>NZ_CP144336.1:8645000-10986125 GCF_050039385.1 Myxococcus faecalis | reverse complement strand
GCGGCTCGTGCTCGTCGCGCTGACGAGTCTGGTGGGTTGCTGGGGTTGTGCTTCATCTCCGACCCGGGCCGTGGTCTTTCCCTCGGAGCCCCTTGCTCCGGCGGAGGTCCGTGCTCCGGGCGCCGTGCTCATGGTCCTCTCGGCGGCCTCCGAGCAGAAGCTCGCGGATGGGAGTGTTCGTCAGACGGGCGTCTTCCTGAACGAGTTCTACGAACCCTACAAGGTGCTCGTCGACGCGGGATATCAGGTCGTGCTCGCGACTCCCGGTGGCCGTGTTCCTTCGTTCGACCCGGAGGGGATGGACCCGAAGTACTGGAAGGAGCACCCCGAGGCGCTCGAGGCGGCCAAGGCGATGGTGACTCGATTGGATGCGCCGGTCTCCATCTCCGACGTCCGGGGCCGTGCGGAGGAATTCCAGGCGCTCCTCGTGCCAGGAGGGCAGGGCGTCATGGTGGACCTGCTCCACGATGCGGAGCTGCACGGGCTGTTGATCGACTTCGGCGCCTCGGGTCGGCCCGTGGGACTCGTCTGCCACGCCCCGGCGCTGCTCTCGCGACTGCCTCCGGATGCGAGCCCCTTCGCGGGGCGACGCGTCACCTCGGTGTCGGGATTCGAGGAGTGGTACATCGAGACCTTCGTCATGGGGGCGCGCGCGGAGGTTCGTGGCATCGGCGACCAGCTCGATGACGCGGGCTACCTCCATGAGACGGCTTTCCCCGGCCGCTCGCGGGCCGTGCGCGATTGCAACCTGGTGACGAGCCAGAACCCGTTCTCCGGGGCGGACTTCAATGCGAGCTTCCTGGCGGCGCTCGGTGATTGGCGCAACGGGGGCCGTTGTGCGCAAGAATCCGGCGGGACGGAGAAGGCCACCCGCTGACGAGGGCTCGCGGACCATGGAGGACCAAGGCGTCATGACGAGCCCGGCCTTGCGCCGGGTGCTCGAGGCCACGGTGGCGCGCTCCTTCCCGGAGATCGCCACGGGTGGGCGCGACAAGGTCGCCATCCTCCAGGCCGTCCTGGACGCGCATGGCTGGCGCCCGGTGCTGGAACTGGGACTCACGCTTCGGACCCTGTCCGCACATCCGGTCCTGCGTGCGCTCGGGGCCGGGGCGACTCCCTGGCACACCATGGAGCGGTGGCAGACGCTCGAGCGGTTCCTGCACTCGCGTCACCGCACCCGGTTCGTCGAGCGCGACGTGAGCCTCACGCGGATGACCCTCCAGCACGTGGCCATTGATGGGGGCAGGATTCGCGCGGTCAATGACCTGTTCATCTGGGGCGTGCTGATCGCCGTCTTGGAGTCCGCGGGCTTCACGGGGCTCACCGTGTCGCTCGCGTCGACGGAAGGACGCTCCGTCGTCATCCATGGAGGGCGGGGCCCCAAGGTGCTACCGGCGAAGACCGATGTGGCGACCTTCGCCTGGAAGTCACCGCGGGACGTTCCTGTTCGCGAGAGTCCAGCTCCAGGCGAGGAGTCGCGGTCGGTCCGGGACCGGCTCCAGAAGCTGATGAGCGTGGACCTGCTGCATCCATGGACCTTGGAGGAGTGCGCGCAGCGACTCATCCTCTCCCGCCGAGGACTTCAGCGAGCCCTGCAGTCCGAGGGGACGACGTTCTCCGCCACCCTGCAGCGCACGCGGGTCGAGGCCGCGCATGCGCTGCTCGGTGAGCCGGAGCTGACCTTGACGGATGTGGCGTTCTGCACGGGCTTCGCCGACCAGGCCCATTTCTCGCGGACGTTCCGCAAGTTCAACGAGGTCCCGCCATCCGCGCTGCGAGGGCTCCTGCGATAGCTGGCGGTCAGCCCTGGTCGCCGCGGAAGCCGATGGGCCCTTCGCCGTTGTAGGTCATGGTCCCCGTGAGGGATTGGCCGCCGTTGGGCGAGGTCAGGTCCAGGTTGATGACGTTCTGCCCCTGGCGCGAGCCGAGGACGAAGGTGCCGCCTGGATTCCACGGGGCGGTCGGCCCGCCCCACTGGTTCTCGACGGCGTAGTTGTTCGGACTGGTGAGGGTGGCGCGGAAGCCGATGGGGCCCTCTCCGCTGTAGGTCATGGAGCCCGTCAGCGTCTTTCCTCCATCACTGGAGGAGACCTTCATGGCGACGACGTTCTGCTTCTCCCGACCACCAATCGTCCACGTGCCACCCGGATTCCAAGGAGCCGACGAGCCGCCCCATTGGTTCTGCACCTTGTATGAAGACATACCTGGCACTCCTGTGTTTGTGGGTTGAGGGCCCAAAGACAGGCTTTGTCCAACGTCAATCCGGGTGGGAGGCGCCTGGAGTCGTCTCTGGGGTGCGCGGAGGATAAATAGGTCGAATTCGAAGGCGATGTGAAAAACACCGAGTGTGGAGGGCTGATCACTGGGTATGCGATTGGGACTAGCCCTCCGGTCCCGGGTCTCTGGGAGGAAACTGGCAGCGGCATCTGTCCCTGCAGGTGTGCAGCAGAGAGGGCGTCGTCAGGTTTCGAACCAGGCTGCCGTGAGTCGCTCGTTCGATTTCCCGGGGACGAGAGGGCTTCGTGCCGCTGTGCGAGCGCCCCGGGGCGCTTCATGATGGCTTCGTTGGTGGCTGGAGGCTCGCGGAAGATGGGATACTGCATCTATCATGTCGCCTTCGAGGGCCCTGCTCCCTCGTTCGAGACGCTTCGGGACCTGGTGGCGGCGCGGTTGGGAACGCCCGTCGACCTCATCGAGACTCCGCCGGGTTTCTGGGTTGGCATGGGGAAGCCCAACGGGGGACTGAGTGGGTTCTCGCTTCTCCGTCATGAGGGCGCGTTGGAGCCCGAGTGGGATTCCGAGTCGCCCGACGATGCGCTCCTCTTTCGCATCCTGGAGGAGTTCGGAGGCCGGAGGGCGCTCGTCAATTCCCCGGCGCCTCGCCGGGTGAGATGGCGCTTCTATTTCACCGGGACGCCGCCGACCCCTGAGCAGGTCGAAGCGCGGTTCGAGGAGGTCACGGGCATTGTTCCCGAGCGACGGCCCAGTGAGCGCGCCTATGAGTTCCCCGTGAGCCACTCACTCGAGGCCCCCATGCTTCTGGGGCCCGGACATGGCGTCTCACTCTTCCTCAAGTCCTACGGAATCTCTCTGACGACCGGGTTCGACCTGACGCTCTTGACCGAAGTACTCGCCGTCCTGGAATCGCTCGGTGGACGTCAGCTCGACCATGACGACCCCGCAATCTCGTGACGCGTGAGACGGGTGTGCTCCACGATGGACGCTCCCGGCGGGCCGGCGTAGGGTCCGCGCCGGTTCCACCCTTTCTCCCGAGTGAGCACCCATGGTCTCGGCCATCTTCAATCCGGCCCGCTGGAAGCCCGTCGAGGGCCCCAAGTTCAAGGACATCACCTTCCACCGCGCGGTGGACCAGGGCACCGTCCGCATCGCGTTCAACCGCCCCGAGGTGCGCAACGCCTTCCGCCCCCGCACCGTCGACGAGCTGTCCCGCGCCCTCGAGGCCACCCGCTTCATGACCGACGTCGGCTGCGTCCTCATCACCGGCAACGGCCCGTCCCCCAAGGACGGCGGCTGGGCCTTCTGCTCCGGCGGTGACCAGCGCATCCGCGGCAAGGACGGCTACAAGTACGAAGGCGAAGAGGGCGAGTCCGACCCCGCCCGCCTCGGCCGCCTCCACATCCTCGAGGTCCAGCGGCAGATCCGCTTCCTCCCCAAGGCCGTCATCGCCGTCGTCCCCGGCTGGGCCGTCGGCGGCGGGCACAGCCTCCATGTCGTCTGCGACATGACCATCGCCAGCCAGGAACACGCCGTCTTCAAGCAGACCGACGCGGACGTCGCCAGCTTCGACGGCGGCTACGGCTCCGCGCTGCTCGCCCGACAGATCGGCCAGAAGCGCGCCCGGGAGATCTTCTTCGTCGGCGCCAACTACTCCGCCCAGGAAGCCTTCCAGATGGGCATGGTCAACGCCGTGGTCCCCCACGAGAAGCTCGAGGACTTCGCCCTCGAGTGGGCTGCGGAGATCAACACCAAGAGCCCCACCGCCATCAAGATGCTCAAGTACGCCTTCAACCTGCCCGATGACGGAATGGTCGGCCAGCAGCTCTTCGCCGGCGAGGCCACCCGCCTGGCCTACGGCACCGACGAAGCCCAGGAAGGCCGCGACGCCTTCGTCCAGAAGCGCAAGCGCGACTTCAAGCGCTTCCCCTGGTCCTACTGACTCCTCGCGCCTCGACCCGCTTCGGTGTCTCCCGGAGCGGGTCGCGCGCGTTCCCTGCCTACGCCGTGACGACCACCGAATCGGCCGAGCGCTTCGAGGGACCGTGGAACACGGCCTCGATGTTGTTCCCATCCGGGTCCAGCATGAACGCCGCGTAGTACCCCGGGTGGTACGGCCGCTCACCCGGCGCGCCGTTGTCCTTCCCGCCCGCCGCCAGCGCCGCCTCGTAGATGCGGTGCACCGTCTCGCGGTCCTTCGCCTGGAAGGCCAGGTGCACGCTGGAGGTCTTCGTCGCGCCCGGGTCCACCGGCGACACGAACAGCTCGTCCGCGAAGAAGTGCCCCGGCCCGTGCGCGCCGATGGGGATGCCCAGCACTCCCAGGATGGCCTGATAGAACCGCCGACTTGCCTCCAGGTCACGGGTGCGCAGGTGCACGTGGTCGAACATCCGGCCGCGATGGAATTCCATGGTTGCTCTCCGCCGATTTGTGCACCCCTAATGGGGTACGCGTGTGAGGAGGCGCGAGGCTGCCATGAAACCCCACTTCCTGACGTTCTTCTGTGAGCTGGCACCGGGCCCGCTCGGCGAACTGTTCGACACTGAAGGCGTCCTCGAGGACCTGCGCGAGATGCGCGCGGGCGTGAGCCTGGGGCTCGTGGACCTGACCGGCGAGCGCGCCCAGGTCGTCCGCCGACTCAACCGCGAGGGCATCCCCGTCACCGCGTGGCTCCTGCTCCCTCCCGAGCTGGGCTACTGGTTCCACGCCGGCAACATCGTGCAGGCCCGCGCGCGCTACGAGGCCTTCCGCACCTGGTCCGCCCAGCACGACCTCAAGTGGGCGAGCGTGGGCCTGGACATCGAGCCCGACATCGAGGAGCTGCGCCGCTGGGCCCGCGCGCCCCTGAGAAGCCTCCCGGGAATGCTGTCGCGCCTCATCCTGCGCGGAGGCCGCTCGCGCGACGCCAAGGCCGGCTACCGCGCGCTCGTCGAGCGCATCCGCGCGGATGGCCACAAGGTGGACACGTACCAGTTCCCCTTCATCGTCGACGAGCGACAGGCGCGCTCCTCCGTCCTGCGCCGCGTGGCGGGCATGCTCGACGTGCCCACGGACCGCGAGGTGCTGATGCTCTACACCAGCTTCGTGCGCCCCCAGGGCCCCGCGCTGCTGTGGAGCTACGCGCCCGGCTCCACCTCCATCGCCGTGGGCAGCACGGGCGGCGGCGTGGAGCTGCCGGGGCTGCTCGCGTCAGCTCCGCTGGATTGGACCGAGCTGTCGAGAGACCTGCGACTGGCGGTGCGGTGGACGCACGACCTGCACGTGTTCAGCCTGGAGGGCTGCGTGAAGCAGGGCTTCCTGCCCCGGCTGCGCGACTTCAACTGGGACGCGCCCGTGGAGCCGCCCTGGGTGGACTCCCGCCGCGTGGACGCCGTGCGACGGGCGGCGCGGAGCGTGCTCGGCGTGTCGGGCCGCTTGCTGCGCTGAAGCGAGCAGGGCAGCGCACATCCGGCGGGCGGGAAGGCGCCTCGCGTCAATGTGAGGCGGCGGACGGGAAGGGTTGACGCTCGGGGCGCACGGCAGTGTCATGCGCCCCGACTCCCCGAGCTTCAAGCCCCCGCAGGCTCGGGATGGGAACGCCATGACCGACTCCTGTCCGACGACGAAGCTCCTCGGCGCGCTCGTGCTCTCCACGAGCCTGCTCACGGCCGCCCCCGCCGTGGCCGCCGCGTCCGTCAACTCCACCACCGTCCCCAACGGAGGCTTCGAGACCGCGGGCGGCGCCTCGTCCGTGCCCGCGTTCTGGACGGCCCGGGGCTCGGGCAAGGTGTCCTCGAGCGGCGCGAGCAAGGCGGAGGGCTCGCGCGGCCTGCTCATCGAGAGCCCGCAGGGCGGCGGAGAGACCACCGTCGAGTCCGGCGAGCTGAAGCTCCAGGTCGGCCAGCTCTACCGGCTGAGCGCGTGGATTCGCACCAAGGACGTCCAGGCGGACCCGCTCGCGCGTTATCCCACGCCCCACGGCGCGTGCGTCTCGATGAAGAGCTTCCCCTTCACCAACTGCACGCCCGCCACCAGCGCGGACGCGGGGGGCCGCGCCTCCGTCGTCTTCTTCGCCACCCAGGCCACGGACCGCGTGCAGCTCCATCTGGGCCGCAACGGCAAGGCCACCGGCTCCGTCTGGTACGACGACGTGCGCGTCGAGCCCGTGGAGGACATCAACGCGTACGTGCCGCTGGAGTCCGTGAGATGGGCGGGCAAGGGCTTCCGCTACGACGACGGCGGGTGGATCTACGTCCACATCGAGGGCGACCCGTACGAGCGCGGCCACCAGTTCGGTGAGCTCGTGCCGCAGGAGATCGTCCGCTACATGGAGAAGCTCGGCGTCCAGAAGGACAAGGCCGACCCGGCGAAGGGCTGGAGCCACCAGCGGCTGCTCGCGGACTCGCTCTTCCTGCGCAAGTTCGACCCCGAGTACCTGGAGGAGATGAAGGGCATCGCCGACGGCGCGAACAAGGCCGGGGCGAAGTTCAAGGACCGCCCGCTGGACCTCATCGACATCGTCACGCTCAACACCGCCGTGGACGCGGGCCAGCTCGAGGAGGCCAACCGCGCCACCTCCACCTCGCTGTCCGGCCGCACCTTCCTCAAGGCCGAGGACGAGGCCGAGCGCGGAGGGAAGGGTGACCACTGCTCGTCCTTCGTCGCCACCAGGTCCGCCACCAAGGATGGCCGCGCCATCATGGGGCAGATCTTCATGTGGAACGGCTACACGGGCGTCCACTGGGACGTGGTGCTGGACGTGCAGCCCACGCGCGGCCACCGCTTCGTGATGCAGACCTTCCCGGGCGGCATCCACAGCGGCGCGGACTGGTTCATCAACGCAGCCGGCATCGTCATCGGCGAGACGACGGTGGGCCAGACGCCGTTCGACCCGAACGGCACGCCGCAGAGCAACCGCATCCGCAAGGCCGCGCAGTACGCGTCCTCCATCGACGACGTCGCGCGCATCATGAAGGACCAGAACAACGGCCTGTACACCAACGACTGGACGCTCGCGGACACGAAGACGGACGAGGGCGCGTGCCTGTTGCTCGGCACGAAGAAGACGCGTCTGTGGCGCACCGGCAGCAAGGGCAACGCCGCCGACACGCCGGGCAACCTCAAGGACTTCATCTGGGCGAACAACAACAACCGTGACCTGGAGGTCCGCAAGGAGTCCGTCTCCAACCCGGACAACGCCCCCGCGGACCTGGCCTTCAACACGTGGAACCGCGACATCGCCTTCTGGGAGTACTACCAGCAGCATGGCAAGAAGGGCTTCGACCTGGACTCGGCCATCCGCATGCTGGCCTCCAGCCCCATCAACCGGCCCCACGCGTGCGATGGGAAGATCACCACGTCCGAGATGGCCGAGAAGATGATGTTCCTGGCCCACTACGGGAAGACGACGCTGCGCGAGAAGATGATCGGCAGCCGCTTCATGCCGGACCTGCCCGGCGCCACGCCGCACCTGTCCCTGGGCTACACGACGTTCAGCCCGCTCTACGTCTCCGCCAAGCTCAAGCAGGCCCAGAAGACGTGGAAGGCGCCCGAGGAACCGCAGGCCCTCAAGCGTGACTTCTCCCGCGTGAAGGACGCCGTCGGCTTCGACGAGAAGCTCCTGTGGTCCAACACGCTCTTCCCCGCGACGGATGGCGAGAACTGGCTGGTCAGCGGCACCGCCGCGTACTGGAAGCTGCTCAAGGACGTCTCCGGGCAGGAGGGCAAGCAGGACAAGGCGTTCGAGGCGCAGCGCGACGTGCTCGCGGACCTCAATGACCGCTTCCTCTTCACCACCTCGCGCGAGGCGGATGTCGCGCCGGCCACCGCGAAGACGGAGTACGGGCGCTACGGCACGTACCTGGTGCCTCGGGTCAAGGGCACCTTCGCGCTGCACCAGCTCCGCCTGCTCGTGGGCAACGAGGGCTTCAGCAAGGTGATGAACGCCGTGCACGCGAAGTACGCGAACAAGGACATCACCACCGCGGACTTCAAGCGTCTGGCGCAGGAGGCATCGGGCAAGGACGTGAGCGCCTTCGTCGGTCAGTGGCTGGATCGCACGGGCCTGCCGCAGCCTCGCTTCAAGGCGAGCGCGGCGCAGGTGAAGGACGGCTACGAGGTGACGCTGAAGGTGGAGCAGCCGGGCCCCAAGCCCTGGCACTTCGTCACGCTGGTGGAGGTGCGCACCGCGAAGGGCTCCACGCTGGAGCGCATCGAGGTGAAGGCCGCCGCGAACGAGACCTTCGTCCTGAAGACGGCCGAGGCGCCGGTGCGCGTGGTGTTCAACGCGGGCAACGATGTGCCCGTGGTGCGTGAGCGCTTCCAGGTGCTGGGCAACCAGACGGACGCGTGGGAGCGGCTGCTGCTGGTGCACGGCACCGCGCGCCAGACGGAGTCCATGCGCACGCTGGCGCTGGGCTACCGCGAGGTGCTCGCGGATGTGTTCACCGAGCGGCTGGTCCCCATCGCGCCGGACGCCGAGGTGACGGACGCGCAGCTCGCGGACCGGGACCTGGTCCTCTTCGGTGGCGCGGAGGACAACGCGCTGCTCGCGCGGCTGGCGTCCGAGAAGAAGCTCCCGGTGGAACTGGGGCGGCGCTTCTTCCGCTGGCAGGGGAAGACCTATGGCCGCCCGGATGACGGCATCGCGATGGCGCTGCCCAACCCGTGGAACCCGAAGCGCGCGCTGTATCTCTACGTCGCGAACAGCGGCCTCCAGCTGTGGCAGATGACGCGGACCTATCAGCGCAACCTGCAGGGCTGGGCCGTGTTCCGCGGTGGGGACGTGGCCTCGAAGGGCTTCCACGACCTGGATGCCCTGTCCCAGGACGTCGCGGTGACGCCGGCTCCGCCCGCGACGCCGGCCCCCACGACTCCCGCCGCGCCCGTTCCGGCGCCCGTGATGGGTCAGCGCTGACGCATCGACCCCGAGGCGAGCCCTGATGGAGGGCTCGTCGTCGTGGGGGCGGTGGGCAGCGCCCCCTGGTCGCCGTGGTGGACCGAGGGGCGAGCTCTCCGGAACGGCTCGGAGGGCGTCGAGACCAGGTGCGCCGTGGCGGACCAGGCGGCGAACCCGACTGACGGGTTCGTCGTGAAGTGCCCGGGGTCGTCGGTGCTTGGCGCTTGTCCTCGAGGCGGACCGCCACAGGGCCAGGCGCCGTCGTGGAGGGGCGCTCTGGACGCCGTGGATGCGTCGGACGGGCTCAAGTCGGCGGGCCCTGACGCCGTCGCCTCACGGGAGCACGGTCAGCGCGCGGGCTCTCACGCTCGGAGCGACCCGCGAGGGGCTCGCGGGTCTGCTCTGACGGAGACCTGCGTGAGAGCCAGGAAAGAGGGGAATGGCCCGGATGGCACGACCCGAGGAATAGGGTGGCCGCCCGTGTGTTTTTCCCGTCTGCCTGGATGGACGCCGGCCCTTCGGGTCCGGCAGATTCCGGCGTCCCCCAATTCTCCCGGAGCCTCATGAGCCCCAAGAAGTTCATTGCCCACCGAGCCTGGGCCAGCAGCGCCCTCGGCACCCTTCTCCTGACTGGCTGCGCCAGCGCGCCCCAGCCCGCGCCCACCGCCGAGACGCCTCCGGCCGTCGAGGCCGCGCCCGCCGCCGAAGCGCCTCCCGTGGCCGAGGCCCCCGCCGCCGCTCCCGCGGCACCCGCCGCCGTGGCCGAGGCTCCCGCCGCGGCGCCCGTCGTCGAGGAGGTCTCCGAGGAGGCCGTGCGCCGGCTGGGCGTGGAGCTGAAGAACCTGGATCGCGCCGTCCGGCCGCAGGACGACTTCTACCAGTTCGTCAACGGCACCTGGCTGAAGACCACGCCCATCCCCGCGGACCGCGCTCGCTACGGCACGTTCATCGAGCTGGCGGACAAGTCCGAGCTGGCGATGCGCGCCATCATCGAGGAGGCCGCCGCCGCGAAGAAGCGCCCCGCGGGCTCCACGCCGCAGAAGGTGGGCGACCTCTACAACAGCTTCATGGACACCGCGCGCATCGAGAAGCTGGGCCTCAAGCCCGTGGCTTCGGAGCTCTCGCGCGTCAAGGCGCTCAAGAGCAAGGCGGGCCTGCCGGAGCTGTTCGCGGAGATGCAGCGCAACGGCCTGCAGACGCCGTTTGTCATGTACGTGGGCCAGGACCAGAAGCAGGCCACGCGCTACATCGCGCAGGTCAGCCAGAGCGGCCTGGGGCTGCCGGACCGCGACTACTACACGAAGACGGAGCAGCGCTTCGTCGACATCCGCGCCGCGTACCTGACGTACATCGAGAAGCTGCTCACGCTGGCGGGTGAGAAGGACGCGAAGAAGGCGACCGAGGACATCTTCGCGCTCGAGGCGAAGCTGGCCGAGAAGAGCTGGGACCGGGTGAAGAACCGGGACCGCGAGGCCACCTACAACCTGAAGACGGTCCAGGAGCTGGACGCGCTGACGCCCGGCTTCTCGTGGGCGCGCTTCCTGAAGGCCACCGGCGCGCAGAAGACGCCCGGTGTCATCGTCCGTCAGCCCGACTTCCTCCAGGCGCTGGCGCAGACGGTAGAGGCCACGCCGCTGCCCGTGCTCAAGCAGTACCTGACGTACAAGGTGCTGTCCGGCCGTGCGCCGATGCTGTCGTCCGCCTTCGAGCAGGCGTCCTTCGAGTTCTACGGCAAGACGCTGCAGGGCCTGCAGGAGAACCGTCCGCGTTGGAAGCGCGCGGTGACGGCGGTGGAGGGCTCGCTGGGCGAGGCCGTGGGCCAGCTCTACGTGGAGCGGCACTTCTCGCCGGCCTCCAAGCAGCGGATGCAGGAGTTGGTGGCGAACCTGCGCGAGGCGTTCCGTCAGGGCATCGACGGGCTGGACTGGATGAGCGCCGAGACGAAGGCGCAGGCCCAGGCGAAGCTGTCCAAGTTCAACGTGAAGATCGGCTACCCGGACAAGTGGCGTGACTACTCGCGCCTGAAGATCGTCCCCGGGGAGCTGGTGGCCAACGTGCGCCGCAGCGAGGTGTTCGACCACGCGTACATGGTGAGCAAGCTGGGCAAGCCCATCGACCGTCAGGAGTGGGGCATGACGCCGCAGACGGTGAATGCCTACTACAGCTCCACGATGAACGAGATCGTCTTCCCGGCCGCCATCCTCCAGCCGCCGTTCTTCAACCCGGACGCGGACGACGCGACGAACTACGGCGCCATCGGCGCGGTCATCGGCCACGAGTTCAGCCACGGCTTCGACGACCAGGGCAGCCGCTCCGACGGTGACGGCAACCTGCGCAACTGGTGGACGGAGCAGGACCAGGCGGGCTTCAAGCAGCGCACGGCGGTGCTGGTGGAGCAGTACTCGGGCTTCAGCCCGCTGGAGGCCATGAAGGTCAACGGCGAGCTGACGCTGGGCGAGAACATCGGCGACCTGAGCGGCCTGGCGGTGGCGTACAAGGCCTACACGCTGTCGCTGCAGGGCAAGGAGGCGCCCTCCATCGCCGGCTTCACGGGCCCGCAGCGCTTCTTCCTCGGCTGGGGGCAGATCTGGCGCGGGCTGTACCGTGACGATGCGATGCGCCAGATGCTGCTGACGGATCCGCACTCGCCGCCGCAGTACCGCGTCAACGGCGTGCTGCGGAACATGACGGAGTTCTACGAGGCGTTCGGCGTGAAGGAAGGCGACGCCGCGTACCTCGCCCCCGAGAAGCGCGTGAAGATCTGGTAGTGCGCTCCCATGCCCCACGGTCCGACCTGGACGGTGGGGCGTGGACGTGAGGGCGTGCCGGGGCCGGGTGGACAGGGGCTCGCGGATGTTTAGGCTGGGGAACTCTCGTCCCCGAGGTCTCGCTCCGTGAGCCCCATCCTGCTTCGGCTCGTC
The DNA here is from genome assembly GCF_050039385.1 of Myxococcus faecalis. Classification (NCBI taxonomy): domain Bacteria; kingdom Pseudomonadati; phylum Myxococcota; class Myxococcia; order Myxococcales; family Myxococcaceae; genus Myxococcus; species Myxococcus faecalis. The sequence continues at coordinate 10,974,092 of NZ_CP144336.1, read as the reverse complement.
TGTGGTCTGTTGTTCTCCGCGCTGGTGTTGGGCGCCGTGGTGCGTCCTCCGGAGAACCTCACGCAAGGCCTGGGCATGTTGCTGCCCGCCAGCATGCTGCTGGGCGTGGCCCTCAAGGGCCCCCGGCGCAACCTCATCCCCAAGAAGAAGGCCGCGCCGGTGTCGCCCTCGCTGCCGGACGTCTGACGTTGAACCCGCCAGACGCCGGCGCGATGTGACTCAGCCCTTCTTCGCCGTGGGCTTGTTGATGTTGGCGAAGAAGTCGTTGCCCTTGTCATCCACCACGATGAACGCCGGGAAGTCGACGACCTCGATCTTCCACACGGCCTCCATGCCCAGCTCCTCGTACTCGAGGACCTCCACCTTCGTGATGCAGTCCTTGGCCAGTCGCGCCGCGGGACCACCGATGGAGCCCAGGTAGAAGCCGCCGTGCTTCTTGCACGCGTCCGTCACGGCCTGCGAGCGGTTGCCCTTCGCCAACATCACGAAGCTGCCACCCTCCGCCTGGAACTGGTCCACGTACGCGTCCATGCGACCCGCCGTCGTCGGACCGAACGAGCCGGACGCATAGCCCTCCGGCGTCTTCGCCGGACCCGCGTAGTACACCATCCGGTCCTTCAGGTACTGCGGCATGCCCTCGCCGCGATCCAACCGCTCCTTGAGCTTCGCGTGCGCGATGTCGCGCGCCACCACCATCGGCCCCGACAGCGACAGGCGCGTCTTGATGGGGTAGCGCGACAGCTCCGCCCGCAGCTCGCTCATCGGCCGGTTCAGGTCCAGCTTCACCACCTCGCCGCCCAGGTCCGACTCCGTCGTCTCCGGCAGGTACTTCGCCGGGTCCGCCTCCAGCTGCTCCAGGTAGACGCCGTCCCGGGTGATCTTCCCGAGGATCTGCCGGTCCGCCGAGCACGACACCGCGATGGCCACCGGACACGAGGCGCCATGACGCGGCAGGCGGATGACCCGCACGTCGTGGCAGAAGTACTTGCCGCCGAACTGCGCGCCGATGCCCATGCGCTGCGTCAGCTCCAGCACCTTCTGCTCCAGCTCCACGTCGCGGAAGCCCCGGCCCAGCGCGTTGCCCTCCGTGGGCAGCGTGTCCAGGTACCGCGCGGAGGCGTACTTCGCCGTCTTCAGCGCGAACTCCGCGGACGTGCCGCCCACCACGATGGCCAGGTGGTACGGCGGACACGCCGCCGTGCCCAGCGAGCGGATCTTCGCGTCCAGGAACGCCAGCAGGCTCTGCGGGTTCAGGACCGCCTTGGTCTCCTGGTACAGGTAGCTCTTGTTCGCCGAGCCGCCACCCTTGGCCATGAACAGGAACTTGTAGGCGTCACCCGCCGTCGCGTAGAGCTCGATCTGCGCGGGCAGGTTGTTGCCGGTGTTGACCTCCTTGTACATGTCCAGCGGCGCCATCTGCGAGTAGCGCAGGTTGGACGTGCGGTACGTGTCGAACACGCCCCGGGAGATGGCCTCCTCGTCGCGCCCGTCCGTGAGGACGTGCTGGCCCTTCTTGCCCATGACGATGGCGGTGCCCGTGTCCTGGCAGGACGGCAGCACGCCACCAGCGGCGATGTTCGCGTTCTTCAGGAGCTCCAGCGCCACGAAGCGATCATTCGAGGACGCCTCGGGGTCCTTCAGGATGTTCGAGAGCTGGCCCAGGTGCCCGGGACGCAGCAGGTGGGCGATGTCGCGCATCGCCTCGCGCGTCAACAGGGAGATGGCCTCCGGCGCCACCTGGATGAAGGAACGCCCGGCGGCCTCGATGGGCGTGACGTAGTCCTTCGTGAGCAGGCGGTAGGGCGTCTCGTCCTTGCCCAGCGGAAGCATTTCCTGGAACTGAAAGTCGGTCATCTCACGGCCTTTTCGAGGAGTCTCCGGCGCCGAGGAGTAGCCCCCCGTGGCTCAGTCGTCCAGGGGTTCGAAGGAGGACTTCGGAGACATGCAATCCGGGCACATCCAGTCGTCCGGGAGGTCTTCGAAGGCCGTCCCCGGGGGGATGCCGGTGTCGGGGTCGCCCAGAGCGGGGTCATAGATGTGCTCGCACGCGGTGCAGCGGTAGCGCCTGGCCTTGGACATGGAGTGAGGATAGCGCGGTCTGGGAGGGGAGGGGGCCTGACGGTCGTCTGGTGGTCAGCTTGCCCGGCTGACAACTCGCGGAGGGCCCAGGTTGTGCGATGCTGTGGACCCCCGTGGCTTCCTCTTCCGTCCAAGCACTGTGGCTCGGCATCCTGGCTCTCGCGAGCGCCACGGCGCGCGCGGCCGAGCCCTCCTCCGTCGAGCAGCGCGCCCGCGAAGACCTGGACCGTCAGCTCCAGGCGCTGGTCAAGACGCCTCCGCCCGAAATCGTCATCACCTACGAGGGCCTGCCCGGCGCCGGCGGCGCGCGGGCCTACAAGCTCCTCGAGGTGGACTTCATCCTCAATGGCCAGCCGCTGGCGGTCCCCGGCCTGGACGTCCTCAGCGGTCCCGGTGTCCACCGGCTCGCGGCGCTCAAGGTGGACGAGGGCTCGTACACGCTGGTGTCGCGCGTCACCTACACCAACAACGACACGTGGAACCTCTTCAGCGAGGAGAGCGGCTTCCTCTGGAAGATGACGGCGTCCGTCACGTTCCAGGCGCAGAAGGGCCTGCGCATGAAGGTGCGGGTGCTCCCCGGCATCAACCCCACCGCGCCGGACCCCCGCCTCAAGCTGAAGCTCAACCATGACGTGTCGGCGGAGATGACCGCGCAGCTCGCGGACGCCTCGCTGGTGGAGGACGCGGGCACGCCCGCCGTGGTGGCCCGGGCGCCGGTGACGCTGCCGCTGCCGCCTCCGCCCGTGACGCCGCCGCCCACGACCCAGCCGCTCGCGATGGCGCCGCCCCCCGTGGCGACGCCGGAGCTGGGGCCGGTGGCGCCGGGCAAGCTGCTGTTGAAGGTGCTGTCGGGCAAGAAGCCGGTGGAGGCCACGGCGTATGTCCGGGGCAAGGGCGCGCCGCGGCAGGTCATCCTCGAGAAGAGCGCGAAGAAGCCCGTGCCGGTGATGCTGCCGCCGGGTGAGTACACCGTGGACGTGCTCGCCAAGGGCTTCCTGGCCCAGACGCGTCAGGTGAAGGTGACCCGCGAGCGCGAGGCCACGGTGTCCTTCACGCTGACGAAGGCGCCGGCGAAGAAGACGGCGCAGGCCAGCGTGAAGAACGAGCGGGTGGAGCTGCCCAAGCCGCCGCGCTTCGCGGAGAAGCAAGCCGCGCCGCGCAAGGGGTCCACGGGTGACATCGCGCTGCTGGTGGACATGCTGGTGCGGGACGAGTCGCTGAAGCTGCGGCTGGAGGGGCACACGGACAACCGCGAGGCGCCCGCGACGGCCCGGCAGGCGCTCTCCGAGGCGCGTGCGAAGGCCCTGGCGGACGCGCTGGTGCGCGAGGGGCTGAATCCCACGCGCATCGAGACCGCGGGCCTGGGGGACACCCGTCCCAAGGCGCCCAACCTGATTCCTCGCGGCCGTGAGCTGAACCGCCGCGTGGACATCGTGCTGGTGCGCGGCAAGTAGCGCGGGCCGCGCCCGCGTCCCCGGATGGGCTAGTGTCTCCCTCGAAGGGGGGAGTCCATGCGTGCCATCTGCTTCACGGGAGTGCTGCTGCTAGGCGGTGCGGTCCTCGTCACGTCGTGCGCCGGAGCCGAGCCGGAGGAGACAGCGACGGTCTCCAGTCAGCGGCTCGAGGCGTACCGGGAGCCCGACTCGGAGGTGTACGTCGTCGAGGGTGACCTGGCCTTCGATGGCGCGTCGGCGCTCCGGGCGTACCTGGAGCCTTCGGAGGGGCCGGGCCTCGTGGTGGGCTGTCCCGAGGGTGTCATCGTCAAGTGGACGCCCTCCGAGGCGCGCGACCTGCGCTACTGCGTCAGCACGGCGTTCGGTGCGAGGCACGCGGTGGTGGTGAACGCGTTGAACCAGGCGGCGGCCGCGTGGGAGGCGGCGGCCAACGTGGACTTCATCCACGCGTCCAGCTTCGACGGCGCGTGCACGGCCTCGCAGGCAGGGGTCATCTTCGATGTCCGTCCCGTCAACGGCGCGGCCTACTACGCGCGGGCGTTCTTCCCGAACGCGGCTCGCTCGGCGCGCAACGTCCTCATCGACACCACGGCCTTCGGCTCCATCGCGCCGTACACGCTGGCGGGCCTGCTGCGGCACGAGTTGGGACACGTGCTGGGCTTCCTGCACGAGCCGAGCGCCACGTGTCCGGGGCAGGCGAACACGTGCCCGCTGACGGACCCGGACCCTGCCTCGGTGATGCACTATCCCGGGTGCGGACGCATCGCGGGCGATCTGGTGCTGAGCCGCTTGGATGCCCAGGCCGCGGGCTTCTTGTACCCGTAGGCGTCAGCGGCCCGCGGCGCGCGGCTTCGGGGCGGGCGCCACGCGGTACTCGCCCGTCTTCGTGTCGATGCTCGTGCGCGGCACCCGCCGGCTCTCCTCGAACCCGGTATACGCGGGCGCGAGGCTCCGCCAGAGGGCGAGGAGCTTCGCGTCCGTCCCCGCCTGGGCCTCCAGCGCCGTCATCCCCGCCGCGTCGAGCCTGCGCGGGAAGATGTGGATGATCGGGTCCCTCTTCGTGTGCGCGCGCGTGTCGAGGGCCATCAGGTACAGCTCCTCGATGGGGCCGTCCTCGATGGCGATGCACCCGATGCTCACGCAGTCCCCGTGCACGTAGATGTCGCCGCCGAGCGAGACACCGGGCGTCTTGTGGTGCTTGTCCGCCGCGTTCGGATAGCTGACCCGCATGGACAGGTGGTAGCTGCTCATCGGGTTGAAGAGGTCGATGGTGTAGAAGCCCTCGGGGACCTGCAGGTCTCCCAGCCTCCGCTTGGGGCCGAGCTCACCGGACGCGGCGCAGAAGGGATAGGTCCGCACCTTCACCAGGGGCCCGTCCTTCGGACCCGCCCAGACCTCCAGCTCGCGCTCGTGCTTGAAGGCCCGCACGTAGAGCTGCTCGGTGGGCCACGGGGTCTTCGCCGCGGCGAAGAGGGCGGTGACGTCCTTCATGCGGCCCTGGCGCGCCGTGGCGACGCGGTCCTTGGCCTGCGCGCCCAGCGCGAGGAGGATGCCCAGGAGGCTGACGATTCGGAAGAGGGAAGGGCTCATCGCGGCTTGGACACCTCGGGCCCCGCCATCGTTCCAGCGCTGTCCGTCATGGCGCGTGACGCTCCCGGCGCAGGGGCCGCCAGCGGTACGCGCACTCGGTGAGATGGAGCACCGAGTCCAGCCGCGCGCCCGGGGCGAGCGGACCGTCCTCGAAGTACTCACAGTACAGCTCCACGGGCGTGCAGAAGCGCGCGTTCCACGGGGCACGGTCGATGGTGAGCACGTAGACGAAGTCGCCGGAGACACCGAGCGCGTCGTAGCACTCGACCAGGGGCTCGTGCAGGTCCTCCAATCCCGTCCACACGCTGCCGACGGGAGGCTCGGTCCTGGGGCGCGTGTCGAACACCGCCACCAGTCGCCCCCCGGCGAAGCGCGCCTCCGGGTCCACCGCCAGGGTGAGCAGCTCGCCCTCGCGGGCCATCACCATCTGGGCCTCGCCGAACTCGTGGAAGCGGAACTCGTCCAGCGTGTTGCCCACCCGGCGCATCACCGGATCATTCGTCTCGCTGCGCACGAAGTAGCCGCCGCGCCGCCACTCGCCCCGCGCGTTGCGGTAGCGCACCGCGGCCCGGTAGCTCACCTGGTAGAAGCACACGCCGAGCAGCGGAGACACCCCCTGGGGGCGCATGTCGCGCAGCGAGGACATCAGCACCTGCACCCACGCCGTGCCTCGGTGCAGCTCGGGCACCAGGGGCGCCGGCAGGATGCGCGCGAGCCGCTCCGGGTCCACGGCGTAGTTGAGCGACACGGCCTCCACCCAGTGCGTCTGCACCTGCGTGAGCCAGGGCACCGACGGACACTCCTCCATGTCCGGAGAGCTGGGGCTCGGGTCCTGACTCGCCGCGAGCAGGCCCTCGGCATGTCTGAGCGCCTCGTGTCCGGAGGGCGTCGGTGTCCAGCGGCGTCGCTCCTGTCGCACCAGCCCGGCGCCCGAGAGGGCTCGCAGCGCGGAGCCTGGATCCTCCACTCCCGCGAGCGAGAGGCGTGCATGGAGCTCCTGCTCGTCCAGCCCCCAGGGCTCGGTCGCGAGGGCCACCAGCGCGGCGAGCGACTCCGGCTTCATACCAGCCGCGCCTCGGGGCGCTGCGACGCGAGCCTGCGCAGTCGGGCCCGGTGCAGCGCGAGCCCGCCTCCGCACTGCACCACGAGCCACAGTCCCGCCAGCAGGCCGTAGGCGTGGTCCGGCAGGCGGGTCATCACCAGCGCCATGGCCGCGAAGAAGGCGGCCACCGCGAACCAGACGCGGCCCATCAGCGCGCCCATCATCGAGAAGGCCGTGGCGAACAACACGCAGGACATGGCGGGCATGAACAGCCGGTCCAGACCGAGCAGCCAGTTGCAGATCGCCACCAGCACCATGCCGCCCACGAAGGTGCTCCAGATGGCCCAGATCTGCCGCTCGATGAACGAGCGCGCGCCCGCCGTCTGCCCGCGCTTGAGCAGGAAGATGGTGACGATGTTGAAGCCGAGCACCAGCGCCCAGAGCACCACGTAGGCCTGGGGCGTGCGGTGGCCCCCGGTCCACAGCCACTGCGTGCCGGCGAAGCCCGCGGCGTTGGTGAAGCCATGGAGCATCCAGATGACGCCCCAGTTCTGGAGGGCCGAATCATCCCGTGCCTGGGAGACGACCCGGCGGATGAGCTCGAGGGCCTGGTTCGCTTCGTCGCGGTTCATCGTGGCGCGAAGTCTACGCGACCCGGCGCGGCGCGCGGAGGGGGGGCTCCCGCGAGGAACGCCTCCACCTCTTCCAGCCGCGGGCTCCGGGGCTCGGAGGCGGGCGCCACGGCGTCGCGGGCCGAGAGCGCCAGGGCCCGGGCCCGCTCCGGTTCCACGCCTGCTTGCCGCAGCGCCCGGGCGAGGGCGAAGCGTGTCTCGGCGAGCGTGAAGGCGCTGGCCCCATCCTTCTCCCAGTCCTCCAGGGCCTGGTCGAGGAGGCCGCGGGCCTGCTCCGCGTCTCCCTTCGCCAGCAGCACCTGTCCCAGGATGGAGCGCGCCTCCGCCAGGTCCTCGGGCAGGGAGGACCCGGTGCGCTCTCGCAGCGTCACCGCCTCCCGGGCCACGCGCTCCGCGTCCACGAGTCGGCCCGAACCCAGCAGGGCCATCGCCAGCCGGCACAGCGGCGTGGCGCGCTCGTCGTGCACGCCCAGCTCGCCCAGGAGCGCGGCGGCCGCGCGGGCCTGGGTGGCGGCCTGCTCGAAGCGACGCACCTTCAGGAAGATCTCCGCCATGCGCGTCTGGAGGTCGGCGTGGCGCTGGCTGCGCCGTCCCTCGGCTTGGGCGGCGTCCAGCTCCGCGCGCATGGCCTCCACGCGCGCGAGTGCGTCATCCACCTTCCCGAGCCCCGCGAGGACCACCGCGAGGTTCCCCGCGACGAAGGCCCGGTCCGGGTGGCCCGGAGGTCGATGCTCGCGGGCGAGCGCCCAGGCGCGCTCCAGCGCCACGCGCGCCGGCTCATATCGCCCCCGCGAGGCCTCCACCGCGCCGATGTTCCCATGCAGGCTCATGAGGTAGCTGGCCGGCTGTCCCGGGCCGTGGATGCGCTCGAAGAGGCGGATGCTCTCGTCGTACGTCGCGAGTCCCTCGTCGTACCGGCGCAGCTTGATGAGCGTGCCCGCGAGGTTGTTGAGCGTCATCGCGACGAAGGGATGCTCGGCGCCCACGTGCCGCACCAGCAGCGTCCGGGTGCGCTGTTGCGTGGCCAGGGCCTCCTCGAGGCGTCCCACGCCGCGTTGCGCGGTCCCGAGCGCGAGCAAGGCATCGAGGAGGACATACGCATCCTTTCCCTGCGTCCGCTCGCGGATGGCGATGCACCGCTCCAGCTGGACGATGGCCTCCGCGTGGCGGCCCTGTCGGGTGAGCACCAGCCCGTGGGCGAAGGTGAGGTTCGACTCGAGCTGCTCGTCGCCGCCGATGCGCTCCAGCTGGGCTTGCGCCAGGTCGCGCCACAGGTCGGCGTGCTCGGGGCGCTCGGCCAGCTCTCCCTCGACCTGGACCAGGAGCGTCATCTCCTCGATGACCCGGTCGTCGTCGCGGCCCACCTGGGAGGCCAGCACCGCCTGGCGCAGGAGCCGCGCGGCCTCCTTCTCGTCCCGCTCGTGGAGCTTCACGCGGCCCTGGGCGAGCAGCGCCTCGCCGAGCAGCGGCTTGTAGCCCACCGCGCGCGCCGCGGCCTCCACCGTGGCGGCGAGCGCCTGGACCTCGCTCCAGCGCCCCGCGATGTCGCGCGCCTTCGCGTCCGCGAGCGTCTCATAGGCCTCGCGCACCTTCTCCACGTCGGGGCCCTTCGAGGGAGGCGGCACCGGCCGCGCGAGCGCCTCCGCGTCGTCGCAGCTCGAGACGTCACTCAGCCCCCGCGCCATCTGGGGCGCACCGGAGACCTCGTTCGCGTTGGCGGTGCGCAGGACGTCCACCAGGGCGCGCAGCTCACGCCTGGCGCGCTCCAGGCAGTTCATGCGCAGGTCCATCGCCGCCTCGGACTGTTCCTGGCGGACGTGCGTGTCCTCGCAGGCGTCGCGATGGGCCTCGGTCCACGCTCCGACCTGCGCATCCAGGGACTGACTCAAGGCCGCGTGCGCGCTCTCCGCCTCGGGAGCCTTCGTGGCGAGGAAGGCTTCGCGCAGGGACGCCTTGCGAGACGCGTCCCAGATACCGACGAGCCGCGACGCGCTGTCCGTGCACGGACGGGGCCCTCGCGTGACGAGGATGGCGGTGAGGACCGCGGCCAGGCCCACCAACGCCCCCGCGGCTCCCAGCCAGCGCGACGTCCTGGGGAAGGCCGCGCGCTCCAGCGCCATGAGGAGCGCGTCCATCGACGGGTAGCGCTCGGTGGGAGCAGGGCAGAGCCCGCGTTGCACCACGGCGAGCAGCGCGCGGGGGACCGAGGCGCGTGCGATGGCCTCGCGTGCCTCCGGAGCACCGGGCTTCACACCGGACAGCCCCTCGAACAGCGCGACGCAGAAGCTGAACTGGTCCGAGCGCGCATCCACCCGTCCTCCCGCCAGCACCTCCGGCGCGATGTAGCCCGGAGTGCCGGCCGCGGCCGTGGAGGCGATGTGCGGCGCCGGTTCGATGTCCGTCGATGCGCGAGCGGGCAGTGACTCCATGGGCGCGGCGAGGCGCGCGAGCCCGAAGTCCGTCACCTTCGCGCGGCCGGCCCGGTCCACCAGGACGTTGTCGGGCTTGAAGTCGCGGTGGATGACACCGGCGGCGTGCGCGGCGGCGAGCCCGTGACCCGCCTGCAGATAGAGGCGGGTCACCCCTCGCCAGTCCGGACGCGCGCTGGCCAGGTGCTGGCGCAGCGTGCCGCCCTCGACCAGCTCCATCGCGATGAAGACCCGGTCGTCGACCCGACCCACGTCGTGCACGGCGACGACGGAGGGATGCTGGGTGCGCGCGGCGGCGCGGGCCTCGCTCAGCACCTGGTCCGTGGCCGCGACCAGCTTGAGCCCGACGCGTCGGTCGATGCTCGGGTCATAGGCCGCGTAGACGACACCCATGCCCCCGGCCCCGATTCGCTCCAGCACCACGTAGCGTCCCAGGAGCGTGCCCCTCTCCAGCGCGGACAAGGGCATCCGTCGTGACGACGGCGGTGCCTCGAGCAACGTGGTGGGCGTCCGTGGCGCATCCGTTGGTGTGTCCGGCGTCGACGGCGCACGCGCGCGCAGGAAGCCCGCGAGCCGTGCCTGGCAATCGGGGCAGCGGTCCAGGTGGGTGTCCGCCCGGGCCCGCAGCTCCCGCGACGCCACTCCGTCCGCGAGGTCGAGGAGCTGGGGGTCATCCAGGCACGCGGTGTCGGAAGCTGGCGCCATGTCGCTCATCCTTCGGCGAGCAGCGAGGACAGGCTCACCGCGAGGCTCGCGTCCATCACCCGCAAGAGGCTGTCGAGCTGCGCCGTGTCCAGCGTCAGCCGCCGGCAGAGCCCTTCGCGAGTGCCTTCGAGCAGCGCCTGCCGCGCCCGCGCCAGCCACCGCGAGACGGTGGAGGCGTGCACCTGATGCAGCGTCCCGAGCGACTCCACGCCCAGGCCCTGCACCAGGCTCAGCCGCAGCAGGTTCCTGTCGCGAGGCGACAACAAGGCGAGGGCCTCCGCGAACGCGGCGCGGAAGGCGGGCCGGTAGCGCTGCTGGATGAGCGCGAGCTCGGGGTCCGCGCCACGCAGGTCGGAGACGAGGAGCGCATCGTCCAGGGAGGTGGCGCGGACAGGCGCGCGCTTGAGGGACAGGGCCATGCCCACGGCGATGGCCTCCACCCAGCGGCGCAGCGCGCCTCGCCCCTCGTACTCGGCCAGTCGAGGCCCCTGCCGCGTGCTGCCCACGAGCAGCCGCATCCGCGTGAGCTGGAGCACCTCGTCCGCGAACGCCTCGGCGCGGTCCACGCGGCGGATGGCGCGGGTGACGGGCTGGAGGATGGCGCGCTGGAGGGACTCGAGCGCGGGACGCTCTCCCTCCAGACAGGCGCGAGCGAGGTAGAGGTCCTCGACCATCAACGCGTCCAGCCCTTCGGCCAGTGTGAGGCGGGGAGGGATGCGCTCGCCGAGGTGCCTCGCGAAGACGTCGCCGGACAATGCAATCTCCGGCCACGCCTCTCGGCAGCGGACCATGGCTTCCCCCAATCGCCGGGCCAGGGCGTGTGACTCGTCTGGCCCACACGGACGCAAGGCGCCCGCGAGAAACGACAGCACGAGCTCCATCGTGGCCGGGAGTCTAGCGAAGCTGTTCGCGCGCGCGAAGAGGGCCCCTCCCGTCCACCCGGACCTCCCACCGACTCGCCGCGTCGGCTCGGGAATCCCGACCGCGGGGCGGGGAAGTGCTCGCGGGAATGAGCGCGCGGCGTACCGGTGTGCAGGATGGACGGCGAGCGCAGCGGGCTCGCATCGGACCGACATGCGATGGTGGGTGCTTCCCGCCCGTGTTACCTGCCCGCACCTCATGAAGACTCCGTCGCGACCGCTGTCGATGGCTCATTGGGTGCTCGTGTGCCTGTCATTGTCCGTGCCCGCTCGCTCCGAGGCCTCCTCGCCACCGCGCCCTCACGCGCGTGGCGTGGCCAAGGGCCCGAAGGCGGGCACCGTCATCACGGGGACGCTCTCCGGGACGCTGACGGAGGCGGGCTCGCCCTATCAGGTCATCGGCGATGCGCAGGGCGTCGTCACGATTCCGAAGGGCCAGGTCCTCACGGTCCAGCCGGGCGTCGTCATCGACTTCAAGGGCCGCCCCGAGGTGACCCAGGCCGACGTGAACAGCTCCATCGACGACGTGATGAACTACCACAAGGGGCGCGTGGAGCTGCGCGTCTACGGCGGCATCCAGGTGCGCGGCACCGCGCAGAAGAAGGTCACCTTCACCTCCACCAACCCGTATGGCTGGTGGGGCATGAACTTCTACGGCCCCGGCTCCGTGGGCAACGGGCACCCCGTGTTCGAGCACATGGTCTTCGAGCGGGTGCGCAAGAACGACTACAACGGCGAGCGGGATTGGACGCGCGCCGCGCTGTGGGCCTACTACCCGGGGCCGGTGACCATCCTGAACTCCCTGTTCCGGGACAACGAGTCCGCGGCCAAGTGCGGCGCGCTGGACCTCATGTTCACCAACGGCTCGCGCGTGGAGAACACCGTGTTCGAGAACAACCGCACGTTCGACATCGACCGCTTCGCGCAGCCGGGCACGTCGTCCATGGCGGGCGGCGGCGCGATGTGCGTCACCCACGGTCAGAACTCCGTGGTCCGCGGCAACACGTTCCGCGGCAATACCCTGGTGGCCTTCCGGGGCAGCCAGTGGAGCACCCTCGTCGTGCGCCCGTTCCTGACCTGGCCCAATCCGCAGGGCACCTATGACCTGGGAGGCGGCGGCGCGTTGCACTACTTCCAGCCGAACAACGACCTCCTCGAGGACAACCTCTTCGAGCGCAACACCGTGACGCGAGGGCCTGGCGCGGCCATCTACCTGGAGGACCTGGGCACGCGCGCCGTCACGCTCCGCCGCAACCGCTTCCTCTACAACCAGGCGGGGATGGGGGGCGTGGTGGTCTGCAACCGGGGGAGCGGCGCGGTGGAGCTGGTGCTGGCGTCGGACAACGTCTTCACCGGCAACACGGTGAACGGCGCTCCGGCCCCCACCGTGACGGGGGACTGCACCGTCGGCTCCCAGTAGTCGGCGTGAATCCCACCTCGGCGCCAAGGGGGAGCGGGGTGGCCTCGAATAAATCGGGGCCAGGGGCGTCGGAAAGCCCAGAACACGCAAGCGAGCTTCGTGCTCCCGAGGACCCCTCCCCATGAACGCCTTCTCTTCCGCCCTGCTCGCTGGACTCCTCTTCGCCGGCAGCGCCCAGGCGCAGTTCCGTGCGAATCCGTCCGAGCGCGGCCAGAACCACCACGAGCAGCACGAGAACCGGCGCGAGCTCAAGGATGACCGCCTGGATGTGGCGGAGCTGAAGTCGGTGCTCGGCCGCTTCGACCGGGCCTGGAGCCGCAACGACGAACGTGAGATGCGCGCCGTGGAGCTCCGCCTCCGTCAGCTGATGCGCATGGAGCTGCAGGAGAGCCGCGTCGAGCTGGCGTCGGCGAGCTCGGAGGCGAAGCGCAGTCAGCGCGAGGCCCGCGCGGAGGCCTGGGAGGTCCGGGACGATGCGGCCTGGGGCCGCCGCTCCGATGGGCGCCGCGACCTCCGGGATGACCGGCGCGATGCCCGCGACGACAAGCGGGACGTGAAGGCGGAGCTGGCCACCCTGCGCTCGCGGCAGGCCATCGCGAAGGACCTGGCGGAGCTGGAGGGGCGTCGGAGCGGCGGGGCCCTGCACCGCAAGCGCGACCTCATCCAGGAGCTCATCCGCCTGGGTGAGCGAGAGATTCGCGAGGGCTACCAGGAGGTGCGCGAGGACAAGGCGGAGCGTCGCGAGGACCGCCGTGAGCGCCGCGAGGACCGTCGCTGGTAGGCGATTCGCTCGCCGGGTGACAGTTGCGCGGCGCCCTCCGACCTCCGCGCTTCCCGAAGGCTCGTGAGTCGGCGTTGACTGCCGGCCGTGGGAATCTGGTCGAAGAAGAGCCTGGCGAGGCTCCAGGGTGAAGACGGCGAGGGACAGCAGCTGCACCGCACCCTCAATGGGTTCCAGCTCACGTTGCTGGGCATCGGCGCCATCATCGGCGCCGGCATCTTCGTGGTGACGGGGACGGCGGCGGCGCAGCACTCGGGCCCTGCCATCGTCCTGTCCTTCGTGCTGGCGGGCTTCGGCTGTCTGCTCGCCGGGCTGTGCTACGCGGAGTTCGCCTCGATGATTCCCGTCGCGGGCAGCGCGTACACGTACGGCTACGCGACGCTGGGCGAGCTGGTGGCGTGGATCATCGGCTGGGACTTGATGCTGGAGTACCTCTTCGCGTCGTCGGCGGTGGCGGTAGGGTGGTCCGGTTACTTCACCGCCTTCCTGCGCGACTACGTGGGCTGGGAGCTGCCCGCGGCCCTGGCCAACGCGCCCTTCGGGACGACGCCCGGCTCGCTCGTGCCGCACGCCACCGGGGCGCTCATCAACCTGCCGGCGGTGGTGCTGGTGGGGGTGCTCACCGCGCTGCTCGTCGTGGGCATCCACGAGTCCGCGCGCGTCAACAACATCATCGTCTTCGTGAAGGTGGCCATCGTCCTGCTGGTCATCGTCTTCGGCGCCTTCCACGTCGAGCGCGAGCACTGGACGCCCTTCATCCCGCCCAACCAGGGGGAGTTCGGTCAGTTCGGCTGGAGCGGGGTGCTGGCGGGCGCGGGCGTCATCTTCTTCGCGTACATCGGCTTCGACGCGGTCTCCACCGCCGCGCAGGAGACGAAGAACCCGAAGAGGGATTTGCCGAGGGGCATCCTCGGCTCGCTGGTGGTGTGCACCGTGCTCTACGTCCTGATGGCGGGGGTGATGACGGGCCTGGCGCCGTACCACGAGCTGGATGTCGCCGAGCCCGTCTATGTGGCCATCTCCGAGGGCGGCCCCGCGCTGGCGTGGCTTCGTCCCATCGTCGGCCTGGGCGCCATCGCGGGCCTCGCGTCGGTGGTGCTGGTGATGTTGATGGGCCAGCCCCGCGTCTTCTACGCCATGGCGCGCGACGGCCTGCTGCCGGACTTCTTCGGCCGCATCCATCCGCGCTTCCGCACGCCCTACGTCTCCACGCTCATCACGGGCGTGGTGGCCATGGTGGTCGCGGGGCTGTTCCCCATCGGCCTGTTGGGGCACCTGGTGTCCATCGGCACGCTGTTCGCGTTCATGGTGGTCTGCGCCGGCATCCTGGTGCTGCGCTACACGCAGCCGGACCTGCCCCGGCCGTTCCGCACGCCGTTCGTCCCCGCGGTCCCCATCCTGGGCATCCTCACCTGCGGCGCGCTGATGCTGGGGTTGGGACTGGAGACGTGGCTGCGGCTGGTGCTCTGGCTGGGCCTGGGCCTGGTCATCTACTTCGGCTACGGGCGGCGCCACTCACGCGTGGCCCGGGAGGAGGCGTCTCGCCCCCCTCCGCCCTGAGCCACCCGGCGGGCGGGGAGGCGAGCGCCGGCGTGGATGTCCGGGCCGCTGGCGAGGTGGCCAGAGTCAGGGGCGCCCGTTAGAAGAGGCCGCATGGGTTCTTCCAGACGGGATTGTGGGCCTTCGGGCCCGAGGCTCGAGAAGATGCGCGCCTCGCGGCGGTACGAGGATGGCCGGTTTCGCAACACCGCCCCCGTGGGGCCCGGCCTCCAGGGCAATCCGCTCCCGCTGCTGGGTGAGTACTTCTTCGGCGGCACCCAGCGCACGCCGCCCGGCGTCCTCCCGCTGGAGAGCCCGCTCGAGGCGTGGGCCCGGCGGCCCGACTCCGGCCTGCGGGTGACGTGGCTGGGGCACAGCACGATGCTGCTGGAGCTGGACGGCGCGCGCATCCTCACGGACCCCGTCTTCGGCGAGCGCGCCTCGCCCATGTCCTTCGCGGGCCCTCGCCGCTTCCACCCGGTGCCGGTGTCACTGGAGACACTCCCCGCGCTGGATGCGGTGCTGGTGTCGCATGACCACTACGACCACCTGTGCCGCGCCACCATCACCGCGCTGGCGAAGCGGCGCGTCCCGTTCATCACCGCGCTGGGCGTGGGGATGCACCTGGAGGCCTACGGCGTGGCGCCGGAGCTCATCACCGAGCTGGACTGGTGGGAGAAGCACCCGGTGGGGCCGGTGACCTTCACGGCCACGCCCTCGCAGCACTTCTCGGGACGGGGGCTGGCGGACCGGAACCGGACGCTGTGGGCTTCGTGGGTGTTGGAGGGGGAGCGTCATCGGCTCTTCTTCAGCGGCGACACGGGGCTGACGGAGGAGTTCCGCGAGGTGGGCCGGCTGCATGGCCCGTTCGACCTGGTGATGCTGGAGGTCGGCGCGTTCCATCCGAGCTGGGGTGGCATCCACCTGGGGCCGGAGAACGCGCTCAAGGTCCACGACATGCTGGGCGGTGGACGGCTGATGCCGGTGCACTGGGGCACCTTCAACCTGGCGCTGCACGCGTGGGACGAGCCCGCGGAGACGCTCGTCCGGCTGGCCTCGGAGCAGCAGGTGCGCTTGTTCACGCCCCGGTTGGGGGCCGCGAGCGAGCCCACGCGCGTCGAGACGGTGACGCCCTGGTGGCGCGAGGTTTCTTCCCCGGCGCTGGCCCCGCGTCCCGTGCTGGGCGGGTAGGCGGCCGTGCTGGCGGGTGATAGCCCCCGGCTATCACCTTCATCCAAACGATGTCTTGGAACGGGGCATGCGCGATGGGCATCTTTCCATGCAAGGTGGAAGGAGCCTTGACGATGCCTCTCATCGCGCTGGCGGGTGTTGGTTCAGGTGCGCTGCATGCGCTGGCGGGACCGGACCATCTGCTGAGCCTCGCGCCGCTGTCCGTCGGACGGCGTCAGGGGGCCTGGCGGGTGGGGTTGCTGTGGGGGCTCGGCCATGGGCTCGGCACCCTGGTCGCGGCGGGGCTGCTGATGGTCGTCCTGTCCGCGGTGCATCTGGAGTCCGTCGACCGGTGGGCGGAGCGCATCGCGGGGCTGGCGCTTCTGGGCATGGGCGTGTGGGGGCTCAAGCGGCGCGTGGGGACGGGCGATGAGGCGCGGCAGTCGCGGGGCATCGCCGCGGTGGGGCTGGTCCACGGCCTGACGGGCGCGTCGGCGCTGCTGCTGCTCCTGCCCGTCGCGGTGGCGGGGACGGGGGTGGAGCAGGCCCTCTTCCTGGGAGGCTTCTCGGTGGGAAGCACCCTGGCCATGTCCGCGCTCACCGCGGGAATCGCCGCCTTCTCGCGCGCGAAGCGGGTGTCCGCGAAGGTGGCCACCCATGTGCCCCGCGTGGCCTCCACGCTCTCCATCGTCCTGGGTGGCGCGTGGATGGCGGGGAGCTTCTGACGCCGACGCGGCTTCAGCGGCCTCGCGCCGGGCCTCGGGGACGGGCGGGTGGTGTGTCGGGGTAGTGCTCGCGGAGCACGGCGGACAGCTGTCGCAGCGCGCTCGCGAGCGGGGTGCTGCGCCGCCAGACGAGCGCGAGCGTGCGATGGGGCGTGGGGGCGGCGATGGGGCGGATGTCCAGGTCCGCGCGTCGGCTCTCCGTCGGCAGGGCCAGCGCGGGCAGCAGGGTGACCCCCGCGCCGCCCGCCACCATCTGCGCGAGCGTCGACAGGCTGGTGGCGCGGAACTCCTGCTCGTGGGTCCTGGCGCGGGTGCAGAACGCGAGGGCCTGGGCGCGCAGGCAGTGGCCCTCGTCCAAGAGGAGCACCTTCGCGTCGCGCAGCTCCGATGGGGTCACCGGCGTGTCCCTCGCGCCGAGCGGATGGCCCTTGGGCGTGACGAGGAAGAACGCGTCACGGGCGATGATGTCCCGCTCCACGTCGCCGACGTCCGCCTCCAGCGCGAGCAGCGCCGCGTCCAGCGTGCCCGCCTCCAGCTCGCGCGTCAGGACCTCCGTCTTGTCCTCCACCCACGCCACCGTCAGGCGCGCGAAGCGGCGGCGCAGCGCGGGCGTGAGCGAGGGGAGCAGGTAGGGCGAGACGGTGGGGATGATGCCGATGCGCAGCGTGCCGTCGAGCGGGTTGCCCACGCGCCGGGCCTCCTCCTGGAGGTCGTCCGCCTCCAGGAGCAGCCGGCGGGCGCGCTCCACCAGGCGCTGGCCCGCGGCGGTGGGCAGCACGCGCTTCTTGTCCCGCTCGAAGAGGCGGACCCCGAGCGCCTCCTCGAGTTGCGCGAGCTGCGCGCTCAGTGAGGGCTGGGAGACGTGGCAGAGCGCGGCGGCCTTGCGGAAGCTCAGGCTGTCCGCGACGGCGACGGCGTACTGGAGCTGCCGTAGGGTGAAGGGGTGGGGCTGGAGGCGCACGGGCCCTTTGTACCGCGTCCGGGCTCACGACCTCGGCGAGCGTTCGCCCCGGTGCCCGCGCTTCCCCGGGCGGGGACGGAGGAGTTGGAGGGTTGCTCCAGATGACCCGGGGGAGGGCCGGACATAGGGTAGGGGCGCATGGGGCCAGCACGACGGGATGGGGTGAAGCGACGCGACGAGCTGCTGGACGCGGCGTTGCAGTGCTTCACGGAGCGGGGTGTCCTCGGCACGGGCATCGAGGAGATTCGCAAGGCCGCGGGGGCGAGCCCCTCCAGCGTCTACCACCTGTTCGACGGGCTGCCGGACCTGACGCTGGCGCTGCTCCTGCGCACCTTCGAGCGGCTCTTCTCGCATCAGACGGAGCGCGTGCTGGCCACGTCCACGGCGGAGGAGGCGGTGCTCGCGCTGGTGGATGGGCACCTGGAGTGGGTCCTGGCCCATCCGGACGAGGGGCGCTTCATGTACCAGGCCATGGCGATGGAGCTGAGCGCGGGCGCCGCGGAGGTGCTGCTGGCTCGCAAGATGGAGCTGCTCGGGCCCATCATCCAGCACACGGCGCGCTTCATCGCCGAGGACGGGGTGCCCGTGTGGACGCCCCTGCAGCTGGACGTCGTGTTGCTCGGCCCCAGTCACGAGGCGTGTCGGCGCTACCTGGCGGGCGCGGCGCTGGACCCGGCGTGGATTCGCTCCCGGCTCCCGAGGCTCGCGTGGCGGAGCATCCAGGCCGAGCTCCCGCGCTCCTCCTGACCCGCCTCAGCCGCCGCGCAGCACCGCGCGCAGCCACGCGAAGTAGGCGCCCACGCTCGGGCTCACCTGGGCCTGCGTCCATCGCAGCTTGCGCACCTGGCGCGGGCCCTTCGCCTCGGCCTCGAGCGGCGAGAGCATCTCCAGCGCCTGGTCCCGCTGCTTCTGGCGCGCGAGCTGGAGCGCCAGGTCCAGCTTCACCTCGAACAGCGACGCATCCAGCGCCAGCGTCTCGCGCAGGAGCGCGATGGCGCTGCCTTGCTCCGAGGCCCGGGAGAACTGGAGCCGTCCGCGCAGCAGCGACTTCACCGCCTCCGCGCGATGTCCCTTCTCCACGTGCAGCCGCGCCACCTCGCGCCACAGGTCCAGCTCGCGAGGGAACAGCTCCGTCGCCTGCGCGTACACCGCGAGCGCCTTGTCGGCGAAGCCCTTGTCCAGGTGCGCCTGGGCCGCCGCGCGGAAGCTCTCCAGCGCGGCCTCCGACTGCTTCGTCTTCGCCAGCAGCGGCGCGAGCTTGCCCAGCACCACCGCGTCCTTGGGCTCCAGCTCCAGCGCCTTGCGATAGCCGGAGATGGCCTTGTTCAGCCGACCCTTGGAGCGCGCGAGGTCCGCGTCGGTGACGAGCTGGGAACGGGAGGGGGGCGTCTTGCTTCCGAACAGCATCGACTCCGCATTGAAGTCGGCCCGCGAGTCAGGGGCAACCCCACGCGCCCTGGCGCGCCGCGCCGTGCACGCTCAGCGACGGATGCGTGACAGCTGGAATGGAAGATTCCCAAAAGAAGTGGGCCCGATCAGGGTGTCCTCCTGACCGGGCCCGGGGTGCTGCCATGTTGGAGTCCGCACGTTTAAGTCTTCGCCTCAGGATGAGGCCTCGTGTCCTGCGATTGAACGACCGCCGCGCGAGGGTGGAACAAGCGGCGGGCTGGAATTGAACCAGCATCTCGAGGAGAAGGGCGAAGACGGTTGATCGGACCCACGACAGCGAATGTTGAGTCTGGAGTGAGAGTCTGAAACTGGGGTGCTTCGCGGGCCCGGGCTATGTCGCTCGCCTCTACCATTTGGGCTACCCCGCCACAGGGTTGGCGGGGGCAGGGTTCGAACCTGCACTGGAAGACGACCCGGGAACGCTCGGCGTCAACTTGCTGCTGAGCTTGAGTTTGTACTCCGTAGGACTGCGTGCGCGAGCCTAGCTGAAGAGGTAGCCGAGGAGAACATCCCCGGCCTTCATCTCCTCCGCCGCGACGGCGTTGGCCTCCTCGCGCGCGAACTTGACCGCTTGCTGGAGCTTCTCCACGCGCTCCAACAGCTCATTGACCCGGACGGCCGGCAGGGCGCCCGAGTACTTCACCGTCTTCCAGTAACCGACGACGATGTCCTCGTAATAGACCTCCACCTGGGCGGGGTGCTTCTCGGTGGCCTCGGCCTTCACGTGGTTGCGGGGGACCTTCTTCGTCTTCGCCGTCTGCACGGGCTCGGTGGCCCACAGGCCCTGCGCCGGGTCTGGGATCCAGGACTCCGACGGGTCCAGCGTGGGCAGCTTCTTCACGAAGGTGTGCAGGTCCACCAGCTGCTTCTCGAGGAAGAGCAGGTACGTCGCGGGCACGCCCTTGAGCAGGACGCGGCCGTCCACGCTCACGTCGGCCTTGGCGCGACAGTTGGTGAGGTCCTTGGTGGCGGTGACGTCGAAGAGGCGGGTGAGGATCTCCTTCGTCTTCTTCAGCACGTCGTCGGTGCGCACCTGCACGCGCGTGGACTCGGGGGGGAAGCGCTCACCCTCTTCGTCCCGGGGCTGATAGGTGCGGGAGATGCCGTTGAGCAGCTGCGGCTTCTGCAGGTCGTGGTGCGCCTGGGTCAGCTCCTGCTGGGAGCGGTTCTTGACGCCCTTCTCGACGGCGATGATCTGATTGAGCTTGGTCACGATGTCATTCTCTTGAGTTTGAGTTGCGGCGCTCGACGCTTCGTCCCGAGCGGACCTGACGGCGGTGACGGCTTCTCAGTTCGGCCGGCCGTAGCCGAGGAGCGCGTCGTCCTCGAACTCGGCGACCCAGCCCACGGGCAGCGCGAGCGCGGACAGCAGGGCGGGGCGGCGATGGAGCAGGGCGTAGAGCGGCAGGGACTCAGGCTCCTGCCCGGTGGCGGCGCCAGGAGGGATGATGAGCCAGCCGGAGTCGGTGGCCTCGGGGGCGCGGATGCGCGCGACGGCGAGCCGCGAGCTGGTCTCCCAGCCGGGCAGGGCGTCGACCCGGTCGCCATAGCGGGGGAAGAGGGGATCGCAGCCCACCGCCTGGGTGGTCTCGAGCATGCGGCCCTGGACCCGCAGCGTCACGGTGATGTCGTCTCGCCAGTCCGTCATCGGGTTGCCGGCGAAGTCGGGCTCGGTCACCACGAGCGAGGTGCCCCGTGGGTCGAGTCGCAGGCTGGACCAGCCGAAGCGCAGCGTGCGGCCGGGGAGCAGCCCACCTGGGGGGAGGCGGGTGAGCACACCGAGCACCCACTCGGCCTGCTCCTCCGCGTCGTCCTCGCAGTGCAGCACGACGTGGACGCCGTGGAGGTGTCGTTCCAATCGAAGGGGGGCCATGTGCTCATGCTCCTTGTGGCTAGCGCCCGTGGAAGACGGGAGGACGGCGGGCCGCGGCGGCCGCGAGTCCCTCGCCCAGGTCCGCGCTGCCGTAGCTCTCCGCCTGGAGCCGGGCCTCCTCCTCCAACGCACGGCGCAGGGCCGCGCGGTCCAGGCCGAGCCGTTGCTTGAGCCCTCGGGTCGCGAGCGGTGCGTTGGCCGCGATGGTGCGGGCGAGCGTGGAGGCGCGGGTCCGCGTCTGGTCCGCGGGAGTGGCCTCGAGGGCGAGGCCGAGCCGGGCGGCCTCGCGGCCATCGAAGCGGCGGCCGGTGAGCAGCAGCTCGGCGGCGCGCTGGGGGCCGGCGCGCAGTGGGACGAGGAAGGTGGCGCCCATGCCGGGGTGCAGGCCGAGCTGGACGAAGTTGAGCGCGAGCTTCGCGTCCTCGGAGGTGATGACGAGGTCGCACGCGAGGGCCACGCAGAGGCCCGCGCCGATGGCGGCGCCCTCGACGGCGGCGATGGTCGGCACGGGCAGGTCGAGCAGGCAGAGGTAGCGCGAGTAGAACTCGAGCATGAAGAGGCGGGCCTCCTCGAAGGGGACCTGGCGCAGGCGGTCCAGCATCTGGAGGTCTCCGCCGGCGGAGAACGTCCCGCCCGCGCCGGTGAGGAGCACGGCGCGCACGTCGCTACGTCCGCGCAGCTCCTCGACGCGCTCGCGCAGTGCGATTCCCAGTTCGGGGGTCATCGCGTTGCGGCGGGCCGCATCGTTCATCGTGAGGGTGGCGACGCCGTCGTCCACCTCCAGCAGTACGCTCATCGCCTGGACAGTCATGGGCGGACTGTAGCCGCCTGATTGTGCCCGTCCATCTCGTCCGTGCGACGTCGAGGATTCTCCCGCGTGCCGATGGGACTTCGTCGTGTGTCAGCCGGTGGCCTGGGTGATGGCGCGTCCCACGGTGAACGTGGTGCGCGTGCCGCCCGTGGCCCAGTCATACCGGCCGGGGACGTCCGTGTTCCAGCCTTGTTCACCGATTGCCGATGTCTGGCTTTGGAACGGCCGGGCGACGGATGTCTGTCTTGACGCGGGGGTTGCCCCATGGCCACCGTCCCCGCCATCGGAACCCAGACGGCCTGCATCCATCGCTTCCGCAGGCCACCGTCGCCGAGGGCAACGAGGACAACAACGGGGGCTTCTTCACCCTCGACGTCACCGAGCCCGCCCTGGCCGCGCCGGAAGGCCCGCCGCGCCAGCTGGAGCCCGCGCCCGCGCTGCCCTTCGACGGGGTCCAGGCGCTCACCCAGCCCACGCGGGGGGCCGCGGAGGACCTGGCGTCGTTCCGCCCGGCGCCCACGCCACGCTAAGTAGGTCGCCACAAGTTCCGAGACAAATGCAGGGACCTTGCCCGTTCCCGCTCCGCCTCGGATTCGCTCAGGAACATTTGGCGACCTACTTAGCCGGCCACCACCTCCCCCTGGATGGGGAGGTGGGCCCGTCCGCTCAGTAGAGGGTGAGGGTGACTTCCTCGCCCGGCTGGACGGAGATCTCCTGCTCGCTCTCAAAGCGGCGCTCGCTGCCGATGTTCTTGCCGCCGAACGTGCCGATGATCTCCACGCCGAAGCGCACGCGGTCCGTGACGCCCACCATGTCCGGGGGCAGCACGAAGCTGCGGCTGGACATCCCCGGCACCGTGCCCAGCCGCACCCTGCGCGCCCCGTTGAGGGCGTAGAGGTTCACGTCCACCGTCTTGCGGCTCTCCACCTGCACCGTCGTCTTGGGCCGGGGAGGCGGGTCGGCGTCCGCCGCCTGCGTCGTCGCGCAAGCGCAGGCGAGGGCGCCGATGAGCAGCAACACGACCGACAGCGTGGCACGGGTGGGCATATGGGCTCGCAGCGTGAGAGGAACCTCGTTCAGCGGTGCGGAGCGGCGTGTGTGCCGCTCTCCGTCCGGAGTGACTGGGTGGCCAGGCCCGACATGCTCTCCGCCAGCGACTGCACGGAGCGCGTGGCCTCCTGGGTCTCCTGCACCGTCTTCAGCGTGCGCTGCATCTGGCCGGACAGCTCCTGGATGGCCAGGGCCATCTGCTGGGTGCCCGCGTCCTGCGCGCTCACCGCGGCGGTGATCTGCCGCATGCTGGCGCTGGAGTCGCCAATCAGCACCGCCAGCTCCTGGAACTGCGCGCTGGAGGTGCGCACCGCGTCCAGGCTCTGCCGCACGCGCTCGTCGCCCTTCTCGCTGAACTGGGCCGCCTCGCGCATGCTCGCGCTCACGCCGTTGAGCACCTCGCGGATGCGGTGCGTGGCGCGGATGGACTGGTCGGCGAGGCCGCGCATCTCGCGCGCCACCACGCCGAAGCCCCGGCCACTCTCCCCGCTGCGCGCCGCCTCGATGGCCGCGTTGATGGCCAGCATGTTGGACTGGTCCGCCAGGTCCTTCACCGAGTCGACGATGCCGGACACCTCGCGCGTGCGCTCGTCGAGCGCCAGGATGCGCCGCGCCATCTCCGACACCTCGTTGCGGATGGCGGCCAGGTCTCCCAGCGTGCGCTCCAGCGCGGCGCTGCCCTCGCGGCCCACCTGCTCGGCGCCCTCCGCGGAGGCCGCCAGCGAGCTGGCCTTCTCCGCCGTCATCTGCGACGAGCGGCGGATCTCCTTCACCGTCTGCTCCGCCTCCTGCAGCGCCGCGGCCTGACGGCTGACACCCTCGGTCTGCTGATCGCTCGTGGAGCGCAGCTGCTGCACCACCGTGGCCAGCTCCCCGGCGCCGGTGCCCATGCGCTCGGCGAGGTTTCGGACCTCCGCCTGCCGCTCCTCCAGCTGACGGGTGTGCGCCTCCAGCGAGCGCACCACCTCGATGGAGCGCCGCGCGACGATGCCCAACAGCGACAGCGTCAGCGCCAGATAGCCCCAGTGCGACACATTGCCGAACGACACGCTCAACACGCCGATGACCGGCAGCACCGTGAGCGCCAGGAACAACACCAGGCCCGCCAGGCCTCCCATGAAGATGCGCGCGTCGGGGTTGCCACGCCACGCCTCCGTCGCCGCCACGATGAAGCACACCAGCAGGATGGTGAAGGAGAAGGGCAGGAAGGGCACCAGGATGCGCTGCGCCGTCCCCAGGTCGATGAAGACGGTGAACGCCGCCACCACGCACAGCGCGGTGTAGCCCATGGCGCCCAGCCGGAACCACCGCCGCTGGTTGTCCAGGATGGCGTCCGACACGAACTCGATGAGGCCGGACACCAGCAGGAAGATGCCCAGCACCGTGAAGCGAGTCGCGGTGATTGGCGCGTCCCACAGCGCGTTGGGCATGCCGCTCAGGCCCAGCAGCACGAAGCCGCCGCTGGCGGAGAAGACCGCCAGGCCCGCGAGCATCCGCCGCCGCCAGTGCATCAGGAACGCACCGCCCGAGCCCAGCGCCACCGACAACAGCAGCATGCCCATGACGAACGGCGCCTGGCCGTCACGCGTCACCAACGCGAGCAGCTGGTGGCGCGAGCCCACCTGCGCGCCCTGCGCCACGCCGATGTTCGGGTTGCTCGACTGCACGCGCAGCAGCAGGTGTCCCCCCAGCGCCGAGCGAGGCACCGGCACCAGGTGCCAGGCCATGTTGTCGGACAGCTCCGCGCCGGACGTGTTCAGCTTGCCGCTCACGTAGATGCGCTGACCGTTGGCGTACGCCTCCACGGCGTTGGTCACCTCGCCCAGCATCACCGCGGGCTCGGCCCACGGGCCCTCCGGCAACGGGATGCTCAGCCACAGGAACGTGTTCGTCCCGCGTCCCGGGGGCGGCTTGTTCGCTTCCACCGGGCGCCAGTCCTCGGCGACGTTGGCCGTCTGGGCCCACAACGGAATGCCATCCGTTCCGGGAGGAGAGTCTCCCCAGCGATAGCGCCAGCCTTCCTTCAACTGGACGGGAGCGCCTGCCTCCGCGGCATTCGCCGTCGGTGAGTGCAGGAGTGCCACGAGCAACGCGCAGCCCATCAGGGCCAGCAGCGCGGCTCGGCGCGATGGGTTGTGAAGCCTCACGGAACCAGCGTGTGAGGCAAGGCTGTCGAAAGATGTCGGGGTAGGGCGGTGGGCAGCCATGAGGGCCCCAATGCTCGACCGCGCGATGCATGCCTGTAAATAGGTCTGCATCCCCTGACATGTAGGAAAGGTTTGGGAGGGCTTTTCGGGAGGGGCTTTTGCGACCCGGGTTCAAATGCCACAGGGCATCCGGTGCGGGAAAATGACGCAATATACCGTGAGCCGGGAACATTCGGCCGAGGCGTCGTTGGTGAGTGCGAACCGCCCTCCGAAAGGAACGCACCTCATGCAGCTGACCCGACTCCGCTGGTGGCCCCTGGTCTTCCTCGCGGGTTGCGCGGGGCCCGAAGTTTCCGAGCCCATCAACAACTCCGAGGCACTGGACGCGTCACGCGCCGCCGTCGTCTATGCCGCGAGCCACATCCAGGTCGTCAGTGACAGCGCCATTCCGGCCACCGGGGGCGTTGCCTCGGCGCGTCACGAGAACTGCCTGGTGCCCAACCAGGACCTGAACGGGGACGGCATCCTCGACCCGATTCCCCCACGCACGCAGCTGCTCATCTACCGGGGCGCCACGCTGCGCGGCGGGCGCGAACTGGGCGCTGCCCGCGCTGACGACGCCGTCGGTGGCCGTCGTCACGGGCGGCTCGGCCAACTCGCTGGTGGAGCTCTACAAGCCCCAGTCGGCGCCGAAGGTCCTCTACACCTGGCCGCACCTGATGGAGAACGGCACCCTGGCCCAGCTGCAGGCGATGGACGCCGCCACGGGCGCGCGGACGTGGGAGACGCTGTGGGGCGCGGGCTTCAACAACGCGCAGCGCACCCATCACGAGCTCGACCGCTTCCACCTCACCTCCGCCAACCTCCAGCACAGCTGGCCTGCCTTGTCGCTGCACACGGGGGCCGGGGGCACGCGCATGCCGTACGCGGTGTCGTTCCACACGCATGGCGCCAGCTGCGCGTCCTCCATCGCCGTGCGCGTGGGCGGACAGAACGGGGACCTCGAGGAGCAGTCCATGCACCGGGGCGTGGCCGAGGTCATCCGCATGGCCTTCCCCGACTCCGCCTTCGATGACGGCTCCCGCATCACCTACAAGTGGGGCGACTGCTTCGACGGGGACGGCCCCGAGAACTTCGTCAACGCGGCCAGCGCGTTCTCCAATGGCATCCAGCTGGAGCAGTCCTTCGGGTGGATCACCGCGAACCATGACGGCGTGCAGACGCGCGGGCCCGTCGTCGCCGCCGCGGTGCGCTCCGTGTTCGACTGCCTGTCGGAGCCCGCCGACGCGTCGTCCGCGCCCTGGTACTACGGCAACGTGACCAGCGGCGGCACGGGCTACCACACGTCGGGGCTGTGCCCGGGCTTCATCGCGGACGTGGACATCACCCACGCCTGGTCCGCGGCCCATGCGATGTACCCCGGCATCCAGAACTGCCCGGCGAACGGCGGCGCCAACGGCCGCGCGCACGTGGACCTGTACCGGGAGCAGACGGCGGCCGGAGGCCAGAAGCGCTGGTACCGCATCGGCGGCGGACGCATGGACTACGACGCCAGCTGCAACCCGACGCTGAAGGTCCTGAACACGGCGGGCATCTGGGAGACGAACAGCACGCTCTTCAACCCCACCGCGGCGGACACCACCGTCAACGCGAACCAGACGGTCCGCTTCCGCGCCGTCATCCGGGCCTTCAAGGCGGATGGCACCACGCCGCTGCCCGCCTTCTTCAACGTCAGCGGGTGAGCGGCTCCGGAGCCTGGCGGGGCCGCTGGAGGGGGCGGCCCGCCGGGTTTCCGGGGGGGCGGCGGACGCCGCGCGCTAGAAGGCGCGGAAGATGCCGCGCACGCCGAGGGTGAAGAGCGCGTGGAAGCCGTCGTCCACGGCGCTGACGGCGCTGGTCTGCGCGGGCAGGCCCGTCACCGTCACCGTCTGCTCGCCGGTGCGCACGGTGTAGCTGCCCACGGACGCGGTGAGCATGGGCCCCAGCGCCAGGAAGTTGGAGACGCGCACGTCGCCGCCCACGCTGATGCGCGCGTAGGTGGGGCCCCGGTCCTCCACCCGCGTGTCGATGCGCGCCGGCGCGAAGCCACCCGTGGGCAGCGGCACCTGCGTGTCACCCTTCACGTGGCTCTTGAGGAACTCCAGGCCCACCGACAGGCCCACCCACGGGTCGAAGCCCGACGCCGGGTTGATGTGGTAGCGGACCTCCGGTCCGAAGCGCCATTGGTAGTTGTTGCAGTCGAAGTCCTCCGGGCAGGAGATGTCGTTCGTCTTGGTGAAGACCTTCTCCCACGAACCCCAGACGCCCACGTAGAAGCGCGGGTTGAGCCGATAGCCCACCTCCGCCAGCAGCGGCAGCGAGGCGTTCGCCGCGTCGGTGATCTTCAGGTCCTCGCGCGAGCCGGTGCGCGACGTGCCGTCCTTGTACACGTGGCCCGCGCCCAGGCCCAGGTTGACGCCTATCGCCACCTGGGGCCCGGACATCCCGTGCGCCGCGCGAACGTCCATCTCCACCGCGCCCGACTCGCGCTCCTGTGCCCATGCCGTCCCGGACACTCCCAGGCTGGCGATGACTGCCAGCGTCCAGCGGTGCTTCTTGGCCATGCGTGCTGCCCTCCAACGTGACTCGTGGGGTTTCACGGAGGTGGTTCCTCGGGGTGCACCGCGTGAACCGGACCGGAGGGCCAAGCGTCCGGAGTCGACACATGGCCGGACGGGATGTCCGCCGTGCAGCACCCGCCTGCCCGACAGGGGGCGGGGTGGGGAGCGCCTCGCCCCTCGGGTCTGGTGCCTGTGCGCCGTCGCGCGCCCGCCCCGTCCGTCGTCCGGCCCCGCTCAAAGCTGCTGCGCAGCACGCTGCTGTTGTCCGGGGCCCGGCGCGTCGTCGTCATCAGCGTCCCCTGGTACCTGCGCTCGGGCCTGGAAGCCCGGGGCCAGGCCCCGCTGGAGCCCCGCGCGCCGAGTGCTCCCCACTGAGCGCTCGCGGCTGCAATTGTTTCCGCTCAGCCGGGTCAAAACTTTCCGATTCCGCCAGGGCCCGCGCCACGCATCCCCGCACGTCGACTGCCCCCGGGGATGAGACAGCCTTTCGTCACACGTCATCCCCGCGCTCTCGAAGCTCCAGCATTCGGGAATGTCCAAGGTTCTCCGCCCGATGATGAATAGACATTCATGACTCGAAGACGTGTATAAATTGAAAATCAAGAATGGATTGCAAGCGATGAATTTCCGGGCACCTTCCGTGCAGGGCGAGCGGCACCCCTTGTCACGAGTCCCCCAAGGGGCGTGGAGGCATCCGAATGAATCGCAGATGGTTCGCAGTCCTGCTGGGTGGTGCGTTATGGGCCCCGGCAGTCGCGGCACACGACTTCCGAGCGGAGAAGCTCGTGAATGGCCAGAAGCAGGTGTCGATCCTCACCTATCCCGCGACGCTGAACTTCACGTTCAGCGCCACGAACATCCACCCCACGCTGGAGTCCATCCTGCTCACGGCGGTGGATCCACTCCTGACGCAGTGCACGTTCACTCCGGCGCCACCGTTGACGGTCCCGGTGGGTGGAAACGTCACCTACCAGTGCTCGTACACGCTGCAGAACTACGAGGCCTGCCTGGCGCTGGGGGCGCTCGACACGAACCCGTCGACCCCCAACGAGGAGGTGACCTTCACCAACGTGTTCGGCATCAGCTGGGACAGCGGCTCGGCGCAGGACGGGGTCAACGTCCTGTGCGGACAAGAGCGCATCCTGACCTGTGACGACACCGTCTACATCTCCACGGCCTCGTCTTCGTCGGGAGGGCTGCCCGTGGGGCCCTCGCGGCTCTATGTGTTCGACCCCGCGACGGCCACGCTGGCGCTCCAGGGCGAGACGTCGCTGCCCTACAACGGGCTCGCCTTCAACCATGTCGACGGCTTCCTGTACGCCGTCTCCTCCGACGGCCTCACGCAGCCCTCGCTCATCCGCGTGGACGCGAACGGCTCGGCGACCGTCGTCGCTCCGTTGGTGTCGGGCGCCGCGAACTCGGCGGGCTGGGCGGCGGGCGCGATCCTCGAGGACGGCACCTACCTGGGCTTCGAAATCACCACCAACCACCTGGTCCGGATCAACACCAACACGGGCGTGACGCTGTCCGACGTCGTCGTGGGGACGCCCGCGACGTTCCGGGTGGCGGACTTCGCCGTGAACCCCATCAACGGGCTGCTGTATGGCTTCAATTCGGCCACGCAGCGGGTGACGGTCGTCAACCCGGAGCTGGGCACGTTCACCGACTTCCTGCTGCCCTCGCTCATCAACGGCCTGCCCTCGGTGGGCAACGCCATGGTGGCGGCCGTCTTCACCCAGGTGGGGGAGCTGTTCTTCTATGGGTCGACCAACCTGAACAACAACCTGGCCAATACATTCTACTCGGTGAACCTGGTCACCGGGGCGCTGACGACCGTCTCCACCGGTCCGGCGACGCAGTTCGCCGATGGCGCGACGTGTGCCTTCAACGTGGAAGGTGGCGGAGGGCAGCCCCCGAGAGCCCACGTGACGCGGGACCACGGCTTCTTCGGCTCCTCCGAGGACGCGCTGGCGGAGTGTCTGTCGAAGGGCACCATCTCCCTGGGGCAGCTGGGCAAGGTGACCACGATGGAGGGCGCGCTGGGCGTGCTGTGGGCCAACCCGGCCATCGCGCAGGGCGGGGCCATCCGCTCGGAGCTGGAGTCGCTCAAGGCCCGCTTCGCGCGTGAGCTGCTCACGGCCACGTGCAACGAGCGCTACTTCGGCACGCCCGCGCCGCAGCTCGCCGGGTTGGAGGCGTGGGTGGCGCCGCACCCGATGGTGCTCCAGAAGGTGCTGGGGCAGTTGGAGAAGCACAACCGCTCCGGCGCGCGCCTGGCGGTTCCGTTGGGCAAGAAGGCCTGGAAGCTGGAGCCGCTGAAGGGGCAGGAGCGGGCCGTGGAGCCGCAGTACTGAGAGGGGGATGACATGTCGACGAATCCGAATTGGAAGATCCTGTCCGGAGTGTTCCTGGCGCTGTCCTTGACCGCGTGTGACGGCGGCGAGACGGTGCCCATCGATGTCCCCCAGGGAGACCGCTTCGAGCTGCGGCTGCTGGGGCAGGACGCCGAGGACTACGAGAAGCTGATGCTGGGCGTGGGGCGCGTGGAGGTGATGGTGCAGGGCCGGCTGGTGCCGTTCCAGCTCTCGCCCGCGGCGCGGGCCATGGACCTGGCGCGGACGGACCACGCCTATCTGCTGGGGTACTTCTACCTCCCGGCGGAGGCGGACGCGGCGGACGTCCGGGTTCACTTCGATGACGTGGGCGCGTTCCAGACGTCGGGCGGGTCGGGCCTCATCAACGCGCGCTCAGGCTCGCTCCTGTTCACGACCCGGCGCGCGGAGCTGGAGAAGCGCAAGCATGTCGTCGTCCAACTGCACCTGAACGACAGCTTCTTCCAGGGCCGCGGCGCGAAGGTGCTGTTGCCCTCGACGTTCGTCGTCCACTGAGAGACGGGGGGAGGGGGCTGCTCGCTGGGGACCGTGAGGCCTCCAGCGGGCAGCGGTGGTTCCGGGCTACAGCCCGAGCGCCACGCCCACCACGATTCCCACCAGCGTCGCGCCGACCACCAGGAGGTTGTCCCTCCAGGGGGAGCGTCTCCGGACCGGCTTGGGGGCGGGAGCTGGCTTCGGATCGGCGCTGACCTGTGAGCGCACGGGCGCGGCGTCGACCTTCGCCTCCAGGGGCGCCGGCTCGAGCTGCGTCACCTCGTCATCGTCGTCGAGGCCCGTGTCCACGACGGCGGGCTCGGGAGGGCGCTCCACGAGCCGCAGGGTGGGGACCGCCTTCTCCACCTGGGCCCAGGGCCGCAGCGCGTCCGCCATCTCCTCGGCCGTCGCGAAGCGCTCCGCGGGGTCCTTGTTCAAGGCGCGGGCGATGAGCCGGGCGAAGTCCTCGGGTACGTCCGGACGCAGCTCCGACGCCAGGGGCGGCACCCGCTCGATGATGGCGGAGAAGAGGGCCACGGTGTCGGCCACGTCGATGGGCTGCCGGCCCGTCACCATCTGGAACAAGCAGGCGCCCAGGGCATAGACGTCCCCGCGCGCGTCCACCGGCAGGCAGCGAACCTGCTCGGGGGGCATGAAGGAGGGCGTGCCCACCCACGCTCCGGCCTCGGCGCCCACCGAGCGGGCGTCATCCTCGTGGAGCAGCCGGGCCACGCCGAAGTCCAGCACCTTCACCTGGTCGCCGGTGACGATGAAGAGGTTGTCCGGCTTGATGTCCCGGTGGATGACGCCGGCCTTGTGCGCGGTGTCGAGCGCGGACAGCGTCTGGAGCGCCAGCGTCGCCGCCCTGGCCACGGGCAGCGGGCCCTGCTCCTTGAGCAGCAGCCGCAGCGTCTGGCCCCGGAGCAGCTCCATCACCATGAAGGGAGGCTCGTCCTCGTTGCACTGGAAGTCCTTCACCTGGACCAGGTGAGGGTGGCTCAGCCGCGCGGTGGCGTGCGCCTCCCGCTTGAAGCGCGCCAGCACCGCGTCATCGTCCATCAGGTGCTGCTGGAGCACCTTGATGGCCACCACGTCCTCCGCGTCCACCGGCGCCGCCTCGTAGACGATGCCCATGGCCCCCACGCCGATTCGCTGACGCAGCTGATACCTCTGACCCAGCAAAGTTCCAACGCGAGCTGACGAGCGACTCATGAATCAACCGGTATACCCAAGTGGCGCACATGGCGAGGGGGTATCCGCCTGATGACGTATGTTTCAGTCGTTGATACCTCGAAAGCCTTGATGAGTCGGACTGGGTGTGCAAGGCGCCGCGGTGACTGTCTCGGGACGTGAGGCGTCGCTTCTCGGGCCCCGAGAGCGAAGCCGTCCGCGAGTACCGCGACACTGGACTCAGAACAGGAAGCCGATGCGGACCAGGTCCATGTCCACGTCGAGGATGGCCCGGTCTCCGCGCGCCACCACGTCGTCGCTGTTGCGGATGAATGCATACTGCGCGCCGATGTCGACGGTGTCGCGGCGCTGGTTGAAGCTGTAGCCCACGCCCAGGCCGACGAGAGGCTCGAAGAAGAAGGCCTGGCCGCGCGTCACCGCCCGGTAGCCCACGTCCAGGCCGAGCGTCACCTGGAAGCCCTGCTCGTCCTCGTACTGCAGCGAGTAGTTCCTGCCGTTGGGGCGGTAGCGCAGCGTCTCCCGGCTCCAGGTGCCCGACAGCCGCGGCTGGAGGAAGAAGCCCTGGCCTCGGGGCCGCGGCGAGGGCTTCCAGGCCACGCCCAGCGTCACCTTCAGCTGCCGCAGCTTGGAGCAGCGCGAGGGCTCGAAGTCACACCGGTTGGCCGTCATCATGGGGGTGACCTCGAGCACGCCCGTGGTGCTCTCCGAGAAGCTCCGCCCGAAGCCGACGGGGAGGGCCAGGTGGAGCCGCTCCGTCATGGGGCCCACCAGGAGCAGCGACAGGTGCGTCACCGGGGACAGCCAGAGCGCGTTCTTCGGAGCGGAGTCGTGCTCCCCCTGCGCGTGCGCCGCGGGCGCGAGGAGGAGCAGCATGGCGAGGGCAATGCGTTTCAGGGTGTCGCTCCTGTTGCTGGGTGGCGTTTGTCTCCAAGCAACACCCATGCCTCGCGTCATCCCCGTCGACCCCGCCCGTGTGCCCGGGCGATGGGGGACTCGATTCGCGACAGGATTGTCAGGACCGCCTTCCGCGCCCAGGGGCGGCCATGTCGTGCTCGCCGGCGCCAAAGACAGACGGGGCTGGACGGTGGGCACCGTCCAACCCCGTGGCTCAGCGGCGCGTGAAGCGGGCGCCTAGAAGTCCTTGATGCGGTCCGCCAGGTTGGCGTTGTCGACGAAGGCGTTGGTGTTGCCCTGGATGTTGGCCACGCGGCGGTTGCGCTCGATCTCCGCGGCGTCCACGGCGTCCAGCTTGTTCCACGCCTTGAGGGCCGCTTCCTCGTCGTTGGGGATGGGCTTGTTGTACGTGGAGGAGAAGTAGAACATCGCGCGCGCCACGTTGCCCTTGTGGGAGTCCGGCGGCTCGAAGACGGTGTTGCCCTTGCTGTCGGTGCCCAGCTTGGCGCCGTTGTGGCTCCACTTGACGTTGACCACCTCGCCGAACGGGAAGCTGCTGCGGCGCGAGTTGGCCTTGCTGTCGGTGGGGAACAGGTGGTGCAGGTCGCTCTTGGCCGCGCCCGTGGCGCCCTTGGACTGGGGCCACGTGTGCTCCACGTTCATCACCGCGTTGTTCGGAATCTTGCCGCCCTTGGTCTCCAGGCCCGTGTAGACGCACTCCACGTTGCCCGCGGCGTTCACGTCCAGGCTGGTGAAGATGAGCCGGCGCGCCTCGTTGTAGCTGACGACCTTCTTGTCGGAGGACGACTCGCGCACGGCGCGCAGGAGCGCGTCGTCACGCAGCCCGTCGAACGGGTCATCCGACGGCTCGGGATCCGGCTCGGGCGCCTTCGTCTCCGGGACGATGTTCAGGCCCCACTGCTTCAGCGTGCCCGTGTCGCCCTTGGCCTGGTCCTGCACCTCCAGCGTCCAGGTGCCCTTCGTGGACTCGCCGGCGAAGGCGGTCAGGTCGAAGCTGCCCTTGAGGTCGTCGGCGGAGCCACCCTGGCGGCTGGACACCACCGCGCTCTTGCCGGAGGGGGCCGTCAGCTTCACCGTCAGGTCGCCGCGGTAGGTGTGGGCGATGTCCAGGTCCAGCTTGAGCGACTCCACCTTGGCGTCGTCCGCGACGTCCAGGGTGCTGGTGACGGTGGCGTTGTCCTTGATGGCCGCGTTGGGGCTGGTGGTGTGGACCAGCGGGGCGGCCTGGGCGCCGGCGGCGGCCTTCAGGCCCTCGGCGGCCGCGTTCGACACGGTGGGCTTCACCGGCACGAAGACGGCGCCGAGCTTCGTCAGCAGGGAGGGCGACAGGCCCGCGAGTCCGGAGCGCGAGGGCTCGAACTCGTTGCGAGCCACCGAGGCCGTCCGGGGGGCGGACGTCTCACGGGTGGTCTCAGTTTCAGTCGGGCGGGCAGGGAGGGGCGAGCGACGGGGGCCGACGACACTGGTCATGCGGGCATTATCGGCAACGACGCGTCACAGGTTGTCCCGTCTCCGTGTCTTTTTTGATGACGCCGGAAAACTGGGGATTTCCCGGCGATATTGACGTTTTTTCCAGGGTTTGGCGGCGGCCTGAAGCCGCGGAGGCTCAGTTCCGGAGGAGCTCGGTCTGCGTCCGGCCGTCGGCGCCGAGGCCATCCAGGCGGACGAAGTCGACGGAGAAGGGCCAGGACGTCTTTACGAAGATGTGGAGCAGCTGGGCGGGGCCGGCGCCGAACCTCGTCCAGGCCTGCACGGCGCAGCCGCCGCCCTGGACCTGGGTGGTGGTGAGGTCGATGGGGCGATCCGCGAAGGCCCGCAGGCGGATGCGGACGCGGCCCCCGTCGGGCGTGAGCTCCACCTGCTGCGTGTCCTCCAGGCCGTAGGCGGGTTGCTCGACACCGAGCAGGTCCTCCACCTCCGACTCGCCGCGCTCCAGCATGCGCCAGTACACGCGCACGGGCTTGCTCCCCACCGGATGGCAGGCCTCGTCGAGCCGCACGGCGTAGTGGACCTGGTTGCGGTTCTCGCTCCGAGAGAGGAAGAAGGCGGATGGCTCCTGGGGCGACGGCTCCGCGGCGGCCAGCGAGGGGATGAGCGCCAGCGCGGCGGTGACGACGGTCCTGAGCCAGAGGTTGCGGTGCACGACGGTTCCCCCCTTCACGGCGGAGTGACGCGGACGGCGATGCTGGGAAGGTAAACACCCCAGCCGCCGCCAGCTGTCACCCGGCCCGAGCCCTGCGGCCGGGCGGTGCCTAGCATGGACGGCGGCCCGGGTCTGCTTTCACACGCGCCCGGGTGTCCTGCGGTGGGCGCCCGCGCGTGGCCTGACTTAACCCCGGCCCCTGGCGGCCGCATGACGAACCGCCAGGGAGGGCTGGACCCAGGGCCCGGGCGGTGCGTGCCCCAGGCCCGGGTGGTGCATCACGGCGTGGTGAAGAAGGAGCTGATGGCCTCGGCGCTGTGGAAGGGCAGCTTCTCGAGCGACGTGAAGGGCTCGCTCAGGTCGAACCCGGGCGACACGATGGAGGCCACGCGCAGGTAGTAGATGCTGTCGGGCTGCAGCGTGCCCGGAGGCAGGCGGACCTGGGTGGTGGAGCCGGGGGCGTAGATGCTGCCGGCGGGCATCAGGAAGCGCAGCTGGGCGTCATACCGGTAGAGCGTCACCCGGTAGGCGTGGGGCGTGCCGAGCGTGGGCGGCGTCCAGGCGAGGACGGGGCTGTTGGTGCCCACCTCGCGCTGCACGTTCGCGGGGACGCCGTCGATGGTCAGCGAGCGGGGCGGGGACACCTGCGGCTGCACGGGGCCGGCGATGAGGTTGTCGAACACGTCGTACGAGTAGAGGCGACCCGACAGGTACATGGAGACGCCCGAGTCATCCGGCACCGGGGACAGGACGCGGAACGGATAGCTGTGGATGCCGACGAGGCCCCAGCTGGACGGGAAGGGATTGCCGAACTTCAGGCGGCTGGTGAAGTTGAACGACGCGTTCCGGGGGAGGAACAGGTTGAGCAGCTCTCCGGAGTAGCCCACCCAGCGCCCGCCGGTGTTGTGCGCGTTGGGGAGGACCTCGAAGAGGGGCGTGGAGCCGGTGGCCTGCGGGTGCACGTCCGTGGCGAACTGGGTGTACGCGGGCAGGCGCCACTCGATGGGGAACTCGCGCATCGGCGTGGGCTGCAGGTAGCCCGTCACGGGCAGCGGGGTGATGCCGTCCGGCACGTAGTCGAACGCGCCCATCTGCACGGAGCGCTCCACCGCGGCGTAGCCCAGCGCCGTCCCATCCGGCGCCGTGCCGGCGCTGAACTGGCTGAGCTGATTGACATACATCCGGTCGCCCTTGGAGGCGTCGAAGGTGGGCAGGTTGTAGCCGCTGCTCAGGCTGAGGTCGGCCTGGTTGGTGAGCAGCGTCGTCTGGCCGTCGGGAATCTGGTCGAAGACGTTCACATAGCCGAACAGGTCCACCTCACCGGAGGTGAGCTGGAGGCTGGAGCCGGGCTGCTGGCTGCTCCAGGTGTTCTGCCACGGCGCCAGGTTGAGCAGGTTGATCTGCAGCGCGGTGAGGTAGCTGTTCGAGTACTCGGCGTCCATCCGCCCCAGGCGGTTGCGGCCGAGGTCGATGTGGCGCGCGTCGGTGATGACGTGGGTGGCGCCGGTGCGCAGGTAGAACGGGCCGGAGGGCACACCATTGAAGCGCCAGCCGCCCGGCACCGCGGAGCCGAGGATGAGCTGGAAGGTGGAGCCCTGCTGCACGAGGATTTCGGGCGGGTTGGCGGACAGGTCATTGACCTGCTCGGCGATGCCCACCGACGTGTAGAAGCGCGTGGTGTCGGTCACCAGCACCGCGTCGGGGGTGGGGCCCGCGTCGGGGGTGGGGCCCCCATCGGTGGGGGAGCTCTCCGTCCCCGGGTCGATGTTCGCCTGCCCATCATCCAGTTCCTGCTCCTGTCCGGGGGCTGCGCCACATCCGACCAACCAGACCACGCATGCCGAGCCGAGTACCGCGGAGAAACGAGACCGCTTCACGAAGACCTCCTGATGGAAATGCCGCGGTCACAATACGCGCGGGCACCTTGGCTCTGGTTGTCTTAGCGAATCAATCCCTCACCGCGAAATCATCCGCGTGTGTTTTGCGCAATCCGGGCGCGTCGGGTGTGGTGCTTGCGGAGGTCTGCCCGGAGGTCGAAACGGCGGACCCCCGCGGCTTCACGGGGAGCCGTGGCGCGCCTCAACACGTGGGAAGCAGGCCCTTCTTGCGCCAGTCGTCCAGGTAGAGGGACATCAGCTCGCGGTCCAGGCGATGGAACCCGAGCCCGAGTCCCGCGAGGGCCTCGCGGGTGTTGCGGGCGTCGTAGACAGGCATGCCCTCGTAGACCTCCCAGCGCGTCGAGCCGCCGCCGTAGACCTGCTCGTAGAGCATGGGCACCAGGGCGCAGAGCGGGTTGTCGGCCGCGCGGGGGTCCTTCATGAGCCGGTCCACCCATTCCTCGTAAGGGACGCGGCTGAGGGGCTGACCACAGTCGTCGAGGAGGTCATAGAGGGAGTCCATGTCGATGGAGTCGCGAGGGGAGGGGGGCACCAGGTGATAGGCCTTGCCGATGGCGCCCTCGCGAGAGGCGATGCCGAGGAGGGCACCGCTGACGAAGTCCACGGGCACCATCTCCTTGCGTTGACGCGGGAGGATGGGGCAACTGCCAATCTGGACGCAGCCGCGGACGAAGCGCGCGACGAAGTCATCTGGATTGCCGACGCCCGTGCGGGTGTGTCCCATGATGAAGCCCGAGCGGTAGATGTTCACCGCCAGCCCTCGCTCGACGGCTTCCCATACGCGCTTCTCGGCCACCCACTTGCTGGCGGAGTAGCCCAGGTCGTAGCGCAGGCAGTCCAGGTGCTTGTCCAGGTCCTCGTCCTCGCGCAGGACCTGGGTGCCGTTGAAGTAACCGGTGGGACCGAACACGGCGATGGTGGACACGTAGTGCACGGGCGTGGGCCCCAGCGCGGCCAGCCGCAGCACCTCCGTGGTGCCATCGACGTTGACGGCCTTGTGCGCTTCGTAGGGCTGCACGTAGTTCACGTGCGCGCCGACGTGGAGGATGGCCTCGGCCCGCTCGACGAGGGCCTGTCGTTGCCCTGCGCTCAAGCCCATGCGGGGCACGCCGAGGTCTCCGAGCACCGGCTCGATGCGCGCGGCGAAGCCGTCCTCCCACAGGTCGTACTTCTCCAGGGCCCGCTGGATGCGCGCGAGCCCTGTCTCCGAGTCCCTCGCGCGGACGAGGCAAGCCACCTGGGCTTTCGTCATCCGCATCAGGTCGCGGAGCATGAAGGCGCCGAGGAAGCCCGTGGCGCCCGTGAGGAAGATGCAGCGCATGTCCTCCAACGCGCGTCCCTTCACCACCGGCCTGCCTGGAGCGGGGGCGATGTCCTCGGGCAGCCGCGCGTCCTCGCGCCAGGCGTCGGGGCCCGCGATGGCGCGGCCCTCATCCTGGACACCCACGAGGGCCTGCCGCACCGCTTCGATGTAGTCCCCCAACGTCCGCGCCTCATGGAGGGCGTGCGCGGAGAGGCCCACGCCGAACTTCTCGCGCAGCCGCAGCGCCAGACGTCCCGTCATCAGGGAGTTGCCGCCCAGGCGCACGAAGTCATCGCCAGCAGACGCGGTCTCCACGCCGAGCAGCTCGGTCCAGATGTCGCTCACGCCCGCGACGACCGGGTCCTCCGACGGGGGCGCGCTTCGTGGGTGCGCCGCGGCGCCGCCGGGCGACACGGGGTGGGGCAGCGCGGCGCGGTCGACCTTGCCATTGACCGTGACGGGGAGCCGCTCCAGCATGACGAAGCGAGACGGCACCATGGGCTCCGACACCCTGTCGCGCATGAAATCGCGGAGGGCGTCCTCGAGGCCCGCGCCGGTCTCCTTGGGTACGACGAAAGCCGCCAGCGACTTCTCGCCATCGGGTCGCTCCTGGAGAGTCACGACCGCGTCCCAGACGAGCCCGCTCTGCAGGAGCGACTTGGAGACCTCGTCCAGCTCGATGCGGTGGCCGCGAATCTTCACCTGATGGTCGGCCCGGCCCAGGTACTCCAGCGTCGCGTTCTCGCGCCACCGCGCCAGGTCTCCGGTGCGGTAGATGCGCAGCGCCTGGCCATCCTTCAGCCCGGACACGGTGGGGAAGCGCTCGGCGGTGAGCTCCGGCTGGTGGAGATAGCCGCGCGCGAGGCCCTCTCCCGCGAGGCACAGCTCTCCGGTTTGTCCTGGCACCACGGGGCGCAGGTCCTCATCGAGCAGGAAGACCTCGGTGCGGGCGATGGGCCTCCCGATGGAGATGGACCCGCTCAAGGCATCCTGGAGGCGCGCCTCGTGGGCCGTCGCGTAGATGGAGGCCTCGGTGGGGCCGTAGCCGTTGACGAGCCGCTCGGGAGGGTGGTTCTCCAGCACTGCGCGGAAGAGGCGGGGGTTGGCGCGCTCTCCCCCCACGACCACCAGCCGAAGCCCGCTGAAGGCATCCGGACAGGCCTGGGCCACCATGTTGAACAGGGCGGTGGCGATGGTCATCACGTCGACGCGCATGTCGCGCAGCGCCTGGCGGAAGGCCTGGGGATCCAGGAGCGTCGCCTTGGAGACCACCACGAGCGCGGCCCCGTTGAGCAGCGCGCCCCAGATTTCATACAGCGAGATGTCGAACGCGTGGTTCGTGAGCTGCGTGACGCGCTCCGCGGAGCGGATGCCGAGGATGGGATTGTCGATGACCAGCCGGCGGATGCCCTTCGCGAGGACCTCGATGCCCTTGGGGCGCCCCGTCGTCCCGGACGTGTACATGATGTATGTCCGTCGCTCCGGGGTGTCGCGCGGGCCAGTGAAGGTCTCGGGCTCGCGCGCCACGCCGTCCGCGTCGCGTTCCAGGCAAAGGCAGCTCAATCCAGCCCGGGCGCAATGCGTCTCTTCCGTCAGGGTCTCGGTGAGGAGGACCTGTGTGCCGGAGTTTTCCAGGATGTATGTGATTCTCTCGCGAGGGTGCTGGAGGTCCAGCGGGACGTGAGAGGCCCCGAGCTTCGCGAGGGCCACGTGCGCCACGATGGCCTCGATGCCGCGCCGCATGGCCACGGCGACGGGCGTCTCCTCGCCCACGCCTCGCTTGCGCAGCGCGTTCGCGAGCTGATTGGCCCGGCGGTCCAGGGCGTCATACGTGACGCGCCTGACGCCCCAGTGGATGGCGACGGCTCCGGGCTGGAGGCGGACCTGGGCCTTCCACAGGTCCGCGAGCCCTGCCTGAGACGGATAAAGTCCTGCAGGAGCGCTGCTTTTCGATGGGGATTCGATGATGTGCATGCTCGTCGCGCGCTCCTCATGGATGTGTCGGGTGGGGGTTCGACATTTGTCTAATAGTAATTGGGTGTTTGTCTATGAAATTCCTTGTGGAGGCGTGTTCGAATAAGGCAGGCGGCGCATGCGGGCGTGGGGCGTGCCCGCAGCGTCTGTTCATGCGGGCTCGATGTCTGCCTCAGGTGTCGTCGCAGTCTTGAAGCGGGATGAACCACACCTGGAAGGAGCCGGTGTCATCGATGGCGCGGAAATAGATGCGGTCGCCGACGCGGGTGAAGCCCTCCGGGAGCGAGCTCTCGCCGCGCGTCGCGATGTCCGCCAGGGGAAGGCTGGAGGCGACCGTGCCGTGGGTGAACCAGGGTTCGAGCCCTTCGCCCGGCGCCGAGGCGGCGAAGACGGCGGCGCCCTTGCCCACCGGGAACAGGGGCGAGGTGTACTCGTCACTCAGGCTGAGCGCTTCCGACAGGGCGGAGGTGCCCGCGGTGGTGCCGTCGGAGGTCCAGAGTGTCGCGGCGCGCGGTGCGGGCCCGGGGCTCGCGATGGCCACGGAGAAGAAGAGCCGCTCTCCCGAGACAGTGTATTGTTGCAGATAGGGATAAGCCGCCTCCTCGCCCGCATGGGGATTGGGGAGGGTGACGACCGCGCCCTTTCCGCCGCCACTCAACGACAGTCTCTGGATGCGCATCCGCATGCTCGTGGCGTCGACCGAGGCCAGGTAGGCATTGCCCTTCAAGGTGCCGAGCAGGGTGACACCCTTGCCGAAGGCATCCACCCGCCGGGTCCCCGTCGCGGTGCCATCCGTCCTCCACACCTCCGTGTTCGCTCCGTCCACGAACAGGAACAGCCCCACGTCACCGGCCTGTCCCGTGCCGGTGATGGGCACTTGCTGGGCATCGACCTTCTTGACGAGGGCCGTGCCGGCGGCGGTGCCGTCCGTGCGCCACAGGGAGGTGCCCTGCGCCGCCGAGGACAGGAAGAAGAGCTGGTAGGGGCCCACGCGCAGCGACATGTTCCCGAGCGTCGACTCCGGACCGAAGCGCGCGAAGCGCAGCGTGCCCTCGGGCGTTCCATCCGTGTGCCACAGCTCGAGCTCCGGTGCCCCGGGCGTGGGGCTCCATTGGCGCAGGAAGGTGAGCTTCCCGTTCTGGGCCGCGACGAAGCTGAGGTGCGTGCCTTCAGGGCCAGGGGTCAGGTCCCGGACCAGGTGCGTGCCCGCCTCGGTGCCATTGCTGACCCACAGCTCGCGTCCCGTCGCGGGCTGGTCGAGCAGGAAGAACACCCGAGGGCCCACGGGTATCAGGTTGCGCAGCGCGGGGATTCCCACCGACGCCGCGGGGAAGGACTTCACCCGGGTCGTCCCCACCGCCGTGCCGTTGCTGCGCCAGAGGGCGGCGCTTCCGTCGAACAGGTTGGTGGCGAAGTAGAGCGTGCCTTCGACGTCGGCGAACCACTCGGGGAAGGGGCCGTTGAGCGTGGCGCCCGAGCCGGGGGGGATGACCACGGCGAGGCGCGCGGGGAGTCCCGGGCAGACCTGCTCCGTGATCTCCTTGTGCGCAGTGGCTCCCCGGAAGCCCGCCGTGGAGCGGGTGGGGGGCGAGACGCCCGCGCCTCGAAGCTCAAGTCGGGTGGGGCCCCCGCAGCCGGCGAACACCAGACCCATCAGCACACACACATGTCTCGCTTGCATGTCCCTCTCCTCCGTGGCGACAACCGACGGAGGATGGGATGAGCGGAAGGGATTCCCCTATCCGCCAGCGAGGCGAGCCCCTATTCAGGGACGGACAGGTGCCCTCCCTCGAAAGGGAGGACACCCGCATGGGGGTTACGGGGCGAAGGCCGTGCAGGCCCAGATGCCGAACGAGCAGGAGCAGTCCCCCGTGAGCTGCTCACCCTGGCAGCAGTCCCGCGTGCGTCCATTGGGCGAGCACGCCTTGCCGGCGGGCGCCGCTGATGTCGAATCGAAGCGCAGGGCCTGGCGATATCGCCATGGAGTTGTTCTTGAATCCCGGTGGCTGATTCGTGGCGCCGTGGCGCGAGGTTCCTGGGCCCAGGGGGGAGGGGGGCATCTGAGTTCCCCTCGGCGAGTCACCGGGCGCTATAACGCTGCCTGGACAGCTCGAGGAGAACTCGTGGGAATCATCCGGCTCGTGGGAGTGATGCTCGCCGTCGCGGGCGGCGTGTTGCTGTGGACGGGGCTCAATGCGCGGGAGTCGCTCACCGAGCGAGCCACCCAGGCCTTCACCGGCAAGTACACGGAGCAGACCACGCTGTACCTGGCGGGCGGGGGCGCCGCGCTCGCGGGAGGCCTCCTGCTGGTGCTGTTCGGCGGCGGTCGCGGCAAGCGTCGCTAGTCCCGCACGAGCGGGGGCTGGTTTCTCGCGCCGCCCCGGCGCGAGCAGGTGTCGCCCCTGCTGAGTCGCTCGCGGGCGCGGGTGTTGCTTCGTCCGGGTCGCGCGCTGGCGCGGGCGTTTCCTCGTCCGGGTCACTCGCGGGCGCAGGTGTTGCCCATCGCCCCCGCTGCGCGCTACCCGGAAGCGGTCTGCCTCCCGGCCGCGCGTCAGCGCGCGAGCAGTTGCTCAGGTAGGGCGCACCGGCGCCTCGTGCGCGGGGTCGCCGACGGCGTGCAGTCGGGACCATCCCCGCTCCCGCAGCAGCCGGTGGATGGGCTCACGCAGCGAGGCTCGCAGTCGCTGCTCCGCGTCCGGCGTTCCCTCTCCGCTCGCGGGCACTCGCCAGACGGCGGCGCCCTCTCCGGAGGGAGGCGCCTCGCCCTCCAGCATGAGCCGGATGACCATCGGCGGCGGCCCCAGGGCGTCCACGGCGCCTGTCCCCGTGTCCAGCGTGGCATGCGCCCGGTCCGGTGCGCACAGGCCGTTGAACACGGCGGCGGCCTGCTCAGCCACGCCGCGGTGGGAGCACTCGAAGATGACGCACCAGGGGCGGTGCGTGGGCTTCGCCGTCGGCGTCATCAGCCATCGGAACAAGAACACCGCGAGCGTCGCGCCGAGCAACTGCGCGGCCACGAAGGACTCGACATCCATCGCGTGCAGGGCGCTGGCACGGGTGCTCACCGCCCGGGCGAGGATGAGCGCCGGGTTCGCCAGCGAGCGCGAGTCGGTGAACCACACCGTGGCCGCGGCATACCCGGCCACGACGAAGTGGGTGGCGGAGGGCCGGGTGCGCACGCAGCCGCGCACCACGATGAGCAGGCCGAACGTCGCCACCAGCTCCGTGAGAAACTGCGCCGAGCTGGCCGAGGGCGTCCGCGTGGCGATGAGCAGCGGCTCTCCGCACATGAGGTGTGCCACCAGCCGTCCCGCGAGCCCTCCGCCCAGCTGTGCCAGCACGTAGCGCGGCACGTCCCGCCACGGAGTGCCGTCCTCCAGCGCGTCCGCGAAGGTGAGGGCGGGGTTGAAGTGCGCGCCGGACAGCGGCTGGAGCACCCAGGTGAGGCACGCGAGCACGACGCCGGCCGCCAGGGACATGAAGAGGCGGTTGTCGGTGGCGCTCACGCCCAGGTGCTCGGCGCCGTGGTGCGCGCCCTCCAGGGCCACCACGAGCAGTCCGCAGCCGAGCGCTTCGACGGCGAGCCGTCGGGGGCGATTGAGCCGCCCGGCGCTGGCGGAGGTCGTGGATGCATCTGCGCTCGTCATCGCGGGGCCCTCCAGCGGCGCTCCCACCCTATGCCTGGGGGAAAGGGCCGTCAAAGCCGACGCGAGCGCCTGCCCGGCACGACTATTCGAAGGTCAGCGAGGAGCCACCGGACAGGTCCTCCTCCAGCATCTCGGGGCGGCCGAAGACGCGCACGTGGCTGCCGCCCGAAGCGCTCACTCGCAAGGTGTCGGACACTCGCAGCGAGGCCATGCCGCCGCCGCTGGACTCCAGCGCCGCCTCCCGCGACGCGAGCTTTCCCGCATACACCTCGCTCCCACCCGACAGGTCCAGCCTCATCTGGCGCGCCTCGCCCTCCAGGAGCGCATACGCGCCTCCGCTCAGGGAGAGCGCCACCGACTGCGCGCGCAGCTCACGCACCAGGATGGCGCCGCCTCCGCTGGCGGACACGCTGAAGTGATTCGCGTCGACGCCGCCCGTCACGTCCGTGCGCCCGCCACCCGAGCGCTCCAGCGCCTCCAGGCTCGGCACCACCACCTCGACGCGCAGCGGATTGGGCGAGTCCCAGCCCACCGAGCCGTGCCCGCCGAAGTGCACCCGCAACCGGTCCCCGTCGTGGTCCGTCCGCATGCGGGCGACGAGGTTGTCATCGCCGATGATGAGGACCGAGTGGGGCCGCGTCGGGTCCACCTGGACGTGCGCGGGGATGCCGTCCTCCACCTCCAGCCGGTCGAACACGGGCGTCGTCCGCGACTCCTCAATCGAATGCCCGCTGCCCTCCAGGTGGTGCCCGAAACCACAGCCCGACAACCACGCCGCCGCCAGCAG
This sequence comes from Myxococcus faecalis, assembly GCF_050039385.1. Classification (NCBI taxonomy): domain Bacteria; kingdom Pseudomonadati; phylum Myxococcota; class Myxococcia; order Myxococcales; family Myxococcaceae; genus Myxococcus; species Myxococcus faecalis. The sequence continues at coordinate 10,929,990 of NZ_CP144336.1, read as the reverse complement.
CGCGAGCCCCGCGCCTTGCTCCCGTGCTCCCAGTCGCATCGTCCCGCTCCCGTGTCCGACAGGTCCGGGCACTGGAACACCGCGGGGGCCGGGATGTGTCACCCGGGCCCCCACGGAGCTCGCGAAAGGGGGGCCTACGCGTTCAGCGCCGCGGCGTGGTGCCGCAGGTGGTCCTCCATGAACGTGGAGACGAAGTAGTAGCCGTGGTCGTACCCCTCGTGGATGCGCAGGGTGAGCGGCTGTCCCGTGGCGGCGCAGGCCTCGCGCAGCAGCTCCGGCTTGAGCTGCTCCTGGAGGAACTTGTCGCCCGTGCCCTGGTCCACCAGCAGCGTGGGAAGGTGCTGCTTCGCGGCGCGGATCAGCTCCGTGGCGTCATACGCGCGCCACGCCTGGGTGTCCTCGCCCAGGTAGCCCTTGAAGGCCTTCTGTCCCCACGGCACGCGCATGGGCGCGACGATGGGGGCGAACGCGGACACGGAGCGGTAGCGCCCGGGCTGCCGCAGCGCCGACACGAGCGCGCCATGGCCTCCCATGGAGTGGCCGAAGATGCCCTCCCGGTCCTCGCGGGCCGGGAAGTGTCCGGCGATGAGCGCGGGCAGCTCCTTCGTGACGTACGTGCCCATGCGGTAGCGCGCGGACCACGGGGCCTGGGTGGCGTCCAGGTAGAAGCCCGCCCCCACGCCGAAGTCCCAGGACGCGTCCTCGCCCGGATACCCCGCGCCCCGAGGGCTGGTGTCCGGCGCCACCAGCATCACCCCCAGCTGTGCCGCCACACGCTGCGCGCCGCCCTTCGTCAGGAAGGTCTCCTCCGTGCACGTGAGGCCCGCGAGGTAGTAGAGCACCGGCACCTTGCGCTCCCGCGCCTGCGGCGGGACGAAGACGCCGAAGCGCATCTCGCCCCCGCACGCCTCGGACACGTGCTTGTAGAAGCCCTGCGTGCCGTCGAAGCAGCGGTGCTGGCTGAGGAGCGTGGGCGCCGCCGTCATGAGTACTTCACCACGCTGCGGATGGACTCTCCCTTGTGCATCAGGTCGAAGCCCTGGTTGATGTCCTCCAGCTTCAGCGTGTGGGTGATGAGGTCGTCGACGTTGATCTTCCCGTTCATGTACCAGTCGACGATCTGCGGCACGTCCGTGCGGCCGCGCGCGCCGCCGAAGGCGCTGCCCTTCCACACGCGCCCGGTGACGAGCTGGAACGGCCGCGTCTTGATCTCCTGCCCCGCGCCCGCCACGCCGATGACGATGCTCTCGCCCCAGCCGCGGTGGCAGCACTCGAGCGCCTGGCGCATCGTGTTCACGTTGCCGATGCACTCGAAGCTGTAGTCCGCGCCGCCGTTGGTCAGGTTGACCAGGTACGGCACCAGGTCGCCCTCAACCTCCTTCGGGTTGACGAAGTGGGTGAGGCCGAACTTCTCCGCCATGGCCTTGCGCGCCGGGTTGATGTCCACGCCGACGATCTGGTCCGCGCCCACCATGCGGGCCGCCTGCACCACGTTGAGGCCGATGCCGCCCAGGCCGAAGACGACGACGCGCGCGCCGGCCTCCACCTTGGCCGTGTACACGACGGCGCCGATGCCCGTCGTCACGCCGCAGCCGATGTAGCAGACCTTGTCGAACGGAGCGTCCTCGCGAATCTTCGCGACGGCGATCTCCGGCAGCACCGTGTACTGCGCGAAGGTGGACGTGCCCATGTAGTGGTGCACGGCCTGCTTGCCCAGGCGGAAGCGGCTGGTGCCGTCCGGCATCAGGCCCTTGCCCTGCGTGGCGCGGATGGCCGTACACAGGTTCGTCTTGCGCGACAGGCACGACTTACACTGCCGGCACTCGGGCGTGTAGAGCGGGATGACGTGGTCGCCCTTGCGCACCGACGTCACGCCCGGGCCCACGTCCACCACCACGCCCGCGCCCTCGTGGCCGAGGATGGCGGGGAAGAGCCCCTCCGGGTCCGCTCCGGAGAGCGTGAACTGGTCCGTGTGGCAGATGCCGGTGGCCTTCAGCTCCACGAGCACCTCGCCCGCCTTGGGTCCCTCCAGGTGCACCGTCTCGATGACCAACGGCTTGCCTGCCTCGAGCGCCACCGCCGCGCGCACGTCCATACACGAGCCTCCCTGTGAGAAATGAAGGGCGGGAGCGTAATGCGCGGCGGGCGGGCGTCGCACGACGGATTCGCTCGCTGATGCCTGGCGGACGCTTCCGGGGCTTATCGACAAATGAAGAAGGGCCTGGAGCCGACGCGCGGTTCCAGGCCCTTCGGGCAAGGCAGGGGCGGGACTACGGCGTGCCGGCCGCGGCCTGGGCCTTGGCGGCCTTCTGCGCCTCGCTGAACTTCTTGGTCATCTCCGCGAACTGACCCTGGTACTCGTCCATCTTCTTCTGGTGCTCGGCGGCGCGGGCGTTGGCCTCGTCGACGATGGTCTTGTCCTTGGCGTTCTCGGCGGCCTCGGACAGCGCCATGTCCTTCTGCTGCCGCTCGTACTCCATGAGGCGGCCCATCACGACGCGCTTGTTGAGGTACGTGTTGGCGGAGTTCGGGTTGATGGCGATGACCTGGTCATAGATGCTCAGCGACTTCTCCAGGTCCGCCTTGACGATGGGGGCCGACATGGAGCGCGCGCCGCCCTTCTGCGCGTAGATCTCCGCGATCCACCCGAGGGACGCCTCGTCCTTGGGCTCGATCTTGAGCGCCTCGTTGAAGTACTTCTCCGCGTCCTCCAGCGTGCCGCCCTTCATGTGCATGCTGGCCAGGGTGCGGTAGGTCTCGGCCTTGTCCGCGGGGGTGGTCTTCATCTCGAGGATCTTCAGGACGGCCTCGCTGGCCTTGTCCATCTGTCCGAGCTCGAGGTGGGCGAAGGCCTTCTTCTCCCAGACCTTCTCCTGCTTGGGGTCCGCCTGGAGCGACAGGGCGTAGGCCTCGGTGGCCTCCTTGTACTCCTTCTTCGCCAGGTGGTTGGTGCCCTTGACGCGGTTCTGCTTGGCGACGTCGTTCTCCTCGCTACAGGCCACGGTGCCACCCAGTGCGAGAACTCCGACCATCAGACCGACTCGTGCCAGTCGCTTCATGTGTGTGAACCTCTCGAGCGGGCCTGGGGAGTCGACCCCGGCCCAGTCCATCCTGCTGTTCGCTCAGCGTGGGACCCGCCCTCACGCGGATCCGGAATCAGGGGCGAGCATACCCGAAGTCACGGCCCCGCCACCCAGGAGCAGCGCGCGCCTGCCTCCCTGCCTTCCGGCCACCCCCTCCTGGGCCCCGGTCCACCCGACGTGGGGGCGCCTGTGGACACCCGGGGTGTGGGGGCGCTGCTAGGGTGCGGCCCCGTGTTTCCCCCCGTCGGAGCTCTCGCGCCATGACCGTCCTCACCCGACGTACCGTCCTCCAGGGGCTCGCCGTCACCGCCGCGGGCTGTGCCTCGACGCGCCCCCTCGTCGCGCCGCGCTCCGGACCGTCGCTGCTCCTGGGCGCGCAGCTGGGCGACGTGCGCACCGGGGCCGTCAGCGTCTGGGGCAAGGCGGAGCGGGCGTCCCGGCTCGTGGTGGAGTGGAGCGAGGACTCGCGCTTCGCCCGGGGCGTCCACCGGGTCGAGGGGGGACGGCTCACGGCCGAGACGGACTTCACCGGCGTGGTGGACCTCACGGGGCTGCCTCCGGGGCGGCAGCTCTTCGTGCGGGTGCTCGCGGAGGAGGGCGGTGCCACGGGGGAGGCGTGGACGGGGAGATTCCTGTCGGCCTCGGATACCGCCCGGGACCTCTCCTTCGCCTGGAGCGCGGATGTCTGCGGGCAGGGGTGGGGCATCAACCGGGAGTGGGGTGGGTATCGCGGCTTCGCGGCCCTGCGCGCGCTGAAGCCGGACTTCTTCCTGCACGTCGGCGACGTCATCTACGCGGACAACCCGCTGTTGCCCGAGGTGACGCTCCCGGACGGGCGCGTGTGGCGCAACGTCGTCACGCCCGCGAAGTCCAAGGTCGCCGAGACGCTCGAGGAGCTGCGCGGGAACTTCGCCTACAACTTCCTCGACGAGTCCCTGCGGGCCTTCGCTCGCGAGGTGCCCATTGCGTACCAGTGGGACGACCATGAGGTGCGCAACAACTGGTATCCGGGCCGCTCCATGGCGGAGGACCCGCGCTACACGCGGGTCTCGGATGACGGCGTGCTCGGTGCACGGGCGCGTCAGGCGTTCTTCGAGTACTCACCCGTGGGCGGCGCCGCTCGCGCGGAGGGGCGCATCCACCGTCAGCTCTCCCAGGGGCCGCTGCTGGATGTCTTCATCCCGGACGTGCGGGCGTTCCGAGGGCCGAACACGCTCAACCGTCAGACGAAGCAGGGCCCGGAGACGGCCTTCCTGGGACGCGCGCAGCTCGATGGCTTGAAGCAGGCCCTGGCGTCCTCGCGCGCGACGTGGAAGGTGATTGCGACCAGCATGCCGCTGGGGCTCGTGGTGCCCGCGGAGAAGACGCCGGACGGTCCGCTCATGGAGGCCTGGGCCAACGGGCCGGGCGCGCCGATGGGGCGCGAGCTGGAGCTGGCGGAGCTGCTCTCGTTCCTGAAGGAGCGACGGGTGCGCAACGTGGTGTTCCTCACCGCGGACGTGCACTACCCGGCGATGCACCACTTCCATCCGGACCGGGCGCGCTTCCGGGACTTCGACCCGTTCTGGGAGTTCGTCGCGGGGCCGCTCAACGCGGGGACGTTCGGCCCGAGCCCGCTCGACGAGACCTTCGGCCCCGAGGTGAAGTGGCAGAAGCCGGCCACGGTGATGAACGCGGCGCCGTGGGAGGGGCAGCAGTACTTCGGCAGCGTCCGCATCCAGGGCGCATCGGGCGTGATGACCGTGGCCATCCACGACCTCACGGGCAAGGCCCTGCATCAGGTGGAGCTGGAGCCGAGCCGATGACGTGGGTGGTCATCGTGTTCTCGCTCGGGGCGGCGGCCTTGGGTTGGCACCTGATGACGAACCGGCGCGCGCTTCCGGTTCCGTCGCTCGGGGCATGTGCTCGCTGTGGGAAGGCGCGCGAGCTGCTCGACGAGGAGCTGGATGACCATCACCTCGACGCGGAGCAACGACGCCACGAGCAGAGCGGCGCCGTGGACTATCACGTCTGGTGGTGCGGCTCGTGCGAGGAGGGCGTGGTGGTGCGCAACACCGCCTTCGAGCAGACCTGGAGCCCGTGTACCGGGTGCGGCGCACGCGCGACGTTCAGCGTGCACACCGTCGCCGCCGCCACCGAGCGCAAGGGCGGAGAGCTCCGGGTCGAGGTGACGTGTCCGGCCTGTGGCCGCGTCGACAGCCACCGTCGCTATACGCCCCGCATCCCTCCTCGGGGATGACTCACGTGGTGAGCACGAGCTTCACCAGCTCCGGAGGACTGCCCACGCGCATGGGCGGTCCCCAGAAGCCGCAGCCCCGGCTCACGTAGATGTGCGAGTCCTGATGGCGGTACAGGCCCGCCACGTGCTCCCAGGCGAAGTTGATGAGCAGCGTCATGGGCACGAGCTGCCCGCCGTGCGTGTGGCCTGAAATCTGGAGGTCCATCCCGCGCTCCGCGGCCACCTTGAAGTTCGCGGGCTGGTGCGCGAGCAACACCGCCGCGCGCTCCGGGGCCCTCCCTTGGAGCGCGAGATCCAGGTCGTAGCCCTTCTGGTTGCGTCGCTTCCAGCCGCTCCAGTCATCCACGCCGACCAGGTCCAAGGATGCGCCCGCGTCACCGATGCGCACGTGGCGGTTGCGCAGCGACTGGATGTCGAGCGACTGGAGGAACGTGGTCCACTCCACGTCACCCGAGTAGTAGTCGTGATTGCCGGTGACGAAGTAGCTGCCGTACCGCGAGCGCAAGTCCCGCAGCGCCGCGACGGAGGGACCCAGCGTGGGCACGTCGCCGTCCACCAGGTCGCCGGTGATGGCGAACAGGTCCGGCTTCAGCGCGTTGGCCTGCCGCACCAGCTCGTCCATGAACCGGCGCTGGATGAACGGGCCCACGTGGATGTCCGTGAGCTGCACGATGCTGAGCCCGTCGAGCGCGCGCGGCAGCTTGGGAATCCGGATGGCGACCTCGGTCACCATCGGCGGCGCGAAGGCTCGCCAGTGGCCGTAGGACGCGAGGCCACCTCCCGCGATGGCCGCGCCTCCCGCCAGCGCGCGTCCGAGGAACTTCCTCCGCTCCGGGTCGATGGGCTCCTCGTTCGGGGACGCGAGCGGCGTGGCCCGGCGCTGCTGGAGGCGGCGACCCAACACGAGGAACGCGCGGGCGAGGTCCATGGCTCCCAGGGCCAGCACGAGGCAGAGCGCCACGCCCATCCACGTGTACGTGGCCACCGTGACGGTTTGCTCGTGCTGCTCGGGGACGGCGTCCAGGAGCGTGCGTCGCAGCCCCAGGAACAGCGTGAGCAGGCCCAGGACGACCATGGCCACGAGCCTGCCGACGCGGCCTCGCACCAGCTCACGCACCAGTCGCCGGTAGAGATACAGGTGGCCCAGCACCGCGCCGAGGCCGATGAGCATCGAGAAGGAGGAGAACCGGAACGGCATGGGGATGTGCCCGGGCTGAGAACGGACGGGCAGGGTAGCACGCGGCCTCGGGCCCGACCGTGTCCCGGAGATTGAACACTGAGCGTGGCACACGGCGGACGAGAACCGGCCAGGTGTGCTCCGGGCAGGTAGATTCCCCGGCCGTGACAGCAGGCGAGCCTCGGGAGGGGACACACATGGACAAGGTCATCGTCATCACGGGGGCGAGTGGAGGAATCGGCGCGGAGCTGGCGCGGGTGGCGGGCGCGCGTGGGGCGAAGCTGGTGCTGGCGGCCCGTCGCAAGGATGCGTTGGAGACGGTGGCGACCCGCTCCGGCCGGGACTCGCTGGCGGTCGTCACCGACGTGACGTCCCGCGCGCAGGTGGAGAAGCTGCGCGACGCGGCGCTGGAGCGCTTCGGTCACATCGACGTCTGGGTGAACAACGCGGGGCGCGGCATCACCCGCTCCGTGGCGGAGCTCACCGACCAGGACCTGGACGAGATGTGGCGAGCCAACGTCAACAGCGCCCTCTACGGGATGCAGGCCGTCCTGCCGCACTTCCAGGCACGCAACGCGGGGCAGATCCTCAACATCTCCAGCACGCTGGGGCGCCTGCCCGTCGTGCCCCATCGCTCCGCGTACAGCGCGGCCAAGCACGCGCTGAACGCGCTGAGCGCCTGTCTGCGGCAGGACCTGCACAAGACCCATCCCGGCATCCACGTCACGGTGGTGATGCCGGGCGTGGTGGCCACGGAGTTCGGGACGAACGCTCTGGGAGGTGGGCCGGACTCGCGCATGCTGCCCGGCGCGCAGCGGGTGGAGGAGGCCGTGGAGGTCATCCTCGACGCCATCGCGCATCCGCGCCCGGAGGTCTTCACGCGGCCCGCGGCGCAGCAGGAGGTGGAGCGCTACTACCGCGACGTCGCCGCCTACGAGCTGGACCCCGGCGCTCGCCCCGGACGCTGAACGCGCGAGGCCCGGGAGGCGTGCTCCCGGGCCCGACGCGACGTCACTCGTAGCGCAGCGACTCGATGGGCGCGAGGCTCGCGGCGCGGCGCGCGGGCCAGATGCCGAAGAACACGCCGACGGTGGCCGAGAAGGCGATGGCCAGGACGATGGCCTCGGGCGCCACCACCATCGTCCACCCCATGAGCTTCTGCAGCAGCGCGGCGCCGCCCACGCCCAGCGCCAGTCCCAGCGTGCCGCCCGCGAGGCAGAGCACCAGCGACTCCACCAGGAACTGGAGCAGGATGTCCGTGCCGGTGGCACCCAGCGCCTTGCGCAGGCCGATCTCGCGCGTCCGCTCCGTCACCGAGACGAGCATGATGTTCATGATGCCGATGCCGCCCACCAGCAGGGAGATGGCGGCGATGCCCGCCAGGAGCAGCGAGAAGGTCTGCGTCGTCTCCTGCACCGTCGCGAGCAGCGACGCCTGGTCGCGGATGTTGAAGTCCGCCTGCTCCTCGGGGCGCAGCCGGTGCTCGCGGCGCAGCTTGAGGTCGATCTCCGCCATCGCGTCATCCATGGCGCCCTCACCCGAGGCCTGCACGGCAATCGAGCGGATGCGGTTGCTGCCCATCACCCGGAACTGCGCGGTGGCCAGCGGGATGTAGAGGCTCTCGTCCGGGTTGGAGAAGCCCTGCGAGCCCTTCTCTGCGAGCACGCCGATGACCTCGAAGGGGATGCCGCGGATGCGAATCGTCTCGCCCACCAGCGCCGAGGAGTCCCGCACCCCCAGCTGCCCGGCCGCCAGCGCGCCCAGCACCACCACGCGGCGCCGGCCCTTGTCCTCCGCCTCGGTGAAGAGCCGCCCCGAGACGATGTTCGACTCGTTGATGTTGAAGTACGCCGGCCACGTACCGACGACGGACAGGTTCGCGTTGCCTGCGCCGTACTCCACCTGGAAGCGGGACTCGATCTCCGGGGCCACGTTCTGGATGTGCTTGGGGTTGGCGCGCAGCGCCTCCGCGTCGTCGATGGTCATGGTGGCCTGACCTCGGCCGAGACCGCCGGAGAAGGACTGTCCAGGGCGCACGGTGAGGACGTTGGTCCCCAGCGTCTTGAGCCGCTGCTCCACCGAGCGCTGGGCTCCCTCGCCCAGCGCCACCATGGTGATGACCGCCGCGATGCCGATGACGATGCCCAACATCGTCAGCAGGGAGCGCAGCTTGTTGGCGAGGACCGCGTCGAACGCGACCCGGATGATTTCTCCCATGACCTGTCCTCCTCCTCCTGCCGCCGACTACCGTCCGCCGCGCATGCCGCCGCCGCCCGCACCCGGAATCATGCCGGCCGACTGACGCATGCGCTCCGAGCGCTGCTGCTGTTGCTGCTGGAGCTGCGCCACCGACACCAGCATCACCTGGTCGCCCTCCGTCAGGCCGCTCAGCACCTCGGAGCTCTCCCAGTCGCTCAGCCCCAGCGTCACCCGGCGCGGCTCCGGTCCGTTCGGCCCCTTCACGAAGACGATGCCCGGCCGCGTGTCCCCGGTGCCCTGACGACCCTCGCGCCCACCGCCCCGGTTGCGACGGCCGCCACCCTCCGCGCCCGGCTCCGCCGCCTGCGCGCTCACGTTCACCGGCGTCGCTCCACCCGGCGCCACCGCGCCCTTGTCCGCCGCGCCCTCGGGACGCGCCGCCGCGTCACCGCCCGGCGCCCCCGCGTTGCCGCTGCCGCCCGTCGGCCGCATCAGCGAGCGCACGGACTCCTCGGTCAGCCCCACCGCGAGCGCCGCGGCGCGCGCGTCCCGCAGGCCCACCACGGCGGAGTTGGGGACGGTGATGGCGTCACGCCGGCGGGAGATTTCAATCGCCACCTCCGCGTTCATGCCCGGCCGGAGCAGGCCCTCCGGGTTGTCCAGGCGCACGAGCACCGGGAAGAGGGTGACGTTCTGCTCCACCAGCGCCTGCGGTTCGATCTTCACGACCTCGCCGATGAACGTCCGGCCCGGGTATGCCTCCATCGTCACGCGCGCCTTGAGGCCCGCCTTGAGCTGGCCCACGTCCGTCTCGTCCACCTTGGCGCGCACCTGCATCACCGACAGGTCCGCCATCTTGAACAGCGTGTTGCCGCCGGACACGTTGGAGATGGCCGAGGCGATGATCTGCCCGGGTTGGATCTGCCGCTCCAGCAGCGTGCCCGAGCTGGGCGCGCGGATGGTGACGTCGCGGCTGCGCTCCTTGGCGAGCTGGAGGTTGGTCTCCGCGCGCACCTTGGCCGCCCGCGCCGTGGCGAACGCGTCGATGGCGGACTCGTACTCCTGCTGGGTGACGTAGCCGGACTGCCGCAGCGACTCCATGCGCTGGCGCTGGGCGTCAGTCGTGTTCAGCCGCACCCGCGCGGACTCCACGTCCGCCTGCGCCTGCGCGAGCGCATTCTGCACGTCGCGCGGGTCGATCTCCGCCAGCAGGGCGTCCTTCTCCACCTTGTCGCCGGTGTCGAAGAGCACGCGGAGCACCTCGCCGGAGGCCTTGGACTTCACCTCCACCACGCGCAGAGGCTCCACCAGGCCCGCGGACTCCGCGACGACCTCCATGTCCCGGCGCTCCACGACGGCCACCGCCGCCGAGCGCTCGGGCGTCTTCGGCTGGCTTCCCTGCTGGGTGGCGTACACGCCCGCGCCAATCAGGACCGCCGCGACACCCGTGATGACCACCTTCTTCACCTTGCTCACGACGACCTCCAAATCTTCGTGGCCTTCTCCATCCAGGAGACGGACCTGCTCAGTGCTTCTTCAGCTCGTCCCGCTCGATGACGCCGTCCTTCAGGAACAGCACCCGCTGCGCGTGCGCCGCGATGTCCGACTCGTGCGTGACGAGCATCAGCGTCTGTCCCTGCGAGTGCAGCTCCCCGAAGAGGGCCATGATCTCCTCGCCCGTGCGACTGTCGAGCGCGCCCGTGGGCTCGTCCGCGAGCAGCAGCGCCGGCTGCGTCACCAGGGCGCGCGCGATCGCCACGCGCTGGCGCTGGCCGCCGGACAGCTCGTTGGGGCGGTGGTCCTTGCGGCTGCCCAGGCCCACCTTGTCCAGCATGGCCGCGGCGCGCTCCAGGCGGAGCTTCTTGGGCACGCGCGCGTACACCAGGGGCAGCGCCACGTTGTCGAGCGCGGACGCGCGCGGCAGCAGGTTGAAGCTCTGGAACACGAAGCCCAGCTCGCGGTTGCGGATGCGCGCCAGCGCGTTCTCCGTCATGCCCGCCACCGGCTGGCCGTTGAGCCAGTACTGGCCCTCGCTGGGCACGTCCAGGCAGCCGATGAGGTTCATGAAGGTGGACTTGCCCGAGCCGGACGGGCCCATGACGGCCACGTATTCGTTGCGGCGGATGGTGAGGTCCACGCCGCGCAGCGCGCGCACCACCTCCGAGCCCATGGTGTAGTCCTTGCAAAGGCCCTCCACCCGGATGACCACGTCCGCGATGTCGCGCGCCTTGTCGGCCGGTGCTCCCGTCGTGTCGTTCATGGGTGTCGTCACAGCTGCCTCCCGGCGAGCGCCTCCAGCTCCGCGTGCGCGATGCGATAGTCGAAGCGCGAGGACACGAGGTTGATCTCCGCCTGGACCAGGTTCTCCTGGGACGTCAGCAGCTCCAGGATGGTGGTGGCCCCCAGACGGTAGCGCTCTTCCTGCACCTTCAGGTCCTCGCGCGCCACCTCCACCGACTGCTCGGAGAGGCCGATGCGGTCGGCGGACAGGCGCAGCTGGTTGAGCGCCTGGTGGGCACCGGTGCGCACCGCGCGCCGCGTGTCCGCGAGCTGCACCTGCGACACCACCTCCGCCGTCTTCGCCCGCTGCACGCGCTCCTCGCGCAGGAAGCCGTCGAAGATGGGGTAGGAGAGTCCCAGCCGGACGTTCCAGCTCGTCCTGCCGCCATTGAAGCTCGGGTCCTGGTTGAACCAATCGTAGCCGGCGGACAAGCGCACCGTCGGCAGGTAGGTGGCCTTGGCCACGTCCACGCCCGCCGCGGAGGCGCTCAGCGTGGAGGCCGCCGCGAGCACCGCGGGGGCCTGCGCCTCCAGGTCCGACACCAGCGTCTCATCGGAGACGGCGAGCGGCTTCGGGTCCAGGTTCTCCGTGCCCTTGGCCTCCACCGCGCCCTCCGCGCCGATGAGCCGTCCGAGCGCCAGGGCCGCGGAGGCGCGCTGCGTCTCCGCCGTGCGCAGGGCATCGCGCGCCGTGGTGTGGTCCAGCTGCGCGCGCAGCAGGTCCGAGCGCGTCGCCGAGCCCACCGCCAACCGGCGCTGCGCGGCCTCCTCGTTCTGCCGGGCCCGTTCGATGCGCGAGCGCGCCACGTTCTCCAGGCCCGTGCCGCGGAGGACCTCGTAGTACGCGCGCTGCACCTCGAGCACCGCGCTGGCGCGCTGCGCCCTCAGCTGCGCGGAGGCCGCGCCCGACTGGGCCTTGGTCTGCTCGCGCGTGGCGCTGCGCTGGCCGCCGGTGAAGACGTTCCACCCGGTGGACAGGCCCGCGCTGTAGTTGTCGGCCGAGCCGTTGATGACCGCGCCCGTCACCGGCTCGACGCGCTGGGTGCTGGAGAGCGAGCCGCTCGCGCTCGCCGACAGCGTGGGGATGTACGCGCCCACGGCGCTGCGCTCGGCCGCCGCCGCGTTGGTGACGTTGCCCTCGGACTGCGCCACCGCCGGGTTCGTCTTCAGCGCCCGCGCGATGGCCTCCTCCAGCGAGACGCTGGGCACCTCCGGCTGGGCCTGCCTGGTGACGCCCAGGTCCGTGGGCACCGCCTCGCTCGGAGCGCTCGGCTCCTTCGGAGGCGCCGCGGTCTCCGCCGGCGCGGGCACCACGCCCGCCTGGGCGAGGCCCAGGAGGGCGACCTTCGTGGGCGCATCACCCGGCAACAGCGCGGCGCCCTTCGTCGCGCCCGCCAGACCCGTACCGGGCACCACCACCACGCCGAGCATCCCCAGGGTCAGCGCCGTCAGCCGCTGGGGCCGCCTCTTCAACCACGCTTTCCGGAGCATCGTCATCGCCGCCATGTCCCGTTGCAGGCCGGTGCGCTCCTGGCGCTCCGGCGTTCCCAGGCAGGGTCGATTGCATGCACCTTGCCACATTTCAACCCTGCGGAATCACATGGAAAATGTCTCCACCGACTGCGGGAGTCGCCGGTGGGGTGCGGATTCCGCATGCGCTCGACGCGGCTCGTCATCGGGGGATGGGGCCATGGGCCTCGTGCTTGCACAACAGAGTCTCGAAGAGAGGTGGTGACCCGGCTCGGGCGCCACCCCCAACCCTCGGGGAGAGACAGATGGGCTCGGCAGCGTTCAAGCAAGGAGGAGCCCACGCGGCGCCACGTCGTGACGGAAGGGAGTGCGGATTCCGCATCCTGGATGCAGAGTTCGCAGCGAGTGGAGGAGCCGCATGGAGTGGAAGACACCCGGAGCGAGGGCCGCGTCGATGAGTGGCCCGGCCCGTTGGAGACCGCGGGGTCCCTGGATGCCCTGGGTGGCGGCCGGGCTGATGTGCGCGGTGCTGCTGTCCGCCGTCGTGTTCATCCGTCGCTCGGCGCTGGAGTCGTCCTCGCTGGTGGTGCGCGGCATGGCGAACGTGCTGATGCTCGCCGGCGTGGAGGCCTTCCGGGAGGGCACGGGCGTGCCGAGCCAGCAGGCGCTGGAGGCCTTCCTGAACACCCACCAGGAGGGCGGGCTGCGCTACGTCGCCATCGTCGAGGACGGGCAGGTGCTCGCCTCGGCGGGTGTCGGCTCGTTGGGGAAGATCGAAGACGGCACGCAGCTGCGCTTCGAGGAGGGGCGGGGCCGCTTCATCCACCGGCTGCGCAAGCCGAGGCCGCCGGACGGCCCGCCCGCCGTGAGCGGGACGCCGCCGATGGTGGAGCCTCCTGTCTCGCAGGAGCCTCGCCGCAACCTGCGCATCGGCTACGACTTCGAGCCCGTCACGGCGCTGGAGTTGAAGGAGCGCTCACAGCGGCTGCTGTTCGTGGCCGCGGTGTCATGCATGGGCATCCTGGGGCTGGCGTTCGCGTTCTCGCGCTCGCTGGCGCAGCGTGAGGCGCTGGCGGCGGAGCTGGAGCGTGGGCGTCGGCTGGCGGCGCTGGGCACCATGTCCGCGGTGCTGGCGCACGAACTGCGAAACCCGCTGGCGTCGCTCAAGGGGCATGCGCAGCTGCTGGCCGAGCGCGTGGAGCGCGACGAGGTGCTGCGTCCCAAGGCGGACCGCATCGTCGGCGAGGCGGTGCGGCTGGAGCAGTTGATGAACGACCTGCTGAACTTCGTGCGCAGCGGCGAGCTGCGCCGCTCGGGCACGGACCCCAACGAGGTGCTGCGCGCGGCGGTGGAGGCCACGGGTGAGTCGAGCGTGGAGGCGCGGTACCTGCCGGGCCACGAGAAGGTGGAGCTGGACGCGGGCCGCTTCCAGCAGGCGCTGGAGAACGTGCTGCGCAACGCGGTGCAGGTGAGCCCCGCGGGGCAGCGCGTGGAGGTGGGGGTGGCGCAGGAGGGGCCGGCGCTCGTCTTCACGGTGAGGGACCATGGTCCGGGCATCCCCAAGGGCGACGAGGAGCGCATCTTCGAGCCCTTCGTCACCGGGCGCCTGCGGGGCGTGGGGTTGGGGCTGGCCATCACCCGCCGCATCGTCGAGCTGCATGGGGGCTCGGTGAGCGCGAGGACGCACGCGGAGGGAGGCGCGGAGTTCCGCCTCACCGTGCCGGCGAGGGGGACCTGAGATGGCGCGCATCCTGGTGGCGGATGACGAAGAGGGCGTGCGCTCGTTCATCGCGGAGGCGCTCGAGGTGGAGGGCCACGCGGTGACGACGGCGGCCGACGGCGAGGAGGCCGCGCGGCTGTTGTCGAAGCAGGGCGTGGATCTGCTCGTCACGGACCTGCGCATGCCGGGCATGGACGGGCTGACGCTGTTGCGCAAGGTGCGCGAGGAGCAGCCGGACGTGGAGGTCATCGTGCTCACGGCGGTGGGCTCGGTGGAGAGCGCGGTGTCGGCGATGAAGGCCGGCGCGTTCGAGTACCTGCTCAAGCCCGTGGGCAGTCCCGCGGAGCTGCGGCTGACGGTGGCGCGGGCGCTGGAGCGGCGCGCGCTGCTCAACCTGAAGACGGAGGCGCGCCAGTCCACGAGCGAGGTGGTGCTCAGCTGGGGCGCGCCGACGATGGGCCCGGTGGTGGAGGCGCTGCGCAAGGTGGCGCCCACGCAGGCCACGGTGCTGCTGGTGGGGGAGAGCGGCACGGGCAAGGAGGTGGCGGCGCGCGCGCTGCATCAGTGGAGCGAGCGCTCCGAGGGGCCGTTCATCGCGGTCAACTGCGCGGCGTTGACCGAGACGCTGTTGGAGAGCGAGCTGTTCGGCCACGAGAAGGGCGCGTTCACGGGCGCGGTGGCGCAGCGGCGCGGGCGCATCGAGCTGGCCCAGGGTGGCACCTTCTTCCTGGACGAGGTGGGCGAGCTGAAGGCGGAGCTGCAGGCGAAGCTCTTGCGTGTCTTGCAGGAGCGGCGCTTCGAGCGCGTGGGTGGGACGCGGACGCTGGAGGCGGACGTGCGCTGGGTGGCGGCGACCAACCGTGACCTCAAGACGATGATGGCGCACGGCGAGTTCCGCGAGGACCTCTACCACCGGCTGGCGGTGTTCCCCATCCGGCTGCCCTCGCTGCGCGAGCGACGCGAGGACCTGCGGCCGTTGGCGGAGCTGCTGCTGCGGCGCATCGGCGAGGAGCTGGGACGTCCGGGGTTGAAGCTGTCACCGGAGGCGTCGGAGCGGCTGGAGTCGTTCGCCTGGCCGGGCAACGTCCGGGAGCTGCGCAATGCACTGGAGCGCGCGGCCATCCTCGCGGACGGCGCGGTGGTGGAGTCGCGTCACCTGTGGCTGGACCCGACCAGCGCGCCGACGTCCACGCCGACGCCGGCGGTGGGAGCGCGGCTGCCGGACAAGACGTTGGAGGAGCTGGAGCGGATGGCCATCGAGCAGGCCATCGCGGACGAGGGCGGCAACCGCAAGCGCGCGGCCCAGCGACTGGGCATCGGCCTGCGGACGCTCTACGACAAGCTGCGGCGCTACGGGATGCAGTAGCGCCGCGGGGCGCGGCTCACGGAGGGCCGTAGCCCTGCACGCGGGAGTTGAGCTCCACCGCGGTGGCGTAGATCTGCGCCCACGTGCGGTACTTCAGCCGGTCGCCGAAGCCCTTCTGGTCATTGGCGTAGTCGAACAGGTCCTTGCGGAAGAGCGCGTCGGCGGCCTTGCGCGCGTCGCCGCTCAGGGGCGTGCCCTTGCGGTCGAAGTAGCGCAGCAGGTCGTACCCGTAGTCGTGCGTCTTCGCCGCGGGGTCGAACTCCTTGTCCGGTCCAATCTTGCCGGGCGCGGACGCGGAGCCGTGCGGGTCCTGCATGCGCTGACCGTGCTTCGTCTGGATGGCGAAGGGCTTGTAGCCCATGACCTTCTCGAAGTCGGCCGGAGGAGGACGGGCACCCGTGAGGTACTCCGTCATCAGCTTGCCGTGGTCTCCGGCGGGCGCCTTGCCCACGCGCGCCGTGGCGGCCGTGCCCTTCGTGAAGGTGTCCTCGGTGTTCGGACGGACCAGGGCCGTGTTCTGGGCCTTCTCCGAGGCCGGAGCCTCCGAGGCGGAGGGCGTCTGGCGGCGGGGGGCGACGGGAGCGTTGCGAACGAGCATGAAGGGACCCGGGGGAAAGCTTCTCTCGGGTTGTCGCAATTTGTAGGGTGGAAGTTGCGCGGGTGGGATTGACGCATCGCATTGTGAGAAGGAGAGCACGTGGGCGCGGACCTGTATCGAGACGGAGTGGCTCGGCTGGAGGCGGGGGATGGGCGGGAGGCGGCGCGCCTGTTGGAGGCCGCGCTTCGCGAGGCCCCCGGAGACGTGAAGGTGATGCATGCGTTGTCGCGGGCCCTGGATGTGACGGGCGAGCGGGAGCGCTCCGTGCAGCTCCTGGAGTTGGTTCACGCGAAGGCGCCCTCGGACCCCGAGGCCGCGTGTGAGCTGGCGATGGCCCTGCTGGAGCGCACCGAGGACGCGCGCGCGGCGGAGGTCCTGGCGCCGGTGCTCGCGGCGCAGCCCGACCACCCCAGGGCGAACCTCTGCATGGCCATGGCGCTGGCCAAGACGGACCCGGAGCGGGCGAAGGCTCACCTGAAGCCCGCGAGCCGGAGCGCGGACGCGGACCAGCGGGAGCAGGCGGCGGCGCTGGAGCGCGTGTTGTCGGGACAGTCCCCCGGCTGAGGCCAGGGCCTCACGTCAGCCGGACACAGGCCTCGATGTTGTTGCCGTCCGGGTCCAACAGGAAGGCGGCGTAGTAGGAGAAGCCGCCCTCGCGGACACCGGGGGCGCCGTTGTTCCGTCCTCCCGCGGCGAGGCCCCGCTGGTGGAAGGCGTCCACCACCTCGCGCTCCTTCGTGGAGAACGCGAGGTGGAGCGGGCTGCGCGCCGGCGCGTGCTCGGCCGTCCAGGTCGATGGCCGCAACGTGCCCACCCAGAGGAACGGCGACTTCGCGTCCGTGCCGAAGATGACGAAGCCCTCCCCGCGCTCCAGGACGCCCAGGCCAAGCGGTTTCAGGCACGCCTCGTAGAAGCGCACGCTCGCGTCCAGGTCCGTCGTCACGAAACCGAAGTGGTCGAGCTGGAGCATGCCCGTACGGTGTGGACCCGCCCGTTCCCTCGACAAGCTCCTCCCGGAGTGCCGGGCGCCTGCCTTCCCGCCTGGATAGCGTTTTGAGTGTTATGCTGCTTTTGCGGCTTATCGCTCATCCTTGTCGAGGGCTTCATGTCAGTCCTGCGTCTGCGTCACATCTTCGTGTCCCTGGCGGTGGGGCTGGTGGCGGCGGCCCCCTCCGCGCTCGCGCGAGGGCGCTACTACAACGACTCCGGCAGCATCGAGACGACCCATCCTTCGTGGATGAGCTGGGTGTCGAACTCGACGAGCCTCGCGTCGTTGTCCATCCCCGGCACGCACGACACCATGGCGTATCAGTCGTATGGCGGGAGCCTGACGCAGACGCAGTCGTTGGACCTGCGCAAGCAGTTGGATGCGGGCGTGCGCGCGTTGGACATCCGGTGTCGACACATCGGCGACCGGTTCACCATCCATCACGGCGTGGTGTACCTGCACGTCAACTTCGATGACGTCCTGCGCACCACCATCCAGTTCCTGAGCGACAACCCCACCGAGACGGTGGTGATGCGCGTGAAGCGCGAGCACACCGAGGAGGACATCACCCGGAGCTTCAACCAGACCTTCGAGTGGTATCGCGACCAGCCGGCCTACAGTCCGTATCTCTGGCGAGGCTCGCATGTGCCCACGCTGGGCGAGGTGCGCGGGCGCATCGTCGTGTTGGACGACTTCGCGGGGGGCGCTTACGGCATCCCCTGGGGGGCGCTGGAGCTCCAGGATGACTGGACCGTGTCGCAGCTCGCGGACATCGACGACAAGTGGAACAAGGTCCGGGCGCACCTGGACCGGACGCAGGGTGGCGCGCCGTCGAAGCTGTTCGTGAACTTCCTGAGCGGCGCCTCCGCCATGGCGCATCCGCTCCATGTCGCGGGCGGCATCAACGTCCTGGGCATCGGCTATCGCGGGGTGAACGACTTCGCCATCGACCACCTGGTGGGCGGGTACGCGCAGCGCGCGGGAATCCTGATGATGGACTTCCCCGGGGCGGGCCTGATTGACGCCATCCTCGCGCTCAACGTGCGGCTCCTGCCGAGCAGCGCGGCGCTCCCTCCGGACTTCGGCATCATCTTCCGGAACACCGCGCACACGGTGGGCGGTGACGCCGAGGCCCGGTGGCGCGGGACGCGGGCGTTCCTCCAGAACGCGGCGCCGGGGCGGTACTGGCACATCCTGGCGCTGAAGCGGGAGTGGGGCGGCTGGATGCACTACGAGGGCGCGTTCCTCCAGTCCGACTCCATGGATGAGTACACGCACCTGGCCTTCACGACGCGCACGGTGACGAGCGTGGTGGGGCCCGCGTATCTCGCCAGCTACGTGAACGGGCAGCTCGGGAGCCTCTCTGGCGGCGCGGGAGATCGGGCCACGCAGCTCCATGGCCGGCTGAGTGCGCGCTTTCCGTTCCAGCTCTGGTCCGTGGTGGTGAAGCGCTCACCGGGAGGCCTGAGCAACTGGGCGTACTCGGACTACGGTCGTGGTTACAAGACGTCGTCGGGTGATTACACGTATGCGGTGCAGGGGTACTCGGCGGGGGACGGCGTGTACCTGCACGAGCACGGGGGCCACGAGGGCAACGTGATGCGGCTCACGTCGAGTGTCGGCAACCTGGGGGACTTCGGCTTCAACGACGTCACCAGCTCCGTGACGGTGCTCGGCTCATATCAGGCGACGCTGTGTGAGCATGCGTTCATGTCTGGACGGTGTTTCAGCACGTCCTCCAGCATCGACAGTGTCGACTCGGTGGCGGGCGGGCCGTGGAATGATCGCATCTCCTCGCTCGCTGTCTCACGCTAAGGGACCCGGGGCCGTGGTCGGCGGTGAGCACGTGAATCATGTTCCCGGTGGGAGGGGACATGAGCAACGAAGGCACCGGCTTGGATGGGGTGGCCCCGATGGTGTTGGGGCCGCGTCTCAGGAATCGACGTGGAGCCGTGGAGGTCTCGCTGACGAACCAGGTCGCGGACCTCCAGCTCATCCGGGTGGGGGTGGTGCGGGTGAACGGGCGCGAGGTTCCGCTGGAGGACATCGTCCTGGTCCCCGAGGAGGGGGCCGTGTGGCCCGGTGTGGACCTGTCGTCCCGGTGTCCGTTCCTCTTCGAGCGACAACGGCGTGTGTGGCTCCGGGTCGGTATTCCGCCGCTCGCGATGGGGGAGCACCGCGTCGAGCTGGAGCTCGAGTGTGGGGTTCATGGCGTCATCCGCGCGGACGTGACCCAGGTCATCGACGAGCCGCATCCGGAGGCGGATGGGCGGATTCCGCGCGCCCCGGATGACGACTTCGCCGAGGGGGTCGTCCGCGCGCGGCGGGCCCACGCGGAGCAGTGGGCTGGGACGCGGCTGAGCCATGTGTCGAGCCCCTCGTTCGAGCCCGCGCATGCGAGGAACGCGTGTGAGCACTTCACCGGGGTGGCGCAGGTCCCGCTGGGCCTCGCGGGACCGCTCATCATCCAGGGAGAGTACGCCCACGGTCCGTACCTGATTCCGCTGGCCACGACGGAGGGCGCGATGGTGGCGAGCTACAACCGGGGCATCAAGCTGCTCAACGCGTGTGGCGGAGCCCGCTGTACGGTGCTGGAGGATGCCATGCAGCGCGCGCCGGTCTTCGTGTTCGACGATGCGAGGGCGGGGCGTGATTTCTCGCGGTGGCTGCGAGCGAACGAGTCCGCCATCGCGGAGCAGGCCGAGGCGACGAGCCATGTGGCGAAGTTGCTGCGCCTGGAGACGTATCAGCTCCACCGGTTCGTCTTCGTGCGGTTCAACTTCGCGACGGGGGACGCGGCGGGCCAGAACATGGTGGGAAAGGCCACGTTCGCGGCGCTGCTCTGGATTCGCGAGCAGTATCCGCACATCCGAGCGAGCTTCCTGGATGGGAACGTCTCCACCGACAAGAAGTCGTCACGGCTGAACATCCTCCAGACGCGGGGCAAGCGCGTGACGGCGGAGGTGGTGGTACCCAAGGCGCTGTTGCTGGAGAAGATGCGGACCTCCGTGCAGCAGGTCGTCCTGTTGCAGCGGGTCAGCGCGGAGGGCTCCAGCCTCGCGGGGGCGCACAACAACGGGTGTCAGTCCGCCAACGCGCTCGCGGCGTTGTTCATCGCCACCGGCCAGGACGTGGCGACGCTGGCGGAGTCGGCCGCGGGCGACCTGTACATGGACGAGACGCCGGAGGGCGACCTGCATGCCTCCATCACGCTCCCGTCGCTGGTGCTGGCAACACACGGAGGTGGCACGGGGCTGCCCACGCAGCGCGAGTGTCTGGAGCTGATGGACTGCTTCGGGCGAGGCAAGGTGCGTCGGCTCGCGGAGATTGTCGCTGGCGTGGTGCTCGCGGGGGAGCTGTCGCTGGCCTGCGCGGTGGCCTCCGCGTTGGGCTCGGAGGAGTGGGTGACGAGCCACGAGAGCCTGGGGCGACATCACTGAGGGCGCGCCGGCCGCTCGCGAGAGGCCGGCGCCTTACTGTCTCCATCGTCTCAGAACGGCATCGACTCGATGGCGTCGACCATCTTCCCCACGTCGTAGGCATAGAAGCCCGCGGCGTTGAGCGTGTTGATCTCCCCGACGTGGGGCCGGTGCTCGTGGACGAAGATGTCCAGGGCATAGGCCCTGTCCGGCCCCCACCGCGCCGCCATCCGCCGCGCGAAGGTCCATACGTCCGGCTCCACCTCCGACGAGGAGAAGACCCGGTCACCCAGCTTGTAGCGCGTCCCGGTGACGACGCGGCCATCCACGACCACCATCCGGTACTCGCTCTGGATGCGACGAGGCTCGCTCACGGCGACCCAGGTCTCCGCGGTGAGCTGCGGCGTGTCGCCCACTCGCAACACCTGCTCGCGCCAGGGCTCGAAGTCCTCCCACCGCGCCACCATCCCCGAGAACGCCTTGTCATCGAGGCAGGGGCGGATGAAGAACGCGCCCTCCTGGCGAGGCACCTCGGCGAACCGGCAGACGCGCGCGTCCCCGTTCAGGAGGAATTCCCCCAGGTGCTCGCGCCAGACGCGGAAGTCGAACCGCTCGTTGATGAACGCCCCTGGCGTCCATCCGCGCCGCCGCGCGTACCGGGCCAGGCTCAACGAGCCCATCACCATGACGTGCCCGTCCACGTCGACGGTGGGCTCGACGCTCCCGTCGAACGGAATGACCTTCACCAGGGTGTGCGGAATGCCGCCGCGCTCCAGGACCCGCAGCAGCTCGTGGAAGCCGCGCTCGTTGAACAGGTTGTCCTGAACGACCCAGTGCATGACATGGCCCTCCGTGGAACCGCGAGCGCCGGGGACGCTCGGGCTCCACGGGGCCTGACTCAGGAGCGCAGCGCGACCACCGTGACGCCGTCGCCGCCCTCGTGGCTCTCTCCCGGGCGATACATCCGGATGTAGGGCGAGTTCGCCAGATAGTCCCGCAGCGCCTGCTTCAGCGCGCCCGTGCCATGTCCGTGGACGATGAGCGCGGCCTCTTCACCGCTGCGCATGCCCTGGTCCAGGAAGGACTCCACCTCCGCCAGGGCCTCGTCCGCGCGCATGCCGCGCACGTCGCAGCGGAAGTTCATCGCGTCCACCGGCGCGCCCGCCGCCGTGGACGCGCGCTTCAGCGCCGCATCCTGCTTCTGCCGCTCCGGGAACTTCGCCTGCTGCGGCTTGCGCGTGCGAGAGCCCGACAGCTCCGAGGTGGGCACCCGCATCTTCATCGCGCCGCCCGCGGACACCACCGCGTGCCCATCCGCCAGCTCGAGGATCTCCACATCCCGAGCCAGCCCCGAGTGGTGCACCCACGCGCCGACCTTGAGGTTCACCGGCGCCGGAGCCTCCACCTGGAACAGCTCCGCCCTCGCGGCCAGGGCCCGCTTCTGCGCGTCCTCGGCCCGCTGCAGCAACTGCTGCCGCGCCTCCGACAGCGCCTTCTCGTTCTGCTCGGCGCGCAGCTTCGTGAGCAGCTTCTGGACCTCCGTCGCCGCCAGCTCGCTCGCCGCGTGGACGTCCTCGTTGAACTGCATCATCTTCGCGCGGCGCTCGCGCTCGAAGGTCTGCTTCTGCTTCTCCAGCTCCACGCGCAGCGCCTCGGCCTCCTTCGCCGCCACCCGCGCCTTCTCCAGCTCCTCGGAGAGCTTGCGCCGCTCCTCCTCGGCCGCCGCCAGGGCCTGCGACAGGGGACCGCCCGCGTTCATCGTCAGCTCACGGGCGCGCTCGCACACCCTCTGGGGCAGGCCCACCCGCGCCGCGACCTCGATGGCCGAGGACTGTCCCGCGGCGCCAATCTGGAGCCGGTACGTCGGCGCCATGCGCTTCGAGTCGAAGCCCACCCGCGCGTTCAGGAAGCGCGGGTCCATGTGCGCCAGCGCCTTGAGCTCCTCCAGGTGCGTCGTCACCAGGGCCACGGCGTTCTTGGCCAGCAGGTCCTCGAGCACCGCGATGGCGATGGCCGCGCCCTCGCGCGGGTCCGTGTCCGCGGCGATCTCATCGATCATCACCAGCGAGCCCTCGCCGACCTCCGCGATGATGTCGCGCAGCATCACCACGTGCGCGCTGAACGTCGACAGGCCCTGCGCCAGGTCCTGCGAGTCGCCCACCGTCGAGTGCACCGAGCGGTACAGCGGCATCCGCGAGCCTTCGCCCACCGGAATCGGCAGGCCCGCGCGCAGCATCAGCGCGCACAGCCCCACGCCCGTCAGCGTCACCGTCTTGCCGCCCGCGTTGGGGCCGGACACGATGAGCGCCTTCGCCCCGCCGTTGAGCGTCACGTCGTTGGCCACCACCTCGGTGCCTCGCAACACCAGGCGTGGGTGGCGCAGCATCCGCAACTGGAGCTCCGTGACGCCCGCGAACTCCGGCGTCGTCGCGTCCAGGTCCGAGGAGAGGATGGCCACCGCCTCCACCTCGTCCAGCTCCGCCACCGCCTCCAGGCCCTCCAGGATGCGGTCCGCCTCCCGGCCGAGCAGCTGGCTCAGCTCCTGGAGCACCCGCCGCTCCTCCTCCAACACCACCGACTGCGCGATGGCCAGGTCGTTGCCCAGCCCCACCATGGCCTGCGGCTCCATGAAGAGCGTCTGGCCCGTCTGGCTCGCGTTGTGGACGATGCCGTCCACCTCCGCGCGGTAGTTCGACACCACCGGCACCACGTAACGGCCATTGCGCAGGGTGTAGTAGTTCTCCCGCAGCTTGGCGACGAAGCCCTGGTCGTGGAGCATCTCGTCCAGGCGCGACTTGATGCGACGGTGCAGGCCGCGCGCCCTGTCGCGGGCCTCGCGAAGCTCCGGGCTCGCCCGGTCCGAAATCTCACCGTCCGGTTCGAAACACTGGTCGATGCGCCGGGCCAGCGACTCCAGCAGGGGCAGCCGCCGGGCGATGTCCATCAGCCGGGGCACGCGCTCCTTGCGCTCGTCCAGGGCCTCGCGGGTGCGCACGAAGGCGAACAGGAGCTGGGCGCCGTCGATGAGCTGCCGGGGCTCCAGGGTGCCGCCCTTGGCGGCGTGGCCCACGTGGATGCGCAGGTCCACCACGCCGCCGAGCGGGAGGGAGAACTGCTCCTGGGAGAGGGTTCGCGCCTCACCCACCAGGGCCAGCGCCTCCGAGACCTGCTCGGCCGTGTCGAGGAACGGGCGGGCGAGCACGCGCTCCCGGCCTGGCTCCGTCCGACACCGCTGCGTCAGCGCTCGGAGCACATCCGCGAATCCGAGGTCTTCCAGCGTCTTTTGGGATATCTGCACGGTCATGGGTTTCATGCGTGGCCGTCCGGCCGTCAAGAGGATCTATTGAGGCGCCCGGCTCGGCTCTGCTATCTGCCGCGCATGCACTGGGTCATCCTGGTGGCGTGCCTGGCGGGCGCCTCTGACGCCGCACAGCCCTCCGCCCTGACGGGAGCGCGAACCCCGGCCGCCGCCCCCTCGCCCGGCACGCTGTCGGACGCGCTCGCCCTGGAGGCGGGTGGGGACGACGCCGCCGCGCTCCAGGCCGTGGAGGCCCTGGTTCTTGGCCAGCCCCGGTGGGAGCTGCCACGGATGGAGGCAGCCCGGCTGCTCCTGAAGCTGGGAGGCTCCATGGAGCAGGCCGAGGCCCACCTGGAGGTCGCCACCCGCGAGGCCCCCACCAACCCCCGCGCCTGGTACCTGCGGGGGCTCATCTGGGAGGAGCGCGGCAACCCCATGCAGGCGGCCCGCGCCTACGAGACGGCGGTGCAGCACCGGGGCTCCTACGAGGAGGCCCGCTTCCGGCTCGGGGGCCTGTGGGTGGCGCTGGGCGACCTGCTCAAGGCGGAGCTCCACTACCGCTACCTGGCGCGCGCGAAGCCCGAGTGGGTGCAGGTGCGCCTGCAACTGGCGGACGTGCTGGAGAAGCAGGAGCGGCTGCTGGACGCGGAGACGGAGCTCTTGGCGGCGAGGAGCTTCCAGCCGGACAGCCCGTTGGTGCTCCGGCGACTGGCCGACTTCTATGACCGCACGGAGCGGCCCCAGCTCGCGGCGAAGGTGCGCAAGTCCATGGAGCCGCAGGAGAAGCGGCGCATGCGAGCACTCAAGCCGTCGCGTCGCTGACGGTCGACGTCGCGATGCGTCGTTGCGATTGCACCCCAGAGCGTGGCGCATAGACTGCGCGCGCTTTGAAGACCGCCAACCTCGCCATCGTCTTCACCGACATCAAGGGCTTCACCGAGCGGACCAGTCGGCAGACGCTGGAGGAGAACCAGCGGCTGCTGCGCATCCACGGTGCCCTGCTGTCGCCGCTCTTCAAGGCGTTCGGTGGCCGCATCATCAAGTCCATCGGTGACGCGCTGCTGGTCACCTTCGAGTCGCCCACCCAGGCCGTGCTCAGCGGCGTCGCCATCCAGGACCGGCTGTGGCACCACAACCGGGTGTCCCCGGAGGCGGACCAGCTCCACGTGCGCTTCGCCATCAACGTGGGCGAGGTGCGCCTGGATGGCAACGACATCTTCGGCGAGCCGGTGAACATCGCCGCGCGCGTGGAGGGGCTGGCCGAGGCGGGCGAGGTGTACTTCACGGAGGCCGTCTACCTCGCGATGAACCGGGCCGAGGTGCCCGCGCGCGAGGTGGGGGCCTTCGAGCTCAAGGGCATCCCCGGGAAGATCCGCGTCTTCCAGGTGCCGCGTGCGCCGTACCGGGTGGAGGCGCCGTCGGCGGGCGCCATCGCCGAGGCGCCGGGCAGCGAATCGAATCCGCCCTACGGCAACCTGGCCCTGTCGCGGGTGCCGGAGTCCGCGCTGGAGGCGCCCGGCGGAGAGCTGGCGCAGCTGGGCGTGAAGGCGGCGGCGCTGGGCCAGAAGGCCGCGGCGGGCGCGGCGGTGCTGGGGCAGCACGCGGTGGTGTTGGGGCAGCAGGCGGTGGGACTCGGGCGACATGCCACCTCCCGCTTCGAGGAGGTGGGTGGCGTCTCGGGGGCGTTGAGGGCGCTGTCTTCCCAGCGCAAGGCGCTGGTGGTGGCCGGCTGCGTGTTGCTGGCGGTCGCGGTGGCGGGCGTGGGCATGGTGGCGCTCGGTGGCGGCCCCGCGATGCGGGCCATCTCCGCGGTGGAGAAGGCGCCCAAGGCGGAGCGCGACCCGCTGGTGAAGGAGGCGCGCAAGGTCATCGCCGAGGAGCAGGACCCGGGCCAGCGGCTCTACCTGCAGGGGCGGCTGGACGAGGCGATGGAGAACACCCGTCGCTCGCTGGAGGACTACGGGCGCTCGGCGAAGGTGGGCAACCGCGACGCGGAGAAGCGCATCATCGAGTTGCTGGCGCATCCGACCTGCAACGTGCGCGTGGCCGCGGTGGACACGGTGCGCTCGCTCAAGCTGACGAGCGCGGTGTCGGCGCTGGAGGACCTCGCCGAGGATGGCGGCCCGGATGATGGCTCGGGCGGCTTTCTGGGCATGGGGAAGTGTGACTCCCGGGCGTATGCCGAGCACGCGCTCAAGAGCTTCAAGGATTAGGCCCGGGCCCGGATGGGCTCGCGCGAGGAAGGAATCACCGTGACGAAGGTGAAGACGGGACTGGATGTCTGGGTGGAGCAGGGCTTCTGCGCGCTGAAGGGCAAGCGCGTGGGCGCCATCGTCAATCCCACCAGCGTGGACTCGCGCTTCCGGCACCTGGCGGACCTGTTGTCCCAGGCGCCGGGCGTGACGCTGGCGGCGCTGTTCGGCCCCGAGCACGGCGTGCGCGGAGAGGCGCAGTACATGGTCGCCGTGGACGAGGCGAAGGACCGGCGCACGGGCGTGCCCGTGCACAGCCTCTATGGCTCCACCTTCGAGTCGCTGTCCCCGCGCGCCGAGTGGCTCAAGGGGCTGGACGCGCTCGTGTTCGACATCCAGGACGTGGGCAGCCGCTACTACACCTACGTCTACACCATGGCCCTGGCGATGAAGGTGGCGGCGAAGGCGGGCGTGCCCTTCTACGTGTTGGACAGGCCCAACCCGCTCAACGGCGTGGCGATGGAGGGCAACCTGGTGGGGGAGGGCTTCCGCTCCTTCGTGGGCCTGTATGCGCTGCCCAACCGTCACGGCATGACGGCGGGGGAGCTGGCGCGGCTGTTCAACGCGCAGGAGGGCTTCGGCTGCGACCTGACGGTGGTGCCGTGCGAGGGCTGGCGCCGCGAGCAGTTCTGGTCCGAGACGGGCCTGCCGTTCATCTCCCCGTCGCCCAACATGCCCACGCCGGACACGGCGCTGGTGTACCCGGGCATGTGCCTGGGCGAGGGCACCAACGTCTCCGAAGGACGTGGGACATGCCGCCCGTTCGAGCAGTTCGGCGCGCCCTGGGTGGACACTGACGCGCTGCTGGCGCGGCTGGCGAAAGAGCAGCTGCCGGGGGTGGCCTTCCGCGCGGTGGGCTTCACGCCGACGTTCGACAAGTACCGGGGTGAGTCCTGCAACGGGGCCTTCATCCACGTGACGGACCGGCGGACGTTCCAGCCGCTGCGCACGGGCATCGCCATCTTCCAGGCGTTGCACGACATCGGCCCGGGGAGGTTCGACTGGCGGGCGGACGCGTACGAGTTCGTGGAGGACGTGCCGGCGTTCGACCTGCTGTGCGGGACGGACCAGGTGCGCCGGGGCATCCTGGAGGGGTGGAGCCTGGACCGGCTGATGGAGGGGTTCCAGGCCCAATCCGAGCGCTTCGCCGGGCACAGGGAGCCCTACCTGCTGTACGCTTGAGCGTGGGACCTTCCACGTGATTGGTGTCTTCTCCGACAGCCACGGCGACCTTCAAGCCTTCGATGCGGCCTACGAGCTGCTGCGCTCCCTGGGGGCGCGGCGGTTCCTGTTCACGGGCGCGCGCTACACGGACCTGGACGAGTGGCTGCTCTGGCGCCGGCAGAAGTCGCGCGGCGGCCGGGAGTACTCGGACGCGGACTTCCTGGCGGACGTGAGCCAGTGGCTGGGCAGCCAGGACGCGCTGCCCCGCACGCCGTCCCGGGGCGAGGCCCCCGCGGATGTGGCCTCCGAGGAGGACCGGCGGCTGGTGATGGAGCGCTTCGTGCGCGTGCCGGAGCGGGACTCGCTCCAGTATCGGGACCCCGCCATCAACAACAAGGCGATGGACCTGCTGGGCGACACGCTGTGCTGCGTGGTGCACGACAAGAACGACCTGACGCGCGAGGACCTGCTCAACGCGCTGGTGTTCATCCATGGGAAGGACCCGGAGCCCAAGGTGGTGCAGATTGGCCCGCGCTACTTCCTGACGCCGGGGAGGCTGGTGGGCGCGGCGGAGCAGACGTGCGCGCTGTTGGACCGGGTGGACCGGGAGCTGCGCTTCTCCGCGTACCGGCTGGATGGCCACGTGGTGCTGGAGCCCCGCGTGCTGACGCTGGACAAGAAGTCCCCGAAGCTGACCTTGAAGTGACGTGAGGCCCTGACGTGCAGGTCGCGCTGCTTGGAGGCTCGTTCAACCCGCCGCACGTGGGGCACCTGATGGCCGCCTCGTATGTGCACGCGACGCAGGGCGTGGACCAGGTGTGGCTGATGCCGTCCTGGCAGCACCCGTTCGGCAAGCAGATGGAGGACTTCGACCACCGCATCGCGATGTGCGAGGCGATGTGTCGGGAGACCTCGGGCTGGCTGAGGACGACGCGCATCGAGAGCGAGCCGGGGTTGACGGGGCGCACGGTGGACACGCTCGAGCTGCTGGTGGCGCGTCATCCGGACGTGCGCTGGTCCATCATCATCGGCAGCGACATCCTGAGGGACCTGCCGCACTGGAAGGACTTCCACCGCATCGAGGCGATGTCGCGCGTGCTGGTGCTGTACCGCGCGGGCTATCCGGCGCCCAACACCGTGGGGCCTCCCTTGGCGGAGGTGTCCTCCACGGAGATTCGCGAGCTGCTGGCCCGAGGCAAGGAGCCCTCGGACCTGGTGCCCTCGGGAGTGCTGGCCCATGCCCGCGCGGCGGGGCTGTACGGGCTGGGCCGCGCGCGGTAGGTCGTGGCGGTTCGCCAGGAATCAGGGCCCGTGCTTGATATGACCGTGGGCATGTCGCTGACGCGTGCCCTGTGCTCCCTCGTGCTTCTGCTGTGTCTGACGAACTGCGCGTCGCGTGCCGTGGATGTGAAGCCGTCGTCGTCCTCCGATTGCGCGAAGGCCTCGCTGTTCGAGCGCTTCGCGCGCGGCGGCATGGTGGCGTCGCTCGCGGGAGGCGACGTTCGCCTGTCGGTGATGGCGGATGTCCACAGCGCGGACTGCGGGACGCCCGACTGCTACTTCACCCGGCTGCAGGCGGTGTTCCGCTTCGAGGCGGGGCAGGGCTGCCGGCTGCGTGAGGTGGACGTCTTCACGGAGGACGGTGGCTGCAACGTGGGCGGCGCGTTCGAGCCTCCGAAGCAGGAGACGTTCTTCCCGGACGGTGCCGCGGACCTGTCCGCGCCGACGCTCGGCCAGCTCACCCTGCGCACGCGTCAGGGAGACCGCGCCCTCGTCCTGGTGCCTCGGAACCTCTTCTACTTCGCGGACGTGAAGCCGGGCGCCCCGCTGCATACTTCGCTCCCCGCGGATGCGGAGGGCGAGGACGCGTGCTGCTGGGGCGCGTCCGTGGCGGAGTCACACTTCCGCGATTAGAGGCCGAACCCCACGAGGTGCAGGTCTCCCAGCCCATCGTCGTAGCGACGGGCGAACTGGTAGAAGATGGAGAACGGCACCGACTGGCCGATGGTGGACTGCAGCGACAGCGCGGTGCCGAAGGCCCCGTGGTTGTCCCGGTTGTCCGTGCGCGCCAGCGTCCCGAAGACCTCGAGCTGGAGGTTGCTCACGAACAGCGACGGGAACAGCCACAGCGCGGAGGCCCAGCCGTAGTCGATGGGCATGCGGTAGCGATACGTCGCCGTGCCGACCATCGCGTTCTTCGCGCGGAGGGTGATGTCCTCGTAGCCGCGCACGTACTCGCTGAAGGCGATTCCGGGCTGGAGCTGGAGGGGGAGGGGGCGCGTCTCCGTGGAGCGGCGGCTGCTGTACCAGGTCTGCCCCGCGGTGAGACCGCCGACCTCCAGCAGGCCCTCGGGCGCGCCGGGCAGATAGCGGCCCACCGCGGAGAGCTGGAGGTGATCCCTCCCGATGAAGAATCCCGCGAGGAACGCGTCCAGGCCCACGCGCAGATCACCCACCGTCGAGTCCAGGGCGAAGGCCCCCGGATAGATGGCGGCGCTCAGGTTGATGCCCAGTCCGCGCTGGAGACCGCCGTAGGACGTCGCATCGCCCGCGAAGTAGGACGTGGAGACCTCCGGACCGATCAGCCGGGTGACGAGGCCGGGGAAGCGGCCCACGGCGTCGTACTCGCGCCGCAGGGCGAGCACGCCAATCGTCACGGGCGTCGTCCAGAACGTGCGCGACGCGTAGGCCAGGGCCTGCAGGTCCGTGCGCTCGTTCTCGCGCAGGCGCGAGACGGAGGCCTGGAGATACCAGGGCGCCAGCTGCGCGTTGCCGTACGCGAGCGCGACGTTCGGCTCCTTGTCCTGCGTGCTGTAGGCGAAGGACAGCGCGTAGGCGTGGAAGCCGAGCCGGTCCTGTCCCGCGAGCGCGAGGCCGCCGCTGAAGATGAGGTCGTCCGAGTCCTCGCTCTCGGTCGCGAGCCACACGTAGGGCAGACGGAACTCGGGGATGAGGAAGCCCTCGAGCGTCGAGTAGGGCTCATCGCCGAGGACCGTGACGGCCTTGCCGGGGTCCGGAGGCGGCGCGACCACGGGCGCGTCCAGGTCTCCCAGGTCCGCGACGGGCACGGTCGACGGCGGCACCGCGATGGGCGGCGGCGCGGTGGGAACGGTCTCCGCGAGAGGGGCATCGGGCGCGGCGGGGAAGGGCGTTGGCGTGAAGTCGCTCGGTGGTGGCTCGCTCCCCGCGGGTGCCTGTTCGTTGGCGACGGGCGTGTTCGCCGGACCGGGCGGGCTCGTTGCCTCGGACGTCACGTTTCCCGTCTCCGGGGTCGACGCGACCGCTCCCGTTGGCGGCGCTGCATCCGGTGGGGAAGGAGCCGGTGCCGGTGTGACCTCTTGCCCCGGCATCGATGACGCGGCGCCCTGCTCCGACGGCGACGTTCCGGTGGGGGCGGCGGTGAGCGGAGGGGGGCTCATCGGCGAGTCCTCCGAGGTCGCCTCGGCGTGCGAGGACGTCGTCCCCGTGGGGGCAATGACGGGAGCCACCGTGGCCTGTCGCTCGGGGATGTCCACCATGGGCGCGTGGTCGATGGTGAACGCGGTGCCATCCCTGTTCAGGAACGTCACCTCCTTCGTGCCCACGGGATTCACATCCAGCACCAGGAAGGGCGCGTCGGTGATTCGCTCGAACGCGCGCGTGTCGACGTTCATCACGTGCGCCTGGAGGCGCGCCTCGTACTCCCGCAGGAACACGATGCGCTCCGCGTCCAGCCAGCGGGGTGAGTAGTTGAACTGACCATCTCGCGTCAGCCACCTCAGACGCCCATCCTCCTCGCGCATCACCAGGTCCCAGCCCTGGCTCCCGCCGAGCGGGAACACGATGCGCTTCCCCTCCGGAGACACGGAGGGCGGTCCCACCGGAGCGCTCGCCTCGAAGCTCGTGAGCGGCTCCTGCTTCCCCGTGTCCAACTCCAGCCGCCGCAGGTTGGCGGTATCCCCCTCGACGTGGACAAAGACATACGCCTTGCCGTCCGGGGTGATGCTCCCGCCCATGCCCTTCAGGCCATCCCAGACGCGCACGACGTCGCCCGAGCGCGCGTCCACGCGCCACAGCTTCGCCTCGTACGCGCCCACCGCGTTCAGGTCCGCCATGACCAGGTACAGCCACGCGCCATCCGCGCTGAACGACATGCCGCTGACCAGCGTGGACGTCCCCAGCACCCAGCGGCGGAAGGGCAGCAACTCCACCAAGGGCCGCTCGAAGCGCACGCGCCCGTCCTTCTCGCGCACCGTCAGCCGCGAATACTCCGTGCGCCCCACGCTCACCAGCGCTGTCGTCCCCGAGTCCGGATGCGAGGCGAGCCGCGAGAAGTAGCCCGCGTCGCGCTGCCACACCGTCTGCGTCGGAGGGCGCTCGCGGACGATGAGCTGCTCACGCAGGTTCTTGGTGAACTCGGCGAACAGCGAGCCGATGTCCCGGCCGTATACCCGCTTGAAGCGCAGGGTCACCGCGATGGGCGGGATGATGGTGCTGCCCTGGTCATCCACCAGCTTCCAGAGCTTCTCCTCGCCGTACTGCGAGGCCAGGTACTCCACGAAGTGCATGCCCGTCAGGTAGTTGCCGCCGAACGGATCCAGCGCGCGGTTCTCCGGCGACAGGAACCCCGGGTCCATCCTGCCGTCACGCACCTGCACCACCGATTCGAACCAGCCACGCCACACCGGGCTGTGCGGACGCCCCGTGTCCTTGCCGAAGCGGCCCTCGTAGTACGTGGCCAGGCCCTCCAGGAACCAGGACTCCGTGAAGGTGTTGGGTTGGAACAGGCCCCCCGTGAAGGTGTTGAGGAAACCCCAGAGCCCGTCCGCCTGCTGGAGCTGCACGTAGTGCACGGCCTCGTGGCAGGCCACGTCGCCCACGTCCACCTCGCCCAGCCCGAAGAGGTGGAACAGCTCCAGCGTCATGTGCGCCGGCATCACCATCTGCTGGGGGACGCTGGCGTAGTCCGGGACGACGTACGCGTTGTTGAAGTTCGCGCTCGTCAGGTAGACGAGGACCTTGTCCCTCGGCTTCTGCCGCACGGTGTGGCCGCGCAGCCGCTCCACGCAGCCCTCCAGCCTCGCCGCCATGCGCAACGCGGAGGCGCGCAGGTGCTCCGGGTAATAGAGCTCCAGTGACTCCGTCGTCAGCTTCCGCATCGAGTCGCGCGCGAAGGACGTCTGGATGTCTTGGGGAAAACGGGGTGTGACGGAAGCGCACCCCCAGCATGTCAGCAGGAGACAGACGACCCAGGCGTGCCAGCGGAGGGGCCGGCGGGTAGCAGGCATGGGAGCCATCCTACTGGCCACAATTCGTAGCCACGAACGCGTTTTTCACGGTAAGGGGAGGCCCTCCGCTTCCCTTACGATTTCGGATTCCTCCATGTCCCAACCGGATACCCAGGCGCATCCTGTTCCCCAGCATGTCCACCAGGCGCAGCTCCAGGTCGCCGCGGCCCTCGAGAAGGCCGAGGGCAAGCCGATCGATCTGCTCAAGGCGCCCTGGGCTGATGTGGAGAAGGCGGTCGCGAAGGTGCTCGGTGGCCCGTTCCAGGTGAACCAGCCCGAGCACCAGACGCTGGCGCTGGGCCTGGCAGGCGCCTTCGCCATGCGCCTCATCATGGAGCACCAGGCGTTCTGGTTCCCCAACCGGGACTCGCCCGAGGGCGCCACGCTGGGCTTCCCCGAGGCCATCATCATGCTGTCGCCGTTCGGCGCGGCGATGGACGCGCTGGGGCAGAGCAAGCTGAGCCGGCTGGACGACCTGGCGGGGGACATCCGCCGTTCGCTGGGCCAGGCCCGCTTCGGCACCAACCCGGCCCAGGCGCTGGGGGGGCAGGCCCCCAAGCTGACGCCGGTGGACTACCAGCGGCTGTTCGACCCCGGCTTCCTGCAGTTCGTCGTGGTGGACCCGGCGAAGGCGAAGACGGCGCTGGAGACCAAGCCGGATGTGCTCGCCCGTGACGTGCGCGCCGCCCTGGGCCGCGCGCAGGACCTGCCGGCCGAGGCTCGCCAGCAGTTCGAGGGGCAGATCGTCCAGTCCCTGCAGCGATTGGATCCCAGCAAGTCGCTCATCGAGCAGGCCGAGCGCGCCCCGCGTCTGGCGGAGCTGATGGTGCACCTGTTCGCCACGGTGAACGGCACGGGTTCGGCGCCCGAGGACTTCTGGCACGACATCGTCCTGCCGCTGCTCTTCATCGGCGCGCCGACCACGTTCCCGCCGCTGGATGACGAGGAGCTGGAGCTGTTCCGCAACGGCGCGGACCCGCTGCCGCTGTTCGTGGACGTGGTGCCGCACGCGCACAGCGCGCCGGACGAGGGCCTGCTGGGCGCGTTCGAGATGAGCGACATCGGCCTCTTGCACCCGGGCTTCGCTCGGGTGGGCGCGCTGCGGCTCATCCGCATCGACCCCACGCGCATCAAGCCGCTGCTGGCCAGCTTCGACGCGCAGAAGCTCGCGACGAGCATCAAGACGTTCGGCGAGACGGTGGCGACGGCCGCGGGCAAGCCGGTCAACGACACGCCGCAGGGCAAGGAAATGCTCCAGGCCTCGCTCACGCTGCTGTCGGACCTGAAGCGCGGCGTGGGTGAGGGCAAGGGCGAGCTGTGCCTGCGCCGCCTCACCGAGGCCGAGGCCGCCTCCGAGCGCGCCCTGGGTTCGGTGCGCAAGGGCCTTCAGGGCTCGCTCATCATCACCTGAGCCGCTTCTCCAGCGCGGCGCGCGATTCAGGGCTGAGTCTCTCCGAGACGAGCTTCAGCGCGCGCCGCGACAGCAGTCGGTAGATGGGGGCGAGGTCGTCCGGGAGCGCATCCAGGTGCGCGCCGACCACGCCCGCATCGCCCCGGACGATGGGACCGGTGAGGCTCCCGGCGAGGCCGCGTGCGTCCATGCCTCGCAGCGCGGAGCGCATCAGGGGCAGCAGGGCGCGGAGTGCTGCGTCGGGCGCGATTCCCGCGGTGCCGAGCGCCGCGACGGCCGCGTCGGCGAGCGCCACGACGAGCCCCGCGCTCATCACCGCGCCCGCGTGGTAGGCGGGGCGGTGAGCCTCGGGGACCTCGATGGCTTCGAGCTTCACGTCCTCGGCCATGTGGCGAAGCACTTCGCGCAGGGGGCTGGAGCGCGTGCTGATGGACGCGGTGTGGCCGGCGAGCGAGTCGTGCGCGGACGACACGGCGCAGAGCGGATGGAACGAGCCGAGGGCGCGGCCTCGTGGCTCGCCGAGGGCTTGGAGTGACAGCGCTCCGGCCGTGTGCACGAGGGCGACGGAGCGGGGCAGGGTGCTGGCGAGCTCTTTCGCGACGCGGGGGACCTCCGCATCCGGGACGCAGAGGAGGATGAGCCGCGCGCGCCGCAAGTCCTCGGGTGTCGATGGCTTCAGGCCGAGTGCTGCGATCCGCCGACGACCTTCGTCACCGCGTGAGTGGAGCGTCACGGGCCAGCCCGTCGCGCTCAGCGCGAGACCGAGGGCTCCGCCGAGGCGACCTGTTCCGACGATGACGACAGGGGGACGCTTCGCTGAGCGTGTGGCTCGTGGAGTCGGTGCGCTGGTGACGCTGCCGGGTGCCGGGCGGATGTTGGTGGTGTGGCTCGCGGAGGTGCTTCGTCGCGGGGGCTTCACGCGCTTTGCGCTGGTGGCGACAGGAGGCGTAGCGGGCGGTGTGACGCGGTTCGCGACGGGGAGTTCCTGCGCTGCCTCCGTGGGCTCGACGCCTGAGGGGGCTGACCGCTTCGCGGTGGAGGTAGCTCGCTTCGCGCCGGGTTTTCTCGATGATGCTTCGGCCTGCGCGGCGCCGGCGGATGCGGACCGCTTCGTGGTGCTGGTAGCTCGCTTCCCGCCGGGTCTGTTCGATGAGACTTCAGCCTGCCCGGCGCCAGTGGATGCGGACCGCTTCGTGGTGCTGGTAGCTCGCTTCCCGCCGGGTCTCTTCGATGAGACCTCGACCTGCGCGGCGCCGATGACGGTCTCGAGGGTCGTCGGAGAGCTCTCCTGATGAGGCTCTATCCCCCCGTCGCTGGCGGACGCGGGGCGCTTCGCGGTCGCGCGGCCCCGGGAGGATTCCTTCCTCGGGGCACTTCGCTTCCGCGAGGCGCGCTGACTCATCGCTCCCGCTGGAACGCGAGCTGTCCGGCGTGGAGCGCGACGCGCACGCGGTCTCCCGCGCCGAACTCACCGGACAGGATGCGCTCGGCCAGCGGACCTTCCACCAGCCGCTGCACCATCTGCCGCATGGGACGCGCGCCGAGCTGCGGGTCGAAGCCGCCCGACTTCAGCAGGTGCCCCACCACGTCGTCGCCCGCCACGTACTCGATGCCGCGCTCGGTCGACAGCCGCTTGCTGCTCTCCTCCAGCAGCAGCGTCGCGATGCGCGCGACCTCCTCCTCCTCCAGCGGACGGAAGGGGAGCCGCTCGTCGATGCGGTTCCACAACTCCGGCGGAAGCGCCCGACGCGCGGCCGACGCCGCGTGCTCCAGCGCGCTCGCCGCGCCCGAGCTCTCCTGCCCGAAGCCCAGCGGACGACCCGTGCGCGAGAACGCCTCCGCGCCCAGGTTGGTCGTCAGCACGATGACGGTGTTCGAGAAGTCGATGTGCCGACCCTTGCCATCCGTCAGCCGCCCCTCCTCCAGGACCTGGAGCAGCAGCAGTTGCACCTCGCGGTGCGCCTTCTCGATTTCGTCCAGCACCACCACGGACGAGGGACGCCGACGCACCGGCTCCGTCAGCTGGCCACCCTCGCCATGGCCCACGTAACCCGCCGGCGAGCCGATGAGGCGCGACACCCCGTGAGCCTCCGACATCTCGCTCATGTCCAGCCGCACCAGCGCGTCGCGGTTGCCGAAGAGCACCTCCGCCAGCCCGCGCGCCATCTCCGTCTTGCCCACGCCCGTGGGGCCCAGGAACAGGAAGCTGCCCATGGGGCGCCGCGACGCGAAGCCCGCGTAGTTGCGACGGATGACCCGCGCGATGCGCGCGATCGCCTCCTCGTGTCCGATGACCCGCTCGCCCAGGTCCTGCTCCAACCGGAGCAGCCGCGCCGAGTCGTTCATGAGCAGCCGCTCCTCCGGAACGCCCGCGAGCTTCGCCACCACCCGCGCCACGTCCGACGGCTCCACCACGTCACGCCCCTCGCGGTGGCACCGGCTCCCCGCCAGGTCCACCACCGAGATGGCCTTGTCCGGCATGAACCGGTCCGTCACGTAGCGGCTCGCCAGCGACGCCGCGGCCTCCAGCGCCTCCGGCCGATAGCGCAGCGCGTGGTGCTCCTCGTACCGGCCGATGATGCCGCGGAGGATCTCCACCGTCTCCGGCACCGACGGCTCGTGCACCACCACCGCCGTGAAGCGCCGCTCGAGCGCCGGGTCCGCGCTGATGAACTTGCGGTACTCGTCGTGCGTCGTCGCGCCGATGCAGGGGAACTCACCCCGCGCCATCGCCGTCTTCAGCTCGTTGGCCGCGTCCTGCGGCCCGTCGCCCGTGGAGCCCGCGCCCACCAGCGTGTGGATTTCGTCGATGAAGACCATCACGCGCCCCTCGGCGCGGCGGACCTCCTCCTTCAACGCGTTGAGCTTCTCGGAGAACGAGCCGCGAAGCTGGGTGCCCGCCACCAGCGAGGCCATGTCCAGCTCCACCACCACCTTCTCCGCCAGCCCGCCACGCAGCCCCAGCAGCCGCTGCGCCACGCCCTCCACCACCGCCGTCTTGCCCACGCCCGCCTCACCCAGGAGGCAGGGGTTGTTCGTGCGGCGCTTGCCGAGGACGTCGATGACCTCCTCGATTTCGCGCGCGCGGCCCACCACCGGGTCCAGCTTCCCCTCACGGGCCGCCTGGCTCAGGTTGCGACCCAGCGACGTGAGCAGCGGGAACGCCTTGGGGTCCAGCGCCATCGAGGGGCCCTTCGCCACCGCCACGGCCGCCTGGGCGGGACGCGCCGCCGGAGCGGGCGCGGGGGGCGGCGTGGGACGCGCCACGGGCGCCGACGTCGGCGCCGGGGGCGTCACGGTGGGCGTGACGCGCGCGGTCGGAGCGGGAGCCGGAGGCGGCGGAGCGGCAGCGGGGGGCGCGGCCTTCTCCTGCGGCTCCTCGTCCACGTCGATGAGGTCGCGAGGCGACAGCGCGGGCGTCGTCGCGCGCGGGGGGGCGGGGGGAGGAGGCTTCGGCGGCGCGGCCGGCATCGGGCGCGGCAGGCTCACCGCCACCGCGGAGAAGGGCAGGGGAGACGGCGGCGCCCCGAGCGGTCGGCTCTGCACCGGCCGCGAGGTGGTGACGTGCGTGCGCCCTGGCTGCAGCTTGCGCGGCATCCGCCCGCTCACGAAGTAGGAGACCGCCGTGGTGCGCAGCGTCGCCAGATCCAGGCCCGCGTGCATCAGCAGCTCCTGGGCCCCGCAGCGCACCCGCGTCACCGCGATGAGCAGATGGAGGCAGTCCGCCTCCTGGGAACCGCAGCTCACCGCGATTTCACGGGCCTTCTCCCGCAGCTCGCGGACCAGGCCATCGTGCTCGGCGGGGGCGGCGGTGAGCAGCTGGAGGAGGGCATCCTCGTCCACGCCCCGCTCCTTGAGGAGCAGCTGCGCCCGGTTCTCCACCGTGAACAGCGCCAGGAGCACGTGGGCCGAGGTAAGCTTCTGGGCCACGCTCCGGGCAATGTCGTTGGCTTCTTGGAGGACCTGGGCGAGATCCGTGCTTTCGACCATTCGAGCTCCGGCAGGCGTGCAGCCGAGCGGAATACACCCTCTCGATCCCGACGGCAAAATTTCCGCAACAGGTTGCTACAGGTCTGCGGAATCCTTGAAGTAGAAAGCCGCCCGACCTTCCATGCGGATGGAATTCGGCCGGCTGGCTGCCCGTTCACCGCGGAATTTCGACTGGCCGAGCAATTGCCTGAGGGGGACTGCCGTACTTCCCTCCGAGACCACCCACCTTATGACCTCACTCGTCCAACCCGTGCGCGTCTTCATCGACCCTGTCGAGGGGACGCCCGCCGCCGTCGAAGCCCGCCGTTGGGTCTGGCCCCTCCTCATCCTCGCCCTCTGCGTGTCCGCCTCCGGGACGCTGTTTTCCCTGCGCTGGGACGCGACCCCGGATGTCATCCGTGAGCTCCAGTCCTCCGGGGAGATGGCGACCATCTCCGAGGCGGACCTGAGCGACAAGATCCAGACCGCCTCCCGCAAGGCGCTGGTGGGCGGCATCGCCAAGGGCGTCTTCGTGATGCCGTTCATGGCGCTGCTGCTGGCCGCCATGCTCTGGGTCGTGTCGTGGCTGTTCGACCGGCCCGTCCACTTCGAGAAGCTGATGTCGGTGGCAGCCATCGCGCTGCTGCCCATCGCGCTGTACCACCTCATCCTCACCGGCTGCCTCGCGGCGCAGCACACCGTCTCCGTCTCGCGCGTGCTCCAGCTGGTCCCGTCCCACCTGGGCGCGTTCCTGGGGGAGCTGAGCCCGAAGATGGCGCGCGTCGCCTCCACCGTGGACTTCTTCAACCTCTGGAGCACCGCGCTGCTCGGCCTGGGCTTCTCCGCCGCCACCGGCATGCCGCGCACCCGCGCGCTGCTGCTGTCCCTGGCGCTCTACGCGATGTTCGCGGGCGTCATGATGGTGGGCTTGCCCGGCTCGGCGGGAGGTGGCCAATGAACGCCCTCATCGTCGCGACGCTCCTGTCCGCGTCCCCCGCGCCCACGCCCATCACCCTGCAGCAGGCCCGCGAGGAGGGCCGCCAGAGCACCACCGCCCTCACGGCGCTCCAGGACCTGGAGGTCAGCCAGCAGGACGTGAACATCCGCCGCTCCGCGCTCCTGCCCCAGCTCTCCATCAATGGCTTCGTGGGCAAGCGTTGGCTGGGCCGCCGGCAGCAGTTCGACCTGGTGCCGGATGTGAACAACCCCGGCGAGTTCGTGCAGATCTCCGTCGAGTCCAAGCCGACCAGCACGGGCGACTACGACCTGGGCGCCGTCCTGAGCCAGAGCGTCTATGACCGCGCGCTCTGGAAGCAGCTGGAGCAGGCCGGGGTGCTGCGCGACGC
Organism: Myxococcus faecalis; assembly: GCF_050039385.1. Taxonomy (NCBI): domain Bacteria; kingdom Pseudomonadati; phylum Myxococcota; class Myxococcia; order Myxococcales; family Myxococcaceae; genus Myxococcus; species Myxococcus faecalis. The sequence goes on along the minus strand of NZ_CP144336.1, from coordinate 10,890,744 downwards.
GCAGGCGAGCCAGGCCAAGGAGGAGGCGGACACCGCGGAGCTGGAGGCCATCCGCCGCTTCTTCACGCTCTTCCGCACCCAGGCCACCCGCCAGGTGCTGGACGCCACCGTCAAGCGCAGCGAGGAGCAGCTCGAGCGCGCCCGCTCCCTGTTCCTGGCCGGCCGCGTGGGCAAGGTGGAGGAGATCTCCGCCCTGGTGAACCTGGGCAATGATCGCATCTCCTTCGTCCAGTCGCTCAGCCAGCTCGTCACGGACCAGGGCCAGCTCGCGGTGTGGCTGACGCGTCCGGGCACCCAGCCCGTGGAGGCGGTGGACCCGGGCGTGCTCCAGTCGGAGCCCGGCCCCGCGCCCACCATCGAGCAGGCCATCAGCGTGGCCCGCGAGCAGCGCCCGCTGCTCAAGGCGCTCGAGGCGCGGGTGAGCGCGGCGGAGCTGGAGCGCGCCATCGCCCGCGCGGACTACATCCCGAAGCTGTCGGCCCAGGGCCTCTACACCCGCCAGGGCCCGGACGCCGGCCAGGTCTTCACCGAGCCGCGGCTGCAGAACAACGTCATCGCCCGCCTCAACCTGGACTGGAACATCTTCAACGGCTTCATCACCCCCGCGCAGACCAAGCGGGCAGAGGCCAACATCCGCAAGGCCCAGCTGCAGCTGGCGCAGTCCGCGCGGGAGATCGAGGCCGAGGTGCGCACCGCGCACCAGTCGCTGGAGGCGCAGATCGTCGCCGCCCGGCTGGCCGCGGAGAACCGCGAGGCCGCCGTCCAGGGACTCAACCTGGCCGAGGAGCGCTTCAAGGCCGGTGCGGGCTCCACGCTGGAGGTCCGTGACGCGCAGCTCAGCCTCACGCAGGCGGAGCTCAGCTTGTTGGAAAACAGAATCGATGTCGAAATCGCCCGCTTCACCTTGATGCGGGCCATGGGCGCCCTGATGAGCCCGGGAGAGACGAAATGAAGTGGTGGAAGGGTGTGATCGCCGGTGCGCTGTTCCTCGGTGCCGCGGCCATCACGGCGGGAGGCCTGAAGGAGCGTCCCCCGCCGTCCCAGGAGGTGCAGATCGCCAAGGCTCGCAAGGGCACCATCACCCGCACCATCACCGGCGCGGGCAAGGTGCAGGCGGCCACGACGGTGAAGATCTCCTCCAGCCTCTCTGGAGACCTGGTGGAGCTGCTGGTCAAGGATGGCGACGCGGTGAAGAAGGGCCAGGTGCTGGCCCGCATCGACCGGCGCGTGTACGAGGCGGCGCTGAAGCAGGCGATGGCCTCGCAGAACGCGGCGCGCGCCGACGCCCAGGTGGCGGAGGTGGAGGTCAGCCGCACCACGCAGGAGCTCGGACGCGTGGAGGGCCTGGTGACCAAGGGCCTGGCGTCCGGGGCGGAGCTGGACGTCGCCAAGGCGAGCAAGAACACGGCGGAGGCCCGGCTCGCGTCCGCCAGGCAGCTGCTCGCGCGCAACGTCGCCGTCGTGGAGCAGGCGCAGACGGACCTGTCGCGCACGACGATGTTCTCGCCCATCGACGGCAACGTCATCGAGCTGTCGCGCGAGGTGGGTGAGCGCGTGCGTGGCTCGGAGCTGGCCGAGGACGTGGTGATGACCATCGCGGCGCTGTCCGCCATGGAGGTGAAGTTCGAGGTGGGTGAGCACGAGGTGGTGCACCTCAAGCCGGGCCAGCCCGCGGACGTGACGCTGGACGCGCTGGAGGGGCAGACCTTCGCGGGCTCCGTGGTGGAGATCGCCCAGAAGGCGCTCATCAAGAACGAGGGCACGGAGGCCGAGGTGACCAGCTTCCCCGTCACGGTGGCGCTGGACATGCGGCCGCCGGGCGTGCTGCCGGGCATGAGCGCGGAGGCCCGTATCTCCGCGGAGACGCGCAGCGACGTCGTCCTGGTGCCCATCCAGGCGGTCACGGTGCGTGCGGAGCGCACGCTGCCCGATTACAAGGAGCCCATCGAGGGTGGCGCGCTCAAGGCGCGGCGCACCGAGTCGCTGGCCAAGGTGGTGTTCGTGGTGGACGCGGCGAACAAGGCGCAGGTGCGGCGGGTGCAGACGGGCATCGCGTCCGACACGGAGCTGGAGATCCTCTCCGGGCTGAACGATGGCGACCGCGTGGTGGAGGGCCCCTACCGCACGCTGTCGAAGGAGCTCAACCACGGGGACAACGTGCAGGAGCCCGAGCAGGGCGGCGGTCCGGGCGGAATGAAGGGCGGGCGGAAGTCGTGAGCCACGGCAGCGGCGCCGGCGATGGCCGGCTCATCCAGGTGGACAACATCACCCGCGTCTTCCACGTCGGTGGCGAGGAGGTGCGGGCGCTGCGAGGCGTCACCTTCGGCGTGGGCCGGGGCGAATGGGTGGCCATCATCGGTCAGTCCGGCTCCGGCAAGAGCACGATGATGAACGTGCTGGGCTGCCTGGATACGCCCTCCAGCGGCCGCTACATGCTCAACGGCAAGGACGTGTCGCGCATGAGCGACGACGAGCTGGCCGTCATCCGCAACGTGGAGATCGGCTTCATCTTCCAGACGTTCCAGCTGCTGCCGAAGGAGACGGCGCTGGCCAACGTGGAGCTGCCGCTGGTGTACCGCGGCATGCCCGCCAAGGAGCGGCGGGAGCGGGCGAAGGCGGCGCTGGACAAGGTGCAGCTCACGCACCGCATGCACCACCGGCCCAACGAGCTGTCGGGCGGTCAGCGTCAGCGCGTGGCGATTGCCCGCGCGCTGGTGTCCGAGCCGTCCATGCTGCTGGCGGACGAGCCCACGGGCAACCTGGACTCGGCCACGGGCGAGGAGATCGTCCGGCTGTTCGAGCAGTTGCACCAGGCCGGCCACACGCTGGTGCTCGTCACGCACGAGCCGAAGCTGGCGGCCCGGTGTCCGAGGGCCATCCGCCTGAGCGACGGTGAGATCGTCGCCGACGGGCCGGGGCGCGAGGTGGCGCTGGGCAACGCCGCGGCGATGGCTGCGGGGGGCGCATGAAGCACTGGGCGGGTTTTCGGGTGGACATCCTGGAGGGCGCGCGCATCGCCCTGTTCTCGCTGCGCGCCAACCGCCTGCGCACCGTGCTGACGACGATGGGCATCGGCATCGGCGTGGCCACGCTGCTGGCCATCGTCGGCATCATCCAGGGGCTCAACACGTCCTTCCACCGGCAGCTCGCGAGCTTCGGGGCGAACACGCTCTACGTGAGCAAGTACCCGATGATCATCAAGGGCGACTGGTGGAAGTACCGCGGGCGCAAGAACTTCACGCTCGACCAGGTGCAGCGGCTGCGCTCCATGGCGCCCTTCATCAGCGCGATGTCGCCGTCGGTGTCGCGGCTGGCGGACGTGTCGTACGCCAGCGAGCAGATGTCCACGGTGCGCATCCAGGGCGTCAACCACGAGTACCTGAGCATCTCCGGGTTCGACATCACCAGCGGGCGCTTCCTCACGGAGGCGGACGAAGAGGTGACGCGGCCGGTGGCGGTGCTGGGCGCGGACGTGGCGGACCGGCTCTTCCCCGGCATCAGCCCGGTGGGGCGCACCATCCGCGTGGACAACCGCTCCTTCCAGGTGGTGGGCACGCTCAGCCGCAAGGGCAAGGTGGTGAACCAGAGCATGGACCTGCTCGTCATCATCCCCTTCAAGACCTTCTACAGCAGCTTCGGCAAGGGGCGCCCGTTCGAGATCGCCATGGCGGTGGCGGACGCGGGCCAGGTGCGCGCGGCCGAGGACCAGCTCATCGGCATCCTCCGGCGCATCCGCGGCACGACGCCGGGTGAGCCGGACGACTTCAACATCAACAAGCCGGAGGCCATGGCGCAGACGTACGCGCAGCTCACGGGCGCGCTGTATGGCGTCGCGGTGGGCGTGGGCCTCATCACGCTGCTGGTGGGCGGCATCGGCATCATGAACATCATGCTGGTGTCGGTGCGCGAGCGGACGCGGGAGATCGGCGTGCGGCGCGCGCTGGGGGCGCGCAAGCGCACCATCGTGGTGCAGTTCCTGATGGAGGCCGCCAGCGTGTCCGCGGTGGGCGGCCTGCTGGGGACGACAGTGGGGCTGGGGACGGCCAAGGTGGTGTCGCTGATAACGCCCCTGGCGGCGGACGTGCAGACGGGCACCATCCTGGGCGGGGTGTTCTTCGCGGCGCTGGTGGGCCTCTTGTTCGGCATCTGGCCGGCGGCGCGCGCGGCGAACCTGGACCCGGTGGAAGCCCTCCGGTACGAGTGAGCCGATGCGAGCCTTCTTCGACAACCTCCGGCTGGCGCTGGGCACGTTCCTGGGCAACCCGCTGCGCTCGCTGCTCACGCTGCTGGGCATCGTCATCGGCGTGGCCACGGTCATCACCATGATGGGGCTCATCGAGGGCCTGCGCACCAAGGTGAACCGCGACCTGGGCCGCCTGGGCGCGCACACCTTCCAGCTCACCAAGTGGCCCGCGGGCGGCTTCGGCCGCTTCAACTGGGCCAAGTTCGCCAAGCGTCCGGACATGACCCTGGAGGACGTGCGCGCCCTGGAGCAGTTCTGTCCGTCGGTGGGGCTGGTGGCGCCCTCGGACGACCAGGGCGGGCAGAAGGTGTCCACGGTGAGCAAGGAGACGCGGCCCGCGGTGCTCATCATGGGCGCGTCCACGACGTACCCGGCGGTGAGCGGGGTGTCCGTGCAGTCCGGCCGCTTCTTCAACGAGGTGGAGGGGCTGGACGGCCGCAACGTCATCATCCTGGGCGTGGACGTGGCGGACGAGCTGTTCCCCGGCATCGACCCGGTGGGCTTCGAGGTCCGCCTGAAGGGCCGGCCGTTCCGGGTGATTGGCGTGCTCCAGCGGCGCGGCAGCTTCCTGGGCATGGTGAGCCTGGACAACCAGGCCATGATCCCGCTGCGCGTGTTCCAGCAGCTCTATGGCAAGGAGCGCTCGCTGGACATCGACATCCAGGCGAAGGACCCCGGCCTGTTCCGCAAGGCGCAGGACGAGGTGGCCACGCTGATGCGCCGCCGGCACAACCTGGCGCCCGACGAGGCCAACGACTTCGAGCTGCACACCAACGAGTCGGTGACGGCGTCGTTCAACCAGCTCTCGCAGGTCATCACCATCGCCGGCGTGGGCGTGTGCCTGTTGTCGCTGGTGGTGGGCGGCATCGGCATCCTGAACATCATGTTGGTGTCGGTGATGGAGCGCACGCGGGAGATTGGCGTGCGCAAGGCGCTGGGCGCGAAGCGGCGGCGCATCCTGGGGCAGTTCGCCACGGAGGCGGTGCTGCTGGCGCTGCTGGGCGGCGCCATGGGGGTGGGCCTGGGCTTCGGCCTGGTGTTCCTGGGCGACTGGATGGTGGGCTTCCCCATGTCCGTGCCGCCGTGGGCCGTGGCCCTGGCGCTGTCGATGAGCTGCGGGGTGGGCCTGTTGTTCGGAATCTACCCGGCCGCCCGCGCCGCGAAGCTGGACCCCGTCGAGGCGATGCGCAACGAGTAGCCGCAAGCGGACCTGGCCGGTTGCCTCCCTCCCCGGACTCCATTAGGGGAGGGGGCATGGCGCCTCGCATCGGCTCGCTGTGGGACTCGGTCGGCAACACCCCGCTGCTTCGCATCGGCTCGCTCAGCCGCGTCACCGGCTGCGACATCCTGGGCAAGGCGGAGTTCATGAACCCGGGCGGCAGCATCAAGGACCGCGCCGCCAAGGGGATGATCCGCCGCGCGGAGGAGCAGGGGCGCTTGAAGCCCGGCGGCACCATCGTCGAGGGCACCGCGGGCAACACGGGCATCGGCCTGGGGCTGCTCGGCCGCGAGCGTGGCTACCGCGTCGTGGTGACGATGCCGGACAACCAGGCGCGCGAGAAGTACGAGTACCTGGAGGCCATGGGCGTGGAGGTCCGCAAGGTGCCGCCCGTGCCCTTCGCCAACCCGGCCCACTTCTTCCACCAGGCCCGCGCGCTGTCGGAGGCGCATGGCTGGTTCTGGGCCAACCAGTTCGAGAACACGGCCAACGGCGACTTCCACTACGAGACGACCGGGCCCGAAATCTGGGAGCAGTGCGAGGGGCAGGTGGACGTGCTCGTCGCCTCCGTGGGCAGCGGCGGGACGATGTCCGGCGTCAGTCGCTTCCTCAAGGAGAAGAACCCCGCGCTGCGCGTGGTGCTCGTGGACCCGGCGGGCTCGGGCCTCTACTGCTACGTGCGCGAGGGGAAGCTGGAGTCGTCGGGTTCCTCCATCACCGAGGGCATCGGCATCATGCGACTCACCGCCAACTTCCAGGCCGCTCGCGTGGACGAGGCGATGCGGCTGGGCGACGGCGAGATGCTCGACATGCTCTACCACCTGGCCCGCGAGGACGCGCTGGTGGTGGGCACCTCCGCGGCGCTCAACGTGCGCGCCGCGTATGAAATCGCGCGGCAGCACGCGGGGAAGGGCCTGCGCATCGTCACCTTCCTGTGTGATCACGGCAGCCGCTACGCGTCCAAGGTCTTCAACGCGGAGTTCCTCGCGTCCAAGCAGCTCCAGGTGAAGCCGCTCCCCACCGACGCCCGCTGACGCCCGCCGTGCAGTCCCCGCAGAAAATACGGACGCCCCCGCAAGAGGCTCCAGGCCCTCGCCAAACGTCCGACAGGACTGGATAGTCTTTCTTCGGTTTCTGGAAAAACCGTTGTTGCTGGTTTGTGGCGGCGCTACAGGTGCGCGACCCATCCGTCCCGCGTCGGGGCGGGGGCTCACGAGGGAGTCCGCATGTCGCGCACGGGATTCACATCCAGGGCCTTGGTCCTCGAAGCGGTGTTGGCGGTGGTGCTGATGGCGTGTTCGGGGCCGCCGGACGAGGCGGCGCCGAGGGACGCATCGCTGGAGCGACGGGAGGACGCGGCGCTCGCGACGCGCGTGGTCGGCTACTTCCCGACGTGGGCGGGGGACGTCAACGCGATTCCCTACGAGCGGCTCACGCACATCAACTACGCGTTCGTGGTGCCCACGGCGTGGGGTGGGCTGACGGGCCCTGGGGCGACGGATGCGCGGCTGCGCTCGCTCGTCACCGCGGCGCACGCGCGTGGCGTGAAGGTGCTCATCGCGGTGGGCGGGTGGAACAACGGCGACGACAGCGCCTTCGAGCAGCTCGCGGCGAGCGCGGGCACGCGGACCACGTTCGTCAACACGCTGGTGAGCTACGTCACCACGGCGGGTCTGGACGGGGTGGACATCGACTGGGAGTACCCGGACCCGGGCGCGTCCGCGCAGAACTTCGCGGCGCTCATCCGTGAGCTCGGCGTGGCGATGCGCGCTCGCGGCAAGCTGCTCACCGCGGCGGTGGTGGCCAACGGCTACTACGGTGACGGCGTCCCCGCGTCGACGTTCACCGACTTCGACTTCCTCAACATCATGGCGTACGACGGCGGCCAGCCGCATTCGACGTACGACTACGCGGTGCAGTCGCTGAACTACTGGAAGGGGCGGGGGCTGCCCGCGTCCAAGGCGGTGCTGGGCGTGCCGTTCTACGGGCGCTCGCCGTCGTCGTATGTCGGCTACGCGGACCTGGTCGCTCGCGACGCGCAGGCGCCGTACAAGGACAACGTGGGCGACGTCTTCTACAACGGCATCGCCACCATCCAGGCGAAGACGCGGCTGGCGTTGCAGCACGGCGGCGGGGTGATGATCTGGGAGCTGAGCCAGGACACGCGCAACGACACGTCGCTGCTGCTCGCCATCTACAACGCGGCGCAAGGCAGCCCGACGCAGCGCTACCGCATCGTCAACAAGAGCACCGGGCGGTGCCTGGACATCGACGGGCCCAGCACGGCGGACGGCGCCACCATCCACCAGTGGGATTGCCATACCGGCGCGAGCCAGATCTGGGTGGTGGAGCCCACCGACAGCGGCTACTCGCGCTTCGTCACCCTGCACAGCGGCAAGGCGCTGGACGTGCGGGACGTGAGCACCGCGGACGGCGCGGGAATCCAGCAGTGGGGTTATGGCGGCGGCGCCAACCAGCAGTTCCGCGCGGTGGCGACGTCCGGCGGCTACGTCCGCATCGAGGCGCGGCACAGCGGCAAGGTGCTCGACGTGACGAACTGCGGGTCGAGCACCAACGGCACCGTGCTGCAGCAGTGGACTTGGTCCAACAACGACTGCCAGCAGTTCCGACTGGAGCCGCGGTAGCGCACGTCCGCGCGCTCAGTGCGGCGCGGAGAATCGCCCGGGCTCCTGGGTCGAGGGGCCCGGGTGTGTCTTGCGGAACACGTAGTAGTCCGCGTGGCGCGTCCACTCGGGGCGGCCCTCGGAGCGTGACGCGCGAGGCCCCCGCGTGGCCTGCCGGGGGACCAGGTACGTGTCGAGTTCCTGGTCGCTGAAGGTGAACTTGCCGCGCAGCTCCTTCACCACCGCGACGAGCGCCAGGTTCTCCTCGGCCGCGGCGTCGGCCGCGTCGCCGTGGTGGTCGTTCGTCACCAGCAGGCCGCCCACCTTCAGGTACTTCCCGCACGCGCGGGCGATGCCTCCGGCGTAGAGCGAGAGCACCAGGTCGAAGCTCTCGTCCAGGATGGGGATGGGCTGCGTGAAGTCCTGCGCGACGAAGCGCACGTAGGCCTTCTGCGCGTACTGCTGCCGCGAGCTGATCTTCCGCAGCACGCCGTCCTTGTTCGCGAAGAAGCCCTGCGCCAGATCGTTGCGGTCCACGTAGACCACGTGCTGGAAGAAGAACGACGGGGTGATGTGCACGAAGCACCCCGGGTACAGCACCGTGTCCACCGCCACGTAACGCTCGCGGAGCACCTCGAAGAGGCCCGCGCGCTCGAGCTGATGATCGACCACGAAGCCCTGGTAGATCTCCTCGACTCTCTCCATTTCCTGGATTTGAGCCCCTTCCTGGGGCGGCTGACAACTTTGTGACAGCGACGGGCGCGGTGCGCGCGACGGGCGCGGAAAGTCACAGTCGGGGCGGCCGGTGTGGTCCGAGAGGACTCCGTCGCGAGGTGTGCTCAGCCGCGTTCGACGCGTGCGGGTCGACGCGCACTCACCTCCGGGGCCTGTGACGAGGGCTTGCACGAAATCCGCACGAACATTCCTCGGGAAGCGCACGGGTGCGCCATCCGCGTTGCACCGCGCGGGACGAGTCTGGGTGCATGAATCCTCCTGCCTTCCCGCCTCGTGCTCCGAGGACGTCCGATGGCCCCATCCGCGGGGCGTTCCGGTGGCTCGTCGCGCACCACGTCTTCGGCAGTCTCTTCATCGTCGTCTTCGCCACCGCGGTGATTGCCGGTCAGGTGGCGGGGCGGACGGACTTCGCGAACTCGGAGCTGGCGGCCGGGGTGGAGGACCGGTGGGGCGCGCCCGTGGTGCAGCCCGCGCCGTCGCTGCGCTACGTGCACAGCGGCACCATCTTCACCGAGCTCAAGCCGTTGGCGTTCGACCGTCAGCACGTGGAGGTGCTGGCGAAGATGAACTACCGCAAGCGCGGCCTGCGCTACTTCTCCGGCTTCGACTTCAACCTGGGCGCGGAGCACGCGGTGGTCAACCGCGAGGGCCACGACATCGACGTGGCGTTCATCTTCCCCATGGAGATGGACAAGTCTCAGGTGCTCCTGTCGGAGCTCCAGTTCCTGGTGGACGGCAAGGAAGCCAGCCTGGACCTGGGCGAGTCCGGCAACCGGCTCGTCTGGACGGGCCGCATCGCCAAGGGGGCCACGGCCCGCTTCGTCATCCGCTACCGCGCGCGAGGGCTCGACTCGTTCATCTACAAGTTGGATCCGGCGCTCTCCGCGCGCGACGTGCGCGTGCACCTGGCCGTCGAGGGCGGGGACAACTACGACTATCCGGCGGGCGTGCTGTCCGCGTCGTCCGTGCAGGCGGGCAGCGACACCGTCACGCTGGACTGGGCGTTCCAGTCGCTCGAGTCCGGCGTCAACCTGGGCGTCATCCTCCCGTCGGAGAAGACGTTCGACTCGATGGTGTCGCGCATGGCGGGGCGCGCGTGGGTGCCGTTCCTGGTGCTGGTGGCGCTGCTCGCGGCGCTGGGCTTGAGGCACAAGCGGCAGCTCGCGCTGCATGAGTCGTATCTGCTCGCCGCCGTGTACGGCTTCTTCTTCGTGCTGCTCGCGTACCTGGCGGCCTTCATGAACTTCTACGTGGCCTATGCGGTGAGCGCGCTGGGCCTGGGCGCGGCGGTGGTGGCGTATGCCCGGTGGCTGTTCCCGAAGGAGCGCACGTCGGTGCTCGCGGGGCTGTGGGCCGCGACGCTGCTGGTGCCCACCGGCGCCGTCATCCTGGAGGGCTACACGGGCCTCATCTACACGCTGGAGATCCTCGCCGGCCTGCTCGGGCTGATGGTGCTCTCCACCCGCGCGAGCGTGCGCGCGTTCCTGTCGGACCTGTCCCAGCCCGGCGCGGCCCCGAGCGCGGCCCCCGTGTCCACCCCTGTCACCCCGGAAGCGAGCTGAGCCCATCATGCGGAAGCTTTCTCTCGTCGTCGGAATCCTGCTGCTCGCTCCCGAGGCACTGGGCGCGCCCGAGTCCACTCCGGCTCCCGCCGGCACCGCCACCGTGCCGCTGGAGCAGCTCATCCCGCTGTACTCGCAGCGACAGACACCACCTCCCGCGCCTCCCACCGAGGCGCTGGTGAAGACCGAGCTGAGCGGACGGTTGTCCGCGGACGCGCTGCAAGTGGAGGCGAGCTTCGAGGTGGAGGTGCTCGCGGATGGACGCTGGACGCAGGTGCGCTTGCTGCAACTCGACGCGGACACGTACCCCACGGCCCTGCCCACGCTGGAGGGCGCCACGGTGGGCGTGGTGGATGGCTACCTGTGCCTCCTCACCCGCAAGGCGGGGCGCCAGAGCTTCGACGTGAGCCTCACCGTGCGCTCGTCGGGCACGGGGCCGGAGCGTCGCGCGCAGCTCCGCTTCGGTCCTCATGCCTCGCCGGTGCCGCTGGCGCTGGAGGCGGACACGTCCGTGTTCACGCTGCTGGAGTCGCTGCCGTCCTCGGGTGAGGGCTATGCGCTCTATCCCGTGCAGGGCGCGCTGCGCGTCGGTTGGAGGGCGGCGTCCCAGGTGTCGCAGGCGACGAAGCCGCAGGTGCGTCCTCCGCTGGAGCCGCGCATCTCCGAGGCCACCGCGACGTGGGTGTCCACGCTGGAGGGCCGGGCCACGCTCCGTGTCGGCTACACGTTGAGCCTGGACCGCGAGCAGGCGCTGGAGCTGAGCATCCCGGAGGGCCACGCATTGGAGCGCGTCACGCTCAACGCCATCCCGGTGCCGGTGGAGGCGGTGACGGAGGGGGTGCTGCGGCTGAAGGTGGCGCCCGCGCGGCTGGGCGAGACGTCGGGTGCGCTCGAGGTGGTGATGACGCGGGAGCTGGGCGTGTTCCACCTGTCCGGTCGGTTGAAGCTGGCGCTGCCGCGCGTCTCGTGGCCGGTGGCGGAGCTGCGAGCCCGCGCGCACTTCCCCGCGGTGTTCAACTACCGGCGGGAGGGCGGCAGCCTGGAGCAGTTCGAGGCGGCCGAGGCCACGAGCCAGGGCGCGACGTTGCCGGGCAAGGTGCTGCACTTCCGTCAATACCTGGTGGCCGCGTCCTCGCCCACGCTCGAGCTGGGCTACTCGGTGGACATCTCCAACAGCTACTTCCGCTGATGCACGGCGACGGCGAAGGCGGAGCCCTTCGTCTCCGGGCTCGCGGGCAGGAGTTCCAGGGTGGAGCCGAACGCGCGCAGCATGGACTGGGAGATGGTGAGACCCAGGCCCGTGCCTCCGCGCTCGCGCGCCGTGGTGAAGAAGGCGTCGAAGATGCGGGCGCGGTTCGACTCGGAGATGCCTCTCCCGTCGTCCCGCACCACGACGCGCACGACGCCGTCCGCCTGCGTCTCCACGGCGAGCGACACGCGCACGTCCTCGCCACCGTGCTGGCGGGCGTTGGTGACGAGCTGCCAGAGCACGTCCTCCATCACCTCGGAGGGCAGGGCCACGGTGAGGCCCTCGGGAACGGGGCCCACGTCCACGCGCTCCAGTCCCTCGGCGTGGGCCCTCGCGGTGACGGCCTTGAGCAGCGGGGCCAGCTCCACCTGGGCGGGCGTGGCGGTGATGGAGTCGGCGCGGGCCAGCTCCAGCAGCCGCTGCACCAGCCGCGTGAGGCGGCGAGCGTCGGCGTCGATGTTGGAGAGGAAGCGCGTGCGCTGCTCGGGTGTCATCGCGTCCGCGCTGTCGCGCAACAGCTCCACCGCGCCCTGGATGGAGGCCAGCGGGGTCTTGAACTCGTGCGAGACGTTGGCCGCGAAGGAGCGGATGTACTGGTTGCGGTCCCTGAGCGCGGTGGCCATGCCGGCGAGCGACTCGGACAGCTCGGCCAGCTCCGCGACGACGGGACGGGCCAAAGGCTCGTAGCCCTCCGGCGCGCTGGCGGCGATGGCGCGCGTCTGCTTCACCAGGGCTCGCACCGGGCGGCCCAGCAGCGCGGCGGCGGCCAGCGACATCAACCCGAGCGCGCCGAGCAGCACCAGGCCCGTGGCCGTCAGGTTCCAGCGGTCCGCGTACGTGGCCTTGGCGAAGGTCATCGGCGTGCGCGCCAGCACCACCACGCCCCAGACGCGCTCGCCTTGAAGGACGGGCAGCGCCACCGAGACGCGGATGCCGGTGTCTCGACTGAGCGAGGCCAGGGGTGTGTCCTCGGCCTCGGAGTGGCGGCGGCGCAGCACGCTCGCGGGCTCTCCTCGCAGGGCCTGCTGCACCTCGGGTCGGTCGGCCAGCGTCGTGCCCAGCACGGCCGGGCTGCTGCTGGCCACCACCACGCCGCTGGTGTCGACCACCCGGATGCCCGCGAGCGTGGCGGCGCGCACGTTCTCCAGGAGCGGGTTGAGCTTCAGGCCCGTCTCCAGGGCCCACGGCTCGCCGGGCACGAGCGCGCGCGGCGGCTCCTCGTCCGCAGGGAGCGGCTCGTCCGAGGCCTTGAGCGAGGGGAGGATGGGCCGCAGCCGCTTGTCATCGGGGATGGGGAAGGGCCACTTCGCGGTGCGAGCCCGTCCGTAGTCGCCGTCGCCGACGCGCTCGGCCAGCGTGGCGCGATAGAGCTCCACCACCACCGCGCCCTGCGTGAGCAGCTCCATCTCCGTCTGGCGGATGAGCTGGTTGTCATAGACGCGCACGAAGGCGAGCCCACCCAGCGTGAGCACGAAGCCCGCGAGCCCCACGGCCGCGAAGACCATCCACAGCCGGGGCTGCGGGCGGCGGCTACGGGATGGCGAGCCGATAGCCGAGGCCATGCACCGTCTCGATGACTTCGCCGCCGACGCCGGCGAACTTCTGCCGCACCCGACGCACGTGGCTGTCGATGGTCCGGTCACTCACCACGCCGTCGTCGTAGACGCGCGTCATGACCTCGTCCCGGGTGAAGACCTTGCCCGGCACGCGCAACAGCGCCGCGAGCAGGTGGAACTCCGTCACGGTGAGCACCACCTCGTGCTCGCCCCACCAGGCACGGAAGCGCTCCTCGTCCAGCTTCAAGGGGCCGCGCATCAACGGCTTCGACGCCGCGGAGGCCGGGTTCTCGGGCGCGGGCCGCGCGCGGCGCAGCACCGCCTTCACGCGCGCCACCAGCTCGCGCGGGCTGAAGGGCTTGGTGAGGTAGTCGTCGCCGCCCAGCTCCAGGCCGAGGATGCGGTCCACCTCGTCGTCCCGCGAGGAGAGGAAGACGATGGGCAGTTCGTGCGTGCGCCGCACCTCGCGGCACACCGTGAGCCCGTCCATCTCCGGCATCATGATGTCCAGGACGATGAGCGCGGGGGGCGAGCGCTGGACGTGGGCCAGCGCCGCTCGCCCCTCCGCGGCCTCCTCCACGCGGAAGCCGCCTTGCTCCAGCGCGAAACGGACGATGTCCCGCAGGTGCGGATCATCATCGACGACCAGGACGGTGGGACGTTCAGCCACGCGGCACTCGGGTTGGGGAGGGCGTGGAGTCTACCTCCGACACGCCCGGACCTGGGCGTACAGTCACCTTTCCATTTTTTATTCGGGTCGGACGCAACCCGGTGCGGGCAGGACCGATAACCCCAAGGAATGCGGTCGTCTGGCTTCGGGGGAAGTCAGCGCCACCTGATTGACGGAAGGACGAGCGACCTCGGGGGAGGGGCTCGTCCGGTTCGAGCCGGGGCGGCTGCCTGCGCCCCGGCTCAGCCTGTCAGTGGGCTTCGCGAACCTTCAGTCGCCGCGAGCGCCGTCGCGGGCGACGGATGGCCACCGCCGCCGCGAGCATCAACACCACCGGAACGAACACCAACAACGTTTGAGCCGTCACCGTCTCCCTCCTCCATGCACTATGGCGGAGGGGTCTGACGTTCCTTCTCCGGAAAACCTGAAATACCCCGGACTCCCGGTGTCAGGAGAGGTGTGACGCTCCGGCTCAGGGGATGCTCAGGTCGGCGGGTTCCCGGGGGGCGACCTCGTAGGTCGTCTCGTACTGGGCGGCGAGCCCCACGACGGTGATGCTCTGGCCGAGGGGCAGGGCTCGCAGCGTGTCCGGGTTGAAGCCGGCGGAGGCGTGGACGAACACCTGGACCTCTCCGGACCCATCGTCGATGTAGAGCTTGTACCCGTAGGGCGAGTCATCCTCGAAGGTCTTGGTCACGGCGCCGGTGACGCGGATGAGCTGGCCTTCGACGGGCTCCTTGACGGAGCCGGTGCTGATGTTCTTCGGGGTGGGTGTCTGGGTTCCACTTCGCGTCGACACGTCCGCGGGCACGGCCTTCAGGATGCGGAGCTGGTTCTGCTCGTCGAGCGTCCCGGTGACGCGAACGCGGGCGCCCACGGCGAGCGACAGCTTCTCCTCCAGCTTGACGTAGACGCCGCCGGTGTCGTCCTGCACCGCGAAGCCCTGATCTCCGAGCGCTGAGCTGAAGGCGCCAGGCGGGACGGTGACGTGGCCTTCGACGGTGACGGCCTCGCCGGTGGCGCGTCCGCGCGCCTCGCCGATGGGCGTCGCGGGTGAGGGGTCGTCCGAGTCGTCACACGCCGGAGCGACGAGGGCGAGAAGCGCGAGCAGCACCCAGCTCTTCGCGCGGAACACGGAGCGCGAGCTGGTACGGAGCCTTCCAGGGGAATCGAGCATCCCACCTGTCTAGGGCCTTCCGTGCCTCGCATTCAATCCGGGGAGTGCGTGCGCGGTGGCTCGTCGACACCACGCGGAGGACTGGAGGTACAGCGGGGCAGGGGCTCCAAGGAGCAGCCCTGCCCGGAGGACGTGGCGCGGGACTACCACCGCTCGATGGAGGTGATGGTCAGCGCGAACGGGGGGCCGGAGAAGCTGGAGTTGTTGGTGCAGGGCCGCTCGGCGATGTCACCCAGGTTGGCCGAGTAGAAGCCGAAGGTGGAGCCGTTGCCCTTCTCGTAGAACACGCTGCCGCCGGGCAGGGTGACCTTCCACACGAAGTTGAAGCTGTCGTACCACTTGGGGGACGTGCGGTGGGAGATGAAGCTGCGCACCGTCACCGTCCAGGTCCACGGCGCGGACGCGGGCGCGGCGACCGTCTGCGTGTTGTCCCAGTCGAAGGCGACCCAGTTGTCCAGCCCGCCCCAGCCGTGGATGAGCTCCACCGACGTGCCCCACGGCAGGGAGAGGTTCCGGTACGACATCCGGATCTCCGCCTCGTAGGAGCTGGCGTACAGACAGGAGTGCAGCGACGCGCGGCCATCCGCCCAGTGCTCGATGGCGAAGGACGACGAGGACGCGAGGAACAGCGCGAGGGCGCAGAGCTTTCGGACAGCCGAGGTCATGAAGAGACTCCCAGGTGATTGGTTCGGCGCGTGTCTCTATCACGAGGGTGGGTTCTCGTGAACTCCCTGTATGTCTGTTCACTCCTCCTTTCCCCGGGAGTTGTCGGGTCCGTGAAACATCGTCTCGTGACGTGGGGCGCTTGCGGAGGCATCCGGAATGACCCATCCCTCCCTGGGGCGTGGGCCGGGTGGGCGGTCCAAAACCGACGCGCATGATTTGCGCACGGGTGTCGACCTGGCCCCGGTTGTGATTGTGTCTGATTCCACTTCCGGCGTGTCTGTCATTGTTGCAGGCTGGGGCTCCGCGCACGGCCAGGCGATTCGCGACTGCGTGCGAGAAGGGGAACATCCATGCGCATGGCGAAGAGTGTCTGCGTCGTCGGCTTCCTGCTGGCGATGGTGGTGGGCTGTGGCTCCGGTTCGCAGTCGGGGGCCGTGCAGTTGGTGATTGGCGACCAGGAGGCGGCGGCGACGGAGGCGAGCGTCGTCCGCATCCAGGTGGTCGTCTCCGGCGCGGACTTCGCGGACATCCAGCAGGACCTGGTGAAGACGGGCTCGGTCTGGGGAGGCACCATCGCCGGGATTCCCGCGGGCACCGACAGGACGCTCACGGTGTCGGCCTTCGCGGCGAACAACGGGCTCGAGTACCAGGGCCAGGCGACGGGCGTCACCATCGTCGGGGGCGAGACGGCGCTGGTGGCCGTCACGCTGCATGACATGACGTTCGGCCATCACGACGACAACGACGTGCCCATCATCGACTCGGTGTCGGTGTCGTCGAGCACGGTGGTGGTCGGGGAGCAGCTCACGCTGGGCGCCACGGCGCATGACCCGGTGCCGAACGACCTGCTGTCGTACTCGTGGGGCGCCACGGCGGGGCAGCTGAGCAGCACCACGGTGGCCAACCCCACGTGGACGGCGCCGACGTCGCCGCAGACGGTGACGCTCACGCTGACGGTGCGCGACCAGCGCAATGGCGTCAGCACCGCGCGCCTCACGGTGGAGGTCGTCGGAGCGCCGCCTCCCCCGGGCGGGAGCGCGGAGGTCCACGTGAGCTTCAACAGGCCGCCGCTGGTGCTCTACGTGCACGCGAGCGAGGGCCGGGTGGTGCTCGGACAGAGCACGGCCGTCATCGCGAACGTGTTCGACCAGGAGCGCGATGCGGTGACCTACCAGTGGACCGCGTCCTGCCCCGGCACGTTCAGCACGCCGACCGGGCAGTCCTCGAACTTCACGCCGACGGAAGTGCCGTCCGGCGCGTGCAACAACTGCAGTGTCACCATGACGGCTCGGGACAGCCGCGGTGGCGTCCGCTCCGGCTCGGTGAAGCTGTGCGTCGTCTCCACGCCCGCGCCGTGACTCCGGGCGTCCGCGGTTGAGCGGCTTCACGGGGGCAGGGGATTCCGCCGCTGCCCCCCGCGCATGCCTTCAGCGGATGAGCGGGGTGGTGCGCTCCGAGCCGGTCCTCGACACGCGGCGGGTCTCCCGGCCGTTGAAGTCCACGGCCTCGCCTTCGCCCACCAGCGTGCGGATGGTGATGCGCGACAGGCACTGGCTGTCATCCACGGTGTGCGTCACCACGTAGCGCGGCACGCTGGAGGCGGGCTCACCCAGGCGCAGGCGCATCTCCCGCACGGCGTCGATGTAGCCCGCCAGCGGCTCCATCCTCGCGAGCGCGCGCCGCAGCACCTTGTCCGAGCGCTTGCTCATCACGCGATCCCACACCAGGTAGCCCGCGCCGAGCGTGGCGGAGCTGGTGAAGAACATCACGAAGTTGAGCATCCCCCCGAGCAGCCGGTTGCGGGTGAAGCCCTGCTCGCCCGTCGCTTCGGTGAGGATGTCCTTGAGCGTCTCCACCGCGGACTGGTTCGCCATCCCCAGCCACTCGCGCGCGTCCTTCGGGCTGCCCAGCAGCAACCGGCACAGGCCCAGGTGCAGGGAGATGAGCGAGACGCGGGCCGTGTCGCGCTCGGCGCCCAGCGCCTCCGTGAAGCGGTGGCCCGCGGCCCTGATCTGCTCCAGCCGCTCGTCGCGCGTACACGAGGGCCGGGTGGAGGCCTCCAGGTGCGCGCGCCCGGCGTGGAATGCGCCCTCGCGCAGCAGGTGCGGCTCCCGATGCAGATGGCCCAGCAGGACCAGCTGCTCTCCCTCCGTCCCAAGCAGCGCCTCCTGCAGCGCCACCGGTCCCTCTTCCTGATGCCTGCCGTTCACCTGTCGAGGTGTGGCCAGGATGAGGTCATTCCACGTCGCCATTCGCGGACTCCCGTGTGCTGCGGCGCCTCTTGTCTCCGGCGATCCCCCTGGAGACCAAGTCTGCCACAGCCACGCGGTTTCACGAGCCTGGGTCAGCGCTTCCGCCACCGCCTCTCGCTCTCTCATCCCTGAATGGCCGCGCGCTTTCAGGCCCGGCAGAAAATGGTGCCCGTGTTCTCGTGAGGTCACGTTTCTTCGCGAGGCTGTCGCACATTGCTGGATTGGTACCGCGAGAATGATGAGGCCTCGGGCCCATGGGTCCTTCGTGCCCTCCAGGGTGGGATTTCGTGCAGAGCCCTCGTTCGCGAGGGAGGGGTGAGGACGTCCTCGTGGCGGGAGCCGCGTGCGTGTCAGGTGCTCCCGGGCGCGGGGGCCTCGTACATTCGGAAGCGCGTCACGGGGCGATAGCCCATGCGTTGATACACGGGCGCGCCGGCGTCGGTGGCGTGGAGCACGGAGCGCTCGATGCCCCACGTGTCGCGAGCCTCGCGCAGCGCGTGCCTCATGACGAGCTCCGCGGCGCCGAGCCGCCGGTGGCCGGGGGACGTGGCGACGAGCGCGATGTACGCGAGGCCGTCCACCCGGAGCACCACGGTGCTGCTCGCGGGAGCGCCATCGCGGCAGGCCACGAAGCCTCGGATCTCCTCGTCGTACAGGGCCTCCGCGTCCAGGGCCTCGCGCCCCGACTCGCGGCTCACGTCGTAGGCGAGCGAGTTGATGTCGGCCACGGCCTGGCGTCCCCAGGTGTCCTTCACGGGGCGCACGTCGAGCGAGGGCAGGGCGCGCACGGGCTCCGAGAGCCGCTCGCACACCATGCCGGTGACGGTGGTGAGCGGGCGCAGCTTGTACCAGGCGAGGATGGATTCGGCGCGCTCGCGCACCTGGGGCGCGAGCCAGTCGTCCGAGATGACGAACGTCCACGGATGACGGCCGGTGGAGAAGTAGCGGGCCGCGGACGCGACGGCGGCCGAGAGCGCCTGCTCCGTCGTGGCGGGCGCGCGCAGGAAGGCCGCGTTCATCATCGCCCAGGAGACATGGCTCGACGCGATGAAGACCTCGGGGCGCTCCACCACCTCGCCCGCCCTGCCGCCCAGGGCCATCTTCCGCCAGGCGCCTCGGAATTGCGCATGGGACTCGTCGATCTCTGCCTGCGTCGCGGAGTGCATGGAGGGCTCCAGGGGCGAGGGGTGAAGGATCGATTGTACCCCAGGTGCTCCGTCTGGAGGCGCGGTGCCCCCGGTGCCCTCTGTTCCTGACTCAACGCGCGGCCACGTCGCGCAGCAGGTGATGCGCCTCGCCCAGCAGCGCGAGGAACTCCTCACGCTCCTCGTTGCCCGAGGGCGTCGCGGAGCGCGCGATCTC
The DNA here is from genome assembly GCF_050039385.1 of Myxococcus faecalis. Classification (NCBI taxonomy): domain Bacteria; kingdom Pseudomonadati; phylum Myxococcota; class Myxococcia; order Myxococcales; family Myxococcaceae; genus Myxococcus; species Myxococcus faecalis. The sequence continues at coordinate 10,871,429 of NZ_CP144336.1, read as the reverse complement.
CCGCACCTGGTCCAGGCTCCATTTCTCCGCGTGGGGGCTGCGTCGCAACAGCTCCGCCGCGCCCATCACCGCGGTCGCGAAGCGCAGGTCCGAAGGGGCCTGCTTGAACGTGGGGGAGAGCGCGCTGGCGGGGAAGGGGAAGGCGCGCTCGGAGGCACTCTCTCCACGAGGGCGCTTGGCGCGCACGCGCACCGTGGCCAGACCCTCGCCCGCGCCGGGCATGAGCTCCAGCTCGTACAGCGCGGTGACGGAGTGGCCCGAGCCCAGCTCTCCCGCGTCCACGCGGTCATTGCGGAAGTCCTCGTCCGCGATGTCGCGGTTCTCGTAGCCGACGAGGCGATAGCGGGACACCTGCTTGGGGTCGAACTCCACCTGGAGCTTCACGTCCTTCGCGATGACCTCCAGCGTGCCTCCGAGCTGCTCCACGAAGATGCGCCGCGCGGCCATCAGCGAGTCCACGTAGTGGTGGTTTCCGTTCCCCTGGTCCGCGAGCTGCTCCATCATCGTGTCCTGGTAGTTGCCCATCCCGAAGCCCACCGTGGTGACGGTGATGCCTTCCTTCACGTGGCCTCGGATGGTCTTCAGGATCTCCTCGTGGGAGGTGCTCCCCACGTTGGCGTCGCCGTCGGACAGGATGACGACGCGCGACACCGACTCGCCATCTAGCGTCTTCATCGCCTCCTGGTAGGCCAGCTGGATGCCGGAGCCCATCGCGGTGCTCCCGCCCGCGGTCAGGTCCTCGATGGCGGCGTGGATGCGGGCCTTGTGCTCCATGCCCGTGGGCGGCAGGACGCGGCGCACCGCGCTCGCGTAGGTGACGAGCGCCACGGTGTCGCCGTCGCGGAGCTGGTCCACGAGCATCCGCAGGGCGCGCTTCGCGAGCGGCAGGCGGTCCGGGGACTGCATCGACCCGGAGACGTCCACGAGGAAGGTGAGGTGCGCGGGCTTGCGCTCGGAGACGCTCAGGCGCTTGCCCTGCACGCCGACGCGCAGCAGGTGTCGTCCGGGCGTGAAGGGGGAGGGCGCGGCGTCGAGGTGCACGGCGAAGGGGCCCTCGTCCGGTGCGGGCGCGGGGTACGTGTAGCGGAAGTAGTTGAGCATCTCCTCCACGCGCACGGCTTCACGCGGCGGCAGGGTGCCTTCCTTGAGCTTGCGCCGTGCCAGCGTGTACGAGGCCGTGTCGACATCCGCCGCGAACGTGGAGAGGCGGTCCTTCTCCGTGGAGACGAAGGGATTCACGCCGTGGTCGCGGTAGCCCTCCTGGCTGGAAGTGGCGTCGGCAGCAGGACCTCGGGACGAGCCCGCGAGGCGTCCGCTGCCGCGACCCATGGTGCCGATACCCGTGATGCCGCTGCTCTTGCCACCCAGTATCGCGACGCCACCGCCACCGGAGCCGCTGCCCTTGACCCCCAGTCCGCTCTGGCCATGGGCCGCGCCGGCCGCTCCGAACATGTTGCCCATCGCGGAGCGCAGGCGCGCGGAGTTCCCGGAGGGCGGGGGCGCCGCGCTCGGTGCGGGGGCAGGTTTTTCGAGAGCGGCGACGGGGGAGGGGGCATCAGGGCTCGTGGTCCCGGCGGCTGGCGCCAGGGCCGTGTCTGCCTGGGAAGGGGGGGACTTGGAGGCCATCTGTCCCGCGTGCGCGTCACGAGGGGCCAGGTTCTTCGTGTCCACGTCCGATGACCGGCACGAGAACACCACTCCGCTCAACGCGAGCGCACACACGACACCCGTGACGGCCTTGAGGTTCCGCCTCATTCACTGCCTCCCTGTTCCTGGATTCGCCAGTGCTCCGACAGCGGTCCGTGGAAAAGGTTCCGCGGATTCACCCGAGGCCTCGCGCTGGTGTCATCCATCCCCAGCTCAGGTCCGCCGTGTAGTTCGGTCGAAGTATTCGCCAGCCTCCTCGCGGAGGACCTTCCTGGCGTGTTGCTCACAGCGCCAGATGGCATGCCTGTGGTCGGAGGCTTGCTGTGGTGCTCGCCGCCCGACATGTCCACGGTGTATTCGACGTAGAAGCCATAGATGAGGGTGGCCAGGTAGTCCTGCCGCCAGTCCCCGAACTCCCCCGTGCTGAGTTCGCCGAGCACCGCCACGGCGAACGTGGGGTAGCCCGCTGTGCCTCTCAGGCCCTGTTCGTTCATCGTCTGCTGTCACAGCGGATGCGTGCAGCCGGAGACCTCCGAGGACTTGGTGCTCCGGCCCTGGTTGGCGCCTGCTCGCGCGCGTTGGAGGACCTCCCGGACGAGGCCGTCCTCGCCATGGACGCTCACCCTCCAGGCCAGGTCTGCCTTCGACGGCGCTCCCTCCGCGGTGCCTCGCAGGCGGGCCCTGGTCCGCGAAGGGCGAGTCCGCGCTGGCCTTCCTGGCGTGGAGCACGTCTTGCGCGGACTCGTCGAAGCGGGGACGCGCTTCGTCTCCGTGCAACGCTCGCTCCGGATGGATGCGCTCGAGAATGGAGGGCAGGTTGACTTCAAGGCTGTCTGATTCGTCGACACGGGCCATGTTCGATGTCTGTGAACCCGGCGCTGGGTTGTCATCACGATGAATCACCGAGGGGCCGCTCGATGTTGTTTTTCAAATGCCCACGGAGGGTGTGCGGGCCTCACGCGGGCTCGCCCGGTCGCCCGCAACTCCGAGCACAACAGACGCGAGCGGTGGACTAGGTTGCGCCGCATGACGCAGGCCGTTTCGGACGCATGGACGTTGCCCTGGCGGGGTCTGGGGCTGAGCAGCAACCTGAGCACCGCGGATGTGCCGCAGCCGTACCGGCTGTTGGACGCGTCGCCGGGGCTCTTCGACTTCGTCGAGTACAGCGCTCCGTTGGACCTGGAGGAGGCGCGTGCCCAGGCCTCGCTGTTTCCGGAGATGTGGCGCCGCCGCGCCGACGTGCCCGTGCTCTTCCACCCCGTGCACCTCAACCTGTGGGGGCCGGAGCTGGAGCCCGCCGCCACGCTGAAGGCCCTGGACGCGCACGCGCGCGCCGTGGGCAGCCCGTGGGTGGGCAATGACGTGGGGTGGTGGCACGTGCAGGGCCAGCCGTTCCCCGGCTACCTCTACATCACGCCCCCGTTCAACGAGGCCGGGCTCGCGGACTGCGCCGCGCACGCGCTCCATGTCCAGTCACACCTCTCCATGCCGCTCGTGCTGGAGAACCCCGCGGTGCTGGCGCGCCGAGGCGAGCTGCACGCGCTCGACTTCCTCGCGAAGCTGCACCAGCGCACGGGGCTGCCGCTGCTCCTGGACCTGGGCCACCTGTTCAGCCACCAGCTCTCCGCCGGGCTGCCGCTCGAGGCGGGCCTGGACGGCTTCCCGCTGGAGCAGGTCGTGGAGATCCACCTCGCGGGCGGTGTGGTGACGCGCCGGGGCTCGCGTCGGTTCTACGTCGACGACCACACGCAGCCGGTGCGCGAGGAGCTGTTCAATCTGTTGGAGTCCTTGCTACCGCGTTGTCCGTCCCTGCGCGCCGTCACCTTCGAGGGTGACGGTCATCCCCCCGAGGTGGCTCGACTCTCCCTGCGGCGGCTGCGCACGCTCATCCCCCAGGGCCCTCGCGAGCCGCTGACGCTGCGCGCGCCCGGCGTGAGCGCGCCTCCGGTGCTCTCGGGCGACAGCCGTCCGTGGGAGCTGTTCGACGCGGGCCACGGCGTGTCGGCCCCGGACGCGAGCGAGGACCCGGAGGGCACCGCCGCCGACCAGGACTTCCGCCTCGCGGTGGTCGCCGAGACGCTGGACAAGGACTGGCCGCTGACGCGCCTGCTCCTGGCCGGCACGCGCGAGGCGCTGCTCGACTTCACCCGCTCGCGCGAGTACCGCGGCCTCTTCGGCGGGGGAGGGCGCTCACTGCCGCAGGTCTTCTCCGCCTGGGCGATGCGCCGGCTCCGGGAGCAGCCCGACGAGGGCGCCTCCGCCGCGCTGAGCCTGGAGATGCTCGCGCCCACCACCTTCCTGAAGACCGCCCCGGCGCCGGGCCCCGGACAGGTGGGGCTCGCGGAGGACGTCCGGCCCGGTAGCTTCCCCGTGGACCTGTCCGAGCTCGTCTTCGCCGCGCGCGCCGTCCGCCGCCACCTCACCGCCCGTGCGTGGGCATGTGGGGCGCTGGAGCTGTCCGGGCTGGAGGCGCTGGCCCAGGTGGCCCGGCGTCCGGGGGGCACCCCGTGGAGCTTCGCCGTGCGACGCAAGGCCCCGGGATTCGAGGTGTCGGGCGTGTCACGGGGGCTGGCGGTGCTGCTCCGGGAGTTGGGTTCCAGGCCCGTGCCGGTGGAGTCGGTGCCCCCGGAGGTCCTGGCGGAGGGGCTGAATCAGCGGATGATCCGCCTGGGGGATGCTTCCGGGGTGGACCGAACCCTTGCGCCTGTGCGTCCGGTAGGGTAGGTCGCGCCGCAATGACGTCGTCACCCCTCGTTATCGGCATCGCGGGTGGCACCGCGTCCGGCAAGACCACCGTCGCCCGAAAGGTTCGTGAGGCGCTTGCCGACTGCCGCGTGGCCTTCATCGATCAGGACTCGTACTACCGAGACCTGAAGGACCTCCCCATCGCGGACCGCCGGGAGGTGAACTTCGACCATCCCGACGCGTTCGACACCGAGTTGCTGGTGAGTCACCTCCGGGAGTTGAAGGCCGGGCGGCCCATCCAGAAGCCCGTCTACGACTTCGTCACCTCGTCGCGTCAGCCCCGCACCATGGGCGTGGACCCGGGGGACATCATCCTCATCGAGGGCATCCTCGTCCTGCACATGAAGGAAGTGCGCGAGCTGATGGACGTGAAGATCTACGTCGACGCGGATGATGACCTGCGCATCCTTCGTCGCCTCACCCGCGACATCAAGGACCGCGGCCGCGACTTCGACCACGTCGTCAGCCAGTACCTGCGCCACGTGCGCCCCATGCACATGGGCTTCGTCGAGCCGTCCAAGCACTTCGCGGACATCATCATCCCGCACGGCGGCAACAACGAGATCGCCATCAGCATGCTGGTGGGCGCGCTGCGCGGGAAGCTCTCCGCTCCGCAGCCGCGCGAGTAGCCCCAGCGCCTCAGCCCACGCGCCGCAGGAAGTCTCCGAGTGGCGCGCGCAGCCGCTCGGTCTCCGTCAGGAGCGCGCCATGGTCCCCCGGGCCGGGCAGCTCCACCAGCCGGGCGCTCACGCCCGCGGCGGACAGCAGGTGGTAGGTGTCCCGCACCCGGTTCACCGGCGCGAGCACGTCCGAGCTCCCCGCCACCAGCAGCACCCGCGCCCGGATCTGCGCGAAGCAGTCCGCCACGTCACAGCCCGAGTAGGCCGAGCACAGCGTCGCCCATGACGACGCGTCGAACGACTCGGAGAAGGCGTCCGCCTCCGCGTCCAGCGCGAGCCTCGCCGCCTCGGCGTCGGCGAAGCGCTGCGACAGGTACTCGCGGCCGTAGAGCAGCTTCTGGAAGTCCAGCCTCAGCCGCCGCATCGTCTTGCGAGGCTGCGCGTCCGGCGCATAGAGGCCCTCGCGGAAGTCCGGGTCCGCGCGCAACAGTTGCCACGCCAGGCCCAGCTTCTCGCGCACGCCCTCCGGCAGCGCGCGCGCCGAGCCGATGGCCACCACCGAGTCCGACAGCTCCGGGAACAGCGCCGCCAGCCGCAGCGCCACCTGCGCCCCCAGGCCAACACCGACCAGCGCGCGCACGTGGTTCAGCCCCCGGGCTCGCAGCAGCGCGGACACCCCGCGCGCCATGTCGAGCACCGTGAGGGGAGGCAGGCTCAGGCCCAGTCGCTCGCCCGTCTCCCGGTCCATCGACGCGTTCGAGGTGCTGCCGAACGGACTGCCCAAGAGCCCCGGGACGATGACCGGCATGATGTCCGGGTCCAACGGCAGCCCCGGCCCCACCAGCTCACGCGCCCAACCCGACGGCTGATACGCGGAGTCCTCCGCCGGCCCCACCGCCCGGTGCGAATGCGACAGGTCGTGCAGCAGCACCACCGCTTTGCCGTCGCACGGTTCTCCGTACGCCTCCCACGCCACCTGGGGGTTGCGCAGCAGCTCGCCTTCCTCCAGAGGGAGCAGGGAGGTGAACAGGTGGGTGCCGGTGGCCTGGATCACGTTGGGGAATTTTCATATCACTGCCTGCTCCACCGCACAGGAGACTGCCGCTTGAAGCGCTATTTCGGAGTCATTGTCCTCGTCGCTGGTGTGCTGCTGGGCGCCATCATGAGCTACCGCAGCGCCAGTGCCCGCACCCAGGAGGCGCAGCGCGAGGCAGACGTCCAGCGCATCCGCGCGGACTATCTGGAGCGCGTGGCCTGGCTCCGGGTCAATCCGGACGAGAACGCCTATCGCGAGGAGCTCAAGCCGTTCTTCAAGACGTACTTCGAGCAGGTGGATGACCACCTGAAGGCGTTCAACGGGAACAAGAACTTCGACGGCTATCTCCAGGAGCTGGAGAAGCGGGCGGAGAAGGACGAGCGCGCCGGGGACCGCAAGGCGTTCTACGACTACACGCGCAAGGTGTTCGACAGCCTGCGCGAGGGTCGCTACCGCCCGGTGTGGACGGCGACGGACAAGGGCATGCGCCTGGACGTGGTGTCCTCGGACACCATCATGGTGATGGGCAAGCCGCAGATCCGGCTGCAGCTCGCGCTGTGGGGCGCGCAGCGGCAGCTCAAGGACGAGGGCAAGGTCCTCAAGATGCTGACCAGCGCCACGTTCGACACGGTGTGGAAGCTCACCGACGCGAAGGGGAAGCTCCTGGGCGAGATGCGCGGTGGGGATCCGTCGATGAAGATCGACCACCCGGAGCGCTTCATCGCGGAGTTCCCGCCGCAGCTGGTGCTGGGCCACTACGACCTGGACCTGATGCCCAACGAGGTGGCGAAGCTGGACATGACCATCACCGTCTCGTCGCGCTCGCCCTCGGGCGGGGACGCCACGGCCACGTACGTGTGGAAGCTGGACGTGCCCTCGGAGTGGAAGCTGGGCGCGGGTGAGACGTGGGAGGGCGCCACGCAGGAGGAGCGTCCCGAGGAGGAGATCGACCCGGCGAAGAAGGCCGCCGCGAACTAGCGGTGTGCCGGGTGGGGGAGGGCGAAGCGGGTGTTCGCCCTCACTCCACCACGGTGAAGTGGGAGCCCAGCCGGTACGCGGACAGCGCGCCGGTGTCGTCCAGGAAGTAGAGGTTGAGGCGCACGTCGGCCTGGAGCGCGACGAGCCCCGCCCCCGCGCGCACCTCGGCCAGCACCTGACCTCCTCGAGGGTCCACCGCGCGCACCCGCTCACCCGGCACCAGCGTCACCCCGCGCGCGGTGCGTGCCGGCAGTGCGCCGATGAGCGGCTCCCCCGCGGCGCCCACGCGCCAGTCCACGGTGCCCGACGAGGCCACGCGCGCCGCGGCCCCCGAGGCGCTGGTCACCACCACGGCGCGAGGCAGGGGCGAGAGCGCGTACGGCCCCGGCCCCAGGTTCAGCGGCCGCTCCCACACGCGCTGGCCCTTGGCGTCCAGGCACAAGAGCATGCCTTCGCGCTCGCGCTCCCCGGCGATGAAGACGCGCGAGCCCACCGGCAGCGGCGCCGACGGGTGGGTGAGGTCCGGCTCGTGCGTCCACGCCGCCTCGCCCGTGTGCGCGTCCGCGAGCAGCAGCGCCCAGTGCGAACCCCGACCGAGCAGCGCGAGGAACCGACGACCCCACGGCACCGGAGCGCCGTGGAAGGGCAGGGGCGCGCGCATCCGGTAGCGCACCTGTCCATCCTCCAGGTCGAGCCCGTAGACATAGCCGGAGTCCGTGGTGACGAGGGCGCGGTGGCCCTGCGTCGTCAGCCAGCTTCGCTGCGTGCGCGGAGGGGCCAGCCGCCACACCTCGCGCCCGGTGGCCTCCGCGAAGGCCACCACGGTGCGGTCCTCGGACAGCGTGAGCAAGAGCCCGTCCTTGCGCAGGAGCAGCGGCCCCAGGGGGATGCCGTCGTGGTCATGCAGCCAGCGCGCCCCCGCGCCCCGGCCCGTGAAGCCGTACACGCGGGAGAGGTCCGCCGCCACCGCGTGGCCGTCCGCCGAGGCCGCCACGCCCAGCGCCGCGGCGCGGCGCCACAGCCGAGACCCGTCCTTGCGCGAGAAGGCCACCGCCGCTTGAGGCGAGCAGCACACCGGCCCGTGACGTCCGAGCAGCAGCCGCGACTCCTCCGCGTCCTCGAGCCCGCGCTGCTCCCACAGCCGCTCGAAGCGCAGCCGTCGCAGCCGGCCGGGGACCTTGAGCGGCTTGGAGGCGCTCTCCGTCGTCCGGGTGCGCTTCTCCCTCGCCGCGCCGGACTGCTCGGGGGGCTCCACGGGGCCGCGCAGATGGGAGAGGCCCTCCCGGCAGCGCTCCGCCAGCTCCACCAGGTAGGGGTTGCCCACCTGCGTCCGGTCCTCCTCCGCGAAGGTGGCCGCGAGCGCCTCGCCCAGGTGGAAGAGGCTGGCCGCGAGCTGCATGCCGGTGAGCGGGAAGGGCACGCCCGCGCGGCCCACCCGGGCCTTGCCGGCCTCCAGGTCGAGCAGCAGCGGGGAGCGGGTGCCCGCGGGCTCCAGCTGGAACCGGGGCTCCTTGAGCTCCACCGCCCGAGCCAGCTCCACCGCCTGCCGCGACAGCTCCAGCACCGTGAGGAACGGCGGCGCCTGGACCTTCCACGCCTCCGGCTTGCCGGGCAGGGCGAGCCACACCTCGCCTGGGCCCAGCAGGGGGGCCAGCGTCCCGGACGGGCTCCGCTTGCCTCCGGAGCGATGCCCCCGGGCGCCGGCGTCCCGGAGCTCGAAGCCGAAGCCGGGCGTCTGGGGCGGCTCCACGCGCTTCACCGAGGGGCGGGCGGGCTCCTCATCCGGGGGCCGCGAAGGCCTCGCGAGCTGCTTGAGCGGCTCCGCCAGCGCCTGGGCGAGGGGGGCGGAGACACCCTTGGGCGCCACCTGGGTGACGTCCGCGAGGAAGCGCGCGCCGGTGGCCTTCACGGCCTCGGTCAGCTCCTCGGCGTCCACCCTCACGGGGGGCCGCATCAGCCGGGCGGGGCGGGCCAGGCTCACCACGAGCAGCTCCACCTCGGCGCCCACCCGTCTCAGGACCAGCTCCAGGTGGGCCTCCGCCAGGGAGACCTGGGCCATGGGCCGGCCCCCCGTGCGAAGAGAGGCCACTGCGCGCACCAAAGCGGGCACCACTTCTGCTAAGGACTCCTCCACCGCTCCGGACAGCAGGTCCACGCCGTCCAGTTCCAGTGCGATGGAATCCAGCGGGGAGGCCGAGGGTTCGCGTTTCCAGCGCTGTCCGATGCGTATGCGGGTCATCTTCCGTTCGTTGACAAGCCAGTTTAGCGATGGCTAGCATCCGCCGCCCATACGGACCTACATTTTTGTAACCGTTCGGAATTCTTGGGGAATACTCGATGACATTTTACGAGGCCGCGCTCCGCATCCTGGAGAGCGAAGGACGTCCCCTCCACTTCCTTGAAATCACCGAGAAGTCCATCCAACAAAGCCTGCTCTCCCACGTCGGCAAGACGCCCGAGGTGACGATGCTCTCGCGCCTGGCCGCCATGGCGCGTCGCACGAGGGATCGCAAGGTGATTGTGACGGCGAAGGACACCTTCGCCCTGGTGGACTGGTCGATTCCCGAGGACGTGGAGGCGCTTGCGCAGACAGGCGTAATCGAGCCGAATCCGGAAGAGGACCTGCCGCCGCTCAGGCCGGCGGAGCGCCACCCGGAGCCGCGCACGGACAACGTGCGAGCGGCGGGCCGGGGCAGTGAGCGCAAGCGCCGCCGGGACGAGGACGAGGAGCGGGGTGGAAAGCGCAAGCGCTTCCCGCCGCTGCCGGAGGTGGTGTTCGAGATCCTCAGCGACGCCGACGGTGGGCTGCGCACGGAGGCCATCATCGAGCGCGCCCGGAGCAAGGAGCTGTGCGCCGAGGACCTCACGGTGGAGGCGGTGCTCACGGCGCTCCTGGAGGACAACCAGCGTCGCATCGACGCGGGTCGCCGGCCGCAGTACGCGTTCAACAAGGACTCCGGCGAGGTGACGCTGGAGCGCGCGGGCTCGCCGAGCGAGGCGCCGTCGCTGGAGCTGCAGGCCGCGTTCGCGCAGGCGCTGGGGATTCCGCTGGAGGCGGGCCGGCCGGTGCTGGCGCGCTCCTCGGCCGCGGCGGTCGCGGGCGAGCCGGTGGTGGACGCGGCGCTGCTCACCACGCTGCGCACGTCGCTCAAGGACGCGCGCCGCGCGGTGGCGCGAGGGCTGCGCAAGCGCCTGGGCGACGCGGACGTGGGCACGTTCGAGAAGTCCGTCGTGAAGATGATGCACGGGCTGGGCTTCCGCGAGCTGAAGGTGGCCAAGCGCTCCAAGGAAGGCCCCCTGCTCACGGCGCGCAAGCGCGAGGGCAGCGTGGAGCTGCGCTACGCGGTTCGGATGCTCAAGGGCACGCCCGGCATCGACCGCAAGGCCGTGCAGGAGCTGCGGCGCGACCTGAGCCACTACTCGGCGCAGGTGGGCCTGCTGGTGAGCGCGGGCGACGTGCGTGGAGACGCGCGCACCGAGGCGCAGGCCAGCGGCTCGCTGGTGATGCTGTGGTGCGGCGACGCGCTGGGTGAGAAGTTCCTGGAGGCCGAGACGGCCGTCACCGTCACCCGGGTGGAGCTGTACGAGATCGACGAGCGCTTCTTCGAGGCCGCCAAGCTGGACGCCGAGGAGGCCCAGAAGCGCCGCGAGGAGCGTCAGCGCGAGAAGCAGTCCCGCGAGGACGAGTCCCCCGAGGTCGCCGCGTCGTCGGAGCGCCCGCGCGAGAAGCGTCGCCGCGAGCGTGGCGAGAAGCGCGCGTCCGCTTCGCCTTCGTCCGACGAGGTGGAGGTCTCCTCCGAGGGCGGTGAGGCTCGCGCCCAGGGCGACGTCGCGGTCGAGGCCGCTCCCGCCGTGTCCGCGCCCGCGCCGCAGAATACGGGCTCCGAGGACGAGGAGGGCGAGGACGACGACGAGGGTGATGACGACGACCTGGAGGCCGCGAGCGCCTTCGTGGGGGCCCGTCCGGAGGGCGCCGAAGCGAACGGCGAGCCCGGCCAGGGAGACCGCAAGCGCCGCCGCCGTCGCCGTCGTGGACGTCGGGGTCGTGGGAACCGGGGCGCCGAGGCTGGCGCCACTCCGGCGGGTGGAACTCCGGCGGAGGCCGCGAGCGGCGCCGCTCCCACGGGCGAGGCCGCGAGCGCGCCCCAGGCGCAGGCGGAGGGCGCTCCGGCTCCCGAGGGTGAGGCGAGCATCGCCGCGCCCCAGCCCCAGGCGGAGGGCACCCCCTCTCCCGACGGTGAGGCGGGCATCGCGAAGCACCAGGACCTGGCGGCCGCGCCCGAGGTCGGCGTGAGCGAGGCCACCGCGCCGAGCCCGGAGGCCGTCCCCGTGGCGGGTTCCCTGGCCGAGGCGCTGGAGGCCAGCACCCGGACCGAGGGCATCACCGAGCCCGAGGCGCCGGTCCGCGAGGCGCAGGTCCAGCCGGAGGCGGTCGTCCCGTCCGTGTCCGGTCCGGAAGCGGAGTCGCACGAGGTGCGAGAGGATGCGCACCGTCCCGCGAAGAGCCCGTCCGAAGGGGGAGAGGGCTGACACCGTCTGGCGCGGAGGGCGGGAATGGCCGGCGCGGGCCCGCTTCGGGTGTTACCCTGAGGGGGCGATGAAGCCGGCCCTGATTCTCGCCTTCTGCGCCGTCCTCCTCGGCGCCTGCCGCTCGCAGGCGCCGCGCTACCCCGTCTCTCCGGTGGATGTCTCCGGAGCGACGGTGAAGGACAACGCCCTCCTGGGCCTGGCGCCTGAGGGCGTGGCGACGTTGTTCACCCAGTCCCTGAAGTCCTCCGGCCGCTTCGAGCTGAAGGGCGACGAGGTGACGAAGGACGTCCGGCCCTGGCGCCTGACGTTGGACGTGCCCTTCACGCGCGAGGTCCTGAAGGACGGGGATCCGCGCAGCTTCGCCGAGGTGGGCGCCAACCTCGTGCTGGAGCGCTTCGGAGGGGAGCTGCCCCAGCACTACGAGGTGGTGGGACTGGGCGAGGCGCCGGTGATGGAGGACTCGCCCGCGGGCCGGCAGGCCGCCATGCGCGCCGCGCTGGACGCCGTGCTCAAGCAGGTGACGGACTCCGCGGTGATGCAGCTCAACGCGCTGGAGCGCACGGACGACGTGCTGGTGCAGGAGCTGCGCGCGGACGATGCGCGGCTGCGTGAGTTCGCGCTGCGCACGCTGGCCGAGCGCCAGCACCCCGCCGCGGCGCCGCTGCTCATCGAGCGGCTCAAGGAGTCCTCGGACGGGGACGTGCTGCGCAAGACGATTGGCGCGCTGGTGGAGATGAAGGCGCGCGTGGCCGTGCCGGCGCTCATCGACCTGGCGCGCGGCAAGGACAACGGCTTCGTGCAGGAGCTCGTCTTCGCGGTGGGCGAGATTGGTGGCCCGGAGGCGGAGGCGTACCTGTATACGGTGGCCCAGGGGCATGACGCGCCCGCCGTGCAGGCCGCGGCGCAGCAGGCCCTGGAGACGCTCTACGCTTCACGCAAGCACATCACCGCGGAGGCGCGTGGCCGGGACCACGCGGACTGACATCGAGATGAACCGTTCGTTCGGAGTGGGCGCCGCCGCCCTGCTGGCCACGATGATGCTGGGGAGCGGCTGCTCCAAGCGCGTGGAGTCGGAGTCGCAGACGTCGGCCGTGGCCGGGAGCGTGGCGGACTACTACCCGCTCGCGGTGGGCAACAGCTGGACGTACCGGCAGAACGGCCGCGCCGACAAGCTCGTCACGGTGGAGATCCTCAAGCAGGAGGAGGGCTTCTTCCACGACAACCAGGGCGGCCAGCTCGCCGTGGATGCCTACGGGCTGAGGGACCCCAAGCGCTACCTGCTGCGGGGCCCCCTGGAGACCGGGCACGCGTGGACGAACGTGGTGTCGGTGTCGTCCACCGAGCGCTATCGCATCGTCCAGGCGGGCAGCGCGTGTGACACCCCCGCGGGCACCTTCCCGTCCTGCGTGCAGGTGGAGGGGCGCAACCGGGTGGATGCCCAGGCCACGCTCGTCAACGCGATGACGTTCGCGCCGGGCGTCGGGATGGTGCGCATGGAGATCTTCCTGGAGACGGCGAGCCAGCAGCGCATCCCCCAGACGCACCTGGAGCTCACCGCCTACGAGGTGGGTGGGAGTCGTGCCCCCGGGGCGAGCACCCCACCGGCCGGCTGAAGGCCGGGACGGAGGGCGAGGAGGGGCCGCCGAGGGCCCCGGCCCGGCGAGTTGAAAGCCCGGCCGCCGCTCCGTACCCTTGCGCTCTCGTGAGGTGTCGCCGTGGCCCTGGAATCGACCGAGCAGACGCAGGAGGAACTCATCCTCGGGTTCCTCTCCGAGAGTGGTGAGGACTACACCTCCGGGGAGGCCCTGTCGGGCAAGCTGGGGCTGTCCCGCACGGCGGTCTGGAAGCGGGTGGAGGCCCTGCGCATCAAGGGCTATCGCATCGAGGCCATCCCCGCCCGGGGCTACCGGCTGGTGGAGGTCCCGGACCGCCTCACCGCGCTGGAGGTCGCGCCGCTGCTGGAGACCCATGACCTGGGCCGGACGGTCCATCACCACGCGGTGCTGGGCTCCACCAACGAGGTGGCGTTCCGGCTGGCGCAGGACGGCGCCGAGCACGGCGAGGTGGTGGTGGCCGAGCAGCAGACCTCTGGCAAGGGCCGCCGGGGCCGCGCCTGGGTGTCGCCGCCGGGGCTGAACCTGTACTTCTCCGCCATCCTCCGCCCGGAGCTGCCCCCCCAGCGCGCGCCGGAGCTGACGCTGGTGGCCGCCGTCGCGCTGGCGGAGACGCTGCGCGAGTGCGGGGTGGACGCCGCCATCAAGTGGCCCAACGACGTGCACATCGACGGGCGCAAGGTGGCGGGCATCCTCACGGAGCTGTCGGCCGAGCCGGAGCGGGTGCACTTCGTCATCGTCGGGGTGGGGGTCAACCTCAACTGCCAGGACGAGCACTTCCCCGAGGAGCTGCGCGGGGTGGCCACCTCGCTGTCGCTGGCCCGGGGCGAGAAGGTGCACCGTGCCCGGTTCGCCGCCTCCCTGTGGACGCGCATGGAGGAGTGGCTGGACCTGTACCTGGAGACGGGCTTCGACGCGGTGCGCGCCCGGTGGAAGGAGCTGTCGTCCACCCTGGGGCAGGACGTGCTGGTGCGCACGGACCGCAGCGAGCTGCGGGGCCTGGCCGAGGACATCGACCCATCCGGCGCGCTGCTGGTGCGCACGGAGGGCGGACAGCTGGAGCGCGTGCTGGCCGGAGACGTGGAGCAGCTGCGCCCCAGGCAGTCGCCGCGCTCGCGCCAGACGCCCCGCTGAGCGGCGCCTTCGGAGTAGAGTGCGCGGGGTGATGCTCCTGGCCATCGACGTTGGCAACACCAACACCGCCCTCGGGGTGTTCGAGGGCCGACGGCTGCTCGACCACTGGCGCGTGGAGACGAGCACCCGGCGCACCTCGGATGAGTACGGCATCCTGGTGCGCCAGCTCTTCTCGCACAGCGGCATCGACGCGGCGAAGGTGGGCGCGGTGGCGGTGTCCAGCGTGGTGCCGCCGCTCCAGTTCAGCCTGGAGAAGATGAGCGAGCGCTACTTCCGCATGCGGCCCATGTTCGTGGGGCCTGGCGTGAAGACGGGCATGCCCATCCTCTACGACAACCCTCGCGAGGTGGGCGCGGACCGCATCGTCAACGCGGTGTCCGCGTACGAGAAGCACCGCTCGGCGCTCATCGTCGTGGACTTCGGCACCGCCACCACGTTCGACGCGGTGTCCGCGCGGGGCGAGTACCTGGGCGGCTGCATCTGCCCGGGCATCAACATCTCCATGGAGGCCTTGTTCCAGAACGCCTCCAAGCTGCCGCGCGTGGAGTTCGCGCGGCCGCCGCATGTCATCGGCCGCAACACGGTGCACTCGATGCAGTCGGGGCTCGTGTACGGCTACGTCGGGATGGTGGACGGCATCTGCGCGCGCATGCAGGCCGACCTGGGCCACCCCGTGAGGGTCGTCGCCACCGGAGGGCTCGCGCCGCTGGTGGCCAGTGAATCCAAGGCCATCCACGAAGTGGACGAGTTCCTCACGCTCGAGGGCCTGCGCATCATCTACGGAAGGAACCACGCGACATGACCACCGCCGCCCCCAGCAACGTCCCGGCGCCTCCCCCGGGCTGCCCCTTCAACGCGGAGTTCCTCCCGCCCAACCTGCGCAAGCACGTGGACCCGGCCGCGCCGGTGCCGCTGCGGATGATGGCCGCCAAGTCGCTCGTGCCGCTCAGCCCGTCCGACATGCTGGGCGCGCTGTACATGCTGACGTACGACCCGGACGCGGGCGTGCGCGAGACGGCGGCGAAGACGTCCGCGGGCCTGCCCGAGAAGATCCTCGGCTCCGCGCTGCGCGACGAGGAGGTGCAGCCCCAGGTGCTGGGCTACTTCCTCGGGCTGCTCAAGGACAAGGATGCCTACGCGGAGATGCTCGTCCTCAACTCGAACACGCCCGACGAGGCCGTGGCCCAGGTGGCGCGCGAGTGTGGACCGAAGCTGGCGGAGATCATCGGGCAGAACCAGCTGCGCCTGTTGCGCTACGAGGACATCCTGCGCGGCCTGTGCGCCAACGCCCAGGCGCCGGTGTCCCTCATCGACAGCGTCTGTGACTTCGCGGTGCGCAGCGGCCTGCAGCTGACGGACGTGCCGCAGATGAAGGCCGCGCGCGTGCGCCTGTTCGGCCCCGAGGCCGCCGAGGCCCCGCCGGACCCGGGCCCCACCGCGCAGGAGGTGCTCCAGGAGATGGGCGGCGAGGTGGCGGACGAGAACGCCGCGCCCATGGAGGAGGGCAAGCGCCTGACGCTGGCCCAGCGGCTGATGAAGATGTCCATCGCGGAGAAGATCAAGCTGGCCACGCTGGGCAACAAGGAGGCCCGCGGCGCGCTCATCCGCGAGACGAACAAGCTGGTCGCCGTCGCGGTCATCCGCAGCCCGCGCATCACCGACGGCGAGGTGCTCGCGTGCGCCTCCAACCGCGCGATGATGGATGACGTGCTGCGCGTCATCTACAACAACCGCGAGTGGACCAAGAACATGAAGGTGAAGCTGGCCCTGGTGAAGAACCCCAAGGTGCCGCTCACCGTCACGATGAAGTTCCTCAACGCCCTGCGCGACGGCGAGCTCAAGGACCTGAGCCGCGACAAGAACGTGCCGGCCGCGGTGCAGACGTTCGCCAAGAAGCTGCTGGAGAAGAAGACCGCCCCCAAGAAGACCGACGACAAGTAGACGGGGCGGGGTGGGGGAGCCCTCTTTCAAAGAGGGCTTCGACCCCGGGTTCCACCGCCGCTCCAGCGCCTTGCGTCGAGCCAGTGGCGGGAGCGGCGTGGGGGCTGCCTCAGGCCGCCGCTTCGTCGGCGTCGTCGGCCACGGAGGAGGCGTTCTCCTCGAGCAGCTGCTGGGCGATGGCGAGCGCCTTCTTCGTCTTCTCGCGCAGCTTCTCGTCGTTCTTGATGCGCGCGTAGAGCTTGGTGACCCGCTCCTCGTTGCGCACGGCGGTGGCCTCCAGCTCGGCGATGCGGCGGCGCAGCTCGTCGGCCTCCTCGGCCGCGCGGGTGCCCTGCTCGGACAGCTCTGTCTGCGTCTGCTCCAGCTGGGAGCGCAGCTCCTCGGCCTCGCGCTGGGCGCTCTCCACCTGGCCGCGCAGGGTGTCGGCCTCCTCGCGCGCGGTCTGCACGTCGACCTCGAGCTGACCGGTGCGGTTGCGCAGCTCCTCCAGCTCCGCGTTGAGGCCCGCCGTCTGCGCGGCCTGCTGATCCAGCTCCTCCTGGAGCGTCGTCACCTGGGCGGCGGCGCCACGCGCCTCCTCCTTGGAGGTGGCGAGCTGCTGGTCCACGCGCTTGCGCTCCGCCGTCAGCGTGTCCACGCGGGTGGTGAGCGTCTTGATCTGCGCGTCGCGCCGGGCCATCTCCGACTCGGTCGTGCTGGACGCCTGCTCGAGCTCCAGGTGCTGGTCCTTGAGCTCGACGATCTCCTGGTCCTTCTGGTTCAGCTCCGTCTTGAGGCGGAGGATCTCCTTGTCGCGCTTGTTGACGGCGTCGCGCAGCGCGAAGGTGTCCTTGTCGTTCTTGCCGGTGGCGGCGCGGGCCGTCTCCAGCTCGGTGGCCTTGCCCTCCAGCTCGGCCTCCAGCTCACGCACCCGGTCCTCGGCCTGGGAGGCGGTGCCGCGCGAGTCCTCCAACGCGGCCTGCAGCTCGGCCACCTTCGCGCGCAGGCTGCGCAGCTCGGCGGCGTCCGCGGCGGAGGTGACAGGCGCCGCGGCCACGGGCGCGCTGGTGGCCACCGCGGGCGTGCGCGCGGGCGGCGTCGGCGTGCGCGCGGGGGGCGGGGTGGTGGCCTTGGGCGGCTCGATGACCTTCAGCGGGGCGGGCGCCACCGGCGCGGTGGCGACGGGCATGAAGCCCACGACCGTCTTCTCCGAGTCGTCCAGCGAGTCCAGCGCGTCGTCCGCGTCCGAGCCGAGCGCGTCCAGGCCGGAGAAGTCCTCCTCCACGCCCTCGACGACGGCGTCGGGCGGGGCCTCCACGGGCTCCTCGACGATGGCGGCGGGCTCGGGCTCCGGCGACGACATGTCGCTGAACGCCGCGTCCAGGTCCAGCTCCTCGCCGGCGACCGCGGGCTCCTCGTCCTCGCCGGTGTCGACGGAGATCTCCTCACCGAAGTCCGCCGTCATCGGCTCGTCGCCGAGCGCGTCCAGCGTGAGGCTCTCGTCGACCACGTCCTCGGAGACGGCCACTTCGGGGAAGCCGATGATGGCGCCCACGCGCTCGGTGAGCAGGTTGGCGTCCACCGGCATGGGCACGTACTCGTCCGCGTGCGCCTTCAGCTTGCGGTGCTGCGCGAAGCCATCCGGGTTGCCGACGATGACGATGGGGACGTTCTTGAGGTCGTCGTCCTTCTTCAGCTTGCCGCAGATGAGGTAGCCGTTCTGTCCGGCGGACAGCTCCACCGCCAGCACGACGAGGTCGGGCCTGTCGCGGCGAATCTGCTCCACGCTGCCCTTGCCGTCCGCGGTGTCCTCCACGGTGAAGCCCCGTCCCTCCAGGACGGGCCTCAGGGTGGCTGCGAGGGCGGTGTCGCTCTTTTCGACGATCAGGATTTTCTTGGACATGTAGGAACGGCCCGACCTGGGTGCGGCGCGCGCGGGCGCCACGGGTGACGGTGGCGCGCGAGGAAAGAAGCGCCGTCGAGGCTATCGGCCATGTCAGGGACCGTCAAATGTTCGGGCCGTACGAAACTCCGCCCGCAGGGCAGTCGGGCAGGCGCCACGGCGCGCGCAACAGCACGCTTCAGGGAAACGACGCGGGCTCGACGGAGACGGCGGGGCGCGAGCGCGCGGGCATCGGGAGTGTCTGGTACGAGTAATTCCCGTCCGCGGACTCCATCGCCCGGGGCGTGCTGGCCAACGCGGCGCCTTGCTCGCGCTCCTCGAGCATGCGCAGGATGTCACGCTCGTCCATGTCGGTGACCATCTCGTAGACGACCTCGTGATCCCGCCAGGTCACGATGTTGAAGCCCTGCGCGGAGTCGACCTCCACCGCGGGCAGCGCCTGGGGACGGGGGCTCGCCTCGTCCGGCACCACGAAAACGCCGAGCCGCCGGCTGGGGCCACCCTCGTCGGGGAGCGTCTCGTAGCTGATGTACGCCACTTCGCGGCCGTTGAGGATGGAGATGCGGCCGCCCAGCGGCTTGGCGCGAGGCAGCTGCGGCAGTGCGACGCGAGGGTCCACCGTGCCCTTGAACCACGTCTCCAGCTGCTCGGAGTTGGACGCGGTGACTTCGTACGGCAGCGGACGCTTGAAGCGCAGGACCAGCTCTTCCTTCGCCAGACGCTCCCGCTTGCCCGCCTGATACGCGGACCAGCCGCTCGTCACCGTCACCACCACCAGGGCGACGGCGCCCGCGCGCAGCCAGACCCCATATTGCGCGCGGCGGTGCTCCTGGTGGAGCCCCTGGGCGATGCCCGCGCGGAGCGAGGCCGGGGCCTGCATCCGCTGCACGGAGTGTCTGGCGGCCCGCCGCAGGGCGAGCTGCATGTTCCGCTCTTCCTCCACGCGGCGCTGACATCCAGCGCACGCGGAGAGGTGGGATTCGAGGTCGACCCGCTCCTCCGGCTGGAATTCGCCGTCGAGGTACGGATACAGAAGCCGTTCGAGTTCCTGGCAGGTCATGGGCGCGCGGTAGGAACCTGTTTCTACCCCGTCTTCTTCCTTTGACGATACTCTTCGAGGTTCGCCGGGGTCTCCGCGCCCTCTCCCTCGTGGCGGAAGACACCCTGGCCCACCGCGTACTCGCGCAGCGTCTTCTGCAGGAGCTTGCGGCCTCGGAACAGGCGGCTCATCACGGTGCCGACAGGGCACTCGAGGATCTCGGCGATCTCCTTGTAGGAGAACTCCTGCAGGTCCGCGAGGATGACCACCAGCCTGAAGTCGATGGGCAAGGAGTCGATGGCGCGCAGCACGTCGTCCGACAGGAGCCGGTCGAAGAAGTACTGCTCCGGGTTGGCCGCGAAGTCCGTCGCGTCCCGGCTCACGAAGCGCTCGTGCACCGCCTCGCGCTCGACGCCCTCCACCACCGTGCGCTCCTTCACCTTGCGCCGGTAGCGGTTGATGAACGTGTTGGTGAGGATCTTGAAGAGCCAGGCCTTGATGTTGGTGCCCCGCTCGAACTTGTCGAAGAAGCGGTAGGCCCTCATGCAGGTGTCCTGCACCAGGTCCTCGGCATCGCGCTCGTTCTTCGTCAGGCGCAGGGCCGCCGAATAGAGCGGGTCCAGGTGGGCCAGCGCCAGTTCCTCGAATTCCTGCTTCGTCCGGTTGGGTTGTCTGAAATCCAACATGTCCCGCCTTCCAGAGGCCCGAAACAATTGGGGAATGAGTTGTCGCCTGCCCATCAATGTATGCACGGGAACAGAACTGGCAACAACGGCTTCCCAGTCACACCCGCCCGTCCGGTCGCTTCGGGTACGCCAGACTCCCGACGGGGAACTTTATTCCCCATTTTCAATAACGAAGGGGAGACGGGATGTCGCCATCCACGCCTCCCCCTCGGGAAGTGCCCTGACTGTCAGGCTGCTGGGCGGGCTACTTGCGCGCGAGCGCCTCGGAGATGGAGAGGTACTCGTACCCCAGGTCCTTGGCGACGGCCTCGTAGGTGACGTGGCCGTTGTAGGTGTTCATCGCACGGGCCAGGGCGCGGTCCGACTTCACGGCCTCCACCAGGCCCATGTCGGCGATCTTCCGCGAGTAGGGACGGGTGGTGTTGGTGAGGGCGTACGTGGACGTCTGGGGGACGGCGCCGGGCATGTTGGCGACGCAGTAGTGGACGACGCCGTGCACCTCGAACGTCGGGTTGTCGTGCGTGGTGGGCTTGCAGGTCTCGATGCAGCCGCCCTGGTCCACCGCGACGTCGACGACGACGGAGCCCGGGGTCATCTCGGAGATGAGCGACTCGGAGACGAGCTTGGGGGCCTTGCCGCCGGGGATGAGCACCGCGCCCACGACCAGGTCGGCCTCGCGCACGGAGGCGGCGATGCTCTCCGTGTCGGAGGCGAGCACGCTGACGCGGCCGAGGAACACGTCGTCCAGGTAGGTCAGGCGCTCCAGGTTGACGTCGAGGATGGTGACCTCGGCGCCCATGCCCACGGCGACCTTCGCGGCGCACAGGCCGACGACGCCGCCACCGATGACGGTGACGCGGCCGCGGCGCACGCCGGGCACGCCGCCCAGCAGGATGCCCTTGCCACCGTGCGCCTTCTCCAGGCACGCGGCGCCCACCTGGATGGCCATCTTCCCGGCCACCTCGGACATGGGCTTGAGCAGGGGCAGGCTGCCGTCATCCAGCTGCAGCGTCTCGTAGGCGACGGCCGCGGCCTTCTTCTTCACCAGCGTCTTCGTCAGCTCCGGGTCCACGCCGGCCAGATGGAAGTACGTGTAGATGATCTGCCCGGGCTGGATGCGCTCGTACTCCGGCGCGATGGGCTCCTTCACCTTGACGATCATCTCCGCGCGCTTCCAGACCTCGTCCGCGCTGGCGACGAGCGTCGCGCCCACGCGCTGGTACTCCGAGTCGGGGATGCCAGAGCCGACGCCGGCGTTCGTCTCGACCAGCACCGTGTGGCCCGCGCTCGTGAGCGCGCGCACGCCCGCAGGCACCATGCCGACGCGGTACTCACGGGTTTTGATCTCCTTGGGAACTCCGACGATCACGACTTGCCTCCGAGAGGGGGACTGAAAAAGCGCGCGGACCCTAACGGGGCCCCCAGAGGGAATCAAGGCGTCCGCCCAAGCGGTGCACATGTCACCGGTGAGCCTTTGTTACCTCGGAGGGATGACGCGCGGCGTTGAATGCAGTGCGTCCGATGACGGTTCGGCATCGAAACAGAAGGGGGGCCGGTGGTAGTTAGCGTCCCCATGACGTCCGCGCCGAAGCTGCTGTTCGCCGACCCCAAGGGCCGGGTGATGGAGCATCCCTACCTGCTGGCCACGCTGCGCAGCGGAGAAGAGCTCGTTCCTCCCCAGGACAAGCCCATCCCGCTGCCGTCCGCCGGGCGGCTGGTGCACCTGCCGGGCAGGCTGCCCGTGGGCCTGCACCCCGACACGGGGGAACTGGAGCTGGTGCGGCAGATGAACGTGGGTGGCAAGACGTTCGTCCCCAACGCGGTGGGCGCGCTGCTGCCCCCGGGCTACACGCGCACGTTCCTTCCGGGCGAGGTGAAGGGAGACGGGCCGGTGCTGCCGCAGTGGGCGTACACGGCGGCGGCGTGGGGGAAGGATGGGCCGGTGGCGTGGGCCATCCACACGGACCGCCGCTCGCATTGGGATCCGGAGCGCTACTCCACGCCGGACATGAAGGCGCTCGTGGACGCGCACCTGAAGCGCTTCCCGGACAACCGCGTGCTCAAGCAGCTCAAGACGTGCGCGCTGTTGTACCGGTGCTTCACGTCGCAGAACACGTTCTACGTCCGCGACGAGGCGGCCATCCCCGCGTCGGTGATGTGCAACGCCAGATGCGTGGGCTGCATCTCCGACCAGCCGGCGGACGGGCCTCCCGCGTCGCACGAGCGCATGGATGACGGGCCCACCGCGGAGGAGATGGGCGCCATCGGCCTGTTCCATCTGGAGAACGCGCAGGGCCGCACCATGGTGAGCTTCGGCCAGGGCTGCGAGGGCGAGCCGCTCACGCGCTGGAAGTTCATCGCGGAGTCCATCCGCTACATGCGCGCGCGCACGCAGAAGGGCTCCATCAACATCAACACCAACGCCAGCCTCACCCAGGGACTGGAGGCGCTGCTCGACGCGGGCCTGGACGCCGTGCGCGTGTCGCTCAACGCGGCGACCAAGGGCCTCTACGAGGCGTACTACAAGCCGGTGAAGTACGGCTGGGAGGACGTGGAGGCGTCCATCGCCCTCGCGCGCGAGCGCGGCGCGTACCTGGCGCTCAACCTGCTCCTGTTCCCCGGCGTCACGGACCGCGAGGGCGAGGTGAAGGCGCTGGAGCGGCTGGTGAAGAAGTACCGCGTGGACCAGGTGCAGACGCGCTCGCTGGCCATCGACCCGCTCCAGTACCTGGAGGCCGCGCGCGACGTGGGCGCGGGCGGAGAGCCGGTGGGCGTGCGCACGCTGCTGCAGCGGCTGAAGGCGGCGCGGCCCGGCATCATCATCGGCAACTTCGCGCGGGGACTCGAGGAGCGCGAGAACGCCGCGGGGCGCGGGTAGGGCGCTCGACTCGGGAGGATGGGGCCCGGTGAGGAGGGCCCTTCATCCAGGACGGGACGACGTGGGCGGAGGGCTACTCGCCGCCGGGGGGCATCAGCTCCTTGGCCACCAGGTTGCCCATCACGGCGTCCTTGGGGATGTAGCCGTCGGCGCCAGCCTCGCGGCAGATGCGCTGGAGCTCCTCGACATTCTCGCCGGAGCACAAGAGCACCTTGATGCCCTTGAAGAGGCTGTTGCTCTTGATGAAGCGGCAGAACTGCTCGCCGTTCACGTTGGGCATGCGCACGTCCAGCAGCACCAGGTCCGGACGCGTCTGCTTCTTGAGGATGATCTTCGTGGCCTTGTCCGCGGTGTCCGCGACGTGGACCTCGAAGCCCTTGGCGACCAGGTCCGCCTCGATGATCCGCGCGGTCATCTCACTGTCGTCGACGATGAGGATGCGCGGCTTGCGGCCGCCCGTGCTGGGCGCGGCCTTGAGGCCCGTGGAGGCGATGGGCGCGGGCGCGGCGGGGGCCGCCTGGGGGGCCTCCGTGGAGGCGGGCGCGGCGGGAGCGGGGACGGCGGCGGGGACACCCAGGGCGGGGGCGCCGATGAGGTTCATCACGCCGCTGATGACGGCCTCCAGGCCGCCGCTCTTGAGGATGTAGCCGTCCGCGCCGGAGGCCTTCGTCTTGCCGGCCAGCTCCGCCTCCGAGATGTCGGAGTAGAGCACCAGCTTGGAGGTGACCTTCTTCTGGCTCCGGAGGTACTCGACGACGTCGTCGCCGAACATCTCCGGCATGTTCACGTCCATGAGGATGAGCGCGAACGGCCCCTCGGAGAGCTTCTGGTTGAGGCTCGTCAGGTCCTGGGCCCCGCTCACCTGATAGCCGGCGGCGGTGAGGGCCCGGACGGTGAGCTCCACCAGCATCGGGCTGTCATCAATGACCAGTACGCGCGACATCGTCCTCCTCAAAGGATTCGGGGTGGAACCCTACACCTTTGGTTCAGCGCGGACCATCGAAACGGCGAGCGGCCGGCCAGCTTGATGCCGACACTTGACCGGTTTTCGTCCCCTCCGGATACTCGGACGCCTTGACCACGACCTCGACTCCCCTCCAGCGAGCACTCCGGATGGCTCCGGACCGCGCCGTGGCCGTCCAAGCCCGACCGGAGCAGGAGTTCTTCTGCTTCCGGGTGGGAGACCTGCGGCTCGGCGTGCCCAGCGAGAACGTCCTCGAGGTGTTCCGCGCCGGCCTGCTCACCCCCCTGCCGAGGACGCCCTCCTTCATCATGGGCGTCACGGGCCACCGCGGCGAGGTGCTGCCCGTGGTGGACCTCCTGCGCTTCCTCTCCAAGGGCGAGGCGCGCATCGGTCCCCGCACGCGCCTGTTCATCGGCATCACCGGGAGCATCGTCGCCGGGGTCGTCGCCGACACGGTGCTGGGCCTGCGCCGCATCCCCGTGGCGGACATCCTCCCACCGCCGCTGGGCGGTGACGCGGCGGCCGAGCACCTGATGGGCGTGGTGCCGGGCGCCACGCCGCAGGACAGCATCAACCTGCTCAACTTCTCCAAGCTCTTGCAGACGGCCAGGCAGCGCGCGGTGGCCCGATGAACGACGAGTCGCTCGACCTGGAGGAGAAGGTGGAGGAGGTGGACATCCTCTTCTTCGAGATCGGCGGGGGCGTGTTCGGCACGGACGCGTCGCAGGTGCTGCGGATCGATCGCTCGTTGCCGGAGGACATCACCCTGCCGGAGCTGGGCCTGTTGCACCGGGGCAATCGCGCGCTGGTGTTCGACACGCCGGAGGGCGAGGGCCACCTGAAGGTGGACGCCGTCCGGGGCGTGCGCCCCATCCCCGTGACTCAACTTCGCCGCATGCCCCCCACGGCGGGCGCGGCCGCTTATGCCGTCGGTGTGTGCCTGGAAGAAGCCCGCACCGTGTTGCTGATTGACCTGGTGGAGACCGCCAGGACCCGAGGAACTCAAGGAAGGCACTGACCGCAATGTCCCTGGACACCCCCAACGAGAAGCCCACGTCCAAGGCCCGTTCCGCCCGGAAGGCCCCTGCCTCCAAGGCGGCCGGTGCCGCCGCGCCCGCGGCCCCCATCCCCCACAAGGCCTTCACCGACACGCTGTTGACGGTGCTCGCCGGCAACCTCCAGGCCCGCGTCCCCAAGGAGCTGGTGGGCGAGGGCGGCGAGGAGCTGGCCCACCTGCTCAACCAGGTGCTGGACAACTTCGCCAGCTCCGAGCACCGCAAGCACGTGGCGGCGCAGGAGATCGACCAGGCCCTGGACGCGCTCATCAGCCTGGTGCGCGAGGGCGATTTGTCCCGGTGGAACACCACCACCGAGGACCCCCAGCTGGGGCCGCTGCTCGAGGGCTTCGGCAAGGTCATCGAGACGCTGCGCACGTTCGTGCGGGAGATCAACGAGGCGGCGCTGAGGCTGTCCTCGTCCGCCAACCAGGTGCTCGCGGCGTCCACGCAGCACGAGACGTCCTCCACGGAGCAGGCCGCCGCCATCCACGAGACGACGGCGACCATGGAGGAGCTCAAGCACGCCTCCGCGCAGATCGCCGAGAACGCGGGCAGCGTGGCGCGCGTGGCCGAGGAGACGCTGGGCGCGGCGCGCGCGGGCCGGGGCGCCATCGGTGAGTTCATCCAGGCGATGCAGCAGATCCGCAGCGACGGCGTCGCGGTGGCGGACTCCATCGCCAAGCTGTCCAAGCGCGTGGAGCGCATCGGCACCGTGGTGGAGGTCATCGACGAGATCGCCGACCGCTCGGACCTGCTCGCGCTGAACGCGGCGCTCGAGGGCAGCCGCGCGGGTGAGGCGGGCAAGGGCTTCTCCATCGTCGCGGCGGAGATGCGCCGGCTGGCGGAGAACGTCCTGGACTCCACCAAGGAGATCAAGAACCTCATCACGGAGATCCGCGAGGCCACCGCCGCGGCCGCGGGCGCCGCCGAGGCGTCCAAGTCCGCCACCGAGTCCGGTGAGAAGCTGGGCGCCGTCGCCGCGCAGGCCGTCGAGGGCATCCTCGCCGGCGTGCAGGAGACGAGCGACGCCGCGCGCGTCATCAACCTCGCCACGCAGCAGCAGCGCACGGCCACCGAGCAGGTGGTGGCGTCCATGGCGGAGATCGAGGACGTGACGCGTCAGACGACGCAGGCGTCGAAGCAGGCGACGGGCGCGGCCGCGGAGCTCACGCAGCTGGCCGCTCGTCTCGCGGAGCTCATCAAGCGCTTCAAGGCCGACTAGCTCTTCCGGGAAGGGGAGGGTGCGCAGCACTCACCGCCCATGGACACCGAGGCTCTCAAGAAATCCCTCCTGAAGAAGTTCCAGGAGGTCACGGCCGACCGCCTCCAGAAGATTCAGCTGGGCGTGTTGGACCTGGAGAAGGAAACCGCGGACCAGGCCGCGGACGACGTCGCGCGCGAGCTGCACACGATGAAGGGAGAGGCCCGCATGCTGGGCCTCGCCGCCATCGGTCAGCTCGCCCACGCGGCGGAGGACGTCCTGCGCGCCGAGCGCGAGGGACGCACGGCCACGGAGATCGCCACGGACGTCATGCTCCGTGCCTGCGACGTCCTGTCGGACCTCATCGAGGACCTGTCCGGTGCCAACACCGGCACGCCCGCCAGCGAGGACATGGTCCGCGCGCTGGCGGAGGTCTCCGGTCAGGCCGCGCCCGCCATCCCCGGCGCGAAGCCCCCGCCGCCCGCGCCCGCCCCCGTGGTGGCCGCGCCGGTGCAGGCGCCCGTGGTCCGGGCTCCGGTGGTGGAGGCGCCCGTCGTCGCCGCGCCCGTGGCCCATGCTCCCGCGCCCGCGTCGGGCCGCGCGGAGGAGGAGGCCCCGAGCGCCGCCAAGTCGGCCATCGCCGACCGCACCATCCGCGTCAACGTGGAGGTGCTGGACTCGCTGGGGCTGCTCGCCGGCGACCTGCTGGTGGAGAGCGCCCGAGGGCGGCTGCGCAGCTCCGAGACGGAGGAGCTGTTCGAGCGCTTCAGCCGCATGGGCGACCGGTTCCTGCGCCTGGCGGAGGCGCTGGACATCCCGCTGGAGGTGCGCGCGCAGCTGGACCGCGTCGAGAGCGACCTGCACATGCTGCGCGACGATGCGTTCCGCTTCGTGCGGCGCAACGACGACGGCATCAACACGCTGCACGGCAACCTGTCGAAGATGGCGGACCACGTGGCCGAGGCCCGGCTGGTGCCGCTGTCCACGGTGTTCGACGCCTTCCCGCGTGCGGTGCGCGACATGGCGCGCACGCAGACGAAGGAAGTGGACCTGCTCATCGAGAACGCCGACATCGGCGTGGACCGATCCATGCTGGGCGACGTGCGCGACGCGCTGGTGCACCTCTTGCGCAACTCGGTGGACCACGGCCTGGAGTCCCCGGACACGCGCCAGGCGCTGGGCAAGCCGCAGACGGGCCGCATCCGCATCCGCGTGCGCGTGGACGGCGACATGCTGCACATCGAGGTGGAGGACGACGGGCGCGGCATCGACCCGGAGCGCCTGCGCCAGGTGGCCATCAACAAGCGCCTCATCACCGCGGTGCAGGCCGCCTCGCTGTCGGAGCGCGAGGCCATCGAGCTCATCTTCCGTCCGGGTTTCTCCACCCGCGAGCAGGTCAGCGAGCTGTCCGGCCGCGGCGTGGGCATGGACGTGGTGAAGCGCAAGGTGGAGACGCTCGGCGGCTCCGTCGGCGTCAACAGCCGCATCGGTCGTGGCACCACCATCACCCTGCGGCTGCCCCAGTCGCTCGCGTTGATGAAGGTGCTGCTGGTGCGCCTGGGCGACGACGTCTACGGCATGCCCGCCGCGGACGTCGAGGCCGTGATGCGCGTCAAGCCGGAGGACCGGCTGGAGATCTTCGGCACCCTCGCGGTGCGCCACCGGGGCAAGCCCACGGCGCTCGTCGCGCTGGGGCCGCTGCTCGGCCTCAACGGCGGCAACCGCTTCGACAAGCCGCCGGCCGTCGTCGTGCGCCACGGCGAGGACCACGCGGCGCTGGTCGTCGACGGCTTCGTGGACGAGCGCGAGGTGGCGGTGAAGCCGTGCGGCGGGGAGTTCCTCAAGGGCGCGCCCTTCATCGCGGGCACCGCCGCGCTGGAGGACGGTCGCATCGCCGTGCTGCTGCACGTCCCAGACATCATGACGGAGGTGCGCCGCATGGCGCGGCCCGTCACCCAGGCTCCGGCCGCCAAGCGTCTGCGGGTCTTGCTGGTGGACGACTCGCCCATTGCCCGCGCCACCGAGGGCGCGCTCGTCAAGGCGCTGGGGCACATGGTGGAGGAGGCGCAGGACGGCGAGGAGGCCTACGGCAAGGTGCAGAACAACACCTACGACCTCATCCTCACCGACGTGCAGATGCCGAAGATGGACGGCTTCTCGCTCGCGCGCAGGCTGAAGTCGACCCCCGCCGTGGCACGCATCCCCGTCATCATCCTGTCGTCGCTCGCCTCGCCCGAGGACAAGCGGCGCGGCCTGGATGCGGGCGCGGACGCGTACCTCGTCAAGGGAGAGCTGGGCGTGGAAGTGCTCGCCCAGGCCATCGATCGGCTGACCTGAGGAGCGGCGTTTGGGCGGACCGGTCGCGGCGGCGATGGCGTTCAGGGTGCTCATGGTGGGCAAGGGGCTGCGCGCGCTCGCGGCCCGGGGCCTGTTCGACGGCGAGTCGCTCGTCCCGGTGGGGCCCGCCGAGGTCGACTTCCCCGGCGCGCTCGTCGCCGTGCAGCGCCACTTCCCGGACGTGGCGCTGGTGGACCTCACCGGCCTGGAGGCGCTGGAGGCCATCGAGCAGGTGATGGCGGGGCGGCCCGTGCCCGTGCTGGCGCTCCACCCCGGGGCCCTCACCGGCCAGGAGGCCTTCCAGGCCATGGCCCTGGGCGCGCTGGACGTGATGGAGCGCCCCGCGATTCCGGGCCCGGAGTTCTGGGCCCACGTGTCGCGCAAGCTGGTGATGCTGGCCCAGGTGAAGGCCGTGCGGCAGACCCAGACGCGCCCCTCGGCGAAGCTGCCCAAGGAGGACCTGCCCGCGCCGCCCTATCCCCTGGTGGCCATTGCCGCCTCCCTGGGGGGGCCCAAGGCGGTCGCACAGGTACTGCGGAAGATTCCACGAGACTTTCCCGCGCCCATCGCCTACTGCCAGCACATCAGCGAGGGTTTCACGGAGGGCCTCGCGCACTGGCTGACGATGGAGACGGCGCTGGGAGTGACGGAGGCGGAGCACGGCATGGTGATGGTGCCCGGGACGGTGTACATCGCCCCGTCGGGCAGTCACCTGTTGGTGCGACCCGAGGGCAGGTTGGAGCTGGACTCGGGGCCCGCGCTCCGTGGATTCCGGCCCTCGTGTGACATGCTGCTCACTTCGGCCGGGGAGTCCTTCGGCTCGCGCTGTGTCGGAGTCATCCTGACGGGAATGGGGCGGGATGGGGCTCGGGGGATGAAGGAGATCCGGGAGCGGGGAGGGCGGACCATCGCCCAGGATGAGAGCACGTCCGCGGTGTGGGGCATGCCTCGCGAGGCGGTGTTGCTCGGGGCGGCGCAGGAGGTGCTGCCGCTGGAGCGCATCGGCCCCACGTTGGTGCAGTGGGTGGAAGCGTGCTGAACGTGAGCAACAAAGTGCTTCAGCAGCTGGCCGCGCTCCTCCTGGAGCGCGCGGGGCTGAAGATCACCCCGGATGGGTTCCACAGCCTGCGGCTGGCCCTGTCCACCCGCATGCCCGTGCTCGGCATCGAGGAGCCGGAGCGCTACCTCCAGCGCCTGACGGGCGTGGGGGGCGAGGAGGAGCTGCGCTCGCTGTTGCCCCTGGTGACGGTGGGGCACACGGAGTTCTTCCGCGACGCCAAGCAGTTCCGCGCGCTGGAGAAGAGCGTGCTGCCGGACCTGCTCGCCCGCGCGCGGCGGGAGATGCGCAAGGTGTCCATCTGGTCCGCGGGCTGTGCGACGGGCGAGGAGCCCTACAGCATGGCCATGGTGCTGGCGGAGCTGGGGGCGCTGTCCGCGGAGGTGGACCTGTGGGCCACCGACCTGAACCTGGCCGCGGTGGAGGCCGCCCGGCAGGGGAGGTTCTCCACGCGCCGGAGCATCAGCATCCATCCGGAGCGGCTGGCCCGCTTCTTCCGCCCCGTCGAGGATGGCCACGAGGCGCTGCCCGCGCTGCGTGAGTACATCCGCTTCGATGGACAGAACCTGGCGGTCCCCGTCTTCGACAAGGTCGCGCTGAACTCGCTGGACCTCATCCTCTGCCGCAACGTCATCATCTACTTCGACCTGCCCACCATCCGCGGGCTGATGGACCGCTTCCTGAGCGCGCTCCGGCCCGGGGGGCTCTTGTTCCTCGGGTACTCGGAGAGCCTCTTCAAGGTCTATGACCGCTTCGAGATGATCGAGGTCGACGGCGCCTTCGTGTACCGGCGCCCGCCCAGCGACAAGGGCTACCGTCCGCCGCCGCTGCGCATCCACCCGTACCCCGTCTCCACCGAGCCTCAGGCCCGCGCGCCGGAGCCCGAGCCCTTCTCCCCGGCCGTCTACGCCCGCCCCGCGGTCGAGCTGGCCCAGGGCGCCCGTCCTCGCGCGAGCACCCCGGACACCGCGTCCACCCGAGGTCCCGGCGCGCTCTCCGGTGCCTTCCCGGCCGTGCGCCCGCTGCCCGCCGCGTCCACGACGCAGGCCTCCGGCACGCATCCGCCCGCGACGACGAAGACCAACGACCTGGGCCGTCCCCGCGTCACCGTGGAGCTGCCGGCGGTGAGCGCCGCGGACGCGGTCCGCACGCGTCCCACCGTGGAGCTGCCGGCGGTGTCCGCGCCCGCGCGCACCGTCACCGGTGAGCTTCCCGCCGCCACCGCATGGCCCAAGCTGCTGCCTCCCGCGGAGCGGCTGGCCATGGCGGTGCGGAAGATGACGCAGGGGGATTTCCCCGCCGCCATCCAGGGCGTGCAGCGCCTGCTGGTGGACGAGCCGAGTGATCTCGACGCGCTGCTCACGCTGGGCAATCTCTACTCGCTCACCGGCCGCATCACCGAGGCGCGGGAGGCGTTCGCCCAGGCCATCCAGCGCGAGCCGCTGTGCGTGGAGGCGCGCGTGTTCGGTGGCGTGGCCGCGCTGCAGGCCGGGGAGCTGCGGGAGGCGCGCTCGGAGCTGGGCAAGGCGCTCTTCCTGGAGCCCACGCTCGCCATCGGCCACTACCTGCTGGCACAGGTGCAGGAGCGCAGCCACGACTCCGAGGCGGCCCGTCGCAGCTACCGCAACGCGATTGCGCAGCTGCGCTTCCCCCAGCGCACGCTGGCGGGGCACTACCCGGAGATGCTGGACTCGGCCGAGGCCATCTCCCGCGCGGCGCGCTATGCGCTCGCCGCGCTGGAGGAGCAGCCTCCGCACTGAGTGTCGCGCGGAGGCCGAGGGCCCTCAGTCCAGCGAGGACTTCACCTGGTCCAGCGACTTGCTGGGGTCCAGCACGG
This sequence comes from Myxococcus faecalis, assembly GCF_050039385.1. NCBI lineage: Bacteria > Pseudomonadati > Myxococcota > Myxococcia > Myxococcales > Myxococcaceae > Myxococcus > Myxococcus faecalis. Next base: position 10,840,246 of record NZ_CP144336.1, on the reverse strand, counting down.
CGCCGAACTTCTTCTGGAGGTAGGACTTGGCCTGCCCGCGCAGGAGCATGCCCGGGTCCGTGCCCTCGCCCTCGACGGCCTTGTCGGTGATGACGAACGAGGCGTCCAGCTGGATGCCCATCACCTTGCCGACAATCTTGGCGCCCTCGCCCTGCCAGTCGGCCTTCACTCCGTACTTGCCACCCCAGTACCGGAGGAGCTCCTCGACGCGCTGCTTCACCTGGTCCTTCGGCAGGGAGTGGGGGATATCGAACTTCAGCATGCCCATGGCACGGCTCCTGATTTCAGTGTCCTGGCCATTCGTTTATCGACGCCGGGCCGAGAAGGGAACCGCCGAGTCACCCTTGAGCGCACGAATGTCAACGGCCCGGCGCATCACTCCTGGACGCGGCGTGAGCGCTTGAGCTTCACCGGCGGATCTCCCGGCCGGCCCCAGCGCGTCATGTAAGGCGCCAGGTTGAACTTCTCCGCCGTGCGCGGCGAGCTCATCGGCCGCACCTTGCCCAGCACCTTGCGCTCCTGGAACGGCCTGTCGTGCAGCCCCAGGACCCACATGAAGTTGGCCACGCTCGCGGGGTCCCTGCCGTCCACTGCGTACTTGTCATTGAGGTGGGCGATGCGCTTCAGGCCCTCGTCGGGCGTGGCGCTCCACTCGAGGATCTTCTTGCCCCACAGCATGCGCAGGTAGTTGTGGATGCGGCCGCGCTCCAGGAGCTCGCGCTGCGCCGCGTTCCACAGGCCGTCCGCCGTGCGCGCGTGCTCCAACTGCTCCAGGGAGTACAGGTGCTCGCGCGGGTCCTTCTGGTGGGTGGACAGCGTCTCGCGCGCCCAGCCCGGCAGGGACTCCACGGAGAGCTGCTTGTCCTCGGGCGTGTGGAAGCAGAAGTTGAAGCCCAGCTCGCGCCGCACCAGCAGCTCCTCGAGGAAGCTCCTCACCGCGGGGTGGTCCGTGCCACGCGCGCGGATGGCCGCCCGGGCCGCCTCGCCCGCGAAGAGGTTGCCCCAGTGGAAGAAGGGGGACAGGCCGGACTGGTGCGCGCGGCCGGGGTCATTGCGCTCGGTGTCGTAGCCGTCGAGCTTGCCGTGGAGGAAGGCCTCCAGCGTCTTGAGCGCCGCCTTGCGTCCACCGCGCTCCTCGAGCGCCGCCACCTTGTGGTCGATGTGGAAGGCGGACAGCTCCTGCCGGGCCTGCTTCGCGTCGGCCAGCTCGAAGTCCGGCTCCAGGGCGCGCCCCGCGGCCGCGGCCTTCACCGGACGCGCGCGCAACGTCCGTCCAAGGTACTCGGGCCACAGCTTCTGGAGCTTGGGGCGCAGCGTGTACGCGCCGGCCTGCACCGTGGGGATGCGCTGCATGGGCACCACGCACGAGGCGTCCACCGCGAACAGCGGCACATCCAGGGCCTTGGCCGCGCCTCGCAAGTGGCCGGGGATGATGTACGTGGGGAAGAGGTCGGACACCACCGCCGCCGCGCGCCGTCCCAGCTCCGCCAGTCGGGGGCGATGCTGCTTCGTCGTGCGCGGCAGCTCCAGCCAGTAGGGCAGGCCGCGCGACGCGAAGGCCGACGCGAGGTCCACCATGCCCTCCAGCGCCCACGCGTGGAGCCGGTCCGATGCATGGGGGTAGTCCGGACGCAGCGCTTGATACACGACGACGGGCAACCCCAGGTGGTTGCCCAGCGCGATGGCCGCATCGAGCGCGTGGTTCTCCTCGGCGCGATGGTTGACCATGCACCAGTACAGGACGAAGTCCCGACGTGAGGAGGGCAGGGGGACATCCTTGATGACGACCACACGAGCGGAGTCGACATCGAGCTCGGACCACGAGAACCCGTTGGGCATGATGTGCACGGATGCCCGAGGTCGCTCCGGGTCGCGAGGGAATTGAAGCAGCCGTGCACGAATGCCGTGCCCGTGACGCTTCGAGCCACCGAGACACACTTCCACCCGCCCAGGTGCGCGCAAAAAACACCACCCGGGCCTGGGTTGTGGTCTTGTGTCGTTTGGACCCAAGGAGTCCTTGCGTGTCACCTCTGCGAAACTGGCTCTGTCTCTGCTCCGTCTTCACGCTGCTGCTCGCGACGCCCGAAGGCGCGCGCGCCCAGGTGGGCTCGTCGTACCCGTCGGAGCCGGCTCCGGCGCAGCCCGCGTATCCTCCGCAGGATCCCGCGCCCTCGACTCCGCCGGAGCCGTCGCCGCTGCCGCCCGTGGACCCGTACGCCGACCCTCGGATGGCCGAGCCGCCGCCGTCGAACACCGTGCCGGCCACTCCTCCGAACCCGGCGACGATGCCTCGCGTGGACAACCCTCCACAAACGTCAGACGTGCCGCGCGCGGACGCGCCGGACCTGCGCCAGTCACCGCTGACGCAGGACGGCACGCCCGCGTCGCTGACGCCGTCGGCCTCGGCCACGCCGCCGCCGTATGTGGACAGCGGCGCCATCCTGGATGGGCGTCAGCGCCTGGGGCCCTTCCTGTCGGGGCCGGGCAGCTTCCGCTTCATCGCGCATCACACCGCGCTGGGCGCGCTGGGTGGCTTCTTCACGCAGGCGTTCGCCAATGACTTCGACTTCGACCAGAGCTCGCGCGAGGCGATGCTGGCCGGCACGTTGATTGGCGCGGGCCTGGGCTTCGGCGCGTCCTCCTGGTGGCAATTCAACAACTGGGTGGACAAGCCCATGGCGTCCTTCACCATCATCAACTCGGGCGTGGGCGGCGCCTTCATGGCCGGCTTCATGGACCTCTTCACCCAGGACGCGGGGGTGCTCACCTGGTCCGCGTTCCTGGGCGCGGAGCTGGGCGCGTGGCTGACGGCGGGGCTCGGCGGCGGGCAGCTCCCGCTGAACGACGGCCTGTTGATCTCCTCCGGCGCGGGGTGGGGCGCGGCCTACGCGGCGCTGCTGCTGGCCGTCATCCACTTCTCCGGAACGGACATCTCCTCGAAGACGTGGCGGGACACGCTGCTGCTCGCGCCGGGCATCGGCGCGGGCGCGCTGGCGCTGGCCACCATGCGCTACAACCCGACGCCCTCGCAGATTCTGCGCGCGGACCTGTTCGGCGCGGGCGTGGGCGCGGCGGTGCTGCTCATCTCCGGCCTGGTGCTGGGCGGCTTCGACCAGTCGACGCCGTACGTGCTGTCCTTCCTCGGCTCCGCGGGCGCCATCACCACGGTGAGCCTGCTGTGGGAGGAGAGCGTGGACCGCTCCGCGCTGAAGTCCGCCAAGGACCGGCCCTACCGCAACGTCTGGTGGTAGACGGCCCGGGGGGCGGGCGAGCATGCGTCGTGGCACCGAGGGGAGGCAGACACCACCTTTCCTCGCGACATGGCGCGCGTCCATCCCTTCACGGCCCTGCTGACCCCGCTGGCTCGGACCCTCGAGCCCAGCGGCTACGTGCCGCGCAGCAACGCGGTGCCCCAGCCTTCCCACGTCCGGCCCCTGCTGGAGGCCGCCAACCCCTCGGCGGAGCTGCGACGCCAGCGGGAGTCGGGCACGTTGCTGCGCGACGCCCGGCCCGCGCTCTACGTGGTGGAGGTCCACAGCCCGGCGGGCAAGCTGGGCGGCCCACCGGTCCGCTACCTGCTGTGCTCGCTGCGGCCGGACGCGGGCACCCCGCTGGAGGATGACCCGTACCGGCCCCGTGCGTGGGAGGCCGAGCCCGCCGTCACGCTGACCGCGGACGACCATGGGGTCTTCCGGGGCCTGCTGGCCGAGGCGAGCGAGCGCTCCGCCCTGGTGTGGGAGGGCGACTACGACGGCCACCCGCTGTCGCTGCGCCGCATCGAACCTTCGCCCGTCTCCAAGCGCATCCAGGCCGTGCTGGACGAGGCCCCCATGCGCCCGCTCAGCGCGCTGGCGGAAGGCGGGCCCACGCTGGCCGCGGTGGTGCCCCTGTCGGACCCGGGGCTGGAGGTGCTCCCCATCCACCGCGCGCTCAAGGGCGTGGAGACGTTCAAGGAGGAGACCTTCCTCACCCTCGTCACCGCGTACGCGCGGGTGTACGAGCTGGACGAGCCGCTCGACACACCTCGAGGGCTCGTCGCCGCGCGGGAGCGGCTGGCGACGCTCATCACCGGGCACCACGCGGTGCTGCTGGTGTTGCCGGGCGGCAGGGGGCGCATCCTGCGCTTCCGGCAGGGGCTGGACCTGGCGCACCTGAAGGGCGCGCCGCGCAACCCGACGCTGCGCAGCCTGGACCTGGCGCTGCTCAACGCGCTGGTGCTGAGGACGGTGCTGGGCATCCGCGAGCCCGAGGCGGCGGGACATCCCCAGGTGTTCCCGGTGCAGGGGCTGGAGACGCTGGTGAAGGGGGTGGAGTCGGGCACGTTCCAGGTCGGCTTCGCGCTCAATCCGCCGCCCATCTGGGAGGTGCGCGCGGTGATGGAGGCGCAGGCCACGCTGCCGCCGAGGACACTCCGTGTGGAGCCGTTGCCTCCGGCGGGCCTGCTGTTCCTCGACACGGAAGCGTAGTCCGCCCGCGTGAGGGTGCTGACGCACAGCGCGCCGGACGAGTCGGGGCGCTCGGCGCCGGAGCTCCAGGCGGGGCCCGGCGAGACGTTGGATGCCATCTGTGGCGGAGCGGTGCGGGTGCTCCAGCGCCGGCTGGGCTATCGCTTCACGTTGGACCCGCTGTTGCTGGTGCACTTCGCGGTGTCGGTGGGCGGCGCGGGGCGCGGGCGGCTGATGGACCTGGGCACGGGCTGCGGCATCATCCCGCTGGTGCTCGCCTGTCGGTGGCGCGGCAAGGACCTCCTCGGGCTCGAGCTGCAGCCGGGCCTGTTCTCCCTGGCGCGACGCAACGTGCTGCTCAACCACTGCGAGCGCGAGGTGTCGCTGGTGTTGGGGGATTTGCGGCGCGTGGACGAGCAGTTCCCGGCGGGCGGCTTCGCGCAGGTGCTGTGCAATCCGCCCTACCGCGCGCGGGCGACGGGGCACACCAGCCTGTCCACGGAGAAGGCGCTGGCGAGGCATGAGCTCGCGTGCGAGCTGTCGGACGTGTCGAGGGCCGCTGCGCACCTGCTCGAACCCCGGGGAGGGCTGTGCATGGTGTACCCGGCGTCACGCTTCGCGGAGCTGGTGACGGTGCTGCGCGTCTTCGGGCTGGAGCCGCGCGTGGTGCGGTGGGTCCATCCGCGTGCGGACCGGCCCGCGAAGCTGGTGCTGTTGCACGCGGTGAAGGGGGGACCCCCGGAGCTGACCGTCCTGCCACCGTTGGTGGTGCACACCGAGGACGAGCACGCCTTCACGGACGAGGTGCGCGCCATGGTGGTGTGAGGGCGGCCCGGTGTGGGCCGCCCTCGGTGCGTCCGTGCTACGGCGCCGTCTCGGTGGCCTGACCCGGGGCGGTGGGCGCCGCGGGCGTGGGGGCCGCATCCGAGGACTGCTGCACGGGCGCGGGAGTCTCCATCGTCTGGCTCATGAACACAGCCGGGGCCTGGGAGATGAGTCGTTGCAGGTCCGCTTCCGCGTTGAGTGCCATGGGGTGGCCGTGGTGCTCGTAGCAGCGCCGCCGGTCATCCAGCATCTTGCTGTCCCAGACGGTGAAGGGCTCGGTGGGCTCCAGCACGGAGACACACAGGCCCATCCAGTCCACGAGCTTCGCGAGCTCGATGCGGGTCTCCTCGCGCGCCACGGTCAGCGAGTCCGCCGCGAACGGCACGGCCAGCACGTCCACCAGCTTGCGGCCCAGGGCCTTGTCCGTGCGGGCGATGACGGCCAGCTCCGCGAAGATGGAGGAGGTCACCTCGCGCGCCGGCCATGGATTCGTGCGCAGGGCGATGAGTCCTCGCTCGAACAGGGCGGCGGCCTCGGGCAGCTTGCGCTGTCGCATTCGCAGCACACCCTCGAGCAGGTCCGCCTCCACGGGGAGCGTCGCGCGCATGGGCTCGAGATACTTCAGGGCCTCCTCGTCGCCGACACTCGCGAGCACCCGCGCCAGCACCAGCTGTTCGCGCGGGCCCACCGGCTCCCACCGCTCCTTCTTCCAATGCGCGTGGATGGCGCCCAGCTGCCCCTTGTTGAACGCATCGATGATGGGAACCCAGCCCTTCACGAGGGAGCTGTTGGCCTCCTCGCGCGACAGCGGGATGGTGTACCAGGCGCGGTTGATGGCCACCCGGTCCCAGTCCACCTTTCCCTTGATGTCCGGACGGCCCGTGCCCAGCACGTTCGTCATGGACCACAGCGTGCGGATGGAGAATCCGGTGTCCCGGCCCAGGCTGCGCGCGAAGGCGAACTCCATGAACGACACGTCGTCCGTGTTGATGAGCTCCTGGCTCTCCTCCGCGACCTTGGCGGTGAAGGCCGGACCGGCCACGAAGCGCGCGAGCACGCCCTCCACCTCGTCCGTGCGCCAGGTGGCGCGCAGCGCGCTGCGGTAGGGCTCTTCGGCGATGCGGGTCCGCATCCTGTCGACGTCGTGGACCAGCGGCTTGCGCGTCGCCACCAGCAGCAGGTCCCCGGAGTGGACCTGCCACGTCTCCACGGCCTCGAACTCCGAGGAGAGCGTGGCATAGGCGCTCTGCACCGTGAGCGCGTCCACTTCATAGGCCTGGAGCCACTGGACGAAGATGCCGCCCTCGGCCAGGCGCTCCTTCACGGCCTGATAGAAGTCGCGCGTGAAGAGGCTGGAGATGCCCGCGCGGTAGGGATTGGACGGCTCGGAGAAGATGATGTCGTAGCGCTGCCGCGTGGTGAGCAGCACCTCGCGCGCGTCGGCGATGAACGTGTGGACCTTGGGGTTGTCCATCACCTTCTGGTTGACCGCCTCGCATCGCCGCGCGACGTCGAGGATGGCGGGCTCGATCTCCACCACGTCCACGCGCTCCATGCCCGGCACGGCGCCCAGCCATCCCGCGGTGCTGCCGGTTCCCAGGCCGATGACGAGCGAGTTGCGGGCCTCCTGATGGAGCAGGGCGCCCAGCAGCCCGCTCATCACCTGGGTCGGCGCATCACCGATGGCGTTGCCGTCCGACTTGCCGTTGACGATGAAGGACAGGCCGTTGTCGGAGTTGAGCGCGACGCTGCTCTCGACGCCATCCTTCTCCCACACGATGCCGCGCGACTTGCTGCGCACCCATGCATCGATGTGGTTGAGCGTCGGGTTGGCGAGCGCGGCGCGTCCGGCGCCCACGCTCCCGTGCCGCCACGCCGCGGTGGGGCCCTGGGTCGACAGCAGCACCAGCGCGAGCACGGCGACGGAGACGGGAGCGAACAGCGCCGGCACCTGGCGCTCCAGCTTCAGCGACAGCACCGCGGACGCGAGGCCCAGCACGGCGAGGATGCCCGCGACGAGCTGCCAGGTGACCGGCGCGCTCATCAGCGGAATCACACCGAAGCCCCCCGCCAGTGAGCCGACGATGGAGCCCACCGTGTTCCAGGCATAGACCTGGCCCACCTGCTTGCCCACGTCCTGACTGCCCTTGCCCACGAGCGCGAGCAGCAGCGGGAACTGCACGCCGGAGATGAACGCGGCGGGGAGGATGACCACCGAGCCCACCAGCGCCCAACCCAGCATCATCCCGCCGAAGCCGGCGCCGCCCAAGGGGCGTAGCAGCGCGGCGAACACCGCGAGCCTGTCTCCCAGCGCGAAGGGCAGGGCGATGAACGCGGCCTCCAGGGCACACGTCAGCGCGAAGCCCGACAGCGTGGCCGGCCGATGCCGGAAGACGATGGAGTAGGCCGCGCCACCCAGGCCGATGCCGAGCAACGCCATGGCCAGGATGAGGCCGAAGGTGAAGGTGGTCCCGCCCAGGATGGGGCCCAGCATCCGGTACCAGACGAGCTCCATCAGGAGGAACGAGAAGCCGACGAGCAGGGCCGCCACCAGCGCGAACATGGACGACGGCGTCGCGCGCGCCACGGAGCTCGAGGGCTGCGCCACCGGTGCGGCGACGACGTCAGCAGCGACGGGCGCGGCGGAGGGCTCGGACGCGGCCTGGGGCTTCGCCGTCGCGGCCTCCGGCTCCATGGAGCGGCTCACGCTGCGCGCGCAGATGGCGACGGCCGCGTTGAGGAGGCAGGCGATCCACAGCGTGGTGCGGTTGCCGTACACCTCCAGCATGAAGAAGGTGGACAGCGTCGCGCCGGTGACGGCGCCCAGCGTGTTGACGCCGTAGAGGATGGCGAGGTGTCGACGCGCGGGGTCCTCATCCGACTGCACCGCGCGCGCGGCGGCCGGCAGCGTGCCGCCCATCAGCACCGTCGGCACGGCGAGCACGAGCGTGGAGAGCACCAGCCGCGCCACGCTGCCGCCGAAGAGCCCCAGGCTGGGCGTGCCGCCGACGCCGATGTAGGCCGCGCGCGCCAGCTCCACCAGGAACGGGCTCAGGCCCGCGCTGGCCGCGATGAGCAGCTCCAGGTTGGCGTAGTAGTTCAGCGGGCGTGGGTTCCGGTCCGCGCGCGCGCCGAGGAGCACACCGCCCAGTCCCAGCCCCGCCATGAAGATGGCCAGCACGGCCGCCGACGCCGCGGTGCTGGCGCCGAAGATGAGACGGAACTCCCGCAGCCACACCGTCTGGTAGACAAGGGCGCAGAGCCCCGAGCCGAACAGCAACGGGGCGACCCTCGACACACGTGAAATCATCAATCGGTTCTCTCGTCGGGGGACTGTCTCGAGGGGGGTGAGACAGGCCTTACGGCGCGAGAGTGTCGCAGAGATCCCCGCGACTTGGCCATGGCGCTCGGTCCTCCGGACGCTCGGAGAGCATGCGCCCACCGGGCGTCCGGCCGTGGATCAGGGCGCTGGGGCCTGCTCGACCCCCACCTTGGCCTCGCTCCCGGTGGGGACAGCGGCCTCGGCGGCGCGGCGCTCCTCCTTGCAGAAGGCCAGCCGCTCCTGGATGACGGCCAGGGGGACGGCCATCTCCAGGGTGAAGGAGTTGCCATCCGGCTTCACCTTGGCGAAGTCGAGCAGCTGGGCCAGGTCCTTGTCCTCGCCCGCCTGGGCCTTGATGCGCGCCAGTGACAGCGCGGCGCCCAGGGACTTGCCCAGGTCCGTCACGTCGTCCGCGTTGGCGCCCTGGATCTCCGCCACCAGCGCCACGTCCGAGCTGGCGTCCAGGTGCAGTTCCACGTTCTGGGCCACGTCACGCAGCCGTTGCGCGAGCGCCGCCTGCTCCTTCGGCAGCAGCCGGGCGATGTGCTCCACGGACAGCACACCGTACATCTCTCCGTACGTGCTGTTCTCGGAGATGGCGGGCGGCTCGTCCGGCCCGCGCCCCTCGACGCGGTCGATGGCGGCCTTCACCTCATCGGGGGACCTGCCCATGACGAGCAACTGGTTGTTCCACGTCCCGATGGAGGGCCCACCCCGTCGCGTGACGGTGGTGCCGTCCTTCAGCGTGTCGGTGGACTCGCCCGGCTCGTACACGCGCGCGCCCTGGCCGTAGTCCGCGGACACGCGGTCGCCCAACAGCTCCTGGTAGCGCGCGTTGCTGAAGTTGCCCGACAGCATCATCCCCTCGTCGGTGATGACCAGCCGGTCCAGGTCCTGGAGCGGATCCACGCCGCTCTTCTGGCGGAACTGCTCCAGCTGCTTGCCGCCGTCGCGCATCATGCAGTCCAGCAGCAGCGCGCCGATGGGCGAGTGCCTCAGCGCGTTGGCCTCGATGACCACCGCCGTCTTGCCCGGACCCCGGGGCAGCGCCGCGAGCAGTGGATCCCTCGGCTTCGCGGGCACCGCGGCCTGCTCGCCCGCGTCCGGCGCGACGGGCGTCGGCTGCGTCCTGCGCCGCTCCGCGCGCTCCCGCTCCGGCGCGCGCATCCGTCGGGGGAACTCCACCTTGGGCTCCTCGGTCTCGGTCTTGTCTCCCTGACCCAGGAACATCAACACCGCCGCGGCCACGAACAGCAGCGCCGCCATCGCCAACCACGCCCCTCGCTTCTGGCGCCTCTCCATCTCAGTAGTCCTTTCCCTCGAACCGCCAGAATCCCACCACCAGCGCCGCCATCCCGAAGACGAAGACGCCCAGCAGCAGCGTCCCCAGCGAGCTCACCTCCAGGGGCAGCGACGCGGCCAGGTCCCCGGCGGCCTCCGCCAGCGCGGACAGCCGGGGGAGCAGCAGCGTCACCCCCAGGAACGCGTCGCGGCTCAGCCCCTCCTCGAAGAACCGGGCGATCTGCTGCCGGTTGCCCGCGATGATGCCGCCCACCATGAAGGCGAAGCCCGCCGCCGCGCACAAGGCCGCGCTGCGCACCAGCGTCGCCGTGGTCAACATCACCGCGTACACCGCCGCGAAGCCCACGCACGCCATCAACCCCGCGACGAGCGGCCCCACCGTCCAGTACCCCGCCTTCACCCCGAAGATGAGCACCAGCCCCGTGGTGCCATACAGCGTCCCGCCCAGCGCCAGCGTCATCACCCCCAGGAACGTCCCCGCGAGCAGGTGCCAGCGCTGGATGGGCAGCGCGAGCAGGTGCTCGATTCTCCCCGGCGACATCAGGCTGGGCGCGAAGTCCGAGCACGCGACGATGCCGAACAGGATGCCCCCGTAGAACACGATGAACGCCGCCGCCTGGTACACCGGCCGCAACGCCACGTCGACGGACTGGATGTTCGCGCGGATGTCCTGACCGAACAGCCGCGACGCCGCCAGCGCCCCGTCGATGACCTCCAGCCTCAGGCTCAGCGCCACCACCGCCAGCACCAGGGTGATGCCCACCATGAAGGCGAGGATGAACTTGCGCGACACCGCCTCGCGCAGCACGTAACCCGCGATTCCCACCACCGGCCTCATGCCGCCACCTCCGCCCGCCCCGCGCCGGCGCCCATCGTCCCCAGCAGCACCGACTCCAGATCCATCCCGTCCCGCCGCAGCTCGACCAGCAACGCCCCGGTGGCCCGCGCCCGGTCCAGCGCGCCGTTGAGCGCCGCCGGGTCCTCGGCCTCCACGTGGTACACGCCGTCCGCCCGCGCCTGGGTGAAGCCCGCGACGGCCAGCGCCTCGGCGCTCGTGCCCGGCGCGAAGCGCACCACCCACCGCGAGCCGCCGCGCACCAGCTCCTCCAGCCGCCCCTCGCGCACCACGCGGCCGTCCGCGAGGATGGCCACGCGATCGCACACGCGCTCCGTCTCCGCCAAGAGGTGCGAGTTCAGGAAGAGCGTCGTGCCGCGCCGGACCTCCTCCTGGAGGATGCGCCGCACCTCCATGCGCCCCATCGGGTCGATGCCGTCCGTGGGCTCGTCCAGGATGAGCAGCTCCGGCTCCCCCACGAGCGCCGCCGCCAGCCCCAAGCGCTGACGCATGCCCTTGGAGTACCCACCAATCTTCCGGCCCACGGCGTCCGAGAGGCCCACGCGCTCGAGCAGCTTCAGGTGGCCCGGCGCGTCCGGCTTCAGGCCCTTGAGCTGGCGCACCATCGCGAGGAACGCGGTGGGCGTCCACGAGCCGGGCAGGTGCAGGCGCTCGGGCAGGTAGCCGATGCGCGCGCGGATGCGGGCATCCTCGGGCGTGCCGCCCAGGACGCGCACGGTGCCCTCGGTGGGCTGGACGATGCCGAGCAGGCTCTTGATGAACGTCGTCTTCCCCGCGCCGTTGGGGCCGATGAGGCCGAAGGCACTTCCTTGGGGAACCGACAGGTCCATGCCCCGCAGGGCGATGTTCCCCGTCCTGCGGAAGGCGCGCTGGTACGTCTTGCGCAGGTTCGTCACTTCGATGGCGGGCGTCTGGGATGTCACGGTCGAAACTGTAGACGAGCCAGCCGTGCGGCGATTGCCTGTGTCGGTCCTCCGGGGGAGGGGCGTGCGGCCGTGCACCCGCTTCGAATCCCCGCGACCTCGTTTTCGCGGCCCTGGGAAATCGGTTTCGCACGCCCGAGGTCGCTGCCGCGCCGCGACACCTCGTCGTTTCGCCCCCTTGCGATGTGGCCCTCCGCTGGTCCGTCCCGTGCAATCCCCGCCGGCACACCCCAAGGCAGGAGGAAGTGGATGACGTACGCGGAACGCGTCGAGCAGCAGCGTGAAGAGGCCCGTCGGGAGCTGGCGGCCGCCGAGCAGGAGCTGGCGTCCGGCGGGGAGGCGGCGCGCGTGCGCTACGCCCGGGCGCTGCACGAGGCGGACCTCGCGGAGGCCCGCGCCCAGCGCCACGCCCGGGAAGGCCGGCGTCATCAGCACAGCTGGAGGCTCGTCGCAGGGTGAGCGGGCGGGCGCCCGGACGGAAACGATGAAGGCGTGGGCGCGCCGGTTTATACCGGCGAGCACCATGGCCCATCCCGTCCACCGCCCCCGCCGCCTCCGTCGTTCGCCCGTCCTGCGCGAGATGGTGCGCGAGACGCGCCTCGACCCGGGGAACTTCATCTACCCCCTCTTCGTCGTGGAGGGCCGGGACGTGCGCCGTCCCATCGCCTCCATGCCGGGCATCTTCAACCTCTCGCTCGAGCACGCCGTGGCCGAGGCCCGCCTGGCGAAGTCCCTGGGCGTCCCCTCGGTCATCCTCTTCGGCATCCCCGACCACAAGGACGCTCAGGGCACCCAGGGCTACGCGCGCGACGGAATCGTCCAGCGCGCCATTCGTGAAATCAAGGCGGCCGAGCCCGACCTCCAGGTCATCGCGGACGTGTGCCTGTGCGAGTACACGGACCACGGCCACTGCGGGGTGCTGGAGGACGGCCACGTGGTCAACGACGCCACGCTGCCGCTGCTCGCGCAGATGGCCGTCACCTGCGCCCAGGCGGGCGCGGACATCATCGCCCCCTCGGACATGATGGACGGCCGCGTGGGCGCCATCCGCAAGGCGCTGGACGAGGTGCGCCTCATCGACGTCCCCATCATGTCCTACGCGGTGAAGTACGCCTCCGGCTACTACGGCCCCTTCCGCGAGGCCGCCCAGAGCACGCCCAAGTCTGGAGACCGCCGCGGCTACCAGATGGACCCGGGCAACGTGCGCGAGGCGCTCAAGGAGGCCGCGCTGGACGTGGAGGAGGGCGCCGACATGCTGATGGTGAAGCCCGCCCTGGCCTACCTGGACGTCATCCGCGCCGTGCGCGAGCGCTTCGACCTGCCGCTGGCCGCCTACAACGTCTCCGGCGAGTACGCCATGCTCAAGGCCGCCGGCCAGAATGGTTGGATTGACTACGAACGGGTGATGCTGGAGACGCTCACCGGCATCAAGCGCGCGGGCGCCGACCTCATCATCACCTACCACGCGCTGGAAGCCGCGAAGCTCCTGTAGCCAACACCACCAGGGCCCGCGCGCGGGTTGCGCTTGATCCGCCGCGGGCGTTGCGTCCAAATAGCCGGCGCACGATGCCCACCAAGAAGAAGCGTCCCAGACGCAAGTCGGAGAAGCCCCCGCCCCAACGTCGGCGCGGTCCGGCGAAGCCGAAGCGCTCCGGCACCCGGCGCGCCCCCGTGATTCGTACCGGGGCTTCGTTGCAGTACAAAGTGGTCGAGCTGTCCACGGTGGACGAGGGGGCGCTGGAGCGCACCCTGAACGAGTGGACGGCGAAGGGCTGGAACCTGGACGGCGTGCAGTTCGCGATGCGCGAGTCCTCCAAGCGGCCGGCCATGGCGTTCATCTTCTTCACCCGGGAAGGCGTGGCGGCGGCGCCGGACGAGGACGCCGCGCGGGCGAAGCTCTTGCGCCTGTCCGAGTCGGGGTCGACGTCGGCGGGGAATGCGTGGACGCCGGGCGAGGGTTCCCATCCTCCGTTTCATCCCTTGAGCGCGCATGAGCGGCTGGCGCGGCTGGCGGGGTTGGACGAGCCGGAGCCACCCGAGGAGGGTCTCACGTTGGAGCCCGAGGAGTGAGCGCGCCCCCAGAGCGCATCCTGATGGCGGCCAGCCGTGGCGGTGGCCGCGCGTTGAGGCTCGTCGTCGAGGACAGTGAGCCGGGCTCGCCGTACCCGAAGGCGTCCTTGTGGCTGCGCCTTGGCGCGCGCGCGGTGGACGTGGCGGTGGCGTGGGGCCTGTATGTCGTGTGCGGCCGCGCGGGCTCCGTCGTCGCGCTGCTGTTCCTCCTGCTCGCGGACGGGATGATCCAGGGTCAGAGCGTGGGCAAGCGCATCTTCGGCGTGAAGGTGATGCACCTGCCCACGCGCTCGGCGGCGCGACACCGCGACAGCACGCTGCGCAACGCGCCGCTGTCGCTCATCGTCTTGTTGGGGATGATGCCGGAGCCGCTGGGGCCGGTGGCCGCGGTGGCGGGGCTGGTCGTCATCGGCGGCATCGAGGCGTGGCGCGTGGTGAGGGATCCGCTCGGCTGGCGGCTCGGCGACACCTGGGCGCAGACGCAGGTGGTGGACGGGAAGGTTGTGGCGGGCGCAACCGTTGCAGCCCGCGACCCGGTGGCGCATCAGCGCGCGCCGGGCAGACTCATGTCCGCGGCGAAGGTGCGCCGCGGTCGCTCGCTCAAGAAGAGAAGGGGGCTACCGTGCGCATCGCGCTGACCCACAATCTCAGGTTGTCTGATTCGGAAGAAGAAGCGGAGTTCGACACCCAGGAGACGGTCAACGCGCTGGCGGCGGCCATCGAGCGGCTGGGCCACCGGCTGGAGCGCTTCGAGGTCAGCGGCCCCGCCTCGCGCACCGTGGCGCGGCTGGAGGCGTACAGCCCCGACCTCATCTTCAACACCGCCGAGGGCCGCCGCGGCCGCTTCCGCGAGGCGTTCTATCCCGCGCTCTTCGACGAGCTGGGCTTCCCGTACACGGGCTCGGACGCGTACGCGCTGGCGGTGACGCTGGACAAGCAGCTCACCAAGCTCGTGTTGTCCAAGCAGGGCATCCGCACTCCGGGCTGGCAGTACGTGGAGAAGCTCAGCGAGCTGACCGCGGAGAACCTGCGCTTCCCCGTCATCGTGAAGCCCAACTTCGAGGGCTCCTCCAAGGGCATCACCCAGGACTCCATCGCGGAGACGCTGGACGAGGTGCGCGCCAAGGTGTCCGCCGCGCTGGAGAAGTACCCCGCCGGCGTGCTGGTGGAGGAGTACATCCCGGGCCGCGACCTGACGGTGCCGTTCCTGGCCGCGGTGGACAACGACTACGACGGCGTGCTCACGCCCGTGGAGTACGTGGTGGACCCGGCGGTGACGGCGGGCCGGCGCTACGCCATCTACGACTACGAGCTGAAGACGAAGAAGGAGAGCGCCGTCTCGGTGCTCGCGCCCGCGCGCATCCCGGCGCGCACCGCCGAGGACGTGCGGAAGATGGCGCAGAAGATCTACCAGGCGCTCGACTGCAGGGATCTGGGCCGCATCGACTTCCGCCTGAGCGACGCGGGCGTGCCGTACTTCCTGGAGATCAACGCGCTGCCCAGCCTGGAGCCGGGCGCGGGCATCTACGCCTCCGCGGAGCTGGACGGTCTGCACCTGGACGGGGTCATCAACTCCATCATCCAGAGCGCGGCCAAGCGCTACAAGATCAAGGACTCCTCCCGGCGCCAGGGCAAGCCCGCGCGCAAGACGGGGCCCTTGCGCGTCGGCTTCACGTACAACGTCAAGCGCGTCAAGCCGAGCGCCCACGGCGAGGCGGTGGAGGACAGCGAGGCGGAGTACGACTCGCCCAACACGCTGCAGGCCATCCGCGAGGCGATCGCCTCCTGGGGTCACGAGGTCATCGACCTGGAGGCCACCGCGGAGCTGCCCACGGTGCTGTCGAGCACGCCGCTGGACATCGTCTTCAACATCGCCGAGGGCTTCAAGGGCCGCAACCGCGAGAGCCAGGTGCCGGCCATGCTGGAGCTCCTGGACATCCCGTACACGGGCAGCGATCCGGCGACGCTCTCCATCGCCTTGGACAAGGCGCTGGCGAAGAAGATCGTCCGTCAGGCGGGCATCCTCACGCCCAACTTCCAGCTGATGGCCACGGGCAAGGAGCGGCTCAACAAGGAGTTCACCACCTTCCCGCTCATCGTGAAGCCGGTGGCGGAGGGCAGCTCCAAGGGCGTCGTCACCAAGAGCGTCTGCCACAGCGAGGCGGAGCTGCGCGAGGTGGTGCGCGAGATCGCCAGCAAGTACCAGCAGCCGGCGCTCATCGAGGAGTACATCGGCGGGCGTGAGTTCACGGTGGGCCTGCTCGGCGAGCGGCGCCCGCGCGTGCTGCCGCCCATGGAGATCGTCTTCCTGGACAAGGGGGAGAAGAACCCCGTGTACAGCTTCCAGCACAAGCTGGATTGGACGGACCGCATCCGCTACGACGCGCCGGCCAAGCTGGAGCCCGCGCTGCTGGAGAAGCTGCGCACGGCCGCGCGCAGCTCGTTCATGGCGCTGGGATGCCGCGACGTCGCGCGCATCGACTTCCGCATGGACGACAAGGGGCGCATCTACTTCATCGAGTGCAACCCGCTGCCCGGCCTCACGCCCGGGTGGAGCGACCTGGTGCTCATCGCGCAAGGCGCGGGCATGGACTACCGCGCGCTCATCGGTGAGATCATGGCCCCCGCCATCCGCCGCTACAAGGAGCGCGCGTCGCGCCGCGCCGCCAGCGAGCACCCGCATCCCGTCGTGCAGCCAGGGCTGCACAAGGGCCCCGCGCTCGACGAGCACGCCGCGCCTGTCGCCACCTCGGCTCCGGTCGCGCCCGGGAGCAGCGCTGCGCCGAATGGCTCGAACACTCCCGTGAATGATGCCAGCACCGCGCCCGCGTCGACGGACGGCGTGCCGCGCATCGAAGCCAAGGCGTGATGCTCGGCCTCTCGGGGCCCTCCGAGGAGGGCCTTTCGAGCGCCTGAAGATATTACGCGGTCGGAGTGGTTGACGGTGGGTGATGGTCCGCTAGTGTGGCCGGCATGGTGCACATCCCCGAGTACATGGGACCGCGGGTTCGCGCCCGCGAGCTGGGACTTCCGTTGGGCCGGTTCAAGCCCGGCAAATACAACGCCATCACCGACGTGGAGGGCGTGCTCGTCGGCCACTGCACGCTCATCCAGGGCGACGGCCCGCTGAGGCCGGGGCACGGCCCGGTGCGCACGGGCGTGACGGCCATCATGCCCAACAAGGGCAACATCTTCATGGAGCGGATGACGGGAGGCGGCTTCGTGCTCAACGGCGCGGGCGAGGTCTCCGGCATGACGCAGCTCATGGAGTGGGGCCTCATCGAGACGCCCATCCTGCTCACCAACACCATGGCGGTGGGCGCGGTGTCGGACGGCGTGGCCCGCCACCTGGTGGAGCGCTACCCGGGCATCGGCGACGAGCACGACGTCATCATCCCCGTCGTCGGAGAGTGCGACGACTCGTGGCTCAACGACATCTCCGGCCGGCACGTGCGCGAGGAGCACGTCTTCGAGGCCATCCGCAACGCGGCGTCCGGCCCGGTGGCCGAGGGCAACGTGGGCGGCGGCACCGGCATGGTGACGTGCGACTTCAAGGGCGGCATCGGCACGTCCTCCCGCAAGCTGCCGGAGGTGCTGGGCGGCTACACGCTGGGCGTGCTGGTGATGTCCAACTTCGGGAAGATGCACAACCTGCGCGTGGGCGGCCTGCCCATGGGCGAGGTGCTGGCGGAGAAGTTCAAGGGCGCCCCCAAGCGCGGCACCACCTACGGCTCCATCATCGCGGTGGTGGCCACGGACGCGCCGCTGCTCAGCCATCAGATCAACCGCCTGTGCAAGCGCGTGGGCCTGGGCATCGGCCGGGTGGGCAGCTATGCGGCGCACGGCTCGGGCGAAATCGTGGTGGGCTTCTCCACCGCGAACATCATCCCGCGCCGCACGCAGAAGATGGTCTACAAGCTGAAGCTGCTGCTGGATCAGCGCCTGGACCCCCTCTACGAGGCGGTGATGGAGGCCACCGAGGAGGCCATCCTCAACGCCATGTGCATGGCCACCTCCATGACGGGCGCCAACGGCAACCACTGCCCGGCGCTCCCCCTGGACGAGGTCCGCCGCTTCCTGGACGCGTTCAAGCCCATCTTCGCCTCGGTCAAGAAGCGCCCCCAGCAGAGCAGCGCCCCCGCCTCCCGCGAGAAGCCCACCGACGAGGACCGGGAGGGGGAGGTGACGGTGTCCGCCGCCAGACCCACCCAGGTCCGGGGGGCGGAGGGCATTCCCTACCCGACGCGCCCCGCTCCCGAGGTGGCCGAGGGGGCGGCCCCAGGCCCCGAAACGGTCTCCGGACCCCCTCCGGAGGGTTCCTCTTCCGGGAGCCCTTCAGGTTCTGATAGTTAAGCGCCTCTTTTCACGTCTCCGTCATGGAGCACAGGAGTCAACGATGGCCCGCAGCAAGAGCAAGCACCGCCGCGTGCAGATGAAGATCAAGCAGGCCTGGAAGAAGCGGGCCAAGAAGAACAAGGCGGAGGCCAAGG
This sequence comes from Myxococcus faecalis, assembly GCF_050039385.1. Taxonomy (NCBI): domain Bacteria; kingdom Pseudomonadati; phylum Myxococcota; class Myxococcia; order Myxococcales; family Myxococcaceae; genus Myxococcus; species Myxococcus faecalis. The sequence continues at coordinate 10,822,013 of NZ_CP144336.1, read as the reverse complement.
CCGCCGCCGAGAAGAAGAAGTAGGCAGGTCCGCCCCGTTGGCGGCCCGTGGCGCTATTCCCGGGTCGCCGAGAACGGGGTGACGAAGCTGCACCGCTGGGGCGGTTCCACGCCCGGGCGCGAGAAGTTCCCCGTGAACGTCCCGTCGAGTCGCGCCGTGCCGCCGTCCCCCTCGGGGGACGTGTAGCGACCGGCGAGGCTCAGCGTGTCCATCCTCCCGCCGTCCTGTCCCGGGCCCGTGCCGGCCATGGAGAAGGAGCCCTCGGCGGAGATGGTCCCCAACAGTCCCACGCCTTCCAGGTTCCCGATGAGACGGTCCGCCGAGCGGGTGACGTCCAGGGGCCTGTTGCGCGGCAGCTCCACACCCAGGTTGAGGCATTCGGCGGGCACCCCCGCGTCGCCGAAGGCCATGCGATAGCGGCCCTCCATCGCCGGACAGTCGGTGCACGGCGCGGCGGAGTCTCCGCAGCCCGGGGCGCCGAGTCCCAGGGCAGTGGCCAGTACCGCGAGGCCCGTCAGCGTCAAACGTCCAGTAGTCATGGGTGGTGTCCTCATGTGGGGGATGTCGGACTTCCCGGCGGGAAGCGCGATTCCTAGGTTGGAAGCGGGCAGTGGGCTCGTCGGGCGGGGTGGGGTGGGGCGGTGGCTGATTCGCGGCGGTGGTCGAACTACGTGTTCGCGGCGCTGTTTGCGCTGGCGTTGATTCTCTTCTCCAGGATTCTGTTGCCGTTCCTGATGCCGGTGTTGCTGGGCGGCTTCCTGGTCGTCCTGTTCCTGCCGGTGCAGGACTACCTGTGTCAGAAGCTGCGGGGCCGCAAGCCCTTGTGCGCCGGGTTGTCCACCCTCACGGTATTCCTCCTCATCCTCGCGCCGCTGGCCCTCGTCGGGTGGATGGTGGCGCGTGAGGTGTTCCAGTTCGTCGGCCAGGCGCAGGACCTGCTCGAGCGGGTGGACCTGCGTCACCAGTTCGCCTCCAGCCTGCCCCGCGGCCTGAGCCGCTACATCCGGTTCGACCTGGAGAGCGCGCAGACGGAGCGCTCGCTGATGGCGGCGGTGACGGGCGGCGCGGCCCTGCTCAAGGACCTGGTGGGCGCGGGCACGGAGCTGGTCATCAACATGTTCCTGATGACGGTGGCCATGTACTACTTCTTCCTCGACGGTCGCCGGCTCGTCGCGGAGGTGACGCGGCTGATTCCGTTGGACCGCCGCTACTTCGAGGCCTTCTCGCGCGAGTTCACCGACGTCGCGTACGCCATCGTCTACGGCAACACCGTCACGGCGCTCATCCAGGGCGCGGTGGGCTTCGTGGGGTTGCTCATCGCCGGGGTGCCGCACGCGGGGGTGTGGGGCGCGGCCATGGTGCTGGTGGCGCTGGTGCCCGTGGGCGGCACGGCGCTGGTGTGGGGCCCCATCGGCGTGGTGTTCATCGCCATGGGCAAGGTGAGCGAGGGCGTCTTCCTGCTCGCGTGGGGCACCTTCCTGGTGGGGACCATCGACAACGTCATCCGCCCCCGGCTGTGCGGCTCGCGCATGGCGCTGCACCCGCTGCTCGTCTTCCTGTCCATGTTCGGCGGTCTGGCCGTGTTCGGGATGATGGGGCTCCTGGTGGGGCCGCTCATCGCGTCCATCTTCATGGCGATGGTGCGCATCTACCGTCGCGACTTCCTGGGCATCGGTCGCGCGGCCTACGTGGCGGAGTCCACCGGGTCGGCGCGGCAGGCCACCGACGACGAAGGGAACGAGCCTGAGTCGGAGGGGCGGCCCGTGTCCGCTCCCTCGGTGGTGGGAGCCCCGGCGCACCTCAACGCCTGAGAGCGGACCGCCGGGCAAGCCTGGACATCGCGTGCGGGCTGGGTGAACCTTCCAGTCCCGAATGATGAACTCCCAACACGCGATGGTCCGCTGGGGCCTGGTGCTCTTCACGGCGGTGACGCTGGCCTCCCCGGGAGCGCTGGCGCAGGTCGTCAAGAAGAAGCGCGCGGTGCCCGCCCAGGTGGTGGCGCCCAAGGCGAAGGCGAAGCCGGCCAAGGCGCGGGAGGCGAAGTCCAGGAAGACGGCCACGCCCAGGGAGGCCCCCAAGCAGCTCGTCGTGTTGACGGTGGAGGGAGATCGCGGCGGGAAGGTCCGGGCACAGCTCGAGTCGGCCCTGCGCCGCGCGAAGCCGGTGAAGGTGGCGTCGCTGAAGCAGTACGCCACCCTCGGCAAGAAGGAAGGCCTGAAGGGCAACACCCTGTTCACCGACGCGCCCCTGGCCCGGGTGGCGCCGAGGATGAAGCTGGACGCGGCCGTCACTGGCACCGTGAGCGGCTCGAGCCTGACGGTGCGCGTGCTGGACGCGAGCGGCACCGTGCTGGGGGAGCAGGACGTGAAGCTGACGCGGGGCAGGCTCGCGCCCGCGGACGTGAAGCTGGCGGTGGCCGCGGTGGTCGAGGCGCTGAGTGGCGCGACGCGTCCGTTCGAGGAGCCCGTCACCCCGTCCGAGCCGCTCGCTCCCGTCGAGCCCGTGACGCCTCCGACGCCCGTCGCCGAGGCGCCCCGGACGCCGACGCCTCCGTCCGAGAAGCCGATGGAGACGCCGAAGCCGCTGGAGCCCGTGGCGGAGCGTCCCGTGGAGAGCCCGAAGCCGCTGGAGCCCGAGCGCCCGAAGCCCGCTCCGAAGGCGCCCGAGATGGTGGCCATCGGCCCCCAGCCGAAGGACGGACCTCCGCCGATGGACGAGGAGCCCGAGTCGCACACGACGACGGACCCGTTCCTCGAGGTGGAGCTGGACACGGGCTCGGGTGGCACCGTGGGCGAGGAGCCGCCGCGTCCGCCGCTGGCCCGGCTCACGCTGGGCGGCACGACGACGTGGCGGAAGTACTGCACGCGTCCGGGCGTGAAGTCCTGCGGCGAGTTCGACCGCAAGCCCGAGGAGGAGCAGGTGGGCGATCGCGCCGACTACGAGTCCTCCGTGCCGTACCTGGGCATCTCCGCGGAGCTGGAGCTGTTGCCCTTCGCGCGCCGTCCCTCCGCGTTGCGCGGCCTGGGCGCGGTGCTGGGCTACCGGCGCGGGTACGCGTCCACCAACGTGACGCTGTTCAACGACGTGGGCCAGTCCGCCACGCGTGAGGTGGTGGCCACCGACTCGGTGCTCACCGCGCAGGCGATGTACCGCTACTTCTTCGGCTTCGGCTCGTCGCGCCAGCTGCTGGGCTACGCCGGGGTGAAGGCGGGCCTGCTCACGCGCGCGTTCGACGTGGAGGAGGACGCGGACAGTCCGCTGTCCAGCACGCATCGCTTGTACCCGGCGGTGGGCCTGGAGGTCTCCGTGCCGCTGCTTCGCCAGGTGCGGCTGGAGGCCGCGGGGCAGCTCTTCATCAGCCCGAAGCCCGGCCAGGGGTTCGATGACGAGGGCGGCGGGCTGGACCTGGAGGTGAGTGACTACGGTACGTCAGTGTCGACGTTCGGCTGGGAGGCGGAGCTGGGCGTCGCCGGCGAGCTGTGGGGCCCGTTCGGCTACCAGCTGCGCTTCAAGCTGTCGCACTACAAGGACACCTTCAGTGGCCCCGGTGCTCGCATCGGCTGGGACAACGGAGGCGTGGCCGAGGACACGTACTCCAGCATCCACTGGGGACTCACGGCCTCGTACTGACGCCCAGGCAGGTCACGGGCGCGAGGATGGAAGCGCTCGCGCCGCGGCCCACACCGGACGGATGGCGACGGACACCGCCGTCACCACCTCCGAGAGTCGCTCGGGGCGTCCCTCGGCCTGACTGGCCCGATAGCGCGCCCACTTTTCCAGGCTCCACGGACTCTGGCCCAGCTCGCCGGACACCAGCCGCTCCATCACGTCCAGCGAGTCTCCGCGCGAGTCGAACGCGAGCCGCAGCGCCGCGGGCAACAGCGCGGACTCCAGCGGCGCGTGACGCGTGAGCAGGTACACGTCGAACAGGTCCTTGGGGCGGAAGCGTCCCTTGCCTCGCTCGAAGAGGCCGTGGAGCTTCCACGCGAGCAACGTCTCGGGACGACACGCGAGCACGCGCGCGGTGGTGCCGTCGTCCGTCGCGTAGTCCAACCAGGCGGGCGGCGGATTCATCGGGTCGCCGAAGCCGGTGTCGATGCGCAGCAACTGAGGGGACTCTTCGCCGGGCAGCCAGGTCTCCACGTGGATGCGCACGCCGGGGAATGGTGTCTCCGCCCAGATGACCTCCGAGCGCAGGGCGCCGAAGACGAAGCCATCTCCGACGTCCACGCCCAGCACGTCCACGAACCGGTCCACCGTGTCGCCCTCGTGGAAGGGGAAGGCCGCGAGGAAGTCCAGGTCCTCCACCGAGCGCGGGACGGGGCCGCTCCACAGTCGCATCATCAGCCCGCCCCGCAGGATGAGGTGAGGGGCCTGGGACGTGCGCGCGAGCCGACGGAGCGCGGCGGCGCTGGCGCGGAGCGGGAAGGGCAGGGGGCTCATGTCGAGGTCTCCAGCCAGCCCCGGTCCAGCGCGTGGTTGGAGTCGTAGACGGTGTACTCGCGCAGCCGCTGCGTCAGCGGCAGACCCAGCCCCGCGAGGTCCTCCAAGAGCGCGTCGAAGCGCGCGTCCGCCTTCACCTTGCCCAGGCCGTGGACGCGGAGCGTGACGAAGCGCTCGGAGGCGCCGTCCTCGCGCACCTTGCGCGCGTTGCGGGACAGGTGGGCACCATGGCTCGCGCAGCGGGCCTGCAGGGCCTCCAGGTCCGCGCCGTGCGCGGGGAGCAGGACCTTCACGTGGAACTCGAAGTAGTTGGACGGCTGGGCGAGCGCCGCGGCGTCGTCCTCCGGCATGTCGCGGTTCTTGCCCAGGGCCTCCAGCTTCATTCGCGTCACGTCGAAGCCATCGCTGGCGAGCGCGCGCGCCATGTCCCTGACCTCCTCCAGCGCATGGCGGAGCGTGCCGTGGTGGTACGAGGCCGTCATGGGTTGGAACGGCTCGGCGCCTCGGCCCAGCTCGATGAAGATGCACTTCACGGAAGCCGCGTCGCAGAACGCGCGGAAGCGCCGCAGGTCCTCCTCCGAGCGGGCGGAGACGGTGAGGTGGGCCTCGTAGGCGCCGCCCGGGGACGCGGGGCGCAGCAGGTCGGCCAGCTCCAGGTAGGGCCGGTGGCGCATGTTGAGGAAGAACTTGTTGCGCTCCATCTCCGCGAGCGTGCGCTGATAGCCATCCGGCAGCCACGCGTTGTCCCAGCCGAAGCCGCCGCTGCCACGCGGCTCGGTGAGCAGCATGCCCTCGATGGCGTCCTCGAAGATGCGGACGTGGTCCGGATGCCCGTCCTCGCTGAAGGCCACGGCCACGCGCGTGCGCCCACGACGGCCACCGTGCTCGGAGAGGAAGTCCTGCATGCCCCGCTCGAGCAGCTCCTTCTTGAAGCGCGCGCCGGTGAAGCAGGTGCCGTCATCCAGCTCCAGGGCGGTGGTCTCCACGAAGCACGGCGTGCCGAGCAGCGCGTACGCCGCCAGCACCTTGCGCTTCGCGATGCTCGCGAGGTCCAACAGGCCCGGGCCCTGGAGCTCCGCGTCGGAGAGGCCGGGCAGCGCGAGCTTCCTGGGCGAGACGTCGAGTCCCGCCAGCAGTCGGCCGACCTCGTCGGCCTTGAAGCGGTTCCCGGTGACGAAGATGGCCCGGCTCATGGAAGCACTTCCCGCGCAGAGGGCGCCGACGGGCGCCAGTTCCAGTGGGCGGGTCGCCCGGTGTTCTCGGGCAGGAGGCTCCCGTCCACCTTGTCGCGACGGACATACTTGGTCAGCAGCTCCACCCTGACACCCTTGCCGACCTGTCGCTCCAGGCGCCACACCGCGCCCTCCACGGGGTCCTCCGCCCCATGGAAGCCTCCCGACGCGAGGCGGCCCAGGGCGGACTCGATGTCGAGCGGGCCGCCCTCGTGGATGAGCCCTGGCGTGACGAAGCCGCCCGCACCGACTCGGGCGGTGAGCTGCTCCCACGGCAGGCGCTGTCCCTGGTGCATCAGGTCGAACACGACGAACGGCTCGTGCGGCAGCGCGTAGCGGGTGCCATGGGCGAGCGCGAGCCACTCGCCGACCATCCACTCGCCGGGTTGGAGCACGGCCCTGAAGCGCTCGGCATGGAGGGCGACCCAGTCCGCCCACATCCTACGGGCCTCGTTGGGGGAGCTCGCGGCGAGGCGCCCCTCGCGACCGAGCGCGACGACTTCATCCCCGAGCCTCGCGGCGGCGACACACGAGCCGTCCAGCTTCTCCAGGACGATGACGCGGTCCTTCTCGTCGCGAAGGTGCTCGGTGCAGACGCGGGCCAGCGCGGTGCTCAGGTGGTGGTCGGCGGGACCCGTGCGCGAGCCGGGCAGGTGGGGAATCGAGCCGTAGGCCTTGCGACCCAGCGGGCGGAGTGGAGCGTCGGGCGGTGTCACCACCCCGGAATCATGCCCTGCTCCGGTGCGCCGTGCCGGGCGCTCACTGCACGCGCCACACGGTGGGGCGGGGCCGCTCGGCCTTCTTCTCGCGAGGCGGGCGCGGCAGGGGCGCGGAGGCCCACTCCGGCACGAGCTCGTCCATGAAGAACAGGTCCTCGCCCAGGCCGTCGACGCGCACCTGGATGAGCGGGTCCGCGGGGTACTGGGCCACGGGGTCGTCGTACACGAGCGCCACGACGACGCCGGTGTGGCCCAGGAAGCCGGCGCTGATGGTGCCGTCGGACGAGTGGGCGACGACCTTCACGCGCTCGCCAATCCTCACCGGCGCGCCGTCCACGTTCGTGCTCACGATGAGAGAGGGGTCGTTCATGGGGCGTAGGAGCGGGGCTTGAGGGTGCGTGAAACGACGAGGGCCACCACACAGATGAGCCCCCAGGCGAACAGGTGGTAGCCCGCGACGTGGCGCCAGTCCTGCTCGCAGGCCAGCTCGCCGACGAAGGCGCCCGTCGTGCCGACGGACAACCCCGCGCACAGGGCGCGCAGCGGCTGGAACGCGGCCCCGCGCAGCACCACCACGGCCATCACCAGGGGGATGATGCCCACGGCCAGGTGGCTCGCGGTGCACACCCAGCCGGGCAGGGACGGAGGCGTCGTCGGAGAGCCGCGCGCGAGCACGAGCGTCGCCGCGCAGGCCATGGCCAGTCCCACGGCGGCCCGACGCAAATCCCGTCCGCGCGGAGACAGCGCGCCCCAGGCACACACGCCGCTCGTCACGAGCAACAGGAGCAACAGCGGCGCGCGCGTCCACAGGGCCGCCGCGCTGACCGCGCCCACCGCCAGCATCACCCCGGCGGCCAGCAGCGCGATGCCTCCCGAGGACGCCATCATCCACGTGGCCAGGGTGCGCCAGCTCCGCACGGGCTTGCGCAGCGCCAGCTCGCTCCGGGCGCTCGCGAGGGCGCGCTCCAGCGCCGCGGTGTCCGGCGGGCGGGGCTCCTCCTGGAGCAGGGCGTCGATGTCCATGGGCGTCTTCATCGCGCCTCTCCCAGCCCTCCGAGCAGCTCCCGGAGCTTCTCGTATCCCCGATGCGCCCGCAGCCGCGCGGCGCCGGCGCTGATGCCCCGGAGCGCGGCAATCTCCTCGAACGACCAGCCCTCCACCTTGCTCAGCACCACCGCCTCGCGGTGGTCGGGAGGAAGCTGTTGTAACGCGTCCAGCAGGTGCCGGCGCAGCGACGGGTCCCCGGAGGGTGGGGGCGCGGATGTAGGAGCGCCTGTGCCCTCTCCGGAGGAGTAGGCGTCCACGTGCTGACGGTGGCGCAGTGCATCGCGCGCGGCGTTGGCGGCGATGGTCATCAACCAGGGGGAGAAGCGGGTGCCGCGCTCATAGCGGCCGCGGGCCCGGACGACGGACAGGAAGGTGGTCTGCAAGAGGTCCTCGGCGAGCGAGCCGTCGCGCACCATCCGCGTCAGGAAGCCCTGCACCCGCCCCGAGTGACGGGCGAAGAGGGCCTCGAAGGCGTCTTGTGCACCAGCGCAGAACCGTTCCATGAGCTCTTCGTCCGAGGGACTCCCCATCACCCGGCTCATGGACGGCCCACCCTGAAATGTGTTTCCGGAGTCCTCCAGGCCCCTCGGAGAGCCTGTGTCGGGCACCCGATGCAGGGATGCCCGACGAGGCGGCGCGCCAGCCCGCCAGGGCCTATCCGGGCATCAGCACCAGGCGGGCGATCTCGGGCGGGGCCCCCACGCGCATCGGCGGGCCCACGAAGCCGCAGCCGCGGCTGACGTAGATCTGCGAGTCGCCCGTGCGGCTGAGCCCCGCGTTGCGCTCCCGCCAGATGAGGTCTCCCACCACGTTGCCCGGGAACATCTGGCCACCGTGGGTGTGGCCGGAGACCTGGAGTCCCACGCCTCGCCGGGCGACCTCGTCGAAGTTGGAGGGCTGGTGCGCCAGCAGCACCGAGGCCTGGTCCGGGCTCACCTCGCGCAGCGCCGCGTCCAGGTCGTATCCGGGCAGACCCATCCGGTCCGCGCTCCAGTCGTCCACGCCCGCGAGCATGAACGATGCGCTCGCGTCGCCGATGGACACGGCGCGATTGCGCAACACGTTGATGCCCAGACGCTCCAGGTAGGCGACCCATGACGATGCGCCCGAATAGTAGTCATGGTTTCCGGTGACGAAGTACACCCCATGTCGCGCGCGCAGGGCGCCGAAGCCGGCCACGTAGGCCCCCAGGTCCGCCACGGTGCCGTCGACCAGGTCCCCGGTGATGGCGATGACGTCCGGCTTCAGCGCGTTGGTGCGCGCCACCAGCTCGTCCACGAAGTGGCGCTGGAGCACGTCCCCCACGTGGATGTCGGTGAGCTGCACCAGGGTGAAGCCGTCCAGCGCCCGAGGCAGCCGGGGCAGGCGCACCGGGGTGTCGCGTACGTCGGGCGGATGGAAGGCCCGCCAGGCGCCGAACGAGGTCGTCGCCACGCCCGCCAGGCCCGCGCCCAAGGCCAGGCCACCGGTGATGATGGCGCGGCGCTCGGGAGAGGGCGGACCCGAGGAGGGCTGCTCGGCGGGCGGTGCGGCACGGCGCGCGAGCCTGCGCCTGCCACGCTCGAGCAGCTCCGCCCCCAGCGTGAAGAAGAGCAGGTACATCACCAGCCCCATCCACGCGAGCAGGCCGATGCCCACCGCGCGCGTCAGGTCCGAGGGGAACAGGCTCCCCAGGAAGCGGAAGCCCACCGCGCCGAGGAAGCCGAGCGAGAAGAGCACCTGTGCGGCGCGCCGCGGCGCCTGGCTCGGGATGAGGTCCCTCACCAGCCGGCGGTAGAGGTAGACATGGGCGCCCGCCATCAGCGCGAGCACGGGGACGAAGAACAGGAGGAGGCTGAGCCAGCGGGGCATCGCGCTCCTGAATAGCGGAAGCCCTCGGCCCGTGCCCGTGCATTTCGCCAGCGGTCCCTCCAATGGCTCCAGACGCCCCTGGCGGCAGGCAGGCGGTCGCACTTCCGCTTTCGCGAACGGACGCATCGGGGCAGGCTTGGGACCGTTCAGCGCGGGCCTCGCGGCCCGCGCTCCTTTCCGAGGACCTCCAATGCTTCGTCGCTTCGTGCTGCTCTGTGCCCTGGTGCTCCCGCTGGTGGGGTGTGGAGATGACCCCAAGGAGCCCACGCCGGTGGGCAACCCGGACGATGGTGATCCGACGAAGGTGACGTACGCGGCGAGCCTGAACGTGGACCTGGCGGCGATGACGCGCCTGGACAGCGGCCTGTTCCTCCTGGACCAGGAGGTGGGCACGGGCCCCGAGGCCGTCGCGGGCAGGCGCGTCCAGGTGCACTACACGGGCTGGTTTCCGGACGGCACGCGCTTCACGACCTCCGAGGGCGGGCCCGCGCTGGCCTTCGACCTGGGGGCGGGGTACGTCATCAAGGGGTGGGATCAGGGCATCGTGGGCATGCGCGTGGGGGGCAAGCGCCGCCTCATCCTCCCGTATGACCTGGCCTACGGCGCGGAGGGCAACCCGCCGAGGATTCCCCCCTACGCGGTGCTCATCTTCGACACGGAGCTCGTCTCGGTCCGCTGAAGGCCGCGCCTCGTCCTCGCGTCCACTTGACGGGCGCCCCGGAGGCTCCTCGGTGAAACAAGGGGTGATATAGCCGTCCCACGTCTGCCGGGGAGTCGGGTCGTCCGAGGAGGAGTCCCGACTTGGGGGTTTCATCCTCCGGCGAGGGGGACGCAATGTCGGGTTCCGAGTCGGAAGTGGTCGAGGGTAATGGGGAGAAGGCCGGGGCGGAGGGAACGCTCCAGGCGCTGCAGGCCCTGATGGGGCTGGAGTCCGCCGCGACGGCCGCCCGGCTCTATGAAGAGCTGAGCGCGGCCCAGCGCGAGCGGCTGCTGCGGGACGCGGCGCTGGCCCCCGCGCGAGAGCGCCAGCAACTGTCGGAGGTCCTGTCGTGGGCGCGTGACTTCGCGGGCGCCGCGCGGCTGTTGCAGGGCTGTGGCGAGGAGTCGCGGATGGCGGCGCTCTACGTCCAGGGCGGACAGTACGTGGACGCGGCGGAGGCCTTCCTGCGCGCGGGTGAGCCGGAGCGCGCGGCCGCGGCCTTCGAGCGGGGTGGCGCGCTGGAGCGGGCCCTGGAGGTGTACCGGGGGCTCGGCTCGCGCGAGCAGGTGGCGCACTGCCTGGTCCGCCTGGGGCGTCCGCACGAGGGCGCGCTCCTGTATCGCGAGCTGGGCCAGCCCCACGCGGAGGTGGAGGCGCTGGGGTGCGTGCCCGCGGGGGACGCGCGCCACATCGAGTCGGTGCTGCGCATGTGCATGCTGCTGGACGCGGAGGGCTTCACGCGTCGGGCGCTGGCGCTGCTCGCGGACACGCTGCGCGCCTCGGAGACGGCGCGTGGAGACCCGGCGCTGGCCGCGGAGAAGGCGCGGCTGCTGCGCCGCATGGGCATGGACGCGGAGGCAGAGGCCGTCATCGCCCGGCTCCCCGCGCAGAGCTCGTCGCCGGAGGCCAACGGGTACAACTACCTCAAGGCCATCCCCATCTTCGGCGAGCTGTCGCTGGAGGACATGAAGGACCTCTACCGCGTGGCGCGCCAGGTCCTCATCCCGGCGGGCGCCGTCATGCTGGAGAAGGGCGCGGCGGGCGTGGGCCTCTTCGTGCTGCTGGAGGGCACCGTGGATGTCTACACCGGCACGGAGGACGACGCGCGCCGGCTCAACACGCTGGGGCCGGGGGCCTACCTGGGGGAGATCTCCCTGGTCCAGGACGCGCCCGTATCGGCGCGGGTGAAGGCGCGCACGTCGGTGCGCGCGCTGCGCATCACCCGGGCGGGCTTCCAGCACTACCTGGACACGCACGAGGGCGCCGCGCTGCGCATCTTCCGGCTGTTCACGCAGAACCTCGCCGCGCGCGTGCGGGCCCTCAGCACCTGACGGCGCAGGCTCGCGATGCCTTGCGCCCTGGGACGTTGCGCGTGCCCGCCTGGACGCGCGTGCCCTGGGGCGAATTGACAATCACAGTCGTCTGCTTTATCTCAATCCCATCATGAGGCCCGTCTCCTTCACAGCCCTGCTGATGCGCGTCCCCGCGCCGGCGGCGGACGTGTGCCTTGCCCCCCGTCACGAGGTTCTGCTCGACATTTGAGCAGGCGGGCCGGAGTCCTTCCGGCGCGCGGGTTTGCTGGTTCCCGTGTGTCGTGAAGTCCGGTTCCGCCCTGGCTCGATGAGGGCCGTCGTGTGCCTTCGTTCCATGCGTCCCTGAGCGGGCTCTCACGCCCCTCCGGCGCGTCGCGCGTGGACGGGCACCTCGACGGCGCCTCGTCCGTCGTCCATCACCAACCGGCTCCTCACTTCATCACCCCCCGCGGGCCTCGCTGCCCGACGGGAACGGGAGTCCTTCATGCCTCGCAGCACTCGCATCGAGCGGTATCGCAACATCGGCATCATGGCGCACATCGACGCGGGCAAGACGACGCTCACCGAGCGCGTCCTGTTCTTCACCGGTCGCATCCACTCCACGGGCGAGGTGCACGACGGCTCCACGGAGATGGACTGGCTGCCGCAGGAGAAGCAGCGCGGCATCACCATCACCTCCGCGGCCACCACCGCGTTCTGGTCTCCTCGCACGGGGCCCTCGGCGGGTTTGCCCCACCGCATCAACATCCTGGACACGCCGGGACACGTGGACTTCACCATCGAGGTGGAGCGCTCCCTGCGCGTGCTGGATGGCGCGGTGGCCGTGTTCGACGCGAGCCAGGGCGTGGAGCCCCAGTCCGAGGCCGTGTGGCGTCAGGCGGACCGCTACGGCGTCCCGCGCATCGCGTTCATCAACAAGATGGACAAGGTGGGCGCGGACTTCGTCATGAGCCTGGAGTCCATCCGGGAGCGGCTGGGCGCTCGCCCGGTGGCGGTGCAGTGGCCGCTCATGGGCGCGGGCGCTGAGTTCCAGGGGCTGGTGGACCTGGTCCGGATGAAGACGGTCCTCTTCGACGGCGACGGCGGTGAGTACCGCGATGGCATCCCCATTCCCGAGGAGGCGCGCGCGGAGGTGGAGCGCTGGCGGCTGCGGCTCATCGAGGCCGCGGCGGACCTGGACGACGCGGTGATGGAGAAGTTCGTGGACGGACGGCTGGAGGAGATTGGCGAGGCGGAGCTCGTGCGTGCGTTGCGCGCGGGGACGCTGTCGCGCGTGCTGGTGCCGGTGCTCGCCGGTGCGGCGTTCAAGAAGAAGGGAGTGCAGATGCTGCTGGACGCCGTCGTCGACTACCTGCCCGCGCCGTCGGACCTGCCGGCGGTGGAGGGCTCCGTGTACGGCACGGAGCAGCGGACCACGCGTGAGCCCGCGGACGACAGTCCTCCGGCCGCGCTGGCGTTCAAGATGATGAGTGACAAGAACGTGGGGAACATCGTCTTCCTGCGCGTGTACTCGGGCACGCTGCGCGCGGGCACCGTCCTGCTCAACTCCGCCACCGGCAAGCGGGAACGGGTGGGCCGGCTGATGTTCATGCATGCCAATCGCCGGGAGGAGGTGGAGGAGGTCCATGCGGGAGACATCGCCGCGGCGCTCGGCCTGAAGGGCGTGCGCACCGGAGACACGCTGAGCGACCTGGAGGCCCCCGTGGTGCTCGAGTCGCTCGGCTTCCCGGAGCCCGTGGTTCACCTGGCCGTGGAGGCGAAGTCACCGGCGGAACTGCCGAAGCTGGAGGAGGGCCTGCATCGTCTGGCGGCGGAGGATCCGTCGCTGCGCGTGGGCGTGGACCCGGAGAGTGGCCAGGTGCTGCTGTCCGGAATGGGTGAGCTTCACCTGGAGGTCGTCGTGGACCGCTTGAGGACGGAGTACGGCGTGGAGGCGCGCGTGGGACAGCCCAAGGTGGCCTACCGCGACACGCTCCAGCGCGCGGTGCGCCAGGAGTACCGCCACGTCCGTCAATCGGGCGGGCCCGGTCAGTATGCGTACGTGGTGCTGGACGTGGCTCCGGCGGCGCGGGGCGCGGGGCTCGTGTTCGTGGACGACACGAAGGGTGGCTCCATCCCGAGGGAGCTGGTGCCGGCCATCCAGAAGGGCGTGGCGGGGGCCATGGAGAAGGGCGTGCGCGACGGCGTGGCGCTCGTGGACGTGGAGGTCCGGCTGGTGGATGGAGACACGCACGTGCGCGACTCCACGCCCCAGGCGTTCTCCACGGCCGGCTCCCTGGCGCTGCAGGAGGCGGTGAGGGCCGCTGGCGTGCGGGTGCTCGAGCCCGTGATGGCGGTGGAGGTGACGACGCCCGAGGCGTACCTGGGCGACGTGCTGGGTGACCTCGCCGCGCGGCGGGGCAGGGTGTTGGGGATGGAGGAGCGGGGCAACGCGCGAGTCGTCTCTGCGCGCGTCCCCATGGCCAGCCTCTTCGGCTACGTGACGAGCCTGCGTGGTCGGACTCAAGGCAGGGCCCAGGCGAGCATGCGCCTGGGTGAGTACGAGCCTCTGCCGGACGCGCTCCAGCCGTCCTTGGCCGTGACTCACGCATGATGCAGGAGGCCCCGGGGCTCGTATCGGCCCGGGGTCTCGTTGTTTTCGAGCGCGAGCGATTTCGCTTGCTTGTACGTGGGTACAAGCCGCGAGCCTTCTCGTCAGACAGGAGACCCGGCGGGCGTCCTGGCGCCCCCGAGGGGAGTGGCGCAAAACGTACACCCCGCCGTTGATTCCGCGGGACTTTGGCCCGGGGAGCGGGCAGGGTCTCGCGCCAAGACGTCGGAATGGGTGGGTCAGCCTCCCTGTTCCCTGACGTTCCCCGAGTGGTCCGGACCCAGTGAGGTCCGGCCGCGCACCGCCAGGCGCCTCCGGCATGGGTCGGAAGAGCGCGCTGCGCGGGCTTGCTCACCACCGCAAGGCGGTGAGCTCACTGTTTCCCAGGAAGACATGACTTTCGACGAACTGCAGCTTCACGACACCCTCCTGCGCGCGGTCAAGGCGGAGGGCTACACCACCCCCACGCCCATCCAGGCGAAGGCGATTCCCCACGCGTTGCTGGGCAAGGACGTCCTCGGCGTGGCGCAGACGGGCACGGGGAAGACGGCGGCGTTCGCGCTGCCCATCCTCCAGCGGCTGTCCGCGAAGGCGCCCGCGGGCGGGCACCGACCGATTCGTTGCCTGGTGCTCACCCCGACGCGCGAGCTCGCCGGTCAGGTGGGCGAGAGCTTCATGACGTACGGCAAGAACCTGCCGCTCAAGCACGCGGTCATCTTCGGCGGCGTGGGGCAGGCGGCGCAGGTGCAGTCGCTCCAGCGGGGCCTGGACGTGCTGGTGGCGACGCCGGGCCGTCTGTTGGATTTGATGGACCAGGGCTACGTGTCCCTGCGCTCGCTCGAGGTGTTCGTGCTCGACGAGGCGGACCGCATGCTGGACATGGGGTTCATCCACGACGTGCGCAAGGTCATCAAGGCGCTGCCGGCGAAGCGTCAGACGCTGTTCTTCAGCGCGACGATGCCGCCTGAGATCGTGGACCTGTCGCGCAACCTGCTGACGGACCCGGTGCGCGTGGAGGTGACGCCTGTCTCCAGCACCGCGGAGACGGTGGCGCAGCAGGTGTACTTCGTGGAGCGCGAGCAGAAGCGCGGCCTGCTGACGCACCTGCTGAAGGACGGAAAGATCTCGCGGGCGCTGGTCTTCACGCGCACCAAGCACGGCGCGAACCGCGTGGCCAAGCAGCTCGAGGGCTCGGGTGTGACGGCCGCGGCGATTCACGGCAACAAGAGCCAGAACGCGCGTGAGCGCGCGCTGGACGAGTTCCGCTCCGGGACGCTGCGCGTGTTGGTGGCCACGGACATCGCGGCGCGCGGCATCGACATCGACGGGCTGAGCTTCGTCGTCAACTACGACCTGCCGAACGTGCCGGAGCAGTACGTGCACCGCATCGGCCGCACGGGCCGGGCGGGTGCGACGGGCACCGCGGTGTCCTTCTGCGACGGTGAGGAGCGCGCGTACCTGCGCGACATCGAGCGGACCATCCGGCGCAGCGTGCCGGTGGTGGAGGACCATCCGTACCGCTCGGGCATGGCGCCGCCGCGTCCCGGGGCCTCGGCCACGGTGGAGGCGCCGGTGTCGCGCGGTCCGAATCCTGGCGCGCAGGCGCGAGGCGGGCAGGGCGGCGGTGGTGGCCGGGGTGGCAACGCGCCCGGTGGTGCCTCGCGTCGTCGTCGGGGGGGCCGCGGTGGCGGCGGTGGCCAGGGTCGGTCCGAGGGCGGCAATCGCTCGGCGCGTCCGGGTGGCTCGGGTCCGAACCGTGGCAATGCGCAGGCGCCGCGTGGACCGGGTGGCTCCTCGCCCAGGCCCGCGGCCTCCGCGGGGCCGTCGAAGCCCGCTGACGCGCCTCCCGCGCGTCGCGAAGCGCCGAAGTGGCTGTGAGGTAGTGGCTCCGTGGCATCCGTGACTCCTTCCTGAGGGGCGACGGGTGCCCGCGTGGAACGTCGCCTCCCGCGTCATCGCGCTGGAGGCGCCTCCTCGTGCAACGGTGCGAGCGCTCGTGGCGCTATCGCCTTCGAGCCTCGACGCTGAGCCTGGGGGCGGCACGGACTCACGCTTGAGTCCGCGCGCAGGGCTCGGCGGTTGTCGGGTTCGGGCCGGACCTGCCTACTCGAGGTGGGCCGTCATCCCGCCGAGGTGAACGGGCTCGATTCGTTCGACCGCGAAGTCGCGGACGAACTCGAGTCGGCCCCACAGCAGGTCATGCCCC
The DNA here is from genome assembly GCF_050039385.1 of Myxococcus faecalis. NCBI lineage: Bacteria > Pseudomonadati > Myxococcota > Myxococcia > Myxococcales > Myxococcaceae > Myxococcus > Myxococcus faecalis. The sequence goes on along the minus strand of NZ_CP144336.1, from coordinate 10,805,912 downwards.
TTCATCCATCGGACCGCGCTCACCCGTCTCGCGAAGCGCTGCTGCTCCTCGTTCGTGGCGCGACGGGGCGACCCGAGGACGCGGCCGACGAGTCGCACGGCGGGCGCCCGCGCGAAGTGTCCCCTGAACAGCGAGCGGAGCCAGAACCCCCTGCCGCTGTCCACGGCGAGGATGCTCAGCCGCGCATCGCGCGCGAGATTCCTCGAGAGCCGTCGGGTGAAGACCTCGAAGAACACCCCACGGCCAGGTTCACCCAGCAGCACGGAGCCGATGGGCGTGACATGGGGTGCTCCATCCTCATCGACGGTCGCGATGGAGAAGTGGAGCGAGCTGGTGAAGGCCCGCGAGAACAGCTGGCGCGTTCGAGTCCACTGCTCCCCGATATCCCGGGGCAGGGTGGTGCCGAGGTCAGCAGGTGCCAGGGCGCTCATGACTCCTTGCTGCTCCCCATCACGACGATGGTGCCCTGCGCCACGGCGACCAGCGTCTCCCCCTGGTCGTCGACCGCGAAGATCTCGCACTGGCACACCGACTGTCGTCGTCCCGTGTGCACCGCGCGAGCCCTGGCGACGAGCTGATGGCCGAGCGCCGGCCGCACGTAGTTGATCTTGAACTCCGACGTGATGATGGGCACGTCGAGCATCGCGGTGCCACCGGCGAACGTGAGCGCGTTGTCGGCCAGGTAGCTCAGGACGCCGCCGTGCGCGAAGCCATACTGCTGGCGCAGATCCGGGCGCATGGGCAGTTCGAGCTCCACCTCGCCCTTCGTCAACCGCGTCAGCCGGGTCCCCATCAGGTTGCTGAAGCCCTGCCTGGCGAGGAGCTGCTGCCCAATCTCCATGAGTGAGTCCACGGTGCCCTCCCGGGCTGACTAGAACATCGTTCTAGAATGATGTTCTAATGTAGGGTGCGGCCATGCGCAACCCGGGTCACCGGAGAGAAGAGGTCCTCAAGGCGGCGCTCGAGTGCTTCCTGGAGCGAGGCGTGGAGGGCACGACGATGGCGGCCATCCGAGAGCGCTCCGGGGCCAGCACGGGGAGCATCTACCACCTGTTCGAGAGCAAGGAGGCCATCGCGGCCGCCCTCTACCTGGAGGTGCTCGGCGAGTACCAGACGGGCCTCTTGAAGGAACTGGAGCAGCATCCCGGCGCGCGCGAGGGCATCGAGGCGCTGGTGCGCCACCACCTGGACTGGTCCCTGTCGCGTCCCGACGCCGCCCGCTTCCTGGTGGAGGCTCGAAGTGGAGCCGCCGTCACAGCGGCGGAGACGCGCATCCGCGAGCAGAACAAGGGCTTCTTCCGTCAGCTCAAGGACTGGTGGCAGGGCCACGTCCGCGACGGCACGTTCGACGAGATGCCCTTCGAGCTCTTCCTCGCCATCCTCCGGGGACCGGCGCAGGAGATGCTCCGGGAGTGGCTCGCTGGCAGGACGAAGACCGACCCGCGCACCGCGATACCCGTCCTGGCCCGTGCGGCCTGGCAGTCCGTCGAAAAGCGCCCCACGAGCGCACGGAAGGGTGGGGCGACACCGCGACGACCTTGAGTCACGCGGCTCCGAGCCTCAAGGCCCGGAGGTCCGCGGATGAATCCGGGCCACCCGTCCGAGCACATCGGAGCGCCGTGCCCACCCGTTGAGCCTCCCCAGCGCGTTGCCAATCAAGACGCGCTCGGGCGTGGCGTCCTTGACCAGGTGGAGCAGCGCGCCGCCCTTCCAGCGCACGAAGACGACATCTCCCGCGCGCACCTCCAACGGATTCACCGGAGCCAGCGTCACGGGCTGGTTGTCCTCGATGACTCCGCGCATCGAGCCACCCCTGGGGCGTACGGTGATGTCCTTGCCTTGTGTCAGCGCCTGAAGTGCGTCCGTCATCCATCCCATGTCACGTCTCCTCGAGAAGTTCCTCGAGGAGACGTGGGGCGCTCAGCGCGCTGACAGACTACATGTTCCGCCGGTACTGCCCGCCGACCTCGTACAGGGCGCGGGAGATCTGCCCGAGCGTGCAGACCTTACAGGCGTCCATCAGCGCGGCGAAGATGTTGCCGTTGTCGAGCGCCGCGCGCTTCACGGCCTCCAGCGCGGCGGGAGCCACGTCCGCGTTGCGCTTCCAGAACGCGTCGCGCGAGGTGATGGAGTAGTCCTTCTCCTCCTTCGTCGCGCGAATCACCTCCGGCGGCGTCACGGTGGGCGAGCCCTTCGGGTCCAGGAACGTGTTCACCCCGATGATGGGCAGCGAGCCGTCGTGCTTCAGCGTCTCGTAGTACAGCGACTCCTCTTGGATCTTGGAGCGCTGGTACATGCGCTCCATCGCGCCCAGCACGCCGCCGCGCTCGGAGATGGCGCGGAACTCGGTGAGCACCGCGGCCTCCACCAGGTCCGTCAGCTCCTCGACGATGAACGAGCCCTGGTTGGGGTTCTCGTTCTTCGACAGGCCGAACTCCTTGTTGATGATGAGCTGGATGGCCAGCGCGCGCCGCACGCTCTCCTCGGTGGGCGTGGTGATGGCCTCGTCGTAGGCGTTGGTGTGCAGCGAGTTGCAGTTGTCGTTCAACGCCAGCAGTGCCTGCAGCGTGGTGCGGATGTCGTTGAAGGCGATCTCCTGCGCGTGCAGCGACCGGCCTGACGTCTGGATGTGGTACTTCAGCTTCTGCGAGCGGTCATTGCCGCCGTACTTGTCGCGGATGGCCTTGGCCCAGATGCGGCGCGCCACGCGGCCGAGCACCGTGTACTCGGGGTCCATCCCGTTCGAGAAGAAGAACGAGAGGTTGGGCGCGAAGTCGTCGATGTCCATCCCGCGCGACAGGTAGTACTCGACGAAGGTGAAGCCATTGGCCAGTGTGAAGGCCAGCTGGGAGATGGGGTTCGCCCCGGCCTCCGCGATGTGGTAGCCGGAGATGGACACCGAGTAGAAGTTCCGCACCTTCTTGTCGGTGAAGTACTGCTGGATGTCGCCCATCAGCCGCAGCGCGAACTCCGTGGAGAAGATGCAGGTGTTCTGCGCCTGGTCCTCCTTCAGGATGTCCGCCTGCACCGTGCCGCGCACCTGCTGGAGCGTCGACGCGCGGATCTTCTCGTACACCTCGCGCGGCAGCACCTCGTCGCCGGACACGCCGAGCAGCAAGAGCCCCAGCCCGTCATTTCCCTGCGGCAGCTCACCCTGGTAGCGCGGACGCGGCACGCCACGCTTCTGGTAGAGCGCGTCGATCTTCTGCTCGACCTCCTCCACCTTGTTGTTGGCGCGGATCCACTTCTCGCACTGCTGGTCCACCGCCGCGTTCAGGAAGAACCCGAGCAGCATCGGCGCGGGGCCGTTGATGGTCATCGACACCGACGTCGTCGGGTCCGCCAGGTCGAAGCCCGAGTAGAGCTTCTTCGCGTCGTCGACGTTGGCGATGGACACGCCTGAGTTGCCGACCTTGCCGTAGATGTCCGGCCGGTGGTCCGGGTCCTCGCCGTACAGCGTCACCGAGTCGAACGCCGTGGACAGGCGCTTGGCCGGCAGTCCGCGCGACACGTAGTGGAAGCGCTTGTTGGTGCGCTCCGGGCCGCCCTCGCCGGCGAACATGCGCGCCGGGTCCTCGCCCTCGCGCTTGAGCGGGAAGACGCCCGCGGTGAACGGGAACGCGCCGGGCGCGTTCTCGCGCAGGAGCCACATCAGGATGTCACCCCAGTCCTCGTAGCGGGGCAGGGCGATCTTCGGGATGCGCAGGTGCGACAGCGACTCGGTGAACAGGTCCAGCTCGATGACCTTGTCGCGCACCTGGTACTGGTACTTGGACGCCGCGTAGCGCCGCTTCGTCGCGGGCCACTCGCTCAGGAGCCGGCGGCAATCGGGGTCCAGCCGCGACTCCAGGTCCTTGTACAGCTCCACCAGCTCGCTCAGGTACGCGGGCTCGCCCTCGACGCGCTCGGTGACGTGCACCACGTCGGACGCGTCCTTCGGCTCGACGATCTCCAGCCGCTTCTTGCCGACGTTCTGCCGCAGCGCCTCGATGGTGCCGTGGAGCTGGTACATCCGCCGGGCGATGGCCGCCTGCGCGCGGGCGAACCCGTCATACGCCTCGCACGTCTCGACGATCTCCGCGAGGTAGCGGGTGCGCTCGGGCGGGATGATCCACTTCTTCTCGCTCATGCCCGGCGTCTGGGCCAGGTGCGACTGGAGCGGGGCGCCCGTCTTCTTCACCACCGCGTCCATGATGGCGCGGTAGAGCTGGTTCATCCCCGGGTCGTTGAACTGCGACGCGATGGTGCCGTGCACGGGCACCGCGTCATCCGCCGTGGTGAAGGCGTTGTGGTTGCGCTTCCACTGCTTGCGCACGTCGCGCAGCGCGTCCAGCGAGCCGCGCTTGTCGAACTTGTTGATGGCGATGACGTCCGCGAAGTCGAGCATGTCGATCTTCTCGAGCTGCGTCGCCGCGCCGTACTCGGCCGTCATCACGTAGAGCGACACGTCCGAGTGCTCGGTGATCTCGGTGTCGGACTGACCGATGCCGGAGGTCTCCACCACGATGAGGTCGAAGCCCGCAGCCTTGCACACCTCGATGGAGTCGCCCACGTGCTTGGACAGCGCGAGGTTGCTCTGCCGCGTCGCCATGGAGCGCATGTACACGCGCGGGTTGTCGATGGCGTTCATCCGGATGCGGTCGCCGAGCAGCGCGCCGCCCGACTTGCGCTTCGACGGGTCCACCGACAGCACCGCCAGCGTCTTGTCCGGGAAGTCCGCGAGGAAGCGCCGCACCAGCTCGTCAACGAGGCTGGACTTGCCCGCGCCGCCGGTGCCGGTGATGCCCAGCACGGGCACGCGCGGCTGCTTCGAGCTGAGCTTCGTCATCGCGTCGCGGAGCTGGTCTCCCACCGACGCGAAGTTCTCCGCGATGGTGATGAGCGAGGCGATCTTCATCGGCTCGCGCACCGGCATCGCCGCCGCCGTCGGCGCGAAGTCCGCCGGGCGCTTCTCGAAGTCACACTCCTGGATGAGGTGGTCGATCATCCCCTGCAGGCCCATGGCCCGCCCGTCATCTGGGGAGTAGATGCGGGTGACGCCGTACGCGTGCAGCTCTTCGATCTCCGTCGGCAGGATGGTGCCGCCGCCACCGCCGAAGACCTTGATGTTCGCCCCGCGCTGCTTCAGCAGGTCGATCATGTACTTGAAGAACTCGACGTGACCGCCCTGGTACGAGGTGATCGCGATGCCCTGCGCGTCCTCCTGGATGGCGCAGTCGACGATCTCCGCGACCGAGCGGTTGTGTCCCAGGTGGATGATTTCGGCGCCCGAGGCCTGCATCAGGCGGCGCATGACGTTGATGGCCGCGTCGTGCCCGTCGAACAGGGAGGCGGCCGTCACGATTCGCACGTGGAATCGCGGCTTGTAGGGCCCGGGGACCGGGGTCAACTGGACGTTTCGCACGGCGCGTACAGTAGGAGCGCGGTGGATGTCGGGCAAGCGATTGAAGCGGGGCCCGCCGGGGCTCGACGCGGACTGTCAAGCCCTCGATGTCGGGAGGAAGGATTCCAGCACCCGCAGTGCGGCGGACGTCGGCGTGGCGCGTCCCTCGCGGACCTCCGCCTCCAGCACCGGCACCAGGGCGGCCACCGTGGGGTTCGCATGCAGGGCCGCTCGCAGACCGTCCTGCACCATGGACCACATCCAGCCCACCTGCTGCGCGCGCCGTCGCTGCTCCAGTGTCCCGGAGGCCACGCGCTTGCCCACCTGCGCCTCCAGTGCCTCCCACAGCTTGCCGATGCCCTGGCCCTCCAGCGCGCTGCACGTGGTGACCACGGGCTCGTTGCCCGGACGCATCAGGTGGAGCGCGGCGCGCAGCTCGGAGCGGGCCCGCTCGGCCCTCGGCAGGTTGTCGCCGTCCGCCTTGTTGATGGCGAGCATGTCCGCCACCTCGAGGATGCCGCGCTTGATGCCCTGCAGCTCGTCGCCCGCGCCCGCGAGCATCAGCACCAGGTAGAAGTCCACCATGTCGGCGACCACCGTCTCCGACTGGCCCACGCCCACCGTCTCCACCAGCACCACGTCGAAGCCCGCCGCCTCGCACAACAGCAGCGTCTCCCGCGTCTTGCGCGCGACCCCGCCCAGCGTGCCGCTGGACGGACTGGGGCGGATGTACGCGGCCGCCTCGCGCGACAGCCGGGCCATGCGCGTCTTGTCGCCCAGGATGCTGCCGCCGGAGATGGTGCTCGACGGGTCGATGGCGAGCACCGCCACGCGCCGTCCCGCGCCCACCAGGTGCATCCCCAGCGCGTCGATGAAGGTGCTCTTGCCCACGCCGGGAACACCGCTGATACCGATGCGCCGGCTGCCGCCCGTGAAGGGGAGCAGCCGGGTGAGGACCTCCTGCGCGAGCGCCTGGTGGCGCGGATGTCCGCTCTCCACCAGGGTGATGGCGCGCGCGAGCACGGAGCGATCCGCCGAGCGGACGCCGTCCACGTAGGCGTCCACCGTCAGCTGCTTCACGCCTCCTCCTGCGCCGCCGTCAGCTTCTCCAGCAGCTCCAGGGCCGCCTTCGAGATGACCGTGCCGGGGCCGAAGATGGCGGCGGCGCCCGCGGCGCGCAGCTCGTCGTAGTCCTGCGCGGGGATGACGCCGCCCACGACGACCATGATGTCCTCGCGGCCCAGCTCTCTCAACGCGCGCTTGAGCTGCGGCACCAGCGTCAGGTGTCCGGCCGCCAGCGAGCTGGCCCCCACCACGTGCACGTCGTTCTCCACGGCCTGGCGCGCGGACTCCTCGGGCGTCTGGAACAGCGGGCCGATGTCCACGTCGAAGCCCAGGTCCGCGAACGCGGTGGCGATGACCTTCTGTCCTCGGTCATGCCCGTCCTGGCCCATCTTCGCGATGAGGATGCGAGGCCGGCGGCCGAAGCGCGCGAGGAACGCGTCCGCCGCGGCGCGGGCCTCGGTGATGCCCTGGGCGTCCTTGCCCGCTTCGCTCGAGTACACGCCGGACACGCTCCTCACCGTGGCTTCGTAGCGCCCGAAGACCTTCTCGAGCGCGTCGCTGATCTCTCCCACCGTCGCCTTCGCGCGCGCCGCGTCGATGGCGAGCGCCAGGAGATTCCCCTCGTTGCGCCGGCCCGCCTCGGTGAGCGCCTCCAGCTTGCGGCGCACGTCGTCCGCGTTGCGCTCCGCGCGCAGCTCCTTGAGCCGGGCGATCTGCGCCTCGCGCACCGCGGAGTTGTCCACCTTGAGGATCTCGATGTTGTCGGGACGCTCGGGCGGGTACTTGTTCACGCCGATGATGGCCTGACGGCCGGAGTCGATGCGCGCCTGCGTGCGGGCCGCGGCCTCCTCGATGCGCAGCTTGGGCAGCCCCGCCTCGATGGCCTTCGTCATGCCGCCCAGCGCCTCGACCTCCTGGATGTGTCCCCACGCCTTCTGCGCCAGCTCGTGCGTGAGCCGCTCCACGTAGTAGCTGCCGCCCCACGGGTCGATGACGCGCGTGGTGCCGCTCTCCAGCTGGAGATACAGCTGCGTGTTGCGGGCGATGCGCGCGCTGAAGTCCGTGGGGAGGGCGATGGCCTCGTCGAGCGAGTTGGTGTGCAGGCTCTGCGTGTGGCCCTGCGTCGCGGCCATGGCCTCCACGCACGTGCGCACCACGTTGTTGAACACGTCCTGCGCGGTGAGGCTCCAGCCGGAGGTCTGCGAGTGGGTGCGCAGCGCCAGGCTCTTGTCGCTCTTGGGGCTGAAGCCCTTGATGAGCCGGGCCCAGATCATCCGGGCCGCGCGCATCTTCGCCACCTCCATGAAGAAGTTCATGCCGATGGCCCAGAAGAACGACAGGCGCGGCGCGAACGCGTCCACGCCCAGTCCCGCCGCGAGCCCCGCGCGCACGTACTCCACACCGTCCGCCAGGGTGTAGCCGAGCTCCAGGTCCTGCGTCGCTCCGGCCTCCTGCATGTGGTAGCCGCTGATGCTGATGCTGTTGAATCGCGGCATCTTCTCCGCGGTGAAGCGGAAGATGTCGCCGATGATGCGCATCGACGGGCCCGGCGGGTAGATGTACGTGTTGCGGACCATGAACTCCTTGAGGATGTCGTTCTGGATGGTCCCGCTGAGCTGCTCCGGCTTGACGCCCTGCTCCTCGGCCGCCACCACGTAGAGCGCCAGGATGGGCAGCACCGCGCCGTTCATCGTCATCGACACGCTCATCTGGTCGAGCGGGATGCGGTCGAACAGGATGCGCATGTCCTTGATGGAGTCGATGGCCACGCCCGCCATGCCCACGTCACCGGCGACGCGCGGATGGTCGCTGTCGTAGCCCCGGTGCGTGGCCAGGTCGAAGGCGATGGACAAACCCTTCTGTCCGGCCGCGAGGTTGCGGCGGTAGAAGGCGTTGGACGCCTCGGCCGTGGAGAAGCCCGCGTACTGGCGCACCGTCCACGGCTGCTGCACGTACATGGTGGAGTAGGGGCCGCGCACGAAGGGCGGCAGGCCCGGCAGCGAGCCCAGGTGCTCGACGTCCGCCAGGTCCTCGGGCGTGTACACCGCCTTGACGGGGATGCCCTCGGGCGTGTCCCAGTGCTCGGCGTCCTTCAGCGTGGCGCGGGCCTTCTCGCGCTGCGCCTCGAGCGCGGCGGCGGTCGGCAGGGTCTCCGGCGCATCGAAGGCGATGCCGGAGAAGTTCGGGACGTGGGGACTCATCAGGCCACTCCGAGCTGCGCGTGCAGCGAGTTCAGGAGCGCGAACAGGTCCGCTCCCGCGAAGATGAACAGGTCCACGCCGGCCGCGCGGAAGGCGGCTTCGTGCTCACCAGGGCGTCCCGCCACCGCCACCGTGCGCGCGCCCTTCGCCTTCAGCGCCGCCGTCAGCGCGGGCACCCACTCGGGATACATCGCGTCCGGACCGGAGATGACCGCGAGCGTCGCGCCCGACTCGGCGAAGGCCGTCACCACCGCCGCCGGGTCCGCGAAGCCGTGCTTCTCCTTCGACTCGATGCCGCCGGCCGCCAGCGCGTTGACCACCCACGTGGAGCGCGCCGTGTGCTCGGCCACCGTGCCCAGGCTCGCCAGGAACGCGGTGGGCCGCTGTCCGTGGGCCGCGACGTACCGGTCGCTCGCGTCACGCAAGGACTCGAAGGGCTCCGCGATGCGCGTGGGCTTCAGTCCCTCGCTGCTCGCGACGGTGCTCCGTGTCCGGGCCTCGCGGCGCACGGGCGCCTCGCCCAGGAAGGGGAACTCGCTCACGCCCACGATGGGCTGCTTGCGGCTGCGCACGGCCTTCTCACGCGCGGCCCGCGTCTCCGCGAGCACCTTCGCGATGTCGCCCTGGGCCAGCGCCTTCTCCAGGCCGCCGAGCGATTCGATGCGCTGCAGCTCCGTCCACGCCGCGCGCGCCAGCTCCGAGGTGAGCTGCTCCAGGTAGTAGCTGCCGCCCGCGGGGTCCGCGACGCGGTTGAGGCTCGACTCGTCGCGCAGGATGAGCTGCGTGTTGCGCGCGAGCCTGCGCGAGCCCTCGTCCGGCGTGCCGAGCGGCTCGTCGAACGGGGAGGTGCTGACACTGTCCGCGCCCGCGACCACGGCGGCGAAGGACTCGGCCGTGGCGCGCAGGATGTTCACCCACGGGTCTCTCTGCGTCTTCGTGCCGATGGCGGTGCGCGCGTGCAGCCGCATCGCCTGCGCCTCGGGCGGGCCACCCGACGCGGCCACGACCTTGGCCCACAACAGCCGCGCGGCGCGCAGCTTGGCGATCTCCGGGAAGAACTGGCCGCCGACGGACAGCGCGAACTGCACCGAGCGCGCCGCCACGTCCACCGCCACGCCCGCGCGCTCCATTCCGCGCAGGTACTCCACACCCGTGGCCATGGCCCACGCCAGCTCGTGCACCGACGTGGCCCCCGCGTCCGCGTAGGCCCGCGTCGACACCAGCAGCACCCGCAGCTCCGGCGCGCTCTGGGCCCGCGACGTGACGAGCGGCGCGGCCTCCGCGAGCACCGCCGCCACGCCCTCCGGCAGCGCGCCGGTGCGAGCGAGGATGCCCAAGGGGTCGATGCCCAGCGAGCCGCTCGGCTTGACGCCCGCCTTGTCGGCCACGGCCATCAGCAGGGACGCCGTGGCGAGCGGCGCCGAGTCCGGCTCCAGGTGCACGGGAGTCCGGTCCAGCGGCACGTGGGCCAGCAGTCGGGCCAGCGTGGCCTCGTCCTTCACCGGGATGCCATGGGCCTCGCCCAGGCAGAGCCAGACTCCCTGGGTGCCTCGCTCCAGGTCCGTGCGGAGGGCCTCGGCGGCGAGCGTGACGTCCGGCTCGGAGTACTCCTGGCACAGCAGCCAGCCACCCTCGGTGTGGCCCAGGGGCTGGGTGCCCCGGACATAGGGGGCGACGCCTGGCGGCTGTGGCGCGGCCGTGTCCGCCTGCGCGTAGAGGGGCTGGAGCGCCAGTCCACCTTCCAGCGGCGACTGGAGTACCGTGAAGGGCTTGCCCTTCAGGTCCTTGTCCACCAGCCGGCGCCACTCCTCGAGAGTGCGGGCCGGGAACTCGGCGGCGATGTGAAGAGGCACCTGCGACATGCTGTGTCCTCGCGGGGGGGATGTGGCCGATGACAGGGCGGCCGTCCCCGTCCCATAGGCGCAAAAACGCGCCCGTTCAATGGCGGTGAGCGGGGGAGGGCCTTGTTGGCATCGCCCCGGCCGCCGGGGTGTCAACAAGCCGGGAGTCATGGGCCGGTGGGGCTCCGGGCGGGCAGGGGTTGCTTTCACCCGCGAGGCGCGAGAATGCTGCCCCAGACGATCCACCGGGTACGCGCGCCATGACGGAACAACAGTACGAGTTGCTGAAGCTCATCAGGAAGGTCCAGAGCCACAACTTCATCGAGGACCACATCCGGCCCTGGGACCCGGCTGACTACGAGCGGCGACTGGCGAAGGAGCAGGCGGAGAACGAGGTCACGCTCGAGGAGATCCGTCAGGTGCTCGCCTCGGGGCTGAGCCTGGACTTCGCGGACCAGAATCACCACACGCCGCTCCTGACCGCCGTCACGCAGAACAACGTGGCGCTCATCCAACTGCTCATGGCCCACGGCGCGGACATTCGCGTGGCCCATGGCAACGAGATGCCGCTGCACCGCGCGGCGGAGTTCGGCGCGGACCGCGTCGTGCGCTTCATCATCGAGCAGGGCGTGGACCCGCGGACCCCTTCACCGTTCGGCAGCAGCGCGCTGCGCATCGCCCGGAGCTCGCGTCACAGCCGCGGTGTCCCGGCCATGCTGGTGCAACTGCTGCTGCCCACCAAGGACCAGCGCCCGCCGCCGCCCAAGAAGCTCAAGGGTCTCTCCGAGGAGAAGGTGATGAAGTACCTCTCCAGCGAGCCGCCCGCGGGTGTCGGCGCAGCGTCCTGGGAGATGCTCCGCGGCATCATGGAAGCTGTCTTCGTGGAGGCCCACGCCGTCTCGCTGGAGGAACTCTACGCGGGTATCGAGGACCGCTCCTCCATGAACCCCGACCTGGTCTTCGCCGCCATCGGCCTCATCCAGGCCGTCAGCGCCGAGGCGCCCAAGAACAAGTCGGTGAAGAAGCTCTCCAAGGACTCCCATGCCCACCACGGAGACCTGGAGCTCAACGGTCCGCTCACCGTGAAGTCGCTCCTGGTGACGGGCAACCTGACGGTGAAGGGCAAGGCCGCCAACCCTGTCGGAGCCTCGCTGTTCGTCGGGGGCTCCTTCCAGTGCGAGAGCTTCCACACCGAGGGGCCCGTCATCATCGGCGGCGACCTGGACGCCTCCCTCGTCGAGGCGAGGAACAACGACTACGCGCTCGAGGTCCGGGGCACCCTGCGCACCCCGAAGCTCGTGGTGAAACAGCATGTCGTCAAGGCGGGGCATTTCGAGGTCCAGGAGCGCGTTGACTCCTAGTGCTTGAACCAACGCGTCATGACCGGATGATGCGATTGCCCCTAGGGTGACGGCCCGAATGCCGACTGAAGTCAAAGTCCAGTCCACGTTGTTCGAGTCGCTGATTCGCTGCATGAACCCCGACTCGGCCCAGCGCGCCGAGCTCCTCGCGGCGGGCTACGACGTGGACCGGCCTCGCGCCACCTATCCCGCGTCCGTGTTCGCCGCGTGTCAGGCGGTGGCGCTGCGCACGACGTACGCGGGGCTCGCGCCGAAGGCCGCTCAGCGAGAGCTGGGGCGAGACCTGGTCCGCAAGTACTTCGACACGCTGGTGGGCCGCGTGGTGGGCATGGCGCTGAAGGTGGCGGGACCCGAGCGGGCGATGAAGCGCGTGGCGCTCAGCTTCAGCTCGGTGATGGAGCCGGTGGACATCACGGTGGAGAACCTGGGTCCGCAGGTCTGGCGCGCGAAGTTCCGCGGCTACGTCTTCCCCGCCGAGGCCGCCGCGGGCACGTGTGAGGTCGCGCTGAAGCAGGCGGGCGCCTCCACGGCCACCGTGGAGGTGGAGCGCTACGAGGGCACCGAGGGCTTCGACCTGCGTCTTCGCTGGTGAAGCCCCCGGGGCACTCCGGGCTCAAGGCTGGGGTGTGCCCAGCGCCACGGCTGCGCCCTCCGTGGGCTCCGTCACGTTGTCCTGTGACGTGCGGTCGATGAGCTTGTTGAGCGGATCGATACCGACCTCCACGGGCTTCACCGGCACCGTGAAGCTCAGCTCGGATTCACCCTGGCTCACCTGGCGCTTCTCCAGGAACACCGCGTTGCCGTCCTCGTCGAGCGCGCCCACGTCCACCCAGTCGGAGAACTTCAGCTCCGTCTGCTCGCCCTTGTCGTCACTGCGGAACTTCTTCGCGAGGACCTTGAGCGTGACGTCCCAGCCGCCCTGCGCGTTCTGGCGCATCGTCGCGGACACCGCCCGGTTGTCGTAGAGGGTGATGGTCTCGAAGAGGTCCTCCAGCAGGTACTGGTACTCCGGCGGCGTCTCCTCGCGCAGGAAGCCGATCAGCTCCGCGGAGCCCGTGTACGGAGGCCCCTGGAAGCGGACCTTCTCCACGTAGCGCTTCAACGCGCGGTTGACGCGCTCCTCGCCGATGAAGTCCTGCAGCGCGTACATGGCGAGGCTGCCCTTCTGGTAGTGGATGTACGGCTGGTTCTCCACCCGCGACAGGGGCACCTCCTTCTTGCGCTCCATCGCGCGGCCCATCAGGTAGCTGTCCAGCTCGAACTTGAGGAAGCGCTTCATCTTCGTCGCGCCGAAGCGGTGCTTCATCACCATCAGCGCGGCGTACTGCGCCATCGTCTCCGACGTCATCGTGGCACCCTGCGCGCGCCCGCCCACCACCTGGTGCGCCCACCACTGATGGGCGATCTCATGCGCGGTGATGTAGTACGGGTAGTCGACGTCGTCCGGGCTTCCGTCGCGCACGCGGGCGATGAAGCCCACCGCCTCCGAGTACGGAATCGTGTTGGGGAACGACTGCGCGAAGCTCCCGTAGCGGGGGAACTCCAGGATGCGCGCCTGGCGGTGCTGGTACGGCCCGAAGTTCTCCGAGCAGTACGCCAGCGCGTCCTTCATGCCGCGCATCATCCGGTCCAGCACGTACGTGTGCGTGGGGTGGTGGTAGATCTCCAGCGCCACGCCCTTCCACGTGTCGCGCATCACCTCGTAGCGCGCGGACAGCACCGAGTAGAACTTCAGGATGGGCTGGTCCATCTTGTAGCGGAAGAAGCGCCGGTCCCCCACGGTCCACTCCTTCTCCAGGTAGCCCGGGGCGATGGCGATCTGGTCCGGCGACGTGCTCACCGTGGCCTGGAAGGAGACGAAGTCCGCGTCGGGCGTGATGTAGTTGTTCGCCAGCGCCTTCGGGTCATCCCGGTCCGGCAGCCGCTCCTTGGGCGCGAGCCCGTACTCCTTGCGGTCCTTGTCCTCGGACAGCTCCGAGTCCTCCTGGTAGCCGAGCGTCGGCAGGTTGCCGCTGTTGAAGAAGGTGCCGTTGCTCACGATGTCCGTGCGCGCTGCCCCGTGCTTCAGGCGCTTCGCGTGGAACTCCAGGTCGAAGACCAGCTCGGCCTCCGCGCCCGGGGCCAGCGGCGTGGGCAGCTCCAGGACGAACAGGCCCAGCTCCCGGTCCGTGGGCTCCGTGCGCTCGGCGCCCGCGAGGCTCAGCTTGCGCACGCGCACGTCGGTGGGCATGTCGAGCAGCACCTTGGCGATGGGCTCCTGCGTCTTGTTGCGCAGCCGGTAGGTGCCGAGCGCCTCCAGCCGCTGCTCCTCCGGATGGATGTGGAACGTCACGTCCACGTCCGTCACGCGCGGGTGGGGCAGGGCGAGGAAGGACTTGTACTCCTTCTCATAGCGGGCCCGCGCGCGCTCCATGTCCTTCTCGGTGACGAACGGGTTGACCACGCGGGTCTGGTACGTGATGAAGCCGCCCAGCCCCAGGAACGCCAGCAGCGCCACGCTGGCGCCGGCCGTCCACGCCCAGCTCTGTCGGGCCCGCGCCTCGCGCAGCCGCTCCTTCCACCGCGTGGTGCGTCCCCGCACGATGAGCAGGTAGCCCACCGCGACGAGCAGCACCGCGAGCGCGTACCAGTACAGGCGGAACCACACGAGGTTGGACACGAAGTGGCCGTAGCCGTTCATGTCCGAGTACAGCACGCCCGTGTCCGAGCCGTAGCGCACCAGCCGGTCCTCCACGCCGAACAGGCCCAGCGCGGCCTGCGAGGCGAAGTGGATGACCATGACCAGGTACGCCAGGTACTTCTGGTGGATGAGCACCTGCGCGAAGAAGGCCAGCACGCACAGGAGCACCTCGTGCGTGAAGTCCACCAGGACGATGTCCGTGAAGTACAGGCCCCACTCGATCTGGAAGAAGCCCCGGCTCACCTGCGTGATGAGCACCGCGAGCGCGACTACCACCTTGAGCGAGAGCACCACGAGCAGCAGCGCGCCGAGCTTGGACGCATAGCCCACCCACGTCGGGGCCCGCGTCGCGTCCACGATGTCGCCCAGGCCCGCGTCGCGCTCCTTCCACACCAGCTCACCGGCGTAGAAGGTGAGGGTGATGAGCACGAAGGGCTTGAAGGTGCCCGTCGCCACCTCCAGCGCCTGCCACGTCACGGGCCACGTCGAGGTGCCGTAGAGCTGCTTGGACACCAGCGCGCCCAGCGTGACGAAGATGAGCCCCGCCACCACGAAGGACCAGTACACCGGCGAGCGCAGCACGTCCCGGAAGGCCAGCCACGCGGACGCCGCGGCCGTGCGCGCCCAGCTGCCAAAGGTCGGCGCGGCCCGAGTGGTGGGGATGCCCACGGGCGCCTGGGGCGCCTCCTCCGCCTTCGTCGCGCGGCCACCGCGGTGCTCCTCCACCTCGGGCCGGAAGCGCAGCACCGTGAGGCCCAACAGCAGCGCGCCCACGGTGGACCACAACAGCCGGTTGACGAGCAGCACCCCGCTGAACGGAATCAGGTCGCGGTTGCGCTCGGCGGGGGTCCAGTAGCGCGTCACGTTGTCGACGGTGATGAACCCGAACGGGTCCAGGATGGAGCCCAGCGGCCGGTTGGCCACGTCGGACATGGCGGAGCTGAGCGCCAGGTAGCCCAGCACCAGCACGACGACGCCCACGTACACGGGGGCCATGCGGCGCGTGAGCGCGGCCAGTGAGAAGAACACCGTGCCCGCGAAGAACAGCGTGGGCCATACGCCCACCACGTACGGCCACAGGTAGGCGAGGGACTGGTGGGGCGCCAGCTGGGTCTTGTCGATGAGCCACACGACGCCGGCGCCCACCAGCAGGCCCGGGATGATGGACAACATCAGCACCGCGCTGAAGACGAACGCGCCGAGGAAGCGGCCCAGCAGATACGGCACCTTCTTCACGTTCTTCGTGAAGATGAGCATCCACGTGCCGTGGCCGAAGTCCTGGTATGCGGCCTGGCCGAAGACGGCCGCCACCATGAGGAGGGCGAACAGGCCCAGCACGGTGATGAAGTTGAAGAGCGTGTACGGGCTGTTGGCCAGCACGCGCTCGGCGCCGGAGCTGGCGCTGATGTTCCTGAAGACGCCGCCGGTCGCCAGCATCAGCAACAGGCCGGCGCCGGCGAGCACCGCCGCGTACACCCAGGTCGAGATCATCTTGACCCGGCGACGCAGCTCGAAGGTCACGAGTGCGCTGAACATGTCACGCCGCCTTCGACGCGCCGGACAGCGCGTGGAAGTAGACGTCCTCCAGGTCGGGGCTCGCCGCCTCGAAGCCCTCGGGCGCGCTCGGGGCGTGTACGTGCACCAGTCGCTGTCCCGCCACGCGCCGCACGGCGATGACCTCCAGCTGCTTCGACAGCGCGTCGAGTTCCTCCTGGCTCGTGACGAAGCGCTTCCACACCCGGCCTCGCAGCTGGTCCACCAGCTTCAGCGGGTGGCCGCTCGCCACCACGCGGCCCTGCGCCAGCACGGCCATGTCCTGACAGAGGTCCGCCACGTCCGACACGATGTGCGTGGACAGCAGCACCACCACGTCCGAGCTGATCTCCGCCAGCAGGTTGTGGAAGCGGAAGCGCTCGGCGGGGTCCAGGCCCGCGGTGGGCTCGTCGACGATGAGCAGCTTGGGGTCTCCGAGCAGCGCCTGGGCGATGCCGAAGCGCTGCTTCATGCCGCCGGAGAAGCCGCCGAGCCTGCGGTCGCGGTGCTCCCACAGGTTCACCTTGGTGAGCAGCGCCTTCACCGCGTCGTGGCGCGCGCGCCGCTGGGCCAGGCCCTTGAGCTGCGCCAGGTGGTCCAGCATGTCCCAGGCCGTCACCTTCGGGTATACGCCGAAGTCCTGCGGCAGGAAGCCGAGCACGTCGCGCAGCCGGTCCTTGTCACGTCGCACGTCGATGCCGTCGAAGGTCATCGTCCCACCGTCCACGTCCTGCAGCGTGGCGATGGAGCGCATGAGCGTCGACTTTCCAGCGCCGTTGGGCCCCAGCAGCCCGAACATCCCGCGCGGGATGGTGAGGGTGACGTCGTTCAACGCACGCGTACCGTTGGGGTACGTCTTGGACACGCCTTCGAGTCGGAGCTCCATGTCGGGCATCAACCTAGCCCATCCGTTACCATGGGCTCCATGTCTTCACGGCGCTGGCTCCTGTGTCTCACGCCCCTCTTCCTGCTGTGCGCGTGTGGCGAGGGAGAGCCCGTGATGCTCGAGGCCGCGGCGGCCGACTGTGGGAGCGCTCCACCGCAGCGGCTGGGGCGGCTGCCCGCGACGAGCATGGTGCTCAACGCCTACTTCCTCCAGGAGGAGGCCGCGCGCGATGTGCGCCGGGGCCTGTCCGAATCACCCATCGTCGAGGAGGTGTTCGCCAAGGCCGCCGCGATGGGCGTCGTGGCGCTCCGGACCAACGGGCACAACGAGGCGCCGGAGAAGGTGGGGGACAGCACCATCCAGGTCGCGCCGCTCCAATACGACGAGGTCGCCCTGCGAGGGCTGGACCGCGTGCTCGCCCGGGCCCGGGTGCATGGGGTCCGGCTGGTGCTCACGCTGGGCAACTACTGGGATGCCTATGGCGGCACGCGCCAGTACGTGAGCTGGGCGGGGCTGCCGAACCCGGTGCAGGGGGACCCGCGCTTCTTCACCGAGCCCGTCGTCCGGGCGCTCTACAAGGAGCACCTGGCGCGGACGTTGGAGCGGGTGAACACCGAGGACGGCATCCGCTACGGCGACCATCCGGCGGTGCTGGCGTGGGAGCTGCTCAACGAGCCTCGGGGGCGGGGGCTGGATGCGCGCGGCGAGAAGCTGCGCGCGTGGGTCGACGAGATGGCGCGCGAGGTGAAGTCGCGAGCCCCGGGGCACCTGGTGGGCACGGGCGAGGAGGGCTTCGAGCCCTCATCGGAAGGGTACGACGGCGCCTACTGGTCCCGCGTGGGGACGACGATGCTGCGCACGCCGGGCTCCAGCTTCACGCGCAACACGGCGTCGCCGTACATCGACTTCGCGTCGGTGCACTTCTATCCGGAGTCGTGGGGGCTGGATGGCGCGGGCACGGCGGAGGCGGGGGCCCGGTGGATTCGCGAGCACGCGGCCATCGCGCACGGCCTGGGCAAGCCGCTGCTGGTGGGGGAGCTGGGCCTGCGCAACGCGGGGGATCTGGATTTGTCCCAGCGTCGCGCGCTGTATCGCGGCTGGCTGGAGTGCATGCGCGGCGTGGGCGTGGGCGGCGGCGCGCTGTGGATGTTCGCCAACGACGCCCGACCCGACGCGTGGGATGACCACACCTTCTACTTCCGCGACGGCACCTCGCCCGATGACCCCTTGAACCGCTACGCGGACCTGGTCATCGAGGCCGCGGGTTCGACGAGGCCCTGACGCACGAAGGCCCGGTGCGGCGCGCTTCGCGCCACTCCGGGCCACGGGCCACTGTGGATTCGCGACGGCTCAGACGGAGATGAGGCCCTTGCGGATGCCCTCGGTGACGGCCTCGACGCGGTTGGTCACCTCGAGCTTCCGGTAGATGTGCTCCAGGTGCGTGCGGATGGTGGCCTTGCTGAGGTTGAGGAGCCGGGCGGCCTCGCTGTTGGAGACGCCCTTGGCGATGAGCTGGAGGATCTCGCGCTCGCGGTCCGACAGGGGCTTGAGCAGCGGCTCCTCGGCGGAGGCGCTCTCGGCGGGCGTGGGCGCGGGGGCCTCCGGACGCGGGGCGGCGGGGGCGGCGGCCAGCGGCTCGGAGGGGACGGGCGTGGCGTCCGGCTCCACGCGGAAGTGCCGCAGGAGCCTGCGGGCCAGGTTGGGCTGGATGACGGTGCCCCCCGCGCGGACCTCCTTGATGGCCTCGATGATCTTGTCGACCGGAGAGCCCTTGAGCATGTAGCCGGAGGCGCCCGCCTTCACGGCCTCCAGCACTTTGTCCTCCTCGTCGAAGATGGTGAAGATGAGGATCTCCATCTTCGGGTAGACGGCCTTGATCTCCCGCGTGACGTCGATGCCGCTCATGCGCGGCAGGCCGAGGTCGAGCAGCAGCACGTCCGGCATCAGCCGGGGCACGTCCTCCAGCGCGGCCTCGCCGGACAGCGCGGTGCCGACGATGTCGATCTCCGGGTGGCCCTCGAAGAGGCGCAGCTGGTTCTTGAGGATCTTGGTCTGGTCCTCGACGACGAACACGCGGATGGGCGGCTGCGCGGGAGTGGAGGGAGGCTGCGGGGCGTCCACGGGGGCTCCGGTCATGTCGGGGGGCAGGGAAGGGAGAAGGCCACCTGGGCGCCCGAGCCGGGTGACGAATCGACGATGAGCTGACCACCGAGCTTCATGGCGCGCTCGCGCATGTTGAGCAGGCCGTAGTGGCCCCGCGGCGTGTGCTTCGGGTCGAAGCCCTTGCCGTCATCCTGGACGATGAGGTGCACGCGGTCCTCGCCGTAGTCGAGCTTCACCTGCACGAGCTTCGGCTCGGCGTGCTTCACCGCGTTGGAGAGGCACTCCTGCAGGATGCGGAAGAGGGCCAGCTGCACGTCGGGGGACAGCTTGCGCTGCGCGCCCGTGCGCTCGAAGCGGATGGGCAGGCCCGTGCGCTCCTGGAACGTCTTGGCGTAGTCCTCCAGGCCCTGCGACAGCTCGAAGTCCTCGCGCATCATCCGCAGGTTGCGCCGCAGCTCGTCGATGGACTCCTCCGCGGTGGCCTTCAGCTCGCGGATCTCCTCGCGCAGCCCGTCCTCGCGCGCGAGGTTCAGGATGTACTCGGCCTGGATGATCATCGAGGAGAGCGACGCGCCCAGGCCGTCGTGGATCTCCCGCGCCAGGCGGTTGCGCTCCTCGACGACGGCCAGCTCCTTGAGGTCCCCCTGGAGCGCGACGACCTCGCGGTGGGCCGCGGCCTCGCGCTCGTTCAGGTATACGAGCACGTAGACGATGATGAAGTTGAGCGCCAGGTACCAGAGCAGCGTGAGCAGCTCCACCGCCGTCACGTTGCGGTTGAGCAGCAGGTCCAGCCGCGTCGTGATCGGCAGCGCGAGCAGCGGCGGGAGGATGGCGAGCGGCTTGGGGTAGAGGATGGAGAACAGCGTGGTGAAGAGCAGCTGGGTGGCGAGCAGCGGGCTCTGCAGACCGCCGCCCACCTGGGGCTTGGCGATGAGCACCACGAGGATGACCAGGTCCAGGCACAGCGTGGTGTACGTCACCCAGCGGCCGGCCTTGGGGTGGTCGATGACCAGCAGGTTCGCGACGCTGTAGAGCAGCATCGTGAAGTAGCCCAGGAAGGAGAGGGCTCCGGTGAGGCCGAAGTAGCCGCTCCACGTGGGCACCGCCAGGATGAGCAGTCCCAGCGTGAGGAACATCATGCGGGCGTAGAAGAGGGCGCGGGCCCGGGCGACGAACCGGTCCTGCTCCCAGGACGCGGTGGCCTGCTCCGTGGAGACGCTGTCCGTCAGCTTGCGGCGCGAGAGGACCTCGCGCACGCGCGCACGCAGGTCATTGGCCGGGGTCTCCTCGCCCAGGGCGAGATTCGAATCCATTGGGCCGGCAGCTTACGAGAGCCGCCGGGTGTGCGGGAATCCCTGGGGTGGTCCGTTCACCTTCTCGGCGAGCGAGAAGGCGGACGGGTGTCCCCGCGCGCCTCCGTCATCGGGAGGATGGCTGCATGCAGACCTTGCGGGCCTCGGGCCTGCTCCGGAAGATGAACTCCAGCCGGTCCGTGGACTCGCCGGTGCGCTCGTCGAAGAGGGGCGTGCCGCCCGCGTACATCGTGCCCTCCTTGTTGCCGTACGGGTCCAGGTTCTGCTTCTTCAGCCAGCGGTCCACGCACGCCTCGAGCGCGGCGCGGCGGGACTCGGGAGCCCCCGCGTCCTTGAGGTTCGTCCCCGCGGCCGGGGTGGAGGCGTCGGGGGACCCGGCGACGAGCGTGCCGGAGTCCGTCCCGGTCTTCTCGGCGCCCGCGACGGGGGCCTCGAGGGTGGAGCCGCTGTCGACGAGCCTCGTCGCCTCGGCGGGGACCGTGGCCTCGGCGGAGGGCTGGGTCGCCGCATCCGCGGGGCCGGCGGTCTCGCCGGTGTTCTTGTGGCACCCGAGCATGAGCAACAGGGTGGTGGAAAAGACGAGCACGCCGGTCAGGTTTTTCATATGTGTGGCAGCTGGTAGGGGCGCCTGCGCCCAACGGTCGCCTGATGCGACGCAGGGGTCCGCACGTTATTCGCATCCGCCTTCGCGGAGCAGCATTCGATGCACGGCCCAGAAGAACACCACCATCCCCGCATTCCCCACGCGTCCCGGATAGAGCGCGCGAGGGTGCTCGTCGTGGGAGCAGGCGGGCTCGGCTGCCCTGTCTCCCTGGCGCTCGCCCAGGCCGGTGTCGGCCACCTGACGCTGGCGGACCCGGACCGCGTGGACGTGACGAACCTGCCCCGGCAGCTGTGGCACCGCGCCGAGGACGTGGGCCGCAACAAGGCGGAGTCCGCCGCGGGGGGGCTCTCCCGGGCGTTTCCCGGGCTGAGCACGGAGGTGCTGCCCGAGCGCGTGGACGCGGACAACGCGGAGGGCCTGTTCCGCTCGCACGACGCGGTCATCGACGCGACCGATGGCGTGGCGACGAAGTTCTTCCTCTCGGACGTGGCGGTGCTGACCGGCGTGCCGCTCGTGTACGGCGGCGTGCTGCGGATGCAGGGGCAGGCGATGCGCGTGGAGCCGGGAGGCCCGTGCCTGCGCTGTCTCTACGAGGCTCCGCCTCCGCCGGACTCGGTGCCCACGTGTGCGCAGGCGGGGGTGCTCGGCTCGCTGGCGGGGCTGGTGGGCTCGGTGCAGGCGCTGCTCGTGCTGGAGCTGCTGGCGGGCGCGGCGCGGCGGGTACCGGGTGAGACGGCGCTGCATGTGCTGGACGGGCGGACGATGCTGGGGCGCGTGACGCGGGTGACTCGCGCGGAGGAGTGCCCGGGCTGTCAGGTCACCGCCGTTCCGAGCTTCCCGGACGAGGCCTCGGCATGCGCGCGATGAGTCGGTGCGGGGCGGGGGCGATGGGGCGCGTGGTTGGATTCGAGGCGAGGGTGAAGGCGTGTCCGAGCCTGGCGTACGCGAAAGGTGCGCGGGAGAGGACACGTTCGCGGCTGGCTGGGAGGTGGTCGGACCAGGACACGCGTCGCGGTGGAGCGACGGTGTTTCGTTCCTGGCCCCGAGTGAACGGCTGCTCGAGGCGACGTTCCCTGCACCCTCGTGCAGCCGGTGACGCGTCGACGCCGCGGGAAGGCGCTGGCGCTCGTGCCCTCACGGAGTCGGGGCACGCGCATGGGTGACACGACGGCGACGCTGGACATCACGCGCGAGGTCTGTCCGATGACCTACGTGCGCACGAAGCTGCGGCTGGAGTCCCTCGAGCCGGGCGCGCTGCTGGAGGTCCTCCTCCGAGGCGCCGAGCCGCTGAAGAACGTCCCCCGCAGCGCGCGGGAAGAGGGGCACGAGGTGGTGTCACTCGAGGCTCGCGACGACGGGACGCATCGGCTGGTGCTGCGCAAGCAGGGAAGGTGAGTGGTTCATGGCGACGATTCGGATTCCCTCGACGATGCGCACGCTGACGCGCAACCAGGCGGACGTGGTGGTCCCGGGCACCACCGTGCGCGAGGTGCTCGCGAACCTGGATGCGAGCTACCCCGGTATCGGCGCGAAGCTGCTCGACGAGCGCGGCGCCGTGCGGCGCTACGTCAACGTCTTCCTCAACGAGGACGACATCCGCGCGCTTCGCGAGCTGGACACGCCCGTGAAGGACGCGGACCGGCTCACGCTCATCCCCGCGATGGCGGGAGGGTGAGGGCGCATGGCTCTGCGTGAAGATCAGATCCAGCGCTACTCGCGGCAGATCCTCCTGCGCGATGTCGGCGGTCGAGGTCAGGAAGCGCTCCTGACGGGCCCCGCGCGCGTGGATGCCACGGGCGCCTCGGGGATGACGGCGACGGCGTACCTGGCGGGAGGAGGAACCCCGGTCGCGGGCGTGGGCTCGCTGACCCTGGGCCCGTGGGCTCCCGGCTTCCTGGTGTCGGCCGGGGACGTGGGACAGCCCGTCCCGGAGGCCCTGGCCCGCGAGGTCCCCGCGCTGAACCCGGACGCCGCGAACCCCGAGCGTCGGGGAGGCCTCCTGGCCGAGCTGCCCACGGCCTGGAGCGGCGAGGCCCCGTGGGTGGCCCTCTGCGGCGACGGCGCGAGGGCCGGCGTCGTGTTCCGCGGAAGCGAAGGCTGTGTGTGGTGCTTCGGCGAGACGGTGCGGCACCTGGGCTCGCCGCCGGATGGCGCGCTGGGCGTGGCGCTCGGAGCCCTGGGCGCGATGATCTTCCAGAACCTCCGCCTGGGCCTGGCCCCCTCGCTGGGAGGCCGCTGGCTGGTGCCTCCGGGGGGCCTGGAGGAGATGGCGCTGCGTCGCTGCTCGCGCTGCGCCGCTCGCGCCGAGCCGTGAACCCCTGGGTGGATCCGCGCTGGCCGGAGCCGGTGCGCACGCAGGTGCTCCGTCACCTGGAGGCGTCCTATCCCCTGGAGGGCTGTGGCGTGATCCTGGCGTCGTCCAGCGCCGCCCGCGTCCTGCCCCTGCGCAACGTGTCCCCCAGGCCCTCCGTGGCGTACGCCTTCGAGCCCCACGAGTGGTTGAAGGTGTGCCTCGAAGCGGAGTCGAGTGGCGAGCGGATCACCGCCGTCTTCCACTCACATGTCGACAGCCCTCCCACCTTTTCCCCGGAAGATCGGGCCTGGGCGGCCCCGACAGGGCATCCGCTGCTGCCGGGAGTTTCCTACCTCATCGCATCCGTACACCGAGGCTGTGTCACCTGCGTGTGTGAGTACGAGTGGAGCGGGGGAGAATTTCGAACGCGACAGGTTTGAATCCCGCATTGCAAGAACGAAAAAGCCGAGGAGGTGCAGGCACTTGGCTGCCCGTTACCCCTACCTGCGGAAAGGTGCGCGTGAATTGTCAAGTGCGTGGGTTTTCGTCTATAACCACTCGCATCTTCTGGATCTGCGGCGTCCCAACGCGGCGTGCAAGAAGCGCTCCGGACGCAGGGAGTTGAAAATCCTTATGGCCTCCAACACTGGATTCACCCTTTGGCTGACCGGCATGTCCGGTACGGGGAAGACCACCACTGCCGCGTACATCGCGGCGCGGCTCCGTCAGGTGGGCCGTCACGTGGAGATTCTCGACGAGGGTGAGCTCGCCGATGAGCTGTGGGCGGGGCTGGGCGACTCGAAGGACGAGCGCAATGTCATCGCGGGCCGGCTCGGCTTCGTGGCGAACGTGCTGACGCGCAACGGCGTCGCGGCGCTGGTGCCCTGCGTGAGTCCGTACAAGGCGAAGCGCGAGGAGAACCGCCGCGCCATCGGCCGCTACGTGGAGGTCTACGTCGACTGCCCCACCGAGAAGCTGATCGAGCGTGACAGCACGGGCCGCTACAAGAAGGCGCTCAACGGGGAGATCCCCAACTTCATCGGGATCACGGAGCCGTACGAGCCGCCCACGTCGCCGGAGGTCACCATCCACTCAGACGTCGAGTCGGTGGAGGACGGCGCCGCGAAGATCTTCCAGTCGCTCCTGGACCTTG
The DNA here is from genome assembly GCF_050039385.1 of Myxococcus faecalis. Lineage (NCBI taxonomy): Bacteria > Pseudomonadati > Myxococcota > Myxococcia > Myxococcales > Myxococcaceae > Myxococcus > Myxococcus faecalis. The sequence continues at coordinate 10,781,496 of NZ_CP144336.1, read as the reverse complement.
GCTACATGTCCACCGAGGAGCTGAAGATCATCACCGGCAAGAAGATGAAGGCCAACCCGCTGCCGGCCAAGGGCGAGAAGGCCGAGAAGCCGGAGAAGAACGGCGGCGTGAAGGCGCGTCGCGCGGAGGAGCCGAAGCCGGCCGCCGCGACGAAGGCCAAGCCCGCGAAGGCGGACAAGGGCGCCAAGTCCCGTCCCGCCACGCGCGCGGCCCGGGTGGCCAAGCCCGCCAGCCCCGCGAAGAAGCCGGCGGCGAAGAGCAAGGCTCGCTGAGCAAGGGGGCCGGCACCCGGCCCCGTCAGTGTTCATGACAAGGGCTCCAGGTTGCCGCGCGATGCGCGTGCAATCCGGGGCCCTTCCGTTTTAGGAGTCCAGCATGCTGAGCCCCGAGCGAATCCAAGCCCTGTGTGAGTCGTCGCGCCCCAAGCTGGAGGCCATGCGGGCCGCGCTGCGCACCCACGGCAGCGCGCTGGTGGCGTTCTCGGGCGGCGTCGACTCCACGTTCGTGCTGAAGATCGCCGTGGAGGAGCTGGGCGAGAAGGCCCTGGCCCTGACGGCGCTGTCGGCGTCCGTGGCCCCGGAGGAGGCGGAGGAGGCGAGGGCGCTGGCGACGAAGCTGGGCGCCCGGCACGTGGTGGTGAGCAGCAACGAGCTGGCGAACCCCTCGTACGCGGCCAACCCCACCAACCGGTGCTACTTCTGCAAGACGGAGCTGTACGACCTCTGCGAGGCGCGGCGTCAGGAGCTGGGGCTGGCGGTGGTGCTGGACGGCTTCAATGCGGACGACTTCAAGGATCACCGTCCGGGGCACAAGGCGGCGCGGGAGCACGCCGTCGAGTCCCCGCTGGCCGCGGCGGGCCTGACGAAGGAGGAGATCCGCGCGTGGAGCCAGGCGTTGGGGCTGCCCACGTGGGACAAGCCGCAGATGGCGTGCCTGGCGTCGCGAATCCCGTATGGGACATCGGTGACGCGCGAGCGGCTGTTGCAGATCGCGTCGGCCGAGTCGGAGCTGCGCAAGCTGGGCTTCCGGCAGTTCCGCGTGCGCTACCACGGCGAGGTGGCGCGGCTGGAGGTGGCGGCCGAGGAGTACGAGCGCTTCCTCGCGGCCGACGTGCGCCAGAGGATCAACACCGCGTTCCTGGCGCTGGGGTTCAAGTTCGTGGCGTTGGATCTGGAGCCGTTCCGCTCGGGCCGGATGAACGAGGCCGCTGGCGTGACGAAGCCCGCGACGCCGAGCTTCGCGCTGCCCGTGGTGAGCTGATCCCGGACTCCCTTCTCCGCCCGGCGCGCAAGGCCGCTGGGACTCCGGAGCAGATCATGACGGTCGAGCAGTCTTCGCGGCGCGAGCGGTCCTCCTGGCTGATGGGCGCCGCGGGCGTGGTGCTCCTGGGGCTCACCCCTGGCCTCGCCCACGCCGCCGAGTACGTGGACTCGCCGTACCGGGACCGGCGCTCCTTCTCGCTGATCCTCGGTCCGGGGTTGTCCTACACGGAGCTGATCGGCGAGTCGGACGCGGACGTGGTGAAGGGGCTGGATGCCCAGCTGGATCTGGGGGCCAGCCTCTCGGTGGGGCACGGGGGGGACGAGGTCTTCGTGTTGATCCGAGGGAGCCTCCGCGGGCCGGATCTCTCCGTGGTGGGGGGCTTCCGGAGCGTCTTCGGAATGGAGGCGTGGCAGTCCTTCGTGGATCTCGGCGCTGTCGTGCGGCCGTTTTCTGGGCCGTGGGTGGGGCCTCGCGTAGCTTTCGGTTTGCGACACACCTTCTCGGAGCGGATCGCGGTGTACGGGGGACTCGGGCTCACGCTCGGGTTCGGATCCGGACTGCGCGCCGACGCCGAGGGCTTCACCGGGGTGCAGTGGATCTTCCCGGTCAGCGGATCCGAGTGAAAATCTTGCGATCAGAAAGGGCTGTGAGATGGTGTGCGCATCTGTAGGAGGTTGCGCACTTGGAACTGAATCCCCGCCTCACCTCGGTGGTCTTCCGGCTGAACCGCGAGAAGCTCGACGCCCTGAAGGAGCTGTCGCGCTCCACGCGCATCCGCCAGAGCGAGTACCTCCGGGAAGCCATCTCGGATCTGCTGGCGAAGTACGAGGAGCGGCTCGTCGATTGACGGCTGCTCGTGGATCCGCCCCGTGTCACTCCGAGAAGGGTGACTCCGGCGGCAACCCCGGAGGGTGGAGACGCTCTGGGGCCGTGAAGGGATCCACCTTCGGAGGGTAGTGGACCTCCCAGAGCATCAGGCCGTGCGCGGGCGCCTTGAAGCCCTCCATGGCCGCCCCCGTCTCCAGGGCCGCGTGCCATGCCTCCTCCGGCAACAGCCCCGCCGCCACCTTGAGCGCGCCCCCCACCAGATAGCGCACCTGGTAGCGAGCAAAGCCGTCCCCGACCAGCCGCACCTCGTACAGCCCTCCGCCCCGCTCGTGCAGGGTGGCGGACTCCAGCGTGCGCGGCTTCTGGGGACTGGACTTCTCATGGAAGGCGATGAAGTCCCGCGTCCCCTGGGCCCTGGCGAGCAGCGCCTCCACCCGCTCGGGCGTCACGGCGCCGCCTCGTCCCAACAACCCTGGCTCGCCCGGAACGTCGAGCGAGTAGGGTGCCCAGTCCTCCGTCTGGGCCCCCCCCAGCCGCAGCCGGTACCGGTACACCTTGCCGCTGGCGCTCCACTGGGCATGGAATCCCTGGGGCCGGCGGACCAGGCACAGCCCGAGCCCCGGCGGCAGGTGCTCCGGGAGCCTTTTGGCCAGCGACTCGGGCGAATCCCCGGCCTCCAGCCGGACGCTCACCACCTGCATGCGGGCATGGACGCCCCGGTCCGTCCGCCCCGAGGGCATCACCGAGGCCGGGACGCCCACCGCCCGCAGCGCCGTCTCGAGCGCCTCCTGGACGGTGGGACCCTCCGTCTGACGCTGGAAGCCGCGGAAGTTTCCGCCGCGGTACCAGATCCACAGTGCGACAGGAATCCGCTTGGAGGTCGAAGTGAGCACGGCGTTGCGAGGTCGCGGGGTTACACGGGATAATCGCGCGCGAAATGGCGGCTGGACAAGAACTCGCGGCGGACGTGGATGGGCAGTGGCTCTTCCGACATGGTGACCTGGTCCTCGGACCTGTCAGCGGCTCGGTCATCGTGGAGAAGCTCAAGACAGGAGAGCTGACCCCCGAGTCCCCGCTGGCCCTGGCCGGCGAGCGGGACTTCCATCCGATGCGCGAGGTGGAGCCCTTCAAGGTCCACGTGGCGCTCTCGGAGGCGCGCGCCCGCGTGGACGCGGCCGTCCTGGTGGAGCGGGAGAAGAACCACAAGCGCGTGCTGGTGCTCGGCGGCGTGGCCGCGGGCCTGGCGCTGGTGCTCGGCACCGTCGGCATCTACGTGGCGCGTAACGCCGCGGTGCACGGCTGGTTCGGCGAGGACGAGTTCGAGGGCATCGAGATGGAGGCCCCCGTCATCCGCGTGGCCCAGGCCCGGCAGGACGACGAGGAGCTCTTCGACTACCCGACGCAGGGCGCCGTGAAGCCCGGTACGCCCGCGGGCACCAAGCCCACGGGCGCCTCCACCGGCAAGCCCACCGCCGTGGCCTCCGCGTCCCGGACCGATGACCGCCGGCCGCCGCGCCCCGCGGGCAGCGTGGGCACGGACCCCGACGGCATGGAGGTGGCGCAGCAGTTCGACCAGTCCGCCATCAACCGCGTCGTGGCCGGCAACAAGTCCACGCTCTTCAAGTGCTTCAAGGAAGAGGCCGAGCGCAGCCCGGGGCTCGCGGCGAAGATTCCGCTCGAGTTCGTCATCGGCAACGACGGCAAGGTCAACAAGCTCTGGGTGGACAACCCCCAGTTCAAGAAGGGCCCGCTCTACGAGTGCCTGTTGACGGAGCTGCAGAAGTGGCCGTTCCGGGCCTACGAGGGGGAGCGGGCGACCGTCGGCCTGTCCTTCAACATCGGCAAGCGGGGCTAGGGCCACTTTCTTGCCCACCTCCCGGGCATGCCCCATACCGGGGCCATGTCCGCCGCATCCGTTGCCGAGACCGAAATCGCGAAGAAGGCGCTGAGCGTGCCGCCGGGGACCTTCCGTCACACCGTGCTGGTCGCCGCCAAACGCTTCAAGTCCACCTGGGCCGAGCTGGGCAAGCTGCTCGTCACCGTCCGGGACGAGGCGAAGTTCGAGGAGTGGGGCTATCCCACCTTCGAGGCCTACTGCCTCAAGGAACTGCACATCAAGAAGCAGACGGCCCTCAAGCTCACCCGCTCCTTCAGCTTCCTGGCCAAGCACGAGCCCGAGGAGGAGCTGCGGGCCCAGGAGTTCCCAGAGAAGGCGCCCGCCTTCGAGGTCATCGAAGTGCTGGCCGACGCCGAGGAGCGTGGCCAGTTGTCTCCCACTGAATACAAATCCCTACGTGACAGCATCTGGAGCCCGGAGAAGAACCCGACGGAGCTCAAGAAGGAGTTCACGGAGCGCTTCCCCCGGCCGCCGCCCGAGCCTCCCCCCGAGAGCCTCCAGGTGCGCAAGCTGGCGTCCATGGCCCGGAAGCTCGCCAGCGAGCTGGCGGGGTGCCGCAAGATTCCGAACGCTGTCGCCGAGCGGGCAGCCGCCCTGGCGGACGACGTGGAGGAGCTCGCCTCGGGCGTGACGGACGCCTGAGCCGCTGTTACTGAACGCTCACCCGTTGCGGCCGCTGTACGGTCCGTAACGGGCCCGCACCGTTGGGCTTCCTGCCCAGGTGACAGGGCCCTATAGTGGTTCAGGGCCCCGGTGTAGGTGGGCCTGACGGCTGTTCGAGACGTGGGCAGGCCGTGTGGGTAGGGGAGCGGTGGACGGCGAAGTGGCTCCGGCAAGTCTGGGGTCGGCGAACTCGGAGGCGGCAGTGAAGAAGGAGCACCACGTCAACCTGTCCTGCTCGTTCTGCGGAAAATCGCAGCGCGAGGTCCGCAAGCTCATCGCGGGACCGACGGTTTACATCTGCGATGAGTGCATCAAGCTGTGTAACGACATCATCGCGGACGAGAACGAGCGAGAGGAGGGCAAGCCCCAGGTCAGCTTGCCGACGCCTTCGGAGATCAAGGCGTTCCTCGACGACTACGTCATCGGTCAGGACCAGGCGAAGAAGGTCCTGTCTGTAGCGGTCTACAACCACTACAAGCGCATCTACCAGAAGAAGCCCACGTCCCGACCGCGCCCCGGCGTGAAGAGTCCGTCGGGCGAGGAGGTGGAGCTGAGCAAGAGCAACATCCTGCTCATCGGCCCCACGGGCTCGGGCAAGACGCTGCTCGCCCAGTCGCTGGCGCGCTTCCTCAACGTGCCGTTCACCATCGCGGATGCCACCAGCCTCACCGAGGCCGGCTACGTGGGTGAGGACGTCGAGAACATCATCCAGAACCTGCTCCACAACGCCGACTACGACGTGGAGAAGGCGGCGCGCGGCATCGTCTACATCGACGAGATCGACAAGATCGCCCGCAAGGGTGACATGCCCAGCGCCACGCGCGACGTCGGCGGCGAGGGCGTGCAGCAGGCGCTGTTGAAGATCATCGAGGGCACCCGCGCCAACGTCACCCCGCGGGGTGGCAAGAAGTACAACCAGCAGGAGTACGTCCAGGTCGACACGACGAACATCCTGTTCATCTGCGGCGGCGCGTTCCACGGCATCGACGGCGTCATCAAGCGCCGCGTGGGCGAGAAGGGCCTGGGCTTCGGCGCGAAGATCACCCACCGCGAGGAGCGCAGCGTGGGCGAGCTGCTCGCGCTGACGGAGCCGGAGGACCTGATGAAGTTCGGGATGATTCCCGAGTTCATCGGTCGTCTGCCGATGATCGCCACGCTGAACGACCTCAAGGAAGAGGACCTGGTCACCATCCTCGCCCAGCCGAAGAACGCGCTGGTGAAGCAGTACCAGAAGCTCTTCGAGATGGAGAAGGTGAAGCTCACCTTCACGAAGGAGGCGCTGCGCGCCATCGCCCGCGAGGCGATGCGCCGTCACTCCGGAGCGCGCGGCCTGCGCGCCATCCTCGAGGACGCCATGCTGGAGATCATGTACGACGTGCCGTTCCGCGAGGGCGTCAAGGAGTGCAAGATCACCGAGACGGTCATCACCCGCCACGAGCCGCCTCAGCTCGTGATGGAGAAGGAGAAGAAGACGGCCTAGCGGCCCTTCTGCTCCGTGCCGTTCTGCTCGGCCCCTCCTTCCCTCACGGGAGGCAGGGGCCGAGTCGTGTCCGGCGGTCCGTTACGCGGCGGCCGTCGTGGGCAACAGCGAGGGCAGGGAGATGACGAACTCGGAGTACTCGCCCATGACGCTCTCCACGCGAATCTCGCCCTGGTGCTCCTGGACGATGTCGTGGACCAGGGACAGGCCCAGGCCCGTGCCGGAGCCCGCGGGCTTGGTGGTGAAGAACGGGTCGAAGAGCTTCTCGCGAATCTCCAGGGGGATGCCCGGCCCGTTGTCGCGCACCCGCAGCTCCACGCGCGCGGCGAGCCTCCGGGTGGAGACCAGGATGCGGGGTGTGAAGGCGTCGCCCTCGCCGCGGCGCTTGGCCAGCGTCGCGTAGAAGGCGTTGTCGAGGATGTTGATGATGAGCCGGCTGATGTCCCCGGCCACCACCTCGACGGTGCCCACGCGCGGGTCCAGCTCCGTGTCCGTTTCCACCGCGGCCGCGCCCTCGCGCACGCGCAGGCCCTGGACGGCCAGGTTGACGCTGTCGCGAATCAGCATGTTCAGGTCCACGCGGGTGCGCGAGCCCTCGGAGCGGCGCGAGTGCCGCAGCATCGTCTTGATGATGTCCGAGGCACGGCGCCCGTGGGTCTGGATGCGGCGGGCGTTCTGCTTCAGGTCCTCCAGCGTCTCGAGGATGTCCTCGGCGGTGGTGGACTCCAGCTTCCCCGTCTGGGCGCGCAGCGTGGTGTCCAGCTCCGCGGCCAGCCGCGTGGAGAGCTCCGAGAAGTTGTTCACGAAGTTGAGCGGGTTCTGCAGCTCGTGCGCGATGCCCGCCGTGAGGGCGCCCAGCGACGCGAGCTTCTCCTGGGCGACCAGCTGACGCTGCATCTCCTGGATGCGGGTGAGCGTCTCGGCCAGCTCCACGTTCTTGCTCTGCAGCTCCGCGGTGCGCTCATCCACGCGGCGCTCCAGCGTGTGGCTGTACTCCTCCAGGCTCGCGTACAGCCCCGCGTTCTCCAGGGAGATGGCGGCCTGGAAGGACAACAGGCGCAGGACCTCCAGTCGCTCGGGGGTGAAGGCCCCGCGCGTGGCGTCGTTCTCCAGGTAGAGCACGCCCGTGAGCGAGCCCTGCTTGAGCAGCGGGCTGCACAGCACGGACTTGGGATGCGCGGTGCGCACGTACGGGTCCTCGGAGAAGGGCTCCTCCGTCGCCGCGTCGTCCAGGATGACCGTCTCGCCGGTGCGCACCACGTAGTGGACGATGGAGGCCGGCAGCGCCGTGGAGGACTCCACCGGCACGCCCTGGTCCAGCAGCACCCGCGCGCCGTCCACCGAGCCCTCGGCCTCGATGTAGAGCCCCTCGGGGCGCATGAGGATGAGGAAGCCGCGCCGCGCGCCTGCGTTCTCGATGAGCAGCGTCATCAGCTTGCGCAGGAGCTTGTCCAGGACGATTTCGCCGGACAGCGCGCGCGCCGTCTTGAGCACCGACTCCAGGTCCAGCGAGGCCAGCGGCGTGCCCGCGGACTCCTCGGCCCGCACGGGCTCGGGAGTGGTGGGGAGCAGGTGCGGGTACTCGCGCTCCAGTCGCGAGGCCACCGCGCGCGCGCCCCAGCGGACATACGCGGCCCGGGAGTCCTCCAGGTAGCCATGGGCCACGCGCTCGCGGCGCTGGTCCAGGTGGAACCTCGCCGCCAGCTCGCAGCCGACCGCCTCGTCGAGCGACAGGCCGTGCTCCCTCGCGAGCCGGATGGCCCGGTCATAGCCATCCGCGGCCTCGGTGGGCTTGCCGTCCACCCGGGCCCGCTCCGCGTCGAGCAGCTCCGCGCGCGCGGCGTAGTTCATCGGGGCGATGCGAGCCCAGCCGCGCATCTGCTTGCGGAGCGCGTCGATGGTGCGGGACGCGCGCAGGCGCTCCAGCGGCCCTCGCGACGTGTGCAACTCGAGCAGGGCCAGGCCCTGGAAGAACTTGTACCAGGGCAGGTAGATCTGCCCGGTGATGAGCTCCGCGCGGGCATCCACCGCGGCCGCGCTCTCCAGGGCGCCCTTCGCGTCGCGCCACAGCCAGCGGCGCATGGTGCGCATGACCTCGCAGGTGGCGATGCCGTTGGAGTAGCCGGCCTGGTGGTACGGCGCGACGATGTCCCGCTCCCGGGCCTCCACGTCGCCGGTGAACGCGCCGGTGAGCACGTCGAGGGTGTGCCGCGTGTACTGGAGGAACGGCACGTTCGTGTGCCGGTGGCTCGCGAGCGCGTCGCGGAAGCGGTCGACGCGGGGGCCATGCTCCAGGAGCCCGTCCCGGCCGATGAGGGACACGGCGCAGCCGGCGCTCGCGTTGTAGGCGAAGTACTCGATGTCGCCCGTCTCCTGGCCCTTGCTCGCGCCGGCGAAGAAGTCATCCAGGCACGTGCCCAGCGGCTCCTTCCAGTGGCGGATGAAGAGGTTGAAGACGAAGTGCACCATCGAGCGCAGGCTCTCCGCGCCGAAGCGGTCCAGCGTCTTCAGCGCGAGCCGCCCGTAGCGATAGCCCTCCTCGGGGTTGCCCAGGTGGACGCTGAGCATCAACCCGTAGCCCACGTAGCCGAAGGCGGCCGTGCCCGTGGCGCCGTGGCGGATGGTGAGCTGGAGGTTGCGCAGCACCACGAGCGGGAAGAGCAGGGGGCGGGCCATGAACGCGGCCGTGGCCAGCTTCATCATCACCCGCAGCGTCGCGACGAGCAGCGGGTCCCTCAGCTCGGGGAGCGACTCCAGGTCCTCCGGCTTGCGCAGGCCCAGCAGGACCTTCGTCTTCGCGACGCCCGCCAGCACGTGCGCCTGGATGGGGCGCGCGGGCAGGTGCTGGCCCAGCATTCCGAGCACCTCCAGGCCCAGGTCCACGGCGCGCTCGTGCTCGCCGCGGTGGGAGTGGCACTGGATGCGCACCAGGTGCACGCGCACCTGCTCCAGCCGGTCCTGGGCGTGGTCCAGGGCCGCGGTGGCCAGCCGCTCCATCTGCTCGAAGTCCGCCGCGAGATACGCGGCCTCGGCGGCCTCGACGTGCAGGTCGAACGCGAGCGCGCGGTTGGCGCTCCAGCCGTCGTCCCCGAGCAGCTGACGGCCTGTCGTCAACAGGCGCAGCGCCGCGGACCACGCGCCGCGTGACTTGGCGCCGCGACCCGCGCGCAGGTCCAGGGCCGCCACCCGGTGCCGCTCCTGCGCGTCCTTCAGCACGGGAAGGGCCAGGTGGAAGTGGCTGACGATGTCCGCGAGCTGCTCGTCCATCAGCTCGGGCGGCGTGTGCCGCAGCAGCAGGCGGCCGATGCGCGCATGGACCTCCGGGCGTTGCTCCGGGGGCGTCAGCTCCAACGCGGCCTGCTGGACGCGGTCATGCGCGAACTGGAAGCTGTCGGAGGGCTCGGTGTCCGTGAGCCGCTCGCCCACGGGCGCGACCAGGGCCGCGTGGAGCACCTCGTCCAGCACCTCCGCCGTCTGCTCGGGCGTCTGCTCCAGCACCGTGGAGAGGTTGCGCAGGGTGAAGGCATGACCGAGCGCGGCGGCCACGGGCAGCAGCGCCTGGGCGCCCGGGCTCAGCTCCCGGATTCGCGCGGTGAGCAGCGCCACCACGCCGTCGCTGAAGTCCTGACCTCGCAGGGCGCCGCCGTCCCAGCGGAAGCCTCCACCCTCCGCGTCGAAGCGCACGAGCCCGCGTTCATAGAATGCGCGCAGCAACTGCACCGCGAAGAAGGGGTTGCCCTCCGTCAGCGACAGGACCACCGCGTCGAGCTGCGTGTCGGGCTGTCCCGCCGCCGCGGGGAAGACATCCGCGACCAGGCGTGACAGCTGCTCGGGGGACAGGGGCTCCAGGTCGATGCGCTGCACGGGTGTGCCCGCCTCGCGCAGGGCCTGGGTGAGCCCCTCGACGGGGTGCTCGGCGTCGAGGACTTCGGTGCGGCACGCGGCGACCACGAGCAGGTTGCCCAGCTCCCGGTCCGTCAGGAGCTGGCGCAGGAGCTGGAGGCTCGCGCTGTCCGCCCACTGCAGGTCATCCAGCACGATGACGAGCGGATGCTCGGGCGTGGCGAGGACGCCCACCAGCTTGCGCAGCACCAACTGGAAGCGCAGCTCCGACTCCGCCGGGTCCAGCTCGGCCACGGGCGGCTGCTCTCCCAGCACCAGCCCCAGGCGCGGCACCGCGTCCACGACGAGCTGGCCCATCCCGCCCAGCGCCTCCAGCAGGCGCTGCCGCCACAGGTCCAGGCGCTCTTCGCCGAGCAGGCTTCGGGCGACCTCGCGGAACGCCTCGAAGATGCCGGAGTAGGGCGTGTCGCGCAGGAGCTGGTCGTACTTGCCGCGCACGAACAGGCCGTGCTTCTCCGACACGGGACGCTTGAGCGTGCCGGTGAGCGCGGACTTGCCCATGCCGGCCGCGCCGGTGACGAGCACGAAGCCCGAGCGACCGGTGGCGGCCCGCTCGAAGGCCTCGCGCAGCGCGGCCTGCTGGGGGGCCCGACCATAGAGCCGCTCGGGGACGGCGAAGCGCTCGGGGACGTCCTTGGTGCCCAGCTCGAAGTCGGGCACGCCATTGCCCGTCTCCAGGCCATCGAGGCAGCGCTGCAGGTCGGCCACCAGCCCGTAGGCGCTCTGGTAGCGGTCCTCGGGGGACTTGGCGAGCAGCTTGAGGATGAGGGCCGACAGCGTGCGCGGCAGCTCGGGCACCAGCGACTGGGGCGGCGGCGGCGGCAGCGCGACGTGCGCGTGGACGAGCCCCAGCGCATCGGTGTCCGCGAAGGGACGGCGGCCGGTGAACAGCTCGAACAGCATGACGCCCAGCGAATAGAAGTCGCTGCGGGAGTCGACGCTGCGATGCGTGCGGCCGGTGGCCTCGGGGGACAGGTATTCGAGCGTGCCCTCGAGCCGGTCCGGAGCGACGGGGGCCACCTCCGCGCGGGCGCGCCGCGTGGCGAGGGTGAGCCCGGTCAGCTTCACGGACACGCCGTCCGCGCCCACGAGCACGGACGCGGGCTGCAGGTCCCGGTGCAGGATGCCGGCGGCGTGGAGCTGGCCCACGGCGCGCGCGAGGGCGACGGCGAGCCGGCAGCCGGCGAGGACCTCCATCCGCCCCACGGCCAGTCGCTGGGCGAGCGTCGTCTCGCCGAAGCCCTCGAGCACGAGCACTGACATGCCGGGACGGGACTCCTCCAGGGCCAGCGGGTGGAGGACGCCGTCGAGGCGTAGGGGATGGGTCAGCTCGAATTCGTGACGGAGCCGCTGCGTGAGGGCTCCGGTGCGCGAGGGCTCCGCGAGCTTGAGGTTGACGGTGGCTCCATCGTTGGCGCGGGTGGCGCGAACGAGTTGGAAGGAGCCGGAGCTGCAGAGCGCTCTGTCGCTTCGGTAGCCAGGGACATCAATCATTGCTCGACCCGTGCGCGCAGGGGCGCGGCACCCCCCTTGGGGCCGGCAGGCTAGCTGTGCCTGCCCGCGACTCGCAACCGAACCGGGCCCGCTTCACGGGGCGGCTGCCTGCTCACCGGAGTGGTGGTCTGGGGCCGGGTGTGCCATGCAACCTCCACGGTGATGAGAGCGACGGCCAGGGTGGAACAGGACACACGGCGGGACGGCAGGCGCGTCCTCGTCATCGGCAGTGGTTTCGGAGGGCTCGCGGCGGCGGTGCGACTGGCCGCGCGTGGCTGGCGAGTCACCGTCCTGGAGCGTCGCGCCGTCCCGGGTGGCCGCGCCCACGCCTTCCAGCAGGACGGCTTCACCTTCGACGCGGGACCCACGGTCATCACCTGTCCGCACCTGCTCGAGGAGCTCTGGGCCCTGGCGGGGCGGAAGCTCTCGGAGCACGTCGAGCTGCGGCCGGTGACGCCGCTCTACCGGATGCGTTTCCCGGATGGCTTCACGTTCGACTACCACACGGACCGGGAGCGGATGCTCGAGGCCGTGCGCCGCGTCTCCCCCGGGGACGAGGCGGGCTACCTGGCGCTGTCCGCCCGGGTGGAGCGGATGTACGAGGCGGGCATCGGCCCCTTGATGAGCGCGCCCGTGCCGCACGTGCTGAGCCTGGCGCCCTTCACGGCGGCGCTGGTTCGCGACGAGGCCTTCCGGACGATGTATGGCCTGGTGTCGCGTCACGTGAAGGACGAGCGGCTCCGGCAGGCGCTGAGCTTCCATCCGCTGCTCATCGGCGGCAGTCCGTTCTCAGCCGCGAGCGCGGTGTACACGTCCATCCAGTTCGTCGAGCGGCGCTGGGGTGGGTTCTTCCCCGTGGGAGGGACGGGCGCGCTGGTGCGGGGCCTCGTGTCGCTGCTGGAGTCGCTGGGCGGTCAGGTCCGCTACGACAGCGAGGTGTCGGAGATCACCGTGGAGGGGCGCAAGGCCACGGGGGTCCGTTTGGGCTCGGGGGAGTGGCTCCCCGCGGAGGCGGTGGTGTCCAACGCGGACGCGGCGTGGACGTACCGGTACCTGCTGCCGCGTCACGTGCGCAGCCACTGGACGGATGACCGCATCCAGCAGGCGCGATACTCGATGAGCGTGTTCCTCTGGTACTTCGGCACACGGCGCCAGTACCCCGAGGTCGCACACCACACGCTGCTGTTCGGTCGGGATTTCCGAGGCATGTTCTCGGGCCTGTCGGGCTCGGGTCAGCCGTCGCAGGACCCGCTGCTGTACCTGCACCGTCCCACCGCGACGGACTCGGGCCTGGCGCCGCCGGGACATGACGCGTTCTATGTCCTCGCGCCGGTGCCGCATCTGGGCGAGGGCTCGAACTGGAAGGCGAGGGCGGAGACGTTCCGTCGCATGCTGGCGGAGCGACTGTCGCGCACGGTGTTGCCCGGGCTGGAGTCGGAGTTGATGACGTCGAGGGTGTTCACGCCCGAGGACTTCCGCGATGACCTGCGCTCGTTCCGGGGCGCGGCGTTCAGCTTCGCGCCCACGCTGTTGCAGACGACGTTCTTGAGGGCGCAGGCGAAGAGCGAGGACGTGGACCGGTTGTATCTGGTGGGCGCGGGGACCCATCCCGGCGCGGGCCTGCCCGCGGTGCTGTGCTCGGCGAAGATCGTCGACACGGTGATGGCGGGGGCGTGAAGGGGGGCCTCGGGCGCGGGCTCGCGACGAAGAACGGCGCGCGCCAGAACGCCGGAGGTGTCACGCTCTGTCGTGCATGGCGAGCGTGGGCTGCATGAGCGCCGGGGCGAGGTGTGACATTGCCCATGCCGTGCGGAGGTGAAGGGACATGGCGGAAGTCGCGGGACTCGAGCGCTGTCACGTCATCCTCAAGGCCGCGATACTCGCGGCGAAGCCCGAAGACCGGCCCGCGATTCGTTGGGCGCTGGGCGGCCCGCGTCCCGTGTGCCCGGCGGCGGGGCAGGTGGAGCTGGGGTTGTGGTTCTCCTCCCTCGTGTCGCCGTTCCTCGCGGATCGGTTCGAGGAGGCCGTGGCGAGCCGCATCGTCGAGCGCGTGCGGGACTTCCTGTCGAAGCCCCTGCGCCTCACGCCCCAGGAGTCACTCTCGCTGGGGCACGACAAGAAGCTGACGAGCAAGGCGGGCCGCGCCTATCACGCGCTCATCGCGGACTCGCGCTCCGAGGCTGACGAGTCGGAGGCGCTCGCGGTGGTCCGGCGGACGGCAGGTGCTGCGGCGGCGCTGTGTCGCGGCAAGGACACCTTCGTGCACCTCACCGCCGCGGTGGCCCGTGTCGTGAAGTACCTCGACGAGGAGCCCGGCCGCGCGGGGCTGAGCGTGCAAGGGCTCCTCACGGAGCTGGATGCGCGCATCCTCCGACTGGAGTGCCACGCAGCCATCGCACCGCTGCTCGCGGGGAGCGCGCCTCCGGACCTCGAGGCTGTCCTGTGGCGCGCTGACGGCGGCAAGGGGACCGCGAGGCACTTCATCGCGAGGCTTCGCGGCGGGAAGCTCGGACTGGTGACGAAGCTGGGCGCGAGGTGGACCTGGATTCAAGGAGGGAAGGACGAGGTCCTCGCCTCCGTGCCGGATGCCTGCTTCGAGGAGGCGACCCGCGCGGTCATGGCGGGTGACTGAGTCGCGCGAGCCCGTGCCTCGGAGAACCCATGCATCCTCCGAGGCACCACCGCCGTCATGCCGCTACTTCTTCCGAGGCGCTCTCATCGTGAAGCGCGGGTACACGTCGTTCTCAAACACCTCGCGCAGCTTGGGGAAGTTGAGCACCCAGCGCACGCCCATCCGCCACGGGGCGAAGAGCGCGCGCGGCACGCGGGGGAACAGGCCCGGCAGCCAGTTCTCGTAGGCCTTCTGCATCGCGCTCACGTCGTAGTCCTCGCGAACGTCCACGCAGTAGGGCGGGTCGTTCGGCACGTGGCCATCGAGGATGTCCCCCAGGCCCGGCGGCAGATACGTCGTGTGCAGCGTCATCCCGATGTCGAAGTTCTTGCTGCCCAGCCGGCAGATGGGGCCCTTGGCGATGTCCTCCGAGTCGAAGATCCACACCTCGTCCCCCGTCGAGTCCGGCGGTAGGTTCGGCGTGGGGTCCGACACCACCAGCGCCACGACGTAGCCCTTCCAGTACGGCACCATCGGCAGCTTGATGCTCGGCACGAACTGCGGCGCGAAGCCGAACCAGCCGGTGGGCAGCACGTAGCCGTCGAAGCGGCCGGAGTTGACGAAGAACTTGAAGAAGCTCGCGGCCCGGCCCTCGCGGATGGGCAGGCCCTCCCGGTCCCCGACGATGGGCTTGTACATCTGGTAGATGAACTCGGGGACCATGTCCGCCGTGAAGCCATCCGAGTTGAAGTAGATGGCGAGCTCGTCCTCGGGAATCCCCCACTGGATGCCACCAGGAGGCTCACCTCCGGGGGGCGGCTCGCGGGGGACCTCGTCCAGGTACAACTTCAGATTGGTCTCGAGCTCTCCGTTGATGAGGCCCGTGTTGGAGAAGACGGTGAGCCCCCACGTGTAGTCGTCATGCGAGTGCAGCTTCGACTCGATGGTCCGCCGGCGCATGTCGATGTGGTGCACGCCCAGCGAGCTGCGCGTCACCGGCACCGCCGTGGGCATGCCCTCCTGGTACGCCTGGGCCCGGTTGCCGTTGATGAGCAGGTCCCCCTCCCGGATGGTGTGGGAGAGGTCCTCGGTGGGCGAGTGCCCCACGACAATCGTGATGACGTCGTCCGGGTTCTCGTAGCGCGCCGCGAAGTGCAGACCGCCACCGCCGGACTGGAAGCGGTACGCGGGGATCCTCGGCGGGTCATCGGGCAACAGCGTGCCGGGCGAGGGCCGCAGGTCCGAGCGCTTCACGACCCAGAACACCGCCTGGGGATAGGAGGGCTCGGAGGTCAGCCGGCTCACCAGTCGCTGCAGCCGAGTCATCCCCGGCAGCGCCGACTGCACCGCGATGTTCCAGAAGTTGACCGGGAAGTTGCTGTCCAGCAGGACGACGTAGTCGCGCGTGACGGCGATCTGATGCAGCGACTGCGTCACCACCGGCTTGCCCGTGGCCGCATCGATGAGCGACCAGTGGTGCAGCCGGTTCTCCCACGTGTCCCAGCTCACCAGGTGCGTCCAGCCCTCCCCGAGCGGCCACTTGGGCGCGTGATTCGTCAGGAACAGGCGCGGCTTCTGCCCGGCGCCCGGCGCCTCGGAGATGGCCACCGGGTGCTCGGACGCGAAGGCGGGGTGCGCGGTGCTCTGCAACAACGGGAAGGTCCACGGTGTGCCGATGGCCGGCTTCCACTCGCGCAGGTAGCCCAGCGGCGTGTACGCCTCCAGCGTCATCGGATGGATGGCCCACGGACGCCCCGCATCCGTCGTCACCAGCATCATGTTCTCGCCCTGCACCAGGAAGGGCGCGGTGTTGGGGGCCTCCTGCGCGCCCAGGGCGATGGACACGTCCGACAGCGTGGTCTCCCGGAACTGGTTGAGGTAGCGCGTGAGCGGCCCGCGCGACGTCTTGCCCTCGTTGACCGGCTCGCGCGCCACGTACGACGGCGTCTCCATGATGGACGAGCTGAACGTCGCGTGGGCCCCGTCGAAGTCGAGCCGCAGCACGAGCCCATCCGACGCCAGCGCGGGTGAGCCCTCCGACACGCTGGGGCCCGCGACGAAGACATGGCCGTGCAGGTCCGGGGGCAGCTTGCCGGCGAGCACGTGCAGCGGCTCGCGCGTGAAGCGCTCCCGGTTGGACGTCATCGCGTTGCGCGGCATTCCGGGTCGGAGACCCGGCGGGACGGCGACACCCGGGTACGTCGTCCCATCCGGCAGATGGGGCGGCGCGGGCGGCGGCACATCCTCCGCCGAGGGGGAAGGAAGGGGAGACACGGCGCTTCGAGTCACATCAGGCATGACTCCTCCACGGGTAGGGAGCTGCGGAACAGGTCGGGGAACGGGGCCAGCACGGTAACACGTGCGACGTCCGCGACTCGCACGAGGTGGCACGTCCGCCAGGGGAGGGAGGGGGCGGGATGGTGTTCCGGCGTGTGGACCCGATGTGCCATCATCGCGACGCCCGGTGCGACCAACCATGAACCAACACGACATGTCTGAGCCGCGCATCATCGGCGGGCGATACGTCCTCGAGCGGGTGCTCGCGGGCGGTGGGATGGGCACGGTGTGGGTGGCGACGGATCCCAAGCTCCAACGCCGCGTGGCCCTCAAGCTCATGGCCACCCACTGCGCGCCCACCCCGCACGCCTTGCGCCAGTTCGAGTGGGAAGCCCAGGCCATCGCCCGCTTCCAGAGCCCGCACGTCATCCAGATCCACGACTGCCATCTCGAAGGCGACACCCCCTACATCGTCATGGAGCTGCTCGAGGGCGAGGACCTGGAGGCCCTGCTCAACCGCCGAGGCCGCCTGTCGCTCGCCATGGTGGAGCGGCTGCTCACGCAGACCTCCCGCGCCCTCACGGCCGCCCACGCCGCCGGTGTCATCCATAGAGACCTGAAGCCCGCGAACATCTTCCTTTCCCGGAGCGCGTCCGGAGAGGTCGTGAAGGTGCTGGACTTCGGGCTTGCCCTGTTGACCCAGGGTGGCACGGCGCATCCGCACCCCGAGGAGGAGATGGCGGGGACGCCGCGCTACATGAGCCCCGAGCAGCTCCGCGGGCTGTCGCCCAGGTTGGACCACCGCTGCGACCTGTGGGCGCTGTCGGTGGTGGCGTACCGGGCGCTCACCGGACAGCACCCGTTCCCGTTGGAGTCGCTGCGCCAGTTCCGCCTGGGCAACGTGCCGCCGCCGCCGGTGGCGCCGTCCTCGCTGGCGCCCGAGCTGGGCACGGAGGTGGACGCGTTCTTCGCGCGGGCGCTGGACGTGGACCCCTCGAAGCGCTTCCAGTCCGCGCACGAGCTGTCCTCGGCCTTCAGCGCGAGGGTGGAGGCGGGGCGGCCCGCGCGTCCGGCCAAGGTGCTGGTGGTGGACGACGAGCCGGATGTCGCGGTGCTGATGGAGCAGGTGTTCCGCAAGCAGGTCCGCCGCAACGTCTACCAGTTCCTGTTCGCGGCGGATGGCGAGGAGGCGCTGGAGGAGCTGCGCCAGCACCCGGACACCGAGGTGGTCCTCTGCGACATCAACATGCCGAGGATGGACGGGCTCACGTTCCTGTCGCGCATCGGCGAGGTGACGACGCTCACGCGCGTGGTCATCGTCTCGGCGTACGGGGACATGAGCAACCTGCGCACGGCGATGAACCGCGGCGCGTTCGACTTCATCACCAAGCCCATCGACTTCCCGGACCTGGAGGCCACGCTCGTCAAGACGCTCAAGCACGTGCGCGAGCTGCGGCGCACGGTGCGCTACACCGAGGAGAACGGCCTCTTGCGCATGTTCGTCCCGGGCGGCGTGCTGGAGCGGCTGCCGCCGATGATGCAAGGCACGGAGGCCATGGCGGGCGAGTGGGTGGAGGGCACCGTCGTCTTCGTCGACGTGCACGGCTTCACCCCGGTGCTCAAGGACGAGGCGCCCCCGGAGTCGCTGCGGCGGCTCAACGCCATCTTCGAGGCCATCGTCCCGGAGGTGCTCTCGCGCGGCGGCACGGTGGACAAGTTCGTGGGCGACGCGGTGATGGCCGTCTTCCGCGGCCCCGGCCACGTGGACCATGCGCTGGAGGCGTGTCTGTCCATCCGACAGCAGCTCGAGGTGCTGGCCACGAGGGGAGGCGAGGGCGCCCCGTATGCCCATGGGGTCTGCATGGGGCTGGACTCCGGGGACGTGGTGTCCGGCAGCATCGGCGCGAAGGCGTCCGGGCGGCTCGACTACACGGTGCTGGGGGACGTGGTGAACACCGCGGCCCGGCTGTCCACCCTGGCGCGGCGCGGGCAGGTGCTGCTCAGCGAGCGGACCAAGGAGCGCGCGCAGGAGCCCTTCGACTACGCGGCGCTGGGACCCCAGGTGCCTCCAGGGGCCTCGGTGGAGCTGCTGGTGTACGAGCTGCTCCGGGCGGAGGGGGCACGCACGCCGGTGTCGGAGGACTCGACGCCGTACATGCCCTCTTCGGGGGGCCACGAGGAGCCCGGGGAGGGCTCGCACGAGGCGGCGGGGCTGGTGGCGCAGCCGTCCCGATGAGCGGGGACGGCGCGCGGCGCTTCAGCTGCTCTGGGTGACGCGCACCGTGGTGTTCATCTCCCGGCCGGTGGCCGGATCCCGGGCGCGCATGGTGAGGATGCCTTCGATGTTCACGTCGAAGGTGATCTCCACCTGCACTCCGCCGGCGCGGGCCTGCTGGATGCCGGAGAAGGTGAACTCACCGAGCATGTCGTTGCGCGCCACCATCTCGTGGTCGCCCTGGAAGATGCGCATGGCCAGCTCGGTCTGGTTGTCCATGCTGGTGGTGGCGAGCAGCTGCTTGGCGTTGGGGATGGGCGCGTTGCGCGGGAAGACGACGTGGAACGCGCCGCCGGCCTTCTCCAGGCCGATGGCCATGGGAATCACGTCGAGCAGCTGGATGCGCAGGTTGGTGTCGTCCTGGAGCGAGTGCGCGTAGAGCGCCGCGCCGATGGCGACCGCCTCGTCCGGATGCACGGCCTTGCTGGGCGCCTTGCCGAAGAACTTGGTCAGCCGGTCCTGCACGATGGGCATGCGCGTCTGGCCGCCGACCAGCATCACCTGGTCCACGTCCTTGGTGGACAGCCCCGAGTCCACCAGCACGCGCGCCACCATCTGCAGGGTGCGGTCGACGAGGTGGTTGGTGAGCTGCTCCAGCATCTTGCGCGTGAACTTCATCTCGATGTTCAGGGGCTGGCCCTGCGACGTCATCGTGATGAAGGGGATGTTGAAGGGCACCTCGTCGCGCGCGGACAAATCAATCTTCGTGCGCTCGGCCAGGTCCTTGATGCGCTGCATGGCCACCGGGTCCGTGGCCAGGTCGATGCCCGTCTTGGCCGCGAAGTCCTTGAGGACGTGGTGGATGATGGCGTTGTCGAAGTCGATGCCGCCCAGGAACACGTCGCCGCCGGTGGACTTCACCTCGAAGACGCGCTCGCGGATCTCGATGATGGAGACGTCGAAGGTGCCGCCGCCCAGGTCGTAGATGACGACCTTCTCCTTGAGGCCCTTGCCCACGCCGTACGCGAGCGCCGCCGCGGTGGGCTCGTTGATGATGCGCACGACCTCCAGGTCGATGAGCTTGCCCGCGTCCTTCACCGACTGGCGCTGCCGGTCGTTGAAGTAGGCGGGCACCGTCACCACCGCCCGCTTGATGGGCATCTTCAGGTAGTTGGACGCGACCTCGCGAATCTTGCCGAGGATCTTCGCGCTCACTTCCTGGAGCGTGAACTCACGCTTGCCGACGTCCAGCGTGACGTCGTTCTTCTTGCCGGGGCGCATGTTGTACGCCACGACCTTCTTCATCGTCTCGACGACGTCGCTGCCGAAAGGACGGCCCACCAGACGCTTGGCGCCGTAGACGGTGTTGCGCGGGTTGAGCTGCCACTGGCGCTTGGCCTCGTAGCCGATGAGCTCGTTCCCCTTGTCATCAATCGCGAAGATGGAGGGGATGGTGTACTCACCGCCCTTGTAGGGGATGAGCTTGACGTTCCCGCTGTCCTCGACAATCGCCGCGCACGAGTTGGTCGTGCCGAGGTCGATGCCGATGATGGGCTCCTTGTGCATCGTGTCTGGGCTCCGGGTGGCCACCGAAGAGAAAGGCTGGACCGTAGCGCACCCCGGCCCACCACGCGAGTAAGCTGACACCCACCTGCGACAAAGCCCTGCAACCCCGCACCATGTCGGGCGAAAAGTCCACCTGGGCTACTCTCCCCCCTGGAGGACAGCCGACGGCCCGAGCACGTGGGGTGGACGACACGGCGCCAAAGGGCCCTGGACTTTCCGGAGGGCGGGCGGGAAAGGTCGAGGAGCAGAGGACGGCCTGCGGCCCGCCGGCGCCGTGGCTAGATCAACGGACCTGGACGACGACGAGGAGAGCCACGTGGACGCGAAGGGGTATCTGCAGGAAGTGGGCTCGCAGGTGAACGCCGACTTCGTCAAGAACCGTTCGATCCTGTCCTTCGAGGAGTACCTGTCGCTCTTCCTGAACGACCCCAAGGCCCAGGCGCGCAACGCGGCGCAGTACCTGCGGGACGTGATGGACCACTTCGGGACGGAGACGGTGCCGCACCCGACGGGGAGCATCCGGCGCTTCAAGGTGTTCGATGCGCAGCACAACGAGCGCGACGGGCGGGTGGCGGGGCAGGAGGAGGTGCAGAACGCCATCTACCGGGTGCTCGGCAACTTCGTGCGCGCCGGCCGCATCAACAAGCTCATCTTCCTGCACGGCCCCAACGGCAGCGCCAAGTCCTCGCTGGTCAACGCGCTCAAGTCGGGCATGGAGACGTACTCGCGCCTGCCGCAGGGGGCGCTGTACCGCATCGCCTGGGTGTTCCCCTCGGAGAAGCTCATCAAGGGCTCCATCGGCTTCGGGGAGCGGGCGAGCACCGGGGACGGGGAGCTGACGACCTTCGCGCACCTGGACGCGGAGTCCATCGACCTGCGCATGCCCTGCGAGCTCAGGGACCATCCGCTCTTCGCCATGCCCGCGGTGGACCGGCGCAAGGTGCTGGAGACGGCGCTCAAGAAGAAGGGGCTGGGCAACGGGGACGGGGAGACGGGGGACTTCATCCTCTCCGACTACGTGCGCGACGGCGAGCTGTGCTCCAAGTGCCGGCGCATCTACACGGCGCTGCTCAACTCGTACAACGGCGACTGGCTGAAGGTGATGCGCCACGTCCAGGTGGAGCGCTTCTACGTGTCGCGGCGCTACCAGGTGGCCACGGTGACGGTGGAGCCGCAGATGAGCGTGGACGCGGTGGTGCAGCAGCTCACCGCGGACCGCACCCAGCTCAACGTGCCCGCGCCCCTGCACAGCACGGTGCTCTTCGAGCCGCACGGCCCGCTGGTGCACGCCAACCGCGGGCTCATCGAGTACGCGGACCTGCTCAAGCGGCCGCTGGAGGCCTTCAAGTACCTCCTGGGCTTCAGCGAGACGAGCGAGGTGCCGCTCGAGCCGTTCGTCCTCCAGTTGGACGAGGTGCTCATCGCGTCCTCGAACGAGAAGCACCTGGGCGCGTTCAAGGAGCTGCCGGACTTCGCGTCGTTCAAGGGCCGCATCGAGCTGGTGCGCGTGCCGTACCTGCGCCGCTACCGCACCGAGCAGCAGATCTACGACGCGCAGGTGTCCGCGACGACGGTGGGCAAGCACGTGGCGCCGCACGCGACGGCGGTGGCCGCGATGTGGGCGGTGCTCACGCGGCTCAAGAAGCCGATCCCGGACCGCTACCCCGGCGACGTGAAGGAGCTCATCGACCACGTCACGCCGGTGGAGAAGCTGCACCTGTACGAGGAGGGCGCGCCGCCGGACCGGCTCAGCCTGGCCAACACCAAGGAGCTGCGCAAGCTGCGCGAGGAGCTCTTCACCGAGTCGGACGCGTACCCCAACTACGAGGGGCGCATGGGCGCCAGCGCGCGGGAGATCAAGACGGCGCTGTTCAACGCCGCGCAGAACCCCGACTACAAGTGCCTCAACGCGCTCGCGGTGCTGGAGGAGCTGGAGGCCATCTGCAAGGACAAGAGTGTCTACGAGTTCCTGCTCCAGGAGGTGGTGGACGGCTACCACGACCACGAGGCCTTCGTGCGCGTGGCGGAGGCCGAGTACCTGGACCGCGTGGACACCGAGGTGCGCGAGTCCATGGGCCTGGTGTCCGAGGGCCAATACCGGGAGCTGGTGGAGCGCTACATCCAGAGCGTGAGCCACTGGGTGCGTGGCGAGAAGATGCGCAACCGCGTCACGGGCGAGATGGAGAAGCCGGACGAGCAGCGCATGCAGGAGGTGGAGGCCATCGTCATGCCCCGGGGCGAGGAGGTGGCGGACTTCCGTCGGGGGCTCATCGCCTCCATCGGCGCCCACCGGCTGGACAACCCGGACGTGGTGATGGACTACGCGCGCGTGTTCCCGGACATGTTCAAGCGCCTGAGGGACCACTACTTCGAGGAGCGCAAGCGCGTCTTGCGCAAGAACAAGGAGAACGTCCTCAAGTACCTCTCCGAGGACCGGGCGCAGCTGACGTCGCGCGAGCAGACGCAGGTGCAGAGCACGCTCAAGACGATGGCGGAGCGCTACGGCTACTGCGAGCACTGCGCGAAGGACGCCATCCTGTTCCTGATGAAGAAGCGCTACGCATGAGGAGCGGGCGAGCGGGCTGACGGGGCCTGCTCGGGCGCCTGCTTTCCATTGGTAAGCGGGCTCGGGAAGATGGGGGCGTCGAGCGAGTTCGCAGTCCCACGCGCCATCCTTCATCCCGGAGAGTCGATGACCCGCTTCCTCCTGGGCGCCCCCGTCGCCCTGCTCGCCCTCGCGTCGTGTGCCGGCGCCTCGTCGCCCCACGCGAGCGCCCCCGCGCCCAAGGCCCCTGCCGAGGTCGTGCGCGTGGTGGCGATGCCCGAGCCCGCGCGGCCGACGCGCAAGGAGATGGTGCGCCGCATCCTCCCGCACAACGTGCGGCTGCAGATCGCCGAGGGGGACAACGTGCGTCGCACCGCGTCCGGCGTGGTCGTGGGCTCGGAGCGGAGCGAGGACGGCGTGGTGGCGTGGGTGGTGACCAACGCGCACGCGGTGGTGATGGAGGACCTGAAGGCCCCGGAGCTGCGCGTGCTGGTGGACCGGCGCGGGGACGTGGAGACGCACGTGGGGCAGGTGGTGGCGCGCGGCAAGGTGCCGGAGATGGACCTGGCGCTGCTTCGCGTGCCGGGGCTGGGGCTGCCCGCGGTGGAGCTGGCGGAGGAGGCCGAGCTGGAGCTGGGCGAGGACGTCGTCGTGGCGGCGTCTCCGTTCGGCCGCGCGCTGTCGTTGTCCGGCGGCATGTTGTCCCAGGTGGAGTGGGACCGGGAGTCGCGGCGGCCGAAGCTGGTGAAGACCGACGCGCCCATCGGCTACGGGGCGTCGGGTGGCGGCATCTTCAGCCTGGAGACGGGCCGGCTGCTCGCCATCGTGGAGGGCTACCGCACCGCGCAGGTGGGCTTCGAGGTGCAGCAGGAGAGCTTCAGCTTCGATGTGCCCATGCCCGGCGAGACGTTCGCCGCGCCGAGCACCAAGGTGCGCCAGTTCCTCAAGGCCCAGGGCTTTGGCCGGCTGCTCGAGCGCAGCCTGCCTGGTGAGGGAGGCGTCGCTCACGCCGCGGGTCGCTGACCCGCCTTTTTGTCGACAGGCGCCCCGTCCGCGCTACATCCGTCCCGCTCTTTTTCGCGTCACCAGGAGGCGAGCGCATGTCCGGACGGGTTTCGTGGGATCAGTACTTCATGGACATCGCGAAGCAGGTGGCCACCCGGGCCACGTGTGATCGCAAGCACGTGGGCGCCGTCATCGTCCGGGGCCGCACCATCCTGTCCACCGGCTACAACGGCTCCATCCGCGGGCTGCCCCACTGCGACGACGTGGGGCACATGATGGAGAACGGACACTGCGTGGCCACGGTGCACGCGGAGGCCAACGCCATCATCCAGGCGGCCACCAACGGCGTGGGCATCGACGGGGCGACCATCTACACCACCGCCAGCCCCTGCTGGCCGTGCTTCAAGCTGATCGCCAACGCGGGGCTGGTGCGCATCGTCTTCGGGGAGTTCTACCGGGACCCCCGCATCTTCGAGGTCGCCACCCGGCTCAACCTGGAGCTGGTGGGCCTGGGCGAGGCCTCGCGCCCGCCCGCGTCGTCGACCTGAGCGGGAAACCCCCGACTCACGCGGACGGAAGCGCCACGGGAAACGTCGCCCGGAGAACACTCGGGAGCCTGCGCAAGTAGGCGTCGCTACACGGGAATTTGCCGGTTCCGGCAAGAATTACCGACCCAGGGTTGACGTTGTGGAACACGCTCCCTAACTCTTGGCCGCGGTGGGGTGGCGGCGGGGGAGGGAGACGAAAAACCCGAGGAGTTTCCGTTGGTTAGCTCGACGGCTGTGTCCAGCAGCATGGTGCGTGTCCAGGAGTCGACGGATCCGGTGGTGGGCGCTGCCCGCTACGGCGCCGTGCAGACGCTGATGGACAGCCTGCTGCACGACGTCCGCAACCCGCTCAACGCGATGGCCATCCATCTGGAGGTGCTGTCGGAGAAGCTGAAGGCGGAGACGGGGCAGGTGCCCCCGTCGCAGGAGAAGAACCTCAAGGCGCTGCGCGAGCAGATCCAGCGCGTGGACGGCATCCTGCGGCAGTTCTCCGACTTCATCGTGTCCAAGGGCGGCGCGGCGGGCGAGGTGGACCTGTCGGACGCGACGACGCGGGCGATGAGCGTGGTGGCGCACGAGGGCCGCAAGCGTCGCGCCACGATGCAGGTGGCCGTGGAGGCAGGGGTGCGGGTGCGCCTCTCGGACACCTCGGAGCTCGGTTTCTTCGTCATCCAGGCGCTGCTGCGGGGAGTCCGGCGGGCGGAAGGTGGGGGTTCGGTGCGCGTGACGGTGCGCGCGGACGGCCCGGTGGCGGTGCTGGAGGTCGAGGACACGGGAGGGGATGGCGCGCCGGAGCTGGCGGACGCCGTGGCCGCGCTGGGGCTGCGCTGTTCGCAGCTGGGTGTGGACCTCCATGTCCGCGGCGGCTCCTGCCGTCTCATCTTTCCTCGCGCTTGAGGGCTGTACCGAGCAGCGGGCTTCTCATTCAGAGTCATCCCCAATCCGCGTCACGACGCAGTACCGGAGGTCTTCATCTTGGGTAGCGCACGAATCCTGGCCGTGGACGACGAACGCGACACGTGCGAGGCGCTGGCAGAAATGCTCGGCACCTGGGGGCACAAGGTCGAGACGGCCTTCGACGGGCACGATGCCCTGCGCAAGGCCGGCGAGTTCCGCCCGGACGTCGTCCTGTCGGACCTGGCGATGCCCGAGACGGATGGACTGTGGTTGCTGCGCAACCTCAAGGAGGAGCTGCCGGACTGCCCGGTGGTGTTCCTCACGGGGCGCGGCACCATCGACGCGGCGGTGGAGGCCA
Organism: Myxococcus faecalis; assembly: GCF_050039385.1. Taxonomy (NCBI): domain Bacteria; kingdom Pseudomonadati; phylum Myxococcota; class Myxococcia; order Myxococcales; family Myxococcaceae; genus Myxococcus; species Myxococcus faecalis. The sequence continues at coordinate 10,755,946 of NZ_CP144336.1, read as the reverse complement.
TCCGCGAGGGCGCGTATGACTTCATCGTCAAGCCGCTCGACACCGCCCGCCTGAAGGTCTGCATCGACCGGGCGCTGGAGAAGAAGGAGACCCTGCGCGAGGTGCAGACGCTGCGCCGGCGGCTCAAGCAGCTGGGCTCCTCGGACCTCATCGCCCAGTCGGCGGGCATGCGCAAGGTCATCGAGCTGGTGGAGAAGGTGGCCCCGTCCAAGGCCAGCGTGTCCATCAGCGGTGAGTCCGGCACGGGCAAGGAGGTGGTGGCGCGCGCCGTCCACAACCTGTCCCTGCGCCGCGACAAGCCCTTCATCGCCATCAACTGCGCGTCGATCCCCGCCACGCTGATCGAGTCGGAGATCTTCGGCCACGAGCGCGGCGCCTTCACCGGCGCGGATCAGCGCCGCCCGGGTGTGTTCGAGCTGGCCCACGGCGGCACGCTGTTCCTGGACGAGCTGGGTGAGATCCCCATCGACCTGCAGGCGAAGCTCTTGCGCGTCCTGGAGGAGGGGCGCCTGCGCCGGCTGGGCGGCAAGGTGGAGATCGAGGTGGACGTGCGCGTCTTGTGCGCCACGAACCGCGACCTGAAGCAGGAGATCAAGAACCAGCGCTTCCGCGAGGACCTCTACTTCCGCCTCAACGTGTTCCAGATCCACCTGCCGCCCCTGCGCGAGCGGCGCGAGGACGTGCCCATCCTGGTCCAGCACTTCGTGGACAAGTTCCGGGGGGACTCGGCCAAGCGCGTGTCCGGCGTGCACCCGGAGGCCATGGAGGTCCTGAAGAACTACGAGTGGCCGGGCAACATCCGCGAGCTGCGCAACGCGGTGGAGCGCGCGGTGATCCTGTGCGACGGGGAGCTCATCACCCGCGAGCACCTGCCGCCGGACATGGCTGGCAAGGGCCCGGAGCGGCATACCTTCCGGTTGCCATTCGGGTTGAGCCTGGACGCGGTGGAGCGTGAGTACATCCTCGGCAGCCTCCAGCGCAATGGCAACAACAAGGCGCGCACGGCGGAGGTGCTCGGGGTGAGCGAGAAGACGCTCTACAACAAGCTCAACCGCTACGCGGCGGAGGCTCGCACCCAGCAGTCCGGTCCTGGAGGGCCGTTGGGCGGGCAGGGGAGCGATGGTCCGCTGAGCGCCAGCAACCTGCTGGCGCGCTGACCTGACGGGTAGGAAATCCGCTCCGGATTCCGCGCTGTTGGAGCGGCTCGGAGACGGTGCGACGGGGGCCTCGGCAGGAGGGGTCGGCAGGGGCCGACCCTCCGCGAAACCCCGCGTCAATTCTTGACTTTTGACCTCTGGACAAGGGATTCTGCGGTCGCCTCCCACCCACAGGGAGGGCCCGGCCGTACAGGTCGACGCTCCGGGCGACTCCGAAGCCTTCAACTCGGCAAATCAGGAGTGTGCATCAGGGTGCCGCCGGGGGGGCACAAGGAAGGCCACAACGCAATGAGCGACGCGCGAGTTCTTCACTTCTTCGGCGGCAAGGGCGGGGTCGGCAAGACCACGCTCGCGGCGGCGTACGCGTTGCGATTGTCGGAGGAGGCCCCGAAGGAACGGGTGTTGCTCGTCTCGCTGGACCCCGTGCGCTCCCTGTCGGATCTGCTCAAGAAGAAGCTCGGCGCGAAGCCGACGAAGCTCGTCGCCGGCAAGGGCGAGGGCGGCGTCTGGGGCCTGGAGCTGGAGCCCGCCGCGCTGCTCAAGCCCTTCCTCGCGGAGTACCTGCCCGCGCTGAAGAAGGCCGCGGTCAAGGGCACGCACTTCACCGAGGAGGAGCTGGGCTCGCTGTACCAGCAGGCCATCCCCGGGCTGGAGGAACTGGTGGCGCTCTTCCATGTCGTGGCGCTGATCGACGACAAGGATTTCGACCGGATCATCGTGGACGCCTCGCCCACGTCGCACACCCTGCGGCTGTTCGATCTGCCGGTGGGGCTGCGCAAGTTCCTGGGCCTGGTGCGCGCCGGTGAGAAGCCGGCCGCGGCGACGGGCAAGGGCAAGAAGGCGCAGGAGGCCGCGGCCGCGGAGCCGGGCTACCTGGAGGCGCTGGGCCAGAAGGCGGAGAAGCTGCTGGCGCTCTTGAAGGACCCCGCGCGCACGGCCTTCCACCTGACGGCGCTGGCGGAGCCGGTCCCCGAGGCGCAGACGCGCATGCTCTTCACGCAGCTGCGCGAGCGCGGGCTGCCGGTGACGGAGATCGTCGTCAACCAGGTGGAGGACCGCGAGGGTTGCCCCGCGTGTCAGGGCCGCCGGGGACTGCAGGCGCCGCACGTGCGCAAGTTCCAGGCGCTGGACAAGACGGTGCCGGTCCACCTGCTGGGTCGCCGCGAGGTGGCGCCGCGCGGGCTGGACGGCGTGGGTCTGTTCGCCAAGGCGTGGGCGGGTGGCAAGGAGACGAAGGCGCTGGAGTTCGCCGCCGCGGAGGGCCCTCCGGCCCTGGTGCGCGCGCCGTCCATGCCGCCCATCGCCGCGCCGCCGCTGCCTCCCACGCGGCTCATCTTCTTCGTGGGCCAGGGCGGCGTGGGCAAGAGCTCCTGCGCGGCCGCGGCCGCCGTGACGCTGACGGAGAAGGAGGGGCCGGTGCTCCTCATCTCCACGGACCCCGCGCACTCGCTGTCGGACGTGCTGCAGAGCCGGCTGACGGACACCGAGACGCAGGTGAAGGGCACCAAGGGCCTGTACGCGCGCGAGCTGGACATGGCGGGCTGGTTCAACGCCCTGCGCAAGCGGCTCAAGGAGAAGGCGGAGAAGGCCTTCGAGGGCGCGCCCAAGGCGGGCAGCGAGGTCCCGGTGGATCTGCTGTACCTGCGCAATCTCCTGGAGTGCGCGCCCCCGGGCATCGACGAGCTGGCGGCGATGAGCGTGCTGACGGACGCGCTGGTGCAGGAGCGGTTCAAGCGCATCGTGGTGGACTCGTCGCCGGTGGTGAACTCGGTGCGGGTGGTGGAGCTGGCGGAGACGGCCAAGACGTGGCTGGGCGCGCTGCACACCGTGCTCAACAAGCACCGCGCCAAGGGCCTGGGCGAGCTGGCGGACGACATCGCCGGGATGATCAAGCACGCCAAGCGCTTCGAGGAGGCCCTGGCGTCCCCGTCGGAGGCGCGCTTCGTGGTGGTGACGCGCGGCGAGGACCTGGCCGCGGCGCGCACCGAGCGCGTGGTGGAGTACCTGAAGGAGAAGAAGCTCCCGGTGGAGCGCATCCTCGTCAACCGCGTGGGCCCCAAGTCCACGTGTGAGAAGTGCGAGAACCGCCGCAAGCTGGAGCTCAACGCGGCGAAGGCCATCGAGAAGAAGCTGGGCCTGCCCGTCACCATGGCCCCGGCGCTCGGTCGTCACCCGGCCGGCCTGCGCGAGCTGAAGGCGTTCCGCACGGCGTGGTACGCGCTGTCGCCGCCGGCCGCGAAGATCAAGGCCGCCTGAGGGCCCACTGGGGCGGCTCTGGCGGCCTCAGGCGTCACACTCGGACGGCGCGTCGGTGAAGGTTCCCCACTGGGGGAACGTCAGCGCGCCGGTCTCGGTCAGCGTGCCCGTCACGGGCGCCTCTCCGCGCAGCCTCAGCTCCACCTGGCGCCCCTTCACGGAGTACGTGCCGGAGAGCTCCGAGCGGTGGGGCTTTCCCTCCGCGTCCACGTCGCGATTCCAGAGCGTCACGCGGCCCTGGGTGCGGAAGCGCAGGCCCCGGGTGGTGCCGTGGACACCCACGCCCGGGCCGTACCAGCTCACGTTGCGCAGAAGGAAGGGGACGTCGGCCTCCTTCTCCGGGACGCGGCCCTGCAGGCGCTGCCAGCCGAGGGTGTCCCGGATGCCGTCGAAGTCCGCGTCCTGGCGGGCGCGCGTCAGCCGGCGGGCGTCCCGCTTCACGGCCTGGGTGAGGTGCTCGACGATGACGTCCCGGTGGGCACCGTACTCGCAGACCTGGCCCTGCTTGCGGAGCACGCCCAGGGTGGCGGCGGTGTTGTAGCGGGGCAGGGCGTAGTCCGGGGCCGCTCGGACGGCGGCCTGGAACTTCTCCAGGGCCTCTGGATAGCGGCCGGCCTGGTACAGGCGGAAGCCCTCGGTGTTGAGGGCCCTTGCGGGGGCCGGGACGGGGGCGGCGCTCAGCGCGAGGACGAGCAGCGGCAGGGCATGAAGCATGGCGTCCGGAGGGGCGTGGGGTGTCCGGCACCGTGACACGGTGCGGTGCGTAAGTGCTTGCGCGTTGAAAGGTGCCATACCCTGGTGCTAGTTCCGCGCCATGGCAACCGGCATCAGTTACGCGCTCGACTTCGAGCGCCCGCTCATCGAACTGGAGAAGAAGATCGATGAGCTCAAGGCGTTGTCCACGGGTGGATCCGCGGACTTCACCTCGGAGATTTCGAAGCTCGAGAAGAAGGCGAAGAAGCTCCAGACGGAGATCTTCAGCGACCTGACGCGGTGGCAGGTGGTGCAGATGTCCCGCCACCCCGCGCGGCCCTACTTCCTGGATTACGTCCGCTTCCTCTTCACGGACTTCGTGGAGCTGTGCGGAGACCGGCACTTCGGCGAGGACCCGTCCATCGTCGGCGGTTTCGCGCGCTTCGACGGCAAGCCGGTGATGGTGATGGGGCACCAGAAGGGCCGCAACACCAAGGAGAACATGGCGCGCAACTTCGGCATGCCGCGCCCGGAGGGCTACCGCAAGGCGCGCCGGCTGATGGAGCTGGCGGAGCGCTTCGAGAAGCCCATCCTCACCTTCGTGGACACGCCGGGCGCGTACCCGGGCATCGGCGCGGAGGAGCGCGGACAGGCCGAGGCCATCGCCGTCAACCTGGAGGTGATGAGCCGGCTGCGCGTGCCCATCATCTCCACGGTGGTGGGTGAGGGCGGCTCGGGTGGTGCGCTGGCGGTCGGCGTGGGCAACCGCGTGCTGATGCTCCAGAACAGCGTCTACTCGGTCATCTCGCCGGAGGGCTGCGCCTCCATCCTCTTCCGCGACGCCAGCAAGGCGGACAAGGCGGCGGACGCGATGAAGCTGACGGCGAGCGACCTGCTCCAGATGAAGATCGTCGACGAGGTCGTGCAGGAGCCCGCGGGTGGCGCCCACCGCGATCCGGCGAAGATGGCGGAGGCCTTGGGCAAGACGCTGCGCAAGCACCTGACCCAGCTGGCCGAGCTGACGCCCGACGGCCTGGTCAAGGACCGCTACGCGAAGTTCCGCGCGCTCGGTGTGTTCTCCGGGCGCTGAGCCAGCCACCGCTCATTCGAGCCACCACTTCCAGGGCCCCGTCTCCCATGCGACCTCTCGTTCCTTCCTACGTCGAGACGCTCAAGCCGTACGTCCCGGGCAAGCCCATCGAGGAGACCGAGCGCGAGTTCGGGCTCTCCGGCGTCATCAAGCTGGCCTCCAACGAGAACCCGCTGGGGCCCTCCCCGCGGGCGCTCGAGGCGATGCGGCACGCGTCCGCCCAGGTGCACCTGTATCCGGATGCCACGTCGTTCCACCTGGTGCGCCGGCTGGCCGCGTCCCTGGGCGTGCAGCCTCAGGAAGTGGTGCTGGGCAGCGGCTCCAACGAGCTCATCGAGCTGCTCATCCGCACCTTCACCACGCCGGAGGATGAGATCCTCCTGTGCAAGAACTCGTTCGCCGCGTACCGCATCTCCGCGCAGGCCCACGGGCGGCCCTTCGTGGAGGTGCCGATGCGCGAGGGCTACCAGTACGACTTGGAGGCCATGGCGCGCGCGGTGACGCCGCGCACGCGGCTCATCTTCCTGGCCAACCCGGACAACCCCACGGGCACGGCGTTCGGCCGCGAGGCGCTGGAGAAGTTCCTGGCGGCGGTGCCGTCCGAGGTGCTGGTGGTCTACGACGAGGCCTACTTCGAGTTCGTCGACTGGCCCGAGTACGTCAGCGGGGTGGAGCTGTTCCGGCGCCACCCGAACCTGGTCGCGCTGCGCACGTTCAGCAAGATCCACGGGCTCGCCGGCATCCGGCTGGGCTACGGGGTGATGGACGCGAAGCTGGCGACGTACGTGCAGCGCACGCGCATGCCCTTCAACCTCACGGTGGTGGCGCAGGCGGCGGGGCTCGCGGCGCTCGAGGACACCGAGCACGTGAAGCGCACGCGCGAGAACAACCGGGAAGGGTTGCGCTACTTCGAGGCGGAGCTGCCCAGGCTGGGAATCACGCTCACGAAGAGCCACGCCAACTTCGTGTTCGCCGACTTCCGCCGCTCGTCCACGGAGCTGTATGAGCTGCTGTTGCGCAAGGGGGTCATCGTCCGGCCGTTCGCGGGCGGCGGCTTCCCGACCTGCCTGCGCATCTCGGTGGGCACCGCGTCGGAGAACGAGCGCTGTGTGCGCGCGCTGAAGGAGGTGCTCGCGTGACGGGCGCTCGCTGCTTCATCGTCGCCATCGACGGTCCCGCGGGCGCGGGCAAGTCCACGGTGTCCAAGCTGCTGGCGCGCCGGCTCGGGTTCAGCCTGGTGGACACGGGCGCCATCTATCGCTGCGTGGCGCTGCTCGCGCGGCGTGAGCGCATCGCCTACGACGACGACGCCCGCCTGGGCGAACTGCTCGGCCGCGTGCACATCCACTTCCAGGTGGTGGGTGAGGAGAACCGCGTGTTCCTCGGCGACGAGGACGTGTCCGGGGAGATCCGCTCGCCGGAGATCTCCATGGCCGCCTCGCAGGTGTCGGGCCGCCCGGTGGTGCGCGCGGGGCTGCTTCAACTGCAGCGGCGGCTCGCGCTCGAGTCGAGCAAGGGCTCCATCCTGGAGGGGCGCGACATCGGCACGGTGGTGTTCCCGGACGCGGACGCCAAGTTCTTCCTGGAGGCCAGCCCCGAGGTGCGCGCGCGTCGTCGCTTCGAGGAGCTGTTCCAGAAGGGCGTGGAGAGCAGCCTGGGCGACGTGCTCGCGGACCAGACCAAGCGCGACAAGGACGACTCCGCGCGCGCGGTGGCCCCGCTGAAGGCCGCGGATGACGCCGTCCGCGTGGACTCCAGCAGCCTCCCGCTGTCGGAGGTCGTCCACAACATGGAGGCGGAGATCCTCCGCCGCATGGCCGCGCGAGGGTAGGGGACGGGCCCGGAGCGACGGGCCCGCCGCCGCTCGACTTCTAGAAGGTGACGCCCTCCTTCGAGGGGGCGGGCACCACGAGCGACAGCCGGGGCTGCTGGGTTCCCTGGGCGCCGTAGAAGCCGTGGTAGAGGAACAGGTCCGCCACCACCTGCTTCACGTAGCCGCGCGTCTCGCGGAACGGGATGGACTCCACGAAGAGGTCCAACGGCAGGTCACCGCGCTCCTGGGCCCACTTCGCCGCGGCGGTGGGGCCCGCGTTGTAGGCGGCGGCCGCGAGCACCGGATGCGCGAAGCGCTCCATCAGCCGTGACAGATACCAGGCCCCGTAGCGGATGTTGCGCTCGGGCGAGAAGAGGTCCGCCGGCGCGGGAGCCGGCTCGGCGAGCTTCTGCGCGATCTCCGTCGCCGTCTTCGGAATGATCTGCATCAGCCCGCGCGCGTCCGCCGCGCTCATCACCTCGGGCTTGAACGCGCTCTCGCGGCGCATGATGGCCCAGACGAGGAACGGGTCGACCTTGTGCGCGGTCGCTGCCTGCTCCACGGCGTTGGAGAACGCGCGGGGGTAGAATGCCGCCAGCGCGTCCGGCTCGCGCGAGCCGAAGGCCCGGCCCCACAGGTGTCGCGCCGCCACGGTGTGCGCGTGGCCGAACTCGCCCAGGCTCAAGAGCGCGTGCGCGAACGGCAGCGCCTGGTCCGCCGAGCGCAGCCTCGCCACGTGGGTCTCCACCTCGTCCGTCGCGTCCCGGAAGAGCCCCGCGCGCGTCAGCTCCACCGCGAGCGCCAGCTCGGGAGGCCGTGGCAGCTCCAGCGCCAGGGGCGGCTTGGGGAAGCGCGCCGGAGCCGGCCGTCCCAACTCCTGGAGCCGCTCCGAGGCGAGCAGCGCGTAGAACGACGCCGGAGACGAGGCGATGAGCCGCTCGTACTCCGGCCCCACCACGTCCGCCGTGGCGCCGCCCAGTTCCTGACTGCGCGCCATCCAGTAGCGGGCCTGGGGCGCGAGGCTTCCTCGGGGATAGGCCGTCACCAGCGCGTCCAGCGCCTCGCGCGCCTTGGCGTAGTCCGCGAGCCGCAGATACGCGAGCGCGCGGAACCACATGCCCTCGTCCCGACGGCGCGAGCGCGTGTAGCGGTCCGCGTGCGAGGTGAAGGACTTCGCGGCCTCCTCGAAGCGGCCCGCCTGTAGATCCAACCAGCCCGCGAAGAAGGCGCCTTCCTCACCCGCCGACTGCGCCGCGTACTTCTTGGCCAGGCCCGCCATCAGCTCCCGGGCCCTGTCGTTGTCATCCGCCCGCAGGGCCCGCCGCGCGACGACCAGCTCCGCCTCCGCGGCCGTCTCCGCAGAGCCCTTGCGCGCCAGCGCCAGCGCCTTGTGCGCCTCCACATCCCGCTTCTGCGCGAACAGACCCTTGGCCCTCAGGAGCGACACCTTCGCCGACTGTTCCTTGCTGAGCTTCTCACCCGCGAGCGCGTCCAGCTCCGCCAGCGCCCGCTGCGAGGCACCTCCGGACAGGAAGCCCTCGGCCCGTCGCGAGCGCTCGGCGAAACCCAGGCGCACCGCCGGGCGACGCTCGGAGAGCGCCTTCAACGCGTCATCGGCATACGGGTGTGTGGGAAAGCGCAGCGCGACCTCCAGCAGGTCCGCCTGCTGGCCCGCGCGGTTGCCCGACTCGCCCCGCGCCTGCGCCCGCTGGAACAGCAGCTCCGGCGTGGGCGTGGCCTTCACCGCCGACTCGAGCACCCCCACCGCCTGCTTCGCCTTGCCCGCCTTGAGCAGGGCTTCCCCCAGCCGGGCCCGCGCGCGGGTCACCAGGTCCAGCGGCGCCCCCGGGAACTCCAGCACGCGCGCGAAGTCGAGCGCGGCGCCCGGTGCGTCCCCGGCGTAGAAGCGGGCCTGGCCCAGGTAGAAGGCGCGGTAGGGCTCCAGCAGGGCGGGGGCGGGGTTGGCCGCCAGCATGTCCCGGGCCTCGGCCGCGCGTCCCTCGGAGAGGGCCAGCGTGCCCGCCAGGAGGCCCAGCCGTCCCGCATCCGCGCAGCGCTTCGCCGCGCACTCGGTCCACTCCCGCTCGGCCAGGGAGGTCGCGTCCGCCTGGTGAAGCCGTACGGCCTCCAGGGTTGTCGGGGATTGTCCGAGGGAAACCCCCAGTGCACACCCCGCGACCATCCCCATCCAGCTCATGTGGTTCTTCCTTTCACGACGCGGCTTTGCGACCAGCCAACGAGATGCATCCGTCAGGCATTCCCCTCTCACACCAGGGGGGTGGTTTGACAGCCGGCCCGACAAGTCCTAAATCCGCGCGCCATCGGGCCGGTCCGAACTGTTCTTCATCCGCAGCATTCGCTGAAAGCGTTCAGGCGATTACGTGCTCTTGGGTCCGCCGAGTGGACCCATTGCGTCACCCGGGGTGCATCACTACGTTGCGCGGCCGTTGCGCGCTACCCCGGTCCGTCGAAGCCTGGCGGGACCTGTCGTCCGGTAACACTGCTCGTTCACAGCGCTCGGGGGGGAAACAGCACAGAGGGAGGGCTCCATGAAGCCGTGTCCAGCCGATCTGCCGCAAACCATCAATCCCGAGGCCGGGCCGAAGCGTGCCGGCGTCGAGACGCATCGCAATCTGAATTGCCATCAGTACGACAACTGCCTGGATGAGGCGGTGCGTCGTGGGTGGCAGTCCTTCACCTGCATGAAGTGCCCGATGTACCAGCACGTCGCGCCCCCGCAGATGGGGCTCGAGGCGTACGCCACCCAGCGTCGCCCCGTCTGATGCCGCACCGGAGTCGCTTCACCGTGTGAGGGGATGCCCCGTTATGGAGAGGGGCGCCCCACACGGAGGTTCCGCCCGTCGTCACTGCACGGCGGCGTAGATGACGGCGACCCAGTATTGCTTCGCGCCGAAGCGCTTCGAATCCCCGCGCACCACCCCGACGCCCACCCGGTTGTTGGTGGCCTCGGCGACGCTGCGGGACTCGGGGAGCGAGGCCGGGTCCGACACCACGAAGAAGTCCACCGACGCCGTGCCCGCGTCGGGCAGCACCTGGAACACGCGCTCGTGCAGCGGGGCCTCGCCCGGCTGCGCGGCCGGTTGGTCCATCTCCAGCGCGTGCCGGGCGTGCGCCTGCGCGAGCGACTCCAGCACCTCGCTGCGCGCCATGGGCGGCAGCTTCTTCGCCGTGCGGTGGCGGGCCAGCGCGTCGTAGGCGTCCTGCCTGGGATTCTCCGGGTCCGCGGACGCGGGAGACGCGGCGGTGAAGACCTCGGTGACGATGGCCTCGTTGCGTCCGCCGACCTTCTGGAAGGTGACGCCCACGCCCATGAACCGGAAGCCCGGGTCCAGCAGGTTGCGGCGGTGGCCGGGGCTGTGCTCGATGCCGAAGTGCGCCGCGAGCGGCCCGGCGGCCTGACCCAGGTTCTCACCCGCCCGCACGTAGCGGGTCCCTGGCGGGAGTCGACGGGTGAGGGTGCTGCCATCCGGGGCCACGTGCGCGAAGAAGCCCTCGGCGGACATGCGCTGGCTGTACGCCTGGGCCACGCGCTCGAGCAGCGGGTCCGGCGTCAGCTCCACCAGGCCATGCGCGCGGCGCAGGGCGTTGATGCGCTCATGGAGCGCCACGCGCGCGGTCTCCACGGTGGTGGGCTCCACGTTGCTCTCGCGCAGGCCGCGTCGGCGCACCTCGCCAATCTGCGTGAGGAACAGCGAGGTGACCTCCGGTCCCGCTTCGCCTCGCGCCACCACCTCCACCGTGTAGGTGCCGGGGGTGAGGAAGTCCAGGCGCGAGCAGAAGTCGGAGCCCTGGGTGCCTCGCCGCGTGAGCGGGACGATGATGACCTCGCCATCGGGACGGGTGACGTAGATCTCCGGCTGGCTCAGCGAGGGGCCCAGCCGTCCGCAGAGCGTCTGGACCGCGCGCTCACCGGGCATGACGCGCGGGAAGGGGCGCAGCTCCGCCTTGCGGTCCGACAGCAGCGTCACCAGCGCGGCGCGCTTGTCGACGAACGCGACGCCCACGCCGAAGTGGGTGGCCCGCTCCGTGTTCAGGTCCGGCCGGGCGCGCAGGGACTCGAGCGCGTGCTGGTGGGCCCACGCTCGGATGACGAGCGCCCGGGGCGCGGGGTCCGCGGCGCCCGCGTCGCTGATGGCCTCGGTGAGCGTGAAGAGGTCCGGCGCGCCGGTGAAGGCCCCGCTGAGCGCCTCGCGCGCCAGCCGTCGGGCCGCTTCGACGAGCGAGGCGTCCTCGGCGGGGGCGCGGCGGCCCACGCGCTCGAACTCGCGCACCACGTGCTGCGCGGCTTGCTGCTCCATGGCCTCGGTGGGTGTCAGCGGCACCTTCGGCTTGGGCGGGGGCGCCTGTTGTTGTGCGGGCGGCGCGGCCGGGCCACGTGGCGCGGGCGCGGCGGTGAGCAACAGGGAGAGGGCGAGCGCGGCGATCATCGCCCCTCCCAACGGAAGGCGAGCGCCCTCACCGTGTCCGCGCCCAGCCGCTCGTTCAAGCGGGCGCAGAGCGACGCGGCCTCGGGCTCCAGCGTGCGCGCCCACTCGGGGCTCGTCACCGACACGAGCAGGGTGCCACCCTCGAGGGCACGTGGGGTCGCATGGCGGGCAATGTGCGCACCCACCACCGAGGCCCACACCGGCGCCAGGGGATGTCCGCGCCCGGACTCACCGGCGAGGCGACCCAGGACTCGGGGGAGAAGGCTTTCAAGTGACTTCGGCTCGCCGCGGGCCATCGCGCGCGATGATGATTCGTGAGACCCTGAAAGCCAACCTTCCATTGCGTGGTGGAAGGGCGAGCGGGCGGCCGGGTCCGACGATGTCCAGTGGAGGCAAGTCGAGCCTCCACGACGTCGCGCGTCGGTCGTCGTCCCTGTAAGGTCGAGGGTGTTCCGCCCCCCGGGAGCCGCATCGCATGAGTCGCTCGCTTCGTCCCTACCTGCTGTCGGCCCTCGTGTGTGTGCTGGGGATGCTGGCGGGCTGTGGTGACGCGTTCGACTCGACCCCTGGCATCCCCGCGGAGCCCAAGCCCAAGCCGACGGCGTGCGCGGTGGACCAGGACTGCCCGGACCCCGCGCTCTTCTTCTGCAACACCGCGCAGTCCCGCTGTGAGCCCGCGTGTCGCACGCGCGCGGACTGTGGCTCGGCCCGGCGTCAGGAGTACGCGCTGCCCATGTGCGACGCTCCAATGGGGTGCGAGTGCGACATGAACCGGTGCATGGCGGCGCTGTGCGCGGCGGACGCGGACTGCGAGGTGGACGAGGTCTGTCGCGATGGCGCCTGCGTGGCGCCGCCAGCGCCCGTGCTCGCGGCCTCGTGTCAGGTGACGCCGGACGTCGTCATCGGGCGCCCAGGCACCTCCGTCGTCTTCAACGTGTGGGTGCGTGACGCCGCGGGCAGGCCCGTGGTCCCCCTTGACGGAATCGCGTGGGAGGCGCGCGCGCCGAGGGTGAAGGGGGGCGGCTCCGGGCCCCGGGTCGCGCTCGTGCTGGGCGAACCCGGTGTGGATCGCGAGGCCGTCACCGTCCGCGTCGGCTCGGCGGTCTGCTCCGCGAATGTCACCGTGCTGAGCCCCGAGGTCCCCGACGGCGGGCTCCGCGTGCTGGTGGTGGATGAGCTGACGGGACGCTCCCTGCCGCTCACCACCATCGCCATCTCCAACGAGAAGGGCGAGGTGCTCGATACGGCGCTGACGGGGCTGGACGGCGCCACCTGGGTGCCCGCGTCGGGGACGGTGGGCGTGACGGCCTTCCACCCGGACTTCGGCTACCTCACCCTGGCCCGCCATGAGGTCGAGGAGGGGCGCGACCTGCGACTCGCGCTGCGGCGCAATCCGTTGGACCTCTCGGGTGGACTCCAGGTCGACTTCGTCGAGCCGCGCGTCGTCACGCCGCCTCCGTTGACGACGCGGTCGCGGCTGCGGCTGGGATTGACGGGCCTGTCGGTGCCGGGACTCTTCTCCGAGGTCTCGACGGAGACGTTGCTGGGGTTCGATCGCGAGGTGGAGGTGGAGGCGGGCGGCACGCGCAGGCTGTCGCTGCCGTCGGGCACGGCGTTGTGGGTGGAAGGAGGGGTCGCGCCGCGGGTGTCCGCGCCGGGCGTGGCGGGGGTGTGTGACTTGTCGCTGTCGGGCGTGTTGGAGCCGGAGCTGTCCATCGCGATGGGCACGTGCGGCACGCGCTCGGCGTGGGCCGTGACGGGAGGCCTGCCGGTGGCGGAGCTGCCCCTCAACGCGTTCGACCTGGGCATGGATCCGCTGCTGATGCTGGGTCGGCTGCTGGTGCTGTCGCCCGACTTCCACTCGTCGGTGGTGCGCGACGCGTCCTTCCGCCTGGTCCCCACGCCGGGCCTCGTCGAGGGCGGGCCCCGACCGGACGCGGTGACATATCCGGAGGGGGTGTCGCTCGACTTCGAGGGCGTGCGGCTGGCGTTCCCGTTCGCCGTGCGCGTCCCGGCGCTGCCTCGCTACCGGGGTGCGTATCTGGACCGGGCCTATGTGCTGAGCACCGTGGCCGCGCCGGGTCGAGGGCTCGTGCCGCTGGGCCTGGGCGCCGCCGCCAATGTCGCGCCGGCGGATCCGAACACGGACGCGGACTCGCGGCTGGGACAGCCCGGCGTGATGTTCGTGCGCATGGCCCCCGCGCACCACGGGCTGGAGGGGCAGCCCTACCGCCTGCTCATGGGCGCCTCGTCCCGGGCGGCGCGGGATGATGCCTCGGCCGGCGTGGCGACGAGCCTGGTGGTGGCGGACCTGGCGGGGCCGCTGTTCGACCCGTTGGGGGAGCACCCGGTGCAGACCTGGTCGGGCTTCCTGCCCATCCCCGAGGACGTCCGCTACAACTTCGATGGCGCGGCGGAGGCCCGGGGGCTGGGGCCGCGTGAGCTGCGCGGCGAGGTGGACGGGCCCGCGACGTTGATCCGCGTCGTCTTCACCAACCGCCTCGGGCGCAGGTGGACGGTGCTCGTCTCTCCCGATGACCTGGAGGACGGGGTCCGGGTTCCCCGGGCGCCCATGGGCATCGAGGACCGGACCTTCTTCGGGGACCACCAGGGCTCGCGCTCGCTCTTGCGCACGGAGGTGTTGCAGGTGACGGGGCGGGACTCGCGGGATGAGCTGGGGCCCTCGCGACTGGCCGCGGCCGATGGGCCCGGGCTCGACCATGTGGGGGACCTGACCCAGGCCGCGTCGTCCCTGGACGTGGGACGTCCCGAGGTGGCCTGGCTCTATCCGGAGCTGGAGGGACAGCGGCTCACCCGGGGGAGCGCCGTGCGGGTGCGGGTCACCGGTTTCCGCCTGGGGACCAGCGCGGAGGCGGACGGCCGCGTGCGCATCGTGGTAAGGGGCGGCGCCAAGGGGTGCGAGGAGGTCCTCGTGAGTGACACGGCCTCATCTCCCACCTCGGGCGAGGTGGAGCTCCGGCTGCCGGCGAGCTGCTCCGGCCTGGGGGTGTCACTCATCGCGTCACTGGAGGACCCCGAAGGTCGCCTGCTCCGGCCCGCGGTCTCGGCCCTGCGAGGCGTGGATATTCCCTAGGTCAGGCGCGGATTCCCTACCCGGAGTCGCGTGCTCTGACTCGCTTTCTTGTTTTGCAGGGTGGTAGCGTCCCGAGGGTCGTTTGCTGGAGGAGTGGTGCAGAACGAGACGGTCGTCACGGTCATCTCCAAGATCTCCGACCGGCCGGTCAACCTCGACGCGGCGCTGGTCGTGATCTACGGACTGGACCTGGGTCGGAAGCACGATTTGACGCGCGAGGAGACCCTGATTGGTCGCTCGTCGAAGTCGGACATCCAGATCGACCAGGAGTCGGTGAGTCGCAACCACGCGGCCATCTCCAATACCCGGGAGGGCGTGCGGATCCGCGACGCGGGCTCCACCAACGGCACGTTCATCAACGACGAGCTGGTGGAGGGGGTTCGCGAGCTGCGCAACGGCGACCTGGTGAAGATCGGCCGCACCATCTTCAAGTACATCGCCGGCGGCAACATCGAGGCGGCGTACCACGATGAGATCTACCGGCTGACCACGATGGACGGCCTGACGCAGATCTACAACCGGCGCTATTTCGACGAGCAGCTGGACCGGGAGCTGTCCCGCAGCCGCCGGTACGAGCGCGGGCTGTCGCTGGTGTTGATCGACATCGACCACTTCAAGAAGGTGAACGACAAGTTCGGCCACCTCGCGGGGGACTCGGTGCTCAAGCAGCTGGCGTCCACGGTGCGCACGCGCATCCGCCGCGAGGACGTCTTCGCCCGCTACGGCGGTGAGGAGTTCGCCGTCCTGTTGCCCGAGGTCGCTCTGACGGGCGCGCGTCAGCTCGCCGAGAAGGTGCGCCGGCTGGTGGAGAAGCAGCGCTTCGAGTTCGACCGTCAGGCCATCCCCGTCACCATCTCCCTGGGCGTGGCGGTGCTGGAGCCTCGCCACCGCGAGCCCGGAGACCTGGTGCGCGCGGCGGACGAGAAGCTCTTCGAGGCGAAGACGACGGGCCGCAACCGCGTCGTCGGCTGAGGGCTCCGCGCGGAGGATTCGCGCGAACCGGTGGGGTCCCCCGCTTCAGCCCGCGAAGACGGAGCGCCGCTCGCGCAGCAGGGAGTGGAGCATGCCCTGGATGGCCTCGCGGGTGCGCTCGGTGAGTCGTCCCACCTCGCCCAGATCGTCCGCGGCCTCGGGGGGCAGCCCGTCCATGGCGATGGGCTCGCCGAAGCGGATGCTCCACTTGGCGGGCAGGGGCAGGGGACCTGGCATCAGCGGCAGGTAGGGCAGGCCGAGGAAGCTCGCGGGGATGCGGCCGAGCATCGGCGATGTCTCCTCCGCGCCGACGATGGCCACCGGGACGATGGGCGCGCCCGTGCGCAGCGCGAGCTTCACGAAGCCGCCGCGCCCGAAGCGCTTGAGGCGATAGCGCTCACCGAAGGGCTTGCTGAGGCCCTGGTAGCCCTCGGGGAAGACGACGAGGGGGCGCTGCTCGTCGAGCAGCCGCAGCGCGTTCTCCGGGCACGCGCGCACCGCGCCCAGGCGGTTGAAGAGCGTGCCCAGCATGGGCGCGTGGAAGACCTGGTCCTCCACGAGCCAGCGTGACTCGCGCAGGTCCGGCCGCTCACGACCGAGCGTGAGCGACATCACGAGGCCGTCGTAGGGCAGGGCACCCGAGTGGTTCGCCACCAGGATGACGGCGCCGCCGGGGATGTGGTCCGTCCCCTGCGCGGAGACCCGCCAGTACTGGCCGTAGAGGAACTCGAGCACCGGCTCCAGCCGTTCGACGAGGGACGGGTCCTTGCCGTACTCGTCCAGGTGCGCGCCGCCGCCCGTTCCCAGGCCCGCGCGCACCGCGTCCAGCATGCCGTTCATCGCGCCCCACGCGCGTCCCAGTCCCTCGCTGGCCAGCGCCTGTCCGGCGATCTCCCGGGCCAGGGCGAACATGCCGCTGGCGCGCTGGGCGAGGGGACGGGGGGACCCGGCGTCGTGAGCGGGCTCGGAGGAGGCGCCGTGAAAGGCGTCGTCTCGCGAGGGGGGCACCAGGGACAGCGGGCCTCGGCGACCCGGGGGGAACTCGTCGCGCGTCGTGTCTGGCATTTCCACCTCGGGCGCCTGGAAGGTGCTGTCCACCGCGGGCCTGGAGATGGTCCGCTCCCAGCCGTCCTCGACCTCCTCGGGGGTCTCGTCGAGGTCCTCGAGCTCCAGCACGGCGCCGGCCATGGCCAGGTCCTCGCGCAGCTCCAGCGTGGAGACCTCTTCGTCCTCGGCCAGCTCGTCGAGGAAGCCCACCGTGGCGCGCTCCTCGAAGGAGTCGGTGAAGGGCGGCTCGGCGGAGCGGTGGACCATCACCTCGGCGACGGCGAGCTCGGCGGCGCTCTCGGCGACCTGCGCGGCGACGGTGGCGGCGAGCTCGCGCTCGTGCTCCGGCTTGCGAGTGACGGGGCTGTGGTCGAGGACCTCCTCCACTGCGGCCTCCGCCAGTCCGGTGGCCATCTCCGTGGCGAGCAGCCGGTCCGTGGCCTCCTCGCGGCCGGCGCGTCGGTCCATGGCTTCGTCCACGGCGTGCTTCGCGGTGACCTCGGCCACCTCGGCGGCCAGGGCCTCCGCGAGCGCGTGGTCCACGTTGCGCTGCTGGGGCGTCCGCTCCGCGGCGCGCTCCTCGAGCACCGCGGGGGGCCGAGACGGTGGGGCTGCTCGCGGAGTCACCGGCGCCGCGGGCTCGCGCAGCGGCTCCACTTCGTTCTCCGTCGCGGCGAGCGGGCTGCTGGCGGACGTGCCGGTACCACGCGAGGAGTGGCTGGCGGCGACCGGAGCCTGAGCGCTGGCCGCGTGAGATGGGTCGAGCGGAGGCGTCGATGTTCCACGGGAGTCGCCCGCAGCGGTGGTGGCTTCTCCACGGGGCCTGCTCGCACCCGTTGTGGCGCCCGCGTGGAGCGCGCGCTCGCTCGTATCGGAGTCGCCCTTGTTGGTTTCAGAGGGCGTGCCACGTGCTGTGGTGGTGAGGGGCCGCTTCAGGCCATCCCTTTCGCCAGCGGAGCCTCGTGAAGGCGAGCCCTGCGTGGAGGTGGACGGCGGCTTCCCCCCGGCCGGGGCGCCGCGCGCGGCCTTGTTGTTTCGCGACGTCGAGGCAGGCCTCGTGTTGGCGGGGCGCTGCTCTCCATTCGACTCACCTTTCGCGCCCTTGTTGTTCCGAGCCGCACTCCGCGCGGCCGTGCTGTTCCGGTTGTCGGCGTCGCGCGCGGAAGAAGGCGCGGACTTCTTCGCGTCCTTCGGCTGGACGCGCCCGTTCTGCTCCGAGCCCCGGGCCTCGGGACCACGGGACTTCGCCTTCCCGGATGCGGGCTTTCCACGAGCGGGCTGCTTCTTCGCCTCGGCCCCGTTCTTCGAGTGGGCCTTCTGCGTCGCCGTGCCCTCGCGCTCGGAGGGCGGGCGGTCCCGCGGAGGGGTGCCGGGTTTCGTGCGCTCACCCTCGCGGGAGGCGGCTCCGCGCTGGAAAGGATCGTTCCCGAGGACACCCTTGGCCATCTCTAGCTCCTCTTGAGCGCCGCCGCGGCGTCCCTGACGTGGTGGAAGGGGATGAAGCCGAGGGCAGTCTCCGCGCGCTCGCCGTCGGCCACCCACGAGTAATGGATGTAGTCGAGAAGGGCTACGGGCAACGTGTCCGCTCCAACCACATCCAGCGCATGGAGTGCGCCACGGAACAATGGGCCGGGCAGGGGGAGCGGCCGGGCACCCGCCTGTCGGATGAGGCCGGACAGCGGGAGTACGCCTTGGCCAACGATGTTGAACTCCCCGGACGCCTCCGCCCGCAGCGCCAGGTGCAGCGCCCGCCCCGCGTCCTCCTCGTGCAGCCCCTGCCACAGCGGGTCGAACCCCAGCAGGGTGGGAACCACGGAGGTGCGCGTCAGCAGCCGCGTGACGGGGCTCTCGAACGCGGCCCCCAGCACCGGCGCGAAGCGCAGCACGAGCACCTTCATCTCGGGGTGCCGCTCACGGAACGCGCGGACCTGTCCCTCCACCTCCACCTTGTCGGTGACGAAGCGGCTGTGCGGACAGCCCTGCAGCGGCGAGTCCTCGCGCAGGAGCGCCGGGTTGTTCCCCCGCGCTCCATAGACGGCCGTCATCGACGGCACCACCAGCCGGGGGATGCGCGCGCGGCCCGCCGCGGTCAGCACGTTCATCGTGCCGATGACCTCCAGCTCGTGCGCCAGCGAGCCGTTGCGGATGGGGCCGAACAGGAACGCCAGGTGGTAGAGCGCATCCACGGGGCGCTCGGTCAGCGCGTCGGTGAGCTCGCTCTCGGCGTCGTGCCGCGTGAGGTCCACCCGGTGGAACTCCACCTTGGCGCCCTCGGGACGGTTCACGTCCAGCACGACGATGCTCTCCACCTCCGGATCGCGCTCGAGCCGGGGCAGCAACAGCTTCCCGTACTCGCCGCTGGCTCCCGTCACCGCGACACGCAGCCGTCCCTTGCCTGGTCGTGACTCGTCCATACGCGAGGTCTCCTGTTAGCCCAGCCGCTCTCGAATGTCAGCCTGCACGGCTCTGTCTTGCTGGACAACGTCGTCCGGGTGGCGGAGGGTGGACGATTGCCATGGCACGCATCGCCCGTCTCAGTGACGTCCTCATCAACAAGATCGCCGCCGGCGAGGTGGTGGAGCGGCCCGCGTCCGTCGTGAAGGAGCTGGTGGAGAACTCGCTCGATGCCGGGGCGAGCACCGTGCGCGTGGACCTGTCGGGTGGGGGCGTGGACCGCATCATCGTGTCCGACGATGGACACGGCATGGGCCGCCAGGACGCCACGCTCTGTCTGGACCGCCACGCCACCAGCAAGCTGCGCGAGCTGGACGACCTGTTCCACATCGACTCCATGGGGTTTCGCGGTGAGGCGGTGCCCGCCATCGCCTCCGTGTCCCGCTTCAGCCTGCACACCGCGGAGGTCGGCGCGGACGTGGGCACGCGGGTGACGCTGGAGGGTGGGGTGGACGTGGTGGTGGAGGACGCCCCGCCGCGCACCGGCACGATCATCACCGTGGAGGACCTGTTCTTCAACGTGCCCGCGCGCCGCAAGTTCCTGCGCCGGGGCGACACCGAGCTCAAGCACGCCGAGGAGGCCGTCGTCCGGCTGGCCCTGGCCAACCCGGACGTGGGCTTCTTCGCCACCCACGAGGGCAACGAGCTGTTCTCCAGCGCGGCCTGTCCCGAGGACCCGCGCGAGCGCATCGCGGCGGCCCTGGGGCCCGCCTGTCACCCGCACCTGTTCCCCGTCGAGGAGCGCCGGCTGGGCGTCAGCGTCACCGGGTACGCGGCCTCGCCCGAGTTCACCTTCCCCAACGCGCGCGGCCTCTACACCTTCGTCAACCGCCGCTTCGTGAGGGACCGCGGCCTCATCGGCACCATCCAGCGCGCGTACCAGGACTTCCTCGCCGCCGGACGTCAGCCGGTGGTGGTGCTGAACATCGACGTGGACCCCGTCGCCGTGGACGTCAACGTCCACCCGCAGAAGCTGGAGGTCCGCTTCTCCGATGCGCGCGGCGTGTACGAGGCCATCAGCGCCGCGCTCAACCGCATGCTGCGCGCGGCCCCCTGGCTGGGCACCGGCGCCGACGCCCAGGCCGCCCTGGGCAACACGCCGCGAGACGCCGCGCACTACGCGCACGCCGTGGAGCGCTTCCTCACCCGCGCGCAGGAGGCGTCGTGGGGCGGCCCGCTGCCCACCACGCTGGACGCCGCCTCGCCCGGTCCGGGCCCCGCGCCCCTGTCCGGCGCCCCCGGCCCCATGGCCGGGATTCCCGCGCCGCTGCCCTTCGCCCACACCGGCATGCGCCCGCCCGCGTTCGGCGAGGCCCAGCCCCAGCTCAACGAGGCCCCTCCGCCGGGCTACTTCGCCGCGCTCAGGCCCATGGGCCTGCTGGGCGGCCGCTTCCACATCTGCGAGGGACCGGGCGGCACGCTGGTGGTCCTGGACCCGCACGCGGCGCTGGAGCGGGCCCGGCTGACGACCTACCTGCGCGCGCTCGAGGACGAGAAGGGCCCTCCGGCGCCGTCGCTGTTCGGCACCACGCTGGAGTTCCCCGTCGCGGTGGCCAAGTCGCTCGTCGAGGGCCGCGAGGCGCTCTGCCGGCTGGGCGTCGACGTGGAGCCCTTCGGTGGCACCACCGTGGCGCTCAAGACGGTGCCGCCGGGGCTCGAGGGCGCCGATGCGCGCTCGCTGCTGGAGGCCCTGGCGCGCGCGCTGCCGCCTCGGGGCGCCACGCTGGACGCCGTCACGCTGGCGGAGGCGGTGCGGGTGCTGGCCTGTCACGCCGCGCGCAAGGCGAACACCGTGCCGCTCACGGACGCGCAGCTGCGCGCGCTGCTGGGCGAGCTGGACCGGGCCGACTTCCATCCCCCGTGCAGCCACGGCACGGTGGTGGTGCTGGAGATGCCGCTGCTGGAGCTGGAGCGCCGCGCCCGTTGACCTGGCCGGAAAGTTGACCCGTGGGAGGTCACTGCTACGGTGGGCCACACGCCTGTAGCACCGGGCGTTCCCCGGCACGGACGTCCAGGACGAGCACCCCTCACGGCAACGCACACGGGAGCGGCCACATGCGCGGTGTCATCACCCTGCGAGACGTGGTGTCCAACCTGGGCGTGGTGCTCCGCGAGTTCGGGGCCTTGTGTGTCGTCCGCTGCGTGGTCGCGTCGCTGTGTCGTCAGCGGACGACCTTCCTGGAAATCGCCGTGCGCTGCTCCAAGCGCACCTGACCTTCGCCTCCGAGTCCGATGCTCCGTCGCCTCCTGCCGCCCCTCGTCCTGCTCTTCGCCACTCCCGCCGTCGCCCAGGACGAGGAGGAGCCCATCCCCACGTCGCTGGCGGGAGTGGGGCGCATCACCGTGGAGGGGGGCTGGCGCGTCACCTCCAACGAGACGCTCTACAAGACCTGGTACGACGTCGAGGCGAACAGGGGCCTGCCACGGGCGCGCGAGACGGACGGTGGTCCGCTCGGCGTGGCGACCTTCGCCTACTCCATCTCCGACCTGGTGGAGCTGGGCATCGACCTCTTCTTCACCGGCTCCAAGCTGTACCTCAACAGCCCCGGCCTGGAGGGCGCCGCGCCCGTCGAGCGCAGCCTGGAGACGCTGGGCTACGGCGCGCTGGTGGGCGTGCGCTTCCAGACGGTGCTCCCGGAGATCGGCCCGTATGGCCTGGTGCCCTTCGCGGGGCTCGCCACGGGGCCGGCCATCGCCAGCTCCAAGCTGTCCGGAGAGAAGCTGGAGGACAAGACCACCCAGGCCTGGGCGGGCTCGCTGGGGGCCACCTGGCGGCTGTCCCCCCGCTGGGGCCTTTCCGCCGAGTACCGGTTCATGTTCCTTCGCGGACCCGTGGGCCCGGCGCTGAACGACCAGGACAAGCGCATCGCCTCGTTCAGCCTCGGAGGCAGCTGGATGTCCCTGGGTGTGACGTACACTTTTCCGCCCGAGCCATCCCGCTCGTTGACGGGCGGCCTGTAGCCCGAGCAGGCATGCGCCGAGCAGGTTGAACGCTTCCGGAAATGCGGTGGAACGATTGCGGTGTTCCGCTGCGGAAATTGTCGCCGTATGACCGGGAGAACTCCTTACGATGCGTGAGTCGGCCGAGATCGTTACCGGGCCCAGGAAGATGTCCATGCCAGAGCAGGCGAAGACCGAGATTGATAAGGAACTGGCGGACCTCCGCCGCGAAGTCGTCGAGGCCCGCAACCTCGTCATCAAGAGTGACAACCTGCTGAAGAACCTCCACGCGGAGGTCAAGGCGGTAGGCAAGCGTCACGAGGACTTCCAGAAGCGTCAGTGGATTTCTTCCGCGGCGGCGTATGTGCTGTTCGCCGTCATCGCGGTGGGCGCGGCGGTGATGATCACCAGCGCCCGCTCCTCCAGTGCCACGAACGAGCGCGAGCGGCTGGAGAAGATGGTGGCGGACCTGACGGGCCAGCTGGAGAAGCAGCGCGCGGACACGTCCGCGCACCAGACGGCCCAGCGGGGCGCCGCGGAGGTCTACAAGATGATGACCTCGCTGCCCGGCGACGAGCGGCTCAAGGGCATCGACGCGCTGATGAAGCTGGACACCTCCCGGCTCAGCTCGCTGGAGCGTCAGGCGCTCAACGACCGGGCCTCGTCCCTGCGTCGTGAGACGGGCGACGTCGCCTTCGAGCGCGGGAAGATCGCCTTCCGCAAGAACGAGATGGACCAGGTCGTCGCGGAGATGGAGCGCTTCCTGGCCATGAACCCCCCGAACGAGCAGGCGCTGGACGCGTCCTTCTTCCTGGGCACCGCCTACAACCAGCTGCGCAAGCACGACAAGGCCGTGCCGCTGCTGGCGCGCTTCGTCGAGGGCGACCGCACCTCCAAGACGCGCGATTACGCCATGCTGCTGCTGGCCCAGTCGTACCAGGAGGTCGGGCAGATGGAGAAGGCGCTGGAGACGGCGCGTGACGCCGCGGGCAGCTACCTCAACAGCCAGTACCAGCAGCAGTTCCGCAGCCGCATCGCCATGGTGAAGCGCGCCATGAGCGGCAACACGGAGGTCGCGGGGCCCGCCCCGGTGGCCCCCGCCGCGGCGCCCGCCCAGCAGGTGGCGAGCCCCGCCGGTCAGTAGTCCCGGCCGCACCCCCGCCCGCTCAGCCGGGTGGGGAGACCACGGAAGCGTTGCCACGCGGGGTCCACGGTCGTAAGACCTGGACCCCGTGTCCGCTCCCGACCCCCGCAAAGACCCTCGCTTCCGCCGCTACCGTGGTGCCGCGTATGGGCTCTACATCGCGCTCACCTCGCTGTTCTCGGTGTGGATCATCGTGAACGTGAGCCGCTCGGTGGCGGCCATGACGCCGGAGAAGCTGCCGCCCGCCTCCGTGACGCTCGGCTTCCCGGAGTGTCTGGCCGGCGCCCGCGCGCTGTGGGACGAGCTGGAGCTGGGCCGCGAGAAGCTGGTGCGCGTGTCGCCCGCGCGCGACGTGGACCAGGAATGGATGCGCTTTCGCACCGAGTGGCTGACGCGGCTGCGTGAGCGCGAGTCCCAGTGTGACCTGCAGACGCGCGAGCGCGCCCCGCTGCGCACCGTGTACCGCCGGCTGGAGGCGGTGCTGGACCTCTACACCACGCACGCGGTGCAGTACGCGGACGAGGTGGGCGGCACGGTGGACTCGTTCCACGCGGCCTTCAAGGCGGCGAGCGCGAGCCCCGCGGCGAGGTCCTCGCTGCCCTGAGCGGCCTTCAGCGGATGGGCAGCAGCGCCGTGTAGCGGCCCAGCGTGTCCGTCACGGACTGGGCCAGCAGCACCGAGGTGGGACGGCCCTCCACGTTCACCACCCGGTAGAAGCGGATGGACGCGAAGGCCAGGCCCGGGGGCACGCCCGGCTCGCGAGCGAAGGACAGCGCGCGTCCGCGCAGCGTGCGCCCGCGCTGGAGGGAGAAGGTGGACACCGCCTGCTCGACGCCGTCGCTGCCGGGCACCACCGAGACGAAGCGGGCGATGCGCGGCAGGTTCTCCCCGGGCACGGCGTCCAGCCGGTACAGCGCCGGGTCCAACCGCAGCGTGTATTCGCCGTTGCCGTCCGTGATCGTCTCGGTGGCCAGGTCGGGCGGCAGCCGTCGCCCCGAGACGGTGTCCACGGGCTCCACCACCAGGCGCACGCCGGCCGCGGGCGTCGTGTCATCCGGCAGCCGCAGCAGGCCGCGCACCAGGCGTCGCTCGGCGCAGACCACGTCCGGCAGCACCGTGTCCGTGCGCGGCACCACCGCGTTGGTGATGGTGAGCCCGGAGGCGGCGCCGGGCGGCGGCACCACCACCAGCTCCAGGGGCGCCTCGGCGGGGCTGGGCAGTGAGCGCAGCTCGAAGCGGCCCTCCAGGTCCGTGGTGGCCAGGGGGCTCGCGAAGGTGCCGCCTCCGCTCACGCGCCCCTGGAGCGACACGGTGGCGGAGGCGACGGGGCGGCCATCCTGCGCCACCACGCGGCCCGTCACGCGCACCGGCGCGCCGAAGTCTCCCAGCTCCAGCTCCACCGGAGCCGTGAGGTCCACGGGGAAGGTCTGCTGGGGGATGAGCGCGTCGTCGTGCAGCGCCGTCACCCGGAGGAGCACGGTGCTGGCGCTGGCGGCCTCCGGGGCCAGCGCCAGCGAGAAGGCCCCGGTGGAGGCCGTCACCGGGATGCGCTGGGACAGCGGACGCAGCTGGGCGTCCAGGGCCTCCACCGCGAGCCCCGCGGGGACGGGGGCGCCATCATGGAGCGCCACCTGGCCCTGCACCCGCACGACGGCGTTGGAGGCGGGCAGCAGCCACTGCATCGCGAGCGTCTCGCCCGGGGACACGGTGCCGGTGTTCGTCACGGGCGGCACGTCCGGGTCCTCGGCCAGCAGCGTCACCGCGTACTGGCCGCTGGCGACGGGGAGCGTCCACTGCCCGTTGTCGGGCACGAGCAACGCCTGGTGGTAGCGGGCCACGCCCGGGATGAGGGCGCTGGTGCCGACGGCGCGCACGAAGAGCGGATCCGAATAGGGGCGGGTGGCGCTGCTCGACGGCGTGGGCGGCGTCACCGTGGCGCGCGTCACCAGGCCCCGCACGGACGCCTCGCCGAAGAGCTGCAGGTTCTGCTCGGCGCGCAGGCGCCCCACCGGGAAGTCCTGGGCGTACAGGCCCAGCGCCGGGTTGGGCGTCACCTCCACCACGATGTCCTGGCCCGGGTCTCCGCAGCCGTCGACGAAGCAGGTCTCGTTGGCCGAGCAGTCCGCGTCGGAGGTGCAGACGAGGAGCGAGTCCGCCGGGGGCTCGTCCAACAGGGCGCAGCGGGTGTTGCCGGACAGCAGCACCAGCGCGGCCAGGAGCCGGGCGGGAGCGCGGGTCATCGGCAGTCTCCCTGCACCGTGTTCACCACCCAGGTGTAGCTGATGACGAAGCCCGGGTCGATGATGGTGCCTCCGTCGGGCAGGTTCACCACGCGCGACTCGGGCTGCCGGTCCGTCAGCTCCGCGTCGCTCACCAGGGCCTCCACCAGATGCTGGCCCGGCGCGCTCAGCTCCGAGTTCGCGGAGGCCAGGTTGATGCGCAGCGTGCCCCGGTCCGGCCGGCGCGCCTCGCCGTTGTTGGTGAGGGCGATCTCCCGGTAGGGCCCGCGCGGGTCCTGCGGGTTGTAGTCGATGAACCAGTGCACCTTGATGCGGTCATCGACGTCCGGGTCCTCCACGGCGACCTCGAACGTCAGCTCGCACCGCGTGGCGCCGAAGTCCCGGATGATGCGCTCCTCGGGCAGCACCAGCGACTCGATGATGCGCGGCGAGCGGTTCATGAACCGGGGCACGTCGTCGAGCAGGGTGTCGTCCTGGGGCAACAGACAGCCGACGAGCAGCAGGCCCAGGGCCGAGGCCAGGGCACACATCGCCCGTCCCTGGCCGGGCGGCCTGTCCCTGGGGGCTCGCGCCGTCGTCGAATCCATCCGCGGTGTGTCGGGCGCCGCCGTCAGAGCAGCTCCTCGCCCTCCTCGGGGGGCAGCGGCCGGCCGGTCTTCTCCGCCTCCAGCTTCTCCAGGTGCCGGAAGATGGTGCGAGGGTCCACGCCCAGGTCCTTGGCCGTCTTGGTCCGGTTGCCGTTGTTCCGCGCCAGCACTTCGTTGATGTAACGCTTCTGGAACTCTTCCTTGGCCTGGAGCAGCGGCATGATGGGGTCCAGGTTCTCCGGCTTGAGGTCCAGGTCGTCCGGGCCCAGCAGCGGCTTGTCGGACAGCACGACGGCCTTCTTGATGCGGTTCTCCAGCTCCCGGATGTTGCCCGGCCAGCCGTACTTCTTCATGGCCACCGCGGCGGACGGGGTGAAGCCCTTGGCCCGGGAGCTGAACTCACGCGAGTACTTCTGGAGGAAGAACCGGCCCAGCACCACCACGTCCTCGCCGCGCTCGCGCAGCGGGGGCAGCTTCAGCGTGACGACGTTGAGGCGGTAGTAGAGGTCCTCGCGGAAGGTGTTCCGCTTCACCTCGTCCTCGAGGACTTTATTGGTCGCGGCGACGACGCGGATGTCCACCGGCTCGCCCCGGTTGTCGCCGACCTTGTAGACGATCTTCTCCTGGAGCGCGCGCAAGAGCTTCACCTGGAGCTGCAGCGGCATCTCGCCAATCTCGTCCAGGAAGAGCGTGCCGCCGATGGCCGCCTGGAACTTGCCCGCCTTGGTGGCCACCGCGCCGGTGAAGGCGCCCTTCACGTGGCCGAACAGCTCGCTCTCCAGGAGGTTCTCCGGGATGGCGCCGCAGTTGATGGTGATGAACGGGCCCTTCAGGCGCGGCGAGCGGCGGTGGATCTCCCGGGCGATGAGCTCCTTGCCCGTGCCCGTCTCGCCGGTGATGAGCACGGAGATGTCCGTGGGCGCGATCTTGTCGATGCGCTTGTAGACGTCGCGCATGCCCTGACAGGCGCCCACGATGTCGCCGTAGCGCTGGTCCTCCAGCTTGCGGCGCAGCTCCGTGTTGTCCAGCTTGAGGTCGTTGACCAGCATCGCGTTCTGCAGGACGAGCGACGCCTGCGCCGCGAAGATGGTGAGCATGTCCGCGCTCTTGGGCTCGAACCGGTTCACCAGCCGGTCGTTGCCCACGTAGATGACGCCGAACAGGTCGCCCTTGTGCATCAGCGGAACGCACATGACCGAGTGCACGCGCAGGTTGACCACGGACTCGCTGGCCTTGAACTCGGGGGCGTCCACCGCGTCCGCGACGATGAGGGGCCGCTGCTCCTTGACCACCTTGGCGATGATGGAGTCGGACAGCTTCTCCACCGCGTCCTCGATGTTCTCGCGCGCCACGTTGCGCGCCACCTTCACGCGCGGGTCTCCGCTCTCCATCAGGATGAGGAAGCCCTTGTCGGCGCGCGTCACCTCGATGGCCTCGTCCATCAGGCTCTCGAGGATGCGCTCCACGTCGTAGAGCGCCAGCAGCCGCTCGCTGAAGGCGGTGAGCCGGCGCAGCATGGCCAGCTCGCGGCCGGGCACCCCGGGCAGCTCCGTGGTGTGCGAGTCCGACGTGTCCCTGGTCGCCGGCGCCTCGCGCTGCGCCGGGGCGAGCGTGGAGGGCGGGGGCGCGCGCGGGGCGTCCTCGCGGGAGAACTTCAGCTCCGTGTTGCCCACGCGCAGCACGTCGCCGGTGGCGAGCGCGTGGGTGTCGCGCTTCTTGCCGTTGACCTGCACGGTGGCGCCCAGGGTGCCCACCTCGTAGCGCGTGCCGTCGAAGGTGACGTGCAGGGCGCTGTCGGGGACACCGGGGTCGTCGAGCGCGATGTCGTTGTCCGCGCTGCGGCCGATGCTGGTGATGCGCTTGTGCAGGGCGATCTCGCGGACCTTGCCATCAGGACTGCGGACGGTGAGGCTGGCCATAGGGCTTCACATACCTGGAGGTTGAGGGGCTCAGAAGGTGAGGGACAGGGCGACGCCGCCGCCGCCGGAGGTGGGGTACACGCCCACGCGCGCGGTGGTGCGCGGCGGGGTGGCGCGGGGAGTCAGGACCTCGGAGCGCGGCGTGGTTCGCGCCGGAGGCTCGCGCGTCTCCACGGTGGTGCGCACCACCTGGTCCTCATGGTGGTACAGCGCGTCCACCACGCCCAGGGCGTAGATGGTGTAGAAGCCCGCGGCCGAGGCCAGCTTGAGCAGCTGCCAGGTGTCTCGCTGGCGCTCGCGGCTGGTGGGGATGAAGCGGATGGTGATGGAGGCCTTGCCGTCGTCATCGAGCACGTTGTCCAGCTCGAGTGTGCGCTCCTCGAAGAGCGACTCGTAGGCGAAGTAGGAGATGACGCTTGTCACCGCGAGCACACCCTCGGTGGCGGCGAAGACGATGCCCAGGCTGTTGCGGCCCTGCTGGAACTGGCCCGCGCCGAAGGGGACGAAGTTGACCAGGAAGTTGCGCTTCTCCACGGTGCGCACGTTGACCTGGCTGGCCAGCTCCTCGGCGCGGCGGCGCAGCACCTCCGCCTCCACGCGCTCGCGCTCGCGGCGCTCGGTCTCCGCCTTCTCGCGCTCCTGGCGCAGCCGGCGCTCCTGACGCAGGAACTCCAGCTCGTTGGTCATGTCGTCCTTGATGCCCTCCAGGAAGGCCACCGCGGGGGGCGGGACGACGAACGGGTCCAGGCTGAAGTCGGGGTCCAACCGGAGCAGGGCGCGCAGGTGGCGCGAGGCCTCCTCGGTGCGGCCCAGGTTGAACGCGGCCAGGCCCGCCAGCTTGTGCAGCTCCACCAGCTCGTCCTCGCCCAGCCCGCCCCGGTCGATGCGCGCGCCGGCGCGGTCCAGGACCTCGGCGTACTTGCCGTACTCGAAGCTGGCGCGCAGGGCCGTCACCTCCGGGTCCCCGGTGTCCTCCTGCGCGAGCGAGGCGGCTGGCGTCCACAGCACGAGCCAGAGCGAGATGAGCGCGAGCCCACGGTTCATTCGGGGGACAGGCTCCCGGCCACGAGCGTCGGCTCTCCCGGGCGCAGCTGCACCACGCGGCGCTCCGTCTTGTAGCCGGGGTGGGAGATCTCCACCGCGACGGTGTGGAGGAAGCCCGCGGGGCCGCGCGGCGCGCGAATCTCGAACGGGTGCTGGACGCTGTCGCGCGCGGTGCGCACCTGGTCGCCCACGCGCACGGTGGCCTCGGCGGGCGTGTACTCGAGCGAGAGCGGTGACGGCTTGGGCTGGGCCCCCAGGTGGAAGCGGTTCTCGCCGTCGGACTGGACCTCGATGTCCTCCTTCACGTCCAGGCAGTAGTCGCAGGAGATGGTGACGGTGTGGCGCCCCGGGGACAGCTCCACGTCGTGCTTCGACAGGGCCTGGGCGCTCGGCGCGCCGTCGCCCACGCGGATGACCCCGAAGGGCCGCACGAGGATGGTGGCGAAGACCTTCTTCGCCCCGGGCTGCCGTCCGGCGACGCGCTCCTCACCAGGGCCGCCCACCGCGCGCGCATCGTCCGCGGCGCGAGGTGCGCCGCCCACCGCGCGCGGACCGCCCGTGCGCGGGGAGGGCCCGCCGGGGACCAGGGACAGCGCGTCGGCGCGGGTGCCCGGCGCCTCGGTGGGAGGGCTCTTCGACGCCATGCCGCGCGAGCCCTCGCTCCGGGGCGACGGCGTGCGAGTGCCTGGACCCTCGGGGGCTCGCGGCAGCGCGCCGGGGGCCACGCCGGTGCCCGTGGGCGCGGCGGGCCCAGCCCCGGTCGGGTCGGTGGAGGAGGGCGCCGTCGCCTCGGGGCCGCTCGGCTCGCGGCCTCCGGACGTCATGGACGGGGGCGTGGAGGGCGTGCTCGCCTCGGGCGGATGGAACGCGGCGTCTGCGGGCGCGTGGTACAGCTTGTAGCCGCCGAGGCTCACGGCCGTGAGGGACGCGAGCCCCACCGCGAGCCGGATGCCGCGCCGTCGCCACTTCCGCGCGCGCTGCGCCCGCTGGATGCCTTTGAGCAGCCCCAGCGCCCGCGCGTTCTGCGCGTCCAGCGCCAGCACCTGGTTGAGGCAGCCGAGCGCGCGCGGCGTGCGCTTCTCCGCGAGCAGCCGCTCACCGCGCTCCAGCAGCGACGCGACGATGCGCTGGCGCGCGAGCTTCCGGTACGACGGCGGGTCGGCGAAGAACGACACCAGCTCCTCGCCCACGCGGGCGAAGCCCAGGCCCGCCAGGTAGTCCGCGAGCGCGTCGCGCAGCTTGCCGGCGTCAGGGTAGCGCTGGTTCGGGTCCCTCTGGAGACAGCGCGCGCAGATGTCCGCCAGCTCATCCGACAGACACGGGACGCGGCGGCGCGGGTCCTCGTAGTCGCCGTCGAGGATGCGCTTGAGCGTGGCCGTGGTGTTGGGCGCGGAGAAGGGCAGCCGGCCCGTCATGGCCGCGTAGAACATGATGCCCACGCTGAAGACGTCCGCCTCGGGGCCGGCCTCCAGGCCCTCGATGATCTCGGGGGACATGTGCGCGGGCGAGCCCACGAGCGTGCCCGTCACCGTCATCCGCTCCTCGATGTCGAGCAGCCGCGCGATGCCGAAGTCCATGAGCTTGAGGATGCCGTCCTCGCGCACCATGACGTTCTCGGGCTTCAGGTCGCGATGGATGACGCCCGCCTCGTGCGCATGCGCGAGCGCCGCGGCCAGCTCGTGGATGACCATGGCCGCCAGCTCCGGCGGATCCATGGGCCCCTCGTCGAGCACCGTCTTGAGCGTCTGGCCGCGGATGTACTCGGTGACGATGAACGCGTCCTGCGCGTCCGCGGCGGAGAAGTCGAACACCTCGAGGATGTTGGGGTGGTGCAGCTTGGCCACCGCGCGGGCCTCGCGCGCGAGCCTCCGCCGCGACTCGTCCTTGCCCGCCAGGTGGGGGTGCAGCACCTTCACGGCCACTTCACGGTCCAGGGCGGTGTCGAGCCCCTTGTACACGACGCTCATGCCCCCCGAGCCGAGCTGCTCGAGGATGCGATAGCGACCGATATGGCGGCCGACGAGCGTCATGACGTGTGCGGCGAAAGTGCCTTCCCCCTCCCTCAGTCCCCGAAGCTGATGCCCATGCTCTTCGCGAAGCGCACCAGCTCGCCGGAAGGGTCCACCCGGCGCTCCTTGCGCGACTCGCTCAGCGGTACCGCGACAATCTCTCCGGCGCGCAGGGCCACCATGTGGTCCCACTGTCCATCGCGCACCAGGTCCAGCACCTTGCAACCATAGCGCGTGGCGAGCACGCGGTCCGCCGCGCTCGGGCTCCCGCCACGCTGCAGGTGGCCCAGCACGTTGACGCGGATCTCCGCTTCCACGTGCTGCGCCAAGAGGTCCGCGCACACCTTGCCGGAGCCGCCCAGCCGCACCACGCCGCGTCCGGGCACGTCCTCGGCCTTGTCCAGCACGGCCAGCGTGCCGCCCACGGGGAAGGCGCCCTCGGAGATGGCGATGATGGAGAAGCTGCGGCGGCGCGTGGCCCTGCGGCGCAGCTTCTCCACGATGGACTCCACCCGGTAGGGAATCTCCGGGATGAGGATGACGTCCGCTCCGCCAGCAAGCCCGCTCTCGAGCGTGAGGAAGCCCGCGTGCCGGCCCATGATCTCCACCAGCATCACCCGGTCGTGCGCCTCCGCCGTGGAGTGCAGCCGATCCAACGCCTCCGTCACGATGAGCCGCGCGGTGTCGAAGCCGAACGTCTGGTCCGTCCCGCTCAAGTCGTTGTCGATGGTCTTCGGACAGCCCACCACCTTGAGGCCCTTCTCACTGAGCCGGTGGCCGATGGACAGCGTGCCGTCGCCGCCCACCGCGATGACGCCGTCGAGCTTCAGCGCCTCGCAGCGCCGCAGCACGGCGTCGGACACATCGCGCTCCACCCAACGTTCCCCCTCCCTGAAGGCGTAGATGAACGGGTTGGCGCGGTTGGACGTGCCCAGGATGGTGCCGCCCTTGGGGAGGATGCCGCGCGTGTCCTCCTCGGTGAGGGGACGCGTGAGGTCGGGCTCCACCAGGCCCATGTAGCCGTTCTCGATGCCGACGAACTCGTGGCCGAACTCGTGCGTGCCCCGCTTGACGAGGCCGCGGATGAGCGCGTTGAGCCCGGGGCAGTCTCCGCCACCGGTGAGGACTCCGAGTCTCAGTGAACGGGCCATAGGGGTCGGACGCGGGTGTCAGAGGCAGGAGTGCCCACCATGACAGCGACGTCGGACCTGATGATAGGAGGCCCCCGCGCTGGGGTGCAACGCGCGAATCACCTCACGGATCGGATTTCCGAGTGGAAACGCGAGCTTCCATCAGTCCCGCTTGAGGCGGCGACGAGAGGCGACGCGGTCCAGCAGGGCCTGCAGACGGGGCTGGGGCGCCTTGGGCAGCGCCTTGTCTGTCGGAGATTGTAGGGGCATCTCCTTCGCCATCCGGTAGACCTCGATCAACCGCTCCTTGAAGAGCTCGTTGTCGGGGCGCTCCTGGACGGCGCGGCGGTAGGCGGCGGCCGCTCCCACGTAGTCCCCGAGGGCGAACAGGCGCTCACCCTCCTGGGCGGGTGAGGAGGGGCCGAGCGGGAGCTCAGGCTCCTCGGGCGGTCGGGAGGCCTCCAGCTTCTGGAGCTCCAGGGGCTGGAGGGACTCGCGGAGGTTGGCGAGCTTGTCGGCGAGCGCGCCGTCGTCCGGGAAGGCCAGGAGGAGCGCCTCATAGAGGTCGAGCGCCTCGACCAGCTCTCCACGGCGCAGCGCTCGGTCGGCGCGAGCCTCCATCTCCACCCGGGCTGCAGGATTCATCTCGGCGCGAGGTTACCCGTGCCCGACGGGGATGTCACAACGAAGGCGCGCGGGCCTGACTTCACGGTGAGCCGGGCCGGTGGGCCTCATGCCCGTGAAGCCGTGTCTTCTGGGTATCCATGGGTTCATGCGGCCTGGCGCGTGAGTGGCCGCGTCCGGGGCTCGGGGGGCCTATGCTGCGCGGTGTGAGCCTCTCGTGGGTGGCAGGCGGGTGGTTGTTGCTGTCGGGCGCGCTCGGGACCGAGCTGCGGCGCGACGGCTACGTGCTGCGTCCGCCCGAGGGCTTCCACATGGTGCGGTGGGAGCCGTACACGGGCTCGGTGGCGGGGGCGGTGACGTTGGACGCGGAGACGCCGAGGTCCTTGTCCGCGGCGCTCGCGGATGGCGAGGGCCCGGAGGCGGCGACGATGTTGGTGTCGGTGGTGGAGCGCGGCTTCTCCGCGAGCCCGTCCGAGCGTGACGACTTCGCGTCGGCGGTGATGCAGCACTTCCAGCGGGAGCTGGGGGTGGTGCTGTCGCCGGAGCGCGTGGACCGGATTGGAGGCGATGCGCCGCGCGTGGAGGTGCTGGGGACGCTGCGGGACGCGGGGCAGACGCGCACGGTGCTGGTGGCGGGGCTCGCGTCCGAGGGGCGGCACGCGGTGGTCGTCGTCAGCGCGCCCGCGGTGCGCTGGGAGGTGCTGGCGCCGAGCGTCCGAGCCTCGCTGGAGACGTTCCGCCTGGAGCCGACGACGACGCCTGGCGTGGTTCCCCGGCGCTTGTTGGGCGCGCTCGCGGGGGCGCTGGCCGGTGCGCTGGTGGCGTCATACGCGGCGTGGCGCCGGGGGCGCGCGGGGCGGATGGCCTCCGAGTCGTGACGACCGCGCGGCTCGCGCACGAATGAATCCCCGGTGGCGCCCTGGGCGGCGCCGCGAGCGGGCCGCCTCGGAGGCGGGCGGGTCCCCGCGTGATGCCATCTGCTGGAGTGCGCGCCGGAGCCCGAGGAGCCGGCCCCGGCGCGGATTGCGTTTCAGGGCTTCACGTCACTGCGCACCCGGCTCGGGCAAGAGCGGGGGCACGGCGGTGGGCTTGCGGTGCTCATCCAGCGCCACGAGCACGAAGCGCCCGCGCGTGCACAGCTCCCGCGCGCCCGTGAGCAGGTCCTCGGCGAACATCTCCACGTCCACGGTGACGGAGGTGCGGCCCGTCGCCGTCACGCGGCTGACCAGCTCCACGAGCTGCCCCTGCTGCACGGGCATGTGGAAGTCCACGCGCTCGCTGGACGCGGTGACCACGGTGCGGCGCGTGTAGCGGCTGGCGGTGATGAACGCGGACATGTCCATCCACCTCAGGGCCTGACCTCCGAAGAGGGTGCCGTAGTGGTTGGTCTGATCCGGGAACACCATGTCCACCATCCGCGTCTCGGTGGCGGAGGAGGGGAGGGACGGCTGCATGTGACTCATGGACGGACTCCTGGCCCACGGGCCTCCCCGGACATGAAGACCTCCGAGGGCGGCGGTGGGCCGCGAGGGATGGCCTGACCTTCCCGCGAAGGCCGGGGGCGAAGCGCCACCCGGGGCGCTGTCCGCGTCCCAGATGGGCTCGAGGCAGGTTTTCGGGCTCCGTGGGCCTCCCACCACCCGCCCCTCATCGCGGCGCGTGCTGGCGTCCTAGGCGCCGCCCCTTCCCAGCCCTCGTCTGCCGAGGACCAGTGCGTTCGACGGCGTTCGTTCCCACTGACCGCTGCGGGGCAGCTCCGGATTCACACCGGATTCCCTTGCTAAACCTCGTGGACCCCCACGAGGCACCTCGGGCGGGGCGGACCCTACCCGCTGCCCGGCGCGTCGCCAACAGGGCAGGTGGGTCGACGAGCGCACCGGAGGCCTCATGCCCCGCCACTCGGTACCCCCGCGCGCGCGGCGCTGGGATAGCGTGCGCCGCATCCATGTTCGTCTTCCTCCTCGTCGCCGTGCTGGGGCAGGCGCCGGCCGTCGCCCCATCCGAACCGGGCGCGCCCTCCGCCGTCCGAAGCCAACCCGACGTCGTGCCCGCTCCCGCGCCCGAGCCGCCTCCGGCCGTGTTGCCCCCGGCCACCCACGAACTCTTCCAGCGCATCCAGAACCGCGTCGCCCAGGTGCGCATCATCGAGCGCCGCTCGGGCACGCGCTCCTCCATCGGCTCCGCCTTCTTCGTCTCGGGCGACGGGTACGCCATCACCAACTACCACGTGGTCTCCGACGTGGTGCTCCACCCGGAGGACTACACCGCGCAGCTCGTGCTGCGCACCGGCGGGGAGCCCGTGCCCGCGCGCCTGGTGGACGTGGACGTGGTGCACGACCTGGCCGTCATCCGCATGGATGAATCGGTGAAGGACTACTTCGTCCTGGAGGACCGCGAGCCGCCCCAGGGCGCGCGCCTGTTCGCCATGGGCAACCCCCATGACCTGGGCACCACCATCGTCGAGGGCACGTACAACGGCTTCATCCAGGACTCGCTCTACGAGCGCCTGCACTTCAGCGGCGCCATCAACCCGGGCATGAGCGGCGGCCCGACGCTGACGGGGCAGGGCACCGTGGTGGGCGTCAACGTGGCCACCATGGGCAACCAGCTGGGCTTCCTGGTGCCGGTGCACCGCGCGAGGACGCTGCTCGGCCGGGCGCTGAAGATGGCGCCGGACGCGACGCCCGCGCTGCTGGAGACGGTGCGCGCGCAGCTCATCGAGAACCAGCAGCGGCTCACCGAGCAGATGCTCGCGGCCTCGCTGCCGAAGCAGGCCCTGGGCAGCTACCACGTCCCGGGGCGGTGGATTCCCTTCCTCAAGTGCTGGGGCGACACGCCGCATGACCCGGAGGTGCCGTACACCGTGACGAACTACCAGTGCTCGTCCGAGGAGGACATCTACCTGTCCTCGCGGCACCGCACCGGCGTGGTGGCCTTCCTGCATCAGCAGGCCTCCAGCCAGGAGCTGGGCGCGCTGCGCTTCTCCGCGCTCTACACCGCGCTGTTCTCGCAGGACCCGGACACGGTGGAGGCCTCGCGCGAGGACGTCACCAACTTCCGGTGCACCTCCGAGTTCGTGGACGTGGGCGGGCTGCCCGTGCGCGCGGCCATGTGCCTGCGCGCGTACAAGCGCTTCCCGGGGCTCTATGACCTGGTGCTGCGCGCCGCCGCGCTCAACGCCAGCACCAGCGGGGTGGACACCAGCCTCACGCTGGGCGGCTTCACGGCGGACAACGCGCGCAAGCTGGCGCGCCGCTACCTGGAGGGGCTGTCGTGGACGAAGTGATCTTCCTGGAGGTGTTGGAGGGTGACTCCGTCCACACGCGTCACCGGCTGGAGCGCTTCCCGGCCACGGTGGGCCGCGCGTACTCGAACGACGTCATCCTGGATGACCCGAAGGTCTCCGCCGAGCACCTGCGCATCGACCGCCGCGAGGACGGCGCGCTCGTGCTGCGCGACGTCGGCAGCGACAACGGCACCTGGCGCGTGCAGCCCTGGACGCAGCTGGCGGAGCTGGAGCTGGCGCCCGACACCCGCGTGGCGGTGGGGGACACGGTGCTGCGCTTCCGGGCCCGCAACCACGCGGTGCCGCCCACGGTGGTGAGCACCGTGTCCGGCGAGCCCCGCGAGCGCGTGTTCGAGCACCCGCGCGCCTTCCCCGTGGCGATGCTGTCCCTGCTGCTGTTCAGCGCGCTGGCGTCCTACCTGGGCAACTACGCGCGCACGGACTGGGGCGAGCTCACGGTGGCCCTGGTGATGCCCCTGACGCTCACGCTCCTGTGGGCCGGAGGCTGGGCGGTGGCCAGCCGCATCTCCCGTCGCCACTTCCACTACCGCGCGCACGCGACCATCGGCGCGCTGGTGCTGCTGGGCGCCGTCGCGCTGCCGCTGCTGGTGGCCGCGCTGGGCTTCAGCCTGGGCCTGGGCGCGAGCCTCTCCTGGGTGTACCACGCGACGTTCCTGCTCCTCATGGGCTGGGGGCTCTTCTGGCACCTGCGCTACGTGGCGCGGTGGGAGCCGGCGCGGCTGGTGCGGGTGCTCGTCGTGGTGACGCTGGCCTTCGGCGCCGTGTCGCGGGCGAACGATTTGCTGGGCAACGAGCCCTTCAGCACGTCGCTCGACTTCTCCCGCACGCTGCTGCCGCCCGTCTTCCGGGTGGCCCGCGCCCAGCCCGTGGAGTCCTTCTTCGAGGACCTGGACGGGCTCCAGGAGCAGGTGGACGCGCTCGCCAAGGAGGAGTAGCGCGCGACGACGCCCTGGGTGGGCTGGCGGTGTCAGACCTGGAAGGTAGCCTGCGTCGCTCGGGTGGTCGAGCGACCAGGAGGTCCAGGTGCGAGTGAGCGTGGCGCCGGAGCTGTCGTCGTTCCGGGAGGTGGCGCGTGGGTTGTTGGTGCGCGGCATGCCTCCGGACCGGGTGGAGTTCGAACAGGGGCAGGGGGCGTGGACGCAGTGGGTGGACCCGCTCCTGTCCGGTGGTGGCGCCCGGGCCGTCCCGGCGCTGCCCGCGGACTTCCTGTCCCTGGCGGAGAAGGTGGTGTGTCACCGGGATCCGGAGCGCTTCGCGCTGCTGTACCGCGTGCTGTGGCGGCTGACGCACGGTGAGCGGCGCCTCCTGGAGAAGGACGCGGACCGGGACGTCCAGCGGCTGCGGCGCATGGAGCGCGCGGTGCGGCGGGACCTGCGGGAGCTGGTGATTCGCGTCCGGTTCCATCGCGCCGCCTCGGATGGAGAGGCGCGCCATGTCGCGTGGTACCGGCCGGAGCACCTCGTCGTCCGGCTGGCCGCGCCCTTCCTCGTGGGGCGCTTCCCCTCGCTCCACTGGAGCCTCTTCACGCCGGACGCCAGCGCGCATTGGGATCGGGCGAGGCTGTCCTTCGGCGCGGGGCTCGTGTTCCCGGAGCCTGGGCCCTTTCCGGCCCGCGCCGCGTCGCCGGACCCGGTCCACGCGCGGCCGCGGGTGTTGCTGCTGGGGGACGTGCCCGGCACCCGGGAGGAGGGAGACGCGGCGTGCTTCGTGGGGCCCTCGGGCCGGCTGCTGGAGCTGGTCCTCTCGCGCGCGGGGCTGCGGAGCTCGGACCTGCGGGTGTCCCGGGCCCGCTGGCCGGGGCGTCGCTCGGGCGCGCTCAGCTGGCCGGAGACCCGGGCCCTGCGGGAGGAGCTGGCCTCGGAGGCGGCGCGGGTGCGTCCCCGGCTGCTGCTCGCGTTGGGCGGCGCCGCGGGGCAGGTGCTGCTGGGACCGGGCTTCCGGCTGGACGTGGGGCGGGGGCGGCTGGTGCCCTCCGAATGGGCTCCCGGCGCGCTGGCCACCTTCGCGCCGTGGGACGTGCTGCGTCGGCAGGACCCTCGCGAGCGCGCGGAGGCCCGCATCCACTTCGAGGCGGACGTGCGCGCCGCGGCGCAGTGGCTGAAGAGCCCGGAGGCCCTGGGCTCCTGAGCGGGCGCACGCGGGCGGCCTCGACAACGCGCGAAGCCGCCCTCCATATCGACAGGGCTCCTGGATGATTGCCTTCCGGAGGGCACTGCAGCCGGGCGCGTGAGCGCGGTGCTAGCCTCGACCTGGCCCAGGTGCGCTTCTCGGAGGGGACGCCATGCGTCGTTCAGCCCTGACCCTGTTGTTGCTGTTGTGCGCCGCGTGCGCGCGGACCTCGTCGGTGGTGCCGCGCCGCGGCCCCCCCGTCACCGTCGTCCCACCGGAGCTGGCGCTCGAGTCCGGTGACTCGCCCTGGGCCATCTCCATGCCCTTCGGCCTCGCGCAGGATGGCAGCGCGCTGGTGCTGCGCTTCCTGGAGCGGGCCGAGGCGTCCGGCGCGCGCTACCTCAGCAACGTGCAGGTGGTGTTCGTCGCGGACGACGCGGGCACGTCCATGGAGTGCCGGACGAACCTGATGCCGGAGGGCACCATCCCCCCGTGGAAGCCGCTGATCCGCACCGCGATGGCCGCGGGCGAGTACGCGCCGCTGAAGCTCGTCAGCCGTCCCGTGCCGGACGTGGTGGTGAGCTGCCAGGAGACGTGGGCCGTCACCATGGTTCCCCAGGCCGTCCGCGTGTCCAACGCGGGTGGCGCGCACCCGGGAGAGCTCACCATCGGCGGCAACATGGTGCGCCGTCCAGAGGTGCGCTGCGGGCCGGTGGCCACCCTGCGCCTGCTCACGCGCTACGCCTTCGAGGACGCCGTCGGCTACGTGCCCCCGCGCATCGAGCGGATGGGCGAGCACCGCCCGGAGCTGAAGCTCCAGGAGACGGAGGCGGAGTGCTACCCGAGGGACCCGGCCTCTCCCGGCGTCAACCGCATCGAGGCGATGGCCTATGGCGGCGCCGGACCGCGCGCCGCGTTCCTGGACGGCCCCATGACCCCGATGGAGGCGCCCAGGTCCGCACCTCAGATGGACCTCTGAGGTGCCCGCGCGCGGCTCACATGCCGCGCAGCGCGTGGGGCTGGTAGGGCGCCTCGAGCTGCTGAAGCTCCTCCGCCGTGAGCTTGAGGTCCACGGCGCGCACGGCGTCCTCCAGGTGCTCCGGCTTCGTGGCGCCGATGATGGGCGCCGTCACCACCGGCCGTGACAAGAGCCACGCCAGGGCCACCTGCGCGGGCGGCACGTTGCGCGCCTCGGCCACCTTCCGGTTGGCCTCCGCCACCTCCCAGTCACCCGGCTGGTCATACAGCACGGGCGCGTACGCATCCGTCTTCGCGCGCGTCGTGGAGCTGCGGTCCGTGAGCGACTTGCGGGAGCCCGCGAGCAGCCCGCGCGCCAGGGGAGACCACGGGATGACGCCGATGCCCTCCGCCTCGCACAGGGGCAGCATCTCCCGCTCCTCCTCGCGGTAGACCAGGTTGTAGTGGTCCTGCATGGACACGAAGCGCGACCAGCCGTGCAGGTCCGCCACGCCCAGCGCGCGGGCGAACTGCCACGCGAACGTGGACGACGCGCCCAGGTAGCGCACCTTGCCCTGCTTCACGAGCTGATCCAACGCCGCCAGCGTCTCCTCCAGCGGCGTGTGCGGGTCCATCCGGTGGATTTGATACAGGTCGATGGTCTCCACCCCCAGGCGCTTGAGGCTCGCCTCGCACGCCTGGACGATGTGCTTGCGAGACAGGCCCCGCATGTTGGGCCCGTCCCCCATGGGGAAGTACACCTTGGTGGCGAGCACCACCTCCTCCATGCGCGCATACCGTCGCAGCGCACGACCCGTCACTTCCTCACTGACTCCCAGCGAGTACATGTCCGCGGTGTCGAAGAAGTTGATGCCCAGCTCCACCGCGCGGCGGAAGAAGGGCTGGGAGGCTTCCTCGTTCAGGACCCAGGGTCGCCAGGAAGGCGTGCCGTAGCTCATGCAGCCCAGGCAGAGGCGGGAGACACGCAGGCCGGTGCGGCCCAGCTGTGTGAACTTCATGAAGTGCTCCTCTCGTCGGTGACGCGGGCCGTGAATATGCAGCCTGCGAGCGCCGCTGTGCTGGGTCATTCGTGATGACACGCCTTTTCTGGATGCCCCGAATCCATTAAAAGATAGGCGCATCCAGGGGACGCCAGTCGGTGCAGCCAAGACAACGCCCCCGGGTCGCTGGGACGCGTGTGTGCCGAGCTGAAACGGCTGGTGTCCTGCTGAAAAAATCCCCCCTCGGGACATCGACATGTATCTGCCGACTCGCGCTGCCCCCGCCTCCGCGTTCGTCCGTCCAGGTTCCGCCACGCTCGTGGATGTCTGTCGCATGCGAGCGTTCGATCAGCCCACGGACCCCATCTACACATTCGTCGATGAGGAGGGGGAGCACACCGTCACCTACGCGCAGCTGGATGCGCAGGTGCGGGCCGTGGCGGCCCGGCTCCAACGGGAGCTGGCTCCGGGAGAGCGCGCTCTCCTCATGTATCCGCCGGGGCGTGAGTACGTGGTGGGGTTCCTCGCGTGCCTGTATGCGGGCGTGGTGGCGGTGCCCGCGTATCCGCCGGACGTGATGCGGCTGGGCCGCACGCTGCCGCGCTTGCAGGCGCTGGTGGCGGATTGCGGCGCGAAGCTGGCGCTCACCACCTCCGGCATCTCGGAGCTGGTGGGGCCGCTCACCGAGGGCCTGGACGACCTGCGCGCGCTGCGCTGGTTGTCGACGGACGCGGTGCCGCTGTCGGAGGCGGACGGCTGGCGCGCGCCGGCGCTGAGCGACGCGACGGTGGCCTTCCTCCAGTACACGTCCGGCTCCACGGGCACGCCGAAGGGCGTGGTGCTGGCGCATCGCCAGCTGATGCACAACAGCGAGCTCATCGCGCACGGCTTCGACGCGAGCCCGTACCCGCGAGTCGTCTCGTGGCTGCCGCCGTATCACGACATGGGGCTCATCGGCGGCATCCTCCAGCCGCTGTACCGGGACATGCATGTGTCGCTGATGTCGCCGATGTTCTTCCTCCAGCGCCCCATGCGCTGGCTGGAGACCCTCTCCCGCCATGGAGGGACGGTGAGCGGCGGGCCCAACTTCGCGTTCGACCTCTGCGTGCGCAAGAGCACACCCGAGGAGCGGGCCGCCCTGGACCTGAGCCGTTGGGAGGTGGCGTTCTGCGGCGCGGAGCCGGTGCGCGCGGAGACGATGGAGCGCTTCGTCCAGGCCTTCGCGCCCTCGGGCTTCCGGCGTGAGGCGCTCTATGCCTGCTATGGCCTGGCGGAGGGGACGCTCATCGTCACGGGGCGCAAGCGCGTCGCGGCCCGTCCCGTGGACCTGGTGGTGCGAGACTTCTCGCGCGAGGCGCTGGAGCGCGGCGAGGCGCGCCGTCCGGAGCCGGGCGCCGAGGGTGTGACGCTGGTGGGCAGCGGCGAGGTGCTGGGCACGCAGGTGCTGCGCGTGGTGGACCCGGTGACGGGGGAGCAGAAGGCCCCGGGGCAGGTGGGCGAGCTGTGGTTGCAGGGGCCGAGCGTGGCGGAGGGCTACTGGCAGCGCCCCGAGGAGACGGAGCGGACCTTCCACGCGCGCATCGCGGGCACGGGTGAAGGACCCTTCCTGCGCACCGGAGACCTGGGCGTCGTCGACGGTGGCGAGGTCTTCGTCACGGGGCGCCTGAAGGACGTGCTCATCCTGCGCGGCCGCAACCTCTACCCGCAGGACGTGGAGCTGACGGTGGAGCGCAGCCACCCGGGCCTGCGCCCGGGCTGTGGCGTCGCGTTCTCGGTGGACGTGAAGGGCGAGGAGCGGCTCGTCGTCGTCCAGGAGGTCTCCGGCAAGGCGGTGGAGGCCGGGGCCGTCGAGGAGGCGGTGGCGCGCATCCAGGCCTCGGTGGCGGAGGAGCATGGCGTGGCGGCGCTCGCGGTGGTGCTCATCGCCGCGGGCAGCCTGCCGAAGACCTCGAGCGGCAAGGTGCAGCGGCGCGTCACCCGGCAGACGTTCCTGGAGGACGGGCTGGAGGTGGTGCACGCCTGGCGGGAGGGGAGGGTGGATGCGCACGCGCCGGACGCCGGTCCGCGCGAGCCCGTGTCGACGACGCAGGATGGAGACGTGCTCGCGTGGCTCCGGGAGGAGCTGTCGCGCAGCCTCGGTGTCGCGCCGGGTGGGCTGGATGCCGACGAGCCGCTCACACGCTACGGCCTCGACTCGTTGCGCGGGCTGGATGTGATGCACGCCGTGCAGCAGGCGTGGAAGGTGTCGCTGCCGCCCACGTTGTTGCTGCAGGGGCCCAGCCTGCGCGAGGTGTCCGCGTGGGTGGAGCGCATGCGGGGCACGGCGGAGGCGTCGTCCGCGACCGCGGGTGCCGAGGACTCGACGCCCCACGTCTCGGACGGGCAGCGAGCGCTGTGGTTCCTCCAGCGACTCGCGCCCGGTGCCACCGCGTACCACATCACGAGGGCCGTGCGGCTCTCGCCGCGGGTGGACCTGGCCGTCCTGGAGCGTTCGTTCAACGCGCTCGTCGCCCGTCACCCGGTGCTCGCGTGCGCGTTCCCCGAGGAGAAGGGCGAGCCCGTGTGGCGCGCCGCGACGGCGCCGGTGTTGGAGCAGGAGTCCGCGCGAGGCTGGACGGAGCAGGTGCTCCACGAGCGACTGGTGTCGGAGTCACATCGGCCGTTCGACCTGGAGCGTGGGCCGCTGCTGCGGCTGCGTGTCTTCACGGACGTGGAAGGGGGGCCGGTGTTGTTGATGGTCCTCCACCACCTGGTCACCGACTTCTGGTCGCTGGAGGTGTTGGCCGAGGAGCTGGGCGTGCTCTACACGGCGGGGAGACGCGGGGTGCCCCCGCTGCTCCCCGCGCCTGCTCCCGCGGTGGGGCCCATCCTCCGGGCGGAGGAGGCCCGATACACGGGGGCCCGGGGCGAGGCGCTCCAGTCCTGGTGGCGTGAGCGGCTGAGCGGCGAGCTGCCCGTGTTGGAGCTGCCCACCTCGCGTCCCCGGCCCCGGCTCCAGTCGTTCCGTGGCGGGACGGTGTCCTTCCGTGTGGAGGCGGAGACGGCGTCGCGGCTCGTGTCATTGGGACAGGCGAAAGGCGCCACGCCATTCATGGTGCTGCTCGCGGGCTACCTCGCGTTCCTGCGTCGCTACACGGGACAGGAGGACCTGGTGGTGGGCACGCCCACGGCGGGCAGGTCGCGCGCGGACCTGGCGCGACAGGCGGGGTACTTCGTCAACCCGGTGCCCCTGCGCGCGC
Organism: Myxococcus faecalis; assembly: GCF_050039385.1. NCBI lineage: Bacteria > Pseudomonadati > Myxococcota > Myxococcia > Myxococcales > Myxococcaceae > Myxococcus > Myxococcus faecalis. The sequence goes on along the minus strand of NZ_CP144336.1, from coordinate 10,712,672 downwards.
GGGTGGCCCGCGGGGTGTCCTTCTCCGGCTTGCTCGCGGAGGTGCGAGGCACGGTGCTGGAGGCACTGGAGCACCAGGAGCTGCCCTTCGCGCGCCTCGTCGAGCGGCTCCAGCCGAGACGTGATGCGTCCCGTCCACCCGTCTTCCAGACGATGTTCGTGCTGCACTCGGGACGTCCGGGGCGCGAGGCGCTCGCGCCGTTCGCGCTCGGCGGCGCGGGGGCCCGCGTGAGGCTCGGCGAGCTGGAGCTCGAGTCGGTGCCGCTGCGCAACCAGGCCTCGGCCTTCGACCTCACGCTGTCGATGGCCGAGTCGTCTGGCGGCTTCGAGGCCAGCCTGGAGTACTGCTCGGACCTCTTCGACACCGAGCTCGCGGAGCGCATGGCCCGGCACCTTCGCGGGCTGTTGGACGCGGTGTCGCGAGCGCCGGAGACGCCGGTGCTGGACCTGTCGTTGCTCGGTGAGGAGGAGCGACGCGCCACGCTCGCGCTGGGGCGGAGGCCCGCGGCGCCCCGGCCCCCCGAGCCGCGAGGGCTGCACGAGGCCTTCGAGGCCTGGGCGGTGAAGACGCCCGACGCCGTGGCGCTGGTCGCGGGCGCCACGAGCTGGACGTACCGCGAGGTCAACGAATGGGCGGACCGGATCGCGAGTAGGTTGCGTCATCAGGGTGTCGGGCCGGAGGGGCGCGTCGCGACGTTGTTCGAGCGCGGTGGACCCGAGGCGGTCATCGCGTTCCTCGCGGTGCTCAAGGCGGGCGGCGTGGTGATGCCGTGCGAGCCCTCGCATCCTCCCGAGCGCATCTCCTGGTTGTTGCAGGACTCGGGGGCACGTTGGCTGCTCTCGCAGGACCGACTCGCGCGGAGGCTCGAGGTCCCCGCGGGGGTGATGTCGCTGCGTTGGGAGGAGTACGGCGCTCGTGACGCGCAGGCCGAACCCTCCGCCGAGCGGACCCCCTCCGTGCCGACGCTGGAGGGCGCGGCGTACCTCATCTACACCTCCGGGAGCACGGGGCGTCCCAAGGGGGTGCTGGTGCCGCATCGCGGGGCCCTGCACCTCGCGGAGGCGATGGGCCAGCGCTTCAACCTGGGGCCTGGCGCGCGGGTGCTCCAGTTCGCCTCGCCGGTCTTCGACGCCTCCGTGTCGGAGTACCTCCAGGCGCTCACGACGGGCTCGACGCTGCACTTGCCGCCGTCGGGCGAGGTGCTCGCGGGCGAAGCCCTGCACCGCATCCTCCGTGAGCAACGAATCACCCATGCGACGCTGCCACCGTCGGCCTGCGCGCTGTTGCCGGACGCGCCGTTGCCTGATTTGCGATGGCTCATCTCCGCGGGAGAGCCTTGTCCCGAGGACCTGGTGACGCGCTTCGCGCCGGGTCGGGAGATGATCAACGCGTACGGCCCCACCGAGGCCACGGTGTGCTCGACCTGGGCCACGTGCCGGGTCGGGGAGGGGGCGCCGGACATCGGTCGGCCGCTGCCCCAGGTCGACGCGTATGTCCTCGATGAAGCCCTGCGGCCGGTTCCCCCGGGTGTCGCGGGTGAGCTGTACGTAGGAGGTCCCCTGGTGGCCCGCGGCTACCTGGGGCGCCCGGAGCTGACGGCCGAGCGCTTCGTTCCGGACCCCTATGCCGACGAGCCGGGGGCGCGGCTGTATCGCACGGGAGACGTGGCGCGCTGGCGCGCCTCCGGTCACCTGGAGCTGCTCGGCCGCGTGGACGCGCAGGTGAAGCTGCGTGGGTTCCGCATCGAGCCGGGCGAAGTGGAGTCCGCCCTGCGTGAGCTCGCTGGCATGCGCCAGTCACACGTGCGCGTGTGGAGCCCGCCGTCGGGTGGTGAGCCTCGACTGGTGGCGTACGTGGTCCCTCCGGACGCGGGGATGCCGCCGCCGGGCGAGGTGCGCGCGAGCTTGAGGGCGCGCCTGCCGGAGTACCTGGTCCCCGCGGACTTCGTCGTCCTGGAGGCGCTGCCCGTGTTGTCCAGCGGCAAGGTGGACACGCGGGCCCTGCCACCGCCGACGCGCGCGACGCCGCAGGAGGGCGCGCCGCGCACGCCGCTGGAGGAGACGCTGGCCAAGGCCTGGGCGGAGACGCTCGGCTTTCCGGCGGTCAGCATCCACGCGCACTTCTTCGACGACCTGGGCGGCAGCTCGCTGTCGGCGGTGCGCGCGTGCGCCCGCCTGCGCGAGGCGCTCGGTCGTGATGTCCCCATCACCCACTTCTTCGAACACCCCACGGTCCAGGCCCTGGCTCGGAGGCTGTCCTCCGAGTCGGAGCCCGGGACGCAGGCCGTGAAGCACCAGGAGCGCGCGGAGGCCCGTCGTCAGGCCCTCCAGCGTCGCGGCGGAAGGAACAACCGAGATCATGGCTGACCAGGACCAGACGGGCGGTAGCGGCAACGACATCGCGATCATCGGCATGGCGGGCCGCTTCCCCGGCGCCGCGAACGTGCGGGACTTCTGGCGCAACCTCCTCGACGGCGTGGAGTCCATCTCCCTGCTGAAACCCGAGGAGCTGGAGGTCTCGCCGTTGGTGCCGGAGTCCCTGCGGCGTCACCCGGACTTCGTGCCGATGGCCAGCGTGCTGGAGGACGCGGACGCGTTCGACGCGGGCTTCTTCGATGTGCCTCCTCGCGAGGCGCTGTGGATGGATCCCCAGCAGCGCGTGTTCCTCGAGTGCGCCCACGCGGCCCTGGAGGACGCGGCCTATGACCCCGCGCGCTACACCGGGAAGATCTCCCTGTACGCGGGCGCGGGGCCGTCGCTGCACACGATGGGCATGTTGGGGCAGGGGCAGCTGGACCCGGCCTCGCTCTACGAGGTGATGGGCACCTCGGGCGAGAACCTGGCCACCAAGGCCTCGTTCAAGCTGCGGCTGCGCGGCGAGAGCCTCGCGGTCTACACGGCGTGCTCCACGGGCCTCGTGGCCGTCCACATGGCCTGCCAGAGCCTGCTCCTGCGCCAGTCCGACATCGCGCTCGCGGGCGCGGTGCGGGTCTCGCTTCCGCAGCGCACGGGCTACCTCTTCCAGGAGGGGATGATCCTCTCCCCGGACGGGCACTGCCGCGCGTTCGACGCGAAGGCCGCCGGCACGGTTCCGGGCAATGGCGCGGCGGCGGTGGTGCTCAAGCCGCTGGAAGACGCGCTCCGGGATGGGGACCACGTCTATGCCGTCATCCGAGGCTCCGCGCTGAACAACGACGGTGGCCTGAAGGTCGGCTACACGGCGCCCAGCGTCGAGGGCCAGGCGGATGCGATTGGCGAGGCGCTCGCCTACGCGGGGCTCACCGCGGACGACATCGGCTACGTCGAGGCGCACGGCACCGGCACGGCGCTGGGTGACCCCATCGAGGTGGCGGCGCTCACCCGCGCGTTCCGTCGCGACACGGACCGAAAGGGCTACTGTGGCCTGGGCTCGGTGAAGACGAACGTCGGTCACCTGGACACGGCGGCCGGGCTCGTGGGCCTCATCAAGACGGCCCTCGTGTTGTCGGAGGAGGAGCTGCCGCCCACGCTCCACTTCACGACGCCCAACCCCTCCATCGACTTCGCGAACAGCCCGTTCACCGTCGTCGCCGAGCGCAAGCCCTGGCCCCGGGGCGAGGTGCCTCGGCGCGCGGGCGTGAGCTCGTTCGGCATCGGCGGCACCAACGCGCACGCGGTGCTGGAGGAGGCGCCTCGACGCGAGCCCTCGGCCGCGAGCACCCGGCCCTCACAGGTCGTCACCCTGTCCGCCCGGAGCGAGCAGGCGCTCTCCGCGTCCCTGCGCGAGCTGGCGGACTGGTTGGAGACCGCGTCGCCGGACGTGTCCCTCGCGGACGTGGCCTTCACGCGCAACCGGGGGCGCGGCGCCTTCGAGCACCGGCTCTCGGTGACGGCGACGGACCGCGCGGAGCTCATCAAGAAGCTGCGCGGCAAGAACACCCCGCGGGTCCTGGAGGACGTGGCCGCGGCCCGCGAGCGTCGCGTGGCCTTCCTGTTGCCGGGGCAGGGCGCGCAGTCGCTCGGCATGGGGCGGGAGCTGTACGGCGCGGAGCCGCGCTTCCGCGAGACGGTGGATGCGTGCCTGACGCAGCTGGGACCCGTGCTCGAGAAGGAGCTGCGGGGCGTCCTGCTGCCAGTCGCGGGCGAGGAGGCCGCCGCGCGTGAGGCCTTGAAGGACCCCCGCCTGTCGCTGCCCGCGTTGTTCTGCGTGGAGTACGCGCTGGCGAAGCTCTGGGAGTCGTGGGGCGTCCAGGCGCACGCGCTGTTGGGACACAGCTTCGGTGAGTACACGGCGGCGTGCCTCGCGGGTGTCCTTCCGCTGGAGGACGCGCTGACGCTGGTGGTGACGCGCGGGACGCTGATGGCCCGCATGCCTCCGGGCAGCATGACGGCGGTGGGGTGCGCGGAGGAGGTCATCCGTCCGCTCATCACGGGGACGCTGTCCCTGGCGGCCGTGAACGCGGCGGAGCGCTGCGTCGTCTCGGGCCCGACGTCGGAGGTGGAGGCCCTGGAGCAGGAGTTGCTCGTGCGCGGCATCGCCGTGATGCGGCTGCCCGCGGGCCACGCGTTCCACTCCGTGGCCGTCGAGCCGCTGATGGACGAGCTGAAGAAGGTCGTGTCGGGCCTGCGGCTCTCGGCGCCTCGGGTGCCGTACGTGTCCAGCGTGACCGGCACGTGGATTCGTCCGGAGGAGGCGACGGACCCTGCCTACTGGGCCCGCCAGATGCGCGCGCCGGTGCGCTTCGCCGATGGCATGGAGACGCTGAAGCAGGACGGCGTGGCCGTGTTCCTCGAAGTGGGACCGGACCAGGCGCTCACCGCGCTGGCGAGACTGGCGCTCACGGGCCCCTCGGGACGCGTGGTGTCTTCGTTGCCGCGCTTGAACATGAAGGTGTCCGAGCACGGCGTGCTCATGGCGGCCGTGGGCGCGCTGTGGGAGTCCGGGCTGGCGCTGGACTGGAAGCAGTTCTACGCGCACGAGCGGCGACGCCGCGTGTCCCTGCCGACGTACCCCTTCCAGCGGCAGCGCTTCGCCCTGGAGGCTCCCAGGCTGCCCGTGGCCGCTGTCGCCACGCAGCCCGTCGCGCCCGTTCCCGTCGCCGAGCCCGTCCGTGTCGAGCCCCCTCGGGAGGACGTCGCGGTGCCAGGCGACAAGGCCGCGCCGCGCACCGAGGTGGAGCGAGGCGTGCTCGCCATCTGGCGCGAGCGGCTGGGCCGCGCCGACTTCGGCATCCACGACGACTTCCTGGAGCTGGGTGGCAACTCGCTGATGGCGGCGCAGATGCTCACGCGGCTGCGCGAGGCGTTCCCGGTCCAGCTCCCGCTGAGTGACTTGTTCGAGGCGCCCACCGTCGCGGGCGTGGCCGCGCGCATCCAGGCGCGGATGGGGACGCAGAGCGTCGCGGGGAAGGCGGGCGTGCTCCCTCCGCTCGTCCCCATTCCTCGCGATGGCGAGCTGCCGCTGTCGGTGGTGCAGGAGCGCGTCTGCGCGCTGGAGCAGGCGCTCCCCGGCAACCCCGCGCTGAACATGTCGGCGACGTTGCGACTGTCCGGGGTGCTCGACGTGGCGCTGTTGAAGCGCTCCCTGGAGGCCATCGCGCAGCGGCACGAGGCCCTGCGCACGACGTATCCCCTCATCGGTGGTCGCACCGTGCAGCGCGTCTCCGCCGAGCCTCGCGTCCCCCTCGTCGTGGACTCGTTGAAGGCGCTCTCCCCGGAGGCGCGCGAGACGCAGTGGCGTGAGCGGGTGTACGAGGAGATGGCCCGGCCGTTCGACCTGGCCCAGGGGCCGGTGGTGCGCGCCCTGTTGCTCGAGCTGGAGGAGCGCGAGTACGTCCTGGTCGTCTCGGTCCACCACGTGGTGTGTGACACGTGGTCCCTGGTGGTGATTGGCGGCGAGCTGGGGGCCTTCTACGGTGCCTTCCAGCGCGGTGAGCCCGCGCCGCTTCCCGCGCTGTCCATCCAGTACATCGACTACGCGGCCTGGCAGCAGAAGGCGCTGCTGTCGGGCGCGTTCGCGGAGCAGACGCAGGCGTGGCGCGAGCGACTGGTGGAACTGCCCGGGCCGCTGGAGCTGCCCGTGGACCTGCCTCCCACCGACGGGCCCGCGCTGAGTGGTCGGCGCAGGAACGTCGGCTTTCCCGAGGCGCTGACGGGCGCGGTGCATGCGCTGGCGAAGCGTGAGGGCGTCACCTCGTTCATGGTGCTGCTCGCCTCGTGGAAGGTGTTGCTGGCCCGCTGGGCGGGGCGTGACGACATCGTGGTGGGGACACCCATCGGCAACCGGAGCCGCCCGGAGCTCGAGCCGCTCATCGGCTACGTGGCGCACGCGGTGCCGCTGCGCACGGACCTGTCGGGGGACCCGACGTTCCGCGAGCTCATCGGCCGGGTGCGGGACGTGGTGGTGGAGGCGTACTCCCAGCCGGACGTGCCCTACGAGCACCTCATCCGCGAGGTGGAGCCCACGCGAAACCCGGGACGCGAGCGCGTCTTCGACACGCTCTTCATCCTGCATCCCCGCTTCGATGCGAACCTGGAGCTGCCCGGGCTGCGAATGCGCATCGTCGAGGTGGAGGACGGGCCGGCGCAGTTCGGCAACGTGCTGTCGCCGCTGTCGGTGTCGATGGGCGAGGACGCGGGCGGCTTCACCGGCACGCTCGACTACGCGTCGGAGCGCTTCGCGCCGGAGACGATGGCGCGGCTCGTCGCGCACTGGACGTCGCTGCTGACGGCGGCGGTGGAGGACCCCGAGCAGCGGCTCTCCTCGCTCCCGCTGGAGCACGTGGCCCCGAAGCCCCTCGTGCCCGCGCGGGAGGTGCCGCGCACGCTCGCGGCGCTCTTGGATGCCCGGTCCTCGGAGGCGCTCGACCGCGTGGCCCTGTCGGTGGAAGGTGGCGCGGACGTCACGTGGCGGGAGCTGCGCTCGGAGGCGAAGCGACTGGCGTCGGAGCTGCGTGCGAAGGGCGTGAAGCCCGAGGTGCTGGTGGCCCTCTGTCTGGAGCCGTCGGTGGAGCGCGTGGTGGCGCTCTGGGCGGTGATGGAGGCGGGAGGCGCGTACGTGCTCCTCGGCGCGCCGCAGCTCAAGGAGCTGTCCGCGCTGGCGCCCGAGGGGCGCCTGCCGCCGGTGTTGCTGACGCACGAGCGGTTGCAGACGAGCGTCCCGTTGGACCCGGACCGCGTCATCCGGGTCCGGCTGTCCTCGCAGCTCGACATGCCGCGAGCCTTCAAGCTCTTCCCGGTGCTGCCGTCGCGGATGCCGCCGGAGACGATGGTCTGCCTGGAGACGCTCGTCGCGCCCTCGGGTGAGCGGCTGCGCGCCGTGCACACGGTGCGGACGGTGGACGCGCTGTTCCGACGTCTCGATGGGGACGGCGTGGCCGGGGAGGGGACATGGCTGGCCGCGGAGGAGACGGGCTCACCGGGGACGGGCCTGGAGTTGTTGTGGGCGCTGACGCGGGGCCTGCGCGTGGTGCTGCCATCGGAGCGGGCGCGCCTGGTGTTCTCCTCGGCGCGCTCCGCGGGAGAGCGGCCCGGTCCGGACTTCAGCCTGTCCTTCTTCGCGAACGACGAGGACTCGCTGGGGGGGCGCAAGTACCGGCTGCTGCTGGAGGGCGCGAAGTACGCGGACACGCACGGCTTCTCCGCGATGTGGACGCCGGAGCGGCACTTCCACTCCTTCGGCGGCCTGTACCCGAGACCCGCGGTGGTGGGCGCGGGTGTGGCCACGGTGACGGAGCGGCTGGGCATCCGCGCGGGCAGCGTGGTGTTGCCGCTGCATGACCCCGTCCTCGTCGCCGAGGAGTGGTCCGTCCTGGACAACCTGTCCAACGGCCGCGTGGGTGTGTCCTTCGCCTCGGGCTGGCACGCGAACGACTTCGTCTTCGCGCCGGACCGCTACGCGAAGCGCAAGGAGGTCATGTTCAAGGGCATCGAGGAGGTGCGCACGCTGTGGCGTGGCGGCTCGGTGCTCCGACGCAACGGCGCGGGGGACGAGGTGGAGGTGTTCCTGCGCCCGCGGCCGGTGCAGAAGGAGCTGCCCTTCTGGCTCACGGCGGCGGGGAGCCCGGACACGTTCCGCATGGCGGGCGAGCTGGGGGCCTACGTCCTCACGAACCTGATGGGGCAGAACCTGGAGGACCTGGCCTCGAAGGTCGCGCTCTACCGCGAGGCGTGGCGGCAGCACGGCCACCCGGGCCGGGGCCATGTGAGCCTCATGATGCATGCGTACCTGGGGACGGACGAGGCCGAGGTCCGTCGGCGCGTGCGCAAGCCGTTGCTCGATTACTTCCGCAGCTCGGTGGACATCCTCCAGGCCTTCGCGTCCAGCCTCGGTTTGAAGGGGGACCTGCGCACGCTGACGAACGCGGACGTGGATGCCCTGCTGGAGCACGGGCTCACGCGCTACGTGGAGGAGGGCGGCCTGTTCGGTACGCCGGACACGTGCGGGCCGGTGGTGGAGCGGGTGCGGAAGCTCGACGTGGACGAGGTCGCGTGCCTCGTGGACTTCGGCGTCGAGGTGGAGGCGACGCTCGAAGGACTCGTGCACCTGAACACGCTGCGGCGTCGGTATTCACCGAGGCCCTCCGCCGCGATTCCGGGCATGGCCATCCAGGAGGGGCCTGGGGCCGCGGCGTCGCTGCTGTCGCTGGTGCGGCAGACGCAGGCGACGCACCTGCATGTGACGGCGTCGCTGGCGCGAGCGCTGGCGGAGCTGCCGGACGCCTCCGAGGCCCTGAGCCCGGTCCGTCATGTCCTGGTCGAGGAGGCGAAGGAGGACGTCACCGCCGCGCTGGCGCACGTGCTCTCCGCCCAGGTGTCCCGGCGTGACCCGCTGCTCGGCGTGGGCGCCTGGATTCGCGCGGGCGCGATGGAGGACTCCGGCTGGGAGGTGGTCGATGCGCAGGGCCGCCCGGTGCCGGTGGGCGTCGTGGGTGAGCTGGCCGTCACGGGGGAGCGCGCGCCTCGGGGGCTCTGGAATGCACCCGCGACCTCCGCGCTGCGCGCGCTCTCCGGCGCCGTCACGGGCTTCTCCCTGGGACGCAGGGCGCGCCGTCGCCTGGATGGAACGGTGGAATTGTTGGCACCCGTCCGGGGGCCTTCACGTCGACCGAAGCCACCCCGCGTCGCCCCGCAGTCCTCGGCACCGACGAAGCGCGAGGGCCCTCCGCCCATCCCGCGCATCTCGCGCGAGCAGCCGTTGGCGCTCTCGTTCGCGCAGCAGCGCCTCTGGTACCTGGACCGGCTGGAGCCGGGGAACGTCGCGTACAACAACTCGGTGATGCTGTCGCTGAGCGGCCCGGTCGACGCGGCCGCGCTCCAGCGGGCCCTGGAGGAGGTCGTGCGGCGCCACGAGGCGCTCCGGACCACCTTCTCCATGTCCGACTCGGGCGCGGTGCAGCACATCACCGCGCCGGGCCCGCTGCCACTCCCGCTCTCCACCCTCGAGGAGGATGTGTCGGTGGAGGCCTGGGCCAGGGCCGAGGCGCGCAAGCCGTTCGACCTGGAGCAGGGACCGCTGTTCCGCACGTCGCTGCTGCGCGTCCACGAGCAGGAGCACGTGCTGCTCATCGTGATGCACCACATCGTCTCGGACGGCTGGTCCTCGGGCGTGTTGTTCCACGAGCTGGCCACGCTGTACGCGGCGAACATCGAGGGCCGGCAGGCCACGTTGCCCACGCTGCCGGTGCAGTACGCGGACTACGCGGCCTGGCAGCTCGAATGGATGCGGGGCCCCGAGCTCGCGGCCGAGCAGGCCTGGTGGCGTGACGTCCTCGCGGACGTGCCCGTGCTGCGACTGCCGACGGACCGTCCCCGTCCTCCCGTGCAGACGTACCCGGGGGCGCGTCACGCCATCCGCATCCCGCGCGCGCTCACCGAGTCCCTGACGTCCATGGGCCGACGTGAGGGCGCCACGCCGTTCATGGTGTTGATGGCCGCGTGGCAGACGCTGCTCCATGCGTACTCGGGGCAGGACGACTTCGCGGTGGGCACGCCGGTGGCGGGCCGCAACCGGCCGGAGGTGGAGCCGCTCATCGGCTGCTTCATCAACTCCATCGCCCTGCGCGCCGACCTGTCGGGGGACCCCACGCTGACGGAGGTCATCGGGCGGGTGCGCCGCGCGGCGCTCGGTGGCTTCGGGCACCAGGAGGTGCCGTTCGAGAAGCTGGTGGACGCGCTGCACGTGGCGCGCGACCTGAGCCACACGCCCATCTTCCAGACGATGCTGGTGCTGCACAACACGCCGCCCATCGAGCTGTCCATGGCGGGCCTGCGTCTGGGGAGCCAGGTGGTCCACACCGGCTTCACCAAGCTGGACCTCACGCTGGAGCTGGTGGAGTCCAAGGACGGCCTCTCCGGAGGCATCGAGTACAACACCGACCTCTTCGACGCCGAGACCATCCGCCGCCTCTCCGGTCATCTGGTGGGACTGCTGGAGCAGCTGGCCGCGCGTCCCGAACAGCGGGTCTCCCAGCTCAGCCTTCTGTCCGAGGCGGAGCGTCATCAGCTCCTCGTGGAGTGGGGACCGACGCCCCTGCCGGAGCCCACGGCGGCGGAGACGGTGTCGTCGCGCTTCGCGGCGCGGGCCGCGAGTGTGCCGGACGCCGTGGCGGTGGAGGACGACTCGCGCCGCCTCACGTACCGGGAGGTGGAGTCGCTCTCCTCGCGACTGGCCTCGGCGGTGAGCGCGCTGGGGGCGGGGCAGGGCGCGGTGGTGGCGCTCGCGTTGGCCCAGCCCACGGACGTCGTGGCCGCGATGCTCGGCGTGCTGCGCGCCGGAGCGGCGGTGGTGGTGCTGGACCTGGAGCACCCGGCGGAGCGGCTCGCGCGCATCCTCGAGGACACGAAGGCCTCCGTGGTGGTGACGTCGGGCGCCTGGCGTGCACGGGTGCCCGAGCGTGAGGGCCTGTCGGTGGTGACGGTGGAGTCGCTGCCGACGACTGTCGGAGCGCTGCCGCCGATGCCCGAGCCGCATCACGCGGCGTGCGTCGTCTACACGTCGGGTTCGACGGGACGTCCGCGCGGCGTGGTCATCGAGCATCGCCAGCTGGTGTCCGCCACGCGGGCCCGACAGGCGGTCTACGGGGCTCCGGGCGTCGTGTTGTCCCTGGCGCCGTTCACCTTCGATGCCTCCCTGGCGGGCCTGTTCTGGTCGCTCTTCGAGGGCGGAACGCTGCGCTATCCCGACGTGGAGGAGCGCGAGGACCCGAGGCGGCTGGCGGAGCTGGTGGCGAGGGCGCGCGTCACGCACCTCATCTCCGTGCCGGCGCTCTATGCGCAGGTGCTCGCGGCGGCGCCCGCGGGTGGACTGTCGGGCCTGCGCGCGGTGAGCGTGGGCGGCGAGGCGTGCGCGGTGGAGCTGGCGCAGGCGCACCATGAGGCCCTGCCCACGGTTCCGCTGTTCAATGAGTATGGTCCCACCGAGGCGACCATCTGGAGCACGGTGCACCGTGTCCAGAAGGACGAGCAGGGCAGTGTGCCCATCGGCCGCGCGGTGCCGGGCGCGAGGGTGTACCTGCTCGACTCGCGGCGAGGGCTCGCGCTGCCCGGCGCACCGGGCGAGGTGTACGTCGGCGGCGGCGGTGTCGCGCGAGGCTACCTCGGTCAGCCCGAGCTCACCGCCGAGCGCTTCGGCGTGGACCCGTTCGACGCGCGTCCCGGAGCGCGCATGTACCGCACCGGCGACGTGGCGCGCTGGCGTCGGGACGGGACGCTGGAGTTCCTGGGGCGCGCGGACTCGCAGGTGAAGGTGCGTGGCTTCCGCATCGAGCCCGGTGAGGTCGAAGCGGCGCTGCTCGCGAATCCGGAGGTCCGCGAGGCCTCGGTGGTCGCGCGAGCGGACGGTGGGCCCAAGCGACTGGTGGCCTACGTGGTGGCCTCGGCCGTCGAGCCGGGGGAGGCCGTGTCCTCGGGCGCGCTGAAGTCCTGGCTGCTCTCGCGGCTGCCGCCCTACATGGTGCCGTCGACGTACGTGACGCTCGCGTCGCTGCCTCGTACGCGGCACGGCAAGGTGGACACGCGCGCGCTGCCCGTGCCCGAGTCCCAGGTGACGAAGTCGACGAGCGCGTCGAGCACGGGGCCGCGCACCGAGGTGGAGGAGCGGCTCGCGGCGCTGTGGAAGGAGGTGCTCAACGTGGACCGCGTCGGCATCCACGATGACTTCTTCGAGCTGGGAGGCGACTCCATCCTCGGCTTGCAGATCGTCACGCGGGCGCGCGCCGCCGGACTGGAGCTGTCACCGAAGCAGCTCTTCCAGAACCCCACGGTGGCCAGGCTCGCCGCGGTGGCGGGGACGCGGCTCACGGTGCAGGCCGAGCAGGGGCCCGTGGTGGGCCCCGTGGCCCTCACGCCCATCCAGCGCTGGTTCTTCGAGCTGGAGCTGGAGGACCCCGACCACTGGAACATGTCGCTGATGTTCCAGTCCCGCACGCCGTTGGACGCGGCGCTGCTGGAGCGCGCCCTGGCGCACGTGGTGGAGCACCACGACTCGCTCCGCCTGCGCTACGCCAGGACGGCGGACGGCTGGCATCAGACGTCCGAGGCTCCCGGGGCGCCCATCCCGCTGGAGCGCGTGGACCTGTCCGACGTGCCGCGCGAGGCCCTGGCGAGCACGCTGGAGCAGCGAGCGATGGCGCTGCAGCAGTCGCTGTCGTTGGACGGCGCCATGATTCGGGCCGCGCTGCTGGAGCCCGGGGATGGCGAGCCCGTGCGACTGGTGCTGGCGGTCCACCACCTCGCGGTGGACGCGGTGTCGTGGCGCATCCTGGTGGAGGACCTGTCCACCGCGTATGCGCGACTCGCCGAGGGCGCGCCGGTGCGGTTGCCGCCGAAGACGACCTCGTACCAGGCCTGGGCGCGGGGACTGGAGACGCTGGCGGGCTCGGAGAAGCTGGGCGCCGAGCGCACGTGGTGGCGCGAGCGTCCGTGGTCCGAGGTGCCGCGGCTGCCGCGGGACTTCCAGGAGTGCGGCAACACCGAGTCCACGGCGCGCACGGTGCAAGTGGCGCTGGATTTGGAGCAGACGAAGGCGCTGCTGCACGACGTGCCGAAGGCCTGGCACACGCAGCCCCAGGACCCGTTGCTGACGGCCCTGGCGCAGGCGCTGTCCGCGTGGACGGAGCGGGGCATCGCGCTGGTCGACGTGGAGGGCCATGGTCGCGAGGAGGTGCTCCCGGGAGTGGACGTGTCGCGCACGGTGGGCTGGTTCACGCGCGTCTTCCCGGCGCTGCTGGACGTGCGTGAGGCACGAGGGCCCGGTGAGGCGCTGCGCGGCGTGAAGGAGTCGCTGCGCGCGGTGCCGACGCAGGGCATGGGCTGGGGCCTCCTTCGCTACGTGGCGCGGGACGCCGCGCTGGCGGAGTTGCCCCGGGCGGAGGTCGGCTTCAATCACCTGGGACAGGTGGACGGCCTGGTCGGAGCGGAGGGGCCCTTCACGCTCGCGCCGGAGAGCGAGGGCTTGCGGCAGCGCGCGGCGAGCTCGCGTCGGCCGTACCTGTTGGATGTGACGAGCGTGGTGCGAGAGGGCCGGCTGGAGGTGACGTGGACCTTCAGTGAGGCGGTGCACCGTCGTGAGACGGTGGTGCGAGTGGCGGAGGACTTCGTGGCGCGGCTGCTGGCCTTGATCCAGGCCTCGAGCGCTCCGGACGCGGGCGGGCATTCTCCGTCCGACTTCCCCCTCGCGAAGGTGAAGCAGTCGCAACTCGACAAGCTGGCGGCCCGGTTCGGAAAGAAGACGCGATGAGCGACAACATCGAGGACCTGTACCCGCTGTCGCCCCTCCAGGGCGGCATGCTCTTCCACGCCATCTCCGAGCCCGGCAAGGGCCTCTACTTCAACCAGCTCGTCTGTGAGCTGCGAGGCGCGCTGGACGTGGAGGCCTTCGCCGCCGCGTGGCGTGGCGTGGTGGCGGCGCATCCCGTGCTGCGCACCGCGCTCGTCTGGGACGACGTGGACGAGCCGGTCCAGGTCGTGCTGCGCGAGGTGGACCTGCCCCTGCGCGAGGAGGACTGGCGGGACCTGTCCCCGGAGGGCTTCGAGGCGCGGCTGGAGACCTTCCTGGCGAAGGACCGTCAGGAGGGCTTCGATTTGTCGCAGGCGCCGCTGATCCGCCTGACGCTCCTGCGCGCCGCGGACCGGGTGTATCGCTTCGTCTTCAGCCACTCGCACCTGGTGCTGGATGGCTGGTCCGTGCCGTTGGTGGTGAAGGACTTCTTCACGCTGTACGAGGGGACGGTCGCGGGCCGGGCTCCTAGGCTCGCGCCTCCGCGTCCCTTCGGTGACTACCTGGGGTGGCTGGCCGAGCATGACCTGAAGACCTCGGAGGACTTCTGGCGCCGGGAGCTGGCGGGGTTCCACGAGCCCACTCCGACGGGCGCGGGCGTTGGCGAAGGCGAGGGCCGGGCCACGCTCATCGGCCACCTGTCCGAGCAGACCACGGCCGCGCTCAACGCCTTCACGCGTCGCCACGGCGTCACCCTGAGCACCGTGGTGCAGGCCGCATGGGCCCTGGTGCTCGGGCGCCTGTCGGGCTCCGAGGACGTCGTGTTCGGAACCACCGTCTCCGGTCGTCCTCCGGACCTGGCGGGCGTGGAGGAGATGGTCGGCCTGTTCATCAACACCCAGCCGGTGCGCGTGCGCTGGTCGGGGGACCTCACGTGGGCCACCTGGCTCCGCCGCATCCAGGAGCAGCAGGTGGACGCGCGCCAGCACGAGCACGCGCCCCTGGTGAAGGTGCAGCGCTGGAGCGAAGTCCCCGCGGGGACGGCGCTGTTCGACACGCTGGTCGTCTTCGAGAACTACCCCCTGGACTCCGCGCTCACGTCGGCCTCGCGAGCGCTGGAGGTCCACCGCGTCCAGTCGAAGGAGGAGGACCACTTCGGCCTCACGCTGACGTCGTCCCCGGAGGCGCGGCTCCCGCTGCACTTCCGCTACGACCGGAGCCGCTTCACGCGGGAGTTCGCGCAGGCGCAGCTGGACCGCATGGTCCTCGTGATGGAGACCCTCGCGACGCGGCCGGAGAGTCGCCTGGGCGAGCTGTCCCTGGTGTCCGCCGCGGAGCGGGAGCTGCTCCTGGTGCGCTGGAACGACACGGACCGGGAGCTTCCGTGGGAAGGCGCGCTGCACGAGCGCTTCGAGGCTCAGGCCGCGCGCACGCCCGAGGCCCTGGCCGTCCTCGACGACGAGACGTCGCTCACGTTCAGGCAGCTGGACCGTCGGGCCAACAGGCTCGCCCATTGGCTGCGTGCTCGCGGCGTCGGGCCCGAGTCCCGCGTCGCGCTCTGCCTGGAGCGCGGCGTCGACATGGTGGTGGCCCTCTTCGGCGTCCTCAAGTCGGGCGGCGCGTACGTCCCCCTGGACCCGGCCCATCCACCGGAGCGACTGGGCTTCGTGGTCCAGGACGCGGGCGCCACGTTCGTCCTCTCGCAGCGCTCGCTGGCCGAGCGACCTCGGAGCCAGGGCACCGAGGTCATCTGCCTGGATGACCCGGGCATGGTGGAGGCGCTCGCCGCGGAGCCGGACACCGCGCCGCCGCGGGTCTCGCTCCCGGCGCACCTGGCCTACATCATCTACACGTCGGGCAGCACGGGCCAGCCGAAGGGCGTGATGATTCAGCACGCGTCGGTGATGAACCTGCGCGCGGCGCTCGCGTCCAAGGTCTTCGCCGGACTGAGCGGCCCGCTGCGCTTCAGCCTCAACTCGCCGCTGGCGTTCGACATGTCCGTCCAGCAGCTCGTCCACATCTCGGATGGCCATGCCTTGTGCGTGGTGTCGCAGACCGTCCGCCAGGACGCGGCCCTCCTGGTGGAGTGGGTGGAGCGACACCGCGTCGACGTGTTCGACGGCACGCCGTCCCATCTGCGCGTGCTGCTCGATGAGGGGCTGGGCGCGCATCGCCCGCTGCGCATCCTCTTCGGAGGCGAGGCGACGGACGAGACGCTCTGGGCTCGCATCGCCGCGCACCCGCACATCACCGCCGTCAACGTCTACGGGCCCACCGAGTGCACGGTGGAGGCGACGGTGCGCTTCGTGCGCGGCACGTCGGGACCCTCGCTCGGCCCACCGCTGGCGAACGTGCGGGCGTATGTCCTGGACGCGAACCTCCAGCTCGCGCCCGTGGGTGTCGCGGGCGAGCTGTTCCTCGCGGGCGAGGGCGTGGGGCGTGGCTATCTGGGCCGCCCCGCGCTGACCGCGGAGCGCTTCCTCCCCAATCCCTTCAGCACCCTCCCGGGCGACCGCATGTACCGCACGGGAGACAAGGTGCACTGGCTCCCGAATGGCGAGCTCCGGTTCCTCGGGCGCATCGACTTCCAGGTGAAGCTGCGTGGCTTCCGCATCGAACTGGGGGAGATCGAAGCCACGCTCTGCCGACACCCCGAGGTTCGCGACGCCCTGGTCCTCCTGCGCGAGGACGCGGGGGCGGCGCCGAGGCTCGTGGCGTACGTGGTGTCCTCCGGCGAGCGGGGACGCGAGCCCGCCGTGCTGCGCGAGTTCCTGCTGGAGCAGTTGCCCGAGTACATGGTGCCCGCGGCCTTCGTCGCGATGGATGAGCTCCCCAGGACGAGCAGCGGCAAGGTGGATCGCCGCAACCTGCCGGCGCCCGAGATATCGGTGGTGGAGCGCACCGACGAGGTCGCGCCGCGCGACGCGAAGGAGGAGACGCTCGCCGCCATCTGGGCCCAGGTGCTCGGACGCCCCCGGGTGAGCGTGCACGATGACTTCTTCGAGCTGGGAGGAGACTCCATCCTCGGCATCCAGGTCATCTCCCGTGCCGCGCAGGCGGGGTTGCACCTGCGCGCGAAGCAGCTCTTCGAGAATCCGACCGTGGCGCGGCTCGCGGCGGTGGTCTCCGAGGCGCCCCGGGAGGTCATCGCCCAGGGCCCCGTGACGGGACCGGTGGCGCTGACGCCCATCCAGCACGGGTTCTTCGAGCACGAGCGGTCGGGAGTGCACCACTTCAATCAGGCCCTGCGCCTCACGCTGCGCGAGCGGATGGTGCCGGAGCACCTGGGCCGCGCCCTCCAGCTCGTACGCGAGCACCACGATGCCCTGCGGCTGCGCTTCACGAAGGACGCGGAGGGACGCTGGCAGCAGGAGCTGTTGGGCCTGGAAGGCGTCCTGCCCCTGGAGACGGTGGACCTCAGCAAATCCCAGGCGCGCGAGGCCGAGTTGGTGGCCCACGCCGCGCGGGTCCAGGCGAGCCTGACGCTCTCCACGGGAGAGGTCGCGCGAGCGGTGCTGTTCGAGTCGGGACCGGACGTGCCGCAGGAATTGTTGATCGTCATCCATCACCTCGCGGTGGATGCCGTCTCCTGGCGCGTGTTGGTGGAGGACCTGCTGTCGAGCTACCAGCGGCTCCGCGCGGACGAGCCCGTGAAGCTCCCCGCGAAGACGGTGTCCTATCAGTCCTGGGCGTCACGTCTGGTGGAGCACGCGCGGACCCCCGCCGCACAGGCGGAGGCGACCTTCTGGCTCGGGCTGCCATGGGAGCGGGTGGGCGCGTTGCCGCGTGAGGTGGAGGGCGGCCCCGCGAACACGGAGGGCGCGTCGAAGGTGGTGGAGGTGGCGCTGGAGCCCGCGGAGACGCAGTTGCTCCTCCAGGACGTGGCGAAGGCGTTGCGCGCGAAGCCGGACGAGCTGCTGCTGGCGGCGCTCGCCCACGTGCTGCGTCGGTGGACGGGGGCGTCGTGCGTGCGGGTGGACATGGAGGGCCACGGGCGCGAGAACGTCTTCGGCGAGGTGGACCTCTCGCGCACGGTGGGGTGGTTCACCAGCATGTTCCCGGTGTTGGTGGAGGCGACGGGGGAGGGGCCCGGAGCGTGGGTGCGCGCCGCGAAGGAGGCGATGCGGCGCATCCCGTCCAAGGGCGTGGGCTTCGGCGTGCTGCGCTACCTGTCACCGGACCCGGCGCTGCGTGAGCGCCTGCGTGCGCTGCCCGCGCCGGAGGTGGGGTTCAACTACCTGGGACAGTTCGACAACGTGCTGCCGGCCACGGCGCCGCTGCGGATGTCCGAAGGCTCGGTGGGGCCCACGCGTGCGCCCGAGGGCATGCGCGAGCACCTGCTCGACGTGGACTGCATCGTCAGCGGCGGCCGGATGCGGCTGATGTTCACCCACGGCCCGGGGATTCATCGGACCGGGACGGTGGAGACGCTGGCTCGCGGGTTGAGCTCGGCGCTGCGTGAGCTCATCGCGCATGCGACGTCGGAGGATCCGCGCGGACTGTCACCTTCGGACTTCCCCTTGGCGAAGCTGGGCCAGGGCGCGCTGGAGGGGCTCGCGGACCGGATGGCCTCGAAGGGCCTGCGCCTGCGCGACGTGGAGGACCTGTATCCGCTGTCTCCGTTGCAGCAGGGCATCCTGTTCCACATCCTCCAGGACGAAGCGTCCCAGCCCTACTTCAACCAGATGGCGTTCGAGCTGGAGGGCGCGCTCGACGTGAAGGCGCTGACCGAGGCGTGGCGACAGGCGGCACGTCGCTTCTCCATCCTCCGGACGGCGTTCTACTGGGACGGGCTGGACGCGCCGCTGCAAGCGGTGATGCGTGACGTGGAGCCCCCGGTCCAGGTCGAGGACTGGCGCGCGGTGCCTCGGGGCGAGGTGGAGGCGCGGGTGTCGGCGTTCCTGGAGGAGGACCGTCGCCGCGGCGTGGAGCTCTCCGTCGCGCCGCTGTTCCGGCTGGGGCTGCTGCGGACGGACGAGCGGGTCTGGCGCGTGGTGTTCAGCTTTTCGCACCTCTTGCTGGATGGCTGGTCCACGCAGCTGGTGACGCAAGATGTGTTCACCCGGTACGAGGCGCTTCGGCGCGGTGTGACGCCGCCGCGAGGAGAGGTCCGGCCGTATCGAGACTTCATCGCCTGGCTGGAGCGACAGGACCCGCGCGCCGCGAAGGAGTTCTGGATCAAGGCGCTCGTGGGGTACTCGGAGCCCACGCGCGTGGACGTCGCGGCGGCGGCGCGGGGCCTGTCGGGTCGAGGCGGACAGGAGCTGCGGCTCGGAGCGGAGGAGACCGCGGCCCTCGTGGCCTTCGCGAGGCAGCAGGGCATCACCCAGAGCACCCTGGTCCAGGGCGCGTGGGCCGTGGTGCTGGGGCGCTACAGCGGTCGGGATGACGTGGTCTTCGGCGCCACCGTCGCCGGACGTCCCGCGGAGCTGACGGACTTCGAGAGCATGGTGGGCTTGTTCATCAACTCCATCCCCGTGCGCGTGCGGATGCCCTCCGAGGCGAGGGTGGGCACGTGGCTGCGGGAGCTCCAGGGATGGATGCAGGAGGCCCGTCAGTACGAGTCGACGCCGCTGGTCGACGTGCGTCGCTGGAGCGAGGTGCCCTCGGGCGAGCCGTTGTTCGAGACGCTGTTCACCTATGAGAACTATCCGATGGAGGCAGGGCTCTCCACGCCGTCGGAGGACCTCGTGGTGCGCAACCCCATGGCGGTGGAGGCGGACCACCACCCCATCTCCCTGGTGGTCATGCCGGGGAACGAGTGGGTGCTCAAGCTGAACCATGACGCCGCGCGCTTCGACGCGCTCGCGGTGCGGCGGATGCTCGAGCAGGTGCGCCACCTGTTGTCCGAGCTGCGCGGCAAGGTCGAACAGTCCTTGTCGACGCTCGACCTGATGGGCGCGGACGAGCGGCGGCGGTTGCTGGAGGAGTGGAGCGGGCGGAGCGGGCTCTCGTCACCCGGCCAGACGCTGCACGAGCGCTTCGAGGCGCAGGTCGCGCGCACGCCCGAGGCGTTGGCGGTCCTGGATGACGAGACGTCGCTCACGTTCAGCCAGCTCGACCATCGGGCGAACAGGCTCGCCCGGTGGCTGCGCGCTCGCGGCGTCGGGCCCGAGTCCCGCGTGGCCCTCTGCCTGGAGCGCGGCGTCGACATGGTCGTCGCCGTGCTGGGTGTCCTCAAGTCGGGCGGTGCGTACGTCCCCCTGGACCCGGCGCATCCTCGCGAGCGACTGGCCTTCGTGCTCCAGGACGCGCGCGCCGCGTTCGTCCTCACGCAGCGTGCCCTGGCCGAGCGAGTGGAGGCACAGGGCGTCGAGGTCATCCCTCTGGATGATCCAGGCATGGTGGAGGCGCTCGCCTCGGAGTCGGAAGGCGCGCCGCCGCGTGTCTCGCTTCCGGAGCACCTGGCCTACGTCATCTACACGTCGGGGAGCACGGGCCAACCGAAGGGCGTGATGATTCAGCACGCGTCGGTGATGAACCTGCGCGCGGCGCTCGCGTCCACGGCCCTCGTGGGTTTGAACGGTCCGCTGCGCTTCAGTGTCAGCGCGCCGCTGGCCTTCGACGCGTCCGTCCAGCAGCTCGTTCAAATCTCGGATGGACACACCTTGTGCGTGGTGCCGCAGGCCGCTCGCCAGGATGCGGCCCTGTTGGTGGCGTGGGTCGAGCGACACGGCGTCGACGTGCTCGACTGTGCGCCGTCCCACCTGCGCCTGCTGCTCGGTGAGGGGCTGGCGTCACGTCGCGAGCTGCGAGTCCTCGTGGGCGGCGAAGCGGTGGACGAGGCGCTCTGGGAGCAGCTCTCCCTCCACCCGCGCATCACCGCGTTCAACGTCTATGGGCCCACCGAGTGCACGGTGGACTCCACGGTGCGTGCCGTGCGTGGATCAGCGCGGCCTTCGCTTGGAGCCCCGCTGGCGAATGTCCGGGCGTACGTCCTGGACGCGAACCTCCAACCTGTCGCCGTGGGTGTGCCCGGGGAGCTGTTCCTGGCAGGCGAGGGTGTGGGGCGTGGCTATCTGGAACGTCCAGCGCTGACAGCGGAGCGGTTCGTTCCCAATCCCTTCAGCACCGTCCCGGGTGCGCGCATGTACCGCACGGGAGACAAGGCGCGCTGGCTCCCCGACGGTGAGCTCGCGTTCCTCGGCCGCCTCGACTTCCAGGTGAAGCTGCGTGGCTTCCGCATCGAGCTGGGGGAAATCGAGTCCGTGCTGCGCGCGCATCCCTCGGTGGGGGATGCGGTGGCGGTGGTGCGTGACGAGGGCTCCGCGGGCGCGAAGCTGGTGGCGTACGTGGTGCCCTCGCGTGAGCATCCCGAGCGGCCCGACCCTACGGAGCTTCGTGCGCATCTGGTGGGCCGGCTGCCTGAGTACATGGTTCCCTCCGCGCTGACGGTGTTGGAGTCATTGCCACTGACTCCGAGTGGCAAGGTGAATCGCAAGGCGCTGCCCGCGGTGGAGCTGGGGGCGACGGCGGGAGTCGACTTCGTCGCGCCGGGGACCGCGACGGAGCAGTTGCTGGCGGGGATCTTCGCGGAGGTGCTGGGGCTCGACAGGGTGGGGATTCACAGCCACTTCTTCGAGCTGGGCGGACACTCGCTGCTGGCGACGCGAGCCATCTCGCGGATTCGGAGCGCGTTCAGTCTGGAGGTCCCGCTGCGGGAGCTGTTCGTGTCGCCCGCCGTGGCGTCGCTCGCGGTGCGCGTGGACCGGTTGATTCGAGCGGGGGCGTCGTTGGCGGTGCCGCCGTTGAAGCCTCGTGAGGACAAGGGGCAGCCGGCGCGGCTCTCCTTCGCGCAGCAGCGACTGTGGTTCCTGGACCAACTGGAGCCCGGCAGCGCTTCGTACAACATGCCGGGTGCCGTGCGGATGCGTGGTCCGCTGGACACCGAGGCCTTGGCGAGGACGTTCCAGGATCTCGTCCGCCGTCATGAGGCCCTGCGCACCACGTTCCGGAGTGAGAACGGCGTGGCCGTGCAGAGTGTTTTGTCCGAAGTCGAGGTGCCCCTGCGCGTGGTCCAGTTGGAGGGACTCCCGGAGGCCGCGCGTGAGGCGGAGGCGCGTCGTCATGTGGAGCAGGAGGTGTTGCTCCCGTTCGATCTGTCGCGAGGGCCGCTGCTGAGGGTGACGTTGCTGAGGCTCTCCGAGGAGGAGCACGTGTTGGTGGTGGTGCTGCACCACATCGTGTCGGACGGCTGGTCGACGGGGCTGTTGGTGAGGGAGGTGGCGGCGCTCTATGGGGCGTATGCGGAGGGGAAGCCGTCGCCGTTGGGCGAGCTGCCGGTGCAGTACGGAGACTACGCGGAGTGGCAGCGAGGGTGGCTGCAGGGGGAAGTGCTGGAGCAGCAGGTGGAATACTGGCGCAAGCAGTTGGAGGGAGCGCCAAAGGCTCTGGAGTTGGTGACGGACAAGCCGAGGCCCGCGGCGCAGAGCTTCCGTGGGGCGGTGTTGGAGCGGCGGTGGGAGAAGGGACTGTGGAGGAAGGTGGAGGAGGTGAGTCGTCGTGAAGGGGTGACACCCTTCATGGTGCTGCTGAGCGCATACCAGGTGGTGCTGTCGAGGCACGCGGGGCAGCGGGAAGTGGTGGTGGGTTTCCCGATTGCAGGACGCACGCACGCGGAGACCGAAGGGCTGATCGGGTACTTCGCGAACACGCTGGTGCTGAGAGGGCGAGTGGAGGAGGGGGAGACGTTCGGGGAGTTGGTGGGGAGGGCGAAGGAGGTGACGTTGGGTGCGTACGCGCACCAGGACGTGCCGTTCGAGAAGCTGGTGGAGGAGCTGCTGCCGGAACGGGATTTGAGCCGAAGTCCGCTGTTTCAGGTGAGCCTGACGTTGCAGAACACGCCCGGGGTGGAGGTGAAGCTGGGGAAGGGGCTGGTGCTGAAGGGGCTGGAGACGGACACGAAGACGTCGAAGTTCGACCTCTCGCTGTCCGTGGGCGAGGACGCGGACGGGGTGGTGGTGGCGCTGAACTACAACAGCGACCTGTTCGAGGAAGGGACAGCGGAGCGGTTGGTGAGGCACGTGAGGCGAGTGCTGGAGGGAGGCGTGGAGGGGTGGGGGAAGAAGGTGCGGGAGCTGTCGCTAGAGACAGCGGCAGAGCGGCAGCGAGTGGTGGTGGAGTGGAGCGGGCGTAAGCATGTGTCCGGGACGAAGTCCCGCGAGCACGGCCAGCTTCCGCACTCGGTGACGAGCGCTGCGCTGTCTGATGTCCAATCGATGGCGGCGTGGAACGACCGAGGAGGAAGTCCTCCTTCACCAGGTGAACAGACCATGGCCGGGCTGTTCGAAGCGACGGTGGCCGCTGGACCTGACGCGGTCGCGGTAGTCGACGCCGCTGGTGCTTCGCTGACGTACGGGCAGCTCAACGAGAGAGCGAACCAGCTGGCGCACCACTTGAGGGGAGTGGGAGTGGGCCCCGAAGTGCGGGTGGGGCTGAGAGTGGAGCGCTCGTTGGAGTGGGTGGTGGCGGTGCTGGGGGTGGTGAAGGCGGGAGGAGCGTACGTGCCGCTGGAGGGGAGCAACCCGGCGGAGCGAATGAGGTGGATGAAGAGGGAGGCGGGGGTGGCGGTGGTGGTGGGCCGCGAGGAGTTGGTGGAGGAGGTGGCGGAGAGCACGGACGTGGTGGTGAGCCTCGACGCGGACGCGGCGTTGATTGGACGTCAGCCAAAGAGCAACCCGCCGCTCCGAGGAGATGGAAGAAGCCTGGCGTACGTCATGTACACGTCGGGAAGCACGGGGACGCCGAAGGGCGTGGGGGTGCCGCAGAAGGCAGTGGCGAGACTGGTGAAGGGAGCCACGTACGCGAGCTTCAGCGCGGAGGAGGTGTGGCTGCAGTTGGCGCCGGTGGGCTTCGACGCGTCGACGCTGGAGGTATGGGGCGCGCTGCTGAACGGAGCGAAGCTGGTGGTGTACCCGGCGAAGGAGCTTGCGCTGGAGGAAGTGGCTGCGACGCTGAAGGCGCACCAGGTGACGTCGCTGTGGCTGACAGCGGCGCTCTTCGAGCAGATGCAGGCGTACCAGCCGGAGGCACTGGCGGGAGTGAAGCAGGTGCTGGCGGGAGGAGACGTGCTGCCGGTGCAGCGGGTGAAGGAGCGGCTGCGCGCGGGAGGCACGCTCATCAACGGGTACGGCCCGACGGAGAACACGACGTTCACGACGACGTGGAGGATGCAGAAGGAGTCGGACGTCGGAGAGAGAGGAGCGCCGATTGGGCGTCCGGTGGAAGGCACGGAAGTGTACGTGCTGGACGAGGGACTGCGTCCTGTGGCGGTGGGAGTGCCGGGAGAGTTGTACGCGGGGGGCGAGGGGCTGGCGCGAGGGTACGTGGGGAGGCCGGAGCTGACGGCGGAGCGCTTCGTGCCGAGTCCGTTTGGAGAGGGCGAGAGGCTGTACCGGACAGGGGACGTGGTCCGCTGGAGGGACGACGGAGCGCTGGAGTTTTTGGGGAGGCGAGACGGGCAGGTGAAGGTGAGGGGGTACCGGATTGAGCTGGGGGAGGTGGAGGAGGGGCTGAAGGCGGTGGCGGGGGTGCGAGAAGCGGTGGCGGTAGTGAGGGAGGAGAGAGGAGACAAGAGGCTGGTGGGGTACGTGGTGGGCGAGGTGGAGGGGGCGGCGGTGAAGGAGGGGATGAGGAGGAGGCTGCCGGAGTACCTGGTGCCGACGGTGGTGGTGCTGGAGGCGCTGCCGCTGACGGCGAACGGGAAGGTGGACCGCAGGGCGCTGCCGGCGCCGGAGGCGGTGACGTCACCGGAAGACGCCTACGAAGCACCGCGAGAGGGGTTGGAAGCGAAGCTGGCGGAGGTGTTCAGCGAAGTGCTGGGAGCGAAGCGAGTCGGGAGGAAGGACGACTTCTTCGAGTTGGGAGGGCACTCGCTGCTGGCGACGCAGGTGGTGGCGCGAGTGCGCGCACTCACTGGCATTGACCTCCCGCTGCGGACTCTCTTCGAAGCACCGACCCTCGAAGCGCTCGCGAGACGTCTCGATTCCTCGCGTGGGGACAGCACGACGCCCGACGTCTTCCCACTGGTCCCTCGGCCTCGCTCTGGCCCGCCGCCGCTGTCGTTCGCGCAGCAGCGCCTGTGGTTCTTCGAACAGCTCTCTCCTGGCAGCGCCGCCTACAACGTACCGATCCACCTCCAGGTGAATGGGGCGCTGCGAATCGACGCGCTCGAGCGCGCGTTCTCCGCATTGGTGGCGCGTCACGAATCCCTGCGCACCAGCTTCGCCCTGCACGAGGGGGAGCCAGTCCAGGTCATCCACGCCCCCGACGACTTCCAGCTCGCCTTCGAGGACCTGAGCGCGTTGTCCGAAGTGGGCCGCCGGAGCGCGGTGCGGCGCCGTGCCGTCGAGGAGTCGCTGCGCCCGTTCGACCTCGGACAGCCCAGGCTCCTGCGCGCCACGCTGCTCCGACTCGCTCCCGAGCAACATGTGCTGTCGCTGGTGATGCACCACATCGTCTCGGACGGCTGGTCCCTGGGCGTGCTGGTGCGAGAACTCGGCGCGCTCTACGTGGCCTTCTCCGAGGGACAACAGGCACCGCTGCCCGCGCTCCCTGTGCAGTACGCGGACTACGCGCTCTGGCAACGCGAGTGGCTGAGCGGAACGCGACTGGAGACGCAGCTCGACTGGTGGAGGGAGCGGCTCGCCGGATCGCCCCCGCATCTGGAGTTGCCCATCAAGGGGCCTCGCCCCGCGGTCCAATCGCAGCGAGGCGCCACCGTCCCCGTACGGCTCCCGGGCGCGCTGCGAGACGCGGTGGGCGCGCTGGCCCGCGAGACGGGAACCACCCCATTCATGGTGTTGCTCTCGGCGTTCCAGGTGTTGCTGTCCCGCTACTCGGGGCAGGACGACATCAGCGTAGGCTCGCCCATCGCGGGCCGCCGGTATGCGGAGACGGAGGGTCTCATCGGCTTCTTCGTCAACACGTTGGTCCTGCGCGCGCGGGTGCAGCCCGCGGAGACGTTCCTCCAACTGCTGGCCCAGGTCCGTGAGACCACGCTCGGGGCCTACGAGCACCAGGACCTCCCCTTCGAGAAGCTGGTGGAGGCGCTGCGTCCCGCCCGCGACTTGAGCCGCACCGCGCTGTTCCAGGTCCTGTTCGTCCTGCAGAACGCTCCGGTGGAGGCGCTCGAGCTCCCCGCGTTGTCCCTCGTGCCGTTGGAGACGGAGGGCACGGAGGCCGCGCGCTTCGAGCTGTCCCTGAACCTGAGCGAGACCTCGGAGGGAATCACGGGAACACTGCTGTTCAACTCGGACCTGTTCTCCGAGTCCACGGCGGCGCGCATGGTGGCGCACCTTCAGGTGCTGCTGGAGGCGATCACCGCGAACCCTGGCCAGCGCCTCTCCGCGCTGCCGCTGATGACGCCAGCCGAGCGGCAACAGGTCCTGGGCTCGTGGTCCACGACCCCTGCGGACTTCTCGAACGCGGCGCCGTTGCATGTGCTCATCGAGCAACAGGCGGCCCGAACCCCCATGGCGCCCGCCGTGCGCTACGAGGACGTGCTGCTGTCGTACGCGCAGCTCGACGCACGAGCCAATCAGCTCGCGAGGCATCTGCGGGAGCTCGGCGTCGGGCCCGACGTCCCGGTGGCGCTGTGCCTGGAGCGGAGCGTGGAGTTGGTGGTGGCGCTGCTGGGTGTCCTGAAGGCCGGAGGCGCCTACGTGCCGCTGGAGCCAGCCCAGCCCGCGACGCGTCTGCGCGTGCTCGTGGAGGAGGTCGCCGCGCCCGTCGTGGTGACGGAGTCTCGTCACGCTGCTTCGTTCGAGACCTGCGCCGCGCATCGGGTGTTGATGGACCGGGACGCCGCGCTGCTAGCGGGGCGTTCAGCAGCCGCGCCGGCCGTGCTGGTCGCGCCGGAGAACACCGCATACGTGTTGTTCACCTCGGGCAGCACGGGGCGTCCCAAGGGCGTGGCCGTGTCACACGGGGCGCTGGTCAACTACGTCCAGGCCGCGACCGAGCGGCTCGGGCTGCGTGAGTGCGCGAGCTTCGCGTTGGTGTCCACCTTCGGCGCGGACCTGGGCAACACGGTGCTGTTCCCGTCGCTGTGCACGGGAGGCGTGCTGCATGTCCTCTCGTCCGAGCGCATGGGGAATCCCATGGGCGTGGCGGAGTACTTCCAGCGTCACCCGGTGGACTGCGTGAAGATGGTGCCCGCGCACCTCTCCGCCTGGTTGACGGCGCCGGAGCCGGCGCGAGTGCTGCCTCGCAAGCGACTGGTCCTGGGTGGCGAATCCTCGACGTGGGCGCTGGTGGAGCAGGTGCGTGCCCTGGCCCCGACGCTGGAGGTGTTCAACCACTATGGCCCCACGGAGACGACCGTGGGTGTGCTCGCGGGACCGGTGGATGCGGTGGTCCGGGCGGCGACCGTGCCGCTGGGGCGGCCGTTGGCGAAGGCGCGCGTGTACGTGCTGGATGCCGAGCTGCGTTCGGTGCCGACCGGAGTGCCCGGCGAGCTGTTCATCGGCGGCGAGCAGGTGGCGCGTGGGTATCTGGGGCGCCCTGACCTGACGGCGGAGCGTTTCGGTCCGGACCCGTTCAGCCCAGTGTCGGGAGCTCGGATGTACCGCACGGGGGACAGGGTGCGGTGGCTCGAGGATGGCAGGGTGGAGTTCCTGGGCCGCGCGGACTTCCAGGTGAAGGTGCGAGGCTTCCGCGTGGAGCCTGGAGAGGTGGCGGCGGTCCTGCGCGAGCATCCCCCGGTGGGTGACGCGGTGGTGGTGGCTCGCGAGGACGCGGCTGGTGACAAGCGGCTGGTCGCGTATGTCATCGCGAGCGCCTCGGGAGTCGTGGACCTGGGGATGTTGCG
The DNA here is from genome assembly GCF_050039385.1 of Myxococcus faecalis. Classification (NCBI taxonomy): domain Bacteria; kingdom Pseudomonadati; phylum Myxococcota; class Myxococcia; order Myxococcales; family Myxococcaceae; genus Myxococcus; species Myxococcus faecalis. Next base: position 10,685,167 of record NZ_CP144336.1, on the reverse strand, counting down.
AGGCTTCCTCCAGGAGCGCTTGCCGGCGCACATGGTGCCCTCGGGCTTCATGGTGCTGGAGGCGTTGCCGCTGACGCCGAATGGCAAGCTGGATCGCCGGGCGTTGCCCGAACCGGAGGCGGGGGCTCTGGCTTCAGGCGCGGTGCATGTGCCGCCCGCGACGCCGATGGAGGAGTCGCTGGCCTCCATCTGGAAGGAGGTCCTGCGAGTCGAGCGCGTGAGTCGTCACGATGACTTCTTCGCGCTGGGTGGGCATTCGCTCATCGCGACGCAGGTGGTGGCGCGGCTGCGTGGCTCGCTGAGCGTGGAGGTGCCGCTGAGGGCGCTCTTCGAGGCGCCCACGCTGGAGGGACTTGCGCGCAAGGTGGAGCAGGTCGCGCGAGCCGTTTCGGTACCGGCGTTGCGGCCCTCCGCGCGGCAGGGGGCACTGCCGTTGTCCTTCGCGCAGCAGCGCCTGTGGTTCCTCGACAAGCTCGAACCTGGGAGTGTCACGTACAACGTCCCGTCGGCGCTCCGGTTGGAGGGGGCTCTCGATGTGGAGGCGCTGGAGCGAGCGTTCTCCGAGGTGATTCGTCGTCACGAGAACCTGCGCACCAGCTTCCCTGATGAGGGCGGTGTGCCCGTGCAGGTGATCTCCCCACCATCGCCGTTCCAGTTCCGTCGAGTCGATCTGCACGAGGAGACGGAGCGAGAGTCGACGTTGCTGCGTCTCGTCGGCGAGGAGGTCGCGCGGCCGTTCAATCTGTCGCGCGGACCGCTGCTGCGGGCGACGTTGGTGAGGCTGTCTGAAGAGGAGCACGTGTTGGTGGTGGTGCTGCACCACATCGTGTCGGACGGCTGGTCGACGGGGCTGTTGGTGAGGGAAGTGGCGGCGCTCTATGGGGCGTATGCGGAGGGGAAGCCGTCGCCGCTGGGCGAGCTGCCGGTGCAGTACGGGGACTATGCGGAGTGGCAGCGAGGGTGGTTGCAGGGGGAAGTGCTGGAGCAGCAGGTGGAGTACTGGCGCAAGCAGTTGGAAGGGGCGCCGAGGGCGTTGGAGCTGGTGACGGACAGGCCGAGGCCGGCGGCGCAGAGCTTCCGGGGTGGCTTCGTCCAGACGCAGTGGCCGAAGGAGCTGTGGAGGAAGGTGGAGGAGGTGAGTCGTCGTGAAGGGGTGACACCCTTCATGGTGTTGCTGAGCGCGTACCAGGTGGTGCTGTCGAGGCACGCGGGGCAGCGGGAAGTGGTGGTGGGTTTCCCGATTGCAGGGCGAACGCACGCGGAGACGGAAGGGCTGATCGGGTACTTCGCGAACACGCTGGTGCTGAGGGGGCGAGTGGAGGAGGGGGAGACGTTCGGAGAGTTGGTGGGGAGGGCGAAGGAGGTGACGTTGGGTGCGTACGCGCACCAGGACGTGCCGTTCGAGAAGTTGGTGGAGGAGCTGCTGCCGCAGAGGGACCTGAGCCGCAGCCCGCTGTTCCAGGTGAGCCTGACGTTGCAGAACACGCCCGGGGTGGAGGTGAAGCTGGGGAAGGGGCTGGTGCTGAAGGGGCTGGAGACGGACACGAAGACGTCGAAGTTCGACTTCTCGTTGCTCGTGGGAGAGGGGCCGGACGGAGTGGCGGTGGTGCTGAACTACAACAGCGACCTGTTCGAGGAAGGGACAGCGGAGCGGTTGGTGAGGCACGTGAGGCGAGTGCTGGAAGGAGGCGTGGAGGGTTGGGGGAAGCGTGTGAGGGAGTTGCCGCTGGAGACGGAGGAGGAGCGGCGGCGGGTGGTGGCGTGGAGCGGCCGAGGCTCATCGCGCGCGGAGAGGCTTGGCGCAGAGCCTGGTGAGAATGAACAGCAGGAGGCGCGACGCCAGCACGGACAGAGCCTGCGGTCGTTGCATGAGCAGACCCTGGCCGGGCTGTTCGAAGCGACGGTGGCCGCTGGACCTGACGCGGTCGCGGTGGTCGACAGTGCCGGGGAGTCACTGACGTACGGGCAGCTCAACGAGAGAGCGAACCAGCTGGCGCACCACTTGAGGAGCGTGGGAGTGGGCCCCGAAGTGCGGGTGGGGCTGAGCGTGGAGCGCTCGTTGGAGTGGGTGGTGGCGGTGCTGGGGGTGGTGAAGGCGGGAGGAGCGTACGTGCCGCTGGAGGGGAGCAACCCGGCGGAGCGAATGAGGTGGATGAAGAGGGAGGCGGGGGTGGCGGTGGTGGTGGGCCGCGAGGAGTTGGTGGAGGAGGTGGCGGAGAGCACGGACGTGGTGGTGAGCCTCGACGCGGACGCGGCGTTGATTGGACGTCAGCCAAAGAGCAACCCGCCGCTCCGAGGAGATGGAAGCAGTCTGGCGTACGTCATGTACACGTCGGGAAGCACGGGGACGCCGAAGGGCGTGGGGGTGCCGCAGAAGGCAGTGGCGAGGCTGGTGAAGGGAGCCACGTACGCGAGCTTCAGCGCGGAGGAGGTGTGGTTGCAGTTGGCGCCGGTGGGCTTCGACGCGTCGACGCTGGAGGTATGGGGCGCGCTGCTGAACGGAGCGAAGCTGGTGGTGTACCCGGCGAAGGAGCTTGCGCTGGAGGAAGTGGCTGCGACGCTGAAGGCGCACCAGGTGACGTCGCTGTGGCTGACAGCGGCGCTCTTCGAGCAGATGCAGGCGTACCAGCCGGAGGCACTGGCGGGAGTGAAGCAGGTGCTGGCGGGAGGAGACGTGCTGCCGGTGCAGCGGGTGAAGGAGCGGCTGCGCGCGGGAGGCACGCTCATCAACGGGTACGGCCCGACGGAGAACACGACGTTCACGACGACGTGGAGGATGCAGAAGGAGTCGGACGTCGGAGAGAGAGGAGCGCCGATTGGGCGTCCGGTGGAAGGCACGGAAGTGTACGTGCTGGACGAGGGACTGCGTCCTGTGGCGGTGGGAGTGCCGGGAGAGTTGTACGCGGGGGGCGAGGGGCTGGCGCGAGGGTACGTGGGGAGGCCGGAGCTGACGGCGGAGCGCTTCGTGCCGAGTCCGTTTGGAGAGGGCGAGAGGCTGTACCGGACAGGGGACGTGGTCCGCTGGAGGGACGACGGAGCGCTGGAGTTTTTGGGGAGGCGAGACGGGCAGGTGAAGGTGAGGGGGTACCGGATTGAGCTGGGGGAGGTGGAGGAGGGGCTGAAGGCGGTGGCGGGGGTGCGAGAAGCGGTGGCGGTAGTGAGGGAGGAGAGAGGAGACAAGAGGCTGGTGGGGTACGTGGTGGGCGAGGTGGAGGGGGCGGCGGTGAAGGAGGGGATGAGGAGGAGGCTGCCGGAGTACCTGGTGCCGACGGTGGTGGTGCTGGAGGCGCTGCCGCTGACGGCGAACGGGAAGGTGGACCGCAGGGCGCTGCCGGCGCCGGAGGCGGTGACGTCACCGGAAGACGCCTACGAAGCACCGCGAGAGGGGTTGGAAGCGAAGCTGGCGGAGGTGTTCAGCGAAGTGCTGGGAGCGAAGCGAGTCGGGAGGAAGGACGACTTCTTCGAGTTGGGAGGGCACTCGCTGCTGGCGACGCAGGTGGTGGCGCGAGTGCGTGCACTCACTGGCATCGACCTCCCGCTGCGCGCCCTCTTCGAGGCCCCCTCGGTCGAACAGCTCGCGTCGTGGCTCGAGGTGTCCCGTGGTGACAGTCCCGATCAAGTCTGCGTGACGTTGCAGTCCGAGGGCATGGGCACGCCGGTGTTCTTCGTTCACGCGGTTGGCGGAGCGGTGGGACCCTATCGGCTGCTCTCACGGTGGATGGGAGCGGACCGACCGGTCTACGCCTTCCAGTCGCCAGGGCTCGACGGCGCGGAGCCTCCACTCGAACACATGGACGCGCTCGTGCGGCGTTACGTGGCCGCGCTGCGAACCGTGCGTCCGGAAGGCCCGTATGTGCTCGGGGGCTGGTCCATGGGCGGCGTCGTGGCCTTCGAGATGGCTCGCGAGCTGGAGCGTCAGGGACAGCGCGTCGAACAGCTCATCCTCCTCGACAGCTTCGCGTCCACGGACGAGCTGCTCACGCAAGGACCCGACGACGCGCTGCTCCTCGCGGGGATGGCGATGGACCTCGCGCGGACCGCGGGAGTCGAGTCGACGCTCCGGCCCGAGTCTCTCGCGGGGCTCTCCGAAGATGAGCAGCTCGCTCGGGTCATCGCGTATGCACGGGAGTCCGGGTGGCTTCCCCCCGAGGTCCAGGACTCGGACCTCCGGGCCTGGCGTGACGTGACCCGCGCGAACCTGCGGGTCCTGTCCACGTTCCGTCCAGGCGCCTACGGAGGCCCCGTGTTGCTGCTGCGCGCGAAGGACGCGAAGCGGGAGCGCTCCGTGGAGCCGACCCACGGATGGTCTCGCTACGTGGCCCCGGAGCAGCTCGAGGTCGAGGACGTCCCGGGCACCCACTACACCCTGCTGCACGCTCCGCACGTCCAAGCCCTGGCCGCGCGAATCGTGAAGCACGTCTCCGAGCCCTTCCTGCGGCAGGACGACGAACGGAACGAGGGCGCCTGAGGACTCCCCTGCGCCTCGCCCGACGTGGGCACTCGCGCGACGAGTGCCTACTGCCGCGTCGCGAGGTGCTGGTCGAGCCGCGCGAGCGTCTGCTGGCCACCTTCGATGGCGTACTTCGCCGCCTGCTCGCGCGCTTCGACGGTGGGCAGCGTGTGCTGCATCGTGACGCGCGTCTTTCCCGCCTCGTCCTGGAAGGTGACGACGGCCTTGAACAGCACCTCGCCTTCCTTCGTGCCGTGATCCCACTCGAGCCGCTCGTTGGGGACGACCTTCGTGTAGACGATGTGGTTCGCGTAGTCGGTGCCATCGGGCCCGTGCATGGTGAACTTCCACGCGCCCCCCGGCCGCACGTCCTTGCTCACCGTGGTCGTGCGGAAGCCGTTCGGCCCCCACCAGTGGGAGATCATCTCCGCGTCGGTGAACGCCTGGAAGACCAGCGCGCGTGGGGCGCTGATGAGCCGCGACAGTTCCAGCTGACGCTTCGCGAGTTCGTTGAGGTCGAGCGCTGCGTTCATGGGGGGGCTCCTCGGTCCTTCTTCTTCGGGGTTGGAATCTTGCGGCCGCGCGCCGGGCGCTTCTGCCCCTGGACGTCGGCGAGATAGTCCTCGAGCCGGTCGAGGCTGGCCTCCCAGAACTCGCGATAGTCCTCGAGCCAGTCGGTCGCGTCCTTCAGCGGCTCCGGCGCGAGTCTGCAGGGGCGCCACTGGGCTTCGCGGCTCCGCGTGATCAGCCCCGCGCGCTCGAGCACCTTGAGGTGCTTCGTCACGGCGGGGAGGCTCATGTCGAAGGGTTGGGCGAGCTCCGTGACGGAGGTCTCCCCCTTCGAGAGCCGCGCGAGGATCGCGCGCCGGGTCGGGTCGGCGAGTGCGGCAAAGGTGGCGCTGAGTGGGTCGCTCGGCATGGCTTGATTAACCTTCTGTTAAAATAACCAACTGGTTAAATGAAAGGCAAGCGCGAATCGCGTCGAGCGTTCGCTGTGCGGTTCAGGGCTGCTGCGTCGAAACGCGCGGGGGCGGAGGCGGCGCGAAGGCCTCCACGAGTCCCTGGGTCATCGCGGTGGCGAAGACCTCCAGCGTGCGCTCCTCGCGCCAGCGCGCGGCCTCCTCGAAGTCGAGCGCGTGGTGCGTCTCCACGATGACCGAGGGCATCGTCGGCTTGCGCAGGACGAAGATCTGCCGGTGTGACGGCTCGCGGGACACGAAGACGCCGGGCTGCGCGGTGTCGGTGGCGTAGAGGCCCACGTAGTCCACGCCGTCGTAGTGGAGGAACCCGCCGCGCGACAGGTTCCGCGCCAGCGCTCGCGCCAGCTCCGCGCGGCGACCCTGGAGGGGGGCGGGCGCATCCTCGGACCAGAGCACGCTGAAGCCGGGCGTCGTGTCCTGGCGGTTGCACGACTGTCCCTCCGCGGGCGCCCACGGCTGCGACGTGCCTCGCGAGTCCGAGTGCAGGCTCACGAACACGTGCGCGCCCCAGCGCTCCGCATCGGCGAGCCGACTCGTATACGGCACCCGCTGTCCCGGCTCACGGCTGATGCGCACCTCGAAGTGCCCCGTGGCCACCAACCGCCGCGCCAGGTCCTGCGCCACGCGCAACGTGAAGACCTCCTCGTCCTCGCACGTGACGGAGCGGTTGCCCGTGTTCCCCTCGGCGCCGTGTCCCGCGTCCAGGTACACCCGACGTCGCGCGAAGCCCTCGGGCACGTTCGCGGGGACGAGCGTCAGCGTGGCTCCCGGCGCGGGCCACCTGGCCACGACAGGCGGCTCGACGACCGTCTCCGCCGCGCGCATCGGCCTGTGGGGAAGGGCGCCCCGTGTGCCTTCCACGGACCCACGGACGGCGCTCGGGTCGACGGGGAGCGAGCCCGGCCGCGCCGCCTGGGACAGGTGCGTCGAGGCATCAGGAGACACCTCGCTCGAGGCGCGCACGCAGGCGGTGCCCGTGAGCAGCAAGACTCCCAGTCCCCACACTCCAGCGGCGGATGTCGGCATGTCAGGTTCGACGCCTGGCGAGCGGGCGTCGTTCCGCAGTGTGGCCCGGAATGACGGGGAAGCGGAAGCCGGCCCGGGGAGCCCGCCTGCCCGGACGCCCTGTCGTCGCGCTTGCGTTTCCGTCGCGCATCGCGAAGAAGCGGGGAGCCATGTCCGTGGAGCGCCCGCAGCCCGATTCCTCCGCTGTCCCACACTTCGCCACGGAAGGAGCCCTGCGCTCCTGGCTGCGCGAGCACGGCGTCGAGCACCTGTCCCGCCTGAGCCTCACGGTGTTGTCGCCCTTCGTGGACCCCGCGCTGCTGCCTCAGTCCCGCCCCGCGATGGCCCGCCGCAGGCTGGTGGAGATGCTCAGCGAGGAGGGCCGTACGCGCTGGACGCAGGAGTCCCTGCCGTCGCCGAAGATGAAGGACCTCCTGCCCCGGCTCGCGTGGCGCTTCGTCGAGGAGGAGCGCAAGCAGGCGGAGGAGACCCGCGCCTCGCTCGCCGCGCGACTGGCGCCGCCCGAGGACCCGCGCACGCACCGTGTCCATGGCCTGTTGCTGGACCTGCGCTCCCGCGCGCCCGCCACCGTGGCCACGCGGCCCTTGCACGCGCTGCAGCTGGAGTCGCTCCAGCACGACGCCGAGCTCCCTGGCTTCCGCTTCCGCGAGACGCGCTGCTCGGAGCTGCCCTACGGCGCGCAGATGGGCTTCATCCTCCCCGAGGCCCGGCTGACCTTCACGCCCTCCGTGGTGCAGGGCGACTGCACCTGTGGCGCGCCGCCGTGTGTCCACCTGGTCGCCGCCATCGACACGGTGCTGTTGTGGCTGAACCAGCCGTGGACGGAGCGCTTCGGCGAGACGCTCGACGAGCTGGTGCGACCGGGGTGGGACCGCACGTTGAGGGCGCTGGAGCGCGCGCTCGATGAGGGCACGGGCAGCGGCGCGGCGGTGGAGGTCTCCTGGCGCGTCGACGTCATCGAGGGCTACGGCGTGGAGGTCCACCCGTACGTGCACCGGCGCAACAAGAAGGGCCAGCGCTCCACGGGAGCCAAGGTGAGTCGCCGCAAGCTGCTCCAGGAGCATGGCTCGCAGCTCTCCTCGCTCGACGCGCGCCTCGCGTCGCTGCTGCCGGATGGCGACGCACCCGCCTCGCGCGCGCTGCTGCTGGAGCTGGTGGACCATCCCCGGCTCTATCAGGAGGGGACGCAGGACCTGCTGGTCCAGGTGGACCGCGCCAAGGTGGGCATCGTCGCCTCTGAGCGGGGCGGCGCTGTCGTCGTCTCCGCGGGCGTGGACGGCGCGAGCCTGCCCGCGTCCATGGTGGACCGCGTGCGCCGCGCGAAGCCGGAGGAGGCCCTCTTCCTCTGGGACGAGGGCTCGCGCAGGCTCACCGTGCTGGACGCGGGCCCGGAGGTCCGCGCGCTCGTGTCCGTCCTCCAGCGCCACGGCAACGTCTTCCCTCCCGAGAGCCACGGCGTGCTGCTGGAGAAGCTGGCGAAGCTCTCGGTGCGGCTGCCCGTGGCCATGCCTCGCGGTGTCATGGGCGAGAAGCTGCCTTCGCTCCAGCTGCCGGTGCTGCGCTTCGAGCTGGAGCCCGGCAGCGCGGTGCGCGTGGAGCTGCGCGTGCGGGCGCTCCCGGACAGCATCAGCTTCATCCCGGGCGAGGGGCCTCGGGACGTGTACCTGCGCCGGGGCCTGGAGCCCGTGCACACGGTGCGCGACTTCGTGAAGGAGCTCGCCGTGGTCCACGCGCTCCAGGCGAGCCTGCCCCTGGCCACCGCGGAGGCGCAGGCGCTGCCGTTCAGCTTCTCGTTCCCCAACGTCCAGGGCGCGCTCGGGCTCTTGTCCGCGTGTCAGTCGCTGGAGTCGCCGCCGGAGCTGGAGTGGGGTGGCTCTCCACTTCGCCTCGTGGGCTCTCGCGGGGCGAGCGCGCTGCGAATCACGGTGGAGCGCAAGCGCGACTGGTTCGGCGTGCTCGGAGGGCTGGCGGTGCAGGGCGAGCGCGTGGAGATGGCGCGGCTGTTGGACGCCGCGCGTCGCAAGGAGCGCTTCGTCCAGGTGAAGGACCAGACCTACGTGGAGGTCGAGGAGGCGCTGCGCCAGCACCTGGAGCGACTGGCGGACCACGCCCACCTTTCGCGCCACGGCTTGGAGGTGGGTCCGGCCGCGGCGGAGTCGCTGTCCGCCCTGGGCAGCGCGGGCGCGACGCTGGACGCGGACGCGACGTGGAGGGGGCTCGTCGAGCGCATCTTCGCCGCACGGGAGCTGAAGCCGAAGGTCCCCGCCACGCTGAAGACGGACCTGCGTGACTACCAGGTCGAGGGCTTCCGCTGGCTCACCCGGCTGGCCTCGTGGGGCGCGGGCGCGGTGCTCGCGGACGACATGGGGCTGGGCAAGACGGTGCAGGCGCTGGCCGTGTTGCTGGAGCGCTCGAAGCTGGGGCCCGCGCTGGTGCTCGCGCCCACCTCCGTGGCCTTCAACTGGATGGACGAGGCGAAGCGCTTCGCGCCGTCGCTGAAGATGCGGCTGTTCTCCGAGGCCGCGGACCGGGGCGGGCTGCTCGAACGGCTGGGTCCCCGCGACGTGCTCGTGCTGAGCTATGGCCTCTTGACGCGCGACATCGGCCGGCTGTCCGAGCTGCGCTTCGCCACGCTCGTCTTCGACGAGGCCCAGGCCCTGAAGAACGCGGGCACCCACCGCTTCCGCGCCGCGCGGGCGCTGCAGGCGGACTTCAAGTTCGCCCTCTCCGGCACTCCATTGGAGAACCACCTGGGAGAGCTGTGGAGCGTCTTCTCGCTCGTCTTCCCCGGGCTGCTCGGCAGCCACGACGCCTTCCGCACCCGCTTCGCGATTCCCATCGAGCGCAGGGTGGACCCCACCGCGGCGCCCGCCCTGGCCAGGGTGCTGCAACCCTTCCTCCTGCGCCGCACCAAGGCCCAGGTGGAGGCGCAGCTGCCGCCGCGCATGGACATCCGCGTGCCCGTCGTCCTCTCCACCCAGGAGTGGACCATGTACGAGGACGCGCGGCTGGCGGCCCTCTCCGCGCTGGAGTCCGCGCCGGAGGTGATGCGCGAGCGGCAGTCACGTGAGCTGGAGCGCCGCTTCGAGGTGCTCGCAGCGCTCACCCGGCTGCGCCTGTTGGCCTCGCACCCGCGCCTCTATGACGCCGAGTCCCGCGTGGAGTCCTCCAAGCTGGAGCGCTTCATGGAGCTGGTCGAGGAGCTTCGCGCCGAGGGCCACCGCGCGCTCGTCTTCAGCCAGTTCACCTCGCACCTGGCCCTGGTGCGCGAGGTGCTGGACGCGCGGGGCATCCGCTACGACTACCTGGACGGCTCCTCCACACCCAAGGCCCGAGAGCAGGCCGTGCGCTCCTTCCAGGAGGGCAGCGCGCCCCTGTTCCTCATCTCGCTCAAGGCCGGCGGCTTCGGCCTCAACCTCACCGCCGCCAACACCGTCATCCACCTGGACCCGTGGTGGAACCCCGCCGTGGAGGATCAGGCGTCGGACCGCGCGCATCGCATCGGCCAGGAGCGCCCCGTCACCGTCTACCGGCTGGTGGCGCGAGGCACCATCGAGGAGCAGATGCTGTCGCTCCACGAGCACAAGCGCGCGCTCGTCGCGGACGTGCTCGAGGGCAAGGACGGCGCCGGGCGGCTCTCCACGAAGGAGCTGCTTGGCCTCTTGTCCCAGCGCCTTGGGGGCCCCGACGAGGAGGAAGTCCCCCGGACGCGGCACTGAAGCGGGGCAGGGGAGCCCCGCAAAGACAACGGGCAGGTCCCTCGGTGAGGAACCTGCCCGCGTCAGGCTTCGAGTCGCTGAAGCCCGCGCTTTACGCGCGGACCTCGGGCGACCCGGGCTCGGTGGACGCAGGAGGCAGCGAGGCCTCCTTGCCCGGCTCGCCACCCGGAGTCCCCGCCGACGACTTGAACGGCGACGTCTCCAGCGCGGCCTTCAGGACCTCGTCCATCTGGCTGACGAAGATGAACTCCAGCTCGTTCTTCGCCTGGTCCGGCACGTCCACCAGGTCCTTGCGGCAACGCTCGGGCAGGATGACCCGCTTGATGCCCGCGCGGTGGGCCGCCAGCACCTTCTCCTTGATGCCGCCAACCGGCAGCACCAGGCCACGCAGCGTGGCCTCGCCCGTCATCGCCGTGTCGTGCCGCACCCGGATGCCCGTGAGCAGGCTGGTGAGCGCCGTCAGGATGGTGACGCCCGCGGAAGGACCATCCTTGGGGATGGAGCCCGCCGGGAAGTGCAGGTGGATGTCCGTCTTCTCCAGGAAGTTGGAGCTGATGCCCAACTGCTCGGACTTGCTGCGCAGGTAGCTCAGCGCCGCCGTCGCGCTCTCCTTCATCACGTCGCCGAGCTGGCCGGTGAGCGTCATGCCGCCCTTGCCTGCCATCTTCGTCGCCTCGATGAAGAGCAGATCGCCGCCGGCCGCCGTCCAGGCCAGACCCGTGGCCACGCCCGGAACCTCCGTGCGCTCCGCGACCTCCGAGTAGAACATCTCGGGCCCGAGGATCTCCTTCACGCGCTCGGCGTTGATGGTCTGCTTCTCCAGCTTCCCACCCGCGACCTCCACCGCCACCGCGCGGCAGATGTCCGCGATGCGCCGCTCCAGGTTACGCACGCCCGCCTCGCGGGTGTACGAGGTGGTCAGCGTCAGCAGCGCCTCATCGGTGATCTCGATGTGGTCCGGGTTGAGCCCGTGCTCCTTGAGCTGCTTGGGCACCAGGTGGATGCGCGCGATGCTCTGCTTCTCCTCGAAAGTGTAGCCCGACAGCTCGATGATCTCCATGCGGTCGCGGAGCGGCCCGGGGATGGGATCCAGCTGGTTCGCCGTGGCGACGAACATCACCTTCGACAGGTCGAACGGCACGTCGAGGTAGTGGTCGCTGAACGTGTTGTTCTGCTCCGGGTCCAGCACCTCGAGGAGCGCCGCGCTCGGGTCGCCACGGAAGTCGGCGCCGAGCTTGTCGATCTCGTCGAGCATCATGACCGGGTTCTTCGTGCCGGCCTTCTTCATGCTCTGGATGAAGCGGCCGGGCAGCGCGCCGACGTAGGTGCGCCGGTGGCCGCGGATCTCCGCCTCGTCACGCACGCCGCCCAGCGACAGGCGCACGAACTTGCGGCCCGTGGCCTTGGCCACGCTCTGACCCAGCGACGTCTTGCCGACGCCCGGAGGACCGACGAGGCACAGGATGGGCCCGCGCATGTCGTTCTTCAGCTTGCGGACGGCCAGGTACTCCAGGATGCGCTTCTTCACCTTCTTGATGCCGAAGTGATCCTTGTCGAGCTGCTGGCGCGCGTTCTCGATGTCGAGGTTGTCCTCGGACAGCTTCGACCACGGCAGGTCGGCGATCCAATCCAGGTAGGTGCGCGCGACGGTGTACTCGCTCGACGCCGCCGGAATCGTCTTCAGGCGGTTGAGCTCCTTGTTCGCGACCTTCTCCACCTCGGGAGGCAGGGCGGCCTTCTTCAGGCGCTCCTGGAGCTCGTCGAGCTCCTCCTCCTCCTCGCCCATCTCGCCGAGCTCTTCCTTGATCGCCTTGAGCTGCTGGCGCAGGTAGTACTCGCGCTGGGTCTTCGACATCTCGCCCTTCACGGCGGAGTCGATCTTGTTGGAGAGCTTGAGGATCTCACGCTTGCGGTTGAGCAGCTCGAGCACGAGCTTCATCCGCGCCTTGAGGTCCACCGTCTCCAGGACGGCCTGCTTCTCCTCGATCGGCACGTCCACGTTGGCGGCGATGAGGTCGGCCAGGTGACCGGGGTGGGTGATGCTCTCCACCAGCTCCGTGGCGGCGGCCGGCAGCTCGGGCATCAGCTCGATGACCTCGCGCGCCAGCTTCTTGAGGTTGATGCCCAGGGCCTCCACCTCGACGTTCTCCGCGGAGGTCTTGTCCTCCACCGCGTCGACGCGGGCCTTGAGGTACGGGGCCTCCTGCACCAGCTCCACGACACGGAAGCGGGCGAGTCCCTGGACGACGAGCGAGTAGTTGTCCTCGCCCATCTTCAGAAGCTTCACGATACGGGCCACCGTCCCCATGGTGTAGAGGTCGGCGGCGCCCGGATCCTCTTCCTCGGCGCGGCGCTGCGTGACGACACCGATGACCTGGTCGTCGCGCACCGCGTCCTTGATCAGGGCAATGGTCTTCTGACGGCCGACGGCCAGCGGGAGCACGCCGCCGGGAAAGAAGACGCTGTTCCGCAGGGGCAGGATCGGCAGCACCTGGGGAATGTCTTCCTTGTTGATGAGCCCCGGAGGGGCCATCGCGGTGGGCATTGCGCTCGCGGCGGTGCCCTTCTTCTTCTCATCGGACATGAAGTTCGGCCTCTTCCTTCTTCAAGCCCGGCCCTCCCTGCGACCGGACCGGTGAACATCTGTCGGTTTTCTGCGGCAGATGAACCAACGTAACAACCAAAACGCCCGTGGCAAACGCCGTGTGCGATTTTCCACGCTCAAGTCGGATGCCAGACGCTGCGTCCTTGTCTCGCGTCCGGGCCGGGGGTGGGGCATGCTCGCCCCCCCAGCCTCGCTGCGACGCACCGCCCGGGTGCGCCGCCTTCCCCCTCAGGAGGACGCCATGAAATCCAGAACCCGAGCCCCCCTGCTCCTGTTGCCGGCCCTCTGGGTGGCGTCCTGTACGTCGCCCGTCGACGAGGCCGGATCCACCCTGCCGGGCAAGTGTCAGAGCGAATCCCCGGTGGTGGCCCCGCAGAAGACGGACATCCTCTTCGTCATCGACAACTCCGGCTCCATGGCCGAGGAGCAGGCCGGAATCGCCACCGAGCTGCCCGCCTTCATCCAGGGCCTGCGGGAGGGCGGCGGCGTCACCCAGGACTTCCGCGTGGGGGTGATCACCACCTCCGTGTACCGCCGCGTCTTCACCCAGGGCCGGGAGTTCTACTCGGAGTATCCGAGGGAATCCGGCCTCCTGCAGCCGGTGCCGAGGGCGAACGGGAGCGCGTCGGAGGACCGCTTCGTCGAGAGCTCGGATCCGGACCTGCTGGAGCGCTTCCGCTTGCTGGTGAAGCAGGGGACAAGTGGCAGCGGGCAGGAGTCCCCCTTCGAGGCCGCCCGACTGGCGGTCTCCGAGCCCCTGACCACCACCTCCATCGCCGAGGGTGGGAACGGAGGCTTCCTGCGGGACGGGGCGCGGCTGCTCGTCGTGGTGGTGACGGACGAGGAGGACTGCAGCTCCACCGCGCGGCCGCCGCCGGTCATCGTCACGGACGACACGTCGGTGGACAATTGCCATAAGGGCGCGGCGCTGCTGACGTCGGTGGAGGAGTACGCCGAGGCCTTCAAGAGCCTGCGCGACTCCAAGGGCGGACGTCGGGAGGTGCTGTGGGCCACGGTGGGCCCGGTGGCGCTGAGCGACAAGCGGGCGGAGCTGATCGAGGACGTGACGCCGCAGGGCACGTTCGTGCGCAACGCGGACTGCCCCACGTCCTACGGGCCGGGCTACCGGCACCGGGCGATGTCGGAGAAGTTTGACTCGGCGCTCGACAACCTGGACTCCATCTGTCGGGAGAGCTACCGCGACACGCTGCTGCACATCGCGGAGCTGGCGGCGGTGGCGCAGAGCCTGGACGTGGTGAACCTGCCGGATCCGCGCCTGGCGCAGGTGGAGATCACCCGCGCCGGGGGCACGGTGGAGCGCTGCTCGGTGGCGGCGGGGGACCTGAGCTACGAGCCGTCCGGGGAGGACCGCCCCGCGCGGATCTACTTCGGCGGCAGCTGCCTGCGCCGCGCGGATGATCAGAAGGTCGAGGTGAAGGTCATCTGCGCCGGTTAGGTCCGCCGGAGGGGTGACGCCCAGGGGCTCGAAAACCCTGGCGTCGCCCCGGTGGATCCAAGCCATCACGTCGTGTCGCCGGGCCCGTCGCCGTGCGTCCTGTGCGGGCGCACGTCAGACCCTTGAGCATACTGAACCGTCGTGCAGGCGTGCGTTCGGTGTGTCGGGTCCTGGCGAGGAGGCGAGATGAGCGCGGTGGCGGAGCAGCGCAGTGGCGGTGCGGTGGTCGAGCAGCTTCGCGAGCGCATCCGCCAGTTGCAGGCGGCGCCGCGCAGCTACCTGGCGGTGTTGCGCACGGGGATGGAGGCGGTGGACGCGCTGCTGCCCTCGGGCGGCTTCCCGCTGGGGCAGGCGGTGGAGCTGTGTGGTGAGGCGGCCACCGGCAGGACGAGCCTGGCGCTGAGCGCGGTGGCGTCCGCGCATAGGGAGGCGCGGCTGTGCGCGTGGGTGGATGGACCGCGCGAGCTGTATGCCCCGGCGGCGGCGGCGCAGGGCGTGGACCTGGAGCGGCTGCTGCTCGTGCGGCCCAAGGCGCCCGAGCAGCGGGTGTGGGCGGCGGTTCAGCTGGCCCGGAGTGGGGCCTTCGCGTGCGTGGTGCTCGACCTGACGCGAGGGGTGGGCGCGACGGGGAGGCCGCCGCGGGTGGGGCTGGCCGAGGCACGCAAGCTGGCGGACGCGGCGGAGCGTGGCGGCGGGCTGCTGCTGCTGCTGACCTCGCCGGAGGCTCCGGCGGATGGGGTGACGCGGCTGCGCACGGAGTCCCAGGGCGCGGAGGGCTGGGCGGTGGAGGTGGTGCGCAGCAGGCGCGGCGGCACGGGGACGCGGGCGGTGCTGCCGTGGAGCGCGCTGTACCCGGAGCTGGGGCTCGAGGAGGGGGGGCGGGTGCTGGACGTGGGGCCGGTGGACGCGGACGCGACGCCGGACTTCCTGCGGGAGACGCCGTGGGTGGCGCGCAACGGGCTGGGGCACCAGGGGCAGCGGTCCGGGCGGGATGGGGTGATGCCCTCGCTGCGGGTGGCGTCGGACGTGGCCTCGGCGGCGCACAACTGAGGGAGCCATGCGCAGGGCCTATCTGCATTTCACGCGCTTCCCGGTGCAGCGCAAGGTCATCGAGTGTCCGGAGCTGGCAGGCCGGCCCTTCGTGCTGGTGGAGGAGGCTCGCGGCCAGCGACGGGTGGTGGCGGCGTCCACGTCCGCGCTGAAGGCGGGCGTGCGGCCCGGGGTGACGCTCACCGCGGCGACGGCGCTGGAGCCGGGGCTGCGGCACTTCCCCTACCGGTTGGAGGAGGAGAAGCGGGCACTGGTGGCGCTGGGGGAGGCGCTGCTGAGCCTGGGGCCGGGCTTCCAGCTCTCCGCCCCAGATGGACTGTGGCTCGACGCGGGGGCCGCGCACCTGTCGGGAGGTGAAGCGGGGCTGTGCTCTCGGGCGTTGGCGTTGTGCGAGGGGCTGGGGTACCGGGCGCACGTGGTGGTGGCGTCGGAGGCGTTCACCTCGCGAGCGCTGGCGCGCTTCGGAGCGCGGCGGGTGGAGGTGGTGGCGCCGGGGGCGTCGGCCCAGGCGCTGGCGCCGTTGCCGTTGGCGGCGCTGGAGGGGCGGGAGTCCGCGCCGTTCTCCGCGTTGGGGCTGAGCACGTTGGGAGAGGTGGCCCAGCTGCCGCCGGGGGCGGTGGCGGCGCGGGGTGGGGTGATGGGGGCTCGGGCGCATGCGTGGTGTGGCGGGAGGGATGAGACGCCCTTCGTGGCGGAGGTGCTGGACGAGGTGCTGGAGGAGCGGCGGGTGTTGGAGTGGCCGGCGGAGTCGTTCGAGCCGTTGGGCTTCGCGCTGAAGACGTTGTTGGACCGGTTGGGGGCGCGGCTGGTGGGGAGGGGGCGGGCGGCGGTGCGCATCACCTTCACGTTGAAGCTGGACCCCACGGGGCAGCAGCGGGTGACGTTGTCGCTGGCGAGGCCCACGGCGGCGGCGAAGTTGTTGTTGGACCTGGCGCGGCACCGGCTGGAGGAGCTGCGGTTGGAGAACCCGGTGGCGGAGGTGTCCGCGCGGGTGGACGAGTTCTCCGAGGACCGGGGGCAGCAGCTCTCGTTGGGGGACGCGCCGGAGGGGGACGCGGCGCTGGAGGTGGTGTTGTCGCGGCTGGCGACGACGTTGGGAGAGGAGTCGCTGTGCTCGGCGGGGTTGGAGCCGGTGCATCGGCCGGAGGGCGCGCAGGGGACACGGGCGTTCCGCCCCCCCGAGGCTCGCAAGGGGTGGGGGGAGGCGCTGACGCCGGTGGAGCGGAGGGACGGTGGGCTGCGGGAGCGGCCGTCACGTTTGTTGGCGGAGCCCGCGTGGCTGGACGCGGAACTGGGGGATACCGGTCGGTTGCTCGCCGCGCGAGTCGGCGGACGGCGTCACCGGGTGACGGCGGTGACGGGCCCCGAGCGCCTGGGCGGCGAGTGGTGGGCCGAGACGCCCTTCCAGCGCGATTACTACCGGGTGCACTTCGAGGGACTGGGGCCCGCCTGGGTGTTCCAGGACATGCGCGACGGCCGCTTCTACCTGCAGGGGTTGTTCGACTGAAGTGTGCTCAGCGGGAAGGCAGCTCGCGGACGATGATGCCCGGGAGTCCCAGGTGTCGCAGGGCCTCTACGAATCGCTCCGTACCGATGATCATCGTGGCGAAGTTTCCCACTCGGAACAGGTCCTGCTCAGTGGGGAGTGAGTTCGCGTCGAGGATGGGCGCGTCGGGTAGATGAAGCGGAAGTCTTCCACAGGAAGGGCAGGGCGGAGGCAGATCTGGAGGGAGGCAGTCAGGATGCAGCCGTCCCCTGGGCTCGATTTGCAGCTCCAGGAACTCAGGGGGGGACTTCTGCCTCCAGCTCAGCGCTGTCCGACATCCGAGGAGTCCACGAAGGCCTCGTGCCTGGAGTTGTTCCAACGTGTCGTGGCGCAACATCAACAGATAGTCGCCCTGCCAGGTCAGCGGTCCCAGCTCTCCACGTGCTGTACCGACCATGGGTCCGAAGCTCGAGCCAGGAGGCAGCTCCGCCCCCTGGGGCGCCAAGGGGCGGATGCGCTCACGCAGTCGACGATATTCGGAGACGGACGTGGGCCAGGGGGCATGGAGACGCTGGCGCTCCTCCAGCGACGAGAGGTCCACGCAGGGGTAGTCGTGTCCGGAGCTGCTCCAGGTCGCGCCACAGTCCGTGCACTCGACGCCAGGAAGAGACCACGGGTGCGTGGCATTGAAGTCGCCTCGGTAGCGAGACGTCGCTGCTCGATCCTCGCGCAGCTCGAAGAAGCGGGTCATCCCTGGTCACTCTCGATGGGAGTAGTAAGGCCGGATGGGACCGCCGAGGAGCTGGAAGCGGTAGATGAGCTCTCCCGCATGCTTGAAGATCTCTTCCTTCGAAGGAGCGGGATTCTGCCTCCGGTAGTCACGCCATGCATTGTTCCAGGCTCCACCGCGATCGCCGCCTCGATGGATTCGTTGATGGAGGTCACGTGGAATGGAGAGCGTGTAGTCGTGGATGTTGAGGCCCCTGCCTCGAAACCATAACGCCAGGTCTTCGGCCTGCGGGAAGATGTGATGCTTCTCGAAGCGGCCCGGTGGAAGTTGGAGGCGAGGAGGCTCGCTCCCATACCAAGGGATGACGAAGACGGGCTCGTGCCCCCCTGTCGCGGCCGTGCTTCCGCCCCAGTTTCTTCGAGGGCCTCGTCCTGGAGCCGCGGATGCCGCGGGTGGACGGGCAGGAGGAAATCGCGCCAGCTCCGTCTCGGAGGGCAGGTCGTCGCAGCGAAAGAAATAGCAACGGTCGTCATCACAGCGCGGAGCGAGGCAGACGTCGTCTTCGTGCTCGGAGCATGCTTCCTCGGCTTCGCTCCAGGCAGGTGATGTGCCCGCCCCTGTCGTTGCACAACCGAGCCACGCCACACCGAGCAGTATGAGCTGTAAAACGAGGAACGCGCGCATACCCCGTGGATAGCACGACCCTGGTGGGCCACTTCATCCCCGTTTGCCCCGCCTGGCCCCTCCTAGTTATGCAAGGAGACCACCTCCTTGCCTCCCAGGCCTCGCCATGCGCGCCCTCTCACTCCTCCTGCTGTCGCTGCTCGCCACCGCGTGTTCCGCGCCGCAGGTCCGGCCTCCGGGGGCCATCCGCAAGGTGGTCGTCGTGATCGGCACGCGCGTGGACTCGCTGCCCGTGGCGACCTATCGCGAGGACATGCTGGGGGAAGGCAATCCACGATCCGTCCTCATCGGCCAGACGCAAGCGGTGCTGCGTGAGCGCGGCTTCGAGGTGGTCGGCTCGCGCATCTCCGACGCACCATCCCCCTCCACCGGCGAGGTCGTCGCCCTCATCCGCGAGAACAAGGCCGAGGCCGCCGTCATCGTCGTGCTCAACTGGGTGGACGTGTCCTCCATCCGCGCCATGGGCCGCGCCGAGGTCTTCCTGGAGGCGGGCCTCGTGTCGCCGAACGGCGACCTGCTGTGGCGCAAGGACTCCCGCACCGTCTCGTCCATCAGCATGTACCAGTCGCAGACGGACTACAGCTCCTACCTGCGCAAGGCCGTCATCGACGCCGTCAAGGAAGTGCCCTGAGCCCCCTCAGGGCTTCGGCTGGGGGCTCGCCAGCCGAAGGTGCTCGTGCACCGTCTCCGCGCGGAGGTAGAGGAACTGCGCGTCGCCGAACGCCAGCGTGTCCCCGTCGTTGAGCGTCACCTGCGCGCGGAAGCCCAGCGGCGCGCCGTTGATCCACGTGCCGTTCATCGACTGCGCGTCCCGCACCTGGAAGCCACCCGTGGTCGCGTTCCAGCGCAGCGTCGCGTGGTGCTGCGACACGGACGGGTCCGGCACCACCAGGTCGCAGTCCGAGCGCCCCACGGTGAGCTCCTCCCCATCCACCTTGGGGTTCAGGAAGTGCACCTCCAGGTTGTCGAAGTCGCGGAGCATCGCGAGCAGCCGCTCCGTCATGCGCGAGCGGTGCGCCATGCCCACCGTGCGAGCGCCCGTCAGCTGCTGGGCGACGTTCCGGAAGACGGGATCCACGGGCTGCTGGATGAGCGCCACCGGACCGGACGCGGCGCGGAAGGCCTCCAGCGAGGCCGAGGCGAAGGGACGGAGCTGGTTCACGGACACCATGCCTCCCACCCTACGTCCAAGCGGGGGCCACGGGAAGTCGTGTGACAGTGCCCGCCAGGCCCCCTCATCGCCACATCACCAGCATGGCTTCCGACCCGAGGGCATGAAACCCTCACGCTTCATGCGGGTCCTCGTCACGGGCGCAGCGGGCTTCATCGGTCACCACGTCAGCGCGAAGCTGCTCGCCCGAGGTGACACCGTCATCGGCGTGGACAACCTGGACCCGTCCGGAGACGTCGCCCTCAAGCGCGCCCGACTGGCCCGACTCCGCTCGCTTCCCGGCGCGGAGCGCTTCACCTGTCACGAGGCGGACATCACCGACGCTCCCGCGCTCGCGAGAATCTTCCAACGGGAGCACCCCGAGCGAATCGTCCATCTGGCCGCGCGGGTCGGCGTGCGAGAGGCCGGAGCCTCCGCTTCGTCCTACGTGGACGCGAACATCGTGGGCTGGCTCCAGCTCCTGGATCAGGGCCGCGCCGCGGGCGTCTCGCACCTGGTCTACGCGTCCTCCAGCTCCGTGTACGGCGCGGACACGCCGCCGCCCTTCCACGAGAGCGCCTCCGCCGACCATCCCCTCAATGTCTACTCCGCGACCAAGCGCGCCGGAGAGCTGCTGGCCCACACGTACAGCCACCTCCACGGCCTGCCCACCACGGGTCTGCGCTTCTTCACCGTGTACGGACCCTGGGGACGCCCGGACATGGCGCCGCTGCGCTTCCTGCGCGCCTTGAGAGCAGGGCGCCCCATCGACCTGTACGGCGAGGGACGCATGCTGCGCGACTTCACCTTCGTGGAGGACGTGGCGGAGGCGGTGCTGCGCGTCCTGGACCGTCCTCCCGTGGGGAGCCCTCCGTATCGACTGCTCAACGTGGGACGCGGGGAGCCCGTCTCCGTGCGGGACTTCGTCGCCGTGCTGGAGCGGCTCCTGGAGACCCGGGCCGTGCTGCGGCTCCTGCCCGCGCAGGCCGGGGAGATGGACTCGACCTGGGCGGACCCCGCGGCCCTGGAGCGCGAGACGGGCTTTCGCCCCCGCGTGTCCGTGGACGAAGGGCTCGCGGCGCTCGTGACCTGGGCGCGCGAGCACTCCGTCCCCTGAGCTAGCGTCCGTGCCTTCGTCACCCGGGCCGGCAGGTGGCCTGCTTCCCGCTCGAGGCTCCTGGTCCTCCAGGAGGAGTGTCGTCATGTCCCGCAATCATCGCGTGCGCTTGCGTCTCACCTTCTTCGCGCTGCTGCCTCTGCTCGGCGCCTGCTCGGACTCCCGCGAGCCTTGCGTCCGGGACTCCCAGGCGGCCTTCGCCCCCGTGGACTTTCTCGATGAGCACCTCCGGGCGCGGCGCGTCGACTGCGGTTTCCAGAGCAGCGTGAGCGATCTGGCCGTGGGGGCGGATGGCACCACCTGGCTCCGCCGCGGCGAGTACGAGGACCGGGGCGAGGACACCTTCTTCTTCCCGCCCGTCAAGCGCCTGTCGCAGGTGGACGCGGAGGGAGGGTGGCGGAGCGAGCTGTCGCTGCCGGACTTCGTCCACCACCATGTGGTTCATCCCAGCGGAGAGCTCACCGTCTTCGGCTGGGAGCGCGAGGAGGACCCGCTCGCCATCCAGGTGCGCCGCATCCGACCGGATGGAACCGTCGTCGCGCAGCGGCGCTTCACCCACGCGATTCCTCCGGAGGCGCGCATGGACTTCATCGCCCTGCCGAACGGCGCCCTGGGACGGGCGCAGCTCCCGGACTCCGAGCGCAACGCCGCCATCATGCTGGCGCGGGCGGATGGAGAGGAGGCCGTCCTCCTCCTGGCGCTCGACGGCATCCGTGTGGGGCGGCTCGACGCGCGCCTGGAGACCCTGTGGCTCAGCCCCGTGGCGCCCTCGGTGGCCCTGAAGGACTTCTCCACCTGGGAGCAGATGGAGGCCGTGGGCGCCCCCTGGGTCGGCTGGGGCCTGGACGTGGACGAGCAGCACCAGGTCCACGTCGCCACGCCGCTGATGGACCTCCAGCGGCGCGCCTACGAGGAGTCCTTCGAGCGCGAGCCCAGGGGCGCGACGGGACGCGCCTTCCTCCTGTCCTCCTTCTCGCCCACGGGCGCGTTCGTCTCCGCGCGCGCCGTGTCCGCGCCCGAGCCCCAGGAGATCGTCGGCCTGGTGGTGCGGGCCGGCACCTTCGCGCTCGGCGCCAGCGAGCGGGCGCTGGTGGGCGGCAGGACCCTCTCCCCGGACCTGTACTTCGCCTCCGGACGCCTCGACGGCGCCGCGGAGGACGACCTCGTGCGCGCCCTCGACGTCGAGCGCGACGACATGCCCGTGTCCTTCGTCGCCTGCGGTCAGGCGCGTTACTGCTTCGCGGGCGACACGGGCTTCGCGCAGGACTCCACGGACCCCGAGCAGCGCAAGAGCAAGGGCTTCCTGCTCACGGTGGACGCGAGCGGCCAGCAGCAGGGCCTGTTCCAGCTTCGGCGAGAAGAGGCCGTGCACGTCCTCATCGCCAGACAAGGCGTGGGGGACTCGGTGGTGTTCGCGTTCGGCATCGACGGCTCCCGGACCACGGGGGGGCCCGGGAGCCGCGCGAAGTCCAACGAGACGTGGGTCGGCATCCTCTCGCCGCCCTGAGGCTCACCCGCTCGTCACCTCCACCTGTCCGTGCTCCACGCGCCAGCACTCGCTGGTGCAGGCGCGCGCGAAGGTGGAGTCGTGGCTCACCAGCAGCAGCGCGCCGGGGTACTCGCGCAGGGCCGCCTCCAGTCGCTCGATGGAGGGCAGGTCCAGGTGGTTGGTGGGCTCGTCGAGCACCAGCGCCCAGGCGTGCTGACCCAGGCCCCGCGCGATGAGCAGCTTGCGCACCTCACCCGGGGACGGCTGCTCCGAGCCGAGCAGCCGCTCCGGGTCCACGCCGAGCGCGGCGACGAGGGACAGCACGCGGCCCTTCTCCTCGGGAGGCAGCGCGCGCACCGCGTCCAGGGTGGCCCGGGCCTCCTCGGCGCCCACGTCCTGCGGCAGGTACAGGATGCGCTCGCGCGGCACGCGGGTGTTCTCCAGCAGCGCGCGCACCAGGGTGCTCTTGCCCGCGCCATTGGGACCCTCGATTCGCACGCGCGCCTCGCGGCCCACCGACAGCTTCACCGGACCCAGCAGCGGCACGTCCCCCACGCGCAGCTCCGGCACGTCCAGCGTGATGAGCCACGGGTTGGGCGAGCGCACGTAGTCGACGAAGACGGAGCGGCCCATCGTCTTGTCCGCGTGGAACTCGCCCACCGCGTCGCTGACCCGCTCCAGCTCCCGGCGGAGGATGCCCACGCGGCGGCCCGCATGGTTCTCTGCCCAGCCCGCGACGACGGACGCGCCCATGGAGCGCGCGTCGTTGTCGTTCTTGTCCTTGAGCCGCTTGCGGGTGCTGCGCGCCGCGTCCGCGGAGGCCTGCTCGCGCCGGGCCTGGTCCAGCATCCGGGCCGTGCGCTTCTGCTCCGCTCTGGCCTGCTGATAGGCGCCCAGCTCGGCTTCACGCTCGGCCTCCCAGTGCTGCTTCGCCGCCAGGTAGGCCCCGGGCCACAGCCGCGCGTCGCCGCCGTGCACGCGCAAGGTGTTCGTGGTGAGTGACTCGAGCAGCGGCCGGTCATGTGACACCACCACGCCCACGCCCTTGAAGCGCTTGAGCGCGGAGACGAGCCAGGCCCGGGCCTCGGCGTCCAGGTGGTTGGTGGGCTCGTCGAGCAGCAGCACGTGCGGCTCGGCCGCGAGCGCCGCGCCCACCTGCCAGCGCTTGCGCTCTCCCGGTGACAGCGTGGACCAGCGCTCCAGCGCGGAGACGTCCAGGCCCAGCTGTCCATGCAGCCGCCGCGCGAGCGAGTCCCACGACTCGGCGAACTCGGTGATGTCGGGCGTGAGCGCCTCGACCTCCTGACGGCACAGCCGCAGGGTGGGGGAGGGCGGCTCGAACTGGAGATGCCCCTCGGTGGGCGTCAGCTCTCCGGCCAGCAGGCGGAGGAGCGTGGACTTGCCCGCGCCATTGGCGCCCACCAGGCCCGTCCAGCCCGCGGGCAGGTGGAAGTCGACTTCGGCGAGGACGGTGACAGCGTCGGAATAGGCGTACGACACGCGATGCGCGCGGAGGGATGACATATGAGGCGAACTCCTGAATCCAGGGCGCGAGCACGCACGAGGCGGCTCAGCGCGATGACGACTCGAACGACCTGGGACTCAGCGGTTCTGCCTCAAGGGTGAATCGACCTCGCGTAGGGAGGGGTTGTCAGGCCCTCCGGTGGATGCGTGCCTTCAATCTATGACGCTCGCCGGGGTGGATTGCAACCCCGACGTGCCCGCCGTCCAGCTCCGACGGCGGGCGTGAAGCCTTCCAGACAGCGGCGGCTACTCGTCCTGCTCGGTGGGCGGGCGAGGGCGCCGAGGCGGCACGGCGGGGACGCCGGCGAGCGTGGCGGACTCGGAGAGCACGTTGCCCCGGGCAATCGCCTGCGCGCTGAGGGCCGCGGCGGTGGGCACCTGCCGCTGCGCGGGGACCTTCGCCTTGGCGGCCTCCTCGTCCTTGAAGAAGACCTCCTTGAGCGCGGAGACGGCGCCGAGCGTGGCGGTGGCCTCGTAGGGGATGAACATCTTGTTGTCCCCCTTGCTCATCTCCTGGAGGGTCTCCATGTAGCGCAGCGCGAGCACCTCGGGGGTGGCGCGGCCGTTGTGGATGGCCTCGAAGGTGAGGCGCGTGGCCTCCGCCTTGCCCTCGGCCTCCAGCATGGTGGCGCGCTTGTGGCCCTCGGCGCGGGCGATCTCCGCGTCGCGCTCGGCCTCCGCGCGCAGGATTCGGGAGATCTTCTCGCCCTCGGCCTGGAGGATGGCGGCGGCCTTGTCGCCCTCGGCCTTGGTCACCTCGGCGCGGCGCTCGCGCTCGGCGGTCATCTGCTTGGCCATGGCGGACTTGATGGCCTGGGGCGGCTCGATCTCACGCAGCTCCACGCGCGTCACCTTCACGCCCCACTTCTCCGTGGCCTCGTCCAGCACCATGCGCAGGCGCGTGTTCACCGTCTCGCGGCTGGTCAGCGTCTGGTCCAGCGTCAGGCCGCCCATGACGTTGCGCAGGTTCGTCATGGTGAGCTGCTCGATCGCCAGCGCCAGGTTCTCCACCTGGTACAGCGCCTTCGCGGGGTCGACGATCTGGTAGTAGATGACCGAGCCGACCTCCATGTTGACGTTGTCGTGGGTGATGACCTGCACCGTCTCGAAGCCCATGACCTGCTCGCGCAGGTCCACCATGGTGCTGCGCATGTAGCGGTTGCCCGTGCGCATCTCGATGGGGCGGGGGCTGTCGATGAACGGGATGAGGATGTTCAGCCCGCTGGTGGCCACGTCGTGGAACTTGCCCAGACGCTCCACCACCATGACCTTGGCCTGGGGAACGATGCGCACGCAGGTGTAGAGCAGGAAGCCCAGCGCGCCCACCACGGCGAGTAGAAGTACGACCGTCCCTGCGTCCATCAGCGCTTCTCCTGGTTCTGTTCCCCGGGGGGAACCGATGACAGCGTCGCCGAGGGGCGGCGCACCCAAAGCTTGAGTCCTTCGACCTGCTCCACGGTGACCAGCTCGCCCGCGAGGATGGCGCCCGTCAGCGAGCGGGCCATCCACAGCTCGCCGTTGATGCGCACCGTGCCCCCGTGGGGCGCGTCGATGGCCTCCGTCACCACGGCCTCCTGACCGACCATGGCCTCGATGCCCGTCTTCAAGTGCGAGGCATCCCGCATGAAAACGTTCTTGAACAGGGTGCGCGAGGCGGTGATCAACCCGATGGCCACGGCGCTGAAGAGCCCGAACTGGACGATGAAGGTCAGCCCCAGGCCCGCGGCGAGCGAGGCGACGAGCGCCCCGGCCGAGAACCACACGAGCCCGAAGCCGGTCAGCTTCAGCTCCAGCACCCCGAAGACGAGGGCGGCGGCGACCCAGAGCTGCCATGCGGAGGGGAACAGGTCCATGAAGGTCTCTTTGTCAGTCGATTCCCCTCCCTGTCAAACGGGGGTCGGCCGGGACGAAAGCGTCCTTCAGGACTGAGAGGGCCAAAGGCGCCGCGTCCCCTCAACGCCGGACCTTTCCAGGCTATTTCACCCGGAACAGCTCCCGCGTCTCGACGATGGGCTGATAGCCGCCGACGGTCCGGGTGAAGAGCAGTCGCTGGGGGACGCCCGTGCTGTCGCAGTCCAGGGCCTCCAGGGCGAGTGTCTCCTTGAAGACGAGCGTGTGCTGGAGGGGTTTGGAGTGGGAGGTGGTCTTCTCGATTCCGACGGTGCGGGGTGGCTCCTGGGGGCGGACGGGGTAGGACTTGGCGGGGCGGCGGGTGACGATGAACTCCACCTTGGCGGGGGAGCGCTCCAGGTCGAGCACGTAGTCGCTGGTGTCCCTGTGGCTGGGGCCCGCGGTGTCCGGGGTCAGGCTGTCGAACTGCACGTGGGTGTCCGCCCAGTAGGCGCCCCGCTCATCGCGGTGGAAGCGCACGGTGAGCGTGTAGTTGTTCTTGAGCAGGGCGTCATTGGCCATGCGGACCAGCGGGTCCTTGAGCTGCGCGTCGGTGAGGGGTGTCTGCCATTCCTTGAACACGCGCCCCTTGTAGGTGCCCAGGTACAGCTCGCGGTTGACGCCACAGGGGGCGGGCTTGCGGGAGGCGTAGCGCGTTTCCGCGCCCTGGCCCGGCGACGGGAACAGCAGGGCGGACGCGAGGATGAACAGGAAGGGAAGGGCGAAGCGGTTGAGGCCGTGCGACGACATGGGTCCTCCTCGTCGGGAGATGACGGGGCGACATGGGCCGATGCCGCCCTCCGGAGCGACTCGCGCCAGGAATGGGGCGAGAGCCGAGCGGACGACGACGGTAGGCACCGCGCACGGGCGTGACAGGGATTCTCAGGAGTCGAGCGTTGCTGCGCGGACAGCCTCGCGGGGTGTGGCGCGCGCGTGTCCGAGGTCGAACGAGGACCTCGGACGAAGGGCTGTCTGGAAACGTCGTGGCTACGGGCTCAGGGTCATGAAGAGCTCGGCGACGCCGTCCACGACCTGCGGGTGGTCCTGGGGCTCCGCGCGGAAGCCACACTTCTTTAGGACGCGGACGGAGCCGACGTTGTGGACGGCGACGCACGCGTGCAGCGGACGTGTCGGCTCCACCGTCAGGAACTCCGAGAGCGCGCGGGTCGCGATGCCCCGGCCCCAGTGCTCCCTGCCAATCCAATAGGCGATGAGCCGCTCGCCGTTCTGCTCCCAGCTGCTGATGTACCCGGCGACCTGTCCGTCGACGACGATGGTGCGGGTGACGTTCTCGGGGCGGAGGACCTTCGTGCGCCAGTGCGTCATGAAGGCCTCGCGCTCCCGGGACGGGAAGGCGGCCATGTGCAGCGCGACCGGGTCGCGTTGGTGCTCGAAGAAGAGGGGGAGGTCTTCGTCCGTGACGTTGCGCAGGTGCATCAAGAGGGTCCAGCCTCCACGAGTCGGGTGTCGCGGCGAGTGTAGCTCGCGGCCCCGCTCGCGATGACTGGAATGCAAGGTGGGGGAGGGCGGCCCGATCGCGACCGCCCTCACGTCCTCATCGGCCCGAGGGGAGCGTCCCCGCCTTCAGGCTGCTCTGGTAGTCCACCTGCCACCGCGCGGGGAGCCGCGCGAGCAGCTCCGCCGTCAGCGCCGCCCGGTCCTTGAACTCGTAGGCGCGCTGCATGGTGACGTCGCCGACCAGGAAGCCGTTGGCGTACAGCGTGCTGCCCTTGGCCTCGCGCTTCTCCTGGAGCGAGCTCCGGTCGAGCTTCAGGTTGTGCACGGCACCCGCGAACATCTCGCGGTCCGCCTTCACCAGGGTGGAGATGCCCGAGTCGGTGAGGACGCGGTTGCCGACCTTCAGCTCCTCCGCCCACACCACCCCGCGGTCCGGCGTCATCACCGGGTGGGTGCCCGTCAAGAGCAGGTCATGGCCCACGTCGTCGCGGAGGCGGACCATCTCGATGCTCTCGGTGCCCACCGTCGTGTCCGCCACACGCAGCGCCTGGCCCGAGCCGTCCGTCACCACGCGGGCTCCCTGGGCGATGCGCTCGATGGGGGCGCTCTTTCCTCCCGCGAGCTTCACCTGGGTGCCCGCCGCCAGACAGCTGTAGGAGATCTGGATCTTCGGCATGCACACCATGCTCGGCGTGAAGGTGGGCGACGAGGAGAACTGCTTGGTGACCTGCGTGGGCCTCCCCAGGCGGTTCATGGTCACGTCGATGCTCATGAACAGGTCCACGTCCTCGTAGGGCTGGAAGAAGACCCCGGTGAAGACGCCCTGGTTCTGGGGGATGTCCCACTGCACCTGCCGTGGGTCCGAGGGGTTGATGGTCAGCCAGTTGAAGAAGGTACCGAAGGCCATCTCCCGAGGACCACCGCTCTCCTCGACGAGCTTGGCGTACGTGCCCGGCGTGTTGTTGATGCTCGTCACCGGGAAGGGGAAGGTCATCGTCCCCTTCAGCGGAATCTGCACCTGCTGGAAGTTGACCAGCGGGTAGTCACAATCGCCGTTGTTGCGCTGCAGGCAGATGGTGACGATGTTGTCCGGCCTCGCGGCGGGTGCCAGGTCCCTGGGGTGGATGATGTCGCAGCCCGGCGACGGCGAGACAGTGGCCGACTTGTAGAGGACGTACTCCTGGCCACCGAAAGAGACCAGGCTGGCCGAGTCGACATAGAGCAGCGGATCCCGGGGCAGCGGGAGCACTCCCGTGGCGCGGGCCCACAGCTTGCGCCCATCGGCATAGACCTCGCCCCATCCATAGTCAGACACCTGGTTCTGCTGGGTCTCGTCCCAGACCACCACGTCCAGGAAGCTGTAGTCCGCGCCTCCCTGCACGGTGGAGAACGCCGTCGCCTCGAAAGTCCTCCCGTCCGGCCCGACGATGACCTTGCCGATCAAGTGGTCCCTGGGGGCCTCCGCGGAGACCTGGGCGCTCACGCCCTGCCTGCGCGCGGCGTGACGCTCGCGCACCGACTGGAGCATGGCGAAGAACTGGGGATACTTCTCCGGGGTCTTTCCCGCGGCCGCTACCCGGGCGCGGAGGAAGCGGTACTGGGCCTCGTCGGACAGGTCCAGCGCGACGACACCACCGTGCCTCGCGGCCAGTGCTCGCACCTGGGACAGGTCTCCGGGGCGCAGCTCGTTCGAGCCCGGCGCCTCGGTGGGGCTCTGCCCGGAGTCCTGGGGAGTCTCCTTCTGGCATCCAGCCAGGGCGAGGCTCACGGTGAGCAGCAACGACAAGGGAGCAGCATGTCTGCAAAGACGTCGTGACATGGTCTACCTCTGGGGGTGGGACTGCGGTGAGATCGGCCGTGCCAGTGCACGCGTGTCCGTCCCTGGGGAGGAACGTGGGGCGAATGACAGGGATTGGCAAAGGCATATCAAGAGTTGTTATTCATTGATATCCGTCAGGGTCCCGCAAGGTTCCGAACAAAACAAAGACATCGATTGGAGGCATGGAAGGGCGAGGAGGCCTGGTGGTTTCCCACGAGGCGACATGGGGGTTTCCACGGTGGGACAGCTCGGTGATAAGCGTCCCCCATGTCGAAGATCCTCATGGCGGCCCACCCCACGGCGGGCCACACCAACGCCCTGCGCGCCATGGGCGTGCGGCTGCGCGAGCTGGGGCACGACGTCGCGATGGCGCTCGCCGCGCCGCCGCTCCCTTTCTCGAACCTCTGGCCGGAGCCCCTGCGCGTGGCGACGACGCTGCCCCAGGCCATCCAGCGCGACGGCCTGCGGCTCATCCGGCTCCAGCCCGCACCCGCCATGCTCTGGTACGGCGCCCGTATTCCGCACGCTCGGGGCGTCGACGAGCTGGCCCTGGCGCTGCGTCTGTTCACCGCCGGGATGAAGTCGCAGGCCCGCCACCTCGCCCGGGAAATCGAGGCGTCCGGCATCGACGTGGTGCTCGGCGACTACCTCATGCCCGCGGCGCTGCTCGCGGCCCGGCTGACGAGGCGGCCCTACGCGGCGTTCTACCACTCCGCGCTGCCTTTCCCCGTGGAGGGTGCGTCTCCCTTCGGCAGCGGCCTGCCGGACGACGCGCCTCGCGACGAGACCTGGGCGCGCGCGGAGCAGGCCACCCAGGCGCTCGGCGCGTGGTTCGATGCCCGGGTCGCCAGGGATGCGCGCGCGTTGGGCGTGCGCCTGCGCCCTGGCGGTTTGCTCTCCGCGCCCATCTCCGACGACCTCAACCTGCTGGCCACCCTTCCGGAGCTGGAGCCCGGGCTGAAGCCGCTCACGGGGCCCGTGGAGATGACCGGCCCCTGTCTTCCCCGGGCGCGGGACGCGGACCAGGACGACCCCGCGCTGCGCTCCCTCCAGCCCGGACGTCGCCACGTGTACGTGTCGCTGGGGACGGTGTTCAACGGCCAGCCCCGCGTGTTCGACGCCATCCTCGACGGACTGGCGCGACACGAAGTCCACACCGTCGTCAGCGCGGGCGCCAGCTTCGGGCGGCTGGAGCGACGCGCGGGCCCGCGCACGCTCGTGTTCCGTCAGGTGCCCCAGGTGCCCCTGCTGCGGCGCGTGGACTTGGTGGTGACACACGGCGGGAACAACACCGTCCAGGAGTCGCTCGCCGCGGGTCGCCCCATGGTGGTGATTCCCTTCGGTGGGGATCAGCTCGCGAATGCGCGCCGCGTGGAGCGGCTCGGCGTGGGGAGCGTGGTGCTTCCCTCGGCGCTGGAGGCCTCCTCCGTCGCGAGCGCGCTCTCCCGGCTCCTGGAGTCCGCCGTCACGACCCGGGCCCGCGCGCTCGCGTCCTCGCTGGAGGGCGTGGACGGAACCGAGCGCGCGGTGCAAGCGGTGCTGCGACTGTCGAAGTGAGCGCGGTGGCGCCGCTCAGTCCTGGACCCAGCGGAACGTCACGCGATCCCCGCCGGTGAGCCGCGCCGAGAGGTTCGAGAGCTCATACACGTCGGTATGGGTTCCGAAGAGGCCCTTCGACTTGCTGAAGAGGAAGCGGGTCGACGGATCCAGCACGATGCTCGACCACTCCGAGTGGGTGTCGCAGCCGGCGGTCGAAGGCGACGGCCAGTTGCACCAGCTGTTGCCGGACTCGTTCCAGACCTTCCACGGCTGGCTGCTGCTGAGGAGGGTCACCTGCTTCCAGCGACTGATCAGCCGCCAGGCGCTCGCGGACCGTGTGCCGGTTGCCGCGAGTGCCTCGGTCCACCATGGATACGCACAGCCCGCAGAAAGCTGGCTGCGGGCGGCGGTGCTTTCTTCCCGACGCGCGTCAGGGCTTTCGCTGGGCCGCCGCGAGGAAGAAGGGCTTCGCCGCGTCATCCGCGGCCTTCCGGTACTCGGGGATGCGGCCGCGGTCGGAGGCGGCGAGGGCGGCCTTCAGCTTCGGGGCGTCGAGGTCCTGGGTGTAGCAGGGCGTGCCCGGCTGCTGGCGCCAGGAGCCCTCGAGGTCTCCGGCGTCGACCGGGTCGAAGCCGAGCTCGTCGATGAGGCGCAGGACCTTCGCCTTGGCCTCGGGGGCGCCGGCGACGGGGAGCGCGACGCGGCCGGGCGTGCCCGGAGGCTGGCTCTTGTCCGCGAGGGATTGGGAGTAGATGTTGTTGAAGGCCTTGACCACCGGCCTGCCGAGCCGCTCGCTGACCCAGACGCTCTCCGTCCTGCCTTGCTCGAGCTCGGGGATGGCGCCGTCCCGGGTCGGGTAGTAGTTGCCGGTATCGATGATGACCACGTCGGCGGGCACGCCCTGGAAGAGGTCCTTGGGCAGGTCCATCACCGCGCGCTGGGGGATGGTGACGACCACGACCTCGCCGCTCTTCGCCGCCTGGGCCGCCGTGACGGCCGTCGCGCCGATCTCCGCCGCGAGCTCCCGAATCGAGTCCGGTCCCCGCGAGTTCGCCAGGGAGACCTGGTGGCCCAGCTTCACCCACTTGCGCGCCAGCGTGGCGCCGATGTGGCCCGCTCCGATGATGCCGATCTTCATGTGTGCCTCCTGGAAGGAGGGGAGCCGGCCATGCGGGCTCCCGACCGATGGGGCACGCCTGATAACCAGCTCCTCCGACGCCTGCCCGGAAGAAATCCATCTTTCGCGAAGTCGGATTGTCCCGCACGGAGTCTGGCGGGAGGCGACTGCCTGCCCCGCCACGACATGACAGGCGGGGCAATCGTGCCGGGCGGACCGATGCCTGTGTTTCAAGGCGCGCCAGCGCCCAGACCAATGGACGTGGAGGCTGCCCGACAGAGGGGAAGGGCGGAGCCGACCTCTGAAAACGATCTCCTGCCCCCTGCGCTGCTGCGCGATCCCTCGAATCAACCAGGGGACGGAGATGCCAGGGAGGCAGGATGCCGTTCCTCATGGGAAGAGGCGTCGCCTTCCCTCCGTCGGTGCCCAGGCCGTGCGTTGCCCACCGGCTTGGGGTTCCGTGAAGGATGTGCTGGGCTCACTCCCGCAGTCCCAGCGCAGTCCCTCGTCACGGAGGATGCATGAAGAAGATCGTGTTGCTGTCGTGCGCGCTGCTGTGGGTCACCGCTTGCGGTGGTCCGGAGGCCCCGGAACCTCTCACCCCCGAGGCCCCCATCCAGGACCTCGTCTCGCAAGGAGATCTTGCCCCGACGTACTGGTACACCTGTCAGCTCCCGTGTCGGGCGGGCTTCTGTCCCACCAGCTCCATCCCATACCCAGACTGCTCCTCGGGTATCCGCTACACGTGCACGCCATGCATTGGGGGGCCTGACCCTCTGTGATGCACGTGACGTGAGTCCTTGTGAGAGGGGGGCGGAGAGTGCCCCCCCAGTCGCGCGTCCCGTTCGCCGAAGCGTGTCGACCGTCTCCCCGTCAAGCTGGGAATGAATGTCCCGGGAAATGTCCCACGGAATGAGGGTCATGCGTCTCGCCTGGCGGGACGTGCCCCCGCTGGCGCCCGTGCCGGGCGAGACTGACGACGGGGGCGGCAATCGGCCCAGGGTGAGGTCCGTGCGTGCGCGAGCCGGCGAACGAGGTCGAGCAGACCGAGGGCTACTACCGTCGCTATGGCGAAGCCGTGCATCGGCGGTGTCTGCGCCTGCTCGGCGATGAGGCGCTGGCCTGGGATTCGACGCAGGAGGTCTTCCTGCGCGTCCACTCCAACCTGAAGCAACTGCGCGCCGCGGGCTCCGCCTTGTCGTGGCTGCTCACCGTGGCGGACCGACAATGCTTCTCCGTGCTGCGCCGCCGGCGCACCGAGGCCACCCATGCGCTGTCTCGACTGGCGCCACTTCCGGAGGCCCGCGCATCGCCGGAGGCCGCGCTGGAGCGGCTTCTGGTGGACGCGGACCTGGTCAGGCGCGTCCTCGCGCACTGTCCGGAGGACGTCCAGCGCATCGTCGCCCATCGCTTCATCGACGAGCTGGAGCAGGAGCAGATCGCCACGCTGCTCGACGTCTCCCGCAAGACGGTGCAGCGCAAGCTGCAGACCTTCTTCGACACCGCGCGGCGACTCCTGGAGGTCGCCCCCCGCACCGAGCCTCGAAAGGGAACGGCCCCCGCATGAACCCCACCTCCATCCCTCGCTTCCCGGGCGTGCCGGACCTCCTGCTGGAGCGCTACCTGTGTGACGAGCTCTCCCGGGAAGAGGCCCGGCGCGTGGAAGAGGCGGCGCGCGTCTCGCCCGAACTCGCGGCGCACCTGCGGGAGCGCCAGGCCGAGAAGGCCGCCTTCGCCCTCGTGCGCCCCTTCGGCCCGGTGCGGGCCCGACTGGAGACCCCGCGTCCGAGCCGCTGGCGCGGGCCCTGGCATTGGAGCCATCCCGTGCTGGTGCTCGGCGTCGTGCTCGCGGCGGTGCTGCCCCGGCTCGTCACCCTCGAGGAGGTGGAGAAGGTTCGCGTGCGCGGCGGGCTCACCGCGCGAGTGCTCGTCAAGCGAGGTGACGCGGTCTTCGAGCAGGGGCCCGGTGTGGTGTTGCGCCCCGGAGACCGGGTCCGGGTGGAGGTGGAGGACGTCAACGGCGGCGCGCTCTATGTCCTGGCGCTGAGCGAGCGCGGCCGCGTCACACCCCTCCAGGGCTTCGAGGCCACCGGCGGCGCGTTGTCCATGGGGCCAGGCCGATGGGTGCTGCCCGGGAGCCTGGAGCTGGATGCCGCCCCCGAACAGGAGGCGCTGGTGGTGGTGCTCGCCTCCGATGCCCCGAGTGCTCCATCGCCCCAGACCGTCCAGCGCTGGCTGGAGCACGCGGCGAGGGAGACGGCCTTCCCCCCGTCACCCTCGCCGCTCCCTGGCACCCGCCACACCGTCCACGTCCTCCCCAAGGAGCTGCCATGAGGACGGTGCTGCGCTTCGGTGTCCTGCTCGCCCTGGTCGTTACCTCCGTCGCGAGCGCGGAGAGCCGGTTCTCCATCAGCGTGGGCCACAACCTGGGCCGGGACACGGACGAGCCTTTGCGCTGGGCCCAGCAGGACGCCGAGCGCATGGACGCCGTCTTCGGCCAGCTCGGCGGAGTCCCCGAGGACCGTCGTCTCCTGCTGCGGGGGGAGTCCGTCTCCAATCTCAAGCTCGGGCTCGCGCGGATGCGAGGCCGCATCGAGGAGGCGCGGCGCGCCGGAGAGCGCACGCTGCTGTTCTTCTTCTACTCGGGCCACGGTGACGAGTCGGCCCTGCGCATGGGCGGCGAGGCGCTCCCGCTCGCGGAGCTGCAACGCCTGCTGTCGGAGGTCCCCGCCACCGTCACCGTCGCGGTGCTGGACGCCTGTCACAGCGGCGCGCTCGTGCGAGGCCGCTCCAAGGGCCTCAAGTCCGCGCCCGCGTTCGACATCTCCTTCCTCCGCCAGGTGGGACCGCAGGGGCGCGTGTTCATCGCATCCGCGGGGGCTCACGAGGTGGCGCAGGAGTCGGACAGCCTCCGGGGTTCGTTCTTCACGCACCACCTGATTTCAGGCCTGAGGGGCGCGGCGGACGTGGACGCCGATGGCCGCGTCTCGCTCACGGAGGCCTATGGCCACGTCTACCACCGCACCCTGGCGGGCTCGCACGCCTCCACGGCGGCGGTGCAGCACCCGGAGCTGTCCAGCCAGCTCGCGGGAGAAGGGGACCTGTTCCTCACCACGCTCTCGCGGGCCCACGCGCAGCTCGAGCTGCCACCACGGGTGGGAGACAGCGTCGTGCTCGTGGACGAGCGCACGTTGCAGGTCATGGCGGAGGTGGAGCCCCGAGGTGAAGAGCCGGTGCGCGTCGCGCTGCCAGCGGGTCGCTATCGGGTCCAGGTGCGGCGAGGCCCCCAGGTGCTCTACGGCAAGGTGTACCTGCCCTGGGGCGACAAGCAGCGCCTGGAGCCCGCGTCGCTGGAGGTCCGCACGCTGGCCCTGCACCAGCGCAAGGGCGCGCTCCTGGAGTCCAGCAACTGGCGGCTCCAGGCGGCGGTGGGCGCGGGCCGCTCGTCGACGCAGCTGGGAGGGTGGGGGCCTCAGGTGGGAGTGCTGCTCGCGAGGGAGAGCTCCGGTGGGCTTGGGTTGTCCTTCCTCGGAGGACTCAGCCTGGGGGGCACCCGGGGCGCAACGAACGCGCAGCGATTCGAGCAGGTGGAGCTGGGGCTGTGGAGTGGCCTGGGCCTCGCGGGCTCGGTGGGGCGAGTCTGGATGGGAGCCCACGCGGGCCTCGGTGTGCTGGGCCTGGCTCAGCGCGCGACGAGCCCGGATGCGGAGCGCCGCCGCGAGCTGGGCCTCCCCACGCGACGGACACGCACGGGCGCGGGCGCGGCCACCTTCGCCGCGCTCTCCGCGGAGGTCCCGGTGAGCGCGCGCACGGGCCTCTTCGCCCGGCTGGGCGGCCATGTCGCGCTGATGCGCGAGGACGAGAAGCTCAGGACGCAATTCGCGCCACAGTTGATGCTGGGTTGCACCTGGGGGCTGTGAGCGTGGGTGGCATGTCCCACGTGAGTCCGTCCACGCGTCTCCTTGCTCGCATCGACTGGATGGCGCGAGCGCTTCGAGAAGAGGGCGCGCGGGTTCGCCGGCTGATGCCTGTCACGTGACCTGGGATTGCGCCCGGGTCCGAGAGGAAGGCCATATGACGACGATGCGGGAGCGCGGTTTCTGGAAGTGGAGCCTGCTTGCACTGGCATTGACGGGATGCGGTGGTGTCATGGGAGACGAGGCGGAGGACGAAGCCCTGCTGACGCTGGAGGGCACGCTGCGCGCCTCTTCCACCTTCGACCTGGGGAACTCCGACCGCATTCGCGCGTCGCTCCTCTGGGATGTCTGGCCCAAGGTCGTCGTGGACTGCATGGTCCAGCGGACGTACCCGGAGGGCCTCGCCCGGTGCCAGCGATTGGCCCCGAAGACGTCGTACCACCACCCCGACGCGGACGTCAGGGTCAACGGCCACTTCCCCAACACCTTCAGCATGTCCCTCAATCGCCTGCCGGATCCCGCGGCACTGATTGGAGAGGAGGGCTCCAAGCTGGGCATGGCCTACGTGATGGCCTACGTGGACGGCAACGGCAACGGCACCCTGGACCGGGTGTCGAACGAGGCCACTTCCAGCCCTGACATCGTCGTCGGGTTCCAGTCGGGCTTCAGCGCGGACTCGACGGAGCAGTCCTTCATCCTGTACCGCGAGGGCGCGCTCCACCCGCTCTACCGCTTCGACTTCCCGGACTGCCCGGAGATCCCCCAGGGGTACTCCGTGGTGACGCTGCACTACACGGAAGAAGGGACGGAGTGCACCGTGAAGACGCGCAGGGTGGACCTGGACATGGATCTGGAGGCGAACCAGGCCTTCCAGCAGCTCGCCTGCGAGGAGCCCAACGCTCGAGTCCTCCTGGACACGGTGCGAGCCTCCACCGTGGGGCCTCCGCCCGTGGGGAGCACCCAGCGGTGCGGCACGTTCATCCACTCCATCTCGCGCAATGACCAGGTGCTGTACGTGAATCCCCACCCCGAGCGCTTCTGCTCCGTGGCGAACACGGAGGTGTACATGCTGAAGGACTACTGGGATGGCACCTGGGATGACCGGGCCTCGCCGCCGTCCTGGTGGCCCTGCCCGGTGGTGACCACGCCCTGAGGTGACGACCGCGGGGGCCCGCGCCCGTCACTGCCGCGGATAGGAGTCCTTCGCGGCTTCCCGGCGGGCGCGCTCCGCGGCCTCGCTCTCCTCTCGCCGACGGTCCGCTGCCGCGCGCTCTTCGATGGCGCGCGTCAGCGCCTCCGGCGTCTTCTCTCGGAGGAGCGGGGCGAGCTGCTCGAGCGCGCGCTGGAGGTCGGGGAAGGGAACCCGGTTCTTGTCGACCAGGATCTTCCACGGCTCGGAGACCGAGGTCCGCTCCAGGTCGAAGGTGACGTGCTGCACCTGCCGCTCGGTGGGGACGTCGATGCGGGCCCCTGTGAACCGGTCCTGCTCGCAAGCGCTGACCCAGACGGACTCGTGCGAGCCCGACTTCATCCGCCGTCCTCGAACGCCGTACTGGACCTTGCAGAGCTTCAGGGAGCCCAGCTGCGCCTGGATGCCGGCCATCTCCTGGAGCGCGCCGACGTCGATCTCCTCACTGTCTCCGGCCGAGCCACCTGACCCGCCCAGCATGACCCCGGCTCCCAGGGCGCCCGCCATGACCATCACTGCGGCGCCGGCGAAGAGGACCACCTTGTTGTTGGACCTGGGCGCGGGGGACGGGCGGGATGGGCTCATGGAGGAAGCACCTTAAGTGGGGGCTCTCGGGGAGAGAAATCGAAAGATGTCTCCCCGCATCGGGTGCGGCGCGGGCTGATGACTCGACGTGGATGGTGGCAACCCCTGCGGGGGGGATGAAGAACGACTGGGCGGGGATGAATCCGCCCGGGTGATATCGCGCACCCACGTGCGCCAGCGCTCCTCCGCCGTCGAACTCGGGTCTCCCGTCACGAAAGGACGTGAGAGGGCGGTGAGACACCGACCCTCTTCGTGACCAGGAGGGGTACCCATGACGTGCAGACACGGGCGCTGGCGTTGGTGTGTCGCCGCCACCCAGAAGGAACTCGATGCCGTGGCGCGCATCCGCTGGGCGGTCTTCGGCGGAGAGCTGGGCTTGTTGTCCGAGCAGTCCGCGGTGTCCCGGCGGGAGGTGACGTGCGTCGACACGCTCGACACCACGGTGCACGTGCTCGTCCATGCCGGTGACGAGCCGGTGGCGACGATGCGCGTGGCGCTGCCCAACGCGGAGGTGGCGGCGAACCTGGGCGGGAAGGTGGGGCTCGAGATGGAGCAGCGGGTGGACCTCTCGGGGCTGCTCCAGCCGGGGAGGCTGGTCGCGGAGCCCTCGCGCTTCTGTGTGTTGCCCCAGTGGCGGCGCTCGGAGGCCGTCACGTGGCTGCAGGCGGGCATGTACGCGGAGAGCCGGCGGCGCGGCGTGACGCACTGGATTGCGTCCGCGAACCTGGAGACGGACTCGGCCGAGGACGCGCGCCTCGCCTGGCGGGTGGCGGCGCGCCGCGGCTGGCTGAGCCCTCACTGGCGCGTCTCCATCCCCGACACGTGTCGCGCCCCGGCGCGTCCCCGCAGCCCCTTCTACACGCCCGAGGAGCGGGCGAGGGCGGCGCAGGGGCAGTGGGACGGGCTGCGGCTGCCCCGGGCGCCCGCGCTCTTCGCCAGGACGATGGGCGCGCGCTTCATCGCCGAGCCCCTCTACGACACGTATTTCCAGTGGTTCACGCTGCCGCTCGTCATGGCGCTCGATGAGATTCCGACGGACTCCCTGGCGCGCTTCCACGCGCTGGAGCACGGCGTGAGCCTGGCCGCCTAGGCGGTCGCGGTTCCTTTCCCTTCACCTTCAACACGCAGCGACCGGGAGCCCCAGGGGCACCGGACAGGAGACGTACGTGCACACCCAGACGGAGAATCACGTGGGAGCGAATTGGTTGGCGGCGCTGGACGCGGAGGCGCGAGGGCTGGTGGCGGCGGTGGACGCGCAGCCCGACGCTCGAAGCCTCCTCGAGGGCACCCTCGACAAGGAGGGCTACATCCACTTCCTCATCCAGACGTACCACTACGCCCGCTGGAGCACGCCCATCCTCGCGGAGGCGGGCGTGCGGCTGAGGCAGCAGGGCCGGCTCCCGGAGCTGGCGACGCTGCTCATCCAGAAGGGCGAGGAGGAGCGGGGGCACGACCGGTGGCTGCTGTCGGACCTGAAGAACCTGGGGTGCTCCGAGGAGGCCGTGGAGTCGGCGGCGCGCAGCCCCGCGGTGGAGGCGTATACGGGGTGGAACTTCTTCACCTCCCGCGCGGGCGTGGCGACGGCGGCGCTGGGGACCGCGTACGTGCTGGAGTACCTGTCACAGACGCGGGCGGGCCTGTGGGCCGAGCGGCTGCGGGAGCTGTCCACCATCCCCAACATCCGCAAGTCGGTGACGTTCCTGCGCAGCCACGGCGCGCTGGACGGGGACCACGTGGCGGAGATGGAGCGGCTCTTCGCGGGGCTGACGGAGCTGGAGGACCAGGAGGCGATCCTCTTCTCTGCCCGGGTCGCGCGGTGCGTCTACCCGCGCATCTTCCGTCAGGGCGGTGAGCTCGCGAGGTAGCGCTCCGCGCCCGCGAGTCGGAGGCACCTCCGACTCGCGGTGGGGCGCGTCACACCGGCTTGCTGAGGAGGGCGAGCTGGTAGAGGAAGTCGGCGCGGTCGTCGACGCCCAGCTTGCCGAAGAGGTTGCGCACGTGGGTCTTCACCGTCTGGTCGGAGATCTTGAGGTCGTCGGCGATCTGCCCGTTGGACCAGTTGCGGAGCACGCCCTTCGCGATGTCGAGCTCGCGGGTGGTGAGCTCGCGTTGCATGTGCAGGGGAAGGGGGATGGAGTGGGGGAGCTCGGTCAAGAGGAGGGCCCACTGGCGAGGAGCGTCATTGGCGGGCAGCTCGATGAACCGGCACGTGCGGTAGCCGTCGGGATGATTGACGACCCAGAGGTTCTTGCCGAGCCGCTCGTCCGGGGTCATCCGGATGAGGGTGTCCAGCTGCTCCTTGAAGACGAACGGGAGCCCGGAGGCGTGGAGCTCCGACGGCGTGAACCAGCGCTCCAGCAGATGGGTGGCGTGCTGGGAGCGGAACACCTCGCGCCTGGGCGGCTCCAGGATGATGAAGGCGGAGTCGTCGCGCTGGTAGAGCTCCTGGAGCAGCTGCGCGCCGGCGGTCATGTCCTGGAAGTCCTGGCAGTTGCCGAGGGTGTTGGCGAAGTGCCGGGTGACGCTGGCGAGGGCGGTGACGCTCTGGTCGGGGAAGGGCGAGCGCTGGTGCCGGTAGAACGCGAGGGCGCCGACGAGGCCCGGGCGGATGGGCACGAGGACGGCCATGATGTGCTCCAGGGGCTGCTCCAGCTCCCGGCTGCGTTGATAGACGAGGGTGCGCTCGTAGTCCCGGCGTGAGAGGAGTTGCGTATCGCAGATGGGCACGCCGGGCTTGGCGAGGATGGGGTCCCGGAGGAAGTCATGGTCGACCAGGCCGGCATACTCCTCGAGGATGGGGATGCGGTGGCCGGGGACGTGCCAGCGGAAGTCGAGCGTGGGCGCAAGGCGCATGAGGCACAGCGCCATGGCGTCGGCCTGGACGAACTCGAGCATCGACGTGCGGCTCGCCTCGAGGGCTTTCGGAACGGAGCGCTGGCTGCCGAGCGCGATGATTGCGTTGTCCCGGACCACGAGCTCTCGAGTGTTGAAGTCCGTCGGATTGAACATCCACTCCTCCTGGTCAGGCCACCCCGTGGGGTGCGCCAGCATGTCCTTCATCCATACATAAGTCCGGGCTGTAAATCTGTCCCTCACCCCGCAGTGGTATGGACAGGAGGCCTCGATGGGCGTTGGTGTATGCCGAGTCAAAGACGACTCAGTGCATGGAGTCCGCGGACTGGTGCGGCGCACAGGCAACCAGGCCCCTCCTCGTTGAAAGCGTCATCGCATGAATCGGGGCGTGATGGCACCACCACGCCTCGGCTCGCGCCCGTGCTCGTCCCTGGTCTCGAGAAGGTCGTCGCGGTGGTCGCGGGCGCTCTCTTCTTGCTCGCTGATGGCCCCGTCGCCTGAGGCGCAACCTCTACGGTCGGCGTGTGGGCTTCTACGTGCTTGCGGTGGTGCCAGCGCTTCTTTAGAGAGGCGCTCAGCCGCGCAGTGCTCGGATGTCGTCGAGTGTCTCCTGGCGAGTGGCCGCGCGGCGCGAACGCCACTGCGCCATCACGAAAGCAATCCATGAACCGTTACATCGCAATTGTCGCGACGGGCCTTGCTGCGTCCATGCTCACCGCTTGTGGAGATGACGCCGAGAAGAAGCCGGGACCTTCGACGGAGGAGTCCGAGGGCTACACCTTGAGCGGGCAGGTGACGTCGTTGGAGCCCGCGATGGTTTCGGGTCGCAGCAAGGTGACCATCGCCTGGGACAACTGGATGGGATCGGGGGACGTCATCGTCTCCCAGGGCAACCGCCTGCTGACCGGGAGCGTCCCTGGGGCGTTCACCTTGACGCTGGAGGACGCACCTCCGACGGCGGCCCTCAACCACTTGAATCCCGGGCTGCTGGGCACGGGGTACTTCGCTGTCTACGACGATGTGGACGGTGATGGCGTCATGGACCTGGATGACGACGAGGCCCTCCAGGGACTCTCCATCCACCACGCGGTGCTCTACGTGCCGGAGGTGACGGAGGACGTCCTGGCGTGGCTGCGCAACAGGGGGCTCGTCACCAACCTGGAGGCGCTGAAGCCCGGCTTCAACCTGGCGCGGGGCGTCTGCCGCGAGGACCAGTCCTTCGACTCCCTGGAGATCATCCCCGTCGAGCCCGTGGAGGTGCTCGGTGGCGTCGACTTGAGCGACGGGTGTCTCAACATCCACTGAGTCGAAGTACCGCGTAGCGGTGGCCATGCGACGCGCGGAGCAGGTGCGTCGCGTGGCGCTCGGGGCGGGTGCACCGGCTCGCTCACCGTGGATTGACCCAGCGCCAGGGGGCTCCTTAAGGTGTGTTTCCACCTCTGGAAGGAACACCGGGATGTCTCGCCAGCTTGTCGCCGTGCTCTGCTGCGTGCTTGCCGTGGGGCCGTTGGCTGCTCCGGCGGCGAATCCAGAGCTGACCACTCGCCTCGACGCGCAACTGAAGCGCAACCGCGAGCGCTACGGTATCGCGGGTCAGGCCGTGCTCATCCGCCACAACGGTCAGCTCGTCTATCAGGCCGCGACCGGTGAAAAGGATGTCGAGCGCCACGCGCCTGTGTCG
The DNA here is from genome assembly GCF_050039385.1 of Myxococcus faecalis. Classification (NCBI taxonomy): domain Bacteria; kingdom Pseudomonadati; phylum Myxococcota; class Myxococcia; order Myxococcales; family Myxococcaceae; genus Myxococcus; species Myxococcus faecalis. The sequence continues at coordinate 10,643,653 of NZ_CP144336.1, read as the reverse complement.
ACCGACACCGTGTTCAACGCCTATTCGTTGGCCAAGCTGCTGGCCAGTGTGTTGGTGATGCAGTTGGTCGAGCAGGGCGGTGTCGAGCTGGATGCACCCGCCAGCCGCTATCTGCCCGAGCTTCCCGATGCGTGGAAGGCGATCAGCGTGCGCCACTTCCTGAACCACAGCTCCGGTGTGCCGGAGTACTTCGAGAACCGCGAGGGGACCCTGGTGTCGAAGGGACACGCGGGGCTTGCGCCCACGTTGGAGGCGGCGTTCGCGGGGCTGGCGGACACGCCGATGCAGTTCGCCACCGGCAGCAGCAACCGCTACACGCAGACGAACTTCCTGGTGCTGACCGCGTTGCTGGAAGCGCACTATCGTCAGCCCTATGCGGCCATCGTGCGCCAGCGCATCCTGAAGCCACTGGGGCTGCGCAACACCTGGCTGGGACCTGCTGGCGTGCCCTCCGCGCGCCTGGCCAGGGGGTACATCGGCAAGGACGGCGCGCTGCGGCGGGAGGATGATATCGCCTGGCCCGCCTATGCGCTGGGGCATGCCAGCCTGCACACCACCGTGGGAGATCTCGATCGCTTCCTGCAGGCGCTGGCCGCCGGCAAGCTGGTGCGTCGGGCGACGCTCCGGACGCTGTTTCAGCCGCGGAAGCTCAGCACGGGTCGCGACAGTGGGTTCATCAGTGGCTGGGAGTTCGGGCAGAGCGGCGACTATCGGCAGATGAGCCACGACGGTGGCACTCGCGTTCGGGCTCGCCTGTTGTTCAAGGACTCGCTGGTGGGTGACACCTGGACGTTCGTTTATTTCACCAACGGCAGCGTGCGCAATGTCTGGTCACGCACGCTGGTGGACAGCACCATGGCGCAGGTGGCGCCACGGCTGTTTCCGCGAGAGACGCTGTCCGAGCGGTTGATCACCCATGCCCTCGCTGATGAGGGCGCCGATGACACGGGATTGAAGACCTGGTTGCGCGACGGCAGCGGCGTCGCCACTGAGGAGTTGGAGCGCGCGATCAACAGCGCCGGCTATTCCGTCCGAGAGAACCTCGGCGACCGCGCGGCGCTGAAGGTGTTCACCCTCAACACCGTGCTTCATCCGGAGTCAGCCAATGCCTGGGACAGCCTGGCTGAATGCCATGCCGCGCTGGGGGATGCGGTGACCGCGGCGGAGCTCTACGCGAAGTCGCGGCGACTGGCCGATGCCGTGAAGGCGAAGCCGTAATCAGGCGTGCGGGGTGATGACCGGCCTTCCTTCGGGCGCTGTCGGTGGCGCGATGGCCGTGGAGGGGACGAAGGTTGCGACGGGTTCGCTCTTGCCCTTGACCGCCACCGGAGGGGCAGGAGACCAGGTGAAGGTCTCTCCCGCGGTGGCGCGCGTGGATGAGGACACGAGCAGCGGCGTCCCCACCTGCTTGGTGAGCCCTTCGATGCGGCTGGCCAGGTTCACCGCGTCACCGATCACTGTGTACTCGCGCCGCTGAGGGCTGCCGACGTCTCCCACGACGACGCGGCCGGTGTGGATGCCAATTCCGATCTGCAGTGGCTCCTCGCCTCGCGCCACGCGCTCCGTGTTGAGCGCCGCCAGCACGTCGAGCATCTCCAGTCCACACGCCACGGCCGCGCGCGCATGGTCCGGGTGGTCCAGGGGGGCGCCGAAGTAAGCGAGGATGCCGTCGCCGATGAACTTGTCGAGCGTCCCGCCATGGCGGAACACCACTTCCACCATGCGCGACAGGTACTCGTTGAGCAGCGCGACCACCTGGGGGCTGTCCATCCGCTCGGACATGGAGGTGAAGCCGCGGATGTCGGAGAACAGCAGCGTCACCTCGCGATGCTGGCCCGTGGCGAGGCCGGTGCCTCGATCGGCGATGTGGCGGGCCACCTCGGGGGAGAAGTAGCGACCCAGGCGCTCGCGGCGAGCCTGCTCGCGGGAGATGCCATGCAGCAGGTGTTGGATGCGGTGCGTGGCATAGGCGAGCGTCAGGGCCGTGACGCCGAGGATGACGACGAGCACGGGGGCGAGGCTCCAGTCCTCGGCAGTGCCCTGGCTCATCAGGAAAACCGAGAAGCCCATACCCATCACGGCGCAGAGCGCCACGGTGACGACGTCCAGCGACAGCACCGACAGCGCGAGGAGCACGCAGAACACCCCGCAGGACATGGGGCCCACGAGATTCGCGGGCACATCAGCCAGGAGGGTGACGTATTGCTGGATGAAGACCATGGGCGCGTCCACCAGCGCCACGGCCAGGCCCGCATACCTGTACCCGCGAGTGAAGACCGCCGTCGCCCAGAGCACACCCGCGAGCACCAGGTAGACGCCCAGCGCCACTGGGGACGCGGGCCACGAGAGGCTCAGGCTCAAGCAGAGCCAGGCGAGCACACCGAAGAAGCGCAGGGCCCCCAGACGACGGGCCACACGAAGCCGTTCGTCGACGAGGTTGCGCTCGAAGGCGATGGACAGGTCCGGCTCAGCCGGGTCGAGGAGACGAGTCGCGAGCTGCGGCAGCATGTATTCATGACGCTACCAGAGGCGGCCCGGGCCCTTTTGCGTGAAGCCGGTCTGTCACCCGGGGTGCGTTTCGGACGGAGGCGCCGTCACCCCGGGTAATACCTGTGGTTTCAGTCCGAGGACGCGTGGGCTGCGTCGGAGGTGTCTTGGCACATGCTGGGAGACGCGTCCGAACTGGAGGCACAGGTCTCGCTGGAGGTGCCATCGACCCAATCCGCCAGCCAGCCGCGAAAGCCGGTGAGTTCGAGCTCGCGTTGGCCGTAGATGCCGAGGGCTGCTTCGGCGGCGGCCTGTCGACACTTTCGCGCGTAGCGGTAGCCGAGGACGATTGCCCAGACTGCTCCCAGGAGACCCATCAGGACCGACAGCACCACCGCTGCTTGAAGTACCCAGGTCATGGCCACCTCCTGGTGGGCCAATCTATCTCAAGTCCGCACGGCCTCCGATCTGCGGGAAACGCTCATAAGTTCGCTTGAGGGCATCCAGGTGGGTGGGGTTGTCGTAGTCGAGAGGCGTATCCGTGAGTTGCACAACCCATCCTCCTGATGCCGTGCGCCGCGCTCGCGTGAGCAAATCGGTGTCGCGAGCAGGATCAGGGAACCCGATGGTTCGAGCGGTAGCGGCGGACCAGTAGTTCACCCATCCGAGGAAAGAGGGCGTCTCTTTCTCAGGGAGCTTCTCTGGGAGGCTGAGCATGGGCAGCCCACGAGGTGAGTGATCCGGCCCACTCGCAGAGCGGCGAAGCTGCTTCGCGATTTCCGAGCCATAGCCCTGCTGCGACGCATGTCCCCAGAATGCTTGCGCCCCCTCTGCCACGGCCTCCAGCACAGCCGCAGTTGCCGTGAGCACAGGTGGGTCGAGTGGCAGTTTGGCATGCACTTCGAATTGGGCCTGCCCACCCGGGCTGAAGAGCGCAGAGTTTTCACACCCCATCACTGTGACGGGGTAGCTCTCGTTCCCGTTGCACAGCAGCGGGAAGCCCCCGTCCTCGATACTCTTCATGAGCCACGCGTCGCGCTGCGGCAGTGGAATGGGTCTTCCGCTTTCGGAGATCCGCCACTCCAGGCGCAAGCCAGGGAGCGCCTTTTCCATCCCCTGGATGGCATCGAGAGCGCGGCCGTCTGTGCCTGCAAGCGCAGGCGCATAGACGATGAGGGTGAGGGTTCTCGGTTGGGTCATCGAGGGCATCCCGTGACGACGACATTGAGTGTGGGAATCTCGTCGAGCAGTGCGCGCTGGTGATCTTCGGTGCTCACACCGACGACGAAGTCGTATCCACATCTTGCCGCGGTGTCTCGCTCCTTTCTGATTTGTTTCAACTCGCTCTCAATCTCCCGGTCCTGGATGAAGCGATTGTACGTGTCGAACTGATGGGTCTTGAGCTCCCACAGCACGCGCGCGCCGACCTGTAGTGCATCGAAGCGCACTCCGTTCACGATGACGTCCATCCCAGGGTATCGGTTCGGAGGAAACGTGTCGGCGCACGCGTTATGCGGAGCATCATTGCCCGCGTGTGGCACGGGGATGGGCCTGCACTCCGGGCGACGCTCTTGTTCCGCGGGCTCGGTTGGCACTGGTGGGAATGCGTCCTGACCCGCTGGCTCGCGCTTTCGATTCGCGGAAGGTTCCCGCAGGGCCGGCTTCGTCTGGAGCGAGGCCTCGTCATTCTCCGAGCTGCTCCCCCGCAGCTCATACGCCTCCAGCGCTTCCTCGATGACGACCCCCACCACCACGACACCCAAGACAATCACCGCGCCCACGACAATCTCGGGCGCGGCCAGGACACACAGGCCGATACCCAGGGCCGCCGCGCCCGCCGACGCGACCGTGCATCTCCGCGTCGGGTCGTTGAACCGGACCCGGTCATGGTCGAGCGCGTGGAAGCAGCGCTCCGCGAGCACGGGCCACGGTTGGGAGGCCTCGCGGACGACGCATCGTCCATCATCCCTCCACGGCAGCTCCGCCGCCCGCTGGAGGTTGGCGAGCCGAGTGGCTCGAGGCCCAAGCTCCCTGGGCCCCGGTGCCGACGTGGCGCACGCCGTGAGGAACAGCAGGAGTGCCGCACAGGCGCGCGAGCTCATGGTCACGCCCGTTCAATCAAGTGACGAAGCCGCAGGTCAAGGAGGCTCGGTCCTCGCGGGTCCCTCTGGAAGCACGTGGAAACAGGGAACCGAACCCACCAAGTCCCTCGCACGTCGAACGAAGATCCGACCTAGCGCCTGAACGGCCGGTCAGTGTCTTGATCGGGCGTGGACTACGCCGAGCTCGTCTGTCGCTCCAACTTCTCGTTCCTGCACGGGGCCTCGCACCCGGAGGAGCTCATCGTCACGGCCGCCCGGCTTGGTCAGCGCGCCCTGGCGCTGACGGACGCGGATGGTCTCTACGGGGCCGTGAAGGCCCACCTGGCCGCGAAGGAGCACGGCCTGCGCCTCATCCTGGGCGCGGAGCTGACGCTCGAGGACGGGCCTCCCGTGGTCGTCTACGCCGCGGACGCCGGGGGCTACTCCAACCTCTGCTCCCTGGTCTCCCAGAGCCGCATGACCCACCCCAAGGGTGAAGCCGGGCTGCCCTGGCGCGCCCTGGCGGAGCGCTCCAGCGGCCTCCTCGCGCTCCTCCCCGAACCCGCCCCCCTGGAGCGCATCGCCCCCCTCGCGGAGGCCTTCCCGGAGCGCTTCCACGTCGGCCTGTGCCGCACTCTGTCCGCCGGAGACTCCGCGCGCGAAGCGCAAGCCGTCGCACTGGCCCGAGAGCTGAGGACCCCCCTCGTCGTGCACAACGACGTGCACACGCACCACCGACGCCGTCAGCCGCTCCAGGACGTCCTGACCGCCGTGCGGTACGGCACCACCGTGGACCGCGTGGGCACGCGCCTGATGCCCAACGCGGAGCGCACGCTGAAGGGCCCCCAGGAGATGGCGCGCCTGTTCGCGGACCGGCCGGACGCGCTGGAGCGCACCGTGGAGCTGGCCTCGCGCTGCCGCGCCTCCCTGGACGACCTGCGCTACCGCTTCCCCGAGGAGGACCTGCCCCCGGGCCGCACCGCGGACGAGCACCTGCGCGCCCTGACCTACGAAGGGCTCACCGTCCGCTACCCAGCGGGTGTGCCCCCCGAGGTGGTCAAGCAGATCGAACACGAGCTGCGCCTCATCGCCGCGCTGGACTTCGCGGGTTACTTCCTGGCGCTCTGGGACATCGTCGGCTTCGCGCGGCGACGCGGAATCCTCTGCCAGGGCCGAGGCAGCGCGGCGAACTCGGCGGTCTGCTACGCGCTGCAGATCACCGCCATCGACCCGGTGCGCATGGGCCTGCTGTTCGAGCGCTTCCTCAGCATGGCCCGCAGGGAGCCCCCGGACATCGACGTGGACTTCGAGCACGAGCGGCGCGAGGAGGTCCTCCAGTACGTCTACGAGAAGCACGGCCGTCACCGCGCCGGCATGGTGTGCGAGGTCATCTGCTACCGGGGACGGCTGGCCCTCCGCGAGGCCGGCAAGGCCATGGGCCTGTCCCTGGACCAGGTCGACCGACTCTCCAAGGTCTCCGCCGCCCACGGCTTCGAGGTGACGCCAGAGGTCCTTCTCGAGGCCGGCCTGTCCGCGTTCGACCGCCGCGTCCAGCGCACCCTGTCCCTCGCCTCCGAGCTGGAAGGCTTCCCCCGACACCTCTCCATCCACGTCGGTGGCTTCGTGATGACCCGCGAGCCCCTGACCCAACTGGTCCCCGTGGAGAACGCGGCCATGCCCGGCCGCACCGTCATCCAGTGGGAGAAGGACGACATCAACTCCATCGGCCTGCTCAAGGTGGACCTGCTCGCCCTGGGCATGCTCACCGCGCTCTCGAAGTGTTTCACCTTGATTCGCGAGCACCACGGCCGTGAGCTGTCATTGGCCACCATCCCCGCCGAGGACCCGAAGGTCTACGACATGCTGTGCGAGGCGGACACCGTGGGCGTGTTCCAAATCGAGAGCCGCGCCCAGATGAACATGCTGCCCCGGCTCAAGCCGCGGACCTTCTACGACCTGGTCGTGGAGATCGCCCTCATCCGCCCCGGCCCCATCGTCGGGAAGATGGTCCACCCGTTCCTGCGCCGGAGGAACGGCGAGGAGACCGTCGTGTACCCGAGCGAGGCCGTGAAGGAGATCCTCGGCAAGACGCTCGGCGTGCCGCTCTTCCAGGAGCAGGCGATGAAGCTCGCCATGGTGGCCGCCGGCTTCTCCGCCGAGGAGGCGGACGGCCTTCGTCGCGTGCTGAGCCACAAGCGCGCCGAGTCGATGCTCCTCCAGTACCGGGGCCGCTTCGTGGAGGGCTGCCTGTCACGCGGCTACGCCCGCGCCCAGGCCGAGGAGTGGTTCGACAACTTCCGCGGCTTCGCCCACTACGGCTTCCCCGAGAGCCACTCCGCCAGCTTCGCGTTGATCTCCTACGCGTCCAGCTGGCTCAAGTGCCACTACCCGGCGGCCTTCACCACCGCGCTCCTGAACTCCCAACCCATGGGCTTCTACGCCCCGCACACCCTCGTCGCGGACGCACAACGCCATGGCGTGGAGGTGCGCCCCGTCGACGTGCGCGTGTCCCAATGGGACTGCACCCTGGAGGACGGGGGCAGGGCGCTGCGACTCGGGCTGCGGATGGTGCGCGGACTGGGCGAGTCCGCGGGCCGCCGCGTGGAGACGGGCCGAGGCGAGCACGGCTACACCGACGTCGGAGACCTGGCGCGGCGGGCCCGCATCCCCCGGCACGAGCTGACGCGCCTGGCCCTCGCGGGCGCGCTCGCGTCACTGAGCGGCTCACGACGACAGGCCCTCTGGGACCTCCAGGCGCTGGGGCCGCTGGACTCGGACGACCTGTTCTTCGGCATGTCGATGGACGGCACGAAGGTGGAGCTGCCTTCGATGGATGTGTACGCGCGCGTCTGCGCGGACTACGACACCGTGGGCCTGTCCCTGGAGAAGCATCCGCTGGAGCTCGTGCGCCCGCTGCTCAATCGCCAGGGCGCGGTGACGGCGGAGGGCCTGAAGACGGTGGCCTCCGGGCGCACCGTGACGGTGGGCGGGATGATGATCTGCCGCCAGCGGCCTCCCACCGCGCGCGGCATGTGCTTCCTCTCGCTGGAGGACGAGACGGGCATCGCCAACCTCGTGGTGCCTCCGGACGTCTACGAGCGCTGCCGCAAGGAGCTCCACGGCGCGCTGTTCCTGGTGGGGCAGGGCGTGCTGGAGCGCTCGGGCAAGGTGACGAACGTGAAGGTGAAGACGGTGTGGGGGCTCGAGGCCGCCGCCCGCCTGGAGCCCTCGAGCGAGCGGCGCCGCACCTCCGCCTGAGTCCCGCCAGGACGCACTGCCGGTCCGACGTCACTCCGGACACGCCACGGGTGCCTGTCTACCCGTCTGGCGACGGGCCCGCGTACCACCGCGACGCAGCCGCGTCCTCGTGGACCGCGTCCCTGGCGGAGGGACCGGGGCGCACCGTGTGGAGCCGCCTCGGCACGCCGCTGGCAATAGGGGGCGCACCCCCTCCTCGACCCGGACGGAACTGGCATGCCGAAGGACGTCTTCACCGTGTGTTTCTGTGGAACCGGCTGCGCGCGCGACGAAGGCGAGGAGACCCGGTACTGGGACTACAAGACCTCGCTGGTCCGCTTCCTGTCCAAGACCGAGCGCCAGCTCAAGAGCGACAAGAACATCTTCGACCCGCAGACGGGCTACATCCCGGTGCGCATCCACAAGGAGATCTCCGGCGGGCTGCGCAACACGAAGCGCAGCGGCTCCGTGCGAGGAGTGGGTGAGAACGACTGGTACGACCAGATGGACCGCTGCGACCCCCTGCTCAGCAACCTGGAGCTGACTCCCGGAGACCTGCGCAAATACGTGTCGGGCTACTCCGAGGGCGATCAACGCGGCATGGCGAACCAGGGCCTGGGGTGGGCCGACGCCGCGCTCGCGCTCCACGGCGCGAGCCTCGCGGCGGCCAGCGGCGCGGAGCAATACAACTTCATCGGGCACAGCCGTGGCGGCGTCGAGGCCATCATGGCCGCCTGGTTCCTCTACGCCTATGGCGGAGAGGCTCGAAAGAACATCCCCATCAACATCTTCGCCATCGACCCCGTCCCGGGCATGGGTGAGTGGTACAGCATCCAGACCCAGCTGGCCCCCCAGGTCGCCAACTACGTCGGCGTCTATGCGTGGGACCACCTGGACACGGGCTTCAGCGCGGTGATTCCCCGGCCCAACGCCCGGATGACCAAGCAGCAGGCACACCAGGACATCGAGGATGGACGGGGACTGGGGAGCACCTGGGCGACGCTCGCGAACAACCGCCAGCTCGCCGACCCCCTCGTCCGTCAGGAACTGCCCCAGCCGGAGGGGTACAAGCTCTACGCCATCCGGGGACGCCACGGCACCGTCGCGGGCATCTACACCACGGACGGGCTCTATGACGCCTCCAAGGTCAGCGACGACGTCGGCGCGGTCCCCCGGCTCGTCTACAAGATGGCCCGTGGGTACCTGACCCAGTGGGACACCGAATTCCAGACGCGAAGCCGCGTGCGCGAGGGCGTCAAGTCACTGCGCAGGCGCATCCACACGGCGCACTCCCACTTCGACACCATGGCGCTCGGTGAGGTCCGCACGTCCCGGCTGCCCTTGCGCCAGTCCGTGCGGCGCGTCTCCTCCATCCACGGCATGCGCACCTGGGACCGCTACTACCTCGAGGACGTGGTGGGCACGCCTCCCTACAACCTGACCTATCCCTGCACCATCGAACAGGCCGGGGACGGGTGGATCGACTGGACCTTCCTGTGAGCCCGCGCGGCCACCGAGACATCGCAAACCCCTCCAGGCGTGGAGCTCGACGACGATGAGCAAGATCGATGACGTGCTGTCCGTGGTGCCCGACAAGTACTTCACGCACGTGAGCCACGACTGCTACGTGCGGCTGCTGGACACGCCCCGCATCTGGGGGCTGCCGTTCGGCCCGGAGATCATGCAGGAGGCCCGACGCCGCACCAACGACTTCGAGCGCGCCCTGGTGGAGGTCCTCCAGAAGACGCGCTTCCGCTGCGACGTGGCGTCCCTCAACAGCCCGGACCCCGCCTGGGCGAAGATCATCCTGGGGGCCCTCGACACGGCGATGATGGCCAACAAGGGCAAGCCCATCCAGATCCGCTTCCTCTTCGGGCAGACGCCCATGCTCCTCAAGGACGGCACGTCGCCCAACCTCATCGACTTCCAGGGCGCGCTGATCCGGCTGGTGCGCTCTCGCAAGAAGGACTGGGGCGCGGTGCCGGAGATCTGGATGGCGAAGTTCTACCGCCTGCAGGAGGGCCTGCTGTCGGGCTTCTCCGCCTTCGTCAGCGCGTCGCTGCCGTCATGGCTGGCGCCGGACTCCGACGACGACTTCACGAAGATGACGTGGAACCACTCGAAGATCGTCGCCTCGGATGGCGCGGAGGCGCTGGTCGGCGGGCACAACCTGAACATGGACCTGTTCACCAGCTATCCCCCCGTGCACGACGTGTCCGTCGTCATGCACGGCGCGGGGGCTCTGGGCGCGCAGCGGTTCCTGAACCGGATGTGGTCCTGCAGGACGGACGTGGTGACCAAGGAGCGCCTGGACCCGGACACCCTGACGTGGGTGAACGGGGACGACGACAAGGCGGAGGTGCGAAAGCCCCTGGACCCGCTGGACCTGAAGGAGGCCCAGGACCTGCGCGCGCAGCGCTACGAGCTCTTCTCCAGGATCCACATCGGCGGTCTGCCGGTGGACAGTCCTCGCGCCCGCCGCCGGATCGGCAACGAGCCGCTGCCCACCGTCTGGGAGGAGGACACCGAAGAGGACCTCCTGCCGGATGTCATCCGCGAGGACGACCTGCAGACGCTCAGGGACCTGGAGCAGCCCGTCTTCGAGGAGGACCGGACCATCGGCTACGCGGGCATGGGGGAGTACAAGCGCGCGACGCGCGTGCTGTCCATCGGCAAGCACTGGTCCGGCTCGGACATGAAGGAAGACTACGAGAAGGCGTCCGAGCTCATGAAGGAGAACCTCATCATGGGCTGCACGGACGTGCTGCGCCTGTCGCAGATGGACCTGGTGAGCGCGTGGAAGAAGAAGTGGTCCTCGCACGTCGTCTGTCATTGGATCATGGAGTCGCTGCTCGTCAACCCGCACCTGGTGGTGCAGGTGGTGGTGTCGCCCCTGGACGCGGGCGCGGGCGCGGAAGGAGACCAGTACTCGTTCGGCTCGGGCGCGTGCCGCACGTTCGAGCTGTTCCAGTACTACATGGCGAGGACGCTGGAGGACGCGCTGCGGCCGGATGCCGAGCGGCGGCTTCGCGCCCTGGACCGCCTGCACATCGCGCCGTTCTATTACACGGACGTGCCCCGGGATAAGACGCGGGAGGGGGAGTCGTACTTCTGGCCGCAGCTGACGCCCGAGGGCTACACGGCGACCTTGAAGCAGAAGGCGCTCTCCGAGGTGCCGCCGGTCAAGGGCATCATCGGCAACGCGGTGGAGTCCGTGCAGAAGGCCAGTGGCGCGGTCTTCCCCAAGGTCCCGTCGGCGCCGGGCAACCACTCCAAGATCATGATCGCCGACGACCAGGCGTACGTGGTCGGGTCCGACAACCTGTATCCAGGCTTCCTCTCGGAGTTCAACTACCTGGTGGAGGGGCCGGTCGCGGTGGGCGACATGCTGCGCAACTACTGGGAGCCGCTCTGGTCCTTCTCGGGCAAGCATTGCGTCAATCCCCGCTGTGATGGGGGATGCAAGACCCTCAAGAATCCTCCCAAGCCCAGGTCGGGCCGTGGGGTGATGTCCGAGCTGCCCGCGAGCCGGTTGTTGATGGGCATGGGGCATGGGAGCCCGCTGCCGCGTCCCGAGCTCTTCGGTGGCCGCATGCCAGGGGGGCTCCAGTCGCCCTCGTTCTTCGCCCGGAAGGGCTCGGGTCAGGACTGGTCCGAGCCGCTCCTGAACGCCGGCAACCAGGGGAAGGTCCTGCGGGTCGACCTGCGCGCGCCGCCGGACCTGATGGAGATCCTGAAGAAGGACGAGGAGACGGCGAAGAAGGAGAAGGAGGAGCGGGATCGCCTCAAGCGCCTGCAGCCCGTGTCCTCGTCCCCGTCGACGGGGACGACGCAGCAGACCGCCTCCACGACGACGGGCGGGTCCTCGCCCTCGACGAAGGACTCGTCCTCCAGTGCCTTCGAGAACCACGACAAGATCGAGGGGGCGCACTACTACACGGACCAGCAGATCGACACGCTCCTGCGCCACTACCTGCGCGGCGTGCCGAACGTGGTCGTGCTGCGTGGCATCAACCTCTACGTGCTCAATCGCATCGCGCCGGACACGTATGACGAGGCGCTCCAGGGCATGGTCGCGGATGGCCCGCCCCGCGTCCTCGTCCAGCCCTACAACATCAATGGCAACCACTGGGGGCTCATCTACATCAAGGTGGCGCCTCCGGCGCGAGGCGTCCGGGGCCAGGCGCGTGTGCTCTTCGTCGACCCGCTGGGGCCGCAAGGTGTGCCCAACCTGGGCACGCTGCGGCGCGCGTTCCCGGACCTGCTGGTCGAGCGCTCCGGCATCCGTTACCAGGACGATGTCATGGGGAGCTACAAGGACGGCCAGCACAGCTGCGGTCCGTGGATCATCCAGATCGCGCGGCACCTCGTCGCGAACGACGGCGCTCTGCCTCCCACGGCGCGCCACCCGCGTGACGCCGCCGTCGGGTTCCGCGCGGAGCATCAGCAGGTCCTGGACAACCTCAACCGGCAGTTCATGGACGAGTTCGTCATCGTGGAGGACTACTTCGACTCGCCCAAGCCCCTGGTCAAGAGCGGGGAGCTCCCGAAGCCACAGCCTCCCGTGGACAACAGCAAGAAGGACTCGGACGACGACGACGACTTCGTCTTCGTCTGAGCCCGGGACTGCCCAGGGGGAAGCTGACGCGTCAACGCTCCAAGCTCCCGGAGCGCATGACGTGTCAGCGATGCTCCTTGTCGGGGTTCGCGCGCGGGGCTCCTTCTGGGTGGCCCCTGGTTCACGCATTGCAGTCGTCCGGGCCCATCTGGAACTGGAGGCTGCGTTGCGTTTCGTGAGTCGTGTGGTGGTCGCGGTCGGGCTGTTGGGGTGTGGTGGGTCGGAGCTGGAGATGCCCGAGGCCCTGGAGCAGGGGACGCAGGAGATCGTGGGAGGCGTCGAGGCGCGTCCCGGCTCGTGGCCCTGGATCGTCAGCCTGCAGCAGGGCGGGAACCATTTCTGTGGTGGCAGCCTGATCCGGGTGGGTAGCAAGCAGGAGACCGACATCGTCCTCACCGCCGCGCACTGTGTCGTGGATGGATACGCGGGCGTGACGGTGGTCGCGGGAGCCCACGACTTCTATCGACCCACGTCCGCGCAGGTGGCCGTCCGCGTGGCGAAAGCCGTCTATCATCCGCAGTACGACTGGGACACGACGAAGAACGACATCGCCGTCCTCAAGCTGGAGCGCCCCATCCGCATCGGGGGAACGTGTGGCGAGCCCGCCGTGCCCCAGCGTCCCAACCTCTCCGCCGTGGTGTCCCTCACCGACGCGCTGAGCGTCCAGGCCGTGTGTCTTCCGGCCGTGGGCGCGGAGCTCGCGGAGGGCACGATGTCGTCCATCGCGGGCTGGGGCCTGACGCGAGAGGGGGGCTATGACTCTTCCAGCATCCTGCTGCAGGTCGGTGTTCCCATTGTTGGTGACAGGGCCCTGGCGCAGAGCTATCGCACGCAAGGTATCGAGATCGACGGCCCCACCATGCTGGGCGCAGGCTATGCGCAGGGGGGCAAGGACGCGTGCCAGGGAGACAGCGGGGGACCGCTGGTCATGAAGTCCGGGACGAAGTACGTGCTCCACGGCATCACGAGCTTCGGCGTGGGCTGCGCGAGGGCGGGGCTCCCTGGGGTCTACACCCAGGTCTCCAGCTTCCTGCCGTGGATCCAGGCGCGCGTCGCCGAGCTCAGCAGCGTCCGGTAACCGTGGCACCTCACCGCTGACATGAGGACGGCCGGGAGACTGTCCTCCCGGCCGTCCCGTTCCCAGGTCAGCGCGCGATGGACTCGCAGGGGGTCTCGGGGATGAGGATCTTCACATACGGCGTCGTATGGCCCGTCCTGCCCTGGGGCAGGCCGCACACGCACCGCCAGGAGCCGACGCGGGTGGTGAGCGTCTCGTCGCTGAAGTAGTGGATGTTGAATTCGGAGTCGCAGACGGGCGGCGCCTCGGCATGACGGGACTCGACGTCCGCTTCCTGTTCCCCTGAAGCCTCGGGACCTCCACAGGCCGTCGTCAGGACCGCGATGGAAATCGTCAGACTCCGCGTCAGCTGTCCGAAGCGCATGGGCTCTTCCTTGCCTGTCATTCGAGTGGAGGCCCTCCCTTGCAGGAGGGTCGCTCGAAAGCCTATCACTAACTCACGGGAATCGACTGGGCGTGATGGAAGTAGTTGGTCGGGTCCCAGCGGCGCTTCACCTTGACCAGGTTGCGCGGTGCCTGACGGAAGTTCTGGAGGAAGTACAGCCACAGGGCCTGGTCCACGTTGCCCCGGGCATGGGTGCCCAGCACCTCATCCGGGTAGTTGTAGTAGCAGCCGTCCACCGTGCCCGTGGAGTCCCGCGTGGGATTGGGTGTCCCGCCGTACGCCGCGTACACGTCCTTGTAGAAGCCGTTGATCCAGCTCACGTGGGCCTCGGCCTGCTCCCGGAAGGGCGACATCAGGCCCTCGCCGGGCTTGGAGGCGTTGTTCCAGTACGTCTGGTACTGGAGCTTCATCAGTGAGCTGCGCTGGGGCACCGGCGTCGAGTCCGCCGGGTAGCGGTTGATGGCCCCGCCGTAGCTGTCCACCTGCAGCAGGCTCTGCGCCATGTCCGCCTGGGGAATCCCCGAGGGGTAGCGGTGGAGCCACTCGTAGATGGCCGTCACCTGCTCGGCCGGGAACGCCTTCTTCATGTACGCGGACTTGTACTTGCCGAACTGGTTGGGCCCGGAGCCGTTCAGCGTCTGGAGCGCCTCCAGATAGGTGATGTGCTGGGCCTCATCGCTGGCCAGCAGGTGCGTCATCATCCCCGGGTGGCCTCCCAGCGGCCTCACCAGCGGTCTGGACCGGGCGACCTTCGCGAAGCGCTTCTGGATGCGCGCCACGCTGTCCTCCGCGTGCCTGCGGTGCTGGTCATGCTTCGTCCCGGCCGGGGACGTCACCTGCAACACCATGCCCACCTGGCTCGCCGCGACGTGGTTCAACTTGAGCAACGTGAAGTTGCTGTCGGGCAGCGTCGTCACCAGGTCCGCGTACTCGGCGAGCAGGTTCGTGAAGGCCGTCAGGTCCAGGCTGGACCAGTCCCACGCCAGCGTCCACAGCGTGGCGTGGTCCGGTGCGTCCGGGAGCTGCTGGAAGTAGTACCGCGCGATGACGCCGAAGTTGCCGCCGCCCGCGCCGCGCAGCGCCCAGAACAGGTCCTTCTCGTCCGGGTCCGCGCTGGACGCGGAGACATGGCTCAGCTTCCCCCGGCCCGCGGCCGCGTCCCAGGTGACGATGTCCACCGCGCTCAGGTGGTCCACCGTCAGGCCGTGCAGCCGGGACAGCAGCCCGTAGCCCCCTCCGGTGATGTGCCCGCCCGCGCCCACCGAGTAGCAGGAGCCCGCGGGCAGCGTCTTCCCGAACGTGTTGAGCAGCGTGCGGTAGACGGTCCAGTTCTCACAGCCCGCGTCGACGAAGTACGCCTGCCTCGCGTTGTCGAAGCCGACCTGGTTCAGCGCGGACATGTCGATGACCGCGGCCGTCTCATCGTTGTAGACGAAGTTCTCGTAGCAATGGCGGCCAGAGGTGATCTTCACGTTGCGCCCATGGGTCGACAGCGCCTCGTTGACGATGGCGAGCACCTGCTCCGGGTGCGTGGGGACGTAGACAGCCTTCAGGTTCGGCGCGAACCAGCGGCGGTCGAAGCCCTGGCGGTCGCTGAGGATCAGCGGGCGCGTCGGACCTCGGCTCGCCAATGAGAGGTTTTCGACGACGGGGGCAGTGGTCATGGTCCATTCTCCGGGGTGGAGACAGCGTCAACGGCTTGCGACACGAGCCTGGTTCGAGGCGTTCCCAGCAGCTCCGGCGAGCAGACGCGCCATGTTGTCATGGAGGACCAGGCGGGCCTCCAGCTCGGTGATGAGGGACAGCGGACCCTCCTCGGCGGTGAGGACGTCCACGAAGGCACGCTGGTCCCCCTGCATGCGGAACACGGGCCAGTCCGTGCCGAAGAGGACCTTGTGGTTGATGCCGCGAGCCACCACGCGCCGCAGGGCCTCGTCCGACGAGGTCCTCAACTGGCTCTGATAGCCGCTGACATCCAGGTACACGTTGGGCCGGTACGCGCACAGCATGGCGCACTCGTCGGGGTAGCTCACCGAGCCGTGCGCGAGGATGAAGTTCACGGTGGGGAACGAGCGCGCCGCCAGGTCCAGCATCAGCGGCGTCGACGTGTCGAACGCCAGCACCGGTGACGTGGGCCCGATGTGCACCACCACCGGCACGCGGTGGTGCGCGCACAGCTCGTAGTAGGGGAACAGCTCCGGCGCGCTGGGGCTCATCCCGCACGGGGGATACACCTTGAACCCGCTGAAGCCCCACTCCACCAGCGAGCGCTCGAACAGGTCCACGCCGTCCTTCCCCCACCGGGGGTCCACGCCGCCGAACACCACCAGCTTCCCGGGGTGGCGCTTCAGCACCTCGGCGTGCGCCAGGAGGGTCTCCTCGACGGTGATCGGACAGTCCGTGAGCGCGTAGCTGTAGTCGGCCGCGAGCAGCACCGCGCGCTCGATGCCCGCGGCCTCCATCTCCGCCACCAACTGGTCGCAGAGCGGGTCCTGGAGCTTCTGGAGGTAGGCGTTCGCCAGCTTCTGGGGCGTGGCGCGCACGCCCTGCGCGGTGAGGGCCGCGACGCCGTTGGCCACGACGCCGTCGATGAAGGAGCGGGGGATGAACCGCTCCGAGGCGATGTGGCAGTGCGCGTCGATGATGCGCGGTGGAGGGCCTTGCGTCATGCCGACTCCGCCCGAGGGCCGGCCGCGCGGGCCTGTTCGACCAGGCGCCGGCTCATGTCGATGGCATCCCGCACGGTGTGGAGCCGGCCCAGGTCCACGTCCGAGGCGAGCTCGTCCAGGGCCACGCCGAAGGTCTCCTCCAGCCGGAACAGCAGGCTCGCCACGCCGAGCGAGTCGATGCCCAGGTCCTTGCGCAGGCTCAGCTCCGGTGTGATCGCCGCCTTGCGGAACCGGCGCGGCACGGCCTGGGCAATCATCGCGATGACCTTCTCCTCGAACGTCGGGTCGCCCGTCATGGTGCTCCTCGAAGTCCTGCGGGGTGCTCAGCTCGCGGCGCGGTCGAGCTGGGTCTGGAAGACGTCGCCGATGCGCTTGCGGTCCAACTTCAGATTCGGGCGCAAAAGCCCGTTCTCCCGCGTGAAGGCCTCCTGCGCGAACACCACGCGCCCCACGCGCAGCGACTGCCGCTGTCCTCCCACTTCCTCCACGTGGCGCTCGATGCGGCGCTTCGCCTCCACGTCGTCGGGGTTCTTGGGGAGCACCACCGCGACCAGGCACGTCAGGGTGCCGCCGCCGAACACCACGGACTTGGCCACCTCCGGGCAGCGGTCGATCTCCGCCTCCACCAGCTCCGGATGCACCTTCTCCCCGCCCGAGGTGATGATGATCTCCTTCTTGCGGCCCACCAGGTACAGGTAGCCCTCCGCGTCGAAGCGCCCCACGTCACCCGTGGCCACGCGATTGCCGCCGATGAAGGTCTTCTCGTTCTCGCCCTCCGCGCACTCGAAGTAGCCGGTCGCGTACATGTGCTCGCGGTGGACGATGATCTCCCCATCCGGCGCCAGCTCCACCTTGGGACCCGGGAGCAGCCGGCCCACGCTCCCCAGCCGGTGGGCCTCGGCGGTGTTGAGGGAGACCGAGCCGCACTCGGTGACGCCGTAGGTCTCGAAGACCGGCAGGCGCATCAGCTCGAGCAGCTCCAGCGTGGAGCGCTTGGTGGGGGCCATCCCCGTCACCATGAAGCGCATGCGTCCACCGAGCGTCTCGTGGACCTCGCGGAAGATCCTCCGGGCCATGGCGTCGCGCGCGGACCGGGAGGGCAGACGCCGGGCGATTGCTCCGAGGACCCGGGCCAGCAGCTGCTTCGAGCGGGGCAGGTTGCCGAAGCGGGTCTCGATCGCTTCGTAGAGCGTGGGCGGGGCCACCAGCGCGGTGGGCCGCAGCTCCTTCATCGCGCGGAACAGGTGGACGGGCTCCGTGACGATGAGGTCGAACCCGTACCAGAACGCCGCGTAGTACATCAGCCGCTGCTGGAAGTTGGAGATGGGCAGGAACAACAGCATCGAGTCATCGGAGCGGGTCCCCGCCGCGCGGACGAAGGCGTCCAGGCTCTCCTCGACCCCCCGGCGGTTGAGGACGAGCCCCTTCAGCCACCCCGAGGAGCCCGACGAGAAGACGAGCCAGGGCTGGTCGAAGCCCTCCGGGGGTGGCTCGGTGCCTCGCTCGATGGCGCGCACGCCGTCGTTGGGGCCATCGAGCGCGGCGAGGGCGGCGTTCGTGTGTCCCTCACGTTGCCTTCCTGGGACCAGGAGCAAGGAGAGCTGGTAGCGCTCGAGCAGCTCGTCGGGAGGTCTCGCGGCGAAGTCGTCGGGGAACGCGACGGTGACGGCGCGAAGCTCGAGCAGCGCCAGGTCGTGGACCAGCCACTCGTAGCAGTTCGGTGCCCGGAGGCCCACGCGCATGCCCGGGCGGATGCCCCAGCGCTCCAGCGCGGCCCTCGTCGTCACGACGTCCTCGTGCACCTGCGCGTGGCTTCGGCGGACGACCTTGCCCTTCTCGAAGGTGATGACCTCGCGCGAGGGATGCTCCAGCAGGCGGGGCAGCATCCGACGCACGTCGATGGCGTCCATCGGCGTCTCCTCGTTCCGGGCGTGGCTCATGGACCTTCCTCCTGGAGCGCCGCCCACTGTCGTTGGGCCTCCTCGGCGGGGAGCGCCTCCAGCTCCGCGAGCAGCAGGGCCACCTCGTCCTCACTCGCTGCATCCGCACGGGTCTGGACGATGACCACCGCGAGCCGCTCGACGGTGGGCGCCTCGAACACGCGTCGCAGGGGCAGCTCCGTCCCCAGCTCACCGCGGATGCGGGACACCAGTCGGGTCGCGAGCAGCGAGTGGCCTCCCAGCTCGAAGAAGTCGTCGTGGACGCCCACGCGCGCGACTCGCAGCAGCTCCGTCCAGAGCTTCGCCAGGGCTTCCTCCACGGGCGTCCTTGGCGCGACGAAGCGGTCCGCGGTCGCGGGCAGGACCTCGTCGGAGTCGGGCAGGGCGCGCCGGTTGAGTTTGCCGGTGGGCGTGAGGGGCAGGGTATCCATCCGCACGAACGCCGACGGCACCATGTGCTCGGGCAGCGAGGCCCCGAGCCATGTGCGCAGCTCGTTCGCCGCGAGGTCGCGAGCATCCACCGTCTGGAAGAAGGCCACCAGCCTGGGGCGTCCT
Organism: Myxococcus faecalis; assembly: GCF_050039385.1. NCBI lineage: Bacteria > Pseudomonadati > Myxococcota > Myxococcia > Myxococcales > Myxococcaceae > Myxococcus > Myxococcus faecalis. The sequence continues at coordinate 10,624,603 of NZ_CP144336.1, read as the reverse complement.
TCTCCGTCGGGCCGGGTCGTCACCGCGGCCTCCTTCACCGCCGGGTGTTGCCGCAGCCGTGCCTCGACCTCGCCGGGCTCGACCCGATAGCCGCGAATCTTCACCTGCTCGTCCACGCGCCCCAGGAACTGGACGGTGCCGTCGCGCAGATAGCGCGCTCGGTCGCCTGTACGGTACAGGCGCTCGCCGGGCCAGGATGGGTCGGGCGGGCCGGGGATGAACTTCTCCGCCGTCGCGTCGGGACGGCCCAGGTAGCCGCGCGCGAGCATCATCCCGCCGAGATGGAGCTCACCTGGGACTCCCACGGGGACCTGTTGTCCCCAGCGATCCAGGACGTGGAGCGTGGCGTTGGGGATGGGGCGACCGATGGCGGGGAGCGCGGGCCACGACGCGGGAGGACCTTCCAGCGTCAGCTCGCTCACCACGTGGGTCTCCGATGGACCGTATTGGTTGTGCAGCGTGGCCTGGAGGCGCGAGAACAGGTGGGCGATGGACGGAGTGATCTGGAGCTGCTCGCCCGCGGTGATGACCTCGCGCAGGCTGGCGGGGGTGCCACCCAGCTCCCGGGCCCGGTCCGCGAGCTGCTGGAGCGCGACGTAGGGGAGGAAGACGCGGTGGATGTCCTCGGTCGCGAGCAGGCGCCACAGCACCTCCGGGTCCCTGCGCTGCTCCTCCGTGACGAGGACCAGCGTGCCGCCCGCGCACCACGTGGAGAACAGCTCCTGGAAGGACACGTCGAAGCTCAAGGACGCGAACTGCAATGTCCTCGCGCCAAGGGGGAGCTGGGAGCGGGCCATCTGCCAGTGGAGCAGATTGACCAGCGGACGGTGCGGCATCGCCACGCCCTTGGGGGTGCCCGTGGAGCCGGAGGTGAAGATGACGTACGCCAGCGAGTCCGGTGACGGTGGTGCCCGTGGCGCGATGGGGCGGAGCGGGGCGGTGTCCTCTTCGTCGCAGTCGATGAGCCGGGCGAGGTCGACGGGGAGCCGCTCGCGTGTGCCCCGGTGGGTGAGCACCACGGGCACCTTCGCGTCGGTGAGCATGAAGGCGAGTCGCTCCTTCGGGAACCCGGGGTCCAGGGGCAGGTACGCGGCCCCGGAGCGCAGGACGGCGAGCACCGCCACCACCATCTCCAGCGAGCGCTCCAGGCAGATTCCGACGACGACCCCAGGCCCGGCGCCGAGTCCACGCAGGCGTGTGGCCAGGGCCTCCGAGCGTTCATCGAGCTCGCGGTAGGTCAGGGCGCGGGGGCCGAGGAGGACGGCTCGCAGGTCCGGGGTGCGCTCGGCCTGCCGCGCGAACAGCTCGTGCACGCACAGGTCCGGCGCGGGCGTACGGGGCGGATTCCAGCGCGCCAGCGCGGCCTGTTCCGCCGGGTCCAGCATGGAGAGCCGCGCGACGGGGAGGTCCGGTGTGGCGAGCGCGGAGGCGAGGAGGTTGCGCAGGTGGGACGCCATCCCGGCGATGGTCTCCGGGTCGAACAGGTCCGAGTTGTACTCGAGGCTCGCCTGGAGGGACTCCGAGGTCTCCGCGACGAACAGGATGAGGTCGAACTTGGCGGTGCCCGTGCCCATCGCGGGGGCACCGGAGGCCAGTCTCGCGCCCTCCGCGGACAAGGGTCGCCCCGTGTTCTGCAGGGCGAGCATCACCTGGAACAGCGGGTTGTACGCGAGGTTGCGTCCGGGGTTCAGCTCCTCGACCAGCTTCTCGAAGGGCAGGTGCTGGTGCGCGTAGGCGCCGAGCGACACCTCGCGGACGCGTGCGAGCAGTTGCCGGAAGCTCTCCTCGCCGGTGACGCGGGTGCGCATGGGGAGCGTGTTGGCGAAGAAGCCGATCATCCCCTCCAGCTCGGGACGCACCCGGTTCGCGATGGGGGAGCCGACCACCAGGTCGTCCTGCCCCGAGTAGCGGTGGAGCAGCAGGTTGAACGCCGCGAGCAGCCCCATGAACAACGTGCAGCCCTCGGCCTGGCAGAAGCGCAGCAAGGCCGTGGAGGGCAGGGTGAAGGGATGGAGGCCGCCTCGGAAGACCTGGACCGGAGGACGCGCCCTGTCCGTGGGCAGCGACACCACGGGCGGCGCGCCGCGCAGGTGCTCCTTCCAATAGGCGAGCTGACGTTCGAGCACGGAGCCCGTCAGCCACTGTCGCTGCCAGGCCGCGAAGTCCGCGTACTGGAGCTCCAGCGGAGGCAGCGATGCGGGTGTGCCCGTCCGGCCCGCTTCGTAGAGGACGCTCAGCTCACGGAAGAGCACGTCGGCCGACCAGGCATCGGCCACGATGTGGTGCACGGTGAGGAGCAGGACGTAGTCGTTGTCCGCGAGGTGCAGGAGCCGGGCGCGCAGCAGCGGGCCGCGTGAGAGGTCGAAGGGATGCTGCGCTTCGAGGGCGGCGAGTCGTTGGGCCTCGTGTTCTCGCGTGGCCTCGGGCCAGGAGCGCAGGTCGACGACTGGCAGGGCGACACTGCCTGGGGGCGCGATGACCTGGACCGGTTGTTGGTCCATCACGGTGAACGTGGTGCGGAGCGACTCGTGCCGGAGCACGAGGGCGTTCAGGCTCCCCTGGAGCGCGGCCACGTCGAGGGGCGCCCGAATCCGGAAGGAGGTGGGGATGTTGTAGAAGGCGCTGTTGGGTTCGAACTGGTCGAGGAACCAGAGGCGCTGCTGCGCGAAGGAGAGCGGGAGCGGGCGGTCCCTGGGCGCGGGGCGGATGGGGGGAGGACGGCCGGAGTCGTGGCCGAGTCGCTCGATGGTTCGCGCGAGCTGCGCGATGGTGGGCGCCTCGAAGAGCTGACGCAGGGGCAGGTCCACGCCGAACGCATCGCATGCGCGCGCCACGACCTGGGTCGCGAGCAGGGAGTGTCCACCCAGGCGGAAGAAGTCATCGTGGATGCCCACGCGCTCCAGGCTGAAGGCCTGGGCCCAGATGCGGGCGAGGGTTTCCTCCACGGGGTCACGCGGTGCCGAGTAGGGCGCTGCCGAGGCACCGGCGGTGTCTCGACGTTCGAGCTCGGTCAGCAGGGCTCGGCGTGCGTGCTCCTCTGTAGGGGCACGTGGAAGTGCGTCCAGGAAGAGGAAGGAGTCGGGCAGGGCGGAGTCGGGGAGTCGGTCCTCGAGGTGTTGTCGAAGGGCTTTGCGTTCCGAGGACGGGGCGACCACGGCGGCCACCAACTGCGAGCCCGGCCTGAGGACGACCGTGGCTTCCGTCACCTGGGGATGCGCACGCAGGGCCTGTTCGACTTCGCCCAGTTCGAGGCGTGTTCCGCGATGCAGGTGTCGCCCATCGCGTCGACCCACCCACTCGAGCCCTCCGTCGGGCAAGCGACGCGCGAGGTCTCCCGTTCGCACCAGGTTGTCGCGGGGGAAGGTGCGCTCGGGTGAGGAGAGATATCCGGAGGCGAGCTGCTCACCCGAGATGTACAGGTCCCCGACGAAGCCCGATGGAACGGGGGACAGGGCTTCGTCGAGCAGGTGCAGGGTGGTGCCCGCCACGGGTGTACCGATTCGGGTGACGGGGCGCTCGGAAGGAGAGGGCGCCGCCACGGGACGGAGCGCGGCGATTCCGCCGACTTCTGTCCAGCCGTACACGTGGAGGACGCGACTGAGGACATCAGGAGGAAGCGAGCTCGTCAGCAGGGCCTCCTCGTCGGGGCCGCCGGTCCACAACACGAGTCGGAGGGAGCGGAGGGACCAGGGGAACTCACGGCCCAGCTTCACGAGCATGGGCGTGGTCAACGCGATGACGGAGACCGAGTGCTCGCGCAGATGCATGGCCAGCTTGCGCGGAGTCAGGCTTCGCCCACCTGACAGAGGCGCGAGCCGGGCACCGGCGGCGAGCGCGCCCAACAGCAAGAAGGGCGCGGCTTCGTCCCACGCCCCTTCAGGGAAGGAGAGGCAATCGTCGGGGCTCAGCCTCAGGTCAGGCAGTCGACATGCCGCCGCGAGGGCCGCGTGGCTCATCACCACGCCCAGCGGCCGGCCCTCGGGACCTGGACGAGGCAGGGCGCAGGCAAGCCCATCGAGTGTTGCCGCCGGTGGGGCCGCGGGGCCTGGACGTGGCAGGGAGCGAGCGAACCCGTCGCGAATCGTAGGGATGGGCTCGTCTTCTTTCGCTGGTGCGAATCCAGCGGAGCGCGTCCCAGCCGCGAGAGGTGCCATGTCACCGGTGGGGGGCGCATCAGCGCTCAGGCAATGCTCCAGGAGGATGTGCCGTCCAGGGAGCCCCTGCAGCCGTGCGGCCTGATGTTGCTGGCAGAGGATGTGCGACGGGCGCAGCGCCTCCACGGTGGCGGCCAGTCGAGACGGGGGCTCGCTCGTGTCGAGCGGGATGAACGCTCCTCCTGCGCACAGCACACCGAGCTGGGCCACCACCAGCTCCGGCGATGGCTCCACGAAGAGCCCCACCAACATTCCCGGCGAGACTCCCTGCGTCCGCAGCGCTCGGGCCACCAGGTCCGCGCGGTGGACCAGCTCGCCGTAGCTCAGCGCGTCCTCACCGGTCTGGACCGCGACGGCCTCCGGGTGGCGCATCGCTCTCGCGGACACCTTCTCGTGCACACGTTCGACGCTCGACCGGACCGGCACCTCCGGCAACGGCTGTGCCGCCTCGACTCGTCGCCGCGCCTCGGCGTCCAGCAGCGGCAACGACGCTGTCGTCCTGTCCGGTTCCTCGGCGATGCCCCACAGCAGCGCGTGCAAGCTGTTCGCGAGCCGGGCGATCATCTCGCCCTCGAACAGGTCCAGATTGTACTCGAAGAACGCGTGAGCCCCGGCCTCCGCCTCCGTCACGCAGAGGGTCAGGTCGAACTTGGCCGTGCCGCTCGAATACAGCGGAGGCGTGTCGGACGACGGTGCACGGCTCGCATCACGAGGCCCCGTGTTCTGCAGGACGAACATCACCTGGAACAACGGGTTGTGACCCAGGTTGCGCTCGGGTCGGAGCTCCTCGACGAGCTTCTCGAAGGGCAGGTCCTGATGCGCGAACGCCCCCAGCGTCATCTCCCGGACCCGCCCCAGGAGCTGCCGGAAGCTCGGCGTCCCCGAGAGGTCGGCGCGCAGCACCAGCGTGTTGGCGAAGAAGCCGACCAGTCCCTCCAGCTCCGGACGCATCCGGTTCGCGATGGGCGTGCCGATGCACACGTCCGTCTCACCACTGAGCCGATGGAGGAGGGTGGCGAAGGCGGACAGCAGCAACATGAAGCTCGTCGCCCCCTCCCTCCGACCCAACACCCCCAACCGCTCCATCAGCGCGGGCTCGAGCGAGAAGACGTGATGACCACCCCGCTGACCCACCACCCGGGGACGCGGCCCATGGGTGGGCAGCGCCAACAGACTGGGCACCGACGCGAGCTGCTTCCGCCAGTACGCCAGGTGCCCCTCCAGCACCTCTCCGCGCAGCGTCTTCCGCTGCCACGCCGCGAAGTCCACGTACTGGAGCGGAAGCGCCGGGAGCGGCGAGGGACGTCCCGCCGAGAAGGCCTCGTACAGCCGCGCCAGCTCGTCGAACAACACCCGCATCGACCAGCCATCCGCGATGATGTGATGCAGCACCAGCACGAGCAGGTGCTCGGTGTCGCTCGACGAGTAGAGCGTCATCCGGAGCAGCGGCCCGCGCTCCAGATCGAACGGTCGCCGACACTCCTCCATGGCCAGTCGCTGCGCCTCCACCGCGCGCGTGGCCTCGTCCTCGCCAGAAGGGCGCACCGCGGACAGCTTCAGCTCCAGCGCAGGCAGGACCCGCTGCACCGGCTCGCCGCGCACCAGGGCGAAGAGGGTGCGCAGGGATTCATGGCGCTGCACGAGCGCATCGAGACAGCGTTGCAACACCGCCAGGTCGATGGGCCCCGTCAGCCGGGTCACCGCCGGAAGATTGTACGTCGGGTTCCCAGGCTGGAAACGGTCCAGGAACCACAGCCGCGCCTGTGCATAGGAGAGCGGAGGCTCGGGCCGGGAGCCCTTGTCCCGCAGGGTCCGCGCCAACAGGGCTCTGCGCTCATCCGGCGAGAGCTGGGCGAGGGCGGGAGCGCTCATTTCGCCAGCTCCCCGCGCGCGGCCAGCTCCTCCAACATCGCCGACACCTCCGCGTCCGAGAGGTGGGCGACGTCCGCCAGCTCCGTGTCCCGCTCCAGCTTGGGAATGGCCGAGGCCACCGGCGTCGCCCCCTGTTCCGCCACCACCTTCGCGAGCGCCTCCACGGTGGGCGTCTCGAAGAGCCGGCGCAGCGGCACCTCCACGCCGTAGGCGTCATGGATGCGCGACACCACGCGCGTCGCCAGGAGGGAGTGTCCCCCCAGCTCGAAGAAGTTGTCGTGGACCCCGACGCGCGCGCGGCCGAGCAGCTCGGCGAACATGTGCGCCAGCTTCTCCTCCACCGCGCCACGCGGCGCCACATAGGCCGTCCTCGTCGCCGTATCGAGCTCTCCAGGGAGCGGCAGCGCGCGTCGGTCCAGCTTGCCGTTGGGCAGCAGCGGCAAGGCCTCCAGCGCCACGAAGGCGGTGGGCACCATGTGCTCGGGCAAGGTGCGAGACAGGTGGCGTCGCAGCGCGCCTGGCAGGTCCTCCCTGGGGCCGCCCACCACATAGGCCACCAGCCGTTTGTCGCCCGGCGTCACCTCGCGAGCCATCACCACCGCATGGCGTACGCACGGATGCGAGCGCAGCGCCGCCTCCACCTCGCCCAGCTCGATGCGGAACCCTCGAATCTTCTCCTGGTCATCCAGTCGCCCGAGGAAGTCGATGTTCCCATCCGCCCGGAAGCGCGCGCGGTCACCGGTGCGATACAGCCGCTGTCCGGGATCGGTGCTGAACGGGTCCGGGATGAAGCGCTCCGCGGTCAGCTCGGGGCGCCCGAGGTAGCCGCGTCCCACGCCGATGCCGCCGATGAACAGCTCCCCCGGGAGACCGACAGGAACAGGCTCCAGCGTCGCGTCCAGGATGAACAACCGGGTGTTGTGGATGGGCTTGCCGATGGGCACCCGACCACCACTGCCAGTCGCAGGACATGTCCACGCGGACACCTCCACCGCTGCTTCGGTGGGGCCGTAGAGGTTGTGCAGCTCCGCCCGGAAGCGTGCGTGGAAGCGCGCCTCCAGGTCGGGCGTGACGGCCTCTCCGCTGATGATGACCTGCCGCAGGGCTTCGCAGCGCTCGACTCCCCGGTGCTCCAGCAGCACTCGCAGCATCGACGGGACGAAGTGCGCGGCGGTCACCCGTTCAGCGGCCATCAGGTCGATGAGGTAACCCGGGTCGCGGTGTCCTCCGGGCTTCGCGATGACCACGGTGGCGCCCGTCATCAGCGGCCAGAACAGCTCGGTGATCGACACGTCGAAGCTGGTCGGCGTCTTGTGGAGCATCCTGTCGCGCCCATCCAACCGGTACGTCTGGCGCATCCAGGCCAGGCGGTTGGCGATGCCCGCATGGGAGTTCATCGCGCCCTTGGGGCGCCCGGTGGAGCCGGAGGTGTAGATGACATACGCGAGCTGCGCGGGGTGCACGGGCAGCGCCGGGTCGCTGTCCTGTTCGCGAGCCACCTCCGCCCACTCCGTGTCCAGGCGGAGCACGCGGGCACGCGTCCCGGGCAGCGTCGACGCGAGGCTCGCCTGGGTGATGAGCACCGCGGGCGCGGAGTCCTCCAGCATGAAGGCCAGTCGTTCCGAGGGATACTCCGGGTCCAGCGGCACATACGCGCCACCTGCCTGCAGGATGCCCAGCAGCGCGACGAGCAGCTCCGGCGAACGCTCCATGCACACGCCCACCCGGACCTCCGGCCCCACGCCGTGACGCCCGAGGAAGCGCGCGAGCTGGTTCGCGCGGGACACGAGCTCCCGGTACGTCACCCGCTCCAGCCCGGCCATGAGCGCCACCGCCTCCGGTGTCCGCGCGGCCTGCGCCACGATGACGCGGTGGAGGAATCCCGGCTCCTCCCGGGACACGGTGGTGTCGTTCCACTCCACCAACAGCCGCCGCCGCTCCTCGTCGCCCAGGAGGGGAAGCCTCGAGATGGGTTGCGCCGGCGCAAGGACGATGGCGTGGAGCAGGGCGAGGAAGTGCGAGCCCATCCGCGTCACCGTCTCCGGCTCGAACAGCTCCGTGTCGTACTCGAACAGCGCGAATGCTCCACCGCGCGGCGCCTCCGCCACCGACAGCGTCAGGTCGAACTTGGAGGTCGTGGTCGGTACCCGAGGTGCTTCCGGTCCACCGGGAGATGCGCTGCCCTGGGGACGCTCCGCGCTCTGGAACGAGAACATCACCTGGAACAGCGGGTTGCTGCCCAGGTTGCGCTCGGGTTGCAGCTCCTCGACCAGCTTCTCGAAGGGAATGTCCTGGTGGGCGTAGGCGCCCAGCGTCACCTCGCGGACGCGCGCCAGGACGTCCTGGAAGCCGAGCGCGCCCGAGAGCTGGGTCCGCAGCACCAGCGTGTTGACGAAGAAGCCGATCAACCCCTCCAGCTCGGGTCGTCCCCGATTGGCGATGGGTGTGCCGACGACCAGGTCCTCCTGTCCGGTGGCGCGGTACAGGAGGACATCGAAGGCCGCGAGCATCACCATGAACGGCGTGGCCCCGACGCGCTGCCCCAGGGCCCGGAGCCTCTCATGCAGGTCGGCGTCCAGCGTCACCAGGTGCCCCGCGCCGCGGTGGGCCTGCATCAACGGACGCACCCTGTCCGTCGGAAGCTCCAGCCGAGGCGGCGCCCCCGCGAGCTGCGTCCTCCAATACTCGAGGTGCCGGGTGTAGACGTCGCCGCGGAGCAGCTCCCGCTGCCAATGGGAGTAGTCCGCATACTGGAGCCGCGGCTCCGGCAGGGGCGAGGGCCAGCCCGCGCTGAACGCGTTGTAGAGCGCCCCCAGCTCCCGCAGGAAGACGCCCATGGACCAGCCGTCCGAGACGATGTGGTGCATCGTCACGAGCAGCACGTGGTCTGCCTCCGCCAGCGTCACCAACGAGACGCGCAGCAGCGGACCCTCGGCGAGGGAGAACGGGCGCAGGGCATCGAAGGACGCCAGCCGTTGCGCCTCCGCTTCGCGCTGCGCGGCGGGCATCGAGCGCAAGTCGGTGATGTCCAGCGTCACCTGTCGCGAGGGCGCCACCACCTGCATGGGTTCACCGTCGACGGCCGTGAAGGTGGTCCGCAGCGATTCGTGCCTGCGCACCAGCTCGTCGAGGCTCTTGCGCAGGGCCTCCACGTTCAGCGCGAAGCCCAGTCGGAGGGGCGAGGGGATGTTGTAGACGGGGCTCGCGGACTCGAACTGGTGGAGGAACCACAGGCGGCGCTGGGCGTATGAGGCGGGGAAGACGAAGGCCTCGCGAAGCTCCGGGACCGCGGGTGATGAGGCCATGGTGGGCGTCACGCGGCTCGTGGGTGCTCACACCCCCGAGGTGGGCGCGTCCTTTCCGACGACGGGGATGGGGATGCGTCGTGCCTGCCTGTCGAGCGGCAGGAGGGCCGGCTCGGTGGACTTCGCGCCGCTGTCTCGCGAGGTGTCGAGCGCCTGCGCCAGCGCGGCCACCGTGGGCCGCTCGAAGAGGGTGCGCAGCGGGAGCTCCACCCCGGCCGCGGCGGACAGCCGGGACACGATGCGGGTGGCCAGCAACGAGTGGCCGCCCAGGTCGAAGAAGTCATCGAGCACGCCGACGCGCTGAAGCTCCAGGACCTCGCCCCACACGCGCGCCACCAGGGCCTCGGTGGCGGTGCGGGGCGCAACCGGCTCCGCGCGTGCCCGGGCGAGCGCATCCCGACTCACGGCGGGAAGCGCACGGCGGTCCAGCTTCCCGTGCGAGGTCCTGGGCAGTGACTCCAGCGGAATGAACGCGGCGGGGACCATGTACTCCGGCAGCGCTCGCCGGAGCGCTCCCCGCAGGTTCGCCGGGTCGACCGTCTGCCCCTCCTTGGGGACGACATATGCGAGCAGGCGCGCGCCATCGGTGCCGGCGCGCTCGGCCACCACCGCGGCGGCCTGCACCTCGGGTCGGCTCAACAGGGCCGCTTCGACCTCCGCGGGCTCAATCCGGTAGCCGCGGACCTTCACCATCTCGTCCGCGCGTCCCACGAAGCACAGGTCGCCCTCGCGCTGACGGCGCACCACGTCGCCGGTGCGGTACATGCGCGCGCCGGGCTCGGTGGAGAAGGGGTCCGGCAGGAAGCGCTCCCCGGTGAGGTCCGGCCGTCGGTGATAGCCGCGCGAGACACACGCGCCCCCCAGGTACAGCTCACCCGGGACGCCGAACGGGACGTGCTCCAGGTTCGCGTCCAGGACATACGTGCGGACCCGAGGCAGTGACCTGCCGATGGGCGGCGTGACCTGGAGGTCCTCGGAGCACAGCGCGCAGGTGCTCCAGATGGAGCCCTCGGTGGGACCGTAGACGTTGAACAGTCGCCGTCCACGCCCCCAGCGCGTCACCAGCTCCAGGGGACAGGCCTCTCCGCCCACCACCATCATCCGCAGCTCGGGAAGCTCCGCCCAGGGCAGCGCCGCCAGCGAGGAAGGGGGCAGCGTGACAGCGTGGATGCGCTGCTCCTTCAGCAGCTCCAACAGCGGGGCTCCAGGCAGCAGCGCCTTCGTCGGCGCCAGATAGAGCGTCCCACCCGAGCGCAGCGCCATCAGCAGCTCGAACAGCGAGACATCGAAGGTCCACGCGGAGAACTGGAGGATGCGGGCCGAGGGCGGCAGATCGAAGAGGCGCTGCTCGGCCTCGGCCGCGTTGCACACGGTGCGGTGGGCCACCGCCACGCCCTTGGGCCGCCCCGTGGAGCCGGAGGTGTAGATAACATATGCCAGGTTGTCCGGTGTGGCCTGGGGACGCAGGTCGCTCGGGTCCTCTTCCTCCAGCGCGCCCCAGAGCGTGTCCACCGTGAGCCGTGTTCCCGGGAAGGGAGGCAACCGCTCGCACAGCGCCTCCTCCGTCACGAGGAGCCGCGCTCCCGAGTCCTCCAGCACATACGCCATGCGGTCCTGCGGATGTGCCGGGTCCAGCGGGACGTAGACACCCCCGGCCTTCCAGAGGGCCAGCACGACGACGACCAGGTCCGGTGAGCGCTCCAGGCACACGCTCACGGGGACCTCCGGGCCAACGCCCAGCGCACGCAGGCGTCGCGCCAGCTGGTTCGACCGTGCATTGAGCTGGCCATACGTCAGCGTGCGTCCAGGGGACTCCAGCGCGAGCGCCTCCGGGCGGAGCCTCGCCTGTCGCTCACAGAGCTGATGGAGCAGCTCGAAGTCCGGCGCGTCGCCTTCGTCGCGAGGGACGTCGTGTGCCTCGCCATGCGGGCTCATCGAGAGCCGCGAGATGCTCCGCTCCGGATGGGACGCCGCGCTCGCCAGGAGGGCCTGGAGGTTCTCCGCGAGGCTCACCAGGGTGGGCGCGTCGAACAGGCTGGTGTTGTACTCCAGGGCCATGAGCAGCCCGCCGTCCGTCGTCTCCATGGCGCACACGGTGAGGTCGAACTTCGACGTCCCGGCGCTGAACTGCGGCGCGGCGAAGCGGGTGCTCGCCTCCAGGTTCGCCTGCGCGTTCTGCAGGATGAACATCACCTGGAAGAGCGGGTTGTGGGACAGGTTGCGCTCGGGCTGGAGCTCCTCCACCAGGCGGTCGAAGGGGAGCTCCTGATGCGCGAAGGCCTCCAGCGTCACGTCCCGTACGCGGGCCACCAGCTCACGGAAGGTCGGGTCCCCCGACAGGTCCGCGCGCAGGACCAGCGTGTTGACGAAGAAGCCGATCATCCCCTCCGTCTCCACCCGGGTCCGATTGGCGATGGGCGCGCCCACCACCACGTCCGTCTGTCGGCTGTAGCGCTGGAGCAGCACATCCACCGCCGCCAGCAGCGTCATGAAGAGCGTGGCGTTGAGCTCGCGGCCCACGGCGCGAAGCCCCTCCACCGTGGAGGCTTGAATCGGGAAGGTGTACGTGGCGCCTCGGAACACCTGCACCGGAGGGCGCGGCCGGTCCGTGGGCAGGTCCAGCAGGGTGGGCATCCCCGCCAGCCGCTGCTTCCAGTAGGAGAGGTGCCGTCGCAGCACGTCGCCGCGCAGCCAGTCGCGCTGCCACACCGCGAAGTCCGCGTACTGGATGGGAAGCTCCGGGAGCGGTGATGGCTGGCCGGCGCTGAACGCGGCATACAGCGCGGAGACCTCGCGCGCGAGCACGCCCATCGACCAGCCATCCGAGACGATGTGGTGCATGCCCAGCACCAGCACGTGGTCGTCCTCGGCCAGTCGGAAGAGGGTGGCGCGCAGCGGTGGCTCCTCGGTCAGGCGGAAGGGGCGGTGGGCCTCGATGGCGGTGCGTCGCGCGGCCTCCGCTTCTCGCTGCTCGGGGGGAAGCTCGCTCAGGTCGACCACCGGCAACGTGAGCGCGCGGTGCGCCGCCACGCGCTGGGTCGGCTCCCCGTCCTGGAGGACGAACGTGGTCCGGAGCACCTCGTGACGGCGCACCACCTCGTTCAGCGCCTCCTCCAGCCTGGAGGGCCAGAGCAGGCCCCGGAAGCGCGTGGCGAGCGGCAGGTTGTAGAACGGATTGCCCGGCTCCAACTGCTCCAGGAACCACAGCCGCTGCTGCGTGAAGGACAGCGGGGGTGGGCCGGAGTCCCCGGGGCGCCTCGGGATGCGGTCCGGCGCGGCGGTGGGCCTGAGCAGGCGACGCTCCAGCAGGGCGCGTTTCTCGGGCGAGAGGTTGGCGATGCGCTCGCCGACGCGCTGGCTCATCTCACGTGCTCCACTTCTCCGGACAGGCCATCCACCTGGCGCGGGTCCTCGAAGAACCGCTCCATCACCTCGGCCACGAGCGCGGGCCGGTCATAGAGGCAGTAGTGCGTCCCGGCGTGGACCTCCAGGTAGCGTCCGTCGGCAAAGCGCCGAGCCACTTCACAGGCCGCCGCGGACGAGGCCACCCGGTCCAGCTCACCTCCCAACAGCAGCACGGGCGCGCGGACCTCCCGGGCCCGGGCCCGGACGTCATAGGCCCAGAAGTCGATGAGCTGCCGGGCGTAGTCGAGCGTCGACGCCTCCGTCCGGAACGGCGCCAGCACCTCCGTCTCGAGGTCCCGGTTCATCCGGGTGAGGACCTCGGTGGAGTCGGGCGGGTGCGCGCTCGCGCGGGTCCGCAGGGAGTTCGTCACCGAGGACACCATCGCAGGGCGCCGGTCGAGCATCCGGAACAGCGGCTCCAGCGTCTCCTCGTAGTCGGTGTCCAGCTCCTTCGGGCCGCCGTCGCACTTGAACGACGGATTGAGGAACACCGACGAGACGACGGCGTCCGGGTGCCGGAGGCTGAACTCCACCGCCACCGAGGCGCCGGTGCACCAGCCCACCAGGTGGCAGCGGGAGACACCCTCCGCGTTGAGCACCGCCTCCAGGTCCTTCACCTGGTCCTCGAGGAGCAGAGGGCGCGTCGCTTCCCGTGGCTCCCAGAGCAGGACGCGGCGTCCCTTGGAGAGCAGACGCTCCACCAGCCGCGCCCAGTAGCGCAGGCCCTGTCCCAGCGCATTGAGGATGACCACCGGGGGCTCCCCCATGCCTCCGGAGAGGCACGTCAGCTCCGAGTCGCCACCGACGGCCACTGTCGAGCGTCGCAGCGAGGACCAGAGCGTGTCGACCCGCCGCCGCCGCTCCGCGTGGGCCACGTCCTGGGCCTTCCTCACGGCGCGGAACATCGAGCGCCAGGCCCTGGGCTCCATCGTCAGCGCTCGCGGCTCCACGCCCGCGAAGGCGTAGAGCTCCTCGGAGCCCCGAGGTGGTGACACGTGCAGGTGTCGCTCGAAGTCCCGGAGCCGCAGCTGGAACAGCCGGTCCACGGGCGCCAGGGATTCATGCGGACCGACGGCGAGCAGGCTCAGCCCATACTCCAGGCCCAGGTGCTCGCAGAGCTCCGCGAAGGGAAGGGGCACGGGCGCGACGAGGTCGAGGACGCGGCCTCGAGTGTCGGGACGGCTCGCCAGTCCGCGCGACAGCTTCACGGCGTGGTGGACCGGCAGGACGCTCGGTTGCGCGTCGATGGGGGCGCGCACCCGCAGCGCGTGGTGGTCGAAGTACCCGGGGGCACGCTCCTCGACCTCGTGCTTCAGCGTGTGCAGGGCCGAGAGCAGCGGCAGCAGCCCTTCACTCCAGCCCGTGCCTTCCTCGGAGGGCACGCCCAGCAGGAGCCCCGGGCGGAACAGCCGCCAGGGGATGTCCCGTGCCCCGCACGGCCCCGCGAGCTGACGCTCCAGCTCCTCCGTCGACACGGAGGGTTGGCTCACCAGGTTCAGCTCGCCGATGCGCGAGCGCGGCAACACCTCCAGGGCCGCCGACGACAGACACCACAGCTCGTCCACCGGCGCGTCCCACGCCCCTGGAACGACCCAGCGCAGGCGCGCGGCCAGCAGCTCCTCGCGGACGCCCTCCGACATCGTCGGCGCGAGGTGTCTCGCGGCGTGACGGATGGCCTCCAGGGGCCCCGTGCGGGCTCCCTGGAGCGGCGGGCTCGACACCCCACAATGAACGAGCTCTCCCGGCTCCCGGGGCGACAACAACGCGTCCGCCACCAGGTGGCTGCCGAGGAGGCTCTCCACTCCGAACATCAGCACCGTGCGGCTCACGGAGCGCGCTCGGGCTACTTCGGGGGAGCGGGGGGCGGCGTGGGCTTCCTGCTGGGATCCGGCTCGATGCGCTCAGCACCTCCCGAGGGCGTGTCGCTCTTCCCCAGCACCCCCGGGTCGTTCAGCCAATAGCCATACATGGCGATGTGATGAAAGGTCTGCGACCAGGCCATCAGCGCAATCGAGTCCAGGGCATGGACATCCGTGTTGGCCATGACCTTCTCGACCGCGGATTTGTAATCCTTCAATGCATTCAGATAACGCTGGGTGAGGTCGACGTCCTTCCAGGCGTCGTCGATCCGCTGGCGATGCTCCGCGTGGGCCGTGGCGTAATCCTTGCCACCGTCCCAGGGTTGCTGCGCGGCCATGAAGACCCGCCGCTGGGCCTCGTTCGAGGACCCTCCCAGTTCGAGCATGAATGCGTTGTAGGCGGACTCCAATTGCTTGTAGACGGAGTCCGCGGAAGCCCCAGGCCGCCCATTCGCCATGAGTCCCTCCCGGAAAGTTGGAGGATGCTATTGTAAAGGATTGTCACGGTCAATGCGTCGCCAGGGGTGGAGTGTCTTCTTTTGGAGAGAGCAGCCATGGAGTCATTGATTGCTCGGTTGCGGCAGTCCATCGGACCGGAGTCTGTCTTGACGGGGGTGGATGCCACCCGGCGGATGGCGCCGGGGAGCCGGTCATCCGTGCTGTTGCTGCCCCGTGACACCGAGGACGTGAGCCGGGTGCTCGCGCTGTGTCATCAGGCCCGTCGGCCCGTGGTCGCGCAGGGGGGGCTGACGGGGCTGGTGCACGGCGCCGTGTGCGGGGCGGAGGAGGTGGCGCTCGCGTTCGACCGGATGCGGCGCATCGAGGAGGTGGATGTCCTCAATCGCTGCCTGACGGCGCAGGCCGGAGTGCCGTTGCAGGCGGCGCAGGAGGCGGCGGAGGAGGTGGGGTTGATGGTGCCCGTGGACCTGGGGGCTCGCGGCAGCGCCACCGTGGGAGGCACCGTGGCCACGAACGCGGGCGGCACGCGCGTGCTGCGCTTCGGGATGATGCGGGAGGCGGTGCTGGGCCTGGAGGCGGTGCTGGCTGACGGCACCGTGGTGGACTCGCGCGGGAAGATGCTCAAGAACAACGCGGGCTATGACCTGAAGCACCTGTTCATCGGCTCGGAGGGCACGCTGGGGCTGGTGACGCGGGTGGTGCTGCGGCTGCGGCCCATGCCCAGGGGGCACCACACGGCGCTGGTGGCGGTGGACGGCTTCGAGCGCCTGGCCCGCTTCCTCGGGGTGATGGAGGCGGGACTCCAGGGCGAGCTCACCTCGTTCGAGGTGATGTGGCGCTCGTTCTACGACTTGATGACCACGCCTCCCTCGCGCGGCCGGCCCATCCTCCCCGCGGGGTGTGAGTACTACGTGCTGGTGGAGACGATGGGGCCCCGGGCGGAGGAGGGCGACGAGACGCTGCTGTCGGCCCTGGCCCAGGCGGAGTCGCAGGGGCTCCTCGCCCACTCGGCGGTGGCCACCAGCGCCGCGCAGCGCCGCGAGATGTGGAGCCTGCGCGAGGAGCTGGACCCGCTCAAGCGCACCGGCCCCGTCTTCTCCTACGACGTCAGCCTGCCCCTCGACGCGATGGAGGACTATGTCGCGCGGGTGAAGGCGCGGCTCGCGGAGCGCTTCGGCGCCGCGCACCACTGCCATGTCTTCGGACACCTCGCGGATGGGAACCTGCACCTGTCCATCCGCGCGGGAGGCTCGGACGCGCACGGCGACGTCGACGACATCGTCTATGGGACGCTGGAGCGGCAGACGAGCTCGGTCTCCGCGGAGCACGGAATCGGGCTGCTCAAGAAGGGGCACCTGTGGCGCTCGCGGAGCGAGGCCGAGCTGGCCGTGATGCGCGTGCTCAAGCAGGCCCTGGACCCGCATGGCATCCTCAATCCGGGCAAGGTGTTCGAGCTCCACCGCCCGGAGTGAGCGGGCGCGTCAGGGATTCGGGACGGAGGCGAGCGCCTCCGCCAGCAGCTCGCGGGCCGCCAGCGGCCCCACGGTGATTCGCACGAGCTGACCGAAGGGCTCCGAGGGATGGCGCACGAGGATGTCCTTCTCGTCCAGCCAGCGCGCGACCGCTCGGGCCCGCGTGGTGCCGCCGAAGTCGAAGCTCACGAAGTTGGCGGAGCTGGGGAGCACTGTCGCGCCCACGCGCCGGGCCAGCTCGGCGTAGTGCTCCCGTCCCTCGCGCGTCGCGCCAATCACCTGGCCCAGGAAGTCGACATCCCGCCAGGCCGCCAGCGCCAGCTCCTGGGAGAGCTGACTCACCGCGAAGTGCTGACGGATGCGGTCCAGCGTCGACACCTGCTCGGGAGACGCGAGCGCATAGCCCACGCGCGCGGCCGCCAGGCCATGGGCCTTGGAGAACGTGCGCAGCCGCACCAGGTTGGGGCGGCTGCGCGTGAAGGGGAGCACGCTGCCCGGGTCCGCGAACTCGACGTAGGCCTCGTCGAGCAGCAGCAGGCACTCCTCGGGGAGCTGGTCCAGCAGCCGCTCCAGCTCCGCGGGGCCATGGTGCGTGCCCGTGGGGTTGTCCGGATTGGCCAGATACAGCAGCTTCGCGCGCTGTCGTCGCGCGGCGTCGACCAGCGCGTCCAGGTCGTTCCATCCGGCGCGGGTGTACGGCACGTGGACCAGTCGCCCGCCACAGCCGCGCACGTAGTAGTCGAAGCTGGGGTAGCCGCCGAGCGAGGTCACCGCGGTGTCGCCCGGGTCCAGGTAGGCCCGCGAGAAGAGGCCGAGCAGCCCTTCGATTCCCTCCGCCACCACCACGTGCTCGTGCGTCAAGCCCCGGCCCTGGGCGATCGCCGTCCGCAGCTCGAACTGCGCGGGGTCCGAGTAGTAGGGCAGCTCACCGCCGCGCGTGGCCAGCACCCGCGAGACGGCGGGGGACACGCCGAACAGACACTCGTTGGCGCCCAGCCGGACCCGGTAGGGGCGCCCCCGCTTGCGCTCCAGCTCCCGCCGCCCCGGGAACGGCTGCGACAGGTTCAGCGAGGCCACCAGATGGGAGAAGGAGGGAGGCATCGTCAGTCCTTGATCATCCCAACGAGGATGCGGCGCTGGCCCCGGTACTGGCGGCGGCCGTGCATGGCCAGGACGTTGTCGAGCAGCAGCACGTCACCGCGCTCCCAACGCAGGGGGACCTCCGACTGCTCGAGCACGTCCCAGACGTGCTCCGCGTCCTCGGCGGACACGCGGGTGCCGTCGCGGTGGAAGCAGTGGTCCATCAGCTCCGGCGTCTCGGCCATCTGTCGCCGCAGGTCCGCCGCGTCCGCGGAGCGGCCATCGCGCAGCGCCCAGCGCACCATGCACTCCGGCATGTGGTAGTGGACCTGGTTCGCCCAGACGCGCTCCCCGGTGCGCGGGTGGGCCTTGAAGGCGGGGAGCACCTGCTGCCACAGCAGCATGGACTCGTCCGGGCGCCACTCCACCTTCCATTCCTTCTCGCGCGCGATGCGCTCCACCTCGTCCCGGTCCGTGGTGAGGAACACCTGGTTCCAGGGACGGGGGATGCTGTTCTCCTCGCCGGTGGACGGGCTGCGCAGGGCGCGCCGCACGCCGACCCCCTGGGCGTCGAACCGCGCGCGCACGCCCGCGTCCAGCCGCTCGGTCACCTTCCGCGCGTCGGCCAGCGGCGTCTCGCCCATCTCGTCGGGGGGCACCTCGCAGAACAGCGCCAGCGCGTCGGGGCGGCTGGCCTGGTAGGCCATCTCCTGATGCAGCGCGAGCGAGTGCGTCCCCGGCAGTCCGGACGCCGTGGTGACGCGGCCGTGGACGACCTTGCGCGGCGCCGTGCCGCCCACGTACTCCATCAAGTCATTGGCGATGGCGCCCAGCACGTCCGCGAAGGCCGGCGCGGAGTCCAGCGCCTGGAAGCCGCGCACCAGCACCGCGCCATGTCTGTCCCGGGCGGCGTTGAGCGCGCCCTTGTGCTCGCGCAGCCAGTCCACCATCTGCTCGCGCGAGGCGTCCTGTCCCTGGGTGATGCGCCAGACCCGGGGCAGCGGCTCGTCACCCACGAAGGTCTCCTCGAAACGAATCACCGTGCGCCTCCTCGACTCGATGGAACCTTCTCCAGCAGGTGACGCAGCGCGGGCGGGTCCTCCTCCAGGAGGTCCTTCTGGATCCACGCCACGTTCTCGAAGTGGTCGCCGAAGGTCGCCACGCCCGGCAGCAGGGCCATGGGCCGGAAGCCCGCCTGCAGACAGCCGGAGATGCTGACCACGTTCTTCTCGAACGCCAGCGACACCAACGAGCGCAGCCCGCGCTTGCGGGCCTCGGATACCAGACACGCCAGGAGCAGGCCGCCGATGCCGCTCGCGCGATGCGTCTCGTCCACGTACGCGGAGATCTCCGCGATGCCCGGGTAGGACGGCCGGACGGCGAAGGGGATGAGCGAACACCAGCCCTGCACGTCACCGGACGGGGTCTCGTAGACCCACGCGCCGAAGGGCGCCTGGAAGCGCTTGAGCCACGCGACGCGGTCCTCGGCGGTGACGGGCTTGTTCACCGGGACGGCGTAGATGCCCGGCTTCATCGCCTGGTTGTAGATGCGCGCCAGCGCGGGCGCGTCTCGCTCCTCGGCGGGCCTCATCATGTCAGCGTCCTCTGGAAGACGAGGGTGTCACGCCACTCGGCGCCCACGGGCACCACGCCCTTGAGCCAGCCCACGTTGCGGAAGCCCTGGCGCACACACCACGCGATGAGGAACGCGGGCGTGGGCTGCACGAGCACCACCAGCGCCCGCAGCTCCAGCGCGCGTGCCCGGGCCAGCGCGTGCTGCGCCAGCTCCCGGCCGATGCCATGGCGGCGCTTGGGCTCATCGACGAAGAGCGCCACCTCCGCGATGGTGTCGTAGATGTCGCGTTGCGTGTGGCTGGTCAGGGCACCCCAGCCCGCCAGCTCGCCCGGCGTGTCCTCCCACACCCAGGACTCCAGCGGCCGGGGCCCGCCGGAGAGCCGCGCCCCCAGCTGGTCGGCGGTCAGCTCCGCCGGTCCCCAGGTGGAGCCACCTCGCGCAATCTCCGCGTTGCAGATGCGGACCGCGGCGGGCAGGTCGGTGGGCTCCAGTCGTCGAATCGCTCCCATGCCATCCTCCTCCCGCTAGCTCTGACCGACGAGGGGCAGCTGCTCCTTCTGCCAGAGCTCACGGGTGGCCTTGCGTCGTATCTTCCCGCTGGTGGTGCGCGGTATTGCCCCGGAGGTCGTGAGCAGCACTTTGTAGGTGGTGAGCTCATGCTCGTGGACCACCGCGCGTCGCACCGCGCCGACGACGTCCGCCACGTCCAGGCCGGCGACCTGGTCCTCGCGCACCTCGCACGCGATGACCAGCTGCTCCTGCTCCCGCGAGCCCGCCAGCGTGAAGGCGGCCGAGTGTCCCCGGCGGATCGCGGGGTGGCTCTTCTCCGCCGTCAGCTCCAGGTCCTGGGGGTAGAAGTTGGAGCCCCGGATGATGAGGATGTCCTTGAGACGACCGGTGATGAACAGCTCGCCGGTGTCGTCCATGCAACCCAGGTCCCCGGTGCGCAGCCACGTGGCGCCGTCCTCGCCGACGATGCGGGCCTCGAAGATCTCCCGCGTGGCGTCCGCTTTCTGCCAGTACCCGTGCGCGACGTTGGGGCCGTGCACCCAGATCTCCCCCACGTGCCCGGGGGGGAGCCGCTGGTGCGAGTCGGGCGCGACGATGGCCAGCTTCTCGCCGGTGAGGGCCCTGCCGCAGCCGACCAGGTCCTGCGAGCGCTCACCGGGCGCGGGCGCCAGCGCGCGATCCTTCTGCAGTGACTCACGCCCCACGTTCCACAGCCGGGGCGGACTGCCGCGCTTGCCCACGGAGATTTGAAGGGTGGCCTCCGCCATGCCGTAGGTGGGGCGCGGCGAGAAGCGGGGGAGGCCGTGGGCGGCGAAGACCTCCGCGAAGCGGGTGATGGTGCTGGCGCGCACGGGCTCGGCGCCGTTGAGCGCCAGCTCCCAGCACGACAGGTCCGTGCCCTTCATCCGCTCCGCGTCGTACTTCTCCAGGCACAGGTCGTAGGCGAAGTTCGGCGCGATGGCCATCTCCGCTCGGTACGTGCTGATGGCGCGAGGCCACGACAGCGGATGCGCGACGAAGGCCTGGGGCGACATCAGCACGCACTGCGCACCGACGTACGCGCCCTGGAGGGCGTTAAAGATGAGCCCCATGTCGTGGTACATCGGAATCCACCCGACGCGCGTCGCGTGGCGCCACAGGTCGCCGCCCTGGCTGATCATCTCCACGTTCGCGCACAGGTTGCCGTGGCTGACCATCACGCCCTTGGGCGCCGACGTGGACCCGGACGTGTACTGCAGGAGTGTGATGGCGTTCGGGTCCGGCTCCCTCACCGCGAGCGGCGGCCCGCTGTCGTCGGTGGCGTTCGCATCCACGCCCAGCCACTCCATGCTCCGGGCGGCGGGCACCTGCGCGTAGGCGGCGCTCACGGCCTCGCGGGCCGCGGCGGTGGTGAGGCCGAGCCTGGGCGCGCAGTCCTCGACGATGGAGATGCTGGAGTCGCGCAGGCGCATCTGGCGCGGGAGGATGGTGGGCACCGCCACGATGCCCGCGTACTGGCAGGCGAAGAAGGCGACGAGGAACTCCAGGCCCGGAGGGAAGGCGAGGAGCGCGCGCTCACCGGGGCCCGCCTTCGCGGCCATCACCCTGGCGAGCGCGGTGGCGCGTCGGTCCAGCTCCGCGTACGTCAGGACGGCGGCCTCCTCCCCGCGCTCTCCCAGGAAGACGTAGGCGCGGTCCTCGGGGTGGTCGGAGGCATGGGTGCGCAGCGCGGTGACGAGGGAGGGGTAGCGGGTCTGCATGGAAGCCTCGCGCAAGCAGGTCGTGGGGAACGGGGGACTCAGCCCGGCATCCGGGCGCCAGCGGTGGGCTCGGCGGCGGGCTCGTCGAGCGCCTCCAGGCGCTGGATGCGGCCGGCGATGCGCTCTGCGTCCGGGCGCTTCACGTCCCAGACGAGCCCCACCGCCTCCATGACGCGGATGATCCAATAGCCCGGGTCCAGCTGGTACCAGCGGAACCCGAAGTTGGCCGAGTCCGGGAACGCGTGGTGGTTGTTGTGCCAGCCCTCGCCCCAGGTGATGAGGCCGAAGAGCGCGTTGTTGTGGCTGTGGTTGTCCTTCATCTTGAACATCCGCGTGCCGAACATGTGCGTCAGCGAGTTGAGCGCGGACACCTGCTGGGCCACAACGAACTGGCGCACCACGCCGCCCCACAAGAAGCCGGTGAGCGCACCCAGCCAGCTCTGCGTCAGCGCGCCGGCGATGACGCCGGGCAGGACGAGCCCCAGCACCGCCCAGCGCAGGTAGCCCCGGTCCGCCTTCATGATGGCCTTGTCGGCCAGCAGGTCCGGCACGTAGTGCACCACGTTGGGGTACTCGTGCTTGAGCATCCAGCTGAAGTGCGAGTACCAGAGGCCCTTGAGGCGCAGGCGCCACGTCTGGCCGAACAGGTTGGGCGAGTGCACGTCGCCCTCGTGGTCCGCCAGCTCGTGGTGGCGCCGGTGCTGCGACGTCCAGGTGATCATGGAGCTGCGCGCCGCCATGCAGCCGAAGACGGTGAGCAGCACGCGCACGGGCGTGCTCGTCTTGAAGGCGCGATGGGTGAACAGCCGGTGGAAGCCGATGCTGACCGAGAAGCCCGTCAGCGCCCACATCACCGCGAACAGGGTGAGGTCCAGGGCCGTGGGCGGCCGGACGGTGAAGGCGAGCCACAGCGCGCCCACGGTGCCCAGCGTGGGGAGGATGTCGAAGAGGATGAAGTGGCGGCGCTGCAGCTTGTGCAGATACGGGCTGCTCACCGCCTTCTTGTCCCGCTTGCCTGCGACCTGCTCGACGTGGGCCATGGGGCTCCTCCGCGTGCTACGTCATCCTCAACACCAGGCGTCCCTGGACCTGCCGCTGGCGCAGCGCGGTGATGGCGCCGTTGACGTCGTCCAGCGTCCTGCTCTCCACCAGCGGCCGCACCTTGCCGGCGGCCACCAGCGCCAGCGCCTCGCGCACGTCCTGCCGGGTTCCGATGAGCGTCCCGCGCACCGACAGGCCCTTGATGACCAGGTCGAACACGGACAAGGGCAGGGGCTCCGGCGCCACGCCGACCACCATCAGCGTCCCGGCCCGCCGGAGCATCCGCGCGCCTTGCTCCATCGCCTTCGCCGCGCCCGTGGTGACCACCACGCCATGCGCGCCGCCCCCGGTGCGGTGGACGATGCGGTTGACGGGGAACTCCTTCTCCGCGTTGACGGTGAAGGACGCGCCGAGCGACTCGGCCAGCGCCGCCTTCTCCGCGCTCACGTCGACGGCGGCGACCTTCAACCCCAGCGCCGTCGCGTACTGGATGGCCAGGTGGCCCGCGCCGCCCACGCCGGAGACGACGACCCACGAGTCCGGCCGCGCGTCGAGCGTCTTCAGCGCCTTGTAGCTCGTCACGCCCGCGCAGAGGATGGGCGCCAGCTCCTCCATGGAGGGCCCGTCCGGCAGCGGCACGGCGAAGGACTCGGACACCACGCAGTAGTCCGCGTAGGTGCCGTTCACGTTGTAGCCGGTGCCCACCTGGCGCACGCACAAGGGCTCGTGGTCCGTGGCGCAGTCCTCGCACGTGCCGCAGGCGGAGTTCAGCCAGAACACGCCGACGCGGTCTCCCTCCTTGTGCGAGCGCACGCCCTCGCCCAGGCCCGCGACGTAGCCGGTGGCCTCGTGACCCAGCACCACCGGGAAGCGGGGCTTCTTCATCGGCCACTCGCCGTCGAGGATGCTCACGTCCGTGTGGCACACGCCGCTGGCGGCGATTCGCACCAGCACCTCGCTGGGGCCGGGCTCGGGGATGGGGACCTCGCGCAGCTTCAGGGGCTCGCCGATGGCCTCCGCGAAGGCGGCGCGCATGAGCTTCATGATGCGGACCTCAGGGGCGTGGGAGTGGACGCGGACAGCGTCGCGCGGACGCCCTCCACGATGGAGGTGATGAGCACGGCCTGGCCCTCCTTGCCGAAGAAGTGGCCGCCCGGGAGCACCCGCCGGGTGAAGGTGCCGCCCGCCAGCTCGGACCAGGCCTCCCAGTCCTCGCGGACCACCAGGTTGTCGTGCTCGCCGATGAACGTGTGCAGCGGGAACGGCAACGGAGGCTCGCGCCGGTACGCGTACTCGTCCGACAGGGCGAGGTCCGCGCGGATGGTGGGCAGGTAGTACTCGCGACGCTTCGCGGTGCCGAGCAGCCCCGGGGGGATGCCGCCCAGCGCGTGGAGCCGGTCCACCAGCGCCAGCTCCGGCAGCGTGTGCAGCTCGTGCGCGGGCCGCAGCGGCTTGTGCGGCGCGCGGCGGCCGGAGATGAAGAGGGCCAGCGGCGGAGGCTCCTGCTGGCGACGCAGCTCGCTCGCCAGCTCGAAGGCGATGAGCGCGCCCATGCTGTGCCCGTAGATGACCAGGGGCAGGTCCAAGAGCGCGCGCACCTGGGCGAACAACGGAGGCAGGACCTCTTCCACCCGCTCACACGGCGGCGTGTCCCTGCGGTCCTCGCGGCCCGGGAGCTGGACCTTCACCAGCTCCAGCCAGTCGGGCAGGACGGCGCGCCAGCCATTGAAGCTGGAGGCGCCGCCGCCCGCGTGGCCCAGGCACAGCAGGCGCGCCGAGGGCGGAGCCGTGCCCTCCGCGTGGCGCAGCCAGGGTGAGTGGATGGACATGGCTCAGGCGCCCCGGGGACCCCAGTGGTCGGTGCCGTTGACGGACCAGTGGGGCGAGATGGGCCGCAGCATGAAGCGCAGCAGGTGCTGCTTGCCCAGACGGAAGCCCATGGAGGTGAGCTTGAAGTAGCGCTCCGTGCGCGCCACCGTCTCCTCGCCCACGAGCTTCACCGCCTCCGCGCGGTGGCGGCGCAGGTTGGTGGCCCACCGGTCATACGTGCGCGCGTAGTGGAGCCGGTCGTTGCGGAAGGCGACGATCTCGAACAGGCCCTCGGCCGCGGCGACGATTTCTCCCAGGAAGGGCAGGTCCGAGTCCGGGAAGATCTCCCGGTTCATGAAGTCGCTGGCGTCCTCGCGCCGCATGTCCCCGAAGGCGATGGTCTGCAGGGACAGCCGTCCGGACGGCGTGAGCCACTTGTGGCAGCGCGCGAAGAAGTCCGCGTAGACGGCGACCTTCTCCTCGGGCGTCTCCTCGCGCTTGGCGAAGTGCTCCAGCGCGCCCACGGAGATGATGGAGTCGTAGGGCCGGGCGGGCTCGTGCGTGGCCCAGTTCTCCACCCGCACCTCCACCCGGGGCAGGTTCAGCGAGCGCAGGTAGTCGGCCTGCAGCGGGCTGAGCGTGAGGCCCACCGTGCGCTCCACGGAGGGACGCGCGGAGGTGTGCCGCAGCACCGAGCCCCAGCCGCACCCCACGTCGAGCACCGTGCGCGCGTTGGCCACGTTGGCGCTCGCCAGGTGCCAGTCGATCTTCCGGATCTGCGCCCGCTCCAGCGGCTCGTCCGGGTCCTCGAAGAGCGCGCAGGAGTAGGTCATCGTCGGACCGAGGACCAGTTCCCAGAAGCGCGCGTCGTGGTCGTAGTGCGCCTGGATGCCCTCCTGTGAGCCGCCGTACTTGTCGCCCTCGCGCTCCCGGAGCGCCGCGGCGGTGCCGGTGGCCGCCTCGTCCACCCGAGCCGGGCTGCCCATCACGCGCCTCCCGCCGCCGAGGGCAGCTTCGTGGCCAGGTGCTTGGAGATGGACGCGAGGGTGGGGTACTCGAAGAGCAGCTCCGGCATCAGCTCGATGCCCAGGTGCTCCTCCAGGGACATGATCAACGCCACGGCCGTGGACGAGTCCAGGCCCAGCCGCTCCACCTCCACGTTGGGGTCGATGCGGGATGGAGGTGTGTCGAGGATCCTCGCCACGTAGTTGATGCACCACGACTGAATCGACGCCGCGTCATGAGCCTTGGCTTCCATGGGTCGCTTCGTTCCTCTGTAGGTGGGCGTTGCTGTCCTTGATGGCCGCGCGGGCGCGGCGTGCTTCCTTCTGCTCCGGCGTGGGGACGATGACGTGGGTGGCCAGCCCGAGCCTCTCGAGCAGGCGGATGAACCAGTAGGAGAGGTCCACCCGGTACCAGGCCAGGGCGAACGAGGCGGACCTGGGGAAGGCGTGGTGGTTGTGGTGCCAGCCCTCGCCCCAGATGAGCATCCCCAACAACGGGTTGTTGCGGCTGTTGTCCTTCAGCTGGAAGGGCCGGGAGCCCAGCGTGTGCAGGATGGAGTTCAGCGCGGAGATGGACTGCGCCACCACGAACATCCGCACCACGCCACCCCACAGGAAGCCCGCGAGCGCGCCCTCCCAGGTCCGCGTCACCAGGGCGCCGATGGCCGTCGGCACGACGAGCCCCAACACCACCCACGTCTGGTAGTGGCGCGAGGCGCGGACGATGGCCCGGTCCTCCAGGAGGTCGGGCACGTAGTGCACGATGTTCGGATACTCGTGCTGGAGCATCCACGTGAAGTGCGCGTGGACCAGCCCGCGCACCCGGCCCCCGAAGTCCGCGCCGTGCAGGTTGGGCGAGTGCATGTCCCCCGGGCGGTCCGCCAGCCGGTGGTGACGCCGGTGCATGGCCGCCCAGGAGATGACGGGCCCCAGTGCCGCCATGCTCCCCATGATGGCGAGCGCCACGCGCACGGGCGTGGGCGCCTTGAAGGAGCGGTGCGTGAAGAAGCGGTGGTAGCCCGCCGACACACCCAGCCCGGTGATGAGCCACATCACCCCGAACAACCCCAGCTCCAGCGCGCCGATGGGCCGCACGAAGGCCCAGCCCACCGCCGCGAGCGTCCCGAGCAACGGGCCCACGTTGAACAGGAAGAAGTGTCTGCGCTGCATCCGACGGAGGAAGGGGCTCTCAATCGCCAGGCGTCTGGCTTTGCCCTCCCGAGCGTCGCCCTCCAGGCCGTCCACGTCGAGTGCGTTGGACATAGCGGAACGAAGCCCCTTTCCGAAAGCCGGTATATAAAGACAACCGCGTTATTGGTCAAGGAGCCAAGAGAGACATGTCGAAGCTCATCGTCGGCCTCATCCAGGTGAATGCGCGCAATGAAATGGCGCCAAATATTTCGTTCATCGAGGAGCAGGCGCGCAAGGCATTGGCGGCCGGCGCGAACTTTGTGATGACGCCGGAGAACTCCACGCTCCTAGGGGCAAACCACGAGGATACATTGTCGAAGGTGGTGGCAGAGGAGCACCACCCCGGGCTGATGTCGGCGAAGGGCCTGGCGCGGGAACACGGTGTCTGGTTTTTGATTGGCTCCATCCACGTCAAGGTGGAGGGCGAGCGGTGCGCCAACCGCTCCTATGTCATCGACCCGGAGGGCCGGGTGGTGGCCTGGTATGACAAGATTCACATGTTCGACGCGGAGTTACCCAACGGTGAGCGCTACCGCGAGTCCTCTGTCTTCAGGCCGGGCGAGCGCGCGGTGGTGGCCCGCACGCCCTGGGGTGGGCTGGGAATGGGCATCTGCTACGACATGCGCTTCGGGCACCTGCAGCGCGCGCTGGCGCGTGCGGGCGCGACGCTGTTGACGCTGCCGTCCTCCTTCACCGTGCCCACGGGGCGCGCGCACTGGCACGTGCTGCTGCGGGCTCGCGCCATCGAGACCGGCTGCTTCGTGTTCGCGCCCGCGCAGGTGGGGCTCCACGCGGGAGGGCGGCGCACGTACGGGCACTCGCTGGTGGTGAGCCCCTGGGGCGAGGTGCTGGCGGACGCGGGCGGGGACTCGGCGGGCTTCGTGACGGCGGAGATCGACCTGGCGCGCGTGGAGGAGGCGCGCCGGGCGCTCCCGTCGCTGGGGCATGACCGGGACTTCCGGGGGCCGGAGGTCCTGGAGTCATAGCGTGCGTCGGCTTCAGGGCCGGGGCGGCTGCGCGCGGAACACGCGGGGGCCGGGGCGCCTTCCCAGCAGGAAGGTGACGGCCACGTACTTGGTGCCGGAGGTGACGTCCGCCGGGTAATGACAGTAGTGCGAGGGGAAGACGGCGACCTTCCCCGCGCGCGGCTCGATGCGCAGGGCGAGGTCCGGGAACACGGTGGCGCCGCCCTGGTAGTCGTCGTTGAGGTACCCGATGACGGTGAAGAAGCGCTCCGGGGTGCCCAGGTGGTCGAAGTGTGGCGGGTACATCTGCCCGGGCTCGTAGCGGACCAGGTGCGCCTGGGGCAGGTGCTCGCGCAACGACAGACTCCACCGCGCGTTCGCCGCGTCGAGCAGCGCGCCCTCCACCAGCGCGCGGTAGGGCGCGAGCGCCGGGAGCGTCATCTCCAGGGTGCGCATGTTCGCGTGCTTGTCCGTGACGGACGCGTTCGCCGTGGGCTGCCAGCCGTCGGGCTCGCGCGCCAGCTCCAGCAGGGCCTTCGTGTCCGTCAGCGCGTCAGGGAACTCGAGGATGCCGCCCGCACCCTCCACGGGGGTGAGCGCGCCCATCAGCGTCCCGGGGTCGGGTAGTAGGAGGCGTAGGGATAGGCGTACCAGGTCGGCATCCAGCCCCAATAGGACGGGTACGCGCCGGCGTAGGCGTTCATCGCGTAGTGCGCGGCATGAAGCTGGGCGCTCGGGGCGGGGGAGGCCGCCGCCAGCGAGCGCGCCATCAATTCCTCCTCGGTGGCCAGCGTGGCGGAGTCGAGGATCCTCTCGGCGAGCGGGACCCCCTGCTCCTTGAAGAACCGTGACAGGGCGGCGTGGAACTCCAGCCGCATCCGGCCATTCAAGGCCAGATGGGTCCGCAACGAGTGGATGTCATTCATGACCGGAAAGCCTCGCGGACAGCCGGCATGGATTGCACATGGCCCCGGCGTCACTCGGGAGGTGACTGTCAATGAGCGGACAATTCACGCAGGTGGCCGCGTCGGGAATGGTGGGAAAGCAGGCAGGCTGTCGGCTCCCGTGAGCCGGGCCCATGCCTCCTGGGTTGGGCGGCGCCGAGACGCACGCTGTGTATGTATTCTTACGGGAAATTTCCTTCCCAACCTCGTTGATCTCTGCGATGGGTCGGCTCTGCTCCGAGTCTGGGGCGGGGTGAACCCAGATCGCCCGATTTCCGCGAAAAATGTAGTCGGGTTGCGATATTGCGGGGAGGCTGGATATAGTTGCCCGCAGAGCGATGAATATGCAGATCAGTACACCTGGTGCGTCCCGGACCCACTCCATGGAACCAGCATCCCGAACGGTGACCCAGGTTTCACGCCCTGTGCTGCGCACCGTGCTTCATGAGGCCCTGGAGAGCCACCAGGGAGGTGAGGTGGTGGTGAAGTCCGCCAGCATCTCCGGGCGGATCTTCATCGTCGGAAAGAAGGTGGCCTGGGCGGTCCTGAACGGGCCCGGCGTGCAGAACTTCTCGTCCGTGCTCATCCACCAGCAGCTCGTCACGCGCGACGACGTCGAGCAGGTCATGGCGGAGTGTCGCAAGAGTGGCGGCAACTTCTGCGAGGTGTTGGTGTCGTGGGGGCTGGTACCGCGCGAGACGTTGCGCGACCTGCTGCGCGAGCACATGGCCGGCCACGTCCAGGCGCTGCTGGCGGTGCCGGATGCGCAGGCGCTCTTCGTTCCCCAACCGCGCACCTACTCCAGCCAGCTGACGTTCACGCTGGAGGAGCTGGTGCACCCTGTCGAGCAGCACCCCACCCACCCCCCAGTCGAAAGAGAAGTCATGGCGAACGTGAAGCAGACCCTGGAAGAGACACTGAAGATCGAAGGCGCGTTCGCTGCGTGCCTGGTGGATGCGAAGAGCGGCATGTGTCTGGGTTCCCAGGGCGGCACCGCGGCCTTCAACATCGAGACGGCGGCTGCGGCCAACACCGAGGTGGTGCGCGCCAAGATGAAGGCGATGAGCGTCATCGGCATCAAGGACAAGATCGAGGACATCCTCATCACGCTCGGCGAGCAGTACCACATCATCCGGCCGCTCTCGACGCGTGACGGTCTGTTCTTCTACCTCGCGCTGAACCGCGCCAACGCGAATCTGGCGATGGCGCGCTTCAAGCTGGCGGACATCGAGAAGAGCCTGGCGCTCTGACTCACCACGCGTCGGCGCCCGGCTCCTCCACGAGCGGGCGCCGACCGGGCGCGCGGGCGCCGCCTAGCGCTTGATGAGCACGACACCGTCCTGGTGCGCGCCGTGGACCTTCTGGAGCAGCTCGCGGACGTCGAAGAAGCGCGCCCACTTCGTCCGGATGTAGTCCGACTTGTAGAATGTGTGGATGTTGTGGAAGGGCGAGGGCATGTAGCGCAGCACCACCCGCTCGGAGGGCATCGGCTGGTCGAACCACGCCGAGGGCACGGGCTGGGTGTCCGACTCCAGGCTCCGATACGGGTGGTCGAGGAGGTGCCGCCGGATGGGGTGCCCCGCGTCCCGGGCCATGGCGTCCCAGGTGCGCTCCGTGTGCAGGGAGATGAACGCGACGCCGCCCGGCTTGAGGACGCGGCGGAACTCCATCAGCCACGACTCCTCGAACTCATCCATGTGCGTGAAGACCGAGCCACAGAAGATGAGGTCGATGGACGCGTCGGGGATGGGCAGCGTCGGGACGATGGCGGTCTGGAAGAAGAAGCCCTTGGGTGACAGGTACCGGTTCATCCACCGGATGGCGTTCGAGTAGATGTCCGAACCGTAGACCTCCGCCTTCGGGGCGTGCGCGAGGAAGTGGCGCAGCACGCGGCCCGACGAGCAGGCGAAGTCGAGGAAGCGGAAGTGTCCGTCCGGGTCGATGCCCGCGGACTTCAGCAGGCCCTTCAGGAACAGGTAGTCGCTCAGGCCGTTGAGCCAGTAGCTGACGTGCTGCTCGCCGAAGTAGTGGGCGCGCTCCTGCATGGGAGGGAGCGGGGCGGTGTCCGCCGCGACGTAGGCCTGGAGCTGCTCCTCGGAGAGCGACTGGAGCAGGCCGGTCTGGACGGTTCCGTCGTCGCCGAAGAGGCCCTTGGCGACCAGGCTGAGCGGCTCGCCACCGTGCTTCTCGCGGAGCAGCTCCGCGATGGGCGGGAGCGACACCGTCAGGGGCCTGTCTGGCAGCGTCCAGACGGCGCTGGTGAGGTCGGGAGCAGGGGCGGGAGCGGCTTGCACCGCCGCCGCGGCAGGCGGCGGCCCCAGCCAGGGCTCCAGGCGATGGATGAAGTTGCGGGCCGCGGACTTCACCAGGGGCTTGAGCTGCTGTGCCAGTGCTTTGTGGGTCTGATTGAACATGTCGGTTGCCGTCCGGCCCCTGGTTGGAATGCGGCGCAGTTGACCGCCGGGCCTCGCAAAAAGCAACCGGGTCCACCCCACCGCGTGGGTCATCTCGGTGGGGCGGAGGGAAGGGGATTACGGCTGCAGCGCGAGGCGGTAGTTCTGTCCGTGCAGGGAGTCCCAGCGGCGGCAGTAGCCGCGGTCCCAGTTCTCGAACCACAGCGTCACGGCGCGGGCGCCCGCGGGCGGGGTGAGTGTCACCGGGACGCCGTAGCGCGAGTAGCCGCTGACCTGCGTGATGCTCTGGCTCCCGGTGACGCCGTTGTCGAAGCGGTAGTGCACCCAGACCTCCCACGTGGGCGCGCCGTTGTAGAGCAGGCGGCACTCGGGCAGCCGGTCGATGTCGTAGTCCACCAGGAAGGGCTGTCCCGCCTTCACGGTGCCCACCGTGTACTCGAGCCAGCCCTCCTGGAACACCCACGTCGGCGTCGGCGCGGTGCCCGCCGCGCGCACGGCGAACTGGAAGTTGGAGCCGAAGTGGGAGTCGTAGTGCTCGCAGCCGGGGCTCGAGACTCGGAACCACAGCGCCAGCGTGCCCTCCGCGGGCAGCGACACCACGGGCGGGGCGCCGGCGGTGGGCTGGCCCGCGACGTCGAAGCTGCCCTCGGGGCCGCCGTTGACGCGGTAGTGGCCGGTGAGGCTCCAGCCCGGCGTGCCATCCGGAAGCGTGAGCCGGCACTGCGGCAGCCGGTTCGTGTCGTACGTCACCTGGACCGCGTCGCCCGCGACCAGCGTGCGGGACTGGGTGAGCGTCCAGTCGGCGTGGAAGGAGATGCCGGGCGCGCCCTGGGCCGCGGCGGCGCTGGCGATGAACAGCAGGGGCAGGGGGAACAGGGTCAGGATGTGTTTCAAGGGTGTGGCTCCTGGGTGAATGGCGGGCCCGGGCCGGCGTGGACGCCGGCGACAGACCCCCTCCATGGGGAGGCGCGCGCATCATGGCCCGTGGGGCCCACGCCCGGGGCGCCTCGTTGTCCCCCGTCATTTCGGGTAGGCTCGCTGGCGAACACCCTGGAGCGAGCACCGAATGACCCTGTTCAGGAGGCCGTCCCCCCCGACGGCGGGTGAGTCGAGCGACGATTCGAGTCGCAGCGCCACCCCCACGGAGACGCCCGCGCAGTCCGACATCCCCAGCCCGGTCCTCAGCTCTCCCCCGCGCGCCCGCGGCCCGTTGGCAGGCGCGTCCCCCGGGCTCGGCGAGCGCAGGCCCGGTGCTTCCATGCGACCCCAGCCGCCTCCCTCGGATGATCCGGAGTTCCCCACCGAGCGGCGCACCGCCCAGCCGGGCCCGGGCGCCGAGCGCCGTCCTCCCCCGCCGGCCGGCGCGCTGCCGTCCGTCATCGTGTCCAACCAGGAGGGCGCCGCCCGCCGTCCTCCCTCCGCCGCCCCGGGCGCCCCGGAGCGCCGTCCCCAGGCCGCGGCCCCGGGCGGTGGTGGTGCCTTCGGGGGCGCCGAGCGCAGGACGGTGCCTCCTCCGGCCTATTCAGGCCCCGAGCGCCGGTCCGCCGTCACCGGCTCGCGTCGCGCGCTCGAGTCGGGCGGCCCCGGGGCTCCGGACCGCTTCTGGCCCACCCAGCCCCGCGACCTGTCCGAGACGGGGCTCACGGCCACGTTCGTCGAGGAGCTGGTGCTCAAGGCGCTGTTCTTCGCCGGCGAGATGCGCGGCATGGACCTGGCCAGCCGGCTGCAATTGCCCACCTCCATCGTCGACGACATCATCGAGGGCCTGCGCCGCCAGAAGTACGTGGACATCCGCGGCGGCGGCGCGTCCGGCGTGGGCAAGTCGACGATGATCTACCAGCTCACGCCCTTCGTGACGGACGTGCTCCGGCAGATCACGGACCGCAATCGCTACAACGGTCCGGCGCCCGTGCCCTTCCAGGAGTACGTGGCGGCGGTGAAGAAGCAGACGGTGCGCGGCAATCGCATCACCCGCGCGCGGATGCAGGACAAGTTCGGCGACCTCATCATCCGCGACTACATCTACGACGGCATCGGTCCGGCGATGAACTCCGGGCGCGCCATCTTCTTCTACGGGCCGCCGGGCAATGGCAAGACAGCCATCTGCCAGGGCATGGTGAACTGCTTCGACGGGGACATTTTCATCCCCCACGCCATCCTCATCGACGACTTCGTGGTGCGCGTCTTCGACAGCAACCTCCACAAGCCCGTGGAGGAGGAGGGGGCCCCCTCGTACGACAGGCGCTGGGTGCGCTGCCGGCGGCCGCTCGTCGTCGTGGGCGGTGAGCTGACGCTGGAGATGCTCGACCTCGTGTACTCGCCGGAGGTGAAGTACTACGAGGCCCCGTTCCAGATGAAGGCCAGCAACGGGATGCTCCTCATCGACGACTTCGGCCGGCAGAAGGTCTCCCCCAAGGACCTGCTCAACCGGTGGATCGTCCCGCTGGAGAGCGACATCGACATGCTCACCCTGCACACCGGCAAGAAGCTGCAGGTGCCCTTCGATGTGTTCGCCGCCTTCTCCACCAACCTGGACCCCAGCGCG
The DNA here is from genome assembly GCF_050039385.1 of Myxococcus faecalis. Lineage (NCBI taxonomy): Bacteria > Pseudomonadati > Myxococcota > Myxococcia > Myxococcales > Myxococcaceae > Myxococcus > Myxococcus faecalis. Next base: position 10,591,259 of record NZ_CP144336.1, on the reverse strand, counting down.
CTCGTGGACGACGCCTTCCTGCGCCGCGTCCGCTACAAGCTGGAGGTGCAGCGCCCGGACGAGGAGCAGTTCCATCAGATCTTCGAGGTGATGTGTCGCAAGCGCGGCGTGGCCTACAACGCCAACGCGGTCGACTACCTCATCGAGCAGCACTACCGGCCCACCCAGCGGCCCTTCGCGGCCTGCCAGCCGCGCGACCTGCTGGACCAGGTCATCGACATGTCCCATTACATGGGGCAGGAGCCTCGCCTGGACCCGGCGCTGCTGGACGCCGCCGTGCGCAGCTACTTCGTGCGCTTCGACAAGCCCGCGGAGACCACCGCGGCCTCCGCGGGCTGAAGGCCCTTCAGCGCTCCTTAGGGGGGCGCCGGCGCGAAGGGGCCCCACGGCGAGGGCTCCAACCACCGGCGCACCTCGTCCACGGGGACGTTGGACAGCACGTCGACGATGGACATCCCCTGCACGAACCTCCCGTCGCGCCCCTGCTCGTAGGGCGGGTGGCGGAAGCGCTGCCACAGCACGCGCACGTCCGCGCTCCGGAACAGCCCCACCTGGAGGTACAGCGACGAGCCCAGCCCCGAGTAGTACGTGTGGGCCTTCAGCTGTCGGCAGTACTCCACCAGCCGCGCCGACTTCTCGTCGCCCTGCTTCCGCAGCGTGGAGGCCAGCAGGATGCGCGGCGACAGCCCCAGCGGCGCGTGGAAGAGGGCGGTGCTCGCGAGCAACACCCTCAGGAGCGAGCCGGGGCCCGCCTCCGTCGCGACGCCGTCATAGAAGGGCTCCAGCAGCGGAAGCACCTGGGTGGCGAAATGGGGCCGCCGCCGGTACAGCGTCACCAGCGTGTCCAGGTGCTTGCGCGCCCAGCGCTGACGCGAGTCCACCGCCAGGTCGGCGATGAGTGTGTCGCGATGTGGGTCCTCCAGCGGAATGGACAGCCATTGGAAGCCGGGCTCGGTGGGCGGAGGTGTGGGCACGGTGGCGGGCAGCGCCACGCGCGTCCTGCGCTGCCAGCCACGCCGGAGCCACTGCACGTTGTCGAGCACCAGCAACGTGTCCGCGCGCGCCGTCTGCTCATAGAAGTCCACCCAGGGCAGGTAGTGGGGTTGCTCGGCGACGACGACTCCTGGACTGCCCGGCACGCACGGCCTCTTTTCCGCGGAGGATTGCTGGGGTGGCGCGGCCCCTCACTGCCGGACCGGACGCGGTGGATTGCTCCTGCTGCTAGATTGTAACATTCCAAAGCCGGTCAGGGACCTTCGCCGAGGTGGAAACGAACGGATGAGGTACCTGTGCATCAGCGCGGACCCGCAGCATCCCGTCGCGGAGGAGCTCCGACGTCAGGGGCAGGACGTGCTCATCCGGGGCGAGGCGGCGGAGGCGGACGCGGAGCTGGTGCACGGCCACGTGGACGTGCTCATCGTGGAGGCCGCGTCGCTCGCGCCGGATGCCCGGTGGCTGGATGCGCTGCGTGGGCGCGCCAGGCCCGAGGATCCGCTGGTGCTGGGGCTGGCGGACGAGGCGACGGACGAGGCGCTCGCGCCGCTGTTGTCGGCGGGCGTGGAGGAGTTCCTCGTGGCGCCCTTCCACGCGGTGGAGGTGCGCGCGCGCCGGCTGCTGCTGGAGCGCCGGGCGGCGCGGCGTCGGCAGATGCAGAGCACCCAGGCCGCGGCGCGTGGGGAGATGGAGCGGCTGGCCTCCATCATCCAGACGCAGGCGGACGTGGCGCTGGCGGGGCTGGACCTGTCGGGGGTGATGAGCCTGTTGTGCGAGCGCGCGCGGGTGTTGTGCGGCGCGGACGGGGCGGCGGTGGCGCTGCTGGAGGAGGGCTACGTGGAGTACCGGGTGGCCACCGGCAGCCTGCGGCGGCACATGGGCTTCCGGCTGAAGGTGGAGGGAAGCCTCACCGGCACCAGCCTCTTGCGCGGCGAGGTGATGCGCACCGACGACACCGAGGACGACGTGCGCGTCAACGTGGCGGCCACGCGGCAGGTGGGCGCGCGCTCCATGGTCTGCGTCCCGTTGTGGCGCGAGGCGCGGCCCGTGGGGGCGCTGAACCTGACCTCGCACCTGCCCAACGCGTTCGATGACCGGGACGTGCGCACGCTGGAGCTGATGGCGGGCCTGTTGGGCGCGGCCATGGGGAACGCGGCGGAGGCGGCGGCGAGGCAGGCGTTGATGGAGGAGCGCGCGGCGGCGCTCGCGGCGCTGCAGGAGTCCCAGGCGCTGTTCGCGGCCTTCATGAACCACAGCCCCGCGGTGGCGTACATGAAGGACTCGCAGGGGCGCCGCGTCTGGGTGAACGAACCCTATCGTCGCTTCTTCGGCCTGGCCGATGGCGCGGACGTGGAGGGGATGGACGACGCGCGGCTGATGCCCGCGGCCTCCGCGGAGCACGTGCGGCGCGAGGACCAGGCGGTGCTCGCGTCGGGGGAGCCCAGCGCGACGGAGGGCATGATTCCCGCGCCGGACGGCTCGGAGCGGCACTGGCTCACCTACCGCTTCATCGTGCGCGACCGCTCAGGGCGGAGGCTCCTGGGGGGCGTGTCGCTGGACGTCACGGACCGCAAGGCGATGCAGGCGCAGCTGGTCGTGTCGGACCGGCTGGCCGCGGTGGGCACGCTGGCGGCGGGCGTGGCGCATGAAATCAACAACCCGCTGGCCTTCGTGCTCTCCAACCTGTCGTTCCTCTCCGTGGAGCTGCAGAACGTGACGCGCGAGCTGCCCCCGGGGCGCACGTCCGAGATGGAGGAGGTGCTGCGCGAGGCGGTGGATGGCGCGCACCGGGTGCGGCAGATCGTCCGGGACCTGAGGACCTTCTCGCGCGGGGACGACGAGGTGGCCACCGCCGTCAACCTGCAGGCGGTGCTCGAGTCCGCCATCACCATGGCGCGCGGAGAGCTGAAGATGCGCGCGCAGATCATCCGCGACTTCGGCGACGTGCCTCCGGTGGAGGGCAGCGAGGGGCGCTTCGGGCAGGTGTTCCTCAACCTGCTCATCAACGCCGCGCATGCGATTCCAGAGGGCAAGCCGGAGCACCACGAGGTGCGCGTGGTGCTGCGCGCCTCGGGGGACCGGGTCATCGTGGAGGTGAGCGACACCGGCGTGGGCATGACGCCGGAGGTGCGCGCGCGCATCTTCGACCCGTTCTTCACCACCAAGCCCGTGGGGGAGGGGACGGGCCTGGGCCTGTCCATCTGCCACGGCATCGTCACCGGCTTCGGCGGGGACATCTCCGTGGAGAGCGAGGTGGGGCGGGGCAGCACCTTCCGCGTCTCCCTGCCGGTGGGGCACCGCGCGCGCGCGCTGGGACGTCCCCCTCCGTTGCACCTGGTGGGCTGAAGGCCGCTTCAGTCGCGTCCGTGGCGGAACAGCGGATGGAACACGCGGGGCGCCTTCTTCTTGCGCACGCAGCGGGTGTCCGCGCTCATGTAGCAGGCGGAGAACGCGCGGCGCCTCAGGCCGGGGCGCCCACGGCCGGAGCGGTGCCACAGGTGGTTGTGCACCAGGATGACCTCGCCCGCGAGCGCGGGGAGGGGCACCGCGCGGTGCTCCGCGTCCTCGGCGGCCACCTGGTCCGGCGGGATGACGCCGCCCAGCTCCGTCACCAGTCCTCGCCGGTGACTGCCGGGCACCACCTCCAGGCAGCCGCCGTCCTCGGGGGCGTCATCCAGCGCGGTCCACAGCTGGAGCTCCGGCTCCCGGGTGAGTCCCCAGAGCCGACCTCCGTCCTGGTGCCAGGGCAGGTTGCTGCCGCCGGCCTGGCCCTTGTGGAAGAGGATGGCGCGGTACAGGACGATGTCGCCGGGGATGCGCGCGCGGACGATGCGCTCGAACAGCGGATTCTCCAGCCACGCGAGGAAGCGCGCGTCCTTCTCCAGCTTCTCCAGCTTGCGGTAGTCCAGCGAGGGCCCCTGCCAGCCGAGCCCCAGGGGGGCGTCCTCGTAGCGTCCGGTGGTGGCGTCCGGCTGGAAGAACATGCCGGGGTAGACCACGCGGCCGAGCATCAGGTCGTCCGCCCGCTCGCGCAGGGCCACGAGGCCCTCCTCGTCCAGGACCCTGCCCAGCCGGGCATAGCCATGCTCGGCGTAGTGCGCGAGCACCGGGGTGAGGTCGAGCGCCTGCGCGTCGTCACGAAGCATGCGCCCTCATACCTCGGACGCCTGCGGTGGAGGAGTGTGACGACGGGGGCCTGGGGCACGCACGGCTTGCGCGCTCGCCGTCCTCGCACCATGGTGAGGGCGGCATGCCCTACCGTCGCACCACGCGCTTCGTCGTCGCTCCGGATGGAACCCGGGTGGCCTGGCATACGCACCTGGGGGAGCTGCTCGAGGAGTCCTCGGACGAGGCGCTCAAGCCGCGCGCCACCGTGCTCCTGAGCAATGGCATCGGCTCCTCGGAGAACTTCTGGCGCCACGTCGTCGCCAGCCTGGAGCAGGACCACCGGGTGGTGCACTGGAACTACCGGGGCCACGGGGGCAGCGAGGAGTCGCGCGGAGGCGACTACGACTTCTCCGTGCACGTGGGAGACCTGGAGCGCGTCACGGAGGAGGTGATGGCGCTCGGCGACGGACGGCCTCCACACCAGGTGGCCTACTCCATGGGCGTGCGTGTCCTGTTGGAGCTGTATCGGCGCCGTCCGGACCTGGTGCCGGCGATGACGCTCATCGCGGGCACGCCGGGCGCGGCGGGCTCGGGGGACGCGGGGCTGGCGGCGCGGGCCCTCCTGGGCACGGCGCGCGAGGCCATCCGCCTGGCGACGCCCGCGGTGCCCCTGGCCACGCCCGTGGTGCGCGCGTTCCTGGGCAGCCGGCTGGCGTATCCGCTGGCCCGCGCGGTGGGCGCGCTGCGTCCCCGGGCCCCGCGCGACGACATCGACGAGTTCCTGTACGCGCTGCGCACGATGAGCCCCCAGGCCTATTGGCACACGCTGCGGGGGTTCGCGGAGGGGCACGCGTGGGATGTGCTGCCCCATGTCAAGGTGCCCACGCAGATCATCGCCGCCCGTCACGACACCCTCGTCCCGCTGAGGGAGATGGTGCGCATGCGTGACGCGCTGCCACATGCCCACTGGATGCTGGTGGAGGACGCCGGGCACGCGGGATTGTTGGAGGCCGGAACAGAGATCGCCGACGCGGTGCGCGGCTTCCTGGTGGACCACGGGCTGCGGCCGGCGGAGGCACCCCCTCCTTCTTCGTGACGGGAACGATGCTGGTCCGTTCTCCCGGAGCGTGGAAAGCTCTGGAGCGCAGGGGGGACGTGCCCATGCGACTGCTGCTCGTCGAAGACGAAGTGAAGATGGTGGTGTTGCTCCAGCGGGGGCTGGAGGAGGAAGGCCATAGCCTGGAGGTCTGTACCGGCGGGCGTGAGGCGTTGGAGCGGGGCCGTGAGGAGGGGTTCGACGTCATCGTGCTCGACTGGGCGCTGCCCGAGGTCGACGGTGTCACCTTGCTCAAGCACTGGCGGGGCGCGGGCGTGCGCACGCCTGTGCTGATGCTCACCGCGCGTGGCACCACGCCGGAGAAGGTCACCGGGCTGCGCTCGGGCGCGGACGACTACCTGGTGAAGCCCTTCGATTTCGAGGAGCTGCTGGCCCGGCTGGAGGCGCTGGCCCGGCGTGGGGAGTCCGAGGATGGACCGGTGCGCCTGGGCTCGGTGGTGTTGGATCCACGGCGGCGGGTGCTGGGCCGCTCCGGCCGCGAGGAGCCGCTGACGGCGCGTGAGTTCGCGCTCTTCTCCGCGCTGGCGAAGCACCCGGGAGAGGCGCAGGTGCGCGCGCGGCTGCTGGCGCAGGCGTGGGGGCGGGACTTCGAGGGGCATGGCAACGTGCTCGATGTGTATGTCGGCTATCTGCGCGCGAAGCTCGAGCGGCTCTCGGCGACGGACGTGGCCATCCGCGCAGTGCGGGGCGTGGGGTACAAGCTGACGGTGTCGGAGGCCGTGACACCGTGACGTTGACCCGGCGGCTGTGGCTGCTGGGCGCGCTCGTTCCCGCGTTGGCGATGGTGGTCGCGCTGGGCAGCGCGGCGCGGCTGTTCCGCTACGACCTGGAGCGCTCGTTGGACAGAGCGCTGCTGGCGCAGGCGGCGGTGGAGAGCGCCAGCCTCTTCGACGGGCCCGAGCGCAAGGCCCACCTCCACATGACGGTGTCCCCGTTGCTGGAGCAGGTACGCCCCTTCGCACCGCACGGCTATCTCCATGGTCCGGATGGAGCCCTGGTGGCGCGCTATCCGCCCGGGCTCCAGGTGGAGGAGTCCGAGTCGAGACGGGTTCCGGGTGCGCCCGGTGCGCCGCCCCAGCTGGTCACGCGCATCGGAACGGATGGGGTGCGCTGGCGCGAGGTGCAGGTGGATGTCCGCTCTCCGCAGGGCGCGCCGTACGCGCTGCGACTGTCGGCGTCCCTGGGGCAGGTGGATGGCTCGGTGGGGACGTACCACCGGCTGGCGCTCTTCCTCGCGGTGTCGTTGGGGCTGGCCTTGCTGGTGGTGCAGACCTGGCAGGCGCGCAAGCTGGCGCGGAGGCTGGCGGCCATCACCCGGCACCTGCGGCGTCTGCGGGAAGGGGACTTCTCCCATGCCCCGGTGGAGGACCCGGCGCGTGATGAAATCGGACAGCTGCGCGCCGTGCTGGCGGAGGCGACGGAGCGTCTTCGGGGCGCGCGTGAGGCGCAGGAGCGGCTCATCGCGGGCGCGGCCCATGAGCTGCGGACACCCCTGACGCTGATGCGCACGAGCATGGACCTGGCGCTGCGACGGGAGCGGTCGCGTGAGGAGCTGCGGGTGGGGCTGGAAGAGGCGCGGCGCGAGGTGGACCGGCTGGCGGTGCTCGCGGGGAATCTGCTCGACCTCGCGGTGGCGGGGCGGGGGGCGTGGGACCGGAAACAGGGAGACCTGTCGCGGCTCGTCGCGCAGGCGGTGGAGGGGGCGCGCGCGGAAGCCGAGCGACGCGGGTTGCTGATTCGCGCGGAGGTGTCAGCGCCAGCCGAGGCCCTCTTCGACGCGGGGAGCCTGCGGCAGGCGGTGGACAATGTCTTGTCGAACGCGATGAAGTTCTCGCCCGCGGGCGGTGAGATTCAAGTGCGGCTCGTTCGCGAGGCGGAGCGTTATCAAGTCCGGGTCGCGGATGCCGGGCCGGGGATTCCGCTGGCGGAGCACCAGTCCGTGTTCGAGCCATTCCACCGGTTGGCTGGAACGGCGCACACGCCGGGCACTGGACTGGGGCTGTCCATCGTCCGCGAGGTGGCGGAGCAACATGGTGGCCGGGCCTATGTCGCTCCGGAGCCGCGTCGTTTCGGAACCGAGGTGGTCATCGAGCTGCCGAGGGACTCATCGGAGGAGCGGGTCCGCGCGCGCTGAGCCGCGGCGGCGTCAGAGGCAGCGGATGCGACCGGTGGGGCGTCGTCACGGCGACAAGGGGAGCCACTCCGACGCGGGCACGAGTCGACCCGTGCCCGATTCCAGCGCGGCGAGCTGTCCTCCCTGCACCCCCACGCGGCGGTTGACGCCGAAGGTGAGCGGCGGCGAGACGCCTGTATCGAAATCCCGCAGGGATTCGAGCTGGAGCATCAAGCTCGCGCGGGTGACCTCCGCGCCCGTGCGCGTGAGTGCCTCCACGAGCACTCGCGCCGCCGCGTAGGCTCCGAGCTGGAAGGCGGCGTGGCCTTGCTCGAGGCCATGACGCGCCATGAACTCGGAGAAGGCCTCCAGCCTGGGCGCACGCTCACCCAGGCCCACGGGCGAGAGGAACCGGAGCTGCAACGAGGTCGCCCCGACGACCTCCGGCCGCGCGAGGCGGGCTGGCGCCAGCACCAGGACCGACGGGGCTCGAGCCTCCAACCATCGGAGCAGTGGAGCGAGATCCTCGGGTGCTCCCGCATAGAGCACCGCGACGGGGGGCCTCGCTGGCCATTCGCCGGGGAGTCCTCGAGGCAGGACGAGCTCCGTGATGGACGGCAGCGCCCGGCGCGTCATCTCGTCCTTCACGGCGCGGGTCCACTCCGCGCCCACGTCATCTCCCGAGTGTGCCACGACGAGTGAAGCACGCCGCAAACGAGGCTCCTGGCTGTTCGCGAGCCACTGCACCGCGAGCCGCGCCAGCGAGGGCTCGTCCGGGTAGAGGAAGAACACGGGGCTGTCCACGTCGGAGGTTCCGCCACGCAAGACCAGCGGCAGCACGAGCGGAGCCCCCTCCCGCGTGAGCCTCGCATCAGAGGCTCGAGGTCCTCGACGCAGGCTTCCCACCAGCGCGAGCACGCCACGCTCCAGGAGGCGCTCCGTGGCATCCGCCTGCAGCGAGGGGACCTGTGCCGCGTCATCCTCCACCACCAGCTCCAGACGCCTGCGGAACACGCCGCCCCGCGCGTTCACGTCGTCGAACACCGCGCGCAGGACCGCGGCGGCCTCCCGACCCGCGGGCCCCAGGCTCCCCGTGAGCGGCAGCGCCGCGCCCACCGTGAGCGTCGTGGGGCTCACTCCCGGGTCGGGGCGTTCACCCAGCTCCCCCAGGTACGCCAGCAGCTCCCGGCGCGAGAGGTCGTCCAGCTCGTAACGAGGCATCGCCACGCTCAGCGTCCGGCCGCTCGCGGAGCGGCCCTCGGTGATGGCGCGCAGCAGCGTGTCGCGCGTGTAGGCCGGCCGCGACCTGTCCTCCAGTTCGCCCACGGCGCGGGGGCGTGAGTGGAAGAGCGCGCCCGGCGTGATGTCGGGCACCTCCACGCCGCCCTCGGCGCTCCCGCGTCCCGCGGGGCCGTGGCATCGCGCGCACGCGGCCACCTCGCCGCCGAGCTCCACGCGCTCGGGCGCGAGCAAGCCCACCAGCGGCATGCCACGCACACTCTGCCCTCGCTGGAACAGCATGCGTCCACGCCGGGCATGCTCAGGATCCTCGGGCGTCGAGGCCGACTTGCAGCCGAACCACACCGAAGCGAGCACCATCAGGAGGACGTGGTGCTGGCGCGCACTCACGGACAGGCCTCCGAGACCGCGCATGGGACTACCTCGGCGCATTCAGGTTCTCGACGGCGTGGACGATGTTCTCCACCTGCGCCATCGCCGGGGATTTCACCCACACGCCCGTGGCCGCGTCTCCGATGAGCAGCGTGGTGTTGTGTGCATCCGGGTCATCCACGTAGCCACCCAGCTTCTTCAGCACGAGCGTGATGTTCTCTCGCGCCCCCGTGAGGAAGTACCAACCGGGCTTCACCCCGAGCTTCTTCGTGAAGGCCCCCAGGCTCTTCGGTGTGTCGTTCGCCGGGTCCACCGAGAGGGTGATCATCGTGATGTCCCGCCCGACGCGCTCACCGAGCCGCTGTTGGACCTGGGTCAGGTGCTTCGTGATGGGCGAGCACGCGCCCTTGCAGGACGTGAAGGCGAAGTTGATGAGCACCTTCCGGCCTCGCACCAGGTCCTCGTAGAAGCGGTGCGTGCGGCCGTCCTGGTCCACCAGCTCCGTGTTCGTGAAGTACTTCGCCGCGGCCTCGTCCTGCGCGCGCGCATCGTCCTGGGGCGCGGCACCGCGCAGCTCGGACGGCCCCGCCGAAGCGGCCTGCACCTCACGAATCGCGGCGAGCAACGCGCTCGGAGCGCCCAGCCCATCCACCCGTGTCCACGTGTCGGAGACTGCATTGCCCACCAGCACGGTGGGACGGTGGGCCTCCTTGTCCGGCACATAGCCCCCCAATGCGACCAGCGCCTGCTTCACCTTCGCGGGGTCTCCCGTGAGGAAGGACCAACCCGGACGAGGCTGGAAGGGCGCCGCGAAGCGCGCGAGACGCTCGGGCGTGTCGTTGGCCACGTCCAAGGTGATCGAGATGAAGCGCACCGGACTGTCCGGCCCCAGCTCCTTCTGGACGCGCGCGACGGTGGCCGTCATCGGCGAGCAGATGGTCTTGCAGCGCGTGAAGATGAAGTTGATCGCCACCGTGTGGCCACGGACCAGGTCCGACCACAGCTTCACCGGGCGGCCCGTCTGGTCCATCAGCTCCACGTCGGGAACCTCGATGCGCAACGAGGCGGAGTCCCTGGGCGGCGTGGGCACCGCCACGTCCTCGGCCCCGGCGAGGGCGCTCCACAGGGTGAGCAGCACGAACAGCGAGCGCATGGACACAGTCATCGTGCGACCTCGGAGAGGGAAGCGCGCGTCGGAGCCGAAGCCTCGACGACGCCGAAGGTGAAGTGCGGCAGACGACCCAGGTCGATGTTCCGGCTCTCCACGCCGACCACCAGCTTGTACTGGCCCGGAGAGGGCGGGGCGAAGTCCACCTCGAGGTCTCCGTCGTCGGTGAGGCGAGGCTCGGTGCGCCACTGCCACGTCCCGGGCGTCTTGAACATCAACACCCGGACCTCCTCGGGCCCCACCGGACGCGGGTCCATGCCCGGCGTGGGCTCCAGTCGGAAGCGCAAGGGCGTAGAGGTCCCCGCGGTGAAGTGCCGGGCCGGGTCGAACCGCGGCGTGAGCTTCAGGGGGAGCTTCTTCGCGAGCGCCGCGTCCTCGGGCACGCCTCCCACCTTCCACTCCATGCAGACGATGGTGCGTGGATTGTCCAGCAGGAAGGCCACGTCGTAGGTGCCGTTCTCGCGCACCGTGGCGGTGGCCGTGTACGTCCCGGCCTCCACCTCGCGCAGGGAGCGGTCCAGCACCAGCACGGCCCGAGGCTCGCGGCCGTAGTTCAGGTGCGTCCCGCGCGGCGCCATCATGCCCTCCTGGTAGAGGAACAGCGCCCGGTCCGCCGCGCCCGCGACGATGACCCCATTGCCCTCCGGGAGCGCGGCGATGGGGTCGGAGCGTCCCAGTCCACGCGCATCCGCCGGCGCCAACTGCCCCATGGTGACGTTCACCACGGACGGAGTGCTCGCGCCGCCCAGGGTGCTCAGGTCCACCAGCGACACGCGCCCGCTGGTGGTGTTGCGCACGTAGGCGAACGCATCGGTGAACACGACGGAGTCCGGCGCGGCGAAGCCGTGGAGCGAGTGCGCCACCTGGCTGGTCGCCGCGTCGATGATGTCCACGCTGCCCGCGTCCGGGTGGAGCAGGAAGGCCCAGCGCCCCGTGCGGTCGAGCCTCAGCGCCCCCAGCCCCGGCTTCACCGCGATGCGGCGGGACACCTCACGCCGCCCCACGTCCAACACCAGCACCTCGCTGGTGCGCGGCTGCGCGACGAAGACCGCGCGAGCCACGGCGCTCCACGCGACGTCACCCGCGCCGACGCCCACGCTCACGGTGCCCAGCACCTCGCGGGACGCGACATCCACCGCCGTCAGCGCGTCCGCCTCCGTGCTGGTGAGCCACGCGGTGCGACCCTCGTCGGAGAAGGTCACCTCGTGGCGCCCCGCGCCCACCTCCAGTGCCGCCAGCTCCGTGTGCGCCGTGGTGTCGAGGATGCTCACCGTGCCGTCCCCGTCATTGCTCACCCAGGCCGTGCGGCCGTCGGGCGCCACCACGATGCGCCCGGGGCGCTGACCGACGCGAATCGTGCGCGTCGTGAGGAAGCGCCGCAGGTCCACCACGGACACGCTGTCGCCACTGGTCACCGTCGCGTACAGCGCCGAGCGGTCCTTCAGGAGCGCCCAGTCCGCCACCTCGCCGCCCAGGGACACCAGGCTGTGCAGCTTGGTGCGCTCGAAGGCGAGCTGCGGGTTGATGACCGACACCGTCTGGTCATGGTTCAGCGTGAGGAACCAATAGGCGTTCAGGTCCACCTCCGCCTTCGTGGAGAGCAGTCCCCCCAGATAGGACTTCACGCGCTCCTTGCAGGCCGCGTCGTCCGGAGCCTCGGCGCCCGGGGCGCGAGGCGCCATCCAGCCCAGCACGCGCCGTCCCTGGAGGGACGCGCCGGTCTTCGCGTCCGCGAGCATGAAGCGCGCGGTGCCCTGCAGCGCGGACCCGGCGGCGGCCTCGCGGGGGCGCGCCTTGAGCGCGAGGTCGAAGGACACGCGGACACCCTCGCGCTCCGCGAAGACAGGGGCCGCGGGCAGCGGAGGAGGTGGGTCTTCGAGAGGTGGCGACGCGTCCGGGCGCAGGGCGCCGTGCACGGTGGCGAGGGCGCCCGCGAACAGCACGCCCGAGACGAGGAGGACGAGGCTCTTGCGCATCATGAGGAGGGTGCTTCGAGACGACGAGAGGACGGGGCGGCGCGGCGCCGACTCGCGCCACGCCGTCCGAGGGTTGCCACACGCGCGCTACTCCACCCGGAGCACGCCCCACAGACCGCCGCCGCTCCACAGGAAGCTGGAGTGGTCGCGGTACAGGTAGTCACCCGAGGACTGGGTGATGCCCCCGGCGCCGTACTCGGGAATCATCGTGTACGACTGCATCACCGACGCGCCGCCCTGCGTGGAGATGATGGGCGACGAGGCGTTGGGCCCCATCACCCGCGACTGGCTGCCCGCGCGCCAGGGGTTGCGGCGCCACTCCGCGCCGTGCACGGAGAGCGCGTGCTGACGCGAGTGTCCTGACGGGTGACCGAAGCGCCAGCGCAGCGGGTCTCCCGGCTTCGCCCGGAACAGCGGCGTGGCCGGGTCCAGGTGCACGCTGGAGGCGAGGATGTGGTGCAGGTCGAAGTCGTTGATGGCCTCGGGGCTCGTCTGCGGCGGCACGCCCAGCCGGGCCCACAGCGGCTCGGTGCGGTAGTTGAACGCCTTCTGCCCGGTGTCCTGCGAGTCGTCGATGCCCGCGGTGTTGCGCAGCGCGGTGCCGCTCTCCAGCCCGTCCGTGTCCCAGAAGGTGGAGTCGTCGCTGTGCAGGCCCAGGTCATCTTGGAGGAGGGCGACCAGCTCGCGGAACGTCTCCTGCGTGCCGTCCGGCAGGGTGTGCGAGACATAGGCCTGGGCCTCGGTGCCCGGGTCCGTCATCCAGTACGCGTTCGTCGGCTCGATGATGAGCGCGCCGATGGCGCCGTGCATGCCGTGGTTCACCACGTCCGCCATGTTGCGCAGGTTGACGATGCCCAGCTCCATGGGCGTGCGGCGTCCCCAGGGGAAGGGAATCCCGAAGGGAGAGCTCTTGAACTCGCCCGCGAACCACCGGTACGTGCGCACCCCGCCGGGCGGCACCGTCTGCACGGCGTTGAGGCCCACGTTGGCGCCGTCATCCACGTTCACGTCGTAGTTGACGAGCTGCGGATGCAGCGACACGTGGTTCGACATCCGCACCTGGTTCACGTTGAAGTAGGGCGTGATGGCGGCGTGGTGCGCCCAGGTGTTCTGCTTCGTCAGCGAGCTCGAGGGCAACCGGTTGGTCAGCACCACCTGGACGCACTCACCCGCGCGGGCGCGGAGGATGAGCGGCTCGGGCTTGCGGCTGCCGTTCTTCAGCGCGGCCAGGTGCGCGTCCTGCGCGAAGATGATGGCGTCCGGGTCGTAGATCTTGTGCGCGTCGTTGTAGACGAGCCGCTTGCCGTACAGCCACGTCTTCGCGTCGATGGCGGACACCCGGTACAGCCGCACCGGCGCACCCACGGGGCACGAGTCCGTCTTGACGGGCTTGATGCCGAACCAGCCGAGCTCCTCATATTTGAGCACCAGGTCCTTGTCGATGCGCATCATCCCGTCGCGGTCCGCCATGACGTGCTCGACCAGGCGCGGCTTCACCGGCTTGCCCTCCTCGTCCACCTCGTACGAGTCCTGGACCGAGTCGCGCTCCTTCTCCGGGTCCATCACCTCCAGGCCCGCCTCCTCGGGCAGGTCCAGCAGCTCCATGGGCGGATACGCCTGCGCCTGGGGCTCCGCGGCGCCTCGCGTGGTGAAGATGTGCAGCTTCGGGTTCTCGTCCGCCGCCAGCAGCGCCACGTCCGCCAGCGAGCGCAGGCCGCGCTGCCGGTGCTTGTACGTGCGGAGGATGCCCCACAGGCCGTTCCACAGGTCCCCCGTGGACGCGCTCATGTACATGTAGTCCGCGGTCTCGTACGGGCCGATGATCTGCGGCAGGCCTCCGGTCAGGTTGAACTCGAAGTGCTCGGAGATGCCGATGGCCTGCGCGTTGTAGTAGCCGCTGTCCGGGTCGTACATCTCCTTGAGCCACTTGTTGCCGTGCAGCGTGAAGGAGTGCTGTTCCTCCTGCGCGCCCTGGATGAGGCGGATGCGGATGTTGTCGCCCGGGTAGCCCGCCATCACCGGCGTGTACGGGTCGCCGTGGATGTCCGAGCGGAACACGTTCGCCATGTCGCCCCGCGCGCCGAGCCGCTGCACGCGCCCGCCGCAGGAGAGCCGGCTGCTGATGCGCAGGGGGATGGGCTCGTTGTGGTAGTTGATGGTCATCCCGCCGGGGTCCGCCGCGCTGATGGCCTCCGGCATGGGCACCGACTCGAAGTCCACGGCCCACGGCAGCTTCGTCTCCTTGTAGTTGGGCGGGTTCACCGGCTGACCACACTCGTCGTACAGCGGCACGTAGTCCGCGAAGGCGAGCCCGAACTCACGGAAGCTGTCGGCGGGGTTGGCGGCGATGATGTCCGCGCGCCAGCTGGTGGGGCCGCCGTCCGCCACGCGCGAGCCGAAGTAGACGCCCGTGCGCGGGTCCCTCCACTTGGAGCCCTCGGGCTCGACGATGAGCGCGCCGTAGAAGCCGTGCTGCTGATGGGACGACGGGCCGAAGTGGTCGTGCGTGAAGACGGTCTCCAGCGGGTGCTTGCGGCCGGTGTTGCTGGGCAGCGGGTCCGCCCACCAGCGCTGCACGGTGGTCTGCGCGGTGCCCGGCGCGCGAGGGATGCGCGGGTGGGTGGCCGGTGCGCTCAGGTACACGCGCGGCCCGGACTCGCCCACCGTGCCGTCCGCCGCGAACGCGCCGCCCGCGGCGTTGGCCAGGTGGATGCGGTGGGCCACCGTGTCCGAGGACAGCGTGCCGTCCTCGTAGTTCCAGCCGTTGCCGGCGCCGTCCGCCGCCATCACGTCGAACTTCACCAGGTGGATGTGCTGCCCGATGACGTCCGTGGGCGTGTAGATCTGGAAGTCGTCCGGGTTGAGGTGCGCGGGGATGATGTTGGTGGCGTAGAAGTTGATGCACTCGCCGGACGCGGCCCGGAAGAAGAAGGGCTCCGGGGCGCGCTTGCCGTCCTGCGTGGCGGCCACGTCCTCGTTGAGCACCATCAGCCGCGCCTGCGGGTCATGCCACCCGGCGCGGTTCACCCGCTGCATGGCGACCTGGAGATACGTCGCGCGGTAGTTGCGCTTCGTGGTGCGCTCGGGGCACGGGTCCGCGAAGGGCGCGCCGGCCACGGGCTTGCGGCCGTTGATCAGGAACCGGCCGGTGCCTCCCAGCGCGGTGTAGCCGGGGTAGTAGCGCGCCAGCTCCGCGAAGGCGGGGTCGGCGTGCAGCGGCGCCACCGTGGGCGCGCTCGTCCCGGCGCTGCTGGGGAACTCGCCCGCGTGGAACGCCATGGCGGCCTTCTCCGTGGGCGTGCCGTCGTGGGGCAGCAGCTTGATGTTGAGCGCGGTGGGGTCCACGTCGAAGCGCCCCGAGTTGCCGTAGGCCACCGGGCCCACCGCGTTGGTGACGATGTGTCGCGGCAGGCCGCCGTCGTACTCCAGGTCCAGCGGCGCCTGCGGCGCGCGTCGGCCCGGCATGCCGGCGATGTAGAAGGGGAAGCCCGGGAACGCGGGCCGCGACATGGGGCCCGAGGGCGTGCTCACCGTCGTGGCGACGTACGTGGGCATGGGCGGCATGGCCCGCTGGGGGATGGGGATGACGGCGGGGTTGGGCGTGCCGCCGGAGATCTCCGGGTCCGGCAGGCGGCGGTCCTTGGTGCCGGCCTCGAACACGTCGTGCACGCGCCACAGCGCCCACATGCCCTGCGCGAAGTGCGGGTAGAGGTGGCAGTGGTGGATGGAGTCGCCCGCGGTGAAGTTGCGGTTGCCCGAGCCTCCGAAGTTGATGTCGTAGGTGAAGGCGGAGCCGGGGCCCACCGTCTGCGAGTCCAGATAGTTGGAGTCCTCCGCGCCGGGCGAGTACTTCCACTGGTGCGCGTGCAGGTGGAAGACGTGCGTCTCCGCGGGGCCCGCGTGGATGTTGCGGATGCGCACCGGGTCGCCCAGGTAGCTGTGGTGCACGTTGGACGGGTCATCCGGGTAGAGCGCGCCCACGGCCTTGCCGCTGGCGTCCTTCTCCACGTTCATCGCCGGGTCCCCATTCGCCCAGGACTCGAGGAAGAACTCCTCGTACTCACAGGTGACGCAGTCCTTGGTGGGGCCGATCTTCGCGCGGTTGGCGAGCAGCTCCGCGCCCAGGCCCGCCACGCCGTAGTTGACGCCGAAGCCGTCGCGGACGCTGTGGAAGGTGGGGTTCCACTCCAACTCGTCGAACGCCTGCACCGCCTTGATCTCATCGTGGTAGATGGCGGTGAGCTCGCGGAAGTGGCCCTGGTCGATGGATGAACGGGTACCCATCACCGTGCTGGAGTAGCCGGTGATGATGGCCTCCAGGTCGCCGTGGCGGATCTTGTGGTTGGCGTCGAGGATGGCCAGGTGCGGGCGCCCGGTGTCGTCCAGCTTCGCGTAGTCGATGAGGGGCGTGCCGTCCGGGTTGAGGCCGGTGGTGACGGACTTGAGCACCGACGCGCTCACCTTGGAGCGGTACCAGACGCTCCCGGGAGGCTCGACGTTGACGGCGCCGAAGAGCCCCTGCGCGGTGGAGCCGCCGTCGCCCTCGCCGCCGAACGAGGCGCCCATGCTGTGGAAGAAGAAGACGCCCTCGTGGTCGGCGTACCAGTGGTAGTCCGTCTGGCCGCCGGAGGGGACCAGGCTGCTGGTGTTCCGGCCCACCCAGGCCCCGTCCGAGTCGATGCTCCAGTACTGCAGGCCCTGGATGTGGAGCGAGGCATGGCGCGTGGCCGGGGAGTTGTCGCGGTGGTCGTTCTCCGCCTCCAGCTCCTGCCCCCACCAGAACCACCGGCCGCCCACGGCCTTGTTCTGCACCAGGGACTCGACGGGGTCATAGGTGGGCGTCCACACCCACGAGGGCAGCACCTTGCGCAGGAAGGAGAGGGTGGTGGAGCCCTCCGCCTTGCTCACGCCGGGCTGGGACTGGTTCGGGCTCGGGATGGCGGAGCGCGTGGGCGCCAGCCAGTTGAAGAACTTCACGTGGAGGCAGTCCCCCACGTTCGCGCGAAGGGTGAGGGGGCGTGGCCGCTTGCTCGTCTTGAGCCGCGTGTTGCCGGGCCCCAGGGGCTTGCTCGGGCTGATGGGCTCCACGTCCTCCAGCAGCGCGTAGATCATCCCCGTGGGGTTGAACGAGCCCAGCCGGTTGTACGTGTACACCTGGTCCAGCGCGACGACGTCCGCGTGGACCGTGCGCGCGCAGCGAGGGGCGGCGACCTTCTGGGGGGAAGGGTCCACCTGCCGCGTCTGCGCCTCCGCCATGGGCTGGTTCCCCGGCGCCGCGACCGTGGACGCGGCGTCCTTGTCGGGCTGGCAGGACAGGATGAGGAAGGTGGTCGCCGCCAGGAGGAGCCGCTGTCGCGCGCGCCCCTCCGGACCTCGGGGCGGAGGTGTTCCACCCGGGTGATGTCGTTTCTCGCTCGAAGACACACTTCCCCCAGTATCGGCCCCCTTCGGGGCGATTCTCTGATTAAGCCGCCAGGTGTGAGACTTCTGTTTCTGAGAGACTTCTCACAAACCCAGACGTTGTCTGTGTCTGGGATGTCTCACTATGGGTGCTGGCCGCCGGAAGTAAACACAGCGTGTAAACACCCGGACTCGCGACACTCCTCGGACGTTCCGTGAGGTTGTCTGAGAAGTTTCAAAGGAACAGGGAGTGCGGGGTTGTCTCGGGCGTACACGTAATTGTTTGAATTGCCTGAATTTTCCTGGGGTAAAACCCACCCAGTGGGTGGCAATTTGCTACGCCGATGTTGGAATTTTGCCAGCTCGAAGGAGGGGCGACGGTTGTAGGCTGCAGGCCCCCCCGCAGGTCACACCTACTTCGGAGTCTCTCCTTCATGTCTTTCCGCCAATTGCTGGCGCCGCTCACGGCGCTACTCCTGGTCGTCACCGCTTGCGGCGATGATGATCCCCCCAGTCCTGTCTGTGGCAACGGTGTCGTCGAGCGCGGCGAAGCCTGTGACGACGGAAACACCACCAACGGCGATGGGTGTGAGAGCTCATGTCAGCCGACCCCGAGGCCGGATGCCGGTCCGGGCGGAGGCGACGGCGGCCCGGGCGAGCCCGATGCGGGTCCGGGTGAGACCGACGGTGGCCACGTCGAGCCCGACGCGGGCCCCGGTGAGACGGACGGTGGCCAGGTCGAGCCCGACGCGGGCCCCGGTGAGACCGACGGTGGCCAGGTCGAGCCCGACGCGGGCCCTGGTGAGACGGATGGCGGCTCGGGGATTCCCGACGCGGGTCCGGGCGAGACGGATGGCGGCTCCGGTACGCCCGACTCGGGTCCCGGTGAGACGGACGGTGGCTCGGGGACTCCCGACGCCGGCCCGGGTGAGACGGACGGCGGCTCGGGTACGCCCGACGCCGGTCCAGGTGAGACGGATGGTGGCTCGGGGACTCCCGATGCCGGCCCGGGTGAGCCGGACGCGGGCCCTGGGGGTGGCACCGTCGTGATGTGCCCCGCGGCGAACCTGCCTCCTCCGGCGACGGGGAGCTGCACGGTGACGTCGGGGAGCGCGGCGAAGCTGTTCACCGGCATCGTGCTGGCGCCGGACAAGGTCTACCACGGGGGGCAGGTGCTCGTGGACTCCGCGGGTGTCATCCAGTGCGTGAGCTGTGATTGCTCGCAGGCCGCGGGCGCGGCCTCGGCCACGCAGGTGACGTGCCCGCAGGCGGTGGTGTCGCCGGGTCTCATCAACGCGCACGACCACATCACCTTCCAGAAGGCGCCCTTCGCCCGGACGGATGAGAAGTACGAGCACCGTCACGACTGGCGCCAGGGCAACAACCAGCACACGCGTCTGCCCGCGGGCAACACGGCGGGCGCGGACGGCATCCGCTGGGCGGAGCTGCGCCAGGTCATCGCGGGCACCACGTCCATCGCCGGCTCCGGCGGCGCCAAGGGCCTGCTGCGCAACCTGGACGCGCCGAACACGTCCGACACGGGCACCAACCAGGAAGGCCTGGGCGCGGGCTCGGGCGCGGAGTACCAGACGTTCCCGCTGGGGGACTCGGATGGTCGCGAGCGCGCGAGCGGCTGTGACTACGAGCGCGTCGACTCGCCGTCGGTCATCCCGGCCGCCTCGGCCTACCTGCCGCACATCGCCGAGGGCATCGAGACCAGCGCGCGCAACGAGTTCCTCTGCCTCTCCGGGCAGCAGTCCGGGGGCCAGAACATCCTCAGCTCCCGCACCGCCCTGGTCCACGGCATCGGCCTGAGCGCCAGCGACATCCGGATGATGGCCACCTCGAGCACCAGCCTGGTCTGGTCGCCGCGCTCCAACATCGGCCTGTACGGCGACACCGCGGCCATCCCGCTCTACAAGTACCTGGGCGTCAACATGACGCTGGGCACCGACTGGCTGCAGTCCGGCTCCATGAACATCCTGCGCGAGCTGCGCTGCGCGGACGACCTGGACAGCGACTACTTCAATGATTCGCTCAGCGACGCGGAGACGTGGGCGCTGGTGACGGGCAACGCGGCGCACGCCTTCCAGGCGACGAACACCGGCGCGCTGGTGCCGGGCAAGGTGGCGGACGTGGCCATCTTCCGGCTCAACGGCCACGCGTCCTCGCCGCACCGCGCCGTCATCCGGGCGGAGCCCGCGGACGTGGTGCTGACGATGCGCGGCGGCAAGGCGCTCTACGGCGAGTCCTCCGTCGTCTCCGCCCTGAGCGGCGGGGGCTGCGACACGCTGGATGTCTGCGGCGTCGAGCGCTCGGTGTGCCTCCAGTCCGAGATCAGCATGTCGCTGTCCACGCTCCAGTCGCGCAACTCCGGCGCCTACCCGCTGTTCGCGTGCGGCGTGCCGACGGACGAGCCAACGTGCGAGCCGTCCCGCACCTCCACCAACACGCGCTGGCCGGCCTCCGTGTCGGGCTCCACCGTGTACTCCGGTGGCCTGTCGGGCGCGGACGTCGATGGCGATGGCATCCCCGACGAGGTCGACAACTGCCCCGGCGTGTTCAACCCGGTGCGCCCGATGGACCAGGGCGTGCAGCCCGACGTCGACGGCGACGGCGTGGGTGACGCGTGCGACGTGTGCCCGTTCGCGCCCGGCACCACCGAGTGCACCCGCCCCAACCCGAACGACACCGACGGCGACGGCATCCCGAACGCCACGGACAACTGCCCCAACACGCACAACCCGGACCAGACGGACTCGGACGGCGACGGCAAGGGCGACGCGTGTGACCTCTGCCCGGCGCCCAACCCGGGCGACGCGGCCTGCCCGCTGTCCATCTACGCGGTGAAGCAGCCGGGCACGGGTGGAACGTCTCCGTGGCTGGGCCAGCGCGTGGTGCTCTCCAACGTCACCGTCACCGGCGTTGGCGCGACGGGCTTCTTCGTGCAGGTCAACCCGCTGGACCAGGGCTACCAGGGCCCGGACTACTCGGGCGCCTTCGTCTTCACCCGCACGGCGCCGCCGAGCGCCGTGGCGGCCGGCTCGCGTGTGAACGTCGACGCGACGGTGGCCAACTACTTCGGTCAGCTCCAGCTGGCCTCGCCCTCCGTGGAGGTGGTCTCCCAGGGCAGCACGCTGCCTCCGCCGCAGGTGGTGACGCCCGCCGAGGTGGCTACGGGTGGCTCGCGCGCCACGACACTGGAGGGTGTGCTGGTGCGCGTGTCGCAGGTGCAGGTGACCAACACCGCGCCCACCCCGGGTGGCGGCGACACCGCGCCCACCGGTGAGTTCGAGGTGGACGGCGCGCTGCGCATCAACGACTACCTGTTCTCGTTCCCGCTGCCGGCGCTGGGAGACCGCTTCTTCTCCATCACCGGCGTGCTGGAGCTGCGCAACGACCACTCGAAGATCGAGCCGCGCTCCGCCGCGGACCTCGTTCCGGCGAGTGCGGGCGAGGTGTCGCTGGCCTCGCTGGCGCCCACGGGCGTCTTCGTGCGCTCGGGCGTCAACGGCCCCACGTTCCCGGAGCCGCTGACGGTGACGCTCACCGGGCCGGTGACGGTGGACACGGTGGTGACGGTGGCGTCGTCCAGCCCCGCCGTCTCCGTGGTGGGAGGCCAGGTGGTGATCCCCGCGGGCGAGCGCTCCGCGGTGGTGCTCCTGAACACCGACTCGGCGTTGGACCCGGACGCGAAGAAGGCCACCCTCACGGCCACGCTGGGCACGGTGTCCCGCGACGCCACGGTGACGGTGCTGGCGGTGGACCAGCCGGCGGCGCTGGAGCAGCTGTCTCCCGAGCTGGTCGTGGTGACGGGCGGCGGGACGGCCACGCTCACGGTGACGCTGGATGTGCCTCCGTCGGTGGACACGGTGGTGAGCCTGTCCGTGCAGCCGGCCAGCCTGGGCGCGGTGCCGGCCCAGGTGGTGGTGCGCGCCGACACGCTGTCCGCGAAGTTCGACTTCACGGCGGCCAACGTCAGCGGCGAGGGCCAGGTGGTGGCCAGCCTGGGCGGCGACTCGGTGTCCGCGCAGCTGCGCGTCACCGAGCAGCCCGCGGGCGCCAACCACGTGGTCATCAGCGAGACCGCGCCGGCGGGGTCGGGCGGCGCGAACGACGAGTTCGTCGAGCTGTTCAACCCGACGACGAGCCCGGTGGACCTGTCCGGCTGGAAGCTCCAGTACAAGAGCGCGACGGGCACCACGTACCTGTCCTTCACGCTGCCGGCGAACTCGATCATCCAGCCTCGGGGCTTCTTCCTGCTGACGCACTCCGGCTACAGCGGGGCGACGGCGGGGGACGTGAGCTGGGGGACGGTGTTCTCCATGTCCGCCAGCCGCACCGGCGGCGGCAACCTGCGCATCGGTGGGCCGGGCCTGGGCACCAACATGAACGACCCGGCCACGGTGGATGCCTTCGCCTATGGGACGGGCAATGCCCCCGAGGGCACCGCCTTCCCGACGGTCCCCGCGGAGGCCGGCTCCTTCGAGCGCAAGGCGACCATCTCCTCGACGGCGGCCACCATGGAGGGGGGCTCGGAGGCGGCGGCGGGCAACGGGTATGACTCCGACGACAACGCGTCCGACTTCATCCTCCGGACGCAGCGCCAGCCCCAGAACACCAGCAGCGCCACGGAGTAGTTGACTCAGGGCCTTCCGGCCCCTACCGGGTCCATCAACCGGTAGGGGCTGGAAAACCCGGCGCGGCCGGGTCATAAGCGTTCCCGTGCGAGTCGTCTCATGGAACGTGAATGGGCTGCGCTCGGCCCATACCAAGGGCTTCCTGCCCTGGCTGTCGGGCGCCCGGGCGCAGGTGGTGGCATTGCAGGAGGTGCGCGCGCGCCCCGAGCAACTGCCGGATGAGGTTCGTGCTCCGGCCCGGTGGAAGACGCACTTCTCGGCCGCGGAGCGCCCTGGCTACAGCGGGGTGGGGCTGTTCTCCCGCGACGAGCCGGACATGGTGGAGACCCGGCTGGGTGTCCCGGAGATGGACGTGGAGGGGCGGCTGCAGCTCGCCCGCTTCGGCAAGCTCACCGTGGCCAACGTGTACTTCCCCAACGGCAACGGGAAGGACCGTGACCTGAGCCGCATCCCGTTCAAGCTCGCCTTCTACCGACGCCTGTTCGACCAGCTGGAGAAGCCGCTGCGCGACGGTGAGCGGCTGCTCGTCGTGGGCGACTTCAACACCGCGCACCAGGACATCGACCTGGCCCGGCCCCGGGAGAACCGCGAGACGAGCGGCTTCCGTCCCGAGGAGCGCGAGGAGCTGGACCGCTGGCTGCGCGCCGGCTGGGTGGACAGCTTCCGACACTTCCACAAGGGCGCCGGCCACTACTCGTGGTGGAGCCAGCGCTTCGGCGTGCGCGAGAAGAACATCGGCTGGCGCATCGACTACGTGCTGGCGTCCCCCGCGGCCATGGCCTTCGTCAAGCGCGCCGCCATCCATCCCGACGTGTCGGGCTCCGACCACTGCCCGGTGAGCGTGGACCTGGACTCCGCCGTCCGCTGATCCCCCTCGAGGCTCTCAATGAACGCACTGCTCTCCATCTGGACCTGGGTCGAGATTGGCATCGTCGCGCTGGTCGGCTTCTTCGTTCAGCTCGTCATCGCCGTCTTCACGTTGCCGTTCGACAAGAAGCGCTACGCGGTGGGGAGGTGCTTCCGCATGGTGGGCGTCACCGCCGCGAAGCTGACGCCGTACTGGCGCTTCGGCATCCACGGGCCGGTGCCGGACCAGGTGGCCCCCAACACGGTGGTGGTCAGCAACCACGAGTCCAACGCGGACCCGTTCCTCATCTCCCGCCTGCCGTGGGAGATGAAGTGGCTGGGCAAGGCGAGCCTGTTCAAGGTGCCGGTGGTGGGGTGGATGATGGGCATCGCCGGGGACATCCCCGTGCACCGCGGCGACAAGGAGTCCGCCACGGGCGCCATGGCGCGCTGCAAGCAGTGGATGAGCAAGGGCATGCCGGTGATGATCTTCCCGGAGGGCACCCGCTCGAAGACGGACGAGCTGTTGCCCTTCAAGGACGGCGCCTTCCGCCTGGCCATCGAGCAGCAGGCGGACGTGCTCCCGCTGGCGGTGAGCGGCACGCGCAAGGCGCTGCCCAAGCACTCCTGGCGCTTCTCCACCTCGCGCGGCCTGGTGACGGTGGGCACGCCCATCTCCACCAAGGGCATGACGCTCGATGACGTGGAGAAGCTCAAGACGCTGGTGCGCGAGCAGATCCTCGCCCTGCGCGCCACGCTGCAGCCGCTCACCCAGGACGCCGCGACGCCGGGGACTCCCAGCGCCGCGTAGCGGCTTCGACGAGGCACGCCGCTCAGGCGTCCGTGACTTCGTTGTCGATGATGTGGCAGCCCGACTCCTCGTCGAGCGCGTCCTCGATGAAGCCGCGCAGCAGGTCCTTCCCGCCGATCTCGAAGGACAGGCTGATGCGGTCGCCCTCGATGTGGACGTCCTTGTCGGTGGTCAGCTTGCCGCCCAGGGCCACGGCGCTGCCCTCGACGCGGGCGTTGCCCCGGAGGCGGACCTCGCCGCCCATGGACACCGCGTCGCCCTTCACCACGGCGCCGGCCTCCACGATGACGCGGCCCCGGATGGCGACCGCGTCGTCGACGGTGGCGCCCTTGCGGATGATGATGTCGCCCTCCACGGCGACCACGTCCTTGGCCTTCTCGCCCGCCTCGATGACCAGGTCCGTGCCCTGCACCACGCGGCTGCCGTCCTTGGCCGTGGTGTCGCAGACGACCTTCACCGGGGAGGTCGACTTCCTGGCCGCGTCATCGCCGGCGAAGGCGGGCAGGGCCAGGGTGGACGCGAGGGCCAGAGTGGAAAGGAAGCGTGAGCGCATGGACGGCTCCTGGGGACGACCGGGTTGAGAGGTCTACGCGGCAGGCCCACACCCATTGCATGGGTTTGTTTCCCTCCCGGGAGGCAGGTCGGGGCGCGCGGCTTGCAGTAGGGTGGGGGAGGCCCTGGCCCGCACGCCCCGAGGTTTCCCCTGGCCACATCGTCGACGCAGCAAGACTCCTCCTCGCATGACCTGACCATCTGGGCCTATGCCTTCGGCTATTTCGCGGCGTATGCCCCGTACAGCGCGCTGACGAAGGCGTTGTCGAGCGGCTCCCTGCCGGGCATGGAGGAGGGCATCGTCGGCTTCACGCTCCTGCCGGTGAGCGCGGCGACGTCGATGGTGGGGATGTTCGTCTTCCTCTCGCTCAAGCGCTGGTGGCGCTTCGCGGCGCACCGCCAGGTGCTGGGCCTGCGGGTGCCCGCGCCGGGGGCGTGGACGTTCCTGTCGGGGATGTGCTCGGCGGCCATCATCGGCACCACGACGCTGGCGTACACGCTGGAGGGCACCTCCATCGTCTTCATGATGCTGCTGATGCGCGGCGGGGTGCTGGTGCTGGCGCCCATCGTGGACGTGCTCAGCCGCAGGCACGTGCGCTGGCCCTCGTGGGTGGCGCTGGGGCTGAGCTTCGCCGCCGTGCTCGTCGCGTCGGGGAAGGACGCGCGCGCCACCCTGACGTGGGTGGCCGCGCTGGACGTCGGCGTGTACCTGCTGAGCTACTTCATCCGCCTGCGCGCGATGAGCCGGCTGGCCAAGTCCGAGGACAAGAGCCTGTCCATCCGCTACTTCGTGGAGGAGCAGATGGTGGCCACGCCCTTCCTGGTGCTGGTGCTCGGGCTGGTGGCGGTGTGGGGCGGCGCGGGGCCGGCGCTGGACATCCGCGAGGGCTTCACCGGCATGTTCGCCCGCGGGCGGCTCTTGGAGGAGATGCTGGTGGGGCTGTTGTCCCAGGGCACCGGCATCTTCGGTGGGCTCATCCTGCTGGACGCGCGGGAGAACGCGTTCTCCGTGCCGGTGAACCGGGCCTCCAGCGTGCTCGCGGGCGTGGTGGCCACGCTGGGGCTGTCGCTGTGGCTGGGGCTGCCGGGCGTGGGGCCGCGCGAGCTTCTGGGCGCGGCGCTGGTCATGGTGGCCATGACGGTGCTGGCGGTGCCCACGGTGCTCGCGGCGCGCCGGCGCGAGGCCGCCCTGAAGGCGGCGCTCGGGCCTTGAGTCCCTGACGCCTACTTCTGGGTGTCCTGCGGGACGTGCAGCGTCAGCACGGGGCAGGGCGCGCGGGAGACCAGCTTCTGCGCCACGCTGCCCAGCAGCATGCGCGACAGCCCCCGGCGGCCGTGGGTGCCCATGATGATGAGGTCGAAGCCCTCCTTCTCCACCAGCTCCAGGATGGTGGAGGCCGCCTCGCCCACCACCACGCGGTGCTTGAGCGGGACGGAGGCCGGCTCCATCTGCTTGAGCAGCGTGGCCAGCTCCTTGCCCGCCGTGTCCAGGGCGACCTGCTCCAGCGAGAGCGGGTTCCATCCGGGGGCGGCGACGAGCAGATCCGGCGCGACGTACTGAGGGGGCTCCCACGCGTGGAGGACCTCCACCGACGCGTTGAAGGGACGGGCGAGCTGGAGGGCGTAGTCGACGATGGAGCGAGAGCCCTCGCTCAGGTCGACGGGGACGAGAATTCGGGATGGCGCTGCCATGGTCGGCTCCTCGCTGAGGTGAAAGGCCCTCTCTTGGGGTGGGGCCGAACGTCCTCAGATGGAAGTTGCGTGCCAGCGCCTGCCCGCCCGTTCGCCACCGCGACGCGCAAAGCTTGCGGGGAGGCGAGCGCGGCCCGCGATTCGTGCGCAGGATGGCCCCCATGCGACCTCCCATTGATCAGGCCACGGTCCTCATCACCGGCGCGGCCGGGGGTATCGGCCGGGAGCTTGCCCGGCTTTTGTCCCGGCGCGTCCGCACGCTGGTCCTGGTGGACCGCGAGGTGGCGCGGCTGGAGCCGCTGCGTGAGGAGCTGCTCACGCGCTATCCCACCCTGGGCGTCCTCCTCCACGCCTGCGACGTGTGCGAGCCGCGCGAGGTCGACGCGATGGTGGCCTCGCTGGAGGCGCAGTTCGTCCGGGTGGACGTGCTGGTGAACACCGCCACGCTGGGCCTGCGCGGGCTCTACGCGGAGGCGCGCTGGGGAGGGCTGGAGGAGCTCCTGCGCTCGAACGTGTGGGTGCCCGCGCTGCTGACGCACCGGCTGCTCGCGCCCATGCTGGAGCGGGGGCGGGGCGGGGTGCTGAACATCGGCTCGGGCGCGGCGCAGCTCATGCTGCCCGGCTCCGCGATGTTCGCCGCCACGCAGCGCTTCCTCGACGGCTTCACCGAGTCGCTCCGGCTGGAGGTGGAGGGGCGCGGCGTGGTCATCACCCGCGTGGCTCCGGGACCGGTGGGGGACTCGGGCGCCGAGGAGGCGGGGCGCGCGCCCTTCTTCCAGATGTCGCTCGAGCGCTGCGCTCGCGCCGCGCTGGCGGCCTTCGAGCGGGGCGAGGCGCTGGTGTACCCGGGCTGGGGACACCGCTGGGTGATGCGGCTGTTGCCCCTCCTGCCACGAGGGCTCCAGCGGAGCCTGGGGCGGCTGGCGCTGCGCGGTGTCCGCCGCGAGGCCCTGGCCGCGCCCGACGCCCTGCCCGTGGGGCTCGCGTCGCCCGTGCTGCTGGCGCGCGAGCCCAATCCGGCGTGACGGCCTAGAGGCCGATCTCCGCCAGACGCGCCTTCACGCGGGTGGCCTTCACGCCGGTGTTGGCCGTGCCGCGGCCCTGCGAGTTGCCGCCCAGGCCGATGTGGTGCAGGCCCACCACCTGGTTGGAGCCCGTCGACAGCACGGGCGAGCCCGACGAGCCGCCCAGCGTGTCCGCGTCGTAGGACAGGTCCGTGGTGGAGTAGTTCGCGTTCTTCACCACGCCCGGCGACAGCTTCTTCGTCGGCGAGCAGCCCGACGACGTGTAGTAGTCGCAGTTCTGGTGCACCACGTAGATGCTCGCGTTGGTGGCGGCGTTGGCGCTGGCCACCGTCAGGTAGCCCTGCACGTTGCCGGGGAGCTGGCCGTTGGTCGCCGAGCAGCGCAGCGCCGTCATGTCGTCGGTGGACCACGTCCTGATGAACGTGGCGCAGGAGTACCAGACGCGGCTGGCCGAGGCGACGCCGTCGATGTAGTTGAAGGACACCCGGGCCCCCACGGCCTCGGACGCGCTGCCCACGCAGTGGTTGTTGGTGATGATGACATCCGGTGACACCAGCCACGCGGTGCAGCGGCTGCCCACCGCCGGGATGGACAGGTAGCCCACCGCCTTGGCCGCCGTGGCCTGCGCGCCCGTCAGCGTGGTGGAGCTCACCCAGTTCACCGAGCCGACGATGACGTTGGATTCCTGCGACTGCAGCGGCTCGTTCGCCTCCTGGTCCGGGACATCGGGGGACTGCTCGGTACCGCAGGCCGACAGGGCACCCATCACGAACAACGCACGCAGGCTCTTGGCGAACATCGGGTCTCCTCCACACGCGGGATTGCGCGCGGCGTGCCCAAGGCACTCCCCATGCCAGCGTTCCGCGCGGGACACTTCCACTCGACAGCCCTCCTCGCGCCGGGCCCCGGGTGGTGCGCGCGTGCTCCGCTCCGTCACCGGCGGTTGTAAAGCCCCTTCGCGTCGCCGCCGAGAGTCTTCATGATATTCGTGATTTACAATTAATTCCGGAACTGTCCTGTAATGGGACGCTCCCGGCGTCGGGTGTCGTGGTCCCGGACAGCGACGGAAAAATCCACGGGCCGCGTTCCGCTCGCTCATTGAAGAGGGGGAACGCGGCCCGGGGGCGCGGTGAGCGGAGCGCGGGCGCCTAGCCGATGATCATGTCCTCGCGCTCCAGCGTGCCCTCGGAGAAGCGGCGCAGGTTGAAGCGGGTGAAGAGCTCGTCGGACTCGCCGGTGCGCATCCACTTCGCCATGCGCTCGGCGACGGCGGGGGCCATCATGAAGCCGTGGCCGACGAAGCCGGACATCTGGAGCAGGTTGTCCAGGCCCGGGGTGCGCCCGAGGATGGGGTTGTTGTCCGGCGTCACGTCGTAGCAGCCGGCCCACTGGCGCAG
Organism: Myxococcus faecalis; assembly: GCF_050039385.1. Taxonomy (NCBI): domain Bacteria; kingdom Pseudomonadati; phylum Myxococcota; class Myxococcia; order Myxococcales; family Myxococcaceae; genus Myxococcus; species Myxococcus faecalis. The sequence continues at coordinate 10,562,810 of NZ_CP144336.1, read as the reverse complement.
CACCTTCACGTGGCCCACGTGGGGCAACTGCTCCATGAGGGCCTGGGCGAAGCGGGACACGAAGCGCAGGGTGCTGCCCATGTTGAGCCCGGCGGGCTCCTTGGGGTCACCCATGCCGCCCACGATTTCGCCGCGCATGGACTGGCTGAAGTACAGGCCCGAGTCGAGCACGGACACGAGCGGCCCCAGGAAGGGCTTGAGGGGCTCGGTGCTGAGGATCTCGTGGCGGTGCGGCTCGTTGGGCAGCTGCACGCCGACGAGCTTCGCCACCTCGGGGCTCCACGCGCCGGACGCGAGCACCACGGTGTCACAGGCGATGTCGCCGCGGTCCGTCTTCACCTTGCGGATCTGTCCGCCGCTGACGTCGAAGCCCGTCACCTCCGTGTACGTCTCCACGCGCACGCCCTTCTTGCGGCAGCCCTGCGCGTAACCCCACAGGAAGGGCCAGGGGAAGATGACGCCGTCCTCGGGGTTGAAGGACGCGGCCACGCAGCCCTTCATCGTGAGGCCCGGGACGATGTCGCGCGCGGCGTCCGGCGTGACGAGCCGGGTGGGCACGTCGAAGCGGTTGTGCAGCGCCACGTTGCGCTCCAGCCGCCTGGCCACCGCGTCGGTGCGCGCGAGGAACAGGTAGCCGCCCTGGCGCAGCCACACGTTGATGCCCATCTCCCGGGCGAAGCCCTTCATCAGGTCGATGGAGCGCTTGGCCAGCTCCACCAGCGCCGGGGTTCCCCACTGCATGCGCACGCCGCCGCCGTTGCGGCCGGACGCGCCCGCGCAGAGGTAGCCGCGCTCCAGCACCACCACGTCCGTCTCGCCCTCGCGCGCCAGGTTGTACGCGAGCGCCAGGCCCATGATGCCGCCGCCGATGATGACCACCTTGGCCTTGGCGGGCAGGGGCTCGGTGGGGCGCAGGCCCTTGGGGAAGGCATCCACCTCCTGGGGCACGCCGCCCACCGGGGGCTGGGACTCGTCCACCGGGGCGCTCGCGAGCAGCCGCAGCTCGGTGGGGTAGAGCGGAGGCCTGGGCGTGAAGGGCACCACCGCGTCGGCCTTGAGCGCCTTCTCCTGCTCGAGGAGCGCGGCCACGGCGGACAGGCAGCTCTTGCCCTGGCAGATGCCCGTGCCGAAGCCCGTGTAGCGCTTCACCGACTCCACGTCGCAGTAGCCCCGCGACACCGCGTGCCGCACGTCGTCCGCGGTGACGTCCTCGCAGGAGCAGATCATCGACTTGCTCATGACAGTCCCTCCACCAGCGCCTGGGCCGCGCGGCGGCCCGCCTCGGACGCCTCCTTCGCGCTGCCTCCGCCCGTCACATCTCCGGCCACGAACACGTCCGCCGCGTCGGTGCGGCCCTCGGCGCTCGCCTCCACCCGGAACAGTCCGCGCGAAGCCTCGAAGGAGACCTTGGCGCCACCCTGCCGCGCCAGCTCGAAGCTGGGCGTCACCGGCACCGACACCAGCACCGCGTCGCAGTCCACCTTGCGCCGTCCTCCCTGGCGCGGCGTGAAGCTGAACCCGCTCACGTGCCGGAGGCCGTGCGCCTTGGGCTCCGAGCCCTCCACCGTCGTCGGATGTGCTCCCGCGCCCGGCGCGCCCTTCAGGTCCACCACGACGGCGACCTTCACGCCGTGCTCCTCGAGCAGCCGCGCCAGCCCTTGCAGCTCCTGGCCCCAGCCCACCAGCGCCGCGCGCTCCGGCGCCACCGCGTGCCGACGCAACAGCAGGCTGGCCGCGCGGCCCGCGTAGACGCCGGGCAGGTCATTGTTCTCGAAGGGCACCATCGGCGGGTGTCCACCGGGCGTCAGCAGGAAGCGCTCCGCGTAGACCTTGAGCAGCCGCGCCTCGCCGTTCTCCCGGGCGCCCACCGCGAGGTAGCGGCCCTGCTCGTCGTCGTACAGGCCCAGCGCCGTGGCGCGGGTGACGACGCTGTCCCGCGCGAGCGTGGCCACGTCGTCGATGGCGGGCGCGTCCGCCTCCGGGGCGCCGTGCGCCAGCCGGCCACCCACGTGGTCCTCGCGCTCGAACATCAGGAAGGGGATGCCCCGTCCGGTCAGCTCCCTCGCGGCGGCGAGCCCGGCGGCGCCCGCGCCCACCACCGCGACGCGGGTGCGCAGCGTGCGAGACGGCGGTGGAGCGGGGGCTGCGTCCTTGGGCAGCAGGCCCAGGCCCGCCAGCTGCCGGGCCACCTTGGCCATCACCGTCTCCGCGACGGGCACGCCGGCGAACATCTCGTGGTGGTCCAGGCCGTTGGGGAAGAACCAGTCGATGGTCTCGAACACGTCCACCTTCGCGGAGGGGTACGCGTTCTGCCGCTCCAGCTTCATGCCGTCGCGCGCGGGCGTGCGGCACGTGTAGACGTTGGGCAGCCCGTCCACGCGCATCAGGCACTGTGAGCACGCGGCGGCGAAGCAGTAGGGCCCGCGAGGGCGGTGGTACTTCACGGAACGGGCGAGCATGGGCTCGCCCGCGGCGACGAGGGAACATGCCACCGGCTCGCCCTCGATGGCGGGGATGCTCTCGCCCTCGAGGTCCACGGTGATGGCCCTGCCGCGCAACGAGGCATCTGGGAGACGTCGCATGGGTGCCGCGCAAAATGGCGTAACGCCCGCGGGTGGTCAAAGCCTGTCGGCGCATGACGCACCCCGGTCATGAGGCCCAGCCGACAGTCGAGGTGATGGCGCGCTGGAACTTCTCTAAGACTCCCGCAGAACGTCACCGGGGACCGCGACGGGCCGTCTCAGGCCTCGTGGCGATCCCCGGTGGGTGGAGCGGGCGGCCGTGCAGGCCGTGGTCCTTGACGCGCCGGGCAAATCCCGGCGCGGGTGCGTCAGAGCGGCTGCTCCCCGTGGGTGTGGATGGGCTCGGGGATGCCCATGCCGCGCGGCCGGTAGCCGAAGCGGGTCCGGATGACCGCGCCCAGGGCGATGAGCACCACCAGGCAGGAGACGATGGCGCCGAAGACGGGGATGGCGCCCACCACCAGCAACACCAGCAACCCCAGCGCGAGCACCACCGCCTGCGTCTTGCGTCCGCGCATCACCGGCAGCCGCGTGCCCAGCTCGCTCGCCACCGCCGCGAAGCCCAGGGCCGCCGCCAGGGGCGCCGCCATCCACAGCACCAGCGCCGCGGGGATGCCGATGATGGTGATGGCCAGCACCACCGTGAGCGGAATCATCGCCACCACCCCGAGCAGGCCCGTCAGGCCGCTCTGCACCGGCCGCGCGCGGATCTCATCCCCCAACTGCTTCATCCGCGAGGGGAAGAACATCTGGCCCAGGAAGCCCAGCCCGAAGAGCACCGCGAACGTGAGGATGAACCCGGCGAGCCCGCCCCCGTCGTCGTCGTCGCGGTTGCGCCGCCGCTCCTCGCCCTCGTCGCTGGACTCCTGGAGGCCCTTGTTGAGCTCCTTCGCGACGACGCGGCCGATGTTGGCCCCGCCGAAGGTGTTGATGCTGCCCTCCACGTTCGCGCCGTCCTCGCGGTCCACGTTGCCGCCGAAGGAGGACACGTCGCCCTCCACGGAGGCGCCGGGCTTGAGGACCACGTTGCCGCCGAAGGCGTGCGCGTCACCCTCCACGTGGCCGTGGACGATGAGGTTGCCGCCGAAGGCCACCGCGTCCTTCTCCACGTTGCCCTTCACCACCAGGTTGCCGCCGTACACCACGGCGCTCTCCACCGTCTGTCCCTCCTTCACCTCCAGGGACTGACCGCGCGCCACCACGTTGCGGGCCCCCGAGCGGCGCGAGCGCTTGAGCTCGTCGCGGGTGCGGTGCATCTGCTCGCGGATCTGCTCGCGCACCTCGCGCATCGTCTCCGCGTCCGTGGCGGAGTCCTCTTCGTGCTCGGAGCCATCGGAGGCGACCGCGGGCGCCGCCGGAGCGGGTGGCGCGGGCGGGGCCACGGGCGCGGGGACCGCCTGGGGCGCGGGCGCCGGCTCGGCGAGCCCCTGGGCCGCGGCCTCCTTCTCCGAGGGCGTCATGGGGCGCAGGGTGATGATGGAGCCGTCCTGCTCCATGCGCAGCGAGTAGGCGCGGGACACGGTGCGCAGGGCCTGGTCGGCGGAGATGCCGCGCAGGTGGACCTCGGCGGGGACGTCCAGGTCGCCGGTGACGACCAGGTTGAGGCCGCCCTTGTCGGCGATGGTCTTCAGCGCGTCGCGCAGGCTGCCGCGGAAGGAGACGTCGATGCTCTTCGCGGCGGGCGCGGACTCGGCGGCGCGGGCGGCGGGCGCGGACTCGGCGAGCGCGAGGGGGGCGCCCAGGAGCAACGCGGGGATGAGGAATCGGGAGGAGATCTTCATGGGTCGCTCAGGCTTCGGAGGGGGTGGGGGCGCTGCCCGCGAGCCGCTTGAGACCGGCCAGCGACGTCAGGAGGAGGAACGCGAGGAATGCGGCCACGGCCAGGCCCTCGGTCGACCACAACGCGCGGGCGCCGCTCAGCACGCCCTCGGCCAGGAAGCGCCCCTCCACGAGGAAGGACGCCACGCCCGTGCCCAGCCGGCCGAGCGCCTGGTCGTTCATCACCAGGTAGCCCAGCCCACCGAGCAACGAGGTCAGCAGGATGGCGAGCCCGGACCAGACCTCGCGACGCTGAGGTACGGGCTCCGCCGCCACGCGTGCCATGACGCTGGCGACCAGGGTCGGCGGCGGGAGGGGATCCGCCAGCCGGTACAGGTCGTTCTCCATCAGCCGGTGCTCTTCGAGGACCCCCGCGCAGGCGTCACACTCGGCGGCGTGGTCCAGCGCGGGGCCTTCACCTTCCTCCAGCTCGGCGAAGAGGACCTCGAGGTCGGGGCAGGGGTGCGCGCTCATCGGGGGGCCTCCTCCGTGCTCATCTTCTTGCGAAGCTTCTCTCGGGCCCTGAAGAGCCGGGCCATGATGGTGCCAGGGGCGCACCCGAGGATCTGGGCGATCTCCTTCGTCGTGCGCTTCTGGACGTAGTAGAGCGCGAGGACTTCACGATCATCGACGGAGAGCGTAGCCATGGCCTCCTCCAGCGACTGGCGCTCCTCGCGGGCGATGGCGCCCTCCTCCTGGGAGGCCTCGTTGCTGGGGAGCACCTCCTTCATGGGCTCCAGCTCCTCGGTGCGCACCTTGGTGCGGCGGCGGAGCAGGTCCAGGCAGAGGTTGCGGGTGATGGCCAGCACCCAGAGGTCGAACGGGCGCGAGTCGTCGTACCGGTGCAGGTTCTGGTACGCGCGCAGGAGCGCCTCCTGGGACACCTCCGCGGCCTCGGCCTCGCTCTGCAGCAGCCGGAGCGCCAGGCCGTAGACCTGGCGCTGGACGCTGCGCACCAGGGACTCGAAGGCGGACGGATCTCCACGGCGGGCCGCCTGCACGTCGGCCTTCCAGGGGAGGGGGACGGCGTCGTCAGCCATCAGCATCCCGATGGCGTGGGCGAGGGTCCCGGGAGCGTCGTCGAGGGCAAGAGCGTTCACACCTGGGTCTACGGTGTGCGCGCTCCCCCATTGCGTCCAGGTGTTTCATCGCCGTTGCAGACTTATTTCTTCCGTGATTTCGAGCGCTTGGCTTCGGTCTCCGCCCGGGCGACCTCGCGGGCGGCCTTGCGCTGGCGCTGTTTTTCACGGAAGCCGAGCGGGGCGGCGGGCTCCTGCCTGGGCTTGGGCTCCGCCTGCTGGGCGAGCGAGCGGCCCCGGGTGGGCGTCTCGGAGACCTCGGCCGTGCTCTTGCGTCCGGGACGGGCGGGGGCCTCGACCTCGGAGGTGGTGCGCCGACCGGGCCGGCTGGGGGCCTCGCCGCGCGCGGGCGCACGGCGGTCCGAGGCGCGCGGACGCTCCTCGTCGAAGGTGGTCTCGGCGCGGCGGCCGGCGGCGCCACGGGCGGCGGGGGCCCGGCGGCCGGTGCCCCGCTCCTCACGGACGGGAGGGCCGCGGCGGCTGGAGGGGGCACCCTCGGCCTGCTCCTGCTCGACGAGGTGCGCGCGCTGGGAGGCGCGGATCTCCTCCGCGGTGTCCTCGGCGTACTCGAAGTGGAACAGGCGCTTGACGACGAGCGTGGCGTACGCGCCCGGCGGCAGGGTGAAGGCGACGTTGACCTTGATGTTGCCCCGGTTGAGCTCGTCGGGCTGCGTGCGACCGATGACCAGCTTGTGCGGGAAGGAGAGGACCGGGCGCTCCTCGTGCTTGAAGAAGAGCATGCGCTCGGCCCCGGGGATGACCAGGTCCGACAGCTTGAGCTTCTCGCGGCCGAGCACCCAGCGCACGGCGTCCTCGACCTTCGGATCCGTGAAGGTGCTGTTGGGCGCGAGCAGGGGGAAGGTGGCGTCGCGCAGCACGCGCAGCGTCTGCGGATCCGCATCCTTGTGGAACAGGAGCGAGCCGGCCTGGTAGCGCATGGGGAACAGCGACTCACGCGGCAACAGCAGTTGCAGGTAGCGCCGCACGCCCTCGTTCCAGAGGTAGCTCTGGTAGGTGAACAGCTGCATCGCGCGGTAGTCCGCGTCGATCTGCAGGAAGGCGCGGGTGAAGTTCTTGGGCTCCTCGCGCAGCGCGCGCAGGACGCGGTGGTACTTCTTGGTGCCCTCGAAGGGGACGCGCGCGTCCCAGTGGCCCCAGTTGTCGCGCCAGAAGGCCTTCACCTTGGCGTCCTCGGAGCGGTCCAGCTCCGACGGCTTGGCCAGGTAGTTGTGGAGCGCCGCCTCGAAGTCGCCCCGGATGAGGTCCTTGGCGATGAAGCCCTGCCCGTGCTTGAGCGAGCCGAAGCGCTGGCTGTCGAAGTAGTTGATGACGCCCAGGCGGTTCACCTCGGCGGCCGCCACGTTGAGGGGGCCCAGGGACGACTCCTCCAGGGCCCTCACCGTCACGGAGAAGCGGTTGGACGTGATGTTCGCCGAGGACAGGGCCTTGTTCGTCCGGCCCAGGTACTTCAGGCGGAGGTCCGGCTCCTGCATGTCCACGTCGGCGCCGTCCACGGCGATGAGCTGCTCGGTGCGGCCCTGCTTGTCCTTCAGGCCGCAATAGCTGATGGAGCCCGGCTTGAGACCGAACGCGTCCCGCAGGCGTGCCACGGCGTCGAACGTGGACAGCTTCTGCTTGTCCATCAGGTAGACGCGGAAACGCCCGGAGGCGACTTCATCGAAGCGGTAGGATTCCTTGACGCTGAAGTCTTCGGGCTTCTGTTTGATTCGCACGGGCCCCCCTTACCAGTGTGGGCCCTGGGAGAGAAGCGGGGCGGAGGACGGGGGACCAGGGGGAGGGGGGTGGACGGAGCTGACGCGCCGTCCCAGGAGCGGGACCCTGACCGGCCGTGCAGCCCTCCGGAGGGGGCCCTGGTCGGCCAGCGCCACCAGACGTTCCCCGCTTCCCAGGCGGCTCTGGTAGTGTCCGGGCCGGTGAGGATTCGCGCGTGAGCCAGGTTCCCGCCCCATTCGCTCCGAAATCCGGGCAACAGCTCCGAGGCCCCCGGCTGACCGGGCGCTTCGCGGACGGCACTCTGGGGGAGTTCCCCCTGGGGCCGTTGACGTCGCTCGGCCGTCATCCGTCCAACACGCTGCGCCTGGTGGACCGCGAGGTCTCCAAGGAGCACGCGACCATCGAGAAGGTGGGCAAGGACTTCGTCCTCAAGGACCTGGGGTCCTCGAACGGGACGTTCGTCAACGGCAAGCGGGTGAAGGAGCTGCGGCTGAAGGACGGGGACGAGATCGCCCTGGGCTCCTCGCGGCTCATCTTCCACAGCGGCGAGCAGCCGGCGGTCCCCGCGCCCGCGGCGCCCGGCGTGACGGTGGTGGCGCAGTCGGTGTCCATGCCCGCGTTCCTGGCGCAGATGGACCAGGTGCCGCAGAACTTCCGTCCGGTGGACCAGATGACGGACGGCGAGGCGCTGCGCCGCGACTACGAGAAGCTGCGCATCGCCCACGAGTTCCACCGGCAGGTGAGCACGCAGGGCAGCCAGACGGGCCTGTTCGAGCAGATCCTCAAGGTGGCCTTCCAGCTGCTCGCGGCGGACCACGGCGTCATCCTGAAGGTGGCCGGGGACGGGGAGTTCATCCCGGCGGCGGTGCACCACCGCACGGGCAAGCCGGTCAACGTCATGCTGTCCGACACGGTGCTCAAGCGCGTGGTGGAGACGGGCAAGGCGGTGCTGACGGCGGACGCCATCATCGACGAGCGCTTCTCCGCGGCGGAGAGCATCGTGGCGCAGGGCATCCGCTCCGCCATGGCGGTGCCGCTGATGGTGAACTCCAAGATTCAAGCGGTGCTCTTCCTGGACAGCCGCCAGCAGATCAACGCCTTCTCGGAGAAGGACCTGAACATCCTCTCCGGCATCGCCTCGCAGGCGAGCATCGCGCTGGAGAACGCGGCGTTGGGCGAGCAGATCCGCGCGGAGGCGGTGACGCGCGCGGAGCTGAGCCGCTTCCTGTCCAAGGCGGTGGCGGACGCGGTGATCTCCGGTGAGACGGAGGACCTGCGGCAGAGCCGGCTGGCGGAGGTGAGCTGCCTGTTCGCGGACATCCGCGGCTTCACGACCATCTCCGAGAACGAGTCGCCGCAGGAAGTGGTGTCGATGCTCAACACGTTCTTCACGGCGATGGCGGACGTGGTGTTCCGCTACGAGGGGAACCTGGACAAGTTCATCGGCGACTGTGTGATGGCGGTGTGGGGTCCGCCGCTGTCGCATCCGGACGACGCGGCGCGGGCGGTGCGGGCGGCGCTGGAGATGCAGGAGGCGGTGGATCAGATCAACCGCAACCGCGTGGCGGCCGGCAAGGCGCCCATCGAGGTGGGCATCGGCATCAACACGGGCCAGGCGGTCGTCGGCTACATGGGCAGCGCGGAGCGGCACGAGTTCACGGCCATCGGCGACACGGTGAACACGGCCTCGCGGTTGTGCGGCATGGCCAAGAGCGGCGAGGTGCTCGCGTCGGAGTCGACGGTGCGCAGGTCCGGCGCCGGCTTCGACGTGGAGGAACTGCCGGCGATGCAGGTCAAGGGCAAGGAGAAGGCCGTCCCCACCTACCGCGTCCATGGCGTGGAACATACGACCGCCGCCTCCCCGCGCCGATGACGACGACCCAGGAGTGTCCCAACTGCGGGACCCAACATGACACCCGGGTCTATGTCAGCGGGCAGAAGCTGACGTGCCGTTGTGGCATCCGCTTCGAGGTGCGTCGTCAGGACGTGGGTGGTGTGAAGCCGGTGGGGGCGGGCAACTCGAACATCACGTTCGCGCCGCACCGGGCGCAGCCGTTGAACGAGCACACGCGCGACACGGTGGTCCCGGGGCTGGGGGAGGAGCGCGCGTCGCGCAGCCCCAGCTATGCGAACGGCGGAGCGCTGCGGGATGCGTCCGCGGGGTCGAGCGGAATCGATTGGAGTGAGGAGCGGGAGCCCGGCTCGTCGAGGGTCGGCGCGGCTCCGAGTGGAATCGCGAGGGCGGGTGCCTCGTGGGTGGGTGGGACGTCCGCGGCCGGCGTGACGTCGGGCTCCGAGGCGCGAGCGCGCCTGGGCGCCGCTGTGAGCGCGGGTGGTGACGCCGCGTCAGTGGGCCCGGTGGCGCGCGTGGACGCGTCTTCGGGTGTGGCCGACATGAGAGACGTGGAAGCGGCGGGGGACGCGGCGCGCGACAGTGGTGTGGAGGTGTCCTTCGGGGACACGGACGTGCCCGGCCTGCGGGTGACGGGGACCGCCATCGATTCCTCACCGGGCGGCGTCGCGCTGTCGGGCGTGAGCGTGGGCGGCGAGGCTCCGGTGGCCTCGGGGCTTGCCGGAGGCGAGGCCTCCGTCCGTGGCGGCGTGTCGCCAGGCGCGCCGTTCGGAGTGGCGGTGCCAGGGGTGGGCGCAGCGGGTGATGCGCTGGCGCGCGTCGCCGCGTCTCCGAACGCTGCGGGGGGCGATGCTCCCGGGCATGGCGGGGCATCTCCGGGCGCACCGTTCGGCGTGCCCCTGCCGGGCGTTCGCGCGGGCGAGGTGCCCGTGCAGAGCGCTTCGGGCGGAGGAGAGGGTCCGGGCAACGGTCGGCAGGGCGTCCCGCAGTCCTCGAACGAGTCGGGCGGCGTTGGCCCGAGTGGCGTGGCGCTGCCCTCCTCGACGCCGGGGATGGATGTGCCCGTGGACGCGACGGTGGTGCGCTCGACGCGGCCGACGGGGCGGGGCGACGCCGACTCCGACCTGGACATCCACTCGGTGGAGACGTTCGTGGCGGCGGCGCGGGTGACGCTGCCGGGCTTCGAGCTGAAGGAGCTGCTGGGCCGCGGCGGCATGGGCGAGGTGTGGCTCGCGCGCCAGACGTCGCTGGGTCGCACGGTGGCGGTGAAGCTGCTCCCGCCGAAGCTGGCGAAGGACCCGGAGTTCGTGGCGCGGTTCGAGAAGGAGGCCACGGCGCTGGCCGCCCTCAACCACCCGAACATCGTGCAGATCATCGACCGGGGCGTGGCCGGCGAGCACTACTACTTCGTGATGGAGTTCGTGGAGGGCTGCTCGCTGCGCGAGGCCATCTCCACCGGCTCGTTGACGCCGCAGCAGGGCCTGAAGCTGATGCTCCAGGCGGCGCGCGCCATCGAGTGCGCGCACGACAAGGACATCATCCACCGCGACCTCAAGCCGGAGAACATCCTGCTGGACGGGCGCGGCAACGTGAAGGTGGCGGACTTCGGTCTCGCCGGCATCCGTCAGTCCGAGGCCCGGCTGCAGCTCACCGCGACGGCGGTGGCCATGGGCACGCTCAACTACATGGCGCCCGAGCAGCGGCGCGACGCGAAGAGCGTGGACGGCCGCGCGGACCTGTTCTCGTTGGGCGTGGTCCTCTACGAGCTGCTCACCGGGGAGCTCCCCCTGGGGCGCTTCAAGCTGCCGTCCAAGCGGGTGCCGGGGTTGGACCCGCGCGTGGACCACATCATCGACCGGCTGCTGGAGACGGACCCCGAGGCGCGCTACGCGAAGGCCACGGAGCTGTGCGAGGCGCTGGAGCTGCTGGTGGCCTCGACGTCCGCGCCCAACCAGACGACCCGGCCGACGCATCCCATCGAGGGGCGTCGCAAGTCGACGAGTCAGATCACCCGCAAGCTGCGGACCGGGTGGCGACGGGTGCGTGCAGGCCTGTCGGTGGTGGGTGGACTCGCGGTGCTGGGGCTCGGCGCGCGATGGGTCAACGGGCGGATGCCCGAGAAGCCGAACCCGCCGAACACGTACGCGGAGGCCTTCTCCACGGCGACCCTGGTCGAGGCGGCGACGCCGGATGGCGAGGCGCGCTTCGAGGTGTCCTTCGACGACAAGGGCCCCGAGGAGCTCAATCTCCACAGCGGCTTGTGGAAGGTCGAAGGCGGACAGCTCCGCGCATGGCAGGGGGGGCAGGATGCCGGTGGCCGGCGACTGGTGCCTCGCGCCTATGTGGCGACGCGCTACTTCGCGGCGGACCACTTCGACGCCTCGGTGATGATGGACGTGAAGCCGCTCGGGGACGAGTACCGTCCGGACGAGCCGGACTCACAGCACTACGGCGAGCTGTCCTTCCGCATCCGGGACCTCCAGGTGTCGGCCTTCGCGATTCCGGAGGTCGGCATGCGCCTGGCGTGGCGCTACTTCGCCGAGGACGGACAGGAGATCGTCGGCAACAGCGCGCAGGACACGGACGGGCTCGTCGAGGACGAGATGCCGCTGCCCGACCGGGGGCCCTACCAGGTGCGCCTGAAGCTCAGCCGCGTGAAGGGTGGGGTGCTCGCGGAGGGGTTCCTCGGGCGGCAGCGCTTCGCCCGGAAGCTGCTGCCCGGCCTGGAGAACCGCGTCGCCAAGGTGGCGGTGGGATGCCGCAACCTCGCCTGCACCTTCGATGACCTGAAGGTGAAGGGGCAGCTCCGCGAGCAGCCGCTGCGCCGGGCCTCCGCGGGCCAGGAGCAGTAGCGGGTTCAGCGGCGTGCGCCGACTCGAGAGGGGAGCCGTCGGTTCCGCTCCTCACCTCGACAGCTCGTCCGAAATCAGTCGAAGCATCGCGGCGGCACGGTCGAGATCGACGGACGCTGCTCGCTCCGGCTGGGCTCGCAGCTTGTCCAGCTCGACGAGGTCATCGTCGAGCGAACCCACGGTCAATGGAGGCTGCTTCGTCATGTCCACCCATTCCGGGCTCGGTACGTTCCAGTAGTAGTCGCGCTTCCCGGTGTCGAGCCTCTCGATGCCCCGCGAACGTGCGAGTGCGAGAAGTTGCGAGATGCATTGTTCCAACTCATCGAGGGTCACTGGCCGCCTCCACGGAACTCCATGGCCGTGTGAATCCTACCCGCCTGCCTCCTGAGATGTTTCTCCAGCACCTGCGCCCCGAGGCGGGGCTGGACTCACGAGCGGTCGGCTCATGAGGGCCGCGGTGCGCGGGAGGCACATTTTCAACATTCCCCTCGCACGAACCGGCCGGACGCAGTCCGACGGAGGGCGGTTCGCGCGGCACCTGTCAGGCGCGGGACGGGGTGAGACTCCGGGCGACCTTGCGCGAGCCTGTCCAACGCACCACCTTCCCTCGGTATCCGGGGTCTGGCGTGGAGCGGGCCCTGTTCGTGCGGCCGGGGGACAGGATGGAATTCTGGCGCGCCGTGCTGGCGCCCATCTATGCGGCGCTCCTGGCAGGGCTGGTGGTGGCCGTGCTGACCGTGGGACGGCGGGGGCCGGACTCGCGTGTCCCCCGTCTGCCGCTGGTCTGGTTCGGCATGCTGGCCTTCGGCGGCTTCCTGCTCGTCTCCGGGCTGGGCAACGTGGCCTTCGTGGTGTGGTCGTCCGAGTCGTTCGGCAGGTCGGTAGGCATCGCGCTGCTGGTGGCGGCGGCCCTGCTCGCGGTGCGGGGCACCCGGGTCCGTTCGGGCTCGGAGCTGCTGCGCGACTCGGCGCCGAAGAGCCTGGATGACGCCGTGGCGGAACTGTGCGCCGGGGCCTCCATGAGCTGGGGTGTCTTCCAGGGCACGCTCGATGCGCAGGAGGAGCTGACATCGCCAGGGGGCGTGGGCTGCGCGTTCTACGAAGCGGAGCTGCGCGAGGTCGCCTCGGATGGGCGCAAGGGGACGCTGCTGTCTCGTGAGCGCGCCTATTCCCCGACGCTGACATTGCGCGGCGCGCGCATCCGGGCGCGAGTGCGCTTCTCGCCCGCGTCGTTGATGGCGCCCGTGCGGCCCCGCCGCTGCAGGACGGTCTGTCTGCCGACGCCCTCAGCGTGGCTCGAGGAGCGGCCGGTGACGCCGGAGGGCGCCTCGGTGCCCGAGGCTCGCCAGCTGACGGACGAGCCCTGGGCCTTGTCCTGGGAGCGCGTGGGGACCGCGGGCGAGACGTGCTTCGTGGTGGGTGAGCTCCGACGGGGCCCGAGCGAGGGCTCCTACGAGCTGTGCGGTCGCGGCGGCGGACCCGCCCTGGTCGTCCTGGGGCCGGAGGCGCAGGACACGCGAGGTACGCTGGCTCGCCGCGCCTGGACGCACTTCACGGCGGCCGGGGTGATGTCCGTGGCCGCCGCGCTGATGTTGTCGCGCACGCTGTGAGCTCCGCGCCCTGCCTACGTTGACGACGACGGGCCCCACGCGGTGGAGAACACGAGCTGCTCCTGGCTGCTCGCGATCCGCACGGTGAACGTGCGCTCGATGCCGCCGAGCCCGCGAGGAGTCGCCTTCGCGACCTCGGCGAGCAGTGCCCCCGCGGCGCGCAGGTGGAACCCCGTGTTCCACATCCCCTCCAACTCACCGTGCACCGCGCGCAGCTCCTCGCCGCTCCGCCGCTCGTCGATGGAGCGACGCAGCCGCACGAGGCCCTCCACGAACCGGCGGCACTTGCCCAGCGTCCCGCTGTTCGCCTGCGTCACCTCCGCGAAGGTGAACCTGCCGCCGATACCGCTCCACGTCTTCTCGCGCAGCAGCAGGTCCGAGGCGAGCTGCTTCACCGTCGCGTCGCGCTCGATGAACCACTGGGCGATCTGCGCGGCGCGGGTGGGGGAGAGGTCTCCGGACAGGAAGCTGCCCTTGTCCAGGACCTCGTTGAGGTACGACTCCCAGATGGGCGCGTAGACCAGCTTGCGGAACTCCGGGGACACCCGCGCCGTCTGCTCGCTCCACGGCATGGCCCGGGCGAGCGCGCGGGAGAACAGCTTGACGTCGAACCCCTGCAGTCTCGGCAGGATCTCGCGCAGCATGTCGTCCGACACCTTGAGCTCCAGCTGCGTCTCCACGTCCGACCTGCCCACGTGCGCGTCGAGCTTCGTCAGCACCGTGGCGGCGTCGTTCGCGTCCAGCACGCCCCACACGACGGCGTCGTCCACCGCCTCGCGCAGCTCCTGCTTCGACAGCTTCTTCTTCTGGCCCCACAGCAGCATGTGCAGGCCCAGGCGGAAGTCCGGCGCCGTCGGGGCCAGGGTGAACGTCTCCATGTCCGCGCGGAAGTCCACCACCCACCGGCCACGGTGGCCCAGGAACGAGTCCTCGTACGCGCGCTGCCCGAGGAACGCCTGCCGCCGCGCGCCCTGGAGGTTCTCCTGGTTCACCCAGGTCTGCTTCCGCGTGGAGCGCGCCTTGAGCACCTCGAAGCTGCCCAGGCCGAGCGTGAAGCCCACGGTCGACTGGAGCGTGGCGGAGGAGGTGTTCAGGTAGTTGCGCAGCGTGTAGCTCCCCGCGTTCGCAGGCTCACGCAGCCACGCGAGCAGGTCCACCAGGCTGCCGCGCAGCAGCGAGCCGTGGAAGCGCAGCGCGGTGGTCTCGTCCAGCTCCACCTCCAGCAGCGTGGAGGACTCGGATACGCGCAGGTACTCGTACTGGAAGGACGCCGCCACGCGCGCCTTCACCAACGTGTCGAGCGCGCTCGACACCTTCTGCTTGAGCTGCCCCCACTCCTGCTTCAGGTGGTCCAGGACGACCAGCTGCGGGTCCAGCCCCAGCCGCTCCAGGATGCTGCGAAGCTGGGCCTGCTCCTCGGCGCTGAGCACCTTGTCGAGGGCCTTGTCGACCAGCTCCTCCACCTTCGCCTCGGCCTGTCCGGTGATGGCCGTGAGCACCTCGCCGAGCCGCTTGCGCACCGCCTCCGCGTCCGCCAGCTCCACCTGGAGGTTGAGCCCCGCGCCCAGCGTGGCCTCGCGCGACTTCGCCTTGCGCACGGCCAGCTGGATGCGGCTCGCGGCGGGGCGGGAGAAGACGAGCTGGTAGTCGTCCGTGAGCGACACGCGCGCGCCCACCTTCGCGTCGAGCGCCGTCTTCAGCTCGATGAGCTCGCTGGTGCGCACGAAGGCCAGGTTCGCCAGGTTCGTGGTGAACAGGTCCGCCCAGTTCAGCTCGAGCCCCGCCTCCAGCGTCCCGCGCACCTGCCACGCCACCGCGTCGCCCGGGCCCAGCTTGGTCAGGTCCGTGGACAGCACCAGCAGCCGTGGATGCGACAGGTCCTCCTTCGCCGCCTCGCGCATGTTCCGCGTCAGCGGGTGCGCCCGGTAGTCGCTGAGCGTGGCGAACACCTCGCTCTTGCCCTGTCCGGACACGAACGGCAGCGAGCCGGTGGACCCCGCGGACTTGATGCGCGCGGTGGCCTGGTAGCGCATCCAGCCGGTCTCTCCTCCCAGCAGCAGCTGGGGCCGGGAGCCGTCGGAGGCCGGCGCGTTGGCGGCGGCGGGCTCGCCCACCACGCCGTTCTCGTCCACGTCACCGGGCGAGTTGAAGTTGCGCACCGTGGCCTCCACGGCCCCGTCGAACGACAGCGTGAAGTCCGCGAGGCTCAGCTTGGGCGGCAGGATGTTGTCCCGCGTGAGGCCCTCCTGCGCGAGCGTCACCCGGATGTCCTGGTCCTGCAGCTTCACGTCCGGAAGCTTCTCGGCCAGCGCCGGCGGAAGTTGGGCGAGCAGCGACTCGATGACCTTCATGGGTTTCCCCTCGGACGGAATGGATGGCCGCTCCAGCATGCTCCAGGTTCTACCGGGAGGCACGTGCTGTCGGTTCCAAGGGGTAATTCTGGACTGACGCGGAAGGCCGCCTGCCCACCGGGGCGCGGCGCTCACGCCTCGTCGGCGAGGCCGTACTCCTTGAGCTTGCGGGCGAGCGTGTTGCGGCCGATCTCCAGCACCTTCGCGGCGGCGGTGCGGTTGCCCTTCACGGCGTCCAGGACGCGCAGGATGTGCAGGCGCTCCACCTCGGCCAGGGACTTCAGGCCCGGCTCGGACGCGGCGGGCGCCAGGGTGCGCACGGGCTCCGCGGGCGTGCTCCCGGGGATGCGGTCCAGGTCCGGCAGGGGCAGGTGCTCCTCGAGGATCTCCCCCTCGCACAGCACCACGGCACTCTCGATGCAGTTCTCCAGCTCGCGCACGTTGCCCGGCCAACGGTAGCGCTTGAGCCGCTCCAGCGCGGCGGGGCTGAGGCGCGGCGTCACCAGGCGATGTCTCCGCGCGGCGGTGGCGACGAAGTGGCGGGCCAGCCGCTCGATGTCCTCGGCGCCGCGCTCGCGCAGCGGGGGCAGCACCACCTCCACGACCTTGATGCGGTAGTAGAGGTCCTCGCGGAAGCGGCCCTCGGCCACCATGCGCGCCAGGTCTCGATGCGTGGCCGCGACGATGCGCACGTCCACCTTGATGGCCTGCGTGCCGCCCACGCGCTCGAACTCGCGGTCCTGCAGGACACGCAGCAGCTTGCCCTGCACGGGCAGGGGCAGCTCGCCAATCTCGTCGATGAACACGGTGCCGTTGTCGGCCGCCTCGAACTTGCCGGGCATCCGGTGGTCCGCGCCGGTGAAGGCGCCCTTCTCGTGGCCGAACAGCTCGTTCTCGATGAGCGTGGCGGGCAGGGCGGCGCAGTCGACCTTGATGAACGGCTTGTCGCGGCGCGGGCCGTTGACGTGCACGGCGCGCGCGAAGAGCTCCTTGCCGCTGCCGCTCTCTCCGCGCAGCAGCACGGTGGCGTCGGTGGGCGCGGCCTTGCGCACCAGCCGGTAGATGCTCTGCAGCTGCGGGGACTCGCCGATGATGCGGTTGAAGAAGTAGCCCACCGGCGCCTGGGGCTGGTCCTTGGCGCGCTGCAGCTCCTGGTAGAGGCTGGTGCTCTGCAGGGCGGAGCTCACCTGCGACGCGATGGCGTCCAGCCGCTCGGTGTCCTCATGCGTGAAGCGGTCCGCGCCCCGGCGGTTGAGCACCTGGAGCACGCCGTACAGCGCGCCGTCCACGTCGCGCAGCGGCACCGCGAGCAGGCTGGTGGTGCGGTAGCCCGTCATCCGGTCGATGTCCGCGAAGAAGCGCTGCTCGCCGCGCGGGTCCGGCACGTTGATGGGCTGGCCCTGCTGGGCCACGGTGCCGGCGACGCCCTGGCCCAGCTTCACGCGAATCTGGGACACCTCCGGCAGGTGCGCCGCGCGGCTGAACAGCTCGCGCCGTGCGGGGTCCAACAACCACAGCGTGCCCCGGTCCGCCTGCATGGTGGCGGCGATGCGGTCCATCAACGTCTGGAGGAAGGCGTCGAGGTCCACCTCACGGCCCACCAGCGCCCCGAAGGGGAGGAGGACCTGGGTGACATCCGGGGCGGGGGGCATGGTGGGCAGGGGCGGGAGGATGAAGGCCGAAGCGTCACCATAGCATCCGTGTGGCATCGTCCGGCCCACCTCTCAGGCCGCGCGGCCCAGCACCAGTCGTTGGCCCTCGCGCGCCGGCTCGCACACCGGGAACAGCGTCCGCGCCTGCTCGGCCATGTCCTCCAGCACCTCGTCCGAGTGCGCCGGGTCATGGTGGAACAGGCACAGCCGCCGCGCGCCCACCGTCTTCGCCACGCCCGCCGCGTCCATCATCGTCGAGTGGCCCCAGCCCTTCTTCGGGATGCCCTTCTTCCCGTCGTACTCATCGGGCGTGTACTGCGCGTCCAGACACAGCACGTCCGCGCCCTCGAACAGCCGCGCCACCTCCGGCGACAGGTCCTCCAGCCGCAGCTCCACGTCCGTGGCGTAGATGAACGAGTGCCCGTCCGCCTCCACGCGGTACGCCAGGCACCCCTGCGGGTGCGGCACGTCGATGGGCGTCACCTTGAACGGGCCCACCTCCACCGTCCTCGCGTGCAGCGCGGACAGGAAGTCCATCTTCGAGCGCATGGTGCTCAGCGGCACCGGGAAGTGCGGCGGCTGCATCTGCGCCGCAAGCTCCGACTGGAGCGCCTGCGCGCCATTCGCGCCGGGGCCGTACATCGTCAGCCGCGACGTGGGCAGGTACGCCGGGGTGAAGAAGGGGAAGCCCTGCACGTGGTCCCAGTGCAGGTGCGAGAAGAACATCGTCACGTCGTGCGGAATCGGCTCGCGCATCATCGACTCGCCCAGCGCGCGCAGGCCCGTGCCCGCGTCGAGGATCAGCCGGTGGCCCTGGCTCGTCACCTCCACGCAGGCCGTGTTGCCGCCGATGCGTGAGCCAGAAACCGCGATGCTGCCGCGAACGCCGTAGAACCGGATATCCATGATGTGCCTCCTCAAGCTGGCGGGCCTCCTCGGGAGGACGCCCTGATGCCCCGTGCTTCAGCACGTGGGATGCCATGGCCAAGTGGCTGGAATTATTGGCGAGAGGTCTGACATTCCGGGACGCTGCACCATTCTGGAGCGCCCCCGGATGGTGCGGCCGTACCATTCCGGAGCGTCCGGAATTCATGGGTGTTCTGGGAGGTGCCGGGGCGTCGGAGGGGCTCGCCGGGAGGCCGGTGGCGGCGTGGGAGATCCGGTATAGGACGGGCCCATGGCGTTGATTGCGTTCTGCACCATCAAGGGCGGCGTGGGGAAGACCACGCTCTGCGCGCACGTGGCCTCGGCGCTGGCGGACGCGGGCCGGCGGGTGCTCGTGCTGGACCTGGACCCGCAGGCGCACGCGTCGCTGGTGCTGGGGTTGGAGAGTCGTGAGGGGCCGTGCCTCGCGGAGGCGCTGGGGCCGCGGCCGAAGTACCGGCTGGACGACGTGGTGGTGGCGTCACCGAAGCGTCCCACGCTCTTCATCGCGCCGGCGGCGCCGCGCATGGCGGCCCTGGAGCGCGAGCTGTTCCAGTGGGGTCACCGGCTGCAGGCGATTCCACGGGCGCTCAAGACGCTGAGCTGGACGCCGGACATCATCCTGGTCGACACGCCGCCGAGCATCGGCGCGTACACGGAGGCGGTGCTGGCGTTCGCGGACCTGGTGGTGGCGCCGGTGCCCACGGGCGCGTTCGCGCTGCAGGGGCTGGGCGAGATTGAGGCGGCGTGGCGCGACGTGCGCGAGGCGCAGGGCGGCGAGCTGGTGGCGGTGGTGAACCTGTGGGATCGGCGCACTCCGGCGACGAACGGGGCGATGGAGGAGGCGCTGAGGGACTCGACGGTGCCGGTGCTGCGGGCGCGCATTCCGCGCTCGGAGTCCATCAATCAGGCGGGGTTGGGCTACGAGGTGGTGTTCGACACGAGCCCCGCGGCGCCGGGGGTCGAGGAGCTGCGCTCGCTGGCGCAGGAGCTGGCGAAGCGGGTGGGGCTGCGCTGAGGGAATCGTCGACGCCCGTCCCTCTCGACGGACGGGACGGGCGCCTCAAGGGCCCTCAGAGGTGGTAGTGGCCCGAGGCCTCGGGCTGGTACGGCACGGCGACGATGCGCAGCCGCTTGGTGCGGCCGTTCGGCAGCGGCCAGACGATGGACTGGCCCACGGACAGGCCGATGAGCGCGCTGCCGATGGGCGCCAGCACGGAGATGCGGCCCTCGTCGCTGCGCGCGTCCTTCGGGTAGACGAGCGTCACCTGACGCTGCTCGCCGGTCTGCTCGTCCTCGAAGAGCACGGTGCTGTTCATCGTCACCACGCTGGGGGGCACCGTCTCCGAGCTGACGACGTGGGCCCGGCCCAGCTCCGACTCGAGCATCTCCACGAGCTCGGCCGTGCGGCCCCCTCCATGGTGGTCGATGACCTGGCGCAGACGGTCCAGGTCGGTCTCAGTCACGATGAGGGACTGCTCGCTGCTCATGGCGATGACTCCGGGGAAAAAGAAATGAGGATAGGGTGAACACTGGGGCAACGGTTGGGAGAAATATCTATTCCCGGCGAGCCCGGAGAGGGCTTGCGGGGTGGGGGGTCACTCCCGCTCGCGCGAGGCGGGGAGCCGCAGGACCCACCACTCGATGCCCTGGGCGCCGTCGTCCGCGAGGAAGAAGGTCTGCGTGTTCGTGGGCGTGAACACGTAGGGGAGCGAGCCTGTCGGGCCCGGGGCCAGCTCCTGACGCAGGAGGGTGCCCGCCGTGGTGCCGTTGGACTCCCAGAGCTCGGGGCCGGTGCGGCCGTCGTCGGCGTGGAAGAGGGCGAGCGCGCCGACCGAGGTCATCCAGCGTGGCTCGGAGCCCTGGGGGCCCGGGTTCAGGTCCTTCACGAGGGCGGCGCGCGGAACCCCTTTGTCGGCGCGCCAGGGCTCTCGTCCGTGGACCCCGTCCTCCGCGCTGAAGAGGACGCTGGGGCCCAGGAGCGTGAAGTCCTGGGGGTAGGAGCCGGAGGGACCGGGGTGCACGTCGAACACGAGCGCGGTGCCGGGACGGGTGGCGTCGGTGGACCAGGGCTCGCGGCCGACGCTGGGCTCGGTGGCGGCGAAGTAGACGCGATCTCCCGTCGCGGTGAAGGAGGCGGGGGACGAGCCCTCGGGGCCGGGCCAGAGGTCTCGGAGGATATAGGTGCCGGGCGCGGTGCCGTCGCTGACCCAGGGCTCCTCTCCCTGGCGTCCGTCGTTCGCGGCGAAGACGATGCGCTGGCCGCGCACGGTGAGCGATGAGGGGAACGAGCCCGCGGGCCCGGGGCGGATGTCCTTGACGAGCCGGGTGCCTGTCTCGGTGCCATCGCTGACGCACAGCTCCCAGCCCAGGTCGGGGATGTCGGCGGTGAAGAAGAGGCGCGAGCCCAACGGCGTGAGGTGACGCGGGGAGCTGTTGTCGACACCCGGGGCGAGGTCCCTCACGAGCACGGTGCCCTGCGGGGTTCCATCGGTGCGCCAGAGCTCCTCGCCATGGAGCGCGTCGCGGGCGTTGAAGTACGCGACGCCGTTCATCACCACGGGAGTGCCCGCGCCCTGACTGCTTCCGAGGCCGGGGCGGATGTCCTTGATGAGCGTGGTGCCCTCGGCGGTGCCGTCGGTGCGCCACAGCTCGCGGCCGTGCACGCCGTCATCGGCGAAGAAGAGGACCCAGGGGCCGAGGACGACGAAGCCGGAGGGCTCGGAGGAGAGCGGGCCGGGGCGGAGGTCCTTGATGAGCGTGGTGCCCTCGGCGGTGCCGTCGGTGCGCCAGGGTTCCTGGCCCACGCTGCCGTCGTTGGCGTCGAAGTAGAGGTTGCCCGCGCGGGTCACCCAGGCGTGGGGTTCCGGGCCGCCCGCGCCGGGGTGGATGTCCTGGATGAGGCGCGCGGGCGCGGAGGTGCTCAGGCGCGAGTCCTCGTCGTCGCTGGCGCGGGAGAGGCGTCGGGAGAGGACGCGGAAGTCGTAGCCGAGGTCTCTTGCCCACAGCTCCGCGCCGGTGGCCCGGGTGTTGGCGGTGAAGAAGACGCGTCGGCCGCTGACGGTGAAGTCGCGGGCGGAGGAGGAGTACGCGCCGGGGGCGAGGTCCTCCAGGCGCGAGGTGCCGCGTCCGGAGCCGTTGCTGGTCCACGGCTCGTGTCCCTTCCCTGGCTCACGGGCGGAGAAGTACAGCCGGCCGTGGGTCGCGCGGAGGAACGCGAGCGCCGAGCCCTCGGGGCCTGGGGTGATGTCCTTGATGAGGACGGTGCCCTGCGGTGTGCCGTCGCTGCGCCACAGCTCGTCGCCGTGCTCGGGGGACCACGCGGAGAAGTAGAGACGTCCCTCCAGGGCGGTGAGCTCGCGAGGGTTGGCGCTGCCGGGACCTGGGGCGATGTCGCGCACGAGGAGCGTGCCCTGGGGTGTGCCGTCGCTGCGCCACAGCTCGTCGCCGTGCGTGGGCGTATGGGCGACGAAGTAGAAGAGGGTGCCCGCGGCGATGGCTCGTGGTGAGGCATTGACGATGGGGAGTGAGAGATCCGCGACGTGCTTCGTACCGTTCGTGGTGCCGTCGCTGGTCCAGAGCGAGAGGCGCGGAGGCTGCGAAGGGAGGTCGTCCTCGCGTTCGTGGCGCACGAAGAAGAAGAGCTGTCCGGCCACGTCGGTGAGCGCGCTGGGGTGGAGGATGATGCCGGGCGGGGCTTCGAGGCTTCGGACGGCGTGGGTGCCTCGGGGCGAGCCATCGCTGCGCCACAGGGTGTTGCCCATGAAGAAGAAGAGGTGGCCGTTCGACGGGGTGAGGTGCGTGGGGATGGCGTCCTCGGCGTGCTTGTCGAGGGCCTTGATGAGCTGCGAGCCGGAGAGGGTGCCATCGGTTCGCCAGAGCTCGGTGCGGGACGGGGTCTGCGTGGCGAGAAAGTAGAGCGAGTCCTCGAGCACTGTGAGCGCCTGGGGGCTGGAGCCCTCGGGGCCGGGCATGAGGTCCGTGACGAGGCGCGTGGTGGAGGCCTTGCCGTCGCTGCGCCACAGCTCCTCGCCGTGGGTGCCGTCATCGGCGACGAAGAAGAGGGTGTTGCCCAGGGCGGTGAGTTCGCGAGGATGGGAGCCGAGGCGGCCGGGGCGGAGGTCCTTGACGAGGAGGGTGCCCTGGTCGGTGCCGTCGCTCTTGTAGAGCTCGGTGCCACGGGAGCGGTCCGTGGCGACGAAGAAGAGCAGGCCGTCGACGTCGGTCAGCGCGTGGGGGTTGGAGCTGAGGCGACCTCCGGCGAGGTCATCCACGGGGTAGGGGGCGTCCTGGACGTCAGGTGCCCCACCGAGGCTGCTGGTCGACTGGGATTGTGCATCCTGGTCCCCGCAGCACAGGCCCGTGAGCAGCAGCAGCAAGTACAGCGAGGAGCGGAGGAGCCGCGGGTCCATGGTGGGCACCGATGCGATGGGGCGCACAAAGGTGGCTTGTTCCAGGCGCGCGTGAAGCCACCCCCTGGGGAGGGGAAGTGTCTGTTTGACGAGAGAGCAGGGGTGGGGAGTGTTGGCGCGCAAAGACTGCCAGTCCCATTCGCGTCCAGTGGTCTTGGTGCGGGGACTGGTGCTAGACAATCCAGCCAGGGCCGGAGTCGAGGACACAATGCGATTGAAGCTAGTCGGGATGGTGGCGTGTGCCGTGGTGGTACTGGCCTGCGGTGGGGCGAGTGATGGGCTCGTGGGCCGGGTGACGCAGGAAGGGCAGCCCGTGCAGGGCGCGCTCGTGTACCTGACCGAATCGCCGAGCGCGAGCACGGAGACGGACGCGGATGGGCGCTTCAAGCTGAGCGCTCCGTCGGGGCGACACGAGGTCACCGCGCGTTATCAGGCGGAGGATGGGGCGCTCAACGAGCAGCGCTTCATGGCGGAGGTGGACGTCACGGCGGAGCTGCGGTTGCCGCGGCCCACGCGCCTCCAGGAGCCCGTGGTCGTCGATGCCGGCACCGTCCGGCTGTCGTGGAACCCGTACTCGGGCGCGGACTTCCGTGAGTACAAGTTGTACCGGGCGAAGAGCGCCGCGCTCGATGAGTCCACGGGAACGCTGGTGTACGTGGGCATGGTGCCGGGAGAGACGGAGTTCGTGGACGAGGACGTACGTCCCGGTGACGTCTTCTTCTACCGGCTCTTCGTGATGAATGACTTCGGGCGACTGGCGGGCAGCAACATCAAGCGTCTGCCGATGCCCAATGTGAACCTGGTGCAGGGTGGCGACTTCGAGGAGTTCGCTGTCGGCTCGACGCCCACGGGGTTCACGCTGGGCCCGGACCAGCAATGGGTCGTGAGTGATGAGCGGGCCTATTCGGGAACACGATCCGTGCGCGGCACGGGCAACTTCTCGAACATTTTCGATGGGATCAAGCAGCGCATCCCGGGGAAGCTCCTCGTGCAGGGAGCTCGCTACCGCCTCTCGTTCCGCTATATGCGAGAGGCGTTCGGCCGGCCGGACCCCTCGCTCCCAGAGGATTATTCGAACGGCAACTTCATTCGGTTGGAGTCGAAGATGCCAGATTTGGGCTGGGCTGATCTGTACTTCTCCTCAGTGGGTGAGGGCGTCGATACCTCCTGGCAGGTCATGACCCGGACCTTCGTCGTGGAGAAGAGTGGTGACGCCACGGCGATGGTGTGTATCGAGCGTTCACGCAGCGGCCCGGGACCCGACTGGGTCTTGTGGGTCGACGACATGAGGTTGGAGCGGGTGCTGGAGTAGCAGACACCTGTTGCCCTTCGCAGGGCGGGGCCGGATATGTCTCTCATCCCTGATTCGCTCACGGCCTCGCTGACGCCCTTCGTTCCCCGGGACTACCGGTACCTCTTCGAGTCGGAGGTACTGGAGCCCGCGGACCTCGTCACAATCGGCTCGGCGCTGGCCTGGATGCATGCGGGCCAGCACGAGGAGCTCGCGGGGTGGTATCGCTCGCTGGGAGACGTGTTGTTCGAGCGGTTTGGCCTCGAGGCGCTGCCGCAGCGGCGAGCGATTCAGGAACTGACCTCGGGGCCCGAACTGCTTCGGGCGCTCGGCGTCGTCGGCGAGCCTGAGTGGGATGATGCCTTGGGCCGATCTTGGTGGATGCGCAGTCGGGTGTTGGGTTTGCCTGAGGTCGGCTCGGGAGCGATTGCCGGGGACCCGTATCAGTTGACCTTCGACCGCTCGCGGATGCCAGAGGAGCTTCAGCCCCTGGCCGCAGGAGTGGCCGAGGAACTGGCCGCCCATGCGCGGTCCGCGAACGCACTGGCTCGCAAGCTGGACCGCGCCATCGTCGCGCTGTGGGGCTGTCCGGTCGAAAGGCTGGACCAGCGCGTCACTGTGGCCGAGCTCGTCGCAGGTGGGCTGGACCTGCAGACCTTCGAGCCGTGACGACCTCGGTTATCTATGTGCCCAACCTGCTCAGAACGGACTGTCCGCGCCGCGCGTCGGCAACACGGAGACGCCGCCGGACAGGTACGCGTCGATGGACTTCGCGGCCTCCCGTCCGTCTGACAACGCCCAGACGATGAGGCTGGCTCCTCGGCTCGCGTCACCCGCGCCGTAGACACCCTCCGCCGACGTGGCGAAGCGTGAGTCCACCTGCACCGTGCCTCTCGGCGAAATCGCCACGCCCAGCTCCTCGAGCCCCGTGGTCTCCGGCCCCGTGAACCCCATCGCGAGGATCAACAGATCCACCTCGAGCGTCGTCTCCGAGCCCGGCACCTCCACGAGCCTCGTCCCTCCACCCACGGAGCGCTGCACCTCCACCTTCACCGCGTGCAGTCTCTCCAGCTTCCCCTCCGTCCCCTCCAGCCGCTTCGTCATCATCGCGAACGCGCGCTCGCCGCCTTCCTCCTGACTCGACGACGTCCGGAACACCACCGGCCACCGGGGCCACGGGTTCTCCGCCGAGCGAATCACAGGTGGCGCCGGGAACAGCTCCACCTGCCGCACGCTCTTCGCGCCCTGGCGCAGCGCCGTGCCCAGACAATCCGAGCCCGTGTCACCACCGCCCAGGATCACCACGTTCCTCCCCGACGCATCCAGCCGCGCCTGCGCCTCGCCGTGCCCACCCACGAGCCGGTTCTGGTGCTCCAGGTACTCCATCGCCTGCACCACCCCGGACAGCTCGCGCCCCTCCACCTCCAGCTCTCGCGCCCTTCGCGCCCCCATCGCCAGCAGCAGCGCGTCATGCCGCCCGCGCAGCTCGCGGAAGCTCACCGAGCCCCCCACGTCCACGCCCGTGCGGAACACCACGCCCTCCGCCTCCATCAATGCAATCCGCCGGTCCACCACGGACTTCTCCAGCTTGAAGTCCGGGATGCCGTAGCGCAGCAAGCCGCCGACGTGCGCATCCCGCTCGTACACCGTGACGGTGTGCCCTGCCGCGTTGAGCTGCGCCGCCGCCGCCAGGCCTGCGGGCCCCGAGCCCACCACGCCCACCGTGCGCCCCGTCCTCCGAGCCGGCGGCCGAGGCTTCACCCAGCCCTCCGCGAACGCCCGCTCGGAGATCTCCTTCTCCATCTGCTCGATCGTCACCGCGTCCCGGTCGATGGCGAGCACGCACGCCGCCTCGCACGGCGCGGGGCACAGCCGCCCCGTCATCTCCGGGAACCCGTTGGTGCGGCTCAGCAGCTCATACGCCTCGCGCCAGCGGCCCCGGTACACGGCCTCGTTGAAGTCCGGGATGAGGTTCCCCAGGGGACAACCCTGGTGACAGAAGGGGACACCACAGTCCATGCAGCGTCCGGCCTGTCGCTTCGCCTCCTCGGCCGCGAGCGGCAGCGTGAACTCGCGGTAGTCCCCGAGCCGCTCCTGCTTGTCCCGCTTCGGCGCGTGGACGCGGCCCCACTCAGTGAATCCGGTCGGCTTGCCCATCGCTCAGCCCCTCCCGCCCACGACGTGTTGGAGCTGCGCACCCACCGAGGTCTCCGGGGGCTTCTTCGCCGCGCGCCGCGCCTGCAGCACGCGCTTGTAGTCCGTCGGCATCACCTTCACGAACCGGGGCACCATCAGCTCCCAGTTGTCGAGCACCCGCCGCGCCAGCGAGCTGTGTGTATGCCGCAGGTGCCGCTCGATCATCCCGTGCACGAGCCAGATCTCCGACTCGTCCACCAACGACTCCAGCTCCACCATCTCCAGATTGCACCGCTGCCGGAAGGCCATCTCCCGGTCCAACACGTACGCCGTGCCGCCGCTCATGCCCGCCGCGAAGTTGCGGCCCGTGGGCCCTAGCACCACCACCACGCCGCCCGTCATGTACTCGCAGCCGTGGTCCCCCACGCCCTCCACCACCGCCTGCGCGCCGCTGTTGCGCACCGCGAAGCGCTCACCCGCGAGCCCGCGCAGGTACACCTCGCCCGCCGTCGCGCCGTAGAGCGCCGTGTTGCCCACCAGCACGTTCTCCTCGGCCACGAACCGGCTCGACGCGTGCGGGTAGACGATGATGCGCCCACCCGACAGCCCCTTGCCCACGTAGTCGTTCGCGTCGCCCTCCAGCTCCAACGTGACGCCGGACACCAGGAACGCACCGAAGCTCTGTCCCGCCGAGCCCTTCAGCCGCACGTGCAGCCGCCCATCCGGCAGCCCTCGCGCGCCATGTCTCCGCGCAATCTCGCCGGAGAGCATCGTCCCCACCGCGCGGTGCGTGTTGCTCACCGGCCGCGTCAGCAGCATCGCCGGGCCGCCCTCCAGCACGGCCTTCGCGTCCCGCAGCAGCTCGTGGTCCAGGTGGTCCGACACGTCCTTGGACCGAGCCTCGACGCAGTGCCGCGGCTCGCTCTCCGGAGCGGCCGGAGCCGCCAGCAGCGCGGACAGGTCCATCCGCCGCGCCTTCCAGTGGTCCACCGACGCGCGCTGGCGCAAGAGGTCCACCCGGCCCACCAGCTCCTCCAGGCTCCGCGCCCCGAGCTCCGCCATCTTCCGGCGCAGGTCCTCCGCGATGAGCAGGAAGAAGTTCACCACGTCCTCGGGCTTGCCCTGGAAGCGCTCGCGCAGCGCGCCATCCTGCGTGGCGATGCCCGCCGAGCACGTATTGAGATGGCACTTGCGCAGCATCACGCAGCCCACGGCCACGAGGCTCGCGGTGGCCATGCCGAACTCCTCGGCTCCCAGGAGCGCGGCCACCAGCACGTCGCGCGCGGTGCGCAGGCCTCCATCCACCTGCACCCGAATGCGCGAGCGCAGGCCGTTGTGCACCAGCACCTGCTGCGTCTCCGCCAGCCCCAGCTCCCACGGCAGCCCCGCGTGGTGGATGCTCGAGATGGGGGACGCGCCCGTGCCGCCCTCGTAGCCCGAGACGACGACGCAGCCCGCGCCCGCCTTGGCCACGCCCGCGGCGATGGTGCCCACGCCCACCTCGCTCACCAGCTTCACGCTCACCCGCGCCGACGGGTTCGTGGACTGGAGGTCGTAGATGAGCTGCGCCAGGTCCTCGATGGAGTAGATGTCGTGGTGCGGGGGAGGGGAGATGAGCGTCACGCCCGGCGTGGACCAACGCACCCGCGCGATGCGCTCGTCCACCTTGTGTCCCGGGAGCTGGCCGCCCTCACCGGGCTTCGCGCCCTGGGCGACCTTGATCTGCAGCTCGTCCGCGTTCACCAGGTACTCGGTGGTGACGCCGAAGCGCGCGCTCGCCACCTGCTTGATGGCGCTGCGGCGCAGGTTGCCGTCGTCGTCCGGCGAGTAGCGACGCGACTCCTCGCCACCCTCGCCGCTGTTCGAGCGCCCACCCAGCCGGTTCATCGCGATGGCCAAGGTCTCGTGGGCCTCCGCGCTGATGGAGCCGAACGACATGGCGCCCGTGACGAACCGACGCGCGAGCGACAGCGCCGACTCGACCTCATCGAGGGCCACCGGTTGACAGCGCTCCGTCGAGATCTCCAACAGCCCGCGCAGGTTGCAGTGCTCGCGCGTCTCGTCGTCCGCCAGTCGCGAGTACTCGGCGAACAGCGTCGCGTCGTTGCCGCGCACCGCCGCCTGGAGCTTCGCGATGGTGGCCGGGTTCCACTTGTGCCGCTCGCCCTGGCGTCGCCACCGGTACTGGCCTCCCAGGGGCAGCTCGCCCTCGGGCTGCTCGAAGCCCCGGGCATGCCGCTCCGCCACCTCGCGCCCCAGCTCTGGCAGGCCCACGCCCTCCACGCGCGAGGACGTGCCGGTGAAGTGCCGCTCGATGAGCCCGCGCTCGAGCCCCACCGCCTCGAAGAGCTGCGAGCCCCGGTAGGACTGGAGCGTGGAGATGCCCATCTTGGACATCACCTTCATCAGCCCTTCCTCCACCGCGTGGACGTAGAGGTCCTGCGCCTTCTCCGCGTCCACGCCCAGCTCGCCCGCGTCCGCCAGCGCTCGCACCGTGTCCAGCGCGAGGTACGGATTCACCGCCGCCGCGCCGTAGCTGAAGAGGCAGGCGAAGTGATGCACCTCACGCGCCTCCGCCGTCTCCAGCAACAGGCCCGTGTACATGCGGATGCCGTCGCGCACCAGGCGCTGGTGCACCGCCGACATGGCCAAGAGCGCGGGAATCGCCGCGTGCGTGACGTCCACGCCCCGGTCGCTCAAGAGCAGGATGCTCGCGCCCGCGTCCACGGCGTCCACCGCCGCGGCGCACAGCTTCTCCACCGCGTCCTCCAGCGCGCCCTCGCCACCCTCCAGCGGGTAGAGCAGCGACAGGCGCCGCGTCTCGAACAGGCCCTCGCCCCGGATGCTCGCGAGCCTCGCGAGCTGCCCGTTGGTGAGGATGGGGCCGGGCAGCGACAGCCGGTGGCACTGCTCCGGCGTCTCCTCGAAGGTGTTGCTCTCCGGGCCCAGCGCCGTGGCCAGCGTCATCACCAGCTTCTCGCGCAGCGGATCGATGGGCGGGTTGGTCACCTGCGCGAAGAGCTGGTGGAAGTACGAGAAGAGGCTCGGGGCCTGGTCGCTGAGCACCGCGAGCGGCGTGTCCGTGCCCATGGAGCCCACGGGCTCCTTGCCCGTCTCCGCCATGGGCGTCAGCACCGTGCGGATGTCCTCCACCGTGTAGCCGAACGCCCCCTGCAGCCGCGTCAGCTCGTCGCCGCGCAGCCGCTCCGGCGCGGCCACGGTGGGCAGGTCGTCGAAGGTGAAGACGTTGCGCTCCAGCCACTTGCGGTACGGCCAGCGTGTGCTGATGTCCCGCTTCACCTCCTCGTCCTCGAGGATGCGTCCCTCGGTGGTGTCCACCAGCAGCATGCGGCCCGGCGTCAGGCGCCCCTTGCGGCGCACCTGCGCGGGCGGCACGTCGATGACCCCCGTCTCCGAGGCCAGGATGATGCGGTCATCCTCGGTGACGAGGTAGCGCGCCGGCCGCAGGCCATTGCGGTCCAACGTCGCGCCGATGAGCTGCCCGTCCGTGAAGGCGATGGCCGCGGGCCCGTCCCACGGCTCCAGCAGCGCGGATGAGTACTCGTAGAACGCGCGCTTCTCGTCCGACATCAGCGCGTCGCCCTCCCACGCCTCCGGAATCATCATCATCATCGCGTGGGGCAGGGTGCGCCCGCCCAGGTAGAGCAGCTCCACCATGTTGTCGAACTGCGCCGAGTCGCTCTTGCCCGGGACGATGATGGGCCACAGCGGCTCCAGGCTCCCGCCCAGCCGCGCCGTCTGGAGCAGCCCGCGCCGCGCCGTCATCCAGTTGCGGTTGCCACGCAGCGTATTGATTTCGCCGTTGTGCGCGATGAAGCGGAACGGCTGCGCCAGCTCCCACGTGGGGAACGTGTTCGTGGAGAAGCGCGAGTGCACCAGCCCCAGCGCGCTGACGAACTCCGTGTGCTGCAGGTCCAGGTAGAAGCGCGGCAGGTCCGCGGGCAGGAGCAGGCCCTTGTAGATGAGCGTCTCCGACGAGAGGCTGGCGATGTGGAAGCGGCCCTTGGGGTCCACGCCGCGCGCCTGCACGCGGTTCTCCGTCAGCTTGCGGATGCGGTAGAGCTTGCGCTCGAAGGCGCTGGGCACCACGCGCCGCCGCGCGATGAAGAGCTGCCGGATGACCGGCGCGGCCTCCAGCGCCACCGGCCCCAGGTGCTCGGGCGCCACCGGCACGTCGCGCCAGCCCAGCACGCGCTGGCCCTCCTCGGCCACCACCTCCTCGAGCGCCGCCTCACACGCGGCCCTCGCGTCCACCTCCTTGGGCAGGAACACCTGCGCCACGCCGTACTGCCGACGCGGGGGCAGCTCGAAGCCCAGGTCCGGCGCCTCGTGCTCGAAGAAGCGGTGCGGCAACTGCACCAGGATGCCGGCGCCGTCGCCCGTCCGTGGATCCTTCCCCGCCGCCGCCCGGTGACTCAGCCGGTTGAGCAGCTCCAGCGCGTCCTCGACGATTCCTCGAGAGCGCTCACCTCGCAGGTGGGCCACGAAGCCCACCCCGCAGGCGTCGTGTTCGGTCTCGGGCTCATAGAGGCCGTACCGGCCGGGGAGGATCGCGGTCATCAACTTCCCCTTTCCCGCCTGACGCGGGAGGTCATCGCTGTGTGGCTCTACGCTAACGCGTCGCGTCGACTCTCGTAAAGACGGGCAGGAGCAGGGGGCCGTCAGAGGGGCGGTGGGGCAGGGTGCCAACAGGGGGCCCCTCTCGGACGCAGGCTCGGGCCGTGGCCCGTCGGCGGATCCGCTATGAAGCGCTCCGCCCGGGCGAGCTCTCCTCGCGCGGCGTCATGAGGAGCGCGCCATGCCCTATTCACCCATCATCGGCACCCTGGGCTACGTGATGTCGCCGGATCAGCGCCGCGTGCTGCTCATCCACCGCAACGCGAGGCCGGAGGACGCGCACCTGGGCAAGTACAACGGCCTGGGTGGGAAGATGGAGCGCGACGAGGACGTGGCCGCCTGCATGCGCCGCGAGATTCGCGAGGAGGCCGGCATCGAGTGCACCCGCATGGTCCTGCGCGGCACGCTCTCCTGGCCCGGCTTCGGCAAGCAGGGCGAGGACTGGCTCGGCTTCGTCTTCCGCATCGACGCCTTCGAGGGCACCCCGCTGGAGCGCAACGCCGAGGGCACGCTGTCCTGGGTTCCCCTCACCGAGCTGCCTCGGCTGCCCATGTGGGACGGTGACAGGCACTTCCTGCCGCTCGTCTTCGACGAGGACCCCCGCGTGTTTCATGGCGTGATGCCGTACTCCGGCGGCCGCGCGGTGAGCTGGAGCTACACGCGCCTTTGAGGGGTGTCCGGGTGCTCTTTCCGCTCGGGGTACGGGCGCTATCAGCCTGTGTGGAAAATTTCCCGACTTCGCGCGCGGTGCGTTGACGACGCTCCCCGAGAGGCGTACTTCTGGGGAACTTCAGATAATGAGAATGATTCTCAATATCGGCGCCCACGCAGTCTCCGCCGAGGCCCCCACCTCGGGTGTCGCGACTCCGTCCGGAACCCTCTTCCGGATGGGCGAGTCGTCGGAGGGCGTGGGCGTCGGGTCCCGGTGGGGACGTGCGCTGGCGGTGGCGGTGGCGGTCCACGCGGGTGGGCTGGCCGCCGGGCTGGCGTTCGCGGCGCACCCGGTGGAGCGGGTGGTGGAGCCCGAGCCGGAGCTGGTGCTGCTGACCTTCAGGCCGCCGCCGCCGGCCTCGGGTGGACAGCCGCGGCAGGCGGCGAAGGAGCGCGCCTCGCGGCCCGCGCGAGCCCGGGTGGCGCGCCCGGTGGTGGAGCCTCGGGCGGTGGTGCCCCAGCCCCTGCCGGAGCCGAAGCCGGAGGTCGTCGAGCCGCCCAAGCCCGAGGAGTCGCCGGCCGTCGCCCAGGATGAGTCGTTGCCGGAGTCGGACTCGGGCGCCCGGACGGAGTCGGGGCCCGGGCCGGTGGTGGCGGGCGGTGTCGCGGGTGGGGTGGAGGGTGGCGTGCAGGGCGGCATCGTCGGCGCGTCCGGCGGCGCGGGGGACGCGGTGGGGCTTGGGCAGGTCCTGCGGGCTCCGGCGGTGTTGAAGCAGCCCCGTCCCGAATATCCGCGACGTGCGCGGAGCGACGGCATCCAGGGGCTGGTGCTGGTGCGAATCATCGTCGGCACGGATGGCGAGGTGGAGACGGAGCACACGCGCGTCATCCGCTCGATTCCGTCGCTCGACGCGGCGGCCATCTCCGCCGTCAACCGGTGGCGCTTCACGCCGGCCATCGGCCGACTGGGGCGTCCCGTGCGTGTCATCCTCGAGCTCCCCGTGCAGTTCTCGTTGAAGTGAAGCAGCCCATGGCCCTCCCGTTTCGCAAGACGCTGTTCTGGATTCATCTCGTCGTTGGAGTCGTGGTGGGCATCGTCGTCGCCATCATGTCGGTGACGGGGGTGGCCATCGCCTTCGAGAACCAGGTGCTCGACTGGGCGGACTCCGAGGCGCGCACCGTGTCCGCTCCCGGGCCGGGGACGACGCGGCTGTCGCTCGAGGAGATGATCGCCAAGGTTCGCGACGCGAAGCCGGACGCGCAGGTGTCGGGTGTGACGGTGTTCCCGTCGGAGACCTCGGCGACGCAGGTGGCGCTGGGACGCGCGGGCGTGGTGTTCGTGAACCCGTACACGGGCGAGGTGCGCGAGAGCTCGGCGAAGGGCTGGCGCTCGTTCTTCCAGGTGATGGTGGAGTGGCACCGGTGGATCGCGCTGGGCGGCGACAACCGCGCGGTGGGCAAGGCCATCACCGGCGCGTGCAACGCGGGCTTCCTGTTCCTGGCGATCTCCGGCCTGTACCTGTGGTGGCCTCGCAAGTGGACGCTGAAGACGGTGCGTCCGGTGCTGTGGTTCCGGCGGGGGCTGAAGGGCAAGCCGCGCGACTTCAACTGGCACAACGTCATCGGCTTCTGGACGCTGCCCGTGCTCATCGTCCTCACGGCGTCGGGCATGGTCATCTCGTACAAGTGGGCGTCCGACTTCGTGTACACGCTGACGGGCAACGCCCCTCCGGCGCAGCAGGGACCGGGCTCGGCGGGCGTGAAGGTGGCGCCTCCGTCCGAGGACGCCGTGCGCAAGGACCTTGGTTCGCTGCTGGCCGTGGTGCAGGGGCAGGCCCCGACGTGGGAGAGCATCACGTACCGGCTGCCGTCGCATCCGCGCGGGGCGGGTGGCAATGCGCCGGGGGCACCGAGAGGTGAGGGGGGCCGACGCGGCGGCAAGGGCGCCGAGGGGGCGTCGCGCGAGGGGGCGGAGTCCCAGCGTCGCGGTCCTGACGGTGAAGGCAAGTCCGACGGCAAGGTGGACACCGTCAACTTCAACGTGAAGGTGGAGGACGGCTGGCCGTACTTCGCCGCCACGCAGTACGCGCTGAATCCCTTCTCGGGCGAGGTCGCCAAGCGCGAGGGCTACGCCGACTTCAACAGCGGCCGCAAGGTCCGCACCTGGCTGCGCTTCCTCCACACCGGCGAGGCGCTCGGCTGGCCCGGCCAGCTCATCGCCGCCATCGCCTCGCTCGGTGGCGTCTTCCTCGTGTGGACCGGCTTCGCCCTGTCGTGGCGTCGCTTCTTCCCGAAGCGCCAGCCGCGCCACACCGAGCCCGTGGCCACGGGCGCGTCGGAGACCCCCGTCTAGGTTCCATCGCACCGGGCGGGCGAGGTTCCCGCGATGCCCTCGGGCGTCATCAATTCCGACTTTGAAAATCGCAGTCATTCTCAAGATACATCCGAGACGACCCGTGAGGGTCGGGGAGTGGGGAGCGCCATGTCTTTCAGCAAGTCACGCAGCCCGGGGATTCGAACGAGCGTCGGTCATGTCGGAGGCGTCCGCGCGGCGCTGAAGCCGTGGGGGCCGGCGGTGGGGCTCGCCTCCGCGCTGGCCGCGGGTGGCGCGGTGGCCCAGGAGCCGGCCGTCGCTCCGGAGCCGGTGGCCGCGGAGGAGTCCGTCGTCGCGCAGCCCCAGGACGCGCAGCCCGCGCAGGGCGAGGCGCCCGGGACGCAGGGCACCGAGGGCCACTTCACGCTGCCCACCGTCGAGGTGCAGGCCGAGGCGGAGGGCTACCAGGTCCGCGAGAGCTCGCTGCCCCGCGCCCAGCGCGCGCTGGTCAACACGCCGCAGTCGGTGACGGTGGTCTCGGAGGCCGTGCTCGAGGAGCAGCAGGCCACGTCCGTGCGGGACGCGCTGCGCAACGTCTCCGGCATCACCATGAGCGCCGGAGAGGGGGGCCGTCAGGGTGACGCGTTCATCCTGCGGGGCTTCTCCGCGCAGAACGACATCTCCCGCGACGGCGCGCGCGACCTGGGCTGGTTCACGCGCGACACGTTCAACCTGGAGGGCGTGGAGGCCTACTTCGGCCCGTCCGCCGTCCTCTTCGGCCGGGGCTCCGCGGGCGGCGCCATCAACCTGGCGACGAAGAAGCCCCAGCGCACCAACTTCCAGGAGGTCGCCCTCAGCGGCGGCACCGCGCCCTCGGGCCGCCTGGAGGCGGACGTCAACCAGGTGCTGTCCGACGACCTCCAGGTCCGAGTCAACGCCATGGGCCAGCTCGCCTCCACCGCGGGCCGCGACGTCGTGCGCGACAACCGCCTGGGCCTCGCCCCGTCGCTGCGCCTGAAGATGGCGGAGTCCACCACGCTGGAGCTCGACTACCTCTTCCAGCGCGAGGACGGCATCCCTGACTACGGCGTGCCGTACTTCAACGGCCGCCCCGTGCCCGAGACGCTGGACGTGCCGCGCGAGAACTTCTACGGCGTGAAGGCCGACAAGGAGCGCGTGGACGCGCACGTCGCCACGGCCCGCGTCATCCAGGGCCTGGGGGACTCGCTCCAGTTCACCAACACGCTGCGCTTCGGCCGCGTGGACCGCTTCGCCAGCCCCACCGCGCCGCGCGGCCTCACGCCCGCCGCGGACCCGACGACCATCGGCCGTCAGCGCTTCCAGACGGAGACGGACAACTCCTACCTCTCCAACCAGGCCACCGTGGGCGGTGAACTCCAGACGGGGTTCATCACGCACACCGCCAACGTGGGGCTCGACCTGTCCTGGGAGAAGCGCGGCCAGGCGCGTGACAACCTCAACGCCACCGGCCTGCCCACCGGCCCCAACCTCCCGGCGGACCTGTTCAACCCCGACGCGGAGCCGGACCTGTCCGCCGTGTCCCCGGTGTTCGCCAGCTCCAGCGTGAGCATCCAGCGCACCCTCGGCCTGTACGCCGCGGACCAGCTCCAGTTGGGCGAGTACGTGGAGGTGCTGGGCTCGCTGCGCTGGGACGTGTTCAACACGGACTACTCGCAGGTGGCCGCCTCGGGCGCGAAGACGCGCCTGCGCGACAGCGACCACACGCTCAACTGGCGCGCGGGCGTGGTGCTGCACCCGGTGGACAAGGTCAGCGTGTACGGCATGTACGGCACGTCCTCCAGCCCGTCCGCGGAGCTGGGCTCGGTGTCCGCCGACACGATGAGCCTGGACCCGGAGAAGAACGCCATCCTGGAGGCGGGCGCCAAGGCGGAGCTGTTCGAGGACCGCCTGGGCCTGACGGCCGCCGTGTTCCGCGTGCGCAAGACGGACGCGCGCGTGCCCAACACGGACCCGGAGGGACCGCCGCAGGTGCTCCAGGGGGAGCAGCGCGTGCAGGGCTTCAACGTCGGCATCGCCGGCACCATCGTCGAGCGCTGGAAGGTGCTCGCCAACTACACCCTGATGGACTCCGCCATCCTGGAGCACACCAACGAGTACCTCATCGGTCAGCGGCTCCCGAACACGCCGCGCCACAGCATCTCGCTGTGGACCACGTACTCGCCGCTCAAGGACTTCACGCTCGGCGGCGGCGCCGTCTTCCAGGACGTGACGAGCGTCAACAACCCGGCGAACGCCAACACGGCCACCAGCTTCGTGCCGAACTTCTGGCGCTTCGACGCGTTCGCGAGCTACGCCCTGGGCAAGGCGCAGCTCCAGCTCAACGTCTACAACCTCACCAACGTGCTGTACTACGACCAGTACTACGGCGGTCACGCCGTGCCCGCGGACGGCATGTCGGCCCTGCTGACGGCGCGGTACCGGTTCTAGTCTCCCAGGAGCGCGGTCATGATGTTGCACATCCCGAAGGTCCTGACCGCCTCCGAGGTGGCCCATTGCCGTCAGGTGATGGAGCAGGCGGACTGGGCGGACGGCCGGATCACGGCCGGCCACCAGTCCGGCCAGGTGAAGAAGAACCTCCAGCTCCCCGAGGGCGGCGCCGCCGCGCGCGAGCTGGGGGAGCTGGTGCTGGCGGGGCTGGAGAAGAGCGCGCTGTTCCTCTCCGCCGCGCTGCCCCAGCGCATCTTCCCGCCGCTGTTCAACCGCTATGACGCGAGCATGTCTTTCGGCTCGCACGTGGACAACGCCATCCGGCGCATCCCGGGCACCGGTCAGCGCGTGCGCACGGATGTGTCCGCCACGCTCTTCCTGTCGGAGCCGGACAGCTATGACGGGGGCGAGCTGGTGGTGGAGGACACCTACGGCCACCACGCCGTGAAGCTGCCGGCGGGGGACCTCATCCTCTACCCGGCGACCAGCCTGCACCACGTCACACCCGTGACGCGGGGCGCGCGGCTGGCGTCGTTCTTCTGGATTCAGTCGATGGTGCGCGACGTGTCCCAGCGCGCGCTGCTGTTCGACCTGGATGCGTCCATCACCCAGCTCCACCAGGAGGTGCCCTCAAGCCCCTCGCTGGTCATGCTGACGGGCGTGTACCACAACCTGCTCCGCCAATGGGCGGAGCCCTGAGTCGTCCGCTCAGCCCCGGTCCTTGCGGACGATGACCTTGCGGCCGCGAATCGTCGCCGCCTTCAGCGCGGCGATGACGCGGTTGGCGTCCGGCTCCGGCACCTCCACCAGCGAGAAGCCGTCGCCAATCTGGATGGCGCCGATCTGCGACGAGTCCAGGCCCGCCTCACCCGCGATGGCGCCCACCAGGTCCGCGGGGCGCATGCCGGCCTGACGACCCGCGCCGATCCACAGGCGGGTGACGTCCCACGTCGGGGCCGGGCCTCCACGGCGCGGTCCCCCGCGCTCGGGACGGCCAGGACCGGAGCGGCCCGCGGGAGCACCGGGACGGCCGGGGCGCTCCTTGCGGTCCTCCTTCGGCGCGACGGCGGGGATGTCCTCCTCCTCCTTCGCGCGGCCCTCGTCCTGGGCGTCCTGGAGCAGCTTCACCGCGGCGGCGGCGATGTCGAGCGGCTCGTACTCGCTGGCCAGGTCCTCCACCAGCCCCCGGAACGAGTCCTGTCCGCCTGCCACCAGCGTCTCGCGCAGGGTGGCGCGCAGGAGCTCCTGCCGCTTGGCGCGCAGGTCCGCCACGGTGGGGACGGTGGACACCTGGATGCGCTGGCCGGTGACCTTCTCGATGTTGCGCACGAGCCGGGCCTCGCGCGGCTCCACCAGGGTGATGGCCACGCCCTCGCGGCCGGCGCGGCCCGTGCGGCCGATGCGGTGCACGTACGCCTCCGGGGCGTTGGGCACGTCGAAGTTCACCACGTGGGACAGGCGCGGGATGTCCAGGCCGCGCGCCGCCACGTCCGTGGCCACGAGCAGGTCCGTGCCGTGGGACTTGAGCTGCTTGATGACCCTGTCCCGCTGCTCCTGCGTCATGCCGCCGTGGAGCGCGTGCGCGCGCCAGCCCCGGCCGTTGAGCGACACGGTGAGGTCATCCACCTCCGTGCGCGTGCGGCAGAAGATGATGGCGGCGGTGGGGGACTCCACGTCGAGCAGGCGCCCGAGCGCGGCGATCTTGAACGCGCGCGGGACGATGTACGCCGTCTGGCGGATGCGCGGCAGCTCGCCCGGCTCCACCTTCTCCTTGGCGATGCGCACGCGCACCGGCTGGCGCAGGTGGCGCTCGGCGATGCTGGCGATGCGCGGCGGCAGGGTGGCGGAGAAGAGGGCCGTCTGGCGGTCCTCGGGCGTGCCGGACAGGATGGCCTCGAGGTCATCGGCGAAGCCCATGTCGAGCATCTCGTCGGCCTCGTCGAGCACCACGGTGCGCACGTTGTCGAGCTGCAGCGTGCCCCGGCGCAGGTGGTCCAGTGCGCGGCCCGGGGTGGCGACGACGACGTCCACGCCCCGCTTGAGCACGCGCAGCTGCTGGCCGATGACCTGTCCACCATAGAGGGGCAGCACGGTGGCGCCGAGCTTCTGGCCGTAGCGGTGGATGGCCTCGGAGACCTGCATGGCCAATTCGCGCGTGGGCACGAGCACCAGCGCGGAGGTGGCGTGGGGGCCGGCCTCTCCTGGAACCAGGTGGTGCAGCAGCGGGAGGGCGAAGGCCGCCGTCTTGCCGGTGCCGGTGGCGGCGATGCCCAGCAGGTCCTTGCCGGCGAGCAGCGGCGGCAGGGAGGCGTTCTGGATGGGCGTGGGCTCCTCGTATCCGAGGGCGGTGAGCGCCTCCACGAGCTGGGGCTTGAGGCCCAGGGATTCGAAGGTGGCGTCGGGGGGCGAGGACGGCGGTGCGGAAGTCACGCGGGGCTTGTACCACCGGCCTCCGCCCTCGTGCCTCGAAGAATCGCCGTTCTGTCCCACATCTATCGCCCAGGCGTGCGTGTCGGCCTCAGCGGACAGGCAGTGTGCCCAGGTGGGTGACCTCCTGGATGGCGCCCCGGGAGACCTGGAAGAGGGCGAAGGCCTCCGCGCCCTGCTCCACGCTCGCCAGACAGCAGACCGGGGACTCCGCGCCGGAGGCCCACTTCAAGGTGGCCCGATAGCGTTTGTGCAGGTGGCCGCAGAGGACGAGCCGGGGCTGGAGCGCCTCGGCCACCAGTCGGGCGTACTCATTGCCCACCGCGTCCGCATGGGGGCTGCGGCGCTGGTGCTCGAAGTCCTGGCGGTCCTCGGCGGCGACGAGGCCGGAGGGCCAGTCGTGGACGAGCAGGATGTCCGCCCGCTCCAGCCCCAGGGCCTGCTCGATGTCCTGCTCGTTGAAACACGCATAGTCCTTGTTGGAGACGGTGCCGAGCAGGGACAGGGCGGGGTGGGGCTTCTGGAAGCCGGGGGCGTCGTGGATGCCGGAGAGGCCGGCGATGCGCAGGCCGCGGGTCTCCACGACGCCGACGCGGCCCAGGTAGCGGCAGTTGGAGGTGAGCAGGAAGCCCTCGGGGGCTGTGTCCAGGTAGCCGTGGGGCTCGTGGTTGCCGCCGATGAAGTACACGGGCCAGGGGAAGCGCCGACGCTTCTGGTGGTAGTGCGCGAAGTCGCCCAGGTGCTTGTAGCGGGCGGGGGCGGCCATCGTCGCCAGGTCCGCCTCGTCGCGGTGCGGCTCGAAGTCGCCGACCTGGAGGACGAAGGCCAGCTCCCGGTTCGCGCTCTTCGCCCAGGACTGGAGGGTGGACACCATCCGGTCCATCCGGCCGTGCACGTCGCCCACGGCGGCGAAGCAGAAGGTGTCGGGAGGCGGGGCCATGGGGGACTCCAGCATGGCGCATCCGCGCGCCGGACGGCGCAGCGACGCGGTGGGCTCGCGGCGGCTGACCGGGTGTTGAGCCTTCAGCCGACGAGCGAGGGCCAGTTGCGGCCGACCCAGGCGCGTTGTTCGACCTCTTCGCGCCACCGCGGGTCTTCCCGGTCGATGCGGCGCGAGGTGGCGAAGAGGGCCTCGAGCGCCGCCAGCATCCGCTCGGTGAAGGGGGTGTCCTCGACGACGAGCAGGGCCTCGCTCTCCCAGTAGGCGGCGGTGACGTCCAGGTTGGCGCTGCCCACCGCGACGGCCCGGGTGTCGCACACGAGGAGCTTGGCGTGGACGTGGGGGAAGAGGCGCTCCAGCTCCGGCTCCCAACCGGGGCGCGAGCGCAGCGCCAGCTCGTGGGCGATGCCGCCCTCGGCGATGACCGCGTCCAGGCGGCTGCGGACGTAGCGGTCCGCCACCTCTCGAATCGCGCCCCCGGGGAAGTAGGTCCGCGCGTCGCCGTGATGGGGCCGCACGCTGCCGAAGAGGACCTCCACGCGGACACCGCGCTTCAGGGCGGCGATGAGCGCGTTCTGGATTTCGAGCAGCAGCGGGAAGGTGTTCACCAGGACCAGCCGTGAGCGCGCGTGGCGGATGAGCGCGAGCTGCGTGTCCAGGGTGTGCGTGTCCTTGAGTCCCTCGTGCAGGGCGATTCGGGCCGCCATCGTCCCCGCCGGCGCGCAGGGCGTCAGGGGAAACGGCTCGCCGCCCGCGCGGGTCCACTCCGCGAGGAACGCGCGCTCCAGGTCGGTGACCAGCGGGCCTTCCAGTCTCGCGCCGCAGTCGAGCCAGGGGATGTCGCGGTAGTGTGTATCCCGGCGCAGCGGCACCTCGTCGAAGCCCGTGTAGTACGGCGCGCCGAGGTTCCGACCCGAGACGAACGCATGCGTGGAGTCGACGAGCGTGAGCTTGCGATGGTTGCGCTGCTTGAGCTCGTAGAGGTTGGGGCCTCCGACGAGCGGAGCAATCGCGCGCACCTCGACGTTGGGTGTCCCGGAGAGACCGACGAGGGCGGGGTTGAGCGCGCCGAAGGAGTCGTGCCCGCTGTAGAGCGCGTCGGCGAGGAAGCGCACGCGGACACCTCGGGTGGCGGCCCGCTTCAGCGCCTCGGTGATGCGGGCGGTGATGGGGTCGTCCTCGACGATGTAGCACTGCCAATGGACGGTGGTCCGCGCCCCGTCGATGGCGGCCAGGACCGATTCGCGGGCCTGGGCGTTGTCGAGCTCGAAGTCGATGTGATGGCCTGCCATGCGCGGGCTGCATCCGGCGAGCGTCAGGTCCCGGGCCCAGGCATCCTGCTCGGACGGGAGGGGGAGCGGCTCCAGGGGCGTGTTCCGGGGCAGGGCCTCGCACTCCTCGGGGCTGAGCGTGCGGATGGCGGGGTGGACGGGCTTGTAGGTGTCGCGGGTGATGACCGCGGCGATGGGGACGTGCGCGGCGGCGAGTCGGGTGGCGACGCGCAGGAGTCGCTGTCCATCGACCTGTCGGGGCACGTCGTCCGCCCGCGCATCGTCGAGCCACGCGCTG
The DNA here is from genome assembly GCF_050039385.1 of Myxococcus faecalis. NCBI lineage: Bacteria > Pseudomonadati > Myxococcota > Myxococcia > Myxococcales > Myxococcaceae > Myxococcus > Myxococcus faecalis. The sequence continues at coordinate 10,521,569 of NZ_CP144336.1, read as the reverse complement.
GCGTCGAGCAGCAGGGGCCACGCCAGGTCGGGCAGGTGCTCACGCAGCCGCGCGCGCTGTTCGTCGAGCGAGTCGCTGTCCCGCATCCGCACGAAGACCAGGTGGCACCGGTCCTCGGCGAGCTCGCGGACGGCGAGCAGCGTGTCCTCCTCGACGAGGCTGTCGACCAGCAGCAGCGGCTTGTCCGGGGCGAGCACGTAGCCGGGCACCAGCTCCCGCGAGGCGGCGGTGTCCGAGAAGGAGAACGCCAGGGGATGCAGCCCGCGCAGGTGCCCGAGCCACGTGGCGTCGAGGATGGCGGTGCCTCCCTGGTGACGGACCTCGCCGAGCGCGGCGCCATTCGCGAACACCGTCACGAGGCCCGGCTCCAGGAGGCTGACGCTCGACAGGAGGCCGACGCGCTCGACGGCGAAGCGCGGGGCCAGGCCGGGAGCCACCAGCGCATCGGAGACGGCGGGGTGGTCCTCGAAGAGCGTCAGCCCCGTCTGGGTTCGCGGCAGGAGGAGGGTGGGGACGCGGGCCTCCTGGAGCGCGCGGGCGCCCGTCATCCCGACGTACAGGGCCTCCAGGTCCGCGAGGGAGTCGGTGGGGACGACGAGCAGTCCCGCGCCCGAGCGCAGGGCGACGTCGTCGAAGGCCTCCGCACGGCTGCTGGCGGCGTTCGCGGTGAGGGACTCGACGAGCAGCGTCTGGGTGATGCCCAGCGCCTTCGAGAGCGCCTGGAGCTCTCCGGTCTGCTCCGGCGCCAGGCCCGTGGTGAGCGCGATGAGCTCCGAGGGCTGGGCGCAGTGGGACAGGAAGCTGGCCACGGCTCCGAGTCCCCGGCCATCGGGCGCGATGGCCAGGGCCATGCGTGAGGGCTCGGTGCTGGCCGTGTCCGGCGCGCGCCCCAGGGAGAGCACGGGCAGGTGCTCCCGGAGGACGAGCCGCAGCATCGCGCCCACCCGGGCCCTGGGAGACGTGTCCAGCAGGGGGCCGAGCACGACGAGCCCGGCGCCGTGTCGGCGCGAGACCTGGACCAGGTCGCTGATGTCGAGATGGGTCTCCAGTGCGCCGGTGACCTGGATGGCGGGGCTCCAGTCCTGGAGCGTGTGCCGGAGCCGGTCCAGCACGGTGAGGCTGGTGGGCGGAGGTGCCTCCAGCTCGCTGCGCTCGGGGACCAGTCCGTACAGATAGACGGCCTCGGGCTCGGACGTCAGTCGCCGCACCGCGTGAAGGACGTGCTCGGACTCGGAGCCTGCATCGAAGACGACCACCAGACGTCGGAACATGGGGTGCGCGATTCCCGGGACGGACCTGGGCCGCGCCTTCACCGACGCTCGGCTCCGGGACGACCCTGGAGCCATCATGCCGGGAACCGGCCCGGTTGGCGTCACTGGAACGAGGGAGCAGGAACTCCGGAGGCCACGTCGGACAGGGGAAGACTGCCACCTCGCGAAGTCGTGCGCCGGACGAAAGTGATTGCCTCGGTCAAGGAGTCTGGTTTGTCGCGTGCCAAGACTCAGGGCATGGCCCATTCAATGCGTTGCGGGAGGCAGTGGGTGGCGCTCGTCGTCGCGAGCATCATCCTGGGCTGTGGGCGTGACGTGTCGGAGCACCGGGAGGGGATTCGAGCTGGGACGTGCTACGGCGGGGCACGACATCGATGCGTGGATGTCGACCTACTCGCCCTGACGCCGAGGCGCGCTGGCCTCGTGACATCGAAGGCTATGACGGCTTCCTCGCCTCGACGAGGAAGCGCGTCGTGGTCGCGACGAAGGGGCCACCTCGTTGGAGGCGCTCGTGCAGGGCTCGCAGTTGGGGGCGGTACTGGTCCACGGTGAAGCCCGGGACCATCCAGATGACCTTGCGCAGGAAGTAGATGACCGCGCCGATGTCGAAGAACTCGGTGCGAAGGTGCTCCAGGCGCAGGTCGATGACCTCGAGCCCCGCGGCCTCGGCCTCCGCGCGAGCATCGTCGGGGTGCCGCTTGCGGTGGACCTCCGCCGGGAGCGGACCGAGGAAGTACTCCACCAGCTCGAAGACACTCGCGGGGCCGACCTGCTGCGAGAAGTAGGTCCCGCCCGGTTGCAGGACACGGGAGATCTCCCGCCACCACGTCGTCACGGGATGGCGGCTGACGACCAGGTCGAAGGCCTCATCCGCGAAGGGCAGGGGAGGCTCGTCCGGGTCCGCCACCACCACGACACCCCGGGGATGGAGCAGTCGGGTGGCCTTGGCGACATTGGGAGGCCAGGACTCGGTGGCCACGATGAGGCGGGGCAGGGGCGCCACGCCCGCGAGCACCTCACCGCCGCCGGTCTGGATGTCGAGCGCCGCCGAGGCTCGGGCCATCCTCGCGCCCAGCTGCTTCTGGTAGCCCCAGGAGGGCCGCTGCTCGGTCGCGCGTCCGTCGAGCCAGGAGAAGTCCCAGCCCTCCACCGAAACGCTCGCGGCTTCCGCCTCCAGGTCCTCATAGCTTCGAGACATGGTCTGGGTTCCTACCGGGGCCCTCTCGCCGTGTCACGGCAAGGCGTCACGTCAGTCCTTCCAGAGGATCTTCCACGGGTGCTTGCGCAGATCCGTGACGAGCGTTCTGAGCTCGTCATACAGCGTGGGATCCTGCAGGACCGCGCCCGCCGTGCCTTCTCCGGCCTCGATCCGGGCCAGCACCCGGTCCGCGCGGGCCGCGATGCTGTCGAGCTGTCCCGCCGCGGCCGTGAGCTTCTCCAGCGCCAGCTTCACGCGCTGCCCGTCCTCGGGCCCCAGGGAGCCGGTGAGGGCCGCGAGCCCATCCAGCGTCGTGCCCGCGGACTTCGTCAGCCCGGGCAGCTCGCCCCTCAGCACCGCCGCCGTCGCCGCCGCATCGTCGAGCAGTCGCGCCGCCTTGCCTCCCGGCTGGAGCGCCTCGCGCGCGAGCTGTGAGAGCTGGCGCAGGTCCTTCGACGCCGCCGCCAGCTCGGAGGCCAGCACCTTCACGTCACCCCGGTTCTCCGTCAGCACCTCGTCCAGCGTCCGCGTCAGCCGCGAGATGTTCGCCACCAGCCCCGTCACCGCCTCCGGGTCCTTCTCCAGCATCTCGGAGAACATCTCGATGAAGCGCGAGAGCTTCTCCGCCAGCAGGTCCAGCCGGGGCGCATCCGTGCCGCGCACGGCCTGGCCCGCGGGCAGCGCGCTCGACTGCGTGCCCGGGTTCAGCTCCAGGTAGGGCTCGCCCAGCAGGCCCACCGTCGCCACCGTCACCCGCGCATCCGAGCGCAGCGCGCCGAGCGACTCCGGCGACACCGCCAGCTCCATCCGGACGGGCAGGGGACGGCCCTGGGCATCCCGACGCTCCGGCATCAGCCGGATGGCCTGCACGCGCCCCACCTGCACGCCGCCCAGCTTCACCGGCGCCCCCTCCACCACGTTGCCCGTGTGGCCGAAGTCCACCGGCAGCACCGTGCTGGAGCCGAGCGACAGCTCGCCCATCAACCACAGCAACACCAGCACGCCCATCACCGCCGCCAGCACCAGGGCGCCCACCTTCAATTCCAACCGTCGCTCATCCATCCGTCGCACCCTCCATGAACGGCGCCGTCAGCACGCGAAGCTCCGGCGCGGAGGACTCCAGGAAACCCTCGGGCGGCCCCAGGTACGCGCACTTCCCCTGGGCCACCACCAACACCCGGTCCGCCAGCCCCCGCAGCTGGCGATAGTCATGCGTCACCACCAGACCTCCCAGCCCTCGCGCCTTCAGCGAGGCCATGACCTCTTCCACCTGCGTTGCCGCGCGCCGGTCCAGCCCCGTGGTGGGCTCGTCGAGCAGCAGGTAGCGCGGTGAGAGCACCAGCGCCCGCGCGATGGCGGTCCGCTTCTTCGCCCCGGGCCCCAGCTCGGGCGGCAGCCGGTCCGCCCACTCGAGCAGGCCCACCTGCTCCAGCGCGGACTCCACGGCCTCGACCGGGGCCGTCGGGTCCGCCAGCCACACGTTCTCCCGGAGCGTGCGCCAGTCGAGCAGGGCGGGGCCCTGGACCAGGTACGGCGCCCGGCGCCGCAGCTTCACCAGCTCCCGCTCCGGCCGCGTGTCCACGCGCTCGCCCCACAGCTCCACGCTGCCCGAGTCCGGCCGCAGCAGGCCCACCGCCATCCGACACAGCACGCTCTTGCCCGAGCCGCTCGCGCCCGCGATGAAGGTCAGCTCCCGCGTGGACACCTCCGCCGTCACGCCGTCCAGCACGCGCCGCCCACCCTCGAACGCGACGCGCACGTCCGTGAAGCGCAGCGTGTCCGGAGGGGCGTCGTCCGCGATCACAGGCGCACGAGGTGGAAGGCGAGGGAGACGGCCAGGTCGATCAACAGACACCCCAGGCTCGCGGCGACGACGCCGTCGGTGGTCGCCTCGCCCACGGCCTCCGCGCCTCCTCGCGCGCCCAGGCCCGCGACGGCCGCCGCCAGCGGGATGTACAGCCCGCACGCCACGGCCTTGAGCCCCGCGGCGATCAGGTCCCAGCCATCCACGTAGCGCGGGTCCATGAAGGCCCGGCCATCCACGCCGAACACGAGCCCCGCCACCGCCGCGGCGGACAGGGTCGCGGCCACCGTCCCCAACAGGCTGAGCAGCGGCACGCCCAGCACGCCCGCCACCACGCGCGGCGCCACCAGGTCGGAGTAGGGGTCTCCCGCGGACATCTCCAGCGCCTCCACCTGCTCGTTGACGCTCATGGTGGACAGCTCCGCCGCGTGGCTCGCCCCGGCGCGGGACGCCGTCAAGAGCGCGGACACCACCGGCCCCAGCTCGCGAATCAGCAGCTCGAAGTACGCGGGGCCCAGCACCGCCACGTTCCCCACGAAGCGCCGGGCCTGGCTGTTGGCGATGGTCACCAGCACCGCCCCGAAGAACGCCATGCCGGTCATCACCAACCACACGCTGCGCCCTCCCAGCTCGTGGAGCTGCACCAGCGACTCGCGCCAGGACACGCCCTCGCGCAGCCCCGCCCGCGTCGTGCGCGCGAACAGCACCACCGGCGCGCCGAAGAAGCGCAGCACCCGGTTCATGTCATCCACCCGGCGAGCACGAGCGTGAGCACGAAGTCGAGCAGGAAGATGGCCGCGCACCCGCGCACCACCGCGCCCGCCGCCGCGCGTCCCACCGCCTGGGCGCCTCCCCGCGCGGACAGCCCCACCGCCGTGGACACCAGCGAGATGGCCAGGCCGAAGGCCCCCGTCTTCAGCACGCCGCCCAGGATGTCCAGCGGGCTCAGCATGTGCGCGAAGGTCCCGAAGAACGTCCGCAGCGGCAGGTCCAGGGTGAGCAGCGCGGCCAGGGCCTCGAACAGGATGGCCACCAGGAACGTGAAGGTGCTCATCGCGAGCATGCTCAGCTCCATCGCCACCACGCGCGGCGCCACGAGGATGGCGAACGGGTCCAGCCCGATGCCTCGCAGGCCCTCGATCTGCCCGCCCACCTGCATGGTGGCCAGCTCCGCCGCGTTCCTCGCGCCGATGCGCGCGGACATGATGAGCCCCAAGAGCAGCGGACCGAACTCCCACAGCACCCCGTAGCCCGCGGCCCACCCGAGGAACGCCCGCGCCCCGAAGCGCTGGATGTATAGCCCCGACTGCAGCACGACGATGACGCCCGCCAGCGCCGCGGTGGCCAGGGCCAGGGGCAGCGAGTCGTAGCCGAACTGCACCAGCGCCCGCGCCAGCTCGCGTCGCTCCAGCCGCGGCAGTCCCAGCACCGTGCGCGCCGCGACGAGGGCCAGCGCGCCCGCGCCGCGCACCGCCTCCAGCCCCACCGCGCCCGCGCCACGCACGGTCCTCAGCCCGGGGCTCTCGACGCGCGGCGATGGGCTCACGGGAGCACCTCGTCCTGTTCGCGCTCCAGCTCCGGCGCGGGTGCCCCGTCGTATATCAACCGCCCGCCTCGCAGGTAGAGCCAGCGGGGCAGGGGAAGGTCCACTGGGGCCTCGGGCGCGGCGACCAGCAGCGTGCCTCCGCGCGAGACCTCCAGCAGCACCCGCGCCACCTGCCGCGCCGTGCCCGGGTCCAGGCCCGCGAAGGGGTCATCCGCCAGCAGCACCGACGGGCGCGCCGCCAAGGCCCGCGCCAGCCCCGCGCGCTTCTTCATGCCTCCGGACAGCCGCTCCGGCAGCGTGTCCGCCGCGTCCGTCAGGCCCACGGCGCGGAGCACCTCGTCCGCGCGCGCCTGCGCCTCGTCGTGGGGCACGCGCCGACGCGTGAGCGGGAAGAGGACGTTCTGGCGCACCGTCAGCGAGTCGAACAGCGCGTCCGTCTGGAACACCATGCCGAACGAGGCCTGCCGCGCGCGGCGCTCGGCGGCGGACAGGCCCGCCACGTCCTGGCCATCCCACAGGACGCTTCCGCTGAACGCGGGCGACAGCCCCGCGAAGGCCTTCAGCAGCGTCGTCTTGCCCGCGCCCGAGCGGCCCAGCACCACCGCCTGTGTGCCCGGAGGCAGCGCGCACGCCACCTCCGCGAGCACGGTGCGCGCGCCATGCCTCACCGTCAGGCCTTCCGCACGCAGGTCCATGGTGGAACCCGGCTCCCGCCGCTCAGGGCTTCCAGCGCGTGAGCAGGCCGTCGTGGCCGGCGGCCCAGACCTCGCCCGGGCCGAAGCCGCCCAGCGCGTTCACCGTCGCGGACGGGGTGGCGACGGTGCTCCACGCGGTGCCGTCGAAGAAGTGGAGGTCGTTCACCTCCGACGACGCCGCGTAGATGCCCGTGCGGCCGAACGCGAGGATGTCCCGCAGGTTCGGCACCGTGCCCCCGTTCACCGTCAGCGCCGGCTTCTGGGTCCACGTGCCTCGCGCCTTCTCCAGGAGCAGGCCGTGATCACCCGCCACGTAGAGCATGTGGGGGGTGAGCACCTGGACCGCGTTGAGGTAGCCCGTGGTGGTCTCGGGGAGGCCCAGCGCCTCGCGGGTCCAGGTCGTCCCCGTCTGGGGCGAGCTCCAGGCCACCGGATGCTGTTCGCCGTTCACCGTCTCCGCGCCGACCACCACCAACGCCTCGGCGCTCAGGCCGTGGATGTCCCGCAGGTTCGCCGCGAATCGGGTGATGATCGTCGGGTCCGGCTGGTTCCCCGAGGCGCCATGGTCGTAGCTCCAGGACACGACGTGCCCCCCGCTGGAGACGCCATAGACGGTGAAGACGTTGCTCTCCGGGTCCGGGAAGCCCACCAGCCCGTTGATGGAGCCCGGCTGGCCACTGGGGCGGGTCTCGCAGGCGGTGTTGAGCTCGCCGGGCATCGACGTGGCGAACCGTCCGTCGCTCGAGCCCAGGAACACGCGTCCGTTCGGCGCGGCCCATGCGGACCGCCAGTCGCCCGCGCAGTTCGTCGCGGCCGTGAAGGTGTTGCCGGCCACATGGACGACGCGACCGCTCCTGCCGGCCAGCCAGCCCCGTTCCGCTTGATAGTTGGCCACCGCGTCGAACCGCGCGCTCGTGTCGTTGAGCACCGTCCGCTCGTTCCAGGACACCGCGCCGCAGCTCGGCAGCCCGTTGTCCACCCCACCGGCGCAGTCGTTGTCCAGGCGGTCGCAGACCTCGGTGCCGCTCTCGGACACCTGCTCCGAGCCCTCGTCGCAGTCACCGGACTCCGTCACCGCGCCAGGCTCGGGTGGAGTGCAGCTCAACCCCAGCGTGGGGCCACCCTGGCCGTCACCGTCGTCATCCGCGAAGTACTCCTCGGGCACCAGCGCGCTGACGCAGTCCGCCACCTCCGCGGACTGACACTGCCGTGTTCCCGCGCAGCGCTGGGCCGTGACGCAGCTCGCGCCCACGTTGAACGCGTCGTTGTCCGGGGTGCCATCGCAGTTGTCGTCCTTGCCGTCGCAGCGGAACTCCGACTGGCCCGGATGCACGAGGATGTCCTCGTCGTCGCAGTCGCCCGCGCGCGTCGCGAAGCCCACCGGCGCCGCGCAGCCGGTCTGGGGCGCGGCGCTCGCATCCCCGTAGCCATCCCCATCCACGTCCACCCAGTACTGGACACTTCCGGGCGCATCGCTCTCGCCCGCGACACAGTTGTTGTCCACGCCGTCGCACACCTCGGTGGCGCCGGGGTGCACGTCCGGGCGCGCGTCGTCGCAGTCGGTGCCCGGGTAGTCGCCCTTCATGGCGAAGAAGCCGTCGTCGTCCAGGTCCTCGGCGCGCAGATCCAGCTTCAGGTCCGTCAGGTTCTCCTCGGGAAACTGCACCTCCGCGGACTGCCGGGCGATGACGGGACCCTCGCACGAGCCCTCGTGTGCCTCGGCGATCACCCGGAGGTCCGGACTCCAGCCCGCCTGCTTCAGGATGACGCCGACGCGCGTGTCGCTCCGGGCCTCCGCGTTCACCGTCACCACGCCCGACTCCCGGCGCGTCGGCTCCCGGCGATCTTCCACGGCGAGCGTCAGGCACTGTGGCCGGAAGGTCGCATACGTGATGAAGACCCGGAGCCCCCCTTCGTTGGTCGAGGTCTTGCTCTTGCAACCCGTCATCGAAAGTGTCAGCAGCCCTACACCCACCAGGAATAAACGCATCATCAATGCATTCTCCGGCGCGCCGAGGCGCCCACTGTCGTGACGCCCCGTCGTAAACCCCAGGACATCCGGAACTCCCCCTTAGACCGCCGTGCTGGCATCGTCCAGCCGCCCTCGACTTCCCGCTCATGTCCACTGTCCGAACCGCCCTCGTCGCGCCCCTGTGTGCCTGGATGGTGCTCGCCCCCTCCCAGTCCCAGGCGCTCCAGAGCGACGCTCCCGTGGCTCCCACTCCCTCGCGCGAGGCTGCGGATTCCGCACCCGGGGCTGCGAAAACCGCACCGGCCGCTGCGGATTCCGCACCCGCGGACGCCACCCCCGCGGGCGCGGCGCTGACGTTCGAGCAGGCGGTGGCGATGGCGGCCGAGCGCAACGAGTCCGCGCTCGCCGCCCAGCAGCGCGCCAATGCCGCCCAGGCCCGGGTGTCGCGGGCCCGCGCGTTCTTCTTCCCGGAGCTGACGGCCACGGGCACGTACACGCGCCGCCCCAACCAGACGACGCGCGAGGTCGGCGGACAGCAGGTCGTCATCCAGCGCTACAACGCCTTCGGCGCGAACATCGTCGCGCGGATGACGCTCTTCGACGCGCGCGGCTTCCCGCTGTACCGCGCCGCGAAGCGCGAGAGCGAGGCCGCGGGCATGGAGTCGGTGGAGGCCCGGCGGCAGGTCTCGTTCGAGGCCGCCAACGCGTTCCTCATCACGCTGCAGGAGCAGCAGGTCTTCCAGGCCGCCGAGCAGCGCATCGCCTTCGCCCGCCAGTCGCTCGCGGACGCGCAGGCCCGCGCCAAGGGAGGGCTCGCCAGCACCAACGACGTCACCCGCGCCGAGGTGGAGGTGGCCACCGCGGAGGTGGAGCTCATCAGCGCCCGGAACCTGGCGCAGACGAGCCGCCTGGAGCTGGGCTTCCTGCTGGTGGACCCGGTGGAGGGCGCGCTCGCGGCGCCCCAGCAGCTGCTCGACGACGCGGCCCGCCCGCTGGACACGCACGACGGCATCATCCCCGGCGCGGTGGAGCGGCGCCCGGACATCCTCGCCGGCCAGCTGCGCGTGGAGTCGCTGGAGGCCAACGCGTGGGAGCCGCTCGCGCGGCTGTTGCCCGCGCTCGGCGTGTCCGCGACGTACCGGCTCACCAACGAGCAGGGCCTCGCGGGCCGCACGGGAGATGGCTTCCTGGCCGCGGACCTCACGTGGAACCTGTTCGACGGCGGCGAGCGGTACGCGGAGCGCCACGAGCGGGTGGCCCTGGCGCGCGCCGCCAGGCTGGAGCTGGAGCAGGGCACGCGCCGCGTGGACGTGGACATCCAGCGGGCGCGGGTGGCGCTGGAGAACGCGCGGGCGGCGCTCACGCAGAGCGAGCTGGCGACGCGCGCGGCGAAGCAGAACGCGGAGGAGCAGGGCATCCTCTACCGCCAGGGGTTGTCCACGGCGTTGACGCTGGCGGACGCCTCGCTGCGGCTGTTCGAGGCGGAGGTGGCCCTGGCCCGGAGCCGGTACTCGCTGGGCGTCGCCCTGCTGGGCTTGAGGGCGGCAGTCGGACTCGATCCTTTGGGGAAGGAACCGTGAAGGTGATGCGACGCGCAGGAACGCTGACCTTGGCCGTGGCGATGCTCGCCATGGGGGCATGCAAGAAGGACGCGGAGGCGTCGAAGGGCGAGGCCCCCGCGGCGGGCGGAAAGGCGGGCGGTCGCCCCGGCGCTGGTGGCGGCCGGGGCCCCATCCAGTTCCCCGTCGAGGTCGCCCCCGTGGAGGCCCGCGACGTCGAGTACGTGGTGAACGCGGTGGGCTCCGTGGAGGCCTTCGAGCGGGTGCAGATCACCGCCCGCGTGGCGGGCGCCGTGGAGCGCGTGCTCTTCATGGAGGGGCAGGCGGTGAAGAAGGGGGATGTGCTCGCGGAGATCGAGCCCGCCCGCTACGCCATCGCCGTGCGCGCGGCCGAGGCCTCGCTCGCCAAGGCCCGCGCCTCGTTGGTGGAGGCCCAGGCCGGCGCCGAGCGTCGCACCGCCGTCAACGAGGCCAGCCCCGGCCTGTTGCCCGCCGAGCAGCTGGAGACCTTCACGGCGCGCGCGCGCACCGCGGAGGCGGACGTGGCCTCCGCGCGGGCCCTGCTGGACCAGGCGCAGCTCAACCAGCGCGATGCCTATGTCCGAGCGCCCATGGACGGCGTGCTCCAGACGCGCACGGTGCAGACGGGGCAGTACGTCCAGCCCGGCCTGGTGCTGGCGACGCTCCTGCGCCGGGACCCGCTGCTGTTGCGCTTCACGGTTCCGGAGGCGGACGTGGCGCGCATCAAGCCGGGGCTCCCGGCGCGCTTCACGGTGCGCTCGGAGAGCGGCTCGTTCACCGCGAAGATCACCCACGTGGCGCAGGCCGCGGACGAGGCCAACCGCCTGGTGCCGGTGACGGCCGAGGTGTCCGCCGAGGACGCGGCGAAGCTCAGGCCCGGTGCGTTCGCGTCGGTGGCGGTGCCGGTGGAGACGCGCGGCGGCAGCCCGGTGGTGCCGCAGACGGCGGTGCGCGCCAGCGAGCGGGGCTTCCTGGCCTTCGTGGTGGACGGCGAGAAGGCGCGCGAGCGGGTGCTGGAGCTGGGCATGCGCACGGCGGACGGACGGGTGGAGGTCCGCGAGGGGCTCAAGGCGGGCGAGACGCTGGTCATCCGCGGCGGCGAGGCCCTGCGTGACGGCGTGACGGTGAGGGTGGTGCAGCAGAAGAAGCCCACCCTCACGGCGGAGCCGCGCGCGGAGGACGGCGGCCAGGGAGCGCGGCGATGAACCTGACGGAAGCGTGCATCAAGAAGCCCGTCCTGGCGTGGATGATCATGGCGGCCACCATCGTCTTCGGACTGGTGGCGGCGCAGCGCATCGGCATCAGCCAGTTCCCGGACGTCGACTTCCCCACCATCAACATCAGCGTCACGTGGGAGGGCGCCAACCCCGAGGCCGTCGAGACGGACGTCATCGAGCCCATCGAGGAGGCGGTGACGCAGGTGGAGGGCGTCACCAGCATCACCTCCAGCGCGCGCCAGGGCGGCGCCAACATCACGGTGGAGCTGGACCTGTCGCGCAACGTGGACATGGCGCTGCAGGAGGTCCAGACGAAGATCAGCCAGGCGCAGCGCCAGCTGCCCGAGGACATCGACCCGCCCATCGTCACCAAGACGAACCCGGAGGACCAGCCCATCATCCAGGTGGGTGTGTCCGGGCCCTTCTCCCAGCAGGTGGTGAGCGACTTCGCCCGCTACCGCGTGAAGGAGAAGCTGCAGACGGTGCCGGGCGTGGGCGAGGTCTCCGTCGGTGGCTCGCTGGACCGCAACGTCCGCATCTGGGTGGACTCCGCGAAGCTGGACGCGCTCGGGCTGACGGTGACGGACCTCACCTCCGCGCTCCAGCGTGAGCACGTGGAGCTGCCCGCGGGGCGCATCGAGGCCGAGGGGCGCGAGGTCAACGTGCGCGTACTCGGCGAGGCGCTGGACCTGGAGACGCTGCGCGACATCGTCGTGCGCGAGCAGGGCGGCCAGCCGGTGTACCTGCGCGACGTGGCGCTGGTGGAGGACGGCTTCGAGGACGTGCGGCGCATGGCGCGCGTCAACGGCACGCCCGCCCAGGGCCTGGGCATCCGCAAGCAGCGCGGCGCCAACGCGGTGTCCGTGGCGCAGGGCGTGCGCGAGGAGCTGGCGCGCATCCAGAAGGACGCCCCGGAGGGGATGGACGTGGCCATCCGCTTCGACACCACGCAGTACATCGAGGAGAGCGTCCACGAGATCGAGTTCGAGCTGATGCTGGCCTGCATCCTCACGGCCTTCGTCTGCTGGCTCTTCCTGGGCTCGCTGTCGAGCACGATGAACGTGGTGCTGGCCATCCCCATGTCGCTGTTGGGGACGGTGGCGGTCATCTACTTCCTGGGCTTCACGCTCAACACCTTCACGCTCTTGGGCCTGGCGCTGGCGGTGGGCATCGTGGTGGACGACGCCATCATGGTGCTGGAGAACATCTTCCGGCACTCGGAGGAGGGGAAGGACCGGGTGAGCGCGGCGCGCGAGGGCACCGCGGAGATCACCTTCGCGGCGCTCGCGGCCACCGCGGCCGTCATCGCCATCTTCCTGCCCGTCGTCTTCATGAAGGGCGTCATCGGCAAGTTCTTCCTCCAGTTCGGCGTCACGCTGTGCGTGGCGGTGATGCTGTCGTACGTGGAGGCCATCACGCTGGCGCCGGCCCGCTGCGCGCAGCTCCTGAAGACCTCCCGTGAGGGGCGCAGCAAGGTCGGCGTGTGGGTGGACAAGGCCTTCACGAAGCTGGAGCACGCCTATGGCCGGGCGCTCGGGTGGGCGCTGGTGCGGCCGTGGCGGGTGCTGGCCGGGGCGCTGGTCATCCTGGCGGCGAGCGTGTTCGCCTTCCGCGCGCTGCCCGGTGAGTTCGTGCCGTCGCAGGACCAGAGCCGGCTGATGGTCCGCATGCAGACGGCGGTGGGCAGCAGCATCGAGGAGACCAACCAGCTCTTCGAGAAGGCGGAGGCGTTCGCCGCCTCGCGCCCGGAGGTGACGAGCGTCTTCGCGTTGGTGGGCGGTGGTGGTGGCGGGGTGAACTCGGGCTTCATGATGCTCACGCTCAAGCCGCCCGACCAGCGCATGACGCAGTCGGAGTTCCAGCAGGTGCTGCGCAAGGAGCTCAACGGCTACCCGGGCCTGCGCGCGGTGGTGCAGGACCTGTCGCAGCAGGGCTTCTCCGCGCAGCGTGGCTTCCCGGTGGAGTTCAGCGTGCGCGGCTCGGACTGGGACGAGCTGGTCAAGGCCAGCCAGGAGATGCGCGAGAAGATCCAGGCCAGCGGCAAGGTGGTGGACGTGGACACCGACTACCAGCTCGGCATGCCGGAGCTGCGCATCACCCCGGACCGGGCGCGCGCGGCGGACCTGGGCGTGCCGATGCAGACGGTGGCGACGACCATCAACGCGCTGGTGGGCGGCGTGCGCGTGGGCAAGTACAGCACGGGCGGGCGCCGCATCGACGTGCGCCTGCGCCTGCTCGCGGGGCAGCGCTCGCGTCCGGAGGACCTGGCGCTGCTCAAGGTGCGCACGGCCAGCGGCGCGCTGGTGCCGCTGTCGGCGCTGGTGACGCAGGAGGAGCGCCCGGCGCTGCAGGCCATCACCCGCCGGGACCGCGAGCGCGCCATCAGCATCTTCGCCAACGTGGCGCCGGGCTCCAATCAGGAGGAGGCGCTGGCCACGGTGGAGAAGCTGGCGAAGGACCTGCCGGGCGGCGTGCGCGTGGTGCCGGGCGGCGCGAGCGTGGCGTTCCGCGACTCGATGGGCAGCCTGTTCTTCGCGCTCTTCCTGGGGATTGGCGTCGCGTACATGGTGCTGGGGGCGCAGTTCAACTCGTTCCTGCATCCGGTCACCGTGCTGACCATCCTCCCGCTGTCGGTGGCGGGCGCGGCCTTCGCGTTGCTCGGCACGGGCAGCACGCTGAACATCTTCAGCATGATTGGGCTGTTGCTGTTGATGGGCATCGTGAAGAAGAACTCCATCATCCTGGTGGACTACGCGCTCCAGCAGCGGGAGCTGGGGCTGGGCGCGGTGGAGGCGATGCAGCGCGCGGGGCCGGTGCGCCTGCGTCCCATCCTGATGACGTCCACGGCGACGATGATGGCGGCGGTGCCGGCGGCGCTGGCGTTGGGCGCGGGCAGCGAGACGCGCGCGCCCATGTCCATCGCGGTGCTGGGGGGGCTGTCGGTCTCCACGGTGCTGAGCCTGGTGGTGGTGCCCGCCTTCTACGTGGTCGCCGACCGAATGAAGACGCGGCTGGCCCACTGGCGCGGCAAGCGTCCGGACGACGAGGAGGGCAGCCCCGCCGCCCACGGTCGTCCGAGCGGCGATGAGCCTCGCCCCGCGACGCACGGCTGAGCTCGGCTGAGATGACGACGCGGGCCGGCTCCGGAGCTCACCGGTGCCGGCCCTCCGCTTTTCAGGCGGAGGGGTCGCGAGCATCTCCTCCGTCGAAGACGCAAGGGGTGCACCTGACCCAGGGTGTCTGATTTGTGCTGGGTCATCGACTCCTGGAGGATGTGTGGAGCCCGGTCATCCTTTGCTCGGACACCCACACGAATGGAGATCCACCATGAAGTGCTTGATGCCGTGGTTGATGGCGCTCGCTGCCAGTCTGAGCCTGGGTTGTGGAGGCGGAGCCACCGACGTGGCCGACGAGCGAGCGATGGCCAATGTCCTGGAGTGCAGCCCCGGGCTGCCCAGCTGTGAGGACGTCCGACAGATGGGCTGCCCCGAGCCTGGGATCACGCCCTGCTGCCATGAGTGGTCGTACGACAGCTTCTGTGTGTGCGAACGGCTCCAGGGTTCCCCCAGTTGTGGGGGCATGCCCCTTCGGCCCGAGTCGCCGTCGGCACACTGAGCCTTCCCGGGCAGACGAGAGGCCGGACGTCGCGCCGTCGCGATGCCCGGCGGGTCGAGGAGGATGCCCGTGGCCCCTCGCTGAAGGCCGCCGGCGCCGTGGACACCGTGACTGGCACGCCCGTGAAGCGCGCGTGTGTCCACGGCGAGCAAGGAGACGACCCCATGGCGCAGGAGACGGAGCTTCCTCCCAACATCATCCCGGTGAAGGAGCGCGACGAGTCGCTGGACCTCCAGGCGTTCCTGGACGAAATCGGCAACAGCCAGGAGGTCCGCGTCAACAAGCTGGACGGCCGGACCGCCGCTCACGCCGTGCTGTGCACGCTGGCGCGCAGGCTGTCGGACGGTGAGGACGTGAAGTTGATGCGCGCGCTCGGCGACGACATCGGCGAGCTCATCGGCGAGTGCACCATCCTGCGCGGCCCCTCGCACGCGAAGCGCATGAAGCGCGAGGAGTTCATCTCCGACGTGGCGGACCACCTGGGCATCAAGGTGGACCAGGCGTTCCGCGTGATGACGGTGGTGTTCACCGCCGTGAGGGACCGCATCCCCGAGGACGAGGTGGCCGCGGTGGCCTCGCAGCTCCCCGCGGACCTGGCCGACAGCTTCCGCCGGCCGGTGTAGCCCCGCCGTGGGCCCGGCCCCGGAGAGCCTCCCCGGGGCCGGGCGCCCTCCAGCCGGTGCTACAGCTCGTTGACGATGATGAGCCCGCGCGTCCCGTCCACGACGTACACGTAGCCGTCGCCGGGGATGCGCACGCCGAAGGCGCCCTCGAGGCTGCCGGCCCTTCGACCCGGGTCGTCCTCGCGGAACGTATTGAAGTGGGCGACCTGTCGGGGTTGGGTGGGGTGGGAGACATCCAGCACGCGCAGGCCCTCCTGGTACCAGGCGACATAGAGCCGGTTGCCACGCAGGAGCATGTTGTGGATGGACGTGGGCGGCCGCATCCGGAACGTGCCGATGAGCGGGATGTCCGTCGGGTCCGTCACGTCGAGCACGCGCACGTGGGTGCCGGGGCCCTCGCCGCCCTCGAAGGCGAGGGTCCTGCCCGCGAACGTGCCCACCGCGCTGTGGTGCGCATACACGAAGCCCCCGGGCGGCGTGTAGTTGCCGAGGTGCTGGACGTTGTCCAGGTCCGTGATGTCCATGATGGAGTAGCCCGAGTCCGCGTTGCTCACGTAGAGCCGGTTCTCGTACACGAAGACATCATGCGGGCCGCCGCTGAAGCCTCCCGGTGTCGGCGTGACGAGTTGGAGCAGGGTGGGCGCGAGCGGCGTGGTGACGTCGTAGACGTAGGTGGCCACACCCGCGCTGTTGGCGTAGAGGCGGTCGCCGTCGACGAGCACGGTGTGGACGTGGGCCGGGCCCTCGGCGCGGCGGACGAAGACGGGATTGGCCGGGTCCGTGATGTCGAAGACGACGAGCCCCGACGAATCGCTGGCGATGTAGAGCGCGTCGCCCTTCGCCCAGACGCCGTTCCACGCGCCATCCCCGGGGATGTTGACGGTCTTGACGAGCGTGGGGTTCGTCCGGTCCCTCACGTCGAACACGGAGAGCCCACCCAGCCGAGGGGCCCGCTCCAGCGAGACGACGTAGGCGTGCTCCTTGGTGACGTAGACGTCCACGGGCAGCCCGAGGGGCGTGGAGGCCTCACCCACGCGCGCGAGCCCGCCGGAGGACTCGCCCTCGCCGGGGGCCCAGGTCATCCGGTGGGCCTCGAAGGTGCCGAGCGTCTTGGTGTAGCCGGAGATGGGGCTGTCGGAGCACGACACGTAGCAGCCGGTGATGATGCCCGGCGCGGGGACATGGCAGCCGGCGAACGCCGTGGTGGTGACATTGTCGCCCGACGGGGTCCGGAGGGTGCGGCGGCCCGCGACGAAGAACGTGCCGCCCTCCGTCACGCGGGCCAGCAGGGGCGCGTTGCTCATCGAGTCCGCGGAACCATCCAGGCTGAGCTGGAAGGCGCTGCTCCCGTTGCCGACGGCGGTGGAGTTGGGGCGGCCCGGGCGGACGCGCAGCTCCGAGCGGGTGGTGAGCTGATAGATGCCCTTGCCTTCGATTCCGGAGAGCTGTTCGGTGGAGCAGCTCGACACGTCGAAGGTCGACAGGCTCTGGCAGAGCTGCGGGTCCAGGTTCTCGGCGTCGAGGAACTGGCACGTGTCATAGCGGCCCTTGTCGATCCAATCGCCCCGGTCCTGCAGCACGGTGTACGTGCCGTCCCACGGCGGCGGTCCGCTGTCGGGCGTGCCCGCGTCCTCGGGAGGAGGACCGGCATCAGGTGTGCCCGCGTCCTCGGGAGGTGGGCCGCTGTCCTGTGACCCCGAGTCTGGAAGCGTGCCCGCGTCCTTGCCGGAGTCAGAGTCTCCGCAGGCGATGAGGAGTGGGAGGAGGACACAGAGGAAGCGCCACGGGGATGTCGTCATGAAAGGCCTCGGGAAGACCACCCGGAAGGAGCGAATGGTGCCTCCAGGAATGGCGAGGCGCGCTCCTTGCGCCAATGCGCGCTCCCGATGCTTGCCGGATGACGACGGAATCGCGGCCACGTGCCGTGAACGCTGCCCGCGGGACCCGCCGGGCCGTGTCCTTGCAACGACACGGCCCGGGGCCAGCGCTACAGCTCGTTGACGATGATGAGGCCACGTGACGAGTCGACGAGGTACACGAAACCATCCCCAGGGATGCGCACACCGAAGGCGCCCTCGAAGATGCCGTTGCCTCGCTGCGGGTCGGTCTCCCGGTAGGTGTTGAAGTGGGCGATCTGCCGGGGCTGCGTGGGATGGGAGACGTCCAGCACGCGCAGGCCCTCCTGGTACCACGCGACATAGAGCAGGTTCCCGCGGAGCAGCAGGTTGTGCATGGACGTGAGGGGGCGCATGCGGAACGTGCCGATGAGCGGGATGTTCGTCGGGTCCGTCACGTCGAGCACGCGCACGTGGCTGGCCGAGAACTCGCCGCCCACGAAGGCGAGGGTGCGCCCCGCGAAGGTGCCCACCGCGTTGTGGTGGGAGAAGATGCCGAAGAATCCCGGCTGCAGGTAGTCACCGAGGTGCCGGACGTCGTCCAGGTCGGAGATGTCCATGAGGTGGAAGCCGGTCGTGTCGTTGCTGATGTAGAGCCGGTCGCCGTGCACGAAGACGTCATGCGGACCGTTGGTGTAGCCCTCGGGTGCCCACGTGATGAGCTGGAGCAGCGTCGGAGCGAGGGGAGAGGTGATGTCGTAGACGAAGGTGCCCGTGCCGGGTGAGTTGGCGAAGAGCCGCTCCCTCTCGACGAGCACGGTGTGGACGGTGGTGGGGCCCTCGGCGCGGCGCACGAAGACGGGATTGGCCGGGTCCGTGATGTCGAAGACGATGAGCCCCGAGCTGTCGCTGGCGACGTAGAGCGCGTCACCCTTCGCCCAGACGCCGTTCCACGCGCCATCTCCGGGGATGTTGACGGTCTTGACGAGCGTGGGGCTCGTCCGGTCCTTCACGTCGAACACGGAGAGGCCACCGAGCAGGGGCCCCTTGCTCACCGACACGACGTAGGCGTGCTCCTTGGCGACGTAGACGTCCACGGGCATGCCGACGGTCGTGGAGGCCTCTGCCACGAGCGCCAGCCCGCCGGAGGCCTCGTTCTCGCCGGGAGCCCAGGCCATCCGCTCGGTCCTGAAGGTGCCGACCGACTTGTTGAAGCCGTACATCGGATGGCTGTTGCAGGACACGTAGCAGCCGGTGATGACGCCAGGAGAGAGGACGTGGCAGCCGGCGAACGCGGTGGTGGTGACGCTGTCTCCCCAGGGGCTTCGGGCGGTCCTCCTCGCCGCGAGGAAGAACGTGCCGCCTTCCGTGACGCGGGCGATGAGCGGCGCGGGGCCGTACGCGTCCTGGGTGCCATCCGCGCTGAGCCGCAGGCCGGCGAAGGAGTTGTAGACGGAGTCCGATGGAGGCCGGGTGGAAGAGTAGGACGCTTCCTCGCGGAGGTTGAGCTGGAAGATGCCCTGGTTCTCCACGCCGGAGAGCTGCTCGGTGGAGCAACTCGACAGGTCGAAGGCCGCGATGCGCTCACACCGCTGCGGGTCCAGGTCCTCGGGCGTGACGAACTGGCACGTGTCATGGCGACCGGTGTCGATCCAATCACCCCGGTCCTCGAGCGCGGTGTACGTCCCGTCCCAGGGTGGACGGCCTGCATCGGGCGTCCCCGCGTCGGGCGTCCCCGCGTCCTCGGGAGGCGGGCCGCTGTCCGCGGTGCCCGCGTCGGAGCCCGAGTCCGGGAGCGAGCCCGCGTCATCTCCCGAAGGGGAGTCGTCACAGGCGGACAGCAGCAGGAGCAGGAGGGGGATGCAGCGCCAGGGTCCCAACGGATGCGGCGATGGCTTCATGGAGCGCCTCGGGAGCCACCCGCGACAGTGCGGGCGGCCTTCCCGAATAGGCGAGTGCGGGCTCCTGGTTCCATCGTGGGTTGCCGCTGTTTTCGGACAGCGGACAGCGGCAACCATGACTCGGGTCCTTGAGGACCTGTCGCGCGCGACGCCTACAGCTCGTTGAGGATGATGAGTCCGCGGGACGCGTCGACCAGGTACACGTAGCCGTCCCCGGGGATGCGCACGCCGTAGTTGCCCTCGAAGACGGAGTGCTCGCGCCCCGGGTCGTCCTCCCGGAAGGTGTTGTAGTGCGCGACCTGCCTGGGCTGCGTGGGGTTGGAGACGTCGAGCACGCGCAGGCCCTCGTGGTACCAGGCGACGTAGAGCAGGTTCCCGCGGAGCAGCAGGTTGTGCATGGACGTGGCGGCGCGCATGCGGAACGCGCCGATGAGTGGGATGTGGGCCGCCGGGTTCGTCACGTCGAGCACGCGCACGTGGGAGCCCGGGAACTCTCCGCCCTCGAAGGCGATGGTCTTCCCCGCGAAGGTGCCCACCGCGCTGTGGTGCGCATAGGTGGCGAGCCGAGGCAGGAAGTAGCTGCCCAACTGGCGGACGTCGTTCAAGTCGGCGACGTCCATGATCTGGAAGCCATCGCTTCCGTTGCTGACATAGAGCCGGTCCTCGTACACGAAGACATCGTGGGGACCATCGCCGTAGCCGCCCTCCGCGGTCGGCCGGACGATCTGCAGCAGCGTGGGGTCCACGGCGTTCGTGATGTCGTAGACGTAGGTTCCGGTGCCGGGGGCGTTGGCGTAGAGCCGGTCGCCGTCGACGAGCACGGTGTGGACGGTGGTGGGGCCCTCGGCGCGGCGCACGAACGTGGGGTTGGCCGGGTCGCTGATGTCGAGGATGACCAGCCCGGAGGAGTTGCTGGCGACATAGAGCGTGTCGCCCTTCGCCCAGACGCCGTTCCAAGAGGTGTCACCCGGGAAGCTGAGCGTCTTGACGAGCTTGGGCGCCGTGCGGTCCCTCACGTCGAAGACGGAGAGGCCGCCCAAGAGGGGCGGGCGGTCCAGCGAGACGACATAGGCGTGCTCCTTGGCGATGTAGAGGTCCGCGGGGCGGATCATCGTGGTGGCGGCTTCGCCCACGCGAGCGAGGCCGCCGGAGGACTCGCCCTCACCGGGGGCCCACGTCATCCGGGTGGCCTCGAAGGTGCCGAGCGTCTTCGAGTAACCGGTCACGGGGTTTTCGACGCAGGACACGTAGCAGCCGGTGATGACGCCGGGTGAGGGGACGTGGCAGCCGGCGAACGCGGCGGTGGTGACGAGGTTGCCGGTGGTGAGCGCGAGCGTGCGACGGCCTGAGAAGAAGAAGGACCCGTTCCCGGTGTCCCGCGTGAGCAGGGGCCCGGAGCTCAGCGCATCCTTGGAGCCGTCGGCGCTGAGGCGGAAGCTGATCGACCCACCGGAGACGAACGTGCTGGTGGGTCTGTCCGGGCGCACGCGCCGCTCCGCGCGGAGGACGACCTGGTAGATGCCCTGGTTCTCCACGGTGGAGAGCTGGGCGGAGGAGCAGCTCGACAGGTCGAAGCTCGTGGGGCGCTGGCAGAGCTGCGGGTCCAGGTTGTCGGCGTCGATGAACTGGCACGCGTCATATCGGCCGGTGTCCACCCAGTACCCCAGGTCCTCCAGCTCCGTGTAGGTGCCGTCCCATGGCGGCCCCGCATCGGGAGTGCCCGCGGGGGAGTCACCGCAGGCGATCAGGAGGAGGGGGAGCAGGGCGCACAGAGAGCGCCGTGCTCCGCGCGAGGGAGTCGTCATGGGAGCCTCGGTGATGAATCCGCCCGCGCAGGTGCGAGCGGTCATCCTGGATACGCCACGGGGGCCCCATGTTCCCCGGCGCTCCGCCGATGCTTGCCGGATGATGCAGAACGCGAGGACGCGGGGGCTTGCCCTTGCAAACCTCCCCGTCGTCGGTCCTCCGCGTCAGGCGCCCTTGGCCAGCTCCGCGTCGATGGCCTGCACCAGGCGCGGGTCCTCCGCTGTGACGTCCGGAGCGAAGCGCGCGGCGACACGACCATCACGGCCGATGACGAACTTCTCGAAGTTCCACTGGACCTCCGGGATGGGGTTCGCCTCGATGCCGTAGCCCTTGAGACGCGCGCGCATCGGGCCCTCACCGGTGGCGTCCGGGAACGCGCGGGTCAGCTCCTGGTAGAGCGGGTGCTTGTCCTCGCCGACGACGGAGATCTTGGAGAACAGCGGGAACTTCACCGCGTAGTTGAGGTCGCAGAACTGCTTGATCTCCTCCTCGGAGCCCGGCTCCTGGCCCATGAAGTTGTTCGCGGGGAAGCCCAGCACCTCGAGCCCCTTCGCGCGCTTCTCCTCGTACAGCTTCTCCAGGCCCGCGTACTGCGGCGTCAGGCCGCACTTGGAGGCCACGTTCACCACCAAGAGGACCTTGCCCTTGAACTGGCCCAGCGTGATGGGAGCGCCATCGATGGACTTCAAGGGGATGTCGAAGAGGTTGCTCATGTTCGGCTCGCTTCCGGAGGAAAGTGGGGAGGGGTTCCCGGGTGGGTCGACCCGCGAGGTATACAGGACGAAATCGCCGGTCTCGGCAAGCAACATCCCGGGAGTCGGACGTGGGTTTCGGACGCCCGGTCCACCAGTGGACGCGGCCTTCCTGCTCACCCCTGGCGAGGCTCGTGCCGTCGAAGTGGAGCCGTGACACGGTGACTTTCCACCGTGGGATGACCGGGCGGGCATGGGCCGCGAATTGAATCGCGTCCTGGCGGCAACGAGGGTTGCGCCTCCATGCGCACGGCGGCAACTTCCCCCTCCGCACCATCCCCCCTCAGGAGAGAGACGCATGCGTTTCCTGTCGATGCCCCTCATCGTCGCCGCCCTCCTCGTTGGTTGCAGTGACGATCCAGATCCCACGCCGACACCTGACTCGGGCACGCCACAGCAGGACTCGGGCACCCCACAGCCGGACGCGGGGAATCCGCCGGAAGACGCGGGCACGCAGGAGCCTGACGCGGGCAATCCGCCGGAAGACGGGGGCACGCAGGAGCCGGACGCGGGGCCCCTGCCCAGCGGTCCTCCCGTTCCGCAGGGGCCGCCCAACGTGCCCGAGTTCCCTCCGGCCTTCCCCGGCCAGACGCGCGCTCCGGCGGTCCAGTCGCAGACGCAGTTCCAGGTCACCGAGGTGGCCTCCGGCATCCGGAATCCCTGGGGCCTCGCCTTCCTGCCCGACCAGCGCATGCTGGTGACGGAGAAGCCCACGGGGCGGCTCTTCATCGTCACCCAGCAGGGCGAGAAGTCGGCCGCCGTCACGGGCCTGCCCGCGGTGGATGGCCGGAACCAGGGAGGCCTGCTCGACGTGGAGGTCGGTCCCGACTACGCGGAGAGCCGGCTCATCTACTGGACCTATTCCGAGCCGCGGCAGGGCGGCAACGGGCTGGCGGTGGCGCGCGCGAAGCTGGTGGACGGCGCGCAGCCGGCGGTGGAGAACGTCCAGGTCATCTTCCGCATGATGCCCACGCTCGAGTCGACGCTGCACTCGGGCGGACGGCTGGTGTTCACGCCCGACGGAAAGCTGTTCGTCACGCTCGGCGAGCGCTCCATCCTCGACGGCCGCAAGCAGGCGCGGGACGTGAAGAGCCACTTCGGCAAGGTGGTCCGCATCAACCCGGATGGCTCCGTGCCGCAGGACAACCCCTACGTGAACACGCCGGAGGCGAAGCCGGAGATCTGGTCGGTGGGTCACCGCAACATCCTGTCGGCGGCGCTCGATGGGCAGAACCGCCTGTGGATCGTGGAGATGGGACCGCAGGGGGGCGACGAGCTGAACCGGCCCGAGGCGGGCAAGGACTACGGCTGGCCCACCATCGGGTACGGCGAGGAGTACTCGGGCGCGCCCATCCACGACAGCCCCGTGGGTGAGGGCATGGAGCAGCCGGTGTACTACTGGGACCCGGTGATTGCCCCCTCGGGGATGACCATCTACTCGGGGACGCTGTTCCCGGAGTGGCGCGACAACATCTTCGTGGGCGGGCTGGCGGCCCAGGCGCTGGTGCGGCTGATGGTTCGCAATGACCGCGTCATCGGCGAGGAGCACCTGCTCAAGAACCGCAACGAGCGCATCCGCGAGGTGGTGCAGGGCCCCGAGGGCGCGCTCTACCTGCTCACCGATGCGACCAACGGCAAGGTGCTCAAGCTCACGCCGCGCTGAGTCTTCATCATCCACGGCAGTCCCCGCGCTCCCCAGGCGAAGCAAGCCTCGGGGAGCGCGGTCGTTTTGATGGCGAGTGGACGTGTCGAGCGTCTCGCGGGGCCGTGCGTCACGGACGTGACGCAGGTGGCGCCCTCGATGCTCACGAGCCCGCAGAGGCGCGCCGAGCCGTTCATCGGCGCACAGGAGTGCGTTCAGGAGGCGTCGCCGCGCGGAGCACTCGCTTGTCGGGGGTGGCCCCCGAAGTCAGTGTGCCGCGCGATTCCCGTGAGGCGTCGACGGGCGAGGAGAAGTCCTCCGCGTGCTCGGCGTTCCACGGTGCACCTCCACCCGTCACATCGAGGACTCGCCATGCGTTCGAGGTTGGGTCATGTCGTCCGCTGCATCCGCGCCGGGTCGAGCGCGGTGCTGTTGCTCCTGTCCAGCCTCGCGTCGGCGCAGCCTCCCGTGAGCGAGCCTCCTCCCCGCGCGGTCCTCTTCCAGGGCGTGCGCGTGTTCGACGGCAAGTCGAAGGGGCTGTCCGGGCCCGTCAACGTCCTGGTTCAGGGCAACAAGATCGCGCGCATTTCGAGCAGCCCCATCGCGCGCACGGGCGAGGTGCGAGTCATCGAGGGCAAGGGGCGCACGCTCATGCCGGGACTCATCGACGCGCACTACCACATGATGATGGCCTCGGTGCCGCTGACCGTGGCGCTGGCGGGGCCGGAGGGGTACCTCACGTTGGTGGCCGCGCGTGAGGCGAAGGCGACGCTGCTGCGAGGCTTCACCAGCGTGCGCGACATGGCCGGGCCGGTCTTCAGCATCAAGAGGGGCATCGATGACGGGCTCATCGAGGGCCCGCGCATCTGGCCCTCGGGCGCGATGATCTCGCAGACCAGCGGCCATGGGGACTACCGCCGGGCGGAGGCGCTCCCGCGGACGGCGATGTCCTCGCTGACGTTCGCGGAGCGCGTGGGTGGGGCGGCCATCGCGGACGGGCAGGACGAGGTCCTGCTCCGGGTCCGTGAGCAGCTGATGCTGGGGGCCTCGCAGATCAAGCTGGCGGCGGGAGGCGGTGTGTCCTCGGACCACGATCCGCTGGATGTGTCGCAATACACGGAAGCCGAGCTCCGGTCCGCCGTGGAGGCCGCGGAGAACTGGGGGACGTACGTGGCCGTGCATGCGTACACGCCGCGCGCCATCCAGACGGCCATCCGGGCGGGGGTGAAGGTCATCGACCACGGGCAGTTGATGGATGACGCCACCGCGAAGCTCATGGCGGAGAAGGGGGTCTGGCTGAGCCTGCAGCCGTTCCTCGACGACGAGGACGCGACGCCCTTTCCGGAGGGCTCGGACAATCGGGAGAAGCAGCTGGAGATGACGCAAGGCACGGACAAGGCCTATGCGTTGGCGAAGAAGTACAAGCTGAAGACGGCGTGGGGGACGGACTCGTTGTTCGACCCGAAGGTGGCGGCGAGGCAGGGCGCGCAGCTGGTGAAGATGACGCGGTGGTACACGCCGGCGGAGGCCCTGCGGATGGCCACGGGCACCAACGCGGAGCTGCTGGCGCTGTCGGGCAAGCGCAGCCCCTACAAGGGTCGACTCGGCGTCGTCGAGGAGGGGGCGCTCGCGGACCTGTTGCTGGTGGACGGCGACCCGGTGGCCAACTTCGAGTTGATCGCCAACCCCGAGAAGAACTTCCTGGTCATCATGAAGGACGGGAAGATCTACAAGGACCTGCTCGGCCCGTGAGCTGTATAGAGGGCGACCATGACGACGTCCGATGCACCACGCTCGCCGCGAGTGAGCATCCGTCCCGCGACGCTGGCGGATGCCGCGACGCTGACGGAGCTCGGGGAGAGGACCTTCAGGGACACCTTCGCCGCCGAGAACACGCCGGAGAACGTGGAGGCGTTCCTGGCCTCGCACTACAGCCGTGCGCTCCAGGAGGAGGAGCTGCGGGAGCCTCGCAACCTGTACCTGCTCGCGGAGGTCGACGGAGTCCCCGCGGGCTTCGCGCTCCTTTGCGACGGCGCCCGTGAGCCGAGTGTGCGGGCCGAGCGCCCGGTGAACCTGTCGCGCCTCTATGTCGACCGCGCCTTCCTCGGTGCGAAGGTGGGCGCCGCGCTCATGCGCCGCTGCCTGGATGATGCGAGGAGGCGGGGGCACGACGTGTTGTGGCTCGGTGTGTGGGAACGCAATACGCGCGCGCGGGCCTTCTACGCGCGCTGGGGTTTCATCGAAGTGGGGGAGATGCGCTTCGTGCTCGGGACAGACCCGCAGCGCGACCTGGTGCTCGCCCTCGCGCTTTGAGCCGCGTCCGCAGGACCTCTCGCACGACTCGCCTCAGCGAGCGATGCAGGCGGTCGCCCTCGTGCAGGTGGCTGAGGATCTCGCGGCGCGTCAAGCGAGGGGCCGACGACGGCGTTTGCTGCCGGTCCCTGCCGAACGGCCGCGGGTCATCCATACCTCTGGAGTGGTATTCCGGCCCCTCCCGCCACCGACTACTTTCAGCAAATCAAGGAAGCGCGGGAAGCGCTCCGACTGGCGCCTGTGTATTGGCGCCTGACCGTGAATGGCAGTCGATGTCCACCCATGGTGGCGCGAGAGACTCGGTATCGTGTCGCGGGGGGCCCGGCGTTGTCATGTCGGTCGCGGCGGGACAGGATGAATGAGGTGTCCATGCCTGCCCATGCGGCGTTGGCCATGGGTTCACCGAGGGGGGCACATGCTGGATCCAGAATCTCTTCGTGTCGCGCATGAGCGGACCACGAGAGTCTTTCGGTATCTCCAGGCGCTGAACCGTCATCGAAACCCCGCTCCGCGCCAGCTTCGGGATCAACCGTGGAGCCTGAGCCTCGCGACGCTGCCCGCGCATCCCTCCATCCTGTTCGTGCGCGATGCGAGCGCCGCGAGTGAGGGGGCTGAAGGGACGGAGGGCTCCGACGCGGACCTCATCCTCCGGGTGCGCCGCCCGCGGCTGGTGCCTCCCCCAGCTCCGCCTCCTCCTCTCGCCGAGTGGCTGACCACGCCCTGGGATGACCCACTCGTGGAGCCCGGGACGGCGGCGTCTCGCGACGAGGTGGATGACCAGGGCGCCACACGCAGGGTGTCGTTCGACGAGCGTCCCGAGCGCGTCGAGGCCCTTGCGAGCTGGATGCCCCGTCACGCGGCCTGGGCGAGTGAGGAGCGGCAGGCGCGCGCGGCGCTGAGGATCTTCGAGCAGCTCTATGAGCTTCATGGCCGACTCGAACGAGAGGGAGAGCGGCTCGAGTTGCTGGTCGCCGATGGCATCCTGAGCTGGCGCCAGACGACGGGTGGATTGTTCCATCCCGTGCTGCTCCAGCGCGTCCAGTTGCGGTTCAACTCCCGGGTCCCCGAGTTCACGGTCTCCGACAGCGGGCGTGGCGTCGACCTCTACTCGGAGCTGTTCAGCCACCTGGAGGAACTCGACGGGAGGATTCTGGCGAGGTGTCGCGAGGAGCTCCAGGCCGGCGGGGTGAAGCCCCTGGGCGGTGAGCAGACCTCGAGCTTCTTGCGACGTCTGCTCATCCAACTGTCCGCGCGCGGGGAGCTACTCGAGCATGGCCGGCCGAGCGAAGACGCCGACCCGCCGCGCATGGGGCGAGAGCCCGTGCTGTTGCTCCGCAGCCGCAGCCTCGGTTTCGCCAGAGCCCTCGAGGGCATCCTGGAATCCCTCGAGAAGCGCCCGGACCTGCCGTCCGCGCTGGCCCGGGTGGTGGGCTGTGACGTGCCGAGCCCGCGCGAGGAGGCGGGCTCCAAGGGAACCCGAGGCCACGCTGGCGAGGTCGTGGATGTCCTGCTGAGCAAACAAGCCAACGCGGAGCAGGAGGAGATTGCCAGCCGGCTTGCTCGGAACGGCTGTGTCCTCGTCCAGGGGCCTCCGGGGACAGGGAAGACCCACACCATCGCGAACCTGATTGGTCATCTGCTCGCCGAGGGCAAGAGCGTCCTGGTGACCAGCCATACCACCAAGGCGCTGCGGGTGCTTCGAGGCCAGGTGGTGCCGGAGCTCCAGCCGCTGTGTGTGAGCGTCCTCGACAACGACCTCGACAGCCGAGCCCAGCTCGAAGGCGCTGTCTCCGCGATGGCGGAGCGATTGTCCGTGAGCAATGGCACGCGGCTGGACAGGGAGGCGTCCTCCATCGCGGAGCATCGCGAGCGGCTGAAGGATGAGCTTCAGCAGGCCCGACAGGAGCTGCTCCAGGCACTCTCCGACGAGTATCGAGACGTGGTGGTGGCGGGGCAGAGCTGGTCTCCCTCGGAGGCGGCCCGACGGGTCGCGGCCGAGCCGACGCAGCACCTCTGGCTGCCGGGGCCGGTGATGCTCGGTGCCGCGCTTCCCCTATCGGAGGACGAGGTCCGGGAGCTGTATCGCGGCAACGCCGTTCTGACGCCTCAACACGAGACAGAGCTGGCATGTCCACTCCCGAGGCTCGACGAGGTCATGTCCCCTGGGGAGCTTGGGGGATTGCTGGAGAAGCGGAAGTCGCTCCGGGTGGAGGCGGAGGGCGCTCTTCCCAATCTCTGGCAGGGGCCTGCCCGGGCGGAGGACACCGTGGACCTGACGGAGCTGGCCAGACGCTGCCTTCGCGCCTTCGACCCATTCGAGGACGGTCTGCCCTGGAAGCTCGCGGCGGTGTCAGCGGGTCTGGCGGGGGACCGGGAGGCGGCTCCCTGGCGGTCCCTCATCGACGCCATCTCCGACGTGCGTGCCATGGAACTGGCGACCCGGGAGTCCTTGTTCCAGCATGCCCCTGTTCCAGCACAGGATCTGTCCATGGACGAGCAGCTCTCCGTGCTCGCGGAGCTCCAGCGGCACCTCGAGGCGGGAGGGACGCTGGGGGCGTTCACGCTGCTCACGCGCTCCTCGTGGAAGCGAGTGATTCGGGGCTGCCGGGTCGAGGCGGGAGCGCCTCGGGAGCTGGCCCACTTCGCGGCGCTCTCCGCGTGCCTCTCGCTCCGCAAGCAGCGGCAGGTGCTGGCGCGGCGCTGGGATGCTCAGATGGCCGCGTTGGGCGCTCCGCTTTCGTCCGAGCTGGGAGAAGCGCTGGAGGAGCGGCTGCTCGAGTTTCGCGATGAACTCGGCCGGTGCCTGGACTGGGCGGAGTCCGTCTGGCGTCCGTTGGACAAGGCGCTGAGCACGAGCGGGATGCGCTGGAAGGAGCGGTTGGACGCGGAGCCCATCAATCCAGCGCCCCATGGGATGTTCCAGCGGCGGCGCGACGCATTGGTACGAGGCATCGCGCCTGCCCTGCGTGCGCGGGCACGTGAAATCGAACTGGAACGGGTCCGCGAGAAGCTGCGACAGGCTCGGGCCCGGCTCGAGGCGTGGGGTGGAATCTCCGCGGGCTCCGTCATCGTCCGGAGCCTCGCGAAGGCGCTGGAAGCGCGGGATGGCGAACTCTACGCCCGCGCGTTCGTGGGGCTCACGGAGATCCTGGAGAAGCGGCGGGCACTCACGCGACGACAGGAGCTGCTCACGAGGCTGAAGGCGGCCGCCCCGGGTTGGGCCTCCGCCATTCGCGAGCGTCGGGGCGTCCACGCGCGGGAGCGGCCCCCGGGAGCCCCCCAGGCCGCGTGGTGCTGGCGGCAGCTTCACGACGAGCTCGAGCGCCGCGGCGGCGTGCAACTGGCCAGCCTCCAGTCGCGCATCGAGGTGCTGTCGGAGGAGCTGCGCAAGTGCACCGCGAAGCTCATCGAGCGTCGTGCCTGGGCCTCCCAGGCCCATCGGACGACGTTGGGGCAACAGCAGGCGCTGGTGGGCTGGTTGGACATCCAGCGGCGCATCGGGAAGGGGACGGGAGTCCGGGCGCCTCGCTTGCGTGCGCAGGCGGCGCAGTTGATGAGCGAGTGTCAGCGAGCCGTGCCGGTGTGGATCATGCCGCTCACGCAGGTGGTGGAGAACTTCACGGCGGCGACCCGGTTCGATGTCGTCATCATCGACGAGGCGAGCCAGTGCGATGCGATGGGGCTCATCTCCCTGTACCTGGCGGACCGCGCGGTGGTCGTGGGAGACCACGAGCAGGTGAGCCCCTCTGCGGTGGGGCAGAACGTGGGCATGGTCGAGCAGCTCATCGCCGAGCACCTCGCCGGAATCCCCAACGCCGTGCTCTATGACGGAAAGATGTCGGTCTACGACCTCGCCCGGCAATCCTTCAGCGGCATGGTGTGCCTGCTGGAGCACTTCCGCTGCGTCCCGGACATCATCGAGTTCAGCAATCAGCTGTCCTACGAGGGGCGCATCAAGCCGCTTCGGGAGGCGGCGAGCGCCAAGGGACTTGCTCCCCTGAACATCCATCGGGTCGAGGGGCATGCCCAGGCGAAGGTCAACGAGCGGGAGGCCATCGCGGTGGCCTCCCTCATCGCCGCCGCCGTGGAGCACCCCGCCTATGCGGGGCGCACCTTCGGCGTCATCTCGCTCGTCGGAGAGGAACAGGCGTTGAAGGTGGATTCGTTGCTTCAGGCGCACCTGTCTCCGGCCGAGTACGAACGACGGCGCGTATTGTGCGGGAGCGCCGCCCAGTTCCAGGGGGACGAGCGGGACGTGATGTTCCTGTCCATGGTGGACAGCCCCGATGGGGACGGCCCCCTGAGTCGACGGGAGACGCAGGACTTCAAGCAGCGCTTCAACGTCGCGGTGAGCCGGGCCGGGGACCAGCTCTGGGTCGTGCACTCGCTCAATCCCTCCATCGACCTGCAGCCCGGGGATTTGAGGCGCAGGCTGTTGGAGCATTGCGCGCAGCCGCAGGGCGTCGAGCGGGCGCTCCTGCGTGCCGAGCCCAAGACGGAGTCTCCCTTCGAGAAGGAGGTGCTCGCGCTCCTGGTCCGCGCGGGCTATCGGGTGACGCCGCAGTGGCGCGTGGGACACTACCGCATCGACCTGGTGGTCGAGGGGGGAGGGCGCCGGCTGGCGGTGGAGTGTGATGGAGATCGCTACCATCCCCTCGAGAAGCTCCCGGATGACATGGCACGTCAGGCGCTGCTCGAGCGGCTCGGGTGGCGGTTCGTGAGGATTCGAGGCAGCGCGTTCTTCCGGGACCCCGAGGCCGCGATGCGACCGGTCTTCGCGAGGCTGAAGGAACTGGAGATTCCTCCAGAGGGAGCTCCACCGGAGGAGGCCGCTCCGGTCGAGGACGCCCTGCGCGCGGAGCTCGTGCGCCGCGCCGAGGCCATTGCACGGGAGTGGGAGGCCTCACCCGAGCGCTTCCGGGCTCCGAAAGAGGCGCGCGCCTCCCGTGTCGGACGCCCGCCTCGCGGTGGTGCGCCGAGCAAGAAGAGGAGCGAGGCCACTCCAGAAGAAGAGGTGCCCGACCAGATTCCGACGCTCCTGCCGCTCGAGGTACCACTCCCCGCGGCGCAAGTCGTCACTCCCCGGCGGCCCAGGGTGGGGAGCTTGAGGGCGGTGCCGCGAGAACAGGACAAGCCCCTCGCCGAGAAGGATCCGCTCCCCGCCGCTTTACGGCGCCTGCTGACGCCTCAAGACTTCCTGTGCCAGTCGTGTCGGGGAGAGCGACGGCTCTGGATCGGAGAGCGGGGGCCCTTCCTCAAGTGCGCGGCCCAGAAGTGCTTGAAGACGGAGAGCGTGAGGTTCGAAGTCCTGGTGCTCGCGCTCGAGCTGCGGGCGCGATGCTCGTGTGGTGCGTTCCTCCACGTCGCCCGAGGAGTGGGAGGCGAACCACGACTGGAATGCACCGGGGCGGGGTGCTCCAAGCGCTGGCCATGGCGGCAGTTCCGCGATCAACTTCGGGGCCGCAAGATGGATGAGCCCGCGCCAGTGCTACTTCCGCTTCGGCCCCTTCAAGTACTTGCTCAGCCGGACCTTGCCGAGCCCACGACCACCGAACAGATACCAGGTGATGGCCGCGCCAAAGAGCGCCGCGGCCAAGGCGATGCCTAGGGCCCCGAGCACCGGGATGTTCCCGTACATCCACGGCTTGGGCGCGAAGGAGATGAACGCCCCGACGATGAGGCCGCAGGCGCACAACCCCATGAACATGATGACCGACGCGCTGCGCAGGTTCTCGTTCAGCTTCTCGAACTGGTCCGCCCGCACCGTCACCGTGAACTTGCCCGACTCCATGTCCAACAAGATCTGCGACAGCTGCGTGGGCAGGTCCGCCGCCATCGACTGGATGCGCAGCAGCGTGCGCATCAGCCCGCCCTGCAGCTGCATCGGGTCATACCGCCCCGCGAGCAGCTCCTTCGCGTACGGCAGCACCACCTCCACGATGTTCATCTCCGGGTACAGGCTGCGCAGCATGCCCTCCGTGGACACCGACGCGCGGCTGAGCAGCGCGTACTCCTTCGGGATCCGGATGCGGTACTTCACCGCCAGATCCAGCAAGTCCCTCAGCAGCGAGCGCGTGTCCACCTGACCCAGCGTCGTGGGCAGGTGCTGCCCCAGGATGCTCTCGATGTCGTTGCGGAAGCCCACCAGGTTCGCCCGCGCGTCCGGCACGCCCACCCGGTAGAGGATGCGCGCCACCGAGTCGCTGTCCTTCAGCGCCACCGCCAGGCACAGCATCACCAGCGTCTCCTGCATCGGCCGCGTCAGCCGTCCCACCACGCCGAAGTCCAGCAGCGCCAGCCTGTTGCCCTCCAGCAGCAACACGTTCCCCGGATGCGGGTCGCCGTGGAAGAGCCCGTCGTCGAAGAGCTGCCGGAAGCTCGCCTCCAGGATGTGGTTGGCGATGGTCTTCCGGTCCTCGTCCGACAGCTCCGCCTGGCTGATCTTCACCCCCCGGATGAACTCCAGCGTCAGCACCGTCCGGCTCGACAGCGCCGCGTAGACGCGCGGAATCTTCATGTACGCGCGCTCCCGGTGGTTCTCCAGGAACGCGCGGACGTTGGCGGCCTCGTTGATGAAGTCGAGCTCCTCGTGGATGGCCCGGTCGAACTCGTCGACGATGCCCGTGGGCGTGTAGATGCCCGTCTCCTCCACCACGGCCTCCAAGAGGCGCGCCAGGTTGCGCAGCACCACCAGGTCCGAGTCGATGCTCGCGGCGATGCCCGGCCGCTGCACCTTCACCACCACCTCGTCGCCCTCCAGCGTCACCGCCCGGTGCACCTGGGCGATCGACGCCGCCGCCAGCGGCGCCTCGTCGATGTGCTTGAACAGCTCGCGCGCATCCTTGCCCAGCGACTCGCGAATCTGCGCGTGCACCTGCTCGAGTGGAATCGGCTCCACGTTGTCCTGCAGCAGCGCCAGCTCGTCCACGAACTCCGCGGGCAGCAGGTCCGCCCGCGTGGAGAGCACCTGGCCCAGCTTCACGAAGGTGGGGCCCAGGTCGTTGAGCAGCATCCGGAAGCGCCGGGCCGTGGAGGCTCGCTGGGCCTCCGGCGAGACCTCGACCTTCTCCTGCCGCCCGAGGATGCGCCACAGCCCCGCGCGCTCCAGCACCTCGCCGAAGCCATGCCGGGCCGCGATGACCGTAATCTGCCGCACACGGTTCAGGTCCTGGAGGTTCACGGAAACGCTTTCTCCTCGCGACGACGTTAGACCGCGACCGCCGGCTTCGCCACGAAGCGCAGGAGGACATACCCCACCAGCGCCGACAGCAGCGAGCCCACCACGATGCCCAGCTTCGCTTCGTTCAGCACCGCGGGCTGGTCCCCGAAGGCCAGCCCCGCCACGAACAGCGCCACCGTGAAGCCGATGCCCGCCACCACCGCCACCCCGTGCAGCTGCGCGAGGCTCCCGCCGCCCGGCATCGACGACACGCCCAGCCGCACCGCCCCCCACGTGAAGGCGAGGATGCCCACCTGCTTGCCCACGAAGAGGCCGACGATGATGCCCAGCGGCACGGGCGACAGCAGGTCTCCCCAGCCCATGCCCGCCAGCGGGATGCCCGAGTTCGCCAGCGCGAACAGGGGGACGATTCCGTACGCCACCCAGCCCTTCCACAGGTGCTCGAAGCGGTTGAGCGGCGGCTCGAGCTCCTCCAGGCGCTCCTCGATGTAGAGCAGCTGAGCGCCCCGCATGGACTCGTCCTCGGCGCGCCCGGTGCAGTCCCGGATGTAGACGGACAGGTCGTCGAGCACCTCGCGCCCGGGCCTCGTGGGCCGCGAGGGGATGCACAGCCCTATCACCACGCCCGCCAGCGTCGCGTGGATGCCGCCGTGGTGCATCGTGAACCAGAGCGCCGCGCCGGCCAGCAGCCAGGGGATGCCATTGCGGACATAGAAGCGGTTGAGCGCGACCAGCACCGCCACCACCGCGCCCGCGGCCAGGAGCCAGCCCCCGTGCACGCCGGTGCCGTAGAACAGCGCGATGACCAGGATGCCGCCGATGTCATCGAAGATGGCGAGCGCCGTGAGGAACACCACCAGCCCGTGGCTCACGCGTGAGCCGACGAGCGACAGACAGCCGATGGAGAACGCGATGTCGGTGGCCATGGGAATGGCCCAGCCCGCCTGCGCGGCAGAGCCCGCGTTGATGACGGCGTAGAGCAGGCCCGGCACCACCATGCCGCCCAGGGCCGCGATGAGCGGGAGCACGGCGCGGGCCGGCGTGCGCAGCTCCCCGGCGCTCAGCTCGCGCTTGACCTCCATGCCGACGAGGAAGAAGAACAGCGTCATCAGCCCGTCGTTGATGAGCTGGCGGACGGTGAAGGTCGCGTGGGTGCTCGCCACCCCGAAGGACAGCCGGGCGTCGAAGAGGCCCTCATAGGACGCGGCCCACGGCGAGTTGGCCCAGGCCATGGCGAGCACGGCGCACACGGCCAGCAGGATGCCGCTGCTGGTCTGGAGCTGGAAGAAGGCCCGGAGCGGAGCAATCGCCACCCGGAAGAGCGCGGGTACGGGCGTCGGGCTGCGTGTCCTGGGGGCGGTCGAGGGGGGAGGCGACTCCATGGCGGCGCGGAAGATGCACTCGCCCATGGACGGCTGCATCCGTTTTCGCGACGGCGCGAGCGGAAATGTCGGTGGTGGATGATAGGGAAACCGGGCGGGTAGGGTCAGCGGTTCGTTGATCCAGGGGTGGGGGCATGAGAGAAGGGCGGGGATGGCCGTGACGCAGCAGATGAAGGCAGCCAAGGCAGCAGCGGTGGAGCTTCCCGTGGACCCGACGCAGGACGTCGCGCCGGACGGGGACAAGGCGAGCGAAGGCTCGGGCGCGAGGGAGATCGCGTCCCTGACGCCGATGATGCGCCAGTACCTCGAGGTGAAGGCGCTGCACCCGGACACGGTGCTCTTCTTCCGGCTCGGGGACTTCTACGAGATGTTCTTCGAGGACGCGGTGAAGGCCTCGGAGATCCTCCAGATCACGCTCACCGCCAGGGCCAAGGGCGCCGACAAGGTGCCCATGTGCGGCATCCCGTACCACTCGTCGCGCCGGTACATCGCGCGCCTCATCGGCGAGGGCCTGAAGGTCGCCATCTGCGAGCAGGTGGAGGAGGCCGGCAGCGGGCCGGGCATCGTCCGGCGCGAGGTGACGCGGGTCATCACCCCCGGCATGGTGCTGGACGAGGAGGTGCTCGAGCCTCGCGACAGCAACTTCCTGGCCGCCGTGTACTGGAACGAGAAGGGCTTTGGTGGGGCGCTGCTGGAGGCGTCCACCGGCGAGTTCCTCGCGATGGAGGCGGGCTCGGCGGCGGAGCTGGCGGAGTCGCTGTCTCGCGTGGAGCCTCGGGAGCTGCTGGTGCCCGCGGGGCAGCGCAACTCGGCGGAGGTGGGGCAGCTGTGCTCGCGGCTGCCTCGCGTGCCGGCGGTGGCGGAGGGGGAGGTCGCGGCCTTCGAGCCGGCCCGGGCGGCGGGCTATCTGCGCTCGCACTTCGCGGTGCAGTCGCTGTCGGCGTTCGGGTTGGATGACGCGCCGCTGGCCACGGGGGCTGCGGGCGCGGCGCTGCGGTATCTGAAGGACACGCAGAAGACGCCCGCGGCGCACGTGGACCGGCTGAGCCGGCAGGAGCGCTCGGGCAGCCTGCTGATGGACGAGTCCTCTCGCGCGAACCTGGAGGTGCTGCGCTCGCAGCGGGACGGTGGGCGCAAGGGTTCGCTGTTGGGGGTGCTGGACCGGACGGTGACGAGCCTGGGGGCGCGGAAGCTGGCGCGCTGGCTGGCCTCTCCGCTGGGGTCGCTCCCGGAGATCCACGCGCGGCTGGACGCGGTGGAGGAGCTGTCCGCGAAGAGCGTGTGGCGTGAGGAGCTGACGGGCATCCTCAAGGAGGTGGCGGACCTGGAGCGGCTGACGGGCCGGCTGTCGCTGGGCGCGGGCAACGCGCGGGACCTGCGGGCGCTCGGGGTTTCGTTGGCGCAGCTGCCGCGGTTGGGCGCGGCGCTGGCGCGGTGTCAGGCGCCGTTGCTCCAGTCGCTCGCGGGGCCGCTGACGGCGTTGCCGGAGCTGGCGAATCTGTTGGCGCGCTCGGTGGTGGACGAGCCTCCCGTGGCGCTGAAGGAAGGCGGCTTCATCCGGCAGGGGTACCACGCGGAGCTGGACCGGCTGGTGGAGCTGTCGACGTCCGGCAAGGACGTGCTGCTGAAGATCGAGGCGCGGGAGAGGGAGCGCACCGGCATCGGCTCGCTGAAGATCCGCTACAACAAGGTCTTCGGGTACTACCTGGAGGTGACGAAGTCGAACCTGCACCTGGTGCCGGCGGACTACATCCGCAAGCAGACCACGGTGGGGGCGGAGCGGTTCGTCACGCCGGAGCTGAAGGAGCACGAGGAGCAGGTGCTGACGGCGGAGGAGCGCCGGTGCGCGCTGGAGCTGCAGCTCTTCGAGGAGCTGCGGGCGAAGGTGGCGCAGGCGGCGCCGCGCATCCGCTCCGCGGCGGAGGCAGTGGCCACGGCGGACGCGCTGCTGTCCTTCGCGCGGTGCGCGTCGGAGTACGGCTACACGCGGCCGGAGGTGGACGCGTCGGAGGTGCTGAGCATCACGGCGGGACGGCACCCGGTGGTGGAGCGGATGCTGGGGGCGGGGGAGTCCTTCGTTCCCAACGACGTTCGGATGGACCCGGAGGACGCGCAGCTGTTGGTCATCACCGGCCCGAACATGGCGGGCAAGAGCACGGTGATGCGGCAGGTGGCGCTGACGGCGCTGATGGCGCAGGCGGGCTCGTTCGTTCCGGCGAAGGCGGCGCGCATCGGCCTGTGTGATCGGATCTTCACGCGCGTGGGCGCGGCGGACAACCTGGCGCGCGGTCAGTCCACGTTCATGGTGGAGATGACGGAGACCAGTCACATCCTCCACCACGCGACGAACAAGAGCCTCATCATCCTGGATGAGATTGGCCGTGGGACGTCGACGTTCGACGGTCTGTCCATCGCGTGGGCGGTGGCGGAGCACCTGCATGACCACGTGAGCGCGCGCACGCTGTTCGCCACGCACTACCACGAGCTGGTGGACCTGGCCCGTGAGCGGTCCAAGGTGAAGAACCTGTGCATCGCCGTGAAGGAGCAGGGCGGCAAGGTCATCTTCCTGCGGAAGCTGATTCCGGGAGGGGCGAGTCGCTCCTACGGCATCGAGGTGGCGAAGCTGGCGGGCCTGCCGACGGAGGTGGTGGGTCGGGCGCGCGAGCTGCTCCAGAACCTGGAGTCCGGGGAGCTGGACGACGCGGGGCGGCCTCGGGTGGCGGTGCGGCAGAACCCGAAGAAGGCGGCTGTCGCGGCGGGGCAGCTGGGGCTGTTCGGTGAGCCCGTGGCCCCGGCTCCCGCGCTGCCCGCGTCGCACCAGAAGGCGCTGGAGGCGCTCAAGTCAGCGGCCATCAACCACCTGACGCCGCTGGACGCGCTCAACCTGTTGGCGAAGCTCCAGCGCGAGCTGGAGTAGCAGCGGGCCGGGCGAGGTTCGCGGACCTGCGCCCGGCGCCGCGGCGATGGTGGCTACTTCTTCTTGGCGACGCTCAGGGGGACGGAGACCTGGGTGTTCTCCCAGGCGAAGTTGAGCGCGGGGGCCTTCACATCGATGGTGATGGTGAGGGCCTCGTAGGTGTCGGCGGACTTCTTGGTGGGAACGTCCACGCGCAGCACGTCCTTCGTCTTGTCGTACTTGTACGCGCCCCACTGGCCCACGTCCTTGCTGACGATGAGGGTCCACTTGTCGGCCTGGGGAATGGTGAAGAGCGAGTAGGTGCCGGCGGCGAGCTTCTTGCCGGCGAGCTCGATGTCACCGGTGGTGGTCAGCTCCGTGGCCTGGTTCGCGCCCAGGCGCCACACCTCGCCATAGGGGACGAGCTTGCCGAAGATCTGCCGCTTCTCGCCCGTCTTGGGGTCCTGGATGCGGGGCGAGTGGTACGTCACCTTCACGTAGGTGTTGTCGTCCAGCATCTTCGCCGTCATCGCGAGGGGGCTGGCAGGTGCCTTCTCGGGAGGAATCGACTTCTGGGCCACGGCGGGCGTGGCCGCGAGGAGGAACAGCGCGGCGAGGGCGGGGATGCTCAGGTGCCACGAGTAGCGATGGTTTGTCATGGGGGCGCCCATCATACAGGACGCGTGGAAGCACAGCCTGGTTCGCCGAAGACAGGTGCTCATGTCACCTCCCCAGCACAGCGCTCCCAGCGGCGCTCAGGCGCAATGGACAACCGTCCCAACGGCTCCGACGCAAGGCCCGCTTGGCGGAGTTCATCCTTCCAGGAGGGCTTTGAACGCCGCCGCCAACAGTCACGAAAGCAGGATATGCTTGAATTGGAGCTTTGGTGGTTGGGCGCTGTGTGCTCGCAACAGGAGATTGACAGTGGCTACTCAGAAGATCGGACGCTGCTTGGCGGTGCTGTTGGGGCTGTGCGCGGGGATGGCGGCCTGCGGCGGGAGTGACCTTGAGAGCGACCGCGTCCAGACTGAAGCGGATCACGGTCGTCAAGACAGCCAGCTCTTGCAGGCGCCCCAGGCCTACAGGAACAGCGACGTGTACAACCTGGCCAACGAGGGTGGCCGTTATGTGGAGTTGGTCGTCACCACCTCCCCAGCCCAGCCGTTCGCCGCGGTCCATGCGTGGCGGACGCACCAGCAGGGGGCGAATCCAGGGGCGTACGGCAACAACGGAGACCTGGTGGGATACACCAACCAGCATGGCGTCTTCGAACAGTCCGGATACTTGCCGTTCGACTTCAGCCTCTGTGGCGTGTATGCCGATGAGACCTTCGCGGTCGGCTCGGTGACAGGCCCTCGGTCTTCGCCGATCTCCTTCCGGATCTATGTCTCGCCGACTTCGGGCCCTCACGCGCCCGGCTGCCACCGCTGAGGTTGAGGCTCGCGGGGGAGGGCGCTACGCGGGACTCCTCGCGCTCAGCTCCCATGGTCGTGCAGGCACGTCTGGCACGTCTTGGAGAATGGGCTCGAGGCGACGAACTGCGAGCAGTCGCAGCCCATCACGAAGCACGAGTGCACGTTGTCGTAGCGCCCGCCGAAGGGGTGGGGCGCGAGCGTCTGCATCGAGACCTTGCCCACGCTGGTGGTCGGCGTGGGGAATGACGACCCTCCGTAGCCGATGAACAGCGGCTGGGGGATGGGGTCCTTCTTCAGCGGATTCGTCCCTTGGCTTCGCGGGCTGGGCCACGCCAGGAGCTTCACCTGGGGCGCGTCGTTCTGGCCCGGGTCGGGCAGACGCACCGCCACGCGGAAGTATAGGGCTCTCGTCTCCCAGTGCTCCGGTGACTGGAAGTCCCAGAACAGGTCGCTGACCGTCGCGACGGTGGGGTGGACCGAGGAGCCCTGATAGGCCCCGAGGCTCTTGTAGTTCTGGATGTGCATCACGGCCTTGGAGCAGCGGTCCATCACGAACATCCACTGCTCCTCCTCCGCGTGCTCCAGCGACGTCTGGAACTTCGCGGTGCTGGCCTTCACCTCGAAGAAGGCCCAGCGGGGGCTCGTGGGCGTGTGCTTGAGCTTCGCCGTGAGGTCCACGCCGTTGCCGGTGTTGTTCTGCACCGGCCCCCGGATGTCGAACCCGAGGTGCTGCAGGAACTGCATCGCGATGCGCTCACCCGTGTCGCCAATCCAGGCGCTGTCCATGTAGGTGATGCTGTTGCACTGGGCCAACAGCGTCATCGGCACGCCGCCGGTGCCACCCGTCTCGCCCCAGGCGTAGCGGACCGCCGTGATGGGCGCACCCTGAAGGTACTCGGTGGTCCCGAACCGGGGCATCGATACGCGGATGAGGTGCAGCTCGAACTCGGCGCCCTGGTTCATCGCCGCTTCGACCGTGCCCGCGCCCTCGAGCGCGTCGTCGCCGTACTCGCCCTTCAGCGCCCGCTTGATGCGGTCATTGACGAACTTCTCGGCGTTCTTCTGCGCCTTGGAGCACTGCGCGTCGTTGACCTTCACCTCGATGCAGTGGATGACCTGGCCACGCTGCGTCACCTTCTGCGTGCGAGTCCGGGTCGGGAAGCGCGAGGTGCTGACCGGCACGGTCGAGGGCCCGACCATGCAGTTCCTCAGCAGGTCGTACTCGTCGTTTCCGTTCGTGATGAACACCAGGTCGATGCCGTTGTTCCGGCTCACGCAGATGGAGTCGAGGTTCGTCTCTGCCTTGATGTAGTTGCGGAAGAGGATCTCCGCGTGGACGCCTCCGTGGTACTGGGGCACGTCCAGATTGACCTGACTCACGGTGATGGCCTGGTTGCGCGCCAGCCCCTCGTAGTGCTTCCGCGCGTAGCAGTCCGCGCAGGTCGTCTGGGAGGTGCAGGACCAGAACAGCCGACCGCAGCCCGTCGTCGGGCAGGGCTTGATGTCGGAAGGCTTCTTCATCGCGCAGGAGCCGCAGATGAACTGGTTGAAGTCCGAGCTGCTGAACCAGTCGCTCCCCGTCCCGTACTTGTCCAGCTCCAACGGCGTCGTGCAGACCGTGCACTTCTTGCGGTCATCCCGGAAGACGAAGCCCTGGGTGAACGTGATCCGCGGCGCCTCCAATCGCTCGCGCCGCTTCTCCATGTACTCGATGACCGTCGATGCGACGTCGTTGCCGAAGGACTTGAAGCGCAGCGCGCTGATCGCCTGGTCGAGCATCCAGACTTCCGTGCAGGTGTCGATCGCCAGCGCGAGCGCGTTCTTCTGCGAGGTGTCGTCGGTCTCGTAGGTGATGCCATTGAAGGTGATTTGCATGGGGGCGACTCACGCCAGGCGAATGAGGCACGGAGCGAGTGCCCGTGTGTCCATCGCCGCCCCTCCGAGCAAGGGCCATACCAGCCCCGCGTTGGCGGGCTCCCAGGGCGTCACTCGCCGCGCGCTGCGTTCCATGGGGACGCAATGCGCGTCACGCCATGACGCTCGTGCCGACATGCTCCTCTCTCTCGAGGTGCTCCATCCGCCGGTCCCTGCACGGCCGGCTGCAAGAGGTGGACGATTTCAGCGCGGAAGGTGCTCAAGGTCTTCCTCCCACCGGGACAGGGTTCGCGGGCAGCGGCTTCCGGAGGCGCAAGGGTGGGTCGCCGCACTGGACGGCCGTCGTCCCACCTTCCCGATATATATTTGGCGCGTGCCGTTCCGGGAATCCCAACACCACACACCACGGTCCCCGCGGTGCGACGCGTGAAGCGAGCCTCCGGAAGAGCGAGGCTCGTCGCGGCGCTGCTCGTGAGCGGGGTCCTGCATGCGCTGCTCCTCGTGTGGGGCAGGTCCCGGAGCCCAGGCCCGGTCTCGAAGGTCGCCGACTCGCGGGCCGTGGAGTTCGACATCGTCGAGCGTCAGGCGCCGCCCGCCCCGCCTCTCGTCCCCCCTGCACCGGTCCGCCCCGCGCCCTCGAAGCGAAGGCCCGCGCCAGCCCAGGCGCAGGGACCTC
Organism: Myxococcus faecalis; assembly: GCF_050039385.1. Taxonomy (NCBI): domain Bacteria; kingdom Pseudomonadati; phylum Myxococcota; class Myxococcia; order Myxococcales; family Myxococcaceae; genus Myxococcus; species Myxococcus faecalis. The sequence continues at coordinate 10,480,375 of NZ_CP144336.1, read as the reverse complement.
ACGCTCCTGCGTCCCAGCAGGACACCGCCGCCGCGCCACCGACCGGACAGCGCCGCCCGGAGGAGCGGGCAAGCGGCATCCCCATGCGTGCCCCCTCGACGCCCATCGACCTGAGCCCCCGCTCCCTGGTCTCCCCGCTGACGACGGGGCCCGCGCCCGCGTCCCCCGGGAGCACCGCTCCCCCGAGCGCGCCCGCGGTCAGCGACATGCTGCGTGACGGCGCGGCCGAGCTGCAGGTCCGGACCGGCGCCATGCACGCCTATTACGCGCGGCTGGCGGACGCGCTGAGGGCCGCCTGGCGCGCCCGGGGCACCCGCGCCCGGCGCAAGTCGGGGCGGCCCTGCGCGGCGCAAGTGCGGCTGGTCCAGGCCGCCGACGGACGCGTGCTCCAGCTCTCCATCCTCCTCCCCTCGTGCGACCCCCCGATGGACGAGGAGCTGCTCGCGGACCTGCGCATCGCGTCCCTGCCGCCGCCGCCGCCCGAGCTGCTGGCCGGCCGCGAGAGCCTGCGCAGCGTCTACCGTTTCGGCTTCCATCCGCCCCCCAGGGCGTCCCTCGAGTTCGACATCGTGGACCTGGTGGACCCCAAAGCCATCCCAGACCACGAGCCGCGCCGGGTCGTCCTCGTGCGTCCCGAGTGAGCGCGACCGCATCGGGAGGTGCCGCATGTTTGACATGCATTTATTTCCAGACGCCTCTAACATGACGGACATCCGGCGCATGAAGGGATGAGGAGGATGCCATGATGAACCTCGTGGATGAGATCAGCTCCCTGCTCCGTGAGCACGACATCTCGCTCGCATCGGGATACCAGCGGGCGCTGGACGTACTCAGGGAGGAAGACTTCACCGCGAACAGCGACGTCATGCTGGGGGTGAACGAAGCCATGTTCCGCCATCCCGGCGCGCTGCTGCACCGGCTGGAGCGACACTCGAGGAACGAGACGGAGGGCGCGCGGCTCATCGCCTACGTGGCCGAGCGCCACGCGGAGGGCCCGCTGAGGGAGGACCTGCTGAAGCACGCGCAGGACGAGTTCCGTCATGGCCGGATGCTCGGGGCCCTGGTGGATCGGCTCTCCGGCGTCGAGGGCGCCTCACCGCATGTGGAGCGCGAGGAGCACGCCGAGAACGCCGTCGGCTTCGATGGCAACGTCGTCGGCTTCCTCTGCGCCACCCACGTGGCGGAGATCCGCACCTTCAGCCTGCTGGAGCAGTACCTCATGCTGTCTCCGAGGTTGCCGAACACCACGGGGTCCAAGGTCGTCGCCTGCTTCGAGGCCATCCATCGGGACGAGGTCCGGCATCTGGTCTACACCGCGAGGCACCTGAACGAGTGGATGCGGACGAACGAGCAGCCGGGGCGGATCCTCGTCAACTACCTGCAGTCGTACAGCCGGGACTCGTGGCGGGAGATCTCCGAGATGGCCGGTTACCTCGCGCGCAACTGAGCCCTCGGGACACAGGCCGCGAGGACCTGTCTCCTCGCGGCCGAAAGCGCCCTCCCTTCGCGACGAAGGGCGCCCTTCGACGTCACCTCAGAACGGCCAGGTCCAGGTCCACGCGCTCTGCGCCTCGTCGCCCGACTGCTGGGCGCGGGCCGCGGCGTCCTCGCTCAGCAGTACCTCCCCGCCCGTCAGTCGCTGGAGGGCCTCCGCCCGCTGGGCGACCTTCATGTCGCCGCCGTGCTGCTGCAGGAAGCCCGCCATCATCTGCGACACGCGGGAGAGATCCGCCTTCTGCGTCTCGTTCGCAACCATGAGTCGTTTCCTTTTGTCGCCGGGGAGAGGGGAACGCCTACGGGCCGGCGACGGCCCCGTTCGGCGTCTGCAGGTGTGGGGAGGAGGGCTCGGCGACGGCGCGCATGCGCTCGAGCAGCGGTGACAGTCCACAGCAGGTGCCGTCGAAGGACGGTACGTAGCGCACGTTCAGCTTCACGTCGTGAGGGCAGCCGCCCTGGCACAGGCCGAACCACCCGCACGACTCCATCCCCTGGGTGACCTTCCGCGTCTCGGTGCGCTCGCCCTCCAGATAGCGGGACGTCGCCAGCAGGCGGGACACCGGGGACTTCATCACATTGCCAATCACGGACCCCGGGGCGCCCACGTACTTGTCACAGGGCGCCAGGTCTCCATTGGCCTCCAGGGTGACGTAGCGCCCCATGCAGTCGCCCTCCCAATAGCAGACAGGGGGCTTCGCGCCGCTCCTCACCGAGGGCATGAGGCTCTCGAAGTCCTTGATGCGCAGGGTGCCTCGGTAGCGTGCCCACCACAGGTCGAAGACCTCGACGAGGAAGGCGACATACTCCGGATAGCTCAGGTAGGTGCCCCGAGGCTGGCCGTCTCCCGCGTCGACATTGTCCGGCAGGACGTTGAGGAAGTTCACGTCCCGCAGCTCGATTTCGTCCAGGTACTCCAGCAGGCGCGCGGCGCCGAGGTCGCGGAGGTCCCGGTCCACGACCATGAGCGCGCCGTGGGGGATGCGGGCCTTGCGCAGTCTCTCGAGGCCCGCGATGACCGCCTTCGAGGTCGGGCCTCCCCCCTGGTTGAGGCGCCTGGAGTCATGCACCTCGGGAGGCCCGTCGAGGCTCACGCCGACGCCCATGTCCAACGCGGAGAGGAACTCCAGCCACTCCTCCGACAGGTGGGTGGCGTTGGTCTGCATGGAGTTACGGACCGTCTGCCCGGGCTGACGGAACTGTTGTTGCAGCCAGATGAGCTTCTTGAAGTAGCTGGGGCGCAGCAACGTCACCTCGCCGCCATGCCAGACGAACTCGACGCGCTCCAGGCCCGTCATGGACAGGATGTCCCGGACGGCGCGCAGCAACACCGAGAAGGCCATGGTCTGGTCTGGCCCCTCCGCCCAGGAGCGGCAGTAGGTGCACCGCAGGTTGCACAGCCGCGTGGCCTTGAGGACCACGACGAGGCTCTTCACCGGGGAGCGGAACGTCGGCGTCTTCCGGACGGTCTCGCTGTCGAAGAGGCACAGCTCCTCGGCGTCCAGGCAGCGCTCCTTGGGGAGCGAGCCGATGAACTCGACGGCGGACTTCTTCTTCATCGCGACGGCCAGCAACCGGAGCGCCTCCCGGTCCTCCCGCGAGAGGCTGTCCCGGAAGCGCAGGAAGGCCTCCCGGCTGCCCTCGGGAATGGCGAAGAGGTCCGCCTCGGACGCGGCCTGCTCCGTCCCTGGTGCCACGCAAGGCGATACCGGGTGACTCATGTCCCACTCCTCGTGAAGGATGCTGTCTGGGAATGCGCGGGCCGGTGCGTCTAACGGCGGGCCGGGAAGGGCGGGAACCAGGTCCGGGAGGGGCGCCCGTCGACGATCATCGTCGCGGGATCCAGCCACGGGTCGACGGTGCTGTACTCGTCGGGCTGGTAGAGCGCCTCCTCGCCCATCCATCGGCTCACATAGGCGATGCGCCGGCGGCCCGAGACGTTGGGCGGAGCGCCGTGGACCGTATAGGGATGGAAGATGACCGCGTCGCCCGCCTGGGCGGTCCAGGTCTGCACCTCGAGCCCGCCCTCGGTGATGAGCGTGTCGAAGTCGGGCGTGTCCTCATAGCCCCTGTTGAGCGCGGTGGTTTCGCGGCGGGTGGGAGGACGGTACCGGACCGACTGGTGCCGGTGGGAGCCGGCGATGGTCTGCAGCGGAGAGGCGTCCTCCGAGACGGCGGTCATCGGCAGCCAGACGGTCGGCGTCTGTTCTCCCTTGAAGGGAATGGAGGCGATGCCGTGGTGCCAGGGCGTCCCGTTGCTGCTGCTGCCGGATTCCTTGTAGTGCACCTCGTCCCGCCAGAACTGGACCTCGTCCAATTCGAGGAGCTGGCTCACGACGCTCGCCACCGCGGATTGCTTCAGGAATCCAGCGAAGAATGGGAGGTCCCTGGAGAGGAATTCGAAGAAGAGGCTGCCACCCTGTTTCACGAACACGGCGTTGGGGCCGATGCGCTGTGTCTGGGTCTGCCGTGCCAGGACGGCATCGAGTGCCTCGACGAAGGCACCGACCGCCTCCGCCGATAACACGTTCCGGATGAGGACTGCGCCATTCTCGTGGTAATCCGCGATGTCCTTGGCGGTAACCAGGGGCGTGGTCATCGACTCCTCCCGTGACGGAAGACTGGCGGACAGACAGCTGCGATCTCGTATCGACTTCACTCCGGGTATTTATTGTTTTAAGGGGAGTCCATTGTGATGTCAATCATCGGAGGGTGGAGATCTGGGGTGTAAGTGTTTGCCGAGGGGTGAGGTCATCGGCGTGGTCTGGCTTTGAAAAATGATTGCGTGAGTGGAACCACGCGGAGGCGGGGCTTCGTCCGTGGAAGGTGCGTTCATCCTCTTCGGGCGAGCGGCGGAGCACCGACGCAGGGATTGTCTCGCAGCCCACAGTCGTACGTGGGGGACTTCCCGCGCGGCCGGCTCGTGACGAGATCTGGGGGTCTATGAGGCTGGCCTCCATCATCCTGGGAATCTGCGTGACGGGCTGTGCGGCCCGTGGTGTGTCCTCGGCGCCCGAGGGCGCTCCCGCCGAGGGGGGCTCGGGGCGGGATGTCCTCGTGTTCGAGGGCATGTGTGATGCCTCCGGGGCCGTGGCCCTCGGCGGCTCGCTGTTCGTCGTGGGCGATGACGAGGACAACATCCTCCGCGTCTACGACGCGCGGCGCGGCGGCGCTCCCGTGCAGAGCGTGGACCTGTCTCCGGACCTGGAGCTGCCGGCCCACAAGAAGAAGCCCCCCGAGGCGGACATCGAGGCGGCGACGGGGCTGGGCACGTACTCGTTCTGGCTCACGTCTCACGGACGCAACAGCGCCGGGAAGAAGGCCCCCAGCCGGCTGCGCTTCTTCGCCACCGAGGAGGTCGACGGCAAGCCCCGGCTCGTGGGCCGGCCTTATACGCAGCTCCTCGATGACCTGCTGGCGGCGCCGCAGCTGTCGAGCCTCCGGCTCGCGGAGGCGGAGCCGCTCGCCCCCAAGGCCGAGGGCGGGCTCAACATCGAGGGCATGACGGCGATGGCGGACGGCGCGTCCATCTACGTCGGCTTCCGCAGCCCCGTACCGCAGGGCAAGGCGCTCCTGGTGCCCGTGCTCAACCCCGTGCAGATGGTGCTCGAAGGGCAATCCGCGCGCGTGGGGGAGCCCCGCCTCGTGGACCTGGGCGGCATGGGCATCCGCTCGCTGTCCTGGTGGCACGGCCGGTACCTCATCATCAGCGGCGGCACGGATGGCTCGGGCACCTCGCGCCTGTTCACCTGGCTGGGCGGGGACGACGCGCCCGTGCTCGCGAGCACCGTCGACCTCGCGGGCTTCAACCCGGAGGCGTTCTTCACGCCCGAGGACGCGGAGGAGATCCTCCTGCTCAGCGACGACGGCACCGTCCCCGTCGATGGCACCGCGTGCAAGAAGCTGAAGGACCCGGCGAAGAAGCGCTTCCGCGGCGTCTGGGTGAAGCTCCCCGCGCAGGGCTGACCGCGTCGACGAAAAGCCGCGCGGGGCTCACCGTCCCGCATCGAGGGCGTGACCCAAGCACCTCGCTGAGGCTCCTTTGCTCGTGCCCGTGCGCGAGCGGCTGGCGCCAAGGCGGATCGCGTGTAGGCTCGTGGCGCCATGCAGCTCGCCATCCCTCATGCACCTCGGAAGGTCCGTCTGACGCAGGTCCCCGGCGCGGTGGGCCGCCTCGCGCGTGACGCCGTGCTCGGGCTGGCCTTCGTGGCGCTGCTCGGCGCGGTGGCCCTGTGGGCCGGCCGCCACTTCGTGGAGGAGCAGGGCTTCACCTCCCGCGCCGAGGAGGTCGACGGGACCATCGTCTCCACCCGGCTTCCTCCCGTCGATGCCCGCGTCGGCGCCGAGGCCACCCTGGAGGTGCTCTACACCTTCCAGGACGTGGAGCACTCCGTCTCCGGCGTCAGGACCTTCGCCGAGGACGCCGAGGGCCTCGGGAAGGGCGCGACAGTGAAGCTGCTGGTGGACCCCGCGGCTCCGGGGCAGCCCCGCGAGGAGCGCTTCGCCCGTTCGCAGGCCCTGCGCACCAACCTGGTCCCCTGGGGCGTACTCCTGGGGTTGCTCCTCGCTGGAGTCTTCTTCACCCGCGAAGCGAAGCGGCTCGTGCGCTCCGAGGTGGAGCCCCTGCGCCTGGGCGCGCTGGTGTGGCTGACGCCGGACGGGCCGCTGCCGGAGGAGGGCGGCGAGGTCGTCTTCCCCGCGCATTACTTCCGTCAGGACGTGAAGATGGAGGTCCGCGCGCGGGTACGGCCGGGCAGGGCGCCCGTGCGCAACGGCACCAAGGTCCTCGCGGCGGTGGTGCCCCGGGAGCCCGGCTGGGCGCGGGTCATCGACCAGGACCTGGCCGGCGTGCTCGGGTGGCTGCGCTGACGAGCCCTCGGAGGGGGTCGAAAATTTGCCGGTGACGTGGGGCTGTGTGACACACGCCTGTAGCTCCCAGCCCGCCGGAGGTTCTTCATGTCCCCACGCCTTTTGCTCGCGCTGATCCTCCTGCTGCTCGTCCCGGGCACGGTGGGCGCCGCGAAGCGGAACGAGGCCGAGGACGCCTACCAGGGAGCCCGGCGCGCCTACTACGCGCTGAAGGACGACGCCGCCCGGCGCAAGCTGCGCCACCACTGGCTCAACGTCGTGCACAAGTTCCAGGCGGTGGCCAAGGCCCACCCCAAGTCGGACCGCGCCCCGGATGCCCTCTTCACCGCGGGCGAGCTGCTCCAGGAACTCAGCCGCATCTCCTTCGTCGAGGAGGACCTCAAGGCCGCCATCGCGGACTACGACAAGCTGCGCACCGAATACCCCAAGCACCGGCTCGCCGATGACGCCGCCCTGGCGCTCGCGCGCATCCACGTCCACCGCACGGACCGCCCCGAGGAGGCCCGTCGCGTCCTGACCGAGATGCTCGCCGTCAACAGCAAGGGTGACCAGACGAAGGAGATGAAGGCGCTGCTCGCCTCGCTCCCCGCGTCCAAGGTCACGCCGCCCCCCGCGCGCAAGCCGACCCCCACGCCCGTCCCCGCGAAGGAGGACAAGGGCACCGCCGTGGCCCACGTCGAGACACCGGCCGAGAAGCCCGCGTCCGCGCTCGTCGGCGCCATCGAGAAGCTGGCCCGCGAGCCGTCCCCGATCATCCCCCGCCTGGACCCCACCACCCCCGTGGGCGGTGAGCCGTCCGGTGAGAGCAAGGGCGGCCTCGACGCCGCCGTCGCCTCGGCGCTGGCCGCCAAGGAGTCCCAGACGTCGAAGCCGGTGGAGACGGGCAAGGTCGCCTCCGTGACGAAGCCGGCCGAGCCGGCGTCGCAGCCCACGCCCGCGGTGGACGTGAAGCCGTCCGCGCCGGTGGAGGTCGCCTCGGCGAAGTCGGAGACGCCTCGCGCGCAGGAGCGCCGTCCGGAGCCCGAGCCCGTCAAGGTCGCCGAGGCCCCGAAGGCCGAGCAGAAGAGCCCGGTCGAGCCCCCCAAGCCCATCACCCGTCCCGTCGACGACGAGGTCGCGCAGGCGCGCCTCAAGGCCGTGGCGAAGCAGTCGCGCCGCGCGGAGCTGACGCTGGCCGAGCAGCTGGGGCTGAAGGTCCGCCGCGTCATCATCGACCCCGGTCACGGTGGTCACGACACGGGCGCCATCGGTAAGGAGGGGACGCGCGAGAAGGAGGTGGCCCTGTCCATCTCCCTCAAGCTGGCGGACCTGCTGCGCGAGAAGGGCCTGGAGGTGGTGCTGACGCGCGAGGATGATCGCTTCATCCGCCTGGAGGACCGCGCGAAGTTCGCCAACACCGAGCGCGGTGATTTGTTCATCTCCGTCCACTGCAACGCGGCCACCAGCCGGAAGCTGCGCGGCATCGAGACGTACACGCTGAACACGTCCGCGGACCGCTACTCCATCCGCCTGGCCGCGCGCGAGAACGCGTCGTCGGAGAAGGGCATCAGCGATTTGCAGTTCATCCTCGCGGACCTGGCGACCAAGGCGAACACCGAGGAGTCCTCGCGGCTGGCGAACCAGGTGCAGCGCAGCCTGGTGACGGAGCTGTCCCGCAAGTACTCGGACATCAAGGGCCTGGGCCACAAGGAGGCGCTGTTCTACGTGCTGCTCGGCGTGAAGATGCCGGCCATCCTCGTGGAGACCGCGTTCCTGTCCAACCCGGAGGAGGAGAAGCGGCTGGCCTCGGGCGCGTACCAGACGGACGTCGCCAAGGCCATCGCGCACGGCGTGGAGGAGTTCCTCGGCGACCGCAACCGCGTGGCGAAGGTGGACTGACGCCTCAGTCCCGCGACAGCACCAGGCTCACCAGCGCACCCAGGCACGCCAGGGTCCGCACGTGATTCCAGGCCGTCCACTCCGACTGGTAGCGCGCCCAGTACGCCGGTGCCTCCGCGCTCTGTGCGGAGAGCCTCGCCAGCGCATCGTTGCGCGGGACGTTGAACCCGGCCGTCACCCCGAAGCAGCCCACCAGGTACAGCATGCCGCCCAGCAGTCGCAGGCGCGCGGCCGGCTGGGCCCAGGTGAACACCGAGCACACCACCAGCCCCGCGCAGGCGAGGGCGGTGGCCATGAACACCCCCAGGAACACGCTCGGCATCACGGCGGTGTTGATGCCTTGCATGGCGGCGATGCCCGTCGCCGGAGGCACTCGCTCCAGGCCCTTCATCACGAAGGTGGAGAAGGCGAAGAACACGCCCGCCATCAGGCCGCAGCCGAGCAGGGACGCCCACGTCAGGAGGGGCAGCAGGGTTTCGAGCATGGTGTTCACCGAAGCGTGGCGACGAAGTCCTCGAACCGCGTCGGGGTCGTGTTGTCGGGAGTCCTGCCCGCGCGAGGCTGGATGCGCCCCTCGTTGAAGGCGCGCGTCATCTCGACATAGAGCCCGGCGAACGTCTCGGAGATTCCGGCCTGCATGAGCGCCTGGCGCATCGCCTCGGGCGGGAGCTGCACGTAGTCGAGGCCGGGGCGACCCAACTGTTCTCCGAGGATGCGGGTGGCCTCGCGGTAGCTCAGGTCCCTGGGACCGAGCAGCTCGCGGACGACGACGCCCGACCAGTCGCGTTGAACGAGCGCTCGGGCAGCGACCTCCGCGATGTCGCGTGACGCAATCATCGGCAGGGCGAGGTCCGGCGTGACGGAGTCCGCGTTGACGCCCTCATGCTCGATGACGGGGAGCGCGTCGAGGAAGTTCTCGAAGAAGGACACCGGACGCAGCAGCAGCACGTGCGTGTCCTTCAGCGTCCGGAGACGCTGCTCCTGGGCATGCAGCGTGGCGAGCAGACCCGTACCCTCGGCCAGGTCCGCGCCCAGGCTGCTCAGCGCGACGATGTGTCGCACGCCGCTGTCAAGCAGCGCTTGGACGATGGCCTCACCCTTGCGGCGCTGGGCTTCGTGGTAGCTCGCGGACTCGCGGTCCGTGGGGAGCAGCGTGTAGACGGCCTGGGCGCCACGGAAGGCCCGCGTCAGATACGCCGCGTCCTCCGAATCCCCCGCGAGCACCCTGGCGCCTTTCGCCGCAAGCTCCCCCAGTCGCTCCTCCGAGCGGCCCAGCGCCAGCACGTCCTGGCCCGCCGCCAGCAACAGCTCCACCACCTTCTTGCCGGTGTTCCCGGTCGCTCCCATCACGGTCAGCATGTGTTCTCCCGGGGCCCTGGGCCCCACGGCATTGGCTTGCCTGGAGTCCAATATCGGGCCCGGGGGCAGGACTCTCAATGACGCCAAGTCGCTGGTTCATGCTCATTCATCCAGGCTGGGCTGGACTTGGAGGAGGGCAGGGCGCATCGTCTCGACATGGCGGAACTCAGACCTCCGGTCGACGCGCTGGGCGAGGCGCTGCACTTCCTGCGGATGAGCGGCACGTTCTATTGCCGCTCGGAGCTGACGGCGCCGTGGGGGCTCGACCTTCCCGCGACCGAGGGGAGCCTCATGTTCCACGTCGTCACCACGGGACAGTGCTGGCTCGAGGTCGACGGCGTGGAACCGCGGTTGCTCCAGCCGGGCACGTTCGCGCTCGTGCCGCACGGCGCGGGACATCGATTGGTGCACGAGCGAGGCGGACCCGCGCGCAAGCTCGAGGAGCTCTCCGAGGAACTGGTGAGCGAGCGCTACTCCATCCTGCGACACGGTGGCGGTGGCGCGCCCACGACGCTCATCTGCGGTGCCGTGCGCCTGGACCATCCCGCCGCGCGACACCTCATGTCCCTGTTGCCGGGCATCATCCTGGTGGAGCCGTCGAACTCGCCGCGCATGGACTGGCTCCAGAGCACGCTGCGCTTCATGGCCGCGGAGGCCCAGGAGCTGCGGCCCGGTGGCGAGACGGTCATCACGCGGCTCGCGGACGTGCTCGTGGTGCAGGCCCTGCGCGAGTGGATGGCGCAGGACTCCCAGGCGAAGTCAGGGTGGTTGGGCGCGCTTCAGGACCCCGACGTGGGCCGCGCGCTTTCGCTCATCCACCGCGAGCCCACGCGTCCGTGGACGGTGGCCTCGCTGGCGTCGAGCGTGGCCATGTCCCGCTCCGCGTTCTCCGCGCGCTTCACCCAGCGGGTCGGCGAGCCGCCCATGCACTACCTCGCGCGGTGGCGGATGTACGTCGCGCACTCGGCGCTCAAGGACGAGCGCCCCGGACTGGGCGAGCTCGCCACGCGCATGGGCTATCAGTCCGAGGCCGCGTTCAGTCGCGCCTTCAAGCGCTTCATGGGCGTGTCTCCCGGCGCGGTCCGGAAGACGGGCTCGCCCACGCTCCGGGCCTGAGGTCAGAGGCCGATGGCGCTCATCGGGATGCGGTACATGTCCCCGGTGCCGTTGCCGATGCCCTGGAGGCTTGCATCATCCCTGGGCGTGTCGAAGCGCTCGCCCACGTCTCCGGAGAACGGCCGCGTGCTGCTGAAGTAGAGCCACTTCCCGTCCGGCGACACGCTGTGGTTGTACTCGCTGTCGCGCGTGTTGATACCCGCGCACAGCCTCCGCGCGGGCTCCCACTTGCCGTCGACCTTGCGGCTGAGGAACAGGTCATATCGGCCCAATCCATCGGGTCGGCGCAACGCACTGAAGATGAGGTAGCTCTCGTCCGGGGCGATCCACGGCTCCAGCTCGTGCATCGAGGAGTTGATGGCGGCCCCCAGGTTCTCCGGAGGTTGGTAGGCCCCGTCGACCCAGCGGGAGACCCACAGGTCGCTGCCTCCGTGCGTGCCCGGGAGGTCTCCGCCGAAGTAGAGGTTGCCGTTCGCGGCGACCGCCGGAGACCACTCGTCACGGCCCTTGTCGTTGACGGGCGCGGGCAGCCGGCGTGCGTCCTCCCACTCACCATCGGCGCCCAGGGACGCGGACCAGATGTCGTAGCTGGCGCGAGGCCCGGGCTCACCCGGCTCGGGGCGGTCCGAGATGAAGAACACCGTGCGTCCGTCCGGCGACAGATGCGGGTCCGCGTTGCTCCACTCCCTGGCGAAGCGCGGGAGCTCCGGCTGCGACCAACGTCCCTTGGCGTCGAGCCGCGTCTCGTACATCGTGAAGCGCTCGAAGGCATCATCCGCGCGGCCGAAGAGCACGCGCCGCTGGTCCGGCGAGAAGGCCATGAAGAAGTCCCAGGCGCCGGTGGTGAAGAGGCCCGCGCCGTAGAGCTCCGGCGTGCAGCTGTCGGCGCGCTTCGCCGCGGTCATTCGCTCACCGCCTGGGTGCGCGCCGCACCCCAGGCCCAGCAATCCCAACGTCACCAGCACGCCGCGCATCGACCCCACCATGTGCCATTCCTCCTGACCGACGGTTCCGTCCCTCGGAGGTCGGAGTAGCATCGGCCCATGACGCGAAACTTTGGGAATCTTGCCGTGCTCCCCGAGCGCGCCCCCGGCTACCACGTGCTGGGGGAGGGCGAGGCGTTCGACGTCAGCGACTGCGTCTGTCGCGCGGGCTGCCACAGCCCCGTGGTCGAAGGCGCGCACGCGCGGGTCTGCGTCAGCGTCGTGCTGTCCGGAGCCTTCCACGCGCGAGGCCCCGAAGGGGACGCGGTGGTGGGGCCGGGCGCGCTGCTGCTCGGCAATCGCGCCGCGCCGTATGAGTTCCGCCACGTCGATGACGGAGGAGATCGCTCGCTCGTCATCGAGTGCTCGGACGCGATGCTGGACGAGGCCCTCCTGGGTTCGCGGGCGGAGGACACGCGCCCCTTCGAGCGGACGAGCGTCCCCGCGTCGCTCGGGTCGCTGGAGGCGGTCCTCCTGGCGCGGCAGGCCCTGGAGCCGGGCGACGCGGAGGAGCTGCGCGAGGTGGTGCTGTCCGTGCTGGACGTCGCGCTGCGCCTGGGCGGTGCGCCCGCCGCGACACGGGTGGAGCTCTCCGAGCGACAGGCCCGAAGCGTGGCGCGCGTGCTGCGCTACCTCGAGGACCATGTCTCGGACGACTGCTCGCTGGAGACGCTGGCGAGCATCGCGGGGCTGACGCGCTTCCACTTCCTGCGCGTGTTCCGAGCGGTGACGGGACAGACGCCCCGGCAGTGGGTCATCGCCATGCGGTTGCGCCTGGCGGCGAATCTACTCAGGGCAAGTCGGACCCGGGTCACGGACATCGCACTGGAATCCGGCTTCGGTGACCTGTCCCATTTCACGATGAGCTTCACGCGAGCGTTCGGTATTTCACCTCGGGCCTACCGGGTGCGTGCACTTGAACGCGGGTGAATCCCCGCCTTGGAATCCATCGGCACCGGCGGGATGATTCCCGGGCACCCTTCGAGATGTGAGGATCCGTGGCGAACCGTGCCCCGTCGTTGGATGAGTCCGTGTCCCGCCTTTCCTCCTCGGACCCGCGAGGCGTGTCGGAGGCACTGGAGACGCTGGGCGACGCGCTCTGCGCGGAGGACCATCAGGTCCGTGAGCGGGTCGCGCGGCTGCTCCTGAAGGAGCTGGAGCGTCCGGAGGCGACGAAGGCCTACGCCCCCATCCTCCACCTGCTCCAGACGACCTGGTGGCCGCCGCCCGTGTCCCTGACGCTGCCCGCGATGGAGGCGGTGCTGTCCGCGGTGTCCCGCCTGGATGCGGAGGCGCCCGCGTTGGATGACGCCGCGCTGCTCGTGGCGAACCTGTACCGCATGGCACCCCTGCCATTGAGTGCGCTGGAGCAGGCGCTGGGGCACGAGCGGCCCTCCGTCCGACGCGTGGCCGCCGGCGTCGTGGGCCGCGTGGGCGAGTCCGCCGTGTCGCTGCTGCCGCGCCTGCTGACCGCGTTGGAGGATGTGGAGCCGGTGGCCGGGGCCGCGCTCGAGTCGCTCGGTTCGCTCGCACCCGCGGCGCCGCAGCTGGCCGTGCCCGCGCTCGTGGACCAGGTGGGGCGCGCCGAGGGCACGCGTCAGTACCTGGCGCTGATGTCCCTGCGCAGCCTGCTGGAGGACGACCGCCGCGAGGGCCAGGCCGCGCCCGAGCTGGCCGCCCTGGAGCCCGTGCTGCTGAAGTCGGCCGAGGACCCGCAGGCGCCCATCCGGTTGGAGTCCGTGTCGTTGCTCGGACTGGGGCGACTGTCCTCGCTCGCGACGGTGGCCACGCTGCGCAGGCATCTGCTGGACGAGAGCCCTCGTGTGGCCGCCAGCGCCGCGGTGGCGCTGCTGCGGGTCGGCGCGCCTCCGCTGGAGGCCGCCACGCTGCTGTCGACGCTGCTCACCTCGGAGGACTCGGAGAAGGACACGGCGGCGCTCACCGCGCTGGAGGGCGTGGAGTCCGCCACGCTCGGGCGCATCCGGGACTCGCTGGAGCAGGCCGCGAACAAGGCGAAGGGGCTGGTCGCCGAGGCCATCCGCGAGCTCCTGCTGGCCTGAGATATTTCCGGAAATTCACAGAATCCTGCTTCAAGTCCTCCGCGTGAAGTGATGGAGTCCCGGGTCGCAGCGCCCGGCGTGTGTCCGCGACCGACCGGCCGGGACTCACCCGTGGTCGTGGGGGCGAACGTCATGCGCCAGCAAGCGATTCTTCGTGTCGTGGTGGGCAGTGCCTCGCTGTGCCTGGGAGGCTTCAGTGATGCGGCGTGGGCCGGTGGGCCGACCGCGGAGCCCGCCAGCAGTAGCAGTGCCGCGCGTCCTCGGACGTTGGATGAGGCGCTGCTCGAGGTGGAGCGCTCGGCGCCGGGCTTCGCCGGCATGTACCACGATGAGAAGGGGCGTCTGGTGGTGCGGCTGGTGAATGCCTCCGCGGCCCCGGCGGCGCGCGGCGCCATCACCTCCGTGTTCGGCGTGGACAAGATTCCCTCGGCGGGCGTGGTGACGGAGCCGGCGACGCGGACGTTCTCCCAGCTGAAGGCGATTCAGGAGCGACTCACGCCGGAGGTGCTCGCGCTGCCGGGCGCCGTCTTCACGGACGTGGACGAGAAGTCGAACCGCGTGGCCATCGGCATCGAGCGCGCCGAGTCGCGTGCCCGCGTCGAGTGGACGCTCGGGCGGCTGGCGGTGGACCGCGACGCGGTGGACGTGGTCGAGGTCGGCTCCGTCCGTCCCGCCAGCGTGCAGGGCGGATGGACGCCCGTGGCGGGCGGACTTCAGATTGAAACGCCGGGCAAGTACTGCACGCTGGGCTTCGCGGCGCTGCAAGGCGGGACGCTGGGCTTCGTGACCAACTCCCACTGCACCACGGTGCAGGGTGGCGTGGAGTCGACCCTCGCCTATCAGGCCGTGTACCCGTGGCAGGTGGGGACGGAGACGACGGACCCGTTCTACGCGACGGGAGGCAGCTGTCCCGCGGGGCGTCGTTGCCGCTACAGCGACAGCGCCTTCTTCCGCGCGGATGCGGCCATCAGCTCCCGCGTGGTGCAGACGCCTGGGGCGTTCAACCTGAACATCTCCGCCTGGAATGAGGTGACGGGGAAGGTGCTCTATCCGTCGCAGGGGCAGACGGTGTTCAAGACGGGCCGGACCTCGGGCACCACCAGCGGCACCATCCAGTGGGCCTGCGCCACGGTGAACGGCGGCGGAGTGCCCGACACGTTCTACTGCAACTACATCGCGACCAGCGGCGCGCAGAACGGCGCGGGCGGTGACAGCGGCTCTCCCGTGTACGTCTTCACCGCCAATGGCGTGGCGCTGACGGGCCTCATGTGGGGCGCGGGCTCCAACCCCTGGAACTTCGCCTTCGCGCCGCTGGGCGGTGTGGAGTTCGAGCTGGGCATCGTCCCGTACTGCTGGGGCAACGTGGGCTGCTGAGCCCCCGGAACGACACGGGCCCGGGACGTCCTTTCACGGACGTGGCCCGGGCCCGTGGACCCTTCATCGACGCGTGACGCGAGGACTCAGCGAGGGCGCTTGCTCTCCTGGAACGTGACCTCGAGCGGCAGCTCCTTGCCGTCGCGAATCACGCGGGCCTCCACCGTCTCACCGGGCTTGGAGGCGTTGAGGACGAACATCAGGTCCTCCACGCCGCCGATGACGTGCTTGCCCAGCTTCACCAGGACGTCGCCGCGCAGCATGCCGGCCTGGTCCGCCGCGCCGCCCGCGCGCACGCCCGCCAGCAACATGCCCTTCAGTCCGTTCGGCGGGCCCGCGTAGTCCGGCACCGTGCCGAGCGACGCGTTGAAGCTGCGCATGTCTCCGCGCGGCGTGGGGGAGGGGACCTTGCGGTACGTCAGCGTGGTGGCGCCATCCAGGCCCAGCGCGACCACGGACGCGACCTGCGCCACCTGCGCGGTGCCCACGGCGTTGAGCCCCTCCACCGTGTCGGAGGGCTTGTGGTAGTCCGTGTGCGTCCCCGTGAAGAAGTGCAGCACCGGCACGCCCGACGCGTAGAAGGGCGAGTGGTCGCTGGGGCCGTAGCCATCACCGCTCGGGTTGCACGCGACGCGCGCCTCGGCGCACGCGCGGGTGAGCAGCGGGGCCCACTCGCTCGCGGACTCGGCGCCCAGCACGGAGAGTCCACCGGTGCGCAGCCGGCCCACCATGTCCAGGTTCAGCATCGCGGCCACCTGCTTCATGCCCGCGTCGCCCCGCTGACGGGTGAAGTGCGTGGAGCCCAGCAGGCCCGACTCCTCACCCGAGAAGGCCAGGAACAGCACGTCGCGCTTCAGCTCGGCGCGGCGCTCCTTCAGCGTGCGGGCGATCTCCAGCAGGCCCGCGACGCCCGAGGCGTTGTCATCCGCGCCGACGTGCGGCTCGTGCCGGTCCGGCGTCAGCGAGCCACGGCCCCCGAAGCCCAGGTGGTCATAGTGCGCGCCCACCACGACGACGCCGGGCGCCTTGCCCTCGCCAGCCTCCAGCAGGCCCGCGACGTTGAACGCCGAGCGCTGCTCGACCTCCAGCTTCACGCCGACCGCCGCGTCCACGCGCTGGCCCTTGGTGAGCGAGGCCCACACCGGCTCCAGCGCCGCGCGCTTCACCACGACGACCGGCAGCCCCGCGTCGCCAGGACCCTCGGGGTGCAGCGCGGGCAGCGTCGCCTCGGGCGGCATCTGCCACTCCTTGGGCGTGGGCGTCGGAGCCTGCGGCCAGTCCACCACGATGAGCGCCTTCGCGCCCCGCTGCGCCGCCTGCCACGCCTTGTAGCGGAGGTCACCGAAGCGCCGCTGCTTGTCCGTGTCGGCGAACGCCGCCGTGTCCGGGACGAAGCGCCGCACCACGACGATCTTCCCCTTCACCGACAGCTTCGCGTAGTCGTCCACGGAGAGCGACGGCTCGACGATTCCGTAGTTGGCGAACACCAGCGCGCCCTGCGCCTGCTGCTGCGCGGAGAAGCCGAGCACGCTGAACGCGTCGCCCGTCAGCGCCGTCTTGCCGATGCGCACCTCGGTGCCGACGACGGGCTTCACCGCGGTGACGACGGGGAACGCCTGACGGAAGGAATCCGAGTCCCCCGCGGGCTTCAGGCCCAGATCCTGGAAGCGCTTCTCGATGTAGCCGCCGGCGGCCTCGATGCCATCCGTGCCGATGCCGCGGCCCTCGCGCTCGGACGCGGCCAGCCAGGTGACGTCCTGACGGACGCGGTCCGCGGCGGACGCGGTGGTGGACACGGGCTTCGCGTCCTCGACCCACCGGGCGATGAACAGGTTGGTGTCGCTCTTGCCCGGCGCGGTGGCGCGGTTGCTGGAGAACGCCAGCCACTTGCCGTCCGGCGAGAACATCGGGAAGCCATCGAAGCCCGGCGCGTGGGTGATGCGCTCCAGGTTGGAGCCGTCGATGTCCACCGCCCAGATGTCGAACTCACGGCCCTTCGGGTCGCCGTGGTTGGACGAGAACAGGATGCGCCGGCCGTTGGGGTGGAAGAAGGGCGCGAAGGCGGCGCCGTTCAGCCAGGTGATCTGCCGGGCCTCGGAGCCGTCCGCGTTGGCCACGTACAGCTCCAGCTTCGTCGGCCGCACCAGCCCCTTGTCGAGCAGGGCCTTGTAGTCGTCCAGCGCCTTGCCGGGCGCCGGCCGCGACGCGCGCCACACGATCTTGGAGCAGTCCGCGTTGAAGAACGCGCCGCCGTCATAGCCGGGCGTGTGCGTCAGCCGCTTCACGTTCTTCCCGTCGCGGTCCATCCGGTACAGCTCCAGGTCTCCATCCCGCACGGACGTGAAGAGGATGGAGCCGTCCTTCGCGCAGACCGTGCCCTCGGCGTCGTAGCCCGGCGTCTGGGTCAGCCGCGTCAGGCCCGAGCCATCCGCGTTCGACTTGAAGACGTCATACGAGTCGTAGAGGGCCCAGACGTAGCCCATCGAGTGGTCCGGCTTGGGAGGGCACGCGGCGCCGCCCAGGTGCGTGGACGCGTAGATGACCTCCTGGTCCCCGGGCAGGAAGTGCGCGCACGTGGTGGCGCCCTCTCCGCTGGAGATGGGGGACACCTTGGCGGACGCGCCGCTCGCCGGGTCCACCTCCATGCGGTAGATGCGGTCGCATCCCATGCCCTCGTGACGGGCCTGGAGCGAGAGCTGCTTGCCATCGAAGGACCAGTACGCCTCCGCGTTCTCACCGCCGAACGTCATCTGCCGCAGGTCCGCCAGCCGGACCTCTTCCGGCAACGCGGAGACCTGCGACGCGGTGGAGTCCGAGCCCGGTGCCGTGGTGCTCGAGGAGGTGGCGCACGACGTCAGTGCCAATAAGGACAGGAGTGAACGCTTCATGGGGCGCGACCATGTCAAAGGCCGCGCCCACACTCAACGTTCCGCCCCGGTTTCGTGAAGCGTCCCTACTGGAGCACCGCGAGCAGGTCACCGCCCTGGACCGCGGCCTTCAGCGTGGTGGCCACCTCCGCGATGGTGCCCGCGCGAGGCGCGCGCACCACCGTCTCCATCTTCATCGCCTCCAGCGTGACGAGCGGCGCGCCCGACTCCACGCTGGCCCCGGCCTTCACGTGCACCGCGATGACCGTGCCCGGCATGCTCGCGGCGACGTGGTTGGGGTTGGCGCGGTCCGCCTGCCGACGGGCCTCCACGCGCGCGGCGCGGCTCCGGTCTCGCACCTGCACCGTGCGGTTGTGGCCGTTGAGCGCGAAGTAGACGGTGCGCAGGCCGTCCTCGTCGGGCTCGCCCACCGCGGACAGGCTGATGACCAGCGTCTTGCCCGGCTCCAGGTCCACCCAGATCTCCTGGCCCACCTCCATGCCGTAGAAGTAGTTCGGCGTGTCGAGGATGGACACGTCCTCGAACCGGCCCGCGTCGTCCAGGTACCCGGCCATCACGCGCGGGTAGAGCGCGCTGGAGATGGCGTCCGCGTGGGAGATGGGCTGGCCCGTCTTCTTCGCCAGCTCCGCGCGCAGCGCCTCCAGGTCCAGCGCGGGCATGCTCGCCGACGGGCGGCCCTCCACGCGCGGCAGGCCCTTGAGCACCGCGGCGCGCAGGTCCTCGGGGAAGCCGTTGGGCGGCTGGCCCAATTCGCCGCGGAAGTAGCCCACGACGCTGGAGGGGAAGTCGAGCCGGGGCGCCTCGGCGATGAGCTTCTGGTGGGTGAGCGTGGCGGCCTCCGCGAGCGTGGCCGCGCGCACCATCAGGTCGTTCTTCAGGAGGAAGATGGCGAAGTCGCCCACCATCTTCGACGACGGCGTCACCTTGGGGATGTCCCCCACCAGCACGTTGACCAGCGCGAACGCGTCCTTCACGTCGTTCCACCGGCTCAAGAGCCCCATCTCCGCCACCTGCGGCCGGAGGTTGGAGTACTGACCGCCCGGAATCTCGTGGTAGTAGACCTCGCTCGTCGTGCTCTTGAGGCCGCTCTCGAAGGGGGCGTAGTACTCACGCACGTCCTCCCAGTAGTTGGCGAGCGGCTGCAGGCGCGCGTTGGCCAGGCCCGTCTCGCGTGGGTGGCCGCGCAGGGCGCTGACCAGCGCGTTGAGGCTGGGCTGGCTGGTGAGGCCCGCCATGCTGCCCAGGGCCACGTCGACGATGTGCACGCCGTGCTCGATGGCCTCCAGGTAGCTGGCGACGCCGTTGCCCGCGGTGTCGTGCATGTGCAGGTGGATGGGCAGCTTCGTCACCTCGCGCAGGCGGTCCATCAGCATGGCCGCGGCGCGGGGGCGCAAGAGGCCCGCCATGTCCTTGATGCACAGGAAGTGGGCGCCCGAGTCCTCGATGCGCTTCGCCAGGTCCGCGTAGTAGTCCAGCGTGTACTTCTTGCGCTTGGGGTTGGCGACGTCGCCCGTGTAGCAGATGGCCACCTCCGCCACCTTGCCCGTCTTGAGCACGCGCTGGATGGACACCTCCATGCTGCCCAGGTCATTGAGGCTGTCGAAGATGCGGAAGACGTCCACGCCCGCCTCGGCCGCCTCGTCGATGAAGGCCTCCACCACGTTGTTCGGATAGCTGGTGTAGCCCACGGCGTTGGCGCCGCGCAGGAGCATCTGGAGCAGCAGATTGGGCGCTGCGGCCTTGAGCGAGCGCAGGCGCGCCCACGGGTCCTCGTTGAGGAAGCGGTACGACGTGTCGAACGTGGCGCCGCCCCAGCTCTCCAGGCTGAACAGCTCCGAGGCCAGGTGCGCGGTGGCCGGCGCCACGCGCAGGATGTCGCGCGTGCGCATGCGCGTGGCCAGGAGCGACTGGTGCGCGTCGCGCATGGTGGTGTCCGTCAGGAGCACGCGCTTCTGCGCGAGCACCCACTCGGCCAGCCCCCGGGGGCCCTTCTCCGCGAGGATCTGCGCGGTGCCCTTCGGCACGGGGCCGGGCGGCGCCACCGGCACGCGCGGCTCCATGAACTGCGTGGGCTTGAGCCGCTGGTGCTTCTTGATGGTGGGGTGGCCGTTGACGATGACCTCGGCCAGGTAGGTGAGCAGCTTGCTCGCGCGATCCCTGCGAGGCGTGAGCTGGAACAGCTCCGGCGTCTCGTCGATGAAGCGCGTGTACGTCTCACCGGCCTGGAAGGCGGGGTGGCGCAGCACGTTCTCCAGGAAGGGCAGGTTGGTCTTCACGCCGCGGATGCGGAACTCGCGCAGCGCGCGCTGGCCCTTCATCACCGCGCCTTCGAACGTCGGCGCGTAGGCGATGACCTTCACCAGCATGGAGTCATAGAACGGCGAGATGTGCGCGTTGGTGTAGCCGTTGGAGCCGTCCAGGCGGATGCCGAAGCCGGTGGCCGCGCGCCACGCGGTGATGATGCCCGCGTCCGGCATGAAGTTGTTGGACGGGTCCTCCGTGGTGACGCGCAGCTGCACCGCGTAGCCGCGCGGCTGCAGCGACGCCTGCGAGGTGATGCCCACCTCGGGTGAGCCGAGCGCGTAGCCCTCCGCGATGCGGATCTGGCTCTGCACCAGATCCACGCCCGTCACCTGCTCGGTGACGGTGTGCTCCACCTGGAGCCGCGCGTTGCACTCGATGAAGTAGAAGTGGCTGTCGGAGACGAGGAACTCCGCGGTGCCCGCGCTGCTGTAGCCCGCCTCGCGCGCCAGCCGCACCGCCGCGTCGCAGATGGCGCTTCGCAGGGCGGGGGCCAGGTTGGGCGCGGGGGCGATCTCGATGACCTTCTGGTGCCGGCGCTGCACCGAGCAGTCGCGCTCGTGCAGGTGGACCAGGCCGCCATGGAGGTCACCGAGCAGCTGCACCTCGATGTGGCGCACCCGCTCCAGGAACTTCTCCAGGAACACCGCCGAGGAGCCGAAGGCGCTCTGGGCCTCGGAGCGCGCGGAGGTGAGCGCCGCCTCCAGCTCCTTCTCCTCGCGCACCACGCGCATGCCGCGCCCGCCGCCGCCGTGGGCGGCCTTCACCAGCACCGGGCCGCCGTGCTCCTGGAAGAACCGGCGCGCCTGGGCGAGCACGCTCGCGTCGTCGCCCTCCAGCGTGGTGCCCGGCACGGTGGGCACGCCGACCTGCTTCGCCAGCTGCTTGGCGGCGACCTTGTCGCCCATGGTCCGCACGACGGCGGAGGTGGGGCCGATGAAGCGGATGCCCCGGCGCTCGCAGGCCTCGGCGAACCCAGCGTTCTCCGACAGGAAGCCGTAGCCGGGGTGGATGGCGTCCACGCCGGCGCGCTCGGCCACGTCGAGGATTTCGTCGATGCCCAGGTAGGCCTCCACGGGGCGCTTGCCTCGGCCCACCAGGTAGGCCTCGTCCGCCTTGTGGCGGTGCTCGTGGGTCCGGTCCTCGTCGCTGTAGATGGCGACGGTGCGGATGCCGAGCTCGTTGCAGGCCCGGAACACGCGGATGGCGATCTCGCCGCGGTTGGCGCACAGCACTTTCTGGATGGGTCGGATGGAAGAGGGAGCCATGGCTGGGTCCAGGGGATAGGGCGGCTGAGGGGCCCGGCGCAACCGGTCCGAGGGCGGACGTCGGGTTCAAGTCAGTGGGGCCACCTTGACGGCCCGGAGGTGACCGGCGCAAATCGGGCCATGGACACCTCCGTGAACTCATCCTCCGGGCGCCGCGTGGCCGGCCCCCGGGGACTGCCCGTCCTGGGGAGCTTCTTCCCCATGCTCAACGAGCCCCTGGCGCTCGCGAACAAGCTCCATGCCGAGTACGGCGACGTGTCCCTCGTCCGGGTCTACGGCACCCCCATCGCGTTCCTGCGAAACCCCGTGGACGTCAAGCGGGTGCTCATCGACGAGCCGCAGCTGTTCCCCAAGCCGCGCATCGAGAACCCCTTCAACGGCAATGGGTTGACGGTGAGCCGGGGGGACCACTGGAAGCGCCAGCGGCACATGGTCCAGCCGCTGTTCAGCAAGGAGAAGGTGCGCCTGTGGTCCGGGCTGTTCTCGGACGAGCTGCACAAGGGGGTGGAGCGGTGGATGGCGCTGGGGGCGAAGGGGGAGTCCTTCGACATGTACACGGAGGCCGCGCGCCTGATGTTCGGGGTGATGTGGCGCACGTGCTTCGACGAGAGCCCCCGCGAGGAGCACTTCGCGCGCATCATGGACGCCATCGACGTGTTCGGCCGGCGCCACACGCCGTGGGGCGTGCTGTTCTACAAGCTCCTGCCCCGCTTCGACCCCAAGGCCCCGCGCATGGGCATGGCGCTGTGGCTCATCAACGGGTGGATCTACGGCCGGCTGAGCAAGCGCCGGGAGCGCGGCACCCGCGACGGCGACATCACGCTGCTGTCCATGCTGGTGGAGTCGCGCGCGCGGGAGACGGGCGAGTCGATGAACGACAAGGAGGTGCGCGACGAGATCGTGAACCTCTTCGGCGCGAGCTTCGAGATGATCGCCACGTCGCTCACGTGGGCCGTGCACGCGTGCACCCAGTACCCGGACGTGGTGCGCCGCATCCGCGAGGAGGTGCGGGAGGTGTGCGGCGACGAGGCGCCGAAGTACGAGGACGTGGCGAAGCTCCCGTACACCACGCGGGTGGTGCAGGAGATCAACCGGCTGAGCCCTCCGGCGTGGACCATCCTGCGCGAGACGGCGGAGGACGTGGAGGTGGGCGGCGTCATGCTCCCGAAGGGGACGCAGCTGCTCATGTGCCCGTACGCCATCCACCGGCACCCGGACCACTGGAAGGACGCGGAGACGTTCGACCCGGACCGCTTCCTGCCGGAGCGGCAGGTGGGGCAGCACAAGTGCGCTTACGTGCCCTTCGGAGCGGGTCAGCGCATCTGCGTGGGCCAGCACATGTCCCAGGTGGACACGGTGCAGACGCTGGCCTTGCTGCTGCAACGCTGCGACGTGGAGTACCTGGGCCGCACGCCGGTGGAGTGGCAGACGCGGCTGACCTTCGTGCCCAAGCGCGGCATGCCCGTGCGGGTGCGCGCGCGCCAGGGCTGAAGGGGCCGCTTCAGGAGGCCTGGGGGCCAGCGCTCGGCGCGGTGGCCGCGTCGGGGCCGGTCTCCTCGTAGTCGAGGTCTCGGTGGAAGGTCTCCTCGATGCGGGTGAGGGCCAGCAGGGCCAGGCCGAAGCAGATGCTGCCCACGGTGAGGGCGGCGGCGGGCACGCTGATGTGGCCCTTCAGGACGGCGAAGCCGCTGGCGGCGATGGCGGCGGAGCCCCGGACGAAGTTGGGCACCGTCGTGGCCACCGTGCCTCGGATGTTGGTGCCGAACTGCTCGGCGGCCATCGTCACCAGCACCGCCCAGTAGCCCACCATGATGCCGATGAGGAAGCTCAAGATGTAGACCATGGTGCTGGTGAGCCCGGGCACCAGCCCGTAGACGAGCATCAGCAGGAAGCCTCCGACCAGGTTGAGCGCCACGGCGCGCTTGCGGCTCTTGAGCCACTGGCTGAAGAGGCCCGCGAGCAGGTCGCCAATCGTCAGGCCGATGGAGCCGTAGAGGATGGCGTTGCCGGCCGTCACGGTGCCCTGGACGTTGAGGCCCGCGGTGAGCTCCGGCGCGAAGGTGAAGAGGATGCCCGTGGTGAAGTAGATGGGCACGCCGATGAGGATGCAGCAGATGTACTTGAGGAAGCGGTTGCCCTGCAGCAGCAGCAGCGGATTGGCGCGCGACGGGTCCGTCTTCTTGGTGAACAGCTCCGACTCGGAGACCTTGAAGCGGGCGAACAGCAGCGCGATGCCCATGATGCCGCCGGTGAAGTAGGCCACCTTCCAGTTGAGGTGCTGCCCCACGAAGGCCGCGGCGACGATGCCGAGCATGCCGAGCGTCGCGACGATGGTGGTGCCCAGGCCGCGCTTCTCCTTGGGGAGCGACTCGGCGACCAGGGTGATGGCCGCGCCCAGCTCCCCCGCGAGCCCCACGCCGCCCAGGAAGCGGAACACCGCGTAGCTCGTCACGTCCCAGGCGAAGGCGTTGGCCAGGTTGGCGAACGAGTACAGCAGGATGGAGCCGAACATGACGGAGAGCCGTCCGCGCTTGTCGGCGAGCACGCCCCACAGCAGGCCGCCCACCATCATCCCCACCATCTGGCAGTTGTAGATGAGGATGCCCTTCGACAGCACCTCCTCCGGGCTGGTGATGCCGATGTCGCGGAGCGAGGCGGCGCGCACCACGCCGAACAACGTGATGTCGAAGAGGTCGACGAAGTAGCCGAGCCCCGCCACCAGCACCGTCAGGTTCAGGACCGAGCGCAGCTCACGCAGGAATTTCATGAGCACCATTCAATGGGTTGGGTCGCCCTGCGGCAAGGCCGATTCTTTCGACGCAGCGCGTGGAAAAGCGGCTCGCTCGCAAGGGGCTGGAAAATATGAACTTTGATTCAGGTCTCATCCCCGGCGGGGGCGGTTTCGTCCCGCCCGGGGGCGGTTTCGTCACTCTCCTCCCGGCCGTTTCCCGGGGGGCCGGTATCTCCGTGGCCCCCCGGAGCCCCATCAACGGGGCCCGTGGCGGGTCGAAGGAGAGACACCATGAGAGGCGTGAACGCGGTAGCGGGGTGGGCGTTGTTCGGCGCGCTGGCGCTGGGGGGCTGCCAGGGTGGGGAGCCACCTGCCGACGGGCCCCAGGAGGAGCTGACGAGCTCGGCGCAGGCCCTCGACAACTGCGTCAACATCCTGCCGGTGATGACGAGCGCCACCAGCCCCTCGGGCATCGTCACCAGCTCCGGCGGGTGGACGTCGAACCCCACGATCTACGAGGCGTGGAAGGCGTTCGACAACACGAGCGCCTTCTGGCTGTCCACCAAGAGCGTCGCACCCGCGTGGCTGGCCTACGAGTTCCCGGGGCTGCCGCGCATCGTTCGGCGCTACGCGCTCAGCTACAACAACGGCGGCATCACCTCGCGGGCGCCACGCAACTGGACGTTCGAGGGCTGGAACGGCAGCGCGTGGGTGGTGGTGGACACGCGCTCGGCGCAGACGGGGTGGGCGGGCGTCGAGCGGCGCCAGTTCGACGTGGCCTCCCCGGGTGCTTACAAGAAGTACCGCCTGAACGTGACGGACGACAACGACGCCCGCGCGGGCATCGAGACCATCTCGCTCAACCTGATGGAGATGTACGAGTGCCGGGCCTTCCCGTCGGTGGATGACCTGTGGACGAACACAGCCGGTGCCACGGGCGGCTTCACCCGGATCCACGACATGGCGGGCGACCCGGCGGCGCGGACCTACGTCACGGGCATGACCAACGTGGGGCTGCATGGCTCGCCGCTGGTGGGCGGCATGGACGCGTTCCTCACCGCGAGGGACTGGAATGGGAACGTCAGCTTCCACAGGCAGCTGGGCGTGCCGAACGGCATCGTCGTGGGCGAGAGCGTGGCGCGCAATCGGTGGTTCGAGGAGATCTACGTCGCCGGGTACACGAGCGGCTCGCTGCAGGGGGCGCCGTTGATCGGGACCAAGGATGCGTTCCTGCTGCGCTACCGCTACACGGGGGTGCACGGCTGGACGCGGCAGGTGGGTGCCCCCGGAGCTGGGACGGAGGGGCTCGGCGTGGCCCTCGACCACGTCGACAACGCGTTCCTGGTGGGGCAGACGGACGGGGCGCTGCCGGGCAATACGAAGACGGGCATCGCGGATGGGTTCGTCAGCAAGTTCAACGCGGCGGGCACGCTGCTGTGGACGCGGCAGTTCGGCGTCGCGGGGCAGCGCACGCGGGCCAATCGGGCCGCCGCGGATGACTCGGGCAACGTCTACGTCGCGGGCATCACGGCGGGCAACCTGGACGGCCAGGTGCTGACCGGTCCGGAGGATGCGTTCATCATCAAGTACGACGCGGATGGCGTGAAGCAGTGGACGCGGCTGTTGGGGGCGCCGGGCACGAACGCGAGCCTCCGGGACGCGGCGGTGGACACGAACGGCCAGCTCTACGTGACGGGGTACAGCGGCGGCGGCATGGATGGGCTGCCGGTGGGCACGCCCCAGGTCGCGACCTTCGTCGCGCGCTACAGCCCGGCGGGCACGCGGCAGTGGGTGAAGGAGCTGGACTCCGGCGCGGGCAACTTCGCCTGGAGCCTCTTCAGCAACCCGTTCGACAACTTCCTCTATGTGGCGGGGACGGGCCACGGGGACGTGAGCTCGCCCACGGACACGACGGGAGGCGCGGGACATCCGTTCGTCTTCAAGATGGACACTGCGGGTGCCATCCAGTGGATCCGGCAGACGGCGCCGGCGGTGCTCGGCGGCGTGGAGAAGCCGGTGTACCCGATGGGCGTCGTGCTGGACGAGGACGACAACCTGTACCTGGGTGGCTACCTGGAGGGGAACTACGAGGGCAACACGCTCCTGGGCAATCCGGACGGGTTCGTGACGAAGCTGCCCGCGATCGTGCCTTGAGGCTCACTCCTCTTCGTGGGCACCGATGTTGAGCACCACGGCGCGGGCGCGGCTGATGCGCTCGCCGTCGGGGTCCTCCTGGCGGAAGGCGGCGAGACGCGCACGGGCCTCGGCGTAGCGGCGCAGGCCGACGAGGGAGGTCAGCTCCGCCTCCCTCGCGTAGCGCAGGTCGTTCTTCTGCGCGGGGGTCGTCGCGCTGGCGCTCCAGGTCTCGTAGTACGCGCGGCATGGAGCCAGGACATGGACGCGGAAGCGCGGGTGGTTGTTGTGCTCCAGGCACCGACGCAGCGCGATCTTGCGGTGCTCCTCCTGCGTGGGCTTGCCCTTCTTCTCGAGCTCGCTGATCCGCAGGGCCACGGCCTGTTCCTCCGCGGCGAGGTCCGCGCGCATCTTCTCGAAGGCCCGCTGGCCGTCCGCCACGTTGCTCGCGGTGGTGCGCAGCATCAGGTCCACATAGGCCGCCAGGGGGCTGAGCGGCCAGCGGCGCAGGAAGTCCTCGCCCGCGACACGTTGGGCGTCCCAGTCGTCGAGATAACCGAAGGCCTGGAAGCGGTAGAGCGAGGCCTCCTCGGACGGACGGCGACCGAGATGCGCGGACAGGTCGAGCGCGAGGATGCGCTCGGAATCACGGATGAGCGTGCGCCAGCGTCCGCGCGCGCGGGACAGGTTGAGGAGCTGGAGGGCCGCGGCCGAGCGCTCGTCCGCGGGGCTCTTCGGGTCCTCCATGACGCCACGCAGGCGAGCCTCTTCGTCCTTCACCTCGGGCTCTGCCTCGCGCGCGAGCTCGGCCAGGCGCTGGTCCATCCGGGACAGCTCCTCCTGGGCGTAGGCGAAGTCCGGCGAGCCGGACAGCGTCGCGCGCAGCAGCCACGCGCGCTCATCGGGCGAAGTGGTGGCCATGGCGCGGCCGTAGGTCTCGAGCGCGAGCACGGCCGCCTTGCCCGAGGGGCGTCCCGCGCGTGGCTTCACGGGCTCACGGAGCAGCCGGCCACAGACTTGGTCCTGGAGGGCGAAGATGCGCTCCAGGGAGCCGGTGACCTTGGCGGTGTCCAGGACGACGCCCGTCTCCACGTCGATGAAGCGCGCGTTGATGCGGACCTGATTCTCCGCGCGTTGGATGCTGCCGAGGACCAGGGTCCGGGCGCCGACGAGCCGGCCCACGCGGACGGCCGAGGACTCGGTGAGCTGTTGTCGGTCCTTCGCGCTCAGCTCGGCGAGTGCCGCTTCGAGCTGCTCGCGCTCGACGACCTGGACGCGTCCGCTGGCGCGCAGGTCGGAGATCAACGTCTCCGTCATGCCGCGCGCGAGCCAGTCCATGGACGTGTCGCCGTTGAGGTTGCGGAACGGCATCACCGCGGCGGGACCCGGTGGGGGCTTGGACGGGGTGGCCGCGAACGCGGTCTGGGCGCAGAGGAGGAGGAGCAGGAGTGCGCGGGCTGGGCTCACGGGCGCAGCCTTGCGTTCAGTGCCGGGAGGAGCGTGCGAACCCGTGCGGTGAGGGCGTCCTGCACCTCGAAGGGCTGCTGTGCGGGGCCCTCGACGCGCGCGGTGTCGAGCACCTCGCCGGTCTCCACGTGGACGAACCGGGCGGCGACGCGGAGCAGGGGACCGGCGCGTTGGATGCTGCCGAGCACGACAACCTCGGCGCCGATGAGGCGACCCAGACGAGCGCGCGTCTCCGGGTCCACGCGGTCCGACTGGTGGAAGTCCTGTTCCTTCATCGGAAGGTCGAGCTGCTCGCGCTCGACGAGGCGAAGTCCGGGATGGGCGCCGATGTCGGTGATGACGGACTCGGCCAGGGCGAGCTCGAGGGAGGTGTCCTGGTTGACGTCGCGGAACTTCAGGACGCAGATGCTCACGGGGCCCGTGCGTGCATCCGGTGGCGCCGCCGAGGGCTCGGGAGTCGAGATGGGCGAGGACTCGCTGATAGGGCTCCGTGGTGGCGGGCGAATCAAGTAGGCCGTGAGCGCCGGGAGGGCGAGCCCCAAGGCAACGAGCAGCGCGGTCCCCGTGTTTCTCGCGAGCCCTCCAGATGACGGGGGCGCCGGGGCCTCCGTCATGTGCAGTGTGGGAGTTCGTCCGGGAGAGGTCCCGGGAACATGGGAACTGGAGTCATTGGGCGCGGAGCCCGGGGGCGTCGTGCTCACGGAGTCGGAGGAGCATAGCCGATCGGCGATCCAACTACGCTCGAAGTCGACTCACGGCCTCGACCAGATAGGGGTCCGCGTCGGCGCGTATTCTGAAGGCGCCTGCAGGTAGAGTTGGAGCTGACCGTCATTCGACACAACGAGGATGGCATGGGGATTCGACTGAGTCCCCGACGCGAACTGTGCAATTCCATCCTTGTAGATGACGAAATTTCCATCGTCTTGCATGAACGCCACCCCTCCTGGACCGGCACCATTGGCATGCCAGAGCACGTCTCCTCCAAGCATGGATAACGTCCACTGCCCATCCTCCTGACACGCAAATAGATATGCCCCCGTCGTGGACGCCAATACATCTCCAGGAGCAAGTGTGTCGACTTCCCCGTGGGCGGCATTTGACGCGGCCATGATGTAATAGACCTTGCCGGGTTCGATCGGAGCTTGCGAGGGTGGCCAGGTTGCTATTGATGCGCCAGTAGGCGTGTCTATCAGCGTGGACCAGGAGTTGGCGATGCCTGGCGGGTTGTTCAGGGAATTGGACAGCTCCTGCAGCCGGGAAGGCCAGAGGGACTTGTCGACATAGAGCGCCGCAAATCCCTTCATCTCACTGGTATAGGATGAGAACCCCATGTCTTCCTTGCCTTGATCGAACACGGCGACGTAGTCCTCCCAGACAACGCCGCGTCCCGTGCTGATCTGCCGAGCGGCCTTTTGGATCGAGATCTGGTCCCTTCGCGAGACTTTGATCTTCTCCCAGGTCGTTCTGGCAAAATCCACATAGTCACTTGCGTACTGCGCGATGACTCCGCTTCGCGGTTTGATGTATGCCTCATATGTCTCCTGATCCACGAAATAGTACATGATTGCCATTTCTTGGAGCAGGGCGAGGTGCAGATTGGCGCCAAGAAGGAACGCCGGAAAACCAATCTGTGCGTATTGATCTGTCTGAAGGGTTCCCAGACCTCCGCCGGCGCTTGCGGTCGTGATCGTTTGGACGTGCTGCCGCAATTGGTCCAAGAGCTTATTTGCCTTGTCCGCCAGTGGGGTTGAATCATTTCTCAGCGGGGCATATTCATTCTTGATGCTCCTGAAGACTTCGTTGAATGCGCCGGAAATCTGGCTCTGGGTGTTCTTTTCGATGGCCTGATTGACGATTTCGTCGAGTCTGGTGAGACAATCAAAATAGTCCGAGCCGTCGGGAGGGAACACCGCTGACAGCAGGTCTCCCAAGACGATCGTCGCAAGGCCACCGAAGACTGCTCCGCCTATGGATTGGGCGATCAAGGAGCTCTCCGAGAGGATATACTTCTTGGAGAGTTCTTCCGCGATCTTCGCGGCCGTTTCGGTCGCGACACTGGAGAATGCCGAGGAGCTTGTCATCTCTGGATGCTTTCGCCCTACTGAGGTGCCGTTGGTTGCGCAGTGTGCTTGGTGAGTCTAATCGTGTAAGTCACCTCGCCATCCCTCATGACCAATAGCGGTGTTGACTGCTACACTGTCGCTCCGTGGGCATTGACGAGGAGAGGGGGCCGGGGACTCCCGGAGGAGGACTGGCGCAGAGGGGGGCTATCCCTCGGGGCAGGATTTGGCTTATCGGTTCGAGCACGGGGCTGCTCGCAGCCGTGCCGCAGGCATTGAATGCCCACGCTGGGGCGCAGCAGGGCTTTTCGACCGCGCTGGCGTTGGCCCTGATTCCCTACAGTGTCTGGGCCCTGCTGGTGCCGCTGGTGCTCATGACGCTCCGCCGGGTGTCGCGCGATGCTCCGCTCGAAGCTCGGACCGGGGGATGGCTCATTGCGCTGGGTGGCGGCTTCGTCCTGGCCCATTCGGTGCTGCTCTCGCTGGCGTTCTCGGTGCTTGAGTCGTGGTCGACTCGCGGGCTCACGTTCACCGACGGGTTCCGCAGACTCCTGCTGGAGCGAGGCGTGCTCGGGTCCTTCGAGTACCTGCTGTTCCTCGCGGCCTGGGCGACGCTGGGCGCGTTCCGTCGAGCCCGTGAGCGGGAGCTGGGCGAGTCGCGGCTCGCGGCACGTCTGGCGGAGGCGCGGCTGGAGGCGCTCCGGGCGCAGCTCGACCCGCACTTCCTCTTCAACACGTTGAACGCCGTCGTCTCTCTCGTTCGACAGACGCGGAACGCGGAGGCCGAGGACGCGCTCGTGGAGCTGGGTTCGCTGCTGCGAGCCAGCCTGGACGGACGCAACGAGCAGGGCATTGCCCTGGCCGAGGAACTGGAGCTGGTCCGCCGCTATCTCGGCATCGAGCAGCTCCGCTTCGGCAGTCGCCTGCGCTTCCACCTGGAAGCGGAGCCTGAGACGCTGGGGGCACGCGTGCCCATGCTCGTCCTTCAACCCCTGGTCGAGAACGCCATCAAGCACGGCACCTCCCGCCGCGCGGCCCGAGGGAACATCCGGGTCCGCACCCTGAGACGGGGCGAACGGCTGGTGCTCGAGGTCCGCGACGACGGCCCCGGGCTCCGTCCAGGGAGCACACCCGGAACGGGAATCGGCGTGGCGAATACCCGCGAGCGCATCCAGCAACTCCATGGCGAAGGCTATGGTGTGACCCTCGAGGACGCACCGGGCGGTGGCGCCCTGGCCCGCGTGGAGCTTCCGTTCCAGGTGTCCACGGTCGAGCCGTCACCGCAGGGGAGGGCAGCGAATGGGTGAGGGGAGCGAGGCAGGCTGGCGGGTGCTGGTGGTGGACGACGAGCCGCTGGCCCGCGACAACGTGCGCCACCTCTTGTCCCGTGCCCCCGACGTCACGGCGCTCTGGGAATGCGAGAGCGGAGGCGACGCGGTGGACGTCATCCTCCGAGAGAGGCCGGACCTGGTGTTCCTCGACGTCCAGATGCCCGAGGTCGACGGCTTCGACGTCCTGCGCGAAGTCGGGCCCGAGCTGATGCCGCCGGTCATCTTCGTCACCGCCTTCGACCAGCACGCCGTGCGCGCCTTCGAGGCGAACGCCCTCGACTACCTCCTCAAGCCCTTCAGCGCGGCCCGCTTCCAGGAGGCGCTCTCTCGCGCACGCAAGCAGCGTGAGCAGGGCCGGGAGCGGGCGCTCCTCGAGCGACTGTCGTCACTGCTCGCGGGCTACACGCCGGCCAACGCGCCGCCCGCGGACACCGGACAGTACCTGGAGCGCATCGCGGTGAAGACGGACGGCAAGGTGGTCGTCGTGCCCGTCGCCGAGCTGGACTGGTGCGAGGCGGAGGGCAACTACGTCGTGCTGCACTCCGGCGCGAAGAGCCCCATGCTGCGCGAGACGCTCAACCGGGTCGAGCAGTGGCTGGACCCGAAGTGCTTCGTGCGCGTCCACCGGTCCACGTTGGTGAACGTCAGTCGCATCAAGGAGCTGGAGCCCGACGTGGACAAGGGCTGGGTCGTCATCCTGCGCGACGGCACCCGGCTGCGCCTGAGCCCAGGACGCAAGGCCGCGGTGGAGGCCGTGCTGCGCCAGTCGTTCTGAGACCTCACTCGCCCGCGCGTTGGAGCCGCTGGCGGTACTCGCTCGGCGACTCTCCGGTCCACTGCTTGAACGCTCGCGAGAAGATCTTCTCGTCCGCGTACCCCACGTCCAGCGCCACGTGTTTGATGGGCACCGAGGAGCGCCCGAGCAGCTCCAGCGCGTGGCGTCGCCGCACGTCGTCCTTGAGGTTCTGCAGCGACGTCCCCTCGAGCGCCAGCTGTCGATGCAGCGAGCGCACCGACACGTGCAGCGCGGACGCCACGTGCTGCGCGGTGGTCCCCGAGGCGCGAGGGTCGCTCAGCTGTGAGCGCACCCGCTCGACCAGCCGCCGGTCCCTCCGGTACTGCCGCACCGTCAGCGGCAGCGCCCGCTTGAGCATCGCCCGCAGGGCCTGCTCGTCACGCTTGGCCGCCAGCTCCAGGTAGCCCACGTCGAAGCTCATGCTGGCGCGGGTGGCCGAAAAGCGCACCGGCCCCGGGAACAGGAGCGGGTACACGGACTGGTGCGCCGGCGTCGCGAAGGGGAACGTCACCTCGCGCAGGGGCAGCTGTGAGTTGACCAGCCAACAGGCGTACCCATGCACGTAGCGCAGGCTGCTGAGCAGACAGAACTCGCGCATGGCCCCCAGCTCGTGCCGCTCCTCGATGGCGAGCCGCGCCGTCGTGCCCTCCACCTCGAGTGAGAGCAGGACGTCCTCGGTCAGCAGCCGGTGGTGGCGACACCAGCGCTGCAGCGCGATGCCCAGCGTCGGTGAGCTGAGCGAGGCCCGGCAGAGCATCCCGTACGTCCCCCAGGGGAGCCGGCGGGTGAACCACCCCAGGGCCTCGTCATCCAGCTCCTGCATCGCCGTGGCCGAGAGCGTCTCGAACTGCCCGGCGTTGATGCGCGCAGACACCCGGCCGAGCTGCGCGCGGGTGATCTCCGCCTTTCGCAGTGCGTCGTGCGGGTCCACCCCGTACTTCTCGTACGCGAGCACGATGGCGCGGACGAACGCCATGGGCGTCTCCGCGCGCGGCAGGGGTTCGGGGGAGCGCTGGAGGCGTCGGGGCATCGGCGAGCAGCATGGCCTGGTTGGCACGATTTGCAACCACCCTGGCGCACGCGAGCCCTCCCTCGTACCTAATGTCCGCCAGCCACCTCGAGACGCTGGTTGGGAAACGACTTCATGGCTCACTTCGCAGAGCTGGGCTTCGCGCTCGGTGAATCCGTCGAGATGTTGCGCAACACCGTGCGCGCCTTCGCCGCCAAGGAGATTGCTCCCCGGGCGGCCGACATCGACCGGGAGAACCTGTTCCCGGAGGACCTCTGGACGAAGCTGGGCGCCCTGGGCGTCCTCGGCATGACGGTGAGCGAGGAGTATGGCGGAGCGGGCCTCGGCTACCTGGCCCACATCGTCGCCATGGAGGAGATCTCCCGCGCGTCCGCGTCCGTCGGCCTGTCCTACGGCGCGCACTCGAACCTGTGCGTGAACCAGGTCTACCGCAACGGCACCGACGCCCAGCGGCGCAAGTACCTGCCCGGGCTCCTCAGCGGCGAGCACGTGGGCGCGCTGGCGATGAGCGAGCCGGACGCGGGTTCGGACGTCGTCAGCATGAAGCTCAAGGCCGAGAAGCGCGGGGACAAGTACATCCTCAACGGCGCCAAGATGTGGATCACCAACGGCGCCAACGCGAAGGTGCTGGTGGTCTACGCGAAGACGGACGAGGCGCTGGGCCCCAAGGGCATCACCGCCTTCATCGTCGAGGGCGGCTCCAAGGGGCTCAGCTTCGGCACCAAGCTGGACAAGCTGGGCATGCGCGGCTCCAACACGTACCCGGTCTTCTTCGAGGACTGCGAGGTGCCGGAGGAGAACGTGCTCGGCGGCGTGGGCGCGGGCGTGAAGGTGCTCATGTCGGGGCTCGACTACGAGCGCGCGGTGCTCGCCGGTGGGCCCCTGGGCATCATGGGCTCCTGCATCGACGTGGTGCTGCCGTACGTCCACGAGCGCAAGCAGTTCGGGGAGAGCATCGGCCAGTTCCAGCTCATCCAGGCGAAGCTCGCGGACATGTACACGTCGTGGTCGGCGTGCCGCGCGTACGTCTACGCGGTGGGTCAGGCCTGCGACAAGGCGGACCACGCCAGGACGCTGCGCAAGGACGCCGCGGGCGCCATCCTCTATTCCGCGGAGAAGGCGACGTGGATGGCGGGACAGGCCATCCAGATCCTCGGCGGCAATGGCTACGTCAACGAGTACCCCACGGCGCGCTTGTGGCGCGACGCCAAGCTCTATGAGATCGGCGCCGGGACGTCGGAGATCCGCCGCATGCTCATCGGGCGCGAGCTGTTCGCCGAGACCGCATAGGGAACACCACCATGGCCATCCTCAAATCAACCACGGATACCCGCTCCGCCGACTTCCGCGCGAACGCGGAGGCGATGCAGAAGCTGGTCGGCGACCTGCGCGAGAAGGTGGCGCTCACTGCCAAGGGCGGCGGCGAGAGCTCCCGCCAGCGCCATGTCTCCCGAGGCAAGCTGCTGCCCCGGGATCGCGTCGAGCGCCTGCTGGACCCCGGCTCGCCGTTCCTGGAGATCGGCCAGCTGGCGGCCTGGAACATGTACGGCGGTGAGTCCCCGTCCGCGGGGATGATCGCCGGCATCGGCCGCGTCCAGGGCCAGGAGTGCATGATCGTCGCCAACGACGCGACGGTGAAGGGTGGCACGTACTACCCGATGACGGTGAAGAAGCACCTGCGCGCGCAGGAGATCGCCCAGGAGAACCGCCTGCCGTGCGTGTACCTGGTGGACTCCGGCGGCGCGTACCTGCCGCGCCAGGACGACGTGTTCCCGGACCGGGAGCACTTCGGCCGCATCTTCTTCAACCAGGCGCAGATGAGCGCGGCGGGCATCCCGCAGATCGCCGTGGTGATGGGATCGTGCACGGCGGGCGGCGCGTACGTGCCGGCGATGAGCGACGAGACCATCATCGTCAAGAACCAGGGCACCATCTTCCTGGGCGGCCCGCCGCTGGTGAAGGCGGCCACCGGCGAGGTCGTCACCAACGAGGACCTGGGCGGCGGTGACGTGCACACGCGCATCTCCGGCGTGGCGGACCACCTGGCGGAGAACGACGCGCACGCGCTGTTCCTCGCGCGGCGGATCGTGGCGAACCTGAACCGCACGCGGCCGCACACGGTGGCGCTGGAGCGCTCCGAGGAGCCGCTCTACGACCCGAGCGAGCTGGGCGGCATCATCCCGTTCGACGCCCGCAAGCGCTACGACGTGCGCGAGGTGATTGCCCGGCTGGTGGACGGCTCGCGGCTGGACGAGTTCAAGGCGCGCTACGGCACCACGCTGGTGACGGGCTTCGCGCACCTCTACGGCATCCCGGTCGGCATCATCGCCAACAACGGCATCCTGTTTGGCGAGTCGGCGCAGAAGGGCGCGCACTTCATCGAGCTGTGCTCGCAGCGCGGCATCCCCCTGGTGTTCCTGCAGAACATCACCGGCTTCATGGTGGGCCGGAAGGTGGAGAACGCGGGCATCGCGAAGGACGGCGCGAAGATGGTGACGGCCGTGGCCACCGCGCGGGTGCCCAAGGTGACGATGCTGATCGGCGGCAGCTTCGGGGCCGGCAACTACGGCATGTGCGGCCGGGCGTACTCGCCGCGCTTCCTGTGGATGTGGCCCAACGCGCGCATCAGCGTGATGGGCGGCGAGCAGGCGGCGTCGGTGCTGGCCACGGTGAAGCGGGACGGAATCGAGGGCCAGGGAGGCACGTGGGCGAAGGAGGCAGAGGAGGAGTTCAAGGCGCCCATCCGCGCGCAGTACGAGGAGCAGGGGCACCCGTATTACGCCACCGCGCGACTGTGGGACGACGGGGTCATCGACCCCTCGCAGAGTCGTCGCGTGCTCGGCCTTTCACTCTCGACCGTGTTGAATGCTCCGATTCAGGAGACTCGATTCGGCGTCTTCCGGATGTAGGACTCGACCATGTTCGAAAGTCTGCTCATCGCGAATCGCGGCGAGATTGCCTGCCGCATCATCCGCACGGCGCGTCGGCTCGGTATCCGCACGGTGGCCGTCTATTCGGACGCCGACGCGGGCGCCCGTCACGTCCGCCTGGCGGACGAGGCCGTCCGGCTGGGGCCTCCCGCCGCGCGCGAGTCGTATCTGGTGGTGGAGAAGCTCATCGACGCGGCGAAGAAGACGGGCGCCCAGGCCATCCACCCGGGCTACGGCTTCCTCTCGGAGAACCCCGTGCTCGCCGAGGCCTGCGCGGCGGCGGGCATCGTCTTCGTGGGGCCGAACGCCGAGTCCATCCGGGCGATGGGCTCCAAGTCCGCGTCCAAGGCGTTGATGGAGAAGGCGAAGGTGCCGACGACGCCGGGCTACCACGGCGACGAGCAGGGCGTGGAGCGGCTCAAGGCGGAGGCCCAGCGCATCGGCTTCCCGGTGCTCATCAAGGCGAGCGCGGGTGGCGGCGGCAAGGGCATGCGCCGGGTGGACCGCGCGGAGGACCTGGAGGCGCAGCTGGCGTCGTGTCGGCGCGAGGCGCTGGGGGCGTTCGGCTCGGACCTGGTGCTCATCGAGAAGTACGTCGAGCGGCCGCGGCACATCGAGGTGCAGGTGTTCGGTGACACGCACGGCAACTACGTGCACCTGTTCGAGCGGGACTGCTCGGTGCAGCGGCGTCACCAGAAGGTGCTGGAGGAGGCGCCGGCGCCGGGGATGACGGAGGCTTTGCGCGCGAAGATGGGCGAGACGGCCATCCTCGCCGCCAAGGCGGTGAACTACGTGGGCGCCGGCACGGTGGAGTTCATCGCGGACCCCGCGGGGAACTTCTACTTCATGGAGATGAACACGCGTCTCCAGGTGGAGCACCCCGTCACCGAGGAGATCACCGGCCTGGACCTGGTGGAGTGGCAGCTGCGGGTGGCCTCCGGTGAGCGGCTGCCGAAGACGCAGGCGGAGCTGTCCATCCGGGGCCACGCGATGGAGGCGCGCATCTACGCGGAGAACCCGGACGCGGGCTTCATCCCGTCCGTGGGCCGGCTGGTGCACCTGGTGCCGCCGGAGACGTCGCGGCACGTGCGCGTGGACACGGGGGTGGAGCAGGGGGATGAGATCTCCACGCACTACGACCCGATGATCGCGAAGCTGATCGTCTGGGGCGAGGACCGGGACGCGGCGCTGCGGCAGATGCGCGAGGCGCTGGAGCGCTACCAGGTCGTCGGCGTGGCGAACAACGTGGAGTTCCTGGGACGACTGGTGAGGACGGCATCGTTCTCCCAGGCGAACCTGGACACGAGCCTCATCGAGCGTGAGCGCGAGGCGCTGCAGCCGCCCAAGGGGGAGATTCCCGACGACATCTGGCGGCTGGGCGCGGTGGCGGTGCTCTCGCGGGCGCGCGACGAGGCCGCGAAGGCGGAGCCGGGCTCGCCGTGGGCGCAGCTGGATGGCTTCCGGCTGGGCGCGGTGGCGCCGTTCCTGGTGACGCTGCGTCACGGGGACGTGGTGCGGGAGATTCGCGCCGAGCAGACCGGTCCTGGGGCCTATGGCATGCGGGTGTCGGCGCCGGGGGGGCAGGACAGCGCGGCGCGGTTGCCGGTGCGGTTCACGGTGGGCGAGCGGGACGCGGTGACGCTGGCGTCGCCCGAGGGGACGGTTCACGCGACGGTGGTCCCGGTGGGGGCGCGCTGGAGCGTGTTCGCGCGAGGCCGGCGGTGGGAGCTGGAGTCGTTCGATCCGCTCGACGTCGAGGCGACGGCCCCGGAGGCAGAGGGCGGGCTGCGCGCGCCGATGCCCGGCAAGGTCATCGCGCACCTGGCCGAGGTGGGGGCGAAGGTCTCCAAGGGCACGCCGCTGCTGGTGATGGAGGCGATGAAGATGGAGATCACCATCTCCGCCCCGCGCGATGGCGTGCTCGCGAGCTTCCGTCATCACCCCGGTGAGCAGGTGAGCGAGGGGACGGAGCTCGCGGTCATCGAGGAGAAGGTGGCCTGAGGACAGCGGGGGCAGCGTCGTGGGTCTCCGACGCTGCCTTTGGTTCGTCGTGGAGTGAGGCTCGTGTCGTGGCCCGGCGCCGGATTCTCGCCGCCGCCTGGCGTCGCGGCACGCGCTCCCCCTGAACAGACTCTCAGGGGGTTTTCACGGGAGCCGACTGGAGTCGGATCCGCGCTGGGCGGCCGCCCGCTTGCGGAAGTCGATGATCGGCGACGCGTCGAGTCGCCACACCCCGTCGATGCGACGGAGCTCCATCGGGATAGGAGAGTCGGAGCCCTTCATGAGGACCCACTCGAACTTCTCCTCGATGCGGACGATCTTCATCTCGCGGTAGTGCTTGCCGAGTTCCTCCGCCACGTCCGCGGGGTAGGCCCCTTCCGACCATAGGATCGCCGCGTCCGGGTGGTCGATGATGAGGGGGCGGATGGCCTGCTCACTGCCCGTGAGGTTCGCGAGCGCGAAGCGCCGATAGACATCCTCCGGAGAGCCGGGGACCTCAGGCTTCTTCGCGCATCCCGCCGCCATCACCAGACCCAGACTGAGCGCCACCATCACGGTCGTCGTACGTCCGCTTTGCATCTCGATATCTCCTGAAGCCTACTGCCATGATGTTCAGTGGTTTTTCGCTGCGAGCCTTGGCTGGGATGGCACGCATTGGATGTGCAATGCCTACATGAACAGCTTATCAGCTACTTTTCGAGGGCCTGTCACCCTCGCGAACAGGATCCTGGAGGCCAATGCCTACATGAACAGCCCTTCAGCCATTTCCAGCCCTCTCGAGCAGCGATCATACAGGGGCCGTGACTCGTGCCTACATGCACGAACCATCAGGTAGGCCCGCATGAGAGGAGAGCAATCCAAGACAAAGCAGACATGTCTATCAATGCAATGATAGACATGTCTGTCTTTTGGTTCGTCGCGGAGCTACTCGCCCGCGCGCTGCTGGTTGAGCCGGTCGTAGTGGCGGTAGCCCAGCTTGTCGAGCGCGCTCGGCGGCGCGAGGCCGATGTCCACGAGCGTCTTGATGTCATACGTCCCCGCGAGGACCGGCGGCGCGTAGCTGCGGATGGCCGAGGGCGTGCGGAACTTCTCCAGCGGGAACAGCACCGCGCTGGTGTGCACATGCACGAAGTGCGCGGCGGACTGACGCTGCCAGCCCGCGACTCCGGGCGCCGTAATCACGTGGGGCGTCGCCAGGAACGTGCCGCCCGTGAGGATCTCCAGCTGCTGTCCCACCTGCGCCACGATGCAGCCCGCCGGCGCGGTGCCACGGACCTTGCGGCCCTGCGGATCCTCGTCCGTCGCGCGCGTGCGCAGATACAGCCCGCTCTTGTCATCCGGGCTCGGCGCCGGCTTGCCCTCGGGGTTCAGGAACCGGCCACCGGGCAGCAGCGTGAGCAGGTTGAAGTCCGTGTGCTCCTCGCCCCAGACGATGTCCGTGTTCACCTGCTCCGGACGCAGTGGCAGGTACTGGAGCGCGCGGGTGATGTGCGGAGCCCGCTCGCAGAGCGCGGTGAAGGTGTCCTCGGGCAGCCCCAGCGCCACCGCCGAGCCTCGCAGCAGCTTGAGGCCCGCCTCGTGGAGCGAGCGCCCCAACGTCACGATGCCTTCCTGGAAGTACTCCGGCGCGTCGGGCGGCCAGACGTTCTCCGGATACAGCTCCGGGAACTCCATCGCCGCCACCTCGTCGTTGGGGTAGGGCGCGACGAAGTAGCACTCCTTGAAGTCCGGCTGCCCATTGCCGGCGACGGCCACCTCGGTGTTCGGCGGCGTCCAGCCCCGCTGGTACCAGAGCTCCGCGCGACCGTAGGGCTTCTTCGCCTCGGCCGAGCGCGCGATGAAGGCCGCGAAGGCGTCGTAGTAGCGATGGAGCGCCTGCGTGTCGACGCCGTGGTTCTTGATGTACACGAGACCGAAGACGCCAAACGCCTCACGCAGCGCCGCAGCGGCGCGCTCGATGCGGCTCGCCTCGCCGGAGGCAAGGTCTGCAAGGTCGACAGTGGGGATGTTCAGCGAAGAGGTCTCGGCCATGGTTCCCCCAGGTTTATCGCTCCTGGCGACCAAAAGGGAGGGCCTCGTGGGTGCCACTACCCCTGGTATCAGCGCCCCTCCCCAGACAGGGCCGAACCACCAGGGCGCACCCTCACCGCACCACCGGCAACGGGAAGCTCCAGGGCTTCCCATCCGAGGCCACCGCGTGGCCCGTCACCTCCGCCGCCCCATGCCCTTGTCGCTGGGGCTTGAACGTCGCCTGAGGATTCCTCGCGGACGCCTGCCCGCCATGGAACACCGCGAAGCGCGCCGCCACCGCTCCCACCGTTTGAAGTAGCGCTCGTGCTCGAGCACGTAGCGCACGAGCCCTCCCAGGAACGCGATGTCCGAGCCGACACGGATGGGCACGTGCTGGTTCGCCACGGCGCTGGTGCGCGTGTAGCGAGGATCCACGTGGATGACCGTCGCCCCCCGGGCCTTGGCCTCCATCACCCACTGGAAGCCCACCGGGTGACACTCGGCCATGTTGGAGCCCTGGATGAGGATGCAGTCAGAGTTCCGCAGGTCTTGTTGGAAGGTCGTGGCCCCGCCACGTCCCAGCGTGATGCCCAGACCGGGCACCGTCGATGAGTGTCATATGCGGGCTTGATTCTCCACCTGGACGATGCCGAGGGCGGTGAAGAGCTGCTTGAGGAGGTAGTTCTCCTCGTTGTCGAGCGTGGCGCCGCCCAGGTGCGCGAGGCCCAGCGTGCGCTGGACGCTGAAGCCGTTGACGTCGGTGTCCTCCCAGGTCTCGTCGCGGGTGCGCTTCACGCGCTCGGCGACCATGTCCATGGCCTGCTCCAGCGGGAGGCGTTCCCACTCGGAGCCGCCAGGACGGCGGTAGAGCACGTGCTGGACGCGGTGGGTGCCGGTGACGAGCTGGAAGGTGGCGGAGCCCTTCGGGCACAGGCGGCCCCGGGAGATGGGCGAGTCGGGGTCGCCCTCGATGTCGATGATGCGCTCGTCCTTGACGTAGATGTCCTGTCCGCAGCCCACGGCGCAGTAGGGGCAGACGGATTTGACGACGCGGTCCGCGCGAGCGGTGCGGGGCTCCAGCGTCCGGCTGCGCTCCGTTATGGCCGTATCACCGAGCGCCTTGACGTCGCCGCGCGCGATTTGACGCAGCACGGGCCAGCGGAGCATCAGATCGAGGATTCCCACGGCGGACCTCCCGGTCGGAGTCATGCCGGCGCGCGTCCGGATGATGGACGCCGAGTGTGCCCGAGACACTTAGCGGGAGGGCCACCATGGCCTGAGTACGTCGGACTCCAGACGGTCGCTGGTGGGGTGTGTCGTTGACCGGATGTAGGAAGGACCGCAAGCAGCCCTTCCTACCCGGCTATCACGGCACAGACATCACTCAGTATTGATAGAAAACCCAATCAAGCCCACGACCGTCGTTTTCCGAGATGCCGCAGAAAGATGTGGCCGAATTGCAGCCGAGTTGAATGATCGTGGGCTGCCAACCAGGACTCACGACGCCGCATTCTTCGTAATGCTCAGCCTCGTAGACACTCCACTCGGGCGAGGAAGTCACCAGCGTGATGTTGCGATAAAGTGGATCACCCACAGACCTGCACGTTTCAAAAGGCGAAAGCCCTGTGATTTCGCCGGTCCCGTCAGAAAAGATTGCCATGGTGTACGACGAATCCACCGTGAGATAGTAGCTCCCAATGAGCGGATCGCCTGGCGGCAGCAAAGAAGCCTGATTGCTATCGAGCGTGCCCGAAGCCCCCTCTTTGCGTGATGGCTCACCGCAGGCAGAGAGTGAAATCGCAAGAACGACGCCACCGATATGACAGCGCTTCATGTGGACTCCTGCCCAAGGTGCAATATCCGGCTATGCCGAGATTGCTGACATTGCCAGAATAAAGGCTGGTGTTGCAAGGCGTTTGTGCTTTTGAGGACGAGGGCTAATGTGCGGCGGTGGGTCATTGAGTGGCACGGGTGAATTTGAAGTGACGGCAAAGTTCCGCACTCATGACTCTGTAAGGCTTCTCTCAAAGCTCGGCCTATACTTAAAAAGGCGACGTGGGTTCCGGTGACGAGTTGGACGGTCGAGGAGCCCATCGGACACAGGCCGCCTCGGGACACGGACGAGTTGGGTTCGCCCTCGATGTCGATGCCTGCGCGCGTCTTTGACATAGGTGTCGTGCTCTCAGCCCACGGCGCAGTGCGGGCAGACGGAGCCGCGCGCGATTTGATGCAGCACGGGCCGGCGGAGCATCGGTTCGAGGATTCCCACTGCGGACCTCCCGGTCGGCGTCATGTCGGCGCGTCCGAATGCTGGGGGCAAGCGTTCCCTAGCGCAGGGGCGCAGCGGGACACTGACGCCAGCGCGAGTCAGGCTCAGGACGGTTCTGCGGGCGCGCTGCCCACAAGTGGATGATGAATAAGTGCCTTCTGGAGCTGGCATCGTGGCGGCATTGAATGACTGTCCGATTTTCGCGAGTGGCCTGGGCGTATCAGGCGATACCTTGTCTATCGACGATGCATAGCTTTCGAGCAGGCGGCCGCTAGCGCCAGGGCTTGCCTGGTCCAAGACGTGTCTCGGTGCCTGGTGAAGCTCAAGACCATGGGGCGTGCTATGCGAAAGGTCATTCAGGTTGTTTTTCTCTCGGGGATTGGAGTCCTGTCGTTCGGGGCGTGCGGTCCAGCTCCTGAAGAGGCGGTTTTTGGTGGAGACGACGATCTACTGCCAGAATATCTGGGTGAGGTCTCCCAGTCTGAGTTCGGTGGGGACCTGGGCAGTCGAGTCAGCCCGACTGTTGCGGCCTATAACACCTGCGGTGTGTCTAACCAGTGGCGACTGAGCTGCAACTCAGGTGGCACAGGTGATATGGCCTATATTTGGAAGGCCCCTTATTCTGGGGCATTTGTTTTCTCGACCCTGGGGTCGAGCTTCGACACTGTTTTGGAAGTTCGCAACTACAAGAACACGTCTCAAATCTTGGGATGCAATGACGATGTGGGTCAATACTATCAATCCAGAATGACGCTATCTGGCATCCAGAAGGGTGACATGCTTTTGATAATCGTTGATGGTTACGAAGGTGACTGCGGATCTGGCGTCCTGCATATTGGCAGGCCATGAAACGCTTGAGGGCGCCTACTATGGCCTGGAGCGGC
This sequence comes from Myxococcus faecalis, assembly GCF_050039385.1. Classification (NCBI taxonomy): domain Bacteria; kingdom Pseudomonadati; phylum Myxococcota; class Myxococcia; order Myxococcales; family Myxococcaceae; genus Myxococcus; species Myxococcus faecalis. Next base: position 10,437,143 of record NZ_CP144336.1, on the reverse strand, counting down.
GGCGTGCCTCTGGGCTCGAATCCCTCAAGCCGTCCGCGTGTGAATAGCGGGCTCGCGTCGACCCCGCACCCGGCTGTCGTCATCCCCCGCACCACACGGGAATGAGAGTCGTTCCGTCGGACACCCTTCGGGTTGTTGCTGAACATTGCGCTGATTATCGTGCGTGAATGCGCACAGAGATTCCGCGGATAGGCATTCCCTATCCGTCTGACATCAGCCCGGATGCGGAGGCCTGTCGCGCGCACACCCTGCGGTGGCTGTCACGGCAGGGGCTCGTCGTGGGCCCGGATGCACTGCGGATCTACGACCAGATGCGCATCGACCGGCTCACCGCGCGAACGTACCCGGAGGTCCTTGGCACCTGGCTGAACCTGGCGAACGACTTCATGGCCTGGGGCTTCATCTTCGACGACCAGTTCGACGGACCGCTGGGCCGGAGCATCGAGGCCAGTCGCGCCGCGCTGGAAGAGTTCCTGTCCGTGACCCGGTCCGAGACACCTCGGCGGTATCCCTCATCTCCGCTGGCGGTCGCCTGGGTCGAGCTGTGGGGGCGGCTGGTCGCGGGGCGGAGTGAGGCCTGGGTCGAGCGGTTCGCGACGAGCTTCGTCCGGTATCTCCAAGCACAACAACGCGAGGCCGTGGATTGGCGGGACGGCGTGCCGGGGGACCTGTCGACCTATCTGGCCACTCGGCGTGAGACGGCGGGCATCTTTCCCTGGCTGGACCTCGGCGAGCCGATGCACGGCTACGAGCTCCCTCCAGAGATTGTCGCCTGTGAGCCGATGGCCACCATGCGGTCCACGTGCGTGGACGTGGTGCTGGGCGTGAACGACATCTGCTCGGCCCGCAAGGAGGCGGCGATCGGGCAGACGCACAACCTGGTGCTGCTTCGCATGCGGGATCAGGGCGTCGATGAGGCGTCCGCCCAGGCGTGGGCCATCGGGCAGGTGGAGTCATGGGTCCGAGCCTTCGAGGAGGCGGAGGTCCGGATGCGCCAGGGCGTCCGGACTCCGCGGGTCTGGAGTGAGATCGACCGCAGCATCACCACGATGAAGAACTGGATGCGGGGCAACCTGGACTGGTCGCTGGAGTCGGGCCGGTACAGCGACTCCGAGCAGCTCCGCTCCAAGGAGGGCGCGTGGCCCTGGGCCTCGCTCCTCAATCCTTCTCGGGAGCAAGCCAAGGCGTCGTGACGACAGCCAACAGGAGGGTTCCATGCACAGCCGCGTTCCTCGAATCGACCTTCGCTACGTCGCGGGCATCAGCCCTGACGTCGAGGCCACTCGGGCGCACACCCTGCATTGGCTGGCCTTCCAGGGACTCATCGTCCAGCCCGAAGCCCTGCGGACCTATGACGCGAGCCGGTTCGACCGGCTGTCCGCGAGGATGTGTCCGAACAGCCGGGGGGCGGGCCTCGACCTGGTGAGCGACTGGATGGGGTGGCTCTTCGTCTTCGACGACCAGTTCGATGGACCGATCGGCCTCGACCTCGAGGCGACCCGCGCCGTGCTGGACGAACTGTTGGCGGTGATCCAGGGCTCGACCCCCCAGCGGTACCCCTCATCGCGCCTGGGCGCCGCCCTGCTGGAGTTGTGGGGGCGTTCGACCGCTGGCGCGAGTGCGTCCTGGAAGGCACGGTTCACCCAGGACCTCGCCGGGTACTTCGAGTCGTACTACCAGGAGGCGCGTGAGCGCACGCAAGGATGGCCCGTGGACCTCGAGACCTATCTGCGCACGCGACGGCTCTCGATCGGCGTCCTGCCGAGCCTCGACATCTGTGAACGCTCCGAGGGACTCGACGTTCCGCCCGCCGTGCATGGCACGGAGGACATGACGACGCTGCGCTCGCTGTGCACGGACGTCGTGGTGATGGTCAACGACATCTATTCAGCGCCCAAGGAGGCCGCGAGCGGGCAGATGCACAACATGGTGCTCCTCCTGATGCATCACGAGGGCTGTGGGCAGGCCGCCGCCATGGACCAGGTCGAGGGTGAGATCGCGAAGCGGGTCGAGACCTTCGCCGCCGTGGAGCAGCGGATACGACAGGGCGTCCAGTGCATCGAGACCTGGAGCGTCATCGACCGCGACATCGCCGCGATCAAGAACCTGATGCAAGGCACCACGGACTGGACCCGCGAGACGGCTCGCTACGCACAGCCGTCTCAGGGGGCTCGGGAGAGGGTGACGGGATAGGTCCTCGTGTCGCGCCGGATGATCAGGATGGCGGGGCTGCCCGGCGCCCCCAACTCACGCTCACGTGCCTCTCCCGCCGTCAGCACCGTGGCGCCATCGATGGACTGGACGATGTCTCCCACGCGAAGCGCATCGCCGTGCATGCTCTCGAGCACGCCGCGCACCAGGACGTCGTCTCCGGCCATCCCGAAGAAGATTCCCAGCCGCCCCGGCTCGATGCGCGGCGGCCCGAGCTTCCAGTCGCCCACGTCCTGGGACTTGCCCACCGCCAGGGTGAGCTTCTTCTCCGCGCGCTCCGTCTTCTCGCTCCAGGCGATGACCCGGTGCTGGCCCGGCGCGACATCCTCCACCCGGAAGCGCCCATCCGCGCCCGTGGGCGCCGAGGTCAGGCCATCCACGTCCACGAACGCCTGGGCAATGGGCTTGCCTGCCTTGTCGACCAGCCGGCCCGAGATGGCACTGCCCGGCTCCACCACGACGTCGACCGGGGTCGTCTGGCCCGCGACGCTCATCGTGTCCGCCTTGCCCGCGCGACCGTCGGGCAGCGTCACGGACACCGTCACGGCGCCTGGGTTGACGTCCTCGACCACGAAGCGATCTCCCGCGAGCTCCAGCTCCTGTCGCGACAGGAAGTCGTCCTCGCTCTTCGTCGCGGAGACCACCAGGCGGAAGCCCTCGATGCTCCGGCCTCCCGCCGAGCGGACCGCCCCCGTGAGCCGCCCTCCGGGCTGGAGCTGGATGACCAGCGACCGCTGCGTGGCCGGCACGGAGGGCAGGTCGCCCCGGCGCCCGCCATTCGTGGCCCAGATGTGCAGCGGCTGGGTGCCCAGTGAGTCGGCGACCAGCGTCACCTGTCCCGAGGCATCCGTGGAGTCCTCGAGGAAGATCTCGTTCTTGCCCGCCTCCGCCCCCATGACCGTGGCCGAGACACTCGGCGCGCCATTGGGTTCCAGCACCGTGACGGAGAGGGGACGCTCCGCCTCGCGGACCTGCAGGTCCACGCGCTCGGTCGCGCCCGCCTTCAGGTCGACGACCTTCTCCTGGTCGCTGTTCTGGTTGCCCACGTCGACGAGCCATGCGGCGACGCGGTAGCGCCCGGCTCGCACTCGCATGCTCCAGGTGCCGTCCGCCGCGGTGGGGATCTGATGTGCCTCCGTGCGCGCCGTGTCCGCGAGCTGCGCGAAGACCGTCACGGCCGCCGTGGGCACGCGCCCGTCCGCGAGCTTCACGGTTCCCTCGAGCGTGCCTTCGCCCCCCAGCTTGAGCTTCACCTGATGTGTCTGGCCGGGGCTCACCGCCACGCGCTCGCGGACATGGAGCTGACTGCCCGGCCGGCGCGCGGCGACGAAGACGTCACCCGGCGGGACGTCCTCGAGAACGAAGGCACCCTGTGCATCCGTCACCGACGTGAGCACGCCTTCCATGGGCATCATCCGCCAGCGACGCTCGGGGGTGACCTGGATTCCCGCGAGAGGTTGGTCGCTGTCGTCGACGACCGTGCCCTCGATGCGCCCATTGGCGTCCAGTTCGGCCAACATCTCGAAGCGCTGACCCGCGAGCACCGTGATGCCTTCTCGCCGCAGAACCCGGAAGCCCTTCGCCCGGACCGTCACCGAATAGGAACCCGGTGCGAGGTTCCCCGCATCGAAGCGTCCGTCCGTGCCGCTCGTGGCGCTCGCGACCTCGGCGGGGGCGGCGTCGAAGGTCGCCACCATGGTGCCCGGGGCGATGGACACCGTGGCTCCCGCGATGGGCACGGAGGTGCCCTTGCCGCGCACGATTCCCGTGAGAGACGCGGCGGCGCCCAGTCGGATGCGGACGTCACGGAGGGTCATCCCCGCGCCGACGACCGCGCGCTCCCGCGCGGTGCCCGTCAGCGCATCCAGCCGCGCCGACACTTGATAGACGCCCGGGGGCACATCGAGCGAAAACCCACCGCCCGCGCTGGTTTCCGTCTCGAACGTCTCGCCCATGCCCGTGGCCGTGACGCGAGCCCCCGCCGCGGGCTTGCCCTCCGGCAGCTCGACGAATCCCTCGATGAAGGCCGAGCCATCGAGCTCGACGACGAGTCCGGAGGCCGGAGCCTGGACCCGGGCGATGCGCCGGGTCGAGTGGGCGGGCGCCGTGACCTCGAGCTGGTATTCGCCGGGCGTGAGTCCTTCGCAGCGGAAGAGGCCGCGCTCGTCGGCCGAGGCTTCGTGACGTTCCTCCTCCGGAACGGAGGTGGTCGCGACGGAGGCGGAGGCCAGCACCGTGCGCAGCGTGAGCGTGAGCCTCGCGAGAGGGACGGGGGCCTTCGAGGCGCGCTCGACGACCGAGCCCGACAAGGTCACACCCTCGCCAAGGGTGAGGCGTACGGGCGTGAGTGCCTCGCCACGAGGACGGGTGAGCGACAGCCTCGCGGTGGCGAACCCCCGCGCCTTCGCGGTGACGAGGTACGGACCGGGCCTCGCGGGGAGTCGCAGCGTGCCCGTGGCGTCCGTGGTTCCTCGCCCCGCGACGAACCACGTGGGGCGGCCTGTCTCAGGTGAACGCGGCCCCTGGACGTAGAGCGATACCTGCGCTCCCTCGACGGGCCGCGAGCTTCCGTGGACTTCGACCTGGACGGTCCCTTCCTCCTCGCGCATCGCTTCGGCGACCGGAGGTGTACCTGTCGCGGGAGCCTGGGCCACGGTCTCTCGCGGGGTGGAGGGTGACGCAGGCTTCGCCTTGGCCGACTCACCACGAGAGGCGGAGTCGGACGCGGCGGGAATCGAGGCGTCTCCCCCCTCTGTCGATGCCGCGCGCCAGATGAAGAGCACACCCACGAGCGCCAGGCCGATCGCCACCGCGAAGACAGTCTTTCGACTCATTGTCCCTCCCGCGCTCATTCTCTCGCCAGACGGACAGGGAGTGCCAGTCCCTCGGCTGTTCGCCGCGACGTTGCAGGAACTCCGAGCGCTCGTGACTCGGCGAAGACCGCATCCGACGTCCCAGGTCCGTCGCACCCGCGTGAACACCGTGCAGTTCGTCGACAGCCTTCCGGTGGAGACACTGCGGCGGCTGCGCGCGGCGCTGCCCGCTGTGAAGCTGGTGCAGGTGGTCCACGTCGTCGATGCCGCGTCCGTGGAGGAGGCTTGTGCCGTCGCTCGCGAGGTGGATGCCTTGCTGCTCGACTCCGGCAACCCGTCCCTCGCGGTGAAGGAGCTGGGTGGCACCGGCCGCGTGCACGACTGGTCCCTCAGCCGGCGCATCCGTGAGGCGGTCGCCGTCCCTGTCTTCCTGGCCGGGGGCCTCAAGCCCGAGAACGTGGCGGAGGCGATTCAATCCGTGGGACCGTTCGGCCTGGACGTGTGCAGCGGACTGAGGACTTCGGGGGCGCTCGACGCCGACAAGCTCCAGCGCTTCATGCGCGCGGTGCGGGCCGCCGAAGGCTGAGTCGACGCGGGAAGGGCCCAGGGGAGGACAGCGGGCCTGGGCCCTCGGGCGATACCGGGCCTCCGCCAGCCTGCCTATCTCCCGCTTCCCACCGTCCCCAGCGAGGTAGCCCCATGTCGGACCGTCCCGCGACGCTCGTGCTGTCTGGTGGTGGAGGCAAGGGCGCCTTCCAGGTGGGCGCCGAGCGGGTGCTGCGTGAGGTGCATGGCTTCCGCTGGGAGCGCGTCTTCGGCGTCTCCGTGGGCGCGCTGAACGGCGCCGTCATCGCCCAGCGCGAGTACGAGCGCCTGACGGACCTCTGGATGAACCTCCGCGAGTCGGACGTGTACCGGAGAGTCCCCTGGCTCGTCGTCGCCCTGCGCATCGGCCTGCTCAACAAGCTGGGCATCTATGACAACACGCCCTTGAGAGATCTGGTCGAGCGCAACCTCGCCGGAAGGCCCTTCGCCATCCCCGCCCACGTGGGCCGCGTGTCGCTCACCTCGGGGCAATACGAGCTGGTGTCGAGCGACGCGAGCGACTTCCTCTCCGCCGTCTGGCAGAGCGCGACCATGCCCGTCATCTGGGAGCCCATCGGTCCCCAGGCCATCGTCGACGGAGGCCTGCGCAACGTGACGCCGCTGGGCGACGCGCTCGGGTACGCGCCCACGGAGATCGTCGTCATCGCCTGTTCTTCCTCGCGACTGGAGCCCGTCCGCCATCCCGCCAACATCCTGGACGTGGCCCGCCGGAGCCTCACGGACATCACCCTCAACGAAATCCTGATGAACGACGTGGATGTCTTCGTGCGCATCAATGACATGGTGAGACAGGCCCATGAGCAGGGGACGTCGCTCCGCGCCCCGGACGGCAAGCCGTATGTCTATTGCCGCATCACCGTCATCGAACCCACCGCGCCCATGGGCGATACGCTCGACTTCTCCCCGGAGATGATTCGCATGCGCCTGCGCCACGGCGAGGACCGGGCCCGCGCGGTGATGCGGCCGACAGGCGTGGGCCCCGGAGAGCGCATGCCCCCGCGCATCGCCGCCCAACTGGAGCCCATCCTCCATTCCTGAGCCGCCATTTCGAAATGTGGGGGCGGCTGGCTACGATGCCTCCCGCCCTGCCGCAACCGGGGCGCGGGAGGAACACGGTGGGTGAGCGTCAGCGAGTGGCGGTGTCCGGACCTGGCGCGGAGGACTCCGCGACCGAGCGCCTCGAAGCCCTGGTCCGTCGGGCGCAAGGCGCCTCGGAGGAGGAGCGAGGGCTTCTGGCCGAGGACATCAACACGCTGCTGCTCCAGTTGCCCTCCGCGCCCGACCCCCAGCGCAGCGCGACGCTGGTGCGCTCCTACCTGGAGACACATGCCCTGGCGGGGCTCGGCACGCCGACGATGCCGTCGACCATCGCCGCCACCCATGCGCTGCTGAGCCTGGGCTACCCCGATGCGCTCACGCTGACACCCGAGGAACTCGACGCCCTGCGCCAATGGCAACGGCAGCGCTTCGCGGTCCCCTGGCTCATCCTCCTCGTGACGTTGTTCGGGGTCATCCTCGTCCAGCTCTTTTTCCTGACCATGGGCTCGGAGAACGCGCTCTTCGTCCGCTTCAACGCGACGCTCCGGGCCCTGTCCGGCGAGCCCCCGGCGCCGCCCACCCTCATGGAGCTCCATGAGGAGCTCGTGCGGAACTCGGCCTACCGGTTGCTGTTCGCCCAGTTCGTCGCGGGCGCGGCGGCCTTCTTCTACTCGGTGACCGCGGGCCGTCGGCGCGGCGGCCGGGCCCGCGCGCGACGCGTCTTCCTGACGCTGGCCGGAGTCGGAGCGGCCATGGCCCTGTTCCAGCTCCCCGCGAACGGGTGGATCGCCGCCACCACCTTCACCGCCGCCGCGGGCGCCTTCTTCTGCGCCGCCAGGCTGAAGCCGACCTGAAGGGGCCGTGACCGGCGACTCGTGACGTCTCTGTTGAAGATTACGTCGGACACCTGATGTACACGGTTCCCATGACCTTCAACTTGATGCGGTATCTACCGCTTTCCATTCTTCCCATGCTGTTGGGCTGTGGAACCCCCGCCGACGAGAAGCCCGCCGCGGTGCTGATGACGCGCGCGCAGGCCCTGATGACGGGGACTCCGGCGTCCACGGGCGTGCTGGCGTTCCTCAACAGCCGCTCGACGACGGTGGCCGTGCTGGACAACGAGGTGCCGCTCAACGCGCTCACCGCGCAGAGCCTGGTCGCGTACCGCAACGGGCCGGACGGCATCGAGTCCACGGCGGATGATCGCCACTTCGTCTCCATCGCCCAGGTGGACGCGGTTCCGCAGGTGGGCCCGGCCGCGCTGGAGGCGCTGGAGGCCTATGTCCGGGGCACCGGCCGCGTGGAGATGCCGCTGGACGAGCAGGTCGGCATCTTCCACGGCATCGCGTTCAACCTCGCCGAGGCCCGCCGGGTCATCGCCGCCGCGAACACGGCGCCCCTCAACGTCCTGCAGGGCACCGTGGGCCTGAGCGCGGCCCAGGCGCAGACCATCATCGACGCGCGCCGCATCGACCACCTGGTGGAGCTGTCCCGCCTGCCGTTCATGGATGGCGCGGGGCTGCGGGCGCTGAAGAACCACGTCGCGCTCGCGCCGGAAGGTGACCCGTGCACCGGGCCGAACACGTGTCAGGCGGGCCTGTCGTGCACGGGCCTGGCCTTCGGAGGTCCCATCGCCTACGGCCGCTGCCGCAACACGGCGTACATGCCGGGCGACGGCGACAGCTGCTCCGTGCTGCGTCCGTGTGCCGCGGGCCTGACGTGCTCGGGGCCCCAGACCGGCGCGGAGGACGGGCTCTGCCGTCCGTCGTGGATGGCGGGCACGTTCACGAACCACGCGGACCTGTCGCTGCCGGGCTCGACGACGACGCCCTGGGTGTCCACGGTGGGCGTGGTGGGGCTCGCGACCGTGCCCGAGGACATCACCGTGGAGCTGGACCTGGTGCACGCCCAGCCGTCGAGGCTGGTGCTGACGCTCGAGGACCCGGGGGGTGAGACGGCCCTGCTGTGGGACGGCCCCAACGAGGGCGTGCCCCCGGCGCGCATCCCCGTGACGCGGGGCATCCCGCGCGACGGCACCATCAACGGCAAGTGGCTCCTGCGCATCTCCAACCCCACGGGGCAGGGCAGCGGCACGCTCCGCTCGTGGTCCGTGAAGCTCACCAGCCGCTGGGACTGAGGTCGGAGGGAACCTCCGGGGCCGCGCGGGTGTCCGCGCCCGCGCGCGCCTCCACTCAATACGTGGCAGGGACGCCGCTGCTCTTGGCCTGAGCGGCAGGCACCGCCGCGGCCGTCGCGCTCCGCAGCTCGGGAACCGTCGAATCCCCTCGCGCATCAGATGGCGGTGAAGGGACTTCCGGAGCCTCATTGAGCTCCTTGTAGAAGCGACGGCCGATGAACACGCCCAACACCAACGACAGGACCAGGCCCGCGGCGGACACCGCGGTCATCACCGTGCGTCCCTGGGCCAGCCCGCTGCCGAACTGCGCGGTGAGGAAGGTGCCGGGAATGGTGCCGAGCATCACCCCGGCCACCGAGGGCCAGAACCGCGCGCCACTGGCGGCGGCCGCGGCCAGCATCACGTCGGTGGGGCACAGCGGGTTGATGCACATGGTGAACGAGAAGAGGAAATCGTTGCGCTTCGCCGCGCGCACGAGCGCCGGGTACTTGCCGCCGGCCAGGCGCTTCATCGGCCGGGTCCCCAGCTTGCGTGCCAGCACGAAGAGCAACATGGCGGCCAGGAAGCTGCCCGTTAGTGAATAGAGGGTCGCTGCGAGCGTCCCGAACATCATCCCGCCCACGGCGGTCATGAGCTGCCCGGGCAGCAACGTCAGGGGACGTACGGCGAGGAAGGCGATGTATGCCAAAGGCGCCGCATCACCCAGTGGGGCCAGCAGATCCGAGAGATGTCGCTGGTCGATGAAGTCCGGCCCCAGGAGCCGGAGCGTCAACAGTCCACCCACGGACACGAGCATCGGGGCCAGGACCCGAAGCCATGTCTTCGCACCCTGCGCCACGCAACGCCTCCCCGCGGCACGAGAACGCGCGCCGCGGGCATGAAAGTGAGTGTCGGTTCGGGAATCGGCAATGCGGAGGGAATTGTTTTCAACAAGAGAGCGTCCTGCCGGGCATGCCTCCGCCGGGAAAGTAAGCAGGGCGAGCTTGACGAACCCACCGGAATCATTGGGGTTTTGGTGTGGTGGGTCAGGCGAGAACGGCTGGCGGTGTACGGAGCTTGCTTGCATCGGGGCGCTTCCGTCCCAAGGTTTCAGGCAAGGGGCAATCGCGGTGAGGGATGGGGGCAGGCAGCCAAGAGAGGAGAGGGCGCAATGTCGGACAAGGACAACAAGGGCAGCATGACGGTGGCCGAGGCGGGCCGTAAGGGTGGCGAGACGGTCCGGAACGAGCGAGGTCGCGAGTTCTACGAGACCATCGGTCGCAAGGGCGGAGCGACGGTGAAGGCGGAGCGAGGTCGCTCGTTCTACGAGGAGATTGGCCGCAAGGGCGGCGAGACGGTGAAGGCCGAGCGCGGCGCCAAGTTCTACGAGGAGATCGGCAAGAAGGGTGGCGACCGGGTCAAGGCCACCCGAGGGCCGAACTTCTACGAGGAGATTGGCCGCAAGGGTGGGCAGAAGGTGAAGAAGCTCATCGAGGAGGGCAAGCGCGCGGCCCGGGCCGCGATGGCGGCGACGCCGGAGGGCTCCGCGCCGCAGCAGGAGGGCTCCACGCCTCCGGCGGCTCCCTCCGGTGAGACGGCGGGCCCCGGCCAGAACGAGTAGCGTGGCCAACGGCACGCGGACCCGGTAAGACGGCCCGCGTGTACCTGGTCATCACGTTCCTCGAGCAGGTGGAAGGCACCGAGCGAGCCATCCGTCGGCTCCGGGAGTTTGGAATCCCGGAGCCGCTGGTGGTCCGAGCTCGCAGCGCGGCCGCGGCGCTGTCCGCCGAAGTCCCCGTGTTCGCGGGGCTTCGCAGTCTGGCCCTCGGAGCGGACGAGGACCGGGTGTTGTTGGTGAGCACCCTCCCTGGCGTGTCGGCCGAGGAGATGGAGCGGATGATCCAACGTGTCCAGCTGGAGATGGACGCGGATGATCCCCCGATGGGTCGGCTGGTGGCCCTCCCGGTGATCGCCGCCCCCACCCACCGGCGCTCGTGACGAGCGGGGCGAGGCCGGTGTAAGCAAGCCCCGTGCAAGCGCTGCTCGTCTTCCTCGCCATCGCGGCGCTCTCCCTGCTCGCATCGAGTCCGGCGTTGGACCCGGGGCGTTTCCCCGCGCTGGCGCGGCTGGCGGCGGGGGGATTCCTGTTCCTGTTGTTCGGCGTGGTGTTGGGGCCCTCGGCGGCGGGGGTGCTGTCCGCGGAGGACGTGCAGCTGATGCGCCCGGTGATGGCGCTGGGGCTGGGCACCGCGGGCGTCATCCTGGGGTTGAACCTGGAGCCCCGGCTGCTGCGGCTGTTGCCCCGGCCGGTGTACGCGGCGGCGCTGGCGCACTCGGGCACGGCGTTCCTGTTCGTGGCGGTGCCGCTGGTGGTGCCCCTGATGCTGACATCGCGGCCGTCCGTGGTGGCGGCGGTGGGGGCGGCGTCGCTCCTGGGCGCGGCGGCGAGCCTGTCCTCCGGACACTTCGCGGTGCTGGCGTACCGGGGCGGGCGGATGGACCGGGCGCGGGGGCTGGGCGTGGCGCTGCTGACGATGCTCGACGACGCGCTGGGGCTGGCGGTGCTGGCGGTGGCGCTGGTGCTGGGCGCGGGCTCCAACGCGGGGGAGGGGCTGGGGCTGGTGTGTCTGGCCATGCTGCTGGGCGTCCTGTGCGGCGCGTTGCTGGCGTTCCTGACGCGGGCGATGAAGGACCCGGCGGAGCTGACCACGGTGACGTTGGGCATGGTGGCGCTCGTGGGCGGCGCGGCGGCGTACCTGCGGGTGTCGGCGCTGCTGGCGGGCGTGGCGTGTGGGGCGACGCTGGCGCTGGTGGGCGGGCGCACGGTGGAGCGGGTGGCGCGCGCGCTGGGGCGGGTGGAGCGGCCGGTGTTCCTGGTGGTGGTGTTCCTCGTGGGCAGCGGGCTGTACACGCGCGACTGGGCGGCCTGGGCGCTGGTGCCGGGCTTCGTGGGGCTGCGGTTCCTGGGAAAGGTGGTGGGGGGACGGATGGCGCAGCGGCTGGCGCGGGGCGTGTTGGAGCTGCCGCCCCGGGTGGGCTACGCGCTCATCGCGCAGGGCGGGCTCGCGCTGTGCCTGGTGGCCGAATACGATTTCCTGGTGCCGGGCACATTGGCGCGCCGGGTGTTGGACGTGGTGGTGGTGGGCGCGGTGGTGAACGAGCTGCTCGCGGGACCGGCGTTCCGCCAGGTCCTCTCGCCACCGCCGCCGCGTGAGCCTCCGGAGTCCGCGAGCGTGGGGGTGGCCACATGAGGGGCGCGGTGCTGCGGTTGCTGCTCCTGGTGGGGCTGCTGGCCATCATCAGCCGCGCCCAGGTGCTGCGCGAGGACGCGGGCACGCCGGTGACGCTGGCGGCCGGCGCGCTGCTCTTGTGCGGCCTGTTCGCGGGCAAGGTGGCCAAGGGGCTGGGGCTGCCCCGGCTCACGGGCTACCTGCTGGTGGGCGTGGCGGTGGGGCCGTACGCGCTGGGCTTCATCCCGGGCGAGGGCGTCAAGGGGTTGGACCTGGTGAAGGGGCTCGCGGTGAGCCTCATCGCGCTGGTGGCCGGCACGGAGCTGCGGCTGGGGCTCATCCGCCGCGTGGGCGCGAGGGTGGCGCTCCTGTGCGCCGCGGTGTGCGGCGTGACGTTCGCCGTGTGCTTCGGGGCGACCTTCGCGCTCAAGCCGCTGCTGCCGTTCCTGGCGCCGATGTCCTGGCAGCAGGCGCTGGCGGTGAGTGCGCTGGTGTCCACGGTGGTGGTGTCGTTCTCGCCCACGGTGACCATCGCCATCGTCCAGGAGACGAGCGCGCGGGGCTCCTTCACGGAGTTCCTGATGGCGCTGGTCATCATCGGCGACCTGTTCGTCATGGTGGCGTTCGCGCTGGCGGCCGGCGTGACGCGGGCGAGCTTCGGCGGCGGGCTGGACGTGACGGGCCTGTTGAGCGGGGTGGGGTGGGAGCTGTTCGGCTCGGTGGTGGTGGGCGGGGTGCTCGCGGTGGTGATGCTCCTCTACATGCGAGGAGTGAAGCAGGAGCTGCCGCTGTTCCTGGTGGGACTGTCCTTCGCGGCGGCGGAGGGGGGCACGCGGCTGCACCTGTCCCCGCTGCTGGTGTCGCTGGCGGCCGGCGCGCTCATCGCCAACCTGGACGAGCGCGAGGGGGAGCGCATCCACCACGCCATCCAGCGCGCGGGGCTGCCGGTGTTCGCGCTCTTCTTCGCGGCGGCGGGCGCGGGGTTGAAGCTGGACGCGTTGATGACGGTGGGGCCGGCGGCGCTGCTCCTGGTGGTGCTCCGGGGGCTGGCCATCTGGTTCGCCTGTCGACGCTTCGCCCCCACGGATGACCCGCGGCTGAAGGAGTACCTGTGGATGGGGCTCATCTCGCAGGCGGGCGTGACGTTCGGCCTGGCGGCGCTGGTGTCGCGCACGTTCCCGACCTTCGGGCCCCAGGTGGAGGTGCTCATCGTCGCGATGATCACCGCGCACGAGCTGGTGGGCCCGGTGTTGACGCGACGTGCACTGACGGCCAGTGGCGAAGTCAGGACGGACGAGGCACAGGGAACCGCGTAGGCTTTTGGGCCGCACGCAGGAGGGACACACGAATCATGGCCGCACCCATCCTCGAGGTGGACATGGAGCACCCGTCGCCGCGCCACATCCAGCGCGCGGTGGAGGTGCTCGAGCGCGGCGGGCTCATCGCCTACCCGACGGACACGTACTACGGCATGGGCTGTGACCTGGGCTCGAAGAAGGCCATCGAGCGGCTCTACCAGCTCAAGGGACGCGACAAGAAGAAGCCCCTGTCCTTCCTCTGCCCGGACCTGTCGGACGTCGCCCGTTACGCTCACGTCAGCAATTTCGCGTATCGGACGATGAAGGGTCTCACTCCAGGTGCGTTCACCTTCATCCTCGAGGCGACGCGGCTGGTGCCCGATTTGATGATGTCGAAGCAGAAGCAGGTCGGCATCCGGGTCCCGGATGCCCCCCTGGCGCGCGAGCTGACGCGTGCACTGGGGCGCCCCCTGGTGACGACGTCGGTGAGCAATACGGACGGTGAGCCGCTCACGGACGCGCGGGAGATCAAGGACGCGTTCGGCCATGGCCTGGAGCTCATCCTCGACGGAGGCGTGACATTGAACGAACCGTCGACAGTGGTTTCACTCATCGGCGACACGCTTGAAATCCTCCGGCAGGGCAAGGGTAGGCTGGAGGACTGAAACTCGAACAAGAGGGGGGCCGCCGTGGAATCAGGGGCCGCGGAGCCAACGCGAACGGACATGCCGCAGCAGGTTCCGTCGCTGATGAGGTTGCTATTGCTGCTGTTGTTCCGCCCGGTGGACCTGCACTACAGGCTCCGCGCGGCGGGAATCCTCGCGCCCGGGGGGCGCATCGGCCAGCTGTGGCGTGAGCAGGCCAATGGCGGCCGGGCCGCGGGGCTCTACGTCCGGCGGATGTTGTTGATGCTGGTGGTGGGCTCGCCGCTGGTGACGGGGCTGGTGGGGCTGGGGCTGTACTGTGCCGGCATTCCACTTCGCGGCGGCTGGGCGGTGTCCGCGTTGTGTTGTTCGGCGGTGGGGCTGGCCCTCGCGCAGGTGTCGGGGCTCGCGGCCGGGGTGATGTTGGGCTCCCTGGCGAGCCTGTCCATGCTGGTGGGGTTGCACGCGACGGCGGCGGGGGCCTTCGGGCCGGTGCTCGGGGGCGCGGCGGGGGTGGCGGTGGGCATCTGCCTGGGCATGGTGTCCGGGCTGTCGGTGGGCAGCATCGCGAGCATCAGCGGCGGGCGGGGTCCGTCGGTGTGGCGGGTGCAGGTGGCGGCCATCGTCACCAGCGTGGTGCCCATGTTGGTGTGGAGCCGGCAGGCCAACGTGTCGTTCGCGGGCGCGGTGGCGGCGTCGGCGCTGGTGGCCTTCCTGGTGAGCGCGTTCCGGTTGCCGCTGTACGCGCTGGAGGTGCTCGCGTCGGCGGTGGCGTACGCGGTGGAGCGGTGGACGGGGCGCCCGACGTTGCACTGGGTGCCGGTGCGCCATCACAACCTGAGCTACCTGCCGCACCCGTTCCTGAGCCGGCACCTGGCGCTGGCGGTGCGCTCGCGGCCGGCGGAGGTGCTGGCGGTGGCGGATGCCTGCCTGCGCTCGCCGGGGAACATCCTGGTGGGCTGGCCGTGGGTGGTGCAGGCGCTGGAGCGCGCCTCGACGACGGAGGGCGCGGCGGGCGGGCCCCATGGCTGAGGGGCGCGCCCGGGAAGTTGGGGGCGTTGGATTGCCTCGGCGCGAGGCTCCGCTAGCCTGAAGGCCATGGAAGGGTTGCTCGACGCGTTCATCGCGTTCATCCGCGCCGAGCGCGGGCTGTCCGGCAAGACGGTGGATGCCTACGCCGCGGACCTCACCGCGTACTTCGAGGACCTGCGCGGGCGCGGCGTCGACGACGTGACGCGGGCGCGCCAGGAGGATGTGACGGCGCACCTGTCGGCGCTGACGAAGGGCGGCCTGGGCAAGCGCAGCCAGGCGCGACACCTGGCCGCGCTGCGCGGCTTCCACCGGTTCCTCGTCGCGGAGCGGCTGGCGGACAAGGACCCGACGGAGGACGTGGACACGCCGCGCTCGGCGCGCAAGCTGCCCTCGTTCCTGACGCTCGAGGAGGTGGAGCAGCTGCTCGCCGCGCCGGACGAGGGCTCTCCCGCGGGGCTTCGGGACAGGGCGATGCTGGAGGTGCTCTACGCCACGGGGCTGCGCGTCAGCGAGCTGTGCGGCCTGGGCGTCAACGACGTGCAGCTCAGCGCGGGGTATCTGGTCGCGAAGGGCAAGGGCGCCAAGGAGCGCGTCGTCCCGCTGGGGCGCGTGGCGGTGGAGAAGGTCCGCGAGTACCTGGCCGCCTCGCGTCCGGCGATGCTCGGACGGCGCGAGGCGCGGGCGCTGTTCGTGACGCCCCGGGGCTCAGGCTTCACCCGGCAGGGGTTCTGGAAGCTCATCAAGCGCTACGCTTTGAAGGCGGGCATCCTCAAGCCGCTGTCTCCGCACAAGCTGCGGCACTCGTTCGCCACGCACCTGGTGGAGCGCGGCGCGGACCTGCGGGCCGTGCAGCAGATGCTCGGTCACGCGGACCTGGCCACGACGCAAATCTACACGCACGTGAACAGCGCCCGGCTGCGCTCGGTCTACGACGAGTTCCACCCGCGCAGCGACGCGTTCACCCCCAAGAAGAAGCGCAAGACGGGGTCGTAGCCGCGACGGTGGGGTCGGTGGACCCGACATGTCAGACCGGGCATTAGACTGCCTACGTATCAGGTCGACACCCTGTGGGGTGGGGTGTCACGCGAGGGACGCTGGGCGTCCCATCGACGGAGGCAGGCGTGGGAGACATCCGAGGAAAGAAGCCCAGGACGTATGAGGACATCGAGACGCCGCCCCTGCCATGGGTGGCGGAGCCGCTCGAGGCGCTGTGGCCCGCGCCCATGCCCCGCGCGGCGGTGGACCTGAATCCGCTGGTGCATCGGCTGGGAGCGCTGCTCGTGCGGCCCTTCGACTGGGCCCGGGGTGGTCCGGGGGGCTGGTGGTTCCTGGAGACGCCGGAGCTCCACCTGGAGTCGGGCGTCGTCGTGCCCCCGTTGGCGGCCTGGCGACGGGCGGAGGTTCCGGAGCCCCCCGAGCCTGAGGCACCCTGGCTCACGCCCGCCCCGGATTGGGTCTGCGAGGTGCTCTCGCCACGGAGCGGGGAGCTCTCCTCTCGGATGCAGGCGTATCACCAGGCCCGCGTGGAGCATGTCTGGCTCATCGACCCGGCCCGGTGTCGCCTGGAGGTGTACCGACGCGGGAACAGGGGCTGGGCGCGGGTGGGGGTGCACGAGGGCTCCGCCCTGATGCGCGCGGAGCCCTTCGACGCGGTGGTCCTGGACCTGGGGGAGCTCTGGCTTCAGGAGCCCACGTTGACCGCGGGGACGCCGAAGGGGTCCGTGCTGGTGCGGCGTGCCTCGGCGGTGGCGTCGGAGCCGGGCAGGGGCGCGACGTGAATGAGCCCGGAGGCCATCAGCCGGTGCACCGAACGCGACGCGGCCAGTTCGCCCATGGCCGCGGTGCGCAGCGCCTGGCGGATGCTCCGGCTGCCTCGCAGCTTCGAGTACAGGTAGAGGTCATCCGCAGTGAGCTGCGACGGGGTGGGGCGGGGGATGGGCTCGAAGACGAGCCGTCCGTCCAGAGCGAACAGCTCGTCGCTCAGGGCCAGCGTCAGGCGGACCTCGGCCTCGCGGTAGAGGGCGTGGGCCTCGGGGACGGGGCCTCGCTCGAGGATCTGCGCGGCCAGCGCCACCGCGTGGTCGTACTTGCCCGACTCCAGGAAGCGCTTCACCAGGTTCAGGAGCTCGGCCAGCTCCGCGGCCTCTCCCAGCCTGGGGCCCTTGGGCAGGCGCGGCGCCAGGGCGCCCCGGCGATAGAGGTGGAGGATCCACCGCGCGGCGAACAGCGGGGCCTCCTTCGCCGTGGCCAGCATCTCCCCCAGCGTGGCGCCGCCCGCGGCCAGCTCCAGCAGCTTGTCCTCCTCCTCGGAGAAGGTCTCCACGGCGAACTCGCGGAACACCCTGAAGGTGGCGTCCAGGTGCGGGAAGACCTCGCGGAACACGGACCACTCGCGCAGCCGCGTCACCGCGTCGCGGTGCAGGCTGTTCAGCGCGAGCTTCAACCCCACCGCGCGGGAGGACGGCGGGAGCTTCGGGGTGAACTCCACCTCGCCCGACTCCCAGCCGTAGCAGTCGAAGAGGGCCTCGCGGGCCTTGTGCTCCATCGCCTCGATGAGGCGGGGCAGCTCCACGAAGCAGCGCTGCACCAGGAAGGTGCCATAGGGGGTGCCCGCGCCCTCCGCCGCCTCGAATGCCGCCGCGGCCCGGGGAGCATCCAGGATGCGCAGGTTCACCAGGACCTGGGACAGGTGCTCGCGGGGGTCATTCGAGCTCTCACCCACCAGGAAGCCGTCCTTCACCTGGAAACACCGCCGGATGGCTCCGCGCTCCACGCGCAGGGTGCCTTCCACCCCCGCGGTCGAGAACAACGGCGGCATCACCATCTGCAGGCGATAGCTGGCGAGACTTCCCTTGAATGACTCCATGCCGGTCTGTCCTCCCGAGGTGAGGTTGCTCGCAGGTGTGGCGGTCAGGGTACCGCTCCACCCACCGGCGCTCAACCGCAAGCGCCTGGAATCACTCAGGATTTCCGTGCGCGCCGCAATTTTCCACGAGGGCTCGCGGCGGGCGGGCGTCAGGCCCGGGGAGTGCCCGCGACTGAACGGAAGATTGCAGGGGCGCGGCGGGTGTGCGAACCACCTCGACGCTGCAGAACACAAAACGCGCGAAAACGACTCTGCGCGCTGACTCCCGACTCGGAACCCGACATGCGGACCCTCTCAGGCGTGCAGTCCTCCGGCAAGCTGCACATCGGCAACTACTTCGGCGCCATTCGCCAGTTCGTGCAGCTCCAGGAAGAGGGCGAGGCGTACTACTTCATCGCCAACCTGCACGCGCTCACCACGGTGCGTGACGCGAAGCTCGCGCTGGAGCTCACCCGCGAGGCGGCGCTGGCGTACCTGGCGCTCGGGGTGGACCCGAAGAAGGCGGTGCTCTTCCGCCAGAGCGATGTGCGCGAGGTGCTCGAGCTCAACTGGATCCTGGGCACCGTGGTGCCGCACGCGCACCTGGAGCGGGCCCACAGCTACAAGGACAAGGTGGCCAAGGGCATCAGCCCGGACTTCGGCCTCTTCGCCTACCCGGTGCTGATGGCGGCGGACATCCTGCTCTACAGCACGGACTTCGTCCCGGTGGGCAAGGATCAGATCCAGCACGTGGAGTTCGCCCGTGACTGGGCGGTGAAGTTCAACACCGAGTACGTGAAGGGCTACGACCCGGCGGACCCGGACGGCAAGGAGCGCGGCCACGCGCCCGGCATCCTCAAGCTGCCCCAGGCCCGCATCCAGGAGGCCACCCAGACGGTGCCCGGCGTGGACGGCAAGAAGATGTCCAAGTCCTACGGGAACACCATCGAGATGTTCGGGGACGAGAAGGAGATCAAGAAGCGCATCATGTCCATCAAGACGGACTCCACGCCGGTGGAGGCGCCCAAGCCGGTGCCCGAGGGCAAGCCGGCGGACGCGTCGCTCGTCAGCGAGGTGCCGCTCTACGACTTGCTCAAGCTGATGCTGCCGGCGTCCGAGTTCGCGGAGGTGGACGCGTCGTGGAGGGCGGGAGGGAAGGGCTACGGGGAGTACAAGAAGAAGCTCCTGGAGGCCTTCCACACGACCTTCGGACCGGCCCGTCAGCGGTACGCCGAGCTGGCGGGCGACCCGGCGGAGCTGGAGCGCATCCTCCAGGATGGCGCCCAGCGGGCCCGCCAGGAGGCCTCCGTCCTGATGGACAAGGTCCGGCGCGCGGTGGGCATCCCGTGAGGTTCCGGGCCTGAACGGGTGTTTACCGCCGTTTGTTTGACCCACCTGGGACCCACTGTTAAGGAGGTGTGTCCCCCGGTTCGCGCTCGAATCACGCGAATCCGGGCCCTTGCGTGATGACCAGCAGCCACCGACAGCCAGAAGGGCCGCCAGGAACACGCCGGTGAGTGACGGCCGCCCGACATCGGCCGATGAAGGCCTCGGCGAAGGCGCCCCGCCCCGGACCCCGGCGGACGCCTTCCGCGTCGCGCTACCCAACTTCGAGGGTCCGCTCGACCTGCTGCTCCATCTCATCAAGGAGCACCGGGTCGACATCTTCGACATCCCCCTGGCGCTCATCACCGAGAAGTACCTGGAGCACCTGGAGCGGATGCGGGAGATCAACCTGGACATCGCCGGGGAGTTCCTGGTGATGGCGTCCACGTTGGCCCACCTGAAGAGCCGCATGCTGCTGCCCCGCCAGGACGCGGTGGCGGTGCCCGAGGGCGGCGAGGCCCTGGCGGCGGTGGAGGAGCCCGAGGACCCCCGCGCGGAGCTGGTCCGCCGGCTGCTCGAGTACCAGAAGTACAAGGACGCCGCCGAGCACATGGCCCGCCAGGACATCCTGGGCCGGGACGTGTTCGCGCGCAGCGTCCCGGTGGAGGCGGTGCCCATCCCCGAGGAGGAGGTGGGCCTGCAGGAGTTCAGCGTCCTCAAGCTCATCGAGGCGCTGGACCGGGTGCTGGAGCGGCTGACGCCCAAGGTCCAGCACGAGGTGGTCCGGGAGAAGATCACCCTCTCCGAGGCCATCCTGCGCATCGTCGGGCGGCTGCGTCCCCAGGGACAGGTCCTCTTCGAGAGCCTGTTCAACGAGGAGGACACGCCCACCCGCCAGGAGATTGTGGTCACCTTCCTGGCGGTTCTGGAAATGGTGAAACGCCGGCTCATCCGTGTGGTACAGGACGAGCCGCTCGGGCCCATCCTGTTGTTGCCCAACGGGGATGCCCTGGAGCGGCTGGCCCCCACGGAGGTCGACGAGAGTGACTACCGGTAGGAAAGGCTCCCGAGGCGGAGACGGCGAGGAGTCCGCCGCGTCCGGAGGGCCGAGCCCCTTCTCCGAGGAGGAGCTGGCGGCCGTCACGGGCCCCGGCCCGGCGGACGAGCTGGACGAGGTGGAAGCGGCGGCCATCGAGGAGGACTCCGAGTCCACGCCCGACCTGGAGACCTCCTTCGAGAAGCTGGTCTCCAAGAGCCGCAAGCTGTCGCAGGACCGCGTCCGGACGGTCATCGAGAGCGTGCTCTTCGTGGCGGAGCGCCCCCTGTCCGTGGACGAGCTGTACCAGGCGACCGGCATCGAGCAGACGCTCATCGCCGAGGCGCTCAACCAGCTGTCCGGCATCCACCGGGACGGCATCAGCGGCATCGTCCTGTACGAGGTGGCCGGCGGCTGGCAGTTCCGCACGGACCCCCACTCGGGCGAGTACGTCCGGCGCTACCTGCGCGTGAAGCCCCAGCGGCTCACCCGGGCGGCGGTGGAGACCCTGGCCATCATCGCGTACCGGCAGCCGGTGACGCGGCCGGAGTTGGAGGACATCCGCGGCGTGGATTGCGGCGCCGTGCTCAAGGCGTTGATCGACCGCAAGCTGGTGAAGATCCTGGGCAAGCGCGAGGAGGTGGGGCGACCCATCCTCTATGGCACTACGCGTGAATTCCTGGAGTTCTTCGCCCTGAAGGACCTGTCGGCGTTGCCCACGCTGCGGGAATTCCACGAGCTCACGCAGGAGCATCGCGAAATCGTGGAGAAAGAAGTACGACCCGCACCGGCAGCGGCGGGGACGGTGGAAGCACTCTCCGACCCGGGATTCACGAAGCGGATGGAGAAGAGCGCGGCGGCGAGCGAGGCCGCGCTGGAGGACCTGGAGGAAGCCATGGCGGCGGCTGACCAGATACAGAAGGCCAGCTCCAGTGTCCTGGACACAGCCCCCAAGCCCGAGACGGGCACCGAGGGGCAGAAGCCCGAGTGACGGGCAGCAAGTGAAGGGGAAGTAATGGCGGCCGAACGACTACAGAAGTACCTGGCCCGCGCGGGAGTTGCTTCGCGCCGGCACGCAGAAGAGCTGATCACCGCGGGCCGCGTGGCGGTGAACAACACGACGGTGACGGAGCTGGGAAGCCGGGTGGAGCCGGGGACGGACCTGGTCTCCGTGGACGGCAAGCTCGTCACGCCGCCGGACGAATCGTCCTACTTCCTGCTCTACAAGCCCGTGGGCGTGGTGACCACGCTGTCGGACCCCCAGGGGCGCCCGACGGTGGCGAACTACGTGGAGGAGACGGGCAAGCGCCTGTTCCCCGTGGGCCGGCTGGACTACGACGCCGAGGGAGCGCTGCTGTTCACGGATGATGGCGCGCTGGCGCACAAGCTGACGCACCCGAGCTTCCAGGTGCCTCGCACATATCTGGCGAAGGTGAAGGGCCAGCCCGACGTGCCGACGCTGGAGAAGCTGCGCGGCGGCGTGCGGCTGGAGGACGGCATGGCCACGCCGGTGTCGGTGGGCGTGTTCGAGGCCGCCGAGAAGAACACGTGGCTGAAGATCGTCGTGGCGGAGGGCCGTCCGCACCTCATCAAGCGGCTGTGCGCCGCCGTGGGGCACCCGGTGGTGCGCCTGTTCCGTCCGGCCTACGCGGGCGTGGGCGTGGAGGGTTTGCGTCCGGGTGAGCTGCGTCCGCTGAAGAAGGCGGAGGTCGAGCTGCTCAACGAGGTGGCCGACGGGAAGGCGTCGCCTCCGTCGTCGGACCTGCGGCTGCCGCCTCGGCGCCATGGTCGCGCGGCGCCGGGCTTCGATGAGTCGGACGAGGACGAGCTGGCCATGGACGATGACGCGGCGCCGGTGCGCCGCAAGCCCGCGGCCCGTGCGGAGCGGAAGCCGGCGGGTGAGGGTGGCTCGGGGCTCGCGCGCTTCGGCCGGGACCGTGCGGGCGCGGGTCGTCCGGCTCGCAAGGAGTTCGGGAGCGGGGATGCTCCGCGCTCGCGTGGACCGCGTGCGGAAGGTGGTGCGTCGCGCTTCGGTCGTCCTGCTCGGAAGGAGTGGGGCGAGGGCGCTCGCGGTGAGGGGCGCCCGGCGCGCAAGACGTTCGGCGGTGACGAGGGGCCTCGTGGCGCTCGGAGCGCTGGTGGCGAGGGGCGTCCGGCTCGTAAGTCGTTCGGTGCGGGTGGTGAGGACCGTCCGGCCCGTAGGGCATTCAGCGCCGGTGGCGAGGATCGCCCGGCTCGTAAGTCCTTCGGCGGCGATGAGGGCCGCCCGGCGCGTAGGTCCTTCGGCAGTGACGAGGGTCGTCCGGCGCGCAAGCCCTTTGGCGGTGACGAGGGTCGTCCGGCGCGTAAGTCTTTCGGCGGTGATGAGGGCCGTCCGGCGCGCAAGTCCTTCGGCGGTGACGAGGGTCGTCCGGCGCGTAAGTCTTTCGGCGGTGATGAGGGCCGTCCGGCTCGCAAGTCCTTTGGTGCCGGAGGCGAAGGTCGTCCGGTTCGCAAGTCCTGGGGCGGCGATGACAGTCCTCGTAGCGCGGGTGGCGAGGGCCGCCCCGTACGCAAGACGTGGGGCGCTGGCGGCGACGAGGGTGCCCGCGGTGAGGGACGTCCGGCTCGCAAGACGTGGGGCTCCAACGACGAGGGTGGTGCCCGCAGCGCGGGACGTCCTGCCCGTAAGGAGTGGAGTGCGGGTGGCGAGGATCGTCCTGCCCGTCGGTCCTTCAGCGCGGGTGGAGCGGATCGTCCGGCTCGCAAGTCCTTCGGCGCCGGCGAGGATCGTCCGGCTCGCAAGTCCTTTGGTGCCGGCGAGGATCGTCCTGCCCGTCGGTCCTTCGGCGCGGGTGGCGAGGATCGTCCGGCCCGTCGGTCCTTCGGCGCGGGTGGCGAGGATCGTCCGGCCCGTAAGGCCTTCGGTGCCGGCGAGGATCGCCCGGCGCGCAAGTCCTTCGGCGCCGGGAGCGAGGATCGTCCTCGGGGTCCTCGTGGTGCGGGTGGTACGGGCCAAGCCCGGTTCGGCCGTGGCGGGAGCTCCGATCGCGCGCCCAGCGGCGAAGGCCGTCCTCGCTTCGGCGGCGCTGCGTCCCGTGGCGCATCCAGTGGCATGAGCCGTCCCCGCTTCGGCGGTGCCGCGGGCGGTGAGTCCAGCGGAGAGGGACGTCCTCGCTTCGGTGGTGCGCGAAGCGCGGGTGGCCCGGCGCGTCGTTCATTCGGCGACAAGGCCGCTCCGCGCGGCCGCGCCGAGGGGCGTCCGTCTCGGGGTCCCCGTGACGCGGAGGGCGCTGGCCCTCGGGGTCGCGGCTTCGGCGCGAAGCCCGGCGGCAGGGGCGCCAAGGGAGCAGGCGGCGAGGGGAAGAGCTGGGCCCCCTACGACGACCGTGGCGCTCCCCGTGAGCGAGTCGTCCGCGCGGGCGCCCGAGGGGCCGCTCCCACGGACGGTCGCAAGTCCGAGGGCTTCCAGGACTGGGGCAAGAAGAAGGAATCGGGCTCCAAGCCCCGCTGGAGCGCTCAGGCTCCGCGCGGCGGCCGGTCCGGCGGACCTTCCAAGGGACCTCGCCGTCCTCGCTGAGGACCACACGGCGGATTGGGCGACAAGGGGGGTGTTGATATAACCCCCCGCGACTTTTCCACCGTTTCCCTCAGCGGAGACCGATGCGAACCGGCGCACGCCCCTACATCCTCATGCTGGCCCTGGTCCTCGGTTGCAACGGGAGCCGGGACCAGCTCCTCGCAGACCTCCAGAGTCCTCGACCGGAGGTCCGCGCCCTGGCGGTGAAGAAGCTCGCCGGACAGGGCAATCCCGATGACCTGATCCTCTTCACCCGCGCGGCCAAGGACCTGGCGTCCATCGTCCGCGCGGAGGCGGCCGTCGCGCTCGGCGAGAGTCAGGATCCTCGCGTCGTCGACCTGCTGGGCGAGCTGCTCGAGGACTCCGACGAGGAGGTCCAGGGCCGCGCGGCCATGGCGCTCTCCAAGGTGCGCAACGACAAGGCCAAGGCCTACCTCACGCTCCAGTACGGGCGCCGGGGGCGCACCACCCGCCAGGTCATCGTCCAGGCGCTCAAGAACGCCAACGTGCCGGGCGCCATGGCGGAAGTCGTGGCCGCCGAGGCCAAGGGCCAGTGGGACCGCAACCTCCTCACGCTCACCGAAGGCGAGCTCCCCGAGCGCGTCGGCGCCGCCGAGGAGCTGGGCAAGAGCGGTCGTCCCGAGGCCGTGAATCGGCTCCTGCCCTTGGTCCGAGACAGCCAGGTCATCCTCGCCGCCGCCGCCGTGCGCGGCCTGGGCGACGCGGGTGACAAGCGGGCCGTGGGCGACATCGCGCTGCTGCTCGACGAGAGTTTCCCGGAGCTGCGCGAGTCCGCCATCATCGCGCTGAGCAAGCTGCAGGACCCCGCCGCCGCGCCGCGCCTCCAGGCCGTGGCCGTGGAGAAGAGCGCGGTGAGCCCTCTGGCCATCGACGCCATCCTGTCCTTCCCGCGCACGCCGGAGACCGACACCGCGCTGTGCGCCGTCGCGCTCGATGGTGCCCCGTCCGACGCGCTCGCGGCGGCCCTGGCGATGCGCACCCGCGGCGGCTGCCCGTTGGACCCCATCGGCGAGCGCCTGGCGCGTCCCGCCACCGCCGCGAGCGGGCTCCAGGCCGTCGCCGGGCTCGGCCCCGTGGCCCAGCCGCTGCTCGCGAAGGTGATGCCGTGGCTCAACCAGAACGATGCCACGCTGCGCATGCTCGCGGTGGACGCCGTGGCCGCGGTGGGCGACGCGTCCGTCGTGCCCCAGCTCCAGAAGCTCTACGAGCAGGAGGCCAAGGGGCTGGAGGCGCTGCGCTCGGACTGGGTCACCCAGAAGCTCCCCGAGACTTACGGCGCCGGGTTCGACCCGTCCGCCACGACCTCCCCGCACGTCGCGGCCTCGCCGAATGACGAGCGCGCGTCCCGCCACGCCTCGCTCTTCGAGCGGGTGAAGGCGCTCAACGCGCAGCGGGCCAAGGACGCGGGCCGCACCGTGGTCAAGCCCCGCGTGCCCAGCGAGCTGTTCGACGACGTGGAGGCCGAGCGGCTCGTCCCGCTGGCGACGCTGATTCGCGCGCTGGGGACCCTGCGCGCGCCGGGCGCCCTGGAGCTGCTCAAGGGATACAGCCAGGACCCGAGCATCCCCCTGCGCACGGCGGCGCTCGTGGGCCTGACGCGCCTGGGCGCCGAGGGCGTGGCCGTGGCTCGCGAGGGAATCTTCGAGCCCGAGAGGGATCTCCAGAAGACGCTGGCGCAGGCGCTCGCCGAGTCGGGCGAGGCGGGGCAGGTGGCCTTGCTGGAGGCGCTGCCGAAGATGGGCGGCGAGAAGCTGCTCGTGCTGGACGCGCTGGCGAAGGGCCCCGGGGTGCCGGCGTCGGCGTCGGCGGTGCTCCAGGGCGTGGTGAAGGAGGGTGGGCCGGAGGCGGCGCTCGCGGCGGTGGTGCTCGCGCGCATCCAGGCGAAGGACGCGGTGCCCACGCTCATCAAGGCGCTCGACGAGACCAACAGCGTGGCGAGGCGCGACGTGCTGCTGGCGCTCGGGACGATCGGGGACGTGCAGGCGGCCGACGTGGTCGCGAGGGACTTGTTCCACGACCTGCCGGAGATTCGCGCGGCGGCGGCCACGGCGCTCAAGCGCATGGGCGCGACGACGCACTCGGAGTTCCTCGATGCGCTCAAGAGCGACTACTTCCGGACCGTGCGTGACGCGGCGGGCGCGGCGCTGGCGAAGGGGGGCACGGCTTCGGAGGGGGCTCGGTAATGGAAGCACGCAAGCTCAAGGACAGCGCCGCCGCGGCCTTCACCAAGGGGCGCTTCTCCAAGGCCGCCGAGCTGTACGAGGACTTCTGCAAGCTCGACCCCAAGGACCACCAGTCGCGCCTGCGCATGGGTGACGCCTGGGCGAAGGCAGGGGAGCGCGAGCGCGCCGTCGCCGCGTACCAGTCCGCCGCCGAGGGCTTCGCCAAGGAGGGCTTCCTCCCGCGCGCCATCGCCGCGAGCAAGCTCATCCTCGAGCTGGACCCGAGCCACCAGGGCGTCCAGCAGATGCTGGCGAACCTCTACGCGCGCCGAGGCACGCCCGTGGGCGCCCGGGCCCGAGGCCCCATGGGCAGCGCGCTCTCCGCGCCGCCGCCGCCCGAGCGCCCCGCGCCGTCCCCGCAACCGGTGTCGGGCGACGCATCGGATGGACTCGAGCTCTCCGTCGAGACGTCCTCCACGACCTCCAGCGCGGAGGAGGTCGTCGTCCATTCCGTGAGCGTGGGGCAGGAAGCCGAGCCCGCCCCTCACGATGACGAGGCACCGTCCTCCCACGTCGAGCCGTCGAGCACCGGATGGGCCGAAGCGGGCCTCTCCCCCTCGAGCACCGTTGCCGTGGCACGGGCTTCGATGGCACCGTCGCCCTCCTCGAGCACCGCCTCCGAGGATGAAGGCTTCGACGTCGTCGTGGGCGAGCCCGAGCCGGGTGCGCCCCCCACGGCGAGCACACTGCCTCCAGGACTCGCGCCGCGCACCCCGCAGCGAATCACGCCCCCCTCGGCACCTGTGCCCGCGGCGAAGTCCCCCGTGAGCGGGAAGTGGAAGGCGTTGTCCTCGCCCATCGCGGATGCACAGGCGATGGAGCCCGGCCTCCCGCCGACGCCCACGCTCATCGACCCGCCCTCGGCGCCTCCGGGCCTGCGCCCGCGCCGCGCGGACGTCACGCCCCCCGCGGGCGCCACCGCCGTCCCGTTCCGCGAGGTGTCCCGCGAGCTGGGCGCATCGCTGCGCGCGGTGCCGCCGCGCCCGTCGTCCTTCACCGAGCTGGAGCTCGAAGCGGACTCCCTGCTGCACGCCGTGGAGCTCGCGGCCCAGGCCGGTCTGAATCAGCGGGCCGGGAGCGCCGCCGTCAGCGACGAGGAGGAGGTCTTCAGCCTCACCGAGGAGGTCATCACCGACGCGCCCTCTCTGGACGCGCTGCCGACCATCCCGCTGTTCTCGGACCTGCCTCGCGACGCCTTCATCGAGCTGTTCGAGCGCTGCCCGCTGCGCCGCTTCAGCGTGGGGGAGCGCATCATCGAGCAGGGCAGCCACGGCGATGCCTTCTACGTCATCTGCGAGGGCCAGGCCCGCGTCTTCCGGATGGACGCCGAGCGCCGCGTGGAGCTCGCGGTGCTCGAGGGCGGCGCGTTCTTCGGCGAGATGGCCATCCTCTCCGGAGCGCCGCGCACCGCCTCCGTGGAGGCCGCCTCCGAGGACACGCAGCTGTTGGAGATCTCCGCGCCCGTCCTGGCCTCGCTCTCCCGGAGCCATCCGCAGGTGGCCGCGGCCCTGAAGAAGTTCGTGCGCCAGCGTCTGCTCACCAACGTGATGAACACCTCCGCGCTCTTCCGGCCCTTCAACCGGAAGGACCGGCGCACGCTGGTGGAGCGCTTCCGCGCCCGCGACGTCGAGCGCGGTGACGTCATCATCCGCGACGGGGACCAGACGGACGGGCTCTACGTCCTGCTCTCGGGCGAGGTGGAGGTGCACAAGGACGGGCACCTGCTCACGCGGCTGAAGGAGGGAGACCTCTTCGGCGAAATCTCCCTGCTCCAGAAGACCCCCGCCACGGCCACCGTGACCGCGGGGCGTCACACCACGCTCCTGCGACTGCCGCGCGCCGACTTCGACGCGCTCATCTCCAGCCACCCTCAGATCCTGGTGCTCATCTCCGAGCTGACCGACGAGCGCCTTCGCCGCACGGAGCAGGTGCTCGGCGTGGAGGCCCTGGGCGGCGACGAGGACCTCATCCTCGTCTGAACCGGGCCTCGTCCCTCAGCGCACCTTCGCGAGGTAGTCGTCGCGGGTGACGAGGCCCCGTGTCTCCAGGAGCTCCAGCATGGCGCGCAGCGAGCGCGCCTGCTGCGCCACCATGCGCTCCAGGTCCGTCACCTTCTGGGTGAGGGCCTCCACCTGCTGCGTGAGCTCACCCTCCCGGACGGACGACGGGCCCGACGCGCGCGGGGCGGGCATCAGCTCCACGGCCGACTCGGACGGAGGCGCCAGCTCGAACGTCTGCTCGTCGATTCCGAACGCCAGCGGCGACGCCGTCGTGGAGGTGATCTCCCCATGGTAGTGACGGCGGATGGCCCGCTCGATGGACGAGGCCGCGGCCACCACCACCTGGAGCCGCTGGCCCGTGTGGAACGCCAGCTCCTGGAGCGACTCCACGTTCGTCGGGTCCGACGTGGCCACCGTGAGCAGCTTGCTCGACGGCTCGTAGGCGGTGGGGAACACCGTGTAGCGCTCGGCGATGTCCACGCGCAGCGCCTGCATCGCCGGAGCCGAAGGCGTCAGGGCATCCAGGTCCACCGTGGGGATGGCGAGCTGGCGCGACAGGGCGTGCACCATGGAGCTCTCGTCCACGAAGCGCATCTGCACCAGCGTGAGGCCCAGGCGGCCTCCCCACTTGCGTTGCTCGGCCAGCGCGGAGCGAAGCTGGGTCTCGGTCAGGAGACCCGCATCCATGAGGATTTCCCCGAGCCGGCGCTTACGGCCGGGGGGAGGGGGTGCCACGGAGGAAGGATTCACGCGCGGGAGCATACCAGCGGACGGCTCGGCGGGAGGGCAGGGCGGCGCCACGGGCCCGGAAGGGGCGGGCCGCCCCGCAATGGGGTAAGTCTCAGGTCATGACGCGAAGCCTTCTCCCGTTTCTCGCGCTGGCGCTCTGCGCCGGCTGTGCGTCGCAGCGGCTCGCCGGCGCCGACCTGGACCGCGTGCGCCGCCCCGCCTTCATCTCCCGCATCGAGGACGGCGCGGGACCTCGCAGCTTCGTATTCCGCGAAGACTCCGCGTACGGCGACAAGCTCAAGAAGCTGGAGCCCGTGGAGGCGGACCGGCGGCTCACCGTGAAGCTCCAGCAGGCGGTGACGCGCTTCGAGATTTCCGAGCGGCTGCGCGTCAACACGCTGACGCAGCTGCCTCGCGAGGCCCCGTGGACGTACACGGTGGACCCCGCGCGCGTGGCGTCCGTGCTGGAGAGCTTCCTGGTGGAGGAGGTCCCCGCGAACGCTCCGGACTACGACCTGGTGACGCCGCTGGGGGCGGACACCATCGTCGAGTTCGTGGTGCAGGAGTACGGCATGCGCAGCAAGAAGGGCCACGCGGGTGCCTTCCTGCGCGGCTATGGCCGGATGTTCACGCTGGATGGGCGCTCGGAGGTGTGGCGTCACCCGTTCGAGGTGGACCAGGTGGAGGCGGGCGCGGAGCACCTGGACCCGTTCAAGGTGGGGAAGAACCCGGACCTGTTCCGCCAGGCGCTCACCACGCTGCTGGACCAGGTTGCGCTCGAGTTCGTGAAGGACCTCACGCCCAGGGACCGTCGCGGCGGCCCCTCGGTGGCGGCGCCTCCGGGCCCCGCCGCTCCCGACGCCGTCGCGCCCACCTTCGTCGAGCCGCCCAAGCCGCCCGACCCGGAGCTGGCGCCGGGCGAGCTGCCGGACCCGGACCCCTGAGTCAGAACAGGGCGTGCTCCGCGAGGAGCACCGCGATCCCCACCACGAAGCTGACGAGCGTCACGGGCAGCCCCACGCGCAGGTAGCGCATGAAGGACATGTCCACCTTGCCGCGCGCCGCCTCGAAGACGATGAGGTTGGCGACGCTGCCGACGAGGGTGAGGTTGCCGGCCAGCGTGGAGCCCAGGGCCAGCACGTGCCAGCCCAGCTCCACGTTCTGCAGCGTGGGCACCCACGAGCGCGCGAGCATGACGAAGGGCACGTTGCTGAAGAGGTTGGACGCCACCAGCGTCAGCCCCGCGAAGCCCAGCGTCTCCCGCCACGGCGGCCCCGCCATCAGCGGCGCGAAGATGAGGCGGATCTCCTCCGCCCAGCCGTGCTTGTTCACGCCGTAGACCACCACGAAGAGGCTGGCGAAGAACAAGAGCAGCACCCAGTCCACGCGCTCGAGCGCCTCGCGCGGCTCGCGACGGGACAGGGCCATCACCAGCGCGGCGCCGGCCAGCGCGCTCCAGCTCATGGGCAGCCCGGCGAAGAAGGCCACGATGACGCCCACCGTCACCGTGAGCGTCAGCACCAGGAGCCAGCGGTCCACGGGCGGCGGCGGCGGCTGGGGCTCGAAGCGCTTCGTGCTCAGCTCGTTGCGGAAGAGGTACACCAGCGCGGCGGCGACGATGACGGTCGACAGGAGCGCGGGCACCGCCATGTACGCCGCGAAGCTGGCGTACGAGATTCCCGACGCGCCCTGGATGAGCATGTTCTGCGGGTTGCCGGTGAAGGTGGCCACCGAGCCGCTGTTGCTGCCCATGCACACGGCGAGCAGGTACGGCACGGGCGGCAGCTTCGCGTCATCCACCGTGGCGAGCACCAGCGGCGTGAGCATCAAGCACACCGTGTCGTTGACCAGGAAGGCGGACAGCACCGCGGAGATGAACGTCACGGCGATCAACAACAGGCGGGGCGTGCGGGCGCGACGTACCGCCCAGGCGCCGGCCGTGCGGAAGACGGCGGCCTGGGACATGTACGCGGCCAGCAGCATCATCCCGAGCAGCAGGACGATGGTGTCCGCGTCGATGGCGTGCTTCGCGGTGTCCTCGCTGTGGTTGAAGACCTCCGCGGGCGAGACCACGCCGAACACCACCATGAGGACCGCGCCGAGCAGCGCGCCTCCGGGGCGGTCGAGCTTGAGGAAGGGGAGCCGGGCGCCGGCGATGAAGACGTAGGTGAACAGGAAGATGGCGAGGGCCACGGGCGCGGGAACCTAGCCGAGCCGCGTCCGGCGTGCTCGACCGTGTTCGCGTTGTCCGCCCCGGTATACACCTGTACAGTGCCCGACCCATGAAGTTCGAGGAGGAAGAAGGGGCCTTCGGTGGCCCGCGTCGCACCCCGTGGAACGCCCCCCGGGGGTTGGACTCCGTGCTCCAGCAATGGAAGGCGGACCGGGGCCTGTCGCCCTGCTTCTCGCTCGACGAGGCCACCCCCGCCCGGGTCGGCTCGTTCGCGCCCATCCCCGAGGACGTGGCCCCCCAGGTGCGGGAGGCGCTCCGCCAGCGAGGCGTCGAGCAGCTCTTCTCCCACCAGGCCGAGGCCTTCCGGCTGGCCCGCGCGGGCCGGAACCTGGTCATCGCCACCCCCACCGCCTCGGGCAAGAGCCTCTGCTACAACCTGCCGCTGATGGATCGCTTCGCCCGGGAGCCCCAGGCGCGCGCCCTCTACCTGTTCCCAACCAAGGCGCTGTCCAGGGACCAGGAGGAATCCCTCCGGGCCTTCATGCGCGAGGCCGGGCTGACGCATGGCGCGATCACCTTCGACGGGGACACGCCGGCGGACGCACGCCGCGCCGCCCGGGAGCGGGGGGGCGTGCTGCTCACCAACCCCGACATGCTCCACACGGGCATCCTCCCGCACCACGCGAGCTGGGCTCGTTTGTTCTCAAACCTGCGCTACGTGGTCATCGACGAGCTGCACACGTACCGGGGCGTCTTCGGCTCGCACCTGGCGAACGTGCTGCGCCGGCTGCGTCGGGTGGCGCGCTTCCATGGCTCGGACCCGGTGTTCATCGCCGCGTCGGCGACCATCGGCAATCCGCAGGCGCACGCGCGGCGGATGCTCGGATGTGACGTGGAGCTGGTCGCCCAGAGCGGGGCGCCGGCGGGTGAGCGGCGGGTCATGGTGTTCAACCCGCCCGTGGTCAACGCGGAGCTGGGCATCCGGGCCAGCTACCTCAAGACGGCGGTGCGGCTCACGTCGGACCTGGTGCGCGCGGGCGTGTCGACGCTGCTGTTCGGACAGTCGCGCAACAACATCGAGGTGATGCTCAAGTACCTGCGCGACCGGTTCGTCGAGGAGAAGCTGGATCCGTCGCTCATCCAGGGCTACCGGGGCGGCTATCTGCCGGGGACGCGGCGGGCGACGGAGGCGGCGCTGCGCGCGGGGGAGGTTCGGTGTGTCGTCGCGACGAACGCGCTGGAGCTGGGCATCGACATCGGCTCGCTGGACGCGGTGGTGTGCGCGGGCTACCCGGGCTCGGTGGCGGCGCTGATGCAGCGCTTCGGCCGCGCGGGACGTCGTGGCGCGGGGAGCCTGGCGTTGCTGGTGACGTCGAGCGCGCCGTTGGACCAGTACATGGCCGCGGACCCGCGCTTCCTCATCGGCGCGCCGGTGGAGCACGCGCGCATCGATCCGGACAACGTGGAGATCCTCGTCCAGCACCTCAAGTGCGCGTCGTTCGAGCTGCCGTTCGAGGAGGGCGAGGCCTTCGGCGACGTGCCGGCGGAGTCGACGGCGGAGGCGCTGGGGTTCCTCGCACAGCACCAGGTGGTGCATCCGACGGCGGGGGAGGGCGGCCGGCGCGTGTTCCACTGGTCCTCGGATGCGTATCCGGCGAACCACGTGTCACTGCGCAGCGTGGGCTGGGACAACGTGGTCATCATCGAGCGCGGCACGGACCGCACGCTGGCGGAGATGGACTTCCGCTCGGCGCACACGATGTTGCACGAGCAGGCCATCTACCAGCACGAGGCCGAGCAGTATCAGGTCGAGCAGTTCGACTACGAGAACCACAAGGCCTTCGTGCGCAAGGTGGCGCCGGACTACTTCACGGACGCGATGACGTACGTGCGCGTGAATGTCATCCAGGAGGACCAGGGCGCGCCCGTGGGCCCGTCGCTCCAGGCCGGCATGGGCGAGGTGAGCGTCATCGAGAAGGTCGTGGGGTACAAGAAGATCAAGTACCACACGCACGAGAACGTCGGTTACGGCGAGGTGGCGCTGCCGGAGATGCAGATGCACACCACGGCGCTGTGGCTGACAGTGCCGGAGTCGGTGGTGCGCTCGATGAAGGCGCCGAGGCCCGCGGTCATCGACGCGCTGCGAGGCATCGCCACGGCGCTGCGCACGGTGGCGTGCGTGGGGTTGATGATCGACCCTCGGGACATCGGCAAGACGCTGGGCAGCCGCGATGACGCGGACGGGCCTCCGCGCAAGGATGGCGGGGTGGGGTTCGATCCGACCATCTTCCTCTACGACAACATCCCCGGCGGCGTGGGGCTGGCGGCGCGGCTGTATGACCAGCGCGACGAGCTGCTCGTGCGCGCGCGGCGACTCCTGGAGTCCTGCGCGTGCGAAGAGGGCTGCCCGGCGTGCATCGGTCCGGCGTCGGGTGTCATGCCGGGACAGGCGCCCGTGGACCCGCATCCGCGCAAGCGCCTGGGGCTCGAGGTGCTGAGCCTGCTCGGCGTCGCGGGCGTGCAGTAGACGGAGGAGGGCTCGGCGCGTGGACCTCAAGCGAAAGCTGGCGCGACTGACGGGCGTGGGCCCCGGCGGCAAGCCCGCGAGCCGCGTGGCCACGCTCCCGGAGCCGTCGGACGAGGGGAGGGCTCCACCGGGGAACGTCGCGGAGCGCTCCGCCGAGGCGAACACCTTCGCTCCTGCGTCACCGCCGCCGACGGTGTCAGCCGCCCCGGCTCCTGCCCATACGGGACAAGCCCCCGGGCCGGACGAGACATCGCGCCACGCCGTCACGCCCGAACCGTCAGCCGCCGCCGCATCGCCCCAGGCCCCCGCGCGCCCGAGCGACCCGCGCATCGAGTCCCTCCGGCGGATGCTCGCGGACTGGTCCGAGCGACAGGGTCAGACGGCCGCGCGCCGCCCCACCCAGCCTCGTCCTCCTCCCGGTCCGCTGCCCGTCGTGGCCCAGGAGACACCGCACGGCACCGTCCACGTCTCCGAGCGCCTCCTGCCTCCGGACCACCACCACGGCAGCGCCCCCGTGGCCGGCGCCCTCGACGTGGAGGGCGCCCTGGTCGCCCGGCTCGCGCTCCACGAGGACCTGGCCGGCGTGGACTACCAGCGCATGCTCTTCCTCGACACGGAGACCACGGGCCTCGCCGGCGGCACCGGCACCGTGCCGTTCCTCGTGGGCCTCGCCTGGTTCGAGGGGCGCTCGCTGCGCGTCCACCAGCTCTTCCTGCGCAAGCTCGGCGAAGAGGCCCCCATGCTGCGCGTGCTCGCCGAGCGCATGGCCCGCTCCTCCTGCATCGTCACCTTCAACGGCAAGAGCTTCGACTGGCCGCTCTTGCGCACGCGCTTCGTCCTCAACCGCGTGAAGGCCCCCGCCGAGCTGCCCCACCTGGACCTGCTCCACTGCGCCCGCCGCGTCTTCAAGCACCGGGGCGCCGGCACGCGACTGGTCCACATGGAGGAGCAGGTGCTCGGCCTGCGCCGCGTCGATGACGTGGACGGCTCGCTCATCCCGGACCTGTACTTCCGCTACCTGCGCGGCGGCGACGGCACCTCGCTGACGCCCGTGCTCGAGCACAACGCCAACGACCTCCTCCTCCTCGCCGCCCTCCTGGGCGAGATGGTCCGCCGCTTCCGCGCCGGCGACGGCACCGCCGTTCCCCGGGACGAGGACCCCAGGGACCTGCTCGGCTTCGCGAGCGTGGCGCTCCGGGCGGGAGACCACACCCGGGCCCGGGCCTTCGCGGCCGCGGCGACGAAAGGCTCCGGCACCGTGGGCATGGAGGCCCACGCCCTGGCCTCGCGCCTGGCCCGCATGGCCGGCGAGCCCCAGGCCGCCGCGGACCACCTGCACCAGGCCCTCCAGTCCGCCCGGGGCTTCCAGGCGGCGAGCCTGCACCTGGAGCTGACCAAGCTCTACGAGCACTCCCTCAAGGACCTCGCGGCCGCGCTGCGCCACGCCCGACTCTCGGCGGCGGCGGAGTTGCCGGAGGACCACCGGCGCCGCATCGTTCGCCTGGAGGGCCGAATCGACCGGAGCACGCGGGCCCGCGCGCTGGACCTGGGCGCCCGCCCACCTCGCCCCGGCCCCTGAAAGCCCTTGCGTCCGGTTTCGGGCGGGGGGCCCCGCTCCCATGCCCTCCCGCAGACCGGCCGAGCACATGATGGGAGCGTTGGACAACGGCCTGCGCTAAGAGAGGCGCCATGAAAATCGCGAAGGACAGTGTCGTCTCCATCGACTTCAAGCTTCACCTCGGCGATGGAAAGCTCATTGACGAGAGCGAGCCGGGAGATCCGCTCGTCTACCTGCAGGGCCACGAGGAGGTCGTCCCCGGCCTGGAGAAGGCCCTGGAGGGCAAGGCGAAGGGAGACAGCCTGTCGGTCGTCATCCCCCCCGAGGACGGCTACGGGCCGCATGACCCCGAGGGCCTCGAGGAGGTCCCCCGTGACGAGTTCCCCGAAGGGCTGGAGCTCCAGGAGGGCGGCATCCTCACCGCCACGGACCCCGAGGGCGACGAGGTCGACCTGCTCGTGAAGGAGATCAAGGGCGACACCGTGGTGGTGGACTACAACCACCCGCTCGCCGGCAAGACGCTGCACTTCCAGCTGACCGTGGCCGACGTCCGCGCCGCCACGGCCGAGGAGCTGGAGCACGGCCACGCTCACGGCCCGGACAGCCACCACTGATTCGAACCCCGGGGCCTTCGTGAGCCCCGGGCCCCACCACCGCTCCCGCGAAGTCCTCTCGCGGGAGCGGCCCTTCCTCCCTGACGCGGACTAGCGCCCGCCCATCAGGTCCGAGTTGAAGGAGAAGCCCAGCAGCAGGTACGGCATCGCCTCCTGACGGCTGGGGTGCTTCAGGTACCAGGCCACCATGCCCAGCACCGTGGGGCGGTTGAACATCGTGCCCTCGTCCGTGTTGAAGGCGTAGGAGACGACGGGGCCCGCGCGCATGTGGCTGTTGTCCGCCTTCAACGCGTCGGAGACGCCCTGGTCCTCGGTGTACTGCG
This sequence comes from Myxococcus faecalis, assembly GCF_050039385.1. Taxonomy (NCBI): domain Bacteria; kingdom Pseudomonadati; phylum Myxococcota; class Myxococcia; order Myxococcales; family Myxococcaceae; genus Myxococcus; species Myxococcus faecalis. Next base: position 10,401,222 of record NZ_CP144336.1, on the reverse strand, counting down.
GCCACACGCCGCTGAAGCGCGCGCCCAGCATCCACCGGCCGGACAGGTAGACGACGTCCGAGTCGTTGGTGAAGACCCAGCCCTTGCCCGCGAGCAGCGAGTCGAGCATCGGGTCATAGAACGTCGTCTCGCCGTCGCGCAGCGACAGGTTCCAGTACTCGATGCTGAACTTGGTGCGCACCGCGATGGGGCCCACCTTCGCCTGCAGCGTCGGCTCCACCAGGAAGTGGTGGCCGCTGGTGCTGTAGGCCGCGTCCTCGCGCGCATCCAGCGCGTCATCCGAGAAGTCGTTCAGCGGGTTCGCGTACCCCTGCAGGAAGCCCATGGTCCCCAGGAAGTTCGTGTACTCGTAGCTCAGCCGCAGGTTGAACAGGGCGATCGGCTGGATCTCGAACATCGGCCCCACCTTCAACGAGGCGGGGTTCGCCTTGATGAGGGCCGCGGCGTTGACGAACGTGTCGCGCATCAGCACGGACTCGCTGTTGAACAGCCGCTTCTGGATGACCAGCCGGTTCTGCGTCTCCAACCCGATGGGGTTGACGCGGAACAGGTTGAAGCTGGTCATGTACAGCCGGACGTTGGGGATGGGGCGGGGTGGGGGGACCGGGGAGGGCTCGCTGGCGGGGGCGACCTCCGGGGTGTTCGTGGGCCCGGCCGTGGGAGCATCCGGCGGAGGCGTCGGCGTGGCCGCGGACTGCTGCGCGGCCGCGGGGGACACCAGACCCAGGCTCAAACAGAGCGTGCAGATGGACAGCGATAGACGCTTGAGCATCATCTCGACACTTCCTCGGGTGGGGGAGACCGCGGCGGGGAGGAACCGCGGCGGGTGCTTCAGGAACGACTGGGGGTTGCGGCGGGAGAGTCCTGCTCGTCCGCGTGGCGTCGCGTCACCGCGTAGCCGAACGCCGCGGCCGTGAAGTACATGATGATGCTGTAGATGGCCGGCGGGATGGCCATGGTGGCGTTGCCCAACAGCAGCGGGCTCATCGCAATCGTCATCGCGAGGATGCCGTTGTGGATGCCGATCTCCATGCCGATGGCCACCGCCTGACGCCGGGGGAGCCGGAACAGCAGCGGCGTCACGAAGCCCACGCCCATGCTCAACAGGTTGAAGCTCAGCGCCGCCAGGCCCACCTGCTGGAAGTACGCGCCGATGTTCTGGCGCTCCTGGTACACGGCCGCCGCGATGACCACCGCCAGGAACGCGGCGGACATGATGCGGATGGGCTTGTCCAGCTTGAGCGCCACCTGGGGCTTCCTCGAGCGCACCAGCATGCCGATGCTCACCGGCCCCAGCACGATGATGAAGACCTGCAGCACCTTGGCGAACTGCATGGGCACCGCCCGGTCCTCGCCCATGAAGTGGTTGAGCGAGAAGTTCACGATGAGCGGCAGCGTCACCAGCGTCAGCGCGCTGTTGACCGCCGTGAGCGTGATGTTCAGGGCCACGTCACCGCGGGCCAGGTGGCTGAAGAGGTTCGCCGTCGCGCCGCCGGGGGAGGCCGCCAGCAACATCAGCCCCACCGCCAGCTCCGGCCCCAGTCCGAAGGCATGGGCAATGAGAACACCGCCGGCGGGAAGCACCAGCATCTGGCACACGAGCCCCACGATCACCGCTCGCGGGTAGACGATGACGCGCTTGAAGTCCGCGAGCGTCAGCGACAGTCCCAGGCCGAGCATGATGACGGCCAACGACAGTGGAATCAGAACCGCGGTGAACACGTTTGACTGCATTCGCCCCCCGTCGATGTGCGGGCGCTCCTCGCCCGTCTCGCGGCAGATGTCTCAATGCAAACAAGCGTGGCGCAAATGGGTGTCTCGCTTCAAGCCACCCCTTGCGATTTGCATCCCGCACGTGAGCAGCGATGACGCCGGGCGTCATTGTTTGTCACGTCGATGGAAAGCTACACCTGTACGCGTGTTACCGGGCCCGCATGGGCGGTGTCATGGATTGCTCAGGGAGGGGGTCGCGTTCGCCTTCGTCGGCGCGAAGCGCAGGAAGAAGCTGTCGTCGTTCCAGCGCGGGCGCTCCGGGGCGTTGGCCACAGCGAGCGTCAGGTCCGCGAGCATGCGGACGAACTTCACGGCGCCCTCCTGGTGGATGGGCTGCGACAGGTCATCCGACGGCGCGTGGTAGTGGCGCGAGTACCAGGCCTTGAAGGCGCGCTCCTCGGCGGAGCCCGGCGCGTAGCCGAACTTGAAGGACAGGGCCGGCACGCCCTGGCGGATGAAGGAGTACTGGTCGCTGCGGATGAAGAGCAGCCGGTGGGGCTCCGGGTCCGGCATCGGCTTCACGCCGTGCCGGGAGGCGACCTGGGCCAGCGGCGTCGCGAGGTTGGACTCCTCCTGGCCGTACGCGACGACGCGCTCGAAGGCGAACAGCGGCAGGAACATGTCCAGGTTGAAGTTGGCGACCAGCGTGTCCGCGGGCACCGTGGGGCGCAGCGCGAAGTAGCGCGAGCCGAGCAGGCCCTTCTCCTCGCCCGTCACCAGCACGAACAGCACGGAGCGCCCCGGCTTCCGGGCCGTGAGCGCGCGCGCCACCTCCAGCACCGCGGCCACGCCCGTCGCGTTGTCCATGGCGCCGTTGTAGAGGTTGTCACCGTCCACGGGCTGGCCCACGCCCACGTGGTCCAGGTGCGCGGTGAGCACCACGTACTCACCGGCCAGGGCCGGGTCGCTGCCCGGCAGCAGGCCCACCACGTTGGGCGACGTCGTGCGCGAGGACACACGCTCGGAGCTCGCCTTCAGGCGCGCGGGCAGCTCGAAGCGCGGCATCGGCTGGTTCGCGTTCGCCCGCTTCAGGAGGTCCTGGAACGAGTGCGGCGCGCCGGCGAACAGCTTCTGCGCGTGGGCCGCGTTGACGGTGACGCCCACTTTCAGGCCCGTGCTCTCATCCAGCGCCGGGTCCGCGAAGGTCATCGCCTTCTGGTGTCGCGACGCGGCGGTGCGCGACCACGGCGTCTCCTCCAGCTTCGGGTTGAGCAGCATCACCGTGCCGAGGGCGCCCGCCTTCTTCAGCGCCTTCGTGCGCTCGGCCTGCGAGCTGTGGTGCGCGCGCAGCGGGCCGGAGACGTGCGCCGGGCCGCCCTGGAGATAGACGGCGATCTTCCCCTTCAAGTCCACGCCGGCCAGGTCGTCGTGGCCCGCCTCCGGGATGGACAGCCCGTGGCCCACGAAGACCATGGGCGCCTCCACCGAGCCCGCCTCGCCCGAGCGCGGGGAGATGATGGCGTCCTGACCGATGACCAGCGCCTTGGCGCGGCCGTCACGCACCAACGCCAGGCTCGACTTCGCCTCGACGAGCTGTCGGGAGACGAGCGGCACCTCCTGGAGGTAGCTGTCACCCGCGCCGGGCTTGACGCCGAGCGCCGCCAGTTGCTCGGCCACGTAGGCCGCGGCCTTGCGGTGGCCCTCGCTGCCGGTGTCCCGCCCCTGCAGTGCGTCGTCGGCGAGGTGGCGGACATGGCCCCACCAGCGCTCCGCGTCGGACGGGGGCGCGGCGGGCTCGGCGCCGAGGGCCAGCGAGGGCAACAGGCACAGCGTCGTCAGCAGATGGGGTGTGCGCAAGGGCGGGCTCGTGGAAGAAGGGCTTCCCTGGCTCAACGCCCGGCCCCGCTCCTCATTTCCTTTCGTTCCCCGAGCGGCCGTCCTCTCCGGGACGCGTCACGCACACGGGGCGCGACAGCCGTGGCCAGGGTCGGCTAGGACGACGCCTCATGAGCCGCGTCCTGGACGAGCTGCTGGAACTCCTCAAGCTGGAAGTCATCGAGGAAAACCTTTTTCGCGGAAAGAGCCAGGATCTGGGCTTCCGTCAGCTCTTCGGCGGACAGGTGCTGGGGCAGGCCCTGTCGGCGGCGAGCCAGACGGTGGAGACCGCGCGGCACGTGCACTCGCTGCACGGGTACTTCCTGCGGCCCGGCGACGCGAGCCAGCCCGTCGTCTACACGGTGGACCGGGTGCGCGACGGCGGCAGCATCAGCACGCGGCGCATCGTCGCCATCCAGAAGGGGCAGCCCATCTTCACGATGATGGCCTCCTTCCACGGCGACGAGCCCGGGTACGCGCACCAGTCGCCCATGCCGGCGGTGCCGCCTCCCGAGGGGCTGCCCACGGACCTGGAGCTGCTCAAGCGTCAGGTGGACCGCATCCCCGCGCGGCTGCGCGAGAAGATCCTCTGCGACAAGCCCATCGAGATGCGGCCGGTGGACTACATGGACCCGTTCCATCCGGTGCCGGGGGAGCCTCGCAAGGCCGTCTGGATTCGCGCGGACGGAGCGCTCCCGGAGGACCCGCAGGTGCACAAGTACGTGCTCGCGTACGCGTCCGACTTCAACCTCATCAGCACCGCGCTGCTGCCGCACGCGGCCAGCTTCTTCCAGCCCCACGTCATCGGCGCGAGCCTGGACCACGCCCTCTGGTTCCATGGGGACCTGAAGGTGAACGACTGGCTCCTGTACGTCATGGACAGCCCGTGGTCCGGCAACGCGCGCGGCCTGTCTCGCGGCTCCGTCTACACGCGCGAGGGAAGGCTCGTCGCGTCCGTGGCGCAGGAGGGACTGCTGCGCATCCTGAAGGGCGACAAGCCCACGTCGTGAGCGAAGGACGTCGCAGGCCGGGCGGCCCCAGGCGGGGCGGAAGGGGACGTGACGATGCGCGCGGTGGTGTATCAGCACGAGGAGCACGAGGGCGTCGGCCTGCTGGGACCCGCGTTGACGGAGGTGGGCTTCACGCTGGTCCACCGCTTCCGCGCCGTCCGGCACGAGGACGTGGACGCGGAGCTGGTGGTGGTGATGGGCGGCCCCATGGGCGTCTACGAAGCCGACCAGCACCCGTTCCTGCGCGACGAGAGCTCCATCCTCATGGAACGGCTGGCCCATGAGCGCCCGTGCCTGGGCATCTGCCTGGGCGCGCAGCTGCTCGCGGACGCGGCGGGCGCGGAGGTCTTCCCCGGCAAGAACGGCTTCGAGGTCGGCGTGGGCCCGGTGCGCTGGACGCCGGAGGCCCTGAAGGACGCCGTCATCACCGGCGCGCGCCCGCGCTGCACCGTGGCCCACTGGCATGGTGACACGTTCAAGGCCGTGCCCGGCGCGACGCTGCTCGCGTCCACGGACCGCTACACGCAGCAGGCCTTCCGGCTGGGCAGCTCCTACGGCTTCCAGTTCCACCTGGAGCTGACCGCGCGCGAGCTGGGACGCTGGTTCGAGCTGGGCGCCGAGGACCTCGCGCTGCGTCACAAGGACGTGACGCAGCTGGTGAGCCAGCTCCCCAGGCTCGAGGCCGCGGAGCCGGAGAACCGCGAGCTGCTGCAAAGACTCGCACGTCACTTCGCCCAGGCGGTTCGCTGAAGACATCGCTGACGCGAAGGGCTCGCGGTCACGTTGTACCCGGCGCAGCCTCGTCGTCCGCTTGGGGTTTCAGTGTTTCACGAATGAGCGGGGCTGAGCCTGGGTCAGGATGGCTCCGGGCGGGCAGGTGAGCGGAGGGAAGGTGAGGGGCCGTTCAGGTGTGGGGCTCACCGGCGACGTCTCATTCATGTATCGTCGACACATCCGCCGGCGGAGAGGGGGAAGTCTGTCTCGCCGATGCAGCGTGCGGACGCGTTGAGGTCGTGATGTGGCATTTCGGCATGGCGCTCCTGCTGCTCGGAGGACTTCCTCCGGACGGCGCCGCGCAGCTCGCGAAGGTGAGCCGGCTCCAGGCGGCGTTGCAGCGCGTGGCCGCGGATCCGGAGCTCGTTCAAGCCGTGCGGGCCCAGAACGCGCGCGGCCTGACGCTCGCCACCATCCGCGCGGAGGATGACGTCTGGCTGTCCACGCCGGCGCTCACGCCCTTCAAGCAGCGCGTGCTCGACGCGAGCTGCTCACGGGTGCTGGCGCGCCACCGCGAGGCCCTGGGCAGCCGGGTGGTGGCGGAGGCCTTCGCGATGGACCGGCTGGGCGCGCTGGTGGGCGCCACGCGCCGCACGTCCGACTACTGGCAGGGTGACGAGGAGAAGTTCCAGGTGCCGTTCCGCGAGGGACGCATGCTCGAGGAGAAGCCCTTCTTCGACGAGTCCTCCCAGGCCTACGTGGTCCAGGTGTCCCTGCCGGTCCGCGACGCGGGCCGCGTCATCGGCGCCGTCACCCTCTCGCTCTCCCTGCTCGACCTCTGAAGTCCCGCCGCCACCCCATGCGCCTCTTCGACGGACTCTCCCTTCGTACCCGACTGACGGTGGCCGTCGCCCTGCTCACGCTCGGGGCCCTGCTGCCCTTCAACCTGTTGGGCCGCGTCTTCGTCTTCAACAACCTCCAGGACCAGATCCACGCCACCCTGCGCGTGGAGGCCCAGGGCCTGAGAGACCTGGTGGAGAGCGCCCTGGTGGAGCGCGAGGCCAACGCGCGCTCCTGGTCCGAGGACGCCATCCTCCGCGGCGCGCTGCTGTTCGACACCTTCGAGAAGAGCGACGCGGTGCTCGTCGCCCTGGAGAAGCGCCACCCCTCGTTCGCGGGCCTGGTGCTCTTCACCGAGGACGGCCGCGCGGTGTCCGCCAGCGAGGAGAAGCTGCGACGCGCCTACGAGGGCCGCGAGAGCCAGGTGCGCGCCGCGCCCTGGTTCAAGGCCGCGCTCAACGGCACCCAGGACATCACCGGCTTCACGAAGGTGGACCCGTTCTTCGAGCGCACCGTGCTCCCGCTGGCCGTGCCCGTGCTCAGCCCCATCAGCGGCGCGCGCATCGGCGTGCTGCTGGCCGCCTACGAGTGGAGCCAGGTGGGCGAGGTGGTGGCGCCCGCGCTGGAGCGCTCCCGCGCCCGGGGCCAGAAGAGCTTCGCGCTGGAGGTGCTGGACGCGCAGGGCACCACGCTCTTCGACACGCACGAGCGGGACATCGCCCGGCCCGATGACGTCGTCAGCGTGGAGGCGGTCAACGCCAGCAGCGTGCGGGACGTGGGCGACGGCTGGCGCTTCGTGGCCACCGTGGACCCGGAGGACGCGTACGCGCCGCTGGCGGAGGCGGGCAGGGTGGCCGTGGGGCTGACGGCGCTGGCGCTCGTCGTGGCCGGTGTGGGCGGCTTCCTGCTCGCGCGCGGCGCCACTGGGCCCATCTCCCGGTTGAGCCAGGTGGTCACCCGCGTGGTGCGCGAGGGCGACCTCACCCAGCGCGTGGACGTCTCCACCCGGCGCGACGAGGTGGGGGAGCTCGCCTCCGCCTTCGCCCTGATGATGGAGCACCTGCGCGAGTCCACCCGCGGCCTGCAGGCGGGCACCAAGGTCCTCAGCCAGACGGTCTCCGAGCTCACCGCCGCCGCCGCCCAGCAGGAGCGCACGCTGACGAAGCAGGCCGCCGCCCTCCAGGAGACGCAGGTCACCGCGCAGGAGATCAAGCAGACCTCGCTGATGGCCGCCGAGCGCTCCCAGGCCGTGCTCGGCGTCACCGCCCGCGCCCGCGAGGTGGGCCAGGCCGGCGAGGCCACGGTCTCCGCCAGCCTCCAGGGCTTCGAGGAGCTGCGCGAGCAGGTGGGCGTCGTCGCCCGCAGCATCGCCGCGCTCAACGAGCGCACCCAGCAGATTGGCGGCATCACCCAGACGGTGAAGGACCTGGCCGACCAGTCCAACATGCTCGCCCTCAACGCGGCCATCGAGTCCGTGCGCTCGGGCGAGCACGGCAAGGGCTTCGGCGTGGTGGCGCGCGAGATCCGCAGCCTCGCCGACCAGTCGATCACCTCCACCGGCCGCGTGCGGGAGATCCTCGAGGACATCCGCCGCTCCATCCAGTCCACCGTCACCCAGGCCGAGCAGAGCCAGGGCAGCGCGGAGACGGGCCTCACCCAGGTGCGCGCCAGCGGCGACAGCCTCCGCGAGCTCACCGGCATCATCCAGGACAACGCCTCCGCCGCTCAGCAGATCGCCGCCGCCGTCACCCAGCAGAACGCCGGCGTGGCGCAGATCTTCACCGCCGTCACCGACCTGTCCCGGATGATGGAGGAGTCCATGCAAGGCCTTCAGGCCGCCCAGCGCATCACCGCCTCCCTGCGGGAGGTCGCCGCTCAGATGGACACCGTGGCGGCCACGTACCGCGTCTAGTCAAAGTCTTGCGGGAAACACTTTTAGTGCCAATCTAAAGCACTCTCCGTGCAAATCTGGATTATGCGCAACCCGGGGATTCCTTGGGCCAATCCCGGCCCCATGGAGTCCCCGTTTCGTTGGTCCTTCACGTGAAGGAGCACCGCAATGCGCAGCGTCGTGAAAGCCGCCGTATGCATGGCAGTGATGGCGACGTCCCAGGCGTGGGGCTTCAATCCCACGGACAACTCCCCCAAGGGCGCCCTGGCCTCCCAGGCGTTCTTCAAGCCCGAGCTGTCGTTGGCCAGCGGGCAGGTGCCCTTGTCCGAGGCCCTGCCGAAGCTGGGCCCTGACAGCAAGAAGGTCTGGGACGACTTCTTCGCCCGCAACGGGAACAACTTCGAGATCTACATCGACGTCGTGACGGGGACGGCCGCCAACATCCAGGGCGCCGTCCCGCTCATCCCCGGCAACGGGGTGGGCAACAAGCTGACCCTGGGGAGCCTGGGCCGGCAGCTGGGGCGCTCGGTCGACAAGGTGGACGGGGCCGTCGTGGCCGACCTCGTCTTCAAGTTCGTGGAGGCCAACCGCGCCGCGGTGGGCGTGGACCTGCTCCAGTTGGGCGAGGCCCGGGCGGATCAGATCACCCCGGACCTGTGGCAGGTCTCCATCCCGCAGCAGTACCAGGGCATCCCCGTGCGGTACGGGCGGCTGGCGGCCACCATCAGCCACGGCAACCTCATCCTCCTGGGCACCGAGTCCTGGGCGAACATCGGCGTGTCGCCGATGCCGCTGGTGGACGCGGAGAAGGCCACGGTGCTCGCGCACGAGCGCTTCGGCCTGTACGAGAGCCCGGAGGGCATCTGGAAGGAGCCCACGCTGGAGGTGACGCCGGTGTCCGTGCCCAACGCGGGCTTCGGCCGGGGCATGACGCACCAGCTGGTGTGGACGTACGGCTTCACCACCACCGAGGGCCACGAGCGCTGGAAGGTCACCGTGGACGCGGCCACCGGTGACGTGCTCGCGCTCGAGGACGACAACCACTACTTCGACCAGTCCGTGACGGGCGGCGCCTACGTGTTCACCAACACGGGCATCCCCAACCCGTGCACGCCCGGCTCGTTCTGCGGCGCCCACCAGCCCAACTACCCCATGCCCTGGGCCAACGTGGGCACCGGCGTCTACACGGACGGCTACGGCGTCTACAACTACACCTCCGGCACGACGACCACCACGCTCAACGGCCGGTACATCCGCCTCTCCGACACCTGCGGCTCGCTCAGCGCCTCCGGCGCGGGCAACATCAACCTGGGCACCGGCACCGTGACCTGCCCGTCGCCGACGAGCGGCAACACGGCGGCGACCCGCAGCGCGTTCTACGAGCTCAACCGCATCAAGGAGCTGGCGCGCGGCTGGCTGCCCACCAACACCTGGCTGCAGGCGTCCATGACGGCCAACGTCAACATCCAGAGCACCTGCAACGCCTTCTGGAACGGCTCCACCGTGAACTTCTACCGCAGCGGCGGTGGCTGCCGGAACACGGGGGAGATTGCCGCCGTGTTCGACCACGAGTGGGGCCACGGCATGGATGACAACGACACGGCCGGCACGCTGAGCAACTCCAGCGAGGCCTACGCCGACATCGCGTCCATGTACCGCCTGCCGTTCAACCCGTCGGCCACGCCGACCTCCGGCCAGTCTCCGGCCTCGTGCGTGGGCTACGGCTTCTTCCAGACGCTCAACAACGGCTGCGGCATGACGGCCGATGGCACGGGCTACAACGTCAACGAGGCGCAGACGGGCGGGGCCTGGTGCGCGACCAACTGCTCGGGTGTCCGGGACGCCGACTACGCGGCCCACAACCCGCCCACGCCCACCACCCCGCAGAACTTCGTCTGCACGCGCTGCTCCAGCGGCACCGGCCCCTGCAGCCGTCAGGTGCACTGCGCCGCGTCCCCCGTGCGTCAGGCCGCGTGGGACTTCATCGCGCGGGACCTGCGCTCGGCGCCGTTCAACTACGACTGGAACACGGCGCAGAACATCGGCAACAAGGTGTTCTACCAGGGCAGCGGCAACATCGGCTCGTGGCACGCCTGCAACTGCACGGCGGGCACGTCCGACGGCTGCGCGGCCACCAACGGCTACAAGCAGTGGCTGGCGGCGGACGACGACAACGGCAACATCAACGATGGCACGCCGCACATGACGGCCATCTACAATGCGTTCAACCGCCACAACATCGCCTGTTCCACCCCGGCGCCGGTGAACAGCGGCTGTTCGGGCGGCCCCTCGGCGGCGCCCACCGTCACGGTGACGCCGGCCACGGGCCAGGTCTCCCTGAGCTGGAGCGCCGTCAGCGGCGCGACCCAGTACTGGGTGATGAAGTCGGACGGCATCAACGGCTGCCAGTACGGCAAGGCGCGCGTCGCCACCACCACGGCCACCAACTACGTGGACGGCGAGGTCCTCTCCGGCCACAACACCTGCTACTCCGTCGTCGCCGCGGGCAGCAGCGCCGCCTGCTACGGCGCGGCCAGCACCTGCACCTGCGTGAGCCCGCTGTAGTCCGGCGCTCCCCCTGACCTCCGGCACGGTGGGGCGCGCTCGCGCGGGGCGCTCCCACCGTCGCCCGGGGTCCTCCCGGCGGCCTCGCGCTCACGCGTGGGGCCGCCTTCTTCGTTCAGAGCTTCAGCTCCCACGTCTCGCTCATCAGGCCCTCGCCGAACATGGCGTGAGGCTCCTTGCCCACGAGCGTGAAGCCCGCGCGCTCGTACATGCGGCGCGCCGAGTGGAGCTGCTGCTCCGTCCACAGCCGCACCTTGCGGTAGCCGGCCTCGCGGGCGAACTGGAGACAGGCGTCCATCAGCTTCGTGCCGACGCCGTGGCCCCGGGCCGAGGGCTCCACGAGCAGCAGGCGCAGCTTCGCCACCGTCTTGGTGTCGCGCACCAGGAACACCGAGCCGACGGGGCGGCCGTTCAGCTCGGCGATCCAGCAGCGCTCCCGCGCCGGGTCCCGATCCTGGATGAAGCGCGAGGTGATGCCGGCCACCAGCGCCTCGAAGCGCAGGTCCCAGCCGTACTCCTGGCTGTACAGGACGCCGTGGCGCTGGACGACCCAGCCCATGTCCCCGGGGCGGTGCTCGCGCAGGACGACGTGGGCCTGGGCGGCCTGGGTGGAGCGCTCGCCCAGGAGTTCCTCGATGGTCTGCATCGCGTCCAGGAGGCGCGGGCGCTCGTCGGCGCGCAGCGGGGAGAGCAGGGCGCGGATGGAGTCGTTGGAGCGGCTGTTGAGCCGGTTGTAGGTCTGCTCGCCCTTGTCGGTGAGCCGCACCAGGTGCTGGCGGGCGTCGAGCGCGGAGGGGACCTTCTCGATGAGGCCCTGGTTGCTGAAGTTGCGCAACAGCCGGCTCAGGTAGCCCGCGTCGAGCGCCAGCTCGCGGCTGAGCTCCGTCGCGGTGGGGGACTCGCGGTGGTACAGCTCGTAGATGACGCGCGCCTCGGTGAGCGAGAACTCGCTGTGGAGCAGGCCTTCGTCCAGCACGCCGATCTTCTGCGTGTAGAAGCGGTTGAAGTGCCGAACCGCCGCCACGGTGGGGTCACGTCGCATCGGTGCCATCCGCGTAGCATCGCCGATTCAGGGCCCCTGTGGGCGGGCCGCGTAGCGCTCCGCGAGCACCGAGCACACCAGGAGCTGGAGCTGGTGGTAGAACATCAGGGGCAGGACGATGAGCCCCAGGGCCGGGTGCGCGCCGAACAGGAGCCGCGCCATGGGCACGCCCGAGGCGAGCGTCTTCTTCGAGCCGCAGAACACCGCGGCGATCTCATCCTCCTTGTCGAACCCCAGTCGCCGCGCGGCCTGGGTGCTCAGCGTCAGGACGATGACCAGGATGAGCGCCGCCCCTCCGAGCACCAGCGCCAGGGTGGCGCCGCCGTGGAGGCCGAAGATGCCGGAGGCCACCGAGTCGCAGAAGGACGCGTAGACGAGCACCAGGATGAACAGCCGGTCGATGCCGTTGGTGTACTTGCGATGGCGGGCGAACGTCGCGCCCAGGAGCGGCCGGGCCAGCTGTCCCAGGGCCAGGGGCAACAGCAGCAGCGCGGACAGCTTGAGGATGGCCTCGCCCATGGACAGGCGCGCCCCGGTGGTCTGCGCGAGCAGGCCGACGATGAGCGGGGTGAGGACGATGCCCAGGAGGCTGGACAGGCTCGCGTCGAAGATGGCGCCCGCCACGTTGCCCCGGGCCACGCCGGTCATCGCCACGGAAGAGGAGATGGTGGACGGCACGGCGCAGAGGAACAGGAAGCCGAGCGACACCTCGTCCGACACCCACCGGCCCACCATGAGGTTGAGCACCATCCAGAGCGCGGGGAAGACGAGGAAGGTGAACGACTGCACCAGCACGTGCAGCCGCCACTGGAGGGCGCCGGCCTTGAGCTGGGAAGTGGGCATGCCCAGGCCGTGCAGGAAGAAGACCAGGAAGATGCCGACGTTGGTGACGACGTCGGCGTGCATCGCGCCGCCGGACCTGCCGAAGTCGGGGAAGAGGAGCGCGAGCCCCACGGCACCGAGCATCCCCAGGAGGAACCAGTCCCGCGACAGGCGCTTGATGAGGCGAAGAGACATGTGGGGGCTTGAATACTCCCGGACCCGGGAGACCTCCAGCCCTCCGTGTGTCACCCCCTCAGCGCTCGACGCGGAACTCCACCACCACGCCCGCGTGGTCGGACGGCCAGAGGCCCGCGGCGTTGCGGTCGTCCAGCTGGTTGCCGACGATGATGGCCGAGCGCACGTCGATGTCGTCGTCATCGTCGGCGAACAGCACCAGGTCGATGCGCTCGTCGAGCGCGGCCGTGGTGGTGTCGTTCACCGTCTCGCTGAAGCAGCAGGTGAAGCCGTCGCCAGTGCCCACGCGCGTCCAGGCATCGACCAGTCCGGTGTTCGCGCTGACGAGGGTGTCGTAGCCGGTGGTCACCGCGCCCGGGCCGGTGTTCATGTCGCCGACGACGATGAGCGGCCGCTTGTAGGTGTTGACGAGGGCGGCCAGCTCCGCGGCCTGGTTCTCGTTGCCGGGGCGGAGCGTCTCCAGGTGGGTGTTGACGAAGGTGAAGGGGACGCGGTTCAGCGTGGCGTCGAGCTTGGCGTAGCCGCGCGTGAAGCGGATGGACGCGCCGCCCACGGGGACGTCCTGGGCGAAGGCGAAGTTCGCGGTCTCCACGTTGGCGATCTGCACGTCGCCCCGCGCGAGGATGACGTCGCGGTCCGTCAGGCGGACATCGGTGAGGTCGGTGGCGTTGCCGGCGAGCGCCGCGGGGACCTCCGCGTCCGCGTTCTGGATGGTGGCGGCGACGCGGTAGCTCAGGCCCCGGGCCTGGAGCTCGGCCTGGAGGATGGCCAGGAAGTCATACGTCACGGTGGTCGCGTTGGGCAGCGGGTTGTTGCTGAAGTCGCTCGGGCTCTGGGTGCGGAAGAGGGAGACCTCCTGCAGGCCGATGAGCGCGGGGTCGGTGGCCTGGATTTCATCCGCGATCAGCTTGGCGCGCGCGGCGAAGTCGGTGGCCTGGACCGTGGTGTAGATGCGCGCGGCGAGGGCGGGGATGTCCTGGGGGGCCTGGGCGGTGGCGAGCAGCTCGATGTTGCCGCCCAGGTAGATGTTGCGGGTCATCACCTTGAACTGCGCCTCGTCGGGCTCCAGCGAGTCATCGTCGCTGTCGTCGTTGCAGGCGGAGAGGAACAACGGGGCGCAAGCGAGGAGCGGTGCGAGGCGGAGCATGCGGAGTGGCGTCATGAGGGCCTGGGGCAGAGGTGGAGTGGCGCGATTTGCGCGCCGGTGCCCTGGCTCGGGCAATCGACCTGCCGGGCCCGCGTCGGCTCATGCACAGCCCCTCGCGGGGGAGTGTTCACATCCCTGCGGGACCCCGGCTGTAAGGCAGAGCGAGATGTTGGCCAGGAGCGGGCAGGTCGATTCGACGCAGGCCGGTGTCGCTCCAGGTGACGAAGCAGAACGCGTCGGACTCGAGGGGTCGGCCGAAGTCGAAGCTCGCGCGGGTGAAGCCCGTGTCGGTGGACTCCTTCACGGTGACGAGGAGGTCGCCCAACGTCAGTCGTGAGCCTTGAGGCGGAGGCACGTCGCGGTTGACCTGCTCCCAGAATCCCAGGTTGCGGGGTGTGCCGCGCACGATGAGGTCGAACGCGTGGGCGGAGGTCCGCTCGAGCACGTGGTCATGGGGTGCGGCGCTGAGCAGGCGGTAGTGCTGGGGGGCGCGGCCCTGAAGGGCCATGGCGGCGGGGACGTAGAGCGAGATGCTCGGGTCCGCGGCGACGACCAGGACGAGGGTCCCCTTGCAAGGAGGCGCCTCGCGGGCGATGCGCCACTGCGCGTCGGCGAGGCGGCCCAGGGAGATGCCGAGTCCCACACGGAACGCGGGGCCCAGGAGACAGTGGCCGAGGACGAGGGCGCTGACGGCCGTCCAGAGCAGCAGTCGATGGCGACGGGGACGTTGGGCTTCACGAGCGGCGGTCCAGCCGCGGAGGATGAGCGTCGCGATGAGGGCGCTGCCGGCGAGGAGCGGCACCATGAGGACCCGGCCGCCGATGATGCCGGCGGCGCCGGGGAGGGTGGCGGCGATGCCTCCGGGGATGAGCCAGTGGAGGGAGTGTTGCTCCTGTTCGGAGAGGAGCGGGCGGATGGCGCGGAACATCAGCAGGACGAGTGCCGAGGTGAGGGCACCCCAGGCCGCGAAGCCCGCGTGGGAGGCGGGGGTGCCCGCGGCGGCGTCGGAGGGGGTGGCCACGACGAGCTCGCCCATGAGGATGAAGACGCGCTGGAGGAGGGTGGCGAGGAAGTCGCCGGGAGCGGCGATGGGGTTGAGGTAGCCGCCGCTGCCGCGCGCGCCGTAGCCCTGGGTTGCGTAGAAGGCGAGATAGGCGACGACGAGGACCGCGTAGGGCGCGAGCCAGCGAATCCGGGTGTGGAGGGTGTCGCGACGGCCGAACAGCTCGTAGGCGCCGAGGAGGGCGACGGCGCTCAGCGCGGCTTCGCCCGAGAGCAACGCGAGCGCGAGGGCGAGGGGCGCGAGGACACGACCGGGAGCCCAGCTGTCTTCACGGGCGCGCAGGTGTGCGGCGAGGGCGAGGAGGCCCAGCAGCGCGGAGACCAGGGGATGTCGGGCGGCGAGCCACGCGACGGGGAACAGGTGCGCGGCGGCGATGGCGTGGAGGACGGTGGCGAGCGCGGCGACGGGGGCGGGGAGGAGTCGTCGATGGAGCCAGCCCACCACGGCGATGAGACCGAGGAACCAGGCGAGGCTGTGCAGATGGGCGGGGAGGGGAGCGTCGCCGAAGAGCCATTCATCGGCGGAGAGCAGGGCGCTCGGGATGGGGCGGAAGAAGCGAATGGACAACGTGTCCGAGGTCCACCAGGGGAGCAGCCCGGCTTCACGGAGTCTCTGTGGATCGGTGCGCGGTCCGCCCACGAACTCATAGAGCGTCAGGGGTCCCCAATCGCCCAGCGCGGCGACCTGCCCGGAGAGGGCGAGCCGGTGGACCAGGTCATCGAGCAGCAGTCCGACGCGAAGGGAGGGCAGGGAGACGAGGGTGCCGAGCGCGAGCGCCAACAGGAGCGAACGGGGCCAGGTCCACCAGGAGTTCGCGCGAGGAGGGCTCTCCGCCATGGTGGACATCACCTTCGCGCGAAAGCCTCCAGCGCAGCAAGGCGGGGCACGGGTGACTCGGGCGCGGACGTCCGCATCCGGGATTGCGTGTGCCAGAGGCGGGAATCGCCCAAGTCACACGGGCCACGCGATTACGCTCGAGCGCGAGGACCATCATCCGTGCCCCGAGGAGTGCTCGATGTCCCACCACCGCTTCAGCCGAAGTGAGTTCCTCGCGTTGACCCGATTGCTCGCGGGGAGCGCGCTGCTCGCCCCCGTCGGCTCACACGCCGCCGCCCCCGCGAAGCCCCAGGCCTCGAAGCCCGCGACCGCTCCGCCCACCCGCGCAGAGGTCGATGCGATCCGCCGCGCCTGTCGCGGCTCCGTCACCGGCACCCTCGCCCGCGACCCCGCCGCGGAGCTCATCGCCATCGGTGAATGGATGCGCCGCCAGGGCGCCGGCAGCGACTTCTACGGACAGGGCGAGCTGGTCGAGTCCTTCGAGAAGAAGCTCGCGACGCTGCTGGGCTTCCCGGCCGCCTGTTACATGCCCACCGGCACCATGGCCCAGCTCATCGCGCTGCGCATCTACGCGGATACGCGCGGCAACCGGAACGTCGGCCTCCACCCGTCCTCTCACCACGTGCTTCACGAGGACAGCAGCCACGTCGTCCTCCACAACCTGCGCGACGTCATCCTCTCGCCCTGGACACGACCGCTCCTCGCCCGCGACGTACAACACTCACCGGACCCGCTCGGCACCGTCAGCGTCGAGCTCCCCGTGCGCTGGCTGGGCGGTCAGCTCCAGACCTGGGAACAACTCCAGGAGCTCAAGAGCACCTGTCGAGAAAAGAACGTGAAGCTGCACATGGACGGCGCCCGCCTGTGGGAGTGCCAGCCCTTCTACGACCGCCCCCTCGCCGACATCTGCCGAGGCTTCGACTCCGTCTATGTCTCCCTCTACAAGCACATCGGCGCGCTGAGCGGGGCCATGCTCGTGGGCAGCGAGGACTTCATCCGCGAGGCCCGCCTGTGGCGCCACCGACACGGCGGCAACCTCTACCACCACTATCCCTCCGTCGCCTCCGCGGCGATGCGGCTCGATGGCGCCATCGCCGGCCTGCCCGCGCTGTTCCGCCGCACCAAGGCCTTGAGCGAAGCCCTGGCTGCGGACCCACGGCTCACCGTGCAACCCCGTCCCATCCAGACGAACATGTTCCGCGTCTACGTCCGCGGCGACGCCCAGGCCTTCTCGCTCCGCTCCCTCGCCCAGGCGAAGCAGTCACGCATCTGGCTGGGAGGCTTCGCCCCCACACGCGTCCCCGGAATCATCGACACCGAGCTCGAAGTCACCGAGGGCCTCAACGACCTCACCGACGCGGAGATCGTCAGCGCCTATCGCCGGCTCCTCGACGAGGCCACCTGAAGCGACACGGCGCACGGCCCCTCGTGTGCCCGCCTGCTCCCAGCACCGCCCACGTGCTTGCGGAGGTCGACGTCTGCGTTACCTCAAATGCATGACCGAAGCACACCCCGCATCGCGCGACTTCAAGATTCCCGAGGGTTGCCCCGTCTGCGCATCGGACCTGCCCGTGCGAGTCACGGCGTCAGGTCCCAGCGGCGTCTGCAAACACTGCGGATGGATGGGCCGCCCCGTCATCACCGTCACGCACCGAGGCCTGCGCGTCAGCTACGAGGGCGCCGCGGCCTGACCTCGCCCTGCCTGTGACGCGGGAGCCTCGGCCTCCCGGGGCTCGGGCTACGTGCCTCGCGTCGCCGTCTCCAGCCGGTCCACGCGCCGCAGCTCGGGGAAGCCCCAGGCCCAGAGCACCACGATGGCCAGCGTCCCCACCGCGCCCGTCACCACGGCGGGAACCGCGCCCACGTGCTCCGCGAGCCAACCCGCGCGGAACTCCCCCAGCTCGTTGGAGGCGCCGATGCACATCATGTTCACCGCGCCCACCCGCCCACGCATCTCGTCCGGCGTGGCCATCAGCTCCAGCGTGTGACGCACCACCACGCTCACCATGTCCGCCGCCCCGGCCACCGCCAGCGCGAGCAGCGACAACGGCAGCGAGCGGCTCATCCCGAACACCAGCGTCGCCCCGCCGAAGATGGCCACCGCCACGAACATCTTCACGCCCGCCCGTCCCCCCAGCGGCCGCATCGCCAGCACCACCGCCACCAACGCCGCGCCCGCCGCCGGAGCACACCGCAAGAGCCCCAACCCCCACGGCCCCGTGTGCAGCACATCCCGCGCATAGATGGGCAGCAGCGCCACCGCGCCACCCAGCAGCACCGCGAACAGGTCCAGCGTGATGCTGCCCAACAGCATCCGCTGCCGACGCACGAACCCCAGCCCCGCCACCAATGTGGAGAACGACAGGGGCGCCGAGGAGGCCCGCCCCGTCCGAACCTTCAGCGAGAGGATCCACACCACCGTCAGCGCGCACAGCGTGGCCGAGCCCAGATACGCGCCCGTCGGTCCCGCCCACCCATAGAGCACACCGCCCACCGCCGGACCCGCGATGGTGGCCACCTGCCACGTGGTGGAGTTCACCGCCACCGCGCGCGTCAGCTCCTCCTTCGGAACCAGGTGCGGCGTGAGCGCCGAGCCCGCCGGCGCATAGAACGCGCGCGCCGTGCCGAACAGCACCAGCACGCCATACACGAAGCGGACATCCCGGATGTGCCCCAGCGAGAACGACAGCAGCGCCAGGCTGCACAGCAGCATCACGCCCTGACAGATGGCGAGGATCTTCCGTCGGTCGAACCGGTCCGCGACCTGTCCCCCAATCAGGCAGAAGCACAGGAAGGGCACGAACTGCGAGAGCCCCGTGTACCCGAGCGCCAGCGCGCTCCCGGTCACCTCGTACACCTGCCAGCCGATGGCCACCGACTCGACCTGCATCGCGAGCACCGCGCAGAGCCGGGCGATCTGGTAGAGGCGGAAATCGCGATGACGGAAGACGGAGAGGGCAGGGGCGGCGGTCTCGGACATGCTGGTGCCCGCCTGTAACGCACGCCCCGCGCGCTTTCCAGTCTCAGTGCGAGCGCACGGGAGCGGGCCTCCGCAGCGCTCGCTCCCCTGACGACTCCACCCCACACGTCCTCAGGCGGACGTCTTCCGGAACCGCCGCGCCGCCACGGCCATCATCAAGATGCCGAAGAAGGCGAGCAGGACCAGCTGCAGCCACAAGTCCGGCAGCCCCGCCTCTCGCAGCAGCACACCGCGCAGCACCTCCACGTAGTAGCGCACCGGGTTCAGGTACGTCACCCACGCGAGCCAGTCCGGCATCGCCCGGACGGGGCTCATCACCCCCGACAGCAGCACCGCCGGCAGCACGAAGAGGAAGCCTCCGACGAACGCCTGCTGCTGCGTGCGACTCACCGTGGCGATGAGCAGCCCCACGCCCAGCGTGGACAACAGATAGAAGAGCGTGGCCACCGTGACGAGCGTCAGGCTGCCACGCAGCGGCACGCCGAAGACCCACACGCCCACGCACAGCGCCAGCCCCACGTCCACCAGACCGATGAGCAGGAACGGCGTCACCTTGCCGGCCATCAGGATGCCGGGGCGCAGCGGCGTCACCTGGAGCTGCTCCAGCGTCCCCGTCTCACGCTCACGCGACAACCCCATGGCCATGATGACGGTGGTGACGATGAGCAGCAGCATCGCCGCGATGCCCGGCACCACGTACACGGACGTGGCCAGCTCCGGGTTGTAGAGCACGCGTGGCACCAGCTCCACGGGGGCGAGAGGAAGCAGGTCTCCCTGCCGCTGGGCCTGCGCCGAGGCGAGCTGGGTCGCGCGCAGCACCGCGAACTGTGCCACTGCGTTCCCCGCGACGGACGAGCGCGTCGGGTCCGAGCCATCCACCAGCGCCTGCACCTGCGCGCCCTGGCCCTTCAAGACATCCCTCTGGAAGTCCCGGGGGATGATGAGCGCGACCGAGGCCTCGCCTCGCTCCAAGGCCTCCTCGGCGGTGCGCTCGTCGGAGAGCTCCGCCTTCAGGTCCAGCGTGTCCCCGGCGAGCAGGGAGCGCGTGTAGTCGCGGCTCTCCGCCGTCCTGTCCCGGTCCACCACCACCGTGGGGACATGGCGCACGTCGAAGTTCACCGCGAAGCCCAGCAGGAAGAGTTGCATCAGGGGTGCCAGCGTCAGCAGCGCCATGACGCGCCTGTCCCTGGCCGTCTGGCGCACCTCCTTCACCACCACGGCCCGGTACTGCACCATCAGCGGATGCATGTCCGTGTCCCTCCCTTCAATCCAGGCGCCGCTGGAAGCGGCGGGTCGCCAGCACCAGCATGAAGAGCGCGAACAGGGCCAGGGCCACCAGCTGAGGCCACAGCACCGACATTCCATTGCCGCGCAGGAGCACCCCGCGCAGCGTCGCCACGAAGTACCGCGCCGGAATCAACGTGCTGATGAGCTTCAGCGGCACCGGGAGGTTCTCGATGGGGAAGATGAACCCCGACAGCAACATCGACGGCAGCACCGACGTCATCGTCGCCACCTGCGTCGCCACCACCTGGTTGCGCGTCACCACCGAGATGAGCAGCCCCTGGCCCAGCATCCCCACCAGGAACAGGACCGAGCCCAGCCCCAGGACCACGAGGCTGCCGCGCACCGGCACGTCGAACACCCAGGCCCCCACCGTCAGCACCAGCAGGACCTGGAGCAGGCCGATGCCCAGGTAGGGCAGCAGCTTGCCGACGACGATCTCCAACCGTCCCACCGGCGTCGCGAAGAGCTGCTCCATGGAGCCGCGCTCCCACTCGCGCGCCACCGTCAGCGCGGTGATGAGCACCGCGACGATGGCCAGCAGGTACGCGGCCAGCCCCGGCACCAGGAACATCGCCGAGCGCGCATCCGGGTTGAACAGCGTCCGCACGCGCGCCTCCAGCGGCGGCGCCGCGAGCAGCACCGTGCCCCCCATGGAGCGACCCGCCATCTGCACCAGCGCCTGCGCCTTCGCGAGCGCCTGGGTCGCCGTGTTCCCGTCCGAGCCGTCCACCAGCCACTGCACCTGCGCGCCGCCGCGCTTCACGTCCTCCGCGAACCCCTTGTTCAAGAGGAGCACGCCCGTCACGGCGCCACGGCGCAGCTCGCCCAGGGCGGCCTCGGGGGAGGTGCCGTCGTGCGTGACGACGAACTCGTTCGACGCGGTGACGTGGCGCACCAGCTCGCGTGACAGGTCCGTGCGGTCCTGGTCCACCACCGCCAGCTCCAGGTGGTCCACGTCGAAGCTGATGCCGAAGCCGAACAGCACCAGCATCAGCACCGGCATCGCCAGGGCCAGATACAGGGTGCGGATGTCCCGGCGGATGTGCAGCACCTCCTTCTCCGCCATCGCGAGGATGCGTCCCACCCGATGATTCGCGCGTGTCGCGGCCATGGCGTCAGTCATCCCCCCGCTGGGCGCGGGCCGTGAGCGCCAGGAACACGTCATCCAGCGTCGGCGCGGAGTCCTCGAGCTCCAACGGGTCCACGCCCCGAGCCCGCAGCCACCCGGCCAGCGTCTCCGAGGGAAGCCGCGCCGGGTCCACCCGCACCGTGGCCCCCGAACCGAAGCGGCTCACGTCCAGCACCCCGTCCATGCCGCGCAGCGAGTCGAGCGCCGCGGACAGGTTCGGCCCGCGCACCTCCAGCACCCGGCCCGGCGCGTGTGTCGCCTTCAGGCCCGCCGGCGTGTCGAGCGCCACCAGTCTCCCGTCCACCATGATGCCGATCCGGGCGCAGTTCTCCGCCTCGTCCATGTAGTGCGTGGTGACGAAGACGGTGGTGCCGCGGGACGCGAGGTCGCGAATCAGCTCCCAGAAGGAGCGCCGCTGCACCGGGTCCACCCCCGCGGTGGGCTCGTCGAGGAAGACGATGCGAGGACGGTGCAGCACCGCGCTCGCCAGCGCCACGCGCTGCTGCATGCCGCCGGGCAGGGCGCCCGTCACCTCGTCCTGGACCGCCTCCAACTGCATGCGCTCCACCATCTCCCCGATGCGCGTGCGCAGCTCCTTCCCATGCGCGCCGTACGCGGACGCGAAGAACTCCAGGTTCGCGCGCACGCTCAGGTCCAGGTAGAGCGAGAACTTCTGGGACATGTAGCCGATGCCCGCCTTCACGCGCTCGGGCTCGTGCTCCACGTCGAAGCCCGCGACCCGCGCGTCTCCGCCCGTGGGCCGCAAGAGGCCACACAGCATCCGGATGGTGGTGGACTTGCCCGCGCCGTTCGCGCCCAGGTAGCCGAAGATCTCCCCGGCCCCCACGTCGAAGCTCACGTCGTCCACGGCGGTGAAGGCGCCGAACCTGCGCGTCAGGTGACGCACCTCGATGGCCGGCGTCATGCGGCCCTCCCGCCGGTGTGCTTCTCGACCAGCGCCAGGAACACGGCCTCGAAGTTGGACGCCGCGGCGCCGTGTTCGCGCGCCAGGGCCCGCGGGTCTCCCTCCGCGATGAGGGTGCCCGAGTAGAGCAGGCCCACCCGATGACACCGGGCCGCCTCGTCCATGTACGGCGTGGACACCAGCAGCGTCATGCCTTCGTGGACCAGCGAGTAGAGCAGCTCCCACAGCTCGCGGCGGCTCACCGGGTCCACGCCGTTGGTGGGCTCGTCCAGCAGCAGCACGCGCGGCCGGTGGAGCAGGGCGCACGCCAGCGCCAGCTTCTTGTACATGCCTCCGGACAGCGCATCCGCGCGCCGCTCCGTGAAGCGGCCCAGGCGGGTGATGTCGAGCAGTCGCTCGCGCCGCTCCGCGAAGTCCTCGCGCGACAGGCCGAACAGCCGCGCGAAGAAGCGCAGGTTCTCGTCGACGCTCAGGTCGCCATAGAGCGTGTTGCGCTGGGGCACCAGGCCCAGGGACTCGCGCACCGCCGAGCGGGTGTCCGCCGGGTCCTCACCGAGCATCCTCACGCGCCCCGCGTCCGGCAGCAGCAGCCCCGCCATCAAGCGGATGGCCGTCGTCTTCCCCGCGCCATCCGGCCCCACCAGTCCGTAGACCTCGCCGGGCTGCACGGCCAGCGACACGCCTCGCAGCGCCAGGGCCTTCCCGAAGCTCCGGCGCACGTCCTCCAGCGACACGTCCACGTCGGGGCAGGGGCTCATGGCCGCTGCTCCGCCACCGCCGCGTCGTTCACCGGGCCCAGGGTGATCTCCACCGGCATGCCGGGCAGCAGCACGTCCGCGGGCGCCTCGATGTGCACCTCCACGGGATAGACGAGCCTGTCCCTGTCGCCGCGCGTCTGCACGTTGCGAGGCGTGAAGGCGGCCTCGCGCGCCACCGTCACCACGCGGGCATTGAAGGTCCGGTCGGGATACGCATCCGCGCGCACCGTGGCGGACTGGCCCGGCCGCGCCGCCGCGAGCTCCGCGTTCGGCAGATAGAAGGTCGCCTTGGGACGATGCGTGTCGACCAGCCGCGCCACGACGGCGCCGGGCAGGGCGAGCTCACCCACCTCGAGCGCCAGCGTCTCCACCGTCCCGCTCAGCGGCGCGCGCAGCTCGCACTCCGACACGGCGACCTGGGCCCGCCTCACCGTGGCCTCCGCGGCCTGGATGGCGCGAAGCGCGGACTCCGCCTGCTGCAGGCTCGCGCGCTCCTGTTCGGTGGCCGCGCGCGCCTGACGGGACGCGGCCGTGCTCGCATGGCGCGCCGCCGCGAGCTGCTGCTCCAACGACTGCGCCTGCGCGCGGGCCTGGTCCAGCGCGGCCTCCGTGGTCGCATCACCCATCTTCTGGAGCCGGTCCGCCTGCCGCTGGGCCAGGCCCTGCTGGTCCGCCAGCGAGGCGATCTGCGCCTGGCTTCCCTGCGCCTGCGCCGCCACCGCCTCGCTGCTGCGGCTCGCGGCCACCGCCGCCGCTCGCGCCGCGTCCGCCTGCGCCTGGGCCATGGACAACCTCGCGCGGGCCTCCTCCAGCCCGGCCTCGGGCTCGGTGCAATCGAGCGTGACGAGCACCGCGTCCTTCTCCACGCGGGCGCCTTCCTCCACCTGCCGCGACAGCACGCGGGCGTTGATGCGGGCGCGGAGGTCCACCGCCGTGCCCTCCACCACCCCCGAGCCCCCCGCGGGTCCCTCCGCGGCCCGTCGGTCCTTCAGGATGCGCACCCCCAGGAGCGTGGCGAGCGCCACCACCAGGACCACGAACAACACGACGGCACGTCGCATGGAGTCTCCCCTCGATGCCGCGGCCTCGCGCCGCGTGACGACCGCCCTCGATGGCAAACCGCATGCCAGGGTTTCCACACCAGGGCCGCCCGCCAGGTGTCGGAGTCCCGCGCGGCCACCCCGCCGGATATCCGGCACCCCCGCCGGAAGCCCGACACCCCACGACAGTCCAACATCCCTTCTTCATGCTTCTTCACGCCCGTGGACGCAGCGCCATGGCACCTTGCGCTCGCCGTGGCACCGCCATTGCTCTACGGCCGCGCGCCACGCTCCACGCGCAAGTCCCGAAGGCGAAGAGGCCCCATGCTGCTCGACATGTACCTGTTCTTCAGCCTGCCACTCCCACACCCACGCAAGCGCCTGCCGGCCCAGAAGCCCAAGGCCGCCGCGCCTCCCAAGAAGAAGGCGGCGAGCAAGCCCAAGGCCTCGGCCCGTCGCACCTCCAAGCCCGCGCTGCGCGCCATCGACGGCGGCCGCTCCAGCCTCCGCTGAGCCCCGCCCACGCGGCCCGGCAGGTCGAGTTGACAACCTGGTCCCATCTTGTCAAATCTGACAAGAATGGGCACGGACACGAAGACTCCCGCCAGGCCCGCGGCGGAGGACGCACGGAGGCACCGCTTGCTGGACGCGGCGCTCGGCGTCTTCCTGCGCTACGGCTTCCGCAAGACGTCCATGGACGAGGTGGCCCGGGCCGCCGACATCTCGCGCCAGGGGCTGTACCTCCACTTCGCGACGAAGGAGGAGCTGTTCCAGGCCACCTTGCGGCACGCGATGGAGGGCGCGCTCCAGCGGGCCCGCGAGGGCCTCTCGGACGACTCCCTGTCCATCGAGGCCCGGCTGGTGCGCGGGTTCGACGCGTGGATGGGACACTTCGTGGGCAGCGTGGGCGCGGGGGCGTCGGACCTGACCGAGGTGGTGAACGGCACCGCCGCGCGCGAGGTCGTCGTCCAGCACGAGGCCCTGTTCGTGGAAGCGGTGACGAAGGTGGTGCGGGCCTCGGGGCTCGCGGCCGCCTACAAGCCGGCGGGACTGTCCGCCCGGCAGCTCGTGGACACGCTGAACGCCACGGCGCGAGGACTCAAACACAGCGGTGACACACGCGAGGCCTTCGTCGATGGGTTGACCCTCGCCGTGCGCGCGCTGTGCATGCCCTTGGGAGCAGCCCGATGAAGACACGAGGAACGGCCCGACGCGTGCTGCGTCGAGGGATGATGGGACTGGGCGCGGCGCTGGTGCTGGGCACGCTCTTCCTGGTCGTGGATGGCTACACGGCCTTCGGCAAGCGGGCGACGGGGGAGCGCAGGGCGCGCATGGAGCGCTCGCCCCAGTGGAAGGACGGGCGCTTCGTGAACCCACAGCCCCTGGTGAACCACTACGGGGAGATGTTCGGGGGACTGCTCGACGCCAGCCCCCATGCGAGCCCCGAGGCTCCGCTCGCCGTGGAGCCCATCGACCCGAAGCGCTTCCAGACGCCGCCCGCGTCGGGCCTGCGGGTGACGTGGATGGGGCACTCGTCGCAGCTGGTGGAGCTCGACGGCCTGCGCATCCTGACGGACCCGGTGTGGAGCGAGCGCGTGTCCCCCTTCACCTGGGCGGGCCCCAAGCGCTGGTTCCAGCCGCCCATCGCGATGAAGGACCTGCCGCCCATCGACGCCGTCGTCGTCTCCCACGACCACTACGACCACCTGGACCAGCCGACGATGGTGGCGCTGAAGGAGCAGACGAAGGCGGTCTTCATCGTCCCGCTCGGCGTGGGTGCGCACCTGGAGTACTGGGGCGTGCCGGTGGACCGCATCGTGGAGCTCGACTGGTGGGAGCGCACGAAGGTGGGGGCGGTGGACATCGTCGCCACGCCCGCGCGCCATGCGTCCGGCCGGTACCTGTTCGACAACGACGCCAAGCTCTGGGCCAGCTACGCCTTCGTGGGCCCCACGCGCCGAGCCTGGTTCTCCGGCGACACGGGGCTGTTCCCGGCGATGAAGGACATCGGCGAGAAGCTGGGGCCCTTCGACGTGACGATGATTGAGACGGGGCAGTACCACCGGGCGTGGCCGGACTGGCACATCGGTCCGGAGCAGGCGGTGCTGGCACACCAGATGCTACGGGGGCAGGTGATGCTGCCCATCCACTGGGCCCTCTTCGGGCTCGCCTACCACGGTTGGACGGAGCCCGCCGAGCGGGTGCGCGCGGCGGCCACCAGCGCCTCCGTGACGTTGCTGCTGCCCCGGCCGGGGCAGAGCGTGGAGCCGGACGCGGAGCTCGTCCGCGAGCAGTGGTGGCCCACGCTGACGTGGGAGACGGCGGCGCAGCATCCGGTGCTCTCGACGGGCATGGACGGCCCTGTCACCGTCACCTCTCCAGGCGGGCCCGCCGCTCGCTGACCGAAGGCGCACATGGAACCGCGAAGTCGACGCAGCTTCCAGGCCATCCAGCTCAAGCACATCGCCCACATCTTCGGGCGCATGGTGCGCCTGAGGGCGTACGGCGGCGCGGTGCTGATGCTCGCCG
This sequence comes from Myxococcus faecalis, assembly GCF_050039385.1. Lineage (NCBI taxonomy): Bacteria > Pseudomonadati > Myxococcota > Myxococcia > Myxococcales > Myxococcaceae > Myxococcus > Myxococcus faecalis. The sequence continues at coordinate 10,374,860 of NZ_CP144336.1, read as the reverse complement.
TGTCCACCGCGGCGCTGGCGGATGGCGCGCCCTGGCGACGCTACTGGTTGGTGGGGCAGGTGGTGGTGGCGCTGTCGTTCTTCTTCTACGAGCTGCGCCGCTACGAGCGCGAGGGGCTCACCACCCGGAGCATCTCCGGCAACCTCGCGCTGGGCATCTTCCTGGAGCAGAGCCTGACCTGGGGCACGGGAGGGCTGGCCAGTCCGCTGCTGCCGCTGGTGTTGCCGCTCGCCTTCGTGGGCGCCGCCGTGCTGCCCCAGCGGCAGCGGTGGGCGTTGATGGCGGCGGAGCTGGTCCTGGTGTCGCTCCTGTCGGCGGCCCACCTGTTCGAGTGGACCCCGCCGTTGCACCTGTCGTTCCTGGGCGAGCCTCCCAAGGCGATGTTGTTCGCCATCGCCGTGGGGATGTTGTTCCTGGTCGTCGCGGCCAACATCGTGGGCGCCGCCATCCGCGGCACCTTCGAGGACATGCTCACCGAGTCCTTCCTCCAGCGTGACGAGCTCTTCGCCACGCACCGCACCCACGCGCGGACGCTGGAGGCGCTGTCGGGGGAGATTGCCCACGAGCTGAAGAACCCGCTGGCCACGGTGAAGGGGCTCACGCAGCTCATGCTCCGAGAGGACGGGCGCGCGCAGCCTCGCGAGCGACTGGAGGTGCTCGCGGGCGAGGTGACGCGGATGCAGGGCATCCTGGAGGAGTTCCTCAACTTCTCGCGCCCGCTCGTCCCGCTCTCGGTCAACCAGGTGGACCTGGCGTCGCTGTGTGACGAGGCGCTCGTCCTCCACGAGGGCCTGGCCACCGAGCACCAGGTGCGGCTGTCGCGCGGTGGGGACGGGCCGGTGCTCGCGGTGTGTGACGCTCGCAAGGTGAAGCAGGTGGTGATGAACCTGCTCCACAACGCCATCGAGGCCAGCCCTCCGGGAGGCCAGGTGTCCATGGATGTCGAGTCGGGGAGCGCGGGCGACGTGCGCGTCACCGTCCGCGACTCGGGGACGGGGCTGTCGCCGGAGCTGGTCGACCGCGTCTTCGAGGCGGGGGTCACCACGAAGGCGCGGGGCTCGGGACTGGGGTTGACGGTGGCGCGCGCGCTGGCGCGGCAACACGGGGGCGACGTGACGCTGCGCAACGAGGACACGGGGGGCTGTATCGCGGAGCTGATGTTGCCTCGGGAGCTGCCCGCGGGCACGCTCGATGGCGTGCGGGAGCGGGAGGTGGCGCGTGCGGGCTGAGGCGAACGAGACGACTCGCGTGCTCGTGGTCGATGACGACGCGGGCGTGCGCTTCACGCTCAAGGAGATGCTCCGGAGTCTGCGGGGCGTGGAGGTGGAGCAGGCCGAGGACGGCGCGGCCGCGCTGGAGAAGCTCGCGGCGCGGCCCTTCGAGCTGGTCATCACGGACCTGCGCATGCCCCGGATGGACGGTCTGGAGCTGGTGCGCCGCGTGAGCGCGACGCCGAGGGCTCCGCGCCTCATCGTCATCACCGCGCATGGCTCGGAGCGCTTCGCGGTGGAGGCGGTGAAGGCCGGCGCCTACGACTACTTCCGCAAGCCCTTCGACGTGGACGAGCTGCTCGCCGTCGTCACGCGCGCGCTCGAGTCCGTGCGCCTGCGGGACGAGAACGAGCGACTGACCGGAGAGCTCAACCTGTCGCGCTCGCTGGTCTTCTCCTCGGAGTCCATGGGGCGGCTGGCGCAGCTGGTCCAGCGCGCGGGCTCGCGAGACGTGACGGTGCTCATCACGGGCGAGAGCGGCACGGGCAAGGAGCGCGTGGCGGAGGCGCTGGTGCGCGCCTCGCCGCGCGCGAACCGTCCCTATCTGCGCTTCAACTGCGCGGCGCTCACCGAGGAGCTCGCGGAGGCGGAGCTGTTCGGACACTCGAAGGGCGCCTTCACCGGGGCCGTCAAGTCACGCCAGGGGCTGTTCCGCGAGGCCGATGGTGGCACGCTGCTGTTGGACGAGGTCGGCGAGCTGGCACCGCCGCTCCAGGCCAAGCTGCTGCGAGTGCTCCAGGAGGGCGAGGTCCGCCCGGTGGGAGAGGACCGGCCCGTGAAGGTGGACGTGCGAATCCTGGCGGCGACGCACCGCGACCTCCGCAAGCGCGCGGCGGAGGGACAGTTCCGCGAGGACCTCTACTACCGGCTCAACGTGGTGCAGCTCCGCGTGCCACCGCTGAGGGAGCGGCCGGAGGACATCCCCGTGCTGTCGCGCATGTTCCTGGACCGCTTCAGCGGCCGCTTCCACACGGGACGCCTGGCGCTTCCGGAGGGGTTCTTCGAGAAGCTCTCCGCGCTGCCATGGCCCGGCAACGTGCGCGAGCTGGAGAACACGCTGGAGAGCCTGGTGGCGCTGTCCAGTGACGGCGAGCTGGACCTGGCCCTCCTGCCGCCCCCCGTCACCACCGGTGCGCCAGCGACGATGGCGCAGTCCGAGGTGCCACCTCGCGGCGAGGAGGCTGGGGCAGGTCTGGGGCTCAAGGAGCGGGTGGAGGCCTACGAGCGCGGGCTCATCCTGGACGCGCTGCGCATCGAGGGCGGCAACCGCAGTGGCGCGGCGCGGCGTCTGGGCATTGGCCGGGCCACGCTCCACGACAAGCTGCGCAAATACGGACTGGACAGCGCCCCCGAGGAAGGCGGAGAGGGGAAGGGCTGAACCCGGGCGGCTCGGGAACAAACGTCGTTCCGGGGAGTTCGGGGCCGGCTTGCGTCCCCCACGATGTCGCGTCTCTTCCAGGAGCGTGCATGTCCCCCGTATCCCGTCGCCTCGTGGCAGTGTTGCTGTGCGTCCTCGGCAGTCCCGCGGTGGCCCAGCGCTCGAAACCGCCCGAGGGCCCGCCTCCGGAGCGTGCCGAGCGCATCCGCAAGGGCTACACCAAGTTCGAGTACCGCATCCCCATGCGGGACGGCGTGAAGCTCTTCACGTCCGTCTACGCGCCGGTGGATGCGTCGCCGGCGAAGAAGTACCCCATCCTGTTGGTCCGCACGCCCTACAGCGTCGCGCCCTATGGGCTGGACCGGTACCGCGGCGCCCTGGGGCCGGGTGAGGAGTTCGAGAAGGACGGCTACATCTTCGTCTTCCAGGACGTGCGCGGCCGGAACATGTCGGAGGGCGAGTTCGTCAACGTGCGGCCGCACAACCCGAACAAGCGCGGGCCCAAGGACATCGACGAGAGCACGGACACGTACGACACCATCGACTGGATGGTGAAGCGCCTGCCGAACAACAACGGCAAGGTGGGGCAGTGGGGCATCTCGTATCCGGGCTTCTACACGTCGGCGGGCGCCATCGACTCGCACCCGGCGCTCAAGGCCGTGTCGCCGCAGGCGCCCATCGCGGACTGGTTCTGGGACGACATGCACCGGCATGGCGCCTTCAACCTGACGCTGGCGTTCAACTTCTTCTCCAGCTTCGGCAAGCCGAGGCCCGCGCCGACGGACAACGAGGACTGGAACCGCTTCCCGTTCGGCACGCCGGATGGGTATCAGTTCTTCCTGGACCTGGGGCCGCTGAGCAACGCGGAGACGAAGCACATGAAGGGGGACGTCGCGTTCTGGAAGGACGTGGTCGCGCACCCCAACTACGACGCCTTCTGGCAGGCGCGGAACCTCTTGCCCCACCTGAAGAACATCAAGGCGGCGGTGCTGACGGTGGGCGGGTGGTACGACACGGAGGACCTGTACGGACCGCTGCGGACGTACGCGGCCATCGAGAAGCAGAACCCGGGGACGCAGAACACGCTGCTCATCGGACCGTGGCCGCACGGTGGCTGGGCGCGGGGCGAGGTCGACAAGCTGGCGGACACGGAGTTCGGCTTCAACACGGCGGAGGCGTTCCAGACGCTGGCGCAGGGGTTCTTCAAGTACCTCCTCAAGGGAGGCGCGAAGCCCGAGGTGCCGGAGGCGATGGTGTTCGAGACGGGCGCCAACCGCTGGCGTCAGTTCGACGCGTGGCCGCCGAAGGGGCTGCGTGAGACGCGGCTGTTCTTCCAGCCCAAGGGTGGGTTGTCGATGAAGGCGCCCGCGGGGACGAACCCGGCGGAGTCCTTCGCCGAGTACATCAGCGACCCGGCGAAGCCCGTGCCGTACACGCAGGAGATCCTGACGCGCTGGAGCAGCAGCTTCATGGCGGAGGACCAGCGCTTCGCGTCGACGAGGCCGGACGTGCTGGTGTTCCAGACGGAGCCGCTGGAGCAGGACCTCACGGTGGCGGGTCCGCTGGAGGCGGAGTTGTGGGTCTCCACGACGGGCTCGGACGCGGACTGGGTGGTGAAGCTGGTGGACGTGAACCCGGGCACGATGCGCGGCTGGTCGCGCGCCGACGCGGAGAAGGGGCTGGAGAACCGGGGCGCGCAGCAGACGCTGATTCGCGGCGAGCCGTTCCGCGGCCGCTTCCGCGACAGCTACAGCGAGCCCAAGCCCTTCAAGCCGAACGAAGTGACGAAGGTGCGCTTCACGATGAACGACGTGTTCCACACGTTCCAGCGCGGGCACCGGGTGATGATCCAGGTCCAGTCCAGCTGGTTCCCGTTCATCGACCGGAACCCGCAGACCTACGTGCCCAACATCTTCGAGGCGAAGGAGTCGGACTTCACGCGCGCCTTCCATCGCGTGTACCACTCCTCCACGCATCCGAGCTCGCTCAAGGTGGGCGTGCTGCCGTCGCTGGACGCGCAGGGCGGGTGATGCCCTGCCTGACCGCTCGCTCCGTGGCGGAGGACGCATCCTCGCTGGATGCATGAGGTGGGGGCGCGGCACGGTCGTCCGCGCGGTGGCGGACGACGCGCCGTCAACAGCCGACCAGCGCGACGGCGGTGGAAGGATGACACGGCATTCGGTTCGCCTCCGGCACCCGCCGAGGAGGCACGGCGAGCGGCGCCGGACACCCAGGACCGCTCGATGCACCCTGGCTCGTAGCCTCAGCCGCACTCGAGGTGGGCATGGCGCCACCCCGGGGTGCACAGGGTGGCGGGCCCGAGGGCGCATGTGTCAGGCATCGCCCGCTCGACGAGGCGTGAGGGTTGACGGACGGGAGATCCCCTCCCGTTCCTGTTAGGTTTCGCCGCATCGCGGGACGACGGACGGGAGGGTGGGACAGTGACTGGCACCGAGGGGCCCGACAACGGGCTGGTGCGACTCGACGGGAGTGAGGGCGAGGGAGGAGGGCAGATCCTCCGCTCGGCGTTGTCGCTGTCGCTCATCACCGGCCGACCGTTCCACATCACCCACCTGCGCTCGCGGAGGGACCCTCCCGGACTGCGTCCGCAACATCTGGCGTGTGTGCGCGGCGCGGAGGTCCTGGGCGGCACGAGTGAGGGCGCCTCCGTGGGCGCCTCGGAGCTCTCCTTCACCCCGGGCTCCGTGCGCGCCGGGGACTACCTGGTCGAGGTGGGCACCGCCGGGAGCACACCGCTCCTGTTCCAGTGTCTCGTCTATCCGCTGGCCCTCGCGGGCGGCGGACGGCTGACGCTGCGCGGTGGGACGCACCTGCCGCACAGTCCCAGCTTCCACTACGTGGCCACGGTCTGGCAGCCGGTGGCCATGGCGTACGGGCTGCCGGTGCACCTCACCATGCCGCAGGCGGGCTTCTACCCCGAGGGCGCGGGGGAGCTGGTCGCGGAGGTGGGCGCGCCCAGGCAGCCGCCGCTGCTGGTGGAGCTGCCCGCGCGTGGGATGCTGCACGAGGTGCATGTCTCGTCCTTCGTGGGCGGCTTGCCCTTCAGCATCGCGGAGCGACAGTCGCGAGCCACGGTGGCGACGCTGCGCGAGCGAGGCATCGTCGCGGAGGCGGAGAACCGGCCGCTGCCCGTGACGCGTTCGACGGGCACGGTGACCTTCGTGCTCGCGCAGTTCGAGCACACCATCGCGGGCTTCACGGCGCTGGGAGAGAAGGGCCGTCCGGCGGAAGAGGTGGGGCGCGAAGCGGGCGAGGCGCTGGCGCACTTCATGGAGACCGGCGGCGCGCTGGACGAGTACCTCGCGGATCAGATCCTCCTGCCCGCGGCGCTGCTGGCCTCGGGCCGGTTGGGGGAGGCGGAGCCGGGGACCACGCGGTTCACGGCGGCGCGGGTGACGGACCACCTGACGACGCACGCGCGCGTCGTGGAGCGCTTCCTGCCGGTGCGTGTCCAGGTGGACGCGAGCGGGGCCGTCGAGGTACGCCCCGCGGGATGAGTCCTCCTGACCCCGAAGTCATGGCGTTGCTGGCCCGCATCTACGGCACGAACAGCACCTTCTTCGACGACGACGGGAACTACTGCCACCGCATCCCCACCTCCTTCACGAAGGAGGACCACCAGCGCCTGAAGACCGCGGGGATGGTGCCCAACACCTTCGTGCAGTGGGAGCACGACGAGGTCATCCAGAAGTTGCGCAAGGCCGCCAAGGCCGTGGACCTGCAACGCGCCGCGGATGCGTTCGTGGCCTCGATGACCTCCGCCGATGTAGCGTGGTTGGCCGTCCTGCCCGCCGCCATCCTCGGGCGCGCGATGCCGACCCACAAGGAAGACCCCATGGGCGGTGGCCACTGCCGGGTCTGCTTCTTCGAGGAAGATGCCGTCGACGCCACCTGCACCGCGTACCTGAATCACGTCCAGGGGGCGATGTGGGGGGCGGCGCAACCGACGGAGGGCGTGCTCACCCTGACGCGGGCCCTGGACCAGAAGGCCGCCGGGTGGCCCAAGCCCACGCCGCGCGATGTCTGGGTGTTCCACCAGATACTGGACCTGCTGCGCCGCCTTCCGCCCGCGTCGCGCTACAGCCATGCGCGCACCGCGCTCCACAAGGCGAAGCTGCTGAGCGCCAGCAGCACCTATCGCTGCGAGACGGTGCTGGAGGCGCTCGCGTTCATCAGCATCCTCGAGACGCCCGAGCACCCGGGCCTGCTGACCCGCTTCACCCCGGCCGTGGAGCGCGACCAGCGCCCCACGATTCGGGTCGAGGTCCCGGCCCCGCTGGCGTGGTGGTCGGCCAAGGATGGCATCCAGAAGGAGAACGTCGAGAAGCTGTTCGGCCACCTCGAGCGACCGAAGAAGGAACCCGTCGCCGCCCCGGCACCGCCGGCCACGAAGCGACGCAAGCCGGCCAGCGCGGCGACTCCCGCCGGCGCGAAACCGAAGTCCCTCCCTGGACCGCCGACGCCGGGCAGCGTGTATGCCATCCAGTTCCGCGAGGACCTCTGGGGCGCGGCCTATTGCCACCAGGTGCGCACCGATGAGCCCTCCGGAACCCTGCGCGGCCGGATGGAGTTCCTCGACCTCTTGTCCCCCACGCCGCCCACGGCGGAGCAGGTCGTGGGCCTCCAGTTCCGGGACCGCCTGAACGGCGAGCGCTGGCAGACCTGGTGCGCGAGCCTGGACAAGACGACCGGCATCAAGCGAATCGCGGTGGGCGTGCCCGCGCCAGCGCACCGCCAACCCATGCCGACGCGCATCCCCGTCGGTGGCGCCAAGGACCTGAAGCACCTCGCGGGCTGGAACTTCAAGGAGGTCTGAAGAACGGCGACTTCGCCGCGTAACCTTCGCGCGGGGTGCGGGTTCTCATGGGGCCATTTCAGGAGGAAGGTCCCATGAAGCGAAGCGGAACGACGCGGTTCATCTGGGCGTGCGCGCTGTGGTCCCTGGGCAGTGTCGGCTGTGGTCATCCCGACGCCGCGCTCGAAGCGAATGAAGGGACGACGCGCGCGGCCCTCACGGTGTACGAACAGGCCGCGTTCGACACGGCCCACGAAGCGCTGGGCTGCAAGTCGCTCGGGAACTTCTACTGGGAGATCGGCACCGGGACAGGGCCGCTCTACGGCCTGTCGAAGGGGAGCGGCGTCACGGCGACGACGGTGATGCCCATCGCCTCCGCGAGCAAGTGGCTCTACGCGGGCGCCTACGTGGAGTCCAAGGGCTACGCGAACCTCACCGTGGACGAGAAGAAGCGCCTCAACTTCACCAGCGGCTACATCGACGAGAACACCACGCTGTGTGAAGTGGCCGGGACGAACGTGTCCACGTGCTACGGGGCGTCGTTCAAGGACGTCACCTACCGCCCGCTGCAGAATGGCCGCTACTTCTACAACGGCGGCCACATGCAGAAGCTGGCGCTGGATGACATGCCCCTGCGCAGGGGCACGGGCATCGCGAGCGTGATGGACTGGCTCAACCCCTTGCTGGGCACCACCTTCCCGGAGTCCGACAGCGACGTGGCCCCCGCGGGGGGCTTCTCCGGGAGCGCGGCGCAGTACCGCGTCTTCCTCTTGAAGCTGCTCAACAACCAGACCGCGCTGGCCACCCGGCTGACGGTGGACGCCGTGCCCGCCGGGCCCGGAGGCACGGGGGTGTCATTCACGCCGTGGACGGCGGGCGAGGCGTACTACGGGCTGGGGCACTGGATTGAAGGGGAGCGCGTCGGCGGCACCTGGACGGTGACGGGACACTCGTCCGCGGGGGCCTTCGGCTTCTACCCGTGGGTGAACGCGGCCCGGACCCGGTACATGGTCCTGGCGCGCCTGCGTCAGCTGGGGAGCGAGGAGGGCGAGAAGTCACGGGCCTGCGCGCAGAGCATCCGCACGGCCTACGAGACGGGGGTGGCGCAGCCGTAGGCCGCGCCGTCGGCTCCAGCTCGACGGAGAGCTGGAGCGCGAGGGTGCTTCAGGCCGCCTCGTCGTCGGCGCGGTTGGAGTTGTTCCCGAAGGTGTTGATGTTGTCCATGTCCTTCGACGTGTTCCGGAAGGCCCGGATGGCGAAGGGGATGGCGACGAGGAACACGATGCCGGCGAGGCCCGCGGCCTTCCAGGGGAAGGGCTGGGTCTTCACCTGGATGTCCTTGCCGTAGTTGTTGAGGTTGTTGCCCATGGCGCGCTGCTTGGCGGCCTCGCGCTCCTCGGCGGTGAGCTCACGGGGGGCGTTGAATTCCTGGACCGGTTTGCGCGGCTGGGCCAGCGCGGCTCCGCCCGTCGCGAGCGCGAGGACGAGGAGGAGTCGGGCAAGGGAAGGGGTTCGCATGGCGGGGGAGGCTATCACGACCCAACGGGCCTGCTGAACAGGGCTTGCACCGGGAGAGCGTGTCCAGTACGCGCCTGGGTGCCCACATCGACCTCGGGACGCCATGCTGCGCCTGCCCTTCCTCGCCATCGCCAACCTGTTGCTGCTCCTGCGAACCCTGTTGGGTGCGCCCTTCCGGATGTTCGCGGCCGGGAGCCGTCCGGCCTACGTGCGCTTCCGCCTGACGGGGGATCCGCCGTACCGGGAGCAGCGCAAGCCCCGGTTCTCACTGGGGGGCGGCTCGAAGCCGGAGCCCTCGGACGTGACGTCCCTGGAGACGTTCGGCGAGGCGCTGCGGCTGTTGGCGCGGGACGCCAAGGTGAAGGGGGTGTTGTTGGAGGTGGAGGGGTTGGGGTTGCCCCAGGCGAAGCGGGACGCGCTGCTGGCGTTGCTGGCGGAGTTCCGTGCTGCGGGCAAGCGGGTGGTGACGTGGGCGGTGATGGTGGACACGGATTCGTATCCGGTGCTCTGCGCGGCGGACGAGGTGCTGCTCGCGCCCATGGGGCGGCTGGAGCTGGTGGGGTACGCGGCGGAGTCGACGGCGTTGGGGGAGGGGCTGTCGCGCATCGGCATCCGGCCGCAGTTCATCCGGCGCGGTGACTACAAGACAGCGCCGGAGCTGTTCACGCACCCGGAGGTCTCCGACATCCAGCGGCGCACGGTGGAGTCGTTCCTGGACGAGCGCTACGCCGCGCTGGTGGAGGCGGTGTCCGCGGCGCGGAAGAAGACGCCGGACGAGGTGAGGGCGCTCATCGACCAGGGGCCGTACAGCGCGCAACGAGCGCAGGCGGCGGGGCTGGTGGATGGGCTGGTGAGCGAGGTGGACCTGCCGCTGCACCTGGGGATGGTGGAGAAGAAGGACGGCGCGGCTCCGGAGGATGACGACACGGAACTGGAGCCGATGGAGATGTACCTGGAGACGGTGCCGTTCCCGCCGGTGAAGTGGCGGCGGTGGAAGCGCAAGCCCCGGCTGGCGTTCGTGCCGGTGTCCGGGATGATCGTCCCGGGGAGCGGGAACGCGGGGGGCCGGTTCGCGACGTCGGACGCGGTGGTGAAGGGGTTGAGGGCGGCGGCGCGGGACAAGCGGTCCAAGGCCATCCTCCTGTATGTGAACAGCCCCGGTGGTGCGGCGATCGCCTCGGAGCAGATCCTCGAGGTGGTGCAGCGAGTGGCGAAGAAGAAGCCCGTGATTGCTTACATGGACCGGGTCTGCGCCAGTGCGGGCTACATGGTGGCGCTGGGCGCGAAGGAGCTGTGGAGCGCGCCGCACGCGGTGGTGGGCTCCATTGGTGTGTTCGCGGGCAAGTTCGACACGTCCGGGCTGATGCAGATGTTGGGCATCCACAAGACAGTGATCACGCGCGGGGCGAACGCGGGGCTGCTGTCGTTCTCGCGCGCGTTCACGGAAGGGGAACGGGCCGCGCTCGAGGCGGACATCGAGGAGATGTACCAATCCTTCCTGGGGCACGTGGCGAAGGCGCGCGGGCGGACCAAGGAGGAGATCCACGCGCTGGCCGAGGGCCGCGTGTATTCGGGCCTGCGCGCCAAGGAGGCCGGGCTGGTGGACAAGCTCGGCGGGTTCGAGGAGGCGTGCCGGTACGCGCTGTCGCTCGCGAAGGTGGCGCCGGGTGACTTCGAGTTGAAGTCCTACGGTGCGCCCGCGCCGCGGATGTCAATTCTGAAGCTCCTGATGGGCGCAGCGCACCAGGCCACGTATGCCCTGTGCCCGGTGTCGTGGGACCTGAGCGGCGATGCGAAGGAGATGCTCGTGTCGTTGGCGGACGAGCCCGAGGTCGACTCGTGGCTGCGCCGGTTCGCGCACAAGCTCCGTGGTACGGTCCGCGCCCCATGAAGCGCACCGTCCTCACAGGGCTCCTCGTGCTGGCCCCCGCCTGCGCCACGCCGTCGCGTGAGCCCGTCTCCGTGGCGGAGGCCTACGCGCGAGCCCTCGACGAGGGACGGCTCCAGGACGCCTACGCCCTCACCACCAACGGCCCCGACGGGGAGACGGCCTTCCTGGAGCGCTACTCGGACGAAGCCACCCGCCGTGAGCGCGCCGCCGCCGTCCGCTCCAGCACCGAGCTCCTCGAGGCCCGAGCCCCCGCGCTCACCCTCGCGCGCTCCGGCCCCGACTGGCGCGTCGTCGAGGCCCGCCCGGCCGATGTCCCTCGCGCCGCGCTCCGCCGCTTCCTCGACGCCTCCGACGCCAAGGACTGGAAGACCGCCTACGGCCTCCTCGCCGCTCCCTTGCGCGCCCGCTACACCCCCGAGCGGCTCAAGGAGGACTTCGAGCGCGAGCCCCTCTCCAAGGAGCGCCTGCGCCGCGCCCGGCTCGCCCTCAACACCCACGTGCGAGTCGGCGCCGGTGAGGCCGTCTTCCCCCTGGGCGACGAGCGCGCCGTCCGCCTGGTCCTCGAGGACGGCGAGTACCGTGTCTTGGCCCTGGAATAGGCCCGCCTGCCCGTTCCCACAGTGTCCCTGATGGACACCTTCAGCCTGTCGACACCCTCCGGCCCTCCAGTCCGCCGCCAGGGTGCGTCCTGGGCCACACCACGTTAAACGACGTTGTACAGCTCCTCCCGGACTGGCATGTTCCGCGCCCCTGGGGGTGCTCCCAAGCGCCCGTTTTCCAAAAGGTTTCAGGTGTCCCGATGAGCGTTACCGAGGCCGACGTCCTCGCGGCCATGTCGAAGGTGATCGATCCCGAGCTGCACGTGGATCTGGTGAAGGCCGGAATGGTGAAGGACGTCCGCGTCACCGGCGACACCGTCAAACTCAAGATCGAGCTCACCACGCCCGCCTGCCCCATGAAGGGGAAGATCCAGGCCGACTCCGAGGCCGCCCTCAAGGCCGTCCCCGGCCTGAAGTCCTTCAACATCGAGTGGGGCGCCCAGGTCCGCTCCGCCGGTGGCGGCGTCCCCGCGGGCGCGCTGCTCCCCAAGGTGAAGAACATCATCCTCGTCGGCGCGGGGAAGGGCGGCGTCGGCAAGAGCACGGTCGCCGTCAACCTGGCCACGGGCCTGGCCCAGCACGGCGCCAAGGTCGGCCTGCTCGACGCCGACTTCTACGGCCCCTCCGTCCCCCTGATGACGGGCCTGGGCGACAAGAAGCCCGTCAGCCCCGACGGCAAGTCGCTGGATCCGCTCATCGCCCACGGCCTCAAGGTCATGTCCATCGGCTTCCTCGTCGAGGCCGACCAGGCGCTCATCTGGCGCGGCCCCATGCTCCACGGCGCGCTGATGCAGCTGGTGCGTGACGTGAACTGGGGCGAGCTCGACTACCTCGTCCTGGACCTGCCCCCGGGCACCGGTGACGTGGCCCTGTCGCTGTCGCAGTCCATCCGCGCCGCGGGGGCGGTGCTCGTCACCACGCCGCAGGACGTGGCCCTGGCCGACGTGGTCCGCGCCAAGCAGATGTTCGACAAGGTCCACATCCCCGTGCTGGGCATCGTGGAGAACATGTCCCAGTTCGTCTGCCCGAACTGCTCGCACGTCACCCCCATCTTCAACCACGGCGGTGGTCGCAAGGCCGCGGAGATGTTCGGCATCCCGTTCCTCGGGGAAGTTCCGCTGGACTTGAAGGTGCGTGTGTCGGGAGACTCGGGCGTACCGGTGGTGGTGGGCGCCAAGGACAGCCCGGAGGCCAAGGCCTTCCTGGAGGTCGCTCGCAACATCGCGGGCCGCGTGTCCGCGCAGAGCGCCAAGAGCATCCCGCTGCCGGTGGTGCAGGCACGCTGACCCACCCAGGAGACGCTTCATGCCCCCGGCCGGCAACGACGAGTATCCCGACGACCCGCTCATCGACGAGGACCGTTCCGGCCGGGAAGGGCGCGCCTCGGGGCCCGCGGGTTTCGTCCCGGAGTTCGTCCGCCGCATGGCCGTCGCCGGCCTGGGCGCCCTCTTCATGACCGAAGAGGGCATCCGCAACCTCGCCGGCCAGCTCAAGCTCCCGAAAGAAGCCCTCGGCTTCATCCTCTCCCAGGCGGAGAAGACCAAGGATGAAGTCACGGGCGCGATCACCGAGGAGCTCCGCCGCTTCCTCCAGTCCGAGAAGCTGCGCGACGAGTTCCTCAAGCTGGTCTCCGGCATGACGCTGGAGATCAAGGCGCAGGTCCGGCTCGTCCCGCCGGACAAGGCCGAGAAGCTCGGTGAGGATGAGCCCGAGCCTCCCGCCGCCGAGCCGCGCCCCAAGGAGAAGAAGCACGCCGCGGCCCCCACCGCGCGCGTGGTCATCTCCGAGCTCAATGCCCGCCGCCCCGGCTCCCGGCGCTCGAAGAAGGAGTAGTGGTGGCGGACACGCCTCCCCCTGAAACACCCGCCGCGCCCGCGCGGAAGGGCTTCCGTTCCTCGCCGCTCGCCAAGCGGCTGCCGCTGCTGCTGGCCGTCGGGCTGGGCCTGTGGCTCTGGCAGGTGACCGGCATCCCCGAGCGCGAGCTGGTCATCCATCCCTCGGGTGACGGCTGGCGACAGGCGCGCGCCCTGGACCTCCAGGTGAGCGGCGCGGACGGCGAGCTCATCAAGCGCGAGGAGCGCTTCTTCGGCGACACCGGCGCGCCCCCGGAGCTCACCTTCAAGGTGGACCTGCCGGAGGGTGACTTCCGCGCGGTGTTCTTCGTGAAGCTCGCGGGCCGCGAGGAGCGCCAGCGCGTGGAGGAGCGCCTGTCGGTGGGGGAGGAGCGCTACATCGTCCGCCAGGTGGAGTTGCCCGCCGCGACTCGTTGACCGCCCCGGGGGCGTGGGCTAAGGCCGCTCGACGTCATTCACATTCCGACCGAGGGGTTCGAGAGCACCATGGCAACGGAGCACATCGTCGTCGTCGGCGCCGGGCAGATGGGCGCGGGCATCGCGCAGGTGGCATTGCAGGCGGGTCTGCGCGTCACGCTGGCGGACGTGTCCAAGGAAGGTCTCGCCAAGGGCGCGGACCGCATCCGCGCGGGCCTGAAGAAGCTGGTGGAGAAGGGCAAGCTGGACGCCGCGAAGCAGCAGGCCGCCGAGGCCAACCTCGCCACCCTCACGAATGTCACCGAGGCGAAGGATGTCGACTTCGCCATCGAGGCGGTGACGGAGAACGAGGACCTCAAGCGCCGCATCTTCCAGGACCTGGACGCCGTCGTCCGGCCGGGCGGCATCCTCGCCACCAACACCTCCTCCATCCCCATCACCCGCATCGCCGCGTCCACGAAGCGCCCCGAGTCCGTCATCGGCATGCACTTCATGAACCCGGTGCCGGTGATGCAGCTGGTGGAGCTCATCCGCGGCGCCGCGACGTCCGACGAGACCTACGCCACCACGCGCACGCTGTCCGAGCGCATGGGCAAGACGACGGTCGTCTCCAAGGACTTCCCGGGCTTCATCGTCAACCGCATCCTCATCCCGATGCTGAACGAGGCCTGCTACGCGCTGATGGAGGGCCTGGGCTCCGCGGAGGACATCGACACCGCGATGAAGCTGGGCACCAACCAGCCCATGGGCCCGCTGCAGCTGGCCGACTTCATCGGCCTGGACACGGTGCTCTACATCGCCGAGGTGCTGCACAAGGGCCTGGGTGACTCGAAGTACCGCCCGTGCCCGCTGCTGCGTCAGTACGTGGACGCCGGCTGGTACGGCAAGAAGAGCGGCCGCGGCTTCTACAAGTACTGAGCCCAGAGAGGACACCGGACCATGACCTACGAGAACCTCCGACTGGAGCACGACGGCGCGGTCGCCACGCTGACCATCGACCGTCCCAAGGCGCTCAACGCCCTCAACAACAAGACGCTGCAGGAGTTCGAGGCGGCGGTGCGCTCGCTCGGCGTCGAGACGCGCGTGCTCATCGTCACCGGCGGAGGCGAGAAGGCCTTCGTCGCGGGCGCGGACATCGCGGAGATGGCGGCGCTGAACGAGTCCCAGGCGCAGGAGTTCGCCGCCCTGGGCCACCGCGCGCTCGCGCTGCTGGAGTCCTTGACCATCCCCACCATCGCCGCGGTGAACGGCTTCGCGCTGGGCGGCGGCTGTGAGCTGGCCCTGGCGTGCGACTTCATCTACGCGTCCGAGAAGGCGCAGCTCGGCCTGCCGGAAGTGGGCCTGGGGGTCATTCCGGGCTTCGGCGGCACGCAGCGGCTCACCCGCGTGGTGGGCCGGGCCCGCGCGAAGGAGCTCATCTTCACGGGCGCGCGCATCGACGCGGCCAAGGCGAAGGAGATCGGCCTGGTGCTGGAGGTGCTGCCGGCCGACGGGCTGCTCGCGCACTGCCGCGCCGTCGCGGCGAAGATGCTCAAGAACAGCCCATTGGCCATCGGCAAGGCCAAGCGGGTCATCGAGCAGGGCGCGGACAAGGACCTCACCGAGGCCAACACGCTCGAGCGCCAGGGCTTCGCGGAGCTGTTCGGCTCCCATGACCAGCGCGAGGGCATGCAGGCCTTCCTCGCCAAGCGTCCCGCGAGCTTCACGGGCGTGTGATTCACGCGCGCGCGGTCGGGAGTCTCCTCACGGTCCTCCTGGCCGCGTCGCCGGCCCGCGCCGAGCGTGTCCCGACGGGCGTCCTCGATGGGCGCCTGGCCCCTTCGAGCCGCGCGCTCGCCGACGAGCCCGTTCGTCCGCCCGCGCGCGAGGGTGAGCCCCCTGAACCCGCTCGCGAAGCCCCGCCCGACGACGAGCACGGCCGCGCCTCGCCGCTCGTGTCGTGGAAGCGCTCGCTGTGCATCTATACCGGGTGCTTCCTCGAGCCGTTGATGCCCGATGTCCGCTACCAGTGGGCCTCGGGGGCTCCAGACCACTGGGTGCTCTCCTGGCCCATCCACCCGTGGGCGCTCGGGGCGTGGGACCTCCCCGGCCCCACGCTGCTCGTCTCGCCCTTCCTCGAGCCCCAGGTCCGCCTGGCCCCGGCGAAGTGGCGGCTGCTCGCGGGAGCGCGCGTGTTGGTGTTCCCGGACCGGGCGCGCCTCGGGGTGCTCGCCGAGGGAGCGGGCCTGTGGGGTCAGGACGGCTCGGGGGGCGTGGCGGGGGTGGGCCTCACGTATGACCTGATTGAACGGCACGAGGCCACGACACCGTGGACGGTGTCGGTGGTGCTGCGCCGGGCCTGGACGGGGGAGGGGGCGCGGATGGACGTGTCCTTCGACGTCACGGTGCCCCTGAACATGTTCCTGGGCTCGCCCCTGGAATCCGGGGAGCGGGGGCGGGCGGCCGGCGGCTCATCGGCACGGTAACCGTCGCTTGGGGACGGGTCCTTCGTCTTCGCTATTCCCTGGGAGCACCCCCCGTAATATGGAGCCCTCATGAACTTCGAGCTGACCGACGTCCAGCGCGAGATCCAGCGGATGTGCCGCGAGTTCGCCGCCAAGGAACTGACCCCCAACGCCCGCAAGTGGGATGAGCACCACACGTGGCCCACCGATGCGGTGAAGAAGCTCGCCGAGCTGTCGCTGCTCGGTGTCGCCGTCCCCGAGCAGTACGGCGGCGCGGGCCTGGACAATGTCTGTTACGCGCTCGCCATGGAGGAGATCAGCCGCGGCTGTGCCTCCACCGGCGTCATCATGAGCGTGAACAACTCGCTCTACTGCGATCCGGTGATGAAGTTCGGCACCGAGGCGCAGAAGGAGGAGTTCCTCACGCCGTTCGCGCGGGGTGACAAGCTCGGCTGCTTCGGCCTGACGGAGCCCGAGGCGGGCAGCGACGCCGCCGCCCAGCAGACCGTCGCGGTGCGCCGGGGTGACGAGTACATCATCAACGGCTCCAAGAACTGGATCACCAACGGCCCCAAGGCCGACGCCATCGTGCTGTTCACGATGACGAACAAGGAGGCGGGCCACAAGGGCATCAGCGCCTTCCTGGTCCCCACCAACACCCCCGGCTTCACGCGCGCCGAGCCCGACAAGAAGATGGGCATCAGCGCCGCCTGGTCCTGCTCCATGTTCTTCGAGGACATGCGCGTGCCGGCCAAGAACCTGCTGGGCAAGGAGGGCGAGGGCTTCAAGGTCGCCATGTCCACGCTGGACGGTGGCCGCATCGGCATCGCGTCCCAGGCGCTGGGCATCGCGCGCGCCGCGTACGAGGAGGCCGTCCGCTACTCGGGTGAGCGCAAGTCGTTCGGCAAGCCCATCCGCGAGCACCAGGCCATCCAGTTCATGATCGCCGACATGGCCATGGAGATCGACGCGGCCCGGCTGCTCATCTGGCGGGCGGCCCTGCTCAAGGACAAGGGCGTGCGTCACAGCGCGGAGAGCGCGATGGCGAAGCTGTTCGCCAGCGAGATGGCCAACCGCGTGACGAACAAGGCCCTCCAGGTGCACGGCGGCATGGGCTACAGCAAGGAGATGGACGCGGAGCGCCACGTGCGCGACGCTCGCATCACCGAGATCTACGAGGGGACGAGCGAGATCCAGCGCATCGTCATCTCGGCCAACGTCCTGAAGGAGTAGGCATCATGAAGAGGGCACTGCTTCCCGTACTGGTCCTGGCGTCCGCCGCGGCGCTCGCCCAGGGCACTCCGTCGAAGAAGTCCGAGGGCGGGAAGCCCGCGGCCCCCGCGAAGCCGGCGCCCGCGAAGAGCGACGCGCCGGACGTGGAGCGGATGCCCTTCACGCCGGACTCCATCCGCCAGGTGGTCGCCTACAACCAGGGGCGCATCCAGGAGTGCTACGAGGACCACATGGCGGAGAAGGACAAGAAGGTGGAGGGCAAGCTGCACACGTCCTTCACCATCGACGCCAATGGCCTGGTGAAGAACGCCAAGGTGAAGAAGGGCAGCACGCTGAAGGACCCGAACCTGCACGACTGCGTGGTGGCCGTGCTGACGTCCATGACGTTCCCCAAGCCTCCGGACGGCGCGGACCACCCCATCGAGTACCCGTTCAACCTCAAGGCCGTCGAGTAGGAAGACCTCCGTGAACCTCGAGCTGACCGAGACCCAGACGCTGATTCGCGAGACGGCCCGCAAGTTCGCGCGCGAGCGCGTGGCGCCGCTGGCCCGCGAGCTGGACCGCACGGAGCGCTTCCCGACGGAGCTCTACAAGGAGCTGGGGGAGCTGGGGCTGCTCGGGGTGAACATCCCGGCGAAGTACGGCGGCTCGGAGGCGGGCGCCGTCTCCTACGCGCTGGCGATGATGGAGATGGCGGCGGCGGACGCGTCCACCGCGGTGACGATGGCCGTCACCAACATGTGTGGCGAGCTGATCAACGCCTTCGGGACCGAGGCCCAGCGCGAGAAGTACGTGACGCGGCTGGCGTCCGGTGAGGCGGTGGCGGGCTCGTTCGCGCTCTCGGAGCCGCACGCGGGCTCGGACCCGGGCGCGCTCAGGACCACGGCGGTGCGGCGTGGCGACACCTGGGTGCTCAACGGCAGCAAGCAGTGGATCACGTCGGGTGCGCACGCCGGGGTGTTCGTGGTGTGGGCGCGGACGTCGGGCGCGGGCAACAAGGGCTTGTCCTGCTTCATCGTGGAGGGCGGGACGAAGGGCCTCATCGTCGGGCGTCACGAGGACAAGATGGGCCTGCGCTCGTCGAACACCGTGCCGCTGACGTTCGAGGACTGCGTGATTCCGGCGGAGAACCTGCTGGCGGCGGAAGGGCAGGGGTTCCGGCTGGCGATGGTCGCGCTGGACGGCGGGCGCATCGGCATCGCGTCGCAGGCGTGCGGGGTGGCGCGGGCCGCGCTGGAGGCGACGGTCTCGTATGTGAAGGACCGCAAGGCCTTCGGCCAGGCCGTGGGCGAGTTCCAGGGCCCGCGGTTCATGATTGCCGACATGAAGACGCAGATCGACGCGGCGGAGCTGCTGACGCTGCGCGCGGCGTTCCTGAAGGACCAGAAGCAGCCGTTCTCCCGCGAGGCGTCGATGGCGAAGCTGTACGCCAGCGAGACGAGCAACCGCGTCTGCGACAAGGCCGTGCAGCTTCATGGTGGCTACGGCTACATCGACGAGTTCCCCGTGGAGCGGTATTTCCGCGACGCCCGCGTGCAGACCATCTACGAGGGCACCAGCGAGGTGCAGCGCGTGGTGATTGCGCGCGAGAGCTTCAAGCTGCTGGGGTAGGCGCGTGGCGTTGAAGAAAAAGGGCCGGCATTACTACGGCGATTCGCGCGCGGACATCCGGCCGGAGCTGGAGCGGTACAGCAAGGCGAACAAGTATCCCATCGATCGCCTCGATGAGCTGCGCTGCCCTGAGTGCGGCCATGAGCGGTCCCTGCTCATCCTCGATGAGGAGGCGGGCGCGGCGGTGCAGTGCTGCCCGAAGTGCGAGCACGAGGTTCCCCTCGCGGACAGCGAGGAGTTCCTGGAAGAGGCGGAGCTCGAACAGGCCGAGTGCCCCTGTGGGAATGGGGCGTTCGAGATGGCCGTGGGCTTCGCCTTCTACAAGGACAGCACGGATGTCCGCTGGGTCTACATCGGCTGCCGGTGTCCCGAGTGCGGGCTCACGGCGTGCTACGGAGACTGGAAGACGCCGTGAGGCCGGAGGGATTCACGGAGGTGCTCGGCTCTCGGCGCTGAAGCCTCGCACCGAGAGCCACGGCCTCACCGTCAGTCGAGCTTCCGGCTCCGGGTGCGGAGGACCGACACGCCCACCCAGAGCACCAGCATCACGAAGGACGCGCTACTGGCATCGGTGGCGCCGCATCCCCAGCCGGTGACCGTCAGATCGCGAGGGCCTGGCTGCTCCGGCTCGCTGGGGCCATTGGGGTCCGAGGGGCCAGCGTCTTCCGTACCCGCATCAGGAGCCGTACCGGCATCGTTGTCGCCCGCGTCAGGTTCAGGCTGAGGAGTGGTGCCCGCGTCATCGCCCGCGTCGGGCTCCGGCGTGGGTCCACCGTCGTCACCCGCATCCGGTTCCGGAGGCGTTCCCGCGTCATCGCCACCATCACCTGCATCCGGCGACGTGCCCGCGTCCTCACCGGCATCTGGGTCCGGCGGAGTACCTGCATCCTCGCCCGCGTCAGGCTCTGGAGGCGTTCCCGCATCTTCCTCTTCACCCGCGTCCGGCTCCGACCCGGCGTCGAAGGGGCCCGAATCCGGCGCTCCCGCATCCTGGGGGCCCGCATCGAACGCACCGGCATCCGGTTGACCACCATCCGGTGCTCCTCCGTCAGGAGTGCCGCCATCGCTCGACGCATCGACGAACACCCCATAGTCCGTGGGCTGACTCGGCTGGTACTGCCCATCGAGCCCTTCGTACACGGCGGTGATGACGTGTTCTCCAGGGGAGAGGTAGAGCAAAACCGAGCTCTTCCCCTCGAAGTCTACCTCGACGGACGACCACAGGGTGCCGTCCACGTAGAACGACACCCCCCCCGAGGTGACCAGCTCACCAGAAACTGTCGCCACGCGCGCGGTGAACGCAAGCTCCTGGTCCTCGTACACGGGGCCGAGGGGCCCATCGATCACGACCTGTGTGGCCTCGATGCCCACGCCGCTGACCAGGAAGGCCATATCGGTGAAGGCTCGATCTCCACCCGAGTTCATGTTCCCCCAACTCAGGACCCACACGTCAGGGTTGGACTGGGGCGCCAGCATCAGCACATGAGGGGTTCGCTGTTGGTGACTCCTGGCCTCAAGCGGCTCGGAGTCGGTGATGAAGACCTTTCCGTAGGTCGGCGATTCGAGCCGGTCCCTTGCCACGTCGTCGAGCCAGGACTGAGGCGAGATGGACGCCAGGACATCGTCCGGGCTCTGGTTCAGGTCGAGGTTCAACAGCGTCTTCGAGAAGTAGACGTTGATGTCGCCGTGCCCCCACAACTCGCACTGAAGGCGCGCCTCAGGCGTCACAAACGGCAGGAAGCAGGTGTCCGTCGCATCGTCGTAGATCTGTTCCACGTAGGAGACGAGGAAGAACACGACCTCCCGCTGGCCCTGGATGCTGCCAAGCTTCTTTCGGCGATCATCCTCATTGGGATTGGTCAGCGGATTGATGCCAGGGATGAGCACACCCCGGTCATCGAAGGCACTCGCCCTGTAATCGGGTATGCCGTCCTGCCCTTCCCCGAGTCGGCTGTCCCAGACAGGGCCCACGCTCGTGCGCACGCCGTCGACCTCCTGGTAGGCCATACGCGGCATGAAACACTCTGAAGTGGGAGAGTCGCCATTCCAGCCGTCCATCGGACAGTGGTTATCGTCGTCGTCAGTCGACAGGAAGATCAGGTGCCCGATCCCCATGTGCCCATTTTCAGCATCCTCGGGTTCGAGCAGGTTCGGAATATGTGGGAAGGCACCCCGATCGCTGAAATAGGAGTCCAGCGGTTCGGGAATGGCACTTGCCCTCATGTCGTCATTGTTGTTCAACAAGTCGCTTCTGAAATCGAGCACCCGCTGCCCCACCACTGAGGTGCCTGCCGGGCGTGAGGGATAACCTGGTGAATCGGGCCAACGCCTTGGCCCTTGCTTCTGTCGGTAACTGTTGGCCGAGTTGCATGAACCCGTCAGGATCTCCGGCTCCCGGAGACGGAGCGTCTGCCCCGATGCGCGCTGATGGAAGAAGATCCGCTCAGGGAGGCAGCGAGTGCCCACTCCGATGTAGCCCCGATCCGGATTCAGGTTGAAGAGGTCCTCGTGGAAGTCGGGGATGCCATTGCCTTCGACATCGATGAGGACATCGTCGTTGGGATCAGCAGGGTCCCTGATATCGACGTACCCGCGTGCCACCAGGTCGTCGTAATAGAACCACCCCAACGTGTTGGACCCACCAAAGCCGGTCCGGTCGTGGACGAGCATCACTTCCACGTTCCTGTCCCTCGACAGGATGAGCCGATTCGAGTCCACGCCCTGCGCGGACACTCGGCCCGCGCCCAGGAGGGCGACGACCACCAGAAGGAGAGAAGGGCTCCAACGAAGCATGGACATCCTGTGCCAGCCGAGAAGTGAACGCGGCATTCTATGTCCTTCTAGAAATCCCAGTACACGACGCCAGCCCGGAGCGAGGGCGACGACCTCATGAGAGGGAAGGGAAGGAAGAGGCCCGCAGCCGCCGACGTGCGGGAAAACAGTCCACCCCCCCGGGCGCACCTCCCCCATGACTCACGCCGGGCACCGGACTCGCGGACCTCGACCCACGAGCGGAACGGGCCTGCACGCGAGCGGTCGCATTTCAGCGGATTTTTCGAGTACAGTGCGCGGGCTCGCTGACCGGGCAGGTGCACCGGTCGCTCGCGTGGCGCCCTGCTGTCAGGGGTGCGCGGGAGGGCGAGCGGTCTTAGTTCGAGTGATGCGGAAGGTCCCGCCGGGTCTTGACAGTTCCGGCGGAGCGCATCCGTGATCAGCACATGGGGCACGAGCGCGCTTGACTACCGGAATAACCGGTGTCTAGGGTGCGCGGCTTCATTCAAAAGTCCCCAGAGGTGGGGACGTCCGTGACCTCCCGCTGCTCCCCGCGCGGAGGCCCCGTCCATCAAATCAGGGGGCAGCTGTACCGTTTCAAAGGACTTCCAACTCCATGCAGCAGAACGTGAACCAGCAGATCGAGACGGACGCCGGCGATGAGAACTTCGCGGCGATGTTCGAAGAGTCGCTCAAGCAGCGCGGTGGCGACGGCATCCTGAAGGAAGGGGAGATCGTCAAGGGCACCGTCGTGCAGGTGACCAAGGACTTCGCGATCGTCGACATCGGCTACAAGTCCGAGGGTCAGGTCCCGATCTCCGAGTTCACCAGCCCTCGCGGAGAGATCTCCGTCAAGGCGGGCGACCCGGTCGAGGTCCTCCTGGAGAGCCGTGAGAACGACACCGGCATGGTCGTCCTCTCCAAGGAGAAGGCCGACAAGATGCGCATCTGGGACGAGATCAGCGCCGCCTGCGAGCGCGATGAGATCGTCAAGGGCACCATCGTCGGCCGCGTGAAGGGTGGCCTCTCCGTCGACATCGGCGTGAAGGCGTTCCTCCCGGGCAGCCAGGTCGACATCCGGCCCGTGCGCAACCTTGACCAGTACATCTCGAAGGAATTCGAGTTCAAGGTCATCAAGTTCAACAAGAAGCGCGGCAACATCGTCCTGAGCCGCCGCGTGCTCCTCGAGAAGCAGCGCGAGGAGATGAAGAAGGAGACCCTCAAGAACCTGAAGGAGGGTGCGGTCCTCAAGGGCGTGGTCAAGAACCTCACCGACTACGGTGCGTTCATCGACCTGGGCGGCATCGACGGCCTGCTCCACATCACGGACATGTCGTGGGGCCGCATCGGTCACCCCAGCGAGATGTTCAACGTGGGTGACGAGGTCCGCGTCGTCGTCCTCAAGTTCGACCCGACGCAGGAGCGCGTCAGCCTGGGCCTGAAGCAGATCCAGGAGGACCCGTGGCACCGCGCCGACGAGAAGTACCCGGTCGGCACGCGCGTCAAGGGCAAGGTCGTCAGCATCACCGACTACGGCGCGTTCATCGAGATCGAGCAGGGCGTCGAGGGTCTGGTGCACGTGTCCGAGATGTCCTGGACCAAGCGCCTCAAGCACCCGTCCAAGATCCTGGAGGTCGGCCAGGAGGTGGAGGCCGTCGTCCTGGACATCGATCCGAAGGCCAAGCGCATCGCGCTGGGCATGAAGCAGATCGAGCAGAACCCCTGGACGCTGCTCGAGGACAAGTACCCGATCGGCTCCGTCATCAAGGGTCAGATCCGCAACGTCACCGACTTCGGCGTGTTCGTCGGCGTCGAGGAGGGCGTGGACGGCCTGGTGCACGTGTCCGACATCTCCTGGACCCAGCGCATCAAGCACCCGGGCGAGATGTTCAAGAAGGGCGACGAGGTCGAGGCGGTGGTCCTCAACATCGACGTCGAGAACGAGCGCTTCAGCCTGGGCATCAAGCAGCTCCAGCCGGACCCCTGGGAGACGCTGTCCGAGCGCCTGCCTGTCGGCAGCCGCGTGAAGGGCAAGGTCACCAAGGTCACCGACTTCGGCGCGTTCGTGGAGATCGAGCCGGGCATCGAGGGCCTCGTCCACGTCTCCGAGCTGAAGGAGGAGCGTGTCGAGAACCCGCGTGACGTGGTGCAGGAGAACCAGGATGTCGAGGTGAAGATCATCGACATCAACACGCCGGACCGGAAGGTCGCGCTGTCCATGAAGGCGCTGATCGGCGAGGGCGACGACTACCGCGAGTACCTCCGCAAGCAGGCGGAAGGCTCCAAGGCGCGCCTCGGCGACGTGATGGGCAAGCTGACCAAGAAGTAGTCAGCGAGCCGCTTCACGGCGTGACGGCCGGGTTCCCGCAAGGGGGCCCGGCCGTTGCCTTTTCGGGGGAATGGGCGCCGACCTCCCGACCGGTCGGACAGGCGACGCTCCGGCCCGGACGGCGAGCGAGGACGCTTGAACTCCGGGGAACGCCCGGTGATAAGGGCGAGCGCCGCTGTTATCGAAGGACCTCCGTACATCCTCAAGGGAGACAGATTCATGGCTCGTGAAGTCGTCATCGTGGGCGCGGCCCGTACCCCCATCGGCTCCTTCCAGGGGGCGCTCTCCAAGCTGACGGCTCCGCAGCTGGGCGCTGTGGCCATCAAGGCCGCGCTCGAGCGCGCGGGCGTCAAGCCCGAGGCCGTGCAGGAAGTCATCATGGGCAACGTGCTCCAGGCCGGCGTCGGCCAGGCGCCCGCCCGTCAGGCCACGCTGTTCGCCGGCCTGCCCGAGGGAGTTCCCGCCACCACGCTCAACAAGGTCTGTGGCTCCGGCCTGAAGGCCGTCATCGCGGGCGCGCAGGCCATTGCGCTGGGCGAGGCGGACGTCGTCGTCGTGGGCGGCATGGAGTCCATGAGCAACGCGCCGTACATCAGCCACACGATGCGTGGCGGCGCGCGCATGGGGAGCGTGGAGTTCAAGGACGCGATGATCCACGACGGCCTCTGGGACGTGTACGGCAACGTCCACATGGGCAACTGCGCCGAGGAGTGCGCCACGTCGCAGAACATCAGCCGCGCGCAGCAGGACGAGTTCGCGCTGGAGTCCACCCGCCGCGCCATCCAGTCCCAGAAGGAGGGCCTGTTCGCCGCGGAGATCGTCCCCGTGGTCATCCCCGGCAAGAAGCCCGGTGAGGAGACGACGGTGTCCGAGGACGAGGGGCCTCGCAACGCCAAGCCGGACAAGATTCCCGGCCTCAAGCCCGTGTTCAAGAAGGACGGCACGGTGACGGCCGCCAACGCGTCCTCCATCAACGACGGCGCCGCGGCGCTGGTGCTGATGAGCGAGGAGCGGGCGAAGGCGGAGGGGAAGACCATCCTCGGCCGCATCACCGGCTACGCGCAGGCGGCGCGCAAGCCCGTGGAGTTCACGATTGCTCCGGCGGACGCCATCAACACGCTGCTGACGAAGAAGGGCGTGAAGGCGGCGGACGTGGACCTGTGGGAGATCAACGAGGCGTTCGCGGTGGTGTCCATCGCCAACAACCGCATCCTCGGGCTGGACCCGGCGAAGGTGAACGTGCGCGGCGGCGGCGTGGTGCTGGGCCACCCGATTGGCGCCTCGGGCGCGCGCGTGCTGGTGACGCTGCTGCAGACGATGAAGGACCAGGACAAGAAGCGGGGCGTCGCGTCGCTGTGCATCGGCGGCGGCGAGGGCATCGCGCTGATGGTGGAGCGGTAGTCCACCCTCTCCCCACGGGGAGAGGGGCGGGGTGAGGGCCTTCGACGGGCCTTCACCCCGTTTCCGTTATCAGGAGGGCGCATGAACAAGGTCTACGCGAGCGCGGACGAGGCGGTCGCCGACATCCCGGACGGCTGTACGCTGATGAGCGGCGGCTTCGGGTTGTGTGGCAACCCCGAGAATCTCATCGAGGCGATTCATCGCAAGGGCGTGAAGAACCTCACCATCATCTCCAACAACTGCGGCACCACCGAGCTCGGGCTGGGCATCCTGCTCCAGAACAAGCAGGTGAAGAAGATGGTGTCGAGCTACGTGGGGGAGAACAAGGAGTTCGAGCGCCAGTTCCTCTCCGGCGAGCTGGACGTGGAGCTCAACCCGCAGGGCACGCTGGCCGAGCGTATCCGCGCCGGCGGCTGCGGCATCGGCGGGTTCTTCACGCCGACGGGCGCGGGCACCCAGGTGGCCGAGGGCAAGGAGACGCGCGTCATCGACGGGCGGCTGCACGTGCTGGAGACGCCGCTGAAGGCGGACTTCGCCATCATCCACGCGGCCAAGGCGGACACGTGGGGCAACCTGGTGTTCAACAAGACCGCGCGCAACTTCTCCCCGATGATGTGCATGGCGGCCAAGGTCACCATCGTCGAGGCGGAAGAGATCGTTCAGCCGGGCGAGCTGGACCCCGACCAGGTGCACATCCCGAGCATCTTCGTGAAGCGCATCGTCCAGGCGAAGAACCTCCAGAAGTGGATCGAGCGGCGCACCGTCCGCAAGACGGCCTGAGGACCCCATGCCACTGACTCGTGAACAGCTTGCGAAGCGCATCGCCCAGGAGCTGCGGGACGGCTTCTACGTGAACCTGGGCATCGGCATCCCCACGCTCGTCCCCAACTACATCCCCGAGGGCGTGGAGGTGGTGCTCCAGTCGGAGAACGGCCTGCTCGGCATCGGGCCCTATCCCGAGGCGGGCAAGGAAGACCCGGACCTCATCAACGCGGGCAAGGAGACGGTGACGACGGTGAAGGGCGCGTCGTTCTTCGACTCGGCGCTGTCGTTCGGGATGATCCGCGGGGGCCACATCGACATGGCCGTCCTGGGCGCCATGGAGGTCTCCGAGGAAGGGGACCTGGCGAACTGGATGATCCCCGGGAAGATGATCAAGGGCATGGGCGGGGCCATGGACCTGGCGGTGGGCGCCAAGCGCATCTACGTGGCCATGGAGCACGCGAACAAGGAGGGGCAGCCGAAGATCCTCAAGAAGTGCTCGCTGCCGCTGACGGGCCTCAAGTGCGTGCACCACATCGTCACGGACCACGCCTACATCGACGTGACGCCGGAGGGCCTGGTGCTGCGCGAGGTGGCCCCGGGCGTGACGGTGGAGCTGGTGCAGAAGCTCACCGAGCCCAAGCTGAAGATCGCCCCGGACGTGCGCGAGATGAAAGTCTGAGCGACCGAGGCTAAGGTGCGCCGCTGGGGGAGGGTGGTACGGACGACTTCCCCGGCGGAGCCCCTCGAATGGCCGATACCTCGGAGAAGCAGAACCCCATCGACCACCGCGCGCCGCGGGTGGAGTACGAGCTGCCGGTGGCGTACCGGAGCGTGGCGGGGTTCGTGACGGACTGGGCCGTCAACCTGTCGCGAGGCGGGCTCTACATCAACACCGACAAGCCGCTGCCGGTCGACACGGTGGTGAAGCTGCTGGTGACGTTGCCGGGGGCGCACTTCCCGGTGGAGTTGAAGGGCCGGGTGACGCGCACCAACGCGCTCGGCGCCGCGTCCTCCCAGTCCCCGGGGATGGCGGTGGAGTTCCTGGACGTTGACGACGACAAGCGGTCGCGAATCGGCGAGTTCGTGGAGCGGTTGCGCTCGGAGCTCCCGTCGGACGCGACCCGGAAGTAGGGCGGCCCGCCTGAGGGCGCCCCATCGAGCGCCTGCATGCTGCCCCTCCCCGAGACACCCATCCCACTGGTCATCGAGCGCCTCGGGCAGCTCGGCGAAGGCGTGGCGTCCTGGCAGGGGCGCACCGTCTTCATCCCGGGCGCGTTCCCCGGCGACACCGTCCGCGTCCACCTGGAAACCCAGGGACGGGTGCTGCGCGGGGTGCTGCGCGAGGTCGTCACTCCCGGGCCCGCGCGGCGTCCGGCGCCGTGCACGCTGGCCGGGGAGTGTGGCGGGTGTGACTGGCTGGGGCTCGCGGAGTCCGCACAGCGTGAGGCGAAGCAGGAGATCGTCCTCTCGACGCTGGAGCACCTGGGGCACCTGGGGCGCGAGGACTTCATCGTCCGGCCGCTGATGGTGGCGCCTCGGGACTGGGGCTACCGGCGGCGCGCGGTGCTGCACCCGGCGGGCAAGGGAACGCTCGGGTACTTCAGCCGGCGCAGCCATGAGCGGCTCGCGGTGTCCGAGTGCGGCGCGTTGACGCCCGTGCTGACGGCGCTGCCCGGGAAGCTGGTGCCGCTGCTCAAGCCGCTGGCGAAGGACACCGAGGAGGTGTTGCTGCTGGCCGAGGGCGACAAGGCGGCCTTCGCGGTGACGTTGACGGGGCCGGTGACGGCGCGGCACCTGGAGGCCGCGGAGGGCGCGGTCCGGGCGCTGCGGTTGGAGGGGGCGGTGCTGGTGCCGAAGGAGGGCTCGCCGAGGCTGGTGGGCAGGCCGGTGCTGCGCTCGCTCTCGCCGTTGCGGCCGGAGGTGCCGTTGTATCTGCGACCGGATGCCTTTGCCCAGGCGCACGCGGAGGCGAACGTGGGGCTGGTGACGTCGGCCATCTTCGAGCTGGCGGGGCGGGACGAGGAGTCGGTGCTGGAGCTGTATTCGGGCAACGGCAACTTCACGTTCCCGTTGGCGGCGGGCGTCCAGTCGGTGCTCGGGGTGGAGTCGAGCCCGGTGGGCGTGGAGCTGGCGCAGCGCAGTGCCCGTGAGGCGGGCGTGAGCAACGTGCGCTTCGTCCAGGGTGATGCGCGGAAGGTGTGCGACGGGCTGGTGGCCGAGGGGCGTCGGTTCGACGTGTGCCTGGCGGACCCGCCTCGCGCCGGAGCTCCGGGGCTGGCGAAGTGGATGGTGGCGCTGGGGGTCCGGCGGGTGGTGTACGTGGCGTGTGACCCGGCCTCGCTGGCGCGGGACGCGGCGGGGTTGGTGGAGGCGGGCTATCGGCCCGTGGCGCTGCAGGTGGTGGACATGTTCCCCCAGACGCACCACGTGGAGGCGGTGATGTCCTTCGAGCGGGTGGGGCAGGGCTGATGGACGCGCGCATCGTCGAGTTCGCGGAGGTGCTGCGGCAGAACGGCGTGCGGGTGAGCACGTCCGAGGTGCAGGACGCGCTGAAGGCGACGGCCGAGGTGGGACTGACGGACCGGGCGCTGTTCCGGGCGGTGCTGCGGACCACGCTGGTGAAGCGTGAGCTGGACGTGGACACGTTCAACCGCGCGTTCGACTTCTTCTTCTCGGGGGCGGCGGCGACGTTCGAGGCCATCGACAAGTCGCTGGCCGCGCAGCTCCAGGAGGAGGGGTACCTGGATGGGGACCTGCTGAAGATGGTCACCTACCAGATGAATCTGTTGCTGCCGGAGATGTCGCCGCTGGCGCAGGCGGTGCTGGAAGGGGACAGGGCGCGGCTGGCGCAGATCTTCCGGATGGCGTCGCTGCAGTTGGACCTGTCTCAGTTGGAGAGCCCGCTGCAGGCGGGGTTCTTCGCGCGGCGGATGCTGGCGGGGGCGGGCATCGACAAGGCCCGGTCCGACATGAAGTCGCTGGAGGCGGAGCTGAAGGCGCGTGGGTTGGCGCCGGAGGGCGTGGAGATCGTCTCGCGGCACGTGGCCGCGGCGATGCGGAAGATTGAGGACGCCGCGCGGCAGGAGGTGAAGCGTCAGGCGGAGGCTCGCATCCGTCGGCGGACGGACACGGCGCAGGACAAGCCGCTGCACCTGCTCTCGCAGGCGGAGGTGGACCAGATGGAGTCCGCCGTGCGCACGCTGGCGGAGAAGCTGCGCAGTCGGTTGATTCGTCGGCAGCGCTCGCACCGCAAGGGGGCGCTGAACGTGCGCAGGACGCTGCGTCGGAACATGACGTGGGGTGGGGTGCCGATGGTGCCCCAGTTCCGCAGTCGCCGGCCCGAGCGTCCGGAGCTGGTGGTGCTGTGCGACGTGTCGGACTCGGTCCGGAACGCTTCGCGGATGATGCTGCTGTTCATGCACACGATGCAGTCGCTGTTCGTGCGCGTGCGCTCGTTCGTCTTCGTGTCCGACGTGGGCGAGGTGACGCAGTACTTCAAGGACCTGGACGTGGACGAGGCCATCGACATGGCGACGGCGGGGAAGACGGTGTCCCTGAGCGCCAACTCGAACTATGGCCGCGCGCTGGCGGACTTCACCCGCGACCACCTGGGCAGCATCACCCGGCGGACCACGGTGATGGTGATTGGGGATGGGCGGAACAACTACAACGCGAACAACGTCTGGGCGCTGAAGGACTTGCGTCGCAAGGCGAAGCGCGTGCTGTGGATCTGCCCCGAGGAGCGCGGCAACTGGGGCATCGGTGACAGCGAGATGCTCACCTACGAGAAGCACTGTCACCAGGCCGTGGTGGTGACCTCCGTGTCGGACCTGGCGCGCATCGCGGACCAGCTCGTTCCGGCTTGAGCGGGCTGCCGCCTGAATGGCCGGGCAGGGGACTCACGAGCGGCTCCTCGGCTGATACGACATCGCCACGTCGCAGCGCGCGTAGCGTGCGCCGAACCGCTGCATGATTTCGGCGTCGTGCACGAAGCCCAGCTTCTCGTACAGATGGATGGCCGGGCCGCACTTCTTGTTCGTCAGCAGGTAGATCTTGTCCATGCCCAGGCTGGACGCCCGCTCCAGCGTCTTCGCGAGCAGGAACTCACCGACCTTCAGACCGCGCGCGCTCTTCAGCACGCCCATCTTCGTCAGCTCCACCCAGCCGTCCTTCGACACCATCAGCGCGCAGGTGCCGACCACCCCCAACTGCGGCGTCTCCGCGAACAGCACCACGCCGCCCTTGTCGAGGATCAACTCGCGCGGCTTCGACAGCAGCGCGATGTCGTTCTCCTCGAGCTTGAACATCTCCTGGATCCACTCGGCGTTGATGCGGTGGAAGGCCTCCGCCTGGTCATCGGAGAAGTCACGCACCCACATCGCCGGCGGGCCCGCGGCCTCAATCCGCTTCAGCATCGAGGACTCGGCCAGCCGCGCCTCCACCTTCGCCAGGCCCTGCATGAAGTCCCCCGACAGGCCCTCGACCAGCTGGGCCGCCGCGGGCTCGATGCGCGCCAGCAGCTGCGTCTGCACCCGGACCAGCAGCGCCTCGCCTTTCTCCGTCAGCGCCAGCACCTTCGCGCGCTGATCGTCCGGCGAGCGCCGCGTCTCGATGAACTCCTCCAGCGACCCGAGCGCCCGCGTCACCGTCGGCTGCGCCACCCCCAGCCGCTCCGCCACCTCGCCCACCGTCATCGGCCCGTGCAGCCGCAGCGTCATCAACAACGACATCTGCGCGGGCATCACCGGCAGGTCCAACGAACGGGCCACCTCCCCAGCGTCGGCCTGCATCCGCTCCGCCAACCGCTTGAGACGACTGCCCAGGAAACCCACTCCGAGCCCCGCGAGGAAATCGACTTCCATGCCGAACCTCCAATTCATAGCGCGATATATAGCTAGCTATATATCCGGCGGATTGCAAGGCGGTTTTCAGCGGGGCTCGGGCGGCTGGCCTGCGATAAAGGCCTACCTGGGCGTCACGCGAGGGCGACGCCGCGACAGGCCGAGCAGCGCGAACAGCGCCATCGCCCAGGGGAGGGAAGAGGCACCACTCTGGCAGCCACAGCCGCTGTCCTCGTCCGGCGGCTGCGTGGGCGGAGGACCTCCCGCATCCGGCGTGGACGGACCCGCGTCTGGCTGGGACGTTCCCGTCACCGTCACCGAGAAGGTGCACGTACCCTCGTTGCTCGAGAGGTCCTTGGCCGTGAACGTCACCTCCGTGGTGCCCACTGGGAACGTCGCTCCGGAAGCGTGGCTTGCGTCGAGCGTGAGCACTTCACCCGAGTCGTCGTAGGCCGTGGCGTCCTCGAAGCGGACCTCGGCGCCTCGAGTGCTCGTCGCCGGCACGGACTGGTTGGGCGGACAGCTGACCCTCGGCGGGAAGGTGTCCGCGATGAGGCCCGCCAGCTTGTAGACCGTCATGCCTTGCCCGTAATCCGCCTGGAAGTAGAGCGTCGAGCCCACCATCGTGGGGCGGCTCGGATTCGAGCCTCGCGCCCCCGGAATCATCTCCGCGAGCAGGATCGGCGCTCCCGTGGGTGAATCCAACCGCCACAGCTCGCGCCCCGTCGTGGGACCGAGCGCCGCGAACACCAGCGGGCCCTCGGGCGACGCCAGGAGCAATGCATTCGGATGCGCCGAATCGACGCCGGGCATCAGGTCCGCGACTCGCACCGTGCCTTCCTCCGTCCCATCCGTGCGCCACAGCTCGCGGCCACCTTCCGCGTCCGCGCCGCTGAAGAACAGGTGGTCGCCCCACGCCACGAAGTTCGCGTCGTCCAATCCATATGCCGTGGCAGCACGCCGCAACGTCGCCGCGCGCAGCGACACCGTGCCCGCCTCCGTCCCATCCGTCTTCCACAGCGTCGTGACACCTTCCGTCGCCGTCGCCCAGAAGTAGAGGTGGCCCTTCCACGCGAAGAGCTGCTCGGGTGACGCACCGGCCTCCCCCGGACGGAGGTCCGCCACGCGCACCGTGCCGCTCGTGGTGCCGTCGGACTTCCACAGCTCGCGGCCGGCCTGGTCCCTCGCGGAGAAGAACGTCAGCGCGCCCAGCCCCGTGAACTCGCGTGGAGCCGAGCCCCCGTCGCTGGTGACGACGTGGATGTCCTTGAGCTTGCGCGTCAGGCCGAGCTCTCCCGTCGTCGTCCAGGGCTCCAGGCGACCATCCTCCGTCTTGCCGCTGAACCAGAGACTCCCCTGGACGTACGCCGGCTCGGACACGCCCTCAGGGGCATCCGAGATGCGCCAGGTCCCCGACTGTGTGGCGTCCGTGCGCCAGAGCTGGCCTCCCACCGTGAGGAAGGCCTTGTCCCCGCCGGGGATGATGCGGGCCGAGGAGACATCCCCCGTCACGTGGTGGATGCCCGAGGCGCTGTCATCCGTGGCCCACAGGCCCGACGCCGTGGAGAGCAACGCCTGGCCCTGGAAGGGCGCCAGCTGGATCCAATCGTTGAGGCTGTTCGTCGCGAAGTGGAGGTTCTTGGCCATCGTCGTGCCGTCGAGCCGAATCAGTCGCTGGCCCGCCCCCAGGTGCGATGTCACATAGAGCCGCTCGTCGAGCGCCGCCATGTCCAGGACCCGACCCGTGCCCCGCCTCGGGGTGGGATCCGCCACGATGTTCGTGCCCTGCTGCGTGCCATCCGTGAAGTGCAGCTCCAACCCACGCAGTCCATCGCTCGCGGGGAAGAGCAGCTTGCCCCCGAAGACGACCGCGTCCCGTCGCAGGTCCGCGATGACGAACTGCTCGACGGGTGAGAGCTGCAGCAACAGCCTCGTTCCATCCTGCGTGCCATCCGTCGCCCACAGCGAGCTCGAGCCCCCTCCCTGATGACCGTAGAAGACGAGGTGGTTGCCCACCGCGCTCAATCCGGCACGCATCCCGATTCCCGCGAAGGGCTTCGCCCCCCAGACAACCTCGCTGCCGCCCACCGTGCCGTCACTCGCATGGAGCCGACACTCCTGACCGTTGCCCACGCCCAGTGACGCGCACGCCTGGAAGATGAGCCTCCCACCGAGTACGGCCGGCTTGCGCGGCGACGTGGCGCCCGTGCCTGGATTCAGGTCCAGGATCGTCGTGCTCTCCGCCGTGCCCTCGGTTCGACAGAGCTCCTCGCCCGTCGCCTCGCTCACGCAGGGGAAGTACGCCACGCCGTCCAACAGGGTGGGGGACTGCGCGAGCCCCTGGAGACCCAGCGGAGCCTCCACGCCATCGTCCCCCAGCGACGCGGAGGCATGCAGCAGGACAGTGCCCGTCGCCGTGCCGTCACTCGCGTAGAGCCGACGAGGGCTCGTCGCCGTCCCCGCGCTCGCGGAGAAGAGCACCCGGCCCGCCACCGCGCCCAGCAGCCGAGGTGCGCCACCGCCGGAGCCGGGCACCAGGTCCGCGACCACCGTCGTGCCCGCGGACGTGCCATCCGTCCGGCACAGCTCCAGGCCCGACGCCTCGGACGCACAACCGAAGAAGAGGTGGCCTCCCGCCTCCACGGCCGGCGTCACGCCGAGGTCCTTCATCGCGAACGCCGCGAGTTCCCGCGTCCCCTGCGCCGTGCCGTCCGAGCGATACAACCGCGAGCCCGCCGAGAAGTAGAGCGCGCCACCGAAGGAGACGGGCGTGGTCGGCGACTCGGCGAGCCCCAGGCTCCCCATGAAGCGCGTGCCCTCGGGGGTGCCGTCCGTCGTCCACAGTCCCTCGGGGCCTCGCCACCACGCGCTCGCGCCCAGCACGGCGAGGCGGGGAGGCGGCTTCCACCCGAAGTTGTCGGGGCCGAGCGGCTCGAATCGCCACGCGAGCGTGCGCAGCAGCATCGTCCCCTCGGGCGTCCCATCCGTCCGATAGAGCTCGCGCGAGTTCTCCCCGAAGAAGAGCGCGTAGCCCTCCATCGCCGTCAGCCCCATGGGCCCCGTGTTGACGACGCTCCCAGGAGTCGACACATCCGCCAGTCGCACCGGCTCGGCCCACACGGGCAGGGCACCCAGCAGACCCAACCACCACCACCGCCCCACCACAGGTGCTGTCCAAGAAGTCATATCGCCTGATACGCAGCCGCCCCCGGATTCCGGTCGGCCGGGAGGAGCAGGGACGAGGAGCCGACCTGCCTGACGGGCCCTCGACCGACATGCCCCCACCCGAGACCCGGCGCGCCACGAGCCTACCGTGGCGCACCAGGCCCTGTTACACATCCCCGCGATTTCCCCAGGAGCGCCCATGGCCCCCTCTCTCTTCGACGACCACGGCTACCAGGACGTCCCCAACCGCGAGGTCCACGGCACGGACCTCTCCGCGGCGGATGACCGGACCCTTCGCATGGCCACGCCCCGCGTGGACACCGCGCTGCTCGACGCCCTGGTGCGCTTCCAGGAGTCCTTCCTCTCCCACGCGGGCTCGGACCGGAGCGCCCAGGCCCTCGCCACCGCCCACCGCCAGGCCCAGGACGCCTCCGGCCTGGACGCCAAGACGCTGGAGCAGGGCGTGTCCCTGCTGCGCGCCTTCGGAGGCCGCCGGTGGACGGCTCGCAAGCTGGACGACAAGCTGCGTCAGCTCGAGTCCCACCCCCCGAGCCCCGAGACGGACGAGCTGAGGGCCCGCCTCCGCGGGGAGCTGGTCAAGCAGGAGCAGGCCACGGACGCCCTGGCGCGCCGCTATGGCGAGGACACCCTGGCGCTCCTCAAGGCCCACGAGGCGCGGCTGGTGGACCTGCACACCCGGATGACCGGCCTCTTCAGCCAGGGATGACCGCCGTCCCCGGTTCGGTTGATTTCCACGCCCGGCCGTCGCATAAGGGCACGTTCTTGCTCAGAGAAATCCCATGAAGCGCTACTTCATCCACACCTTCGGCTGCCAGATGAACGTCAACGACTCGCTCCGCATGAGCGAGGTGCTGGCGAAGATGTCCTACGAGCCGACGCCGGTGCCGGAGAACGCCGACCTCATCATCCTCAACACCTGCTCCATCCGCGAGAAGGCCGAGGACAAGATGCTGTCCGCGCTGGGCCGCTACAAGCCGGTGAAGGCCAGCCGTGGCGCGCTCATCGGCGTGGGCGGCTGCGTGGCCCAGCAGGAGAAGGACCGCCTCATCAAGAAGGTGCCGTACCTGGACTTCGTCTTCGGCCCCGACAACATCGCGCGCCTGCCCGACATCATCGGCCGCGTCGAGTCGGAGCGGGCCCGCGTCGTGGAGACGGCCTTCGTCGACTCCGAGGAGTACGTCTTCCCGCGCGCCGACCCGGAGACGTCCCGCGGCAAGGTCACCGAGTTCGTCACGGTGATGAAGGGCTGCGACAACGTCTGCTCGTTCTGCATCGTGCCGCACACGCGCGGCCGCGAGGTGAGCCGCGCCTTCCCGGACGTGCTCCAGGAGGTGGACGGGCTGGCCAAGGTGGGCGTGCGCGAGGTGACGCTCATCGGGCAGAACGTGAACTCGTACCTGGGCGGCGTGTCCTTCGCCCAGCTGCTGCTGCGCTGCGCGGAGGTGCCGGGCATCGAGCGCGTGCGCTTCACCACCAGCCACCCGCATGACCTGTCGGACGAGCTCATCGAGGCGTTCCGCACGCAGCCCAAGATCGCTCCGCACTTCCACCTGCCCGTGCAGTGCGGGAGTGATCGCATCCTGAAGATGATGCGCCGCGACTACACCGTGGAGCAGTACCTGGAGCGGCTGCAGAAGCTGCGCGACGCGCGGCCCGGCATCGCCGTCACCACCGACATCATCGTGGGCTTCCCCGGCGAGACGGAGGAGGACTTCGAGATGACGATGAAGCTGACCGAGCAGGTCCGCTTCGACAACCAGTTCTCCTTCATCTACAGCCCGCGTCCCAAGACGGGCGCCGCGCTGCGCGAGAAGGACTGGGGCCCGGTGGAGCACGAGGTGAAGATCGCCCGCCTGGAGCGCCTGCAGAAGCTGCAGCGCCGCATCAGCGCGGAGACCACCGCCGCCCTCGTGGGCACCGAGGTGGAGGTCATGGTGGAGGGCCACTCGCGCTACGACGCCGCCAAGCGCTTCGGCCGCACGCCGGAGAACCGCACCGTCAACTTCGACGGCGACGCCCCCGCGGGCGCGTTCGTCACGGTGAAGGTGGACCGCTCCACGCCCAACCAGCTCGCCGGCAAGCAGGTGGCGGTGCTGCAGCTGCCCACCGTGGAGCCGCTGCCCGTGCCGCGTCCCGACTCGCCGTTCCACGTCGTCGCGGAGGCCTGAGACATGGCGCTCAGGCCGTTTCGCGGCGTGCTCCCCACCGTCCACCCCAGCTGCTTCGTGGACGAGTCCGCCCAGGTCGTGGGCGACGTGCACCTGGGCGAGGACTCCTCGGTGTGGATCAACACCGTGATGCGCGGGGACGTGAACCCCATCCGCATCGGCCAGCGCACCAACATCCAGGACCTGTCCCTCATCCACGTCACCGGCGGCCGCTCCAGCACCGTCGTCGGTGACGACGTGACGGTGGGGCACCACGTGGTGTTGCACGGCTGCACCGTGGGCAACCGCGTGCTCGTCGGGATGGGCGCCATCCTCCTGGACGACGTGGAGGTGGGGGACGACTGCATCATCGGCGCCGGGACGCTCTTGACGCCCGGGACGAAGATTCCCCCCGGCTCGCTCGTGGTGGGCTCCCCCGGCAAGGTGAAGCGCGCGGTGACTCCGGAAGAGCGGGAGTTCCTGTTGTTGTCCGCTCAGCACTACGTCCACATCGCCTCCGAGTACCGCGCCAGCCGTTGACTCGCCGGCCCGCGCGGCCCGTGTTAGGACCCTGGCACCATGGCTCTCGTGCCTGCGAACACCCTCAAGGCGTGCCCTCTCTTCAAGGGCTTCACCGACACCGGCATCCAGATCTTCGCGGGTGTGGCCGTGCCTCGGGCCTTCCCCAAGGGCACCGCGTTGTTCGTCGAGGGCAAGACGGGCGAGTCGCTCATCATCGTCGGTGAGGGCACGGTGCGGCTGAGCGCCAGGAGCCCCTCCGGCGAGGACGTGTCGCTGGGCGAGGTGGGCACGGGAGAACCCCTGGGCGAGCTGGCCCTGGTGCAGAAGGGTGAGCGGCTCTGCACCGCGACGGCCGTCACGGACGTGTCCGCGCTGGAGATTCGCGCGGCGGACTTCCAGAAGCTGCTGGCCACCAAGCCCCAGGCCTGCGTGAAGCTGCTGATGGGCATCGTCGGCTTCTTCGGCCAGAAGGCCCGGGACAACCGGGACATGATTCGCACCCTCATCGGAAAGGCGCCGGCCGCCTGAAGGGCGCGTGGTAGCCTTGGGGCTCCGTATGCGAGCCCCCCACCTGGCCGTCCTCCCACTGCTCGGGCTCCTGGCGTCGCCCCCGGCGGTCGCGGGGTCGGCCGCCCAGGTTTCCATCGCCTCGGAGGAGGACTGGTTCGCCAGCCAGTACACCCCCGGTGGCCTGGAGGTGCTCGCGGATGTCCGCGTCTTCACGCTCTATGCGCTGCTCAACCGCGCGGGCTACGACGCGGGCCCCGTCGAGCGGGCCCACCCCGTCCCCGTCATCCGCTACACCCGCGCCCGCGCCCGGGTCCGCCAGGTGCTGGCCTCCGCGCCGGACGCCGTGCTCACCGAGGCCCGCGCGTACTTCGCCGCGCACCCGGAGCCGGTGGAGGTCTACCTGGCGCGCGTCCTGGGAGGACCGAAGGCTCCAGGCCGCGCCGCGAGCCTCACGGGGTTGGAGGAGCTGCTGGCCCGCGCCGAGCAGGAGTGGCCGGTGACGGCGCTGCGCGCGGAGACGCTGCCGGACTTCCGCTTCGAGCAGCGCGCCTGGCTCCCGCTGCTGGATGCCCCCGTCCAACAGGCCACGCGACTTCTGGGCCTGCCGGAAGGCGGGCCCGCACCTCGGGTGGTGGTTAATCTGCTCGAGGCCGAGGGAAGCGTGCGACCGGTGGACACGGGGCAGGGGTGGGTGGTTGTGGTGGGACCTGTGGCGCGCACGCCTGACGCCGAGCCGGTGGTGCGGGAGCTGGCGCGTGGGGTACTGAGCTCACGGCTGTCCGGCCGCCTGGGTGCTCGCTGGGCGGGTGGGGCGGCGGCGCTGAAGGATGCCCGGGCGAGGGGGGCGGGTGAGGGGAC
Source organism: Myxococcus faecalis (assembly GCF_050039385.1). Taxonomy (NCBI): domain Bacteria; kingdom Pseudomonadati; phylum Myxococcota; class Myxococcia; order Myxococcales; family Myxococcaceae; genus Myxococcus; species Myxococcus faecalis. Next base: position 10,336,498 of record NZ_CP144336.1, on the reverse strand, counting down.
GGTCGACGAGTACGGGGTCGCGCTCCTGAGTCGGGCGCTGGCCCTGACGGCCACGGGGGCTCCGGCTGGGGCCTACGAAGCGGCCGGGCGCGACGGGTATTTCGGGTTGAAGACCCTGTCGCGGAGTTTTGAGGAGGCGCGCCCGGTTGATGCGTGGGCGCTGGATGGGCTGGCTCGGGCGGTGCCCCAGCAGGCCCCTCGGAAGTGAACGGACGGGACAACGCGTGCTTGATTTCCTCACCACCCTGCTTGGCGACTCCCAGGGCTTCATTGCCTACGCCATGGTCTTCGGCATCCTCGTGGCCTGTGGCCTGGGCGTGCCGCTGCCTGAAGACATCTCGCTCATCCTGGGCGGCTTCCTGGCCCACAAGGGCGCGGCGAGCCTGCCGGTGATGATGGTGGTCGGCTTCATGGGCATCCTGGTGGGCGACAGCCTCATCTTCTTCGCCGGCCGCAGGCTGGGCGGGAGGCTGGGGCGGGGCACCGGGGCCACCCAGGAGGCGCCGAAGGGCGGCGGAGGGTTCTTCGCGCGCATCGTCACGCCGGAGAAGCGCGCGCGCGTGGAGGGGCTCTTCGAGCGCCACGGGCAGAAGATCGTCTGCATCGCCCGCTTCATGCCGGGCGTGCGCGCGGTGACGTACTTCACCGCGGGCTCGGTGGGCATGTCCTACTGGCGCTTCATCTTCTGGGACGGCCTGGCCGCGCTGCTGTCCGCGCCGGTGTTCATCTGGCTCGGGTTCCACTTCGGTGGCGAGCTGGACATGCTCATCAGCAAGTTCAAGGAGGGCCAGTACACCGTCATGGGTGTGCTCGCCGTCGCCGCGGTGGGCTTCTTCCTGTGGCGCCGCAGCCGGAACAAGCGGCTGGCCGCCGCGCAGGCGCAGGGCAACACCGCGGTGACGTCGTCGCCCGTGTCCAACGACGAGCCCGCGGCGCCCACGTCCGGGCCCCGCAACACCGTGAAGGGCAGCGGCTCCGACCCGCTCTTCAAGGTCGCCTCCACGTCGTCGCCGGAGAAGGTGACCGTCTCGGTGGACCCGTCGCGCGAGTTGATGAAGCACTGAGGCCCGCGCCGCTCGCGCGACCATCGCGAGCGAGGCGAGGTGGTTTGAGCTCACAGGAGCCGCGAGGCTCTTGTGACGCGCGGCAGGCGAGCACGATGTGGCTGGCGACGCATTGCGGCGCCTGTTAGTCCCAGCCCGCGTTCATCGCGGCGAACCATGTCACTCTCGACTGCGCAGGACCCCGCCAGGATGGGGTTGTTCCGGCTCACGTGGCCGATACTCCTGGAGCTCCTCCTCTTCATGATGATGGGAACGGCGGACACGCTGATGCTCAGCGGTGTGTCCGACGACGCCGTCTCCGCGGTGGGGGTCGTCAATCAGTTCCTGTTCATCTGTCTGCTCATCATGGAGGTGATGAGCAACGGCGCCTCCGTCGTCGTGTCCCAGTACCTGGGCGCGCGGCGCTCCGAGGAGGCGGCGCGCATCGCCGCGGTGGGAATCACGTTGAACCTGCTGCTCGGCGTGACGGTGAGCGCGGGGCTGCTGCTGGGCGGAGACGCGCTGCTGGCGCGGATGAACCTGGAGGGCGTGGTGCTGGCGCAGGCCCGCACGTACATGGGCATCGCCGGAGGGTTCATCTTCCTCCAGGCGCTCATCAACGTGTGCTCCGCGCTCATCCGCACGTACGGCTTCACGCGTGAGTCCATGTTCATCGCGATGGGGATGAACGCGCTGCACGTGGGCGGCAACGCGCTGCTCATCTTCGGACTGCTGGGGCTGCCCCGGCTCGAGGTCGCGGGCGCGGCCATCTCCACGGTGGTGAGCCGCGCGCTGGCGCTCGTGGTGTTCGTGTGGCTCTTGTACCGGGTGATGGACGTGCGGATGAAGGCGCGCGACTTCGTCCGGTTCACCTCGGACATGGTGCGGAAGATCCTCCGCGTGGGTGTGCCCTCCGCCGTCGAGCAGGGCACGTACCAGTGCTGCCAGGCGGTGTTCCTGTACTACGTGACGTTCCTGGGCTCGACGGCGCTGGCCTCCCGGCAGTACGCGAACGCCATCTCCCAGTACGTGTTCCTGTTCAGCCTGGCCGTCGGCATGGGCACGGCCATCATCGTGGGACGGCTGGTGGGCGCGCGCCGCGCGGACGACGCATACCGGCGGGTGCTCCAGAGCCTGAAGTGGGCGGTGGCCATCACCTTCCTCGTGGACGTGGCCGTCATCCTGGTCCGCGTGCCGCTGGTGGGCATGTTCACCCATGATGGCGACATCGTCCGGCTCACCACGCAGGTCATCGTGATCGGCTTGCTCCTGGAGACGGGGCGCTCGTTCAACCTGGTGCTGGTGAACGCGCTGCGCTCGGCGGGGGACGCGCCGTTCACCGTGTACATGGGCTTCCTGTCGATGGTCTGCATGAGCCTGCCGCTGGGCTACGTGCTCGTCTTCAAGCTCCACCTGGGGCTCGCGGGCGTGTGGCTGGCGGTCGCCGCGGATGAGTGGGTCCGAGGCATCTCCATGTGGGTCCGCTGGCGGTCTCGCATCTGGGAGCAGAAGTCCCTGGTCGAGCCCCTGGCCCCGGTGGCGGAAGCCCCCGTCGTCGTGGCGGCGTAGGCCTTGTTCCTCGGGTGGCTGCCGCCTCGGACCTTCGAGGTTCGAGGACAGCAGCCACCTGGGTGAAGCCGCCGCTCAGGGCAGGTGCTTCATCGCCTCACGCAGGCGCTCGGACAGCGCCTGGACGCCCGGCTCACGGAGCACGCCGTAGTGGCTTCCGACCACGGGGTGCCGCTCCAATCCGGCGCCGACGAGCGTGGACCAGCCGCCATCCGCGGGCAGCTCGGCGTCATGCTCGGTGGCCTTGAGCAGCACCACGCGCTCCTGGGTCGGCCGGGGGACGTAGCGCCGCGCGGCCTTCAGGTTCGACTCGAAGACCTGGAGCAGGGACTGGAGCTGCCGGGGGTCCGTCCCGAGGGGCAGGACTCCGGCGCGCTCGCCCTCGACACGCAGGTGTTCGAGCACCGCGTCCGGAGACATTGCCGCGAGCGCCTCCAGGTCCAGCTCGACGTGGGCCAACGAGGCGCCGAGCAGGTCCTGGATGAACATGCCGATGACCTGGAGCCGGTCCATCTCCGAGGGCTCCGGGGCCTTCACCGCGCCCGGGGCGTACGTGTCGATGAGCGCGAGCAGCTCCACCCGCTGGCCCTGCTCACGGAGCTGCCGCGCCATCTCGTAGGCGATGACGCCTCCGAGCGACCAGCCGCCCAACAGATACGGGCCGGACGGTTGGACCTTCCGCATCGCGTCCACGTAGGCCGTTGCCATCTCCTCGACGGTGCCTCGCGGCGTGGCCTCACCATTGACACCCTGGGCCTGGAGGCCCACGAACGGGCGCTCCGTCCCCAGCCGACGCGCCAGCTCCGCGTAGCAGAGGACGTTGCCGCCCACGGGGTGCACGCAGAAGAACGGCGTCTTCCCGCCCGGACGCAGGGCGCCGAAGGGGACCACCGGCGAGGTGCCTGTCATCGTGGCCCCGTCGCGCAGCAACGCGGCGAGCTGCTCCACCGTGGGCGCCTGGAACAGCGCGGCCAGCGGCACCGGTTGGCCCACTGCCTCGCTCACCGCGGACATCATGCGCACGGCGAGCAGCGAGTGGCCGCCCAGCTCGAAGAAGCTGGAGCGGACACCGATGGGACGAACCCCGAGCACGTCCTCCCAGACACGGACCAGTTGGAGCTCGAGCGGCGTCCTGGGCGGGAGCACCTCCTGGGTGCTGGAGGCCTCGAGCGTCGGCTCCGGCAGGGCCCTGGTGTCCACCTTGCCGTTGAGCGTCAGCGGCAGGGCGGGGAGGGTGACGAACGCGGAGGGCACCATGTACTCGGGCAGGCGCTGCTGGAGCCACGTCCTCAGCGCGAGGACCTCCGGAGCGATGGACGACGAGGCCACGACGTAGGCCACGAGCTTCCGGTCCGCGCCGTCTCCTCGCGCCACGACGATGGCGTCTCGCAGGGCGTCATGGCCGCGCAGCACCGTGGCGACTTCGCCCGGCTCCACGCGGAAGCCACGCACCTTCACCTGGAAGTCCACGCGGCCGATGAACTCCACGCGGCCATCCTCGAGCCACCGGACCCGGTCTCCCGTGCGGTACATCCGCGCCTCGGGTGCCTTGCTGAACGGGTCCGCGAGGAAGCGCTCCGCCGTCAGCTCCGGGCGACCGAGGTAGCCCCGCGCCACCTGCGGGCCTCCCACGTACAGCTCGCCCGGCACACCCACGGGCACGGGCTGGAGGCTCGCGTCGAGGATGTAGAGGCGCGTCTGTCCCAGCGGATGGCCGAGCGGCACCTGCGCCGGAGCCTTGTCCCCGGGCGGCAGCTCCACCCGCCCCGCGAGGACTCCCACCGTGGTCTCCGTGGGTCCGTAGTGATTGAAGACCTGGCACTCGGGCGCGAGGGCATGCACCCGCTCCAGCAATGCCCACGACGAGGACTCTCCGCCGAGGACCAGTCGCTTGCGCGGCACGATGGTTCCCGTCTCTCCCCCCGTGAGCAGCGCCGCGAGGTGGGACGGGACGATCTTCATGCAGTCCACGGCGTGGCGCTGGAAGTACTCGGCCATGCCTTCGGGGCTGCGCGCGCGTTCCTGCGTCAGCACGTGCAGCAGTCCGCCCGTGACGAGCGCGGGGAACAGCACCGTGTTGCCCAGGTCCGCGGCGAACGTCGAGACCAGCGCGAAGCTCTTGCACTCCGTCAGCGAGAGCCGGTCGACGACCGCGTTCACGTAGCTCATGAGCGCGCCGTGCGACACCGCCACGCCCTTCGGTCGACCCGTGCTGCCCGACGTGAAGAGCACGTAGGCCAGGTGCTCGGCGCGGACCTCGACCTTCGGCGCCTCGGTGGACTGCTTCGCGAGCACAACCGCGTCCGTGTCCATGCGCACGCGGTGGAGGGACAGTCCCTCGAAGGCCGACTCATGGGCGGATGCCGTCACCACGACGGGCGCGGAGACCTCCTCCACGAGCGCACGCAGGCGCGCGGCCGGCTGTGACGGCTCCAGCGGGACGTAGGCCCCACCCGTCTTGAGGACCGCCAGCAGCGCGGCGATGAGCTCCACGCCTCGCTCCAGGCACAGGGCCACGGGGACATCCGGGCCCACGCCCAACGAGCGCAGGTGGTGCGCGAGCTGGTTCGCCCGTTCATCGAGCCGACGGTACGTCCACTCCAGCTCCTCGCAGCGGAGCGCGGGCGCTTCAGGGGTGCGCGCCGCCTGCTGCTCGAAGATCCGATGGAACGGGAGCCCCGGCGACACGGGCGCGGACTCCGTCACGAGGACACGCTGGCGCTCCGCGTCCGTGAGGAGCGGGAGCGTCGCGAGCGGCGCATCCGGGTTCGCCAGCGCGCGCTCCAGGAGTTGCTGGAAGTGACGCACCAGCCGCTCGCCCGTGGAGGGCTCGAACAGGTCCGTGCTGATGAAGAGCCCGCCCCGGTAGCCGTCGGGCGCCCGGAACAGGTGGAGGTTGAGCTCGAACTTCGTCGAAGCCAGCTCCACGTCCATCGCCTCGAGCGTCAGGCCCGACAGCGACACCCCGGGCGACGGCGCGTTCTGCAGCACGAACATCGCCTGGAACAAGGGCGTGCGGCCCAGGTCCCTCGCGGGCTGGAGCTCTTCCACCAGTCGCTCGAAGGGGAGGTCCTGGTGCTCGAAGGCCCCGAGCGTCGCGTCACGGACCTGGGACAAAAGGCCCCTGAACGTCAGCTCCGGCGTGAAGCGGGCCCTCAGCGCCAGCGTGTTGATGAAGACGCCCAGCAGTCCCTCCGTCTGCGCGTGACGCCGGCCCGCGATGGGCGAGCCCACGACGACGTCCTCCTGGCCCGAGTAGCGCTGGAGCAGGGCCTGATAGACGGCGAGGAACAGCATGAACGGGGTGACGCGCTCGCGCTGCGTCGCCACGTCCACCGCGTCACTCAGCACGGCCGGCAGCCACACCGGCACCAGCGCGCCGTTGGACGAAGGCACGGCCGGACGAGGCTTGTCGGTGGGCATCTCCAGCGCGGGCGCGGCCCCGTCGAGGTGCTGCTTCCACCAGTCGAGCTGTGCACGCAGGGCGCCGCCCTGGAGCCAGCCTCGCTGCCACACGGCGTAGTCGGCGTACTGCACCGGCAGCACCGGCAGCTCCACGGCCCCACCTTGCTGGAAGGCCGTGTAGAGCATCGTCAGCTCACGCACCAGCACACCGATGGACCAGCCGTCCGAGATGATGTGGTGCATGCACACCAGCAGCACCTGCTCCGTCTGCGACAGCCGCATCACCGTGACGCGGAGCAGGGGACCGGTGGACAGGTCGAACGGGCGCACCGCGTCCTCGCTGATGACGCGTCGCGCTTCGGCCTCGCGCTGCTCCGGTGACGACGCGCGCAGGTCCACCATCGCGAACGGCCGAGGCGCCGGCGCGTGGATGACCTGTCGCGGCTCCCCCCCCTCCATGCGGAACGTCGTGCGCAAGGACTCGTGACGCTGAACCAGCGCATCGAAGGCGCGTTGGAGCGACGACAGGTCCACCTCGCCCGTCAGCTTGAGTGCATAGGGGATGTTGTAGAGCGCGCTGCCCGGCTGGAGCTGGTCCAGGAACCACAGGCGCTGCTGCGCGAAGGACAGCGGGAGCGGCCCGTTCCTCGGCGCGGCGACGAGCGGCGGCAGCACCGTCACCCCTTGCTCCTCGGGCAGGCCCTGCTGGAGGCGCGCCGCGAGCGAGGACAGCGTGGGCGACTCGAACAGGGCGCGGACGCCCAGCTCCTGTCCCAGCTCGTCGCGGATGCGGGCCACCAGACGCGTGGCCAGCAGGGAGTGGCCACCCAGCTCGAAGAAGCTGTCGTGACGTCCCACGCGGGACACCTGGAGCAGCTCCTTCCACAGCTCGGCCAGGCGCTGCTCGGCCGGGGTCGCCGGGGCTTCGTGGGCCTTGCCGGTGTCCAGCCCCGAGGCGTCCGGCTTCGGCAGCGCCTTGCGGTCCACCTTGCCGTGCGTCGTCTGGGGCAGGGCGGACAGTGTCACGACGTGCGCGGGCACCATGTACTCGGGCAGGCGCTGCCGCAGCCACGCCTTCGGGTCCTCTCCCTTGGGCGCATGGCCATCCGCCGTGGCGACGTAGGCCACCAGGCGCTTGTCCCCGGGCACGTCCTCGCGGACGACGACCGCGGCTTCACGGACCTCGGGGTGCGCGCGAAGCGAGGCTTCAATCTCCCCCAGCTCGATGCGGAAGCCGCGCACCTTCACCTGGAGATCGATGCGCCCGAGGAAGCGCAGCGCGCCGTCCTCGGTCCAGCAGACCTTGTCCCCGGTACGGTAGAGGCGCTCGCCGGGCGTGGTGGAGAAGGGGTCCGGCACGAAGCGCTCGGCGGTAAGCGCGGGTCGGCCCTGGTAGCCACGCGCGAGGCCCGGGCCGCCGATGAACAGCTCACCGGGGATGCCCACGGGCACGGGATGCAGCGACGCATCCAGCACGTACACCCGTGTATTCGGAATCGGGCGTCCGATCGGGACGGCCGTGTCGATGGACGTGCCCGCGGGCAGCACGTGCTGCGTGGTGACGACGGTGACCTCCGTCGGGCCATACGCGTTGATGAGCGAGCCCCCCTTGGCCAGTCGCTCCCGCGCCGTGGGCAGGGGCAGCACGTCTCCGCCGACCCACAGGCGGGGCAGCCGGGACAGCGCGGCCGGCTCGTGCTGCTGCATGACATCGAAGAGCGCGGTGGCCAGGAGCGCCGTGGTGACGCGGTGCTCGTCGATGACCCGGGCCAGCTCGGAGACCTCCGGGGTCGTCGGCGGGTACACCGCGAGCCGAGCGCCCGTGAGCAGCGCGCTCCAGACCTCGAGCGCCGTCGGGTCGAACGTCAGCGGCGCCACCTGGAGGATGACCTCGCCCGGCTCGCGGGACGCGAAGCCCACGCCCGAGACCAGCCGCAGCACCCCGCGGTGGGTGATGGCCACGCCCTTGGGCGTCCCCGTGGAGCCGGACGTGTACGTGACGTACGCGAGGTTGTCCGAGCTCATCGGCACGAACGGAGCCTCCGTCGACTGGCGGGAGATTCGCTCCCACTCGGTGTCGAGCGTCACCACGGGCCACGAGCCCGAGGGCAGCAAGGCTCCCAGCGCGCTCACCGTGAGCACACCCGCCACACCCGAGTCCTCGAGCATGAACGCGATGCGCGCCGGGGGATGCGCGGCGTCGAGCGGGACGTAGCAGCCACCGGCCTTGAGGATGCCGAGCAGCGCCACGTACAGCTCCAGCCCACGAGGAATCAGCACCGCGATGCGCGGCTCACGGCCCAGGCCCAGCGACAACAGATGCCGGGCGAGCTGACCCGACCGGGCCTCCAACTCCGCGTAGGTGAGGCGCTGGCCCTCGAACTGGAGGGCAATCGCCTCGGGCGTGCGACGGGCCTGCTCGGAAAACAGGGCGGGCAGGGTGGACTCCGACGGGAATTCGGCCGTCGTGTCGTTCCAGTCCACGAGGATGCGCTGGCGCTCCGCCTCGTCCATCAGGGACAGGGAGGACAACGGCGCGTCCGCCTTGGCGACAGCCACCTCCACGAGGCGCAGCAGGTGCGTCACCATCCGCTCGGCGGTGGAGCGCTCGAACAGGTCCGTGCTGAAGCTGAGGGCCCCTTGGTAACCCGCTGGCGTGCGGACCAGGGCCAGCTCCAGCTCGAAGCGACTGACGGTGGACTCGACCTCCACGCCCTTGAGCGAGAGCTCCGGCAACGTCAGCTCCGCGCTCGGCATGTTCTGGAGGGCGAAGAGCGCCTGGAACAACGGCGTGCGACTCAGGTCGCGCGTGGGATGCAGCTCCTCGACCAGCCGCTCGAAGGGGACGTCCTGGTGCTCGTAGGCTCCGAGCGTGGAGTCGCGCACCTGCGCCAACAGGCGCCGGAACGTGAGCGTCGGCGTGAAGCTCGCGCGCATCACCAGCGTGTTGACGAAGAAGCCGATGAGGCCCTCCGTCTTGGCGTGACGCCGACCCGCGATGGGCGTGCCCACCAGCAAGTCATCCTGCCCCGAGTACCGGTGCAGCAGCGCCTGGTACGCCGCCATCCACACCATGAAGGGCGTGACGCCTTCACGGCGCGCCAGCGTCTCCAGCGCCTGACTGAGCGAGGGGGACACGCTCACGGGCACCGTGGTGCCCTGGTGCGAGAGCACCGCGGGACGCGGCTTGTCGGTGTGCAGATCCAGCGCTCCCGGGGCTCCGGCGAGCTGCTGGCTCCACCAATCGAGCTGCTTCCGGAGCGTCTCTCCCTGGAGCCACTGCCGCTGCCACAAGGCGTAGTCCGCGTACTGCACCGGCAGCTCCGGCAACGGCGACGGACGACCGCTCCTGAACGCCTCGTAGAGCTGGACGAGCTCTCGCACCAGCACGGCCTGCGACCAGCCGTCCGAGATGCTGTGATGCATGCACACGAGCAGCGCGTGCTCCTTGGTGTCCAGCACGAGCAGCGTGATTCGCAGCAGGGGACCCGTACGCAGGTCGAAAGGGGTGAGCGAGTCCTCGCGCGCCAGCCGGTAGGCCTCCTCCATCCGCTCGTCGGCAGAGACGCGGGACAGGTCCAGCACCCGGAGGTTGCCGGGCTGCGCGGGGTGGATGACCTGTCGCGGCTCACCGCCCACGGTCTCGAACGTGGTGCGCAGGGACTCGTGACGACGCACCAGCTCGTCGACGGCGCGATGGAACGCGGCGCGCTCCACGCGTCCCGACAGGCGCAGCGCCACGGGCATGTTGTAGATCGCCATCCCTGGCTGGAGCTGGTCCAGGAACCACAGGCGCTGCTGCGCGAAGGACAGCGGAATCGGCCCGTCACCGCGATCCACACCGAGGTCCGGGAGCGTGTCCCCCCAGGTGGCGCCGGAGATGCGCTCGGCGAGCCCCGCCAACGTGGGGGTCTCGAAGAAGGCCCGCAGGCCCAGGTCCACCTTGAAGTCCTCGCGGACTCGAGCCACCAGCCGCGTGGCCATCAACGAGTGGCCCCCCAGCTCGAAGAAGTTGTCGCGACGACCCACGGTGGGGACGTTCAACAGCTCCCGCCACAGCTCGGCCAGTCGTCCCTCCAGCGGCGTCGCGGGAGGCTCATGCTGGCGGCTGACCCGGTGCAAGTTCGCATCCGGCGCGGTCAGCGCCTTGCGGTCCACCTTGCCGTTGGGCGTGAGGGGCAGGGCGGCCAGCGGCACGAAGGCCGCGGGCACCATGTACGCGGGCAGGTGCTGCCTCAGGTGGTCATGGAGGCCCAGGATGTCCAGGGTCGGCTCCAGCCCCTCCTTCACTTCCGTCGGCACCACGTACGCCACCAGGCGCTTGTCGCCCGGCGAGTCCTCGCGCGCCAGCACCACCGCGTCACGGACCTCCGAGCGAGCGCGCAGCGAGGCCTCGACTTCCCCCAGCTCGATGCGGATGCCGCGCACCTTCACCTGCGTGTCGCCGCGCCCCAGGTACTCCAGGCCGCCGTCACGTCGCCAGCGCGCCTTGTCACCGGTGCGGTAGAGCCGCTCGCCCTCGCCGAAGGGGCTCGGGATGAAGCGCTCCGCCGTCAGGTCCGGCCGGCCGAGGTAGCCACGCGCGACGCCCTCACCGCCGATGAACAGCTCACCCACCACGCCCGTGGGCGTCGGCATGAACGCGCTGTCCAGCACGTACGTCGTCACGTTGGTCAGCGGCCGGCCGATGGGCACCTCCTGGGCGCTCTCGAACGCCTCGGCCGGGGACGCCATCAGGTCCACCGCCGTGGCCACCGCCGTCACCTCCGTCAGTCCGTAGGTGTTGCGCAGGGGCAGGGCGGAGCCCACCGTGCGACGCCAGGCGGCGACCCGCTCCGGCGCGGCGCGCTCTCCGCCAATCACCACCCACTTGAGCTTCGAGGGCAGCTTCGCGCGGCCTTCCTCCAGGCTCGCCGTCACCTCGTGCCAGAAGGCCGTGGGCAGGTTGAGCTGCGTCACCCCCGCGGCCTCGCACCGCGCCAGGAAGACCTCCGGCACGTCGAGCATGTCCGGCGTGCGCAGCACCAGCGTCCCGCCTCGCGTGAGGCACGGGTAGATCTCCTCCGCGCTGGTGTCCCAGCTGATGGAGGCGAACTGGAGCACGCGGTCCCCCAGCTCCACGGGGTACGTCTTCCAGGCCGCGCGGGTGAAGTTCACCAGCGAGCGGTGCTGCACCACGACGCCCTTGGGCCGCCCCGTCGAACCCGACGTGTAGAGCACGTAGGCCGCCGCCTCCGGAGGCACCACCACGGAGAGCGGAGCGACGTCCCCCGTCTCGGGCACGGCGTCCACGTCCAGGTAGACGCGGTCCGTGGTGTCGCCCAGCTTCTCGCGGACCTGCCCGCGTGCCACCACCACGCGCGCGCCGCTGTCCTCCAGCATGAAGCTCAGCCGCTCCGCCGGGTACTCCGGGTCCAGCGGCACGTAGGCACCACCGGCCTTCAGCACGCCGAGGAGCGCCACCAGCTGCTCCACCGAGCGCTCCACGCACACCGCCACCCGCGTCTCCAGCCCGACGCCCAGCTCGCGCAGGCGCCACGCCAGCCGCGTGGCCCGCGTGTCCAGCTCACGGTAGGTGACCGAGTCCTCACCGGACACCACCGCGATGACGTCCGGCGTGCGCAGCACCTGCTCCTCGAGGAGCGCGTGGATGCGCGCGTCCGCGGGCAGGGGCTCGCGCTCACCCGTCCACTCCAGCAGCAGCTGCTTGCGCTCCTCGGGAGGCAGCAGCGGCAGCTCCTCCAGCGGAGTGCCCGGGTTCGCGACGATGCCTCGCAGCAGCACGAGCAGGTGCTCGGCGAAGCGCTCCATCGTCGCGCGCTCGAACAGGTCCGTGCTGTACGTGAAGCCACCGGAGAAGCCCTCCGGCGCGCGCGTCAGGTCCAGCCCCAGCTCGAACATGGCCAGGTTGGTGGAGTCGATGGGGTGGGGCCCCACGGACAGCTCCGGCAGGACGATCTCCGGCAGCGGCGCGTTCTGCAGCGTGAACATCGCCTGGAACAGCGGCGTGCGGCTCGCGTCGCGCGTGGGCTGGAGCTCCTCGACGATCTTCTCGAACGGGACGCCCTGGTGCTCGTAGGCGCCGAGCGTCCGCTCGCGCACCTGGGCCAGCAGCTCGCGGAAGCACATCTTCGGCGTGAAGCGCGCGCGCAGCACCAGCGTGTTCACGAAGAAGCCGATGAGCACCTCCGTGTCCGCCACGTTGCGGTTCGCGATGGGCGAGCCCACCAGGATGTCGTCCTGGCCCGAGTACCGGTGCAGCAGCGTCTGGAACGCGGCCATCAGCACCATGAACGGCGTGGCGCCTTCCTTCTGGGCCAGCGACTCCAGCGCCTGGCTGAGCTTCAGCGGGATGACCAGGTCCAGCACGGCGCCCTTGTGGGTGAACACCGCCGGGCGCGGCTTGTCCGTGGGCACGTCCAGCGCGTACGGCGCGCCCTCCAGTTGCTGCTTCCACCAGCCGACCTGCGCCTCGAGCGTCGCGCCGCGCAGCCACGAGCGCTGCCACACGGCGTAGTCGGCGTACTGCACGGCCAGCTCCGGCAGCGGCGAGGGCAGCCCCTTGCGGAACGCCTCGTAGAGCGACGTCAGCTCCCGCACGAACACGCCGAGCGACCAGCCGTCCGACACGATGTGGTGCACGTGGAGCAGCAGGATGTGGTCCTGCGGACGCAGCTTGATGAGCAGCGTGCGCAGCAGCGGCCCGCGCGAGAGGTCGAACGGGCGACGCGCCTCCTCGTTCGACAGCCGCAGGGCCTCCGCCATCCGGAGGTCCTCCTCGTCGATGCGCGACAGGTCCACCTTCTGCACGGGCACGAAGGTGGCCGGGTGGATCTTCTGGACCGCCTGGCCTCCCTCCGCGCGGAACGTGGTGCGCAGCGACTCGTGACGCCGCACCAGCTCGTCGAAGGTGCGCCGCAGGGCCCGCTCATCCAGCGTGCCCTCCAGCCGCAGCGGGAACGGGTTGTTGTAGAGCGTGGACCCGGGCTCCAGCTGGTCGATGAACCAGAGCCGCTGCTGCGCGAAGGACAACGGCAGGTCCGTCGTGCGCGGCACGCGCGTCAGGGCCGGGGCCTTCGCCACCGTGGCGTTGGCCAGCCGCTCCGCGAGCTTTGCCACCGTGGACGCGCCGAACAGCTCACCCAGGGGCAGCTCGACGCCGAGCGTGGCCCGGATGCGAGACACCACCTGCGTGGCCAGGAGCGAGTGGCCGCCCAGCTCGAAGAAGTCATCGTGGATGCCCACCGAGTCGTGGTGCAGCACCTCCGCCCAGATGGCCGCCAGCTGCGTCTCCAGGGGCGTGCGCGGGGCGTTCTCGGCCGGGTCCTTGGAGACAGGGGCCTCCGGGGCCGGCAGGGCCTTGCGGTCCACCTTGCCGTTGGACGACAGGGGCAGGGCGGCCAGCTCCACGATGGCCGACGGCACCATGTACTCGGGGAGCTGACGCTGGACGAAGGTCTTCACCGCGCCCACGTCCACTCCCGCGGTCTCCGGGACGACGTAGGCCACCAGTCGCTTGTCGCCCGGGATGTCCTCGCGGGCCACCACGACGACGTCCCGCAGGCCGGCGAAGCGGCGCAGCGTCTCCTCGACCTCGCCGGGCTCGATGCGGAAGCCGCGGATCTTCACCTGGAAGTCGACGCGGCCCATGAACTCGAGCGTGCCATCCGCGCGCCAGCGCGCCTTGTCGCCCGTGCGGTACAGGCGGGCGCCCGGCGTCGAGGCGTACGGGTGCGGCACGAAGCGCTCGGCCGTCAGGTCCGGGCGGTTCAGGTAGCCCCAGGCCAGGCCGTCGCCTCCGACGAACAGCTCACCGGAGACTCCCGGCGGCACGGGCTGGAGCGCGGCGTCCAGCACGTAGGCGGTGGAGCTCGACAGCGGACGGCCGATGGGCACCGAGCGGTCCACCGTGTCCCCGGCCCGCAGCGTGTGCGTGGCGGAGAACGTGGTGTTCTCCGTGGGGCCGTAGCCGTTGATGAACACCGCGTCCGGCCCGATTCGCGACAGGTGCTCCGTCACGCGCTGCACGGGCAGCACGTCGCCACCCGCGAGCACCTGGCGCACTCCCGCCAGCGCCTGGCCCTGGTGCTGGACGACCTGGTCGAAGAGGGCCGCCGTCAGCCACAGCGCGGTGACTCCCGAGCTCGTCAGCAGCGCGCCCAGCGACTCGATGGACTGCGCCTTCGGAGGCGCGAGGACCAACCGTCCACCGTTGAGCAGCGCGCCCCAGACCTCCAGCGTGGAGGCATCGAACGCCACGGGCGCGAGCTGGAGGAAGACTTCGTCCGGCCCGAAGCGCATGAACGTGTTGTCGCGCACCAGTCGCAGCACACCACGGTGGGGAACGCAGACGCCCTTGGGCTGGCCCGTGCTGCCCGACGTGAACATCACGTAGGCCAGGTCCTCCTCGCCCACGGAGACGACGGGAGCGCTCGTCGGCTGCTTCGAGATGGCGCGCCACTCCGCGTCCAGCAGGACGGGCAGGCAGCCCAGCTCGGGCAGCTCGTCCGCGAGGTGCTCCTGGGTCAGGAGGATGCTGACTCCGGACTCACGGATGATCCACGTGAGGCGCTCCGTGGGGTAGCTCGGCTCCAGGGGCACGTAGGCCGCGCCCGCCTGGAGGATGCCCAGCATGCCGATGATGAGCTCCGGGGAGCGCTCCACGCACAGACCCACGCGGCCACCGGGACGCACGCCCATCACGTGCAGGTGGTGCGCGACCTGGTTCGCGCGGGCGCGCAGCTCGGCGTAGGTGAGCTGGCCCTCCGCGTGCGTGAGGGCGATGGCCTGGGGCGTGCGCTCCGCCTGCTTCGCGAAGGCGTCGTGAATCGACGGGGGACGCGGCGTCTTCGTCGCGGTGTCGTTCCACTCCACCAGCACCCGGTTGCGCTCCTCGCGGGTGAGCATGGAGACCTGGGCGAGCGGGACGTCCGGCGAGGCGATGACCTCTTCGAGCAGCACGCGCAGGTGGCTCGCCATGGCGGCCACGGTGTCGTGGTCGAAGAGGGACGTGGCGTAGTTGATGCCGCCACGGAAGCCCGTCTCCTCGCGATGGAAGGACAGCTCCATGTCGAAGCGGATGACCCCGTGGTGGTGGTCCATCGGCCGCAGCGTCAAGCCGGGCAGGGACAGCGCCGGCAGCGGGGCGTTGTGCAGCGTGAAGGAGACCTGGAACAGCGGCGTGCGGCTGGCGTCACGGGCCGGGTGCAGCTCCTCCACCAGCTTCTCGAAGGGCACGTCCTGGTGCTCGAACGCCTCCAGCGTGGTGTCCCGCACCTGGGCGAGCAGCGCGCGGAACGAGTCCTGCCCCCGGATGCGGGAGCGCAGGACGAGCGTGTTCGCGAAGTAGCCGATGAGGGCCTCGGACTCGGCCAGTCGACGTCCGGCGATGGGCGAGCCCACCAGGATGTCGTCCTGCCCGGAGTGCCGCTGCAGGAGGACCTGGAAGGCCGCGAGCAGCACCATGAACGGCGTGGCGCCCTCGCGACGGGCGAAGGTCTCCAGCGCCTCGGTGAGCGGCAGCGGCAGGTGCATCAGCGCCGCGGCCCCATGGAAGGACTGCTGCGCGGGGCGCGGCTTGTCCGTCGGGAGGTCGAGGTGCGACGGCGCGCCCTCGAGCTTCTTGCGCCAGTAGCCGACCTGCTCCTCCAGGACCGGCCCCTGGAGCCAGTCGCGCTGCCAGACTGCGAAGTCCGCATACTGCACGGGGAGCGCCGGCAGCGGCGAGGGACGCTCGTCATGGAACGCCGCGTAGAGCGCGGCCATCTCGCGGACCAGCACCCCCGTGGACCAGCCGTCCGAGACGATGTGGTGCATGTTGAGCACCAGCGCGTGCTCCTGTTCGCCCAGCTTCAACAGGAGCGCGCGGGCCAGCGGGCCGCTCAGCAGGTCGAACGGGCGCCGTGCCTCTTCGAGGGCGAGTCGGACGGTCTCCGCCTCGCGCTCCTTCGCGTTCGTGAGGGACGTGAGGTCCACGAACTGGAAGGGCAGCGGGAAGGCCGGGTGGATGACCTGGACGGGCGTGTCACCGTCCGCGCGGAAGGTGGTGCGCATCGCCTCGTGGCGCTCCATCAGCGCGTCGAAGCCACGCTGGAGCGCGGAGAGGTCCAGCACGCCCTCGAGCTTCAGGGCCAGCGGGATGTTGTAGGCGCTGACCGCGCCGGCGAACTGGCTGATGAGCCAGAGGCGCTGCTGCGCGAACGAGAGCGGGATGGGCTTCGTCCGGTCCACGCGGACCATCGGCGGCAGCTCCGCACCCGGGCGACGGGCATCCAGCCGCTCCGCGAGCGCGGCGACGGTGGGTGCCTCGAACAGGGTGCGCAGCGGCAGCTCCAGCCCGAGCGCGCCCCGGACGCGGACCACGACCTGGGTCGCGAGCAGCGAGTGACCGCCCATCTCGAAGAACCCATCGTGAATCCCGATGCGCTCCACGCCGAGGACCTGCGCGAAGAGCGTGGCGAGCGTCTCCTCCACGGGCGTCCGAGGTGCGACGTAGCGGCCGGGCTGGACAACAGGGGCCTCCGGCGCGGGCAGGGCCTTGCGGTCCACCTTGCCGCTGGGCGTCAGCGGGAGCACGCCCAGGTGCGTGAAGGTCGAGGGCACCATGTACTCGGGCAGCCGAGACTGGAGGTGCGTCTTGAGCAGCGACGCGGTCAGCGGCTCCGCGTCACCCGTGACATAGGCGACGAGGCGCTGGTCGCCCGGGGAGTCCTCGCGCACGAGGACCACGGCCTCTCGCACCGAGGCGTGTGACAGCAGCGCCGCCTCGATGTCTCCCAATTCAATCCGGAAGCCTCTGAGCTTCACCTGGAAGTCCGAGCGGCCCAGGTACTCCAGCGTCCCGTCCGCCAGCCACCTCGCCACGTCTCCGGTGCGGTACAGCCGCGCCTCGGGCACCTGCGAGTACAAGTCCGGCACGAAGCGCTCCGCCGTCAGCTGCGGCCGGCGCCAATACCCCAGGCCTACCTGCACACCGCCGATGAAGAGCTCTCCGGGCACTCCCACCGGCGTCGGCTGGCCCTGCGCGTCCAGCACGTACAGCCGCGTGTTCGCCACCGGACGCCCAATCGGAATGCTCGTGCGCTGCGTGCCTCGCGCGCAGTGGAAGTACGAGACGTCCACCGCCGCCTCCGTCGGGCCGTAGAGGTTGTGCACCTCCGCGCCCGCCGGCAGTCGCGCGTGCGCCTTCGCCACCAGCTCCGCCGTCAGCGCCTCACCACTGCACACCACCCGCCGCAGGTGGCTCAGCCCCTCCAGGCCCGGCTCCTCCAGGAAGGCTCTCAGCATCGACGGCACGAAGTGCACCGTCGTCACTCGCTCCTCTCGCAGCAGCTTCGCCAGGTACGCCGGGTCCTGGTGCCCTCCCGGCTTCGCCACCACCAGCCTCGTCCCCGTCAGCAGCGGCCAGAAGAACTCCCACACCGACACGTCGAAGCTGAACGGTGTCTTCTGCACCACCGTGTCCGCCGCCGTCAGCCCGTACTCCTGCTGCATCCACAAGAGTCGGTTGACGATGCCCGCGTGCGCGTTCATCGCCCCCTTCGGACGGCCCGTCGAGCCGGACGTGAAGATGACGTACGCCAGTGAGTCCGCGCCTCCCACCGGAGTGGGTGCAGTCGCAGGATGACGGGCCACCGTGGCCCACTCCGTGTCCAGGCTCACCACTCGCGAGCCGTGCGCGGGCAGCACCGACTTCAGCTTCTCCTGCGTGACGAGGACAGGCGCGTCCGCGTCCTCCAACATCCCCGCCAGGCGCTCCCTCGGGTATGCCGGGTCCAGCGGCACGTAGGCCGCTCCCGACTTGAGCACCCCCAGCAGCGCCACCACCAACTCCAGCGAGCGCTCCAGGCACACCCCCACCAGCACCCCCGGCTTCGCTCCCAACGTCCGCAGGTGGTGCGCCAGCTGATTGGCCCGTGCATCCAGCTGCGCGTAGGTGAGGGTGCTTCCCTCGAAGCGGACCGCCTCCGCCTCCGGTGTGCGTCGCACCTGCGCCTCGATGAGCGCGTGCAGCGTCGCCTCCTTCGGGTACGCCTCCGTGCGTCCCTGGAACCCCACCAGCACCTGCTGCCGCTCCGCCTCACCCATCAGCGGCAGGCGCTGCACCGGCAGGTCCGGAGATGCGACGACGGCGCGAGCGAGCACGGAGAGGTGCTCGACCAGTCGCTTCATCGTGGACTCATCGAACAGCTTCGCCGCGTACTCGAAGCGGCAGTGGAGCTCGCCCAGGCCTTCTACGACCTCGAAGCTCAGGTCGAACTTCGACGTCCCGGTGGCGACATCCAGCTGGCTCAGCTTGAGCGTCTGGTGCGACGTCTCCGCGGGCGGCGTGTTGATGACGTTGAGGACGACCTGGAAGACCGGCGTGCGGCTCTGGTCCCTCGGCGTCTGGAGCAGCTCGATGAGCCGCTCGAACGGCGCATCCTGCCGGGAGAACGCGCCCAGGGACTGCTTCTTCACCCGGCCCAACAGCTCACGGAACGTCGGGGCCTCGGTGAGCTGGGTGCGCATCGCCAACGTGTTGACGAAGCAGCCGATCAACCCCTCCGTCTCGGGCTGCGTACGACCCGCGATGGGGATGCCGATGGCGAAGTCGTCCTGGCCCGCGTGACGACCCAGGAGCGCCTGGTAGAGCGCCAGCATCACCATGAAGGATGTCGCGCCTTCCTTGCGGCCCAGGGCGAGCAGCGGCTCCGCCACCTCGCGGCCCACCACGAAGCGCAGGCTCCCACCGTCGTAGGACTGCACCGCCGGACGCGGCCGGTCCGTGGGCAGCTCCAGCGCGGGGACTCCGAGGAGCTGCTCCTTCCACCACCGGAGCTGCCCGTCCAGCACCACGCCTTCCAGGTACTCGCGCTGCCAGACCGCGTAGTCCGCGTACTGCACGGGCAGCTCGGGCAACGGCGACTCGATGCCCGCGTTGTAGCAGGCGTAGAGCACGGACATCTCGCGCGCGAGCACCAGCGAGCACCACGCGTCGGAGATGACGTGGTGCATGACCAGGTTGAGCACATGGTCCTGTGGCCCCATGCGCAGCAGCACGGCGCGGATGACCGGGCCGCGCGCCAGGTCGAACACCCAGGCGCCTTGTTCCTCGCAGCGGCGAAGCATCGCGGCTTCACGGGCCTCGGGCGTCTCGCCGGGCACGTCCTCCAGCGGCATCGGCAGCCCGGTCGCGGGCTGGACCACCTGCGTCGCCCCCGTCTCGGTGAGCTGGTACGTGGTCCGCATCACCTCGTGACGACGCATCAGCTCGTCGAGCGCACGCTGGAGCGCGGCGGTGTCCAACGGGCCCACCAGCCGGAAGCTGGAGCTGTTGTTGTACGCCGTGCTCGTGGGGTCCAACTGCTGGAGGTACCAGAGGCGCTGCTGCGCGAACGACAGCGGCAGCGGCTTGTCCCTGCGCGCGCGTGGAATCCCGGCGGGCGCGGCGACAGGGCGAGCCTCGGTCCGCACGGGCGGCGGGGCCTTGGCGGCCGGAGCAGGGGCCTTGGGAACCGGGACGTTGACCGGCTCCAGGCGACCATCCGCGCGCAGTCGCGCGTGGCGTCCCGTGCGGAACAGCTGGGACGACGCGCCCTTCGGATGCGCCACCAGTCGACGACGCTCCTCTTCCTCGGAGCGCCACAATCCGGAGGGAAGACCCGCGCCCTCCAGCGCCAGCTCCCCGACGACGCCCACGGGCACAGGCAACCCCGCGGTGTCGAGGATCCACGGGCGCAGCCCCGCGGGCACGCGCTCCTCGGGAGCACGCGGCAACAGCGCGCCCTCACGTGGCGCTCCCGCGAGCAGGACCTGGAGCCCGGAGCTCTTCGCGAGCGCCGTGGCCAGCTCGGCCGAGGCCCCATCGAGTACCAGCGCGCCCACGGGGCTCAGCGCCTCACGAGCACCAGGCAGCTCGGTCAGCGTGCGGGCCAGTCGCGCCGACGTGTGCAGCAACACCTGGCCGGAGCGACGCGCCAGCTCCAGCACCTCGCTCACGCCCTGGTCGCCTTCGACAACGACCTGCTCCTGGCGGGACGCGGCCTCCTGCACCAGCTTCTGGCGGAGCACCGCCAGCTTCTCCAGGCCCTTCAGGACGATGGGCGTGTCCAGACCGAAGTCGATGAGCGCGGCCACCTCGTCCACGTCCGCCTCGCGGACATCGAGCAGGCGCTTGAACCCGCTCTCCACGGTGCCGATGAGGCCCGTGCCCTTCGCGTGGTGCTCGAAGGTGTGCTCCAGGAGCGTGTTGATGTCCTCCTCGGAGACCTTGTCGATCTCCCCCTGGTGGCCCTGGGCCGCCAGCAGCGACGCGGTGATTTCGGCCGAGCTGCGGAAGTAGCCGAGCAGCGGCTTTCGCACCGTGCGCAGCACCTCCTGCTCGTCGTCACCGATGAACGCGTGCAGCATCACCGTGATGTGGCCACGGCCCGGATGACCGTTGCGGCGCCACGCCTCGCGGTACATCGCGACCTTCCACTTCAGCTCGTCGATGGACTGCGCGAGCAGGCCCGTGAGCACGCCCGCGCCCACCTCGCCGGCCAGACGGAAGGTCTCCGGGTTGCCCACGGCCGTGAGCCACACGGGCAGCTCGCGCTGCACGGGCTTCGGACGCAGGGCCACCTCCACCGTCACGCCGCCGCCGCCCACGCGCTTCTGCTTCTCGCCCCGCCAGAGCGAGCGCAGCGTCTCCAGGTGCTTCATCAGGACGTTGCGGCGGTCCTCGAAGTTCGCCGGGGCGAAGGAGAAGTCCGCCACGTGCCAGCCCGTGGCCACCGACAGGCCCACGCGGCCGCCGGAGAGGTTGTCCACCACGGACCACTGCTCGGCGACCTGCATCGGGTCGTGCAGCGGGAGCACGACGCTGCCGGAGCGCAGCTTCAGGTTCTTGGTGACGGTGGCGATGGCCGCGGCCACCACGGCCGGCTGCGGGTACAGACCGCCGAACGAGTGGAAGTGCCGCTCCGGCGTCCACACCGCGGAGAAGTCATGCGCGTCCGCGAACTTCGAGCCCTCGATGAGCAGCTCGTACTTTGGCCCCGTGAGCGAGTCCTCATCGTTGGCGAAGTAGATGAGGCTCATGTCCATCGCCTGGGTGCGCGGACCACCGCCCTGGAGCCGCACCAGCCGGGCCGTGACGGCCTCGGAGGGGAAGGCCACGCGCAGGCCGCGCGAGAGCGCCCACAGCATCTCCAGCTCCGGCCGCTCGGTCGACGTGTCGAGCGCCGCCAGCCAGGTGCCGCCCTCCGACGGACGCAACCGCGCATCCATCGCGATGAACAGGTCCGCCAGCGCGTGGTGGTCCAGCGTCCACGCGGGCTGGTTCGTCCCCGAGGGCAGCAGCCACGCGGGTGCGTTCGCGCGAGTCACGCTCGGGTTCACCGATGCGGTGGTCTCCAGTTCCTCCACGTACAGCACGCGCGAGGCGTCCAGCTTGGAGGATGTGACGACACCACGCCACGTGATGAGCAGGGGCGTCGCGGCATCCTGGGACGCATAGGTCGACAGTCGCCCCAGGTCCGTGGCGCCCAGGGCCACGACCGCGCCACCCGCGTCGAGCACACCCCAGAGGACCGCCAGCTTGTCAGGGGAGGGGGGCAGGCAGACCGCGACGGTCGCACCGCTCTTCAAGCCGCTGGCGCGCAGTCTCGCGGAGACGCTCGCCGCGCGACGGGACAGCTCCGCCCAGGTCCAGGACTTCTCACCGACGAGCGCGGCCACGGCGTTGGAATCCCGCTTCGCCCGCTCGGCGAGCTGTGCCGGGATGGAGGTGATGACCTGCGTGGGGCGTGGCGCGGGCCACGCGGAGCGCTCGGCCTCGGTGACGAGCGGCAGTCGGGAGACCCGCTCGTCGGGCCGGGCCATCGCGGACGCGAGCAGCACGTGCAGATGGTCGACCAGGCCCTGCGCGGTGCTCGCGTCGAACAGCTCCGTCGCGTACTCGAGCGCGCCGTGGACCCGGCCGGACTCGTCACCCAGCACGAGCGTCAGGTCCGACAGGGTGGTGCCCCACTGCACCGGACCGTCCGGGACCTCGACGATGGAGCCGCGCACGCCCGTCATCTCCAGGGCCGCGGCGCCGCCGCTGATGCCGCTGTGGAAGACGAAGACGGTGTCGGCCATGCGGCCCCGGCCGATGTCCTTGCCCGGGATGAGCGCTTCGACCAGGTACTCGTAGGGAACGTCCGGACGGGACTGGACCTCGTTGAGCTCCTGCTTCACGCGGTTGAGCAGATCCCGGAACGTCGGGTCATCCGCGAAGCTCGTGCGGAACGCCGCCGAGTGCGCCACGTAGCCGATGAGCGGCAGCAGCTCCGGCCGGGTGCGGTTGCCGATGGGCGTGCCGACGATGATGTCCGTCTGCCCGCTGTAGCGGTGCAGCAGCGTCTGCCACGCGGCGAGCACCAGCATGTACGACGTGTAGCCTTCGCGCTTGCCGAACGCGCCCAGCTCGCGGGCCAGGGCGCGTGGGAACTCCACGGGCAGACGCACGGAGGTGAGCGGGCAGCTCGCCGGACGCTTGCGGTCCGTGGGGACGTCGAGCTGCTTGGGCATGCCCGCGAGTCGCTGACGCCACCAGGACTCCTGCTCGGGGAAGCGGCCTTCGAGGATGCCGGTGCGCTGCCAGGCGCCGAAGTCCGCGTACTGGATGGGGAGGGGAGGGAGGGGCGACGGGCGGCCCTGCTTGAAGGCGCCGTAGAGCTGCATCAGCTCGTTGATGAAGAGCGCGGTGGACAGCGTGTCGCAGACGACGTGGTGGATGCTGCCCAGGAGCAGGTGGTGCTTCGGCTCCAGGCGCAGCAGGACGGTCCGGATGACAGGGCCCGTCACCAGGTCGAACGGCAGCATCGCCTCCTCGCGGGCCAGCCGCATCGCCTCATCCTCGCGACGGGCGGGCGTGTCCCCGGCGACGTCGACGATGGGCAGGGGGATGCGCACGTTCTCGTGGAAGCGCTGCACGGGACGGCCATCCACCACGTCGTACGTGGTGCGCAGGGCCTCGTGCCGACGGACGATCTCCTGGACGGCGCGCTCCAGCGTGGCCGGGTCCAGGTCTCCCTCGAGCCGCAGCACGAAGGGGATGTTGTACGCGGACAGGCCGGGCAGGTGCTGCTCCAGACGCCACACGCGCTCCTGCACGTAGGAGAGCGGCAGCTCGCCCGTGCGAGGCAGCGGAACCAGCGGGAGTTCGCGTGTCGGCGCCGCGGCGGGGGCCTGTCGCAACAGCGGCTCGATGCGCTGGGCGATGCCCGCCACCGTGGGGGCCTCGAACAACGCGGCCAGGGGGAGCTGGACGCCGAAGGCTTCACGGACCTGGTTGAGCAGCTGCGCCGCCATCAGCGAGTTGCCGCCGATCTCCAGGAAGTCGTCCTCACGGCCGACGAACTCCAGGCCCAGGCGCTCGCGCCACAGACCCGCGAGCCGCTCCTCGATGGGCCCCCGAGGCGCGTCTTCACGCATTGGGGCGACGGGCGCGGGCTCCTGAATCGAAGGGGGAGGCTCGGCGGGGGCCACCGGAACCGCGCGCAGCGACGTCATCGCTGGCGCAACCACCGGAGGCAACTGCGGCGCGATGCCCGTCGATGAAGCTGGCGGCGCGAAACCTGTCGACGCTGAGGCCGGCGGAACAAGGCCCGTCGGCGCAGAATGCGGCGCGAAGCCCGGAGGCACTGTGGGCGGCGCGAAGCCCGTCGAGGCAGGCGCCCCGAAACCCG
This sequence comes from Myxococcus faecalis, assembly GCF_050039385.1. Taxonomy (NCBI): domain Bacteria; kingdom Pseudomonadati; phylum Myxococcota; class Myxococcia; order Myxococcales; family Myxococcaceae; genus Myxococcus; species Myxococcus faecalis. The sequence goes on along the minus strand of NZ_CP144336.1, from coordinate 10,312,785 downwards.
TCACCGCAGGCGGCGTGACGCCGGTCGCAGCAGGCGGCGCGAAGCCCGTCGACACAGGCGACACGAGACCCGTCGACGCAGCAGACGGCGTGAGGTCGGTCGCGACAGGCGGCGCGAAGCCCGTCGACGCAGCGGACCCGAAACCCGTCGCCGCAGCAGGCGGCATGACGCCCGTCACGGAAGGCGACCCGAAGCCGGTCGCAGCAGGCGGCGCGAAGCCCGTCGACGCAGGCGACACGAGACCCATCGGCGCGGGCGACACGAGACCCGTTGACCCAACAGACGGCGCGAAGCCCGTCGACGCGGCAGCCGGTTGTACGAGGCCCGACGACGTGGGGCGTCGCGGATCCATCCCGGACGGCATGGCCGTCACGGCCTGCGTCTCCGCGACGGGGAGCGGCGCCCCCGAGGCGGCACGGAGCTGCACGGGCTGCTGGGCCACCATCGCGGGCACGGTCTGCGCGCCCGGCTTCGCATCCACCCAGACTCGCTTCTCCTGGAACGGGTACGTGGGCAGGTGCAGCCGGCGTCTCTGCTCGTGCGTGAAGAAGGCGGACCAGTCCACCTCCACGCCCTGCGTCCACAGCTCACCCACGGACGCCAGCAGGCTCGCGTCCTCCGTCGTGGAGGCGCTCCGACGCAGCGTCGCCAGCGCCTTCACGCGGTCCTTGTCCTGGCCCAGTGACGCGCGCACCAGCGGCGTCAGGTCCTGACCGGGGCCCACCTCCAGCAGCACGCTGCACCCATCCTCGAGCAGCGCCCCCACCGCATCCGAGAAGTACACGGGCTGACGCATCTGGTCCGCCCAGTACTGCGGCTCGGCCAGTGCACCGCGCTTCGCCCACGTGCCCGTCACGCTGGACGCGTAGCGCAGCGTCGGCTCCGAGCGCGTCAGCGACGCCACCACGCGCGACAGCTCCGGCATCAGCGGCTCCACGTCCGCCGAATGGAACGCGTGCGGCGCGGGCATCCGCACCACGCCCACGTCCCGCGCCTTCAATGTCTCCTGGAGCGCCTCCACCTCCGCCACCGGACCCGCGACGACGCAGCGGTCCGCCGCATTGACGGCGGCCAGTGACAGCCTCCCGGCCAAGAGCGGCTGAACCTGCGACTCCGGCATCGCCACCGCGAGCATCGCCCCCGGAGGCATGCGGTGCATCAGCTCACCCCGCGCCACCGCGAGCTTCAGCGCGTCCTCCAGCGACAGCGCCCCCGCCACGCAGGCCGCGGCGTACTCACCGAAGCTGTGCCCCAGGACGGCATACGGCTTCAGGCCCCAGTCCATCCACATCCACGCGAGGGACACTTCGACGGAGAACAGCGCCGGCAACGCCACCCGCGTGTCCGCGAGCAGCGAAGCGTGCCGCGACTCCTGCCCAGGACCCGACGTCAGGAGCGTGCGCACGCGCTCCCGCAGCTCCCCGTCCAGCAGCGCCAGGCACGACTCCAGATGCCGGCGGAACGTCGGCTCCGTGTCGAGCAGCTCGCGCCCCATGCCGAGCTGCTGCGTCCCCTGACCCGGGAAGATGAAGGCCACGCGGCGACGGCGCGCGGCCTCCAGGTCCTTGAGCTTCGTGGGCGTGAAGGGCTTGAGGAGCTGACGGGTCAGCTCGGCCGCGTCGCGGGCCACGACGACGCGCCGGTGCTCGAAGCCCTTGCGGCCCACGGCGAGCGTGAAGGCCGCATCGGCCACGGCCAGCGCGTCACCCTGGGCCTCCGCATGGGAGGCCAGGTTCTTCGAGGCCGCGTCCAGCGCCTCGGGCGTGCGCGCCGACAGGACGAACAGGTGGTGCTTGCGTGAGCTGGAGCCACTCGGAGACATCGGAGCTTCCTCGAGCACGGCGTGGGCGTTGGTGCCACCAATGCCGAAGGAGCTGACCGCGGCACGCCGCGGCGACTCGCTCCTCGGCCACGGCCGAAGGGTGGTGTTGACGAAGAACGGGGTGGCGTCGAAATCAATCTGGGGGTTGGGGCGCTCGAAGTGCAGGCTCGGCGGGACCTCTCCGTGCCGCAGCGACAGCGCCACCTTGATGAGGCCCGCGAGGCCCGCCACCGTGTCCAGGTGGCCGACGTTGGACTTGAGCGAAGCCAGGGCGATGGTGCCCTTGTGCTCGGGCCCCAGGCCGTAGGCGCGCTGGAGCGCCGTCACCTCGATGGGGTCGCCCAGCGGAGTCGCCGTGCCGTGCGCCTCCACGTAGCCGATCTCCTCCGGCTTCACGCCCGAGCGCGCGAGCGCCTGCCGGATGACGGCCGTCTGGCCCTGCACGCTGGGCGCGGTGAAGCCCGACTTGTCGCGCCCATCGTTGTTGGTCGCCGTCGCGCGAATCACCGCGTGGATGGAGTCCCCGTCCCGCTCCGCGTCCTCCAGTCGCTTGAGGACGATGCAGGCCACGCCGTTGCCGGAGACGGTGCCCTGAGCCGCCGCGTCGAACGAGCGGCAGTGCCCGTCCGGCGAGAGGATCATCCCTTCCTGGTACACGTAGCCGGTGCGCTGCGGCACCGACAGGCGCGTCGCGCCGGCCATCGCCACGTCGGACATGCCCGCCAGCAGGTTCTGGCAGGCCAGGTGCACGGCGACGAGGCCCGTGGAGCACGCGGTGTGGATGAGGACGCTCTCACCCGTGAGCCCCAGCTTGAAGGACGTCTTCGTCGCCAGGCTCTCGTGCGTCGCGGTGCCGTAGAGCTCGAACAGCGCGGCGCCGTCCAACGGCACCGTGGCCCGCACCGCCTCCGTGTAGCCGGAGTCGATGGCCCCCGCGTACAGCGAGATGGCGCCCGGGAAGCGCTCGGGGTCGATGCCCGCGTCCTCCAGCGCCGTCCACGCGGACTGCAGGAACACGCGCTGCTGCGGATCCAACCACTGCGCCTCGCGCAGGGACATGTCGAAGAACGCGTGGTCGAACCGGTCCGCGCCCTCGAGCACACCACCGGCCGGGACGAACGCCGGGTGCTGGCTCAGCTCGATGCCCTCGGGCAGGCCAGGCATGCGCTCCAGCTCCTCGGGCTTGAACCGGGAGATGGACTCGACGCCCTCGCGCAGGTTGCACCAGAACGCGTCCACCGAGCCCGCGCCGGGGAACCGACCCGCCATGCCGATGATGGCCACGGCCCCCGTCGTCGACGGACGTGACACCGGCCGCTCCGGCGCCGGCACCGACTGGGGCGCGGTCGCCGCGGCCACCTCCGCGCGCTGCTTCTCCAGGGCTCGCGCCAGCCCCTGGACCGTGGGGTGCTCGAACAGCCACACGACGGGAACCGACTGACCCAGCTCTTCGCGCAAGCGCGCCGCGATGCGCACCACGGAGAGCGACGTACCACCCAGCTCCTCGAACAGGTGGTCATGCACGCCGACGCGCTCGGTGCCCAGCTCCCGCGCCCAGACGGCGGAGATGCGCTCCTCCAGCGGATTGGCCGGCTCGACGAAGCGCCCCTGACGTCCCGTGGAGGCGGCGTCCGGCTTGGGCAGCGCCTTGCGGTCCACCTTGCCCGTGGTGCTCAGCGGCAGCGAGGGCAGGGTGACGATGATGGACGGCACCATGTACTCGGGCAGCCGCTGCCGCAGGCCCGCGCGCAGGTCCGTCGTGTCCAGCGACTGACCCTCTCGCGGCGACACGTAGGCCACGAGCCGACGATCTCCCGGAACGTCCTCGCGGACGACGGCCACGGACTCGTGCACCGCGGGCTGGGCGGCCAGCGCGGCCTCCACCTCGGACAGCTCGATGCGGAACCCGCGAATCTTCACCTGATGGTCGGTGCGGCCGATGAACTCCAGCACGCCCTCGGGGCGCCAGCGCGCCACGTCGCCCGTGCGGTAGAGCCGCTCACCGGGCTGGGTGCTGAACGGATGCGGGACGAAGCGCTCGGCCGTGAGGTCCGGGCGCGACACGTAGCCGCGCGCGAGCCCCACGCCTCCCAGGTACAGCTCGCCCGGGACTCCCACGGGCGCCAGTTGCATGCGGGCATCCAGGACGTAGGCCGTGGTGTTGTCGATGGGCGTGCCGATGGGGAACGAGCTCCCCGACGGCATGGGCCCCGTCAGCGCGTAGTTGGTCGCGATGACCGAGCACTCCGTCGGCCCGTACGCGTTGATGATGGGCACCCGCAGCGAGGCCAGCGCCCGGTGCGCATGAGGCACGGAGAGCACCTCGCCGCCGACGTGGAGCTGTCCCATCCGGGCCAGGATGTCCGGGCGGTGCTCCACGAGCTGCGCGAAGAGGCCGGAGGGCAGGTGCGAGAAGGAGACCTCGTGCCGCGCCATGACCTCGCCCAGGCGGTCCAGGTCACTCGGCACCGCGTCGGCCGGGAAGAGGACCACGCGGCCACCATGGAGCAGTGACGGGCAGACCTCGAGCACGGAGCCGTCGAACGAGATGGGCGCCAGCAGGATGCTGGTCTCCTTCGCGCCGAAGCGGGCATAGGGCTCCGAGTAGCACAGGCGCATCAGGCCCCGGTTCTCGATGGCCACGCCCTTGGGGCGCCCCGTGCTGCCGGAGGTGAAGATGACGTAGGCCAGGTTGCGAGGGCCCGCGTGGGACACCGGCGCCGTGGTCGGCCACGACTCCAGCTCCAGTCCCTCGACGAGCAGGCGCTCGGGCCCCGCGTCCGGCAGGGTCAGCTTGTCGCCCAGCACCCGCGAGGTGAGCAGCAGCGAGGGCCGCGCGTCCTCCACCATGAAGGCGAGCCGCTGCACCGGGTACGCCGCGTCGAGCGGGACGTAGGCACCTCCGGCCTTCATGACGGCGAGGATGGAGACCACGACATCGAAGCCGCGCTCCAGGCACACGGCCACGAGCACATCGGGCCCCACGCCCTTCGAGCGGAGCAGGTGCGCGAGCTGGTTGGCCCGGGCCTCCAGCGCGCCGTAGGTCATCCGCTGGTCGCCCGACTCCAGGGCGATGGCCTGGGGACGCTGGCTCGCCTGTCGGGAGAAGCCCTCCACGAAGGTGGTGTCCGCGGGGTAGGGCCGCGTGGTGTCGTTCCACTCGGTGACCAGCTGGTGGCGCTCGTCGGCGGACAGCAGGTCCAGGGTCCAGAGCGGCCGGTCCGGAGCGGCGACCAGCGCTTCGAGCAGGTTGCGCAGGTGGCGGGCGAGGCGCGCCCCGGTGGGCGCGGTGAACAGCTCGGTGCTGTACTCGATGACGCCGCGCAGGCCATCGGCCTCCTCGACCAGGACGAGGCCAAGGTCGAAGCGCGCCGTGTCGTTGTCCACGTCGAGCTGACGCAGGGTGAGGCCCGGCACGCGCATCGTCGGCGTGGGCGTGTTCTGGAGCGCGAACACCACCTGGACCACGGGGCCGCGGCCCAGGTCACGCTGGGGTTGGAGCTCTTCGACGAGGCGCTCGAAGGGCAGGTCCTGGTGCTCGTAGGCCGCGAGCGTCGTCTCGCGCACCTGGGCGAGCAGCGCGCGGAAGGACTCCTCGGGACGCACGCGGGCGCGCAGCACCAGCGTGTTGACGAAGAAGCCAACGAGTCCCTCCAGCTCGCCATGACGACGCCCCGCGATGGGCGAGCCGACGAGCAGGTCCTCCTGGCGGCTGTAGCGGGAGAGCAGCGTCTGCCAGGCCGCGAGCAGCGTCATGAACGGGGTGGCCCCGGCCTGTCGACCGAGCGCGACCACGCGGTCCACCAGCTCACGCGGGAGCTGGATGGGATGCGACGCGCCTTGAGGTGTGCGCATCGCGGGACGCGGCAGGTCCGTGGGCAGGTCGAGGACGAGGGGCGCCCCGGCGAGCCGCTGCTTCCACCAGTCGACCTCCTTGGCCAGCGTGTCGCCCTGGAGCCACTGGCGCTGCCACGCCGCGAAGTCGACGTACTGCACGGGCAGCGGGGAGAGGGCAGGGGCCTTCCTCGCGGCGAAGGCCTCGTAGGCCAGCGCCACCTCGCGCACCATCACCGCCAGGGACCAACCATCCGAGACGATGTGGTGCATGACCAGCACCAGGACGTGCAGCTCATCGTCCAGCTTGAGCAGCGCGGTGCGCAGGAGCGGGCCCGTGGACAGGTCGAAGGGCTGACTGGCCTCCTCGGCGGCGTACTTGCGCGCGGCGGCCTCGCGCTCCGGCGGCGCGACGTCCGACAGGTCCGTGAGCGGCAGCGACCAGGGCCTGTGCGGATGGAGCGTCTGGACGGGCTGACCGTCCTTCAGTCCGAAGGTCGCGCGGAGAGGCTCGTGGCGGGACACGAGCAGGTCGAGCGCCTGTCGCAGCGCCTCCGGGTTCAACGCGCCCTCCAGCCGGATGGCGCCGGAGATGTTGTACTGCGTGCCTCCGGGCTGGACCTGGTCGAGCAACCACAGGCGCTGCTGCGCGAACGACAGCGGCAGCTCGCCATCGCGCGGGATGGGCCGCAGCGGGGGCACCTGTGACGGTGCGTCGCGGAACAGCATCCCTTCCTCGACCAACTCCGTGACTCGGGCCACGGTGGGCGCGTCGAACAGGGCATGCACGGGCAGCTCGACGCCGAACGTGGTGCGCAGGCGCGAGACGAGCTGGGTGGCGAGCAGCGAGTGTCCGCCCAGCGCGAAGAAGTCATCGTGCAGGCCCACACGCTCGACGCGGAGCAGCTCACGGAAGGCGGTGGCGACGCGCTGCTGGAAGGGGGTGAGACGTTCGGGTGCGGAGGGCACGGCGGGGCCTCCCGGGGTCGGGGGTGCCACGGGGGCCGGGAGCGCCTTCCGGTCCAGCTTCCCACTCGGGGACAGCGGGAAGGCCGGGAGGACGACGAAGGCCGAGGGCACCATGAAGGTGGGCAAGCGCGTCGACAGGAAGTCCTTCAATCCACTCGTGTCGGCGGACGGAGTGGACTGGGTGACGTAGGCGACGAGGCGCTGGTCGCCCGGGGAGTCCTCGCGCACGAGGACCACGGCCTCTCGCACCGAGGCTTGTGACAGCAGCGCCGCCTCGATGTCTCCCAATTCAATCCGGAAGCCTCTGAGCTTCACCTGGAAGTCCGAGCGGCCCAGGTACTCCAGCGTCCCGTCCGCCAGCCACCTCGCCACGTCCCCGGTGCGGTACAGCCGCGCCTCGGGCACCTGCGAGTACAAGTCCGGCACGAAGCGCTCCGCCGTCAGCTGCGGCCGCCTCCAGTACCCCAGGCCTACCTGCACACCGCCGATGAAGAGCTCTCCGGGCACTCCCACCGGCGTCGGCTGGCCCTGCGCGTCCAGCACGTACAGCCGCGTGTTCGCCACCGGACGCCCAATCGGAATGCTCGTGCGCTGCGTGCCTCGCGAGCAGTGGAAGTACGAGACGTCCACCGCCGCCTCCGTCGGGCCGTAGAGGTTGTGCACCTCCGCTCCAGACGGCAGCCGTGCGTGCGCCTTCGTCACCAGGTCCGCCGTCAGCGCCTCGCCGCTGCACACCACCCGCCGCAGGTGGCCCAGCCCTTCAATGCCCGGCTCCTCCAGGAAGGCCCGCAGCATCGACGGCACGAAGTGCACCGTCGTCACTCGCTCGTCCCGCAGCAGCTTCGCCAGGTACGCCGGGTCCTGGTGCCCTCCCGGCTTCGCCACCACCAACCTCGCCCCCGTCAGCAGCGGCCAGAAGAACTCCCACACCGACACGTCGAAGCTGAACGGTGTCTTCTGCACCACCGTGTCCGCTGCCGTCAGCCCGTACTCCTGCTGCATCCACAAGAGTCGGTTGACGATGCCCGCGTGCGCGTTCATCGCCCCCTTCGGACGGCCCGTCGAGCCGGACGTGAAGATGACGTACGCCAGTGAGTCCGCTTCCGCCTCACAACCGGGGTACCCCACCGGTTCTCGGGTTTCCTCGGCCCACCCGCCGTCCAGGCTCACCACTCGCGCGCCCGTCGTCGGCAGCACCGACTTCAGCTTCTCCTGCGTGACGAGGACAGGCGCGTCCGCGTCCTCCAGCATCCCCGCCAACCGCTCCCTCGGGTACGCCGGGTCCAACGGCACGTAGGCCGCTCCCGACTTGAGCACCCCCAGCAGCGCCACCACCAACTCCAGCGAGCGCTCCAGGCACACCCCCACCAGCACCCCCGGCTTCACTCCCAACGTCCGCAGGTGGTGCGCCAGCTGATTGGCCCGTGCATCCAGCTGCGCGTAGGTGAGGGTGCTTCCCTCGAAGCGGACCGCCTCCGCCTCCGGTGTGCGTCGCACCTGCGCCTCGATGAGCGCGTGCAGCGTCGCCTCCTTCGGGTACGCCTCCGTGCGTCCCTGGAACCCCACCAGCACCTGCTGCCGCTCCTCCTCGCCCATCAGCGGGAGGTCGGCGATGGGGCTCCGGGCATCACGAACCACTGCCTCCAGCAGGACGCGGAAGTGCTGTCCCAGTCGCTCGGCGGACGCGGCCGAGAACAGGTCGAGGCTGTACTCCAGCGCGCCATCGAGCCCGCCATCCGGCTGCTCCATCATCGACATCGTGAGGTCGAGTCGCGCCGTGTTCGTCGTGGTCTTGAGCACGTCCACGCGGACACCCGGAAGCGCGGGAGGCTGCATGGGCGCGTTCTGGAGCGCGAACATGACCTGGATGAGCGGGGACCTGCGGCCCTCGCGCTCGCCACCGAGCGCCTCCACGAGCTGGTCGAACGGCACGTCCTGATGGACGTACGCCGCCAGGGACTCCTCTCGGACGCGAGACACGAGCTCGCTGAACGTCGGGTTGCCATCCACGCGGGCGCGCAGCACCAGCGTGTTGACGAAGAAGCCGATGAGCGGCTCCAGCTCGGACCGGGTGCGCTGCGCCACGGGGCTGCCGACGCAGAAGTCCTGCTGCCCCGAGTAGCGGGACAACAGCACCTCGAACGCCGCGAGCAGGACCATGAACAGCGTGGCCCCTTCCTTCCGCGCCAGCGTCTCCAGCTCCGCCACCAGCTCCGGCGGCAGCGTGAAGAAGTGGCTGCCTCCCCGAATCGTACGGGTCGCCGGACGGACGGTGTCCGCGGGGAGCTCCAGCGCGGGTGCGCCAGTGAAGCGGGCACGCAGGCCCTCGAGCTGCGTCTGGATGCCCTCCGACTTCACCCACTCGCGCTGCCATGCCGCGAAGTCCGCGTACTGCACGGGCAGCTCGGGCAGGGGCACGGACCGGCCCTCCGCGAGCGCCTCGTAGATGGACGCCACCTCGTGGACCAGCACGCCCATGGACCAACCGTCCGAGACGATGTGGTGCATGCACAGCAGCAGGACATGCTCGGAGGCGGACGTACGCACCAGCACCGTGCGCAGCAGCGGTCCGCTCTGGAGATCGAACCGGTGATGCGCCTCCTCGGACATCCGGGCACGCAGCGCCGATTCACGCGCGGAGTCCGGCAGCGTGCTCAGGTCCACCACGGGCAACAGCCACTGCTTCGGCGCGGGCTGGATGCGCTGGAACGGCACGCCCTCCCGTGCACCGAAGGTCGTCCGCAGCACCTCGTGACGGCGCACGAGGGTCGCGAACGTCTGCGTCAGCACCTCGACGTCGAGCGCGCCCGTCATCCGCAGCGCCACGGGGACGTTGTAGACGGCCTGTCCCGGCTGGAGCTGCTCCAGGATCCACAGGCGCTGCTGCGCGAACGACAGGGGCAACGCCTCGTCGCGAGCCACCGATACCAGCGGCGGCATCTGCGTCCGGGACGCCTTCAGCATCAGCTCCTCGAGGTGTCGCGCGAGGCCGGCCAGCGTCGGGGCCTCGAACAACACGCGCAGCGGCAGGTCCACGCCCAGCAGCGCGCGCACCCGGGTCACCAGCTGCGTGGCCAGGAGCGAGTGGCCTCCCAGCTCGAAGAAGTCGTCGTCCGGGCCCACCCGGTCCACCTTCAACACCTCGCGGAACAGCGCCGCGAGCTGCTGCTGGAGGAGGGGCAGGGAGTCCTCGGAGACGGTCGTCGTCGAGCCGAGCTCCGGCGCGGGCAGCGCCTTGCGGTCCACCTTGCCGTTGGGCGACAGGGGCAGCGCCTGGAGCGCGACGAACGCGGTGGGCACCAGGTACTCCGGCAGCTGACGCCGCAGGTGCTCACGCAGCGCGCCCGTCTCCAGTGACTCCGGCACCACGTAGGCCACCAGGCGCTTGTCGCCGGGCGAGTCCTCGCGCACCACCACCGTGGCCTCGACCACACCCGCGTGGGCGCGGAGCGTGGCCTCGATTTCTCCCAGCTCGATGCGGAAGCCACGCACCTTCACCTGGAAGTCCGTGCGGCCCAGGAAGCGCAGCGTGCCGTCCTCGGCCCAGCGCACGCGGTCCCCGGAGCGGTACAGCCGCGCCCCCGGCGTCGTCGAGAAGGGGTGGGGGACGAAGCGCTCCGCGGTGAGGGCGGGCTGGCCCAGGTAGCCGCGCGCGAGGCCATCGCCACCGATGAACAGCTCGCCCGGGACACCCACGGGCACGGGCTGCATCGACTCGTCCAGGACGAAGACCTGGGTGTTCCCGATGGGGCGACCGATGGGCACGGACAGGCCCACGTCGTCACCCGGGGACATCCGGTGGCAGGCCGTGAACGTCGTGCCCTCCGTGGGGCCGTAGCCGTTCACCAGCCCCTGGCCACTCGCCAGTCGCTCGCGCACTCGCGGCGCGGGCAGCACGTCGCCACCCGCGAGCAACTGACGCACGCCAGCGAGCGCCTCCGGCTGATGCTGCTGCATCTGGTCGAACAGCGCCGCCGTGAGCCAGAGCAGTGAGACCTGGTGACGGACCAGGGCCTCGCCCAGCTCCTTCAGGTCCGGCGTCGCCTGCGGGTAGATGACCAGCCGACCGCCGAACAGCAGGGCGCCCCACAGCTCCAGCGTGGACGCATCGAAGGCCAAGGGCGCGAGCTGGAGGACCACCTCCTTGGGTCCCAGGTCCACGAAGCGCGCACCGGTGAGCAGGCGGATGACGCCTCGGTGCGGGATGGCCACGCCCTTGGGCGTCCCCGTGGAGCCCGACGTGTACGAGACGTACGCCAGGTGGTCCGGACCGAGGTCCGCGCTCACCGCGTGCGTGGGCCGGCGCGCGATGGCGTTCCATTCGGAGTCCAGGCTCACCAGGAACTGCGAGCCCGCGGGCAGCTCGTCCTCCAGCGAGGACTGCGTGAGCACCGCCACCACGCCCGAGTCCTCGAAGAGGAACGCCAGGCGCTGCGCCGGATACGACGGGTCCAGCGGCACGTAGCAGCCGCCGACCTTGAGGATGCCCAGCACCCCCACGACCATCTCCAGCCCGCGATGCAGGCACACGCCCACGCGGGACTCGACGCCCAGGCCCAGGGCGCGCAGGTGGTGCGCGAGCTGGTTCGAGCGTTCATCGAGCTGCGCGTACGTGAGCGTCTGACCGTCGAACTCCACCGCCACGGCCGACGGAGTCCGCGCCACCTGCGCGGCGAACAGCGCGGGAATCGTCGCCACGGCCGGCAGGTCCACGTGGGTGTCGTTCCACGTGCGAAGGAGCGTCTCGCGCTCCTCGTCGCGCATCAGCGGGAGCTGGCTGAGCCGCTGCTCCACGCCGCCCCGGGCCAGGGCCCCGAGCACCACGCCCAGGTGGTCCGCCATCCGGCGGATGGTCGCCTCGGTGAAGAGGTCGGTGCTGTACTCGAGCTGTCCCTCCAGCGCGCCGTCGCGCTCCATCAGCGAGAGCGTGAGGTCGTAGCGCGCCGTCCGGGTCGCGCTCGGCAGCAGGTCCACCTGCACACCCGACAGCGACGGGGCGCGCATGGGCGTGTTCTGGAGCACGAACAGCGTCTGGAACAGCGGCGTGCGGGACAGGTCTCGCTCACCGCCGAGGGCCTCGACGACCCGCTCGAAGGGCACGTCCTGGTGCGCGAAGGCGGCCAGGGCCACATCCTTGACCTGCTGGACCATGGTCGCGACGGTGGGGTCCTCGTGCCACTGGAAGCGCAGCGGGACGGTGTTGACGAAGAAGCCGATCAACCCCTCCAGCTCGGGCCGCTCGCGGTGGCTCACCGTCGTCCCGGTGGTGAAGTCCCGCTGTCCCGAGTACCGCGCCAGCAGCGCCTGCCAGCCCGTCATCAACACCATGAAGAGCGTCGCGCCCCGCGCGCGCCCCAGGGACTCCAGCCCCGTCACGAGGTCCGCGGGCAGACGGAAGGCGTGCATCGCGCCCTGGTAGCTGCGCGACGCGGGCCGCGAGTGGTCCGTGGGCAGCTCCAGCACGGGAGCCCCTTCGAGTCGCGAGCGCCACCACTCGACCTGCGCGCCCACCGTCGCTCCATCCAGCACCCGACGCTGCCACGCCGCGAAGTCCGCGTACTGCACGGGCAGCTCCGGCAGCACGGGCGCCTTGTCCTCCAGGAGCGCGGTGTACAGCTCGGCGATCTCCCGGATCAGCACGTCCACGGACCAGCCGTCCGAGACGATGTGATGCATGCACAGCAGCAGGATGTGTTCCCGCGCGCCCAGCTTCAGCAGGGCGGTGCGCAGCAGCGGACCGTGCTCCAGGTCGAAGGGTCGGTGGGCCTCTTCGACGATGCGACGCTCGGAGGCTGCCTCACGCGCGGAGGGCTCCAGCGCGCTCAGGTCCTCGACCTCCAACGCCCAGTGCTCGGGCGCGGCGTGGATGCGCTGCACGGGGCTTCCGTCGCGAGCCGTGAAGGTGGTGCGCAGCGACTCGTGTCGTCGAGCCACCTCGCGGAAGGCCCGGCGGAGCACGTCCACCTGGAGCGGTCCGCGCAGCCTCAGCGCCGCGGGCATGTTGAACGCCACGAGGCCCGGCTGGAGCTGGTCCATGAACCACAGCCGCTGCTGGGCGAACGACAGCTCCAGCGCGCCCGAGTCACGGGATACGGGCACCAGGGGCGGCAGCTCGGTCACGGGCGACGCGGCGGACAGGTGCTCGGCGAGCCGCGCCACGGTGGGCGCCTCGAAGAACGCGCGCAGGGACAGCGACGTCCCCAGCCGGGCGCGCAGGCGCGTCACCACCTGGGTGGCGAGCAGCGAGTGGCCACCGAGCAGGAAGAAGTCGTCCTGTCGGCCCACGCGCTCCACGCGCAGCACCTCGCGGAAGAGGTCCGCGAGCTGTCGCTCCAAGTCAGTCCGGGGCGCCTCGAAGTCCGCCGCGCCCGACGTGAAGTGCGGCGCGGGCAGGGCCTTGCGGTCGACCTTGCCGTGGGACGTCTGGGGCAGGGTGGCGAGCGTGACGAACGCGCTCGGCACCATGTACTCGGGCACGTGGCTCCGCAGGTGGACACGCAGTGCCTCCACGTCCACGGTGGCGGGCGCGACATAGGCCACCAGGCGCTTGTCGCCGGGCGCGTCCTCTCGCACCACCACCGCGACCTCGGCGACTCCGGCGTGGGCACGCAGGAGGGACTCGACCTCGCCCAGCTCGATGCGGAAGCCGCGCACCTTCACCTGGAAGTCGATGCGCCCCAGGAACTCGAGCGTCCCGTCCTGACGCCAGCGCACCCGGTCGCCCGAGCGGTAGAGGCGCTCGCCGGGGGTGGTGGCGAAGGGATGCGGCACGAAGCGCTCCGCGGTGAGCGCGGGCTGATGCTGGTAACCCCGAGCGAGCCCCGGGCCGCCGATGAACAGCTCACCCGGGACACCCACGGGCACCGGACGCAGGTGTGCATCCAGCACGTAGACCTGCGTGTTCGCCAGCGGGCGTCCGATGGGGATGGAGTCCCCCGGCACGTCACCGGGGTTCAGCGTGTGCTGCGTGGCCGCGACGGTGGCCTCGGTGGGACCGTAGCCGTTGGTGATGGAGCGCCCCTGCGCCAGTCGCTCCTGGACGCGAGGCGCGGGCAGCACATCGCCACCGACCACGAGTCGCCGCACCTGGGCCAGGGCCTCCGGCTGGTGCTGCTGCATGACGTCGAACAGCGCCGTGGCCAGGACGGCCGCGTTCACCTTGCGCTCGATGATGAGGCTCGCCAGCTCCGCCACCTCGGGCGTATGTGCCGGGTAGACGACGAGCCGCGCGCCGAAGGTCAGCGTGGTCCACACCTCCAAGACGTGCGGATCGAACGTGGGCGCGCAGACCTGGAGGACGATGTCCTCCGGCCCTGTCGCCATGCGCAGCCCCTGGGCCAGCCGGAGCACCGCGCGATGCGAGACGGCCACGCCCTTGGGCAGGCCGGTGGAGCCGGAGGTGTACGTGACGTACGCGAGCTGGTCCGCGCTCTCCGGGAGCGATACCGGATCCGCCGACTGGCGCGCGATGACGCTCCAGTCCGAGTCCAGCCGGACACGCGAGCGGGCCGGGAGCACCTCGGAGAAGGCGTCCACGGTGAGGACCGAGGAGAGCCCCGCGTCCGCGAGGACATGGGCCCGTCGCTGCTCGGGCCACGTCGGGTCCATGGGCACGTAGCTGCCCCCGGCCTTCAGGACGCCGAGCATGCCCACGATGAGCTCCAGCCCTCGCGTCAGGCACAGGCCCACGCGAGGCTCCGTGCCCAACCCCAGGGACAAGAGGTGCCGGGCCAGCTGGTTCGAGCGAGCGTCGAGCTGTCCGTAGGTGAGCACCTGCGCCCCGGCCTCCACGGCCACGGCGTCAGGGTTGGCCCGGGCCCGCGCGGCGACGAGCGCGTGCAGCGTGGTCTCGGGCGCGGCCTCGGCCACGCGGGTGTCGTTCCAGTCGACGAGCACCTGGCGACACTCGGCCTCGGACATCAGCGGAAGCGCCGAGAGCCGGCTGCGCGAGTCCTCGACGATTCCCTGGAGCAAGCGCTGGAAGTGCTCCACCAGTCGCGCGGCCGTGTCCGGGGTGAAGAGGTCCAGGCTGTATTCGAGCTGTCCGTCCAGCGTTCCCTGGCGCTCCATCAGCGAGACGGTGACGTCGAACCTGGACGTGTCCGTCGCCGTGGGCAGCAGCTCCACGCCCAGGCCCGGGAGGGACGGAGGCTGGAGCGGCGCGTTCTGGAGCACGAACACCGTCTGGAACACGGGCGTGCGGGACAAGTCCCTCGCGCCGCCCAGCGCCTCGACGAGGCTGTCGAAGGGCACGTCCTGGTGCGCGAAGGCCGCGAGTGACTCCTCGCGGACCCGGCCCAGCAGCTCCAGGAAGGTCGGGTCACCCTCCAGTCGCGCGCGCAGGGCCAGCGTGTTCACGAAGAAGCCGATGAGGCCCTCGAGCTCCGGACGCGAGCGGTGCGCCACCGGCGTGCCCACGCTGAAGTCCGTCTGGCCCGAGTAGCGCGACAGCAGCGTCTGCCAGCCCGCGAGCAGCACCATGAACAGCGTGGAGCCCTCGGCCTGGGCCAGCTTCTCCAGGCGGGAGACCAGGGCCTGCGGCAACGAGAAGAACCGCGTCGCGCCGCGCGAGGTCCGCACCGCGGGACGCGAGTGGTCCGTGGGCAGCTCCAACACGGGAGTGCCCTGGACATGGGTGCGCCACCCTTCGAGCTGGGTCCTCGCGGCGTCGCCCTCCAGGACGCGCCGCTGCCAGGCCGCGTAGTCGGCGTACTGGACCGGGAGCGTCGGGAGCGATGACTCACGCCCCTGCGAGAAGGCCGCGTAGAGCAGCGCCACCTCGCGCACCAGCACGCCCATGGACCAGCCGTCCGAGACGATGTGGTGCATGCACAGCGACAGCAGGTGCTCCTCGGCGCCGAGCCGCAGCAGGGCCGTGCGCAGCAGCGGGCCGTGCTCCAGGTCGAACGGGTGATGCGCCTCCTCGGAGAGCCGCTGCTTCACCGCGGCCTCTCGCGCGGAGGGCTCGAGCGCGCTCAAGTCCTCGACGGCCAGCGCCCAGGCGTCCGGCGCGGGGTGGACCCGCTGCACCGGCTGGGCGTCCTGGGTGGCGAAGGTGGTGCGCAGCGGCTCGTGCCGA
Source organism: Myxococcus faecalis (assembly GCF_050039385.1). Taxonomy (NCBI): domain Bacteria; kingdom Pseudomonadati; phylum Myxococcota; class Myxococcia; order Myxococcales; family Myxococcaceae; genus Myxococcus; species Myxococcus faecalis. Next base: position 10,297,081 of record NZ_CP144336.1, on the reverse strand, counting down.
CGGACCACCTCCGCGAAGGTGCGGCGGAGGACCTCGACATCGAGACGTCCCGACAGCCGCAGGGCCACGGGGATGTTGTACGCGGCCTGTCCCGGCTGGAGCTGCTCCAGGAACCACAGGCGCTGCTGCGCGAACGACACCGCCAGGGCCTCGTCCGTGCGCGGGATGCGCTCCAGCAGCGGCTCCGGCCGTGTCTCCGCGGGCGCACCCTGCAGGGGCGCGAGACGCTCGGCGAGGCGCTCGACGGTGGGGGCCTCGAAGAGGGCTCGGAGGGACAGGGAGACGCCGAGCTGCGCGCGCAGTCGGGTCACCACCTGGGTGGCGAGCAGCGAGTGCCCGCCGAGCGCGAAGAAGTCATCGCGCGCGCCCACGCGGGAGTGGCCGAGCACCTCCGAGAAGATGCGGGCGACGGTCTCCTCCATCGGAGTCCGCGGCGCCAGGTACTCGTCCTCGATGACCGAGCGGTCCGCTTCCGGCGCGGGCAGCGCGCCACGGTTGACCTTCCCGCTGGGCGTCAGCGGCAGGGACGGCAGCACGACGAACGCCGACGGCACCATGTGCGGCGGCAGGCGCTCCGTGAGGGCCTGACGGATGCGCGCGAGCTCACGCGCGCTCCGGGCCCCGCGCATCGGGTCGTTCGCCAGCGCGGAGACGGGACGCGGGTCCTCCTCGGACGAGAGGTCGAAGAGCGCGGGCTCGCCCGTGCGGGTGAAGACCACGTCCAGCGCACCGTTCGAGTGCGCGCCCGACCAGCTCACCTTGACGTCGTAGCCGAGCACTCCGCCCAGCGCGTAGAGGTCCTCCGGCTCCACGCCGCGCGAACCGGGCCAGTCGCGGAGCACCTCGCGCAGCGCGGCCACATGGGGCGGGCGACCCGAGCCGGACAGCAGGTCGACCAGCCGGGTGTCATCGAGGATGCGCGCGTTCGGCAGGCCGCGCACCGCGAGCATCGTCGGCTGGGCCTCCAGCTTCTGGCGCAGCGACTCCAGCGACAGCTGGCTCCCGTCCGTCCAATCGGGGCGCGGGAGCGAGGTGGCCTCGCCGACGTGAAGGATGACCTCGTAGCGGAAGCGGCTCAGCTCGTTGTCGTAGCGGCCATGCTTGGGCAGGACCTCCACGCGGGAGATGCCGGGCAGGCGCGTGGTCAACGACGTGAAGAACGTGGGCGAGAGGACCAGCTCCTCCTCGGCCATCACGTCGCGCTGCACGCGGTACTGGAGCTGCGCGGTGGACAGGTTCGGAGGCGCGCGGTGCAGCCGCACCGAGGCGCGGAAGGCCTCCAGCACCTCCAGGTTGCGCACGTCGCCCAGGAAGATGCGGCCCCCGGGCTTGAGCACCGCCACCGCGCCCTTGAGCACCTGGAGCAGGTAGTCGCCGCTCGGGAAGTACTGGATGACGGAGTTCAGGATGACGGTGTCGAACGAGCGAGGCTCGATGCCCGACAGGTCGTCCGCCGTGCGGTGCAGCAGGTGGACCGAGCGCAGCGACTCCCCGAGCCGCTCCTTCTGACGCTCGATGCGGTCCAGCGCGGGGCGCGCGAAGTCCACGCCCCAGTACGCCTCGCAGCGGGGGGCCAGTCGGTACAGGAGCAGCCCCGTTCCGCAGCCCAGCTCGAGCACGCGTCGGGGACGCAGGGACAGGATCTGTCGGACGGTGGTGTCCACCCACTCGCGCATCTGCGGCGCCGGGAGCGGGCCTCCGGTGTAGCTGTCGTTCCAGCCGGAGATGTCGAAGGTGGCGTCCTCGCTGCGCTCACCTTGCGTGTACGTCTCGTCGTAGACGGCCTTCCACTGCGCCGTCTGCTCCACGCTCGCCGAGGTGTCCAGGTCGCCCAGGACGACGTACGCGGCCAGCCGCTTGTCCCCGGGCGAGTCCTCGCGGGCCATCACCACCGCCTCGCGGACCGAGGGGTGGGTGCTCAGCGCGGACTCGATCTCCCCCAGCTCGATGCGGAAGCCGCGGATCTTCACCTGGTTGTCGATGCGGCCCAGGTACTCGAGGTCCCCGTTGGCCAGGCGCCGCGCCAGGTCGCCCGCGCGGTACAGCTTGCGCCCACGCACGGCGCCGAAGCGGTCCTCCACGAAGCGGGCGGCGGTGAGCTCGGGGCGCCGCAGGTAGCCGCGCGCCACGCCCGCGCCCCCCACGTGAATCTCACCTGGGACACCCACGGGCACCGGCTGTCCGGAGGAATCCAGCAGGTAGATTTGGAGGTCCGGAATCGGGCGGCCGATGACGCTGGACCACGGGCGGTCCACGTCCGCCATCCGGACGGGACGGTAGGTGACGTGCACCGTGGTCTCGGTGATGCCGTACATGTTGACGAGCGTCGGCTGCTCATCGCCGTGCCGCTCGAACCAGGGACGCAGCGCGGCCATGTCCAGCGCTTCACCGCCGAAGATGACGTAGCGCAGGGACAGCGTCGCGACCGGTCCTCGCGCCGCGGCCTGCTGCTCGGCGTGGATGAGCTGACGGAACGCGGTGGGCGTCTGGTTGAGGACGGTGACCTGCTCGTCGGCGAGCAGTCGGTGGAACGCCTCGGGCGAGCGGCTCACCCAGTACGGCACCACCACCAGTCGGCCGCCGTACAGGAGCGCGCCCCAGAGCTCCCACACGGAGAAGTCGAACGCGTACGAGTGGAACAGCGTCCACGCGTCCTCGGGCCCGAAGTGGAACCACGCATCCGTGGCGGTGAAGAGGCGCACGACGTTGTCGTGGCGCACCATCACGCCCTTGGGACGACCCGTGGAGCCGGAGGTGTAGATGACGTAGGCCAGGTCGCTCGGCGCATTGCAGCGCGGCGGACGCGGGGCGGAGCCCGAGACGTCCGCGTCCGTGTCCATCCGAATCACGGCCGCGCTGCCCTGCGCGGGGATGCGGTCCTCCAGCGAGGACTGCGTGATGAGGACCGGGGCCTGCGCGTCCTCCAGCATGAACGCGAGGTTCTCGCGGGGGTAGGACGGGTCCAGCGGGAGGTAGGCACCGCCGGCCTTGAGGATGCCGAGCAGGGCCACCACCAGCTCCAGCCCGCGCTCCAGGCACACGCCCACCAGGACATCCGGGCCCACGCCGTGGCGCAGCAGCACCTGGGCCAGGCGATTCGCGCGTCCGTCCAGCTCACGGTACGTGAGGCGCGTGGACTCGAAGGTGACGGCGATGGCGTCGGGTGAGCGGTCCACCTGCGCCTCGAAGTGCTCCACCAGCGTGCCGTCGCTCGGCGCGTCGGCGCGGGGGTTCCAGGCGTGCAGGACGTGCTGACGCTCGGCCTCCGTCATCAGGGGCAGCTCGGCGATGCGCTGCTCGGGGGCTTCCGCCATCGCGCCGACCACGACCTCGAGGTGGCCCAGCAGGCGGTCGATGGTCTCCGCGTCGAAGAGGTCCGCCGCGTACTTGCAGCCGATGAGCAGGCCCTCGGGACGGTGGACGGCCTCGAAGGTGAGGTCCAGCTCGGTGGTGCGGTTGTCCAGCAGCGACACGTCCAGCGTGAGCCCCTGGCCCACGGACAGGTCACGGGGGATGTCGTAGTCGTCGAGGACGAAGGCCACGTTGTACAGCTCGCGCCGCTGTGAGCCGGGCTGCACGGCCGCGAGCACGTGGTCGAACGGGCAATGCGAGTGCGCGAGCGCGCCCAGGGTGCTCTGCTTCACGGCGGAGAGCAGCCCCTTCACGGTGGCCTCGGCCGGCAGGCGGACGCGCAGGGGGATGAAGTTGGTGCAGTCGCCCATCAGCGCGCGGATGCCCGGGACCTCGCGGCCGGAGACCGCGGAGCCGAGCACGAAGTCGGACTGTCCGCTCCAGCGGTGGAGCACGGTGGACAGCGCGGTGACCACGCTCATGAACGGGGTGACGCCTTCACGGCGGCCCAGCGCGTGGAGCTTCGTCATCAGCGCGGCGGGCAGCAGCCGTGAGCGGCGGGCACCGTGGAACGACAGGCGCTGGGGGCGAGGACGGTCCGTGGGAAGCGCGAGCAGGGACGGCGCCTCCGCGAGCGCCTGCTTCCACCACGTCAGCTCCTTGCGCAGGGCCTTGGGGGTGAGGTGCTCGTGCTGCCACACCGCGAAGTCCGCGTACTGGAGCGTGGGCGTGGGCAGCGGGGACGGGTGCCCCTGGGTGAACGCGACGAGCAGGGTCGCGAGCTCCCGGGCCATCAAGCCGATGGACCAGCCATCCGCGACCAGGTGGTGCACGGAGACCACGAGGGCGTGGTCCTCGGCGGCGAAGCGGACCAGGGTGAAGCGGAGCAACGGACCCGTCGCGGGGTCCATGGGGCGCTGACCATCGCGCACGGCCACCGCGTCGATCACGGAGGCCCGGTCCGCGACATCGTCCGCATCCGCGATGACCCTTTCGAGGGTGACGGAAGCAGGGGCGTGGACGTGCTGGGTGAGCGCGCCGTCCTTCGCCATGAGCGTGGTCCTCAGGACATCATGGCGGCGGACCAGCTCGTTCAGCGCGCGCTCCAGGGCCTGCGTGTCGAGCGGACCGCGCAGCGAGAAGGCGAGGGGGATGTGGTAGGCGGTCGACGCCGGATCGAGCTGCTGGATGAACCACAGGCGCTGCTGCGCGAAGGACGCGGGGTGGTCTCCCGTGCCGGGTCCGCCCCGGGCCACGGGCCCCGGACGCGAATCCGTGCCGCCCTGGCCGGCCTTGAGGACCTCCGAGATGAGGCCCTGGAGGCTCACGTCCTGGAGCAGCGTGGCCGCGGAGACCCGTACGCCCAGGCGCTTCTCGATGCGGGACTGCAGGTCCGCCGCACCGAGCGAATCCATGCCCAATCGCGTCAGCGGCGCATCCGCGTCGAGTGCCGACGATGCCCCACCCAGCACGGCGGAGATCTCCTCGCGCAGCGCACGCTCCAGCTCCGCTGCTGACACCGAGGACGACGCGGCGACCGCACCTGCCCGCGCCAGCGAAGAGCCCGCGTCCGTGCGGCTGACAGAACCCGATTCATTGAGGGAGGGTCCGCCGTGCGAAGGCACGGTCGAGGCGCTCGCATCCGCTCTCCCCGTGGCGCCCGACGCTGCGATGGTGGACGAAGCGGCGCCTCCGGCAGAGGGCACACCGGACGCGGACGACGCGGCGTCTCCAGTCGAGGGCACACCGGACGCGGAAGGCACGTCGTCGCGCGTCGGCGCAGAGGGCGCATCGCGTGCCGGAGTCGACGGAGCCCCCAGGTCCGAGCGCCACAACACAGTCAGCTCGCCCGAGGCGAGCCCCGCGCGGCACGCGTAACGCTGGATCTTCCCGCTCGACGTCTTCGGAACGGCGCCCGGCGGAAGCAGCGCCACGGTCCTCGGCTGGACCTCCAGCTCCCGCGCAATCGCCTGGCGAACGGCATCCGCCACGGCCGTCAGCGCCTCGGCGTCCTTCGACTCGGCCAGCTCGCGCGCCACCTCGGCCACCACCGCGAGCGCCTCGCCCTCCGACGTCTCCACCCCGAACGCCGCCACGCCCCCGGGCCGCACGCGTCGATGCGCGCGCTCGATGACCGCCTCCACGTCCTGCGGGTACAGGTTGCGCCCCCTCAGGATGATGAGGTCCTTGCGGCGCCCCGTGACGACGAGCTGCTCGTCCTCGAGCAGCAACCCCAGGTCCCCCGTCCGCAGGAACGCGGGCCCATCCTCGGCACCCACGGGCCGCGCCTGGAACGTCTCCCGGGACTGCTCCGGCTTGCGCCAGTACCCCTGCGCGACACTCCCACCGGACACCCAGATCTCACCCACCTCGCCCCGAGCGCGCGGCACCCGCGTCTCCGGGTCCACGATGAGCAGGCGCTGCTCGGCCAGCGTCGCGCCGCAGCTCACGTGCGCACGCACCCCCGCCGCATCCGGGGCCACCCGCACAGCGCTCCCACGCGACAGCGCCGCATCCTCCAGATGATGCACGCGCGGCACGCGGCCCTTCTCCTCACCGGTGACGATGAGCGTGCCTTCCGCCAGGCCGTAGCAGGGATAGAACGCCTCGCGACGGAAGCCCGCGGGCGCGAACACCTCCGCGAAGCGCTCCAGCGTGGCGGCGCGAATCGGCTCCGCGCCACAGAAGGCCACCTCCCACGCGCTCAGGTCGAGCGCCTTCACCTCATCCGGCGTCGCCCGTCGCGCGCACAACTCGAACGCGAAGTTCGGTCCGCCGCTCACCGTCCCGCGGAACCGGGACACCGCCTCCAGCCACCGCATGGGGCGCTGGAGGAACGACATCGGTGACATCAGCGTCACGGTGAAGCCGCCGTACAGCGGCTGGAGGATGCCGCCGATCAACCCCATGTCGTGGTACGGCGGCAGCCAGATGACGCCCACGCTGTCGCGGCGCACCTGGAACGCCCCGGAGATGAGCCCCAGGTTGTGCAGCAGGTTCGCGTGGGACAACATCACGCCCTTGGGCGTACCCGTGGAGCCGGACGTGTACTGGAGGAACGCCAGCGCGTCGGGGCCCACGTCGGGCTCCTTCCACGTGTCCTCCGGGCCCTCGGGCAGGTCGTCGGTGGACAACCACTGGAGCGCCCGGAAGTCCGGCGCCTGCTCGAACACGAAGTCCGCGAGCCCCAGGATGCCCGAGGTCGTGAGCACCACCGTGGCCTGCGCGTCGTCGATGATGGCGCGCAGGCGGGGGAGGGTGCGCTCCAGGCGCGTCGGGTCCGGGGGATAGGCGGGCACCGCCACCGCCCCCGCGTACAGACACCCGAAGAAACCCGCGAGGTAGTCGAGCCCTGGCGGATAGAGCAGCAGCACGCGCTGCCCCACCGCGCCACGGGACTGCAACACCGCGGCAATCCGCCGCGCCTGGCGATCCAGCTCGTACGCCGTCAGCGCGGCTTCGTCGCCGTCCGACTCTCCCAGGAACGTGTAGAGCGGCTGGCGCGACGACTCTCCAACTGCGCGCACACGGAGAGCGTCATTCAGGATTCGATAAGGAGCGTGCATGGGGTGTGGGGCTCGTCGGGGCTGTTTTCGGCCGGCGGCTTAATAACAGGCGAGCCCGACAATCGCGGCCCACAACGACTACCCACATGCAGCTTCATTAGCGGTGTGAAAGTGGAGCACGGGCTGATCCACTCTCAGCATGAAATCGCGCTTCAGGCGCGACCGAACAAGCCCTTCAGCCACTTCATGAAGCCACGCTGCCGCGGCGGGCTGACGAGCGCAGGTACCGCTGGAGCGGCGGTTTGCTGCGCGGCTGTCGGACGCGCCGCAGGCGTGCGATTCACCGCAGGCGTGGATGCCGGGGGCTTCATCGGCACCGGATTGACGACGCGCGCACCGGACGTGCTCGTGGTGCGCGCGGAGGGTGCGGTGGGTTGAGGCGGTACATTCGCCGCCGCACTCTCCGTGTCGAGCTGTGCGAGCCGGGCCTTCACCGCCTCCGGTGTGTCCTTCGTGGAGAACGTGCTCGTGACCTCGCGCCCACTCGAGGACTCGCGCGCGGTCACCTTGAGGAGCGACTCGTTGTTGACCTCGAAGGTCACCGTCACCTGCACCGCGCCGCGAGGCAGCTTGGGCAGGCCGGCGAGCTTGAGCGTGCCCAGGTACTCATTGTCGGACGCTCGTTCAGAGTCGCCCTGGAACACGGTGAGCTCCAGCTCCGTCTGGCCGTCACGGTGCGTGGACAGCGTGTAGCTCTTGGTGGAGGGCAGCGACGTGTTGCGCTCCAGCACGGGCTTGAAGCGCCCGCCGGGCAGCCCCACGCCGATGGCCATGGGCAGCACGTCGATGAGCACCACGCCCTCGAGCTGTCCCAGGCTGTGCGCCAGGAGCGCCGCGCCCAGCGCCACGGCCTCGTCCGGGTGGACGCCCTTGCTCGGAGCCTTGCCGAAGAAGCGGGTGATCTTCTCGTGCACCAGCGGGAAGCGGCTCTGGCCTCCCACGAGGATGACCTCGTCGATGTCCTTGGGCCCCAGGTTCTTCGCCTTGAGCACCTCGTCGCAGACCTTCACCGTCCGGTCGACGAGCCCCTCCGTCAGCTCCACCAGCTTCTGCCGGGTGAGCGTGACGTCCAGGTCGTAGGGCTTGTCGTCGATCATCGTGACGAAGGCCACATGCACCCGCATCTCCGAACGCTCGGACAGCGCGCACTTGGCCCGCTCCGCCGCGTCGTTGATGCGCTGGAGCGCCACGCGGTCTCCCTGGAACGTGCGGCCCGTCTTCTTCTGGAACTCCTCCAGCAGGTACGTGACGATGGCGTTGTCGAAGTCGATGCCGCCCAGGAACGTGTCGCCGCCGGTGGAGATGACCTCGTAGACGTTGTCGGCCAGCTCCAGCACGGACGCGTCGAAGGTGCCGCCGCCCAGGTCGTAGACCAGCACGCGCTGGTTGAGCTTGCGCCCGTACCCGTACGCGAGCGCCGCCGCGGTGGGCTCGTTCAGGATGCGCTCGACGTAGAGGCCCGCGAGCTTGCCGGCCTCCCGCACCGCGTGGCGCTGGTTGTCGTTGTAGTACGCGGGCACCGTGACGACGGCGCGCGAGACGGGCTGGCCCAACTGGTTCTGCGCCACCTCGCGCACCTCGCGCAGGATGAGCGCGGAGATCTGCTGCAGCGAGTAGACCTTGTCGGACAGCTTCACGCCCGCATCGCCGTTGGCGCCGGCGGTGATCTCGTAGTGGAACTTGTCCTTGATGTTCTCGACGATGGCCGAGTCGTACGCGCGGCCCACCAGCCGCTTGGCGCCGTACACCGTCTGTCGAGGGTTGGTGAGCATCTGCCCCTTCGCGGGGTGGCCCACCACCAGCTTGCCGCGCGTGTTGACGGCGATGATGGAGGGCACCGTGTTGTGCCCCTCACGACTGTTGAGCACGCCCGGCTTGCCGTTGCGCACATACGCGGCGCAGGAGTTCGTCGTCCCCAGGTCGATGCCGATGACCACGCCCGCGCGCTTGGGCTCCTGCGTGCTCAGGTCCAGCGCCTCGTCCGACATCATCGTCACGGGCGCGGCGGCCACCGGAGCGCTGGCGGCCTGCTGCTGGGTCACCACCTGCGGGTTGGCCTTCTCCGCCGGAGGTGGGACGGTGTAGTCCGGGGCCCCGACACCCGAGGGGACGGGGGGGACGTCCGACTGGGCGTGGGGCAGGGCGGCGACCGCGGAGTCGAGGAAGCGGCGCGTTTGCGGGTCCAACGACAGGAAGCGCAGGCCCATGCCGGCCACGCCCTGGCCTCCCTGTCCGGTGACGAAGTGGACCACGGCCTGGGCGTGGATCAACCGCTCGCCGCTGGCCAACCGCAGGTCCAGGGTGACGGCCGTGCCGGGCGGCTTCACCGCGCGGGCGCGCAGATAGATGCCACCGCGCGTGACGTTGCCGCCGTACTTCGCCAGGAACTCCTCTGGCGTCGCGAATGGCAGCTTCACGACCAACCCGACCGCCGCCTGATTCGATTCCGTCAAAGCCCGGTTCCTGAGACGTGAGTGGAAAGTCCGGTCGGATTATCGCTTGAAGTGCGAGTGAACGGGCGTCAAAAAGTCCGCCCTTCCAGGTTGCGTGGCGGCAACGTACCTCGTATGGAACCGCACCCGCAGGGCGCTGGTGCCTCGCGGGCCCCATGCCCCGGGAGCGCCGCCCATGTTGAACCCCGAGATCCGGCTCGCACTCACCTTCGATGATGTCCTCCTGGTGCCCGCCGAAAGTTCGGTTGTCCCCAAGGACACCGACCTGACGACCCGCCTCACCCGCAACCTCCGGCTGAACATCCCGCTGTTGTCGGCGGCGATGGACACCGTGACGGAGGCCCGGACCGCCATCGCGATGGCGCAGGAGGGCGGCATCGGGGTCATCCACAAGAACATGACGCCCGAGCAGCAGGCGCTCGAGGTGCTCAAGGTCAAGAAGTTCGAGAGCGGCATGGTGGTGGACCCCGTCACCATCGACCCAGAGGCCCCGCTGGGCCGCGCCCTGGAGCTGATGCGCCAGCACGGCGTGTCCGGCATCCCCGTGGTGAAGGGCAAGCGCCTGGTGGGCATCGTCACCAGCCGCGACGTGCGCTTCGAGACCAACCTCACCCAGAAGGTCGAGGCCATGATGACGCGCAAGCTCGTCACCGGCCGCGAGGGCATCAGCCAGGGTGACGCGCAGAAGCTCCTGCACGAGCACCGCATCGAGAAGCTGCTCGTCGTCAACGACGACTTCGAGCTGCGCGGCCTCATCACCATCAAGGACATCGAGAAGCGCCGCACGCACCCCAACGCGGCCAAGGACGCCAAGGGCCGGCTGCTCTGCGCCGCCGCCGTGGGCGTGTCCCCGGACCGCGAGGCGCGCATCGACGCGCTGGTGAAGGCGGGCGTGGACGTCATCGTGGTGGACACCGCGCACGGGCACTCCAAGGGCGTGGTGGATGGCGTGCGCGACACGCGCAAGAACTTCAAGGGCTTCGAGCTCATCGCCGGCAACGTCGCGACGGCCGAGGCCACGCGCGCGCTCATCCAGGCGGGCGTGGACGCGGTGAAGGTGGGCATCGGCCCCGGCTCCATCTGCACCACGCGCGTGGTGGCCGGCGTGGGCGTGCCGCAGGTGACGGCGGTGGATGACTGCTGCCGCGAAGCGGACAAGCACGACATCCCCATCATCTCCGATGGCGGCATCAAGTACTCGGGCGACATCGTGAAGGCGCTGGCGGCCGGAGCGAGCACGGTGATGATCGGATCGCTCTTCGCGGGCACCGAGGAGGCCCCGGGCGACGTCATCCTGTACCAGGGCCGCAGCTACAAGAGCTACCGCGGCATGGGCAGCCTGGGCGCGATGAAGCAGGGCGCCAAGGACCGCTACTTCCAGTCGGACGTGGACGCGGTGAAGCTGGTCCCCGAGGGCATCGAGGGCCGCGTGCCGTACAAGGGCACGCTCGCCATGAACGTGCACCAGATGCTGGGCGGCATCCGCAGCGGCATGGGCTACGTGGGCTGCGGCACCATCGAGGAGCTGCGCAAGAACGCCACCTTCGTGCGGATCACCTCGGCCGGGCTCAAGGAGAGCCACGTGCACGACGTCATCATCACCGAGGAAGCGCCCAACTACCGCGTGGAGTAGGCCTCCCCGCGGGGAAACGAAAAGAGGGCCCGCGCCAGGAGGCACGGACCCTCGAAGGGAGCCAGCCCCTCAGGAGCCGGCTCGGACGGCCTGGCTACTTGCGGCCCTTGCGGCCACCGCCGCTGGGCTCCTCGGCGGGCGACGCGGCGGAGATCTTCTTCTCCGCGTTGGCCACCCGGCCCAGCAGCGAGTCCTTGTCATCCGGCTCCAGCGCCTCGATGGCCTGGCGCAGGGTGCCGAAGTCCAGGCGGGCGATGGTGACGGCGTTGCCGCCCTTGATCTCCTGCACGGTGGGCACCTCGACCAGCTCCCGCACGTAGGTCTCGAACTCGATGCGGATGTCGGCCGTCTGCTGGATGCAGTTGTCCTTGGCGTTGACGAACTGCTGGCTGCCCTCGCGGTAGCTCAGGTCCGGGTTGCGGTTCATCGCCTCCTCGAAGGTGGCGGTGCGCTTGCGCAGCGAGCCGTACAGCTCGATGTAGTCCACCAGCCGGTCCGTCTCGGGCCGGTTGACGTTGCGGGCCTTGACCAGCGCGTCGTTGGTGTCGTCACAGGTGAGCTTCTGGAGCTCGGCGACCCCTGGCGTGTCCTTCACCGCCATGTTCTGGGTCTCGCGGTCGAGCCGCTCGTCAGAGGAGATTTCCTTCACGCATCCAGTGGCGGAGAGGAACAAGAGGGTCGCAGCAGTGGAAGCGGACAGGCGGCGGAGCATCCGGACCTCGAACACTTGAGGGGACTTGGGCGTTGCTTTCCGGAAGTTTGTAGCGATAAGGGCCCCCAGCCGTCAACGACGCCCCCTTGGAGAAACTCCGGTGGACCTGCACGCCGAGAAGATCCTGATCCTCGATTTCGGGAGTCAGTACACCCAGCTCATCGCCCGCCGGGTCCGTGAGCTGGGCGTTTATTGTGAAATCCACCGCCCGGACCTGCCGGCCGAGGACATCCGCCGCTTCGCCCCCCGAGGCATCATCCTCTCGGGAGGCCCGGCGTCCGTGGAGGCGCCCGGCTCCCCCCGGTGCGACCCGTTCGTCTTCGAGGCGGGCGTGCCCGTGCTCGGCATCTGCTACGGCCTGCAGCTCACGGCCAAGCTGCTGGGCGGCCGCGTGGACCGGGGCGCCCACCGCGAGTTCGGCAACGCGGAGGTGGAGGTGCTGGCCCCCCGCGGCCCCTTCTCGGAGTTCCGTCCGGGAGACCGCGTCCAGGTGTGGATGAGCCACGGAGACCGGGTGGAGGAGCTGCCCCCGGGCTTCGAGGCGATCGGTCGCAGCGGCAACTCGCCCTTCGCGGCGGCGGCCCACCAGAGCAAGCCCTTCTACGGCCTCCAGTTCCACCCCGAGGTGGTGCACACCCCGCAGGGCAAGGCCATGCTGCGCGCCTTCCTCTTCAACGACTGCAAGGTGTCCGGCTCGTGGACGATGAAGGGCTTCATCGACGAGGCGGTGGCCACCATCCGCAAGCAGGTGGGTGAGCACGGCCGGGTCATCTGCGCCCTGTCGGGTGGCGTGGACAGCTCCGTGGCGGCGCTGCTCCTGCACCGCGCCATCGGCCCCCGGCTGCAGTGCATCTTCGTGGACAACGGGGTGCTCCGGCAGGGCGAGCGGGCCCAGGTGGAGGCGCTCTTCGTGGACCGCTTCCACGTCCCGCTGAAGACGGTGGACGCGCGGGCCCGGTTCCTGGACGCGCTGGCCGGGGTGACGGACCCGGAGAAGAAGCGGAAGATCATCGGCCGCGAGTTCATCGCCGTGTTCGAGGAGGCCTCGCGCGACATCCAGGACGCGGAGTTCCTGGCCCAGGGCACGCTGTACCCGGACGTCATCGAGTCCGTCTCGTACAAGGGCCCGTCCGTCACCATCAAGAGCCACCACAACGTGGGCGGCCTGCCGGAGACGATGAAGCTCAAGCTGGTGGAGCCGCTGCGCGAGCTGTTCAAGGACGAGGTCCGCGCGCTGGGTCGCGAGCTGGGGCTGCCCGAGGAGATGGTGTCCCGTCAGCCGTTCCCCGGTCCGGGCCTGGCCATCCGCGTGCTGGGCGAAGTGACGGAGGCCCGCCTGGAGCTGGTGCGCCGCGCGGACGCCATCGTCCAGGAGGAGATTCGCGCCGCGGGGCTCTACAAGGAGGTGTGGCAGGCCTTCGCCGTGCTGCTGCCGGTGCAGAGCGTGGGCGTCATGGGCGACGAGCGCACCTACGAGTCCACCTGCGTGCTGCGCGCCGTCACCAGCGTGGACGGCATGACGGCGGACTGGGCGCGGCTGCCGTACCCGGTCATCGAGCGCATCTCCACGCGCATCACCAACGAGGTGCGCGGCATCAACCGCGTCGCCTACGACGTGTCCTCCAAGCCCCCCGCCACCATCGAGTGGGAGTGAGCGGGGCAGGGCGGGACGCGCGACCGGCGGGCCCCGATACCCGCTGAAGAAAACGAAAGAGGCTGCCTGGCGTGGATGCCCAGGCAGCCTCTTCTTGCTTCAGGGACCGGGTCTTCAGACGAAGACCCGGTCCGCTGGAGGGTGCATCACCCCGCCGGCTTGGTGGGGACGGTGGGCACCTGGGTGCTGCCCGGGCGCAGCTCCTCGAGGACGCGGGTGGCGCCGTAGATCTTCTTCAGCGACTCGATGATGGCGTCGCTGTGCACGGCCACCGTGCGGTTGACGCTCTCATCGAAGCCGTACTCACCGCCCAGCGACTGGATGTTGCCGTCGAACACCAGGCCGATGATCTCCGCGTCCTTGTTGATGACGGGGGAGCCGGAGTTGCCGCCGATGATGTCGTTGGTGGTGACGAAGTTCATCGCCGTGGCGCCATCGAGGTTCTTCTGGTTCTTCAGCCAGGACGGCGGCAGCGCGAAGGGCTCCTCGCCCGTGGCGTGCTCGAAGGTGCCCGCCATCTGGGTGATGGGCTCCACCTTCTTGCCGTCCTCCATGTAGCCCTTCACCGAGCCGTACGACAGGCGCAGCGTGAACGTCGCGTCCGGGTACTGGTTGGTGCCGTAGACCTCGAACTTCGCCTTGGCCACCAGCTCCGCGTTCTTCTTGATGACGGCGTCGACGTTCTCCTCGTAGTTCTTGCGGACCGCGCGGCCATCCGCGTCGAGCGCCAGCGCCAGCTGGATCATCGGGTCCTTGGAGGCCGCGATGGCCGCCTTGCCGCCGTCGAACAGGCTCTTGCGGGCGGACACGTCACACACCTTGGAGCCCTTGACGTCCTTGAGGACGCACAGCTTGGAGCCCTTCACCAGGCGGGCCGCCAGCTTGTCGGGGGACTCGTTGCCCAGGACCTTCTTGACGAACGGGTGGTTGGAGCCCAGCTCCTCGCGCATCTTCGTCAGGCCGAAGCTCAGGCGGAGGATCTCCAGCTCCGGGTAGATGGGAGCGGGGCTCAAGAGCTGAGCCTGGAGCGCGGGCAGGTTGGCCTGGTTGAACTCGCGCAGGCGCTGACCGTTCTCCTTGGGGAGCTCCTCGGAGGCGCGCACCAGCGTCTTGGCGATGCTGTACAGGCTGGAGGACAGGCCCGCGCCCTGCTCGACGAAGGACAGGTCCTTGCGGATGTTGACCATCTGCGCCTGGGCCTTGGCGATCTCATCCCACGCGGCGCCGTACTTCTTCTTCATCTCCGGGTTGGCTTCGACCTTCTTGCGCAGGTCCTGCTCGGCGGCGACCTTCTGGCCGAAGAACTTCTTGTCCTGCAGCGCCTCCAGACGGCCCTTGGTCGCCTTCAGGCCGTTCTCCACGCCGAACAGCAGGTTGTTGGAGATGCGCTTCTGCTCGGGGCCGCGCTTCTGGAACTCGGACACCATGCCGCGCAGCTCGGACATCATGAACAGCATCTTCGGCATGGCCACGTCGCGCTGGTACTCCAGCTCCGCGATGGTCAGCCCGCGCGAGGTGCGGCCCGGGTGGCCGGACACGAAGGTGATGTCACCCTCCTTGGCGCTCTTCTCGGACCACTTGAAGTAGTTGTCCGTCTTGGCCGGCTTGCCGTCCTGGTAGACGCGCAGGAACGTCACGTCCAGGTCCCACCGGGGGAACTCGAAGTTGTCCGGGTCTCCGCCGAAGAAGGCGATGGCGTGCTCGGGCGCCATGACCAGGCGCACGTCCTGGAAGCGGCGGTACTTGTACAGGTTGTACTTGCCGCCCTGGTACAGGGTGACGGCGTCACAGCGCACCTTGGCGTCGCCCGCGGAGCACGCCTGCTCCAGCTCGGACATCTTCGCCTTCAGGGTGTCGGCGTACTGCTTGCCGGACAGGCCCTGCGTCGCCTTGTTCAGCGTCTCGGTGATGTCGGTGATCTGCTCGAGCTGGTTGATCTCCATCGCCGGGCACTGCGTCTCCTCGGCTTCGGTCTTCGCGTAGAAGCCGTTGGCGATGTAGTCCTTCTTCGCGCCGGAGAGCTGCTCGATACAGCCGCGGGCACAGTGGTGATTGGTCATCACCAGGCCGTTGGGGGACACGAAGCTGGCCGAACAGCCGCCCGCGAGCCGCGCGGACGACAGCCGGGCCTTGTCGAGCCACTGCTGGGTGGGCTCGAAGCCGTACTTCTCCTTCACCTTCGCGGACGGGAAGTTGTTGTACGTCCACATGCCTTCGTCGGCCAGGGCCGGAGCGGCGCCGACGAGGGTGGCAATCAGGAACAACCGTTTCATGGACAGGTCCTTTCCAGGGCCGGGGGTGTCGCGGTTCTGCGGTAACCCATTGCGTGGGTCAACCGGGAAAAAAGCCGGGAAGAATTCCCAACCACCCTGAACATCCGAGCGGCCGGGGGATTCCTCGCGCTGGGGCCATACGTGGGGGCTTGGGCTGTGATTTCCAGGGTGTTCGCGCCCGTTCCTGGGATGAGGTCGCTCCCCGGGCCGCCCGTCGCGGTGCGTCGAGGGCGGCCTCGGGGCGACTCAGGTCCGCATGGCGACGAGCGGGTCCACGCGGGTGGCCCGTCGCGCGGGGAGCCAGCAGGCCAGCAGGGCGACGAGCGCGAAGAGGGTGGCCACGGCGATGAAGGTCAGCGGATCTGTCGCCGTGACGCCGTAGAGCTGGCTTTCGAGCATGCGGGTCAGCGCCAGGGCGCCCACGAGCCCCAGGGCGATGCCTACGCCCGCGAGCCTCGCGCCCTGGCCCAGGACCAGCCTCAGGACATCGCTCGGCCGGGCGCCCAGGGCCATGCGGATGCCCAGCTCACGGGTGCGCTGGGAGACGAGCAGCGAGATGACGCCGTAGAGCCCGTAGGTGGAGAGCACCAGGGCCAGCGCCGCGAAGCCTCCGAGCAGGCCGAGCACGAGCCGGCGGAAGCCGAGCGATTCGGTGATGACCTGGTCCATGGTGAGGGCGCGGAAGACGGGCAGGCCCGAGTCGACTCGGCGCACGGCCTCGCGGACAGGCGGCAGGAGGGTTTCGGGGGGCACCGACGTCCGGGCGACGAGGACCAGGCTGTCATCGCCCCAGGGGCGTCCGTATGGGACGTGGAGCTCCGCGAGCGGCGTCTTGTCGAGCCCGGCCTGCCGAACGTCGCCGACCACGCCGATGATGGTGTGCGGCCCGGTACCCAGGCGGAGCTGGCGCCCCAGGGCCTGGCCGTCCGGGAAGTGCCGGCGCACAAGCGTCTCGTTGATGATGACGGTGGCGGGCTGGCCGGGGGCTGCGTCGGCGGCGGTGAAGTCCCGGCCCTGGCGCAGCGGGATTCCGACGGTGGCGAAGAACCCGGGGCTGGTGGAGCGTCGCTCGGCGCGGGGCTCCGTGCCGGGCTCCGGCGGGGGTTCGCCCTCGATGACGTAGCGGGCGTTGTTCCAGGCGCGCTGGATGGGCAGGAGCGAGGTCATCGCCGCGGCGCTCACGCCCGGGAGGGCTCGGACCTCCTCGAGGATGGGCTCCAGGAGCGTCTGTGGGACGTGGGTATCCAGGCCCTGGTCGTTGAAGAACCGGCTGTCGGGGATGGCGATGTGCAGCGTGAGGAGCTGCTCGGAGGCCAGCCCGGGCGAGGTCCCCAGGAGCTGGAGGAAGCCTCGGCCCAGCAGGCCCGCGCCGACGAGCAGGACCAGACAGAGGGCCAGCTCCAGGACGACCAGCGTGGAGCGGAGCCGGCGGCCCGAGGACGGCACGGCGCCTCGGAGGTCGAGCCGGGACAACTGGAGCGCGGGAAGCAGTCCGAAGACCAGGCCGCTGGTGATGGAGATGGCCGCGAGGAACAGGAACGACGTCCCATCGAGGGCGATGGCGGCCCGGTGAGGCATCGACTCGGGGGCCACGGCGAGCAGGCCGTCCAGGCCCCAGCGCGCGAGCAATCCGCCGAGCGCGCCGCCCATGAGCGCGAGCAGGAGGCTCTCGACGAGGAGTTGCTGGATGACGCGGGCGCGGCTGGCCCCGAGGGCCACGCGAACGGCGAGCTCCTGATGCCGGGCGCCGGCTCGCGCGAGCAGGATGTTCGCGACGTTGGCGCAGGCGATGAGGAGGACCAGGGCCACGGCGCCGAGCAGGAGCTTCAAGGGGCCGCTCCAGAGGCGGGTCCGGGCGTCGGCGAGCGATTCGACGCGGGAGGTGCGCTCCTTGAGGGCGTCCGGGCTCGCGGCGGCGATGGCGGCGGTGACGGCCGCGAGTTCCTGGTGGGCGGACTCGACGGTGAAGCCCGGGGCCAGCCGGCCGCGGACCGAGAGCAGCGTGGAGAAGCGGCCACGGGCATCGGCGGGAGCGACCAACGGGAGCCAGACGTCCGTCTTCGGGTCGAAGGACTCGGGGACGACGCCAATCACGGTGTGGGGAATGTCATCGAGGAGCACCGTGCGGCCGAGGACGGCGGGATTGGCGCCGAACCGGCGACGCCACAGGGCCTCGTTGAGGACGGCGACGGGCTCATGGCCGGGCTGGTCGTCGCCGGGGACGAAGGTGCGGCCGAGCAACGGAGGCACGCCGTGGACGGCGAAGTAGCCGGAGGTGCCACGGGTGGCCTCGAGGCGCTCGGAGTCGCCATCGGCGCGGAGGATGGAGCCGCCAACGGTGAAGGCCGTGATGTGCTCGAAGGCCTTGGCCTGGTCGCGCCAGTCCCAGAACGTGAGCCAGGACACCGGGCCGCCGCTGCCGTGGGCACGGAACTCGACGAGCGAGACGATTCGCTCGGGTTCGGCGTACGGCAGCGGGCGGAGGAGGACGCCATGGACGGCACTGAAGATGACGGCGTTCGCGCCGATGCCCAGGGCGAGGCAGAGGATGGCTGCCGCGGCGAAGCCGGGCGCGCGACGGAACGTGCGGAACGCGAAGCGTGCATCCGCGAGCAGGCTGTCGAGGACTCTCATGGGGCCGTTCGGGGTGAAGCTGGTGGGTGGGCGGAGGCCCGCATCTTGGCGGATGGAACGGCCGGAACGGCGCCCGGAAAGCCCGGGGGCAGCGGGGAAGAACCCGACGAAATCGCCCCCTGGTTCCCCGCAGGCTTAGTTTACATAACGCATGTTATCGGACGTTTCGACAGAGGGAGACCAGGGTGGACGGCGGGCTCTCCTGGGCCATCCCCGGGCCTCCTGGCGTCCCTCCCGAAGCCCCTGAATTGGGGCCCCACCGGAGCCTCTGCCCGTACCTCCGACACTTGAGCCGACATGCCGTCCCAGACCTTCCGCACACTGTTCGTCGTCCCTCGTTCCGGATCACGCCGGACCTGTCCGCGCACCGTTCACCGAACCTCGTTCCGGACCGAGCGCCTGCCCGGCTGGGCACTGGTCGCGACTCCTCGCTTCTCGCGGCCACGCTGGACGCGTACCGTGCCCGCCATGCGTTTGCTTCGACGAACCGCGCTGGCCTCCGCGTTCTGCTGCGGCCTGCTCGCCCTGACTGGCTGCCCGGACAAGACGGCCCCCGGAGCCCCCGATGCGAGCGTCGCCGCCGTGCCCGAGGCCCCCAAGACCCCGCCTCCGACCACGTTCGCGCTGCGCTACCAGCCCCTTGCCGATGCCGGCACGAGCGACCTCGCGGAGATCTCCCTCGAACCCGGCGACAAGCCCCTCATCCAGCCCACGTCCAGCCTCGAGCTCACGGCCTCGCACGGCCTGCGCAACTACCGGGTCCGCCTGTTCGACGAGGCCGAGCGCGCCATGGTCTCCGACGACGTCGCCGAGGAATCCGACGACAAGCTCGTCTACCGCATCGTCCTGCCCCAGCCGCTGAAGACCGGCTTCTCGTACACGCTGGTCGTCGACGCCCAGACCGGAACGGCCTTCACGGACACCCTGGGCCGCGAGGTCGATGAGCTCCGGACCACGTTCCAGATCGCCGGCGAAAAGGAGAAGCCGGCGCCGGCTCCAGCGCCCTCGAAGAAGAAGAAGCGCCGCTGAGCAGAGGCCTCAGGAATATTCCTGAGGCCCGGCGGAACATTCTTCGCGCCCCAGGAACATTCTTCGCGCCCCAAGAACATTCTTCCGGTGCCCAGGCGGCCCCAGAACATTCACGCCCGCAGCCCAGGCCCGGAACATCCCGGTTCCAGGATGTAGCGCCCTCCCGGGCCCGCTAACGCTCCGCCACGGGCGGCAGCTCCAAGGCAGTCTGAAGCTCCTTCAGCTTCGCCTGGATGACCCGGATGTTCTGCGGACCCATTCGCAGCAGGTGCTTCTGCGCCTTGCTCAAGCCCTCCAGCTCGGGCGACGCGTAGACATAGAGCCCGGCCTGAGGCTGGACCTCCAGCGCGCCCTCCGGAACCGGAACCGGAACCGAGAGCAGATGCTCGATGGCCCGGTTGAGCGTCGAGTCGAACGACTGTCCCGGCGGAGCAATCTCGCCATGGGCCTGGTCGATGAGCGGCTTCAGGTCCTTGAACAGGCTCCGAGCCACCTGCGCATCGAACGTCCCGAACACACGCGCGACCAGGTCGTACCGGGCATGGCTGCGCGGGTCGATGGTCACCTTCTTGTCCTTGCCCTCGACGACCTGGAACCCACCGGCCGGCGCCAGGAACCCCAGCACCATCCGAGGACTCGTGCCGTCGGCGACGTTGTTCACGGCCGCCGTCACCCGGCGCACCAGGTCCTTCTCCTGGAGCCAGCGCTGGAGCTCGGCTTCCTCCGACATCCGACTCGCCAGCTCACGGACCCGGCCGTCACTCTCCGGAAGCGACGCCGTGGGCGCCGCGGGAGCGACTCCAGCATCCACGGGCTTCGGCGCCTCCGCCACCACGGGCACGGGCACCGGCTCCTTGCGGAACGCGCCCATCGCCACGGCCACGCCCACTCCCACGGCCACCAGGGGACCTCCGATCAGCGCGGCCTTCTTCCCAGCCGAGCCGGGCTTGGGCGTCTCCGAGCTCTGCATCGGGTCCGTCGGTTCGCTCATGTGCGCATCCCTCCAGGGTGAGTCACACCCTACAAACGACTCCCCGGCGCATTCCACGGCCCCGGCCACGCGCCGACGCCCGGTTGTTCACCGGAAGAGACTCCAGAAGGGTGACGACACGAAACCACCCTGCCCGCTCCGGCTCAGGGAAGCTGCTCCTCGGCGCGGACCCGGGCAAGCGTCTGCAGATCCCGCTCCGTGGGTCCCAGCTCCAGGATGATGCGGCTCACGTCGTACAGGACATCCCCGCGCTCGAACACGGGCAGCCGGGGCACGTCCTGGTTCAAGTCATCCGCGCCGCGGTTGTACGCCACGTCCATCAGCGTGCGGAGCTGGAACGAGTCATACAGGTTGTACTCGACCAGGAACCGCAGGGCCTCCACGTCGCCGCGCCGCGTGTACGCACGCCACAGCAGCACCGCGTCATAGCCGTTCACACCCTTCATGTGCGGCGGACGCTCGGCGCCAATCTGGCCCTCGATGTCCTTCAGCCCGCCGCCCATCCCCAACCGCCGCGTGACGAAGCGCAGATCGATGTGCGCCTCCGGCACCGGGAAGCGCGCCGGCCCGAAGTAGTTCTTCAACACCGGCACGTCGAAGGTGGAGCCGTTGAACGTCACCCACAGCCGGCGGGCCGCCATCGCCTCCGGCAGCGCATCCATGTTCCGCCCCTGGATGAACACGTGCAGCCCGGTCGAGTCGAACAGGCTCACCACCGTGGGCGCCTGTGCCTCCCGGCCATCCGTCTCGATGTCGAAGTAGACGGCGTCGTGCTGGAACTCGGGATACAGCCGCCAGTGCTCCCGCGGAGGAACCAGCTCCGCGAGCCGCCGCAGGTCCCGGCGCTCCAGCGCCTCACGGGCCTGGGCAATCCGCTCGCGCGCGATGTCGTCCGTCTTCCGGGTGATGGCCACACCCTGTCCGGCCGCCGGAAAGTCATCCCAGCTCTTGATGCCCCGCGCCCACAAGTCCTTCTCACGCCAGGGCCCCACGCCGGGGATGTGCTGGAACGTCCGCTGAAGCATCAATCGAGCGCGCCCAGCCTTCCCGCCACCAGCTCGTCCAGCAGCGGGATGTCCGCCTCGCAGAACGGCAGGGCCTGCATCTCCACCGGCGTGTGGAACGCCAGCGCATGCGCCCCCAGCGGCTTCGGCTCGCCCGACACCACCCGCGCCGCGTAGAGCACCAGCTCCACCGTCAGGTCCGGGTACGGGTGCTTGCCCTCCCACAGCCGCCGGCCCACGGAGAGCTCCACATCCAGCTCCTCGCGACACTCGCGGGCGAGGGCCACCTCGTCCGTCTCCCCGGCCTCCACCTTGCCGCCGGGGAACTCCCACAGGAGCGCGCGGCTCCCACCGGGGAGCCGCTGCTGCACCAGGAAGCGCTGGGTGTCGACGGGACCGGGAATCAGCGCCGCCACCACGCGGACCGTCCGGGTCGTCACCGCCGTCACCCCTTCAATCCGTTGAAGTCCAACGCGTAGAGCCAGCCGTTGTTGGAGAGCACGAACAGCTTCGAGCCCGCCACGAAGGGCGTCGCCGAGACGCCGTCCCCGGGGTTCCACGACACGCGCGCCTGGCCCGTCTTCGGGTCCAGGAACAGCAGCGAGCGCTGGATGGGGACGATGAGCATTCCCTTGGCGAACACTGGAGCCTGCGCGGCCCTTTCACCCAGGGGGTGCGTCCACAGGAGCCGCCCGTCCTCCGCCAGGTAGGCGTCCACACGGCCATCGCCCACCGCGAAGAGCATCTTCCCCTTCGACAGCAGCGCCGTCATGCCGCCCACGGAGCTGGTCCAGACCAGGTCCCCGGACTCCGCCTCGAGCGCGTAGATGCCGCTCTTGTACGAGGCCACGTAGAGCTGACCGTGCTCGTCCATCACCGGCGTCGAGTCCACATCCAGGAACTCGTTGCCGCTGCCGGACAGGGACTTCTCCCAGTTGGCGCTGCCGTCCCGCATGGTCAGCGAGACGACGTAGCCGTCGGAGAAGCCCACGTAGACATTGCCCTCGCGCACCAGCGGCGTGGACGCGCCGCGCACCGAGAAGCCCGACGGAGGATCCCTGCGGTACTGCCAGGCCCACACGCCATCCGCGGCCTTCACCGCGAACAGGGTGTCGCTCTCCGAGGCCACCAGCACCAGGCCCTCGGCCACGACGGGCACCGTCGCCAGCGACTCGCCGGCCACGTACTTCCACTTCTCCTCGCCCGTGGCCGCGTCCAGCGCGTACAGCGTGCCGTCGCCCCCGGGGATGAAGGCGACGCCGTCGCTCACCCGGGCGCCCGCCGCGAAGCGCGTGCTGGTCTTCTTGGACCACTTCACCTGGCCGTCCGGCCCGATGCCGCGGATGAACCCGTCCCGCGTCAGCGCGATGACAGTCCTGCTCAGCCCGTCATACGCCGGCGTCGCGACCTCGCGCGGGGCGTACTCCATGAGGGTGGGCGTCACCAACGGCGCCCACCAGGCCACGGAGAAGTAATCCAGCGGCGGGGCCTGCTCCGTCCGAGGCAGCTCCGGATTGCCGTAGCGCGGCAGGCTGCTGCACCCGCCCAGGAGACCGAGCGCCACAGCGCTCCCCAGCCAATGCTTCCAGCTCACGCGCTGCTTCCTCATCGTCCGTGCTACCCCGCGTCCGTACCAGTGGCGGCGGGCTGCGCCGGCACCGGAATCTTCACGCCCTGCGAGGCCAGCACCGCCAGCCGCTCGCTCGACAGCCGCGCCGCGGTGGTGTTCGGGTGGTCCGTCGACACCTTCGACAGGACGCTGGCCGCCTCGTCCTTCTTGTCCTGCGCGATGAGCATGCGGCCCTTGTGGTAGTCGCCCATGCCCGCCAGGAACTCCCCACCGCCCGCGGCGCCCATCTGCTCGAAGGCCTTCAGGGCCTCGTCGAACTTCTTCTCCGCCTCGAAGGCGTAGCCCTGACCCTCGAACGCGCCCGCGCGGAGCGGATCATTCTGGGCGGCGCCCTTGAGGAACTCGCCGAAGGAGGCCTGCGCGTCCGCGAAGTTGCCCAGGCGGAACTGCGCCTCGCCCAGCGACAGCGCGGCCGTGGTGGCCGAGCGGGTGCCGCCGTGCTCCTTGCGGAAGTCCGACAGGGCCTTCACCAGCGCCTCGTCGCGCTCCTTGACGCTCTTGAAGGGCGTCTCCGTGTCGCCGGGCTGGGCGGGCTGCACGCCGTCGATGGGACGGTCCAGCACGGAGAGCGCCTGGCCCAGGGCCTGGGACGCCTTCTCCTCGCCGCGCTTGGACAGCTCGCTGGCGATGGCCGCGCCCACGCCGCCGAGGATGATGACGGCGACGACGATGCCGATGAGCTTCTGCCGCTGGGCCAGCCAGTCACGCGCGTCGTTGCCCACCTTCTGGAAGGTGTCCGGCTGACGAAGCTCCTGCTGGCGAATCTTCTCGGTCTTGGTTCCAGCCACGTCGGTCAACCTCTCTCTGCGCTTCGATGCTCTACCCTGTCGGAGAGCGGGAGGGCGGCGCACTGTACGGAGCGCGCGCCGCGAGTGTCAACGCACGGACGCTTCAGTGTTTGCCCTGGAGGTGGGGCTTCTTTCGCGCCTCTCGCTTGGCCTTGCCGGGGCGCTCCTTGAAGAAGAGCCGGATGGGCACGCGCAGGTCGAACGTCTTGCGGAGCTGATTGGTGATGTAGCGCTTGTACATGTCCGGAACGCCCTCCGGGTAGTTGCACGTGAGCGCGAACGTCGGGGGCGCCGCCGCCACCTGGGTGATGTAGTACAGCCGCAGGGGCTTGCCCCGGGCGATGGGCGCCGGGTGGTTGTCCACCATGTGCTCCAACAGGCGATTGAGCTGGGGCGTGGGCGCCCGGAACCGGAACTGCTCGGCCAGCTCCACCGCCACGTCCACCACCTTCTCCACCTTCGAGCCCGTCAGCGCGGACGTGAAGAGGATGGGCGCGTAGCCCACGAACTTCAGCGCGTGCTTGAGCGACTCGCGGTAGGCCTCCTGGCGACGCTGGTCCTGGTCCACCAGGTCCCACTTGTTCACCACGATGACCAGCGCGCGGCCCCGCTCCTCGGCCAGGCCCGCCAGCTTCGCGTCCTGGTCCACCGCGGGCTCCGTGGCGTCCATCAACAGCACCGCCACGTCGCTGCGCTCCATCACCTTCAGCGCCGCGATGACCGAGTACTTCTCCACCTGGTGGGCAATCGTCTTCTTGCGCCGGATGCCCGCGGTGTCCGTGAGGAGCAGCTTCTTGCCCTTGTACTCGAGCGGCGAGTCGATGGGATCTCTCGTCGTGCCCGGCACGTCGCTGGCCACCACCCGCTTCTCCTTCAGGATGGCGTTGACCAGGGTGCTCTTGCCCACGTTGGGCCGGCCGATGATGGCCACGCGGATGATGCCGTCGTCCGGGGGCGCGGTGTCGTCCTCGCCCTCCTCCTTCGGCGGCAGCTTCTCCACCACCTCGTCGAACAGGCCGTTGATGCCCAGGGCGTGCTCGGCGGACAGCGCGTGCACCTCGCCCAGGCCCAGCTTGTAGAAGTCCGCGGCCAGGGCCTGCATCGTGCCCGTGGTGTTGTCCAGCTTGTTGGCCGCGACGATGACGGGCTTGCCGCTCTTGCGCAGGTAGCCGGCCACCGCCTCGTCCGCGGGCGTGACGCCGTCGCGCCCGTCCACGACGAAGACGATGACGTCGCACTCCTCCACGGCCAGCTGCGCCTGCTCGCGCACCTGCTGCAGCAGGGAGTCCTTCTCGCCCGGGACGAAGCCGCCCGTGTCGATGAAGGTGAACGAGCGGCCTCCCCACACCGCGTCCGCGTAGTGACGGTCTCTCGTCACGCCCGGCTGGTCCTCGACCAGCGCGAGGCGCCTGCCGATGAGACGGTTGAACAGCGTGCTCTTGCCCACGTTGGGGCGTCCGACAATGGCGACCAGGGGCTTCATCTCAGTCGTATCCCAGCTTCTTGAGGCCTTCGGGGCGCTCGCTCCAGCGCGGCTCCACCCGGACGCGCAGGTCCAGGTAGACATGCGCTCCCAGCAGCCGCTGCACGGACTTGCGCGCGTCGGTGCCAATCGTCTTCAACATCTGTCCCTGCTTGCCGATGATGATGGCCTTCTGGCTGTCGCGCTCCACGTAGATGGACGCGGCGATGCGGATGAGTCCGCCCAGCTGGCCCGGCGGCGTGCCCGGACGGGGCTCGCGCTCGGATTCATCGAAGATGTCCACCAGCACCGCCGTGGAGTACGGAATCTCCTGACGGCAGTGACGCAGCACCTGCTCGCGGATGTACTCCGCCACCAGCGTGCGCTCCTGCTGGTCGGTGAGCATGTCCTCGTCGAAGATGCGCTCGCCTTCCGGCAGGTGGCCCAGCACCGCGTGGAACAGCCGCTCCACGCCGTCCTTCTCGCGGGCGGAGATGGGCACCACCTCCGCGAACGGGAACTCCTGCCGGTACAGATCAATCAGCGGCAAGAGCGCCGCCTTGGGCAGCGAGTCGATCTTGTTGATGACCAGGAAGGTGGGTTTGCCCAGCTTCTGCAGCCGCTCGAGGATGGTGCGGTTGCCCGGACTCACCTCGAGCTTCTCGCCGGCGGGCGGCTCGATGAGGAAGAGGACCAGGTCCACCTCCTCCGCGGCCTGCAGCGCCGTCTCCACCATGTAGCGGTTGAGCTCCCCCTTGGCCTGGTGGATGCCGGGGGTGTCGATGAAGGCGACCTGCCCCTCGGGGCGCGTCACCACGCCGAGGATGCGGTTGCGGGTCGTCTGCGGCTTGCCGGAGACGATGGCGATCTTCTCACCGGTGAGCGCGTTGAGCAGGGTGCTCTTGCCCACGTTGGGGCGTCCGATGAGCGCGGCGAAGCCGCTGCGGTGGTTCTTGGGAGAGGCCATTGCTTCGAAGGTGGTCTGGGAGTCCCGCGATGCCGGGAGCCCCTGAGGGGAGACTTCCAAATGAACGCCCTATAACAGACCCGCGTCCCTGGCTTCTGCCGGGGAGCGGCGGGCAGGCGGGCGGCCTACGGCTGGGACGTCGGGCGGCTCACCGTCCGCGGTGCGTCCTCCATGTAAAACGTCACGACACTCCTCCCATCTACCAGAGGCCCGCCGAAGTCGCAGGCCCGTCTTTCACGTCTCACCACGGCCGGGTCGACTCGGGCTGCTGCGACCCCTTCCGCTTCGGCGTCGCCCCGGGCCGGGTCGGCGCATCCGCCGGGGCCTGCGTCGCGGCGAGGCCCGGGGGCGCCTTGTCGCTCAGCTCCACCTTGGTGAGCACCACCGCCTCGCGGGGCCGGTCGCGGTTGTCCCGGGGCAGGCCGCCGATGCGCTCCACCACGTCATAGCCCTTCACCACCTCGCCGAAGATGGTGTGCCGGTTCGTCAGGTGGTCCGGCGTACTGGTGGTGATGAAGAACTGGCTGCCGTTGGTGCCCGGCCCCCGGTTGGCCATGGCCAACAGGCCCACCTTGTCGAAGGTGCGGCCGGACTGGAACTCGTCCTCGAAGCGGAAGCCCGGGTCACCCGAGCCCGTCCCCGTGGGGTCTCCGCCCTGAATCATGAAGCCCGGGATGACGCGGTGGAACACCGTGCCGTCGTAGAGGGGCTTCCTGGACATCTCCCCGGACTTGGGGTCGCGCCACTCCTTCTCCCCGGCCGCGAGGCCCACGAAGTTCGCCACCGTCTTGGGGGCGTCCTTGGAGAAGAGCAGCACGGTGATGTCCCCCGCGCTCGTCTTGAAGGTGGCGTAGACGTCCTTGCCCGCCGTCACCTTCTTGGTCCACTTGCCCGGAGCCGCGGGCGCCGCGGCCACGGCGACCCCTGCCCACAGGCAGGCCACCAGGGCGAGCGACAGACGCAAGGGGGCGGAGGGACGCATGGGCGCGGCACCTTATTCCCCACCCCTCTCCCCTCCAAGGGGTTTCACGTCGGGTTGTCGTCCGGTGGCACTTCCGGGGTCACCGGCGCGGGGGCGGCCATCCCCTCCTCGGAGGTGGGGGCCTGCCCCTCGGGGCCGGGGGGCGGGCTGGCGGCGGCCTCCCGCTTGAGGCGCTCCAGGGTGACCTGGGCCGCGCACTGCTCCGCCTCCTTCTTGCTTCGCCCGGTGGCCCGAGCGAAGGGCGCCTCACCGAGCGACACCTCCACCTCGAACACCTTCGAGTGCTCCGGCCCCGCCTCGGACACCACGCGGTAGCGCGGCGACACCTTCAGCTTCTCGTGGGCCATCTCCTGCAGGAGCGTCTTGTAGTCCAGCCGCCCCTGGCCGCTGGAGACCTCGTCCAGGAGCTCCGCGAAGCACTTGTCCACCAGCTGCGCGGCGGTCTCCAGGCTCGCACACAGGTAGATGGCACCGAAGACGGCCTCGAGCGCGTCCGCCAGCACGGAGTTCTTCTCGCGCCCGCCCGACAGCGTCTCGCCCCGGCCCAGCAGCAGCAGATCACCCAGCGGCACGCTCCGGGCCACGCGGGCCAGGCCGTCCTCGTTGACGATGCGGGCGCGCAGCTTGGTGAGGTCGCCCTCGGGCATCGTCGGGAAGCGATCCATCAGCCGGTGACTCACGGCCAGGTTCACCACCGAGTCCCCCAGGAACTCCAACCGCTGGTTGTCCTTGAGGTCCTTGTCCCGCGTCTCGTTGACGTAGGTCTTGTGGGTGAGCGCCTCGAGCGCGACCTCCCTGCGCGAGAACACGAACCCCAGCCGCTTCTCCAGGGCCTCCACCCGCTCCGACGGACTGAGCTTCTCCACGGACGTCTCTCACTCCTGCGGCGCGTCGGGGCCCACCAACCTCACGGCCTCCGGACGCACCTTCAACAACGACGCCACCATCCGGACGATGCCGGGGAACTCATCCAGCTCGAACCGCCCCGCCCACACCTTGCCCTGGGCTCCCGCCAACAGGCCCCGGAAGGTGCGCCCCGCGACCCTCGCGGCGGCGAAGCGGTACGGCCGGCCCTCCACCTGCAACTGCGCCAGCAACTCCAGGCTGCTCCTGGGCGGCACCAACGACTCCGCGCCGAACTTCTCCACGATGTCCGAGAAGCGCACCAGCCCCGTGGGCGTCGGCTGGGGACGGCTCGCCGGCTCCCCCAGGAGGGCCGCCAGGTAGCCCGTCAGCGCCGCCCGCTCCCGGAACTCCGACAGCTCCAGCGTGTGGCCCGCACCGCCGGCCACGTCCACCTTGTCGCGCTGCACCCGCGCGATGCGGAAGTTGCCCAGCCGGTCCGCCGCGAGCAGGACCGACAGGTCCCCCTCCACCACGTCCGTGGTCAACTCCAGCGTGTCCGCGTCCACCCTGGGCGACAACCCCAGGACCTGGAGCTCCGCGGAGCGGCGCTGCACGTGGAAGATGTGCTCGTTGAAGGCATCCGACAGCAGCGCCTCGATGTCCGCCACGTCGCTCAGCGCGCCGATGAGGATGGGCGCCAGTCCCACCACCGCCGCCGGGGAGATGGGGATGAGCCGGTCCCCCATCACCTGGAAGGTCACCTCGGCGATGAACGCCTTGGTCACGGGATTGACGAGCGGCGACGACTCCAGGTCCAGCACCGCCTCGGTGCCGGCCACGTCCTCACGGACTTGAAGCCCGAGTCCCTCCAGCCGTGCGGTGTCCATCAAGCCCCTTTGAAGGTCTCTCTCGCGATGATGGTGCGTTGGATCTCGCTGGTTCCTTCGCCAATTTCACACAGTTTGGCGTCGCGGAGGTAGCGTTCAACCGGGAATTCACGGGTGTAGCCATAGCCCCCGTGGATCTGCACGGCCTTGGCGGCCGAGCGGGTGGCGACCTCGGAGGCGAAGAGCTTCGCCATGGAGGCCTCCTTGGAGTACGGCTGGCCCGCATCGGCGAGCCTCGCCGCCCGGTGGACGAGCAGCCGCGCGGCGTCCGTCTCCGTCTTCATGTCCGCCATCATCCAGCGCAGGGCCTGGAAGTCCGCGATGGGCTGACCGAAGGCGGTGCGGTCCTTGGCGTAGCGCGCGGACTCCTCCAGCGCGCCCCGGGCCAGCCCCACCGCCAGCGCGCCGATGGTGATGCGGCCCTTGTCGAGGATCTTCATCGTGTCGATGAAGCCGTGGTCCACCTCGCCCACGCGGTGCGAGTCGGGGACCTCCACGTTCTCCAGCACCAGCTCCGCCGTGTCCGAGGAGCGCATGCCCAGCTTGCCGTGGATGGCGCGCTGGCTGAACCCGGGCATCCCCTTCTCCAGCAGGAACGCGGTGATGCCCTTCTGGCGCTTGTCGGGGGACGTCACCGCGAGCACCACGAAGACGTCGCCCACGGTGCCCTGGGTGATGAACATCTTGGTGCCGTTGAGCACCCAGCCGTCGCCCTTGCGCACCGCCGTGGTCTTCATGCCCGACGCGTCCGAGCCCGAGCCCGGCTCCGTCAGGCCCCAGGCGCCCAGGAACTCGGCGGAGGCCAGCTTCGGCAGGTACTTCTCGTGCTGGGCCGGGGTGCCGAAGACCCGCAGGTGGCTGGTGCCCAGGCCGTTGTGGCTGGCCACGGTGAGGGCGAGCGAGCCGTCGTAGCGGGCGATCTCCTCCACGGCCACCGCCACGGCGAGCGAGTCCATGTCCGCCCCGCCGTACTGCTCCGACACCAGGATGCCCATGACGCCGAGCTGTCCCAGCTCCCGCACCACGTCCATGGGGAACTTCTCCTCGCGATCCCACTGGGCGGCGTACGGCTTCACGCGGTCCTCGCAGAAGTCGCGAAGCGAGGACTGGAGGGCGCGGTGACTCTCGGGAAGTTCGAAGTCCATGTCGGGCGGATCTATCGCAAAGGGTCCCCGCGCGGCGACCTTCTCGCACCGCCTGGAGGCCCGGGGAGCGCCCGGCGACATACCAGAAAGCCCCGAGCCTGGCTGCCCCCTCTCCAAGGGGGTGGGCCTGGGAGTGCGTCCAAACGGCGACGCGACGAACGACCCCCAGGGCGCGGGGGGTGGCGGCACGGGCTCCCCTGCCTACCTTCAAGGCTCATAGGGGTCACGCCGCGCCCGCGACGCGGCCCCGACCACACTGGCCCTGGAGGGATGCATGTTCGCGAAGAAGAAGGCGAAGTGGACGGCGAAGGGTTTGGCCAAGAGTGAGCTGTACCGCAAGTGGGTGGCCCACAAGCTCCTCGACGAGCTTCCCCGCGTGGCCAAGGACCGCTGGGATGACTTCGAGCCGGATGATGCGCTGCGCCACATCGGCCTGACGACGTACAAGCCGGCGCGCTCCGGCCTGGGCGGCCTGGGGCTGTTCGTCATCGGCGCGGTGGCCGGCGGCGTGGCGGCGCTGCTGCTCACGCCCAAGACGGGGGATGACCTGCGCACCACCGTCAAGGACAAGGCCATGGGCTACATGAACAAGCAGAACATCGGCCTGGCGCCCGAGAAGAGCGCCAGCGCCTGAGCCGGTGGCCGCGGGCCCCTCGCGAGCGGGGGGCCGACGGCGGCCGGGCACTTCACGGGGCGGGGTCCGCGAGCTGCTCGCGGGCCGCCGCCCTTCGTGCGTCGCGGCTCAGCGGCCCTTGTAGACGGGGGCGCGCTTCTCCGCGAAGGCGCGCAGGCCCTCGAGGCGATCCTCCGTCTTGAGGACCTCCTCGTACTTGCGCAGCTCCAGCGCGAGCGCGTCGTCCAGCTCCAGGCCCGTGCCCTCGTCGATGGCGTGCTTGGCGGTGGCCACGGCGATGGGCGCGTTGTCGACGACGGACTCGGCCAGGGCGTGCGCCACCTCCAGGAGATGTCCCTCGGGCGCGAGCCGGTTGACCAGGCCGATGGCGAACGCCTCCGCCGCGTTGAGCCGGCGCGCGGTGAGGATGAGGTCCTTGGCCCGACCCGGTCCCACGAGGCGAGACAGGCGCTGCGTGCCGCCACCGCCGGGGATGATGCCGAGCTTCACCTCGGTGAGGCCCAGCTCGGCCGCGGGGGCCGCCACGCGCAAGTCACACGCGAGCGCCAGCTCGGTGCCTCCGCCAAAGGCCGCGCCGTTGATGGCGGCGATGAAGACGCAGTCGCTCTTTTCGATCGCGCGGAAGGTCCGGCGCAGGCCGTCGAGGAACGCGCGCACCTCCGCCTCCTGCATGCCCGCACGCTCCTTGAGGTCCGCGCCCGCGCAGAACGCCTTGTCGCCCGCGCCGGTGATGACCACCGCGCGGACCTGATGACCCGATGACACACGCTCGACGAGCGCGCCCAGTTCCTGGAGCATCGCGCGGCTGATGGCATTGCGGCGGCCCTCGCCGTCGATGGTCCAGATCTCGATGGCACCGCGTGCGTCGACCTTGAATTCCGGCATATCCGCTCCCCTTCCAGGGCCCGCCCGGCGGGCTGCCCTGGGACGCGGCAGAGTGCGGTGGGAAGGCGGGTCTGGCAAGGCGGAAACGGTTAGCATCCCCGCATGCCTTCGCCACGCAACCTGCTCCGACAGCTCGCCCCGTGGGCGCATCATCTGCCCTCGGCACTCGCCCTGGTGGCCCTGGCCCTCGGTCCCCTGGAGGCCCTGGCCCGAGGCGGTGGCGGCGAGCACTACACCCGAGGCAACTCCGACAGCCGGGACCGCGGCGGCGACGGCCTGCCCATCTGGCTGCTGTTCGAGGCGTTCCGCCTGGTGTTCCGCTACCCCAAGGTGATGATTCCGCTGCTGGTCATCGGCGGCGTCATGTACTGGCTCTACAAGCGCAACCTCCACCCGGACGCGACGACACGCAAGGCGCTGGACCAGTACGAGGCGCAGCAGCGCACCCAGGTCAGCTCCAGCGACGTGGCAGGCTGGGTCAACGCGCTGAAGCTCAAGGACCCCGCCTTCGAGCCCGGCCCCATGCTGGACCGCACGCGCCGGCTGTTCCTCGACTTGCAGCAGGCCTGGTTCCAGCGCGACATGACGCCGGTGCGGCCCTTCCTGTCGGACGCGACGTGGCAGCGCTTCGGCGTGCAGTTGAAGCTGCTCGACGCCCAGGGCGTCCGCGACGCCATCACCGACATCGAGGTGCTGGACCTCCAGCTCATCGGCCTGGAGCAGAGCGAGTGGTTCGACAGCGTCCAGATCCGCGTCCACGCGCGGATGCGGGACACGGACGTGTCGGCGAGCGACTCTGACGCGCAGGCCATCCAGTCCGCGCGCAAGGCGCCGTTGGAGGCGTTCACGGAGGTGTGGACCTTCGTGCGCAAGCCGGGCGCGCAGACGCGCATCGGCGCGGACCTGTTCCAGGGCAAGTGCCCCAACTGCGGCGCGCCCTTCCAGGGTGGCGCGGCGAACAGCTGCGAGTTCTGCGGCGCGGTGGTCAACTCCGGCAACTACGACTGGACGCTGGCGGAGATCACCCAGGGCGTGGAGCACTCGCGCTACCACCGCAACGTGGATGGGCTGATGCAGGCGCGCCAGGACGACCCGGCGCTCAACCTGGAGATGCTCGAGGACCGCGCGTCCCTGCTGTTCTGGAAGTGGATCGACGCCCAGAGCCGGGGTGACACGACGGGGCTGTCGAAGGTCGCCACGCCGGAGGCACTCGAGTCACTGGGCTCGGAGCTGGAGGGCCTGCGTCAGCAGGGACGGCGGCGCGTGTTCCTGGAGTGCGCGGTGGGCTCCGTCGACGTGCGCGCGTTGGAGA
This sequence comes from Myxococcus faecalis, assembly GCF_050039385.1. Taxonomy (NCBI): domain Bacteria; kingdom Pseudomonadati; phylum Myxococcota; class Myxococcia; order Myxococcales; family Myxococcaceae; genus Myxococcus; species Myxococcus faecalis. Next base: position 10,264,243 of record NZ_CP144336.1, on the reverse strand, counting down.
TCGACCCTCGCGGGTACGACAAGGCGCAGGTGGAGATTCGCTGGAGCGCGCGCATGGGCATCGGCCCCGTCAACGAGCGGCCGCCCCAACTGCCCACCCTTCCCCAGCGCTTCGTCTTCACGCTGGTGCGCAAGCACGGAGCGAAGACGAACACCGCGAACGGCATGTCCACGGACCGCTGCCCGCAGTGCAACGCACCGCTGACGAACAGCGCGGCCACGACGTGTGAGTTCTGCGGCACGCAGCTGGCGAACGGTGAGCGGGACTGGGTGCTCGCGTCCGCGCTGCCGTTCGAATCGTGGAACGCGCGCGAGGACGCGGGTTTCCGTGAGAGGCCGCGGCGCGCGTCGGTGCCTCGACCGCCGAGCGTCACCCGTGCCGCGGCGGCCCCCGCCTCGGGCTCGGACACGGTGATGGACCTCCAGGAGCGGCAGCGGCTCATCTACATGATGGCCGCGATCGCCTCCGCGGACGGCACCGTCACCGCGGCCGAGCGGCGCCTCCTGAAGCTGTGCGCGGAGCGGTGGAACGTGGAGTGGTCACAGGTGGAGATGGCGCTCAACGCGGGGCCGCAGCTCTTCGACCGGTTGGTGGCGCGCGGCAGCCCCGAGGCCGAGGTCTTCCTGCGCAACATCGTCGAGATGGCCCTGGTGGACGGGCGCATCGACCGCAAGGAGCGCCGGATGCTGGAGTCCGCCGCCGCCCACCTGGGCCTCCAGGAGAAGCTCGCTTCGATGATCGACGGCCGCTGACGCAACGCGGCGGCTCCTTGCCTGCCCTGGGAGGAGCCCCACCGGGCCTCGGGATGACTGGCGACCCCCACGCGCACAACCATTACCTGGAGTGAAGTGCCTGCCCGCGCCGCTCCGGTGAACGCTGGTCACCACCAACGTCACATCAGGCCCTGCGGCGAGCTCATCAGAGGGGGCCGGGGCGGCCGAGCAGGCGCTTGTCGGCATGCCGACCCAGACCGGCATCAATGATTACTGGGAGTGAAGTCACCAGCGCCGCGCCCTACCTGCGACGAGCGCCTCAGGTCTGAGCGCGGCGGGACGCCTTCTTCTCCCGCTCACCCAGCGCGGCCTGGAGGAACTTCCCGGCCAGCTTCCGGCCGATCAGCTCCTGGGCAATCTCCCCGGCCTCCACCAGCCGGTCCAGGTTGATGCCGGTCTCCACGCCCATGCCGTGGAACATGAAGACGGCGTCCTCGGTCGCCAGGTTGCCCGCGGCGCCCGGCGCATAGGGGCAGCCGCCCAGCCCGCCGATGCTCGCGTCGAAGGTCGTCACGCCCGCGGACAAGCCGACGAGCGAGTTGGCCAGCGCCGTGCCCCGCGTGTCGTGCAGGTGCAGCGCCAGCTTCTCGACGGGGATGTGCTTGAGCAGCGCGTCGAGGATCTCCTCGGTCTGCCTCGGCGTGCCCACGCCAATCGTGTCGCCCAGGCTGAGCTGGTAGATGCCCGCGTCCACCAGATGCCGGCAGATGTCCACCACGCGCTCCACCGGGACATGGCCCTCGTAGGGGCAGCCCCACACGGTGGAGAGGTAGCCGCGCACGCGCATGCCGGCCTGGAGCGCCGCCGTGGTGACCTCGCGCGCGCCGGCCATGGCCTCCGCGATGCTCTTGTTGATGTTCTTCTTGGAGTGGGCCTCGGACGCGGAGATGAACACCGCGGCCTCCTCCAGCCCGGCCTCCTTCGCGCGCTCCAGCCCCTTGAGGTTGGGCACCAGCGCGGAGAACACCACGCCCTCGCGGCGCCCCACCAGGCGCAGCAGCTCCTCGGCGTCCGCCAGTTGGGGAATCCACTTGGGCGAGACGAACGACGTCACCTCGATGCGCTTCTCGCCCGCTTCCACCAGGGCATTGATGAGCCGCGCCTTGTCCCGCGTGGGCAGCGTGCGCAGCTCGTTCTGCAGGCCGTCGCGAGGACCGACCTCGTACACGTCCACCCGCTTCGGCAGCTGGCCCAGCAGGTTCCCGCGCGCTCGTGAATGTGAGGTCTCAGGCATCTCGCAGCACCGCTCCAACAATCAGGTCGGCCGACCGTCGCGTCAGCGGCTCGCCATCGAGTCCGCCATGCACCCAGGAGATCGAAAACCCGGTGCTTTCCAACAGCGCGGTCAGTTCCGCAAGGGGATAGTAACGAATGGAGTAGGACGCAGACAGGACACGGCCATCCCGCAGGGTGAGGGTCCGCCGTCCCTCGTCGCGCCCCGTCGCCGCGTCGAAGTGGCTCTCCTCCTCCAACACGGCCCCGTCCGGAAGTGTCCGCTGGAACGCGGCCCCCGGTGACGCGGCCAGTCGCTCGTGCGGCACCGTGTGGAACACCAGGAGCCCTCCCCGCCTCAACGCCCTCGCCACCTCCCGGAGGATGCGCACGTGCTCCTCGTCCGTGAAGGCGAACAAGGTGGAGTACCACGCGTACGCTCCGGACAGGGAACCCTCCCGGAAGGGCAAGGCCCGGAGGTCGCCTCGCACCACGGGGAACCCCGGACGTCGCATGGCCAGCGACAACGCATCCCGCTCCAGCCCGATGACGCGCCCCGCCAGGGGGCCCGAGGCCTGGAGTCGCGAGGCATGGCGCCCATGGCCGCAGCCCAGGTCCGCCACGGGCTCCGGGCCGGGCACGTCGGCGAACGCGCGCGCCAGATAGTCCGCCTCCCTCGCCGTCACGCTCTCGGACAGGAAGGGCAACGTGCTGCGCAGGTACAGCTCGCCGAAGAAGTCCACGCGCGCACGTCAGCGGCCGGGAAGAACGACGCCGCCCTCCTCTGCCGGGGGATGTAGCAACCCCGTCCCGCCGTCGCAACGCGGGGGCGCCGGCCTTCAGCGCCCGGGCCCGAGCTTCGCGCGCAGCCGGCGCACGGCCTCGTCCAGCACCGCGTCCGTCTTGCAGAACGCGAAGCGGGCGAGCCCATGGCCCAGGTGGCGGTGCTCGGGGCCATAGAAGACGCTCGGGGGGATGGCCGCCACGCCGACCTCCGACACCAGGTGCCGGCAGAAGGCCACGTCGTCCGCGAAGCCCAGGCCGGAGATGTCCGTGAGGATGAAGTAGCTCCCCTCCGGGACATGGGCCTTCAGGCCCGCGTCGCGAAGACCGGACAACAGCCGCTCCCGCCGCGCGGCGTAGGCCGCCGACAGTCCGTCGAAGTACGCGTCCGGCAGCCGGAGCGCCGCCGCCATGGCCGCCTGGAAGGGGGACGCGGTGGCGAAGGTCACGAACTGATGCGCGCGCTGGATGGCGTCGCGCAGTGGGGGCGGCGCGATGACCCAGCCCACCTTCCAGCCCGTGAGGCTGAACGTCTTGCCTCCGCTGCTCACCGTCACCGTGCGGTCCGCCAACGAGGGCACGGTGGCCGGGCGCACGTGGCGCGCGGGGGCGAAGGTGATGTGCTCGTAGACCTCGTCGGACAGCACCTTCACGTCATGCTCGGCGCACAGCGCGCCGATGCGCTCCAGTTCCTCGCGCGTGAAGACCTTCCCCGTCGGATTGTGGGGCGTGTTGAGGATGAGCAGCCGCGTGCGTGGACTGAAGGCCGCGCGCAGCTCGTCCCAGTCGAACCACCACTGCGCATGCGCCGCGTCCGGCGGCCTCAGGGGAACCCAGCGCGCCGTGGCGCCGACGAAGGTGATGTTGGCGTCGTACGAGTCGTAGAACGGCTCGAACGCGATGACCTCGTCCCCCGGGTCCACCAGGCCGAGGATGACGTCGAGGATGGCCTCCGTGGCCCCACTCGTCACCGTCACCATGGTGTCCGGGTCCACCGCCTGGCCGTGGAAGCGGGCCGAGTGCTCGGCGATGGCCACGCGCAGGTCCCGCGCGCCGGTGCTCATGGCGTACTGGTTGACGCCGTCGTGGATGGCGCGCCACGCGGCCTCCTTCACGACCTCCGGCCCGTCGAAGTCGGGGAACCCCTGCCCCAGGTTCACCGCGCCGTGCTTCTGGGCCAGGGCACTGAACTCGGAGAAGACGGTGGTGCCGAACCGCGACACGCGCTGCGACGACACGGACCTGGACATGGAGCGCTCCCGACACGGCCGGCCTCGAGGGGCCGGAGCCGTGCTCAGGGGCGCAGGATAGCGTCCACCGGGACGGAACGCGCGGCCCTCTCGCTCTCGCGATGCCGCGCCGCCCGCGTCAGCGCCGTGGCCATGCCCACCACCACCATCACCAGGGGCACCGCGCACAACAAGTCGGTGGCGTAGTGGAAGCGCCCGGCGAGCGTCGCGAAGATGAGCCCCAGGCCCGGCAGCAACATCACCCAGAACACCTTCCGGGAGAACCGCCACGCATAGAAGAGCACCAGCAGCGTGGTGCCCGTGTGCCCCGAGGGGAAGCAGTCCCGTGCGAAGACGGGCCTGCGCATCAGCGAGTCCAGCCACGGCGTCAGCGTGCCCTGCAGCGGCGCATCGAACGCGTCGACGAAGAAGTAGCGCGGCCCCACGGCCGGCACCAACGAGTACGCCGAGTAGTTCAGGATGAACAGCAGCCCCAGCCCCAACAGGTACTCGTCGAACTCCGGCGAGGCGCCGCGTGCGCGCCGGTACAGGCCGATGCCCAGCACCAGCGGCCACACGAAGTGGCCGTAGTAGCAGATGAGCAGCACGTCGTTGAGCCAGCCGGGGATGACGTTCGCCAGCACCACGGAGGCCTGGAACCCGAAGATGCGCTGGTCCGCGGCCACCAGCTGCGCGTCCCGCAGGAACGGGTTGAGCGTGTCCACCACGGGGGTGAGCCAGCCGTGCGTGAGCACCGCCACGGGCAGCAACCAGAAGTCCGCCAGGACGGTCAGCCACCGCTGCGTCGGGAAGCGCGACTCGAGCGTGCGCAGCACCAGCGGGCCCGCCGCCATCGAGGCGAACAGCCAGACATGGTGGAGCGACCCCAGCGTCCACCGCCCGGGGCCGAGCAGCACCAGCGCCGCGAGCGAACAGGCGATGACGATGATGAGGTCCACGGGCCCGAGTCGGACCTGCGCCTCGCGGGAACCCTTCAACGGGACGGAGCCACGCAGCCCCTGGGCATTCAAGAGACTCACGCCGATTTCCGCTCCCCCGACGCCCCCACCTCGGAGGTGGCCGCGTCGAGATCGAGACTCCGGACGACCGCGCCCTCTTGGGTGACGAGCAGGCCCTTGCGCCCCTTCCAGCGCTCCAGGAGGGCAAGCAGCGCGGGGAAGAACACTGTGGTCCCCAGAAAGGTGCACACGACCCCGAGGAGCGCAATCTGTCCGATGCTGCGCAGGCCCTGGTGGTTGGCGACGAGCAGCGCACCGTACCCGGCCGCGTTCGACAGCGTGGCGACCACGGCCGCAAGCCCCGTGTGCCGCACCACCTTGCCGAGCGAGCCGGGGCCCTCCTCCTCGTACCGGTGATACAGGTGCACGGAGTTGTCCACCGCGATGGCGAGCAGGTTGGGCAGCACCACCGCGTTGATGAAGTTGAGCTGCACGTCGAAGAGGTACATGCCGCCCGCCAGGCACGTCATGCCCAGGAACAGCGGCCCCGTCACCAGCAGCGTCCGCTTCACGCTGCGCAGGCTCACCAGGATGACCAGGAACACCGCCGCCGCGGCCGCCCAGAGGATGAGCGGGCCGTCCGCGCTCACCAGCGCGAAGATGCGCGAGGCGATGCGGTTGCTGTCCAGCACCGCCATCTCCACGCCCGCCGCCTTCGCGCCCTCCACCACCTGGTCGATCTGCGCCGCCCAGCGCGTGAGGTCCTTGGTGTCGTAGTTCGACACGGAGGGGAACAGCAGCAGGAAGGTGCCCTGCCCGTCCGTGGCCTCGAACCGGCGGCGCACCTCCACGGGCAGCGAGTCCAGCCCATACGGCTTCGCCTCCACCATCCCCTGGAGCTCCTTGAGGCGCGGATCCTCGTACGCCGCCTCGGGCAGGCCGTGCAGCAGCGTGCGGATGCCGCCAATCTCCGCGCCCCGGCGCTCCACGTCTCCGGGCACCAGGTCGTTCAAGGAGGTCGTGCGCAGGAACACCGAGTCGGCGCCGTTCTTCTGCTTCACCTCGGCGATGACCTGCTCGACCTTCGCCGCCTGCCCCAGGTCGTCCACCAGGAAGATGGCGGGGTTGAGCGGCTGGCCCAGTTGCTCGGTGACGTGGTCATCCAGCCGCGACGCCGGGGAGTCCCCCTTCAGCTTGCGCATGTCCGTCTCGAAGCCCAGCCGGGGCGCGATGGAGACGGAGAACGCGGCGAAGCCCACCACGGACAGCGCGAGCACGACGAGGACGGACGTGGGCCACCGGCGCCACTCCCGCTCGGGCTTCGGCGGCGCCACCACGGGGGCGGCGACCTCGGAGGCGGGCGCCGTGTCCACGCGGGCCGGGCGCAGCCGCTCCGCGATGGCCAGCAGCGAGGGCCCCAGTGCATAGGCCGCCAGCACCGCGAGCAGCACGCCCAGCCCCGCCAGGAAGCCGAACTGGTTGAAGGCGTGGAACTGCGCCAGCATCAGCACGAAGAACGCCGCCGCGTTCGTCACCGCGGACGTCATCGCCCCGCTGAAGGTGCCGCCCACGGCGGTGGCCAGCGCGTCGCGCGCGGAGCGGGTGCGCCGCTCCTCCCAGTAGCGCATGCACAGGTGCACGCCGTACTCGATGCCCAGGCCGATGAGGATGGCGACCAGGAAGCCCGTCACCACGTTGAGGTGGCCGATGGCGAGCCACGCGATGCCGAACGTCATCAACAGGCCGACGACGACGGGCAGGCCCACCACCGCCAGCGCCGCGATGCGCCGGGTGGCCAGCAGGATGAGGCCGATGGCGATGAGCGCGGACAGCGTGCCGGCGCGCGACAAATCACCGCGCATCACCGCGTCCTCTTCGATGCGGTTCTGGAAGTTGCCCGTCGCCTCCAGCTTCACCGCCGGGTAGCGCTCCGAGGCCAGCGTGCGCCCCGTGCCCAGCGCCAGCTCCACGAAGCGGCGCGCGAAGTCCAGGTCCCCCGCGGTGCCCATGGGCTTGAGCATCAGGTAGACCTCGGTGCCGTCCGCGTTCGCCAGGGACTCGTGCACCGGCGCGTTGGGCGAGTGCTTCCGGGCAATCTCCTCGAACGTGGGCGGCGGAGGCGTGGCCCCCAGGTCGATATAGAAGGGATTGGCCTGCTGCCGCTCGTAGCGCACCCGCGCCGAGAGGTCCGCGCGCAGCTCCGCCAGCGTCTCCGCGGGCAGGAGCCACAGCGCGTGGCGCTTGAAGAACTCCACGTCATAGCTGTGCTCGACGTAGCGCACCTCGGGGAGCGCCTCGAGCCGTCCCTTCAACTCGCGCGCGTAAGCCTTCAGCCGCTCGGGTGTGTCTCCCTTCGCGACGATGACCAGGTACCCGTCCCCACCCGCCTTCTGTGACACGCGTGTCAGGTCCTGGACTTCGCGGGCACCCTGCGGGAGCAGCTCGACGAATGAACCACGGAACTCCAACCGCGACGCCAGTGCCATACCGCCGGCGGCCAGCAATGCGGAGATCAGCAGCACGTACCAGGGCCGGGAGACCGCCGTCTGGATGAACCCCTCGAACCACCGTTGCCGCAGAGACCTGGCCACCGTCCACTCCTCGATTTTCGCCGGGCTTAGCAAATTCCCGGCCAGTCGTAGCCCCCTCAAACAACGGGCGACCGGAAAGCCTTCCGTCCCTGGGTCGGCTGCTTGCGCACGAAGGCGGGCGGGCGACCTTGCTTCCCATTATCCACTGGAAGACGGTCTGCGTCGGCGGGGTGCCACCAATGCAACGGTGCTGTCAAGCCGAGGGGACTTTTGGCCCCTCTCGCAAGGGTCCCAAGCAACGGTCCGCGCCTTGACACTGCCCCTCGGCCTCTTTATTCACGGCCCCGCGTCCCCCGAGGGAGGTCGTCGGGCGCATGGTTGCCCCCGGCTCGGGAACGAGCCCTGCATGGTGAGTGGCGACCGCAGTGCCGCACTCCGCCTCTCCTGAAGAGGCCCAAACCCTCCCCCGACGCAGGCCTACAGAAAGAGCACCATGAGCGACGTCTTCGACAAGTGCAGCAATTGGAAGGACTACCGCATCGCGAAGGCCACCGGCCTCTACCCCTATTTCCGCGTCATCGAGGCGTCGCACGGCGCCACCGAGGTGGAGATCGAGGGCAAGCGGGTGATCATGGTCGGCTCCAACAACTACCTGGGCCTGTCCGCGGACCCGCGCGTCAAGGAAGCCGCCATCAAGGCGACGGAGAAGTTCGGCACCACGTGCTCGGGCTCGCGTCTGCTCAACGGCACGCTGGCGCTGCACGAGGAGCTCGAGGGACGGCTGGCCAAGTTCCTCAACCGCGAGGCCGCGGTGGTCATCTCCACCGGCTTCCAGACGAACCTGGCGCTGTCCTCCATCCTGGGCCGCCACGACATCGTCTTCAGTGATCGCCAGAACCACGCGTCGCTGGTGGACGGCATCCGGCTGTCGTTCTCCACGGAGCGCAAGTTCCGCCACAACGACATGGACCACCTGGAGCAGCTGTTGTCCCAGGCCGATCCCAACGCCGGGAAGATCATCATCACCGACGGCGTCTTCTCCATGGAGGGAGACGTCTGCAACCTGCCGCGCATCGTGGAGCTGGCGAAGCAGTACAACGCCCGGGTGATGACGGATGACGCCCACGCCATGGGCGTGCTGGGTGAGAAGGGCCGGGGCACCTCCGAGTACTTCGGCCTGGAGAAGGAGACGGACCTCGTGATGGGGACGTTCTCCAAGAGCTTCGCGTCGCTGGGCGGCGTGCTGGCCGGCCCCTTCGACGTCATCAACTACATCAAGCACAAGTCGCGCTCGGTCATCTTCTCCGCGTCCATGACGCCGGCGTCCATCGCCTCGGCGCTCAAGTCGCTGGAGATCATCGAGGCGGAGCCCCAGCGCCGCGCGCGCCTGCTGGACATCGCGGAGAAGATGCACAACGGCTTCCGCGCCATGGGCTTCGACACCGGCGTGTCCGTGACGCCCGTCGTCCCCGTGCACATCGGCGACCAGACGAAGTGTTTCCGCTTCTGGCGCGCGCTGCACGAGGCGGGCGTCTTCGCCAACCCGGTGATTCCGCCGGCGGTGGAGGCGGGCCACGCGCTCATCCGCACCTCGTTCATGGCCACGCACACGGACGCGCAGCTGGACCGCGTGCTGGACACCTTCGAGACCATCGGCCGCAAGCTGAACGTGATTCCGCAGACGCGCCCCACGGTGTACGAGCCGGTGCAGATCGCCCGCCCGGGCACGTCCGTGCGCTCCAACAAGGCGAGCGAGAAGTGGGCGGCGGGCTCCGCGGGCCTCCTGGCGGACAAGGGCGGCATCACCCTGGACCAGCTGTCGCGCATGTCGTCGCGCGAGGTGGCCGGGAAGATCTTCGACGCGGTGGAGCAGCTCACCTGGCGCGCGGCGAACCTGCAGCCGGAGGACCTGCGCCAGCTGCGCGCCGCGCCCATGAAGCTGTGGGAGAAGCGCGGCGAGCTGCCCGGCTTCCTGCTGGAGAAGGGCGCGCACTTCTTCCTGAAGAACGGCACCGACGGCAACTCCGCCGAGAGGACCTGATTCCACCATGGCCCTGCCCGCCGAGCCGCCCGCAGTCCAGCCCGCCCTTCCGCCCCTCCCCTCGGACGTCCTGGTGACGCCCGTGCGGGACGCCGCGGCGCGGATGACGTTCATCCGCTTCCCGTTCTCGCTCTACACGGGGGACCCGAACTGGGTCCCTCCGCTGGAGATGGAGCGCAAGGACTTCCTGGACCCGAAGAAGAACCCCTTCTTCGAGTACGGCGAGGTGGAGCTGTTCCTCGCGTGGCGAGGCCAGGACGTGGTGGGCCGCATCGCCGCCATCCGCAACCCCCGGCACCAGGAGATCCACGGCACGAAGGAGGGCTTCTTCGGCCTCTTCGAGTGCGTGAACGACGCGGGCATCGCGCGGCTGCTCCTGGACGCCGCGGCATCGTGGCTGAAGGAGCGCGGGCTGGACAGCATGATCGGTCCGGCCAACTTCTCGTCCAACCAGGACTGGGGCCTGCTCATCGAGGGATACGAGTCACCCCCGGCCATCATGATGCCGTACAACCCGCCCTACTTCGCCACGCTGCTGGAGGCGTGCGGGCTGGTGAAGGCGAAGGACCTGTTCGCCTTCGATCTGTCCTCGTCCGCGGAGCCGCCGGAGAAGGTGGTGCGCATCGCGGAGAAGATGCGGCAGCGCGAGGGCATCACCGTGCGCGCGGTGAACCTCAAGGACTTCCCCGCCGAGGTCGAGCGCATCCGGGAGATCTACAACTCCGCCTGGGAGAAGAACTGGGGCTTCGTGCCCTTCACCGACAAGGAGTTCGACCACCTGGCCAAGGAGATGAAGACCATCGTCCGGCCGGAGCTGGTGCTCATCGCCGAGGTGAAGGGGGAGCCGGTGGCCTTCTCCATGACGCTGCCGGACGCCAACGTGGCCCTCAAGGCCGCCAACGGGCGCCTGACCACCTTCGGGCTGCCCATCGGCCTGACGAAGATGCTGCTGGCCTCGCGCCGCATCCACCGGCTGCGCCTCATCACCCTCGGCATCAAGGAGGGCTACCGGCGCCGGGGCCTGGACGCCATCCTGTACCTGGACACGCTGCGCACCGCGCACCGTCTGGGCTACTCGGGCGGGGAGATCTCCTGGACGCTCGAGGACAACCACCTCGTCAACCGCGCCATCGAGTCGATGGGCGGCAAGCGCTCGAAGACGTACCGCCTCTACCAGCGTTCGCTGTAACCCCAGGGAGTCCTCGCCGTGCGTTTCCTGCTCACCGGTGGCACCGGCTTCATCGGCCAGCGGCTCGCGAGCCGCATCGTCGAGCGAGGCGACTCGCTCACCGTGCTCGTGCGTCCCAGCTCGCGTCGCGACGCGCTGGCGGCGCTCGGCGCCCGGTTCGCCGTGGGGGATCTGACCACGGGAGAGGGCCTCACCGAGGCCGTGCGCGACGTGGACTGCGTGCTGCACCTGGCCGGCGTCACCAAGGCCCGGGAGCCCGCGGGCTACTTCGAGGGCAACGCCAACGGCACCCGCCGCCTCGCCGAGGCCATGGCCGCCCTGCCCCACCCGCCCCGGCTCGTCTACTGCTCGTCGCTCGCCGCGGCGGGCCCGTCCACCCCCGAGCGCCCTCGCCGCGAGGAGGACCCGCCGGCCCCCGTCTCCACCTACGGCCGCAGCAAGCTGGGGGGCGAGGAGGCCGTGCGCGAGCTGGCGGACAAGGTGCCGTCCGTCATCGTCCGTCCGCCCATGGTCTACGGGCCGGGCGACGTGGAGTTCATCCCCTCCGTCATCCCCATGGCGAAGAGCGGCTTCGCGCTGAAGAGCGGCTTCGGCCCCAAGCGCTACTCGCTCATCCACGTGGATGACCTGAACACCGCGCTGCTCGCGGCCGCCGAGCGCGGCCCGACGCTCGACAAGGCCGACGCGGCGCGCGGTGTGTACACCGTGTCCGACGGTCGCGAGTACACCTGGGAGGACGTCTGCGCCGCGGTGGCCCGGGCCCTGGGCCGCAGGCCCCCCACCGTGCTGCCGGTGCCCGACACCGTCGGCTATTTCCTGGGCCTGGGCTCCGAGGCCATGGCCCGCCTGCGCGGCACCGTGCCCATCCTCAACCGCGACAAGGTTCGGGAGATGAAGTGCGCCGCGTGGACGTGCACCACCGAGCGCGCCACCCAGGAGCTGGGCTTCGCGCCCACCATCCCCCTGGACCAGGGACTCGTCGGGACGCTCGCGTCCTACGGCCACGCCTGAGCCCTGGAACGACGAAGGCCGAGGCTCTCTTTCGAGGAGCCCCGGCCCGAAGTCAGCGCGAGCTGTGTTCAGCTCACTTCGCGGGAGCCGCGGAGCCGCCGGTGCCCTTGGCGGACTGGGCCGCGTTCTCCTTCTCCAGCTGAGCCCGCTTGGTCTTCAGCGTGGAGAGCAGGCCGTCGAACCCCTTGGTGCTCAGCAGCTTCTGGAACTGGCCCTTGTACGTGTCCACGAGGGACACCTCATCGGTGACGACGTCGTAGATGCGCCAGTCGTTCTTCACCTTGTAGAGGCGATAGTCGACGGGGATCTGGTCCTTCTTGAGGGTGAGCGTCGTGTCGACGGTGGCCTCGGAGTCCTTGATGGTCTCCTTGCCGTACTTCACGTCCGCCTGGGCCTGGCCGATGGCCTTCTGGGCGTAGGAGGCGCGAAGCAGGCCCGTCATCGTCTCGGAGAAGTCCTTGCGCTGGGCGGGCGTGAGCGAGTCCCACGTCTTGTCACCCAGGGCGCGCCTGGCCAGTTCCTGGAAGTCGACGAACTTCTCGACGACGCTGGCGAGCGACTCGACGGTGGCGCCGGGAGCATTGGCCGCCTTCTGGACATCCGCGTTCCCGGACTTGACGACGGTGAGGGGCGTGGGCGCCGCGGCGAGCAGGGTTGCGGCGAGCAGGGAAGCAATCATGGTTTTCGGCTCCGTGCAGAAGGTCGAAACAGCGGACAGGCGCGTGGCCCCGATTATTCACGCAGGGCCGGGGGCGTCCCGGTGACACGAGAGAGGGCCGCCATTCCCAACCGGACGTCGAACCAGCTCTTCGCCCGGTCGCCTGTAACCTGCGCATAGGCGGTGAAGGCGTCCACCAGGTCTCTCGTCTCCCCGGTGCCCAGGTCGAAGGCGGCGAAGGCGGAGGTCACCCAGCGACGGGCGCTCTTCTCCGCGTCCGTGAAGGCCTTGGCCTTGGCCCACGCGGCCACCAGCTCGCCGTGGACCTTGGTCACCTCCAGGCGGATGGCGGCGTGGATCTGCTTCTCCTGGGCGCGCAGCTTGTCGAGCTCCGCGCGCGCCTGGTCCAGCTGCGCGTCCTTGATGGGGATGTCGAACGTCCCCCGCATCACCAGGCCGACGCCCGCGGTCCGGTCGTTGTAGGGGTCATACGCGAAGGGGCTGCGCTGCCGCGTCGCGCTGGTCGTGAAGCGCAAATCGTAGAAGCCCGCGAGGCCGAAGTCCGGGAAGTAGCTCCGCTCGCGAATCAACACTTCGGACTCGCGCGCGACGATGCCGGCGGCGACCGCGGTGAGCTCGGGGCGGTACTGCTCGGCCAGCTCCAGCGCGCGCTCCAGCGACGGGGGCTGAACCTCGTCCTCGAGCGGCAGGTCCTCCTCGACGACGGCGACCTCCTCGCCCGGCGGCGCGTTGGCGAGCAGGCCGATGGCCGTCATCGCGAGCGCGCGCCCCTGGATGACGTCCGCCTTGCGCGCCTCCACCACCTGCCGGAAGAAGCGGACCTTGTACGTGTCCACCTGGGCCACCTGCGGCGACTCCTCCTTCAGGAGCGCGGCGATCTTCTCGGCGGCGTCCTCCAGGCGCTTGGACACCTCCTCCATCTGCTGGAGGCCGGCGCGCGCCAGCTGATAGCTGTAGTACGCCTGCGCGGCCTGGAAGCCGACCTCGTCCCGCACACGCTCACGCAGCGCCGCGCCGAGGATGGGCCCTTGGGCCCCGGCCTTCTCCAGCGCGGACAGCTTGCCGAAGGTGTAGATGGGCAACACCGCGTTGCCGTTGGAGAACACCGTCACGCCCACCTTGCCGAAGTCGAGGTCTCCCTCGAGCGAGGCCTTGGTGGTGGGCGGGCCGCCGAGGCCATCGTTGCGCGCCTCGGGGATGGGGCCGCCCATGCCCACGGTGATTTCGAACTTGGGGAACCAGGCCCACCGCGCCTGCTTGTAGAGCGCCTCGAACTTGCGCAGCTCCGCGGAGGCCTCCTCCACCCGCAAATCAGACGTGCGCGCGCGCTCCACCAGCTGAGCCAGCGTCAACGGACCGGCCTTCCGCGGGGCCTGTGTGTCGGGCACGTTGGCGACGCCCTGCTTCACCTGCTGGGCCTCTCGCGCGGGCTCCTTCATCGGAGCCGGAGACACCGTCCGTCCGCCGGAGGGCGTCGATGCCGAGTCCACCGACTCGGGAGCAATTGTCGGAGGCCCCGGAGGAAGCGTGCCGCCACCGGCGCCCGTCGTCGGCGCGGGCGTCTGCGGCCCCGAGACACCAGGCGCCGCGGAGCCAGTCCCCGGAGTCGGTGTCGCCGTGCCCGTGCCCGAGGTCGTCGGAGTCCCAGACACGCCACCCGTGGTGCCCGTGCCGGAGGTGCCGGACGTCGTGCCCGTCCCCGTCGTCCCTGGCGTCGAACCGCCACCCTGCCCCGCTGAGCCCGGTGTGAACTGCGCGGCCGACATCCCGGCCGCGAGCACCAGCGCCACTGTCACGCCTCGATCCAGGTGTCTGCGCATCACTCGGCCTCGTGCGGGCCCCATATCCGAGAACCCGGCGACGGCGCAGCATCTTCGTTCGCCGACGCCCAGTCATTGACCAACTTCGTTCGCTGTCGAGAGTCGCCCGTCAACGCGCGCCCCTGTCCCGCACCACGCCGTCGCACGAACAGATGCGTGATGACGCGAAACGCAGCGGCGATTTCTCGAGGACTCCGAAGCAGCGAGCCGACGCGAGCCACCTGGCCCGGTGACATCCGAGGTGGCTCGGGAACGAGGGGCCCGCGGATCCGCGTCGTGCCACGAGACTCCATCGCGCGAGGACCGTCGCTCTGCCCGGCGACACTCACCGGAAAAGAAAAAGGCCCGCCGGGTTTCCCAGGCGGGCCTTCCTACTTCAGAGTGGAGCTAACCGGGATCGAACCGGTGACCTCTTGAATGCCATTCAAGCGCTCTCCCAGCTGAGCTATAGCCCCGTCTTTTGCTGCCGACCGCCTTGGGGAGCGGCCCGACGTCGAAAGTGGGTGCCTTCTACCGCCTCTTGTTCCCAGGGCCAAGAACTGTTTGCGGCTTCGGTGCGTTTTTTCCAACCTTCAACCGCTCAGCGACTTCTTCCCCTTCCCGGAGGATGTCCGTCAGCTCGCGCGCGTGCGCCTCGGCCGCCTGCTCGGCGGCCTCGATGGCCTTGAGCGCGGACGCGAAGCCGGCCGGCAGCTCCAGCCTGCCCTTCTGGATCTGCCGGTAGACGACCTCGCCGAGTTCCTTGAAGGCGCGCTCCTTCTGGTCCTTCAGCACCGTGGCCTTGGCGTTCGCCCGGGCCAGGTCCGAGTTGCGCTCCACCGCCTCGCGCAGCTGCGCCAGTCGGGCCTGCGCCGCCTGGAAGGCCTCGTTGATCTGCTTCACCACCTCGGACTGCTTCGGGTCGGCCGGCACGTCGGTGACACCCCTTGAAGGACCTACGCTGGCGTAGCGTGTGGCCTCGTGGACTGTCAACCCTGCCCGGTCCGCCGGAGCCGCGCCGCGAAGAAGCCGCCCCCGGGCACGCGAGGAGGCAGCGCCTTGAGGTACGGCCCCTGGGTCGCGAGTGCCGCCCGTTCCGCTCCGAGCACGTCCGCCACCGGCTCCAGCGTGAACTCCGGGTGCTTCGCGAGGAAGCCCTCGACGACGGCCTCGTCCTCGTCCGGCAGCACCGAGCACGTGGCGTAGACCACCAGCGCCCCGTGCTTCGCCTGACGACTCACCTCGTCGAGCAGCTCCGACTGGGTCGTCTGGTACTTGGCGATCTCCGCCGCGTTCAGCTTCCACTTCTGATCCGGCTCGCGCGCCAGCGAGCCCGTCCCGCTGCACGGCGCGTCGATCAGCAGCACGTCCGCCTCCGACAGCGGCAGAGGATGGGGGAAGGCCACCTGTCTCAAGGAGAAGTGGCGCACGCGCTCCCGGGCCTCGGCCAGCCGGCGGCGGGAGCGATCTCCCGCGAGCACCTTCCCCGTGGGACCGACGAAGTCCGCCAGCGCCAGCGTCTTGCCGCCCGCGCCCGCGCAGACATCCGCCACGGTGAGCCCCTGCAGCGAGCCGCCCACCGGACGACACACCTCTGAGATCAGCTGGCTGCCCACGTCCTGGACCTGGAGCCGCCCGGTCTTCATCACCCGCGTCTCGAAGATGCGGTGGCTCGCGTCCACCACCCGCACCGCGTCCGGCGCCGCGAGCACCGCCTCCGCGGCGACGCCCTCCTCCTGGAGCGCGGCCAGCACCGCGTCGCGAGTCCCCGGCGGCCGCACCCGGAAGTGCAGCCCGGGCTCCTCGTCGAGTGAGGACAACAGCCCCTCCAGCACCGACTCCGGATAGGCCTGCGCCAGCTTCTGCACCAGCCAGTTGGGGAACGAGTAGCGCACCGCCAGCCGCTCCGCGTGGGTGTCCGGCAGCGGCGCCTCCGGCAGCGGGGACTCCACCACCTTCTGGAGCACCTCGTCCTTGAGGGTGCGCGGCCTCACCGGCCCGGGGAGCCGGACCTCCGGGCCGATGCGCGTCCAGCCCTCACCACAGAAGATGCGCCGCCACAGCGCGTAGCGCACCAGCGCCTGGTCCTCCGTGAGCACCAGCTTCCCCGGAGGATGCCCCAACAGCTTCGCCGCCAGGTCCAGCAGGCGCTGATGCCGGGACAGCTCGCGCACCACGAGCGCGGCGAACCGGCGCTCCTGGCCTCCGAGCCCATCCGCGTCGCGCAGCGCATTGGCCAGCGCGGCCTTCAAGGGTTCGCCGCGCAACACCGCGATGTGCGCCTCGAGCGCCGCCGTCGCGCCCCGCCTCGAAGGACGACCGAGCCGCGCCGCCTCCAGCGGATGTGTGGGCCAGACAGTGTCCACGGATGCCAACCTGCCCTTTCAACCGTCCACGCCGAGCGTGATGACCAGGCACCCGGTCGCCGTACGCACCTCGGGAGAGTCCTCCGCGCCCACGAAGAATGACGCCGGGGCCACGAAGCGCGTCCCCTCGACGTCCAGCTCACCCTCGAGCAGCAGCGCCGCCTCGCGTCCCCGCGGCCGCGCCGCCCAGGCCCACTGGCCGCCCGCCACCAGCCGCACCCAGATGGCGCCACCCGCCCCACCCCCTGGCGACGCCAGGTGCACACCGGGCGAGCACTCCACCCAATCTCCCTCCGAGGGAACCGTCGTCCCCCGAGACGCCGCCTCCACGCCCCGGTGCACGGCGAGGAAGCGCTCCACCAGCCCGAGGATGTCCTCGATCTGGAAGGGCTTCACCAGGATGCCGTCGGGGACATGGGGACGCAGCGCCCGCGCCACCTCATCCGGGGACGCCGCGCTGACCATGGCCACAGCCTGGCGCCCCTTCCGGGCCGCCTCCAATACCGCCCGCCCGCCCGCCTCGCTGCCGCCGATGCGCAGGTCCGTGAGGACCAGCTCGAAGCGCTCCTGAAAGAGGACCTCCAGCGCCTGGGCCACGTCGCCCACCGAGCGGACCTCCGCCAGGTCGGCGATCAACTCGCCCATCCCTTCCCGGAGGCTCGCGTCGTCCTCGACCAGCAGAACCTTCATCGCGGGGTATCTCCAACGCCCCTGACGGGAGCTCGTCCTCCACACTCCCGGGCAGGGGGGCCGCCCAGCGGATGCTGGCAGCCCGCCCCTCGTGGGAAGTGGCCCTCCCCGGACTCGAACCGGGACGCGGGGTCAGCCGCAGCGGATTTTGAGTCCGCCTCGTCTACCAATTTCGACAGAGGGCCGTTTGTTGGTGAAGCGGCCAGACGTATACCGCGATGGCCGCGCGGATGCATCCGAAGATTGCGGTGCTGCACGTACATCGCTATGAGGGCCCCCGCATGTACAACCTTCTTATCTCGCTGGCAGTGGGAATCGTGGTCGCGCTGCTGGTGAAGCTCGCCAACTTCTCCATCTGGGCCGGGCTCGTCCCGGGCCTCATCGCGGCCGTCATCACCTTCTTCTTCCTGGGCCGCCGGGTCGCCGGGCAGATCCAGGCGCTCATGACGACGGTGCAGTCGGACCTCCAGTCCCAGCCCACGAGCAAGAAGGACGCCGAGGGCCGGGTGGAGCGCGCGGTGAAGACGCTGGAGAAGGGCCTCATCTACGACAAGTGGCAGTTCATGGTGGGGCCGGAGATTCACGCGCAGATTGGAATGTTGAAGTACATGGTGAAGGACCTGGATGGCGCGCTGGTCCACTTCAAGCAGGGCAGCTCGCGCAACTACATGGCCAAGGCCATGGAGGGCGCCCTGTACTTCCAGCGCAATGACACCCCGGCCATGAAGGCCGCCTTCGAGGCCGCCGCCAAGAGCGGGAAGAAGGAGGCCATCGTCTGGGCGGTGTACGCCTGGTGCCTCCTGCAGAAGAAGGAGAAGGACGAGGCCCTCAAGGTGCTCGGTCGCGGGGTGGAGGAGAACCCCAAGGACGAGAAGCTCAAGGCCAGCCTCGGCCAGCTCCAGAACGACAAGCGCCTGAAGATGAAGCCGTACGAGCCCATGTGGTGGCAGTTCGGCCTGGAGACCCCGCCGATGATGCCCCCCATGGGCGGTGGCGGTGGCCGGCGCATGCAGTTCGTTACCCGACGTTGATCCGCCGCGACGGGCCGGAGTGGAGGGCGCCCCGCCCTCCTCCGCCCGGGAATTCCTACCGGTTCCCCACGACGCACGCTGGAACGACTTCCGCCTGGCTCCTGCTGGCGGCGCCGCGCGCGAGTGCAACCCCCTGAAATGACGTCCGCTCGGATGCCCTCCTCGAGGGCATGCAGCTTGCTCCACGCCCACGCGCGTCGGTGGGGGTGACTCCCCGTCGGGCAAGGGCGATGGGCTTGGCGGCCGGAGGTCTCGGGTGAAGGTTGCGGGAGGCGGTGGGTGCTCGCAGGACCGGGAGGCGGCGGATGCGCCTGGGGCGCAGGGGCGGCGGGAGCACCTGGTGGGGCGTGGCATCCGAGACCTCTGGACCGCCAATCATCAGGAGCGCAACGAAGCGGAGAGGTTCATGCAACGGCGAGGGCGCACCTCGGAGCGGTCCCTCCTCCTGGTCATCGAGGACGACGCGAGCGTGCTGGAGAGCCTGTCGGATCTGCTCGCCTCGCGTTTCGACGTGCTGGGGGCGGCGGACGCGGGCGTGGGGTTGGAGCTGGCGAGGGAACACCGGCCGGACCTGGTGCTGCTGGACAGGTTCCTGCCCAGCGGGGATGGGCTGGCGGTGCTGGAGGCGCTGCAGGAGGACTCCCGGACGGAGTCCACGCCGGTCATCTTCCTGACCGGGGACGCGGACGAGGCCACCCTGGAGCGCTGCCTGGAGATGGGCGCCGTGGACTTCATCCACAAGCCGGCGAGCGCGAGGGAGCTCATGGCACGGATCGACCGGGCGCTGCGGCAGAGTGAACAGCAGCGGCGGCTGCAGATCCTCGCCCAGACGGATGCCCTCACGGGGCTGGCGAACTTCCGGGCGCTCACCGTGCGGCTGGAGGAGGAGCTGCGGCGCGCCCAGCGCTACGGCTACCCGCTGAGCGTGGTGATCATCGACCTGGACCACTTGAAGGCCATCAACGACGGCATGGGCCACGACGTGGGCAACCGGGCCATCCTCGCGCTGGCCAACCAGCTCAAGGGCAACCTGCGCGAGTCGGACTTCGCGGCGCGCTTCGGCGGCGACGAGTTCGTGGCGCTCCTGCCCCACCAGACGGCGCTGGAGGCGGCGGTGTTCGCCGAGCGCATCCGCTCCGGCCTGCGCTCCGTGGGCGTGCAGAAGAGCGACGGCCGCCCCGCCTCCTTCGGGTTGAGCGTGAGCGTGGGCATCGCGGACCACACATTGGAGACACCCCGGGGCGACACGGAAGGGCTGATGAAGGCCGCCGACGCGGCCCTCTATGAGGCCAAGCGCGAGGGGCGCGACCGGGTGGTGGTGTTCGGCCGTCCGGCCATGGCGCCTTCCGTGCAACGGCACTGAGCGCGGGCACGACGCAGCAGGCGACGGCGGGAAGCAAGAGGGCGCGGATGATTCTGGGCAACAGGCTGACGAGCGGTTCGAGGGTGGCGGTCGTCGGAGGCGGTATCGCGGGTGCGGGGCTGGCGGCCTCGCTGCTCTTCAATGGCAGGGCGCGGGGGCTGACGCTCGATGTGCGCGTCTACTCGGGTGGCCTGTCGGAGCGCACCGCGCCGCCCGCCGTGCTGACGCCGGAGTGTCGCTCGCGGCTGGCCGCGCTGGGCTGTCGCATCCCCACCGAGTGGCGCGCCCACGAGCTGCGCGGCGTGGAGATCATCTCCGAGGGGCGGCGCGAGCTGCTCCCCTCCTCTCCCGGTGGCCTGTGGGTGGTGGACGGCTGGCCCCAGGGGCAAGGCGGGCTGGCCCAGGTGCGGGACGTGCTGGCCACGGCGGCCAGCGCCCAGGGCGCGCGCTTCCTCGAGCGGCACGTGGACCGGGTGGAGCGGCAGCCCGCGGCCCCCGATGCGCCGGCGTCCGTGCGAGGCGCGGGCCCCCTGGTGGTCCGCGCCCAGGGAGGCGGCGAGCGCTTCCACGCGGTGGCCCTGGCGGGGGGCGCGGGACCCCTCATGGGCGACAACTTCTTCCCGGGCTTCCGGCCCGCGCCGACGATGCCCGCGGTGCAGGCTCGGCTGCGTCATGCGTCGTCGCGGCTGGAGATCGCGCCGGTGGCGCGGCTCTGGGTCGCGCCGCTTCCCACGGTGGATGGCTTGTTCCTCCTGCCGGGCGCGGACTCCGTCTACGCGCTGGCCTTCGGGCCCGCGGTGACGCCGGCCGACCTGTGCCAGGCGCTGATGATGGCCTCGCGGGATGGGCTGCTGGAGGAGGGCTTCGAGCTGGCGGCGCTGGAGACCACGCGGCTGCCCTTCGGGCCCGGGCGCACGCTGGTGGCTCCGGGGCAGATTGCCGTGGGTCCGGCGGCCTTCGGACATCCGCTGCAGGTGGGGCTGTCGGAGACGCTGGCGTCGTGCAGCCGGGCGGCGGTGGCGCTCCTGGATGGGGGATTGGACGCGGGGGCCCTGGAGCGCCGGTATGTGCGCGAGGGCCTGTGCGAGCTGATGGAGGACGCGTCGGCCGGCGCCCGGGCGGTGGGCTGGTTGCGGCGCGCCGGCAAGCGGGCGCCCTCCGCCTTCGTCGCGGCGAAGGGGCGGCGCACGTCCGTGGGCGTCCATGGCGGTGGTGTGCTCGGGTTGAACGCTCCCACGCCGCTGGCCCTGCTGGGGGCCGTGCGCTGGGCGGGCCTGCGCGAGACGATGAGCAACTGGCTGCGGATGTCGCTGGAGCCGGTGCCCCTGGCCATCCCGGAGCTGGAGCCGGACCTGTACTACGTGGTGGATGACGACGCCGATGCCCGCGAGGCGCTCACGGCGCTCCTGGAGAGCACGGGGGCCAAGGTCGTCGCCTTCGCGGACGAGCTCGCGCTGTTCTGCGCGGTGGCGCGCAGACCTCCGACGGCCATCGTCCTCGACGTCGTGCTGCACTGGGTGGATGGGCTGCGGCTGTGCGAGGGCTTGAAGCAGCATCCCCTCACGCGCAACACGCGGGTGGTGGTGATGAGCGGGCTGAACCGGCCACACGTGCGTCAGCGCGCGCTCGACGCGGGGGCGGAGGCCTTCCTGCCCAAGCCCGTGGACCCGGAGCTGCTGATGCGCATCCTCACGGGCCGACTGACGTCGTCCGGCGGCACGAACGAGCGGGTCGCGCCCCCGCCCCCGAGCGAGACGGGCGCATCGGACCGCTACGCCGCCTATTAGTCACGCGAGGCGTCTGCGCGAAGAACAAGGGCACGGTGGCCAGACGGTCACCGTGCCCTTTCAATCTGGAATCAGCGGCCTGGGGTCAGGGCGACACGGAGACGCTCCGCATCGCGCGACGCAGCTCCAGGGAGCCCGCCATGAGGGCGATGCCGCGCATGAGGATGGAGATGCCCACCAGGGTGCCCACCAGCCACACCGCGGAGATGGGCCACTGGGCCATGACGATGACGCCCAGCGCGATGGAGATGGCGCCGTAGGCGAAGTCCCAGCCCCACTTCGGATAGCGGTCCATCAGCGACGTCACCACGTGGAAGAGGCCGCTCGCGAAGAAGTAGCCCGCGAGCAGGAGCGTCAATGCGCCCAGGCCCGCCGCGGGGTTCATCAGGACGAAGATGCCGACCACGGTGGAGAGCACGCCGTTGAGCAGGTAGAGCCAGAACGGGCCTCCGGACTTCCGCACGCGGAAGGAGGAGACGATCTCCGCGATGCCCGTCCCCGCGAGCAGCGCGCCGAAGAGGATGACGGAGACCATGCTCGTGATGAACGAGGAGCCCAACGCCACCAGGCCCAGGATCGCCATCAGCACGCCGAGGACGAAGAGAGGTCCCCAGGCCGCCGAGGTGGCTCTTCCTCCTTCGGTCGAGATGGGGTCACGTCTGAACTGTGTATCCATGTCGCTCCGCTCCTGCGTCGAGAAAGGATTCAGCGGCGAACATGGGTGCCTCGGGTCGCGGGGACAACGTCGCGCCTTCCCGGTCCCTCCCCTCCTCGCCCCTCCCTCGGGGGCAGGCCTCACCCACGGGGGGGCGAGGCACCAAGGCCTCACCCGGGGGATTGCGGTGAGTGCTCGCGGAGCGCGGCGTACGGAGGCTGGACGAAGACGGCGCCCGCCTCCTTGCGGAACCAGGTGAGCTGACGCTTGGCGTACCGGCGTGTCTCCTGCGCCGTGTCCTGGATGGCCTCCGAGAGGCTCATGCGTCCGTCCACCACCGCGCGCGCCTGCACGTAGCCCACGCTACGCATGGGGGCCGCGTCCGCGTACCCCCGCTCCATCAACGCGCGTGTCTCGTCCACGAGGCCCGCGGCGAACATGGCCTCGGTGCGCGCGTTGATGCGCGCGTACAGGTCCTCGCGAGCCGGCTCCAGGACGAAGAGGCGGAAGGGATAGCGGTCCGGGAGGAACGCATGGGCCTTGCGGAACTCCGAGGCGGGCACGCCCGTCTGCGCGTGGATCTCCAGCGCCCTGACGACACGCACCAGGTCCTGGACCGGCAGCTTCGCGGCCGTCTCGGGATCCACGGCGGCCAGTCGACGGTGGACGGCCTCACGTCCCTGCTCGGCCGCGACCGCCTCCATCTCGGCGCGCAGCGCGGGGAGCGCGCCTGGAGCCTCCACCACGCCGTGCAGCAGGATGCGCAGGTAGAGCCCCGTCCCGCCCACGACGATGACAGGCCGACCGCGGCCGGTGATGTCCGCGATGGCTGCGTCCGCGCGACGCTGGTACTCGGCGGCCGAGAACGTCTCCAGCGGGTCCACCACGGACAGCAGGTGGTGCGGCACCGCCGCGAGCTCCTCCGCGGACGGCTTCGCGGTACCGATGTCGAAGTGCCGATACACCTGCTGCGAGTCCGCGCTGACGATCTCTCCGCCCAGGCGACGCGCCAGCTCGATGCCCAGCGCCGTCTTCCCGGAGGCCGTCGGCCCCGCGACCACCGTCAACACCGGCCCCTCACCCATGTCGCGACGCTCCCAACGCAGCCCTCACCACCGTGACGGCGGACTCATCCCGAGAGAACACCAACCGCGCCGACTCCACCTCGGACAACAGTCGACCCGCGGACGCCAGCATCGCGGCCCTGCCCGCTGGGGACGCCTCGGGCAACAGCACATTGTGCACCAGCATCCGCCCCGTCTCTCCCCCACCCTGACGCTCCCAGCGCGAGCTCGAATCCCACGCCAGCGTCCCCACCGCCCCCAGTCGCGCCTCCCGAGGAAAGCCCACGTTCCACGGCGTCCCCGAGGCGCGCCACAGGCCCGGTGCCTCCGGCCATATCGCGACCAGCTCGTCCGAGAGCAGTGACTCCCCCGCCCCCATCCACAGTCCGCCCAGCGTGCTCTTGCCAGCGCCCGAGTGCCCCGTGAACAGCGCCGCGGCCCCGTCATGCACGAGCGCCACGCCGTGCACCAACAGCCCACCGCGCCGCGCCAGCTCCGCCGCCAGCATCACGCGAAGGACCACCTCCACCGGGAAGCGCCCCGCGCCGACCACCGCGCCCCGCGCACCACCCGCCTCGATGCGCGCCGAGTAGTCCTCCCCCTCGAGGACGAGCGCGCCATCCTCCGCGCGCCAGGGACGGGGAAGCGCTCGCGTCGCCGGCTCCGCGCGCGGCACCTCGGGCGGACGCACCTCCAACCGTGAGACGCGAGCACCCGCCGGAGGCGCGTCGACGATGAAGCCCGCGAGCGAGCGCCGGAGCAGCTCCTGGACGCGGGCTTCCGGCACATGAAGCCCCACCGTCCAGCCCGCCAGCGTGAGCCAGGGGCCGGACGTCTCCTGCGAATCATCGAGGCGGCCCGAGCGACGGGGACCGGACGGGCCGGCTCCCGACGAGCTCAGGGCGTGCACTCCGACTCGCCAGGGATGTTGCACTGCGACATCGCCGCGAGCGCGACGAAGGGCTGCTCCCACAGGATGGCGGGCGCCTCGTAGCGAGGCGTGACAACGGACGACGGAGACGTCTCCACCGCCGGGGACTGCGGGGCCGAGGGGGTCGAGGGAGGGTTCACGGGAACGGTACCGGGAAGGCGCAGATGCGGCCGTCCTGAGAGCCGACGTGCAGTCGGGAGACAGTGGTGTCGATGGTCGGCGTGCCGATGAGCTGCGTACCACCGATGGCGACCTGGCCGGAGTCCACGCCGCCGATCATCTCGAGCTGGTGCACGTTGCCATCGGAGCTGCCCGCGTAGATGCGGACCACGCCGGCCTGGTTGAGGGTGAACGTACCGGACGGGTTCGCGATGGGCGTGGTCCACACACGCGTGGGCGCCGTCGCGCCGGGCGCCGAGTAGTCCCAGAACTCCACGGCGCCGCTGGCCAGGCTCGCCACGAAGCCGCCGCCGAGCGGGCGCACGAAGCTGGTGAAGGCGGGCGTGCTCGGCGAGGGCCGGGTCCCCACGTTCACGCTCCACACGGCCTGCATCGTGTTGCCGTCGACGGCGTGCACCACGCCGTCGCTGTTCGTCGCGAAGATCTGATTCGCCACGCCGTTGCGCACCAGGCTGTGCTCCAGATCCCCCAGTGACAGGCGCCCCACCTCGGCGCCGTTGAGCGTGTTGAGCACACGGAACGTGGCCGCTGACCCGTTCGCCTTCGCGCCGATGAACAGCCGGTTGGTGGTGTAGTCGACCACCATGCCGCCGCTCACCATGCCCAGGTCCCCGGGCTGGTAAGTGAAGACGGGCGCACCCGTGCGCGCATTGAGCGCCACCACGCGGTTCTGCGCGGCGTTCGCCAGCCGCGTCGCGAAGAACACCAGGTCCGTGTTCGGACGCGCGGCCTTGTACGCCGCGTTCGCGTAGTCGTGGAGCTGCGTCACCGGGAACGACTGGATGGTGCCGATGGGCGCGCCGTTGTTGTTCCAGCGCCACAGCACCGTGCCCGTGGTCGCGTTGAGCGCATACGCCACGCCACTCTGGTCCGCCGTGAGGATGTACTGGCCCGGCAGGCCATTGAGCGGCACCACCGGGAAGCGGCTGCCGATGAGCCCCGACAGCGGCAGCGGACGCCAGCGCTCCGCGCCATCCGCGGAGGGGTGGGTGACGTTCGTCAGGTTGGCGACCACCGAGTCATTGAAGGAGCTGAAGATGCCCACGCCCAGCTCGGTGATGGGCTGCAGCCGCGCGTCCAGACCCACCGAGTAGCACCACAGCGGCGCCGAGCCCACGCGCGCCCGAGGCGTGGCCATCAGCGCCACCGAGGCCGTGGGACGATTGCCCGCCGAGTACAACCCCACGTCATCCGTGTTGTAGACGCGGTAGTAGTACGTCGTGCCGTTGACGACGCCCGTGTCCTCGAAGGATGTCGCCGAGCTGAACGACTCCGACAGGACGACGGTGGCGTTGCCCAGCGTCGCACCGGCCGCGTACGTCTGGCCCGCGACGGGCGCCGCGTTCGGCGCGGCACCGGCGGAGCGGAGGATGAGCACCCCGTTGTGCACCGAGGGGTTGTCCCACGTCACCGTCACGCTGGCATCGCGAGCCACCGCGGTGAGGCGCTCGACCTCCGGCGCCAGGCCCGTGGCGAGCACCAGCGGCGTCTCGATGCGGGCAGCAGCATCCGACGCGTAGGCCAGAGGGAGGTGCACGCGGTGTCGGAACACGGTGGGCGCGTTGACGTTGGCCACGGAGGCGTACGTCACCGTGAAGGTGCGCTCCTGGTTGGGCATGATGCGCACCGCGTTGGTGTTCGCCAGCCACGTGTAGCTCGCCGTCGCCGTGTCGTAATAGGACATCCATCCGGTGGGCGCGGGCGGGTTGCCGGTGATGCCGAAGAAGTTCACCGGCGGCCGGAGCAGCTTGACCTCATCGAGCGGCACCGTGCCGCGGTTCTGCACCGTGTACGTCACCGTCTGATTGCCCTGCCCCGGCACCAGCACCGACGGGCTGACCTTCACCCGGTGCGCGACGACGCGGCCCTCGGCCGAGCGCACCACCGGCGTCGAGACGGTGGCGCCATTCAGCGTCGCATCCGCCTGGACATCGAACGCATAGGTCGAGAGCTCCGCGCCGGTGACGGTGTAGCTCCAGATGAAGTGCGCGGACGCTCCCGGCGCCAGCCGCGCCACGCTGGCCGGGCTGGGCCCCGACGCCAGCGCCACCTGCGCCGAGCCGACCAGCACGGGCGCCCGAGGCGTCACGTTCAGATACGAGCTGGTGGGGGACGTGTTGGTGACGCTCAGGCGCACCTTGACCGTCTCGCCCGTGAAGGCCTGCGTGCTGTCCACGTCGCCCGCGGCGGCCAGCGGCCCCACGTTCACCATGGGCGTGTCCGCGACGTTCGACGTGACGGAGGCCGAGCCGTTGCGTCCCCGCACGCTGGCCACCATGGTTCCCCCCGTCTGCGTCGTGGCCCGGGCGGAGAGGATGCCCGCGCCACGCTGGGGGATGGTCACCGCGAAGTTGGCGGGCTGCACCTCGACGACCTGGAACGTCACGCCACCGGCGCCCGTGCTCGGACCCTCGGCCGTGATGTTGGTCTGGTTCGCGGTGGAGGAGCGGTTCTCGATGACCAGCCGCGCGGTGATGTCGTCCCCCACGCCCACGGCGCGCGGGGAGATGTCCACGCGCGTCGCCAGGCTCACGCGCTGCCACTCGGCCTCGTCCTGCGTGCGATTGGTGCCGAACGACAGGTTGCCGCAGGCCTCGTGCGCGGAGAGCTGTGTCGTGAACTGCTGGCCAGTGGCGTTCGTCGCGCTGATGTTCGGGATCATCCGCAGCGTGAACGTCGCGGACTCGTCGAACATCAGCCCGGCATCCGCGCCCGCGCAGTTCACCGGGAGGTTGTAGCGGACGCTGCGCGTCGCCACGTTGTGGGTGGCGACCCATCCGGCGGGCGCGGGGCTCTCCAACAGCGTGTAGCCCGTGGGCAGCACGAAGTTGACCTGGTTGATGGGACGGAACTGCGGCGAGTTGGCGCGCGTGTTGTTGCGCACCCGGACGCGCAGCTCGGACACCTCGTCCATCACCACGGTGGCCACCGTCTCCCCGGGTCCAGGGAGCGTGGTGAAGACGGCGGCGCGCGTGGTGCTCTGCGCCAGCGCGGCCGAGGGCAGCACAAGCGCGGCGACGAGCGCGGCGAGGCGGGCGTTGACGGACTTCAGGGGGGCGGGGCTCACGTCACGGCTCCAGGGTGAAGGCGGCCGTGGTCAGCGGCGCCCCGTCGAAGAGGAAGCGCACCTGCCAGGTGCCGCTCATGGCGGAGGTGGCCACCGTCGTCCCGGCCACGGGCAGCGAGAAGCGCAAGGTCCGCGTCATGTCCGGCTTCGCCACCACCACGCTCGTCCGCCGCTCATACGGGTGGCCGGCGGGCGACACGAACTCCACCTCCACCGTGCCCTTGCCGCGCACGCCCGTGAGCGTCAGGTCCACGTCCACCTGGGACACGTCGGACAGGCCTCGCGAGCCGGACTCCACCACCTCGGCGTGCCCCGTCAGGGGCGCGGGCATCGGCTCGCCGACGACGGGCACCTCCGCCGCGGGAGGCCGGGCCGCCACGTCCTCCTCGCCCAACACGTCCGTCGGGGACACCGGCGGCACCTCCCGGGAAGGCGCGTCCGTCCACTCCGACACCTTGGGCGCCACGCCGCCCTCCGTACAGGCCGCCAGCAGCAGCGCCGCCGCCGAGAAGCCCGCAATGCGCGCTCGCATCACCGCACCTCCTGAAGCTCTTCGATGAGGCCCAAGCGGGCCAGTTCCGTCAGAAATCGCAACGTGTCCGCGAGCACCGCGCCCACGTCCATGGAGAACTCACGGGCCACCACCTCGGCCACCGAGCGCGCCGAGCGCGTCCCGTCGCTGAGCTCCCAGATTCGCACCGCCGTCGCGTTGAGGCCCCGCAGCGTGCGGCCCTCCGCGTCCAGCAGCAGGAAGTCCGCGCCGAAGCGCTGCCCCTCCGCCCCCGCGCGCCGCCGGGGATGACTGTCCCCCCCGAAGTCGCCGCTCATGAGCGCCGCCCCAGCCACCGCGCCACCCGCCCGCGCACCAGCGCGCGCAGCCGTCCCAGGCGCGACGGCCCACCATCCCACGCAGAGCCCAGCTCCACGCCCCTCCTGCGCACGCGCGCCACGCACCCGAGGATCCGCGACGCGGCGATGGGAGGGTCCTCTCCCGCCGCGTTGTCACCGCGCAGCGACAGCACGCCCTCGCGCACCGCGCACACCCGATGGAGCACCAGCGCATCGTTGAACCGCGCCAGCACGACCTCACCAGGGCGGGGCTCGCGAGACAGCGGCTCGACACCCGCCACGTCTCCATCCCGCAACGACGGCCACATGCTGTCTCCCCGAACGGGAATCCAGCGCAAGGCCTGGGACGGAGCAGAGCTGGGGGACTCACTCGACATTGACGGCGGAAGTCTACCGCACCGGCCAAGGTCACGCGACTGAGTCGCCCGGAGTTCTCCCTGAATTTCCCGGAGGTTACAGACCACCTCCGGGATTCATGGAAATATCAGGGATTCAACACAATCCCTGACTGAGACATCAGGTCGCGTTGCCGCGCTGCGCAACCTCGGTCGCCGCCGAATGCTCACGCACCGCGGCGGCGAGGCCGCTCAGGCTCACGGGGATCAGCGAGCCATCCGCCATCCGCTTGAGCTTCGCCTCTCCCGAGGTGCGCTCCTGCTCACCGAGCACCAGCGTGAAGCGGGCCCCGCTCTTGTCGGAGCGCTTCATCTGGCTCTTGAGGCTGCCACCCCGGGTGTCGAAGTCGACGCGCAGGCCCTCGCGCCGCAGCTTGCTGGCCAGGGTGAAGGCCGTGTCCTGCGAGCCCGGATCCGCCACCGCGATGAACAGGTCCGGCGACGCACCGAACTTCCGGGTGCCCTCCTTCAAGAGCAGCACCAGCCGGTCCAGACCACACGCGAAGCCCACGGCGGGCACGTCCGGCCCACCCAGGCTCTTCACCAGCTTGTCGTAGCGCCCACCGCCGCCCACCGTGCTCGCGGTGCCGAGCGCCGGGTGCGAGGCGATGAACTCGAAGACGGTGCGCGTGTAGTAGTCCAGGCCGCGCACCATGCGCGGGTTGACGACGTACTTGATGTCCAGCGCCGTCAGCTTGCGCTGCACGTCGTCGAAGTGCGCCTTGCACGGCTCGCACAGGAACTCGAGCACGTTGGGCCCCTTGCCGGCGACCTCCTGGCACTTGGGGTTCTTGCAGTCGAGCACGCGCAGCGGGTTCGTCTCCATGCGGCGGTGACAGTCGCCGCACAGCTCGTCGATGTGCGCCTTGAGGTACTCCACCAGCTTCGCGTGGTACGCGGGCCGGCAGGCCTCGTCGCCGAGCGAGTTGAGGTTGAGCGCGATGTCCTGGAGCCCCAGCGCCTGGAGGAACTGGGCCACCATGTCCATCACCTCGACGTCCTGGGCCGGCTCCTTCGAGCCGTAGGCCTCCGCGCCGACTTGATAGAACTGCCGGTAGCGGCCCGTCTTCATCCGCTCGTACCGGAACATCGGCCCCGTGTAGAACCAGCGCGTCAGCGGCTCCTGGTTCAGGATGGAGTGCTCGATGTACGCGCGCGCCGCGGGCGCCGTGCCCTCGGGACGCAAGGACAGGCTGCGGCCACCCTTGTCGTCGAAGGTGTACATCTCCTTGCCGACGATGTCCGTCTCCTCGCCCACGCTGCGCACGAAGAGCGCGGTGTCCTCCACCATGGGCGTGCGGATCTCCCCGTAGCCGAAGCGCCCGAACAGCTCCCGGGCCAGCCCCTCCACGTGCTGCCAGATTTCAATCTCCCCTGGCAGGAGATCATTCATGCCCTTGACGGCGGCGAGCGTCTGGCTCACGGCACCACTCCGATGCGCTGCCCCAGCCGCAGCACCGCGTCCTCCTGCAGCACCGGGTCCCACTTCACGCGGCCCGGCTCGAACAGCAGGATGACGGTGGAGCCCATCTCGAAGCGGCCCAGCTCGCCGCCCTTCTCCACCTTGTAGCCCTCTTGATACCGGTGCACCTTGCCCGGCTGGCCCGTGTGCGTGGTGACGTCGTCGTACGCCGCCTTGATGCGCGACACGCAGGTGGCGCCCACCTTCACCACGGCGCACTTGCCCGCGGCCGTCTCCAGGTACGTCACCAGCCGCTCGTTGACGCAGAACAGGGACTGCTTGTTGAGCACCGACGCCGGGTTCACCGGCCAGAACTCACCGGGGATGTACGCGTAGCCGGTGATGGTGCCCGCCAGCGGCGAGTGGATGCGGTGATAGTCCCTGGGCGACAGGTAGATGGTCGTCCAGGCGCCACCGTGAAACGGCTTCGCCGCCTCCGCGTCCCCCAGCAGCTCGTCCACCGTGTACTCGATGCCCTTGGCCTGCAGGCACCGCCCCAGGTCGGAGTAGCCCACCTGCGACACACGCCCGTCCACCGGCGACACCACGGACTTCGCGTCCGCGTCGATGGGACGCAGGCCCGTCTTCAGGCCGCGCGTGAAGAACTGGGCGAACGTCGGGTAGTGCTCGATGGGGTGCTCGGCCTCCGTCATGTCCACGTTGTAGGAGCGGGCGAACGCGCGCATGGCCGCCTGGTGCACGGGCGCGGGCAGCGGGGCTCGAGTGGCCATGCCCACCACCGTCGACAGGGCCGACTTGGGCAACAGGCGCATCAACTTCATGAAGGTCTGGTCGTTCATGGGGCGTCTTTGATTAACGGCCGGCGTCCGTCGCCGCGGGGGGCGTCGTCCCAGCATCCAGCGTCCGCGTCACCGTCGTCACGGAGCTCTTGGGCAACAACATCAGGACCCGGCCTTGTTCGGTCAGCAGCACCGTGCCCACGTGGCCCGGGTACTCCAGGCGGCAGGCCGTGCTGTCGGTCATCTCCCACGCGTCCCGGATGCCCCGCCCCTCCACGTCGATGGGCGTGCCGCGCTTGAAGCAGCCGCGGAAGCCGGCCACCAGCTCGCTCGCCGGAGAACCGACCTGGGGACCGTTGATGGGGCCCGCGTCCGGAGGCCCCGCGTCCACGGGCTCGGCGCGAGGAGGAGGCGGCGGGGGCGCGAGCGTGGTGGAGGGCGCGCCGGGCGGAATCTCGCGGGCGCTGGCCACGGCCTTCTGGCGCGCGGCGAGCTCCGACTGCATGCGCGTGCGCTCGCGCTGGATGCGCTGGAGCAGCTCCTGCGCGGAAGGGGCATCCAGGCTGTCCTGCGGCACCCGCTGGAGCTGCGCCTCGATGGGGCCCATCTTCGGGTCCAGGTAGGCCTCATCCAGCTTCTGCGCGTACAGCTCGCGGAACTGGCGCGTGGCCTGCTGGTACTCCGGCGACGACGGTTGCGGCTCGCGGCGGCAGGCCGACAGCAGCAGCAACAGGGAGGACAGCAGGGCCGCGAAGGGCCGGAGGGACACTCGGAGGACCTGGGGGCGCACGGACCCGGTTTATTTCATGTCCCCCGGCCCGTGCACAGTTTTCCGAAGGCGGCGCGTCAAACCCCGAGGAACAGTCGCTTGCCGAAGTTGAGCGCCAGGTCCGCGTCGAAGATCTTCTGCGCCGCCGTCTCGATGTCGTACTCCACCCGCAGGTACTCCACCGTGCGAGCGTCCGTGTCGCAGATGACGAAGCAGGCCCGGTTGTCGTAGTCGCGCGGCTGGCCCACGCTGCCCACGGAGATGATGTACTTGTAGCCCCGGCGGATGCCGAACTTCTGGGCCACCACGTCGTTCACCTCGCCATTGCCGATGGCGAACGCGCGGCACAGGTGGCTGTGCCCGATGAACGTCACCTCGGGCAGCTCCTCCACGTACGGCGTCAGCTCCCGCGCCTGCTCGAGCGCGAAGATGTACTCGTACGCCTTCGGGTCGATGGGCGAGCCGTGGCAGAAGCCCACCTCGCCGATGCGGTACGTGTACGGCAGGCTGCGCAGCCACGCCATGTTCTCGTCCGTGAGGACGTTGGCGGACCAGTCCAGCGCGTGCCGGGCGGCGTCGTAGTAGTACGAGTAGTCCATCCGCCCCGCCACCGCGGCGTCGTGGTTGCCCAAGAGCGTCACCTCCGCCACCGAGCGCACCAGCTCACAGCAGGGATTCGGCGACGCGCCGTACCCGACGATGTCACCCAGGGAGACGATGCGGTCCACCTTCTGCTGCTCGCAGACCCGCAGCACCTCGGTGAGCGCCTCGATGTTGGAGTGGATGTCGGAGATGACGGCGATGCGCATGGATGCCTCGGCTGGTGGGAGCCCGGCGCTCAGCCGGCCCAGACCGCCTTCACGGGGTTCTTCTGCTGCTGAGAGATAATCCGCCGGAGCCGCCCCAGGGTTTCCGCGTCCAGCGACTCGAACCGCAGCCCCATCCCCGGCGGATAGGCCCGGTCCTCCTCCTCCCGCAGCCATACCACCGTGGCCGCGGTCTGCACCTCGGGATCATCCCCCGGGGTCAGCCGGAGCACCGCCTTCGCCCCTCGCTTCAGCGGCGTGCTCGTCCGCAGGAACAGGCCGCCCTCGCTCAGGTTGGTGATGCGCGCGTACAGGGTGACATTGTCGGTCTCGCACCAACAGCGAAGCAAGGTCGGCACCCGCGCGGACTTTCGGTTATCGCTCAACCCTCTTCCTTCCCCGAGCACCCAAAAGGAGGAAAGCCTAGGGACGGCCTGAATCCACCGTCAAGTTCATGGGTGGGGCCGGACCCCACCCTGCCCGCCCGGCACTCAGCGCTCCAGCGGCCCCAGGTCCTCGAAGTGGGTCAGCTTCTTGAATTCCGCGAAGCGGGCGTGGATCTCCGGGCGCGTCACCTCGCGCAGGCGCTCCAGGCTGAACTTCTCCACGGTGAAGGAGGCCATGACGCTGCCCATGACCATGGCGCGGCGCAGGACGGCCGAGTCCACCCCGGACGCCGCGGTGGCCACGGTGCCCATGAAGCCACCCGCGAAGGTGTCTCCGGCGCCCGTGGGGTCGAAGACCTCGGCCAGGGGGAAGGCCGGGCAGGCGAAGATGTGGTCCTTCTCGAAGAGGAGCGCGCCGTACTCACCGCGCTTGACCACCACGCGCTGGGGCCCCATGCCGAGGATGGCGCGGGCGGCCTTCACCACGTTGTGCTCGCCGGCCAGCTGCCGCGCCTCCGCGTCGTTCACGAAGAGCAGGTTGACCCGCTGGAGCGTTTTGAGCAGCGCGTCGCGGCTGCCCTGGATCCAGAAGTTCATGGTGTCCGCGGCCACCAGCTTGGGGTTGCGGACCTGGTCCACCACGCGTGCCTGGAGCTCCGGGTGGATGTTGCCCAGGAAGACGTAGGGCGTGTCGCGGTAGGACGCGGGCAGGTCCGGCGAGAACGCCTGGAAGACGTTGAGCTGGGTGTCGAGCGTCTTCGCCTCGTTCAGCTCGTAGCCGTAGCGGCCCTTCCAGCGGAACGTGCGGCCGGACTCGCGGGTGAGGCCCTCCAGGTCGATGCCCCGGCCCTTCAGGAAGCTGACATGGGCCTCGGGGAAGTCCTCCCCCACCACGGCGACGACGCGCACGGGGGAGAAGAACGACGCCGACGTGGAGAAGAACGTGGCGGACCCGCCGAGGACGTCCTCCTTCTGTCCGAAGGGGGTTTCCACCGAGTCCAATGCGACGGAGCCGACGACGAGCAGGGACATGCGAGCTTCCTGGAAATGGCCGAGAAAGCACGGCTTCCTACCAGGACCCCGTGCCCGTGCCGGGTACGCGGTTTCACGGCCGGCGTCAAGCTCGCCGCGCTCCGGCGACGCTCAGGGCGAGGGGATGCCGGTGGCCGTGATGATGGCCTTGAGGTCGTCGTCGGTGAAGAACAGGCCGCCGCCCACGAAGAAGTCGCGGCCGGCGATGAGCCGCTGGGTGACGACGTCGCGCTGCTGCGCGTTGAGCATGTCGTCCATGCCCGCGACGACGAACAGGTGGTCGAAGGCCTGGGCCCGCAGCGTGGCGCGCAGCCGGGGGTAGCGCAGCTCGTCCGCCGCGAAGTTGAACGCGTCCATCTTCAGGGTCAGCGCGTCGTCGAACAGGTGCAGGTCCGCGCCCACGCCGCCGGTGGACTCGATGAGGCCCACCCGCAGGGTGGTGAAGTACCAGCGCTTGGCGAACTGCGCGCTGATCTTCAGGCTCTCCTTGGTCACCTTCTGCGTCTGGATGACCGGGTCGCCTTCCGACGGCGGGTTGGTCTGCACCACCTGGGTGGTGACGGTGCCGCGCGGGTCGTCGACGATCTCCAGCAGGTAGTACTTGTCCGGCCGGGGGATGAGGCGCAGGGACAGCATGTTCTTCGAGCGGCCCTGCGCGGCCAGGTAGGTGCTCTGGATGCCCACCTCCGTCTGCAGTTCCGTGAGGCGGGAGACCAGGCTGGACACGTCGCGCACCGTCTCGCGCACCTCGCGGCCCACGCTCTCGTCGGTGAGCAGCATGCCGGCGGTGCTCTCGCCGTCCTTCACCTTGCGGGTGATCTCCTCCAGGTTGCCCAGGGAGTTGTCCAGCTTGGTGAGCGTCTGCTTGAGGCTGGCGACGCTCTCCTTGAAGTCCCCTTCCCCGCTGCCGACGATGTTCTTGACGCTGGCGAGCACCTCGCGCACGTCGCGGGTGATGAACTCGATGTTGTCGACGATGCGGCCCACGTCGGCCTGGTTGCTCTGGGTGATGGTCCGCACGTCGGACGACACTCCCTCGAAGTTGGCCAGGATGACGTCCAGGCGGTCCGCGTTGCGGCGCACGGTGGCGTCCACCGAGTCCGACAGCCGCACCAGGTTCTCGACGATGCGCTGGAGCGAGCCCGCCCCGCGCTCGCCGCCGAGCACCTCTCGCAGCGCGCCCGTCACCTGCTGGATGTCGGAGGTGATCTGCGACAGCGACTCGAAGATGGCCTCCATGCCCTGGCTGTCGATGACGCGGCGGATCTGCCCGTTGGTCTCCAGCTTGGGGGCGTTCTCCGTGCCCGGGTTCAGGTCCAGCAGGTAGTCGCCCAGGAGCGACTCCGAGCGCTTGGTGAGGACCGCGTCCTCGCGCAGGTCCACGTCGTTGCGGATCTTCAGGAACACCCGCGCCCGCGTGCCCTCCAGGACGATGTCGTCGATCTCTCCCACCCGGATGCCGGCGATCTGCACCCGCCCGCGCACCGCCAGGCCGGACGCATCCCGGAAGTAGGCCCAGACACGCGTGGAGTCACTGTCGCTCAGGCCGCCCTCGCGCGCGAACAGCACGAAGCCGACGAAAAAGGCCCCCGCGGCGATGACCAGCAGGCCAACACGGAAAGGCGTAACGAGCTTCTTCACCTGATGTGACTCCGAGGGCTACCGGCCGGGCGCGACTCTAACGTTTTGCATCCGGAGTGCCACATTTTCCTGAAACCGGACCCGGCGGGCGCAGACCCTGTCAATTCTTCCCGAACCACGTCTCCAGGAACACCTTCACCGCGGGGTGCTGGGACATGCGCAGCTGCTCCGGGGTGCCGTTCTCCACGATGACGCCCTTGGACAGGAAGGCGATCTGGTCCGCCACGTTGAAGGCCGAGGAGATGTCGTGGCTGATGACCACGCTGGTGACCCCCAGCCCCTTTTGAGCCGCGAGGATCATCTCGTCCACGGAGTCCGTGGTGATGGGGTCCAGGCCGGTGGTCGGCTCGTCGTAGAGGACGATCTTCGGGTCCAGCACCACCGCCCGCGCCAGGCCCACGCGCTTGCGCATGCCGCCCGACAGGTCCGAGGGGAACTTCGACTCCACCTCCCGCTTCAGGTCCATCAGGTCCAGCTTGGCGCGGACCTTGGCGTACAGCTCGTCCTCCGACAGCTTCGTGTGCTCGCGCAGCGGGAAGGCCACGTTCTCGAACACCGTCATCGAGTCGAACAGGGCCGCGGCCTGGAACACCATGCCGAACTTGTTGCGCACCCGCTGCAGGTCCTCGACGCCCATGGGGACGATGTCCTCCCCATCGATGTTGACCTGGCCGCTGTCCGGGCGGAGCAGGCCGATCATGTGCTTCATCAGCACCGTCTTCCCGGAGCCGGAGCCCCCGAGGATGACGCACGTGCTGCCCTGGGGCACGGAGAGGTTGATGCCGGTGAGCACCTTGTTCTCACCGAACGTCTTCTGCAGGTCCACGATTTGAATCATCGGCTTCGTGGACGCGCCGGCTTCGGGACGCGGAGGAGGACCGGAGGCAGCCATCAGTGCATCACGATGCCCACGAGGAAATCGAGGATGAAGATGGACAGCGCGCTGGCCACCATCGCCTCCGTCGTCGCCTGACCGACGCCCTTGGCGCCGCCCGAGGCGTTGAAGCCCTTGTAGCAGCAGATGAGCGCCACGGAGAGGCCGAAGACCGCGCCCTTGATGACGCCCTCGTAGACGTCCGCCGGCTCCAGCCACGCCTGGGTGCGCGTGAGGAACGTGCCCGGGGAGATGCCCAGCCCGCCCACCGCGACGAAGTAGGCGCCGGACATGCCCGTGGTGTTGAACAGCATGGTCAGCATGGGGACCATGAACAGGCCCGCCAGCACCCGGGGGACCAGCAGGTACTGCACCGGGTTGACGGCCATGGTCTCCAGGGCGTCCACCTGCTCGGTGACGCGCATGGTGCCCAGCTCCGTGCACATGGCGGAGCCCGCCCGCATGGTGACCATCAGCGCGGAGAACACCGCTGCCAGCTCCCGCGTCAGCGTCAGCGCCACCGTGGGGCCCACCAGGCTCTCCGCGTCGAACATGCGGAAGGCCTCGGAGGTCTGCAGGGCGAACACCATGCCCGTGAAGAGGCCGGTCAGCCCGACGATGAAGATGGAGCCCACCCCCACGAAGTCCAGCTGGGCGAACAGGTTGTGGAGCCGGTAGGGAGGTCGGACGCTCCACCGGGCCACGTCGAAGGCCAGCGTCACCACGCCACCAATGGAGCTGACGACGTCGATGAGGCCCTTGCCGAAGCTGCTCACCGTCTGGGTGAGCATCCCGGGCTCGCGAGCCGGCTTGCTGGGGGTCTGCGTGGTCATGCGTTCAGGCGCCTACTCTTACGTGGTGCGAAGGGGGGCACAAGCGAAGTGTTCCCGTGCGAGCGGACGACGAAGGGACTACCTCACTTCGAAGCGTTGCGTTTATGTTCCGCGCCCCTTTCCTTCATGCCCGGCTCCCCGTCACAGGCGCGCCGGGCCGAGAACTCAGACGAACATGGCAACTCAAAAGGTCGGCGGCGAGGTGGACGCGTACTGTACCCGCTGCAAGCTCACCCTCGCGCACACCATCCTGGCGATGGTGGGGACGAAGATTGCTCGGGTGCGCTGCAACACGTGCAACGGGGACCACGCCTACCGCGGGGCTCCTGGCACCACGGACCGCCCCACCTCCACCAGCAGCAGCAGCACCCCGCGCGCGAGCCGGGCGTCGTCCAGCGGCACCACCAAGGCGGAGAAGATCATCATCTCCTTCGAGGAGCAGCTGGCGGGCAAGGACGTGGCCAACGCGCCCCGCTACAGCCCGAAGGACACCTACGCGGTGGATCAGGTCCTCCAGCACCCGACGTTCGGCGTGGGCTTCGTGACGGCCGTGCGGGGCGACAAGTTCGACATCACCTTCCGCACCGACACCAAGACGCTGGTGCACGGTCGGGGCGGCGCTCCCACCGAGAAGCCCGCCTTCAGCCCGCCCGTCCGGCAGGCCACCGGCCCCGCGGACAAGCCGCAGGCCGCCGCGCTGGACACCCCCGCCGAGGACGCCCCCGTCAGCGAGGGTTGACCGGAAAGAGCCTGGAGGGCGAAGTTCGGCGGAATCGCTCGTGCGCACCCGCTTACCGCCCTTCCTGGCTTTTCTAGTCTTCGCCGTGGCCGCGTCGTCGGCCATGGCGGTCCCGGTTTCGGGAGGGCCCGGGTTGGAGGTGCTCGCCTCCCCCACCCGGGTCGTCCTCGGGAGGGACAAGACGGTGTCCCTCCAGGTCCGCGTGCCTCCGGAGACGGGGGCGCTGCGGGTGGCCGCCTCCTCCGGACACTTCGCCGAGGAGCGCCTGGCGCACGGCGCGGTGCGGACGTTCCAGTGGACGCCGCCGCCCGTCCGGCATCCGCTGGTGGCGGTGTTCCTGTTCTGGGTGGAGGCCGCCGACGGCCCGCCCGAGGTCACCGTGCTGCGGCTCGCCCTGCTGGGGCAGACGACGCTCGACGTGGCGACCTCGCCCGGGGCCTCCGTCACGGTGCTCGTGGGTGAGACGCACTTCGGCCCGGTCCAGGCGGATGGGAAGGGCAAGGCGCGTGTCCCTCTCGAGGTGCCTCCGGGGGTCGCTTCGGCGCGGGTGCTCGCCACGCGCGGG
This sequence comes from Myxococcus faecalis, assembly GCF_050039385.1. NCBI lineage: Bacteria > Pseudomonadati > Myxococcota > Myxococcia > Myxococcales > Myxococcaceae > Myxococcus > Myxococcus faecalis. The sequence goes on along the minus strand of NZ_CP144336.1, from coordinate 10,225,812 downwards.
GAGCTGCGCACGGATGCCTCCGCGCCGTTGGATGTCCCGAGGGTGAGTCCCCATGTCGCGGCCCTCACGCCCGCACCGCTGCCTGCCCGGGGCGGGTGGTTGCTCGTGGCGGGCGAGGGGCCGCTGGATGTGGCGCGGTTGAAATTGCACGTCGATGGGGGACGGGCCGAGCCCATCGAGGTCGGTGACATCGCCCGCTTCCGGGTGACGCCGGAGGAGGACGCGGCCTCGGTGACGGCCGTCGTCCAGGCCGACGGCGCTGGAGACGACGTGCGCGCGCACGCGGAGGTCTTCCGCGTCGTCGTCGTGACGAAGCCTCCCGCGGCCAAACCGCCCCCTGCCCTCGTGGGCGATGCACCGTGGCGCCCGGCGGTCCAGGTGCTCGCGGGGGGCGTGTTCGCGCGGGGCGACAACTCGGGTCCCTTCGGTGCGCTGGGGGTGGCGTTCACCACGCCCTGGTGGGAGCGACGATTGGCGGGGGAGCTGGAGGTGGGCGTGCGGGCCGCGTCCTTCCGGGGAACGGTGGGCGCGCTCGGCGCGGTGCGCTCGCAGGTGTTCGCGGTGCCGGTGCTCGTATCGGCGCGCGTCGAGTTGTTGCGCGGCGCGGCGCTGTCCCTGTACGGCCGAGCAGGAGGAGGAGTGGCGCCTTTCCGTCACCGACTCCAGACCGACTTCCCGGCGGAGGTGAAAGAGAGCAAGCTTTCCGGCATGGGGTTGCTGGCCATCCAGGGCGCGTACCGATTCGGGCGCTGGAGCGCGTTGGGAGAGCTGCGCGGTGCGTGGGCTCCGGCGAGCACGCCGTGGTTGGACGCCCAGCTCGGCGGTGTTTCGGTGCTGCTGGGGATGAGGTTCGAGCCATGACCCGCGCGCTCGTGCTCCTGGCGATGCTGGTGTTGTCCGCCTGTGGCTCGAGCACATCGCTCCCCGCGCCACGCATCGTCTCCGTCAGGCCCGCCTCGGACACCGTCGGCCGCACCGACCCCATCCTCCTGGAGATCGATGCGGCGTTCCCCGTCCGCCTGGACTACGCCGAGGGAGAGGCGCAGCTCCAAGGCCGCACGCGGGTGTGGATCGGAGATCAGGAGGCCAGGGTGTTCGCGCTGAACGCGCAGAGCCTCTTCGCGGTGGACCTCCCCGCGAACCTCGGCGCCGCGGCCTATGACGTGCGCGTGGCGCTGGACGATGGGCGTGAGACCACGAGCCCCCAGGGATTCACGCTCTGGAATCAGGACGCGGGAACGCCGGACGCGGGGCCCGATGGCATCCCCGACGGAGGCGTCTACGTCGCGGATGGAGGCCCGGAGCCCGACGCGGGGCAGGATCCGACCCGACCGATGGGCGAGGGAGACATCACCGGCTACGAGTTCGAGCCCATCTCGGACCAGGACATCGGCCAGCCCTTCACCATCACGGTCCGCGCCGTGGGCCCGCGCGCCGCGGACTTCACGGACAAGGTCGACCTGTCCATCAGCAAGAACAACGGCAACGTGAGCCCCACCTCACTGGACAAGTTCGTCGGGGGCATCTGCGTGCAGAACATCGCCATCGACGCGCAGGGCGCCAACGTGGTGCTGACCGTGACGGACCGCTTCGGCGTGCAGGCGTCGTCCAACGCCTTCAAGGTGAAGTAGCCCGTTCGGCTCGACAGGGCGCGGGCCGAAGCAGCATGCGTGCGCCATGTCGCCAGCAGCGGCGCAGGCACCTCACACGGCTTCACCGGCGCAGGCGCGCGCATCCTCCGGCAGTGCCCCCCACCTCGGCGCCACCCGCTCAACCCAGCGTGCGCCGGAGCAGGTCACGCGCGCGCACCATGTCCTCCGGCAGCGGCGCATCCACTCCGCCAGCCTCCACGCCTGGCAGCGCGGGCCACTCGACGCGCGCGGCATGCAGGGGCGTGCGCTCGAGGACCACGCCGTCGCCCTGCCCTCCCAGGTCCTTCTCCGTCAACGCCGTGTCGCGGCCGTACTGGTGGTCCATCAGCAGCGGATGCCCCAGCGACAGCAGGTGCACGCGAATCTGGTGCGTGCGGCCCGTGAGCGGCTCGGCCTCCACGAGCGTGGCCTTGTCGAAGCTCTCCACCGGACGCACCCGCGTCCGTGACGGCTTCGCCTCCGCCTCGCCCGGCCTCGCCACCCGCATGCGGCCCTTTCGCGCGGCGATGAGCGGCACATCGACGAGCGACGGCGCGTCGATGCGGCCCTCCACCAGCGCGAGGTAGCGCTTGCGCACCTTGCCGGACTCGAACGCGATGGACAGCGCGCGGTGCACGGCCGCGTCGAGCGCGAACACGAGCGCCCCCGACGTGTCCCGATCCAACCGGTGCACCACGAAGATCTTCCGCCCGCGCTGCGTCTCCAAGGCATCGCGCAGCGAGGACCCGCCGTCCCGCCCGGGGATGACGGGCACCCCGGGCGGCTTGTCCACCACCAGCACCCCTCCCCCTTCGAAGAGGATGCGAGGCTCGGTCACTCGTACTCCGACGCCGGCACGACGGTGATGGGCCCCAGGCCCTTCAGCTGCTTCTTCACCGCGGCCGCGTTGCCCAGCACGACAATCGTGGGCGGCTCCGCGAAGCAGTACTTCTTCGCCACCGCCGCCACCTGCCGCGGCGTCACCGCCTTGAGCCTGTCTCGGAAGCGCAACACCCAGTCATCCCCCAACCCGTTCAACCGGATGTCGGAGATGGCGCTCGCGATGGACTCGTTCGTCTCCGTGCGCAGCGGATACAGCCCGCCCATGTACGCCTGCGCGTCGCGCAGCTCGGTCGGCTTGAGACCGGAGTCGCGCACCTTGGCGATCTCCCCGAGCGACACGTCGATGATCTCCCGCGTCGACTCCGTCTTCGTGAAGGTGGACAGCGCGAAGATGCCGGCCGCGTGCATCGCGTCGAACCAGCAGCCGATGCCATACGTGAGGCCCCGGTTGACGCGGACCTCGTTCATCAGGCGCGACGTGAAGCCGCCACCCAGCGCGGTGTTCATCACCGCCGCCGGGAAGTAGTCCTCGTGCCCCGTGCGATAGCCCGGGCCGCCCATGCGCACCTGCGACTGCGTCTGGTCCGGCTTGTCCACCACGATGACCCGCCCCGCCTTGGCCACCTTCTCCAGCGGAGGAATGACGGGCGCCTTGTCCGGCCCGCCCGTCCAACCGGCGAAGGCCTCCTCGGCCGCCGCGGCCACCCGGCCCGGGTCCACCGAGCCGACCACGACCAGCATGGCGACCTTGGGCCCCAGCCGCTCCTGGTGGAAGCGCACCACGTCGTCGCGGGTGAAGGTGCTCACCGTCTTCACCGAGCCGCTCACGTTGTGCCCGTAGGGGTGCTTGCCCCAGAGCGCACGCACCAGGGCGCGGTCGGCGATGACGGACGGCTCATCCAGGTCGTTCGCGAACTGGGCCAGCGCGCGCTCGCGCGCATCGGCGACCTCGGACTCCGGGAACGTGGGCTCCATCACCAGCTGGCCCATGACGCCCAGCATCTGCGCGAAGTGCTCGGCCGGGGTGGTGATGGCGACGGACAGCGTGTCCTCGCCCACGCCCACGCCCAGGCTGGCGCCGACGAACTCCACGGCCTCGTCGATGGCCTGCGCGTTCAGCCTCCGCGTGCCCCGGCGCAGCAGCTGGCCCGCGAAGTCCGCGATGCCGTGCTTGCCCTCGGGGTCCGTGGAGCTGCCGGCGCGAATCACCAGCCGCATGGACACCAGCGGCAGCGGTCCACGCTCGGCGGCGATGACCTTCAGGCCGCTGGACGTGGTGCTCTCGTGCAGCGTGGGGAACACCAGCTCCCGGCTCGTCGTGGCGACGGCGGACGCGGTCTTCCGGGAGGAGGACTTCTTCTTCGCCGCCCGGGCCGGGGCCTTCTTCACGGCGCGGCGGGGGGCGGCGGACTTCTTCGAGGTTCGGCTCTTGCGAGAGGCCATGGAGTCTTTCTGGAGTCGGTCCGGGCTCACGCCTCGGAGGGCGCGGGCAGCAGCGTCACGACGGAGCGGCGCTCGGGGATGAGGTACTTCCTGACAGCGGCCTGCACCTGCTCGCGGGTGATGGACGCGTAGGCGGACGGCAGCGTGAGCACATGGCGCCAGTCACCCAGCAGCGCCTCGTAGTTGCCCATGGCGTGGGCGCGGCCGTTGTTCGTGCCCAGCTCGCGCAGGTGGTCCGAGCGCAGGTTGTTGAGGGCCTTCTGCAGCTCGCGCTCGGTGATTCCGTCGCGCGCCAGCTTCTCCAGCTCGGCGTACAGCGCGGCCTCCGCCTTCTGCGGATCGGAGTCCGGCATCAGCTCCAGGAAGAAGAGGATGGTGCCCGGGTCGATGCGCCAGGACCAGTCCAGGCCCACGCCCACCACCACCTTCTGCTCGTACAAGAGCGAGCGCGTCAGCCGGCTCCCCTCGCCCTTGGTGAGCACGTACTGCGCCACGTCCAGCGCCAGCGTGTCCTCGTCCCGGGCCGGGGGGCCCTTGTAGCCGATGACGACGGCGGGCGACTGCGCGGGGTGGCGCACCGTGGAGCGGCGCTCGCCGCGCTGCTCGGGCTCCGCGTTGATGACGGGCTGGGGCGCGGGGCCCCGGGGGATGTCGCCGTAGTAGCGGCGCACCAGCGCCAGCGTCTTCTTCGGGTCGATGTCCCCTGCGATGTAGAGGATGGCGTTGTTGGGCGCGTAGTAGGTGCGGAAGTAGTTCTGGCAGTCCTCGCGAGTGATCGCCTCGATGTCCGCCATCCAGCCGATGACGGGCCAGCGGTACGCGTGGGCCTTGTAGACGAGCGAGCCGAGCTCCTCGTCCATCATCCCGCCGATGTCGTTGTCCATGCGGACGCGGCGCTCCTCCTTCACCACCTCGCGCTCGCTGGTGAGCATCTCCTGGGAGATGCGCAGGGAGCGCATCCGGTCCGACTCCAGGTCCAGCACCGTCTCCAGCGCGTCCGACGAGAAGTCGTCGTAGTACACCGTCATGTCGTGGGACGTGTACGCGTTGGAGCTGCCGCCGTTGGACTCGAGCGTCTTGTCGAACATCTTGGGGCCGTACTTCTTGGCCCCGTTGAACATCATGTGCTCGAACAGGTGGCTGATGCCGGTGATGCCGGGGCGCTCGTTGCGGCTGCCCACGTTGAAGAAGGTGTAGAGGCTGACGACGGGGGCCAGGTGGTTGGCCAGCAGGCGCACCTGGAGGCCATTGGGCAGCGTGGCCTCATGCACGTCGAACAGCGACTGGAGGGAGGGGTCCGCGGCGCGGGCGGGAGCCGACGTCTTCGAGGGGGCCTTGCGCATAGACCCCCACCGTATACAGGGCGCGGCTACAGGTCCACGACCCCTTCACGCAGGGCCATCACCACCGCCTCCACGTGGGAGTTGACCCCCATCTTCCGGTAGATATGAGACAGGTGCGTGCGCACCGTGCGCCGCTCCAGCGTCATCACCTGCCCCACCTCCGCGTTGGACAGGCCCTTGGCCACGTAGCGCAGCACCTCGAACTCGGTGGGCGTCAGCTTCCAGGGGTTGTCCGCCTTCTTCTCCGGCGTGGCGGGCTTGCCCTGGATGGACTGGAAGTAGTTCCAGAAGCGCCGGGCGATGATGGGCTCCAGCACGGTGCCGCCGCCCATGACCTCGTGGATGCCGGAGCGGATCTTCTCCGGGCCCACGCGCTTGACCAGGTAGCCGGACGCGCCCGCCTGGATGGCCTCGTAGACCTTCTGCTCGTCGTCGAAGGACGTGAGGATGAGGATCTCCACCTCGGGCGCCTGGCGCTTCACCTTCTGCGTCACCTGGATGCCGTTGATGCCCGGCAGCTCCAGGTCCAACAGGACCAGCTGCGGCCGGACGCGGACGATGTCCTCGACGGCGGCCTCCCCTTCCTGGCTGCTGCCCACCACCTCCAGCTCGTCGAAGGTGCTCAGCACCTTGAGCAGGTTCTTGAGCAGCTGCGGCTGGTCCTCGACGACGAAGATGCGGGTGCGGTCCATGGAGTCAGTCACCGTCGGGGAGCGGGGCGGAAGTCGACCACGATCGAGGCGGTCAACTTCCCTCGTCGGATCTGAACGGACAGGGGCATGCGCTCGCCGGTGGTGCGCGCGACCAGCTCCAGCTCGTGCGCGCCGACGCGCATGGGATAGCGCTTGAGGGGCGTGGTCCTGCTGATGAGCTTTCCGTCCAGATACACCTTGGCGGGCTCGTTGGTCGTGAGCGTCAGGTAGCCGCGCTGCGAGGCCGGAATCGCCTTCGCGGGGACGACCTCCTCCTCGGGCTCCTCCGCGCGCGGCTCCGGCTCCCGCTCCACCACCGCGGCCTTCGGCGCAGGCGCGGGCCTGGGGATGGGGATGGCGGGCGACGGGCCCGTGCCGAGGGGCTCGACCTCCTCCTCGGCGGGCGCCTCGGAATCACCCAGCCGCCACGCGGCGACCAGGAACGTCGCGAACCCCACCAGTGCCAGCACGCCGGCGATGGCGAGCCAGCGGCCCCGACGCGCCTCCGTCGCGAGGATGAGCCGCGCGCGGGTGCTCGGGCGGGCGGGCGCCGCGGAGCTCACGGGGATGTCCTGGGAGGTCGACGCCGGCACCGCCATGTCGGCGCGATGGCCCGGGCGAACCACCGCGGGCATGGGGTCCGGCAGCGTCTGCGGGCCCTTCTCCACGGGCGGCGGCGGACGCTTCGCGCGGGCCGCGGCGCGACGGCCGGCGACGGAGAACTCCTCGTCGTCATCCGACAGCGGAGACGGCGCGGAGAAGTCCTCCACCACGCGCATGCGAGCGTTGCGCGCCGGCGGACGCGCACCGGGGGCCGCCATTCCCGTCCCCTGCTGTCCCTGCTGACGCCGCGGCTTGGGCGGCGCGGCGCCCGGAGGCGCATCCCAGTCCTGCTCGACCGCCGCCGTGTGCGTCCCCTCCGTCCAGTCCTCTCCGTGAGCGGGGGCCTGGGGCGCGGGGGCGTCCTTCACGCGGGTCTGCGTGGAGGCGATGTCCTGCTCGTACTCCTCGGGCCGGTACTCGTCGAAGCCGGGAACGGACTCCTGGGTCTCCGCGCCGGCCTCCGCCTCCGTGAGCGCCCGACTGTAGGGAGCGCGCTGGACGATGGAGGCCTCGGGCTCCTCGGCGCCCAGGTCGTCCATCTCCGCGCCGGAGATGGGCTCCAGCTGGAACGGCTCCTTGAACGGCGGGGCCGTGCTGGCGACGCTGACCTCGTTGGGGAACAGCTCGTTGACGAAGCGGCGCACGTCCTCGATGCCCGGCATGCCGCCGCTGGCCGAGAGGAAGTTGCGGAGCGCGTTGGAGAACTCGCCGCACGAGCGGAAGCGCCGCCCGGCGTTGGGCTCCAGCGCGCGGAGGATGAGCGGATCCAACCGGCTGTTGATGCGCCGGTCCAACCGGCTGGGCGGAGGCAGCGACTCGCTGCGCCGCGTGGAGACGCCGCCGCTGCCCGGCACCACCGGCTCGCGCTGGGTGAGCAGCTCGTAGGCGATGGCGCCCAGCGAATACACATCCGCCACCTCGGTGGCGGCCTCCCCTCGCGTCACCTCGGGCGCGCGGTAGGTGCCTCGACCGCGGCCCGCGAAGGACTTGCGCAGCTGGGGCACCGCGAGCAGCGCGCGCATGGCGCCGAAGTCACAGACGGCGGGCGTGCCGTTGCGCCCCAGCACCACGTTGCCGGGCGTGAGCGCGCCGTGGACGACGCCCGCCTCGTGCGCCTTCTGCACCGCGTCCAGGAGCTGGATGACGATGTAGAGCGCCACCGTGTACGGGAGGACGACCTCCTTGGTGTGCAGCCGCTGGAGCGCGGTGCCCAGGAGGTAGCCGTCCATGTCCTCGCGCACCACGGCGAGCCGCTGGCGCACGACGCCCATGTCCACCACGTGGAGGATGCCCGGGTGGCGCACGGGCTGGAGCAGGCGCGTCGTCTCCGCCAGGTCCAGCGCGTAGGCGGGGTCCGACGTCTTGGGGTGGAAGAGCTTGACCACCACTTCGCCCGAGGGAGCCTGGACGGCCTCGTAGAGCTCCGCGAGCTCTCCGGACTCGATGCGTCCCGTCAGACGGTAGGTGGCGCTCATCGCTTCTTTCGTGCCGGGCGGCGCCGACTCACGGCGGAAAAGACGAAGCCACACCAGACGCACGACTCGCCGCGTCGGCCCGGGGGCAGCTCCAGGGTACAACCCGGACAGCGGGGACGCGCGCGCCGGGACGCGGGCGCCGAGGGCTCGGTCGCCCGTCGGGGCGACGCACGGGGCGCGGGCGGGGCAGACGCGGCGCGCAGGCGGGCCTCCAGCCGACGCACCCGGTCCTCGAGCGCGGCGACCCGGTGGGCCAGGCGCGCATGGAGGTCCTCGGGCGCTTTCGAGGGCTGACGTCGGGCGGGCGAACGCATCGCGGTCCGTCAGCGTGCCATGGCCCAGCGGTGCCCTCAAGGACCGAGCCGTGGGCCCGTACGCGTGTTATGTGTCGACGTCCCGTGGCTCCAACCCTGTCACCCTTCCGTCCGATCCCGGGCGGGCCCTCGCCGGACCCGCTTCACGGGAGCTTTCGTTCTCCACTCAACCGCGCGCGCGCCGAGGCCGCCGAGCGCCATGCCCAGCAGCTGCTCGAAGACGAGACGCTGACGCGGCTGCTCACCACCCGGCGCGAGCCGAGGGACTCGGTTCCGAGGGCGCGGGAGGTGTTCGTCAACCGCAACCTGCGCATGTCCGGCGTCGAGCTGATCGGCTTCGACATGGACTACACGCTGGCCATCTACCACATGCGCCGGCTCGAGCAGTTGTCGTTCGACATGACGCTCGCCAAGCTCATCTGCGAGTACCACTACCCCGCCGTCGTGGGGCACCTGCTCTACGACCATCACTTCGTGATGCGTGGGCTGGCGGTGGACCGGGTGAACGGCAACATCCTGAAGATGGACCGCTTCGGCCACGTGGGCCGCGCGTACCACGGGCTGCGGCCGCTCAAGTCGGAGGTCTCGCGGGAGCTGTACCGCAACAAGCGCGTGCGGCTGCGCAACCCGCAGTTCGCGTGGAACGACACGCTCTTCGCGCTGCCGGAGACGTGCCTGTTCGCGGGCATCATCGAGCTGCTGGAGTCGCTGGGCCAGAAGGTGGACTACGGCAAGCTCTACGACGACATCCGCGAGGCCATCGACGCGGTGCACCGGGACAACTCGCTCAAGCGCGAGGTGCGCAAGGACCTGGGGCGCTACGTGTTCCTGGACCCGGAGCTGGGGCCCGCGCTGCACAAGCTGCGCTCGGGTGGGAAGCGGCTGTTCCTGCTGACGAACTCCGCGTGGGACTACACGGACGCGCTGATGAAGTACCTGCTGGACGGGCAGCTTCCGGAGTACCCGAGCTGGCGCAACTACTTCGACGTGGTGGTGACGGCGGCGGGCAAGCCGGGCTTCTTCACCGACGGCCGGCCGTTCCTCGAGCTGGATCCGTCCACCGAGGAGGGGCGCGTCATCGGCGAGGCCACGACCTTGGACCGCGGCAAGGTGTACTCGGGCGGCAACCTGGCGCGCTTCGAGGAGCTGACCGGTTACCGTGGGGAGAACATCCTCTACGTGGGCGACCACATCTACGGCGACATCCTCAAGTCGAAGAAGTCGTCGCTGTGGCGCACGTGCATGATCGTCCAGGAGATCGAGGACGAGATCACGTACACGGCCACGCGCCAGGAGGAGATCGGCACGCTCACGCAGATGGAGATCCTCCGCGAGCGCCTGGACGACGAGGTCAACCACCACAAGACGCTCTTGAACCTGCTGGAGCGTCGGTTGGACCGCGAGCCGCTGACGCCGGAGGAGCGCGAGGCGACGGAGGAGCAGCGCCGTCAGCTCAAGTCGGAGCTGGACAAGATGCGCCGCGCGCTGAAGGAGGCGACGGACATCGCGGACACGCTGGAGGAGGACGTCGAGGAGGGCTTCAACCCGTACTGGGGCCTGCTGTTCAAGGAGGGCAACGAGAACAGCCGCTTCGGCTACCAGGTGGAGCAGTACGCGTGTCTGTACACCAGCCGCGTGTCGAACTTCCTGCACCACTCACCCATGCAGTACTACCGCTCCCCAAGAGACCAGATGCCCCACGAGCAGGCCGGAGCGCTCTCCGCGCGCCTGTCGCCCATGGGCGGCGAAGGACCTCCGAAGGGCGCGGGGAAGGACTGACGCTCACGGTGCCTGGGGCAGCGCGGCCACCCTGCCCCAGGTGACGTCCGAGAAGCGCGAGGTCGGCTCCGGAGCAATCCCCAGCTTGCGCAGGTCATCCGAGTAGCGCGCGCCCTTCACCACCACCCAGCGGCGCGCCACGCGTCGGGCCTCCCGCAGCGCCTCCGCCGTCAGCGGCGCGTGCTCAGCGAAGAGCCGCAGCACCTCGAACGCGGCCTGCGCCTTCTTCGGCTTGCCGAACATCGGGTCGAAGAACACCACGTCGAACGACGCGGAAGCCAACCCCTTCAGATACGCGTGCGCGTCCGCGTGGTGTACCTCGATGGCGCACGAGTCCGGCCCGAGCTCGAAGTGCCGCAGGCCCTCCGACGCCACCGCGCACAACGGGAGGCTCTTCTCCACGCCCACCACGCGCCCGGCGGGCCCCACCGCCAGCGAGGCCACCAGCGCGTCCTGCGCCAGGCCCAGCGTGCAGTCCAGCACCGCGTCTCCGGCGCGCAGCTCCGCCACCCGGACGAAGGTGTCCGGCTCCCCCGCCGCCAGCCGCAGCCGCCTCAAGTGCGCCATGCCCGCATGGAACCCGAAGGAACCGCCTGGCGCCCACAGCGTCACGCCGTCATCCCCCACCACCAGCAGGGCCTCGGCCTTGATGCCCAGCCACGGGGCGATGCCCTCCTTCGGCTTGCGCGACATCCACGGCAGCCCCCAACGCGCGGCCACCGCCCGGGCCTCCTCTCGCTGGGCCTCGTCCGCCTTGCTGCTCGTCGTCACCGCCAAGGGCACCGGTTGCATGAACGCCGCGCATCCTGCCCCAGGCCCACCTCAACGCAACGCATCAGGACGCAAGTCCGTCCTCTCACGAATGTCGGGATTTAGACCCTAGTAGCTAAAATTTCCGAACATCATAGGAATTCTTGTCTGCCCAGCCTAAACCTCTACTTCCTTCGGATGGTGGAGAAAGCCGAGGCCACCATGCGGAGGTTCCCCCTGGAGAACGCGCATGCGTAACAGAGCAACAGGAATGGCCGTGGCATTGCTGTTGGCGGGCCTCGCGGCGAGCACCGCGAGCGCCGCCACCTATGGCGCTCAGCCGTCTGGCTCGTCCGCCATCTTCTTCATCGACACCACGTCGTGGGCCGACATCCACTACAAGGTGAACAACGGTGGGCAGCTCAACATCCGGATGGCCGTGACGAACGGCCGCAACCAGTACACGGTGAGCGGGCTGAACACCGGCGACGTCGTCGACTATTCGTTCACGTACTGGGACGTGGCGTGCAACTGCGCCTACGACACCGCCTGGGCGCGCTACACGCACGCCGGCACGCAGACGCCGGACGCGGGCTCCGGGACACCGGACGCGGGCCCCGGGACTCAAGACGCCGGCCCTGCCCCCGACGTGGGCAACATCGTGCCGCTCTTCAACAGCGGCACCGCGCAGGAGCCCGCCACCACGCAGAACACGACGTCCGCGCTCATCACCCGCGTGGGAGATCGCGTCCGTGACAGGCACGCGCGCGAGTCGCAGTACCAGGCGTACGACCACTACCTGGCGCGCTACTTCGAGAACCGCACCTTCTGGCTCGAGATCATCGACGAGGTGGCCAAGGGCGGCAGTCAGATCAAGGTGAACCTGCACACCGTCTATCCCCATGACGGCACCAACTTCCGCGCCTTCTTCCGCGGCCTCAACACCGTGGCGGAGTACTTCCACAACGGCACCTTCGAGCGGGTGAACGACTACCTCTACACCGCCAGCGTCAACTTCAACGCCAAGGAGGGCCGCGCCATCCGCGTGGGCGACCGGATGGAGATCGAAGCCGGCGTCTTCCTTCGACAACCGGTGGAAGGCCGCTTCAACTACTACGGCCGCGCCCTGCTCTACATCGTCGGCACCGCCGGCATCGTCCCCTTCGAGGGCCAGGGCGCCATCCTGGACTCGTTCCCCCTGCCGGAGACGGCCTGGCTCGGCGGCCGCACCACGCTGAACTACCCCTACTCCAACGAGCCGCGAAACCGGTTCCTCCAGATGGCGCTCAACATCGCGCCCGTGAACGCGCAGCCCTTCGTCGAGGGCCGGCGCCTGCACCACACGGACTTCAGCGACGGCAGCCACTCGGAGCCGGGCAACCCGCTCTTCACCGCGCACGCGAACAAGCTGGGGCCGAACTACATCTCCCGCTCCTGCATCGCGTGCCACACCCAGAACGGCCGGGGCCTGCCGCCCGCGGTCAACACCACGCTGGGCAACTACGTGGTGAAGGTGGGGCGCGTCAGCGGCACCACGGTGACGGCGGACCCGTTCCTCGGCTTCCGCCTCCAGCCGCGCAGCACCAGCGGCACGCCCGAGGCGGACGTGCGCATCGCCAGCTGGACGACGAGCACCGGCACCTTCGCGGACGGCACGCCGTACGAGCTGCGCAAGCCCAACTACAGCTTCCTCAACGTCATCCCGACGAACCACTCGGCCCGCATCACCCCGCAGCTGGTGGGCCTGGGCCTGCTGGAGGCCATCCCGGAGACGTCCGTGGCCGCGCTCGCGGACCCGAACGACAGCAACGGCGATGGCATCTCCGGCCGCATGCAGGCCGTCGTCGACCCGGAGACGGGCCAGACGCGGCTGGGGCGCTTCGGCTGGAAGGCGGGCATCGCGCGGCTCAAGCACCAGGTGGCCGAGGCCCTCAACCGGGACATCGGCGTCACCAGCGCCGTGTTCCCCTCCCTGGACTGCGGCTCCTCGCAGCAGGGGTGCTCGGGCACAAGCCAGGAGCTGAACGCCACGGACCTGGACAAGATGGTCCGCTACGTGGCGCTGCTCGGCGTGCCCGCGCGGCGCGACCTGCGCGACACCCAGGCCCAGCGCGGCGAGACGCTCTTCCAGAACGCCGGCTGCGCGAAGTGCCACGCGACCAGCTTCACCACCAGCGCCTTCCACCCGAACGCGGAGCTGCGCGGCCAGACAATCCGCCCGTACACGGACCTGCTCCTGCACGACATGGGCGCGGGGCTCGCGGACAACCTGCCCGAGGGCATCGCCAGCGGCGCCGAGTGGCGCACGCCTCCGCTCTGGGGCATCGGCCTCACGGCGGGCGTCAGCGGCGGCGAGGCGTACCTGCACGACGGCCGCGCCCGCTCGCTCACCGAGGCCATCCTCTGGCACGGCGGTGAGGGTCAGGCCGCTCGCAACGCGTTCGCCGGCATGAACGCCGCGGACCGCGCCGCCCTGCTGCGCTTCCTCCAGACGCTGTAACCGAAGCCTCATCCCGGGCTCGGGGAGTCCGCCACACGCGGGCTCCCCGGGCTCGGAGGACTCAAGCCTCGTTGACGGCCTGCAGCTTCCGACCGCCCTGCATGATGGCCACGGTGACCGACTGGTTCCGGCCGTTGCGCTTGGAGTGGTAGAGGCACTGGTCGGCCAGGTCGATGAGCTGCTGCTTCTCCATCCCGTTGTCCGGGAAGGTGGCGATGCCCAGCGACATGGTGATGCGCAGCGGGCCCATCTCGGTCTGGAAGACCTCCGCCTTCACCGCCTCGCGGATGCGCTCGGAGATGGTGTACGCGCCCTTGGCGTCCGTCTCCGGCATGATGATGACGAACTCCTCGCCGCCGTAGCGGGCGACGATGTCCGTGTCGCGCGCCATGGACTTGATGATGCGCGCCACGCCCTTGAGCACCTGGTCTCCCGTCGGGTGGCCGTAGGTGTCGTTGACGCTCTTGAAGTGGTCCACGTCCGTGAGGATGACGGAGCACTTGCGCTGGTAGCGCCGCGCCTGCGCGAGGATTTCGTCCGCCTTCGTCTGGAAGGTGCGGTGGTTGAACAGGCCGGTGAGGCCGTCCGTGGTCGCCATCCGCTCCATCTGCTCGTAGAGCTGCGCGCGCAGCACCGCCTGCGCGGCCTGGATGGCGATGACCTCGATCATCCGCAGCACGTCCTGCTCGAAGTTCGCCTTCTTGCGCGAGCCCGCCACCAGCGTGCCCAGGATGCGGTCACCCGCCACCAGCGGGAAGATCTTCAGCGCGCCCAGGCCGCGAATCTGCGTCTCGTCGTCGAAGATGACCTGGCGGTCCATCGCCTTCAGGTCACGCCCCGGCAGCGGCGCGCCGTAGCGCACCACGTTGGCGACCAGGCCGTTGTTGTCCTGGAACGAGCGCCCCTCCAGCGCCTTGCCCTGCGCCGTGACGCCCGTCATCCGCGCCACGCGGTGCATGCGCTTGCCTTCCACTTCCGACACCAGCGTCACCGCGCAGAAGTCCAGGCCCGCCAGCTGCCGGGTGCTCTCCAGCACCGCGACGAAGACCTGCTCGGGGCTGCCCGCGCGGTTGAGCTCCTCGATGGCGCGGAAGAACCGGTCCTTCTCGTCGCGCGTCTTGCGGATGTAGCTCATCACCCGCTCGACCTCGATGGAGCGCAGCACCTCGCCGGCGATGGTGGACAAGAGCTTCTCGTCCTGGTCGCTGAACGGCTCGTTGCCCAGCCGGTCCGCCACGAGCACGCCGCGCACCAGTCCGCCGCCCTCGATGATGGGCACCGCCAACAGCGCCTGCACGCCCGGGCCACCGCCGTCGTAGTACGAGACGCCCTTCAGGCCCTGGGGCGAGTTCATCCGCACCGGCGCGCGGCGCTTGAGCACGCCGCCGATGATGCCCTCCCCTGCCCCGAAGCGATCCCGCTGCACCCGGTCCGAGCCCGAGCGGCAGTCATAGAGCTTCAGGCTCCGGTCATCCGACGTGAGCAGGAACGCCGCGCAGGTGTGCGTGCGCAGCCCCGTCTCGGCGATCTCCAGCGCGGCGTGCACCGCGCCCTCAATCTCCTTCACCGAGGCGACGAGCCACTTCTCGTCGGAGCTCATGCCGCTGAAGCTGTCCTGCGTGCCGGAGCTCACCAGGCGGAAGGTGCGCGCGCGCTCCTCCACCTCGCGGATGCGCTTCTGCACCGCGTCGCTCTCCGCCCGGCGCGCCACCGCGATGCGCGAGGCGAGCACCAGGTGATACAGGCCCGCGAAGAGCACGAGGAACGCCGAGTGCGTCGCGAAGCTGGCCGGGTTCGGCCACGGGCCGCCCAGCGTCACCAGCCCGTCGAACACCAGCGCCACGCCCAAGAGCGTCAGCCCCGCGTTGCGCGGCAGGAAGGCGACCAGGAACGCCATCAACAGATAGACGATGGGGAACAGCTCGCCGCCGCCGATGGCCACGACGATGAACGCCGCGGCGATCAACCCGCCGCCCAGCTCCAGGTCGTCGCGCAGGTCGATGACCGCGCCCACTGAGCCGCGCATGGCCCGGCGCCACGCCGCCACGGCGATGCCCACCAACAGGAACAGCACCAGCCCGGCCTCGGTCCACTCCAGGGTGTGCAGCCCCCGGAAGCCCCCGCGCGCCAGGTGCACGAAGGTGGACAGGCCCGCCGCGGCGGGGATGAGCCGCACGACGTGACGCAGCAACTTCCCGGGCGACGGAAACGTGCTCAGCGACGTCATGGGGACTCCAGGTGGAAGACGAGTTCGCCCGGCTTCACGTAGCCAAGCTCTTCACGGACGGCCCGCTCCAGCGCCGCGGGGTCCTTGCGCAGGGCGGCGATCTCCTGACGCAGCGCCTCGTTCTGCGCGTCCAGGGCGGCGTTGCGCTGCTGCAGCGCGCTCACGTCCTGACGCAGGGAGAGGTAGCGCCGGAAGCCCTTGGCGTCCGCCACCGACAGCAGGCTCAAGGCCCCCGCCACACCCACCGCCACACCCAGGAGCTTTCCGCGTGCCGTCATGAACGCCACGGACGGTACCAGCGAGCCTTGCCCCCGCAAGTAATCCGCTCCAGCCCTGTAGCAGTCGACGCGGCCTCACGCGCGCGCGACGCAAGCCGCGCGACTCGGAGCCGTCAGTCCTGCTTCAGGAGCTTCTCGATCGCCTCCGCCACGTCCGCGTGCCCCTCCACGCCCTGCCACCCGGCCACCGCGCGGCCACGCCTGTCGAGCAGCACCGTGGTGGGCAGCCCCTTGATGGGGCCGAAGGGACTGCGGCCGTCGATGATGCGCTCGGAGGCGAGCAGCACCGGGTACGGCGACGCGTAGTGGTCCGCGAAGGGCTGGAGCACGCGGGCGCCCTCCAGGTCCATGCCCACGGCCACCACCTGGAAGCCCTGGGCGCCGTACTCGCGCTGGAGCGCCTCCAGCGTCGGCATCTCCGCCAGGCACGGGAAGCACCACGTGGCGAAGAAGGAGACCAGGACGACCTTGCCGGACAGCTTGCCCACGTCGTGCCGCGTGGGCCCCACCGACGGCAGGGCCAGCGCGTGCAGGAAGGCCGGCCCCGCGTCCACCGGCCGCGACCCGGCGCAGCCCGCCGACGCGACGGTCAGCAGGACGGCACAGGCCGCGACCCGGAGGACGGCCCGCATGTCACGCTTCCGAGGGTGGGCCGCCACCGCGCTGGCAGTCACGACACAAGCCGTACAGTTCCATCTTGTGCGACGTCACCGTGAAGCCGTGCTTGCGGGCCACCGCGTCCTGGAGCGTCTCGATGCGGTCGTTCTCGAACTCGACGATGGTGCCGCAGCGGGTGCAGATGAGGTGGTCATGATGGTCCCTCCCCGCCGCCGCCTCGTAGCGCGTCTGGCCGTCACCGAAGTTGCGAGCGTGGGCCAGGCCGCACTCGTTGAGCAGCTTCATGGTCCGATACACGGTGGCCACGGAGACCTTCGCGTCCTGTGAGCGAACCTTGTTCCACAGCTCCTCCACCGACAGGTGGCCGCCGACGGCGAAGAAGGTGTCGATGATGAGGCTGCGCTGCCGCGTGCTCTTGAGGCCGTGTTGGGCCATGTAGCGGGCGAGCACCTCGTCCTTGTCCTTGATTTCTTCGTGGCCCTGCATGGAAATCCCTCGGTAGGAGGCCGGCCTTGCGGCGCCCCTCCTCATCCTTGTTGTAACCGCGCCGAGCGAATCGCGCGCTTCCCGCCCCGCCCCAGGCTCCGGTCATCCTCGAAGTAAAGCGTCAGCGACGACTGTTGGTCTCCGGACGTGGGGCATCTGATACCTCCAGCCCACCCCGCCGGCAACGTCCGGCAGCCGGTGCCAGCAAGCCCTCCCCCCTCCGCTCGCCCCCCATCGCGACTTGCAACCGCCACAGGCTGTTTAGAATGGAGTCGGACTGGCTCATTGACACCTGTCTGGCCGCGAAGATAGAGGCATCCGCCCTCGTAAACGAGCATTTTTCCGCACCTTTCCATGACCAGCCCCTGGCAGAGAAGACGACAGCCCGACGACGTTCCCACCCCCGTGGCGGTTGCCGTCTCGGATTTCTGCCGGCGCGCGAAGTCGCCGGCACCCGCCCCGGAGGTCCGGGAAGCACTCGCCTTGTTGGCCGAGGACGACGACTTCCGGGTCCGAGCCCTCGCCGACGGTGAGCCGGAGACCTCCCCCCTCGGCCCCTTCGCCGTGGTGGACATCCTCCAGGGCACCGCCCCCGCCGTCGCCGCGCAGCGTCAGTCCTGCGGCTTCTACGACGTGGCGCGGGAGCTGGCCTACGTGCGCGAGCAGAAGACGCCCAAGCCCGCGCCCGCCGCCAGCCCGGCCATCCCCTCCTTCGCCACCCCGGCCCCCCAGCCCTCGGGCGACGGCGCCAGCAAGGCGGCGAAGAAGGGCGCCAGGGCCGAGGAGCCCTCCATCCTCGAGCGCATCGCCCCCAAGAAGCGCGTCGCCGTGGACGAGGAGACGACCTCGCCCATGGATCAGGACGAGGGGCACAGCTTCCTGCGCCGCGACCTGCCCCGCCCCCGCGGCCGGTTCACCCGCGTGGAGGCGCCTCGCAGCCCGTTCGTGGAGCTGACGCGCCAGAGCGGCAAGGACGTCCTGGAGGCCTCGCTGGAGGGCTCCGAGCACCGCTTCGCCCTGCTGCGAAACCTCTCGCACCGCTTCAATGGCTCGCGTGGAGACCTGTCCCTGGTGGATCTGGAGACGGTGCTGCGCGATCACGGCCTGCTGGAGGCGCTGCAGGAGAAGGAGCGACTCCAGCTCCTGGACGCCTACACGCAGCAGCGTGGCGCCACGGGCCGGGTGGGCTGGGCGCTGGGCGTGAGCCCGCCGGAGCTGCAGCGGCTGGTGTCCGCGGTGGGGCTGACCGAGGAGGTCGAGGCCCTGCGCGAGCGCTTCCGCCGCGAGGCGCTGGCCACGTCCCACCTGACGCACCGGTTGGATCTGCTGGGGCGCGAGAAGTACCTCGCGGACCTGGGCATCCAGCGCAAGTTCAACGACTCGCTCCGCAAGGAGCTGGAGCGGCTGCTGAAGGACGAGGTCCCCACCGCCTCGGACCTGCACGGCCTGGCCGAGGCCGTGGGCCGCAAGTATGGCTCGCCCGGTGAGCTGGTCTTCCGCGCCATCGAGCGCCTGGGGCTGGCGGAGGGGCTGCGCAAGCAGCTGCACTCCGGTGGCCCTTCCTCAACACCCTGAAGAGGCAAACCACCCATGCCCATCTACGAGTACGCCTGCCAGAGCTGTGGAAAGATCATCGACGTGCTGCAGAAGATCTCCGACCCGACGCCCGCGGCCTGCACCGCCTGCGGCGCGGAAGGCTCGCTGACCAAGGTGGTCAGCCGCTCCAGCTTCGTCCTCAAGGGCGGAGGCTGGTACTCGGACCTGTACAGCTCCACGAAGAAGGACGGCGACTCGTCGTCCTCCTCCAGCTCGTCCTCGAGCAGCAGCTCGTCCTCGTCGAGCAGCGCGTCGTCCAGCAGCAGCTCGTCGTCGAGCAGCACGCCCGCCGCGTCGAGTCCCGCCGCCTCCACGCCGGCGGCGGCCTCCAGCGACAAGAAGTAGCCGCCCGGGCGGGAGGGGCTGAAAATTCGCGCGGGGTCCGGGAGCGACGCACACTCGCTCCCCGTGCCCTTCCCTCCCTCCAAGCGTCCTCCCCGTCGCTGCGCCCTGTGTGGCCATCCGGAGCTCACGGATACGCGCGGGCTCGGCCGCTTCCTGCTCGTTCCGGACCCGCATGGCCGAGGCCCCGTGTGTCCGTCGCAGCGCGGCTGCCGTGGCGGCAAGCGGGACAGCGCGGCCGAGTCCACGCTGACGCAGGCCTCGCGCTGAGCTAAACCGGGACCTCCCGCGCGCCCTGTCGCGGAAGGTGCCCCGATGCTCGCTCGACGCCCCCACTCCCTCCTGACAGTCCTCGTGCTGACCGCGCTCGCGGCCGGCTGCGGCAACTACACCCGCATGGCGCCGGACGCCCGCACGTCCCTCCATCGGACCCTCACCGGCCCCGACGCGGAGCAGTACCTGCGCCTGTCCGGCAACGTCACGCCCTTCTTCGGCGACGGCTCCAAGCGCCTGCTGACGCCCTACGCGCCCGAGGACGTGCGCCTCCTGGACGACAGCAGCGGCAAGCCCATCTCCCCCGGCGCGGTGGAGCGCACCCTGCCGGTGGGCACGAAGCTGCGCATCACCAAGGTGGAGTTCCCCACCGCGTGGGTGGTGGCCGAGCGCGTCCTCTACACCCCGCGCACCTGGCCCTGGGTGTACCTGGCCGAGGACGGCGCGAAGCCCGACGCCCCGCCCCTCATCCTCGTGCTGCCGCCCAACCTGGATCAGCCCAACGACTTCCGCGCGGAGCTGGAGAAGTACCTCTCCCCGCAGAACCCCAAGGCCCTGATGGAGGCGTTCGCCGCCCCCGTGCGCGACGCCATCCGGGAGAAGCGCCTGGTCGCCAACATGTCGGCGGACGCGGTGCGCATGGCCTGGGGCCCGCCGGAGCTGGTGCGCCGCTCGCTGGAGGGCGCCGCCAAGAACGAGGAGTGGACGTACCCGGGCGGGCGCCGCAAGGCCTTCCTGTCGGACGGCCGGCTCGCTCGCGCCGAGGAGGCCGGGGCCTCCGTTCTGCCTTGAGACGAGGCCGGGGCCTGCGTGCCGCCCTGAGCCGCCGAGGCCCTACCGGCGACCGCCGCCACCACCGCGGCGGCGCTTGCCACCCCCACCGCCGCCCTGCTTGCGGGCCGCCTGGGCCTCCCCCGGGCGCGTCAGCCGGGGCAGCTCGCCGGCCATCACCGGCCAGAACTCGCCCTTGAGCAGCTCGGTGATCAACTGGGCCTGCGACGTCACCGGGTTCTTGAAGAACGTGGCGCCCCGGCCCACCTCGTCCAGCGAGCCCCGCGCGTCGCTGCCACCGGTGCACGGCAGCTTGAGCGCCTCGGCGGCCTCCACGGCCAGATCATTGGACGTCTGCTTCACCCGGGCGTTGTAGCCCTCCACCGCGCACAGCACGTTGAGCGAGCGGACGTAATCCATGGCCGGGTTCGGAGAATCCCTGTCGAAGGGCCGGGCGGCGACAATGGCCGCACCCAGGGCCTTCACCTTGGGCAGACACTCCGCGGCGCTCCAGGGCTTCTCGCGGTTGCTGCCCCACATCTGCACGGGCTCCGGGGCCAGCTCCGGCTTCGGGAAGAAGCACAGGTATTGGCCTCGGTCCGTGACCAGCTCCAGCCCGACGAAGACCTTCACCTTCGCCTTCGCACCAATCTCGAACAGCTCGTCGCAGCCGTCCTGGGTGTTCGTCTCGGTGAAGGCCACCCCGTCCAGGCCGAACATCGCGGCCCGTTCCAGCACGGCGCGAGGGTCCAGCTCGCACCCCTTGGACAGGTGGGAATGGGCGTGCAGGTCGATGAGCATGGGCGCCGCTCCCTAACAGGCTCCCCCGGGGCTGTCGAGCCCGTGCTGCCCGCCCCGCCCCTCTCAGGCGAAGGCGTAGGACTGGAAGGTCCCCTGCTTGGCCTGCGTGTTCTTCTCCTCGTAGGTGCGGATGAGGTAGCCCATCAGCATCAGCGAGGACGTGTTCTCCAGCACCCGGGACGGGTCCTTCGAGATGAGATTGGCGCTGTAGTTGAGGAAGAACTGCGCCAGTTCCTCCCCCGCCTCCTTGACGATGAGCGCGTTCAGCGCGGTGGGCTCCATCGTCCGGATGGTGTTGATGAAATCAACCGCCAGATCCTTCTTGGTCTTCACGTCCACGGGCCTGCCCCCTTCCCCAACACGCCGCCACTCGTGGCCCCTGCCGCGAGCGCCCCCAACCGGGTGCGACCAGGACAATCTAGGCATGTCCCCCGCGCTGCAAACCCCCGCCACGAGGCCACCCCCACACCCCCCGCCAGGAAGCCGGGTTTTTGACACCTCTGAACACCCCGTGCGATAAAGCCCCCTTGTCCTGTGTCGGGACCGCACAAGGAGTGGCAGGCGATGTTCACGGGCGTGAAGGTCTTCTCCGCCACCAAGGCGAAGGAGCGCGAGGAGCTGGGTGAGAACGTCACCCGTTGGATGAAGAGCAACTCCGATCTGGAGATCGTGGATCGCGTGGTGTGCCAGTCGTCCGATAACGAATTCCACTGCTACACCCTCGTGCTCTTCTACCGGCACGGGAAGCAGCAGCAGCCGTCGCAGCCGTAGTCTCAGGCAGTCCCCGCGGCCCTTGCCGGGTCCGCGGTCCGGAAGGGGGCGGCCCCCCTCCTCCCTCATCCCGAGCGGCCTATTCGGCGCGAGGCACGTACACGGCGACGCTGCGCGCGGGGACGACCAGCTGGGTCTCCGTGCCGGCGAGCTGGAGCGTCCTTCCGCTGAAGACGTCCACGTACGTCGCGGCGCTGGCCGCCAGGCTCCCCAGGGGCTCCACCACCAGCGGGCGCTCCACGTCGCTCCGGTTGATGGCCACCACCGCGCCCTGCCCGTCCGGCAGCGAGCGCTGGTACACGTACAGGTCCTTCTCCACGCGCAGGGTGTTCCGCGAGCCCGTCTGCAGCGCCGGTGACGCCCGCCGCGCCTGACCCAGCTTGCGCACGTGCTCGAGCAGGTCCGCCTCCAGCGCGGTGAGCGTGGAATCGAAGCGCATCAGCCGGCGGTTGTCCGGGTCTCCCGCGCCGGGCAGTCCCACCTCGTCGCCGTAGTAGATGAGCGGCACGCCGGGCTGGGTGAGCACGAAGGTGAAGCCGTACTTCGCCTTCTCGAACGCGGCCGCGTCCGTCACCGTGGCCGCCGGGCGCGCGCTGCTCCAGGGGTCTCCGCCCTCCCCGTCCAGCTGCTTCGCGGCCTGGGACATGAAGCGGGCCACGTCGTGGTTGCCCAGGAAGGGCGAGTTGAGCGTGCCGGGCGCGTAGTAGACCTCGTTCTCGCGCACGGCCTGGTCCACGCGCTCCAGGCTCTGGCCGTCCGCGAAGGCCTCGCGCACCGGCCAGTACAGCGGGAAGTCGAACTGGCCATCCAGCTCGCGGGGGCTGATGTAGCGGGCGATCTGCGAGCGGCCATCCGCGCCCACGAAGGTCTCACCCACCAGGTAGAACTCGGTGCCCGTCATCGCGGTGAGGTCGCGCAGGCGCCCGCGCAGGGTGCGGCCCGCCACCTGGTCCATGTGCTTCACCGCGTCCATGCGGAAGCCGTCGAAGTCCGCCTCCTCCAGCCACCACAGCGTGTCCGCGATGAACTGGTCCACCATGTTCGACGAGCGCCAGTTGAAGTCGGGCAGGTAGTCGGTGAACTTGCACGTCAGCCGCTTCTCCTCCCAATCGCAGTCCTGGCTGCCGCACACGCAGCTGGCGGAGGTGTTGAACCAGTCGTCCTCGCGGTGGGTGACCCAGTACGGGTGCTCCTGGTGCACGTGGTTGAGCACCAGGTCGGCGATGACGCGGATGCCCTTCTTGTGGGCCGCGGCGGTGAGCGCGCGCAGCTCCTCGAGCGAGCCGAAGCGGTGCTGCGTGGTGCGCGGCCGGGTGGGCCAGTAGCCGTGGTAGCCCGAGTAGTACTTGCCGCCCGTGCCGATGAAGCGGCCCTCGGGGTTCTGGTCCACCGGCGAGATCCACAGCACCTTGACGCCCAGCGAGTCGAAGTAGCCGTCCTCCAGCTTGCGGGTGATGCCGGCGAAGTCGCCGCCCTGGTAGTTGGCGATGGGGTCCACGTCCGCCACCGGCCCGTCATTGTCCGGGCGGGCGTTGAGGAAGCGGTCCGTGAACGCGAAGTACATCAGCCCGGACTCCCACCGGAACTTCTGGGGCTCCACCCAGAACGGCAGGTAGAGCGGCTCGGCCGAGCGGCCCGCCTTGTCCGTGGCCACCACCTTCACGTGGTGCTTGCCCTGCCCCAGCGCCTCCTCGCGCAGGGTGATGCGGCCCGTCTTCGCGTCGAACGCGTCGGGGCGCGGCTGGCCATCCAGCGTCACCACCACCTTGCCCGTGTCGGGGCCGGCCTCGTCGGTGCCGTCGACGTACGCGACCTCCACGTCCAGCACGCCCTCGGGTGTCGCGGTGAAGCGGCGCAGCTCCAGCATGGGCTGCCGGCAGTCGGGCACCGTCAGGCGCGAGTACTCCTCCGCGCGCACCCAGCGGGAGTACGGGTTCTGCGGGTCCATCACCTGCTGCTGGCCGATGACGAAGCGGTAGCCGTAGTCGCGCGGCTCCAGCCCCTCCAGGCGCGCGGTGTAGACCCCGTCACCCCGGTCCGCCATGCGCAGCGCGGAGGAGGAGAAGCCATTCCATTCCCCCGCGACCGACACCGCGCCCACGAGCGACTGCTGCGGCGCGTACGTCAGCACCACCTCGCAGGTCCGGACGGGGATGGAGTCTTCGGAGTCACCACAAGCCGCGGAGAGGAGCAACACCGGCAGCGCGAGCGAACGGACCATGCGGGAGTGCGTCATGCGAGCGCCTTTCTACGGGAGGCCCGCTCGGTTTTCCAAGCCCCCACCCGGCGCCTTTTTGACTCGCCGCATCACGCCCCGGGATTGACCGGCACCGGACACCCGGCCGTCTCGGGCCTTCCTATTGCTGGGAGGCGCCCGTCACGCCCTCGTACTCCTGCAGCGCGCGCAGCACCTTGCTCGCCTGGGGGTGGCTGCTGGGCGCCAGGTCCAGGAAGAGGCGGTAGTGCTTCGCCCCCTCCTCCTTGCGCCCGAGCCGGGCCTCCACCGAGCCCAGCAGCAGGTGGCACTCGTAGTTCCCAGACTCCACGGAGATGCACTCGCGGGCCTTCGCCCTGGCCGGCTCGTACTGCTTCGACCTGAGCAGCTCACGCACCTCGGTCAGCAGCTTCTGGCCCGGGGTCTCGGCCTCGGGCGTCTCGTCGATGACCAGCGAAGCCGCCGGCCGGGGCCCGGAGGGAGCCTTCGCGGTCCCCTGGCGCTGGGGCGGCGGAGGAGGCTCCGTCGCGCGGGCCGAGTCGGCGAAGTCCTGGTCCAGCGCGCCCTTGGCGGACGTGATTCGGACCTCCACCTGGCCCTGGTTGTCCGAGGGGTCATCGTCCACGAAGCCGCAGTGGAGCCCGTGGACGCCGGTGAGCGGGACGTCCGCGCCCTGGGACAGGAGGAAGCGCCTGGCGCGGGCCGGAGGCGTCCCGGGGCCGTCGCGCTCCAGGGAGACCTGCTGGACACAGGCCACCGTCACCACCGGCCCCTGCTCCGGGCCGCGGGTGAAGGCGCCCGTGCCCACCGACGACAGCGACAGCGTGTAGCTGTCCGAGGGGTCCATCCCGTCGAGCAGGAAGCTGCGGCCCACGTCGGTGACCATCCACTCCGGGTGGATGAGCAGCTTGCGCTCCTGATGGGTGCGGGTGTTCACCACGGAGACGATGCGCTCGGGAAGGTCGTCCTGGGGCGTGGGCCCACCCACCGTGAAGACCATCACCGACGCGGCGCCCGCCGGCGGCGTGTCGCGACCGACCATGCCCACCGCCGCGTCCGCCGCGACGTTCTTGCCCGTCAGCAGGTAGAAGAGGCTCGGCAGGGGCTTGGCCCGGTCCGCCGCGGTCAGCGACGTCGACTCCGTGACGCGGTAGGTGTGCGCCGGATCCATCGCGCCCAGCGCCGCGCGCCCGGAGGACACCGCGAACAGGTGCCGGGCCGCGTCCAGCCGGAACGAGGCGACGGGCATCCGGGCGGAGTCCACGCCCTCCTTCCTGGGCGTCACCACCGCCTGCTGCGCCGGCTTCACGACGGGCGGCCCCGGCGCCACGCGCGGCGCGTCCGCGTCCTTGAGCTGCGGGCCGGGCAGCGGGGGCCTCGCCGGCCCCGCGCTCGCGGGCTTTTCCGGCGGCATCCAGTCCGCCTTGAGCCGGTCGAAGGACGACCACAGGAGCGCCAGCAGGATGAGCAGCCCCGTGCCCACCACGACGTGGTGCGTGGAGATGCGGAAGCCGTTCTCGAAGAAGCCGCCCCGGTCCGGCGAGTTGCCGTCCGTGTCGTCCTCGTCCTCCGCCAGGCTCTGACCGCCGTCGGGCAGCTCGCTCGGGTGGCTCTCCTGCGTCGCGGGCTCGGTGCGCAGCTCCGGGGCCGACAGCTCCGTGGGCCGGGGCAGCAGGTTGGTGGTGGCGCGCCAGACGGACAGCTCCTCCACGAACGAGGCGGGGACCTTGGTGTCCTTGCCCAGCTCCGTCATGTCGGGACGGAACAGCTCGCGCAGCAGGTAGGCGGCGGACATCGCGGAGAAGCGTGGCGCGGCCTTGAAGAGGAACCCCGCGAGCGCGTCGCCGAAGGCATGCGCGGACTCGAAGCGGTCCTCCTTCCGCACCGCGAGCGCCTTGTGGAGGATGGCGTCCAGGCGCACCGGCACGTCCGGCCGCACGTCCCGCGCGCGAGGCATCGGCTGGCGCGTGTGCAGCTTGTGCAGCACCGCGTACTCGGGCCCCTCCAGGGGCAGCCGGCCGCACACCATCTCGAACAACACCACCGCCGTGGCCCACACGTCCGTGCGCGCGTCCACCTCCTCGCCCCGGGCCTGCTCGGGGGAGAAGAACAGGTACTTGCCCTTCACCACGCCGGGCGCGGTGTCGAAGCTGCGCAGCGAGCGCGCCTTGGCGATGCCGAAGTCGACGATCTTGACCTGGCCCTCGTAGCTGATGAGCACGTTGTCCGGGGAGATGTCCCGGTGCACGATGTGCAGCAGCTCACCCTTGTCGTCCGTGCGCGTGTGCGCGTAGTGCAGCCCCCGGCACATCTCCAGGGCGATGTACGTGGCGATGGGCACCGGAAGGCTGGCGAACTGCGAGCGCAGCGCGCGCTTCATCACCTTGTTGAGCGGCTGCCCGTCCACGAACTCCATGGCCAGGAAGTACTCGCCATCCACCTGCCCGAAGTCGAAGACCTGGGCGATGGCGCCGTGCGACAGCGAGGCGGAGATGCGCGCCTCGCTGATGAACATGGAGACGAACGCCTCGTCGTTGGCGTACTCCGGCAACACCTTCTTGATGAGGACGGGCTTGGTGACCCCCGCGGCCCCCAACAGCTGGGCCCTCCAGGTCTCCGCCATCCCCCCGCGGCCGATTCGCGACTGGAGCTCGTACCGGCCAAACTGTTCGTGCTGCGGATTCGCCATTGCGGCGTAGGGTATCCCGGGGCATCCCGTTCAAAAAGGGTCGTCAGGGAATACCCGTGACCTCTCATCTCCCGAGGGGCGGGGGCGTTTTCCCTGAATTTGTCTGGCCATACGTCTGGAGGATGCCATTCACCGAGCGCGCCTCGGGGTGGTGGGGGTGGCGCTTGACGAAGGTCCGGTAGCGCTCGAGGGCGCCCTCGGTCCTCCCGAGCAAGAGCTGCATGGCGCCGGAGAGGACGAGGCAGTCGGGCTGCTCGGGAGCCATGCGCAGACAGTCCTCGGCGAGCAGGAAGGCGTCGTGGTGCTGACCGGAGCGCGCCAGCCGTTGCGCCTGGAGGGCCAGACGCTCGGCCTCCTCGTGATTCGGAGTGGAGGGCCGGCGCGCCTTCTCCCATGGGGTGACGTGGACCTCGGCCTCGCCCTCGTTGTCGAAGCTGGCGTCGTCGATGAAGGCGCAGCGCAGGCCCTGGATGCCGCGGACGCGGGCCTCTCGCCACTCGGAGATGAGGACCTGCAGGGGCTGCTCGGCATGGGCACCCGGCTCGCGGGGGCCCGGGGCGGACTCGTGGGGGGACCATTCGAGGCAGGCCACCTGGGCGGCCGGGCCGTGCGCGCGGCCTCGGAGGAACACGCCCTCCCCTCGGGGCACGAGTGAGAGGGCATAGGTCTGCCGGACGTCGAGCCCCTTGATGAGGAAGCCCTTGCGAGCGGAGAGGCGCATGGGCTCGGGGTGGAAGGTGAA
Source organism: Myxococcus faecalis (assembly GCF_050039385.1). Taxonomy (NCBI): domain Bacteria; kingdom Pseudomonadati; phylum Myxococcota; class Myxococcia; order Myxococcales; family Myxococcaceae; genus Myxococcus; species Myxococcus faecalis. The sequence goes on along the minus strand of NZ_CP144336.1, from coordinate 10,198,630 downwards.
GCGCTGTTGGTCCTCGGTGTTGACCTTGCGGAGGTAGACGGACTGGGGCGAGAGGTCCTCTCGCGTGGGCTCGCCGAGGGTGAACAGCGAGATGGCGCGGACGCCCTGGAGGGTGATGGGGTGGCGGGACACGATGCCCTCGCGGACCTCGGGACGGACCGCGTCTCCGGAGAGCAGGAAGAAGACGAGGGGCTCCCTGCGCGGCGTGGGCTCCTGGATGAGCGGGTCGGCCATCCACTTCGCCTGCGTCATCCCCCAGAAGCTGTAGCTGGCCGAGGCATCGAGGCGGGAGAAGGCGACCAGGTCGAGCGGCACGCGCAGGACGTGGCGCTTCGAGTCGAGCACGAAGGCCGTCTCCTTCGGGTACTCGCCCACGGACTCGGGCTCATCGGTGGGCTCGGTGCCGTCGGCTCCTGGCGAACCGTGGGGCGCGACGACCACGGGCGGCCGTGCGTCCGGGGACGCGGCGGTCGGTCCATCGGGGGCTGGCTGGGGTCGCGCCCGCGGACGGAGGGGGCTCGCCCCACCGGCTTCCTTCGGAGCGGGAATGGGCTGGGTCGGGGAGATCTCCCCGGGCTCGGACCGCCTCGATACGAGGAAGGGGATGGCCACCGCGGAGAGCAGCAGCAGGGCGGCGCCCGCGGCGATGAGGGTTCGACGATGACGCCTCGGGATGGAGATGGAGGCGAGCCGGACCGTGGGCGCGCTCCCGGCGGGAACCGAGTTCAGCACCACGGTGGGCGCGTTCGCGGCGCGCGCCGAGGCCTCCTGATTCGACATGGGCGCCATCCCCGCGGGCAGCGTGCGACGCGGAGGCGGCGACGCGGGGAAAGGCGGGGTCGGCACGGCGTCCGAGCGAAGCACCTCCGTGGGCGCGCTCGCGGCGCGTGGCGCGGCCGCTGGAGCCCCCATCGGCGCCGGGCCCAGGGTGTGCGTGCGACGTGGCGGCAGCGAGGTAACGGAGTCGGAGTGGAGCAACTCCGTGGGCGCGCTCGCCGCACGTGTGGAGGCTTCCGGGATGGCCCTGGGAGCTGAATCCAGGGTGTGGGTACGACGTGGCGCCCCCGGCGTCGCGGAGGTGGCTCCTGGGTGCGGTGACTCCACGGAGGCGCTCGCCGCACGCGCGGATGACTCCGGGACGACCGCGGGAGCCGAGCCGAGGGTGCGAGTACGACGTGGCGGCGCAGTGGAGGTCGCCACGGTTCCCGGCGCGGGACCTGAGTGCCCCTCCGCGGGCGAGCTCGCCGCACGAGTCGACGCGTCCTGGGCGACCAGGGGAACCGGACCCGAGGTCTGGGTGCGACGTGGGGGCGGAGGGGCCGCCGCCGAGGTGGATGGGGCCGATCCGGGGTACCCCTCCGGATAGCTGGTCGCCGCGCGCGCCGACGGCACCTCCTGGAGGACCATGGGCATCGAGCCCGAGGTCTGCGTGCGACGTGGAAGGGGAGGAGCCGCCCCCGAGGCTGTTTGGGCGGATCCGGGGTACCCCTCCGGATGGCTGTTCGCCGCGCGCGCCGACGACACCTCCTGGAGGTCGCTGGGCATCGAGCCCGAGGTCTGGGTGCGGTGTGGTGACGACGAGGAAGGCCCCTGGACCGAGGGGAACCGCACGGTGGGCGTGCTCACGGCCGACGAGGCGTCGTGAACCGCCGCGGGGAGCGAGCCCGCAGTCTGCGTACGGCGAGGTGACGAAACCGAGCCCCCCGACGAGCTCGAGGCGGAGACCGAGAACGCGGGCATCGTGTTCTCCGCCGCGTCATCGCTCGCCACGGAGAACAAGGTCGAGGTCTGCGTGCGACGCGGTGGCGTCGTCGACGAAGGTCCCGATGCGATCAACGCCGAGAGCGAGAACTCCGGCATCGTGAACTCGGAAGCCTCGGGGACCACCGAGGGCAGCGAGCCTTCCGTGCGGGCGCGTCGGGGCGGCGACGATGAAGGTCCCGACGGGTTCGAAGCGGAGAGCGAGAACTCCGGCACCGTGGAGTCGGGAGCCTCGGGGACCACCGAGGCCAGCGAGCCCTCCGTGCGGGTGCGTCGAGGAGGCGGCGACACGGATGGCCCCGACGGAGCGGAAGCGGAGAATGCGAACGCGGGCACCGTGAGCTCAGGTGCCGCGGGCAACGAGCCCTCGGTGCGGGTACGACGTGCTGGAGACGCCGAGAACGACCGCGCCTCGGAGGTGCTGGCCGAGGACGCAGGCAGCTCCCCAGACGTCTGGGTTCGACGCGGTGATGAGGGGCCCGGAGTCGTCGGACTCGAGGCTCCACCGTTCGGCGCCTCCACCGAGGACACCGCGCCGCCAGGCATGGCCCGGGGGCCGGAAGTCACCGCGGACCGAGGCGGCGTGGACCGGGTCGCTGACCCCGACGTCGAGGCGCGCGGCGGCGTTGCTGGCGAGGCGCCCCCGCCGGTCGAGCGCTCCCCTGCCCCGCCATCCCCTCTCACTGCCTTCGCGGGTCCAGGCGTCGTGGGCCGCGTGGACGCCAGCGGAGGACCTGATGGCGCGGGGCGAACCCCGGCCCCCACTCCGGGCGTCGTGGGTCGAGCATCCTCGGGCGTCACGTCCGGCAGCGGTGCTCGGGCACCGGAGCCTGGCGACTCCTGCTCTCGCCACGTCGACAGCTCCTCGACGAAGGCGGGAGGGACCTGGAGCTCACGGCCGTCCTTCTGCAAGTCCTCCCGGAACAGCTCACGAACCAGGTAGGCCAGGTTCATCGTCGAGAACCGGGGCGCGAACGAATAGAGGAACGCGGCCAGCGTGTCGCCGAAGGCATTGGCGGACTCGAAGCGCCGCGCCACGTCCACCGACAGCGCCTTGAGGATCAGCTCATTCAGCTCGGGTGGCAGCTCCTGGCGCAATTGGATGGGCGGCGGGAAGTCGCCCTGGGCCATGCGGGTGAGGACCACCGGCTCGGGCCCCACCACGGGAGGCTGTCCACAGAGCATCTCGTACAGCACCAGTCCCGTGGCCCAGATGTCCGTGCGAGCATCCACGTCGCGCCCCCGGGCCTGCTCGGGGGAGAAGTACAGGTACTTGCCGCGCACGACGCCGGGCTCCGTGTGGAAGCCGCGCAGCATGCGGGCCTTGGCGATGCCGAAGTCGACGATCTTGACCTGGCCCTCGTAGCTGATGAGGACATTGTCCGGAGAGATGTCGCGGTGGACGATGCCCAGCGGCACGCCCTTCTCGTTCGTGCGCGTGTGCGCGTAGTTCAATCCCCGACACATCTCCAGGGCGACATAGACGGCCAGGGGGATGGGCAGACGCGGCAGGCCCATCCGCGCGCCCCGCTTCAGGACGCGATGGAGCGGCTGTCCATCCACCAGCTCCATGGCCAGGAAGTACTGGCCATCCATCATCCCGAAGTCGAAGACCTGCGCGACGTTGCCGTGGGACAGCGAGGCCGAGATGCGCGCCTCGCTGATGAACATGGAGACGAAGGCGTCGTCGTCGGCGAACTCGGGCAGGACCTTCTTGATGAGGACGGGCTTGGTGACTCCGGCGGCGCCGAGCAGCCGCGCGCGCCACGTCTCCGCCATGCCGCCACGGCCGATGAGGAACTGGAGCTCGTAGCGTCCGAACTGCTCATGTGGATCATGCGCCATGAGTGCCCCCCCGGGCCTTGCGCGGAAGATACGACAGGTCACGAACGAACGCTCACCGCGGTGGATCCACCCCTTCCAGACCTGACAACAAGCCCTTCACGACCTCCGTCTGTGCATGCCGGGGATGCAGCTCCAGGAACCGTCTGTAGATGCGCGCCGCCTCGTCCGGGCGCCCCTCCAGCGTCGACGCGGTCCCGGACATGAGCAGACATTCCGCGTGCTGGGGGGCCAAGGACAGACACTTCTCCCCGAGCGAGCGCGCGCCCCCGGCGTCACCGGCCTGCAGCCGTTGCCGCATCTGCAGGACCAGCGTCCCCACGTCCGCGCTCCGCGCCTTCTTCGGAGGCGGACGCTGGGAGGGCTCGGGCTCCTCGATGCGCAGCCGCAGCGCGCCCGAGTTGCCGTCCACGCTGTCGTCGATGAATGCACACCGCAGCCCGAGCACGCCTCGAACGCGACGCTCGGTACCGACGGAGAGGAGGAACTGGAGCAGGGCCCCTTCCCGCTCGGGCCTGGGGGCGTTGCGTGGCGCGGACTCCGCGTCGGGCAGCCACTGCGCGCAGAGGACGGCGCGCGCGGGTCCTGCCTTGGGTCCGTGGAGGAACGCGTCGCGCTCGGTCGGCTCCAGCTTGAGGGAGTACAGGACCGCCGGGTCCAGGCCGGTGAGCGTGAGCGCTCGCTTCAGGAGGAGGCCTTCCGCGTCCGGGCGGAAGGTCGTGGTCTGGAACTCTTCGCGGCCACGGCCCGCGAGTCGGATGGTGCGTCCGGGGATGGCGCGAAGCCCCGGCGGTCCCAGCCTGAACAGCGAGGCGAAGCGGGCCCCCGAGAAGCGCGTCGGGGCGAGCGTCACCTGACCGAGACGGACGGCCTCGGGGAGTGTGTCCGCGTCCCCGGACAACAGATGGAAGACCGGGGTCGGCCCGTCGACGTCGGGGGTGAGGACCTCGGGCTCGTCCTGGGCGGGGACCGTCGCGTCGCCGAGCGCATAGGTCCGCGAGGGGTCGAGCGACTCGAAGGTCCGGAACGTCCGCGGAACGATGAGGACATCGCGGTCCGCCTCGAGCATCAGCTCCCTCACGGGATACGCGATGACGGCGGGAGGGCGCAGCTCGCCGGTCACGGGCCGCGTGTCGTCCCCCGCTACCGGAGTGCCGGTGGAGTCCGAGGGGATGGCGCGGGCGATCAGGAGTCCGGTGAGCACCGTGCCGATCCCCCCGAGGGACACGAGTCCGGCCACACGCCATCTGCGGGAGAGCCACAGGCGCGACATGAGCCCGAACGCGCCGAGCAGCTGCGTGGGCGGCTCGCCGGACAGGCGCGCGGCATCGAGCACCGTGCGGTCCAGGTCCGGACTCCTGGCCAGGGGCATGGTGCCGGGGTGTGGAGCGGCGGGGAGCTCCAGGGTCTCCCGGGGGTGCGGCTTCGAGGGGGGCCTGGAGCGGGCCTCGGAGGTGCGCCAGGACGCGAACTCCTCCTCGAAGGAGCGAGGGACGTTGAGGGTGCGTCCCTCCTTCTGGAGGTCCTCGCGGAAGAGCAGCCGGAGTGCGTGCGCCAGGTCCTGGGACGAGAACGAGCGGTTCTGGGAGTAGAGGAACTCCGCGAGCCCTTCGGCGAAGGCATGCGCGGAGTGGAAGCGCGCGGACAGGTCCACCGAGAGGGCGGACATGATGAGCGCGTCCAGCTCGGCGGGGAGGCTGGGGCGAAGGTGTCGGGGTGGAGGGAACTCGCCGTAGGCCAGCCGCAGCATCACCGAGGCCTGGGTGCCGGTGACGGGAGGTTGTCCGCAGAGCATCTCGTAGAGCACGAGCCCCGTGGACCAGACGTCACTCTGGGCATCGACCTCCAGGCCCTTGGCCTGCTCGGGGGAGAAGTAGAGGTACTTGCCGCGCACGACGCCGGGCTGGGTCTCGAAGTCGCGGGCCATGCGGGCCTTGGCGATGCCGAAGTCGACGATCTTGACCTGGCCCTCGTAGCTGATGAGCACGTTGTCCGGAGAGATGTCGCGGTGGACGATGCCCAGCGGGGCGCCCTTATCGTCGGTGCGCGTGTGCGCGTAGTGCAGGCCCCGACACATCTCCAGGGCGATGTACGCGGCGAGCGGAGGCGGCAGTCGCGGCAGGCCGAGCCTGGCGGCGCGCTTCAGGACGCGATGGAGGGGCTGGCCGTCGACCAGCTCCATGGCGAGGAAGTACTGGCCTTCGACGCGCCCGAACTCGAAGACCTGGGCGATGTTGCCGTGGGACAGCGTGGAGGAGATGCGCGCTTCACTGATGAACCGGGAGATGAAGTCCGAGTGGTTGGCGAACTCGGGCAGCACCATCTTGATGAGGACCGGCTTGGTGACGCCCGCGGCACCGACGAGCTTCGCGCGCCACGTCTCCGCCATCCCGCCCCGGCCCAGGAGGGACTGGAGCTCGTATCGGCCGAAGCGTTGGTTCCGTTCGGTGGACATGGGCGCGTGCCGTGGCGGAAGAATGGGTCAATAGCGGCTTGAGTCGTAGGCCTTGAGCAGACTCGTCACTCCGCTGCGGCTCGGATGGTTTTTCGGAGCAAGCTCAAGGAAACGCCTGTAGCTCTTTGCCCCCTCATCGATCTTGTTGAGCCGGGCGTATGTGATTCCCAGGACCAGGTGGCAATCAGGATCTTCGGGAAACATCGCATGGCATTCCTGCGCGATATCCAGAGCCGCCGGGTATTTCTGTCGCTTGAGCAACTCCCGGGTCTTCTGAACCAAGTCGCGCGCCACGCTCTCAGGGGTGCTCGTGTTCGAAGATGTGGCGGAGCCAGCTCCCGCTGGTGGATTCGCAGGGGCATCCTTGTCGTAGATGACCTTGTATCCGGGAGGAGCTTCCTTGGGTTGCGCGACCTTCGCCTCCGCGCTCTTCCTCGAGTACTCCTCCACCAGGGTCCGCGCGGTCTTCGCGAAATCATGCTCGGGGTGACGCTCGACGAACCGCTGATACCGAGCAGCGGCCTCCTCGAACCTCCCGTCTCGCGCATGGCTGGCCCCAGCAATCAACAGACACTGAGGATGGTCCGGTACGTTCTTGAGACATTGATCCGCGAAGTCCGCGGCGCTCCGATAGGCCCCGTCATCCCGAGCGCGTTGAGCCTTCTTCCGAGCCTCCTCGGCGAGCTCCGCGGCCGACATCCGGCGCGCGCCCTGTTCTTCGTCGAGCCGCCTCGGAATCGGGTACGCGGGATTCACCTGCGGGCGGGAGGACTGCGGCAGGGGCAGCTCCCGACTCCTCCCGAAGAGCCAATAGACGCCCCCCCACAGCGCGCCCACGACCGCCGCGGCGACCATCAGCATCCCCCATTTCGTCCCGCGTGCGAGGCTCCCCGTCGCGTGCGTCGGAACCTCGGGCGCATCATCCACGACCGGAGGCGGCGCCTCGCTCACCGCGGGCAACAGCTTCCGCGTCGCCCGCTGAAGCCGGGGCTTCAAGTCCGTCTCGACCTTGGACAGCGCCTGCGAGACCACCGGCTTCGACCCACGTGAGGGCTGCGGCGGCTCCTCCGCCGGAGTCTCCGCTTGCTGCCGCCACAGCGTCAGCTCATCGATGAACGACGGAGGCACGGACAACTCCCGCCCCTCCTGTGCCATGTCCCCACGGAACAGCACCCGCGCCAGGTACGCCAGGTTCATCGCGGAGAAGCGCGGTGAATACGAGTACAGGAACCCCGCCAGCGCATCCGCGAACGCATTCGCCGACTCGTACCGCGCCGACAAATCCACCGACAGCGCCCTCATGACGATGTCGTCCAGCTCCTCCGGGATGCCCGCGTACACCTCCCGAGGCGAAGGAAACTCCCCGTTCGCCATCTTCATCATCACCGCCGCCTGCGAGCCCGACACCGGCGGCTGCCCGCACAACATCTCGTACAGCACCAGCCCCGTCGCCCACACATCCGTCCGCGCATCCACCTCCCGCCCTCGCGCCTGCTCCGGCGAGAAGAACAGGTACTTCCCCTTCACCACCCCCGGCTCCGTCTGGAAGTTGCGCGCCATCCGCGCCTTCGCGATGCCGAAGTCGACGATCTTCACCTGCCCCTCGTAGCTGACCAGCACGTTGTCCGGAGAGATGTCCCGGTGCACGATGCCCAGCGGCACACCCTTGTCATCCGTCCGCGTGTGCGCGTAGTGCAGCCCCCGGCAGATCTCCAACGTGATGTACGTCGCGATCGGAATGGGCAACCGCGGCAGGCCCGTCTTCACCGCCCGCTTCATGATGCGGTGCAGCGGCGGCCCGTCCACCAGCTCCATCGCCAGGTAGTACTGCCCATCCACCCGCCCGAAGTCGAAGACCTGCGCGATGTTCCCGTGGGACAGCGTGGCGGAGATTCTCGCCTCGTTGACGAACATCGACACGAACGCGTCGTCCGCCACGAACTCCGGGAGCACCTTCTTGATGAGGACGGACTTCGTCACGCCAGCGTCGCCCATCCACCGGGCACGCCACGTCTCCGCCATTCCCCCCCGACCGAGCCAGGACACCAACTCGTATCGGCCGAACCTGTCGCCGGGCTGCAAGGCCATATCAAGAACAGACCCTACCCCACTTTCCTGGGACCCCGAACTTCCCAGGTCTTCCCCGTGCTATGTTCCGGACCGTGGCAAGTATGGGAGACGAGGATGGGGATGACGCGCTGGTCCGGACCGATACCCTGCCGGCACTCCGGAGCGCGCGCGTCCGGGTGAAGCTGGCGGTGCTGTCCGGGCCGGATGCCGGACGGGTGTACCCGCTGGCGCCAGGGCGCTACCGGGTGGGCTCCGAGGCGTCGGCGGACATCGTCCTGCCGGATCGCGCCGTCTCCAGGCAGCACCTGCTGCTGGAGGTCCGGGACAATCTCGTGCGCGCCACGGATCCAGGCTCGCGCAATGGCTCCTTCTGCGAGGGCATGCGCTTCTCGGAATTGGAGGTTCGTCCAGGGGCCACGCTGACCCTTGGGACGACGGAGCTGCGGCTCGTCGCCGAAGGCGAGAAGTCCAAGGCTCCGCCCCTCTCCACCCGGACGAGCTTCGGGGGCCTGGTGGGCACCAGCCGCCGCATGCGGGAGGTCTTCACCCTCCTGGAGCGGATGACCCAGCAGGGCGAGTCCGACGTCCTCATCCAGGGCGAGACGGGCACCGGCAAGGAGCTGTGCGCGGAGGCCATCCACACGCACGGCTCGCGCGGCAAGGGCCCCTTCGTCATCGCGGACCTCGCGGGCATCCCTCCCCAGCTCCTGGAGAGCGAGCTGTTCGGCCACGTGAAGGGCGCCTTCACCGGGGCCCAGGCGGATCGCGCGGGCGCCTTCGAGCGCGCCCACGGCGGCACCCTCTTCCTCGACGAGGTGGGCGAGCTCCCGCTCGAGGTCCAACCGCGCCTCCTGCGCGTGCTGGAGCGCCGGCAGGTCAAGCGCGTGGGCGCCAACGACTACCGCACCTTCGACGTGCGCGTCGTCGCCGCCACGCACCAGGACCTCGAGGGCGCGGTGAAGCAGGGCCGCTTCCGCGGCGACTTGTTCCACCGCCTCGCGGTGCTGCGCGTCGTGCTGCCGCCCCTGCGCGAGCGCCCCGAGGACATCCCCCTGCTCATCGACACCGTCCTCTCGCGCCTGGGCAAGCCTCCCAGCGCCCTCTCCGAGGTCACGCGCGCCCTGCTGACGCAGTACCCGTGGCCGGGCAACGTGCGCGAGCTGCGCAACGTGGTGGACCGCGTGGTCAGCATGGGCGAGGAGGCGCTCCCGGAGATGCCCGACCTGCCCGAGGCGCCCCCTCGCGCGCCCTCCTCCCAGGACGAGGAGGACGACGAGTCCACGCTGTCGCTGGCGCTCGACCTGCCCTTCAAGGAAGCCAAGGAGCGCCTCATCGAGGGCTTCGAGCGCGACTACCTGCGCAACCTCGTCGAGCGCTGCGAGGGCAACGTGTCCCGCGCGGCGCGTGAAGCGGGCATCGACCGCGTGTACCTGCGCAAGCTCCTGCGCAAGCACGGCCTGGACTCGGGCGGGCCCTGAGTCGGACGGCGACACACGCTACCGGACACGCCCACCTCCACGCGGGGTGAGTCTGCGGACAGGTCCACCGCCTTTCTCGTGGCCGATGCGTCCGGTGGCGAGTCATTTCCGTCGAAACGGCCTCCACCCCGAGGCCCCTTCGCTGGAGAAAAGCCCTCATGTCGTTCATCGACTCGCTTCGCGCGAGCCTCGTCTCGAGGTTCGCCATGGTGTTGCTGTTGCCACTGCTCGGCTGTGGTGGTGGCGATGATGGAAAGGTCTCCCTCCTGCTGACGGACGCGCCGGGTGACGGCATCGAGACGGCGGTGGTCACCATCTCGAACATCTACCTGCAGGGCGGAGACTCCGAGGGCGGTCGCGTCGTCCTGCGCGACGAGCCCGTGACGGTGAGCCTGCTGGAGCTGGCCAACTCCACCTCGGAGCTCGTGTCCGAGGCCGTGGTGCCCAACGGCGACTACGACCAGCTGCGCTTCGTCATCACCGGCGGCTACCTGGAGGTGCGCAACGAGGACGGCACCACGTCCATCTTCGCCACGTCGGATGACTACGCGGGCCTGCCCGAGGGCGCCGAGGTGTCCGGTCGGCTGCACATGCCCAGCTACGGCTCCTCCGGCCTGAAGGTGAAGTTCACGGAGAAGCTCACCATCGAGGGTGAGCAGAAGATCCTCCTGGTCGACTTCGACGTGGCGCAGAGCTTCGGCAAGGAGGCCGGCAACTCCGGCCGCTGGGTGATGAGCCCGGTCATCAAGTCCGCGGAGCTGACCGCCTCCGCGAGCATCGACGTGGAGGTGACGCTCGGCGCCGGTGTCGTCCTGCCGACACTCGAGGGCCAGGTCCTCACGCTCGCGAACCTCAACGCGGTGCTCATCAACGCCGAGGGCAGCCGCGAGACGCTGCCGCTGACGGACGCCAACGCGGACGGCACCTTCGAGGCCACCTTCCGGTTCCTCATCCCCGGCACCTTCCAGGTGCAGGTGGAGGCCCCGGTGGGCGTGAGCCTGGGCACCACGCCGGCCCAGCCGGTGTCCGTGCGGCTCGAGTCCGGACGCGACAGCACCCAGGCCTTCGTCATCACGAGCGCCCAGCTCCCGTAGTCCTCACGGGGCCCGCTTCCCCACTCCGCCTCACAGCGCGCGATGTGCGTGCGCCACGGCGAGAGGAAAAATCCACGCAGCTCGTGGCCGGCCCCGAGCGCGAGGGGTCTCCTGGATGAGAGGCCGTTTTTTCCCGCGGAACTCTCGGAATCAGGTGGGGTTGGCGCGGGGCCAGCTCCCCAGACGAGGCGTCGGGACAGTCCCCGGCGCCTCGTTTTTTCTTGCGGGCCTGGGCCTCGCGACGGCGACGGCTCAGTAGACGACGAGCGCCTGCGGGGCGTGGTAGCTGACGATGGTCAGCACCGGGATGCGCGGCGCCTCGGCGTCATCGTCGTTGCCGCCCGACGTCAACCGCACCCCGTCGAAGCGCGCCAGGAAGACGTACTCGCGACGCGCCTCGAGGAAGGGGTCCGCGCCGGAGAGCCGCCCCAGCGCCTCCCGGCCCGTCTCATCCGAGACATTGTCGAAGTGCTTGCGCGTGGTGGACGCGGTGCCGCGCTCGCGGGTGCTGAGGTTCCCACCCAGCCGCCCCGGCCCCGTGAGCTGCGTCTGCCCGCCCAGGTCACCGTTCGTCGTCGTGGTGGTGTCGAACGTCTCCCCGTAGCCCACCGGGGCATCCGACTCCACCGAGGCCAGCGTGTGCTCCACCAGCCACACCGTGGGCTTCTCCCCTTCCGAGCGCTGGTCCGCCACGCGCGCGCGCAGCAGCACGTAGCGGCCCTTGTACGTGTCCGGCCGCTCCACCGCGGAGGCGAGGGAGAAGATGGGGATCTTGCGCTCCTGCAGGTACTGGAGCTCACCGGGCACGCTGCCCCCGCGCTGCGCCACCACGCGCGCGATGAGGTTCGCGGCCTCGGGACGCACCTTCAGGTCCTCCGCCCACGCGCCGCCGAGCAGCGCTCGAAGCTGGGTGAAGGGCGTCAGCTCGATGCAGGCCTTGAGGGCGGCCCAGCCCTCGTCGCGGGACTCGGCCTGGACCCGACGCGCGGCGGCCTCGCACAGGGCCGGATTCGGATAGCGCGCGACGAAGCCCTTGGGGTCCGCGGAGGCGCTGGGCGGCGGGGCCTCGCGGGCCTTCTCGACGACGGGCGCGTCCTCGCGGGGCGGCGACTCCGTCCAGGTGACATGGGAGTGCGACGCGCCGCAGCCGGCGGCGAGCGAGCCCAACAGGGCCCAGGTGGGGACAGTCCAGGGATGGTGGCGCATGGCGCAGACTCCTAGAGCGAAGCCGAACCGGAACGAGACGACCCCGCACGCTCGCGCGCGGTGGGCGCCGTGGACGTCGAGGGCAACACGACGGAGCACACGTCCTCGCAGCGCTCGCTCAGGCACGCGAGCGTCGCGGGGCTGGTCTGCTGCTGGGCGACGTCCGCGTAGCAGCGGTCGCCGGCGGCGGGACAGCCTCGGCGCGCGGCGCACTCACAGCAGGGCGCGGCCACGGTGGCCATCAACTGCGCCTCCTGGAGGACCGTGGACAGGCCGCGGTAGCACGTGCGCGCCGTCGCCGCGAAGCGGCCCTTCGAGTCCACGATGGACACGTTGCCCCCCAGCCCGCATTTGTCCACGGCGGCGAGATAGCGCTTCTCGCACATCGCCACGAGCGTCGCGTCGGAGACGCCCTCGCGCGCATTGCCCACCGTCTCCGTGCACAGCGCGCGGGAGATGTCCTTGAGCAGCTTGCGGTTGGCGGCGTCCTGCTCGGGGCTCGGTGTGCCTGGCGTGGCCTCGGACTCGAAGACACACTCCTTGCCCTCGCGAAGCGTGTCGACGGTACAGGCCCACGCCGTCGGGGAATCATCCGAGACGGGCGGCGCCGAGAGTGCTTCCGGTGCCAGCGCCGGAGTCGCGGCGGGAGGAGCCGAACCCAACAAGAACAGGGAGACGATGAGCGCCTTCATGGACACGGCAGGTTAGCCGCCTCGCGGCGCGCCACACAAACCAGGCCCGGTGTCACTGTTCACCCCACATCTGGGCCTCCAGGACGATTCGCCGTGCACTTCCCCACGGCGCGCGCTCCCGGCGTCATGGACGTGGAAGGTCGCCGCGGTCCGAGATGAAGAGGTAGCCGAAGACCACGACGCTGATGACCACGCAGGTCAGCGCGACGACGAGCATCAAGGACAGGCGTCGGCCCACCAGGACGCTCACATAGATTTCGCCGGCCACGAGGAGCAGCAGCATGGCGAGGATGGACAGGGAGCGTCGCCAGGCCTGTCGCGACGTCGGAGGCCACCCTCGCGAGGAGCGCCCCGACGGGCGAGGACCACATGGGCTGGACGGTTCGGCTGGCATGACGCGGGCCCCCTCGTCTCGACTCGACCAGGTGTCTCGCGCCCCAACCCCTGGGCACGAGACCCGCCCCCTCCGGCGGCGCGGCGTCAGCCAGGGGAACCTGTCTGGAACGTGGAGCACCGCGCGGGGATGCGCAACGGGCCCGCACGTTGCCGGGCGCGAGCCCCGGGCCCACCGCGCGGCCTGCCTCGCGTCATCGAGGCGCTCCCCTGCCCCCATGTCGACGCCCGCGGGACACACGCGCGCACCAGCGCTTGCACCCTCACGGGGCTCGCTGGAATGGTGGGCCGATGCACGCCCCGCCGGTCGAATGGACCCCGTACGAAGCAGGAGCCTCGCTCGGCTGGGCGGGCTCGCAGGGGGGCTCCATCGCTCGGGATGAGGAGCTCGCGGGGCAGTTGCGACTCACGTACGAGCGCGATGACAGCCGCTCGTTCCATGCCGTCACCTGCGCCGTGTCGGGCTGGTTGCTCCACCATCGCTTCTTCGACAACGCGGAGGCGGCGAGCGAGGCCTATGACGCGATGAAGCCGGCGCTCGAGGATCTGCGCACCCGGCTGCGCGAGGGCGGGCCCGGCTCCCCCGAGGAGGCGCGACGAGGAGGCCCCCTGCTCGCGGCCTTCCTCGCGCGCTTCCCCTGAAACCGGTCGGGTCGCGACATTTCCGCCGAGGCGACGTTCAGGAGAACGACCGTCCCCGCCGGAGCCCCCCTCATGTCGCCCAAGAAGAAGTTGTCCCCCCTGGACGCCAGGCTGCTCGCAGCCATCGAAGCCTCGAACGCCAAGGACGTCGCGAAGCAGCTCGCGGCGGGCGCCAACCCGAACACCGTCGACGCCAAGGGCTACCCCGCCCTGCACTCCGCGGCCAGCGAGGGCAGCCTGGAGCTGGTCCGACTGCTGCTCGACGCCGGCGCGGACGTCCACGCCCAGGACTCGGATGGGGCCATCGCGCTCTCGTTCGCCACGGCGCAGTCGGGTGACGAGGGGGTGGCGCTGGTGAGGCTGCTCATCGACAAGGGCTCCAACGTCAACCAGCGCTGGAACGACGAAGCGGGCTCCACGGTGCTCACGGACCTGTTCGGCGAGGACAACGAGGCGCCGTCGGAGGACATCCTCGCGGTGCTCCTGAAGGCGGGGGTGGACGTCAACGCTCCCAACGGGCAGGAGGAGACGCCCTTGATGCTGGCCGCGACGTTCAAGGACCAGCCGAAGCTGACGGAGCTGCTGCTGGAGCACGGCGCCTCGGTGGAGACCGTCAACGACCGCGGGTGGACGGCCCTGATGTGGGCCATCCGCGCCGGGAACGAGGGTGCCGTCGAGCGGCTCATCGCGAAGGGCGCCAACGTCAATCACCTCGCGACGGATGACGAGGGTGACACCGCGCTCACCCTCACCGTCAACGAGGACGAGCTGTTCAGCACTCCGTCGCCGCGAATCGTGAGCGCGCTGCTGCGCGCGGGGGCCAATCCGAACCAGCCCAATGCCCGAGGCTGGACGCCGCTGCACCTGGCGGCCTGCATCGAGGACGTGGCGCCGCTGGAGGCGCTGCTCGCGGCGCGCGCGGACCCGCACCTCGCCAACACCGTGGGCTACTACCCCATCGACCTGGCGACGCGCCGTGGCCACACGAAGGTCATCGAGCGGCTGCTCGCGGCCGGAAGCCCCACGCGGGAACAGGCCGCGCGAAAGCGCATGGACGGCATCTGGAAGCAGATTGGCGACTGGGCCGACAAGCACCACCCGGACCATGCCTCGCGGCTGACGGTCAACCGCCCCGCCACGCCCGAGCGGATCGCCGCGCTGGAGAAGCAGGTCGGCAAGGCGCTGCCCTCGGACTTCCGCGCGTTCCTCCAGAAGTTCGGCGGCGGCGCCCCGACGTCCCGCGGTCTGTCCATCTCCGAGTACGACGTGTTGACCACGGAGCAGATCCAGGAGCTGTGGAAGGGCCTGCGGGAGCACGTCGACAATGGCGTCTTCAAGAAGGCCCGGCCCCACGAGCTGTCCAAGGACCAGCGGTTCGTGAAGTGGACGTGGTGGCACCCGGGCTGGGTGCCCTTCGCTTCGGACAGTGGCGGCAACCTGTACTGCGTGGACCTGGAGCCCGAGGAGCACGGCAGCGTCGGGCAGGTGATTCGCTGGGAGATCCACGGCGGTCCGCTTGGCCCGTTCGCCGACTCGATGGAGGACTTCTTCGAGGAGTATCTGCGGAAGCTGGAGAGCGGACGCTACGACGCCAGCGAGCTCGAATGAGCTCGCGGCCCCGGCGTCACCCGCGAGACACCGGGGCATCATCGGCGAGCACCTCGCCGGAGAAGCACACCTCGAGCCCGCCGTACTCCGACGGGCTCAGGGTCAGGGTCCAGCCGTGGGCCTGGGCCACGTCGTGGGCGATGTGCAGCCCGAGCCCCTGCCCCTCCGGCGCGCGCGTGCGGGCCGCGTTGCCACGCGCGCCCCGGGCGAGCAGCCGCGCGCGCTCGTCCTCGGGGATGCCGGGCCCGTCGTCGAGGACGCGCAGGTGGAAGCGACCTTCGCGGGTGCTCTCCAGCACCACCGCCACGTGGCCATCCTCGCGGCCGTGGCGCACGCCATTGCCCACGACGTTGCTCACGGCCTGCTCGATGAGCGTCACGTCGCCGAGCACTCGCACGGGCACGGCGGGAACGCCGCTCTCCAGGGAGATGCGCTGCTGCCGGGCGATGGGCTGGTGACGACCGAGGACCCGGCCCACCACGTCATTGAGGTCCACGGGTACGCGCTGGACGTGGGGCGCGCCGGCCTCCAGCCGCGTCGCCGCGGCGAGGTTGTGGACGAGGGAGGTCAGATAGTGGGCCTCGCTCATCGCGGAGGCCACCTCTGTCGCGGACACGGGCTCGCCGCGCGACACGCGCTGCTGCATCGCGGACAGGTTGCCCTGCAACACCGTGAGCGGCGTCATCACGTCATGCGTGGTGTTGGCCAGGAAGTCACGCAGGCCCTGCTCGCGCGCCTCCTGGTGCGCCATCCGCGCTTGGATCTCCGCGCGAGCCTCCTGGAAGGCGCGCGCCAGGTCGGCGATCTCATCCTGTCCGCGCACGGCCACCGGCTGCGCGTAGCCGCTGCGGGCCGAGGCGCGCACGTCCTCGGTGAGCATGCGGATCCTGCGGACCACCGGGCCCAGCGCGAGCACCACCGAGGCCACGACGGTGGAGACCAGCAGGCTCCAGTCCTTGAGCGGCGGCAGGGAGAGCATCGAGGGAGGCGGCGGCTCCTCCCGGCGCGCGAGGATGAAGGCACACGGTCCCCCTTCCCACGGCATGCGCAGCAGCACTTCGAGCATGCGCCGTCCGTCCTGCTCGAAGCGGCGCACCACCGTCCCGTCACTCGCCGCGACCCGCATGTCCTCCGACAACACGGGGGCCCTCGGATTGCGTGAGACGAACTGGGCGTCATAGGGGAAGTGCTCGACTCGCGCGGGTGCACGCCCGCCATCACCGTCCGCCGGAGGTGGAGGACGCCCGTTGGCGAAGAGAGACGGACCGAGGCCATTCGCCGTGGCAGCACCAGAGCGCCCGCGGCCGTCTGGAGCATCCGCGAAGGCGGGAGGCCCCGCCCCATCGCCGCCACGAGCCCCGCCCTGACGCGGCGGGTGCAGCTCCGCGTCTTCATCCTGCGCGCGCGGTGGGGGTGGTCGGAAAGCCTCATCACCGGGCCCGCCCTGTCGCGGCGGGCGCCCCTCCGCGCCTTCATCCTGCACGCGCGGTGAGGGTGGTCGGACAGCCTCGGCACCAAGCCCGCCCTGTCGCGGCGGGCGCCGCTCCGCCCCCTCATCAAGCGGACGCGGTGGTGGCGGACGTCCATCCTCCCCACGCCGAGGCGGCGGCGCTCCTCGCTCCGAGGGACGCGGGCGCCACGTCTCCGGCGACGCCTCGCAGCGCGAGCGCTCCACCTGCACGCGCGCCAGCGTGGCGGCCTCGAGCACCTCCTCCTGCGAGCGCTCCCGCAGGGACTTCTGGAAGTACGCCATCGCCACCACGACCGGCAGCGCCGCCGCCATCGCCGTGAGCGCCAGGCGCAAGCGCAGCTTCACGCCCCCTCCCCCTCGACCAGCCGGTACCCCACGCCCCACACCGTCTCCACGCACTGCGCCGGCGCCAGCTTCCTGCGCAGCCGCGACACGTGCACGTCCAGCGTCCGCTCCGTCCCCTCGCGCTCCGGATCCAACACGTGCTCCACCAGCCACTGCCGCGTCACCGCCTCACGAGGCCTGCGCGCCAGCGCCGCCAGCACGTCGAACTCCACCCGCGTCAACTCCACGACGCGCCCCTCCACGCGCACCTCGCGCCCCAGGAAGTCCACGCGCAGCGGCCCCAGCTCCAGCACCGACTCCGGCTTCTGCAACACCGGCCGGCGCAGCCGCGCGCGCACCCGCTCGATGAGCTCCTCCGGCCAGAACGGCTTCGTCAGGTAGTCATCCGCGCCCAGCTTCAGCGCCCGCACCTTGTCCAGCGTGTCGTTGCGCGCGCTCAGGATGAGCACCGGCACCTCCGAGAACCCCCGGAGCGCCTTGAGCATGTCCAGCCCGTACGTCCCCGGCAGCATCAGGTCCAGCACCACCAACCCCACGTCGGGGAGCTCGCCGGGCAGCAGCATCCGCCCCTCCGTCCACCACTCCGCCTCGAACCCAGCGCCCTTCAGGTGCTCGACGATCTGCGCGCCCAGCCGGGCGTCGTCCTCCACCAGCAGGATTCGCTCCCCCATCTCCCGCTCGCCTCCTCTCCCTCCCGGTCACCACGGTGCCGTCACGAATGGATGAATGAAGGCCGACAGTACCCGGAGGTTCTTAAGACTCCCTTAACGTGAGGCCTCAGCCGCCCCGCCCGAGCACGTCGGCGAGCTTCTCCAGCGCCAGCCGCGCCCGCGTCTTCACCGTGCCCAACGGATGCCCGGTGCGCTCGGCGATCTCTCGCTGCGACAGCCCCTCGAAGTAGGCCAGCTCCACCACCTCCCGCTGCTCGGGAGGCAGGGTCCGGATCGCCGCGCGCACCCTCACCCGGTCCTGCCCCATTCCCAACGCGTCGTCCGGGGCCAGCGGCGTGGCGCTCGTCGGAGGCGGATGGTGCACCACGCCCTCCGCCACGCGCGCCGCGGTGCCCAGCGAGCGCAGCCGATCGATGGCGCGCGTGCGAGCGATGGTCGTCACCCACGTCTCCAGCCCCCCGCGCTCCGGGTCGAAGTCGCGCGCGCGCCGCCACACCTCCATGAACGCCTCCTGGAGCACCTCCTCCGCGTCCGCGCGGGAGGGCAGCAGGCGAAGACACGCCGCGAACGCCCGGGAGGCGCAGCGCGCATACACGTCCCGCATGGCGGAGGCGCTGCCCAGGGCCACCTGCTGGAGCAGGGCCCTGTCGGCCGCCGGGTCGCTCGCCCGCTGAGCAGTGGGTGAAGGAAGCGCCATGCCTTTCCCGGATACCGCAACCCGAGGTGCGGATCCCAGCTTCAAGTATGGGCAGCCGGGCACTCAGCCCCTTCGAGTCCACCGGGTGGGCGTCCTCGCCCCCCATCCCTAACGTTCACGAGCCAACGCGGCCGACGCGCCAGTCGTCCTTCATCAACGCACCCCGCGACACGCCGCCCGGCTTCACCCAACCTCAGACCTATAAGGGCCGCGAGCCGATATGAAAGAGCGAATCGGGAGCGTGTTCATCGAGGGAGTCCAGCCGCAGCTCGACGGAGGCCGTCACGCCGTCAAGCGCATCGCCGGGGACAGCCTCACCGTCCGCGCCGACATCTTCAAGGAGGGCCATGACGTCCTCGTCGCCGTCGTCCGCTGGCGCCAGGTCTCCCCTCAACAGGAGCAGACCGACTGGGGCGAGGTCCCCATGCGCCCCCTCGGCAACGACGCCTGGGAGGCCGAGTTCCCCCTGGCTCGCAATGGCCGCTACGAGTACACGATTGAAGCCTGGCCAGATCTCTTCCGGACGTGGACCTCCGAGCTGAAGCGCAAGGTGGACGCGGGCCGGGACGTGAAGAGCGAGCTCTTGGAGGGGGCCGCGCTGCTGGAGGGCGCCGCCGCGCGCGCGAAGCCGGTGGACGCGGACGACGCGCGGGTGCTCACCGAGGCCGCCGTGCGCCTGCGACAGCCCGCGAGCCCGGACCTCATCGCGGTGGCGCTCGCGCCGGAGCTGGCCACGGTGGCGTCGACCTACCCGGACCGGACGCTGGCCAGGCGCCACGAGCCGATGCTCCAGGTCTTCGCGGACCGGCAGAAGGCGCGCTTCGGGGCCTGGTACGAGTTCTTCCCGCGCTCGGCCAGGCGCGACGGCCGCACGCACGCGACGTTCCAGGACGCGGAAGGCTGGCTGCCGTACATCCAGAAGCTGGGCTTCGACGTGGTGTACCTGCCGCCCATCCACCCCATCGGCCGCACCGCGCGCAAGGGGAAGAACAACAGCCTCAAGGCGGGCCCGGATGACGTGGGCAGCCCGTGGGCCATCGGCGCCGCGGAGGGCGGCCACAAGGCGGTGCACCCCAGCCTGGGCACGCTCGCGGACTTCCGTCACTTCCTGCAGGCCGCGCAGTCGCACGGCATCGAGGTGGCGCTGGACCTGGCCTACCAGTGCTCGCCGGACCACCCGTACGTGAAGGAGCATCCGGAGTGGTTCCAGCGCCGCCCGGACGGCACCATCAAGACGGCGGAGAACCCGCCCAAGCGCTACGAGGACATCGTCAACTTCGACTGGATGGGCCCCGCGCGCGAGTCGCTCTGGGTGGAGCTGGAGTCCGTCGTCCTCCACTGGGTGCAGCAGGGCGTGCGGACCTTCCGCGTGGACAACCCCCACACCAAGCCCATCCAGTTCTGGGAGTGGCTCATCCGCCGCGTGCAGGACCGCCACCCCGACGTGCTCTTCCTGTCGGAGGCCTTCACCCGCCCCAAGGTGATGAAGGCCCTGGGCAAGGTGGGCTTCACCCAGTCGTACACGTACTTCACCTGGCGCAACTTCAAGGGCGAGCTGCAGGACTACCTGGAGGAGATCACCCGCCCGCCCGTGTCCGACTTCTTCCGCGGCAACCTGTGGCCCAACACGCCGGACATCCTGCCGGAGCTGTTGCAGAACGCGGGGCCCGGTGCGTTCCGCCTGCGCGCGGCGCTTGCCGCCACGCTCTCCTCGGTCTACGGGATGTATTGCGGCTTCGAGCTGTGCGAAGGCCGCCCGCTGCCCGGCAAGGAGGAGTATCTGGACTCGGAGAAGTACCAGCTCGTCGCGTGGGACCTGGACCGGCCCGGCAACATCCGGGACTGGATAACGAAGCTCAACTCGGCGCGGCGCACCCAGCCCGCGCTGCACACGTACGACACGCTGCGCTTCTTCGACTCCGACAACGAGCGGGTCCTCTTCTACGGCAAGCGCACGAAGGACGGCACCAGCACGGTGCTGTGCGCGGTGAGCCTGGACCCGTACGCCGCCCAGGAGGCGCTGCTGCGGCTCCCCCTGGACTGGCTGGGCGCGAAGCCCGACGAGACGTATCAGGTGCACGAACTGATGACGGACCAGCGCTCGTTGTGGCAGGGCTCCGACGTCCAGGTGCGCCTGACACCCGAGCAGCCCGCGGCCGTCTGGGCCGTGTACCGCTTCCGTCGCACCGAGCACGCGTTCGACTACTACGAGTGACACCCTGAGAGGCGTATGGAACTGGATCCCCTCTGGTACAAGAAGGCCCTCATCTACGAGCTGCATCTAAGAGCGTTCCACGACTCCAACGGCGACGGCCACGGGGACATCCCGGGCCTCATCGAGAAGCTGCCCTACCTCCAGGACCTGGGGGTCGACTGTCTGTGGATCCTCCCGCACTACCCCTCCCCCCTGCGCGATGACGGCTACGACATCGCGGACTTCTACGGCGTGCATCCGGACTACGGCACGCTCGCGGACTTCCAGCGCATGGTGGACGAGGCGCACAAGCGCGGCATCCGCATCATCACCGAGCTGGTCGTCAACCACACCAGCGACCAGCACCCCTGGTTCCAGGAGGCCCGGAGCGATCCGAAGAGCCCCAAGCGCGACTGGTACGTCTGGAGCGACACCGAGGACAAGTACAAGGGCGCGCGCATCATCTTCACCGACACGGAGCGCTCCAACTGGACGTGGGACCCGGTGGCCAAGCAGTACTTCTGGCACCGCTTCTTCAGCCACCAGCCGGACCTGAACTACGACAACCCCCAGGTGCAGGAAGCCATGCTGGACATCATGCGCTTCTGGCTGAACATGGGCGTGGACGGCTTCCGGTGCGACGCGGTGCCCTACCTCTTCGAGCGCGAGGGCACCAACTGCGAGAACCTCCCGGAGACGCACGCCTTCCTCAAGCGCCTGCGCAAGACGATTGATTCGGAGTACCCGGGGAAGATGCTGCTCGCGGAGGCCAACCAGTGGCCCGCCGACGTGCGCGTCTATTTCGGCGAGGGCGACGAGTTCAACATGGGCTTCCACTTCCCGGTGATGCCGCGCCTGTTCATGGGCGTGCGCCGGGAGGACCGCACCCCCATCGTCGAAATCATGCAGCAGACGCCGGACATCCCGGAGTCGTGTCAGTGGGCCATCTTCCTGCGCAACCACGACGAGCTGACGCTGGAGATGGTGACGGACGAGGACCGGGACT
This sequence comes from Myxococcus faecalis, assembly GCF_050039385.1. Taxonomy (NCBI): domain Bacteria; kingdom Pseudomonadati; phylum Myxococcota; class Myxococcia; order Myxococcales; family Myxococcaceae; genus Myxococcus; species Myxococcus faecalis. The sequence continues at coordinate 10,177,005 of NZ_CP144336.1, read as the reverse complement.
ACATGTACCGGGAGTACGCCACCGACCCGCGCATGCGCATCAACCTGGGCATCCGCCGCAGGCTCGCGCCGCTGATGGACAACGGCCGCCGGCGCATCGAGCTGATGCACAGCCTGCTGTTCACCCTGCCCGGCACGCCGGTGATGTACTACGGCGACGAGATCGGCATGGGGGACAACATCTACCTGGGCGACCGCAACGGCGTGCGCACGCCCATGCAGTGGACGGGAGACCGCAACGCGGGCTTCAGCCGGGCGGACTACGCCCGCCTCTACGCGCCCGTCATCGCGGACCCCGTCTACGGATATCAGTCCATCAACGTCGAATCGCAGGAGCGCGTGAAGTCCAGCCTCCTGCATTGGGTGAAGCGGATGATTCGCATCCGCCAGCGCTACCCGGTGTTCTCGCTGGGGAAGCTGCGGTTCATCTCCCTGGAGAACCGCAAGGTGCTGGCGTTCGTGCGGGAATGGGAGGGCCAGACGGTGCTCGTGGTGTGCAACCTGTCGCGCTTCTCGCAGCCAGCGGTGCTGGACCTGCGCGAGTGGCAGGGCATGGTGCCCGTGGAGTTGATTGGCGACACACCGTTCCCGCGTATCAGTGACCTGCCCTATCAGCTGTCGATGGGGCCCTTCATGTTCCTGTGGTTTCGGCTGGACCAGCCGGTGCCCGGAGGGAGCCGAGCATGACGACCTTGGACCTGACGAAACTGCCCGAACACCTCAAGAGCCAGCGCTGGTTCTCCGGCAAGGCGTGGCCCATCAAGCAGGTCAGCGTGGTGGACCACGCCAACCTGGACGCCACCCCGTGCGACCTGTCGCTCGCCGTGGTGGAGGTCGTCTACGAGCTGGGGCAGCCGGAGCGCTATCTGCTGCCGGTGAAGCCCTCGACGGACGGCATCAAGGACGCGCTCGAGGACGACGGGTGCCTGCGCGCGCTGTTCGACCTCATCCGCGACGGCGCGCAGATTCCCTCCGCCTCCGGCCGCGTGGTGGGCGAGTGGATTGGCGGCCCCGAGGGCCTGCTGGGCCTGCCCTCCCCCCTCCCCGTGCGGCGGCTGCTGGTGGAGCAGAGCAACACGTCGGTGGTGCTCGGAGAGAAGGTCATCGTGAAGATCATCCGCAAGCTCGAGGCGGGCGTGAATCCCGAGTACGAGGTGGGGCGCTTCCTCGCCACGCGCACCTCGTTCCGCGCCACGCCCGTGCTCCTGGGCGCGCTGCGGCTGGAGGGCGCCGCCGGGGCCACGCTCGCGCTGGTGCACCGGTTCGTGCCCGACTCGGTGGACGGCTGGAAGTACACGCTGGAGCGGATGCGCCAGGCGCGGCCGGTGGGCGACCGGTTCCTGAGCGAGATGGAGGAGCTGGGGGCGCGGCTGGGAGACCTGCACCAGGCCTTCGGCTCGGCGCCGCTGGACGACACGGCGTTCGCGCCGGAGCCGCTGCTCCAGGAGGACCTGCAGCGCTGGAGCGCGTCCATCGTGGGCGAGCTGGGCGTGACGCTGGCGGAGGCCGGTCGGCTGCATGCGGACCTGGAGAAGCGGCGGGAGCGGCTCATCGAGTACGCGAAGCGGCTCGCGCAGGTGACGCCGTCCGGGCAGAAGATCCGCATCCATGGAGATCTGCACCTGGGTCAGGTGCTGCGGGCCAATGACCAGTGGCTCATCTTCGACTTCGAGGGGGAGCCGGCGCGCAGCTTCACGTCCAGGCGGGAGAAGTACAGCCCGCTGCGCGACGTGGCGGGGATGATCCGCTCGTTCGACTACGCGGAGGCCACGGTGGCGCTCGAGGGCGGGACGCCTCGGGGACGGGTGGGCCCCAGCCGCGATGCCTTCCTGTCGGGCTATCGCAAGGCGACCCAGGGAGCGGCCTTCCTGCCCTCGGACGACGCGGCATTCGACACGATGCTGCGCGCGTTCGAGCTGGAGAAGCTCCTGTACGAAGTGAGGTATGAGATGGCGAACCGGCCCGACTGGGTGCGCATCCCCGTCGAGGCCCTCATGCGGATGGAGGAAGGCCAGTGAGGAAGCCCGCGGACAAGGCGCAGGTCGACGCGGAGTTGCAGCGCGTGGTGGAGCTGCGGCACCCGGAGCCCCACTCCGTGCTCGGCATCCATCCGGACGGTGACGGCGTGGTGATTCGCGCCTTCCGTCCGGAGGCCGTGGCCATCCACGTGCTCCCGGAGTTCGGCGGGCGCGTGCCGATGAGCCACAGGCTGGGTGGCGTCTTCGAGGCGCGCGTGAACGGCCGCGACAAGACCTTCGGCTACCTGTTGGAGGTGGAGTACCCCGGCAAGCGTGTCTTCACGCTGAGAGACCCCTACAGCTTCCTGCCCACGCTCGGGGAGATGGACCTGTACTACGCGGGCGAGGGGCGCCACGAGCGGCTCTGGGAGCGGATGGGCGCGCACCTGAGCCACCACAACGGCACGCGGGGCGTGGCCTTCGCGGTGTGGGCGCCCACGGCGGCGGGCGTGTCCGTGGTGGGCGACTTCAACAGCTGGGACGGGCGGCTGCACGCCATGCGGCGCATGGGGGCCTCCGGCATCTGGGAGCTGTTCGTCCCCGAGGTGGGCGAAGGCGCGCGCTACAAGTTCGAGATCCGTCCGGGCCAGGGTGGGCCCCGGGTGTTGAAGTCGGACCCGTTCGCGTTCCGCACGGAGGTGCCGCCGGCGACGGCGTCGGTGGTGCACGACCTGGGGCGGTACGACTGGGGGGACACGCCGTGGTTGGAGACGCGCGCGAAGCACGAGGACGTCGCTCACCAGCCGTGGAGCGTCTACGAGGTGCACCTGGGGAGCTGGCGCCGCGTGGTCGAGGATGGCGACCGGCCGATGACGTACCGGGAGCTGGCGCCCGCGCTGGCGGAGTACGTGAAGTACATGGGCTTCACCCACGTGGAGCTGTTGCCCGTGTCGGAGCATCCGTACGGTGGCTCGTGGGGGTATCAGGTCAGCGGCTACTACGCGCCCACGGCGCGCTTCGGACATCCGGATGACTTCCGGTTCCTGGTGGATCACCTGCACCAGGAGGGCATCGGCGTCATCGTGGACTGGGTGCCGGGGCACTTCCCCCGGGACGCGCATGCGCTGGGCGAGTTCGACGGCACCGCGCTGTACGAGCACGCGGACCCTCGCAAGGGGGCGCAGCCGGATTGGGGGACGCTGGTCTTCAACTTCGGCCGCAACGAGGTGCGCAACTTCCTCATCGCGAACGCGCTGTTCTGGATCGAGGAGTACCACATCGACGGACTGCGCGTGGACGCGGTGGCGTCGATGCTCTACCTCGACTACAGCCGCAAGCAGGGCGAGTGGATCCCCAACCGCTGGGGTGGCCGGGAGAACGAGGAGGCCATCCAGTTCCTGCGCGAGCTCAACGACACCGTGCGCCGCAAGCACCCCGGCGTGGTGGTCATCGCCGAGGAGTCCACGGCATGGCCCAAGGTCTCCGCGCCGACGAGCGAGGGCGGCCTGGGCTTCCACTTCAAGTGGAACATGGGGTGGATGCACGACACGCTGTCGTACTTCTCGAAGGACCCCATCTACCGGCAGTACCACCACAATCAGCTGACGTTCGGGCTGCTGTATGCGTTCAGCGAGCACTTCATGTTGCCGCTGAGCCATGACGAGGTGGTGCACGGCAAGGGCAGCCTGTACGGGCGCATGCCGGGAGACCCTTGGCAGAAGCGGGCGAACCTGCGCGCGCTGTTCGCGTGGATGTGGGCGCACCCCGGCAAGAAGCTGCTCTTCATGGGCGGAGAGTTCGGCCAGCCGGCGGAGTGGAACCACGACAAGAGCCTGGACTGGCACCTGACGCAGGACCCGGGGCACGGCGGCATCATGCGCCTGGTGGCGACGCTGAACCGCGTGTACCGGGAGCTGCCGGCGCTGCACGACGCGGACAGCGAGCCGGTGGGGTTCCAGTGGCTGCAGCCGGACTCGGCGGCGTCGAACGTGCTGGCGTTCGTGAGGCGATCACGGCAGCCAGGGCGTCATGTGGTGTGCGTGGCGAATCTGTCGCCCGCGGTGCGTGAGAACTACCGCGTGGGCTTCCCGCTGCACACGAGCTACGCGGAGATCGTCAACTCCGACGCGGGCGAGTTCGGCGGCTCCAACGTGGGGAACCTGGGACAGCTCCACACGGAGCCCACGCCCTGGGATGGGCAGCCGGCGTCCGCGCTGATCACCCTGCCCCCGTTGTCCGTGCTGTGGTTCACGCCGGGCTGAGACTTCCGCGGGCGGCGTGAAGTCCGCGCCGCCCATGAGATGTCTGTGTATTCAACAAATCAATCACAGACAACAAATTTGTGTTTGTGATTAATTTGTCGCGGCCGGAAAACCACTGAACATCGGACCATGTAGGCATTGTCCTCTTTCCGGGCGGCCTGGGGCCCTCGAAAACTACTAAACATCAGAGCATGTAGGCATTGCCCTTGAAATGGCGTGATTTTCAGGCCACGTCAGGGCACTGATAAAGCGTGCATGTAGGCATGGCGATCAGGATCGCAGGTGATCGCGATCGCAGCCGCACGAGTGCCAGGGACAGGGGTGGAAGACCCACCTGCACTGAGACTCAGTGGGTCGGGATCTTGAGTGATTTCAGGCGGATGCCATTCAACACATGAGAATTGCTGAACAAATCGAGCAGACCCTGTCACCGCAAGGGGCTGCATTTTTTTCATGTAGGCACGGCAATTCTGATCCGCGAGTGATCCTGCTCCGTCCGCCTTCGCGCCCTCGAACTTCGGGTTGAAAACGAACCTACCAAACGTAAGTTACCAAGAGTACGCAGCGGTCCGCAGGTGACCGTCGTCTGGAGCTTCCGCCATGCATGCCCTCATCGTCGTCGCGCATCCTGAAGAGAAGTCGCTCACCCACGGCATCGCCGCCCGGATAGGGGCTGCTGTGGAGGGTGCGGGGCATACGTTCGAGCTCGCAGACCTGTCAGCGGAGGGGTTTGATCCGCGGTTCAGCGAGGCGGACCTGGCGGTGCATCGCAGACAGGAGACGCCGCCGCAGGATGTCCTGGTCGAGCAGGCGCGAATCGACCGCGCGGACACGTTGGTGTTGGTCTACCCCGTGTATTGGTGGTCGATGCCGGCGTTGTTGAAGGGGTGGATCGATCGGGTGTTCTCGAACGGGTGGGCGTTCGACTTCGGGTTGAACACGGGGTTGGAGAAGAAGTTGAGGCACCTGAAGGTGCACCTGGTCGCCATCGCCGGCGCGGACCTGCGGACCTATGCGCGGCACGGGTACTTCGGGGCGATGAAGACGCAGATCGACCACGGCATCTTCGACTACTGCGGAGCGAAGGTCGTCACCTCGGAGCTGCTGGTCGACTCGGAGACCCAGGACCCCAAGGTCCACCTGAAGACCGCGCATGCACTGGGGACGAAGCTCTTCGGCGCCACGGAGCAGGCACGCGGCGCGGATGCCGCCTGAATGAGCGTGGGTCGACAGCAGCCCTTCGACCCAGCAACAAGTCCAGTGGGAGACAATTTCATGACTAGCTAGTATTTCACGATCCCTGGCGACGACGCACGCTCTCGAATGGGGAGCCTTCGCCAAGAGGACTTTGGATGCTGCCACGATGGTCGATCCCCCTAATCCTCGTGCTGTTGTCTGCATGCAGCGGCACCACGAGGTCCGTTCGACTCCAGACGGGCCGTGATGCCCCCATCCTCCTGACGCCACGCGGCGCCGGGGCCGCGCCGGTTGAAGTGGATGAGGACGACTTCGTTGACGCCATGAAGAGGCTGTCGCGCGGCGTGCGGCTGCCAAGTCATCCCCAGGAAGCAGCTCGGCGATTGTTCGAGATGGATGCGCGCAGCGGCACGTACCTGTACGAGCCACGTGGGCACCGCGTCATCCCGCTGGGACCAAGCGAGCATCTGGAGAGCGAACAACCCGCCCCAGAAGTCGCGCTGACACGCGCCTACCTGCGCTGGTGCGAACGTACGAACAAACCCAGCGATTGCCTGAGCATCCTGACAGAGAACCCCACCGTCACTGGAGATGGTCGTTACGCCCTTGCCATGGCGCAGGCCCAGGGGGCCGTGTGGGACGAGATGATGGACGCCTTCGAGGACATGGCCGATCCCCAGGCCGTGATGTCGGCGGTCCTTTGGACATGGACCACGTACTGCATCCTGCTCACGGTTCCCGAGCCCTTCTCGAAGGGTGTGGCCGCGGTGATGACTGCCTCGCTCATTGCCTACGTAGGGCTCGACACGTTCTGGAGTCTCATCGTCGGTTTCAAGCAATTGATGGCGGAGGCGGAGCGAGCGACCACGTTCGACGAACTCCGCGAGGCGGGAATGCGATACGGCCAGGTCATGGGCCGCAACGCGGCGCGCGCGTTCGCCATGCTGGCCATGGCGGCCATCGGAAACACGGCGGCGGGTCTGGGCTCGAAGGTGTCAGGGCTCCCAGCCGCCGCGCAGGCAGCGGTGCAGGCCGAAGCACAGGTGGGAATCCGGCTCGCTGCGGTCGCTGAAGTCAGCGCGGTGGCGGTGAGCGCCGAAACCGTCACCATCGCCCTCGCCCCCGGCGCCGTGGCCATGGCGGTGAGTGGCACTAGCGCAGGCACGGCCACCAAGGTCCAGCCGGCGGGCTACAGGGCCTGGGGGTCGTACAGTGGCTTCAAGAAGGCCATGGGCCCGGCGGGAAAAGACAAGGAGTGGCACCACATCGTCGAGCAGACCCCAGGAAACGTGAATCGCTTCGGGCCCCAGGCGCTTCACAACACCGAGAACGTCATCCCGATGGACAAGCTCCTGCACACGGACGTCAGCGCGTTCTTCTCTTCGATTCGACGCGATATTACGGGCTCGCCATTGACCGTACGGCAATGGTTGAGCACACAGTCGTACGGGGCCCAGCGTGATTTTGGACTGCTGGCCATCGAGAACGTGGCGAAGGGGCTCTGGTGATGGACCTGGAAAAGCTCGTCGAGGAATTCGCGCTGAACGTGGCGGCGCAGAACGAAGCCATCTTCCGGGGAGACGCCAAGACGGGGAACAAGCACGCCAGGAAGTACGGTGCTGCCGTCGATACGTTGCTGTCTCACGGAGATAAAGGGCGCGATGCGCTTCTCGTCCTGCTCAAGCACGAACGAATGGATGTACGAGTGATGGCTGCTGCCCATTTGCTCCGCTATCGAACGGCCGAGGCCAAAGCGGTCTTGGAAGAGGCCGCCAAGGGAAAGGGGCTTGTCCCCTTCGGAGCGCAGCAGGCCTTGAAGCGATGGGAAGAAGGAACCTGGGCGCTCGACCCGGGGTAGCCACCTACCGTCATGAACGGTGAGGCGAGGGCCCTGTAGCCCCCGCCCCCATGCCCCGAGGTGCGATGCCTCCGACGGCTCTCGTTCAGACTCACGCCGATTCACGAAGCGACATCAGCAGCACCCGATCCCAACTCGGCTCCACGCTCGAAGCCGCCGCGAGCAGCGCGAGCGCGATGCCCGCCGTTCCCTCCAACAGCCCAGGGCGATCCACCCACGAGGGCGCACCCCGCGCATCCTGCCCCCAGAAGGCAAAGCCCCCAACTCCCCTCCCCGGCTGCCCGAAGCGCAACGCATGCTCCAGCCACCGCCGCGCCGTGCTCGCGAAGAGCTCCTCCCCCGTGGCCTGATGAAACCGGTTGTAGATGTGGAGAAGCCCCGCCGCGCCATGGCACAACGGCGCATCCTTCACCCCGGAGTCCTCCAGCGGGCGCCTCGCGGCCTCACGCGCCATGTCCAGCGCCTCGGCCGCCCAGCCAGGCTCCCCCACGGCACGCGCCGCCGTGAACAGCACCAGCGACACGCCCGGATCTCCGTAGCACCACGCGGCGCGAGTGGGTTGCGGCGTCTTGCCAGCAACAACCCCGTGCGGAAATCGTCGCCCCACGAGTGGCAGTCGCTGCGCCATCACCCAGGACCACACACCGTCCAACAATCCCCGGGCCTCTGACTCCGCCACCCCAGCCCTCACGGCCCCCGCCAACACCGCGATGACGCCCGGCACACCATGCGCCACGCCCAGGTCGTGCCCCCCCTCGGGCGACTCGCGCCGCCAGGTCTCTCCCAGTCGAGCGACCACACCCTCCAGGCAACGCCGTGCATCCGCCCGGGGCAAACGTTCCAACGCATACACCCCCAACCCCACCAACCCCGAGAGCAGCTCCACGGGCCCCGTCCAGGGAGCCACGGCCAGCCGCTGGGCCAGCGCCGCGTCCACCTCCTCCAACGCGTCGCCGCCCTCCCCCAGGTGCTCCAACGCCCACGCCACCCCGCTCACACCCGAATGCAGCGACATCCCCATGGGACGTGACGCCACCGCCTCCATCGCGTCATCCAGCAGCCCCCGCGCCAACCCCGCGTGATGCGCGGACGCGGCCACCTTGTCCATCCAGGCGAACAGCAGCGCCAGGCCCGAGTCTCCAGACGCCAGCGATGCATCCGGAACACGCTGCGAGAGGGACTCCTCGATCGCCCGAGCCAACCCCTGAACGACCTGGAGCACCTCTTCCTGAAGCGCCCCTGCCACCAGGGGCCGCCAACTCGCGGAGCAGTCCATGTCTCCGTTCATGTTTCATGTCTCAAGACGTCACGCGCCACAAAACCCATCACAGACAGGCGCGCCGAGTCTGAAACACCCCAGACCTGATACATTCTCGACCCAGCTCGCGCGACAGGGTGCCCAGCCAACCACGGGCTGACCGGGCACCCCAGGCCTTCGACTCCCGCGTCACGGTGTGCACCGCGACACGGAAAGACGACTACGGATCGACCTGACCGGCCACCTCGGGAGAGGTCTCGATCACACCGCACTTGCCCGAGGGGAAGTTGGTGTAGGGGTTGGTGGTGCCGGTGCCACCGACAACGCCATCCAGCATCTGGAGCGCACCCTCGTCCATGGAGCGCAGCGTCTCGCGGTGAAGGGTGAGCTTGCGCTTCGCGACGACCGTCTTCTTCGGCTCGTTCACAAGAACTCCTGATCAGTGAGGGGGATGACGACACGGGTTTCACGTCACGAAACATGACGCGGTGCAGAATCCGTCACGACAACCTTCCGTGGCGGACAGCTTGACTCCTAACTCAAACAATCAAGTCAAGAAAAGGTGGGTCATAAAGAAATGGGTGGATTGACGGATGACGCGCACATCCATTATCCGGAGACTCGCGACACAGTCCGTCACCTTGAGACATCCTTGACCGCCGCCGATGCTCGCTCCCCCTCCGTGCGGAGGGCTCCCTTCCGACACGACGGCTTCCTGGCCATCCGCACGCCCCTGCTGCCGCTGGACGTGCTGGTGGAGTGGGCCTGCGGACTCGAGGCGCCGGGAGCCCGGCCCGAGGCACTCGAGGCGGCGCTGGCACGGGACCGCGTGCTGCTGCGCCAACGCCTGCGCGCGCACGTGGAGGATCCGCTGGTGCGCGAGGCGCTGTTCATCGCCTCGCCCTCGTTGATGGACAGCCTGTCGACATGGCTGGAGTCACCCGGGTCCGAAGCGGGCCAGAAGGTGGAGCACACCCTGGTGCGCTACCTGGCGCGCATGGCCGGTCGCGCCACGCCGTTCGGCCTGTTCGCGGGCCACGCGGTGGGCGGCCTGGGTGAGACCGCGTCGCTGCGCATCCAGGGGCGCACCGGGGTGCGCCGTCACACGCGGCTGGACATGGACTACGTGAGCGCCCTGGTGTCTCACGTATCGCGGGAGCCGGAGGTTCGACGCGCGCTCCACTACGTCCCCAACTCCAGCCTGTATCGTGCCGGTGGCCAGCTCCGCTACATGGAGTCCCGGCTGAACGGCCGCGAGCGCTCGTATCACCTGGTCGCGGTGGAGCCCGAACCCCACCTGGAGACCACCTTGGAGAAGGCCCGCGGCGGCGCGCCACTCGCGACGTTGGCCCACGCGCTGGTCTCGACCGAGGGTGTCTCCGAGGAGGAGGCCCTCGAGTATCTGGAGAGCCTGGTGCAGGCGCAGCTGCTGGTGAGCACGTGGGCGCCCGTCGTCACCGGCCCCGAGCCCCTGCCCTCGCTGCTGGAGTCCGCGAGAAACCTCCCCGCGCTGTCGACCGTGAGCGAGCGACTCACGCAGGTCGCCACCACGCTGACCGACCTGGACTCGAGGCCTCCGGGCCTGCCGCCGGAGACCTACCGCGAAGTCGCCAGGACGCTCGAGGCATTGCCGGTCCCCGTGGAGCTGTCGCGCCTGTTCCAGGTGGACATGTTCCGTCCCGCGCACGAGGTGCGTCTGCCGCGTCGCGTGTTGGACGAGGTGGTGCGAGGCGTGACGCTGCTCCAGCGCATCTCTCCCGCGGCGGGAGAAGGAACCGCCCTGGGCCGTTTCCGCCAGCGCCTGCTGGAACGCTACGAGGGACGTCCGGTGCCGCTGCTGGAGGCCCTGGATGAAGAGAGCGGCGTCGGCTTCATGACGTCACGAGGACCGGGCGCGGGCACCGGCCCGCTGCTCGCGGGCTTCTTCTTCCCCGGCAAGGGAGGACAGGAGGGCCCCCGGTGGGAGCCGCGCTGGACACACCTGCTCCACCGGCTGGAGTCCGTACGCCGCTCGGGTGCGGTGGAGCTGGTGCTGGACGAGTCGGACCTCCAGGCCCTCGAATCCCGCCGCCCCGCGCGGCTGCCGGAGTCCTTCGGCGTGGTGGGCACGGTGCTGGCGGATTCACCGGAGGCCGTGGAGGCGGGGCGCTTCCGCTTCCTGCTGGAGAACGTGCATGGCCCCTCGGGAGCGCTCTACCTGGGGCGCTTCTGCCATGGGGACAGGGAGCTGGAAGCCGCGGTGCGGCGCTACCTGAAGGCCGAGGAGGCCCTGCGGCCCGACGCCCTGTTCGCGGAGGTGGTGCACATGCCCGAGGGCCGCGTGGGCAACATCCTCTGCCGCCCAGCGCTGCGCGAGCACGACCTGGTCTTCCTCGGCCGCTCCGGTCTGCCGGAGTCGTCGCAGCTCCCGATGACGGACCTGTGGGTGTCGGTGGAGGGCCACCGCATCGTGCTGCGCTCGGGCCGAGAGGGCCGCGAGGTCGTGCCGCGCTTGACGAACGCGCACAACTTCGGTGCTCGCGGCCTGGGGGCCTACCGCTTCCTGGGCGCGCTGCAATCCCAGGACGTCGACGCGCTCCGATTCGAGTGGGGGCCCTTGTCGGATGCGCCCTTCCTTCCGCGAGTGGCGCACGGACGACTGGTGCTGTCGCCCGCCACGTGGCGCGTGCGCGGCGACACGCTGAAGGACTGGGGCGCGGCGCGAGGCGTGGCGCGCTTCGAGGCCGTGCAGCGCCATCGCGACGAGGCGCGCCTGCCGCGCTGGGTCTGCCTGAGTGACGCGGACAACCAGCTCCCCGTGGACCTGGACAACGTGCTGAGCGTCGAGTCCCTGGTGCAGGTGGTGAAGGCCCGCCCGTACGCGACGCTGGAGGAGCTGCTGCCCGGCCCCGGAGACGTGTGCATCGAGGGCGAGACCGGCCGCTATTCACACGAGGTGGTCATCCCCTTCCTCCGTCACGCGGCGGAGCCCCCTCGGCCCGCCACGAGGAACACCGTCGAGTCGTCCGGGGTGCGCACCTTCCCGCCCGGCTCGGAGTGGCTGTACGTGAAGCTGTATGGCGGCACCGGCACGCTGGACCGATGGCTGCGCACCACGTTGGGCGAGGCGATCCGCGCGGCGGTGGCCAGCGGCGCGTCGGACCGTTGGTTCTTCATCCGCTATCACGACCCCGAGCCCCACGTGCGGCTGCGCTTCCACGGCGCACCGCGGCGACTGGACACCGAGGTGTGGCCCCTGCTGCGCGACGCCTGTGCGCGGGCGCTCGCCTCGGGTGAAGCGTGGCGGCTGCAACTCGACACCTACGAGCGCGAGGTGGAGCGCTACGGAGGCCCGGCCGGAATGGAGGCTTGCGAGGCGGCGTTCCAGGCGGACAGCGAGGCGGTCCTCGCCATGCTGGAGGCGTACCCCGGCGACGCGGGCGCGGAGACGCGGTGGCGTCTGGGCGTGAAGGGCCTGGATGCGCTGCTCGAGGACCTGGGGATGCACCTCGACGCGAAGCTGGAGGTGATGCAGCGACTTCGCCGGAGCTTCGGCGCCGAGTTCAAGGTGGAGCGACACTTCGAGGCGCAGCTGAGCACCCGGTTCCGCAAGGAGGCTCGCGCGTTGGAGGCGCTGCTCCAGACGCCCCACGATACGGAGGGCCCCTGGAAGCCGGGGCTGCGCGCCCTCCAGCGCCGGAGCGAAGCGATGCGTCCCGTGGTCGAGCACCTGCGACACGCCGAATCGGAAGGCCGGCTCTCCGGGAAGGTGGAGGCGCTGGCGGAGAGCCTCCTGCACATGCACGTCAACCGGCTGTTGCCCGCGGACCAGCGCGCGCAGGAGCTCATCCTTTATGACTTCCTGACGCGCCTGTATCGTTCGCGCCGGGCACGGACGATGAAGACATGAGCGACGTACAGCCGCCCCCGCAGAAGCTCTTCCGACAAGAGGCGCTGGAGCATCACGCCCGGCCCGAGGCCCGAGGCGCGCTCCTGCGCATCACGCCAGGGTGGACCCACGCCGTCTGGTGGCTGGTGGTCGCGCTCGTCGTGGTGGGCGGCGTGGGCCTCGCGTTGGTGGACATCAACGACTACGCGCGGGGTCCGGTGCTGGTGCGCATCAAGGGCATGGAGGAGGTCACCTCCACCGCCGGTGGCCGCGTCAGTCGGGTCCTGGTGCGCCGGGGCGAACAAGTGCGCGCGGGCCAGCCCCTGGTGGAGCTGTACGCGGGGGGCGAGACGGCGGACCGGGAGCGGATGAAGGAGGAGTTCCGCTCGCGTCTCGCCATGTGGCTGCTGGAGCCACTCAATGTCGACTCCAGGCAGGCCCTGACCACGCTCCGGGCCCAGCTCGAGCTGACCGAGGCCCGGATGGGTGAGCGCGTGCTGAAGGCCCCTTGTGATGGCCAGGTGGGCGAGGTGCGCGTGCGCGAGCAGCAGTTCCTCACCGCGGGCGAGATCGTCGTGTCGCTGGTGCGCGGCGGCGCGGAGGCCTGGGCCGTGGCCCTGGTGCCCGGACAGTACCGTCCCATGCTGCGCCCCGGACAGCCGCTGCGCATGGAGCTCACCGGCTTTCCGTACGCGTGGCAGTCGCTCCAGGTCGCCTCCGTCAGCGACGAGCTGGTGGGCCCCGCCGAGGTGCGCCGCTACCTGGGGCCCGGCGTCGGGGACGCCATCACCGTGGACGACGGCCCCGTGGTGCTGGTGGAGGCCCGGCTGCCCCGGGAGACCTTCGAGTCGGATGGCGAGACCTACGCGTACCACCCCGGCATGGCCGGAGAAGCCTGGGTGAAGGTGCGCGCGCGCAATGGTTGGCTGACGCTGCTGCCGGTGCTGGAGCTGCTCGGGAAGCAACGTGACTGAGCCCACCCCACCCCCCTCGTTCCTCGAGCGCTTCCCCGCGCTGCAGCGGCTGGGCGCGCGCTTCAGCCGGCGCCGCATCCCCGTCGTCACGCAGATGGCGTCCACGGACTGCGGCGCGGCGTGCCTCGCCATGGTGCTGGGCTACTGGGGCCGCCACGTGAAGCTGGATGAGGTGCACGCGGCCGCGGGCCTCTCCATCCGGGGCATCTCCGCCCGCGCCATCCTGGAGGCCGGCCGGCGCTTCGACCTGGTGGGCCGCGCGGCCCAGGTCGACATGGACCAGCTCGACCTGCTGGAGCCGGGCGCGGTGCTGCACTGGGAGTTCCGTCACTTCATCGTCTTCGAGCGCCTGACGCGCGCGGGCGTGGAGGTGGTGGACCCGGCCTTCGGTCGGCGCCGTGTTCCGCTGGAGCAGTTCCGCAAGTCCTTCACCGGCGTGGCGCTGCTCTTCGAGCCCTCGGAGACCTTCGAGACGGCGGCGCCGCGTCGAGGACCCAATCGCTACCTGCACCTGCTGCTGGAGGAGCGGCCCGCGTTGCTGCGCGTGGCGGTGATGTCGCTGCTGCTCCAGCTGTTCGCCCTGGCGCTGCCGTCGCTGACGGGCGCGGTGGTGGACCGGGTGGTGCCGGCCGGAGACGTGCCGCTGCTCGCCACGCTGGGCGCGGGGATGGCCGCGCTGGTGGGCTTCCAGTTCCTCTCGTCGCTCGTGCGCGCGCACCTGCTCCTGCAACTGCGCACGCACCTGGATGCGCGGCTGACGCTGGGCTTCCTGGACCACCTGGTGCACCTGCCGTTCTCGTTCTTCCAGCTGCGCTCGGCGGGCGACCTGATGAACCGCCTGAACAGCAACACCACGGTGCGCGAGCTGCTCACCGCGGGCACGCTGTCCGGGCTGTTGGATGGCAGCCTGGTGCTGCTCTACCTGGGGCTCCTGTTCGCCGGCAGCGCGAAGATGGGCGCGCTGGTGACGGTGCTCGCCCTGTTGCAAGGCGCGGTGTTCCTCTTCTCCAGCCGACGTCAGCGCGAGCTGATGGCGCAGAACCTGGAGGTGAGCGCGTCGGCGCAGAACTACGAGGTGGAGCTGTTCACGGGCGTGCAGACGCTGAAGGCGATGGGGCTGGAGGACCGCGCGGTGCAGCACTGGTCCAACCTCTACGTGGACGTGCTCAACGTGTCGCTGGAGCGCGGCCGGGTGTCGGCGCTCACGGACTCGCTGACCGCGACGCTGCGGATGGCGTCGCCGCTGATGGTGATGGGGTTGGGGGCGCTGCTGGTGATGGAGGGGCAGCTCACGCTCGGACAGATGCTGGCGCTCAACGCCCTGGCGGCGGGCTTCCTGCTGCCCGTCTCGAACCTGGTGACGACGGCGTTCCAGCTCCAGCTCGTGGGCAGCTATCTGGCACGCGTGGACGACGTGCTGGAGTCACCCGCCGAGCAGCTCCCGGGAGAGCGTCGCCGCAGCCACGAGGTGGCGGGGCGCATCCAGGTGGAGGGCGTGTCGTTCCGCTACGGGCCGCACTCGCCGCTGGTGGTGCGGGACGTGTCGGTCACCATCGAGCCGGGACAGTTCGTGGCCATCGTCGGCGCGTCGGGCGCGGGCAAGTCCAGCCTGGCGCACCTGCTGCTGGGGTTGTACCTGCCCAGCTCGGGCACCATCCGCTACGACGGCGTGCCCCTCCAGGACCTGGACCTCAAGGAGCTGCGGCGGCAGATGGGAGTGGTGCTGCAGAACCCCTCGCTGTTCCGAGGCGACGTGCGTCGCAACATCGCCTATTCGGACCCGCAGCTGCCAATGGAGACCGTGCAGGAGGCGGCGCGCCGCGCGCAGGTGCATGCCGACATCGTGGCCATGCCCATGGGCTACGAGACGGTGCTGAGCGAGATGGGCTCCTCGCTGTCCGGAGGCCAGCGGCAGCGACTGGCGCTGGCGCGCGCGCTGGCGGCCAACCCCTCCATCCTCCTGCTGGACGAGGCGACGAATGCCCTGGATGCCCGGACGGAGCGGGCGGTACAGGACGCGCTGGCCGAGCTGCGCTGCACGCGGGTGGTCATCGCCCATCGGCTGAGCACCGTGCGCGAGGCGGACCTCATCCTGGTGATGAAGAACGGCCAGCTGGTGGAACAGGGAACGCATGCCGCGCTGATGGAGAAGCGCGGAGATTACTTCGAGCTGGTGTCCTCGCAGGACCGTCCCCACCAGGCCGCGGGGTAGCCGCATGCGCTTCGCGCCGGACGTCATCCTGGACCTCACGCCGCTGCCGGACAGGGTGGGCGCAGTGCCGTTCACCGAGCTGTTGGACGGGCTGCTGCGTGAGGGCTTCGACCCCGACGGCTCGCGGCGGGTGCTGGAAGCGGCGCAAGCGAGACTGGGGCCGGGGCTGCTGCGTCCCCAGGGCGTGGACGACGGTGGCTTCCTGGTGGAGTCACCGGTGCTCTTCCCCGAGCAGGGTGCCTGGTGGTGGGTGCTCCAGCAGGGCGAGGCGCGCTGGCGCACGCGGCTGGCCGTGGAGGACGTGCCGGCGGTGGCCGGGTTCCTGCGCGCCACGGCGCTCGCCTCGACCCTGGAGGAGGTGCGCGAGGCGTGGCCCTTCGATGAGGCGGGCTGGCGTGACTCGCTCTTCGCCGCGGGGCCGCCCCCCGCGCCCTGGGTGGAGCCCTCCGGTCCGGGCATCTACCGACGCGAGCATGCGAGTGTGCTCATCCGCTCACGGACGACGTCGGTGCTGGTGGACCCGATTCCGCTCCAGCGGCGGATGAATCACATCGGACTGGCACCGGGAAACCTGGCCCACGGCCCCCCCGACGCGGTGGCCATCACCCATGGGCATGTGGACCACTGGCACGTGCCGTCGATGCTGTCGCACCTGACGGACGCGAGCGTGCCGGTGCTGGTGCCGCGCGTGCCTCGCCCCAACCTGCTGACGATGCAGGACTTCGCCCAGGTGCTGGGCACGTGTGGCCAGCGCGCCCTGGCGCCCCAGTGGGGTGAGACGGTGCACGTGGGGGACATCCGCGTGGACGTGCTGCCCTTCTACGGCGAGCAGCCGTCGCCGGACGGTCCGCCGCTCGCCGAGGGGTTGCGGAGCTGGGGCAACTGCTACCGCTTCACCACCGAGGACTTCAGCTGCCTGTTGCTGGTGGACAGCGGGACGGACCCGGAGGGACGGATGGAGGCGGTGGTCGAGCGCTCGCGCCGGGAGCTGGGGCCGGTCGACGGGGTGCTCTCGTGCCAGCGTGAGTTCCTCTCGCCTTTCTTCGGAGGACTGAGTCACTACTGGGCCGCGCTGCCCTGGACGAGGCTGCGCGAGCTGTACGCGGACCACCTGGCCGGACGGCTGCGCAGTGCCACGGCCGGGCCCGCGGGAGTGGCCGAGGTGTGCGCCGCCGCCGGAGCACGTTGGTTCCTGCCCTACGCGAACGGCTTCGAGGGCGTGGGCCGAGCCATCCAGGACGTCGGCTGGGGACTGGGCGAGCCGTCCGAGGCCGCCTGCGGCGCGGCGGTGCGCGACCACCTGAAGGTCTTGGGCGTCGGCACGAAGGTGTTGGACTGGAGCCCCGGGGACGTGGCGCGCTTCGAGCGCGGCGAGCTGCGGTTGGACGCCGCACGCTGACGCCCGGGCTCAAGGCGTGGTCACGACACGGCCTCGCGCACGGGGGCCGGGCTGGAGGTACACATCCGCGACCAGTCCACTGGCCAGCTGGCTGCGCAGCGCCTCGGACACCTGGAGCAAGGCCTCGGCCTTCTGATGGCGCGAGGAGAGGTCCACCTCGGGCGACAACCGGTCAACGACGGCGGTCAGCTCCAGATTCACCGCGGGCAGGCGCACCCGCACGGTGTCACCGGGACGCACGCTTGGAGCCAGCTGCTCCGGGATGGCGAAGCGCAATCGCATCTGTTCGCTCACCAGCCTGAGCACGGGCATGCCCATGCTCACGCGCATGCCCGGTGTGAGGTACTGCTCGGTGACCGTCCCGGTGAAGGGGGCCTTCAACCGGGCCACGTTCACGTCGCGCTCGGCCTGCGCCGCGCGGGCCGTGGTCGAGGCCAGCTGGGCCTGCGCCAGTTGGAGGTCCGCCTCCGCCAGCGCCACGTCGTTCTGCGCCGTCTCCTCGGCCTGAGCGGCGGAGAAGTCCCGGATGCGCTGCTCGCGCGCGAGTCGTTGTTTGGCCTGGGCAACGACCAGCACGGCCCGGTGCACGACGGCCTCCGACGCGCGCATGTTGGCCTGACGCGTGCCCAGCTCCAGCCGGAGGGGCTCCGCGTCCAGCGCGGCGACGACCTCGCCCGCTTGCACGCGCTGCCCCAGGTGGGCCTTGACCTCGCTCAGCTGGCCTTCCACCGCGAACACCAGGTCCAGCACCTGACTGGCCACCACGACGCCCAGCAGCGGACGCGGCGCGGAGAGCACCTGCTCCTTGGGGCCCGGCTCCGAAGTCTGCGCCAGGGCACTCGCGCAGGACAGCCACAACAGTCCCGCCAGCGCCCTTCCCTGTCCGAACCTCATCGAATGCCTGGAGCCCATGCCGTTCGCCCAGTGTAGTCCATGCGGCGGGCTTGGGCAGTGGGGCAGGCGTGACGCCTCAGCTCTTGGCCTGATACAGGGCGATGATGTCGTGGATCTGGTCCGTGACGTGACGCAGCCCGTCCGCGGCCGCGTGCGTGGTCTCCAGGCGGGCCATCGAGGTCCGCATCAGCTCCGTCTGGTCCGACACCGCGTTGAAGATCTGCGCGACGCCCGCGGACTGCTGACTCACCACCGCGGAGATCTGCCGGACCGAGTCCGCGTTGTTCTTCACCAGCGCGGACAACGTCTTCAGCTGCTCGCCGGAGTCACGGATGCTCTCGATGCCTCGACTCATGCGCTCGCCGCCCTGTCGGGTGATCTCCACCACGCCCTGGATGCGCGTGCGCGTCTCCCCGAGCACCACCCTCACCTGCTGCGTCGCCGCCACCGACTGCCCGGCCAGCCCGCGAATCTCCCGCGCCACCACCGAGAACCCCCGCCCCGCTTCGCCCGAGCGGGCCGCCTCGATGGCCGCGTTGATGGCCAGCACATTCGACTGGTCCGCCAGGTCCTGCACCGAGCGGGTGATGCCCGCGATGCGGTCCGTGTGCGCCCCCAGCGACCGGACGCGCTCGGTGAGGTCCTCGGTCTGCTCGCGCAGCGCGGCCAGCCCCTCCACGCTCTTGCCGATGGCGGCCTCCACCGCCTCGCCCATGTTCCCGGCCTCCGCCGTGGTCTCCATCATCCGCGTCGCCTGCTGCGAGGCCACCAGCGACGTCTGGCGGATCTCCTCCGCCGTCACCCGCGTCTCCTCCAGCGCCCCCGCCTGTCGGGCCAGCTCCCGGCGCTGCTCCGCCGTCGCCTGCGTCAGGGTCCGCATGGAGTCCCGCAGCGCATCCGCCGACTCCATCAGCGGCCGCACCACCCGCTCCTCCACCGCGCGCCGCGACAACTCCAGCAGCGCCTCCCTCCGCGCCGCGTCCCGCATCTCCCGCTGCCCCTGCACACAGGACGCGATGAGGAAGAGGTCCTCGAACACCACCCACGCCGTGTGCTCCAGCCAGCGCCAGGACTCCAGCGCGTGAATCCCGAAGAGCGACTCCGGCCAGAACGCCCCGCGCAGGAAGTGGTCCGCCGCCACCACGCCGCTGAACGTCAGCAGCACCCGCCAGTCGCGGTAGATGGCCAGCAGCGCCAGGGAGCCGAAGATGTGGAAGTGGGTCTCGATGCGGCCGCCCATCAGGTGGATGAGCAAGCCGGACATCAACGCCTGTCCCACCGCGATGACATGGCGCGTGGAGGCCCGCCCCGACCGCGTCAGCGCCAGGGTGACGGGCAGTGCGCCGAAGAGCAGGCCCAGCCAGACGGCGGCCTCGACATGGAAGTGGACCGAGCTCTCGAGCCCCGCCCAGGCCCTGGGGGAGATGGTCAGCGCCGCGACGATACTGCCCAGCCATTGCAAGACCATCAACGCCGCGAACGTCCGGTCCGTGCGGCGGCTCAATGCCAGACTTTGTTTCGCGTGGAGCTGTTGAGACAGCGTGGCGAGCTCCGCCTCGGAAACCTGGATCCTCATCGTGGCGAAGCCCCCGTGACCTGTGAAGGTGTTCTCAACGCACAGCCGAAGACCGGCGACTCGGAGCGCTCGGCCTCGCCCGATGACACCAACGCGCGCAGGGCCAGTCCCCCAGGACTGTCCCCCTCATGTCCGCGCGCAGAGGTGATGCCACCGCTGAAGCGCTCCGTGCCATCCGGCGCGTAGAGCACCACGTGGCCGGAGGTCACCGCGCCCAGCTCCCGCGCCACCTGCCCGTCCACGTCCGCCAGCACCTCCACGCCCGGCAAGGCCCGCGAGCGCTCCCACAGCTCCGACTGGACGAAGCCCTCGGGCGCCTCGCGGGGCGCCCAGATGTAGACCCGCGTCACCAGCCGCGCCCCCGCGAAGTGCACCAGCTTCCCCAGCTCCGTCAGCGTCGCGCGCGAGCACGCGCACTGAGGGTGGAGGAAGACGAGCAGCGCCCAGTCGCCTGGGCCACGCGCGAGCCCCAGCGACTCCGGCAGCCTCGCGGGCGGCAGGGAACGCTCACCCGCGGCGTTCGCGTAGCGCCACAGCAGACCCGTTCCCGCGATACAGGCCACGAGCCACGCGCCCACCAGACACGCCAGGACACCCGGCCGCCCCACACGATGTCTCAACCCGACCTGGGTGGAGTCCCGGGCTGATACAGCCACGGCGGGGG
Organism: Myxococcus faecalis; assembly: GCF_050039385.1. NCBI lineage: Bacteria > Pseudomonadati > Myxococcota > Myxococcia > Myxococcales > Myxococcaceae > Myxococcus > Myxococcus faecalis. The sequence goes on along the minus strand of NZ_CP144336.1, from coordinate 10,156,887 downwards.
GTGGGTCATCCTGGACGGCCATTCTTGGCCATGCTGGAGAAATCCCGTGGATGTGGCAACAGTATTTCAGAGGAAGCAGGCATTGCGTGCCCAGACAGAGCATTTCCTGTCAGGCAAGACATCACTGTTTCATGTGACAAGCCCCGTCGTTTCCCGGTGTTTCTGGGGGCCGAGAGCCACGAGACGTTGGACGAACGTCCGACACCCAGAGCGGGGCGGCGCTCACGCACGCATGAACAGGAAGTACAGCAGCAGGCTCAGCGCCACCGAGACGAGGATGCTGCCCGCGCAGCCCAGCTTGTTGGAGAAGAAGAGGAACATGGCCGTGGAGGCAACCTAGGCATCGCCGCGCGCACTCGCACGACGCCCCCGAAGGTCGCCCCCACCGCCCGCGCTACGCCCCGCGCTTGAGCCGCTCCACGTACTCGGCCGGCAGGCCCGCCGCCTGGGCGCCTCGCACCAGGGCCTCCACGAAGCGAGGGCTCACCGGGCCGTCCTGCGACGCGCGCCGGGGATTGGTGACGAACGCGGTGGCCTCCACCTCCTGCCCGTCCACGCGCACCTTCACCGCGCGCTCCACGCACATCCCCGTCACGAAGCCTTCCTTGTGCTGGACGATGGGCCAGTCCTGCCCGCGAATCTCGAACAGCCGCCCGAAGATGCGGCCACCCGGTGCATCCGCCAGCCCCGCCACCCGTCCCCCCCACCAGCGCGACGGGAAGTCGTAGACCAGGTCCACGTCCACCGCCTCCGCCAGCCGCCCCTCCGGCAGATCGAAGAAGCCGTATGAGTGCTGCTGCCGCCACTCCTCGAACGCCGCCCGGTCCAGGATGGTGGAGTACGCGAAGTACAGCCGCGTCGCCTTCGGGTCCGCGCCCTCGCGCGCCTTCATCACCATGTCGTAGTGCGAATCCATCAGCCCTCCCCTACCGGTCCCCGCGCCGCGAGGCCCCGTCCCGGAACACCGCCAGCACCCCGGACACGTCCAGGCGCGACGTCTTGATGAACAGCCGCAGCGCCCGCTCCACGTGCTCGGCCAGCGTGGCCATCTTCTCCAGCCGCTCCAGCCGCTCCAGCGGCACCCCGCCCGTCGTCTCCGCCAGCCTGCGCGCCTCCGCCAGGTCCGCGCGGATGCGCGCCACGAAGCCCGCCTCGCGCTCCTCGATGACGTGGCGGACCATCCGCACCAGGTCCGTCTCCGCGCCATAGCGCCAGACGGTGTCCTGCGGCAGCCGCACCCGCTGGATGACGCCCCAGCGCTCCAGGTCCCGGAGCAGCATGGAGACCCCGCCCTTCGACAGGTCCAGCTCGCGCTCGATCTCCCCCGCCGTCAGCGGCTCGCCGCGCAGGTACAGGAGCGCCCACACCCGGCCCTGGTTGCGCTTGAAGCCCCAGAACTCGATGACGTTGCCCACCGCGTCCACCGCGATGGCTTCCCACGGCGCGAGCCGGCCCTCGACGACCGGCGGCTCACCGCCCGCGCTCCCGTGTCCCCCCGTCCACAGGTAGCCTTTCATGCGGCGCGTCCTTGCACTTGCTCGGCGATCCCCGCCGACAGCTTGCGAGCCCAGCCCACCAGCTCCGCCCCCGCCGGGTCCGTCGCGAAGTGCCCCAGCTTGTCCAGCGCCGCTTCGATCTCCACGTTCATCCGCGCCATGGACGCATCCACCGCGCCCGTGGCCTCGATGGCCGCGCCAATCTCCTTCGTGCGCTCGGGCGTGATGGTGGAGAAGGCCCACGCGTCCTTCAGCTTGCGGCGCAAGCTCTCATCCTTGGCCACCGCCAGCAGGATGGGCATCGACGGGGTGCGCGAGTGCACGTCCGCGTACCGCGGCTTGCCCGCGTCCGTGCCCAGGATGTCCCGGATGTCGTCGGCGATCTGGAACGCCACGCCCAGGTGACGGCCGAACCCGTCGAAGCGCTCCACCGCGTCGGGCTGGTTCGCCAGCGTCGCCGCCGCGTGTCCGCACCAGCCGAACAGCGAGCCCGTCTTCCCCTCGGCGATGAAGCGCAGCCGGTTGAGCGGCAGGTCCAGGTCTCCGCGCGCCTCCACCTCCGCGATGGCCGCGCGGGTCATCTCGGAGACCACCGACAGCGCCGACAGCGTCAGCCGCGAGTCGAGCAGCGCCAGCTGGTGCAGGCCCGTCGACAGGATGAGGTCTCCGCTCATCACCGCCACGATGTTGCCCCAGCGCGCGTTCACCGTGGGACGGCCCCGGCGGAACATGCCCGCGTCCACCACGTCGTCGTGCAGCAGGCTGGCCGAGTGGATGAACTCCGACGCCACCGCCACGTCCACCAGCCGCTCCGGAGCCACCCCCACCGCGCCGCCGAACAGCCGCACCAGCATGGGCCGGGCCCGCTTGCCGCCCGTCCCCAGGCACAGGTGCCGGGCCGCCTCCATCAGCGTGTCGCCCTTCACGTCCGGACCGGCGTTGCCATCCACCAGCATGCCGCTGAGCCGCTCTTCCACCGCCGCCAGAAAGTCCGTGAGCTCCCGAGCCAGTTCCATGTGCGCCGTTCTCCTCGAACGTTCATATAGTTCAAGACCGCTTGAACTGCACCTGATTCCAGCGTCCCCCTCCGGACGGGGGAGCAGGCGGCCTGGGGAGGCAGGGCTCCAGGCGGGCGGCCGAGGGGGGTGGGAGGTCGGATTGAGGCCCCTGCCGCGGGCGTGAGACAGACGTGGGACGCCCCGCTTCCTCGTCGCAAGGACCGCGTTGAGCCCCGCCGCCTTCCGTCGTTACGTCCTGAGCAGCTTCGCCTCGCTCGCCTCCGCCGTCCCCCTCTTCCGTCCGGGCTCGTCGCTGCCCGGCTCGTCCGCGCCGCTGCTCGGGGCGCCTCCGGTGGACGGGCCGGACGCGCACCTGACGCCCACCCGGCGCCTGCGCGCGACCCTGGGCCTGTCCGTGGCGGAGGGCATGTTCGCGGAGGTGTTCACCGCGTGCGCCGGGGCCACGGTGCTCACCGCGTGGGCGATGGCGCTGGGGCTGGGTCCGCTGCTGGTGGGGGTGATGACGGCGCTGCCGTTCTGCGCGCAGTTCATCCAGTTCCCCGCGGCGTGGTTGACGTCGACGTTCGGACACCGGCGCGTCGCGCTGACGGCCATCTGCCTGTCGCGGCTGGTGATGTTCCCGTTGGCGGTGTTGCCGTGGTGGGAGTTGGACCTGACGGCGCGCCAGCACGTGCTGCTGGGGGTGGCGGGGGCGTCGGCGGTGTTGGGGGTGGTGGGCAACAACGCGTGGGTGGCGTGGATGGGGGAATTGGTGCCGCGCGCGGTGCGAGGCCGGTTCTTCGGGCGGCGCACCGCGCTCACCACGCTGGCGGGCACGCTGGCGTCGCTGGCGGCGGGGCTGTTGTTGGACCGGCTGCGTCCGGCGGACGGGGTGGGACTGGCGCTGCCGCTGCTGGCGCTCGGGGCCTGCGTGATGGGCGTGGTGACGACGCTGCTCATGGCCAGTCAGCATGACCCGGCGCCGCCGGGGACCACGCCTCGGCTGGAGCTCAAGGGCGCGCTGGGGCCGCTGAAGGACCCGCTCGCGCGGCGGGTGCTCACGTATCAGGTGGCCTGGAACGCGGCGGTGGGGGTGTCCGCGCCGTTCTTCGCGCTGCACAGCATCCAGAACCTGAAGATGACGTTCGTCATCCTGGCGCTGCATGCCGCGGCCGTGGCGGGGGTGCGCATCCTGACCGCGCCCCTGTGGGGGAAGATGATCGACCGCGTGGGGGCGCAGCCGGTGTTGATGGCGTGCTCACTGGGAATCGGCGTCATCCCGGCGCTGTGGCTCCTGCCTTCCGCGGGGACGCTCTGGCCGTTGCTGTTCGACGTGGTGCTCGCGGGGGCGCTGTGGAGCGGGCACGGCCTGGCCATCTTCGCGCTGCCGCTCACGGTGGCGCCGCGCAAGGGGCGGCCGTTCTATCTGGCCGCGTTCGCGACGGCGGGTGGATTGGCGTACGCGCTCGCCGCGGCGCTCGGGGGCGCCATCGCCTCCGCGCTGCCGGAGAACTTCGTGCTCGGAGGACAGCCCTGGGTGAACCTGCACGTGCTGTTCGTGCTGTCATCGGTGGCGAGGCTCGGCGCGGCCCTGCTCGCGGCGCGGCTCCCGGAGCCCGGGGCACACCCGGTGACGTCGGTGAGCGCGCTCGTGTCGCGGCTCATGCCCCGGCTGCACGCGGCGAGGATGCTGGCGCGGGAGAGCACCGGGAGTCACCGCCCGAGCTGAAGCGCCGACATGGGCGGGGGCCGGCTACTCCAGGGGGTCCAACGCCCAGGTGCCGTTCTCCCAGTTCTTGAGCGTCTGCTGAGCCCCGAGCGCGGAGATCCCCTCGCCTCGTGCCGCCTCTTCGAGCCCCCCCTGGCCTCCTTGGGTTTGTGCCTCAACAGGAAGGCCGCGGCGGTGACTCGCACGTCGACCCGAGGCGACGAGAACAATGATGCGAGGGCATCGCGGCCTGCATCGCCGAGGGAACGCAACTTCGTGAACGCGGCATAGGCCTTGTCCGCATGCTTGTTTCCGCGCTTCGCATCCCCACTCCGGATGCAATCCGTCTGCGCCGCGATATTCTCAGCGACCTGCGTGACGAGCGACTCCAGGTCCATCACCAACTCCCCTTGCGGACGTTCTCGACAGCCCTCAGCCCGAAGTCTCGCTGCGCCCACCGCCCAGCACCGCAGCCGCACGCCCCACAGGCGCCGCCACCAAACGCAGCGCCACCGTGCCGTCTGCGGCCAATGTGAGGGCTGGAATTCTCGCAGTGGCGAGGGCTGTCCCCTCCAAGGTGCGTGTCGCGGCGGATACTGTTCCCCACGTGGCGATGAGACTCGTCACCAGTTTGGAGACAGCCTGCACCTGCTCGCCCCGGGGCATGTATCGGAAGCGTTCCAGGTATTCCGGAGAGGACTCCATCAACGCCACAACGGAGGCAGGCATCTGCCGAAGGGCTGCGAAGTTGTCTGCTGGTGACGTCGAGAAGAACTTCCCACAGCCAGCGCGAGCCCGATGAACGCCTCTTCGGCCCCGTCCAGGGTGCGACTGATGACATCGGCATCGTCATGGACGTCAGCCAGGGGGAAGCCGGTTTCCTCCCACAGCTCATCGTTGAGGAGTCGGAAGACGCCCGTTCGCCCATCGTAGAAGCGGCCCAGTTCGAAGCCGTGCGCGCGAAAGGCTCCGCCCTTCCATTCAACGGGCGACACCCGTTGCTGAGTCCTTCCGGTGAGCACCCACGCAAGGCATCCGTCAGGTCGGAGTACCGCCAGATGATTGAAGCGCCCGACCCGGCGCACCAACTCGACCCGCGACACTTCGCCCGTGACCAAGATCTCCCGCAGCAAGAAGCCCACCGCAACCCGCGCTGGGAACTGCCCCAGCGTGACCTCCCTCTTCAACAACGCTTCGAGGAGTCTCGCTGCGTGAATCGGGGTGAGAGCGCTTCCCCCGACTGGCTGCGCGTCGCGATCTTCGAGTCCCGCCTTCTGAAGCAGGGCAACAAACGAATCCTGAGGTCTCCTGCCCGTACCAAGGGACACGGAGTCCCGGAACAAATGGCGTCGGTGGAGCCGTTGACCGGAGGGAGCGTCGACCGGCTCGCCATCCACTTCGCGTTCGGGAATCTCGCTCGAAGAATCCCACCGCTCTCCTGGTGTCGCCGCTCGCTGCTGGAACATGTCCCCGCGTGTCGAGGAGTCCACTCCAGCGCAGCCCATGAAAAGAAGGGCGACACTCACCACCCAAAGACCAGCATGCATTCGTCACCCCACGCCTTCCTTATGTGAAGGCCCATGGCAAAATGCTGGCATTGACGTCTGACAAACCTTCGGGAAACAGGGCATTCGGCGGATGCCTACACACATCCCGCCGACTCGCCCGAGGCTCACGCTGAAAACAAGCCCATCATAGAATTCGCTGTTCGAGGTGGCGTGACTTCACACCCGATACGCCCGGACCACCTCCGCCACCCGCTCGGAGAGCATCTTCAACGACACGGCCGACTCGTTCGTGGTGGAGATGCGCTTCACCGTGTCGCCCATCAGCGCGTTCAGCTCGTTGACGGCGGTGAAGATCTGCTCGATGCCGGTGGCCTGCTGGTTCACCGTCTGCGCAATCTGCCGCGCGGACGCCGTGCTGTCCTGGACGATGGTCGTCAGCTCGCGCAGCGTGTCCCCGGACGCGCGGGCCTGCGCGAGCCCCGCCTCCATCCGCTGGGTCCCCTCCGCGGTGATCTGCACCGTCCCCGCAATCGCCTCGCCGATGTCGTTGAGGATCTTCCGCACCTGATTGGTCGCGCGGATGGACTGGTCCGCCAGCGCGCGAATCTCCCGCGCCACCACCGCGAACCCCTTGCCGTGCTCGCCCGAGCGGGCCGCCTCGATGGCCGCGTTCACCGCGAGCAGATGCGACTGGTCCGCCAGGTCCTTCACCGTCTCCGTGATTCCACCAATCTGCTGCGTCCTCTCCCCCAGCGACATGATGCGCTCGGTGATCTGCTCCACCTGGGAGCGCAGGTCCACCAGCCCATCGATGCTGGCGGCCACCGCCTCCTCCCCCGTCCTGCCCAGCGCCTCGGCGCGCTCGGCCACCTCGATGACCGACTGCGCGGAGCTGGACGCGAGCAGCGCCGTCTGGCGGATCTCCTGCGCCGTCACCTGCGTCTCCTGCACGGCGGCGGCCTGCCGGGAGACCATCTGGTTCTGCTCGCTGGCGGACTCGTTGAGCCCCTGCACGGAGTCACTCAAGAGCTCCGTGGACGAGTGGAGCTGGTGCAGGAGGTCCTTCAGCTTCCCCACCAGGATGCCCACCGCGAGCGCCAGCTCCCCCACCTCGTCCTGCGTCGAGATGTGCACCGGCTCACGCAAGTCCCCGTGCTCGGCGATGCGGCGCACGGCCCCCGTGAGCGAGACGAGCGGCGCCACCATCCGGCGGCTCAGCGTCCACGCCGCGCCCATCAACACCACGAGCACGGCGATCAGGATGAGCTGCATGTTGCCGAGGACGCTCTCGATACGGCCCCGAGCCTCCGTGCGGTTGAAGCCCACGTGCACGGCCCCCAGTCCCCCCGGGACCGGAGCGGCCATGTCGAGCAGCTCCAGGCCCTGCGCCTCGAGCGGCGTGCCCTCCTTCGAGATGGCCAGCCCCTCCACGTGCTCGCGGAGGACCGACGCGTGGGTCCCGGACACGGCGACCAGCGAGCCCCGCGCGTCCACCAGCGCGACGTAGGCGAGCGCGCCCTCCCGAGCCACGGCGTCCAGCGTGGGCTGGACCTCCTGCTGCTCGCGGTTGCGCAGCAGGTCCGCCATCGCGGAGGCGAGCGCCGTCGGCACCGCCATGCTCATCTCGTGGCCCTGCTCCTCGAAGGCCTGGCGCAGACGCGGAATGGTGTAGCCCATGGACAGCAGGGCGAAGAACAGCGCCACGACCACGGGCGCCACGGTGATTTTATGGACGAGGGAGAGTCGCATCCGAGCACGAGGGTATGCAGAGCGAACGCGACGAATTGTGGACGCGTGACTGCCAATAGCGCAACCCCACCCCGCCGAGCGATTCCTCTCATCCTCGCGAGGGTCCGTCGGCACCCCAATCCCAGCACACCCCTGCGAGAGCGAAGACGTCTGGCTTTCGCATCCCCAGGAGAAAATTGCACCCGGAGGCGCCGCATGTGAGTCCCCTGGCCTCGACATGCGCCACGAAGGCCGCGCTACGCTCGCGAGTCTTCACCCCTGGAGGTCGCATGCGAGAGCTTCTCGGAGTCGCGCTGACGACGTGCTTGCTGCTGGGCTGTGGTGGCGTGGAGGAGCCCTCCCAGGAGCCACCACCGTTGGCTGAACAGGAGCAGAAGGCGGAGGTCTGCATCGACGGCTTCCGCCATGTCTTCACCTATTGGACCTGTCAGGACGGCTGCAACGTCGAGGTGCAGGAGTGCTGTTCCAACGTCGTCTTCAACCTCTGCTACGACTCCGTCTCCCAGCAGTCGTGCGATCCCGGCTGCACCTGAGCGCCTCGCCCGGGCTCACGGCTTCCCGCCCTGACGCAGGTCCCTGTTCCCACAGTCCGCCAGGTGGAACGTCCCCTGGCGGCTCATGCGCTGGACCACGCGGGCCCCCACGGACTCGGCGAAGCGCGAGGGCCCACCCTCGCGCCGCTGCACCGACAGACGCGTCGTATACGCCGTCACCAGGTCCGGCCTGTCCCGCTGCTCCACGAGCGACTCCAACAGCTCCCGCTGCCGCGGGCCCGACGCCTCCCCGCCGATATCGTCCAGCACCAGGACCCGCACCTGGGCCGCCCGCTGGAGCAACCGCCGCCGCGCCTCGGAGTCCTCCTCGCGCGACAGACGCGCCCAGTCGATGAAGAGCCCCGCCGACGAATCCCACGCCGACAGCCCCCGGTCGCCGCGCACGGCGGCCCGGAAGAGGTAGCACGCCCCCGTCGTCTTCCCCGTGCCAGGGCCTCCCGACAACAGCAGGCTGCGCAGCCGCTCCCTCAGGACATGCCGAGCCGCGCGGAGCGCCGCCGTCTCGAGCGGCGTCTCTCCTCGAAGGCCCGCCACGGCCTCGGCCGGCGCGCCGCACTGCTCCAGGTGCAAGGGCCACGCGTGCACCTGGGCGGACGCATGCCGGGCCTTCGCCTCCTCCGCGGCCCGCTGCCGCGCCAGCTCCCGCTGCTTCCAGTCCGCCTCCAGTTGGGCCAGGCCCGCCGAGGGCTGCTGCTTCGCCTGGGACATGCCCCGACGCAGCAGGTCCGCCAGCCGCCGAGGCTCCCGCTTGTCGTCCTGGCTCATGCCCCGTCCACCACCCGTGTCATGCCCCCGGGCGTAGCACACCGCCCCGACTCAGAGGCCCGGGGCCTTGGGCGCCGTGGACCGCCCCGCCGCCTTCATCACCCCCGCCTTGTCCCGGGTGATGTCCACCAGCGTCACCAGCCGGCGCCGCGCATCCACCGCGTAGTGGACGTGCAGCTCGTCCACCTGGAACGTCGCCGAGACCTCCGTCTGCGCGCCGAGCGAGGCCACGCGCTCCAGGTGGGCCTGGATGGCGCGATAGCGCTCCTGGGAGAGCCGGGCGACCTGGCTCCAGGCTCCCGCCGAAATCTCGACGGTGTACGGGCGGTGCGTGTTCCTGGGTGACTTCATGACGGTCGCTGCACAAAGCAGTCCGCGTGCCATCCGCCCTTTGAAGAAAATCGGACGGTTGGCGCACGGACCGCTTGAATCCCTGTAGAAATGTCAGCGCCGGCTGCCGACGCTTTTCAGTGCAGCCGCTTGCCTGCCTCCGGCGCCTGCTCCGCCTTGGGCTCCTCATCCAGACACGCCAGCGCGGCCATCAGCAGCGACTCGCAGCCGAAGCGCAGACAGTCCGGTGACGGGTTGAAGTACGGTGAGTGGTTCGACGGCAGGCTCTGCAGCTTCTCCCAGAGCGTCTTGCCTGGAGCGCGCTTCCACGCGTCGTGGGACGTGCCGCCGAAGTACCAGTAGACGAGCGGGACCTTCGCCTTCGACGCGTCGTTGGACGTGCGCCCGTCGAAGTACGGGAAGTCCTCGCTGCCGCTCACCATGCCCGTGTCGACCAGGTGGCCTTCGCCGAACCACGCGGCGTGCGCGGCGCGCACCCGGCGGGAGTACGAGTCGTCGTTCACCATCACCCGCGTGCGGCTGATCACCTCGATGTCCGGAGGCCGAGGCGTGCGCCCCGCCTCGCACTCCGCGCGGGCCATCCGGGAGATGGCCTCGATGAGCTGGTCCTGGAGCGCGTCGGTCGGCGTGCGCACCGACATCTCCAGCACCGCCTCGTCCGGGATGACGTTCGCGCGACTCCCCGCGTGCAGGCTCCCCACCGAGATCACCGCGCCACCCTGGGTGAGGTCCAGCTCGCGCGAGACGATGGTCTGCAGCCGCGTCACCAGGTAGGCCGCGATGACCACCGGGTCCACCGTGGACTGCGGCCGCGAGGCATGCCCGCCCTTGCCGTGGATGCGCACCCGCACGCTCGCGGACGCCATCATCGAAGCGCCCTGGTGGTACCCCACCAGTCCCACGGGCATCGGCCCCACGTGCTGCGCGAGCGCCACGGTCGGCGTGCCGAAGCGCGCATACAGCCCGTCGTCCATCATCGCCCGAGCGCCCTGGAGCGTCTCCTCCGCGGGCTGGGCCACCATCATCAGCGTGCCCCGCCAGTGGTTGCGAGACGACGCGAGCAACTCCGCCACGCCCACCAGACACGTCAGGTGCACGTCATGCCCGCAGGCATGCATCACCGGCACCGTGTGCCCCTGTGCGTCCTTCACCGTGACATGGCTCGCGTCGGGCCGGCCCGTCTTCTCCTCCACGGGGAGCCCATCCATGTCCGCGCGCAGGAGCACCGTGGGCCCCGACCCGTTGCGCAAGATGCCGACGACGCCGGTCCCCCCCACGCCCGAGGTCACCTCGTAGCCGATGTCCTCCAACCACTTCGCCACCTTCGCGGCCGTCCGATGCTCCTGCATGGACAACTCCGGGTGCTCATGCAGGTCCCGATAGAACGCCTCCAACCTGGGCGCGAGCTGCTCGTGCGCCGTCGTCAGCTGAGGGCGCCAGGCATGCGCGGGCTCGGTGCGTTGCAAGGTCTCCGTCACTTCCATTCCACGTCTCCTCCCCGAAAAGCGCGCGCAAGATGCCCCTCCCCGGGCCCACGCAGAGCACCGAGCTCCAACTCCCCGCCCACCAATGTCCGTGGAACGACGGCGCTCGCGTCGTCCACCCGTGGGCTGTCTTCGTCGCGACGCTGACCGCGCGCGCGGGGCAATGGTCCGCAGTGGCCACGTTCCCCACGTTCCCCGAGATGAAGACCCTTCTTCGAAGCCTCGGCGTGGGCCTGTTGCTCGGTGCGGGAGTCGCGGCGGGTGCGCCCTCGGGCGCGGAGTCCTGCCAGGAGCCCTGCGGCGCGCGCACCCGCCAACTCGCGGGACACACCTACGTGTTCCCCATCCTCCAGCAGAGCGCGTTCGTCACCTCGCACGTCGGCATCCGCGAGGGCCTGGCGCTCTATGACATCCCCGATGTGCCGGTGAATGACCTGCAGCCCCTGGACGTGACGCTCACCGGTGTCCAGCAGACGCTGGACTTGAGCCTGAGCATCACCGACTGGCTGGGCATCGCGGGCTTCGGCCGGGCCACCATCATCACCGGCACCAACGCGGACGGCCTGCTGTCCTCCGGCGCCACGGTGGACCTGCTGGGCCAGGTGGGCGGCGTGGTGCGGCTGTTCCGCAGCGAGCACAGCGGGACGCAGGTCTCCGTCCGGGCGAACTTCGGCTACGACAAGGGGCGCGAAATCACCCTGCTGCCCCTCATCAACGCCATCGTCGAGACGCCCCAGGTCACGGTGGAGCAGATCATCAACGGCAGCCTGGGACAGTTCCTGTTCGTCCCCAGCGAGGAGACGACGGCGAACGGCGGCGTCTACGCGGCGCAGACGCTGGGGCGGATGTTCTCGCTGCAGGGCTCGGCGCTGGCGGAGTACGCCTGGCAGAAGCGCAGGCCGTTCGACCGCATCCTCGGGGACCGCCTGGAGCAGAAGACCCACGCGGTGCGCTTCTTCTTCTCGCTCGCGGCGGCCCTGGACCTCTACCCCACCACGTCGGTGCCGGTGGCGGTGATGGGCGAGTACCTGTTCCGCACCGGCCGCCAGGAGGAGCTCGGGCGCTCGGACCGGACGTTGAAGAACAGCTCGCTGGGGCTCGGCGTCTACTACTCGGGCCGAGCCAACCTCCAGCTCGGCCTGGGCGCGGTGGTGATGCTGAATGGCGAGCCCCAGCGGGGCTACGGCGACGAGGGCTCGCAGCAGAGCTCCGGAGACCCGACGCTGTCCTATGGACAGCTCATCCTGCGCTACGTCTGGTGAGCCCCGTCAGGGGTCCGCGCCGCTCGTCGCCTTCAGACCGATGATGGCGACCAGCAGCATCGACAGGAACACGATGCGCATCGGGGTGAGCGGCTCATGGAAGAGCACCACGCCCAGCACCGCGGCGCCGAGCGCCCCGATGCCCACCCACACCGCGTAGGCCGTGCCTATGGGCAGCGTCTTCGCCGCCGTGGACAGCAGGAACATGCTGGCCACGATGGCCGTGCCCGTGAGGATGCTGGGAACAAGGCGGGTGAAGCCCTCGGTGTACTTGAGGCCGATGGCCCAGCACACCTCGAGCAGACCCGCGATGACGAGAATGATCCACGCCATGACGTACGACTCCAGAGATGAGCGTCGTCTTGTCGTGACCGGGTACGGCGCACCTCGTCCGGGCCCGCCGAACCCACCCTGGGAACGACGGACGGCGAGGTCTATAGCGCCTCGCCCCTCTGTCTTCAACGTCCTCGAATCCCCCTTCATTCCCCAGGCGGGCGGCCGGCCGGGGCCCCACGTCAATGCAAGGCCTGGAACCGCGCCACGGCGGCCTCCACGGTGAGGTAGACGTTCTGTTCCCCCAGTCGCTCCATCATCCCCGTGCGCCGCAGCATGCCTCGCAGCGGCGCGTTCGCGTCCGCGATGACCAGGACGATGCCCTCGTCCTCCAGCTCCTGGCGCAGCTTCTCCAGCCCCTCCGCCGCCGTGACGTCCAGGTCGAACACGGCGCTCGCGTCCAGCACCACCTCGCGCACGGGAGGGGACGCCCGGGCCACCAGGACGCGCACCTGCTCGCGCAGGTGCCGCGCGTTGGCGAAGAACATCGGCGCATCGAAGCGATACACCAGGAGCCCCGGAACGGTGCGCGTGCCCTCGTGCCGTGTCACGTCGTGCCACCCGGACACGCCCTCGCGCTCGCCGAGCACCGCGTCGTGGGGATGCGCGGCACGTCGGATGAGGTCCCCCAGCGCGAGCGCGACGGCGACGAGGATGCCCTGGAGGATGCCGAGCACCAGCACCGCCAACGTCGTCACCGCCGCCAGCACCGCCTCCACGCGCCGCATCCGCCACAGGGCCACGAGCGAGGACACGTCCACCAGGTACACCGCCGCGACGATGACGATGGCCCCCAGCGTCACCAGCGGCAGGCTCTGGAGCAGCGGCGTGAAGAAGAGCGCGAACACGGCGACCAGCACCGCGGCCACCACGCCCACCAGCTGCGACCTCCCGCCCATCGCGTCGTTGACCGCCGTGCGCGAGTCACTCCCCGTCACCGGGAACCCTTGCGTGAAGGCACACGCCACGTTCGCCGCGGCCTGCCCGAGCAGCTCCTGGTTCCCGTCCAGCCGGTAGTGGTGCTTGTCGGCATACAGCCGCCCCGCGAGCACCGAGCTCGCGTAGTTCACCAGCGCCAGGCTGAGCGCCGCGGGCAGCAAGGCCCTCACATCCGAGAAGCCCACCCGGGGCAACCCGAACGACGGCGGCGAGGCGGCGATGGGCCCCACCACCTTCACCCCCGCGTGGTGGAGCTGGAACACGCTCGCCGCCACGGTGGTGAGCACCACCAGGATGAGCGGCCCGGGCAGCCTCGGGAGCCACTGCCTCAGCAGGACCAGACACCCGATGATGCCCACCCCCAACAGCACCGTGGGCAGGTGCATGCCGTGCAGGTTGCGGCCGACCTCCAGCACCTGTCCCGGAAAGTCCTCCGCCCGCCGCTCCAGGCCGAACATCCGCGCCAGCTGGCTGCCGATGATGATGAGCGCGGCCCCGTTCGTGTAGCCGATGAGGATGGGCTTGGAGAGGAAGTCCGCCAGCGCTCCCGTCTTGAGCAGGCCCGCCGCCAGGCTCAACAGCCCCACCATCAGCGCCAGCAGCGCCGCGAGCGACGCATACCGCGCGGGGTCGTCTCCCGACACGACGCCGCCCAGGGCGCTCGCGGCGATGATGGCCGCGCCCGCCTCCGGCCCCAGCATCAGGTGACGCGAGGGACCGAAGAGCGCGTAGGCCAGCATGGCCGCCACGCCCGCGTACAGGCCGGTGACCGGGCGCACGCCGACAATCTGCGCGTACGCCAGTCCCTGCGGCACCAGCATCGCGCCAATCGTCAGCGCGGAGAGCAGGTCCGGGCGCAGCCAGGCCCGCGAGTAGGTGGACATCCACCCCAGCCCCGGCACGTACCGTCGGGCGCGTCGCCAGCCTGCTGTCGCCGTGAGCCTCGTCACGCCTCGACGATGTGTCCTCGGGCCCGCCGCGGCACGGGCCCCGGGGGAGGGGCAGCCGGGCGACGCTGTCCAACACGCCACGACGACCCGGCGCGAGAGGGAGCCACGAGCCCGCGCCGCGCGCGGCCCCCAGGGCACCACGTCCCCAGCTTCAGCGAGCCATGTCGTGAGGAGGTCGCATGCCTCGGTGCATCGCCAGGCTCGTGCTGTTGTCCTCGCTGCTCGTCCCCTGGGTCGCGCGAGGAGGTCCGCTGAGACAAGTCGCGGAGGACCCCGCCGCGGGCTTCGTGGAGGACTCGCCGCCGATGGCCGGGCGCTTCACCTTCAACCTGGGGGTCGGCCTCGTCTTCCCCGTCGGCGAATCACACAGTCGCTTCAAGGCGGGCTGGGGCTTCCTGCTCGGCGGCGGCTACCACTTCACCGAGCACTTCGGCCTCCGCGCCGAGTACCAATACAGCGACTACAACCTGAAGAGCGACGTCCTCCCCGACGAGCGCGTCTCCGGCGATCACATCATGCAGTACGGAGACCTCAACCTCTTCCTCGGCCTGCTGTCGGGCAGGCGCCTCGGGCTCTACGTGACGGCGGGACCGGGCCTCTACTACCGCAAGGTGGAGCTCACCCAGTTCGCCGGCACGGGGCTCGTCCCCGTGTGTGATCCCTATTTCTTCACCTGCTACACGGAGGTCGTCCCGGTGGACGTCATCCTCGACTCGCGCAGCTCCACGGACATCGGCGTGAATGGCGGCGTGGGCCTCACGTACCGGCTCTACGGCACGGTGCGCGTGTATCTGGAGGCGCGCTACCACCACATCTTCGGCCCCGAGTACCAGACGGCCACGGGCGCGCGCCGGGCGAACGGCCAGTACCTGCCCATCAACCTGGGGCTGCGCTTCTGACGACGGGCCGGCGCGTCGGCCGCCTCTCCCCGTGGGGCACGTCCGGCGAGGAGCCTCGCGCCCTACCCTGACCGGAAACGCTGGAGGGATGCACGCATGAGAAGCCAGATGCGCCATACCGCCCTGCTCGCGGGCGCCGCCGTCGTGGGCCTCGCGGTCATCGCCTTCGCACAGGGTCAGCCGGCGCCCGCCGTGCAACCCCAACCCCACGGCGTCTTCGGCGTGGTGCTGGACTACATGCGCCGGCAGCCCTTCATCCTGCTCTTCCTCGTCGTGGCCGTCGGCTACGCGCTCGGCGAGCTGAAGGTGAAGGGCGTGGGCATGGGCTCCACGGCGGCCACGCTGCTGCTGGCCCTCATCGTCAGCTTCTGGGCCTTCGACGCCTACCAGATCGAATACGCCCTGCCGGAGTTCACCAGCACGGTGTTCTTCAACCTCTTCATCTTCGCCATCGGCATGAAGGTGGGTCCCCAGTTCCTCGGCGGCATCCATCGCGAGGGCAAGCACCTCATCCTCCTGTCCCTGCTGGTGCCGCTGCTGTCGGCCGCGCTGGTCTACGCCTCGCGGTACTTCACGCACCTGGCGCCCGGTCTGCTCGCGGGCATCCTCTCCGGCGCGAACACGGCGACGCCGGGCTTCGGCGCGGCGCAGGCGGCGCTGGCGAGCGGCTCGGCGGCGCTGACGGGGGACGCCGCGCGGCAGGCGCCCGGGAACCTGACGACGTCCTACGCGTTCCTCTACTGCATCAGCATGGTGCTCTTCACCGTGATGATGTCGGTGATGCCGAAGATGTTCGGCCGCGACGCGGTGGCGGACGGCAAGAAGATGGAGAAGGAGCTGGCGGGCGAGGACTCCGCGCCGCTGCCGGGCACGGCGGACTCGTTCATCCGGGGCTACATGCCGTTGGACCTGCGGGTGTTCCGCGTGGAGAACCCCGCGCTCGAGGGCCGCACCGTGGCGGACCTGGACCATGCGCACCCTCGCGTGGCCATCGAGCGCGTCTACCACGACGGCCGCGTCTACAACCCGCCGCCGGACCTGGTGCTGAGCCGGGGCGACGAGGTGGCGATGCTCGGCCCCGTGTCGCTGCTGCTGGCGGGTGGGCCGCACATCGGCCCGGAGGTGGACGACTCCAAGCTGCGCAACGTGAAGTTCGACACGGTGGAGTTCATCGTCCACGACAAGCAGGTCGTCGGAAAGACGCTGGGAGAGCTCGCGCTGCGCATGGGCCACGGCATCTACCTCAACGCCCTGTTCCGCGCGGGTGACCAGCTGCCGGTCAGCCGTGAGCAGGTGGTGAACAAGGGCGACGTGTTGCGCATCACCGGCAGCCCCAAGCGGGTGGCGGACCTGCGCAAGGTGCTCGGTCCGCCCGTGAAGCCGAGCCTCTCCACGGACATCATCACCCTGGGCCTGGGGCTCGCGGCGGGCGCGCTGCTCGGCGCGATCACGGTTCCGCTCTACGGCATCAAGTTCAGCCTGGGCTCGGCGGTGGGCCTGCTCATCGTCAGCATCGGCCTGAGCATCCTGCGCACGCACAACCCCGCGCTCGGCGGCCCGTTCCCGGAGTCCGCGCGTCAGCTGCTCGAGGATGTGGGGCTGAATGTCTTCATCGCCATCCTCGGACTGAACTCCGGCGCGGGCGTGGCGCACGCCATCGAGGGCGGCCTCCTGGGGCCCACGCTCATCATCGGCTCCATCGCCGCCTTCATCCCGCCCATCATCGGTTGGGTGGTGGGCCAGTACATCTTCAAGATGAACAGCGCGGTGCTGATGGGCGCCATCGCGGGAGCCCGGTGCAACAGCGCCGGCATGCGGGCGGCGCAGGAGGCGTCGAAGAGCATCGTCCCCGCCATCGGCTACCCGGTGACGTTCGCCATCTCCAACCTGCTGCTGACCCTCATCTGCTACCTGTTCGCCCTGATGGGCTGAGTGAGGACGCCATGAGCAAGCCCCTTCCCTCGTGGAACGACGGCGCCACCCGACAGGCGCTGCTGGACTTCGCTGGACGAGTTGCTGCCGCACCGCTGGCAGCCGTCCTCCTCCTTCGCGCCGGACTCCTCCTGAAGTCAGGCAAGCATCGGCGCCCCTGACCTCCACGCGCGGCTTCCATGCGGTGCGAGTGGACGAGTGCATCCGTCGGACGTCTCCCATCGGTCGGTTACCGCCCCCGAGCGCTGAGCCGCCTGCACACCCGACGGCCCGCGGTGATCGAGAGGTCGCCGCGGGCTCTCGCGTCTGATTCGCGGAGATCTTTGACGCAGCATCCCTCCGGTGGTGATGTCGTTCGATGCCGCAGCCTCCCAAGGAGCTCGTCCGCGCTCTCGAACGTCTCGATGTGGCCATCCGCCGCGCCGACCCCGGGGGGCACGCCTCGTTCCTACCGCCGGCTGCGCCCGAGCAGCTGGCCGGGCTCGAGGCCGAGCTCGGGACGGCACTGCCAGGCGACCTTCGCGCCCTGTTCAGCTGGCACGATGGGACCGCGCTGGTGTCGTTCGATGGCTCGAGCGTTTACTCGATGATGGGCTGCGCCGAGGCGATCTCGACTCGTCGGTTTCTCCTCGGGTTCGACAGTGACGGTGCGCGGTTCTCCGAACATTGGGTTCCCGTGCTCACGAAGGGCAACGGCGACCACGTCGCGTATGTGCTGTCGGGAACCGAGGCCGGCCAGCTGGTCGAGTACCGACACGACGACGCCTCGCGCCCCATTTGGGCGCCCTCGCTCGCGGCACTCGTGGCCAGCGCACTGCGTACCTGGGAGAGCAAGCCCGTTCGAGAGCAGGGGGCGCTGATGCGGATCGGCGGGTGGAGCAGGGAGAGCGCGGTCCATGTGGGGGCGCTGGGGATCGGCGACGCCATCGTCGTGTGCACCCTCGGCGCGGCGATGCGCCCATTCTGGAACCTCTATGTTCAGGTCGACGCCAATCGGTGGGTGTGGGGATTCTCAGGAGCAGAAGATTGGGAGCCGGAGGCGCTCGCGGTGGCCTCGCGGGCCATCGGCGGCCCGCTGAAAGACACGAGCACCGTCGCATCCAGCGTGGACGGCCTCTTGCTCGACAACGCATGGACGTTCGAGGACCGCCCGCCGCGCGCCCCCGACGACTTGAGCATGCTGGGCGTGTACCGAGGCCGCGTCGTTCGCGCCTGACGTCGGCGGCTCGAGGTCAACCACCACGGCTCACGGGTAGCCTCGGTCCATGGGCCTTCGCACCTGTGCTGGTTGCCAACGTCACATCACGCCCCGTCGCTGACCGGACGGATACGAGGGCCGACAATCCGCCCCACCCCGCGGGGCGGACATCCCGGCCGCCAGGGACGGCGCGAGCGTCAACGGACGACACTCGCGTCGTCCCGCGGAGCCGGGGCTCAGTCGTTCAGCGCCTCGACGGCTGGAGGCACATAACGCCCCCGGAGCGCGGCCTCGGTGGGACCATAGAGCCGCAGCAGGAGATAGAACGGCCCTGTGGGCACCGGCAGCCAGTTGGACTGACGCGCGGCCTCCGGGGGCGTGCTCTGGAGGAAGAACGAGATGGAGCCATCCTCGGACCGCCTCAACGTGCGCGAGCGATCTCCCAGCGAGTACCGGTGGATGTCGTTCTCCACCAGCATGTGGCTCTTCGCGTCGTACGCGGTGAGGGACCAGAAGAAGCGCACCGGAGGAATCGCCTCCTTCGGGAAGCGCAGCACGTAGCGGGCACGCGCCCCATCGAGCGGACGGCCGGCGCCATCCAGGTGGGTGATGGGATAGACGGCCTCGGCCGCTGAGTTCGCGTAGAGGTAGTTCCACGCCACGCGGGCGCGCAGCGCGTAGTCGTCGCCGAAGTCACCCACCTTCGGGTCCGGCAGCTCCCACCCCTGATGCAGCATCGGCCGCTGCTGGATGGACTCGCGGGCCTCGCGGACTCCCGCCAGCATCGCGTCACGGAGGTCCGGTGGCAGCGACTTCGCGTCGAAGGACTCCCCGGGGCGCACCCCGACGCGCGCGAGCCTTGCCAGCAGCGGTCGCTCCGCATCGGAGAAGCGGTGCCACCGCATCATGAAGTTGATGTACTCGAACGCCTTCAGCGACGCGTCCGCCTTGTCATCGAAGTACGGAGGCCACGACACCTCGGGGAGCTTCGGCGCCGGCTGCCCGGAGAACACGTGGAGCGGCGTCGCCTTGAACTCCCGCTGGAGCGGGACCGCGGCCGCCAGGTCCTTCGGACCGTCCACGCCGACGCGCAGCAGCGCCGCCACGAACCAGGAGTCGGAGCGGATGATGCTCGCGTCCTTCAGCGGCTCGGGCAGCGGCCCCGTCCAGTCAGGCCCCGAGACGACGAACCGCCCGGGGGCCGTGCCCGTGGCCCGCGTGCCGATGTACGGCAGGTTGTTCGTCGTGATGTCGACCAGCTGGATGCAGAAGTAGCGCCCGTTCAGCTCCGGCGTCTCCACCACCACGGGCCCGCCTCGCAGGTCCAACACCGCCACCGAGTAGAGCGTGTCGTTGTTCGGGGAGACGACCTCCCGGTCCTCGGAGGTGAACAGCCGGGAGAAGTGCAGGAACTGGTTGGCGGGCCGGAGCTGTGGCGACTCCGGACGGAAGTTCAGCGCGAACAGCCGGTAGTGCTCCACCAGGGGCAGGCCGAAGACATACGCCTCACGCGCGATGTCTCGCGCCTCCTGGGGCGACAGCCCCGTGGTCGATTGCTCCAACATGACTCACCTCGATGGCGTGGGTGCCGGGTCCGAAGCCCGGCTCATGCCCGCAAGCTGAGCCGCCACTTCCACCCGGGCAACACCGTCGCCGGACGACAGGAGGTGAGCCCGCTACGCCGGCACGCCACCCGGAGGAACCCGCTTCGAGCCCTCGGACTCTCCATGGCGCTTCACCCACAGCTTGTACGGGGTCAGCGCCAGGACGCGGATGACGACGTACGCACCCACCACGCCCGCCACCTCGAGCGCCCGGTAGTTCGGATAGCTCTGGGTGATGATGGTCATCGACAACACCGGGTGCGCGAAGGCCGCGGCCAGCACCACCGCCTTGCGGTCCTCCATTCGCGGCGCCCCCGCCCAGTGTCCCAGCACGGCCGAGATCGTCACCAGCAACACCAACGCCACCACCGCGAGCCACGCGGTGTGGATGAGCTTCGGACCGACGATGAAGAGCACGCCCACCGACACGGCGATGAGCAGCACGTTGAACACCCGACCACACCAGCGCGCGAGCGTCCGGGCCAGGCTCGGGAAGTAGTGCCCCACCGCGACTCCCACCATGAGCGGAGGGACGATCTTCACCAGCAGCAGCCGGAAGACCAGGCTCGGCGCCGCCCTGAACTCGACGCCCAGGAGCCGGTCCACGCCCCGCACCCAGAGCGGCACCGTCACCAGCGCGCAGAGGCTGAGCAGCAACAACAGGTTGAGGGACGTGGTGCTGCTGGCGCCCAGGGAGCGGGCCTGGTTCACCTGGAGCGGCGCGCCCGGACAGACGGCCATGAGCAGGACGGCGCTGGCCACCACCGTCGGCAGCCGGAAGACATGGACCAACGCGATGGCCACCAACGGCACCAGCAGGAGCACCACCAGCAGCGAGCGCGCATACAGCGCCGGGCGCTCCAGGACGTGCCGGATGTCACCGGGCCTTCGCTCCAGGCCCTGGGTGAACATGAACAGGGTGACGATGTTGCCCAGCACGAACACGGCCAGGGTCCTGAGCATGCTCGCCTCCTTCCAAGCGGCATGCACACCGGCCGCCGTCGTTGGATATCCTCACGTCCGCCCCCTGCCGACAGTCCTCGGCGGACAGGCACCCGAGCGCAGGCCGCCGCTCAGCTCATGCTCTGGCGCAGCTGGTTCACCACCGCCAGGAACTGCCGGTCCACCATCAGCAGGATGACGAGCGGCGCCAGCCCGGCCGCTCCCACCGCCAGCAGCCCGCGCTGGTCCCACGGGAACAGCTTCATCTTGCGAGCCACCATGAAGGACGAGCCCAGGTCCGCCAGCGACGAGAAGTCCGGCGCGCCGAGCGCGGGGAGCTCGGGCTTCTTCTGGAACCACCGGTCCTCGAACTCGCGCGAGTGGTGCGCCGCGACGGCGGAGAACCACGGGTCCCCTCGCCGCTTCGCCGCCACCAGCGGCCGGAAGAAGCACGCCAGTGGCGCGAAGACGGCCAGGCAGGCCAGCACGGCGTAGAGGACCTGGGGCATGATGTAGACCAGCGGGGACTCGGTGATGGCGGCGGCGTTCGTCCGGAACGAGTATGACGCCACCGGCACGGACACCGCGAACACCACCGGCGCGAAGCTGGCCTGACAGACGGCCAGGAACCCCAGGCCGCCCGACTGGTCCGGGTGCGTGAAGGCCAGGCGAAGCGGAAGCCGCGAGACGCGCAGCAGGAAGACCGCCCACACGACTCCGCGCCACAGCCACCGCAGCACCAGGAAGCGCACCAGCGGCTGGGCCACGCAGAGGTACCAGCCGCCCGCGAGCGACGGCTGGCCCCAGGATGACACCTGCCACGCCCGCGACGGGTCCGGCGAGGTGAGCCACGCGAACGCGATGACCAGCCCCAGCAGCAGCAGCTCCACGCCCGCCGAGTCACACCACCGCGTGCACCTCCGGGCCAGCGCCTCCAGCGCGCCCCGTCCCCGCTCGCCCACCAGGTCCGCCCGGAGGAACTGACGCGCCGCCGCGCCCAGGCGGCTGTCGATGTAGGGCCCCGACGCCACGAGCACCGGCAGCGACAGCAGCAGCTCGCCATGGACCTGGAGATCCCGAAGCAGCAGGCGCGGGGCGTCGCCCCCCTGCATCCACGTCATCAGGACCAGCGGCCCCCAGCACCCCAACGCGAGCACGAGCGCGAAGAGGCCGGAGCGGCGCGGCTCGACACCGCGCAGCCGCCGTCCCAGCGTCTGGAATGGACCGCCCCTCACCAGCGAGAAGTCCGACAGCGTCTCCGAGCCCACCATGGGAGCACCGCGAGGCGGAGGGCCTCAGTACTCCTCGAACATCCGCTGGACGCGCGTGGGGTCCTTCGTCTCCAGCAGCGCCAGTTGGAGCAGCACGCGCGACTTCGCGGGGTTCAGCTCGCCCGAGGCCACGAAGCCCTTCTGGTCGTCGTTGATTTCGTTGTTGCGCAGCACCAGGCCGCTCGGCAGGCGCGTGCTGCGCACCACCACCACGCCCTTCTTCACGTGCTTCGCCAGTGTGTCGAGCGCGGGCTGGGTCATGTTCCCATCCCCCACCCCCGCGATGACCAGCCCCTTGGCGCCGTTCTTCACCGCCGAGTCGATGAGGTCCGGGCTCATGTTCGCGTGTGCGTAGAGGATGTCCACGCGCGGCAGCGCGCTCTCGCCCGCGATGGAGAACTCGGAGTCCACCGTGTGCCGCTTGTCCATCTTCTCGAACCAGTGGATGTCACCCGTGTTGACCACGCCCGCGGGCCCACGGTTCAGGCTGCGAAAGGTCTCCACGTTGGTGGTGTTCGTCTTCGTCACGTTCCGGGCCGCGTGGATTTCGTCGTTGATGACGATGAGCACGCCCCGCCCCTTCGCCTCCGGCGACGCCGCCACGGCCACCGCGTTGTAGAGGTTGCCCGGCCCGTCCGCGCTGGTGGCGGTGGCGGGCCGCATGGAGCCCACCAGGACCACCGGCTTGTCGCTCTTGACCACCAGGTCCAGGAAGTACGCCGTCTCCTCCAGCGTGTCCGTGCCGTGCGTGACGACGACGGCGTCCACGTCCGGCGAGGCCAGCAGCTCGTTGGTCCGCTTCGCCAGCTTCAGCCACACCGCGTCGTTCATGTCCTGGCTGCCGATGTTCACCACCTGTTCACCCGACAGCCGCGCCAGCTTGTCCAGGTTCGGCACGCTCTTGATGAGGTCCGCCACCTTGAAGGCCCCCGCCTTGTAGCCATACCCCTGGGGGTTGCCCTGCGAGCCGGCGATGGTGCCGCCCGTCGCCAGGATGCGCACCGACTGCAGCGGCGCCGCGTCCTTGCCGTCCTTCGCCTTCGTGTCCGCCGGGGCCCCGCGGGTCGACGACGCCTCCGCGCCTGGGGACGTGGGCCGCGCCGAGCCCTCCTGCGCGGCGATGCCCGCGCCCGTCAGCAGCAGGCCGACCGCGCACAACAGTCCTCGCATCGAGTTCTTCGAGCCATTCATGATGGGCCTCCGTCGAAGGTGGGCATCTTCGCGCGCTCACGAGTCCAGCTCGCGCCCCTTCCACTCCTGGATGGCGCGGATGACGATGTCCTTCAGGCCCTGGCCGATGCGCGGGTAGGCCTCGTCGTCCAGGTTCGCCAGCGACACGCGGGCCGACCACTCCGGCCCCTCGAAGCCGCTGCCGTTGAGCAGCACCACGCCATGCCTGCGCGCCAGCGCGAGCACGATGTCGAGCGGGTCATGCCGCGCCTCCTCGTACTCCACGAAGTCCTTCCCCACGTGCTTGCGCCCCCACGCCTCCAGGTCGAGCGTCTGGTAGTACGCCGAGCGCAGCGGGTCCTCCGGCAGGTCCACGCCCAGGCCCTGGTACAGCGCGGCCAGCCGCTCGCGGCAGATGCGCCGGCAGCGCTTCTTGTACGCGTCGTCCTTGTCCAGGAGCGCGAACAGCGAGAACAGCGACATCTGGAGCTGCTGCGGCAGGGACAGGCCCGCGGTGTGGTTCAACGCCACCGCGCGGCTGTCCGCCACCATCCGGTCGATGAACTTCAGCCGCTCGGGCTCGAGGGTGATGGAGCCGTAGCGCTCCTCGAGCATCTCGCGCTGGGCGGCCGGAAGGCGCGCGATCATGTCGTCGAGGATGTTGTCCTCGTGGAGCGCGACCACGCCCAGGCGCCAGCCGGTGCACCCGAAGTGCTTCGAGTACGAGTAGACGAGCAGCGTGTTGTGGGGCAGCTCCGCCGCGAGCGAGCGGAAGCCCTCCACGAACGTGCCGTACACGTCATCCGTCAGCAGCAGCAGGTCCGGCCGCTTCTTCCGGACGATGTCCACCAGCAGGTCCAGCGACTCACGCCGCATCGCCGTCGCGCCCGGGTTGCCGGGGTGGACCACGAAGAAGGCCTTGATGCGCGGGTCCTCCAGCTTGCGCAGCTCCGACTCCGGATACTGCCATGAGTGCCGCCCCTCCTCGGTCATCTCGCTCTGCCGGATGTCCACCGTGCGCAGGTCGAACTCCTCCAGGCGCGGAATCTCCAGGTAGGGCGTGAAGATGGGCGTGCCCAGGGCGATGGTGTCCCCCTTCTGGAGCAGGCCGTTCACCATCAGCGAGCGGAAGATGTACGTCATCGCCGCGGTGCCGCCCTCGACGGCGAACAGGTCGAAGCGCCCCGGCGGCGGACGGCCATCACACATCTCCTTCGCCAGATAGGACTGAACGATTCGCTCCGCGTGGACGAGCATCCGGTCCGGCACCGGATAGTTGTCGCCGATGGCCGCGTCGGTGAGCTCCCAGACGAACGCGTCCTCGTCGAAGCCCAGCTCGCGCACGCCGTGCTCCAGCGAGTCGCGCAGGAGCCTCACCGCCGCGCTGTCCTCCTGTGCGTCCAGGAAGCCGCGCAGCCGCCGGGCGATGCCCGGTGACTTCGGCATGCCCGCCAGCCCCACCTCGGGCTCGTTCCAGGTGCGGCGGCTCTCGCTCAGCGCGAACTGCCCCATCAGGAAGAACGCCTCGCGCGGCGTGGTGGCAATCCAGTTGGGGTTGCCCCGCCCCGCGTTGAGCATCACCGCCGCGCGCGTCTTCGCGGACTCGTCCGCCATCTCGATGAGCGTGTCCTTCAGCTCGAAGGGGCTGAGCTTGTGGAGCTCGCGGGGCGTGGTGGTGTCCGTCTGCTCCCTCACGCGCGTCTCCGTCTCGGTCCTCGTCTCCATGAGCCCCTCCTGCACGTTGGCGACAGGACGTTGTCCACGCGTGCACACGCCGCCAATCCGAAGGCGAACACGCCGCGGGCGCTCGCAGGTCCGGGTGCCTCCGAGCGCCCGGGGCCCCTCGGTCGCCCCGCCCCGCGGGGCCCGGTTGTCCCGCGCGACGAAGCCACCCAGCTTGCCGCCTGGGGCCACGAGCGTGCCCCTCCACCGGTGTGGACAGACGAAGAGCGAGGCGGCGGATGAGCGTGGATGTCGTCGGTGAAACCCAGGGCCTGCAGTCCCCCGTCTCGCGCAACGAGGTGGCGGAGAAGGACGCACCCGCCATGGACCTGGTGTGGATTCCGGGCGGCACCTACTGGATGGGCTCCGACCATCACTATCCCGAGGAGAAGCCCGCGCACCAGGTGACGGTCAGCGGCTTCTGGATGGACCGCCACACGGTGACCAACGCCGACTTCGCGCGCTTCGTCGAGGCCACCGGCTACGTCACCGTCGCCGAGCGTCCGCTGAATCCGGACGACTTCCCCGGCGCCACGCCGGAGCTGCTCGTGCCCGGCTCACTCGTCTTCCGCAAGACGGCCCGGCGCGTGAGCCTGAAGGACCTGACGCAGTGGTGGGCCTATACCCCCGGCGCCTGCTGGAAGGCCCCGGAAGGGCCCGGCAGCACGTGGCTCGGCCGCGAGCGCCACCCGGTGGTCCACGTCGCCTATGAAGACGCGGAGGCCTACGCCACCTGGGCCGGCAAGGCCCTGCCCACCGAGGCCGAGTGGGAGCGCGCGGCCCGCGGCGGCCTGGACCGCAAGGTGTACGTCTGGGGCGACGAGTTCTCTCCGGGAGGCCAGCAGATGGCCAACATCTGGCAAGGAGAGTTCCCCTGGCAGAACCTGAACACCGATGGGTTCGAGGGGACCTCGCCAGTCGGGAGCTTCCCACCCAACGGGTATGGGCTCTTCGACATGGCGGGCAACGTGTGGGAGTGGACCTGCGACTGGTATCAGGAGCGCCACCAGGGCAACGGCGGCAAGGCGTGCTGCATCCCCGTCAACCCGCGCGGCCCCGCCTCCAGCGGCAAGAGCCTGGACCCGAGCCTTCCGCACGTGAGCATCCCCCGCCGCGTCCTCAAGGGCGGCAGCCACCTTTGCGCGTCCAACTACTGCCTGCGCTACCGCCCCGCCGCGCGCTCGCCGCAGTCCATCGACAGCGGAACCTCGCACATCGGATTCCGATGTGTCGTCCATGTCTCGGACGCGTGAGACGCCAACGTTCCGCCCGGAAAAAACGACCGGGTTCCGCTGGGTTGGGCCCCCCCTGTCGTGAACACGAAAGCCCTGCTAGTTTGCGCTCCCATTACAGAGCTGTGTTATCAGCAGATCCTGTTTCGCGAGTCAGCGACTGAAACAGCGGATTGGCCCAGGGGACACTCGAGTGAAGAGCGACGCGACACGGACACTGTTGGTGACTCGGGCGGACCTGCGCTGCATCGTGGAGGCAGTGGGTGCGGACGCGCTGATGGACGAGCTCATCCGCGCGCTCACCGACGCGCTGCGCACGTTCGACGGAGAGCTCACCGAGGTGCGCAAGCGGGATGGCTTCCTGACGGAGCATCCGCGCCAGCCCGGGTGTCTCGAGTGGATGCCGGTGATGCAGAAGGGCGGCGCCGTCACCGTGAAGATGGTGAGCTACAGCCCGTTCAACCCCGAGGAGCAGGGGCTGCCCACCATCATCGCGACCAACAGCCTGTATGACTCCAGGACGGGCCACCTGGTCGCGCTGATGGACGGCGTGTTCGCCACGGCGCTGCGCACGGGCGCGGCCTCCGCGGTGGCCACGCGCTGCCTGGCCTCGCCGGACAGCCGCGTGCTGGGCCTGGTGGGCTGCGGCGCGCAGGCGGTGACGCAGCTACACGCCATCAGCCGCGTGTTCCCGCTCACGGAGGTGCTCGCGTACGACACGAACCCGGAGGCGCAGGCGTCGCTCGCGCGTCGCACGGCGTTCCTCGGGCTGGACGTGAAGCAGGTGTCGCTTTCGGAGCTGGAGGAGCGCTCGGACATCATCTGCACCGCGACCTCCATCGCCGTGGGCGCCGGCCCCGTCATCTCCGGCAAGGCGCTCAAGCCGCACGTGCACGTCAACGCCGTGGGCTCGGACCTGCCGGGCAAGACGGAGCTGCCGCGCGCGCTCCTGGAGAAGAGCCTGGTGTGCCCGGACTTCACCGTGCAGGCGCTGGTGGAGGGCGAGTGCCAGCAGTTGAAGCCCGAGCAGGTGGGCCCGGACCTCGTCACCCTGGTGAAGAACCCGGACCGCTACGAGTCCTGGCGCCAGCAGGCCACCGTGTTCGACTCCACCGGGTACGCGCTGGAGGACCAGGTCGTCACCGCGCTGTTCCTCCGTCACGCGGAGCGGCTGGGGCTGGGCACGTCGGTGGGGCTGGAGACGGTGGGGGGCGACGCGCTGGATCCCTACTCGCTCCTGCACGAGCCGGGGGCCGCGGCCCGCGGCAACCTGCGCCGCGCCACGGGCAGCTGAAGCCCCCGCCTCAGACTCGACTTTCGCCATTTTAGAGCGAGGGAGAGAGCGCGGCGGTCTACTCCGCGCTCTCCAGAGATGGCGGGGCGCGAGAGGCAGCACGTAAGTTGGCGCGAAGTCGACGCGGCGAATGCCAGCGGGCCCGGGCCAGGGAGGATTGAGCCAGGCGGAGGACATCCGCGAAGCTGACCGTGGTCTTGGTGGTGTACCAGGGGCGCAGAGGCCACCTCATCTGTTGCCAGCTGGCGGTGAGCTCCAGGTACCAGAGGACGAGCAGGGTGTAGCTCAAGCCAGCGAAGGGAGCGGTGCGAAGCACGGCCAGGCGACGGCGGGCCCGCGAGTCGGCGAAGCCAAGCAGTTGCTTCAAGTCCCGGAAGAGCACTTCGATGCTCCACCTGAAGGCATACCGTTCCACCACTTCGAGGGCAGACAGGGAGGGGGCGGTGCAGAAGAAGACTCGCAGGGGGCGGCTTCCACTTGTCATCCGCACGACGACCACCTTGAGCATCCGCTCGCCGGCAGCACTCCTCCACCGGGCCACTACCTCCTTGTAGTCCACCTGCTGCGAGCGGCCGTAGAGCTGGGCTGTCAGCCGCATCCAGGGGAGTGCTGAATCTCTGGCAAGGGCCTCGGGCTTGGGCACCGGCACGTCACGCGTCAGCCAGCGGCCCGTTTTCCGCGAGCGGCAGCGGTGCACGCGCGGGCGCGTCAGCACTGCATCTGGACGCATGGCTCCGACGAAGACGAGCCGCTGCGGCAACCCCTTGAGCAGGGTGCTGCATGAGTACGCTTCGTCCGCGGCCAGTTCCAAAGGGCCCGTTGGCAGCCAGCTGAGGACACGCTCAACCAACTCTCGGCCCAACTGCGTTTTCTTCCGGTGCCGGATGTCCCTCCTCTGGCACTCGGCTTGGGTGCGGTAGAGCCGGAAGAGAACGGGCAGTGCCCAGGGGCGCGCAGCAAAGGGCACGTGCACCAGCACCGCGAGCGTCACCCAGACGTGGCCGAAGCAGAAGACGCGCATGGCCCGGGTGGAGCGAACCGCATCCAGGTGACTGCCCAGGCCGAAAACCTTCGGCCCCTTGTGACTGCAAAGGGTGTCATCGAGTACCAACCGCACGGGTCCCAATGCCGCCAGCTTCAACAGGAGCAGTCGGCCTACCTCGTCCGTACTCCACCGCGTCCGGGAGAAGAAGCGATGGAAGGCCGCATGGTGCTGCACGCCCGACACTCCCGCTGCCACCAGCGCCTCGGTAACGGCGTGCGTGCCTCCACTGCACACCCAGCCGGCGAACAGCACCAGGAAGCGGAGGAACGAGGGCTCGGTGAACGCCGGCCGAACCAGCTGCAGGACTCGAAGCAGTGCATACAAATGGGAAGCGGCCATCGCAGACCTCGAAGGTGCTGGAAGAGGCGTGTCTTGCCGGACACCTCTCTCAGCTGGTCTCGATGGCCGCTCTTTACCTACCCTCAGCCCTCTCTCCTCTCGGCCCCCTGCTTGGGCATCCCACCCCAAAAGGGCGAAAGTCGAGTCAGAGCTCCAGGAGGATCTTCCCGAAGCTCGCGTTGGATTCCATGTACCGGTGCGCGTCCGCCACGCGCGCCAGCGGGAAGGTGGTGTCGATGACCGCGCGTACGCGGCCGTCGACGAGCCGGGGCAGCCAGCGCTCGCGGAAGCGCTGGACGACGGCGACCTTGGCGGCCAGGGGCAGCGGACGCAGCGCCATGCCCTTGAGCTGGAGGCGGCGCAGCACCACCTGCTTCAGGTCCAGGTCGCCGCGGATTCCGTCCATCAGCCCCACGAGCATCAGCGTGCCGCCGAAGCGCAGCGCGCGCAGGTTGCGGCCCAGCGCCGCGCCTCCGACGAAGTCCTCCACCACGTCCAGGCCGCGTCCCTTCGTCCACTCGGGCACCGCGTCCGCGAAGTTCTCGCGCGTGCGCACCACGCCCGCCGAGGCGCCCAGCGCCAGACACCGGCGCAGCTTCTCGTCGCTGCCCACGGTGACGAAGACGGTGGCGCCCACCTCGCGCGCCACCTGGATGCACGCGGTGCCGATGCCGCTGCCCGCGGCGTGGATGAGCACGGACTGACCGGGCCCCAGTCCGCCCAGCTCGACGAGCGACTCGTGCGCGGTGCAGTACGCCTCGGGCGCGGCCGCGGCCTCGACGAAGGACCAGCCCTCCGGAATCGGGAGGGCCATCCCCTCCTCCATCAGGCACGCCTCCGCGTAGCCGCCGCCGTCCACCAGCCCGAAGACGCGCGCGCCGGGCTGGAAGGCGCGCACCTCGTGGCCCACGGCCTCCACCTCGCCCGCGACCTCGATGCCGAGCAAGGGACTGGTGACGCCGGGAGGCAGCGTGTAGCCGCCGGCGCGCTGGCTGGTGTCTCCGCGGTTGAGGGCGGAGGCGCGCACGCGCACGAGGAGCTGACGGGGGCCGGGGACGGGCCGGGGTCGGGTCTCCAGGTGGAGCTGCTCCGGACCGCCTGGAGTCCGCACGACGACCGCGGTCATCACCTCAGTAGTTCGCATCCACGTCCACGCCATGGCGCCGCAAGGGCACGAGGAAGGAGCGCTCGAAGGTCATCACGACGGTGCCGTCCGCCTTGAGGCCCTTGGTCTCCACGGTGACCACTCCCTGTTTCGCGCGAGAGCGGGACCTCCTCTTGGCCAGCACCCGGCTCTCCGCGTACAGGGTGTCCCCCACGAAGACGGGGGCCGTCAACCGGATGCGGTCCCACCCGAGGTTCGCCACGCCCTTGGCGCTGGTGCTGTTCAGACTCATCCCCCCGACGATGGCCAGGGTGACGAGGCTGGACATCAGCGGCCGCTTCCACTCGGTCTTGCTGGCGTAGACGGCGTCGATGTGGAGCGGGTGGGTGTTGAGGCTGAGCAGCGACTGCCACATGTTGTCCACGTCGGTGAGGGTGCGGCCGGGGCGGTGCTCGAAGACATCGCCCACCTCGAAGTCCTCGTAGAACAGCCCGTGTGTCTCGCGGTAGCGCTGCTTGCCCACCTTCTTGTGGGCGGCCACCATCTTCTTCATGAGTCCCCGCTCCCGGAGCCCGCGCGCAGGTGGACGGGCGCCATGGCCTCGTCATGCTGGACGCTCGCCAGCACCCGCCGCGCCACCGTCACGAGCGGGGGGCCAATCATGCTCCCTCCGACCACGTGGATGCCGCCCTTTCCGTCACCGGCCTGCGCGAGCACCCGGCGCGCGTGGGCCACCATCTGCGGCGTGGGCCGCAGCGCCGCGTGCACCACGCCCACCTGGTCCGGGTGGATGACGATCTTCCCGGTGTAGCCCAGCGCCCCCACCTTGCGCGTCTCCTCCTCCAGCCCCGACAGGTCTCCCAGGCCGAAGTACGGCGAGTCGATGGCGTTGAGCCCCGCGATGGCCGCCGCCATGGCGATGCGCGAGCGCGCATAGAGCATGGGCTCCCAGGACAGGGACACGCCCATCTGCGCGGAGAGGTCCGCGGCGCCGAAGATGAGGCCGCGCAGGCGGGGCGCGGACAGGGCGATGGCGTCCACGGCCTCCACGCCGCGCGCCGTCTCGATGATGGCCAGGAGCGACAGCTCCGGGAAGCGGTCTCCCAGGAGCGCGTCCAGCTGCTGGATTTCGGCGGGCGACTCCACCTTGGGCAGCAGCAGGGCATCCAGTCGCGCGTTGGAGTCCAGCAGCGCGAGCACGTCGCGCAGGCCCGCCTCGGTGCGCAGGCTGTTGATGCGCAGGCACAGCGGCCCGCGCGGGCGGGAGGAGGACAGATAGGACAGCGCCAGCCGGCGAGCCTCCGACTTCAGGGCGTGGGGGACACCGTCCTCCAGGTCGAGCAGTCCCATGTCCGCGCCCACCTCCACCGCCTTGTCGAAGCGGGAGGGGTCGATGGCGGGCGTCACCAGGAAGGACCTGCACTGCAAGGGCATGGTCATGATGCGAGTGGCTCCGAGGTCCCGGGCGCCGCCAGCTCCAGCACGGCGTCACACAGCCGCTGGAGGTCCTCGGTGGACAGGTTGGAGCGCAGCATGATGCGAAGCCCCGCCCGCCCCTTGGGGACGATGGGGAAGAACACGGCGGAGGAGTAGAAGCCCGCGGCCATCAACCGCCGCGAGCGCTCCACCGCCAGGGGCTCGGGCCCCACGTCGATGATCTTGATGGGGAAGTCCTCGCCCGCGGTCCGCGTGGGCACGCGCTCGTCGAAGTAGCGCACGTTGGCCCGGAGGGCGCGCTGTCGCTCGGCCAGGTCGGCGCCGCCGTGCAGCCGCGCCGAGGCCAGGCTCGCGCCGATGGCCGGAATCGACAGGCTCTGGGACCAGCCCAGCGGACCCGCGAAGCGGCCCACCAGGTCCGCGTGCTGCTGGGGCCCCAGCATGACGGCCCCGCCCGCCGTGCCGAAGCCCTTGCCCAGCGAGCCGATGATGATGGTGCGCGAGTTGACCTCGCCGCCCATCGTCGCGCGCACGTAGCCCTCGCCCGACGCGCCGTAGATGGAGAGCGAGTGCGAGTCGTCGAAGTAGAGGAACAGCCCGTACTTGTCCTGCAGGTGGAACAGGTCCTTCACGATGGCCACGCCGCCCATGGAGTAGAAGCCGTCCGCCACGTACGCGACGCGCGCGTGCTTGCGGCAGAGGTCCTCCAGGAAGTCCAGGTCGTTGTGCGGCGCGGTGATGACGTGCGTCTCATCCGCGCAGATGGGCTTGATGAGGTTCATCGAGAAGTGCGCGGACTTGTCGAAGACCAGGATGGGCTTGTGCCCGTCGGGCAGCAGGTGGCCGGACGCGATGAGGGGCAGGAGGCCCGCGCTGGCGGAGCTGGCGGAGTTGGTGACGATGGTCTTCGCGCGCCAGCGGTGGGTCAATTCCTCCTCGAGCGCGTCCAGGTCCGCCAGCCGGATTCGAAGCCGGGAGATGGACATGCACAGGGTGCGCTCGCGCTGGAGCACGTCGATGGCGCCCTGGAGCACGTCCGGGTGCGAGTCCAGCCCCAGGTACGAGCACGAGCACATGTTGATGAACTCACGGCCATCCGGCAGTGCCAGCGTGCCGCGTCCGGTGTTGTGCACGGACAGGTCCAGCAGCCCCGCTTCCTTCGCCGACGTGAACGACGGGTTGCCGTGGCCGATCATCGACTCCGTGTTGCGATAGCGATTCTTGAGTTCCATGACGGCTCACTCCTGCCCTTCGAATCCTGGGATGACCGCGTCGATTCCGACCCGCATGTCCGGCGTCGCCAGCGCCGCGTCGAGGAGCGCGGAGAAGGCGTCACACAGTCGTCGTGCGGTGTCGGGCTCGAACAGGTCGGTGTTGAACTCCAGCAGCCCGGAGAACCCGTCCTCCTGCTCCTGGAGCGAGAGCGTCAGCTCGTAGATGGAGGCACCGCGATCCGACGGCATCGGCATCAAGGTCAGCTCCGGCAGTTCCAGCGATTCTGCGGGAGTGTTCTGGAGCACGAACATCACCTGGAAGAGCGGCGCCCGGTTCTGCTGTCGCTGGGGGACGAGGGTGTCCACCACCTGATCGATCGGCACCTCCTGGTGCGCGTAGGCGCCGAGGGTGACGTCGCGCACCCGGGCCAACAGCTGCCGGAAGGAGGGATTGCCGCGCACATCCACGTTCAGCGCGACGGTGTTGACGAACAGGCCGATGAGGGACTCCACCTCCGGGAGCGCGCGGTTCGCGATGGGAGAGCCGATGACCAGCTCCTCCTGTCGAGCCCGGCGGCAGAGCAAGGTGCCGAACAGGGACAGCAGCGCCATGAACGGCGTCACGCGCTCGCGCTGGCACAGCAGGTTGAGCGCGTCACTGCGCGCGCGCCCCAGCGACACGGGAATCCAGGTGCCGTTGAACGTGCGCGTGGGAGGACGGGGCTTGTCGAGAGGCAGCTCCAGCAGCTTCGGCGCCTTCGCCAGGGCGTTGCGCCAGTAGGACAGCCGGGACTCCAGCTCGACACCGGACAGCCAGCGGCGCTGCCAGGCCGCGTAGTCGGGGTATTGAATCACCAGCGGAGGCAGCGACGGCGTCGAGCCGCGCGCGAAGGCGGTGTAGAGGTGGACCACCTCGCGGGTGATGACGCTCTCGGACCAGCCATCCGAGAGGATGTGGTGCTTGCTGAAGATGAACAGGTACTCGTCGTCCGCCAGGCGGATCAGACCGCCGCGCACCAGGGGCCCCTGCGTGAGGTCGAAGGGCTTGCGCGCGTCCTCGGCGATGCGACGGAGGACTTCTTCTTCCCGGTCCTCGCGGGCCCGGAAGTCCTCCAGCGGCAGGTCGATTCGCAACGTCGCGGCGACCTTCTGGACGGGCTGACCGGCTTCCTCGGTGAAGGTGGTGCGAAGGGACTCGTGTCGGTCCACCAGCGCCTGGACCGCGGCCCGGAGCGCGTCGGGGTTCAGCGCGCCCTTGAAGCGATAGGCCGCGGGCTGGTTGTAGGCCGTGGACTGGGGGTTGGCCTTGAACAGCTTCCACAGGCGCTCCTGCGAATAGGACAGCGGCACCGGCTTGTCGCGTGATGCGGGGACGATGGGAGGCAGGGTCGCCAGCGGCGCGCGCGGCGCGGCCTCGATGCGTCGGGCCAGCGCGGCCACGGACGGTGCCTCGAAGAGCGTCGTCAGGTGGATGTCCGCCTTGAGCCGATGGCGGATGCGCGCCACCACCTGTGTCGCCAGCAGCGAGTGACCGCCGAGGCTGAAGAAGCTGTCGGTGACGCTGACCCTCGGCAGCTTCAGCACCGACGCGAAGGCCTCCGCCAGCTGCGTCTCCAGCGTGTCCCTCGGCGCCACGAAGGGCGCCACGCCCCTCAGGCTCGCCAGGTCCGGCGCCGGCAGCTTCGCCCTCGCCACCTTCCCGCTCGGCGTCAGCGGCAGCGCCTCCAGTCTCACCAGCGCCGGCGGCACCATGTACTCCGGCAGCTTGCGCCCCAGCGCCTCCTTCAGCCCCTCCGGCTCCCACGCCGCCCCCGCCCTCGGCACCACGTACCCCACCAGCCTCCTGTCCCCCGGCGTCTCCTCGTGCACCCCCACCGCCGCGTCCTTCACCCCCTCCAACTCCCTCAGCGCCGCCTCCACCTCCGCCAGCTCAATCCGGTAGCCACGCACCTTCACCTGCGCGTCCAGTCGCCCCAGGAACTCCACCACCCCGTCGCTCCTCCACCTCGCCCTGTCCCCCGTCCGGTACAGCCTCGCCCCCACCTCCCTCGCGTACCCGTCCGGCACGAAGCGCTTCGCCGTCAGCTCCGCCCTCTCGTGGTACCCCTGCGCCAGCTGCGCCCCTCCAATGTGCAGCTCTCCGGCCACCCCCACCGGACACAGCCTCCCCTTCTCATCCAGCACCAGCAGCTTCGTGTCCGGCAGCGGCACCCCAATCGGCGGCAGCCTCGGCCAGCTCCCCGCCGGCCCCTTCAGCCGGTACGCACTCACCACGTGCGTCTCCGACGGGCCGTACTGGTTCTCCAGCACGCACCCCGGCAGCTTCTCGAAGAGGGCCACCACCGCCGGCGTCACCTGCAACTGCTCTCCCGCCGTCACCACCTCTCGCAGCGACTCCGGCACCCTCGCCCCGTGCGCCACCGCGTCCGCCAGCGCCTGCAGCGCCACGAAGGGCACGAAGAGTCTCTCCACCCCCTGGCTCGCCATGAAGTCCAGCAGCGCAGGCACGTCCTGCCTCAGCGCCGCGGGCGGCACCACCAGCGTCCCTCCCGCGCTCCACGTCGCGAAAATCTCCTGGAATGACACGTCGAAGCTCAGCGACGCGAACTGCAGCGTCCTCGCCTCCGCCTTCACCGAGTGCGCCTTCTGCCACAGCAGCAGGTTGCACAGCGCCGCGTGCGACAGCGCCACCCCCTTCGGCTTCCCCGTGCTTCCAGACGTGTACACCACGTAGCACGTGCCACCCGGTGGCACCGCCCTCGGCGGCGCAATCTCCGGCCTGCGCGCCACCTCCCCCGCCTCCTCGTCCACGCACAGCGCCCTCTTCTTCACCCCCTCCGGCAGCGCCCCCAGCTGACGCTTCGTCGTCAGCACTCGCGCCACTCCCGCATCCTCCACCATGTACCCCAGCCGCTCCGCCGGGTACTTCGCGTCCAGCGGCACGTACGCCGCCCCCGCCTTCAATATCCCCAGCAGCCCCACCAGCTGCTCCAACGAGCGCTCCATGCACAACCCCACCCGCTCCCCCGCCCCCACTCCCAGCGCCCCCAGGTGCCACGCCAGCTGATTCGCTCGACGCTCCAGCTCCGCGTACGTCAGCGCCTCCCCTCCCCACACCACCGCCACCGCTTCCGGCGTCCGCCTCGCCTGTGCCTCCACCAGCTCGTGCGCGCAGACCTCCCAACGAGACCCCGTGCTCGTCGCGTTCCAGTCCTCCAGCACCAGACGGCGATCCGCGTCGGACACCAGCGGTAGCTCGGAGACGCGGTGGAGCGGATTGGCGACAGCGCCCTCGAGCAGTCGCTCCAGGTGCACGACGAATCGCTCGGCCGACGCGGGCTCGTACAAGTCCGTGCGGTACTCCAGCGTGCCCGTCAGGCCCGTGGGCGTCTCCCGGAGCATCAGCGTGAAGTCGAACTTGGACGTGCCGCTGTCCACGTCCATCGCCTCGAAGGAGAGCCCCGGCGTGGACAGCTCCATGGGCGGGGTGTTGAGCAACACCATCGCCACCTGGAAGAACGGCGTGTGTCCGGGCTGTCGCTCCGGCTGGAGCACCTCGACCAGCTTCTCGAAGGGCACGTCCTGGTGCGAGTACGCCCCCAGCGTCGTCTCCCGCACCCGCCCCAGCAGCTCGCGGAACGTCGGGTCTCCGTCCAGCCTCGTGCGCAGCACCAGCGTGTTCACGAAGAAGCCGATCAACCCCTCTGTCTCCATCTGCTGGCGCCCGGCGATGGGAGCCCCCACGCAGATGTCGTCCTGTCCCGAGTAGCGCGCCAGCAGCGCCTGCAACCCCGCGAGCAGGCCCATGAACAGCGTCGCCCCTTCGCGCTGGCACAGGCTGACGAGGGAGCGGGTGAGCTCACGCGAGAGGTCCACCTTGAGCACCGCGCCCGGGTTGCGAGCCTCCACGGGGCGCGGCCGGTCCGTCGGCAGCTCCAACATGGCGGGAACCCCGTCGAGCTGTTTGCGCCACCACGTCAGCTGCCGCTCGAGCACGTCGCCCTGGAGCCACTCGCGCTGCTGGACAGCGTAGTCCGCGTACTGGATCGCCAACTCGGGCAAGGGGGACCGCCGGCCTTCACTGAAGGCCTCGTAGAGCGTGACCACCTCTCGGATGAGCACGGCGATGGACCACGCGTCCGCGATGATGTGATGCAGCGTCACGAGGAGCAGATGCTCACGCGCCCCCAACCGGAGCAGCGCCGTGCGCAGCAACGGCCCGCGTGTCAGGTCGAAGGGGCGACGGGCCTCGGCCCACGCCCGGCGGTGTGCTTCAGTCTCTCGCTCCGACTCGGAGAGCGGGGCCAGGTCCTGCACCGAGAGCAGGATTCGCGGGGGCGCGCTCCGGGAGATGACCTGCATGGGCCTGCCCTCGCGCGACTGGAAGACGGTGCGCAGGGACTGGTGACGCCGCACCAGCTCCGTGAAGGCCTGCTCCAGCGCGGGCACATCCAGCGCGCCCTTGAGCCGCAGCGCCGCGGGGATGTTGTAGAGGGGGCTGCCGGGCCTGTACTGGTCCAGGAACCACAGTCGCTGCTGGGCAAAAGAGAGCATCTCTTCCTCCGTGTCGCCCTGCTCGTTCTCGTTTCGGAATCTCGTCCGCGCCCGCATCGGCGTCGGTGCGCGGCTCTCCAGCGGAGGCATCTCGGCCTCGATGCGTCGGGCCAGCGCGGCCACGGACGGCGCCTCGAAGAGCATGCGCAACGGGAGCTCCCTGCGCAGGTGATGACGGATGCGAGCCATCGCCTGTGTCGCCAGCAGCGAGTGACCGCCGAGGCTGAAGAAGCTGTCGGTGACGCTGACCCTCGGCAGCTTCAGCACCGACGCGAAGGCCTCCGCCAGCTGCGTCTCCAGCGTGTCCCTCGGCGCCACGAAGGGCGCCACGCCCCTCAGGCTCGCCAGGTCCGGCGCCGGCAGCTTCGCCCTCGCCACCTTCCCGCTCGGCGTCAGCGGCAGCGCCTCCAGCCTCACCAGCGCCGGCGGCACCATGTACTCCGGCAGCTTGCGCCCCAGTGCCTCCTTCAGCCCCTCCGGCTCCCACGCCGCCCCCGCCCTCGGCACCACATACCCCACCAGCCTCCTGTCCCCCGGCGTCTCCTCGTGCACCCCCACCGCCGCGTCCTTCACCCCCTCCAACTCCCTCAGCGCCGCCTCCACCTCCGCCAACTCAATCCGGTAGCCGCGCACCTTCACCTGCGCGTCCAGTCGCCCCAGGAACTCCACCACCCCGTCGCCCCTCCACCTCGCCCTGTCCCCCGTCCGGTACAGCCTCGCCCCCACCTCCCTCGCGTACCCGTCCGGCACGAAGCGCTTCGCCGTCAGCTCCGCCCTCTCGTGGTACCCCTGCGCCAGCTGCGCCCCTCCAATGTGCAGCTCTCCGGCCACCCCCACCGGACACAGCCGCCCCTTCTCATCCAGCACCAGCAGCTTCGTGTCCGGCAGCGGCACTCCAATCGGCGGCAGCCTCGGCCAGCTCCCCGCCGGCCCCTTCAGCCGGTACGCACTCACCACGTGCGTCTCCGACGGGCCGTACTGGTTCTCCAGCACGCACCCCGGCAGCTTCTCGAAGAGGGCCACCACCGCCGGCGTCACCTGCAGCTGCTCTCCCGCCGTCACCACCTCTCGCAGCGACTCCGGCACCCTCGCCCCGTGCGCCACCGCGTCCGCCAGCGCCTGCAGCGCCACGAAGGGCACGAAGAGTCTCTCCACCCCCTGGCTCGCCATGAAGTCCAGCAGCGCAGGCACGTCCTGCCTCAGCGCCGCGGGCGGCACCACCAGCGTCCCTCCCGCGCTCCACGTCGCGAAAATCTCCTGGAATGACACGTCGAAGCTCAGCGACGCGAACTGCAGCGTCCTCGCCTCCGCCTTCACCGAGTGCGCCTTCTGCCACAGCAGCAGGTTGCACAGCGCCGCGTGCGACAGCGCCACCCCCTTCGGCTTCCCCGTGCTTCCAGACGTGTACACCACGTAGCACGTGCCACCCGGTGGCACCGCCCTCGGCGGCGCAATCTCCGGCCTGCGCGCCACCTCCCCCGCCTCCTCGTCCACGCACAGCGCCCTCTTCTTCACCCCCGCCGGCAGCGCCCCCAGCTGACGCTTCGTCGTCAGCACTCGCGCCACCCCCGCATCCTCCACCATGTACCCCAGCCGCTCCGCCGGGTACTTCGCGTCCAGCGGCACGTACGCCGCCCCCGCCTTCAATATCCCCAACAGCCCCACCAGCTGCTCCAACGAGCGCTCCATGCACAACCCCACCCGCTCCCCCGCCCCCACTCCCAGCGCCCCCAGGTGCCACGCCAGCTGATTCGCCCGACGCTCCAGCTCCGCGTACGTCAGCGACTCCCCTCCCCACACCACCGCCTCCGCCTCCGGCGTCCTCCTCGCCTGTGCCTCCACCAGCTCGTGCGCGCAGACCTCGACGCGAGTCTCCGACGGCGCGGGGTTCCAGCTCTCCAGCGCGAGCCGCCGGTCCGACTCCGTGAGGAGCGACAGTTCGGACAGCCGGACATCGGGCGCGAGCACCGCGCGCTCCAGCAACCGCTCCAGGTGCGCGACGAGGCGCTCGGCCGACGCGGGCTCGTACAAGTCCGTGCGGTACTCCAGCGCGCCCGTGAGCCCCGCGGGGGACTCACTCAACGTCAGCGTGAAGTCGAACTTCGACGTGCCACTGTCGACATCGAGCGGACGGAAGCGCAGCCCCGGGCTCTCGAGCGCCGCCATGGGCGTGTTGACCAGCACCAGCGCGACCTCGAAGAAGGGCGTCCGCTTCGGCTGTCGCTCCGGCTGGAGCACCTCGACCAGCTTCTCGAAGGGCACGTCCTGGTGCGAGTACGCACCCAGCGTCGTCTCCCGAACCCGCTTCAGGAGCTCACGAAACGTCGGCTCCCCCTCCAGCTTCGTGCGCAGCACCAGCGTGTTCACGAAGAAGCCGATCAACCCCTCCGTGTCCGCGGAGGTCCTCCCCGCCACGGGAGCCCCCACGCAGATGTCGTCCTGCCCCGAGTAGCGCGCCAGCAGCGCCTGCAGCCCCGCGAGCAGGCCCATGAACAGCGTCGCGCCCTCCTGTCGGCAGAAGCCGCGCAGCATCCGCACCAGCCCCACCGGCAGCGTCACCTTGATGACCGCGCCCGGGTTCGACGTGTCCTCGCCGCGAGGGTGGTCCGTCGGCAGCTCCAGCGAAGGAGGAGCTCCGTCCAGCTGCTTGCGCCACCACTCGACCTGACGCTCCAGCGCCTCGCCACGCAGCCGGTCGCGCTGCCGCACCGCGTGGTCCACGTACTGGATGGGGAGCTCGGGCAACGGGGACGCGCGGCCCGCGCTGAAGGCCTCGTAGAGCGCCACCATCTCCCGGATGAGCACCGCGATGGACCACGCGTCCGAGACGATGTGATGCATCGTCACCACCACCAGGTGCTCGCTCTCCTGGAGCCGCAGCAAGCGCGCGCGCAACAGCGGCCCTCGCACCAGGTCGAACGGCTTGCGCGCCTCCTCGCGCACCGCGCGCAGCCCCAGCGCCTCGCGCTCCGACGCGGGCAGGTAGCGCAGGTCCTCCACCTCCAGCGCCATCGGCGCGTTGCCCGCGTGCGCCACCACCTGCAACGGCCGCCCATCCCGCGCCGGGAATACCGTGCGCAGCGACTGGTGCCGACACACCAGCTCCGTGAAGGCCCGCTCCAACGCGGCCACATCGAGCGTGCCCTCCAACCGGATGGCCGCCGGCAGGTTGTAGAGCGCGCTGCCCGGCGCGTACTGGTCCAGGAACCACAGCCGCTGCTGCGCGAAGGACAACTCCGCCTGCCGCTCGCACGGCACCAGCGACGACGGCCGCTCCCGCGACGCGCGCACCGGCTCCAGCACCTCTCCGGGCCGCAGCGCCACCAACGCGTCGATGCGCCCCGCCAGCGCCTCCACCGTCCCCAGGTCGAACATCTCCTGGAGCGACACCTCCACGCGCATCACCGTCCGGATGCGTGACAACACCTGCGTCGCCAGCAACGAGTGGCCCCCCAGCTCGAAGAAGCCATCGAGCGCGCCCACTTGCTGAATGTTCAATACCTCACTCCAGATGAGCGCCACCGCGCGTTCGGTCTCGGTGCGGGGCTCCATCGCACGGGTGACGCTGCGCTCAACGCGGAGGTCCTGGGAGCGTGGCTGGGTCATGAGAGAGGGGCCTGGGAGGGGAGTCCAGGTAAAACATGTCTTACATACAAAACCGGTGTAATTGCACGCAGCCTCCCCACAAGGACGTGCGGTTCACACTTCCGAGCGTGGTGTGCGCGGGACCCGGGCTGAAGCGTTCGCGTCAGGGCACTCGGAAAATTGCCCCACACCTGGATACGCGACCCGTGCGGGCACGTCCGACGCGATGCGTGTGACGCGCCCGCACATGACTCGAGCGATCAACCAGGCTCAGCGCTGAACGGAGGCGCGCTTCACTCCGACGGGTTGACGATGACGTCCATCGTCCGGTGCATGCGCTCCAGCCCCAGGCTCACCAGCGCACGACGAATCTCCGCCTGTCCCCAGAAGAACTTGCGGAACACGTCACGGTCCAGGCGCAGCAACGTGCACGGCGTCAGCGTCTTCACCGTCGCCGTCGCGAGCCGTCCTCGCAGCAACGACACCTCGCCGAAGATGGCGCCCTCCCCCATGTCCGGATACGGGGTGACACGACCATCCGGGTGCGTGTGGAAGACAGCGCACCTGCCGCGCAGCAGGATGTAGAGCGCCTCGCCGGGGACGCCGCGCGTGAGCAGCGTCTCCCCCGCGCCGATGGAACAGGGCACCAGCGCGCTGCCCAATTGCGCCCACAGCTCCGGTGACAACCCGCGCAGCAGCGGGCTGCTCCGCAACGCATCTTCCAGCAACCGCTCGCGGCATCGCATCTCGACCACCGGCGCCTCCAGCCCGTGACGCGCGCCCATCAGCACCAGCCCCGTCCGGGTCAGCTCGCGTAGCACGGTGCGCTCCATCGTCACCACGCTCGCGGTCCGCGGACACTTCGTCATCAGCGCCAGTTCGCCGAAGAAGTGCCCCCCGGACAGCTGCCCCACCATGCGCGCCTCGGCGCCGGCGGACTCCCGGTACACCCCCACCCGCCCCTCCAGGATGACGAACATCGACGAGCCCGGGTCTCCCTCGCGCACCACCACCCGCCCCGCCGGCAGGAACCGCGTCCACACGGGGAGTGGAGCCCGCCCCACCGGCTCCCGGTCTCTCGAAGGGATGGTCGGCACCGCCGGAGGCCCCCCTCCGTCATTCTCGGGGTTCCGAGAATCCGGAGACACGACTGGCAATGCGGTGGACCGGCTCATCGTCATGCCCCCCTCGGACACAGAGTGGATACGTATGACAGACGTCTCCACCGTCCGGAATTGTCGTTGGGAAGAAAACTTCCTCCCAGCAGCCCGCCGGTACTACGGGATTCCCACATGCATTTCCCGCCCGCCGCGGGACGCCAACCCCCATCCCTTCCCTCGGGAGGACGGCCCGGCCGAGGCCTTGTTGGCGGTTGCCGCCGGGTCCTCGGGCGTCAAACGAAACAACGCGAGGATGACAGACACCACCGCCCCACGTCTCCGTGATGGAAGACAACCTCACACCGGAAGGCGCCCCGAAATACTCCGCAACCTTCGCGCACCGTGTCACCACCCTTGACACCTTCGTTTGCGCATGGCACTTAGACGTCCAATAACGATAATGAGAACCATTCTCATTATCCCATTCTCTGGACGGACCCTCGGGCCCAGGACGAAGGAGACGGACTCGATGGGAGACACACCGCGGGTGGCACTGGTGACGGGCGCGGCGCGGGGCATCGGCGCCGAGGTCGCGCGGGTGCTGGCCCCCGAGGCGACCATCGCCGCCCTCGACACGAACGCCGAGGGGCTGCTGGCGCTGGTGGCGGAGCTGCGAGCGCGGGGACAGAAGGCCAGCGCATGGCCGGTCAGCGTCAGTGACGCCGCGGCGGTGGAGACGGCGGTCGAGCGCATCGAGAAGGAGCTGGGCCCCATCCACATCCTGGTGAACGTGGCGGGCGTGCTGCGCATGTCCTCCATCGTGGACCTGAGCGACGAGGACTGGGCGACGACCTTCGGGGTGAACACGAACGGCGTGTTCCATGTCTCGCGCGCGGTGGCGCGTCGCATGGTCCCCCGGCGCGAGGGTGTCATCGTCACCGTGGCCTCCAACGCCTCCAGCACGCCCCGGCTGCGGATGGGCGCCTACGCCGCGTCCAAGGCCGCCTCCACCATGTTCACCAAGTGCCTGGGCCTGGAGCTGGCGCAATACGGCATCCGTTGCAACGTGGTGTCTCCGGGCTCCACGGACACCGACATGCAGCGGGGCATGTGGAAGGACGCCAACGGCGCCCAGGCCGTCATCGCCGGCTCCTCCGAGAGCTTCCGCGTCGGCATCCCGCTCAAGCGCATCGCCGACCCGCGAGACATCGCCCACGCGGTGCAGTTCCTGGTGTCGGACCGCGCGCGCCACATCACCCTGCACGACCTGTGTGTCGACGGCGGCGCCACCCTGGGCACCTGAGCACGTGCCCTCCCCCGCCGGGCACCCGTGGTTCTCTGTTCGACTTGTTACCTTTGTTTCACGATTGAAACAGTGGAAGGCCACGGAAGTCGCGTCCGATGCGCGCTCCGGGTCCTCCGCGACTGGAGGTTGGCTGTGAAGACGACCGAAGTGGCACCCCAGAAGCTGGCGGCGCAGTTGCTCGAGAGCTACGAGGCCGGCTCCTCCTTCTTCTTCGCCTCGCCACGCCGGACGTTGTTGGCGCGGGGCACCTTCGCCACGGTGCCGCACGTGGGCGGCCAGAGCTCGCTGGAGCGGCTGGGCGAGCGCGTGGCCAAGGTGCTGAGCGACGCGCGCCAGGCGGACCATGACATCCCGGTGGCGGTGGGCGCGGTGCCCTTCGTCGGCCGCGCGCCCGCGCAGCTCGTGGTGCCGATGACGCTCCAGCGCGCCGGCCCGCTCGTGTTCGACGACGTGGCCATGCCGCACCCCGTCCTCCCGCAGAGCTACACGGTGCGCCCGGTGCCGGAGCCCGCCGCGTACCTGGACGGCGTGGCCCAGGCGCTCAAGCTCATGCAGAGCGGCCCCCTGCGCAAGGTGGTGCTGTCGCGCTCGCTGCACCTGAGCGCCACCACGCCCATCGACCTGCAGCGGCTGCTGCACAACCTGGCCCGCCGCAACCCGTCCGGCTTCACCTTCGCCGTGGACCTGCCCGGCGCCAGCGCGGGCGAGGGCCGGCGCACGCTCATCGGCGCGAGCCCCGAGCTGCTCGTGTCTCGCAACGGGATGCAGGTGGTGGCCAACCCGCTGGCGGGCTCCGCCGCGCGCAGCCCGGACCCCGTCGAGGACCAGGCCCGGGCGGCCCGCCTCCTCGAGTCCCCCAAGGATCTGCACGAGCACGCGGTGGTCATCGACGCGGTGGCGGAGGCGATGCGTC
Source organism: Myxococcus faecalis (assembly GCF_050039385.1). Lineage (NCBI taxonomy): Bacteria > Pseudomonadati > Myxococcota > Myxococcia > Myxococcales > Myxococcaceae > Myxococcus > Myxococcus faecalis. The sequence continues at coordinate 10,112,928 of NZ_CP144336.1, read as the reverse complement.
CGTTCTGCAAGACGCTGGAGGTGCCGGCCCTGCCGTCGCTCGTCAGCACGCAGACGATGTGGCACCTGTCCAGCCGCATCGTTGGGGAGATCGCCGACCCGTCCATCTCCTCGCTGACGCTGGCGATGGCGCTGCACCCCACGCCGGCCGTGTGCGGCTTCCCCACGGAGCTGGCGCACGAGGCCATCGGCCACATCGAGCCGTTCGACCGGGGCTACTTCACGGGCACCGTGGGCTGGTGCGACGCCAACGGCGACGGGCAGTGGGCGGTGACCATCCGGTGCGCGGAGGCGGACGAGAGCTCGCTGCGGCTGTTCGCGGGCGCGGGCATCGTCGCGGGCTCCAAGCCGGAGTCGGAGCTGGCGGAGACCGAGGCCAAGTTCCGCACCATGCTCCAGGCCATGGGCCTGGGCCAGGGCGCCGAGGTGAAGCCATGAGCACGACCGCGTCCCGGCTCCCCGGCTGCCCCACCTGGCCGGAGGAATATGCCGCGCGCTACCGCTCCGCGGGCTACTGGCGCGGGGAGACCTTCGGCATGCTCCTGCGCGAGCGCGCCGAGCGCCACGGCGACCTCACCGCGCTGGTCTCCGGCGCCGAGCGGCTCACGTACCGGCAGCTCGACGCGCGCGTGGACCAGCTCGCCGCGGGCCTGCACGGCCTGGGCATCCGCGCGCAGGACCGGGTGGTGGTGCAGCTGCCCAACATCGCCGCGTTCTACGAGGTATGCTTCGCGCTGTTCCGGCTGGGCGCCCTGCCCGTCTTCGCCCTGCCCGCGCACCGCGGCTCGGAGATCGGCTACTTCTGCGAGTTCACCGAGGCGGTCGCCTACGTCATCGCGGACCGCCACGGCGGCTTCGACTACCGCAACCTCGCCTCCGCCGTGCAGGCGAAGACGCCCACACTCAAGCACGTCCTCGTCGTGGGCGACGCGGGCCCATTCACCTCGCTGGAGAGCCTGTACGCCGCGCAACCCGTGGCGCTGACCGAGCCCCGCCCCGACGACGTCGCCTTCTTCCAGCTGTCCGGCGGCAGCACGGGCGTGCCCAAGCTCATCCCGCGCACGCACGACGACTACATCTACAGCCTCCGGGCCAGCGCGGAGATCTGCCAGCTCGACACCTCCAGCGTGTACCTGTGCGCGCTGCCGGCGGCGCACAACTTCCCCATGAGCTCGCCGGGCGTGTTCGGCACGTTCTACGCGGGTGGCACCGCGGTGCTGGCCCTGCACCCCAGCCCCGACGTGGCCTTCCCCCTCATCGAGAAGGAGAAGGTCACCATCACCGCCCTGGTGCCGCCCCTGGCCATGGTGTGGATGGACTCGGCCAAGGCGCGCCGGCATGACCTGTCCAGCCTGCGCGTGCTCCAGGTGGGCGGCGCCAGGTTCAGCGCCGAGGCCGCCGCGCGCGTGAAGCCCACGCTGGGCTGCACCGTGCAGCAGGTCTTCGGCATGGCCGAGGGCCTGGTCAACTACACGCGCCTGGACGACTCCGAGGAGCGCATCGTCAACACCCAGGGCCGCCCCATCTGCGTGGACGACGAGCTTCGCATCGTCGACGAGGACGGGCAGGACGTCGCGGTGGGCGAGACGGGCCAGTTGCTCACGCGCGGGCCGTACACCATCCGCGGCTACTACAAGGCGGAGACGCATAACGCGCGCGCCTTCACCCCCGACGGCTTCTACTGCACCGGAGACCTGGTGCGCATGACGGCGGACGGCTACCTGGTGGTCGAGGGCCGCGCGAAGGATCAGATCAACCGCGGCGGTGACAAGGTGGCGGCCGAAGAGGTGGAGAACCACCTGCTGGCGCACCCCGCGGTCCACGACGCCGCCGTCGTGTCCATGCCGGATGCGTTCCTGGGCGAGCGCACCTGCGCGTTCGTCATCCCGCGCGGCACGCCGCCTCCGGCCACGTCGCTCACCGCGTTCCTGCGGGAGCGGGGCCTGGCGGCCTTCAAGATTCCGGACCGGGTCGAGTTCCTCGACGCGTTCCCCAAGACGGGTGTCGGCAAGGTCAGCAAGAAGGCGCTGCGCGAGAAGCTCAGTCAGCCCAACGCGCCCCGCTGAAGCCCACTCCCCCCACGTCCGCACCAGAAAGGCTCTTCCCCCATGGCGCTCCCCGCCATCTCCCCCTATCCGATGCCCGGCGCCGCCGACCTGCCCAAGAACAAGGTCGCCTGGAAGCTCGAGCCGAAGCGCGCGGTGCTGCTCATCCACGACATGCAGCACTACTTCGTGAACGCCTTCACGCCGGGCCAGTCGCCCGTGAAGGAGCTGGTCCCCAACATCCAGCGGCTGCGCCAGCACGCCCACTCGATGGGCATCCCCGTGGCGTACTCCGCGCAGCCGGGAGGCCAGACGCCGGAGCAGCGCGGGCTCCTGCTGGACTTCTGGGGGGGCGGCATCCCCGACGCCCCGGAGCAGAAGAAGATCATCGACGAGCTGACGCCCACCCACGTCGACCTCCAGCTCACCAAGTGGACCTACAGCGCGTTCCGCCGCACGGACCTGCTGAACACGATGCGCGCGCTCGGGAGGGATCAGCTCATCATCTGCGGCATCTACGCGCACATCGGCTGCCTGCAGACGGCCAGCGACGGCTTCATGAGCCACATCCAGCCCTTCCTCGTCGCGGACGCGCTGGGTGACTTCTCGCTCGACCACCACCACCTCGCGCTCAACTACGCCGCGAAGCTGTGCGCGGTCACCACCACCACGCAGCAGGTCCTGGAGATGCTGGGCGCGCCCGGGCCGACGACGCTCCCGCGCCTGACCCGGCAGCAGATTCGCGCGGAGGTCGCGGAGATGCTCCAGCAGTCGGTGCAGGAGGTGGATGAGGACGCGAACCTGCTCGAGCTCGGCCTGGACTCCATCCGCCTGATGAGCCTGGTGGAGCGCTGGAGGAGCTACGGCTTCGAGTCCTCCTTCGTGGAGCTGGCCGAACGCCCCACGCTGACCGAGTGGTACTCGATGCTCGGCGCCATGACGCTCCCGCTCCCGGACGCCAGCAGCGTCCAGGTGTCCGCCCGCTCGTAGTGCACCGCTGACGGAGCGAGGCCTCCCCCACCTCGCTCCCGCTCGACGTCCCCCCAGAAGGATCTGGCGATGCCCGAATCACACGCCGCACCCTGGCCGCTCTCCGCGGCGCAGCACGGAATCTGGGTCGGTCAGCAGCTCGACCTCGCCAGCCCCATCTACAACGCCGGCGAGTGCATCGAGCTGCGCGGCGCCATCGACCCCGCGCACTTCGAGGCCGCCGTCCGGCAGACCGTCTCCGAGGCCGAGGCCCTCCACGCGCGCTTCGAGACCACCGAGGCGGGCCCCTCGCAGCAGGTCACGCCGCGGGTGGACTGGGCGCTCCAGCACGTCGACCTGACGTCCGCCGAGGACCCGTGGGCCGCCGCCCAGGCGTGGATGCGCGAGGACCTGACGCGCACCGTGGACCTCACCCGTGGGCCCCTCTTCGCGCAGGTCCTGTTCAAGGCCGGTCCCGAGCGCTGGTTCTGGTTCCAGCGCGTCCACCACATCGCGATGGACGGGTTCGGCTTCTCGCTGCTCGCCCGCCGCGTGGCGGACCTCTACACCTCGCGCGTCACGGGGAAGGCCGCGCCCGCGGGCTTCGGCCCCCTGCGCCCCGTGCTGGACGAGGACGCCGCGTACCGCGCGGGGCCGCAGCTCGAGAAGGACCGTGAGTTCTGGGTCGGCCGGCTCACGGACGCGCCCTTGCCGGTGACGCTGGCCCCGCCCGCGCCCATGTCCGCCACCTTCGTCCGCGCCACGCGGCAGCTCGAGAAGGTCGACGTGGAGCGGATGCAGGCCGTGGCGAAGCAGGTGGGCCTGACGTGGCCGGACCTGGTGCTCGCCGCGGCCGCCGCGTGGATCCACCAGCGCACGGGCGCGCCCGAGGTGGTGCTGGGGCTGCCGGTGATGACGCGGCTGGGCTCGGCGGCGATCCGCGTGCCGTGCATGGCGATGAACATCGTGCCCCTGCGCGTGCCCGTGGCGGCGGACGCCTCGCTCGCGTCGCTGGCGCGCGACATCGCCGCGGAGCTGAAGGCGTCCCGGCCGCACCTGCGCTACCGCTACGAGCAGCTGCGCCGCGACCTGCGCCGCGTGGGTGGTCAGCGCAAGCTGTTCGGGCCCGTGGTCAACATCATGCCGTTCGACTACGGCCTGCGCTTCGCGGGGCTGCCCGGCATCGCGCACAACATCTCCGCGGGCCCGGTGGAGGACCTCTCCATCGGCATGTACGCCCGCTCCGACGGCGGCGGCCTGCGCGTCGACTTCGACGCGAACCCCGTCTGCTACGACGCGCGCACGGTGGACAGCCACCAGCGCGAGTTCCTCCAGGCGCTCGACACCTGGCTGGGCGCGCCGGATGCGCCCGTGCGTGGCCAGGGCGCGGGGGTATCCTCCGCCGAGGCCTCGCTGCTCGACGGCGGCCCGCTCCCCACGGCGCCCCGGCCCGTCCTCAAGCTGATGGAGCAGCAGGTCCGCGAGCAGCCGGACGCCATCGCCTTGGAGCACGGCGGGTTCCGGCTCACGTACCGCGAGTTGTGGGAGTCCTCCGGAGCGCTCGCGGCCCGGCTCACCGATCAGGGCGCGCGCGCCGACACACCCGTGGCGGTGAAGGTGCCTCGCGGGCTCGACGCCATCATCGCGTCCTTGGGCATCCTCCGCGCCGGCGCGGGCTACCTGCCGCTCGACCCGAATGGCCCCGCGTCCCGCGCCTCGGCCATCCTCGAGGACGCCACGCCCTCGCTGCTCGTGCTCCCCTCCGATGCCGTCGAGGCCACCGATGCGAGCCCTCGCGCCTCGGGGCACCTGGACATCCAGCGGCGCGACGTCGCCGTCGCCGAGCAGCCCACGCGCGCCGCCGGTGAGCACCTGGCGTACGTCATCTACACGTCCGGCTCCACAGGCCAGCCCAACGGCGTGCAGATTTCCCACGACGCACTCGCGCACTTCGTCGCGGGTGCCACGCACCGTTACCGCTTCACCCGCGAGGACCGGGTCCTCCAGTTCGCGCCGCTGCACTTCGACGCCAGCGTGGAGGAGGTCTTCCTGACGTTGTGTGTGGGTGGACGCCTGGTGCTGCGCACCGACGAGATGCTCCAGTCGGTGCCGCGCCTGCTCGAGGCCTGCGCGGCCCACGGCATCACCGTGCTCGACCTGCCCACCGCCTTCTGGCACGAGCTGGCCTATGCCGTGTCCACGGGCGCGGCGAAGCTGCCCTCCTCCCTGCGCACGGTCATCATCGGCGGCGAGGCCGCGCTCCCGGAGCGGGTCGCCCGCTGGCGCGCCACGGTGGGCCCGAGCGTGGAGTTGCTCAACACCTACGGCCCCACCGAGGCCACGGTGGTGGCGACGGTGGCCTCGCTCAGCGATGCGAAGGCCCCCACGTCCGAGCTGCCGATGCCCGACGTGCGTGCGGACACGACGACCTCGCTCGGTGAAGCGAACGCCCCTGCGTCCGAGCGTGACGAGGTCGCCATCAGCGTGCCGCCGCCCGGCATGCGCTCGGACACGACGACCTTGCGCGCTGACGCGAATGGCTCCGCGTCCGACCGTGACGAGGTCCCCATCGGCGTGCCGCCGCCCGGCATGCGCTCGGACACGACGACCTCGCTCGCTGACGCGAACGGCCTCACGTCCGAGCGTGACGAGGTCCCCATCGGCGTGCCGCTGCCCGGCGTGCGCGCGGCGCTGGTGGACGCGCACGGTCGCATCGTCGCCCGGGGCTCCGAGGGCGAGCTGTGCCTGTTGGGTGGCGCGCTCGCGCGCGGCTACCTGGGACGCCCGGAGCTGGACAAGGCCCGCTTCATCTCGCTGGCCGCGCTGCCCGGCCAGCCCCGAGCCTACCGCACCGGCGACAAGGCTCGGATGCGCGAGGACGGACAGCTGGTCTTCGTCGGCCGCGTGGACGACGAGCTGAAGATCAGCGGCCACCGCATCGACCCCGCCGAGGTGGAGACGGTGCTGCTCGGCCACCCCGGCGTGCGCGAGGCCGCCGTGGTGGGCCAGACGCTCCCGGGTGGCGCTCGCCGGCTGTGCGCGCACATCGTCGCGGAGTCACCGGCACCGTCCGCCGCGGACCTGCGCAAGCACCTGCTCACAAACCTGCCGGCCCCCATGGTGCCCGGCGCCATCGTGTTCGTGGAGCGACTGCCTCGCACCAGCACCGGGAAGATCGACCGCGCCGAGCTGCGCAAGGCAGCCGTGGTCGACCCCGCCACCCAGACGGCGCAGGCCACCACGGAATTGGAGCGCGTGGTGCTGGGCATCTGGGAGGAGGTCCTGGGCGCCACGGGCCTCACGGCGCAGGACGACTTCTTCGACCGCGGCGGCCAGTCCCTCCAGAGCATCCAGGTGGCCAACCGCCTGGGCATCGCCCTGGGACGCGAGGTCCCCGTCGCCACGGTGTTCCGCTACCCCACGGCCGCCGCGCTCGCCCAGGCACTGGAGCACGGTGAGTCCAGCGGCCACGACACCTCCGGCCCGAGCACGACGGTGCTCGCGGACGCCGAGCTGTCCGAGGACATCGTCCCCCGCCTCGCGCCTCCCGCGACGACGGGAGCCGCGCGCACCTTCGAGGCGCTGTTCCCCGAGCCCCGCCAGGTGCTGCTCACCGGCGCCACCGGCTTCGTCGGCGCGCACCTGCTCGACCAGCTCCTGCGCCAGACCCAGGCGCGCGTGGTGTGCCTGGTGCGCGCCAAGGACGAAGCCCAGGCCCTGGAGCGCATCCGCGCGGCGATGACGTCACAGCGGCTGTCGACCGAGGGCCTCGGCGAGCGCGTCCTCGCGCTCCCGTCGGACCTCACCCAGCCCTCGCTCGGGCTCAATAGCGCGCGCTTCCATGGGCTCGCGGCCGAGTGCGACGTCATCCTGCACAACGCCGCCGTGGTGAGCGTGGTGCGAGAGTACGGCAGCCTCCAGGCCGTCAACGTCCGGGGCACGCGCGAGCTGCTGCGGCTGGCCGCCGCCGTGCGGCCCAAGCCCTTCCACTACGTGTCCACGCTGGCCGTGGCGCCCCAGGCCGACGTCAGCCCCGAGGTGCCCGAGGACTTCGTGCCCGCGCACCCCGGCCTGCGCGACGGCTACCAGCAGAGCAAGTGGGTCGCGGAGCGGCTCGTGCAACAGGCGTCCGAGCGCGGCCTGCCCGTCGCCGTGTACCGGCTGGGCCGCGTCGTCGGCGCCACCGACACCGCCATCGTCAACCCGCAGGACCTGGTCTGGCGAATCCTCCTGGCGGGCATCCCCGCCCGCACGCTGCCGATGCTCGAGGTGGGCGAGACGTGGACGCCGGTCGACTACGTGGCGCGCGCCATCGTCAAGCTGTCGCGCACGGCCACGCCCGGCACGGTGTTCAACGTCACGCCCGTCCCCGACGTGCGCCTGCCGGACCTGTTCCGCTGGGTGCGCGAGTACGGCTACCCCGTGGACCTGCTCCCCGTCCCCCAGTGGCGCGCCCAGGTCGCCGAGCGCGCGGGCACCGCCGACAACACCACCACGCTGGCCTTCTTCGACCTGCGATCCAGTGACGCCCAGCCCGCGTTCGGCCTGGGGCCCATCCGCTGTCAGCGCCTCCATCACGCCCTGGAGGGCACGGCCATCACCTGCCCCCCCGCGGACCGCCCCCTCTTCTTCCGATACCTCGCCTACTGCGTCGCGAACGGCCTGCTGCCGGCGACGCCCGGCACCCCTCTGGAAACGGCCCCCTCCCGATGAACCGAACCTGGAACCCCCGCACCTGGCGGCAGAAGCCCGTGAAGTACATGCCGGAGGACTATCCGGACGCGCGCGCCCTCACGCAGGTCGAGGATGAGCTGTCCCGGCTGCCCCTGCTGGTGAACCCCGCGGAGACGCGCCGGCTCGCCTCCGCCCTGGCCCAGGTCGCCCAGGGCAAGGCCTTCCTGCTCCAGGGCGGCGACTGCGCGGAGAGCTTCAAGGAGTTCACCTCCGACAACATCCGCGACACCTTCCGCCTCATCCTCCAGATGGCGCTGGTGCTCACGTTCGCCGGCGGCAGGCCCGTGGTGAAGGTGGGCCGCATCGCCGGCCAGTTCGCCAAGCCGCGCTCCAGCCCCGTGGAGACGCTCGACGGCGTCACCCTCCCCGCGTATCGCGGCGACATCATCAACGGCATGGACTTCGACGCCGCGGAGCGCACGCCCGACCCCAAGCGCCTGCTCAAGGCCTACCACCAGTCCTCCGCCACGCTGAACCTGCTCCGGGCCTATGCCCAGAGCGGTTACGCGGACCTGTGCAACCTGCACCAGTGGTCGCTCGACTCCGTCGCCGGAACGCCCGGCGCCGACAGCTACCGCAAGCTCGCCGACTCCATCTTCGAGTCGCTGTGCTTCATCAACGCGCTCAGCCCCACCGCCGAGCACAACACGCCGTCCCCCATCCCCGTGGACCTGTTCACCAGCCACGAGGCCCTGCTCCTCAACTTCGAGGAGACGATGACCCGCCAGGAGTCCTCCAGCGGCCACTGGTACGACGGCTCCGCCCACATGCTCTGGATTGGCGAGCGCACCCGCCAGCTCGACGGCGGCCACGTCGAGTTCATGCGCGGCATCCGTAACCCCATTGGCGTCAAGTGCGGCCCCACGATGGAGCCCGATGACCTGCTGCGCCTGATGGACGCCCTCAACCCGGACGCCCTCCCAGGCCGCCTCACGCTCATCGGCCGCTTCGGCTCCGACAAGGTCGCCGACTGTCTGCCGCGCCTCATGACCGCCACCCGCCGCGACGGCCGCCCCGTCATCTGGTCCATCGACCCGATGCACGGCAACACCCACAAGGCCAGCAACGGCTACAAGACGCGCGCCTTCGACCGCATCCTCTCCGAGGTGAAGACCTTCCTGGAGGTCGCCGCCGCCGAGAGCGTCCACGCCGGCGGCATGCACCTGGAGATGACCGGCCAGAACGTCACCGAGTGCCTGGGCGGCCCGCTCGCCGTCACCGAGGACGACCTCCACAGCCGCTACCACACGCACTGCGACCCTCGCCTGAACGGAGACCAGGCGCTCCAGCTTTCCTTCATGGTCGCGGAAAAGCTCCGGGACATGAAGTCTCCTCACGCCCGCGCAGCCTGACTCAACCCCCAAACCTTGACATCAATGGCACCCCGGGAATAGACGGCATCGAAAATGAAAATGCGAACCATTTTCATAATCCACGCCCGGCGTGGAGCGGGGCGCGTGTTCCAGGGCGCGGCGTTGCTGGCGTGCCTGGCCGCGCCGCTGCCCGTGTGGGCGCAGGTCGACGGTGGGCCCCCTCCTGGCGCGGAGGCACCACCGCCGTCAGTGGTGCCGCCGAAGCTGGTGACCTTCATCGAGGCGCCCTACCCGGCCGAGGCGGAGCAGGCCCGGCTGGAGGCCTCCGTCCGGCTGAAGCTGACGCTGGATGACCAGGGCGGCGTCATCGAGGCGCAGGTCCTGGAACCCCAGGGCCACGGCTTCGACGAGGCGGCGAAGGACGCCGCGCTGCGCTTCCGCTTCGAGCCCGCGCGACGTGACGGGGTCGCCGTCCCCTCGCGCATCGCCTACAGCTACGAGTTCCGGCTCCCCGTCACCCCCGAGCCCACCGTGGTGACGGAGGCTCCCGGCCACGCGCGCGACGTCGCTTCCGAGCCGACCGCATCGGAGGAGCCCGCGCCGCAGGGGCCTTCCTCTCCGGGCGAGCCCACCGAGCCACCGCCGGTCATCACCACCGCGCCCGTGGACGTCACCCAGGAGGCCATCGAAGTCACGGTGGAGGGCGAGTCCGTGGCGAACCGTCGGCGGCGATCCGCCGAGTCGGTGAAGGTCATCGAGACGGAGAACCTCCAGCGCGAGGCCGTGGACATGGCCCAGGCGCTGGCGCGCACCGAGGGCGTCGACGTGCGGCGTGGAGGGGGCCTGGGCAGCCGCGCGCGCTTCTCGCTGGCGGGCCTGTCCGAGGACCAGGTGCGCTTCTTCATCGACGGCGTCCCGCTGGAGCTCGCCGGCTTCGGCCCGGACTTCGCGAACGTGCCCGTCAACCTGGTCCAGCGCATGGAGCTGTACCAGGGCGTGGTGCCGGCGCGCTTCGGCGCGGACGCGCTGGGGGGCGCGGTGCACATCGTCACCTCGGAGAACCTCCAGCGCACGGGCGCCTCGGCCTCGTATGAGCTGGGCTCGTTCGAGACGCACCGGGTGACGGCGAGCGCGCAGCACGGCACCGGCTCCGGGATGTTCGTCCGCGCCAGCGGCTTCTTCGACTCCAGCCCCAACGACTACCGGGTGGACGTGAAGGTGGACGACGCCGAGGGCCGCATCCACGACGCGCGCCTGCCGCGCTTCCATGACGCCTTCCGCGCGGGCGGCGGCGGCGTGGAGGTCGGCGTGCTGAACCGGCCCTGGGCCCGCAGGCTCAGCCTGCGCGTCTTCGGCTCCGCCTCCACCAAGGAGGTCCAGCACGACGCCACCATGAGCAACGCGTATGGCGACGTCGACACGAGCAACCGCTCCGGTGGCGCCACGCTCCGCTTCGAGCAGCTCGCCGGGCGCGACCTCGTGCTGGACGCCGTGGGGGGTTACGTCTACCGCCGCGCCTCGCTGACGGACCTGGGCTCCTGCGCCTACGACTGGTTCGGCCGCTGCATCCTCACCCTGCCCCAGCCCGGGGAGCTTCAGTCCCGCGCCATCGACCGGCGGGTGGGACAGCACACGGCCTTCGTCCGGGCCAACGCCGGGTGGACCTTCGCCCCGAACCAGATGCTGCGCCTGGCCGTGGCGCCCACGTACGTGACGCGCGCCGGAGAGGACCGCGCGCTGGCGCGGCTGGGACAGCAGGACCCGCTCAGGGGGGACCGCGGCCTGTTCAACCTGGTGACGGGGCTCGAGCACGAGCTCGATGCACTCGACGAGCGGCTGGAGAACATCGCCTTCGCCAAGAGCTACGTGCAGCTGGCGCGCGCGGAGCGCATCAGCGCCAGCGGCGCCTTCGCACCCGTCGACCGGGACACCTTCAACTTCGGCGTGGGCGACTCGCTGCGCTACCACGTCACGCCCCGGCTCACCGCCAAGGCCGCGTACGAGTGGGCCACGCGCCTGCCCGGCCCCGATGAGATCTTCGGCGACGGCATGCTCATCGACTCCAATCTCACCCTGGAGCCGGAGACCAGCCACAACGTCAACCTGGAGCTCGCGTTCGACAGCGGCGAGACGCCCCGGGGCACGTTCCGCGGCGGCGCGCTGGGCTTCGCCCGCCTCACCGACCAGTTCATCATGCCCATCGGCCGCGAGGGCTACTTCACCTACCAGAACGTCTTCGCGGCCCGCATCCTGGGCGCCACGGGCGCGGCGGGGTGGACCTCGCCAGGCCAGTACCTCTCGCTGGATGGCAACGCGACCTTCCAGGACATCCGCAACGCCTCCTCCGAGGGCAACTTCGGCGCGTTCGACGGACAGCGCCTGCCCGGCCGGCCCTCGCTCCTGGCCAACGGCAGCGCCCGCCTCCAGCTGAGCGGCCTGGCCTCCGCGCGCGACGAGCTGTCGCTGTCCTGGCACACCCGCTTCGTCAACACCTTCTACCGGGGCTGGGAGGGGCTGGGCAGCAAGGACTCGAAGTCGCGCATCCCCTCGCAGCTGCTGCACTCGCTCGCCGTCACGTACGTCACGCGGACCGCTCGCGCGACGCTGAGCTGGACGGTCGACGTGCGCAACCTCACCGATGCCACCGCCATGGACTTCTACGGCGTGCAACGCCCCGGCCGCGGCGTGTCCGCCAAGATGGTCGCCGAGCTCTGACTCAGTCCCCACGCTTCATCTCGCAACGTCGTGAAAGGAAATCCCCCCATGAAGGTCCGTTCGTTCTTCCCCCTGCCGCGCATCACCGCCGCGGCGCTCGCGCTGTCGCTCTTCACGGGCTGCGGTGACGACGAGGACTCCGACGAGGCCGACTACGACGGCCCGCTCTACGCCGCCATCACCCAGTCGAGCGTCGACGGCGAGGCCATCAGCTACGTGGCGCTGCTGCGCTCGGTCGACCAGACCGAGAAGATCTCCCTCAAGGACGCCGTGGAGATTCCCGGCCGCGCGCTCGGCTCCGGCGTCCGCAAGGCGGGCGTGCTGTTCGTCAGCCACAGCGAGGAGGCCAAGGTCGAGCGGTTCAAGATCACCTCCAAGGGCAAGCTCGAGTCCGATGGCGAGGTCAGCTTCAAGGGCCGCGGCATCGACAACATCGAGGAGTACCAGCACCAGTTCCAGTTCATCTCGGACACCAAGGCGTACTTCGTGGACGCCCACACGGCGCAGATCATCGTGTGGAACCCCACCGCGATGTCCGTGACGAGCGCCATCCCCCTGCCGGGCCTGGCCATCGAGGGCGCGCTCACGTCCTTCTCCACCATGCCGGTGCGCGTGGGCACCCGCCTCATCATCCCCATCGCCTGGCGCCCCAGCGCGGACATCGCCGTCATCAACCAGGCCGGCGTGGTGGTCATCGACACCACGAACGACTCGGTCAAGGTCGTCACGGACAACCGCTGCGGCTGGGTGCGTGACAGCGTCGTCGGCCCGGACAACCAGGTGTACCTGGCCACCGAGGCGTACGGCTCCGCCGTCAACCGCCTGAAGGGCGCGGACAAGGCCGCGACGCCCTGCCTCATCCGCTTCAACCCGGAGAGCGGCGCGTTCGACGCGAACTTCTACCGCGAGCTGTCGGGGCTGACCAACGGCACCACCACGGGCTCGCTGCTGCGCGGCCCCAACGGCACCGCCTACCTGCGCGTGCTGGACGAGCAGGGCTACACGGTGGACCCGGAGGCCCACCCGCGCCTGGTCGCCAGCGCCCCGGCCTGGAAGTTCTGGCAGCTCAACCTGAGCACCTTCACCGCCACCGCGGTGAACACGCTCCCCGCCTCCTCCGGCAGCACGTTCCTCTACGAGGCGGACGACAACCGCCTGCTCTTCACCGAGTTCACCAACAACTCGTCGCTCACCAACTTCCGTGAGCTCACGGACCAGAGCGGCAAGCTCGTCTTCAGCTCCGACGGCCTCATCTTCTCGTTCCTGCAACTGCGCTGAAGTCCTGGCGGGACGGCCCCAGAGGCACCGGCTTCACACAGGGTGCCTCCGGGGTCGAACCGCGCCCCACCGACGACCTCGAGGACCGGACCCATGCACATCGTCGAAATCGTCAAGGATGTCTTCATCCACTGGGGCGCCAACTGGGTGCTCTGGCTCCTGTTCGCGCTGTCGCTGGTGAGCCTGGGCATCATCCTCGAGCGCTGGTGGTTGTTCCGCACCAAGCAGGACCGGGTCCGCGAGCTGTCCGGCGCGCTGGAGGCGACGCTGTCCACGGGCGACTTCCCCGCCGCCATCTCCACGCTGGAGAAGCGCACGTCGGTGGGCGCCGCCGTGGCGCGCGCGGGGCTGAGGCTCGCGCCGCAGGGCATGACGGCCGCGGAGAAGGGCATGCAGAGCGCGCTCGCCATCGAGCGCTCCACGCTGGAGAACCGGCTGGCCTTCCTGGGCACGCTGGGCAACAACGCGCCGTTCATCGGCCTGTTCGGCACCGTCATCGGCGTGCTGCTGGCCTTCGAGGCGCTGAGCAAAACGCAGGGCGCGCCCACGGGCACCAGCCAGGTCGCCTCCAACGCGGCGATGGGCAGCATCGCCGAGGCGCTGGTGGCCACCGCCGTCGGCATCGGCGTGGCCCTGCCCGCCGTCGCCGCCTACAACTACTTCCAGCGCCGCATCGCCAGCATCCTCGCGGACGCGGAGGCGCTGACGAACCTGGTGCTGGCCTACGTCTCCGCCCGTGAGCGGAACGGAGGCGCCTGAGCATGGCCGGCGGAACGCAGCCTCGCGGTGGGTTGATCGAGGGCATCAACGTCACGCCCCTCGTGGACATCATGCTGGTGCTGCTCATCATCTTCATGGTCACCGCGCGGCTGGTGGACAGCCCCGCCGTGCCCCTGGACCTGCCCAAGGCGGCCCAGAGCGAGGACGTGCAGACCGTCTACGCGGTGGCGATTTCGTCCACGGGCCAGGTGCTGGTGAACGGCGAGGAGGTCTCCGACGTCGCGCTGCGGGACGGCGCGCGCCAGGCGCTGGCGAAGGACGCCGAGCTGCGCGCCGTCATCCAGGCGGACGGCGCCGTGCCCCATCGCCGGGTCATCTTCGTGCTGGACCAGCTCAAGGAGGCGGGGCTCACCAAGGTCGCGTTCGGCACCGTGCGGCCGGAGCCCACCGAGGCGCCCCCCACGGCGGAGGACGGGCGTGTCACTCCCTGAGCCCGCGCCTCGTCGCGACGAGGACATCGCGAGCATCATCCTGGGACCGCCGCCCGCGCGGAAGAGCCGCCATGGCCTCGCGTGGACGCTGCTCATCTCCGGCCTCGTGCACGCCACCGTGGGAGTCGTGGCCTGGCACGGCTGGAAGTCCTCCTCCGAGCGACGGCTGCCCGTGGCCACCGCGCGCAAGCAGGTCATCCAGGTGGACCACGAGGTGGACCTGAATCCCCCGCCGCCACCTCCTCCGCCGCCACCTCAACGCGTCGCCCGCGCGGACCCGCCGGCGCCGCGCGTGAAGACGCCGAGCCCCGCTCCACGAGACTCCGCCCGCCCCGCCCCCGCCGAGCCCGCTCGGGCAGGCGCCGTGGTGACGGCGAAGGAGCCGGCCGCGCCGCTCGACTTCACCGACTTCGACATGACGACCGGCGATGCCCCGCGCTACGCGGGCGGTGTGACGGCCTCCACGGGCCGCTCCACCACGGCCGTCAACACGGTGCCCGCCGGAGACAGCGAGGGCACGGGCACCGGTGGAAGCCGGGCGCGCTCCATCCAGCTCTCGGCGCGCAGTTGGAGCTGCCCCTGGCCGAAGGAAGCCGACACGCTTCGCATCGATGACCAGACGGTGGTGCTGCGCGTCTCCGTGGACGAGTACGGCGAGGTGACGTCCGCCGAGCTCGTCTCGGACCCGGGCCATGGCTTCGGCCAGGCCGCGCTCGCGTGTGCACGCAAGGCGCGCTTCGACACCGCCTTGGACCGCGAGGGTCGTCCCTACGCGGCGGTCTCTCCCCCGATTCGTGTGCGCTTCGTGCGCCCCTAGACGCTTGCCCGCGCGACCGACGCGGGTCCGTGAAGATGGAGTCTCTCGTGAACGCCGCTTCTCCACCCCCTCAGGAGCGAGTGCTGACCCTGCTGCTCGCGGGGGTCCAGTTCAGCCACCTGCTGGACTTCATGATCATCATGCCGCTGGGGCCGGAGTTCATCCGGCGCTTCGGCCTGACCACGGCGCAGTTCGGCGCGATGGTCTCCTCGTACACCCTGGCCTCCGCGGCCATGGGGGTGCTGGGGCTGTTCTGGCTGGACAGGTTCGACCGCAAGCGCACGCTGCTGGCCATCTACGCGGGCTTCATCCTCGCCACCGCCGCTTGCGGTCTCGCGTCGGGGTTCGTCTCGCTGCTGGTGGCGCGCGCGCTGGCGGGGGCGTGCGCGGGGCTGATGGGCGCGGTCATCATGGCCATCATCGCGGACGTCGTCCCGGGCGAGCGCCGGGGGCGGGCCATCGGCACGGTGATGTCCGCGCTCGGCCTGTCCGCCGTGGCCGGGGTGCCGCTGGGCCTGGGGCTCGCGAACCTGTTCGGCTGGCGCTCGCCGTTCTTCGTCATCTGCGCGCTCGCGCTCGTGCTGTGGCTGGGCTTGTGGCGCGTGCTCCCGCCCGTCGTACAGCACCTGTCGCGCGGCGCCCACGAGCCCCGGAGCAATCCGCTGTCGACGCTGGCCTCGCCGGGCGTGGCGATGGGCTGGGTGCTGACCTTCTTCGTGGTGTTCGCCAGCTTCCTGCTGATTCCGTACCTGGGCACCTTCATGGTGGGCAACCTGAGCCTCGCGCAGACGGACCTGCCGTGGGTGTACCTGGGCGGCGGCGCGGGAACGCTGGTGGCGGCGAAGCTGGTGGGGCGCTTCACGGACCGCCTGGGCGCGGGGCGGATGCTCGGGTGGCTCCTGGTGGGCACCGTGGGCCCGCACCTGCTGTTCACACACCTGTCCTCGTCGTCGCTGCCGGTGGTGACAGCGGCCTTCGTGCTCTTCATGGCGGTGACGTCCACGCGCGCCATCCCCACCATCGCGCTGGTGTCGTCGCGCGTGCCGCCCTCGCTGCGCGGACGGTTCCTCGCCGTCAACATGGCCGCGAGCGACGGCGCCTCCGGGCTGGCCGCGTGGGTGAGCGGCCTCTTCATCACCACCGCTCCGGACGGCGCGCTCGTCGGCTTCGGCCAGGTGGGGTGGATGGCCGTGGCCGTGACGCTCCTGTCGCTGGGCCTGTTGTGGACGCTCGGCCGGAGCGCGGTGGCCCTGAAGACGGCGACGACGTGAGCCTCGAACCTTCTCCCTGAAACGCAGCCCCCGCAGCACCTCGATTCAAAGGAAGCCCCATGGACATGCCCCCCCAGAAGCACCCGTCCCTCCCCCGCCCCATCCAGGGTGAGATGAAGCTGGAGCGCTCGAACCAGTTCCTCGCCGAGGCGCGCAAGACGGTCCCCGGCGTCACCCAGTCGATGATGAAGAAGCCGGAGCACTTCGCCCCCGGCTCCTTCCCCGTGTTCCTCGCCAAGGGCCGGGGCGCGCTGGTGGAGGACGTGGACGGCCAGGAGTACATCGACTTCATCAGCGGCCTCGGCGCCAACATGCTGGGCCACAACCACCCCGCGGTGGTGGACACGATTCGCAAGCACCTGGAGGAAGGGGTGCTCCACTCGCTGCCCACGCCCGTCGAGGTGACGTCCATCCAGGCCCTGCTGGACCTGGTGCCGGGCGCGGAGCAGGCGCGCTTCTTCAAGACGGGCGCGGACGCCACGTCCGCGGCGGTGCGCCTGTCGCGCTACGTGACGGGCAAGGAGCGCATCATCACGGTCGGCTACAACGGCTGGCACGACCACTTCATGTTCGACACGCCGGGCGTGCCGGCCGCCATCGCCGGCCTGACGACGCGCCTGCCGCTCTTCACGCCCCCGGACGAGGCGGTGCTGCTGTCCACCATCGAGAAGCAGGCCAGCCAACTGGCGGCGGTGATCCTCTCCATCCCGTACAACCGCGTGCTGTCCGCGGACTTCATGAAGCAGGTGCGCGCGGCGTGCACGGCGCACAACGTGATGTTCGTGATGGACGAGGTGGTGACGGGCTTCCGTCTGGCGCTGGGCGGCGCGCAGGAGTTCTTCGGCGTGAAGGCGGACATCTGCTGCATGTCCAAGAGCATCGCCGCGGGCATGCCGCTGTCGGCCATCTCCGGCCCGGCGAAGTACCTCTCCAAGCTGGCGGACCTGCAGGTGTCCACCACCTTCGGCGGTGAGCTGTTGACGCTGGCGGTGTGCGAGGCGGTGCTCAAGCACTACAAGCAGAACGACCCGGCGAAGCACGTCTCGCACCTGGGCCGCAAGCTGCGGGAGGGCATCAACCAGAAGGCGGAGGCGGCGGGCTCGTCGCTGCGCGTGCTGGGCTACGACGCCATCCCCTTCTTCCGTTACTCGCCCGACATGGCGGAGCACGCGAAGCTGATGACGCCGTTCCAGGGCGGCATGGCGCGTCGGGGCATCCTGCTGCGCCGGGACGTGAACTTCATCGGCGCGGCGCACACCGAGGAGCAGATCGACTACACGGTGGAGATGGCGGGCGAGGTGCTGCGCTCGCTCGCGAAGCCCGCGTAGCGCTCGCCTTCGGGGAGGCCGGAGTGGCTGGCCTCCCCGAGGGGTGTTTCACTTGGAATCGTGGATGTGGTCCGCGTGGCCACGCTTCCAGTAGCCGGTGACGCGGACCCAGCTCTTCTGCGTGCCGCGCTCGTTGAGCAGGTGCTCGCGGATGGTGCGCATCTCCGACGACTCTCCGGACACCCAGGCGAAGTAGTCGCCGGGCGGGAAGTCGAGCTCGCGGATGGCCTTGTGGAGCAGGCCGGTGGAGCCCGCCTCGGCGCCGTTGCGGTGCAGCCAGGTGAGCGTCACGTTGGCGCGGGTGGTGAGCGGCTGCTCCTCGCTGGCGTCGGCCACCTCGACGAAGACGATGGCGC
Organism: Myxococcus faecalis; assembly: GCF_050039385.1. NCBI lineage: Bacteria > Pseudomonadati > Myxococcota > Myxococcia > Myxococcales > Myxococcaceae > Myxococcus > Myxococcus faecalis. The sequence goes on along the minus strand of NZ_CP144336.1, from coordinate 10,094,892 downwards.
GGGCGCCCTCGGGCAGCTCCTCCAGCCTGCGGGCGATGGCGGGGATGGCGGTCTCATCGCCGGCGAGCAGGTACCAGTCGAAGTCATTGGAGACGAAGAGCGAGCCGCGCGGGCCGCCGACGCCGAGCATGTCGCCGGGCTTCGCCTGGGCGGCCCACGAAGATGCGGGGCCGGAGCCGTGGAGGACGAAGTCCAGGTCCAGCTCGCCGGTGGTGGAGTCGTAGCGGCGCGGCGTGTAGTCGCGCGAGTCGGGCTTCTTCTCACCGGGCTGGAGCTGGGGGCCGGTGGGGCCCATGGTCGGAATCACGGGCCGGCGCTTGCCCTGCTCCGGGAACAGGACCTTCACATGGTCATCGGCGCCTTCGCTGTGGAAGCCCTCGATGTCCTGGCCGCCCAGGGTGATGCGCACCACATGCGGGGTGACGGGCGTCACCCGCAGCACCTCCAGGCAGCGGAACTTCACGGGGAACGGGCCCCGTCGGTACACCTTCTCGGTCACGCTCGTCGTCACGTGCTCTCCTTCACTTTTCATTTCAATATTGACTCGCAATTTCAGCGACGCAACTGAAATCGCTCGCTCGCCGGGGCGGGCGATTGGCTGCCTGACGGGTGCCGCTCGCGGGGCGTTCCGCCATCGAGCTCGGAGGTGCCCCTGACCTGGCGAGGGAATCGCGCCCCCCGCCGCTCGCCGACACATCCAGACACCCTGTCTGCGATTCAACGAGCGCCAAAGCCACACACCCACGACAGATGTCACCATGGACTCCCCTGGGGAACCGTGCGGGGACAACGTCTGTGAGTCAGGTGAGCTCTGCCCAGCGGACTGCATGGTTTGCGGTGACGGTATCTGCAATGGCTCGGAGACCCGGGCGACGTGCCCGGAGGATTGCTTCCCGCAGGGTCCTGGCAACTGCGCGATCTACTGCCCGCCCGAGATTCCGTGACGAAGGCGACGCGGAGGGGGGCCTCATGCCCCTCTCCGCACGCTGTCTCCACACCCGCGCGTGGACGTGCTACCCACCGGGTCCATGCCACGCCCCCCTCGAACCGCTCCCCCGTCCAAGGGACCGGCGCCCACCGTCGCCCCCGCCGCACCGCTGCCTGCTGGCGCCCCGTTCACCTGGCGCTCGGAGAGCGATGAGCCCTCTCCTGCCCGACTGCACCCGGTGGACGATCGGCTCAGCGCGGACACGGCGCTCAAGCGGGTCCGCCGAGGCGAGTTCCTGCTGTACTCCGGCGACTTCCACAACGCGAAGCAGCTGCTGGGCGCACTCGGCCGCCGACTGGAGCGTGCGTCGAACGCCCGCACTCCCCTGGAGGCGTTCCGCGCCGAGCGCCGCGCACGGCAACTGGAGCACGAGACGCTGTCGCGCATCGTCGTGTCACTCGACCGCGACTACCGGCTCGCACTCTCACGCGCACCCGACGTCGCCCTGGCCTGCCGACAGGTCTGGGGCGAGCCCGAGACGGAGTTCACCGTCGTCCCTCTCAAGCAACTGCTCGGCATGCTCGGGGCCGCGGAGTGGCGGCGCAAGGGATTGTCGGTGCCCGGCCTCACCGGCCTCATCCATCCGCACTACGGCGTGTACCTGCCCACTCGCACCGACTACGTGGAGCTGCTCCTCTCGCTCCCCACGCTGAAGGGCCCGCGCGTGTTCGACATCGGCACGGGCACGGGTGTGCTCTCGTTCCTCCTCCTCCAGCGAGGCGCCTCGTCCGTGCAGGCGACGGACATCGACTCCCGCGCGGTGGCCTGTGCCCGGGAGAACGCGGAGCGGCTGGGGCTGCGCAAGTCCTTCCAGGTCACCGAGGGGGACCTCTTCCCGGAGGGCAAGGCGGACCTCGTGGTGTGCAACCCGCCGTGGATTCCAGAGCCCCCGAAGAACCGCGTGGACCGCGCGGTGTTCGACGAGGACAACCAGTTCCTGCGGCGCTTCCTCGAAGGGCTCCCCGACGCGCTCACGCCCGGAGGCGAGGGGCTGCTCATCCTCTCCGACCTCGCGGTCCTGCTCGGCCTGCGCCCCCAGGGATGGCTCCAGGAGCAGTTCGCCCGCTGCGGCCTGACGGTGAAGTGGAGCCGCTCGACAGCGGCCCGACACTCCAAGTCCAAGGACACCTCGGACCCGCTGCACATGGCGCGCTCTCGCGAGCTCACCACCCTCTACTGCCTCACGCGCACCGCGGGGTGAGCGGACACCCGACGCGGCATGCAGCGCCTCGCCTGCGCGGCGCGCCGCATCGCGAGCCTCAGCCCTCGAGGTCTTCGGGCGTGACGCCGACGGCCTCGAGGTCCAGGTCCTCCAGCGGAATCCGCTGGATGTGCTCCCGGGGCTCATACTTGGGATTGAGCTTGTCGCGGTACTTCTCCGAGCCGCTCTCGTACGTCACCCACAGCTCGCCATCGATGATGTTGAAGCCCTGGGCATACGGGTCGATGAGCCCGTTGCTGATGTCCTTGCGCTCGGAGATGTCCGCGGTGAAGGAGTCCGGGGTGCCCTCGAAAGGCTGGTAGACCAGCTTCTGGTCGCCGGTGGTGAACAGCAGCGCCCCGTCGACCACCGTCATGCCCTGCGCGCGGTCCGGCGCGCGGATGGGGCCCTGGCGCGAGCCCTCGATGATCTCCCCGGTCTTCTCGTCGAGCTCGTAGCGCCACACGGCGCCCGCCTTGCCATCGCCGTCCTTGCTGTACGAGCCGACGTACGCGTAGCCATCGCTCACCGTCATGTAGCTGCCGGCGGACACCAGGCCGATGCCCGTCGCCGGGTCCGTCAGCCCGTCGCCGCTGGGGACCTCCGTCACCTGGAAGGCCGGCACCTCGGCGCCCGGCTTCGCGTTCTCGATGTCCTCGCGCCGGTAGACGTAGAGGTGATGGGTGTCGGAAACGTAGACGAACTCACCGTCCGTGGAGACACCGCCACCGTGAGAGGGCGCCCCGGCCTCGGGGTTGGAGCTGGAGCCCCCCAGGCGGACCTGCTGCGCCTCCACGCCCGAGTCCTTGTCCTGGAGCGAGAGCAGCACGCCACGGCCATCGGCGTAGTAGGTCGTGAGCACCTGGTCGCGCTTCGCGTCGTAGCCCTGCCCCTGCGGCGTCCAACCGGCGTCCAGGTGCAGCAGCTTCGGGCCGACCGACTGCGCGGCCCCCGCGTCCGTCGCCACGGCGCTCGCCCCCTCGGGCGCGGCGGTGCGCGCCGGGCTGTGCCCCGTGAGGTTCACGAGCTCGGGCTTCGCGCGCTCCAGGGCGTCCTGGGAGAAAGGGCTCACGGCGGGGAGCGGCGTCGCCGGGGACGCGACGGGCTCCGTCGTACGGGCCTGGGTGGGGATGGAAACGGTCCGAGGGGAGATGGGGCTGACCACGGGGAGGCCTCCGGCTGAACGGATGCCCCCCGCACCATGGACGCGGGGGGCCAGACTCCCACCATACGCGATATCGCCCCCGATGGTTACACACCCCCAGCAGGGTCCACGCCGGGGCGTCCGCTCAAGCGCTCTCGGCGAGGGCGACGGGCTGCTCCTGTCGAGGCGCGGCCGTCCCCTTCTTGCGGCGCAGCTGCGCGGCCTCGTGGGCGCGGCGGATGCGGCGGGTCGCCATCTCCGCGGTGTACGCGGGCGCGAGCGACAGGAAGCGACTGCCCTCCAGCCGACTCCCCTCCTGGTACACGATGCGCTGCTCGACGAAGCGTCCGAGCAGCGCCGCGACCTCGTCCTGGGTCGCGCGCCCGGTCTCGATGAACTCCTCGCGGAGGTCCTCCCAGCGTTGGATCTCCATGCAGGCCATGTAGACGTCCCGCTCCAGTCCCCGCAGCACGATGTTGTTCAGCATCCCGCTGCGCGTGTCGTAGAGCCGCATCGAGTCGCCGCTGTCCAGGTACGTCAGCAGGTGCCGGTACTGCGTCTCCTTCGCCGCCGCGTAGGCCCGCCCCCACTTCCGGCACGCGTCGTAGACGCTGCTCCAGTCCGTGGGCGTGCTCGGGCTGTCATACGAGAGGTCGAGCAGCGAGATGCGCTGATAGACCTCCTCCGGCAACCCCACCTTGTAGAAGTCCGCGTTGCGGATGTTCGACAGGCCGTACTCCTGGCTCAGCGTGTCGATGGTCGCGCCCCGCCCCAGCCAGAAGCGGTTCGGGTTCAGCGGGGTGTAGAGCAGCGCGTAGTCCAGGATGATCTGCGTCGTCTCCTCCACCTCCTCCTGCCGCGCGCCCGGGAAGTCCGTCAACAGGTTCGCGCTGTTGAGGATGCCCAGCTCGTGGCAGACCTTCATCGCCTGCAGGTTGGCGATGACCGACGTCCCCTTGCCAATCCGCTTCAGGTACGAATTGGACAGCCCCTCGATGCCGAACTGCACGTAGCGCACGCCCGCCTCCCAGAGCCGCAAGAGCTCGTAGGGCCGGACGCTGGCGCGCATCTCATAGAAGATGACGAAGTCCTTCCCGGTGTCGATGACCCGGTCCGCGAACTCCTCGATGCCCTTGGCGCGGATGATGTTGTCCAGGAAGAAGAGCACGTTCGTCTGGTAGCGCCCGTTCAGCGCCAGGATGTCCGTCACCACGCGCTCGGCGCTCTTCTCGCGGTAGCCATTCCACTGCACGTTCAGGTTGCAGAAGAAGCACGTGGCCTTCGGGTTCCCCGTGCGCTTGGCCCGGTCCCACCAACACCCGCGCGAGCCCTCGATGGTGAGGAACCACAGGAGGTTCCCCTCCTCCGCCTTGCGCGCATACTCGTCGTAATCCGGCAGCGGGAGCGCATTGATGTTGGGCACCTCCCAGAGCTGCGCGCCGCCCGCGAGCTCCCCCGCCGTGGCCCGCGAGATGACGCCCTTGATGCCCCGCATCTCCGTCTGCCCCTCGCGCAGCTGACGCACCAGCGCGAGCAGCGGCTGCTCCCCTTCTCCCTGGATGATGTAGTCCAGGAAGTCGAACTCCCTCAGCAGCGATGGCCCCACCTGGTTGGAGATGGTCGACCCGCCCAGCAACGTCTTCGTGGCGGGCGAGCGCTGCTTGATGCGCTGACAGAGCGAGAGGTTCGCGAAGAGCTGACCGAAGCAGGTCGTGAGGCCCACCACGTCGAAGCGCCCCGCCAGCGCGTCCGCCAGCCGGTCCAGGTGCGCCTCCAGCCGGGCGGTGAGCGTGTCGAAGACTTCTTCCCACGTCGACGCCTCCCCGAAGTGGGCCGGGGACACGATGGCGCCGGGCCCCGTCAATGCCTCTCCGGTCGCCTCCATCCGCTTGACGAAGAAGTCACGCACCCGTTGCTTCTGCTGCGGGAAGAGGCACGGCGTGTACAACATCTCTCCGACCTCATACGAGTTCTGGGAGATGAGGTCATAGAACGCCAGGCCAATCTCGTTCGCCACCTCGAGATAGGCGGAGCGGCACTCCACCTCCACCGTCGGCTCCTGCTGACGCAGGTACGCGGACAGCGCCCCCATCGCCGAGGAGGGATGCCGATGGAGCGACCAGGGGAGTGCAACGAGACCGATTCGCATGAGGGGCCTCTGCATTGACTTCGTATTGACTTCCATCCCATTCAATCAAATCATCAAGCCTAGCGCATATTCCGGCATATACCCGGATAACCTGACCAAGACTGTCTATCCATAAAATTACAGCCATCACCCGCATCGAGGGGAGGCGTCCATGACGCTCAGAATCGAACCGTTTGGAAGCGGCAGTGGCCGGCTCGTCCACCGGGAGGGTCCGGACGACATCCTCCAACTGCCCGCGGAGGAGCTCATCGCGCTCTTCAAGTCCGCGGGCCTGGTCATCTTCCGGGGCTTCACCACCAGCCCGCAGGTGATGCATGACTTCGCGGGTCGCTTCAGCACGCGCTTCAACCGGGACCGCCTGCGCCCCGTCGTCGCCGGGAGCGACGGCTATGTGCAGATGGTGACCGAGGGCATGGGCTACGTGGAGCCCCACGCCGAGCAGGCCAACTCCCCCTTCCGTCCGGACGCGCTCTGGTTCTGCTGCAGCGTCCCCGCGGCGGAGGGCGGCGAGACGCTCGCCTGGGACGGGGTCCGCCTCTGGGAGAAGCTCCGCCCGGAGCTCAAGCAGCTCTTCCGGAACAAGAAGCTGCGATTCTTCCAGCGATACTCCAACGACAAATGGCAGCGCTTCATGGGGAATGGCGCCACCCTGGCCGACGTTCAGACCACCTTGGATGGAATTGAGGGTGTCTCCTATTACGTCAGCCCAGACGATTCCATCTACCTCGAATATGTCTGTCCCGCGGTGGTGAAGACCCGTTACGGAGGGCAGGACGCGTTCGCGAACAGCCTGTTGTCGGAGCGCAAGAATACACTGGGGGACCTGATGTCTTTCGATGACGGCTCGGCCATCTCGGACGACATCGTCTCCGAGGTCCAGGAGGCGATGAAGGAGCTGGAGGACGCCATCGCCTGGCATCCGGGGGACCTGGCGTTCATCGACAACTCCCGCTACCTGCATGGCCGCAATGCCTACACGGACACGCGGCGGAAGATCTTCTCCAGCCTCAGCTTCCTCAACTTCTAGGCACGTCCACCCCTGGCGTTCTTCCCAAGGAGTCGCAGCCCGTGGAGTCACTCGAGCCCACCAGCGACACCGGGGCCGCGGTCGCCATCATCGGAATGGCGGGGCGGTTCCCAGGTTGCGCGGACATCGCTTCGTTCTGGCGCGCACTGAAGGCGGGCACGGAGACGCTCACGTTCTTCTCCGACGAGGAGCTGCGCGCCCGCGGTGTCCCGCCCGCATCGCTGGCCTCGCCGCACTATGTGCGGGCGAAGGGGGTGCTCGCCGGCGCGGAGCTGTTCGACGCGGCGTTCTTCGGCTTCAGTCCCCGTGAGGCCGAGCTGACGGACCCGCAGCAGCGGGTGTTCCTGGAGGTCGCGTGGTCGGCGCTGGAGCACGCGGGCTACACCTCGGACACCCACGCAGGCACCGTGGGCGTGTACGCGGGCGCGGGCTGGCCCAGCTACCTGCTGTTCAACCTCGCGACGCATCCCCACCTGCTCGGCCCGGAGACGGGGCACCAGGTCCTGCTGGGCAACGACAAGGACAACCTGGCGACGCGGGTCTCCTTCAAGCTGAACCTCAAGGGGCCCAGCCTCACGCTGCAGACTGGCTGCTCGACGTCGCTGGTGGCCACGGCGGTGGCGCACCAGGCGCTGCTCACGTACCAGTGTGACCTGGCGCTGGCGGGCGGCGTCTCCATCACCGTTCCGCAGACGGGGTATCTGCACCAGCCCGGCAGCATCTTCTCGCCGGACGGACACTGTCGCGCGTTCGACGCGCGGGCCCAGGGCACCGTCATCGGGAACGGCGCGGCGGTCGTCATCCTCAAGCGGCTGGAGGACGCGCTCGCGGATGGGGACAGCATCTACGCGGTCATCAAGTCCGCGGTCATCAACAACGATGGCGCGACGAAGGCGGGCTACACGGCGCCGAGCATCGACGGGCAGGCGGCCGCCATCATGGAGGCCCACGCCTCCGCGGGGGTCGACGCCCGGAGCATCACCTACGTGGAGGCCCACGGCACGGGCACCACCGTCGGAGACCCCATCGAGGTCGCGGCTTTGACGCAGGCGTTCCGCGCCAGCACGGAGGCCACGTCGTTCTGCGCGCTCGGCTCGGTGAAGACCAACGTCGGGCACCTGGACGCGGCGGCGGGTGTCACGGGGCTCATCAAGACCACCCTCGCCCTCCAGCATGGGCAGCTGCCGCCGAGCCTGCACTTCGAGACGCCCAACCCGCGCATCGACTTCGCCAGCACGCCCTTCTTCGTCAACACCGCGCTCACCGAGTGGAAGCCCCAGGGGTTCCCCCGGCGCGCCGGCGTCAGCTCCTTCGGCCTGGGCGGTACGAATGCCCACGCCATCCTGGAGGAGCCGCCGGTACCCGCGCGCACGAAGCCCGTCGCGGGGCCACACCTGCTCGTGCTCTCCGCGAAGACGCGCGAGGCGCTGGAGCAGGCGACGACGAACCTGGCCCATCACCTGGATACGCACCCGGAGCTGGAGCTCGCGGACGTGGCCTACACGCTCCAGGTCGGGCGCAAGCCCTTCGCGCATCGCCGCGTGTTGGTGTGCCACGGCCTCGCTGACGCGGCCTCCGCGCTGGGCACGCGCGACGCACAGCGCGTGCGCACCCGGCATACGGAGTCTCCGGCCCGGGGCATCGCGTTCCTCTTCAGCGGACAAGGCAGCCAGCACGTCGGCATGGCACGCGAGCTCCACCGGACGGAGCCGACGTTCCGGGAGCACGCGGACCGGTGCTTCGACCTGCTCCGGAGTCGCCACGGTGTGGATCTCCAGGCCCTGCTCTACCCGCCGGACTCGCAGCGCGAGCTCGCGGCCGAGAAGCTGAAGCGCACGGAGAACGCCCAGCCCGCGCTCTTCGTCATCGAGTACGCCCTCGCGCGGATGTGGATGGCCTGGGGCCTGCGGATGGACGCGGCCATCGGCCACAGCCTGGGGGAGTACGTCGCCGCGACGCTGGCGGGCGTGTTCTCGCTGGAGGACGCGCTGGCGCTGGTTGTCGCTCGGGGCCGACTGATGCAGGCGCTCCCGCCCGGCGCGATGCTCGCCGTCCCGCTGTCGGAGCAGGAGCTGACACCGCTGCTGGGAGGCACACGCCTCGGCCTGGCCGCCGTCAACGCGCCCTCGTCCTGCGTCGTCTCGGGGACGACGGAGGATATCGCGGCGCTGCGACAGCAGCTCGATTCACGCGGGCTCGGCGGCAGTCTCCTGGAGACCTCGCACGCGTTCCACTCGGAGATGATGGAGCCGGTGCTGGCGCCCTTCGCGGCGCAGCTCCGACGCCTGCGCCTCGACGCGCCCCGGACGCCCATTGTCTCGAACCTCACCGGCACGTGGCTGACGGCCGCCCAGGCGACGGACCCCGACTACTGGGTCCAGCACCTGCGGCGCACGGTGCGCTTCTCCGCGGGTGTCGGTGTGTTGTTCGAGGACCGGCAGCGAGCGCTCCTCGAGGTCGGCCCGGGCAGGACGTTGACCCAGCTCGTCAGGAAGCATCCCGGACGCGCGCCCGCGCAGGCGGTGTTCTCGTCCCTGCCGCATCCGCGAGAGCAGACGTCGGACCTCTCGTTCGTGCTCGACACGCTCGGGCAGCTCTGGATGGAGGGCCTCTCGGTGGACTGGCCCAGGGCGCAGCGGGACGCACGTCCCCGCCGTGTCCCCCTGCCGACGTACCCCTTCGAGCGTCAGCGCTATTGGATCGACCCGGCTCGCGCGGAGGCCACCGAATCGCCCACGCTCTGGCAGCCCGTGCAGGAGGCGGCGCGTGCCCAGGCGGAGAAAGAGCTCGCGGGCTTCGATGCCTCCTCGCATCAGCTCGACAAGCACAGCCTGGACGCGGCCTGCACCGCGTACATGAACGTGACGCTGCGCGCCCTCGGGGCCTTCCCTGATTCGAGCGCGGCGTACACGCGCGAGGAGCTCCTCGGACAGTGCCGGGTCATCGGCCGGTACGAGCAGCTCTTGTCCCGGTGGCTGCGACTGCTCGTGGAGGCAGGGCAGCTCGAACAGGACACGACGGGGCGCTATCGGTCGTTGCGCCCGTGTTCCCTTGAAACGGTGCAGTCACGGGTGCGGGACGCGGAGGAGCGTTGGGCGAGGACGCCGCAGGTGGTGGACCTCATCCGCCGGTGTGGCGACGCACTGAGGGACGTCCTGCGCGGGGAGCAGTCACCGACGGAGCTGTTCGCGTCCATCCTGGAGGGCTCGGCCGAGAAGGCGCAGACGGAGTTCGGGCTGAAGACGTACTACCGAGGCATCCTGCGCGCCGGTGTGGAGCGACTGGTGCGGCAGCTCGGGCCCGCCACGAAGCTCCGGGTGTTGGAGATTGGCGGCGGCACGGGCATCGCGACCACGGAGCTGCTCCCCATCCTGCCGCGCGAGCGCACCGAGTACACGTTCACCGACGTGGCGCCGCTGTTCCTGTCCCAGGCGAAGCGCAAGTTCAGCGCCTGGCCGTTCATGAAGTACGTCCCGCTGGACATCGAGCGCGCGCCCGAGGCGCAGGGGCTTCCCCTCGAGTCGTTCGACGTCATCGTCGCCGTCAACGTGCTCCACGCGACGCGCAACCTGCGCACCACGCTCGCGCACGTGCGCTCGCTCCTCGCGCCCGGGGGCTTGCTGCTCCTGGGCGAGCTGACCGAGCCCACGCCGGACTTCGCCATCACCTACAGCCTGATGATGAATCCGGTCGAGGACCCGGAGCGAGACCAGGGCAACCCCTTCTTCACGCCCGCGCAGTGGAGCGCGGTCCTCGGGGCCAGTGGGTTCAGCAGGACCGCGGCCGCGCCTGACGTGGATGTCCTGGGACAACACGCACTGCTCGCTCAGGCCTCTTCGTCACCGCTCTCGGGACAGTCGGTGGCGCCGGCCTTCACGGAGTCGACGCGGCTCGCGGGCGAGACAGAGCCTCGCGCGGCCGCGGGACTCACGAAGAAGGCCGACGTGGGCGACTGGTTCTACGTGCCCTCATGGAAGCGGGTGCCCCGTCATGAGCCGTCGGTTCTGGGTGATGCCGGGCACTGGCTGCTCTTCGTCGACGCGCTGGGCGTGGGCGATGCGCTGGCGGAGCGACTGGGCAACGCCAGCATCACGGTGCGGGCCGGTACCGGCTTCCACCAGGACGGGCCGAATCGATTCACCATCGACCCGAAGGCGCCCGCCGACTACGACGCGCTCCTCGGCGCGCTCCAGGGACAGGGAATCACCCCGAGCAGGATGGTGCACCTGTGGAGTGTCACCGCCTCCGAGACCGCCACGGTGGGCCTCGCGGCGGTCGAGCAGGCGCGAGTGCTCGGACTCGACAGCCTGCTCCTGCTGGCGAAGACCCTGGGCAGCCGAGGCGTCACGGACGCGCTCCGGCTCTGGGTCGTGTCCAACGACCTGCATGAGGTCCACGGCGACGAGGTGGCCCCGGAGAAGGCCCTGCTGCTCGCGCCGTGCAAGGTCATCCCGCTGGAGTATCCGAACATCCAGTGCACCAGCGTGGACCTCGCGGTGCCGACCCGAGCGGGGCTCGAGGACCCGGTGACGCAGCTCCTGGAGGAGCTCCAGGCCACGTCATCGGAGGCCATCGTCGCGTATCGAGGCCCCCATCGTTGGGTGCGGACGCTCGAGCCGGTCCGATTGGAGGCCCCACCCGAGCCTCCGCTGGTGCTGCGAAAGCACGGCGTCTACCTGCTCACTGGCGGCCTGGGGAAGGTGGGCCTCACGCTGGCCGAGTACCTGGCGCGCGCCGTCCAGGCGAAGCTCGTGCTGACACAGCGCTCCCCCTTCCCGGACCCGAGGGAGTGGGACGCGTGGCTGTCCGCGCATCCCAAGGAGGACCCGACCCACCGTCACATCCTCGCGCTGCGCGAGCTGGAGAAGCTGGGCTCCGAGGTCCTGGTCCTCCGCGCGGACGTCGCCGACGCCGAGCAGATGCGGACGGCGCGCTCACGCGCCAACGAGCGCTTCGGTCCCATCCAGGGCGTCATCCACTCGGCCGGCGTGCTCGGTGACGGCGCCATCCAGCAGAAGTCACCCGGGGAGCTGTCGCGCGTGCTCGCGCCGAAGGTGCTGGGAACGCTGGTCCTGCACGACCTCTTCGCGGACGCGCCGCTCGACTTCTTCCTCCTCTTCTCCTCGCTCTCGGCCATCGAGCCGGGGTTCGGCCAGGTCGCGTACTCGGCGGCGAACAACTTCCTCGACGCGTTCGTCCACGGCCGGAGTGCGCGCGCCCATCGCCGCGTGGCGTGCATCAGCTGGGACGTGTGGCGGGGCGAGGGCATGGCCTACGACGCGCGCGCGCCGCGGGTACTCCAGAAGCTGAAGGAGGAGGACTTCGACCAGCGCGGCATCCTGCACCACGAGGGAGTCGAGGTCTTCCGCCGCGTCCTGGGGTCCAGGCTCCCGCACGTGCTCATCTCCACGTCCGACTACCTCCAGGTGATGAAGACGCGCGGGCGCGACCTCTCCGAGCTCTACCTGGAGGCCCTGGGCGGGACCTCCCTGCACGCGCGACCGAAGCTGGGCAACACCTACGAGCGACCACGAGGAGAGACCGAGGAGTCGCTCGCCCCCCTGTGGCAGGAGCTGCTCGGCATCGACGGCATCGGCGCGACGGACGACTTCTTCGAGCTGGGCGGGGACTCGCTCATCGGCACGCAGCTCATCTCCCGGGTGAACAGGAGCTTCGGCGTCAAGCTGTCCACGAAGAGCATCTACACGCACCCCACCCTCCGAGGCATGTCGACGGCCATCGACGAGGCGCTCATCGGCACGGTGAGCGCGGACAAGCTCGCTGAGATCCTGAGGAAGCTCGATGGCGACAAGTGAGCCCGGGTCGGGCCGCGAGCACCCGACCTTCGTCGACCTGCTGGAGCATCGGGCGGAGCACCAGCCCGAACGGCTCGCGTTCTCCTTCCTGGGGGACGACACGGCCCAGGGCGCGTCGCTGACCTACGAGCTCCTCGCCAGGAAGGCGAAGGCCATCGCGGCCACGCTCCGGGACTCGAGTCACGTCGGAGACCGCGCGCTCCTGCTCTACCCCTCCGGCCTGGACTTCATCGCCGCGTTCTTCGGCTGCCTGTACGCGGGCGTCGTGCCCGTGCCCGCCTATCCGCCCCGGCGCAACCAGAAGGTCCAACGCCTCCGGTCCATCCTTTTGGATTCGGAGCCCACCGCCATCCTCACGCTGTCCCCGCTCGCCGACGGCATCCGCGCGCACTTCGCGGAGCAGCCCGAGTTCGCGCGAATGAGGCTGCTGTCGACCGACGAGGTCGAGGACTCGCGCGCGACCGCCTGGCGCACTCCCGCCCTGGAGGGAGGCACGCTCGCCTTCCTCCAGTACACGTCGGGGTCCACGTCGACGCCCAAGGGCGTGATGGTCAGCCACGCGAACCTCCTCCACAACTCCGGGCAGATCCGCCGGGCCTTCGGGCTCGGGCCCCAGGACGTGTCGGTGACGTGGCTGCCGAGCTTCCACGACATGGGCCTCATCGACGGGATCCTCCAGCCGATCTACGCGGGGTTCCCCGCGCACCTCATGTCCCCCGCGTCGTTCCTGCAGCAGCCCATCCGCTGGCTGAAGGCCATCTCGGACCTGCGCGCGACGCACTGCGGAGGGCCGAACTTCGCCTACGAGCACTGCGTGCGAAGGACGACACCCGAGCAGCGAGCGGGGCTGGACCTGAGCTGCTGGACCATGGCCTACAACGGCGCGGAGCCCATCCGCCGCGCCACCCTGGACGCGTTCGCCGCGACCTTCGCGCCACAGGGCTTCAGCCCTCGGAGCTTCTATCCCTGCTACGGCCTGGCCGAAGTCACGTTGATGGTCACCGGAGGGCTCGTCGAGGCGCCGCCTGTCTACTGTGACGTGGACACCGAGCGACTGGAGCGACACGAGGTCGCGCCCGCGTCCGGGGGAGACAAGGCGACGGCGCTGGTCGGCTCGGGGCGGGTCCATCCCGGCACGACGGTGGTCATCGTCGACCCCGAGTCCCGGACCCGCCGCGGCGCGGACGAGATTGGCGAGGTCTGGGTCTCGGGTGGAAGCGTCGCCATGGGCTACTGGCGGAACGCGGCGAAGACGGAAGAGAGCTTCCACGCCCACCTCGCCGACACGGGAGAAGGGCCGTTCCTGCGAACCGGAGACCTGGGGTTCTTCCGAGGCGAGGAGCTCTTCGTCACGGGCCGCCTCAAGGACCTGCTCATCATCCGGGGGCGCAACCACTATCCCCAGGACCTGGAGCTGACCGTCGCCCGGAGTCATCCCGCGCTGCGGCCCGATGGAGGCGCGGCGTTCTCCGTCGTCGTGGACGGCACCGAGCGGTTGGTCATCGCGCAGGAGGTCGAGCGCGTCGCGCTGCGCAAGGCGAACGTCGAAGAGGTCATCGCGGCCATCCGCCACGCCATCGCCGAGCACCACGAGTTGCAGGCGCACGCCGTCATCCTGCTCAAGCCCGGGCAGCTCCCGAAGACCTCGAGCGGCAAGATCCAACGAAGCGCATGTCGCGCGCGCTTCCTCGAAGGGACCTTCGAGTCCATCGGCGACAGCGTCCTCGCCTCGGACGCTATCGAGACGCCGAGGACCGTCCTCGCACGGGAGGAGCTGCTCACGCTCCCCTGGCTGACCGCGTGGCTCCAGCAGGTCGTCGCGCAGGTCCTGCGCCTGCCCGTCTCGCAGGTCGATTCCACCCGAACACTCCTTCAGCTCGGAACGGACTCCCTCGCCGCGACGGAGCTCCAACACCGGTTCGAGACGGAGCTCGGCGTGAGCGTCTCGCTGGTCCTGTTCCTCCAGGACAGCACGCTGGAGCAGCTCGCCGCGCACCTCCTGGAGGTCCTGGGCAACACATCGACACCCGTCACCGAGCCATCCACCACGCTCGAGTCGTCCGTTCAGCCCACCCATCCGCTCTCGCGAGGACAACAGGCGCTGTGGTTCCTCCATCAACTGGCCCCGGAGAGCGCGGCCTACAACGTGTCGTTCGCGGTGCGCATCGTCTCCGACCTGGATGTGGAGAAGCTGAAGGAGGCACTCGGACTCCTGACCCAGAGACACTCCGCGCTCCGCACGTCATTCGAGACGATGTCGGGCCAGCCCATGGCGCGCGTGCACGAAGCACCCCCGCTGGACTTCGCGAACCTCGACGCCAGGGGCTGGAGCCAGGACACGCTCGACAAGGCGGTGCTGGAGCACACCCACCGTCCCTTCGACACACGAGTCGCGCCGCTCCTGCGAACCCGGTTGTTCCACAGGGCCGCTGGAGACCACTTCCTGGTGCTGACCGCGCATCACCTGGTGACCGACTTCTGGTCGCTCGTGGTGCTGCTGGACGAACTGGCTGTCGTGTACTCCGACCTCAGGGCCCGGCGCCCGGTCTCCCTCCCACCCGTCCTCGCGCAGCCCTCGCATCACGCGAAGTGGCAGGCGGAGCAGCTGTCGGGCCCCGCCGGCGAAGTCCTCTGGCGATACTGGCGGGAGCAGCTGGCCGGAGCCCGACAGGTCCTCGCGCTTCCGACGGACAGGCCCCGGCCGCCGGTGCAGAGCTTCCGGGGCGCGGTGCACCTCTCCCGCTGGGAAGGCGACCTCGTCGCGGGCGTGAGGGCGCTCGCGGCCTCGCACGGCGCGACGCCGTACATGGTGCTGCTCGCGGCCTACCAACTCCTGCTCCACCGCTACTCGGGGCAGGACGACCTGCTCGTGGGGACCTCGGTGACGGGGCGGACCCGCTCCGAGCTGGCGGGCACCGTGGGCTATCTCGTGAACCAGCTCGCGCTCCGTGCACGGCTCACGGGCAACCCCACCTTCGAGGACGTCCTGCGGCAGGTCCGACAGACGGTCCTGGGGGCCCTGGCCCATCAGGAGTACCCGCTGGCCCTGCTCGTGGAGCGCCTGCAGCCCGAGCGAGACACGAGCCGCTCGCCGCTCTTCCAGACGATGTTCGTGCTGGAGAAGCCGCACCGCCAGCAAGCCATCGCGGCCCTGGTGACAGGCACTCCGGGGGCCTCCGCCATCCTGGGGGACCTCACCATTGCATCGGTGGCGCTGGAGCAGCACACGGCGCAGTTCGACCTGACGCTCAAGCTGACCGACGGCAGCGAGACGATGACGGCGGCCTGGGAGTACAGCAGCGACCTGTTCGACGCGGCGACGGTGCGGCGCATGGACGACCACCTGCGGGCCCTGCTCGTGGCCATCATCGAGGACCCGCGTCAGCGTGTGGAGGACCTCTCGCTGCTGAGCACCGTCGAGCGACGGCGCATCCTCGTGGAGTGGAACGACACCCGCATCCCCATCTCCGAGGAGCCGTGTTTCCACGAGCGCTTCGAGGCCCAGGCCGCGCGGACCCCGGACGCCATCGCGCTCGTTCAGGGTGACGTGGAGGTCACCTACCGCCAGCTCAACGAGAGCGCCAACCAGGTCGCCCGGCACCTGGTGCGGCTCGGCGTGGGACCGGAGAAGCTCGTCGGCCTCTGTCTCCCGCGCTCCATCGACCTGGTGGTCGGGCTGCTCGGTGTGCTCAAGGCCGGCGGCGCCTACGTCCCGTTGGATCCGTCGTACCCCCCGCAGCGACTGGCGTACATGTTGGAGGACGCGCAGGTCACGGTGTTGCTCACGCACCACGCGCTCCTGTCGCGACTGCCGGAGACCCGCGCGAAGGTCGTCCGCCTGGACTCGGATTGGGATGAGCTGGCGAGGAACGGACGCGAGAACCTGGGGCGCCAGGCCACGCCTGCGAATCTGGCGTACATCATCTACACCTCGGGTTCGACCGGGCGCCCCAAGGGCGCGCTCATCGAGCACCGCGGGCTGACGAACTATCTCGCCTGGTGCACCCGAGCCTACGAGGTCGCGAACGGCGACGGTGCGCCCGTCATCACCTCCATCGGCTTCGACGCCACCATCACCGGGCTCTTCGCGCCGCTCTGGGTGGGCCGCAAGGTCATCCTCGTGCGGGAGCAGGAGGAGCTCGCCGCGCTCGTGGAGCTGCTCCGGGAGCAGCGCGACTTCAGCCTCGTCAAGCTGACGCCCGCGCATCTCGACGTGCTGCGAAGCTCCCTCCCGGCGAAGTGCGCCGAAGGGGCAACACGCACCTTCGTCATCGGCGGCGAGGCCCTCTCACGCGAGAGCCTGGGCTTCTGGCGGACACACGCCCCCTCGACGAGGCTCATCAACGAGTACGGCCCGACGGAGACCGTGGTCGGCTGCTGCGTCCATGAAGTCACCGACCTCGACTTCGCCGCGGGCACCGTGCCCATCGGCCGGCCCATCGCGAACACGCGGCTCTACGTGCTGGACGGCCACCTGCGCCCCGTCCCCATCGGAGTGCCCGGCGAACTCCACATCGCCGGATCCGGAGTGGCGCGCGGCTACCTGCGCCGCCCCGAGCTGACCGCGGAGCGCTTCCTGCCGGACCCCTTCCATCCCGAGCCCGGCGAGCGGATGTACAAGACGGGCGACCTCGCGCGCTATCTACCGGACGGCACGCTGGAGTTCCTGGGGCGCATCGACGACCAGGTGAAGCTGCGCGGCTTCCGCATCGAGCTCGGAGAGATTGAAGCAGCCCTGCGCCAGCACCCCGAGGTCCTCGACGCCGCCGTCGCAGTGCGTGCCGAGGCCCAGGGTGACAAGCGGCTGGTCGCGTATCTCGTCTGGAAGACGTCCACCGCGCGGCCCGGAGTCGTGGAGCTGCGACGCTTCCTCGCCGACTCACTGCCGCCTTACATGGTGCCCTCGGCTTTCGTGACGCTCGCGGCGCTGCCGCTGACGTCGCATGGGAAGGTCGATCGACGCGCCCTGCCCGCTCCGGACACCTCGCGCCCGGAGCTGGCCGCTGCCTACGTCCTCCCCGGCACGGAGCTGGAGCAGACGCTCGCGGCGCTCTGGAGGTCCCTGCTCCGGGTCGACCGCGTGGGCGTGGACGACAACTTCTTCGAGCTGGGAGGCCACTCCCTCCTCGCGACCCAGATGCACCACCAGCTCCAGGAGACGCTGAAGCGCGAGCTCCCGCTCGTGCAGCTCTTCCAGCACCCGACCATCCGCTCCCTCGCGGCCTACCTGAGCCGAGGCGACGAGAGCGCCACCGACAACACCGACCTGCAGCGCATCCAGGACCGCATCCGGAAGCAGAAGCGAGCGCTCGACCTGAACCGCCGGAAGAAGGACCGGTCGTAGCTCGCCCCTCACACCCTCACGAAGCGAACCTTCCCATGACCGCGACCAAGGACACCCTCGAGCTGCTCAACAGCCTTTCGCCGGAGAAGCGCGCGCAGGTTCTCAAGTCCCTGAAGCAGGAGGCACTCCAGACGCAGTCGCCGCGCATCACCCGGCGCGCGGACCCGCAGGCGCCGGTCCCCGTCTCGCTCGCGCAGAACAGGCTGTGGTTGTTCGAGCAGCTCCGCCCCGGTGGCCACGCCTACAACGAGGTGTCCGCGCTGCGCCTCGAAGGGACGCTCGACGTCGCGGTCCTCGAGCAAAGCCTCCAGGAGATCGTCCGCCGCCACGAGGTCCTGCGCACCTCCTTCGCCGAGGGCGCCGAGGGCCCCGTCCAGATCATCACGCCCACGGTGGCGACGCGGCTGCACGTCGTCGACCTGGGTGGGCTCGCGGAGGCGGAGCAGTCCCGAGAACTCCAACGGTTGATCGACGCCGAGTCCCGCCGTCCCTTCGACCTCATGAAGGGCGCGCTGCTGCGGACCACGCTGTTCCAGTTGGGAGCGCGCAAGAGCGTGCTGCTCACGGTGGTGCACCACATCGTCCTCGACGGCTGGTCCATCGGCGTCTTCCAGCGAGAGCTCGCGGAGCTGTACCGGGAGCTGAGCGCGGGCCGACCGTCTCCGCTGCGCGAGCTGCCCATCCAGTACGCGGACTACGCGATGTGGCAGCGCCAGTGGATGAAGGACGACGTGCTCCAGCGGCAGCTCGAGTACTGGACGCGGCAGCTGAAGGACGCGCCGCCTTTGCTGACGCTGCCCTTCGCGAATCCACGCCCGGAGACGGAGCGCTTCGCGGGCGCGCGGGAGTACTTCACGCTGGATGCGCAGGTCAGCAAGGGCCTGTCCGCGCTGAGCCGCCGCCTGAACGCGAGCCTCTTCATGACGTTGCTCGCGACCTTCCAGACGCTGTTGCACCGGTACACGGGTCAGACGGACATCCCCGTGGGCACGGTGGTGGCCAACCGCGAGCAGCCGGAGCTGGAGCAGCTCATCGGCTTCTTCGTGAACACCCTCGTCCTGCGCGGGGACCTGGGTGGCAACCCTCGCTTCGAGGAGCTGGTGGAGCGCACGCGCGCCACGGCGCTCGCCGCGTTCGAGCACCAGTCGCTGCCCTTCGAGAAGCTGGTGGACGCGCTCAAGCCCGAGCGCTCCCTCGGCTACAACCCGTTGTTCCAGGTCATGTTCATCCTGCAGAACATGCCGGCGTCGGACCTGACGCTGCCGGGGCTGACGCTCTCGCCCCTGGAGATTGGGAGCGTCACCGCGAAGTACGACCTGACGCTGGTGATGGACGAGACGCCCCTCGGGCTGCACGGACACTGGGAGTACAACAGCGACCTGTTCGACGCGGACACCATCCGGCGCATGAGCGGGCACCTGGAGGTGCTGCTGCGCGCGGTGGTCGAGAATGCGACGCGGCCCCTCGCTGAGCTGCCCCTGCTGCCCGAGGCCGAGGAGCGGCGGCTGCTCATCGAGTGGAACCAGACCCAGCCCGCCGCGTTCCCCCTGTCGCCTTCACTGCACCGGCTCTTCGAGGACCAGGCCACCCGGACACCCGAGGCCGTCGCCGTGGCCCATGCCGGTCAACGCCTGAGCTACCTCGAGCTGGATGAGCGGGCCAACCAGCTCGCGCACCACCTGCGTGGCTTGGGCGTCGGGCCGGGAAAGCTCGTCGGCGTCTGCCTGCAGCGCGCTCCGGAGCTGCTCGTGGCGCTGCTCGGTGTGCTGAAGGCCGGTGGCGCCTACGTGCCGTTGGACCCGTCGTATCCCCCGCTGCGCCTGGGCTTCATGCTCGAGGACTCGAAGGCCGCGGTCCTGGTGACCCAGGACTCGCTGCGCACGCGGTTCGCCACGCACGGAGCGCAGGTGGTCTGCGTGGACGGGAGCGACCTCGCGAGACAGGGCAAGGAGCGCCCCACGCCGCTGGCCGGTGAGAACGACCTGGCGTACGTCATCTACACGTCCGGCTCCACCGGCATGCCCAAGGGCGTGCAGGTGACGCACCGGAACGTGGTGCACTCCACCATCGCGAGGTGGACGTACTACCGCGAGCCCGTGAGCAGCTTCCTGCTGCTGTCGTCCTACGCGTTCGACAGCTCCGTGGCCGGCATCTTCTGGACGCTGAGCCAGGGAGGCACGCTCGTGCTTCCCGAGGGCGAGGGCCTGCCCGACCTCGGCGTGCTCGGCGGGTTGATCTCCGCGCATCGGGTGTCGCACCTGCTGTGCATCCCATCGGTGTACTCGCTCCTGCTGGAGCAGACCCGTCCCGAGGACCTCGCATCCCTGAAGACCGTCATGGTCGCGGGCGAGACCTGCCCGCCTCGGCTCTTCGAGCAGCATCGCCGGGTCATCCCGAGCGCGGCCCTCTACAACGAGTACGGCCCCACCGAGGCGACGGTCTGGTGCACGGTGCACAGGCTCGAAGAGGCTCCGCGGCGCGCGAGTGTTCCCATCGGTCGCCCCATCTCGGACACGCGCATCTACCTGCTCGATGCGCACCTGCACCCTGTCCCCATCGGTGTCCCCGGCGAGCTGCACGTCGGAGGCCCGGGGGTGACACGCGGGTATCTCAACCACCCCGAGCTGACGGCGGCGCGGTTCATCCGAGACCCTTCGATCCAGGACACCGAGGCCCGGCTCTACAAGACGGGAGACCTGGCGAGGTACCTGCCGGATGGCAGCCTCGAGTTCCTGGGGCGCGTCGATGACCAGGTCAAGGTGCGCGGCTTCCGCGTGGAGCTGGGCGAGGTCGAGGCCGTGCTGAGTCGCCTGCCCTCGGTCCGCGAGGCCGTGGTCGCCGTTCGTGACGATGAGCGCGAGAACAAGCGGCTCGTGGGCTACGTGGTCGCGGACGCGGGCGTGTCACTCACCGCGCTGAGGGAATCTGCGCTCCAGCAGCTCCCCAGCCATGCCGTCCCGTCCGAACTCGTCCAGGTGGACAGCCTGCCGCGGCTGCCGAACGGCAAGGTCGACCGCAAGTCCCTGCCCGCGCCCGAGACGCTGCGCGTGGTGACGCAGGCCCCTTCGCAGGCGCAGTGGACCGAACTCCAGCGGACCATCGCCGCGCTGTGGAAGGAGGCCATCAACGTGGAGTCGGTGAGCCTGGACGACAACTTCTTCCAGATTGGTGGGGACTCACTCTCTGTCGTGCGCGTGTTCAACCGGCTGCGGGAGGCCGTGGACAAGGAACTGTCCATCACCCACCTCTTCAAGCACCCGACCATCCGCGCCCTCTCCGCGTTCATCGAGCCGTAGCCGTCGCGCCCACCCACTCGACCGACTCCGCCATGCGCCTCTACCTGCTCGTCCTCGGGATGGCCGCCTTCTCCAAGTGCGGGAGGGCGGAGCCGCCGCCCGCGCCGCTGAAGGCCACGATTCATCGGACCGCCCATGGTGTTCCGCACATCACAGCCTCGGACTACCGAGGCCTCGGCGCGGGCTACGGCTACGCGCAAGCGCAGGACCTGGTCTGCACGCTCGCGGACCAGTTCCTCAAGGTCCGGGGTGAGCGGGCGCGGTACTTCGGTCG
The DNA here is from genome assembly GCF_050039385.1 of Myxococcus faecalis. Lineage (NCBI taxonomy): Bacteria > Pseudomonadati > Myxococcota > Myxococcia > Myxococcales > Myxococcaceae > Myxococcus > Myxococcus faecalis. The sequence continues at coordinate 10,073,653 of NZ_CP144336.1, read as the reverse complement.
AGGCGAGAAGGACGTCCACGTCGAGAGCGACCTCGTCTATCGGGGCCTCGCGCTGCGGCCCCGGGCCCAGGCCGCGTATGGGCGTCAGTCCCAGGAGGTCCGCGACCTGATGGAGGGCTTCGCACAGGGCTACAACCACTACCTGGCGCAGACCCCGCCGGAGCGACTGCCCGCGCCGTGCACGGGCGCGAACTGGGTGAAGCCCATCACCAGCCTGGACCTGCTCGCGTACCACCTGGATGTCTCGCTGTTGGACACGTTGCAGCCGCTCCTCGGGGATATCGCCAACGCCCAGCCTCCTGGTGTGGAGAGCGTGTCGACGAAGGAAGCCTCACTGCCCTTCGGGTGGCCTCCGGGGGTTCGTGAGACGAGCCTGGGGAGCAATGGCTGGGCGGTCGGGCGTGAGCGCTCGCGGAGTGCCGGAGGGATGCTCGTCGCCAATCCCCACTTCCCGTGGGAAGGAGCGCTGCGCTTCTACGAGAGCCACCTCACCATCCCGGGACGGCTGGATGTGTACGGCGCCTCGCTGGTGGGCATCCCGGTCATCAACATCGGCTTCAACCGGAATGTGGCGTGGACCCATACGGTGACGGCGTCGAGCCACTTCACCGTGTACCGGCTCCGCCTGGTCCCTGGAGATCCCACGGCGTATCTGTACGACGGGCAGGTCCGTCGGATGACGCACGAGGAGCACACGGTGGACGTGCTCGAGGCGGACGGGCGGATGAGCCAGGTGACGCGCACGTTCTGGCGCTCGCATTACGGGCCCATGGTCGAGCGGCCCGGACTGGTCCCCTGGACGGACACGGTGGCCTACACGCTGCGAGACGCGAACGAGGACAACCACCAGTTCGCAGAGCAGTGGCTGCGGATGAACAGGGCGGAGAGCCTTGACGCCCTCGCCGAGGTGGACCGCACCGTGCGCGGCATCCCCTGGGTCAACACCATCATGACGAGCGCGCGGGGAGACACCCGCTACGTGGACGCCTCGCGGGTGCCCCGGTTGAGCGACGAGGCCATCGCCGCGTATCGCACCGCCCGGGAGACGGTCCCGGACGTGAAGGGGTTCGCGAGCCTGCGCGTCATCCTCCTCGATGGCAGCACATCACGTGACGAGTGGGTCGACCTGTCGGGTCCGGGCAGAGGACTGTTCCCCGTCGACCAGGCGCCTCGCCTCACGCGCACGGACTTCGTGATGAACGCGAACGACTCGGCGCGGTACACGAACCCCGCGGAGCTGCTCGCCTCGGTCCCCTTCCCTTACGAGAACTACGCGAGCCCGGGAGGCCGGCTCTCCAACCGCTCGCGGACGAACCTCGCCATCCTGTCGGAGAAGGGGCCGGACTCGGCCTCGGGAGCGGATGGAGCCTTCACGCGTGAAGAGCTCGAGCAGGCCATCCTGAACAACCGCAACTGGCTCGCGGAGCAACTCCGGCCCCCCGTCGCGCAGCGCTGCCAGGGCGCGACGACGGTGTCGGTCAAGGAGGCGCAGGTCGACTTGCGCGAGGCCTGTCGACTGCTCACGGAATGGGATGGGCGATTGGAGATCGACCGCAAGGGAGCCTTGGTCTGGCGAGAGTTCCTGGGGCGGTTCACGCGCCCGGAGCTGAATGACCGGGGACCGCTCTTCGCGGAGCCGTTCGACCCGAGCCGGCCGGTGCAGACGCCCTCGGGACTGGCGCCAGCGCCGGCGTCGGGCCCGGACCCCATCCTCCAGAAGCTGGGCGAGGCCGTCTGGGTGCTGCGCGAGGCGGGCCTTCCACTCGATGCCCGCCTGGGTGACGTGCAGTTCGCCCGGAAGGGGTCGCAGGTGATTCCGATTCACGGAGGCGTGGATGGAATCGAGGGCGCGGCGAACATCGCGGGCTTCTCGCTGGCGAACTCGACGCTGTTGCCGCGCACCGAGCGGAAGCAGGTGCTGTCGGAGACCACGGGCCTCACGTCGGAGGGCTACTTGGTCAATCACGGCGCCTCCTTCCTGATGGTGATGGAGTTCACTCGGGAGGGCCCCCGCGCGAGTGCGGTGCTGGCCTACTCCGGGGCCACGGACCCGGCCTCGCCCTTCTTCGCCGATCAGACCCGGCTCTTCTCGCGGAAGCAGCTCCGCCCCGTCCTCTTCGAGCAGGAGGACATCCTCGCGGACCCGGCGCTCGTGACCACCGAGCTGGTGCTCGAGAGGACGGCGCCATGAAACCGGAGGCGCGAGCCCAGACCATCCCGCGCCGTCAGGGAGATGGACCGACGCCGGTGTCCTATGCCCAGCGGCGCCTGTGGTTCCTAGACCGGCTCGCGCCGAACAGCCCGACGTACAACATGCCCTTCACGCTGCACCTCGCGGGCCCGTTGGACGTGGAGGCGCTGCGTCGGGCGTTCGAGCTGCTCACGCACCGGCACGAAATCCTGCGCACCACCTTCGAGGAGCGAGGGGGCGAGGCATTCCTCCGCGTCCATCCGCCCTCGTCGTGGCCCATGCCGGTGGTCGACCTGTCCGGGAGCGTTGCCGAGACACGCACCGCGGACGCGCGGAGACTGGCGGACGAGGAGGCACGGCGACCGTTCGACCTGGAGCGAGGACCTCTGTTCCGGACCACGCTCCTGAAGCTCGATGCAGCCGAGCACGTGTTGCTCGTGAACATGCACCACATCATCAGCGACGGGTGGTCGACGGGGCTGATGATGCGGGAGTTCGCGGCGCAGTACGAGGCGCTGCGACAGGGGCGCACGGCATCACTGCCCGAGCTGCCCGTGCAGTACGGCGACTACGCGGCCTGGCAGCGGGAGCGCTTCACGGGCGGGACGCGGGAGAAGCAGCTCGCGTACTGGAGCCGGCAGCTCGCCGACGTGCCCTCTTCGCTGAGACTTCCCACGGACCGTCCGAGGCCCGTGGTGGCGACGGACCGGGGGGCAGAGGTCGTGGTCAAGCTGCCTCCGAAGGTCGCGGAGGCGGTGAAGTCCTTCGCGATGCGCGAGGGCGCGACTCCGTTCATGGTGTTGCTCGCCGGGTTCCAGGTGTTGATGTCCCGGCTGTCGGGGCAGGACGACTTGGTGGTGGGCGCGCTCATCGCGGGCCGGACTCACCGTGAGCTGGAGGGATTGCTCGGATTCTTCGTGAACACGCTGGTCCTGCGCGCGGACCTGAGCGGCGACCCGACGGTGGAGCAGCTCATCGGTCGGGTGATGGAGACGACACTCGGGGCCTTCGCGAACCAGGACGTGCCCTTCGAGATGCTGGTGGAGAAGCTCGCGCCGCCGCGAGAGCCGGGACGCCCTCCCCTCATCCAGGTGCTGTTCACCTTCCAGAACTCCTGGGCAAGCACCTTGCGACTCGAGGGTCTGACGGCAACACCGATGGAGGTCTACAACGGCAGGTCGAAGTTCGACCTCACGCTCCAGATGGGAGAGAAGCACGGGACCCTGGAGGCGGCGTTCACGTACAACGTCGACCTGTTCGATGCGGCGACCATCGAGCGCATCGGACGCCAGTACACGACGCTCCTGGAGCGCCTGTGTGCCGCGCCCACCGAGGCACGCTGCTCGACGTTGAGCCTGCTGGACGAGGAGTCGCGACGCCGCATCGTCGAGGAGTGGAACGCGACGACCACCGAGCTTCCACGCGATCGCTGTGTCCACGAGCTGTTCGAGGACCAGGTCGCGCGACGTCCCGACGCCATCGCGGTGGAGTTCGAGGAGGAGCGCCTCACCTACCGGGAGCTGAACGCCCGAGCGAACCGGGTGGCCCACGCCCTGCGCGAGCGTGGAGTGAGGCCCGAGACGCGCGTGGGGCTATGTGTCGATCGGTCCTCCGGGATGGTGGCCGCGGTGCTGGGCATCTTGAAGGCGGGCGGTGCCTACGTGCCACTGGACCCGCGCCATCCACTGGAGCGGCTCGCCTTCATGGCCCGGGACGTGGGGCTGCGGCTCGTCGTGGCGTCGCGAGCACATCGTGACGTGGCGGAGAAGCTGGGTGAAGTGCTGGAGCTCGGGACGTGGGAGGAGTCCTCTTCTCGCGAGGTCGAGAATCCCCGGAGTGGCGCCACCGCCAGCAACCTGCTGTACGTGATGTACACCTCCGGTTCGACGGGTGAGCCCAAGGGCGTCGCGATTGAGCACCGGAACGTGGTTCGCCTCGTACGCGGTGCCAGCTACGTCGACTTCGGACCAGAAGAGGTGTTCCTCCAGCTCGCGCCGCTCGCCTTCGACGCGTCGACCTTCGAGCTCTGGGGCAGCCTGCTGAATGGCGGAAGGCTCGTGGTCCATCCGCCGTATGACCCGACGCTGAGCCAGCTCGCGACGCGGGTGAAGCAGCGCGGAGTGACGACGCTGTGGCTGACCGCGGGCCTGTTCCACCAGTTCGTGGACGAGGACACGCGGAGCCTTGCGCACGTCCGACAGGTCCTCGCGGGAGGAGATGCGCTCTCACCGGGGCACGTCCGGCGCTTCCTGGAGGTCGGAGGACGCCGCCTCATCAACGGCTACGGGCCAACGGAGACGACGACGTTCGCGTGTTGTCACGCGGTGGAGTATCCCGAGCAGGTAGCCGAGTCCGTGCCCATCGGCCGCCCCATCTCCAACACGACGGCCTATGTCGTGGACACACGGGGCGAGCTCGTCCCGGTGGGCGTCGCGGGTGAGCTGTGGATCGGCGGCGAGGGCGTGGGACGCGGCTACTGGAATCAACCCGAGCTGACGGCGACGAGGTTCGTGGAGAACCGTTGGGGTCCTGGTCGCGTGTATCGCACGGGCGACAGGGTCCGCTGGCGCGCGGATGGGACGCTCGAGTTCCTGGGCCGCATCGACTTCCAGGTGAAGTTGCGTGGCTTCCGCATCGAGCCGGGCGAAATCGAATCCGTCCTGCGTCGTCACCCGGGCGTCCGTGATGCGCTGGTCCTGGTCCGGGAACACGGTCCCGGAGACAAGCGGCTGGTGGCCTACGTCACGGTGCATCCCCACGGGACACCACCCACGCGAGAGTCGCTGCGAGAGCACCTGCCCGAGTACATGGTGCCCTCGGCCCTCATCACGCTGGAGGCCTTTCCGCTCACGGCCAATGGCAAGGTGGACCGCAAGGCGCTCCCGGCGCCGGAGGGACTGCCTCCGAGCACGGAGTATGTCGCCCCCCGGAACCCCACTGAGGAGCGCCTGGCCGACCTCTGGGCCGAGGTCCTCCGCGTCCCGCGTGTCGGAGTGCGGGATGACTTCTTCGCGCTCGGTGGGCACTCCCTGCTGGCGACGCAGCTCATCTCGCGCATCCGCGCGCGGCTCGGGGTGGAGCTGCCGCTGCGGGCCCTCTTCGAGGCACCGACCCTGGCGTCGTTCGCCGAACGCATGGAGTCCGCGCCCCGTGTCGAAGCACCGCCGCTCGTGCCTCGACCGCGAACAGGGCCCGTGCCTCTCTCGTTCGCACAGCAGCGCCTCTGGTTCATCGACCAGCTGGAGCCCGGGAGCGCGACGTACAACATCCCCGTCGCGGTGAGGCTGAGAGGGCCGCTGGATGTGGAAGCGCTCCGGCGCACCTTCGAGGCACTCGTGGCTCGGCACGAGTCCCTGCGAACGACCTTCCTGACGGAACAAGGCCAGCCCCTCCAGCTCATCGCGGCCCAGGTCACCCTCCCCTTGAGCGCCGTCGACCTGCGGGCCCTGCCCACGCGGGAGGCAGAGGCGACCCGACTCGCACGCGAGGAAGCCTTGCGTCCGTTCGACCTCGCCAAGGGTCCGTTGTTGCGGACCACCCTGCTCCAATTGGGCGAACAGGAGCACGTGCTCCTGCTGACGATGCATCACATCGTCTCGGACGGCTGGTCCATGGGGGTGTTGGTGCGCGAGCTGGGGGCCCTGTACGAGGGCTTCGCGTCGGGCCACGGGGTCACGTTGCCAGCGCTGCCCGTGCAGTACGCGGACTTCGCGCTGTGGCAGCGGGACTGGTTGCAAGGCGAGGTGCTGGAGGGGCAGCTCACGTGGTGGAAGCAACACCTCGAGGGAGCCGCGGTCCTCGAACTTCCGACCGACAGGCCTCGCCCCGCGGTCCTCTCGGCGCGCGGTGCGGTCGTCCCAGTTCACCTGTCCCGCGAGGTCTCCGATGGCGTCCTCGCTCTCGCGCAGCGCGAAGGGACCACGCCCTTCATGACGTTGCTGGCCGCGTTCCAGGTCCTGCTCGCGCGCTACTCCGGTCAGGAGGACATCTCCGTCGGCTCGCCCATCGCGGGGCGTACGCGCGCGGAGACCGAGGGGTTGATCGGCTTCTTCGTCAACACGCTGGTGTTGCGCACCCAACTGAGGCGACACGCGTCGTTCCGGGAGTTGTTGTCCGAGGTACGGACCTCCACTCTCGCGGCCTTCCAGCATCAGGAGGTTCCCTTCGAGAAGCTGGTTGAAGCGATTCAGCCCGCCCGGGACCTCAGCCGCAGTCCGTTGTTCCAGGTGTTCTTCGCGCTCCAGAACGCACCCCTGGAGCCCCTGCAACTGCCGGGCCTCACGTTCGAGCCCCTGCCCGCCCCGCTCGACACGGCGAAGTTCGACCTCACCTTGAGCTTCCTCGAGACCCCAACGGGCTTCGAGGGAGAGCTGGAGTACAGCGTCGACCTGTTCGACCCGGCCACCGTGGCGCGCATGGCGGAGCACCTTCGCGTCCTGCTGGAGGGAGCGGTCGCTCGTCCTGAGACGGCCCTGTACGCGCTGCCACTGTTGACGGCGCGGGAGCAGCAACAGCTGCTCGTCGAGTGGAACGACACGCGGGCTGAGTATCCGTCGGACGCGTGCATCCACCACCTGTTCGAAGCCCAGGTCCGTCGAGCCCCCGAGGCCCTCGCATTGGGCTTCGAGGACGAGAGGCTGACCTATCGGGAGCTGAACGAGCGCGCCAATCGGCTCGCACGACACCTGCGTGGGCTCGGAGTGGGGCCCGAGGTGCTGGTGGGCCTGTGCGTCGAGCGTTCCCCGGCCATGGTCGTGGGTCTGCTGGGCATCTTGAAGTCAGGAGGGGCATGGCTACCGCTCGACCCGACGCTGCCACGTGAGCGCCTTGCCTTCATGGTGCAGGACAGTGGAGCGAGTGTGCTGCTCACGCAGAAGGCCTTGCGTGAACGAGTCCCGGGGGCCTTCGAACACGTGGTGCACCTGGAAGAAACGCGTTCGAGTGAACAAGGAGGAGACCTCGGACTCGCATTGCCGAGCCGCTCGTTGGCGTACGTCATCTACACCTCGGGTTCCACGGGACGGCCCAAGGGGACGCTCGTCGAACACCAGAGTGTGTGCAATCTGGTGGTGCAGGAGGCGGAGGTCTTCGGACTCGGGCCGGGCGGCCGGCTGCTCCAGCTCGCGAACCTGGGCTTCGACCTGTCTGTCGAGGAGATCCTCACCACGCTGTGCGCGGGAGCCACGCTGTGGCTCGCGCCAGTGGAGAAGGCGATGCCGGGGCCGGCCTTGCACCAACTCCTACGGGACGCGGCCATCACGACCCTCAGCGTCACGCCCGCCACGCTGGCACTCACGCCCTCCGAGGGACTTCCAGCACTGCGGACAATCATCTCTGGGGGCGAGGCCTGCGGTCCTGAGCTCGTCGCGCGTTGGGCGCCCGGTCGGCGGTTCCTCAACTCCTACGGTCCCACCGAGGCCACGGTGCTGGCGACCTTCGCCGAGTGCGAGACCCATGGGGGAACACCGCCCATCGGCCGCCCGCTCGCCAACGTGCGCGCGTACGTGCTCGATGCGGCGTTGCAGCCGGTGCCGGTGGGAGTGAAGGGAGAGCTGTTCCTCGGAGGTGTCGGAGTGGCGAGAGCTTACCTGGGACGCCCCGAGCTGACCGCGGATCGCTTCCTGCCGGACCCGTTCAATCCAGTGGCGGGAGCGCGCATGTATCGGACCGGAGACCTGGTCCGCTATCTACCGACCGGCGACCTGGACTTCATCGGACGCATCGACACGCAGGTGAAGCTGCGTGGTTTCCGAATCGAGCTGGGGGAGATCGAGGCCACGCTCCTGCTCCATCCTGCTGTGCGCGCCGCCGTGGTGCTCTCACGTGAGGACACGCCTGGAGACAAGCGCCTGGTCGCGTATTGCGTGCTCGCGCCCGGACAGGTCCTGGAGGTGGACTCGCTCCGTGGGTTCCTCGGGGAGCGGCTCCCCGAGTACATGGTGCCGGCGGTCTTCATTCCGTTGGAGACGCTCCCGCTCACCGCGAATGGCAAGGTGGACAAGAAGGCCCTGCCCGTTCCAGACGCCTCGCATCTGCACCATCGTGAATACGCTGCGCCTCGGGATGCACTGGAGCACGTGCTGGCGGAACTCTTCGAGGAGGTGCTCGATGTGCGACCTGTCGGGCTCCACGGCGACTTCTTCGAGCTCGGCGGACACTCGCTCCTGGCCGTGCGATTGGTGGCCCGGCTCCAACAGCGCATGAAGAGGACCCTCCCCCTCTCCGCGCTTTTCCAGGCCTCCACGGTCGAGCGACTCGCCACGAAGCTCCGAGGCGATGAAGCCCCCTGGTCGCCCCTCGTCCCCATCCAGCCCTACGGAACCCGTCCGCCCTTCTTCTGCGTCCACCCCGTCGGCGGCAATGTCCTCTGCTACGCGGAGCTGGCTCAACACATGGGTTCGCAACAGCCCTTCTACGGACTCCAGGCACAAGGGCTCGACGGCCGCTTGCCGCCCCTGGAGTCTCTCCCGGAGATGGCGGCGCTCTACGTCCAACATGTCCGCACCGTGCAGCCGCAGGGCCCTTATCGCCTCGGCGGCTGGTCTCTCGGGGCCGTCATCGCGTACGAGATGGCGCAGCAGTTGAAGCAACAGGGGGAAACGGTGGAGGTGCTCGTGCTCATCGAGCCCAGTCCCACGACCTATGCGCGAGGAGCGCCGATTGAAGGCGACGCTCCGTGGGCCGCGTTCACCACGGACCTGGCGCGAACGACGGGTGCTCCTGTTGAGAGTTCCGAGACGCAGCTTCGTCCCTTAATGAAGGTCTTCACGGCGAATGCGAAAGCGCTGCATCAGCATGCGCTGCGACCGTGGCCGGGGGCGCTCACGGTCGTGCTCGGCACGGACACCACCGAAGCTGAAGAAACGCCCCAACCCGCTCGAGGTTGGGCGGTACTGGCGACCCAGTCCACGGAGTGCATCGAGCTTCCGGGCGATCACTACTCACTGTTGCGTCCGCCCCATGTCGAGGCACTCGCACGCCTCCTCACCTCTCTCCTGGAGCAGCCCGCGCTGCGCTCGATGAATGGCTGAACGGGGAAGCACATGAACGTCCATCGCATCAGTCCCGGAGACGCCACGAAGCGGACGCCCCACATCGCCATCGTGGGAGGTGGACAGTCCGCGCGGTGGTTCCTCTTCGCGTTGACGGAGCGGCTCGCACGAGGAGAACGTGCGCTGCAAGGCTGCCGTCTCACCATCATCGAGGCACAGACGGAGGTCGGGACGGGCCTCGCGTGGAGCCGACGCAACGCCTTGGAGGAGCATCTCGCGAGCCTGCCGGCGAAGATGAGCCGGTGGAGCTTCGGCGAGCGGCAACAGGTGCAGTTCCAGCGCACGCTGGGGCTCCTTCGAGAGCTGGGACTCTCGGTCGAGTTGCTCACGGGCCAGGAGGCCCTGACGCTCGAACAGCGAGCGGAGCACTTTGAGATAGGCCTCGCGTCCGCACCGTCGGTCACCGCCGACTACGTGATCCTCGCGACGGGCTATGGACAGCGGGCCTGGAGAAGCCGGGCCCTGCCGGAGTCCCTGCTGGATGGTCGGCCTGGAGTCCACGGTTCACCGTGGCCGGCCAAGGCGCTCCAGGATGCTGTGTTGGAGGGGGGCGGGAACCGCCCCAAGCACGTCCTGATCCTCGGCTCGTATCTGAACGGAATCGACGCGGCGCTGTCGCTCGCGGTCAAGACAGGACGGTTCGTACCGGATACCGAGGGTCGTCTGCGATACGAGGCGCCTGAAGACTTCAAGGTCACCCTGGGCTCCCGAACGGGTCAACTGCCGAAGGTCTGGGGGCGTGAGGCGACCTCGCCCTATCAGCCACGCTGGTTCACGGCGGAGCGGCTGCAGGAGACCTTCCAGACGAGCGGGAGCGGCCGGCTCCTCTCCATCGACACCACCCTGGAGATGCTGGGAGACGAACTGGCGGAGGCGGCTGGGCGTCAGCGCGTCCGTCGACGTGGAGCCCCCGTGCGTCGTCGCATCCGAGCATGGCAGCGGCACCTGGCGCGCGCGGACAAGGCGGAGACGCTGCGTCGGGACATCGCCGCAGTGCTCACCACGGGGAAGCCGTACGGTGGCTACGAGCACATGCGAGTGGTGGAGTGGCAGGCGTGCATCGACGCGGCCATCCAGTTGTGGAGTGAGAACTCCCCGTGGTTCTCCGCGGAGGATCACCTGTACTTCGACCGCGAAATCCGGACGACGTTCTTCAACACGATGTTGCCCATGACGCTGGGGAACGCGCTCCAGATTGAAGCCATGATGCGCTCGGGTCATCTGGAGGTCATCGCGCTGGGACGGGGTTATGAGTTCCATCCTGTGACAGACCCGGTCTGGCGAGTGAGCGTCACGTACGGAGATGCGCTGGGGCGCTCGCACACACGGTGGTTCACAGATGTGGTCGACGCCACGGGCCAGTACTCGAGCATCGAGGCGCATCCGTCGCCGCTGATTCAGTTTATGCTGGGAAACGGGCTCATCCAACCCGGTCTCCGCGCCTTCCGTTCGACGGAGGGGCTTTCGGTGCCCTCGGACAAGAAGAGGTCCGTCATCACCCGAGGGGAAAAGGCCTACCTCGTCACCGGGGGCATCTACGTGAACCCGAAGAGCGGAGAGGTCATCCCACGAGGCACGTACGAGTTGGAGTCCAGTGGGTCGAACCGGACGGCCATGTACGCCATGGGCCCGAATGTGTGCGGACAGTTCACCGACGCGCAGAGCCTGGGGCAGACGCAACGCGATTCACTCCGGATCGTCGCGGACCTGTGTCGGAAGCTGAGCCAGCAGCAACCATGAGTTCGGGGAGCCCGGCCCGATGGCTTCTCGACAGGAACAACCGGAGGGACCTGCCCTGGCCACGGGAACGCCAGTGGCAGGAGGCTTCGTGGTCCAGCCCAAGGAGTCCCCTGCCCCGGCCTTCGCCGTCTTCCTGCGCATCTGGGCAGGTCAGCTCGTCTCGATCCTGGGCTCCAGGCTGACGGCGTTCGCGTTGGGGGTCTGGGTCTACCAGCGCACGGGTTCGGTGACGCAGTTCGCGTTGATCTCGCTCTACACGGCGCTGCCCTCGCTCGTGCTCTCGCCGTTGGCGGGAGTGCTGGCGGACCGGATGGACCGTCGTCGCGTGATGATCCTGAGCGACACGCTGGCGGCGGCAGCCACGGCGAGTCTCGCGCTGCTGATGTTCGCGGGCAGGCTGGAGGTCTGGCACGTCCACGTCTCCGTGATGGTGGGAGCCATCGCCAGCACCTTCCAGGTGCCCGCGTATACGGCGGCCACGACGCAGTTGGTGCCAAGGGAGCAGTTGGGTCGAGCCAGTGGCATGGTGCAGCTGTCCCAATCCCTAGGGAGGCTCGCGGCGCCACCCGTGGCGGGGCTGTTGCTCGTAGCGGTTGGCATCCAGGGTGTGATGCTGGTGGACTTCGCGACCTTCCTGGTCGCGCTGGTCACGCTGCTGAGCGCGCGGATTCCTCCGCTGGGTCGCATGCCAAGCACCTACACCGCGCGAGGCACACTCTGGCGAGATGCTTTTAAGGGCTGGCACTACGTCGCCGCGCGCCCGGGGTTGATGGGGATGTTGGTGTACTTCGCGCTCATCAACCTGTGCGCCGCGTTCACTGAGGTGTTGGCGCAGCCCATCGTGTTGAGCCTGGCTTCGCCCGCGGCCCTGGGAATCACGCTGACCATCGCCGGGTCCGGCATGCTGGGCGGAAGTCTCTTGATGAGCGTCTGGGGCGGCCCACGAAGAGGCCGGATGTATGTGGTGCTGGGTTCCGGAGCGATGCTCGGCATGAGCCTCGTATTCGCGGGAGCGCGGCCGTCGCTCGTCTTCATCCAGCTCGCCGCCTTCTCGTTCATGTTCTGGGCGGCCGTGGCGAACGCATCCAGTCAGGCGCTCTGGCAGGCCAAGGTTGAGGTTGCCGTGCAGGGACGCGTCTTCGCCATCCGGCTCCTGCTCGCCACCAGCCCGACGCCGCTGGCCTACGCAGTAGCGGGGCCGCTGGTTGACCGTGTCTTCGAGCCGCGCATGGCGCCAGGCGGAGGCTGGAGCACGAGCCTCGGCACCTGGATTGGAGTGGGTACCGGGAGAGGGAGCGCGGCGCTGCTCGTCATCGCGGGTGCGCTCATCCTGGTGGCCACGCTCCTGGCGCTCCTCCACCCACGCATCCGTCGACTGGAAGAGGAACTCCCCGACGCAAGGCCGAGGCAGTGAACTCTGCCGGTTCGCGGCTGGAGTCCGGAGCCCTAAAAGTCGAAGGCCTTGGAGCCCCCAGCTTTCGCCATGGACTCCAGGGCCTTCTATCGGTCGGGGCGACAGGATTTGAACCTGCGACCACTTGCACCCCAAGGAACCCCGGGAGCCGTCCAGCGGTTACCATCCCTTCACAACCCATCGTAAATACTCGGGTTTCTTCGGCCGCGGTTGTCCAGCCCTCCCATCCAGTACCCCAGGACACCAAGATTTTTGCTGCTAGTTTGCTGCTGGGCCCTGCCCCGCCGGCATCGGTGGCCTCCGGTCCTGGCCTTCTGCTGACCGTCCGGGACGTCGCGGAGCGGCTGGGGGTGTGCCGGGCCACCGTGTACCGCCTATGCGCACGGGGCACATTGCCCCACATCCGAATCTCCCACGCGGTTCGCGTCAGGGCTGAAGCCCTGGAACGCTTCCTGCTTGAGCACCCAGAAGAAGCACCGTAGAGCAGCTCCTCTTCCCCCCCCCAGCCACTCACTCAAAACGCCGCGGTACGTAAAGCCCGCTGAAGGAGCGGATTGAAGGCACAAAGGAGCTGGCTAGTGAGGCCCTATGGACTTCGCTAGGAAGCAGCCTGAGGCCCGCCGTAGAGCGCCGAGGCCTAGAGTGGTCGACTGGGTCGCAGACCACGGCTGCATAGCGCCTGCCCGCTATAACAGTGCGAGGCTCCAGACCAAGTGCGCTCGGGCTCCACGGTCAGACGCCGGTTGCACGCGTATGCACCTCGTGCGACCGTTCGCAGCATCCTCAGAACAGCAGAGGGAGGATGAGATGCCGCGGTCGTCTAAACGGGCTGTAGTACGCCGTGAGCCGCCTGCCGCCCAAGTGGCAGAGCAGATGATCGCGACGTTCGGCAACCAGTTGCACGAGAGCGCCATTTGCCTGACGACCCCAGTCCCGAAACTGGTTCCCTTGTCAAAAGTAGAACCGCCTCCATCACTGCGCGAGTTCCTGTCTCGGTACGAGCAACGCGTCAGCACCAGCGGGCTTTACTCGCACCAGGCAGATGTGGTGAAGGCGCTCAAGAAACGAGCGATCCCCAATATCGTGATGACGACAGCGACGGGCTCTGGCAAGAGCTTGGCGTTTTGGGCATGGGCGTTCGAGCATATGGCTCGAAATGATGAAGCGACGCTCGTCGCGACATTTCCCACTCAGGCCCTCCTCTGGGGACAGGCTAAGCGGCTCGCGGACATGTCCGCTCCCGAGAGCCTCGTTGAGTTCGAGGGCATGGACTCTGTCTGCTTCGCGGGCACCATCGAGGTCGGCGACACGTCGATCCCCTGGTCCGTCTGGTACGGGACGAGCGAGTGCGAGTACATGAAAAAGCACGCGCAGTCCCATGCGTTTACCAGTGCTCGTCTGAGGCTCTCGACCCTCGATAAAGTCCATTGGAGCCTGATGCGGGAGAACGATGCGGACTTCCTGTCGCACCTCGCAGGCATCGTTCTCGACGAGGCGCATTCCTGGCACGGGCTTTCGGGCGCGAACGTGCGCGCAATGTTCGATCGGCTACGACTCTCGATGGACATGCTCAAGTGCCCGCATCCCTCCTTTTTTCTTGCATCAGCGACCCTCGCTGACGCCACAAGATTTGCCGCAAGCCTCACCGGGGCTGCCGCATCTTCCTTTCTGGAGGTCCATGACAAGGGAGCCTCTAAAGCAGCTCTTGTTCCAACAAAAGATGTTCCCGTATTGCTTTCCCAACCGGCGGAGCCTGGACTCTTGCGTCGGTATGTCTTTCTCGTCGAGCCGGAACCTGAGCCGCTTGCGGCACGTGACGTTCTTGGAAAGTCGGACGTGCTTGGCCCGGATGCGAATGCCCTCTGCTTCGTCCAGAGTAAGTTCGTAGGCCATCGCCTTCGACAGGAGCTTCACCGCTCTCTTCCAAGCAGAAACGTGGTCGCCTATGACGGCGACTTGCCAGCGAAGGAGCGACGCAAGGTAGAGGACGAGTTGTTCAATGAGGACCTAAAGCCCAAGGTCATTGTCGGCACGAGCGCCCTTGAACTTGGGGTCGATCTGCCCACACTGGATGTTGTCGTGATGGACGAATTGCCGCCACGCCGCTGTGAGTTGCTTCAACGGCTGGGACGTGTGGGTCGCTCCGCGGAGCGACCTGGGCTCGCGGTCCTATGTCTAGGCTATTCGCCCGGTGATGAGCGGCTCATTCAGGAACCATTGACAACGGTCGCAGTGGACGACATAAAGCCTCTGTCTCTGCCGCTACATCTTGATGTGGTGCGTCTTCGGGCCATGTCAGCGGTATTCGAAGAGTGGCGGTGGCGTCTTAGGAAGAAGAAGGTCTCCTGGGATGACTTCAATGAGGCACTTGAGCGCTACTTTCAGTGGGCGCCTCACATTGACGATTTGAAGGAGCACCTCGACGAGGTGCTCGGTGACGTCGTCGATCTCGATGAGGGAGCTTGGCACTACAAGGGCTTCCGCGTCAGTGCGTCGCAAGGCAAGCGCAAGTTGATTCTTGAGAGCGATCGGAAGACCATTGTCGCGACGATCGAGGATATTGCGGTCTTTCGCGACGCCCATCCCGAGGGGGTCTATCTAGGGCACCGTGGGGCCAGTTATCGCATCAAGCGCTACGTCGGCGATTGGGACGTGGGAACATGGAAGAGTCCGGGAGGGGTTCTCCTCGGCAAGTACATGAAGGGGCTCAAGCACATCGAGGTTTGCGAGGAGAAGCCGACTGTGGCGACGCGCGGGCGCTGGAAGGACGCCTTCAAGCTCGAAGAGCGGAAACACCTGCCCGACGGTCATGATCGACCTGCACAAGGCACGCTAACCTTCGGAATCTTTACTTTCCTCCGCCAGTTCGACGGCTATCTGCAGATCGATCTGCGAGCGCGGAAGCCGCCGAAGCCTGTCTCGTTAGCCGAAGTGGCCCGTCGATTCGACTCTGCCGTGGAAGATGGAAAATCATTCCCATTTCTGCATCATTTCTCATACCGCACCAAGGGCTGGAAGTGGCTCATCACTCGAGTACTCGACGAAAACACGCGTAAAACTTTGGCGTCAGTCCTGGGGCCCCTCCTTCAGGGGTTCTTCTGTGACGTCGTCGAATGCGCGAAAAACGATCTGCAGGTCACGCTGGACTCGAAGAACGGCGAAATCAGGGTTGTCGATGGCACTCCGGGTGGCAACGGGCTGAGCGAAGCCTTGTTGACGGAAGGCCGTGTCTCCGCTGCGTGGGCGGCCTCTATCAAGCAGATCCGTTCACAAAGACGAAGAGCCGAGCATGTCTTCCGACGCTACCTGGCTGAAGAGTGTCGGATCGACTCGGACGTTACCGCTGCGGAGGTGGTCAATGCCATTGAGCTCCTGGCAGGCGCTTGGAACGGGTGACGTCCTCGGCCACCTCCGTGCCGACCTGAAGAAAGCCTCGTCGAGTGTGTGGGTGATCGGACCGTGGATCGACGAGTTCTTCGCGCAGGTTCTGGTGACAGCACTGCCAGCATCGACTGCGTTGTACGTCGTGACGCGTCCGCCGAGCGGAGCGAACTCCAGTTTCGGCGAGCATGCGCTCTCGGCACGTGCCAGCCTTGAGGCTCGCCCGAATACCGTCGTAAAGTTGCTCGTCAACCTTCACGCAAAGGTGATCGTTGTCGACGAGCAGATCGGCTATTGCGGCAGCGCCAACTGGTACCGCTACAGTCTTGAGGAGAGCCGCGAGATCGTACTTCGTGGCCCAGTCGCAAGCACATCAGGACTGCTCGATGAAGTTCAGGTCATCTGGGAGCAAGCGGAGGACGCGCAACCAGTCCAGCGCTCCCTCACGACTCGCTCCGCCGCCAATGGATACACGAAAGAAGTCATAGATCCAGTGGCGGAAGCAAAGCTCAAGGAGGTCCCTGGCTCGTTCGTGCTCAACCGCAAGCCGCGCCGCCGGTGATAGGTCCCTGGCCTTCGTGGCCGATGGTCATCGGATGGATGCGCGTCGCCGCCTGGTGCCCAGCGAAGTCACGCTGCGTCAGCCCGCTCCTTTCGAACTTCTCCGCGACCCGCTCCACTCTGGCTTGTCAACTCTTTCATCACGCGCCGGCGGATGACCCGAGTCGCTCAGCTCGGCAATGCTCCGCAGCACGCCGTCCGCCGGATGGATACGCCTATCCGCACAGTCCGACCTTGCGCTCCCCCTTGCATCCCCTAGATGCGCGCTGGAGGGACTCACTACGGGCACGTGCCCCACGGTGACTGAGGAGGAGTAGGCGAAAGGGCGGGTGAAAGAACACCCAGCTATGTTGGAAGAAACGGACGCTCCGTTGACTTACCTCCCCCCTTGCGTTGGGCCTTTCCTTTGAGCGTTTCCAGCGCATAAAGTTGGCGGCACGGTAAACCGAGGGGTGAAATGGCCAGGTACTGGTGGGTCAACCACACGCAGACGTTCCGTCAGGAAATCGATGGCGGGTACCTCTGGTCGCCGAAGCGAGAGAGGCACGGCGCTCGAAGCCAGTTTTACGAGAACATGCGCCTAGCGAGCCCGGGCGATTTAGTTCTTTCATTCGCAAAAACAAAGATCAGCTTTATTGGCCGCGTGGCCGACTTTGCGCTCAGCGCGCCCAAGCCCTCTGAGTTTGGTTCCGTGGGGTCCTATTGGGCGGCCGAGGGATGGCTCTTGCCGATAATATGGTCCGAGCTCACCCCCCCGGCACACCCGAAAGCGCGAATCGCCGAACTGGCCCCTCTTCTGCCGTCAAAGTACTCGCCCATCAAAGCCGCCACCGGAGACGGTAACCAAAAGGTCTATTTGGCTGAGATCTCAAGAGAGGTATTCGAACTAATTACAGGCGGTGCTGTCGACACTGCGCCGTCGCTTCATGGGTCGACTGAAAGCCCCTTCCATGAACTGGTGGAGCAGTTGGAATCCGCTGTTGAGAAGCAGCTCAAGGCGGATCGTTCCGTCAGCGAGACTGAGAAGATGCAGTTGATGAAGGCTCGGCGCGGACAGGGACAATTCAAAGAGAGGCTCTGCAAGATCGAGCGAGGCTGCCGAATCACTGGAGTATCGAACCCAGCCCTGCTCGTCGCCAGCCACATAAAGCCATGGAGAGCTTGCGGGTCAGCGAATGAACGACTCGATGGACACAATGGGCTGCTCTTGACCCCTCACGTAGATCTATTGTTCGACCGGGGCTTCATCAGCTTCCAAGATGACGGAAAGATCCTCCTCTCACCTCGAATCGATATGGGTGACCTTCGAAAGCTCGGCCTAGAAGAACGCTTCCAGCGAAACGTAGGATCCTTTCTACATGAGCAGCGCCGGTACCTCTCCTATCATCGAGAGACGGTATTTATCGGGTGATTCCTGTTCACCTGGCTCCGAGGCAATGCTCACGAGCAGAGTGGGTACCGCCGGACACCAGAATGGATCCTCACACAAATCTCTCCGAAGAGGCCTGATTGGAGCAGTTCGAAAATTGGTCCTACCCCGATTGGAACGATCGGCTCATCAACCACCACTTCGTGGCGCCATCGACACGAGAGGCCGGCGCTCCAGTAGGCCGCATTCCCGCAACTCCAGAGGAGCTCTGGCTGGTTGCTGGAAAGCCTGCGCTCGATCCATCGAAGGTCGCCAACGCCTTCGTTCAGTGTGTGACCGGCGAACTGCCTATCGGACAGATTCGCTTCTGCACCTACTGCCTGACTCGCGAGCGAGAGTGGGCTCCTGACTCTCCTTCCCGTCCCCACTTCTTTGCCATGCTGTGGTTCACCTGCCTAATTGCCTATGGATACCCTACCGGCGATGGGGCATTTGCCACCCGCCTTGAGCGGATACTTGGGAAGCATGAGAACTTCCAGCATGGTAAGAATCAGCAAGCTTGCCTGCCAAAGCTGTGGAGGGACTTTGCGGCGTGGACGCAAGCGCGGAATGCCGCTGGCGACAATATTCGTATTCTTCAACTTCCCCCCGAAAGTCCTGACCGTGAGGTCATCGGCTACTCCCACTTCTTGGCATTCCCGAACCGTCTTGACAGGAATGCCTTGGCTCGAGTGCTCTGGGATGAAGAACTGATAGGCTTCGAGCCCCCCATTCAACCGGTCCTGGCGGCGCTGGAGGCTAGGCACAAGCAGTTCAGCCGAGATTTCGTCAGAGACCTGGCAGACTTCACCAAGCGCTTTACTAAGGGAGAAGACCCGCGAGAGTCACCATTTTGGAGAGCGGTTCGTCAAGAGGCATTAGAGCCATCGGTGGATGCCTCAGGCTCCGGGATAGAGCGTAGCCCCCGGACGGCTCTGCTCTTCGCAGCCAACGATTTGGGACTCCAGCCATTTATCGCCTGCCCCTTGGACCTTGCACTCCC
Organism: Myxococcus faecalis; assembly: GCF_050039385.1. Lineage (NCBI taxonomy): Bacteria > Pseudomonadati > Myxococcota > Myxococcia > Myxococcales > Myxococcaceae > Myxococcus > Myxococcus faecalis. The sequence continues at coordinate 10,054,903 of NZ_CP144336.1, read as the reverse complement.
CGAAGGCTTCGAGGCTCTGGCCTTCGAGGACTCTCCCGAATGGGAGGCATATGTTACAGGGCCTGACGGCGACCTGGAGATAGCCTGGCAGCGAGCGTTCAAGACTGGCTGGCTGCTTCCCGTGGGGACCCGAACCCTCCTGAGTCAAGGGCTGCTCATTCTCAGGCAGGCTGCGAGCGGGCAATTCGAGATCGTTTCCGGTGCTGAGGTCCACGGCTGTCAGCATGCCCTTGTACGCGATGACCGCGCCGACGCCTTCGTCCGAAACTTCGGTGGGAACGCCAGCCCATCGGTCGTTGATGGCTGGTTGGAGATAATGGATTGCGAGGTGCGACAGCTTGAACGCCTGCCGCAAGGCTTGGAGTCTGCAAGCCAGTTGCTTCGGACAATGGCGCCGCCATCTGTGAGCCTGAGCGGCGGCATTCGAGTGAGTGGGGGCTTCCTATTCGCTCCATCGCTCCTGCCATCCATCAGGGCACCGGGAGCTGATTTGATTACGATTCGGCATCCGGAGGGCGATCTGGATTCCTGCATTCGTCGGGATGGCACGACTGAGTGGAAGCTGCCAGCGAGTATCGCTAAACCTGGCAACTACCAAATCGAAGCCAAGTGGTCGCTTCAATCTCCATCGGGCCACCACGTCGAGCGAACGGGAGAAGCCTCTCTACGGCTGGTAGAATACGTTCTCAACGATGCTTACAAGAGTAAACCCGCGGGAAGCTTCTACGTCGAGGCCTGCCCTGACGCCGAACTGGACGTCACGGACAGCGACCATGTACCGCTAGGAATAACTACTTTCGAGGCGGAAGCCTCGGCAGACTTCCTCGAGCTCGACGTCGGACTTCGCTTTCTTGGCCCTGGGATTGGAGAGATGTCTCTCAGCCCCAAGCCAGGATTCGATTGGCTTGTTCTCGGACCAAAGAATTCGCCGGAGTTGATCGTCTTCGTCGGGGACCCGGAGCGCCCCACTCTACCGGCACAGCGTCGCTCACCTCGGTCGGGAGACCGCAAGCACTGGAGATGCGGCCTCAACTCCGCCCAGCAATTGTGGCGAGACAAAGCCGGCCGTTATTGGCCGCTTAGTGAAGGGCCTGTCTCCATTCGTGACGTACTTGAGCAATACCGCAGACACAAGGTGGATGATTCCGCGCCGATTTGTGAGGAAACGAGGCTGGATACCCATCTCGATACCGATCTCCCTCGAAGCCACCCAGACGAAAGAACCTTACATGCTGTCGACGCGATCGCGGCACTTTCTTCCCGACGTAGCGGCCTGCGGTATCAAGAAGCCCGAGATGTCTTTGATGCAATGTTGGGAAACGATAACCCAGTCGTGTTCCAGCAGGTCCTGCGTGCGTGGGCGGAGGCGGGCCTTGTCGACGTGCTGCGGAACGCAACCACTAGTCGCCTCACCATCTTGGCGCGCCAACCGCGCTTCGTAATGGTCCGACGTGGGACAGAAGTCGAAGCAACCGTGATGGGAATGCTCAGCTCCGTGAAGCGTGCTCAACTGCGCGAAGGAATCAAAGAATTGCGCCTGGAAAGACAGTTTACGGAGATTCTTCCGGGCAATCAATGGCAGCCCACGGCGCCGCGCATCCGTGCAACTCCCAAAGCGCTTGAATACCTAAGGCAACGAGCAGGACTCGTCGCATCAGAGTGGCTTCTCTGGCCGCACCCCGCCAACATCCCCATAGAACTCGACGCTCGGCGAGCGCTAGACTCACTTCCCAGGACGTCTCCGCCCATTTCTTATAGGCCCGAGGCGGCCTGGGACTGGAATGCGCTCACCTTTCGCCGTGGGGCTCGCCCCCCCACCGCCGACGTCCAGTTGGAAAGACGCCTCCACAAGGACTCGTCGGCAATTTACGTTGTCCTCGAAGGTGGCGAGCCCAGACTCTGGTCCCACCTACGGTCCTGGGCCATCTTGAGCGCGTATAGCCTGAGAGCCACTCGCCCCTTTCTTGTTACGGCCCCAGGTAGGCTCGCGTGCCAAGGACGCACGCCCGTCCATCTGCCACTGCCACTGGGCAGGTTATGTGTGCTGGTTGGCGAGGGGCTACCTGGCCCGGTCTTCACCGTCGGCGCAACCGGCGTCATGCAGTACGTTTACCCCTTTGGTCCCAGGCTCTACCGCCTCGTAGAGCGCGTTCTACCCGCCGAGTGGGTCCAGAGCGAGGCCTAGTGCCCAGGAGAGTACATGCAAGACCCTATTGGCAGCTTCGTACGAATCCGTGAGTTCTACATCAGCTACCTGGACACGGCCTTTCGCATTCGCGATCCATCGGTCGCGGAGGAGCGCCGGAACCTGCTGCGAGAGCCGAAGACCCTCTGCACGGACCCGCTCATCGAGCCTATTCCCCGCTACGAACCTTTCGATACCCACTTCCACGAGTGGATTGAGAACGATATCGCCACGGCCCTGCCAGGTTTCGGCCCAAAAGATCGCAAAAGGTTTGTCGACCTCGTTCTCGCGGGGCTATTTCCATCGGTGATGCAGAGCGTCGGCAAAGACAAGGGCCGCCGTCTCGGAAAGTACAAGCCCTACCGTCATCAGGTCGAAATGCTCCGACGAGGGCTCCAGCCATGCAAGCCCGGTATCGTAACGACCGGTACGGGTTCCGGCAAGACAGAATCCTTCCTCCTACCCGTACTAGCGCAGATCAGCAAAGAAGCTGGGACGCGTTGGGAAGCCCCCAACCTAGATCAGACGCCCGAACGACCGTGGTGGCATGGCCCGGATGAGCGGCCCTGGCACAAGAAGAACAAGAAGGGTGAGGACGTCATCACCTTCTCGGCCATTCCGAAGCAAACGCGTCCAACTGAAAAATACCCGCTCCGGACCCCTTTTATGCCTCAGCGGCAAGGAGAAACGCGCCCCGCGGCCGTACGTGCCTTGCTGCTGTACCCGATGAACGCGCTCGTCGAAGACCAGATGGTACGCCTGAGAAAGGCTCTTGACTCGACCGAGGCGCGTGAAGCCATGAGGTGCCACCTGAAAGGCAACCTCATCTATTTCGGACGCTACACGAGTGCAGCGCCCGTGACCGGATACCATGAGCATCCGGGGTTGAGTCCGCTGCTCAATCAGGACGCCGGACAAGGAAGCATTTTCTTCCCCGATCACAAAAAAGCCGACCCCAACACAGGGCATGTGCCGCTCGCTACAATTCGCAAGGAGGAGTTCGAGAGGCGCAAGCGGAACCTTGAGAAGCTCTTCGACTTCATGGTGGATACAGAGGAGGGGCAACTCCAAGCGCGCCTCCATGCACTCGACCTAAATGCAGCAGCACGGTTGAAAAAGGAACTGCAGTCCCGGAAGAACGCTGGTTCGACGCCGATATCAGGGGAAGAGTTCATCGCGATGGCGCGAGCAGCAGGAAAGCGGTGGGCAGAAGCACTCGCCGCCGATTTCAGCAGTCCTGATGCTGTCGGTCGTGCCCCTAGCTTGGAGGAGAAAGCGGCGCTCGACGAATTCACGCTCAAGCCGTCGGACGCGCATGCGGCAGCAAGTGTCTCCGGAGATGAGTCGCCGTTCCTCTTCCCCTCGACCGATGGCGCGGAAATGGTGTCGCGATGGGACATGCACAAGCACCCACCGGACATTCTTATCACCAACGTCAGTATGCTTAGCGCAATGCTGAGCCGAGAGGTCGACGAACCTATCTTTGCGTCTACTCGCGAATGGCTTGAGCAGGAGAAAGATTCATACTTCTATCTTGTCCTCGACGAACTCCACCTCCAGCGCGGCTCGGCTGGCACGGAAGTCGCTTATCTGTTGAGGCTACTGCTTGAGAAGCTCGGGCTCACGAAGCCGGAGCACCGCCACAAGGTGCGCGTACTCAGCTCAAGCGCATCGCTTCCGGATAGCCCCTCAAAAGAAGCCGATGAAAGCGCTCAGTACCTCTGGGACATGTTCGGACCATTCGGCCTTGGAAATGCCGAGGTTACTGAGGAGGAAGGACGAAAACAGTGGCTCCAAGCCATCATCTCGGGCCAACAAGTGCAGTCGCGGTATTCAGAGGGCAAAGCCCCATCGCGAGTACGCATCGAGCCATTCCTCGACTTGCTTTCGCTGTCGGTCACCCGGGGCGAGCTCGATATGGACGGGATGCTCGCGCAGCCTGCATTGGCAACCATGCCGGCAGCAGGGTCTGCGCTTGAGCAAGCCTGGACGGGTGTCGCCGACCAGCTAACTCCAGGTTCCGCGAGTGCTTCACTCTCCAAGCGGATCAAGGCTTGCGTCACTGAGGTGGCTGAGCGCCTAGTCTGGGCATGCTGGGAGGAGGATGCCAAGCGGCCCCCCCACGGACGCGTACGGGCCCATCCACTTGAGGAAGTCGGAGACAAACTGTTCGAGGGCTTCCGCGAGTTGACCAGTGTTAACGAGCGGTTAAAGGCAGTTCGAGCCTTGCTTTTCGTCCGCGGCGCTGGCGACGAGCTTGAAAAGCATCTGGGGTCGTGGGAGTCACCGCCCCCCACCTTCCGAGTTCATACCTTCTTCAGGAGCATCGAGGGGCTCTATGCTCCGGCGGCAAAAGGCCTTGGGCTTGCCCCGGGAGGGCTGCACCGTCCCCAACGTGACGTCGAGGTGGGGCGCCTCACCATCGAGCGGGAACCTCGAATCGAGCTTGTCGAAGGAGACCAGCGCACCAGCTTCCGGCTGTTCGAGTTGCTGTATTGTGAGGCCTGCGGCGACCTCTTCTTCGGTGGAATGAAGGGAATCAAGAGTAAGGCTTACATCGCCGAGTTGCTTCCCCATGAGCCCATCCTCGATGGATTGCCGGACAACGCTGCCTCGCAACGCTTCGAGGACCAGACGTTCGATCAGTACGGCGTGTTCTGGCCCAATGATAGACAGCCCATACCCGATGACGACTTGCCGGGACCGCCTCCTAAGGGGACGCCTTGGGTGCTGGCATATCTTGAGCGCAAGACGGGAGGTCTCCGCAAGGCGGGCGTCCCCGGTAATTTGACGCCGGAGCAAGTCCTTGCGAACCCCTCGTTGCTCCTAGGCCGCTATTACGACCGGATGCATGAGGGGAATAGGGAGAGGCACAAGAGAAGCTCTTCTACTCCAGGAACCCACGTCCCTTATGCATGCCCGGCCTGTGGTACGTCCTATGCCCGCAGGCGAAAAAACATGCGATTGTCGCCTATCCGAAACTTCCGGGCAGGTTTCGGAAAGACGACCCAGCTGCTAGCGACAGAACTATTTGACGCACAGCGCATCGCAAACCCAGGGGCAACACCCAAGCTCGTGTCTTTCTCGGACAGTCGACAGGATGCTGCCAAGGGCGCCCTATCCATCGAGCGCAACCACCACCAGGACGTTCGTCGTGAGCTCCTCGCCCTGACGATGCGGGCTGCCCTCAGCGGCAAGGAAGATCCGAAGGAACTCGAAGACAAGATCAAAAAGCAGCAACAAGCCATTGTGGCCCTTGAGACGCTCGGTCTTTCCGAGCAGGTCGCGGACTTGCGGAAGAAACTGGAGCAACTCTCGACGCAACTTGCACGCGCTCAAGACCCAAGCGTCAACATCTCTAAGGTGATGGAGGAGCCCACCTACGAAGCACTCACGAATCCCTCGCAGGTTCTGCCCTTTTTACAGTCCATGGTCACCAAGGGCATTCACCCCTTCGATGAAGCAGGACAGGCACGAGTCCTGGGGAAAGACGGACAGGACAAGAAGTGGTTCGGCTGGGTGGAACTGTTCGATTTCAATGGCCCTACAGTAAACTGGCACCAAGATACCGCCCTCAGGCAGAAACTCGTCAGCGCCCGACAAGAGTTAGTTCAGAGCGTCTACGAGTCCCTCGTCGACGTCGTTTTCAGCAAGACGTACTTCTCTTTCGAAGAGTCTGGACTGGGCTATCCCACTGTTTCGGCCGCTGCCCTGCCAGGTCGTGACGCTGACTGGCGGCGCAAGCTCTCAGCAGTGTTACGCATGCTAGCGGATGCCTACAGATTCTATCCGAACCCCTATCGCGATGAGAAGGACGAAGATGACAAGAAGCCCTGGTCCCGCTTGGGGGATGTTTCGTCCCGGATGAAGCGTTTCGCCGAGGCAAGCTGGCCAGGTGAAGCAGCAAACCGCTTGAAACAAGCGCTCACCGATCTGGCGACCGCTGGCCACGAGAATGGCATCATCGGCGTAGCGAAGGTATCGATGCATCTCGTCGCTGCCCAAGATCCCTACTATCGGTGTGGGAATTGCGGCCGAGTCCACCTGCACACCGGAACAGGAGTCTGCACTCGCTGCTGTCGTAAGCTCCCTTCCGAGAAAACGGGAGATGTCCGAGACCTATATGTCCGCAACTTCTTGTCGCGGCGCGTGGTGCGCAAGGCCGAGCAGGCAAATGGCACCGCCAGCACCTTCCGGCTCCACTGCGAAGAATTAACCGGGCAGACAGGCGATCCGGCGAAGCGACAGCGGGAGTTTAGGGGAATCTTCGTTCCCTCGTGGGAACTGGTCGATTCAGAGGATGACCAAGCGCAAGATGAGGAGAATGCGCGTCCCCTAATTCGGAAAGTGGATCGCACTTACAAGGCTCAAGCGGAAATCGACCTCCTCACCGTGACGACGACAATGGAAGTGGGTGTCGACATCGGACCGCTCCAGGTCGTTCTCCAAGCCAACATGCCGCCGCAACGATTCAACTACCAGCAGCGGGTGGGGCGCGCAGGACGCCGGGGCCAAGCCTTTTCGATGGCCCTGACCATTTGTCGGACGAAAAGCCACGATCTTCACTACTTCCGTGAATCGAAGTTGATGACCGGTGACATTCCTCCCACCCCATTCCTGACCAAAGAGATGCCGGACATTGCTCGGCGGTTTCTTCGTAAAGCATGGCTCGGGCACGTGTTCTCTGTCTTGAGGTGCAAGGACCGCAAGACTGGCAGCATCTTCCCGGGGGACGTCATGTCCCCCCCGGACATTCACGGAGAGTATGTCCCCTCTTCCCTGTGGCCAGTTGCGGATGGACTGGATTGGAGAGAGCGGGTGCGCGAACTCCTTCACGACAGTATCGGGCGTCGTGACGAGATTGTCGCCGCCCTGACAGAGGGAACAAAACTCCCGCCTTCGGAGATCCTGGTACATCCGGACGCGCTCGTGAGCGAGATAGATGAGGCTGTCGAGCAAAACGGCGAGCGCGGTCTCGCGCACTGCCTGGCGGAGCGTGGCTGGCTTCCAATGTACGGCATGCCAACACGGGTGCGGAACCTATACCTGATGCTCGAACGCGACGAGGACGATGGGCATCGCCGGGAATGGGTCACTGTCGACCGCGATCTAGACTTGGCAATCTATGAGTTCGCGCCAGGATCCACCGTCGTCATCGACAAGAAAGAGCATCGCAGCGCGGGATTCACCCCTGACCTTGCCCCCCCTGCTTCAACGAAACAGCCTCAGGAACTCCACGCGTTCCAGCGAGATGCCTTTGGCGCCACGTTTGAAATGGTCGAGTGCACACATTGTCATGCGTGGACTCGGCTGGATCAGAAGGCTGGTCTTGAGGACTGCCCCAGCTGTGAGAGTCCACTGCACCGCGAAAACGCACGTGAGTGCCGAGTACCCAACGCTTTTCGCACGGACTTCCGGCCCAAGGTACGCCAGGAGGATACAGGCATGGGCGTGCGGCATCGGTCCGTGCAGGCGGAAGGAAAAGCTCTCACGCTCACTGAAGTAGTCTGTGGCGCTAACGCCGCGGGCGGACTATTCAAGCTGGGGTTCGAATCGACCGCCCGCACGTACCGACTGAACAGAGGACCAAAGCTTCAGAACGGAAAGGGCCTAGGATTCATCCTCGAACCCGGAAAGCAGCTCGGATATCCCTTCACTGGCATCGATCTTCCTTTGCAGGTCATCGCCAGCGACCTCACCGGCGCTATCCGTGGATTCCAGCCTGGCGCCCCACCGATGTCGCCGATCTGGCTCGCAGCCCCTAAGACCACAGACGCGATGTTCCTGCTTCCAACGCAGAACCCTCAGGGCCTCGCCCTGCACCAATTGCCCGCGAGAGTGGAACAACCCGCAGAGCAGCAAGAACGTTGGCTCGGGGTTAGGGCAGCGGCAATCTCAGCCACCTACTTGCTAGTCAACCGTGCGTCCTTGGAGCTCGATATCGACCCCGAGGAGTTCGACGTGCTCGAGCCTCGCATTTATGGCCGAGACGTGCAGCTTCCCCTGCTTCAGATCACGGACCATCTCGTCAATGGTGCCGGATTCTGCAAGAAGCTTTCCGAACCTTCCTCACTGGGCACACCATGGGTGGCTGAACTCATCCGCTCGATGCTGGTTGATGAATCTGAATACCCTAGGCGCGAGTTCGAAGTGCCGGAGCATGCCAAGTGCGACTCGGCATGTTATCGGTGCCTCTTGCGTTACGGGAATCAGCCGCTCCACGGGCTTCTTGATTGGCAACTTGGCCTCGCCTATCTGCAAGCGATGGTGTACCCCTCTTTCCGCTGTGGCCTCGACGGAGAGTTCGGCGCTCCCGGGCTCACCTCATGGCCCAATCTTGCGCGTCGGTTCGCGAAGGAGATGGAAGAGCGCTTCCAAGGGGATGCAGGCGAATTCGCCGGGGTACCTGCATTCAGGATTCCTGTGGACGGCAAACAAAAGAGCCCTTGGGTGTTGATTGCACACCCCCTTTGGGATTGGGACGAACAGAACGGGCCAGCACCAGGAACGGTGCTCGCAAAGGCCTTTGACCTTGCCAGGGCAGCAGGAGAGGTGCCTCTTTGTTGGGATACATTCAACCTCTCGCGCCGTCAGGTTCTCGTGCGCGAACGCATTAGGGCCCGCTCGAATCCTTGAAGCATCCCCAATGCCTCCTCCTTTACCGACCCCCATCTCAACGGTCACCGTCCCTCGGTACTTCTCCCCCTCTAACTGGCTCCTGATGGAGCGGTGCCCGTTGAGAGTGTGGAGTGGGACCGAGGGTCCTCTTCCCGAGAGTATCGAAGCCATTGTCGGAAGCCTGCTGCACCATGCTCGAGAAGCAGTGCTCACCCAGGGGCTCACTGGCGTGGATCATAGTAGGCAGGTGGAGGAGTGCCTCATCATCCACAGAGACCACTATGAAGCGAGACTCCGCTCTGACCCAGGGTATGCCGCACTTATCCCCATTCAAGAGGCAATCGGCCGGTTGAGGTGGCTTGAGCTCACTGAAGAGTTGAAATCATGGGCCAGACTCGCCGAGACGCCGATCAAAAATAGCAACTCTGTAGGCGAGAAAAGCCCTCTGAGGGTTAAGCAGAAGGGCGGGTCTGCTCCTAATGATGTTTTCCCAAACAGCTTCTCACTGGGCGCAGAGCAGTGGTGGACCTGCAATCCGCTACGACTCCGAGGCCGAGCCGACGAGGCTCGTCTCACTGCCGATGGGGTCATCGAGGTCACTGACTACAAGACGGGCGTTTCCGTTGATGCCAATGGTCGACTCATGCCCAACATCGAGATGCAGATGGAGCTCTACCTTCTGATGGCGGAAACCCTGACGAGCCGACCTGCCAGAGGACGTGTGTACGGACGGAAAGAGGTCTCTGTCCCTTGGGATTTAGAGAAGAGCAAGAGGCTTTTGGTTCACCTTCAGGAGTTTACTGCCCGATTCCCTGTAGGCAAGCAACTCGCTGCCGATGTAGCGGCATTGCCCGGTACGCATTGCATCGGATGTCGCCTGCGTCCCTCTTGCAAGCAGTACCTTGAGAGAGTGCCGGCATGGTGGGAGAACAACGGCGAGCACCCCCGTCCGTTACCCTTCGACGTTTGGGGGCGGATCACGAGGCATGAGCGCGCAGCACAGGGATGGTCCGTGTGGCTGGAGGACGCCGCAGGGCGCCGTGTCGTTCTGCGGGGACTGGCGGACACGCACGGAATCGGTTCTCTTCCGGCGGGGATCCTGTTGTACGCCTTCAACTTGGAACCGACGGAGGACACCTACGCACACGGGCGCCGCATCCACCCACGCTCCTTTCACGAGTGGCAACCCGGGCCTCGCTGGAGGTGTGCACGCCAGACTCGGCTCTTCACCGAGAGAGCGGTCACGTAGAATAGAAAACGCGAGCATCAGCCGGTCGATGGCGAGGGGAGCATGATAATCCTTCCCTACGTGACACGCCCTGAAGCACCCATACGACCCTCGAAAGAAGTCTCGCGGCGGATGAAGGCCGTGCGGCAGCGCGACACGAAACCGGAGGTAACCGTCCGGCGCATCCTGTGGAATGCAGGAGCCAGGTTCCGGCTCTGTCCTCGCGACTTACCCGGAACACCCGATATTGCCAACAAGGGAGCTCGCTGGGCGGTGTTCGTCCATGGGTGTTTCTGGCACGGGCATCGTAATTGCAAGCTGGCGACAATCCCGAAGAGCAACAGTGCTTTCTGGAGGGCGAAGCTCGCAGCCAACCGCCAGCGAGATGCTCGCAAGGCACTCGCGCTCAGGCATCTCGGGTTCCGGGTTCTCGTGGTATGGCAGTGCGAACTGCGCGACGAGGGCGCCCTCGCCCGTCGGTTCTCCAAGGCAGGTATCACGAAGCGATGAGCTACGAGCTAGACGAAATCGGCGGTGACGACCTGTCATTCCTGTGCTGCAGGAGTCGTCCGGAGGCCCCTAAGGGCTCCGAGCGCTTACGGCTGGTCGACCTCTTCGCGGGCTCGGGAGGCCTCACGCTCGGAGCCATGGAGGCCTGCCGTACGCTGGGAGTTGGTCTTGAGGTCCGCTTAGCCATGGAGTTGGACGAAGAAGTCCGTGGTGTGTACGACCTTAACTTCGAGTCATCACTCAAGGACAATCGGGCAGATGTGCGTAGCCGGTTCGACCGAGATCCCGGACAGAAGCTATCCGACGCCGAGTTTAAGACCCAACAAGAAGTTGGAAAGATAGACATTCTCGTGGGAGGGCCACCCTGCCAGGGACACTCGGATCTCAACAATCATACCCGCCGGCGCGACGAGAAGAACGAGTTGTACATGGTGATGATCCGTGCGGTGGAGGTGCTCAAACCTACCTATGTGCTTATCGAGAACGTCCAGGGCGTTCGTCGCGACCACGGAGAGGTCCTTGAGCGTGCAACCTGGTGGCTAAGAGAGAAGCTGCGCTACTCGGTAGAGCACCGCTTGGTGCGCATGATTGACATCGGTGTACCCCAAAAACGCGTTCGCCACATCCTTGTCGCAGCCCGAGGCAGAAACGTCGAAGAAGTGCTTAACTTCTCGCCCCGCGAAAACCCGCGAACGTTGGAGTGGGCTATCGCGGATCTCTTGGAGATTGCCCCTCGCTCGCCCTTCGACATCGCAGCTCGGCTAACTCCCGAAAACCAGAAGCGGGCGAAGTACCTTCTTGAGAGCGGCAAGTACGACCTGCCGAACAGGCTTCGCCCTCCCTGTCATAGAGATAACCCGTCGCATCGCTACACGGCAATGTACGGGCGACTCAAGTGGGAGGAGCCCGCGCACACAATCACTACGGGATATGGCAGCCCTGGTCAGGGGCGCTATCTGCACCCTAGCAAGCCGCGGACTTTGACCCCTCATGAAGCGGCGCGGGTGCAATTTTTCCCGGACTGGTTCAAATTTGGCGAGGACCCCAGTCGACGCCTGCTTGGCCACTGCATCGGTAATGCAGTGCCTCCGAAACTGGCCTTCTCCGTCCTCGTGCGGCTCCTGCGCAAACGGGTAGCCAGCACAATGCCGCAGACGCCCCAAGGAGAGGCCGCCTGAGGCTCGCTGGGGTAAGAGCCCATCTCTTTAGGCGCCATTCCTAGCACCCTACTTCTCGGGCTAAGAGCTTTCAGTGCATCCTATCGAAACGGGCTTTAGCTCCGCCGCAGCACCGGAATCCGCTCCTGTAGGGTGTTCCACTGCACCGAAGGATGGACGAGGGCTGCGGATGTCGACGAGGAGGTGCGTGACGTGCCCAGGGTAAGGATCAGAGTGAGGGTCGGCCACGTCGGCACGGTGTGGCGCTGGAATGACTTCGTGCAGATCCCGGACTCACTGGCTAGTGTCGCCATGGAGACGATGAGTGAGTTCGAAGTCCTCGACATGTCCAAACATGACAGCCACTATGCGGCAGGGTTGATGAGCCCCCTGAATGCGGTGGCTGCAAGCACTCAGCCGCCACCGTTCCTAAAGCGACAGGTTCAGAAGACGGGCTCCCAGCACGTCATTGGAAACATTGGAGAGGGCATCGGGATGGCCTCGCTAATCCACTTGTCCGGCATCCGGATGATGGAGGTAACCCGTGTCAGGCGCCAGAAGCAGCGCCAGCAACCTGTCGCTCAGCGCACTCCAGACTTCGTCGTTGCGCTGAGCGACCCGGCCTCCGGGCCTGAGCGCATGCGGCAGCTCGTCACCCGTGGAAGCTCTCGCCCGGCGGCGGTCGCCGCCAAATTGAAGTCCTTCCCGTCGCGCTTCCCGGTCGAGGCCAAGGCTGCTTCCGATACCATGGGAAGTGCGCGCTGGAACGGACTTTGGCAACTCGTCGAGTACTGGCACTCGCTCCACGAAGTCGCACCGAACGATCCAGCACTGGGCTACGGCGTGCTTCTACTCACCCGAAAGGTGAGCTCTGCAGCGCGCGAGGTGGACATCCACGTACTCGCGCCACAGGATCCGGTCAGCTTCGCAGCATCATTGAATGGACCCCTAAAGCACGCTGGGGGAAGCAAAGCCTCATTTATGATGCAGTTCCCCGCAGCCGCGACCGGAGGTGTCTTTGTCGAGGGTTGAGGCGTTGTTCGACCGGCTTTTCCGTCTCCATGCGCTCGCCACTTGGGCGGGGGATGATGTTGCAGCGTGGGTCCTTGAGGATTTGCTCGTCTTTCTTCCCTCGCTCGTCACAATGGAGCCTGAGGGAGAACAGCGAAATCTGTTGGACGCGTTTTGGAGACGGATGGAAGCCGGAGCCTATGAGGCGCTCGTGCAGCCAGCGGCATTTTGGAATCGGGTTGAAGCCCAGGCGCGCGACGCCCACGTCCGCAATAAGAGGGCGAAGAGACTCGTCGACCTGGAAAGCCGGCGGACCCTGGACGAGAGAAATCCAAAGGAACTCGTCATGGGGAGGCTCGTCCTGTCGGACCGCGAGTCGCAGGTGTTGATGGAGCTGACATCTCGTGCCACGGAGAAATCACGTGGGTGGACCGAGGCTGACATGCATGCGCTCATCCACTTCCAGCCGCAGAATGTCCCGCACGGCTTGCGAGCCGACCAATTCGCCGTCGTAACGGCTTCATTGCTCGGCAGGAAGGCACAGAACAGACCTGCAGCACCGGAACGTGACTCATGGGCGAGGGTCAGGGAGCTCTCACAGGAGGCGCGCAGGCTGGGCCTTCGATGGACATGGTCGGGAGCCGAGGACCCGGCAATACGGCTGTGTGGATACTCGCTTACTGGGACGGTCGAAGTCGACTTCGTGGCTGCGACCGGGAGCGGCGTACAGTTCCTGGAACGCGAAGGGGAGACCATCCTGCTCATAGAAACGGATGCACTCGTGCTGCGGCTGCACGTTTTCTCGGAAGGAGGAATCGTCCGTGGAAGTGCCGTGGCCCGAATGCTTGAGGCTCCCGATACCGTCGCTGAGACGTTGGAAAGAACCCTCGCAAGAGACGTGAGCCGTATATTGCGTGCAGGGCCAGGTTGACCTCTTTCGCTCAGCTGAGTAGGGCGCCAAAAGTTCAGGAGCAACTCCCAAGCCCTCTTCCTCGGCGGCTACCTCCAGGGTCCCTCTCGGCTGCCGCGCGGCTACCAACCACGCCGGCTCCGCTCTCGTCGTCGCTGCTGTCGTCATCGTGCAGCGCACTGTGCGGCACCTAACTCCCGGCCGTTACCTGGCCAGGGCCGGTGGCTTACCTCGCTGTACAAGAAGTCCAAGTGCGAGTCCGAGTAGTTGCACAAGGGTATGCACGTCGCTATCGGTCGGGCGCTACGCCCGATGACGGAATACCGACAATCATTGCAATGATGCGCTGAGCCACCGGCTGGAGCAGCGGCACGGTCGAGAACGCTCTTTCCAGGTCCGGGGACTCGATGGGTTCGTCAATCAGGGGGCCCTCCAACGCGTCCAGCGTCCAGAGGCTTTTCCGCTTTGCTCGCTGGGCGAGCACCTGCTTAATTCGCGGGCGCAGCAATCTCAACCACTGATCTGCGACGGAACGAAGGTCCGGAGAAAGCCCCTCTGGCTGCAGGTATTCCGGGAAGAGGTGGCTCCTCAGCTCCCCCAGCACACGCCGACGATCCAGGTCCACGTCCTTGTTCGCGCGCGAAATCCATCCATCCATGACCCGCTCAAGCAGGGCCAGTGCGCGCTGGCGGCGCACGGGGAGGAGCCTGCGCTCGCTCTGGCGAAGACGCTCCACGAAGTGCCGGATGAACTCCTCGCACTCATCAGAGGCGTCGAGGTCTCGGGTATGGGAGCCCAGCCGCTGCTTAAGCGCCTGTGCCACCTCTCCCAGGTCGAAGATGGGCTCCGCATCGCGGCCGGCGAAGAAGACCCATCGAGGCGCCCCACGGTCGCGCCCGCCCACGACGAGAAACGCCCAGGGTTCCTTGCTTCGGACCGCTCCCACACACGACACTACTTCGGCCTGACTCGTGCGAATGCGCTCGTAGAGCGCTGGGTCCACCAGCGAGCTGCGCCCCACCATGCCTCGGACTGCACCGAAGGCATCACCTAGTTCGACGGGCTCCTGCTCCCTGCTCGCCAGTGCCCTGGACGCAAGCTCCCGCACGTCAATGGCAGTCGTGTCTTGAAGGTGCTCTTCCGACCGCAGCCCGTCTTCCGGAAGGCACAAGTTCGATCCAATGAGGTCGGCCACCATCTCGTGGCGCTCACGGAGCAGGTCCCGCTTCTGGGGCATGATGAGTCTGCCCCAGTTCCGTGGACACCCGAGATGTGATGAAGGGGACCAAGGATGTCCACGGATACGAAGCAGAGAAGGAAGCGCCGCAGTTTCACCGCCGAGTTCAAGGTGGAGGCTGTCCGGCTGGTGCTGGAGGAGGGCAAGACGGTGGGCCAGGTGGCGCGAGACCTGGACCTCACCGAGACGGCCCTTCGCACCTGGGTGGAGCGAGCCCGGGCGGACCGGGGCCAGGGCAAGGCGGGAGCGCTGACGACAGCCGAGCGTGAGGAACTGGCGCGGCTGCGTAAGGAGAACCGCCAGTTGCAGATGGAGCGTGACTTCCTAAAAAAAGCAGCGGCCTTCTTCGCGAAGGAGGGCTCGAAGTGAAGTTCGAGCTCATCGAAGCGCAGAAGGCCCACTTCCCCATCGAGCTGATGTGTCAGCAGCTGGGGGTGGCCCGCTCGGGCTACTACGCGTGGCAGAAGCGACCGGAGTCCGAGCGGCAGAAGGCGAACCGGGCCTTGGCGGCGGAGGTGGCGGCCGTGCACCAGAAGAGCCGCGGCACCTACGGCAGCCCCCGGGTGCACGCGGAGCTGCGAGCCGCAGGCCGGTACGTCAGCCGCAAACGCGTCGCGCGCCTCATGTGCCAGCAGGGACTGGCCGCGCGCAAGAAGCGTCGCTTCGTGTGCACCACGGACTCACGCCACTGCCAGCCGGTGGCGCCCAACGTGCTCGCGCGGAACTTCTCTGCCGACCAGCCCAACTGCACCTGGGTGACGGACATCACCTACGTCTGGACGAGGCAGGGCTGGCTCTTCCTGGCCGTGGTGCTCGACCTCTTCTCGCGCCGAGTCGTCGGCTGGGCCATGAGCGAGTTCATCGACCGCCACCTGGTTCTGGGCGCGCTCGATATGGCGCTCAAGGGCCGCCAGCCTCCGCGAGGGCTGCTGCACCACTCGGACCGTGGTAGCCAGTACGCCAGCGAGGACTACCAGCAGGCACTGGCCTCCCGTGGCATCGAGTGCAGCATGAGCCGCAAGGGCAATTGCTGGGACAACGCCGTGGCCGAGAGCTTCTTCAGCACCTTGAAGATGGAACTCGTCCACGATGCGGACTTCGCGACGCGCGACCAGGCCCGCTCCGCGCTCTTCGAATACATCGAGGTCTTCTACAACCGGCAGCGCCGCCACTCCTCGCTGGGCTACGTGAGCCCGGTGGAGTATGAGCGGACGGCCTCATCGATAGCTCAGGCAGCATAACCACGCTGTCCACGGAGCCGGGGCAAGCTCATGAAGGCCTCCGGATCCTTCGGCCACCAGATCTGGACTGTCTTGTGGGGGCTGTCCATCCGGTCGACCCGTCCCGCGCGTTGCTCCGCAGTGCGAATGACGGTCGGCGCGTCCAGGTGGACGACGCACGAAGCCTTCTGGAGGTTCAGCCCTTCGCTGAAGGCGTCGGAGCAGAGCGCCACCAGGGGCTGGGAACCCGCGCCAAGCCCGAACGATTGCGTTGCGCGGCGCTTCGCGGCCTTCCCTCCCGCCCCCGTCAGCAGCGTCGCACTCACCTTCCTCGACTCCAGCGCGTTCTGAAAGAGCTTGAGCGTGATGACATGCGAGTCGAACGCGAGCACCTGACCGTGTTCGGCGTAGAGCCTGACGAGCCGGTCGATCTTCGCTTCTTCACGGTCCCTCTGCATTCTGACGACGAGCTGCCCGATCTGCCTGTACAGCTCAGCTTCCTCCTGACACGCACGCCGGTGGGCCCCGGGGTCCCATAGCCACGAGGGCTCTACCGACTTCGCCTTGAGCCGCTTCAACCGCCATTCCGGCACTTGCCCAGCGAGTTCTTCGCATCTGAGCACCATGTTCCCGGTGTCGGTCTTGCCGCGGGAGTCGGTGAGGTGGGCTGCGAATTTCTCGAAGGCTGCTGAAGTCCCGTGCACGTGCTCGAAGAGGGCGGCCGACGAGGAGCGGAGGCTCTTCATCACGTGATAGCGCGCCAGGGCCCGGGCGCTCGCGACCACCCTCCGGACATATGCTTCTTCAGTGCTATCCCAGCCCCTTGGAAGCTCCAGCCGATTGCCGACGCGGGAGATTCCCTTGAGCCGCTCGGCCAGATTGGCGATTTCGCGCGCGAGCTCACTGTCGCTGTCCCGGCAATCGCAAGGGTAATAGAGGGGCTCATGCCGCGGGTAGCAGGCCGATCGGCCTGTGGGCAGTCGATACTCCGAGCTCCGACTCTCGGCGATGGCATTGAGTTCGGCGCGGGTCCGCCGGACGCTGAATCTCCGGATCTCTTCTTGTAGCCTCTCCAGGTGCTCTGGATTCCGCTTCGAGGCGTCGCGTGTGCCGCGCCTGAGCTGCCCCAGAACATCAAGGCAGGACTGAGGCAGGTTGTCTGCCCCCAGAAGCTCCACGAGCGCGAGTAGGTCGGATGCGCCCTTGTTGATGGGAGTCGCCGTGAAGAGGAGCGCATTGTCCGCGTAGTGGGAGACGATGCGCCGGGTGCGGTCGGACCAGTTCAGGAAGTTATGCGCCTCGTCCACCGCGAGGATCTCGATGTCCGAGATGGCCGTCGTGAGCAACGCATGGCGCGAAGCAGAGGAGTTGCTGAGCGGGCCATGCGAGTGGACCTGAAAAGGGTGTGCGGTCTCCTGGAGCTGCTTCTCCCACTGCTCCACGACCTGAGGCGGGGTAACGATCATGGTCGCGGGCCGGCTCTGGCCCATGCGCAGCTGCCGGTCGAAGGCTCCCCGGATCAACCACGCTCCCATGCGCGTCTTTCCCGATCCCGTAGCGTCGGAGACCAGGACGCTCCCGACATTCTCAAGGATCCACAGGGCCTGGGAGATGCCCTGACGCTGGTGCGGCCAGAGCGGGGGGTCGTGTCCCTATAAGTGTGTAGTCGGCGAGCAGGGACGAGCGGGAAAGAGGGAAGCTCCTCGGTGAAACCAACCGAGACGGTCTCCCCCTGGCAGAGGAGCCGAGGAGTTCCCTGAAGTGGACGATACCGAGTTTGCCGCGCCCTCGCACGAGGAGGTGCGCACCGACGTGCGAGGCCTGTTCCTGGGAGCCATCCGCATGACGCTGGAGATGCTGCTGGAAGAGGAGATTCGAGGGCTGGTGGGGGCCGGGCGCTGGCAGCAGGTGGCAGGGCGGAAGGACCAGCGCAACGGCAGCTACCTGCGAGGCCTGCTGACGTCCATGGGGCACCTGGAGGTGGCCGTGCCCCGGACGCGGGCCAGCGGCTCGGCGGAGGCCGTCCTGGGCCGCTACAAGCGGCGCAGCGAGGAACTCGACGAGGCGATTACCAGCGCGTACGTGCAGGGCGTCTCCACGCGGAAGATGGGCCGGGTGACGCGAGCGCTCATGGGGGAGGAGGTTTCGCGTTCGACGGTGAGCCGAGTGACGAAGTCCCTGGAAGAGAAGGTGGAGGGCCTTCGCACCCAGCCTCTCACCCAGGCCTTCCCCTACCTGTACCTGGATGCCACCTTCCTGGACGCCCGCTGGGCGCGCACGGTGCAGAACGTCTCGGCCCTGGTGGCCTACGGCGTGGGAGAGGATGGGCACCGGCACCTGTTGGCCGTGACTCTGGGGGGCAGCGAGTCGCAGGACTCCTGGCTGGAGTTGCTGCGCCAACTGCTCGAGCGAGGGTTGAGGGGCGTGCGCCTGGTCATCGCCGACGGGCACGCGGGACTGGCCGCCGCGGCCCGGCAGGCACTGCCCGAGGCCCAGCTCCAGCGCTGCACGGTGCACCTCACCCGGAACGTCCTCGCCAAGGCTCCCTGGCGCCTGCGCGGACGCCTCGGCAAGGAGACCTCGGCCGTCTTCGAGGCCCCCTCTCTCCTGGACGCCAGGAAGCGTCTGGAGGCGCTCCAGTCCGGGCTGGGCCGCCAGGTCCCCGAGGCCATGGAGTGCCTGCGCGAGGGCTTCGCCGCCGCCACCTGCTTCTTCTCCTTCCCCAAGGCCCACTGGAAGCGCCTGCGCAGCACCAACGGCCTGGAGCGTCTGCACGGCGAAGTCAAGCGCCGCATCCGCTCCGTGGGCGCCTTCCCGGACCGTGCCAGCGCCCTGCGTCTCATCACCGCCGTCACCCTCGAAGTGACTGGTATCTGGGACGACCGCCGCTACCTCGACATGACCCTGCTCAACTCAACCCCAGACACTGCCGCTGCTTGACACCGCCAAGGAGCATTCCTCCCCCGAACCCCCTCCGAACCAACTACACACGATTCGGGACTTGACCGAGCGGGGGAGCGAGCCGGTCGAGCAGGTCTGGAGGCACGTACTTCTTCGCCCACTCTCCCTCAAGGATCGCGGCACAACCACGTGCGAGTGCTTCCTGCCACGTCACCTGTCGCAGCAGGGCATCGAGGAGCGCGAAGAAGTCGTCCTTGTAATCCCTGCCCTGCAGCCAGATGCCTTCGGCGAGTTGCTGGGCCTCGCGGTATCTCCGCTTCTCCTGATTCCCGAAGCGGGCGTTGGCTTCAGACTGCTTCTTGAGTCCCTGGACGGTGAAGTTGCTCGAACCGAGCGTCACGGCCTGTTCGGACAGGTAGATCTTGGCGTGGACGGGACGCCTCGCCTGGGCAAGGCGGACCTCGACCTTCCCATGTTCGACCAGCTCCCGCACCCGGATAAGGGCTCCCGAGAGCGTGACGGAGATCCCTCTCGAAAGCCAGTAGTCCCGGACCTCATCCGCGATGCTCTGGTCGTGGCTCCGGTAGACGGAGCGCTGGGATTCGAAGGGTTCCCAGCCAAACAGCAGGCGGACCTTCTCCTTGCTCGAGGTGAATGACCGCTTCGCGAGGAAGTCGATGACCCGTTCGAGCGACGCATACCCGACGATGAGGAGCACCTGCTCGGAGGCAGCCAGGTCCTGTTTCACGATCTCATCGACCGAGGCGCCTCCTTCATTATGGGGGAATCGGGCGGCATGTGGCCACGTAACGGGTGCCGCCTCTGGCGTGGAAGGTGGAGCATAATCAGCCAGGCTGAGCTGGGCTGGGTCTGCCTGCCTCACCTTCTTGCGGCCCGGCGTCCCTGGGAGAAAAGGTGCCGAGTCGTTCAGCCACTTGAGCCACCGGCGCAGGACCGTGGCCTTTCGCCAACGAATGGGCCCTGAGAGCTCCGCACATTCCGAGAGGAAGCTCTCGACCAGCTCCAAATCGAGGTTCCTGATGTCCGATACTCCCTGCCATTCGAGCCAGGTCTGGCCACACCGGCTTCGCGCAAAGACGGCGGAGAGCTCGCGACGGGCCTCTCGTGGGTCAGCGCTCACCACGTTCCTGCCAGACTCAGTCACTGCATCCGAATCATCGATCAGGCCCAAGATGCGGCAGGCCTTACGGTAGGACGGAATGTCCTGCATCTGATGAGAGCCAGGCGCATTCCAGTCGTTGTACCGGGTGTAGTGGCGCAGCAGGACCATCAGTCGTGGCAGATAATTTGCCTGAGGGATGTCGTCGCTGGAGAGCTGTTTCGTCCTGCGCCTGCGCATCCGGCATCCTCTTTCAGAGCAGCAGCCGTCCTCCCGTGGAACTGAAGCTGCCTTGCCTGTTGCTGAATTCCCTGCCCGAGCGTACACGACCGGCATGGCGTTTCGGAGGCCACACGGGTCGGCTCCGAGGAATGCTTCCAGCTCGCCCTTGCAGGGGTAAGGGCGCCAATTCCCCTCCTCATGCAAGGAGGGGAGGTGTCGGAGATATCCTCGGTGCATGGGACACGGAGGCCACTCCCTCGAACGTGATGCGGCGGTGCGCAGACGGTAAGTCCGTCCCAATAAGCGGCATAAGAGCAGTGACGGACCACACCGTTGCAGTACCTCACCCATCAACCAGCGCCCTGCGGGGCGCACTCACGATGCGCGCCACGCTGCCCCCGGGCCTGCCGTGCGCGTGCGTCCTGGAGGACACCATGAAGGACGAGGACGACACCCCGGCCCACCTCTACGAGGAAAAGGTGGTGAGCCTCAACCTGGAGCTCGCCAACCTGGAGCATGCCCTGCGAGGGGCCCACCTCCTGGCCGAACTCCTCGCCAACAACGACCTGCCGACCGAGGATGCCGACCGGCAGGCGCCCCGTTCCATCGTCGCGATCCTGGCCCTGGCGGATTCACGGCTCCAGCAACTCCGCCGGGTCATCCGAGGTGAAGCAGATGCTCGGCACTTGTGGGCGCCGCACAACGCCATCAGCCCGGAGCCGCTTCCAGGGGATGAAGAGGACGTGAGGCTGGAACCCCGGAGTGCGTCCGGGCCATCGGCCACTCCCGGCACCAGGAAGCGCGCGGGCAGGACGGCCAGGCGCAAGCCCCAAGTGAAGCGGGCCGCGAGGAAGACGGCGGCGGCTGGAGCAGAGTCACCACTGACAAGAGACGAGGGCGGGTCGGCTTTACCTGCCTCCACTGCTCCGTGACAACCATCACCTGGTGGATGGGCGGGAGCACCCACGAGGGTGTCATGCACCTGCAACGGTGCGGACACCCGGAGGTCGTCAGACCTCTTTAGCTCTCGGCGCTACGTCGATGCACACCTGGGCCACGCTATGGGAAGGATACTCCGGACAGGATGACGGTGCGGCCGGTGCTGGGCTCCCAGAGCTTGAGGGTGTAGAGGCCCTGGGCCTGCGTTTCCAGCGCCTTCGCCTGCACCACGATGCGTTGCTCGCTTCCGCCCGGAGCCACGGGCCCGGACTGCCATACCGGCAGCGTCTTCAGCTCCACGCCCTTCGGGTCCGTCAGCACGGCCTCCGTGGTCGTCCAGGTCTGGGCGCCTTCGGGATTCTCAAGAAGAACCTCCAGGGCCACCTGCCGCGCGGAGCGGTAGCTGAGGACGCGTACCGTCACGAGCGCGTTGCGCTGGGCCCGAATGACCGACTCCGTGAGCGTCCGGGTCCTAACCCCTGTGATGTCCACAGTGCCGGCGGCGATGAGGCCCGCCAGTCCCCTTGGAACGGCGTGCTCGGCGCGCTCCCGCTCCAGATCCTCATGGCACAGCTCGGCCTCCATCCGCGCCGCTCGAGCCTCCCGCTGGTAGAACTCCACGGGCTGGGCCTTCCGGTACACCTCCACCAGGCGCTCCGCCCGGACCGGGTGCACTACGAGGATGAACGTCGCGCCTGACGGGGCCGCGCCATCCTTGAAGCGCACGGACAGCCGCAGCCTCGCGCCGGACGCCAGCTTGTCGGAGGGCGTCAGACGCAGGGTGGTCTGCCCGACATCCACGAGCGAGAACACCTCCCGTCGCTCCAGGTCCACCAGTTCCTTGCCGCTCTCCCCACGCGACAGCTCCGCGTCGAAGGTGAACGTGGTGGACAACCCCGGGCTGATAACAATCTCTGGTTCCTGACCAGAAGGCTCCTCCGGCAGCTCGACCACACGGACACCGCCAGTCCAGGGGACGGAGCGTGGCTGGGCGGTGGACTCCGTCCCCGCCAACACGATGAGCACCAGCAGGACTGCGTAGTACGAGGCATGCACGAGGCGGAACCTCACGAAGCAGCCCTGAGGCCGCGTCACTCGAAGTGGTCGACCGGCTTCAATTCCCCCACGGGGAAGACAAGCGCGGAGTCGGCATCGCCGCCGGGCTTTCGCTCAAGGCCCCGCTTTCCGTCCTGACCAATCAGCTCCATGCACACGGGGTAGGTCGCGCGGCGGTCATGCGTAACCGCCGAGGTGAAGCGGCCGTACACGCGATCCCCGAGGATGAGCTGGCCGGTGACCACCGAGGCGCTGCGCAGACCCTCCCACCCCTCCGCCAGTCTCACCTGCGTCACTCCGGCGTCCACGGAGATGACACGAGGTTCACCCTTGATGACGTTGAAGATGATGGTGCGCTTGTAGCCCAACCGGATGCCCAACTCCTCCATGGTCTTCAATGCGTCCTGCGGGCAGGCTTCCGGTGGGGGCGAAGGAGGGGGGCGCACCTGGGGGCTGGAGCAGGAGAGTTCAAGGCAGGCGCCAGCAACACCCATGGCGGTCCTTCCCACCTTCTTCAGCGAACTGGCAGGCAGCTTCGGCTGCTTCATCACGGTTGAATTCTCTTTCGACAGCGCCGCGGAAGCCGCGGCGGACACAGCGGTTGCCTCCACCATGGGCGGAGCTGTGGCAGGGAAAGCTTCCGGTAGCGGCCCCACGGACGCCACTTCAAGGAGCGGCGCGGGGGGCGTCACCACGTCGGAAAGCGGCGCGGGCACCTTCGCATCCCTGGATGAAGGCCCGCGATCCAGCGCCTGCATCCCCCAGGCAGCCAAGCCCACCACCCCCGCGAGCCGCACGACCGCCACCAGCACGGGTGAGCGCACCCGCCGATGCCGTGAAGGTACGCCCGCTGAAGGCCCCTGCATCACAGCACCTGGGTCCTGCCTGGCCGGGCGCCGGACGAAGGGTAATGACGGGGCGAGCACCAGCCTGGGCGCGGGCGGAGTCGCGGAGCACGTGGGCCATTCCGGTCTGCGGATGCGTCGCCGTGCGCCGTCGCCGAGTACAGGTTCGGCTCCCTCAACTTCCTCCCACTCGAAGAGGCTGACCTCCCACGCGGCGGGCTTGCCGAAGCTCACTGCCTCCATGAGCGCCGCGTGCAATTCAGCCCCTGCCGGGTAGCGCTCCTGCGGCTTTTTCGTCAGCAGCCGCATGATGACGTCGCTGAGCGCTCGAGGCGTGCGCCGATTGAAGTCCGCTGGCGCCGGTGGCGTCTGGGCCTCAATGGCCAGGTACAGCATGTCGGGCGGCAGGTGCGGCGGGAACGGGTAGTGCCCGGTCACCGCCCTGTACAGGCTGACGCCCAGTGCGTACAGGTCATCGGTGGGCCGGTACTCGTACCGAGCTCCCGGACGTCCGTGATTTTCCCGGTGGAAGCGCACCGCCTCGGGGCTGCGCAGGAGGAGTGTGCCCGGGGGCACCGTCTGCTCGGTGATGGTCGCCGCGCCCGCGTAGTCCCCGATGCCGAAGTCGATGATCATCGGCTCGCCGTCCGGCTCCCGGATGAGGATGTGCGCGGGCTTGACGTCGCGGTGCAGCACTCCCGCCCGGTGGAGCGCATCGAAGGCCAGGGCCACCTTGCCGGCGGCCTGCGCCAGCTCGCGGAAGCTCGGATTCACCTCCTCGGCCCAGGTGTCCAGCGGCCGGCCGGCCACCCAGTCCATGACGAAGTAGAGGTAGCCGGTCTGCGGGTGGGGCCACCTGCCACAGGCGTGGAAGCGCACCACGTTGCGGTGCACGGCCTTGACCATGAGCAGCGCGACTTCACGCTCGGCCCGTTCGTCACCAGGACGCAGCGCCAGCTTCAACGCGTAGAACTCGCCGGGCCGGGCCATGTCCTCCACGCGGTACACGGCGCCGAAGCCCCCCACGCCCAGCCGCTCCACCACCCGCCAGGTGCCCACCTCCGTGCCGGGCCCCAGCGCCGCCGGGTACACCTGAAAGTTCTCCGCGTGCATGACCATGGGAGCAGCCCACCTCGAACCCAACCTAGCAGGTTCCTGAGGGCTGCTGAGAGGTTCGCTACCTGCTTGGTCAGGCTGTTGCTCGCTTCAGGTGGTGGCACGAGCCCCAACTTCCCGGAGCACCGCTCCAGCGGCTCCAGCGGCTCCATGGTGGCACCGGCCACCTCCCAGCCCCTGGAGCTGGCCGGTAGTCACACCACGGCTTGGCGCCAGGCACGAGACAGGTGCTCCTGACCTTCCTGGGCGAAGCGCCGCACCAACTCGTCCCGACCGCGCTTCCCGTACTCCAGCAGGTACGCCAGCTCGGCGGGCATCAGCACCTTGACGGTGACCAGCCGCACCTCTCCGGCCGGCATGGTGAAGCTCCGGGGAAGCGTGCTCGACTCCATGCCCAGCAGCACCCCCACCCGGCCCTCCTTCGTCAACAGCGGCTCGGGCATGCCCTGGCCAGCGACCTCCATGGAAAGGAAGCCCGCCTTCACCTTCTCGCGGACGCGCTCGTTGCCCGCGAGCTCGTTCCCCACCCGCTCCAGGAGCAGCAGGGGCCAGCTCTTCTCGACGTCACCGAGAGGTTCGTTCGTCTCCAGGGCCAGCTCCAGGCCGAAGCCCACGGACGGCTCCACGTGGTCCACGAAGAAGTCTGACAGCCCGTCCGTCACCAGCAGGGTCCGCCCCTCGGCGCGGTGGATGACGCGCCAGACCTGACGCCGGGCCGGCCAGCCACCACCGACGACGATGGGAATGATGACCTCTTTGTCCAGCTTTCCCAGGGTGCGCCAGAAGGCTTCGCGGGCCGCGTCCGTCTCATCCCGAAGCGCCAGGAGCCTCCGGTTCCGTTCGCGCTCCTCCGGACTGATGGCGCTTGGGCCGGTGACCTCCTTGAAATGGCAGCCCGTGACGCCCGCGCGTTCCAGCGCCTCCTTGATGTCCTCGGACACGATGAGCGCGATGCTCCACCCCCAGGTCCGGAAGACCTTGGCGCCGCCCACCTTCGTCGGGTCGATTCTCATGCCGGACACCGCCCGGTACTTGCCGACCTTCTCCGGGCGCCCATCCTCCGGCTTCCAGTACCGCACCTCCGTTGAGGCGTTGTCGTCAATGCACCGAATGAGCCGAGTAGCGACGAGGATGAAGTACGGCTCGGACTGTCCGGCAACGTCGACTGGAAAGAGCTGCACGTCGTCGGGCGCCAGATCCGCGAAGATGTGCGCCACCCCCTTGTGAACAATAGGGGTGACCCCCACGCCCGCGAGGGAAAAATCAAGAGGACTCCCGGAATGGTCGATGGGGATCTTGAGTCGAGCTTCAACCTGGACAGGGCAGCCATCCGTGAACTGCCACGGGTCGTCCACCTCCTGCCCCTGTGAATCCGTGGGGTCTCCCAGCAGCCAGCGCCCCTGGAGCTCCATGTCATCAGATAGATCAAAGAATCGCTTCGCCATGAATCCTTCCTCACCTCACTCAGACCGCGTCACCAGCTTGTTGAGTTCGGTGCCCGGCTTGGAGATCTGCACGGCCAAATCCCTCAGTTCTGCCGTCAGACTTTCACGACACTGCTGGATGCTCCTGCAGCGCCTCGTCGCGTCCTGCAGTCGGCGGAAGACCTCTCGATGGTATTCAACGGGGTGAGGCCCTTTGTGGCCCGGCACGCGGACCTTGTTGGCCGCGTCATCGAGTGACATGCCCGCCCGGTCGAAGAGCTTCTGAAACTTGGGTGACCAAGGGCCACCGCTGCTGGTGGAGTCCCACCACTTGTTCGTCGCGATGTGGTGCTCGTGGGCATCGGTCGCCACTGGCTCGGACGCCACGGCTCTCGTGCCGCGCGCCGTCTCCGCGACAGCCTCCGGGTCCAGTGCAATGGTGATGACGCCTCCCGGTGCCACCACCACCGAGGTGACCTGACCCGCCGCCGCCAGCCGGAAGCCGCCCTGCCCCGCCCCCACCAGCGAGGCTTGCGCGGATCCGGGCAACGTGGGAACCCTCGTCGCCAGCGTCTGCGCCGTGCTGCCCAGCGCCGCCATCGCGAGCATGATGAACGCCCGCGCCGCGTTCTTCCCCATCACCTTCCCGTACTTCTCTCCCGCGTCCTGTATCTCATCGAAGGTGGTCGCTACTTCCACCTCCTTCGCCAGCACCCTCCAGCCCTTCACCAGGCTCCACACCGTGTCCCAGCCCAGGTAGCCGATCAGCACCACTGTCAGGGTCGCGGCGATGCCCTTCGACAGCACCGGGTCGGGCACCAGCCACAAGCCGAAGTAGATGGCTCCCGTCGTGGCGAGCATCGTCACCATCGCCTCCTTGTCCGTCAGCTCGCCCAGTGCCTCGGCCGTTTCGTCCCAGACCGAATCCAGGGCCAGACGGAAGGCCAGGGTGCGCTTGCCCTCCTCGTCCAGGGTGACGTCCTCGTCCAGTAGATGCAGGCAGTCCCGGGGCTGCTTCTGGCGCTGGCACCAGCGTCCGTAGGCGCTCGCCAGCTCCGTTTCCGCGTCGGGTTCCTCGGTCACGAGAAGCCGGCCCCGCTGCGGATCTTCGACGGAGACCAGTCCCATGCGCCCGCGCACAGGAGAGAAAGCGCGGGGCTGGCCCAGGTTGAACAGCCTCAACGCCGCTTCCCTTGGCCGAGAGGACAGAGGCGCGGTGCGCGCCAGCTTCTGGACCGCCTCCGCGAACTCGTCCTCGTCCAGTTCGACGGGCTCCGCGTCCGCGCGCGGCGTGTAAACGATGGGCTGGCCCTCGCCCGTGTCCAGGCGCACCACCCGCGAGGTGGCACAACCCGTGGCCGTCAGGACCAGCAGCACCACCGCTCCCCAGCGCAGCGTCATGCTCTTCTCCGCGTCATCGCTCCCCATCTTGAGGGTCGAAGTTCATGGAATTCCAGAGCAGATTGACCTTGCCCCGGGAGCCTGAAGAAAAGGCGCTCCATGCTGCGGCATAAGCACCTGGCGGGAGACTTCCGCTGACGTCCAGCCCGTTGTGGGCCGGGCGTCTTCCTCCAACCCCAACCCGCAACACGGCGTACCGCGAGTCACACGGGCCGCGCAGCACCCGCTCCCTGTCCGTCATGCCCGAGGTGCGCCCTCTCCACGAGGAGGAGCACCATGTCTCACGACATCCACCAGATGGCCTACGTCGGCGAGGAGCCCTGGCACGGCCTGGGCACGCAGTTGCCCACCGCCAGCACCTACGAGGAGGTGGTCCAGGCGGCCGGCTTCTACACCGCTGTCGAGCGCCCCCTCTACTCGCCACCCATGGAGGAGCCCATCCCGGACCGCAAGGGCCTCTTCCGGGGAGACACGGGCGAGTACCTGTCCACGGTCCACAAGGGCTACGAGGTGGTGCAGTTCGAGGAGGTGGCCCGCACGCTGGTGGAGGCAGCCGGCGGCGTGGGAGCCATCTTTCACACGGCGGGCACGCTGGGCCGCAACGGCGTGCGTGGGTGGCTGCTGGGCGAGCTGCCCGAGCCGCTGCGCGTCCGGGGCGACAAGAGCCCCATCCGCCGCTACGTGCTGGGCTACACCGGCCACGACGGCACCACGGCCATCACCCTCAAGAACGTGGCCACCCGCGTGGTCTGCCAGAACACCATCGGCGTCGCCCTCAACGAGCAGGACGGGGCCGAGTGGCACATCCCGCACTTCGACAACGCGAAGCAGAGGCTGGAGGAGGCGGGCCGGGCGTTCCGGGAACTGATGGACAGCTACGCCCGCTTCGGGAACCTGGCCAACCGCTTGGCGGTGACGCCCTTCTCCGAGGAGCAGTTCCGCCGCGTGCTGGACGTGGTGCTGCCCATGCCCGAGGACGAGGGCAACCACCCGCGCATCATCCACGCGCGGGAGAAGGTGGTGGAGCTGTACCACGCCGGCACCGGCATCGAGGGCGACATGCAGGGCTCCGCCTGGGCGGCCCTCCAGGCGGTGGCGGAGTACGCGGACCACCACCGGCAGACACGGGTCGTGCAGGGCAAGCGCATGGACGCGATGCGCCTGGAGTCCATCTGGATGGGCAAGGCCGCCAGCATGAAGCGGCAGGCCCTCACCGCAATCCTGAGCGAGTCCCAGCTCCGGCTCGTGGCGTAGAGCCCGAGGCGGACAGCTAGCAGAGGTGCCCCCATGGACTGGCTCCGGAAGGCGCTGACCTCGCGCCTGATCCGGGAGGTGGCCGCTGCCATCCTCACGGTAGTGTCCGACTTTCTGGGACGGCGCAGGGAAGCGCGGTGACGTGGGAGGGGTGGGGCCGTTCTTCATCTGCGGCCCCACCCTTCTTCTTACCGCTCAAGCACCGGGTGGGCCGGGTCCTCACCCTGGTAGCTGGTGGAGGTGGACGGAGGTTGCCCCACGGGTGGCCGAAGTCCCTGGGCTCCTTTCCCAGTCCGTCCCCAAGAAGCAGAAGCGCCGAGAGCGCCCCGACCCCTCGTGCGTGAGAAGCGAGAGGGCGAACACAGGAGGGGCGGTCATCAGGACCTGACGGGGGCAGGCGACCGGCGCCAAGTAGGCCCCAAAAATTTCCAAGCCCCCCCTTCCCCCGGCAACTCGAAGAAGACCCGGGGCCCCTTCCAGGTGGACCTGAGGCAAGGGAACCCCAGTCTCCCCAGGGGATGGGGGCCCTGCCCGGAGTCGATAGCTCTAGCAATAGGCGAGAACGGAGAGGGAGGCCGGGAAGGCCGTCAGAACGAACCCGGGGCGATTCAACACACGCACTTCGCGAGTAGACTCGAAGGATGGGGATGTCGCGCTGGGGCGCATTCGTGAAATCTGGGTGTTTGTGGCCAATCGTCATGGCCGCATCGTGCGTGGGCGTGTGCCACTACGACATGCGTCGCGCGGAGCAGCATCGGGAGGCGGACATCGCTCGTGAACGCGCGGCCGACCCGTGCCATTACGATGAGGCGCTTCGACGCGCACACCCTGAGCTTGAAGCTCTTGGAGAACGGCATGTCCAAGAGCTGAACCAGTGGAGCGTGCAGAACGATCTCGATGACCTTCAACTGAAGGCTGACGAGATCAGGGACAGACTTCTCCCACCTGAAGCTGCGGCTGACCGGGCCCTACAACGGGTGGATCTTGCCGGCCAGATGGCCGAACGCAGGTTGGAGCGATTCGATGCCATGCTTACTCGACATGAGGCCGAGTGGAAGGCCGCATGCGAATCTGCCATTGCCAAGTTCCGGCAGGCCACTTCAGCGCCCAGGACAGCTACGAACCCGCCGTAGTCCATTCGCGCGGATCGTCACTGCACCAGCCGCAGCTTCACCCGCAGCTCCTTCGCCTCCATCAGCGCCTCGGACTTCGCGGCGGCCACCTGGGAGCGCATCTTGCCGAGTAGCTCGGTCTGCCGCAGCAGGCTGGACTCCAGCGTGCGCCGGGACTTCTCCATCTTCTTCAAGTCCGCGTCCTCCAGCAGCAGCACCTCGGCGGCCAGCCGCTCGCGCACGGGTCCAAGTCCGGCCTTGGAGTTACACCGGTCTCGTTGAGTCACGCCGAACTTGAGCACTGCCCCCGCTGCGGCATGAAGCTCTGGCCCCGGGCGCTCCCTCGCCCGCTGCGCTTCCATGACCTGCGGCACACGACCGCCACTCTGCTGCTCAAGGCGGGCGTCCCGCTGGCCACCGTGCAGCGCATCCTCCGCCACTCGGACCCGGCCATCACCTCGGAGATCTACGGCCACCTCGACGTGGAGGACATGCGCAAGGGACTCAACCTGCTCGCGTTCGGGCCCGCGGTTCCGGGCCCCGCCGAGGCCGTTCCGCACGCGCTGCTTGCTGCTGGCGCCGAGCCCACTCCGCTTGCTTCTAGTTTGCTGCTGGAGTCCGGGAGCCCAAAAGGTGAAGGCCCTGGAGGCTCACGGGAAACCCGCGAATCTCCAGGGCCTTCTATTGGTCGGGGCGACAGGATTTGAACCTGCGACCACTTGCACCCCAAGCAAGTGCGCTACCAGGCTGCGCTACGCCCCGAGAACTTCTTTGCGGCCGCCGTCGTGAAACGGTGCGCCCTTATGCCCCTACACAACGCCCAGGTCAAGCAAGAGCAGCAGGGCGCCGTGGAAAAACCTACCCTTCCGAGTCCTCCATTCCCTCCTCGTCGAAGTCCTCGCCACGGGCCTCCGCCGCGTCCGCCGCCGCCTCCTCCCGCGCGTCGATCTCCGCGTGATCCTCGGGCGGGGCCTCGCCGTTCAGCGCGCTCTTCAACACCTGGCTCGGCCGGAAGGTCAGCACCCGACGCGCCGAGATCTCGATCTCCTTGCCCGTCTGCGGGTTGCGGCCCACGCGCGCCTTCTTCTGGCGCACCTGGAAGTTGCCGAACCCGGAGATCTTGATCTTGTCCCCACGCTCCAGCGTCTCCTTGAGCGTGTCGAACACGAGCTCCACGATCTCGGCCGACTCCTTCTTCGAGAAGCCGACCTTCTCGTAGACGCCCTCGATGATGTCCGCCTTCGTCATGCGAATCCTCGGGATGCCCTCACCCTCAGCGCGGTGAACGCCCGGCCACTGTTGCAGCCTTCCCGAAGCCAAGTCAACCCTCTGACTTCATTCAGGAATTCAGGCACGCAACGAAGCACCCAGCCGCTGGTCCACCTCCGAGACGATCCGCTTGTGCGCCTCGTTGACCTCCACGTCCGTCAACGTCCGGTCCGAAGCCCGGTACCGCAGCGCGAACGCCAGGTTCTTCTTCCCCTCGGGAATCTGCTTGCCCGTGTACACGTCGAACACCAACGCGTCCTCCACCAGCGCCCCGCCCACCTCCAGAATCACCTTCCGCACCGCCCCCGTCTCCAGCTCCACCGGCACCAACACCGCCAGGTCCCGCAGCACCGCCGGGAACTTCGGCAGCGCCCGGTACTCGGGCACCAGCCGGGACGCCGCGTACAAAGGCTCCGTGTCCAGCTCGAACACGAACACGCCCTCGGGCAACCCCAGCGCCTTCACCACCTTCGGGTGCAGCTCCCCCACGTGGCCCAGCACCGTGCCGTCCGCCAGCTTCACCTCCGCGCTGGCTCGCGGGTGGTACGCCGACGGCCCGCCCAGCGACCAGGTGACTCCCTCCACCCGCAGCGCCGCCAGCAGCGCCTCCACCGCCCCCTTCGCGTCGTAGAAGTCCGCCCGCGCGTCCTTCTGCGTCCAGCTCCGCTCCCCACCCCGCAGGCCCCACACCAGGCCCGCCACCCGGTTCACCTCGCGCGCCGCCGGCCGCGTCCCCTGCCCGCCCTGCGCATCCCGGAAGTACGCCCGGCCCGTCTCGTACAGCGACACCGACTCCACCTGGTGCCGCACGCTGCGCGACAGGTTCTCCAGGAGCCCCGGCAGCAGGCTCGTCCGCATCACCGACTGCTCGACGCTCAGCGGGTTGAGCAGCGCCACCGGCTGCTCCTTCAGGCCCAGCACCTCCAGGCTCTTGGGCGCCACGAACGAGTAGTTCACCACCTCGTCCAGCCCCGCCCCCGCCAGCGCGTGCCGCAACCGCCGCTCGGCCTCCGAGTTCGCCGGCTCCGGCGCCAGCGACGCCAGCCCCCGCGGCAGCTTCGCCGGGATGTTGTCGTAGCCGAACACGCGGGCGACCTCCTCCAGCAGGTCCTCCTCACGCTCCACGTCCACGCGCGCCCGAGGCACCTCGTACGTCGCCTGCCCCGCGCCCTCGGACACCTGCTCGAACCCGAGCGCCGCCAGGATGCGACGCACCTCGACCTCCGGCACCGCCACGCCCAGCACCTTCTCCACCCGCGCGAAGCGCAGCGTCACCTGCCGCCGCGGCTTCTCGGCCGGGTACACCTCCACCCGACCCGGCGCCACCGTGCCGCCCGACAGCTCCGTGATGAGCTGCGCGGCCCGATCAATCGCCGGCACCACCGCGTCCAGGTCCGCACCCCGCTCGAACCGGTGCGACGCCTCCGTGTGCAGCGCGTACCGCTTCGCCGTCCGGCGCACCCCGGCGCCCGCGAAGTTCGCCGACTCGAGCACCAGCCGCGTCGTCTTCTCGGTGACCTCGCTGTCCCCACCACCCATGACGCCCGCGAGCGCCTGCGGCCGCTCCTTGTCGCAGATGACCAGGTCATCCACGTCCAGCGTGCGCGCCTTGCCGTCCAGCGTGGTCAGCTTCTCGCCCTTCGCCGCGGTGCGGACGACGAGCTCCTGCCCCGACAGCTTGTCCAGGTCGAACGCGTGCAGCGGCTGGCCGTACTCCAGGTTCACGTAGTTGGTGACGTCCACCACGTTGTTGATGGCCCGCACGCCACAGGCCTTCAGCCGGTCCTGCATCCACTGCGGCGACGGCTTGATGGTGACGTTCTCCACCACCCGGGCCGCGTAGCGCGGGCAGCGCTCCGGGCTCTCCACCCGGACCTTCACCTTCTCGGAGATGGGACCGCCCGACTCCACCGGCTTCGGCTGGGGCAGCTTCAGCGCCGCGCCCGTCACCACGCCCACCTCGCGCGCCACGCCCAGGTGGCTCAGCGCGTCCGGCCGGTTCGGCGTGACGTTCACCTCCAGCACCACGTCATCCAGCCCCAGCGCCTGGGCGATGGGCGTGCCCGGCTTCAAGTCCGGCGAGAGGATGAGCAGCCCGCTCGACTCCTCGCTCAGCCCCAGCTCCTTCGAGGAGCAGAGCATGCCGGAGCTGTCCACGCCGCGCAGCGCCGCCTGCTTGATCTCCATCCCGTTGGGCAGCTTCGTCCCCACGGTGGCCAGCGGCACCTTGTCGCCGACCTTGTAGTTCTTCGCGCCGCACACCACCTGGATGAGCGCGTCCCCGCCCGCGTCGATCTTCGTGACGGAGAGCTTGTCCGCGTTGGGGTGCTGCACCGACTCCTTGATCTGCGCCACCACCACGCCGCGCAGGCCCTCGGCCGGACTCTCCTGGCCCTCAATCTCCAGGCCCGCCGCGGTCAACTTGCGCGCCAGCTCGTCCACCGACGGCGGCAGCGCCACGTAATCGCCGAGCCACTTCACCGAAATCTTCACAGGTCCACCCTCTTGCTCTCTCGGGACGAAGACAGGAGCGCGGGCCGCGCCACTCCTCCCAGGAGCGGCATGCGGGCCCGCGCCCGCCAGGACTCAGAACTGCTCGAGGAACCGAGCGTCGTTCTCGAACATCATCCGCAGGTCGTCGATGCGGTAGCGCAGCATGGCGATGCGCTCCACGCCCATGCCGAACGCGTACCCCGTCACCTCGCCCGGGTCATACCCCGCGGACGTGAAGACGTTCGGGTGCACCATCCCGCTGCCCAGCACCTCCAGCCACCCGGTCTGCTTGCACACCCGGCAGCCCTTGCCGCCGCACGAGGTGCAGGAGATGTCCACCTCCGCCGACGGCTCGGTGAACGGGAAGAACGACGGACGGAAGCGCGTCTTCGTCTCCGAGCCGAAGAACGCCTTCACGAACGCGTCCAGCGAGCCCTTCAGCTCCGCGAACGTCACGTCCTTGTCCACCAGCAGGCCCTCCACCTGGTGGAACATCGGCGTGTGCGTGATGTCCGAGTCGCGCCGGTACACCCGCCCCGGCATCACCGCGCGGATGGGCGGCTTGCGCTGCAGCATGTAGCGCACCTGCACCGGCGACGTGTGCGTGCGCAGCAGCACCGAGCTGTCCGCCTTCTTCGCGTGTCCCAGCGAGGGCTCGTCCACGTAGAACGTGTCCTGCATGTCCCGCGCGGGGTGGTCCTTCGGCAGGTTCAGCGCCTCGAAGTTGAAGTAGTCCAGCTCGATCTCCGGACCACTCGCCACGTCGAAGCCGAGCCGGGAGAACGTCCGGACGATGTCCTCCATCGTCCTCGACACAGGGTGCCGGCTGCCCGGCTTCACCGCGCGGCCCGGCAGCGTCACGTCCAGCCCGGGACCCTGCAGCTGCGCCTCCAGCTCGGCGTCCTCGACCCGCTGGAGGGCGGCGGACAGGAGCGTCTCCAGTTCCGCCTTCACGGTGTTGGCCACCTCGCCCAGGGCCCGGCGCTCGTCCGGGGCCAGCTTGCCCATGCCGCCCAGCACCGCGGACAGCTCGCCCTTCTTGCCCAGGTAGCGGACCTTGAGCGCCTCCACCGCGGGCCTGTCCGAAGCGCCCGCAATCTCCTGCCGCGCGGCCTCCGCCAACGCCTGCAACCTGTCTCGCATGGCCGTGTGCCTCCGTTGTCGCTTCCCCGGGCCCGTGGGCTTCTTCCGGGACAAAAAAAAGGGCCGCCTGGTGAGGCGACCCGTTCACTCTCGCAGGCGGGCGGCCCGTGAAGGCCACCCCACCCGCTCTGTCACCCGCCCGTGAGGGCCGGCGTGTCTCAGGCCGCCTTCGCGATGTTGGCGACGGCCGCGAAGCCCGCGGGATCCGCGATGGCCATGTCCGACAGGACCTTGCGGTCCAGGCTGATCTTCGCCTTGGCCAGGCCCGCGATGAGCTTGGAGTACGAGAGGCCCACGGTGCGGGCCGCCGCGTTGATGCGGACGATCCACAGGCGACGGAAGTCGCGCTTGCGCTGCATGCGGTCACGGCTGGCGTAGTCCAGCGCGCGCTCGACCGCCTGGTTCGCCCGGCGGTAGCAGTTCTTGCGACGGCCGCGGAAGCCCTTGGCCAGCTTCAGGATACTATTGCGACGGCGACGAGCCTTTACACCCTTCTTGACGCGCATGTCTCACTCACTCCGTACTGCGTAGGTTGTCGGTCCCGGGGCGCAGGCTTCACGCCGCTCCACCAGGGACGTCAGGGTTGCCGAGCCGAGGCTCAGGCCCCGTAGGGGAACATCTCCTTGATGACCTTCTTCGCGTCCATATCGCGAAGATGGCTGGTGCCGCGGTTGCCGCGCTTCTGCTTCGGCGTCTTGGCGTGCGTGAAGAGGTGCTTGCCGTAGGCCTTGCCGTGCTTGACCTGGCCGCTCTTCTTCACCTGGAAGCGCTTCTTCGCGCCACTGCGGGTCTTCAACTTCGGCATCGTCCTGATTCCTTCCTTACAGCGTGCCGTCAGCTTCGCGGCCTCAGGCGTTGTCACTTCCAGGCCACGGCGGGAGGCGGCAGCCTGTATCACTCTTTCGTCTCGACTGGAACGGCTACCGCACTCAGAAGTGGCACCGCGCGCCTACACGGTCGCCGCCTCTCCAGGTTGCCTGCCCACTCCCACACCATCCGTCCGCCCTGGCCACCCTCCCAGTCCTCCACCCTCGCCCAGCCACCCGCTCGCTCACCACCCGAGCGGTGTACGCCCCCATCGGAAAGCGCCGCACCTTACTTGGGTGCAACTGGGAGTCAAGACCCGTCCGCAAGACGCGGGCCAACTGCTCACGGCAGCGCGGACTCCTTGGCCAGCAGGGCCTCGAAGTCGGTGAGCTTCATGCTCTTGAGGTCCTCTCCGCCGTAGCGACGGGGCGACACGCTCTCGGAAGAGACCTCGTTGTCGCCCACCACGAGCGTGAACGGGATCTTCTGGAGCTGGGCCTCGCGGATCTTCGCGTTGAGCGACATGCCGCGATCATCGAAGTCCACCCGGAAGCCCTTGGCCCGCAGGGTGTCGCGCACCTTGCGGGCGTAGTCCGCCTGACGGTCCGCCACCACGACGATGACCGCCTGGATGGGCGCGAGCCACGCCGGGAAGGCCCCCGCGAAGTGCTCGATGAGGATGGCCGTGAAGCGCTCGAAGGAGCCGAAGATGGCGCGGTGGAGCACCACCGGGCGGTGCAGCGCGTTGTCCTCGCCCACGTAGGACAGGTCGAAGCGCTCCGGGGCCAGGTAGTCCAGCTGCATGGTGCCCAGCTGCCACCGGCGGCCGATGCTGTCGGACACCGCGAAGTCGATCTTCGGGCCGTAGAAGGCGCCGTCGCCCGGGGCCAGCTCGTACGCGAGGCCCAGCGACTCGAGCGCCGTCTTGAGGCCCGCCTCGGCCCGATCCCACAGGGAGTCGTCCCCCAGGCGCTGCTCGGGACGGGTGGACAGCTTCACCGCGTACGTCAGGCCCACCGCCTTGTAGACGTGGTCCAGCAGCTTCACGAAGCGCTTCACCTCGTCGGTGATCTGCGCCTCGGTGCAGTAGATGTGCGCGTCGTCCTGTGCGAACTGGCGCACGCGGGTCAGGCCACCCAGGGAGCCCGCCGCCTCGTTGCGGTGCAGCACGTCCTGGGTGTGCAGGCGCAGGGGCAGGTCGCGGTAGCTGTGCTTCTTGAAGCCGTAGAACAGGTGGTGCGACGGGCAGTTCATCGGCTTGAGCGAGAAGTCATGCTCTCCCGACTCGCTGTCGAGCACGAGGAACATGTTCTCCTTGTACTTGCCCCAGTGGCCGCTGGTCTCCCAGAGCCCCTTGTTGAACATCAAGGGGGTCTTGATCTCCACGTAGCCATCGTCCTTCGTCAGGCGGCGCATCCAGTCGGAGAGCGTCTGGTAGAAGGTCGTGCCCTTGGCCGTCCAGAAGGCCGCGCCCGGCGCGTACGGGTGGAAGTGGAAGAGGTCCAGCTCCTTGCCCAGCTTGCGGTGGTCGCGCTTCTTCGACTCCTCGACGCGCGTCAGGTACTCCTGCAGCGCCTTCTTGTCGAAGAAGGCCGTCCCGTAGACGCGCTGGAGCATCGGGTTGCGGTGGTCGCCGCGCCAGTAGGCGCCGCTCGAGGAGAGGATCTTGATGACGCCGATCTTCCCCGTGCTCGGGGCGTGGGGCCCCAGGCAGAAGTCCACCCAGTCGCCGTGGGTGTAGAGGGTGAGCGTCTTGGCGCCGCGCTCGGCGATGTCCTTGACGATCTCCACCTTGAACTTCTCGCCCTTCTCCTCGAAGAGGCGGATGGCCTCCTCCATGGAGATCTCGGTGCGGACGAACGCCAGGTCCTTCTTCAGCTCGGCGTTGGCCGCGGCCTCGATCTTCTCCAGGTCCTCGGGCGTGAAGGGCTTCTCGCGGAAGAAGTCGTAGTAGAAGCCCTCCTCCGTCGCCGGACCGATGGTCACCTGCGTGCCGGGGAAGATGCGCTGGACGGCACTGGCCACCACGTGGGCCGCGTCGTGACGGATGAGCTCCAGGGACTCGGGGCTCTTGGGCGTGAAGATCTGCAGCTTCACGTCCTCGTCCAGCTTGCGGCTCAGGTCCATGTCCTGGCCGTTCACCCGGGCGAACAGGGCGGCCTTCGCCAGGCCCGCGCCGATGCCCTCCCGCACGAAGTCCGCGATGGTCGTCCCCCGGGCCGTCTGCTTCTGGGTGCCGTCGGGGAGCGTCACGGTGATCATGTCGGACATGCGATACCTCCGAAAAAACCGCGGGCGGCAGGGCTCTTGAGAAGCCGTGCCGCCCGCTGGAGATTCACTTCAACTGAGTTGGGTCGTAGTGGGATCGAACCACTGACCCCTACCGTGTCAAGGTAGTGCTCTACCGCTGAGCTAACGACCCGTTGGTGCTGAGGTGGCGCGGGGAATACCAGCGGGCTCCCGCGACTGTCAAGCAAACACGCAGGTGAGCCTTCGATCTTCCTTCTTTTAGCGGATCAGTGCGTGGACCCTCGCCATCACCGCGTCGAACATGGCGGGCGTCAGCCGCCCCGTCTGCGTGTTCTGCTGGCTCACGTGGTAGCAGCCCACCAGCGTCCGCCCGCCCGGCAGCGGCAGCTCCGCCCCATGCCCGAAGGCCGGCCGGGGTGAGCCGAACGTCACCCCCGTCCGCTCCAGCGAGGCCAGCGCCGCGTTCCAGCCGATGGCGCCCAGGGCGAGCAGGACCCGCGCGGGTAGGAGCGCCATCTCGCGGTCCAGGAACGGGGCGCAGCGGGCCACCTCCTCCGGGAGCGGCTTGTTGTCGGGGGGAGCGCAGCGGGCGGCCGCCACGATGAAGGCGTCCTTCAGGGCCAGGCCGTCGCCCCGGTGCTCGCTGGTCCCCTGGTTCGCGAACCCCGCCCGGTGCAGCCCCGCGAACAGGAAGTCGCCCGAGCGGTCTCCCGTGAACATCCGCCCCGTCCGGTTGGCTCCGTGCGCGGCCGGCGCCAGACCGACGATGACCAGCCGGGCCCGTGGATCACCGAACCCGGGGACGGGGCGGCCCCAGTAGGTCCACTCGCGGTACGCACGGCGCTTCACCCGGGCGACCTCCTCGCGCCACTCGACCAGCCGGGGGCAGGCCCGACACGAGGCGATCTCCTGGTGCAGCTTCTCCAGCTTCGTCAACGCGCGCTCCTGTTCAATGCGGCCCTCCGCCGCTCGAAACCAGACCGGGCATAACGCGGAGGCCCGCTCCTGGCGCGGGGTTCCCACCCAAGGGGTGGCCCAGCGGCTCGCAGGGAGCCGCCCTCCCCCCTCAGGCGGACTGCGACTCGCCGGTGTACAGGCGCGTGCGCTGGTAGCGCTGCACCACCACGCGCAGCACCACCTTGAGGATGGCCGCCACCGGCACCGCCAGGAGGATGCCGACGAAGCCGAACAGCTCACCGAAGGCCAGGATGGCGATGATGACCGCCACGGGCGCCAGGCCCACCTTCTCGCCCACGATGCGCGGGGTGATGACGAACCCCTCCAGCATCTGGCCGATGATGAACGTGCCCGCCACCACGCCAATCTGCCAGGGTCCCTGCCACGACAGCATCAGCCCCACCAGGGACAGCAGGATGCCCACGCCCGTGCCCAGGTACGGCACCATGTTGCCGAAGCCGGCGATGACCCCGATGACGATGGCCATGTCGATGCGGCCGATGGACAGGCCCGCCGCGTAGATGACCGACAGCAGCGCCCCCACCGTCAGCTGCCCGCGCACGAAGGCCGAGAGCACCTCGTCGACCTCGGCGAAGCGGCGCGCCACCAGCGCCACCGAGCGACGCGGGAGCAGGTCCTTCACCCGCCCCATCAACCGGGGGTAGTCCTGGAGGAAGAAGAACGCCAGCACCGGCACCACGGCGAGCCCCAGCAGAGTGACCACGAAGCGCGCCGTGTTGCCCGCGAAGGCCGCCACGATTCGCGCCGCCGCGGGCCCCGCGCTCTGCACCAGTTCGGAGGCCTGCTGCCCCAGCTCCGTCGTGCGCTGACGGATGAGGTCCGGCAACGAGGCGCCGACCAGCGCCTCCACACGCGGCACGACCTGCGTGCTCGCTCGCGAGAAGAAGTCCGGGAGCTTCAACGCCTCGTCGCGGAACACGGGGATGAGGTAGAGCACCGCCCCCACGAGCAGCAACGTCCCGGCGACGAAGACCAGCGTCGTCCCCAGGGTTCGATCGAGTCCGCGGCGCTCCAGGGACGTCACCATCGGGTTGAAGATGTAGGCGCCGGACAGCGCCAGCAGCACGGGCACCGCCACGCCGCCGAACACCGCGAGCAGCGCGAACACCAGCCCCAGCGAGCCCACCATCACCGCCGACCACCACAGGTCGATGCGGCGCGCCTCGGTCTCCGTCAGCTCGACATCAGGCACGGGCTCGACGGCCCCAGGCGCGACAGGCTCCTCCGTCTTCACCGAGTGAAGCACGGGCGGCACCGGCGCACGGCTGATGGACCCAGGGCTGCTCTTCTTGTTGCGCCGTCCGATGACCCACGCTCCTCCGCGAAGCACTCGCGGACTCCGGCTCCTTACAAGCCGCCATGTCACGACCCGAAAGCGCGCAGCCTAGCTTGCAAGCCCCTCCTGGACGAAGGACCCACCTCGGGCCGCGCCCTCGCAGCCCTGAATACCTCGGCGAGCGAGCGCCTGGCTGGTCGAAGTGCCGCCGTGCCCCTCGCGGGTCGTCCCGAGGTGCGGAGGAACGAGAACCCCGGAGGGGCTCCTTGCTCAAGCGCCTCGTGGCCCGAGGGGAGCGCGCCTTGCACGTACATCCTCGCGACATCGAACACAGGGCCGCCATCCCGAGCGAGGCCCGGGGCCTGCACCGGGAGCGAGAGACCGGCTGGTCGAAGTGCCTCCTTACGCCCCGCGCGGGCCGTCCCGACGCACGAAGGAAGGGACGAGAACACTGGAAAAAGACCTTCCCGCATGGACGCCTCGTGGTCTGGGGCGCGCCTTGCTCGTGCGTCCTCGCGACATCGAACACAGGGCTGGCATCCAGAAGGAAGGGACCAGAACACTGGAGAAGGATCTTCTCGCCCGGGCGCCTCGTGGGCAGGGGGACGCACCTTGCTGTGCTCCCTCGCGACATCGAACCCAGGGCTGCCATCCGGAAAGAAGGGGCGAGACCATGGA
The DNA here is from genome assembly GCF_050039385.1 of Myxococcus faecalis. Taxonomy (NCBI): domain Bacteria; kingdom Pseudomonadati; phylum Myxococcota; class Myxococcia; order Myxococcales; family Myxococcaceae; genus Myxococcus; species Myxococcus faecalis. The sequence continues at coordinate 10,014,543 of NZ_CP144336.1, read as the reverse complement.
AGAAGGATCTTCTCGCCCGGGCGCCTCGTTTTCTGGGCGACGCGCCTTGCTCGTGCTTCCTCGCGACATCGAACCCAGGGCTGCCATCCCGGGCGAGGTCCGGCACGCCCCGGGAATCACCGTCGCGCCGTGCACCACAGCGCCCGAGTCACCGCCGAAGACTCACGCCCCTCAGGGCGTCCCTTCCGCGGGAGGCGCGGACTCCGTGGCGCGCAGCGTGACGTTCAGCCGCGCCCGCGCACCACTGGGCTCGTAGTACGTCGTGTACGGCCAGTACCCGTGCTTCTTCACCTCAATCTGATGCAGCCCGACGCCCAGGTTGAGCCCCCGTGGATTGCCCGCGTAGTCGCTGCACACGCCCTGGAGCACGCCGTCCAGATACACCTCGGCGTCCTCGGGCACGCAGCGCAGCGACACATCCCCGCTGGTCGGCTTCGCACCCGCCATCAGCTCGCGCGCCTTCGCCACGGAGTCGGGCTCCTTGCGCCCACACCCCCACAGCGCGCCCACCACCAACCACGCACACCACCCAGTCACCAGACGGCGTCGCACCCCGTCACCCACTCTTCCCCGCGGAGTCGCGCCGCGAATCCATGTCCGGGTCACTGCGTGACGATGACGACCCGGCCCTCGGCGAGGAAGCGCGCGTCGACCTCGCCCAGCGTCTTCACATCCTCCGACGCGAGCACCAGGTCCGAGCCCTTCAGCCCCGTGGCCTTCACCACCATCGGCTTCTCGCCCACGAGCGCGGCCTTCTTCGCCGCATCCAGGCTCCGGAACCACGCGGCGACCCCCGTCGATTCCCGCACCTCGCTCGCCAACGCACCCGCGCCATAGAGCGCCTTGCCCGCCGCATCCAACAACCGGGGCGCGAGCACCGGCTTCGCCCCGAGCCCTCGCGCGTCCACCACCAGGCCCGTGTACTTCTTCGCGCCCTCGCGGTTGAAGACGATGACGGACTCCGGCCCGCGGTCCACCAGCGCGGAGGTGATCGCCGCCAGCGGCACCTCCACGTCCAGCTCCACGCCACTGTCCGAATAGAAACGCTTCGCGACCACCTTGAACCCGTTCACGGCCGCCTCCACCCGGCCGCGCACGTCGTCGCGCGCCATCTCGTCACCGACGCTCCGGTCCGCCCGCAGCTGCAGCGCGCGCACCTGCTCGAGCAGATTCCGGGACGCGACCTGCCGCGCCACCCGCTCGGCCCCGAGCCTCGCCTGAGAGGGATTCGCGGCCTTCAGGTCCGGAGCACCCGCTCCCGTCGCCCGGAGCACCTGCCCCTCCCAGTTCACACCCACACTTCCCACCGGACGGACAACCTCCACGGTGGGAGCGGGCTTCACCGCCTTGCCCTGGGCCGATGCCACCATCGGCACCACCAGCAATACCGCCCATCGTGCTCGGCTCACGGAGCTCCTCCTGTCCTCACCCGATACCTTGGGTAGTCCCAGGGCAGAATGGCAACCCATTCAACGAGCCCACCTCGAAGGAAGTCAAGGCAACCCCCGAGGCCCGACAGCGCGGCGCGTCAGTTCTCGCTGCCCGCGCGGCCGTGACGGTCCACGTACGCGTCGATCATCTTCCGGTGCCGCTCGGTGAGCAGCGTGAAGCGCACACCCGAGTGCTCGCGCTTGGCGGTGGACAGCTCCACCCACTCGCGCACCACCTCGCCCTCCGCGTAGATGATCTCCTCCGAGCCCGGCAGTTGGAACTGGAGACCCACGCGCTTGGCGTCGTGCTGGGGCTCGATCAACCGGGCCAGGCTCACACCCTCCGGGCTGATGTCCGCGGCCCGCGACATGTACGGCACGCCGCCCATGTACTTGTTCAGGTAGATGTCGAGGGGCGCCCGCTTCGACTTACGCTTGTCGCTCATCGCTCCAGCTCCTTCGCTGCGTGCAACAGGTTGCTCCGGGGTTGAAGCAACCTGGACGCAGGGTAGAGGCACGAGCGTGTCGCGCAAGAAAACGACCCTTTCGCGACTCCCAGTTCGTGCTGGGCGCGGACGCTCGGGCCCTATATTCCAGTGCCCATGAGGAAAGGTGGAACCATGCGAACGATGTGGATGGCAACGCTCGCCCTGGTGCTCGGCGCCACGGGTGCGCACGCGCAAGGCGGTGCTCCGGCTCCCGTGAAGAAGGCCGAGCCCGCCACGAAGGCGCCAGCGGCGCCCGCGGCCGTGGACCCCAGCGAGCTCACCGAGGAGCAGCAGACCATCTACGCGCTGGGCGCCAGCGTGGGGAAGGACCTGTCCCTCTTCGCGCTCACGCCGGAGGAGGTGCAGATCCTCCAGCGCGGCATGGTGGACGGCATGGCCGGCACGGCCGCCCTCGAGCCCAAGGAGTTCGCGCCGAAGATCCAGGCCTTCGCGAAGTCGCGTCAGGCGCAGGCCGGCAACGCGGCCCTGGTGCGCGCGGCGAGGGAGCCCGGCGCGGTGAAGCTGCCCTCGGGCGTCATCTACCGCGAGACGCAGGCGGGCACGGGCAAGAGCCCGCGCGCCACCGACACCGTCAAGGTCCACTACGAGGGCCGGCTCGTGGACGGCTCCATCTTCGACACGTCCGCCAAGCGCGGCATCCCCGTCGAGTTCCCCCTCAACGGCGTCATCCCCTGCTGGACGCAGGGCGTGTCGCGCATGAAGGTCGGCGGCAAGGCGAAGCTCACCTGCCCTGGAGACACCGCGTACGGCGAGCGTCCGCCCTCCGGCTCGCGCATCCCGCCCAACGCCGTCCTCACCTTCGACGTGGAGCTGGTCGCCATCCCCGGCGACACCCGTCAGTAGTCAGCGCCTCACTTCACCCGACGCAGCCAGAAGCTCCCGGGCCAGTCCTCGGGAGCCCCCCGGTACGACGGGAACGCCTGACGCAACCGCTCCGGATGCGTCAGGTGCATGAAGCTGCTGCCCCAGAGCACCTCGAAGCTGTCGTTGAAGCTCAGGAACGCCTGCAGCAGGTACTGCTCCGTCCAGAAGCGCCGGTGCTCCAGCACCCACGCGCGCGGGTACTCCGCCGGCAGGAAGATGTCGTGGACGTGCACCACCACGCCCTTCTTCAGCCGAGGCAGCAGCTCCAGGAACTCCACCTGCACGTCGCTGCCCACCTTCAACACATGGCTGGAGTCGATGAAGAGGATGTCGTCCGCCTCCAGTCGCTCCACCTCCGAGTACGGGATGTCCTGCGCCTTCAGCGGCTCCAGGCGCGTCAGGCCCGGGAAGCCCGCGCGCAGCACCTCGCTCGGATAGGGCTCGAAGGCCACCAGCTCGCACGCGGGCGCGCCCTCCCCTTCGTTCTTCCGGCACGCCTGCGCGGACAGCCGCGTGGACCAGCCGGAGCCGATCTCGAACAGCCTTCGCGGCCGCAGCTCGCGCACCAGCCCGTAGGCCACCTCCGCGTCCACCGTCCCGAACTCGCTGTTGCCCAGGTGGTAGACGTGCGGCTCGCCCGTCGCGGACCTCGGGAACGCCTGGTACTCGTCGCGGTACTTCGAGGACAGGCGCTCGAGCAGCGCGAGCTGGCTCGACTCGCGCAGGTCGATTCCCACCATCTTCGAGCGCGTGCCCCACAGCGCCTCGGGCAGCGAGCCCGTGTCGGGGATGGGCTGATAGAAGTGGTTCGGCGTGACGTGGTAGCCGCCACGCTCGTAGACCTGGAACAGCCTCGGGTCGTCGAGCAACCCGAGCCGCCGGCTTCCCTTCACCAACCCCTGGGCCAACAGCTCCTTGATGCGACGCTTGATGGGCATGAGCGGCGCCGAGCCTACCCTACGGTCGCGCCTTCAGCGCCGCCTCTGTCGCGCGCAAGAGCGGCTCCGCGCTCACCGGCGCCCCCGTCGCGTGCGTCATCCACAGGTCCGGCGTCACCGAGCCGTACGTCGCCATCCGCTCGAACTCCGCCCCCAGCGGCCCCTTGCGCGACAGGTGCTCCTCGATCTGGAACGCGATGAGGTGCCCCAGCGGATAGTCCGGCAGGTACAGCGGGTAGCTGATCATGTGGCTGTAGACGGCCAGCAGCGTGGTGTCCTTTCCACCCAGCACCGGCGCGAAGTAGCGATTCCACACGTCGCGGGAGATGGACACCACCGCGTCCCGCAGCTGCGCGGGCGTGGCCTCCGGGTTCGCGTACAGCCAATGCCACACGGCCATGTCCACCATCGCGATGCCCGAGCGCTCCCAGGTCTGCCAGAAGTCGCCGAGCACCCGCTCCCGCTCGCTCTCCGCGGTGGGCCTGCCCTGCCCCAGCAGCTCCAGATCCCTCGCCTGGAACACGAAGGCCAGCGCCTCCGTGAAGGCGTTGTTGGGCACCCCGGTGAGCAGCGTGTGGTCCACGCCGTAGAGCCCGAAGGTCTGCTCCACGTTGTGCCCCAGCTCGTGCACCGCGATGTTGTAGCCCTTGTAGTCCATGCCCCCCTTCTCCACGCGCGTGCGCAGCCGGGCGAAGTCACCGCGCCGCAGCGCCTGCTGCGCATGGCCCGCGCCACGCGAGGCATCCACGCGGATGCGCGCCGCCAGCCAGTCCGCCTTCTGTGCGCTGAAGCCCATGCCCTGGAGGATGCGCGGCAGGTCCTTCGCGAACGCCTCCGCCGTCGGGTAGCGCTTGCGCGTCAGCGCATCCAGCTCCGACTCCGGCCGCTTCGCCCCGGGTTTGAAGCCCGCATACCAGACGTCCTGCGGCTCCAGCTTCCGTCCCAGCCGGGACTGGAGCTCCGCGGCCACGCGGGGCACCAGCGGCGACTCCAGCACCTGCGTCAGCAGCGCCTTCACCCGCGCCTCGGGCAGCTCACGTCCCAGCTCGAACGAGCGGGCGATGCGCGTGGGCGCCACCGGCGCGTACGCGTCCAGCTTCCGCTCCGCCCGGAAGATGGCGAGCATCCGCGCATAGCGCACGTCCGCCTCCCGCGTGGCGTCCACGCGGGCCTCGCGCGGGGGCGCGTCCGCCTCCACCGTCTGGGGCGGCGCCACCGTGACGGCGTTGGTGAACGGGTTCCAGTCCAGCCTGGGGTTGTCGATGACCGCGGCCGGAATCGTCTGGGTGACGATGCGCTCCATCACCTGCACGATGGTCCGCTGCTTCTCGTGTCCGCGCGGGTCCGCGTAGTCCGCCTTCAGCTCGTCGCGCAGGTTCCAATGACTGATGAGGCGCAGGCCCTTGGGGAAGAGCCTCTCGCCGCGCTCGTCCACCAGGTGGTGCATCCACACGTTGTACTCGGCGATGTACAGGTTCGCCGCCGCCACCTCGCGCGAGGACGCCTGCTGCACGTCCGCGGGGATGCGCATGCTGAAGCGCCCCGCCAGCCGAGCCTCGGCCCACTGCCGCCGCGTCCACGTCGCGCCCTGGCGCGCCCGCTCCTCCAACGTCGTCAGCGGGAAGTTGAGCAGCACCACGAAGCCGACCTTCGCGCGGAACAGATCCTCCGTCACATGCGAGGACGGGTCATACGACGCCACCAGCGGCTCCACGGGGAGCAGCGGACCCAGGTCCAGGTCCGTGTACCACTGCGTCTCGCGCCCCAGCTCCAGCATGTGCCCGTCGAGCTGCTCGAACAGGCGCTCCAGCCGCGCGAAGGTCGCGTCCAGCACCTGGGGGTCCGACACGAACTGCTCGCGCGCGAAGGCGGCCAGGTCCCCGTCCTCGGCGCGCCACAGCAGGGCCACCTGAGCCACGCCGCGCTCGATGCGCGCGCGCTGCGCCTCGCCGTGCTTCGCCACCAGCTCCGCCGTCACCTGGGCCAGCGCGTCGGACGAGGGCTTCATCGCGGGGCCTTCGGGAGCGGGCCGCGCATCCACCGCGGCGGCGGGCGTCGGCGTGGGGGACGTCGTGGAGCACCCCAGCAGCATCACCAGGGGAAGGGCGTGCAGCGGGGACACCCGACGCGGCTTCGACGAGGACATGGACAGCTCCGAGAAAGCACGAAGGGCCCGACCCTTGGCAGGCCGGACCCTCATGATGCATCCAGGAAGTCGTTACGAACGACGCCGGGAATCAGGCAGCGCGGACGTTCTGCGCCTGAAGACCCTTGGGGCCGCGGGCGACCTCGAACTCCACCTTCTGCCCCTCCTGGAGGGTGCGGAAGCCATCCATGTTGATGGCGGTGTGGTGGCAGAACACGTCCTCACCACCGCCGTCCTGGGTGATGAAGCCAAAGCCCTTCGCATCGTTGAACCACTTCACGGTACCAGTAGCCATTTGCTTTCTTCTTCTTTCGTCACGGACGCGAAAATCCGCCGTCCGGTCCTACCGAGCGAACTCTAACGGACCCCGAGAATCTACGCGGCCTTTCCCCGGGAAGTCCACCAGGGACCTTCACCATCCGCACTTCTGGCCCTTGTTCTGGGTCTTCAGCCACTGACGCAGAGGGCTGAAATAATCCAGCAACGGTGTCGCATCCATGCGGCGAGTCCCAGTGACGACCTGGAGCGCATCCGGCCAGGGCTTGCTGGCGCCGAGCTCCAGCATCGCCTGCAGCCGCTTTCCGGCCTCCTTGTTCCCGTAGATGGAGCACTCGTGGAGGGGGCCCTTGTAGCCGGAGGCCTCGCACAGGGCCTTGTGGAACTGGAACTGGAGGATGCGGGCCAGGAAGTAGCGGGTGTAGGGGACGTTGGCGGGGACGTGGTACTTGGCGCCCGCGTCGAAGTCCTGCTCGGAGCGGGCCACCGGCGCGGCCACGCCCTGGTACTTCTGGCGCAGGGCCCACCAGGACTTGTTGTAGTCCGCCGGCTTCACGCGGCCGGAGAAGACCTCCCAGCGCCACTGGTCCACGAGCAGGCCGAAGGGCAGGAAGGCCACCTTCTCCAGCGCGTCCTTGAGCTGGAGGTTGATGAGGTTCTTGTCGTTCTTCGCCACCTCCTTGAGCAGGCCGACCTGCTGGAGGTACGCGGGGGTGATGGACAACGTCAGCGCGTCGCCGATGGCCTCGTGGAAGCCGTCGTTGGCGCCGGCCTGATAGAGCACGGGCAGGTTGTAGTAGTACGTGTAGTAGTAGTTGTGGCCCAGCTCGTGGTGGATGGTGACCAGGTCCTCCTCGGTGGGCTTGATGCACATCTTGATGCGCAGGTCGTTCTCGTACGTCACGTCCCAGGCGCTGGCGTGGCAGACGACGTCGCGATCCCTGGGCTTGGTGAACTGCGAGCGCTCGAAGAAGGTCTCCGGCAGCGGCTTGAGGCCGAGCGAGGTGAAGAACTTCTCCCCCAGTCGCACCATCTTCAGCGCGTCGTAGTTCTGCGCCTTCAGCGCGGCGTCCACGTCCAGGCTGGCCTGACCGGGGAACGGCTCCACCAGGGGGTAGATGTTGTTCCACTCCTGGGCCCACATGTTGCCCAAGAGGTGCGCCGGGATGGGCTTGCCCGCAGGCACCTTGTCCGCGCCGTACTGCTTCGCCAACCGCCCGCGCACGTAGCAGTGCAGGTCGTCATACAGGGGCTTGACCTGGCCCCACAGGCGCTGGGCCTCCTTCTCGAACTCCGCGGGCGGCATGTCGTAGCCGGAGCGCCACAGCGTGCCCAGGTCGTTGAAGCCGATGTCCTTGGCGCCATCGTTGGAGATGGTGACCAGGTTCTCGTACAGCGGGCGCATGGGCCGGGAGATGGAGTGCCAGCCCTGCCACGCATCGAGCAGCGCGGCGTAGTCGCGGCTCTCGGCCATGACGTCGGAGAGCTCCTCCAGGTCGCGGCACTTCCCCTTGCCGTCGGCGCCACAGTACTTGCCCTTGCCGTAGAGGCCCTCCAGCTTGGCGGCCGTGGTGGCCAGCTCCGCGCGCTTCTTCGCGTCCGACGGCGCGGGCAGCGCCTGGGACACGCGCAAGAGGTGCAGCATGCGCGCGGTGTCCGCGTCCAGCTTCAGCCCGTCGAAGCGGCGCGAGTCCTTGATGGCGCCGTTGACGTAGCCGAGCACCTCCTCGTTGACGTAGGCGGCGTTCCGCTCGGTGTCGTCGGTGATGTACGTGGACTTGATCCACTCGGCGGTGGCCTGCTTCGTCCACAGGCGCTTGAGGTCCGCGTTCACCTTCTCGGCGAACTGCTTCGCCTCTTCGGGCGTGGCCTTGGCGGCGGGCGTCTGGGCGAGGCCAGGGGCGGCGGTCAGCGCCAGGGCCGCGAGGGCCGAGCGCAGCAACGACTGCGTGAGTCGGGTCCGGTTCATGGACGCGGACCGTAGAGGAACCGCCGCCCGAAGACATCCAAGAAAACAATGTCTACGGCGCCGGCGCGCCCACCCCACCGCGTCGGCCTCGGCGTTCGTTCGCGAGCTGACGCAATGCGAAAACCGCGACGTCCTTCTCCTTCGCCTCCAGCATCAGGTCCGCCGGCACGGGCAGCGCGGCCACCATCCTCCGGAAGTCCGCCGGGTCCACCCGGTCCGAGTGGGCCCCGGCCCGCGCCTGGGGACGCTGGCTGGCCAGGTGGAACTTGGGCCGCAGGTCCAGCGCAGTCCACGTCGACGCGGCCTCGCGCAGGAGCTCCTTCAATGACATCACAGGCGTCGAGGCGAGGACCGCGTTGTGGAGGTTGTCTCCCACCATCGGGACGCCGTGCTCGCGCGCGAGGGGCAGGACCTCCCGCGCGCTCCACACCTTGTCGTCGTGCTCGATGGTGAGCCGCTCGCGCAGCGGCTCGGGCAGCTCGTCCAGGAATCGGTGCGCGGCGACCCGTGCCTCCTCGCGCGTCGGCGCGGCGCCGCCGACGTGGAGCACCACGCGCGACTCGGGCCCGGCCTCCAGCAAGTCCAACACGCGCGCGCTGTAGCGCAGCTCCGCCAGCGAGGCCTCGCGAACCCGCGCGTGCCGGGAGGACAGCGAGGCGCCCGCCGGCGAGGGATGCATCGACAGCCTTTGATTCGAGCGGCGCGCGAGGCGGGCCAGGTGCTCGAAGTCCCGGCCGAAGGTCTTCCACCACGGGAGCGTGTTCACCGGGTGCGAGCCGAACGGGATGAGCGAGGAGCCGATGCGGAACACCTCGATGCCTCGCGAGGCGTTGAACTCGAGCAGGCGCTGGAGCTCCTCGAGGTTCTGAGCGATGAGCGACTCCAGGCGTTGGGGCGTGGCGCCCGCCAGGCGGCAGGTGTGCCCCGCGCTCACGCCCAGCGTCAGGCTCTGCGCGACATAGCCGAGTCGGTAGGAGTCGAAGCCTTCCATCACCAGGACAAGCTCGCCACGAACGGGCCCACGCACAGCGGGCCACCAGCCCCACTCGGGCACGCTCGTGGAGCAGGCGGGCTCCCCTTGCCGCTCCTTCTGCTGTCAGGGGTTGGCGTTACAGCTTGAAGGCATGCTGCTCGGTCACACGAAGGACCCCGCCTGGCCCACGTCTGAAGAGGCGCTCGCCGAGGCCCGACGCTTCATCCAAGCCCAGCGCGGCAAGCGCGTGCTGGTGGCGCCCCACTCGGATGTGGATGGCCTGGCCTCCGGCGTCCTGATGGTGCGAGCGCTCGAGGCCATGGGCGCCCGCGTCGCCGTCCGCGTACCCGGGAAGGGAGAGCATGCCCACTCGCCCGGCTTCCTGGAGCGGCTCCGCGCGACGAAGCCCGACGCGCTCGTCGTCCTCGACATGGGCAGCCGGCCCGCGCCGCTCTTGCCCTCCGTCCCCACCCTCATCGTGGACCACCACGCGGCGGAGTCCTTCCCTCCCGAGGCACGCGTCGTCACCGCGTACGGCCATCAGCCCATCGCGAGCAGCAGCCTGCTCACCTTCGTGCTGGTGTCGCCGCTCGTCGTGCCGGGGCCGCTGGAGTGGCTCGCGGTGCTCGGCACCGTGGGGGACCTGGGCGCGGATGCCCCCATGCCGTTCCTCAAGGACGCGCTGCGACGCGCGAACCGCAAGGCGGTGACGGAGACGGTGTCCCTCATCAACGCGGCCCGACGCTCGGCCCGCTTCGCCGCGCCCCGGGCCCTGGAGGTCCTGCTGCGCGCGGGGGCCGCGAAGGACATCTCCGAGGGTCGCGTGCCCGGCGTGGACGAGCTGCACGACTGCCGCGTGGAGGTGCGCCGCGAGGTCGAACGGTGTGCTCGCACACCGCCGCGCGTCGCCTCGCGTGTGGCGCTGCTCCTGTTCAGCTCGGAGGCGCAGGTTCATCCGCTGGTGGCCGTGCGATGGACGCAGCGGCTGCCCGAGCACATCGTCATCGCGGCCAACACGGGCTACCTGCCCGGCCGCGTGAACTTCGCGATGCGCAGCCATGCGCCCATCGACCTGAGGGCCTTCATCCAGGGACTGGGCCTGCCGCCGATGGGCGAGGAGCTGGGCCACGGCCATGCTCGCGCCACGGGAGGCAGCGTGAGCCAGTCCGACTTCCTCCGCTTCGCCGAAGCCGTGGGGCTGCCAGGGCTGCGCGCCCAGGACGTGGAGCGTCGCGGTGCGTTCCCCGGCTGATGCGGTATGACGGGGGCGTGCACGCCCAACGCCTCCTCACCCTCCCCTCGCTGCTCGCGCTCCTGTCCCTGTCCGCCTGCGACTCCTCGGACGCGGCGCCTGGCGGCTGCGGCCAGTTCAGCTTCCCCCTCTCCACGCAGACGTCCTCCGGGCACCTCGCCGTCTGCGACAGCCCCGCCTGCGGCAACGGGGAGAACCCTCCGAACTCCGGTCCCCACTGCGCCAGCGTGGCCCGCTGTGGCATCTACGAAGAGCCCGTGTCGCGCTGCCTGTACGTCCACAACCTGGAGCACGGACACGCGGTGTTCCTCTACAACTGCCCGGACGGCTGTCCCGACGAAGTGGCGAAGCTGGAGGCCGCGGCGGCCACCGTGCCCATCGGCGCCAACGGCGTGCGCCGCGCGCTCATCGCGCAGGACCCGCGACTGCCCAACCGCGTGGCCGCGATGCTGTGGCGGCGCACGTATCTGGCTGACGCCGCGGATCCGGAAGCGCTCCGCTGCCTGCTCGCCTTCCAGGACACGGACGCGCCCGAGCCGGGCCTCGCCTGTCCCGGCCCGTGACACCGAGGGGCTGAGGCCCCGGACGTATAGCAGGCGACGAGGCTCCCGCTGCGGGCAACCGGCGTGGCGACCGCACGCCGTTTGTATTCAGGGGCATGAGAACAACGCTCCGAAGAACCGTCGCCGTGCTGGCGCTGGCCTGCACGACCCTGGCTGTGTCGTCCGCGTTCGCTCAAGCCGCACCGCCCGGCGTGAAGGGCCCCGTGCCCACGGGCCTCCCCAATCGCCTGTCCATCGGCCTGTTCGAGGAAGCGGGCCAGAACTGGATGCGTGACAGCGGCGTCCCCTGGGACGTGCGCTACCGCTACCTCACCAAGGGCTGGGTGGACAATTGGGGCTGGGGCCCGCGCGATGGCGCGTGGGCGAAGACCTTCCTCACCGAGTCCAACTCCCAGGGCTTCATCCCCGCGCCCGTCTTCTACCAGCTCTTCGCGGAGCCGGGCGGCGGCGAGGCCGAGTCCCTCGCGAAGGTGCAGAACATCGACACCATGCGTGGCTACTTCAGTGACTTCAAGATCCTCCTCCAGCGCGCGAAGGAGTACGGCAAGCCGGTGCTGATGCCCATCGAACCGGACGCGGTGGGCCTGCTCCAGTTCTATACGAACTCCAACCCCAACACGTACGCCGCCGTCGCGGCGACGGGCATGCCGGAGCTCGCGGGCCTGCCCAACACCGTCGCCGGATGGGGGCTCGCCTTCCTCCAACTGCGCAAGGCCGTGGGCGCGAACAACGTCATCCTCGGCCTCCACATCTCCGCGTGGGCCAGCGGCAAGGACATCTCCTGCTGCTCCATCAGCGACCCCCTGCAGCCGGAGGTGGACAAGGTCGTCAACTTCCTCAAGCCGCTGGGCCTGGGCGCCAACAGCACCGGCGCGACATATGACGTGCTCGTCGGAGACCCGCTGGACCGTGACGCGGACTTCTACAAGCTCACCCGGGGCCAGGACGTGTGGTGGGACACGAACGACAACGCCGCCATCGCCTCGCGCTCGTTCAATCGCTACCACCAGTGGCTCACGCTGATGAACCAGACCTCCGGCAAGCGCTGGGTGCTCTGGCAGATTCCGCTCGGAAACTCACAGCACCGCAACATCAACAACGATGGCACCCCTCGCGCGGGCTACCGAGACAACCGGACCGAGTATTTCTTCGGCCCCGCTGGAGACGCGCACCGGCGCAAGTTCGCCAACGCGGGTGTCATCGCGCTGCTCTTCGGCGCGGGCGCGGGCGGACAGAGTTCCTACACCAATGACCTGGGCACGAACGGCCAGCCCTATCTCAAGAGCAATGCCTCACCCTTCCTGACCGCCGGTGGACTGACGCTGCCGGCCACGGGCACCACCCTGCCCGTCCCGGGAACCGGCACGGATGGCGGTACCGACGCGGGGGTTCCGGATGCAGGAGGGCCGCGAGACGCCGGCTCGGGCGGCACCGACGCGGGGACACCGGATGCCGGCTCGGGCGGGGGCACGGGTCGTGGGTATGGCTTCGAGTCCGGCACCGAGGGCTGGTCGGCCACGGGCGCGCCGCTCAAGGCCGCGACGTCCACCACCACCCGGCCCCAGTCGGGCACGCGCTCGCTCGCGATTCCGTTCAGTGGCACCGCGGGCACGGGCGTCGTGTCCGTGATGACCGCCACCGTGCCTCAAGCGGGCGTGGTCACGATGCGCCTGTGGGTTCCCGCAGGGAGCAAGCTCACCGCCGTCCAGCCGTTCGCGCTGGAGGGCGCCACCAGCAACTGGCGCTACACGGGCAAGTGGACCGCCGCGAGCAGCCTCCAGACGGGGGCCTGGAACACGCTGACCCTTCCCCTGCCCTCGGACAGCACCACGCCGCTGTACCAACTGGGCGTGGAGCTCATCACCAACGCGGGCTGGACGGGCACCGTCCACCTGGACAGCGTGGCCTGGTAGCAACCAGCACGACGGCTCCGGCGCTCGACTCGAGGGCCGGAGCCGTGTCGTTCCCGTCCGGACTCAGTCGTCCAGGCCGAGCTCGCGGTTGTCCAGGGCGGTGCCCCGCGCGGTCTCGTAGATGGTCGCCAGCAGCGGATTGGAGATGGCCTCTCCGAAGAGCAGGTGGAAGGGAATCGCATCCTTCGGGTCATCCGGATGCTCCTTCAACGCGTCGGTGACCCAGTCCTGGATCTGGTCGAGCGTGAGGTCGCGCACGCTCCCAATCACGGGGAGCGACACGTCCGGAAGCAGGTCCTTGGCCTTGAAGATCAACCCCACCAGGCCCTCGGTGGCCTCGTTGCGCGCGTCCAGCTCCTCGACGGCGAGCATGAAGCCGCCCTCGATGGCGCCCACGAGGCTGCCCATGCCCCGGGCCAGGCGCTGAGCGTCCTGGGAAGGAGGATTGGCGGTCGCCTCGGTCTCCAGCCGCCTCTGCATCTCCCCCAGCTTCTGCACCACGAACGTGTGCAGGGCCTCCTGTCCCTCGAATGAAGGGTCGGTGAAGAGCGTCCTCGTGAAGAACTCCGCGAGCTTCCCGGCGCTCTGGCTGCTGATGGCTCCAGAGGCGTCCGCCACGGACGCGAGGATGGCATCCGCGTTGCGCGTGAAGAACCGGGCCGCCGCGGCGCGGGACTCCTCGTTCTCACCCAGGTACGGGATGCTGTCCATGAACACCTGGAGGGACTGAAGCGTGGGCGGCTGGATGGCGCCGGCCGCGTCCAGGAGCTTCCCGAGCGCCTCGTACGACCCCGTCCCCATGCGCGCGATGGGCTCCTCGAGGTTCTTCAACACCCGCGAGACGACCTCCGGGTTGCGCTCGAGGAACTTCTGGAGCTCGTCCGGCGGGAGGCTCGCGAGGGCCGTGGCGATGGCCACCGCTCGCGCGGGGTCCTCCACGTTCTCGGCCTGCATGATCTCCAGCTCGCGCTCCACGTAGGCGTTGATGAGGTCCGGGTTCCCCGTCCCGGCGATGATCTTCGCCAACATCTCGTGGGACTCGCCGCTCCACGTCCCGTTCCCGTGGGAGCCGACCGCCTCCTTCAGCTCCTCGAGCGTGACCTCTCCCCGCCGGTAGGCCGCGTCCAGCGCGTCCGAGAGGAGCTGCTGGTCCTCCGGGCTCAGGTCGTCCGCGTTGTCGAGGATGTTCCCCACCGTGGGGCCGTAGTCGAAGAGCATGTCCATGAACGCCGCCTGCTCCGCGGGGTCCGGGTGCGCCCTCAGCCACTCCGCGATGGTCTCCGGGTCCTCGCGGCCCGTCGCCTCCTCGATGGCCCGCCGCGCCTCCGCCTCCTCCGCGGGCGTCAGCACCGGGACAGGACACGCCGCCCCCTGCTTCGCGAGCGCCGTGGGATTGCCGAGGCTCGCCAGCGAACGCTCGCTCAGCCGCGCTCCCTGAAAGGCATCCACGACGCCCTTCTGACGCGCCCGCTCCGCGACGCCGTTCCCGGAGGGCGTCCGGACCGGCACGGCCGAAGGCTCCTCCTTCTTCTGGGTGCTCCCGACGTGCGGGCGTGGCTTGCCATCGATGCGGGCGGTCATGGGCAGACCTCCTGGGCTCTTGAGGGAAATGACTGACAAGACGGTTCTCGGCCCGGCGCGCGAACTTGTTGCCTCGACCCGCACGCGGGCCCGCGATGACTTTCAGATGACGCGGCCCGCCACGAGTCCATCCGGAGACGTCGTGGCGGCTCCCGCACGGCGCTCCGCGAAACACCCGCATGGAACCTCACCGTGCGGGAAACCCTCTCAACACTCCTCAAAACCCCAAAGACACACTTCCCCGATACCATGCCCGCAGCAACACATCCCCTCCACAAGAAAACACAATCATCCACGAGCAAAAACAGGCATCCGCCCTTAGCCTTGCGCCATGACAAATATCTCGTCGGGCGAATTGAGTGGCTATGACGTAGTCCTGCGCGCGCTGAGTGACTGGGGCGTCACGACGTGCACCGGTGTCACGGGGGGCGGGCTCCTGCACTTCCTCCAGCACCTGACGCCCCACCCGGGACGAGATGAGGAGCCACGACCCGAAGAGGCTCCCCGCTTCTTCAATCTGGGCGAGTACGCCGCGGGCTTCACGCCCCTGGGGAGCTATCTGGCCACGGGCGAGCTGGGGTGCTGCGTGGCGACGACGGGAGCCGCGACCAAGCTCCTGTCCTGCGGTCTGAGCGACGCCAAGCTGCATGACATCCCCGCGGTCTTCCTGGTCCCCCTCTGCTCCACGAAGAGCGAGGGACTGAGCCCGCTCCAGGACACCTCCGCGCAAGGCAGCAACATCATCCACCAACTCCAGGCGGAGCTCCCCGGAGGCGTGTTCGTCCTCGACCAGCGGACCGCCGTCGTCGACCAGCTCCGACAAGCCCAGCAGAGACTCCAGCAATCCAAGCCCGTCGTGCTCGTCATCGAACCCAACCGCCTCAAGCTCCCCGCCGGCGTGGAGAGCTGTCACTTCCCCCCGCTGCGTCCCTCCACGCCAAGGACCGAGGAGGTCCGTGACTTCGTCAAGTCATTCCACGCGGCCGCGGAGGGGCGACGCGTCGTCATCCTCGCTGGTGAGGAGCTGGCGCGTGTCCCCCGGGCGCCGAAGCTCACCACGCGCCTGTGCGAGCAACTCGGGGCCGCGCTCGTCTGGAGCATCAACGGCGCCAACGGCGTCGAGCGGCGGAACCCGCTGGGCCACGGCTACATCTCCTTCGGCGGGAATGACGCGGCCATGGACCTCTGGAAGAGCCTGGGCGAGGACGACGTCCTGCTCGTGCTCGGAGCCTGCCCGGACGAATACACCGTCAACCTCCAGCCCTACCCCGCGGGGAAGACCTTCGTCGTCACCGGCATCGAGGACGGCTATGGGCAGCTCAAGGGCAGCTTCGGCCACCGCGCCCGACACGAATTCCATCAGTGGGTGACGCCCCTGGACAGCGCGCTGCATGCGCTCGTCGAGCACTTCCAGTACGCACCTCCGCGCACCCGACGGGCGCTCCCCGCTCCCGAGAACCTCAACCATTCGCCGCGAAGGCCCCCTCGCACGGGCTGCGTGGACCTGCGCCAGCTCTTCGCCCGCCTGGATGAACGCTGGGCCCCGGGGACGCTCGGCTTCGACGATGTCTGTCTCTCCTACAAGGACCGGCAATACGTCACCCAGCGCCCCCATCCGAACGCGCGCTTCTTCTCGCTCTACCGGGGCTCGGCCATGGGCAACGTGCTGGGCCTGTGCATCGGCGCGCGGCTAGCCAGCCCCGACAGCCACGTCGTCGGCTTCACGGGTGACGGCTGCTTCCGTCTCTTCGCGGGCTGTCTGTCCGAGGCGAGTCGCCTGGACCTGCTCCTGTTCGTGCTCGACAACTCCAGCTACGGCATCGTCGAGCAGGCCCTTCCCGACATCCTCCCTGGCCTGCCAGGTCCTCGCAGGCACACCCAGCTCACACAGATGGAGTTCGGTGACATCGCACGCGCCTGTGGATGGGTGGCGTTCGACTTGAAGCCAGACCTCACCAACCTGGACGCCATCCTGAGCCTCCACCGTGCTCGCGCGGGCCAGTCCATCCTGGTGACCATCCCCGTCGACAGCGAACAGGTCCTTGGCCTCAACCCCCGCGCCGGCAACCTCTGACCCGCCGCGACTCCCCGGAGGAAAGTCCGATGAAAACCATCCCCGAAGTGATGCCGCTCCTGAAGTTGCTCGACGCCTCCTATCAGCGACATTTCGGCAAGCCCCTGGGCGTCGGCTTCTGCCCGCCCGACCTCGAGCACGCCCCCGACCCGACCCGCCTCTCGTGGGTCCATGCCGAGGCGCCCTTCATGCTGCTGGCGCAGGGCCTCCAGGCAGAGCCGCTCTACTTCTACTCCAACGCCGCCGCGTCCCGGCAGTTCGGCTACTCCGCGGAGGAGTTCCTCCGCACGCCCGCTCGGCTCAGCGCGCCACCCGATGGCCAGGAACATCGCGCGGCCGTGATTCGAGAGGTCGAGGCGCGCGGCTCCATCACGGGTTACTCCGGCCTCCGCGTCACCAAGGGTGGGAAGCTGTTCCGCATCCGTGACGCGGAGCTGTGGCGAATCGACGACGAGGGAATCCACCGCGGCATGGGCGCGCTCGTCTGGCCCGCGCCCCCCTAGGAAATATCACAGGGAACGCAACCTTTTCACGACTTCAGTGTTTTGTGATTCCGGGGGATTTCCATCCCCTTTTTCACGACCCCGCTGAAGGAGCGCTCCCGGATGATTCGACGCCTCACGTTGTCCCTCGCCGTGTGCACGCTGGCCTGTGTGCCCGAGGGACCTCCCCACCCCGACACCCCTCAACCCCAGACACCTGGCCAACAGACGCAGCGCGCCGAGCCGCTCGACACGCCGAGCGAGCCCAACGCGCTGCGTTTCCTGGAGCAGGCGACGTTCGGCCCGCGACTGGCCCACGGCGTCACGCCGCCACCCGGCGACTCCGTGGAGCATGTGATGGCGGTGGGCATCCGCCAGGCCATCACCGAGCAGTTCGCCGCGCCGCGCTCGACGTTCGACGGGCTGGCCACCCCGGACCTGGGCTCGCAGTTCTTCCACCATGCCATCCATGGACAGGACCAGCTCCGACAGCGCGTGGCCTTCGCGCTGAGTCAGGTCATGGTCGTCTCGCAGAACGGCATCCCCAACCTCATGTCCACGCCGGAGTCCGAGCCGCGCGTGGCGATGGCCAGCTACCTCAACCTGCTCAACCAACGGGCGTTCGGCGACTTCCGTCAGTTGATGGAGGCCGTGACGTTGCACCCCGCCATGGGCACGTACCTGGACCTGGCGAACAACAAGGCCTTCAAGCCGAACGGCCAGCCCATCGCGCCCAACGAGAACTTCGCCCGGGAGCTGCTCCAGCTCTTCACGCTCGGCCTCCACAAGCTCCAGGAGAACGGCGAGCCCGTGGTGGTGTCCGGGAACACCGTGCCCGTCTACACGGAGGCGCAGGTCGAGGCCTTCGCCCACACCCTCTCGGGTTGGACGTACGCGGCCCCCACGTGCCCCGCCATCGGCCGCTCGAACCCCGCGACGTACGCGGCGCCGATGATGGGCTGCGCGGTGAACCATGACAGCACGTCCCGGGAGCTGCTCCGGGGCTTCTGGACCACGCCCGGCGCCGGCCCGCGGCAGCACCTGGACGAGGCGCTGGACAACATCTTCCACGACCCCAACCTGCCGCCCTTCATCTGCAAGCAGCTCATCCAACACCTGGTCACCAGCAACCCCAGCAAGGAGTACGTGCAGGACGTCGTCCAGGTCTTCAAGGACAACGGCAGCGGTCAACGCGGAGACCTGCGCGCGGTCATCCGCCGCATCCTCCAGCACGACGAGGCTCGCGGGGCCGGGCCTCCGCCGTCGCAGCTCGCGGCGTTCGGGCGCCTGCGTCCGCCCGCGCTCCACGTCACCACGCTGGTCCGCGGGCTGAACGCAACCCTCGACACGCTCGGAGGGGCCCAGGACCCCGGGGGCCTCTTGAACCAGTGGAGCCAGGCCATGGGCCAGAGCGTGCCCCGTCCGCCCTCCGTCTTCAGCTACTACCCGCCCAACGCTCCGGCGCCCGGAGGAGGAGGACTGCTCGGCCCCGAGTTCGCCATCCTCGACACGGCCACCATCACCGCGCGCGCCAACGTCACGCACGACCTGCTCTTCAGGTCCAGCACCGCCACCAAGGGCGTGCTCGTGGACCTGACCGTCCTTCCAGCCACCCCCAATGCCCTGGTCCAGTGGCTCAATCGCTACTGGCTGCACGGCACCATGTCCCCGACCCTCCAGGGAGTCCTCGCCAGCGCCCTCTCGGAAGTGGACGACGTGGATCCCACGCGCAGGAGGCAGCTCGCCGTGTACCTCACCGCCCTTTCCCCCCAATTCCAGATCCAGAGGTGACCCATGGGCCACTCACGACGACAATTCCTCCGCAACACCTCGCTGGGCCTGGGCGCGCTGACGATGTCCTCCACCTTCCCCCGGTGGCTCGGAGAGGCCGCCGCCGCGACGCTGTCCGGTTACGACGGCTACCGCGCGACGGTGTGTGTCTTCCTGCTGGGGGGCAATGACGCCAACAACATGCTCATCCCCACGGCCACCGCGGCCCATGCGCACTACACCGCCGCGCGCCCCACGCTCCGCGTTCCGCTCGACGAGCTGCGCACCATCAACCCCATCGGCATGGCCGCCGGGGCCTATGGCCTCCATCCCTCACTCGAGAAGCTCCAGGCCTTGTTCGAGGCAGAGCGCGCCGCCTTCGTGTGCAACGTGGGCCCGCTCACCCTGCCCATGCGCAAGCAGGACTACGAGCAGGGCACCGTGGCACGTCCCGACAACCTCTTCTCGCACGCCGACCAGCAGGACGCCTGGGCCAGCGCCATCGCCAATCCCTCCACGGTGGACCTGCCGCCGCTGCTCGAGAACAAGGCCACCGGCTGGGGCGGGCGCACCGCGGACCGGCTCCACGAGCTCAACCCCAACGACTACCCGGAGGTGACGTCCTTCGGCGGCAAGGCCCTCTTCAGCGCGGGCGCGGAGCGACAGCCGCTCATGGTGTCACCGTCCGGTGAGCTGGGCCTCACCCCCGCCCAGGGCGCGACCTTCAACGCGCTGCGCGCCCAGGCGCTCGAGGACGTGATGGCGCTGCACGACGGTGTCACGCTCCAGGCGAGCTACGGCGGCATCTTCACCACCGCGCAGACGTTCTCCGCCGCGCGCACCGCCGCGAGGGAGGTGGCCTGGGGCGCCCTGCTCCAGGACATCCAGGAGGAGCTCGCGGGCTACTTCGTCCCGCCCGCGGGCACCTCCGGCTGGACGCTGCCCGCGCAGCTCTTCCAGGTGGTGCGAGACCTGGTCGCGGGCGCCATGCCCGTCACGAGCGGTGGGCTGGGCGTGCGCCGACAGATGTTCTCCGTGGGGCTCGGCGGCTTCGACACCCACGCGGGCCAGGACGCCACCCACACGGCCCTGCTCAGCCAGCTCGACTTCTCGCTGGATGCCTTCCAGCGGGCGATGACCCTCTTGAAGGACCAGGGCGTCTTCGGCCCGAAGCCTCCCCAGGCCACGCTGTTCACCATGAGCGACTTCGGCCGGACGCTCACGGAGAACGGCGAGCAGGGCACGGACCATGGCTGGGGAAGTCACGCCATCGTCGTGGGTGATCGCGTCCAGGGCCGCCGGCTCCATGGCACCTATCCCAACCTGGACCTGGGCAATGCCAACAACCCCGACTCCGTGGATGGAAGGGGGCGCTGGCTGCCTTCACTCTGCGTGGACCAGTATGGCTTCACGCTCGCGTCGTGGCTGGGGCTCGGAGGGGCCGCGGACAGGGATCACGCCTTCCCGAACCTGTCGGCCTATACCGCCGCCGCGACCACGGGTGGCTTCCCCGCGGCCGCGCGCGCCAACCGGATTCCCTTCCTGACTCCGGACCCCTGAGCCCTCGGAGTGGACGCGGGTGTGGACCTTCCACGTCCCCCCGCGTCCGTCTCCCCCTCACGTCACGTGGGATGGGTCACTTGCGACAACTCAAGCCCGGTAGGATGAAGACTTGTTTTGTTGCCTACCCGATAAAACCTTGAATCCCGAATGTTCCTTCGCGTACTCTCCGTGTGCGTTCATGTTTCGCGTGAGCGCACTCAAATCATCCGAGGGGGACATTCCATGGCAGCAGACGCAGCGGCGAACGTATCCGACGCCCTGGCCACGGTGGACAACATCGCCATCCAGGTCGAGCAGGCGCTGTACAAGCTGTATCTGGCGGTGAGCGGTTCGGGTTTCAAGACCATCACCGACAAGATTGCTGTCATCTGGACGCCGGTGCGCAACGTGTTGAGCTCGGTGCTCAAGCAGGTGGAGGGGCTCATCAAGCCCCTGATGGACCCCAACGTGGTGGACTCCATCAAGAACGTGCTGGAGGCCGGGCGCGACCTGGTGAACTCCACGTTGGATCTGCTACCGGACTCGGCGCGGAACCTGGCGCTGACGGGACAGCGCTTCCTGAACATCATCGTCGACTTCGTGGGAGCGGGCGTCGAGCACATCGTCGCCATCGTCGACCTGCTGCTCAACGTGGGCAAGGCGCTCATCAACGAGGCGTCCACGCTGCTGCCGGCGACGCTCGCGGCGCTGCGCAAGACGGGCGTGCAGATTCCCGCCACCAATACCTGATTCCAGACGTCGTCGGCTCAAAAACAACCAGTCATTGAATAGGACCGTGCCCCGGTCGGGGTGGGCGTGTGCCCAGTGACACGGTCCGGGGAACCTGCACCCTGAGCAGGGTTCGATACCCCCTCGCTCACGAGGGTCGGGGAGCGTATGGCCACAGGTCTCATCATTCCCGGTGTCCAGGTCACGGTCGTCAAGGAAGTGTTGCCCCAACAGCTCGCGCCGTCTGGGGTTCTCGGTATCACCGGCTTCCTGGAGTCAGCCCAGGGCAAGGTGATACGCGCCAGCAGCTGGTCGCGGTTCCTGGAGGTGGCCGGGCGCGCGAGCGCCTACAGCCTCCCGGAGGCGCGACAGGCATTGGACAACGGTGTCTCGGAGCTGGTGATTTCGCCGCTCGCCGCGACGGCGGGGACGAGCGCGACCATCACCGCGCCGCCGGATGCGAGCAAGTATCCCTCCGGCTCCACCGGGGAGAAGTATGGCGCGACGTTCCAGGCGCGCGTCGCCGGCCCGTGGGCCAACGGCATCACCGTCAAGGTGAGCTACCGGGACAACATCGACAAGACGGTGTCGTTCGACCTGGAGGTCATCCACCCGGCGAGCGGCGCGGCGGAGGTGCTGCGCAACGTGAACTCGGCGGGGCTGGTGTCGACACTGGACACCTCGTCGTTCATCCGCGTGGACACGACGAAGGGCGTGGGCTGGCCCACGGCGGGCACGTACACGCTGGCGGGCGGCAAGGACGCGTCGCCGGACGAGTACGCCGCGGCGCTGGGGAAGCTGAAGGACCATCCCGACGTGGACCTGGTGCTGGCCGCGGTGCAGGACTTCACGGACAGGGCCAAGCTGTCGCGCATCTATGGCGACGTCATCAGCCACTGCAACGCGCTGAGCGGCGAGAGCAAGGGGCGCCTGGGCTTCGGACAGATTCCTCCCACGGGGACGCTGGAGGAGACCGCGCAGCTGGCCTCCAACCTGGTGAGTGACAGGTTCGTGCTCGTCGCGCCGCACGGCGTGGTGGGCGCGGTGGCGGGCATGGTGGGCGGCCTCACGCCGCACCAGTCGCCCACGTTCAAGCGCGTGTCCGGGTTGAACGAGCTGTCCCTGAGCGTGGAGGAGCAGAAGGCGCTGCTCAGGGCCTTCGTGGTGCCGGTGGTCACGGAGCGCGGCCGGGGCACCATCGTCGTGCGGGGCCTGACGACGGATGGAGATCAGATCAACGTGCGCCGCGTGGCGGACCGCGCGGTGCGCACGCTGAAGATGGTGGGCGACCTGTTCATCGGGTTGCTCAACAACGCGGACGGGCGCAGCGCGCTGAAGCAGAAGCTGGTGGAAGCGCTGGTGCAGATGGAGAAGGACGGCGCCATCGTCCCCTCCACCGACGGCAAGGACCCCGCCTTCAAGGTGGAGGTCTATTCGTCGCAGCAGGACTTCGCGCTCGGAATCGTGAGGGTCAACATGGCCGTCAGGCCCGTGCGCGCCATCGACTACATCTACGCGACCATCACGGTCCAGGTCTGATGAGGGAACGCATCGATGCCAACGGTATTCTCAGCCAACCGTAGCAGCATCCTCGTCGACGGCGAGGCCGTGGACGGCCTCCAGTCGCTCGCCTTCCGGGTGGTCACGGAGCGCGAGGACATCCGCGCCATCGGCTCCAACGAGCGCGTGGACGTCATCTTCGGCCTGCGCACCGTCATCGGTGAGCTGGTCATCCGCTCCGCCGCCGTGAAGCTGGACTCGCTGCTCGACGCGCGCGGCAAGTTCCAGCTGGTGGCCAACCTCAAGCGCACCGAGGGCACGGACGACACGCGCACCCTGTCCTTCGACGACTGCTTCGTGGAGAGCAAGTCGTTCCAGATGGACGCCCACGGCAGCGCCGCCACGACGTACGCCTTCACGGCGACCCGCCTGCGCGAGGAATAGTCCGTGAGGGAGGCGCCCGCGAGCCCACACACGGAGTCGCCCGGAGCGTCGCTCTCCATCGAGATCGACGGCCGGCGATTCCGCCTCCACACCGAGGACTCCTCGCGGAGCATCGAGGTGGAGGTCGCCACCGGGGAGCGCGTCCCGCTCCGACGGTGGGGCTTCGGGGCGCACCTGCGCGCGCTGGACTCGCACGCGCGGCTGGAGGGCGCGGGGCTGGACTTCGACGCGGAGGGCTTCGCGCTCGACGTGCTGCGGGACTCGGGCGTTCCGGAGTCGTGCTTCACGGAGCTGGCGCCGCTCGCGCTGTGGTGGGCGCTGTGTGGACTTCGCGAGCCGTCCGTCGGGGTGCTTCCCGAGGGATGGCGGCAGGTGGGCGAGGTGCGTGCCCGGCTGCGCCCATGGACGTTCGCCGAGCGCACCCAGGTGCTCGAGGCGAGCCTGGTCACGATGGCCGATGGCGCCCGCGAGCTGAGCCTGGAGCGGTATCTGCGCGGGATGCTCGACGCGTCGGTCGTCGAGTGGGCTCCCCCGGTGACGCTGGAGTCGCTGGACGGCGCCACCACCGCGGCGCTGCTGGAGGCGGTGGTCACCGTCAACGCGGACGCCGCGAGTCCCGAGGACCGGATGCTGGAGGCTTCCGGCAAGCAGGCCCGGGTCCTCGCGGAGATGACGCTGAAGCTGTGCCGTGCCCTGGGGTGGACTCCCGCCCAGGTCTGGGCGACGCCCGCCTCCGAGGTGGACCGACTGCTGACGATGTTGAAGCTCACGGAGCCTCCTGCTCCGCCTCCGCGTCAGCCCCCCGCATCGCGGGCCCCGCGGCTGTCCGACCTTCCCGATGCGGTGGTCATCCAGGTGGAGGACGACTGATGCGAACGACGTTCACCACCGCGGAGCTGACCTCACGCCTGCGCACCCCGGCGCTGCGTGCACTCGAAGGGGTCGCGCGGCAGATCGGCGCGCCCCTCCCGCGCCCCCTCGAGGAGCCACGTCCCGGGCCAGCCGAGGAGAACGTCGCGAGCGCGACGGCTGGAACCGACGCATCCCGCCTGGCTCGCACTCCGAACCCGTCAAGCCACATGCAGTCCGGAGCGCTCGTCATGGCGAATGACGGAGCACTCTTGAAGCCCGCGCATGGACACGAGGTGCCCTCAGGCCTCTCGTCGAGGGACGTGGCGCCGCCCCAACGAGCACCCCTCTCCCCATCGATTGAGACGCGGGGGCTTGCGTCCCAAGCATCCGTTCCGAGCAGCCTCTCGACGGCTGCCACGCACAAGATCCAGCAGGACGTGGCCGCGAGTCACGCAGCGCATGAGACGCGCGACCTCGCGCTCTCGACGGAGGCCGCGCACATGGCCCCCCAAGGCCCTTCCTCGGGTCACACAGCGCCTGGGACGCGCGACTTCGCCCTCTCGACGGAGGCCGCGCACAAGGCCCAGCGGGCTCCTTCCGCGAGTCACACAGCGCCTGGGCCGCGCGACTTCGCCCTCTCGACGGATGGCGTGCACAAGGCGCGGCAAGCTCCTTCCGCGAGTCACACAGCGCCTGGGCCGCGCGACTTCGCGCTCTTGACGGAGGCCGCGCACAAGGCCCAGGAAGCTCCTTCCACGAGTCACACAGCGCCTGGGATGCGCGACTTCGTCCCCTCGGCGGATGCCGCTCACATAGCCCAGCAAGCTCCTTCCGCGAGTCACACAGCGCCTGGGCCGCGCGACTTCGTCCCCTCGGCGGATGCCGCGCACAAGGCGCAGCAGGCTCCTTCCGCTGGTCACACTGCGCAGGGAACACGCGACCTCGCCCTCTCAACGGATGCGACGCGTGAGATGCAGCACGCTTCGCGCGCGAGTCACACAGCACACGGGACGCGCGCTCTTGCCCTCTCGATGGTTGCGACGCGCGAGGCTCGGCACGGTCCCGTCGCGAGTCACGCAGCAGATGGAGCAGCGGCCTCCAGCCCGTCTTGGGCCTCATCCCGTGATGCGGCGCATGGGGCATCCGACCTCACATCGCTTGCGTCATCGAGCGAAGCCGCCCTCGCCGCTCGGGGGCTCTCCCCTGAAGCGTCCGCGTCTCACGCCTCGTCGGGTGACTCGGTGCGAACCGGTGCCTCCGCGACACATGAACACGCTCCGCGCGTGCAGCACGGAGTTGCGTCGCGGGCGTCCGAGTCCCTCGGAGCCTCTCCTGTTCCCAGGGGGTGGTCCTCCGACGCCTCGATGTTCGCGAGCGATGACGGAAGCGGCACGGCCACGACTCCCCTGTCCGTCTCCGTGGGACCGCGCCCCGATGCATCGCCGCACGCCAGCGTTCCCCGAGGGCCCGAGGTCTCCGCCGGGACGCCCGTTGCTTCCGCCGCAACAAGACCCGCACCGGAAGGACTCCGCATCACCGTCAAGTCCACGGACCCGGCCTCGCCGAAGCGACAGGTCGTCCGGCTCATGCGAACCCTGCCTCCCAGCAGCACCGCGGTGCCCGCTCCGCCGCTCGTCGCCGATGCGACGACCCTCCCAGCTCCGCACGAGCGAGCCTTCGAGGTCCCCCTCCCCTCGCCCGCCGCGAGCGGTACTCCCACGAGCGCGGACGTCGGCCCACGCCCACGCGTCGTGCAGCTGCTGTCTCCCACACCGCCGTCGCCCACGACTCCCCACGCTCGTCCCAAGTCCCGACTCACGTTCGCGCCTCCCGAAGCGCCGTCGCCCGCTGCCGCGCCCTCCCCCCAGCCGGTGCTCCCCCTCTCGCGTGATGTCTCCCACGCGATGGCGCCGCTGCTGGAGCACGCGCGACAGCTCTCCGTCCCCGCCCCGAGCACCGAGCCCAACACCAGCGCCCCCGTCCAGAACACGTTCAACGTGAGCGTGCAGGTCGGCGCCGACAACACGGCGACGGGCATGGACCGGCGCACGCTGGAGGACGCGCTGGTGGACATCCTCCGCGAGTCGGCGCGTCGCCACGGACTGGAGGTCTGAGCCATGGCCGGCATCGGATACACGGTGAGCATCGGCTCGCTCCGGGCCTCCAACTCCTCCCGACAGGGCCAGGCCCTGGTCCGCTCCATCTCCAGCGAGCTGACCATGGACGGCGTGGGCGGACGATGCACCGTGGAGCTCGTCCCCTCCGACGCGGGGCTCCCCTCTCCCGGCGAATCCACCACCATCGCCCTGGACCCGGGTGACGGCTCCATCACCGTCTTCACCGGACAGGTGCTGGAGGCCCGCGCCGCCGCGGACTCCGCCGTCGTCATCGGCGGCGACGCGCTGACCCAGCTCGCCCGCATCGACGCCACGGGCGCCTACGAGCAGATGTCCGCGGGCGCCATCGTGCGAGACCTGCTCGGGCTCGCGAGCGCGAAGGCGGGCACCGTCGAGGACGGCCTGACGTTCCCCAGCTACGTGCTCCACCGCGGCCCTCGCGCCCTGCGCCACATCCAGCGCCTGGCCGAACAGTGCGGCTTCGACGTCTTCACGAACGGAAGAGGCCAGGTGCACTTCTCCGCGCCCAGGAAGGGCGGCGCGGACCACACGTTCGTCTACCGTACCCAGGTGCTGCGCACGCAGCTGCACCAGGCGCTCCCCGCCATCGACGGCTTCGAGGTCTGGGGAGAGGGCGCGGCCAGCTCCCAGGGCGACAGCAAGGCCCACTGGCTGGTGGACGACGTCGCCCCCATCCACGGCAAGGCCGCGCTGGGTGACCAGGGGCAGGTCCGCGGTGGCTCCGTGGGCAAGCACTCGCGCGAGGTGAAGGACGGCGCCGTGCGCAGCGGTCACGGCGCCTCCGCGCAGGCCAAGGGCCGCGTCACCGCGCTGGCGTCACGCAAGCTCCAGGGCTTCCTCGTCGTGCTCGGCGCGCCCGCCGTCCAACCCGGAGACCTCATCGCCGTGAAGGACATCCCCCAGGGACACCCCGTGGAGGACCTGCTCTCCGGACAGGTGCTCCGCGTGCGCACCGTGCGCCACCAGCTCGACGCCCGCACGGGCTTCACCACCCGGATGGAGCTCTGACATGCCCGTCCGCATCGGAAGAATCGAGCTCATCGGGCTCAC
Organism: Myxococcus faecalis; assembly: GCF_050039385.1. Lineage (NCBI taxonomy): Bacteria > Pseudomonadati > Myxococcota > Myxococcia > Myxococcales > Myxococcaceae > Myxococcus > Myxococcus faecalis. The sequence continues at coordinate 9,987,548 of NZ_CP144336.1, read as the reverse complement.
GAAGATCTACACCGAGGACGCGCGAAACCTCGTCCAGCAGCGCGTGCCCGGGCAGGCCGGCAGCGTCTTCCAGGACCTGGGCCGCGAGCCCGTCACCGTGGTCATGGAGGGCCTGCTGCTCGGCGAGGACCCGCAGGCCGCGCTGGAGGAGCTGCGTCAGGCGCAGATGAAGGCGACGCCCCTGTCGTTCGCCTCGGACGCCATCGCCGGCGCGGACCTCACCGACGTCCTCATCGCGGACTTCCAGGTGCGCCAGCTCGCGGGCCACCAGAGCCGCTTCAGCTTCTTCCTGCGCGTGAAGGAGTACGTCGAGCCCCCCGCCAAGGCGGACGCGGGCGTGGGCGCGGTGAACGACGCCGTCTCCCAGGACGCGCAGTCCTGGGCCAGGAGCTCCACGGACGCCGCGGGCGTGCTCCAGAAGCCGGAGACGCTCATGGACGCGGTGGACGCGAACCCGGAGCTGCTCGGCCACCTGTCGCCGGACGAGCTGGGCTCGGTGGTCAACGGCACCAAGGGCTCGCTCACCGGAGGCAACTTCAGCAGCCTGCTCGGCAAGCTCGGCAAGGTGAACCCCGGCGCCATCATCGGCTTCGTGCAGTCGCTCAGCCAGGCGGGGAGCCTGGGCGAGTTCATCGAGAAGCTCGCCACCGAGGGCATCAACATCCTGGAGCAGATGACGGGCCTGGACCTGGGCGACGCGCTCGAAATCATCAAGGACATCGCCGGCGCCGGAGACTTCCTCGCCAAGGTCCAGCGCGTGGGCAAGGAGGCTGTCGCCCTGGGCGAGGTCATCAGCGGGTTCGATCCGCTCGGCCCCTTCAAGGACCTGGAGAAACTCCCGTGAGCACGACGGCCGACATCGTGGATGGCATCACCCGGCTCATCGACGCGCTGGACGAGCTGCTCGAATCCAACACCGTCGCCGCCATCGTCCGGCTGGTGCGCAAGTGCGGCATCGGCGCCCCCGTGAAGGTCGTCCTCGACGGCATGGACAAGGCGCTGGACTTCATCATCACGTGGATCGGCAAGCTGGAGCAGGTCGCGGCCATCCCGGACCTGCTCGACGCGCTGGACCCCGCGCTCGATGGGCTCAAGGCGCTGGGCGAGAAGTCCGAACAGGAGATGCGCGACATGGGTCTGGAGCCCCTGGCCCCGCTGGCGGGCGCGGCGCACGCGGCGCACCAGCTCCTGGAGAAGATCCGCGCGGGCGTCACCGTCGTCCTCCAGGGCTACCTGCCCAAGCAGTCCCTCGCGTCGCTGCGCGGGGCCGTCATCGACCTGAAGGACACGCTGAAAGAGCTGGCCGAAGCGCTCGTCGCCCCCGGCACCGAGTCGTTCACCGCCCTGCCGTCCAGCGCGCCCCAGCTCGTGGGAGGCGGAGCATGAGCGACCTGGTCACCATCATCCGCGCCATCATCCGCGACGAGCTGGCCTCGCTGCGCCTGGGAGACCTGGGCGTGGTGACGAGCGCCTTCCCCCACGCGGACGGCGACGCGCACAACCACGAGTGCAACGTGAAGCTGCGCGAGAGCGGCCTGGAGCTGCGCCGCGTGCCCATCGCGACGCCGCACCTGGGCATGGTGAGCGCGCCGCACGCCGGGGACCTCGTCGTCATCACGTACCTCAACGGCGACCCCAACCGCCCCGTCATCACCGGCCGGCTCTACTCGGACAAGCTCAACCCGCCCATCCACGAGGCGGACGAGTGGCGCGTCGTCTCGCCCCCCAACGGCAAGACGTCCATCGCCATCGACCAGGAGCAGTCGGTGGTCATCACCGCCGGGGAGACCGTCGTCACGGTGAAGCAGGACGACGTCATCACCATCAAGGGCAAGACGGACCTGTCGCTGGAGGTGGAGGGCAACGTGCAGCTCAAGTGCACCGACTGCACGGTGGACGCGTCCGGGAAGATCGACCTGGGCAAGGGCGGCAGCGGCGTCATCACCGAGCAGAGCCACAAGTGCTACTTCACCGGCGCGCCGCTCAAGGGCTCGCAGGACGTGAAGGCCAAGTAACCATGCCCGCACCGAGCGGAAGCGAGATAGGCGGCCTGGCGAAGGGCGCCATGCAGTCCGCGGGGCTCCGGGGAGAGAACGCCCCGGACCTGGCCACCGCGCTCGGCGACGCGTGCGGCCAGGCGTTCACCCTCTTCGCGAACATGGCCATCGTGTCACCAGGCATCCCCGCCGCCGCGCCTCCGCCTCCGGGCGCCGGCAGCACCGCGGGGCCCGGCATGATGCTGCCCCCGCCCGCGGGCGGCCCCGGCGCGTCGCAGATAGAGCCCATCGCCAAGGGCCTGCTCGCGTCCAACCAGCTCAACGGCGAGCAGCGCGACGCGCTGGCGAAGGCCATCGCGCAGACGGTGGAGCAGGCCCTGGTGCTCTTCACCACGACGGTGATGGTGGCGCCGGGGATGGCCATCGCGGGCTTCACCACCACGTCGCCGGGCAGCCTCATGGGCGCCGCGCCCGCCAAGCCCATGCTCCAGCCGATTGCGCTCGGCTTCCTCCAGGCCGGTGGCATCCGGGGAGAGAACGCGCCGGACCTGGCGGGCGCGATGGCGCAGACGCTGGCCGACGCGCTCACGCAGATGATGACGCGCCTGAAGGTCGCCCCGGGCATCCCCAGCTCGCCCGGCGCCACCGCGGGCCCGGGGAGGTTGCTCTGATGGCGGACGCGCTCAAGACCGACCTGCGGCTCTCCTTCAAGGAGTCGGGCGGCGTGGACCTGGACTGGTCCGACGACGGCGGCGCCGCGACGGTGAGCGGCAAGGACAACCTCATCCAGGCCCTGACGATGCGGCTGCTCGTCTACCGCGGACACCTGGAGCAGCTGGGCCACCAGCGCTACGGCAGCCGGGTGGCGGACCTCATCGGCGAGCCGCTGGACCGCGCCAACCTGGACCTGCTGCGCAGGTACGTGCGGCAGGCCATCAAGGAGGACCCGCGCGTGGACGAGGTGCTGCAGCTCACCGTCTCCGCGCGGCCGGACCTCCCGGGGGCCGTGGAGGTGCGGGCGCGCATCCGCGCCATCACCGGCGACCCGGTGGAGCTGGGGCTATCGCTCGACCTGGGCTGAGCGCGGCGGGACACACGGGGTACGGACACGACTTCGGGAGAGCGTGATGAACGGCAAGGAAACGCAGGGCATGAACGGAGTGCTGACCCTGGAGCTCTTGAACCTGGACGGCACGCTGATGGAGCGCCGCAAGGTCCCCAACCTCATCACCATCGCCGGCAAGCGACTGGTGGCGGAGCTGCTCATGGGGCGCGTCAACGCGCTGACCACGAGCTGGTCCATCGCCGTGGGCACCGGCACCACGCAGCCGATGCCTTCCAACATCAAGCTCGACAACCAGGTGGACCTGGCCGCGGACACCGCGCCCAAGGTGGAGGAGGTCATCCTCGGCGACGGCACCAGCACGGTGCGCGCCCTGGTGACGGCCACCCTGCCCCCGCCGCCGGCCCAGTCCACGGTCCAGCCCCTGACGGAGGCCGGCATCCTCGTCACGTTGGGGACGGGGGCGCCCATCCTCTTCAACCGCGTGCGCTTCGAGGAGGTCAACCGGGGCTCCAACATGGTCATGAAGATGACGTGGGAGATCTCCTTTTGAGCCTCATCCCTCCGGAGACGACCACGTTCAGCGCCATCGTCGAGCGGCTGCTGGCGAACATGGGGGCCGGAACGGACCCCAACGCCGGAGGCATGGCTCGGACCCTCGCGGAGGCGTACGCGCGGGAGATGGCGACGTTCTACGCGATGATGGAGCTGGCGCACCGCTCGGGCTACCTGGACACCGCCGAGGGCGCGGCGCTGGACAACGTGGTGGCCGTGCTGGGCCTCACGCGCGCACGCGCCGGACGCCTCACCGGCGAGGTGGAGCTCAGCCGCGCCGCGCCCGCGCCGGAGGACATCGGCATCCCCGCCGGACGGCAGGTGACGGGCATGGCGGCGGACGGCCAGCCCCTGCCCCTCTTCGAGACGCTCGAGGACGCCACGCTGCGCAAGGGTGACACGCGTGTGCTCATCCCGGTGCAGGAGGTCCAGTCGGACGACGAGGACGCGCGTCAGGCGCCCCCCGTCATCAACCCCTTCCAGCTGACGCTGATGCCCCGGCCCATCCTGGGCATCGAGGCCGTCTCCAACCCGGCCCCGCTGCGCCGGGACTCGGAGGACGAGACGGACACGGACCTGCGCGCCCGCGCGCGCACCGCGATGCGCGACGGCGAGAAGGGCACGCTGGAGTCCATCGCCGCGGCGGTGCGCAAGCAAGGGGTCCAACACGTCACGGTGCGAGAGCCCGCGGACGCGCCGCCTGGCGTCGTCGACGTGCTGGTGGGCGACACGGACTTCGAGTCGGACGTCGAGGGCGTCCGGCGCGTCGAGGCCGCCATCCGCGAGTCCAAGGCCGCGGGCATCCTGGTGCGGCTGCGCTATGCGCGCACCATCTTCTTCCTGCTCGACTTCAAGGTGGAGCCGAACGACGACGCCATGGACGAGGCGACGTTCGACCGGCTGCGCCGCGAGCTCCAGCAGAAGCTGTCCAGCTACATGCGGGAGCTGCCCGTGGGCGCGTCGGTGAGCCGGCGCAAGCTGGAGGCGCTGTTCTACGGCGACCCGGCGGTGCGGCGCATCTCCGACATCCAGGTGGAGACGTACGTGTGGGGGACCGCCTCCGAGGCCGCGCTCGAGAAGACGCTCGTGCTGGAGTCCACCAGCCGCCTGTATGGGGCCAACCGGGACTGGCGGCTGGAGTCGCTCGAGGCCGCGCGCGTGGACCTGGTGCGCAAGCCGCCGCGCATCACCCGGCTGCGCCCGCCGACGTGGCGGCTGGACCTGGTCGTCACGCTCGCCCAGGGCGACACGCGCACGGCGGAGCAGGTGCGCGACGCGCTGCGCGGCGCGATGGAGGTCCACGCGGCGCGGCTCACCGAGGAGGCGCAGCAGCGCCCCACCCTCCCGACGTACCTCACGCGCGGCAAGCTGGAGGAGGCGCTGCGCTCGCAGGCCCACGTCGCGGGGCTGCTCGGCTGTGACGTCACGCTGCCGTCGGGGACCACGGTGGCCCTGGTCTCCGCCGCCTCCGCGAATGCGCTCACCGAGGAGGTGACGCAGCTCGAGGTGTCCGCGGACCTGCGCCTCGTGTTCGGCGGAGCGGAGCTGGTGGGGGTCGGATGAGCGCGGACCAGCGCAGACGCCGCATGGTCGGCTACCTTCCCCCGGTCCTCCAATCGGGGACGAAGCTCAACGCGTTCTTCTCCACGCTCGCCCTGGAGCTGGAGCAGATGGAGGGCGGGCTGACGCGGCTGATGCGCTCGCGCTGGTACACCCTGGCCCGGGGCTTCGCCGTGGCGGAGTCACCCGCGGACAAGGCGCTCTCCGAGCTGGGGCGGCTCGGGGCGCTCCACGGGCTGCTGCCCCGCCGGGGGGAGTCCGCCGAGTACTTCCGCACGCGACTGGCGACGGTGGTGGAGCTGCACCGCACGGGCCTGGGCTCGGCGTCCGCGCTGCTGCGCCTGGTCTCCCTGGTCTACATGGCGCGGCAACCTCCGGCGGTGACGTGGGAGGAGGGCCGGACGGTGGCCCGGCTCGTCGTGCCCCGGAAGGACGGCACCTTCCGGCCGCTCACCCTGGAGCTGGTGGACAATCCGCAGACGCCCGCCACCGCCGGCTTCCGCGACGTGAGCGGCGGCCAGCGGCTGCTCACCACGAACGCGGGGCTCGCGACGGCGATGCCCACCATCACCCTGCGGGCCACCTCGCGCGAGGTCGCGGTCCCCATCCTGCGGCACGCGGAGTCCGGGCTCGACCTCATCTACCTGGGCCGCATCCCCCAGGGCGCCACGCTGAAGCTGCGGGACGGCTTCGCGCCCATGCTCGACGGCGTCCCCGTGGAGCGGCCCATCATCCTGGCCCACCCCACCCGCTTCTCCGACGAGAACGGGACGAGCCCACCGACGCGCTTCGACGCGGTGGACTCCCGCTTCTCCGTGTTCAAGGAGGACCATCGGCTGCCGGAGCTGCCGCCCGGCGAGAGTCACTGGACCTACGGCACGCTGGAGCGGCCCGAGGTGCGCGCCTATCTGCTCGGGTGGAGCGAGGAGGACGTGCTCGAGGCCGAGGCCCAGGCCCTGCCCCAGCGGGACACCCCGCCGTTGGAGCTGCGCTTCGACTGGACGGAGGTGTCCCCCGCCACCTTCTCGCTGCGCATCCCCGCGGACCACATCCCGCCGCACCTGCTGGAGCCGAACGAGGAGGGAGTGACGCCCGGACTGCCAGGGCTGGTGCAGGAGCTCACCGCCGCGCTGGAGTACGGACGGTGCGCCGGCGTGCGCACGCGCATCGAGCTGACGCTGCCCATGCCCGCCGAGGCGCTCGTGGCGCGCGAGGGCCCGCTGGGCGTCGTGCTGGAGGCGGACTTCTCCGAGCGGCTCGTTCCCACCGACGCGCTGACGTCGTTCGGCTCCCACATCGAATTGCATGAACAGTTCCCCGCGCCCCAGGAGTCGCTGACCTGGGGTGGCGTCTTCGACGGCACCCGTTTCGATACCTCGAGGTTCCAGCCATGAGTCAGCCCTACTACCCCGCCCGTCCCGGTGACCCCATCCTCGCGGACACCTGGAACAACATGCAGTTGCAGGCGCGAGCGGAGATCCACAACCACACCCACCGCGGCGGCCTGGATGGCAAGCAGCTCGCGGGCGACAGCATCTCCCCCTCCGCCATATTGAAGGTGACCCGCGTCGAGGCCACCGACACCCTCGTGGTGAGGAATGTCGACGTCACCACGCGCTTCCTGGACCTGGAGGCCCAGAAGCTGTCCCTCACGGGGGGCACCCTGAGTGGCCCGCTGACGGTGAACGCCAACGTGGGCATCGGCGCGGCGCCGGGGACCAAGCGCCTGCTGGTGGTGGCACCGCCGAACACCGAGGCCCCCGCGCCCCTGGAGGTGCGCACCTCGGGCAGCCAGACCTGGGGCATCGGCCTCGTCGTCAAGACGATGGGCGGCGCGGAGGGCGCGTCCATGCTCCTGCGCACCCGAACCAAGAGCTGGCAGGTGCGCGGAGAGCCCGGCCCGGCGGCGCTGGGCTTGCAGATCACCGAGGACGGAGGAGACCCGGAGACGGGCTCGGGCCCGGGCACGCCTCGGCTGCACATCAAGGCCGGCGGAAGCGTGGGGCTCAACACCAACGATCCGCAGGGCGCGCTGGACGTGCGGCTGCCAGGGGGCGCGTCCGGGTTCGACCGCTTCGTGGTGAACCTGACCAGCGACTGGTCCCCCGGCATGTCCCACGTCACCATCGGCGCGGGGCAGGCCGCGGGGCTGATGATCAACAACCCCCACGTCGTCTGGCACAAGGGCGAGTCGCGGGCCTCCATCCGCTATGGCCTGAGCGGCGGCACGGCCTCCGGCCTGTTCTGGGACGTGGGTGCGCGCGCGAACAACGCGTTCTCCTTCATCGTCAACAACACGTCGACGCTGTGGATGAACGCGGATGGGAACATCGGCATCGGCACGCAGACGCCGGGCGCGCGGCTGGACGTCCAGGGGGGCAACCTGCGCGTCAGCGGCGCCATCACGCCCTCCATCGGGAACTCCACGGGCAATGGCATCCAGTTCCCCGTGGACGCCTTCGGTGGCGCGGGCGACGGCGCGTGGATCCGCTACTACCGGCTCCCCAATCCGCTCCCGGGCGACGAGGAGAATGGCCGGCTGGTCATCGGCGTCGAGAACGACCCCGGGGACGCGTTCGCCATCTTCCAGGGGACCGCGGAGCGGCTGTGCATCGTCAACGGCAACGTCGGCATCGGCGCGGCGCGGCCCTCGGCCCCCCTGCATGTCCAGCAGCGCGAGGCGAACGTGGGCATCCGCCTCAGCGAGAACACCTCCGGTCGCTACATCGACATCGCGTACGAGGGCCAGGGCACCTTCCGCATGTTCCACAGCAGCGGCAACGGCCGCTACATGCCCCAGGATGGTGAGTGGCATAAGTTCTCCGACGTCCAGCTCAAGGAGAACATCGAGTCGCTCCAGGGCATCCTCCCGCGCGTGCTCGCGCTGCGCCCGGTGAGCTTCGACCTGAAGTCCACGGGCCATCACCAGCTGGGGCTCGTCGCGCAGGAGGTGGAGCCCCTGTTCCCGGAGCTCGTCTCGGACGCGCCCATGCTCGAGGACGGCAAGCCGCTCAAGGGGCTCGCGTACGAGGCCTTCAGCGTGCTGGCCATCGCAGCGCTCCAGGAGCTCAAGGCGCACTACGACACACGCATCGAGGCGCTGGAGCGGCGCCTCCACGACCAGGAGCAGCACGGATGAAGAGCCAGATCGAGAAGCGCCTCGCGGACCTCAAGGCCGAGCACGAGGCGGGACAGAAGATGCTCGCGGAGCTGGATGCGAAGCGCACGGGACTGGTGCAGACGATGCTGCGCATCGAGGGCGCCATGCAGGTGCTCCAGGAGCTCCTGCCCGCCGACGAGGCCACCAACGCCACCGTGACGAACCTCCCGCACGCCGCGCGCTGAAGCCCCGCGGCGCAGAGACTCCTGCCATGAGCGACACGCGCGTCGGCGCCACGCTGACCTATACCGGAACGGCCACTCCTCCCACGCCCGCGCAGGTGCCGGTGGACCCGGCCGGGCTCGTCGTCGCGCTGGAGGTGCCGGCGGGGGTGGTGTTGCTGCGCGCGTCGCTCGCCCTGCGCGCCCCGGGCGACGACGTGACGGTGAACCTGATTCCCACCGCCACGCTGGCCACGAGCACCGGGCAGAACGTGGTGGACGCGAGCCAGGCCATCACCTGGCTCAGCCTGGACTGGGGCTCGCGGCGGCCCCTGTCCTCGATGGAGCTGACCCTTCCGGCGTTACCGACCCAGACGGCCAAGAAGGGCCGCCTCAGCATCGCGGAGGGCGGCGCCTGGTATCCGCCCACGCCGTCCGACACGGTGGGCGTCAACGCCGTGGAGCCCCTGCCCGGCATCTTCGCCAGCCGCCTGCTGGTGGAGTTCGTGGAGGCGAACAACTCCCACCCTCCGTTGGGGACGCCGAAGACGCTGTCGGCGACGAAGCTCGCGAGCCTCACCCTGCGCGCGCCCGCGCGTCCGCCGGACCTCACCGCCTCCGCGGGCACGGGCTCGGGCGCGCTCTTCTTCCACCAGGCGCTCCCGATGAACGCGCGCCAGGAGCTGGTGATGGAGGACGTGCTCACCCAGGCGCTCCAGCGCGCCTGGCCCGCGAACCTCGAGGCGGGCCGCGTGACGGTGTCCCTGCGCGCCTCCGGGCTGGGCATGTTCGACCGCGTCCGGCTCGCGCTGGACACGCTCGATGACATCCGACGCTTCAGCGACGGCGCCGATGAGCGGACGCTGGCGCTGGACACGGACGGCACCGCCATCGCGAGCGTCTCCGTCCCCAGGGACCGCGCGCTGTCGGAGGTGCGCTTCCACGTGCGCCACGCCTTGCGCGACGAGCACCTGCCTCTGACACCGCGTCCACCCGCGCGGCCCTCGCGCGCTCATCGCTGCGGCTCCGGGCGCTCCGCCGCACAGGCCTTCATCGCGTCGCGTGCTCCGGGGGCGTTGACGGCCGTGGACCTCCACCTGCGCCCGGGGACGCGCCAGGTGACGGGCACCGTCGCCCTCCACGCGGACGTGCACGACCGGCCCGACGAGGCACCGCTCCCGGGGAGCGCCGTGCCACTGCTGCTCGAGGCGTCGGGGCCTCCGCCGTGGCCCGCGCGCTGGGTGTCCTTCACGCTCCCCAAGCCCCTCGCGCTGAACAAGGGGCGCTGGTGGGTGGTCGTCACCACCGACGAGGGAGAGGTCCTCTGGAGCCTCATCGAGCCCGCGTCCGGCACACCCGAGCCGGGAGCGGTGACACCGGACACCACGCTCCATCGCACCGAGCCGACCGGCCCCTGGCTGCCGCGCGACAGCGAGCTGCCCGGAGAGGCCCCGGGAGCCGCGCCGCTCTGGGCCTGCGCCCGTCCCCGCCTCCGCCCCATCGTGCCCGTGCCGCCGCCTCCGCCCCGGCTCCAGTTGCGCTGGGGTACGAAGGTGCTCGACGTGACACCGGACGGTGACGGCGTCGTCCACCTGGACGCCCAGGCGCTGGCGGTGCTCACTCCGCCCGGAGGAACGGGCGAAGCACCACCGCTCGAGCTCATCGTCCAATCCCGCGTGGCCGGTGAGGTCACCCTCTCCGGACTCCAGGTCGTCATCCCCCGGCAGGAGACCTACGCGCTCTTCCCGAGATAGCGAGCCCCCACCCATGCTCCTTGCCATCGAGTCCTACTTCCACGATGCGCTGCGCGCCGCGATTCCCGAGACGGTGGAGGTCGCGACCGGCCCCTCGCGAGGGCCCTCCGTCGAGATGGAGGCGCTCGTCGAGGTCATCGCCTCGCGGATGAAGCTCACGCTGCCCGAGGGCGATGACCTCACCGCGCTGCGACAGCCGTCCTACTTCGCGCAGGTGCATCGCTGGGCTGGCAATGGCACGCGCAAGGACTTCACCCTGCCGGCGAACGCGACGGGACAGGTGGTGGAGGTGGAGTCCCCTCCTGGCCGTCCGCTGCGTCGGGGCGACGACTACGTCGTGGAGGAGTCCACGCTGCGCCTGTACCGCGCGCCCGCGGTCGCCAGCGAGGCCGTGGTGGCCTACCTGCGAGGGACCCGCGCCGAGGGCTTCCTGGAGCGGCGGCGCTGTGAGCTGCGATTGTCCATCCGCGCGTGGGTGAAGTCCCCGGGCAACGCGGCGCCGCTGCTGTCCCGCGCGCTCGCCGCGGCCCTGGCCGCGTCCGCGGACCTGGGAAACCTGGAGGACGAGGACACGGAGGCGGAGACCTCCGGGGTGCGTCTGCGATTGCTCCAACCCCAGGCCACCCTGGTGGAGGTCCATCGCACCCTGGAGCTGCAGGGCGACATTCCCTATCACCGCGCCCAGGCGAACTTCCTGGTCCGCGGAGAGCTGGAGCAGCTCGTCTCGCTCGGCACGCCCGAGTCCGAGGGCATCATCCTCGAGGTGCGGCGGGAAACGTAGGATTCACAACAGCTAGACTAAGCAGCAATTGAAGCAACTCCAGCATGTGTCGTCCCATCGACATTCGGGCGCGATCACCCACGCACGCACTACGAACCCAAAGGACATCGACATGCCTCGTCATCTGTCGACCGTGCACGCGCTGGGAGGCACCTGGCAGTCCTCGGGTGTGGCGATCAACGGCGGCTTCACCAGCTTCCCCATCTTCTCCGCGTCCCAGCCGGCCCACACGGTGACGGTGGGTAACCGGTATACGATTGGCTTCGGCACGCGCGACCCCAACGCGAGCGTCAATTTCTACGGCTTCCGCGCCCGCTACTTCCTGCCGTGAGCCGCGCGGCCTGGGGTGAGGCATGGACGCGCGGGGCACGCCTCCCGCGCACACCATCCTGGCCGGTGAGCGGTATGTGATTGGCTTCGCGGCCAGGGACCCGAACGGGTTCACCTGGGTCGGCGGCTTCCGCGTCAATGACTACCAGCCCTGACGTCCGCAGCATGGCGGCCCCTTCCTCTCGAAGGAAGGAGCCGCCACGTCTGGCCACCCCACCCCATCCGCGAGATGAGCCACGCCGCGAGTGACATCAATCACACACTCAGTCACACCTAACCATGAAATCCAGACAAAATAGCCAGTCCTGACAAATCTCCCGCGACAATTCCCGCCCCCGCTCGTTCAATCCAATGCATGGGAGGCCGGCACACCGGCGCCCATGTCATTCCAGTCAGCATTCGAGCGAAAGGGAGACACATGGCGTCCTACGTCAGAGCTGTTTCGAGCGTGAAGGGTTTGCGTTGGGGTGCGGTGTTGCTGGCGGGCCTGGTGGGCTGTGAGCCCACGACGACGAAGGAGCCCGCGACGAATCACCAGGAGGTGGGCTCCCTGGAGGAGCAGGCCAGGCTGCTGACGGCGCCTCCGGGCTGTGAGGAGATCACCCTCGGGGAGATGGCCAATGGCGTCGAGCTGACGCCGGTCATGTACACCAACCAGCCCACGCTGCGCGGCGACTTCAGCAGCTTCGGAGACCCGGCCGCCCGGGACCGGGCGTTCATCCGCCTGGACGTGGACACGACGCCGGGCCTCTACAACCTGGCCACCGCGGGCGGAAACACCTTCGCGTGCGACCAGTGCGTCTTCGGAACCAAGGACTCGGGCGCGGCCACGCAGAAGGACCTGGTGGCCGAGTCCGGCACGCTGCTGCTGGCGCTGAAGGTGTCCCCCGACCAGACCATCGGCGCGCTGGCCAACGTGGTGCTGCGCGAGGCCGTGGACGCCCCGCCCCTCAACGCGCCCTTCTGGGGCAGCGCGCTGGTGCCGGGTGGGGAGTGCAAGTGGATCCGCTTCGCGACGTGGAACACCGTGCGCCAGGGCGGGTGTGATCCCCGCCAGGGCTCGCTGACGGCGAACCTGCCGGACACCACGTGCGTGCCCACCAACTACGTGGCCTCGGACGGCACGCTGGAGCGCTCGCTGGGGACCAAGACGCAGGGCGAGGCGTGCACCACCACGCCGGCCGCGAGCGAGTACGAGCTGGCGTCGACGGACTGCGAGCAGGGCTACACCTGCACGGACCTGCTCTCGGAGAACGCGCAGTGCACCCAGACGTGTGATTTCCTGGCCGCCGACCCTGGGTGCCCCGAGGGCATGATGTGCGGCGTCTACGGCCTGTGCACCACGCAGGCCGTGCTGCAGTCGTTCGGCTTCCGGTTCGACACCGCGCCGGTGGGCTCCACGTGCACCCCGGGCGTGACGTTCGCCGAGTTCTGCGGCAGCGAGGGCGCGCGCGGCACGTGCCTGGACCTGGGCCGCACGGGCACCGCCACCTGCCTGCGCTACGAGCGGGCCCGCACGAACTGCGGTCCGGGTGAGGAGCTGGGCTACTTCAGCTACTCGCGTCCGCCCGGCGGCTTCGACCGCACCATGGGCTTCTGCTACCACGACGGCCTGTAGTCACCGCCATTCCTCGCGGCCCGGGTGCCTCACGATGCCCGGGCCGCGCGTCCACCGATGCGCGAGCCCGCGTCCTCGGGCAGCCGGCGGAACAAGAACCCCGCCAGCGAGGACACCACGCCGATGGCGATGAAGGGCATCAGGAAGCGGTCCGGCGTCAGGGGCAGCTCGCCGGCCCCGCGCGCCAGGTGCAGCATGAGCGCGCCGAAGCTGATGCCCACGCTCAACGCCATCTGCTGCGTCACCACCGCCATGGTCGACGCCTGGCTCATCTTCTCCGGGGGGATGTCCGCGTAGGCCACGGCGTTGATGGCGGTGAACTGGAGCGAGCGCACGAAGCCGCTGACGAACAGCGTGACGACGATGACCGGGATGGGCGTGCCCACGCGGAACAACGCCGGCACGGCCGTCAGCACCGCGGCGGCCAGGTTGGAGCCCGTCAGCGTGGCGCGGAAGCCCAGCTTGCGGATGACCCACGGCGCCAGCGGCTTGCAGGACATGGCCCCCAGGCCCGTGCCGATGGTCATCATGCCCGCCTCGAAGGGGCCCCATCCCAGGCCCACCTGCAAGAGCAGCGGCAGCAGGAAGGGCGTCGCGCCCAGGCCCATGCGCACCAGCCCTCCGCCCGCGATGCTGGCGCGGAACGTGGCCACCTTGACCAGCCGCACGTCCAGCACCGGCCGATGGCGCCGCAGCGCGTGGCGCACGTAGAGCACCCCCGCGCCGACGGCCACCAGGGCCATGCCCAGCTGCGTCTCCGGAGGCACCAGCCCCACACCCAGCGTCTCCACCGCGACAATCGTCAGCGTGATCGCCACGGCGGCGATGGCATAGCCCTTCCAATCGAAGGGCCCCGGGTGCGGCTGCGGCAGCTCCGGGACGAAGCGCGCCACCGCGAGCATGCCCAACAGGCCCACCGGGACATTGACGAAGAAGATCCACGGCCAGTCGGCCACGCCCAGGATGAGCCCGGCGATGGGGGGACCGATGAGCGGCCCCACGAGCGCGGGCATGGTGAACCAGCTCAGCGCGGACACCAGCTTCTCGCGTGGCGCCGAGCCCACCACGATGAGCCTGCCCACGGGCGTCATCAGCGCGCCGCCCAACCCCTGCAGCGTGCGGAAGAGGACCAGCTGCGGCAGCGTGCGCGAGAAGCCGCACAACACCGAGCCCAGCAGGAAGACGCTCATCGCGACCATGAAGACGCGACGAGGGCCGAAGCGGTCCGCCACCCAGCCGCTCGCCGGCGCGAGCACGGCCAGGGCCAGGATGTACGACGTCAGCGCCAGCTTGAGGTGGATGGGGTCCGTGCCGAAGGCCGCGGACAACGTCGGCAGCGCGGTGGACAGCGCGGTGGAGTCGACGAACTCCATGAACAGCGCGCTCGCCACCGCGATGGACGCCAGCCGGGAGCCTCTCTGGGAGGACGCGGGCGGCGAGCCGGGTGGAGAGGAGCCAGGGGAGTCGGACACCTCTCTTCTATGCACATGTGGCCGCGCGACTGTCACGCTCGACGACACTGCGCGCGGGCGGCCCCTCGCCCACCCTGCCACCGGGCGGCCGGCACTCGGCCGACGCCCCGGTGGAATCACGGACGGGGCGCGGGGGACTCGTCAGGCCGGCCGCTCCAGCCGGCCATCCGCGTGCCGGGCGAAGCGCCCCTCCTCGCGCGCGTGCACCGGGTCGTCGCTCTTCCAGGGCCACCCGCCGAACTGGGTGCGCTGGTAGTCGTTGAACGCCTGGACGATCTCCTCCCGCGAGTTCATGACGAACGGCCCGTGCTGCACGACGGGCTCGTTGATGGGGCGCCCCTGGAGCATGAGCAGCTCCGTCTCGTCCGGGCCGTTCTCCAGCAGCGCGTCCGCGTCCGGGCGCAGCTGCAGGACATGCCGGGCGGGGACGTCCCGGCCGCCGACCTTCAGCGTGGAGCCCTTGAAGAAGTACACGAAGCGGTTGCTGCCGCGCTGGGCCGCGGGCAGCGTCCAGCGCGCGCCGGGCGACAGCTTCACCGTCCAGATGGCCACGTCCGAGTCCACCCGCGCGGCCCAGGACTTCGGCGGAGGCGACGGCGGCTTCGCGTCCCCCAGCCTGCCGGCCACCACGGTGATCTCGGCGGTGCGCCCCGCCTCGTCCTTCGCCACGTGGCGGGGGATGGCGTGGTCCCAGAGCATGGAGAAGTGCGGCGCCACGAGCTTGTCGGCGCGCGGGAGGTTGAGCCAGATTTGAAACAGCTCCACGGGGTTGGGCGCGTCCTTCTTCAGGAGCGGGAACATCTCCGAGTGCAGCACGCCGCTGCCCGCCGTGAGCCACTGCACGTCCCCGCCGCCGAAGCGCGCCGCGGCGCCCAGCGAGTCCGAGTGATCCAACAGCCCGCTGCGGACGATGGTCACCGTCTCGAAGCCCCGGTGCGGATGCTGCGGGAAGCCCGGCACCACGGTGCCGTGGTACATGTTCCAGCCGTCGCGACCCTCGAAGTCCTGGCCCAGCTGCCGGCCCGCCAGCGACGCGGTGGGCCCCAGCTGCTCGTTGCCCTGGGGGTAGGCGTCGACGTGGTGGACGCAGAACAGGAACGGGTCCGGCGTGGGCCAGGGCATGCCCCGCAGGGGGCTCATGCCCAGGATGACGGGTGGCGCTTCACTCCCCTTCGACGACTGGCTCATCCCCTGCTCCTCTGCCTTTCCCGGGCTCTTCGTGCAGCTCGCCGTGGTGGTGGCCCCCGCCACCGCGAGCAACCGCAGCGCCGCTCTCCGACTGACTTCCTCGCTCAAGGGGCCTCCTGCCACGCGTGACGCCGTCCGGAGCCTCTAATCCCGGCCAGCCCGGGGCGCATTCTTTCACGTCCGGGGCCCGCCAGCCCGCTCCCCATACACCTTCGCCTGGGGTTGCCGTAGGGTTCGCCCGCCGTGAGCCCATCCCCCCCCTTCGCCGTGTCCCAAGAGCGCGTGCGCGCCATCGACTGGCTGCGCGGCATCGCCGTGCTGTTCATGGTCCAGACGCACTCGCTGGCCCTGCTCACCCCGGAGCTGCGCAAGAGCGTCTGGGTGGGCCGCCTGCTCAAGGT
Organism: Myxococcus faecalis; assembly: GCF_050039385.1. Classification (NCBI taxonomy): domain Bacteria; kingdom Pseudomonadati; phylum Myxococcota; class Myxococcia; order Myxococcales; family Myxococcaceae; genus Myxococcus; species Myxococcus faecalis. The sequence goes on along the minus strand of NZ_CP144336.1, from coordinate 9,971,508 downwards.
GGACGGGCTGGTGGCCCCCGCGTTCATCTTCTCCGCGGGCTTCGCCCTGGCCCTCGTCATGGTGCGCAGCGCCGCCGCCGGGAAGCTGCGCGAGCGCGTGCCGCGAAACCTCCGCCGCGCCTGCGAGGTGCTGCTGGTGGCCTCGCTGGTCAACTGGGCCTGGTTCCCCCTGCTGAGCGAGCCGAAGTGGCTGCTGCGCATGGACATCCTCCAGTGCGTGGGCGTGTGCCTGCTCCTGATGTTGCCGGTGGCCGCACTGCTCGCCTCGCGTCCCCGCGCGCTGGCCGGCCTGAGCCTCGCGCTGGCGTTCACCGTCTTCGCGGTGGCGCCGCTGGGGGAACAGGTGACGGGGCCGTGGGCCACGCTGACGAACAAGTCCTCCTTCGCGCCGTTCCCCCTGCTGCCCTGGCTGGGCTTCGGGTGGCTGGGCGCGTTCGCGGGGACACTCGCGGGCGCGTGGGGCCGCCGCGCGCTGGCCCTGGCGTTGCTGGCGCTGGTGACGGTGGGCGCCGTGGGCGCCGCGTCCGGCGACTTCCTCTTCCAGCTCTACCCGCACCACCGCTTCTTCGTGGCCAACCCGTCCAACTCCGCGGCGCGCTTCGCGTGGGTGTGCGCGGTGCTGCTCGGCTTGATGTGGCTGGAGGGGCGCGTGGCGGAGGCGAGCGCGCCTTCGCGCCTGCGGCGGTTCATCGAGGTGTTCGGCACCTCGTCGCTCTCCGCATACTTCTTCCACGAGATGCTGCTGTTCTACCGGCTGGGGGGCGTCTTCTCGTTCCAGCGCTTCTGGGGGGACAAGAGCGACTGGCCCCAGTACTGGCTGCTCACCGCCGTGCTCATCGTCGCCACGTGGATGCTGTGCCTGGCGTGGGACGGGCTGGAGCGCCTGGTGAAGAGCGCGCTCCGGGCCGTGACGAAGCGCCCGCGTGGAGCGCTGACGTCAGTGGGAAGCTGACGCCAGCTTCTCGAAGGCGGAGACGACCTCGGGCGGGGCCTGCACCAGCTCGATGAGCACGCCCTCTCCGCTGTAGGGGAACTGCTCGTTGGCCTTGGGGTGCACGAAGCAGATGTCGAAGCCCGCGGCGCCCTTGCGGATGCCGCCGGGGGCGAAGCGCAGGCCCTGCTTCTCCAACCACGCCACGGCGACGGGCAGGTCATCCACCCACAAGCCCACGTGGTTGAGCGGCGTCTCGTGGACCCGGGGCTTGCCCTCGGGGTTGATGGGCTGCATCAGGTCCACCTCCACCTTGAAGGGGCCCGCACCGGCCGTGACGATGTCCTCGTCCACGTTCTCGCGCTCGCTGCGATAGGTGGAGTGAGGCGTCAGGCCCAGCAGGTCCACCCACAGCTTGCGCAGGGGGGCCTTGTCGGCGGCGCCGATGGCGATCTGCTGGACGCCCAGGATTCGAAAGGGTCTCGAGGTCTCCATGGGGGGCACCCTGTCACGGGAAAATCCGGGGGAATAGACCCATTTCCCAGGTCGTGCGTTTCGAAGCGGCGAACGTCGTATCCGTCCCCCGGAGAACGCATGTCCCAGTCCTTCCTGAAGCGCCGCCTGAGCCAGTGGGGAAGTGCCCTGCTCGTCGCCTGCACCCTGCCGGCGTGCACGTCGTCCAAGCCCACCGCGGAGGGCCTCTCCGTGGCCCCCCAGGCCGACTACAAGCCCCGGGCCGCCCACCGAGATGACGCGGCGCAGGACGGCGCCAAGGACGAGCGCAGGGAGAAGGCCCCCGCGGGCGCCGTGGCGCAGGCGATGCGGCCCGAGGCGCCCAAGGCCGACCCCCACACGTTCGCCGAGACCGAGCACGACGAGTCCTCCGCGGTGGAAGGCGCGCCCATGGAGGAGCCGAGCGCAGTGATGATGGCCGCGCCTCCTCCGCCGAGCCCCGCCACGCTGGGTGGCGCGGGCGCCGCGCCCAGGGCCATGGAGCTCGCCAAGCGCGCGGCCCCCGGCCCCAGCAAGAGCATGCCCAGCCTCCCCACGCGCAAGCCCGCGCAGGACACGCTGGCCCCGGCGGACGCGGACACCACGCACCAGGGCAACACGTTCGAGAACTGGAAGCCCAACGCCTTCACCGAGACGGCCAAGGACGCGCTGTCCACCTTCGCCGCGGACGTGGACACCGCGTCGTACACGGTGGCCCGCCGCTACCTGCAGCAGGGCAACCTGCCGCCGGCCTCCGCGGTGCGCGTGGAGGAGTTCGTCAACTACTTCAAGTACCGCTACGCCCCGCCGGAGAAGGGCGCGTTCACGGTGCACCTGGAGGCGGCGCCCTCCCCGTTCGACTCGAAGCGCCACTTCGTGCGCGTGGGCGTGCAGGGCAAGGTCGTCTCGCGCTCGCAGCGCAAGCCCGCGCACCTGGTGTTCCTCATCGACACCAGCGGCTCCATGGCGTCGCAGGACAAGCTGCCGCTCGCCAAGGAGGCCATCAAGATCGCCGTGAAGAACCTCAACGAGAACGACACGGTGGCCATCGTCACCTACGCGGGCTCGACGCGGGACGTGCTGGCGCCCACGCCCGCCACGGACGTCAAGCGCATCCACGCGGCGCTGGACGGGCTGGAGTCCGGCGGCGGCACGGCGATGGGCTCGGGCATGGAGATGGCCTACAAGCACGCGGTGAAGAAGGCGTCCGGGCAGGTCGTCTCCCGCGTCGTGGTGCTCACCGACGGCGACGCCAACATCGGCAGCGTGTCCCCGGAGTCCATGCTGGAGAGCATCCGCAAGTACGTGGCCGAGGGCGTCACCCTCACCACCGTGGGCTTCGGCATGGGCAACTACCGTGACGACATGATGGAGAAGCTGGCCGACAAGGGGAACGGCAACAGCTTCTACGTGGACAGCTACAAGGAGGCCAAGAAGGTCTTCGAGACGCAGCTGACGGGCACGCTGGAGGTCATCGCCAAGGACGTGAAGCTGCAGGTGGAGTTCAACCCCGCCGCCGTGAGCCGCTACCGCCTGGTCGGCTACGAGAACCGCGACGTGGCGGACAAGGACTTCCGCGACGACAAGGTGGACGCGGGTGAGATTGGCGCGGGCCACAACGTGACGGCGCTGTACGAGGTGGAGCTGGTGAAGGGCGCCAGGGAGTCGCTGGCCACGGTGCGCGTGCGCGCCAAGGCGCCCAACGGCACGGAGGCCTCCGAGCAGGCCTTCCCGCTGGAGCGCTCGCTGCTGCGCGACTCGCTGGAGGCCGCCTCGCCCGACTTCCGCTTCGCGCTGGCCGTGGCCGCCACCGCCGACGTGCTGCGCGGCAACCCGGCCGCCGAGGGCTGGAGCCTGGCCACCGCGCAGAAGCTGGCCGAGGGCGCCGTGGGCGGTGACGCGGACCGCGCCGAGTTCGTCCGGCTGGTGACGCAGGCCCGCGCGCTGTCGGGTGCCTCGGCGCGCGGTCGCTGAAGAGAGGTTCGCTGTCGGGGGTCGTGGGGTGGAAGGCCCACTGGGGGAGCCTTCCACCCCACTTTTTCATTCCGGCACGCCCGCTCAGAACGCGAGGACGGTGCCCGGCGTGGTGCTGGTGAAGAAGTCGGGGTACGACACCACGAACTCCGGGCCGGTGCCCGTCTCACCGTAGATGACGCCGGCCTTGGTCCCGTAGGACGTCAGCGTCGTGCCGTCCAGCTCGATGGCCACCGACGTCAGGTCAATCGTGCCGGACACCTGGTGGCCATCCCGCCGGATGATGGTCATCGTCTCCGGGTCCACGTGGAAGAAGCTCAGCGTGCGGTAGGGCCCGCCGCCATAGCTGCTCTTGTAGGTGAGGCCCACCGCCACGCCCAGCTCGTTGGCCGCGACGTACAGCGACGGGGGCGCGTAGCCGCTGGACGAGGGCAGGGACAGGCTCGCCGCGGCCCACGGGCACGACGCGGACGCGCGCCGGTGCAGCTTGTTCTCGGTGACGGGAGGCACCGGGGCCTGCGTCACGACCACCGACGTCACCTCGAACGTGCAGCCCCTGGACGTCGCCGTGGACGACAGCGCCGCCTCCCGAGCCTCCAGTGACGCCTCCTGCTCGCTCCCGGGAGCCTCCCCACCGCAGGCGGAGAGGACCGACATCGCACAAAGACAGACAGACTTCTTGAGGAACCCCATGACGTGACAACCCCCGGTTCAGGAATGTGGCGGCGGCACCGTACCACCCCCGCAATGTCTTGCATCCGGAATCGCAGCCAGACAAAGACTCACGCGCTGAGAACCCCAACCCCATCCTCTCCGTCTCCGAGAATCACCTGGAGGCCCGGTCCGCCCACGGCCGCGCTCAGTACGCGACGACGCTGGGTGGGGTGGTGCTGGTGAAGAAGTCCGGGAACGTCGCGATGAAGTTGCTGCCGCTGCCCGTCTCGGTGGGGCTGATGATGCCCGCCTTCGTCCCGCCCGCGGTGAGCGTGGTGCCGTCCGCGCCGATGGCCAGGTAGCCCAGGAAGACACTGCCGGTGCCCAGGTACACCGCGAAGCCGGTGTTGCGCACCACCGTCAGCAGCTCCGGGTCCACGTGCTTGATGCCCACGGTCCTGGGGGAGCTGCCGCTGTAGCCGCTCTTGACCGTGAAGCCCGCCGCCACGCCCAGGTCATTGGCCACCAGGGACAGGCTGGGTGTGGAGTTGATGGAGGTGCCCAGCCCGATGCTGGCCGCGGGCCACGCGCACGTCCCGGAGGCCAGCCGGCTCAGGAAGATGTCGTGGATGGGCGGAAGCATGCCCGCGCGCACCACCGAGGTGAGCTCGAAGACACATCCACGGGACACCGCCGAGACCAGCTCCGCCTCGCGGACGTCGAACACCTCATCGAGTCCGCCCGTGGGCTCCTCCACACCACAGGCCGGAAGGACCATCGCCGCACAAAGAGAGACAGCGCGTCGGAAGCTTCGCATGACGTGACAACCCCCTGGTTCGCGAACAGCGCCCGCACGCTAGCAGCCTGCAAGTCATTGCACCGACATTTCCGGGCAACGGGCCTGGGCACCGGGAGGACGCCTTGCGGTATCCTCCGCCACGTATGCGCCCATCCCACCTGTCCTCCCGAGTGCTGCTCGTTCCCCTCGCCGCCTCCCTCCTCGCCTGCGGCGGCTGCGGAAAAGATGACCCCTCCGGCGGAGGCGCGCCCCTGGGCGAGGAGCAGAAGGGCATCGCGACGTTCTACGACGCCACCGGCGCGGGCAATTGCAGCTACGACGCCAGCCCGGACGACCTGATGGTGGCGGCGATGAACACGCCCCAGTACGCCAACAGTGCCGCCTGTGGCCAGTGTGTGGACATCCAGGGCCCCAGCGGCTCGGTGCGCGTGCGCATCGTCGACCGCTGCCCTGAATGCGAGGCGGGCCACCTGGACCTGAGCCGCGAGGCCTTCGCGAAGATCGCCGAGATGCGCCTGGGCCGCGTGGACATCACCTGGAAGGTGGTCTCCTGCGACGTCGCCGGCAACCTGGAGTACCACTTCAAGAACGGCAGCAACCCGTGGTGGACCGCCATCCAGGTCCGCAACCACCGGCTGCCCATCTCGAAGCTCGAGTGGCGACGCGGCGATGGCGCCTGGAAGAACGTGCCGCGCGAGGACTACAACTACTTCGTCGAGTCGGGCGGAATGGGCGAAGGCGCGTTCACCGTGCGCGTGACGTCGTCCACCGGCGAGCAGGTGGAGGACACCCTCCCCCGCGTCCTCGACGACGACAGCGTGCGCGGCACCCAGCAGTTCCGCTGACCCCGAGCACCCCGGACCGAGGCTCGCGCGAAGCGAGCCCCGGCCCGCACCTCAGCGCCGCAGCATCGAGCGCAGGAGCTCCAGCGCCTCGGTGACGTTCTGCCAGACCTGGAGCGACTTGACGCCCTCCCCTTCGCCCTGCACCGCGCGACGGGAGGCCCGCTCCAGGGGCAGCAGCACACCCTCCACCAGCTCGATCTGCCGGCTGAGCTCCGCGGGCGAGGGTCCGGCCACGGCGGTCCGCTGGAGCGCCTCCGCCGGCACCTGGGCCGACACATTCACGGGGCGGTCCGCCAGCGCCGCGAGCGCTCGCGACAGCTGGTCCAGGTACGGCCCGAAGTCCTGCGCGGGCGCCTGCTGGACGACGGGCGCCTGTACGGGCATGGCCGCGCGCTCCGTCAGCGCCTTGAGCAGTTGGGCCAGGTGCTTGAGGTACGGCGTCAGATCCAGGCTCGCGGCGACGGGCGCGGCGGCCGCGACGACCGGAGCCTGCTTCACCTCGCGGCCCACCCGCGCCACCTCCAGCACCGCGTCGCGCAGGGCCTCCAGGTACGGCAGGGCCTCGGCCGTGGGGTCCGCCTCGTCATTCGCGGCGCCCTGGGCCAGCTGCGTGGCCGCCTGCGCGACGGCGTCGCGCACCGCGCCGAGCTGCTCCTCGATGCCGCTGAGCTGCCCGGTGACGCGGGCCACGGGGTCGTCCTCCTTGCCCCCCATGCGCTTGACGCGCGCGAAGCCCTGCTTGATCTCCTCCCAGCGCTTCGCCTTCTCCGGGGTGAGCCGGCCGCGCATCTCCGCCAGCTTCAGCAGATTCTGCTCCGCGGCGGTGGTGAGCGTCTGGGACTCGCCCTGGTAGTGGTCGTCGATGAGCCGCTCCAGCTCCGCGTCCGTCATCGCGGAGACGAGCTTCTCCGTCAGCTTGCTCATGTTGCGGTAGCTGCCCTGGAGCTTGAAGGCCGGCTCGGTGCGGAAGCGCTCGTCCTGCGCCGCCGAGGCGATGTACTGCATGTTCACCTTCAACAGCACCGACTGCACCCGGAACATCCGCTGGAAGATGGCGATGATCTCCTGCAGCTCCGCCGCCGCGTAGCCGTGCTTCATCTCGCCCGCGGGCACCTCCTCGCCCTGGGCCATGCGGATGAGCCGATGCGTGTCCGCCGAATCCCGCGTGGCCAGCGGCGCCGTCACCGTGTTGGAGGTCAGCGCGTTCTCCAGGTAGCTCAGCGCGAACAGGTGCTCCTTCCCGTCCAGGATGTCGCCCAGGTTGTACGTGTCCGCGCGGTTGGCGAGCATGTCCGGGATGCGGAAGCGCTCCCCCGTCTCCGTGTAGGGATTGCCGGCCATGACGACGCAGAACTTCTTGCCGCGCAAATCGTAGGTGCGCGTGCGGCCATTCCAGACGCCCTCGACGCGGCGCTGGCCGTCGCACAGGGAGATGAACTTCTGGAGCAGCTCCGGGTCCGTGTGCTGGATGTCGTCGAGGTAGAGCATCACGTTGTTGCCCATCTCGAAGGACAGGTTGATGCGCTCCACCTCCTGCCGCGCGGTGGCGTTGGGCGCCTCCGCCGGGTCCAGCGACTTCACCGAGTGCCCCAGCGCGGGGCCGTTCACCTTGACGAAGGTGAGGCCCAGGCGGCTCGCCACGTACTCCATCAGCGTCGTCTTGCCGTAGCCCGGCGGCGACATGAGCAGCAGCATGCCCATGCGGTCCGTGCGCTTGCCCTCGCCCGCCGCGCCGAGCTGCTTGGCCAGGTTGGCGCCGATGAGCGGCAGGTACACCTCGTCGATGAGCCGGTTGCGCACGAAGGACGACAGCACCTTCGGCGTCAGCTCCTCCAGGCGCAGCTTGCGCCGCTCGCGCTCCAGCAGGTCCCGCTGCAACGCGCGGTAGGCCTGATACCGGGGCACGCGCAGCTGCCGGAACTCGCCCAGGCGCGCCAGGAACTCATCCAGGCGCAACGGCAGCTTGCGGTCCTGGATGCGCGGGTGGCTGCCCAACAGGCCCGTCACCTCGGCCGCCGTCAGCGCGCCCGCGGGCTCGCGGTCCAGCTTGCGCTCGGTGAGCAGCAACACCGCCGTCTCCAGCACGAAGTAGCCGGAGTCCCCGGGGCCGCCGTCCCGCTGCGCGAGCCACGCCTGCACCCACGCGCGCGCGATGTCCAGCCGCGACGCCAGGTCCTTCTCCAGCCCGCGCAAATCCTCCTCGAAGGCCGTGCGCGTCCCCTGCCGCTCCAGCTGCGCCAGGAACGCGTCCCGGAGCACCAGCGCCTCGCCGCTCGTGGTGAAGCGGGGCCGCTCCACGGCCAGCTCCTCCACCAGGTAGCCACCCGCCAGCCGCGCCTCCGCCGGCGAGTGCGAAAGCCCCTGCGCCTTCAGGAAGGCCCCCACGGCCTCGCCCAGCGCCATGCCCAGTTCGTGCAGGCCGCCCGCCGCGGAGAACGTCTGCCGCAGCCGCGCGAGGCTGCGCGCCCGACGGTGCAGGAGCGCCCGCGCCGCCTCCTCGGTGTCGAAGGCCCAGTACAGCGCCGCCAGGGCGCGAGGCACCGGAGCGAAGCGCAAGAGGCCCGCGCCCTGGTGCAGCGCCAGGAGCTTCTCCAGCACCGCGGCCGCGTCCACGTCGTGCACGCCGCGCTCGTAGCCCTCGTCGAAGCGGTCCGCCGCGTACGCGCGCACGGGCTCCAGCAGCGTCCCGCCCATCACCGCCGCGTGCAGCCCCGTCAGGGACAGGCCGTTCTTTCCCTCCTCCGCGTCGGAGAGGATGCACGCGGCCAGGTACTCGGCGCGGTACACCTCGCGCGTCTCGGAGACCAGGTGCTGGTCCCAGAGGTCCTTCTGCTCGAGCAGCGCCGGGTCCTCCAGCTTCTGCGCGTAGTCGGAGCCGGTGAGCTGCAGGTACAGCGCGCCGTCGCGCGGCACCAGCGTCAAATCCAGCGGCTGGGTGTTGACGTTGAAGCGGTAGGTCCCCAGCTTGATGACGTTGTCGCCGTCCGCGAACAGGTCCTGCTTGTCACGCAGCGCGCGCAGCGCGTCCTGCTTGGCGGACTTCAGCCGCGACTGCACCTCGTCCGAGCGCACGCTGTCCTGCAGCGCCATCAGCTGCTCGGAGAGCTGCCGCAGCTTGAGGATCATCGCGTCGGTGGCGAAGTACGCGTTGAGCTCGTCGTCGGACTTGAACGCCTTGGAGCGGCGCTGCACGCCCTGGAGGATGCGCTCCGCGGCGCCGAAGAGGCTCTGCGCGCGGCGCTGGCGCTCGTCCACCAGCGTCTGCTTGCGCGCGCCGAACGCCTCCAGCAGCTCCTCGCGCTTCTGGGTGATCTGCCCGAGGAACTCGTCGAACTCGCCGAAGCGGCCCTCCAGCTCCTCCAGCTGCACGGTGAGGCGCGACAGGCCCTCGTCGCACTTCTCCGGCACGTCCGCCTGCGCCAGCGCGTTCTCGATCGCCTGCCCGAGCAGCTTGAACTGGGCGCCGAACTCCGCGCGCTTCTCGCGGCCGGACAGCTCCTTGCGCTTGGCGGCCAGGCTCGCGCGCACGCGGTTGAGTCGGCCGAACAGCTCGGAGATGCCCTCCAGGATGCGGGCGCGCGCGAGCGGGTCTCCCACCTGGAGGCCGCCCACCACCTCGCCCAGCACGGTGAGGCCCTGGGCCGTCTTCTCGATGTCCTCGCCCAGCGGCTGCAGCTCCGCCGTCGTCTGCACCGGCTCCAGCTTCGCGAGCAGTTCGTCCAGTCGCGCGGCCAGCGGCTGGAGCGCCTCCCCCTTCTGGAGGAACTCCACGCACGCGGTGCTGGTGGAGTCGGACGCCTCCACCACCGCCTTCTCCAGGGCGTCCACCCGCCCCAGGTCCATGTAGCGGATGTCCTTGAGGGTGATGAGGTGCCCGCGCTGCTGGCGCAGCTCCGCCAGCACCAGCATGAACTCCTCGGCGGTGGTGAGCAGCTCCGGCCGCACCCGCGCGAGCAGCTTCGCCTGGGCCTGCTCCGCCTCCGCCAGGGCCTCCGTGGCGCGCTTCTGGAGGGCGAGCACCTTCTCGAACTCGTCGATGATGAGCTCGGAGGTGCGCCGCAGCGTCTCGATCGGCTCCTGGAGGCCCGTCTCCGCGTGGCCCAGCCAGTAGTACGCGTCCAGCGCGCGCGTGGCCGCGGCGACCAGGTCCTCGTAGGTGCGCCGGCTGGGCTTGTCCGTCTTCGCGATGCGCTGGAGCGTCAGCGAGTCGGAGATGCCGCGCACCAGCTCCGCGTTGCCCACCTTGCCCAGGTACCCGGGCGCGGGCGGCGTCGCCGCCGCGTGCTCGTCCGACGCGAAGGGCGTCTGCCACACCTGCATCGGGTGCACGCGCGTGGGGTCCGCCGACGTCTCGCGGAACACCACCAGCCCGCCGTCCCCGAAGAGGCTGTACCCGTTGCACACCAGCGGGTTCTGCACCTCCTTGCGCACCAGGTTGTACGGGAAGAGCAGGTAGCGCCCCACCTCGCGCTGGTGGAAGACGTAGAGCACGTCCTCGCCATTCGGCGAGCGGATGACCTTCTTGAACTCCATGCCCTCGCCGGTGGCCTCACCGTCGAAGACCTTGTAGTCCCCCGTCTGGAGGTAGTAGCCGCCGGGGAAGATGATGCCCTGGTCCTCGGGCAGCCGGATGCACGCCTGACCGATGGCGTCGATGCGCACCACGTGCTGCGTGCGCGAGTTGAACACCAGGTAGCGCTGCACCTTCTCGCGGAAGGGCAGCACGCGCAGCAGGATGAGCGTGCCCACCTGCGCCCAGGCGAAGCGCGCGTCGTCCAGCGACTGGTTCGCGTCCTCCACCGGCTCGCTGTAGATGCCCAGGCCCGAGGACGTGTTGTCCTCCACCTTCACGGTGAGGTCCCCCTTCACCGTCTCCACGAAGACCTGGTCCAGCACGTTGACGTGCGGGTGGGCGCCCAGCACGTAGTTCTCGCGCGTGGCCACCGTCCACTCGAAGTCGTGCGACGGCGGGAAGGTGTGGTCCTTGTCGCCCTGGTTGTCGAGGTAGGTGGCGTTGCCGTCCGTGTCCAGGCTGAAGCGGAAGACCTTCAGGTCTCTCGCGGACTGGCCCGTCTTGAACACCGCCAACAGGCGCGCGTCCTTGCGCCGCAGCTGCAGGAGCTTCGCGTCCTTGTAGTAGCGGTACAGCTCGCCGAAGTCCTTGATGAAGCGCGGGTCCGCCAGGAAGCCGCCGCCTTCCGTGTGCGGCACCGCGGACAGGTCGAACCCGTCCGCCGTCTTCTCGAAGCGGTGCAGCGAGAACACGTCCGCGACGGACGTCTCCTTCTTCAGCCCGATGAAGACGTTGTAGCCGAAGAGCAGGTACTTGCCGACGCTGACGATGTCGCGCGCCACGCAGTTGTTCTCGGTGCGCACGCGCTCGTTGCCGATGACGGCCAGCTCCGTGCCACCGAAGAACGCCTTGCGCCGCGCGTTGAGGTCCGCCGCCTTGGTGCCCAGCGCCTCCGCCTGCGCGAGCAGTCGCGTCCGGATGACCTCGTAGCTGCCCCCCTCTAGCGCGACCTCGCCCGTGGGCGCCGCGCCCTTGCCACCTTCAGTTGCCATGAGTGCTCACCGGAATTGCGCATGGACCCCGCCCCGTCCCCCATCGAGGGGACGCCACCCCGGAGGGCCCGGGGCGGAGTCGTCGTGACGTCATGGCCGCCACCGCACGGCTCGCGCGGCGATGGCGGCCCCCTGCTGATGGCCTCAGCCCTGCTTGTCGGCGGAGGCGGCCTTGCCGTCGGAGCCCAGCAGGGCCTTCAGGCTCGCCGCCGTCGCGTCCGTCGCGCTCGGCGTCATGCGGTGCAGCAGCGCGGCCACGGCCAGGTTCTGCGCGTCGTTGCTCAGACCCGGCTTGGAGAGGATCTCCTTGAGGTCCGCCGGCAGGTCCTTCTCGCCGTTGACGTACCCGCCCAGCGCCTTCTTCAGCGACTCGCTGTGGTCCAGCGCGCCGTCCACCGCCGTGCCGAAGGACACCGCCTTGACGAAGCGCTCGAAGAACTCGCCGTCGCCGCCGACGATGTTGAACTTCGAGTTGGCGAACGCCTTGGCCAGCACCTCCGCCTGCGCCTGCGCGATGTCCTTGCGCACGCGGATGTTCTCCAGCTCCACGTCGCGCTCCTTTCCGAGCCGCAGGCGGAACTCCTCGTGCTCGCGCCCCACGCCGTCCATCAGCTTCATGGACGCCGCCTTCTCCGCCAGGCCCCGGGCCTCGGCGAGCAGCTTCTCCTGGATGGCCGCGGCCTCCGCCAGCTGCTTCTCCTTCGTCGCGATGGCCTCCGCCTCGCCGCGCTTCTGGATGGCGACGGCCTCCGCCTCCTGCACGCGCGCCCGGGCCAGGCCCTTCTCCTGCTCACCCGCGGCCTCCGCCAGGAGCTTCTCGCGCACCGCCTGCGCCTGGGCGTGGCCCTGCTTCTCGATGACGCCCGCCTCGGCCTCCTGCACGCGCACCTGCGCCATGCCCAGCTTCTCCGTGGCCGCGGCGTCCGCCTCCTTCACGCGGATGCCGGCCAGGCCCGTCGCGGCGGCCTCCGCCTGGATGCCCTCGGCCAGGCGCGTCTTCGCCTTGGCCGTCTTGTCCGCGGCCTCCAGGTCCGCCTCGGCCAGGGTGAGCTTCTCCTTCGCCATGTACACCGCCATCTCGCTGTTGGCCTTGGCGGCGTTCACGTCCTTGACGGTCTTCTCCTGCGCCTGGCCCTCGGCGGTGATGATGAGCGCCTGCTTCTTGCGCAGCGCGTCCGACTCCACGCGCAGGTCCTTGATGCGCTCCTCCTCCTGCGCCACCGTCTTCTCCACGGCGATGCGCGCGCGCACCACGTCCGCGATGTCCTTCTTCTGCTCCTCCAGCGCGCGCTCCTTGGCGATGCGCTCCAGCTCCGTCTCACGCTCCCGGCCGATGGCCGCCAGCGAGCGGGCGCGCTCCACGTTCTCCGCCTCCACGCTCACCTCGCGCTCGCGGTGCTTCTGGGCCACCTCGATGTCGCGCGTCTTGTTCTGCTCCTGGACGAGGATCTCCTGCTCGGCCTTGATGCGCGCCAGCTGCGCCTTGGAGTACTGCTCCTGCTTGACGCGCTCGGCCTCCGCGGACTCCTCGGCCTGCACGGATTCAATCGCGCGCTTCTGCTTGGCGGCCGCCTCCTCGCGCTGACGCTCCAGTTCGAAGATGCTCTGGTCGGCCTCGACGTTGCGCTTGGTCACCGCCTGGCGCTCGGTCTGCTTGAGCTCGTTGGTGACGATGTTCTGCTCGGTGGTGAGCTTGGTGATCTTCCGGATGCCCTCGGCGTCCAGGATGTTGTCCTTGTCCAACATCTCCACCGGGGTCTGCTCCAGGTAGTCGATGGCGCAGTCCTCCAGCATGTAGCCATTGAGGTCGCGGCCGATGACCTCCACCACGTTGTCCTTGATTTCGGCGCGCTTGGTGTAGAGGTCCACGAAGTTGAAGTTCTTGCCCACCGTCTTGAGGGCCTCGGAGAACTTCGCCTCGAAGAGCTTCTCCAGCGTCTCCTGATCGCTCGCGCGCACGCAGCCGATGGACTGGGCGACCTTGAGCACGTCCTCGCGCGTCTTGTTCACGCGCACGAAGAAGGTGACCTTGATGTCCGCCCGGATGTTGTCCTGGCAGATGAGGCCCTCCTTGCCGCGGCGGTCGATCTCCACCGTCTTCAGCGAGATGTCCATCACCTCCGCCCGGTTGATGATGGGGAACACCACCGCGCCGGAGAAGGTCACCAGCGGCTCGCTCTTGAGCGTGTTGACGATGAGCACCTTGCCCTGGTCCACCTGCCGGTAGAGACGGACGATGGTGAGAATGATGCCGGTCAGGAGGATGACACCTCCGCCGACGGCGGCTACCAGCGTGATGGGATCCATGGCCTTTTCCTGTGAAGTATTGACGGCGGGCCTTGTATCAGGCGCCAGGGATCCCCCGCGAAAGCCCCCTGGCGTCGAATCCATTCACGGCCCGCCCCCCTCTGAAGCGGACCCGTGCCTCGACTCAAGTCATGCGCGTGCCCGGGAGCGCGCCAGCGCCGCGGCCCGCACCGGGTCGCGAAGCTGATCCATCTCCTCCGGCAACAACCAATCCACCGGCTCCACCTCGTACGCGTCGCGCTCGGCGTCGTACGCGAGCACCAGGGCCGGGTCTCCGCGCTTCAGGCCGTTCGCCTTGGCGCAGATGACATTCAAGATGATGCCCGCGCCGCCGTCCTCGAACGTGGCGTGGCCGTTCCTGTCCGTGACGCTGCCGCTGGAGATGGTGCACACCCGGCCGAGCAGCGAGTCGCGCCCGGGCGCCTTGTGCGCCACGAACACGGGCCGCAGCGGCCGCACCGCGAAGCCGGAGATGACCAGGCCCGCGATGAAGCACAGGATGCCCAGCGTGGAGTTGATGAGCCACGATGGCAGCGCCCCGCCGAGCAGCGCGTGCGCCGGCGGCGTGGCCAGCAGCGACAGGAACCACGAGAAGAACGACACCAGGCTCACGGACACCGTGAGCGGAATCCCCGCGAAGCCCAGCGTGGAGAGGATGCCCCCGTCCACGTGCGCGTCGTGGTCATGCCCCGCGAGCGCCTTGCCGCCCTGGAGCGCCTCGCCCGCCGCCTTCGCCCCGCCCTCCAGCGAGCCCGCCAGCGCCTTGCCGCCACCCTCGATGGCCGCGCCCAGCGCCTTGCCGCCCGACTCGAAGTCGACGTGCCCGCCGTCCAGCAGGTCGATCCCCACCGCGCCCACGATGACGAACAGCCAATAGGTCAGCACCACGCCCATGGCGGTGGTGAAGAGGGCGGTGGGGAACGCGAGGATGGCGTCGAAGAAGGGCGTCATCAGCGCTCCGGACTCTAATCCACGGGCATTCCCTGCGAAAACCGGGGGGGTCGTTTTCCTGCCTGCTCCACGGGCGGGAAAGCAGAGGCGACCTTCGTTGCCGCGCGCGCTCGGGATTGGCACCTCCAGAGGGCCGGGACCCAAGGGTTCCCGGGGTCCACCTCCACCCGGAAGCCGCGAAATGCAAGCCACCGCCGCCACTGCCCGCCCGCCTCGAGCCCCCGCCCGGAGCCGGGGTCTCACGCGGCTGGAGCGGCTCCAGCAAGAGGGCCTGCGCCGCGTGGGCTCACCGGCCCGGGGCTTCCGCTACGTGGACGCGAGCGGAAGGCGCGTGGACGCGAGGACGAAGGAGCGCATCGAGGCCCTGCGACTGCCGCCCGCGTGGCGCGACGTGTTCATCTCCCCCTCCCCCACCGCGAGCCTCCAGGCCGTGGGCCGCGACGCCGCGGGCCGCTGGCAGTACCGCTACCACGCCGCGTACCGGAGGAAGGCGGACGAGGCGAAGTTCCGGCGCATCGTCGGCTTCGCCCGGGCCCTGCCGCGCATGCGCAGGCGCGTGAACGCGGACCTGCGGCGCCAGGGGCTGGGGCGCGACAAGGTGCTGGCCGCCACCCTGCGCATCCTGGGCACGTGCTTCATCCGCCCGGGCAGCCAGCGCTACGCGGAGGACAACGCGAGCTTCGGCATCGCCACCCTGAGGAGGAACCACGTGCGCGTGTCCGGGGACACGGTGTCGTTCGACTTCCCGGGCAAGAGCGGCAAGCAGCAGCACCGCCAGCTCACCGACCGGCGCGTCGCCACGCTCGTGCGCAAGCTCCTGAAGGTGCCCGGGCGGGACGTGTTCAAGTTCGTGCTGGATGACGGGCTGGTGGTGGACGTCCGCCGGCGCCACATCAACGCGTACATCCAGGAGGTCATGGGCGAGGACTACAGCGCCAAGGACTTCCGCACCTGGGCGGGCACCCTCATCTGCGCGTGCGCCCTGGCCCGGGCCCGGGCCCGCGCGAAGCAGGCGAAGGGCCCCGCGCTCAAGAAGAGCATGGTGGCCGCGGTGAAGGAGGTCGCCGAGCACCTGGGCAACACGCCCGCCGTCGCGCGCTCCTCGTACATCTACCCGTCCGTGCTGGCCCTGTTCGAGCGGGGCCAGGTGGTGGACCGCTACTTCGACTCCGTGGACGAGCTGACGTCGTCGCGCGGCGACAGGCTGCACTGCTCCGAGAAGGCGCTCCTGCACCTGCTCGACACGCCCCGGCGCCGGCCCGACGCGTGAGCCGGGCCGGGCCCGTCCCGCGCCTAGGCGGGGACGACCTCCACCACGCTCGGCGGCATGTACGTGGGCAGCACGCGGTGCACGCGCAGGCCCGCCTTCTCCACCAGCGCGGAGTACTCCGGCCCCGTGCGCTCGCGGCCGCCCACCAGCACCAGCATGGCCATGTCGTAGAGGTTGCCGAAGTGCGGCACGTTGTCGCCCGGCAGCACCGTCTCCACGATGAGCAGCTTGGACTGCGGGCCCATCGCCTCGCGCATGTTGGTGAGGATCTTCAGGCTGCGCTCGTCGTCCCAGTCGTGGAGGATCTGCGACAGGATGTAGACGTCGTGGCCCGCCGGAATCTTGGCGAAGAAGTCGCCCTCCAGCACCTGGCAGCGGTTGCCCAGCCCCATCCCGTTGAGCCGCGCCGTCGCCTCCGCCTTCACGTGCGGCAGCTCGAACAGCGCGCCCTTCAGGTGCGGGTGCGACTGGAGGATGTGGCCCAGGAGCGTGCCCGTGCCACCGCCCACGTCCACCACCGAGCGGACCTGCGAGAAGTCGTACGCGCCCACCACCGCCGGCGCGTTGAGGCTCTGGTACGCGGCCATGCTGCCGTTGAAGATGGCCGCGTCCTCCGGATGACTCGACAGGTAGCCGAAGAAGCTGTCCCCCATGAACTTCTCGACGGACGGCTGCCCCGTCTTCAGCGACGACACCAGGTCACCCCAGGCCGACCACGACAGCAGGTGGCCATGCGCCCGCAGCGAGCCGTACACCGAGCCGGGGCTGTCCTTGCGCAGCATCTCCCCCAGCTCCGTCAGCCCGAAGGCCTGTGTCTGTTCGTCCTTGATGAGCACGCCCAGCCCGCTGAGCAGCCGGAGCATGCGGCGCAGCGCGGGGGCATACGTGCCGCTCGCCTGCGCGAGCTCCTCCGCCGTCTTGGGCACGTCACCGATGATGTCGGCGATGCCGAGCTCCGCCATGATTTGCAGGCTGCGAGAAATCCAGAATCCGTAGACCATCTGGGTCATCACCGCCGCGGCCGGCGGAGAGCTGGGAGCAGCGGAGGGAGCACTGTTGACGGAACGAGGTTGCTGGCTCATGCAGGGGGGACCTTGCGCGGGGGGGAGGGACGGCCCCGCAATTCTGGAACCTAAAAGGTAGGCAGTAAAAGCCAATTGATCCGCTCCCCCTGAAACTCCGTTATTTCTCGTCTTGAGCGCCTACATCACCCACCGTCAAGCCCTGCCTCCCGGTGAGCTGGAGGCCCTCCGGGACGCCCTGCTCGGCTCGCGCTTCGTGGCGCGCAGCCCGTTGATGGGGACGTTCCAGGGCAGCCGGGGCTTCGCCCTCATCTTCACCCGGGAGGGCCGCCCCACGCTTGAGGCGCGCTTCCCCTTCCTCACGCCCTTCCTGGCGCGCGTGCTGGAGCCCGGAAGCGCGCGGGGCCTGCTGCCGTGGCGCGAGCGACTGTTCAGCGGACGACAGCCCCGAGCCGAGCCGAACGCCTTCTATCTGAACCTCCTGCTGCTCGACGCGGGCATGGGCGTGGGCCGGCACATCGACGCCACGCTCCAGGGGCCCAGCGGCGTGCCGGACGCCACGCCCCGCCACGTCAGCGTGCTCTACCTCCAGGTGCCTCCGGGCGCGCGAGGCGGCGCGCTGCGGCTGCTCGAGGACAACCGCCCGCTGGGTGAGGTGCGGCCGCGCCCGGGACTGCTGGTGCACTTCCAGGGACACCTCCAGCACGAGGTGCAGCCCTTCATCGGCGCAAGCGACGACACCCAGCGCGCCAGCCTCGTGTGCGAGCAGTACGTCTTCGCGCCCGAGGCCCTCGCGCGCCTGCCGCCCTTCCGCATCCAGTCCAAGGCGGGCTTCGCGGCCTACCTGGACTCGCAGCGCGAGCGCACCGACGGCTGACCCGCATCCGTACTGCTGGTGTCACCGGATTGCGCGAAACCAAGAAATCAATGTGAGGAGCAACTTCCAGGCAGGCTGCGCGGATGACTCTTTGCGGCATCTCCTTGAGCAAAGGGGAAGCCGCGAAGCGAAGTGGCGAAACCCCATGGAGGCAACAATGAGGTGGAATTCCCCGCTGCGGCGCGGCCTGTTCGGCGCCGTCACCACCATCTTGGCCCTGGGCGTTGGCTGCGGTCCCGCATCCGACGCGAACGAGCCTCAACCCCCGACCCCTGAAGCACCCGCCGAGTCGTTGCAGGTGGAGCTGGATGACGCGTTCGTCGCCGTTCCGCGCAAGGTGAGCGCCGAGGAGCAGGGCCGGGTCGTCCAGCGACTGGACGGCTCCGTGTCCAACTCCGGCGAGAGCTTCTACCTGGCCATCCGCAAGAGCGAGCTGGGGCAGCGCTGGTTCATGTCGGCGTACCTCAAGCAGCTGCACCCCGGCGCGGTGTACTACGGCGCGGCGTCCTCGCTGGGCACGCGCGTGGTGAGCTTCAAGGAGCAGAACGGGAAGCTGTTCGTCTTCGACGCGGATGACCGCAAGACGATGAGCGACGTGTTCGACCCGGAGGTGCTCATCGAGGCGTGGCCCATCGTCAACGACTACGGCGCCTTCAACGTCCTGCGCGGCTCCAACAGCTACATCCTGGTGGACCCGACGGCGGGGCTCAACCGCTACGGGGTGATGGGCGAGGCCTACGGCGCCACCGGCGTGCGCTTCCAGACGGAGCTGAGCTTCGCGCAGCGCTTCCGGAAGATCTCCGACGGCGTCACGTTCGAGCAGGTGTTCACCGGCTACGCGGACGTGCCGGACCCGTCCGCGCCGGACTTCCTGGAGGACAACCTGTTCCGCACCTCCGGCACGCTGGGAATCGCCCTGCGCCAGTACAAGGAGGGCCAGGGCTACACCCCCACGGAGCTGCCGTGGCTGGAGCACTACTTCCGCGGTGAGCCGCGCATCCTCCCCAACACGGGCTACGTCACCCAGACGGCGGCGAAGTGGAACATCCGCCCGGGCATGAAGCCCATCAAGTGGATCATCACCGACACGGTGAACAAGGTGCAGGCCGACCCGCGCTTCGCCAACTACGACGTGGTGGCGGCGGTGAAGCGGGGCGTCGAGGGCTGGAACCAGGCGTTCGGCTTCAAGGTGTTCGAGGCCTCCGTGGGCGCGACGTCGGGCTTCGCGGACGACGACAAGAACGTCATCATCTTCGACCCGGACGCGTCCGCGGGCTTCGCCTTCGCCGACTGGCGCCTCAACCCCAACACCAGCGAGATTCGCGGCGCCACCGTCTACGTCAACGCGCTGTGGCTGGAGCTGGCCGACGGTGAGTTCGGCGACGACGCGCAGGCCGCCGTCGCGGCGAAGCTGAAGAACGCGCGCAAGCCGGTGCGCATGTCGTGGGGCGGCTTCGACAAGGACCACCTGTGCGCCATGCCCCTGCCCCCCATGCGCGACGACGCGCTGGCCAAGCACAAGAAGCTGCCGGGGCCCGCGGCGGAGACGCAGCGCACGAAGAAGGAGAAGGTGGAGGCGTACCTGACGCACGTCATCCTCCACGAGGTGGGCCACACGCTGGGCCTGCGCCACAACTTCGCCGGCTCGCTCGTGTACACCGGCGCGCCCAACAGCCCGCGCTCCAATTCGGTGATGGAGTACGTGTACGATCCCGACGCCATCTTCGTGGACACGCCGCAGTCCTACGACGTGCAGGCCGTCCGCTACCTGTACGATTTGTCGCCGGACGAGCCCACGGAGCTGTTCTGCACGGACGAGGACACGGAGCTCGAGCCGTACTGCAACCCGTATGACCGCTACTCCGACCCGCTGGGCGCCTTCTACGGCTCCACGTACGCGCTGGTGCAGGAGCTGCTGCTGTACGAGGTCCTCCCCTTCCCGTTGCTCGCGGGCTCGTTCGACTACTACCTGAACGCGACGCTGCAGTGGGCGCGCTCGGGCGTGGAGGTCGACCAGACGTACGCGTACGACGTCGCCATCGCGGCCGTGCGTCCTCCGCTCGCGGTTCCGCCGGACGCGGGCCCGGGCTACGGCGCGGTGGCCGATGACCTCGCCCGTCGCGTGCTGTCCCGCCTGTACCTGGACCCGCTCGCGGCGCGCGGCAGCTTCACGGCCACGCCCGGCGAGGACAGCGCCATCACGCCGCAGGTGCTCGCGGACATCCACGGCATCCTCATCAACGTGGACGGCGTGCGCGGCTTCCAGTCCCGCCGCGCCATGGTGGACATCCTGAAGAACATGCAGAGCCTGCCGGCCTACGTGGCCCTGCGCCAGGGCCGCGACGCGGTCCAGGCCCAGCTGGGGACGCTCAGCGGCACCGAGCTCATCCAGGCCGAGGACCTGCTGGCGCGCATCCAGGCCGCGCTGTCGCCGTACTACCGCTGATGCCGTGAAGCCCGGGGCCTGGTGCGCCGGGCTTCCGACCGGGGCCTCCGCCGCTCGCGACGTGCTCGTCGTGGGTGGCGGGGGCCCCAGTGTTTGAAAGGCCCGAGTCGCCGGCGCGCCAGGTGCACCACACTGCGCGTCTGGGAGACAATGGCCCGCCGTCTCGATGGGGGGCGGATTGATTCACAGGAGCGAGGAGGCATCACCGTGGCTGTCGATCCGCAGGGCAACGACATCGAGCGATTTCTCCAGGAAGACCCCGGCGGTCCCCTGGTGATGATGAACCTGGTGAAGTTCAAGGAGGGTGGCCGCGCCTCGTTCGCCGAGTACGCGAACGCCGTGATGCCCTTCATGCTGAAGGCAGGCGCGCAGCCGCTGTACGCGGGCGACTGCTCCACTCCGCTGGTGGCCGAGCCGGGCCAGACGTGGGACGCGGTGATGCTGGTGCGCTATCCGAGCCGCGCCGCCTTCCTGCAGATGGTGAGCGACCCGGAGTACCAGCGCTTCAACCACCTGCGCACCGCCGCGCTGCACGAGGCGGTGATGCAGGCGACGCTGCCGTGGGCCGCGTCGCCCTGAGCGGTGTAGCGCCGACTCAGCGCCCGGCGAGCAGCCGCAGCTCGGCGGTGGGCAGGAAGCCGGGCGGACGTCGGTGGCGGGTGGCCTGCTCGTAGGCGTAGGCGAGCTTGAGCAGCGTGGGCTCGCTCCAGGCCTGACCGATGAAGGACAGCCCCACGGGCAGCCCGCGCACGTAGCCCGCGGGCACGGTGAGGGTGGCGTAGCCGGAGACTGCGGCGGGCGTGGAGCTGCTGCCCAGCCAGTGGTCTCCGTTCACCAGGTCGATGAGGCTGGGAGGCGCCTCGGTGGGGGCGACGAGCGCGTCCAGGCGGTGCTTGCGCATCACCGCGTCCAGGCCCTGCTCACGCGACAGCTTGCGGCACGCGGCCAGCGCCTTGCGGTACTTCGCGTCGGTGAGCGGCCCGCGCGCCTGGGCCTGACGGAACAGCTCCTGGCCGAAGTACGGCAGCTCCCGGTCCGAGTGCTCCTCGTTGTAGCGGATGAGGTCCGCGAGCGTGCGCAGCTTCGTCTGGTCGCCCAGGCTCGCGAGCCAGGCCTCCGTGCCGGCCTTGAACTCGTACAGCATCACCTCGAACTCGTGCTCCTGGAGTTTCTCGACGTTGGGGATGGGCGCCGGGTCGATGATGATGGCGCCCTTGGAGCGCATGACCTCCAGGGCCTGCTCCGCGAGCGCGTCCGTGGCGGCGTGGTAGCCGTAGTAGTGCTCGCGCGGGACGCCGATGCGCGCGCCCTTGAGCCCGTTGGCGTCGAGGAACTTCGTGTAGTCGAGCCCGGTGTGGCCCTCACTGCGCGCGGTCGCCGCGTCCGCGGGGTCGATGCCCGCGAGCACCGTGAGCAGCGCGGCGGCATCCGCCACGGTGCGCGTCATGGGCCCCGCGGTGTCCTGGCTCTGGGAGATGGGGATGATGCCCGCGCGGCTGATGAGCCCCACCGTCGGCTTGAGGCCCACCAGTGAGCACGCCGAGGACGGGGACACGATGGAGCCATCCGTCTCCGTGCCCACGGACACGGCGCAGAAGTTGGCCGAGGTGGCCGCGCCCGAGCCGGAGCTGGAGCCCGACGGCGTCCGGTCCAACGCATAGGGATTGCGGCACTGCCCGCCCCGTCCGCTCCAGCCGCTGGCCGAGCGCGTGGAGCGGAAGTTGGCCCACTCACTGAGGTTCGTCTTGCCGAGGATGACGGCGCCGGCCGCGCGGAGCTTCGTGACGAGGAAGGCCTCGCGAGGAGGCACCGCGCCGACGAGCGCGAGCGAGCCCGCCGACGTCTGCATCCGGTCCGTCGTGGCGATGTTGTCCTTGAGCAGCACGGGGATGCCGTGGAGCGGTCCGCGCGCGCCCTTGCTCTTGCGCTCTTCATCCAGGGCCTGCGCGATGGCGAGCGCGTCCGGGTTCACCTCGATGACGGACGACAGCGGCAGCGGGCCCGAGCGGTCCAGGGCGGCGATGCGCGACAGGTAGCGCTGGGTGAGGCCGTGCGCGGTGTACTTCCCTTCCCGCATGCCGGCCTGGAGGTCGGCGACGGTGGCCTCTTCCAGCTCGAACGGCGCGGGCAGGGACTTCGTCGCGTCGGGGCTCGCCGAGGCGTCGAGCGTGGCCAGCGCGGTGGCCGCGGCCGTGCCACCGAGGAAGGCGCGACGACTCAGATTCCATTCGGAGGGCGGGAGCTTTTTCATGGCGTCGCGCGCACTACAGCAGTGGTGCATGAACGGCCGCAACCCGGGTGGGACGATTGGAGGAAGTCCCGCGCACGACGCGTCGCCCTGTTAGCGTACCGGGTCGACATGGCATCGAACCTGACGCTTCTGGCCGGCCCCGACGCACTGCGGCTCCTGCGCGCGCGGGGCCTGCGTGGTGACGACGTGGACGTCGTTCCTGGGGCCTCCGGAGGTCCCAAGTGGCTGGTGCTCGCGGGGCTGGACCGGGCGCTCTTCGGTGGGCTCTTCCAGGGGCGCACCCGTCCGCTGCACCTGATTGGCAGCTCCATCGGCAGTTGGCGGCTGGCGTGTCTGGCGCAGAAGGACCCGGTCGCCGCGCTGCATCGTTTCGAGGCGGCGTACATCGACCAGCGCTATCCGCCCAAGCCCTCCCCCGCCCTGGTGAGCGAGACGAGCGAGCGGATCCTCGACGCGCTCCTGGGCGATGACGGCGTGGAGGAGATCCTCCGCCACCCGTGGGCCCGGCTGCACGTGGTCACCGCGCTGTGCAAGGGGCCGCTGGGCGTGGAGCATCCGCGCGTGCAACTGCTCGGGCTGGCGCTGTGCGCCATGGGCAACGTGGTGAGCCGCCGGAGCCTGAGCCTGCATCTGCGGCGCGTCATCTTCGACACGGCGGGCGACACCAGCCCCTTCGTGGGACAGAAGGACCTGCCCTCGGTCCACCTGCCGTTGACGAAGGAGAACCTGAAGCCGGCGCTCATCGCGTCGGGCTCCATCCCGCTGGTGCTCAGCGGCGTGCGCATCCCCGGGGCGCATACGGGCGTGTACCGGGACGGCGGCGTCATCGACTACCACCTGGACCTGGACTTCGGCGCGGGCGAGGGCCTGGTGCTCTATCCGCACTTCTATCCATACGTGGTGCCGGGCTGGTTCGACAAGGCGCTGCGCTGGCGACGGGCGAAGCCGCTGAACTTCCGCAGGGCCCTGCTCATCTCCCCTTCCCCGGAGCTGGTGGCGCGCCTGCCCGGAGGACGGATTCCGGACCGCTCCGACTTCGAGCGCATGAGCGACACCGCGCGCATCCGCGCCTGGAACCAGGTGGTCTCCGAGAGCGAGCGCATGGGCGACGAGCTCCAGGAGTTGATGACCACGGGCCGACTCGCCGAGCACGTGCGGCCGCTCTGAAGCGACAGCGGTGCTACGTGCGCGCGGGTGGCTCGCTGTCGAGCTGGACCTTGTCCACGTAGCACCAGCCCCAGCGCTCGCCCGGCTCCAGGGAGCGGATGATGGGGTGGTCCGACTCGTGGAAGTGCCGCGTCGCGTGCTTGTTCTTCGAGTCGTCGCAGCACCCCACGTGGCCGCACGTCATGCACAGCCGCAGGTGCACCCAGGTGTCGTGGAGCTTCAGGCACTCCTCGCACCCGCGGGTCCTCGGTCGCACGGGTCGCAGCCGGTCGAGGTGGCCACAAGGCCCTGTGCCCGGCTTCGGCAGGAACTCGAGGGTCGCCTGCGTGTCGATGAGCTCCGCCGACGTGCGAGGCGCGGCGGGCACGGGCTCCATCTCCAGCCCCTCGGGCGCGGGGGTGCGGAACAGCTCGGCGCACCGCTCGAAGGCGTCCGCGGCGCCCTTGAGCACCAGCTCGTCCCCGGCCTCGAAGACGGTGTGGGGCGTGACGACGGTCAGCGGCACGTCGTCTCGTCGCAGCTCCAGGACTCCGAGGGCGCCGCCCGCGCGCTCGATGAGCGCCGCCACCGAGAGCCCGACGATGGGCGCGCCCGGACGGACCGACACGCGGCGCGAGCCGAGGCAGTCCTTCTCCAGCGCGCAGACGAGCAGCGGCTTCTCCAGCGCGCCGGAGCTGCGCAGCGCCGCGTAGCCCGAGCGACGCACGGAGTCCTCGTGGTCCTCGATGTCCTCGGGGGATTGACGGTAGTCCTCCAGCACCGAGGACAGCACGGCCACCAGGCTCTCCAGCTCCTCGCAGACCACGACGTCCGCGCCGGCCTCGCGCAGCGGCTCCACGTCCGCCACGGCGCGCACGCGGGCGACGAGTCGCAGCGTCGGGTTCTCCATCCGCGCGACGGCGACCACGCGGTGGGCCATGGCCGCGTCATCATCCACGACGAGCAGGAGCTTGGCGCGCTGGACCCCCGCGACGCGCAGCGTGCGCTGTCGGGCGTAGTCCCCCCGGAGCACCGCCATGCCCTCGGCCTCCGCCTCGTTCGCGCCCGGAGGGCTCAGCGTGGAGACGAGGAACGGAATGCCCGAGCCGCGCAGCACCCGCGCGAGCCTGCGTGCCCCATCTCCGTAGCCCGCGATGATGACGTGGTTCTCGTAGCGGGCGAAGGACTCGGCCGCGAGCGCCTCCGCCTCGTCCGTGGTGGGGCCCGCCTGCGCCACCGCGCGATGGACCTTGCGGGTGAGCCGCCCCTGGGCCCAGCCGCCCAGCCGTGACAGCAGCGGCGTGAGCACCATCAACATCACGGTGGCCGCGATGAACGCCTGCGAGCCCTCCTCCAGCCCCGCGGGGAACAGGCCCAGCCGACGGCCGCTGCGCTCCAGCACGAAGGAGAACTCGCCCACCTGGGCCAGCAGCAGCGCGCTCTCCACCGCCACCGGCACGCGGTAGCCGAGCGCCAGCACCGCGATGCCCGTGGTGAGGACCTTCACCAGGAGCACGGCGACGATGGCCAGGAGCACCTCGGGCAGGTGCTCCACGAGGAAGCCCACGTCGAGCAGCATGCCGACGGAGACGAAGAACGTGGCGCTGAAGAGGATTTGCAGCGGGAGGATTTCGCCGAAGGCGTGCTCGCTGAAGCGGCTCTCGCTGACCACAAGCCCCGCCAGGAAGGCGCCCAGCGACACGCTCACACCCGCGAGGCTGGTGAGGTACGCGGTGCCGAAGCACACGGCGATGACGGTGAGCAGGAACAGCTCCGGTGAGCACGTGCGCGCCACCACCTCGAGGAGCCTGGGCATCAACCTGCGCGCCACCACGAGCACCGCGACGATGATGCCCAGTGCCTTGCCGAAGGCCCCCAGGAAGTGGAGCGGCGTATCGCCCTTCCCCGCCAGCACGGGCACCAGCAGCACCATCATCACCACGGCCAGGTCCTGGAAGATGAGCAGCCCCAGCGACACCTGCCCCACGTCCGAGGACGTCTCGCCCCTATCTCCCAGCAGCTTGAGGACGATGGCGGTGGAGGACAGCGCCACCAGGAAGCCCGTGAAGAGCGCGGGCCGCCACGCCACGCCGAACAGCATCAGCAGGCCCATCATCCCCACGGACGACAGGCCCACCTGGAGCCCGCCGCCGCCGAACAGGAGCTTCTGGAGCCGCACCAGCTTCTCCAGGCTGAACTCCAGGCCGATGCTGAACAGGAGCAGGATGACGCCCAGCTCCGCGGCCGAGTTCACCAGCTCCAGGTCCTTCACCAGCTTGAGCGCGTTGGGACCAATCAGCGCGCCGGCGAGCAGGAAGCCGACGATGGGCACCAGCCGGAAGCGATGGCCGACATAGGCCATGAGCGCGCCTGCGAGAATCAGCACCACGATTTCCTGCAGGAACGGCGCGGTGGCGGTGGCGAGCTGGGGCATGGGCGCGACACGCAGGCCCCACGATGGGCCCGCCGTGTGCCTCCAGCCTGCTCCGGGCCCGCGTCCGGGCTTCATGCCCCACGGGAGCATTCGTGCACCAGTCAGCGCCCGCTGCAGCGCGAAAGCTCAACGGCCGACACCCTCGCGCGAGGATGCCGGCCGTCGGACTGCTTCAGACTGTCTCGAGCGACTCCGGGTCCGGGCCTGTCAGGCACCCGGCCCCGGAGGGTGCCACCTCTCCGAGGAGAGGCGGCGTCCGGATCAGCTCACGCGGCGACGACGGTGCAGCAGGCTGAGGAGCGCCAGGGCGATCATGCCCGCCGGAGCACCCGCGCCCGTGGAGGAGCAACCCCCGCCCTCGTCGGGCCTGGCCGTCGCCTGCACGGTGACGCTGTGCGAGGCGCCGCTGGGGTCCTTCACCGTCAGCTTGAAGGAGAAGGTGGCGCTCTCGCCGTCCAGGTCCGGCACGTCCACGCTGAGCACCGCGCGGGTGGACTCGTTGAGCGTGACGCTCGGGCCCCCCGTCTGCTCCCACTTGTACGTCAGGGCGTCACCATCGGGGTCGCTGGACTCCGAGCCGTCGAGCGTCAGCGACGTCTGGGAACCATTGACGATGATGCGGGCCTTCGCCACCGGGTCCTGGTTCGGAATCGGCGACGGGGTGACCTGCACGTCCACCGTGTCGCTGGCGATGACGCTGCCATCGCTCACCGTCAGGCGGAACGTCAGCGTCTCGGCGGCCGACAGGTCCGGCGCGGTGAATGTCGCCACGGCGGAGGTGGCATTGGACAGCGCCACCGCCGTACCCGCCGTCTGCACCCACGTGTACGAGAGCGTGTCACCGTCCTCGTCCGTCGCCGAGCCGCTCAGCGTGGCCGTGGCGCGCGCGGCCACGGTGCCATCCAGACCCGCGTTCACCGTCGGCGCGCGGTTGACGTTCAGCACGTCCACCGACACGTCCTGGGTGGCGCTGGCCGTCCCGTCGGACACCGTCACGCGGAAGGTGAGGACGGCGTTGGCGGCCACCTCA
The DNA here is from genome assembly GCF_050039385.1 of Myxococcus faecalis. Classification (NCBI taxonomy): domain Bacteria; kingdom Pseudomonadati; phylum Myxococcota; class Myxococcia; order Myxococcales; family Myxococcaceae; genus Myxococcus; species Myxococcus faecalis. The sequence goes on along the minus strand of NZ_CP144336.1, from coordinate 9,944,514 downwards.
CCCGTGGCGAACGTGGCCGTCGCCGTGTTGGCGTTGTCCAGCGTCACCGGCGTACCGGTCAGCTGCGTCCAGGCGTACGTCAGCGTGTCGCCGTCGGCGTCCGAGGCCACGGCCGTGAGCGTGGCCGTGCTGCGCTCGTTCACCGTCACGGACGTCGCCGTCACCACCGGCGCGCGGTTCGCGGGGTGGATGACCACGTTCACCGTGTCGTTCACGCTCGTCTTGCCGTCGGACACCGTGAGGCGGAAGGACAGCGTCTCGTCCCCCGTCACCTCGGGCGCGACGAAGGTCGCCGTCGGCGTCGTGTAGTTCGCGATGGCCACGGGCGTACCGGACACCTGGGTCCAGAGGTACGTCAGGGGGTCGTTGTCCGCGTCCGTCGCGGCGCCGGACAGGGTGACGGTGCTGCGCTCGTCGGCGGATCCATCCGCGCCCGCGTTCACCGTGGGAGCGCGGTTGACGTTGCGCACGCGCACCGTGACGTTGTCGGAGGTCGTCAGGGTGCCGTCGCTGACGGTCAGCCGCAGGACGATGTTCGAGTCGACGGCCACTTCGGGCGCCGTGAAGGTGACCGTCGGCGTGGTCGCGCCAGACAGCGCCACCGCCGCGCCGGACACGCGCGTCCACTGGAACGTGAGCGAATCGCCGTCGGCGTCCGTGCCGCTGCCCGCCACCGTGACGAGCGTGCGCTCGTCCACCGTGAGGTCAGGGCCCGCGTTGGTGACGGGGGGACGGTTGAAGCAGACGCCCGTGTCCGCCACCAGGCTGGTGAACGGGGTGTTGGTGATGCCCGTGAAGGCGATGTTGTCGATGGCCCAACCCGTCGTGCCCGTCGCGTTGTCCGTGCCGATGCGGAAGCGCAGCTGCACCGTCTTGCCCGCGTACGTGGTGCCCAGGTTCAGCGTGGCGGCCACCAGGTTCGGGAAGCCCGCGCTCGTGCCGACGATGGCCTGACGGCCCTGCAGGTTGTTGATGATGCCCGCGGCCGTGTTCAGCGTGCCGCCATAGAGCGGAGTGCCGACGTCCACCCATGACTGCCCGCCATCCTGGGTCAGCTCGATGACAGCGCCGTCGTAGTAGACGGTGGGGTTGGTGCCCGTCTCGAACTGGTAGGCATGGTCGAACCGGACGATGAGGTCCCCCGTCTCCGCCACGTTCAGCTCCGGCGTCTTGAGCCAGAAGTCCGTGGGTCGACCCGCGGCCTGCCCGAGGAACGCGCGGTTCAGGCCACGCGTGTCCAAGGTGGTGAAGGAGAAGTACTGCTCGGTGATGCCTCCACCCTCGGCGGACTCCATCTCCCATGGCAGCAGGAGGATGTTGGACTGGACCGTCTCCGTGGTGCTGGTCGCCGGCGCCTCGTTGTAGTTCGTCGTGGCGGCCATCGAGGCGACCACGTCACCGGGGTTCGCGCTGTCGGGATCCCGGAGCGCGACGGTGAACTCCGCGACCGTGCTGGGCGCCGCGTCCGTCAGCGTCACCGGCACGGACACCGTCGCCTGCTCGAAGGAGCCCAGCGCGGGGATGGCGACGACACCATTGTTGCCGAGGGTGATGCCCCGCGTCGGGGAGATGACCGTGGCGGTGCTCGCGTTCGCCGGCACCGAGCCATTGTTGATGACGGTCAGGACCAGGCGGCCCGTCTCGCCGTTGTCGAGCACGCCGTCGCGATCACACGAGCCCGTCGGAGAGTCGTCCGCGAGCGTGAGCGCCACGAACTCGAGCGAGGCGCCGACCTTGAAGCTCTCGACGACGCCCGCATGCGTGGTGGAACCGCGCGGCGGGGAGATGGCGCCCGGGCCCATGCCGCGCTTGGCGAAGGCCACCCAGAAGCGCTGCGCGTCCTCGGGATCATTCGCCTCGGCGGCGGCGATGAGGGCGTTGCGCGCCTCGTTGTAGGTGGGCGCGGCCGGCGTCAGCATGTAGCCGGTGACCAGGTAGCGCTTCATGCGCGCCTGGGCCTCCTCGAACGGGTGGACCCGCAGCAGGGACGTGTACGCCTCCCAGAGCATGGTGGCCCAGATCTCACCCGAGTTGTGGACCTGCGAGTTGACGCTGGCGCTCGGAGAGATGGGCGCGGTGGTGGGCAGCGGCACCCCGTTCATGATGTGGCGGAACGTCAGCGCGTTCTTCGCCATGTCCGACGAGTAAGCCACCCGGCGGATGCCGTAGAAGGCGCTGTCCAGGGAGATGGCGCGCGTGGCGAACTCGCCCGGGCCGTAGGCGCCCATCCAGTTGGCGTTGGACTCGACCTGGATGTCCTCCGGACGCGTCATCATCAGCAGGCCGTGGAAGTCCGCCCAGCCCTCGCCCATCGCGCGGCCCTGGTTGTTGGTGAGGCCGGCGGCGTTCTGGACGAGGCGGTTGCTGATGTAGTGACCCCACTCGTGGGCCACGATGAAGTTGTCGACGGTGCCGTCCGGCCGGTACGTCGCGGTGCGGTTGAGGTGCAGCGTCAGGCCCGGCGCGTTGCGGATGCGGGTCGCATCCGCCTGGGTGATGAGCACCACGGGAATGCCGATGGTCCTCGAGGAGCCACCGAGGTTCGCGACCGCGCCCGCCACGTTGTTGGCGATGATGACGGCCGCGGCGCCAGCCGCCTCCGCGTTCTGCACCTTCACGACGAAGGAGCACTCAGGGGGGCCGCCACGGTCGATGATGGCGATGTTCCCCGCCACCTCCGCGGCGTTGGTGAGGGGGCTGCAGCCATCACGGTCCGTCGAGCCAGGACCCGCCGCGTCCAGCGCGTTGACAGCGGGCCGCGTCAGGTCGAAGCCCTGCGGCCCCATGTCCATCGCGATGCCCACGGGGACACTGCCCGCGACCTCGGAAGGTGCCGTCACCGTCAACGTCGCGATGCGCTCCGCGTTGAAGACGTACATCTGCATGACGGGCGAGGCACCGTCCGCCGGCGTCGACATGTTGGCGTTGTTGGTGCCGCTGTAGTCCTGCGCCTCCGCGAGGACCGGGTCACCGCCGATGCCGCCGCGACCGAAGTTGTCGGTCTGCGCGTTGCCCGACGCCTCGTCGAAGCCGGAGTCGTAGTACCAGTCGTGCAGCCAGTTGTTCACGAAGAACAGGCTGGTGGTCGCCGCGGCGATCTGCTCGTCGTTGATGTTGGGCCGCATGTCGAACTGCATCGTCCGGTCGAACACGCCCGGCGCGGTGACGGTGGGCCGCAGATCTCCGGCGGAGAAGCGCGGAGGCGCCACCAGGTCCGCGTAGGCGTCCACGTTGTTGCCCGTGGTCACCGTCGCGTCCGCGGGCAGCCACGGGTCGTTCCGGCTGAAGGGCGCGTTCTGCAGCGTGATGAGCGCGGGGGGCACGAAGGCCGGGCGGAAGCCGGTGGGCGCGCCGTCCGGGTGCGGGCTCGCGTTGGTGCCCGCGGGGCCGTCATGCGGCGTGTACGGAGGCGTGGTGTCCGCGAACGCGCGGTAGCTGAAGGCGGCCTCCTCGCGCATGTTCTTGCGCATGAGGACCTGCCCATCCACCGCGGAGATGACGTACGAGTACGCATCCCACTCGAGGCTGTCCTCGCGTCCGCTCTGCACCTCCACGTAGTACGCGGGGACGAGCCTGTCCTCGAACGGGTAGTAGACCGGCCGGGCCCGGGCCGGGACGCGCAGCCCCTCCTCGAGGGGACGCGCGTAGGTCGCGAGCGAGAAGTGCGTGTACCGGTCTCCAGGCCGCGCGCTCTTGACCTGCGCCAGCAGGCTCGCGTCCAGGCGCGTGCCGGTGACGTCCTGGTACGCGGCGGCGATGGCGGCGCTCGCGCTCCCCTTGAACGCCAGGCGCTCGGGGACGGCGCTGGTGGACACGTGCTCGGACAGCGCACCGGACAGGCCCACCACGGAGTTGCCCTTGTCGAGCAGCACCGTCACGTTGTTGCGGAACACCTCGACGCCGCCGAACTCCTGCGTCAGCGTGACGAGCCGGGCGTTGCCGAGCAGCTTCACGGAGGTGACGCGCGCGCCGGCCTCCTCGAAGGAGCGGAGGCCGAAGTCGGAGGCGTAGTCCTTCAGCTGCGAGAGCGCCGCGGCCTCGGGCGACATCTTCGCGAGCTTCGCACGCTGCGCCTTCTGCGCGTCCGTGGTCCGGGCCCAGATGAAGCGAGGAGCACTCGAGCCTGCCGCGGGCAGCGAGACACGCGCACTCGTGTCACCAGCCGCGGACTTGAGCTTCGCGGACTTGGGCTCCGCGGGCTTGGCTTCCAGGTATGCGTCGTAGTTCGGCAGCGTCCGAGCGAAGGAACCGGTACCCGAAAGTACCAGCGCCAGGCCGGACAGCTTGGCAACCAACCTTCTCACGTGGGGGTGCTCCCTTGGGAAAGCGCGGGGGTAGGAAGCCACCCCGAAGAGACGGGTATTGCGCGCCCCGGACAGCTCACCGGGTACACGGATCTCTTCGGGAAGGCCCCCAGGTGACAAATTGTCACCTGTTGAAGAGATTAGTGCCTTTACTGATGTAGGTTGAAAGGCGACAAAGCCGTTTTTTCTACGCTCGCGGGAGATTTTCATGGGCACGGGAGACCCAGCGCAAAATTTCTCCAGCAAGGACAGAGGGTTGCAATGTCCCTGGCACACATTCCACTGAGGACGGACCTACCCAGTTTCTCCAGAGTCAAGTCAGTGATGACCCGCACGGCGGACAAAGTGTCGCGGCGGAGACAGGCGGGACTCGGAGCCCCTCTGGCGAAAGCTCGACGCGAGCCTGGGCAACGGCACGCGGAACTCGCGGAGCAGGACGCCTGAAAAGCGAAGCCCCATCCTCCGGAGCGGGAGGATGGGGTCTCTTGAAACATCATTGCGGGGGCAGGATTTGAACCTGCGACCTTCGGGTTATGAGCCCGACGAGCTACCAGGCTGCTCCACCCCGCGTCATGTTGATGTCTGCCTTTGAACACCAGAGGTCCGGCTTTGATTCACCGGACCTCTGGCTTCCTGAATTGCGGGGGCAGGATTTGAACCTGCGACCTTCGGGTTATGAGCCCGACGAGCTACCAGGCTGCTCCACCCCGCGTCAGCGGCGAGGGAGGTAGTACCGCCCCTCGCCGGGGACTGCAACATCTATTTCGAGCGAACCCGAGCACGCATCCAACACGTGCTCAAGCGCGCGGTGTGAATCACTTGCGCAGCTTGCTGAAGAGGTCGGCCATCGTGCCGAAGCCCTTCTTGCCCGCGCCCTGCGGCTGCTGCGTCTTCTGCCAGGCCTCCACCTCGGCGCGCTCCTCCGCGCGGACGGCGGCGGTGACGGACAGGCGGATCTTCCCGGACGCGTCGATGTCCAGGATGGCCACCTTCACCTCCTGGCCCAGCGCGTAGTGCTTGCGCAGATCCGTGCCGCGCTCGGTGCCCGTCTCGCTCGCGGGGAGCAGGCCCTTGCCACCGGCGAACACGAGGAAGACGCCGTACGGCTCGATGCGGTCCACCTTGCCGACGACGACCTGGCCCACCTTGGGACGGGGCGCCGCGGGAGCCGCGGGCGCGGCCTTCTCCGCCGAGGCGGCCGGACGCTCCTCGGGGGGACGCTGCGCCTCCTCCTCGGAGATGCGGCGCAGGCCGATGCGCTTGTCCTTCTCGTCGATCTTCTCGACGGCGACCCAGATGGTCTCGCCTTCCTTCACCACGTCGCGCGGGTGCGCGATGCGGCGGTCGCTCAGCGCGGAGATGTGCACCAGGCCATCCACGCCCGGACGCAGCTCCACGAAGGCGCCGAACTGCTGGAGCCGGACGACCTTTCCCTGCAGACGGTCCCCCTCCTTGATCTCGGAGATGGCCTTCTTGAACGGGTCCTCCTGCCGCGAGCGCATGGACAGCGTGATGCGCTCCTTCTGCTTGCTCTTGTCGGGGGAGTTGGGCTGCGCGGCCTCCATGCGCAGGATCTCCACCTCCACGTCGTCACCGACCTTCACCACGTCGCTGGGGTGACCCACGCGCGTGTACGAGAGCTCGGAGACGGGGATCATCCCCTCCACGCCGCCCAGGTCCACGAACACGCCGAAGTCCCGGACGCCGGTGACCTTGCCCTTGACGACCTTGCCGTCGCCCAGGTTCTTGCGCGTCTCCGCGGCCAGCTGGCGCTGCTCGTCCTCAAGCAGCGAGCGGCGCGAGAGCACCACGTTGCGGTCCCGGACCTCGGTGACGCGGAACTTGAGCTTCTCGCCGATGAACTGGTCCGGCTTCTCGACGTAGCGCAGGTCCAGCTGGCTGATGGGGCAGAACGCGCGCACGTCGCCGATGGCGACCTCCACGCCGCCCTTGTTCACGCTCAGCACCATGCCCTCGACGGGCATGCCCGACGCGCGGGCCTCGGCCAGCATCGCCATGGAGGCGCTGCCCTTGGCCAGCGCGCGGCTCAGCACGATGCCCTTGGCGCCCACCTCGATGACGTGCGCGTCCAGGCTGTCACCCACGCCGTAGCGCAGGATGCCCTCGTCGTCCTTGAGCTCGCGCAGCTCGATCATCGCCTCGCTCTTGGACGCGCCCTCCAGCGACACGAACGCGGTGTCCGCGCCAAGCTGGAAGATGGTGCCCTTGACCTTCTCGCCCAGGCGCACGCCCCGGCGGCCCGGCGCCCCACCCTCCTTGGCCTGCGCCTCGAACATCTCGGCGAAGGACTCGGACTCGGGAACCTCCTCGTACAGCGCGGAGGAAGGCGCCGGCGTCGGCGTCACAGGGCGCGGCGCGGAGGTCGTCGTCGGCGCGCCGGAGGCCTCGGCCTCCGCGGTGGTCGCCTCGGCGGTCGCGGTCGCCTCGGCGGGGTTCTCCCCCACCGGGCCTCGCGTCTCGATGGCGCCCGACGCGCGCTTCACGACGACCATGGGACCGGACGGACGGCGCTCGCCGCCACCGCGGCGCTCGCCTCCACCCCGCTCCTGACCGCCCTGGCCACGAGGAGGACGGCGCTCGTCGCGCGGAGCCCCTCCCTCGGAGCGCGGACGCGCGTCACGGCCCTGACCGGGACCGCCGCGCTCGCCGCCGCCGCGAGGACCCTCGCCACGGCCGCTGCCGCCCGAAGGGATGCCGAGCATCACGTCACCGAAGGTGGCCTTCGGCTTCTTGGGGCCGCCCATCCCACCCGGACCGCCCGCATTGGAACCGTTCTTCTCGTCGCTCACTGCCGAGACCTTCCTGAGACGAAGTCAGCCAGACTTCCCGTGAAGCCGGGCCCATGAAAAAGGCGGCGCACTCTACACGCGCGCCCCGTCCGGAGGAAGCCCCGAAGACAGGCACGCGGCCCACACCACCGCAAGGACCTCAACGGAGGCCCCCCGCCAGCCCATCCCGCCCACCCCCTCCTTGCTGCTCCAACCACCCCCTGCCCGCTCCGTGAGGAGCCGAGCATCGGCGAGCACTTAGCGCGCCCGGCGCAGCCGTCCGGAGACCTTGCGGAACACCGCGCCGGCCTCGGGGACACCCAGCGCGGCGGCCACCGCGAAATAGATGCCGCCCATGGGGATGGCGACGGCCAGGAAGCCCAGGACGGGGTGCAGCCTGGGAGGCGCGAGGAAGGCCCCGCCCCACTCCGCCTGCACTCCCGGCATGGGGCCCAGCACGGCCGCGAGCCCCAGCTTCACGCCCAGGGCCACGAGGCCCGCGATGACGGCCGCGCCCCACAGCCGGGGCAGGAGCCCCGGGGGAACGCCCACGGGCCCCAGCTGCCGGGTCAGCTTGCGGCGCAGGAGATACGACTCGAGCCAGGCCACGAGCCCGCTGGCGAGCGTGAGCCCCAGCGCGCCCAATTCCGAGGGCAGTCCCAGCCACCCGGGCAGATGCAGGCCCAGGACCCAGGCGCCCACCGAGCCCACCGCGACGCGGACGATGGCGAAGCGCAGGGGCGTCTTGGGGTCCTTCAAGGCGTAGAAGGCGGAGGCGTACAGCCGGCCCACGGTGGAGGCGACCAGCCCCACGGCGGCGCCCATGAGCAGGTACCAGAGGTAGCGCGAGTCCGCCGCGTCGAAGCGGCCCGTCTGCAGGAGCGCCGCGGCCACCATGTCGCCCAGGAACAGGAAGGCCGCCGCGGAGGGCACCACCCAGAAGGCGATTCGCCGCGCCCCTCCGTCGATGCGCTGACGCAGCTTCGCGGCGACCTCCTCCGACCCGGCGCCGTCCGCCGCGCGGGCCATCTCCGGCAGCTCCGCCGCGGACACCGCCATGCCGAAGAGGCTCACCGGGATGAGGTAGATGGTCTGCGCGTACACAAGGGACGACATGGCGCGCTCGGAGATGAGCGTGGCGAAGGCGGTGTCCACCCAGGCGCTGAACTGCACCACGCCGCGCCCCAGCACCACCGGGCCGAAGCTGCGGAGCACCTGCCGCACCGGCTCCGTCGCCGTGGAGAGCGACGGGCGGAACCTCCCCAGCAGCTGGAGCGTGCGGGGCACCTGCACCGCGAACTGGAGGAAGCCGCCGGCCACCACGCCGTAGGCCAGCAGCTCCACCAGCCGGTCCTCTTCGTAGCGGCCGCCCACGACGAGCAGCGTGGCGATGATGGCCCCGTTCCAGACGACGGGCGCCAGGTACGACAGCAGGAAGCGTCGGTGGCTGTTGAGGATGCCCAGGCACCAGGCGCTCAGCACCAGGAAGCCCGTGCCGGGGAAGAGGATGCGCACCACGCGGATGGCCAGCTCTCGCGCGTGGCCCTCGAAGCCCGGAGCGATGAGGTCCACGAACACGGGCGTGAACAGCATGCCCGCGCACACCAGCAGCGCCGTCGCCAGGGACAACAGGCCGAAGACCGCGCCCGCCACCCGGTCCGCCTGCTCCGTGTCCTTGCGGCCCAGCAGCTGGGCGTACACGGGGATGAAGGAGCCGGAGAGGACTCCCTCACCGAAGAGGTTCTGCAGGAAGTTGGGGATGCGCAGCGCGGCCTTGAAGACGGCGGCCGCCTCCGCGTTGCCCAGGTAGTGGGCGAAGACGCGCTCGCGCACCAGGCCCATCAGGCGCGAGGCGAGGATGCCCGTGGCCACGAGCATCGCGCCCTTGCCCCCCGAGCGTTCGGTCCGACCTGACGGGGCGGGAGGAGTCGGGGAAGGCTCGGGCGCGGAGGCGGTCACGGGCCGGGGACTCTATGCGTGACGTCAAGTGGCATGAAGCGGGAAACCCATGGCCCCTGTTTCTCTTGACGGTGCCCCCGGCGGATTGCGAGGGTCCGTCCTCAATGGCCGACATACCGGACAGCGACCTGGACGACGTGGCGCGTATCCGCCTCGTGCTGGCGCGCGAGCTCGAGACCATCAACGAGTACGAGGCCTTCGCCCGGGCGTCCTCCCACCCCGAGGTGCGGGCCTTCTTCCTCCACCTGGCGACGGAGGAGAAGGAGCACGTGTCCGAGGCGGTCCACATGCTGCGCATGCTCGACGCCCACCAGGACTCGCGCTTCACCACGCCCATCGCGCCGGGTCACTTCCAGCAGGCCGTGGGCGAGGCGCCACCTCCCGCCGCCGTGCTCGCGCCGCCGCCTCCTCCGCCTCCGGCCAAGCAGGTCCTCAACGGCCGCTCTCCGGTGGAGCCCCTCACCGCCCTGCCCCCGCAGCGGCTCATGTATGGCCTGCCCGCCCCGCCGCCCGCCGTCGAGTCCCACCCCCTCACGGTGGGCTCGCTGCGCCGTGGCGGTGGTGGTGGCGGTAATCGCTGACGACGTTCCCCTTTTCTCCCTAGATGTTGATCCGGAGATTGTTCGATGCCTGACTTCCTTGGACATGCCGAGAACCCGCTCCGTGAGGAGGAGTGGGCGCGCCTGAATGAAACCGTCATCCAGGTGGCGCGCCGCTCACTGGTGGGCCGCCGCATCCTCGACATCTACGGTCCGCTGGGCGCGGGCGTGCAGACGGTGCCCTACGACGAGTTCCAGGGCGTGTCCCCGGGCGCTGTGGACATCGTCGGCGAGCAGGAGACCGCGATGGTCTTCACGGACGCTCGCAAGTTCAAGACCATCCCCATCATCTACAAGGACTTCCTGCTGCACTGGCGGGACATCGAGGCGGCGCGCACGCACAACATGCCGCTGGATGTCTCGGCCGCCGCCGGCGCCGCGGCGCTGTGCGCGCAGCAGGAGGACGAGCTCATCTTCTACGGCGACGCGCGCCTGGGCTACGAGGGCCTGATGACGGCCAATGGCCGGCTCACCGTGCCGCTCGGCGACTGGACGGCGGCGGGTGGCGGGTTCCAGGCCATCGTCGAGGCCACGCGCACGCTCAACGAGCACGGCCACTTCGGCCCCTACGCCGTGGTGCTGTCGCCCAAGCTCTACTCGCAGCTGCACCGCATCTACGAGAAGACGGGCGTGCTGGAGATCGAGACCATCAAGCAGCTGGCCGCCGACGGCGTCTATCAGTCCAACCGCCTGCGCGGCGACTCGGGCGTGGTGGTGTCCACCGGCCGCGAGAACATGGACCTGGCGGTCTCCATGGACATGGTGGCCGCGTACCTGGGCGCGTCGAGGATGAACCACCCGTTCCGCGTGCTGGAGGCGCTGCTGTTGCGCATCAAGCACCCGGACGCCATCTGCACCCTCGAGGGCGCTCCCGCGGCTGCCGCCCGTCGGTAGTCCAGCCCCCCATGGCCAAGGTCCTGGTGATCGACGACGAGGTGAACCTGCGCAAGGTGCTCGCCGCCATGCTGCGCAGGGACGGCTTCGACGTCACCGTCGCGGAGAACGGTGAGCAGGGCCTGGCCGAGTTCAACAAGAACGGCGCGGACATCATCGTCACCGATCTGGTGATGCCCAAGGTGGGCGGCATGGAGGTGCTCGGCACCATCCGCGCCGCCAACCCGGACGTGCCGGTCATCATCATCACCGCGCACGGCACGGTGGACTCCGCCGTGGACGCCATCAAGGCGGGCGCGTTCGACTACATCACCAAGCCCTTCGACCAGGTGGAGCTGTCCTCCGTCGTCGCGAAGGCCGCCAAGACCAACGAGAGCGCCCGTCGCTCCGTGCGTCCGGACCTCAAGGCGCGCGCCGCCATCATCGGCGAGGCGCCGCAGATGCAGGAGGTCTACAAGGTCATCGACAAGGTGGCGGACACACCGTCGACGGTGCTCATCACTGGAGAGAGCGGCACCGGCAAGGAGCTCATCGCCACCGCGCTGCACGGCGCGTCCAGCCGCCGCGACAAGCCGTTCATCAAGATCAACTGCGCGGCCATCCCCGCCACGCTGCTGGAGAGCGAGCTGTTCGGCTACGAGCGGGGCGCCTTCACCGGCGCCGTCACCTCCAAGCCGGGCCGCTTCGAGCTGGCCGACGAGGGCACGCTCTTCCTCGACGAGATTGGCGAGATTCCCGTCGAGATGCAGGTGAAGCTCTTGCGCGCGCTGCAGGAGGGCGAGTTCGAGCGCGTGGGGGGCATCAAGACCACGCGCGTGGACGTGCGCCTGGTCGCCGCCACCAACCGCGATTTGCAGGCGGAGATCGAAGCGGGCCGCTTCCGCAAGGACCTGTACTACCGCCTCGCGGTGGTGCCGCTGTCCCTGCCGCCCTTGCGCGAGCGCCGCAGCGACGTGCTGATGCTCGCGCGGCACTTCGTGGAGAAGTACAACAAGCGCCTCAACAAGAAGATCGAGGGCATCACCGACGACGCCCTGGCGCTGCTCCAGGCGTACTCGTGGCCGGGCAACATCCGCGAGCTGGAGAACCTCATCGAGCGCGTCCTGCTGTTCGCGGACGGGCCGTTGATCACCGCCAAGGACCTGCCCGAGCCCATCCGTCAGGGAGCGGGCGTCCAGGCGAGCCCCACCTCGGCGCCCTCCCTGCCCGCCTTGGAGGTTCCCGCGGGCGAGGTGGGCCTGAAGGACATCGTCCGGATGAAGGCCGCGGAGTTGGAGCGGGACCTCATCGTCAAGAAGCTCGACGAGACGGGCGGCAACGTCACCCGCGCCGCGCGTCTCCTCCAGATCAGCCGGAAGTCCCTGCAGACGAAGATGAAGGAATTCGGTCTGCGAGACACCACGCCTGACGAGCAAGAGGACGGCCCCGAGGATTGACCCTCGGTTGGCGGAATTCCTCGTCGCGGGCGCTGGTTTCGCGCCCGCTCACTCTTTCCGATTCATGGAGCCAGCATGCGGCCGAACCTTCCCACCCTCGGTGCACCTCCGAAGCGGAGCCCCATCGGGCCCGTGGTCGCCGTGTCACTCATCCTCGGCGGCGCTGCCGGGGGCGTGTGGTGGTGGAAGCAGCGCATGGCCACCGCCACGCAGGAGGCCGCCGTCACCCAGGCCACCGCCGAGGCCGCCGCCACGCCCGACGCGGGCGCCCTGGCCGCGGCGCCCACCGCCCCCGCCGCTCCCACCGACCCGGTGAAGGCCGCGGGCATGGAGCGCGCCTCCATGCGCATCGACGGGCCGCTGGAGACGGCGTTCGTCAACTCCGCGGGCGCGGACGTGGGCCCGGCGCTGGCGCAGGTGGTGACGCGCACGCTGGTGTGGTGGGTGGCCGTCCCCAACGAAATCCTCCGCGGGGACACCCTGGACGTGCTCTTCCAGCGCCGCCCCAACGAGGAGCCGCTGGTGCACGCGGTGCGCTTCACCAGCGCGAAGCTGGGCAAGACGATGAGCGCCTACCGCTTCCAGGGCTCCGCGGAGAACACGGCGCGCTACTACCTGCCCTCCGGCGACGAGCTGGAGCTGCGGCTGGAGAAGTCCCCGCTGGACGACTACGAGCAGGTGACGTCGCTCCTGCGCGATGGCCGCCGCCACAAGGGCGTGGACTTCCGCACCCCGGTGGGCACGCCCGTCAAGGCGCCCTTCTCCGGCGTGGTGAAGCGCAAGAACTGGAACTGGAGCAGCAACGGCAACTGCCTGGAGCTGATTGAAACGGGCGGCAAGGGCCGCCGCGCGCTCTTCCTGCACCTGGACGAGGTGTCCAAGGACATCCAGGCCGGGACGCGCTTCAACGTGGGCCAGGTCATCGCGCGGAGCGGCAACACGGGCCGCTCCTTCGCGCCCCACCTGCACTACCAGCTCATGCAGGGCGAGGAGAAGGTCCTGGACCCCTTCGACCAGCACAAGACCTACCGCCGCACCCTGGCCGCCAACCACAAGACGGCCTTCGACGACGAGGTCCGCCGCCTGGAAGGGCTGCTCGGGACGTCCGTCGCGGGGAAGTAAAAGCAACCCGATTCTTGACACTCCTCCGACGGCGCGGCTAGCTGGAAGCCCCCCGGGCTTGCCGGAAGGCCCGGTCGTTTCGCCGTCGGAGGTCGGATGCACAGGCTTCGCGCCGTACTCGCCGCGCTGACGCTAGGCGCGCCGTTCGCCGCCAGCGCGGCGGATATCACCCGGATCGCCTCGTCCTTCGAGGACGATGACCCGTTCGATCTGTTCATCGACGTCGGGTTCGAACGCACCCAGACTCGCGCGAAGATCATCCGCGAGCAGCTCGCGCCGGTGGGGAGTGAGCCCGGGCGCGGTGATGCCTCGGAGCTCTGGTACAAGGGCGTGGACGCACGCCTCAACCTGAGGATGGCCGTCGGCCTCTACCGCGACCTGGAGCTGTCCTTCACGCTCCCGCTGGTGTTCCAGCAGAACGAGCGCTGGGACTTCACCTCCCAGTCGTCGCAAGGGACGTCCACCATCACGGGCAATTGCATCAACCCCGATGGCACGTTCGTCAACAACGATCCAGGGTGCCTCGACGACCCGCATGCCAACGGCGTGCCCCTGTTCGGGGTACCCCAGGAGAGCTTCCGCGGCGGTCTGGGCAACCTGCACTTCGGCCTGGCCTACGCGTTCTTCAACCAGGACAAGGACGTCACCAAGCCCACGTGGATCGTCGGCATCGACTACGAGGCGCCCACGGCGAAGCAGCGGGACCCGAGCGTCGACACGACGAACTCGGACGACCGCGGCAACATCGGTGACCGCGTCCACAAGTACCAGCTCTACACGTCGTTCTCGCGGCGCATCGGCGTGGCCGAGCCGTACTTCAAGGCCAGCTACACCATCCCCGTGCGCGGTCCGGTCTTCTATTCGAACTGCGACCAGCGCGACGCGGATCCCGCCACCCTGGGTGCTCCTGACAACTGCGGCACCGGGCCGTGGGACCGCAAGGAGACGGGCATCAAGGCGCCCAAGATGATGGGCATCCTCGCCGGCGTGGAGCTGGTGCCGTTCGACCGGCCGCAGAAGCACCAGAAGTTCACCCTGGACCTGCGCGCCATCGGCAACTACGTGGGCGCGGGCCGCTACCACAACGAGCTGAGCGCGGCGCTGCGCAAGCTGCTCACCTCGGAGGAGTACTTCCAGGTCGGTGGCATGCTCGGCGTCACCGCGAGCGCCTCGGAGACCTTCAAGATTCGCGCGGGCGGCACGTTCCTCTACAACACGGACCACACGCTCACGAACGAGGAGCTGGGCAAGGACCTGGACGGCAACGGCGAGATCGACGCGAGCCTCGGCTCGCCCGAGCTCAACCCCACGTTCGACTGGCGCTACGACCTGGTGTCGCGCCGTTTCCGCGCCATCGGCAGCACGACGTTCCGCTTCGACCTGAGCGCGTCCTTCAACTTCTAGCGCCAGGGAAGTCCCCGGGAGACGCGGGCCTCGAGCACGCGCCTCCCGGTTCCGGACCACCTACTTCTTCTACTTCTTCAGCGACAACCCGAGTCGGTACACGTCCTGTCCCGACCACCCCGCCCGGCGGGCCAGCTCCGTGCTCAGGGGCTTGAGCTTGTCGCCTCGCGCGAGCCCGTCCTCGAGCGCTCGGCGCAGTTCCTCCTCGGACCAGCGCCGCTCCCCGGTGCGCCCCTCCACCAGCACCACCACCTCGCCCCGGGCCTCCTCCGTCGCGTAGCGCGCGGACAGCTCGGACAGCGGCGCGCGGACGAACTCCTCGTGCAGCTTCGTCAGCTCACGCGCCACGCATGCGCGGCGGTCTCCCCACGCCTCCTGGAGGTCCTGGAGCGTCTCACCCAGGCGGCGGGGAGACTCGTAGAGCACCAACGTGGCGGACAGCGAGGCCACCTCCTCCAGCATGGCCCGCCGCTCCGGCCCCTTGCGCGGCAGGAAGCCCAGGAAGTGGAAGCGGCCCGTGGGCAGCCCCGAGGCGCTCAGCGCCGCGACGAGCGCCGTGGCGCCCGGCACGGGCACCACCGTCAGCCCCCGCTCCAGCGCCTCCGCCACCAGCCGCTCACCGGGGTCGCTGATGGCCGGGCTGCCCGCGTCGGTGACGAGCGCGCAGTCCTCGCCCTCCCCGAGCCGGTCCAGGATGCGCCCGGCGCGCTGCCCCTCCGCGAACGCGGGCAGGCTCACCAGGTCCTTGCCGCCGATGCCGAAGTGGTCGAGCAGCACGCGTGAGTGCCGCGTGTCCTCACAGGCGATGAAGCGCACGGCGCGGAGCGTCTCCAACGCGCGAGCAGAGATGTCACCCAGGTTCCCGATGGGCGTGGCCACCAGGTACAGCGTTCCAGCCATGCCTTCCCTCACATGCCCGCATCGAAGGCGCCGGGGATGTGCTCCACGGTGGCCCGCTCGCCGCGCCCGACAACGGCTATCACATCGAAGCGCATCATCCGCCCCTGGAGCTCATGCGCGAAGAGATAGTGCAGCGCCGCCTTCACCACCCGACGCTGCTTCGCGAACGACACGGTGTGCGCCGGGTCTCCCCACACCGCCGTGGAGCGCATCCGCACCTCCACGAAGCACAGGAGCTCCTCGCGCTCGGCCACCACGTCCAGCTCGCCATACCGACAGAGCCAGTTGCGGGCTCGCACGCGCCAGCCCCGCTCCTCCAGGTACCGCACCGCCGCCGCCTCCGCCTCATCCCCATACTCCCGCCGCACCCCACGCCCCATCCCGCCTCCCGCTCCCTCCCCCATGGAGGGCACCCGCCACATCGGACTACACGTTAACCGTGCCGTCCGACATCTGGGCGAAGCCGGGGTGCGACGTGACGTGGACCACCTGCGTGAGGGTGCCCAGGTGCTTGAGCATGCGGGCGATGAGCGGCAGCTTCACCTCGTCCATGCCCGCGAAGACGTCCTCCAGGACGAAGGGCCGCTTCACCCGCGCGCTCCCCTTCTCCACCACCGTCATCCGCAGCGCCAGGTAGTAGAGGTCCAGGTCCTTCGGCGGCAGCTCACCCACCGGCACGCGGCGCCCCGAGGCGAGCGCGAAGGCCCGCCCCTCCTTGTCCCACTCGACGCCCTGGTAGCGCCGGTCCGTGAGCGCGGTGAGGTACTGCACGCAGCGCTCCTTGAGCATCCCCTGCACGCTCAGCACATCCGTCGTGAAGATGTCCGCCGCCTGGGACAACACGGCGGGAGACGGGTCCTCCAGCGGCTCCACGGGCGCGGGCGAGCCATCCGCCTGCGTCACCGGCGCGGGCGGGGCCTTGGCCAGGGTGATCGACTCCTTCACGCGCCCCAGCTCGCGCTCCACCTCGCGGATGTCGCGCACGTAGGAGCCCTTGCGCGTCAGCTCCGCGTTGAGCGCGTCCATCTGCTCCTTGAGCGCCTGGCGCTGGGTGGACGCGGCCACGAACTCCGGGTCGGCCTCCACGGCCGCGAGCTGATCCTTCAGCTCCACCACCCGCGCGGCCAGCAGCTCCTTGCGCTCGAGCGCCGCGGGAATCTCGTCCAGGCTCTCCACGCCGAGCGCCTTCTGCGCCATGCGCACCGGCGCGGCCTCGGCCTCGAACTCCTCGTGGATCTTCTTCTCGCGCGCGTCGAAGCGCCCCTCCTTGCTGCCCTTGCGCGAGGCGCGCTGGAGCTCGTCCACGTAGCGCAGCGCCAGGAAGGCCGCGAAGCCGAAGGCCGGGATGTCCAGCAGCGCCAGGTAGCGGAACGCGCGGTGCACGCCGAGCCCCAGGCCCAACGACAACCCGAGGAACAACACGCCCACCACGATGCCCAACCAGAACATCCGGTCCTGCGTCAGCGGCTCCACCGCGTCCGGCACGTCCGCCGCGTCCGCGTCCCGGTCCGCGCCCAGCCGATTCAAAGCCTCGTCACGCCGGGACAGCGCCTTGGGGTAGCGCTGCACGCGGTTGAGGATGTCCTGGGGCAGGCCGAGCGTCTGCGGCGTCGGAGCGGCCCGCCACGCGTTCTCCGCCTCGTGGATGGCCGCCTTGAGGCCCTCGGTGCCCTTGAGGCGCTGGTCCGCGTCGAAGATCTGCGACGACAGCCCATCCACCTTGAACTGGAGCTGATCCACCTCGCGCGCGGAGACGAGCTCCGCCTCGAGCGCGCGCACCTTCGCCTCCGCCGCGGGGATGTCCTCCGCCGCGGCCACCGAGGACGCGTTCGCCAGCGACGGGAACTTGCCGGAGGTCTTCGGATCCGCCGCCTTCGCCACGGCCTTGCGCGGGCGCCGTGACGGCAGCTGCCCCGGCTGCAGACAGTAGAGCTGCTCGAAGCTCGTGCGCGGCGGCAGGCCCACCTGTCCGCGCAGGAACTGGTTCATCTCCGAGGCGTCCGACGACACCAGCTCCGGCTGCTGCGTCGTCTTGTTCATCCGGTGCAGCGTCCCGGAGCCACCCAGCTCGCGCAGCACGCGGTACGTGGCGCCGTCGATGCCCACGAAGGTCAGCGCGGCCTTGCCGGACTTCGCGCCCGGCGCGATGAAGGACGCATCCCCGCCCCGCCCGTCGGCGTAGAGCAGCGCGAGCAGCACGCCCGCGAAGGGACTCGCCTCCGCCGAGGGCGGCTTGAGGACGAGGTACCCGGCTTTCAGCGCGAAGCGGCCCGCGGCAGTGAATCCCCGGACATTCTGGACGGCGACCTCGACGAATTGCATGGCGCGTCCATGTTAGCGCGAATGAAAAAAGGAGCGCCCGGTATCGGACGCTCCTTCTCACGACGGCCCGAGGGCCGACGAGGACTCAGGGAATCAGGCCTTCGCGCCCTTGCCCTGGGTCGTGTCCGCCTCCTCCTGCACGTCCACGCGGGCGGCCTTGCCCTTGAGGTCGCGGAGGTAGAACAGACGGCTGCGGTTCACGCGGCCGCGCGAGAGGACCTCGATCTTCTCGTAGCGGGGGCTGTGCAGCGGGAAGATGCGCTCGACGCCGACGCCGAAGGACATCTTGCGCACGGTGAACGTGGCGCGGTGGCTGCCGGAGGTCTTCCGGATGACGGTGCCCTCGAACGCCTGAACGCGCTCCTTCTCGCCCTCCTTCACCTTCCAGAAGACGCGCACGGAGTCACCAGGACGGAACGAGGTGACGTCCTGGCGCAGGTACTTGGCCTCGACGTGCTGAATGGCGGCGTTACGCATTTCGGACTCCAGTGAAGCGGAAGCTGACGCGATGAGAACGCGTGAAAGAGCGGGCCGTACTAGCAGAGAGAGCGGTGTCGGACAAGCCCGCTGAGGCCCGACTCCCAAAGAACCCCCAGGGTTACAGCTCTTCCTCCCGTCGGGCCAGCAGTTTCTCGTCGGCCTTGGACAGGGTGAGGCGGGCGAACAGGTCCGGCCGTCGCTCGCGCGTGAGCACCAGCGACTTCCACCGGCGCCACCGGGCGATGCGCGCGTGATCTCCGGACTGGAGGGCCGCCGGCACCTCGACGCCCTGGAACACGGGCGGGCGGGTGTACTGGGGATGCTCCAGCGTCCCCTCCTCGAAGCTCTCCGACACCGAGGACGCCACGTTGCCCAGCACCCCGGGCACCAGCCGCGCCACCGCGTCCACCACCGCCATCGCGGCGATCTCCCCGCCAGTGAGCACGAAGTCCCCCAGCGACAGCTCGCCGTCCAGGTGGCTCATCACCCGCTCGTCCACGCCCTCGTAGCGGCCGCAGACCAGGATCAGCCCGGCGGTGTGCGCCACCAGCTCGCGCGCGGTGACCTGGGTGAAGGTCGCGCCGCGAGGGCTCATCAAGAGCACCTTCGCCCCGGGCAGTCGGGCCCGCGCCGCGCTGATCGCCGCGACCAGCGGCTCGGGCTTCATCACCATGCCCGCACCGCCTCCGTAGGGCGCGTCGTCGGTGACACGGTGCTTGCCCTCGGCGTACTCGCGGATGTCCGTCACGGTGGCGGACAAGAGGCCCTTCTCCTGGGCCTTGCCGAGGATGCTCGCGCCCAGGTAGCCGGACACCATCCCAGGGAACAGCGTGAGCAGCTCCACCGGATACGGCGGGCTCACGACTCGGACCCGTCCGGGGCGTCCTTGTCGGCGTCGCGCCGGCCGACCTCCACGTACTCGGGAGGACGGATCACGATGCGCTGGGCCGCCAGGTCCACCGTCGGGACGAACTCGTCCGCGAACGGCACCACCAGCTCCTGCCGGCCCGCGGCGCGGATCACCAGGTTCGGCACTTCACCGGTGGCCCAGATCTCCTCCACCTTGCCCAGCGGCGTCCCCGCCTCGTCCACGGCGGACAGGCCCAGGAGGTCTCCCTGGAAGAACTCACCCTCCTCGGGCGGCTCCAGGTCCTCGCGGAACACGAACACCGTGGAGCCCACCAGCCCCTCGGCCTCGGTGCGGGACTCCACGCCCTCGAAGGCGACGATGTCCTCCTTCGGCGTGGGGCGCAGGGACTCCAGCACCAGGTCCCGCTCCACGCCCGCACGGGTGCGGACGCGGACCCGGTCCACGGTGGAGAGCGTCTGCGAGCCCGGGTCGAACGGACGCACCGCCAGCTCGCCCCGCAGCCCGTGCGCGCGAGAGATGAAGCCCAGCTCCAGCAGGGGCTTCTGCGTCACCGCGACGCGTCCGGTGCGGCGGCGGGCGGCGTGCCGGCGGCGTTGCGGCGGTCGTCCAGGATCTCCAGCCGGACCTTCTGGCCAGACTTCTGGGCGGCGGCATTGAGCAGCGTCCGGAGGGCGTTCACGGTGCGCCCGTCACGGCCGATGACCTTGCCGACATCCTCGGGGGCGACCTTCAGCTCGTAGAGCCGTGCGCCGTCCACCTCGGAGATGCGCAGGCCCACCTGGTCAGGTTGATCGACCAGGGCCCGCGCCAGATACGTGAGGAGTTGCTCCACGTCCGCTCAGTAAAGCCGGTCGCGGATCAAGCCGCGGGGGTGGACTTCACGGCCTTCGCGTTGACCTTGATGAGGTCCGCGACGGTCTCGGAGGGGGTCGCGCCCGTCTTCAGCCAGTAGTTCAGCCGCTCCTCGTTGAACTCCACCTTGGGCGGGTTGAGGTTCGGGTCGTACGCGCCGACGGCCTCGATGAACTTGCCATCCCGGGGGTTGCGGGAGTCGGTAGCGACCACGTGGTAGTAGGGCTTCTTCTTGGCGCCCGCGCGGGCAAGACGGAGGACGACGGCCATGGAGTGCTCCAGCGAACAGGAAACGACGATGTAAACGGGGTGGCGCTCTTAACGCCGCACCCGCGGGATTGTCAAGGAAGCTCGGGACTTTATGTCGTGCTTTCGGCCGGAGTGGCCTCGCCACGATTCGCGAGCTGCCCGCAGGCCCCCGCGATGTCCCGGCCCCGATTCTTCCGGATGTAGGCGGCCACGTGGCCGTCCGACAGGATGGCCCGGAACTGCTCCGCCCGCTCTTCCGCGGTGGTGAGGAACCCCAGGCCAGGGTTCTCGTTGTAGGGAATCAGGTTGACCTTCGCCGGAATTCCCTTGAGCAGCTGGATGAGCCGGTGCGCGTCCTCATCGCTGTCGTTGAAGCCCTGGATGAGCACGTACTCGAAGGTGATGCGGCGGCCCTGGCGCAGCGGGAACTTGCGGCACGCGTCCAACAGCGCGGCGATGTTCCACTTGCGGTTGACGGGCATCGTCTTGCTGCGCTGCTCGTCCGTGCTGGCGTTGAGCGAGATGGCCAGCTTCACGTCCGTCTCCTGGCCGAAGCGCTCGATCATGGGGACGAGGCCGACGGTGGAGACGGTGATGTGGCGGTGGCTGAAGTTGGGCCCGTCCTCGGACTGGAGGATGGCGAGCGCCGTCTTGAGGTTCTCGAAGTTGTGCAGGGGCTCGCCCATGCCCATGAACACGAGGTTGCTCAAGGGACGCAGCGTCTCGTGGCCCTCGTTCTTGCGGACCTCGCGATTGACGGCGTGCACCTGCGCGACGATCTCGCTGGGCGTCAGGTTGCGCTTGAGCCCCATGGTGCCCGTCATGCAGAAGCCGCAGGCCATGGCGCAGCCCACCTGGGTGGACACGCACAGCGTCCGGCGGTCCTCGGAGGGCATGTAGACGGACTCGATGTAGCGCCCGTCGCGCGTCTTCCACCGGTACTTGATGGTGCCGTCGACGCTGCGCTGCTCCAGGTCCTTCACCAGCGGGATGATCTCCGCGGCGACCTTGAGCTTCTCGCGGAAGGCCTTGGACAGGTCCGTCATCTCGTCGAACGAGGTGGCGCCGCGCTGGTGCAGCCAGCGGTAGATCTGCGGGGCACGGAAGGCGCGCTCGCCCAGCTGCTCGGTGACGAAGCGGGTGAGCCCCTCCATGGACAGGCTGGCCACGTCCACGAGCTTCGCGGGAGCAGGCGCCGGCAAGGGCTCCGTGACGGGAAGGGTGGCGGTGGCGGAGGTCTCGGTCATCGTCGTCGCGCAGTGAAACGGGGGCCCGGGGGCGTCCCTTCCCACACCTGGGGTCGAGGTGTCAAAGGAGGCCCTGGTCGCCAGGTCGACACGGGAACGCACTCCCCTCCCCCAACCCTACGCATCCTCACACCGCCCCGCTCGAAAACCAACGGCCCGGGCCAGCCCCATGACGGGTGCCGACACCGGGCCGCGGGTCAGGAGCCCTTGGAAGGGCCCTGTCGCCTACTTCTTGGCGGTGTACTCGTACGGCTGGATCTCCGTCTCCCGGAAGAAGTACGCGATCTCGTTCTTCGCGTTCTCCAGGCTGTCGGAGCCGTGGACCGTGTTCTGGTCGATGCTGGTGGCGAAGTCCTTGCGGATGGTGCCCTCGGCCGCCTGCGCGGGGTTGGTGGCGCCCATGATGTCGCGGTTGCCCAGGACGGCGTTCTCGCCCTCGAGCACCATCAGGACGACGGGGCCGGAGATCATGAACTGCACCAGGTCCTTGAAGAAGGGCCGGGCCTTGTGGACCGCGTAGAAGCCCTCGGCCTCCTTCTGGGAGAGCTGCTGGAGCCGGATGGCGACCGGCTTCAGACCCTTCTCCTCGAAGCGGCTGATGATCTTCCCGATGACGCCCTTCTGCAGACCGTCCGGCTTGATGATGGACAGCGTACGCTCGATGGCCATGTGACTGGCTCCTTTTCCCTTTAAGGGGTGTTAGCGCTTCTTGGGGCCGCGCTTGACGGCCTCCTGGAGGGTGGTGCCCAGCTCGGCGGGGCTGGCGGCCATCAGGATGCCCGCGGCCTCCATCGCCTTGATCTTCTCCGTCGCCGTGCCCTTGCCGCCGGAGATGATGGCGCCGGCGTGGCCCATGCGCTTGCCCGGGGGCGCCGACTGGCCGGCGATGAAGCCGGCGATGGGCTTGGTGAACTCGCGGGCCACGTACTCCGCGCCCGCCTCCTCGGCGCTGCCGCCGATCTCACCGATCATGATGACGGCGTCCGTGTCCGGGTCCGCCTGGAACAGCTTCAGCACGTCCACGAAGTCGGTGCCGTTGACCGGGTCTCCGCCGATGCCCACGGCCGTCGACTGGCCCAGGCCCAGCTGGGTGAGCTGGTGCACCGCCTCGTACGTCAGCGTGCCCGAGCGCGACACCACGCCGATGCGGCCCGGCTTGTGGATGTGGCCCGGCATGATGCCGATCTTGCACTTGGCGCCGGGGGTGATGACGCCAGGACAGTTCGGGCCGATGAGGCGCACGCCCGGCTTGCCCTGCAGGTAGCGCTTGGCGCGCACCATGTCGAGGACGGGGATGCCCTCGGTGATGGTGATGATGAGGGACACGCCCGCGTCGGCGGCCTCCATGATGGAGTCGGCGGCGAACGGGGGCGGGACGAAGATGACGGACGTGTTCGCGCCCGTCTGCTTCACGGCGTCGGCGACCGTGTCATACACGGGAACCTTGCCCTCGAACTGGGTGCCGCCCTTGCCCGGCGTCACGCCGGCCACGAGCTTCGTGCCGTACTCCAGCATCTGCTTCGAGTGGAACGAGCCCGCCGAGCCGGTGATGCCCTGGCAGAGGACCTTCGTGTTTTCGTTGACGAGGATGCTCATGGCGCTCCTTAAGGTGTGGGCAATGAAGCGCGCGGACTACTTCAGCGCGGCGACGGCCTTCTCGGCCGCCTGACGCAGGTTGTCCGCCGGGGTGATGGCGAGGCCGGAGTTGCTGAGCAGTTGCTTGCCCAGCTCCACGTTGGTGCCTTCCAGGCGCACCACGAGCGGGACCTTGAGCTGGACCTCCTTCGCCGCGGCGATGATGCCCTCGGCGATGACGTCGCACTTCATGATGCCGCCGAAGATGTTGACCAGCACCGCCTTCACCGCAGGGTCGGCCAGGATGAGCTTGAAGGCCGCCGTCACCTTCTCCTTCGTCGCGCCACCGCCCACGTCCAGGAAGTTGGCCGGCTCACCGCCCACCAGCTTGATGGTGTCCATGGTGGCCATGGCCAGGCCCGCGCCGTTCACCATGCAGCCGATGTTGCCATCGAGCGCGATGTACGCCAGGTCCCACTCCTTGGCCTGCGTCTCGCGCGCCTCCTCCTCGGCGAGGTCGCGGTACTCGAGCAGGTCCTTGTGCCGGTAGAGCGCGTTCTCGTCGAAGGTCACCTTCGCGTCGAGCGCCACCACGCCGCCATCCTTCAGGATGACCAGCGGGTTGATCTCCACCAGGGACGCGTCCGTCTCCACGAACATCTTGTAGAGCGCGGTGCAGAACTGGACGAACTTGTTCACCGTCGGGCCCGTCAGGCCCAGGCCGAAGGCCAGCTTGCGGCCCTGGAAGTCCAGGAAGCCCACCGCCGGATCCACCGTCTCGCGGAGGATCTTCTCCGGGTGCTTCTCCGCCACTTCCTCAATCTCCACGCCGCCCTCGCGGGACGCCATGAAGGTAACGCGGCTGGTGGCGCGGTCGAGCGTCACGCCCAGGTACAGCTCCTGGCCGATGTCGAGCCCCTGCTCGATGTAGACCTTGTGGACCGTCTGGCCCTCGGGCCCGGTCTGGATGGTCTTGAGCTTCATGCCAAGCATCTGCTTGGCCAGCTCCTTCGCCTCGGCGGGGCTCTTGGCGAGCTTCACGCCGCCGCCCTTGCCACGACCACCGGCGTGGATCTGGGCCTTCACCACCACGACGGGCGTGCCGAGCGTCTTCGCCGCGGCCTCCGCGTCGTTGGGCGAGAGCGCGAGGATTCCCTTCGGCGTGGGCACGCCGTACTTCCGGAAGATTTCCTTGCCCTGGTACTCGTGGATCTTCATCGAGGCTCCATGTGGAGACGAGGGGGACGACCCCTTACAGGCGTCAGCGCGTCGCCCTCATTGCGCAGAAACCGACGGATGGCAAGGCCGTTTGACCCGACAGGCACCGCGGTGCGGCACGGTGTGGACCGCTGATAACCAGGAATGTCCGGGCAGATGAGGCGCCCTTCACCGCGCCCCTGCCCCTGGAACGTCAACAGCCCCGCCCGGGCTCCACGAGGGAGACCGGCGCGGGGCCGAGGACACGGCGGAGCGCCCGCGCGAGCGTCACCCTGGACCGCTGTGGCCCTTCTTCTCCTCCTCCTGCGAGAAGAGGTCCTTGATGACCAGCTTGGTCACCTGGCGGTTCATCATCGCGATGGAGGTGGTGAGGGGGATCTCCTTCGGGCAGACCTTCACGCAGTTCTGCGCCTTGCCGCAGTCCTGCACGCCGCCGGGGCCCATGAGCGCGCGCACGCGCTCCTCGGAGTTGAGCTTGCCCGTGGGGTTCATGTTGAACAGGCGGGCCTGGCTGATGGCCGCGGCGCCCACGAAGTCGTTGCCCAGGGTCACCTGCGGGCACGCCTCCAGGCAGCTGCCGCACGTGATGCACGTGGACAGCACGTACATGGTGGACTGGTCCATCGGGGACTGGCGCGGGCCGGGGCCCAGGTTGTGCGTGCCGTCCGTCGGGATCCAGCCCTTCACCTTCTTGAGGGCCTCGAACATGCGGCTGCGGTCCACGGCCAGGTCCCGGACCACCGGGAACTTGCTCATGGGCTCCAGCGTGATCGGCTGCTCCAGCTTGTCGATGAGCGCCGAGCAGGCCATGCGCACGCGGCCGTTGATGTTCATCGCGCAGCTGCCGCAGACCTCCTCGAGGCACGCGGCGTCCCACACCACCGGCGCAACCTTCTTGCCCTCCACGGTGACGGGGTTGCGCTGGATCTCCATCAGGCACGAGATGACGTTGGCGCCCTTGCGATACGGGACCTTGAACTCCTCGTAGTGGCCCGGCTGGTTCGGATCATCCTGCCGCCAGATGCGGAAGGAGATGGTTTGGCTGCTGACGGCGCCTGCCTGTGCGGTGTCCATGTCGCTCGACCCTTCGCTTCCAAGTCAGTTACGGGGGCCCGCGCGATTCAGGCGCGGGCACGCCCAGAAAGTTCCCCGGTGCCTTACGCGTACCAGCGCGGCTCGGGCTTCAGCACGGGCGTCGGCACATCCTCGTAGGAGATGTTCGGCCCCTGCTCCGCGTACTTCGCGATGGTCGTCTTCGCCCACTTGTCGTGGCGCGCCTGCCACAGCGCCATCCAGGCGGGATCGTCGTTGGGATCCTTCGTCTTCGGCTCGGGCAGCGAGAAGTCCGGCTTGTAGTGCGCGCCGCGGCTCTCGTCGCGCAAGAGCGCGCTCGTGGCGATGACCTCGCCCAGCTCCAGCATGTTCCAGAGCTGGTTGACGAACGACATCGAGCGGTTGGACGAGTTGCCCGTGTCCAGCACGTTGACGCTCTTCCAGCGGCCCTTCAGCTCGCGGATCTTCTCCACCGTCTTCTTCAGGCGGTCGTTGTAGCGCACGACGGTGCAGTTCTCCGTCATCACGTCGCCCAGTTCCTGCGCCAGGCCGTACGGGTTCTCCGGGCCCGCCATCTTCTTGATGGTGGCGAACCGGTCCTCCCAGTAGCGCCTGGCGTCCTGGAAGTACTTCTCCGGCATGGCCGCCGCGCTCGTCGTCTGGCTCTTGGCGAAGGACGCCATGGCCGGGCCGCCGATCATCCCCGAGTAGATGCAGGAGAGCAGCGAGTTGGCGCCCAGGCGGTTGCCGCCGTGGAACGCGTAGTCCGCCTCGCCCGCGGCGTACAGGCCCGGGATGTTGGTGGACTGGTTCTTGGGGCTGCCCTCGAGCGGCGTGAGCGTCTTCGAGTCGGCCTCGAACGTCACGTACAGGCCGCCCATCGAGTAGTGCATGCCCGGGAAGATGACCATCGGCGTGACGCGCGGATCATCTCCGACGAACTTCTCGTAGATCTCCATCACGCCCTTGATCTTCGCGTCGAGCGTCTTGGCCGGGATGTGCGTGACGTCCAGGTACACGCCGTCGCGCCCGCCAACGCCCAGGCCCAGGTCGCGGCAGACCATGAAGATCTCGCGCGTGGCGACGTCGCGGGGGACCAGGTTCTTGTACTTGGGGTACTTCTCCTCGAGGAAGTACCAGCGCTCGCTCTCCGGGATGTCCCGGGGCCCGCGCGTGTCGCCCTTCTTGCGCGGCACCCAGACGCGGCCACCCTCGCCGCGCACCGACTCGCTCATCAGGCGCAGCTTGTCCTCGCCCGGAATCGACGTCGGGTGCACCTGGATGAACTCGCCGTTGGCGTAGATGGCGCCCTCCATGTAGGCGCGACCCGCGGCGGTGCCGGTGTTGATGACGGAGTTGGTGGAGCGGCCGAAGACGATGCCCGGGCCACCCGTGGCCAGGCACACGGCCTCCGCCGGGAAGGTGCGGATCTCCATCGTCCGGAGGTCCACGGCCACGCTGCCGATGCAGCGGCCGCCCTCGTCCTTCACCGTGCCGAGCCACTCCCAGTACTCGTACTTGGTGACCTTGCCCTCGGCCTCGTAGCGGCGGACCTGCTCGTCCAGCGCGTAGAGCAGCTGCTGGCCCGTCGTGGCGCCGGCGAAGGCGGTGCGGTGGTGGAGCGTGCCGCCGAAGCGGCGGAAGTCCAAGAGGCCCTCCGGCGTGCGGTTGAACGTCACGCCCATGCGGTCCAGCAGGTAGATGATGCCGGGGGCCGCGTAGCACATGCCCTTCACGGAGATCTGCTCGGCCAGGAAGTCGCCGCCGCGCAGCGTGTCCTTGACGTGGATCTCCGGGTGGTCACCCTCTCCCTTGGTGTTCACCGCGCCGTTGATGCCTCCCTGCGCGCAGACCGAGTGAGAGCGCTTCACCGGGACGAGCGAGAGCACATCCACCTGGTGGCCCGCCTCCGCGAGCTTGATCGTCGTCATCAGCCCGGCGAGACCGCCGCCCACCACTGTGAACCGCGCTGCTGCTGCCATCATCGTCTCCTTGACCGCCGGATCCAGGGCGCCTGCCGTCAGCCGGCCCGCCACAACCGGCGCGCCACGCTCCGGACATCTCCGTGCGAGTTCTACAGGCTAGTTAACTTGCTGGAAGCACGCCGCAACGGCGGCGAGAAACTCGATAAGCCCGCGTCATTCGCGGCATCAGCCAAGAAGCCCGCCGGGGGTTCCCGACGGGCTTCTGACTGGAACAGCCTACAGCTTGACGGAGTCGACCGTCTTCTTGACCGACTGGAAGGACTTCTCCAGCTCGGCCTTCTCGGCGTCGTTCAGGTCGACGGTGATGACCTTCTCGATGCCGCCCGCGCCGATCTGCACGGGGGTCCCGAAGAAGTAGCCGTTGATGCCGTACTGGCCCTTGAGCAGGGCCGCGCCCGGCAGGATGCGCTTGCGGTCGAAGATGAAGCTCTCCGCCATGGCGATGGAGGAGGCCGCGGGCCCGAAGTAGGCGCTGCCCGTCTTGTACAGGCCGACCAGCTCCGCGCCGCCCTCGCGGGTGCGCTTGACGATGGCGTCCAGCTTGTCCTTCGCGATGAGCTCCGTGAGGGGCACGCCGCCCACGGTGCTGTGACGCACCAGGGGCACCATGTCGTCGCCGTGGCCGCCGAGCACCAGCGCCTCCACGTCACGGATGGAGCAGCCGAGCGCCTCGGCCACGAAGCACTTGAAGCGGCTGGTGTCCAGCACGCCCGCCATGCCCACGACCATGTTGTCCGGCAGGCCGGCGATCTTGTGGAGCGCGAACACCATCGCGTCCAGCGGGTTCGCCACGTTGATGACGAAGGCGTTGGGGGCGTGCTGCTTGATGTTGCCCGCCACGTCCGTCATGATCTTGAGGTTGATCTCCAGCAGGTCCTCGCGGCTCATGCCCGGCTTGCGGGGCATGCCGGCCGTGATGATGATCACGTCCGAGCCAGCGACATCCTTCCAGTCCGTGGTGCCGGTGACGCGGCAGTCGTAGCCGTCCACCGCCGCCAGCTGGTTGATGTCCAGGGCCTTGCCCTTGACCAGGCCTTCGGCCGCCGGGATGTCGTACAGGAACACGTCACCGAGCGACTTCTGCACCGCCAGCAGCGCGAGGTTGCCGCCGATCTGCCCGCCACCGATGAGGCCAATCTTCTTCTTGCGATTCTGAGCCATGGCTTCGCCGTCTCCCAATTCCCCGCGAGGGGACTACATGTGCTTGATGATGGCCTGACCGAACTCGGAGCACTTCACCTCGGTCACCCCGGACTGCCCCTCCTGCTTCATCAGGCGGGCGAAGTCGTACGTCACCGTCTTGGCGGCGATGGCGCGGTCCATGCCCTGGATCATCAGGTCCGCGGCCTCGTGCCAGCCCAGGTGCCGGAACATCATCTCACCGGAGAGGATGACCGAGCCCGGGTTCACCTTGTCCTGGTCCGCGTACTTGGGCGCCGTGCCGTGCGTGGCCTCGAACACCGCGTGGCCCGTGACGTAGTTGATGTTGCCGCCCGGGGCGATGCCGATGCCGCCCACCTGCGCCGCCAGCGCGTCCGACAGGTAGTCGCCGTTGAGGTTCAGCGTGGCGATGACGTCGAACTCGTCCGGACGCGTGAGCACCTGCTGCAGCGTGATGTCCGCGATGGAGTCCTTGATGACGATCTTGCCGGCGGCCACGGCGGCCTTCTGCTCGGCGTTGGCGGCCTCCTCGCCCTTGGCGGCCTTCGTCACCTCCCACTGGTCCCACGTGTAGACCTTGTCACCGAACTCCCGGGCGGCCAGCTCGTAGCCCCACTTGCGGAAGGCGCCCTCGGTGAACTTCATGATGTTGCCCTTGTGGACCAGCGTGACGCTCTTGCGCTTGTGGTCCACCGCGTACTGGATGGCCGCGCGGATGAGCCGATCGCTGCCCTCCTTGGACACGGGCTTGACGCCCAGGCCGATGTCGGACGGGAAGCGGATCTTCCCGAACTCCTTCGGGAACTCCTTCTTCAGCAGGTCCAGGAACTTCGCCGCCGCGGGGCTGCCGGCCTCGAACTCGATGCCCGCGTAGATGTCCTCCGTGTTCTCACGGAAGATGGTCATGTCCACCTTGTCCGGCGACTTGACCGGGCTGGGCACGCCCTTGAAGTAGCGCACGGGGCGCAGGCAGACGTACAGGTCGAGCAGCTGGCGCAGCGCCACGTTCAGCGAGCGGATGCCGCCGCCCACCGGCGTCGTCAGCGGGCCCTTGATGCCGACCAGGTAGGTGCGGAAGGCCTCGACCGTCTCGTCGGGAAGCCAGTTGTTGACCTGCTTGAAGGACTTCTCGCCGGCGAGGACCTCATGCCAGGCGATCTTCTTCTTGCCCTTGTAGGCCTTCTCCACCGCGGCGTCGAACACGGCCTGGGACGCGCGCCAGATGTCGCGGCCCGTGCCGTCGCCCTCGATGTAGGGGATGATCGGATGGTCCGGCACGGACAGCTTGCCGTTCTGGAGGGTGATCTTCTCGCCGGAAGTCGGGGGAGCCATGGACGTACTCCTGGAAGGTGTGGCCGTGTAAGAATTGGCGCGGGATAGTCGAGAACCCGCCCCCCTCCCGTCAAGGAGTTTGGCCGCTCCTCCAGGTTGCAGGACTTATCGGACCCAGCGGCGCCGCATGCGCTCGGGCACGCGCGCCAGGCCTGGAGGACCGCGCCTGCGCACCGACCTACCAGCAGGCGAGGCCCGGCGCGGGAAGCTCCACCGTCACCGTGAGGCCCTCGCCATCGCCGCGCTCCACGCCGAGCGCCCCGCCCACGGACTCCACCAGCTCCCGCGCCCGGGCGAGCCGACGATGCGCGGGCCCCACCAGCATGGGCGACAGGAACACCGCCTGGAGCTCGCGCGCGGACAGCCGCGCCGCGGACGTCACCACCTGGAAGCGCGGCGGCTCGTCACCGAAGTCATCCGGCGCGTCCAGCACCACGCGCACACTTCCCTCCCCCGCGTGGTCCGCCGCGTGCGACAGCAACAGCAGCAACACCTGCCGTGTACGTCGCGCCCCTGTCCGCGCCAGAACGGTTTCCCCTGGAAGTTCCAGTTTCACTTCGATGCCGTGGATTCTTCGCGTGGCTTCCAGCAATTCCAGGGCTTCTTCCATGAGCGCCGCGACATCCACTTGCTGGGAATCCGGACCCTCCACCGACGCCAGCAAGGCCCTCGGGGAAGCAGCCTGGGGCGCCGCCCCGGCTTCACCCGACGTCCTGTCCACCCAATCCCGCGCCGCGCTCATGCCGCACCTCGTCCCGTTGGCCCTACAGAGGGACTTTACTGGCGGAATCCGACGCGCTCCATTTCACTACGAGAAAGTACGCAGGGCGTGGTTGACTGGAGACATTACAGCTTCGCGACATCTTGGCCGTGCCGTTGTCGGGTGCCGGGCATGCAGTTCGTGAAACTTGGAGAAATGGCCTGTCACGGTTGACCCAGTGCCCTAGATTCCGGCCTTGACGAAAACAGCAAGGCTGCACAAATTCGATTTGACTGTTCCTCTCGACTCCGTATGATACGGACCCATAGCGAAATGCCGCCCACCGCAGCACCGCTGGAGCAGGGAGGAACTGTTGTGCTTGCAACTTCGCCATCCGCATCAGGCGTTCCTCACTACCGGAGAAGGGGGCTCCTGGACATGGAAGGGGGAAACCCGCTCTCCGACCGGCGGACGGTCGAGTTCGATAGCCGCGACGCTTTCATCAATGTGATTCCGCTGCCGCCAGCGGAAGCCGCGCTGGACGACTCGGGCTATTCGCTGCACGGCCGGGGCGCCAACGCCATCACGTGCTCGCTGGGCACGCTGGACGCGACGCTCGGTGAGGTGACGCGACTGAGCCCCACCGTGGTCTGGGTGATGCCGCGCGGTCCCGTGACGCACGCCGAGGGCCCCACCCTTCCCGTCTTCCTCAAGGGCCGTGGGCTCACCATCGGTCCCCTGGTCGGCGCGTTCATCCGCGCGGACGCGGAGACGGCGAGCGCGCCCGTCGGCCTGCAGCTGGTGGGCGTGACGGTGGAGCAGGGCCGGCAGATCCTCTCCCTGCTGGCGGACGCGCTGAAGAACGGCGTGGCGGAGCCGGCGGCGTCGGTGCTGCCGGTGCAGGACACCATCGAGCAGGCCGAGCGCATCCGCTCCATCCTGGTGGCCATCTGCGCGTCCGGGAACAACGGCGTGCTGCGCCGCAAGGGCCGCTCGGTGCGCATGGTGCTCGAGCGCTTCAACACGGCGACGTCGCAGCTGGAGTGGCGCTCCGAGGAGCCCGTCACCGAGTGGGGCGAGGCGCCCTTCGACGTGGACGTCATCGGCTACAACAGCGCGTACCGCATGCGCCTGGACGGCGGCAGCGGCGACGGCGAGCGGCTCTACACGCAGCTGCCCACGCGCATCTCCCGCATCCGTCACCGCTGGCACCGCCGCGTCCCCGCCCCCGCGGGCGCGAACGTGCGCTTCCATCACCCGCTGTGGCGGGAGCTGGGCGAGCTGCAGCGCGACGTGGTGGACCTGTCGTTCTCCGGCCTGTGCCTGCGCTGCAAGCCCGAGGACCTGATGTTCCCCGGCCTGCTGCCGCCGCACATCGAGCTGCAGACGGGCGAGGGCCAGACGCTGACGTTGCGCGGGGAGATCCGCTACGTCACCAGCCCCCGCGCGGATGGCTACATGCTGTGCGGCCTGAGCGTGCAGCCCTACTCCGTGGACGAGGCGCGCTGGGTGCGCTTCGTGTCGCAGACGACGTCCCCCGCCACTCGCACCAGCGAGAACATGGAGGACGGGCTGTGGGATTTGTTCACCCGCTCGGGCTTCTTCAGCCTCGCGGGCAAGACGTCCGAGGAGTTCGAGGAGCAGCGGCTGGCCTTCCGGAGCATGGCCAAGCGCGGCGCGGAGATTCCGCAGCTGTTCTGCCAGGCGGTGTGGCCGTCCGAGCGCGGCCCCGAGGCGACGCTGTCCTTCATGAAGCCCTACCGCCACGCGTGGATGGGGCACCAGGTCGCCAAGCGTCCCGGCAAGCCGCCCCCGAGCGTGCAGGAGCCGGGGCAGATCATGCGCGACTTGTACGTGCGCACCTTCGAGCATCCGCAGAGCGACCCGGACTTCCGCTGGGTGGTGGCCTACGTGGAGGCGCTCAACCCGTGGATCGCCAAGGCGCACGTGCGCTACGCCGAGCGGCAGATGGAGACGGGCCAGGGCCTGGCCTTCACGCGCAAGGTGCACATGCTGGACGTGTACACGCACGAGCAGACGGGCCGCGCGCACGAGGGCATCCAGATTGGCCTCGCGACGGCGCAGGAGCTGACGCTGCTGGCGGACACCATCGCGCGCACCCGCCCCGCCTGCTACGTGGACGCGCTGGACTTCACGCGCGAGCGCATCGACATGCGTCCGGTGCAGGCGCGCTGGAAGCAGTTCAATCTCGAGCGTGAGCGGGAGATCCTGGTCGCGCGGCGCAACGGAGTCCCCGTGGCCGCGACGGTGCTGGAGCTGGGTCAGCGGGGCACGAACCTGTACTGCCTGCTGGACATGGCCCGCCTGTTCCCGCTGACCGAAGAAGGACCGTCCACCTATGTCGCATTGGTGGACGCCGCGCGCCGGTGGTACGCGGCGCGCCGCCGCACCTCGTTCCACTTCCTATGTGAGGACGAGGGGGGGGATTACGTGCAGGAGGCCGGCATCCACGGAGGGCCCGATCCCTACATGTGGATCATCTCCTCCAAGCTGATTCCGGACTTCCTCGAGCACATCAGTGAGCTGACCATCGGGCGCCGCGGCGCCCACAACCCTCGCTAAACGCCCCAGAGGTAGACACATGAGCAAGCAATTCGTGGAGCAGAACTATGTTCCGCACGTGGCCCCCGTGCGCGAGCGCCTCAAGACGTCCCCCGCCCTGAAGGCGCTGCTGGATCCCAACGTGGACCCGGCGCTCGTGGAGGGCTTCCTCATCCAGCTCAACTCGCTGGGTGTCTACATGACGGAGCCGGTGGACAAGTGGATCCGCCGCGCGGGCGAGGCCTCCGTGAAGATGGGCCTCAAGGACGTGGGCGAGAAGCTCATCACCCACGCGAAGCACGAGGAGGGCCACCACCTGATGATGATCGAGGACACCAAGAACCTGGTGGCCCGGTGGAACTCGCGCCGCTCTCCGCAGCTGGACGTGAACGCGCTCTTGAGCCAGACGCCCACGCAGGCGATGGTCGAGTACCGGAAGATCCACGAGGACACCATCGTCGGCGAGATGCCGGCGGCGCAGGTGGCCATCGAATATGAAATCGAGAACCTGTCCGTCGTGTTCGCGCCCGGGCTGATGGAGCAGGCCAAGCGCGTCTGTGGCGAGGACATCATGGAGGCCATGTCCTTCGTGAAGGAGCACGCGGAGCTGGACGTGGGCCACACCGCGCTCAACGAGGTCATGCTCGGCAAGCTGCTGGACCAGGTCCCGGAGAAGACCGCGGTCATCGGCAAGACGGGCGCGCAGGCGCTGGACATCTACCTGCGCTTCATGGGCGACTGTGTCGAGCGCGCCCAGCAGATGATCAAGCCCGCCGCGGCTTGAGGTCCCACCGGGGCCCGCTCGGAAGGCGAGCCCCGCTCAGTCATGCCCCGGGGGCGTCACGGGCCGAGGAATCGGCCTGGGCGCCCCGTCGTGTTCCACCGACCTACCCCGCGCGACGCACCACCGCGTCCGCCGTGCGCGCGCGCGGACGGATGCGTCCACGCAGCGAGCGGCGAAGCCCCTCCAGCTCCGGCCCCGTCGCCGTGCCGAACACGTAGCGGTCCGGGCGCAGCACCACCACGTCCTTGCCGTGGCGGGCGAACCACGCGACCAGCCGGCCCTCCGTGTCCACGAGCGCCTCCGGCGGAGGCTCGCCGATGCGCTCCGCGGAGAGCACGGTCCACGCACGCGCGCCCAGCTCCGCCGCCAGCGCACGGGCCTCCCGCTGCAGGTCCTGCGAGGCGCCCGGCCGCGTGAGCACGACGAAGCCATCGCCCAGCACGTGGTCCAGCAGGACCCGCTGCCCCTCGAGCACCTCCACGCGCGGCTGCGGGAAGTAGGTGCCCTCCGGCGCGGCCTTCTTGCGTCGCGCGCCGAGCAGGAACCCCTGCTCCAGCGCGAAGACGGGCTTCACCTTGAACTGGCGGATGAACTCCCCGGTGACGGGCAGGCGGTAGAGGAGCTGGATGAGCGCGTTGCGCACGCGCGAGAGCACCTGGCCTCCGGACATCATCACCCGGCCCATGGCGTCCGAGCTCTTGATGACCTCGGCCACGTGGCCGCGCCGCTCCTGCTCGTACGTATCCAAGAGCGAGTCGTCCGCCGAGCCGTCCAGCACCCGCGCCAGCTTCCAGGTCAGGTTCGCCGCGTCGCGGAAGCCCGCGCACAGGCCCTGGCCCAGGAACGGCGGCATCAGGTGCGCGGCGTCCCCCATCAGGAAGGCGCGTCCCACCCGCCAGCGGTCCACCAGGCGCGAGTGGTACGAGTGGACGTTGATGGAGCGGATCTTCACCGTCGACGGGTCGATGTACGGCGCGATGAGCGTGCGCACGTGGTCCGGCTGCCGCACCGCCTCCAGGTCCGCGTCCGGGTCGACGATGATGTCGAAGCGCATCTCGTCCCGCGCGGTGCGCGCGATGAACCCGCGGCGCTTCGGGCCACACAGGTAGCTGGTGTAGTCGGGCTCCGGCGACGACGTGCTCACGGTGATGGCGAGCGCGTGCTCCAGGCCCGTGGTGCCCTCGAGCTTCAGGCCCAGCTTGCGTCGGATGGGGCTGTGCGCGCCGTCGCACGCAAGCAGGTAGCGGGCGCGGACGGTGAGCACCCGCTCGCTGGCGAGCTCGCGCACGCGCACCGTGAGGCCCTCTGCGTCCTGCACGAAGGATTCGACCTCGTGGCCCTGCCACAGCTCCACGTGCTCGAAGCGCGCCATGCCCTTGCGCAGCATCGCCTCCATCCGCGGCTGCTGGAAGAAGGTGGCCACGTCATGCCCGTAGGGGCGGTCCAGCTTCGTGAAGTCCACCTCCGCGAGCACGCGCAGGCGGTCATCCAGGTAGCGCAGCGTCTTGCAGGGATGGAAGCCCGGCCCCAGCTCTCCCTCCAGGCCCGCGGACTGGAAGATGCGCTGCGCCTCGTCATCCAGGCTGATGGCGCGCGACTGGGCATGCGCGGACAGCTCCTTCTCCACGATGAGCGTCCTGACGCCCTGCAGTCCGAGCAGGTTGGCCGCCATCGCTCCGACCGGTCCACATCCCACGATGATGACATCAACAGTTTCTGGAGCCACGTCCGCCCTCCGGGTCGTCTCGTTGTTGAGCTGCCTTTGATGATTCATCCCCCAGGCCATGGCTGGAATTATCAGCGGGCCATTCACCCTCGCTCTCGCGCGGTCCCCTCACGCGAGTGGACTCCAGAAAGGCGCCGCCGTCGCGTTTTCACTCGGCCCACGCAAACAATGCGGCCCCGAGTCCTCGCCAACTCCACCGGCGAGCGTGCGACCCATCCCGTCACCCCGACCCCGTGCCTCTCGATTCAAAGAACGCCCCGGGGAAAATTCCTTGCATGTTTGAGTTTCACCCCTCGGCGAGCCTCTGGAATCAGCCCCTGGGTGTTCGCGGTTGCAGGCGGGGGTGCACTCCCCACCCGGTGGGTTCCCGCGAGGAGTCAAGGTGGGCAGACATTCCTTACGGACTTCAACATTGCACTCACACCGAATCACAGTTGTCGAACGGCAGAAGGAATCGCTGTCGGAAACACCGCATTGACGTCGTGGGCAACGCGCGGCGTCGTGCATTCGGAGATCGCCAGTGGTTAGGTGGCGCTTCCCCCTCACGCGTGGTTCGCGAAGGAGCAGTTCCATGGAATGGCTCGAATTCTCCCGTTGGTCTCCCGAGGTGGAGCGTCAGCTCGCGCAGCAGGCGGCGCGGCTGGGCGACACGGCGGCCCGCGGAGCCTCCCTGACCCGGCGGGTCCGGATGAGCGCCACGGTGGCGGCGGCGTACCGCTTGAGCGCGATGCTCCGCGAGTATCCGCGCACCAACCCCTGGGGCCACCCCGTCTCGGAGTCCTGAGCCCCAGGCGGGGCCGCCGTGAGCCCCGGGGCTCCGGCACCTCGTGATGCTCGGGACACACCCTGCTCCACCGTCGACGGTGAGCGCATGAAGGGCCCTCGAGGGCTCCATGCCCGCCTCCCTCCGGTGGAAACGACAGGGACCTCGCGGTTCGCCGCGCACTTGATTGACCTGTCAATCCACGGTGGCTCCTCCTCCCGCGTATCGGCGGGCTGGTTCCGGTCCTTCGCCCGGGGTATTGCTCCCCTCCCACTTCGAGTGCCGCGCCTCGTCGCGGTCCTGGTGTGCGGAAGAGGACGTCGGTGGGTACCCACACACGCAGCCCTGGCCTCGCAGCGCGCCCCGAGACGGCGCTGACGCGACTTGTCCCCTGGGCGGGGGCGCTCCTGGGGGTGCTCTGGTTCATCGCGCTGGGCGGCGCGCGGGCGCTGGACCCCACGTCTCTGGAGTGGTTGGGATGGGGGGACTGGGCGCAGCACGTGCTCGGCTGGTGGTTCTTCCGTGAGGCCCCCTGGGGTTTTCCCCTCGGCAGGACCCCCGGCTACATGGCGCCGCTGACCACCACGGTAGGCTTCACGGATTCGAATCCGTGGCTCGCGCTGGCGTTCAAGCCCTTCGCGGGCTGGCTGCCCCAGGACTTCCAGTTCATCGGGCTGTGGCTCGCGTCGTGCCTGGCGCTCCAGGGGTTCATGGGCGTCAAGCTGATGGCCGTGTTCACGTACCGGGCCTCGCATCAGCTCCTGGGGGCCGCGCTGTTCGTGCTCGCGCCGGTGCTTGTCTTCCGATTCGAGCACGACACGCTCTGCGCGCACTGGATGCTGACGGCCTTGCTGTGGCTGCACCTGCGTCCGCGGCCGGATGCGCGAAGTGCGTGGCGGACGCTGCGCGAGGTCCTGCTCATCAACGTGCTCGCGGCTGGCGTCCACCCGTACTTGATGGTCATGGTCTTCGCGCTCTCGACGGCGCTGCTCGTCAGCATGACGTGGCAGGAGCGGCTGCTCACGCGGCGGCAGGCGGGACTCGCGTTCCTGGGGGGCACGCTCATGCTGGGCGGGCTCTTCTTTGCGTTCGGCTATGTGGGCCAGGGGGTACGAGGCGCGGCGCATGGCTTCGGGGCGTACAGCTCCGACATGCTCACGTTGATCAACCCGATGGCGTGGTCACGGATGTTGCCGGCGCTCCCGACGCGCAAGGACCAGTACGAGGGCTTCGGCTATCTCGGCACGGGAGTGCTCGCGCTCGGCGCGGTCCTGGGGCGACCTTCTGTCTGGTGGCCCGAGGTTCGAGCGTGGGCCCGAGCCCATCAGCCACTGTGGGTCGCGGTGGGACTGCTCACGCTGCTCGCGTTCTCGACGACGCTGACCTTCGGCGGCGTCATCGTGCTGTCGGCGCGCAAGATGGCCGACGTGTTCATGCCCGTGCTGGGGATGTTCCGCTCCTCGGGCCGCTTCATCTGGCCGCTCCACTACCTGGTGCTCACCGGCATCCTGGCACTCGTCATCTGGCGCTGGCGCGAGCGTCCCGCCGTTCTCACGGGCATCCTGCTGGGCGCGGTGGTCATCCAGGTGGTCGACACCGAGGAACTGTGGACGCAGAGGCGGTTTCGACCGGCGCCGTGGCCTCGGCTCGGTGCACCGGAGTGGGCGCAATTGGATTCGTTCTACCGGCACGTGGTGCTGTATCCGCCGTACATCCATGACTCGAAGCTGCCATGCACCCAGAACACGTTCCGCCGGGATGACTATGTACGCTGGGGGGACCTCGCGTACCGGAAGGGCCTGTCGACGAACAGCGGCTATGTCGCTCGCATCAATGAGCGACACGTCGAGCAGAGCTGCGAGGCACTCGTGGCCGATGTCGCGCAGGGCCGGCTCTCGTCGGACACGCTCTATGTCGTCGATACTCCGAAGCTGGGGTTGTTCCAGGGATTGGGAGAGCACGTCACCTGCGGCACGGTGGATGGGTTCAATGTCTGCGTCGCCGCTCGTGACGGTCGGTTCAGGGAGGCGCTCTTGAGGTCCTCGAATCGCGCACAGAGGCCCCTTCCATGAGCGCGGCCTCACGACATCTCCCCTGGGCCGGAGCGCTTCTGGGCGTGCTCTGGTTCGTCGCGCTGGGCGGTGTACGCGCGCTGGACCCCACCTACCTGGATTGGTTGGGATGGGGAGACTGGACGAAGAGCATCCTCGGCTGGTGGTTCTTCCGTGAGGCCCCCTGGGGGTTTCCCCTCGGCAGGACGCCCGGCTACATGGCGCCGCTCACGACGACGGTGGGCTTCACGGACTCGACACCGTGGGTCTCGCTGGTGCTCAAGCCGTTCTCCGGGTGGCTGCCTCAGGACTTCCAGTTCATCGGGCTGTGGCTCGCGTCGTGCCTGGCGCTCCAGGGGTTCATGGGCGTCAAGCTGATGGCGCTGTTCACGCCTCGGGCCTCGCATCAGCTCCTGGGGGCCGCGCTGTTCGTGCTCGCGCCCGTGCTCGTCTTCCGGTTCGGGCACGACGCGCTCTGCGCGCACTGGATGCTCACAGCCTTGTTGTGGCTGCACCTGCGTCCGCGGCCGGATGCGCGAAGCGCGTGGCGGACGTTGCGCGGTGCCCTGCTCATCAACGTGCTCGCGGCTGGCGTCCACCCGTACCTGGCGGTCATGGTCCTCGCGCTCTCGACGGCCCTGCTCGTCAGCATGGCGTGGCAGGAGAGACACCTCACCTGGCGACAGGCGGGACTTGCGCTCCTGGCTGGATGCCTGGCCGTGGGTGGCGTCTTCTTCGCGTTCGGATACGTGGGCCAGGACGTACGCGGAGGCACACAGGGATTCGGTGTCTACAGCGCGGACATGTTGTCGCTCATCAATCCCATGGGGTGGTCACGGGTGTTGCCGTGGCTGCCCGCGCGGAGTGGCCAATACGAGGGCTTCGGTTATCTCGGCACTGGCGTCCTCGTGCTCGCGCTCGTCGCGCTGCTGGGCAGGCCGTCCGCCTGGTGGCCTCAGGCGCGCGCACGTGCTCGAGCACACGGGCCGCTCCTGGCCGTGGTGGGGCAGCTGGCGTTGCTCGCGTTCTCCACGACGATGACCCTCGGTGGCACCACCGTGCTGTCGATGCGGAAGGTCGCCGAGCCGTTCATGCCCGTCCTGGGCATGTTCCGCGCTTCGGGGCGCTTCATCTGGCCCCTGCACTATGTCGTGCTCACGGGCATCCTCGCGCTCGTCACCTGGCGCTGGCGCGAGCGCCCCGTCGTCATCACGAGCGTGTTGCTCGGTGCGCTGCTCATCCAGGTGGTCGACACCGAGGAGCTCTGGGCACAGCAACGGTTTCGCTCGGCGCCCTGGCCCCGGCTGCGCGCGACGGAGTGGACCCAGCTCGATTCGTTCTACCGGCACGTGGTGCTGTATCCACCCTACATCCATGACTCGGAGCTGCCGTGCACCGAGAACACCTTCGCCCGGGATGACTACGTGCGATGGGGGGACCTCGCGTATCGCAAGGGTATGTCGACGAACAGCGGATACGCCGCGCGCTTCAATGAACGACATGTCCAGCAGGTCTGTGAGGAGCTGAAGGCCGATGTCGAGCAAGGCCGACTCTCGGCGGATACGCTCTACGTCGTGGACCCACCGAAGCTGGCTTTGTTCCAGCGCCTGGGCGAGCTGGTCAGCTGCGGCAACGTGGACGGGTTCAACGTCTGCGTGGCTGGTCGTAATGGGCGCTTCAGGGAGGTGCTCCTGAAGTCCTCGGCCCGTGCGCCACTGCCTCCCACGGCGGAAAGTCCTATCACCCCTCCGTGATGCCCTTGCGCAGCGCCGTGCGCTCGAGCTTGCCCATCGCGTTGCGGGGCAGCGCGTCCAGCCAGATGAAGCGCGTGGGCAGCTTGAAGCCCGCGAGTGAGTCACGGCACCAGGTCTCCAGCACCGGTGCATCCGGACGCTGCTGGCCGGTGCGTGGCGCGAGGAAGGCCACGGGGACCTCGCCCCATCTCGCGTCGGGGACGCCAATCACCGCGGCCTCCTGCACCGCGGGATGATTGGCGAGCACCGCCTCCACTTCCGCCGGGTAGATGTTCTCCCCTCCCCTGACGATGAGGTCCGTTCGACGTGAGAGCACCGTGAGGCGACCTCGCGCGTCCAGCACCCCGAGGTCCTTCGTGTGGAGCCATCCGTCA
This sequence comes from Myxococcus faecalis, assembly GCF_050039385.1. Taxonomy (NCBI): domain Bacteria; kingdom Pseudomonadati; phylum Myxococcota; class Myxococcia; order Myxococcales; family Myxococcaceae; genus Myxococcus; species Myxococcus faecalis. Next base: position 9,904,048 of record NZ_CP144336.1, on the reverse strand, counting down.
CGGAACGCCTCGCGCGTCGCGTCGGGACGATTCCAGTAGCCCGCCATCACCGTGGGGCCTCGGACCTCGATGTTGCCTTCCTCGCCAGGGCCTCGTGCAGCGCCGTCATCTCCGACGATGCGCACCTGGGTCCCCGGCAGAGAGCGTCCCGCGGTCTTCCCATCCGCCTCGGAGGGAGACTCCGTCGTCACCTGGGAACAGGCCTCGGTGAGACCGTAGGTCTGGAGCGCCAGGAGCCCCACTGCGCGTGCCCGGTCCAACAGGAACACTGGCACGGGCCCACCGCCAATCAGCGCGAGCTTGAAGGTCTCCGGCACCTGGCGACCGGCTCGGATGTCGAGCACCCGCTCCAGCGTCGTGGCGACGAGGCTCGCGTGCGTCACGCCTTCGTCGATGGCTCGACTGGTGGCCTCCGCGTCGAAGCGCTCGTGCAGCACGAGACAGCCTCCCTCGTACGCGGTGCGCGTCAACATCGCGAGACCACCGACATGGAACAGTGGCAACGTCCCGAGCCAGCGCGGCGCGGGATGCGCTCCGAGGTTCTCCGCAGAGGCTCGGCACGACGCACGGAAGTTGCCCTCCGTCAGCACCGCGCCCTTCGGCCTGCCCGTCGTCCCGCTTGTAAAGAGCACGACGCGCGGTGCGTCCTCAACCAGCGGCACGCAGGTCGTCGAGGGCTCCGAGGGAGCCAGGGGCTCGCCTTCCGTCGGTCGCCCTGTCGACGACGCACAGGCCGTGGACGGCGTCAGCGACGCACCCGTTACCAAGAGTTCCTCGTCTGGCGGTCGTACTGCCGACGCCACAGAGGACTTCAGCGACTGCGCATTCGGCAGTTGCCCTCCCGACGCCAGCTCAGGCGTCGTTGTCTCCGACGACGCGCGGGTCTCCTGTGTCCGCTCGCGTGGGAGACTCTCCCCCGACGCCACGCACGCCGTCGACGCGAAGGTCTCCAGCGGCTCCGCCCCTGGCAGACGCTCTCGCAAGGCCCCCATCGCCAAGGTGAGCGCGGGCGCGATGTCCTCGACCAACGGGGCCAACTCAGCGCGAGTGAGGCGCGCGTTCAGCGGCGCCAGCAGCGCTCCCAGCCGCCCCAGGGCCCAGAACAGGAACACACAGGCCGGCTGGTTCGTCGACAGCAGCGCGACCCGCTCTCCCGCGCCGATGCCCCGGGCCTCGAGCGCGGCCACCCACCGATTCACCTCGGCGTCCAACGCTCCGTAGCTCCACGAGCGCCCGGCGTATGTGAGCGCCTCCGCTTCCGGATGAACGCGGGCGCCCTCGCGGATGGGACAACCGAACGTCGTCACACCACCGCTCCGGCATCCAGCCCGAGCCCCGGCGTCTCCGGCAACCGGATGCGCCCATGCAGCGGCCGGTAGTCATGCACGGCGGGCTCACTCTTGAAGAGCTTCCCCACCGCGAGCCCCGACGCGAGCGCCCCTGAAGGCAACGCGGCCGCGAGGTGCGCCGCCCCAGCCCGAGCCACCACGCCGTCCAGCGAGCTCGTCACATACGCCTGCATGCCCAGCCGAGCGGCGCGCATCGCCACCACGAGCCCGGGCAGCAGCCCTCCCAACACCATCGGCTTGAGCACCACCGCGCCCACCGCCGGCCCACCGCCCAACAATGGATCCGAACCCAGCAGCGCGCGCAACGTCTCCGGAGAACCGAGCGACTCGTCCGCCGCCACCATGCACGGCGCACGTCGCTGCACGCGCCACAACGCGGCAAGGTCGTCCGCCGGCGTCGGCTGCTCCACCAGCTCCAACTGGTACCAGCCCAGCTTGTCCAACGCGCGCTTCGCCTCGAGCTCCGACCAGCCACCGTTCGCGTCGAGCCGCAGCTTCACGTCCGGCCCCACCGCCTCGCGCACCGCCTTCACGCGCTGCTCGTCTTCCTCCAGCGCGCGACCGCCCACCTTCAGCTTGAGCGTCCCATACCCCTCGGCCACCGCCACTCGCGCCTCATCCACCAGCGCCTCCGCCGTCTCACCGCCCAGCAGCGCATTGACCAGGACCTCGGGGCGCGCCTCCTCGGCCAGGAGCCAGCACAGCGGAACCCCCTGCCGCCTCGCGAGCAGGTCCAACAGCGCCAGCTCCAGCGCATGCTCCGCGGCGGGCACCGGCCCCGGGGGCGCGGGATGACGGGCTCGCACCCGGACACCCTCTCCTCTCGCCACTGTCGGCGGGAACGGAGACAGCGTGTCCTCGACGGCGCGCACCGTGTCGCCCAGGAACTGCCCTTCGAGCGAGGACAGCCACGCCGCCAGCACCTCGCCGCAGACGGGGAGCGACTCCGTGCCGAACTCGGGCAGCGGCATCGCCTCACCGAGCCCCACCCGCCCCTCTTCGTCCTCGAGGCGCACGAGGAAACCCTCGCGCGCGGAATAGGTGCCTCGGGCCGTCTTCAGGGGCTGGAGCAGCTCCAGTCGGAGCGGGGTCAGGGTTGCCTTGACGATGCGCATGGACTCACATCATCGCAGGTACAGGCCCAGCCCGAACAGCACTCCGAAGATGAGCTGGAAGCGCGCGGTGCCGCCCAGCGCGGGATTCAGCGCCGCCCCCTGCTCGCGCATCACGCGCTGGAGCGGAGGCACCGCCAACGGGAGGCTCAGGAACGACAGGAACACCCAGGGTGCCGCGTACCCCAGCGCGTACATCGCGACAGGCGTGGCGAACGAGGCGGCGAGCAACAACACGTACTCCGCCTTGCCCGCCGTCGTGCCCCAGCGCACCGCCAGCGTCCGCTTGCCGGCCTTCACGTCCGTCGTCACGTCGCGCAGGTTGTTCACCACGATGAGCATGGTGCCGCTCGCCCCCACGGGGATCGCCGCCCACCACGCCGCCGGATGCACCGTGCCGGCCTGCACGTAGAACGTCCCCGTCACCGCGACCAGCCCGAAGAAGATGAAGACGAACAGGTCTCCCAGGCCGTTGTACCCCAAGGGGAACGGCCCACCCGTGTATGCGTAGCCACAGAGCAGCGACGCGAGTCCAATCGCGACGATGGGCCAGCCGCCCACCGCGACCAGATAGGCGCCCACCGCCGTCGCCGCGATGAAGCACACCGCCGCGCCCATCAACACCGTGCCCGGCGCGATGAGCCCGCTCTGCGTGACGCGCACGGGGCCCAGGCGCTCGTGGGTGTCCGCGCCCTTCTTGAAGTCGTAGTAGTCGTTGATGAAGTTGGTGCCGATCTGGATGAGCACCGCGCCCACCAGCGCCGCGAGCGCCGGGAGCAGTCGCCCCACGCCCAGGCCGAACGCGAGCGACGTCCCCACCAGCACGGGCACCAGCGCCGCCGTCAGCGTCTTCGGACGCACGGCCATCAACCACGTCTTCACCGTGGGACGAGGCTTCGACAGGGACACCGGTGCGCCAGGAACCGACGTGCTCACGGACTCATCCTCCCAGGGTCCGCCCCCGTGGCGGCCGCCTCGAACTGGGGCGCCTCGTACCAGGGCGTCTGCAGGAAGCCCAGCACCTCGCGGACGTACTCCTCCGGCGCTTCCAGATGGGGCGCATGGCCACAGTCCGTGAAGGCATGTCGCCACACCACCGGGAGCTCCGCCGCCATCCGCCGCGCCGTCTGCGTGAACTTCTCGTCCTTCGCCCCCGTCAAGAGCAGCGTGGGCAGGCGCTGATGGTGCAGCTCCGACCAGTAATCGGGTTGCACGCCCAGCCCCAGGCACTCCAGCGCTCCGGCGAGCCCCTCCGCCGTGCAGGCCCGGCGATGGGCCCGCAGTCGCTCCCGCCGCTCCGCGGGCATGGCGCGCAAGGAGTCGAACAGCGGCAGCGCCTCCCAGCGCTCCACGAAGGCGTCGACGCCCTTCGCGCGGATGAAGGCCGCCAGTTGCCCGTCCGACTCCCGCCGCTCGGCGCGCTCCTGACGACGGTGCAGCCCGGGCGAGCCGCTCTCCATGATGAGCCGACCGAAGCGGTCCGGCGCGCGCACCGCCGCGGCCAGCGCCACGCGCGCGCCCTGCGAGTACCCCAGCAGGTCCACCGTGCCCAGCCCCAGCGAGTCCACCAGGGACACGAGCGCGTCCACCGTATCGAGGAAGCCATCGCGTCCGCGCCGCTCGGGCAGCGGCGTGGCGCCGTGGCCCGGCAGGTCCACCGCGATGGCCTTCACCGAGCGGCCCATCAGCGGCTTCAGCCCGTCGAACGAGCCGCGATTCCCGGTGAAGCCGTGGAGCAGCACGAGCGGTCGGGGGCCTTCGCCCCACGTCTCGTACGCCAGCGTCACGCCCATGGTCCCTCTCCGAGTGCGGCGGCCATTCTCGCGAAGAGCTGCCGGTGGTCATCCACGTTCGCGGCCCGGTCCACGCGCACCTCCACCAGGTGCAGGCCGCCTTCCAGTCCTTCACGCACCGCCGCTCGCAGCGCCGCGGGCGTCGTGGGCCGATGCAGCCGAGCCCCACCCAGCGCCGCCGCGTGCGACAGGTCCACGCCGTGCGGCGTGCCGAACAATGCCTCGAACTCGTCCGGCTTCGCCGCCTGCGCGATGGGTAGGAACGAGAAGATGCCGCCGCCGTCGTTGTTCACCGCGACCACCGTGAGCGGAACGCGCGAGCGCGCCGCCGTCACGAACGCGCCCACGTCGTGCAGCAGCGCCAGATCCCCCGTCAGCAGCACGGCGGGACGCGACGCCGCGGCCGCGACACCGAGCGCGCTGGAGATGATGCCGTCGATTCCATTCGCGCCCCGGTTGGCCAGCACGCGCAGCGGCACACCACTCGCCGGGGCGAACGCGTCCACGTCCCGGATGGGCATGCTGCTGGAGACGAACAGCGGGACCTCGGCCGGAAGCGCGGCCACCACCTCGCGAGCGATGCGCGGCTCGCTGAGCAAGTCCGGTCGCTCGGCGAAGGCCGTCTCCAACGCGCCGCGCACCATCCGCTCCGCGGCGAGGAAGCCCTGGGTCCACCGGCCCACGCTCCGCTTCACGCCCTTCGCCAGCGCGGCACACGCCGCCACTGCCGAGCCCTCCACCACCGTGGCCGCGCGGTGCGCGGGGTCGAACAGCGCCCCCCCGTCACTGAAGAGCACGATGTCCGCGCCCGAGCCGTCCAGCCACTGCTGCGGCACCTTGGGCGTCAGCCCCCCCCCGAACCGCAGCACCAGCTCCGGCCGATGCGCCCTGGCGAACGGCGCGTGACGAAGCATCGCGTCGTAGTGCGAGAGCGTCAGCGGACCGCCGCCATAACGAGCCTGGGACGTGGCCTCCGCCAGCACCGGGTAGCCCGTGGCCTGCGACAGCGCGGAGATGGCCTCGGCGAAACCGTCCACTTCGTCGCGAGGACCGCAGACGATGACACCCCGCTCCGTCGCGGCGATGCGCTGACGCACCGACTCCAGCACCGCCGCGTCCGGCACCGGCGCGGGCGCGGCGATGCGCGTGAACGGCATCCCCGGGCGACCGCGCTTCGCGAGCGCGGACAGGCGCTCCTCACCATATGCCTCGGGCACCGGCGCGAGCGGCTCGCGGAAGGGCACGTTGAGCTGCACGGCGCCCCGAGGGGCCCGCAGCGAGGTGGCCACGGCGCGGGCGGCGGTCGCGCGCAGGTGAGACAGCGCCACGTCGCTCGACTCCGGCACGCCCACGTCCGTGAAGCTGCGCGCGTGCTCACCATAGAAGCGCGCCTGCGGCACCGTCTGCGCCGCGCCCCACCCCTGCAGCTCCAGCGGTCGGTCCGCGGTGAGCACGATGAGGGGCACCTGGGACAGCGAGGCCTCGATGACCGCCGGGTAGAAGTGCGCGCCCGCGGTGCCGCTCGTCGCGACCAGGATCACCGGCGTGCGCGATTGCTTCGCGAGCCCCAACCCGAAGAAGGCCGCGCTCCGCTCGTCGATGACGGACCAGGTGCGAAGGCCCTCCGCGCGCGCGCAGGCGATGGCCAGCGGCGAGGAGCGCGACCCCGGACACACCACCGCGTGTCGCGCGCCGCCGCGCACCAGCTCCTCCACGAGCGCGCGAGCCCACAGCAGGTTGAGATTACTGTCGCCCGACATCCCCGCCTCCCAACGCACGCAACACGGCCAGACTCTTCATCTCCGTCTCCCGCCACTCCGCCTCCGCGATGGAGCCGGCCACGATTCCGCAACCCACGTACAACCGCGCGCGAGCACCCCGCACCCGCGCCGAGCGCAGCCCCACCATCAGGTGCGCCCGCTTGGGCCCCACCCACCCCACCGGCCCCGCGTACCAGCCCCGGTCCAGCCCCTCGTGCTCCACCAGGAAGGACAACGCGCGCTCCCGAGGCGTCCCGCCCACCGCCGGCGTCGGATGCAGCGCCTCCACCACCTGCGCGGCCGACACCCCCTCGCGCAGCCGCGCGCCGATGCCCGTGCGCAGGTGCACCACGTTCTTCAACGCCAGCAACTGGGGCTCCGCGTCGGAGTGGACCTCGTCCGCGAGCGTGCGCAGCGCCGCGAGGATGTAGCGGACCACCGCGGCGTGCTCACGCGCGTCCTTGTCCTGTCCTCGCAACCCCTCGGCCTCGCGCGGCGCCGCGGTGCCCGCCAGGGCCTCCGTCTCCAGCGCCCGGCCCTCCACCCGACACAGCGTCTCCGGCGTCGCGCCCAGGAAGCACGTCCCGTCCAGCGCGCGGAAAAGGAAGGTGGCGCAGCGCGGGTTCTGCTCACGCAGCCTCGCCAGCACGTCCACCACGTCGAACGCCTCGGCGGCCTCCACATCCACGGGCCGCGCCAGCACGACCTTCTGGAGCTGTCCCGAGGCAATCGCCTCCAGCGCCCGCTCCACGCGCGCCTCGAACTCCGGCCGCGACGACACCACCGTGAGCGCGACGTCCGCGCCCCGCGCGTGGCGATACCCCGCGGAGAACCGCGCGCGGACCCGCTCGAGCCGCGAGCGCACCACGTCCTCGCCCCCTCGCTCCTCGGGCGCGAACGCGGCCACCGCCAGCCCGCTCCCGGTGCGCCACACCAGCACCTCCGGCAGCGTCCAGCGCGCCACGCCATGCGCGGCCCACGCCTCGTCCACCACCCCCGCCGCGCCGAAGCGGAGCCCGCCGAACCAGGGCCCCGGCATGTCGGACGGAGATGGGCCCAACCACCGCAACGAGAGGACACCCAAGGAGCCCAGCACCGCGGGGACCTGTGCGGGCACGGTCGCCTCGACGACCGCCGCCTCGCCCCAGCCCGCGGCCGCCTCGCGCGCCAGGGGCCGCTCCCAATACACCGTCGGAACGCCCAGCGAATCCGCTCCGGAGAGTGGATCCACCGCCGCCAGGGGCATCATTCCGGCCACCCAGCGCTGGCCCTCAACGGGATTGAGCGTCTTCATCAGCGGTCCTCATCCGCGACTGCCCTGAAATCACCTTCGGTTGTCTTCTAAGCCATAACGGCTATACATGCACCAAGGAGTTCAAAACCTCTTGAACTCGGTGGATGGGAGGGCTCGTGGGAGGCAAGCAGCCAGACGAATCCGCGCCGGCGGTGGCCGGGAAGGAGACGGGCGCGCGGCGTGTGCTCCGAGCCTTCCGTCCCGAGGGCACGCGGGTGCGTGCGGGCTCGGTGGAGGTGGGTGGACCGGGGTTCGTGGTGATGGCGGGGCCGTGCGCCGTCGAAGGTCTGGAGCAGGTGGACCGGACCGCCGCCGCCGTGGCCCAGGCGGGCGCCCACGTGCTGAGGGGTGGCGTGTTCAAGCCCCGCACCAGTCCCTATGCGTTCCAAGGAATGGGCGAGCCCGGCCTGCACCTGCTGGCCGAGGCGGGCCGTCGCCACGGGCTGCCCATCATCAGTGAGGTGATGGAGACCGCGCAGATTCCCTTCATGGCGGAGTCCTCGGACATCCTCCAGGTGGGCGCGCGGAACATGCAGAACTTCTCGCTGCTGCGCGCGCTGGGCAAGGTGCGCCGGCCGGTGTTGGTGAAGCGGGGCCTGTCGGCGACGCTGCAGGAGTGGCTGCTGGCGGCGGAGTACGTGCTCGAGGGCGGCAACGAGCAGGTGATGCTGTGCGAGCGGGGCATCCGGACGTTCGAGACGGAGATGCGCAACACGCTGGACCTGGCGGCGGTCGCCTGGGCCAAGCAGCGCACGCACCTGCCCGTCATCGTCGACCCGTCCCATGCGACGGGGCAGGTGGACCTCATCCTGCCCATGTCCCTGGCCGCCGCGGCGGCGGGCGCGGACGGGCTGCTGATTGAAGTCCATCCCCGGCCCGAGCAGGCGCTGTGCGATGGGAACCAGGCGCTGACGCCGGAGCGCTTCCAAACGTTGATGCAGCGGCTACCACCCGTGCTAGACGCGGTGGGTCGACATCTTTGGCGGCCGGAGAGTCCGGCCCAGGTCGTGAGGGCGAGATGAGCACCGAAGTCCGTCAGATGTTCTCCTCCATCGCCACGAAGTACGACGTGACGAATGAGGTCCTGTCGTTCGGCATCCATCGTCTGTGGCGACGGACCGCGGTGCGCCTGAGCCAGGCGAAGCCGGGGGACAGCGTCCTCGACTGCGCCTCCGGCACGGGTGACCTGGCGCTCGCGTTCAAGCGCAAGGTGGGCGCCACGGGCCACGTGATTGGCACCGACTTCTGCGCGGAGATGCTGGAGAGCGGCCCCGCCAAGGCGGCGAAGGCGGGGCTCCAGGTGGACTTCCAGGTGGCCGACGCCATGGACCTGCCCTTCGAGGACAACCGCTTCGACGTGGCGTCCATCGCCTTCGGCATCCGCAACGTGGATGACCCGGTGAAGTGCCTGAGCGAGATGGGCCGCGTGGTGAAGCCGGGCGGCCGCGTCGTCGTGCTGGAGTTCGGTCAGCCCACGGGCGTCTTCGGCGCGCTGTTCCGCTTCTACAGCAAGACGGTGATGCCCACGGTGGGCGGCCTGCTCACCGGCAACCGCGCGGCGTATGAGTACCTGCCCCGCACGTCGGCGGCGTTCCCCGCGGGGGAGCGCTTCCTGTCGCTGATGGACCAGTCCGGCGCCTATGCGGAGCGAAGCGCGCATCCGCTGACGTTCGGAACGGCGAACGTGTATGTCGGCCTCGTCCGCTGAGCCGCGGCAACACCTCGTCGAGCATGTCCTCTCCTCGGTGGATCCCCGGCTCAGGCCGGCACTGAGGGACGCCCTCACGCGCCCGGGGCCCACGCCCCGTCCCGCTGCGGGGCAGACCGTGGTGCTGGGTGGCCACCGGGGCGCCGGCAAGTCCACGCTGCTGCCCCGCGTGGCCCGGCTGCTCGGGCGCACGGGCGTGGACCTGGACGCGCACCTGGAGAAGACGCACGGACGTCCGCTGCGCACCTGGGTGGCCCAGGCCCCCGCCGAGTTCCGCGCCGCCGAGCGCCGCGCGCTGCTGGAGCTGCCCCCCGGGGGGCTCGTGGCCGTGGGCGGCGGGTTCCTGTCGCATCACCCGGACGCGCTCGCCGGCACCTTCACCCTCATCATCCCCGTGACGTTCGAGACCTACCGCGAGCGGCTGCTCACGGACCGGACGCGCCCCCGGCTGCGACCGGAGGTCTCCCTGGAAGAGGAGATCGCCTCCATCTTCCGCGAGCGCGAGGCGCTGCACGCCCGCGTTCCCACCGTCGCCCTGGTGGACTTCCTCCGGGGCTGCCTGCATCCCGAGGAGGTCTTGTGACGCCCGCCCGGCGCATCGTGACGCTGCCCCCCACCCTGCTCGGCCCCGACGCCGTGCACTTCGCCCGGGGGTGCCAGCGTCGCGGCGCCGACGTGCTGGAGATTCGCACCGACCTGCACGCCCCCGACGCCGTGGACGCCGCCGCGCTCGCGGACGTGCTCCCGCTGCTCGTGTCCGAGCGTGGCAAGCCCCTTCCTCCCGCCTGGGTCGCCGCCGCGTGGCGCGTGGACCGGGACCTGATGGACGCCACCGGGCAGAAGGGCCCGCTCGACGCGCCCTCCGGCAAGCTGCTCGCGTCGCACCACGCGGACCGGCAGCTCACCACCGATGAAGCGCTCGCGCTGTGGTCGCGCGAGCTGCCCGCCGACGCGCTGGTGAAGCACGTGGAGCCCATGACGGACCCGGCCCACCTCTCCGTGCTGCTGGAGACGCAGCGACAGCTGGGCGAGCGCTTCGGCGTGTCGCGCGTCACCGTGCTCGGCATGGGCGCGGTGGCGCTGCCGGCGCGCGCGGTGCTGGCGCGCAACAACCTGCTCGACTACGTGGCCGCGGGCGGCTCCTGGGCCGCGGCGCCGGGACAGCGGCTGCTCGACGACGCCGTGCGCGAGTGGAGGGGCGCGGACCGCACGACGCTCCCCGCCCCCCTGCGCCTGGGCATCTTCGGGACGGCCATCACCCACTCCCGCTCGCCCCGCATCCACCGCCAGCCTTTCGACCGCATCGACCTCCCCGAGGACGGACCCGTCGAGGCGGTGCTCGACTCGCTCGTGCCCCACTACGGCGGCTTCGCCGTCACCAGCCCCTTCAAGCTGCGGCTCGCGAAGCACACCGGCTCGTCGCTGGACGCCATCAACACCCTGGTCCGCCGGGGCTCCCAGTGGGAGTCCTTCAACACCGACACCGAGGGCGCCCGGAAGGTCCTGGAGCGCCTGGACGCGAAGGACATCATCGTCCTGGGCGACGGCGGGGCGACCTCCGCGCTGCGCACCGTGGCCGCCGAGCGTGGCCAGGCGCTGCGAGTCCTGCGGCGCGCCGACATCCAGGGGCCGGTGACGGGGGCCGTCGTGTGGACCTGGCCGGACCGGGTGGCTCCACCGGATTCCCTGCGATTCGAGCGAGCGCGCGTCGCGGTGATCGCGTACGGTGCGCCCGGCCGACGCATCGCGGCGGAGATCACGCGGCGCGGCGGAACCCCGGTCCTGCTGGGTGCGGCGTGGTTCGTCGCGCAGGCCCGGCGACAGCGCCAGCTTTGGGAGACCGCGACATGAACACCTTCGGCGTCCTCTTTCGCTTGACGACCTTTGGCGAGAGCCACGGCCCCGCGCTCGGCGCGGTGGTGGACGGCTGCCCCGCGGGTGTGCCGCTCACGAGCACGCGCATCCAGGCCGCGCTGGACCGCCGCCGCCCGGGCCAGTCCGCGCTCGTCACACCCCGCAACGAGCCGGACCAGGTGGAGATCCTCTCCGGTGTGTTCGAGGACAAGACGCTCGGCACGCCCATCGCCGCCATCGTCCGCAACACCAACCAGCGCTCCGGTGACTACAAGGAGCTCAAGCAGGTGGACCGGCCCGGCCACGCGGACGCCGTGTGGCGCGAGCGCTACAAGCACCGCGACCACCGCGGCGGCGGGCGCACCAGCGGCCGCGAGACGCTCTGCCGCGTCATCGGCGGCACCATCGCCGAGGCGTACCTGGAGCGGGACATGCCCACCCTGAGCACCGTCGCGTACGTGTCGCAGGTGGGCGACCTCGTCGCCTCCGTGCCCGCCCCGGGCCTGACGCGCGCCATGGTGGACGCACACCCCACGCGCTGCCCCGATGAGGCGGTGCGCGAGGAGATGTCCCGCCGCATCCTCGCCGCCAAGGAGGCCGGAGACAGCCTGGGCGGCTCCATCGACATCCGCGTGGAGGGCCTGCCGGTGGGACTGGGCGAGCCCATCTTCGGGAAGATCAAGGCGCTCATCGCCCAGGCCCTGGGCAGCGTGGGCGCCGTCACCGGCGTCGTCTGGGGACCGCCGGACCTGATGCAGCGCATCGGTCAGCCGGGCACCCAGTTCCACTCCGTGAAGGACGTCTACGGCGGCATCCAGGGCGGTCTCACCAACGGCGAGCCGCTCCAGGTCCGCGCCTACTTCAAACCCCCAGCGACGCTGGCGGACCACGCGAAGGGTGGCCGTCACGACCCGTGCATCATGCCCCGCGCCGTCCCGGTGCTGGAGTCCATGGTGTCCCTGGTCATCGCAGACCTCGTCCAACAGATGAACGCACGCCCCAACACCCTATGACCCCCTACCCTCCCGGCGCCTACCGTCCACCCAACGATCGCTGGGGACCCTTCACCCGACTCGCCAGGCGCCTCCCCGAGGGAAGCCTCGCGGTGGTGGACCGCACCGTCGCCAGGCTCCACCCGACGCTCCTCCCCGCGCTCGAGGCCCGCGCGCCTCGCGCCATCGTCCAGTTGGTGGGCGGTGAGAGCGCCAAGAGCTTCGCGGCGCTGGAGAAGGTGCTCGCCGCGGGCCTGTCCCTGCCGCGCTCGGGCACGCTCGTCGCCGTGGGCGGCGGCACCGTGGGCGATGTCTCCACCGTGGCCGCGCACCTGCTCAAGCGCGGCGTGCGGCTGGTGCAGGTGCCCACCACGTTGCTCGCCGCCGTCGACAGCAGCCTCGGCGGCAAGGGCGCGGTGGACCTCACCGTGAAGGGCCGCGTGGTGAAGAACCCCGCCGGCGTCTTCCACTACGCCGACGAGTCGTGGATCTGCCCGGAGCTGTTCGCCTCGCTGTCGCCCACGCAGGTGCGTGAGGGCTCGCTCGAGGCGTGGAAGATGGTCATCAGCCTGGATGCGGCCCTGTTCCGCCGCTACACGCGCACGCCCCCCGCGCTGGAGAGGCTGGTCAAGCACGCGCGCGGGCTCAAGGAGAAGGTCTGCGCCCAGGACCCGTACGAGTTCCAGGGCCTGCGCCGGGTGCTCAACTTCGGCCACACCTTCGGCCACGTGCTGGAGAGCGTGTCCCACTTCAAGCTGTCGCACGGCGACGCGGTGGGGCTGGGCATCCTGCTGGCCCTGGACGTGGGCCGCCACCTGGGCGTCACCCCCGAGCCCATCGCCGCCCAGGCGGAGGCCGCGCTGGAGAACGGCCCCGGCGTGCTCGGCCGCGAGCGCGTGGCCCAGTTGCTGCGCCCCGCATCGCTCAAGACCATCACCACCCTGCTCGACGCCGACAAGAAGGCCGGCGCCAAGGGCGAGCTGCGCATGGTGCTGCTGACGGCCATCGGCGCCACCGAGGTCCGCGACGTGGGCCCGCAGACGTGGCGCGCGCTGTGGCCCGCGTGGGCGAAGGGGGTGCGCCCGTGAGCGCCAGCACCCATCGCATCGTGGTGGAGACCTCGGGCCTGAAGGCCTCGCCCCTCACTCCGCCCGTGTCCAAGTCGGACGCGCAGCGGGCGCTGGTGCTGGGCCACCTCACCGGCTCCTGGCCGCTGCCCTCCGTGCAGGCCGAGTCCGACGAGGACCTGCCCGCCGACGTGCGCGTGCTGCGCCGGGGCGTGGAGGCCCTGCGCCTTCCGGCCGGCCCCGTGCGAGACGTGGACTGCGCCGACGGTGGCGCCCCGTTCCGCATCCTGGCCACCCAGGTCGCGGTGACGCCCGGCGCGCGCGTGCGCCTCAGCGGCACCCCTCGCCTGGGCGAGCGTCCCCACGGGCCGCTCTTCACGTCGCTGAAGGACGCGCTCGGCCCCGCGGGGCTCACCCTCACCGAGGGACAGCCCTGGCCGGTGGAAATCACCGCGCCCACGGACACGTCCTCCGTCGAGCCCGTGTTCCGTGTCCCCGGCTCGCAGAGCAGCCAGTACGCCTCCAGCCTCCTGTTGGGCTGCGCGGCGCTGTACCTGCGCGAGCGCCGCGCGTGGAGCGTGGACATCGAGGGCACGCTGACGAGCGCGGGCTACCTGGACCTCACGCTGACGTGGCTGGAGCGCTTCGGCTTCGAGCTGAAGAAGTCCGCCTCCCGCTACACCGTCTGCGGCTACACCCCGCCGCCGAGCGTCCCCACGCTCCCGGGCGACTGGTCCTCGCTGGGCTACCTGCTGCTCGTGGCCTGGAAGGCCGGCGGCACCGTGGAGCGCGCGGACACGGCCAGCGCCCATCCGGACCAGGCCATCCTCCGGCTCATCGAGCAGGTGGGCTTGAGGACCGAACCCGCGTCGGAGGCGCACGTCCTGAAGGTGACGGGACGGCCCACGGGCGGCCTGCGGGCTTCGGGCAAGGAGTGCCCGGACCTGTTGCCGACCCTGGCGGCGCTCGCCTGTGTGCTCCCCGCGCCCTCCACGCTCACGGACGTCGGAATCCTCCGACTGAAGGAGAGCGACCGGTTGGAAGGCATCCGGGACCTGGTGACGGCCTTCGGCGGCAAGGCGGAGCTGGAGGATGACACCCTCCTCGTGACGCCCCCGTCCACGCCGCCCGCCCGTTTCGAGATGGACAGCCGGGGTGACCACCGGCTCGCCATGACGGCCGCGACCCTGAGCGTGCTGTCCGGAGTGACCCTCGTCCTCACCGGCCCCGAGTGTGTCGAGAAGAGCTTTCCGGGCTTCTGGCGTCAGCTCACCCGCTCGGGCGTCCGCATTTCAGCGTCCCCGTAGGAAACATCAGTGTCTCCCTCACCGACTTATCGTTCTTTTTTGTTGAAAGCGATCTGCGCCCTGTGAAATCTCCGCCCATGCCCAAGGACACGCTGACGATCACCGACAATCGGACCGGCAAGACGTACGAGGTCCCGGTCGAGCACGGCTGTATTCGCACCAACGCCCTCCGCCAGATCAAGGTCTCGGACGATGACTTCGGTCTGATGGGCTACGACCCGGCGTTCCTCAACACCGCGAACTGTAAGAGCGCCATCACCTTCATCGACGGTGACAAGGGCATCCTGGAGTACCGCGGCTACCCCATCGAGCAGCTGGCCGAGAAGTCCAGCTATCTGGAGGTCGCCTACCTCCTGCTGAACGGTGAGCTCCCCACCCCGAAGGAGCTGGAGCAGTTCGTCCACCTGGTGACGCACCACACGTTCGTGCACGAGAACGTGAAGTCCTTCATGGACGGGTTCCGCTACGACGCGCACCCCATGTCCATGCTGGGCTCCACCGTGGCCGCGCTGTCCAGCTTCTACCCGGACGCGAAGAACACCAAGGATGCGCTCAGCCGCCGCATCCAGATCACCCGGCTCATCGCCAAGATGCCCACCCTGGCCGCGTTCTCCTACCGGCACACGATGGGCCTGCCCTACATCTACCCGGACAATGACCTGTCCTACGTCGCCAACTTCCTGGCGATGGTGAAGCGCATCGGCACCACCACCTACAAGGTGCACCCGGTGCTCGAGCGCGCGCTCGACGTCCTCTTCATCCTGCACGCGGACCACGAGCAGAACTGCTCGACGACGTCCGTGCGCACGGTGGGCTCGTCGGAAGTGGACCCGTACTCGGCCGTCACGGCGGGCATCGGCGCCCTCTACGGCCCGCTGCACGGCGGCGCCAACGAGGCGGTGCTGCGCATGCTGCGTGAGATCGGCCACATCTCCAAGGTCCCGGACTTCATCAAGTCGGTGAAGAGCGGCGAGGGCGAGAAGAAGCTGATGGGCTTCGGCCACCGCGTCTACAAGTCGTACGATCCGCGCGCCAAGGTCATCAAGCGCGTGGCGGACGAGGTCTTCGAGGTGACGGGCAAGAACCCGTTGCTGGAGCTGGCCGTGGAGCTGGAGCGCATCGCGCTGCAGGACGAGTACTTCGTCAAGCGCAAGCTCTACCCGAACGTCGACTTCTACTCCGGCCTCATCTACGAGGCGATGGGCTTCCAGGCGGAGATGTTCCCCGTCCTCTTCGCCATCCCCCGCACGGTGGGCTGGTGCGCGCAGTGGGAGGAGATGGTCCTGGACTCCGAGCAGAAGATCGCCCGTCCGCGCCAGGTCTACACGGGCCAGAAGCGCCGGGACTACGTCCCCATGGACAAGCGCGCCGCGAAGTAGGCCGCGGTCCTCCGTGATGTGAGAAGGGGCGAGGGACCCAAGAGGTTCCCGCCCCTTTCTGCTTGCGGGCCACCCTGCCCCGCACCGCCTCAGCCCGTGTGGGCCGCGCCGAGCTCCGCGTAGAGCGACTCGATGAGCGCCGCGTGCTTCTGCTCCACGGCCTTGCGGCGGACCTTCAGCGTGGGCGTCAAATCACCGGCGTCCACGGAGAGCTCCTGCTCCAGCACCGCGAAGCGCTTGATGGTCTCGAAGCGGGACAGCTTCGGGTTGATGTCGCGGTCCAGCTTCTCCTGGAGCAGCTGGCGCAGGCGCGCGTCGCGGGCGAGCGTGCCCACGTCCTCGGGCCAGCCCTTCTCCTTCGCCAGGGCGCGCACCTTCTCCACGTCCAGCGCCAGCAGGGCCACCAGGTAGTTGCGCCGCTCGCCCACCACCACCGCGTGGCCCACCGCGGGCAGCGACTTGAGCAGCTCCTCGATGTTTCCCGGGGCCGTCTTCTTCCCGCCAGAGGTGACGATGATCTCCTTCTTGCGGCCGGTGATGTGCAGGTAGCCCTCGCCGTCCAGTTGCCCCACGTCCCCCGAGTGCAGCCACCCGCCCTCCAGCAGCTCCGCGGTGGCCTCCGGGTTCTTGTAGTAGCCCATGCACACGTTGCCGCCCTTGACGAGGATCTCCCCGTCCTCGGCGATGCGCACCTCCACGCCGATCATCGCGCGCCCCACGGTGCCCAGGTGCGTGGCCTCCTGGGTGTTGACGGTGCCGGGGCCGGACACCTCCGTCATGCCCCACACCTCGTGGATGAAGATGTCGATGGAGGCGAAGAACTCCAGCACCTCCCGGGCGATGGGCGCCGCCGCGGTGGCGAAGAAGTCCACCCGCTCCATGCCGATGCGGGCCTTGAGCGGCTCGAACACCAGCCGCTGCGCCAGCTTGTACTGCGCGTCCAGCGTCACGGGGATGCGCTCGTGGCGCTGGGCCCGGGAGTGGTACTCGGACGCCACGCCGCGCGCCCAGGACACGATGCGGCGCTTGAGCGGGGGCTGGGAGCGCAGGCCCTCCTCCGCCTTGGCCCGGAACTTCTCCCACACGCGGGGCACGCCGAAGAAGAACGTGGGGCGCACGTCCTTGAGGTTGCCCGGCATCGCCTCCACCGAGTCGGCGAAGTACACCTGGACGCCGAGCATCAGCGGGCTGTGCAGCGAGATGACCTGCTCGGCGATGTGCGACAGCGGCAGATACGAGAGGATGACGCCGTCCTGCTTGCCGAACTCCACGGCCATGATGAGCTGGCGCGACGTCCAGGCGATGTTGTGGTGGCTGAGCATCACCCCCTTGGGGTGGCCCGTCGTCCCGGAGGTGTAGATGAGCGTACACAGCGCCTCCGGCTGGAGCGCATTGACGCTGTCCCAGTAGGGCTTGTCGTCCACGCCCGTGCCGCGCGCCAGCACCTCCGAGTAGCGCCACACGCCCTCGGGCAGGGGCCCCTCCGGCACGTCCAGGGCGATGATGTGGCGCAGCTTGGGCAGCCGGGCCTTGAGCGCCAGGCCCGTGGCCAGGTGCTTCTCGTTCTCCACGACGAGGACGGTGGCCTCACAGTGGCCCAGGATGTACTCGAGCTGCTCGAGCGCGCTGGTGGTGTACAGGCCCACCGGCACCCCGCCCATGGCCATGGCGGCCAGGTCCGCGACGTGCCACTCCTCGCGGTTGAAGCTGATGATGCCCAGCGGCTGGCCCGCGCCGTAGCCCAGGCTCCTCAGGCCCAGGGCGAAGGCCTTGACCTTCTGGGCGTACTCGAACCAGGAGGTGGGGACATAGGCGCGTCCTCGACGCGTCCAGAGGGCCGGCCGATGCTCATGCTGCGCGGCCCGGTCATGGAGGGCATGCACCATCGTCTTCGGGAGGTCCATCCGACGGACGCTACCGGATGTAGGGCCCTCACCACCACGCCCCCTTTTCGCGGACGTTGACAGCTGGTTGGAGGGCTTTGTATGCCGCGCCCGACCATGAGCATCGACTTCACCTGCCAGAAGTGCGAGGCAAGCTTCGAGCTTGACGTTCAAGACCTCATCGAGGGGACGGAGAAGATCGTCTGTCCCCACTGCGACGCGAAGGCGCCCGCGAATCTCACGGAGGACTTCGTCGCCGCGCTCTCGGAGATGCGCGCGCAGATCGCCGTGCTCGACAAGAAGTTCGCCGTCTCCATGACGCTGGAGTCGGAGGACGTCGCGGACACCCTCGACGACGAGGATGAAGACGAGGACGAGGACTCCGAGGACGAGGATGACGACCTCGACGAGGATGAGGACGAGGACGTCGACGACGAAGAGGACTACGACGACGAGGACGAGGACGACGAGCGCCGCTGACGTTCGCTCCCTTGCCCTCCGGGCGGCCGGTTCGTGGCGCCCAGGGCAACCGGGCGGAAGCCGTACCCTCCCGACAGGGGTGCGGGTGCGTAGCTTCAGGGTGTGAGAACACCCAACCGCGCCACTTTCTTCTTCGCCCCCCTCTCGGCGCTGTTGCTGGCGCTGGGGGGGACGTTGCTGCTCCCCGCCTTCACGGCGCCCGGTGCTGTCGCCGCCACCCTGCCTGGCGCCACCGAGCAACCCTGCATCACCGAGCACGGGGGCGACCCCAAGGCCTGCTCGGAGCTGGTCGAACTGGAAGTCCAGGACGTCGTGCCGCTGATGGAGGCCCAGACGCACGCGGTGGTCCTCACCACCAAGGATCGCCAGGTGGTGCTGCCCGTCTTCGTGGACGAGGCCTCCGCCGTCTCCATCGCCTTCCGCCTGGCCAAGCGCGAGCCGCCGCAGCCGCTGGCCCAGGACCTCCTGGACAACGTGGTGGACGAGCTGGGCGGCAAGGTGACGGAGGTCCGCATCGACGACCTGCGCGACAACGTCTACTCGGGCCGCGTCTTCCTGGAGCAGGGCGCGAAGAAGATGACGCTGGAGGCCCGACCCTCGGACTCCATCGCCATGGCGCTCACCAGCCACGCGCGCATCCGCGTCACGCGCAAGGTGCTCACGCTCGCGGGCATCAGCCGCGAGGAGATCGAATCCCTCCAGGAGGGTGGCCCCGGCGTGGGTGGCAGCGGCCCGGGAGGCCTGATGGACGAGCCCGCCCCGCTGCCTCCTCCCGGCATGCCCGCCCCGGGCAGCGCGCCTCCCATCGACATGGACGCGGAGGTGCTGCCGCCGGGCCACCCGCCCCTGGGCGCGCCCAAGGGCTCGGGGAAGACCCTCGAGCTGTGACGCGCCCCGTTGGACGCGAGAAAGCCCGGCCCCCCCTCCCAGGGAAGCCGGGCTTTCTTGCTGAAGCTCGGTACTTGGACGCGAAGAGTTAGTCCCCCGAGCGCGAAGCTGTCAAGCCACGCACCCGGGCGCCTAGGATGCGCGCACCTATGCGCAAGGCGAAGATCATCTGCACCCTGGGGCCCGCAACGAGCTCGCTGGAGGCCATCGAGGGCCTCATCCGCGCGGGCATGAACGTGGCCCGGCTGAACTTCTCGCACGGCACGCATGACGAGCACCGCCACCGGGTGTCCCTCATCCGTAAGGCCGCCCAGCGGCTGAAGCTGCCGGTGGCCATCCTCCAGGACATCCAGGGGCCGAAGATCCGCCTGGGAAAGTTCGAGGGTGGACAGCTCGTGGTGAAGCCGGGTCAACGCGTCACGGTGACGACCCGGGCCGTGGTGGGCCAGGGCTCCATCATCCCCACCCCCATCAAGTCGCTGGTGAAGGACGTGGCGGCCAGGGACGCCATCCTGCTGGACGACGGCCGGGTGCGCCTGCGGGTGCGCAAGGTGTCCGGCCAGGACGTGCTGTGCGAGGTGGAGGTGGGCGGCCTGCTCAAGGACCACAAGGGGTTGAACCTGCCCGGCTCTCCCATGTCCGTGCCCACGATTACCGCCAAGGACGAGGCGGACCTCGCCTTCGGTCAGGACGTGGGCGTGGACTACGTGGCGCTGTCCTTCGTGCGCACCGCCGAGGACATCCACAAGGCCCGCAAGCACGTGGCGAAGAACAAGACGCCGCTCATCGCCAAGATTGAGAAGCCGCAGGCCGTGGAGCAGCTGGAGGCCATCGCCCGCGCCGCGGACGGCATCATGGTGGCGCGTGGAGACCTGGGCGTGGAGATGCCCCTGGAGCAGCTGCCCGCCATCCAGAAGCACATGGTGAAGGTGGTCAACCAGATGGGCGGCCTGGTCATCGTCGCCACGGAGATGCTGGAGAGCATGGTGGGCAACCCGCGCCCCACGCGCGCGGAGGTGTCCGACGTGGCCAACGCGATTCTCGACGGCGCGGACGCGGTGATGCTGTCGGGCGAGACGGCCGCGGGGCGCTACCCCACGGAGGCCGCGGCCACCATGGCCCGCATCGTCGAGGAGACCGAGCGCGGCGTGACGCGCCACCAGCACCACTCGCCCTTCGAGCGCTCCGAGGATCTGGGCACGGGCGTGGCGGCGGCGGCGGTGGCGGCGGCCGGTCAGCTCAACATCGGGACGATTGTCGCGTACACGGAGAGCGGCCACACCGCGCGCCTCATCTCCGAGTTCCGCCCCAACGCGCGCATCATCGCGCTGACGCCGAGCGAGACCACCGTCAACCGGATGTCGCTGTACTGGGGTGTGACGGGGCTGCAGGTGCGCCGGGTGCGCACCACCGACGCGATGCTGGGCCAGGTGCGCAAGCTGTGCCTGCGCGAGGGCATCTGCGAGGAGGGCGCGCCCGTCGTCGTCGTCGCGGGCGTGCCGCTCAACATCCCGGGGAACACCAATCTGATGAGCATCCACCGCGTGTGAGCGCGGTGGACGCGCGTCGTCAGAGCACCTTCTGCTCGAAGTCGTAGATCTTCTCGACGGAGAGCTGGCGGTAGCGGTCCATGTTGAGGGCGCGGCGGGCGCACTCCCAGACGAGCTCGTTGGGGGTGCGCTGCGGCTCCTTCTTCTTGCGGCGTTTGACTTCGGCCTTGATGGACTTCAGCGCCACGCGCGGGTGGTAGCAGAACGCGGCGGAGAACAGCAGGTGCCCGCCGAAGGGGATGAGCCGGGCCTCCAGGATGTCGCCCGTCTCCAGCCCCGCGATGTGGCGGCGCTCCGTCACGTCGAAGTCCTTGCCCGAGTACAGCTCGCGCAGCCGCACCAGGCCCTTGGCCAGCTTGCGGACCTCGAAGAGCCCGTGGACCGTCTCGGTGAAGCTGCGGAAGGCGTTGGCCTCCTCGGGCGGGGTGTTGGCCAGCCGCTGCTCGTAGAACTCCGCGGCCGGCGTCTTGCCAGTGAGCGGCGAGACGCGGTCGTAGAGGTAGAAGTCGAGGAACGACGCCATGCGCAGCTCGAAGAGCTTGTCGTCCTCGAAGACCTCTCCCGTCAGGCGGAAGTACTCCGCCTTGGCCGCGAGGAGGTCCTCCTTCCGGGACTCCGCGCTGCCGAAGGCGATGAGCTGGTCCAGGTACGGCTGGTAGGAGAGCGGTGACAGCGGGGAGTCCATATTGGGTGGTAGATCCTACCCCGCCATCAGCTTCGCGAAGCGGCCGAAGAGATAGCGTGCGTCGTGGGGGCCCGGAGAGGCCTCGGGGTGGTACTGCACGCTGAAGGCCCGCGCGTCCGGGACGGCCAGACCCTCCACCGTGCCATCATTCAGGTTGATGTGCGTCACCACGGCCTTGCCCTTGAGGCTGGCGTCGTCCACGGCGAACCCGTGGTTCTGCGCGGTGATCTCCACCTTGCCCGTCGTCAAATCCTTCACGGGCTGGTTGCCGCCGCGGTGGCCGAACTTCATCTTGTACGTCCGGCCGCCCAGCGCCAGGGCCATGATCTGATGCCCCAGGCAGATGCCGAACACCGGCACCTTGCCCAGCAGCGCCGCCACCGTGCGGTCCGCGCCCTTCACCGCCGCCGGGTCTCCGGGGCCGTTGGCCAGGAAGACGCCGTGGGGCTTGCGGGCCAGCACCTCGTCCGCCGTGGTGTGGGACGGCACCACCGTCACGCGGCAGCCCACGTCGACCAGGAAGTGCAGCATCGACTTCTTCAGGCCGTAGTCGTACGCGACGACGTCGAAGCGGGGCTCGCCCTGGGGGTGGGCCTCGCCGATGCCCGTGAAGACGTCCGGCGAGGGCGCGGTGAAGGTGTACGGCGTCTTGGTGGACACGCCGGTGGCAAGGTCCAGGCCCTCCATGCCGTGCGCCGTGCGGGCGCGCTCGGCCAGGGCGTTCGGGGACAGGCCCTCGCTGGAGATGACGCCCATCTGCGCACCATGGGTGCGCAGGTGGCGGACCAGGCGGCGGGTGTCCAGGCCCTCGATGCCGGCGACGTTGTGGCGCTTCAGGTACGCGTCCAGCGACTCCTTCGAGCGCCAGTTGGAGGGCTGGCTCGCGAGGGCGCGCACCACCATGCCCACCGCGTGCGGCTTGCCCGCCTCCTCGTCCTCCGGCGTCGTGCCGACGTTGCCCATCTCCGGGTAGGACATGGTGACGATCTGCCCGACGTACGAGGGGTCCGTGAGGATCTCCTGGTAGCCGTACATGGACGTGTTGAAGACCACCTCACCCACCGTCTCGCCGACCGCGCCGAAAGCGCGACCCTCGAAGGTGGTGCCATCCGCCAGGGCGAGCACTGCCCGCTTCGTCATCACCGCGACTCCTTCACCTGACCGTCGGCGTACACCTTCCGGCCAGAAACCCAGGTCTGCACCACGCGTCCCTTCTGCTTACGGCCATGGAAGGGGGTATTCCGGCTGCGGGAATAGAACCGGTGGGCATCCACCGTCCACTCCTCCGAGGGGTCCACCACGGTGATGTCCGCCGGAGCCCCGGGGGCCAGGTGGCCGCCCGGCAGGCCGAACGCCTTCGCCGGGCCATGCGACAGCAGCTCCACCGCCCGCTTCGCGTCCAGCCGCCCCGCGTGCACCAGCTCCATCGTCAGCCCGAGGGCCGTCTCCAGCCCCACGATTCCGTTGATGCCCTTCTCGAACTCCACCTGCTTGTCCAGCACGCCATGGGGCGCGTGGTCCGTGGCGATGGCGTCGATGGTGCCATCGACGATGGCCTCGCGCAGCGCCTCCACGTCCCGGTCCGCGCGCAGGGGCGGCGCCATCTTCGCGTGCGTGTCGTAGTCCCCCACCGCCCGGTCATCCAGGATGAGGTGGTGCGGCGTCACCTCGGCGGTGACGAGCAGGCCCCGGCGCTTGGCCTCGCGGATGAGCCGCACGCTGCCCTCGCAGGACACGTGGGCGATGTGCAGCCGGCCCTTCGTCTCCTCGAGCAGCACCAGGTCGCGCGCCACCATGGCCACCTCGGCGGACGCGGGGATGCCGCGCAGGCCCAGCCGCGTGGACGTGGGCCCCTCGTGCATGGCGCCACCGGCGGACAGCGTGAGGTCCTCCTCGTGCACCATCACCGGCACGCCGAACTGCGTGGCGTACTGGAGCGCGCGGCGCATCAGGGCCGCGTTCATCACCGGCCGGCCGTCGTCCGTGATCGCCACGCAGCCGGAGGAGATGAGCTCGCCCGTCTCCGCCAGCTCCTCGCCCTTGAGGCCCTTGGTGATGGCCCCCGCGGGGTACACGTGGCACAGGTTGGCGGCGCGGGCGCGCGACAGCACCAGCTCCGTGACGAGCCCGCTGTCGTTGACCACCTTGGTGTTGGGCATGGCCACCACGGCGGTGAAGCCTCCGGCCACGGCGGCGCGGCAGCCGGTGAGCACCGTCTCCTTGCCCTCCTCGCCCGGCTCGCGCAGGTGCACGTGCAGGTCGATGAAGCCCGGCAGCACCCACTTGCCATCGGCGTCCACCACCTCGGCCCCGGCGGGCGCGGACAGCGGCGCGTCGGAGACCTGGGCCACCTTGCCGTCCTGCACCAGGACGTCGCGCACGCCGTCCACGCCGTTGCGCGGGTCGATGACGCGGCCTCTGCGGAAAAGCACCGTGGCACTCATGACGTGCAGACCTCGAGGATGGCCCGCCGCACGGCGACGCCGTTGGACACCTGCTCCAGGATGACGCTGCGCGCCCCGTCCGCCACCGAGGGCGCCAGCTCCAGCCCCCGGTTGATGGGGCCCGGGTGCATCACCAGCGCGCCCGCCTTCATCCGCTCCTCGCGCGCGGCGGTGAGGCCGAACAGCCGCGAGTACTCCTTCGTGGAGGGCAGGAACGCCTCGCCCATCCGCTCCAGTTGCAGCCGCAGGCACATCACCGCGTCCGCCAGGGGCAGCGCGGCGTCCAGGTTGTGCGTCACCTCCGCGCCCAGTTCCGCCAGCCCCGGCGGCATCAGCGTGGGCGGACCGCAGAACACCACGCGCGCGCCCAGCGCCTTCAGGCACCAGAGGTTGGAGCGGGCCACGCGGCTGTGGAGGATGTCGCCGACGATGAGCACCGTGCGGCCGTCCAGGCCGCCCCAGCGCTGGCGCAGGGTGAAGGCGTCCAGCAGCGCCTGGGAGGGGTGCTCGTGGGTGCCGTCGCCCGCGTTGATGACGGCGCAGCGCACGTGCCTGGCGACGAGGTGCGGCGCGCCCGACGAGCGGTGCCGCATGACGATGGCCACGGGGCCCGTCGCCTCGATGTTCCGGGCGGTGTCCAGCAGCGTCTCGCCCTTGGAGGTGGACGAGCCGGAGGGGCTCCAGTTGAGCACGCCCGCTCCCAGGCCGCGGGCGGCCATGTGGAACGAGGTGCGAGTGCGCGTCGAGTCCTCGAAGAAGAGGTTGGCGACGACCTTGCCGCGCAGGGTGTGGGTGGCATCCGGGCCACCGGGCAGGTGCGCACGCGCCCTGTCGAGCACCGCTTCGAGCTCGTCCCGGCGCCAGCCTTCGATTCCAAGGAGGTGTCTCATGGCCGGGGCCGCCGCGTACCCCGGGCCGTGCGGCGCGTCAAGCACCGTCCGAGGGACGGCGGGTCGCTCGCCCCCTGGGTGTGGTTCAGCGCACGGGCTCGAAGAAGCGGTCCACCCGCAGACCGGTGCCGCCGAACAGTCCGTGCAACAGACCGCCGTGGCTCACCGACAGCCACATCACCAGCGCCTTGCCCTTGATGTGGCCATACGGGACGTAGGCCGGCTCGCCGTAGCCCCCGGGCCTGCCGAGCCCGTGGCGGCTGTCCGCGCTGTTGTCCCGGTTGTCCCCCAGGACGAAGACATGGCCCTCGGGGACGACGTAGGGCCCCTCGTGGCGAGGCGTCCGCGTGGGCGTCTGGAGCACCGCGTGCGACACACCTCCCAGGTCCTCCCGGTAGAGCGCCTCCCGCCGCTCGAACCACGTCCCCTCCGCGAGGTCGTGCACGACGAACTCCAGGTCCTCGAGCTGGCGGGCCTGCGGCTGGCCGTTGATGTGCACCACGCCGTCGAACAGCTCCACCGTGTCCCCCGGCACGGCCACCACGCGCTTGATGTAGTCGGCGGGCGTGTCGACCGGGTTGTTGAACACGATGACATCCCCGCGGGCCGGGGGACGCAGGATGACGAACGGCACCACGTTGGCGAACGGCACGCGCACGCCGTAGATGAACTTGTTGATGAGGACGAAGTCGCCGATGTGCAGCGTGGGCAGCATGGAGCCGGACGGAATCCGATAGGGCTCCACGCAGGCGGTGCGGAACACCAGGGCGATGAGCAGGAACTTCGCCACGCCGCCGAAGAGCTCCACGGTGGACTCCTTGCGGAAGGCGCCCAGGTGCCGCTCCGTGAGGGCCGACAGGAGCTTCACCTCGCCGTGCAGCACGTCCGCGTCCCCGCGCACCGAGGCTGACTCCACCTTCAGCGCCTGCTCGGCGAAGAGCTCGCCCGTCCCCACGGCCAATGCCTGCTTCGCCTGCGCCCGGGCCAGGGCCCGCTCGCTCTCGTCGAGCTGCTCGCGCGCGGCGCGACGGGCCTGGAACCAGGTGGGCTGGACGCCACGCCGGACCCAGAGGACGACGTAGTACGCCACCATGAGCAGCCCCAGCCCCTTCATCAGCGGCTGCGCCCAGCTCGCGGCCAAGGGCACGAACGCAATGAGCGTCATGTACGGGAACAGCGCCGCGGCGATGATGAGCACCGGGGCCCACAGGCTGGTGAGCCGCTCTCGCCACCGGAGCCGCTGGTAGGCCTGCCGTTGCGCGACGGTGCGCCGGGCCGCCATCAGGGAGGGCAACGACACCACGGACACAGCGGAGGGACTCGAGGAGCGCATGGTCGACCGCTCCCCTCTACGAACCACGAGGGGAACGATTGCCAGGAGTTCCCGTCAGCCCGGGACGGGCGACGTCAGCGCACGGGCTCGAAGAAGCGGTCCAACCGCAGACCGGTGCCGCCGAACAGCCCGTGGAACAGGCCGTGGTAGCCCAGGGACAGCCACACCACCATGGCCTTGCCCTTGATGTGGCCGTACGGCACGAACTCCGTGCGGCCGTAGCCGGTGACGCCCAGGCCGTGGCGGCTGTCGGAGCTGTTGTCCCGGTTGTCGCCCATCACGAAGACGTGGCCCTCGGGGACGACGTAGGGGCCCTCGTGGCGGGGCATGCGCGTGGGCGTCTGGAGCACGCTGTGCGGCACGCCGCTCAGGCTCTCCTGGTAGAGCGCCTCCTGCTGGTCGTACCACTGGCCGCTGTCGGTGATGTTGTGGACGATGTACTCGCCGTCCACCAGCTGGCGCGCCTGCGGCTGACCGTTGATGTGGACCACGCCGTCGTACATCTCCACCGTGTCGCCCGGCACGCCCACCACACGCTTGATGTAGTCGGTGGCCTCGTTGACGGGGTTGTTGAACACGATGACGTCGCCGCGCGCGGGGGGGCGGACGATGACGAATGGCACCACGTTGGCGAACGGCACACGCACGCCGTAGATGAACTTGTTGATGAAGACCTGGTCGCCGATCTGCAGCGTGGGCAGCATGGAGCCGGACGGAATCCGGTAGGGCTCCACGATGAAGGTGCGGAACACCAGCGCCACCAGCAGCATCTTCACGAAGCCGCCCACGAAGTCCGCCGCCGACTCCTTGCGGAACGCCCCCAGGTGCTGCGTGGTCAGCGCCTCCAGCGCCTTCACCTCGCGCACCAGCGCGTCCGAGTCACCCGCCGCCGACGCGCCCTCCACCTTCAGCGCCTGCTCGGCGATCTGCTCCGCCACCGCCGGGGAGACCTTCTCCCGCACGCCCGGCTTCTGGAGGATGCGCTCGTTCTCCGAGATGAGCTCATGCGCCTCGTGCCGCAGGCGCCGCAGCTGCTTCTCCTTGGGCGACACGTTGCGCCACACGAGCAGCGCCGCGAAGTACGCCACCATCAACAGCCCCAGCCCCTTCATCGCCGGCTGCGCCCACGAGGCCGCCGTGGGCACGTACTCGATGAGCACCGTGTACGGGAACAGGACGATGGCGATGATGCACAGCGGGGCCCACAGACTGGTGAGCATCTCCCGCCACACCAGCGTGCGCCGGGCGCGCACCTGCTCGGGGGTGCGCCGGGCCGCCATCACGGACGCCAGCTTCGCGGGAGGGGTGGCCGAAGGACTGGCGGCGTTCATGGGCTACTGCTCCGTCTTCAGGACCGCGAGGAAGGCCTCCTGCGGAATCTCCACCGTGCCCACCTGCTTCATGCGCTTCTTGCCCTCCTTCTGCTTCTCGAGGAGCTTGCGCTTGCGGCTGATGTCGCCGCCGTAGCACTTGGCGAGCACGTTCTTGCGCATGGCGGAGATGGTCTCGCGCGAGATGATCTTCGCGCCGATGGCCGCCTGGATGGCCACCTCGTACATCTGCTTCGGGATGACCTCCTTGAGCTTCTGGCACACCTCGCGGCCGCGCAGGTACGCGCGCTCGCGGTGCACGATGACGCTCAGCGCGTCCACCGGGTCCCCGTTGATGAGGATGTCCAGGCGCGCCAGGTCCGCCTCCTCGTAGCCCGTCAGCTCATAGTCCAGGCTCGCGTAGCCGCGCGACACGCTCTTGAGCTTGTCGAAGAAGTCGAAGACCACCTCGGCCATCGGCATCTCGTACGTCACCTGCACGCGCTGACCGCTGCTGCCCAGGTACTTCATGTCCTTCTGCACGCCGCGGCGCTCCTGGCACAGCTTCAGGATGGCGCCCAGGTGATCATTCGGGACGTGGATGTGACAGGTGAGGATGGGCTCCTCGAACTTCTCGATGCTCTGCACCGGCGGCAGCTTCGCGGGGTTGTCCACGAGCAGGACGTCCCCCTTGCTGGTGGTGATGCGGTACACCACGCTGGGCGCCGTGGTGATGAGGTCCAGGTTGTACTCGCGCTCCAGGCGCTCCTGGACGATCTCCATGTGGAGCAGGCCCAGGTAGCCGCAGCGGAAGCCGAAGCCGAGCGCCGTGGAGGACTCGGGCTCGTACGTGAAGGCGGAGTCGTTGAGCTTCAGCTTCGCCAGCGCGTCGCGCAGGTTCTCGTACTGGTCCGAGTCCACCGGGAAGATGCCGGAGAACACCATCGGCTTGACTTCCTGGAAGCCGGGGAACGGCGCGTCCGTGGGACGGGCCTCCTCCGTGACGGTGTCACCGACCTTGGCGTCCTGGAGCTCCTTGATGTTGGCCACCAGCACGCCCACCTCGCCGGCCATCAGCTGCTGCACCGGACGGGAGAACGGGCTGAAGACCCCCAGCTCCTGGACCTCGAAGACCTTGTTGTTGCTCCACAGCTTGATCTTCTGCTTGAGCTTCAGCGTGCCCTCGAGCACGCGCACCAGCGTCACCACGCCCCGGTAGTTGTCGTACCAGGAGTCGAACACGAGCGCCTTGAGGGGCGCGTCCGGCATGCCCGTCGGCGGGGGCACGCGGGCCACCACGGACTCGAGGATCTCGTGGATGCCGATGCCCTCCTTCGCGGACGCGGGCACGGCCACCGACGCGTCGATGCCGATGACGTCTTCAATCTCGGCGCGCGTGCGGTCCACGTCGGCGCTGGGCAGGTCGATCTTGTTGATGACCGGGATGATCTCCAGGTCGTGATCCAACGCCATGTAGACGTTGGCGAGCGTCTGCGCCTCCACGCCCTGCGACGCGTCCACCACCAGCAGCGCGCCCTCGCACGCGGCCAGGCTGCGGCTCACCTCGTAGGCGAAGTCGACGTGCCCCGGCGTGTCGATGAGGTTCAGGACGTACTGCTTGCCGTCCTTCGCCGTGTAGTTCATCCGCACGGACTGGGCCTTGATGGTGATGCCCCGTTCGCGCTCGATGTCCATGTTGTCGAGGAACTGGGCCTGCGCCTCGCGCTTGCTCAGCGTCCCCGTCTTGTCGAGGAGGCGGTCGGCCAGCGTCGACTTCCCATGGTCGATATGGGCGATGATGCAGAAGTTGCGGATGTGCGCGTTTTCAGCCGGCATGTTCGGGGCGCTCGTCGAAAGAAGCGGGCGTGAGTAACATCGAACCGCGCGAAAATCTACGCGCGAACGACTGCCCGACGAGCAACCCGTCAGGGGCGCTCGATTGTTCCCCAAGCATCATGCCGCCCGAGGCACGCCCCAGGCCATGACAGGACCCCGGGAGGCACCCCGAGGGCCCCTCCCGGACTCCCCTGCCCTGCGACCCGGCGGGCTTCAGCCGTGGGCGCGGCCGGGCTCGGCCTTCTCGCGGAAGAACGCCACCGTGCGGCGGGCGCCCTCGCGCAGGTCCACCGTGGGCTCCCAGCCCAGGACCTTCTTCGCGAGCGAGTTGTCGATGCACGAGCGCAGCTGCTCACCCGGCTTGCCCGGGGCGTGGGCCGCGGGCGCGGACGAGCCGGCCGCCTCGGCCAGCAGACCATAGAGGCGGTTGATGTCCGTCTCCACGCCGGTGCCGATGTTGATGGCGCCCACGTAGTCCTTCTCGAAGGCCAGCCGGTTGGCGCGGGCGACGTCGGGACCGAAGACGAAGTCACGCGTCTGCTTGCCCTCGCCGAAGATGGTGCAGCCCTGCCCGGACAAGAGGCGCTGGCAGAAGATGGCCACCACGCCCGCCTCGCCGTGCGGATTCTGGCGCGGGCCGTAGACGTTCGCGTACCGGAGGGCGACGTACGGCAGGCCGTACTGGGCCTTGTAGTAGCCCAGGTACAGCTCGCCGGCCGCCTTGGAGACGCCGTACGGCGACACCGGCCGCGTGGCGTGGGACTCCGGCGCGGGGAACACGTCCTGCTCTCCGTAGATGGCGCCGCCCGTGGAGCTGAAGATGACCTTCTTGACGCCGGAGACGCGCGCGGCCTCCAGGAGGTTGAGCATGCCGCGGATGTTCACGTCCGCGTCGAAGCCCGGGTCGTCCACGCTGCGCCGCACGTCCATCTGCGCGGCCAGGTGGCAGAGGACGTCCGGCTTCTCCGCCTTGATGAGCTCCGAGGCCTCCCGGCTGCGGATGTCATGCACCGCCAGCCGGACGCGAGGGTCCAGGTTCTCCTTCCGGCCGCCGGACAGGTCATCCAGGGCGATGACCTCATGCCCACCCCGGAGGAACTCGTCACACACGTGCGAGCCAATGAAGCCCGCGCCACCCGTCACCAGGACTTTCACGCTATCGCTCTCCCCGCCATCCGGCCGTGGCCGGACCCGTCTTCACATCCAGGATCACTCGCGGCGGCAACCTATGCCGGGGAGCGTCGCACGGCAACCTCGCGGAAGTACGCGATGGTCTCTCGCAAACCCTCTTCCAGCGGCACCTTGGGCTCCCAGTTCAGGATCGTGCGGGCCCGGGTGATGTCTGGCTGACGCTGCTTGGGGTCGTCCTTGGGCAAGGGCTTCTCGATGATCTTCCCGCCCCCGCCCGCCGCCGTGCGCACGGCCTCCGCGAACTGGCGGATGGTCATCTCCCGGGGGTTGCCGATGTTGACCGGGTTGGGCTCGTCCGACAGCGCCAGCCGCACCAGGCCGTCCACCAGGTCCTTCACGTAACAGAACGAGCGCGTCTGGCTGCCGTCCCCGAACACCGTGAAGTCCTCGCCCTGCAGCGCCTGGCCCACGAAGGCCGGCACCACGCGGCCGTCGTTGAGGCGCATGCGCGGGCCGTAGGTGTTGAAGATGCGCACGATGCGCACCTGCACGCCCTTGCGCCCGTAGGCCGCGGTGATCGCCTCCGAGTAGCGCTTGGCCTCGTCGTACACCGAGCGCGGACCGATGGGATTGACGTTGCCCCAGTAGTCCTCGCGCTGCGGGTGCACCAACGGGTCTCCATACACCTCGGAGGTGGAGGCCATCAGGAAGACGGCGTGGTGCTTCTCCGCCAGCTTCAGCCCGTTCTCCGTGCCGATGGAGCCCACGCGCAAGGTCTCCAGCGGGAGGTTCGCGTAGTCGATGGGCGAGGCGGGCGAGGCCAGGTTCAACACGTAGTCGAGCGGCCCCTCCACGGGGATGCCCTCGGTGATGTCCGCCTTCACGTACGAGAAGCCCGGGCGCCCCTTCAGCGTGCGCAGGTTCTCCTCATTGCCCGTGATCAGGTTGTCCACCGCCGTCACCCGGGCCGCGCCGTCATCCAGCAAGCGCTCACACAGGTGCGAGCCAACGAAGCCCGCGCCGCCCAGGACCACCACTCGCTTCCCCTGCATGCTCTTCACGTGCCGCCTCTTTCTTCTCTCAAATCTCGTCGAAGGTCGCCTGCCCCGGCAGCTGCGCCTTGTACTTCTCCAGGACCAGGTCGATGCCCTGGCGGATGTACTCGGCCACGGGCACCTTGGTCTTCTGGTTCAGCGCCTTGAGGAGCTCGTTCTGCTCCGGGGTAATGTAGATGGTGGTGCTGACTTTCTTTCGGGCCATGGCGATATGTGAAAATATATGGAATGACGTGGCGCGCGGAAGCATCTCGTGCACATGTCCTGGCCCAGACGCCCCATCGTCGCGGGAGCCCCGGATGACAGTCGGCAAGCGCTGGATTTTCCTCGGATTCGTCACCACGGGCCTGCTCGCGGGCTGTGCCGGGAACAAGGCCTCCGGGCCCAAGCAGGGCGCCTCGGGTCAATCCTCACCCACCACCACCGGCGAGTCCGTGCAGCCCGAGCGCGCGCGCGGCGAGCACGTCACGGCGCAGGACGTGAATGGCGACGGCAAGCCCGACGTGTGGACGTACACGGTGGACGTGGAGGGCTCGGACACGCTGCGCAAGGTGCGCCAGGAGCTGGACCTGAACTGGGACGGGCGCGTGGACCTGACGCGCTTCTTCGACGAGTCCGGCGCGCTGATGCGCGAGGTGATGGACCTGGACTACGACGGCAAGGTGGACGCCACCTACTTCTACGAGAAGGGGGCCAACACGCGCCGCGAGCGGGACTTCGACGGGGACGGCAAGCCCGACAGCGTCACGTACTACGAGCGCGGCGTGCTGGTGCGCAAGGAGCGCGACACCAACGGCGACGGCCGCGTGGACTATTGGGAGTACTGGGAGAAGGGCCAGGTGGACCGCATCGGCGAGGACCTGGACGGCGACGGCACCGTCGACAAGTGGACCCGCAATCCCAACAACGCGGCCAGCGACTGAAGGCGCCGGGCCGCGTCCACCTTCCGGGTGCGGCGAGGACGGCTACGGCTTGCTGGTGCCGGTGCGACCGTAGGAGTCCTCCAGCCGGACGACGTCATCCAGCTCGGGGGTGCTCACCTCGAGGATGTCGCAGTCGGTGAGGGCCACCATGCGGTGCTTGGTGAGCGGCTTGATGTGGTAGCTCTCGCCCGGGTTCATCTCCTTCTCGATGAGCCCCTGTCCCTCGTCGACGACGAAGAGCAGCTTGCCGCTCTGGACGTGGATCGTCTCGTCCTTCTGGTTGTGGTACTGCAGGCTGAGCTTGTGGCCCTGCTTCACGTGCAGCAGCTTGCCCACATAGCGCTCGGTGTGGGCCCAGATGAGCTCGTGGCCCCAGGGCTTCTCCACCCGCCTCGTCGTCGTCATGGTGCTTCCTGTCTTCCTCGGCCGCTCTTCAGTTCGTGCCGGCCACGAACGCGTCGAGCTGCGTCTCTCGCTTGAAGTCTGACAGATACCGGGTGGCAGCGTCCTTCGAGGCGAAGGTGCCCATGCGCACGCGGTACCAGGTGCCCTTGCCGGCCACCTCCGCGGTGACGATATACGGGGCATAGCCGCGGTCGCGCAACCGACCCATGAAACGCTCGGCCTCCTGCTTGTCCTGGAACGCCGAGAGCTGGAGCGTGAACGCCCCACCCTTCACCGCGGGGTCCGGCAGCTGCGCGGCCCGGGCGATGGCCTCCTTCAGTCCGCCACCCTCCTTCTGCGTCGTGCGCGTGGGGACGGCCGCCACCTCCACCTTGCCGGACACCACCGCGGGCTTCACCGCGAGGGCCGCGGGCTTCTCGGCCGGCTTCTCGGCGGCGGGCTTCTCCACGGGCTTGGGTGCCTCGACGACGGTCTTGGGCTCCTCGGCGACGGCCTTGGGCTCCTCGGCCGGCTCCTCCGGGGGCAGCTCACCGGTGTCAGGGTCCGGCGTCGGGGCGAGCGCGGCGGTCTTCACCGGCTCGGCGGGCTTCGCCACGGGCTTCTCGGCGACGACGGGCGCCTTGGGGGCGGGCTTGGGCGCGACAGGCGCGATGGGCTCCGCGCTGGCCTTGCGCGTCAGCTCGTCCTGGAACGTCAGCTGCGGCTCCTTGCGCACGGCCTGCAGCGCCTGGGCGTTGGCGTCCAGGGCGGAGAGCAGGTCGGGGGCGCTGGCCGTCTGGGCATCGCCCGCGAGCTTCTTGCCCACGACGACGCCCAGCACGAAGACGGCGCCGAGCACCACGATGCCGGCGATCAACAGGCTGACAATCTGCCGGTTGTCCAGAGAGACATCGAACTTCTCTTTCATCCGGTGGGCATCACGCATGACTCAGGAATCCTCGCGCGCGGACAGAGCGGGCCACACGAGTCCGTGTTGCGGCCTGTAGCGTCGGCGTCGAGGGAAGGTACGCCCCACCTCCCACACGGTCAAATTCACGGAAAGCCGCGCGCCCGCGCCCCGCTAAGGGGCGAGCGACGTCGACGCGAGCGGCTGCGTGGCGAGCACCCCCGGCGGCAGCACGGAGCCCACGGGCTCCTGTCGGGGCGCTGGCGCGTTGAGGCGCGCGCGCAGCTCCTTGCCCGCGGCGAACGAGAGCGTGCGGCGCTCGGGCACGGCGACGCTCTTGCCCGTCTTCGGGTTGCGGCCGGTGCGCGCGCGCCGGGTGCGCAGCGAGAAGACGCCGAAGCCGCGCAGCTCGATGCGCCGGCCGGCCACGAGGGCCTCCGCCATGCAGTCGAAGACGGCGTGGACGATGGACTCCAACTCACGTCGCGGTACGTGGGGCGCACGCTCCGCGATGCGTTCGATGAGCTCACTCCTCGTCATGGCACACCCCGGCCGAGAGGGACGAGGGACTCTACAGAAGCCGGCCCCGCGAGGACAAACCGTCCCCGGGTCCAGGCTCAACGCAGGCGCACGTCGGCGGGCCCTTCCACCTCCACCTCGACGCCGCCCGCGCCCTTGAGGGTGACCTCCGCGCCGTCCGGCACCAGCAGGCGCACGGTGCGGCCCAGCGGCACCTCGCGTCCCTCCAGCAGGACCGCGGTGGCCAGGTCATCCGTCTCCGCCACGGCGAAGCCGTCCTCCACCACCGCCACCAGCCCGCCCTCGCCCAGGTCTCCGGCGTGGATGAAGGGGACCTTGGGGCGGAACGGCGGCGCGGGCAGCGGCTGGTGGGGCCCCTCGTGCTTCGTGTCGGAGCCGAGCCGGCTCAGGCCGTTGGGCGTGAAGAAGGCGACGAAGTACTGGGTGGACGTGTACGCGTCCTCGTGCGCGCTCTTGGGCGTCACCTGCACGTTGGTGTAGCGGGCGGCGACGATGCGCAGCGCGCGGGGCGCCTCCTGCACGCCGCCGTCCGCCCAGCGGTACGACGGGAGGTTGGAGCCGTGCAGCTTCGCCTCGTCCGCGTCGCCCACCTCCAGCGTGTCACCCTTCTCCAGGAAGCGCAGGCCGCCGCCGAAGTACTCGAGCACCGCGGGCCCGGTGGCGGTGAGCTTCACGTCGCCCAGGAGCTGCGCGCCCACGGCGATGGTGTACTCGGCCTTGCCTTCCTTGCGCACCACGGGGGCACCGGCCGCGAGCAGTCCGGCGATGGGCTTGTCCGAGCGCTCCTTGCAGCCGGCGACGAGACTGGCCGCGACCAGCAGGCATCCCACGAGGCGCTGCGCCATGTCCCGTACTCCTCCCGGTTGACTCGAGCTCAGACGATCCACCCACCACCCAGGACCCGGTCCTGAGCGTAGACCACGGCGGCCTGTCCCGGCGTGACGGCGCGCGCCGGCGCCTCCAGCTTCACCGAAACGAGCCCGTGGGGGGAGATCTCCACGCGCCCGGCGGCGCCGGCGTGGCGGTGGCGGATGCGGACCTCCACGGGCGTCTCGGGAGACGGGGGCGCGTCCACCCAGTGGGGCTGGAGCAGCCCGAAGCGATCGCGCCCCGTGTCCTCGGCGTTGCCCACGACGACGCGGTGGGTGTCCGGCTCCAGGCGCTGGACGTAGCGCACCTGGCCGCCGCCCAGGTTGAGGCCCTTGCGCTGGCCCACCGTGTAGCGATGGATGCCGTGGTGCTTGCCGAGCACCTGCCCTTCCGCGTCGACGATGTCGCCCTCGGGCTGGGGGCCGGCGACCTTCTCCACGAAGCCCGCGTAGTCGCCGTCCGGCACGAAGCAGATCTCCATGCTCTCCGGCTTGTGGCTGGTGGGCAGCGCGTGGCGCTCGGCGACGGCGCGCACCTGGGCCTTGGTCATGTCGCCCACGGGGAAGACGATGTCGCGCAGCTCGTCCTGGCCCAGCGTGAAGAGGAAGTAGCTCTGGTCCTTGGCCAGGTCCGCGGCGCGGCGCAGGACGTAGCGGCCGTCCTGCTCCTCGACGCGCGCGTAGTGGCCCGTGGCCAACCTGGCGCCGAGCGCCCGGGCCCGCTTGAGCAGGAAGTTGAACTTCACGTCGCGGTTGCAGGCCACGCACGGGATGGGCGTGCGTCCGCCCAGGTACGACTGGACGAAGGGGTTGACGACGCGGTCCTGGAAGATCTCCTCCGCGTTGGCGACGTAGTACGGGATGCCCAGCGCCTGGGCGACGGCGCGCGCGTCATCGATGTCGTCGGGACTGCAGCAACTGCCGCACTTCGCCTTGCCCTCGTAGGACCAGACGCGCAGGGTGATGCCGATGACCTCGTGGCCCTGCTCCTTGAGCAGGGCGGCAGCGGCCGAGGAATCCACCCCGCCGCTCATCGCAACGACGACTCGCATGGTGTCCCTTCCTACACGCCCCGGCCTCCGGGCGCACGCGGCAGGACGCTGGATGCCCCCGGAACCCGACCGGGAGCCCCCCTTGGACAGGGCAGCCCCGGCCGACACGAGAGCAGGCGCGCCCTCGTGCGCCCCGGTGGGCCCACGCCCGACAGGGGAAGCGAGCCGCCCCTGGCGGCTCTGGCAAGCCGCGTGTCAGCTCGGACGCCGGGCCGCCAACCTCGGGGCCCCTCTGACAAGCCATGCGCCGCCGCGCGAGGGGCTCACCTCGGGCCTTCGACCGAGCCAGGTGGCAGCCCGCGCACCGCCGCGCGAGCAGTCCCCGCCTCAAGCCTTCGGGCGGGCCGCGTGCCAGTCCTTGAGCCGCTGCGCCAGGGCCTCGCGGGTGTTCAGCGCGGGGTCATCCAGCACGGAGTCCATGAGGAAGCGGGTGGCCTCTCCGACGATGGGCGACGGGCCGACCCCGAGCGTGGACATGATGTCGCCGCCGGTGAGCGCCAGGTCCTTGGCCACCAGGGGCGGCTTCGCGGCGGCGAGCGCCTCCAGCCGGGCGCACAGCCGCTCCAGCTCCGCCGAACGCTCGGGCGCCCGAGCCTGGACGCGGGCCCGGGCCACGGTGAGCAGCGCGGGCAGCTGCGCGAGCCCCACCCGGGCCAGGAGCCGGCGCAGCGCGGGGTCCGGGTCCGCGAAGCGCTCCTCGAGCTTCGCGGTCTCCACGAGCAGCGCCACCAGGTCCGCGACCTTGTTGGGGAACTTCAGGCGCAGGCCGATGTCCCGGGCCTGGCTCCGGTCCACCAGGTCCGCGAGGAGCGCGGCCATCCGGACCTCCACCTCCGCCGGCGCGGCCTGCACGGCGGCGCGCGCGAG
This sequence comes from Myxococcus faecalis, assembly GCF_050039385.1. Taxonomy (NCBI): domain Bacteria; kingdom Pseudomonadati; phylum Myxococcota; class Myxococcia; order Myxococcales; family Myxococcaceae; genus Myxococcus; species Myxococcus faecalis. The sequence continues at coordinate 9,867,406 of NZ_CP144336.1, read as the reverse complement.
CCGGGCCTCTTCGGGCGCGGCGCGGGCCACCTCGGGGAGGAACACGTCCAACAGCCCCGTCTCCACCAGCAACACGAGCCCGCCCTCGGCGCGCGGGGACAGCAGGAGCTTGACCAGCTCCTCGCGCACGCGCTCCAGCGCGACCTTGCGGAAGACGCCGAGCGTGGCGGGGATGGCGTCGCGCGTGGCCGAGTCCAGCGAGAAGCCGAGCACCGCGGCGAAGCGGACCGCGCGCATGGGGCGCAGGCCATCCTCGGAGAAGCGCTCGAACGCGGAGCCCACGCACTTGATGAGCTGGGCCTGCAGGTCCGTCTGGCCGCCGAACGGGTCCACCAGGTCGCGGTCCAACGGGTTGTAGGCCATCGCGTTGATGGTGAAGTCGCGGCGGGACAGGTCCTTGACGATGTCGCGCTCGAAGGCGACGGAGCTGGGCCGGCGCCCGTCCAGGTAGTCCCCCTCCGAGCGGAACGTCGTCACCTCCACATGGGTGCCGCCCTGGACGACGGTGACGGTGCCGTGCTGGATGCCGGTGGGGATGACCTTGCGGAAGGCACGCTGGACCTCCTCCGGCAGCGCGCTGGTGGCCACGTCGAAGTCCTTCGGGGGGACCTTGCGCACCATGTCCCGCACGCAGCCGCCCACCAGGTACACGGCGTGGTTGAGCTCCCGCAGCCGCGCGATGACGTCGAGCACGGGGCGGGGAATGTCGGCGTTATGGAGATTGGCGAGCATGCGTCCCAGGTCGGCGGGCGTCGTGCCCGCCTGACACCTGGGTTGTACTTGCGCCCCCCGCTCTGGATCCAGGCCCAGGATGCGCCGTCGTGTTCAGGACTCCGGCGCGCAGGACAGTCCGACGGACTCGTGGGGCTGCGCGGAGTTGGCGCAGGCGATGATGAAACACTCGTTCTTGGAGCGGCACACCCCGTCACAGCACAGCTGCTGCCCCGTCGGGCACGCGCCACCGTCCGGGCACGGGCCGCAGTTCACCGACGTCCCACAGTTGTTGGCGACGCAGCCGCAGCGGTTCTGGCAGGTGGTGAGGAGGGGGTCCGGCACACAGCTCGACTCGCAGTAGTTCAGCGGGTTGCACTCGTAGCCGACCCCGCAGGAGCCACACTCCAGCTTGCCGCCGCAGCCATCCGAGGGGCTGCCGCACTGCCAGTTGTTCGCCAGGCACGACGTCTTCGGCACGCAGCCCGTCGAGTACAGCTCGCTGGGCTGGCGGGACCACACGCCATTCGAGTCGACGTTCCACCCGCCGTTGAGCAGCACCTGGTCCGGCGCGTTTCCAACGAGCGACATGCCGAAGTCCCGCCGCGCCAGCGCGAGCGCCGTCAACGCGGTCCAGCCGCCCGTGCCGATGTCGTAGCGCGAGACCCACTGCGCCGGCGCGCCCGTCGTCGGGTGATATCCGCCGACCACCAGCACCGAGCCGTTGCTCAGCTCCACCGCGCCGTGTCCGACGCGAGGGAACGGCGCCCAGATGGCGGTCGTCCAGGTGTTCGCGACAGGGTCGTAGCGGGAGGCCATCTGGCTGGGCACATCGCTCTGCCACTGCGGTCCCACGACGAGCACCTCGCCATTGACCGTGGTCGTCAGCAACGTCGCCGAGTGTCCCGCCGCGAGCACCGCGCCGCTGTTCGCCGTGGCGATCCACGTGTTGGTGCTCGGCCGATAGCGCTCGTGCTGGTTGCGGTTTCCCAGGAGCAGCACGTCGCCATTGCGCAGCAGCGTCGCGGTGTGGCCGGAGTACCCGCCCCTCGAAGGCGAGGCGGCGAGGGTCCACGTACCGGTGGCGGGGTCATACAGCTCCGCGGAGCCAAGGCCCTGCGTGGTGGCGGTGCCGTCGCCGCCCACCACCAGCACCTTGCCGTTCTGGAGCAGCGTCTGGGTGTGTCGGGCCCGCGCCGCGATGAGCGAGCCGGTGGCGGTCCACGTCCCCGTGGCCGGGTCATACAGCTCCGCGTCGCGGCCATTTCCCAGGGGGGTGATGCCTCCGGACACGAGCACGCGCCCGTCCTGGAGCCGGGTGGCGGCATGCTCGTACCGCGCCACCACCATGTCCCCGGTGGCGCTCCACGGCGTCGAGGCGCCCGGCGTGTAGAGCTCGGTGGCGCGGAAGTCGGCGGGAGCGCCCTGCGCGGTGCCTCCGGCGACGAGCACCCGCCCATCCGCGAGCGTCGTCTGCGTGAAGCCCGTCCGGTTGTACGTGGGCGAGGCCGTCAGGACCCGCGTCTGTTGGGACACCAGCGCGGCGGGCTCGGCGCTCTTCGGCGCGGGCGAGCCGCACGCCATCACGAAGAACACTCCCAGGAGCGCGGCGCCCCTCTTCATCCCAGCCTGCTGGCTCACGACGCCTCCGGAGAACAGTCCGTGACGTATACGGAGCGGGCCCGGAAGTCCGGCAGTTGCCTCCTCGCATTCCCCTACCCGGCCCCTTGTGGGAGCCGGGCGTCGGGGGGCTCAGCCCTCGATGTCACCGAGGATCTTCCCGATGGGGGTCGGGGTGCCGATCATCTTCTGGAAGACGCTCCGGTTGTCGGAGCCCTCGTCGTAGCGCTGGATGGCCTCGTTCGTCGGGTTGGGCAGGTTCGGCGCGCGGCCCGAGTAGTCATTGCGGCTGGGCAGGCCGTGCTCGGCGCGGATCTTGTTCTCCGTGGGCGCCCAGCCCGCGGGCGTGTGCGGCGTGGGCTTCAGGCCCACCGTCTCGAACTCCTCGGTCAGCATCGTGCGACGGTTGAGGTTCGCCTTCATGTTGTCGGCGAAGTCGGGGTAGCGCTTGAAGACGTCGGCGTTGGCGTGCTTGCTCGACTCGATGGAGCCCACCTGGAGGCCGTTGGAGGCGCGCCACGCGTGGACCGACTCGTGGCCCAGGCTGTTGAAGCGCATGTTGCCGGGGGCCGTCTCATCGTAGTTGATGCGGCTGGGCAGGCCCGCGCTGGGCTGGCCATCGTGACGGTAGGCCGGGCGGATGGACTCGTAGGTGCCCTGGTGCCGCGGCAGGTGCGACATGGGCATGTCGGCGTTGCGGCCCGAGTAGATGTCCGTGGAGGTGATGGGGTTGCGCACGGTGCCCGTCTGGCCGGGGTTGAGCGCCTGGGTGCGGCCGTCCAGCTCCGTCAACATGCGATTGCCGGTGGGCCGGTTCATCAACGTGTGGGTGGACTCGCGCGTGTCGCGGGTGAAGTCCGCGAACTGGGCGCCGCTCTGGCCGCCATCGCGGCGGGTCCGGATGCCCGGGAGGTCCGGGTGCGTGACGCCGTAGTCGGTGGGCTTGAGGTGGTTCTTCCCATCCTGGAGCTCCGTGGCGGACGGACGGGCCTTGGGCAGCGACGTCGTTTCGGGCTTCGCCGGGGTGCTGTTGGAGCGGGGGCGCGACGTCGTGTCCGTCTTGGGGGCCGGCGTGGAGAACGACGGGCGGGAGCGGAGCTTCATGGGGGATCGCCTCGGAGTGGGAGTCGGTGACGTGGAAGCCCTGGAGCATTCGCCGTGCCGACCCTTCCCCACTCCGACTCCGTCACCTGGGGCTCGTGATTCCAGTGGGTTGCGGTTTTGAGGGGACGATTTCGGGAGGGGGCGGTGATGTCTGGGGGCAAGGGGGTGATGACGGTCGTCATCAGGGGCGGGGCCGGGATTGGAGGCGCGGGGCTCGGACGTGGCACGCTGGGCGGTGGCCGTGCGGCGTGCGCATGGCCAGGGTGTTGGTGTTGGAGCGGGTCCCCACCAGTCGCGGGAGGCTCACGGATGCTTCGCCACACGCTCACGCAGGCCTTGAAGGAGCTCCGGACCCGGATTGCCTCGGGGGACCCGGACTTGAAGGCCGCGCGGCACCTGGTCGAGCGACAGGTGCGTATGTCCCCGGAGGCCCACGCGTACCTCGACAAGCTTCTGGCCGAGACGCGCAAGGAGTCGAGTCGCGAGGAGCTGCGGCGGCCCTTCCCGGCGGAGCCATCGGCGGCCCAGGTCGTCGAGCACCGGCTCTGGGATGAGGCGTGTGAGAGCGCGCGGCGGAACATGGCGCCGCCGTTGAGCCTCACGGTGTGGAGCGATGAGGAAGGGCTGACGCGCCTGGAGGTGCTGGGGTTGTTGACGTTGGCGTTGCGCAGGCTCGCGGCGACGCCGGAGTTCGGCGCCGGGCCGCTGCTGCCAGGACTACAGCGGTGAGCCGAGACGCTCCGTCGGCGAGCCCTGCGGACAGGAGCTCGTCGGGCCTGCCTGGGACTCGGCCTGGCGCCCGGCTTTGAAGCCAGGCGTTCACAGGTCCGGAGGTACTCCGCGCCCGAGCCGTTGCGGCGGGCGGTGGAGAACCTGACCAGCAACGCGGTGAAGTACGGCTCTTCGGAGCGGCCCATCACCATCACCGTGGACAGCCTTCCCGAGCGTGGCACCCGTTTCACCATCGACATTCCCAAGGACGCGCGGCCGTTCCAGCAGGCGCCGACGCTCGCTCGGTGAGTGATTGCCACCAGCGTCCATCAGCGGACGGAGACCTGCCCGACAGAGACAGTGGCCGGCTCCAGCCGTGGACCCAAGGATAGAGCAGCCAGGCACACTCCCTGGTGCCTGACCGCCCAGCCTGTCATGACAAGCATTGGGCGCTCACCCCCGCCGGTCCAGACATGCCCATCCCACTCAGAGCAGTCTTTTCGTCGTTGAGCTGTGCCCTGCTGTTGAGCGCCTGCGGCCCCAATTACGAAGGCGACGTCGGCGCTCCTTCTCGGTCGGAGGACGTTTCGCCCGAAGTCGAAGAGCCAGGAGAGGACGGCAGCGTGTCGCAGGCGACGTTCGGGGGGCATCTGGGCAGTGCGCTGGGCCACATCGCCTCATTCGATAGCTGCGCCGCCAACAACGAGTGGCGCACGACCTGCGGCACGGGCGCGGCGCGGGACATGTCGTACACGTGGACGGTTCCTGTCACCGGGGACTACTCCATCACCACCTACGGGTCGTCGTACGACACGATCTTGGAGGTCCGCAGGGCCGCGGACACGGGCGTTGTCTATGCCTGCAATGACGATTGGGCGGATGGCAACTATCGGTCTCGAGTCGTGCTCCGGGACCAACCCAAGGGCCGCAAACTCTTCATCATCGTCGACGGCTACAGCGGCGATTGCGGAGCAGGCCGCCTGTACATCAACGGCCTCTAATCCGAACCCACCCTCGGATCCGCCGATCCTCGCGTAAACGGCGCCCTGTCCTCATGGAGCGAGGCTGCTTTAGATGCCCTGTGCATTCACAGCAGCCTTCCCGGAGGATCTCTTGCTCGCGCGTCCGACCCTCACCGTGTTCGTCACCGTTGTCTGCCTGATGGGCTGTCGAGGCACGTCCTCGAACACCGCCTCCGTGCAACCCTCGATGGCCGAATCCGCGGCCCCTGCGGCGTCAGCAGTGTCTGACGCCGCCAGGGAGCTGATCGGGACCTGGACCTGCAACGGCTCCATCCACGGACCCGGCGGTGCGAGCCCGAGCAAAGTCCGATTCGAGGCCCGGCTCGAGCTCGACAAGGCCTGGCTGCGCACCGACTTCGTGGCGGTGTCCGGTGAGTACCCCTACAAGTTCACGTCGTACCGGACGTTCGATTCAACGGCTCGCACTTGGAGGAATGTCATCCTCGACAACATGGGAGGCGATGCCACGTCTTCGTCCACGGACGGCGTCACCTGGGTCGGCGAGTCGACCGGCCCCATGGGCAGGATGAAGATCCAGGACACCGAGCACCTCGTCTCGCCTGGGATGCTGACCCTGCGCGGCCAGTATTCGATGGATGGCATGAGCTGGAACACCGGCTACGACCTGACCTGCGAGAAGTGACGAGTCACGGGATGCGGGGCCGGGACGACTCAGGTGTCTGGAATCGACCCAGGTTGCTCCCCGCACTTGAATTCCCGACGATGCGCGCGGCCCGGTCGTCCTTCGCTCGCACATCTTCACATCAGGGGATTCTCCATGAACCGCTTGAAGCTGTTGTTGCTGGGATGCGTCGCCGTGCTCGCATTCGGTTGCGGAACTCCGTCGGACGAACTCGCCGTCGAGGACGCGACCGGCTCTGCCCAGGAGCTGACTGGATGTACCGCGACCTGCGAGCAGGGCACGGTCAGCTGTCCGGCCGCGTCGACGACGTGCTCCGCGACCCACTACGTGGGCGTGACGTGCGACGGCGTTGACATCCCGTGCCCTCCGCCGGAGCCGCAGGAGTGCGACCCTTCCCTGCCGCTCTGCACGACGCTTCAGGGCCAGCTTTGCAACTCCCTCAACGCCGAGACGCCCTGCTGTATCGTGGAGACGTCCGGCTCGTGGGAGAGCTCCTGCGTGTGCTTCCGAGCCGGCGCGACGCGGCCTCCCTACCGGTGGGCCTGCGCGTTCTAAGTAGGTCGCCACAAGTTCCGAGACAAATGCAGGGACCTTGCCCGTTCCCGCTCCGCCTCGGATTCGCTCAGGAACATTTGGCGATCTACTTAGTCGCGGCGCATTGACGGCCGTCCTCCATTCCGCTCGAGGATGGCTGGAATCACGCCCCTCCCGTCCCATGCCGGACACGGGAGGGGCGGCGGTGCACGAGTCTTCCAGGTAGGATGGCGAGGGATTCTTCTGTGTGGCGCTGCCGGCGCGTCACCCGGAATCCCTGGAGGGATTCGACGCCATGCTGAACAAGGCCTTCGTCGTCCTCGCGCTGGTGTTCATCAGCGATCTCGAGGCCTCGGTCTTCTGCTACAGCCTCTGGGGTTACTTCATCACGCCGCCAAGTGGAGCGGGCGTGCTGGCCGCCTCGCGCCGACTCGAAGCACTGACGTCCTTCAGGAGCGACCCGAACGGGGATGTGGAGCTGCGTCCGACTCAGCCCATCGTGCCGAGCGAGTTCATCGGATGCCCGCTCTTCGACTTCACGTCCAGGTGCATGCATGACCGGCTGATGGCGGCGGTGATCACGTTACCGGGAGACCTCTCTCGGACGGAGTCGGTGGAAGAACTTCGTCCGCAGATTGAGAGCGTCTGCGGGAACTGGGCCTCGTCACGACGAGGTAAGGCGATCACCGTGCAAGGCGACTCGGGGCAGATGCGATTGATCACCTGCACGTCGGGAGAACTCAGCAATGACCTCTTTGCCTATCGGGAGGTGCTGTTCACCCAAGGCGAGGAGAAAGAGATCGCATCCATCGAATATGAGGTCTCGGGCTCCGAGTTCCTCACGATGCCCTTCTTCTTCACGTATCTGCTGCCCTTCAACATCTGCCTCTATGTGATTGGACGGGTCGCTGGGAGGCAATGGTACGGCCCGCCGCTCCCAGCAGCAGAGGGCGGACTCCCCACCGTCACATAGAGGGCTCCGGGCAGGAAATCACCTGGCCGCTGCGTGGCGCTTCTTCGCGGCGCTCGCCCTGGCCGACCGCCACGGCGCGGGCCCGCCTTCCTTCCACCATCAGCAAATGCCAGACCCCGGGTATTGCCGCAAGCCCCCCCGGTCATGGTCCACCCTCGCCCGTTTCGACCCAGGAGCGGGAGGACCGAGCCATGCACAGGGACATGATAACGCAACACGCCGTGGTGATTGCGGGAGGAGGCCCGACCGGGCTGATGCTGGCGGCGGAGCTGGCGTTGGCGAAGGTGGACGTGGCCATCGTCGAGCGTCGTGCCAGTCAGGATGTCGCCGGCTCGCGCTCGCGAGGCCTGCACGCGCGCAGCCTGGAGGTGCTCGATCAGCGCGGAGTCGTCGAGCGCTTCGTCTCACAAGGGCAGCCGGTCCAGAACGTGGCGTTCGGACAGACGCCGCTGGACCTCAGTGACTTCCCGACGCGTCACAACCACGGGCTCGCGCTCCTGCAGGAGCGCTTCGAGCGCATCCTGGCGCAGTGGGTCGAGGAGCTCGCGGTGCCCATCTACCGAGGATGCGAGGTGACGGGCTTCGCGCAGGACGACACGGGCGTCGACGTGGCGCTGTCCGACGGCCGCGCGCTGCGGGCGAAGTACCTCGTCGGATGCGATGGGGGCCGGAGCCTGGTCCGCAAGGCAGCCGGCATCGAGTTCCCGGGCTGGGACGCGTCGATCAGCTACCTCATCGCCGAGGTCGAGATGACGGGAGCCCCCGCGTTCGGCATCCGCCGGGACGAGAAGGGCACGTTCGCCATGGGCAAGCAGGCGGACGGAAGCGTCGGCGTCGTGCTGCGAGAGGAACTGGTCAACACGGGCGAGGCGCCGACACTCGAGACGCTGCGCGAGGGCCTCGTCAGGCTCTACGGGTCGGACTTCGGCTTGCGAAGCGCCACGTACCTCTCCAGGTTCACCGACATGACGCGGCAGGCGGCGTCCTACCGGGACCGTCGGGTGCTGCTGGCTGGAGACGCGGCCCACGTGCACTCGCCGATGGGCGGACAGGGGCTCAACCTCGGAGTGCAGGATGCCGTGAACCTGGGGTGGAAGCTGGCGCAGGTCGTGCGAGGCGTTTCGCCGGAGAGCCTGCTCGACACGTACCAGGCCGAGCGACACCCCGTCGCGGCCCGCGCGTTACGCAAGACCATGGCGCAGACCGCGCTCAGTCGCGGCGACGCGCGGATGGATGCCGTGCGCGAGACGCTGTCGGAGCTGTTGCGGATGGACGAGCCTCGCAAGCAGTACGCGGCGATGATGTCGGGGCTGGACGTCCAGTATGACCTGGGCGCTGGACACCCGTTGCTCGGGCGGCGCGTGCCGGACCTCGACCTGGTGACCGCCGACGGCCCACGCCGCGTGTTCCAACTGCTGCACGAGGCACGACCGGTGCTGCTCGACCTGGGCGAACCAGGGGCCCTCGACATCGCGCCCTGGGCGGACCGGGTTCAACGGGTCTCGGCTCGCGACCCGGGCGAGTGGGTGCTCCCAGTGCTCGGCGTGGTCCCCGCACCCGTCGCGGTGCTGATTCGTCCGGACGGCCACGTCGCGTGGGTCGGCGAGGGCTCGGACCAGGGACTGCATGAAGCCCTGGCCCGCTGGTTCGGGGCGCCGAGCACGACGTAACACGTGCTCGACCCCGGGTGGCGCATAGGATGCGCCCCCATGGACTTCCAGGCGCGGCTCGAGGCGCTCACGCACCAACTCCGCCCCTGGTCCGCGCTCTGGTCCCGCTCCATCCTCCAGGGCTGGCCCGAGTCCGGCGCCGCCTATCCCGAGGAGTGGCGGGCCTATGCCCGGTCACTCGATGGAGCAGGCGAGCGGAGCTTGGACCAAGGAGTGCTCCAGGGAGTGCCGCCTCCCTCCCTGGCTGCGCTCCTGGGCGCGCTCCAGGAGCTGACGGCGATTCCCTGGCACGACGGCCGTCACGCGCTGACGGTCACGGAGACGCAGGGACTCAGCGACAAGAAGACCCACGAGCTCGAACGGGTGCTGGCCCTGATGGGCCCCAGAACGCGCTTCATCCAGCAGGCGGTCGACATCGGCGGCGGCATGGGGCACCTGGCCCGCCTCTGTGCGCGGACGTTCGGCTGGACCTTCCACAGCATCGACAGGGACGCCGCGTTGCAGGACAAGGGCCGACAGTGGCTGAAGAGGACCCGAGCCTCGGTCGGAGACACCCTGCACTTCATCCAGGCCTCCGTCGAGGACGCTCCCCAACCGGGGATCGATCCGCTCTTCTCCGGTCGAGACCGCGCGTCCATCGGTCTGCACACCTGCGGGCCGCTCGCGCTCACGCAGCTCCGCAAGAGTCTGGAAGCGGGCTTCGTCCTGAACATCGGCTGTTGCTACGACAAGCTCGAGGTCCCCAGGGACTACCCCGTCTCCCGAGTCGGCCGCGAACATCCCCTGCCCTTCACACCGCATGCCCTGGCACTGACGACGCGGGGACGGCCGCGGAAGACCGAGGCGGAGTTCGCGCGGATGAAGCAGGTGTACGCGTGGCGCTTCGCGTTCCATCTCCTGTCGAAGCGGCGGTTTCCCGAGCGAGACTTCGTGAGGGCGGGAGACGCGCCCCGGGCGCTCTATGACGGCCCCTTCGCCATCTATGCGCTCGACCGCCTGGAGCGCCTGGGGCTCTCCTCGGGAATGACCGAGGCCGAACTGAATGCCTTCGAGGTCTCCGTTCGCGCCGAGACGCGGGAGCTCCTGCTCTGCCATCTGCTGAGGGACCGCTTCGCGAGGGCGTTGGAGGTCGTGCTCCTGCTCGATCGCGCGATGTTCCTAGAGGGACTGGGCTTCCAGGTCGAGCTGCTCCAGCTCTTCGAGCCCGACGTGTCGCCGCGAAACCTCGCGCTCATCGCGTCACGGAACACCTGAGGAAAGCAGGAGGAGCACCACGACGGGGCTCCCCAGCCCAGGAGACTGGAGGAGCCCCCGATGGCGGCCTACCAATCAACGTCGACGCAGGACCATCCGCCCAGACACGTGCACTGACTCTTCCCTCCAGCGCTGTTGCAGCAGAGGACACTCTCTCCCCCCCAGCACTGCTGACTGGTGACCGAACTGCACGGCGCATACGCGCACGTGGGATCCGGAGGATTCGTAGGAGGACACGCGTGGAAGACCCCACTGCATGTCACTCCCGAGTAGTCGACGGCCTGACACGGCGTTCCCGAGCAGCTGATGGGCCCGTTGGCGCAGTTGGCATAGCACGTCGCCAGCTCCTGCGAGCTTTCACTCAATGCCTCTTCGCCGACGACTTCTGTCGCGGCTCCGCCACACCCCAGTGCGAACATGACGGCGAAAGCCACCCACAGCAGCTTCAAACTCTTCATGAGGGTTCCCCTGTCGTGAGCGTGTGCGAGCGAGGGACCACCGGGCCACGGACATCCTCCGAGATTTGAGGGCCCAGGGCAAACCATACCCAATCGCAAGAGCCATCCTGGAGCGACTCGTCGCGACGCACCTGGGCATTCGAGGAGTCCCCGGAGACGTTCTTCGGCTCCTCCTCGAGGGCATGACACTGACGCATGGCGGACACCCCAGGAACTGGGGCGCTTGTCGAAAGCCCGTGCCCAGGACGAAGCGTGGAGTTTTGGACGCTGGATGCCCGAAACGAACCCCATCGCCAGGACCCGACATCCATGTATGCGAATGACCGAAGCGCGCCCGGGCTGAGCGGAATCGAGAACGAGGGATACCGAGCCCTCGTGGAGCGGGTCCTCGATGCGGGCTGTCTGTGGAAGCTGCTTCAGGTGATGGGTGCGGCTCCAAGCGCCCCCGCCGACCTGCGCTATGTGCCACGGGTGGACCTGGCGAGCATCGACCGTGAGGTCGCCACGATTCAGGCGGAAATGGGTGCCCGCGGGTTCATCCTGGCAGCGGCCCCACCCGGGGCGGAGCGGATGCGCTCACTCCTTGAGAACTACATGAAGGGCTACATCTACTTTCACATGTCCTGTGAGCGTTACGGATGGAAGGATGTGTTCCCGGAGCCGACGTACTTCGAGGACGTGTCCGTCCAACCTGGACAGGGGATTGCAACCAAGACCCATAGACACATCCCTGCACACGACTGACAAAGCAGCAACCAGAACTTTCCATTCCAACCACAAACACCCATCCGTCAACTCCAGCACACCCGAACCCCTGACAGCGTCAGAACCGCGCCCCACGACCTTGCCCTTCACATGTCCGTCATTCAGGCTGCACACAGACACAAACGAAGTGGAGGCCGCAATGACAGCTGTTGGACTGCGCCGTTATGTTTTGTGGGTTGGGCTCACGTTGATGACCGCGTGTGGAGGCCCCCTCCCGGAGGAGCAGGAGGGAGTCGAGGCGGCCCCCCGCGAGGAGTCGGCGGAGGTGGTCGAGAAGCCAGGTGCGGACCTCGCGTGCTTCGAGTTCGCGGAAGCCTGCGTTCCCGGGTGGCGCACGTGCGAAGTCCGTTGCTGTGATGGAGACCTGGACAGTTCCTACCAGGTCTGTGGCAACTGTCTGGATTGGGCTCAGGGCAGGTGTAGCAACCACGGCGGCGTTCGGCGCGTTCGCTGGTCGCCATAGCCTACCGACTCACTCCGGACGGCGGAGCCACGCCGTCCGGAGCAGTCGGACAAGCGATGGACATCCAAGGGCGGCGCTGGAATCAGGGTTGATGCGCCGATGACCGGGACGTCGGCGCTGCCGTCGTCAACCTCGTCGTCGTCTGCATGGTGACAAGGCCTACGCATCGAAGAGGAGCTGACGTGGGCTGCGCCTGCGCGGCATCACCGCTCGCATTGCGCGTCCCGGCGTTGAATCCAAGGAACGACTGGGGCGCCACCTCGACCACCCGTGCGTGAGGGCGCTTGGCCCGGACGTGGGCGAGGAGCGCGGGACGTACGTCGGCGTCGTGCATGCCCGCGAGAAGGGGTGGACGGTTCGGGTCCGCCCGTTCTCCCGGCCACACACACCATGCCCCTATCGCCCCTGGGCATTGGCACGGTCGTGACACGCGGCGTGCAGGAGAGTTCTGCTCGGCAGTGGACTGCCGGCCTCCCTCGCGACTGATGGCTGGCACCTTTCTGTCCTGCGACGGTGAGTCCTCTCTCAGGGGTTCTCGGGATGATTCGAATATCGTGGTTTGCTGGGCTTGGAGCGCTGCTGTCAACCCTGGGTTGTCGTGATCCGGAGCCCGAGCAGCCGTATTGCGCGCTCCTCGACGAGCGAGTGGCTGCGTGTAGAGACGGCTCCTGCGACTCTGAGACGCAATTGGCGATTTGCAATGACATCATTGCCTTCTCGTCACTGTCTCCGTACCTCTGTGGAGAGTATGAGCCGTTACCGGAGCCCATTCCCACATCATGCGAAGACTGTAGCATCGACTTCTGTGAGCCTCTCCTTGAGGAGTTGAAGGCTGCATACCAAGACACCCGCTCTCCTGTCGTGGTGCGGAGCCAGCTCAAGCAGTTGCATGACAAGCTGAGCACACTGTGTGAGGCACAGCCAAACGAGGACCGGCCAACTGCTTCGCAGCGCCCACAGTGCATGGCGCCGTCGCGGTGACGTCCGAGTGACCAATGGCCAAGAAGTAACAACCGCCCCTTCTTGGCCCTCATGAACCCACGATTGAAAACCCCATCTTCGCCCTCGCCGTCGGCCAGCTCCTGGTGCCACGCCTCAACGGACTCCTGTCGCGTCGGCAGGTGAAGCACGAGCAGGCCGCGGACCGCGCGGAACTCCGGCTGGTGGACCAGCGCCTGCGCGCGCTCGAGGCGTGGCAGGGCGAGGCCCGGCCCCAGTTCGGACAGGTCTCCAACCACGTTCACGTGCTCATGGGCGAGCACGGGGCGCGCCAGGGCCAGGCCACGCCCCCGTGCACTGGAGGGCCCGTTAGCATTAACGGCGGGTGCTGGGAGAAGGTGGAGTTGTGGATCAGAGACTGCGGTTCTGTTGGCTACGTTCACGAGGGCGGCTGCTATGTGCCCGCGAAGACGCCCCATGCGCGTGTTCCGCCGGGGTAGAGCTTCGCCGCAGCCGCCCGCACCTCCGACGGACGCCCCGGTGTTCGGGAGCGACCCGAAGGGCTACCGAGTCGATCGCCACCGGAGCCCCTATTCGCAGCCTTCACACTGAGTGCTAGATTCCGCCACTGCATTACCACTGCAACGGAGGGGAATCCATGAAGTTGCTCATGACTGGTGGTCTGCTGGCGCTTGGATTGATGTTCGGGTGTGGTGGGCCCGTCGATGACACCGAGAACGCGTCGGAAGCGCAACTCGTTGAAATTGAACAGAGCTATCACGCGCCCGCCATCTGCGGAAAGACTGTCACCTGCCCAGCGGGAATGCAGTGCTGCGGCTCTCCCGCGCGCTGCGTGCCAAATTGTGACCTTGGAGGGGTGGACTAGCCGGATGGGAGAGGGCAGCCCGCTCTGAGGCCATAGCGAGCTGCCCGCCACTACTGGCCGAACGTCCAGCGAGCGCCGATGCCGGCCAGCCCAGCACCGCAGAGGCCGTCTCGCGGATGGATGGGAGCATCGCTGCGGTGATCATGGAGCGTGAATGTCATATCTGGGCAATCTCATGCTGGGACCAGGGAGACTCCTTTTCCTCGTGGCCCAAGGCCTTCGCCCCGCGCGTCACCGGGGGGTAGACGCGCCTGTTGGCGCGAGACCGCTGCTTCCTCGATAGAAGAGCCAGTGGCTGTTGGCGCCGCCACTGCTGCAGCCATTGGCGGTCGTGTAGAACGTCATATGGACGACCTTGTCCCCCGGCGCAAATGGGTTGAATCGCACGATGGCGGTCCTGCCTACATCCGTCGTTTCAAACGACAGGACCTCGGCGCTCGATCCCGTGGGCTCCCCCAGGAGCCAGTACCCACCGATGCCTGGGCTGGTCACGGAGGCCCGCAGCAGCAAGCCATTCGTGCCGTAGGTCCAACCGTAGAAGTCCGTCCCGGTCACCAGCTCCACCGTCCTGTAGGAGCCTGCATTGGTCTCGAAAGTGAGGGTTCCGTAGGGCCGGGTCAATGAGTAGGGGCCAGAACGGACCCTCTTGGTGAGGGTGCTGGTTCCACAGGCACCGGAGATGGTCGCGGTCAGGTCGACATCGCCGATTTGAGGACCTCGAGCGAGCGTTCCAGTGTTGTTGCCGTGGGTGGTCGCCGTCGCCAAGGTCGGGTTGCTTGAGTTCCAGAAGACGGAGGCACCACAAGGCAGCCCTGTAACTCGATACTCCTGGGGTGTCGCGGCGCAAAGGATGTCGGGGCCTGCAATAGCCATCGTGGGGTAGCCAGAGTTCGCCACGCTGGACCGATAGGGCCCATGAGTGGTGCTCCCGGCCTTCACCGAGACGGCGATGCCCGACTGAGCAGCTCCGCAGTTGGGAGTCAACGTGAGGGACGGTTCGGAGGTCGTCAGCGTGGCCGGTGCTGGTCCGCCCTGGTGGAGCCAGCCATTGCTCGCCGAGCCAAGGTCCCACTCGTACGCCGTGACGTTCGGAATTCCTCCGAGGTTGTTCACAGTGAAGGTCCGCGCCGACGTGTCCCCGCACGCCAGGGCGATGGACGCAGGGGTGAGGGAGAACACGGGAGGAATCGTCTCCGTAATGGAGATCTTGTTGATCAAGACCTGCGTCGACTTCGTGCTGGAGCCCTGGGTCGCCAAGACGAAGAGGTAGTCCAGGTCCTCGCTGGCGGTCCACTCGGTGAGGGGGTAGTTGCTGGCGGTCGCCGAGCTGATGTAGGCCGCCCCCACGACGTCATTCAGCAGCATCGACCAGCGGTCCGCGCCAACGGGCCCGCAGCTCGTGGGTTGGGTCTCATTGGGCGCAGGGAGCGACGTGCGCACAGAGAAGATGAGATGGGGGCTGGACACAGGATCATCTGAGATCTTCGACGCAGTCACCGCGAGGGTGTACTTGCGTCCGGCCTTGAACCCGACCTTCAGGGCATAGGCCGTTCCCAGGTTCGAGGCGGAGGTGTTTCCTGCCTGGGCTTCGAGGATGACAGCGCTGCCATTGAATCTGGCCCCTCCAGAGACCGGGTAATGAATGATGTCGTTGACTTTCGCAGGCGTCGAGAGATTGAAGACGTTGCAGATGCCGGTCGAGAGTCCGCTTGAGCTGTTGTAGGTGATGGTCCTCTGCGCGAGGGCGCTTGAGGTCGTCAGCAAGGCCACGAGCGCGAGTGTCTTCGCTAGGCCCCACGGAGATATGCCTCTCATTGAATGCTCCTGGGATGGGAGGATTCCGAGCTTGAGCGAGAATGTGATTGATGTCCAGGTCCAGCCCTGCTCGAAATGTCATCCTTCATCGACCTTCGATGTGCAGCTGTTCTCGGATAGCATGTCGCGGAGGGCAGCGGCATTCCTGAACTCCCGCTTCCGTCCGAGTCGTGGAGTGGGTCCGAATCAAAGTCTTCGATGCGATGGCGCGGGGGCTTCCCGTGTCCGAGGCGAACGAGCGCCAGGTCGCGCAGTTCGTCAAGCAGCAGCGTCTGCCCTACCCGTCTGTCGGTCCGGATGTCAGGCATTGCGCTGACATCCGGACGGGAGGCTCCAAGGCAGCGCGAAAGGCGATGGTTCCTGGACCGGTGGTCCTGCGTTGGGCGTTCCAACTCGCCGCCGCGCAGGCCCAACGCCACGTGGACGCCACGCCGGGAGCCACTTCACCGGCGACATCCTCCGCCGCCCCAGGAAACCGCTGGGGTTCCAGGGAGTTGGCGAGTGACCCCGACAGGAATCGAACCTGTGGCCTGCGGTTTAGGAAACCGCCGCTCTATCCAACTGAGCTACGGGGTCGTGCCAACAAACGCCTGAAACAACGGCGCTTTCTAGCAAGAGCCCCGGGGTACCTCAAGCACCACGTACGTCCCCCCTCGCCCGGCTGCCCAAGCGCACCGAATCCGGTCGAATTCCGGCAGTTCGACACCGGGTACGTCCCTGCTGGACCCTACGTACGGGTTCGCGGCACCGACCGCCAGGGCTCCGTCCACCCATCAACAGATCGCCCGTCCACGCCGTGGGCCACGGGACCCGGCGTGAACCGCGCAGAGGCCGGGCGCCCCCACATTCCTGGGATGGACCTGCCCGTGAGGCCTCGCTCACGCTGGGTCTCCACCCAGGAGCGTCACCAGCGCTCAGTCCCTGGAGCACCCGCCAGGATTCCCGGGGGAAGGCACCATGCTGGCTCCACTGACGCTCGCGTTGCTCCTGCGCCACCTCGTCGCGGCCTGGTTGGGGCGTCGCGACGCGGATGCCCCCGCACCCACGCAGCCCCTCGAGGAGTCGTGAATGCAACCAGGACCGTCCTGCCGTGTGGCACTGCTCTCCACCCTGCTCGCCCTGACGGGCTGCGGAGGCAATGCCGCCCCCGAGGCCCTCCCCTTCGCAGACGACCGCTTCCTCCTCGAAGACGCCGGAGGTGACCCGGATGGCGGAGCGTCCGAGGACGCGGGAGAAGAGGACGCAGGCGAGGAGGACGCGGGCGAGGAGGACGCCGGGAGCGAGGATGCGGGCAGCGAGGACGCCGGCACCGATGAGGACGCTGGAACGGGCGGCGGCCCCACCAACCCTGGCGGCCCCAACGGCCCGTACATCTGCCCCTACTTCCTCAACGTCGAGACGACCTATTACAGCGACGGGTACTACACCTACTCGGTCGGCACCGACATCTGCCGCTGCGGCGTGGGCTACAAATCCGGCGTCGAGACGAACTGGTACCTCACCTTCGACTTCGGCCACTGCTGAGCGACGCTCCGGCCCGCGCTCCTCCTCGAGCGCGGGCCGTGTTCCCTCCACTCACTCCTGTCGGATGCTGAGCTGGAAGCTGCCGACGTCCCAGTCGCTGTAGCCATCCACGACGATGGAGATGGCCTGACCGGCCGCCAGCGGCATCCGGACCTCCGAGACGCCCTCGCCCCGGTAGTTCCCATCACACGTGAGCACCTGCCTCGGCTCGCACGTGCGCGGGTACACCGCCACCACCGTGCCGATGCTCGAGCCCGCCGTATCAATCACATACGTGCCCGCCGCCGGCGCCTCCCAGAAGAACACCTTCTCCGGCGCCGAGGAGGGATAGCGGCACGCCGGCACATCGTGGTCGATATGACCGGCCCCCGACGTGCTCCCCGCCGTCCAGAGGGGCAGCGCCCCCGTCAGCGTCACCCCCTCCACGCCCTGGCAGTTGGCGCGCTCCGTCCGGCCCGAGGCCGCCTGACAATCCGCGTCCTGCGGATAGTCCACGTCCCCGTCGTCGTCGTTGTCCACGCCGTCGAAGCACGTGGGCAGCACCGCCGGGTCCACCTCGGACTCGTCCTTGGGCGAATCGCACCCGGGCTCATCCGGGTAGTCGACGCGCCCGTCACCATCGTCGTCGCGCCCGTTGCTGCACGCGTACGGCATGTCCACGTTCAGCGTGAAGTCCTGCGGGCCGTAGCTCTCCAGGACGACGACCACGCGCTCGTTCGCGGCGAGCGTCACCTCGCCCATCACGCCGTCCGGCCAGTTGTTCCGGCTGCACTTCGCGACGAAACCACCCCGGCAATTCTCCTGGCGCAGGGACAGGTAGAGGTTCGAGCGCCCCTCCACCGCGAACCGGTACGTCCCCGCGATGGGCGCCACCAGGTCATAGGCCACCGCGTTGATGGACGCCCCGCTCATCCCACCACACTGCGCCGCCACGTACCGCCCCGCCCGCGCCGTCTTCCCCGCGAGGGCCAGCGGCGCCGTGGGAAGGTTCTGCGCCGGCAGGACCTGTCCACACGCGACCTCGTTGTCATCCGCGGCGCTCGTGCAGGACGGGTCTCCCCCCGGCGCCAGGGCGAAGTCGATCAACCCATCCGTGAAGCCCACCGGCTCGCTGTCCACCGAGTCACCACACGCCGGCACCGGGGTCGGGTCCGTCTCGTCATCGTCCATCGGACTCTCGCACCCCGGGTCGTACGGGAAGTCGTTCTTCCCATCCTCGTCCGAGTCCTCCCCGTCCGAGCACCGGGGCAGCCGGCACTGGAACAACGTGGAGGACACGCCTCCCCCTTCCAGCTCCTTCGGCCGGCAGACCTGCGTCTCCGAGCACTGGAACCAGGGCTGCAGCGGGTCGCATGCGGCGTCGTCATCGAGCAGGCCGGACACGTCGATGCGTCCCAGGCCCGTCCCCTCGACGACGGCGAAGACCACGCCTGCCTCCGGCAGGTACGTGTAGCCGGTGACCTGCGCTTCCGACGCTACGTCACAGGTCCGGGTCCGCGAGTCCAGCGCGCACGCATCCCGCAGCGAGATGCCCTGCACCTGCGGGTCTCCCACCACGAAGACCGACCCGGGCCCCGGCACCCGGATGCCCACCACCCGGTCCACCTGCCCCGCCGTCGAGCAGCTCAACCGGTGGTCATCCACGGCCTCGGTGAAGTCGAGCGGCAGCACGGCCCGCGGCTCCAGGCCCACGCTCGCCTCCGTCGTCAGGTCGATGGGCGCCTCGCAGCTCTCCCCCTCACCCGACTCGGACGTCCCGGCCGCGCTGCCACACCCCGGGTCCTCCGGCCAGTCCACCAGACCGTCCCCGTCGTCGTCATCGCCATCCGCACAGGCGGGCTGCGGCAGCAGGTCCGTCTCGTCGTCGTCCTCGGGCGACTCACAGCCCGGGTCGCTCGGGTAGTCGTAGACCAGGTCTCCGTCCGCGTTGTTCTTGCCGTCGTCACACGCGTTCGCCTGGCAGCGGTACACCGGTGAGCCATCCGGGTCCTGCTCGTCCTCCTGCTCGCCGCAGACACCGTGGCCGCAGACGAAGTTCGCGTTCCCGGGCGTGCACCGCGCCCCGACCCCCAGCACGGCGCTCGCCAGCCGCAGCCCCACGCCCGGCCCGGAGTTCGGGAAGTAGATCTTCGCGTCCTTCGACAGCGGCCCCGTCGTGAGGCTCGTCACCGCCGTCGTCCGGCACGTGGCGCGCTCGGGGACCGGCGTGCAGCCCTCCTCGCCCGTCATGTCCTGGATGAAGAACGCCAGCGGCAGGTAGTAGCCCGAGCTCCCCGACACCTCCAGGCGCTCGACCGGGCCATCGAACGGCAGCGACAACCACGTCCCGCTGCCCGAGCTGGAGCCATACCCGCAGGGCTGCTGCACCGTCGTGGCATGCGCCACGTTCAGCGGGAAGAAGTCCACGCCCGTGGGAATCGTGATGGAGGACTGGCACGCCCCGCCCCGGTCGGACGGATAGACAGGCACCTGGAGCGGCGCGGACGTCGCGGTCGCGCCGAGCCAGTCCGCCGCGAACGACGTGACGGTCATCGTCCCCGGGGCCGACGGCGTGTGCGTGCCCGTCAGCGTGTAACCGGAGTACGGACTCACGTCGATCCCACCGTTGCCGCCCAGCGTGACGCCGTCCGCCGTCAGCGACATCAGGGCGATGCGCTTCTCGTCGTAGACGGTCGCCCGCACCTGGATGGGACGGCCGGCCAGCGCATAGCTCTCACGTGAGGAGAGGTAGAACCACGGCGCGCGGTTCACCGCGACCTGGTGCGTGGCCTCGATGGACACGGACATCCCCCGGACGTCGGTGAGGTCCGCCTCGAGGTGCAGCGCACCCGCCGGGAAGGCCCTGGACGGAAGCGCCACGTAGCAGTTGTTCGTGCCCGAGCAGGTGGTCGACGCGGTGAAGACCGCGCCCGTGGAATCGGTCACCGTCAGCGACACCGACTGGAGCCCCACGTCATCCCACGCGCTGACCCCCGCCTCGACGGGATGGCCCGCGACCAGCTCCCGGCCCCACGGCCATGAGCCGAAGTTGAAGGTGCCCTCGGGCACCTCGTTCTCGCTGATGTTCAGCTCGGTGTAGCGCCGGCTCTCGTGGCCCATCAAATCCCGGGCGACCACCATCACCACCAGGGACGTCTTGCCCGCCAACACCGGGTCCGACAGCAGCGGGACCGGGAAGGTGGCCTCGACATAGCCGTCGGTGCTGGTGGCCAGGTGCTGCGGCGTCCCGCCTCCCACGATGTGCGTGGGGCTCACCCAGGTCGCGCCGTAGATGATCCACGCGCTCACCGTGTCCAGGTCTCCGTCCACGTCGCTGGCCTCGGCGCTCATGTTCGTGGACGTCCCCTCCGCTCGCGTCTCGTACATCGACACGTACTCGATGTCCGGCAGGGCCACGGGCTCCAGCAGCGTGTAGCTGCGCTCACCCGTGTCCACGCGCTGGCCCAGGGTGTCCTCCACCACCAGCCGCAGCGTCACCGTGTCTCCCGCCTGCTTCGTCGGGAACTCGAGCAGGTGCTCGAAGCCGTGCTCGCCGCCCTGCTCGTCCGAGGCGCTGCTCGCGACGACCACACCGTCCACGGAGAAGCGCAGCACGGACGGCCCGTCGTCCCACGCCGACAGGTAGAGCGGGTTCTTCGCGGGGCTCGCGAACAGGCGCGGCGGCAGACCCGACAGCAGCGTCGGCGGACTCGACGAGTCACGCACCTGGAGCGGCAGGGTTCCACGCACCGACTGGCCCAGGGCGTCCACCACGTCGACATGGACCTCGGGGTTGCCCACCAGGTGCGCCGGCAGCCGGACGACCCCCGCGTAGTTTCTCGGAGCGCCCACGACGGGCGACAGCACGCCGACGAACACGTCCTCCATGCTCACCGTCACGGTGTACGGCCGGGCGCCGCCGGACACGTCCACCCGGACCGGGACCAGCTGACCGCTGGCGAACTCCTGATAGGCATACGGCTCCTGCATCGACACCCACAGCGACTCCTCCTCGGGAGCGCTCACGCGGATGACCTGGGCCTCGGATTGCGCCTCGGCGCCGCTGGCGGTCCGTCCGCGGACCTGGAGCAACCACTCCGAGCCGGGCAGCGCCGACTCCGGCACCCACCACTGCCCCGACACCGCTCCAGTCTCCAGGTGCGCGAAGGGCGCCCCGTCCACCCACAGCGTCGCGCTCCCCAGCCGTGCCCCGGACGTGCGGGCGTCGAACGACACCAGCGTGCCCGGCTCCACGATGAGCGGCGCGGCCGCCAACCGCAGGGTCGCCGAAGGAGGCGCGAGCTGCGCGGGCGCCGTGAACACCGACAGGCCCTGGAAGCCCCGCGCCACGACGACCTGGTCGCCGGCCAGCACCGCGTCGCGCGCGTCCGGCGCGTCGAGCGTGGCCCTCAGCACGGGCGTATGGGACGAGACATCCCAGAGCTGCACGTCCTCGTCCGTCGACACCAGCGCCAGCAGGCCCACCATCCGGATGCGGCGCACGGCCCCCTCGGTGGGCACCGTGCCCACCTCGCGCAGGCTCCCCGCCGCGTCCAGCGTGTACACGCGGAAGCCGTCGTCGTTGCCCGCCAGCAGTCGCTGTCCCTCCAGCGCCACCACGTTCGCGGCCTGACCGGACACGCTCGCCCTCCGGAGGATGTCTCCGGCGCTGTCACGCTCCGCCCAGGTGAAGCCCAGGGTGCCCTGCGCGATGACGGCGCGGCGCTCATCACCCGCCACGTCGAGCGTGGGCCCCTGCAGGTCCAGCTTCTTGATGGACTCCACCGTGGGCAGGCTGGCCGTGGCGAGCACTCCGCCGCCCACCGTCCACAGCCGGCCGGTGCTCACTGCGAACCGCTCCACGCTCCCGATGCCGCCCAGCCGGCTTCCCCGCGTGGAGTCCACGGTGAAGGCTCCCGTGGTGTTCGCGTCGGTATGCACGGACAGCGTCGCGTCGTTCAGCAGGAAGGTGTCTCCGCCGAGCCGCTCCGTCTGCCGCACCGCCTTCAGCGTGGTGGAGACCGCGCGATTCAAGATCGGGTGCGACGGGTCGGCCAGGTCCAGCAGCGACGCGCCACCCAGCCCGGCCGCCACGATGACACCCCGCCGCGCCGCAGCCACGCCCACCACGGCATCGGTCGTGGACCAGCCCTCGCCCAGCATCGGCGGCTGCGTCCCTTCCGAGACCCGGTCGACGAGCTTCAGCACCACCAGCCCCCGCGGGGTCGCCGCCAGCAGCGCGCCACCCGACACGCGCAGCGAACGGGCCGCCACCGGCAGCTGCCCCAGCACTCGCGGCGCCGTGGGCTCGCGGAGGTCCACCACGCGCAGCACGTCGTCGTCGCCGGCCACGTAGGCCAGACCCCGACTGACGGTCAGCGCCCGCGTCCCGATGCCCAGCTGCGCCTCGCCCAGCGCCACCATGTTCGACGCGCCCAGGTGCACCACGTGGATGCCCCGCGCGGTGCCCACCACCGCCATGCCCCCCTCCACGTCCACCTGCCGGACCGTGGACTGCAGGCCCACGGACATGGGCCCACCGCAGCAAGGCACCGACTCCGACTCCACCTTGTGCGAGTAGAGCGTCTGCGCGGACGCGTAGAACAGCCGGTCGTTCGACACGCCCAGCAGCGGCGTGTTCAGCCACGGGTTGTAGCGCTCCACGTACCGCCGCAGCTCGGGCGCCGAGGGCTCCGTCAGGTGCACCTCGTCGACGTTGTACGAGGACTCGTGCGCCACGAAGGCCCGGCTCGACGCGCCCATCGACATCACCAACGACGTCTCGTGCCGGCCCACCACGCGCGGGGCCTCCGGCCTCGACACGTCCACCACCCACAGGCCGCCCTGCTCCACCGCCACCAGGGCGTGATGTCCCTGGACCACCAGCGAGCGGGGCGTGCCCTCCACGCGCACCTGTCCCACGGGCGTCACGGTGACGCCCTGCGCGTCCTCCACCCGGAGACCCACGGCCACTCCCGAGGGCGTGGCGACGAGGACCCGGTCGCCGAGCACCGCGAGGTCCACCGCGTTGGCGAACATGCCCGCCACCGTCACCGCGCCGTCGGACAACACCGGCGCGCTCACGGTCCGCTCCCGGAACGCCTCGCCGACGCGGCCCTGGAGGTCCTTCACCCAACCCTCCACGCGCAGCACGGTGCCCGAGGGCGTGCCCACCGGCACGGTGTAGCTCAGCGCCGGCCCACCCGAGGCCACCAGCGCCCCGCCCAGCTTCACGCGCAGCACCTGCTCCGCCAGCGGCAACGTCCCATCCGCGGCCACCAGCTTCGCCGTCACCGTCGAGCCCGCGGACACCTCGGTCCCCGTCGGCGTCACCACGATGTCGGAGATGGTCGGGTTCGACACATCCTCCAGCACCAGCACCTGCGTGCTCGCCACCGACTCGCGGCCGTCACCATCGACCAGGCGCGCGGTGATGAGCATCTGCGCCTGGACCTCTCCCTGGGCCAGGTTCGGCATCCGGGGCGTGGCCACGGTGGCGGGCGCGACGATGACCTGCTGCTCCGTCTGCGTCATCGTCGTCCTGCCCACCGAGAAGCTCACCGTGTACCGCTCCGGCGCGCTCACCCCGCTGCCGAAGGCCATCGTCACCTGCACCGGCTGGCCCTCGACGACCTGGGCCACCGCGGGAGTCAGCGTGAACGCCGTCCCCACCGGCTGGGGGTTGGTGAAGACGAGCACGGGCGTGGGCGCGGAGATGGCCGTGTGGACGTCGTCCGTCGCGGTCGCCTCCACCGTCACGCCATGGCCCACGCCGGTGCCCACCATGGGCACGCGCAGCACCGCCCGCAGGAAGGGCGCGCTCACGGTGACGCTGTCGAGCACCGTCGCCCCATCCTTCAGCGTCACCGTCACCTGCTTCACCCGCGACGGGTCCACGAACCTCGGGACCACCGTCATGAGCGTGCCCTCGTACACCTGCGCGGGCGCGTCCAGCGACACGAACTCCGGGCCCGTCGTCGGCGGGGTCAGCCCCACCTCGACGACCTTCGCGTCGGACCTGCCCGCCTGGTCGAACACCGACAGCTCGAGGCGAGCGGTGGCCCCCGTCAACGGCAGGTCCACCGCGGACGGCAGCCGTCCGTCCAGCACCTGCACCGTGCGGCCGTTCACCTTCAGCACCGAGACGAAGGCCTCGAACGTGTCCGCCTCGTCGGTCATGGACGCGGTCAGCGCCAGGCGGCTCCCCGCCACGGCCGTCGACGATGCCACCTGGAGCGACAGCTCGGGCCTGGCCGGCCCACGGACCAGCGGCAGGCGCGCCACCGTCCCGGCCTCCGCGGACAGGAGGTCTCCCGCCGCCAGGACCGCCGCCCCCGTCAGCGCGGGGAAGTCACCCGCGCCGAACGGATACACCCCACCCGACACCGGCTCCGAGCGCACGTCGAACACGCGCACGCCCAGGTCCGTCCCCACCGCGAGCCACGGCCCGAGCACGGAGGCCGAGCGCACCGGCGCATCCACGCCGGCCCCCGTCCCCTGCTGCTCCAGGAGGCTCCCGGCTTCCTCGAAGCAGCGCACGGTATGGGTCCCCATCACACAGGCCTGGTCCGCGCCCACGCCCACGACGAGCTGCCCATCCGACACGGGCGCCGACGCCTTCTGCGTGGGCGCGTGCGGCGTGGACAGGTCCAGCGACACCAGTCGGGTGGACTCGAGCACCAGCGCGCGCGTCCCGTTCGCCGACAGGGACTTCACCGGCGCTCCGGACAGCCGCGCGGCGAGCGCACCCGAGGCCGTGAGGACCTCCACGCCCTCGTCCGTGCCCACCATCAACAGCGCGCCACGCACCGAGGCCAGCGCCGTGGGCGTGCGCCGCACGGGCACCGTCGTCACCGTCAGGTCGGGCAGCGACATCAGCTCGATGACGCCCGCGCCGTCGCGACGCACCGCCACCGCGAGCGAGTCCTCGACAAAGGCCAGGCCCACCGCGCGGCCCTTCACCCGACGCTCGGCCAACACCCCCAGCGCGCCGCGCGAGCGCAGCTCCACCAGGCTCTCGCCCGCCGGGTCCTCACGCACCACCGCCCACGCGTCGCTCCGCGCCGCCACCGCGATGACCGGCAGCGACGGCTCCCGCACCACGGACGCCTCCGTGCCCGCGAACACCGCCAGCGTTCCGGACTTCGTGCTCGCCAGCCGCTGCGAGCCCGTCTCCAGCGCCTCCACCCTCGCCACCACCGGCGCCGACTCCGGCCCGGACGGCAGGTGGTACACGCCCGGCGCCGTCTCCGTGAGGGCGACCGAGCCCACCTGGAGCGAGGGCACGGGCGTCATGTTGCCCGCCTCGGCGCCCACGCGCAGGAACGAGCCTCCCAGCCACATCGGCCCCGCGGGGCGCGTCGCGACCTGGATGACCGGGTCCGGCAGCGCGTCCACCACGGAGAAGAAGTGCACCAACTGCTCGCTCTGAAGTCCGTCCACGTCCGTGGCCATCGCCCGGACGGGCACGTAGTACGGCGCGTCCTTCACCAGCACGGGCACCTTGAACGTGTGCCGCCACGGCGCGTTCGTCAGCGTCACCGACTGCGTGTCCATCTCCAGCCGCACGGACTCGATGCCGGCGGGCGCGCTCACGTCCACGAGCACGTCCACGAGCGCCCCTTCCGCGAGCGTGTTGCCCACGGCGGGCTCACGCAGGCTCACCATCGGCCGCGTCGCGCTCGAGCTCGCGCCCAGCACGGTGACGTCCACCGTCGCCTCCGCGTCGTTGTCGCGCGCGTCGTAGGCCCGCAGGCGCAGCTTCACCTGCGTGTCCTGGGACACGGTCGGCGCCACCCAGCGCACCGCCCCGGGCACGCCCGTGAACGAGGCGACCTGCTTCGCCGCGCCGGTCCCCACCAGCTCCTCGATGGTGACGCGAGCGACGCGGTTGTCGTCCGTCACCTTCACGCGCAGGTCCAGCCCCGCGCCCGAGGGCAGCTTCGCGCCCGCCGTCGGCAACAACCACGCCACCGTCGGGTCCTGCACGTCCGGCGTCACCGTCACCTGCAACAGGGCGGGCGGAGACGTCTGGCCCCGCGAGTCCGTCGCCACCGCGACCAGCTCGTGGACCTCGCTCGTCGAGCCCGACAGCGTCAGCGGAAGCGACTCCGTCAAGTCATACAGCTGACCCGACAGGCCCGTGACGCGCCGGAGCGGCTGACCGTCCAGGCTGAGCTCCAGGGCGTTGAGGGCGTCGGGGTCCTCCGCGCGGACCACCAGCGGGAGCGTGCCCCCCTCCGTGCGCTCCACGGCGGACAGCGTGGGCTCGAGGAAGCGCACCGAGGGGACCCGGTCATTCGTCAGGAAGACGGTGGCCGACAGCTCGGCGTCGTTGCCGCTGGGGTCCGTCACCCGGGCCACGAGCGTGGACTGGCCGCTGGGCGGGATGCTCCGCCACGTGTAGCGGAAGTGCGGCGTCCAGCGGTCCACGCGCGACACCTCCTCGCCGTCGATGAAGAACTCCATCTCCAGATTCGTCCCGCTGGCGTCCGTGCCTGACACCGCGAAGACGTACTCCGTGCCGATGCCGAGCGTGGCGTTGTGCACGGGCATCGCGCGGCCGACGAAGGCCAGCGCCACCGTCGGGTCAATGGTGTCCTGGGCGTAGTAGTAGTGCGCGTCCGGCGAGGCCTGGACGTTGCCCACCAGGTCGTAGACGTTCTTCAGCGTCAGCTTGTAAGCGCCGTTGGACGCGAGGGTCGGCGGAGTCGTGCCGCGCGTCACGGTCAACGTCGAGCCCGACACGCTCACCGTGCCCGGCAGGACCTCACCCGTGGCGATGTTCGTCAGCACCGCGGTGGTGGCCGACTCGCTCCCCGTGTGCATCCGGATGGGCTCGTCGAACGTCGCGCTGAACACCTTCTGCGCGAGCGGCACGGCGCCCACGGGCGCGTACACGGGCCGCGAGGTCGGCGGCTTCAGGTCGCCTCGGGAGAGGGACTCGGGCAGCACCAGGCTCGCGCCGGGCTGCGACAGGTACAGCGGCACCCAGCCCGCCACTCCGGCGGGGACCTGGACATCCACGCGGGTCGACGTGAAGCCGGACAGCTTCGCGGCGGGAGCACCCGGCGCGAAGCGGACCTCCAGGCCCCGGGTGAAGCCCGTGCCCTTCAGCGTCACCCAGCCCCCGGCGAAGTCCAGCCGGTTCGGGGTGACCTCCGACACGGTGATGGGGGCCGTGTAGACGAACCCGCCCGGGACACGCGCCTCGTCACCACCGTCGACCACGCGCACCGTCACCGGCCCCGCGAACAGGGTCGACGGCGCCAGCACCCGCAGCTCCGTGCTGCTCGCGGTGTGCGTCGGGTCGGCCTCCGCCCGCGTCGCGCCGAAGTACACCTGGGACGCGGCGGAGAAGCCCTGGCCCGTGAGCGTCACCACGGTGTCACCGGCCACCGGCCCGTGGTCCGGGCTGATGTGGCTGACGCGCACGCCAGCTTCGCCGGCGCCGCCCTTGAACGAGAAGGACCAGGGGCTCAGCACCGTTCCGCCACGGTACGGCGTCGCGCCCAGGGTGACGCGCGCGGTGTAGTCACGCGAGGACACCAGCGTGTCCTCGGGCAGCGCACGCACCACCGAGCCCGAACGCTCCACGCTCGCGAGCACCTCCGTCTCCCCTTCCAGCAGGAGGATGGAGGACTGCGCCGCCACCGTCAGCGGCAGCTCGCTGGCCAGGGACACCGTCACCGGAGCCTCCGGCGACAGCGCGCCTCCCGGAGGCGGCGACGTGTGCCGGACCGTCGGATACGGCAGCGTGTCGAAGAGCTGCGTGCGCGAAGCGCCCGCGAGCAGCGCGATGCCGTCTCCCAGCAGCGCCTTCGGCAGCGACGACACCGTGTGCATGAAGAACGTGCGCTCCACGAAGCCCGGCGCCGTCGTGGTGTCGATCCACGCCGCGCGGTTCGTCCCCGCGGCCAGCAGCCACGGGCCCGCGAGCGCCACGGTGCGCGGAGTGCTCGTCGACTCATCCGCCGACGTCCACGAGCCCAGCCGCCTCGGGAGCTTCGGGTCCAACACCTCCACGACATGGGCCGTGCGGCCCGTGGCCACGGCGATGCGGCTGCCATCCACGGCCAGGGCCTGGGCCACGCCCGCCAGCCCGCTCACCACGGAGAGCGGCTCCAGCTCGCCGTCGCTCAGGTCTCGCAGCTCCATGCGCGACACCTGGCCCTCGTCCATCAGCACCGCCAGCGCCTCGCCCACCACGCCCAGGGCGACGACCCGCGCGGGCGCCACCGAGTGCTGAGCCACGACCACCAGCGCATCCCGGGTCTGCGCGCCCTCGCGCAGCTCACCGAGCACCACCAGCTCGCTTCCCCCCGCCACGACCACCGTCGTCGCGCCGGGTCCCACGGCCACCGTCGACAGGGGCGCGCCGGTCACCAACGGGACACGGTCCAGCTCCTCGGGCGCGCAAGGCACACCCGGACCGCTGCCACAGGTCCCCAGGTCGTAGCGCACCACCACGTTCGTCCCGAGCAGCACGGCGTGGTCGCCCGACACCGCCAGCGACAGCGCGCCCTCCACACCGGCCACGCGGCCCAGCTCCAGCTTGTTGCCGGACGTCGACAGGTCGATGGCGACCAGGTCCTTGTCCCGCGCCTGCAGCAGCGTGGTCCCCACGAGCGCGCTCGCGGCCCCGCCCACCGTCAGGCTCTCGCGCTGGGCGAGCGTGAAGGTGAAGCCCGCCACCAGGGAGCTGCCCTGGGCGTTGCCGCCCGAGCCCGTCTCCACGCGCACGTCCACCGGACCGACGATTCCATCCGGAACCGTCGCCGTCAGCGTGCCCGACACGTCCACCGTCGTGGTGAGCGCCGGCACGCCGCCGAACGTCACCTTCGAGCCCGCGTAGAAGCCCTCGCCCGACAGGCGGACCTGCGCGCGGCTCATCGTCTCCGCGAAGGCCGGCTCCACCTTCGTGAGCTTGGGCACCGGCAGGTAGCGGTAGGCCCCCAGCCGCGACACGGACAGGCCATCCGGATTGATGACCTCCACCGCCGCGGCGCCCGCGACGCCCGGAGGCGCCAGGACGGTGATGACCTTGCCACCCTGCGACACCGCGCAGGCACCCAGGGACGTCGCGCCCGCCAGCTGCCCGCCGATGCGCACCGTGCAGCCGGACTCGAAGCCCGTGCCGTGGATCGTCAGCGTCTCACCGCCCGCCGTGAGGCCATACCCCGGGCTCACCTCGCCCAGCGTCGGGCGCTCCACGGTGTTGCGCGTGGCCGTCTGGAAGCGCACCTCCGTGTCCGCGCCCAGCGCGCCGCCCTGCAGGTCCGAAAGGCCGGCTCCGACCTTGAGCACGTAGCGCGTGCCCACCGTCAGCGCGGACGCGGGGATGAACGTGGCCCTGGCGCCGCCCTCGTCCGAGCGGGCCTCCACCGTGCCCGCCACCGTCTGCGGCGACGCCGACAGCGTCTCCAGGCGAAGCTCATCCAGCGTGTCCGTGCTCGGCAGCTCCGACAGGAGCACCGCCGGGCGCGTGCCCACCGGCACCGTCTCGCCGTCCTCGGGAATGGAGCCACGCACCTCCAGGTGGTCGAGCATCACCGAGGCCAGGGTGCCGGCCAGCTCGCCGCGCCCGTCGTCGGGAGGCTGCACGGGCAGCTCCACCGCGCGACCGTTCTTGTCGAGCACCAGCGTGCTCACCATCAGGTAGCGGTCCATCATCGCCAGCGACGTGGCGTCGCCCTGGACGAGCGCATGCTCCAGCGGCGTGACAGCCCCGGCGTGCGTCACCCGGAAGCGCTGCACCTTGCCGCCGCCCGACGCGACGTACGCGATGCCCGCCGCCACGCGCGTCTGCTCCGCGGAGACGCGGCCACGGCCCGTCACGTCCGCCAGCACCAGCGCCCCCAGGAGCACCGGCGCGTCCGGCGCCTTCACGTCGATGATGGACACCTGGGCCTTGGCGCCGAGCGACACGAAGGCTCGCGAGCCGTCCATCGCGATGTGGCGCGCGGCGCCGATGAGCGCGTGCTCACCGACCTGCGCCAGGTCTCCGCGCCGCGCGTCCAGCACGAGCAGGCGCGTGCCGCCCGCGCCCTCCGTGGCGGCGAGCAGGTGGTGGCCATGCAGCGCCATCGCCGTCACGCCGCCCGGGATGAGCCGCTGCGACGTCAAACGGGGCTGCGGGTTCTCCGTGGTCCGATAGGCCCGGATGCCCGAGGCGTCCGCCGCGTAGAGCATGTCTCCCGCGGCGGCCACGCCCACCGTGGCCCCCGTTCCCGGCAGCGTGTACTTCACGCTCGCCGCGGAGGGCCGCGCCACGTCCACCACCTTCACGCCCGCCGTGCCCGCGGCCACGTAGAGCGTGCTGCCCTGCTTCGCGAGCTGGTACGCCCCCGACGTCCCGCTGTCGGTGAACATCACCCGGGCCATCTGCCGGACCGCCGTCTGCTCGGAGAGGTCCGCGATGTACAGGCCGCCCTGCGACTGCGCACGCGAGCCGCCCCCCTCCACCGCCGCGCCGTTGGGCCCGGTGACCTCCACCTGTCCGCCGATGGCGCCATACAGCACGCCCCGGTCCACCAGCACCTGCCGCAGCGGAGGCGTCTCCAGCCGCGCCATGGCGCCCGCGCCGTAGAGGAACGCGTCGGGCCGCACACCCTCCTTCATTTGCGTCCCGCCCGAGTAGATGGGCAGCTCCAGCCGCGCCGTGAGGTCCACCAGGCCCGCGCCGTGAGGCGGCGCCACCGCCGTGGCCTCGTTGGCCGAGCGCACGTGCACCGTGAAGGAGCGCGCGTCACCGAAGAAGACCTTCATGTCGGGCAGGAAGCCCGTGCCGCGCAGCGCCACCTCGGCGCCGCCCTGCTGACCCGAGTTGTCGGGAACGGGCGCGCTCAACTGGAGCGCCTCGCGGTAGGTGAACGTCCCCAGCCGCGTCGCCGTCATGCCATCCGCGTACCCCACGCGCACCGCCGCCGGGCCGGAGTTCGTCGAGGGAGGAATGCGCACGGTGAGCGCTTCCGTCTCGGAGTCGTACACCACGTCACCCGCGCCGGTGATGGGCGTCTCGCCCACGAACACCACCAGCCCCGGGCTGCCCAGGTTCGTGCCGTCGATGCGCACCGTCGTCGTCTCGGTCTTCAGGCCGCTGGACGGGGTGAGCTGGGTGATGGAGGGCCGCACCCGGCCCGCCTTGTCCACCTTGAAGCGGAAGTGCACGGGCGTCGCCAGCGGATACGTCAGGCCGGCCTCGGTCAGCATCGACCGCACGCCTCCCGCCGTCAGCGACACCTCGACCTCCTCCTCCGGCTCGAAGACATGGCCCGCGTCGGGCGTGAAGAACAGGGACGACGTCCTCAGCCCCGTCGCCTCCACCCTCAGCGTCCCCTGCACGATGCGCCCCGTCGGGTGGGCGTCGGAGACGGCCTCCACCACGAGCGCGCCCGGCTGCAGCGTGTTGAGCGCCACGGGCATCGTGAAGTCGATGCGGACGTCCGTGCCCACCGGCGCCATGGCCCCATCCGCGGGAGCCGAGCCCACCGCGAGCAGCTCCGAGGACGGCACCTCCACGACGCTGCGATTCTGACCGCGCGTGGCCACCCACAGCGCGCCGCCGAACCACGTCAGGCCCGAGCCCTCCGCCTCCAGCAACGTGGACTGGAGCAGCTTCGGCTGGCCCTCGTTCGTCGTCGTCACGTCGAAGACGTACAGGCGCGTGCCCACCGTGACGTAGGCCCGGCCGGCGCGCACGGTGATGCGGGCGCGCAGCATCTGCTCCAGCGTCGCGTTCGCGTCCACGGTGACACCGCCCAGCCGCGCACCCGCGCGGTCATGGATGGCCAGGCGCAGGCCGTTTCCACCCGAGGCGTTGATGTTCGACGTGAGGACGTAGAAGCGGTCAGGCCCCAGGTCCAACGCGAGCCCGTCCTCCGGGTACAGCAGGATGGCGTGGTCGAACTCGGGCTGCGGTCCCAGCAGCTCGAAGACCTGGATCTGCCCGCTGGGTACGCCGGGCTGGGTGATGCTGACGTACGCCATCGAGCCCTCGATGCGCACCCCTGTCGCCAGGCCACCGGTGTTCACCCGGCCGGTGATGTACGGCAGCCGGCTCCTGCTCGCGTCCACCACGGTGAGCCCCGAGCCCTCGGCCAGCAGCACCAGCGAGCCGCTCACGTCCAGCCCGTTGACCGGGTTGTCCGTCCGCACGCCGCCCAGGCGGATGGGACGCTCCTCGAGCGTCACGTCGAAGATGTCCAGCCCCACCGCGTTCGCCGGCCCGCCCACGCCCACGTACAGCGTGTTCCCGGAGAGCCGCAGCTCGGAGATGCTCTTGGGCGGGTAGCCGGGCAGCCCCAGGTTCGAGCCGAACGGCAGGTCGTAGGCGAAGGTCGCCACGTTCCACGTGTGCGTCGTCTCCGGCGTGGAGCCCGGGCGCACCAGCGTCACCGTCGCGAGTCCCGGCGCGGTCGCCGCGGGCACCGTGAAGCGCACCGTGCGCAGGTCGACGATGTCGACCGCCTCCGCCTCCAGCGACTCGCCGAAGCGGACCTTCATGCCGGGCTCGAGGACGGACTTGTCGAACGTCAGGGTGGCGCGCGTGCCCCCGCCCACCGGACCATGGTTCGGCGAGAGGGTGGCCACCGCCTGGCCCGGGTCATCGACGAAGAAGAGCGCGAAGGGCAGCTCGGACCTCGGGCCCCCCGGGTGCTTCACCGACACGTCCACGGGGCCCGCCTGCGCCGCCGCCCTGGCGGTCAGCGACATCCGCGTGCCGCTCTCCGTCACCAGACACGTGCCCGCCACCAGGGCGCAGTTCACCACGTCCGTCCCCACGCGCACCTCCTCCGTGCCCGTGAAGCCCGAGCCCGCCAGGGTGATGCGGCCGCCCGTGGTGCGCGGCAGCGAGGTGGGCGACACGGACACCAGCATCGGCACCCGGGCGTTCGCCTTGCCTGTCGTGAAGGTGGCACGGAACTCGGACAGCAGCCGTCCGGCGCGCTCATCCGTCACGTCCTTCGTGAGCACCAGCGTGTAGTCCTCCTCGGGCTTCAGCGTGCCCTGCACGGTGGCCTTCACCGTGTAGTGCCGCTTCGCATCCACGCGCTCCACCGTGAGGTCCAGGGAGACCGGCTGGCCGTTCGCGCCGAGCGCGGGCTGCCCGTTCTCGCCCAGCAGGTACACGGAGCTGGGCGTCACGCTGGGCCCATGC
The DNA here is from genome assembly GCF_050039385.1 of Myxococcus faecalis. Taxonomy (NCBI): domain Bacteria; kingdom Pseudomonadati; phylum Myxococcota; class Myxococcia; order Myxococcales; family Myxococcaceae; genus Myxococcus; species Myxococcus faecalis. Next base: position 9,834,176 of record NZ_CP144336.1, on the reverse strand, counting down.
ACGGGCCGGTTGAGGCGCACCGCCAGCACGGGGCTGTCGGGGGTGATGATGGCGCCACGCTCCGGCGAGACGTCGGTGACGAAGGAGAACGGAATCTCCAGCTCCGTGAGCTTGTCGCCCCCCGCGAGCAGCAGCCGGTCTCCCGCCAGCGCCGTGTCCAGCGCGGACTCCGTGTTGCCGCCACTCACCAGCTCCGGCTCACGCGGGTTCGCCACGTTCACCAGCACCACGCCGCCATCCTTCGCGGACACGAAGAGCATGTCGCCCACCAGCCGCAGACGCTGCGGCTGACCCGGCGTGTTGGAGAGCGTCTCGTCGAAGTCGATGCGCAGCGACTCCAGCTCCTCGGCGGTCGCCGGGTTGCTGATGTCGATGAAGAGCAGCCCCAGCTCCGCCGCCGCGACGATGGCCGTGTCGCCCACCACCACCACGTCGGTGAGGTTCGCGTCGTAGTCCAGCCGCTTCACCACCGAGGCGTCCGGGCGCGCCGAGTCGTAGATGACCAGGCTGCCGCGCGGGCCCGCCTCGGACGACTTCGCGTGGTACGTCGTGCGCTGACCACCACCAAGGCCTCCGCCGACGGAGTACTCGGGCGGCGGGGGCAGCGCGCCCTCCGGGTTGTTGCAGTAGTGCACGCCCTCGTGGTGCCCCGTGGCCACGAACAGCCGGCCACCGTGCACCGTCATGCCGTACGGCTCGCCGCCGGGGCTGAGGCTGCCCACGAGCAGCGGGTCCGCGGGGTAGCGCGTGTCCATCAACCGGAGGACACCGCCGTTGCCCGCCGCGGGCTCGAAGCCCTTGCAGGGCCCCGCGTCCGGCGGAGGATTCGGCACCATCTTGTTGAAGGCCACCCAGCTGCCCATGGGCGTCGGCAGCAGGCGCGTCGCGAACTCGGGGTCCGCCCAGCCTCCGAACTTCGCGCGCCCCAGCTCCGTCATGGCGCGGTCATTCGCCGTCGTCACCGCGAGGCCCGACGCGCCGTTGGCGATGAGGACCTGGCCCGGCAGCGTCGCCACGTCGAGCGAGTCCGGCGTCAGCTCCAGCTCCGGCCACGGCGTCTGCGCGGGCAGGTAGCCGAACAGGATGGCCTGCAGCAGGTCCACCCGGGCCGGGTTCGGGTTCAGCGTCTGGCCAATCGAGGCCAGGGCCTGACCGGGCATCCGCACGTCGAACGTGGCGGCCGTGAACGCGTCGAAGAAGTACCCCTCGTCGACGTGCGTCCCCTGGAACTCCTTGCGCTGACGGTTGCCCCGGATGGAGGCGCCGGCGGCGGAGTACAGGTAGAGCGGCGAGTCGAGGTCCGCCACCAGGGCGCGGGTGTTGAAGTCGTTGACGGAGACCACGCCGTCCGAGGGCAGCACGGGTCCCGTCGCGTTCTCAGGACGTCCACGCTCCAGGCCGTAGCCCACCTTGCGCGCCAGGCGCACGTCCTCGAACAGGTCCGTCCCCGTCTCGGAGCCCCGGTTGTCCGGGAGCTGCGACGTCACGCGGACCTCGGCGAAGCCGTCCTCGCCGAACGAGCCCAGGGGCGCCGTCAGCGTCAGCTCCTCGGTGGACACCACCTGGACACCCGTGGCCTGCAACGTGCCGACATACACCTTCGGCGGTCCGAGCGCGCCATAGGCCCACGCCGGCAGGAAGCCGTCACCGCGCAGCCGCATGGGGCTGCCGCCGAACGGGTTGAGGAAGCGCGGCGTCGCGGCCGAGAGGAAGAGCGGCGCCTTGTACAGGAAGCCACCCGCCCTGCGGTCCCACAACCCCGAGCCCGACACGAGCACGCCCGCGTCGTTCACGACGCCGTTGATGACGACCACGTCCGCGAGCCCCGGCTCTCCGCCCGGGACCATGACGACGAGCCGCTCCGACGACGCGGGCCCGTCCGACGGGAGCACGGTCGCCTTCGCGCCGCCAATCAGGACGGTGGTCTCCTCCGCGAAGTTGCGGCCCAGGATCTGGACGAACGAGCCACCCCCCGTGGGCCCCACGCGAGGCACCACCTGCGAAATCTCCGGACGCGCGCCGTCGTCGGCCGCGGCATCCAGCACCACCGAGAACGGCGTCAGCAGGTGCTGGCCGTCCGGCGTGAGCAGGTCCGTGGACACGGAGAGCTGCAGCACCGCGCTCGGAGGCAACGGCCTCTCCGGACGGAAGCGCACGAGCACCGTGCTGACAGGCTGCTCCGCGCTCCCCGCCTCCAGGTCCGCGCCGGGCGCATCCGGGCCCAGCCACTCCACGCCGTCCACCCTCAGCGACACGGCCTGCTTCGCGCTCTCCGGCGTCACCGTCGTCGAGAACGACAGCATCATCGAGGACAGGTCCAGCGGGACGACGTCGCCCGACTTCACGCTCGCGGAGACCAGCGTCAGCTCCGCCGCCTGACCGAACTCCAGCGCCCAGCCCGCGGCGCCACGGTTCCTGGCGCTGACGACACGGCCCCCCGCCACCGCGACCCGCTCGGCGGCGCCACCGTTCGCACCCGCGACATGGTGCATCAGCCGAGGCGCAGCCAGGTTGCTCAGGTCCACCACCGCCACGCCCGCCGCGCCCACCGCGACGTAGGCCACGTCCCCCACCACCCGCACATCCGAGGCGAAGCCCTTGAGCACGTCCGTCCCCACCGATGCGCCCCGCTGGGGGTCATCGGGGTTCGACACGTTCACCAACACCAGGCCCTCGTTGCCCGCCGCCACGACGGCCCAGTGGTCCCGACGCAGGCGCACCCGCTGGACATCCAGCGCCAGCGAGCCCCGCTGCGACGGACGCTTGTCCACCCGCACCGTGTGCAGTTGGCCCCCGGTGAAGCGGTGCCCCGGCGTCCACGTGCCCGTGCCCACCACCGCGAGGTCCTCTTCCACCGCCAGCGCGCTGACCTCGGGAACCAGCGGCGACTTCAGCGTGTGGAGCAGGAAGGCCGCGTTCGTGATGTCGAAGCCGAGCAGACCGCCCTTGCCGGCCGCCGTCAGCAGCCGATCTCCGCGCAGGTCCAGGCCGAAGGCCGCGCCGTCACCGGCGGGCGTGGTGCGCACCAGCTGGGGCCGCGCGGGGTTGGAGATGTCCAGCTCCAGGACCGTGGCCGCCGAGTACGAGCTCTGGCCCCGCATCGAGCCCGAGCCCAGGAACAGGCGGTCATTCCACTCGGACGCGTACGCGATGGAGAGCAGGTCCGCGCCCAGGTAGTCCCACTTCCCGATGATGCGGTCGTCCAGCCGGTCATTGTCCTCGTCGATGAGCTCGCTGCGGCGCTCGGGAGGAATCGGCGTCCCGGCCAGGCGCCCCTTCAGGTAGAGGCCTGACAGGTCGACGATGCGCAGCCCGCCCGCGCCCACCATGTAGACGTGGTCGCCGATGGCCACCATGTCGCGAATTTCGCCCTGGAACGCCACCGAGGCGTCCGTGGGCTGGTCGAAGATGTACGCATCCTCGAGCACCGCGGGCGCAGCGCCGTCCTGGACCACCGACACGTCCACCGCCCCACGAAGCCCGTTGGGCGTGTACGCCTCCAGCCGCTTCATGCCCAGCACGCGCACGCGCAGCGCCGGCGTGGTGCCGAACAGCACCCGGACGGTGCCGCTGGTGGAGAAGCCGTTGCCCTCGAGCACCACCTTCGTGCCGCCCGACGACGGGCCACGCCCCGGCGAAATCGAGACCAGCGACAGCGGCCGCGTGTAGATGAACGCACCCGCGCGTGTCAGCGAGGTGCCCGAGAGGTTGCGCACCTCGATGGCCACCGCGCCGTCCACCGTGGACACGGGCGTGCGCACGGTGACTTCGTTCGCCGAGAAGGACTGGATGTCCGCGGGGAGGCCGCCGATGCGGACCTCCAGACCGGCCTCGAAGCCACGCCCCTTCAGCGTGACGAGCGTGCCGCCCGCCACCGGGCCCTCGCGCGGCGAAAGCGTGTCGACCACCACCTGCCGCGTCACGGTGTCCTTGGACGTCCGGAACTCGGTGACGAAGCGCCCGGGCATGAGCGAGCCGTCCGCGTCGTCGGCCTGGAGGCCGGAGATGATCAACCGATAGCGCGCATCTCCCGCGAGCGCGCTCACGGGGTCGATGACGAGCTTCTGGACGCCCTCCTCCACCGGCGTCCGGAGCTCCGTGGGGATCTCCTCACCCAGCGCGGAGCCATCCAGCGCGTACAGGCGCGCGTTCACCGACGACACGTTCCGGATGGGGACGTTGAGCTCGGCGACGAGCGTCTCCAGCGTGGACACGCCCAGCTCGGAAGCGGCCGGACGCATCGCGGTCACCATGGGGAACGGCACCGCGACGACTGCGAACCCGTCATTCGGCGTGGGCAGGTTCCTCGGCGAGAAGACGCCGTTGATGCTGGCCACGACCACGCCCCGGTCGATGCCCACGTCGGCGAGCGACGTCGCCGGCCACAGGTCCACCGCATCCACGGCGAGCGGAGCGTCGATTTCGGAGGCGGCCGACAGCTGGAGCACGCCCGCGCCGGCGTTCACGCCCAGGTGCGGCCCCAGCGCGGACTGGAAGAAGCGCGTGCCCACCAGGGACGGGATGGACGCCACCTTGCGCGGCAGCGTGGGCGGAGACAGCGACACCGTGGCCGCCGTCTCGAGCGAGGCGAGGCCCCGGCCCGAGTGGATGGCGAGGTCCCCCACGTCCGGCGTCTCTCCCACCACGGGGAAGCCCGGGCGCGCCAGGTCCACCGTCAGGGTGGCCGCGGCGTTCCCCAGCCGGGCCCGCAGCACCGCGTGGCGGCCGAGGATGCGCACCTGCTCGATGGAGGGCGTCTTGACGGTGCCGTTCATGACGAACGACCTCACGGCGCCCAGCAGCATGGGGCGCAGCGGCTCCACCAGCGAGAACACCGCCAGGCCGCTGTCTCCCGCGGCCACGAGCGCCAGGTCATCCACCACCGCGACATCCAGCGCCTCGCCCTCGTAGGGCAGCGCCTGCACCAGCTTGGGCTCGGTCGGCTTGCTCACGTCCACCACGAGCAGCGACGGGCCACCCTCCCCCACCATGTCCACGTGGGTCAGCTCGGCCGCGTCGGCCGCCACGTACGCGACGGTTCCGCGCACGGTGAGCGCCTTCGGCTCGTAGGGCGGCGGGAACGAGACGCCGCCCATCATCCCGGCGTTCTCCGGCACGGAGACGTCGATGACCGACAGCGCGCCTTGCGTGCTGCGCTTGAGCACGTCGATGACGTCGACGCCCTGCTGGATGGACGCCTCGGAGAGCACGTAGGCCCGGCCCCCGGAGATGACGAGCGGCCCGGGGCGGCCCTGCGGCATCCGGTCCGACGGGCGGCCGTCCGTGCCATCGATGGAGGGCTGGTATCGGCCGATGCGCTTCGTCGTCGACAGGTTCGTGTAGAGGTACGCGCTCTCGGCCACCGCGAGCTGCCCGTCCGGGTTGGCGACGAAGACGTCCGCCGGACCGTAGCCGCCCTCGGGCGTCTCCACGAGCAGGCGGCCCGGCGACAGCACCGTGACGGAGCGCGCCGGGCGCCCCCGCGCCGTCTGCGAGCCCTGCCCCCGGAAGAAGACCTCCGCGCCGTGCTGGAAGCCCGCGCCGGACAGCTCCACCAACTGCCCGCCCGCCAGCGGCCCCGAGGCCGGCGAGGCATGGCTCACCTGGAGGATGTCCATGAAGATGAAGCCGCCCAGGAGGCTGCCCTGCAGCCCGCCCGGGTTGACCACCGTGACGCGAGCGGGGCCCTCCACCTGCTGCGGCGTGCGCGCGGTGAGGCGCGTGCCGGTCTCATCGACGGAGACCTCCGTCGCCTCCGCGTTGGAGAAGTACACGCGCGCCCCCTGCGCGAACCGCTCGCCGTGAATCGTCACGCGCGTGCCGCCATCCACCGGGCCCGCGCGAGGCACCACGCGGTCCACGCTGGGCAGCTCGCCCTCCGTCGTGCGCGTGCGGAAGCGCGAGAGGTAGCGCCGCTCCAGCGTCTGGCCGAAGGTGCTGCCCAGGCCCGCCTCCACCGCGATGGAGTGCTCCTTGCCGCGCGCCAGCTTCACGCCCGCGGGCAGCACCAGCTCGACGCGGAAGGCATCCGTCGCGCTCACGCGCACGTCGGCGGTCACCACGCGGCCATTCAGCAGGCCCTCGCGCAGGATGACGCGCGACGCGCTCACCGTGGCCGCGTCCACCGGCTGCGAGAAGCCGACCGACAACACCGGCGCCTCGAACGACACCTGCTCCGCGCCGTCCGCCGGGGTGACGTCCGTCACCAGGTAGCGCGGCAGGGTGAACTCCGCCACGCCCTGGTGACCGAAGAGCGTCATCGGCCCGCCGGACGTCATCTCCACGTCGCCCGCCGCGGGGACGTTGGCGCGCACGGACGTCGTCGTGACGCCCTCCGCGTCCACGATGGAGGCCGTGAGCAGGCCCTTCACCGGACGGTTCGTCGCGTCGATGAGCTGCACCGTCGACACCGACACGTTGCCCAGGCCGGACACGGAGCGCTGGCCGGTGGCCAGCAGGTCCGCGCGTCCCGGCGCGTGGGAAAGCAGCGACAGCACGCGCGGCGCGGCGCGCACGTCCACCACCGCCAGCGAGGCCGAGGCCCCCTGGCAGCCCACGTGGACGCGCTCGCCCACCACCGTCACCGTCTCCGCGCCACCCGGCACCGCCGCGTACCCCAGCTCACCGAGCTTCGGGTCCAGCAGGTCGAACACCCGCAGGCCGCTCGTCCCCGCGGCCACCAGCAGCTTGTCGCCGAGCACCGCCACGTCGCGCGCCGGCGCCGGCGTGGGCAGCGTCGTCACGCGCTGGGGGTAGTCGCGGTCCGACAGGTCCACCACCACCACGCCCGCGGCGCCGTTGGCCACGAAGGCCAGCTGCCCCGCCGCCACCACGCCGCCCACCTCGGGACCGGACAGCTCGATGCTGCCCTGCTGGAGGATGTGGGCCGCGTCATTCGTCTTGAACAGCACCAGCTCACCGTTGCGCGCCGCCGAGTCGTGGCGGACGCTGACCAGCGCCAGGCCGTCGTGGAACGCCGACGCCACCGGCGCGCCCTGCAGGGCATGTCCCACCAGGGCCGCCAGGGGGGCGTCCGTCACGCGGAAGAACTCCACGCCACGCGAGAAGGGCGCGCCCTTGGGCAGGCCCGTGGCGCCGACGATGCCCAGCCCCTCGCCGTCCACCGCCAGGGCGGACAGCCGCGTGCTCTCACCCGAGCCACCGAAGGGCTTGTAGGGCGCGCGGGAGGGCCGCATGCCGGCCTCCACCTGGACCACGGGCGTCGCCTTCGGGTTGCCCGACAGGTCGCTCGCGAGCGCATGGAGCGTGATGGCCTTGCCGGCCATCGGCGTGGGCACCAGCCACGAATAGCGGTACTGGGGCCGGTTCGCGCTGCTCGTCACCGGCACCACGGAGGCGCCGACCTGCTCGGACACCGGCTGGCCGGCGACGTTGGTGTAGGCCGCGTGGAAGGCGACCTCGTGGATGCCGGCGTTGTCCTCGGCGAAGGCGGACAGGAGCAGCGGGTCGCCTTCGGTGACGACGTCCAGGTGCGGCGGGTCCACCAGCTCCACCTCGGGAACGGTGGTGTCGGGGATGGTGCCCACCTTGCGCTCGGGCGTCTCCACCTCCTGCCCCGCCTTGTCCACCGCCACGGCCTTGATGAAGAACTCACGGCTGCCGCTGCCGATGGGCGCCACGAAGCTGCCCACGTAGGCATGGGGACGGCCGGGGATGCCCGCGGGCGTCAGCGCCGTGGCCACCTTGCGGCCGTCCACGAAGAACGACACCGCCTCGATGCCGCTGTCCACGTCGAAGGCGTTGGCCTCCAACCGCAGCCGCGCGCCGGCGAAGACGGTGCCATCGGGCTCCGGCCGCGTCAGCTCCACCGTGGGGAGCTGGTCCGCCACCACGCTGAACGCGATGGGCTCCGACTGCGTCGCCTGTCCGGCGGTGTCCACCGCGCGAGCGGCGATCCACAGCCGCTTGCCCACGTCCGCCGGGTCCGCCACGTAGATGTGCTCGAACGGGAGCTGGAAGCGGCGCCCCACCTCGGCCAGCTGGTCCCTTGCGGGGCCCACCAGGAACGTCACGTAGGACACCGCGACGTCGTCGCCCGTCTCGGTCGCGAAGGTGCTCGGCAGCTTCGCCACCACCTTGAACGGCGGGTTTCGCAGCGACACCGACGGCGGCTTGTCGTTGATGGCGCTCACGGTGACCACGTCCGACGAGGTCCGGTTGCTCAGGTCCACGGCCCGGGCGGTGAAGCGCAGCGGCACGCTCACCCCGGCCTCCGTCACCAGGTTCTTGGGCACCAGGTAGGAGAAGCGATACGGCGGCGCGGGGACCTGCGCCAGCTGCGTCTCCGCCCCGTCGCCCACCTTCACGAAGAACGTCACGCTCGCCACGCCCACGTTGTCCTCGGCGCGCGCCTCCACATCCATCCGCAGGCCGGACACCATCGCCGAGCCGTTCGCCGGGGACACCAGCTTCACCACCGGGTCCTGCGTGTCCGCCTTCGCCTGCACCGTCACTTCACGCGCCTGGACCGTCCTGCCCGACGAGTCCCGCGCGTTGGCGCGAATCGTCAGGTGACGCCCCGCCGAGCCATGCGGCAGCGGGACGCGGAAGGAGTACGGACGGGTGGCGCTGGCGAAGCGCAGCGGCCCCTCGACCCCGCCCTCCACGGTGACCTCCACGCGCTGGACCTCGACGTCGTCCTGCGCGGCCACCAGCACGGCGAAGTCGCGGCCCTCGGTGACGATGGCGCCATGCGCCGGCTGCGCGATGGCCACCGTGGGAGGCTGGTCGCCCACCACGGAGAGCACCACCGTCTGCGAGCTCACCTCATGCCCGAAGCTGTCCACCGCGTGGCCGCGCAGGCGCAGGGTGCCCCCCGTCGACGCGGGCACCGGCACCAGGAAGCGGAACGGCGGCTGGTTCAGCGTGGCGACGGGCGCCGTCTGGTCATCCAGGTAGAGCGACACGGACGTGACGCCCACGTCGTCCTCCGCCGAGAGGATGACCGGCAGCGGGTTGTCCGCGACCACGGTGGTGCCATCCGACGGGGAGAGGATGGCCAGCGCGGGCTCGCGGTCCCTCACGATGTCGATCTGCTGGTACTCCAGCTCGCCCTGGTTGCCGGAGACGTCACGGGCGCGCGTGGCGATGAAGTACGGGACCAGGTCCAGGCCGCCCAGCTCCGAGAGCCTCGGCACGGAGTACTGGAAGGTCACCACCGGCGAGTACACGTCGAACGGCGAGCCGGGCAGCCCGTTCTCCGACGGGAAGCCTCCGGCGACGTGGATGAGCTTCAGCCCCTCCGCGCTCGGGCCGGCGTAGATCTCCACCCGGTCCACGAAGGCGTTGTCGTGCGCCTGCACCTGGATGAGCACGGGCGTGTTCTCGATGACGTCGCGGCCCAGGCTGGGGCGCAGCACGTTCGCCACCGGCAGGGCCGTGTCCTCGGCGATGCGGATGCGCCGCTCGACGGAGGAGCGGTTGCCCTCCAGGTCGCGAGCCTCGACGCGCAGGAGCACGTGGCTCTCCGTGCGCGTGGGGTCCAGGCGCACGAAGCCCGGGGGCAGCGACAGCAGCCCGCGGAAGATGCGGAAGCGGGAGATGTCCTCGGGCGCCACGCGCAGGGCCGCGAGCGTGTCGCGCACGGTGACGTCGGCGGCGACGGGGTTGCCCTCCGGGTCGAAGAGCGTGGGCACCACGGTGCCGTCGCGCTCGGCGAGCTGGAGCGCGGGCTTGCCGTTGACGAAGAACTCCACGCCCGTCACCTTCGTGTCGTCCGCGGCCAGCGCGCCCAGGCGCAGCTGGATGCTGCCTTCCACCAGGTAGGCATCCGCCGCGGGCTCCAGGAAGGCGAGCTGGGGCGCGCGCGGCCTGCGGCTCTCGATGACCAGCCGCGCGCTCTTCTCCTGGTTCGCCGTGTCCTTGACGGTGAGGGTCAACACGGTGGGCTGGCCATCGGCGCCCATGGGCGGCGTGAACTTCACGCTCAGCGACCTGCTGCCCGTCGCCGCCGGGGTGAAGGGCCGCGTATCCGGCAGGCCGTCTCCGTAGGTCGTGGTGACGGAGGCCACGCCCACGTCGTCCTTGACGGTGAAGTGCAGCGTCGCCTCCTTGCCCTGCAGGAGGCTGACGAAGCCGTTCTCCAGCTCCGCGCGGTGGATGGTCTCCCCCGTGGCCACCAGTCGGTCCAGTTGGAGCGTCGGCGCGGCGTCGGGGACGATCTGCACGAACACCGGATGGGACACGGCGTCGTTGCCCGCGCGGTCCGTGACGAGCGCGTCGAGCTTGACGGGCCCCAGCGTCGTGCGCTGCAAGGTGAGCTCCACGTCCTGCGAGGTCCCCACCAGGAGGGTGTCGCCCTGGGGCTCACCGTTCACCAGCAGTTGGACCTTGGCCAGGCTCGCGTTGTCCGCGGCGCGCAGGCGCACCTTGAAGGGCTGGCCCGTCACCGCCGAGGCTCCCTCCCCCAAGCCGACGAAGGCCACCGTCGGGTCCACCGTGTCGGGCACCACCTTCAGGACGCGAGCGTCCTTCGCCACCACGCCCGCCGTGTCCACCGCGACGGTGGTGAGGCGCGTGTCCGTGGCCGTCCACGCCGCCGGGATGCGGAAGCCCGCCTGGCGCGCGCTCAGCTGGCCCGCCGTGAGCGTCGCGGACAGCGGGTCCACCGTCAGGCGCTGGCCAGCGGCGGCCACGCGGACCTGGTGCGGCTGGCCGGACTGGTAGCGCAGCGCCAGCTCGGAGACCAGCACCGGGCGCGAGTCTCCACCGACGGCGTGCAGCGACACGAGGACCTGCTCCACCTCCACCGCGTTCTTCGGGAAGCCGAGGTCCACCTCGTACAGGTTGCCCGCGTCGAGCGTGAGCACGCGCGTCTGCGTCAAATCACCGGAGGGGAACAGGGCCTTGAAGGCCGCCAGCTCCGCCTGCGCCTCGGTCGACAGCTGCGTCTTCGGCCGCAGGTGGTAGGAGACGTGCGCCTGGGCACCGTGCGAGTCCGCGGCGACCTTCAGGCGGAGCTGCCCCGGGCCGTTGTCCGAGGGATGGGCCGCGTGCGGCGTGACGCGCACCGCGCCGTCCTCACCCGTCACCACGAAGGTGAACGGGGTGCCCGCCGACGTGCCGCTCCCGGGCTGGGCGCCGAAGGTGAGCGTCGCGCTCGACACCGCGTGGTTCGACAGCGAGAAGGGCACCTGCGGCGTGCCCGTGAGCAACGGGGCATCGAGCGCCAGGCCCGTGGCCGTCGCGGACTTCACCTCGGAGGTAGAGGCGACGAGCCACGCCGCGCGCAGCCCCACGTCATCCTGGAGCTCCATCGAGCCGGTGTAGCGCTGCTCCTCGATGAGGTCCCCGCTCGTGGGCGACACCCAGCGGACGACGGGCGCCGCGTCGGGCACCAGCAGGCACGAGTAGCCGGACACCGTGGTGCGGCCCAGCGTGTCCGTCGCCGTGGCCTCGAAGCTCACCGTGCGCGACGCGCCGCTCGTCAGCGTGGGCATCACGAACGGACCGCTCAAGCTCACCGAGGCCGCGGGCAGCGTCTCCGGTCGCTGCTCGAGCCCCTCGATGCCCTCGGGCTCCTCCAGGCCATCATCGAAGCTCATGGCGAGCGACTGCACCGCGCTGTCGTCGGACGCCTGCGCCTGGAGGGTGACCTCCGAACCGGACACGCACGTCTTCGCGTCGGGCACGCCTCGCAGCGAGATGCGCACCACCGGCGGCAGCTTGTCCTCGGGGGTGATGATCTCGAACTCGACCTTGGACGTGTCGGTGGGGTTGCCGGCCGGGTCATACGCGCGGGCCCAGACGACGTGCTTCTCGGGCGCGGTGTTGGACGGGTCCGTGCCAGTGCGCTGGACGGGAATCGTCCCCGAGTAGGTGCCCACGTAGCGCCGGCTGACGAGGATGTCGCCGGGGCCCTGCGGGTTGGGGGCGCGGACCTCCTCGAAGTCCTCGTGGCTTGCGCGCAGGTAGTCCTTCTGCGGCTCGGGCCGGATCTCGACGCCGTCCAGCACCACGGCGACGCGCGAGACGCGCACGTCGTCGGAGACGTCCACGCGCAGCCCCAGGCTGCTGCGGTTGGCGACCTGCAGGGGCTGCGTGGCCGTGCCGGGAATCGGCGACAGGAGCAGCGCGGTGGGGTGCTCCACGTCGTCGATGACGTCGAGCAGCACGTCCTCGTGGCCGAGCTGGGGCACGGGGCTCACGTCCTTGGCGACGACCCCCACCGAGCGCTCGGACGCGGGCGTCGTTGACGTGACGATGGGCGCGCGCACCACCAGCTTCTGCTGGATGGCCGTGTTGACCGGACCGATGAACGGCTCCAGCGTCACGCCGCCGGAGCGCCCCGCGACGCTCGCCACGCCCTCGTCGTCGGACACGGTGAAGGTGATGGTGACGTCCTGGCCCTCCTTCACCACGGAGCTCGGCGCGGGCAGCATCAGGTTGACCACGGGCGCGGTGTTCTCCACCGCCTGGAGCACCAGCCGGCGCTCCGCGGAGCGGTCCCCGTCATCCACCACCTCCGCGCGCAGCCGCAGCGGATGGCCCGCGTACGCGGCCGGCACGTCCAGCTTCCACTTGAACACCTGGTACAGCCCCTCTTCCGTCCCGGCGTTGACGGAGCCCACGGGCGACTCGGGAGCGTCCGGGTTCTTGGGCTGGAGGGGGTCCTGGAGGAAGAGCCGGGCGTTCTTGACGTGGACGTTGTCCGTGGCGACCACGACGACGTCCACGCTCCGGTTGGGGCCCGCGAACACGCGCGTGCCCTCGGCGGGGCTCCGGAAGGCCACCATGGGCGGCTCTTCGTCCGCCTTCACGTCAAGCGTGAGGCTCACCGTCTTCGTGTTCTTCTCGTTGTTGCTGTCGGTGACCTCGGCCTCCAACCGCACGCTCCCCGCCGTCGAGGGCAGGCGCAGGTCGAAGCGGTACGGCGGCAGCGTGGCGACACCGGCGGAGTGGCGCGCGGCGCCGCGGTACTCGAAGAGCTCCACCCTGGAAACGGCGACGTCGTCCTCGGCGTGGAGGACGATGGGGACGAGCGTGTTCGCGGTGCCGACGAAGCCGGGGCTCGGACTGAGGAACTCCACGGTGGGCGGAAGGTCCCCCTGGAGGGTGACGGTGTGGCTCACCTCGTCGTGATTGTCCGAGGTGTCGTAGGCGCGCGCGGTGAGCTTGAGGCTCGTCTTGGGGACCGCGCCGTCGAAGAAGTGCTCGGTGGGGATGACGGTGTAGCTGATGAACGAGCCGGGCACGCCCGCGTTGTCGCCGGGTGAGGTGTCGGTGAAGACGGGCGTGTTGAGCTCCTCGCCCAGGAAGAGCTCCACGCGTTTGGCGCCCACGTCGTCGAAGCCGGCGATGGTGACGAGCAGCCCCTGCGAGTTGGGCACCTTCACCAGGTGCTGCGGCGTGAGGATGTTGACCTTGGGCTTGTTGAGGTCCGGGCGAATCACCACGTCCACGTGGTGGCTCTCCCGCTCGTGCCCCTGGGCGTCGCGGGCGGTCGCGATGAGGCGATAGGTGGTGGCCGTCGTCACCACGGACGTGCGCCACGTCACCCGGTAGGGCGGCACGGAGGACTGGCCCACGGGCACGCCGTTCACCTTCCACGTCACCTGCGGCGCCTCGCCGCTGTCATCCGAGGCGGCGGCGGTGAGGAGCACCTGCGTGCCCCCCACGTACGAGTCCGTGAAGGTGGGCGTCTGGATGGCCACGTTGGGAGGGCCGTCCTGCACGACGACGGCCTCGAAGCCGACGCGGCGCTCGAGCCCGCCGTGGTCGATGGCTTGAATCTCCACGCGAGGCCGACTGCCCGCGGAGCCCGCGGGCGGCGTCCACAGGAGCCGGAAGTTCTGCGAGCCCTGCGCGGTGCCGCCCTGCCCTCCTTCGTCCAGCCGCGTGGTGGCCACGGCGTTGCCGTTGACCAGCAGCGCCACCTTGACGCCGAAGGACAGCGCGTCGTCCCCCACGGTGCCCTCGACGGCGAGCGGCACCTTCTCCGTCACCTCCACCGTGCTGCCCAGCGGGGCGCGCCGGGTGATGAGCGGAGGCGCGTTGCCGACGATGCGCACGAGGACGGCGGAGCCCTCCGCGGTGGCGCCATGGCGGTCCACGGCGATGGCCTTGATGGAGGCACCCGTGCCCGCGCTGCCCGGCGGTGGCACGTAGCTCACCTCCCACAGCGGGACGGCGACGATCTCCTGCGGCACCTTGTCGGGGATGGGGCGCAGCTCGATGCGGGCCGTGGACGACGCGCCCACGGGGGCCCCGTCCACGGTGAAGCGCACCACCTGGAAGTCCAGCGGGGACAGCGTGCCGGACGTCCAGTCGCCGCTCGTCACCCGGAGGATGTGCGGGATTCCCTCGATGAGGTTTGCGCCGGAGACGGGCTGCTCGTAGACGACCTGTCGGGTGCTCGGGCCCGGGGGCGCCGTCACCTTGACCTGGAGCACAGCCGGCGTGGACTCCTGGTCACCGGAGTCCACGGCGATGGCGGACAGCTTGAAGGTCGCCCCCACGTTCGGCGGGGCCTGGATGCGCAGGGTGTACGGCGCGGTGTCGTCGATGACGGTGGGCACGCCGTTGACGAGGAAGCTGACGTGCTTGACGGCCACGTCGTCGGAGGCCACGGCGCGCAGCTCCACGCTGGCGCCGGCGGCGATGGAGGTGGGGCCGGACAGGCGCACCGAGGGGACGCCGTCCTTCGCCTCGACGCGGCGGGTGTCCGTCCACGGCTCGTTCTCCGAGGTGAGGTGGGTGGCGGTGATGGTGGCGCTGCCGGGGGCGAGCGAGGTGACCTTGCCCTCGGAGCTGACGGCGACGATGGCCGGGTGCGAGGAGCTCCAGGTGGTGCGCAGGGTGCTCGGGGTCAGGTCGATGACGCGGCCGGTGACGGGGTGGTCCAGGCGGCCCTGCAGTTGGAGCTGGAGGCTGTCCTTCACGCGCGCGAGCGTGACGGTGTCCGGGAGGATGCTCACGCCCGCGATGCGCGAGGGGTCCGTGACGATGACGGGGACCTCGCGGGTGCGCTCGGCATACGTCACCTTGATGGTGGCCTCGCCCTGCGCGAGCGCGATGACCTCACCGGACTGGGTGACGGCGACAACGGCGGGCTTGCTGGACTCGTAGAGGACGCCGCGGCGACCGCCGGAGAGGTCCGCCTGCCCGGCGACGGCGAAGTTGCCGAAGACCTTGAGGTCCTCGCGCTGGCCCACCTGCTCCAGCAGGAGCGAGCTGGGCTGGACGGTGATGTCGACGAGCGGATCGAAGGACGTGGAGCTGGTGAACTCGACGGCGGAGGTGTGGACGGTGCGGCCGAAGGGGTCCTGGAGGGCGACGTCGGCGATGACGACGCCGTCAGGGGGCAGCCTTCCGTCGGTGGTGGGGATGAAGAAGCTGATGCGGCCGGGTGTGGCGACGTGGGGACGGCCGACGAGCCGGCGCGCGGTGACGAAGGCCTGGGCCTCGGCCTCGCCGAGGTCACCGTGCACGGTGCGCAGGGCGAGCGCGGAGGCGCCCATCATGGAGAGCTCGGCGGAGGCGACCTGGCCGGTGTAGGCGACCTGCAGGACGATGCCGCCCGCGGTGGCGTCGGAGCGGACGGTGACGGGCGTGGCGGCGAAGCCGGGCGGGCTGCCCTTGGCGTTGAAGGTGGTGACGAAGGGGGTGCCCGGAACGGAGTCGGACCCGATGGGCGTGGCGGTGACCTTCAGGGCGCCGTCGTCGGGGAAGGCGACCTTGAGGGGCACGAGCACGTGGAAGGGCACGGCGCCCGCGAAGTCACGCTCGACCCGGAGGTTGGAGGTGGCGACGAAGGAGCCGTGGGAGTCCGAGGTGCCCTCGAGGGTGACGAGGACCTGGGAGACCTGTTGCTCGATGTCGAAGCCGATCTCGACACTCTGGGCGCCGGGGCGCAGAGGCGCGAGGGGATAGGCCGCCGTCACCACGGGGGGCTCCGCCCGGGCCACCAGAGCGAACCCCAGACACAGCACCGTGAGCACCGCGCGAACACCGCTCCAACCCTGACTGTTCACAGCCCCTCCCACCGACGAACCACGAACTCCGAAACCCCCACCTGCACGCCGCCCACTTCCCGACAATCGAGACGCACCTACCCACATACGGGGCCACCCATTAATTGAGGTCGTCAGGCCTTCCGCTTTCCCTCACGGGAGCGGGAATCGAGGCGCGCGGACACACCTCCGGCGTGGCGTCGCGGGTCAACCGCGACTGCGTTCACGCCTCGGGGCTCTCGAGATTCTTCAGCGCGGAAGCGCCCGTTCAGGGCTCGCCTTCACGAACCAAGAACGCGCCGCCGGACGAGGACATCGCATACCGGCCGGAACAGACGGGACAACGGTCGCTGACATGGCCGACACCATGATTCTCACAGCGGCCGATGCCGTCCCACGGGGCGTAATCCAGCTCCATGACGGTGCCCGAGCCAGGCGCAGCGAAGAACGGAAGGTTCCTCACGGCTTCGGTCGCCTCCGTCCAGCCACACGTGGAGCAGAGCTGGACCCATCCCCTGAGTCCATCGATCCAGCGCGCGGTCTCGAGCGCCTCGGCGACGTTCACCTGACGCGCCTTCATCAACCACTTCACGACGTCCGTGCGAGTGCCTGGCCGCATCCGGCACCACGCACCGAAATAGGTGGGGGGTTCCATGAACGAATCACCTCAGGCGTTCGCGACTCACGACTTCCCTGCCACCACGTTCCCCGAAGTCATCTCGTCACCCCAACTTCAAATACCCACGAACCCTCTCGACGGCCTCATCGAGAGACGCCATCTCATGATCCTCCCCCAACCCACTCGCCTCTCGTTGAAATGAGCCCGAAAACCAGCCCCCGCAGAAAAACCACCGCCTCATCAGGGTTCATTTCGCCCCCTGCCCTCTGCAATGCGATAGGAGCCCTCTTCCAAGGACACTCTCCTCCCACCTCAGGAAGAGGCTCACAACTCGTCCCAGAAGAGAGGGTTCTCAGGGGGCGCAACGGGCACGGATGCCTCGTAGCGGCCATTCCTTACAATCACACGACACCACAATTCCGTCCGACAATTCGGACAGACGTCAACGCCATAGGCCCAGAAACTGCCGTTCCGAAGCTCGTATCGAGGCGCATAGACCGGGCGCTTTTTGTTCGTCTCGCGACCGAAGACATCGTCTCCTCGCTCGAAGACTTGATCATCCAGCAGGCCGACATGGGACTGGAAGACGACCCTCACTTCGGCCCGGCAGTTCGGACAAGTACCATCCCAAACAAAACCGTTGGTCTGGCTCATGGCACCTCCGGCACCGACTGGTAGTGAATCCCGTTGACTTTCGCCTTCCTCCCATGGTTCCCCGCGAACCGCAAGAAGGTTCCGTCCGAGGAGACAAAGGGGATTCCCAGGGCTTCGGCGAACCCACTGTGGATGATGTCGTTGTAATGCGAGTGGTCACCACGTCTGGCTCGGTCCCCCAGACCTGGCTTGTTCTTGTTCGCGGCGTCGCGAAGGATCTTTTCGACCTCCTTGAAGCGATCCGTGTTCCTGAGATTCTTGGCGTTCTCTCCCGTCAACACCACGACATTCTTGAACTTTCTCAAGAAGCGTCGATGCGCTGCCTGGCTCCTCTTGATGTTGAGGATCTCGCGATAACCGGTCGGCGTGATGACCCAGAGATAATTGTCATTCCCAAGCAATTTCAGCGCATCGACGTGTCTCGGATTGGTGCTTCCCCTGTGCGCCTTGAATGCCATCATCACGACGTCACTATCAAGAACAGGGTCGACGGGCTCTGCCTTGCGCGGCGGAACCACCGAGGGCATCGCATCGTCGAGCATGCGCCGCTCGACCCCCGAGCCCGCGTGCAGGGCCTTGCTGTGGGCCTTGAGGAACCACGCTCCAAGTCCCGCGGTCGCCGCATTGAACGCCACTCCGCCTGGGGTGACATGGCCGAACGCGCCATAGTCCACGGCCGTGCTGGCACCGGTCTCGACGGCCCAGAGGCCGACTGCAGCCGTCGTCCCGGACACCGTTCCTGATTCAAGCAGGGCTAGTGCAACGGGAGGTGCAGCGAGCGAAAGCCCGACTCCCACCACGGCAAAAGCTCCACGGACGCTCTTCTGGAGCTCGCGCTGCCGCTCCTCCTCCATCCGTTCATAGGGCCCGCGGAAGTCGGTCAAGTCCCCCTGGTAGAAGGGCGATGAACCCCATCGGCCAGACAACGCCAGGCGCATCTCACAAGCACTGTGGCTCTCACCACTGATACAGGAGGAGCGTCCGTCGGGGTCCGTGTGCGTGAGAGGATTGGCGTTGCCATAGCCCCAGGGCTGCATGCCCATCGGCTCATCCAGATACGACTCCGCGCCCACGGAGTCCTCGGACAGGAACCGTCCGGTCCTTCCGTCGTACCAGCGCTGCTGGGCATAGGTGAGCCCCGCCGCCGCGTCCCATGCATGCCCCGTGAAGCCGACACTGGACTGGCTCTCACCCGGGACATGGCCCGCCCGGTATCCACCCCAGGCATCGAACCGGGACTGCGTCGTCAGGTTTCCGGTCCCGTCAACGCGCCCCACCGCGCTGCCCAGTCCATCGTGGACGATGCGCTCTCCACCCGAAGAGAGCGTCAGCCCCGCGAGCACCTCCTGGTGCAGCCGCGTGCGCCCGACAAGCTGCTCCTCGACGAGCTGCTCCCCCGCCCACACGTAGCGGGTGGTGCCCGAGGACGTGGTCCTCGACCGCCGCAGGCCGTCGTAGCCATAGCGGTACTGGGTCGCCGTCGTCACCGGCGGCGCACCGCCAACACCGGGCTTCTGGTCGCGGACCTGGGCCAGCCGCCCCTCCGCATCCCAGTCGTAGTTCGTCACGTCCGTGTCCGAGCGCTTCTCGCGCCGCACACGTCCCGAGCCATCCGTGAAGTACTCCGCCACGCGCTGTCCGCTCGAAAGCGCCTGGTCATCGATGGACTTCAGTCCACCCGCGCCGTCGAAGCCGTACACCAGGCGCCGTTGCGCCCCCGACGCCAGGTCGTACCCTTCCGTCGACAGCGAGCCGGAGTGGCTCGTGGCGAACCGCGCCCCCAGCCGCGTTCCATCCGCCGCGAGCCTGTACAGCTCCGCCGCGCCACCCGGGTAACGGACTCCCGTCAGCCGGTCCGCCAGGTCATAGCCATACTCCGTCGGCTCGTTGACCAGGGCGCCCAGCGCGTCCGGGCGTCGAGCGTCCTCGCGGATGCGATTGCCGCGAGCATCATAGGTGTACTCGAAGGCAAGCCGCGGCGCGCTGGGCGACTGGCTGCACTCCACATCCATCGCCACCGTCGTGGCCCGGACCGACGTCAGCCAACCACGGCCGTCGTAGCAGTTGCGCTCGACGAGTGAGCCGTCCGCGATACGCGAGAGCCGACTCCCACCCGGCTCCCACGCCACGGTGCGCTCGCTCTGCTGGACGCCATCGACGCGCATCCGCACGGCGTTGATGCGAGCCAGCGCGTCGTAGCTGAACTCCTCCTCGAGCCGAGCCCCATCCGCCGCGCGACCCGACGTGCTCCGGTGGAGCAGATCGCTCCCCGTCACATACGTGAAGTCGACCCGGTCATCCTTGTCCGTCGCGTGGTCCTTGCCGCGCTCGAGCCACTCGATGCGTCCGCGTCCGTCGTAGCTGAACCGGTTCAGCACGTTCCCGCTACCACGCGTCTCGTGCGCCTGCACCAGCGAGTCCAGCGCGTCGTAGGCAAAGCCCACACGGCTGATGTCCTGCTGGTCCTCCGACGAAGCCCCAGCGGTGATGGCCTTCCAGACCGGCCGTCCCCGGCCATCCACCAGCGTCTCGGTGATGTCCCAATCACTGCCACCCGACGTTTCCGAGTTGCTCGGGCTCGTCGAATGAACGACGCCGTTCACCCACGACGACACCCACTCGGAGGTCCCGCGCTTCCGCTTCGTGCTCCGCCCCAGGTAGTCGTACTCGAACGACTCCAAGGGCACCCCACCCGAAGGCCGCTGGATGGCCGTCAGTCGCCGCGCGGCGTCGTACTCGTAGTTGAAGGCCGCGAGCCCCGGCGGCGTCACCCGGCGCACTTCACCGAACGGGCCGTTCTTGTACTCCCACGCCTCCGCGGGCTTCGCGGGGTCCTTCCATACCTTGGCGAGGAAGCCACCCGCGTCGTAGGAGAGGTTCGTCTCCGTCGACTCGCCGCCCTTGCCGAACCACTCGCGCACCAGCAGGCCACGCGGCCCATAGAAGTACGCCCGCACGCGCTCGGCCGGGTCCGTCACGCTCTTGAGCCGACCGTCCTGCCGGTACGCCAGGTGGGTGGGCTCCGAGTCCGCGCCAGTGCCCAGGACGAGCTCGGTCAGCAAGCCCTGCTCGTACGTGTAGCGCTTCGACGGCTGCCCCGCGGGTTGCTCGCGGGCAATCAGGCCCACGGCGTCATAGGCCCAGGTGTCCGTCAGCCCGCCCTGCGTCCGGGACTCCATCTGTCCCAGGCCGTTCGTCTCCACCTCGAACTGCCGCGAAGGCAGCGTGACAGGCGGCGAGGCGCTCATCGTCCCCGTCTGGAGCACCGTCACGGTGCGCCCCATCCACGGCGACTTCGTCACGTACTCATACGAGTCCGAGCCCCGCTGCCAGTGCTCGCGCGCCTCCAGCGAGCGGCCCCGGTCATCGAACTTCTTGTGCTCGAACGTGAGCACCGTCGGAGAGCCCGTGCCACCCGCCGTCTGCTCCGTCGTCACCTGCTTCTGCAGCCAGGGCCCCGCGTAGCTGTACGTCGTGGTCCGGGTGTTCCCGCTCGTGCTCGTCCCGCCACCGGCGACTTCGAGCTTGTCCTCGCGCACCTCCTTGAGGACCTGGTAGCGCGCGTTGAAGTAGCGATAGGTCTTGTACCCGAGCGGGTCCGTCTCCACCGTCGCCGAGTCCGGCACCGAGCCATCCGCGCCCGGCTTCCCACTCAACCCATAGTCATACGTCCACGTGGCGCCGACGGTGTTCTCCCCCGCGGCCACCAGCTCCTTGCGCGAGAGCTGTCCGAAGGCGTCGTACCGGTAGCGCCAGTCCACATCGGGATGCGGCCCCACCTGGCGCACGGTGCGCCCTTCCCCGTCCACGAAGAGCTCCGTGACGGCGGCGGGGTTGGCCGCGTCCCCGGGCTCGTTCTTGCGGTAGAGGTTGCCCGCGGAGTCGTAGTGGTACGTCGTCGTCTCGGTACCCGACGCATCCGTCGGCACCACCTCGGTCAGCACCTGGCCCCGGGGGTTGTACGTGTAGCGCCACCGGGAGACCTGCCCCGAGAGCGTGCGGGACTGCTCCACCAGCCGTCCCGCCAGGTCGTAGTACTCCTCCTCCACCTCGGTGCGCGGCGTCCCGCCGCCCGGCAGACCGATGGTCCGCGTAATCGTCACCTTCCGGCGGTACTCGGAAGAATGCGTCCCGTCCTCGTAGCGACGCGTCTCCACGAGCTGCAGCGGCGCCGAGCCCGTCGCCATCGTCCGCGTGTAGCGCGTCTGGCGACCGAGCACGTCGCGATACTCGAAGTGCTCGTCCGTCTCCATGACGTGGTCCTGCTGCCGCGTCACGCGCCCCAGGTCGTCATAGTCCGTGGTGACATCGACGCTCGTCGCCGCGCCCCCCGCGAGGTTCGTCTTCGTCGAGCGCACCTGGCCCAGCGCGTCCGGAGCGATGTCCAGCACGTGGCTGGACGCGCTGTTGCCGAACGAGCGTGACACCACGTCGCCCTGGAAGTTCCGGCGCCACTCCTCGGTGCTGGCATCTCCGCTCAGTCCGTCCGCGCCCGTGTAGTCCCAGTACACGGGCCGACCCAGGAAGTCGTGACCGATGCGCGTCACCAGCCCGTTGTGGTCCGTGAGCTTCCGCGCGCTCCCGTTCGTGTCGAACTCCGAGAAGCTCTTCTCCACGGCCGTGGCGGGGCCGGTGGTCGTCCCGGCGCTGACGATGCGCACCTCCAGCAGCCGACCCGACGTGTCGTAGTCGTACTCGCGCTCCACACCCGACGCGTCCGTCGAGGAGACCCACCGGCCGTTGCGCAGGTGCCGCTTGCGCACCGCGATGGCCTCATGGCCGGGAGCTCCGTAAGGCGTGCGCTCCTCCTCGAAGAGCCCGCGCGTCGACTCCTCGCCCTCCGTCACCTCCCAGGTGTCCACCGTGCGAACGGGCGCGGAGCCATCCAGGTGCTCGGTCATCGTCACCCGACGGTTCGCGGGCGTGTACGTGTACGTCCAGGCCCAGCCCTGCGTGGGTGACAACTGCACGCGGTGACGGGTGACACGGCCCAGGCTGTCGTAGCTCCACTCCTCCCAGGTTCCGGTCTCCACCTCCGTGAGCTTCGTGACGTGGCCGAAGTCGTCGTACGTCAGCTCGCGCGTCAGCGTCCCCAGCCCCAGCCCATCCGTGGCGTTCGGGTTCGTCACGACGATGCGCTGCGACAACCCCAAGGCATTGGGATTGCTGTACGTCGTCACCTGTCCCTCGGCGTCGGTCTCCGACTCGAGGACACCCGAGCCGTCCGTCTTGAACCGCCGCGTCCCGGTGTTGCGCGCCGTCGTCCCGTTGCTGTTGGTGACGGTGACCCCCTCCACCTGCCCCTGCGGGGTGACGCGCGTGGTGAGGGACTGCGTCCCCGTCGTGGCGGGGGTGATGCGCTGGTCCGGGATGCCGAACTTCTGGTTGGCCGGGTTCGGGAACGTCTGGCGGACCACCTCCGCCTGGGTGCCGGGGGCGATGGGCCCCTGGTACTCATTGCCCCCAGGCGCAGTCACCTTCAGCGACAGCAGCCGGTGCGACGCGTCGATGTCGTAGTCCAGCTTCGACTGGTTGGGCAGCGTCACCTCCTTCGGCGACACCTGTCCATCCGAGCGCCACACCGTCTTGTGTTCGTTGAACGAGCCCACGGTGACGCTCTCGGCGCTGCCGTAGCTCGTCAGGGTGTAGAGCACCTGCACGCCATCGGGCCGCGTCACCGTGCGGCTGCCGCCGCTCGCGTAGACGTACTGGTACGGCCGGGGCCCCTTGCCCGAGCTCGTCGCCGAGTCGATGACCTCCGCGGACTGCACGTGCTCGTAGGTGCGGGACGTCCCGCTGCTCGCGTAGTCGGCGACCCACTGGTCGTGGAACGTCGGCTCGCCCAGCACCGGCACCGGAACCGCCGTCACCTGGTAGCGCGCCGTGCGCAGCTCGTTGACCAGGCGCCACTTGTTGTACCCCGAGCCCGTCTCGGGCAGCGGCGCGTACTCGTACACCCATGCCTGCTGCGGCAGGCCCGTGCGCCGCACCGCGCGCTTCAGGTTGCCCCACTTGTCGTGCTCGAACTCCACCCGATGGATGGCGTCGTCATCGGGGGCATCCTCCGGGTCCGTGGGCAGGTGCTCGTTCAGATACACGCCCACCGCCGACAGCAACTTCAGTCCCTGCGTCCGCGCCAGGAGCTGGAGCTTCTCCGAGGCCTCGTCCTCGTCGATTTCCTCGTACTCGAACGCCAGCGACACATGCCCGGGCGTCCGCGTCACGCGAAGCACGCGGTCCGAGTCCTGCGCGTACGTCAGCGCCGTCCAGCCCTGCTTCGGGCTGTCCTGACCCAATCCGTCCGAGTACTCGGAGAGCACCCACCGGCGCTGCTCCGCGATGCCCGTGTCCAGCACCGAGGGCCGCAGGAACCGGTACACCATGCCTCGCGGCGTCACGAACTCCGCGCCCGCGCGCGTCACCGTGAGGCTGCCACCGTGTGACTTGTCCGTCCGGCAGTCGCTCGCGGACTGGTCCTGACGAAGCACCGTCTCGCACCGGGGGAAGTCATACGACTGGCCGCTCAGGACGACGATGTAGCGCCCGAGTTCCTCCTCCACGACGAAGCCCTCGTACGCATGGGACCAGCCCACGCCCAGCGGCGTCATCTCGTTGCTCTGGTTGTTGTACGTGCGCGCGAAGCTCACGGACTCCGCCAGGTGCGGCACGGAGAAGTCCTCGTGCGTCACGCTCAGGTGCCCACCGGCGAGGTTGACGTTCTCCACCACCGACTGTCCCGCCGCGCGCGCGTTGACGAAGCTGTAGCGTCCCACCGGCTCGCCCAGCGCCATCTTCACCGGCGCGCTCGCGCCGAAGATGCCGGGCTCCGGCTCCAGCACCAGGAACAGCTCCCGCCCGCTCGACAGCATGTCGTGCATGCGGCCCAGGTCATTCGACAGCGGCAGCGCGAAGCGGCGGGCGCCATTCGCCCCGGGCTTCGTCAACAGGATGAGCGGCTGCTTGACGCGCGCGTTGCCCTCATCCAGGTAGCGCACCACCTCGTACGTCCCGACGCCCGTGTCGGCGTTCCGGCTGTACTTCAGCTCCGCCGCCTTCAGCAGCGTGTTCGCATTGCAGTCCGGCCCCTCGCACAGTCGGACGATGCCGTTCGTCATCGTCTCCGGTTCAATGGCGAAGTGAGCCATCGCCTTGACGGAGATGGGACGCGCGACCTCCGGTGACGCCAGGCTCGTCAGCGACGGGGACGAAGACGTCGCCCGCGCCATGGAGCGCTCCAGCGTGTCCTCGCTGCCCGCCGTCACGAAGTCCGTGCGCGGTGAGATTCCGTGGAAGTTGAAGCGGTACAGCACGTTGTCCGCGTTCCCGCTCAGGTACAGCTCGAAGTACAGGATGTCCGCCGCCGAGAGCACCTCCGGCAGGAACTCCCCGTCGCACGTGCCGCGGATGCGGCCGCCCTCGATGACCACCGGGCACTCGATGCCGAAGTCGTCCGTGCCCAGTCGCAGGCGGTACTCACCGCTCACCGTACCCGCGCGGCCCGGCACGTCCGGCTCCTGGAGGCCGTCGATGAGGAACTGGTACGCCAGGTCATCCTCGCTGGCCGAGGGCCTCGGCACACCCGTCAGCACCCGCCCCGCGTCCGGGCTGCCACCATCGGCGCCCGCCTCGTCACCTGGCCGGGCACTCACCGTCACCTTGCCCAGCTCCAGCACGCGGAACTCGTGCTCGCGGGCGCGGTCATACCGCTCCAGCGCCGAGCCATCCGACTCGCGGTGACGGTAGACGTTCTTCAGCCCCACCGCCCACTTGGGCAGCTTGTCGGGGTTCGTCTCCGACTCCTCGTCGGGCTCCACCTCGCCGTCGCGGTTCTGGCACTCGCCGGGCTCGCAGAAGTTCGGCGGCGGCGAGTTCACCTCGTCCGGCTGCAGGAAGCCGTCGTCGTTCCGGTCCCGCTCGTACATCGGGTGACCGACGACGTGCAGATAGTAGTTCGCGCGCGTCAGCGAGCTGAGCGACACCATCGCCCCGGACTCGTTCTGGTACGTCAGCGACGCCTGCACGGAGGCGGTGTGGCGACCCGGGCGCACCGGGAAGGCCACCACCACCGGCTGCTCCACCGCCGTCTGAGTCACCTGCACCAGCCGGCCCGCGAGCGGAGGGACACCCGGCGGCACGTCCACCACGCGCGGCGTCCCCGTGTCGCACCGCCCCTGCAGGCGCTGGGGCGACGTGGGCGGCAGCTCCGAGCAGAACTGCTCCAGCTCCTCGCCCGGCTCGCCACGGTCCCTCAAGATGTCGGGCTCGCAGATGCCACCGTCGGCCAGGAAGCCCGCGTCCGTGCACTCGGAGCCAGAGGAGCCACCATCGCCGCCACCGGACGCGCCGGCATCCACCACGCCGCCATCCGTGTGCGGCTCGGGGAGCTGACGCACGCGCCAGTGCGTGGCCATCTGCAGGAAGTCATCGCGCGTCGTGGCCGCGCCGCCGTGCCGGATGAGCGTGGGGCGCATGGCGACCTGCACACCCTCGGGCGTCATGCGTCGGGCCACGCGGACATCGATCTCGGGCGGGAAGAGCTTCAGGTCCGCGGGGATGCCCAGCTCGGTCTGCGTGCACCGGGACAGCGTCATCGGCTCGCCCAGCTCCGTCACCTGGAGCGGTCCGCCGGCCTCGTCGTCGGCCTGGCATCCACCGGTCTCCGTGCGGCTCACGCGGTTGATGGCCGGCACGATGACGGACGTCATGCCCGAGTAGCCCGTCGCGTGGTTCACCGCGAAGACCACCAGCCGGTCTCCCGGGTTCAGCCGCAGGGTGTTGGTGCGGTTGTCGCGGCAGTTGCCGTCGTAATAGCCCTGGTCCTCGGCGCTCAGCCCACCGGCATCCGCCCCGCCCAGCTGCCTGTCCAGCTCACGGCAGCGCTCACGCGCCATCTGCCGGATGCGAGCCGCCGGGCCGGTGCGCACGCGCGCGTAGTAGCCGTGCGGCGAATCCTCCGTGGGGCCCTGCGTGCAGGCCACGCCGTTGGGCGTGCCCGCGGCGAACGTCGCGATGGGATGCTCCAGGTCATCGGCGCGGAAGAAGTGGACCTCCGTCGACTTCACGTCCTTGAGCGCGATGTCCGTGTACTCGCCCTGCACGGGCGCCTTCTGGCTGTGGGCCTCCGGGTCGCAGTTGAGGGCCAGCGGCTCGCCGTGGCGGTCCACGAACGTCAGCGCGCCGTACAGCATGCGCACGTCCACCAGGATGTCCGCGCGCGTCGTCCTGCCGGGGTACAGCCAGTACGTCTGCGAGCAGACGGGGAACTGGTTGAGCGTGGGCGTGTAGTGCATCACCCCGTCCTCGCCCAGGCGCTCCACCATGCGCGGGCCGGTGGGAATCTCGGTGCAGGAGATGCCCATCTCTCCGCCCATCAAGCCCGGCACGGGGATGCCGTAGCCGCCCGACTCACCCGTCGTGCCCGCCGAACCGCTGCCGGGCCCCGTGAGCGTCACGCGCAGGTTCTTGAAGCGCACCGGGCTGTGGACCGCCTCGTCCCCGGCCTCGGAGAAGGTGTCCTCCAGCGTGCGCAGCCGCAGCTTCGCGCTCGCCGGGCCGCCATCGGAGGGCTCCACCACCAGCTCCGCCTCGAACTTCATCAAGCGGTGCGTGGACTTCGACTGCGCGGACAGCGTCAGCGTCGTCTTGCCCACGGGGAGCGCGACGCGAGGCGCCAGCGCGGCCTCACCCTCGCCCTCCGACTGCCAGGCGCCGGCGGTGGGCTCGGGCAGGTTGCCCGAGGGCCCCTGCGCCACGAGCTTGACGAGCACCGTCTCCGGATTCTCGACGTCATACGGGTCCGAGGAGACGAACTGCGAGCGGAAGTCGAGCGCCAGCGTGTACGGCATCGCCACCGTCTGCTCGGACGCGGGCTGTCCCACCGCGGGCAGCGCGGGCGCACGCACCTCCAGCTCGAGCTGCCGCTCCAGCGGCGCGCGCACCGAGCCCAGCACCGCGCCGGGCACGGCCATCCCGAGCATCGTGTCGAAGGCGTTGTACCCCGCCAGGTCCAGCCCACCGAGCTGGGCATGCGCCTGGGTCACCATGAAGTTCGTCATGAACTTCTTCCAGAGCGGCTCGGTCGGAGTGCTCCGCGGCCTCGAGCCCTGGAATCCCTCGCCCTCCTCCGTGCCCGCATCCGGCAGAGAGAGCCCCAGCGCCTGGGCGACGGCGACATGCTGCTCGTCGTTGAGCGGCACGTAGCCGATGAACTCCAGCGACGTGAGCCCCAGCGGCGCCAGCGGCTCCAGCGTCTTGCCGTTCGGCGACACCTGGGCGAAGCCCACGCGCTTGAGCACGTGGCGCTGCGGGTCATGTCCCAGCACCAGGGCCAGCCGTCCGACGGGGAGCTGGGCGCGGTTGGGGAACGTCACGGACACGGTCTTCTGCAGCCGCACGCCCGCGGGGCCTATCTGCCACAGCGCGCCGAGCGCCGCGCGTCCATCCATGGGCAGCGGCAGCGCATACGGCTGGAGCTCCGTGGCGGTGACGAGCCCACGCGTCATGCCGTCCTCGAAGAAGAGCCCATCCTCGGGCACGTCGATGTGCAGGTCGGGCTGACGGTCCGCGAAGCGCAGCGCCATGGGGTGCAGCGCGTCCACGACCTGCGCGGACGCCATGTCCACCGCGGTGAGCACCAGGGGCGCGTCCAGCGTGTCGGCCTCGTGGTTGACGAACAGGCGTCGACGCAGGCTCGGGTACGTGGCGCCCTCGGACGTCAGGCCGCCCTCATACCGCATCACCACTTCCCCACCCCGGGGGCTGAACAGCGTCCAGTTGCCGTCGGGGCCCGTCACGGTGGAGAGGCTCGTCCCCTCCATCGCGACCTTCACCCCGGGCAGCGGGCGGTAGTCCGCGTCGACGACGTAGCCGCGCACGCGCGTGAGCGGCCTGCGCACCGTGAAGTCGCTGGAGAAGTCGCCCCCCATGCCCGGCGGAGTCTCGGGCGCCAGGCCCTGCTTCACCTCGACCGTCAGGCGGGCCCCTTCGGGGAGAGGATCTCTCGCGATGAAGGAGACCGTCTGGGAGCCCGGCACCACCGAGTAGCCACCCGGCAGCGGCGTGGACTGCCCCTGGACACGGACGAGGAAGCGCTCCGACAGGCCCGTGCCCAGGATGGGCTTGTTGAAGGACACGCTGATGAGCGCGTCGGGTTCCACGCCCTGCTCACCGGCGCGGGGCGACACACCCGTCACCACGAGCGGGGCCTTGCTCGCCTCCAGGTAGCGCACGGTGACGCTGGCCGAGCCCACCATGCCGCTGCCTTCGCCCTCGGGAACCTGGCTGTCCTCGGCGGTCACGTGGATGACGTTCTCCCCGTGGGACAGCGGCACCTCCGCCGAGTACACGTCCGTCGTCGACGTCACCGTGCTCGTGCCGATGCGCACCTCGCGCAGCGGCGCGGCGCTCTCGACGCGGGCGCGCACCGTCACCACCGCGTCCTCGGACTCCGAGCCCTGCGCGGGCTCGAGGATGGTGACGCGCGGCGCGCCGCCCCGGAGGGTCAGCTCCACGGACCGCTGGCTGCGATTGCCCACGACGTCGGACGCGGTGACGACCACCGGCGTCGGCGTGTTGGGGACCAGCTGCACGTACGCGCTGAACGCGCCCGCGATGACGCGCGCGGGGGTGCCATTGACCAGCACCTCCGTCAGGTGCCGGTCTCCGGCGGTGCCCTGCAGCAGGTAGGGCGAGCGTGAGAGGCGATTCCACGCCTCGGGAGGCGTGGGCTCGGTGAGCACCAGGTGCGGCGGCGTGCGGTCCACCGCCACGGCGCGCGTCTGGGTGTGGCTGCGCCCCCGGGCATCCGTCACCTTGAACTGGAGGTCGTGGTCTCCATCATCGAGCGTCAGCGCGCCCGTGAAGTCGCGCCCGTTCACCGCCACGCCAACGCCCTGCACGGTGACGCGCAGCGGGAGCGTTCCACCCTCGACATGACCGCTGACGACGAAGCGGGCGCCGCCGTACACGCCGCCCTCCACCGGCGCCTCGACCACCAGCATCGGGTCGGGCTCCACGCCGGGCCCCGCGTCCTGGGGCGAACCCTGGCCGCCACCATCCGGAGAGGCCGTGCCGCCATCACTCGACGCGCCACCGCCAGCATCCGGGCGAGCGCCCGCGTCCGGCGTCCCACCGTCCGCCTCCGCGCGCGTGAGCGTGCGGACGACCTCCTCCGTGGCGCCATGGTTGTCGCGCGCGATGATGGAGATGGAGCGCGTCTGGCCCGGGGACAGCGACACGACGTGCGAGAAATCGCCCGAGGCCGAGACGGTCGCTGGCGCGCCATCCACCGTCACGGTGACGGTGCCCAGCGGCTCACCAGCCTTGGCGTTGCCCACCACCGTCACCGTGGCCGTGGTGACGACCATGTCCTCCGCGGGCGAGGTGACGACGAGCGTGGGCTTCGTGGCGCTGACGCGGACGGTGCGGGACACCGTCTCCACGTGCCCGTGGGCGTCCGTCGCGACGAGCGTCAGCGTGTTCACTCCGGCGGTCAGCGTCACGCGGTGGGAGAAGCTCCCATCCGACGCGAGCGTCACCGGGGCCCCGTTGAGGGTGAGCGTCACCGAGGACGCGTCCACGACGCGGCCGATGACGTCGGTGAACAGCTCCGCCACCTGGACGTTGTCCTCCGGCGCAGTGACGATGATTTCGGGCTTCTTCGAGTCGCGAATCAGCGAGACGGCATGTCGGGTGACGTTGCCGGCCTGGTCGGTCGCGACGACCTCGAAGAGGTTCGTCCCCTCCACCAGCGCCAGCGACGTCCGATAGCGCCCGTCGCCGCCAGGGGAGAGCTCCGTGGCCCCCAGCTCCACCGTCACGTTCGACCAGGTGTCCGTCACCTGGAGCACCAGCTCCAGGCTCTCCTGGGGGGTGCTGGTGCCATCCGCGGGGCTCACCCGCGTCACCACGGGGGCCGAGCGGTCCACCGTGAAGTAGACCGTCCGCGAGTCCTCGTTGCCCAGGTCGTCCGAGGCGGTGACGACCAGCGTGTGAGGGCCCTCCCCGGTCACGGGCGTCCCACGCTCGAAGGGTGCGTCATCGAGCGTCGCGGACGCCGTCACCGTGCCTTCATCGGTGACGGTGTAGTTCGGCGTCACCGTCTCCTTCGTGATGAGACCCTCGGAGACACCCGTGATGGTGATGACCGGGGCCTGGGCGTCCACGCGGAATTCGCGCCGGACCTCCGTGCGGTTCTGCGCCTGGTCGAGCGCGACGGCGACGAAGACATGGGGCCCATGGGTGGTGATGGGGTCACCCGACGTGTACGGCGCTCCGTCCAGCGTCCCCGTCACCGAGAGGAAGTTCGCGTCGGTGGCGGAGAAGGTGATGGCCACCGGCGCGGCGTAGCGGCCCCCCTCCTCCACGCCCGTCACCGTCAGCGACGGGTCCGTCCGGTCGATGGTGAAGGTGTGCTCCTGCCGCGTGACGTTTCCGGCCTGGTCGGTGGCCTCCACGATGAGCGTGTGCAGCCGCTGCAGGGTGATGGGGTCACCACTCGCGATGGGATTCCCGTTGAGCGTGGCGGAGATCGACACGCTCGTGAGCGAGTCCGTGGCCTCGAACCTGGGAACCACCTCCTCGACATCCACCACGGGGCTGCTCGGCAGGCCCGTCACCGTGAGGACGGGGGGCACCGGGTCGAGGATGAAGTTCACCACCTCGCGGGAGAGGTTGAAGAGGTCGTCCTCGGCGGTGACCTCCAGCGTCAGGTTGCCCCAGATGGGTGTGGCATCCCCGCTGTTGAACGACTCGCCATTCAGCCGCGCGCGCACGTCGACGGGACCTCGCGAGTCATCCGTCGCGCTGTAGTGGATGACCACCGAGGACAGCTTGCTGATGAAGCCCTCGTGGACCCCGGTGATGGTGATGACGGGTCCCAGCGCATCCACGAAGAAGTTGCGCGTCACGATGGACGTGCGGCCGAAGCGGTCCTTCGCGGTGAGCTGGAACGTGTGGGCCCCATGGGCAGAGATGGTGGTCCCCTGCTCGTAGGGTGCGCCGTCGAGCGTCGAGACGACGGTGTCCAGGGTCAGATCCGTGACGCTGAAGAGGATGACGGCGCTGGGATACCGGCCGCCGTTCGCCACGCCGCTGACGGCCACCACCGGCGCCGTCCAGTCGAGGATGAAGTGGATCTCCCGGGTCGTCGCGTTGCCCGCGGCGTCCGTGGCGGTGACGATCAACGTGTAGGACCCCACCGTCGAGACGGTGGTGCCGCTGGTGAAGGGCTGGCCGTTCAGGGTCGCCACCACCGTGGGCGGCGTCCCTGTGTCGTCCGTGGCGCTGAAGGTGATGGTGAGCGGGACGTCGCGCTCCCATCCCGCGTCGACCCCCGAGACGGTGACGACGGGCGCCGTCGTGTCGAGGCGGAAGCTCCGCGTCACCGTGGTGGTGAGCCCCATGGTGTCCGTGGCGCGGACGACGAGCGTGTGCGCGCCCTGGCTGGAGACCGTCACGCCGCTGGTGGCGGGGTTGCCGTCCAGCCACGCCTCCACGCGCGTGGCGCTCTGGTCCGTGACGACCCACGACAGCGTGGGCGGCACCTTCACCGAGGCGTCCGGCGCCACCCCGCTCACGACGATGGTCGGAGGCGAGGCATCTCCGGCGACCGCCTGACGGACCTGTTCCACGCGAGGCGCATCACTCGCGGCGGAGGTCTCGGGACGAGACCGCTCCTGGCCACACCCCAGCCACAAGCCGAGGAGGGCCACCACCCACACGCCACGACCATTCATGGAATTTATTCCTTGCCCGTCTGACTCGTGGCGACGGACGCGGCGGCGTCCAGACGCTCCGGGTGGGTCTTCACGGCAATGCGCTCACGAAGCGCCTTCATGAGCTGCGCCTGCGCGTCACGCCGCGCGTCCGACTCCAGCCGCCCCCGCGCTTCCTCGAAGGTCGGCACCACCGTCTTCATGTCCGCGACGGCCTCGAGCAGATGCAGGCCATACGCCGTGGAGAACGGCCGCGAACGCTCGCCCTTGGAGAGCTGCGCGGCCTCGGTGAAGAACACGTCGTCCACCTGGCCTTCGAGCACCGGCCCCAGGTCTCCGCCTCGCGCCGCGCTCACCGTCTCCTCGGAGGTCTCGCTCGCGACCTTCTCGAAGGGCTCACCGCCCGCGAGCCGCGCGAACAGCGCGTTCATCCGCGACTGCGCCCGGGCCCGCGTCTCGTCGTCCGCGCCCGGAGGCACGCGCACCAGGAGCTGCCGCACGTGGACCTCGCGGCGGCCGAGCTGCTCCCGCGTCGCCGCGTAGCGCTCCCGCAGCCGGGCCTCGGTGGTGACCTCCGCCAGGTGCTTGTCGAGCAGCGCATGGGCCAGCACCTCGCGCTCGGCGCTGCGCAGGCGAGCCTGGACGGCCGCGTCCTCATGCAGCCCCGAGCGACGGGCCTCCTCGGCGAGCAGCGAGCGCTCGACGAGCGCGTCCAGCGCCTCGCCCGACGTGGGGCGTTCGCGCGAGCTGCGCGAGGCGATGAGCGCGGAGACGTCCGCCTTGGAGATGTCGCGCTTGCCGACCTCGGCGACGAGGCTCTCGTCCTGGCAGGCGCCCAGGGTGAGCGCGAGCAGGACCCACGCGCAGCAACGCCATGCGCGCCGGAGCCCCGGGCGCAGCGCGGTTCGGTCTTCAGGGCACACGACGCCGTCGACGGCGCCCAAGCCGTCCGAGACAAAGAGATGCACAACCCCTCCCGCCTGCGCCCTCAGGGCGTCCCAGGCATGTCGATGCTCACCGAGCCCGTCTCACGCAGCCGGGCCAGCAATCCTTCCAGAACCTTTCGCTTCCACTGCGGCAGCGCCCGCCCCTCCACCTCCGCCCTCACCTCCTCGAACGCGGGCACCCTTGCCTCCCTGCGCTCCAGCAGCCGCACCACCGAGTACCCCTTCGCCTCCGCCACCACCGCGCTGGTGTCCCCCACCTTCTTCAAGCCGAACGCCGCGCTCTCCAGCTCGCGGTCCGGCAGGTCTCCCCGCGCCACCCAGCCCAGCTCCCCGCTGCGCCCATCCCCGTCCGCCGCCACCTTCTCCAGCGCCTCGCCGGACTTCAGGCGCTGCGCCAGTCGCTCGGCCTTCTGCTTCGCCTGGGCGCGCTGCGTCGCAGTCGCACCGGGCGACACCACCACCTGCACCCGCGCGAGGCGCAGGCGCTCGGGCTGGGCCAGCTCGTCGCGGTGCTGCTGGTAGTACTCGCGCAGCGCCTGCTCGCCCGGCGTGCCCGCCGCCTTCTCCTCCGCCGCGAGCAGCTCCTGGATGACCAGCCGCTCCTCCAGGGCCTGCACCTGCTTGTGGATCTCCGGCTTCTGATGGAGGCCACGGACCCGGGCCTCCTGGGCCAACAGGCGCTTGTCGATCATGGAGCGCACGAACTCGCGCTGACCGGCGGGGCGCTCGAACTGCTCGCGCAGGGGCGAGGGCAGCCGGGCCGACTCCTCGGCCAGCTCCGCCTGCGTCACCACGCCACCATCGAAGCGGCCCACGACGGGGCCCTCCCCCGCGTGGGAGGGACTCGCGACGGGGGCCGGCTTCGTGCAGGCCGCGCACAGCGCCCACGCGACCAGCAGGACCCGACGCGTCCGTATCGTCCTTGGAGGGACGCTTTCCTTCCGCCCGTTGGACCCAAAACGAGGAACGACGGGATTCGCACCTTGCGCCATGTTGGATATACGATTCAGCGCCACTTCTTGGTTGTCGCTTCACGCGTTGCTTGCGGCTTCCGCTCGAGAACGCGGAGCTCCCACACGCAAGGTGAAGGCCCCGAGGTTGATTCCACCCATGCACACGCGCTCCATCCGAACCCGAGTCCTCTCCGCCGCCCTCGCCGTCCTCGCGCTCTCCGCCTGCGGGGGGGGAAGCGCGGGCCCCTCGAAGCAGGCGCCCCAGGACTCGAGCCCCGTCGTCGCGGTCATCAATGACCGCAACCTGACCGCCAACGAGGTGAAGGCGAAGCTGGACGAGCAGCCCCTGTTCGTTCGCAACCGCTACGCCACGCTCGAGAAGAAGAAGGAGTTCGTCGACAACCTCGTGCGCTTCGAGCTGCTGGTGCAGGAGGCCCGACGTCAGGGGTTGGAGGACGACCCGGAGATCAAGGCGACGGTGGAGAAGGTGATGGTGCAGAAGCTGCTCCGGAAGCAGCAGGAGGCGGCGGCCGGAAAGCTCGACGAGCCCGAGCTGCGCAAGTACTTCGAGGAGCACCAGTCGGAGTTCGTCCGGCCCGAGCGCGTGCGGGTGAGCCACATCTTCCTGGAGGCCCCGCAGGCCGACGCGGCCAGGCGGGCCCAGGCGCGCACCGCGGCGACGAAGCTCCTGGCGGACCTGAAGGGCAAGGAGGCGGGCCCCACCAAGAGCGCCTTCGAGCTGGCCGCGTCCGAGCAGTCGCAGGACCCCGTATCCAAGTCCTCGGGTGGAGACCTGGGCTTCCGCAGCCGGGAGGAGCTGACGCAGAGCTGGGGCGCCACGCTGGCGGAGGCGGCCTTCGGGTTGAAGACGCCGGCGGACATCGGCCAGGTGGTGGAGACGGAGAAGGGCTTCCACCTGGTGAAGCTGCAGAGCCGTCAGGTGGGAATGGACCTGTCCTTCGAGCAGGCCCGGCCGCGCATCGAGGCGCGCCTGTTGGGTGAGCGCCGCTCCAAGGCGATGGAGGGCTTCATCGACGGCCTGAAGTCGAAGGCGAAGATCGAAGTGAAGGACGCGGCCTTGGAGCAGGTGAAGATCGAAGGCGCGGACAACAAGGCCGCCGAGCCCGCGACGGCTCCG
This sequence comes from Myxococcus faecalis, assembly GCF_050039385.1. Taxonomy (NCBI): domain Bacteria; kingdom Pseudomonadati; phylum Myxococcota; class Myxococcia; order Myxococcales; family Myxococcaceae; genus Myxococcus; species Myxococcus faecalis. The sequence goes on along the minus strand of NZ_CP144336.1, from coordinate 9,799,180 downwards.
ACGGCGCAGCCGTAGCGCTGCGGCCCTCGCGTCATGCAGTGCACGAGGGAACCCATGACGTGCTGGTGGGTCCACGGCACATGCTCTACCGTCGACCCTGCCTGCTCATGGGGGGTCGACGCCGTGAATCAGACTCAGCTTCTCGCCAGTTTGACCCGGTACATCGCCGAAGAGATTCTCGAAGGTGAGGCGGAGGAGCTCCTGCCCTCCACGCCCCTGCTCGAGCTCGGCATCCTGAACTCGCTGGAGACAGCGCGGATGATGAGCTTCATCGAGAAGCAATACGGCATCACCATCCCCGCGGACGCGATGCGCGTGGAGAACCTCGCCACCCTGTCCGCAATCACAGCCATGGTCCAGGCCTGCGCGCAGGCGTCCCAGCGATAGCGCCCCTCAGCCTCTTCGCTGCTGGCCCTCCAACAGCGCCTGGACCTGCTCGTCCGTGAGCTGTTCGAGCAGGTCGAGCTGTCCCGCCAACGCCTCCAGGTCCCCTCCTGGCAAGGCGGTGGGCACCTCGGGCGTCGCGGGGCGATCGAACCAGTACCGACTGCGCTGGAAGCAGCTCGTCGGGAGCACCACCTTGTCGTGGGCCCTGTCCCGATAGACCTCCGACCACGCGACCTCGGCCCCCGCGGCCACCAGGCCCGCGAGGCTCTCGACGAGCACGGTCCTGTCATCGTCCGGTGCACGCAGGCTGGGGAACCAGGGGTGCGCTGGCACGGGACGGACACGCAGCCCCAGGGCCATCCAGCCCGCGCCGGGGCCCACGTCCAGAGAGCCGCTCACCCCGTGCCCCCTCAACGCGTCCATCGCGGTGAGCCATTGCCCAGGGGCCCCCGGGCGCTCTCGCCAGCACTCCGCGCTCGGCGCCTCCATCACCTTTCCCGTGAGCGCGGACAGCCAGGGGACGCGGGGTCGTTCGTGCACCTTCGAGCGCGCCGCCGCGGCCACCGCCTCGCGCGCGGCGCTCCAGGCCGTCAGGGTGAGGGCGTGTGACGTGTCGCGCGACTCGGCATGAATCCCCTGCTCGAGCAGCTCCGCTCGCGCCGCTTCGATGGCCGCGCGAGTGCCTGAGAGGATGCCGCGCCCCTCGCCATCGAGCCCCAACAGGCACACGTCCGGAAACCTCGGGAGGACATCCGAGAGATGCTCGGGCTGCTCGACCCTCAGCTCGGCGCCAGGGGCCGCGCGCTCGAGCTGCTCACCCAGCGTCGCCACGAGCGCCATTCCATCCGCCCAGGTGAGCACACCCGCGGCACAGGCCGCCGCGTACTCTCCTACGCCGACGCCCAACACCGCCGACGGCGCGATGCCCCACGCCCTCCACAGCTGAACCAGTCCACACTGCACCGCGAACATCCCCGGAAGCGTGAGGCCTGGTCCCAGCGGGCCCGAGTCCGCCCCTCGCACGGAGAAGAGCCCCGGGACCAGAGGCCGGCCCAGCGCGCCCTCGCAGTGGAGGATGGCTTCTCTGAAGACAGGCTCGGACTCGAAGAGTCTTCGTCCCCAGCCTTGCCATTCCCACGCCCAGCCCGCGAACAAGAACGCCAGACGGGGCCGCTGTCGCCCGGAGCCGGTCCACACACCTGGCACCTGGTCGCCTTGCATGAAGCCCGTGAGCTTCTGGCGGGCCTCGCTGTCGCTCGACGCCACGAGAGCGACCCGATGCGCGAACGCGACCCGGCCCGTGTTGGCCGTGAAGCAGACGTCCCCGAACGAGGGCCGGTGCGCCGTCTCCGCCGAGAAGTGCTCCACGTAGCGCCGCGCCAGGGACTGGAGCGCTGGCGCGGAGCGGGCCGACAGCAGCAGCAGCTGGGGTGACGGTGCGACCTCCATCGGGGCGGACTCGACGAGGGGCGCCTCTTCGACGAGCACGTGCGCGTTCGTCCCGTTGAAGCCGAACGCCGTCACTCCGGCGATTCGCCGCTTCGCCCCTCGCGCCCAGCGCATGCGCTCGTGCGGCACGACGACGGGCAGCGCATCCCAGCGGATGTTGGGGTTGGGCGTCTCCAGGTTCAGGTGCGCGGGGATCTCCTCGTGTTGGAGCGCGAGCACGACCTTGATGATGCCCGCCACCCCCGCCGCGCCCTCGGTATGGCCGATGTTGGTCTTCACGGAGCCGACGACCACCGGCGCCTCTCGCGAGTGCGCGGGCCCGAAGACGCGGCCCAGCGCCTCCATCTCGATGGGGTCCCCGATGGCCGTTCCCGTGCCATGGGCTTCCAGGTAGCCCACCTGCTCGGGCTCGACACCGCCGGACTTCAGCGCCGCGCGCATCACCTTCGCCAGCGCATTGCCATTGGGAACGGTCAGACCGCTCGACTGACCGCTGTGGTTGGTCGCGGAGCCTCTCAGCAACGCCAGGATGGGGTCCCTGTCCGCGACCGCGTCCGACAGTCGCTTGAGCGCGAGCATCCCGCAGCCCTCGCCTCGCACGAAGCCATCCGCCGAGGCGTCGAACGTGCTGCACCGCCCCTTCGCGGAGAGCATGCGCATCGCGCAGTTCACCACGGACGTCAGCGGCGACAGGATGAGGCTGATGCCACCGGCCAGGGCCAGGTCACACTCGCGCGTCCGCAGGCTCTGACATGCCAGGTGCACCGTGACCAGCGATGACGAGCAGGCCGCGTCGACGGCCATCGTCGGCCCCTGCAGTCCCAGGCTGTAGGCCAGCCTCCCCGCCGCGACACTCAACCCCGAGCCCGAGGCGGTGTGCAGGTCGATCTGCGTCGCATCCGTCATCAGGTGCGAGAAGTCCTCGTTCATCATGCCGACGAAGACGCCCGTGGAGCTGCCCTTGAGGTCCGCCGCCGACAGGCCCGCGCGCTCCAGCGCCTCCCAGGTCACTTCCAGGAGCAATCGCTGGTGCGGGTCCATCCGGGACGCTTCTCGCGGAGAGATGCCGAAGAACTGCGGGTCGAAGTCCTCGACTCCCCGGATGAAAGCGCCGTGCCGCGTGTACATCTTCCCTGGCGTCCCCGGCGCCGGGTCGTAGTACGCGTCGACATCCCAGCGCGAAGAAGGGATGGGAGCGATGGCCTCCCGCCCCTCCTTCAACAGCTCCCAGAAGGCCTCCGGCGTGTCCGCGCCTCCAGGGAAGCGCAGGCCCATCCCAATGATGGCGATGGGCTCGCTCAACGCCAGCGACAGCTTCGACTCGACCTTGCGCGCCAACAAGGCCAGCTTGAGTGGCGGCAGGTCACTGAGGCGGGGGGTGGAATCCGTCGTCATGGTGTCCTCGAAGGGCTCGGCTCAGCGGCGACGGCGCAGCAGTTCCTGGACGTCGCCATCGGCCAGGTCATCCACGTCGGACAGGAGCGCTTCCAGGTCCGCGTCCTCGACCCGCTCCCTCGCGGGTGCCGCCTGCTCCGGCAGGCCCAGCACCTCCCTCGCCAGATGGTCCACGAGCGCGTTCACCGTGGGGTTGTCGAAGGCGACCGTCGCGGGCAGCGAGACGCCCAGGCTTCGCTGGAGGACGTTGCGCAGCTCCACGGACATCAGCGAGTCCATGCCCAGGTCGAAGAAGCCCTGGCCCGGGTCCAGCGCCTCCGTCAGAGGTCGCCCCAACACACCGTTCACCAGGCCGCCCACGTGCACGCGCAGCTCGGCCCGGCGCTCGGCGGGCGGCAGGCGCTCCAGCTTCGCCCGGAGGTCTTCGCTCGCGGCCGGGCCCGGCTGCGCGACGAAGTCCTCGTACAGCGCGGCGCGCCCCCGGCGCCCGAGCACGGCCCAGTCCACCGGCAGGATGCCGAGCTGACCTCCCAACCCCAGCGCCTGCTCGAAGACGCGCAGCCCGTCCGCGGGAGGAATCACGCCGAAGCCCAGCTGCTCCATGCGCCGCTGGAGTGACTCCTCCGCGGCGGCGCCGACTTCGGACCAGGCGCCCCAGTCGAGGCTCAGGCCGGGCAACCCCTCGGCACGACGCAGGTGCGCCAGTGAGTCCAGGAATGCATTCGCGGCCACGTAGCTCGACTGACCGGCGGAGCCAATCATCGACGCCGCCGAGGAGAAGAGGACGAAGAAGTCGAGCGCCGCCCCCTGGAACACACAGTGCAGATTCCATCCGCCGGAGACCTTCGCGGCGAACACGTTGGCGAACCGCTCGGGCGTCATCTGCATCAACAGCCCGTCGTCGATGACACCCGCCGCATGCACCACGCCACGGATGGGCGGCTGACATCCCTCGAGGGCACGCTCGAGCTCGGAAGCCACGGACACGTTGCACGAGAGCGTCCGCACCTCCACGCCCCGCTCCGCCAGTCCCGCCAGTCGCGCGCGTGCAGATTCCCCCGGAGCCCTTCGCCCCAGCAGGACGAGATGCCGCGCCCCACGTTCCACCAGTCGCTCCGCCACGGCGAGCCCCAGCCCGCCGAGCCCCCCCGTGACGAGGTAGCTCGCATCCGGACGCAGCGAGGCTTCGGTCTCGCCGCTCGACAGCCGCAGTCGACGGCTGCGCACCAGTCGTGGCACGCGGCGGCTCCGACCTCGAAGGGCCACCTCCTCCTCGCTCCCGCCGAGCAGCTCGTCCCGCAGTTGCTCCACCTCGTGCTCGGGAGCACTCGGGTCCAGGTCCACGCGGCGGCATTGAAGCTCCGGATGCTCGCGAGCAATCGCCTTGCCGAGTCCCCACAGGACCGCGCCCGCGGGCCCGGAGAGCGGCCCTCCTTCGACAGGGGCCTGCGCCCCTCGTGTCACGAGCCAGAGCGACGTGGACCCCATCGGGGCCCGGACGAGGGCCTGCACCAGCTCCAGCCCCCGCGTGCCGTGCTCCAAGGCCGCACCGGGCACATCGGTCCCCGCGCCATCCAAACTCCAGAGGTCGATGACGTGCACCGGTGCCGGGCCTTCACGCATCGCGAGGAGCGCCTCGGCGCGCTCGCGGTCGAAGGCACGCTCTCGCGCCACCGTCTCCACGCGCCAGCCTCGTGCCCGGAGCCCCTCCGCGAGGCGGCTCCCCACCCCTGTCCCGTCATCGAGGATGAGGCCGAAGCCGACAGACCGGGACGCCGCCACTGACGGAGCGTCCCGCCACTCCAGCTCATAGAGCCAGTTCTGCAAGCGCTTGCTCCTTGCTCCCAGGAATCCGTCGCGACCGACACGCTGCAGTCGCAGCCGCTCCACCACGGCCACGAGCTCCCCCTCCGCGGTGAACAGCTCCAGGTCACACGTGTAGCCGGACCCCTTCGCCTCCTCGTCACGCGACATCCGCGCGTGCGCCCAGACCTCACGTGCCCCCGCGCTCCACACCTGGACCCTTCCGACGCCGACCGGCAGATAGGCGGCATCGCCCTCCTCCTCCAGGACGGCCCCCACCATCTGGAAGCAGGCATCCAGGAGCGCGGGCACAAGGACATAGCGCTCCGCATCCACCACGGCCTCACCGGCCAGGGCGAGCTGCCCCAACACCTCGCTCCCACCACTCCACAGCCCGCGAATGGCTCGGAAGCTGGGGCCATAGGCGAGACCCGCCTTGCCCAGCTTGTCGTAGTAGCCATCCACGGCCACTTCGGCGCCGAGCGCGGTCCGCAGCGCTTGGAGGTCGACACGTCCATTCGACTCTCGCGTCGCCGCGCGGAGCCTGCCGTGGGCATGGAGGGTCCATGATGGCTCGGGCTCACCTGCCGTCGACTCCTGGCTGAAGATCTCGAACCGCCCCGCGCGGTCTCCCTCCGGCGTGTAGAGCAACTGCACGCGCCGCTCCCCTTCGTCAGGGAGGAAGAGCGCTTGGGAGAAGCCGAGCTCGTCGACGACACCTCCGTCCGCTCCGAACAGCGCCAGACCCGCGGCGAGCCCCATCTCCACGTACGCCGCTCCTGGCACGACGAGCTGTCCGTATACGGCGTGGTCTCGAAGGAACGCGGGCGAGGAGGCCCCCAGCGAGGACTCGAACTGTCGTGTCCGGGCCGGCGAGTCCTGTCGGCTCCCCAGCAGCGGGTGGACGCCCGCGGTGCTCCGGGCTCGCACGCCCTGACGATCCCACCCCGTGCCGGCCAGCTCCATCCAGTGCCTCTTGCGTTGAAAGGGGTACCCCGGCAGCGAGACCTTGCGTCGCTCCCGGCCTGCATCCAGCCCGAGCCAATCCACCGTCGCGCCCGCCGAATAGAGCGAGGCGAGCCCCTCCAGCATCTGCCGCCAATCCGAGCGCTCCGGCCGGAGGCTCGACAACCAGAGCGTTCCCTCCCCGGAGACACACGCCTGCCCCATCGCGGTCAGGGTCGGCCTGGGCCCCACCTCCACGAAGGCCTGGACCCCCGCCCGGCTCAGCGTCTCCACGCTCCGCGCGAACCGCACGGGCCCCCGGAGCTGCTCCACCCAATACCGGGGCTCCAGCAGCTCACCACGGGCCTCCTCACCGCTCACGTTGGAGATGAGTGGGATGGCCGGAGGCTGGAGGCGGACCTTGGCCACCTCGCGCGAGAACGCGTCGAGGATGGGGTCCATCAGCGCCGAATGGAAGGCGTGGGACACACGCAGGAGCGAGCCGCGCTTGCCCTGCTTGTCCAGCTCGCCGAGACAGTCGCGCACCGCGCCCTCGCGACCCGAGATGACGACGCTGCGCGGACCGTTGAGCGCCGCGATGGAGACCTGTCCCGCGTACCGGGGCAGCAGCGCCTCCACCATCGACGGGTCCGCGGACACGGTGGCCATCGCGCCCCCCGAGGGGAGCGACTGCATCAACCGGGCGCGCGCCACGATGAGCTGGAGACCCTCCTCCAACGTGAAGACACCGGCCACGCACGCGGCCACCAGCTCGCCCACGGAGTGCCCCATCACGAAGTCAGGGACGATGCCCCATGACATCCACACCCGCGCCAGTGCGTACTCGAGCGCGAACAGCACCGGCTGCGTGAAGCCCGTCGCGTCCAGTCGCGCGCGGGCGGCCTCGTCGCGCTCGGACGGGTACAGCAGCCCGGGGAGCGACTGTCCCAGCAGCGGAGCCAGCACCTCGTCACAGCGCTGCAGCGTCTGACGGAAGAGCGGCTCCGTCCGGAAGAGCTCCTCGCCCATCCCGAGCCACTGCGAGCCCTGTCCCGTGAACAGGAACGCGATGCGGGGAGCGCCTTGGACGCGCTGCACGTCACGTCTCGCGCGGAGCTGCTCGCGCAGGCCCTCGTGCGAGTCCCCGAGCACGGCGAGACGGTACTGGAAATGGGTGCGCCCCGTGTTCGCGGTGAAGCACACATCCTCCACGGGTGTTGCGGTCAGCTCCGCGCTCCCGAGCGCCTCGTCGTAGCGCTGCGCGAGCGCCCCCAGCGCCTCCGGACTCCTCGCCGACAACGCAAGGACGTGGACGGGCCTCGGGAACTCCTCCGGGCCCCTGGGGGCCTCGGGCGGGGCCTCCGCGACGAGGACATGGGCGTTGACCCCACTGAGGCCGAACCCGCTGATGCCCGCGACCCGGGGCCCCGCGGGCCACGGTGTCATCTCCGTGGGCACCCGGAGCCGCAGTTGCTCCCAGTCGATGGCCGGGTTGGGATTGCGCAGGTGCAGGTGCGGAGGAATGGCGCCATGGCGCAGCGAGAGCGCGACCTTGATGAGCCCCGCGGCGCCAGCGGCCGACTCCAGGTGGCCCAGGTTCGTCTTCACCGAGCCGACCAGGAGCGGCGCCTCTGTACCTCGCCCCTCCCCGAGCACCGCGTCCAGGGCCCGCAGCTCGATGGGGTCTCCCAGCGGCGTCCCCGTCCCATGCGCCTCCACGTAGCGCACATCGGACGGCGAGAGGCTCGCGGACCTCAGCGCCCTGCGCAGCAGCTTCTCCTGCGCGGGCCCATGAGGCACCGTCAGCCCACCGCTGGGCCCGTCGTGGTTCACCGCCGAGCCCCGGACGACGGCGTGGATGCGGTCCTTGTCCCGCAGCGCATCCGAGAGCCGCTTGAGCACCAGGACGCCGCAGCCCTCGCCTCGCCCGTACCCGTTGGCGGACGCATCGAAGGTCTTCGAGCGCCCATCCGGCGCCAGCGCCCGCATCTTCGACAGGACGATGTTGTTGTCCGGATGGAGGATGAGGTTCACGCCCCCCGCGAGTGCCAGCGAGCACTCCGCCTGACGCAGCGCCTGGCACGCGAGGTGGACCGAGACGAGCGCCGAGGAGCACGCCGTCGCGACGACCATCGACGGGCCCTGCAAGCCCAGCACATACGAGACGCGCCCCGCCGAGAAGCTCAGCTCGTTCCCCGTCCCCATGTAGGGCAGGTCTCTCGTCGGCAGCGCGTTGAACGGGACGCGCCCGTAGTCGCTGCTGAGGAAGCCGACGTATACGCCCGTGTCGCTCCCCGCCAGCGAGCCCGGGGCAATGCCCGCGTCCTCCAGCGACTCCCACGCGACCTCCAGCATCAAGCGCTGCTGGGGGTCGACGTAGCTCGCCTCGCGCGGCGACAGCCCGAAGAACTCGCAGTCGAACGCGGCGATGGGCTGCGAGAGGAAGCCTCCCTCGCGCACGACCATCTTCCACGCGGCATCGGGGTCCTCGGCGAAATAGGCCTGCGCGTCCCAGCGGTCCGCGGGCACCGGCCCCACCGCGTCGACTCCCGCGCGCAGGAGCTCCCAGTACCGCTCCGGCGTGTCCGCGCCTCCAGGAAAGCGGCACCCCATGCCGATGATGGCGATGGGCTCCGAGCGCGCGTGCTCCAACCCCTCCACCTTCGCGCGGAGGGTCTTGATGGCCAGGGCCGCCCGCTGCAGGGGCGTCAGCTCCTCCGTGGGGGAGGACGTCGAGTCGTCGGGCATCGCGTGGGCCTAGGTCGAAGAGGCGACGAGCTGCGCGGGACCGGGGCTCACCGCGGGCCTGGCCCCAAGACGGGCCCAGTCGATCGTGCCCAGCTGCGCGGCCATCTTCAGGTCGATGATGCGCTGGCGCTCCGTGCGGTCCAGCACGAGGCTCAGGTGCTTCGCGCCCTCGCGGATGACCCAACCCCACTCCAGGAACCGCGCGAGCATCGCGTCGAAGTCCGCCGCCGGCATCGGGCCTCCCTCGCGCGACTCGTTCACCTTCTCGAGCCCGACACGAGCGCTCTGGATGGAGTCCATGGCCTTCAACAGCCGGACGCCGTCCACCGTCACCTCCGTCTCCCGCGACGCCCCATCCCGCGTGTCCAGCACGTACGTCGCGCCATCGCGCGTCTTCAGCTCGAGCGTCACGCCCCGGCTGTACCCGTCGCGCCACTCCTCGGTCCGCTTCAGCGTGTCCTGGAGATAGACCGTCGGGTCGATGTCGCCCTCGAGGTCGTAGTCGAAGTAGTACGCGATGCGCCGGCGCTCCTCGGCGGGCAGCGCGGCGTAGACATAGTCATACGCCCACTTCTGGCGGACGTTCTTGAGGTTGTACTTCTCCGGCGTCTTCCAATACGGCGCGAACCGGTCCATGCGGATGCGCCCGCATCCTCCAGGCGGGGGCAGGTGGACGAGCGAGGGCATCAGCCGGGCCATCTCCGCGTACTCCTCGGGCGCCTCACCCGGGAAGCCGAAGAGGATGTTCCAGTTCACGTTGATGTCGAACTCCTCGCACCACTTGATGAGCTGGATGTTCTGCAGGCGCGTGGTGCCCTTGTCCATCAGCTCCAGGATGGACGTGCTGAGGCTCTCGATGCCCGGCTGCAGCTCGGTGACCCCCCCGGCGACCATGAGCTCGAGCTGCTCCTTCCGGAGGTTGCTCTTCGTCTCATAGAACATGGTGATTTCGTCCCCCTGCTCGATGAGCGCGGGGAACACCGACTTGATGTATTTCAGGTCCAGGATGTTGTCGGCCATCATGAAGAAGTTGAAGCCGTAGCGACCCGCCAGCGTGCGCAGCTCCTGGACGAAGCGACCCGGGTCCTTGCTCCGGTACGCCATGCCGGAGCCGTTGAGGCCGCAGAAGGTGCAGTGCGACTTCGCTCCCCACCAGCAGCCACGTGACGACTCCGCCGTCAGGTTGGCGCGCTTGGCCATCGGCATGTCCTTGATGGCCTCGAAGTAGTGGTCGAAGTCCGGAATCGGCAGCGTGTCCATGGCCTCGAACGGCGGCGCGGCCACGTAGCGAGGCTGGGGGCGGCCGCCGCGGCGATCCAACACGCCCTTGACCAGGTCGACGATGACGCCCTCGCCCTCTCCGGAGACCACGTGGTCCATGAAGGGGAAATTGTCCGAGAGCGCCTTGCCCATGTCGGCCTCGCAGTTGGCGCCGCCCATGATGAGCGTCAGCTCCTCGCGCGGGCGCAGCCGGCGCAGCTCCTTCGCCAGCGCGAGCGAGGCGACGCTCTGCTGGAACGTCGAGGTGAAGCCGATGACGCGCGGATTGTCCACGAGGATGTCCTGCGCCCACTGCCTGACGATGCGCGGGCTGTCCTCGCGCAGGGCGCGAATCAGCTCGCGGGCACGCCCCCAGTGCAGCGCCTGCTCACGCCGCGCGCCGCCCGAGGTGGCGCCCTCCGTGTGCTGCTTCACCTCCAGCAGCGGCGTCAGGCGGTCCGCGTACTCCTCCCAGTTCGAGGCCGCGTCGCCCCACAGCGCCGGAGCGAAGACCATCTCCCCCAGCAGCAGGTCCGGCGAGGCCGGCAGGAAGGCCATCTCCCCCGCGAGGATCTCCGGGGGCGTGGCGTAGGAGAGGTAGTAGTAGAGCTCCCAGCCGATCTGCCGCATGAACTGGACGTTGAGGTAGCGGACATCCGCCTGGATGCCGCTCCTGCCGAGCACCCCTATCAGCGTGCTCACGCCCAGCGCGGGCTGATGTTCGGGGAGGAAGGGAGCAACGACGAAGCGGACCTGAACGGAATCACCAGACACGTTCCACTCCTTTGCGAATCTCAACGCAGGGCTTCGTAGAGAGAACCCGACAGCTCACCGATGCTCTTGCCCCCCAACAGCTCCTGGAGGGGGAACTCCACCCGCAGCTCCGCGTGCAGCAGCTTCTTGAGCTCCACGCCCATCAGGGAGTCGAGCCCCAGCTCATGCAGCGACTGCTCCGGCTCCGGGAGCTGGGTGACGCCCAGCTCCAGCACCTTCGCCACCCGCGCGCGGAACCACTCGAGCACCGCGCTCCGCCCGTCCTCCGCGGAGCCCTGGCGCACGCGGCGCAGCAGCTCGCGTCTGAGCTCCGCGCCCGCGTGACCCGCGCCAGCATCCCCACCGAAGTCCGCGAACAACGGCGGAGGCCCGTCCCCCGGAAGGCCGCCGAGGAACGTGGGCCAGTGGATGGGCATCACCCCCACCACCGCCGGCATCGGACCAAAGACCTGCTCCAGGATGGCGAATGCCTGCCTCGCAGGCACCAGGCCCACGCCGCGCTTGCGCATGCGCGCGTCCAGCGCCGCCTGGGCCTCGTCGCCGGGCTGAGTCCAGGCGCCCCAGCTCGAGCTCTGCCCTGGCAGGCCCTGGGAGCGTCGGTACTCGGCGAGCCCGTCCAGGAAGGCTGTCGCCGCCAGGTGGTTGCCCTGCCCCGAGGCGCCCATCAACGACGTGGACGAGGACAGCGAGAAGAAGAAGTCGAGCGGCGTGCCCGCGAGCCACCGGTGCAGGTTCCACGCACCGGCGACCTTGGCCGCGAACACCCGGCCCAGGCGCTCGCGCGTCTGGTGCACGAGGATGCCGTCGTCCACCTCCGTCGCCGCGTGGATGATGCCTCGCAGCGGCGGCATGCGCTTCGAGATGCCCGCCATCACGAAGTCGAGGTCCGAGTCCACCGACACACCCGCGAGCGAAATGATGGCCGCGCCCCGGGCGCGCATCTCCTTCACCTCCTCGGCGGACACGTCGCTCGCCCGCTTGCGCCCCAGGAGCACCAGGTTGCGCGCCCCGCGCTCCACCATCCACCGCGCCACCTGGAGGCCCAGTCCGCCCAGCCCTCCCGTCACCAGGTAGGTGGCGTCCGCCCTGAACTGGAGGCGTCCCGCGCCCTCCCAGTCCCACCGCCGATGCCGGGCCAGCCGCAGCACGTGCCGACGCCCCTCGCGCAACAGGACCTGGTCCTCGTCGTCGCGGGAGCACAGCTCCGTCCACAGCGCCTGCGCTCCGTCCTCGAGGTCGCGCCGCGGATCCAGGTCGACCCGGCGGCAGTCGAGCTCCGGGTGCTCATAGGCAATCGCCTTCCCCAAGCCCCAGAGTGGAGCCCCCAGCAGGCCCGGGAGCCCGCCCGTGTCGTCGGCGCGCTGGGCGCCCCGCGTGGCCATCCAGAGTGAAGGCGAGGCCGGGTGGCTCGCGCCCGCCGTGAGCAGGGCCTGGGCGAGGTACAGCAGGCCGCCGCACGCATCGAGGGTCTCGTCCTGGAGCCGCGCGACGGTCAGCCCCTCCGGCTCCGGCACCTCGAGGCTCCACAGGTAGACGACCTGGGAAGGCACGAGCCCGGCGGCGGACAGCGCCTCCATCAACCGGAGGAAGGACTCCGGGTTCCGCGGGGGCACTTCGTAACCGCCGTCCTCGCGCTGTCGGAACACCTCGCCGCGGTGGACGAAGGTGCAGCGTCCCCCCGCCTCGCTCACGCGCCGCGAGAGCGCCTCACCCACCCCTCCCTTGTCCGCGAAGACCAGGCAGTGCCCGGGCGACGGGGTGGCTTCCTCCGCGGGCGGAGGGCTCGCGACGGGCCGCCACGTGGGCGCATACACCCACGTGTGTGGCAGCTCGGCGTAGGGAGTCGCCGCCGTCAGCCTCTCGCGGTTCAGCGCCTCCAACTGCCCTGACTCCATCCCACCGCGCCGCTCGGCGGTCAGCAGCAGATAGGCGGCCGCGCCGCCACGGAGCAGACCGCCCATCACCTCGTACGCGCGGGCCACCTGCGCACGCGCATCCTCGCCCCCCCAGCCCAGCTGCGACAGCCGCGCGTCCAGTTGGGGCTCGTGGAGGAAGTTCCCCATCTCACGGGCCGCGTCCACGCAGTCCACGACGAGGAAGCCATTCGTGGTGAGCCAGACGGCCAGCTCCTCGATGAGCGGCAGCGACAGTCGCTCGACGTGCGGCGGCGCCAGGCCCGTCTTCAGGAACACGTCCCCGAGGACCAGTCGCCCCCCTTCGCGGACCTTCTTCCCCAGGGCCGCAAAGAGAGCGCCCCGCGCCTCCGGAGGACCGAGGGCCTCCAGTCCGAAGGCGACATCGAAGCCCGGCTCCAGCGCGTCGGAGTCGAGCCCGCCCGTCACGACCTCGATGCGGCCCTCCAGCGCCTGGGCACGCACGCGCTCGCGGGCCGCCTCCACCTCTCGGGACGAGGATGCATGGCCGAAGATGCGGAACGTCCCGGGCCGTCGGGCCAGCGACACCCACTCGCGGCCTTCACCGCCGCCGAAGCCGAGGACCCGCTCGCACGCGGTGAGGTCCACCGACCGGAACAGCACCCCGCGCAGCTCGCGGTGCGCGTCCTCCAGGAGCCGGGCCTGCTCGTACGTCCGCGTCCCTCGCGCCGCGAGCACCCAGGAGAACTCCGCGGCGACCTCCGGGAACGGCGCCAACGTCGCGAAGTCCTCCGTCCCCTCCTGGAGCAACACGTCCAGGCCAGGACGCGGACCCACCGCACGAGGTGCCGGGGCCCGCTTCAGCGCCAGCTCCAGCAGCGCCCTGCGCTCGGGTGAAAGCGCGGCGAGTCGCTCCGCGAGGATACGTCCCTGTCCCTCTTGTTCCATGAGACCGCCTCCTCGACGACACCTCGCCCGTGGTGGGACAGCGCCCACCGACGTGGCGAGGAAGACCGTGGATGCACGACGCGGACGACGTGGACTCAGGTGAGCGAAATCTTCTCCGGACCCGTGGTGCCGGGACGGCTGCCCGGCTCACCTTCCGTGCTCCTGGGGCGCTCCACCGTGCCATGGGTGGTGTGAGCCGGAGGACACGCGGCGTCGGGCCCATGGGCGTGAGCGACCCGCTCTCCGCGGAGCTTCGCGCTGGCCTCCTCCATCATCTGCTTGATGGTCATCATCCGCGGGCTGAGCGGCGACTCCGCGCACGAGGCCGCCGCACCGGCGACGCCCGGCCGGTACTCGCCCCGGATGGCCGAGTCGATGTGCTCCAGCTCGTGGATCTGCGCCTGGAGCAGGTGGGAGACCCCCTGCAGCACGTCCTTCTTCGCGCGGAAGAGCTGCTGGATGAAGCCCTTCCCTCCTGGAATCAAGGCATCGACGACCTCCGCGACGCGGGCGCCTTCCTCGGGCTGCGTCTCCAACCGGAAGAAGTCCTTCGGCAAACGTCTGCTCTGCCAGACCATGTTCAAACCCTCTCTTTCTTGAACTCGACGACGAGTCTGTCGCCCTCCAGGCTCGCCCCGGCGGTGGCGAGTGGCGCGACCATCCTGGGGAGCAGGACATTGCGCCGGAGGGCACCTACCTGGATGACGAGCTCCGCCTCGCGCCGGGACAGCGAGACCTCTTCCTTGCGCGCGAAGGGGAGCTGGACCTCCAGCCTGTACACATCCACGGCCTGCTTGCCGACGCCAACGCTGGGAGGCGTGCTCCCGAGCCGCGCCGGGTCTTCGCCTCGGTACAGCAGCGTCGCGAAGGCCTCGAGCGCCTCCTCCCCGACGATGTCCCGCCCCTGGAGCGCAATCCCTGTCACCGGGATGGAGCCGACCAGGTGCTGGAGGTTCTCGACCGCCGGGTGCCGGGCGAGGGCCGCATCCTCCCCCACCAGCGCGAGGCGATTGAGGATGATTCCATCCAGGGCAAGGCCTTGCAGACCGAACGCCGAGCAGGCCCTCCGGAGGCCCTGCTCGGTCCGGTGGTCATGCGTCGTCACCCACCGCACGCGCGTCACCGTGGGGTCTCGCAGCAGCGCGCCCACGTCCGTCAGCTTGTCGCTGACCGCGTGGAGGACATCCGGGTCCACGCGCGACGGCCGTGCCCGCCGAGCGCTCTGCTCCGGAGCCCTCGACCTGCGCGCATACCAGCCCACGGCGTCCGCGCCGCCGACGAAGCGCGGCGCGTCTCCCGCATCGATGACGATGAGGTCGTACGTCCGCGCGCGGCTGTGCTCGCCGAGCAGGAGGAGCGCCAGCAGCACCTCCACCCCCGGAGCGAGCGCCACCTCCTCCGCCGTCACGCCCTCCAGGCCACCACCGAGCAGCGCGGCCACCTCGCCGCGGCCCTCGCTCCAGCGGCGCTTCAGCTCCGACGTGACGTCGAGCTCCTGAAGGTGCAGCCGGTCCTCGACGCGAACGGGCAGCCCCCGGGCCTCCGGGAGCACCGGCGCCACCAGGCCGAAGGCCCCACGCAGGTCTCGTGAGGAGTCGAAGGAAAAGACCAACGTGCGCTGGCCCCGACGCGAGGCCGCAAGGCCCGTCGCCGCCGCCACCGTCGTCCGGCCCGCGCCGCCGCTCCCCGAGACCAGGAGGACTTGCGTCGTCTCAGCCATCAGGTCCCCACCTGTGAGGGCTGCGTGTCCTGCCGCGAGTCGCCCAGCCAGCCGGACTTCTCGAGCCAGTGCCGCGTGCGCTGGAGCTGGTCCATGGTGGACTGCTGACTCAGCAGTTGGACGAGCGCCGCCTCCACATGCTTCGCGTCGTAGGCGGAGATGCGCTGCTCCACGATGGGGTCCAGCCGGAAGTACTTCTTCCGGAGGATCATCCGGCACTGGTAGTTCACCGCGTCCGAGCCCGCCTCCAGCAACATCTTCACCAGCACCATCGGGTCTCGGGTGTCCAACAGCCACCGGGCGAAGCCCCAGTTGGACTCGCCGCTCCGGAAGGTGGGCGAGAGGAAGGAGGACATGATGCCGTTGCCCATGGACAGCACCAGGATGGAGTCCAGGCTGGGCGGCTCGGTCGCCAGCGTGTCCACCTGCTCGTGCTTGTTCTTGCGGGAGCTGTTGTTGATGGCCTGGGCCAGCCCCACGAGCGAGGGATTGTTGGCGTACAGCCCGCCATCCACGTAGCCGCTGCCCCGCTCCTTGAGCCCCTGATAGATGGGATAGGAGAGCGGCGGCGAGCCGCTGCGCATCAGGACGTCGATGAGCAGCTCATTCATGTCCGGGTCGTTCTCCGGGCCCGTGTTGTGGAAGATCTTCGATTTCCACGTCCGCACGCCCTTGCGCTGTCCGTCGAGCTGGAAGCTCGGGATGACGACCTTGCGCTTCAGATCGCCCAGCCGCGTCGTCATCCCGAAGTAGCCGCCCAGGAAGTCGCGCATGTAGTTCGAGTCGAGGAAGGAGCTGGCGCCCGTCAGGGCCAGCAGCGTGCGTCCCAGGGAGACGCCCTTCCTGTTCATGGCGACGGCCTCGCCCCAGAACTGGAGGCTCTTGTCGTAGGCGCTGTCCGGGTCCGCCGCGCTGGCGAAGAAGGCCGCGTTGAACGAGCCCGCGGAGGTGCCCACGAAGAGGTCCACCTGATTGAGCAGGGCCCGTCGGTCTCCTCCCGCGTCGAGCGTCTGTCGGAGCGCTCCGAGCATGCCCGTGGTGACGTAGCCCTCCCCTCCACTGATGGAGGAACCATCCATTGACAGGATCCGGTGCGGCATCACGCGACCTCCTTCGAGAACTGCGCCTTCCACCCATTCGCGGGCAGGAGCGCCCGAGAAGGTTCTTGTCCGGGCACTCCGGGCAGGGCCGCGTCCAGGCATTGCTGGAGTCGCGAGGCCAGCACCGCGGCGTTCTTCTCATCCATGACGAGTGTCATGTGATTGCCGGGGACCACGATGACCTGCAAGCCATTGGGCGCGAACCTGCGCACGCTGTCGACCAGCGAATCCCGCCCCTGGCTCGGGGGCTCGGCCCGGAAGAGCGTGGCGCGGCCCCCGTACGCGGTGAAGGTGTAGGAGCGCTCCGCCCGCAGGGTGACCAACATGTTCCGCGCCGTTCGCGACACGTCCTTCAGGAACCTGCGCAGGTACGTGCGCTGCCCGCCCGAGTCCTTGCGCCAGAGGTCCTTGGGCGTCTCCGGGAGGCTGATGCCCATCCACTCGCCCACGAGCCGGAGGTTCTCGTAGTCCCGCGGCAGCGGCGTCTGCGCCAGCACCTTCACCAGCTGCGAGCCCGTGGAGACCGCCTGCCGGAGGTCCTGACTGTCCTGCGCGGCCTTGCGGTCGAGCGAGGCGCCATCAATCAGGCCGAGCAGCGCGACCTGCTCTCCCTGCGCCTCGAGCTGGCGCGCCATCTCGCACACGATGATGCCGCCGAAGGACCACCCCGCGAGGCGATACGGCCCCCGAGGCTGCATCCGCCGCATGATGTCCACGTAGTGCGCCGCCGCCTCCTCGATGGTGGCCCTGGGGGCGCTGTCGTCCAGCAGCCCCGGCATCTGGAAGCCGAAGACGGGCTGCTCGGGACTCAGGTGGCGGGTGAGCGAGACATAGACGGCGGGATTGCCCGCGGAGGGCGGCGCGACGAACAGCGGCGGGTTGCGCCCCTGGGGCCTCAGCGCCACCACGCCCTCGGGCAGGCGCGGCGCGAGCACTCCGGCCTGCGCGTCGACCCACCGGGCGAGTCCCTCCACCGTGGGCCGCTCGAAGAGTTCGTTGAGGGGGACCTCCACGTCCAGCACGCTCCGGATGCGCGCGATGAGGGTGACGGCGAGCAGCGAGTGCCCACCCAGGTCGAAGAAGCTGTCGCCGGGAGCCACGGCGTCGAGCCCCAGCAGCTCGCGGAAGAGGGCCTGGAGCTTTCGCTCCGTGTCGGTCAACACGCCGGATTCGCGCACGGCGAGGCCCCGGGTCCGTGGCCCTGCCTCCGCGCTGGGAAGCGCCTTGCGGTCGACCTTGCCGCTGGGCGTGAGCGGCAGCACGTCGAGGATGAGGAGGACCGACGGGCGCATGTATTCGGGGAGTTCTCCCTGGAGGAACTCGCGCAGCACGCGCTCCAGGTCCTCACCCGGCGCTCGCGGCTCCGAGGGCTGGACGTAGGCGACGAGGCGCGGCTCCTGTCCCGGAGCGCGCTGCAACACCACGGCGGCGTGGGTGACCCTCGGGTGCCGCGCGAGGGCGGCCTCCACCTCTCCGGACTCGACGCGGTGACCACGAATCTTGAGCTGGTCGTCCAACCGCCCCAGGAACTCGAGCGTGCCGTCCGGCAGATACCGGGCCAGATCTCCCGTGCGATACAGCCGCGCGCCCGCCTCGAAGGGGTCGGGCACGAAGCGCTCGGCTGTCAGGTCCGGGCGCCCCAGGTATCCCCGGGCCAGCCCCACGCCGCCGATGTACAGCTCCCCCGACACGCCGACGGCCACCGGCTGCCCCCAGCGGTCCAGGACATACAGCGCGGTGTTCGAGATGGGCTTGCCGATGGGGATGCGCTCGGGGAGCGCGCCGCCGTCCGCGGGCACGTCGTGGAAGCAGCACGCCACGGCGGCCTCCGTGGGGCCGTACTCGTTGATGACGCGCGTGGGGAGGCGCAGGCCACGCCACGTCTCCAGGTCTCCACCGTGGAGTCCCTCGCCACCGAGGACGACCGCATGGGTGCGCTCCAGCACCTCGCGCAGCCGCCCCAGCCCGTCGAACGCGCGCAGGTGCGAGGGCGTCAGCTTGATGAAGCTGAAGCCCTGCTCGGGGTAGTCCCTGGAGGACAGCAGGTCCAGCTCCCGCCCCCGTGGCAGCAGGAACAGCGCGCGGCCCGAGATGAGCGGCGCGAAGAGGCTGGTCAGCGTGCCGTCGAAGCTGATGGACCCGAGCACCGGGCTCCCCGTGCCCTCGTCGAGCCGGTACGTCCGCACGCTCCACTTCAGATAGTTGACGATGCTCCGGTGCGTGACCTCCGTGCCCTTCGGCTGGCCCGTGGAGCCGGAGGTGTAGAGGACGTAGGCCAGGTGGTCCGGGGTGACGTCACGGCGCAGGCACACACCGGTGGCGTCCGGGAGCCGCTCCGCCGCCGCGTCCACGTGGAGGACCGTCATGCCGGCCTCCAGCTCCGGGTGTGTCCCGGAGGTGAGCAGCACCCGCGGACGGGCGTCGTCGAGGATGCGCCGCAGTCGCGCGTGCGGCTCGTCGGGGTCGAGCGCGAGGAACACGCCGCCCGCCTTGAGCACCGCCAGCAGGCTCACGATGAGCCGGGGCGAGCGCTCCATGCAGAGGCCCACCCGCGTCTCGGGCCCCACGCCCAGCGCCTGCAGCGCCGCCGCGAGTCGGTCCGCGCGCTGGTCCAGCTCGCCATAGGTCAGCTCCCAGTCCCCCATGACGAGCGCGCAGGCGTCCGGCGTCCGCGCCGCGCGGGCCTCGAACAACGCGTGCAGGCACGGCCCGTCCGCGCCCTCCCCTCGCGTGTCGTTCCACTGCCGGAGGAGGCGCTCGCGCGCGTCCGCGGGCAGCAACGGGAGCTCGCCCACCGGGCGCTGGGGCTCGGTGAGCAACCCCCGCAGCAGTTGCTGGAAGCAGTCCGCGTAGTGCTGGACGGTGCCCTGGTCGAAGAGGCCCCGGTTGAACACGAAGCGCACCGTGAGCCGGTCGCCGTGGTCCTCCACGAAGAGGTCCAGGTCGAAGCGCGAGGTGGTGGTCTCGAACTCGAGCGGGAGGATGTTCATCCCGCTCGGCGCCGGCGTGCCTTCCATGGCCCGCGTCCACGAGAACACGGTCTGGAACAGGGGATTGTAGCCGGGGTTGCGCGGGGGCTTCAGCTCCTCGACGAGCAGGTCGAAGGGCAGGTCCTGATGAGCGAAGGCGTCGAGCACCACCTCCCGGACGCGCTTCACCACGGTGGAGAAGTCCGGACGGCCCCCCAGGTCCACTCGCATCACCAGGTTGTCGACGAAGAAGCCCACCAGCGGCTCCAGCTCGGTGCGGGTCCGGTTGATGGAGTTCGCGCCGATGACCAGGTCCTCCTGTCCGGTGAGCCGGTGCAGCAGGACGAAGAAGGCGCCCAGCATGCCCATGAAGGGTGTGGCGTTGGCCGCATGGCTCAGGGTCTTCAGCGCCTCGGTGAGCGGGGCCTCCACCTCGAGGCGGACCTCGCCTCCCGCATAGGTCCGCACCCGGGGACGCGGGCGGTCCGTGGGGAGCTCCAGCAGCGGAGGCATCCCGGCCAGTCGCCGCTTCCAGGCGTCCACCAGCTCGCGGCGGACCTCGCCCCGCAGGTGCCCCCGCTGCCAGATGGCGAAATCGGAGTACTGCAGCGGCAAGGGAGGCAGAGGAGAGGGCCGCCCCTGGACGAAGGCCGCGTAGAGGGCCGTCAGCTCGCGGATGATGAGGCCGCGCGCCCAGACATCCGCCGAGATGTGATGCAGGCAGGCCTGGACGTACTGGCCTTGGGGCCCCCGGTCGACCACGAGGACGCGGATCAACGGGCCCTGGGACAAATCGAAGGGCCGCTCCCCTTCGCGGCGCAGGAACACCTCCGTGCCCGAGGGCTCGTGGGCGAACACCTCCGCCTCCTGCATCACCTCGAACTCGAGCCGTGGCTCGGGGTCGACGAGCTGCACCGGGACGCCCTCCTGCTCGGCGTAGCGCGTGCGGAGGATTTCGTGACGGCGGACGATCTCGACGAAGCAGCGCTCCAGGATCCCCACGTCGAGATGTCCCTCGACCCGCATGGGCATCACCAGGTTGTAGCTGGCGCCTCCGGGTTCGAGCCGATCGAGGAACCACAGCCGCTGCTGTCCGAACGACAGCGGGGCTGGCCCCGTGCGCTCGACGGGGGTGATGGGGCGCTCCTCGTCCACCCGCTGGCGCTCTCTCAGCAGCGCCAGCAGCTCCTGCTTGTGCTCGGCGAGCACCTTCAGGAGCTCCTCGCCCGCGGCCCCCTTCGGGCCTCGGAGCTTCAATTGCTCGCCCTCGGCACGGACCTCGAGGCCCCGCCGATTCAGCTCGGCGAGCAGCTCACCCATCCTCATAGCGTCAGCTCCTCGACCTCGGACTGCGCGGCGGAGACGGGGACACGCGCGAGCAGCTCGCTGAGCTCGAGCTGCTCGTGCAGCGCCTCCACGATTCCGGCGACACCGGTGCCGTCGATGAAGCGGGCCATGGGCAGGTCCACCCCCAGCTCGCGACCCATGCGGTTCTTCAGCTCGACGGCGCGCAGCGAGTCGAGCCCCATCTCGTTGAGGGAGATCTTCTTCTGGAGCACCTCGTGCTCCGGCGGGAACCCGAGCAACGGCGCCAACCGGCCCCGCACGTAGTGCGTCAGGAGCCCTCGCCGACGCGCGCCATCCGAGCGCGTGAACTCCTCCAGCAGCTCCACCATCCGGCCCGTGCCGGCGGAGGGCGCCTTCTCACGCGCCGCCAGCTCGGAGAACAGGGGGCCGTGGACCTCGGAGAGCGAAGCCCCCTGCGTGGAGGGGTCGAAGGGCAGCACCCCCACCTGCGCGACCTCCCGGCCCAGCAGCTCCTCGAGCAAACGCAACGCCCGCTGGGGCTGAAGGCCCGTGACATCCGCTGTCGCCGTGCGTCCCCTCGCCTTCTGGGCCATTCCCTCGCCAGCCCACTGTCCCCAGTTGACGCTGAGCGCGGGCAGCGCCTTCGCGCGGCGGTGGTGCGCCAGCGCGTCGAGGAAGGTGTTGGCGGCCATGTAGTTGGCCTGCCCGGCGACGCCGACGAGCGACGCCGCGGACGAGTACAGGACGAAGAGGTCGAGCGGCAGCCCAACCGTCGCGTGATGCAGGTTCCACGCGCCCATCACCTTGGGCGCGAGCACACGCTCCAGACGCTCCCGGTCCTGCCGCAGGAACACGCCGTCCTCCAGCACGCCCGCAGCGTGGAAGATGCCTCGCAGCCGGGTGCCTCTCCCGGCGAGGTCCTCCAGGACGCGCCGCACGTCGTCCAGGCGCGAGACATCCGCGCGCGCCACCGTGACCTCACAGCCGCGCGCGCCCAGCTCGTCGAGTCGCGGCTTCGTCGCGTCTGTCGGTGCGCCTCGGCCGACCAGGACCAGGTGACGGGCGCCGGCTTCCACCAACCACGCGGCGGTGGCGAGCCCGAGCGCGCCCAAGCCTCCGGTGATGAGATACGCGCCATCGGCGTGCACACCCATCGGGCGGGGGGTGTTCGACGGCGCGACGGGCCGCGTGAGCCGAGCGCCAAGGAGCCGAGCGCCTCGGAGCGCCAGCAGGTTCTCCCCTGTCACGCGGGTCATCCGCTCGAACAACCGCGAGGCGGCGTCCTCGCCGTCGTCCAGGTCCACCAACCGGCACCCCAGCTCCGGATGTTCGATGGCGGCCGCGCGTCCCAGTCCCCAGAGCATCGACTGCGCGAGGCCATCCACGGTGTCCCCTGGTGCGGCCGCGACGGCGCCTCGGCTCACCAGCCACAGCGCCGGCCGCTGGGCCCATCTCGCGCGCGCCATGGCCTGCACGAGGTGGAGGACGCCCGTCGCGCTCCGTGCGGTTGCCCCCATGAGGGAATCCGGTGAGAGCGCTTCGGCCCGGCGCTCGTCGAGCCCCCAGAGGCAGACGACCGTCGTCGGCGCGGCCCCCTCATCGGACAGCGCCTGGAGGAGTCGGACGAAGCCGTCTGGATCGCTCGGGTCGACATGGACGTGGCCCGGCTCCTCGCTCGCGTCCGGCGTCACCCAGACACATGTTCCACCGTGACGGTGGACCTGCGCCTTCAGGCCCTCCGCGACGCCGCCCGAGTCCGCGAGCAACAACCAACGCTGGGTCTGGAGGGAAGCCGGTGTCCGGGTCGGAGGAGAATCCAGCTCGCGCCACGCCAGCTCGAGGAGCAGCTCCCGCGTGGAGCCGGAGAGGGACGTCGAGAGCGCTCGCCGGTCGATGCGCTTCAGCAGCAGCCCCTCGACCTCGGCGATGACCTCCCCTGTCTCCCCGAGGATGCGCAGGTCGATGCTCAAGAGCTCATCGGAGGCGGAGGCTCGCTCGTCGTGGCGTGCGTGGACCCAGGCGCTGCTCCCGGGCTTCTTGAACCAGCGCAGGCGCTGGATGGCGACCGGCATCCGTTGGCGGTGGTCCCGTGCCTCGCTGGCCTCCTCCATGAACAGGGCCGCGACGGTCTGGAAGCAGGCGTCGAGGATGAGCGGATGCAGCCGGTACTCGCCCATCCCGATGACCTGGTTGTCGGGCAGCCGCACATGGGCGAGGCAGGCGTTCTTCCCGAACCTCAGCGCATCGATGGCACGGAACGACGGGCCGTACTCGATGCCATGGCGCGCCATCAGCGCGTAGAACGGCTCGACCGGTCGCGGCGGGGAGAAGCGCGCGAGCAGCCCGGCCTCCAGCTCGACGTGTCGCGCGGACTCGCGATGCTCCGCGAGATAACCATGGGCGAGGCGGGCCCAGTCGCCCTCGGCGCCCGTCGTCTCCTGACTGTAGATCTCGAAGTGCGTGCGCCCTTCCCCTGGCGTCAGCACCGTCTGGACCTCACGGCCCTCGGCCTCGCCGAGCACGAGCGGGCGCTCCAGCTCGAACGAGAGCACGTCGAACGACGCCTCCGGCGACGCCGTGAAGTGCGCGGCCCCCAGCGCCATCTCGACGTAGCAGGCGGCCGGCAGCACCGTCGCGCCGAAGACCCGATGCTCGGCGAGGAACGAGGGCTCCCGGATACCCAGGCGCGCCGCGAAGCGCGTCCCCTTCGTCCCCGCGAGTGACAACGGTGCGCCCGCGAGCAGAGGGGAACTGGCGCGAGCCGTCCTCCGCTCCGCCATGGAGCCCCCCGTCGGGGAGTCGATCCAATAGCGCTCGCGACGGAAGGGGTACGTCGGGAGGGTGACGGACCGCCGCTCGAAGGGTGCATCGAACGCGCTCCAGTCCACCTCGAAGCCCCGCTCGTAGAGAGCGCCCAGGACGGTGAGCAGCTGCGCTGTCTCGCCAGAGGAGGGACGCAGGCTCGGAAGCCAGCTCAGCGCCTCCTCGTGGGGGTAGCTGCGCAGGCCGAGGCCGGTGAGGACCGGCGTGGGCCCCACCTCCAGGAACGTGCGGTGCTTCTGTTCACGCAATGTCTCCAGCGCGTCGGCGAAGCGGACGGGCTCGCGCAGGTGGCGGCACCAGTACGCGGGGCGGGTCAGCGCCTCCGAGACGAGCCCGCCCTCCAGCGTGGAGACGAAGGGGAGCCGTGGCACGGCGAGCGCCACCCCGTCGAAGCACGCCTCGAATGCCGTCACCACCGGCTCCATGAGCGGCGAGTGGAAGGCGTGGGTGACGGACAGCGGCCTGCAGCCGATGCCCTCACGCGACAGACGCGCCGCGACCTCGGAGAGCGCCGCGCGGTCTCCGGAGATGACCAGGTCCTGAGGACCGTTGACCGCCGCGAGCGAGATGAGCTGGGAGAGCGGCGCGAGCGTCGGAGCAAGCACCTCCAGCGTGGCGTTGACGGCCAGCATCGCGCCCTCGCCCGGGGCCTCATGGATGAGCCGGGAGCGCGCGACGACCAGCTTCAGCGCGTCCTCGATGGACAGGACTCCGGCGACCACGGCGGCCGCGTACTCGCCCAGGCTGTGACCGACCACCGCTCCTGGGACGATGCCCCACGACGACCACAGCTCGCAGAGCGCGTATTCGAGCGCCACGAGCGCGGGCTGGGCGTAGCGCGTGTCCGCGAGCAAGGAGGAGGACTGCTCGCCATGCAGGATGTCCTCGAGCCTGGGTTCGAGCAGCCCCTTCAGCGCCTCCGAGCACCGCTGCACCGCCGCATGGAACACGGGCCAGGTCTGCGCGAGCTCGCGCCCCACCCCGGGACGCAGCGAGCCCTGCCCCGTGAACAAGAAGACCGGCCTCGGGCCCTCCGTCCCCCGTCGAGGCTCGCGCTGGGGCTGGGTCCTCCCCGCGCCCAGACGCGACAGGCCCGCCCGGAGCTCGGCCGCGTTCGCGCCCGAGACCGCCGCGCGGTGCTCGAAGTGGGAGCGACCGACGTTGGCCGTGTAGCACCAGTCTCCGAGCATTTCGCCCTCGTCGGGCAGCGTGGACGCATGCACCTCCACCAGCGCCTCGAGCGCGGCCTCGGTCTTGGCCGACAGGGTCAGCAGGTGGACGGGGCGCTCACGCACCACCGGAGGGCGAGGCAGCAGCGGGGCCTCCTCCACCACGAGGTGCACGTTGGTGCCGCTGAAGCCGAAGCTGCTCAGGCCCGCGAGCCGCCGCTGTTCCCCTCGCGGCCAGGGCCGCAGCGCGGTGGGGATGACCACCGGCAGGTCCTCCCAGCGGATGTTCGGGTTCGGCCGCGAGAAGTGGAGGTGCGCGGGGATGGCCTCGTGCCGCAAGGCCAGCAGCACCTTGATGAGCCCCGCGATTCCGGCCGCGGCCTCCAGGTGTCCGATGTTCGTCTTCACGGAGCCGACGAACAGCGGCGAGGCTCGCGCGGGCGCGCGGCCGAAGACCGAGCGGAGCGCCTCCATCTCGATGGGGTCGCCGAGCGACGTCCCCGTGCCGTGGGCCTCGACGTAGCCCACCTGCTCGGGCTCCACGCCGCAGCCCTCCAGCGCCATGCGGATGACGCGCTCCTGCGCGCGCCCGTTCGGCACCATCAAGCCGCTGCTGCGTCCATCGTGGTTGAGCGCCGAGCCCCGGATGACGCCGAGGATGGGGTTGCCCTGGGCCAGCGCGTCCGACAGGCGCTTGAGCACGACGACGCCGCACCCTTCCCCGCGCGAGAAGCCATCCGCCGACGCATCGAAGGTCTTGCACCGACCATCGACCGCCAGCATCCGGTTCTGGCACTCGAACATCATGGTGATGGGGGACAGGCTCAGGCTGACGCCTCCCGCGAGGGCCAGGTCGCTCTCGTCGTTGCGCAGGCTCTGGCACGCCAGGTGGACGGCGACCGCGGAGGACGAGCACGCGGTGTCCACGGTGAGCGCCGGCCCCTGGAGGCCCAGCGTGTGGGCGATGCGCCCCGCCGCCATGGACGGGTAGTTGAGGGACGCGGAGTGCATCTCCACGCCCGCGGTGATGCCGAGCACGTTGTAGTCGTTGTGCATCAGCCCCACGAAGACACCGGTGCGGCTCCCGGACAGCCCCGCTGGGGGGATGCCCGCGCGCTCCAGGGAGCGCCAGCACTCCTCGAGCAGCATGCGCTGCTGCGGATCCATGTCCTTCGCGTCGCGCGGAGGGATGCCGAAGAACGCGGGCTCGAACAGGTCGACGTTCTCGATGAAGGCGCCCCGGCGCGTGTACACCTTCCCCTTCGCGCCCGGCGTGGGGTCGTAGATTTCGTCGATGTTCCAGCGCTCGGGAGGCACCTCGCGGGTCGCATCGCCTCCCTCGCGGAGGAATTGCCAGAAGGTCTCCGGCAGCTCGCCTCCGCCAGGGAAGCGGCAGGACATGCCGACGACGGCGATGGGCTCCGCGGCCAGGAGGTCCTTCTTGGCGCGGAGCTGGTTCGCGAGATAGGCGAGCTTGACGGCCGGCAGCTCGCTGATGCGTGTCGGTAGTTTCGCCATCCGGTCCTCAGCGGGTGAGCGCGCTCACCAGCTCCTGGTCGATGAGTGAGGTGAGCTCCTGCTCCGACAGCGCCTGTATCTCCGCGGTCAATGCGTCCTCCCGCGTCGGGCCCTCCAGTGGCCGCTGGGTGGGCTCGCCCAGCCCCAGCTCTCCCGCGAGGTGCGTGACGAGCCCCGACACCGAGGGAAAATCGAAGACCAGCGTGGAGCGCAGGCTCTTGCCGAGGCTGCTCGCGAGCCGGTTCTTCAGCTCCACCGCCAGCAGTGAATCGAAGCCCAGGTCGAAGAGCCGCTCGCCACCGGAGAGCCGCTCCGACTCCGCCAGCCCCAACGTGCGTGCGACCTGCTCCGCCACGTGCTGGCGCAGCAGCTCCAACCTCCGGTTCGGCGCGGCCGCGTCCAGTCGCGCGCGGAAGGAAGGCGCCCGCGGCTCCATCGGCGCGCCTCCCAGCAGGCCCTGGAAGAAGGCCTGACGCGAGAGTCCCGGCCACTGCTCCGCGAGCCGGGTCCAGTCGATGGGGAAGACACCGAGCGAGGTGTTCGCTCCCCCCATGAGGCGCTCCAGGACCTCCAGCCCCCGCTCCACCGGAATCGTCCCGAAGCCCAGGGCAGCGGGCGACCTCGCCGACGCCGGGCCCATTCGCGCGGCCATCCCCGTCTCTGCCCAGGAGCCCCAGTTGAGGGTCAGCGCGGGGTACCCCTGCGCGCGCCGGAGCTGGGCCAGTGCATCGAGGAACGCGTTCGCGGCGACGTAGTTGGACTGCCCCGGCGTTCCCAGCACCGAGGCCGCCGAGGAGAAGCAGACGAAGAAATCCAGCGGCATCCCGGCGGTGAGCGCGTGAAGGTTCCACGCGCCCTGGACCTTGGGTGCCAGCACTTCGCGGAAGCGCTCCGCCGTCTGATGGGCCAGGGTGCCGTCGCGGAGGACTCCCGCGGCGTGGAAGAGTCCTCGCAGCGGAGGAGCGTCGTTCAGCTGGGCCAGGGCCGCCGCGAGCTCGTCGCGAGAAGCCAGGTCCGCCAGGGCCACACGGATGTGGACGCCTCGCGCCGTCAGCGCGTCGAGCTTCCGCTGGGTCTCCGCCGATGGCCCATGCCGCCCCAGCAGGATGAGGTGTCGCGCGCCCCGGTCCGCCAGCCATCCCGCGAGTCGGAGTCCAAGCCCGCCCAGTCCACCCGCGACGAGGTAGGACGCGTCCGAGGAGAGCTCCAGCTTCCGCGTCACCGCGCGAGCGCGGGCGCGCTCCAAGCGAGCGACGGACAAGCCCTCCGCGCGCACGGCGACCTGCTGCTCCTGCTCGGCCAGCGCGAACGCACGCAGGCAGGCCTCGGCCTCCCCGTTGACGGGCGCACCGGGGAGGTCGACCCGGAGGCAGCGCAGCTCCGGCAGCTCCGTGGACACCGCCTGCCCGAGGCCCCACAGCGGCGCCTGCGCGATGCGCGGCTCGTGGGCATCGGAGGACAGCGCTTGAGTGCCTCGGGTGATGAGCATCAACCGGGGCGTCCAGGAAACTCGCGCCAGGGCCTGCACCAGGTGCAGCGCGCCCTCGCAGCTCGCCCCCTCTTCATCGTCACCCCACAGGTACACGAGGCCGTGCGGAGCCGCGCCGTGCCACTGCGAGAACAGGTGGTCGAAGTGGTCGGGCCTCGCGGGGTCCAAGGAAGGGCCCTTGCGTACGCGGGTGACTCGGGCACCCCGCTGTTCGAGCAGCGCGGCCAGCGAGTCCCCGACGTCCTCATCGCCGATGAAGACGACCCAGTGCTGCCCCGCCGGGCGCAGCTCGCCCTGGGAGGCACACGGGCGCCAGGTGACGCGGTACAGCCAGTCCTGCCAGTCCACATCGAGGCCGCGCAGCAACACCTCCCGCTCGGCCTTGCGGACGGAGAGCCCGGTGAGGGACGCGACCACGCTGCCGTCCTCGGCGCAGAGGGTCATGTCGGTGGTGGGGTGTTCCGTCGAGCCGGCCTGGGCGCGCTGCGAGGCGAAGGTCCAGAGGCGCGCGGGCAGGCGCTGGTAGAGGTCGAGGCGGTGGATGGCGACCGGGAGCAGCAGCGCGTCGTCTGGCGACAGGGGCGTGACGGCGGCCGCGGTCCGGAGGCACGCATCGAGCAGCGCCGGATGGGCGCGGTAGCCCACGCCACGCGCTTCCACCTCGCTGAAGGAGCACGCGGCCCCAGGCCCCCGGTGCAGCGACGACAGCACTCGCAGCGAGGGGCCGTAGTCGAGCCCGCGCTGACGAATCGCCTCGGAGAAGGCCTCGAGGTCGACGGGGCTGGGGCAGTCTTGCCGTCGTGCCTCCAGCGCCACCCGAGGCGGCGGCGTCGCACCGGGCGCGTGGACCCGACAGGTCAGGTGGGTGCTCCAGGAGGAGCGCTCGCCCCGCCCTTCGTCCTCCCGGCTCATCACGGTGCACGTGAAGCCCGCGGTGCCCTGCTCCTCCAGGAGCGTCTGGACGACGCGCGTGCGCGACTCCGGCAGGATGAGCGGCTGGTGGAGCGTCACCGCCTCCAGCGTCATGGACTCCGAGCCCGACACCTGCGCCACGGCCGAGGCCACCATCTCCACGAAGGCCGCGGCGGGGACCACCGCCTTGCCGAACACGCGGTGGTCCTCCAGGAGTGGAAGGGCCCGCGCCTCCAGCTCTCGCGAGAAGACGGCGGTGCCTTCACGCAGCGCCACGGAGTCCCACCGCTCACCGAGCAGTGGATGCACCGCGGGCCTCGTGGGACGTGACCAGGGCGCGGGAACGTCCAGCCAGTGCCGCTGCCGCTCGAACGGATAGGTCGGAAGGGCGATGCGCCCGCGTGCGCCATCGACGCGCGCCAGGTCCACCGTCGCGCCACGCACGTAGAGCTCCGACACGGCGCGCAGCAGTCCCATCCGGTCCGAGCGACGCGGGTGCAGCGTCTCCAGCCACAGGGCGGATTCGGAGGCCGCGAGGTCTCGCGCGAGGTTCGACAGGACCGGCTTCGGGCCCACCTCGAGGAAGGCGCGCACCCCACGCTGGAGGAGCGTGCGGAGTCCCTCCGCGAAGCGGACCGGCTCGCGGCAATGCCGGACCCAATAGTCCGGACACGTGAAGCCCTCCCCTGCCTCGGTGCCGTCGAGGTTGGAGATGAGGGACACCCGCGGCGCCTGGAGGCGCACACCGCCGACGACGCGCGCGAACGCCTCCAACATCGGCTGCATCAGCGGCGAGTGGAACGCATGGGAGACCTTCAGGCGCTGGCTCTCGATGCCCTCGGCGGCCAGCTCGCGCGCGATGGCGTCGAGCGACTCCCGCGCTCCGGAGATGACCGTGTTCCTTGGCCCATTGAGCGCCGCCAGCGACACCCGCTCATGCCCCGCCACGGCTCGGAGGACTCGCGCCTCGTCGGTGAAGAGGGCCAGCATGGCGCCGCGCTCGGGCAGCGCCTGCATCAGCCGCGCGCGCTCGGCCACCAACGGGAGCCCGGCCTCGGCGGTCAGGGCGCCGGCGAAGATGGCGGCGGCATACTCACCGACGCTGTGCCCCAGGACCGCGTCGGCGTGGAGGCCCCACGAGCGCAGCAGACCGGCCACCGCCAGCTCGAGCGCCACGATGGCCGGCTGCGTGTACCGCGTCTCGTCCAGCGCGCCCGCGTCGCCCTGGAACAGCACCTCGGTCAGCGGCCGGTCGAGATGGGGGCGGAGGATCTCCTCGTAGTGGAGCAGGTCGCGCCGGAAGCCCGGCTCCGTCTCGAACAGCTCCCGCCCCATGCCCACGTACTGGGCCCCCTGCCCGGTGAAGAGCCACGCGACGCGCGGCGCCTCCGGGCCTCGCTGCCCTTCGACCCAAGCGCCGGTGGTTCGGGACTCGCCACGGCTGAAGTCGCGCAGGGCGGCGGCCAGGTCCTCGGAGGTCGAGGCCACGAAGGCCACGCGCTCCTCCAGCGAGCTCCGGCTGACCCTCGCCGTGTGGCAGACCTGCGCGAGCGCATCCTCGCGCGCCCCGCCGAGCGCGTCCGCGAACGACGCCGCCAACCGGCGCAGGCTGCCGCTCGTGCGGGCCGAGAGCGTCAAGAGCTGCGGCAGGCGCGCGGTGGCCTGGACGGCCGCCTGTTCCAGACGCGGCGCGGACTCGAGGATGACGTGCGCGTTGGTGCCCGAGAACCCGAACGAGCTCACGGCCGCGAAGCGCGGCGCCTCGGCTCGCCAGTCGCGCCGCGCGGTGGGGACCTCGACGAAGAGCCGGCTCCAGTCGACGTGCGGCGTGGGGGTCCGCAAGTGGAGGTGGGGAGGAATCGCCTCGTTCGCCAGACACAGGGCGGCCTTCATCAGCCCCGCGATGCCCGCCGCGCCCTCCAGGTGGCCCAGGTTCGTCTTCACCGAGCCCACCATCAGGGGCTGCTCGCGCGTCGCCCTGTCCCCGTAGACCGCGGCGAGCGCCTCCAGCTCGATGGGATCACCGAGCGCCGTCCCGGTCCCATGGGCTTCGACGTAGCCCACGCGCGCCGCATCGACGCGCGCATCCCTCAGTGCCTCCGCGAGGACCTGTCGCTGCGCGAGTCCGTTCGGGACCGTCAATCCGCTGGTCCGGCCATCCTGGTTGACCGCCGAGCCACGAATCACCGCGACGATGGGGTCCTTGTCCGCGAGGGCATCCGAGAGCCGCCGCAGGACGAGGAGGCCACAGCCCTCCCCTCTTCCCATCCCATTGGCCGCCGCATCGAAGGCCTTGCAGCGCCCGTCCACGGCGAGCATGTGCGCGCGCGACTCAATCAACGTCGCGACCGGCGACAGCACCAGGTTCACCCCGCCCACCAGCGCGAAGTCGACCTCGCGCTGGCGCAGCGAGCGGAGCGCGAGATGGACGGCGACCAGCGACGACGAGCACGCGGTGTCGACCGTGAGGCTCGGCCCCTGGAAGTCGAACGTGTACGACAGCCGCCCCGAGGCGACGCTCGCGCCATTGCCCGACCCCGTGTGCGCGTCGATGAGCTCGGGGGACTGGGTGACGAGCTGCGTGTAGTCCTGCCCCATCATCCCGATGAACACGCCCGTTCGGCTTCCTCGCAGGGAGCTCGGGTCGCGCCCCGCGCTCTCCAGGGCCTCCCAGGCGACCTCCAGCAGCAGCCGGTGCTGCGGGTCCATCCGCGCCGCCTCGCGCGGGGAGATGCCGAAGAACCGGGGCTCGAACTGGTCGATGTCCTCCAGGAACGCGCCGTGACGGCAGTAGACCTTCCCCGGCTGGTCGGGCTCGGGGTGATAGAAGGCCTCCGCGTCCCATCGCTCCTTGGGGACCTCGGTGACGGTGTCGACACCGTCGAGGAGCAGTCGCCAGTAGCGACCGGGAGTCGAGGCGCCGCCCGGGAACCGGCATCCCATGCCGACGATGGCCAGGGCCTCATGCCGCTCGCGTGCGTGGGCGTCGAGCTGTGCCTGCGCCTCCTGGAGCTTCAGGAGCGCGCGCTTCATCAACTCCGCATGGTCTGCCTGGGCGGACACGGCGGGCTCCTAGTTCATCTTCGAGAGCTGCTCTTCGAGCAGGTGGGCGAGGTGCGCTTCGGACAGGTTCTCCAGTTCGGACGTGCCCTGCTCCGGGGCTTCGGGAGGGGCGATGGTGGGCGAGGCGAACTCCAGGGGAAGGAACGCGGTGGCGAGCTGCTCCGCGAGCTTCTCGGTGGTGGGGTAGTTGAAGACGAGGGTGGCGGGCAGCGAGAGCCCGAAGCCGCTCTGGAGCCGGTTCTTGAGCTGCAGCGCCGCCAGGGAGTCGATGCCCATCTCGCTGAAGCCTTGCGAGGGGTCGACCGACGCACCGGAGGCCGCGCCGCGAATCCACGCCACCTGCTCACGCAGGTAGTCCAGGAGCAGCTTGCGACGCTGCGTGACGGGCGAGCGTGCGAGTGTCTCCAGGAAGCGCGCGCGCTCCACGGTCCGCCCCCGGGCCGCGTCGCGCAGCTCGGCGTCGTAGGGCGAGGAGCGGCCACCGCCGAACACCGCCCAGTCGATCTCCGCGACGCCCACCTGCGCGACAGGGCTCGTGAGCAGCGCTTCCAGTGCCGCCAGCCCCTCGCGCACGGGGAGGCTCCCCCAGCCCGGAGTGTGGGAGCGCGCGCCGACGTCCACGCGGGCTCCGGCGTCTCCCGCCCACACACCCCAGTTGATGCTGAGCCCCGGCAGTCCGAGGGCTCGGCGGTGATGCGCCAACGCGTCCTCGAACGCCGTCGCCGCGCAGTGGTTCGACTGTCCGGCGGAGCCGACCAGGGAGGCCACGGACGAGAACAACACGAAGTGGTCGAGCGCGAGCTTCGAGGTCAGCCGGTGCAGGTTCCACGCTCCCCTCACCTTGGGCCTGAGCACGTTCTCGAAGCGGGCCCAGCGCTGCTGGCGCAGGACTCCGTCATCCAGCACACCCGCCGAGTGGAACACGCCACCCAGCGGCGCGAGCTCGTCGGAGATCTCCCGGAGCACTGCCGCGAGCGCGTCCTCGTCCGCGACGTCCACCTGTCGGTACTCGACGCGCATCCCGAGCGTGCGCAGTCGCGCCAGCCGCTCGGCCGCCTCCGGCCCCACCGCGCCACGCCCCGTCAGCACGAGGCTCCGCGCGCCCCGATTCGCCAGGAGCTCCGCCGTCAGCAACCCCAGCCGACCGAGCCCACCCACCACGAGATAGGTGCGATCCTCCCGGACAGCGTCAGCGCCCGCCCGCCGCGAGGACGCGGGCAGAACCTCGCGAGCAGAGACCCTGCGCAGCCGTGCGACCTGGCGGCCACCGCGGAAGGCGACCTGGTTGTCCGCCACTTCTGTTCGCGCGTGGAGCTCCCGCGTGAGCGCCTCCACCTGCGCATCCGGTGCGCTCCGTGGATCAAGGTCGACGCACCGGACATCCAGCTCGGAGGACTCGATGGCGACAGGTCGCGCCAGGCCCCAGAGCAGCGACTGTGCAATCCCAGGGAGTGACTGCCCGGTGACGACGGCCTGCGCGCCCCGCGTCACCCACCACACGGCCTGGGAGTATCCACGCTCGATGAGGTAGCGCAGCAGCCCGAGGCCGCCTCCGCATCCGCGCCGCGCGTCCGCGTCGAGGCTCGCCGGGTCGAGGTCCTCCGAATCCGCGCCGTCCAGCCCCCACAGCAGGATGACGTCCGAGAGCGAGGCCGGAAGCCGCAGGGTCCGCAGGGCCTCCGCGAGCACCTCGGGGTCCTCCGGCAACTCGAAGCGCGTGTCGCCGATGGCACGGAACGTCTGGCCGCGGAACGCGATGAAGCAGGTCCGTCCATCCCGTTCGAGTGCTCGCGCGAGCTGCAGCCCCAGCCCACGCTCGTCCGCGAGAATCAGGCACGGTCCGCGCTCCGTCGGAGGGGTGCCCGCCGCCTCCAGCGCGAGCGGCTCCCACCGGCGCTCGTAGAGCCATCCATCCAGCGGTGACTGGGTCGCCGGGCTCAACGCTTCCCGACGGGTCCACTGGAGCTCCAGTCCGAGGACTCGCGCGCACAGCCTCCCCTCCCTCCCGAAGACGTGGACATCGGCGCGAAGCCGCTTCCACGTGGCATCCAGGGGCAGCACCACCGCGTGGCTCCACATCCGCGCGTCGAGTCCTCCGAACAGCTCGAGGCTCTCCACGTTCATCGGCACATAGAGCTCGGAGCCGCTCGACTCCGGATACACGCCGCCCACCACCTGGAGACACGCATCCAGCAGCGCCGGGTGCGCGAAGAACGCGTCGTGGTCCCCGAGCACGGCGGGCCTCTCGATTCGGGCCAGGACCTGCTCCGACTGTCGGCGCAGCTCGGTGATGCCCTGGAACTCCGCGCCGAAGTCGACCCCGGACTCCCGCGCCCTTCGATAAGGGTCTGGGATGAGCAGCGCGGCCCGCTGCATCGCGAGCACCGCGTCGTAGCCCGCTGACTCACCAGGCGCCTCTCCCTCGCGTGGGGCGAGGAGCGTCGCGGTCGCATGAAGGACCCACTCGCCTTCCGCGTCATCCATCGCGCGACTGAAGATGCGCGCCGTCGCCGTGCCAGCCTCGTCCTTGCTCACCGAGCACTGCACCCTGCGACTGGAGTCTCCAGGGAAGGTCATCGCCGCGAGCAAGGACAGGTTCTCCAACCGCGGCGCCTTCGTGCCGAGCAGTCGCGCGCCCGCGGCCAGCGCCATCTCGACGTAGGCCGTCGCGGGCAACGTCGGAGTCCCGAAGACGCGATGCTGCCCCAGGAAGGCCTGCGACGAAGGACCCAGCGTCGACTCGAACAGCAGCGCGTCCGCCCCGAGCACGGCCAACGGCAGGCGCGCGCCGAGCAGGGGGTGCTCCTCCCGGGTGACGCTCGTGCCCTGAAGCCGCTGCAGCCCCGCGCCCTCTTCCCAGTACCTCTGCCGCTGGAAGGGATACGTGGGGAGCGCCACCTTGCGCCGGGTGAAGCCCGCCTCGAAGGCCGTCCAGTCCACGCGGACGCCTCGGACATACAGCGCCGACAGACTCTCCAACATCTGCTGCCAGCCGCCGTCTTCGGGCCGCAGGCTCGGCAGCCACGCGCACTCCCCTTCCGGAACGCACCGCGCCGCCATGCCGAGCAGCGTCGCCTTGGGCCCCATCTCGATGAACACCCGCACCCCGTCGCGGTACAGGTGCTCCACGCCCTGCGCGAAACGCACCGGGTCTCGGAGCTGGCGGCACCAATAGTCCGGCGTGGTGATGGCGTCCGTGATGGGCTCGCCGGTCATCCCGGAGACCATGGGGATGGCGGGCCGCGTGTAGGAGAGCGTGGAGGCGACGGCCCTGAACTCCGGGAGGATGGCCTCGACCATGACCGAGTGGGCCGCGCGCGGAATGTTCAGGCGGCGCACCTTGAGGCCGCGCGACTCCAGGGCCGAGGCCACCTCCCCCAGCTCGCCAGGGGGACCGGAGACGACCACGTTGTCGGGACCATTGAGCGCGGCGATGGAGCAGCTCCATCCGCCTCGCGCCAGGACCTCGCGCACCTCCGCCTCACCCGTGGAGACCGCGAGGTTTCCTCCCTCTGGGAGCTGATGCATCAGTCGGCCACGGTGGAGCGCCAGCTTCAGTCCGTCCTCGAGGCTGAACACCCCCGCGAGGCACGCCGCCGCCAGCTCTCCCGTGCTGTGTCCGAGCAGGACATCGGGCTGGATGCCCCAGGACATCCACAGCTCGGCCAGCGCGTACTCGAGCGCGAAGAGCACCGGCTGCGCGTAGTCGAACTGGTCGATGGGCGAGTCGTGTCCCGGCTCCGGATAGAGCACGGAGTGGAGCGAGCGTCCCCAGACGTCACGCAGCAGCACATCGAACGCATCGATGCGGCGGCGGAAACCCGGATGCGTCGGATAGAGCTCGCGAGCCGCGCCGACGTACTGCGAGCCCTGCCCCGAGAAGAGGAACGCGACCTTCGGCGACGACCTCGCGTCGAGCACGCCGTGTACCAACCCCGGACGCTCCTCGCTCCTCGCCGCGGCGCCGAGCGAGGCGGCCATGGCACCGCGCTCCGAGGCCACCACCGCGAGCCGATGCTCGAAGGCGACGCGGCCCGTGTTCGCGGAGAAGCACACGTCCGCGAGCGACACGTCGGTTCCCTCCAACAGCGCCTGGTACTGGCCCGCGAGCAACCGCAGCGCCGCGTCATTGCGCGCCGAGAGCGTCAGGACATGACGGGGGCGATCCGCGCCGGAGGCCTCGGGCACCTGTGCCGCGGGAGCCTCTTCCACCACCACATGCGCGTTGGTGCCGCCGATGCCGAAAGAGCTGACTCCGGCGCGGCGCGGGCCGCTCGCCACATTCCACGGCGTGGCCTTGTCGACCACGAAGAACGGGCTGTGCTCGAAGTCGATGCGCGGGTTCGGCGCCTCGAAGTGAAGCGAGGGCGCGAGGGTGCGGTGCTGGAGGGACAGCACGACCTTGATGAGCCCGGCGATTCCCGCCGCACTGTCCAGGTGCCCGATGTTGCTCTTCACCGAGCCCAGCGCACAGGACCGGGACTCCGCCTGCTCACCGAAGGCCCGGGTCAGCGCCGCGACCTCGATGGGGTCGCCCATGGCGGTCCCCGTCCCGTGCGCCTCGACGTAGGAGATGCTCCGAGGGTCGATGCCGGCGCGCTGGTGCGCCCGGCGGACGACGTCGGATTGCCCTTCGACACCGGGCGCCATGAAGCCGACCTTCCGGTGCCCGTCGTTGTTGATGGCGGAGCCCTTGATGACCGCGAGGACCCGGTCCCCATCGGCGAGCGCTCGCTTCAGGCGCTTGAGCACGACGACGCCGGCGCCGCTCCCAGGGAGGGTGCCGCTGGCCCGGGCATCGAACGGCCGGCAGTGGCCGTCCTTCGAGAAGATGCTGCCCTCTTCGTAGAGGTAGCCGACCTTGTGCGGGACCTTGATGGCCACCCCGCCCGCGAGCGCCATGTCGCAGCGTCCGTCGAGCAGCGCGTCGCAGGCCGTCGACACGGCGACGAGCGACGTCGAGCAGGCCGTCTGGAGGTTCAGGCTCGGACCGCGCAGGTCGAGCTTGTAGGACGTCTGCGTCGCCAGGAAGTCCTTGTCCTGGGACACGAGGTCCTGGAAGAAGCTGAGCGGCCGCGTGAGGTCCGGATACGGATAGCGGTAGTGGCTGACGCTCTTGCCCGCGTAGACACCGACGACGGCGTCGCCCGCGCCAGGTGGGTAGCCCGCGTGTTCGAGCGCCTCCCACGAGCACTCCAGGAACACGCGCTGCTGAGGGTCCAACGAGCGCGCCTCCCGGGGCGTGAGGGAGAAGAAGTCGGCGTCGAACGCGTCGAAGTCCTCCATCACCGCCGAGGCGCGGACGTAGCGCGGGTCCCGGAACGCCGGCTCGCTCACGCCCGCGGCCCGCAGCTCGTCATCGGTGAAGGTGCCGACGGACTCGACGCCCTCCACCAGGTTGCGCCAGAACGCATCGAGCGTGGCCGCGCCGGGGAAGCGTCCGCTCATCCCGATGATGGCGATGTCCCGGTCCTCCTGCGTCGGAGGTGCCTCGACGACGGGCGTGGTACGCGCCGCGGTCCCCGGAGCGCCGAGTCGCGCCGCGAGCGAGCGGACCGTCGGGTTCCCGAACAGCTCGACGACGGGGATGGTCAGCGCCAGGGCCTGCTTGATGCGCAGGTGGAGCTGGATGAGGTGCACGGAGTTGGCGCCGAGCTCGAAGAAGTTGGTATCCGGATGGACCGCCGGAATCCCCAGCACGGCCCCGACGGCCTTGGACAGCGCGTCCTGGAGCGCGCGCGTCCCTTCCCCGCCCCCTATCGCCGGGGGCGGCCGCGATGCGGTGTCCTGCTTCGCCTGGGCGACCTCGTCGGGGTGAGGCAACGCCCGGCGGTCCACCTTGGCGTTGCGGGTCAGCGGAAGGGCGTCCAGCACGACATACGTCGCGGGCACCATGTGCTCGGGGAGCACGCGAGAGAGGAACTCGCGGACGCGCCGCGTGTCGAGCTCCCGCGCTCCGTCCGCGAGGACGACATACGCGACGAGTCGCTTCTCATGGTGCTCACCGACGGCCCCCACCACGGCGGCGCGGATGTCCGGAGCACGGAGCAGCGCCGCTTCGATTTCTCCGGGCTCGATGCGCTGTCCACGGATGGAGAGCTGGAAGTCGACGCGGCCGAGGAACTCGATGGTGCCATCGGGCAGATACCGGCCGAGATCTCCGGTGCGATAGATGCGCTCGCCCGTGCGAGGGTGGACGGTGAACTTCCGCGAGCCCGCCCCCGCGCCGATGTAGCCCAGGGCCACGCCAATGCCCGCGCAGCACAGCTCGCCGGGGACCCAGACAGGCCGCTCCTCCAGCCGTTCGTCCAGCACGTAGTACCGGGTGTTGGCGATGGGCTTGCCGTACGGAATGCTGCGACGACGCTCGTCCGCCTCCTCGACGGGATGGGTGATGTTCCAGAGCGACGTCTCGGTCGGTCCGCCGACGCTCACCACCTTCACACCGCCGAAGCGCGCGCGCAGGCGCCCGGGGAGCGTGACGGCGATCCAGTCGCCCCCCAACATCACGAGCCGCAGCGGACACGCGAGCCGGACGTTGCCTCCCTCGAGGTACGTCAGCAGCATCTCCATCATCGCCGGCACGGTGCTCCAGAGCGTGACGCCGTGACGGGCCATCAGCTCGACCCAATGCGAGGGGTCTCTGCGCCGGGAGGCATCGGGCATCACCACCGTGCCGCCCGCGCTCAGCGTTCCGAAAACGTCGTAGACGGAGAAGTCGTGGTGGAGGGCGCTCAGGGCGATGAGCCGGTCATCCGGCCCGACGCCGTACTTGCGGTTCGTCCACTCGATGGCGTTGACCATCCCCGCGTGCGTGAGCATCGCCCCGTTGGGCTGGCCCGTGGATCCGGACGTATAGAGGATGTGCGCGAGGTCCTCGGGCCGCTGCGCGGTCGACAACGGCGCGTCGGGGTACTCACCGAAGGCCTCGGGGGTGAGGACCAGCACCTGGACGGACCCGGGCCACGAGTCCCGGGCGAACTTCGGCTGGGTCACCACCCGCTCGACGCCGCCGTTGCGCATCATGAAGGAGCGCCGCTCCAGCGGCAGGCCCGCGTCGATGGGCAGGTACGCGGCGCCCGAGGCCAGGACGCCGAGCACCGCGACGACCTGCTCCCACCCCTTCTCCATCACCACCGCGACCACGTGATTGGGCGCGGCGCCACGCTCGCGCAGCACATGGCCCAGGCGGTTGGCGCGGCGGGCCAGCTCGCCATAGCTCAGCGTGCACCCCTCGGCGACCAGGGCGAGTGCGTCGGGACGCGCGGCGGCGTTCCGGTAGAAGCCCGTGTGGAGCAGCTCACCACTCAGCGGACGGGCCGTGTCGTTGACGCGGGCGATGAGCTCGCGCTGGCGCGGCGGAAGCAGGTCCAGGTCCGCGCGCTCCCAGGCCGCGTCGTCCTCCGCCAATCGGAGGAGCAGCGCGTGGAAGCTGGCGAACATGTCCTCCAGCATCCCGGACGGGAAGAGTTCCTCCGCCACGTCCCAGTTCAGGAAGACGCCGCCCCGCTGGTAGACGATCTGAAGGTCGATCCACACCTGTGGCGTCTGCGTGAGGGCCTCGACGAGCCCGCCGAACGACTCCGCCAGGAAGTCCACCCAATGCGAGTCCCCGCTCCGGGAGTGGGAGGCGAAGCTCGTCATCACCACGGGCATGATGGCGCCGGAGATGCGCCCCTGGGCGCGGAACAGCTCTCGCAGCAGCTCGACGCCGCTCACCTCGCGATGTTCGAGCGCGAGGAGGAGCTGCTCGCGAATCGCCAGCGCGCGCTCGGTGAAGCTGCGCTCCGGATGGTGGTCCACCTCGACCAGCGTGAAGCTGGCGAAGGTGCCGATGATGTCGTTGACCTGGGGGTGGACGGGCAGCCGGTTGAAGTGCGGGACGTTGAGCGTGAAGCGCGGGCCACGGCTCCAACGGGCGATGACCTCCGCGTACGCGGCCAGCAGCAGCTCGGGCTCGGTCAGCCGGCGTGCACGGGCCCGCTGCTTGAGCCGCTGCCACACCTCCGCGTCCACGCGCGCGAACCAGCGGCGGAAGCGCGGGCGCCGGAGCGTACGGGGGTCCTTCTCCAGCGGGAGGTCGGGCGCGGGCGGAAGGTGCGGGAGGCGTGCGCGCCAGTATTCGAGCGAGCGCGCGTAGCGGGCACCTCGGGCATGGTGCACGGCGAGCGAGTAGTCCCGATACGACAGCGTGAGGGGCGCGACTGTGGCTTCGGGGTGCCGGTAGAAGTGAACCAGGTCCCGGTAGAGGAGCTGGAAGCTGTACCCATCGATGAAGGTCCCATCGATGCTCATGAAGAGGCGCACGCGGTCGCCGTCGAGCAGACACGCGCGCAGCTCGAACAAGGGCCACTGGTCGAGCGGGAGCACCTGCTGGGACAGCCGCTCGCGGATGGCGACGAGGCGTGCCTCGGCCTCTTCCTGGCCGCGCCCGCGCAGGTCCTCAACGGGCAGGTGGTAGCGAGGGACGGAGGGGAGGATCTGCTGCTGGAAGCCCGGGGCCTCCACGGCGCGCAGCATCTCGTGGCGGTCCACGACCCGGTTCCACGCCTCCTCGAAGCGCGCGAGGTCGAGCCCGGGACAGTCGAGCTCGTTGTACGCGTGCATCGACGCGTTCATCTCCAGCTCGGCCTGTCGGCCCACGCTGTAGGCCTGCTGGAGCTCGGTCATCGGGAACGGCAGGTGCCGCTCCTCGGGCCGAGGCACCACCTCCAAGGGAGTGCCTGCCAGGGGCTCGTCCCGCTCCGACAGGAGCGCGCGGAGCGCCGCCTTGTGCTCCATGAGCTGTTCGCGCAGGTGCGGGGGAAGCACCCCGTCCGGCGCGTCGACGGCCAGGTGCTCGCCGTCCACGCTCAGCGTGATGCCGTGAGCGGCCAGCGACTGGAGGAGCTCCGCCAGCGTCATAGGAGGACCCGCTTGGTGTCGGTGCGCGCCGAGGACACGCCGCCCATCACGCTGGCGACGGCGAGCTTCTCCAGCAGCTCGGCCGCCACCTGCCCGATGGAGCCGTCATCCACGAAGCGCTTGAGGGGCAGCCCCACCTCGAGCTCGCCCAGGACCAGGTCGCGCAGCTCCAGCGCCATGATGGAATCGAGGCCCAGCGACTCGAACGAATCCGTCGCCGCGAGACGCTCGGGAGCCAGTCGGCAGACCTGGGCCACCATGTCCTTCAGCCGGGCCTCCATCATCTGGGAGCGCGCGGAGCCCTCCAGCGAGAGCAGCACCTCGCGGAGCTTGCGCGGCTCAGCCTCCGCGGCGGGCGCGTGGACCCGGGGACGGAACAGGGACGAGCGCGCCACGGATGGGTGACTGCGTGCCCAGCGCTCCGCATCGAAGCGGGCGATGGCGCGGACCACGGGGGCTTCAGCGAGCGTGAGGGCCATGGCGGACAGCGCGGCGTCGACGGACATGGGCTCCATGCCGTGCTCGGCGAGTCGGGCACCGCGCCTGGCGTCCGCGGCGGCCATGCCGACCTCCGCCCAGCTTCCCCACTGGAGGCTGATGGCGGGCAGCCCCCGTGCGCGACGAAGGTGGGCCAGCGCATCGAGGAAGGCGTTCGCCGCGGCGTAGTTGGCCTGCCCCGGAGCGCCCAGCAACGAGCCGGTCGATGAGAACAGGACGAACTGCTCCAGCGAGTCATCCGTGGCCAGTGTGTGGAGGTTCCAGGCGCCGTCCACCTTGGGGCCCATGACGCGGTCGAAGCTCCGGGGCTCCAGTTGGAGCAGGGAGCCGTCGGCCAGCACACCCGCGCAATGGAAGAGCCCGCCGAGGGGAGGTCCTCCACTGCGCACCGAGCGCAACAGGTCCGCGACCGCCTCGGACTGGCTCACATCGACGGAGAAGACGTCCACCCGCGCTCCCGTCGCGCGCAAGGGAGCCAGGGCCCGACGCGCCTCCGGCGTCTCTCCCATCCGGCCGCAGAGCGCGAGGTGACGCGCGCCGTGGTCCACCAGCCAGGAGGCCAACCTGAGCCCGATGCCGCCGAGCCCACCCGTGATGAGGTACGTGCGGTCCGCTCGCGGACGGAACGGCTTCGTGGAGGGACGACGTCCTTGGGTGAGCGTCGGGACCAGCCGTCTGTCTCCGCGCAGCGCGACCTCGTCGTCCTCCGCGCCGGGCGAGGAGGAGCGACGGAGCTCGTCCACGAGCAACCGCGACGAATCCACCCCCGACACGGAGTCGACGTCGATGCGGAGGCACCGCAGCTCGGGGTGCTCGTAGGCGATGACCCGCCCGAGCCCCCAGAGGGAGGCGCCCAGGAGAGACACCGACTCCGAGCCTCCGCCCACGGCCTGCGAGCCTCGGGTGATGAGATACAGCCGAGGGGGCTTCTCCAGCGTCGCGCGGGCCAGGGCCTGAACGAGCGAGGTCAGGGCGACGGCCTGGGCCCGGACATCTCGGGGCAAGGACTCGGGGTTTCCGGCGCGAGCCAGGAAGAGCACTCCGCGAAGCGGCTGGTCAGCGGAGCAAAGCTCGCGCAGCAACATCGAGAAGGACGCGACCTGGGTGAAGTCGAGACGATGGTCGCGATCCGACACGCGCTCGAAGGCAGCGCCTGGACGCGCCAGCACCACTTCGCCTCCCGCATCGGCCAGTGCATCACGGAGCGACTGGGTGGCCTCCGGTTCCTCGGAGACGATGAGCCAGGTGCCATCCAGTCGGGCCTGCGCGTGCTCCGACTCACGAGGGCTCCACGAGAGTTCGTGAAACAACTCCGCACCCGCGGCGGCATCTTCGACCACCACGGGCGCGATCTCGCCGTCCCACCAGAAGCGCTCGCGCTGCCACGGGTAGGTCGGAGCGACGACCTTCCTCCCCTCCGGGAAGAGGTGCTCGAAGCGGAGAGGGACTCCAGCACAGTAGAGCCTCGCGGCGAGGGTCAGCAGCTCCTGACGGGTCCCCAAGCCGGCCTGCAGCACGAGCACGTCCCGGCCCCGGCGCTGCGCTGCCGCTTCCAACGCTTCGCCGAGAGAGGCCTCACACGCCAGCGACAGGTAGACGGAGGCGCTCCGCTCCATCAACTGTTCGGCGGACAGGTCCACGTCGGGAGCATCCCGGTTCGCCAGGTCGCCAGCTGTCCCGTTTGCTCCCGCGTCCAGCCACGCCTCCTCTCGGAAGGACAGGAAGGCGCACTTCGCCGGACGGACAGGAAGCGAGCCAGGCGGGAGAAGCCCCAGGACGCTCCGGAGCGCCTCCTCCACGGTGAGCAGGCCCGCGATGACGGCGGCGGAGATTGAACCCACGCCATGACCGGCGACAGCGGACGGCTCGACGCCAAAGGCGCGCCACATCTCCGCCAGGGCGAGCTGACAGATGAGGAGGAGCGCTGCATCCCCCTCGTGCCCACCCACCGGCTGGAACACCGACTCACCCTGCGTTCTGCCGACGAGGCCATCGCGGCTCTCGCCATGGGGACGGCGCGCAGCCACCTCGTCGCGCCCCTGCGCGAGCACCGAATCGCCCGCCTCGCCGACGAAGCCATCGCGCCCGTCGATAGGGCGAAGGCGTGCAGCCGCCTTCGTGCGCTCCTGCTCGGCCACCGACTCGCCCGCCACCTCGTGGGCGAGGCCGTCGCGTTGGTCGGCGGAGCGCAGGTGCCCGGCCTCACGCTCACGCGCAAGTTCGAACACGGACACGCCCGCCACCTGCCGGAAGACGCCGTCGAGCTGCTCGACGTGGCGAAGGAATGCCTGCTCCTGGCCACGCTCCGCGCGCATGCGCCCACGGGCCGCGGAGACGTCATCTCCCAACACGAAGACCACGCCACGTCCGCCCGAGCCCTTGAGCCGCCCCTGGAACGCCCCCTCCCCCTCACGCCCCTCCGAAGCGCGGCGCAGCAGCGCCTGCAGCTCCTCGCGCGTCCTGGCAACCAAGGCGAGGCGCCGCTCGTGGTGCGCACGTCCCGCCCCCGCCGTGAAGCATGCATCCCGGAGGTTCATCCCCGGCAACTGACGCGACCACGCCCCAGCCAACTCCCTCAGCGCGGCCTCGCCACGCGCCGAGAGCGGCAACAGGTAGGGCCCCACATCCGGAGCGGCAGCCACCGTCTCCCGATGCGCTTCGAGCAGCGCATGAGCATTCACCCCGCTCATCCCGAACGAGCTCACGGCGACCCGATGCGGACGACCCAGCTCCGGGAGGGACCTGCGCTCGCGCACCACTTCGAGACCGGAGCCTTCCCAGGTGAACTCGGGCGTCGGGTGCTCGAAGTGCACAGCGGGCGGGACCTCCCCCGTCTGCAGGACCGTCACCGCCTTGATGAGCCCCGCGATTCCCGCCGCCGCTTCGGTGTGACCGATGTTCGG
This sequence comes from Myxococcus faecalis, assembly GCF_050039385.1. Classification (NCBI taxonomy): domain Bacteria; kingdom Pseudomonadati; phylum Myxococcota; class Myxococcia; order Myxococcales; family Myxococcaceae; genus Myxococcus; species Myxococcus faecalis. Next base: position 9,755,221 of record NZ_CP144336.1, on the reverse strand, counting down.
TTTGACAGAGCCGATCCACAGCGGCCGCGCCGAGCCCCGCCCACGCCCGTAGACCCTGGCAATCCCCTCCAGCTCGATGGGGTCTCCGAGCCGGGTCCCCGTCCCATGGGCCTCCAGGTAGTCCACCTGCCCCGCCTCGAGTCCCGCGCGCTCCAGCGCGAGCCGATACAGCGACTCCTGCGCTCGGACATTGGGCACCGTCAGCCCACCGCTCGCGCCATCATGGTTCGTCGCCGTGGCTCGAATCGTCGCGAGGATTCGATCTCCATCCCGGACGGCGTCCCGCTGCCGCTTCAGGATGATCACGCCACATCCCTCCCCCTGCACCATCCCGTCCGCGTCACGGTCGAAGGCGCGGCAGGTCTGGCGAGGAGAGAGCGCCCCCGCCTTGGCCAGGAACACACTCAGATGCGGCGCCAGGAGGAGCTTCACGCCGCCCGCGATGGCCACCGTCGACTCGCCCGCGCGCAGGCTCTGGCAGGCCAGATGCACCGCGACCAGCGAGGACGAGCAAGCCGTGTCCACGGCCATGCAGGGCCCCTCCAGGCCCAGCAGATACGAGAGGCGCCCGGCGACATAGCTCGCGTCCACGCCCGTCGAGTAGTGCGCGTCGACGCGCTCCAACCCACCGTCCGCGATCAGCGCGTAATCCCGAGCGTGGATGCCGGCGAACACGCCTGTCCGCGTCCCCGCGAGCCGGTGCGGCGAGAGCCCCGCGTCCTCGAGCGCCTCCCAGCTCACCTCCAGGAAGAAGCGCTGCTGCGGGTCCATCCCCTCCGCCTCCCGTCGGGAGATGCGGAAGAACTCCGCGTCGAACCGGTCGACGCCTTCCACGAACGCCGCCCGGCGCATCGTCGTCCTGCCAGGCGCGGACGGCTCAGCGTCATGAGCGCCCCGCAGCGCTCGACGCTCAGCGGGGACGTCCGTCACCGCGTCACCCGAACTCCATAGCAGCTCACGGAAACGTGCGGGATTCGAGGCTCCGCCTGGAAACCGACAGCCCATCCCGATGATGGCGATGGCGCCGTCGTCAGCCCGGGCGACAGCCCCGAGCTTGCGCTGGAGCTTCTCGATGGTCAGCAAGGCCTGCTGCAGCGGCGTCAACTCCACGCCCGCACCGTCCTCGCGGCTCATCCCTCCACCTCCTCGTGGTCGAGCTCCGCGAGCTTCCGCGCAATCAGCTCGCGGGCCTGCGCCTCCGACAACCCGGAGATGCGCTCCACCAGCCCCGCGTCCTCGTCAGACGCCCGAGCGCCCCCCGCCCGCGAATCCAGGAGCCCCTGCAAGCCCGTCGCCAGCGAGTCCAACCGTGGATGCTCGAAGAGGAAGGTCGTCGCCACCGCCACGCCCAGCTCCCGCGTCAGCCGACCCGAGAGCATCACCAGGGACACCGAGCTCATTCCCAGCTCGAACAGCGTCCGCCCTCGCCAGTCCAGCTCCGCGGGCTCCACCTCCAGCACCGCCGCCACCTGCCCCTGGAGGAGCTCCAGCAGCCGGGCCTCGCGCGCTGGTGTGGTTCCCTCCCGGAAGTCCATTCCCGTGGCCGTCCTGGGCACGGGCGCCTCGGCGGACTCCGGCCTCGAACGCGAGGGAGCACGAGACACCACCTCGGGCGAAAGCCACTCCGGCCACAAACGCTGTCTCTGAAAGGGATAGGCCGGAAGACTTACACATCGTCCTTCGAGCCCTGGGAAGGCCTCGCGGCAAACCCTGCCTTTCTCCAGATAGGTCCGCGCCGCCTCGACCCAGTGGCTCGGCAGGCCCTCCTCCACCCAGAGGGTCTGTTCCGGAGAACCGATGAATGCCTTCAGCATTCGCATCAATCCTTCCCGCCCCCCGGCGAGCATCGCGGCACGATGGCGATGGTGCTGCCGCTTGAACATCGCGGTAAAGCAGACATCCCCGAGCCGGACAGCAGAGTCTGCGTTCTCCGAAAGGAAATCCAGAACCTGCTGGGACTGCTGCCTGAGTGCCTCCGGGGTCAGCGCGGAGAGCACCAGGAGGTGGTTCGACGAGATGGCCGCAAGCCCTTGCATGAGAGGGAATTCCGGGGCGGACTCCAGGACGACAAAGGCATTGGACCCACCCAGGGAGGTAGACACGACGCCAGCGCGTGCGGGTCGACCTGCCCCGCGGTCTGACCAGGCCTCCAGGCGTGACTGGATTTGCAGCCCCAGCTCGTCGAAAGCGAGTGTGGGATTAGGGGAATCCACATGAATCGTCGGCGGCCAGGTGCGGTGGTACAAGGACAGACAGACCTTGATGAGCTGCGCGATGCCAGCCGCCGCCCCCAGATAGCCCAGGTTGTTGCTGATCGCGCCCAGCCGGCAGGGCTCCGAGCGCGCGCCACCCAGCGCCTCGGCGATGGCGATGGCCTCCGCCGCGTCGCCCTTGAGGAAGGCCGAGCCGTGCAGCTCCACGTAGTCCAGGCTGGCGGCCTCCACGCCGCCCCGTGAGCAGGCCTGACGGATGACGTCCGTCTGCGCCTCGATGCTGGGCGCCATGATCCACTCGTTCCGGCCGTTGTGGTTCACGGCGCTGCCGCGGATCACCGCGTACACGCGATCAGTCGGGTCCACCCGGGACAGCGGCTTGAGGACGAGCATCCCGGCGCCCTCGCCACGGATGTAGCCATCCGCTCCGGCATCCAGGGTCCGGCACTCCCCGCGCGCCGACAGCACCCCGGCCTGGGAGAGCATGATGCTGCTGTCCGGAGAGAGCATCAGCTCCACACCACCTGCGAGCGCGCAGTCCACTTCTCCCAACATCAGACTTCTACAGGCCTCATGTACGGCCGTCGTCGACGAGGCGCAGCCCACGCTGGAGCAGGTGCTGGGCCCCCGGAGGTCGAAGGCATGGGAGATGCGATTGGCCGCGAAGGACGGCGTGGTGCCCAGCACGGAGTACCCATCCAGCGCCCCCCAGTCCCGCGCCAGCATCCGCTGGAAGTCATTGAAGTTGACCCCGACGAAGACCCCGGTGCGGCTGCCTCGGAGGGAATCCAGGGGGATGCCCGCGTCCTCCAGCGCGTGCCACGCGCACTCGAACAGCACGCGGTGCTGGGGATCCATCTGCCGCAGCTCCCGCTTCGACAGACGGAAGGCCTGGGGATCCGCCGATGCGACGTCCTCCAGCAGTCCAGCGCGCCAGTGGCGCACCTTCCCCGGAGTGGCCGGGGTGGGGTCATGGAGCAAGCCCTTCTCCCAGCGGGAGGTCGGGATCTCTCGGGTGGCGTCCAATCCCTCGCACAGAAGCCTCCACAGGCTCCGCGGACACTCGGCCCCAGGAAATCGAAGGCCGATGCCCACGACAGCGATTGCCTCGTGTCGCATTGCACAAACCCTTAACGCACCCGGAATCTCCAGGTCAAACATTGCGAATCACATACCAGACAATCAAAACAGACCCAACCCGGCACACATGCAAGCCAAGGCAACCCGGGGGATTCTTGACGATTCACACACACCAGGGTGAAAGTCTTCAGACGCCCACGAATCTCACGGCGCGGCTGGCCCATCAACCCCTGACGACTCAGGACCGCATGGACTTCAGCTTTTCGAGTGAACAGGTGGAGCTGTACGACAGCGCTCTGTCGTTCGCGAAGTCGGAGTTGAGCGCGGAGGCCAGCGGCCATGAGGGATTCCCGAGGGACCTTTGGCGCCGATGCGGTGAGTTCGGCTTCCTGGGCCTGCCCGTGCCCGAGCACCACGGAGGGCTCGGGCTGGACACGTTGACGACGGCGCGGGTGATGGAGGCGCTGGGACGCGGATGCGCGGACACGGGGCTGGTCTTCTCCGTGGGGGCGCACCTGTTCGCGTGCGTGCTGCCGGTGCTGGAGTGCGGCGACGAGGCGCAGAAGCAGCGCTACCTCCCCCGGTTGTGCGCGGGAGCGTGGGTGGGCGCCAACGCCATCTCGGAGCCGGAGGCGGGCTCGGACGTCTTCGCGCTCAAGACGCGGGCGGTGCGCGACGGCCACGACTACGTGCTCGATGGGAGCAAGAGCTACGTCACCAACGGGCCGGTCGCCGACGTGTTCCTGGTGTACGCCGTCACCTCGCCCTCACACGGCTACATGGGCTTGAGCGCCTTCCTCATCGAGAAGGACACGCCGGGGCTCTCGGTGGGACGGCCCTTCCAGAAGATGGGCCTGTCCACCTCCCCCATCGCCCCGCTCTATCTGGAGAGCTGTCGGGTGCCCGCCTCCGCGCGGCTCGGAGAGGAAGGCCAGGGCGCGCCGATGTTCAAGCGCTCGATGCAGTGGGAGCGGGCGTGTCTGTTCGGCGCCTATGTCGGGTTGATGGAGCGGGTGCTGGAGCAGACGGTGGACTTCGCCCGACAGCGCAAGCAGTTCAAGCGGGCGATCGGAAAGAACCAGGCCATCTCCCATCGGCTGGCGGACATGAAGCAGCGGCTCGATGCGGCGCGACTGCTCCTGCACCGGGCCTGCTGGCTGATGGACCGCGGGCAGGACGCGGCGATGGAGGTGTCCCTCGCCAAGCTGGCCATCAGTGAGGGGGCGATCCAATGCGGCCTGGATGCCATCCAGATCCACGGAGGCCTGGGCTACGTGGCCGAGGTGGGCATCGAGCGCGTGCTGCGTGACGCCATTCCCAGCGCCCTCTTCTCCGGCACCTCGGAGATGCAACGCGACATCATCGCCAGTCACCTGGGCCTATGACGCTCGACCAGATTGTCATGCGCGCCGCGGCGCGGAACCCCGGGGCCATCGCCGTCAGGGGGCCCGATGAAATCCTCACGTACGGACAGCTCGACGCGCTCGCCAACCAGGTGGCGCGGGTCCTCCAGGAACTGGGGGTCCAGCGCGGCGACCGGGTGGGCCTGTGGACCGAGAAGTCGGCGCGAGCAGTGGCCGCCATGCAGGGCATCGCGCGGCTGGGCGCCGCCTATGTCCCGTTGGATCCACTGAACCCGGCCGCGCGCACGCGGCTCATCCTCGACGACTGCCGCATCGACGTGGTGGTGACCAGCGCCGCGCGCGCATCCGAGCTGCGCAACGGGGGCCTCGACCGTCTGCGCTTCCTGCTGGTGGACGACACGGGTCCTGCGCGCGCATGGACGAACCTGGGCAACGTCTCCCCGGAGTCGCTGCCGGGGCATGGCCTGGACGACCACGCGCTGGCCTACATCCTCTACACCTCCGGCTCCACGGGCACTCCCAAGGGCGTGTGCATCAGCCAGCGCAACGCCCTGGCCTTCATCGAGTGGAGCCATGCGCTGCTGGGCACCACGCCGGAGGACCGCTTCAGCAACCACGCGCCGTTCTTCTTCGACCTCTCGGTGCTGGACCTCTATGCGGCGTTCCTCGGGGGCGCCTCCGTCACGCTCATCCCGGAGGCGCTGGCCTTCACGCCGAAGAAGCTGGTGGAGCTGGTGCTGCGCGAGCGGTTCACCGTCTGGTACTCGGTGCCCTCCGCGCTCATCCTGATGATGTCGGAGGGAGGACTGCTGGAGCACGAAGACCTCCCGTTCCGGACGGTGCTGTTCGCGGGCGAGCCCTTCCCCATCCGCCACCTGCGCCCACTGAGAGAGCGCCTCGCCACCGCGCGGTTCTTCAACCTGTACGGTCCCACGGAGACGAACGTCTGCACCGCCTACGAAGTGGGCGACATCGCCCCCGAGCGCACCGAGCCGGTGCCCATCGGACATGCGAGCTGTGGTAACCGCGTCTGGCTGGCGGACGAAGCGACGCAGCCGGGCGTCGGAGAGCTGATGGTGGAGGGGCCCACGGTGATGCTGGGATACTGGGGTCAGCCGCCACAGGAGGCGCGGCCCTACGCGACGGGGGACCTCTGCCGTCAGCTTCCGGATGGCGGGTTCGAGTACCTCGGCCGGCGCGACAACATGCTGAAGGTGCGAGGGCGGCGCATCGAGCCGGGCGAGATCGAGACGGCGCTGCTGACCCATCCAGCAGTGCGGGAGGCAGGGGTCGTCACCACCGAGTCCGGCCTGGACGCGCGACTGGTGGCCTTCGTCGTGGCCACCGACGGCACGAAGCCCACCCTCCTCCAGCTCAAGAAACACTGCGCCGAGCGACTGCCCCGGTACATGATCATCGACGAGCTCCGCGTGCTGGCGGAGCTGCCAAGGACCCAGAACGGCAAGCTCGACCGGCGAGCGCTCCGCGACCTGGCGCCGCGACGCACTTGACGGAGCTCACCCCGCCCGCAGCACCTCACCCAACCTGCGCACCGCCTCGGTGATCCGCTCCGGCGCGCAGGCGGAGAAGTTCAACCGCAGGCCATGCGACGCCGAGCGTCCACCGCTCACCGCGAAGGCCTGTCCCGGCAGGTACGCCACCTGCTGCGTCTCCAGCGCGCGTGACAGCAACACCGTGCTGTCCATCCCCTCGGGCAGCTCCACCCAGACGAACATCCCGCTCGTGGGCGTCGTCCACGTCGCCCCCTCGGGCAGTTGCGTCTCCAGCGCCTTCAGCAACGTGTCCCGCCGCAGCCGATACTCCCGCCGCAGCGTCTCCAGATGCCCCTCCAAGTGCCCCGACTGGAGGAACGCCAGCACCATCCGCTGCGGGAAGGTTGTCGTGTCGATGTCGCTCGCCTCCTTCACCGTCGCCAGCCGGAACACCATCCACTCCGGCACCACCACCCAGCCCACCCGCAGCGCCGGCGCGAGGATCTTCGAGAACGAACCGACGTAGAACACCCACTCCGACTCCCACGCCTTCACCGGCGCGAGCGCCCCGCCCTCCTCGTAGTGCAGGAACCCATACGCGTCATCCTCGATGACCGGCATCCGGTACTCGCGCGCCAGCCCCGCCAGCCGCTCCCGAGCCTCCCGCGCGAGGCTCGTCCCCAGCGGGTTGTGCCCGTCGCTCATCGTGTAGAACAGCGCCGGCCGCTCACCCGCCGCGAGCAGCGCCTCCATCCCATCCAGGTCCAACCCCGCGCGTGCATCCCGCCGCACCGGAACCCGACGCACGTCGTAGGGCGCGAGCACCTGCTGGAACCCCGAATACACCCGGTCCTCCAACAACACGCTGCGCCCCGGCTCCAACAAGAGCCGCGCGAGCAGGTTCATCCCCTGCTGCGCCCCCGTCGTCAGGAACACCTGCTCCGGCGAGCACCTCACGCCCCGCTTCGCCATCAGCGCCGCCACCTGCTCGCGCAACGGCTCCAGCGTCGCCGAGTACTGCAACGCCTGCCCCTCCTCCGCCAGCACCCGCGCCGCCGCCTCCGCCATCCCCTCCGTCGGGAACAGCTCCGCCGCCGGCAACCCCAGGGCCAGCGAGTACACCCCCGGCCGCGTGATCTTCTGCAACATGTCCTGGATGGCGGACGGCCCCAGCCCTCGCGCCCACGACGCCACCGGCAACTCGGCCACACTCGACGGAGCCTTCACGATGTCTCCACGTGATGACGCGCAAAACCTGCGCACTCTTGAAACTCCGCCGCAATCGTAGCGCACGGGAAAGCCGAGCGAGCAGGAAGCCACACCCGGAAGACGCACCCCGCGTGGGCCTGGAGCCCCACTCGCGCTCGGCGGGCGGCCAGCCGTCACCTGGGGCTTCCCAGTCTCCGAGCCCTCCTCGATAATCGAAGCTCGCCTGGAGAACCGATGCTGGACCGACCGATGTACCTCAAGCCCAACGTGGCGATCGAGCCGCTGTACAACCAGTGGTACGCGTGGTGGTACCTGCTCTCGCCGGCCACCGCGCCCCTGTTCGTCACGAACCTGCACCAGAAGCTGATGCAGTCCTTCGTCGCGAACCCGGACGTGCACGTGGCCGCGCTGAAGAACCCCATGTTGATGGGCGGCCCCTTCATCAACCACCCCACGGCCAAGGCCCCTCGCGTGAAGGAGCTCCTGGAGCGCACGCAGAAGGAGCAGGCCCACATGCTCGCCTACACCAAGGCGGTGGGCGAGCTGGAGCAGCTGCTCGCGCCCAACAACGGCGGCTCGCTCGAGGCGCTCTACGCCAAGGTGCCCGACCTGCTGCGCGGCTACGTGGAGCTCACGTACGACCTGAGCAACCGCGCCAGCGCCCGCTTCATCGAGCCCCTGCTCTACAAGAGCCGCTTCTACCAGGAGTCCTCGCAGAGCGTGACGCTGTCCCAGGTGGACGGCGACTGGCGCCCGTACATCTTCAGCACGCCGCGCCTGGAGGAGGACACGCCCATCTGGCTCAACGTGCCCTTCCGTCACGAGGGCCTGGACGCGCTGTTCCGCATGCGCCACACGCCGGGCTCCCCGGGCCAGGTGGCGGAGATGCTCGGCGTGCCGTCCAAGGCCGCCGCCGCGTTCGCGGACCTGTTCACCGACGTGGTGCCGCGCAAGGCCGCCCGCTATGACGGCGAGGGCGTGCGCGTGCGCTACTTCGGCCATGCCTGCGTGCTGCTGGAGACCAAGGAGGTGAGCATCCTCACCGACCCCGTCATCAGCTACGAGTTCCCCACGGACCTGCCGCGCTACACCCACGCGGACCTGCCCGAGCACGTGGACTACGTGGTCATCACCCACGGACACGCCGACCACCTGATGATGGAGACGCTCATCCAGCTGCGTCACCGCGTGGGCACCATCATCGTCCCGCGCAACAACGGCAACTCGCTGGCGGACCCCTCGCTGCGGCTGATGCTCCAGGCCACGGGCTTCAAGAACGTGGTGGAGATCGACGACCTGCAGGAGATTCAAATCCCCGGCGGCTCCATCACCGGCCTGCCCTTCATCGGCGAGCACAGTGACCTGGCCATCCAGGCGAAGACGGCGCACCTGGTGCGGCTGGGCGGCAAGTCCATCCTGATGGCGGCGGACTCCAACGCGCTCGAGCCGCGGATGTACCAGCACCTGCGCGAAATCATCGGGCCCATCGACATCCTCTTCCTCGGCATGGAGTGCGAGGGCGGCCCGATGAGCTGGATGTACGGCCCGCTGCTCACCAACCCGCTGCCCCGGAAGATGGACCAGGCCCGGCGCCTCAACGGCTCCGACTGCGCCCGCGCGTCGGAGATCTCCAACTACCTGACGCCCAAGGAGGTCTACGTCTACGCCATGGGTCAGGAGCCCTGGCTGCGCCACGTGATGATCCTCGTCTACGACGAGACGGCGCCCCAGCTCATCGAGTCCAACAAGTACCTGGAGCACTGCCGCGCCAAGGGCATCCAGGCCGAGCGCCCGTACGTGCGCATGGAGCGCGTGCTCTAGCGAGCGCTCACGCGGCGCGGGGTGACAGGTGGCCCCGCGCCCGGAGCGCGTCCAGCACGCGCTCCACCCCCGCCTCCACCGGCTCCGTCGCCGAGCGGACCGTGACGTCCGGCGACTCCGGGGCCTCGTAGGGGTCCGAGACGCCGGTGAAGTGCGGCAGCTCCCCCGCCAGCGCCTTCTTGTAGAGCCCCTTCACGTCGCGGGTGATGAGCGCGTCCAGGGGCGCCTCGATGTAGACCTCCACGAAGTCCACCTGGGCCTCCGCCGCCAGCGCGCGCACCTCCGCGCGAGAGCGCTGGTACGGGGAGATGGCCGCGACGATGACGCCCACGCCGTGCCGGGCGAGCAGCCGCGCCACATGGCCGATGCGCCGCGCGTTCTCCTCGCGGTCCTCGCGCGAGAAGCCCAGGCCCCGCGTCAGCCACGTGCGCACCTCGTCGCCGTCCAGCACCTCCACCGCGCGCTCGGGGGAGAGCCGCTCGCGCAGCGCCCGCGACAGCGTGCTCTTGCCCGCGCCCGACATGCCCGTCAGCCAGAGGATGAAGCCCCGCCGGTTCATGCACACCTCACACGGCGGGGCCGTTGATCATCCCGGCCCCCACCGTCGCGTTCGTCGCTTCGTCGATGAGGATGAAGCTGCCCGTGTGCCGGTTGTCGCGGTACGCGTCGAAGAACAACGGTGCCGTGGTGCGCAGCGTCACCCGGCCAATCTCGTTGAGCGCCAGCCGGGGACTCTGCTCGTCGCGGCTGAGCGTGTTGATGTCCAGCCGGTAGTGCAGCTGCTTCACCTGCGCGCGCACCGAGCGCGTGGTGTGCTTGAGCGCCAGCCGCGAGCCCGTCTGCAGCGACACGCCCTCCGCCAGCCAGCACACCATCGCGTCCAGGTCCTGCCCCACGTGCGGCGGGTTGCCCGGACGGCACAGCAGGTCGCCCCGGCTGATGTCCAGCTCGTCCGCCAGCGACACATTCACGGACATGGGCGGGAACGCCTGCGCCACCTCCCGCCCCGCCAGGTCCAGCGAGCGGATGCGCGTGGTGAACCCGGAGGGCAGCGCCATCAGCTCGTCGCCGGGCTTGAGCACCCCGCCCAGCACCTGCCCCGCGTACGCGCGGTAGTCCGGGAACCTCGACGACATGGGCCGGATGACCGTCTGCACGGGGAAGCGCACGTGGATGAGGTTGCGGTCCGACGCGATGTGCACGTTCTCCAGGTGGTGCAACAGCGTCGGCCCCTGATACCAGGGCATCTTCTCCGAGCGCGTCACCACGTTGTCCCCGCCCAGCGCGGAGATGGGGATGAACGTCAGGTCCGTCACGTCCAGCTTCATGGAGAACTGGCGGAACTCCTCGCGGATGGCCTCGAAGACGGCCGCGTCGAAGCCCACCAGGTCCATCTTGTTCACGCACAGCACCAGGTGCGGCACGCGCAGGAGCGACGCGAGGAACGCGTGGCGCCGCGTCTGCTCCAGCACGCCCTTGCGCGCGTCCACCAGGATGAGCGCCAGGTCCGCCGTGGACGCCCCCGTCACCATGTTGCGCGTGTACTGCAGGTGCCCGGGCGTGTCCGCGATGATGAACTTGCGGCTCGCCGTGGCGAAGTAGCGGTACGCCACGTCGATGGTGATGCCCTGCTCGCGCTCGGCCTTGAGCCCGTCCAACAGCAGCGCCAGGTTGACGTACTCGTCCCCGCGCGCGCGGCTGGTGCGCTCCACCGCGGCCAGCTGGTCCTCGAGAATCGAGCGCGTGTCGTGGAGCAGCCTGCCGATGAGGGTGCTCTTGCCGTCGTCGACGGAGCCCGCGGTCGCGAAGCGTAGCAGTTCCACTAGAAGTACCCCTCGCGCTTGCGGTCTTCCATCGCCGTCTCGCTGAACTTGTCGTCCGCGCGGCTCGCGCCCCGCTCCGTGACGCGCGAGGCGGCGATCTCCGAGATGACGTCCTCCACCTTCACCGCCTCCGACTCCACGCACGCGGTGCACGTCATGTCGCCCACCGTGCGGAAGCGCACCGCCGCCGTCGTCACCTCCTCGCCCGGGAGCAGCGGCAGGTACGGGGACCACGCCATCAACATGCCGTCCCGACGGAACACCTCGCGCCGGTGGCTGAAGTAGATGGAGGGCAGCGCCACACCTTCGCGGGCGATGTACTGCCACACGTCCAGCTCCGTCCAGTTGGACAGCGGGAAGACGCGCAGGTGCTCACCCCGGCGGTGGCGGCCGTTGTACAGGCTCCACAGCTCCGGGCGCTGGTGCTTGGGGTCCCACTGGCCGAACTCGTCGCGGAAGGAGAACACCCGCTCCTTCGCGCGCGCCTTCTCCTCGTCCCGGCGCGCGCCGCCGAACACGGCGTTGAAGCGGTGCTTCTCGATGGCCTCCAGGAGCGGCACCGTCTGCGCCCGGTTGCGCGAGGCGCGGGGCCCCTTCTCCTCCGCCACCCGCCCGGCGTCGATGGCCTCCTGCACGGACGCCACCAGCAGCCTCGCGCCCAGCTCGGCCACGCGCGCGTCCCGGTACGCGAGCACCTCCGGGAAGTTGTGCCCGGTGTCCACGTGCATGAGGGGGAAAGGCAGCGGCGCGGGCGCGAAGGCCTTCACCGCCAGGTGCAGCATCACCGCGGAGTCCTTGCCGCCGGAGAACAGCAGCACCGGGCTGTCCAGCTCGGCGACCACCTCCCGGAGGATGAACACCGACTCCGCCTCGAGGGCGTCCAGGTGCGAAAGCTCGTAGCTCACGGGAGAAAACGCTAGCACGCCTCACACGGAGTCCTGCCAGCCCACTCATTCACGAAATACGCGCGTAACAAGTCAGGCATGTACGCGGGGTGGAAGTCTGCAGCGGGCTCGAAGTTGCCAGGGCTTGACCCGTTTTCCTCGGCTGTGCGACAGAACCGTACCGCCATGCCCAGTGCGCCCACCTCGAATCCGAACGCTCCCGAACGCTGGTTTCCTTCCCGCAAGCCCCTGCCGGACGCTCGGCTGAGGCTGTTCGCCCTGCCCTTCGCGGGCGGCAGCGCCTCCATCTACAGCGGCTGGCAGGGTGGCCTGCCACCGGGCGTGGAGCTGTGCGCGGTGCAGCTGCCCGGCCGCGAGCGGCGGTTGATGGAGAAGCCCTTCGACAGCCTGCCCGCGCTGGTGGACACGCTGCTGCCGGTGCTGGCGCCGCTGCTCGACAAGCCCTTCGCCTTCTTCGGCTACAGCATGGGCTCGCGCATCTCCCTGGAGCTCACCCGGCGGCTGCAGGCGCGCAACGGCCCCATGCCCCGCGGGCTGGTGCTGGCCGCGTCCGGCGCCCCGCGCGAGTCGGACCGCAAGCCCATCCACCACCTGCCGCAGGAGCAGTTCATCGAGGAGCTGCGCCGCTACGACGGCACGCCGGAGGAGATCCTCCAGCACCGCGAGCTCCTGGAGCTGCTGGTGCCCACGCTGCGCGCGGACTTCGCGCTCGCGTGGTGGGAGAACGGCGTCTCCCCCGTGAAGCTCGACGTGCCCATCTCGGTCATGGGCGGCACCACGGACAAGCACGTGTCGCTCGCCCGGCTGGAGACGTGGCGCGAGGAGACGCGCAGCCCGGACTTCCGCATCCGTCACTTCGACGGCGGGCACTTCTTCCTGCGCGCGCAGCAGGCCGCGCTGCTCGCCGCGCTGGGCGAGGACCTCACCCGGTGGATGTCGACCCCGGCGTGAGGCCCCGCGCCGCCTCGAACCGGGGCGGCGCATCCGACGCCAGCGGGACGGTGAACTGCCAGCGCACACGGAACGGCTGGTCCCACGGCCGGCGCATCGCCACCGCGGCCTGGTGACGCGCCGAGGGCCGCAGCTGCATGAAGCGCCAGGTCTGGGGCGTGTCCTTCATCCGCGCATCGAACGAGATGCGCGGCTCCTTGCCCGCCTCCAGGTGGAAGGCGAACTGGTCCAGCGGCAGGGACAGGCCCGCGCCCCGGGCCTTGATGTAGGACTCCTTGAGCGTCCAGTACTCGAAGAAGCGGCCGCGCTGCTCGCCCTCGGGCAGGGCCTTGAGCGCGGCGACCTCGGGCGCGGCGAAGAAGCTGTCGGCGATCTCCACCGTCTCGCCCTTGCGCTCCGCGTCCTCCACGTCCGCGCCCAGCTCCGCGTCCAGCCCCACCGCCACCAGCGCCATGCCGTCGGTGTGGGACAGGTTGAAGCGCAGCCGGGCGCCGTGCTCGCCGCGAATCTCCGGCCGCCCGTAGGCGTTGGTCGAGAAGCTCCACGCCGTGGGCGGCACCGGCGCGTAGCGCGACAGCGTCAGGCGCACCAGCGCGTGACTCACCAGGTACTGCTTCTGGTGGCGCTCGAAGCGGAAGCGCTGCTGCTTCTCGCGCTCGGCCGAGTCCAACAGGCCCCAGTACGCGTCCAGGAGGTGCCGCTCCAGGATGCGCTCGGGCTCGACAATCCACACGTGGACTTCGTCCGGACCCAGTTCCAGCGGCGCGACAGTCGACATGCGCCTGCTCTACCACGCCCACCCCACCCCCGCGTAGGCTCCCCAGGTTCCAGGCCGGCCTCGCGCCGGACGGGGGGAGCCACATGGATCCACGCGCCGCGACGAAGAAGCTGGAGACCCTGCGCACGCTCATGGCCGGTCACACCGACGCCAGCGAGGAGCGCCGCATCCTGGACCTGCTCGGTGACGCGACGCCCGCCGAGCTGAACTACCTGTTGGCCAACGTCGACCTGGAGTCGCTCCTGGGCGATCTGGACGACCGCGTCTTCGGCCCGGACCACCACACCCTCCTCATGAAGCTGCTGTGCCGGGAGCGGGCGCAGGAGCTGGCGCTGCCCGTGCGCGCCAGCCTGGTGACGGCCATCCAGAGGGGCGGCACGCCCTACACCGCCGAGCAGTGCATCAAGGATTTGTTCCTCGGCGTGCGGGGCCGCGAGCTGACGGCGTTCAAGAACCTGCTCGACGCCGGCAACAACCACCAGGACCTGGAGAAGCTGCTCTTCGACGACGTGGACAACGTGGCGCTGCGCGAGGAGATCCTCGGCCACATCCAGCACGAGGCCCGCCTGGCGCCCAGCGGCGAGAGCAAGGTGCTCAGCGACATCGACGACACCTTCTACGCCAACCTCAAGGACAGCCGGTACCCGCCCAAGACGGTGTACCCGGGCGTGCTCGCCTTCTACGCGGAGCTGGACCGGGGGCCGGGCATCATCCCCGGACGCGAGGGCGACCTCACCTTCGTCACCGCGCGCCCCATGGACCCGCTGGGCGCGGTGGAGAACCTGACGTTCGACAGCCTGCGCAAGCACGGCGTTCCGCCGCACGTGGTGCTGTCCGGCAGCCTCACGCACCTGCTGGGCAACTCGCGCATCGCCGCGAAGAAGTTCGACAACTTCCTGCGCTACGTGCGCTGCTTCCCCGAGTACAGCTTCGTCTTCGTGGGCGACAGCGGCCAGGGCGACGTGGAGTTCGGAGACAAGATGCTCCAGCACGCGCCGGAGGCCGTGCACGCCGTCTTCATCCATGACGTGGTGGACACCCCGGAGACGACGCGGCGGGCGTGGCTCGACAAGCGCATCCACTTCTTCGACACCTACGTGGGCGCGGCGGTGGACGCATTCGCGGTGGGCCTCATCTCCCGGGACGGCCTGGCCCGCGTGGCGCTGGCGGCGCGTGAGTCCATGGAGGGCATCGCCTTCACCTCCGCGGCCCAGCGTGACGCACGCAAGACGGAGCTGTTGCGCGACCTGCAACGCGCGGATGCCTTGACGTCGCCCTCCCCGCCCGCGGCGCACTGACGTCCCCAAGGAGCGTCGGCTGGCGGAAGCTCCCCTCGGCGCGGGGGCGGGCCGGCTGACGTGTTCCGGACGGCCGCTGGGGCGCGCGCTCGCTCCGGTGGGCAATCCCCTTCCACCGTCCCTGGGGGCAGTTGGCGCGGGCCCCCGCATCGCCAACTTTCCCACCGCTCCCTCATGGGGGCCGAGGGGCGGAGCGCCCCCGTGGCGAGGGAGGGTGGCGTGATGGGGGGCGGGGTCTGATGGAGCTCTTTCCCATCCACCTGCTGTTCATCGTCGTGCTGATGAACCGCTACATCCTGGGGCCGTTCCTGCGCCGCGTGCGGGGCCGGAGCATCGACCAGGTGGACGAGTCGTACCGGCCGCGCGTCGCCATCGTCATCCCCCTCTTCAACGAGGGCCAGGGCATCTTCCAGGCCGTCCGCAGCCTGCTGGAGCAGGACTATCCCCGCGAGCTCCTGCAGATCGTCGTGGTGGACGACTGCTCCAAGGATGACAGCTACGCGTGGGCGATGAAGGCCGCCGAGGGCCACCCCAACGTGCTCGTGATGCGCAACCCGGAGAACCTGGGCAAGCGCAAGGGCATCAACCGGGGCGTGAAGGCCGCGGTGGACGCGGAGATCATCGTCTCGGTGGACTCGGACGTCATCGTGGACCGCGCCGCCGTGCGCCACCTGGTGCGCCGCTTCACGCACTCGCGCATCGCCGCGGTGGGCGGCCGCACCTACGTGACGAACCGCCACCAGAACTGGCTGACGCGCATGGTGGAGATCAAGTTCCACTTCGCCCAGCAGTGGCTCAAGGACCTGGAGCGCAGCTTCCGTCAGGTGATGTGCCTGTCGGGCTGCCTCACCGCGTACCGCCGCGACGTGCTGCTGGAGCTGGAGCCCATCCTGGAGGCGCGCGCCATCGCGGGCGTGCCCATCAAGTACGGCGAGGACCGCTTCCTCACGCGGCAGATCGTCAAGCACGACTACGAGACGGTCTACACGCTGGACGCGTTCTGCTTCACCGCCGCGCCAGCGACGCTCGCGGGCTACTTCTCCCAGCAGCTGCGCTGGCGGCGCTCCAACCTGGTGGACCTGCTGGGCGGCCTGTCCCACGCGTGGCGGCTGCACCCGGTCATCACCATCCACTACGTGTCGCAGCTCGCGCTGCTGCTCGCCTACCCCGTCGTCATCGTCCACAACGTCCTGACGGGGGAGTTCCTGGACATCCTCGCGTTCCACTTCCTGGTCATCGGCCTGCTGGGAATCATCTACCGGCTGGAGACGCGGCACCTGCCGGAGGAGCGGCGGGTGCATGGAGCGTGCTTCCTGCCCATGGCCCTGCTGATGCCGGTGACGTACGCGCTCTTCACGCCGCTGGCGCTGCTGACGCTGGACTCCGGCAGCTGGGAGACGCGGGGCAGTCCCAGCGCCGTGCCGGCGCCCGGTCCCGTGGCCAACCGCGGCGAGCTTCCGACCGACCCCGCTGGTGAGGGCTCTCCATGAACCAACGCGTCGCCAATCGCATCAACGCCGTGGCCGTGTCGCTCTACAAGATGATGGGCTCGGTGTTGCTGGGACTCATCCTCACGGCCCTCATCTCGTTCCTGTCGGTGCAGGGCTTCTTCCTCTTGAGCCACTCCTGGGCGACGCCGACGGTGATATCGCCCACCGACCCGCAGATCCTCACGCTCAACACCCAGCTCGCCGCGCAGACGTCGTCGCGGGACCACGTGCTCGCGGAGAAGCGCGCGGTGGAGAACCGGATGACGGACGCGCAGCGCACCGTGGCCGCGGAGCGCTCGTTCCAGCAGCGCTTCCTGGTCGCCCTGCGCGGAGAGCGCGCCTCCAAGGACCGCACGGCGAAGCGCCTGTCCACGCTGCGCCGCGAGTACCAGGAGGCGCGCAAGGAGATCCTCGAGTCCAACCGGGCCTACGCCGGCCTGTCCCGCGCGCGCACGGATGCGCTGTATGGCGCCCGGCTGCTGCAACAAGAGGACAAGCTCACCCTCAACCACCACCTGGCGCAGCTGGCGCAGAGCAACCTGTCGCTGGCGCAGACGACGGTGGACCTGGAGACGCGGGTGGAGGGCATCCACCGTGAAATCGCGGGGCTGACGGCGGTGCAGGACGGCACGCCGGACGGGATGACGTCGGACGTGCTGCTGCTGGAGCGCGAGTACACGCACTCGATGCTGGAGCAGGCGCGCGCGGAGGCGACGCTGCGCAGCCTGGAGCACGACGCGAAGGCGCTCGACGACGTGGCCCAGCGCTACGAGGCGCTCATCGCGTCGCTCAAGGCGTCGCCGTACCTGCGCGCCATCGAGAAGGACCTGACGGTGGCCTTCGTGCCGTACGAGAACCTGGGCAACGCGGCGGAGGGCGCGCCCCTGTTCGCCTGCGCCCTGAAGGTCGTCTGGTGCCGCGAGGTGGGCGTGGTGGGGCGGGTGCTGGAGGGCGAGGTCTCCATCAAGCACCCCATCCGTCAGCACCTGCTGCGCGGGGTGATGGTGGAGCTGAAGCTCACGGACGCCGCGTCGGCCCGGGAGGACCTGCTGCACCTGGGCCGCGCGCCCCTGGTGCTGTGAGCCGCGCGCCCATGACGACACGGTGGAGAAGTCCCATGCGGAAGAGCCTGACTTGCGGCGCGCTGCTGTTGCTCGCCGCGCGAACTCCCGTCTCCTGGGCCCAGTCGACGCCCGAGGCCACCACGCTGGAGGCTCGCTTGGAGGAGCGCTCCGCGGGCTACTGCGACTGGGTCCAGGGGATGGGTGACGCGGAGGCCGCGCTGGAGCTGGCGCCGGAGGTGTTCGGGAGCTTCGGCGCGGTGAACACCGGCGAGGCCGAGGGCGGCACCGCCCTGGGCAAGCCCAAGCTGCGCGTCACCGCGGGCCTGAGCTACGACTTCGTGGGCATGTACCGCGGACGCACCATCCACCGGCGCGCGGCGGCGGAGTGCCGACGCTACCAGGCGCTCTCGTCGCTCCAGGCGGCGGTGCGCCAGGGCTCGGGGCTGGGCGAGGACTCGGCGCTGGAGGCCCGTGCCCGTGTCCTCCAGGACGCCCTGCCCCGCGCGGAGGCGCTCGTCACCGCGCTGCGCGAGGACCTCAAGCAAGGCCGCGCGACGCTCGAGGAGCTCAACGCCGTCCAGGTGCGGCTGGACCACCTGCGCTCGCTGAGCACGGACACGGCGCTGGCGCGGGAGCGGCTGGCCGCACGTCCCGCCTTCGCCCGGGGGCAGCGGCTGGAGACGCTGCTGGAGGAGCTCCGGGCGGCCGATGACGCGGTGGAGTCCGCCGCCGGTGGCCTGCGTCGAGCCCGCGCCTGGCAGCTCAGCGTGCGCGGCGGGTACGACGAGGTCTTCGACGTGGACCAGGACGTGCCGCTCTTCGGGCAGGTCATGCTCACGTACGATCTGGGCCACCTGTGGCAGGGCAAGGCGAACGCCCGCGCGCGCGACGGCCGCCGCCGCGCGACGCTGCATGACGTGGAGGGGATGGACCAGCAGGTCTCCGAGCTGTTGGTGGACCTGCGCTCCCGGCACAGGACGGAGGAGGCCCGGCTGCGCGAGGTCTCCGCGCTGGTGACGGACCTGGAGGGCCAGTTGCGCGACGTGGAGGCGCTGCAGACGCGAGAGATTCGCCGCTTCCGGGACTACCTCCTGTTGGAGCTGGCGAGGCTTCGCGCCGAGCAGGCCTACCTGACGGCCCATGTGGAGGCGCTCACCTCGTTCCTCGGGAACACCCAGCCCTGAGGCGGACCCGCGCGCTCACCTGGCTCCTCACGGCCTGCCTGGGGTCGGGGGCGCTCGCGGCCGCGCCCAGGAAGGCGGACAAGCCCTTGCTGAAGGTGACGGAGGGAGCGACCCGGCAGCGGCCCGACGGTCGGCTCGACGTGGACGGCGCACGGCTGCGAGCCATCCTCCCGGGCTCCGACTCCTCGCGGGCCGAGCTGCGCTTCACACCCCACGCTCCGTCCGAGGAGCAGCGCGCGTTGCAGTCCGGAGCCCAGCGCCAGCAGGTGGGCCTCAAGCTGCGCGCCCGGGATGGCTGCAACGTGGTGTATGTGATGTGGCGCTTCACGCCGAAGCCTGGCCTCGTCGTCAACTACAAGCGCAACCCGGACCTGCACCGCAGCGCCGACTGCGGGAACGCGGGTTATGTCACCGTGCGCCCCACCCGCCGTGTCGCGCTCGGCGCCCCCGCGTGGGGAGAGGAGCACGTGCTGCGCGTCGAGCTCGCCCGCCCCACCTTGCGCGTCTGGGCCGATGACACCCTGGCGTGGGAGGGAGCGCTGCCTGCCGAGGCCTTCTCCTTCGACGGCCCGGTGGGACTCCGCTCCGACAACGTGCGCCTGACGCTCCAGCTCCGCGTCCCACCTCCGTAGGCCCTGCGTCGAGCTTGACCCTGCCGACGCGTGCCAGCGGCTTCGCTGCTGCGAGTGTCGACACGACGCGTGATTTCTCTCGCCAGGAATCAGCAATCCAAGACATCCACCCGTCGCACCTGCGCGGCCCCGCAGAAACACGCTCGTCCGGATTCCAGAATCTGGATCCAGCTCCCAGACAGACACGTCGAGCGTGTGTTTCACGCGGCCTCGAAAACCGCCAACCCAGCCGTGAATCCTGTGTTTCACGCTGGCACCCCGGTTGCTTTTTCGACGGTCCGTGACAGAGCGAGCCCCCCCCGCCTCCGAGCCGTCCCCCCGGCGAGCCACAACTGACTGGGATTCCATGCCCCCCGGCGATTCCCGGGCTCATGGCCTCCGGCCCCAGGTCGTCGCGGACCTCGCGCATCCGTCCCCTCCTCCCGCTCCTTCAGGTATCCCCACCATGTCCAAGACCTCCACTCGCGGCGCCGCGTCGCGAACGCGCTGGGTGCTGCCGCTGCTGATGACCGCCTTCGCGGGACAGGCGCTGGCGGCGCCGGTGCTTCGCCACACGGCGGACCAGCGCGGCGACCTGTTGATGGTGGGCAACACGCTCGCCCACGACTGCGCCTCCAACGTCCCCGGGCCGGTGGTGGGCACCGTCGGGAACTGCGGCTCGAACACCTCCGATGACGCGGTGGATGTCTATTGGACCCTCCAGTCGGGCGTGGCCCAGGCGAACACCTCGGTGACGGCCACGCAGGCGCGCAGCCGGGCGGCGCTGGTGATTCCCCCGGGCGCGGTGGTGACGTACGCGCGCCTGTACTGGGCCGCGCACCTGTCCACCAGCACCAACGCCCGGACGCCGGACACCACCGCCGAGTTCGGCCGGCCCGGCGTCTTCACGCAGATGCTGACGGCGGATGTCTCGCACAGCTACGCGCCGAGCGGCCGCTACATCTACGAGTCCTCCGCGGACGTCACCACCCTGGTCGCCACGAACGGCTCGGGGGTCTACGAGGTGAGCGACGTCGACTCCGCGCCCCTCGCCAGCGTCAACAGCACGGACACGTTCAGCGCCTGGGCGCTGGTGGTGTTCTACCGCCACCCGGACTCGCCCATCCGCAACCTGACCTTGTTCGACGGCATGGACTACGTCAGCAATGGCAACCCCCAGACGGTGACGCTGTCTGGCTTCAACGTGCCGAGCTCGGGCTTCGACGCCAAGCTGGGCGTGCTGGCCTTCGAGGGCGACGCGACGCGCACCGGCGACCAGTTCCGCGTCAACGGCAGCAACATCTCCGACGGCGCCAACCCGGTGAACAACTTCTTCAACAGCACGCGCTCGGTGCTCGGCACGCCCGCGAGCCACGCCGACGACCTGCCCCGGCTGACGGGCGCGTCGGCGAGCATGTCCGGCGTGGACATGGACGTGGTGGACATCACCAACCACGTCTCCGGCGGCGCCACGTCCATGACCGTCACGGCGACGTCCTCGGGTGACTCGTACATCCTCGGCGCCTTCGCGACGTCCATCGCCACGCTGCGTCCGGACTTCACCAACACGTACAAGACGGCCACGGCGGTGAACCCTCGCGCGGACGGCTCGCTGCGCGGCGGCGATCTCATCGACTACACCATCGTCACCACCAACACCGGTGACGACGTCAGCATCGAGACCATTCTCCGGGACCCGCTCCCCGCCCAGCTCGCCTATGTCCCGGGCTCGCTCGAAGTCCTCACCGGCCCCAACGCGGGCCCCCTCACCGACATCCAGGGTGACGACGTGGGCGAGGTCAGCCCCACGGGGGTCATCACGGTGCGGCTGGGCACGGGCGCGACGAGCACGCTGGGTGGCAGCCTGCAGCTCAACCAGAGCACCAGCATCCGCTTCCGCGCCGTGGTGAACCCCGCGGCCTCCGGCGTCATCGCCAACCAGGCCACCATCACGGCCCAGGGCGAGCGCGGCGCGCCGGCCAGCTCCGCGAGCAGCTCCCCCTCCCCCAGCACCACCGGCCCGACCAACATCGTCGTGTCCGTGCCGCCCGCGCCCGTCGTGACGGCGCCCTCGAACGGGAGCACCCTGGGGACGAACCAGCCCGGGTTCACCGGCACGGCGGAGCCCGGCAGCACCGTCAGCGTGGTGATTGGAGGCGCGGTCGTCTGCACCGCCCCGGCCCACCCCACCACGGGCGCCTGGTCCTGCACGAGCAGCGCGCTCCCCGACGGCGCGCACACCGCCACGGTGACCACGAGCGACCCGGCCGGCAACACCAGCCCCGCCACCACGGTGAGCTTCACCACCGACACCGCCGCGCCCGACACGAGCCTCCTCACCGGCCCCGTGGGCACGGTGGCGGCGCCGGGCGCGAGCTTCACCTTCGACTCCAACGAGAGCGGCGTGACGTATGAGTGCAGCCTGGACGGCGCGGCCTTCACGGCCTGCACCTCGCCCACCAACTACACGGGGCTCGCCCAGGGCTCCCACACGTTCCAGGTGCGGGCCCGGGATGCGGCCGGCAACGTGGACCCGACGCCCGCCAGTCGCACCTGGGTGGTGGACACCGTGGCGCCGGATACGACCATCGTCAGCGGCCCGAGCGGCCTGACGAACAGCGCGAGCGCGACGTTCGACTTCAACTCCAACGAGCTCGCGGTGACGTACCAGTGCTCGCTGGACGGGGCCCCCTTCGCGGCGTGCACCGACCCGGTGACCTTCCCTGGTCTGTCTCAGGGCAGCCACACCTTGCAGGTGCGGGCGGTGGACGCCGCCGGCAACCTCGACGCCACGCCCGCCAGCCGGACCTGGACCGTGGACACCGTGGCGCCGGACACCAGCATCACCTCGGGCCCGACGGGGACGACCCACTCGAACAGCGCCACGTTCACCTTCACCTCCACGGAGTCGCCCGCCCTCTTCGAGTGCAGCCTGGACGGTGGGACCTTCGCCGCATGCACCACGCCCGCGACCTTCAACAACCTGTCCCAGGGCAACCACACGTTGGCGGTCCGCGCGCGTGACAGCGCGGGCAACGTGGATGGAACGCCGGCCACGCGCACGTGGACGGTGGACACCGTGGCGCCCGAGACGACCATCGTCAGCGGCCCATCCGGGACGACGGCCTCCACCGAGGCGACGTTCGACTTCGACTCCAACGAGAGCGGCGTGACGTACGAGTGCGCGCTCGATGGTGCGACCTTCACCGGCTGCACGGACCCGATGACGTACACGGGGCTGTCGCAGGGCAGCCACACCTTGCGGGTCCGCGCGCGCGACAGCGCCGGCAACGTGGACGCGACGCCAGCCACCCGCACGTGGACCGTCGACACGGTGGCCCCCGACACGGCCTTCGCGAGCACGCCCCCGGCCGTGTCCAACTCCGCGGTGGCCCACTTCCAGTTCAGCTCCAACGAGAGCGGCGTGAGCTACGAGTGCCGCCTGGACGGCGCGGTGATGTTCACCGCGTGCTCCGCGTCGCAGAGCTTCCCGGCGCTCGTCCAGGGCAGCCACACCCTGGAGGTCCGCGCGGTGGATTCGGCGGGCAACGTGGACCCCACGCCCGCCGTCTACACGTGGACCATCGACACCACCGCGCCGGACACCACCCTCTCGGGCGGCCCGGCGGGGACGACCTCGGACACCGGCGCGACGTTCACCTTCACGTCCACCGAGAGCCCTCAGACGTTCCAGTGCTCGCTCGACGGGGCACCGTTCACCGCGTGCACCAGCCCGACGTCGCTCTCGAACCTGGCGGATGGCTCGCACACCTTCGCGGTTCGCGCCGTGGATGCCGCGGGCAATGTGGACCTGACGCCGGCCACACGCACGTGGACGGTGGACACCCTCGCGCCGGACACGACCATCGTCAGCGGCCCGCCGAGCCTCTCCGCTTCGGCGGACGCCGGGTTCACCTTCAGCGCCACCGAGACGCCGGTGACGTTCGAGTGCTCGCTCGACGGTGGGACGTTCGCCACCTGCGCCGCCTCGCAGTCCTTCCCCGGCCTCTCGGACGGCGCGCACACTCTTGCGGTCCGCGCGCGTGACAGCGCGGGCAACGTGGACCTGACGCCCGCGACGTACGCGTGGACGGTGGACACCACCGCGCCGGACACGAGCATCGCCAGCGGGCCCTCCGGCCTGACGAACAGCGACAGCGCGACGTTCGGCTTCGACAGCACGGAGTCCGGCGTCACCTTCGAGTGCTCGCTGGACGGCGCCACGTACGTCGCCTGCTCGAACCCCGTGACGTTCGACGACCTGTCCCAGGGCAGCCACACGCTCACCGTGCGCGCCCGTGACAGCGCGGGCAACGTGGACCCCACGCCGGCCAGCCGCACGTGGACCGTCGACACCGTGGCGCCCACCACGACGTTCACCAGCACCCCGCCCTCCATCACCAACGCCACCTCCGCCACCTTCGGCTTCGGCAGCGACACGGACCCGGTGACGTATGAGTGCTCACTGGACGGCGCGACGTTCATCACCTGCTCCAACCCCCGCACCTTCACGGGCCTCTTGGAAGGCAGCCACACCCTGGCGGTCCGCGCTCGCGACACGGCGGGCAACGTGGACGCCTCGCCCGCGACATACACCTGGACCGTGGACACGACGGCGCCGGATGCGCCCGTCATCGACACGCCCGCCAACGGCGTCGTGGTGCCCACGCAGCGCCCGGTCATCTCCGGCACGGGGACGGCGGGCACGCTGGTGACGGTGAGCGTGGATGGCATCGTCCTGGGCACCGCGCCCGTGGATGCCCAGGGCCGCTGGACGTACCCCCCCGCCGTGGACCTGGGCCAGGGGCTCCACACGGCCACGGCGACGGCCACCGATGCCGCGGGCAACGTGAGTGACGACAGCGCGCGCTCCGAGTTCACCGTGGACACGGTGGCTCCCGACGCCCCGGTCATCGCCACGCCGGCGGACGGCACCACCATCGCCACCGCGACGCCCGTCTACTCCGGCACCGCCGAGCCCTTCGCTCAGGTGACGGTGGAGGTGGACGGGGACGTGATTGGCACGGTGACGGCGAACATCGACGGCGAGTGGAGCCTGCCCAGCCCGACCGCGCTAAGCGAAGGTCTCCACACGGTCGAGGCCACCGCGACGGACTCCGCGGGCAACACCAGCGAGACGGCGTCCAACGGGTTCGACATCGATTTGTCCACGCCGGAGACCTTCATCGACTCTGGCCCCGCGGTCTTCACGCGCGAGACCGCGGCCACCTTCGTGCTCCGCATGGAGAACGGCGGCGTCTCCTTCGAGTGCAGCCTGGATGGCGCGGCCTTCACGCCCTGCACCAGCCCGCTGAGCATCACCGGCCTCTCCGAGGCCACCCACGTCCTCGCGGTCCGCGCCGTCAACGCCCTGGGCACGGTGGACCCGTCGCCCGCGACGCACACGTGGACGGTGGACCTGCAGGCGCCCTCGGCTCCTGTCGTCGTCTCGCCGGCGAATGGCGGCACGGTGGGCACCGCGACGCCCACCATCACTGGCACGGCCGCGTCGGACAGTCAGGTCTATCTGGAGGTGAACGGCGCCACCTACGGCCCCATCTCCGTGACGTCGTCCGGCACGTGGACCTTCACCTTCCCCACCGCGCAGCCCGAAGGCCCCCTCACGCTCACGGCCGTCGCGGTGGACGCCGCGGGCAACACCTCCGATGCGACGTCCCACGGCTTCACCATCGACCTGACGCCGCCGGAGACGTTCATCGAGTCCGGACCGGACGCGCTCACCCGTGAGACTTCTGCCACCTTCGAGCTGCGCTCCGAGGGCGGCGCGGTCGGCTACGAGTGCAGCCTGGACGGCGCGGCCTATGTGGCCTGCACCTCACCCGTGAGCTACTCGGGGATCGCGGACGGTGAGCACCAGCTCCGCGTGCGCGCGGTGGACGCGGTGGGCAACGTGGACGTGACGCCCGCGACCCACACCTGGACGGTGGACACCACTGCGCCGGACACGCTCATCGTGTCCGGTCCGGACTCGCCCACCCGCGCCGTGGATGCCTCGTTCGAGCTCGCCGCCAGCGAGCCGGGCTCCACCTTCGAGTGCAGCGTGGACGGCGCGACGTACGTCGCCTGCACCAGCCCGGCCCTGTTCGAGGGCTTCGCCGAGGGCGAGCACACCCTGACGGTGCGCGCGGTGGACGCCGCGGGCAACGTGGACCCCACGCCCGCCGAGTACACGTGGACGGTGGACCTGACGCCGCCGGCCGCTCCGCTCATCGCGTCGCCCGCCCAGGGCGAGGTGCTGGATGACGGCGTCGTGACGCTCACGGGCACGGCCACGGACGCGACGTCGGTGATGGTGACGGTGGGAGGGACGACCTACGGTCCCATCCCCGTGAATGGCGCCGGTGGGTGGACCTTCACGCCGCCCGTGACGCTGGGCGACGGCACGTACACGGCGGTCGTCACCGCCACGGATGCCGTGGGAAACACCAGCGGGCCGACGAGCGTCACCTTCACGGTGGACACGACGGCGCCGGACACGGTCATCGACAGCGGTCCCGAGGCCCTGACGAACGTGGCCTCCGCGTCCTTCGTCTTCTCCTCGAACGAGTCGCCGGTGACCTTCGAGTGCAGCTTGGACGGCGCGGCCTTCCTCGCGTGCTCCGCCCAGGCGACGTTCGACAGCCTCGCGGACGGCGCGCACACCCTCGCGGTGCGCGCGGTGGACGCGGCGGGCAACGCGGACGCGACGCCCGCGGAGCACTCGTGGACGGTGGATACCCAGGCGCCCGCCGTGGACATCGACACGCCCGCCGAGGGCTCGGTGTCGAGCGTCGCGACGGTGACGTATTCGGGCACGGCGGAGCCGGGCAGCACCGTCACCGTGACGGTGGACGGCACGGTGCTGGGCACCTTCGAGGTGGATGGCTCGGGTATGTGGACGCTGACGGGGAGCGCGCCGCTCGGCGAGGGCTCGCACACCGTCTCCGTCAGCGCGACGGACGAGGCGGGCAACACCAGCACACCCGTCGTCCACACCTTCACCGTGGATGCCGAGCCGCCGCAGACGGCGTTCACCCAGACGCCGCCCACGCTGACGCGTCAGTCCTCGGCCACCTTCGGCTTCAGCTCGGACGAGTCCCCGGTGACGTACGAGTGCAGCCTGGACGGCGCTCCCTTCGGCGAGTGCCAGAACCCCTCCGAGCTGACGGACCTGACCGACGGCGAGCACACGCTGGGGGTCCGCGCGAAGGATGAGGACGGCAACGTAGACCCGACGCCCGCCTCGTACACGTGGACGGTGGACACCCAGGCGCCGGACACGCGCATCGTCAGTGGTCCACCGCTCACGGAGGCGCCCGCCGACGCCACGTTCGTCTTCGAGTCCACCGAGCCCGGCTCCACTTTCGAGTGCAGCCTGGACGGCGCGACCTGGACGCCGTGCACCAACCCTGTGGCCTTCACGAACCTGGCGCTCGGGGCGCACACCCTGGAGGTCCGCGCGGTGGACGCGGCGGGCAACGTGGATGGCTCGCCGGCTTCCTACGCGTGGGTCATCACGGCCGACTCGGATGGTGACGGCCTGACGGACGCGGAGGAGGTCGCGCTCGGCACGGACCCGAACAACGCCGACACGGACGGCGACGGCCTGCCGGACGGCATCGAGGTGAAGGTCGCTGGCACGGACCCGCTCGATGACGACACGGATGACGACGGTCTCCTGGATGGCAACGAGGACGCCAACCACAACGGCCTCGTCGATGACGGTGAGACGGACCCGAAGAAGGCGGACACGGACGGCGACGGGCTGACGGACGGCCTGGAGCTGGGCCTCACCGAGCCGCAGGGCACCGACACGGACCCGGCGCGCTTCACGCCGGACGCGGACCCTTCGACGAAGACGGACCCGCTCAACCCCGACACGGATGGCGGCGGCGTGCGCGACGGCATCGAGGACGCGAACCACAACGGCCGCGTCGACGCCGGCGAGACGGACCCGCTCTTCGCCCCCGACGACGTCGACTCCGACATGGACGGCATCGATGACGCGACGGAGCTCGCGCTGGGCCTCGACCCGCGCAACGCGGACTCCGACTCCGACGGAGTGCCGGATGGCGTGGATGGCATCACCGACACGGACGGGGACGGCCTCATCGACGCGTTGGACCCGGACAGCGACAACGACGGCGTGCTGGACGGCACGGAGCTGGGCGTGACGCGCGAGACGGCGCACCCGCACACGGACCAGACCTCGCCGAACTTCCGTCCGGACGAGGACCCGAGCACCACCACCGACCCGAAGACCCCGGACACGGATGGCGACGGGCTGACGGATGGCGAGGAGGACACCAATCACAACGGCCGCGTCGACGCGCGGGAGACGGACCCGAACAACCCCGACACGGATGGTGACGGCCTGCCCGACGGCATCGAGGTGAAGGGCGAGAACCCCACGGATCCGCTCAATCCGGACACGGACGGGGATGGCCTGCCGGACGGCGAGGAGGACGCGAACCACAACGGCCGCGTCGACCCACGCGAGACGGACCCGAACAACCCCGACACGGATGGGGGCGGCGCCAGTGACGGCGTGGAGGTCGCAGACGGCTCGAACCCGCTGGACGGCAATGATGACTTCCTCATCGCCGGAGGCGGCTGCAGCACCGGCGGCGCGGCCACGCTCGCGCCGCTGGCCCTGCTGCTCCTCGCCCTGCCGCTGCGTCGCCGGGCGCGTCGCGACGGATGAGCCACCGAGGGCTCCGGCGGCCATGCGCCACCGGGGCCCTCGACGTCAGTTGATGGGATAGGAGTGCACGAAGAGGAACACGAGCATGCCCTGGAACAGGGCCATGCCCAGCACCACGGGCCCTCGCAGCGCGGGCCGGCGCGCGAGCCACGCGCCCAGCGGCAGGAACGCGGGCCACACGGCCGCGCTGTAGCGCCCCAGGCCCACCAGGCCCACCGTCCACAGCACCAGCATCAACGGAATGCCGAACGCGGCCAGCGGCCACCACCGGCGACGACGCGTGAGCAGGAGCGCCCCCATGCCCGGGATGAAGGACACCGCCACGTAGAGGCTGACCTCGGGCGCCCAGTCATCTCGGAGCCACCACGTCCCGAGCCCCGACCACGCGCCCGACCACTCGCCGGCGCGGACCTTCCACCACAGCTGCGGGTCGCCGAACTTCCACGCGAGGAAGACGAAGTAGAGCGACGTCACGACCAGCGGCACGGCGAGCGCCAGGATGTCGCGGTGGAACCACGCCTTGAGCCCGCCGCCGCGGGAGCGCAGCTGCTGATAGAGCAGCGAGAGCCCCGCCACGAGGGACAGGTGACGTGACAGTCCGCCGAAGCCCAGCGCGAGCGCCGCCCACCAGTGTCGCCCTCGCACGCTGAGCAGCACCGCGAGCGCGGTGAGGAACACCATCCACGACTCCGGGTAGCCCGCGGACTGGAAGAAGGCGAACGGATAGGCGGTGAAGACCAGCAGGGCCGCGCGGGCCGTGTCCTCGTCCTCGAGCGCGCGGAAGAGCCGATACAGGACGATGAGCCCGAGCAGCCCGGCCACGTTGGCCACCAGCACCAGCGACACCTGGATGCTCAGGCCTGTCGCCTCATGGACCAGCCGCCCCAGCATGGGCAGCAGCGGGAAGAAGTTGGTGGCCTGGGGGCGCTCATAACCCTGCCGGGCGATCTCCGTGTACCAGCCGCAGTCCCAGCGGCAGAACGCATCCAGTCCCGCCGGGCCGGTCTGCTGGAACGGTGGGCGGTGCAGCCGGTTGTCGAACACCAGCGACACCCGCGCGAGCAGCAGCAACGCCAGCCGACTGAAGAAGAAGAGGCTGACGGGGAACGCCAGCTCCGAGCCCAGGGCCCGGAGTCTCACCCGCCAGGGCGCGGGACGCACGGCCTCTTCGGTGACAGGAACGTCCGTGGACATGCGGTCGAGGAATCCCGAGGTGCGAGAAGGGGCGACACCCTACCCCACTCCGGCCCCCATGGCAGCGCCTCCGCTCCGCGCGGAAGCAGGCTGCGTCCCCAGCCCCCTCTTGTCCGAAGCAACCCGCGTCAGTCCTTGTGGGTGGCACACCTGTCTGCCTATTCCTGGGCGGCCGCCTGCGGCGCGGGCTTGGGGCCGTTCTTGGCCGCCTCGAGGATCTTGCGCAGGCGCGTCTGTGCGTCGTCCTCGGGGAGTATGCCGGCCTGCTCCTCGATGGTGGCCACCTTCTTCTGCATCCGCGCCTTCTGCAGCCCGGCCACGGCCTCGCGTGAAGGCAGGTTGGGCCCGAGCTGGTCGAGGACCACGGAGCGGGTCTTCGCCGCCGTGTTCCTCACGACCTGTTCGTTCTGGAAGAGGGTGCCCTTGTCCTCGGCCTGCGACGTACCGGTGCCGTATGCGGAGATGACCTCGCCGCGCACGGTGAAGGCCTTCATGGAGACGAGCTTGCCGCCGCTCGTGCCCACCGCGTCGGAGAGGAAGACCGCCGGGAAGACCCACACGTCCGGGGAGATTCCCTTCCCACGGGCCGCGTCGATGCGCTCCTCGGCGGAGGCCCCCGGGCGCAGGCTCGTCGAGGGCAGGCCCTTCACGGGGACGATGCGCAGCCGCGAGTCATGGGACAGCTCGCCCAGGAGCATGGCCTCCAGCTTCTTGCGGTCCACCGACTGGGAGAGCTCCTCGGAGACGGAGGTCTCGAACACGGCGACCTCGATGACGTCCTGGGGCGCGCGAAGACATGTCAGCTCCGGGGGATGTGGCCGGGGGGACTCGTGGCCAGTGAGTGCGCTGAAAACGCGCTCTCCCTGGAAATATTCAGGGGCGCCTGTCTGCCTCGTTCAGGGCGGTGGTACCGTGGACCTTCGCGCCCACGAAGCGCTCGGAGGTCCGCGTCATGCGAGGACGAGGTGGATGGATTGCCGTCACCGGGCTGGCGGTCTCGCTCTGCGCGGCGGCGTTGGTGCGACAGGAGTTGACCCGCGCCGCGCCTCCGCCCGCGTCCACCCCCGCGCCGCTCCCCGCGCCGGTGAAGCCTTCCGTCCCCAAGGAGTCTCCACCGCGCCTTCCTCCATCCCTGGACGGCAGGGGGAAGGCGCAGGTCCGGGTGGTCTCGGCGAAGGATCAGCGACCGCTCCCAGGCGCCACGGTGGCGCTGCTGAGAGATCCCATCGACGTCTCAATGCCAATGGAGACGGCCGTCACCAACGCCCAGGGCATCGCGCTCTTCTCCGAGGCGCCGACGGGTGTGGTCCACCTGTGCGCCCGAGGTGTCGGACACGGCGAGGCCTGTGAGCACGACCTCGGGCTCGTCGCGGGCGGGAGCATCTCCACGGTGCTGGCCTTGCCTCCAGGGGCGACGCTCAGCGGACAGGTGCGCAACCTGGATGGCACGCCCGCGGTGGGCGTGAGGCTGATGGCGCTCAGCGTTCCATCCCACCCCCGGCAGATGCCCACCCAGGCGGTGACGGATGCGAATGGCCGCTACATCCTGGACGGCGTCACTCCAGGCACGGTGCGAATCCATCCATTCACGGCCGAGGCCCAGGCCCATCCGCGTGAGGCGGAGGTCCAGGCCGAGGCGTGGGCGACGCTGGACATCCAGCTCGCGGGCTTCACCCCGGTGACGGTGAAGCCCCGGCGCAGCCGCAGCGCCAGGTGGCGCCACTTCCAGCCGGCCGCTGACGACGCCATCGATGCCGTGTCGGTGGGCGTTCCCCTGCGACGACAGGACGACGGCACGTGGACAGGCCTGGTCGAGGCCGGGAACCACACCGTCGCCGTCACGGGCTACCACGGGTGGCGCGACTTCCACGGCGGGAAGGAGGTGGCGCTGAAACCCGGAGAGCCCGCGGTCGTGCAGGTTCCCTACGACCCGAGTTCATTCCACGTCATCGGCCCACCGCATGCGCCCACGCCCCGGTACTTCGAATTCGCCGGACACGTCCTCTTGCCCGACGGCACGCCGGCGCAGGGAGCGCGCATCGCGGTCGCGCAGCCGCCGACGTACTGGCTCCGCTGCGGGAACACGACTCCGACCTACCATCACGTCCGGTTCGAGGGCTCCGGCTTCGCGGTGAAGCCCGCCGCCGGACATCGGACCGTCCATGCGTGGCTCGACGATGGTCGCTCCGGAAGCGTGACGGTGGAGGGCAAGGAGGGCGAGCGCATCGTCGCCGACATCCGCCTGGAGGACACGGGCGCCGTCGTGGGCAGCCTCGACCCGCCGGCCGAACCCTACTTCGCACAGTGGCCCTCCGTTCGTGTCTGGGATGACGACGACCGCCCGCTCAAGCGCATCACCGGGGACGGACGCTTCATCATCGCGGGGCTTCCGCCGGGCGACCACGCGTTGAGCCTGGAGCAGGACCCCAAGCGGCATGCCTTCGTCATCCATCCCGGGCAGCGAACGGACCTGGGACACCTGCGGTACGAGGTCTCCCAGTAGGGGCCGTCGCGTTGCTTCGACTTCGTCAGGACCCCGTGCGTCGCATGGGCGGTGGCCACGTGCTCGGTGCATTGGTAGCCGAGGGCCACCGTGTCGATGCCGAGGAGCACGGGGAGATGGCCAGGTACTCCGGGCCTCACGCGGCGCGCTCCAGCACCCAGACGCCATAGGTCACCTTCCCGAGCAACAGGAAGATGTTCCACTCGTCATAGGCACACAGCACATCGAGCGCGTCGGCCCCCAGCCGGGACTCCATCTGCTTGCGCGCCCGCCGCACCTTCGCCAGCCGGAGCGCGTGGCGAGCCATCCCCTCGTCGAGTTCCTCCAGGTACGGCGAGCCCTCGTCCGTCGTCGTGCCGAACTCCACGATACGCAGCCCGGCGGCAGCGCAGGCCGCCGACATCCGCTCACGTGACAGCGTCGCGGAGTTCAACCCCAACCGCCAGGTGACGCGCTCCGCCTCGCGAGGCTCCAGCAGCTCCGTGGCCAGCGCGCTGCAATTCATCATCGAACCACCCGGGCGAAGGACACGCGCGCACTCCTTCATCGCGCCCTCCAGGTCCTCGGCGTGGTTGAGCATGTCCAGACACCAGACGAAGTCGACCGAAGACGTCTCCAGCGGCAGCCGCTCGATTCCGCCCCGCGCGAAGCTCACCCGCCCCTCCACCCCTTCCCGTCGGGCCCGCTCCGCCGCGAGCGACAGGTTCTGCTCCAACGGGTCCACCCCGACGACGTGCCCCTCCAGCCGTCGCGCCAGCGCCACCACCTGACGCCCCTTGCCACACCCGACGTCCACCACGCGCGAGCCCTTCCCCACGCCCCGCCGCGAGGGAATCGCATCGAGGAGCTCCGACATCGGCCGTCCACCGGGCGACGCGTCCAGATACGCATACCGCGTCCCCTCCTCCTCCAGGAATGGCCAGAGGAAGTCATAGAACGCGGCGATCCGCTCTTGCAGGGTCGACATAAGACAGACACCCCAGCAGACCTCCGCCACACAGACAAGCCCCATCCCCAAAGACATCGCGGGAACAACAACAGCCCCGCGCGTCAAGAGGTGAAGCCTGTCCCGGAAAGATGCCCCACGCCGTGATGACCATGTGGCTCGCACCGAGGAACCCCATCCCATCCACCGCGCGGCTCGGAGACACTGGCCGGGGGCCACGTGAGGTCGTACGTGCAACCGAAGGACGAGGACGTCGAACGGACCGAAGGCTACTACCACCGCTATGGCGAGGCCGTGTACCGGCGCTGCCAGCGATTGCTCGGGGACGACGCGCAAGCCTGGGACGTGACACAGGAGGTGTTCCTGCGGGTCCACGTCCACCTGAAACAGGTGCGCGAGGCCACCTCCGCGCTCTCCTGGCTGCTCATCGTGGCGGATCGCCAGAGCTTCTCGCTACTGCGTCGCCGTCGCACCGAGCGCACCTCCGCCATCACCCTGCGCGCCCCCATGGACGACGAGCTGGATACCTCGATGGAGCGGTTCGTCACCGACGCGGACCTGCTGAGACACGTGCTCGCCCACTGTCCCGAGGACGTCCAGCGCATCGTCGCGCACCGGTTCCTCGGTGAGCTGGAACAGGAGCAGATCGCCACCCTGCTCGACGTGTCGCGCAAGACCGTGCAACGAAAGCTCCAGACCTTCTTCGAGACCGCCCGGCGCCTCCTCGAGGTCTCTGAGAGCGCCGTCTCGTGGAAAGGACCCGCCTCCGCATGAGCCCCTCACCCCTGCCCCGCTTCCCGGGCGTCCCGGATCTCCTGATTGAACGCTACCTCTGCGGTGAAGTGACCCCCGAGGAGGCCCGGTCCATGGAGGAGGCCGCGCGCGAGATGCCCCTGCTCGCGGCCCACCTGGAGGAGCGTCGCGCCGCCCAGAGTGCCTTCGTGCGGCGGCGCCCCTTCACCGTCATCGCGGCACGCCTGCATGAGCTCGAGCCCGCCCCCGTCCACCCCTGGGCAAGGCCGCTGCGCTGGGCCCAGCCAGCGCTCGCGCTCTGTGCGCTGCTCGCCCTGGGCCTGCCGCTCCTGCGCCCCGCGCCGGACGTCGAGGAGCGGATCCGCGTGCGCGGAGGACTGACCACGCGCCTGCATGTCAAACGCGGCGACGCCGTCTTCGAGCAGGCCCTGGATGTGGCGCTGCGCCCCGGAGACCGCGTGCGCCTGGAGGTCGAGGACCCGGTGGGCGGCGCGCTGTACGTGCTCGCCGTCGACAGCCGGGGCCAGGTCACTCCGCTGCATGGCTTCGCGGAGACCGGCGGCGCGCTCCGGCTGGAGCCTGGACGGATGGCGCTCCCCGGGAGCCTGGAGCTGGATGCGGGCCCGGAGCGCGAGGCGCTCGTCTTCGTGCTGACGGCACCCTCCCCCGAGGCCCCCTCACCGACAGCCGTGCGGCGGTGGCTGGAGCAGGCGGCCCGGACCACCCGCTTCCCTCCCACCCTCGAGCCACTCCCGTCCCTGCGCCACGTGGTGCGTGAGCTGCGCCGGGAGCAGCCCTGACCTCTCGTCGCTTCGACATGTCCCACGCCACACCGTGCCGCGTCTTCCGGGATGAACCCACCACGGGAGCGAAGCATGACGAGACGATGGCGACACGGGGTGTTGTGCCTGGGACTGCTGGCCGGCGCATCGATGGGCTGCGGCGGCCTCCTCGGAGAAGAGGGCGAGGACGACGCCTTGCGTCTACCACTACGTGGTGTATCGCGAGGGCGCGCTCCACCCCTTCTACAACGCCATGTTCCCGCAGTGCCCCGAGCCGCCGCAGGGCTACTCCCTGGTCTCGTATCGATACAAGGAAGACCCGGCGCTGCCACCGGGTCAGACCTACTTCGACGGCTGCGACGTCGACAGCGGCCGCGTGAAGATGGACCTCTTCATCGAACTGGACGGGAGATTCCGCGGGTACGTCTGCGAGCACAACACGAGCGCCCTGCGCACACAGGTGCGCGCCGCCACCGCGACGCCGCCTCCGTCGGGCAGCGAGACGTATTGCAGGAACTCCAGCTTCAACATCCAGGAGCCGGCCCTCTACGTGAACAGGCATCCGGAGCGCTATTGCGTCTCCGCGAACACGGAGGTCTACACGCTGCGTGATGACTGGGACGGAACCTGGGATGACCGCGCCACGCCGCCCGCCTGGTGGCCCTGCGCGACCTCGACCGTCCCCTGATACCCGCCCTGCGTCCCCGTGCAACGCGCCTGCGTCCCGGGGGCAAGCAGCGGGCCTCCACCAGGGTCCTCCTCGCTCCAGAAGTCCGCGGGCTCCCACTGGTACGTGCCTTGCTCAGTGGGAGCCCGCCTCGTGACTCATCCCTGACGAAGTCCCTCCGCGAGAGGTCTCCGGGAAAGCCCCCCCGGAAGCGCCGACCTGTCACCCGCCGTTCTCCGCGGCCATGTCCTCGTCAGGGCTCGGTCTCGAGGTCCCCCTCGAGGAAGGTCCATGCCCCCGACCCAGAACAACACGGCCGTGTTCCTGATGGACGGCGAAGAGTACTTCGACATGTTCCGCGACTGCCTCTACGAGGTGCGGGACGCGCAGCCCCACGCGAAGACCTATGTGCGCCTGGGCTGGTGGTGCCTCCAGCACGACACCCTGCTCGACCGCCACGCGAACCGGAACTTCGGAGAGGTCCTCAAGGAGGTCGCGGACGCGGGCCACCCCATCGACATCTGCCTCTGGCAACCCGACGACCTCACCGTCAAGGGGCTCGAGCTCGCGAAGATGTCGGACCACTTCTCCCTGCAGACGCTGGCCAAGAACAAGGCCACCCAGGCCCTGCTGCACAACCACAACCAGCGCATCCAGGTTTACCTGGAGAAGCACAGCGGCGCCGGCGTGGGCTACTCGCTCCACCAGAAGATCGCCATCTTCTCCATCGCCGGCACGCTGAAGGTGCTCGTGGGCGGCTTCAACATCGAGCACGAGTACTGGGACAACATCGCGCACTCCCGGCCCTACGGACACTCCTGCCACGACACCGGCGTGCTGCTCCAGGGCCCCGTCACGCTCGACATCGAGTCGGAGTGGCTGCGCCGCTGGAGGAAGCAGCTCCCCACGCTCAGCCTGTTCGGCAAGCCGCACCCCGCCGCCGCCCGCTCCACCCTCCAGGCCACCGCGAATGACCAGGTCATCCAGGGCGGCAACCTCACCATCACCGCGCTGACCACCAACAGCGAGTCGTTCTCGAACCAGACACACATCCGAGACAAGCTGGTGGAGCTCATCTCACACGCGAACAAATACATCTACATCGAGAACTTCCAGTTCTTCAATCCGGAGCTGGTGAAGGCGGTGCGCACGCGCATCAAGCAGATGGGCGCCAAGCAGCTCAAGGTGGTGCTGGTCATCCCGGATCCCCTCCATGACTCCGACAAGGGCGTCACGTACCTGACGCGCATCACGTACGCGATGATGGCCATCGAGAGCGGCTACCTGGACGAGAACTGCCTGGCCGTGGAGGTCATCGACGGCGAGATCACGACGCACGTCGACCCGCGGACCCAGGGGACGAAGACGTACTCCAAGGACGACTACGTCTGGGAGGTGTACGAGCCCTCCATCAACCTGCATGACTGGCCCCAGCAGGACTACCGCCTGCGGCTGACGCACAAGAAGACCCAGGCGAGGACGGAGGTGCGGCTCGACGCCGTCCTGAGGTTCATCCACAAGGGGACGGGCCAGAAGAGCAAGGCCCAGCCCAAGCACGACGACGTGGCGCCCAAGATCCAGGTCTACTTCCCCTACCGCTACGGGGGCATCAACCAGGCACCGGAGACCGTCTACCTGCACACCAAGCTGATGATCATCGACAGCCAGCACGTGGTGCTGGGGAGCGCGAACTTCGACTGCCGGGCCATGGACTACGACGGTGAGCTGGACGTGCACATCGACGACGCGGCCTTCGCGACCACCGTCAAGGCGAGGCTCGTCAACCACTACGGCATCCACGGGATGTATGAAGTCCCGCGCGCGTGCTGGAATGACTCGGCCGAGGAGCGCCACCAGGCGAACTGCGTGGGGCTCGCGCGCAGGGACCCCAAGGACCTCTGGGCCATGTTCGAGAACGTGGGCAGCTCGAAGAAGTTGAAGTTCACCTGGCTCTGAAGCCAGTCACGCCAGGAGCCACACATGACCCTCATCGGACAGTTCAACAACAACGGCACGCGGCTGAACCTCCTCCAGAAGAAGCCGCTGTTCCTCCACCACACCCACCGGCCCGCGCCCGGCTGGTACAACCGCACCAAGCCCCTGGCCGGGAACGCCCCGTTCGTGCACCTGCTCGCGACCGACGTCGCGGCGATGGTCGTCGGGGGCGTCGTCGGGGCGCCCAACAACGCCGTCATCGAACAGAACAACATCGACATCTACCTGGACATCACGGCGGGGAAACAGGCCTTCTTCAGCAACGCGCCAGCCAACGAGCTCCACGCCTATCAAGTCAATCCAGGAGGGGCGCTGGCCTGCCAGTACTTGAGCTGGGAGGACTCCTGCATCGTCTCGATGGACCTCTCCAACGTGGGGCCGCCCCTGATGATGTCGGGCCCGTTCAACGGCTGTCATTTCTATGTGACGCAGGACACCGTCACGAACCAGGTCCGGGTTCATCACGCGAACGCCAACAAGATTGGCATGTCGACCGACCACAATCGGCCGGACCTGGCCGAGGCCTACATGGACGGGTTGATGGCGGCGGCGCAGGGCCCCAACGAGGTCATCACCCACCAGATGCGCAAGGACGACTACCTGGCCAGGGTCTGGGACCCCATCGCGGGCGCGAAGGTCGAATCCCCGGTGACGCTGGCCTACCGCAACTACAAGCAGGGACAGGGCCGCACGAACGTCGCGCTCCATGAGACGATGTGCCTGGTCTTCGGCATCCGCACCGCCGTGAACACCTGGGACTTCTTCTTCCACGTCGCGGGCGTCACCGACTACAACCGCTCCGGGCTGCGCTCGAACCGTCAGGGCTACCTGAAGACCGTCATACCGTGGCAGGCGATTTGAGCGGGGCCCCGCCTCCTCCGTCATCCGCCCGAGGCGCGAGGCCCGGCTCGAGCAGTGCCAGCGCCCGGGCGCGCGTCCGCTGGATGCACTCGCGGGTCCAGTGCCCCAGCTCCGCCTGGGATAGCAGGCCGTGCCGCGCCAGGAAGTCCTCGTCCACGCCCGGGATGGGCGGGAGCGAAGGCGTGCTCCGCGCGTCCAGCTCCGACAGGGCCCGCCGCAGGCCGGCCTCCGCGCTCCCGGCGCCTCGCTCCAGCGCGAAGTCGAGGACTTCCCAGCCCAGCTCGGCGTGCCGCGCCTCGTCCTCGGCGATGACCGACAGCGTCTCGCGCACCACGGGGTCCGCGGCACGCCGCGCGCCCTCCGCGGCCACCAGGGAGGCCACGCCCTCCGCGAGGCACCCGTCCAGCAACGAGCCGCGCGCCAGCCGCGCCCAGGCCTCCTCGGAGCCCGTCGCCATGGGCTTCACGCCCTCCTGCTCCAGCTCCGGAATGGGCCCCGCCGTCCAGTCCACTCCCGAGAAGGCCCGGGCGAGCGCGAAACACCTGCGTGCGTGGCGGACCTCGTCCAGCGCCGCCAGGTGGCAGTCCTCCAGCAGCGCCGACGGCGCCCCCATCGCGGAGAGCCGGAGCGACAGCTTCGCGAAGGCTGGCACCGACGCATGCTCCATCCGCGCCGAGGTCATCCACGCCTCCCCGAGCACCGTCCGCTGCCACGTCGTGAGCCCCGAGACCTCCGGCACGGCGTCATCCGCCCAGCCCGCCCCCAGCGCCCGGCGAGCCACGCGGGCACGCCCGCGCAGGCGCAGCACCCGCCCCTTGGAGAAGTTGGTGTTGGAGAAGAAGTCGACGACGCTCCAGACGAGCCACGCCATCCCGCCAGCCGACAACACCCCGCCCGCGATCAGCAGCCCGGCTCCGAGCCGACGCGTCTTCTTCGAGTGGGTCCTGGGGAGCGCGAAGACAATCCCCAGGATGAAGGACACGGCAATCGCACAACCGAGGATTACCGCCAGCTCCAAGGCCATCACATCCCCTTTCCTGGAAGTCAGCCCAGGATGTCATGCACTCCGGATGCCCACCAGGGTGTCAGGGCGTCCGCGCGTGAAGCAGGGGCACCACCGTGCAGGGGACGGCACGCCGGACGGGCGAAGCTGTGCAACCGGCTGCACGGTGGAAGGGGCGGCTCAGTCCTCCACTTCCGCCTCGTCCCACTGCTGGTGGTTGAGGTGGGGGTCGCGGTTCGGGTCGTAGTTGGGGTCGTTCGACGGGACGTATTGGCCGTTGCCGTTCATCCAGTACTGATTGGCGCCCGTCTGGACTTGGTGGCGCGTGCCGGTGGCGGTGTTGCGCACCGTCTCCTCGTCCTTGATGTAGTTCACGAAGCGGTGGTGCATGCGGTCCGACGCGGCGTCGCGGCTGGCGTAGGTCTCCGCGATGGACCTGTTGATGGCGTCGTTCTTCTCGTGGAACGCGCGCTGTTGCGCCTCGAAGGCGGCCTTGTTGGCCTGCATGCGCTGGTGGTGCGCCGCCCAGCTCGCGCGCTCCCGGGCCATCTCGCCCTGGTTGTAGGCCTGGACGTACTGCGGATTGTAGCGCGTGCCCGCGAGCGCCTGGAGGACGACCTTCTTGCTCTCCTCGTAGCGCTCCTTGGGCGCGTCGAGCGCGTGCGTGTAGTAGTTCCAGGACACCATGTTGCCCAGGTCCGTGGCGCTCAGGTGGACGACCATCATGTACGGCTCACCGCGCTTGTCGGTCCACTCCGTCACCTTCGCCAGGAAGAGCTGGCGCATGGGGGCGACCTTGTAGAGCAGGTCCGAGAAGCCCTTGTCGGACGCGGC
This sequence comes from Myxococcus faecalis, assembly GCF_050039385.1. Classification (NCBI taxonomy): domain Bacteria; kingdom Pseudomonadati; phylum Myxococcota; class Myxococcia; order Myxococcales; family Myxococcaceae; genus Myxococcus; species Myxococcus faecalis. Next base: position 9,715,695 of record NZ_CP144336.1, on the reverse strand, counting down.
GATGTCCGGCGCGTCGTATTGCTTCACCAGCTTCGCGCCCTCCTTGCGTGCAATGGGCACCAGGTCCTGCTGGATGACCTGGTCGATGGACTCGAAGCGCCGCATCGGCTGGCCGCTGCGCGCCGCCACCTGCTGCATCATCGGGTCGCCCGAGAACATGAACGTCTTCATGGGGACCATGTAGACATTCACGTTGCCCGGTCCGCTGATGACCGCCTTGCCGTTGTTGACGATCCAGTTGTCCGGCAGCGGCATCGCCGCCATCTCCATGAACTTGTCGTCGAACAGCTTGTGCATCACGACCTTGCCGTTGGGTGGCACCTCGAGTCGCTTCTCGACTTCGGGTGCCCCAGGACCCGGTGTGTCACCCTCGACCTTGTTCTCGCGACAGCCGCCCACCACGACACACGACGTCACGAGCGGAATCATCAGCGCCTTCATCGGATTTCCCCCTCCTGGACTGCATTGGCATCCAGGCTACCAGAGGCCCGGTGCGGGGGACACCCGGGCCCCTGGCGGGCTCACAGCTCCGGGAAGACGAGCAGGCCTCGCTGCGAGTCGACCACGTAGACATAGCCGTCCCCTGGGACGCGGATGCCGACGGCGCCCTCCCAGGAGGAGACGTTGAGGAACACGGGGTCGTGCTCCCGCCAGGTGTGGTGATAGGCGATCTCCCGGGGACGGCTCGGAACGGTGACATCCAGGACGCGCACGCCCTGCTGGAAGTGCGCCAGATAGAGCCGGTTGCCGACGAGCTCCATGTTGTGGATGGAGACCTCCGGCGACAGCTTGTACTCGCCGATGAGGGTGGGGTTCGCCGGGTCGTTCAGGTTGAGCACCCGCAGGTGGGCGCCCCACCCCTCGCCGCCCTCGAACGCGATGAGGTTGTTCTGGAAGTACGCCACGCGCGAGTAGTGGCTCATCGCGTTGGGATACTCGTACGCGCCCAGCTTCTTCACGTTCGCGGGGTCGCGCGCGTCGAGGATGAGCAGGCCCGCGCCCCAATGGTTGACGAAGAGCAGGTGGTTCAGGGAGGTGGCGTCGTGGGGATAGGAGTTGCGCCCCGGCATCCGGGAGCTCTCGTCCCGGTAGCTGCCCAGCAACACGGGCTCGCGCGCGTGGGTGACGTCGAAGATGAGGACGTCCCCGTTGTCCATGGCATACAGCCGATTGCCATTCACGAAGAGGGTATGGGTGCTGCGCCGCATGCCGCCCGACAGGTCCTGGATGAGCCTGGGGGACGCGGGGTCGGAGATGTCGAACACCAGGACGCCCCGGGCCGCGCTGGCGACATAGAGCGCGTCGTCCTTGGCCCAGACCCCGTTCCAATAGGCATCATCGGGGTGCGTGATGGACGCCACCAGACGCGGCGCGGTGCGGTCCGCGAGGTCGAAGACGAACAGACCTCCCTCGCCCGGGAAGCCCGCCTCGATGTTCACCACGTAGGCGTGCCCCTTGGTGACGTAGACATCCACCCCCATGCCCGTGTTCGCCCCCGTGGAGGCCTCGCCGATGAGTCGCAGCCCGCCCGAGGACTCTGCTTCCCCGGGCCGGCGGCGGGTCCGGACGCTCTCGAAGCTGAGCACCCGGGGCGGCTTCCCCGCCTCGCAGTAGACGTCACAGCCCAGCACGCGGTCCGTCCCCACCGCCCGGCACCCCAGCTCCGCCGTCACGCTGTAGGGACGGCCGGGAATATTGGCGGTCGACACCAGGAACATCGGGTGGGCCGCCTCCGGTTCGAGGAAGTAGTACCGGCCCAGCAGCTGTTCGGTGGCGCGCCCCGGCCCCGTCGAGGTGTCGTGGAAGCGCGCGTTGAAGGGGCCCGAGGTGTCCACGCCCTTCAGGCTCTCCAGATCACAGCCCGTCAGGTCGTAGGACTCCAGCTTGCCGCAGTCATCCGGGGTGCTGACGGAGACCCGGAGCGCGCAGCTCACGGCCGGCGGTGGCCCCAGGTCTCCCGGGTCCGGCAGCGGCGTGCCGGGAGACAGATCCACCGGCACCTCGATGACCTCACGGTCCGGGCTGTCGCACCCGCCCGCGCCAGCGAGCCACCACACCATTGCGACGACGACCCACGTCCACTTCACCATGTCTGCCCCCGGGGATGGGGCCGGCGCGAGCGGGATGGACGTGCACGGAGGAAGGCCGACCCGGAATCCCTCGAACGAACAGGGGCCCTCCTCATATCGCGGGTCCGCGGACGCCGTTCAATCCCTGACATCCGCGCGGGCCCTGGGGCGTCAGAAGATGGTCCGCACGCTCCGGTCCCCGGCGATGTACTGGTTCAGCGTGTAGCCGAAGTCGGACGTGCACGCGTGGTTGAGCTTCCGGACCAGGCCATACAACACCCGCCCCAGAGGCGAGGAGTCGAGCACGGAGCGGACGCTGCAGATCTCCTCGTGCTCGGTGACCTTCAGGTCCTGGTCGAGCACGACCTTGTGCACGGCGTGGTACGTGAAGGTATCCCCCACCAGCGCCTGCCAGGGCCGCAGGGCGAGGAAGTGCTTGAAGACGAGCGAGGTCTTCACCTCGGCCATCACGACATGGGAGCCATCCGGACGCCGCGACTCGGTGACGTCGCCGAAGGCCATGCGACAATCCGAGAGGAAGGTCCTGTTGACATACACGAGCCGCCGGGCGCGCTCCAGCCCCTGCACCGTGACGAGTGGGTCATGGAACGTGGTGTCCGGGTGATAGTGCCTCGACGCGGCGGCGCGGGGACGGTGCTCATCACAACCATAGAGGATGGGCAGGAAGCTGCGGACGAGCTCGGCGGGCCCCCGGGGCTCCGAATGCAGCGGGGTGGTGTGCGCGACTTCCCTCATGTGGAACTCCTCCAACGACGATGTGAAACCAGACGGCCCGCGGCCGCTCAGCAGGCGCGAGCCAGCGGGCCGCTTCGCGGCGAGAGTCCCGCTCCACCTCGTGCCCCGCCCGCTGGCACTCGGCCGCGGACACGACGCCGCCGACTCCCGCGCCAAGGACAGCCACTCGGAATCGCCGGTCGAAAGCGCGGCCTCTGGGAATGACTCTCATGGGGGTGGCCGATGGTGTCCGCTCGGGCCGGGGCTCGTAATCGCCTGCCGGTCCCGGATGGCTGTCGCCTGCACGACCAAGGCGCGTCCCCGTCCTCCCACGAAGAAGGCCCCGGCGCGCTGGACGCACCGGGGCCCTTGGACTTCAGGGTGTCAGGGACTTCACGGCAGCGGCGGCAGCGTCAGCACGCCGTTGCACTGGCCAGGCGTCGAGGGCACGCCGGTGCCGCCCCAGGGCGCGCCGGTGTTCACCACCACGCTGCCACCCGGAGGCGGCGGGCAGCCGTAGCCCTGGGCCTGGCGCACGACGATGTTGGCGTTGGCCGGCAGGTTGTAGAGGACGTCCGTGCCCGCGCCCACGCAGATGTTGCGCGTCTGGCTGCCACCGGTGGGGAGCGGAATCTCCAGCTCCAGGCAGATGGGCAGCGTGGTGCCCGGCGGCAGTGAGGCCGCGTTCACGTCGATGCGCAGACAGGCGGGGTTGGTCTTCTCGATGTCGGCGTTGATGAAGCCGACCTCATTGGTGTTGGCCGTGAAGCCGCTGTTGGAGATGCGCGCGCAGTCATCCGCGTTGCAGCTCACCGTCTCGCGGTTGTTGCACTGCACGGGGTTGCTCGTGCGGGTGCCGCTGGTGGGCTGCTGCCGCCACTGGTTGGAGCCCACGGGCATGGACCAGAAGGCGATGTTCGCCGGGGCCGTGGGGGCCAGGTCATTCGTCAGCGGGATGAAGACACGCGCGGTGGCGCCCGGGGCCAGCTTGAGCAGCTGCCCCCTGCCGTCGCGGACCTCCGTGTAGATGGCGCCGCGCGACTCCAGGAACACCTGCTGGCCCGACAGGTTGACGGCGCCGTCGGTGCCCGGCATCGACAACAGGCCCGTGTCGATGTGACGCACGCCCACCGTGAACGGGCCCTGCACCTGCTCACCCGAGGGGCCGCGCAGCGCGGACAGGTTCACCTGGATGGAGGCGCCGTTGCGCGGGTCCGTCACCACGACGGTGCCCGACGCGCTGAACGTCTGCCGGTGCAGCGAGTGCAACACGAAGCGCGCCCCGAGCACGTTGCGTGTGACGGCGCCCACGTAGGGCATGTAGCCCGGAACATCGATGGTCACCGGCGTGCCCATGGGCACCGCCGCCGTCACCGAGAACGAGCCGTCCGAGGCCGACGTCCCCGCGGCGCTGCCGACGCTCACCCTCGCCCCGGCGAGCGGGGCTCCGGCCGCGTTGGTGACGACGCCACAGATGGTGGTGCCGGAGCTGGCGGGCGTACACGTCACCAGCGGCTGTACGTGCTCCACCGCCGCGGGAGCCTCCGCCTCACCCTCGGGCGCACCACAGGCCGCGCCCAGCAGCATCGTGCCGCTCAGCGCGCCACACAGCCACATCCACCGCTTGCTGACCATTGCCGACAGAGACATCACATACCTCCCCGTTGAAGAAAGGCGACACCCCGAGAGCGTCACCTCCTCGCATGGTATGTGATTCATCTGACATTGACACGGCAGCGCCGGATGTTTCAATCCCAGCACCAATGTTCATCAAACACAGACACGTCACGAAAGACCCGAGGCGACGGCGACCACACGTGTGACACCCCGCGCTACAAATCAAAGGCTCTCGACCCACCCATGTAGCCTGGAATGTCACAGGAGGGTGCGAAACACATACGGGGTTCCCGCATGGCCCGGTGTGCCATGGCGTCGACACACGAGGATTTCAGAGCGCGAGCGGCTCCTCGGCCGGTGCGGGCGTGGCGGGCTTCTCCGACACGGACTCGGCGCAGAGGGTGGAGCCGTTCATGGCGCACCGGCCTCCGTCCTCCAGGTCGAACTGCCAGCGGTGGCGCGGGCAGACCAGGTACCTGCCCTCCTCCACCCACCCCTCGGACAGGTCCGCGCCCTGATGCGGACAGAAGCGCTGCACGGAGAAGCGCCGGTGGCCCACCGTCACCACGGTGCGCTCGCGCTGGGACTCGGTGGAGCGCACGCCCTCGCAGAAGGCCCGCATGTCCTCGATTTCGACGCCCAGGAAGCCGTGGAGGATGGGCTCGTAGACGTCCGGGAAGCGGCTGAGCCGCAGGCGGAACGACAAGAGGAAGTCCTCCCACGTCAGCTTCCGGTCCAGCACGCGCACCATGTCCGCGGCGCTCACCTTCATGGTGTAGCGCGTCGTCTCGCGAATCTCCGCCACCTCGTCCACGCGCCGGCCCTTGAAGTCCACGCGCAAGAGGCGCTCGGGCAGCTCCGTCAGCTCCACGTACAGCGGCATCCCCACCCGCTCGTGCAGGTCCAACAGGTCCAGCTTGCGCTGCAGCTCCACGCGCAGCCGGGCGTGGATCTCATCCACCTCCGCGCGCAGCATGTTGCGCCGCCGCTCCCGGAACAGGTGCGCCATGTCCGCCGCGTAGGTGCGCAGGTAGGACTCGAAGCCCTCCTCCGTCAGCCGCGCGCCGTCCAGCGAGACGTACTCCAGCGAGGCCGCGTCCAGCACGTCCCCCGGCATGGGCTCCAGGAAGCGGGTGTCGGCGCCGGGCAGCCGCTGCTCGAGGAAGCGGAACAGCGTGGTGGCGTTGGGGAAGATGTTCACCTTCTCCAGGTTGAGCGCGAACAGGGCCGGGTCCAGGAAGCACGCGGGGCCGGCCGAGGCCAGGTAGGCCCGCGGCTTCACCACCTCCAGCGCGCGCGCCACCGCCTCGAACTTGCTCTCGCGCTTCTTCAGCGAGATGGCCGCGTACGTCTCCGGCGTGTACTCGTAGCAGGTGGGGTGCCAGATGGCGCCGGAGAACTGGGCGGTGAAGAGGTCGATGGGCCCCTCCTCCTCGCTGATGCGCGCCAGCCGGTCATGCAGCTTGCAGTCGTTGAGGTTGACGAAGCACTGGCCGTCGCCGCGCACCATGATGGCGGAGTCGCGGTTGGTGCCCTGCTCGGACACGAAGAGCTTGAGGTAGCCGCCCTTGATGGGCACCTCGCGTCCGTCCTCGCAGGCGATGACGCGCTTGCAGCCGTAGCGGGCGAAGATGTCCTGCAGCTCCGAGCGCTGGAAGCGGGGAATCACCACCGTGAAGTCCCGGGTGCGGAGGCTGGCCAGGAACTCCGGGTCGAAGTGGTCCTTGTGCTCGTGGCTGACGTACAGGTAGCGCTCGCGGCCGGGCGTCTCCAACAGCTCGCGCACGCGCGGGGCCAGGTGGTGGTTGCGGGGCAGCTGCATCCACGCCGAGTCGAACGCCCCGCGCGGGGACAGCCACGGGTCCATGACGACGACGCTCCCCGCGCACTCCACGGCGAAGCCTGCATGGCCCAGGAAAGTGATTCGCATGTCCCCGCCCCCCACCGAAGCGGCCCGACGACGCGCCGAGGCCGCACACACCCGAGTCGCCGCCCGCTCTCACGGCCGGCGTGAAGTAGGCTGCGAACGGGGTGTCACCTGGACCAGGGGCCTTCCAGTCCCGGCTCGCGTCCGCGTCCCGACACGGCCCCGGGCGGGAGACACGAAGGGCGCGGAAGGAGGACCTCCCGCGCCCCGGTGTCGTCGTCGGTGGAGACGGCTCAGCGACTACGGCTGGATTTCACGGACGGACAGCCACTTGAAGTCGACGTCCTCCGCGTTGTCCCAGCGGAACGTGGCGATGGGGCCACCCCAGGTGATCGGCATGGCGCCCACGGAGCCGCCGCAGTGCCCGGCGTCCCCGCCCCAGTCCCCAGCGTCCACCCAGTCGTAGACCTTCTTCCACGTCACCTTGTCGGCGTTCTCGTTGACGTACATCTCCAGCCGCACGGCCTCCTTGCCGCTGACGGTGGTGTTGCGCATCACCGCCTTGAAGCCCACCCAGCGCCCCTTGAGCGCGGAGGTGGCGGGCTTGTACGGCGCCTGGTCGTAGGAGACATGCCACGTCTCCTTCTGCCAGCGGGCGCGGCCGTCGTAGTGCAGGCCGCCCTTGTAGCTGCTGCCCTCGCAGCCGGAGTTGTTGTTGTTGTGCTTGCCGCCGCGCGCGTACCAGTCGAAGTTGTCCGAGCCGTCCGACGCGGCGTTGAGCTTCACGAAGCCCGTCATCTCGACGTTCTTCCAGTCGTTGGGCGCCTGCATGTAGCCCCGGCTGGCCAGCACATCCCGGTCATACGTCGGAATCTTCGCGGCGGAGTAGCCGGTGGAGGTGGTGACGCCCATGCGCACCTGGCTGTGCTTCATCTTCCACGAGCCGTCCGCGTTGCGGGTGATGGCGCGCTGCGGGTCGAACCGGGGGTCCGACGTGGGGTCGTCCGCCAGCGCCCAGGACTCGCCGCCCGCCTTGGACGGGTACAGCCGCGTCACGCCGAACTTGTCCACGGAGGGCTGCTCGGGAGTCGGCTCCGGGGTGGGCTCGGGCGTCGGCTCGGGCGTCGGCTCAGGTGTCGGAGTCACCCCGGGCGTGGGCTCCGGCGCGGGGTTGCCCGGCGTGGGGTCGGGGCTCGGGACCTGGGGTTGCTCGGACGGCGACTCGGTGCCGCCGGGCGTCTGGGCTCCGGGAGCGCCCGGGTCGGCGCCGCACGCGGAGGCGGACAGGAGGAACAAGGCGCCACACAGGGATGAGAGAACACGGTTCCGGATCAAATGGCGGTCCTTCTGCGAGGGGCCGCGAGAGTGGCGGAGGAGCCGCGGACGCCTATCGCCCTGCGGGCCCTCGCCGCGCCGCTCCCCCGAGGCCAGGATTGCCTCGGGGCGTCGACGCCTGGCTGGTCTCAGCGGCCCGGTGACTGTCGTTTTTCCAACCGGACGGCCCGAAACCCACCACGTCCCGCAACCCTTCCCCAGCCAGTGACGCCCGCTCCGGCCCTCCCCGGGCCGCCCCCTCCCGGGACAGCCCTGGAGCGCTTGCGGGAGCCATCCTTCGGTTTTTCCGAAGGAGTGAGTCTGTAATCCCTATTTGTCGAAGAGAACGGCGGCTCTTATCTGAACCCCACCTATGGAACCTCTACAAACCGTCGGCAGTCCCGTCCTGTGGGGCGGCTTCATTGCCTTCGTCATCGCGATGCTCGCCCTGGACCTCGGCGTCTTCCACCGGAAGGCCCACACGGTCAGCTTCAAGGAAGCGCTGGGCTGGAGCACGGTGTGGATCAGCCTGGCGCTGCTGTTCAACGCGGGGCTCTGGTGGAAGTTCGGAGGCAAGCCCGGGCTGGAGTTCCTCACCGGCTACCTCATCGAGAAGTCGCTCTCCGTCGACAACATCTTCGTCTTCGTCGTCATCTTCTCGGCGATGCGCATCCCCGCGCTGTACCAGCACCGGGTGCTCTTCTGGGGCATCCTGAGCGCGCTCGTGCTCCGGGCCATCATGATCTTCGCCGGCGTGGCCATGCTGGAGCGCTTCCACTGGCTCATCTACGTCTTCGGCGGCTTCCTCATCATCACCGGCCTGAAGCTGTTCGTGCAGCGCAACAAGGAGGACCACCCGGAGGACGGGTGGATGATGCGGATGCTGCGCAAGAGCATCCCGTCCACCACGCGCTTCGACGGGCACCACTTCTTCACCATGGAGAACGGCCGCCGGCTGGCCACGCCGCTGCTGATGGCGCTCATCCTGGTGGAGGCGTCGGACATCCTCTTCGCCCTGGACTCCATCCCCGCCATCTTCGCGGTGACGCGAGATCCGTTCATCGTCTTCACGTCCAACATCTTCGCCATCCTGGGCCTGCGCTCGCTGTTCTTCCTGCTGGCCGGCGCGGTGGAGAAGTTCAGCTACCTGAAGGTGGGCCTGTCGGGCGTGCTGGTGTTCGTGGGCGCGAAGATGGCGCTCATCGACTTCGTGAAGATCCACCCGGCCGTCTCGCTGGGCGTCATCGCCACGCTGCTGGGCGCCAGCATCGTCGCCTCGCTCATCAAGGCGAAGAACCTGCCGCCGCACACGCCGGAGACGGGCGCCGACACGCTCGTCAAACCGTCGGAGAGCTGAAGCAGCCCGCAGCACATCCCCCGAAGCCAGGGCGCGTCCGGACCTCATGCCGGGCGCGCCGGAGCCGGGCGCCGCCAAAGTCATGCGCCGGAAAGCGAAGAGGCCGTGAACCCTTGGGTTTCCCCTTGGATTCACGGCCTCTTCTGGTTGGGCGCAGCAGGGTTTGAACCTGCGACCCCTGCCGTGTGAAGGCAGTGCTCTACCGCTGAGCTATACGCCCGCGCTGCGTGTTGCCACCGCGTCGCGACGGGGAGCTAGATGCCATCTGCTCCCTCGGGTGTCAACGCAATTTCTACGAGAGCCCATCCAGCTTCTCTTCCAGCTCACGCAGCCGACGCTTGAGGCCGGACAGCTGCTTGCCCACGGCCTTGAACTCGCTCTTCGGCGCGAAGTGGAACGCCTTGAGCAGCTCCTCCTGGCCGCGGTCCAGGGCCTGCTTGCCCCGCTGGGCCTTGCCGATGGCGTTGGCGATGGCCATGGCGCGCTTCTCGTCGGCCATGAGCTTCTCCACGGCCTTGCTGGAGAGCTCCAGCGCCTGCTTCTTCAAGTCGTCACGGATACCCATGGCTCGTTGCCCCCGGCCTACGGCTCGTCGATGTACTGCGTCTGCAGCTTCGCGAAGACGCGGTCCGCGATGCCCTTGTACTTCATGCGCTCGATGAGGGGCTGCAGGTCACCCTTCATGGAGATGCGGCGCTTGAGCACCGCCTCCACGGGGTCCAGCGTCCCCTGCAGCAGCTGCTTCCAGACGGTGTACGGGGCGCGGGCCAGGTAGACGGGCTCGAGCTCGTCCAGGTCATCCGGGTCCGCGAGCACGCGGGCCTTCTCGATGCGGCAGTCGCCCGGGACGACATGCACCACGAAGGACTTCGCCAGCTTGCCGGGCTCGGCCTCGATGATGGCCCCGAAGTCGCCCTTCCATCCCTTGCCGGCGACGGCGCACTCGGGGTCCTCGTTCGTGAGCCGGACCGCTTCGTCCAGCCACTCCTTCGACGGGAACTTCGCCATGAGCTGCTACCTATCCTCTTCGGAAGACTCTCTTGATGCTGGAGAGCAGGCCCCGCTCGTCATCGCTGGCGCCGTTGGAGCCGCTCGCCACGGGCTGATGGTCGACGTTGTTGCGCAGGACATCCGAGAGCGCCCGCTTGAGCTGCTCCGGGGTATCGCGCGTGGCCAGGTCCACCCGGCGCGGAGTACCACTGGCCTCCTCCACCGTCACCTGGAGCAGACACTCCTCGGTGAGGCGGAAGTCGATCTTCCTGCCGGCCGCGGCGGACGGGACCCGGACGGTGCCCAGGTACTCGTTGTCCACCATCAGGTCGCTGTCCCCCTGGAAGATGTCCAGCTCGATGTAGGCCGAGCCCGGCTCCTTCGGCGGAGGCAGGCGGAAGCTCTTCACCATGGGGATGAGCGAGTTCTTCTCGATGATGCGCTTCACGCGGCCGTTGGGCAGCGCGTAGCCGATGGGCATGGACACCGCGTCCAGCAGCGTCACCGCGTCGATGCTGCCCAGCGAGTCGCCCAGCAGCGCCGCGCCCAGGGCCACGCACTCGTCGGGGTGCACGCCCTTCCTGGGCGGCTTGCCGAAGTGCGCTTGGATCTTCTGCTGCACGAGCGGCATGCGGCTCTGGCCGCCGACGAGGATGATCTCGTCGATGTCCGAGCGGGCGATGCCCTTCTCCTCGAGCACGCGGTCGCAGATCTCGAAGGTGCGGTCCACCAGGTCGCCGGTGAGGCTGTTGAGGAACTCGCGCGTCAGGGGGATGCGCAGGTCCACCGGCTTGCCCTTGCGCTCGTCGATGAAGGGCAGGTCGATGACGACGTTGGGGATGAGCGTCAGGTCGATCTTCGCCGCCTCGGCGGCGTTCTTGATGCGCTGCAGGGCGATGGGGTTCTCGGTGAGGTCGACCTTGGTCTCCTCCCGGAAGCGCTCCAGCACGTACTCCATGATGCGCGTGTCGAAGTCCGCGCCGCCCAGGAAGGTGTCGCCGCCCGTCGCCAGGACCTCGAAGACGTTGCCGGCCAGGTGCAGCACGGAGACGTCGAAGGTGCCGCCGCCCAGGTCGTAGACGAGGACCTTCTGGTCCAGGCCCCGGTTGAAGCCGTACGCGAGCGCCGCCGCGGTGGGCTCGTTGACGATGCGCTTGACGTCGAAGCCGGCGAGCCGGCCCGCCTCCTTCACCGCCTGGCGCTGGTTGTCGTTGTAGTAGGCCGGGACGGAGATGACGGCCGCGTCGATGGGGCCGCCCAGGAACTGCTCCGCGATGGTCTTCAGCTGCGAGAGCACGAAGCTGGAGACCTGGGGCAGCGTGTAGAGCTTGCCGCCCATCATCACCGCGGCGTCCCCGTTGGGGCCCTCGACGATGTCGTACGGGAAGGAGCCGCGCAGGTCCTCCACCGACTTGGAGTGGTACTTGCGGCCGATGAGGCGCTTGGTCCCCCACAGCGTGTTGCGGGGGTTGGTGACCATCTGGTCCTTGGCCACCCCGCCCACCAGGAGGTCTCCCTTGGCCGACAGGGCGACGACGGTGGGGAGGATGAGGTTGCCGCGATCCGTGGGGACGATCTTCGGGATGCGGTTGCGCACGGACGCCACCAGCGTGTTGGTGGTGCCCAGGTCAATCCCGACGATGCGAGGTCTGTCCGCCATGAAGTTCACGGGCGCGGGCCACCAGACGCGCGCCCCCGTCCCACTCTGTATCACGTCGCGACTTCGCGCGCGCGTTTCTGGGCGAAGCCCTCAGTCCTCCACCTCGGAGCCCTCCGGACCCGGCTCGTTCCACCCCAGGGGGGGTGGGAGCACCCCTCGGACCGCCTCGGTGGAGGGCAGGACCAGGCGATCATACGGCCCCCCCTCCCCCGTCGGCAGCTCGTCCAGGAAGCGGGACGGGCGCAGGACGATGCGCTCGCCCTCCCGGGGCAGCACCGACAGGGGGTACACCAGCGCCAGGAGGTCCCGGGCCCGGGTGGTGGCCACGTAGAACAGGCGCCGCTCCTCCTCTTCCTCCTCGGCCGAGCGAGTCGCCTGGGACATGGGGAAGCGCCCGTCCACCAGCCAGAGGACGAAGACGCTCCGCCACTCCAGCCCCTTGGCCTGATGGACGGAGCTGAGCGTCAGGACGTCCCCGGGGGCATCGCCCTCCAGGGCCTCCTTGGCGGCGAACTCCGCCACCAGCGCCAGCTCCGACAGGAAGCGCGGCAGGTCCTCGAACCGCCGGGCCAGCTCCGCCAGCCGCCGCAGGTCGTCCTCCCGGCTGTCCTCGGGCATGGCCTCCAGGGCGAGCCGGGCGGCGTACCCACCCGCCAGCACGTCCTCGATGAGCCCCCCCGGGTCGCGCGTGGCCTCCGGGCGTCCCAGCCGCCCCATCAGCGCCGTGAGCCGCTCGAAGGCCGGAAGCGACTTCTTCGACACGTGGCGCCGCACGTCCTCGTGGACCAGCCGCTCCCCCAGGGGCAGGCCCTCCGGCAGGGCGCGCAGCGAGGTCCACAGGCGCTCCGCCGTGGTGGGTCCCACGCCCGGCACCGCGCGCACCACCCGGCGGAACGCCAGCTCGTCCCGGGGGTTGTTCACCCAGCGCAGGTGGGCCAGCACGTCCTTGACGTGGGGCTGCTCGAAGAAGCGCACCCCGGAGCGCACCCGGAACGGCAGGCCCCGGCGCGTCAGCTCCAGTTGGAGCTCCAGGCCGTGGTTGTGGGCGCGGTAGAGGACGGCCATCGACTCCAGGGGTTCGCCCCGCGCGCGGAGCGTCTGGATGTGCTCGGCCACCCAGGTCGCCTGTTCGGCCGCGTCCAGCGTGGGGACGACGAGGGGCCGGGGCCCGGAGGCGCGCTCGGAGACGAGCGCCTTGGGGAACTGCCGCGTGTTCTGGGCGATGGCGGCGTTGGCGAGCTGGAGGACCTCCGGGGTCGAGCGGTAGTTGCGCGTCAGGGTGAAGACGGCGCAGCCGGGGTGCCGCTCCGGGAAGCCCATGATGTTGGAGAAGTCCGCGCCCCGGAAGCTGTAGATGGACTGGCAGTCGTCCCCCACGACGGTGAGGTCCTGACGCTCCCCGGCGAGCAGATCCACCAGCTCGCCCTGGAGGCTGTTGGTGTCCTGGTACTCGTCCACGAGCACGGCGTGGAAGCGCTCGGCGAGCAGGGCGCGGACGCGGGGGTGTTCGACGAGCAGCCGCTTCAGGTTGAGGAGCAGATCATCGAAGTCCATCAGGTGCAGCCGCGTCTTGCGCTGGCGGTAGAGCGCCGCCGTGGCGAGCACCTCCGGCGCCAGCGGGACGAACTGCGGCCGGCGGTCCACCAGCACCTCCGACACGGCCTGCTGCAGGTTGGTGGCGAGCGACACCAGCTCCAGCACCAGCTCCGGCCGGGGGAAGCGCTTGTCGCTCTTGAGCTTGCGCTCGGCCAGACAGCTCACCATGAGGTCCCGCGCGTCCTGCCGGTCCAGCACGGTGAAGCGCTCCGAGTAGCCCAGCGCCGTCGCGTGCTCGCGCAGGAGCGCATGCGCCACGTGGTGGAACGTGCCGCCCGTCACGCGCCCCACGTCCACGAAGCCGCCCACCAGCTCCGCCAGGCGGCGGGTCATCTCGCGCGCGGCCTTGTTGGTGAACGTCAAGAGCAGGAGGTGGTCGGGCGAGAGGCCCAGCTCCAGCCTGCGCGCCGCGCGGAAGGTGAGCGTGCGCGTCTTGCCGGAGCCCGCGCCGGCGATGACCAGCACCGGCCCCGCGTCCGCCTCCACCGCGCGCAGCTGCTCCTCGTTGAGGAGCCGGGCGTAGTCGATGCGCGACGGGCCACTCGGCGGACCGAGCGGCCTGGGGGTGGGCGGGGAGACCATGGGGCGCGGAACTCTAACCGCCCCGCCCGCCCGGGACGAACGGATCAGCCGGACTTCACGGCACGGGCTTGTGCGCCGTCAGCCGCGCCGAGGCCGCCTCGCGGACCTGGGCGGAAGGATCCCTCTCCCGGGCCAGCTCCAGCAGCACCCGGCCCACCTGGGGCAGCTTCGTGCTCACCGTGGCGAGGGCGGCGGTGCGCTCCTTCACCCCGCCCTCCAGCCGCTCGGTGACGCCGCGGTCCGCGCAGGTGCGCACCCCGGGCGACTGCTCGCGGAGGATCAGCTCCGCGTCCGCCAGCCGGGCCTCGGTGAGGCGGCGGGCCTCCTCGGCGCGGCGCTCGAACTCAGCCAGGTCCTCGGGGAACTCGGTGGAGACGGCGCGCGCGCGGGCGATGGCCTCCTGGGCGAATCTCGCGTTGACGGCCGCCGCGCACAGCTGCCGCGCCGAGGCCAGGGGCACGCGGCCCTCCGTCGTCACCGTCTCGTCGCGGGCCACGTTCAGCGCCCACACCGCGAGCTGGCGCGCGGCCACCGCGGCGGAGAAGGGCTGCTTGCGCCCCTCGCGGATGTCCACCCAGCGGCGCAGCACCACGGGGTCCGGCACGCCGGAGTCGAAGGCGCGCTGGTACTCGGTGGAGGCCTGCGGCAGCTGCCCGGAGAGGTCCAGGAGGACGGCCACGGTGAGGTACATCTCCGCGCTGCTGGCCCGCTCGCGCAGGGCGTCCAGCCGGGAGGCCACCTCGTACTCCGCCACCGGGCGCGGCAGCGACGTGAGCACCGTGCGCAGCGACTCCAGCGCGTTCTGGCGGATCAACGGGTTGCGCGCCGAGCGCAGCGCGTCCAGGAGCGGATCCACCGCGCGCACGGAGACGTGCTGGCCCAGCTCCTCCGCGGCCTGCCAGCGGTCCAGCGCGTCCGGCGCCAGCAGCGAGCGCTTCAGGTCCTCCAGGTCGCGCAGGTAGTGGCCCACGTGCGCGGCGCGCACGAGCGGATCCGGATGCGCCAGCGCGGCCTGCTCGGCGCGGGCGCGCGTCAGTCGCGCCGGGAAGTCCGTGAGCTTGGGCCCCAGCGGATGCGCCTTCACCCGCGCCTCGGCCTCGTCCACCAGCCCCGAGACGAGCAGCCCCTCCACCTCCAGCCCCAGCAGCAGGACGCGCGCCTCCTCGCGGTGCACGCCGGCCGGGAAGTCCTTGAGGTAGGCGAACAGCTTCGTCGCGCCGGAGCCCCTGGCCTGCTCGAAGGCCTGCGCGTCCAGCCGCGACTCGACCTGGAGTCGGCGTGGATCATCCGGCTTCTCGCGCAGGTACTCGGCCAGCCGCTTCGGGTCCTCCGTCGTCGCCAGCTCGCGCGACTCCGCCTCCAGCATCAGCCGCTTCGCCTCGTCGCGCTGGGCGCCGTCCGGGTGCTCCTGGAGGAACTGCTTCCAGGCGGCCACGGAGTCGGCCTCCTTCGCGGCGTTGAAGCGCAGGCCCTCCAGCAGCGTCCTCGCGGTGCGCGTGTGCGGCGCCTCCGGGTACGCCTCCAGGAAGCGCTTGTAGGCGAGCACCGTGTGCAGCCGCTTCGCCTCCTCGAACTCCAGCTCCTCAAGCCGGGCCTCGGCGGCGTCACCATCCGGGTGCGTCGGGTTCTCCCGCAGGAAGGCGCGATAGCCCTCCACGGTGTCCGTGCTGGCGGCGCGGTCATACGGATTGGGCAGGCACCCGGTGGCCAGCAGGAGGACGGGGAAGGCTCGGCGGAGTGAAAACATTCTCCTGGAGCAATACCGCACCCCGCTCCCCCCGGAAACACGCGCCGCCACGGACGGTTGCCTGGGTAGGTTTTTTGACGACACACGAAGCCGGGGCCAGCATGGTGCCCCAGGACGCTACAGGGAGGTCGCGCATGCGGTGGCTCACGCTGATGGGAATGCTCTCGATGCTCGCGACGGGCTGCGCCACCCCGTCCGGCCGGCTGGAGCCCTGGCTGGACTCGTACGCGGTCCGCTACCACTCGGCCTCGCCGCCGGCCTTCCCCCGCGAGTCGCTCTCCACGCCCGTGGCGACGGCGCAAGCGGAGAAGAAGCCCGCGCCGGCCAAGGCGAAGATGCCCGCGCGCGCCACCGCGTCCCGGCCCGCGAAGGGCAAGCCGGCCACCACGAAGGTGAGCACCCAGGGCGCGCGCCCCGTCTCGGCCGATGCGCGCGAGAAGGTCCTGGCCGCGGCGCGCTCGGTGGTGGGCAAGCCGCAGGTGACCTTCGACGGCCGCAAGTACCCGTCCGACTGCACGGGCCTCATCGAGGGCGTCTACGCGCAGGCGGGCCTGTCCTTCCGCGGGACGCTCAAGCCCGGAGACAACGGCGTCACCGCGCTGTACCGCTACGCCCGCGCCCATGGCCGCGTGTACGAGGACGGCCGGCCCGTGCCCGGGGACCTGGTGTTCTTCCACGAGACGTACGACCAGAACCGGGACGGCCGCCGCAACGATGGCCTCACCCACGTGGGCATCGTCGACAGCGTGGACGCGCAGGGCACCGTCACCGTCATCCACCGGGTCAACCGGGGCGTGGTGCGCTACCGGATGAACCTGGCGCGCCCCCACCTGCCGAGGGATCCGAAGACGGGCGAGGTGCTCAACGACCTCTTGCGCCACCCCGGCCCGAACAAGGCCCCGGTGCTCACCGGGCAGCTCTTCGCGGCCTACGGCAGCGTGCTCCCCGCGAGCGCCCCGGCGAAGAAGAAGCCCGCGCCCATCCCCGTGGCCCTGCGCTGAAACGAGCGGCGCCCGACTCCAGGAAGAGCCGGGCGCCGGTGAAGCGGCGAGGACTTCGTCTCAGGACGCGCGCGCGGTGCGGTCCCACGCGGCGCGCTGCGAGTTGCGCAGGAAGCGCCAGAAGCCCACGACGATGGCCAGGTTCATGGTGACGAAGTAGTAGGCCACCGAGGCCACCCGCTTCGCCGCGCCGCGCTTGAGCACGCCCACCTTCCCCAGGTACGCCAGCGCGTAGAACAGGCCCTGGGCGAAGAGCGTGGCGCGGTAGAACATGCTGTCGAGCAGGAACAGGTTCGCCAGCAGCGCCACGCCCATCAGCGCGGGCGCGCACCAGCGCAAGAGCTTGTGCGACCAGAACGCGAACGCGGGGAAGCCCGCGGTGGGCAGCAGGAGGCCCGGCACCATGCGCAGGCTCTGGAAGTTGCCGGCGGCGATGCGCGCGCGGCGGCCGAACTCCTTGCCGTAGTCCTCTGTCGTCTCCTCGTGCGCGACGGCCTTCTCCTCGTACGCGACCTTGTAGCCCTTCTCGAGGATGCGCAGCGGGATGACGAAGTCATCCACGATGGTGGACGGCGGCAGCTGCGTGTAGAGCGTGCGGCGGATGGCGTACAGGCCCCCGTTGGCCCCCACCACCGCGCCCCGGCGCCCCTCGTACATCTTGATGAGGGACTCGTAGCTCCAGTACGCGCTCTCCTCGTAGTCCTTCTTCGTCGGGTTGTAGAGGCGCAGCTTGCCGCAGACCGCCCCCACCTCCGGGTCATCGAAGTGGCGCACCAGCTTCTCGATGGCGTCGGGCTCGATCATCGTGTTCGCGTCCGAGAGGACCACGATGTCGCCCTTGGCCATGGGGATGCAGCGGTTGAGCACCGTCGTCTTGCCCGCGCGGGGCGCGGGGGACAGGCGCACGCGCTCGTCCCGGCACTCCAGCACGCGCTCGTTGGTGCCGTCGGTGGAGCCGTCCGAGCCGATGAGCACCTCGAAGCGGTCGGCCGGGTAGTCGAGCGCGAGGCTGTTCTCGAGCTTCTGCCCGATGCAGGACGCCTCGTTGTACGCCGCGACCACCAGGCTCACCGATGGAGCCGCCCCGCGCCTGCCCGGCAGCTCACGGCGCGCGTCCCCGCCTCGCATCGCCCGGATGTTCTGCGCCACCTGCGCCGCCCCATCCAGCACGAACAGGCTCAATGGGTAGAGAAAATACGTGTGCGCCAGCAGCAGCGCGGCACACCAGAAGAAGACCTCCGCCATCGACCATGCCTCCCAAGACCCAGTCCTCGAATCGGCCCTGGGTTCAGCAAGAGGCATGCCCCGCGCGAGCAGCCCGCTCCGCTCGGAGCGCGGAGGCAGGCGTGGGGATCAGCGCCGGGTGGGACTGGACTTTCTCCAGTCCTCCGCCCGGGTGGGACGCACGTCGTTTCAGGGCCGCGGGGCGCTCGTGGAGACCTGCTCGAGCAGCTTTCGCGCCAGCTCGTGGTTCTTGTTGAGCGCCAGCACGTCGTCCAGCAGTGAACGCGCCGCCGCCGGGTCCTTCTGGCGCAGGGCCAGTCGGGCAGCCAGGACGTAGGGGCGCAGCAGGGTGCCATCCGCCTGACGGAGCGCCTCCAGCTCCGACACGGACTGGGCCACCGACTCCGGCGGAGAGCCGGAGCTGAGCACGTACTCGGCGCGGGCCACGGTGCTCCACGCCTTCGGGGCGCCCTCCACGTTGCGCAGGCGCTCGGCCAGCGCGAGGGCATCCGGCGCCGCCGTCACCCCCGCGTGGAGGGCCCGGGCCTTCACCCGCGCGGCCAGGGCCGGCGTGGGCTCCACCTCGGGCGCGGCCTCGAGGGCCTCGGCCAGGACGTCCACTTCCTTGCGCAGGCGGTCGATCTCGATGCGCAGCGGTCCGCCGAGCTTGATGACGTCCTCGCGCTGCGCCTTCAGCGCGTTGACCCGGCTCTCCCAGTCGACGGTGGCCTGGGCGGCGGCGCGCTCGTCGATGTCTCGCTGGAGGAGTTCGCCCTGGGTTCGCAGCCGCTCGGCCTCGGCCTGGAGCTCGCCCAGGCGCAGCGAGAGCGCCACGACGAGCTCGGCCTGGGCCTCGGTGTATTTTGGATACGTGGCCGTGAGGGCCTTGAGGCTCTGGATGGCCTGGTCCCTGGAGACGGAGTCGTCCCTGCGCAGCAGGACCGAGGCCCGCTCCTTCTCCGTCACCGCGGTGGCCGGCATGTCCGCGTCACGGTTCTTCCACGCGGGATAGGCGAGCACTCCGGCCAGCAGCACCCCGGCCGCCACGACCAGGCCCAGCCAGAGCCGCGAGGAAGAGCTCGAAGGGGTCGAGGCCACGAGGTCCGCGGACTCGCGGTTCGCGGACAGCAGCTCCGGTGGGAGGGAGACGGCGCCTCGGCGGTAGGCGGGCTCCGAGGTGCTGGGTCCCTGGCCACCGGCGGCGCCCAGGGCGCCGAGTCCCGGCAGCTCCATGGGCGGCAGGTTCACGCCGTGCGACCCGGCGTCGGTGGCCGCGCCGTACGCGGAGGTCTTGCGATTGACCGGAGACCCGGGCGCGTTGGCGGCACCGAAGAGTTCGGTGGACGACGAGGCCTCGCCGTAGAGGCTCGTGGACCTCTCGGCGGGGAGCTCGGGGACGGCTCCCGCATCGGCCGGGTCAGACACGGCTCCGTACGTGAGCGTGCGCCCGATATGGGCGGGAGTCCCGCTCGCGGGTGAGGACGGGCTCGTGCCTGACGTGCCCGAAGCTCCGAGCGTCACGGGGGCAATCGATGGAGGCGACGGAGGGGGGCCTGACGTGGCCGCACCGAAGACCTGCGTGGTCTGGCGAGGACTTCCGCCCGTGTGGCTGGGGAATATCGGGCTTCCTGAAGTGGGGGCCGGGCCCGACGAAGGGACAGCGCCGAAGGTCTGCGTCGAGCCGTGAGCCCCCGCCGAGGCCTGCGTCATTCCAGGTGTGCCCACCGCGCCGAAGGTCTGCGTTGCGCCGTGAGTGCCCGCCACCGAAGGCTGCGTCATGCCAGGGGCACCCACAGCTCCGAACGTCTGCGTCGAACCCTGAGCCCCCACGCCGGAGGCCTGCGTCATTCCGGGAGCGCCGACTGCGCCGAAGGTCTGCGTCGCCCCGTAGGCGCCCGCACCCTCGGTCGATGGCGCGCCCTGGGAGCCGACCGCGCCGAAGGTCTGCGTGGCCCCATGAGCACCCGAGGCCTGCGTCCCGTCCTGCCCGCTCACGGCATCGTGCGCCCCGCCCACCGCACCGAAGGTCTGCGTCGCCCTGTAGGCGCCCGCACCCTCGGTCGATGGCGCGCCCTGGGAGCCGACCGCGCCGAAGGTCTGCGTGGCCCCATGAGCACCCGCGGCCTGCGTCCCGCCCTGCCCGCTCACGGCATCGTGCGCCCCGTCCACCGCGCCGAAGCGCTGTGTCGTCCCCTGCACGCCCGAGGCACCCGCGACCTGCGCACCGCCAGCGCCTTCCGACGCCTTCCCGGAGCCGAAGATCTGCGTGCGCATCAAGCTGGGATTGCCACCGGGCGCCGTACCCCACGAGCCACTCGGCGTCTTGGGGCCAGCTCCCTCCGCGGCGACGGGGCGCGGAGTCTGCGCCTGCGGCGAGGCCAGGAACACATGGCTGCAGCGAGTACACTGGACCGACGCCCCTCCCGGCGGAAGCAGGCGGGGATCCAA
This sequence comes from Myxococcus faecalis, assembly GCF_050039385.1. Lineage (NCBI taxonomy): Bacteria > Pseudomonadati > Myxococcota > Myxococcia > Myxococcales > Myxococcaceae > Myxococcus > Myxococcus faecalis. The sequence goes on along the minus strand of NZ_CP144336.1, from coordinate 9,695,488 downwards.
GGCATACTGCATCGAGCACTGAGGGCAGGCGATCTGCACGCCGCGTGCTTACCACACGGGCCCGGCATCCGGAGGCGAGCCCAACACCGTGGCCGCCTGGAGGGTCTTCAACCGGGCTTCACCCACCCCGGGGACCTCGTCCACCGCCTCCCAGCTCCGGAACCCTCCCGCCGCGTCCCGAGCCTCCACCAGCGCCCGCGCCAGCGAGGCCCCCACCCCCGGCAACAACGCCAGCTCCTCCGCCGTGGCGACGTTCAGGTCCAGCCTGCGCCCCAACGCCAGCGCCGCCGCCCCCGTGGGCTCCTCGCCCTCACCACACGTCGCCACGCCGTCCTCCCGGATGCGCACCGCCTCCGGAGGACAATCCAACGCTGACCGGGAATCCGGCCAGCGCCAGCGGGCCACCGCCCCGACGCCCATCACCGCCAACGCGACGACGGCGAGCGCGGCCGTCCGCCCCGCCACCGGCTCAGACCTTCTCGCCCTTGAGCGCCGCCGTCTCCGACACCGTCGTCGCGCCCTCGGGCGGCAGCGGCTGATCCAACCCGAACGCCGTGTGCAGCGCCCGCACCGCCAGCTCCGTGTACTTGGAGTGGACCACGCACGACACCTTGATCTCCGACGTGGAGATCATCTGGATGTTGATGCCCTCGGCCGACAGCGCCGTGAACATCCGCGCCGCCACGCCCGAGTGGTTGCGCATGCCCACGCCGACGATGGACACCTTGGCCACGTTGTCGTCCGTCTCGATGCCGGAGACGGGAATGTCCTTCACCGCCTCGCGCACCACCTCCTGCGCCTTGAGGAAGTCCGACTTGCCCACCGTGAAGGTCAGGTCCGTGCGCCCCTCGCGGGACTGGTTCTGGACGATGAGGTCCACCACGATGTGCTTCTCGTCGAGCGGACCGAAGATCTTCGCCGCCACGCCCGGCACGTCCGGCACGCCGCAGATGGTGATCTTCGCCTCGTTGCGGTCATACGCCACGCCGCGGACCAGCACGTCCTCCATGGACTTGTCCTCCTCACACACGAGTGTGCCCGGGTCCTGGGTGAACGACGACTTCACCCAGAGCGGCACCTTGTACTTCATGGCGAATTCGACGGAGCGGATCTGCAACACCTTCGCGCCCACGCTCGCCAGCTCCAGCATCTCCTCGTAGGCGATGCGCTCCAGCTTGCGCGCGGCGGGGACCATGTTCGGGTCCGTGGTGTAGACGCCGTCGACGTCCGTATAGATTTCACACGCATCCGCGCTCAGCGCCGCGGCCACCGCCACCGCCGTGGTGTCCGAGCCTCCGCGCCCCAGCGTCGTGACGCTCCCCTCCTCGTCCACGCCCTGGAAGCCCGCCACCACCACGATGTGCCCCTTGGACAGGGCCTGTCGGATGGGCTGCGCGTCGATGCTCTTGATGCGCGCTTTCGAGAAGGTGCTGTCGGTGACGATGCGCACCTGGTGCCCCAGGAAGCTCGTCGCCTTGCCACCCTGGGCCTGGATGGCCATCGCCACCAACCCGATGGAGACCTGCTCCCCGGTGGCCACGACGACGTCCTGCTCACGCTCGTCCGGCCGGTCGGTGATCTGCGCCACCAGCTTGAGCAGCCGGTTCGTCTCACCCGACATCGCCGAGACCACCACCACCACGTCATGGCCCGCCTGCTGGGCGGCCAGACAGCGGCGGGCGACGTTCTTCATCCGCTCGGTGTCACCAACGGAGGTACCGCCATACTTCTGGACGATCAGCGCCACGGGGACCGTGACCTCCCTCTTCAGTCGCGCGGACCTATACGAGCCCCACTCCCCGGTGTAAAGCCCCGCTGCCGCTGTCTCGCATTCCACCACCCCTTGGAGCCCCCAATGTCGCGCCCCCGTATCCTCATCGACGGTGACACCCTGACGCTGGAGCAGATCCTCCAGGTCGCCCGCAACGAGGTGACCGTGGAGCTGGCCCCCGAGGCCGCCGCCCGGGTCCGCGCCTCGCGAGCCCTGGTGGACCGGGTCGCCGCGGGCGACACCCCGTCCTACGGCATCAACACCGGCTTCGGCACCCTGGCCGAGGTCCGCATCGACAAGAAGGACCTGCGCGACCTGCAGCGCAACCTCATCCTCTCCCACGCCTGTGGTGTCGGCACGCCCCTGCCCCACGGTGAAGCGCGCGCGCTGCTGCTGCTGCGCTGCAACGTGCTCGCCAAGGGCTACTCGGGCATCCGTCCGGAGACGCTGACGCTGGCGCTGGACATGCTCAACCGCGACGTCGTCCCCGTCGTGCCCGAGCGCGGCAGCGTGGGCGCGTCCGGTGACCTGGCCCCCCTGGCGCACCTGGCGCTCGTGTTCATCGGCGAGGGCGAGGCGTTCCACCAGGGCCAGCGGCTGCCGGCGCGCAAGGCGCTGGAGATGGCGGGCCTGCAGCCGGTCATCCTCGAGGCCAAGGAGGGCCTGGCGCTGGTCAACGGCACCCAGGCGATGTGCGCGGTGGGCACCCTGCTCCAGCTGCGCGCCGAGTCCCTGGCGGAGCTGGCCGACGTCGCCGGCGCGATGACGCTGGAAGGTCTGCTCGGCAGCCACAAGCCGTTCATCCCGGAGATTCACGACGTCCGAGCCCATCCGGGCCAGAAGGCGTGCGCGGCGCACCTGCGGCGCATCCTGGTGAACAGCGAGCTGGTGGAGACACACGTCAACTGCAGCAAGGTGCAGGACCCCTACTCGCTGCGCTGCATGCCGCAGGTGCACGGCGCGGCGCGCGAGGGCCTGTCCTTCGCGCGGCGCATCCTGGAGGTGGAGGTCAACAGCGCCACGGACAACCCGCTGGTCTTCACGGAGACCGAGCGCATCGTCTCGGGCGGCAACTTCCACGGCCAGCCCATCTCCCTGGCGATGGACGTGGTGGCGATGGCGCTCACGCAGCTGTCCTCCATCAGCGAGCGGCGGGTGGAGCAGCTGGTGAACCCGGCGCTGTCGGGGCTGCCGGCGTTCCTGGCGAAGAACTCCGGGCTCAACTCGGGCTTCATGATCGCGCAGGTGACGAGCGCGGCGCTGGTGGCCGAGTCGCGCGTGCTCAGCCACCCCGCGTCGGTGGACTCCATTCCGTCGTCCGCGGGCCGTGAGGACCACGTGTCCATGGGCATGACGGCGGCGCTCAAGGGCCGTCAGGTGGGGGACTTCGCCCGCTCGTGTCTGGCCATCGAGATGCTGGTGGCGGCGCAGGCGCTGGACTTCCGGCTGCCCGTCAAGCCCGGCAAGGGCGCGCTGGCGGCCTACGAGCTCATCCGCTCCAAGGTGCCGCACATGGAGAAGGATCGCGAGCTGCACAAGGACATCCAGGCCGTGAGCGACCTGGTCGACTCCGGCGAGCTGCTCGCGGCGGTGCGCGCGGCCACGGCCTGAGCCTGTCATTCACAGACACCGCGGCCCGCTCCGGAAGCACTTCCGGGGCGGGCCGTCGTCGTTTCAGCAAGACGTGCTAGCGACACGTCCCGTAGTAGGACTCGACGAACGCCGAGGTCCGGCCGTAGTTCAACCAGAAAGCACAGTCACAGCCACGGAAGCCCACGACCGTCGAGTAGGTGGCGTCGCTGTAGTACGTGTGCTCGTAGAACACCCCATTGCAATTGGGGGCGGCATCCTCGCGCGACGCGAGGTCCTGCGCCTCGGCGTCCTCCACCACGGGACCACCGCAGCCCACCAGCATCAACCCCACCGCTAGCAACGCACCGCTGACGAACCTTCCAGCCTGCATTCGTGCCTCCAGGGAACTTCCACGGGTTGTACGGCCCTCCCAGGCTACCAGCCTGAGAGGGATTTGCCCATGGACACCCCCTGAGAGGGAATGCCACCAGCGTCAGGGGCGAGGCAGTCCGCTGTCCTCCCGGTATGACAGCGAAAAGACGGAGGCGCCCAGCTGGGCCAGGCCAGCGGGGGCATCCAGCGGCGCCAGCCGGACCTCCACGAACACCAGACGTCCCTCCTGCTGGGCACGCACGGCCTCCGCCAGCACCGGCGCCAGTTGCTCGGGCTTCTCGATGAGCAGGGTCAGCGCTTGCCCCGGCGTCCCCAGCGCATCGCAGATGGCCGGGTAGTTCCACTTCGGGATGTCATTGTAGACGGACCGCGGACCGACGATGAGGCGCTCCACGGTGTAGCCCGCGTTGTTGAGGAGGAACACCAGCGGCTTGAGCTTCAGGTGCAGCAACGTGGACAGCTCTTGCGCCGTCATCAGGAACGAGCCGTCCCCGATGAAGAGCAGCTGACGCCGCTCCGGGGCCGCCAGGCTGGTGCCCAGCACCGCAGGCAGCGTGTAACCGATGGAGCACCACAGCGGCTGAGCCACCCAGCTCGCTCCCCGTGGCAGCTGCGCGGAGGCGAAGCCCACCATGGGGCTGCCCGCCTCGACGACGAGCACATCCTCCGGCTCCAGCAGCGCGGACAGCGCGGGCCACAGCTGCGCGTGCGTCAGGGGCCCCTCGCTCCTCGCCGCCGGGGCCGCTGTTTTGGCGGCCGCCTGGGACTGGAGTCGCAGCGAGCGGGGCACGAAGTCCTGCCGCTTCCGACTGCCCACCGCCTCGCGCAGGGCCTCCAGCACCTCGCCCAGCACCAGCCCGCTGTACAGCGAGGGCAGCCACGGAGACTCCGCCCGCCCCAACGCCGCCGTGGTGGGCTGAAGGTCCACGAACCGCGAGGGCTCCAGCCGCTGGGTGAAGGAGTGCGTGTTGAGGTCCATGAAGCGCGTGGACAGGCCCACCACGCAGTCGGCCCCGTCCACCCACTCCCGCACGTACGGGTCCGACAGCCGTCCCCCGTAGAAGCCCAGGAAGGCCCCGTGAGCTTCGTCGAGGAGGCCTCGCCCCGAACCCAGCGACGCGATGGGCATCCCCGCGGACTCCGCCAGCGCCACCACCTGGGCCCCCAGCCCGAAGCGCTGGGCGTCGCTGTCCACCAGCAGCACGCTGCGCCGTGCCCCTCGCAGCCGGGGCACCAGCTCCTCCAGCAGCGCGCGCAGGCTGGCCCTGTCACTGACAGCCGCCTCCGTTTCGAGCGGCGCCACTGGCGCGGGCACCTGCTGGAAGCACACGTCGGTGGGGAGCTGGAGGTACACGGGCCGCCGCTCACGCAGGCACGTGCGCAGCACCCGGTCGATCTCCATCGCCGCGTTGGCCTGTGTCAGCACCGCCCGCGCCGCGGTGAACGGCGCGATGCTGGCGAGCGTATTGCCATACTCACCGTCCCCCAGCGTGTGGTGTATCCAGCTGCGCCGCTGCATATGGGACAACGGGGGTGCCCCGGTGATGGCCACCACCGGCACCCGCTCCGCATATGCGCCCGCCAGCCCGTTGACGGCGCTCAGCTCGCCCACGCCATACGCCGTCGCGAGCGCGGCAATGCCTTTCAGTCGCGCATACCCATCCGCGGCATAGGCGGCGTTGAGCTCGTTGCAGCACCCCACCCAGGTCAGCCTGGGTTGTTTCAACAGCTGCTCCAGCATCCCCAGGTTGAAGTCTCCGGGCACGCCGAAGACATGACGGACTCCCAGCTCCTGGAGACGGAGCCACAGATAATCCCCCACGGAAACCGTCTTCTCCTGGACCTTGGCACAAGTAAGGCTCACGGCGACTCCCCCGCATGCGGACCTCTCCGGGCGGCGACAACCGCCCCGGGCCGGCACGCAAGCAATTACACCGAATGCCTCACGGCACAATCCAAACACAACCAGACCCCTCGCCCGTCGGCTTCCCCTCAGTCCGAGCGGCGACTCACGGGAGGTTGGCATGTCTGTCCAGGGTTCGAACAACTCGCGGGCCACCGGAATCCCCGCAGACGCGAGACGCCTGCGGGGCCCGCGAGCCCCGTCCTGCGGGGCACGTCAGGGATAGCGGGGCACGCTCGGCTCGGGCTCCGGCAGCGGAATGAACTCCGACTCACCGGGGACCTGACCGATGCGCTGGGCCGTCCAGTCCTCCTTCGCCTGCTCGATGCGCTCCTTCGAACTGGAGACGAAGTTCCACCAGATGTGCCGGGGCCCATCCATCGGCTCGCCGCCGAAGAGCAGCAGCCTGGAGCGCGTGGTCCCGCCGCCCCGCGCCACCACCTCCTTGCCCGGACGCAGCACCAGGAGCTGACCGGGGCCGAAGCTCTCGCCGCCCACCTCCACCTGTCCCTCGGCGACGAAGAGGCCGCGCTCCTCGTGCACCGCGGGCACGGGAATCCGCGCCCCCGCGTCCAGCTTCACGTCCGCGTAGAAGAGCGCCGACTGCGTCGTCACCGGCGAGCGCGCACCGGCCAGCTCCCCCGCGATGAGCTTGAGCTCGACGCCACCATCCTGCACGACGGGCAGCGCCTCCGACGGCGTATGGACGAACGACGGCGCGTCCTCCTCGTGCTTGCCGGGCAGCGCCACCCAGAACTGGATGCCGAACATGCGGTTGGACGCGACCCGCAGTTCCGGAGGCGTACGCTCCGAGTGGACGATTCCGCGCCCGGCCACCATCCAGTTCACCGCGCCGGGGCGGATGCGCTGCACCACGCCCAGCGAGTCGCGGTGGAGCACCTCACCCTCGAACAGGTACGTCACCGTGGCCAGACCGATGTGCGGATGGGGCCGCACGTCCAGCCCCTTGCCGGCCTGGAGCACCGCGGGGCCCATCTGGTCCATGAAGATGAACGGGCCCACCATGCGCCGGCGCGACGACGGCAGCGCGCGGCGCACCTCGAAGCCGTCTCCCAGATCCCGCGTGCGTGGGACGATGACGGTCTCCAGCAGGGAGTCGGGCTCCGCGTCGACAAAGGGTTCCTCGGGCATCTTCCAGGCCATCCGCTCACACTCCTGTCAAGGTCCTGCGCGTCCACACATGCCATGGGTCGGTCCGGACGCTCCAGTCCCAACCACCCGCCCCCTTCGCGACTCAACGAATGGCGTCTGTCAAGCGCGGCCCGCCCGCGTGTCAAACCTTCACGCGTCGTGATGTCAGCATTTACGTCACGGTGCGGAACCACGGAAGATTGCCCATTCCCACCCGGCCGTCACTCCCCTGGCGGAGGGAGGGAAGCGTCACCCATCCCCTGGAGCGCATCATCGTGAAAGCCTCGTGTACGGCTGTTCGAGCTGGTGCCGTAAGAAGCGTCGTCGCGCTGTTGTTGGTGGCGGGAGTCGTGGTGGGCCCCCGAGCCCAGGCCTCGTCCTTCACGCTGTTCGAGAGCGGGCAGGTGCGGCCGCTCGCGCTGTCCCCCGATGGCAAGCTGCTCTTCGCCGTCAACACGCCGGACAACCGGCTGGAGATCTTCCGCGTCGCGAACAACGGCCTCACCCACCGAGGCTCGGTGCCCGTGGGCCTGGAGCCCGTGGCGGTGGCCGCGCGGACGAACGACGAGGTCTGGGTCGTCAACCACCTGTCGGACAGCGTGAGCGTGGTGCGCGTGGACGCGGACGGACAGGGCGGCGTGGTGACGCGCACGCTGCTCGTGGGCGACGAGCCCCGGGACCTGGTCTTCGCCGGTCCTGGGCGTCGGCGCGCGTTCATCACCGCGGCGCACCGCGGCCAGAACGCGCCGTTCGACCCGAAGCTCACCACGCCGGGCATCGGCCGCGCGGACGTGTGGGTGTTCGACTCGGAGCAGCTGGGGTCCACGCTGGGTGGCACGCCGCTCACCATCGTCTCCCTGTTCGCGGACACGCCCCGGGCGCTGGCGGTGACGCCGGACGGCTCGCGGGTGTACGCGGCGGCCTTCCACTCCGGCAACCGCACCACGGTGATGCATGAGCTGGCGGTGCCGGACGGCGGCGAGGCCGTGGGCGGAGTCCCCGGCCCCAACACCAACTTCGCGGGCGTCCGCGCCCCGGAGGTCGGGGTCCTGCTCAAGCACAACGGCCAGGACTGGGTGGACGTGCTGAACCGCTCCTGGACGTCGTCGGTGCGCTTCTCGCTGCCGGACAAGGACGTCTTCACCCTCAACGCCAACGCCAACCCTCCCGCGCCCATCCACGGCCCCGGGAGCGTGTACTCGGGCGTGGGCACCATCCTGTTCAACATGGCCGTCAACCCGGTCAACGGGAAGGTGTACGTCAGCAACACCGAGGCGCGGAACGACCTGCGCTTCGAGGGCCCGGGCACCTTCGCGGGCAGCTCGCTGCGCGGCCACCTGCACGAGAGCCGCATCACCGTGCTCGGAAACTCGAGCGTGACGCCGCGCCACCTCAACAAGCACATTGACTACGACGTGTGCTGCGCGCCCACGCCCAACGCGGAGAGTGAGAAGAGCCTGGCGCAGCCGCTGGGCATGGCGGTGACGGCGGACGGCTCGACGCTGTTCGTGGCGGCGTTCGGCTCGTCGAAGCTGGGCGTCTACTCCACGGCCGCGCTGGAGAACGGGACGTTCGTGCCGAGCACGGCGAATCAAATCCTCCTCTCCGGCGGCGGGCCCACGGGCATGGTGCTGGACGAGGCCCGGCGGCGCATCTACGTGCTGACGCGCTTCGACAACGCCATCTCCGTCATCAACACGACGACGCGCCAGGAGATCGCGCACCTGCCCATGTACAACCCGGAGCCCGCGAGCGTCGTCGAAGGCCGGCCCTTCCTCTACGACGCGCGGCTGAGCTCCAGCCATGGTGACTCGTCGTGCGGCAGCTGCCACATCTTCGGCGACTTCGACAGCCTGGCGTGGGACCTGGGCAACCCGGACGGCGCGGTGAAGGCCAACCCGAGCCCCATCGTTCCCATCCTCCCGGAGTTCGGCGACGACCCGACGTTCGGCCAGTCCACCGCGTTCCATCCGCTCAAGGGCCCCATGGCGACGCAGAGCCTGCGCGGCATGGCGAACCAGGGCCCCATGCACTGGCGAGGCGACCGCAACGGCGGCTTCGACGCGGCCACCGCGCAACCCAACTCGGGCTCCCATGACGAGGCGGCGGCCTTCAAGCAGTTCAACCCGGCCTTCGTGGACCTGCTGGGCCGCGACACGACGCTCACGCCGGCGCAGATGCAGAAGTTCACCGACTTCGTGCTCCAGGTCGTCTATCCGCCCAACCCCATCCGCCACCTGGACAACTCGCTGACGCCCGCGCAGGCGGCGGGGCGGGACTTCTTCCTGAACACGACGACGTTCTTCCACGGCTCCTGCGGCGCGTGCCACGTCATCGACCCGGAGGCGAACCCGTCCGAGGGTGCGTTCAAGGGCTTCTTCGGCACGGCGGGCCAGTCCTCCTTCGACGTGGAGCCGCAGTTCCCGAAGGTGCCGCACCTGCGCAACGCGTACCAGAAGGTGGGCATGTTCGGCGCGCCGTTCGTCAGCGGCAACTCTCCCATCGACCCCTTCCTGGGAGACCAGGTCCGGGGCTTCGGCTTCCTGAGCGACGGCAGCGTCCCCACGCTGCTCACCTTCAACAGCGGCTTCGACTTCCACCCCATCTTCAACTCCGTGGGCATCCCGAACACGCCCGAGGGCCACACGGCGAAGCTGAACATGGAGCAGTTCATGCTCGCGTTCGACACGAACCTGGCGCCCATCGTCGGGCAGCAGGTGACGCTGACGGCCGCGCGCGCGGCCGTGGCGGGGCCGCGCATCGACCTGCTGCTGGCGCGCGCCAACGCGGGCGAGTGTGACCTGGTGGCCAAGGGCCGGGTGGGCTCGCACGAGGTGGGCCTGCTCTACGTGGGAGGTGGGAAGTTCACGTCGGACCGGCAGGCCCTGCCGGCGGTGACGGATGCGACGGTGCGTACGGCCACCACCGCGAGCGGCGGCGTGTTGACGTACACCTGCGTGCCACTCGGCTCGGGCACGCGCATCGGCATCGACCGGGACCTCGACGGCGCGCGGGACGGGGACGAGCGCGCGGCCGGGACGAATCCGGCGGACCCGACGAGTCACCCGTGAGAACAACGGCCTGAAACACAACTCAGTTTCAGATCCGCCTCACCAGGGCGGGGAGGGCCAGCCAATCTTGCGTCTGTCTGGCCAGGCCTCCTAGACATGTCTCACGCGTGACGCCCTGTCCCATCGGCTGCCGTGTCGCACGCGGCAGCCACCGTCTCTCATCTCCTGGGGGCGACGCGTTGACATGCTCGACGCCCCCTCCTTGTCGACCCTCCCGCAGGATTCCGCTCCGGCCAGCATCGCGGAGGCCTTCGAAGCCCAGGTCGCCCTGCGGCCCCAGTCGCTGGCGCTCACCAGTGACGGCGTGAGCCTGACGTACGCGGAGCTGGAGCGGCGGGCCAATCAGCTCGCGTGGCGGCTGCGCGCCGAGGGCGTCGGACGCGAGAACCCCCGGGTGGGCGTCTGCCTGCCGCGCTCGGCGGAGCTGCTCGTCTCGCTCCTGGCCATCCTCAAGGCCGGTGGCGCCTACGTACCGCTCGACCCGGACTACCCCTCCGAGCGCCTGGCGCTCATGGCCCAGGACGCGGACGTTCGGGTCATCATCACGCGCACGTCGCTGCTGCCGCGCCTGCCCTCGGAGGGCGTGCGCCTGTGTCTGGATGTCCTCGGCGACGCGCTGGCCGTGCTCCCCCACCATCCTCCCGCGCGAGACGTGTGCCCGGATGACCTGGCGTATGTCGTCTTCACCTCGGGCTCCACGGGCAGGCCCAAGGGCGTCTGCGTGCCGCATCGCGGAGTGCTGCGGTTGGTGCTGGGGGCCAACTATGTCGACGTGACGCCCCAGGACGTACTGCTGCAGCTCGCGCCCGTCGCCTTCGATGCGTCGACGTTCGAAATCTGGGGGTCGCTGCTCAACGGGGCGCGGCTGGCGGTGTTCACCCAGGGCGCCGCGGGACTGGATGAGCTGGGGCCGTTCCTCGAAGCGCAGGGTGTGACGATTGTCTGGATGACCACGGGTTTGTTCCACCAGCTGGTGGAGCTGGGGTTGCCCGGCACGGCGAAGGTGCGCGAGCTGCTCACGGGAGGCGAGGTCCTCTCCGTGCCCCATGCGCGCAAGGCCCTGGCGCAGCTTCCCCACGTGCGCCTGGTCAACTTCTACGGGCCCACGGAGAACACGACCTTCACCAGCTTCCACCCCATGCGAGGCGCGCTGGCGGAGGAGGACTCCTCGGCCGTGGCCATCGGCCGGTCCATCTCGGGGACCCGGATGTACGTGCTGGACGAGTCGCTCCGCGCCGTCCCAGACGGAGACGTGGGAGAGCTGTACACGGGAGGATGCGGGCTCGCGTGGGGCTACTGGCAGCGCGCGGACCTGACGGGTGAGCGCTTCCTGCCGGACCCGTGGAGCCACACGCCTGGAGGTCGCATGTACCGCACGGGAGACCTCGCCCGTGTGCGTCCGGATGGCGCGGTGGAGTTCATCGGGCGACGCGACCACCAGGTGAAGCTGCGAGGCTTCCGCATCGAGCTGGGCGAGGTGGAGAGCGCGCTGCGCCAGCACACGGGGGTGACGGAGGCGCTCGCGTTCGTTCGCGAGGACTCGCCCGGAGACCGCCGACTGGTCGCGTATGTCGTCGCGAGGGCTTCGTCGTCGGAGCTGCGGGAGCACGTCCAGCGCCAGCTCCCCGGGCACATGGTCCCATCCGCCATCGTGGTGATGGAGGCGCTGCCGCTCACCCCCAATGGCAAGGTGGACCGCGCGCGGCTGCCCGCGCCCCAGGCGGCCTCGGAGCTCGTCGCGCCGGAGACGGGGCTCGAGCAGACCGTCGCGCGCATCTGGGCGGAGGTGCTCGGGCTGGACGCGGTGAGCGCCACCGCGAACTTCTTCGACCTGGGAGGACACTCGCTGCTCGCGACCCAGGCGGTCACCCGGATGCGCGAGGCGACCCGGCGGCACATCCCCCTGCGTGCCCTCTTCGACCAGCCCGTCCTGCGCGAGCTGTGCGCGGGCCTCGAGGAGGCTCCGTCGGACAACGAGGATGAAGGCCTCATCCCACGTGCCGTGGGTGCCGAGCGTCGAGTCCCTTCGTTCGCCCAGCAGCGACTGTGGTTCCTCGACCGATGGATGCCGGGCAGCGCGGTCTACTCGCTCCCGATGGCGTTCCAGGTGGACGGGCCACTCGAGGCCTCCCTGCTGGAGCAGAGCCTGCGGGCCCTGGTGGCCCGGCACGAATCCCTGCGCACGTGCTTCCCCGGCGAAGGAGCGCCCGAGCAAGCGGTCCGGGAGTCATGGTCCATCACATTGGAGCGGCGGTCCGCTGCGTCCCTGGAGGAGGCGCGAGGACGGGTGCAGACGGAGGCGGAACGACCCTTCGACCTGGCCCGGGGTCCGCTCTTTCGAGCGATGCTCGTGACGTGGGCCGAGCAGCGACACCTGTTGTTGCTCAACCTGCACCACATCATCTCCGACGGTTGGTCCTTCGGAGTGCTCTTCCGGGAGCTGTCCACCGAGTACGCCGCGCGAGTCGGGGGCACGCCCCCGGTGCTGCCTCCGCTCTCCATCCAGTACGCCGACTACTCATCGTGGCAGCGGGTGCGGCTCGCGGGTGAGGCCCTCGCGACGCGGCAGACGTTCTGGAAGCGACTGCTGGACGGTGTGCCTCACGTCCTCGCGCTGCCCACCGATTTCCCTCGCCCGCCACGTCAACGCATCGAGGGCGCGCTCCACCGCTTCTCGCTTCCGCTGCCGCTGGTCGAGGCCCTCGAAGGACTCGCGCAGGATGAAGGCGCCACGCTCTTCATGGCCTTGCTGGCCACCTTCCAGGTTCTCCTCTCCCGTTACTCCGGCCAGCTCGAGTTCCTCGTCGGCTCGCCCATCGCCAATCGCACGCGGCCCCAGCTCGAATCGCTCATCGGCTTCTTCGTCAACATGCTCCCCCTCCCCGCTCGCCTCTCCGGCAACCCGTCCTTCCGCGACGTCCTCCATCGCACCCGTGACGCGTGCCTCGGCGCCTACGCACATCAGGAGCATCCCTTCGAGCGGCTCGTCGACGAGCTCCAAGTCGAACGGGAGCCGGGACGCAGCCCGCTGGTCCAGGTGCTGTTCGCGCTCCAGAACGCACCGGGGGGACAGCTTCGCCTTCCAGGTGTCCAGGTCGCGCCGCTGGAGGTGGACACCGGCACGGCGCGCTTCGAGCTCTTCCTCTCGGTGGAGCCCTCGTCCAACGGATGGCGAGGCACCCTCGAGTACTCCACCGCGTTGTTCTCCGAGCCCACCGTCGCGCGGATGGCGGAGCACTTCGTCCGGCTCGCCGAGACCTTCGTCCGTGCGCCGGAACGTGCCTGCGCCCGGGCTTCGTTGCTCTCCGAGGATGAGCAGCAACGGTGGTTGGTCGAGTGGAACGACACGACGCGCGCGTACCCGTCGCAGACACCGCTCGGAGCGCTCTTCGACGCGCAGGTGGCGCGCAACCCCGACGCCGTGGCCGTGCGGCACGGAGTGTCCGAGCTGACATATGCCCAGCTCGATGCCCGCGCCAATGCGCTCGCCCGGGTGCTGCGCGCGCGAGGCGTCGACCGTCGGAGTCCGCAGGTCGGCGTGTGCCTGCCCCGGTCCGCGGACCTCATCGTCGCGTTCCTGGCGACCATCAAGGCGGGCGGGGCCTACGTCCCGCTCGACCCGGAGCACCCCACCGAACGGCTGGCCTTCATGGCCCACGACGCACGCCTCACGGCCCTCGTCTCCCATGGCGCGTTGAGTGAGCGGCTGCCCGAGGGTCCGTGGCGCACGGTGAAGCTCGACACGTTGGAGTGCACCGAGGCCACGCCGCTGCCGACCGACAGCACCGCGGAGGACCTGGCCCACATCATCTACACCTCGGGCTCCACGGGGCGCCCCAAGGGCGTCTGCATTCCACATCGAGGCGTCGTGCGCATGGCGCTGGACCCGGACCAGGTCCGCCTGGGGCCCGACGACCGGGTGGCCCAGGTCACCACCGTGACGTTCGACCTCTCCACGTTGGAGATCTGGGGCGCGCTGCTCAACGGGGCCACGCTGGTCATCTTCGACAAGGACGAGCTCCTCCAGCCCTCGGTCTTCGCTCGCCGGCTGAGGGAGGAGCGCATCTCCGCGCTCGTCGTGGCCACCGCCATCTTCCACCACACGGCGCGCGTGCACCCGGATGCGTTCTCCGGCCTGCGCTGGGTCATCTTCGGTGGCGAGGCCGCGGATGCCACGTGTCTCCAGAGCGTGCTGACGCATGGCGCCCCTGGTGCGCTCGTGAACGGGTATGGCCCCACCGAGAACAGCACCTACAGCACGTGGTATCGGGCGCGGCCATCCTCGGAGCTCTCGGTGCCCATCGGGCGACCTGTGTCCAACAGCACGGCCTATGTCCTGGACGCCCACGGGCAACCCGTCCCCGTCGGTGTCACCGGTGAGCTGCATGTCGGTGGTGACGGCCTCGCGTGGGGTTACTGGGACAGGCCCGACCTCACCGCGGAGCGCTTCGTTCCCCATCCGTTCTCCTCGGTGCCGGGGGCTCGGCTCTATCGCACGGGAGACCTCGTCCGACTCCGCCAGGATGGAGAGCTGGAGTTCATCGGCCGCGCCGACAACCAGGTGAAGCTGCGCGGCTTCCGCATCGAGCTGGGCGAGATTGAAGCCGCGCTGCGTGCGCATCCCGAGGTCCGTGACGCCGCCGTCCTCGTCCGGGAGGACACTCCGGGGGACAGACGCCTCGTGGCCTATGCCGTGACGCAGGTGGCGGGGACCCGGCTTCGCGAGGCGCTGGGACGCCGACTCCCCAGCTACATGGTCCCCTCGACGGTCGTCGTCCTCGACGCGCTTCCGCTGACGCCCAACGGGAAGGTGGACCGACGCGCGCTTCCGCCTCCGAGCCTCGGCCTGCTCGACGCCGAGGACTTCGTCGCGCCTCGCACGGAGCTGGAGTCGCGACTCGTCGACGTCTGGAGCACGGTGCTGTCCTTGGAGCGCGTCAGTGTCACCGCGAGCTTCTTCGACCTCGGTGGGCATTCACTGCTCGCGACCCAGGTCGTCTCCCGCCTCCAGGACACGCTCGGTGTCCACGTCCCCGTCCGAGCCCTCTTCGAGTCACCCACCATCGAGTCCCTGGCGCGCGTGCTGGAGCAGCTCCTCGGCGAACCCCAGCCCACCGGGTCCACGCACATTCCCACGGTGAGCCGGGACTCGGCGCTGCCCCTGTCGTTCGCTCAAGAGCGACTCTGGTTCTTCAGCCAGCTCCATGACCAGAAGGGCGTCTACAACATGCCCTTCGGGCTGAGACTCGAAGGTGAGCTCGATGTCCCTGCGCTTCGTGAGCGTCTTCGAGCCGTCGTCCTTCGTCACGAGTCTCTGCGCACGCGCTTTCCTGGGGGCGGCACTCCCACGCAGGTCATCTCCGAGGACATGGAGCTCGACTGGCGGGTCGTCGACCTGACCTCGTCTCCTGACGACCTCCAGGAGTGCCTCCAACGCGAGGCCGCGGCGCCGTTCGACCTCGCGAAGGGTCCGCTCTTCCGCGCTCGCCTCTTCCGCCTGGCTCCCCAGCGCCACGTCCTCCTCCTCAACCTCCACCACATCATCTCCGACGGCTGGTCCTTCGGCGTCCTCTACCGCGAGCTCTCCTCCCCCTCGCTGCCTCCCCTCTCCCTCCAGTACGCCGACTTCTCCTCCTGGCAGCGCTCTCTCCTCTCCGGCGACCTCCTCTCCTCCCAGCTCTCCTTCTGGACTCGCCTCCTCGACGGCGTCCCCCACCTCCTCTCGCTGCCCACCGACTTCCCTCGCCCCTCCCTCCAGCGCTTCGACGGCGCCCTCCACCGCTTCTCCCTCCCCCTCTCCCTCCGCTCCTCTCTCAACTCCCTCGCTCGTCACCACGGCGCCTCCCTCTTCATGGCGCTCCTCTCCTCCTTCCAGCTCCTCCTCTCCCGCTACTCCGGCCAGCTCGACTTCCTCGTCGGCTCTCCCATCGCCAATCGCACGCGCCCCCAGCTCGAATCCCTCATCGGCTTCTTCGTCAACACACTCCCCCTCCCCGCTCGCCTCTCCGGCAACCCCTCCTTCCTCGACGTCCTCCTCCGCACCCGCGACGTCTGCCTCTCCGCCTACTCCCACCAGGAGCTTCCCTTCGAGAAGCTCGTCGATGAGCTCCGCGTCGAGCGCTCCCTCTCTCATGGCCCTCTCCTCCAGGTCATGTTCGCTCTCCAGAACGCGCCCGGTGTCCCGCCCACCTTGCCGGGCGTCACGGTCGAGCATCTCGAGCTGCATCCCGGGACGTCGAAGTTCGACCTCACGCTCTTCATCGAGGAGACGCCGCACGGACTGAACGGCGTCTTCGAGTACGCCACGGCGCTGTTCTCACCGGACATTGTGGCGCGGATGGCCGAGCATCTCCGGAACCTGATGGAGCAGGTCGCGCGAAACCCTCACGCGCCCATCCACTCTCTCGACGTGCTCTCCGCGAAGGAGCGCACTCGGTGGCTCGTCGAGTGGAATGACACGGCCCGCGCCTTCCCGGCCGGTGCGTCCATCATCGACCTGTTCGCGGAGCAGGTGTCCCTGCGTCCCCACGCCATCGCCGTGCGGCACGGGTCGACGAGCCTCACCTATGGAGAACTCGACGCTCGCGCCAATCGTCTCGCGCGACGCCTGCGTGGCCAGGGGGTGAGCCGTGCGCGTCCTCAGGTCGGCGTCTGCCTGCCTCGCACGCCCGAACTGGTCGTCACGCTGCTCGCCATCCTCAAGGCCGGTGGCGCCTACGTGCCGCTCGACCCGGACTATCCCTTTGAGCGACTCGACTTCATGGTCCGTGACGCTCGGGTCGTCGCCATCGTGAGCCTCGACGCGCTCCGCTCGACGTTCTCCTCGGACATCCCGGTGCTGAGTCTCGAGTCACCTGCCGAGGAACCGACGAGGTCCGATGAGAGCGCGCTTCCTCGTGAGAGCACGTCAGAGGACTTGGCGCACATCATCTACACCTCGGGCTCCACGGGCCTTCCCAAGGGTGTCTGCATTCCCCATCGCGGCGTGGTGCGCATGGTTCGCGAGGCCGACCACATCCGGCTCGGCCCTGACGACCGCGTTGGACAGGCCGCGACCATCGCCTTCGATGCCTCCACCTTCGAGCTGTGGGCTCCGCTGCTCAATGGCTCAACGCTCGTCATCCTGGACAAGGACGAGGTCCTCGACCCGGTGCTGCTCAACCGCCGCATCCAGGACGAGCGAATCACCACCCTCTTCCTCACCACCGCGCTGTTCAACCTCGTCGCGCGCTCCCAGCCGGAAGTCTTCAAGGGTCTGCGATGGCTGGGGTTCGGCGGAGAGGCCGCGGACCCGTCCTGTGTGAACGACGTGCTCACCCATGGCGCCCCCGTGCAGCTCGCGAACTTCTACGGCCCGACGGAGAACAGCACCTACAGCGCCTGGTATCCGGTGCGTCAGCGACAGGAGCACTCGGTGCCCATCGGTCGCCCCGTGTCCAACAGCACGGCCTACGTCCTGGATGCCCACGGGCAACCCGTTCCCCTGGGCGTCACCGGCGAGCTGCATGTCGGTGGCGAGGGGCTCGCGTGGGGCTATTGGAACAGACCCGACCTCACCGCCGAGCGCTTCGTTCCGCATCCGGACTCCTCGGTTCCAGGGGCTCGGCTCTATCGAACCGGGGACCTCGTCCGACTCCGCCAGGACGGTGAGCTGGAGTTCGTCGGCCGCGCCGACAACCAGGTGAAGCTGCGCGGCTTCCGCATCGAGCTGGGTGAGATTGAAGCTGCGCTGCGTGCACATCCCGAGGTCCGCGACGCCGCGGTCCTCGTCCGCGAGGACTCTCCCGGAGACAGACGCCTCGTGGCCTACGCCGCGACCTCCACGACCGCGACGACACTTCGTGAGCACCTGCGGAGCCAGCTCCCGGCTCACATGGTGCCGTCGGCCTTCGTCGTGCTCGATGCGCTGCCCCTGACACCGAACGGCAAGGTCGACCGACGCGCGCTCCCGGCCCCGGAGGGAGGCACCGTCGAGGACTTCGTGGCGCCTCGCACCGGGCTGGAGGTGGCGTTGGCGGCCATCTGGTCCTCGGTCCTCCAGCTCGAACAGCTCAGTGTCACGGCGAACTTCTTCGAGCTGGGCGGGCACTCCCTGCTCGCCACACAGGTCGTCTCCCGTGCGCGGGAATCGCTCGGTGTCACCGTTCCCGTGAAGCTGCTCTTCGAGGCGCCGACGCTCGAACGGTTCGCGCGTGCCGTGGAGAAGCTCCTCGGAACCTCGCCCTCGGTACAAGACGCCGGGCTCATTCCCCGGAGGACTCGGGACACGGCGCCTCCGCTCTCCTTCGCGCAGGAGCGACTCTGGTTTCTCAGCCAGCTCCACGAGCAACAGGGCGTCTACAACATGCCCTTCGCGCTCCGACTGGACGGCGAGCTCGATGCCGAGGCGCTCCGCGCGCGCCTCCAGCGCCTCGTGGACCGACACGAGTCTCTTCGCACGACCTTCCCAGGCCACGGTGCTCCCCTCCAGCACATCCAGGACTCAGCGCAGCTGTCCTGGGAGCGATTCGACCTCTCCGCCCTGGAGTCGCCCGATGAGGAGGCCACGCGACGCGTGCGACTCGAAGCCGCGGCGCCGTTCGACCTCGAGAAGGGTCCGCTCTTCCGCGCTCGCCTCTTCCGCCTGGCTCCCCAGCGCCACGTCCTCCTCCTCAACCTCCACCACATCATCTCCGACGGCTGGTCCTTCGGCGTCCTCTACCGCGAGCTCTCCTCCCCCTCGCTGCCTCCCCTCTCCCTCCAGTACGCCGACTTCTCCTCCTGGCAGCGCTCCCACCTCTCCGGCGACCTCCTCTCCTCCCAGCTCTCCTTCTGGACTCGCCTCCTCGACGGCGTCCCCCACCTCCTCTCGCTGCCCACCGACTTCCCTCGCCCCTCCCTCCAGCGCTTCGACGGCGCCCTCCACCGCTTCTTCCTCCCCCTCTCCCTCCGCTCCTCTCTCGACTCCCTCGCTCGTCACCACGGCGCCTCCCTCTTCATGGCGCTCCTCTCCTCCTTCCAGCTCCTCCTCTCCCGCTACTCCGGCCAGCTCGACTTCCTCGTCGGCTCTCCCATCGCCAATCGCACTCGCCCCCAGCTCGAATCCCTCATCGGCTTCTTCGTCAACACGCTCCCCCTCCCCGCTCGCCTCTCCGGCAACCCTTCCTTCCTCGACGTCCTCCTCCGCACCCGCGACGTCTGCCTCTCCGCCTACTCCCACCAGGAGCTTCCCTTCGAGAAGCTCGTCGATGAGCTCCGCGTCGAGCGCTCCCTCTCTCATGGCCCTCTCCTCCAGGTCATGTTCGCTCTCCAGAACGCGCCCACCGGTCAGCTTCAACTCCCGGGCCTCACGGTGGACGCGGTGGAGCTGCATCCCGGGACGTCGAAGTTCGACCTCACGCTCTCCCTGGAGGAGTCCGCGGATGGGCTCGTGGGCGTCTTCGAGTACGCCACGGCCCTGTTCTCACCCGCGACCATCGAGCGCATGGCGCGGCATCTCCGCGCGCTGATGGAGCATGTGGTCCGGCATCCCCATGCCTCCATCCACGCGTTCGACCTGCTCTCCGCACAAGAGAGACAGCAATGGCTCGTCGAGTGGAACGACACCGCTCGCGACTACCCGGCTGAGAGTTCCATCGTCGACCTGTTCGAGGCCCAGGCCACCCGACGGCCCGAGGCCATCGCCCTCCAGCATGGCACCACGGTGCTCACGTACGCGGCCCTGGAACGACAGGCCAACCAGCTCGCGCACCTGCTTCGTGCCCAGGGCGTGAGCCGTGCACTGCCTCGGGTCGGCGTGTGCCTGCCCCGCTCGCCTCGGCTGGTGGTCACGCTGCTCGCCATCCTCAAGGCCGGTGGTGCCTACGTGCCGCTCGACCCGGACTATCCCTCCGAACGGCTGGAGTTGATGGCCCGGGACGCGCAGGTCCAGTGCATCGTCACGCAGACCTCGCTCGTGTCCCGCGTGCCGAAGGGCATCGCCGCACCGCTGTGCATCGACGCCCTCTCCCTCACCGACGAGGAAGCGACGGACCGACCCACACGCGACACCGGACCGGACGACCTGGCCTACGTCACGTACACCTCGGGCTCCACGGGCCGGCCCAAAGGGGTCTGCATCCCCCACCGCGCCGTCCTCCGGCTCGTCCTGGGCTCCGACTACGTCCAGCTCGGACCGGACGACCGCGTCGGCCAGGCCGCCACCATCGCCTTCGACGCCTCCACCTTCGAGCTCTGGGGCGCGCTGCTCAATGGCGCGACGCTCGTCATCCTGGACAAGGACGACGTCATCGACCCGACCATGCTCTCCCGCCGGCTGCGCGAGGAGCGCATCACCGCGCTGTTCCTCACCACCGCGCTCTTCAACCTCGTCGCACGCACGGAGCCCTCGGCCTTCTGCGACCTGCGCTTCCTCCTCTTCGGTGGGGAGAACGCCGACCTCGCGTGCGTCAACCGGGTCCTCTCCGCCGGCGCGCCTCAAAGGCTCCTCCACGTCTACGGTCCCACGGAGAACACCACGTTCAGCTCCTGGCACCCCGTGAGCACGCCGCAGGAATACTCCGTTCCCATCGGGCGGCCCATCGCCAACAGCACCGCCTACGTCCTCGATGCTCACCTGAGGCCCGTGCCCACGGGCGTCACGGGCGAGCTGTATGTCGGCGGCGACGGGCTCGCGTGGGGCTATTGGGACAGAGCCGACCTCACCGCCGAGCGCTTCGTCCCGCATCCGTTCTCGACGACGCCCGGCGCGCGGCTGTACCGCACCGGAGACCTCGTCCGGCTTCGCCAGGACGGCGCGCTGGACTTCATCGGCCGGACCGACAACCAGGTGAAGCTGCGCGGCTTCCGCATCGAGCTGGGCGAAGTCGAGGCCGCGCTGCGCGCCCATCCCGAAGTCCGTGACGCCATCGCCCTCGTCCGCGAGGACATCCCCGGCGACCGGCGCCTCGTCGGCTACGTCGCGAGTGAGCCGGAGCTGGCGCCTCGCGCGCTCCGCGACTTCCTCCAGGGCTGCTTGCCACCGCACATGGTCCCCTCGGACTTCGTGGTGCTGCCCGCGCTGCCACTCACCGCCAATGGCAAGGTCGACCATCGCGCCCTGCCTCGTCCCACCGCGTCCGCCGACGACTCGACGCGCGTGGCGCCGGGCACGCCCCTCGAGGAAGCGCTCACAGCGCTGTGGGCTCAGGTGCTGGGCCGCGAGGTCCGCGACGTGACGGCGAGCTTCTTCGACCTGGGTGGGCACTCATTGCTCGCCGCGCAGCTCGTCGCGAAGCTGTCCGAGCGCTTCGGCTTCAAGGTCCCGCTGCAGGTCCTCTTCCAGAGCCCCACGGTGGCGGCGCTCGCCGCGTGGCTCGAGGAGCAACGCGCGCCCGTGGCCTCCACCACGAAGGCGCCGTCACTGCCCGACGGCGTCGTCCTCCTCCAACGAGGACGTGACGACCGCCTGCCGCCGCTGCTGTGCATGCACCCGATTGGCGGCACGGTGTTCTGCTATCAGGAGCTGGTCCGGGCACTCGGTCCCGAGCGCTCCGTCTACGGCTTCCAGGCGCCCGGCGTGAACGGAGAATGCGAGCCCCTCCAGACCGTCGAGCAGCTCGCCTCCATCCACCTGAATGCGCTGCTCCAGCTGCGCCCCGAGCCGCCCTACTACCTGGTGGGCCTCTCCATGGGCGGCACCATCGTCTACGAGATGGCGCAGCGGCTGCTTCGGCTCGGCGTCCCTCCCGAGCTGCTCGTCTTCCTCGACACGCCGGGCCCGGGGCAGCTCCCCACGCGCTTCGAGGATGACGCGGAGCTGCTCGCGGCCATCTTCGGGGACTCGTCACCCGCGCTCATCACCTTGCTGCGCGGACTGGAGCCGCGGGCACAGATGCTCGAGGTGCTGCGTCGCGCGCGCGATGGCGCCACGGTGCCGGAGTCGTTCTCCCTGGTGGACCTGCAGATCTTCCTCTCCGTCTGGAAGGCGCACATGCGCGCGCTGTTCAGCTACGAGCCCGGCCCCACCGAGGGCCGCGCCATCTATCTGCGCGCCCAGGAGTACACCCCGCCCCATCCGCTCCATCCCGAGCGCCCATGGCAGGAGCTGGTGCGCGGCGGGCTGGAGCTCATCGGCGTCCCCGGAAACCACCAGACGATGATCGAACCACCGCACGTCACGACGATGGCGCGACACCTGAATGACCTCATGCGCCGACTCGAGCAGCGCGAGGATTCCAGGCAAACAGGGAGCGGATGCCCGAGGCATTGACGTCCTCCAGGCCCCGGGCGAGAACCCATCCATGGCTGATCCTGATTGGAAGCGACTCCAGGAGCTCAATGGCGGTGACGCCATCTGGTACTCGGACCCGCAGCTCGATGTGAAGGATGAGCTCTGGCTCTACTCGGAGGGCGGTGAGCTGCGCGTCTCGAGCGCCGGGAGGCTCTACAAGCGGGACCCGAAGGCGGAGAAGTTCTCCGCGCCCGTGACGGCGCGGCACGTGTTGTATCGGGGAGGCTGGCTCCTCTACGTCGATATCTCGGTGCGCGGGGACAAGGCCCAGGTTCGCCGTGGCACGTTGAACGGGCACCACCACGTCGCGCTCGTCGACGCCTCCGAGGTCGAGGACCTGCTGGCTCGCTACCGCAAGCTGGGCTTCCGTGACGGCAACGCCTGGAACCCGAACTCGAAGAAGGTGCTCGAGCGCCAGTACCTCAAGGGTGGGAAGCAGTACTGGTCCATCCATGTCGATGGGAACCACACGCTCGAGGATCGCCAGGAGAAGGCGCACGAGAGCTGGGAGGCGGCCGTCGCCTACGCGGAGAAGCGCGTCCGCGCGAAGGAGAAGGAGGGCTTCGTGCAGTACAACCAGGAGCTCTGGAAAGCGAAGTACCCCAATCCGGAGCCCAAGCCCGTGAAGGGCGCGCCCAGGAAGCCCTCGCGGCCCAAGGGCACGAAGTTCCCGAAGCCCCAGGACGCCTTCGAGGCCGTGGACCTCGCCGTGGCGATGCTCAAGGACCTCCATGAGCGAATCCCCTCGGGGCACTTCATCGCGGAGCTGGTCGACGCGAAGAAGGACAAGCAGCGCATCGCGTCCGCCGAGGAACATGTGTCGTTCTTCGTGCGCTTCCACAAGCCGCGCATCGGGCAGTGGTTGAAGGCCAGGCCGCTCAAGCCCAGGAAGAAGGAGTCGAGCTGGGATTACTTCCTGCGCGTCTACGGCTCCATCACGTGGATCATCTCCGCGAACGCCGACGAGGACCTGCCGTGCTTCCACGCCGGCAACGTCACCGGTGGTGGCTGGAGCTGCATGGAGATCGCCGACGACGTCTACGACATCAACGATCTGGTGGAGGCCTCGGGCAATGAGGCGCTGGAGGACCTCCAGCCCTTCCATGGCGGCTGGCATGTCGACCGGTCCTTCGCCTTCGACAACCGCTCCGTGAACGCCGCCGGGGAGCGGGCCATCGTCGCGTTCGACGAGAGCATCACCGACCTGCCGAAGAAGACGCCCGTCGGCCGCATCCAGCCGTTCGGGTCGTGGCTGCACAAGCGCGTCTCCCTGCTGACGAGCATCGCGGAGAGCAACCTGAGCGAGCTGCTGTAGGGCCAGTCCGGTTCGGCGGAGCCTCGCTCCGCCCACCGCTCAGCCCGCGCGTTTCCGGGCCGCCACCTTCTTCGGCGCGCGCTTCTGGCTCGCCGGAGCTGGCGTCTTCGACGCGCTCTTCCTGCTCGCGGGTGCCGCCTTCTTCGTCGAGGGCTTCTCACGCGCCGGGGCGGGCTTCTTCTTCCCGGCCGCGGCCTCCATCTTCTTGCGCGCCTCGGTCTTCTCGCCCTTGCGCAGCGCGAGGACCGCGGCGATCCACTCCGGCGCGTAGCTGGACGTGCAGCCCTTCGGGATGGGCCTCGTGTCCCAGCGACCCAACCGCTCACCGATGGCGATGACCTCGGCGCGGTGCTCCGGCAGATGGAGGCCGATCCACACGAGGCAATAGTTGAGTCCCTCCTTCACGCGGTACGGCGCGCCCGGAAGCTCCCTCTCGATGCGAGCGAGCGTCGCCCCGACATCGAGGTCCTTCGCCAGTCCCGCCGGAATCCGTCCGGCGAGGAGCTTCCAGCCGGCGCGGCGCGGCAGTTCCTGATCGCCGTCTCGCCAGCGCTTCTCCAGGGCCTCGGCGACCGGCGCCTTCACGAGCACCCGGCCCACCAGCTCGTCCACCAGGAGCGGCAGGGTGAGCGGCTCGACCAGCTCGCGGGCCGCCTTCTCCGTGAGGGCCTCCGGGTCGAGCAGCATGCAGGCGAGGAGGCGGGCCTCGTGGTTCCCCGTGGCCCAGAGCTCCAGGCCCAGCGCGTGGTCCTGCCCCACCTGGCCGGCGAGCGCGCGAACCTTCCCCATCAAGACGCCGAACACGTTCTCCCCGGCGCCGTCGCGCACATAGCGCTCTCGCACCCTCGGGTCGCCGGCCGCCTCGAGCGCCTTCATCACCTGGGACCGCGTCATCTGGGTCGGCACCTGTGTCTCTCCTTCGTGGGAACCCCTGCTCACCACGAACTCCACCACAACGCCGCGGCGGTTCCATCGCCTGGCCGGTTCGTGGGCGTGTCACCACCGCCTCCCCCCGGATTCCCGAGCAGGCGCACGGCTGCTCCCCGGGTATCCGGACACCCAAATCGCCTGGAAAGTCGGGAAGTTGAGGGACCGGGCAAGCGCGTGTTACGACCGCTCCCGGCCATTCTCCCCTCATCATCCCTGGCCCCCGGAGCCGGCCTTTCATGAGCGAGCGCAACGACATCCCGCGACCCCCTGTCACGGCCGCCCCTCCTCCGACCGCCGTCGTGTCTGGCAAGACGGGCCCCTCCGCCACGGAAGTGCTCACGCAGTCCGTCCAGGCCGCGCCCCAGGCGGCGCCCACGCCCAGCATGGAGGACGAGGCCCGCGAGCGCATCGCCTCGCTCGAGCGCGAGGCCCGGACGCTCAGCGCGACGGACGCCACCACCGCCGCGCAGCTCTTCCACGAGGTCGGCCTGCTCTGGGAGGAGCCGCTCAAGAATCCGCGCAACGCGGCCGTCGCGTTCCAGAACGCGTACAAGCTCGCGCCGCGCTACCTGGTCAACATCCGCGCCGCGCGCCGGCTCTTCGCGGACGTGGGCAACTGGCAGATGGTCATCCAGCTGCTCGACGCGGAGCTGGCCGCCACCGACGACGCGCGCCACCAGGCCGCGCTCCTGTTCGAGAAGGGCATCGTCCTGCAGGAGCGGCTGTCCCGCGACGAGGAGTCCGCCGCGTGCCTGCGCCAGTGCCTGGAGCGCCGCCCCACCGACGTGGTGGTCCTCACGCAGCTCGAGTCCGTCTACGCCGCGCGCAATGACGCCGCCGCGCTGGTGGAGGTCTACCGGCTGCTGGCCGCCACCATGCAGCAGCCGTCGCTGCGCGCGCACTACCTGACGTCCGCGGGCCTGCTGCTCGAGGAGCGCCTCAAGCAGCGCGAGCCCGCCGCGTCGCTGCTGCGCGAGGCCTTCGCCCTGGACCGCGCGGACCCGCTGCTGCTCGCCGCGCTCAAGCGCGCCGCCGAGCGCGAGGGCCACACCGAGGAGCTGCTGGAGGCGCTCACGGCGGAGGCCACGCTGCTGGGGCCCCAGGCCGCGCCGGCCTATCTGCAGATCGCCAAGGTCCACGAGCGCATGGGTCAGAAGGGCGAGGCCCTGGCGGCGCTCCTGGACGGACGCCACGCGGCGCCCAATGATCCGCTCATCCTCAGCGAGCTGGCCGGCATCTACGAGACGCAGGGCCGCTTCGAGGAGCTGGCGGACGTGCTGCTCGCGCGCGTGGGCTCGCTCAACGACGAGAGCGAGCTGGTCGCCACCAACCTGCGGCTGGCCGCGCTGTACGAGGAGGTCCTCAAGCGCGAGGCCGACGCGGCGGCGCGCTATCAGGCCATCGTCGCGCGCATCCCCGGCCACGCCGCGGCGCTCGCGGGCCTGGGCAAGCTCTACTACCGGATGCAGAACTGGGAGGGGCTGGTCTCCGTCTTCGACGCGGAGGTCGCCGCCGCCGAGGACGCCAAGCAGAAGGCCGCGCGCATGTACAAGGCCGCGGAGATTCTCGAGGAGCGGCTGGGACGGCAGGAGGACGCCATCTCCCGCTACAACTCCTGCCTGCAGCTTCAACCCGGCTACCTCCCCGCGCAGAAGGCCCTCACCCGCCTCTACGAGCGCCAGGGCCGCTTCGCGGAGCTGGTGGCGATGTTCGAGCAGGACCTGCTCCAGACGTCGGACCGGGATCAGCTCATCACCACGCTCAACAAGATGGCCGGGGTGTACGAGGACCGGCTGGGAGACCTGGACCACGCCATCGAGTGCATGAAGCGCATCCTCGACCTGGCGTCGGACCACCTGCCCACCATCCGCAACCTGGCGCGGCTGTACGAGCGCGCGCAGCGCTTCCGGGAGCTGCTGGAGACGCACGACCTGGAGGCGTCGCTCGCGGGCGACACCAAGCAGGTGCTGTCGCTGCTCCACCGCAACGCCGAGATTCTCGACGAGAACCTGAAGGACCGCGCGGGCGCCATCACCGCGTACGAGCGCGTGCTGGCGCTGTCCCCCTCGTACCTCCCCGCGCTCAAGGCCCTGGGCCGGCTGTACGCCCAGGACGGCCGATGGGAGAAGCTGGTGGACATGTACCGGGCGGAGTCGGAGAGCTCGCAGTCCACGGAGCAGGCCGCCGCGCTCATCTACAAGATTGGTGAGCTGTACGAGCAGCGCCTGTCCCGTGAGGACGACGCCATCGCCTCGTACCAGGAGGCGCTGATGCTGGCGCCCAGCTACTTCCCCGCGCTGCGCGCGCTGGCCCGCATCTACCGCGCCCAGGGCGCGTGGGAGAGCCTGGTCGCGATGCTGCGCGAGGAGGCCGCCAACCGCACGGACCCGCTGGAGCGGGCCAACGCGCTGTTCCAGGCCGCGGTCATCTGGGAGGACGCGCTGCGCCGCCCGGAC
The DNA here is from genome assembly GCF_050039385.1 of Myxococcus faecalis. Taxonomy (NCBI): domain Bacteria; kingdom Pseudomonadati; phylum Myxococcota; class Myxococcia; order Myxococcales; family Myxococcaceae; genus Myxococcus; species Myxococcus faecalis. Next base: position 9,668,675 of record NZ_CP144336.1, on the reverse strand, counting down.
CTGGCCATCGAGACCTACCAGGAGGTGCTACGGCTGACGCCGGGGCACGCCGCCACGCTGCGCGCGCTGGAGCGGCTGTTCCTGGCGCAGGACAACGTGAAGGAGCTGGTCGCCATCCTGGACCGCGAGACGCAGGTGGGGAACACGCCCGCGGCCAAGGTGACGGCGTACCTGAAGCTGGCGCGGCTGTACCTGGACCGCTTCCAGGAGCCCTCTCGCGCGGCGCTGTGCTGCGAGGCCGTGCTGGGCCTGGACGCGGGCAACCTCACCGCCCTCACCCTGCTGGAGCGCATCCGCGCTTCGGACCGGCCACGCCGCGCGGAGTTGCGTCAGCGCATCGCCGAGCGGGTGAATGATCCGCGCCTGGCCACCGCGCTGCGGCTGTCCGCCGTGGTGGACCTGGACAAGGGCCCCGCGGAGGGCACGCTGGAGGCGTACAAGCGGGCCTTCGAGGCGGACCCGGGTGACGCGCGGCTCGCGTTCGCGCTGGAGCGCTCGCTCAAGCTGGCGGGGGACGTGTCGGGCCTGGCCCGGCTGTACACGCTGCGGCTGGCGCACGCGCGCGACGCGGACGAGGCGCTGGAGATGCTGCTGCGCACCGCCGAGCTCGCGGAGACGCGCTTCGGGGACCTGGAGCGCGCGGCGGCGCTCTACAAGCAGGCGCTGGAGCTGCAGCCGCAGTGCATCCCGGCGCTGCAGGGGACGCGGCGCGTGGCGATGCGGCGCGGAGACGCGGCCGAGGCGCGCTCGGCGCTGGAGGCCGAGGCGCGGCTGAGCAAGGACCCGCGCGGCGCCATCGACGCGTTCATCGGCGCGGCGCGGCTGGCGTCGCTCATCCAGAAGGACACGGACGGCGCGGCGGCGCTCTACAAGCAGGCGCTGGAGAGAGACCCGCTGCACCCGGCGGCGCAGGCGGGGCTGGAGGAGCTGCTGGCGCACCGGGGCGGCTCGGCGGACCTGGCCGCGCTGCACGAGCGGCGCGCCGAGGCGAAGCTGGCGCAGAAGGACCACGTCGCCGCGGCCACGGGCTTCGTGAGCGCGGCGCGGCTGCACCACGGGGCGCTGGGAGACAAGCCGCGCGCGGTGGCGCTGCTGGAGAAGGCGCTGTCGGCGCAGCCGGGCCACATCGAGGCGCTGGAGCTGCGCGCCGCCCTGCTGCTGGAGGCCCAGCAGTACGCGGAGGCCGCGGCCATGCTGACCCAGCGCGTGCAGCTGGGCGGAGACGTGCGCACGCTCGCGCCCTTCCACCTCACGCTGGGCACGCTGTACCAGACGCACCTGAACGACGCGACGCGCGCCATCGCGTATCTGATGACGGTGCTCGCCTCGCAGCCCCGGCACCAGGAGGCGCTGGAGCGGCTGGCCACGCTGCACACGCAGGCGCGCAACTACGCGGGCGCGGTGGACTGCCTGCACAAGCTGTTGCAGCAGGAGCTGCCCCCGGACGCCCGCGCGCGCTTCACGCTGGAGCTGGCGCGCACGTACGACGAGGGCCTGGGTGACGCGGCCGCGGCCACGCCGCTGTACCGCCGCGCGCTGGAGCTGTCGCCCGGCGACACCACGCTCATCGACAAGCTGGTGACGCTGTACGAGCGCGCGAGGAACCTGCCGGAGCTGGCGCAGCTCCTGGAGGCCCAGGCCTCGGCGTCCACGGACCCACGACGCGCGAGCGCCCTGCGGGTGCGGGTGGCGGAGCTGTACGCGGGCCCCCTGTCCGAGCCCGCCCGCGCCACCGGGCTGTACCGCCAGGTGGTGGACGCGGATGGCACGAACCTCACGGCCCGCTTCGCGCTGGCCGGCCTGTACGCGCGCGACACGTCGTCCGTGCCGATGGCCATCGAGGAGCACAAGCAGATCCTCCGCCAGGACCCGACGCGGGTGGACAGCCTGCACGCGCTGTTCAAGCTGTGGGAGGGCCTCAAGCAGCTGGACAAGGCGTTCTGCGTGGCGTCGGTGCTCCAGTTCCTGCGCTCGACGAACGAGGTGGAGCTGGCCTTCTACACGGAGGGCCGCGCGCGGCTGGCGCAGGAGGCTCGCGAGGCGCTGACGTCGACGGACGTGGACACGGTGCTGCTGCACCCGGGCGTCCGTGGCCCGCTGCTGGAGGTGCTGCGGGCGATGGGCGACCAGTTGGAGAAGGTCTACCCGCCGAGCTTCGACATCGTCGGCGTCAACCCGAAGACGGACAAGCTCAAGCCGGACAGCGCGGTGTACAAGGCCGTGCGCGCGGTGGCGCAGGTGTTCGGCGTCGAGGAGTTCGACGCGTACCAGGCGCGGCGCGGGCTCACGGTGCTGGAGACGACCGAGCCCATGTCGGTGTGCATCGGCCAGGACGTGGTGCGACGCTTCAACGCGCGCGAGCAGAAGTTCCTGCTGGGCCGCGCGGCGCTGGGCCTGCTCAACAAGGCGGCCGTGCTGGAGAAGCTGTCGCAGGGCGAGACGGCGGACCTGTTCGGCAACGCCATCCGCATCCACGCGCAGAACTTCTCCGCGCTGGGCCGGCGCAACGACGAGGCGGTGAAGCAGCTGCGCAAGGCGTTCTCCCGCAAGGCCATCAAGGCGCTGGAGGGCCCCGCGATGTCGCTGGGCGACGTGCAGAAGCTGGAGCTGGCGCCGTGGCTGGACGCGCTGGACTACTCGGCGGACCGCGCGGGCCTGCTGATGGCGGGCGACGTGTCCGTGGGCCTGGGCATGGTGCTGCGCGAGGACCCGAACTTCGCGGGCGCGAAGCTGGACTCGGCCGAGCCCGTGATCCAGGCCGTCCGCGAGGGTGAGCGGCTGCGCACCCTGGTGTCCTGGTCCTTCACCGACGACTTCTTCCGGCTGCGCCAGCGGCTGGGGCTGTCGCTGTAGTCGCCGGGCGCGGCGGGAGGCTTCGTCACTCCCGCCGCAGCACCGCGCCGTCGGGCAGGCCGCCGATGATGCGCGCGACGGCCTCCTCCACGGGGCCACGTTCGCCGGCCTCGACGGTGATCTTCACCCGGTAGTCCTTGGCCGGGTCGAACTCCGGATACGAGCCGATGGCCACGTGCGGCATGTTCAGCGCCACGTGGTCCAACACGGCGGCGATTTCACTCTCGCCCAGGCGTAGGAACAGGTTCTGGAGCACCACGGGACTGCCGCTCAAGCGCGCGAGCACCGTCTCCAGCTGCATCCGGAAGAGCTGCGGCACGCCGGGCAGCAGGTAGACGTCACCGACGGTGAGCACCGGGTACCACGTGCCCGCCTGGGGCAGCAGCACGGCGCCCTCGGGCGCGTCGGCCAGGCGCATGCCCTCCGGAGTCACCTTGCCCTCGGGCGCGCGCGCCTCGATGAGCGACACCATCTCCGGCAGGCGCACCACGGACCTGCCCAGCGCCATCGCCACCGCGCGCACCGTGACGTCGTCGTGCGTGGGCCCGATGCCGCCGCTGGTGAACACGTAGCGCGCGCGCTGCCGCGCCCGGTTCATCGCGTCGACGATGGCGTCCACGTCGTCCAGGATGGTCTCCACCGAACGCAGGGGGATGCCCACCTCGCGCAGCCTCTTGATGAGGTGCGGACCGTTCTGGTCCTGGACCTTCGCCGTCAGGACCTCGTTGCCGATGATGATCGCCGCCGCGCCCGTGCGCTCCATGGAGCGGCGGACTCTACCGCAACGGCTCGGATTTCCGTGGCGCGAGTCGGGGGGACTGTCCGCGATGTCCGAATTCAAAGGGCCGGGCCCCGCCCCTCGGGGCTGGGGCGCACCGGACCACGTGGGGCTTCAGGCCCCCTTTAGCGCTTGCGGCCGAGCAGCTTGCGAATCTGGACCAGCGAGGCCTGCGTCACCGCCTCGATGCCCTGCTCACCGTCGATGTGGACGATGCGCTCCTTCTTCGCGCGGCGGCGGATGGCGGCCAGGTACTGCTTCGCGATGCGCCGCTGCGCCTCGTCCGCCTCGAACAGCTCCGCCGCCCCACCCCGCGCCGCCCGTCGCTTCGCGGCGACTTCCGGCGCCACGCCCACGAACAGCGTCAGGTCCGGCGACACGGCGTAATCGTTCACCTGCTCCACCCAGCCCATGGGCAGGGACGCCCCCTGGTAGGCCAGCGAGGACAGCACGTACCTGTCACACAGCACGAGCTTGCCCTCCTCCAGCGAGGGCAACACGCGCGCCGCCAGGTGGTCCGTGCGGTCCGCCGCGAACAGCAGCGCCAGCGTCTGGGGCGTCAGGGGCCCCGCGCCCTGGGGCAGGCCCAGGCGGCCCGTGAGGGCCTGGCGAATCAGCGTGCCCACCGGCCCGTCCGAGGGCTCACGCGTGGTGAGCACCCCATGCCCCTCCGCCCGCAGCGCGGCCGCCAGCCGCTCCGCCTGCGTGGTGGTGCCGGCGCCGTCCAGTCCCTCCAGGACGATGAACCGGCCCCGACGGGAGACCTTGCGCGCCCCGCTCACTGGGGCAGCAGCGCGGAGGGCTCGTCCAGCCGGAGCTGGCTGCGCAGCTCCAGCATCGTCTGGTAGCGCTGGAGCTCGTCCGCCAGCACCCGGCGTCCCAGCACGTAGCGGCGGAAGGCGTACCCCAGCAGCACCACGGCCAGCAGGGCCACGCCCCAGGCCAGCAGCGGGGTGCGCAGGGAGTCGTAGAACAGCTTGCCCGCCGCCCCACCGAACATGAGGGCCACCATGGTGGCGACCCCGGTGTGGGCGAAGTGGGTGGTGCTCTGGCGGACGGACAGGCTCTCCTGGAGCTGGTCGAGCCGCGTCCTCAAGTCCTGGGTGTTGGCGCTCATCTCGGAACCGGGCACCCTACAGCAGCCCGTCCCACGCGTCGAGTCATCGTCCCTGGGGACTCCAACCTTCCAGGTCGCACACGATTCCGCCCACACCGAAACGGGCAGTCGGAGGAGCGCCCCTGGAGGACCTACTCCGGCCCATCATCCGGGCGCACGCCGGGAGGCGGGTTGGCTTGCCAGCCCCGGACCTAGACGCTACATGCGCCTGCACATGCAGACCCGCGAGCGGACCGAAGCCACCATGAGCCACGACGCCAAGCTCTCCTCCATCGAGGATGCCATCCAGGACATCCGCGACGGCAAGTTCGTCATCGTCGCGGACGACGAGGACCGCGAGAACGAGGGCGACCTCATCATGGCCGCGGAGAAGGTGACGCCCGAGCACCTGGCCTTCATGGTGCGCCACACCAGCGGCATCGTCTGCATGCCCATGCTGGCGGACCGGCTGGACGCGCTGCGGCTGCCGCAGATGGTGTCGGACAACACCGAGTCCCACCGCACGGCCTTCACGGTGTCCGTGGACTACCGGCACGGGACGACCACGGGCGTGTCCGCGGCGGACCGCGCGAAGACCATCCTGGCCCTGGCGGACCCGGAGAGCCAGGCCAACGACTTCCTGCGCCCCGGGCACATCTTCCCGCTGCGCTACCGCGAGGGCGGCGTGCTGCGCCGCGCGGGCCACACCGAGGCCACCGTGGACCTGTCCCGGCTGGCGGGCCTGGGCCCCTCCGGCATCCTGTGCGAGCTGGTGAAGGACGACGGCACCATGATGCGGATGCCGGACCTCCAGGCCTTCGCGCTGGAGCACAAGCTGCGCGTCATCACCATCGCGGACCTCATCGAGTACCGCCGCCGCAAGGACCGGCTGGTGCGCCGCGAGCCGGGCCAGCACACCGTCACCACCCGCTACGGCGACTTCACGGCGCTCACGTACACGTGGCTGCCGGACGGCGCCAAGTCGCTGGTGCTGGTGAAGGGAGACCCCGCCGCCCGCCCGAGCGCCCTGGTGCGCCTGCACGCGGCCTGCACGATGGGCGACGTGTTCGGCTCGCCCACGTGCAACTGCAACGCGCTGCTGGACCAGTCGCTCGCCCGCATCGCGCGTGAGGGCACCGGCGTCCTGGTGTACCTGCCCGGCATGCACGGGGACGACTTCGGCATCCACCACAAGCGCAACGCGGACGGCAGCGCCGACCTGCGCAGCGGCCCGCACGAGACGCGCGACCTGGGCATGGGCTGCCAGATCCTCAATGACCTGAACGTGCGCACGCTGCAGGTGATGACCAACACGGACATCACCTACCGGGGCCTCGCGGGCTTCGGGCTCACCATCGACAAGCGCGTCCCGCTGCTCGCGGACTGACGCGCGCCTCGCCGTCTCCGGGGGCGGCGGCTCCCCTCGAGGTGAGCCCCGCCCTTCCCTCGCGACGTCAGCCCAGGTCCGACAGGGCCGAGCGCACCGCCTCGAGGTTGGCGGGCAGCTGCACCGGAGGATTCGCGTAGCGGCTGGTGACGTCCGCCAGCGTGCCCCGGTGGTAGCCCACCTTGAAGTCCGCGAACTTCAGCCCGTGCGCGGTGGACACCACCGCCACGCGCGAGCCCTTCTCGATGACGCCCTGGGCGACGAGCTTCTCCAGCGCCGCGAGCGCCACGCCCGTCTGGGGACAGGTGAACGTCCCCTCGCGGTCCGCGCGCGCGGCGGCGTTGGCCAGCTCCGACTCCGTCGCCTCCTCCACCACGCCGTCGAAGGCCTTGAGGATTCGCACCGCGCGGCGGAAGGACACCGGGTTGCCAATCTGGATGGCGGACGCCAGCGTGCTCTCGGCCTGCATGGGCCGCAGCTCCTGGAAGCCGCCCCGGAAGGCGCGGGCCAGGGGGTTGGCGCGCTGGGCCTGCGCCACGGCGATGCGCGGCCTGCGGGTGATGAGGCCCAGCTCGAGCATCAGCTCGAAGCCCTTGCCCAGGGCGCTGGCATTGCCCAGGTTCCCGCCCGGAATCACCACCCAGTCCGGTGGCTCCCAGCCCAGGTCCTGGCACAGCTCCACGGCGACCATCTTCTGGCCCTCGATGCGCAGCGAGTTCATCGAGTTGGCCAGGTACAGGCCCGTGTCCGCCGTCACCGCCTGCACCAGGCGCATGCAGCCGTCGAAGTCCGTGTCGAGCGACAGCACACGCGCGCCATTGGCGATGGGCTGCACCAGCTGCGCGAGGGAGACCTTGTCGCGCGGCAGGAAGACCACCGCGGGAATCCCCGCCGCCGCGCAGTAGGCGGACAGCGCCGCGGAGGTGTCTCCCGTGGACGCGCACGCCACGGCGCGCAGGGGCACGCCCCGGGCCCGCATGTGCTTCACGGCGGACACGAGCACCGTCATGCCCCAATCCTTGAAGCTGCCCGTGGGCGAGACGCCGCACTCCTTCAGGTCCAACGCGGACAGCCCCAGCTCGGACGCCATGCGCGGCAGGGGCTTGAGCGGGACGCGGCCCTCGCCCAGCGAGACGATGTCCTCCACGGGGAGCTGTGGGTAGGCCCACTCGCGCTTGCCCCACACGCCGGAGCCCTCCGGCAGGCGCGATGAACCGAAGCGCGACTCGAAGCGCCGCTTCCACTCCGCCGCGGGCACCGCGCGCAGGGCGTCCACGTCGTGACGCACCTCCAGCAGGCCTTCGCAGCGCGGGCAGCGATAGACGACGTCCAGGAGCGAGGCCCGGAAGTCGCAGCCCTCGCTGCACGCATACTCCGCCTTGAAGCCGGACTCCGAGGCGCTCATGTCTGCTCCACCAGCCGCGTGCCACACTCGGAGCAGGCCCGACCCGGGCGGCCCCGGGTGTGGCACGAGGGGCAGGCCATCCAGTCGTTGTCCTCGCCCGGCTTCCCGGCCACCACGACAGGCGCCACGCGGGCGCGAGGCAGCCGCATGCCGCAGTTGTCGCAGAGCAGCCCCTGCGCCTGCACGTTGCGGCAGTAGCGGCAGACCACGGCGCCCAGCGGGGCCGCGGTGCGCACGCCGTCATCCGGCGCGCGGCCCGTGTCCAGTTCGGGGAGCACCGCCACCGGCAGATCCCCCGTGGGCGCCGAGCGCGTGAGCTCCAGGTCCTGCACCACCTGCGGCGGCAGGTCCGGCCCGCTGCGCAGGCGCGTGATGTCCAGCTCCGGCAATGGCTGCGCGTTCACCGCGTCGCGGCCACCGGCGTGCGGCGTCAGCTCCAGCTCCGGCAGCGGGGCCACCGGGGGCGTCGCGCCCGCGGCGTCCACCGGGAAGCGCTTCCCGCAGACATCGCACTCGGTGCCCTCGGGCTGTACGTGGTCGCAGACCGGACAGATGATCATGATGCCGGGACGTTAGCGGGCGGCCACGTTCGGGGGCAACGCGACTTCTCGGCCCGTGGTGGCTTCCAGGCATCCGGGCGGACCGCTCCCCTCTCGGGTCCGTCAGGGCCGGGGGACTCCCGTCGGCCCCGTCAAGGGGACGAAGCGCACGGGCAAGAGCGTCTCCACCCGGGGGAGCTGCCCCACCTCCTTGGCCCGATGGATGAGCAGCAACTGCTGGGCGCCCTCCAGCGGTCCGACGGGGACCACCATCCGGCCCCCGCGCCGGAGCTGGGCGAGCAGCATGGAGGGCACCTCGACCGGCGCGGCGGTGACCATGATGGCGTCGAACGGCGCCTGCTCCGGCCAGCCCTCCGCGCCGTCGCCCTGACGGAAGTACACGTTCTCGAAGCCCAGCCGGTGGAGCCGCTCGCGCGCCGAGCGGGCGAGCTCCGGGATGATCTCCACCGTGAACACCTCGCGGCACAAGAGCGACAGCAGCGCCGTCTGGTAGCCGGAGCCGGTGCCGATCTCCAGCACCCGCTCATGCCCCTCCAGGCGCAGGGCCTGAGTCATGAACGCCACGACATAGGGCTGGCTGATGGTCTGTCCATGGCCGATGGGCAGCGGCGCGTCGACGCCCGCCTCCGAGCGCGAGTGCTCCGCCACGAACTCCGCCCGGCTCAAGCGGCCGATGCCCTCCAGCACCCGAGGATCATGGATGCCCTGTCGGGACAGATACTCGGCGCGCTCCAGATCTCCCATGCCCGAAGCCTAACCACGCGAGGCGCTCGCAGCAGCGGGCGGGTCCAACAAGCCTCGCGGGAATTTCCCCGGCGGCACGCTATCCAAGGCAAGGCCCCCCACCCTACGCTCGCGCGATGGCCGAGCCGGCGTACATCTTCGGGCGAGTCGAATCCCCAGGCGGTATCCAACCTCCGCCCACGCGTCTCCCGTTCGTCCAGGGAATCATCCCGCTGCTGCTGGCGCTCGTCGGCGGGTATCAGCTCCTCGGCCTCCGGACGACCACGCTCGAGCCGGTCAGCCTCCAGGGAGCGTTGCTCGTGGGGACGTTGGTGTGTGGCGTCTGGGGCGCGGTCCGCATGCGGCGCTCGCTGCGGCTGCGGGCCTTCGCGAAGGCGCACCGCGCCGAGCCCTGGCTTTGGGACCACCCCTGGACCCAGGAGACGGTGGCCCCCCAGCTCGCGACCGGGCCGCTCCTGCGTCCCCTCCTCGGGGGCCTCGCCATCGTGGGGCTGCTCGGCGCCTTCGGGCACCTCGCCCCCGAGGTCCTGGGCCCGGACACGCCCCAGAAGCAGCGGCTCGGCGGTGGGTTCATGATGCTCGCGCTGACGACCTTGGGGCTCTACGTGACCTGGCGATTCCTGCTGCGGGCCTTCTATCGCCGCTGGAAGGCACGCCGCGTCTTCGGACGCTATCACCGACGCGCGCTCCTCCACCTGGCGACAGCTGGGCGAGGAGGTCTCCTGGGAGCTCGAGGTCTGGGGCGTCACCGAGCAGGAAGAGACCTTGGAAGTGAATTTCCGCCTCCCGGTGTACGTCACGGCCGCCACCCGCCTCTGACGCGGACGCCCTCCATGCTGACACCCCTGCTCCTGCTGCTCACGGCCGCGCCCCCGGACGCCGCCACCCTGCGTGCCCAGGCCCAGAAGGCCTATGACGCGAAGCAGTTCGCCAAGGCCTGTCCCCTGTTCGAGAAGCTCACCCAGCTGTCACCCCAGGACGGCGCCGCGTGGGCGGACCTGTCCTTGTGCCTGTTCCGCGCGAAGAAGAAGCCCGCGGCCCTCGACGCCGCGCGCCACGCCGTGCGCTGGGGTGATGAGAAGACCCGTAAGAGCACCTACTTCAACCTGGACAAGTTCGGCGGGGAGGATGGGGTGTTCACCCGCGATGGGGACGACGCCCCCTGCAAGAAGGCCCACCTGCCGGCGTGCGCCGAGACCGCCTGGCTCTGCGCCGACCCGTATTCGGACCTCTATCGAACGTCCGGGGAGACCTCGGGCGGCTCCTACAGCGCGGTCTTCCTGTGCTCCGAGCCCCAGTCCTCGGAGGGTGGGGGCTGTACGACCATCGACCTGGGTGGAAGCCAGGACACCTTCGCCGGGACCTCGGACGACAGCCCCGGCATCTACTCGTTCAAGGGCTGCACGGTCGTCGCGGTGGACCCGTGCGAGCGGAGGTTGGGCCTTGCCTGCACCGAGGGCGAGGGCGTCCTCGCCGGACCGGAGGGGAGGACGGCCACGCGCAAGCGTGCCTGGGTGGAGGAGCGCGGCTACGAGCCGCTCCCGAAGCCCAAGAGCCCCGACGCGGAGCCCTGACGCGCGCTACCCCACCCGCGCGAGCGCGAGCCGGCCTTCCCACCGCTCCTCGAGCGCCTTCACCAGGCCCTGGTGCTCGGGAGACTTCATGTCCGGGTCCCTGGCGAGGATGCGCCGGGCCTCGGCCTGCGCCATGGAGAGCAGGTCCCCATCCCGCGCGAGGTTCGCCACCGCCAGCTCCGGCAGGCCGCTCTGCCGCGTGCCGAGGAACTCGCCCGGCCCGCGAATCTCCAGGTCCTTCTCCGCGATGACGAAGCCGTCGCTGCTGGCCTCCATCACCGACAGCCGCTCGGTGGACTCCCACGAGCGCGCGCTGCTCGCCACCAGGTAGCAGTAGCTGGCCGCGGCGCCACGTCCCACGCGCCCACGGAGCTGGTGGAGCTGGGACAGGCCGAAGCGCTCCGCCGCCTCCACCACCATCACCGAGGCGTTGGGCACGTCCACGCCCACCTCCACCACGGTGGTGCACACGAGGACGTCCAGCCGCTTCTCGCGGAAGTCCTCCATGACCGCGTCCTTCTCCTCCGCCTTCATCCGCCCGTGCAGGAGGCCCACCTTCGCCTGGGGGAAGGCCGCCCGCAGCTTCTCCACGCCGCGCGTCGCGTCCTCCAGGTCCAGCTTCTCCGACTCCTCCACCAGCGGATACACGACGTAGGCCTGGTGGCCCTTGGCGAGCTCCGAGGCGATGGACTCGTAGACGCGCGCGCGCTGCTTGTCGTTGAACACGCGCGTGTTGATGGGCGTGCGGCCAGGCGGGAGCTGGTCAATGATGGAGAGGTCCAGGTCTCCATAGAGCGTCATGGCCAGCGTGCGCGGGATGGGCGTGGCCGTCATCACCAGCACGTCCGGCTTGGGGCCCTTGCTCATCAGGGAGTGACGCTGGAGCACACCGAAGCGGTGCTGCTCGTCGATGACCACCAGCCCCAGCTTGTCGAAGGACATGTCCTGCTGGATGAGGGCGTGCGTGCCCACGGCCAGGTGGATGTCTCCCCGGGCGACGGCGTCGCGCACCTGGCGCTTGGCCTTCGCCGTGCCGGACGCGCTCACCAGCCCCACCTGGAAGCCGAGCGGACCGAGCACCTTGCGGAAGTTGCGCTCGTGCTGCTCCGCCAGGATTTCGGTGGGGGCCATCACCGCGACCTGGTAGCCGGCCTGCAGCGCCACCATCGCGGCGACCATGGCCACCGCCGTCTTGCCGCTGCCCACGTCGCCCTGCACCAGCCGGTTCATCGGCTCCTCGCGAGCCATGTCCCGGGCGAGCTCCTCCACCACGCGCGCCTGGGCCCCCGTGAGCTGGAAGGGCAGCGCCGCGCGCGCCTTGTCCATCCGCGTGGGGGACACGTCGAACGCGATGCCCAGCTCCGCCTTGACGCCCTGGCGCTTGAGCGCCATGCCGAGCTGGAGGAAGAACAGCTCGTCGAACGCGAGCCGACGGTGCGCCGGGCTCTGGTGGACGTCGAGCGCCTCCAGGTCGGCCGAGTCCGGCGGGAAGTGGATGAAGCGCAGCGCCTCCGGCAGCGGCATCAGCTCCAGGCGACGGCGCAGCTCCGGGGGCAGCGGGTCCTCGAGCTCGTGCGCGTACTGCTCACCGACGCGCGAGGCCAGCTCTCGGAACGAGCGCTGCTCGCCGCGCTCGAAGCCCGGGTACACGGGGACGATGCGGTTGAAGTGCACGGAGCCGGCGGAGTCCAGGTCCTCGGCGGGCTCGATCTCCGGGTGCGCCATCTCGCGCCCGCTCATCGTCGCGCGCACCTCGCCGGAGAGCACGATGCGCTTGCCCACGGTGAAGCGGCTCTTGAGCCACGGGCCGGCGTTGAAATACGTGGCCGCGATGCTGCCCGAGCGGTCCCCCACCACCGCGCGGAACATCCGCCGTCCCTGCTTGCCGGGCACGAAGTCGGCGACCTTGACGATGCCCACCGTGACGCCGCGCGCGCCGGGCTCCAGCTCGGCGATGGTGAGCAGCCGCCTGCGGTCCTCGTAGCAGCGAGGCAGGAGGAAGAGGATGTCGCCCATCCGCCGGAGGCCCTTCTTGTCCAACGCGGAGATGAGCCGGGGCCCCAGCCGCTTGCCCAGCGTCTTCAGCGGCGAGGACAACGGCCCCGAGCGCGGCGCGATGGACAAGAGCTTCGCCTCGGAGCGGGAGGCCTCCGCCGCCACGGCGCGCTTCTTCTTGCGCTGCTCCTTCTCCTTGCGCGCCTTGGCCGGGGACGTGCTCGCGGGGCCCGTGTCGATGGAGGTCTGTCGGCCCGGACGTCCGTCGGCGCGCGGGGCTGGGGGCGTACCAGGACGCGCGAGTCCCGTCTGCGCGCCGTATGAAGCGCGGGGCGCGTTCCCCATCTCCGCGCCCCCGGTGCGGGGCGCCGCGGTCTTCGCCCGGGCAGAGGTCGGCACGGGCTCGTTCGACCTCCACGGTGGAATCTGGACGTAGCCCGGAGGCGGCCCACCCTGTCCGCCGTCCACCGAGGCGCGTCCGCTCGCCCCCCGGACCACCGGGCCCAACTGCCCCTCCTGGACCCGTCCCGCGTTCGGATGGGGGCGAGGCGTCCGCGCCGTGTCGGCCCCTCCACGCGCCTGGTCTCCCGACGCCGGAGGACGTGCTCCGGACGCGGCCTGGCGAGGCTCCGACTCCGACGTCCCTCGCGGAGGGTTCGGCTCGCCAGAAGGAGCGCGCCGCGCGCCTGACGCCTCACCGCGCGGCTCCGAGGCCAGCGTCCCTCGCGACTCGTGCCCCGCGTCCGCGGCCCCCTCCCCGCTCGCGAGCCCCTCCAGCTCCGCCGGCAGCGCGACGCCGCTGAGCTTCAGGCCCGCGACGACCCGCCGCAGCGCGGCCTTGCGGCGCTCGGGCGTGGGGTGGTCCACGTACGGCAGCGCCGCGCGCAGGTGTCCCAGCGCCTCGGCGTTCACGCCGCTGGCTCCGGCCAGCGCGCGCTCCAGGACGGGCGTCAGCCCCTTCACCGTCGCGAGCATGGCGAAGTCGCGCTGACACGCGTAGCGCAGGGGCCCTACAAGACTGGCGAGCGGATGGTTCACGCGTGAGTCACGTCCATCCATCCTACGGAACGGGGGTGACGTCTCCCAGAAAACGCGACCGGGGAAGCGAGCCAAGGCCCGCTCCCCCGTCGGCTGTCCTCAGCTGTTCCCGTCGGACGGCGGACTCAGCCCTCGCCAGCCGGGGCTTCGTCCTGGGGATCCTCGAAGCGGATCTCCTGGATCTCCAGCTCGCGCGTGCCACCGGGGCTCTGCACCGTGGCGATGTCGCCCACGCGCTTGCCGATGAGCGCCCGCGCCACCGGCGACGTCACGGCGAGCCAGCGCTTCTTCAGGTCCGCCTCCATCTCCCCGACGATGCGGTAGGTGACGGGCTTGTCCGTCTCCGTGTCCAGCAGGTCCACCGTCGCCCCGAAGATGACCTTGTCACCGCCCAGCTTGCTGGGGTCGATGACCTCCGCGCGCGCAATCCAGTCATTGAGGGTCAGGATGCGGCCCTCGATGTGGGACTGCTTCTCCTTCGCCGCGTGGTACTCCGCGTTCTCGCGCAGGTCCCCGTGGGCGCGGGCGACCTCGATCTCTCGCGAGATCTTGCCTCGCTCGACGGACTGCAGGTGCTTGAGCTCCGACTTGAGCTTGCGCAGCCCGGAGGGGGTCATCGGGATGTTGTCGCTCCCGCTAGCCATCGACACAGCTCCTTCCACCACTCCCAGGTTCACGAAAAAGTCGAGGGCCGGCGCTCCTCCCGGAGCCCGGCCCCCTCCATGAAGGTCCCAATGTAGGGAACCCGTGACATGCAGGTCAATGAAAGCCGTACAGGGACCCTCGCGGACGCTGGGCGCACGCGGGGTGAGCCGCTAAGTAGGTCGCCAGAAGTTCTCTAACAAATCGCGTAGCCAGAAGCCCTCGGCGAGGCAGCCGGCCTTGCGGAGGGCGTCCCGTGCAGAAAGGCCCAGCACCCATCGGATGGCGGCGCCGACGTGCTGCTCGACCGTGGGGTACTGACGGTTGGCGGAAACGCGTTGCTTCAGGGAGCGCCACAAGTGGTCCATGCAGTTGAGTTCTGAGCGCTGCTTGGGCAACAGCAGCAGGTGGATTCCGAGGCGAGCGGCGAGCTGCTGGGACTTCTGGGCCGTGTGACAGCTGGCGCGGTCCAACACCAGCAGCAGAGGGCGACCGGGGTAGGCGGCACGCAGGGCGCGCAGAAAATCCATGAAGTCTTCGCGTCTGGCGCGCTGGGTTGCCAGCAGCACGCGCTTGCCGGTGCGAGGGTTGATGGCGCCCCACAGTGTGCGCTTGGCGTTCTCGCCTGTAATCGGCACCACGGCCTGCTCTCCCCTGGGGGCCCAGGCGGCGCGCAGCGGCGGAAACCACCGCAGCACCGTGCTGTCCATGACGAGCAGCACGGCCCGGGGGAACAGGCGTTTGAGCCGTTTCAGACGGCGGACAAGGCCCCCTTTTTCTGCCCTGGATGGGGCGCCGCCGTGGCGTACACGTACCGTGGCCGCTTCCACGCCAGGCCCGCCTCGTGCAGCCGGCGGCGCAGTGTACGGGGCGACACCTCGATGCCCTGTCGCTTCAGGTGCGTGCACAGCAGCGGCACCGTCCAGCCGTGGCTCGCCCAGGACTGCTTCTCTGGGCTGCCTCGGACGACTTCGCGCAGGCGCTCGGCCGTCAGGCGCGGCGCATTCCTCGGCCGCCCCTGCCGCGGGGCATCTCGCAGCGCTTCGGGGTCACGCTGCGCCAGATAGCGCTCCAGCCAGAAGTAGACGGCTGGCCGGCTCAGGGCTGCCAGATGCGCAGCCTCGCCCGGGCCTTTGCCCTCTGCGAGGAGTCTCACTGCCAGTAGTCGACGGAAGTGGCGGGCGTCGCGCACGCTTCGCAGCGCATGCTCCAGCTTCCGCCTGTCCTCTGCTGTCAGCCCCAGTTCGGCAGGGCTCCTTGCCGGTCGCATGGTCCAGAAAATGCGCATGCGACCGGCATTTGTCTCGGAACTTCCGGCGACCTACTTAGGCTGCCTTCCGTGCTGTCCGTCCAGGAATTGCGCGCGCTCGCCGCGTCACTGCCCGCCAGGGATTTCGAGCGCCAGTTGGGGCCCTTCGCCCTCATCCAGCGTCCCCCTTCGGAGGCCTCGGCCGCCGTGCTCGCGCCCACCCGCATGGCCGCGCCCGAGGACATCAGCCTGGGCATGATGACCCTCCTGTTCGAATTCGAACACCTGCGCGTCGCCACGCTCCCGCCGCTGCACGCCACGGACCGGCTGCGCATCGGCCGGCGCATGGACTGCGACGTGGTCATCGACGACGCGTCCGTCTCCAAGCTGCACGCCGAGCTGCGCTGGAACGAATCCCAGCACCGCTGCACGGTGCAGGACCTGGGCTCCACCAACGGCACGTTCCTCAACGCGGGCACCCTGGGCCTGCGCGAGGCGACGCTGCGCGACGGCGACATCCTCAGCTTCGGCAACGTGCAGTTCTGGTACCTGGAGGCCCGCACGCTGCACGAGCGCCTGAAGGCGGGCGAAGCCACGGGCCTGGGCTCGCGCAGCGGCTGAAGGCCCCACAGGGTGACAGTGTCCTCGACAGGAGCAACGCCCCCATGACGCAGCCCGCGCGCGACGAGCGCGACTACTTCGAGCGCATCTACACCGTCGTCCAGGCCGTCCCCTCCGGCAAGGTGGCCACCTACGGCGACATCGCGACCATCGTCGGTGACGGCTGCGACGCGAGGGTGGTCGGCCATGCGTTGGGCGCGCTGGGCGCACGCTCGGCCACGGTGCCCTGGCAGCGCATCATCAACCGCACGGGCGGCATCAGCCTGACGGGCCACGGACAGAAGGAGCTGCTCGAGGCAGAGGGCGTCGGGTTCGACGAGCGAGGCCAGGCGCGCATGGACCTGCACCACTGGTCCGGCCCGAGCGAGGACTGGGCGCGCGCCCGCGGCTTCCAACCATTGCCCGCGCCGACGGCCAAGCCCGCCGCCGCGCAGCTCTCGTTGTTCTGACGACGCGAAACCGTCCGTCGAGGGCTCGGCTCCCCGGCTGCTTGCCTGCGGGAATGGACGCGCGAAAGTCAGGCCCCAACCCCCGGGCCGGATTCCGCCATGTCGCTCGCGCTATTCCGCTGGAGTGCCGTTCTCCTCGTGTGCCTCTTCACGACCGCCGTCCTCGCGGCCGAGGCCCGTCCTCGTCGCAAGGCGAAGGCCGCGAAGCTGGTCCACATCGATGGCGGCCACCGTCTCCACCGCGACGCGGCCTCCGCGCTCCAACGCATGACGCTGGACGCGGCGAAGCACGACATCGCCCTCCGGGTCACCAGCGGCTACCGCTCCCTGCCCGAGCAACGCCTCCTGTACGAGCAGTACCGCCGGGGTCGGGGCAACAAGGCGGCGCGGCCCGGACGCTCCAACCATCAGCGCGGGCTCGC
The DNA here is from genome assembly GCF_050039385.1 of Myxococcus faecalis. Lineage (NCBI taxonomy): Bacteria > Pseudomonadati > Myxococcota > Myxococcia > Myxococcales > Myxococcaceae > Myxococcus > Myxococcus faecalis. The sequence goes on along the minus strand of NZ_CP144336.1, from coordinate 9,651,862 downwards.
GGTGGACCTGGTCATCGGCAAGCGCACGTCGAAGCGCTATCAATGGCTCCAGGCCAATGCCTGTCGCTTCGGCTTCCGCCGCACCGTGCCCTCCGAGCCGTGGCATTGGGAGTACCGCCCCAGCAGCACCTTCCCGCCCGTGGTCGGACACGACTGCACGGGCAAGGAGGTGAAGCGCCCCAAGCCCACGCCCGAGCCCGTCGCACGTCAGGACGCGAGCTGACCCTGGGTCGCGCAGGCCGCACCTCCCCAGCGAAAAGGCTTCCACGCTAGGCTGGCCGACAGGTCCCGACACATGGCGCCCCGGTGACACCCGGACGTCACGAAGACGTCACGGGACCGGGCTGTCACGTGCGCCCGGCAGCGTTTCATCAAGGGGCGAACCCACCGTGGGAGGGCGCAATGATGGACCCCTTGAACCTGTCGGGCCCGGATTTCCTCGCGCTGTATGTCCTGCTGGCCATGGGCGCCGTGGCGCTCGGACTGCTGCTGCGCTGGATGCTGCGCACACCGGGAGGCGGCCCGGACGTGTTGCCGCAGAAGCTGGACCCGTATGAGCTCGCGATGCTCTCCGGCCCCAAGGCCGTGGCGCACACGGCCCTGGCGAGGCTGCTCCACGACAAGGCCCTGGTCATGGACGGCACGACCCTGACGACGACGGGCAAGCGGTCCGACTTCGCGTCCCCTTTCGAGCGGCTCGTCTACGCCGCGGTCCATGAGTCGAAGAAGAGCAACGCGGAGCTGGTCGCCAGCATCGAGCCCGCGCTGGAGCGGCTCAAGCATCCCCTGCAACAGCGCGGCTGGTTGGTCGACGAAGGACAGGCCACGCGGGCCCGGTGGCTGCCGCTGCTGCCGCTGCTCGGCGTCCTCCTGCTGGGGCTCGCCAAGATCAACGTGGGCCTGGAGCGCGAGAAGCCCGTGTCCTTCCTGGTCTTCCTCTGCTTCGTCACGGCGGTCACCCTCTTCTTCCTCACGAGGCCCGTGTGGACCAGCCGCCGGGGCTCGGCGCTGCTCCACGCGCTGCGCTGGAATCAGCAGCCGCTGAAGACGTCCGTCATGAGCACGGAGAACTCCCAGGTGATGAACAGCCAGGACCTGGGGGTGGCGGTGGCCCTCTTCGGCCTGGGCGCGGTGGCGATGAGCGACTTCGAGCTGATGCGCCGGCACATCGACCCCTCGGGCTCCTCCTTCGGCGGCGTGAGCAGCTCGAGCGGCTGCAGCGGCTCCAGCAGTTGCAGCAGCGGCGGCGACGGAGGCGGCGGTGGTGGTTGCGGCGGCTGCGGTGGAGGTGGCGATTGACGGTGCCCGGTCTTCGGGGAGTCGGCATCGGGTGGCGACGCGAGCTGGCGCTCTTCATCGACCGGCACCCCGGGCTCGGCTTCGTGGAGGTGCTCGCCGAGCACCTCTCGCCGAAGGGCCCCGTCCCCGAGCCGCTCTCACGGCTGCGCGAGCGCGGTGTCCCCGTGGTGCTGCACGCGGTCTCGCTGGGTCTGGGCTCCGCGGAGCCGCCCGACCCGCGGCGGTTGGCGTGGCTGGCGGGACTGGCGGAGCGGCTGGGCGCGGTGTGCGTCAGCGAGCACCTCGCGTTCGTCCGCGCGGGAGGGCTCGAGTCGGGGCACCTGCTGCCGGTGCAGCGCTCCGAGGAGGCGCTGGAGGTGCTGACCGAGAACATCCGGATGGCCGAGGCCGCGCTGCCCGTGCCGCTCGCGCTGGAGAACGTGGCCTCGCTGTTCGAGTGGCCCGACGCGGCCTTCTCGGAAGAGGACCTGCTGCGCGGCGTGCTGGAGCGGACCGGGGCCTCGCTGCTCCTGGACGTGGCCAACCTCCACGCCCACGTGCTGAATCACGGCACGGATGCGGACGCGGTGCTCGCGGCCGTGCCTCGTGAGCGCTTGGCCTACGTCCACGTGGCCGGCGGCGTCCAGCGCGGCGGGCTGTATCACGACACGCATGCGCATCCGCTCCCCCCGGGGCCGCTCACCTTGCTGGAGCGACTGGCCGCGCGACTGGGGCCCGTTCCGGTGATGCTCGAGCGCGATGACCGCTTCCCGCCCGAGGCGGAGCTCACCGCGGAGCTGTCCGCGATGGAGCAGGCGCTCCTGCGCGGCACGGAGCGACATGGCCGAGAGGCCCACCGAAGCACGCCCGAGCGGGGTGTCCCCCGCGGGGTCCATGAGCAGCGGGATACGCGGAGTGCCACGCAGGAGCGCGGCGCCACCGACGCGAATCGGGAGGGCATGGCATGAGCGCCCGTGAGCGACAGGCCCGCGCCCAGGCGGAGCTCGTGCGCGCGCTCGGAGTCGGCGCGCCTGTTCCACCAGGGTTCGACGAGGCCCGCGTGCTCGCGGCCGCGCAGTCCCTGATGAGCAAGCGCCGCCGGGGCGTGGAGCGTGCGTGGCCCTTGCTGGCCTCCGCGCTCGGTCCCGACTTCGCGCCGCGCTTCGAGCAATGGGCCCGGTCCAACCCCATGTCCGTGGAGCCCGACGCGCGCGTGGAGGGACGACGCTTCGCCCAGGCCCTGCGCGACGAGGGCCGACTGCCGGGCTCGCTGTCCAGGGACCTGCTCGACTTCGACGCGAGCTGGCGCGTGACAGCCTCGGGCGAGCTGGTGCGACGCTGGGGACTCGTGCTCATCGCCCGGCGTCACGACACGACGCGGCGGCGCCAGTGGGCCCTGCGACTGCCCGGTGGACGCGTGCTGCGGTGGGCCCCGGAAGAGGCCCCCACGGCCCCACCCGGGGTCGATGTCCCCAGGGGGACATGATTCCGGAGCCCATCTCGACTACCCTTGCGCCCTCACCTGAGCCGAGGGGGCGCATGCTCGTCGTGCCATCCATGTTGGATGCGGTCACCGTTCACGCGGAGGGGGCGCTTTGCACGCGCATCGCCACCCTCCAGCTGGTGGAGGACCGCGTCCCCAATGAAATCCAGCTCAACGGACTTCCCCTCTCGCTGCGAACCGGGACGCTCCGGGCCGCGGTGCGACAGGGCCCGCCCGGCCTCACCATCCGCGCCATCCGGCCCACCTTCGATGTCCAGCTCCCTCCCGAGGTCGACGTCCCCCAGGAGCACCGCGCCCTGGAGGAAGCCCTCTCGCGCGTCTCGGACGTGACGGCACGCCTGGAGGTCACCCGGCGCGAGCTGCAGGCCGTGGGCAAGCTCAAGCCCACCTTCCCGCCGCAGAAGAAGGCCCGCTACACGCCCCACCAGACGCCCCTCGACTCACTGCTGGCGCTCACGTCCTTCGTGGACACGGAGCTGGCCACGCTGAACGCGCGGCTGCTCGACCTGGAGCGGGAGCTGCGCGACGCGGAGAGCGACGTCCGCCTGCGACGTCAGCGCCTGCACGAGGCCTCCTCGTCCGTCCGCGGCGAGCGCGCCCGCGTATACCGCGCCGCGGTGCTCACGCTGTCCGGCAACCCCTGGCCTCGCGAGACGCCCGCGCTCATCGCGCTGGAGTACGCCGTGCCCGGCGCGCTCTGGGTCCCGACCTACGATTTGCGGCTGCCTCGCACGCTGGAGGAAGGCACGCTGCGCATGCGGGCCACCGTCAGCCAGAACACCGGTGAGGACTGGACCGGCGTGAAGCTGTCCGTCTCCACCGCGGCCCTGGACCGCCGGGCCGAGGTTCCCGAGCTCAAGGCGCTGCGCATCGGCCGTCGCCAGCCGCCGCCACCGCGCTCGGGCTGGCGTGAGCCGCCCCCGGGGCTCGACGAGCTGTTCGCGGGCTACGACGCCCGGCGCGCTCCGGCGCCCGCCAAGCCGAGGCCGCCGCCGATGGAGCCACCTCCGCCCCCCGCGCCCGCGCCGTACGTCGCGGACCACGAGAGCACTGACTCGGGAATGGAGAAGCTCCGCAGCGCCCCTGGTGGCGCCCTGCGCTCCGCGCCATCCATGGCGAAGGCCAAGCGCCTCATGGCGGGCTCCGCTCCGTCCGCCCCGCCCCGCCCCGCCGCCGCGCCCCAACGAGAGCTGTCGCGCTCGCGAGGCGGCTTCGCCAGGAACCAGGCGCCCATGGAGGAAGAGGCCCTGGCCGAAGCGCCGGGCGACTCCGACGACATGCCGATGGCCTCGATGGACCTCGCGGACCTCGACGGGGCCATGGGAGGTGGCGGCGCGAGCGTGGACCGCCTCTCCTCGGCGCCGCGCCTGGAGCCCTCCGACAGCCTGCTGGACTACGACCGGCTCACGCTCACTCCCGCCGATGACCTGGAGGGCCGAGGCCGCCTGCGCTCGCGCCCCACCCACGTCACGCGGGAGCTCATCGCCCTGCAGGCCATGCAGATCCAGGTGAACGTCCTCTCGTTCATCGCCGTGAGCGAGCAGCAGGTGGCGAGCCTCCGGCATCTGCCCCTGCCCACGTGGTCCGTGCCGCCGCGCGAGTCGGCGATGCACTTCGACGCGAAGTTCGACCTGGAGTCGCGGGTCGACGTGCCCTCGGACTCGGCCTGGCACACGTTGCCGGTGTTGTCGGTGCCCGTGGGCCTGTCCGCCGAGTACGTCATCGTCCCCTCCGTGGAGCCCAGGGCCTTCCGCACGGTGCGCGTGGAGAACCGGACGCCCTACCCGCTGCTCGCGGGCCCCGTGGACGTCACGCTCGGCGACGAGTTCCTGATGACCTCGCCCCTGCCCACCATGCCTCCGGGAGCCACCCAGCGCCTGGGCCTGGGCGTGGAGGAGTCCATCAAGGTCGCGCGCAACACACGCTTCGACGAGGCCACCGGCGGCATCTTCGGCGGCGCGACGATGCTCACGCACCACGTGTCGGTGGAGCTGGCCAACCGGCTCTCCAACCGCATCCTCGTGGAGGTCTGCGAGCGCGTGCCCGCCGTGCCCACCGGCTACGAGAAGGACATCAAGGTGGACGAGACGGAGACGGCGCCCCCCTGGCAGAAGCGCACGCCGCTTCCGGGCGAGACACCCGTGGAAGGCGAGCGGGCCTGGCGCGTGGTGCTCCAGCCCGGTGAGGCGCAGACCCTGAAGGCGACGTGGACCGTGAAGATTCCCGCCAGCAAGATGCTGGGCGGCGGAAACCGGAGGACCTGATGAGCACGCCCCTCACCCTGCCGGTGGTCAAGGTCACCGTCCTGGAAGATCGCGCGCTCGTCGAGCGTCGCGGCGAAGTCCCCCTGGTCCCCGGAGCGCAGCGGCTGGTCATCGCCGGCCTGTCGCCGCTGGCGGTGGACCGCTCGCTCCAGGCGAAGCTCTCCGGAGGCACCGTGTCCCAGGCCCGCGTGCGCCGCGTGACGCGCGCCCAGCCTCCGGAGGCGCTGCGCGAGCACGCCACGGAGCTGAGCCGCCGCGTCGCGGACCTGGAGCGACTGGAGCGTCAGGCCCGCGCGGACCGGGAGCGGCTGAACACGCGCCACGGCCTGCTCACCGCGGCCCACGCGGACGTGTACCGCGCCATCTCCGAGCAGTCCGGCGGAGGCGTCGCGCAGCCCGACACGTGGAAGCAGCAGCTCGACAGCGTGCGCGAGGCGCTGGAGGCCGTGGACTCGGCCCGGCGGCTGGCGGCCGTGGAGGAGCAGCGCCTGCAACAGCAGCTCGCGCAGGCCCGCGGCGCGCTGTCGAACACGCAGAAGTCCGAGACGAAGCTGGACGTGCACGCCGAGCTCGAGGTGGGCCACCCAGCGGGCGGCACGGCGCTGCTGTCCATCACCTACCTGGTGCCCTGCGCGGCGTGGCGCCCCGCGTACCGCGCGACGCTGGAGCCGGCCCAGGGCACCCAGGGCCCGACGGTGCGGCTGGAGTGCGAGGCCGTGGTGTGGCAGCGCACCGAGGAGGAGTGGAAGGACGTGGAGCTGGCGCTGTCCACGGCGCGTCCCACGCTGGGCGCGGCGCCGCCCCGGCTGGAGTCGGACTGGCTCTTCCTGCGCGACAAGACGGAGCGCGAGAAGCAGGTGGTGGACGTCTCGGTGCGCGAGGAGGTCATCCAGAACACGGGCGAGGGCGCCGGTGCCCGACGCGACGAGGGCCTTCCAGGCATGGATGACGGCGGCGAGGCGCTGTCCCTCACCGCGCCCCACCGCGCCAACATCCCCGCGGACGGAGAGCCGCACCGCATCCCCCTGTTCCACTTCACCGCGCCCGCGGCATCGGAGCTGGTGGTGTGCCCGGAGCTGTCGCCGCTGGTGCACCGCGTGGCGAGGTTCGACAACGTGGGCCCGTCCGTGTTGCTCGCGGGGCCGGTGGACCTGGTGCGGACCAGCGGCTACGTGGGGCGCTCGCAGCTGCGCTTCACGGGCAAGGGCGAGCGCGTGCGCCTGGGCTTCGGCAGCGAGGACTCGCTGCGCGTCGCCCGACTGACGGACATCCAGGAGGAGACGAGCCGGCTGTCGGGGCGCAAGCAGAAGACGCACCACGTGAAGATGTTCCTCTCCAACATGAGCGCCCAGCCCGCGGCGGTGGCGCTGGAGGAGCGCATCCCCGTCTCGGAGGTGGAGTCGGTGGAGGTGACGCTCCAGAAGGACACCACCCGCCCGGCGCCCACGAAGGTGAGCGCGGAGGGCATCGCCCGCTTCGAGCTGACGGCGCCGCCGCGCTCTCAGCAGGAGTTGACGTTGGTCTACACGGTGAGCAGCGCCGCGAAGGTGGCGGGGCTCTAGAGGTCCATCATGCGCACGTCCCTGTATGGACTCGGGTTGCTCATGGCGTGGGGGCCGGTGTCCCCGGCCTTCGCCGACACGCCGCCTCCTCCTCCGGAGCCCGAGCAGGAGCGGCGCATCCCCCAGGTCGCCGTGGACGTGGGCGGCGGCTGGGGGCGGATGCAGCACCCGACCACGGACATCCCCGGGCTGAGGAACGAGGTGCGCACCGTGGGCGCCCGGGCCAACGCGGTGCGACTGGCCGGAGGAATCCACTTCAACATGGTGCGCGGCTCCGGTCGGACGGACTGGTGGTGGACCAATGGCGTGGACTGGTACCTGCTGGGTGACGACGTCCAGGTCCTGGCGCTGCGGCCGGGCCTGGAGAAGCGCTTGTCGATCACGGACTCGCTGAGCCTGGGCGTGAGCCTGTTCGGCGCCGCGTCGGAGGTGTCGCTCGCCACCGGCCGCATCTCCGCGAACATCCCGGGGACGGGCGGCGGAGATCCGGTCATCGACGGCCGGTACTTCCAGGCGCGCTCGCGCAAGTGGATCTTCGGCGGAGGCGCGGGCGCGGCGCTGCAGTACCAGCTCAACCGCTGGTTCCACACGCGGATGCAGGTCGGCTACACGCAGTTCGTGTCGCAGGCGAAGAACTTCCAGGTGAGCCCGGTGAAGGGCCCGGACAGCTTCTCCGTCTCGCTCAGCGGCCCGTGGGCCGCGGCCTACGTGGGCGTGGGGCTGTGACTCCGTCCCGTGTCCGTCAGTGCTGGACGACGGACACGTAGGCGCCGTAGCGCGTCTGGATTTCGGAGACGTACTTCACGGGCTCCGAGCCCCGGCAGTAACCGTGTCGCGCGCGGCGGTAGTGCTTGGGCTTCTCCAGGAGGAGCATGGCCTTCTCCACGTTGCCGAACCAGCGGTTGGGGTCCAGGCCCTGCTCCTGCGCGAGCCGGCGCGCGTCCAGCACGTGGCCCAGACCCGCGTTGTAGGAGGCCAGGGCGAAGCGCAGGCGCTGCTTGAAGGGAATCTCCGGGGCGATGCGGCCGAGGAGCTGGTGCATGTACTTCACGCCCGCGTGGATGCCCTGCTCAGGGTCTTCGAGCTTGCGGAAGCCCAGCTCGCGGCCCGTGGCGGGCATGACCTGGAAGAGGCCCTGCGCGCCCACCCAGCTGCGCGCCGTGGGGTCGAAGCGGCTCTCCTGGAACATCTGCGCAACCATCAGCCGCCAGTCCATGCCGTAGCGCGAGGAGTACGAGCGCACCAGCAGGTCATAGGGGGAGATGGTGCCCGCGGCCACGGCCGCCTCGGTGGTCGCGGGGGCCTCGGCGCGGCGGCCCTCGAAGTAGCGGCGGCGGGCCAGGTTGTACTCGGTGCCGCGGTAGGTCTTCTGCACGAAGCCGTCGAGGAAGGCGCGCAGCTTCACGCTCCCAGGGCGCACGGCGAAGGCGATGCCGTGGTGTCCGTCCTTGCCCGCGGGCGCGCCCTGCCCCGGTACCGTCAAAGCGGCCTCCACGTCCTCGCGATAGACGCGCTCGGCGGCGAGGATGTGGCTGTCCGTGACGGTGAAGGGAATCTCGCCGCGCGCCACGCGGTCGATGAGCGTCTCGGTGTCCTGGTCCTCGGGCTCCTCGACGACAGTGAACCCGTGCTGGGTCGCGAGGGTGCTCAGATTGGAGAAGTGGCTGGACGTGCGACGCACGTGGATGGACTGGCCCTTCAGGTCCGCGAGGGACGCGGGACGCGGCGAGCCGACCCGCTGCACGAGGACCTCCTCCACGAAGAGATACGGGCGACTGAAGGCGACCTCGCGCTGGCGCTCGGGTGTGACGGTGAGCGCGGCGGCGATGACGTCGCCCCGGCCTTCCTTGAGCCACGTGAGCAGCTCCTCGTACGTGTCCGGAACGACGACCTCCAGGCGCACCTTGAGCGCGTCCGCGGCGAGCTTCGCCATCTGGTAGTCGAAGCCCGCCTGTTCGCCGCGGTGGAGGAAGTACGTGACGGGGCTGTTGCGCGTGAGGACGCGGAGCACGCCGCGCTTGCGGATGCCGTCGAGGTCTCCGGTGAAGCGCTGCTCGCGGTGGTCGGTGAGGGCGCGCTCGACGAGGAAGGCGTCCAGCGCGGTGCGCAGCAGGGGGTTCTCCAGCCGCACGGCCCAGGCGAGGGCGCGCTTCTCCGCGACGGGGAAGAGCGCCTCGACGTCCGGGTTGTAGGTCTGGATGGCCGCGAGCAGGTGGCTGTCGACCACGGTGAGGGGCAGCTCGCCGCGAGAGACCTTCCACACGAGCTCCTCGGAGTCGAGGCTCTCGGGCTCGGGATGGACGGTGAGGCCCGGGGCCTGGGCTTTCGCGAGCGCGGCGAGGGACGTGGCGAAGGTGGAGCTGGCGCGCACGTGCACGGCGCGGCCCGCGAGGTCCTGGGGCTTGCGCGGCAGGTCCGTGGCGCCCTTCTTGCCGACGAGCACCTCGTTGACCAGGGCAATGGGGCGGGTGAAGGACAGCTCGCGGGAGCGCTCCGGGGTGACGGTGAGGTCGGCGGCGATGATGTCCCCGCGTCCCTCTTTCAGCAGGGGGATGAGCTGGTCGAAGCGCTCCACGGCGATGAGCTCGACGGACACGCCGTGCTTCTCGGCGAAGCGCTCCAGCAGCTCGCGGTCCTGCGAGCGGGGCGTGCCCTGGCGAGGCAGGGAGCTCTCATCGGTGGTCTCCACGAGGATGCGCAGGACGCCGCGCTTGCGCAGGGCCGGGAGGTCACCGGTGAACGGGGGCTCGGGAGGCTTCGCGGGCTCGGCGTCGGGCGGCGCGGCTTCGGCGACGAGCGGCAGGGGTGTCTCGGGGAACGGCAGGTCTTCGGGCTCCGTGATGACGGGCGCGGCCACGGGCGCCGGCGGGGGCGCGGGAGGCTCCTGCTTGCAGGCGACGACACACACGAGCAGCGCGGCGACGAACCAACGAGACGACTCCATGGGTGCTTCCCCCTCCTCGGAGCCATGTCCGGATGCGTGGACACGCTCCCCTCGCCTCCCCTCTACCCGAGGTGACGGGTGAACGCACGTGGGCCCAGCGAAGACGCACACGGAGGGTTCCCGGACCTGGGACGGCGACCCACCCGGAGTACGGACGCGGGCCGGTGTACCGTGGAGGGCGACATGAAGACGAAGAGCTCGCCGCCCGTGGCCCTGTTGCGAGGACGCAAGACGCTCCCGCTCATCGAGACGTACTTCGAGCTGAACCACTTGAAGCAGCTCTTCCGGCAAGGCTGGCTGCGGGTGGGGATTCCAGCCGAGCGCTGCGAGAGCGTGGCCGAGCACTCGCTCTTCGTGGCGCTGCTGTGCCTGTTCATCGCGGACAGCCACTTCCCGGAGGCGGACGCGGGTCGAGCGGTGCGCATCGCGCTGCTGCATGACCTGGGTGAGGCGTACGTGGGAGACCTGACGCCGCACGACGGCGTGGGGCGTGAGGACAAGCACGCGCTGGAGCGGCGGGCCATGGAGCAGCTCGTGGGCAAGCTGCCGCGCGGCGCGGAGTACCTGGCGCTCTGGGATGAGTACGAGCAGGGCACGTCGTTCGAGGCGCGGCTCGTGCGGCAGGTGGACCGACTGGAGATGGGGCTGCAGGCCTGCGTCTACGAGCACCAGGGCGCGGGAGACCTGTCCGAATTCTTCGCGTCGGTGGAGAAGGTGCTGGAGGCGCCCGAGCTGCGCGCGGTGCTCGCGGAGCTGGCGGCACTGCGGCCGGACTGACGCGGCAACCCGAATGGATGCCCCGTCCTCACCACCCTCGCGACTCCGTGGATCTCGGGCGGGACACCTCCTCGTCGGGCGAGGTAAGCACGGCGGGAGCTGAAGTGGACCTGCGCGCTGGCTCAACGGTCTCGCGGAAGGGCTGTGGACGCTCGGCGACGGACTCGCGAGGCAGCGGACCCGATACAGCCGCGAGGAGAAGTCGAGACGGGCTCCAGGCGAAGCCGGGCGCTCAACCGAACCAGCGGCCCGACTCGGGCGCGAAGATGCGGACGCGCTCCGCGAGGGTGGGCGGCAACCGCTCACGAACGAGGGCGTGCACCTCCTGCGGCCCGAGCGCCTGGCTGAAGTGCATGAGCACGAGGGCCTCGTTGCGGAAGCGGTCAGCCTGGGCGAGGAGTTCGTCGAGGTGGAGGTGCGCGCGATCTCGCGCGTCCTGCACGGAGCGCTTCGGGTCGACGAAGGTGCACTCGATGACGAGCACGCGCGAGTCGAACAAGGTCGGCTCGGTCTCCAGGATGCGCGAGAGCGTGTCCGTCGCGTACGCGAGCTCCAGGTGGTCCACCTGCGTGAAGAGGTCCTCACCGGCCTTGCGGCGCTGGGCGATCTCCTGAGGCGGCAGCGCGAGGAACTCGGGGCGGAGCTTCGTCGCGCGGCGGAAGAACTGATAGCCGAGCGAAGGCACGGGGTGATGCGTGCGGAAGGCGCGCACGTGGAGCCCCTGCCCCAGGGGCTGCGCATCTCCGTGCCGCATGGGGACGGTGGTCACCTCCATCGACGTGTGATGGAGCCGGGAGAGGACCTGGAGGGCCTCGTGGACGGGCGCCTCGATTTCGGCGGGGATGAAGAGCTGCGGAGCGCCCTTCCCCATCAACCGGCGGATGCCGAGCAGCGCCCCGAGCGCGCTGGCGTGGTCCGGGTGCGCATGGCTGAGGAAGATGCGATCGCACCCGGCGAACGAGCGGATGGGGATGCCGACGTCGAGCACCACGTCGAGCTCGGGCACCTGGAGGGAGGTGTAGACACCGCCGACGGAGATGCCTCGGACGGTATAGGGACCTGCCTGGACCTCGGTGATCATCGCCGTCGCTTATCGCGCGACTCGTGTCACGTCGCAACCCGGGGCACGGCAGGCCCCGGGCATGACGCGAGTGCTCAGGTGTCGAAGCGGAAGGTCGTCTCGACGCACGAGGCGCGCTGGCCGAAGCGCTGACAGAACGCGGTGAGCGCCGCGTAGGGAGTGGTGTCCAGCACCTCGCGGAACGACAGGTGCATCACGAGGCAATAGAGGGAGACCTCGAGGAAGCTCACGCTTCGCTCCGAGGGGAGCTCGGCGAGCGCGGCGTCCACGTTCTGCTCCAGCCACGCCATCATGTTGAGCAGGCTCGTGCGCAGCTTGTCGTGGTGAGCCCCGGACTGGGCCCCGCCCCCCACCTTGGACATGACGATCGTCACCTCCGTGGCCATGGTCTGGAGGACCAGCTCCTGCATGTTGGCGGACAGGGACTCGGTCAGGTCCTCGGGCCACAGCACGCGTGCCTTGTGGGTGGAGTGGCGCCGCAGCTCGCGACAGACATTGAGCGTACCGAACCACGAGCCTCGGGCCGTGCGCAGCACGGGAATCTTGAGCGCGGGATTGCCGCCGTAATCCTGGAGATTGGGCGACATGATGTCGCGCAGGATGTGGAAGTCGTAGGCGACGCCCAGCTCCGCCGCGAAGATGCGCGCGATGCGGGTGAAGTGAGAACTCGAGCGGCCAATCAGGATGGGCCGGGTGAGGTCTTCGTTCGCGACAGTCATCGGTGTACCCCCGTCAGGGTTTGACGGAGGTCACCGTAGGCGCTCCCCTCCCCGGGTACAACGCGAGGAGGGCTCGACTTCGCGCTGTACCGCTGGGGGACTGTCGAAGCTGTGCTCCTCAGGCCGAGGACGCGTCGGTGTCGGAGGCAATCCGGAGCGCGGACCGCACCTCGGCGGTGGAGCGCCCGGCCCAGTGGCGACGATGGTTCTCCCCCGTCGTGAAGCTGCGAGTGGCCATCCGGTCGACGTAGAGCGTACCGTCGAGGTGGTCCAGCTCGTGCTGGAGGATGCGGGCGTACCAGCCCGAGGCGCGAATCGTCACGGGGCGGCCCTGCTCGTCCAGCGCCTCCACGCGTACGCCACGTGCTCGGGCCACGAGCGCCGCGAAGCCCGTCACGCTGAGGCAGCCCTCGTGGAACTCGGCGGGGGTCGCGTCCTCCACCGTCAGCTTCGGGTTGATGAGCACATGGAAGGGCACCGGCTGCCGCTCGCGCGCCGCGAGGTCCGCGGGTGCCACGCCGGCCTGGTACTCCGCGCGGTCCTCGATGACGACCAGCCGAAGGCCCACGCCGACCTGGGGCGCCGCGAGCCCCACGCCCGGGGCGTCTCGCATCGTGTCGCGCATCAACACGATGAGCCGCTGAATCTCCGGACTGCCAATCTCCTCGGGCGTCAGGTCTCGCGCCTGTTGACGAAGTACCGGCTCTCCCGCCTGGACGATCTTGAGCACCATGCGACGAGCGTAGCAGGCGAACTGGAGTCCCCTGCCGCCGAAAAACGGCGGCCCGCGATTCGTCTGTCAGGCCACGCTGTTCGCCCCCCATTGGCCTGGCTTGTGAGCAGAGGTTAGGCTGCGGTCCCATGGCTCGTCGCAAGAAGGCCGATGAGATCGCCGCGCGTGTCCGCAACCTGATTGCGATGGACGCGGCTGGAATCATGCGCCGGTTGGAAGCAAGGCGCGACGAGATGTTCGCGCTCTTCTCGCGTTTGCGCAGCCGGGAGCCGCTACTGGAGACCATCGCCTCGCGGTACGCGGAGGGGGCCTTCGAGCAGCTCATCCACCTGCCCGAGCAGGAGCAGGCGGTGGTGGACCGGTACTACACGCACCTGGACGAGCTGCGCTGGTACTTCACGTACACCGAGGACATGCCGGGCACGGCGCAGGTGAACTTCATCAAGCTGCACAAGCGGCTGGAGGAGTCCTACCGGGTGCTCGTGGTGACGCTCGGGCCGCCGGTCTCCGCCGATGGTGCGCGGGTGGTGGATGCGGAGGTCCTGCGCCGTGAGGACAACGGTGGCACGGCGGAGAAGACGCTGACGCGGGCCATGCCGCCCCGCCAGCGTCGCGCGTCGCCGAGCTGAGCTGGAGTCACGCCACGTGAGCCTGGAGTGACTCGGGGGCGACCGGAGCGGTCTCCGCGCTCTCGCGCGGGGTGAGCTTGCGCATGGAGCGCTTGCCCACGACGACGTCCACCATCTTCCGGACGCGGGTCCAGACGCTCTCCTGGACGTAGGGGATGCCGTACTTCTGGCAGAGCGCGAGGACCTTGGGCTGGGCCTCGCGGTACTTGAGCATCGGCAGGTCGGGCCAGATGTGGTGTTCGATCTGGTAGTTCAGCCAGAGGTGGGCGAAGTCATTGAGGTCTCCGCCGGTGCGGTAGTTCGCGCTGCCGATGACCTGCTGGACGTAGCGCTCGCCCTTGTTCGCAGGGGACGTGTCGAAGCGGTACAGGTCCTCGCCGGTGTGGTTGGGGCCGACGACGAGGAACGTGTGGACGCTGGTGAGCACGTCCGCCATCAGCGAGTTGCAGAACGCGCTGAACGCCGCCCAGGGACCGATGATGAGGAACAGGGCCGGGAAGAGGACGAACTGGACGGCGGCGTACGGGAGGTAGCAGCGCAGCAGCAGTTCCTTCCACTCGGCGCCGGAGAGCGAGCCACCATCGCGACGGCCCTTGCGGCGCAGGGCGCTGAGCGTCTCGGGGGCGTAGTACGAGGCGCGCCAGGTGAGGGCCAGGAGGGTGAGCTGGACGTAGCGCAGGAACAGTGGCCGGGCCGGGTTGCGCAGCGTGCCCTCCGCGTTGCGCTCGAGGAGATCGGGGTCCGACTCCTCACCGGTGTACGAGTGGTGGAGGACGTTGTGCTCGAACACCCAGGCATCCGGGAGCATCCAGTCGAGCCAATCGAGATAGCGACGTGCGCCCTTGGCGAAGCCCTTGCCGGTACGGGACGCGGGGAGCCCGGGGACGCGGTCATAGCCGCGGTGTCCCACGTGATGCATGAGGAGCCAGCGCGTCGAGCGGCCCACACTGAGCGCGGCGGCGCTGAACGGGTTCGGGGCGATCCAGCAGGTGGCGATGCCCAGCAGCGTGCCGATGCGGCCCCAGCGCTCGATCTTGCGGAGATGCTTCGCATCCGCTTCGCCCAGATTGGCGTCGAGCTCCGCGCGCAGTGCCTTCAGGTCCCGGTGGAAGCCCTCCACGTCCACGGAGGCGATGTTGAAGGCGGGGGGCAGAGACGACGACATGCGTGAAGCTCCTCGGGGGAGGATGTAGGTCCAGGGGCGGAAGCAGCGCGTCAAGGGTAGCCGCCCAAGCGTGGGACGGGAAGCGCTTCCGTCCGGCGACGAAGGCAGAGCACACCGCGAGCGAACCCAATGCCAGATGCAATACCACCACGGTAGTAGGGTCAAAGCGTGACACAGGGTCTGCCTTGACCTTGCTCAAACAGCCGATACCGAGAGGTGTTTGAGTGATTCGCGCCATGCGTTAGCGTGTAAGGGATGCGGCGGTGCGCCGTGCACGAAGTGGGGGAACGACATGGGCCTTGGCGAAGATTTGCGACTGCTGTCCGAGCAGGTTCGTAAGCGGCAGGCGTTCATCAAGGGGGAGGAGGCCACGAAGCAGGCTCTCATCCTCCCGTTCATCCAAGCGCTGGGTTACGACATCTACGATCCCACGGAGACGCAGCCGGAGTACGTCGCGGACTTCGCCAAGAAGCGCGGCGGCGTCATGGAGAAGGTGGACTATGCGCTGCACCTGAAGGGGCAACCCGCGCTCTTCATCGAGTGCAAGGCCGCGGACGCAACTCCCGAGGACCACGACGGACAACTGGCGCGCTATTTCAACGCCACGCCGTCCGTGCGCATCGGCGTCGTGACAAATGGAACGCGCTACCGGTTCTTCACCGACCTCCAGTCCTCCAACATGATGGATGCGACTCCGTTCATGGAGTTCAACGTCCTCAACTTCACCGATCGGGATGTCGACCTGCTTCGCCCCTTCACGAAGGAGTTCTTCGATGCGACGTCCATCCAGGGACACGCAGAGGAGATCATCTTCGTCGGCAAGGTCACGGCGCTCATCAACGAGCTGCTGCGCAACCCCTCCGAGAGCTTCGTTCGGTTCCTGCTGGCGGAGGTCGAGCTGGTTTCCGGGCGCGTCACACGCAACGTGGTCGAGCGCTTCGTCCCCATCGTGAAGAAGTCCATCCAGACCACGCTCCTGGACATGATGACGAAGTCGATCCAGCAGGAGATCGCCCAGCCCAACGCCCCCAGTGCCGCCGCGCCGAGTCCCGCGGAGGCGCTGCAGCGAACGGCAGAGGTCGCGGATGGGCCAGTGGTGCCACAGATCGAGACCACGGAGCTCGAACTGGAGATCTTCCGAATCGTCCAGAAGCAGTGCGCCGAATCCGCGCTCAGGCAGTCCATCAGTTACAAGGACTCGACCACCTACTTCGGCATCAACCTGGGCAAGGTGACGTCCTGGTTCATCCGGGCCTTCACCAACGGGAAGAAGAAATCGCTCGTCACCCGGCTACCCGCGGAACAGGCGGCGATGCTCGCCCCAGGGTTCGAGGTGGAGGCGGCGCCGGACGGCATCGGTAGGAGCCGCATCTACTTCAACGCGTCTGGCGACATCGAGAAGCTCCGGACGCTGGTGCTCGTCGCCTACGAGGAGGAAGCCAGGAGGCAGAGCAGCGGTAACGCCGATGGTGGCTCCTCCGAGAACGCGACGTCAGTTTGACCTACTCAGGAACCCGCCCCACTCATGCCCGTTGAAGCCCTTGAACGACTCGCGTCACCCAACTCCCTGCTCAACTCGCTGAGCAACAGCGACAAGAAGATTGCCTTTCTTGTGGGTTCTCCGTTGTCGATGCCGGACACACCCGGATCCCCCGGTGTCCCAGGCACCGCGGAGATGGTCAGGCGCGCCAGGGCGGCAGCAGGCGCGAAGGCAGAGGCCGAGTTCGATGCCACTCTTGCGACGGCGGACAGCACACGGCAGTACCAACTCGCGATGCAGCTCCTTCGGAGCTGGAGCAATCAGGAGGCGGTCAATCGGGTCATTCGCGAAGCCGTGTTGCAAGCCAGGCTGACTGCATCCTCCGCCGAGACCGCTGACGTCCAGCGCTTCGACGAAGACCACCACGGTTGGTACCTGCCTGCCGCGACGCGAGATCTCGGAAAGCTGGTCGTATCGTTCCCCGAGCGATTCGGTCCCATCCTGACGACCAATTTCGACCCCCTCATCTCCGTTGCCATTCGGCAAGCGGGGGGCCGGGTGTCGCAGGTCATTCTTCACGCAGACGGACGACTGGATGCCGTGCGGCCCGAGCGGGGCGACCATCGCGTCGTCCATCTGCATGGGTACTGGACCCGCTCGGATACGCTTCACACCCCGATACAGTTGACCCAGGAACGCCCGAATCTTGACGCATCACTCCAGTCACTTCTGCGTGAGTACATCCTGGTGGTGGTTGGCTACGGCGGATGGGACGATATCGTCACGCAGGCCCTGGCGAAGTGTGGCCATGACACTCACGCCAATGTGGACATCGTCTGGGCCTTCTATGAGTCGGATAGTGCCCTGGTCCACTTTCGATACAAGTCTCTCATCTCGAGCATTGGCTCCATTTCCGGACGCGGCCGGTTCCGCATGTACGGAGGCATCAACTGTCACACGATGTTCAAGGACCTCCATAGGGAAATTGAACGTCTGGCAACACCTACGTCCATTGCTCCGCCCCCCTCCGTGCCCAAGGAGGTCCTCGTTCCGGTCGCAGCCCCACCTCGCCCGAGTCCGGCCGACGTCGTGAAGGCCGTGCCTCCAGCGCCCCCTGCGACCACCGCCGGGCGAGTCGATCCACCCGTGGCTCCGACAGCGAGCCTCCCCCCGACGAAAGTCGAACCTTCAAGAACGCGCTTCGGGCCACGACTGCTGGTCCCTCTGCTACTGGTCGCAGTGGGATTCCTGTACCTGCGCGAGTCCGAGTCGACGCCCCACCGCCCCGAGCCCACCACGCCCTCTCCAGAGCGCGGAAGGTCCCAGCGCCAGCGGGAGTCGAGAGGGAGCAACCCCGACCTGCCGATCGTTCCAGTCGCGCAGCAGCCCGCACCACCGCGAGCCGTTCCCATCAGCGGCCTTGTCGGTGCTTCAACGCACCCCTCCACCATCGAGGGGCTCCGCAGCAAGAACCAGGTCAGTCTCATCCCTCGAAGCAACAGACCTCAACGTGCGAACGACATGCCCGAGGGTTCCTACGGTTTCGCGCCAACAGAGACGGTCTATCAGTTGAGAGCAGCCACCGTCGTCGCCACCCCTACGGGCGAATCCTTCGAATTCCACCGCCTTCGAAACGACACCTTCACCCTGGTCGGCTACGTCCAGCCTGCGAGCCGAACGGCCTTCGACCAAGGGCGAGCCATGAACCTCGTGCTCGCTCCGCGTCCTGACTCGGAACGACAGCAGCTCCTCGGTGTCCCCTTTCAGCGGATTTCCTCCTTGGGGCTGCGTTCGGACGGAGGAAGCAGAGTCCTCCTGGTGTCGCTGAGCGAAGCACCTCGCTGACTTTCACATCCGAGGCGCAGCCCACCGCGCCTCGTTGAATCCTTCACGTCGCATCACCTGAAAAGCTCATGCACAAATCCCTGTTTCTGGCTGTACTCGCCGTTGTGTTGATGGGAGCGGATGAAGGTGGCTGCGGAGATACCTCCGAGCCGCTACCGCCCCCGCTGGTGGAATGCACCCCGGAGTCGTGTTCGGGCTGCTGCCAGGGAACCACCTGTATCGCGGGGAACACGACGAACGCCTGTGGGAACAGCGGCCTCTACTGTTCCGCGTGCGTGGGTTTGAACTCCTGCAATGTCGAGCGACGAGAGTGCGTGCTGGATGTCTCCTCCTTGGTGGCCATCCAGCCCTCTCAGGCCACCATCTCCGCGCAGGATCCCAACGACAACCTTGACTGGGACGTCGATGGCTCGGCGCCGGATGTGGTCGTCGAGCTGCGGTGCCCGACTTCCGTCGCTGGCGAGCCGCTGGTGACGCGGACACCCGAGATCTCCAGCTGGACGCCCCAGTGGAGCACGGGTGGCTGCTCCACCTCCGCGGAGGTGCTGCTCGCCCAGCCCATCGAGTTCAAGGTCCTCGATATCGACACGCTCCTCGACGACGAGATTGGAACCATCAAGCACCAGCTCACCCAGGATGAGCTCAAGGCAGGCACTGTCTCCCTCTCCCTGCCGCCGGCAATCACCTCGCTGACGGTGACGCTGTCTCGGGCTCGGTAACCATTCAACCGAGGCATTCCTCCCCCGGAAGCACCACGGCCCCGCTCCCAACTCAGGGGAACGGGGCCGCGATTCATCTCAGGACCGAGCGCCCTGAACCCTACCGGCGAGCCTTGCCCGGCACCGTGCTCGTAACGCCCAGGTACTCCTGCAGCGGCTTGACCTCCAGGTCCGCCCGCTTGAGCGACTCCAGCGCGCCCACCGCCATGCGCGCCGCCTGCACCGTCGTGTAGTACGGCACCGAGTGCATCAACGACTCACGGCGAATGGAGAAGCTGTCCGCAATCTCCTGCTTGCCGAAGGTGGTGTTGATGACCAGCACGATCTCCCCGTCGACGATCTTGTCGACGATGTTCGGCCGGCCCTCCTTCACCTTCTGCACCACCTGCGCCTCGATGCCCTTCGTCGCCAGGTACTTGTGCGTCCCCGCCGTCACGATGAGCGTGAACCCCATCGCCCGCAGACGCCGCGCCAGGTCCACCACCGCCGGCTTGTCGTCGTCCTTCACGGAGATGAACACCTTGCCGCTCTTCGGCAGCTTCACCCCCGCCGCCAGCTGGCTCTTGGCGAAGGCCGACGCGTAGTCCTGCGCCAGCCCCATCACCTCGCCCGTCGACTTCATCTCGGGCCCGAGGATGACGTCCACCCCCGCGAAGCGCGCGAACGGGAACACGCTCTCCTTCACCGCGACGTGGTTCATCTGGGGCTCCTGCGTCGCCCCCAGCTCCGCCAGCGTCTTGCCCACCATGCACAGCGCGGCGATCTTCGCCATCGCCACACCCGTGGCCTTCGAGATGAACGGCACCGTGCGGCTCGCACGCGGGTTCACCTCCAGGATGTAGATGGTCTTCCCCTGGATGGCGAACTGCACGTTCATCAGCCCCACCACCCCCAGCTCCTGCGCCAGCGCAATCGCCTGGTCCTTCATCCGCTCCACCAGGTCCGGCGACAGCGAGTGCGGAGGCAGCGTCGCCGCCGCGTCACCCGAGTGCACCCCGGCCTCCTGGATGTGCTCCAGCACCCCGCCAATCATCACCGCGCCCGTCCGGTCCGCCACCAGGTCCAGGTCCACCTCGATGGCGTCCTTCAGGAACCGGTCGATGAGCACCGGGTGCTCCGGCGACGCGCTCACCGCCTCGCGCATGTACCGCTCCAGGCTGGCCGCGTCGTACACCGTCTCCATCGCCCGCCCACCCAGCACGTACGAGGGACGCACCATCACCGGGTAGCCGATGCGCTCGGCCACCTTGAACGCCTCCGCGTGGCTGCGCGCCACCCCGTTCTCCGGCTGCGTCAGCCCCAGCTTCTCGATGAGCGCGCTGAACCGCTCGCGGTCCTCCGCCCGGTCAATCGCGTCCGGCGGCGTCCCGAGAATCGGCAGGCCCGCCTTCTCCAGCGGCACCGAGATGCGCAGCGGCGTCTGCCCACCGAACTGGACAATCGCCCCCACCGGCTTCTCGCGCTGCGACACCTCGAGCACGTCTTCAATCGTCAGCGGCTCGAAGTACAGCCGGTCCGACGTGTCGTAGTCCGTCGACACCGTCTCCGGGTTGCAGTTGACCATCACCGTCTCGTACCCGGCCTCGCGCAGCGCGAAGGCCGCGTGCACGCACGCGTAGTCGAACTCGATGCCCTGACCAATGCGGATGGGACCGCTGCCCAGGATGAGCACCTTCTGCCGGTCCGTCGGAGGCGCCTCGTCCTCCTCCTCGTACGTCGAGTACAGGTACGGCGTGAACGCCTCGAACTCCGCCGCGCACGTGTCCACCCGCTTGAACACCGGACGGATGTTGCGCGAGTGCCGGTGCGCCCGCACCTCCTCCTCCGGGTAGCCGAGCAGCTTGCCCAGGTACTTGTCGGAGAAGCCGTGCGCCTTCGCCTGCCGCAGCACCTCGTCCGGCAGCTGATCCAACCGGCCGTACTCCTGGATGGACTGCGCCTCGCGCACCAGCATCTCGATGTAGCGCAGGAACCACGGGTCGATGGCGGACAGCTGGTGCACGTCCGCCACCGTCAGGCCCTCGCGGAAGGCCTGGGCCACGAACCACGGCCGCTCGGGGCGCGGGATGCGCAGGGCCTCGCGCAGCACCTTCTCGCGCTCCTCCTTCTCCTGCGGCAGCTCGGGCGGCTCCAGCCCCACGCGCCCCAGCTCCATCGAGCGCAGCGCCTTCATGTACGCCTCGGGGAAGGTCCGGCCGATGGCCATCACCTCGCCCACCGAGCGCATGCTCGTGGTCAGCGTCCGGTCCGCGTGCGGGAACTTCTCGAAGTTGAAGCGCGGCACCTTCACCACCACGTAGTCCAGCGTCGGCTCGAACGAGGCCGGCGTGTCGCGGGTGATGTCGTTGCGCAGCTCGTCCAGCGTGTAGCCCAGCGCCAGCTTCGCGGCGATCTTCGCGATGGGATACCCCGTCGCCTTCGACGCCAGCGCGCTGGAGCGCGACACGCGCGGGTTCATCTCGATGACCACCATCCGGCCATCCTTCGGGTGGATGCCGAACTGGATGTTGCTGCCACCCGTGTCGACGCCAATCTCCCGGATGATGGCCAAGGACGCCTGACGCATCCGCTGGTACTCGCGGTCCGTCAGCGTCTGCGCGGGCGCCACCGTAATCGAGTCACCCGTGTGCACCCCCATGGGGTCCAGGTTCTCGATGGAGCAGACGATGATGACGTTGTCCGCCGTGTCGCGGACCACCTCCAGCTCGTACTCCTTCCACCCCAGCACGCTCTCCTCGACGAGGATGGTGGACGTGGGCGAGGCCTTCAGGCCCGAGCGGCAGATGGTCTCGAACTCCTCGCGGTTGTACGCGATGCCGCCGCCGGTGCCGCCGAGCGTGAAGGAGGGCCGGATGATGGCCGGGAAGCCGATCTCCTCCACCAGCGCCATGGCCTGGTCGAGCGTCGTCGCGTAGCCGCTCTTGGGCAGCGCCACGCCGATCTTCTGCATCGCCGCCTTGAAGAGCTGCCGGTCCTCGGCCTTGTTGATGGCCTCCAGCGACGCGCCAATCAGTCGCACCCCGTACTTCTCCAGGATGCCCTGCTCGGCGAGCGCCTTGGCCAGGTTGAGGGCCGTCTGGCCACCCATCGTCGGCAGCAGCGAGTCCGGCCGCTCGGCGGCGAGGATGCGCTCCGCCGCGTCGACGGTGATGGGCTCGATATAGGTGCGAAAGGCGAATTCGGGGTCCGTCATCACCGTGGCGGGGTTGCTGTTGAGCAGCACCACCTCCACGCCTTCATCCCGGAGAGCCTTGATGGCTTGAGTACCGGAGTAGTCGAACTCGACGGCCTGCCCGATGACAATCGGGCCCGAGCCAATCACCAGAACCTTGCGGATATCGGTACGCTTGGGCATCGGGGCGCCCCCATACCAACCTCTGCCCCGGCATGCACGGATGTTATGTGGCCGTGTCCTGCCGGCCGCCCAGCCGCCCGGTGCGCCGGGTCCACACCCGGCACGCGCCAGGGCGCCCCGCTCTGCTACGCTCCGCCCCTTCTCGGAGGTCGCATGCGTCGCTGGTCCCTGGCCCTCATCCTCTCCCTCACCTCGCCCGCGCTCGCCCTGGCGCAGGAGACGCCCGAGCCCACCGCCGCGCCCCCCGCCCCCCAGGAGCCCGCCGCCCAGGCCCCCGCCGCCTCGCCTCCCGTGAAGGCCGAGCCGCCCCCCGCCCCCGTCCCCAAGCCGGCCGAAGCCGCCGCCCCGGAGAAGCCCGCCGCCGCCGCGGAGAAGCCCGCCGCCGCCCCAGAGAAGCCCGCCGCCGCCGCGCCAGAGAAGCCCGCCGCGGACGCGAAGCCTCCGCCGCCCAGGCGCGCCGAGCCCGTCGCCCCCGCGCCCGCACAGAAGCCCACCACGGCGCCCCCGACGGCCGCCACGCCTGTGCCGGCCATGCCCACGAACCTCCAGGCGGGGCTCGACACGGCGCCCCCTCCGCCCACCTCCGCGGAGGAGCTCAAGCGGCAGGACATCCAGACGAGCGCGCGCGTGCTCTTCCAGTTCCTGCTCACCGGCGACGTGCGCAGCACCGCCAACGAGCTGTTCTACCCGTTCCAGCTCGAGGACAAGCGCTACGCCACGCCCGAGGAGCTCGTCGCCGCGTGGGTGAAGCAGCTGCGCGTGAAGCGCACGGACCTCATCTCGCTCTACGACGTGGAGGTGCTCACGCTCGAGGCGATGGAGAAGAAGTACGGCAAGGCCCCCGCCCGGCTGGGCCTGGACCTGCGCAACACGAAGGACATCTGGGTGGCCGTGGGCAACCTCTCCGGCCGCGCCGCGGTGCTCGTCTATCGCCCCTATGGCGAGGAGCACCGCGCCTTCGCCTACACGGACTGAGCCCGTTCGCTCCGGCGTCGCGCTCGGGCGACACCGGAGCGCTCTAGGGACTTCAGCGCAGCGCCTGGACCAGCTCGCCCAGCCGCTTCAGCCCCTTGCCGAGCACCTGGCGCGAGGTCGCGAAGCTCATGCGGATGTAGCCCTCGGCGCCGAACGGATCTCCCGGCACCGCGGCGACGCGGAAGTCGTCCAGCAGGATTTCGGAGAGCTGCACCGAGCCCGCCACGGCCTTGCCCTTGTAGGGCCGCCCGTAGAGGCCGCGCACGTCCGCGAGCGCGTAGAAGGCGCCCTCGGGCATCCGGCAGCGCACGCCGTCGAGCGCGTTGAGGCCGCCCACGAAGAAGTCCCGGCGCTCCTGGTACTCCTTCACCATGGCCGTGATGGTGTCCGGCGGGCCCTTGAGCGCCGCCAGCGCCGCCTTCTGGCCGATGGACGAGGTGTTGGACGTGGACTGGTCCTGCACCAGCTGCATCGCGGACAGCACGGGCCGGGGCCCCGCCGCGTAGCCCAGGCGCCAGCCCGTCATGGAGTACGCCTTGCTCATGCCGTTGACGACGACCAGCCGGGGCACCAGGTCCGGGGCCACGTCGCTGAGGCCCAGCCGCTCGCCCGTGTAGAGGAGCTTCTCGTAGATGTCGTCGGTGACGATGAGGCAGTCGTGGCCGCGCACGGCGTCGGCGATGCCCTCCAGCGCGGCGCGCGAGTACACCGCACCGGTGGGGTTGCCCGGGCTGTTGATGATGATGGCGCGCGTGCGCGGGGTGAGCACCCGGCGGATGGCGTCCGGGTCCGGCGCGAAGCCGTCCTCCTCGCGCGTGTTGACGATGACGGGCGTCGCGCCGGCCAGCCGCACCATGTCCGGGTAGCTGACCCAGTAGGGCGCGAAGATGATGACCTCGTCACCCTCGTCCAGCACCGCCTGGCAGAAGTTGTAGAGCGCCTGCTTGCCGCCGGAGGTGACGAGCACCTGCTCAGGGGTGAAGCGCAGCCCGTTGTCGCGCTCCAGCTTGTTGCAGATGGCCTCACGCAGCTCGGGGATGCCCGCGGTGGCGGTGTATTTGGTGAAGCCCGCGTTGATGGCGTCGACCGCGGCCTGCTTGATGTAGTCGGGCGTGTCGAAGTCGGGCTCGCCCGCCGCCAGGACCACGATGTCCACGCCTTGGGCCGCGAGCGCCTTGGCGCGGAAATTGAGAGCGAGCGTCGGGGAGGGCTTGATGGCCTGGAGCCGGCGGGCAAGTTTCATGGCCCGGATGCGTAGCGCGCCAGGGCCGGCCCGACAAGGGCTGTCGGGCCGCTACGTCTTCCGCGCGAATTTCGCCTGCAGCCCCGCGTGGACATTGGGCGGGACCAGCCCCGTGACGTCCCCTCCGAACGAGGCGACTTCACGCACGAGCTGGGAGGAGATGTAGAAGTAGTCCTCACCTGTCATCATGAAGACCGTCTCGACGGTGGGCGCCAGCTTGCGGTTCATGTTCGCGAGCTGGAACTCGTATTCGAAGTCCGACACCGCGCGCAGCCCGCGGACGATGACGTTCACCCCGCGGCGCTTGACGTAGTCGACCAGCAGACCATGGAAGGCGTCCACCTCCACACGGTCGTCCTTCACGGCGTCGCGGATGAGGTCGCGGCGCTCGTCCTCGGTGAACAGGGGGGTCTTCTTGGGGTTCACCGCGATGGCGACGATGACTTTGTCGAACATCTTCAGGCTGCGCTGGATGAGGCTCAGGTGCCCGTTGGTGAGCGGATCGAACGAACCTGGGTAGATGGCGACAGGCATGCGACGGGGAGTCTCGGACGGGGCCGAGGGCCGGTCAAGGAATGCTCACGGCGCCCGGTAGAAGCTGACCAGGGTGTCCCCGAAGCGGCGCTGGTCCTCCCGGGTGAGCCCGGCGTGCGACTCGGGGGCCTCCTCGCGCTTGTCGTGCTCGACGACGAGCATCCCGCCGGGCGCGAGCACCTTCGCCGCCATGACGGCCTCCAGCACCGTCTCCACCACGCGCGCCGCGTAGGGCGGGTCCGCGAAGATGAGCTCGAAGCGGTCGCCCCGGCGGCCCAGGGTGTCGAGCCCCCGCGCCACGGGCTGGGAGAGCAGCTCCACCTGGGCCGAGAAGCCGAGCGCCTGGGTGTTCTGCTTGCACAGGGCCTGGGCCTCGCGGTCCTGGTCGACGAGGACCACGGCGCCCGCGCCGCGGGACAGGGCCTCGAGGCCCAGGGCGCCGGTGCCGGCGTAGAGGTCGAGGACGCGCTGGCCGTCGAGGAACTGGCCGAGGACGTTGAAGACGGTCTCCCGCACACGGTCCGCGGTGGGGCGGATGTGTTGCGACGTGGGCTTGGGGCCGGCCAGCGCCCTGCCCTTCGCGGAGCCTGAGACGATTCGCATGGGGCCTTCTACACCGCGCGGGGGCTACTCGCCCTGGTTCTGCGCGAGGAAGCGCATGACGGAGTGGCCCGTGCCGGCGGCGCCCAGGGCGGCGAGGACCTCGGCGGCTTCGGCGAAGGACAGGGCCTCGAGCCGCTCGCGGGCCTGGGGGTCGAGGGGCGGCAGGGAGTCCTCGACGACGCTCAGGAGCTCTCCGGCGGCGACGCCCGAGGCGGTGGATTTGGATTCGAGGCTCTCGCGGACCTCGGGGGGCCAGGAGGTCAGCGCGAGCCGCTCGAAGGGGCCCACGCAGTCGACCTTCTTCGCGCCCGCGGCGACGTAGGTGGGGAGCATGCGGGGGAAGCCCTCGCGGACGTCGCCGACGCAGACGGAGGCGTTGTAGTCCGTGGCCAGGTCGACGATGGAGCGCAGCGTGCCCACGTCGGGTTCGGCGCCGCCGAGGTCACGTTCGGAGACGCGGACGAAGCGGAGGGGGACCTTCCACTGGGACAGTCCCTCGAGGAGGGTGCGGTAGGCGTCGATGAGGCCGCCCGAGGCGGGCGTCGGAGCGCTGAGTTCGAGGGCGAGTTCGCGCTCCGTCACGGGGCCGACGAGGGCGTTCACGGCCTCCACGGCGGCGTAGGAGTCCAGGCGGGACAGGTCGAGGGAGACCAGGGTGAAGCCCGCGTCGACGACGCGGAAGAGGCCCTCTCGCAGGGGGGCGAGGGAGTCCTCGTCGGAGCCGGTGACGCGGATGGGACCGGCCTGGAGGAACAGGGGGCGCGCGTGCTCGGCCTCGGCGGCGGCCTCGTGGACGGCCGCGATGAAGCGCTCGGCGGCGCCACGGTCGGCGGTGGGGTGCGGACAGGCGAGTCCGAGAACGGCGTCCTCGGAGCGCGCGGCGCGGAGCAGGCCCGGCAGAGCGGCGTTCGACTGGACGGGGAGACAGGCCAGGGCCACCGGGAGACGCTCGAGGGCGCGCAGCGGTTCACGCGGGTTGAGCAGCGGCACGCGCGAGCTCGCGCCTACCCGGGCCACCGTGTTGCCGGGCCGCAATGACAGCACCTTGTCGAGCACACTCATGGGGCGCGGAGAATCGTCCGCCTGTGGGCCCGATGGCAAGGCGAAGCTGAGGAAAGCGTCGGTTGGCGTACTGGTTCGGGCACTATACACCTTGCAATTGCGAACCCATCCTATCTCCGAGACGACTGGGTTGACCATGCGCCCCTGTGTATTCTTACCAGGCCCATCAGCCAGTGTTCGCCCAAGCGATGCGGAAGATCAGTTGCGGCACCGCACTCTTAGATGTCAGGCCCGATGAAGATCATAGCAGGTGCAGACAGCACATGTCTCCATCTCGCCATTGGCGCGGCAAGCGCCACTTTCCGCGAAACCAAAATCCCAGGCGCCCCTCGACGAAAGCCTCCACTACCAAATCCCCGACCGACCTGTCGATGACAATGCCTACACCGCCAACAAACTCAACGAGCGATTGTGCCACGATCGCAAAATCAAGATGACTTCCCTACGCTGCCGCAGGCGTAAAAACAGAAGAGGCGGGACGGACGCAAGCGACTCTGGCATCGACGACGTTGGGAAATGGAGCGACTCTTCGCTTGGCTCCGGAACTTTCTTCGCTTCGTGACGTGCTACGAGGCGAAGGTGGTGGACATTCTCGGACTTCTCCGCCGCCAGCGTAGCCTAATTCTCACTGAGGCAATTCCGAACTCACTTCCAGCAAGCTGTGACACCGTTTGCCCAGCAGAGGAAGAGGAAAAGAATGAAAAACCAAGACCAGGTTGAACAAATCCTACAACACCACCTTCTCGACAAGGCCGGCAAGACGATACTTCTCTCAGGCCCATGGGGCTGCGGAAAGACCTTCCTTTGGAGCACACGAGTTGCTCCCAAGCTCGAGACAGAAAGACCAATAACGCTCTCGCTATTTGGCATCGACTCTCTCGCTGCCCTGAAGGTCGCACTGATGAATGCAAGCCTTATTCGCAGGGCCGCATCCCTGAACGCCAAGGAATACCAAGCGGCGCTCAAGAAGGATTTCGGCAAACTGCTTGGAGCAGGCATTCGCAAAGGCGTTGACCTCTTCCTGGGCACTACATTTCTATCTTCACATCTCGACCCAGTCCATCTTGTCGAGGACGGACTCATCATCTGCCTTGACGATCTCGAAAGAGCTCCTTCATCGCTCTCCCTTAAAGAAATCTTTGGATTTACGGCACTATTAACAGAGACAAAGAAGGCAAGGGTTCTTCTCATTACCAACGAGACCGCACTCGCAGAGAATGACAAAGAATCCGATACGGTTCTTCGGCAATACAAAGAGCGAGTCGCCCAGTACCAAATAACACTAGAGGCCGACATCGACACAACCTACACACTCTTCGCCAAACACTGGGAATCCAACCCCCAGATCCACGCACTACTGATCCGGGATCAATTCGGCATCATGGAGATTTTCAACCAATCAAAATGGACCAACCTTCGCACTCTATCAAAAATCATGACCGGGATTTCAGAACTAGCCCGAGTCATTGGGGCGGCCAACATAAAAACTGAACACACACTCCTCCTGGCGACACTGCGAATAGAGTCAGACAGCGGCTCGCTACAGGCAGGCGATTTCTATGACTTCAACAAACTAACAGCGTTCGGGCTATCCGAGGAGAGCCGCACACAATTAAACGACAGTCGAATCGCTTTTATCGAGAGATATTACGGCAAAATCTCGAAAGCAAAATACAGCTTCAATCTTGCAACATACAACTTCATCAGAAATGGGTACTTCACAGAAAAACAGACCCGCGAGGAACTCTTGCCCCTGACCCGGCAACTCTCCGCAACAGAACAGATCTTGCACGACAGCAGAAACGGCATCTCGCTCTTCTGGGGAGATACCGAGCTTGCAGAATTCTCCACAAGAATTGAAGCAGCACTTACTTCACCAGAACCAAAAAACAGCATCCAACTATTCTCGCTCTACATTCACCTCGCGCAAACGCTTCGACGAATAGACCAGGCACCATCCGATCAAACGAAAGAACTATTCAAGCGGAAAGCAATAGCTCAAGCAAGACTCCTCGACGCCTCATTCGACAGATCTGCTCGAATGTACTACTCCGATTCCCATGACATCTGGCAAGAATTGGCCAGAGAATACGATGAAACCTTGGCACAGGTCTCCGACGAAAAACAGCGCCAAGCGATTGAAGACATTATCGAGAGTGGTGATGAGAATGCATTCGCTCACGCAATCGTTCGGGCGCCAAGTGCCTTGACGATGGTCCTCAAATCTCCAACTATTCATCAAATCATCAACTCCTGGAGGAAAAATCGCAGCTTTCAGCACTTCTCACTCTCCCTAATCGCCAGCGAACTCGCAGACTACGACGAGCACATCATCAAAGACATCAACAAGCTTCGCTCTGAGTTCGCAGACGCCTTTGAGGACTTAATAGAGAATGAGGCACTAGGAATCTCTGATCGCAAACGCTTAGAGCAGATTCGAAACAAAACTAAAGCCTGGGCGAGTTCGCAAAACAGCAAGTAAACGCCCACGGTGCGCCTTGTGGAGGGCCGGCCGTCGCAGATCCGCCTGAACCAGCACGCCAGCGGGCAGACCTACACCTATTGAGACACGGAACTGATATGACTTGGTCACATCAGTGAGGGCAGCTCAGGCGGAGCTCTGGGCCTGATGGCATTGCTGCAGAGCGGGCGGGTGCCAATCTGCTGGAGCAGGGGCTGAAGCGCGCGATGCACCATCGACAGCGTCCAGTGCACTCGGCTCCGGGGGAAAAGCGCCCGACGGAGCGCCAGGAATCCATGGGCGACGGCGCAGAGAGTGGCGTGGTGGTGGAAGCCACGCCACGTGCGCCCTTCGACGTGGTCAAGGCCGACTTCGCTTTCCACCCTCTCCACGGGCATCTCCGAGTCCCTCGTGAGGCATCGAGGGCCCGGGCCGCGGCGGCTACCCGGTGGACTTCTCGACCGGGACAGGGCCTGGACGCGGGGGCGTGACAGTGGGAGGTCGTGTCTCGGTATTCGCCAGCCGCTCGAGCGGGCGGAAGAGCGACATGACGCCATGACCCAACACGGGCAAGACCACGGAGGGCTGGAGAACCGCCTCCAACCCCGCGTGCAGGTGCAGTATCCGGTAGAATTGGCGATGGACGTGTGCGTCCGTCGACGTGCGCTCCATCAGCCGCAGGATGTACCAGTGCAGCAAGCCCAGCCCGAAGGGCCGCTTCCCGACGGCCTGCCGATACAGCAGGTCCATGCCCGTGCCCAACAGCCACGGGAGCCGGATGACTTCAGGCAGCCGCTCGCGGAAGCGCTGCGCCAGGCCCGACAGCTCGCCTCGTCCGGTCTGCTCGCGAAGGCAGGCGTCCAGCAGCTCAGCGCCAAGCCCCGCCACCGACATGCCTTGCCCGTAGAGGGGGTTGAAGGCACACGCGGCGTCTCCCAGGATGACCAGCCCCTCGGGAAAGCGGGGCAGCTTCTCGTAGTGCCGCCACCGGCAGTCCTTCACCTTGTGCTGGGAGATGGGCCCTATCGGCGTGGCCTCTTTCAGGAAGTCGTACAGGTCCGGACGCGTCAGTGAGCGCGCGTACTCGAGGAACCCCGCGTACTCGGTGGGCGCGTGCTCCCCGAAGTAGCCATTGAGGGTGACGATCCACCGGCCTCCCTCGACGTGTGAGATGAAACCCGCGCGCCAGGCCTTGGGAGGATTTGGATAGAGGAAGAGCGCCTTCCATTCCTTCTGGAAGTGGGGCGGCGGCTCGTGCAGGCACGTCGTGTAGGAAAGGTCCACGATGACCTGCTCTTCCTCCGGGCGCGCGTAGCCGATGGCTTCCAACCACTGAGGCATCCGCGAGCCCCGGCCGCTGGCATCCACGACGAGGTCCGCCGCCCACGACTCCTCACCCTGGGGTGTCTTGACCCGGACGCCCGTGATGCGTCCCGTGCCCTTCTCGTCGTGGATGAGCCCTTCGATGGAGCAGCCCTCGCGCACCACGACGTTGGGCCGCGCCTTCACCCGGCGCAAGACGTTCCACTCGAGCAGGGGCCGGGTGCACAGCAACCCGGGGATGCCGCTGGTGCGGCGCAGCTTCCACACCCCGAAGTGGTGCCAGGCGAGGTCCCCGCTCGAGTCGATGAGCTCGGCGCCCTGGACCTGGAGTTGCTCGAACAGGTCTGGGAAGTACTTGTCGAGGATGCGCCGGCCCGCGTCCAGCAGCACGTGGATGTGCGGTCCTTGCGGAACACCCTTGCGCGCTGCGGGCCCCTCCCCCCGGACATCCCGCTCCACCAGCGTCACCGTGTCGAAGTGGTCCGCGAGCACCCGGGCGCTCAGGAGTCCCGCCATGCTGCCGCCAATGACCACGGCGCTTCCGAATCTGCGTCCAGAGGGTTCCAAGTCCCAAGCCTCCACGGGTTCATGTCGTGGCGCCGCTGCTCAGAGGGGTCCGCCGTCCCCTGGGCCGCGCGCGCCCGCCGAGGAGATTGCACATCACCGGTCTGACATGCCCTCTCGGGTCCGGGGCTCGAATGCCAGGCCCGCTGCCTGGAGCCTGGGGCAGCGATGGTCGCGTTCCGCATCGAGTGTATCCTGCGCGCTCACGCAGGATCATGAAGAGGCCCATATGCTCGCTGGACGTCTGGGTTCACGCCGCTGGCTCGTGCTGTCGTCGCTGGGAGTGAGCGCGTTGGGATGTGGAGGTCCGCTGGAGGCCGTGGAAGACACCGTGCTCCGCGACACGGAGGCGTCCCTCGCGGGACTCCAGGGCAACACGGTGTATGGGCGCTGGCTCGGCTCGGGTGGCAGGAATCCCACGCATCCCGGCAATCGCACCTTCATCGTCGACCATGCGGGCCCCTCGGCGACGGTGACCTTCTCGCTCACCTCGTCCGTGGACGCCTACCTCTATCTCCTCGACGCCAGCGGCAACGTGCTCGCCGAGGACGACAACAGCGCGGGCAACCTGGGCGCGCGGCTCGCTGTCTCCCTGGCCCCCGGCACGTACAAGCTCGTCGCGGCGACCGCCTCACCGGGCCAGAGCGCGGACCTCACCCTCACCTCCGACAGGGCGCCGCTGCGCTTCAGCCAGCGACTCCTCCTCAAGTCCGTCTCCGCCTTCCAGTGGATCTACGACGACAGCGGCACGGGCTCGCACAACGACATCTCCATCTGGCGGCCCAACCTCGCCCAGGCTCCGGGCTACTACTCCCTGGGCGATGTCGCGATGCCCAATGGCGGCGGAGGCCCCGCCCCCTCGACAGCGCTCGTGGTGCAAGGCGAGGGAGACCTGCTCGCGCGGCCCGTGGACTACGTCTGGGTCTGGAACGACAAGGGCTCCGGCGGCACCCATGACGGCTCGTTCTGGGAGCCCGTGGCGCCCGCTGGCTACACCTGCCTGGGCGCGGTCGGCGTGCTGGGCTACGGCAAGCCCTCCACGGACCTCATCCGCTGCCTCAAGAGCGAGTACGTGGTGGCCGCCGCTCCGGTCGCCCTGTGGAATGACAGCGGCTCCGGCGCGGACAATGACGTGGGACTCTGGCAGCCGAACGCCAGGGATCACCGGGGACTGCCCGCCTCAACCTTCGTCGCGCGTCCCAGTCACTCGGACACGGGGGGCAGCCGCTACTGGGCCATCAACAAGAGCGCGACGGCGCACCCGGAGCTCCAGGGGCTGCCCGTGAGCGCGGCCACCGCGGCGGCCTTCGCCCCTCGCGTGTGGCTGCACCCGAGCGAGGCCTACTTCCCCTCCTCCACCGAGTTCCATCTCGCCAACGTGCACGTGGAGGGCGGTCATCAGGTGACGAACCAGGCGCTGGGCTGCGACTCCTGCACGGACCCACAGTTCCTGGACGGGCAGCGACCGAACCAGACGCCGGTGCCTGTCTATGCGGAGCTCATCACCCGCACCGTGAATGGCCAGCCCACGTCCACCACCGACGTGGTGTATTGGATGTTCTATCCATACAACAATGGCAAGCGGGTCTGCATCGGTTGGTACTCGCCCTGGGGCTGCGTGGGCGGGTACTCCACCTTCGGCAACCACGTGGGGGATTGGGAGCACGCCACGGTGAGATTCGTGGACGGCCGCCCGTCGCAGGTCTACCTGAGCCAGCACGCCAGCGGGCAGACCTTTACGTATGGCGACAAGGGCCTGGGCCTGTTGGGCTGGCGACCGGAGCTCTTCTCCGCGCAGGGCTCGCACGGCCTCTACGCGGATGCCGCGCGGCACATCTATCGGAACCTGCCCAACGGGGACTTCCTGGCGGACGACACCGGCCGCGGCATCGCCTGGGACACGTGGAGCGCGCTTGTCCCCTTCGACTGGCGCACGCCGGGGACCTTCGAGGGGAGCCTGTCCTGGCTGAACCGCCTCGAGCGCTGGGGCAACCCGAAGTCGGGCTGCGAAGTGTCCGAGCCCATCGCTGGCGAGTGCATCCTCAACGACGGGCCCACCGGGCCCATGTCCAAGAGCGCGTCCCGGCCGGACTTCCTGCCCCTCGACTGAGCTGGGGATGCACTGTCTTCGGTAGCGAGGCAAGGCGCGCACTTCCGAACCCGAAGCCCCAATCAGGATGGGTTCACCGAACAATCGCATTGCGATTATAAAACACGCACCACAACAAGTCCGCTCCGCCTTCCGGGTGTCCTATCGGGCAACACATGCGCGGTTTACACTCCCGTGCGCCACACCCCTCCTCGGCCAGAATCAATCCCTGACCGGGGCAAGCCTGATTCAGGAGCATTCAATGAACAGATGTCTCAGCATCCTCTGCGCGGTCCTCGTCCTCTCCAGCTCGCTGGGGCCAGGCGTCGCGACAGCCAGCCCGACGTTTCCGTATCCCTGGCCGGACTACTCGGTGGTGCCAGTCTTGTTCGTGCCCACCGACTGGAGCGTGAGCAGTGCCGAGGTGCAGGCAGAGGCCACCGCCATCAACAACGCGATGGCCGACATCCAGCGCTTCTATGCGACCTACAACAACGGCGCGACCTTCGTGCTCAACCCGGTGCAGGTGGTTCAGGCCAACGGCAACAAGGAGTCGTACGGCATCTCCTGGGGGCCGGGGAACATCTACGACGACGGGGTCATCACCATCACGGGCAACATGGAGGGGGCCGTCATGGCGGAGCTGCACTCCCGCGGGTACCCCACCCCTCCGGCTCAGAATCAGAGCGGCTACGTCACGATGATCTTCTTCAAGGGCGCCGGCGGCTTCGCGGGAGGCCGTGGGTACACCGGCGGCAACGGCGGACAGGCCATCGTCGGCGACTGGGCCATCGACAGCCTCCAGGGCCACGTGTCGGAGGGCGCCTACTGGTGGTCCGGCCAGCGAAAGCAGACCGGCGCCGTCGCTCACGAGCTCGGCCACGGCTTCGGCCTTCCCCACCCCGATAGCGTGGGCTGGGCGATGGAGACCTCCGTGATGGGCTTCTGGTGGGACTACCCCACCCTCGGACTGAACGACTACGACCGGAACTCCCTCGCCACGAACAAGAGCGCATTCTTCACCGTTCCGGCGGCGCCCACCGGACAGACGGCAACCACGCTCAATGGCACCAGCATCCGCGTCAACTGGACCGACAGGTCCAGCAATGAAACCGGATTCCAGCTCACCAACGGTGTCACCACCGTCAGCCTGGGCGCCAACACCACCACGTACACGTGGGCGGGCCTGTCGCCCAACACCTATATGTGCTTCGCCATCCGCGCCTACAGCGCCACGGGCACCTCCCCCTGGACGCCGTGGGCATGCACCACCACGCCCACGGTGCCCGCCATGCCGACGAACCCGACAGCCACCGCCCTCAACAGCTCCAGCATCCGGGTGAACTGGACGGACACCTCCGGCAACGAGACCGGATTCCAGCTCACCAACGGTGTCACCACGCTGAACCTCGGCGCCAACACCACCACGTATACCTGGAGTGGCCTCGCGTCCGGCACGTACATGTGCTTCGCCATCCGCTCCCAGAACGCGGCGGGCGCCTCCGCCTGGACACCGTACGCCTGTACGACGACCCCGTAGCCACGTGAAGCGTCGCCGATAGAGGGACAGCCGCGCAGCGGCATGTCACACTGCGCGGCCTGCCCCATGAAAATCATCCGCAACATCCTCGCGGTCATCGTCGGCTTCGCGGTGGGCTCGGTCGTCAACATGGCGCTCGTGATACTCGGCCCACGGGTGGTTCCCGCCCCCGCCGGTGTCGATACCTCCAACGCCGAGAGCCTCGCCGCCGCGATTCACCTGTTCGAGCCGAAGCACTTCGTGTTTCCGTTCCTGGCCCACGCGCTCGGCTCGTTCGCCGGAGCGCTGGTCGCGTTCCTCGTCGCTGGGAGTCATCGCACGGTCTTCGCGTTCGCGGTGGGCGCGCTCTTCCTGGCCGGCGGCATCGCCGCGAGCTTCATGATTCCCGCGCCGACGTGGTTCATCGTGCTCGACATCGTGGTCGCGTACCTGCCGATGGCGTGGCTCGCCACGCGGGTGAGGCACTGACACCACCGCGACAGGACACTGGAGGCAGCCGCGCTCCTCGCTGAGAGCACCCACGAAGAAGGGACGAGCTTTATCGAGCACAACGCGGACATCGCCACCGCGTAGCGCGGGTGCTCCTCCGCGAGGGTGGTGGCGAACCCATCGAGCTCCTGGCGCACCGTCATGGGCACCGCGTCCTGCAATTGGGTGCGCCCCACCTTGAGCAGGCCCGTGAGCGCCCTCCCCTTGGCGCGAAAGGCGTGCTCCAGCCGGCTCAACTCCCCGAGCAGGCGCTCCACGGCGAGCAACAACCCCTACCGCAGCCGCGCGCACGATCACAAAGGCAACCCAGGCGGGTGTCATCGTGGCACGCCTGTCCAGCCTTCCCCCATCAAGAGCGCGGCTGGGCCCGGCGTGCGATGGCCTCGATGCGCGCCATGTTCTTCTCGCCCCACTCCCCCAGCGGAAGGAGCGCGGTGATGAGCGAGTGGCCCAGCTCCGTCAGCGAGTACTCCACCTTCGGGGGCACCTGGTGGAACACCTCGCGATGCACCAGCCCGCTGGCTTCCATCTCCTTGAGCTGAGCAATCAAGACCCGCTCGCTGAGCCCCGGCACCGAGCGCTTGAGCTCACCGAAGCGCATCGCTCCGGTCTGCAACGCCCACAGGATGAGGGCCTTCCATTTTCCGCCCATCACGTCGATGGCCGCATCCAATCCACATGTGTACTTGCGTCGCTTCATTCCGGCTCCATCCGAACAAAAACATCAGTACCCGATAAAAATGCCGGTACTTGTCAAATCGTCAGCATCCCACCAGATAAGGACCGTCCTCCGCGAGCGCGAGGGCCACCTTCTCCTTCGGATGAGCTGACCATGCACAGGAACAAGACTTCACAGGACGACCACCGCATCGCGGTGAGCGTCATCGGGCTCGGCTCGATGGGGGCCGCGCTGGCTGGGGCCTTCCTCGACGCCGGGCACCCGACCACGGTGTGGAACCGCACCGCTGAGAAGGCCGCACCCCTGGTGGCGAGGGGCGCCACGCAGGTCCGCGACATCGAAGCCGCGGTCGCCGCGAGCCCGCTCGTCATCGCCTGCCTGACGACCTACGACGCCACGCTCCAGGTGCTGGCCCCCGCCGCGTCCGCCCTGGCGGGCCGCACCCTCGTCACGCTGAACTCCGGAACACCCGCCAACGCTCGCGGACTGGCCGAGTGGGCCACGCGCCATGACCTCCGCTTCCTGGACGGCGCGGTGAAGAACGTCCCGGACGCGGTAGGCAAGCCGGACACCCTACTCCTCTACAGCGGCGACAAGGCGGTCTTCGACGAGCACCAGGCCGTGTTGAAGGTGCTCGGCGGAGACACCGTCCACCTCGGCACCGAACCCGACCTCGCCAAGCTGTACGAGATGGCCGTGGGTGGCACGCTCCTCCCCGCGCTCCTGGGCTTCTTCCAGGGAGCAGCCCTCGTCACGAGTCGAGGCAAGAGCGCGAGCACGCTGGTGCCCTACACCGTCAAATGGCTGCAGATGATCTGCGCTGTGCTGCCCTCGCTGGCGGAGGAGATCGACACGGGTGACTACAGCAAGCCCGCTTCATCGCTGGGGCTGTTCCACGAGGGCATCCCCTACGACCACGAGATAGGAGCCGAGGGGAACCTCGACGTCTCGTGGCACGAGCCCATGCACGACCTGCTTCGCGAGGCCGTCGCGAGGGGCCACGGGGAACACAGCATCTCCGCCCTCGTCGAGCTGCTCAGGAAGCCGGCGACGGCGGCCTGAGGCCCCCACGTCCCAACGGCCCTGGACGCCGAGGCGGCGGCCCTGTCCGGCGCGGGATGGCGGTCAACGTCTCGCGGTCGGCCGCAGGCCGTCGAAGAGGAGGCTGAGCGCGCGCTTGCGGAATGATTCGCTCCACTCATCCGCGAGCGCTTCCTGGCAGATGGCCGCGAGCAGGGCGATCAGCTCGGCGGGGCGCAGGTCGTCGCGGACGGTGCGCGCTTTCTGGGCGCGTTCGAGCAGCAGATCGACGCCGGGCCGGAGGCGGGCCAGCGCATCGCCGACGCGGACCCGGACGCCGGTTTCGGCGAGTCGGGCGAACACCGCCCTGTTGCGGGCGCTGATGGCCATGACGCGGGCGCAGAACTCGAACAGGGCGGTGCCTGCGTCCTGCTTGTCGACCATCGCATCGACTTCCGTGATGAGTCGGTCCAGCAGGTGCATCACCACGGCCTGGAGCAGCTCGGGTTTGGTTGGGAAGTGCCGGAACACGGTGCCAATCGCGACGCCGGCGCGCGCGGCCACGGCCTCGGTCGAGGCTGACGCGCCCTGCTCGGCGAACACGGCCTCGGCCGCATCCAGGATGCGCGCACGATTGCGGCGGGCATCCGCACGAACGGGTTGTTCACCCGCACCACCGCCCGCGGGCGGCCCACCTTTTCTCTCCATCCGCCGTTCCTCCTTGAAAAAGTGAGTCGGACTCACTATCAATCCTGAGTCGCACTCACTTTATCTCAGGAGGCACGACCATGTCACAGACGGCGACGGGGGCCGCGGGTCCGCTCACCCTCTACCGGCGCATGCAGGAAGCCCTCCTCGGTGACGAGGCGACGCTGCTCCCAGCGGAGCTGTTGGCCGAGGATGTCGTGGTCGAGACTCCGTTCTCCCCGCCAGGCATGCGACGTCATGAGGGCCGCGAGGCGTGGCTGGCGTTCTACCGGGCCCGAAGCGCGGTCCTGCCGGTGCGTTTCGAGCAGTTCCGCGAGCTGGCGACGCATCAGACCCGCGACCCCGAGGTCATCGTCGTCGAATACGAGCTGGCTGGGACGGTCACCACCACCGGCCGGCGCGCCTCGGCGGTCCTCATTGCCGTGCTGCGGGTCCGCGACGGACTGATCCAGCACTGGCGCGAGTACCAGGATGTCCTGGCGATCAGCGAGGCGCTGAAACTCACGCCCGAGGACCTTGGCGGAGCCGGCGCGCCCCCTTGAGCGCAGACGCGCGGCGCTCGACAGCGAGGGCGTCGAGCGCGCGGTCGACTGCCGGGGCGCGGAGAAGGCGCATTCTCCGCTCCGTCCCACCGCCGTCGGAGGGTATGAAGAACCGCATGAGTGAAGAGCGCACGCCCGCCGAACCCGAAGTGATGGAGCCCACGTTCTGGCGGAAGAATGGTTGGTCGGCCCGCGTCATCAAGAACGAGGAGGATGACGGCTGGGCCGTGGAGATCCGCAAGCAGGGCATCCCCGAGCCCGTCCTCATCAGCCCGTGGGTCATGGGCCGCGACAAGAAGAACCCCAAGCCCTTCGACGCGCCCGCGTTCGCGACCTTCGTGAAGACGGCCTCGGAGGTCCTCGACCGCTCCGCCCGACAGCGCGACCAGGCCATGACCCGCAAGCTCTCCATCGCCTGGGAGGGGCGCTGGTACGAGGTCCGCATGGAGCTGGTCGCCGATGAGTACGAGCCCCACGCCCTGCTCTCGGCCATCGACGACGCGGGCGCCACGGTCGCCAAGCATCGCGTGCCGATGAACTTCAAGTTCAACAGAGACACCGCCAACGCCTGGGTGCGCGGCGGCTTCTCCGAGCCCTGAGCTGGCGGCCCTCCCTTGGGTTAGGCTTCAGCCCTCCGACCAATCTTCGAGGGAGGGCAGCACGCATGTTCAAGGACAGCGCCGCGTCAGGACTCGGGTCCGAGTACCGCCCGCTCGACTCTCCCCAACTCGAGAACCCCCACCCGTTCCTCGCGCGTGCGCGGCGGGAGGCGCCGGTGTTCTTCAGCCCGGCGCTGGGGGCGTGGGTGGTGACGCGTCATGCGGACATCAGCGCCGTGGTCGCCGATACCGAGCGCTTCTCCTCCGCTGAATCCATCACCGTGGGCGCCGCGACCACGCCTCCCGAAGTCGTCGCCGCGCTGATGGACGGCTACCCCCTGGTCCCCAGCCTCGTCGACAATGATCCACCCGCGCATTCGCGCTTCCGCGGCCTCGTCAGCAAGGCCTTCACCGGGCGGCGCCTCGCGGAGAAGGAGCCCTTCATCCGCGCCCTCGTGGACGAGCTCATCGACTCCTTCCGGCACGAAGGGAAGGCGGACCTGTTCCTCCGGTTCGCCCATCCGCTGTCGGCCAGCATCATCGCGGAGATCCTCGGCATCCCCCGCGCGGACATCCACCGGTTCCGGCGCTGGTCCGACGAGCTGACCACGGTCCTCGCCGCCCATGGCTCCATCGAACACCAGGTCGCCTGCGCCCGGGGCGTGGTCGAATTCCAGCGCTACCTCGCCCAGGCGCTCGAGGAACGCAAGACAGCGCCCCGGGAGGACCTGCTGAGCGACATCGTCACCGGCTCGAAGGAGATGACGCCGCCCATGAGCATGGCGGAGCTCGTCAGCATGCTGATGCAGGTCCACTTCGCGGGGCACGAGACGACCGCGGGCCTCATCGTGGGCGCGGTCGAGCTCCTGCTCGAACATCCGGAGCAGCTCCAGGCCCTTCGGGAGGACCCGGCCCTCATCGCGGGCGCCGTCGAGGAGGCCGTGCGGATGACCTCCCCCGTGCATGCCATGTTCCGGACCGCGCTGGAGCCCGTGGAGCTCGGGGGCGTCCCCATCCCCCAGGGCGCCCACATCCGCATCGTCTACGCGTCCGCCAACCGCGACGAGGCCCGGTTCCACGAGCCGGAGCGCTTCGACGTCCGACGGCCTGACGTCAAGAAGCACCTCGCCTTCGGGCAGGGGCTGCATTTCTGCATCGGCGCCCCGCTCGCGCGGCTCGAGGCGCGCCTGGCGCTGGAGGCCCTGCTCCGGAGCCTCCCAGGGCTCCGGCTCGTGCCAGGGCAGACGCCGGGCTTCTTGAAGAGCGTCACCGTCCGGCGGCACGAGAGCCTGGAGGTCGCGTGGGAGGTCCACGCGACCCAGCCTCGCTGACGGCCGTGCTGCTGTCGCGAGGAACCTGGGACCGACAGCTCCTCCGATATCAGGGGCCGCGCCACTGGTTGTAGTTGGAGCGATGCATGTTCGTGTGCCCGCGCTGCTCCTGCTGCGCCAGGTACTTCTCGAAGGTGTCCCAGACCCCACCCTCCTGCAGCTTCGGCCCGTAGGTGTCGAGCGCGGCGGGCCATCCCAGGTTCTGGATGCCATGCGCCATCATCTGGTGGTGCATGGACAGGCCGTCGTACTCGGAGCGCTCCGCCTCGTGGGCATAGCGTGTCTCTCCCGCGTTCACATCGGACGGGTCCTCGAACTCGCCCGCCAGCGCCCGCGCCTTCAACGCATCCGTCCGTGGCGTCTGCAAGGCATTGGTCATCTCGAACGCCATCATGCTGGCGCGCCGGGGCGACGGCGTCACCCGCTCCTGGATGAGAATCTGCCGGGCCAGCGGGCGCCAGGCCGCGAGCGGGGCATATGGGTCCGTGTTCCCGGTGCTGACATTGACTGAGCCTTGTTCGAGAATCGATTGCACCCATTGCTGATAGATGGGGTTGCGCAGGAACTCCTCGTGCGCCCTCCGGTCGAAGTCCGCGTACTTCGACGGGTCCGCGTCCACCACGTCCTCGCTGTCACTGTCACCCTCGCGCTGGACGACGCCGCTCCCGCCCCACGACATCCGCTGTACCGGCGCCGCACGAGGTCCCTCGTCGTACCCGCGCTGACGCTGGAGCAGCGCCTGGACCGAGGGGCGCTGATTGAGGCGCTCCGCCAGCATCCCCAACCCGCTCCCTCCCGCGGAGAAGCGCTGCGCGACCGGCCTCGCCGCATGCGACTCCAAAGCCCGTGCTGACTCGACCCGTTGAATGACGGTGTGCATCGCTGGATGACCTCGTGAGGGTTCACGGCGCCCGCGCGCAGGTGCATGGGCTCACGAGATGATCTCCAACCTCCACGCGGCTGTCACGCCACGCACGTCCACGACCACGCGAGGCAGCGGGAGCTTCGCCGTGGCGCCCCCACCTCCTCGGTGCGGTGGAGCCTGAAGCGGGAGCCTCCCGCGAGGTGGGCCTGGACGCTCGCGGATGAGAGGAATCATCGAACCGCACATCCTCGCGGCCTGTCGCTCGCGGCTTCCTTCTTCACGCGTAGGCGGCGCCGGGAGAATCCGGCACCGGCCAGGTCGCGTGAGGCAGGGCGACGACGCGACGATTCAGGGCGCGACAGGGCTCGGCGCGGGCGGGGACCCACCCGGGCAGTCCCGCTGGTAGTCCGCGAGGGTGCGCTCGAACCGCTCCCGCTCCTCTCGCGGCCACTGCTCCTGGAGCCTCGCCACGGCTTGCCGCTGGTCCGCCAGCGCCTCCTCGCACCGCCCCATCCCCCGAAGGACCGCGGCGGAGGTCTCCAGCACATAGGCGTTGCGCGGCGCCAGTTGCCGGGCCACCCGCACCCTCGGCTCCGCCTCCGCGTGGCGCCCCGCCTGGACGTAGTGCCATGACAGCTCGTTCGCGGCCCACCAGTACGTCGGTGCCAACGCGTTCAACCGCTCGAGCGCTTCGACATAGCCAGGGGCCTCGGGAGTCTGTGAGCCCAGCAACTTCGCCAGGTGCGACCAGGCGTCGGCGCTCCCGGGGAAGCGGGCGACGCGCATCCGGACCCACTCCAGCTCCGCCTCGGGAGTCCGGTTCTCGAGGGGCATCTGGAACTGGATCCGGAAGAGGCGCGAGGTCGCGATGGGATGCCCCGCGAGCATGGCCGGTTGATACCGGGTCGCGGCGAAGACCTTCACCAGCTCCTCGCCGAACTTCGGGAAGAGAGACTCCACGACCTGGAGTTCCCGCGCGCGTCCGTCCGTGTCCACCCGGCCCCGGAGGACGACCACCTGCGGCTTGCGGAGGAGGAAAGCCTCCCTCGGGATGTCCGGCATCGACGGCCCCTCCACCCGCTTCACGGGCTGGAAGTTCGTGAGCAGGAACTCACAGGCGTCGAACAGGTCGACGGCGCAAGCGGCCGACAGCGTCGCGGAGGCCTGCCGCACCTGCACCTCCGTGGGCGCGCCCTTCAACAGCGCCACGGCCTCGGCGAAGGCCTCACGCGCCCTCTCCGGCGCGACGCCTCCCTTCGCCCCCGGGTTGAACAACGACGCGGGTGGCAGCTCCGAGGCCTCGCGCGGATTGCCTTCCGGGTCCAGTTGGTACGCCATCGCGAGGGAGAGCTGTCCATGACTCGCCGGGAGTGACGGAGCCCCCGAATGGGCACAGCCCGTCGCCCACAGCACGACCGACAAGGACACGATGAGAGTGTGACGCATGGACGGTCACGCTACCCTCAGCCCGCCCCTGGGGCCACCGCCCACGCGGCTTCGTCAGCCCTCCGTCTTCCACTCGCGCTCGAACCCGTCATGGAGTTCGTGGACCTGACAAGGTCAGCGGCGGTGCATCCCACCGCCCCAGCGAGTCCTGGGACAGGGCCGAACGTCCCCGCTCCTTCCTTCGCCCCGGGGAGCCCTCCACAATCCCTGGCCTCCACGTGGCATGGACAGGAGCCCCTCATGCGGACCCAGATGGCCCGGTCAACCCACGAGCGCGCCAGGCAGCCCGTGATGCGCGCGGGGCACACGACGGACTCCCCCCACGTCAGCCAGTTGAGAGCGCGTCAGGGAGAGCTCGACCAGAGTCCTCGCGTGCGGGCGCTGTCGCGCGTCGACACCTCGCTCAACCCGGGCGCACCGAGCTCCGCCGCGCCCATCCAGCGGATGGAATGGCGAAGGCAGGGAGCGGGCGTCGTCCCGGAGGACACCACCTACGCCGGCCCGGCGCCCGACCTCGCACTGATTCCTCCGGGACTGCTGGAGCACCAGATCTGGGATGACGCCACGAACAACATCTACGACGGCGCCACCGGGCTGCTTCGCGCCAACCATCACGTGCCCCAGCCGGGAGACGCATTGGTTCCAGGGGACCTGCAAGCGCAGTTCGACATGCTGAGCGGGGGTCCGCCCGCCGCGAGCAAGAACGTTCTCAAGAACTATCTCCCCAAGCTCAACACCCTGTCCAAGAACATCGGGGCGTGGATGGCCAAAGAGGCGCCTCCGGGCAGCGAGGAGGAGATGGCGGGCCTCAGGCTCAAGGCGCGAATCGAAGCCATCAAGAGCCGCCCCGTGCTCCGTGAACAGCCGACCCTCCCCCCAGACAACGAGAGCGCCAGGGCCTCGTTGGCGCTGGGCGGCGCGGCCAACAGGCTCCATGACCACGTCAAGCCTGGAACCGACACGCCCGGGGCCCCCATTGACGTGGACGTCATCGACTCCGCGATATCCGAAGATCCCACCGGCCGGACCCGCTCCGTCAGCACTGGCGAGCTGACGCCCAGTGGTGACGGGCTCATCTGGTGGGCTTCGGCGGCCCAGGGCCTGCGCGAGGTCGCGGAGAGCAAAAAGACAGAAAGCAAGTTGCTCAGCCTGCCGGTGGGCTCCGGGAGGATCCCCATTGGCGTGAAGGGCCCGAGCAAGAGCCTGCCCAAGGGAGAGTTCATCGTTCTCGGACATGGCGCGCCGATTGCCTACGACGAGAACCCCAACCAGCAGGGATTGCGAACGCCCGGCAACGCCGGACCGGAGCACAAGGTCAGCTATCCCGAGTTCCTCAAGCGACTGACCCATCTGCAGGCAGCAGAGAGCGTGGACGACCCGGTGCTCGCCCAGGCGATGCTGGCGATGGTGAAGAACCCCGCCGAGGATCCTCCTGACGCGCTCGCCAGCTTCCACGACCTGCTGAGGGAGATGCTCGTCACCTGGATGGTCGCTGAGCCCGCCCGACACCGCTCCGTCATCTTCAACAGCGTGCTGAGTCTCCAGGAGATCGCCAACGGAACCCACAAATTCGCGGACATGCTCCCGGACGACGGCCTGTATCCGATGACCGGCGGAGGCACCGCGAAGGCAGGACGGAAGGCAGAGGAGTCCGAGAGAAATCTCTTCGCGAACAAGGCCGCCCACCCGCCCACGAAGGTCGAGAACCGACAGAAGGACCAACTGAAGCGGACCGCCACGGGCGGAGACCTCTCCTCCCCGCTCGAGCAGGTGCTCCTCGAGCACGGCATCGGAGGCACCCGCCTGCGCTACGTTCCGCAGGGGCCCTGAGCTGGGAGCAGCAGTCGCTCATCACCCTGGTGGCCATCCTGGCCCTGGGCCCCACCCACCCCG
This sequence comes from Myxococcus faecalis, assembly GCF_050039385.1. Classification (NCBI taxonomy): domain Bacteria; kingdom Pseudomonadati; phylum Myxococcota; class Myxococcia; order Myxococcales; family Myxococcaceae; genus Myxococcus; species Myxococcus faecalis. The sequence continues at coordinate 9,607,841 of NZ_CP144336.1, read as the reverse complement.
CCTTCCCTCGCGGCCCGCGCTTCGTCCGACCACTGGAACTGGTCTCCCCTCCCCTTCCAGGCTCCCCAGGGTGACGAGACTGGCGGACAGGTCCTGGGTCACGCGAGGCGCGCCGGCAGGGGCTGTCCCGTCGCGGGAGCAAAGACCTCGACGGGAAGCGTGACCGGCCCACGGACGATGAGGGAGGTCGTCCAGTCGATGTGCTCCGTGCGGAGCTCCAGCCGCTCCACCCGGGAGACGAGCTCCTCCAGGGCGACGCGCGCCTCCATCCGCGAGAGCATGGCCCCCAGACAGTAGTGGGCCCCATGTCCGAAGGAGAGGCGCGGCGGGCCCTCCCGCTCCAGGATGAACCGGTCGCCGTCCGGAAAATACTTCTCGTCGCGGGCGGCGGAGGCCAGCGACACCAGGACCAGGGCCCCCTGGGGCAGCTCCACTCCGGCCAGCGTCACGTCCTGGGTGCACAGGCGCAGCGTGGACATCACGCTGGGCTCGTAGCGCAGGGTCTCCTCGACGAAGCGAGGGATGAGAGTGGGGTCTTTGCGCAGGCGGAGCAGCAGCTCCGGATGTTGGAAGAACACCCGCGCGCATTGGCTGAGCAGGTTGACGGTGGTCTCCAGCCCCGCGACGAGCAGCAGGAAGAGGAAGCTCATCAACTCGTGATGGGTCAGCGCCACCCCGTCCATCCGCGCCCGGAGCAGGTCGCTGACCATGTCATCCCGCGGAGCGCTCCGCCGCTCGTCCAGCACGCCTTGGAAATACCGCTCCATCTCATCGAGGGTGCGGTGCTGGCGCTCCATCCCCACTGCGCCCTCCGGCTGGACTCCATTCATGGTGACGAGGACATGGGTCCAGCGCATGAAGTGTTGCTGCAACGAGGCATCCAGCCCGAGGAGCCAGCCCATCACGGTCGCGGGAATGGGCATGGCGAAGGCGTCCACGAAGTCCACGTGCTTCTTGTCCATCATGTCGGCCACGTGCCGCCGGGCGACCCCGCGCAGGCGGGCCTCCAACTGTGCCAGCGCCGCGGGAGTGAAGGCACGGCTGATGAGCGCGCGCAGTCGCCCGTGCTGGGGCGGATCCAGGAAGAGGAGCGAGTCGGCGAAGGGGTTGACGCGCTGGAGCCACGGCGGCTGCGCGGTCAATCGCAGCCCCTGGGACGAGAAGAGGCTCGCGGACTTGAGCACCTGCTGCGCCTCGTCGTAGCGGGTGACGAGCCACATGCCACCGGGGTCCACCTGGACGACGGGGCCACGGCGTCGCAGCTCCGCGAGATGAGCGTGAGGCGACTCCAGGTATTCGCGGGACAGGAGATCGAGTCGGGTGTCCATGGGCGTGGGACCTCCACCTGGAGATGGTAGGGATTGCCAGACATTGCTCAAGCGAGCGCGGGAGGGCAGTCCGCCACCGGACAGATGAATTGTCCTTGGGCCCAGCGGGCCTCACCCCCACTCGACGTGAGCGTAGGCCTCCGTGGCCTGCTTCAGGTCCTGCATCTGCCAGGGCTTGAGCCTGCGCTCGCAGCGCACGCGAAGCCCTCGCGTCCCGAATCCTTCCGCCGCGCGAAGGACGTCCACGAAACGGCCGACGGCCTCTTCGCTCACCAGCGTCGCCTCGATGGGCACCTGCTCCGCGGGCCGCACCGTCAGCCGCCATGCGGCCTGCCTGTCGGCATCCAGGCGCTCCAGCTTCCTCACCAGGGACGAGCTGGCGCAGTGGCGCAGGCCCACCGGGTCCGCGTCGCGGAGCTCCAGCCACGACAAGCTCGGCAGCAGCGCCAGCTTCTCGAACGTCTTCGACCAGCCAACCCCAGGCCCGGCGACCAGATGGGCCCCGTGCCCTCCACACTCACACAACTCCAGCCTGCTCACGGAAGGATGGAGGTCCAGGTCGTGCGCCGCCGCGAAAGCCATCCGACGAATCCGTCGGACACCGCGCAGGTGCGCATGCATGAACCACTCCCTGTCGAAACCTCCGCCCCAATCAATCTCCCGCACCGTGCTCCACGCGACGCCCGGCTCGGGCCAGGGCGGTTGAAGGGTGGCTCTCCCACCCAGTTGGACAGCCACTGGGAACCCTCGCTCGAAACGCGTCGTGCCCGGCATGACGAGCAGCCCCAGAGGCTCCTCCCAGCTCGTTCGATGCGCCGCGAGCAGCGCGTCGACCCGGGCCTCATCGGGAGCGGGCGAGCATTGCAGCACGATGAACTCGCCCCAGGGGTCTCCAAGGGCCACCAGCTCGTCGGCCATCACCAGCCGCGCGGCATCGTCGTCGAGCTGGGCGTAGACCTGGGGCAGCCACTGCTCCCGGATGCTCGCGCGGCGCCGCTCATGGTCCCCTCTCGCGTCGAGCGCGTTGCGCACGTCCCGCAGCACGGCCTCGGCGCGCGCACCCAGGACCGGAGGCACCCACTCACGCCCCATCCGGATGATGAAGGCGAGCCGACCGGCGGATTCGTTGTCCGGCGCCAGTCTGGCTTGCAGCGCCTGGAGCGGCGCGATGTCGAAGGGCGGGCCCACGTGCTTGAGCGCCAGACACAGCTTCGTCAGGTTCAGCGGAACCTGGAACTCGGGCCGCCCGGCCAGGCTCACCAGCGCGGGCCCGAGCTGCGGGTTCGGGGACATCCGCAGGACCTGGTCGAGGTAGAACATCTCCAGTGTCGAGGACCGCCTTGTCTCCGACACGAGGGTCGACGCCATGGCTCTGGGAGTGACCTCCCGCGTCCCGTCCGGCGACGGCTTCTCGTTGCCCTCCGCGTCGAGACGACTCGCGACCAGGCGCTGCTCGACCTCCTCACACAGCTTGACCAGCGCCGGTGAGCGACACACCCGCCAGGCGGCCAACAGGGCGCCGAGCGCCTCGTCTTCGTCGTACCGGGCAAAGGACTCCGCGGCGCGCTCCAGGTGACCCAACACGCTGTCTTCCACACCACCACTCTACCGCGACGTGGACACGCTCACATCCATTCCACGTGGGAGAACCCAGACGCGGCCCGGCGCAGGCGCTCGACGCGCTCGGCATCGAGGCTGTGCTCCCGGCGCACCCGCAGGCCCCGGGACCCGAACCCCTCCGCCGCGCGCAGGACCCGCTCGAAATCATCGATGGCCCGCTCGCTCATGAGCGTCGCCTCGATGGGCACCTCCGCGCCCGGCCTCACCGTGAGCGACCAACGTCCCTGCCCGACGATGTCGATGCGCGCCAGCTTCGTCGCCAGCCTGGATCCCGCGCACAGGCTCACATCGTCCAGGTGCGCGTCACGCAGCTCCAGCCACGACAGGCTCGGCAGCAGGGCCAGCCTGTCGAACACATCCGCCGCCACGGGCGTGCCGCGCACCTGGGGCACGACAGGCCCACACAGCTCCAGTCGAGTGACGCCAGGCGGCTGCCCCATCAACCGGGCCCAGAACAGCTCCACGCTCCGCATCCTTGTCACGCCCCAAAGATGCGGATGCGCGAGCCACTGTCCATGGACCACCGACCATGCGACGCCCGCCCAGTCGAGCTCCCGCACCGAACACCAGGCCGGTCCTGGCTCGGGGGGAATCCGGCGCGCCGCCTCTCCCGACATCCGCACCGCCACGGGCAAGCCCCGCTCGAAGCGCGTCGTCCCGGGCTCGACGAGCCCACCCAGGGGCAGCTCCCAGCTCCGGACGTGCTTCGCGAGCAACGCGTCGATGCGCGTCGGGTCCGGAGCGGCGGAGCACTGGAGCACGATGAACTCGCCCAGGGGGTCGCCCACCTCCAGCAACTGGTCCGCCATCACCAGCCGCGTGGATTCGTCCTCGGGGTTCGCATGGACGCGGGGCAACCACTGATCCAGGATGCGGGCGCTCCGCGACACGTCATGGGCCTCGCTCACGTCGCCAGCATATCGAAACCCTACGGCACCAAGCAGATGCCACGGTAGAAGCCGCGCAGCCGCATGAAGCCGAAGCTGTGCCCGCACACGCGGGGGCGGCAGGTTCATCCGCAGGAGACACTGACTCGATTCCGCGGCAGCCGAGGGTGTCCATCCGCGAGCGGTGTCCGGAATGCTCGATGCGGCGACTCCGACCAGCCGCTCGGCTACCTGTCCCTCCCGCTCGGCTGAAGCGAGTCCCTCGCACGTCGCCGCGAGCACAGGCGGAACCAGGTCGAGGCATCGGTTGAAGGGGATGCCCCGTCGCTGAAATTCATCCTTGTTGCCCTCCCCCGGGCGGATGGCCCGAGGCGCCGCACGGCCCCCACCTTCGCGGAGTCACGGAACGGGAGGGCCCATGCGACGCACGTGGACGATGGTCCTGGGGAGCGCAATCCTGGCGGGTGCACTTCCTGCGGGATGTGGACCCGTTCGGGAGGAAGGGGAGACGACGATTCGAGAGAAGCCGAGCGCGGTAGAGGAGTCCCCTCTCGCGAACAGGCATGCGCCGAACAAGGCGTTCCAGGCGGCGCCGCTGGCCCGCGGTGGTGCGGCGGTCGCCTCGGGTGGTGGCAAATACCTCGCGGTCTGGGGAGACATTCGCCAGGGAGGCATCTACGGCACCCGGGTGGCGCGGGACGGCACCGTGCTGGACCCCGAAGGCATCCGCATCAACGTGGGGACGACGAGGGGCCGCGCCCCCGCCATCGCCTTTGATGGCACCCACTTCTTCGTCGTCTGGGAGACGGGCAGTGGCATCGAAGGCATCCGCGTCGGGACGAACGGTACAGTGAAGGGGAAGGTCTTCTCCGTCATCAGCTCGGGTGAGACCTTCGGCCCCGTCCGCATCGCGTGCTCCCCCCAGGCCTGCCTGGTGACCTTCACGGTCATCGGCACGGATGAGTCCGTCATCCATTTCAAGCGGGTGAGCCGTGAGGGCGTCGTCCAGCCCTCTCCGGACGAGACCGTGAGCCAGGGGTTCGCCTTCGCCTTCGACAGCGCCGTCACCTGGAACCCCAGCACGCAGCAGTTCCTCGTCGTCTGGTCCGACGCCCGTGGTGACACGGAGGACGAGAACGACATCTACGGCAACAGGGTGAGCGAGAGCGGCATCATCCTCGACGGAACCGGGTTCGCCATCTCCACGTCTCCAGGGCTCCAGGTGACTCCGGACGTGGCGTGGACCGGGCGCAGGTTCCAGGTCGTCTGGTCCGACCTCGAGGGGATGGACGCCAACATCCGCGGTGCGCTCGTGCGCCGGGATGGCTCGGTCGAGACTCCCGCGGGCTTCGACGTCTCCGTGGCTCCAGGACAACAGCGGGACCCTCGGCTGGCCCACCACGGCTCGAAGTCCCTCGTCGTCTGGGATGACACGCGTGAAGGCTCGCACCGTGTCTGGGGGACGCGCCTCGGCGAGGATGGCTCGACGTGGGACCCAGCGGGCTTCCCTGTCTCGGGAAATGACACTTCACAGGCCTTCGGACCGGCGGTCGCCTACGGAGGCAACCGCTTCCTCGCGATATACGGCGCGGGGGAGAGCTCGACGCCTGGCCTGCCCCGCTTCGTGCTGGGGACTCGGGTGGGCCACGATGCCGAGATCGAGGATTCGCCCGCCCTGCCGCTCACCCTCGAGCCAAGGCCCGGCACGAGGAAGCTTCCATGACGAGTAGCCCGGCGCCGACAGCGAGCGCCGTCGATGCCATTCATCTCGATACACGGGTTGGACTCCAGAACAGGACAGCGAGCCATGATGAAGCCCTTGGGTGCCCTTCTCCTCCCGTTGGGCCTGCTGGTGGGCTGCGCGCCGTCGATGGCCGACGAGGCCGAGCCATCCAGTGAGAGCCTGGAGGTGGCGGCGCTCAGCCGTCGTGAGTGGGCGCCCTGTGGCTTCACGCCCCGCAGGCTGAGGAATCTCGGCTCGGCGCGCGTCTACGCCTACGACCTCGTCCACGGGGATGGCGTTCTCTTCTTCGCCGCGAGCGATGGCGTCCATGGCACCGAGCTCTGGATGAGCAGCGGTACCGAGGGCGCGGGCACGGTGATGGTGCGAGACATCGCGCGAGGGCTGGAGAGCTCGGGGCCCACGGAGCTCACGATGGTGGGGGACCGGCTCTTCTTCGTCGCGGATGACGACGTGCGAGGCCGCGCCTTGTGGACGAGCGATGGCACCGAGGCGGGCACCGTCCTGGTGAAGCGGGTGCTCCCCATCGACGCAAGCTTCGGTGAGGGCCAGACGTTGGTCGCCTACAAGAACCGGCTCTACTTCTCCTCGGTCGTTCCAGATGGCACGGATGGGTACGAGTTGTGGACGAGCGATGGCACCGAGGCGGGCACCTATCGCGTGAAGGACATCGCTCCCGGACAGGCGAGCTCCTTCCCGCGCCGTTTCATCGTCCACGACGGATCTCTCTTCTTCGTCATCAGCATGGGGGATGAGAACTGGCTGGTACGCAGCGACGGCGGAACAAGCATCATTCCGATGCTCAAGGTCCACGACGGCACGCTCACGGAGGACGCGCTCATCTTTCGCATGAAGTCGGTAGGCAGGAAGCTCTTCTTCCTGGTGGACCTCAACGACGGCGGGGCTCACCTCTACGTCACCGAGGGCACGGCTTCGAGCACGCGCAACCTCCGCTTCTTCCCAGGGAGAGTTCCCCACGACCTGGTGGCGCTTCACGGCAAGCTATACTTCAGCGCGGGCTCGGGCCTGCCCGAGGGTGAGGAGCTCTGGGTCAGCGACGGCACGACAGAGGGCACGCGGCGGGTGAAAGACGTGCGCCCGGGTGCAGTTGGGTCGGAGCCCACCGCCCTGGCGGTCGCCGGAGGGAGGCTGTATTTCGCCGCGGATGATGGCACGCACGGGCGCGAGTTGTGGATGAGCGACGGCACGGCCTCCGGCACGAGGCTGTTCAAGGACATCGTGCCCGGAGCCCAGGGGGCCGCTCCCGCGAGCGTGACGGCCCTTCAGGACTGGCTGTTCTTCAGCGCGACGACGCCAGGACGTGGGGCCAAACCCTGGGTGAGTGACGGCACGGCCTCTGGCACGCGGGCGCTCGACGAGGTCGCGCCAGGCCCGGCCTCCTCCTCCCCCCGCGACTTCATCCGCTCTGGCTGGGACGTGTTCTTCACCGCGGAGCAAAGCACCGGGCGCGAGTTGCATGCCCTGCCCTTCCGTCCCGACGCCCGCTGCACGAAGAAGCGCTAGCGCGAGGTAGCCCGCGCGCGCTCCCCTCGGTCCGAGTGGCAGACAGCCACAGCCACGTCGCGACGGGTGTGCCTGACCGAGCTTCGCTCGCCGCGTCGGGAGCGCTTGAGGCACGCACACAAGGAAGGTGGGTTCCTGTGGCGACACGGAGCGGAGCGCATCGCTCCTGCTCCGCGCGGCGCAGGCCCCGCTCCAGTGCCTCCACACAGGCGGCGTCCTGGGCGAGCACCTCGGCCACGAGGGCTGGCTGAGCCCATAGCAGCGCGCGCCACTTCGAGCGGCGCAGCGCGCTCACCAGCCGCGCGTAGCTGGAGGAGGCCGACTCGATGGACTCGCTCCCTCCTTCCAGCTGGCGGCGCAGTTCGTCGACGTTCGAGGCGGGACTCCGCATTTCTTGAGCACGCTCGACCATGGCGGACTCAACGTACGCAATCCCTTGCGTGCACTTCCAGGGGTGCCAGGAGAATGCGCGCCTGCCGTGTGGACGCGAGGCGTCTATCGACGCGGTCGCTGTTGGCAGTGTGACCTGGCGTCCCGGGTGTGTCGTCTGCGTTCAGCGGCAGCTCGGGTTGCCGCGCCTCGGCTTGTAGCTGGAGGAAGGGGTCTTCACGTCCTCCAGCACTTCGTTCCAGTCGAGTGTCTGGGTCTCGGCCAGGGTGGCTTCGTGCGGCGTGGTCTCGCGGTACTGGCGCACCCCCTCCACGCCCTCCGGAGGCCCGATGGGCTCGCCCACGCCGAGCTGCTTCGTCTCGCGGGTGAAGGCCAGCTTCAGCGTGTCCCTGTCGAGCGTCCAGGTGCCGTGCTTCTTGTAGTCGTCGACGAGGAACTCGAGCACCACGCGGCCGTCTGGGCAGAAGTGGTAGGTGTCCAGTGTGCTGGCGTACTCGTTCTCGAGGATGAGTCCCGCGGCGTCGGGTCGCCAGTCTCCGCTCGCGGTGGGCTTCGGCATCGCCGAGCGCAGGCGGTGCTGCAGGGTGGAGAGCTGGGCGCGCTTGTCGGGCACCGGGGCCTTCTTCAGTGCGGACAGCGCACCGGCTCGGGCCCAGCCGAGCAGCCGCGTCTCCGACTGGATGAGATACCACGTACCGTCCGTGGCCAGCAGGGTGACGGTGCTGCCCGCGCGCAGCTTCGCCACGGGCTCCGCGTCGTCCTGGCGCGTGCGCAGGAGCGGGAAGGAGGTGGCGACCTTCGATCTGGCGCCCGAGGCGTAGAGCTCTGGCAACACGACGATGGCCCCGAGCATCGCGCCGTCGTCGACGCTCACCTTCTTCCGGAGCTCCCGGGCGGAAACCCAGCCGAGCGCGTCTTCGGACTTGCGCGCGAGTCCCGCGAGGTACCAGCCGCCATCACGGTCCGCGAAGTCTGGTTTGAAGGCGTGCAGCGAGAGGGCATTCTCGGGGCCGGCCAGGGTGACGACGTCCTTGCTGCCGGGCGTCTGCTGGAGCGACACCCACCCTGGAGGCGGGAGGTCGCGGCCCACGGCGTAGAGTTCCTGCGGCACCTCGGTGAAGCCCGGCTGCTTCGCGTCGTAGAGGTATTTGTCGCGGCGAGCCCAGCCGTCGGACATGGGGACGTCGCACAGGAGGATGCCATTGCCGGAGGCGCTCGGTACTCCGGGAGGCAGCGGCACTTCCCGGAGCGCCGTGCCCTCCTGGCGGAAGAGGCGGAAGCGTGACTCGCCGTGGACGAGCACCTCGCGCTGCTTGTCGCTGCTGTCGAGGTCCAACACGGTGACGCCGCACACTCCGGGCAGTTCGCCTTCGGTGACGGCAGTGCCCACGGTGAGCCGGAAGGCGCCGGGCTTCGCTACTTCGAGCGTGAGGTGCTCGCGTGTGCCGTCACCATCCAGGTCCACGTCGGCCTTGTTCGTGGGTGAAGCAGTGAGCACGGCGGCGAGCACGAGGGCGCCTGCGTTGAGCATGCGGCGACTCTGATGCATTGCCGCCGCGACAGGCAAGGCAGCGACTGCGCTGACGCGGGGTGAGGCACTCCGGGGTGGTCAGTGCCTCGTCGTCCATCCTGACGGCCAATGCCACCTCTTGCGGTGACACCCCTACGCCGCTCTATCGCGCTGGCAATTCCCAGCACGCGCCAGACCGTACCCATCCGGTCTGTCATGATATTCGGTTGACTTCGCGCTCGTACGCGCCGACCGCCCTCAGTGCACCTCACCCAGATGGGCGTAGCTCTCGCTCTCGATCTGGATGGTGGTGTGGTCGATGCCGAACTTGTCGTACAGGTCGTGCTTCACGGCCGAGAGAATCTCGTCGTTGTTGCAGACCATCGGGTCCAGCACCACCAGGTGCGCGGACAGCGCGTACACGCCGCTGGAGATCGTCCACACGTGCAGGTCGTGCACCGCCGTGACGCCCGGCACACGCAGCATCAGCTCGCGCACCTGCGGCATGTCCACGTGCGAGGGCACCGCCTCCATCAGCACGTCCACCGCGTCCCGCACCAGCCGCACCGCGCCCACCACGATGACCACCGAGATGACCGCGGAGATGATGGGGTCCACCACGAACCACCCCGTCAACGCCATGATGCCCGCGCCAATCAACACGCCCACCGAGGACAACGTGTCCCCCAGCACGTGAAGGAACGCGCCACGGACGTTCATCGAGTGTGTGCGATGCAAAAACCCCAACGCCCCCAGGTTCGCCACCAGACCCACCGTGGCCACCAACGCCATCGGCTTCACGTCCACCGGCTGCGGCGAGTGGAAGCGCTCCCAGGCCTCGTAGAGAATGAACCCGGTGATGCCCAGCAGCAGCACGCCGTTGAGCAGCGCGCTCAGGATCTCCATCCGGTAGTAGCCGTACGTCTTCTTCACGTCCGCCGGCTTGCCCGCGAACCACAGCGCCACCAGGCTCAGGGCCAGCGCGGACACGTCCGTCAACATGTGACCCGCGTCCGACATGAGGGCCAACGAGTGCGTCAGCCAGCCCCCCACCGCCTCCGCCAACGCGATGGTCGCCGTCAGCACCAGCGCGAAGATGAGCCGCCGACGGTCCTTGCGCCGCTCCTCCGCCAGGCCCCCCCGCTTGGGACCGTGCCCATGGCCGTGCCCATGCCCATGGTGGTGATGCCCATGGCCGTGGTCATGCCCGTGGTCGTGGTCATGCCCATGCCCCGCCCCGCCGCGTGTGTGAGTGGAGGTAGTCACGGGAGAGAGAAGTGAGGATACAGCCGGGTCCTGGGGTAAGAGAGGGGAGAAACGCGATTCCGACGGCCCGGTCCCTCCCCGGAGCGCGGGGCCGGACGGAGGTAGGGATGGACTTCGAGAAGCACCAGAGCCTGCACACCATCATCATGCTGAGAGATGTCATCCGCAAGTGGTGGCAGATGGAGCTCTCCTTCGCGGATCGCCACGGCGTGGTGCACGAGTGGCAGCGGGGGGACATCTCCCCGCCTCCCAACCCGTTCTGTCGCATCGCCCTGTTCTCGAGGGAGGGCCTGCGCCGCTGCAGCCAGTCCGTGCGCGTGCTCCACGAGAAGTTCCGCGGGAACAAGAAGCTGCGCCGCTCGCTCTTCCACGACTGCCACCTCAACTTCAGCATCGTGGGCGCCCCGCTCTACGTCGACAACGAGTACGCCGGCTGCCTCTTCGTCGAGGGCTTCTCCCGCCAGATGCTCAACGCGCGTGAGGTGGAGGTGCTGCGCTCACGCCTGCTCCAGTTCGCCCCGCCCTTCTCCGACCTGGATCGCGCCGATGAGCGCGTCCCCGTGCTCGACGGCGCGGAGCTGGCGAAGCTGTCCGACCTGCTCGAGTTCGCCGCGCTGGAGATCGCCAACCACGAGTCGGAGCTCGCCCGGCGCGAGGAGCAGCTGCCCCCGCCATCCCCCGAGGTCCAGGAGCGCTACCGGTTCGAGAAGATCATCGGCCGCTCCGGGCCGATGATGGAGGTCTTCCGGTTGATGGAGAAGGTGGCCAACTCCGACTCCACCGTGCTCATCAACGGCGAGTCGGGCACCGGCAAGGAGCTGGTCGCGCGCGCCATCCACCACAACGGCCCGCGCAAGGACCAGCCCTTCGTGGTGCAGAACTGCTCGGCCTTCAACGACAACCTGCTGGAGAGCGCCCTCTTCGGCCACACGCGCGGCGCCTTCACCGGCGCGCTGCGCGACAAGAAGGGCCTGTTCGAGGTCGCCGACGGCGGCACCTTCTTCCTCGACGAGGTGGGCGACATGTCCCCCGCCCTCCAGGTGAAGCTCCTGCGCGTGCTCCAGGAGGGCACCTTCCTCCCCGTGGGCGGCACGCACCACAAGGAGGTCAACGTCCGCGTCGTGGCCGCCACGCACAAGGACCTGGGCGAGCTGGTCAAGCGCGGCGAGTTCCGCGAGGACCTCTACTACCGCATCAACGTCATCCGCGTGCAGCTGCCCCCGCTGCGCGAGCGCCGCGATGACCTGCCCGTCCTCATCGACCACTTCCTGCGCAAGCACCACCGCGAGGGCCAGCGCACGCGAGGCCTGTCCCCGGAGGCGCTCGCCATCCTGGGCGCCTACGCGTGGCCGGGGAACATCCGCGAGCTGGAGAATGAGATCGAGCGGCTGCTCGTGCTCGGCGGAGACCTGGAGATGCTCCCCGCGGAGCTGCTCTCCAGCCGCATCCGCGACGCGGTGGTGCCTGGCGGTGGCCCCTTCATCCCGCCGCGCGCGCACGGCCGGCTGCACGAGGCGGTGGAGGCGCTGGAGCGGGAGATGATCCACCAGGGCCTCTTGCGCACGCGCAACAACAAGAGCCGGCTGGCGCGCGAGCTGGGCATCAGCCGCTCCAACCTCATCCTGAAGATCGCCCGCTACGGGCTGGACCGGGGCCTGCCCGAGGACGAAGAGGCCGAGGTGGAGGCATGAAGGCGGAGGCCGTCTACTTCCACCAGGACTACCTGCGCGTCCCCGACGGCGCCGACCTGTACTACCAGGTCACCGGCGACGGAGAGCCGGGCGTGGTGCTGTGCGACGGCCTGGGCTGTGACGGGTTCGCCTGGAAGTACCTGGCCCCGTACCTGTCGCGCCGCCACCGCGTGCTGCGCTGGCACTACCGCGGGCACGGCCGCTCGGGCATCCCCGAGGACCGCGAGCGCATCGGCATGCTCTACACCTGCGACGACCTGCAGCGGGTGATGGACGCGGCCGGGATGGAGAAGGCCGTGCTCTTCGGCCACTCCATGGGCGTGCAGGTGGCCCTGGAGTTCCACCGCCGCTACGCCAGCCGCGTCGCGGGGCTGGTGCTCATCTGCGGCAGCTACGGCAACCCGCTCGACACCTTCCATGACTCCAACGTGCTCAAGAAGCTCTTCCCGTCCCTGCGCCGGGTGGTGGAGCGCTTCCCCGAGCAGTCCGCGCGCCTCATCCACGCGGCCCTGCGCACGGAGCTGGCGGTGCAGCTGGCCATCTCCCTGGAGATGAACCGCGAGCGCATCGCCCGGAACGACCTGGCCCCCTACTTCGAGCACCTGGCCCGCATGGACCCGGTGGTGTTCGTGCGCACGCTGGACTCGCTGTCCGAGCACAGCGCGTGGGACCACCTGCTCCACGTGGACGTGCCCTCGCTCGTGGTGGCCGGAGGCCGGGACAAGTTCACCCCGGGGTGGCTGTCGCGGAAGATGGCCTCCCGCATCCCCGAGGCCGAGCTGGTCCTCATCCCCGACGGCACCCACACCGCCCCCCTGGAGGCCCCGGGGCTGGTCGAGGTCCGCGTCGAGCGCTTCCTCCGGGAGCGGCTGGGCGGGCCCTCCGCTGGCCGTCCCCTCGCCGCGTCCGTCCGGGCCCCCACCACGGGTTCTTGAGAGTGACGACGGGGTGACAAGGCCCCCCTGGGAGCCCCTGTCGGGAGGGGTGTGCCGGCCGTCCAGTCGCCCGGGGGCCGTCCGCGCTCATTGCAGGGGACGCACTCACGGCATATAAGCCCCCGCCTTCCGGGTTCCGGTGGGGTTCGGGAGACCTGTCTTTCTCGGGGCATCCCCCCCGCCCTTTCACCTCAGTTCGGTTCGTATGATTCCTCGCGAAAACATCCGTAACGTCGCCATCGTCGCCCACGTTGACCATGGCAAGACCACGCTCGTCGATCACCTGCTGCGGCAGGCGGGCACCTTCCGTAGCAACGAGCACGTCGCCGAACGGGTGATGGACTCCAACGACCTCGAGCGCGAGAAGGGCATCACCATTCTCGCGAAGAACACCGCGGTCTCCTACAAGGGCATGCAGATCAACATCATCGACACCCCGGGTCACGCCGACTTCGGTGGTGAGGTGGAGCGTGGTCTGCGCCTGGTCGATGGCGTCATCCTGCTGGTGGACGCCGCCGAAGGTCCCCTGCCCCAGACGCGCTTCGTGCTCAGCAAGGCGCTGGCGATGGGCCTGAAGACGGTGCTGGTCATCAACAAGATCGACCGTCAGGACGCCCGCGCCCCCGAGGTGCTGGACCAGGTCTACTCGCTCTACATCGACCTGGGCGCGGACGATAAGCAGCTCGAGATGCCCGTGCTGTACACGATTGCCCGTCAGGGGCAGGCGTCCACGAAGCTCGACGTCCCGGGCACGACGCTGGAGCCGCTGTACGACGCCATCATCAACCACATCCCGCCCCCGCCGGCCTCCCAGGAGACGACGCCGCAGCTGCTCGTGGCCAACCTGGACTACGACGACTATGTCGGCCGTCTCGCGGTGGGCCGCGTGCAGGCAGGTCGCTTCACGCCCAACATGCCCATCTCCGTCGTTCGCGAGGGGGGCAAGGTCGAGCCTGGCAAGATCGTCAAGCTGTACGGCTTCTCGGGCCTCAAGCGCGTCGAAATCCAGGACGCCGGCCCGGGTGAGATCGTCTCCATCGCGGGCATCGAGGACGTGTCCATCGGCGACACGTTCGGCGACCCGGAGAAGCCCGTGGCGCTGCCGCGCATCACCGTGGACGAGCCCACGATGATGATGATCTTCAAGGTCAACGACGGACCGCTGGCCGGCAAGGAAGGCAAGTTCGTCACGTCGCGCAACCTGCGCGAGCGCCTGTACCGCGAGGCCTACCGCAACGTGGCCGTGCGCGTGGAGGACACCGCGACGCCGGACGCGTTCCGCGTGGTGGGCCGCGGCGAGCTCGCGCTGGCCGTCATCATCGAGAACATGCGCCGTGAGGGTTACGAGCTGACGGCCTCCAACCCGGAGCCCATCACCAAGACCGTGGACGGCGTGCTGCACGAGCCCATGGAGCTGGTGTTCTGCGACGTGCCGGAGACGAGCGTCGGCTCGGTGACGGAGCGCATGGGCACGCGCAAGGGCCGCATGACGGACATGGGGCAGCTGGGCTCGGGGCGCACCCGCCTCCAGTTCCGCATCCCCGCGCGTGGCCTCATCGGCTTCCGCTCGGAGTTCCTCACGATCACGCGCGGTGAGGGCATCATGAGCAGCCAGTTCGACGGCTTCGAGCCGTGGTTCGGCTACATCGCGAAGCGCCAGAACGGCGCCATGGTCTCCGACCGCCTGGGCGACACGGTGCCGTACGCGCTGTTCAGCATCCAGGAGCGCGGTCAGCTCTTCGTGGGCGCGGGCACCACCGTGTACGAGGGGATGATCATCGGCGAGCACTCGCACCCGTCCGAGCTGAACGTGAACTGCTGCCGCGAGAAGAAGCTCACCAACATCCGCGCCGCCGGCCGCGACGAGAACGTCATCCTCGTCCCGCCGCGCGAGATGGGGCTGGAGAAGGCCCTGGAGTGGATCGCCGACGACGAGCTCGTCGAGGTGACGCCCAAGTCCGTGCGCATGCGCAAGAAGGCCCTCTCCGTGGGCGAGCGCTACCGCGCCGAGCGCGACCGCAAGCGCGAGGACCGCGCGGCCGAGGCCGAGTAGTCGCGCTGAGTTGATTTGATGCACGAGGGCCCGTTCCTTCCTGGGAGCGGGCCCTTCGTGTTTCCAGGGGCGGGCCTTCCGCCTCGAGGGGCATCGCCGGCCGCGGGCTCCGGGTGGCTTCCTGGTCCACGGCTTCGACCCACGAGGCACCGGGTCTCGCGGGGCCCGGCTGGCCTGCTTCTCAGTCGGACGTGGCGCTGCACGAGGCATCCATGCCCGAAGGCGTCACCGGCTCGAGGTCCGGTGGGCCCAGCGAGGCCAACGTGCGGCGCACCACCGTCCAGGACTCGCCGGGGCCCAGCTCGCCCGAGGCGAAGGCTCGCTCGGGTGCGTCCTCGACCACCGCGAGCTCCTCCGCGTCCACGTAGAGCGGCGCGCCCCAGTGGAAGCCGGGTCTCGGCGGGAGGTGCCACGTGGCGCCATCGGAGAGGCGCGTGAGGACCAGCGTCCCTTGCGGCTCGCCTCTGCGTGTCTCCAGATGCAGCGCGTGACCTCCGCCCACGACGGCGGAGACCTCCGTGAGGAAGTCCTGCCGCGAGGCGCGCAGACGCCTCGGGCGCAGGTCCTCCGCGTGGTGCGCCAGCGGAGAGGTCATCAGGTCCATGCGCGTGAAGGCGTGGCGCTCGGCGTCGTAGCCGTGGCCCTCGAACCAGACCAGGTGCTCGCCATCCGTCCGGGGACAGGCCGCGCCGCCGCCCATCGAGGGCACCACGAGCGGTTGCGCGGGCTCCCCTTCCCTCCAGGACCACAGCGACGCGCGGCCCTCGTCCAACGCGCTGAAGAGCAGCGCGTCGCCGCCCACGGTCAGGTGCGCCGTCACGGTCCGGTCCGGCGCGCTCCATGCCTCCACGGGCCCGCCGTCGCCCTCCCAACGCGCGCTCCAGACCCGGCGACGCGTGGGGGTGCTCGCCATCCATCCAGGCCCCAGGACGGCCTCCAGGGGGCTCGCGCCCTCGGGCCGGGGCCACACCCGGACCGAAGCGCCCGCGCCCTCGAACAACACGCCGATGAGGCTTCGCGGACGCGTGCGCCCGTCGACGGCGTTGCCCTCGAACAGCGCCTGGTCCGTGCGCAGGTCCCGCAGCCGCAAGTCGCAGCCCTTCGCCCCATCGAGCACGCGGGCGAGGAACAGGACCTGCCCCAGCGAGAGGTTCTCGATTCTCAGCTCCAGCGCGGAGTCACGAACCTGGGAGTAGCCCAGCATCCGCGTCCCATCGCGAGCCGCGCCGAAGAGCGCGAAGTACCGGTGCCCCGAGCCCGGGTCCGGTGCCAGCTCCTGACAGCCCTCGCCACATGGCCGCCACGACGACGCGGGATGATGTTGGGGGCGCGGGTCCACCTCCAGGCCCTCACAGCCCGGGGACACCGGCAGGGACACGGGGAGCGGTCCTCCAGGCCGGGAGGGCGCGATGCGCGAGGACAGTCCCCACAGGACGCCCAGCACCCCGCACATCGACAACAGCACGAGCCCCCGCGTCGGCCAGCGCGGAGGCAGGGACCTTCCAGGGGACATGCCGGGACAACGACGGCCCCGGCGTTTCTTCCCGTGAAGCCCTCAGCCCACGCTCAGAACGTGTACTTCACCTTCGGGAAGATGGCGAAGGACGTGATGTTGGGGCCGATGACGTAGCGCGCCAGCAGGTCCGCGCCGACGGTGAAGTGGTCCATGCCCGTGGCGTACTCCAGCCCCACGCCCACGCCCGCGTTGGGCGAGCTGACGGCGCGGCCCGGATCGTTCTCGTCGGGGTCCACCGGCGCCGGGTCCATGCGCGTGTAGCCCGCGACCAGCTTGGGCGTCAGGTACAGCCGGTTCATCAGCGGCACGTGGTACGCGGCCGACACGTCCAGGAACTGCATGGTGAAGTTGTCGGACAGCGAGCACGTCTCGGTGCCCGGCAGGTAGCCCGCGAAGCAGTTCTGCGCGGACGAGCCCATGCCGAAGTGCGCGCCCAGGGAGATGCGCTCCGTCAGGTCGTAGCCGATGCCGAGCTGCAGATAGGTCTGAGCGTTCGAGTACGCGTTCTCACCGCCCACGGTGAAGAACACGCCGACGTTGGTGTCGGTGTAGAAGCCGCGGCGCGGCTGGAACTCCACTCCCTCCGGCGGCGTGGCCGCGAGGGCCGGAGACGACAGCAAGGCGAGCGCGGCAACGAGCTGGGACTTCTTCACGGGTCCTCCCCACGCGGTGCCCCTCCGGTCCAACCGGAAGTGGCGACGGACGTTAATGACGCCCCCCTCGTTCCGGCAATGAGGGGCGGGAATGAAAATGGCGTGGACCGTTCCGTCCACGCCACTTGGAGGGACGGCGGAGCGCCGTCCCGGGCTTTACACCCGCGTGACTACCCCTCGCCCTCGGAGCCCGCCGGCGAGAACATCCACGGGTACGTCACCGCCACCACGCCGCCGCCCTTGGGCTCCGGGAACTTCCAGCGACGGATGCGGGAGATCATGCACTGCTCCGCGCGGGAGTTGCCCAGCGTCGACTCGGAGACCGTCGCGTCGGAGACCATGCCAGCCGGGTCGATGGTGAAGGCCACCGCCACCTTGCCCGCGAGGCTCGGGTCCTTGTTCAGCTCCGACTCGTAGCAGTACTTGATCTCGTTCTGGTGGCGCCGGATGACCTTGGCGATGACGTCCTTGTCCAGGCCGCCCACCACCGTCGTCTTGCCGGGGATGACCTTGGTGATGGACTTGCCACGGCCGCCCAGGTCGATGCCGCCCGAGCCTCCCGCGCCGCGTCCCTCACCCTTGGTGCCCAGGCCGCCGATGCCCATGGCCGTGCCGCCACCGCCGGTGCCGGAGCCACGCGAACCCAGGCCCCCCACGCCCTGGGCGTCACCCATCGCCGCGCCGCCCTTGAGGCCGCCCAGCGCGTTGTTGAGGCCGGTGCCGAAGCCGCCGGGGCCGAACACGTCCGAGGCCCCGCCCTTCAGGCCCTTGAACGCGCCGAGCAGACCGACCTTGCCCACCACCTGGCGGTCCTTCTCCTTCTTCGTCTTGTCCACCACGGGCGTGCCGGGCTTGGACGGCGCGGCCTCGGCCTGCTTGGCCTCCTCCTTGCCAAACTTGCCCTCCTCGTCCTTCGCCTTCGCGCCCTCCTCCACGCCGGACAGCTGGAGCTTCTTCTGCTCGAGCTTCTTCTCCGGGGTGATGAGGAACTTCGCGACGCGCTGCTGGGACTCGAAGATGTCGTTCGCCGGCGCCTGCTCCGAGCGGGGCGTGAGCGCCATGGCCGCCACCACCGCCGCGCCCGCGAGCAGGCAGATGCTGACGATCTTGAAGAACGTGTAGTCGGCCTCCGCCAACGAGGTGGCGGCGATGGCCGGCGACGGCTTCACGTACCGGGCGACGAAGGCCACCGTGCCGAACGACACCTCGACGCGGTCATGCAGGCCCAGCTTGAAGACCTGCTCCTTGTCCTCGGGCGTGCCCGTGAGCAGCCCCGCGGCGCGCAGCGTGTCCTTCGACTTCACGTTGCCGCGCTCGGTGACGATGACGCCCGTGCCCTGCGGCGCGTGAACCTCCAGCACGTCACCGCGGCTGATGACCAGCTCGTGGCGCTTGCCCACCGTCGGCGCGAAGACGTGGAAGAAGTTCTTCTTGCCCTCGCCGATGGTGACGGGGACGCCGTCCTTGAAGTGCTGCACCTGCAACAGGGTGTCGCCCCACAGCATGGACACCTGGAGCACCTTCTCCCGCGCCGTGGGCATGGCCTCCGGCGGGAGCTGCTCCTGCAGGTGAGGCAGCACCGCGCGACGCGGGGCCGCCGCGACGGGAGGCGTGTCCACCCGGGGCGTGGGCCGCGCTTCCTCGCGCGCCATGGGCGGCGGAGGCGGAGGTCCCACGCGGTTGAGGCCGGGCGGAGCCACGCGCTCGGTGCGCAGGCCGCCGACGTTCGCCGAGGGAGCAGGACGCGGATTCGTGAAGACGAAGCCGCCTCGCGTGTTGCCGCCCGCCGCCGACGGAGGAGTGACCACCTCCGGCACCGTCCGGTTCACGGGCGGCGGAGTGGGCGTCCGCTGCGTCACTGAGCCCTGGAACGAGCCCTGGAAGCGCGGTCCCGCCACCTTCGCGCCCGCGGGTGCGAGACGCTCGGGTTCGTCGGAGCCTCCGAAGAGGACCTCCACCCGCGTGCCTCCCACGCGCAGCACATCCCCGGGTTTGAGCGCGGTGGGGATGACCAGCTTCTGGCCGCTCACCTCCGTGCCGCCCTCGCTGCCGAGGTCGATGGCCGTTACCGAACCATCCTTGTCCACCTTGAGCATCACGTGGAGATTGGAGACCCGCGGATCCTGAACCTTCACCGCCGCCTGGGCGCCCGACCCCACGATAACGCTCTCCGCCTCCGACACGGTTTCCACCGTGGAGCCATCAGGCCCCGTGATTCGAAGGGTCAAGCCGTTGTTCTTCGCCGCCGCCATGAAGTTCTTCCTTCTTCCCTTCCGCTCCCGAAAACGCCTGACCGCCGCCGCTAGAGGTTGTCGACGGACTTCTGTAGCTCCGGGTCGAAGTTCTCCCGGACCTTGATGAGACTCTGGAAGTCCGTCTTCTTGCGGTGGAGCACGTATGAGCCTTCCGGCTTCGTCAGCTCGCCCTCCACCGCGACATCGGTGAAGTCGATCACCGTCTTCTTCCGGAAGACCGTGCGGTCCTCCTCCTGGATGATCTTCACCGAGTCTTTTGACTGCTCCTGCGCCATCACCGCCGGCGCCGCGAGCAGGCCCATCATCGTCACCGTCGCTGCCAGTCGCCGCATCTCCAGACCTCCTCTTGCTTCCTCGGGTGTGACAGCGGGTTCCGAGTTGGGTACCCGCGACTCTTTGCACGAGGCGATCCACACCCAAGTCCCTGAATCCTATGGAACTCGCTCGCCGCCTTCCAAACCAGGGCCCGGAGGGAGGAAAAAACTTCCTCCCGGCCCTGTAGGGACTGCCGTCCTACGGAGCAGGCGCGGGCTTCGCGTCCTGCTGCGGCGGGGCCGTGGGCACGGGCGCGGGCGCCTGGGCGTCCGTTCCCTGCTGCACGGCGTTGGACGCGCCCGCGGGGGCCTGCTCGTCGGCGGGCGGCGTCGCTTCCGCGGCGTCGGTGCCCTCGGCGGGCGCGCCGTCGGCCGGTGCGCCTTCCGGAGCGTTCGCGTCCTGCGGCAGGCTGTTGAGCATGTTGCCCCCACCGCCGGTGGCCTCGTCCTTCTTGTCGCCCTCCGCGCCGGCCGTCGCGGCCTCGGGCGGCGGGGCCTTGAGCATGTTCGTGAGGCCCGTGACCTTGGCGGTGATCATCTGCCGGTCCTGTTCAGACGTGGACTCCAGCGTCTTGCAGCGGTCCAGGAAGCCGATGGCGCGCTCCCAGCCCGTGCGGTCGGAGGCATAGGCCCAGCCCGCGCCGCACACGGCCTCGGGCAGGTCCGCGCGGTTGGCGAGCACCTTCTCGAAGGTCTCCCCCGCGGCGATGCCCTTCTTCGGGTCCTTGCCCTTCTGGCCATCCAGCGCCCACGCCAGTGACAGGCGCGCCTCGGCGGAGTCGGGCTCCAGCTCCGTGGCGCGGGTGAAGGCCTTCTCGGCGCCCGCGTAGTCACGGTAGCTGAGCGCCAGCGCGCCCAGGTTCACGTAGGCCGGCGCGTACCGGTCATCGAGCGACACGGCCTTCTGGAACTGGGCCAGCGCGCGCGAGCGCTCATCCAGCTTCAGGTAGACCATGCCCAGCAGGTTGTAGAGCGACGGGTCCTTCTCCGCGTGCTTGCGCGCGGTGCCGACGAGCAGCTCCGCCTGCCGGTACTTCTCCCGCGCGTAGGCCACGTAGGCCAGGTTCTTGTACGCGCCGGGGTGGTCCTTGTTGCGCTCGAGCACGCGGCGCGCGGTGGCCTCGGACTCGTCCAGCTTGCCCAGGTGCCGGTACGTCGCGGACAGCCCGTTGAGCAGCGACGCGTCGTACGCGCGGCCCGGCGTCTTCAAGGCCTTCTCGAACAGCGCAATCGCGTCATCGCCCCGCTCCTGCGCGCGGTACACGCCCGCCAGGTTGACGACGGACGGCGTGTGGGCCGGGTCCAGCAGCAGGACCTTCTCGTAGGCGGTGCGCGCGTCGTCGACGCGGCCCTGCCGCTCGGCGATGACGCCCAGGTTGAACTGGGCGTTGAGCGTCTGCGGCGACATCACCAGCACCTTCTCGAAGCCCTGGCGCGCGGCGTCCAGGTCACCGGCCTCGTAGGACTTGATGGCCGCCGCGAACTGCTCGGCCATGGTGGACGTCTCCTTGGGCGCCGCGGGGGTCGCCTCCGGAGTCGTCGAGGGCGCGGCGGCCGTGGGCTTCTCCGGCAGCGCGCTGGTGGTGGTGGGCTTCGTCTGGGGGCCCGTCGCGCACGCGGCCGTGAAGGCCAGCGAGCCGACGACGAGCGAGCGGAACCATTTCATCGGCATCATTCCGGTGTGAGGCGTGAAGGCGTTCTTCGCGTCGCGGGTCATGGCCGCACCTCCTGGACCTGGGCGGTGGGTGCCTGCGTCCTGTCCTCCGGCAGGGGCGTCTTCGGCGCGCCCTCCACCGGCGGGAGCTGAATCGAGGGAGCGCCCGGCTCCGGCGTCACCGCGGGCGTGGCCGTCGCGCCCGAGGGGCCACCGGGCTCGCGCGCGAGCTCCGCCGCCGCGAGCGAGTCGTGCGTGCGGTAGCCCACCTTGCGCACCTGGGCGTAGGTGCCCGGGTGGTAGCGGTTGACCTGGTCCTGGGCGGCCAGCGTCCACGGGCTGTAGATGCCCAGCTCGTAGGCCTTCTCCAGCGCCTTCTCGAGCGCCTCGTTGGCCTTGTCCTCCAGGGGCAGCGCCAGGTTCTCCAGCTCCGAGCGGTACATGCCGAGCTGCTCCTCGTCGAGCCCCGTGGGGTCCGGCGAGTCCATGATGTTGCGCGCGAAGTCCGCGTACGCGAGGCCGATGCGCGTGAGCGCCGCGATGCCCCACTCACCCGAGCCCGTGGAGAGCACCGCGAGGTACTCCTTCTCCACGCGCTGGATCTCCCGCTGCTTGGCCGTCAAATCCCGTCGGATGGTGGCGACGCGCGAGAAGCGGATGTCCGTGTAGCGCTTCCACGCCGGCTCCAGCGCCAGGAAGCGCGCGTGGGCGTAGGCGTTGAGCGCCGCGTCCTCCTTGCGCGTGGCCTCGGGCAGCCGGCCCCAGGCGCGCACCAGCTCCGTCTGCACGCGCTCCTGCTCGCGGACGTTCTTGAGCTGCTGCCACGCGAGCAGCTCGTGGTAGCGCGCCAGGTACAGCTGCGAGGGCGTGGCGCGCGAGTCGCGGCCATAGCCGTCCGCGAAGGCGCCGAACGCGCGGGCCGCCTCGCTCCACTTGCGCTCCTTCTCCCAGACGAGCGCCGCGGAGTACGCCACCTGCGGCACGTCCTTGCGGTCGCGGAAGCGCGCGACGTAGGCGTTGTAGGCCGCCACGGCCTTCTGGGCCTCGCCGGCGCTCTCCCACCACACGCCCGCGTTGAACTGGGCATCCGCCACCCACGCGCCCGCCTCGGCCACCAGCGCCTTGCGCTCGGCGGCCTTCTGCGAGCGGCGCGAGTCCGCGTCCTCCTCCGCGCCCGGCGTGTCCCCCTTCTTCGCCACCGTCTTCGCGCGAGCGTCCTTGCCCTTCTTGCCCTCCGCATCGCCCGCCTTCAGCGCGGCGTCGTAGCTGGAGAGGAAGGACTCGGCCAGGGTCGCGGCCTTGCGGTAGTCGGCGACCTTCTCGTAGAGGCCCGCCAGCGTGTAGCGCGCCTTGAGCTCGAAGGGGCTGCGCGGGTACTCGGCCAGCACGCGCTCGCCCGCCTCGATGCCGCGGTCCAGCTCCCCCGCCTCCTGGGCGATGGACATGGCGTAGGTGAGGGCGCGGTCCGCGTTCTCCGACTTGGGGAACTCCTTGACGTACTTGAGGAACTCCTCGGCGGCCTTCTTCGGGTTCTTCTCCTGCTTGTAGACGACCTCGTCCACCCACTTGTAGTGGCTGCCCTCCACCACGCGGGCGACGCGGGCGGCGAACTCGGAGCCGGGCTTGGACAGCTTCTTGTTCTCGAGGAACTTGCGCGACAGCGTGGCCAGCTCCAGCCACTCCTGGCGGCTCTCCAGCACGTACATCGTCAGGTCCGCGGCGTCGCGCGAGCGGCGCTCCTCCGGGAACTTCTCGATGATTTCTCCGAAGCGCCGCGCCGCGTCCACGAAGTGGCTGCGGTCGTAGAGGATGACGGCGGCCTGGTAGCGCAGGTCGATTTCATCCTGCGTGCCCGGGTAGAGCTTCACGTAGACGTCGCACGCGGAGACCAGCCGCTCCTCGAACTTCGTGAGCGCCTCCTCCTGCTTCTCCTTCGCGTCGCGCTTGACGATCTTCTGGCGGGCGACGTCGCCCTTGTCCTTCTTCTCGTCGACCTTCTGGCCGTCCTTGAGGTCGCTCTTGGCCAGCTGGCCCCGTTCAATCTTCACCAGCTTGTCGTAGGCGAGGATGGCGTTGAACGCGGCGCTCTTGCGGTAGCTCTCGTTGGAGACCTCGCGCGCCGAGTCGCGGTCCGGAATCTGGAAGGCGACCACGGCGTCGTACTCGGCCGCGGCGGCCTGCCACTCCTCGAGCGCCCAGAGGATCTCCGCGTAGAAGAAGCGCAGGTTGAAGGCGGAGTCCGCCACGAACTCCGGGTTCGCGTTCGACGCGAAGGCGTCCACGTACTGCTTGTAGATGTCGCGCGCGAGCCGGTAGGTCTCCACCTGGCGCGTCTTCTGCGCCTCCTGGTGGTACTCCGTCACCATCACCCGCATCGCCTCTTCGGTGACGTTGAAGGCGTTGCGCAGCACGGGGGCCTTGCCCTCGTTGGACTTCCACCACTCGCCGCCCGGGCTGTAGAGGTCCACCATCCGCTTCATCTCCTTGCGGACCTGCTGGCGGTTCCTCAAGCCCTCGAAGGCGCGGACGATGGCCTGCTGGTACTCCGGCGCGTTGGCGCCCATGGGCTCGTCATCCACCAGCGTGCGGTACAGGAGGATGGCGCTGTCGAAGTGTCCCGCGTCCACCAGGCCCGCGGCCGTCTTCGCGAGCAGCCGTCCCTGGCGCTTCGCCGGCGCCTTCTCGCGGAAGTACGCGATGGCCTGCTTGGGCTGGTCCAGCTGGACGTAGAAGACCGTCAGGTCGTTGAGCGCCTCGGTGCGCAGGTCGCCAAGCTCAGGCTGCTTCGCGGCGTAGTCCACCACCTCGTGCAGCTTGGCCAGGCCCGCGTCGTAGTCGCCGGTGTTGTAGTCACACCAGGACAGCTTGTAGACGGCGTACGCGTAGATCTTCGGGACGCCGGAGTCGCGGGCCTTCTCGTAGTTGGCCTTGGCGGGGATGAGCTTGTTGGACTCGAAGTAGTGGTTGCCGAGCTGGATGTACGCGTCCGGCACGAACTGCGAGCGCGGGAACTCCTTGATGAGCTCCTCGTAGCGGGCCACGGCGTCGTCGCGGCGGCCCAGCTCGTAGAGGTTGTAGCCCATGGAGAAGAGGACCTCGTCGCGCTGCGGGTACTGCGGGTAGCCGCGCAGGATGTCCTCGTAGATGCCCATCGTCTCGGTGCGGTAGCGCTCGCTGTCGCGATGGTCCTGCTTGGGCGGCTCCGCCTTCTCGCCGCGAGCCACGGCCGCGTCGTACTTCTTCTCCTCCGCCAGGAAGCGGTCCATCTCCAGCTGGTAGAGGTACTTGGACTTCTCCCAGTACAGCTCCGACAGGCGGTAGAGCATCTCCGCCTTCTGCTGGTTGCCGTCCTGCAGCTTGGGGATGAGGCGCTTGAAGGCCTCAATCGCCTCGTCGCGCTTCTTGTCCGCCAGCGCGTTCTTTCGCGAGTCCGCGATGCGCGGGATGTCCGCGAACTTGGCCGTCGCGGGCTTCACGCGCGCGGGGCCCCGCCGCACGTCCTCGGGCGCGACGCCGGGCGGAGGCTGAGCTTTCTCCTCGGCCTTCTTCGCCTGGGCGCCCTTCCTGCCCTTGTCCGCCCCTGGATTCTTCGACGCCGAAGCCGCGGGCTTCTTCGCCGCCTTGCGCGCCGGCGCTTCCGCCGCCTCCCCCACCCCGCTGGTGGCGAGCGCCACGCCCACCGCCAGCGCACCGAAACGAAGCACCACCTTCATGCGAGCTCCCGCCTGTGACGCCGCCCCGCCCCCCGAGCAGTCATTCACCCGGCGACGAGGGACGAACGAAAGTAGACGCGCCTACCCTGAATGAGAAGTGGTGTGGAACGGCTCTTGCGACGCAGGAAACACGAAGGGGACCACCCCGGCACACGATGTGCGCGAAGGAGGTCCCCTTGGGTACGAAGGCCGGGCACGGTGTGCCCGGAATGTCACGGTTGGGCGTCCGTCGTCTTCGCCGGGCAGCCCCGCTTCAAGGTGTACTGGTAGTAGCCAATCTCGTCGATCCAGAACTCGCCCTGGAACTTCCAGTAGTTCCACGCCGCGCCCGGCATCTTCGGTCGGTAGAGCGACTGGCGCGTCAGGAG
The DNA here is from genome assembly GCF_050039385.1 of Myxococcus faecalis. NCBI lineage: Bacteria > Pseudomonadati > Myxococcota > Myxococcia > Myxococcales > Myxococcaceae > Myxococcus > Myxococcus faecalis. The sequence goes on along the minus strand of NZ_CP144336.1, from coordinate 9,582,423 downwards.
CGCCTTCTGGTCCAGGCCCGCCTGCAGCAGGTCCTTCTCGTCCAGCGCCGTCTGCACGCGGATGATCTCGGCCTGGTCGGAGAACGTGCGCAGGTTGTCGGCCGCCTCACGGATGCGGCTTCGGGCCAGCGTCCCACCCACCTGGAGCAGCGTGCCGCGAATCTCCTCCAGCGACGCCACCGTCTGCGTCGCCAGGGGCGTGCCGCGCCAGGGCCCGGAGGACAGCTCGCGCTTCTCCTGGTCCACGCGGGCCAGCACGCGCATCACCTCGCGGATGCGCTCGTTGTTGCGCAGCCACAGGTACACCGGGCGCGGCAGGCGACGGTTCTCCGCGGCCACCAGGTTGTAGGCCTGGATGAGGTCGCCGTCCTCGGCGGTGAAGGGCTCGAGCTGCCTGGCCATGGGGCCGTACAACTCGTCGAAGGCCGCCAGCGTCGTCTTCACCTCGTCGTAGAGGCACGAGTAGTAATAGACGGTGGACTTGAGGATCCACGACTCGGGCTGGAAGGCCCCGGCGAACTGCGGAGCGTGCAGCGCCTGGAGGCTGCCGAGCGCGCCGCCGAAGTCCTCGTTCTGGAAGCGCGCGAAGCCGTTCTCGAACAGGGCCTGGTCCCAGTAGCGCGTGTAGCGCGGCACCCGCTCGTACGCGGCCGTCGCCTCCGCGTACTCGCCCCGGCGGTAGTGCAGCCGCCCCAGGCCGATGAGCGCCAGGTGCTGCGTCGCCTTGAGCTCCACCTGCGGCTCCTGGGAGGCCAGCGCGACGTTGAAGGCGGCCAGCGCCTCCTTGTCGAGCGCCTCGCCCTCACCGGGACGGCCGGGGAAGCGCGGGTCCGCCAGCACCACGCCCAGCAGGTAGCGCGCCTTGGCGTACACGCGGCTGTCCCTGGGCACCGCCTCCAGCAGCGAGCGCGCCTCCTCGAAGCGCATGCGACGCTGGCTCACCGTGCCCACCAGGTAGTTGATGCGCGCGAGCACCTCCTTGGGCAGCGTCACCCACTGGTCCCTCACCTCGTCCGAGTACGCCTGGTTGAGGATGCTGGGGATGAGGTTCTGCTCGTCCAACTGCTGCTGCATGTCCACCAGCCCCTCCACCGCCTTGAGGTACGAGGGGTGCGAGGGCCCGGCGTTGACGATGGCCGCGTAGGAGATGAAGGCCGCCACCGGCAGGCCCTTCTTCGCGAGCGACTGGGCGAGGAAGTACTCCGCCTTGCCCTGCGTCTGCGCGTCGCCGCCGGCCTCGGAGGCCTGGAAGAAGAGCGGCGCGGCGGTGTCGATGTCGCCCGCGTTGAAGGCGGCCAGGGCGCGGTTGTAGCCGCCCGGGTCCTGGGCGCTGGCCGCGAGCGGAGCCAGGACGGCGAGGAGAGGAAGCAGTCGTTTCATGGCGAGTCGTGCCTTCATGGCGCAATCAGAAGAGGAACGAGAAGCCTGCGTAGAAGCTGATGTTGTTGAGCACGTCGGAGGACGGCTCGGCCACCAGGTCGCGTCCGAGGATGATGTCCTCGCGGTAGTTCTTCTTCGTCTTCGGGTCGACGCCGTCGAACTTCTGGTAGTTGCAGCTGCCGCTCAGCTGCAGCGCGGCGAAGTCCTGCCCGGTGGAGCGCGCGGCCTCCAGCGCCTCGAAGTCCGCCAGGTTGCAGCCGTCCACCTTGTCCACGCGGGCCGTGTAGATGAGGTCGCGGACCTCCAGGCGCAACGCGTAGGACTCACCGAACTGCAGCCGGAAGCCGCCGCCCACCGAGCCCAGGAACTTGGTGCCCGTGTCGCCGAAGCGCGCCGGCACGTCGTAGCGCTGGCCGTCCACCTCGTTGGAGACCGCGGGGCGGATGAGGTGGCGCGTGGAGCCGATGCCGGCGCCGCCGCTGAGCACCAGGCTGAACTGCGCCAGCTTGTTGTCCAGGAACGCGAACTTGCCGTACAGCGGCGTCACCTCCACGCCCGCCTGCGCGCCCCACACCAGCAAGAGCGACGAGGCCGCCTGCGCCTGCTCACGCACCTTGTCGATGAGCTCCAGGTTGAAGCCGCTCTCGTTGGTGTGCCAGTTGTACTGGCCCGTCACCTGGAGGCCGAAGTTCTCCTGCAGGTGGTAGATGTATTGCAGCGCGGTGCCGGCGTGGTTGGTGTACTTGCCGTTGACCTGCACCACCGCCGGGTACAGCGCCAGCTCGTGCTTGCCCTCGTCCGCGAAGCGCTTCTTCTGGACGATGTGCAGCGACACGTTGGGGTTGTAGAGCGGCGCGCCGTTCACCAGGCGCTGCTGCTGCGCGTCCGTGGTGCGCGGCGCCTCGTCGGACGAGGCCAGCACCGGCGCGTCATCCGGCGTCACCGGCGCGTCCACGTCGTGCTCGCGCGCGGGCTCGGCCACCGCGGGCTCAGTGTCCTCCTGGGCAGGCAGCTCCTCCTGCACCGGCGCGAGCGCGGGCTGCACCGAGGGCTTTTCGGCGGACTGCGTGGGAACGGTGGGCTCCGGACGCGAGGTCGGCGCGCGGGGCGCCTCCAGCTTCGGCTCGGGCGCGGCGGGAGGCGGCGGCACGGAGGTCTCCGCGCCCGGAGCGGGCACGGACGGCGCCTCCTCGGCTTGGGCGAGGAAGGCCGCGGACGTCGGGAAGCGCGGGGCCGCCTGGGCCACCGCGGCGACGAGGAGCGCGAGGGACAGAATCGGTCGCATGGTTCGAAGGTGCCCTAGAAGGAGTAGGTGTAGCCGAGGTCGAACTGCACCAGGTGCGTGAGGCCCGGACTGGACGCGGATTCACCCGTCACGCGGCCCGCCTCCCAGTCCTCGCGGACCAGGTTGACGCGGTAGTTGTCGCGGAACACCCAGTCGCGCACCTCCAGCCGCAGCCCGTGCTTGTCGAGGATGAAGAAGCGGAAGCCCACCGCCGCGGACACCATGGGCGCCACGCGCGTCTCGCGCACCCAGTAGTCCTCCGACGCGCTGCCCCGGTCATCCAGCGAGGTGCGGTTGTCGCAGACGCCCGCCTGGCGGTTGACGACCTGCGAGCACTGGATGACGGAGTTGCGCTGGAAGCTGCCCAGGCCGCCGCCGGCCCACACATAGGCCTGGAAGTGCGCGGGCAGGTCCGACACCAGGCTCAGCTTCCCGTAGATGGGCGCCCAGCGGATGCCCGCCACGCCGTGGAGGTTCATCTCCCAGAGGTCCTCCAGCTCGTCCGTGACGCGCTTGTCCTCGCGCGCCAGGAAGCTCTCGGAGATGGAGCGCGCCAGGCCCGTGTGGCGGCTGGCCGCGTAGCCCGCGCGCGCCTCCACCGCGAAGGTGTTGAAGAGGTTGTAGGCGACGCCGAGGTTGAAGAAGTAGTGCGCCGTCAGGTGCGTCTGGAGGGGCAGCCCCACCCCCAGGGACACCTCGAGCTTGCCGCCCGGCTCGTACAGCCGGTTGCGGACGACGACGTTGTCGAGGACGGCCTCGTCATCCTGCGCGGCGGCCGCCGAGGCCGCCAGCCAGACCACCAGTGGTGCGAAGACGCGGAGCGTGCGTGCGTTCATGGTTCCTGCCCGGCCCAAGGTGTTGGGCCGACGTGTGCCAGGGCGCCTGCGTCACCGACGGCCAGGCCCCTTCATGGCGCATCCATGTGCACACGCCTTCCACGCCAGACAAGCCACGGAGCCCAGGAGGCGGAATTATTTTCACCCCGAGGCTCCCGCGCCGACCACCTCTCAACGTTTCCGGATGCCCGACAGCCCCCGAGGACGGAAGACGGTCCACCACGCTTCCCACGGCGGGACACACCTGTGCCCACTCACCGCGGGGGAACCAGAGGCGGAAAAGCGAACGCCCCGCCCGGATGCCCGACGAATCGGGCCCGGAGGCGGGGCGTCATGAGGGCTTCAGGCGAAGCCGCTCGGACAGCGGATCAGGCGCGGCGCGCGGCCTTGTGCTGCTCGCGCATGGCCACCTTGATGCTGGGGCGGACGTACACGATGGCGTTGTTGTGGCCCGGGACGGCGCCCTTGACCAGGACGAGACCCTTCTCCAGGTCCACGTCGACGACGGTCAGGTTCTGCGTGGTGACCTGCTCCACGCCGTAGTGACCCGGCATCTTCTTGTTGGGGTAGGTGCGGCCCGGCGTCTTACGCTGACCGATGGCGCCCGGGTGACGCTGGTACTCGTGCGTACCGTGCGTCTTCGTCTGCGAACCCTTGAAGCTCCAGCGGCGCATGACGCCGGAGAAGCCGCGGCCCTTCGTCACGCCCGTGACGTCCACGAGCTGGCCCTTGGAGAACAGGTCCGCCTTGACGGCGTCGCCCACGTTGAAGGAGGTCGCCTCCTCCACCGTGACGCGGAACTCCTTCAGGTGCCGGCGGTAGGGGGCGTTGTTCTTCTTGAAGAAGCCCCGCTCGCACTTGTTCAGGATCTTCTCGCGGATCTCACCAAAGCCCAGGGTGACCGCGGAGTACTGATCCTTCTCGGGAGTGCGCTTGCCCACCACCTGGCAGGTGCTCACGTCGATGACCGTCACGGGAACGAGGTTGCCCTCGTCGGTGAACACCTGGGTCATTCCGATCTTCTTGCCAATCAGACCCTTCACGTCGTCCTCACACTGCCAGCGCGCGTAGGCGCGGAAAAACCCAATAAAATCAATGATCTGGCCCGCGAACTAATCTGCGGTCCCCAGGAAGCGGCGCAATGTAGCAGACATACCCCTGACGTCAAGCACTACGGGAGCCAGGGTCCCTCACTGCGCGCGATCGAGCCGGGGGTAGAAAGCGGCCAGCTGTGGATCAGCGATGCGTTGAGCGTACACGTCCTCCCCGAGCAGGAACAGCGCCTGGTCCAGATAATCCTCGGCGGCCTTCACCTGTTCCTCGAGGGTGGCGATGGACTGGTCGATTTCCGCCATGCGCGCCTCGTGCTCCTCCTTGCGGGCCTCGGCCTCGTCCTCCATCTCCAGCAGGCGCTTGTGGGCCAGGATGCCGGGGGCGCCGGGCTGGCCGGGCTCCGGGGTGAGGGCGGTGGCCAGGCGCGCGTCCAGGTCCTCGACCTCCCGTCCGAGCCGCATCTGGGTGAGGCGGTTCTTCTTGAGGTTGGTGCGCGCGGTGTCGATGCGGGCGGGGTCCTGCCGCGTCAGCTCCATGTCCGCGATCTTCTTCTCCAGCTTGATGAGGCCGTCGGCGGCGTAGCGCAGCTCCGCGCGCCGGCTGGCGAGCGTCTTGCGCAGGTCCTTCACCTTGCCGTCGATGGCATCCACCGCCTTCTTCCACTTGCGGACGATGGCCTGGTGGCCGGCCTTCTCCTGCTCCTGTTCGTCGAGGAAGGCCTGGTAGGCGGCATCCTCGTCGTTCATCTCCTGCTCGAACGCGGCCAGCTCCTCGCGGCGCGCCACCACCGCCTCCTCCGCCTTGTAGACGCGGTCCATGGAGCGGGGGCAGGTCGGCTTGCCCGGGAGCCTGTCGCGGGACAGGTCTCCCAGCTGGAAGATGAGGTCGTCGTAGCTCTCCTTCGCCATGGGCGGATTTCTACGCCCAAGGCCCCCGGACTGTCACCGGGAGAGCGCGCCCCCGGCGCTCGAATTCAGGAGTCGGCGGGCGCGGCGGCCTGGGCGGGGCTCGCCATGGTGGCGCCGGCCAGGGCGCCCTCGGCCATGGTGAGCAGCTCGCGGGAGCGGTCCTGCTCCTCGGTGCGGTTGAGCTCGCAGACCCAGGCCGAGGACAGGTCCGCCTGCTGGCGCGCCAGCTCCGCGGTGGCCTCGTAGCGGGCGGCGGACGCGCGGGCGAAGGCCCCCTCGCGCCGCAGCTCCAACAGGGTGTCCGGGTCCAGGATGATCTCCTCGGGAGGCACCGGCAGCGGCCCCCGTCCCAGCGCCGCCAGTCGCGCGAGCAACCTGGAGGCATGCGCCCGGCAGAAGGCGGCCAGCACCATCAGCCTCGCGCGCATGCGCGCATCCATGATCCGCTCGGCGAGCATCGTCATCCGCCGCGCGGAGACGACCTCCGCCTCCCACGCGGCCGCCAGTGCCGCGGCCAGCCGGGTATGCCTCGCACCCATCTACGTCCCCCGATCCCTACCCTCTTCGAGGCCAACGTAGGGACGGGGTCCGCGGGATTCAACCGAGTGCGCGCTGGACCATCCAGTACCCACCAGCCGCGAGGATGCCCACGGACAACACGCGGACGGTCCCCAGGTGCGCGCGCGGCCGGCGCTGGAGCATCCGCAGGGGCGGCAGCAGCACGGCGACCACGAGCGCCTGGCCCAGTTCCACGCCCAGGTTGAAGCCGAGCAGCCCCTTCACCACGGAGTCTCCCAGGCCATAGCCCGCCAGCACGCTCGCGAAGCCGAAGCCGTGCACCAGCCCGAAGAGGAACGTGACGAGCGCGCGGTGACGGTGCTCGCGCAGCACCAGGTTCTCCACCGCGACGTAGATGATGGACAGCGCGATGGCGGCCTCCACCCACCGCGCCCGCTCGCCATCCAGCACCACCCAGCCGAGCGCCGTGGCCCCCAGGGTCAGCGAGTGCGCCACGGTGAACGACGTCACCAGCAGCAGCACGCGCTTGAACCCGCCGCCCACCAGCAGCACGGCCAGCAGGAACACCAGGTGGTCCACGCCCTCGACGATGTGGCGCATGCCCAGCCCCACCCAGCCGAGGAAACCTCCGATGGCGGACGAGGACACCTCCCCGGGGTCGGGGATGTCGAGCGAGGGCTGGCCCGCCTCCGCGAACAGCGCGCCCGGCGCCCCGCCCTCCCCCACGCTGCCCAGGATGACCCGGTAGCCCGAGGGCAGCACGGACAACACCCCGTAGCGCTGGCGCATCCGTCCCTCGGGACAGGTGAAGGTGGCCGTCAGCTCGACGAACGTGGCCCGCGCCCGCGCCGCCTGGGCCGTGCGCGCGCAAGGAGCGCCGCCCGCGGTGAGCGGCAGCACGTCCCACACGCCGCTCGAGAGGACATCGGGGCGCGCGTCCAGCTCCGCCTGCGACAGGGCACCATCCGAGTCCGCGTCCAGGCCCGCCGGGGCCAGCCGCCCGAGCGTCGTGGCCGTCATGGTGAGGACCTGACGCACCTGGGACGCGCGGGCGTCCGGCGTGCGACGCACCTGGGTGTAGAGGATGTCTGCGTCGTGGGCGGAGGCGGAATGCGCGCCGAGGAGCAGGCCCGCCCAAAGCCCCCACCAGGGGAAGCTCTTCATGGCGCGCGAGCCTGCCGCCGGGCGGCGCCCGAGTCCACCCCGCCCTACTCCTGGATGACCTCGAGCTGGATCTGCTGCCGGCCGCTCAGCCCGCCATGACGGGCGCCGCAGCGGGGGCAGAAGATGAGCTGATCCCACTCCCACAGGAGCTTCACGTCCTCGCCGCAGCAGAGCATGGGGATCACACGCAGGAGCTCATCCGGCTCCGGGTCCATGGGGCCCGGCATCGACTCGGGCTCCACGGCGACGAAGGTGGGCCGGGGGTTGAGCGACAGCGTGCGCGAGACGTGCGCCAGCTGCTCGTAGCGGACGTGGTTGGCCCACGCGCGCGCCACCGACTCCAGATGCGTCTGCTGGGCGGGCGTGAGGAAGCCGTCCGCCTCCGCGCGGTGGCCGCAGTAGGGGCAGCGCCACACCGGCAGCCCCTCCTCGCCCTCGTGCGCGTTCTCCAGCGTGAAGAACGCCTGCAGCTTGTGCAGCAGCGCACGGGCGTCATGCGGGCCGGGGCGCGTCTTGAACGCGCGCATGCAGCTGGGACACTCGCGGCGGGTGAAGCCCGCGGTGTCCCGGGGCAGCTCCACCCCGTCGGCCCTGGGACCTCGGACCGCGCTCATGACACCGCCGTCCTCCGGCCCCGCGCCACCACGCCCAACACGAACGTGAGCAGCGCGAACAGCAGCAACAGGTGGACCCAGTAGCCCTCCGTGGAGCCCACCGTCAGGCCCGTGCCCCACAGCACGAGCAGGATCATCCCCATGGTCCAGTACACGTCGGCACCTCCCCCGTATCCCCATCCCGGAGCGGCCCAAACTAGGAACGCGATTGCCCACCGGCAACCCAGTGCTTTTCACAGGAAGCAAAGTTCCCTGTCCGGGCATTTTTTCCGACGCCCGAGAAGCCGGCGTACCCACCAGGAACTCGGTGTTCCAAGAGATCTAAAGGAGATACCCGCGCGCAAGGGGCACCCTGGGCCCTGGCACGGCGCCTGCTTGGGTGCCTCCTCGTCGAAGTCGGGTGAATGAGCGCGACTTCCGTGGGCTTGTGGGCATGGGGTTGCCGGGGAGGGTGGGATGAGGGGCTGGACGGTGGCGGTGACGGCGGCGGCGATGCTGTTGAGCGCGGGGGCGTACGCGTTTCCGGTGCAGGTGCCCACGGGGCCCCAGGGGGAGCCCGCGGAGATGATGTACCTGCGCGCCTCGCTGGAGCAGCGGGAGCGGGAGCTGAAGGCGGCGCTGGCGAAGCTGGAGAAGTACGAGGATGAGGCGATGTTCGCGCAGGCCGAGCGCCTGGGCGTGGTGGAGATGGTGAAGGCGTCGGGGCTGCCGGTGCACCAGCAGCGCCGGCTGGCGGTGGCCATCGTCCGCGAGGCGCAGCGCAACAACGTGGACCCGCTGCTGGTGGTGGCGGTCATCCGCTGCGAGAGTTCGTTCAACAACTACGCGGTGTCCCACGTGGGGGCCATGGGCCTGATGCAGGTGATGCCGGACACGGGCACGTGGCTGGCGGACAAGGCCGGCTTCCGGCTGGGCCGCTCCACCAACCTGTTCGACGCGGAGACGAACGTGACGCTGGGCACGGCCTACCTGGCGGACCTCATCAACCGCTTCGGCTCCGTGGAGAAGGCGCTGGTCGCCTACAACGCGGGCCCGGGGCTGGCCCGGCGCATCCTCGCCAAGAAGGACGCGCGCACGAAGTTCATGGCGGGCTACCCCACCAAGGTGGTGAAGGAGTTCCGCAAGCTGAAGGCCCAGCAGGAGCGCGAGCTGACCCTGCGAGATCAGCAGAAGACGATTGACCGGCAGGGTTGATCGGCAGGCGACAACCAGGACGCCCGCCATCTGACAGTCGTGTAGATGTTGCATCCCGGCGGCTGAAATTCCTTCCCATCTCCAGGCAGTGTTCGCGCCTGGCAGTGCACCCCATGGATATTCCATGGGTTTTCCGGGTGCGACATTGGCCCGGAATGTGCTCCTGCCGCCGTGCCCGAGACTTCGGCACAGCGCGCACACGCATCGATTGGGAGAGCACAGCAATGGCGGGTTTGCAGATCCACCGTGAGGACGTCGCAGGTCGCATCACCCTGCGTCTGGAAGGGGTTCTGGACGGCAAGACGGCGCAGGAGGTGCAGACGTCGCTGGACACGTTGCAGGGCCAGGACGTGGTGGTGGACTTCACCCACCTGCGGGAGTTCAAGGACAGCGCGGTGGGGGTGCTGACGCGCAACCTGGCGAACTCGGTGAAGCTGCGCGGGCTGGCGTCGCACCACGAGCGGATGTTCCGTTACTTCGGCGTGACGACGGGCGTGGTGGTGCAGCGTCCGTACTACACGCCCGAGGACGTGCTCTCCCTCTAGTCGAGGGAGGCCGAGCAGGCGGGCGCCCCTGGAGGGTGCCCTGGAGTTGGCGGTGCCGGCCCCCGGGGGAGTCGGCTAGAGTGACGGCGGATGACCCAGCCCGCCCGCGTCCTCGCCGCCGACGTACCGTCCCCCGCCTCCGCGCGCCCGGCGATGGAGAGAATCGCCGCCGAGCTCGGGCGCGCCGTCGAGGGCAAGGAGGCCCAGGCGCGCCTGGTGACGACGTGCCTGGTCTCCGGTGGGCACCTGTTGCTGGAGGACGTGCCGGGTGTCGGCAAGACGACGCTCGCGGAGGCCCTGGCCCGGGCCTGTGGGCTGAGCTTCGCGCGCGTGCAGTTCACCGCGGACCTGATGCCCGCCGACATCCTCGGCGCCCAGGTCTTCCACGCCCAGACGGCCACCTTCCAGTTCCGTCCCGGTCCCCTCTTCCGTCAGCTGGTGCTCGCGGACGAGCTCAACCGCGCCCCGCCGCGCACGCAGTCCGCGCTGCTGGAGGCCATGGCGCAGGGCCAGGTGTCGCTCGACGGGAGCACGCACGCCCTGCCCTCCCCCTTCACGGTGGTGGCCACGCAGAACCCGGTGGACTTCTCCGGCACCTACCCGCTGCCGGACTCGCAGCTGGACCGCTTCATGGTGCGCCTGTCCCTGGGGCACCCCGCCGCCGACGTGGAGGCGCGGCTGCTGGCCACGCGGGGCCGCACGCCGCCCCTGGAGGCCGTCAAGGGCGTCTCCAGCCCCGAGGAGCTGGCGGCCCTGCGCGCGCTGTCCGCGGAGCAGCGGCTGGACGCGTCCGTGGCGGAGTACGTGGTGCGGCTGGCGCGGGCGACGCGGGAGCACGGCGACATCGAGCGAGGCGCCTCCACGCGCGCGGTGCTGGCGCTGGGCGCGGCGGCCCGCACGCAGGCCCTCTGGGAGGCCCGGGACTTCGTGACGCCCGGGGACGTGCGGGCGGTGCTGGTGCCGTGCTGGGCGCACCGCGTGCTGCTGCGCAGCGCCGTGCAGGGCGTGGCGGCGCGGGACGAGGCGGCGCACCTGTTGGAGGAGCTGGTCCGAAAGGTCCCGGCGCCGCGGTGAAGTCCCCGTGGAAGCAGCGCTGGGCGCGGCTTCGCGCCAGGCTCCGTCCGCCGCGGACCCTCCGGGTGACGCGCATCGGCCGCACGTACCTGGTGGTGACGTTCGGCGTGGGGCTGGGCGCGCTCAACACGGGCAACAACCTGCTCTATCTGCTGTTGGGCCTGCTGCTGAGCATGGTGGTGGTGTCCGGCGTGCTGTCGGAGCGGTGCATCCGGGACCTGTCGGTGCGCCGGGTGGGCACGGACGCGGCCTTCGCGGGTGAGCCCTTCGCCTTCCGCTGGGCCGTGTCGCGCAAGCAGGGGCAGGCCTTCGCCCTGGCGCTCGCGGAGGCGGACTCGCCGCTGACGGGCGCGGGCGGCGTGGGCTACCTGCCCTCCGGCGTGGAGCACATCGTCCGCGCGGACCTGGTCGCGCCCCGCCGCGGGCCGGTGCGGCTGACGGGCGTGCAGGTGACGACGACGTGGCCCCTGGGGCTGTTCGCCAAGACGCGCGTGCTCTCCCTCGACGGCCTGCTGCTCGTCTATCCCAAGCGCGGCTATGCCTGCATGGACCCGGGCGACGCCGAGCGAGGGCCGGTGGGGGACGCGGGCAACCCGCGCCGCAACGACGGCAGCGGCGACGTGACGGGCCTGCGCGAGCTGGCCGAGGGCGAGGACGCGCGCCGCATCCACTGGCTCAAGAGCGCGTCGATGGGGAAGCTCCTGCGCGTGGAGCGCGAGCGCGAGGAGCGCCGCACGTGGATGCTGCCCATCGAGCCGGGCCTGGAGGGCGAGGCGCTGGAGCGGCGCTGCGAGGAGGTCGCGGCGCTGGCCCACCGGCTGCTCGAGGAGGGCCATGAGGTGGGCCTCCACACCGCGGAGGAGCGGCTGCGCGCGGGCACGGGCGCGGCGCAGGAGCGGCGCATCCTCAGGGCCCTGGCGTGGCTGGGCTTCGAGCGGCCGCGGGACGAGGAGGCGGCGGCATGACGCGCGGCTCGCGACTGCGACTGGTGCTGCGCGACGTGGCCTCCGGCTGCGCGTTCGGGTCGATGGCCGTGTCCGGCCAGCTGCCGCTGTGGACGCTGGGCCTCTATGGCTTCTCGCTGGTGGCGGCGCTCCTGGGCAAGCGGCTGTTCGCCCGGCGCGCGAAGCTCACCGCGCTGTTGCTGTTGGGCGTGGCGGCGGTGCTGGCCGTCAATGTCACGGCGGGCTCGCTCAACCTGGTGGTGGCCGCGTGTGCCTTCGCGGGCCTCATCTCCGCGCACCGGCTGCTGTCCACGCCGGACCCGGCCACGGATGGGCAGGTGCACCTGTCCGGTCTGTTGATGGTGGCGGGCGGCGCGGCGCTGTCCGGTGAGCTGGTCTACGGCCTGTTCCTGGTCGCCTTCAGCGTGCTGTCCAGCGTCTCGCTGGCGCTGGGCGTGGTGGAGTCGGCGGTGCCCGAGGGTGAGCCTATCCCGGTGCGCCAGGTGCTGCGCCCCCTGAGCACGGGCGTCAGCTTCGCGGTGGCCGGCGCGGTGGCCTTCTTCATCCTCTTCCCCCGCCTCAACTGGAACATGACGGGGCCTCGCGCGTCGCCGGGCATCGGCCCCGCGACGACGGGCTTCTCCAACACGGTGCGGCTGGGCGGCACGGGGACCATCAAGGACAACCCGCGCGTCGTGCTGCGGGCGACGCTGAACCCGGACCCGGGCGTGGATGCGCTCGGCGCGTACTGGGTGGGCCGCACCTACGACATCTTCGACGGGCTGGAGTGGACGAACGCGGGCGGCGTGCGCAAGGAGCGCGAGCCGCTGCTGACGCTGCGTCCGGGCGGCGACAACCTGGTGCACCAGCGCGTGGAGCTCCTGCCGGCCTACGGCGGTCGCACGCTCATCGCGCTCGAGACGCCGTCGCGGCTGGGCAACGCGGTGGCGAACACGAGCACGGGCGGCCGGCGCACCTCGCTCCAGGAGCTGTCCGGCGGCGAGGCGCGCTTCCTGGAGCCGGGCATCTCCTACTCCTATGAGGCGTACAGCCTGCCGCCGGGTGGCAGTGGCGACCGGTTCCGCAAGCTGCCCCCGGTGGAGCAGGACGCGCTGCTGGCGCTGCCCGAGAACATCGACCCACGCGTGGCCCAGACGGCGGCGCGGGTGCTCGACGGCGAGCGCGAGCCGATGGCCGCCGCGCAGAAGCTGGCCGCGTGGCTGCAGCGCGAGCACTCGTACACGTTGGAGCAGGCCGGCGAGAGGGATGACCCGCTGGCGGACTTCCTCTTCGAGCGCAAGGCCGGGCACTGCGAGCACTTCGCCACCGCGCTCACGTTGATGCTGCGCACCCAGGGCATCCGGGCCCGGCTGGCCACGGGCTTCTTCGGCGGCGAGCGGGTGAACGAGGGCTACATCCTGCGCGCCGGTGACGCCCACGCGTGGACGCACGTGCTGGTGCCCGAGCGCGGCTTCGTCACCGTGGACGCGACGCCGCCCGCGAATCGTCCGGGCCAGGGCTCGAAGTGGATGCAGCGGCTGCTGGGGTTGTACGAGGCCATCGAGTCGCGGTGGCGCAACTCCGTCGTCGACTACTCGTTCCGGGACCAGGTGGACGTGGCGCGCGCGCTGGTGCGTCCGCCCAAGGGCTCCGAGAAGAACGAGCGCAGCCAGCTGCCCCCCGCGCGGGCCTGGGGCGCGGCGCTGGTGGTGGGCATGCTCGTCTATGCCGGGTGGCGGCTCGTGGAGCGGCTGTCGGGACGGCCTCGTCCGCTGGAGGCCACGCGCTTCGTGGACGCGGTGGAGGCACAGCTCGCCTCGGCGGGCATCGCGCGGGGTGACGACGAGACGCTGGAGGAGCTGCACGCGCGGATGGCCTCGGACGGCCACGCGCTGGCGCCCGCGCTCGCGCCCATCACCCGGCGCTACCTGGAGGCCCGCTTCGGCGGGCGTCCGCTGCGCCAGGGCGAAGCAGACACGCTGCTGCGCTCCTTGAAGAGCGCCGTCTCCGACTTCGTCCGCCTGGAGGCCCAGCTTCGGGCCCGTACGGATGAGCGTCGCGCCCGCGCCTCCTGAGGGAGCGCGCACCGGCACGCGCCCGCCTCGAACGGCGAGCCCCGGCACGGCGGCAGACCCCAGGGATTCCCGCCGGGGGGGCGCGCCCGGCGCGGCTGAGCCTCACCGCCCTGCCCGCCTCGGGCGCCATGGGCTCGCGTGGCGGGTGGCCCTCCGGGCGTCCCCCCGGGCGCGGAAAATCGCGCCGGACAGCGGCCGCCGGAGTCGTTAGCCGTTCATCCACGGGAAGGCGAAAGGCGCCGTGCGCGGCCCTCTCGTCCAAGGGGGCTCACCTGCCAGGCGGGCAAGGGAGCTTCCGCGCTCGCTCGGCACCTCGGCTCCTCGACAGGGCCCAGGTGCTCCTCCCTGGAGGCGTCACGTGCACAGACGGGCACATTCTACAGCCGCGAAGTCCCGGCGAGTTCCCAGGTCGGCCGTAACGGTTACAGCCCTCCTTCTTTGTACATGAGCGACGGTTCCGCCAACCCCCCGCAGACACAGGGGAAGGTGGTGTGGGTGGCGCTGGCATCCGGGTTGCTCATGACAGCCCTCGTTCAGTCGTCAAGCGGTCCGAAAAAACCTAGCGGCCTCCACGAGGCCCCACGTCGGGAGAAACCATCCATGCAGGCGTCCACCGAGCAGTCGTCCAACTCCGGCTCCCTGGCGATGTACCTCTCGGAGATCAACCACTACAACCTCCTCACCGTGGAGGAGGAGCAGGCGCTGGCGCGCAGCTTCATCCAGGGAGACCTGGCCGCGGGCCACCGGCTCGTCACGAGCAACCTGCGCTTCGTGGTCAAGGTCGCCTATGAGTACCGCTCCTACGGCATCAAGATGTCGGACCTCATCCAGGAGGGGAACATCGGCCTGATGAAGGCCGTGCAGAAGTTCGACCCGGACAAGGGCATCCGCCTCATCTCCTACGCGGTGTGGTGGATTCGCGCGTACATCCAGAACTACATCCTCAAGAGCTGGTCGCTGGTGAAGCTCGGCACCACCCAGGCGCAGCGGAAGCTGTTCTTCAGCCTGGCGCGCACGCGCCGTGAGCTGGAGAAGTTCGGCAACGGCGAGGCCGTGGTCAACGTGGAGGAGATTGCCCGCCGGCTGCACGTGAAGCCCGGCGAGGTGCGGGAGATGGAGCAGCGCATGGGCGGGCGGGACCTCTCGCTCGACGCGCCCATGGGCGAGGACGGCGGCAACAGCCACGTGGACTTCGTGGTCAGCGCCGCGGCCCCGCAGGACGACGAGTTCGCCGACAAGGAGGAGGCGGGCCTCATCAACGCCCGCGTCCGCACCGCGCTGATGCGCCTGGACCCGCGCGAGCGCTTCATCATCGAGCAGCGCGTGATGAACGAGCGCCCCATGACGCTCAAGGAGCTGGGCGAGCACTTCGGCTTCTCGCGCGAGCGCGCCCGCCAGCTGGAGATCCGCGCCAAGGACAAGCTCAAGGCGGAGCTGGCCGCGCTGATGGCCGAGGTGGACCCGGACGCGGCGGCGCTGCAGCAGTAGTCCCCGCCTGACGCGGCAGGTCGGCCCCGGTTCCACGGGGGCCCCCCGAGCGCCTCCATCCCTCCCGGGGTGGGGGCGCTTGCCATTTGAGGGGCATTGCTTCGCGCGCCGGGCGGGGCCCTGCTAGAAGGGGCCCGATTCCCTCGTAAGGAGCCTTTCGCTTGGCCCACGGTACCCCGCCGGTCGTCGACGAGCGTGTTCCGCTCGCGCAATCGCACGCGCCCCACCAACACTCCCCGTACATCCCACCCGACCAGTCCCCCACGGAGATGACGATCCGCGGGTTGGTGCTCGGCTCGGTGCTGGGCATCGTGTTCGCCGCCTCGTCCGTGTACCTGGCCATCAAGGTGGGCCTCACGGTGTCCGCGTCGATTCCGGTGGCGGTGCTCTCCATCGCCATCTTCCGGGCGCTGGGCAAGTCGAACATCCTGGAGAACACCATCGTCCAGACGACGGGCTCGGCGGGAGAGTCGCTGGCCTTCGGCGTGGCGGCGGCGCTCCCGGCGCTGCTCTTGTTGGGCTACGACATCAGCCTGACGCACGCGTTCCTCACGGCGGCGCTGGGCGGTGTGCTCGGCGTGCTGATGATGATTCCGCTGCGCCAGGGCCTCATCGTCCAGGAGCACGGCAAGCTGCCCTACCCGGAGGGCACGGCCAGCGCGGACGTGCTCATCGTCGGTGAGCAGGGCGGCACCAACGCGCGCACTGTCATCATCGGCTTCCTGGTGGGCGGCATCTACAAGTTCGCCTACTCCGGCATGAAGCTGTTCCGCGAGGTGCTGAGCACCCCGCTCAAGGGCCTCAAGAGCGCCACGCTCTCCACCGAGGTGAGCCCGGAGCTGCTCGGCGTGGGCTACATCATCGGTCCCCGGGTGGCGGCCATCACCTTCGCCGGTGGCGTGCTGAGCTACCTCATCCTCATCCCCGCCATCTCCTTCTTCGGCGGCGGGCTGGATCAGCCGCTGCTGGTGCACAACGGGCAGCTCATCCGGGACATGTCCCCGGACCAGATTCGCAACGCGTACGTGCTCTACATCGGCGCGGGCGCGGTGGCGACGGGCGGCCTCATCAGCCTCATCCGGTCGCTGCCCACCATCATCGGCGCGTTCAAGCGCGGCGTGGAGTCGCTCAAGGCCTCGCGCGCGCACGGCGGCGCGCCGCAGCTGCTGCGCACCGAGCAGGACCTCCCCATCACCGTGGTGCTGGTGGGCAGCCTGATGCTGGTGCTGACCATCTGGCTGGCGCCCCCGCTGCACGTCAACTTCATCTCCGCCCTGCTCATCATCGTCTTCGGCTTCTTCTTCGTGACGGTGAGCGCGCGAATCACCGGCGAGATTGGCAGCTCCTCCAACCCCATCTCCGGCATGGTGGTGGCCACGCTGCTCGTCACGTGCCTGGTGTACCTGATGCTGGGCTGGACGAACTCCAATGACCGCTTCATGGCGCTGACCACGGCGGCCATCGTCGGCATCGCCGCGTCCAACGGCGGCACCACCGCGCAGGACCTGAAGACGGCCTTCCTGGTGGGCGGCACGCCCCGGCGGCAGCAGACGGCGCTCTTCGTGGGCGTGCTGACCAGCGCCATGTTCATCGGCCTGGTGCTGGTGACGCTCAACAAGGGCGCCACCGTCACCATCCCGGAGCCGCACCCGAACGTGCAGGTCACCGAGCTGACCGAGGAGACGCGCACCCAGTACGTGTTCCCCTGGAGCGTGTCCGCGGACGCGCTGGCCAGCCGCAACCTGGACGAGGCGGCGCTGCGCAAGGCGGCCTGGGCGCAGGGCTACGAGCTGGCCAACACGAACGGCGCGCTGGAGCTGCGCAGCTGGCGGCAGGTGGGCACGCAGGACGTGGGCGGCGTGACGCTGAGCCCCACGGGCGGCTCGCAGGTGAAGGTGTCCGACCTGGGCGCCGTCACCGAGGGCCCCCAGCGCACCTTCAAGGAAGGCTACGTGCGCGGCGCGGACACGCCGGTGCCCGCGGGCAAGTACCTGGTCGACGGCGCCGGCACCATCCAGTACGTGGTGGACCCGGGCATCGGCGGCCGCATCAGCACCTACGAGGGCCAGGCCCTCACCCGCTACGCGGCGCCCAAGGCGCAGCTGTTCGCGCTCATCATCGACGGCATCCTCACGCAGCGGCTGCCGTGGGACCTGGTGCTGCTGGGCGTGTTCATCGCGCTGATGCTGGAGCTGTGCGGCGTGTCCTCGCTGCCCTTCGCGGTGGGCGTGTACCTGCCCATCAGCAGCAGCGCGCCGCTCTTCGTGGGCGGCATGGTGCGCTACTTCGTGGACCGCGTGCGCGGCGGTGAGTCCGACTTCTCCCCGGGCACCCTGCTCTCCTCCGGCTACATCGCCGGCGGCTCCATCGCGGGCGTGCTCATCGCCTTCCTGGAAATCGCCACGGACGGCGCCGGCTCGCGCGCCATCAACCTGCCGGCAGTGCTCGGCCACGAGGGCGCCATCGGCGGCTTCCTCAACACGGTGGGCGAGAGCGAGCTGGCGCATCCGCTCTGGTCCAACCTCTGGGGCCTGCTCTTCTTCGGCGGCCTGACGCTGTTCCTGCTGCGCTCGGCCCTGCGTGGCCCCAGCGCCGCGGTGTCTCCGCCGCCCGCCGGCAAGTAGCCCCGTGAGGCGACGGCGCTCCCCTTTGCTGGGAGCGCCGTCCCTCCAGTCATCAGAAGTTCGTGTTCTGCGAGCCGTTCACGAGCCGGAGGTACTTGCAGGTGCCCGTCGCGTCCCACTCCACCCGGAAGAAGCCCCGGGTGCTCAGGGCCTGCTCCCAGAGCTCGCCCACGACCGCGTCGGGCACGCAGCTGTAGATGGTGTGGGTGGCGGCCCCCGCCGGGGTGAAATAGGACTGGAAGAGGCGACCGCCGACCATGTCATCCCGGAAGGACGCGGAGGAGGTCGTCACCGCGTCCTGGCGGAAGCCGACCAGGTTGCCGAAACAATGCCCCGAGCCATCCGTGTTCTTCTGGCAGAAGAGGGTCTGCGACTGGAGTCCTCCCCACGCGACGGGAGCGAGCGCCAGGGCCGCGAGCGCAATACCAGGCAACAGGCCCTTGCGAACAAGGGACCTCGAAGAAGAGAGCTGCTTCATGTTTTGTGACTCCTGAGCCGTGTGACGTTCGACTGCTCGAAGCGAAGTGAAGCGAGAGCTACGGAAGACCATCGGCATCCGGAGCGGGGATGAGCCGGTCCTGGTTGATGGCGACGATGAGCTGCTTGCGGAGCGCGTCGGCCTCGGGACGGCCTCGAAGGTGGGCGAGCTCGCGCCGAATCTCGAGCACGTCCTGCGCAGTCATGCGTCCGCTGGAGACCACCCGGTCCACCATCGTGCCCACCCGCGTTGCCGACTCGCGCTGCTCGGAGGACAGCTCCGGCACGGAAGGCGCGGACGCCTCGGGCTCATGGGCCCCCACGACGGCCCCTCCTGACGCCTTCAGCAACGTGGCCACCCGCAGGGCCATGGCCTCCAGCTCTTCCCCGGAGAGGCGCCCCTGCCCGGAGGCCGCTGGGGAGGACGCGCCCACCATCAAGCCAGCCCCCGCGGCGTGAGCACGAGACTCCATTGCCCGGCGCAGCGCCCCCACCTCATCCGTGAGCTGCTCCACGCGCTGCTCCTGGAACTGCTGCGCCTGGCTCACCGCGAGCCAGCACCCCAATGCGCACCCCACCGCCGTGGTCAGGCTCGGAAGCCAGCCCTGAAACACCTGGGTGTTCATGAGATGGCTCAGAAATTCGAGTACTGGCTGCCGTTGATCAGGAACAACGAATAGCAGCTCCCCCCGGCCGACCAGTAGATGGAGAAGAAGCCCTCGTGGTTCATGGCCTTGTTCCAGTGAGCCCCCGTCACCGCGTCGGGCGTGCAGCTGAAGTACTCCGTCGTCGCGCCCGTGGTGAGCGCCGCGTAGAAGTACGGCGCCGCGTTGCTGGACCGTGAGAAGAGCGCCTGCGTGTTGGCGCCGGCGTGATTGCGGAAGCCGAGGAGGCTGCCCTGGCACCGGCCAGAGCCATCCGCGTTCTTGTAACAATGGGCTGACTCCGTCGTGAAACCAGCGAGGACCGCGGGCGCGGCCAGCAACGTCGCGACACAGCAGGCCGAGGCTCCGCGCTTCAAGAGACGATGCATGTGAACTCCTCCAATGGAGGCCAGTTCCCTGGCCCCTCGAAAGGAAGCCTAGCGAGCACGTCTGACGCACTGCTTCGGAGCAAGGCCACGGAGCCCGGCACCCGGCTCTTACTCGGGAATCCCTGTGCGCGCGTGTCGGGGTAGACCCATCTCCCTCCAAGTCCTCGTAGTTCCTACCGCCGCCGGCTGGGGGTTCGGAGGATTTCGGAGTAGGCTGGTGATACCGCCCGAGCGGAGAGTTGCAGACGCATGGCCCAGCCCCAAAAGACCCAGGACGCGAGCACGGACGCCGAGCAGTCCCCGGAGGTCCGAGAGAAGGTGGAGATGGCGCGCACGTTCGCGTTCCATCTCCTCAAGGGCATCAAGCAGATCGGCATGTACCGCCACAACGAGGCTCGCTTCCCCGAGTTCCTCTCGAAGGCGTTGGAGGCCATCTCCCAGTACACGGAGAAGTTCGGACCGCTGTCGTTGAAGGTGGAGCAGCAGAACCTCACGCTCCACAACGACTCGCTCTTCTCGGAAGACACGCCGCTCCCCTACAAGTTCTACCGCGACGGCATCCGTCAGCTCATCTTCCGCCCCGGCCTCACGGTGGAGGAGCTGACCACCTTCACGCTCATCTCCCTGTCCGAGCCCGAGCGCGGCGCGGACGACGTGCTGGCGCAGCTGTGGCGCGCGGGCATGGAGCACGTGGAGTACGTGGTGGTGGAAGGCTTCTCCATGGAGAACGCCAGCGAGGAGGAGGTGCAGGTCGAGGTGGACAAGGTGGTGGGCTACCTCTACTCGCGCCTGCAGACGAACTCGGATGACTACCTGCGCTTCGCGCGCGTGTCCGCGGAGGACCTGGACGCGAAGATGGACGGCGTGGAGCAGATCCGCGGCCTGGTCGTCGGCGGGCGCCACGCGTCGGACGAGCTGAAGGCGCGGCTGCAGCGCGAGGTGATGGAGGAGGAGGGCTCGCGGCTGTTCCCCAAGCTGGTGAGCGCCGTGTTCCAGGTCGTCGAAGGAGGCGTGGAGGACGGCACGCTGCTCGAGGAGATCTTCGTGCAGCTGCTCGACATGCTCCTGCTCCAGGACGACTTCGGCACCATCAATCAAATCGTCCTCAAGCTGCGCGCGCTGTCGCAGAAGGACGGAGGACAGTCGCTGGAGAAGCTGCTGGAGTCCTTCCTGCACAGGATGGGCGAGGAGCAGCGGCTGATGCGCCTGGGCGAGTCGCTCAAGGGCGCGCGGCCCAAGCAGCCGCAGGACGTGACGCGCTACCTGCAGGCCCTGGGGCGTGACTCCGTCATCCCGCTGCTCACCGTGCTGGAGACGCTGGAGATTCCCGAGAACCGCGCGCTGCTCTGCGACGCGCTGGCCATCGTCGCGCGGGACACGCCCGAGCCCTTCGTGGCGCGGCTCACGTCGGACCGTCCGCAGACGGTGCGCGACATGGTCTACATCCTGGAGAAGAGCAACCACCCCGAGCGCATCAAGATGTTCGGCCAGGTGCTCAAGAGCCCCAACCTGGTGGTGAAGCTGGAGGTGCTCGGCATCATCGGCCGCGGCCGCACCGGCGAGGCGCGCCGGCTGGTGGCCGAGGCCCTGGCGGACCCCGTCTCCCAGGTGCGCATGCTCGCCGCGCGGATGCTGCCGGAGTTCGACCGGGACAAGGCGTACTCGGACCTGATGCGCCTCATCCGCGAGCCGGCCTTCGACAAGAAGACGCCCGACGAGCGCACGGCCTTCTACGCGGCGGTGGGCGCCACGGGCACGCCGGGCGCGCTCTCGCACATGCAGCAGCTGCTCGCCGTGAAGCCGTCCCTGCTCAACAAGAAGCGGGTGCTGGAGGACAAGCTGCTGGCCGTGGCGGGGCTGGCGGGCGCGTGCTCCATCCAGAGCTACAAGATGTTGCAGGCCGTCGTCGAGGACCGCAACCAGCCGGTGGAGCTGCTCACCGCGGGTCGCAAGGCGATGTATCAGACACGCAAGGCGCTGTTCGGGGACTCGGCACTGCCGGAGGAGAACTGAGCGATGGCCGAGAATCTGAAAATCACCCAGAGCCAGGACGAGAACACCAGCGAGTTCGGGCGCGAGCACAACGAGAAGCTCCAGTCGCTCTCGCGCGCCATGGTGGCTGGCCTCTACATGCTCGTGCGCTCGGTGAAGATGTATGACCCCGAGAACGCCGTCTTCCAGAAGCCGCTGCACCAGCTCCAGGACATCATCAATCAAATCATCGGCAAGGAAGGCCGGCTGGAGCTCGCGGGCGTCAAGGACTCGTTCTACCTGAACGGCATGCTGGTGAAGGTGGACCTCAACTCCATCGAGAACCAGCGCTACCTGCTCGCCGAGATGCGCGGCAAGGACGTGGGCGGCTTCACCCTCACCAAGCCGGTGACGGTGCCGGAGCTGAAGAACTTCATCTGGATCTTCAGCAAGGAGCAGACGGCCCAGTCTGAGGAGGACGGACTGTCCGGCCGCAAGCTGCTCAACATGCGCGTGGCCAAGTTCTCCAAGCTCAAGGAGAAGCTGGACAAGGACATGAACAACCCGGGCGACCAGAAGGTCGATCGCAAGAAGTACGCGATGACCGTCTACGCCCGCTCGGTGTTCTTCCTCAGCAAGTACCTGGAGTCGGTGCGCGCCGGAAAGCCCATCAACGCCTCCAAGGCGCTGCGGCTGGTGCAGGACTTCGTGGACATCAGCTACGACCAGCGCACGCACTTTTTGGGCATGACGACGATGCGGCGCGAGGACGAGTACCTCGTGTACCACCAGGTCAACGTGTGCCTGATGAGCATCGTCTTCGGCGCGGAGCTGGGGCTGACGAAGCCGCAGCTGCGTGATTTGGGCTACATCGCGCTGTTCCACGACGCGGGCATGACGACGCTGCCGGAGGAGCTGGCCACCAAGCGCGGGGCGCTCACGCCCGAGGAGCGCGTGGCGGTGCAGCGCGCGCCGCTCATCTCCGTGCGCAACATCCTCATGGAGAAGGGCTTCAGCCGCTCCACGCTGCTGCGCGTGGTGACGACGTTCGAGCACAAGACGGACTTCGGCACCGCGGTGCGCGACTCACGCGGCAACATCCAGATGATCATCCCCAAGACGAACCTGGGGGCATACGCGAAGATCATCGCCATCTGCGACGCGTACGACGCGCTCACGTCCAAGCGCCCGTACCGGGATGCCTACGGACCGGAAGTGGCCTTGATGCTGATGTGGACGGAGATGCGCAACAAGTTCGACCCCGAGCTGCTCGAGGTCTTCATGCGCGTCATGGCCATCCAGCCGGTGAAGGTGCTGAGCAAGCGCCAGCAGTCGCTCAGCGTTTCCGGGCTGTAGCCGCGCGCTTCTTCGTCGCCGCCTTCTTGCGAGCGGGGGCCTTCTGCTTCGCCTCCGCCACCGGAGGCGCTTCCGGGCCTCCGAGCAGCGTGAGCGCCGCGGCGAAGTCCTCCGGAATCGGCGCCTCCAGCGACAGCGCCTTGCCCGTGCGCGGGTGCGCGAAGGCCAGCTTCCACGCGTGCAGGGCCTGACGTCCCAGGCGCTCCTGCGCGGCGGCGGCCTCGCCCTTGGGCTTGCGGCCCGCGCCGTAGAGGGTGTCTCCCAGCAGCGGGTGGCCCGACTCGGCCAGGTGCACGCGGATCTGGTGCGTGCGGCCGGTGAGCAGGTCCACCTCCACCAGGGCCGCGCCGTCGAAGGCCTGGAGCACGCGGAACAGGGTGATGGCGGGCTTGCCCTCGCGCACCTTGCCGGTGAAGCGCTGGCGGTGCACGGGGTGGCGGCCGTAGAGCGTCTCGATGCGGCCTTCCGCCGGGGGGACGCCGTGCACGAGGGCCAGGTACGTCTTGGAGACCTCGCGCCCCTTGAAGGACTTCTGGAGCGCGACGAGGGCCTGCTCGTTCTTGGCCACCACGAGGCAGCCGGTGGTGTCCTTGTCGAGCCGGTGGACGATGCCCGGGCGCAGCTCGCCGCCGACGCCGGCCAGGTCCTTCACGCGGTGCAGGAGCGCGTTGACCAGGGTGCCGGAGGCGTGGCCCGCGCCGGGGTGCACCACCATGCCCGCGGCCTTGTCCACCACCACGAGGTCCTTGTCCTCGTGGAGCAGGGACAGCGGCAGCTCCTCGGCCTCCGGAAGGGCGGCCACGGGCGGCGGGACATGGAGGGTGAGCGTGTCGCCACCGCGCAGCCGCATCGCCGCCTTCACGGGCTTGCCGGCGACGAGCACGTGCCCGTCGTCGATGAGTCCCCGGATGCGGGAGCGGG
Source organism: Myxococcus faecalis (assembly GCF_050039385.1). NCBI lineage: Bacteria > Pseudomonadati > Myxococcota > Myxococcia > Myxococcales > Myxococcaceae > Myxococcus > Myxococcus faecalis. The sequence continues at coordinate 9,558,962 of NZ_CP144336.1, read as the reverse complement.
TCAGGTCGGTGAAGACGCCCGCGAGATACTGGTCGATGCGCTCTCCGCGGGCTTCCGGCGGGGCGCGATGCTCTCGCGTGTCGGGCGCTGCCACGGGGGGCGGACTACCAGATCTTCGACTTCACGTGCGCCTTGGAGCGCAGGACGATGTCGTTGATGGCGCGCTCGAAGAAGTTCGCCGTGGTGAAGACTTCCTGGCTGACGCGGCTCTTGTAGAGCTCTCGGCCCTCCTCCAGCTCCTCCTTGAGGACCTCGAAGAGGTTGTCCTGCTCGATACCCTTGATGATCTTCTGCTCGTTGTAGAGCGAGATATCCGAGGCAATCGCACGGGCGAGCCGCATCGCCTTGATCTTTTCCTCGTCCGTCATCGTCTTTCCTACATAGGCACCGCTCGGAGGGGAGTCAACTTTCCTTGTGGTACGAGCAAAAGTCGGCACCCCTCCAGGGCGGCGTCATTTCTTGCCTGACTTCTCAGAAGCCAAGGCCAGGTAGCTCCTGGACACCCGGAGCGGATCCAACCCCAGCTCGCGGGCGAGGTTCATGAGGATGCCCCGGAGGTAGACCTGCGCGGGCAGCGCCGTGTAGCGGTCCGCCTCCACGTTCTCCAGGTGGCGCGAGGAGATGCGGGTGCGGTCGGCGACCTGCTGGAGCGTGTAGCCCCGCGTCTCGCGGACGCGGCGCAGCAGCTCGCCGTTGAACTCGGCGTCGGCGGGGATGTCCGGCAGACGGGGACGAGGCTCGCGAGTCCTGGCGGCGACCTGCGCCAGCGCGGCCTCCGCCGTGGCGATGGCGGAGTCCTGGGCGAGCACCTGGGCCTCGCTCAACTGCCGCCCCGTCTGAACACGGTTCTGCGAGGGGGCCACGGGCGGCGGCGCCGTCGGTCCGACCGGACGCGTCACGGGGGGCGGCGCGGGCTCCGGAGCCCTGGCGGGCGTTCCAGCCACGACGATGGACGTCCCGGGCTCCGAGGGCTGGGTCGGCACCGACGCGGGGACGTCCGGGCTCGCGGCCACGGCGACGGGGGCCGGAGCGGGGCTCACCGTGGCGACGTGAGCCGGCGACGGTTCGGGCGCTGAGGCAGCGGGCGTCGCGTCCACCTGTGGCGCGACCACGGCCGGAGCCGAGGCGACGGGGGGCGTCGACTCCACCGGCGGCGCGACCACGGCCGGAGCCGAGGCGACGGGGGGCGTCGACTCCACCGGCGGCGCGACCACAGCTGGCGCCGAGGCAACAGGATTCGCCTCCACCTGCGGCGCGACCACGGCCGGTGCCGAGGCAACAGGAGTCGCCTCCACCTGCGGCGCGACCACAACCGGCGCCGAGGCAACAGGAGTCGCCTCCACCTGCGGCGCGACCACGGCCGGTGCTGCGACAACGGGCGCCGGCTCCGCGGGCGGCGTGACCGCGACCGGTGCCGAGGCAACAGGCGTCGCCCCCACCTGCGGCGCAACCACGGCCGGCGCCGAGGCAACCGGAGCCACGACAGGGGCCGCTTCCACGGGAGGGACGTCCCCAACCGGCGCCGAGCTCACAGGCGAGGAGAACGCGACCGGCGGCGCGGCCACAGGGACAGACTCGACCGGTGGCGCCACCACGGCCGGTGCCGAGGCAACAGGCGCGGGGACCGAGGACGAGCCCCCGGTCGAGACCGAGGCAACGGGGACGGACGCCGCCGACGGAGAGGACTCGGTCGGTATCGGGGCGACAGGCGCCGACGGGGCAGCGGGGACAGGAGCGGACCCCACCGACTGCGCGACCCCGGGCGCGGCAACTGGAGCCGACTCCACCGAGGCGCCCCCCTGCTCCATGGCGCCCACGGCCTTCGAGCTGGACGACACGGGCCCCGGCTCCGCCGCCGGGGCCTGCGCCTCCGCGCCCACGCTCAGCGAGGCGGGCACATCCACCAGCCCACCGACGAGCGGCGCGGTCTGCAGGGAGCTCGTCACATACGACAGCGAGTAGCCGCTGACGAAGCTCGCCCGGAACGCCTCGGGCCCGCTCAGGGCCGGGGCCTCGTCCTCGGACGCGCGCTTCTTCTTCCCCTCCGCCACCGCGCTCGCCAGCGCCTCGGCCGCCTTCACCGTGCCCCACGGCGCCGGCAGCCCCAGGTCGCGGTCATACTCACCGCGCAGGTCGCCATCGGTGAGGATCTCCATCGCCTCGGTCATCCGGGCGCGGAGCGCATCCACCTGGTCCGGCTCCACCAGCGCGTACACCGCGATGGAGTCCGGCGCATACAGCTCCATGAGTCGGGAGTACGCGGCGCGAATCTCCTCCATGGGCGCTGTGACCGGGACCTCCAGGAGCTCGTAATAGGTCTGCTGCGCGAAAGGCTTCATGGTGACGAGGAAGGGTCGGGGGTCGCGTCGAGGGCGAGCAGTCGTGAGGCGATACGTTGGATGGCCAGGGCGGCCGGGGCGTCGGGTCGTTCGATGAGCACAGGGCGCCGCTTGCGCACCGCGCGCCAGGCCTCATCGTCATACCGGATGGCGCCCAGGTCATCCATCGCGATGCCGAAGAACTTCTTCCACGCCGAGGCCACCGCCGCACCCACATTCAGGTCCGCGTCCGTGCGCGCCTGGTTCACCACCAGCCGGATGCGGAACTCGGACAGCTCCCGCTCCAGTCGCTCCGCACCCACCGGGTCCTTGTTGCGCACCTGCGCCAGCACGTCATGCAGCGTCCGCAGCGAGCCCTCCCGGGTGGTGAGCGCGCTGTCCACCAGGTCCTGGATGCCGTACTCCGCCTCCATCTGCTGCAGCCGCCGGAAGAACGCCGCCTTCGCGAAGCGGTACGCGTTCTCCACCGACGTCGGCTCCGGCAGCACCACCAACAACCCGTGGTCCGCCAGGATGAAGAAGTCGATGGTGTTGAAGCTGGTCCCCGCGCCCAGGTCCAGGATGAGGTAGTCCGCCGACGCGCCCATCAGCGTCTTGAGCAGCTTCTGCTTCTGCGCGTACTTGAGGTTCGCCGCGTCCAGCGCGTCCTGCGCGCCCGCGATGAGCGACAGCCGGGGCACCCCCGTGGGGACGATGACGTCCTCGAGCCGAGACTTGTTGCGCCTGAGGAAGTCCGACAGCGTCGCCTCGGGCTGCCCCACCCCCAGGCACGTGTGCAGGTTCGCTCCGCCCAGGTCCGCGTCCACCAGCAGCACGTTCAGCCCCGCCTGGGCCAGCGCCACGCCCAGGTTGGCGGACACCATCGACTTGCCGATGCCGCCCTTGCCACCGCCCACGGCGATGATGCGCCGGGGCCGCTGCCGAGCGCCGCCAGGCCCTGGGGCCACCGGCTCGGCGGTCGGGGTCCCCAGGGCACGGGCATCGGCCTGGGGCGCTCGCGTGGATTTGGACATGGGCAGGGGCATCAAAGCCCGTCCTACCGCCCGAGTCGACTCCCCGCCAATCCGTGGCCACTTCGTGGATCAACCCGAGCCATGACTCCCCCCGCGACACCCCATTTTACAGGGTTCGCCGGGCAGGCCGGTGAGCAAGCGCTCGGGCGCCCTACTCGTCCAGCAGCTCCACGTTCCAATACGAGGCATCCGCCAGGTGCAGGAACGGCAGCCACTCCTGATACGTCACCTTGCGCGTGGCGCCCCGGAACAACGGCGTCCAGCGCGGGCGCACCGGCTTCTTCAGGAGCCGCATGTCCGCCTGCTCCGGCGTGCGGCCCCCCTTCTTGAGATTGCAGGGCACACACGAGCACACGACGTTCTCCCACGTCGTCTTGCCCCCCTGCGTGCGGGGCATGACGTGGTCCAGGTTCAGCTCGCTGCGCGGCAGGTTCTTGCCGCAGTACTGACAGGTGTCCGCGTCGCGCGCGTAGATGTTGAGCCGGGAGAAGCGCACCCGCCCTCGGGGCAGATGGTCATACGCGCTGAGCACCAGCACCCGGGGGACGCGGATGGTCCGGTTGATGGTGGTGATGCAGTCATTGGTGGCGCTCAGCGCCGCCCAATCATCGAACTCGTAGAGCCGGTACTGCGCGTCGATGGCCTTGGCGACGCCCTGATACAACAGGCTGAAGGCCCGCTTCACCGACGTGACATGCACCGGTTGGTAATACCGGTTGAGTACGAGGACGGCGCTGTTGATCATGGTGGTTTCCCGGGACTTGCGGTCGCCACCGCTTCGGCGACCGACCTGAGCTCCTCCTCCGCGAGACAGCGGACGTCGAGGACCACCTCGCCATCCGCGATCCTGCCAATAACCGGCATCCCGCCGGCGCGCAGGCGCTCGAGGAAAGATTCCGGTGCACCCACGTTGAGGATGCACGCAAAGGAAGGCAACCGGGCCAGCGGCATGGCGCCCCCGCCCACCTGTCCCACCACCCCGTCCACTCGGGCACTCACGCCTTGCTCGGCCAGCAAGTCCTGAAGCCGCAGCGCGCGGGCGCGCAGCTCCTGGGACGACTGGGCGAGCAGTCTGTACGTGGGCACGGCCCCTGGCTTGCCGTCCCGATACAACTCCAGCGTGGCCTCCAACGCGGCCACCGTCAGCTTGTCCACCCTCAACGCCCGGGTGAGCGGATGCGCCTTGATGCGCGCGAGCAACGCCGAGCGTCCCACCACCACGCCCGCCTGCGGCCCGCCCAACAGCTTGTCCCCCGAGAACGCCACCACATCCGCTCCCTCGGCGACCACCTCGGCCACCGTGGGCTCCTGTCCCATCCCCTCTCCCACCATGGGGACCAGCGCCCCCGAACCCAGGTCCTGGAACACGGGCACCCCGCGCTCCCGGCCCAGCGTCGCGAGCGCTCCCACGCTCGCCTCCTCGGTGAAGCCCACCACCGCGAAGTTGGAGCGGTGCACCTTCACCAACAGGCCCGTGTCGTGGCCCACCGCGGCCGCGTAGTCGGACAGCCGCGTGCGGTTGGTGGTGCCCACCTCCACGAGCCGCGCGCCCGACTGCCGCATGACGTCCGGCACCCGGAAGCCTCCGCCAATCTCCACCAGCTCCCCGCGCGACACGACACACTCGCGGCCGGACGCCAGCGCGGCCAGCACGAGCAGCACCGCGCCCGCGCAGTTGTTGACGACGAGCGCGTCCTCCGCGCCGGTGAGCTGACGCAAGAGCCCCACCACCGGCGCGTAGCGGCTGCCCCGCTCGCCCTCGTCCAGGTCGTACTCGAGGTTCGAATAGCCCCGCGCCACCTGGGCCACCCGCGCCACCGCCTCCGGCGCGAGCGGCGCGCGCCCCAGGTTGGTGTGCAGCACCACGCCCGTGGCGTTGAGCACCGCGCGCAGCCCCGGCGTGGACAGCGTGCTGAGCGCCTCGCCCACGTCCGCGTCGTCGAAGGGGCGCGGGTCGCCCTGGAGCAGGCGCGCGCGCACGCGGTCCACGGCCAGCCGCAGCGCGGACACGGCCCTGGCGCGGGGAACACCAGACAGCAGCGGTTCCAGCGACGGCCGTCGCAGGAGCTGCTCGATGGAGGGGAGTGCGCGCAGCAGCGCGTTCTTCCCGCCGTCTACGCTGTTCGACGGTGGGCCCACGCTCGCGAGTCTAGGAGACGCACGCCCCGCACGCCAAGCCAGCGGCGGTGTCAGCCAGGTGACGTCCCGCTCACGCGCGGGCGTCTTCCTGGATTCCCCGCTCGACTCACGGCGCCGTCAGATAGAGGCTGATCTCCTCGGTGGCGCCGGGCAGGCGCATGTGCCGCTCGAAGCGCAGGCCCATCCGCTCCAGCAGCTTGATGGAGCTGACGTTGTCCTTGGAGACGATGGCGGCGACGCGCGAAATCTTGTGGTCCTCCCGGGCGTGGCGCAGCACCGCCTCGGCGGCCTCCCGCGCGTAGCCCTGGCTCCAGTAGGCGGGCTTGAACGCGAAGCCGATGTCGGGGTGCTCCAGCGAGTCGCGCTTGAGCAGGCCGCACAACCCCATGGGCACGCCGTCCTGCCGGCCCTCCACCAGGTACAGCCCGTAGCCCAGCTGGGCGTACTGCGTCAGGGGTACGTTGGTGATGTAGTCGTGCGCGCCCTCGATAGTGCGCACGCCACGGTCTCCGATGAAGCGCAGCCACGCGGGCTCGTTCAACATCCCCAGGATGAAGGCGGCGTCCTCATGCGTCACCCGACGCAGGACGAGCCGCTCCGTCTCCACCACTTTCATGAGAAGCTTTCTCCGCGAAGCCCGTGCACTTGTAGGAGCGATACATGTGTCGCGCCCACTCGCGAGCCCACCTCGGAGGATGTACCAAGGATGTCCACCGCCTCAAGCCCCGACGCCCGCTTCCAGATTGAAGTCCTCAAGCTGCTGCTCCAGGTCGCCAGCGGAGACGAGGGGGTCAGCCGGGAGGAGATCGACCACATCATGGCCACGGCCCGGGGGATGAGCGTTCCCCTGCCGGACCTGGAGCAGCTGGCGAAGTGCCTGCAGAACGGGACGCCGCTGCCCGCGCCCAACCTGGGCATCCTCAAGGCCGACCCGAAGGCCGTCATCGAAGCGGCGCATGACCTCATCGCCAGCGACGGGCACATCCACCCGAGCGAAATCGAGATGCTGCGTCAGCTCCGCGAGCTGCTCGGCGTGGCGGCCTGACACCTCGGAGCGGGGCCACCGGGACGCATTGCGCGTCCCGGCGGTCTGCCTGCACGACGACTACGGGTCGACCTCGTCGACCTCCAGCTCACTGCCCGCGCCGCTCAGCAGCTCGAGCAGCTCCGCCGCGCCACCCTCGCTGTCGACCAGCGCCGTCAGCTTGCCGCCGCCGAGGAACTGCATGATGAACTGCTTTTGCATCTCCGCCCGGCCACCCTGGACCTCGCCCAGGACGGTGAGCGTGTGCGGCTCGTCGTGTCCGACGACACGCTCGGAGATTTCACAGTTCCCCAGCACGAGCACGTTGGCGTGCAGCTCCGCCGTGCCGACCCGCAGGTCACCGAGGACGAGCATCCCGCCCGGCCCCTTCAACACCAGCGTCTCCACATCCACGTTCCCCGTCACCACCACGCAGTCGTTCGAGGCGAACGTCCGGGAGGTGTCCTTCAGGTTTTCGTGGAGGTCGATGCCATCCCGCAGCATCGAGAAGATATCGACGGGCGCGGCCAACAGGCCGTCCTCGTCCAACGTGGTGAGCTGCTCATCCGCGGCCTCGAGGGCCTCTGCACGATCTTGGAGCTTCTTGGGGAAAGGAGTCATGTACCCCTCCGTCCATATCGCGAATCCCGCTCCCGGGAAGCAGGAAGAGACCATCCCCCGCGAACATGACGAACGCGCGCCAATGGACAGGTGGCTCGCCTCGTCGCACCCCGGGCAGGTGACCGCCCGCCCGGACAAGCACGGACGGTCACAGCCCCGGAGTCACCCGTCGCTCACGGCCGCAGCTTGACGTGCAGCAGGTCCAGACGGCGGGAGGTCGGCGTGTACCAGGTGCCATCCAGCTCGATGGCCCCCCCCAGGTCCCCCGTCAGCACCACCCCGCCCGTCACCGCCGTCAGCCGGGGGGACTGGAGCGGCTCGAACACCCTCACCCAACGCGTCTGCAGCGTCGACGAGAAGCTGGCCACGGTGGGTCGCTGTGGCGCCACCGTCTCCGGCAGCCCCACGGAGCCCAACCCCAACAGGCCGCCGTGCCCCGCCTGGACCGTGAACAGGTTCCCGTTGGCGTCCGCGACCAACGAGCCCAGGCCATAGGAGCTCGTCGCGCTCGGCGGGAACTGCCGCAGCGTCAGCTCCGCGCCCGAGGGGGTGAGCCTGCCGAGGATGGCCTCGCGCGGTCCGTCGTAGTTGTCGTCCGGCTCCGCGCTGACATACGGGGTGCCCGCGAAGGTGAAGCGGCCGTCGAAGTCGCCCGTGAAGGCCACGCCCCCATCCGGCAAGACCGCCACCTGGTACAGGTCCGCGAACACCGTGTCGTAGGACGTCGGCAGCAGCCAGTGCCACTGGTGGTCGCCCGTCACGCTCCAGCGCGCCACGAACACCCCACCCCGCGCGAGCGCGCCCGCGCCGAAGTCGGTGCCCGGCCCGGCCCAGCCGCCCACGGTGATGTTCTCCTGCGCGTCCACCGCGACGCTCACCGCCTGGGTGCCCCGCATGGCGTTCGTCTTCAGCACGCGCGCCCACTGGTAGGCGCCGTCCCACTGGAGCTTGAGGACGAAGGAGTTCGGATACTCGTCGTCGTAGGGGAACGGCTTGCCGGAGTCGACCTCACCGCCACCGAAGTCCGTCTTCCCCCAGAAGCCGCCCGTCAACACCGCGCTGCCGTGCGCGTCCGTCGCCAGGTCGTGCACGAACATGGGATTGTCGAGCAGCTCGTCGTCCATGCGGAACCACGCCGTGTAGCCCCGCGTCCAGTCCACCGCGCCCGACGGCGTCAGCTTCATCACGAACATGCCCGTGCCCCGGGGCAGCGCGCCCTTGCCCAGGTCCGGCGTGCCCCGGTACTCACCAGCGACGAGCACGTTGCCCAGCGTCGTCACCGTCACCTTGCGGAACGCCACGCCCGGCTGGGCGAACGTCAGTCGCCACGCCACCGAGCCATCCGCCCGGTGCAGCGTCACCACATCCGTCTGCTCGGCCCAGGACTCGCCGTCCCGCGTCTGCTCCTGCGTGCCCACGACGGCGAAGCCACCGTCCGGCGCGGGCGCCGTGTCCCGCGCGCGCTCGGCCGAGGCGTTGTTCGTCTGCTTCACCCACGCCGTCGTCCCCGAGGGCTGCGTGCCCCGGTACGAGCAGAACGGCGCGCTCTCCGTGACGACGACCAGCCGGGGCGCCGCGTCCAGGAGCCCCTTCGCGCTCGCGTCCCCCGTCGCGAAGCTCAATCCCTTGGAGGAGTCGGCGAGCAGCCCGAAGGCGTACCGCCCCGAGGCCGTCACCACGCTCGTCACGTCGTACTCCACCCACTGGTCCTTCTTCACCGCGCCCGCGTCCCCCACCAGGTCCGTCACCGCGGGCGGGTGCTGCCAGGTCGCGGCGGCCGGGTCGAACGGCTGCGCCTGGTAGAGCAGCGGCCCGTTGTCCGTCGCCTCCAGGGCGTAGAGCTGGAGCAGCACGCGGCGCACCGGCGTCGCGTCGAGCTGGACGTCGAACTCCAGGAAGCCGTTCATGCCCGGCGAGCCATCCACGCGCATCGACGCCTCGCGGTGGAACGTCGTCGTCGGACGCTCGGCGCTCACATAGGTGTCGTGCCGCAGCTCGCTCACCTTCGAGACCAGCTCCCGGCGCGTCATGCACGCATCCGTCGGCGCGGCCCTGGGCGCCCCCGTCCACACCAGCAGCCGCGGGCCTCCGCCCCCGGACCAGGACTCCTTCGAGTGGAAGAGCATCGCGTCACCCGACGTCCCGTACACGCCGAAGGTGAAGTTGCCGTTGCCACGCACCAGGTCCGTCACCTCGTAGTCCACGTACCCGGATGGCGCCAGGTAGGGCAGCCGGTCGACCTCCGCGCCCACCTTCGTGGGGCGGGTGTTCCAGGAGACGCTCATCTCGCTCCAGGGCCCCTGCGTGGCGTAGACCGCCGGTCCCCCCGTCGTCCCATCCAGGCCCACGTGCATCCGCAGCACCGCGCGCTGCACCGACTCCGTCAGGCCCAGCACGTCGAAGCGCAGGTGCACCTCGCGGTCGGGCGACTGCCCCACCCGCAGGTCCGTGGCGAAACCGCCCTCGGTGGACGTCGGCGCGTCGGCGGAGACATACGTGTCGTCGCTCGCGGAGAAGACCACCGGAGGGCTCGACACCGTGATGGGCAGCGCGGGGTGCGGGGGGTGGTCGTCCGCGGACTGGACGGTGAGGACCAGCTGGGGGCGCAGTGACGTGTTCGGATGCTCGCTCGACGCAATCGTCACGCCGTCCGTGCTGTCGGCCACCAGGTGGACGTCCGTGAAGGCGCTCGTGGAGATGTGCATCCCGGTGATGTCCAGCTCGATCCACGTGCCGCTGGCCACCGCCCCCGCGCTGCTCAACGCGGAGAACCCATCCCGGGTCGGCCGCGTGTTCCAGGTCGTCAGCTCGTTCCAGGCCCGCCCCCCGATGCGAGGGTCATGCGCCGTGGGCCCGTCCGCCGAGCCATCCAAGGCATACACCCGCAACCGGGCCGTGGTGATGGTGCCGTCCACCGGAGCGACATAGAAGCGCAGGTACGCCTCCGACTCGGGTGACTGGTCCACCTCCATCGTCGGCTGCGAGCCGAAGCTCGTCGCCGGCGAGGCCGCCGACACATACGTATCCGCCGCCGCCACGATCGCCACCGTCTGCGTGACGAGCTCCTGCTCGTGGCTCCCCGTCTCCGGGTCAACCCCTGCTCCTGGTTGGGCACTTCCACACCCATTCAGGAAGAAAAGTGCCACTCCCAGACTCCAACCCACTGCGCCAAGTGTCCACCGTTTCACGTGACCTCTCCCTCGCGTGCTGCCACTGAATTGGGAAAGCAACAGGTGCGCCAACGCGTGCGAGTCATTGGGCCACTCGCAGTGTCTACGATTGACATGAAAATGCGACCGCCCGGTCAGCGGACCGAGCGGTCGCGAACATCACGTCAGGGATTGCGGGTCAGCGCCGGAGCTTGAAGTGCAGCAGGTCCGAGCGCTGGGCCGTGGAGGTGTACCAGGTGCCCTCCAGCTCGAAGGCCCCCGCGAAGTCACCGCTGACGATGACGCCCTCGCCCGCGGGCGTCAGGCGAAGGTCCGACTGGAGCACGTCGAGCACGCGGACCCAGCGCGGCTCCAGCGCGGCCGTGAAGCTCGCCACCGTCGGACGCGGCGGCGAGGTGACGCCCGGCGGCCCCACTTCGCCCAGCCCGAGCAGCCCGCCGAAGCCCCCCAGCGACACCACCAGGTTGCCCGCACCGTCCAGGACCAGGTCGTGGAAGAAGCTGGAGTGAGCGGGCGTCTGCTGGAAGTGCCGCAGCGACACCTCCTCGCCCGTGGCGCTCAAGCGGCCGAGGACCGCGTCCCAGGGACCTCCCTCGTACTCGTCCGGCTCCTTGCTGAGGTAGGTGCGCCCACCGAAGACGAGGCCTCCCTCGAAGCTCGCGGCGAAGGCCACGCCTCCGTCCGGAAGCACGACGACCCCCGTCATCCTGGAGTGGTTCACGCCCATCACCCGGGACCACTGATAGGCGCCGCTCGGGCTCCATCGCGCGACGAACAGGCCATTGCGGTAGACGGGGCCATCACCGAAGTCGATGCCCTGCCCCGTGGTGCCGCCCACGGTGATGTTCTCCTGCGCGTCCACCGTGAGGGCCGTGGCCTGGGCGCCTCGGATGCCCGGTGACTTGAGGGTCCTGGCCCACGCATAGGCCCCATCCCACTGGAGCTTCACGATGAAGCTGTTCGGGCGGGAGTCGTCGTAGGGGAAGGTCTTGCCGGAGTGCAGCTCCCCGCCACCGAAGTCCGTCTTCCCCCAGAAGCTGCCCGTCACCACCGCGCTGCCATGCGCGTCCGTGGCCAGGTCGAACACCGCCATCGGGTTCTCGTGGCGCACCGTGCCGTCGTCGAACCAGGCGGTGTAGCCGCGCGTCCAGTCCACCGCTCCCGACGGCGTCAGCTTCATCACAAACAGGCCCGTGTTCCCGGCCAGGGGCAGCGGGCCCTTGCCCAGGTCCGGCGCGCCCCGGTACTCACCGGCGACGAGCACGTTGCCCAGCGTCGTCACCGTCACCTTGCGGAGCTCCACACCCGGCTGGGCGAACTCGCGCGACCACGCGACGCCGCCGTCCTCACGGTGCAGCGTGACGACGTCCGTCTGCGAGGACCAGGGCGTGCTGTCCAGCGTCTGCTCCACCGCGCTCAACACGACGAAGCCGCCACCGGGCACGGGCGCCGTGTCCCTCGAACGCTCGGCCTCCGGACGGCCGGCCTGCGTGCCCTCCAGCGTCCCTCCCGCGGGGTTCGTGCCGCGATACGAGCAGAACGGCTCGCTCTCCGTGACGATGACCAGCCGGGGCGCGGCGTGCAGGATATAGCCCCAGTGCGCGTCGACCGAGGCGAAGCTCAGCCCGTCGGACGAGTCCGGCACCAGCCCGAAGGCGTGGCGACCCGGCGCCGTCACCTCGCTCGTCACGTCGTACTCCACCCACTGGTCCTTCTTCACCGGGCCCAGGTCTCCGAAGGGGTAGAGCGTGGTGGGCTGCTGGTGCCAGTTGATGGTGTACGGGTCGAAGGGCCGGGCCTTGAAGATGCGCGGGCCGCTGCCCGTCGCCTCCAGGGCGTAGAGCTGGAGCAGCACACGGCGGACCTGTCCCGGGAACGGCTGCACGTCGAAGTCCAGGTAGCTGACGGCTCCCGGCGATGCGTCCACGCGCAGCGTCGCCTCGCGATGGAACGTCCGGGTGCCGTGGAGCGCGTCGACATAGGTGTCATGCAGCGGGAGCACCGTCGTCGTCTGGAGCTCGCGGCGTGTGAGGCAGGCATCCATCGGCGCCTCGCGGGGAGTCCCCGTCCAGATGAGGAGCTGGGGAGGATTCGCCGACGACAGGTCGGACTCGCGCGAGTGGAACGTCACCGCGTCCGCGGACCTCCCGTAGAGCCCCAGCGTCACGCTCCCATTGCCGCGCACGTGCGCCGTCACGTCGTAGTCGACATAGCCCCAGGGCTCCAGGAACGGCATGCGGTCCAGCTCACGGCCCGTCTTCGTCGGGCGGGTCCTCCAGGTGACACTCGCCTCATTCCAGGGGCCCTGGGTCGCGAAGACGGACGGGCCGCCCGTCGTGCCGTCGAACCCCAGGTGGAGCCGCAGCACCGCGCGCTGCACGGTCTCCGGCAGCCCCTGGACGTTGAAGCGCAGGTGCACCTCGCGCTCCGGGGCATTGCCCACCACGAGCGTGTCGGCGCTGCCTCCCGCGGACGACGTCGGCGCGTCGGCGGAGACGAACGTGTCGGCGACGGCGACCAGGGTCAGCGGAGGGGTGGCCACCGCGAGGGGCACCAGCGGGTTCGTGGGGTGGTCCGGCGCGCTCTCGACGGTGAGCAGCAGTTGGGGGCGCAGCGCGGGGTCGGGATGCTCGCTGGAGGCGATGGTGACGGCGTCGTCCCCATCCGCCTTCAAGAAGAGGTCATTGAAGGCGTTGGGACCGACGTGGACGTTGGTGACGTCGAACTCCATCCACGAGCCATCCGGCACCACCGCCGACGTCGCGAGCCACGAGGTGGCGTGCACGGGCCGCGTGTTCCACGTCGTCTCCTCGTTCCAGCTCCGGTACACGCCCGGCCCATGGGCGGTGGGCCCATCCGAGGAGCCCTCCATCGCATACACCCGCAGCCTCGCCGTGGTGATGCGCCCCTCCGGGATGGGGTCGACGAAGAAGCGCAGGTACGCCTCCGACTCGGGAGCGCGCCCCACGACCATTGTCTGTGATGAGCCGAAGCTCGACGTCGGCTGCGCGGAGGACACGTGCGTGTCAGCCATCGCGATGATGCTCACCGTGCGCGTGACCAGCGCGTCACGTTCCTGCTCGATGACTTCCGTCTGTGAAACCGAAACACCTTCCTGGGCACCCCCGCACCCACCCAGGAAGACCAGTGCCACTCCCAGACCCCCACCCACGGCTCCCACTGTCCACCGATTCACGTCATCTCTCCCTCGCGTGCTGCCATTGCGATGGGAAAGCAACAGGTGCGCCAACGCGTGCGGGCGCGAGCCCCACCGTGGGTGCCCGCGCCCGTCCCCCGCGCAACGAAGATTCGAGCCTCGCTAGGGCCGCAGCAGCAGGTGCAGCACGTCCGAGCGGCGTGACGTCGGCGTGTACCAGACGCCATCCACCTCGAACGCGCTGACCAGGTCTCCCGTGAAGAGGATGCCGCCCGGCTGCGGCGTGAGCAGGAGGTTCGACGGGAGCAGGTCGAACACCCGGACCCAGCGCGTCTCCAGCGCGCCCGTGAAGCTGGCCACCGTGGGCCGGTACGGCGCCTCCGACTCCGACGGGCCCACGTCTCCCAGGCCCAGCAGACTCCCGCCGCCCGCCTGCGTCGTCACCAGGTGCCCCTGGGCGTCCACGATGAGGTCCTGGAACGTCAGCTCACGGAACGTGCGCAGCACCACGTCCGCCCCCGTGGCGCCCAGCCGACCGAGCATCGTGTCCCGAGGCCCGCCGTCGTACTCGTCCGGCTCGCGGCTGGCGTAGGGCTGGCCCGCGAAGTCGAAGCGGCCACCGAAGTCTCCGATGAACGCGACACCGCCGTCCGGCATGACGGCCAGGGCACGCAGGCTGCTGAAGTAGACCGGGATGACACGCACCCAGCCGAGCGCACCGCTCGCGTCCCACCGCGCCACGAACGGACCGATTCGCGCGTCCGGTCCCGCGCCGAAGTCCGTCGCCCTCCCCGCCCAGCCGCCCACGGTGACCTGCCCTCCGGCGTCCACCGCCACGCTCGTCGCCTCCGTGCCGCGCAGCGTGTCCGCCAGGAGCAGCTTCGCCCACTGATAGCCCCCCTGCCCGTCCAGCTTCAGCACGTACGAGTTCGGATACGTGTCGTCATAGGGGAACGGCTTGCCGGAGTAGACGGGCCCGGCGCCGAAGTCCGTGTAGCCCCAGAAGGTGCCCACCAGCACCGCGCCGCCCTGCGCGTCCGTGGCCAGGTCGAGCACCTGCATCGGATTGTCGAGCCGCTCGTCGGCCCGCTGGAACCACGCGGTGTAGCCCCGCGCCCACGCCACCGCGCCCGACGCCGTCAGCTCCAGCACGAACATGCCGGTGCCCTGGGGCAGCGCGCCCGTCCCCAGGTCCGGTGTCCCGGCGTAGGAGCCGGCGGCGAGCACGTGTCCCCGCGCCGTCACCGCCACCCTCGAGAAGGAGACCTGCGCCTGCGTGAAGGCCCGCGTCCACACGACGCTCCCGTCCGCGCGGTGCAGCGTGACGACGTCCGTCCGCTCGGCAGACGGAGGGGCATCCCGCGTCTGCTCCTGGTGGCTGAGGACGACGAAGCCCCCGCCTGGCGCGGGCGCGGTGTGGTGCGAGCGCTCCGCCTCCGCCGCCGTGGACTGCTTCACCCACGCCGTCGTCCCCGAGGGCCGGGTGCCCCGGTACGAGCAGCGCGGCGCCGCGTCCTTGACGACGACGAGCTGGGGCGCGGCGTCGAGGATGCCGCGCTCGCTGGCCTCGGACGAGGCGAAGCGCAACCCATCCGCCGAGTCCGGCACCAACGCGAAGGCATGACGCCCCGACGTCGTCACCACATCGGTCACGTCGATCTCCACCCAGGAGTCCCGCGTCACCGCGCCCAGGTTCGCGAGGGCGCTCCCGCTCACGACGGGGCGATGGGCCCAGTCCGTCGTCGCCTCGTCGAACGGCTGCGCCGAGAACACCTGCGGTCCATTCGCCGACGCATCCAGCGCATACAGGCGCAGCAGCACCCGGCGCACGGGCTGCGTGCCCAGTTGCACGTCGAAGTCCAGGAAGCCCTCCGCTCGAGGTGCCCCATCCACGCGCAACGAGGCCTCGCGGTGGTACGTCGTCGACGGCGTCTCCGGCGTCGCATACGTGTCATGGAGCGGAGGGATGGTGGTCGCGATGACCTCCTGTCGCGTCATGCAGTCATCGCCCGGCTCGCTCCGAGACGCACCCGCCCACACGAACAGCCGAGGCTCCAGGTCCGCGGCCTCGCGCGAGTGGAACGTCACCTCGTCCCCGGAATTGCCATACAGCCCGAAGGTGACGTCCCCGTTGCCACGCACCTGGTTCGTGACGTCGTACTCCACGAAGCCATAGGGCGCGAGGAACGGCGCCCGGTCCAACGTGCCCCCCACCCGCGCCGGACGCGTGCTCCACGTCAGGCCCGACTCGCTCCACGTGCCCTGGGTCCCGAAGACGGACGGACCGCCCTCCGTACCGTCCGCGGCCACTCGCAAGCGCAACACCGCGCGCTGCACCGTCTCCGTCAACCCCGTCACGGAGAAGCGCAGGTGCGCCTCGCGCCCCGGACTCGTGCCCACGCGCAGCGCCCGCGCCGAGCCACCCTCCGAGGAGCCCGGCGCATCCTCGGAGACGAACGTGTCCGCGCTCGGCGCGAAGGACACCGGCGCACCGGACACCGTCAGCGGCACGGGGCGCGGCGGCGGATGGTCCGACGCGGACTCCAACGTGAGCACCAGCTGGGGACGCAGGGCCGGGTCGGGGTGCTCGCTCGACGCGAGCGTCATGCCGTCCGTGCTGTCCGCGCGCAGGAACACGTCCACGTAGCTGCCCTGGGAGATGGACATGTCGCTGACGTCCAGCTCCATCCAGGTGCCGCTGGCCACGGCGCCCGCGCTGACCACGCCCCAGTACCCGCCCCAGTCCGGGCGGTTGCTCCACGTCGTCAGCTCGTTCCAGGAACGCACGCCGGGCGGGTCGTACACCGTGGGTCCATCGACCGAGCCATCCACCGCGAAGACCCGCAGCCGCGCCGTCGTCACCGTGCCGGTGAAGGGCTCGATGAAGAAGCGCAGGTAGGCCTCCGACTCGGGGGCGCGGTCCACCTCCAGCGTGGGCGAGGAGCCGAAGCTCGTCGTCGGCGACGTCGCCACCACGTGCGTGTCCGCGCCCGCGCCGAACGTCACCGTCCGGGTGACCAGCTCCTCGTCACTCGACTCCGGGCGCGTGTCCGGGGACGCCTCCACCGGAGGAGTGGAACTCCGTTCCCCAGGTTGGGAAGGCCCGCACCCACCGAGGAGCCCGAGCGCCACACCCAGCCCCCACCCCACCGCCCCGACTGTCTTGCGCCGCACGGCACCTCTCCCTCGTGTTCAACGAGGGAGGTCGCTGAGCAACAGGTGCGCCAGCGATTGGCCACCCGAGGACAGATGGAGCCGAGGCACCGCGCCCCCGCCTCCTCGGCAGGGGGGCGCCATCCAGGCTCAGTACACGTTGTACTTCTTGCGCAGCGCCTCGTGCTCGTCCGCGTTGCGCGAGGGGTGCAGGTTCTTCTGCGCGTCGTGCAGGTAGTACCAGAACTCGCTCGGCTTCGGCGCCATGGCGGCCTGGAGCGACTCCACCGTGGGCGCGCCGATGGGACCCGGCGGCAGGCCCTTGCGGTGCCGCGTGTTGTAGGGGTCCTCGGGGTCTCGCAGGCGCTTGAGGAACTCCTTGCGGTCGTTCCACTGCGCCAGCACGTAACGTGACGTCGCGTCCACGCCGAGCGGGAAGCCCTTGTCCACGCGCTTCCAGAGGATGCCCGCCACCAGGGGACGCTGCGCGGGCACCGGCTCCTCGCGCTCCAGCATGGAGGCCATCACCACCACCTCGTGCAGCGAGCGTCCGCTCCTGGCGATGGCGTCCTTGTTCGGCGTGTAGAAGCGCGCGGCGAAGGCGTCCAGCTGCCGCTGGATGAGGTCCTCCACGTCCACGTCCCCGGGGATGATGCCGTACGTCTCCGGGTAGAGGTAGCCCTCCAGCGTGGTGACGGGCAGCGGGAACGGCGCCTTGAAGCGGCTGGGGTTGCTGGCCGCCGCGATGTACTCGCCCGGCTTGATGAGGTTCGCCGCGACGAGCGCCGCGTCCGTGTCCCGAAGCCGCCAGCCCTCCACCACCACGAACGGGATGTCGTCCGGGAGCGGGTTGCCCTCCAGCGCCTTGGCCAGCTCCGCCACCGTCATGGACGGGCTCACCGGATGACGCCCCGCCTTGGGCGAAAACCCACCCCGACGGAACAGGTGGTAGCGCCAGACCTTGGTGTCCGAGAGCAACCCCTGCGTGACGAGCAGGCCGCCCAGGCCCCTGCCCGAGGTTCCCTTGGGGACGGTGAACTCCACCACGGGCGCACCCGGAGCGGCGACGGCCTTGTTGACCGCCCCCTCCATCACCACGAAGGCGCCCACACCCGCCACCACCGCCAACACGATGACCACTGCCAGAGCCGCGAGGACTTTCTTCATCGCGGCGCAGGGTAGCACCGCCGACGCGGCCTGCATCCTTCCGTGTCATCGGATGTCCGCTCCCAGGCGCTCCCCTGCTGGCCAGCCTGGTCGGCTCCCTCCGCCTGGCACCCGAATCGCCGTCCGTCCGCGCGCCCGGGTTCCATGGCGTCCCCTGATTCAGGTCCCCATCTTCGCGACGGTTGCACCCACCCGAAACGCGAGGACACGCCATGGCGACACAAGCGTCCACAGGGGCCGGGAAGATCTCCGGCAGCTACCTCACCACCCGCGACGGCACGCAGATCTACTTCAAGGACTGGGGCCCCCGGGATGGCCAGCCCGTCGTCTTCTCGCACGGCTGGCCGCTGTCGGCCGACGCGTTCGAGGACCAGATGATGTTCCTGTCGGACCGCGGCTATCGGACCATCGCGCATGACCGGCGGGGCAATGGTCGCTCGTCACAGCCGTGGAGCGGACATGACATGGACCACTTCGCGGACGACCTCGCGGAGCTGACCTCGGCGCTGGGGTTGAGCAAGGCCGTGCACGTGGGCCACTCGACGGGCGGTGGCGAGGTGGCCCGGTACATCGGCCGTCACGGAACTTCGCGCGTGGCGAAGGCGGTGCTCATTGGCGCCGTGCCCCCCATCATGCTCAAGACGGACTGGCACCCCAACGGGCTCCCCATGAAGGTGTTCGACGACATCCGCGCGGGCGTGCGCACGGACCGGGCGTCGTTCTTCCGCGAGCTGAGCCTGGCGTTCTTCGGCTTCAACCGCCCGAACGCGAAGGTCTCCGAGGGACTTCGTGACACCTTCGTCATGCAGGGGCTGATGGCCTCCATCAAGGCCGAGTACGACACCGTCAAGGCCTTCTCGGAGACGGACTTCCGCGCGGACCTGGCGAAGTTCGACGTGCCCACGCTGGTCATGCACGGTGATGACGACCAGATCGTCCCCTTCGAGGGCGCGGGCAAGCTCACCGCCACCCTGGTCAAGGGCGCGAAGCTCAAGGTCTACCCCGGCTTCAGCCACGGCATGTGCGCGGTCAACAAGGGCATCATCAACGAGGACCTGCTCGCCTTCATCCAGGGCTGACGCCACCACGGGCCGCGCGGACACGCCCCGTTCGCGCGGCCCGTCGTCTTCTCGAGAGGGAACGGCACCCGACCGGAATTAATGTGCGACCCGGACGTCCGACGTCCGTTCTCGACGCGAACACCCCCCCGGCCTCGGCTCCCTTCGAGGTCAATCATGTGGTCGTCACGGATGCGAACGCGAGCCATCGCGGCGTTCGTCCTTTGTCTCGGGGTGTCGGGCGTACAGGAGCGCGCGTGGGGTGCCACGCCCCAGTCGGGGCCCGAGCTCTCCACGGAGCGGCCGATGGGGGCCACCCGGACGGGCCCGGCGCACCTGAGCCAGACCGAGTCCGCCCTGGCCTGGGGTACCTCGAGCTACCTCGCGGCCTGGGTGGACGCGCGCCACGGCATCCATGGGGAGGGCGGAGAGGGAACGCAGGTCTACGCGACCCGGCTGAACACCTCGGGCGAGGTGCTGGACCCCGCGGGCATCCGCTTGAGCACGGGCTCCCATGTGCCGCTGTATCACCAGGGCCTCTCCATCGCCGGGGACAGCACGGGCTTCCTCGTGGTCTGGCAGGACGCTTCGCTCGACGGCATCACCGACGCTCCCTTCCGCGGCACGCGAGTGGGCGCGGATGGACAGGTGCTCTGGGCCGGCAGGGAGCTGCTCCGCCCGAGGCCCGGCACCTCCACGCTGACCAGCCTGGCCTTCACGGGAGATGGCTATCTGCTGGTGTGGAACGAACGACCGGACGGCGGGCCGGGACGACGCATTCGCGCGGCTCGGGTGGAGCTCGACGGAACGGTGCTCGAGCCCAGGGGCGTGGACCTGGGAGAGGGAGGGTCCTCGAGAGTGACCTGGACACCCCAGGGCGGGTTCATCGTCTATGCGGCCCAGGGAGTCTGGGGCGTCCGGGTGAACGCGCGTGGAGAGGCCCAGGGGAGCGCGTTCCGCATCAGCGCGCCCGGCGCAGAGGGGACTGGCAGCCCCCGGTTCGCGTTCGACGGCACGAACCACCTGGTCATCTGGTCCGAGCCGGACTCGGAAGGCAGCGTGAGACAGAACATCCTGGGCGCGCGAGTCAGCGCCACGCAGGGCGTCCTCGGTGCGCCCTTCGTCATCAACGATGACCCCGCCTTCCAGCCCCTTCCGCAGGTCGCCTTCAATGGCGCGAACTTCGTGGTGGCGTGGCAGGACGAGCGGGCGATCGACGGCGCACGCGTCAGCAGCGTGCACGCCAAGCGGGTCGCTCCTTCGGGCGAGGTGCTCGATGCCGACAGCTACCTCGTGCGGAGGAACCCGGGCAACGTCTACCTCTTCCTGGAGGGGATGGCGGCCTCCGGCACGGACCTCCTCCTCGGCTGGCAGAGCGACTTCGCGGCTCCCGGCATCACCCTCCACGCCTCGCGGCTGGACAGCGTGGGGGCGCTCGCGACGGACCACCTCCTGGTCTCGTCGTCGTCCAACACCCAGCTCTCGCCCGCGACGGCCGCGGGTGGCAATCACCACCTGGTGGTCTGGAGCGAGCCGAACGCGCTCCCGCAGGGCTCGGACATCTTCGGCACCTTCCTGGATGACGCGGGCATCGAGGTGACACCGGGCGGCTTTCCCATCACCCAGTCCGCGAGGGACCAACAACACCCCGCCGTCGCGTTCGACGGCACGAACTTCCTGGTGACCTGGACGGAGACCGTGTCCGACACCGTCAGTGTCATGGCGCGACGGGTCCCCGCGTTCGGGGCCCCCGTCAGCCCCGAGTTCCGCCTCCGCCAGCTCGAGTCTCCCGCCGCTCGACCACAGCTCGCGTGCGGCCCGAAGACGTGTTTCGTGGCGTGGTACTCCGCGTCCTCCGACCCTGCGTGGGATTCCATCGTCGGCAACTACGTGGACGCGAATGACGCCGTGCTGCCCAGTGGTGCTGTGTCAAGGCTCCTGGGGCGCGGCCCCTTGGAGAAGGACCTGTCGGTCTCCTTCGATGGAACGAACTACCTCGTGGTGTACAGCACGGGCTTCGGCAGCACGGGCACGAACCTCAGGCGCGTCGAAGGCAAGCCGATGCCAGCGGCCCCCGATCTGCCCTCCGCCAGCTCCTTCCCCATTCGCGGAGAGTCACCGGGACTGCGCGCTCCATCCGTCGCGTTCGATGGGACGAACCATGTCGTCGCGTGGATGGAGGGCTCGCAGGTCCGCGGCGCCCGCGTGAGCCCCGGTGGGACCGTGCTGGACACCACGCCCTGGGAGCTGTCTCCCGTGGAGTCCTCGCTCGAGCAGCGCCCGACGGTCGTCTCCGACGGCATCTCCTCGCTCGTGCTCTGGGCCTCGCGTCCTCCAGAGGGCTCCACGCTCAACACGATTCACGGCACCCGGACGATGGCGTTCGACAGCACCCCGGGCACGCCCCAGGTGTTGGCCTCCGCGCCGTGGAGCGACACCTTCGCGGCGGGCGCCTCCGTGAAGCGCGGGCAGTTCCTCGTGGCGTACTCGCGGTTCGAGGGACCGCCGCATGGCACGCATCGGCTCTTCACACGCAAGGCCCACTACAACACCGCGCCCCAGGTGACGGACCGCTCGTTCGACCTGGTGGAGAGCACGCCGCTCGACCTCACGCTCACGGCGCGCGACGTGGAGGGTGATGACGTCACGTTCAGCATCAGCGAGAGGCCGGTGCACGGAACGGTGACGGGCACGCCGCCCGACGTCACGTACACGCCCGAGTCCGGGTTCCGGGGCGAGGACCGCTTCCAGTTCACCGCGACCGATGCCCAGGGCATGGCGAGCACCGCCACCGTCCGGGTGAAGGTCCTCCGCGCGCCCGTGGCCCCCCAGGTGGAGCCGCTCGGCATCGAGTTGGACGAGGACACGAGCGTCACCCTCCGCCTGCGGGCCACGGATGAGAACGGCGACGCGCTGACGTATCTGCTCGGCCCGCCGCCCATGCACGGCACGCTGATGGGGACACCGCCGGATCTCTCGTACACGCCGCACCCGGACTTCAGCGGCACCGACTTCTTCGAGTACGCCGCGAGCGACGGCCGCCTCGAGTCCGCGCGGGTCCGGGTGAGCATCACCGTGCATCCCATCGATGACGCGCCGGTCGCCGAGGACTCGTCCTATGTCGTGGACCGGGACGCCTCCGTCGCCATCGTGCTGAAGGCCCACGACGTGGATGGAGACGCGCTCACCTACTCCGTGGCGCAGCCGCGGAATGGGACGCTCACCGGCACCGCGCCGGACCTCGTCTACACACCCTTCCCCCATGCCCGGGAGGACGAGTCGCTCGTCTTCACCGTGAGCGACGGGAAGCGTGTGGCCACGGGCACCGTCACCATCGACGTCCGGTTCCTGAACGTGCCGCCCTTCGCCGTGGATCAACAGGTCTCCGTCAACCCCGGCGAGAGCATCGACATCGAGCTCGACGTCGAGAACCTGGACGGTGACGTGTTGACCTACGAGCTCACCGAGCGGCCCGCCTCGGGCACGCTGTCCGGCGAGCCGCCCCACCTGCGGTTCCAGGCGAGCGACTCGTTCACCGGCCAGGTGTCCTTCACCTACGTCGTCAGCGATGGTCTGGAGTCAGCGACCGGCCGCGTGTTCATCCGGTCTCTGGCCAGACCGGTGGATCCGCCCGCCGGGAAGTCGGGAGGATGCTCGTCGTCCGGCGGCGCACCGTCGCTGATGCTGGTGCTCGGCGTCCTCGCTCTGCTCGCGCGGCGACAGCGCGCCCTCGGCCTCGTGAGGGCACGCGCCACGAAGCACCTCGGCTGAAACCGGGAGTCATGCGTGGGCCCGCGTCGCTTCGGGCCCACGCGCGGCATTCGAGCCCACCGCATGGAAGCCTGGCTTCAGCCGTCCCGCGGGCGCGACGGTGCCCCACGCATGCGGAAGTCATGATGATTCCGTGATGAGCGCCTTCGCCCCTTCGGGTTGAAGTGCCACCGACGAAACACCCCCCCGGCCTCGACTCCCAGCGAGGTCAGACATGTCTTCATCGTGGATGCGAGCGCGAGCCATCGCCGCGCTCATGGTGTGTCTTGGGATGTGCATGAGGCCGAGCCCTGCATGGGGCACCACCTCATCGAGGAATGTGTCCGGCGCGGCTGTATCTCGCGGGCCCGACACCGCGACGCACGACGCCTGGTCCGCAGGGCAGCTCGGGCACTTCCTGGCCCCATCGCACGGATTGGACCCGGTTCCGGCCCAGGGCACCCCGCCCTTCCTCTCATCGGAGCGCGACGTGGGCGCGCGGCAGCTCGGCCCCGCACGCAGGACGCAGTCCACACCGAGGGCCGCGTCGGATGGGACGAACTTCCTGGTCGTGTGGATCGACGACCGGGACGAACGCAACGCGAGCCAGCTTCGCGCGACACGCGTGAGTCCGTCGGGAGAGCTGTTGGACCCGCTCGGGATTGCGCTGCCGGGGAGCGAGACCCGGCATCCGCCCGCCGTGGTTTTCGACGGCACGAACTACCGCGTCGTCTGGGTGGGCCAGGCCCCGACGGGAGGAACGTTCCTCAACAGCGTCCGGGTCCGTCCGGACGGCACTCTTGTCGAGGCCACACCGCAGGTCATCGTCCCCGCCCCCTCCGCGTCCCATCGGGAGTTCGTCGAAGTGACGCTCGTCTCCAACGGGGTGGACCTCCTCCTCGTCTGGGGCGAGCGGGAGGTCGCCTCCTCCGAGACGCCTCAGCTTCGCACGACCCGGGTGAGCCTGGACGGGCTCCCGGCGACCCCCGTCGGCCACGAGCTGTACCACGGGGGTGACGCGAGGGTGGCCTGGAGTGGCTCGGAGTATCTCGTCGTCTCCAATGGGGTCTTCCTCTCCAACAACGCCCTCTGGGGCGCGAGGCTGGACGCGAGCGGCGCGCTCATCGAGCGCATCTTCCTGGAGCGGCCCCAGGGGCGCATCCTGGGGCATCCCGCCATCGACTCAGACGGCGAAGGGTACTTCGTCACCTGGAGCGAGGCCCACGACGTCAACCGCACCGCCGTCGCGGTCATGGGAGCACGCGTGAGCGCCGCGGGCGTGATGGCGACCGCCGTCACACTCTTCTCCGGCGCGGGTGACCGACGGCCCGTGGGCGTGGCGTTCGACGGCACGAACCACGTGGTGGCCTGGACTGACTACGCGGGGGGCGAGCCCTACGACTCGGGTGGCCTGCGCGCCACGCGCATCAGTCGCGCGGGCGCCGTGCTCACCCCGGCCAGCATCGTCCTCCGGAGGAACACCGTGGATGGAGCACGTCAGGCCACCGGGCTGGCGCTGAGCCAGGGCTCCGTGCTCGTCGCGTGGCACGACGCCTCCCACGCGAGTGATGAGCAGGACACGTGGGCCTCGGTGATGAGCCTGTCGGGAACCGTCCTGAAATCAGAGCAGCGGCTCAGCAGCTCCACGAATACGCAGACCTTCCCCGCCATCGCCACGGATGGCCATGGGTACCTGGTCGTCTGGACGAACCGCACCCGGACGCCCCGGTTCGAGGACATCCATGGAACCTTCCTGAGCGCGGCGGGCACGGAGCTGACGCCTGGAGGCTTCGTCATCAGCGACGCCGTGGGAGTCCAGCGGTCCCCCACCGTCGCGTTCGATGGGACGCAGTACCTGGTGGTCTGGCAGGACGAGCGCGCCACGCCCCAGAAGCCCAAGCTTTACGGTCGGAGGATTCCGCCGCCTCGCCACGGAGCGCTCGGAGCCGAGTTCCCCATCTCGACGGAGTACGAGTACAACATGGACCAGCAGGTCGCCTGCGGCGGTGGCGCATGCCTGGTGACCTGGGGGAGCGGCTACCAGATCCTCGCGGCGCGCGTGAGCGCGGCGGGCGTGGTCCTGGATCCTCAGCCCATCGTCCTGACGCCGGACGTGTGGAACGTCATGGCCGCGCCCTCCGTCTCATTCGACGGAGCGGACTTCATGGTGATCTGGAACCGCTACCTCCTCGGAGACGGGGTCCATCAACTGGAGGGAGTTCGCGTCGACAAGGATGGACTCCTCCTGGAACCGGGGCGATTCGTGCTCGGGGAGCCGAACAAGGACCTGGTGAGCCGGCCCGGGCTGGCGTTCGACGGGCAGAACCACCTCATGGTCTGGGGCGAGCAGACGACGGTGCGGAGCCAGCGCGTGAGCAGGTCCGGGACCCTCCTCGACCTGGAGCCACGGGTGCTCGCCTCCGGGCTCGAGGGTCCGAGCACGCCGAACCTTGCATTCGATGGAGAGGGCTTTCTCGTCAGCATCGTGAGCAGGCTGTCCGGGGAACCGTGGCACCACCCCTGGCGGGTCTGGGCCCGGCGCGTGTTGCCCTCGGGCGAAGCCTCGGGAGACCTGATGGAGGTGGCGCCGGACCAGGACCCACACGCGCCTCAAGGCTCGAGCATCGCCTCGGTGGGCCCGGGGCACTTCATGCTGGTCTCCTCTCGACTCACGGGCGAGCCCCACGCCGCACCGAGGGTCCACACGCGGGAGGTCGCCTACAACGCGGGCCCCGAGGCCGAATCGGGACACGCCGTGCTGGATGAGGACACGCCTCGGCCCATCACGCTCACGGGCACGGACCCGGAGGGCGATGCGCTCGGATTCGCCATCACGGAGCCTCCCGCGCACGGCACGCTGACGGGCACGCCGCCGAAGGTCGTCTACACGCCGGACGAGAACTTCCATGGGACGGACCAGTTCCGGTTCCTCGTCAGGGACCGTGGCGCGCCCTCGGATGAGACCACCGTGTCGCTGACGGTGACATCGAAGGAGGATGTCCCCGTCGCGAAGGCGCTCACGCTCTCACTCCAGGAGGACACGGCGGCGCAGCTCGTGCTCGACGGTTCGGATGGAGATGGAGACCCGCTGATGTTCACCGTCACGGCGCAACCCGCGCACGGCACGCTGACGGGCACACCGCCGAGGCTCACGTACACGCCACACGCGGACTTCCATGGCGTGGATGCCTTCGAGTTCGTCGCGAACGATGGCAGGCAGGCTTCGACGCCCGTCGCCGCGTCGCTCACGGTGACACCCGTCAATGACGCCCCCATCGCCCGGGCCGGCCGCTTCACGGTGTCCGCGGCGGGGAGCGTCGAGGTGATGTTGGAGGGCAGCGACATCGATGGCGATACGCTGGCGTACCGCGTGACCCGGCAGCCCATGAGGGGAGCTCTCTCGGGCACACCGCCTCGCCTCGTCTATCGCGCGGATGAAACGGAGCCGGGGGAGGATTCGTTCGAGTTCTCCGTCAGCGATGGCTCGCTCGGCGCGACGGCGATGGTGACGATGGATGTCACCCAGCGGAGGAACCAGGCCCCTGTCATCCGGGAGCAGACCTTCGTCGTCCCGCAGGGCGCGTCCATCGACATCGTGCTGGATGCGGAGGACCCGGACGGCGATGCATTGACGTATGCCATCACCCAGGCGCCCGCGTCGGGCACGCTCACGGGGGAGGCGCCGACGCTGACCTATCGCGCCAGCTCTTCGTTCGCGGGTGAGGCGTCGTTCACGTACACGGCGTCCGACGGGCTCGAGACCGTCATGGGACGGGTGCGCATCGAAGTGCAGGCGCCCCCGGCTCCGCCCAGGACTCCGTCATCCGGTGGCTGCTCGGCGTCACCGGGCACGTCTTCCGTCCCCGTCCTCTTCGCGTGCTTCGCGCTGACGCTGCTCGCGCGTCGGAACAAGGGCACATCCATCGGGCGCGCCCTGAAGCGACCCGGCTGAAGCCGTCCTCTTCGCGTGCTTCGCGCTGGCGCGGGGCTCGCGCGGCGAAGCAAGGGCACGTCCATCAGGCGCGCCCTGAAGCGACTCGACTGAGTATCGGCCTCGGGCCCTCGCGATGGTCCGGCGTGGGGGCGCGTTGACGAAGGTCCTGGGATGAGGAGGAGGTCGGCGCGGCGACGTCCGGCCTGGATGCGTCGTGACCCGATGCCGGAGGGGCGCAGCCACGCACAGGCAGCCTCCGCTTCGACTGCGCGGACAGACAGGCCGATGCCCATGGCGGAGTCACACTTGCGCCGGAGCACGTACCGGATTGCGAGCAACGCGATCGACGGATGCGCCCCACGTGCCCTCGCGCCCCTGGCGGCGCGCCATGCTCGCTCACGGCCCTGCAGCGTGAGCGAGCCGCTGTGCCCTCACTCCCGGTTCGCGGTCTTGATGACGGGCAGCTTGGGCGCCCGGCCATAGAGCAGCTGGTAGGTGTTGTACGAGCGCAGCACGCGCTTGATGTAGCCGCGCGTCTCGGAGATGGGGATCTCCTCCACCCACGCGTCCAGCGGCAGGTCCGGCTTGTCCGCGCGCCAGCGATTCACCGCGCCCGGCCCCGCGTTGTAGCTGCCCACCGCGTACGGCGTGTGCCCGCCGAACTTCTTGAGCAGCCCGCCCAGGTAGTGCGCGCCGAAGCGGATGTTGAGGTCCGGCTGGAGCAGCTGGTCCACCGTGAAGCGCTTGAGCTTCAGCTCGCGCGCCACGCCCTTCGCGGTGGACGGCATGAGCTGCGTGAGCCCCAGCGCGCCGGCCCACGACAGCGCCTTCGGGTCCAACGCGCTCTCCTCGCGCATCAGCGCCTGGAGCAGGTCCGCCTCCACGCCCGACACCGCCGTGTGCTTCTCGATGAGGTCGCGGAACGCGTTGGGATACGCCACCTCCCACACCACGCGCGTCTCGCTCGTGATGCGTCCGCTCAGGTCCTTGCGCAGCGCCAACCGGGCCACCGCGTGCGCGGCGCGCTCATCGCCCGCCTCGTGCAGCACCAGCACCAACAAGCGGATGGCCTCCGCGGGCTGGTTCGTCCGGCTCACCGCGAGCAGCTCCGACGACACCGCCTCCGGGAAGCCCAGGCGCAACAGCTCCACGCCCGCGCGGAAGTGCGGGTCCTCACCCACCGGGCCCGCGAACAGCGGCCAGGGACTGGCCGCCGCCGGCACCGCGAAGATCTCCGGAGAGATTCGCTCCAGTCGCTGCGGGTCCAGGGCGGACAGCTGCGAGCGCGCCATCAGCCCGTAGTACGTCGCCGGGTGCTCCACGGAGATCTTCTCGAACAGCTCCGCCGCGCCCTGGATGTTGCCCTGGTCCTGGAACGTGCGGGCCCGCCAGTACCGCGCGCGCTCCACGTCGTAGCTCTCGTCCGCCTGCGCGAAGCGCTGCTCGATGCGGTCCAGGAACGACAGACCCGCGTCCTCCACCTTGCTCGTGCGCGCAATCCAGTACGCCTTGAAGAGCGCCTCGCCCAGGAAGTCCCCCTGGGGATACAGCCGCGCCAGCTCGTCCAGCCGCGCCATCGCCTCCTTGGGACGGCCCGTCTTCACGTACAGGTCCGCCGCGTAGAAGAGCGCGTCGTCCGCGAAGCTGTGGTCCGGGAACTCGCGCGCCAGCCGCTCGTACGTCTCCGTGCCGCGCGACGAGTCGACGATGGAGCGCGACGAGCCGAGCACGTACAGCGCTCGCGCCAGCAGGTCTCTGTCCGTGCACTTCTCCACCACGGGCGACAGCATCTGGATGGCGCGCGTGTGCTCGCGCTCCTTGCGCAGGCCCTTGCCGTAGGAGAAGTGCGCGCGGCACGCCAGCGCGTCCGGGAGCTTCAGCTGCGTGAGCAGCGGCTCCAGCTGCGCCAGGCCCTGCTTGTTGCGGTGCAGCTCCACCAGCGCCTCGCCGCGAGCCACCCGGGCCTCCAGCGGCGCCGTCTGCCCCTTGAGCCGCTTGTCGGCCTGGACCGCCAGCGGTGACAACGGGTGCGCGCCCCACAGGCGCCACAGCGCGGCGCGCTCGGCGGCCTTGTCCTTCTTCTCCGCGGCGATGTCGGCGATGGCCATCAGCGCCTCGGCGCCCACGTTGCGCCCCCAGCTGGGCGCCGCGCGCGAGGTGAGCGGCTCCAGCGCCGCCATGGCCCCTTCCGCGTCCTTCTTCTTGCGCAGCACCCGGGACAGCGCCAGCCGTGCGTCCACGTACAGCCGTGACTCGGGCGGCACCTGGGCCAGCTGCACCGCGGCCTCGTCGTAGCGGCGCAGCCCCTCCAGCGCCACGCCCGAGTGGGTCAGGCACCGGTCCCTCAGCGCGGGGTAGTCCGGCGCCAGGGCGGCCAGCTCCTTCGCGGCGGTCTCCTCGTCCCCCGAGCGCAGCGCGGCCAGGGCGCGCAGGTAGCGCACCGGCGGGCTGTCACCCTCGTCCTTCAAGAGCTCGCGGGCGCGGGCGAAGTGCCCCTTGTCGAAGGCCGCGCGGGCCTCCTTCTTCTTGCCCTCACCGAAGTACGGCGACAGGTCCTCCAGCGCGTAGCGGCGGCCCCGGTGGACGACGGGTGCGGGCGGCGCGGCGTTGGGGAAGGCCGGGTTGAACACCTCCACGAAGCCAGGCGGCAGCGGCGACTTCTCGGCGTCCGGCGGCGGCGAGAGCTGCGCCTCCGGAGGCGCGTTCTCGGTGTGGGTCGTGGGGGCCTCGGAGGCCTCCGTCCCGGAGGGGGCCGGGGACGAGGGAGCCTGCGCGGACAGCATGAGCGCGGAGGCGATGACGGCGAGCTTGGGCAGGAAGGGCTTCATACGCGGGGCTGGGGAGCCTGGGAGGTGGGCGCGGGCTCGCCCCAGGACAACCGGGGGTGCATGGAAAATTTCCGGAGGCTGTCACAGGTTAGACTGTCCGCCCGCCCATGGACATCCGGACTCAGAGCGCGCTGCTGGCATCCATCATCGGCCTCGCCCTTGGCGTGTCCATGTTGTTGCGCCCGGCCAGGCCCAAGGTGCTCACCCTGTACTCCGTCTTCGCCCTGACGGTGGCCGGGTACTACCTCTCGTTCTTCTTCCACAGCCTCTTCCCCGAGGTGACGTACCCCTGGGCGCACCGCATCACCCTGGGCATCACCGTCCTGGTCGCCTCGCTCATCCCGGGCGCCGCCGTGGGGTTCTTCCTCGAGTTCTTGGATGTCAGCAAGGGAACACACCTGGTGGGCCGCCGGCTCGCCCTCCTGTCGGTCTTCCTGGGCCTGGCCGTGGCGGTCACCCCCCTGGCTGACAAGCTGTGGGCCCGGGTGGCCATGGGCGTCTGGGTGCACGGCTCCCTGCTCGCCTCGGTGTCGTTGCTGCTCCACCGGGTCCGCAGCAACGACTCGCGCATCGAGCAGCTGAGGCTGATGTACCTGGCCATCGGCGCGGCGGCGGGCATCCTGTTCTCCGCGCTGGACTTCATCGGCAGCTCGGTGCCGTTGCCGACGCTGGGGCCGGTCTTCACGACGCTGTACCTGTTCTTCCTCGCGCAGACGCTGCTGCGGCTGCGGCTGATGGACCTGCACGAGCTGCTGGGGAAGATTGCGTCGCAGACGGTGCTGGCGGTGATCCTCGCGGCCGTCTTCACGGTGTTGACGGCGTGGGTGGACGAGGACACGGGCCTGTTCCTGTTCAACACGGTGGTGGCGGCCTTCGTCATCCTCATCCTGTTGGACCCGCTGCGGACAAAGGTGGAGGAGATGGTGGTGCGCATCTTCTTCCGCGAGCGCTTCGCGCTGCTGGACGCGCTGGGGACCTTGCGCGCGCGGATGGCGAACGTCATCGACATCTCCGAGCTGGCCACGCTGGTGCTGGACACGCTGCACGAGACGGGGCGCGTGACGCACTCTTCGGTGTACCTGCTCGCGGAGGACCGGCCCGGGTATCGGCTGCTCGACTCACGCGGGCCGTTGCCGGTGGCGTTCCTCGACACGGCTGCGGCGCGGGGCCTGTTGTTCGCGGTGGCGAGCGGACAGAAGGCGGTGCTGCTGGAGAACGTGGAGCGCCGGGGCGCGACGATGCGGCTCCAGTCGGTGGAGGGGCGCCGGTATCGCGACGAGCTCAAGCGGTTGAACGACACGCGCGCGGCGCTGGTGCAGATGCGCGCGGGCATCAGCGTGCCTCTGGTGGGCAACGACAGGGTCATCGGCTTCCTGAACCTATGGGACGAGCGGGTGCCGGAGGCGTACGCGTCCGACGAGATCGCCCTCATCCTGGAGGTGGCGGAGAAGCTGGCGACGGTGCTGGAGAACTCGAAGCTCTACGAGAAGATCCGGGAGCGGGATCGCCTGGCGGCGCTGGGAGAGATGGCGGCGGGTCTGGCGCACGAGATCCGCAATCCGCTGGGGGCCATCAAGGGCGCGGCGCAGTGCCTGGACCCCAGGCGGCTGCCGGGCGAGGACGGCGAGTTCCTGGAGGTCATCGTCGAGGAGGTCAACCGGCTCAACGGCGTGGTGACGGCGTTCCTCGACTATGCGCGGCCGATGAAGCAGAGCTTCGGGCCCACGGACCTGAACGAGGTGGTGACGCGGACCATGCGCCTCATCCAGAACGACGTGCCGTCGAGCGTCGCGCTGGCGGTGGAGCTGGACCTGCAGCTCCCGCGAGTGGACGGAGACGCGGAGCAGCTCAAGCAGGTGCTCATCAACCTGGTGCAGAACGCGGTGCAGGCGCTGGACACGCGCGAGGGGCGAATCACGGTGCGCACGGAGCGGCCGGAGCGCTTCGGTGAGTTCCGCAACGCGGGCGGCGAGCTGTTGGAGGTGCGAGTCTCCGACACCGGCCCGGGCATCCCCTTGGACCAGCAGCCGCACATCTTCGTGCCGTTCTTCACGACGAAGCAGAAGGGCACGGGGCTGGGGCTCGCCATCTGTCAGCGCATCGTGAAGAACCACGGAGGCAGCATCTCCGTGCAGAGCAAGGCGGGCGAAGGCACCACGTTCATCATCCGCATGCCCGCGCTGCCGGTGGAGAAGCCCGTGGAGGCGCTGCCGGAAGGAACGGGAACGCCGCCTCCGGCCACGCGCATCTCCCAGTCGATTCCCGTGCCCGAGGAGCTGCGCGAGCCCCCCAAGCCGCCCTCCCCCGCCCCGCGCGCCAGCAAGCGCGAGCGGAAGCGCAAGGCCGGCTGAGGCTCACGTCGCGGGGTGACGCGGCCCGCGCGCGGACCCGCGTTTCACGGACGGCTCAGCCCAACGACGCCGTCGCCTCCGCCAGCTTCTCCTGCGCCGCCTCCCAGCGCGCGTAGAGGTCCTCCAGCGACTCCTTGCCCGCGCGGTGCGCATCCATCAGCGGCTTGGCGCGCGCGAAGTCGTTGTAGAGCACGGGGTCCGCGAGCTGCGCCTCGCGCTCCTTCTGCTCCGCCTCCACCTTGGCGATCTGCTCTTCGAGCTTCGCGATCTCCTTCTTGAGCGGCCCCTCGACCACGCTGCGACGCTGGCGCGCCTCGGCCTCCAGTCGCTTGCGGTCCTTCTCCGAAACGGGCCCGGAGGACACCTTCTCCCCTCCGCGTGACGCGCCAGCCGCCGCGGCCTCCGCCTCCAGTCGCTGCTGCTCCTGGTGGT
This sequence comes from Myxococcus faecalis, assembly GCF_050039385.1. NCBI lineage: Bacteria > Pseudomonadati > Myxococcota > Myxococcia > Myxococcales > Myxococcaceae > Myxococcus > Myxococcus faecalis. The sequence continues at coordinate 9,526,826 of NZ_CP144336.1, read as the reverse complement.
ACAGGTAGTCGTCCAGGTTGCCCGGGTGCGGGGTCAGCTTGCCCTCCGCCACCTCCCAGACGTGCGACGACAGCCCGTTGATGAAGCTGCGGTTGTGGCTGACGAACAGCAGCGTGCCGCCGTAGCCCTTGAGCGCTTCAATCAGCATCTCGGACGAGTCCAGGTCCAGGTGGTTGGTGGGCTCGTCCATCAAGAGGAAGTTGGAGGGGACCAGCAGCAGCTTGGCCAGCGCCACGCGTGCGCGCTCACCACCGCTGAGCACGCCGATGGGCTTGTCCACGTCGTCACCGCTGAAGAGGAACGCGCCCAGCACGCCGCGCACGTAGCTCTCCGGCTTGTCCGCCGCCAGGGGCCGCACCTCCTCGATGATGGTGTTCTGCCGGTCGAGCTTGTCCGCGTGGTGCTGCGCGTAATAGCCCACCACCACGTTGTGCCCGAGCGTCACCGTGCCCGTGTCCGGCGCCAGCTCCCCCGCCACCATCTTCAGGAGCGTCGTCTTGCCCGCGCCGTTGGCGCCCACCACGGCGATGCGCTGCCCGCGCTCCACCCGGCCCGTGAGGCCGTCGTACACCGTCTGCGCGCCGTACTTCTTGGTGATGCGCTCCAGCGTCACCACGTCCCGACCGCTCCGGTCCACCTCCGGGAAGCGGAAGCGCATCGTCGAGCGCTCCTCCAGGACGTGCACCTTCTCCAGCTTCTCCAGCATCTTCGCGCGGCTCTGCGCCTGCTTCGCCTTGGTGGCCTTGGCGCCGAAGCGGTCGATGAAGCCCTGCAGCTCCGCGCGCCGCGCCTCGACCTTCTCGGCGCGAGCCTTCAGGAGCTCCTTCTCCTCCGCGCGCAGGCGCTTGTAGTCGTCGTAGTTGCCCGCGTACTCGCGCACGCCCTCCAGCTCCAGCGACACCACCCGGTCGATCTGCCGGTTGAGGAAGTCGCGGTCGTGGGAGATGAGCACCAGCGCCTTGTTCGAGCGGCGCAGGAAGCCGTCGAACCAGGCCAGCGTGGGCACGTCCAGGTGGTTGGTGGGCTCGTCGAGGAGCAGCAAGTCGGGGTCCTGGAGCAGCAGGCCCGCCAGCGCCGCGCGCATCCGCCAGCCGCCCGACAGCGCCGACGTGGGCTTGGCCAGGTCCAGGTCCCTGAAGCCCAGGCCCTTGAGGATGCGCTCGGCGTGGTGCTTCCCGAAGCGGTTCTCGAAGTCGTCCAGCTCCGCGTGCAGGTCCGCCAGGGACTGGGCCAGCTCGAGCTGCTCCTCCTCGTCGGTGGCCGCCGCGAGCGCCTCCTCGGTGTCCTTCAGGCGCACCTCCAGCGAGTCGCGCCCGGGGACGGTGCTCATCACCGCCTCCACCACCGTGCCCTCCGGCAGGCCGGCGATCTCCTGGGGCAGATACCCCCACCGCGCGCGGCGCCGGTACGTCAAGGTCCCCGAGTCCGGCTGGAGCACCCCCGCGAGAATCTTCATCAGGGTGCTCTTCCCCGTCCCGTTGGCCCCCACGAGGCCTACACGGTCCTTGGGGCCGAGGGTGAAGTTGTCGCTGTCGAAGAGGACCTTCTTCCCATAGGAGAGGCTGAGGTCCTGGGCGATGACGAGGCTCATGGCGGGCGGGGATGTAACAGCCTCCGGCGCCTCGGGAAATGGCGCAGATGCCTGCCCGGAGGCCCTGCGGCCCAACGCCCCCTTTCCGGACCCGCCCGGGGCCTGCCTATACTCCGGCCCCACATGGCTGCCCCCTGTCCCCATTGCGGAAGCACCGACGGCGTCGACCACCTCTGCGCAGGCCAGAGCCTCCAGCTCATCGGCCAGGTGCTCGATGGCCGCTACAAGATTGAGAGCGTGCTCGGCCAGGGCGGCATGGGCATGGTGTTCCGCGCCACTCAGACGTCGGTGCAGCGCCCCGTCGCCGTCAAGACGCTCAACCCGTCGCTCGCCGCCGCGCCCCAGTTCTTCGAGCGCTTCCGCCGCGAGGCGGAGATCGCCAGCCGCCTGCGCCACCCGAACGTCATCACCATCTTCGACTTCGGCCGCGCCCCCGACGGCACCTGCTACTACGTGATGGAGCTGCTCCAGGGCGAGAGCCTCAAGGAGGTCGTCAAGCGAGAGGGGCCCATGTCCCTGCGCCGCGCGACGAGCCTCCTGGAGCAGGCCACCCAGGGTCTCGCGCACGCGCACGCCGAGGGCTGCGTCCACCGCGACCTGAAGCCCCACAACATCATGGTGCAGGACCTGGGCGGGCGGGACTTCGTCAAGGTGCTGGACTTCGGTCTGGTCAAGGCGCTCGAGGCCGAGGAGGAGGAGCAGCTCACCTCCACCGGCCAGGTGCTGGGCACGCCCCAGTACATGCCGCCGGAGCAGGCCGGCGGTGAGTCCGTGGACCAGCGCTCGGACCTGTACTCGATGGCGGGCGTGCTCTACTTCTGCCTCACGGGCAGCTCGCCGTTCGGCGCGAACACCGTGCGCAAGGCGCTCACCGCGTCGCTCACGCAGCAGGTGCCCGCCGTCAACACCAAGCGCCAGGGCGCCCCCGTCCCGCCCGCGCTGGACGCGTTCTTCCGCAAGGCGCTCGCGCCCGAGAAGGACGACCGCTACCAGAACGCGCAGGAGTTCATCGACGCGATGATGGACTCGGTCGCGGACGCGACGCCCGAGCAGTTCGACGCGATGCCCAGCGGCGGCTCCTCCTCCGGCGTCAACGAGCGCGGCAGCGGCAGCCGGGCCAGCAGCCGCGCCGGACGTCCCTCCGCGGGCAGCGGCAGTGGCGTGCGGTCTCGCGCCGGCGGCGCACCGGGCCGGGGCTCCACGCCGTCCAACGTCGTCGTGGCCCGCAGCCAGGCGGGAGTGCCTGGAGGCAGCGGCTCATCTCCCAGCCGCGTCCGCCAGGGCCCGCCTCGCCCCGCGCCGGTCCAGGCCCCGCCTCCCGAGCTCCCCGCGCCGGAGGGCATGTCCACGGGCAAGAAGGCGGCTCTCGTGGTGGTGCCGCTGCTGCTGATCGGCATCGCCGCCGCGGTGGTCATCGGAGGCCAGGGCGGCTCCAAGACGCCCCCCACGCAGGTCGTCGAGGTCCCGAGAGATCGTCCCACGAGCCCTCCGCCGACGACGGCGAACACGCCGCCCACGCAGGCCGCGGCGCAGTCCATCCGGGTGAAGTTCAACTCGTCGCCGGCGGGCGCCGCCATCTTCGAGGGTGAGGAGCAGATCGGCACCACGCCCATCGAGCTGATGCTCCCGCGCGACAAGTCGCACCAGCTCACCTTCCGGCTGGCGAACCACAAGTCGGAGGAGCGCTCGCTCAACTTCAGCCGCGTCGCGGGAGACAGCCAGACGGTGGACGTGTCGCTGGAGCCCATCCGCGCCGCCACGCCGCCCAAGCCGCGCCCCACCCGGCCGACCAACTCCGGGCAGGAGATCAACGTCTTCGAGTGAGTCGTGGCCCGGGCTCCCCGTCACCTCACGGGGAGCCGCGCCGCACGACGGGGGCTTCAGACGAGCCGGCCCAGCTTCGGCAGCACCTCACCGCTCTTGCCCTGGACGAAGTGCTCGAAGCTGGAGGCGTTCTCGGACGCATCCAGGTTCACGAGCCACGTCTCTCCGCCCGCGGCCCGCACGTTGTCCACCATGCCCGCCGCCGGATACACGGCGCCGGACGTACCGGCCGCGAGGAAGACGAGGCGCCCGCCCGAGCGCATCGCCTTCACGGCGAAGGACTCGATGCGGGTGAGGTCGTCGGGGTCCAGTTGCTCCCCGAACCAGACGATGTGAGGCCGCAGCAGGGCTCCGCACTCCTTGCAGCCGGGCACGGTGCCGGACGCGTACACGGTGGTGTCCGGGAAGGGCGCGCGCGTGCAGTCGGGGTTGCTGCAGCGGGTGGTGAAGAGGTTGCCGTGCATCTCCACCACACGCTGGCTGCCGGCGCGGCGGTGCAGGCCGTCCACGTTCTGCGTGGCCAGGAGGAAGCGGTCTCCCAGGTGGCGCTCCCAGGCGACCAGGGCGTCGTGGCCCGGGTTCGGCGAGACGTCGGCCGCTCCGGCCCGGCGCTGCGAGTAGAAGCGCCACACCCGCATCGGGTCCTTGGCGAAGCCCCGCGGCGAGGCCACCTCCGTCACGGGCTGGTCCTCCCACAACCCGTTCATTCCTCGGAAGGTCGGCACTCCGCTCTCGGCGGAGACACCGGCGCCGGTGAGGACGAGCAGCCAGGTATTGGCATCAAGAAGGAGCGTTTCCATGGAGCCTCCTGCACGACATGGGATTCAGGTTATGAAGCGGGACGTTGACCGCACCCGGGGCTGACTCGTGGGTGCGCAAGCCCTTGGCTCGAGGAGCCCATCATGGCGGAAATCACGCTGAACCTGACCGCGGTTCCCAAGGCGCAGGCGTACGAGGAGCTTCAGCAGCACGTGAAGGCCGCGCTCGCGGGTATCGACGACCCCATCGCCGGCATGGCGACGATGAGCTGCCTCATCCACCACGCCTTCGGCCACCTGTGGACGGGCTTCTACCGGGTGGTGACGCCGGGCAAGCTGCTGCGCGTGGGCCCCTACCAGGGCACGCTGGGGTGCCTGGAGATCAAGTTCGGCAAGGGCGTGTGTGGCACGGCCGCGGAGAAGGGCGAGACGCAGGTGGTGGCGGACGTGCACGCCTTCCCGGGGCACATCGCCTGTGACGCGCGCTCCGCGTCGGAGATCGTCGTGCCCGTGTACGGGAAGAACCGCGAGCTCATCGCCGTGCTGGACATCGACTCCGCGAGCAAGTCCACCTTCGACGAGGTGGACCGCCGCGAGCTCGAGACGATGATGCGCTGGTTCCAGGAGTAGACGACGCGGGCCCAGGCGCGCGGGCTCAGTCCCCGCGCGCGTAGGCCACGGCGAGCTGCCCGGCGAAACGGGCGTTGTTGGCGAGCAGCGCGAGGTTGGCCTTGAGCGTCTTGCCCCCCGTGCGGTTGCCCAGCTCGCGCAGCAGGAACGGCGTCACGTCCTTGCCACGGATGCCCTGACGCTCCGCCTCCGCCAGCGTGGAGGCGATCTGCAGCTCCACCTCGTGCTTGGGCAGCGCCGTCTCCTCCGGCGGCGGCACGGTGTAGAGCACCCCTCCCTGCCCCAGCGTCTCGAAGCGAGCGCGAGCGATGCGCGCGGCCGTCGCCACGTCCCCCACGCTGTGCTCCAGCTGGATGCCGGACTCGCGGCTGTGGAAGGACGGGAGCTCGCGCGTTCCCACGCCGATGACGGGCACACCCGCGGTCTCCAGCAGCTCCATCGTCTTGGGCAGGTCCAGCACGGACTTGGCGCCCGCGCACACCACGGCCACGGGGAAGCGCGCCAGCGCGGCGATGTCCTGCGAGATGTCCCAGTGCTCGGAGGCGCCCCGATGGACGCCGCCGATGCCGCCCGTGGAGAAGACGCGGATGCCGGCCGCGGCGGCCAGCTCGCACGTGGCGCTGACGGTGGTGCCGCCCGTGGCGCGCGTGGCCACGGCGATGGCCAGGTCACGAGAGCCGAGCTTCAGCAGCTTCTCCTTGCCCTCGGCGAGCCGACGCAGCTGCGCGTCCTCCAGGCCGATGCACACCTGACCATCGACCACGGCGGTCGCGGCGGGCACGGCGCCCGCGCGGCGGATGGCCTCTTCACAGGCGCGAGCGGCGGCGAGGTTGTCCGGATAGGGAAGCCCCTGAGCCACCACACTCGTCTCGAGCGCGACCACAGGCTGGCGCGAGTCGAGGGCGCGACGCACCTCGTCCGAAAAGCGTAGGTCCATGACGCGCGGTTAAGCCATGGCTGTCGTTGGGGCACAAGCCAGGCGCGCGCGGAAACGTCGGCTTGCACGCGGGAGTGCCGGGCCTTATTCCCTCGCGCGCCGTGTCCACGACTGTCGCCAGCGCTCCCGCCGCGCCGCCTCGCACCTTCTCCGCGAACGACGTGGCCATCCTGTGTGTCGTCGTTGTCTGGGGCACCAACTACACGGTGGTGAAGGAGGCGCTGGGAACGATTCCGCCGCTCGCCTTCATGGCGGTGCGCTTCGCCATCGCCTCGGTGGCCATGGCCGCGCTGCTGCTCGTGGTGGAGGGCTGGAAGCCGCTGAGCCGGCCGGTGTTCCTCAAGCTCGCGGCGCTGGGGCTGGTGGGAAACACGCTGTACCAGCTGTGCTTCATCCTGGGCCTGGCGAACACCACGGCGGCGAACAGCGGGCTGCTGACGGCGGTGACGCCGGTGCTGGTGGCGGCGTTGGGCGCGGTGCTGGGCGTGGAGCGTCCAGGCCGTCCGCTGGTGATGGGCATGTCGCTGGCGGTGGTGGGGATGGTGCTGGTGGTCGCCGCGCGAGGCCCGTCGCTGGGAATGGGGACGCGACTGGGCGACGGACTCATCCTGGGGGCGTGCGCGTGCTGGGCGCTCTACACGGTGGGCATCCGCTCGGTGGGCAACGAGGTGTCGGCGCTGCGCATCACCGCCATCACCATGCTGACGGGGGCGCCGGGCGTGGTGCTCGCGGGAGTGCCGGAGGTGCTCGCGCTGGACGTCGGGAGCATCGGCTTCGGGGCGTGGGCCGGCGTGGTGTACTCGGCGCTGGTGCCGCTGGTGCTCAGCTACTTCATCTGGGGCCGCACCGTGCAGCAGGTCGGCAGCGCCCGCGCGTCGCTCTACAACACGGGCGTGCCCGTGGTCGCGGCGCTCACGGCGTGGGGCGTGCGCGGCGAGCGGCCCACGTGGCTCCAGGCCCTGGGCGCGGTGCTCATCCTCGGGGGCGTGCTGCTCAGCCGCAGGAAGTGAGCGGACGAGCATCACGCCCCTCGACGCATCTCCCGTTCCCTCGGCGCGACCGAGAGGGTTCCGAGGCAGCAAGGGCGCCTGCTGGAGTGAGCCGCGGAGCCTCGGCCCCAGCCACATCGCGATACCCGTGAGTCGTTGAGCGCCCCTCCACCTCGAGGCAGCACCGCGTCCGTCCTCGGCTCGCGGCCCGCTTGAGGCCCTTCGCCTTGGTTCGCGTCGAGGATTGACAGCGCGGGGCCGGAAACCAAGCCGCGCCGGCCGTCAGCGCCCGTCCTCGCCTCGCCGTCCGCGCTCCACCGACAGGCCGTACTCCTCGATCTTCTTGTCCAGCGTGGGCCGGCTGATGCCGAGCAGCGCCGCGGCCTTCACCTTCTTGCCGCCCGCCTCACGCAGCGCCTCCGCGATGGCGTCGCGCTCGAGCCTCCCGACACGGGCCTGGAGCGTCTGCGCATCACTCGCCGCCGCGCCCTGCTGCACCTCGGGCGGCAGGTGCAGCGCGCCCACGCGAGCACCGGCGTACAGCAACCCCAGCCGCTCGCCCACGAGCTCCAGCTCCCGCACGTTGTGGGGCCAGGGGTAGTCCGTCAGCAGCCGGCGGGCATCGGGCCCCAGCGTCGGAGGCTCACGGCGCACCCGACGCGAGGCCCGCGCGAGGAACCCCTCGAGCAGCGCCAGCACATCCGCGCGCCGCTCCCGCAGCGCCGGCACCTCCAGCTCGAAGCCCATCAGCGCCCGGGCCAGGGCCGCGTCCACCTCGCCCTTGGAGCCCAGCGCCGCCACCGGCGCCAACGACGTGACGAGCAGCCGCACGTCCACGGGCTCCTCGCCGCCCTGCCGCGCGGGGGCCGTCCTCCGGGCCAGCAGCCGCACCAGTCGCTCCGCCGTGGCGCGAGGCAGCGCCTCGACGTGCTGGAGCAGCAGCGAGCCCCGGTCCGCGCGCAGCAACGCGGACGCCACCGGAGGCTGTCCCGGCGCGCTGGCGCGGCCGAACAGGGCCTCCTCCACGGCGGCCTGTGGCAGACGACAGTCCACCGTCACCAGGGGCTCCAGCGCGCGCGGAGAGCGGGCATGGATGACTTGAGCCAGCAGCGTCTTGCCCGTGCCCGGCTCGCCATACAGCACCACTGGCGCTGCGCTGTTGGCGGCCCGTCGCGCCGCATCCGCGAGCGCGCGCAGCGGCCTGGACGTGCCGAGCAGCAAGGGCACCGGCGCCTCCGCCTCCACCCGCGAGCGCACCGCCGTATACGCCTCGCCCCCCAACCGCCCCAGCGCGGCGAGCAACTGTCCCTCTCCACCGGTGAACGACGAGTCCGCCCGCGTCGCATAGAGCACGCCGAACGGCATGCCCCCCGAGGCCACCAGCGGCGCGCACATCTCCGTCTCCGCCTGCACCAGCTCCTTGCGGTCCAGCGCCACCTGCGCGAGCGAGCGGGGCACCGCCACCGCGTCCGCGCCCGACACCGCCGCGGTGAGCAGGCCCGTGTTGCTCCCGAGCAGCGCCGCCGCCCGGTCCGCGCTGAGCGCGCGCGCCGTCTCGTCCGCCAGCCTGCGCAGCACCATGGCCTCGCTGGTGGCGCCCAGGAGCGCGGTGCCCGCCGAGTACAGCGCCGCCGCCGCGCCGACGTGAGGCAGCACCTCCTCGATGGGCACATGCCCTGGTGACGTCGGCCCGCCCTCCACCAGCGTCACCGGCGCCGGCTCGAAGACGGCCATCGTGGAGCCCACGCGGACGCGGTCTCCCGGCTGCAGCACCACCTGCCCGCTGATGCGAGCGCCGTTGACGAGTGTCCCGTTGCGCGAGTCCAGGTCCGTCAGCCGGACCTGCCCCTCGTGCACGGTGAGCTGGGCATGCTTGCGCGACACCTGGTCATCCCGCAGGGGGATTTCACAGGACGGGCTGCGGCCGATGGCCATGTCCGAGAGCACCTCGTAATGGCGCCCCGCGGACGGGCCGGTGAGCAGCAGGAGTGCGGGCATGCGGCGCGCGAGCCTAGCGCCCTGGACGACGCGGGCAAGCGGAGCCGCGTCGCACTACATCGGTCGTTCCGCGTTGAGCAGGGCCCGGATCTCGGACTCGTCCAGGGCCCGGCCCTCGCGGCTGAGCGCCAGCGCGTTGACCTGGGTCTCTTCGACCTCCACGTGGGCGCCCTTGCGCCACTCCGTGGTGTGCACCGCGCCATCCACCAGCTTGCCCACGAGGCTGCCGTCGTCCCGGGCCATCAGCTCCAGCCACAGGTTCTCCACCACCTTGTTCCCATCCGGGTGGGTGTCGAACGGCGCCCGCACGAGGAAGGTGAGCGGCTCCATCAGCCCCCGGCGCTGGAAGCGCGCCAGGAACGCCGGCAGCAGCGCCTGGGCCTCGCGGCGCATGGACTCCGTCTGCTCCTCCGGCTCCTGCGAGAAGCGCTCCCGGTAGGGTGCCAACAGCTGGGACGTGTTGTGCCGCCCCAGGGGTGACACCACCGTGAGGAACAGCCCCTCATGCCCCTCGAAGGTCTCCAGCGGCACGCCGAGCAGGTTCGCCCGGGCCTCCTCCGACGGCACCACCATGAAAGCCTGGCCCTCGCTGGTGCCCACCTGCGAGCGCAAGGCCGGCCCCTGCCCGAAGGCCAGGTCCGTGCACAGCTCGTGCAGGAAGCTCTCCGCCGGCAGCAGGTCCTGCTCCGCCAGGTGGAAGATCTCCAAATCCCTCGCCCCGAACTTCTCCATCCCGTGCGAGTGCACCCACAGCGGGGTGTCACCCTCGGTCACCTCCACCGCGTGCAGGTGGACGTGGTCCCGGATGTCGAAGTCCAGCTCGGTGATCTCCACCACGTCCTCGGGCTCGTGCAGCTTGTAGGCCGCCAGGTCCACCAGGACGCCGGGCACGTGCTCCAGCAGCGTGCGCACCGCCCAGAGCGCCTCGAACACCGGCAGCGTGGGCTGCGCCCCACCGGGCTCCAGGGACAGGTGGTAGTACGCGCGCGCCTTGCCCAGCCTGGCGAAGGCCTCCGGACTGCCGCTATAGGCCGCCTTGTTGAACTTCGGCAGCTCCTGGGGGCCCACGGTCAGCCGGACCCGCACCTCCGAGCTGTCCGCCCGGAGCACGAACCCCTGCGCATCCTCGTCCGGGGTGAACTCCACCTCATCGGTCGCGAACGAGGCCCGCAGGGCATCCAACGGCACGGGCCCTTCCTGCTCGGTCGCCAGGAGGTAGACCTCCATCACAGGTGCTTCTCGATTTGCTGAAAGAGGTCCACGCGGTCCACCAGGTTGGTCAGGTAGTCGAGCTTGTCGGTGGCCAGCACCAGCACTGGAGACAACCGGTAGGCACCGAACCATTCCTCATACAGGGCATTGAGGCGCTGGAGGTAGCGGGTGGGGATGTCCTTCTCCATGGACCTGCCGCGCAGGCGGATGCGCGCCTTGAGCGTCGGGACCGGGCAGCGCAGGTAGATCATCAAGTCGGGGGGCCGCAGCGACTCGGAGAGGGTCTCGTACAGCTCGCAGTACGTCTTCCAGTCCCGCTTGTCGATGAGCCGCTGGCGGTGGAGGTTCTTCGCGAAGATCTCCGCGTCCTCGTAGAGGGTGCGGTCCTGCAACACGGTGCCCGACGTGCGCTCCAACTCCCGGTGGAGGCGGAACTTGTGCGTGAGGAAGAAGAGCTGTGAGCGGAAAGCCCACGTCTTCATGTCCTTGTAGAAGTCCGCGAGATAGGGGTTCTGGTCATTGGGCTCGAAGGACGGAGTCAACCCGTACTTCCGGCACAAGAAGGACGTGAGCTCCGTCTTCCCGGCGCCGATGTTGCCCGCGATGGCGATGAACTTTTTCCTGGCCAAGCCACCCCTGCTTGTAACCCCGGCGAGCGGAGCACACCAGCAACAAGGTACGGAAGGCTCGTGGTAGAAGAAGTGCATGCCCCCGCCCTCACCGTCCCGCCACGTCCCGGGAGCCGCCACCACCCAGGGTGCGGCCGCCCGTCTGGACGTTCGGGACAGGACATCTCGCGGCGGGACTGCCCTCGGGTCCAGGCCTCTGCCTGGGCGTCGAGCCGGCCCCGAGGAGGGGGCCGAGGGATGCGCAAGCTTTTCTGCATGTTGACCGCTGGAGTCTGGACGCTCGTCTGCTTTCCCCTGACCCTCGTCGCGATGCTCGTCACGCTGCGCTCCTCGAGCGCGCTGTGGGTCGTCCGCGAGCTGTGGTCCCCGGTGCTCCTGTGGGCCGGTGGCGCGAGGCTGGAGGTCTCCGGCCAGGAGAACGTGGACCCCAAGCGCCCCACCATCTACGTGGGCAACCACCAGTCCACCATCGACATCCCGGCCCACTTCATGGCGGTGCCGGTGCCCTTCCGCTTCGTGGCCAAGGATCAGCTCAAGTGGGTGCCGCTCATCGGCTGGTACCTGGCGCTGGGCGGCCACGTCTTCATCAACCGCTCCAACCGCGCCAAGGCCATCAGCTCCCTGGAGGCGGCCGCGGCGAAGATTCGCGGGGGCACCAGCATCTTCCTGTACCCGGAGGGCACCCGCTCCTCGGATGGCCGCGTGCTGCCCTTCAAGAAGGGCCCCTTCGCGCTCGCGCTCAAGGCCCGCGTCCCCATCTGCCCCGTCACCATCGAGGGCTCCGGGGACCTCATGCCCAAGGACAGCTGGAACATCACCCCCGGCCCCATCCGCGTGAGGGTGGGCAAGCCCATCGACACCACGGGCTTCGCGGAGAATGATCGCGAGGGCCTGGCCCGGGCCGTGCGCGAGGCCATCATCGCGGACAACCTGGCGATGGGCGGCAAGGGCGGCGACCGCGAGGACGCCATCGCCTCCGCCGGCCACGAGGGCGTCGGCTCCGCCCACGCCTCCCTCATTCCCTGAGACACGCTCCGTGACGATGACTCCCGCCTTCCGCTTCCGCCCCTGGGCTCGCGCCGCCGTGCTGGGTCTGGGACTCCTCGCCGCTGGCTGCGGCCACACCTCCGCCACGAAGACGGGCGCCGAGGCCCCCACCGACGAGCGCTCCCGCGCGCGGGCCTACCTGGAGGAGAACCAGCCCCAGAAGGCCCTCGGGATTCTCGCGGACCTGCATGCCCGCTCCCCCGAGGACCTGGATGTCGCGCGCACGTTGACGGAAGCCCAGGTGAAGGCGGGCCGCGCGGACGCGTGGATCCAGGAGCTGCAGGGGCGCATCGCCACGGGTGAGCGCGCCGTGGACCAGTACATGCTGGGCCTGGCCCTGTTCTCCCGCGCGAGGGACGCCGGCGCCCCCGCCGTGGCCGCCTTCGAGCGCGCCATCGCCCTCGCCCCGGACACGGCCGAGTACCACTACCGCCTGGGCGTCGCCCGCCTCGAGTCCGAGCAGTACCCCGCCGCCGTGGAGCCGCTGCGCCGCGCGGCCCTGCTCGCGCCGGAGCGCACCGCGTGGCGCCTGCCGCTGGCCAAGGCGCTGCATCGCACCGGGGACTCCCCGGGCGCGGTGGAGGCGCTCGGCGTCGTGGTGCGAGGCCGCCCCTCGGCCGCGGACGTGGCCACGGCGCGCGCGCTGATGGAGCAGATCAGCGACCCCTTCGGAGGCATCCCCAAGGCCGCCGAGGCCAAGCTGGAAGAGGGCCTGCGCTACCTCAACGACCTGGACGCCCCGCAGCACGCCATCCTCGCCTTCGAGGAGGTGCTGCACGACTACCCGGACCTGGCGGTGCTCCACTCGCTGCTGGGCCTGGCCTATCAGCGCCTGGACGACGCGGGCCGCGCGGTGGACGAGTTCAAGCAGTCCATCGAGCGCGCCCCGCGCGACGGGAAGAACCACCTGTACCTGGGCGAGCTCTACGCGGCCCGCCAGCGCCCCGACGCGGCGCGCGGCTCGTTCGAGAAGGCCGTCGCGCTGCACCCTCTCCTGGACGCGGCGTGGTTCCGCCTGGGAGACCTGCACCTGGAGCGGCGGGATTTGCCCGCGGCGCGCGAGGCGTTCACCGTCGCGGTGTCGCTCACGCCCGACTCCCTCCCCGCGCGCGGCAAGCTCGCCCTCGTGTACCAGCTCGAGGGTGACTACCCCTCCGCCGAGCGCGAGCTGCGCCACGTGGTCGAAAAGGACCCGGAGAACGTCGAGTTCACGCTGCGATTGGGGCTGCTCTTCACCGAGCAGACGCTGAAGGCCACGCGCCCGCAGGCGCGCAAGGCGGCGGCCGAGGAGGCGGAGCGCTGGCTCTCCAAGGTGCTGGAAGCGCAGCCGGAGAACGCAATGGCTTCGCGCGCGCTGCAAAGCCTCAAGGGCCAGTAGCCACCGACGGGCCCGGCCCTCTACACTTCGAGTTCCGATGAGCGAAGGTCGCAAGTCTCCGAGCACGGCCGCCCCCACGGGCTCCCAGCCGCGCACTCCGACGAATCCGGGCATGCCGCGCACGCCGACGAGCCCCGGCATGCGTGTGATGTCCGCCGCGCGCACCGCGCCGCTGGAGAAGTCGAAGCAGGATGGGCCGTTGGGCAAGCGGCTCGCGGGCGAGGCCTCCAATCAGGCCCTCAACGCGCTCTCCGTCCTCAAGGAGTTCGCGGCGGACTTCAGCAACCGCGACAGGTTCTTCAAGTACAAGGCCTCCATCGTCGCCGGGTGGCTGGTGATGACGGCGGCGAGCTTCGCCATCGCCTGCCCTGGCAGCTCCGTGCAGACGGGTGACATGGACGCGCGCCTGGTGCTCAGCGACAAGCTGGACCGCCCGTCCATCACCATCTGGAACGAGAGCAAGGAGGAGTGGAAGGACGTCACCCTCATCGTCAACGGCCAGTACCGCGCGGCGGTGGCGTCCGTGGGCGCGGGGGAGTTCATGACAATCACCCCCAAGCAGCTCATGGGCACCAGCGGCGCGGCCCCCGCGGACCTGCGCTTCGAGACGCTGGAGATGCGCAGCCACGACGACAGCGCGAACCTCACCGAGGACCTGCGCAACGAGTGGAAGCGCCTGCTGAGCCCCAAGAAGTAGCCCCGCAAAAGCGAAGGGCGCCCTCCCCAGCGGGAAGAGCGCCCTCGCGTTGCCACCGGCCCCTCCTCGCGAAGGGGCGCGGCTGGCGGCCGTTACTCGGCCTTGGTCTCCTCGGTGGACGCAGGAGCCTCGGCGGCGGGCGCGGCCTTCTTCTCGGGCCGATCCACCAGCTCCAGCAGGGCCATCTCCGCGGCGTCACCCCGGCGGAAGCCGAGACGAACGATGCGGGTGTAGCCGCCGGGGCGGTTGGCGTAACGGTCCTTGTACTCGCTGAAGACCTTCTTCAGCACGTCACGGTCCTTCACGGTCCGGGCCGCCAGGCGCACGTTGGAGAGCCCACCACGCTTACCCAGCGTGATGATGCGCTCCGCCAGCTTCCGGGCCTCCTTGGCCTTGGGAAGCGTGGTGCGGATGGCCTGGTGCTCGAGCAGCGAGGTGACCATGTTGTTCAGCATCGCGAGACGGTGGCTCGTGGTGCGGTGCAGCTTCCTCTGTCCTACCCTGTGACGCATCGTCGTGCTCCGGGCCCCCGTGGGGACCCACCACTCCGGCCGTATCAGGTACCGGGTGGGAAGGGTGGACCCGACACGAGGCCCACCACTGCTCGTCGAGCCCGGAGGACTTCACCGGGCTCCTTCCCGCCGCGCGCCGCCTGCCGCCATGTCGCGGGCGCGCGGGGAAAGTACCACGTACCGCGAAAGACCTACGCCTTGGGCGCCGCGGGAGCCGGGGCCTGCTTCGGCGGCCAGTTCTCCAGCTTCATGCCCAGCGACAGGCCCATCTCCGCCAGGATCTCCTTGATCTCCTTGAGCGACTTGCGGCCGAAGTTCTTCGTCTTGAGCATCTCGGCCTCGGTGCGCTGCACCAGGTCGCCGATGGTCTTGATGTTCGCCTGCTGCAGGCAGTTGGCCGAGCGAACCGACAGCTCCAGCTCGTCCACCGAGCGGAACAGGTTCTCGTTGAGCTTCGCCTCCTCCTTCGGCGCCTCGGCGATGACCGGCTCCTCGGTCTCGTCGAAGTTCACGAAGACGGTCAGCTGCTCCTTGATGATCTTCGCCGCGTACGCCACCGCGTCCTGCGGCGACACCGAGCCGTCCGTCCAGACCTCGAGCGACAGCTTGTCGAAGTCGGTGACCTGACCGACGCGGGCGTTGGTGACCTGGTAGTTCACCTTGCGCGTGGGCGAGAACAGCGAGTCGATGGGGATGGTGCCGATGGGCGAGCCCGCCACCTTGTTCGAGTTGGCCGGCACGTAGCCACGGCCCCGGCGGCACGTCAGCTCCATGCGGAGCTTGCCACCCTCGGAGATGGTGCAGATGTGGTGGCCCGGGTTGAGGATCTCCACGTCGGCGTCGGCGATGATGTCACCCGCCTTGACCTCCTTGGGGCCCTCCGCCTCGATGCGCAGCGTCTTCGTCTCGTTCGTGTGCATCCGAAGGAGGACTTCCTTCAGGTTCAGCACGACGTCCGTGACGTCCTCGGACACCTCGGGGATGGTGGTGAACTCGTGGTCCACGCCCTCGATCTTCACGGACGTGATCGCCGCGCCCTGCAGCGACGACAGGAGCACCCGGCGCAGCGAGTTGCCCAGCGTCGTGCCGAAACCGCGCTCGAGCGGCTCCGCGACGAACTTGCCGTAGGTGGGCGTCAGGCTGTCCTGGTCCACTTCCATCCGGCGCGGCTTGATGAGGTCACGCCAGTTCTTCGCAACGAACGTATCTGCCATGGTGTACGGCTCCTGAAGACGTGCGCCACCACCGACTTACCCACCAGCACGGCGGGAGGATGGACACGTAGGGGACTGCGATAAAGCACGACGCCCCGGCCTCGTCGGCCAGGGCGCTGGGTTCCACTTCCAGGCGCCAGATTGCGCCTGGCGTGGACGATTACTTCGAGTACAGCTCGACGATGAGCTGCTCCTGGATGGGCATGGTCAGGTCCTCGCGGTTGGGGACCGTGCGAACCGTGCCCTTGAACGCCTTCTTGTCCAGGTCGATCCACTGCGGAACGCCACGGCGGTCCACCGTCTCCAGCGCCTCGGAGATGCGGAGCACCTTGCGGCTCTTCTCCACCACCTCGACGGCCGTGCCCGGCTTGATGGAGAACGAGGGGATGTTGACCTTGCGGCCGTTCACCTGGAAGTGACCGTGACGCACCAGCTGGCGCGCCTCGTTGCGCGTGTCCGCGAAGCCCATGCGGAACACCACGTTGTCCAGGCGGAGCTCCAGCTGCTGCAGGAGGTTCTCACCCGTCTTGCCCTTGGCGGCGGACGCGCGGTGGTAGTAGCCGCGGAACTGGTTCTCCAGCAGGCCGTACATGCGCTTGACCTTCTGCTTCTCGCGCAGCTGCACGCCGTAACCAGAGAACTTCACGCGGCCCTGGCCGTGCTGGCCGGGGGGATACGGGCGGCGCTCGATGGCACACTTGTCCGTGTAGCAGCGGTCGCCCTTCAGGTACATCTTGAGGTTTTCGCGCCGGCAGATACGGCAAGCGCTCGCGGTATAACGGGCCATGGTCTTGTCCTTGGAGATGATCTGGAGCCGCCCCGGCGCGCGTGAGCACGCGGGGCGACCCGGACGAAGGGTTTAGACGCGACGACGCTTGGGCTGACGGCACCCGTTGTGCGGGATGGGCGTCACGTCGCGGATGAGGTTGATCTTCAGGCCAGCGGCGGCCAGCGCGCGCAGCGCCGACTCACGACCCGCGCCCGGCCCCTTCACGAACACGGACACGTTCTTCAGGCCGTGCTCCATCGCCTTCGCGGCGGCGTCGCCGGCGGCCACCTGGGCGGCGAACGGGGTGGACTTGCGGCTTCCCTTGAAGCCACGCGCCCCGGCCGAGGACCAGGAGATCACGTTCCCGGACACGTCCGTGATCGTGATGATGGTGTTGTTGAACGTGGACTGGATGTGGACCACGCCGTTGAGGATGCTCTTCTTGCCCTTGCGCTTGGACTTCTTCGCGGCCGGGGCCTCGCCCTCGGCACCCGTGGGCGCCGCAGCCGAAGTATTGGTCTCGTCAGCCATGTGAGTTGCTGCTCCTGAGAGGTGATCGACGCCAGCGCCTCATGGCGCCAGCGCTGCGGTTTACCGAGCCGGAGCCGCCGGCTTCGCCCGGACGATGCCACGCTTCGGACCCTTGCGGGTGCGCGCGTTGGTGTGGGTGCGCTGACCGCGGACGGGCAGACCCTTGCGGTGACGCAGGCCCCGGTAGCAGCCCAGGTCCATCAGGCGCTTGATGTTCATCGTCACTTCACGCCGGAGGTCACCCTCGACCTTGTAGCTGGCCTCGATGATCTCGCGGATCTTTCGAGCCTGATCCTCGGTGAGGTCCTTGGTCCGGGTGGTGGGGTCGATACCCGCCGCCGCGATGATGTCTTGCGCGGACTTGTTGCCGATCCCGTAGATGTACTGGAGCGAGATCACGGCGCGCTTGTTGGGCGGCAGGTCGATGCCGGCGATACGAGCCATCTTCGGTCTTCCTTCTGGAGTGGAGTTGGTCTGAAGCCAACAGCCTTGCGGCTATCGGCCCTGGCGCTGCTTGTGCCGGGGGTTGGAGGCGCAAATCACGCGCACGATACCCTTGCGGCGGACAACCTTGCACTTGTCGCAGATCTTCTTGACGGACGCCCGAACCTTCATGGAGCGAACTTCCTTCCTTCGAACAGAGAAAAGCCAGCGGGCCACCCACCCCTACATCAGCGGGCCGCCCTTTTCGTTACTTCGCCCGGTACGTGATCCGTCCACGCGTCAGGTCGTACGGAGACAGCTCGACCTTCACCTTGTCACCGGGAAGGATTCGGATGAAGTGCATCCTCATCTTGCCCGAGATGTGCGCGAGCACCCTGTGGCCGTTGTCCAGCTCCACACGGAACATCGCGTTGGGGAGGGGCTCCATCACCGTCCCCTCAACTTCGATGGAATCATCCTTCGGCAAGCGTCAAACCTCTTCCCGGACCACGAACCTCTTGGAAGCGCGGCGGAGTAGCACTTTGGTCCGCAAGTGGCAAGCGTCCCGCGCAGCAAAACTCGGATTCCTACCAACCCACCGTAACAAGGACCTATTTCACCCGCAGTCCCGGCCGTCCTCAACGCCCTCGGGTGAGCACCTCGGGCCCCCCATCCGTGATGAGGATGGTGTGCTCGAAGTGGGCGGACAACTTCCGGTCCGCCGTCACCGCCGTCCAGTCATCTTCCAGGATCTCGATGTCCGAGGTCCCGGCGTTCACCATCGGCTCCACCGCGAGCACCATGCCCGCGCGCAGCTTCATCCCCGCCCCTGCCTGCCCGTAGTTGGGCACGTGTGGGTGCTCGTGGAGCTTGCGGCCAATCCCGTGGCCCGTGAAATCCCGGACCACGGAGAATCCCCGCGCCTCCACGTGCCGCTGGACGGCGTGGCCAATGTCCCCCAGCCGGTTGCCCGGCTTCATGGCCTGGATGGCCTTCTGGAGCGATTCCCGGGTGGTCTCCACCAGGGACCGCGCCTCCGGGGACACCTTCCCCACCGGCACCGTCCGCGCCGAGTCCCCGAACCACCCCCGGTACGACACCCCGAAGTCGAGCTTCATCAGGTCGCCTTCGACCAGCTTCCGCTTCCGGCTGGGGATGCCGTGCACCACCTCGTCGTTGATGGAGGCGCAGAGCACACACGGGAAGCCGAGGTAGCCCTTGAAGGCTGGCCTGGCGCCCCGCTCCGCGGTCATCTTCTCCGCGAGCGCGTCCAGCTCCCAGGTGGTGATGCCCGGCGCCACGGCCTGCTCGAGCGCATCCAGGACGTCGGCCACGATGCGACCGGCCTCGCGCATGAGCGCGATCTCCTCCCGGGATTTGATCTCCACCTGGCTCATCGGAGTCCCGCGCCAACCTCACCTGCACGGGACACGGGTGGCCAGCGACTCGAGGCACCGCAAGCCCCCGAGCTCCGCTCGCCAGCCCGTCCGTCCATCAGGCCTTGCTCCGACCCGCGGCGGCCTTGATCTCCTCGTAGATGCCCTCCGGAGAGCCCACGCCGTCCACGCTCTTGAGCACGCCCTTCTTCTCGTAGAAGTTCTTCAGGGGCTTGGTCTCGGCGTCGTACTTCTGGAGGCGCTTCTCGATGACCTCCGGCATGTCGTCCGGCCGCTGCACCAGGCCCTCGCCACACTTGTCGCAGAAGCCCGTGCGCTTCGGCGGGCTCGTCTCCACGTGGTAGACGCTGCCGTCCTTCGGACACACGCGCCGTCCCGAGCCACGCTTCACCAGCGTCTCGTGCGGCACCTCGAGCGACACGACGGCGTCGAGCTTCTTGCCCAGCCGCTCCAGCATCCTGTCCAGCGCGTCCGCCTGGCCCGGAGTGCGAGGGAAACCGTCCAGGACGAAGCCCTGAGCGACATCCGCCTCCTTCAGGCGCTCCTCGACGATTCCAATCACGACCTCGTCCGGCACGTACTGGCCCGCCGCCATCAGCGGCCCCGCGACCTTCCCCAGCTCCGTCTTCTCCGCCACAGCCTTGCGGAGGATGTCACCGGTGGAGATCTGCGGGATGTGGAAGTCGGCGAAGAGCTTCTTCGCCTGGGTACCCTTCCCCGCGTTCGGCGGTCCCAACAGGATCAGGTTCATGTGCTCCTCTCAGCTCCCAAGGAAGGCACGGAAGTCGTCAGCCACGAAACTTTCACGCGCCCCCCATGTGCACCACCGAATAACTCGAATGACTGCGCCCCGGAACGACGAGGCGCCCCTCCCCACGACGAGGAGAGGCGCCCGTGACGTTGTCGCCGTGACTCAGGCCGCCACGCGCACCCGGCCGCGGATGCGGGGACCGCGCGGACCCGCGAAGCCCTCGTAGTTGCGGCTGATGAGGTGACCCTCGATCTGCTGCACCGTGTCCAGGGCCACGCCCACGACGATCAACAGCGCCGTGCCGCCGAACGTGAAGCGCACGTTGAGCAGACCGCTGATGACCGACGGAATCACGCAGATGACCGCCAGGTAGATGGCGCCGCCGAACGTGAGCCGGTTCAGCACCCGCTCGATGAACTCCGCCGTCTGCCGGCCCGGGCGGATGCCCGGGATGTAGCCGCCCTGCTTCTTGATGTTGTCCGCCACGTCATCCGGACGGAAGGTCAGCGCCGTGTAGAAGTAGGCGAAGAAGATGACCATCAGCACGAACAGCCCGTTGTAGATCCACAGGTTGCCTTCGATGGCCCGCTGCACGTCCTGGAGGAACGGGAACCACGTGCCCAGCGTCGCCGGGAACGACAGCACCGCGCCCGCGAAGATGGGCGGGATGACGCCGGCCGTGTTGACCTTCATCGGGAAGTACGTGGCCTGGCCCGCGAACATCCGCCGCCCCGCCATGCGCTTGGCGTACTGGATGGGGATGCGGCGCATGCCGCGCTCCACGTAGACCACCACCGCGATGATGAGGAGCATGAACACCAGCAGCGCCAGGACCTCGGCGACCGCGATGACCTCCTGCCGCGTCAGGTCCAGCAGCGTGCTGGCGCCGGGGAGCACACCCGCCACGATGCCCGCGAAGATGATGAGCGAGATGCCGTTGCCGATGCCGCGCTCGGTGATGCGCTCACCCAGCCACATGATGAAGGCCGTGCCCGCCGTCAGGCTGACCACCGTCATGAAGGTGAACCAGACGCTGTCGTCCGGCACCACCACCTGGTTGAAGCCGCTCTGCCCCGCGTCCGAGCGCCCCAGCGACGCCAGCCAGCGGGAGATGCCGATGCCCTGGATGACGGAGAGGACGATGGTGCCGTAGCGCGTGTACTGGTTGATCTTCTGCCGGCCCGCCGCCCCCTCCTTCTGCAGGCGCTCCAGGCTGGGGATGACCACCGCCAGGAGCTGCATGATGATGGAGGCGCTGACGTAGGGCATGATGCCCAATCCGAAGATGGACATCTGTTCCAGCGCGCCGCCGGAGAAGAGGTTGAACAGCGAGACCAGACCGCCCGATTGCTTCTGGGCGTCCATGAAGGCGTTCATCGCGGCCCGGTCCACGCCGGGCGTGTTGATGAAGATGCCGATGCGGTAGACGGCCAGCAGGGCTAGCGTGTACGCGAGCCGGCTGCGCAGCTCCGCGATGCGGAAGACGTTGGCGAAGGCATTGAGAGCCACGGGGTAGCCATCCTCTTCGTGAGGGTTCTGCCAGGACGACAAAACGCCCCTGTTCCACGGATGGGAAAGGGGCGCAGAAGCCTACACAAGCGAAATGACGCGCACCACCGACAAGTGATGCGCGTCGGACATGCTCAGGCCTTCGGCTGCCGAGGGGCCTTGACGCCCTTGCCAGCGTGCGCCTTGGCGGCCGCCTCGGGCTTGTGGGCCATCAGGGGAAGGACGTCCACCGCGCCACCCGCCTTCTCGACCGCCGACTTGGCGGTCTCGGAGGCCTTGTGCACCCGGATGGTCACCTTCTTCGTCAGCGCGCCCCGACCCAGAAGCTTCACGCCGTCATAGCGGCCCTTCACCAGACCCGCCTTCTTCAGCGAGGCCTCATCCACCGTGGAACCGGCGTCGAAGTGGGTGTCCACATCCGACAGGTTCACCACCGCGTACACCGTGCGGTTGGGGGAGTTGAAGCCGAACTTCGGCAGGCGGCGCTGCAGGGGGCTCTGGCCACCCTCGAAGCCTTCGAACCGCATGTTACCGGTGCGGGCCTTCTGGCCCTTGCCACCGCGGCCGGCCGTCTTGCCCAGGCCGGAACCCTGACCGCGGCCCACGCGCTTCTTGCGGTGCCACGAGCGCGAGGGGCGCTTCAAACCGTGCAGAGTGCTCATTGTCTTAGGTCCTCTCGTGCTCAGGCCTTGGCCTGGTAGGCGCGCGCGCGGTCCCGCAGGGCGATCTTGCGCGGCTTGCGGCGCTTGGGCGCCGGCGCCTCGGCGGACACCGTCTCCGAGGAGACCAGGTGCTTCACCTTGAACACCATCCCGCGGATGGCCGGCGTGTCCTTCAGCAGGCGCTCATCACCGAACTTCTTCAGACCCAGGCCACGGATGGTGGCCAGCATGTCCTCGGAAGCGCCCGCGTAGCTCTTCGTCAGCTTCACCTTGAGCGCCATGACTAGCCCCTCTGCTCCCCGGCGAGCTTCGCCGACTCGACGTCCTTGCCGCGGAGGCGCGACACCTGCGCCGCGCTGCGCAGCAGCTTCAGACCCGCGACCGTGGCCTTCAGCACGTTGTGCGGATTCCGCGAACCCTGGCTCTTCGTCAGGATGTTGCGGATGCCCGCCGCCTCCAGCACCGCGCGCACCGCGCCACCCGCGATGACGCCCGTACCTTCGCTGGCCGGCTTCAGCAGCACCCAGCCGGCGCCGAAGTGCCCGAGCACCTCGTGCGGAATCGTGTGACCCATCAGCGGAACGCGGAACAGGTTCTTCTTCGCGTTCTCGCCACCCTTGCGGATGGCCTCGGGAACCTCGTTGGCCTTGCCCAGGCCGACGCCCACGTGTCCGGCGCCGTCACCCACCACCACGAGGGCGGCGAACGAGAACCGCCGGCCGCCCTTCACCACCTTGGCGACGCGGTTGATGTTCACCACGCGGTCGGTGAGGTCCAGATCGTTCGGATTGATCGGAGTTGCCACTTGGAAATCCTTTCGAAAGCTAGAACTTCAGCCCGGCCTCGCGCGCGGCGTCAGCCACGGCGGCGATGCGCCCGTGATAGGGGAAGCCGTTGCGGTCGAACACCACCGCCTCGACGTTGGCAGCCTTGCACCGCTGCGCGATGAGGGCACCCACCCGCTTCGCGTCCGCCTTCTTGTCGCCTTCGTCCTGGCCCTTCAGCTCCTTGGACAGCGACGAGGCGTACGCGAGGGTCTTGCCCGTGGTGTCGTCCACCACCTGCGCGTAGATGTGCTTGAGGCTCTTGTAGACGGTAAGCCGCGGCCGCTCGGTGGTACCCGAGAGCTTCTTGCGGATGCGGTTCTTCCTCTTGATACGGGGATCGATCTTCGTCGGCATGGCTGCTTCCTTGTCCTTCCGGCGGCGATGCGGTCTTCCGCCGCCGGATGATGCCGCCAGACCCCATGGGCCCGGCGGGATTGGGAACACTCAGGACAGACGGAACGATTACGTCGTTCCGGTCTTGCCCTCCTTACGGCGGATGCGCTCCTCGGAGTACTTGATGCCCTTGCCCTTGTACGGCTCGGGCGGGCGCAGCGAGCGGATGTTCACCGCCGTCGCGCCGAGCACTTCCTTGTCCGCCGAACGCAGCGTCAGCCCCACGGTAGGGAGGCTGTCCTCGGTGCGGGCCGTCTTGTCCACTTCCGCCGTCACGCCCTCGGGGAGGTCGAAGACGACGGGGTGGGAGTAGCCCAGCGCGAAGTGGATGGCCTTGCCCTTCACCTCGGCGCGGAAACCGACGCCGCGGATGTCCAGCTTCTTCTCGAAGCCCGTGGACACGCCCTTCGCGGCGTTGGCGAGGATGGTGCGCGTCAGGCCGTGCAGGCTGCGCGCCTCGCGCGAGTCATCCGCGCGCTGCACGGTCACCTGACCGTCCTTGATCTCCACCTTGACCTTGCCGGGCAGCTTCACGGACAGCTTGCCCTTGGGGCCCTCGAAGTTCACCTGCTGGCCGGCGACGACGGCCTTCGTCTTGTCGCCGAGCTTGATCGCCAGTTTTCCAATCCGACTCATGGTTGCCTCGGTCCTGTATGCCCGGGGCGCGCACTCTCACGAGGCGCGGCCACCAGGCCGCTGGCTAGTAGACGGTGCAGAGCAGCTCGCCGCCCGCCTTCTGCTTGCGGGCCTCGGAGTCCACCAGGATGCCGCGGGACGTGGAGAGGATGGAGATACCCATGCCTCCCAGCACCTGCGGGATGTCGTTCACGCCGACGTAGCGGCGCAGACCTGGCTTGGACACGCGGCGGATGCCGGTGATGGCGGGAGCGCGGTCCGGCCCGTACTTGAGCTGAACGGTGATCTCGCTCTGGGGCGAGCCGTCCTGCGTGTGGACGACGTACTCCCCGATGTAGCCCTCGTCCTTGAGGACCTTGATGACCTCGAGCTTGAGCTTCGAGTGGGGAATGACGACCTTGTCGTGACGCGCGCGCGACGCATTGCGCAGGCGGGTCAGCATGTCGCCAACGGGATCATTGACCGGCATGGGCTACCTTCCAAACGAGCACCCGGTCCGGGTGCTTCGTGTTCGCGTTCGTCGCGCCTGCCGGGCCCATCCCGGGGGTTCGCGCCGAGCGCAACTACCTGGGTTGAAACTACTCGTGGACACGCTCCTTCCGAAGCGCGTCCAGGGCGCCAACGGGACCGTCAAGGCCCCTTTGGCACCCTGCCCTACCGGCTCACCAGGACGACTTGGTCACGCCGGTGATCTCACCGCGCAGCGCACGGTTGCGCAGGCAGATGCGGCACATCTTGAACTTGCGCAGGAACGCGCGCGGCCGGCCGCACAGCGGGCAGCGGTTGTACTGGCGCACGGCGAACTTCGGCTTGCGCTTCGCCTGGGCAATCTTGGAGAGCTTGGCCATTGTCTTTGAGGTCCTTGGCTCGAGGGCTTACTGGCGGAAGGGCATGCCGAAGTGACGCATCAGCGCCAGCCCCTGCTCGTCGTTCCGGGCAGTGGTGACGAAGCTGATGTTGAGCCCCTTCACCTTCTCGATCTGGTCGTAGTTGATTTCGGGGAAGATGATCTGCTCGCGCACGCCGAGCGTGTAGTTGCCCTTCCCGTCGAAGGCCTTCGGGGACACGCCCTTGAAGTCACGCACGCGCGGCAGCGCCACCGTGATGAGGCGGTCCATGAACTCGTACATGCGGGCGCCACGCAGGGTGACGGCGGCACCGATGGCCTGGCCCTGGCGCAGCTTGAAGTTCGCGATGCTCTTACGGGCGCGCGTCACGATGGGCTTCTGGCCCGTGATCGCCGCGAGCTGGTCCACCGCGGACTCCAGGATCTTGTTGTTGGCGAGCGCCTCGCCCAGACCCATGTTGACGACGATCTTCTGGAGACGCGGAACCTCCATCGGGTTCTTGAGGCCCAGCTCCTTCATCAGGGCGGGCACCCCTTCCTTGCGGAAGCGCTCCTTCATGCGGGCCGGCTTGCTCTCGAGGCCTTCCTCGATGTTCGCCGCGAAGCCAACCTTCTTGGCCTCTTCCTTCTTGCCCCGCTTCGCCTTCTTTTCCTTCTGGTCCGGCTTCTTCTCGTCAGCCATCGTCGTATCCTCTGCTTCGGGCGCCGTCGTGACCCAGCGCGTCCGATCAGTCCTTCACCTGGAAACTGAAAACACCGCGAGGGCCCCGTGGACTACCCAGGCCCTCGTTGCCTGCACGCCCCCCTACCCGCCTACCAGGGCGGACAGAAGGGCGCGCATACATGCCCCAACAGGGACTCCTAGTCAATCAGCGCGTCGCAGTTCTTGCAGAACCGCTGGCGCTTCTCACCGTCCGTCTTGATGCCCACGCGGGTCGGCTTGTCGCACTTCACGCAAACGACCTGGACATTCGCCAGGGCGATGGTGCCGGGCTTCTCGACAATGCCACCCTCAGGGTTCTGCGGCGTCTTCTTCAGGTGCCGCTTGACCAGGCGCAGGCCCTCCACAGTCACCCGGCCGGCCTCCTGGTCGATCTTCAGCACCTTGCCGCGCTTCGTCGCAGGGGTCTTCTCGGAGGCCTCGGCCCCGGCCATGACCTGGACCGTGTCTCCCACCTTCATCTTCTGCATGGCTTCCTCGTCTCTCTGGCTGCTCGCCGTCCGGCCTGGTGGGTCCTCTTCAGAGGACTTCGGGCGCCAGCGAGATGATCTTCATGAACTTGCGGGCGCGGAGCTCACGGGCGACCGGCCCGAAGATACGCGTACCAATGGGCTCCATGTCCTTGTTGATGAGGACCGCGGAGTTGCCGTCGAACTTGATGAAGCTGCCGTCGGGACGACCCACCTCGCGCTTGGTGCGGACGATGACGGCCTTGGCCACGTCACCCTTCTTCACCTTCGAGTTGGGCAGCGCCTCGCGGATCGACACGACGATGACGTCGCCGATGGACGCGTACTTGCGCTTCGAACCGCCGAGCACCTTGATGCAGAACACCTTCTTCGCGCCCGAGTTGTCCGCCACGTCGAGCACGCTCGTCATCTGAATCATCTGGGAATCTCCTATCGCCGGTGTCTCCACCGCGCAGCCTCTCGGCCGCGCATGTGGAGGTGCGTGCTAGACGTTCTTGCTCTTCTCCAGCACCTCGACCACGCGCCAACGCTTGTCCTTCGAAGCGGGCTTGGTCTCGGCGATCCGGACCCGGTCACCCTCGTTGATGGTGACCTTCTTCGGGTAGTCGTGGTCCTCCACGTGGGCCTTGTACTTCTCGCGCAGGCTCATGATCTTCCCGTACTTCGGGTGGGGAGCCCGGCGCTGGACGGTGACCACCACCGTCTTCTGCATCTTGTTGGAGGTGACGATTCCCACGCGCGTCTTGGGACGGCCGCGGGTGGAGGTCTCTGCCTTGGGCGCTTCGGTCGTCTCAGCCATCTTCTCTCTCACTGTCTCTCATGCACCCGGGCGCTCTCACGTCCCGGATGGCCTTGCGCACCCGCCCCGTGGCGAGCGCGCTTGGAGGATTCGCGGGTGGAGGCGTTACGCCTTCGCCGCCTTCTTCTTCTCGGTCAGCACGGCCAGGATACGGGCCAGGTCACGCCGGTGCTGGGTCCGCTCCGCCGGGTTGTCCAGCGAGCCGGTCCGCCGCTTGAGCTGGTCCTGGAACAGCGTCTCGCGCAGTTCCATCGCCCGCCGCTGCAGGTCGTCCGCCGACAGCTCCCTCAGTTCCTTCGCAGTCGCCATTGCAATCTCCACATGCGTGCGGGAGCCACCCAGAGGACGGCTCCCGCCGCGGTGCCTAGAGGCTCAGGTCCGCGCGCTTCACGATCTTCGTGAGCACGGGCAGCTTCGCCTGCGCCAGCTTCAGCGCCCCGGTGGCCACCTCGGTCGTCATGCCCTCCATCTCGTAGAGGATACGGCCGGGCTTCACCACCGCGACGTAGTACTCCACGCCGCCCTTACCGGTACCCATTCGGGTCTCGGCGGGCTTCTTGGTGATGGGCTTGTCCGGGAAGATTCGGATCCAGATCTTGCCGCCGCGCTTCACGTGGCGGGTCATCGCGATACGGGCCGCCTCGATCTGCCGGGAGGTGATCCAGCCCGGCTGAAGGCTCATCAGACCGAACTCGCCGTAGGTCAGGTCGCTGCCACGGTGAGCGGCGCCCG
This sequence comes from Myxococcus faecalis, assembly GCF_050039385.1. Lineage (NCBI taxonomy): Bacteria > Pseudomonadati > Myxococcota > Myxococcia > Myxococcales > Myxococcaceae > Myxococcus > Myxococcus faecalis. The sequence goes on along the minus strand of NZ_CP144336.1, from coordinate 9,499,943 downwards.
GCATGCGGCCCTTGTGCATCTTGCGGTACTTCGTACGTGCAGGCTGAAGCATCGTCGCTGTCCTTCCCTACCCTGCCCCGGGCGCCTCCTCGCGGAGACACCCGGCGCGGGAGGGCAATTACCGGTTGGAGGGCATGGGGGCCTGGCCACCCTTGCCCGGGAGAACCTCGCCCTTGCAGACCCAGACCTTGCAGCCGATCTTGCCGTAGGTCGTCTTGGCCTCGGCGAAGCCGTAGTCGATGTCCGCGCGGAGGGTGTGCAGGGGCACGCGGCCCTCGCGGTACCACTCGTAGCGCGCCATCTCGGCGCCACCCAGGCGGCCCGAGCAGGCCACGCGGATGCCCTTCGCCCCGAACTTCATGGCCGTCTGCAGCGCCTTCTTCATGGCGCGGCGGAAGGCGATGCGGCGCTCGAGCTGCGTGGCGATGTTCTCCGCCACCAGCTGCGCGTCGGTCTCCGCCTTGCGGACCTCGACGATGTTGAGGAAGACCTCGTTCTTCGTGAACTGCTGGAGGTCCTTCTTCACCGTCTCGATGCCCGCGCCGCGCTTGCCGATGACGATGCCCGGACGCGCGGTGTGGACGTTGACCTTCACCTTGTTGGCGGCGCGCTCGATCTCCACCTTGGACACGCCCGCGTGGTTCAGCGACTTCTTCACGAACTCGCGGATGCGGATGTCTTCATGGAGCCACTGCGCGTAGTTCTTGTGCTCGAACCACTTGGAGTCCCAGGTCTTGATGACGCCAAGCCGGAACCCGATCGGATGAACTTTCTGTCCCAACGTGAATCTCCTTGAACGTCCGGGCAGGGCCCGACGGGTCCTACTTCTTGGCCTCGGCCAGCACCACGTGGACGTGGGCGGTCTTCTTCTTGATGGGGGTGGCCCGGCCCATGGCGCGCGGCATGAACCGGCGCTGGGTGGGACCCTGGTCCACCGAGATGGTCTTGACGTAGAGCGTGTCCACGTCGACCTGTCCCTTGGACTTGTCGGTCGCGTTGGCCACGGCGCTCTTGATGAGCTTCTCCACCGGCAGGGCCGCGGCGCGCGGGGTGAACTTCAGGATGTTGAGGGCCGCCTCAACGGGCTTGCCCCGGACGAGCGCCGCAACGGTGGACAGCTTGCGGGGGCTCATGCGCAGGAAACGCAGATGTGCAGTCGACTCCATGGTCATCTCCTCAGGCTCTCAGGCAATGCGCCAGGCTACTTGCCCGGGGCCTTGGCGACCTTCTTCTCCGCCGAGTGACCACCGAACGTACGCGTCGGGGCGAACTCGCCGAGCTTGTGGCCCACCATGTTCTCCGTGACGAACACCGGGATGAACTTCTTCCCGTTGTGCACCGCGAAGGTGTGACCCACGAACTCCGGCAGGATGGTGGAGCGGCGGGACCACGTCTTCACGACAGTCTTCTTGTTCGTCTTGATCATGTCCTCGATCTTCTTGACGAGGAAGTCGTCGACGAACGGACCCTTCTTGATCGAACGAGCCATGGCTTGCGAATCCTCTTACTGGCTGCGCGCGCCCTGGCGGCGGCCGCTCACGATGAACTTGTCAGTACGCTTGTTGGTGCGCGTGGTGAGACCCTTGGTCTTCTTGCCCCACGGCGACACCGGGTGCGGGTTACCCTGACCGGACTTACCCTCACCACCACCGTGCGGGTGGTCCACGGGGTTCATCGCGAGACCACGAACCGTCGGGCGGATGCCCAGCCACCGGCTCTTACCCGCCTTGCCGACGCGGATGATCTCGTGCTCGATGTTGCCCACCTGGCCCACGGTGGCGCGGCACTCGATGAGGACCATGCGGACGGTCCCGGAAGGCATGCGCACCTGCGCGTAGCGGCCCTCCTTCGCCATCAGCTGTCCGGACGTGCCGGCGGAGCGGATGACCTGGGCGCCACGGCCCGGCTTCAGCTCCACGTTGTGGATGACGGTACCCACCGGGATGTTCTGCAGCGGCAGGGAGTTGCCCGGACGGATGTCCGCGTTCTCGCCGGCGAACACCGTGTCGCCCACATTCAGGCCCACGGGGGCCAGGATGTAGCGCTTCTCGCCGTCCGCGTACGTCAGCAGGGCGATGTTGGCGGTGCGGTTCGGGTCGTACTCCACCGCGGTGACCTTGGCCGGCACGCCGTCCTTGTCACGACGCTTGAAGTCGATGACGCGGTAGCGGCGCTTGTGACCACCACCCTGGTGACGACGGGTGATGTGGCCGTGGACGTTGCGGCCGCCCGAGCGCTTCAGCGGCTCGGTCAGCTTCTTCTCGGGCGCGTCCTTGGTGATGTCCGCGAAATCGGACACCGTCATCAGACGGCGGGCGGCGCTTGTCGGCTTGTACTTCTTGATGCCCATGGTGTGTTCCTCAGGCTGACCTCAACGCCGTAGCGTCAGGCCGCCCCTCCCTCGAAGAGTTCGATCGAGTCGCCTTCCTTGAGGGTGACGACCGCCTTCTTGAAGTTGGGCCGCTTGCCGATGCTCCGACCCACGCGCTTGATCTTGCCGCGGACGATGTTGGTGTTCACGTCCTCGACGGTGACCTTGAACAGCGTCGACACCGCGTTAGCCACGTCGTGCTTGGTGGCCTTGAGGTCGACGATGAACGAGTACTGACGCAGCTTCTCGCGGGCCTTGTCCAGCTTCTCCGTGATGAGCGGGCCCTTGATGACGTCGTGGATCTTCATGACAGCGCCCCCTCGAGGGTCTTCGCGGCCGCGGAGGTCAGGACCAGGTGCGAGTGCTTCAGCACCATCTCGAGGTTGACACCCTCGGGAGGAAGCACGTCGAACTTGGCCAGGTTCCGCACGCTGCGGTGCAGGTTGGTGTTGCCCTTCTCGTCCACCACCAGGGCGTTCTGCAGCTTCAGGCGCTTGGTCAGCACCTCGAAGGCCTGCTTGCTCTTGGGGGCGTCCAGGGAGAACCCGCTCAGGATGATGAGCGTCTTCTCCTTGGCGCGTAGGGACAGCGCGGACTTGAGCGCACCGCGGCGCACCTTGCGGGGCGGGCGGTAGAAGTAGTCGCGAGCCTTGGGAGCCATCGCCTTGCCGCCGCCCACCCAGTGGGAAGCGCGGATGGAACCCTGGCGGGCGCGGCCGGTGCCCTTCTGCTTCCAGGGCTTCTTGCCGCCGCCGCTGACCAGCGAGGTGTTCTTCACCCCCACCGTGCCGCGGCGCCGGTTGATCTGCTGCATCTTCGCGACCTCGTAAAAGAGGTGCGTGTTCGGCTCAGCGCCGAAGATGTCGTCGGAGAGCTCGATCTCCGACACCTTCTTCAAATCCAGGTCGACAACGTCAAACTTCGCCATGGCACTTTCCTCGCGGGGGTCGGAGTGAAACCACTCAGACGCCCACCCGCTTCCTAGGACTTGATCTCGACGTCAACGCCGGCCGACAGATCCAGCTTCATGAGCGCATCCAGCGTCTGCTGCGTAGGCTCGAGAATGTCGAGCAGGCGCTTGTGGGTGCGGATCTCGAACTGCTCGCGGCTCTTCTTGTCCACGTGCGGGGAACGCAGCACGGTGAACTTGTTGATGCGCGTAGGAAGGGGGATCGGACCGGCGACCTTCGCGCCAGTGCGCTTAGCCGTCTCGACGATCTCACCCGCGCTCTGGTCCAGGAGCTTCGAGTCGTATGCCTTCAGCCGGATGCGGATCTTCTGTGTCGCCATTCGCAAGAACCTCTTAGAACGAACTTTGTGCCAACGCCCCGGAAGGCGCTACGACCGACGTCCCCTGGTTGTCACAGAGCCGTTTCTTCAGAACGAAGGGGCGCGGTGATTACCATCCCGCCCCAGTGTATGCAACTGGATTTCCTCCGGCTCCCTGGAAATTCCCCGGAAGGGAACTCCGGGGAGCCGGGAGGAGGTCTGCTACTCGATCACTTCCGCCACGACGCCGGCGCCCACCGTGCGGCCACCCTCGCGAACGGCGAAGCGCAGCTCCTTCTCCATCGCGACAGGGGTGATCAGCTCCACCTCGATCGCGATGTTGTCGCCCGGCATCACCATCTCCACGTTCTCCGGCAGCTTCACCGTTCCCGTCACGTCCGTCGTGCGGAAGTAGAACTGGGGACGGTAGCCCTTGAAGAACGGGGTGTGGCGACCACCCTCTTCCTTCGACAGCACGTAGATCTGCGCCTTGAACTTGGTGTGCGGCGTGATGCTGCCAGGCTTGGCAATCACCTGCCCACGCTCCATGTCCTCACGCTTCAGGCCGCGGACCAGCGCGCCGATGTTGTCGCCCGCCATGCCCTCGTCCAGCAGCTTGCGGAACATCTCCACGCCCGTCACCACCGTCTTCTGCGTCGGGCGCAGGCCGACGACCTCGACCTCCTCGCCGACCTTGATCTTGCCACGCTCCACGCGGCCCGTCGCCACCGTTCCACGGCCGGCGATGGAGAACACGTCCTCCACCGGCATCAGGAAGGGCTTGTCCGTCGCGCGCTGCGGCGTCGGGATGTAGCTGTCCACCGCCGCCATCAACTTCAGGATGGCCGGCTCGCCGATGTCGCTCGTGTCACCCTCGAGCGCCTTCACCGCGGAGCCCGGGATGATGGGGATGGTGTCGCCGGGGAACTCGTACTTCTTCAGGAGGTCACGCACCTCCATCTCCACCAGCTCGCGCAGCTCCGGGTCGTCCAGCAGGTCCACCTTGTTCAGGAAGACCACGATGTACGGAACACCGACCTGGCGCGCCAGCAGGATGTGCTCACGCGTCTGGGGCATCGGGCCGTCCGCCGCCGACACCACCAGAATCGCGCCGTCCATCTGCGCCGCGCCCGTGATCATGTTCTTCACGTAGTCGGCGTGGCCCGGACAGTCGACGTGCGCGTAGTGACGGTTCGCCGTCTGGTACTCCACGTGCGCCGTCGAAATCGTGATGCCGCGCTCGCGCTCTTCCGGCGCCTTGTCGATCTGGTCGTACGCCAGGAACGTGGCGCCGCCCGTCTTCGCCAGCACCTTCGTGATGGCCGCCGTCAGCGACGTCTTGCCGTGGTCCACGTGTCCGATCGTGCCGATGTTCACGTGGGGCTTGTTACGCTCGAACTTCTCCTTGGCCATGACACTCCTCACCGCGGCTGAGCCGGTCAATCACCCGGCGCGTATCGAATCCCGCAAAAACTCACTGCGAAGGTGCTGCGTCCTGCTCCAAACCCGCCACAACGTCAACTGAAATCGCCCGCAGGGTCGACTGCCGGGCCGTCAGTAGCGGTTCAGCGCCGTCTTGGGCGCCGGCGCGTAGTGACTGAACTGCATGGTGTAGGTCGCCCTTCCCTGGCTGCGGCTGCGCAGGTCGGTCGAGTAGCCGAACATGGCGGCCAGGGGCACCTGCGCCTGGATGGCCTGCAGGCCGCCTGGGCGGGGCGTCATGCCCAGCACCTTGCCTCGCCGGCCGTTCAGGTCGCCAATCACGTCGCCCATGAAGGGCTCCGGCGTGACGATCTCGCAGTTCATGATGGGCTCGAGCAGCACGGGGCTGGCCGCGCGCACGGCGTCCTTGAAGGCCAGCGAGCCGGCGATCTTGAACGCCATCTCGCTCGAGTCCACGTCGTGCACGGAGCCGTCGTAGGCCTCCACCTTCACGTCCACCATGGGGTAGCCCGCCACGGGGCCGTTCTGGAGGGCCTCCTGGACACCGTCGCGCACCGCGTCCACGAACTCCTTGGGCACCACGCCGCCGACGATCTTGTTCTCGAAGGCGAAGCCCTTGCCGGCCTCGTTCGGCATCACCCGCAGCCAGATGTGGCCGTACTGGCCCCGGCCGCCCGTCTGACGGATGAACTTGCCCTCGGCCTCCATCTGGGTGGTGATGGTCTCGCGGTACGCCACCTGTGGCTTGCCGATGTTCGCGTCGACCTTGAACTCCCTCAGGAGGCGGTCGACGATGATCTCCAGGTGCAGCTCGCCCATGCCGGCGATCAGCGTCTGCCCCGTCTCCTCGTTCGTGCGCACGCGGAAGGACGGGTCCTCCATCGCCAGGCGCTGCAGCGACTGGATGATCTTGTCCTGGTCCGCCGTGGACTTCGGCTCGATGGCGATGTCGATGACCGGCTCGGGGAACTCCATCCGCTCCAGGATGATGGGCTGCTTGTCGTCGCAGAGCGTGTCGCCCGTCGCCGCCAGCTTCAGGCCCACCACCGCGCAGATGTCACCCGCGTAGCACTCGGTCAGCTCGTCCTTCTTGTCCGCGCGCATCTGGACCAGGCGGCTGACGCGCTCGCGCTTGCCCTTCACCGAGTTCCACACCGCCGTGCCCGCCTCCAGCTTGCCGGAGTACACGCGCAGGAACGTCAGCGTCTGGGACTGGAACGCCGGGTCGTTCATGATCTTGAACGCCAGGGCGCTGAAAGGCGCGTCGTCCCGCGTCTCGCGCACCGCGTCCTCGCCCTTGGGCGTCTTGCCGTGCACGGGCGGGATGTCCAGCGGGCTCGGCAGGTAGTCGATGACCGCGTCCAGGAGCGGCTGCACGCCCTTGTGGCGGAACGCAGACCCGCAGAACACGGGGAACAGCTTCAGCCCCACGCAGCCCTTGCGGATGGCCGCGCGGACCTCCTGCTCGGTGAGCTCCTGGCCCTCCAGGAACTTCTCCGTCAGCGCGTCATCCTGCTCCGCGGCGGCCTCGAGCAGCTCCGCGCGCGCGGCCTCGGCCTGCTCGCGCAGCTCCTCGGGAATCTCCTGGATGTCGTAGCGGCTGCCCTGCTCCGAGTCGACGAAGACCAGGGCCTTCATCGTCAGGAGGTCGATGACACCGCGGTGCTTGTCCTCGGCGCCCAGGGGGAGCTGCATGCGCACCGCGCGCGCGCCGAGCTTCTCGCGGATGGTGCCCACGGACATCTCGAAGTCCGCGCCGATGCGGTCCATCTTGTTGATGAAGCAGATGCGGGGGACCTTGTAGCGGTCCGCCTGGCGCCAGACCGTCTCCGACTGCGGCTCCACGCCGTTGACCGCGTCGAACACGGTGACGGCGCCGTCGAGCACACGCAGGGAGCGCTCCACCTCGATGGTGAAGTCCACGTGTCCGGGGGTGTCGATGATGTTGACGCGGTAGCGCTGCTCGTTGCGCTGCCAGAACGCGGTGATGGCGGCGGAGGTGATGGTGATGCCGCGCTCACGCTCCTGGACCATCCAGTCCGTGGTGGTGTTTCCCTCGTGCACCTCGCCCATCCGATGGATGGCGCCGGTGTAGAAGAGGATCCGCTCGGTGGTGGTCGTCTTGCCGGCATCGATGTGCGCCATGATGCCGATGTTGCGGTAGCGCTCCAGGGGATGCTCGCGAGCCATTGCGTCGGTACCTCTCCATGAGGGCGGGAGGGCTTGGGAGCCCCGTCTCACGTTCCCACCCGGACGATTTCAGAGAACCTGCTTCACCTAAAGAAACCGCCCGGATGCAACCTCTGCATCCGGGCGGGACACCGCGAGGCCGAAAGACCTACCAGCGGTAGTGCGCGAAGGCCTTGTTGGCCTCCGCCATCTTGTGCGTGTCTTCACGCTTCTTCACCGCGTTGCCGCGGTTGTTGGCGGCGTCCATGATCTCGCCGGCCAGCTTCTCCTGCATGGTCTTCTCGCCACGGGCCTTGGAGTACGTGATGATCCAACGCATGCCGAGGGCGACCCGGCGGTCCTGACGGACCTCGACGGGCACCTGGTAGGTGGCGCCACCGACGCGGCGGCTCTTGACCTCCAGCACCGGCTTGACGTTGTCGAGGGCCTTCTTGAACGTCTTGAGGGGGTCCTCCTTCGCGCGCTCCTCGATGAGGGCGAAGGCTCCGTAGCAGACGCCTTCCGCGATGGACTTCTTGCCCTTCCGCATCAGGTCGTTGACGAACTTGGTGACGAGCCGGTCCTGGAACTTCGGATCCGGAAGAATCTTGCGCTTGGCGACTACGCGACGGCGAGGCATCTCTTCTCTCTTCCCTTACGCCCTGGCTCCCTTGGGAGCACGCTACGACGGGCTTCAAGTACCGCTGAAGGAAACTTCACGAGGACGCTCCCCAGGGTGCGGGGCTCAACGTCCCAACTCTCAAACGAAGGTGATCGCGCTCAGCTCGGACGCTTCGCGCCGTACTTGGAGCGGCTCTGCTTGCGGCCCGCCACGCCCACGGAGTCGAGCGTTCCACGGACGATGTGGTAGCGCACGCCCGGGAGGTCCTTCACACGACCGCCGCGGATCATCACCACCGAGTGCTCCTGGAGGTTGTGGCCCACGCCGGGAATGTAGGACGTCACTTCGATTCCGTTGGTCAGACGCACGCGGGCCACCTTGCGGAGGGCCGAGTTCGGCTTCTTCGGAGTCGTCGTGTACACGCGGGTGCAGACGCCGCGCTTCTGGGGGCATTCCTTGAGCGCGGGGCTCTTGCCCTTGATGTTCAGCTTCTCGCGGCCCTTGCGGACCAGCTGGCTAATGGTCGGCACTGATACCTCGTTCTTCGGGTTCGCAGCCGCCACGAGACACGAGGCGGCGCATATCTACCTACAGGACTACTGAAAAAGGCCGCGAGTATAGGGAGCGACCCCTCCGTGTCAAGCACGGCATGACGCAGACCTGGAACAGGTCAGCGTCCATGAGGTCTTTCCTTGAGACTCGTCAACCCAGCTTACGACGGGTCGGTCCTCTACTCCGCGTGCGCTCAGAAGTCGAGGACCATCACCACGGCGTCCTCGCCCTCGTCCGCGTAGTAGTTCGGCCGGATGCCCACCGGGCGGAAGCCGAAGGCGCGGTAGAGCTGGATCGCCGGCTCGTTGCTCTTCCTGACCTCCAGGGTGGCGAGGCTGCAGCGGCGTGCCCTGCCCCGCTCCAGCACCTCCTCCATGACGGCCCGCGCGACGCCCCGCCGCCGGTGCTGGGGGGCGGTGGCCACGTTGAGCACGTGGACCTCGTCGTGGACGATCCAGAAGATGGCCAGGCCCAGGAGCAGCGGGGGCACGAACTGCCGGGGCTCCTCCACCAGGAGGATGGTGGACCACTCGTGCTGGAGCTCGCGCTTGAGCAGCTCCGGGGACCAGGGGTTCTTGAACGCCGCCTGCTCCAGCGCCATCACCGCCGGCAGGTCCCCTTCCGTCATCTGACGGATGGAGAAGCCATGCGGCTCGCGTGGCTCGGCGTCCTCCCGCATCCGCCTCATCGCTTTGCCTCCCGTGTGAAGGGCGCCACCCGACGCACCTGGGCCGAGGTCCTCACCTGCGCCAGCTCCTCCACGGCCAGCGCCGCATAGCGCTCGCGGAAGAGCTTCTCCCGGATGGACTCCCGCACCGTCTCGTAGTCGGCCGGAAAGTCCCCGGGGTGCTGCTCGTAGAACCGACGGATCTCCGTCTCGCCCACCTGGGCCCGCAGGCGGATGCGGCTGTCCAGGACACGCTCGGCCCTGAGCCCCCGCGTCAGCACCGCCTTGAGCCCCTCCACGTCCACGTCCGCCCGGGCCAGGAAGCGCTCCAGGGCCTGGGAGCCCCCGACGCGCAGCCGGAACGCCTCCAGCCGCGCGTCCACCTCGGCGGGTTCGGCGGGGAACGCCTGGAGCCGGTCGGCGTTGAGCACCTGGACCCGCTGGCTGATGGCCAGCTCCAGCGCCCCCCGGAGGAGCTCCTCGTCCAGGGGGACATCGAGCGCCTGGAGGCCGCCCCGCTGCACGAGGGCCACCCGGGCCTCGAACTCCAGCTCGCTCTGGGTGAGCACCCGACCCTCGATGATGGCGACCACCCGGTCCACCACCCTGCCCTGCGCCTCTCCCGCGGGAGCCTGGGCGTGGACGGCCGGGGCGGCCAGCAGGAGGAGCCAGCCCGCCAGCCAGAAGGTACCTGCTCCCGCTCGGCGCGGCGCTGCCATGGCCTCCCTCATCTTCCGCCGGACTTTATACATCCCAGGCCAGCCGAACAGTCCTTGCTGGCGCACTCCCACCGACTGGTTACTTTCAATCACGTACAGCTCGGCGGGAACAAATGGCGGACGACTACTACCAGATCCTCGGCGTGGAACGGACGGCCTCCGAGGAGGCCATCAAGAAGGCGTTCCGGAAGCTCGCGCGCCAGCACCACCCCGACGTCAACCCCGGCAACAAGTCCGCCGAGGAGAAGTTCAAGCAGATCAACTCGGCCTTCGAGGTGCTGTCGGACCCGAAGAAGCGCAAGCTCTACGACGAGTTCGGCGAGGACGCCGAGAAGATCGGCTTCGACGAGAAGAAGGCGGAGGCGTACCGGCAGTACCGCGCCCAGGCGTCCCGGGGGGGCGTGGGCGGCATCCCCTACGGAGGCGAGGACTTCGACCTGGGGGACCTCTTCAACGACCTCTTCGGAGGACGCAGGGGCGGTGGGGGCGGGTTCAATGACCCCTTCGGGCGGGTCCGGGGGCGCGGCCCCATGGGTCCCGAGCGTGGCGAGGACCTCAACGCCCAGGTCCGCCTGACGCTGGCCGAGGCCGTCAACGGCACCGAGCGGCCCCTGTCCGTCAGCCGCGCCTCCCCCGACCGCTCCACCCCGGACGAGCGCGTCCGCCTGACGGTGAAGATTCCCGCGGGCGTCCAGACCGGCTCCAAGGTCCGGCTGGCGGGCCAGGGCGCCCCCGGCGCGAGGGGTGGGCCTCCGGGCGACCTCTACATCGAGACCGAGGTGATGGAGCATCCCCTGGTGCGTCGGGAAGGTGACGACCTCCACATGGACGTGCCCGTCACGGTGCCGGAGGCCATGCTGGGCGCGGAGGTGCGCGTCCCCACCTTCCAGGGCGAGCTCACCGTCAAGGTCCCCCCTGGCTCCCAGTCCGGCCGGCAGATGCGCCTCAAGGGGCGTGGGGTGCCCTCCCTCAAGGGGGGTTCACCGGGTGACCTCTACCTCCGCCTCCAGGTCAAGGTGCCGGACACCGACACCCCGGAGACCCGCGCCGCGGCGGAGACCCTGGCCAAGGCCTACCGGGACGATGTCCGTCGCGAGCTGACCCTCTGAAGCTCTTGTCTCTTGTCCTGGGCGCCGCCAAGGCATAGACGGCCCCTCCCACAGTCGGATTTCACGTCGCCGCAAACGGAGCACACGCGCACATGGGCCTCTTAGACATCTTCACGGGCGGCTCGGGCCCCGAGAAAGCCCTCAAGCTCAAGCCCAAGGTCACCCAGAAGTACGGCGACCCGGCGACCCGCCAGAAGGCCATCCAGCAGCTCGGGGAGATGAAGTTCCCCGAGGCCGTCTCCGTGCTCCTGGCCCGCTTCACCATCACCGTGGACCCGCTCACCACGGACGCCGACGAGAAGGAGCACACCTTCGAGCTGGTGAAGGCCTTCGGCAAGGACGCCGTCCCCCCCATCGTCGAGTTCCTCAGCAAGACGGAGCCCGCCACGTCGTGGGCGCTCAGGCTGCTGGGTGAGCTGGTCAGCGAGGACGAGGTGACCGAGGCCTGCGTGAAGGCGCTCCAGCACCTGTCCTCGACCTACACGAAGAACCCGGAGAAGAAGGTCGTCCTGCTCCACCACGTCACCGGTCGCCAGGACGCACGCATCCCCCCGGTGGTCGTCCCGTTCCTCTCGGACATGTCGGACGACGTGAAGATCGCCGCGCTCAAGGCGCTCGCCTCCTTCAAGTACGAGCCGGCCAGGGAGCCCATGCTCGCGCTCCTGACGGCCGACGAGACGGCGCGTCGGGTGCAGACCTCGGCGCTCTCCGCCCTGGCGGACGCGGGCTTCAGCGTGGGCGAGCAGCGCGCCCGCGTGGAGTCGCTCCTGGTGGAGCCCTACGTCCTGGACAAGGACGGCCGCATCCAGCGCCGGGCCTGAGCGCCCGGGCCCGGTCGTGTCGGGCAGCCGACACGACCACTGTCCTCCGGAAGGCCCTGCACACCGGGGCCGTTCCCAGGCGCTCGGAACCTGGAGCAGGATTCTCCCGTGCGCTCGAAGAAGAAAGGGGCCCTGGCAGAGGTCGTGCCGCTGCGCCCCACCACCTCGAAGAAGTCCACCCGTCGAGCAGCGAAGCCGGCTCCCCCGGCTGACGCCGACGCCGTCGCGCGCGCCCTCCTGGAGATGGCGCGCCACCTCACCGACAACGCGGGCCCCACCGAGGCCCTGCGCTCCCACCTCCAGACGCTCCACGCGCTGCTCAAGCCCAAGGTCTGTTACGTGGCCCGCTTCTTCGCCTCGCGCGAGCAGCTCCACGTCGAGCACGTGCGTGGCCGCTACGACAGCCGCGTCGTCGCCGCCGTCCCGGGCGAGGGCGTGGTGGGGCGCGCCTTCTCCGAGAAGAAGCTCCTGCGCGAAGCGGACACCCTCGCGGTGCCGCTGGAGAGCCCCCACGGCGTCACCGGCGTGCTCGTCGTCCTGGGCGCGCGCCGCGCCGTCTCCGACACCGTGCTCCAGTCGCTGGCCGCGCAGCTGGCCGCCGCCTACGAGGTGGCCCGGCTCCGCGACGACAGCGCCCGCCGCAACAAAGACCTCCAGACAGCCATCGCGGGCTTGAAGAGCCTGGAGCAGAACCGCGAGGAGCTGCTCGGCAACGTCTCGCACGACCTCAAGAACCCGCTCACCACCATCAAGTCGTACCTGGCGATGCTGGGACGCGAGAAGCTGGGGCCCCTCACGGACTCCCAGCGCCGCGCGGTGCAGATCTGCGACCGGAACTCCGACCGCATGCTGCGCATGGTGAACGACTTGCTGCTCATGTCCCGGCTCCAGTCCGGGAAGATGCAGCTCAACCAGCGCCCCTTCGGCCTCAAGGCCGTGGCCGAGGAGGTGGTCCGCTCCCTGGCCGTCGTCGCCGAACACGGCAAGGTGCAGGTGCACATCCCCCCGTGCGCGGAGGTGTTCGTCCGGGGAGACCGCGAGCGCATCGCCGAGGCCATCCACAACCTCGTCGAGAACGGCATCCACCACAGCGAGCAGGATGACACCGTCGAGGTCACCGTCTCCGCCGAGGAGGGACTCGCCGCACTCACGGTGAAGGACAGCGGCCCCGGCATGTCGGCCGAGGCGCTGGAGCACATCTTCGATGCCTTCTACCGGGCGCAACCCGGGGTGCCGCGGCCTCCGGGCGCGGGGCTGGGCCTGCCGCTGGTGGGGAAGATCGTCGCCCTGCACGGGGGCCGGGTGGAGGCCTCCAGCGTGCTCGGCGAGGGCAGCACATTCCAGCTGGTGCTGCCAATGTTCGCCGGGGCGGTCAGCTCCCCGGACCCGAACCAGGCGGCGCCCAAGGCGGGCGGCATCCTCCTGGTCGAGGACGACGCGGACTGCCGCGAGGTGCTGCAGCAGGTGCTGGAGCAGGAGGGCTACCGGGTGATGGCCACCTCGGGAGCCTCCGAGGCGCGCTCCATCCTCTCGCACATCCGGCCGGCCATGGTGCTGCTCGACCTGCGGCTGAGCGAGGAGGACGGGCAGTCGGTGCTCCGCTTCATCCGGGGCACCGAGTCGCTCGCGGACATCGTCGTGTACATCATCTCGGGTGCCAGCGAGGTGGCGTCCCTCACCTCCGGCCAGGGCCTGGAGCGCATCGACGGCTTCTTCGAGAAGCCGCTCCAGCTCCCCAAGCTGCTGGACACGGTGTCGGCGGTGGTGCGGCCCAGCCGCCGGGCTCCCGCCGTCCCCTGAGGGGGACGGAATGGACCGCGGAACGAACAAGAGGTGGCCGCACGCCACCTCGGCTTGGCTAGTATCCGCGCGTTCATGAGCACTTCCGTCTATTCCCGCTACCGCGCCGCATTCGCCGAGGGCCTCGCCAGCGCCCTGGGCGTGCAGGCCGCCGACATCGAAGCCCAGGTCAAGCCCGCGGAAGCGGCGCACGGCGACCTGAGCTTCGCCACCTTCCCTCTCGCCAAGGCCCAGAAGAAGGCGCCCCCCGTCATCGCCAAGGAGCTGGCCGAGAAGCTCTCCGTGCCGGGCCTGGAGATCAAGGCCGTGGGCCCGTACGTGAATGCCCGCTTCAACGCGGTGCCCTTCACCAGCGAGGTGCTCGACGCGGCCCGCAAGGCGGGCGCCACCTACGGCGGAGACGCGGACGCGGGGCGCGGCAAGACGGTGGTCATCGACTACTCGTCGCCGAACATCGCCAAGCCCATCGGCTTCCATCACATCCGCACCACGTTCCTGGGTCACTGCATCGCCAACATCTACCGGGCGCTCGGCTGGCGGGTGGAGGGCATCAACTACCTGGGTGACTGGGGCAAGCAGTTCGGCCTCGTCGCGGTGGGCTTCCAGGAGTACGGAGACCCCGCGCGCATCGACGACATGGGCCACCTGGTGGAGGTCTACGTGCGCGCCAACAAGCGCGCCGAGACGGAGCCCGCGTTCGACGAGAAGGCCCGCGACTTCTTCCGCCGCATGGAGGCCGGTGACGCCGAGGCCCTCAAGCTCTGGAACCAGTTCCGCGAGACGAGCATCCGCGGCTTCAAGCAGATCTACGCGCGGATGGGCATCGAGTTCGAGCACATCGAGGGCGAGAGCCGCTACCAGGGCAAGATGGACGCGGTCATCGAGCAGATCGCCAAGAAGCCCGGCGTGAAGGAGTCGCAGGGCGCGCTCATCGTCGACCTGCCCTACGCGGAGAACGAGCCGCCCATCCTGCTCAAGAAGAACGACGGCAGCACGCTCTACGCCACGCGCGACCTGGCCGCCGCCGAGGACCGCCACACGCGCTTCCAGTTCGAGAAGTCGCTCTACGTCGTGGCCCAGGACCAGGCGCTGCACTTCCGTCAGGTGTTCCGCACGCTGAAGGAGATGGGCCAGCCGTGGGCGGACAAGTGCGTGCACGTGGCGTTCGGCCGCATCCACGGCATGAGCACGCGCAAGGGCCAGGTGGTGCAGCTCAACGACGTGCTCGACGAGGCCAAGGAGCGCGCCGCCGCCAAGGTGAAGGAGAACCAGGAGGCCGGCCGGCTCCAGACGGATGACCCGGACAAGCTCGCCGAGCAGATCGGCCTGGGCGCCATCGCCTTCGGCGACCTCAAGCACAAGCGCGCCACCGACTACACCTTCGACTGGGACGAGGTGGTGAGCTTCGAGGGCCACACGGGCCCCTACCTCCAGTACGCCCACGCGCGCGTGGTCAACGTGCTGCGCAAGGGCGGCGGCGCGCCCGCCACCTACGACGCCAGCCTGCTGACGCTCCCCGAGGAGCAGGCCCTGGTGCGCGAAATCATGCGCCTGCCCGAAGTGGTGCGCGACGCGGCCGAGCAGTACGAGCCCAGCCTCGTGGCCCGCCTGCTGCTCGACGTGGCCGCCGCCCTGAGCCGCTACTACACGCTCGGCAACCAGGAGCGCGACAAGCGCATCAACGTCGAAGGGGATGACGCGCTGCGTTCCGCGCGACTCGCCCTGGCGGACGCGGCGCGGGTTACGCTCGCTTCGGGTCTGACCTTGTTGGGCATTCCGACACCCGAGAACATGTAGCCCCGGGGGCTGCCTTGGAAACCGCGCTGTCGCAGTCTGCGAATCAGGGAGAGTCCTTGCTGAAGGCGGAGTTCGGCCCGATGGGTCGGGCGCTGGGCACTCGTTATCTGGAGAGCGTCCACTTCCCACCCGAGGCCGAGGACGAGCTGCGAAACCTCCACGCCAAGGGGTTCGTGGTGCACGTCATGCGCTCCACGGCGTGGGTGAACTTCCTCTACCTCACCTGGGCCATGGTGCGCCGGAGCCTGCCGCCCGTGCGGGCGGTGTCCAACCTGCGCCCGTGGTTCACCAAGCCGTGGCGCCAGACGAAGCAGGGCGGCGCGTTCCTGGAGCGCTTCGAGTACGCGCGCCAACAGGGAGGCAGCGGCCTGGTCTTCCTGCGGCGCACGGCGCTCTTGCACGCGTCCGGGAAGGAGACGCACGAGGACCCCTTCCCCGCCCTGGTGGAGCTGGCGCGCACGTCGGACCGGCCCGTGTACCTGGTGCCGGAGCTGTTCGTCTGGGAGAAGCGCAGCGCGCGCCTGAAGCCCAACTGGGTGGACATGGTGTTCGGCAGCCCCGAGGCGCCGGGCTTCCTGCACTCGATGCTGGCCTTCTTCCGCAACTACAAGCGCGCGCAGTTCCGCGTGGGAGAGCCCATCGACCTGCGCGCCTTCGCCGAGCAGAACCCGAAGGACTCGGTGGAGGTGCTCGCGCGCAAGGTGCGCAGCACGCTGCACGTGCACCTGGCCCGGGAGACGCGCGCGGTGTTCGGACCGCCGGCCAAGCCGGCCGTGCGCATCATCGACGAGACCCTGCGCGACAGGCAGCTGCGCAAGGTGGTGGACGAGCACGCCGCGCAGTCCGGCCGCAAGCAGGAGAGCGTGCTGCGCGAGGCCCGCCGCAACCTGGAGGCCATCGCCGCGAAGCCCAGCCCCACGACGCTGGCCTTCGTCGCCCCGCTGCTCGACTGGGTGTTCAACCGCATCTACGACGGCATGCACGTGGACGAGGCGGGCCTGCACCGCGCGCTCAAGGCCGCCACCCGCGCGCCCATCGTCCTGTGCCCCAGCCACAAGAGCCACATGGACTACCTGGTGATGAGCTGGGTGCTGTGGAACCGCGGCTACGCGGTGCCGCTGGTGGCCGCCGGCGCCAACCTGTCCTTCTGGCCCCTGGGCAGCATCTTCCGCCGCTGCGGCGCGTTCTTCCTGCGCCGCTCGTTCAAGGGCGACAAGGTCTACGCCGCGTCCTTCAAGGCCTACGTGCGCAAGCTGGTGCACGACGGCATCCACCAGGAGTTCTTCCCCGAGGGCGGCCGCTCGCGCACGGGCAAGCTGCTCTCCCCCAAGCTGGGCATGTTCACCTGGCAGGTGGAGTCGGTGCTGGAGGGCGCGCGCAACGACCTGCTCTTCGTCCCGGTGGCCATCGACTACGAGAAGGTCGTCGAGTCGGGCAGCTACTCGAAGGAGCTGGCCGGCGGGGAGAAGAAGCCCGAGGACCTCAAGGCGCTGCTCAGCACGCCCAAGGTGCTCGCGGCGCGCTATGGCCGCATCCACCTGGGCTTCGACGAGCCGATTTCGCTCGTGGAGTTCATGAAGGAGCGCGGGCTCGACCCCGAGCAGCCGGTGACGGACGAGCAGAAGAAGGGCCTGGTCCGCGCGCTCGGCAACCGCGTGATGTACGGCATCAGCAAGGTGTCCACCGTGACGCCGCACGCGCTGGTGAGCACGTCGCTGCTCGCGCACCGTCGCCGGGGCCTGACGCAGCGGGAGCTGGCGGACCGCATCAGCATCCTGCGCCGCATCGCCCAGGAGGATGGCGCGCCGCAGTCGCGCGAGCTGGGCAACGCCCCCAGCAACCCCGAGACGATGGGGCCCATCCAGGACGCGATGCGCACCTTCATCGGCGACGAGATGGTGCGCACCCAGGAGGCCAAGGGTGACGTCATCTACCAGGTGGAGGACGACCGCCGCGCGGAGATGTCCTTCTACAAGAACACGCTGATGAACCTGGTGGCCGCGCGCAGCCTCGTGGCCAACGCCATGCTGGCCGCCGGCACGTCCGCCTCGTACGACGACGTGAAGGCGCGCGCGCTGTTCCTCTCGCGCCTGTTCAAGCTCGAGTTCATCTACCGGGTGAACACCACCTTCGACACCATCTTCGCGGAGACGGTGGAGCGGCTGGTGCGCATGGGCCTGGTGATGCACGAGGGCGACACGCTGAGCGTCGCGCCCGAGCCCCACGCCCAGCCGGAGCTGGAGTTCCTGGCGGACCTGCTGCGCGACTACCTGGAGGCGTACCTGCTGGCCGCGATGACGCTCAACGACGTGGCCACGGGCGTCGCCGAGGACCGCAAGGCCTTCCTCCGGATGGCCCTGGAGACGGGTCGCGCCGAGTACCACGCCGGCCGCATCACCGCCGCCGAGTCCCTGGCCAAGGTGACGCTGGAGAACGCGGTGACGTACCTGCAGGACCAGAAGCTCCTCGTCGAGGAGGACAAGAAGCTCAAGGTCGGTCCCCAGGCGACGGACGCGGACGCGCGCAAGCAGCTGGTCGAGAGCATCCGCGAGTACCTGCAGCGCTGACGTGTCGACACCGGGCCGCGCCGCCTCCTCGAGGACGGTGCGGCCCGTCAGCGGGGCATGGGAGGATGGGCGGATGACTGCTCGCCCTGCCCTCCTGGCCCTCGTCCTCGGTGCCTCCCCGCTTCTCGGCTGTGGCTCCACGCCGAACACCGGTGAGCCCGCCTCGCGTGAATGTGGCGCCTCCATCCACGACGTGGCCTGGCTGGCGGGGAGCTGGCGTCAGGACACGGCCGGCAACCTCATGGAGGAGCACTGGACGCCCGCCGCGGGCGGCACGCTCTTCGGGGTGAGCCGCACCATCGTCCAGGGCAAGACGGTGTTCTTCGAGTACATGCGCATCGAGGCGCGCAAGGACGGGCTCTACTTCGTGGCCCAGCCCATGGGACGGCCGCCCTCGGACTTCAAGATGCTGCGTTGCAACAGCAACGGCGTGTTGTTCGAGAACCCGCAGCACGACTACCCGCAGCGAATCTTCTACCAGCGCCCCACCGCCAACCGCCTCACCGCCCGCATCGAGGGGAAGAAGGACGGCAAGGAGGCGGGACAGAGCTTCGAGTTCTTCCAGATGTAGCCGCAAGCCCGCGAGGGCTCACGGCGCGCTGCGGAAGACGATGCGAATCTCGCTGGAGAGCGGGTTGCCCTCGTAGTCCGTGAGCACCGTGCGCAGCACCAGCGTGTACTGCGTGTTGGGCGTCAGCACGACGCCCTCGGCGAAGGCGGCCTCCACCGTGTACGGGACGTCGCCCCGCTCCACGTCCTCGTCCAACTCCGGCACGGGGGGCGCGGTGAGCACGAGCGGGAGCTCATCCCGGCCGGAGAACACCGCGATGCCCGGGCGCAGACTGCGAAGGTCCATGGCCTCGGAGAAGGTGACGCGCAGGGCGCCTCCCCTCGGCAGCGTCTCCCCTCCTCCCGGCGCCGTGGAGACGACCCGGGGCGGCACCGTGTCGCGCGGCAGGTAGATGGCGTCCCCGGGCTCCAGGCACCCGGAAAGCGCCGACAGCGCGAGCACGCCCGCGAAGAACCGACTCGAGCGCGCGCCCATCACCGGCACCCCTTCTGCGCCAGGCTCTCCGACGAGTGGCACTTGAGGCAGGCGCGGTCATTCGCCGACGCCAGCTTCTTGCACGACTGCGCGAAGCCCGCCGGGTGCGGGTTGATCTGCCGCCGCGGCGACAGCTCCGAGTGGCAGCTCATGCACGACTCCTCGCGATGGCAGGAGATGCAGCTGGTCAAATCCCGCGACGCCGCGATGCCGTGGTGCTGCGGTCCGGGCAGCTCCACCCACGTGGTGTAGTCCGGGTGCACCTTCTGGTTGCGCGGCCGCAGGGACTGGGCCGCGTCCATGCCCACGCCCGCGCGCTCGTGGCAGGCGGCGCAGAAGGACTGGGCGCGGTGGCAGCTCTCGCACCGGGGCGAGTTGGTCCGGGCCTGCACCGGGTGCAGGGTGATGAAGTCGTTGGGGTGGATGGACAGCGGCTTCTGCATGCCGTCATGGCACGTCTGGCAGTAGCTCTCGCTGTGGCACTGCATGCAGACCAGCCGGTCCGTCGACGCGCGGGCCCCGTGGTTGAACTCGAAGCGCGGGCCGTGGTCCAGGCCCAGGGGGTTGCCCTGCATGGGCTTGAGCAGGCCCGAGTCGAACGTCAGCTTGAGCCGGCCGGACGGCTCGGTCGGGTGGCAGGTCGCGCACGTGTTCGAGGCCACGGTGCCGTCGTGGCACTTGAAGCACGTGGCCATCTTCGGCAGCTGGTTTCGCGTGCCCAGCTTCACGTCCTTCATCTCGCCGTGGCACACCGAGCACTCCACCTTCTTGTCCACGTGCTGCTGGTGGCTGAAGTGCAGGTTGGCCGGAGGCATGGACAGCTTCGCGGGCTCCTTGCGCACGGTGGCGTCGAAGCCCGGGTGGCAGGTGTTGCACGCGGACGGAGGGTCCGTGGGCTTGCCCTTCCGACCCGCCTCGATGTCGTGACAGGTCTCGCACTCCTCGTGGCCTGGGAGGTTCAGGTCCTTGGAGGACGCGCTGGCGCGGGCCGAATCGTGGCACGTGGTGCACTCGGCGCCCGCCTCCAGGTGCTGGGCGTGGTCGAAGCGCAGCGGGACGTGCTGGGCGGGATAGACGGCCAGGCTGCGCTCGCGGGCCGTGGCGGCCCAGGCGACGCCGGCGCCCACCAGCATGGCGAGCGCGGCCAGGGCGAGCAGTGCATGTCGGTACTGACGGTGAAGCATCTACAAGCTCGCCTTCAGGTCGAAGAGGAGGAAGGCCTTGGTGTCGGAGTCGGTGAAGGGATTGAAGTTCTGCTCCACCACCAGCGACAGCCGCGTCGCGCGCGTCAGGGCCCGGCTGGCCCACACCTGGGCGCCGTAGAAGTTGCCCCCCAGGCGCGCGTTGAAGCTGTCGAAGATGCGCGCGAAGGACACCCGTGCGTCCAGCGTGAAGCGCTCCCGGTCGAACGTGTAGCCACCGGTGAGGTCGCCCCAGAGCTGGTCTCCGCCGAAGCCCGTGCGGTACGTCACGTCCAGCGCCGAGCGGAACGCGCCCGAGCGCCACGCCGCGCCCGCCGCCCCACCGACGCTGGTGGACTCCGGCGCGCCCTCCGCGTCCACTTGCGAGGCGATGGCCATCTCCGGGTTGACGTTCTCGTTGTACCGGCTGCCCAGCGCCTGCACGTAGAAGCGCAGCGGGCCGGGGGTGAAGACGTCCACGCGCACCCGCGCCTCGTCGCGCGGCGCCCACGCGAAGTAGTACCAGATGGAGTCCGCCGACAGCACGGGCGACAGGCGCATCACCTCCAGCGTCGTCGCGACGCGCGTGCCGTCCCAGCGCACCTGCGTGCGCACCTGGGCCACCTTGCCCTGCAGCACGTCGTAGTCCACGCCGGCCAGCGCGTTGAGCCCCAGGCCCCGGCCGTAGCGCGCCTCCACCGTGGCGCGCTCCAGGTCCGTCTTCCCCTCCACCATCGCCTTGCGGTAGCCCACCGCGGCGTTGAAGCCCTTCAGGTCCTCGAGCAGCAGCTTGGCGCCGAAGACGGGCTCCATCGAATCCAGCGTGGGGTCCGCGCCCGCCACGCCCTGGTCCAGCCGCCGCGAGTCGCTCTCCCGCGTACCGTCCGGCTGATACACGGACGAGCCCAGGAAGCTCGCGCCCTTCACCCACAGGCCGCCGTACAGCTCCGCGCCCAGGCCCATGCGCGTCACGTAGCGCGCGCGCAGCCCATCGAACGCGATGATGTCCGAGACGTCCGTGTAGAGCTGACGGCCCAGCCGTCCCTCGAAGCCGCCCTTCGCGTAGCGCACGTACGCGTGCAGCAACTCCGCGTCCTCGGACTTCAGCCCGTCGACGCGCTCGGCCTCACCCTTGGGCAGACCGAAGTCCGCCCAGATGCGCATGTTGGACTCGAAGCCCAGGTCCTGTCCCGTGGCGAGCTCGAAGGCGTTGAGCCCCAGGTACTGGACGATTCGCCGCCTCGGCAGCAGCACCGGGTCGTCCGACGTGCTGCCACGCCACGCACGAATCTGGTACGCCTGCGCCTCGGTTCGCGCTTCCACCAGGAACGCCGACGCGTGCGACGTCGTTGCTCCCAGCCCCAGGCCCAGGGCACAGACGACGCCGAGGATTCGAGGGGGCTTCCACCACGTCCGCTGCACCGTTCGAGCCAGGATGTAGGACGTCAAGGTGCTGACAGTATAGAGAACATGCTGTCGCGACAGTTCAGCTTTTCGCGTCAAGGAGACGACAAATTGGAAGATTCCGCCCCCAGCGACGCCGCGCCCCTCGGGCCGACGGGCCCCTCCGAGCCTCCCCTTCCGGAGCCCAGGAGCCCTCGGATGCTGGCGCTCGGCGGGGCGGCCCTGGCGCTGGTGCTCTTCATCCTGGTGGGCGGCTCCGTCCAGTTGCTCAACGCGGCCTTCGGTATCTGGTTCACCGAGGTCTTCATCTTCATGGCGCTGGGGTGGCTGCTGCCGCGCCTCGGAGGATGGAAGCCCGCGCTCTTCACGGGGCTGACGCCGCTGCTTCCGGTGTCGACGCTCTTCGGCTTCCTGTTGGGCATCGCCAACTTCTTCGCGCTGGTGGTGCCCATCCAGTTCACCGCGCAGAAGCTCGCGCCCGAGTGGATGAAGGAGATGTTCGATGGCTCGCGGCTCTTCGAGCAGCAGACGCCGGTGGAGCTGGCCATCATCCTGGCGGGCGTGACGGTCGCCGCGCCCATCTGCGAGGAGTTGTTCTTCCGAGGCGTCTTCCAGCGGGGCCTGACGCCCCCGTCGCCGCGCTCGCCCACGACGGCCCTGGTCATCTCCGCGGTGGTGTTCAGCGCGTTCCACCTGGACCCGGTGGGCTTCGTGGCGCGCGTGGAACTGGGCCTGCTGTTTGGCTGGCTCTACCTGCGCACCGGCTCGCTGTGGCCCGGCATCGCCGCGCATGCGGCCAACAACCTGGTGTCCTCGGCGGCGTTCCTGGTGGCGAAGTCGATGGGCACCGAGGCCGCGGACACGGACACCAGCCCCCAGGACGTGCTGATGCTGGCGAGCCTCGGCTGGGCGGGAGTGCTCGCGCTGCTGGGCATGTCACGGTGGGTCCCCGTCTGGGGCACCGGCATCGCGGTGAGCGACGAGCGCGCGAGGGAGACGAGGCCCGTGCCGTCGCTGGCGAAGCTGGTGCTGCCGTGGGTGGTGGCCGCGACGGTGTCCCTGGTGCTGCTCGCCGTGGTGGACCGGCGCGGCATCGCGCTCAACCTCCATGACGTGGCCCACCCGCTGGCGCCACTCAAGAAGGACGCGCCCGCGGGGCTCCAAGCGGAGCGGGAGTCGTTGCAGGAACTCCGCGAGGCCGTGCGCCGGGGAGAGGCTCCGCTGGAGGCGTACAGCGAGGAGCGCACGCGTCAGGCGCGCGCACACAAGGCCGAAGGCGGTACCAAGTCACCGTGAGCGGGCGCGAAGCCAACGGTTGGGCGCTGATGGGCGCCGCTCACTGAACGACTTGCGTACGTGGTGCCGCCACCCCGACGCTGGCGGCCCTCATGCAATGGAGCAAGCGCGGTTCGGCACGTCGCCCTGACGCTGGTCGTCTCGGCGCGGCGTGCCACCGCACAAGACAGCGCACCCACGAGCCCATCACGGACAGGAGCGCTGGCGAAAGGTCGCGCCTGGCCCAGATTCGCGGGCCAGCACCTGACGTCTTCCGCGACAAGCGAGGACCGGAGCGAACCCCGGCCCCCCACTTCAGACGAAGCGATACGAGCTCACGTGGAAGACGGGCCCCACCATCGCGGCGGTGAGCACGTCCTTGTCCACGCGGCCCTCGGCCTCGATGCGGTGGCCATCCTTCTTGATGTGCCGGTCGCCACCCGCGAGCTGGTACGTGGTGCCGTCATCGGCCTCCAGCACCCAGACGCCCGTCTCGATGTCGCGGAACACCACGCGCCCGGTGAGCGTCACGGCACGTCCTCACGCTTGAGCATGGCGCGAGCGACGATGAGGCAGACGACCGTGTTGAAGCCCAGCCACGGCTTCGCCAGGAACGCGAAGGGCATCCACGACAGCGCCGGAGCGCCCGCCCACGCCGAGTACGCCAGGAAGCCCGCGAAGCCCAGCGCGAGGCCACCCACCGCCGAGCGCATCCCCTTCCATCCGATGGCGGGCAGCGACAGCAGCACGGGGATGAGCGCGCTGTAGAACAGCGGGTTCACCGTGCGGCCCCGGCCGAAGATGATGCGCTCCCAATCCGGGATGGGCAGCGAGGCCATCTCCACCACGTCACCCGCGGCGCCCGCCGTGCCCATGAACCAGGCGCGCACGAAGTACACGCCCACCGTGGAGAGCAGCAGCGGCACGAGGAACGCTGGACGCAGCAGCGCGTTGAGGTACCCCGGGCGCTCACGGCCGCGCAGCGTCAGCAGCACGAAGGCCAGCAGCGCCAGCGCCCAGTACAGCGGCGGCCAGCGCGACATGCCACCGCCGAGCGACGCCAGCGACGCCTCCGCGTTGAGCAGGCCGTGCCCGTACTGCTCGGTCCACGCCTGGTCCGCCACCTTCGTCGCCCCCGCGTACAGCGCCTTCTCCACCTCGTCGGGCCCCTTGGCGCCGGCCGAGTACAGCATCGCGGCCACCGCGGCCACGTGCGGCGTGGCCATGCTGGTGCCCTGGTACGAGGCGTAGACGGAGCGCGACACGTCCCTCGGGTCGATGGTGTTCTGGATGATGCCGCCCGCGTCCCCACGGCGCTTGTCACCACCGGGCGCGGCGATGTCCAGCTCCTTGCCATAGGACGAGTACGGCGCGAGCGAGCCCTCCGGCCCCACCGCGGACACCGCCACGGCGCCGGGATAGGCCGCGGGGAACTCCACGTGCGCGCGGCCGCCGTTGCCCGCAGCCGCCACCACCGTGACACCCTTCTTGCGGGCGTACTCCACCGCCTGAGCCATCACCTGCGAATAGCCGCCGCCGCCCAGCGACATGTTGATGACGTTGGCGCCCTTGTCCGCCGCGAAGCGGATGGCGTCCGCGATGTCCGCCGTGGTGCCACCACCGAAGTGGTTGAGCACCTTCACCGGCATCAGCGTCGCCTCGAAGGCCACGCCCGCCACGCCCTCACCGTTGTTGGTGGCCTGCGCGATGGTGCCCGCCACGTGCGTGCCGTGGCCGTGGTCATCGTTGGCGTGCTCGTCGTCGTTGACGAAGTCGTAGCCGGCCACGAACTTCACGCCCTTGAGGTCGGGCACCTGCTTGAAGTCCTCGTGGTCCTCGTACGCGATGCCCGTGTCCAGCACGGCCACGACGACGCCCTTGCCCCGGCTGCGCTCCCAGGCCTTGGGCATGTCGATCATCTGGAGGTTCCACTGCCGCGCGTACTCCGGGTCATTCGGCGTGAAGCTCGCGCGGACCTCCATCAGCGGCTCGGCGGCCTCGACGCTCGGGTGCCGGCGGATCTTCTCCAGCACGCCCGCCACGTCGTCCACGCCCACCGCCAGCGTGAGGGCCTCGTCGGCGCTCTCCACCGAGTTGAGCTCCAGGTCCACGCCCCAGTCGGCCTCCCAGGCGTCGAACTCCGCCTTGGTGGTGCCGTCCTTGAAGTCCACGACGATGGCGTGGGGCACCACATCCACCGCGTCCGCCAGCGAGGCGGGAGGCGGCGCAGGGCGCTCGGCTTCGCTCTGGGCGGACTTGCACGCGGGCGCCACCGTCACGGCCAGGGCCAGCGCGGCTCCGCCCAAACTCCATCGCACCATCCGCATCGGGTTGCTCCTTGAGGAACGAGGCACGCTTCCGGAAGACCCTACGAACGAACGGAGAAACGATTGGGTCTGCACGGACAGTCTGTACGCCCACTCTCCCGGCGTGCAAGTGCGGGAGGCTGAAGAAATGTGAAGAAGTCCGCTGGGTTGCGGAGCATCGGTCAACCGCCGGAGAGGCGCTGGAGCCAGGTGGACAGGGCGTGCCCCACCTGCGGGAGGTTGCGTTGGAAGGTGGCGCCCGCGTCGTCGATGACCTCGAAATCCCCCCCCGCCCGGGCCACCGCCGCCGACACCGCCGCCCGAGGCATCCGTGCGTCCCCCTCCCCCTGGACCACCAGCAACGGGCACGTCACGCGCCCCAGCACCGCCGGGTCGACGTCCGCCGGCGCGACCAGGCACAGGCCCCCCACGGCGGGGAAGCGCGCCTGGAGCGCCAGGGCCACCTGCGCGCCGCCGTGCAGCGACGCCACCGCCACCGCGCTCGTGCCAGCCGTCTCCAGGAGCACCCGCATCGCCGCCTCGGCGTCCTCGAGCAACGCCAGGTCCTTGCCCCGCTTGCCCTGGCTCGCGCCCACGCCCCGGTGGTTGAAGCGCAGGGTGGGAAAGCCCGCGCTGGCCGCCGCCCAGGCGAGCTCCGCGGCGATGACGTGATCCATCCCCCCACCCTCGTCCGGCCGCGGCGGGATGATGAGCAACGGAGGCGCGCGCTTGCCGCGATGCGCCGTGCCCTCCATCACCTCCGCGCCCACGGGGATGAGCGTGGAGCGCTCCAGGAACTGACCTTTCTGGACCATGGAATCCACCATAGGAGGGCGGGCGCCGGACCGATACTCCTGCCCGCACCGCCCCTCGGAAGACCTCCAACCCTGGAGATCGCCTCGGGTTCGGCTCGGCTTCCCCGCTTCACTCGGGATGTGACGCGACAAGCCACCACGACGCACCGCGTCGGAATTGAGTGTTTGGAGCGAATTACCTCGTTCGTGCGCAACTTCGGACGGCTTCCTGGGACAATGGGGCAAGGACGTCATCTTCCATCCCCCCGTCGTAGTCCGCAGGAGCCCTCCAGCATGAGCACCATCGAGCGTGGCCGCCCCGTCGTCGGCACCACCCCCCGGACCCCTGTTGGCCGCACGTCGGAAGTGAACACCGTGGCGACGCCGGCGGTGCAGCCGAGCGCGGCGCGCGCGAACGCGGTGGTGGATGGCTTCGAGAGCGGCAAGGCGAGGGGCACGGCGACGGTGGCCGGTGTCTTCACGGCGCCCCCGGGCTCGAAGGACAAGGTCTACGACGGCAAGCTGGTGGGCGCTGGTGGCCAGACGTTCGAGCCCGGCACGCCGCTGAGCGACATCCCCGCCTTCACGCCGAAGAACAACCCGAACGCGACGGCCACGGTCATCTACACCAACGGCATGCGCACGGACCTGGCCAAGCAGACGGCGGAGCTGCAGGCGCTCGCGGACACGACGGGCATGCGCACCATCGGCATCCACAACTCCACGCAGGGCACCGTCGCCGACCTGTTCCAGGCCGTGAAGGACAAGCTGGACAAGGGCACCAACCCGGCCGTGGATACGCTGGCGGACACCGTCTACAACGAGCTGAAGGCGGGCCGGGACGTGCACCTGGTCGGCTACAGCCAGGGTGGCCTCATCACCTCGCGCGCGCTGTCGGATGTGGCGCGCCGGCTGCGCATCGAAGACGGGATGACCAAGGAGCAGGTCGAGCAGACGATGAGCAAGCTGAACGTGGAGACGTTCGCGGCCGCCGCCTGCACCTACCCGGACGGCCCCAACTACGTGCACTACATCAACAACCGCGACGCGGTCCCCACGCTCTTCGGTCTGGGCGGCAAGGGCTGGAGCCCCGCGGACATGCTGCGCCACGCGGGCAAGGGCGCGCAGGTGCACTACTTCTCCGAGGACACCGTGTTCTCGGGCGCGCACTCGCTGGTGGGCACGTACCTGAACCACCGCGTCCCGTTCGAGCAGGCTCGCGCCGGCCAGTTCTGATGGCCCACACGCCAGTCGTGGTAAACCACCACCATGACGCGTGACGAGGCCACTCAACTGGTGCAGGAGTATCTTCGGGCTCAGGGCGTCCACCTGAGCCCCGGGCTCAATCCCAAGGGGCTCGGTGGAGTGTCGGTGGGCGAGGCGCAGCTGTACTTCGAGCACTCCGAGGACACCGGCGAGCTCAAGTGCAGCGCCCTCATCTATCGCTTCCGTGACGCGCCCCGCCCCGGCGTCCTCGAGGGCTTCCGCTCCGAGCAGGCCGCGGGCACGGACGCCGGCGGTGGCACGGTGGACTTCGAGTCGGAGAGCAAGAGCCTCTTCCTCAGCCGCTCGTACCAGACGCCGCCCATCGACCTGGTCTTCGCCTCGGAGCTGAGCAAGCTCATGGCGGCGAGCCTGCGCTGGGGCAGCGAGGTGTTCGAGCGCGTGGCCTCCAAGGTCATCCCCGCGAAGTGACGTAGGAGGGCTTCGGACATGGCGCTCGCGTTCTCCCGCCACCTGCAGTGGCTCCTGTCGACCATGGGCCTGGCGAAGCCCCCTCCCCCGCCGGGCGGCCCGATGACGCGCGAGGCCGCGCGGGAGCTCGTGCGCTGGTATCTGCAGACGCAGGGCGCGGGGATGAGCGAGGGCCTCAACGCGCAGGGCTTCGGCGGCGCGATGGTGGGCGACGCGCAGCTCTACTTCGAGCACCACGAGGCGACGCAGACGCTCGAGTGCAGCGCGCTGGTGTACCGCTTCCGCGAGGACCCGAAGCCGGGCGTCATCGACGGCTTCCGTCGTGAGGCCGAGGAAGGCACCGACGCGGGCGGCGGCACCGTGGACTTCGAGACGGAGAACAAGAGCCTGTTCCTCAGCCGCGACTACACGCAGCTGCCCTCGGGCTCCGCCTTCACGAAGGACATGGAGCGGCTGATGAAGGCCAGCCTCACGTGGGGCACCACCGTGCTGGACCGCGTGGCGTCGCGCGTCTTCGGGACCTGAGCGCGGCGCAAGTCCGCAAGCCGCATACCTCGGCTTCTCGCGCCTCGCAGCAAGCCAGGGTGGTGAGGCACCGGCCGGAGCACGGCCACTCGCCTGGGGCACGCCCCCTCCCCGACCGGGAGGGAGCGACACTCATCCCCCAAGCTCCGCGGCGCCCCCACGCGACGGCGAGCAGCAAGCGCGCGTCAGACGGCCTGCAGCACGTAGAACTTGAGGTACTTGCCCTCGGGGAACTGCAGGCGCACCGGGTGGTCCGGCGGCTGGTAGCGCTCCTCGACGAGCGCCAGGTCCACGCCGGCCTTGAAGCCCGCCTCGCGCACCGCGCCCATGAACTCATCCGGGCTCACGCGCGCCGAGCACGACGCCGTGGCCAGCAGCCCACCGGGCCGGAGGATGCCCAGCGCCTGACGGTTGAGCGACGCGTACCCGTCGATGGCCGCCTGCACCGCGCGCTGACTCTTGGCGAAGGCGGGCGGATCCAGGATGAGCAGGTCGAAGGTGCGGCCCTCGTCCTTGAAGGACTGGATGACCTTGAACACGTCCGCCGCGAGGAAGTCGTGCTTCTCCGCGGGCAGCCCGTTGCGCGTGAAGTTCTCGCGCGCCAGGGCGATGGCCTCCGGGTCCAGGTCCACGGAGAACACGCTGTTGGCCCCGCCCAGCGCCGCGTTGACGGAGAAGCCGCCGCTGAAGCTGAAGCAGTTGAGCACGTCCCGGCCCTTGGCCAGTCGACGGATGAGGTGACGGTTCTCCCGCTGGTCCAGGAAGAAGCCCGTCTTCTGTCCGCGCCACACGTCCACCATGAAGGTGACGCCGCGCTCGCGGATGGCGATCTGCTCGGGCGCCTCCGGGCCGTACAGCATGCGCCCGGTGCCTCGGCCCTCGTCCTCCTCCACGTCATCGCGCGCCACCTCGTCGCGGCCGACGATGCCCTTGAGCCCCGGTACTCCGGCCTTCAGCGCCTCGATGATGAGCGGCCGGTACGGCGTCAGGCCGGCCGAGTACAGCTTCATCACCGCCCAGCCCGCGTAGAGGTCCACCACCACGCCCGGCAGACCGTCGCCCTCGCCGTGGATCAGGCGGTAGCTGTCCGTGTCCGTCAGGTCGATGAGCGACTGGCGCTCGGCCAGCGCCTGGCGCACGCGCCGGGTGATGAAGCCCGCGTCCACCGTGTCCCGCGAGTCGCGCGTCAGCACCCGCACGGCGATGGCCGAGTGCGGATCGTAATACCCGCGCGCGACGAACTTCCCGTTCTCCGTCAGGTCCACCACGCTTCCGGCGGGGATGCGAGGCACGTGCTCCAGCGCCTTGCGGAACACCCACGGGTGCCCCGCGCGCAGGTGCCGTCCCAGTCCGCGCGCCAGCTCCAACTTCACGACATTCACGGTGTCACTCCTCACGAGCCCTTCGGCTCCGCCGGGCCAGCAGCGTCCGGGCCAGCTCCTCGAAGCCCTTGCCCTCCGCCGCCCGGGTGATGAAGGCCGGCGGCGCGTCGATGCGGTCCAGCACCGCGCGCACGTTGGCCACGCCCACTCCCAGCTCGAAAGCCTGGAACATCGGGGCGTCGTTGAAAGAATCCCCCACGTACACGTAGCGGCCGTCCCGGGGCTCCAGCTTCTCCCCCCACGCCACCCGCGCGAATCTCCGCGTCGCGCTCAGCTTGTCGAAGCGGCCGAGCCAGCAATTCACATGCACCGACGAGCGCACCGCCGTCACGCCTCGCGCGTGCAGCAGCGACTCGATGCGAGCAGCACCCTCCTCACCGAGGCGGGCCTCCTCGTTGTAGTCCACGGCCAGGTCCACTTCCGTGTACGCGCTGTCCACCGACAGCCGCGCGCCGGGCACCTGCTTCAACACCCGGGCGACCTCGGCCTGGAGCCTGCGCCGGTTCGCCACGCGCTCGGCGGGCGCCTCCAGGTACACCTTGCGCAGCCCTCGCTTGCCGCGCAGGAAGAACAGGCCGCCGTTCTCCACGATGACGCCGTCCACCGGGAGCTGTCGGGCCCACGCCTCACCCCACC
The DNA here is from genome assembly GCF_050039385.1 of Myxococcus faecalis. Taxonomy (NCBI): domain Bacteria; kingdom Pseudomonadati; phylum Myxococcota; class Myxococcia; order Myxococcales; family Myxococcaceae; genus Myxococcus; species Myxococcus faecalis. The sequence continues at coordinate 9,469,794 of NZ_CP144336.1, read as the reverse complement.
CCGCCGGACGACCGCTCACCAGCACCACGCGCAGCCCGGAGTCGGACAGCCGCTCCAGCGCTCGCACGGTGTCCGAGCGCAGCTTGTGGCCCGTCGTCAGCGTGCCATCCACGTCCGTGAAGACGCCCTCGACACGGGACAGGTCCGCCTCGCGCAGCGGGCGCGGCGTCACGACCTTGCTGGAGGCCGGCATCACATCACGTCCAGTTGGGCGAGCAGTCCCTGGAAGATCTCGATGGTCGCCCCCAGCTCAGGGCCCGTGAGCTGGGCCAGCGGCTGCTTGCGCGCCTTGCGCAGGAACGCGTCCATGTCCGACGCGCGCCCGTAGAGCGCCTGGGCCGCCTGGGCCGCCTCGGCGAGCAGCCGCGCGGACACCGGCGCGTCCTCGTCCACCAGCGACAGGGCCCGCTCCAGCTTCACGCCGCAGGAGGCCCACACCTCGCGGTCGTGGATGATGAGGATCTGCCGCTGGTTCACCGCGGACAGGCCGCGCACGAAGGTGTCCAGCTCGCTGACGACCTTCAGCAGCTCCTCGCGCGAGGGGTTGGCGAGGATGGCCAGCCGCCCCACCTCCGCGCGCATCTCCACGATGTGGCGCTTGTCCTGCGCGCGCAGGTTCCGGTACGCGGCCGTGCGGCCGAACGCGTCCATCTCCGTCTGGAGCTGCTGCGCGTTCCACTGCACGTCCTGCGCCTCCGCCTCGCGCACCTTGTTGAGCCGCGCCGTCAGGATGCGGCCCAGGTCCGCGGAGATGGCGCGCACCGTCACCGCGGCCTTCACCTCCGCCTCGTGGCCGGGCACCACCTGCGCCCGCGTCACCTCGCCCAGCGTGCTCGCCGTCTCGAACACGAGGTTGCTGACGCGCTCACGGAAGCTCGAGCGGAAGCGCTGGATCTCCGCCAGCAGCGTCCACCGGTCGCTCACCACGGACGGGTTGCGCATGGCCTCGCCCAGCTGCGTGATGCCCTGGGCCAGCTGCGTCATCGCGTCATGCATCAGCATGCCCGGGTCCTTGGTGCCGCTCAGGACCAGGTCGGCCAGGTTTCCACCGGGCTGCGCGGGGAACTGCACGCGGATGACGTTGAGGAGCGCGTTGACGTCCATCACCGTGTCACGGATGACGGGCGCCATCTCCTCCCAGAGGGAGAGGTCCGGGCTGGAATCCACCACGGGCGTCTCGTACTTCACCAGGTCCATGTCGCTCAGCCGGGCGATGGCCTGGGCGGCGGCGGCGTACACCTTGCGCAGCCGGCCGGCGAAGGCGCCGTCGGGGTGGGCCTGGAGGATTTCTTCGAGCCTCGGAGTCAGGGAGGCCTGCGGGTTCTCGGCGTCTGCGGACACGGGGGGCACACTCTAGCGCTCGACTTCCGCGCGGGGGAGTTCTAGCACTCGGACCGGGGCCGCGCCGCAAGGCCCGGGAGCGCTACGGGATGATTCAGGTCTGTCTGCTGAAGGACGGAGCCCTCTTCACCGGGGGTGAGGAGCTGCTCGCCGAGGAGGGGCGCAAGTGGATCGACGTCCTCCAGCCCGACGAGGCGCAGATGGCCCGGCTCGCCGAGCGCTTCGGCCTGCACAAGCTGGCCGTCGAGGACTGCCTCCACCTGGACCAGCGCCCCAAGCTGGAGGAGTACCCCAACCACGTCTTCGTCGTGCTCCAGGGCTTCAGCGCGGGCAAGGACGTCTGCCAGCTCACCCTCCATGAGCACCACTTCTTCCTCGCCAAGGAGTGGATCATCAGCGTGCACGAGCTGCCCTTCAACGGGCTGGAGTCCGTGAGACAGCGCGTGCGCGCGGACCCTGCCACCACCCTGGGGCGCGGCACGGACTTCATCCTCTACCTGCTGGCGGACGGGCTGGTGGATGCCCAGTTTCCCATCCTCGACACGTTCAGCGACGAGCTGGAGGACCTGGAGGTGGCCATCTTCGAGCAGGTGGAGAAGGCCCAGCTGCAGCGCATCTTCGAGCTGAAGCGGATGCTGGTGCAGCTGCGCCGGGTGCTCTCCCCCCAGCGCGACGTGGTGGGGCTGATGGCGCGGCGGGGCATCCCCCACGTCGACGAGCGCTCCACGCTCTACTTCCGTGACGTGTACGACCACCTGGTGCGGCTGTACGAGCAGATCGACGCGGGCCGCGACATCCTGGGCAACGTGATGGACGGCTACCTGTCGATGGTGGCCAACAAGACGAACGACATCACCAAGCAGCTCACCATCTTCGCCACCATCTTCCTGCCGCTCTCGTTCATCGTCGGATTCTTCGGACAGAACTTCGACGCGCTGTCGGGACGGGGCTCGTACATCGCCATGTGGGTCTCGATTGTCGCCCTGCCCGTGTCCCTCTTCTTCTGGTTCAAACACAAGCAGTGGCTGTGAGGCCGCTCGCTGGAGGATGCATGCCGACCGTCACCGTGAATGGCCTTCCCCTGCACTACCGCGACGTGGGCCAGGGCCCGGCGGTGGTGCTGCTGCACGCCTTTCCGCTCAACGGGGAGTCCTTCGATGCGCAGGTGAAGGCCCTGTCGGGCCGCTACCGCTTCATCCTCCCGGACACGCGGGGCTTCGGCGGGAGCGGGCTCGGCGAGGGCCCCACCCTCATGTCCCTCATCGCCCAGGACACCCTGGCGCTGCTGGATGCGCTCGGCATCGACCGGGCCGTGGTGGGTGGAGTGTCCATGGGTGGCTACGCGGCCATGGCGCTGCTGCGCGAGGACGCGGGGCGGGTTGCGGGCCTCGTGTTGATGGACACGCAGTGCACCGCGGATGACGACGCGGGCAAGGCGCGCCGCGAGGCCTCCGCGAAGGAGGCGCTCGAAAAAGGCGTGGAGCCCGTCATCCAGGCCCTGCTGTCCAAGCTGGTCGGCTCGGGAGCGGATTCACCCGTGGGTCGCGCGGTGGAGGCGCAGATGCGCGCGGCCTCGCCCCAGGCCATCGCCGCCGCCCAGCGTGGCATGGCGCTGCGTCCCGACAGCAAGGACATCCTGGCGCGCTACGCGGGGCCCGCGTTGATGGTGGTGGGAGAGCACGACGCCATCACCCCGCCCGAGAAGGCGAAGCAGATGGCGGACCTGGTGACGGGAGCCCGGCAGAAGGTCATCCCCGGCGCCGCGCACCTGGCCAACCAGGAGCAGCCCGAGCGCGTCAACGCGGTGCTGGACGCGTTCCTCGCGTCACTCTGAGGAGCTCAGCGCCCACGGGTCGCCAGTCGGCGGGCCTCCTCGAGGACATGCGCCTTGAGGAGATAACCGAAGCCCGCGTTCTGGATGCGGGTGACGAGCTCCTGACGGGTGGAGCCCATGTGCTCGGCGACCTCGTCCAGGTTCCACCGGGATTGGGCGAGCCGTTGCAGCAGGTAGGCGCGACGCGTCTGCGCCGCGGAGAGGCGGTACGTCTTCAGGTATTGAAGCGTGCCGTCCTTGTCCACGATGGCCTCGCCCAGGTGGTTCTCCGCCGACGGGACCAGGCTCGTGTGGAAGCGCTGCAGAAGATACGGGCCGGCCTCGTACACCTTCTGTGACGACACCTCGACGCCGAAGAGGCCTCCGGCCATGAAGCCGTGGAAGGCGCCCCAGTCCTCGCGCATGCGCGTCACCTCCGCGCGCAGGTCACCGAGGCTCGACACCCGCTTCGCGTCCAGCGGCGTCCACAGCTCGACGACCTCCTGGAGATAGCCGTACTGGAGCAGCAGCTCGCCGTAGAAGTCCTCGAGCAGCGTGCGGTGCAGGACGCGGTAGTCGTCGGGATGCGAGACGACGAAGGCGGACAGCAGCTCATCCGCGTTGAAGAGCAGCAGGCCCACCTGCTTCTCGTGGACCTCGAAGGTGCGCAGCGCCCCGTCCAACACCGAGCTGAGCCACCCGGGGACGGAGGACTCCATGCGGGGATTGAGCCCGTAGGTCAGCGCGTCGCGCGAGTACTCCGACCAGGCGATCTCCGGCCCGCCGAAGTGCTGCGCCAGGAAGCCCTCCATCGCCAGGTGCAGGGGCAACATGCGCAGCTGGTTCTTGTCCTCGCGGTGCACCATGCGGTGCAACAGGCGCACCGGGACGGGGCCGGCCATCACCTTCTTGCCGTCACGCGCGTTCAGCCGCGTGCCGTAGACGGCGTCCGCCTGGCGCTGGCCCCAGCTCACCACCATGCCGTGCGGGACGTAGGAGATGTACTTGAGGCCGCGGCCCTCGAGCTCACCCTCCAGGGACACCACCGCCGCCCACTCCGAGTACTCGCGGCGCGCGAAGCGCAGGTCGTCCCGCACCTCGTCGCGGAGCACCGGCACCAGCCGCATGCGGTTCCACGCCTGCGCGGGCGCGAAGCGCAGCCCGTGCGCCTCCAGTCGCCGGATGAGTCGCGTGTCGCTCATGCCTCCACCTCGTCCGCGCCTTCATGCACCTGGGGCTTCAGCCACGAATCCACGCGTCCGGACAGATAGCGCTCCAGCTCCGCCAGCGACGCCGTGCCCTCCGCGAAGCGCGCGAACCCGAGCACCGTCGGGACGTCCTCGGCGTCTCGCACGCCCACCGTGGCCACCGCCGCGCCGAACGAGCGCGGCGCGTACTCCTCCGCGTCGAAGACGGGATTGACGTGCACCAGCGCGGTGCGGCGCCCCTGGTCCAGGCGCTCACGGAACACCCGCGTCAGCTCCGCCACCGCGCCCGGCGGGTCATTGTCGTAGCCATCCGAGACGATGACCACCAGCTCCGCGCCCCACTCCAGCGCGTCCAACAGCGGCGTGGCCAGGTCCGTCTGCCCTCGCGCCGACACCGTCAACGGATCCTCCACGGGCTCGCCCGTCCAGAAGGCCCGGTACTCCCGCGCCGCGGAGGACAGCAGGTAGTGCGTCGCCAGCGCCACGGCCAGCGGACGCCGACGCTTCTGCAGCGAGCCCGACGTCGAGTAGCTCCGGTCCAACACCGCCGCCACCTTCCCCAACGCGGGCTTCGCGCGCCCCAGCACCCGCGCCGCCGAGCCCTCCAGCGCCGTGTGCAATTCCTCGCGGCGCGTGGCCCGCGCCTCCGCCTTCAATGACAAGACATACAGCGCGAGCTTCGTCAGCGGCGCGCGGGACAGGTCCACCGCCGGCTCCACGCCCCCCTCGCGCGCGGCGGACTCCTGGAGTCGCAGGCGCTCCGCCTGGGTGAGGCGCGGCTCGATGCGCTGGAGGAACACGTCGCGCGGGACGCCGTGCTTCTGCGCCAGTCCCTCCGCCACCGTGTAGGGCAGCTCGTAGAGCGCTTCTTGCGCGAAGTGCGCCCGCCGGAAGGACTCGAACAGCGGCTGGGTGAAGACCCGCTTCTTCCAGCCCTTGAAGAGGAAGGGCCCCAGCTCGCCCTCCAGCTTCACGTGCCCGTGCACGACCGCCGCGCGCAGCTTGGAGCGGTACTTCACCGCGTCGAAGGAGAGGTTCGAGCGCCCGGCCAGGTACTCCCGGACGATGGCGCGGCTGCGGCGGTTGTTGACGTGCCGCGAGCGCAGCGACTCCAACACCCGGAACGCGCGCTGCGTGGGCAGCCGGCGCAGCGCCGCGGCGATGAGGGCCCCCTCCTCCGCTCGCCCGGCCGGGTCCACGGGACTGCCGGCGGCGAGCAGGTTGAGGATGATCTGCGCCTGGTTGAAGTGGTTGATGCCCGCCGCGAGCGTGCGGCGGTAGAGGCGCCGGTAGTTGCCCAGGATGTACTGGTGCAGGAACTCGATGGAGACCGACTGCCCGCGCGCGTCACCGTAGAACTCCCGCTGGCCCGTGCAGGAGAAGCACGCGTTGACGAACATCACCAGGTCCTCTCGGGCGACCTGTTCGATACGGACTTCTGCGGGCAAGGCCATCGCGCGCACTGCCTCCGGGAAGACGAGAGGAGCGCCGCTCGGGGAAGAGTGAAACGACCAGCGTGTCAGGCTCCAAAGGCTTGAATCGGAAGTCGCATCGGAGTCCCGCGAGCGGCGCGCCGAGGCTACCACACGTCGCGCGCCGGGGACTCCTGACGTCCGCCTTCACCGCCTCACGGCTGGCACGACACCTCGGTGTCCTCCACCACGCAGGAGGTGCACGAGGCCGTCTCCACCAGGATGCCCTCGCGGCACTCCAGGATGGCCTTCCCGTCCTGACGGCACAGGCCCCGCCCCTCGGCGCTGGCCGCGCACGCATCCCCCGGGCCGTTGCCGGAGGTGTCACAGCGCACCGCCTCGTCAGACTCGCGGCACCCCAGCGGGCCCCGGCACGGCAGCTGCCGCCACTTGCCGGAACGACACTCCAGGGCCAGGACGGCCTCCTGACAGATGAAGCTCCCCGGTTCGTCGCAGTCGTCCCCCGAGCCGGGGCCACCGCAGGCGGTGAGGAGGAGGGAGCCAACAGCGGACACGAGTGCGAGGAAGGAGCGGTTCATGGGCTGAACCCAATATTTCGAGCGTCCCGCTCCCGGTCAACCACCCAGTGTCGACTGGAAGAAACGCCGGAAGTTTGCGCCCATCACACGTTCCACCCAGGACTCCGGATGGCGGCGCAGCAGTGCCGTGGTGAGCAGGCGCAGGTCCGTGACGTCCTTCATGCCCTTGGGCAAGGGCACCATGCCGTCGTAGTCCGAGCCCAGGCCCACGCCCTCCTCGCCCATGACGTCCACCGCGTGCTCGATGTGGCGAACCACGTCGTCCACCGAGTCTCCGCCCAGGTACACGGGGGCGAAGATGATTCCCACCACCCCACCCCGGTCCGCGATGAAGCGCAGCGAGGCGTCGCTCAGGTTGCGCCACCCGCCCCCCGCCGCGCGCACCCCCGTGTGCGAACAGAAGTAGCGCACCGAGGGATGGGAGAAGAGGTTCTCCAGGGTGCGCTCGGAGGCGTGCGCCACGTCCACGCTCAATCCCAGCCGGGCCATCTCCTCCATCACCTCGTGGCCCAGCGTCGTCAGCCCCCGGTTGCCCATCATCGGGAACGAGGAGCCGCCCAGGTCATTGTTCGACAGGTGCGTGAGCCCCATGAAGCGCACGCCCCGGCGGTGCAGCTCCGCCAGCCGCTCCACCTTCCCCTCGATGGCGTGCCCGCCCTCCACGCCCAGCACCGCGGACAGCCGCCCCTGGGCCAGGTTGTCGTCCAACACCTGACGCGAGTCGGCCACGCGCACCGTGTCCCCGGAGCGCTGGCAGAACTCCGCCATGCGCTCGAGCTGCCACAGCGCCCGCGTCCACTCGCTGGCGCGCGCCTCCCGAGGCCAGCCGCGCCACGCGGCGAACACCGGGAAGCCGCCGATGAAGGGGAAGCCCCGGGTGACGATGGTGAAGCACTGCAGCTTCACCCCCGCCTCCCGCAGGCGGGGGAAGTCCACGTGCCCCTCGTCGGAGCGGACACACAAATCCCGGTTCCACATGAGGGAGTCCGCGTGTCCGTCCGCGATGCACCAGCGCTGGTGGAGCTCGTTCACGTCACCCATAGGTGCCTGAGTCTGCCCATCCCACGGCCCCAGACAAGCACCCTCCGACCCACGCCGGGCCTCATGTCCCGGTGGCGATGACGCCACGGGGGAAGGCGAGCCCGGCCAGCGCGTCCTCCGGGGACAGCACGTCCGCGGCCTGCCCCCGGGAGCGCGCCTCCTGGCGCACCTGCAGGGCCTCCCGCGCGGCCTCCGGCGGGCCATACGTGTACCCCCGCCCCGCCAGCACCCCACGCAGCGCGTCCCGCAGCTCCAGCGCCGTCTGGCAGCGCTCCTCCGGCTCCCGGCGCAGCAGCCGCGCCAGGATGGAGCGCAGCGGCGAGCACAGGGACCGCGTCGCATGCTCCACGTGCTCCGGCGCGAAGCAGGCCACGCGCGCCGCCATCAACGGCAGGGGCAGCCAGCTGGGCGACTCCGCCTGGAGCACCTCCGCGTCCGGGTGCGGGCCGGCCGCGAGCGCCGCGCGCTCCACCGGCTCCAGGTCCAGCAGGTGCAACCCGGTGGCGAGCTCCAGCAGCACCACGCCCAGGGAGAACAGGTCCGAGCGCCCGTCGACCGGGCGGCGCAGCAACACCTCCGGAGACGCATACGCCAGGTCTCCGCGGACCACGTGGCCTTCGGTGGCCACGCGCCCCGGCAGCCGCGCCCACGCCAGCGCGAAGTCCGCCAGCTTCACGTGGCCGCGCGCGTCCAGCCGCAGCGTGCGCGGGCTGACGTCCCGGTGCACGAGCCCCAGGGGCCTGCCCCGGTCATCCTCCAGCGAGTGCGCGTGGTGGAGCGCGTCCGCCAGCTGCTCCCCCACGTAGGCGGTGAAGGCCTCCGAGAGCGGCCGGCGGCGCAGCGCCGCGAAGCTGATGAGCGTCTCCAGGCTCTGGCCCTCCACGTACTCCATGACGAGGTGGGGCGAGCCGTCGTGCACGCGCACCAGGAACACCCGCGCGATGGACGGGTGCGACAGCCGCATCAGCAGCTTGACCTCCTCGCGCAGCCGCGCCCGACCGAGTTCGTCCTCCGCGTCCATCAGGCGCTTGATGAGCACCAGGTCGCCAGGCGAGTCCGCGTAGTGCCTGCGGGCGAGCAGCAGCTCCCCCGAGCCACGCGAGCCCAGGTAGCGGATCAACTCATAGGACGTGGCGCCCGCGGAGAAGAGGATGAAGGGTTTGAGGGAAGGCTGGTCCGGGTGGTGGGTGCCCATGCGAAGGACGGCTCCTGATGCGAAGGACCTCCCCAGGGTTGGGAAGGCGTGAGGAAACCTCACGCATCCTCCCTACCATCCAGGTCCGACACGCACTTCCGACCCTTCAGAATGGATTCAGGGAAAAAAGGAAACGGCCCCCACCGGAGTGGGAGCCGTCCCTGGGCCGCCCGTGAGGAGACGAGCCGCCCGACCGCGCCCCGTGGGTTACTTGGTGGGCGTCACGTTCTGCGTGACGTTCAGCTCGCGGACCACCATGTCCTTGCCATCCATGACGTACGACGCGCGGACCTGGTCACCCTCCTTCAGGTCACCCAGCTTCACCTCCTGGTTGTTCTGGAGGATGCGGCTCTGGTCGTTCGTCTTCAGCTTGAGCTGACGGTTGTTGGAGGTGTCCACCACCGTCAGCGAGCTGCCGCTGGTGGAGAGCACGCGACCGGACACGTTGGTGGTCGCCGCCATTGCGCCCGCCGTGCCGGAGCCACCCTGGGCCAGCTCCTCGTTGCGATCACGCTGCGCCTCGGCGAGGTCCGCCTGCTCATCGCGGACGTCCTCCTGGGCGCTGGCGATCTCCTCGTTCGCCTCACGCTGGGACTCGGCAATGTCCTCCTGCGCGTTGCGCTGGGTGTTCGCGATGTCCTGCTGCTCGTCCTGGCGAATCTCCGCCACCTCCTGGCGGGCTTCGCTCTGCGCCTCGGCGACGTCCTGGCGCTGCTCCGCCACGTTGTCCCGCTTGCTGCAACCGGTCACCATCGCCATCGCCGCGACCGCACCGACCGCCATCATGAGCTTGCGCATGTTCGTCCTGCCCCTTTCGGTAGGCTGTCCGGAGTGAGTGTTCCCCGGTGTTGGACAGAAAGTGAGCGCTCCCCTCGAACTTGCACAGGGGTTGCGCACACGCGCGGGAGGACACAGGGGGCCCTCGGCGTGCGCCCGGGCCTTGCTCGCCCGGCCGCTCTGCGTGGGAACATTCCCCGACACGGCCCATCGGAGAGAAACGGATTGCCTCCTGAGAGGCGCCGGCTTCTCCCCGTGCTCCAGGCGCTGATGGACTACGGCCCCGCGTCGCCGCCAGCGTCCGGAGAACCGCCATCCGGCGCGCCGCCGCCCGCGTCGGCGTCATCGCAGAACGGAGCGCCGCCCTCCACCCAGCGGGCGACGAGGGCACGCTGCTCCGCCGTGGGCAACGGGACGGTGGTCGGCGAGGGCGGCATGTCCTGGAACACCGAAGTGCGCGCGCGGATTCTCTCCGCCTTCGCGAAAGCGCCCGGCAGTCCACCACCGTCCGCGCCGCCATCCGGCGCCACGTAGTAGTCCAGCCGGAACGAGGACTGGCCGCTGCCGCTGGTGTCCGCGCCGTGGCAGGTGCTCACGCAGCTGGCGGCGAGGATGGGCTGCACGTCGTCGCAGTACGTGGGCACCGGCCCCGCGTCGCTGGGGCCCGCGTCGGACCCGGGCAGGCCGAGCACCTCGCACGTGCGCCCCTGCCCCTGCCTCACCGCGACACAGACGTGCGTGTCGGGACAGTCGCCGGCCGTCTCGCACGTCTTGCCGGTGAAGTCCGCCACGTCGATGGTGCAGGCCACGAGGAGGGCGGCCGCGCCGGTGGCGCCCGCGAGGAGTTTCTTCATGTTGGGCTCGGGAGAAACCGGGGACGAAGGAAGCGAGGGGGAACGGCCGCGACGTCAGGGCCCGGCATCGGGGCTGTCACAGAAGGGAGCACCACCGGCCACCCAGCGCGCCACCAGGGCCCGCTCCTCGGCGGTGGGCTGGGTGACGCCGCTGCCCGAGGGAGGCATGTCCTTCAGGTCCGACGTGCGCACCCGGATGCGCAGCGCCTTGGCGCGCGCGCCCGGCACGCCGTTGCCCGTGGGCTCGTAGTAGTCCAGCCGGAACGAGGACTGGCCGCTGCCGCTGGTGTCCGCGCCGTGGCAGGTGCTCACGCAGCTGGCGGCGAGGATGGGCGCCACGTCCTTGCAGTACGTGGGCACCGGCCCCGCGTCCGTGCCGCCGTCGGCCTCGGCGTAGCTGGGGGGATAGATGACCTCGCACGTGCGCTGGCCGTCGGCGGCCACGGCGGTGCAGGCATACGCGGAGGGGCACTCGGTGTCGTCCGTGCAGGCGCGCCCGGCGAGGTCGTCCACGTTGATGGAGCAGGCCACGGCCACCAGCACGGCACCGCAGGCCAGGAGGGGGACAGGAGAGCGGAGGGCCACGGGGGGCTCGGTCAGAAGTGGTAGGTGAGGCTGGCGGTGTCGGCGGCCTCGTCCGGGAGCAGCTCCAGCACCAGCCCGTACAGCACGGCGGCGCCCGCGGCGGCGTACATCAGGTTGGCCGCGGTGGACGCCGAGCGGGCGCGGTCCAGCGTGCTCCTCGCCTCCCGGGCGGACGACAGGCTCTGCGCGCGCTTGGCCTCTCCCTGCGCGAAGAAGCCCAGGCCCAGCCCCCCCACGGCCAGCACGCCGCCCGCGACGAAGGCATACCGGTGACCGTGCAGCAGGGGCTGGGGCGCGCGGACAGGGGCATCCAGGGTCGCGACGGGGTCCGCGGCGGCGGCGGTGACGGGCAGCCCGAGCGCGACGACGAGCGCGGTGGAGACAAGCCTGCTGGGAGCCATGAGCATGGCGCCGAGTATAGCGGTGACGCTGGCGGACGTACTGCCGGAGTGTGCGTTGACAGCACGAGAGGGCCCCTGTAGTGCGTGCCCGGGTCCCCATCGCAAGGAGCCGTGACGCCGTGCAGGTCTGGGTCAACGGAGAAACGCGCGAGGTGCCGGAGGCCATCACCCTCTCGGCGCTGCTGGAGTCGCTTCGGGTCGGCGGCCCGGGCGTGGCCGTGGAGGTGAACGCCGAGGTGGTGCGCCGCGCCCGCCACCCCGAGCACCGCCTCCAGCCGGGGGACCGCGTGGAGATCGTCACCTTCGTCGGCGGCGGGTAGCGAGGAGATGGCCATGAGCATCCAGGACAAGCCCTTCACCATCGCGGGGGTGACGTTCTCCTCCCGCCTCATCCTGGGGACCGGCAAGTACCCCAGCCACGCCATCATGAAGCAGTGCCACGAGTCCTCGGGCACGGAGATGGTCACGGTGGCCGTGCGCCGGCTGGACCTGAAGGCCACGGGCGAGGCGTCGCTCATGAGCTTCATCGACCGGCAGAAGCTGCGCCTGCTGCCCAACACGGCCCTCTGCTACACGGCCGACGACGCGGTGCGCACCTGCCGGCTCGCCGAGGAGCTGGGCATGAGCAAGTGGGTGAAGCTGGAGGTCCTCGGCGACGAGAAGACGCTCTACCCGGACGTCGAGGAGACGGTGAAGGCGGCGCGCATCCTGGTGAAGGAGGGCTTCACCGTGCTGCCCTACACCAGCGATGACCCCATCACCGCGCGCAAGCTGGAGGACGCGGGCTGCGCGGCGGTGATGCCGCTGGGCGCGCCCATCGGCAGCGGCCTGGGCATCCGCAACCCGCACAACCTGCGCCTCATCCTGGAGACGGTGAAGGTGCCCGTCATCGTCGACGCAGGCGTGGGCACCGCGTCCGACGCGGCCATCGCCATGGAGCTGGGCGTGGACGGCGTGCTGATGAACACCGCCATCGCCGGCGCGCAGGACCCGGTGCGCATGGCCGTGGCCATGAAGAAGGCCGTGGAGGCGGGCCGCGACGCGTACCTCGCCGGCCGCATCCCCCGGAAGGCCTACGGCTCCGCGTCCAGCCCCATCGACGGCATCGTCCAGTAGCCTTCTCCGCGGACGGACAGGACGCTCCCGTGGCGCCCACCCTCCCCCGGCTCGTCGTCATCACCGACTGGCGCCTTCCTCGGGGGCGCCTGCTGGAGGCGTTGTCTCGCGCGCTGGACGCGGGACCGGACGTCGCCGTGCAGCACCGCCATCCGGAGGCCACCTCGCGCGGGTTCCTCGAGGAGGCCCGGGTGCTCGCCGCGCTCTGCCATGCCCGGGGCAATCCGCTGTTCATCAACGGGCGGCTGGACGTGGCGCTGCTGGTGGACGCCCATCTGCACCTGCCCGCCCACGGGCTGCTGCCCGCGCAGGTCCGCCCTCGCCTGCCCGCGGGCCGACTCCTCAGCGTGGCCGTGCACGACGAGGCCGAGGCCCTGGATGCGAGCGGCGCCGACCTGGCCCTGGTGAGCCCCGTCCACGCGCCCGGCTCCAAGCCCGGGGATGCGCGGCGACCGCTCGGTCCCGAGGGGTTCCGTGCCCTTGCGGGCAGGCTCGGGTGCCCGGCGCTCGCGCTCGGGGGCATCACGAGCGAGCGGGCCCTTGCGCTGGAGGGCGCGGCGGGGGTGGCCGTCATCTCGGCGGTGCTGGAGGCGGAGGACCCGGCGCGCGCGGCGCGCACGCTGCTCGCGGCCTGCCCGCCCCGGGCTATGCTGCCGGTCCCGTGACTTCACCTGCCTCCGCATCCGCGCTGCGTCCCCTGGCCCTGGGGGAGCTCATCGACCGCTCCGTCACCTTCTGGCGCGGCCACCTCAAGCCCCTCTTCGTGCTCAGCCTGGGCTACTCGCTGGTCAACTACATCGCGACCAAGGGCGTGCTCCAGCTCACGCGGGTGCTGACGCCCATGCTGTACTCCCCCGACCAGCAGGTGCTGGCCCAGCAGAAGCCGTTCGAGATGCTGGGGCAGTCCGCCCTCGCCATGGTGCTGTGGGGCGGGATGTTCTCGTTCCTCATCTGGAGCTACTGGCTGGCGATGGTCGCCACCTCCCGCTTCGTGGTGTCCACGCAGCTCGGCACGCCGGTGAGCCCCGCGGACAGCCTGCGCCGCAGCCTCTCCATGGTGGGGCCGGTGACGGGGGCGTTCGTGTTGTCTTTGGGCTGGTCGCTGCTGGTGATGCTGGTGGCGTGTGTCCCCGGCATCATCGTGCTCGTCGTGGGCGGAGTCGTGTCGGCGATGGGCTCGCAGGCGCTGGGCGCGGTGGTGCTCATCCTGGGTGCGCTGGTGCTGGGCCTGGGCATGGTGGGTGCCATGCTCTGGTACTTCCTGCGCTTCCTGCTCTTGCCGCCGGTGCTGGCGATGGAGGACCTGGGCGCGTGGGCCGCCTTCCAGCGCTCGGGGACGCTGCTGTCGGGGCGCGTGGAGCCGGGCTTCATGGGGCGCGTGGTGGTGCGGGGGATGATTCTCTTCACCGTCGTCAGCCTCATCCTGTTCTCGGTGCACCTGCTGTTCGGCATCCCCTCCTGGCTGGTGATGCTGCCCTACGGCAACCCGTTCTCCGCGGACACCATCGCCCGCACGCCCCAGTGGCTGCTGGTGCCCGTCGAGCTGCTCCAGGTCATGGCCCAGTCCTTCTTCTCCCCCGTGAACTTCGTCGTCTGCGCGTTCTTCTACCTGGACCTGCGCGTGCGCCGGGAAGCCCTGGACCTGGAGCAGCGGCTGGGCGGTGATACCTCACCGACGTCGCCGCTCGCCGCCTGACCTCGCGCGCCCGTGTCCGTGTCCTTCCTGCCCTTGATGCTCCTGCTGACCGCGCTTCCCTGCGAGGAGCGGGAGGACACGGCGCGCTCGCTCGAGGAGGCGCTGCGCGCGGGCCCCTCCGAGGTGTCCGCGTCACTGGAGCGACTGGAGCGGAGGCTCGGGGGAATCCCGCTGCCGCCTGCACCCGAGGACGCGACGGATGCTCAGCGCATCGAGCAGGTGACGGCGTTCCTCGAGCGCGCGTGTGGCTTGCGTGAACAGGAGGCCCGCTCCGGCGAGCCGGTGACGGAGTTGCCCGGGAGCGAGCAGCAGCGACTGAAGTCCGTGTTGGACCGGCCGGAGTTCGCTCGCGCGCGGCAGCGGCACGGAGATCTGGTGAAGCAGTGGCTGCGCAAGCTGGAGGCGTGGCTGGAGGGACTGTTCGAGTCGCGCGAGGCCCAGGGCTTCGCGGTGGCGACTCGCACGGTGATGCTGGGACTGGCGATGGCGCTCGTGCTGTGGGGCGTGCTGAAGGTTCGCGCCATGCGTCGGGGGCGCGCTCCGGGGCGAGCACAGGACGGTGTCGGGCCCGCGGCGCCGCTCGTGCTGGACGCGCCACCGGAGCACCTGCGACGCGCGCGCACGGCCCTGGCGAACGATTCACGCGAGGCGATTCGCGAGGCACTGCTGGCCATGCTGTCCGCGCTGGAGGAGCGCCGGCTGGCGCGCCCCGATCGCGTGAAGACGAACCGGGAGCTGGCCTCGGAGCTGCCGTCGCGAGGGGCCCCCGCCTCGCTCACCCGGGAGGTGGAGCGTCTGGTGGAGTGGTACGACCACGCCTTCTACTCCCTGGCCCCCGTCCCCGTGGACGAGGCCACGCGGTTCCTCGAAGCGGTGGAGCGGCTCCTCGGCACGCTCGGCGCGGAGGCGGCGGCATGAGATGGCCGACGACACGCAAGCTCGTTCCGGCGGCTGAAGCCGGACCTCAGTCGTCGCTGCGACCGCGTGACCTCGGCGGGTCGACGACACGCGACAGCCTCGCCGCTGAAGTCGGGAGCCTGTTTCATCCCGCGCGAAGTGCGCGTCCTCATGCCCCCTCTGCACGGCCCGGTGCCCGCTCCATCGCGGGCACCGCGCCTGGGGAGCAGGAGGTCACGCCGTGAAGAACGCACGGACGCTCATCGTCTTCGGGGTCCTCATCGCCATCGCGCTGGCGATGGGCCTGTCCACGCGCGCGGATGCACCCGACTCGCCCGTTCCCTCCGTGGAGAACACGGGCCCCCAAGGCGCCCGCGCGCTCTACCTGTTCCTCCAAGAAGGAGGACGCGCGGTCAGCACGCACCTCGCCTCCCTGGAGTCACTCGCCGCCGACACCCGGACGCTCGTGCTGGCCTCCCCCATCGGCAGCCCCGTGACGGACGAGGAGGTGCGCAAGGTCGAGCACTTCGTCGAGCAGGGCGGCACGCTCGTGTACCTGTCGACGCGCGAGCTCGGCATGCACCAGGCCGCGCTGGAGAAGTGGCTCCGTCTGGAGCCCGGTCCCCTGCTGCCCGCGAGCGAGCGCGGGCTCTCCACGGACCTCGCGGACGCGGGTGGAACCACGGTGGACGTGTGGCTGGGCGCGGGTCCCCTTCGCGGACTCAGCACGCTGCGCGTCTCCCAGGACCGCGGCATCCTCATGGAGCACCCGGACGCGATTCCGCTCGCGGGGCTCGGCGGCGCGGTGACGGTGTGGCGACGTGCGCTCGGACAGGGCGAGATCTACGTGCTCGCCGGAGCGGACCTCCTGGAGAACCGCCGCATCGAGCTGCTCGACAACGCGCGCTTCTGGAACGCGCTCGCGGCCCGGGGCCCGCTCGTCATCGACGAGCACCACCACCAGCTCGCGCCCCCGCCTCCGCTGTCGCGTGGCATCTGGGTCTTCGTCGCGCAGGTCCTGGTCGTCAGCGGCCTCTACGCGTTCTCACGCGGCACGCGCTTCGGCGCGCCGAGGCCGGAGCGGGAGGAGAAACACCGCTCCGCGCTGGAGTACGTGCGCAGCATGGGCTGGCTCATGCGACGCGCGAAGGTGGAGAAGTCCCTGCTCCCCGAGCTGGACACCTCCCTGCGTCAGCAGTTGCAGGAGCGCCTGGGCATCTCCCCCACCCTCGCCGACGCGGAGGCCGCGCGGCTCCTCGAACAGGACGGCGGCATCCCCGCGTCGCACTACCTGGACGCGAAGGCGGAGCTGAACCGACTGCTCGGACAAGCCACCGTCAAGCCCTCGGACTACGCGCGAGTGGCCCGCCTCTATGCGCACCTGGAGCGCACCGTGGCGGGCCGACAATCGCTCAGCCGTTCCTGAGTCCCGTCCTCACGTGGACACCGGGCGCGAGACCACCGCGCCCGGCAGCCCCGACACTCAGAGCGACTTGCCCGCGGCCACCATCGCCGTGCCCACGTGGTGACGAATCTCGTCCACGCGCGCGTCCCAGCTCTCGTTGAAGATCTTCTCCGCGCGCTCGCGGCTGGGGCCCGGGCCCTCCGCGAGGCACTCGTCCACCTTGGCCACGAAGTCCTCGGTGGACTTGGCGATCTTGCACAGGCCCACCTTGCGGACCTCCGGCAGGTCCGTGGACACCACCGGCAGACCCGAGGCCAGGTACTCGCGCACCTTGAGCGGGTTGGCGTTCAGCGTCAGCTCGCTGATCTTGAACGGCATCAGCGCCACGTCGAACGCGCGGCTGTAACCCGGCAGGTCCGCGTACGCCTTGCGGCCGAGCATGTGGATGTTCGGCTCCGCCCGCAGCCGGGAGTCATCGCAGTCCGGCGTCGTCTTGCCGATGATGACCACCGAGCCCTCGGGGTGCGCGCGCGCCGTGGCGATGATGGCGTCCTGGTCCACCCAGTCCGCCACCAGCCCGAAGAAGCCGATGACCGGCTTGGGCAGGTTCGCGATGTCCGCGGGGATGACCGTCGTCGGATCACACGCCTTCACGAAGTGGCGGAAGTCCGTGCCGTGACGCACCAGCACCGTGCGCGGGTTGACGCGGGACTTGTTGTCCCTCAGACGCTCGGCGGACGTGATGCACAGGTCCGCGCGACGCAGGAGCCGGTCCTCGAGCTCCGCGATGTGCCGACCGTTGGTGTCGCTGAAGGCGGAGAACTCGTCCACGCAGTGGTAGACGACGAACTCCTCCCCCAGCGTGCCCGACACCGGCGCCGACGCGGGCAGGAAGCTCCAGGAGATGGGCCGCTGGAAGTTCAGCTGCTTCATCGCCCGGCGCACCTGCAGCCGGAGCAGCTCGCGGTTCGCCCCGCGCACCATCTCCGAGCCGTAGAACGGAATGGCCAGCGGCGACAGGACGTGGAGGTTGGGCTCCACCTCCCGCAGGCCCTGCGTGAAGCGCTCCAGCTTGGAGAAGATGCGCTTGACGTCGTGCGCGTTCGCCTTCGGCGCGCGGTTGCCGATGCTGTTCACCCAGAGGATGCGGTTGTCCCTGGAGAGGATCCGCATGATGTGGACCTTCGACAGCGGGTCGCCGTCCCAGTCGTTGGAGAACACCACCAGGTCGCGCCCTCGGAGCGCCCGGCGCGTCAAATCCAGGTCATCACTGCGACGCATCTCTCATCTCCCCTGTGTCTGAAGTCCTCGCGGGAGTCCCGCGAATCTCGTGTGAAGAACCGCTCATGCCGCGGGCGCCGCCTGCACGGGCGCGGACCGACGAGGCGCCAGCGCCTCGTACAGCTCCAGCAACACCGGCCCCACGTCGGGCGAGGCCACCTTCGCCGGCCCCGCCGCCACCGCCTCGCCGATGCTCGTCGCGAGCGACGCCGCGTCCCCCGCCCGGAACAGCCGCGTCCCCTCCGGCCGCGCGCAGACGTCGCTCGCCACGCAGGGCACGCCCAGGGCCAGCGACTCGCGCACGGAGATGGAGTCCCCGTCATGCGTCGTGGGCCGCAGGAAGACATCGCCGCGCGCGATGAGCCCCAACGCCGCGGGGTGGTCCAGCTCTCCCAGCACCTCGAGCTGCCCCGCCACGCCCAGCTCGCGCGCGTCGCGGATGAACTCCTCGGAGTCCGTCCCGGGGCCGAACAGCGCCAGCCCCACGTCCGGATGGGACTCCATCAACTTCCGCAGCGCCCGGAAGGCCACCTTGCGCCCGTACACGGGCGAGGGGTGGTGCGCCATCGTCAGCAACGGACGCCGCCGGGCCCGCGCGGCCTCCACCTTCACGGGCACCTCGCCCGCCTGCACCTGCGAGGCGCAGAAGGCGGGCTGCACCAGGACCTTCTCCGCCGGCACGCCGCACGACAGCAGCGCCTCACGCACCGCCAGCGAGACGGCGATGATGCGCGTGTAGCCCGCGAGCGCCACCCGGGCGAACGCGCGCCGCGCCGCGGACGCCGCCAGGTAGTCCGGCAAGAGCCCCGAGTGCAGCGTGATGAAGCGGGGCGCCCGACCCGCGGGCACCCCGGCCACCATGGCCGCGAGCAGCCAGGCCTTGGGGTTGTTCCCGCTGGTGTGGACATGCACCGTCCACCCCGAGGCGAGAAACCCGGTCAGCCTGAGGCCGAAGTGAGCGGGGCTTCGCACCGGGAGCACGTCCGGAACCGGCCGGCCGCCCTTCCCGATGTCCAGCACCTTCGCTTCGACCCCACGGCTGCGCAGGAACCGATGAAGTTGTTGAACGTGAATCGCCACGCCCCCGAACGGAGGCGGATGGTCTCCCACCAGGAGCACGCGCATGGCAGGCCCTAGCTCGGCACCGACGCCGAAGGAGGCACCGCCGACAGCGGCGAGCGACGCGGCAAGAGCCCCATCTCCCGCTGATACGTGGTCAGCGGATCCGGATCCTGCCGGATGACCCGCGCGGGGATGCCCGCCACCACCGAGCCCGGCGCCACGTCCTTGAGCACCACGGCGTTGGCGCCGATGACCGCGAAGTCACCGATGTGGATGTTGCCGAGAATCTTGGCGCCCGCGCCCACCCGCACGTAGTCGCCGATGATGGGCGCGCCCTCGATGCCCGAGCGTCCACCAATCGTCACCTGCTGCGAGATGAGGCAGTGGCGGCCGATCTTCGCCGCCTTGTGGATGACGACGCCGATTCCGCCGTAGCCCAGCTGCGTCCCCTCGCCGATGTCGGCCTCGTCCGGAACGTAGGAGCTGTGCAGGTAGTAGATGGCCTTGCGCAAGAGCGCGGGCAGCAGCGGAACCTTCTTCAGCCGCAAACCGCGAGCCATCCGGTACAACGTCATCGCATCGACACCCATCCACGCCTCCCCTGACCCAACCTCGCGACGGGGAGCAACCTAGGTACCGTTCCCCCGAGAGGGAAGTAGGCCCCAGGCGCATCCCGGCTTTTCCTCAGGCCGTCCTCCGGGGACGCAGGCCCGCGAGCACCGCCAGCGGCCGCACCCCCGCGACGTACAGCATCACCACGTAGCCCACCGAGAAGAGCACCCCGGCCACCGCCAGCGGCAGCACGCGCCAGAAGAAGCCCTGGGGCAGGTGCCCCCACGCCCCCTGCGCCGCCGCCCGGAGCACGAACACGGCCAGCCCCGCCGCCCCCGCCGCCAGCGACGCGCGCCCCAGCTCCCGCCACGGGATGACGTCCACCAGACGCAAGGAGCGTCGGGGCGTGGACAGCGCCGCCGGAATCCGGGTGAGCAGCAGCACCTTGCCCACCACCTCCGCCACCGCCCACGAGCCGATGCCGCCCATCATCCCCAGGTGCTTCACGCCGAAGTACACCAGCGGCACCGTCACCGCCGCCTTCACCGCGTACGACACGAAGATGGCCCGCGTCAGCCCGCGCGCCCTGAGCGTCCCGTCCATGGGCAGGATGGAGAGCACCACCCCGAGCACGCTGATGCGGAACACGGGAACGGCCGGCAGGAACTTCTCGCCGAACAGCGCGCCGATGAACTCCGGCGCCGCCGCGAAGAGGAACGCCGCGAAGGGCAGGAACACGTACGCCAGCTTCCCCGCCGCCTCGCGGAACGCGTCCACGCCCTCCTCCAGGCGCCCTTCCCGCTCCAGCTCCCCCAGGCGCACCATCAGCACCTCGCTGGTGGGCGTGTAGAGCAGGTCCACCACCGGCAGCTGGAAGCAGCCCACGCGGTACAGCGCGTACATCGCCGGCGCCACCGCGCCCGCCACCATGTACAGGTGCGCGTTCTGCTGCGGAATCGCCAGGAACATCGCCGCGCCGAACGGCGCCGCGTACGCCAGCTGCGCGCGCAGCAGCGGCCCGCTCACCAGGGGCCCCGTGACACCGCGCAGACAGACGACCCACGTCGCCACGAAGCGCAGCGCCGTGAAGCCGCACACCGCCACCATCAGCCCATGCAACGAGAAGCCCAGCAGCGGCGGCAGCACCATCACCGAGGCCCGCACCGCGTCCGACACCAGGTACACCACGGCCGAGGCCTTGGTGCGCCCCTGCGCCGTGAGCGACACCTCCAGCGGGAAGCTGCCCAGCAGGAACGCCGTGTAGGCCGCCAGCTCCCAGCGGTAGTCGAGCAGCCGCGGGTTGGAGAACCACCCCGCAACCGGGCCCATCAACGCGAAGACGAGCAGCGCGCCCACCACGCCCGCGCCCGACATGAACAGCAGCGTCTGTCCCAGGTACGGCCGCTTCTCGCCGGTGCGCGGCAGGAAGTAGTACAGGCTCTGCACCACGCCGAACGGCAGCACGTAGTAGAGCGTCGTGGCGATGAGGAACAGCTGGTAGTACGTGCCGTACTCGTCCAGGTTCAGCACCCGGGCGAGCACGAGCGGAATGGACAGCGTCAGCCCGGCGGTGAACAGCCGGGCCAACACCAGGGGACCGGCGCGGCCGAGGAACGAGCCCCCCGCCGCCGCCGGTGATGCCGCTCCGCTCACGGAGCCTCCTTCAGGGCCGCTCCGTCGGGCGTCGCCAGCACGTTGCCCATCAGGCCGCCGCGGAAGGAGTGCGTCCTGCGCCCCGGCACCGGGCGGCTCACGCCGAGCAACCCGAAGCAGTCATCCAGCTGGCAGCCGGTGAGCGGCGACGAGTAGTCCCCGAGCATCCCCAGGCTGAAGTTCTCCCACAGCACCTTGCGCTTGAGGGTGAACGGGTCCCCGCCGATGCGGTTGGGCAGGTCCTCCGTCGTCACGCCCGAGCGGAAGCCGTTCGCGGCGAGCACGCGGATGACCTCGTCCGAGTACCACCCGTTGCAGTACGCGAAGTCGCGCACCTGGATGCCCACCTCCGCCTCGATGGTCCGCTTGGACTCGAGGATCTCCTGCTCCACCACCGCCTGCGGCTCCAGCGTCAACACCGTGTGCCCCAGCGTGTGCGCGCCGAACTCGAACCCGTCGCGCGCCATGCGGCGCACCTCGTCCCAGTTCATGACGTCGCCCTGCTCGGGCACCAGGTCCTGGCCACCGCCGAGCTGCTGCTCCAGCGCGTCGATGATGGCCGTCAGCACCCGCGTGGGGTGCTCCCCGATGAAGTCATCCAGCGCCGCGGACACCGTCTTCTGTCCGGAGAGGATGGGGCCCA
Organism: Myxococcus faecalis; assembly: GCF_050039385.1. NCBI lineage: Bacteria > Pseudomonadati > Myxococcota > Myxococcia > Myxococcales > Myxococcaceae > Myxococcus > Myxococcus faecalis. Next base: position 9,448,263 of record NZ_CP144336.1, on the reverse strand, counting down.
GCAGCTCCATCGACGCCTCCGGCAGCGCCGCGTACACCGGGTGGTAGTGCCGCTCCTGCGCGCGCCTGAGCAGGTGGAAGAGGCGGTCATGGTTGAACCGCCGCTTCGTGCCGATGAACGCTGTTGGCAGATAGGTGATGGCCGGCACGCCCATCTGCTTCAGGATGGGGTACGCGTACCGGTACACGTCCCGGTACCCGTCGTCGAAGGTGATGACGCACAGGTCCTTCTTCGCCACCCTCCGGCCCGACATCACGTCCACCGCGTCGCCAATCGACGCCAGCTCGAAGCCGGCCGCCGAGGCCTCCTCGAGATGACGCCGGAACGTCTCCTGGCTGATGAGCAACCCCGGGATGGAGCGCTGGAGCTCCCCGGTGAAGTCGCTCACCACGCGGTGATAACTCACGATGAGGATGCGCCTGCCACCCGACTGCACCCTCCGATAGGCCGCCATCGCCCGACGCATGCCGCTGTAGTGCAGCACGCCAGCGGTCGCCGCCTTGACCGCCCTCCGCAAGACCCTCGCCGTTGCCATCACGCCCTCCGCGGAAAAGGAACCCCTGGCCCACGTTCCCCTCAGGGAACTTCCAACTCGCGCGGGAGCCATTGCAGGGGTGATGCCATAGCCGATTCAGGCGCCTGACGTCCGCGCTCGGGGGGAAGCCCGGCGGGACGAGAGGGATGACGACGGCTGGACACGTTGCACCAGGGAAACACGGCGGACCACGCGGGCACACCGTGCCCCACCCATTGGAAAAACTTTCCTGTCTTCAGGGTCGCCCCACCCCTGGCCGGCCAGCCGCCCGGGTTTCACTGGATGACAGTTGCGATTCCGGATACGAACGAGCATCCCGATGACTCCCCACTCCGCCGCTGCCGCGCTCGCGTTGCATGACGTCAGCAAGCGCTATGGACGTCGCTGGGCGCTGGCGCGGCTGACGTACGCGCTCCCCGCCGGACGCTCATTGCTGCTCACCGGCCACAACGGCTCCGGAAAGACGACGCTGTTGCGCATGCTCGCCACCGCGCTGAGCCCCACCGCGGGCCGCGTGGAGGTGCTGGGCAAGGACGCCGTCGTGCACCGCGACGAGCTGCGCCGCGACGTGGCGCTCCTGTCCCACGCCAGCTTCCTCTACGAGGACCTCACCGCGCACCAGAACCTCACCGTGCTGGCGCGGCTGCTGGGACACCCCTCGCCGAAGGACGCGGCGGAGGGCCTGCTCGCACGGGTGGGCCTGGGCAAGCGCTCGGACAACCCGGTGCGCGGCTTCAGCGCCGGCATGCGAAAGCGCCTGGCCATCGCCCGGCTGCTGATGAAGGCCCCGACGATCGCGCTGTTGGACGAGCCCTTCGGCGAGCTGGACCCGGAGGGCATCCGGGAGATGGAGGGCATCATCGCCCAGCTCAAGTCGGGCGGCGTCACGGTGGTGTTGGCGACGCACCTCATCGACCAGGGGCTGTCCCTGTGCGAGGAGCGCCTGCACCTGCAGGACGGACGGGCGGTGTCGGCGTGAATCTGCCAACAAGCCCCCCGCGCCCCCGGCCCCTCGGCCTCATGGGCGCCACGCTGGCCCTGCTGCGCAAGGACCTGCTCATCGAGTGGCGCACCCGCGCGCGCCTCAACGCCATCGTCTTCTTCGCGCTGGCCACCCTGCTGATGTTCTCCTTCGCGCTGGGTCCGGACACGCGCCTGTTGGAGAAGAACGCCGGCGGCTACTTCTGGCTGGCCATCCTCTTCGCCAGCGTGCTCGCCCTGGGCGAGTCCTTCCGCGTCGAGTCCGAGAACGCCTGCATGGACGGCGTGCGGCTGGCCCCCGCGGACCCCCGCGCCATCTACCTGTCCAAGGCCCTGGGCAACGCGCTGCTCCTCGTCGCGCTGGGCATCCTGCTGTTGCCCGTCATGGTCGCCCTGTACGGCGTGCGGGTGGTCATGGGCGCGGTGGACCTGGGCAGTGTCCTGCTGCTCGGCAGCCTGGCCCTCAGCGCACCGGGGACGGTGTACGCCGCGATTTCCAGCAATGCCCGGGCAAGGGATGTGCTCCTGCCTCTGCTATTGTTCCCGCTGGTCATCCCTGCCCTGCTGTCCGCGGCCAAGGCGACCACCCTCGTATTGCAGGGAGACCCCATGAATCAGTTGGGCTCATGGCTGGGGCTTTTGCTCGGTTTCAATCTGATTTACTGGGGCGTGGGCTTCATGCTCTTCCCTCGCATCATCGAGGACTGACGGATGAACAAGCTCATCAAGTGGGGCCTCCCGGTGGTGGGCCTGGGCGTGCTCGCGGCGGGCTGGTGGTTGGGCCTGGCGTGGGCACCTCCGGACCGGGAGATGGGTGACGTGCAGCGCATCATGTATGTGCACGTCCCACTCCAGTGGATGGCCATGCTGGCCATGTTCCTGAACTTCGTGATGGCGGTGTCGCACCTGCTCAAGTCGAAGCCGGGCTGGAAGCTGGACTCGCTGGCGGAGTCGGCGGCCGAGGTGGGGCTGGTGCTGGGCGCGCTGGGCATGGTGACCGGGGCCATCTGGGGCCGCCCGACGTGGGGCGTCTACTGGTCGTGGGACCCTCGCCTGACGTCGGAGGCCATCATGCTGGTGACGTACACCGGCTACCTGGTGCTGCGGCGCTTCGTGGAGGACCCCGACAAGCGCGCGACGTGGAGCGCGGTGGTGGCGATTCTTGGCGCCATCAACCTGCCCATCGTCTGGTTCTCGGTGCGCTGGTGGAGAAGCCTGCACCAGGTGCAGTCGAGCCCGAAGACGGTGGATCCGCAGATGGTGCTGCCCCTGCGGGTGGCGGCCATCGGCATGCTGCTGGTCACCATCGCCCTGCTCATCCAGCGCTACCGCATCGCCCTGGCCGAGCGCCGGGCGGAGGTGGCCCTGCCGGACGCGCTGCCCGGTGCGGGCGCGCCGGATGTCCACAACACCCCGAAGGTGGCCTGACCATGACGACGCTGACGACGCTGGGAGTCCTCGCCCAGGCCGCGGGCCAGGTGGGAAGTGGCCGCATCCAGGGGGGCTGGGGCTATGTCTGGGCCTGCTACGGCATCACCGTGGCAGCGCTCGTGCTTTACTCGCTGTCCCTCTGGCTGCGCCGGCCCCAGGCCTCGCAGGACGCGAAGGAGTAAGTGGTCATGACGCCTGTCGCCCGTAATCGGATCTTCGCCCTGGGAGCCCTGCTCGTCGCGGGAGCTGGCCTGGGCTTCGTCGCCTTCGGCAACATCGGTGAGAACCTCGTCTACTACTGGAGCCCGTCGGAGATGCTGGCCCAGGGGGACAAGGCCTACACGGCCACCATCCGCCTGGGCGGCGTGGTGCAGCCGGGCAGCATCCAGTGGAACGCCGAGCACACCACCCTGCACTTCCGCGTCGCCAACGACGTGACGGAGGGCGCCGCCAGCGTGCTGGTGCGCTCCACGGAGACGCCGCCGCAGATGTTCCGCGACAAGATTGGCGTCGTGGTGGAGGGCACGTACGACGCCTCCGGCGTGTTCAGCTCCAACCGGCTGATGGTGAACCACTCGAACGAGTACCGCGCCCCCAAGGAGGGCGAGGACCCGAACAAGTGGCGTGAGACGCTGTCGGACAGCTCGACGACGGCGAGCGCGACGCCCGGAGCGGAGGCGCGGTGAACGGCTCGCTTGGATACGGACTGGTGCTCGGAGGGCTCGCGTTCGCGACCTTCGGCGCGCTGGTCGGCCTGGTCACGGGGCTGCGCCGCAGCGAGGCGGGCTTCCCGTGGGTGATGCGCGCGGTGTGGGGCTTCGCCGGCTGCATGATCGCCGCGAACCTGGTGATGGTGTACGCGCTCGTCTCGCACGACTTCAGCGTGAAGTACGTGGCGCAGGTGGGCAGCCGGGACACGCCGCTGCTCTACACGGTGGTGTCGCTGTGGAGCGCGCTGGAGGGGTCCATCCTCTTCTGGGGCTTCATCATGGGCGCGTACGTGGCGGCCTTCGCGTGGCTGCACCGCCGCGAGCACGCGCGCTACATGTCGCTGGCGCTGGGCACGATGCTGGCGGTGGGCGTGTTCTTCACGTTCCTCATCGCCGGCCCCGCCAACCCCTGGGGCGCCGTGTCGCCGGTGCCGCCGGACGGCCCGGGGCCCAATCCCCTGCTGCAGAACCACATCCTGATGGTCATCCACCCGCCCTTCCTCTACCTGGGCTACGTGGGCATGACGGTGCCGTTCGGCGTGGCGGTGGCGGGGCTTTTGCGCGGGGAGATTGGCGAGGCGTGGATGGCGCCCCTGCGGCGCTGGACGCTGGTCGCCTGGCTGTTCCTGTCCATCGGCATCATCCTCGGCGCGTGGTGGGCCTACGCCGTGCTCGGCTGGGGCGGCTACTGGGCGTGGGACCCGGTGGAGAACGCCAGCTTCCTGCCGTGGCTGACGGCCACCGCGTTCATGCACTCGACGATGGTGCAGGAGCGCAAGCGGATGCTGAAGCTGTGGACGCTGTCGCTCGCGCTGGCGTCCTTCGTGCTGACGATCCTGGGCACGTTCATGACGCGCTCGGGCATCTTCAACTCGGTGCACTCCTTCACCCAGTCGGACATCGGCCCCACGTTCCTGGTGTTCCTGGGCGTGCTGCTGGTGCTGTGCATCGGCCTGCTGGCGGTGCGCGGGCCGCTGCTGGTGCCGGAGGGCCGGATGAGCTCGCTGGTGTCACGCGAGGCGAGCATCCTGGTCAACAACCTGGTGTTCGTGGCCATTACCTTCACCGTGTTGCTGGGCACGCTCTATCCGCTGGTGTCCGAGGCGGTGCGCGGCGTGCGCGTCAGCGTGGGTGAGCCGTACTTCAACAAGATGGCGGTGCCGGGCGGCATCGCGGTGCTGTTCCTGATGGGCGTGGGCCCGGTGCTGCCGTGGGGCACGCCGGACAAGGCCACGCTGCGTCGGCAGTTCATCATCCCCGCCGTGGTGGGGCTCATCGTCACCGCGGTGTGCTTCGCGGTGGGGCTGCGCGGCGTCTACCCGCTGCTCACCTTCGGGCTCGCGGGCTTCGTCACCGTCATCACGGTGCGCGAGCTGGTGGCGCCGGTGCGCGTGCGCATGTCGGAGCGCAAGGAGGGCCTGCTCACCGCGCTCGTCACCAGCGCCACCAAGGCGCAGCGCCGCTTCGGCGGCTACGTGGTGCACCTGGGCATCGTCCTCATCATCGTCGCGGTGGCCGCGTCGTCCGCGTACGTCAAGCACACGTCCGGCACGCTGAAGAAGGGCCAGACGATGCAGCTCGACGGCTACCAGCTGAAGTACCTGGGGCTGATGAGCGGCGAGGAGCCGCACCGCACCTTCGTCGCCGCGCGCGTGGAGGTGACGACGCCGGGCGGCAAGGTCACGGAGATGAAGCCCCGGCTCAACTACTACGAGCGGAGCACGGACCCCATCGGCACGCCCGCGGTGCGCGAGACGGCCGGCGAGGACTTCTACGTCTCGCTGATGGCGTTCTCCGAGCAGGCCGGCAACGCGAGCTTCAACGTCTGGGTCTTCCCGCTCGTGGGGTGGATCTGGTGGAGCATCCCGCTGCTGGTGCTGGGCACGCTCATCGCCATCTGGCCGCGGCGCAAGGCGGCGGTGGCGCTGTCGAGCGCGGAGGTGGGCGCGAGCCTCGCCGGGGGTGACGCGGAACGGGGGGCGGCATGAAGCGCTGGCGCTACACGCTGGGCTTCGTCGTCCTCTCCGTGGCGCTGCTCACGGTGCTCTACAAGGGCTTCGGGCGAAACCCGCACGAGGTGCCCTTCATGCTGACGGGCAAGCCCGCGCCGGACTTCGTGCTGCGCTCGTTGGACACCGGCGAGAAGGTGAGCCTGGCGGACCTGAAGGGCCGCCCGGTGGTCATCAACTTCTGGGCGTCGTGGTGCGGGCCGTGCCAGTACGAGCACCCGGTGCTCGAGTGGGGCCAGCGCGAGTACGGCTCGCAGGCGGTGTTCCTGGGCGTGGTGTTCGAGGACTCCGAGGACAACGCCCGCGCCTTCCTGCGGCGCCAGGGGTACAGCTTCCCGCAGCTCATCGACCCGCGCTCGCGCATGGCGGTGAGCTACGGCGTGGCGGGGGTGCCGGAGACGTACTTCATCGACCCGGCGGGCACCATCCGTGGCAAGCACGTGGGGCCCATCGACCCGGAGTCGCTCACCCGGCGCATCCGCGAGCTGACCACGGCGAGCCCGTCCGCCGCCGAGGCCCAGCGTCCGTAGGAGCTGCAACCGTCACCCGCGCTTCACCTGGGGCCTCTCGCTTCCGGTGAAAACCTCGTGTTATTCCACGACTTGCGTTGACCGTGAGGGCTCCCCCCGCCCTCCGCACAGCAAGGTGGGTTCATGCGGTGCCCGGAGTGCGGTGAGTCCTCGAACGCGCGGCTGAAGTACTGCGAGAACTGCGGCGGCAAGATGCCGGAGAGCCCCCAGGGGCTGACGGGCTCGCGCCCCGCGCTGCGGACGAACTCCACGCGACGGGCCATGGAGGAGCCGTCCTACGCGGCGGAGATCCTCGACGAGGCGGAGGCCCACAGCCAGGGCGCCGCCTACGTGCCCGCGGGCAGCCGCGACACCGCGGAGGACACGGACCCGGGCCAGTCGCGCCCCGGCTACGACGGCCCCAGGTGGCTGGCGAGCGTGCCGGCGCACTCGCAGAGCATCGTGGGGCTCGCGGTGCTGTCGTTCGCGCTGGCGCTCTCCATCCTCCCCTCCTTCGATGGCGTGGGCGTGGTGGGCGCGCTGCTCGCGGTGGTGGGCGCGGTGCTGACGCTGGCGCGGGAGCTGAGGCTCGCGGGCGAGGCCCAGGGCGTCACGAAGCTCCTGCCGGAGGTGCTCTACCGCCCGGAGATTCCCGCGGCCTTCTGCGCGCTGCTGGCGGCGCTGAGCTTCCGCATGCTCGGGATGGGCGTGATGCCCGTGCTGTGGCTGCTGGCCTCCGGGCTCATCATCCATGACCAGTGGCGGAAGGTGATTGCCGGCCCCGACGGCGTGCTCGCGCGCTGGTTCGACCTGCGCCAGCTGCTGGTGATGCCGTCGGTGCTCACGCTCGGCGGCGTGGGACTGGCCTTGCTGACGCTGTTCGCGCCGTGGGCCACGCTCAGCACGCTGCCGGAGGTGCCGGACGCGCCCGTGCCCTCGGGTCCGCCGGAGCTGCGGGTCATCGGCGCGCAGCGGGCCGCGGATGACGTCCTGTACTCCGCGAACGCGGGCACCATCACCCTGACGGGCTGGGATTTGTCCGGCGCGGTGCTGGTGGAGCTCTTGCTCTTGTCGGTGCTGGCGCTGCTCGCGCTGAGGCCCGAGGTGTCCCGCCCCGCGTGGACGCGCTTCGCGCCAGTGGGCGTGCTGGGCGTGGGGCTCTTGTGGGCGCTGTTGCACCTGAAGCTGTCACCCGGGCCGCTCATCTTCGTCGTGGGCCTGGCGGCCATGGGCGTCCAGGTGGTCCGTCAGCTGCGGGAGTCAAGGGATGCGCTGGTCCCCGCGCCCGCGTATGACGACGGCCTCGACGAGACGGAGCGTGTCGAGGACCCGAACCCCGATGACATGTATCCGGACGACGAGGGAAACCCGGATGACATGGGCCCGGACGACGAGGGAAACCCGGATGACATGGGCCCGGACGACGAGGAGGAGCCCAAGCCTCGCGGCCGTTGAGGTAGAGCGGAGGCATGTCGTCCTCTCCTCCCCTCCCCCCTGGCGCGGTCGCCTTCGTGGACCGCTGGCGTGAGCTGTTCGATGCGCGGGACTGGGCCGCCCTGCGGGCCCACGAGCATCCCGACTTCCCGGGGTCAGGCCCGCCCAAGCAGAACGACAGCTTCATCCGCGGGCTCGGCACGAGCGGCTACCGGGTCGCGAGCGCGAAGCTGAAGCCCTTCGTACAGCCGAAGTGGTCCATCTTCCGCACCACGCGCCTGCACCCGCAACCCACGTACTGGTGTGACCTGGTGTTGAAGAGCGACAAGGGCCACCAGACGGAGGCGTTCATCGCGCTGGCGCCGTGGGAGGGCACCGAGGGCGCCTTCCGCGCGTCGTACTACGTCGAGCTTCCGCCGAAGAAGAAGGTCGCCCCGCTGGACCTGGGCAAGGAGCAGGCGCGCGTCTCGAGGTTCCTGGCCAAGGCGGTGAAGGACTTCGCGCGGAGCCACAAGGACCCGCGGCCCGTCCAGCGGCTGGCGCTGCGGTACTCCACCGACAATGGGGCGCTGAACGTGGGCTTCGACCTGAACCCGGAGTCCGAGCCGGGCGAAGGCATGACCCATGACGACTTCGCGGAGCTGCTCGTCCCCCGCTGGCCGGACGTGAAGGAGCACAAGCCGGCGCTGGTGGGCCTCGACGGCGTGAAGCTCGCGGCCCGCGAGGATGGGACGTGGGGCACCCCCGAGGCGCATGCGCGACTGGAGGAGCACCTCGGGAAGATGCTCGTCGCGATGCTGCTCGAGCTGCGCGACAGCGGCCAGCTCGAGGCCCTGCGCGCATCGGACACCGCGGAGCTCGGAGTCGAGGAGTCCGAGGGCCACTTCGGCTGGCCCGACTACGAGGAGCGCGGACGCGAGAACCGGCTGGTGGCGAAGCGCTGAGCTTGTCAGCCCCCGCGCGCCACGCGAAGTCCGACCATCCTGACGTGTCCGCCCTGGAGCCAGACACGTCAAAGGCTCGCGTGGCGTGTCATCACGCGAGCCCGATGAAGCTGCCGCGCGACTCAGGGGGCCTTCTTCGCCTCGGGCGCGTCCATCTCCTTGAGCACCTTCTCCGCGTTCGTGTTGGACGGATCCAACTCCAGCGAGCGGCGATAGCTCGCCTTCGCCAGGGCCTTGTTCCCCTGGGCCAGGTACGCCTCGCCCAGGCTGTCGTGGACATTCCCGTCCTCGGGGAACTGCTCCACGTTGGCCTTGAAGACTTCAATCGCCTCCGGCACGCGGCCCCCGCGCAACAGGTCATACCCGACGCGGTTGAGCTCGCCCGCGCCGAAGAAGTACTCGGCGCCCGCCTTGCTGCCCTTGAGCTGCTGGTACGTGGCGAGCGCCTGCTGCGCGGTGCCCGTGGCCAGGATGCGAGAGACCTCGTCGGCGATGGACTTGAGCGGCTGCTTCGGCGCGACGCCGTTCAGGATGCTCAGCACGCCGGCGGACAGCGGCCGGGGGCTGGCGCCGCGTCCCACGTTGGAGAGCGCGACGACGACCTGCTTCTTCTCCGGGACCCGCACGAAGAAGGCGCTGAACCCGTTGATGCCCCCCCCATGGTAGACGGCCGTCAGCTTCGTCTTGCCGTCATCCAGCCTGAACGGCTCCAGCGACACCCCGAAGCCGTACTGGTCCAGGCCCGGCGTCGTCATCTTCTTCTTCAGCTCCTCCGACAACAGGGAGGTGCCCTGCAGCGCCTTGTCCCACAGGTACAGGTCCTCCACCGTCGAGTAGATGGAGCCCGCCGCGTACGGCAACCCCATGTCCAGGTAGTCCGCGTTGACGTACTGGCCCGACTTGAAGTCGTACCCCGACGCGCGCTTGGGCAGCACCGTCGCGGACACGTCGTAGCCCGTGTTCTTCATGCCCGCCGGCTTGAAGATGCGCTCCTCCAGCACCTGCGCGTACGTCTTGCCCGTCACCTTCTCGATGATGGCGCCCAGGAGGAAGTAGCCCGAGTTGTTGTACGCGTACTTCGTCCCCGGCTCGAACTGGAGGTCTCCGGAGCAGTGCTCCTTCACGAACGCGTCGACGGTGAAGGGGTCTCTGGCCACGTCGCCGAACTTCGGGTTCGACGTGTAGCTGGGGATGCCGGAGGTGTGGTTCAACAGGTGCGTCACCGTGACGCGTGAGCCCGTGTCCTGACGGTAGTCCGTCAGGTGCTTCGTCACCGGGTCCTCCAGGCCCACCTTGCCCTCACCCACGAGCTGCAGGATGAGCGTGGCGGTGAACTGCTTGGTGATGGAGCCGATGCGGAACTTCGTGTCGGGCCCCGCGGGAATCCCCCACTCCATGTTCGCCTGGCCGTAGCCCTTCTTGAGGACGATGCCCGTCTCGTCCGCGACCAGCAGGCTCCCGTTGAACTGGTTGAGCGCGTGGTACCTCGCCGCCAGCCGCTCCATCGCCTCCTTGTCCTTGCGGCTTGCCGCGTCCGCCGGGGAGACCGCCAACAAGAACCCCAGGCCCACCGCGACACCCGCATCCATCCAAGCCAGCTTCATTCCGCTCTCCAAGGAAGTTGAATCGCCCCGCTCCATCCGAGCCGGCCCGGCGGCGTCCCATGCTCCACCGGGAACGAACCGGGCGACCAACCATTGCGTCGCGGCCGTGCCTCGCCCGGGCCCGCGCCGGCACGGGCCGTGACGGATGCCCACCTACAGTCCGGGAAGCGGGGCAGGCGCCCGGCGCTCAGGTTTCGCTGTCCAACACCGGGCGGTAGCGCTAGTTAAGACGGCTTCCGGGAGTTCCGATGACCGCCGCCCTGCTGTCCCTGACCCTCGCCTTCGGCCTCGTCACCGGCCAGTTCGCGCCCCAGCAGGCCGCGAGCGAGCCTCTCGCCCCGGCCCTGGAGGAGCGCGTCCAGAAGCTCGGCAAGACGCTGCGTTGCGCGGTGTGCCAGGGCCTCTCCATCTCCGACAGCCCGTCTTCCATGGCCCGCGCGCAGCTGGACATGGTCCGGGAGCTCGTCTCCGAGGGGAAGAGCGACCAGGAGGTGGTCGAGTTCTTCGTGTCGCGCTACGGCGAGTGGGTCCTCCTGGAGCCCAAGGCCGAGGGCTTCAACTGGTTCGTCTGGCTGGGCCCCGTCGCGCTGCTCGTCGTGGGCGGCTTCGTCATCTGGAGACAGCTGCAGCAGGGCCCCGCCCTGGAGCCCACCGCCCAGGCCACCTCGCCTTCCGCCCCCGCCGCGCCGGGCGGCCCCCCTTCCGCGGCGGATGACGCCGACCCCTACCTCCAGGCCGTGCGCCGGGAGCTGGAGCGCTAAGCCATGCAGCCTCAGCCTACGAACTGGTTGCCCGGAATCATCGTCCTCTCCGTGGCCTTCGTCGCCGCCGCCGCGTGGCTGCTCTACATGCGCAGCCGGGGCGCCATCGCCGCCACCCCGCCCGAGCCGTCCAAGGACGGCGTGCTCGACGACTTGAGCCAGCGCGCCCAGTCCCTCATCGACCAGCTCCGCGCGCTGGAGGCCGACAAGCACAACCTGGCCCCCGAGCAGTACGCCACGGAGAAGTCCCGCCTGGAGCGCGAGGCCGCCGGCGCCCTGCGCGCCAAGGACGAGCACCTCAAGCGCAAGGCCACCTCCAGCGGCGACGGCCGCCCCCGCGCCCGCGAGCTGCCCGCGCCCACCGGTTGGTCCGCGCGCAACCCCCAGCTGTCCGGCGCGCTGTGGGGCGCCGGCATCGTCCTGTTCTTCGGCGGCCTGGGCTACCTGCTCGTCTCCGAGCAGCAGACCCGCGTCGACGGCCAGGAGGCCACCGGCCGCATGCCCCCAGGCGCCGCGGCCGGTCAGCAGGCGCAGCAGGGCGGCATGGGAGAGTCACAGGACCCGGAGCTCGCCCAGGCCCGCGCGCGGCTGGAGTCCAACCCCGGCGACCTGGACGCCGCGTCCATGCTCAGCCACGAGCTCATCCGCCGCCAGCAGTTCGAGGAGGCCGCGCAGGTGACGGCCAAGGGGCTCGCGGTGGACCCGTTCCACGTCGAGCTGCGCGTGCACCGCGGCGTGCTGCGCGCCACCCAGGGCGACCTCCAGGGCGCCGAGGCCGAGCTGACCGAGCTGGTCAACACCTGGCCCGACGCGCAGGAGGCCCTCATCTTCCTGGGCAGCCTGGCCCTGCGCCGCGACGACAAGCAGAAGGCCTTGGAGCACTTCGAGCGCTTCTCCGTCGAGGTGCCGCGCAACATGCAGCCGCCCCAACTCGGGCCCGCCATCGCCCAGCTCCGGGCCGACATCGCCAACGTGCCCTGAGACACGGCTCACGCAACACAGTCACTACAGTTTATCCGGGTCTGATGTCATCTCCATGGTAGACATGTCTCGCCGTCCCCCCGTCGTTGGTAGGGAGCTCGACATGTTCAAGTACTCCGCGAAGCTGGCCTGTGTCGTCGCGTTGGTCCTGAGTGGTTGTGGTGGTGCCCCGGAGCAGCAGCCGCCGTCCGAGACGGAGACGCTCAAGTCGAGCGAGCAGGGCCTCATCTGGGCCTGCGACGGGCGTCGCTCCTTCAACCGCTACTGGACGGTGAACGGCGTCGAGGTGGGTCGCGAGTACTGTGACTGCGACGGCACGCTGACCGAGTTCGGCACCCTGTCGGGCCGCTACTCGCAGACGCTCAACTTCTACTGTAACTAGTCGCCCCCCTCGGCGCCCCGCTTCACTCCGGGGCGCCGACCCGACGCTGTCTTCAGTGCACCGCCGCGCGGCGCCGACGCAGCCGGCGGACCTTCTCCACCCACGTGCCCGGCAGCACCTGCTTGGCGGCGTTGCGCGCCTTGCGCGCCAGCTCCTCCGCGCGCGAGTACCACTGCCCCGCCTTCGTGCCCGAGTGCACGCGCACCGACACCGTGCGCCGCTGCTTCGACACCCAGTCGGACTTGTACGTCTCCGTGCCGCGCAGGAAGTCGTACTCCGTGAGCCCCGCCGCCAGCGCGTCCTTGAAGCTCTCCCCCACCAGCACCAGGCCCACGCTGCGGTTGCGCCACTCAGGGTCGTAGCCCGACTGGAAGTAGACGAAGCGGTGGCCGTGGACGATGCCGTACACGGACGCCACGGCCTTGCCGCCCACCTTCATCGTGTAGAGCCACAGCCGGCCGCGCTCCGCCAGCCACTGCGTGGCGTCACGGTGGAAGGCCTCCACGCCCGTGCCCTTGATGCCCTGCGAGCCGCCGTCCTCCGCCCACCGGGCCGAGTGCAGCCGGAAGAAGTCCGTCATCGGCCCGGCCAGCTCGCCCGGCGCCTCCGTGCGCTCGATGCGGTAGCCCTCCTGCTTCTCCAGCCACTTGCGCCGGCGCAGGTAGTTGTCGCGCCGGCCCGTGCGCTTGAGGAACGCGTCGAACGGCTCGCGCGGGTCCAACACGTCGTAGGGACACACGTACCGCTCCGACAGCCGCACGTCGTGCCCGCGGAACACCTCGCGCAGCACGTCCACCGTGACGGAGTCCTCTCGCAGGTCCGTCAGGTCCAGCACATCCCACTCCTCGCGCAGCGCCACCAGCATCCGCGCGAAGGACTCCGCCACGTCGCGCTCCAGCCCGCGCCGCGCCACCACGTCCAGGTAGTCGCTGCCCACGTGCGTCTCGCCCAGGAAGCCCAGGCGGCGCACCGGCACGCCCGCCACGCGGCGCGTCTCCAGGCCCAGCGGCAACAGTCCCACCAGCGTGCCCGCCGCGTCGCGCGCGGTGAGCACCAGCGGGCGCCGCTGGGGCGCGATGCGCCGACACCACGGATACAGCCACTCCCACGCATTGAAGGGGCCCGCGTCACTGGCATCCAGCAGCGCGTCCCACTCGGCCCTCATCCCCGCCAGCGCGGACAGACTGCCCACGGCGCTCACGTCCAGCCGCCGCGCGGCCTTGGGCCCCTGCCTCAGCTCGTCCTCGCGAATCACCGCCCCGCCTCCTCGGAGGGGGCTTCACGCCCCTCCCAACCCACCGTCCGGCTCAACCCGCGCGCTTCTTCGACCGATTCTCCGACCGCACCGCGTCGCGCACCACCGACGCCACGTCCGCCATGACCTCCGGCGACAGGTCCTGGTGGCACGGAATCTCCACGATGCTGCGCCGCAGCTGCGCCACCTCCGGGAAGGCCCCCGCGTCACACGCAGGATGGAAGCGCTTCCAGAAGTCGATGGCGTCGATGCCCTTCGCCCTCAGCCGCGCCAGCACCTCCGCCTTCTCCTGCACCACCATCGGGTAGAACAGCGGGCAGGTCCCCGCCGGCAGCTGGTTGAACAGCGGCGTCGACACGTCGCGCAGCCGGCCCAGCAGGTAGAAGTAGTTGCGACGGCGCTTCTCGACGATGGACTCCAGGTCCTGCGCCAAGGCAATGCGCTTGGTCAGCGGGCTCATGCCCAGGTCCACGTGCTTGCGGTCGAAGTGCTGCGTGCCCGTGGCCACCCGCTCGATGCTCGCCGCCTTCACCGTGCCGTGCCCCACCGTGCGCACCAGCCCGCGCAGGCCGCGGCCCACCGCGCCGCCGCGCAGCTCCAGGTTCTGCAACAGCGCGGACACCGTGTGGCTGAACGTCGACGCGGACGGCGGCGCCGGAGGCTCCGGCAGGCTGTACGAGCGCGGCCCGTTCACCACCAGCGCGCCCCCGTTGGGCACCGGCAGCGTCTTGTACAGACAGAAGATGCCCACGTCGCCCGTCGTCCCCAGCGGCACCGCGCCGTCGGACGAGAGCAAGGACAGCGCGCAGTCCTCGATGAGCACCAGCCCGTGCTGGTCGGCCAGCTTGCGCATCTCAGCGGCCGGTCCCGGGAAGCCCGCGTAGTGCGTCAGGTACAGCGCCTTCGTCTTCGGGGTGATGCGCCGGGCCACGTCCTCCAGGTCCACGTCCCAGCGGCTGCCCACGCGGTAGAAGCGCGGCGTCGCGCCCGCGTCCACCAGCGCCTCCACCTCCACGCCGTGGTGGTAGGAGGGCATCAGCACCTCGCCGTTGTCCAACCCCAGCATCTTCACCGTCAACCACACCGCGTTGCGGGCGAAGTAGAAGTAGCGGACGTTGGGCGAGGAGAACGGCGGAAGCGAGCCGGGCCTCGGCTTGGACACCAGCATGTGGGGCCACAGCGTGGGCAGCGACGGAACGAACAGCCGGCCCGAGGGAGTCATCGCTTCCATTTCGCCACCACCTCTTTCACCGCGGGGGTCCACCGGAACTTCGCCGCGCACAGCGCCCGGCCGAAGGCGGAGTCATTGAAGATGTAGAGCCACGTGTGGCGCCGGACCTGGTCCGTCCAGTCGCGCTTCCACACCATGTCCGGCCCCAGGAAGTCGAACTCGCCGAGCTTCCGGTCGATGCACGTCCCCACCACCTCCTCCATCAGGAGCTGGCCGGGGCTGCACTCGCGAAGCTGCTCGTCGTAGCCGGGCTTGAGCAGGAAGTAGCGCCCGCCGTGCTCCAGGCCGTAGTGGAAGGCCACGGGCCGTCCGTCCAGCCGCAGGAAGTACAGCGCCAGCTTCCCCCGGTAGGCCGCGTCGCGCGCCAGCTCCGTGTAGAAGCCCCGCGTCGCCGTGTCCTGCGCCATGGCCGTGCCGCGCTCGCCCTTCCAGCCGCTCTGCTCCAGCAGGAAGCCCTCCTCCAGCGTGCCCTCCAGGCCCGGGCCACCGTCCACCCGCTCGAAGGTGACCTTCCCCTTCTCCTCGAGCTTGCGGCGACGCCGCCTGCAGTTCGCCTTGAACTTGGACTGGAGCGACGCCTGGAACTTCTCGCGCGTGCCCGGCAGCGGGATGTACGGCGACTGGAGCGACTCCCACGCGCCCACCGGCATGCGGGCCGCCTGCGCCGCCGCGTGCAGCCG
Source organism: Myxococcus faecalis (assembly GCF_050039385.1). Taxonomy (NCBI): domain Bacteria; kingdom Pseudomonadati; phylum Myxococcota; class Myxococcia; order Myxococcales; family Myxococcaceae; genus Myxococcus; species Myxococcus faecalis. The sequence goes on along the minus strand of NZ_CP144336.1, from coordinate 9,432,816 downwards.
CCACGCCGCGCCGCCATCCGGCACGTCCGTCAACCGCAGCACGTCCCACCCCCCCTGCTGACGCAGATGGGACAGGAACATCGCCGCGGCCGCGTCCGGCTCGCGGGCCAGCAGGTCGAACCGGCAGGAGTGCGTGTTCGCCGCCGCGGAGAGCTGGCGCACCGGCACGCCGTACAGGTTGGTGCGCTCCTCCCACAGGGGCAGCGCGGCGGAGAGCTGGCCTTCGCTGTTTCGCAGCGTCAGCACGCGCAGCCGCGCCCCCGGCGCGAAGTTGTCCAGCCAGATGCGGATGAACTCGTGGCGGTAGAACAGCTCGTCCGTCGTGGCCTCGACGAGCGCGTTCCACTCCGACTCCAGGGCCATGAAGGCCGCGCGGTCATCGACTTCGACGACACGCGGCCCGGGACTGCTCAGGGTTGCTTCCATGTTCGGGCGCCCAAGGTGGTGATGGGGTTGCTCGGCTACAAGCCGCTGCGCGCCATCTTCAGCAGGCAGGCGGCGACCTTGCGGCTGTCGTGTCGGATCCTGGACCCCTCCTTCAGGAGGTCCGCCCGCACCGGCACCACGCCCGCGGCGATGAGCTCGCGCGTGTCCACGTTCACCGTGAACGAGCCGCGCCGCCCGTAGCGCCGCATGGCCTCCGGCGAGGGCTCCGTGCCATTGACGAGCACCGCGTCCAGCACCGGCCCCACGTGCTCGCGCACCGCCTGCACGTGGTCCAGGCAGGACATGCCGTCCGTCTCACCCGGCTGCGTCATCAGGTTGGCCACCATGACCTTCAGCGCGCGCGTCTCCTTCAGCGCCTGGGCCACGCCGTCCACCAGCAGGTTGGGCAGCAGGCTCGAGTACAGCGAGCCCGGGCCAATCACCACCAGGTCCGCGGCGTAGATGGCCTCCAGGAGGCCGTCCACCGGCGGCGGAGAGCGCGGGCTCAGGGACACCTTGCGCACCCGGCCCTGGGCCCGGCAGATGTTGCGCTCGCCGACCACTTCCGTGTCGTCGTGCATCTGCGCCACCAGCTGCACCGAGGCCAGCGTGCACGGCAGCACGTTGCCCCGCGCGCCGAGCAGCTCCCCGGACATGCGCACCGCCTCCAGGAAGTCGCCCTTCAGCTCCGCGAGCGCGGCGATGAGCAGGTTGCCCACCGCGTGCCCGGCCAGGCCGCGCGCCCCGCCGAAGCGGAACTGGAACACGTCCTTGAGCGCGCTCTTGCCGCCGGCGAGCGCCACCAGGCAGTTGCGGATGTCACCGGGCGGCAGCGCGCCGTGCAGCCGGCGCAGGCGCCCGGAGCTGCCACCGTCGTCGCTCATGGCCACCACCGCGGTGATGTCCACGCCCGGATCTCCCGCCTTCGGCGTCGCGCGCCGCGCCAGGCCCCGGAGCACCATGGGCAGCCCCGTGCCGCCGCCGATGGCGACGATGCGCGTGGGCCGGTCCACCTGGGACTGCAACAGCTCGTTGCGCTCCGTCTCCCGCTCCCGCTCGCGCTCCCGACGGGCACGCGCTTCCTCCCACGACTCCGGGAGCGGCGAATCCATGTCCATCCCCACCATGTCCCAACCCCCATCCACGACGCCCGACCCGCCACCCCTGGCGGGTCCCCTAGGGCCCCCTCCCCTTCACGAGGAGGAGGGCCCGCGGGAGGTGTACCTACCGAGCTCCACGACCGAGAAGAACATGTCTCACGGTGTGGAAGATGATTCCCACATCGAGGAACAAACTGCCGTTCTTCACGTAGTACAGGTCGAACTCCAGCTTGTTGCGCGCGTCCTCCACCGAAGCCCCGTAGGGGTAGCGAATCTGGGCCCAGCCCGTCAGGCCCGGCTTCACCGCCTCACGCAGCCCGTAGAAGGGAATCTGCTGCTTGAGCTGCTCGACGAACACGGGCCGCTCAGGCCGCGGACCCACGAAGCTCATCTCCCCCATCAGCACGTTGAACACCTGCGGAATCTCGTCGATTCGCGTGCGGCGGATGAACTTGCCCACCCGCGTGACACGGTCATCGTTCGCCCGAGCCCACACCGCGCCGTTCTTCTCCGCGTCCGTCCGCATGCTGCGGAACTTCCACAAGTAGTACGTCGCGCCGCCCAGGCCCGTGCGCTCCTGCCGGTAGAACACCGGGCCCTTCGAGTCCAGCTTGATGGCCACCGCCACCAGAAGCAGGAACGGTGCCGACAGCGTGAGCAGCAGCGACGCCACCGCCAGGTCGAAGGCCCGCTTGAAGGCCCGGCGCAGCGGCGACACGGTGAGCTCGTCCGCGAAGGCGAAGTCGCTCGCCCGGAGGAACTGCACGGGAATCCGCCGCAGCACGCGCTCGCAGAACCCCGTCGCGTCGTACACGCGACGACCCTGCAGTCGGCAGATGAGCAGTGAGTCCACCCAGTTGGCCCCGCGCATGTCGTCAGCAGCCTGCACGACATATGCCGCGCCCAATCGGGCCGCCATCTGGTCCAGCGGCTCCTGGCTGGAGCGCGGGTCCACCATGCCGATGACGCGGTAGCTGCCCTCGCCGCCCGCCTCGATGGCGCTCGCCACCGCGCGGGCCTTGAGGCCATCACCGACGATGAGGACCGAGTCCGGCGCGCCGACCAGCGCGCGGATGGACACCCGGACCACCAGCGTGCCGGCCAGGGCGCCCATCGCCCCGCCCAGCAGCGCCCCAGGAGGCAGCGCCACGGGGAACAGCAGCGGGGCCACCAGCATCAGCCCGCCCGTCACCATCGCGGTGACCCCCGCGGCCTTCAGGAAGCGGTAGCCGCGCGCCCGGTCCTCCGCGGCGACGCGCAGGTCGTACAGGTCCAACAGGTACAGCGTGAACTGGAACGTGACGACGAAGGCCGCGCCCAGCCCCAGCAACGTGGGCCACAGCGCCGCCATCGGCGGCCGGGTACCCTCGGGCGCGAAGAGTGCCGCACAAGCCGCCGCGCCCATCACGCAGGCCAATGCGATTGCCGAGCTCTCGGCGAGAAAAAACGTCAGCTTCTTGGCTGAAAAATAGTGGTGAAAGACCCGGAGCACTTGCCCCTCCGACCAACCCGCCCGACTCACGACGACCCGCCCCCCCGACAAAGCCCTCCGCCCCTGCCCCGTCACCGGGAGCCGGGGCGGAGGGTCTTCCGCCTCTCTACTTCTGCTTCTCGTAGTTCTTCAGATACGGCGTCGCGTGCACCTCCGCGCCGTTGAGGACGCAGCCCAGGATGGGCGCGCCGGCCAGCTGCTCCACCGCCTGGTGCACCGTCTTGCCCGGCGTCACGTTGGCGCGGATGACCATCAGCACGCCGTCCACCTGGTGGCCCAGGATCGCCGCGTCGGCGAAGGGCAGCGTGGGCGGCAGGTCGATGTACACCTCGTCGAAGCCCTCACGCACCGCCTTGAGGAACTGCTTCATGCGAGGGCTCGCCAGCACCTGCGACGGCTCCTCCGGCGTGGCGCCGGCGGGGATGAGCGCCAGGCGCGTGGAGTTGAAGCGGCGCACCACGTCGCGCACCTCCACCTCGCCCGTGAGCAGCTCCGCCAGGCCCGTCTTGTTGCGCACCCCCAGCGTGTTCGCCACCCCGCCGCGCCGGAGGTCCGCGTCCACCAGGAGGATGCGCCGGTCCGGGTTCGCCCGGGCGGCCGCCATCGCCAGGTTGACGCTCGTCACCGTCTTGCCCTCGCCCGGCATCGCCGAGGTGAGCGCCACGACCTTCATCGGCCGCAGCTCCCGCATCCGCTCCAACCGGTAGTACAGGCTGCGGTACTGCTCCGCCGCCGCCGAGGCCGGCGCCGTCAGCGTCACCACCCGCCGGTCCACCGCGTTCGGATTCGCCGCGTTGTCATCCACCCGGGGGAGGAAGTTTCCCGCCCGCTCCATCGTCTGATCCATGTCCGTCTTCCGTCCTTTCCGTGGGTGTCAGTTCAACGAGGTGGGGTTCGACACGTTGTTGCGCGACCCCGACGAAGGCATCAGCACCCGCCGCTCCGTCTTGCCTTGCATGTCCGGCACCACCGCCAGCACCGGCAGGGTCAGGCGCTGGCGCACCTCCGTCCCGTCGCGCAGGCTGTCATCCCGCATCTCCAGCACCGCTCCCGCCAGCACGCCCAGGCCGAGCGCCACCAGCAGCACCATCACCATCCCCGCGAACTTGTCCGGCCGGGCGGGCGTCACCGGCACCCCCGCCGGGGAGATGACGTTGAACAGGCTCTTGGCGCTCTTGGCCTCCAGCTCCTGGGCGATCTCCGCCTCCACCTTGCGGCTCACCACGCTCTGGTACTTGGTGCGCGCGATTTCGTAGTCGCGGTTCATCACCGCCAGCTCGTGCGCCCACTTCGGGGTGTTGTTCAGCCGCGCCTGGTAGGCCTCCGCCTTGCCCTGCAGGTCGACGATCTCCTTCTGGATGCTGCCGATGAGGCTGGCCACCCGGGTGCGCTCGGCGCGCTCGGCCCACAGCCGGCCCTCGGCCTCCTTGCGGCGCTCCGTCATGCTGGCCAGCTCCGACGACATGCGCTTGATCTCAGGGTGGTCCTCCGTCCACGTGGTGCGAGCGTTGACCAGGGCCCGCGTCAGCCCGCTCTCCGCCGCCTCCAGCCGCCCCGCCTCGCTGTCCACCGCGTTGCGAGCCCGCGCCAGGTCCGAGCGACGCGCCTCCGCCACGCGCAGCTCCTCCGACTTGGTCTGCAGCTCGTGCGACACCCGCTCGAGCCCGCGCATGTTCATCTCCATCTGCTCGGGCAGCTCGCCCAGGTGGGCGACCTTGAACTGGGCAATCTTGTGCTCCCAGTTGGACACCGCCTTGCCCATCTGCACCATCTCCTCGTTGAAGAGGTCCGTGGCGCGCGCCGCCTGCGCCTGGCGCAGCTTCAGGGTCTCCTCGGAGAAGATGGTGGGCAGCCGGTTGGCCACCTGCGACGCCACCTGCGGGTCGCGGTTCGCATAGGTGAGCTCGAACGCCGTCTCACCCTCCACGCGGACCGTCAAATCCTTGCGCATCTGCGCGACGGCCGCCTCCATGCCCTTCTCGGACACGATGTCCGGGTAGAGGTTCATCTCCTCGATGGCCTTCTGGAGCACGGGCCGTGCCAGCAGCTCCTGTCGAACGGTGAGCAACCGCTGCTCGATGAGCTCGCTCACCGTGCGCTGCACCATCTCCTCACCGGGCCGCTGCGGCTCCACGCGGACCACCACCGACGCCTCGTACATGCTCGGCCGGGTCAACACGATGGCCGCGCCCACCGCGAAAACCACTGCCGCGATGGCTCCCACCAACGCCTTGCGGCGCCACAGTGAGGCCAGCAGCTGGTCCGCCGTCATCCCACGCTCCATGACTCGCTCCTCCTCCAACCCACTCACGTGTTGTCACCACGCCGTCACGATGAGACGGACCGCGAATACGTTGCGCGTCAGGTCGCCCGCCACGCCCGCCGAGTCCGCCACGCCCACCTGGGCAATCCGATCCACCGCCCCCTGAGCCGCCACCTGGCGGCTGAAGCGGTACTCCACTCCGCCTCCAACTGCGTACCCCTGCGACACCAGGGGGGTGCTGCTGAACGTCGACCAGTCCCGCCCGGGCGCCCGCCCGTTGCGGAAGAAGCTGGCCGCGCCGAACGCCGACAGCTGGTGGTTGAACCTGCGCGCCAGCGACACCGTCGCGTAGTCCGCCCACAGGGCGTTCGCGAAGCCGCTCGCGCCCACCAGGTCATGTCCCACCGCGACTCCCAGGTCGAACAGCTCGCCCTCGCGCGCCAGCTCCAGGTTGACGCGAGGCACCCAGCCGCCCTCCTGCCCCGTCGGCGCCAGGTAGCGCACCGGGCCCGCCCGGGCGATGAACGTCGTCGGGCGGGTCAGCCGGTAGCGCAGCGTCCCCGCCACGCCGTGCGACTGGGACAATTCATTGTCATACAGGAAGCCCTGGTAGCGGTACTCCATGCCCAGGGTGAGCCGGCGCGTGGTGCGATACATCAGCTCCAGCGACGGCGTATGCGCATAGCCCGCCTTCTGGCCATCCTCGAGGATGCGCACCGCCTCCAGCCCGTAGCCCACGCGCACGTCCATGCGGTCCGTGGCGCGGCCCGTCAGGCCCACGCGGGCCTGGGTGTAGAACGTGGGCGACGTGGAGCGCGCCAGGCCGTCACGCGGCAGGGACATGGGGTCCGTGACGCGGAAGACCCGCACGTTGGAGTCCACCCGCAGCCTGCGAGACAGCAGGTGGCGCAACTCCAGCCCACCCCGGTGGTCCAGCGTCACCTTGCCCGAGCCATGCCGCATCAGCACGTCCGCGGCATAGAAGCTGTTGAGGTCCAGCCGCCCGTCGCGCCCCTGCACGCCCACGCGCGGCGACAGCTTCGTCATCAGCTGGCCGCCCGTCGCATCCGGGCCGCCCAGGCGCAGGTCGTCGTCGTAGCGCTCCTCGGCGGAGATGCGCAGCCGAGGCTCCCACACGGTCGCCGCGGATGCCGCCGGCGCGGTGAGCATCAGGCCTGTCAGCAACCACTTCTTCCAGTCGCCCTTCACCGTCGTCCTCCCTCGCCTACGCCACCCTCGACCCATGGACCCACCGCCACCCGACTGCCCTCGACGCCCCTTCACGGCACGACGATGGTGTCGCCGGGACGCAGGATGACGTCCTGACCGCCGTCCGGAGAGATGAGGTCGCTGTAGCGCACCGGAATCTGCCCGCCGTTGCCGTCGCTGCGGATGACCACGATGCCGTCCGAGTTGGCGAAGTCCGTGAAGCCGCCCGCCAGGGCAATGGCCTGGATGAGCGACACGCGGCCGCGCAGCGGATAGGCACCCGGGTGCGTGACTTCGCCGGTGACGAACACGCGGCTGCTGTTGACCTCGCGGACGATGACCGTCACGCGGGGCTCCTGCACATACGACTGGAAGCTCTGCTTCAGCGACTCGGCCAGCTCCGTGGGCGTCTTGCCCGCCGCCTGCACCTCGCCCACCATCGGCATGGAGATGAAGCCATCCGGACGGACGGGAATGGTGCGGCTCAGCTCCGCGTCCCGCCACACCGCGATGTCCAGCACGTCCTCACGACCGATGCGGTAGGGCTGCTCGGAGTTGTCCACCTTCACCGCCGGCTGGTGCGCGCACCCGCCCAGCAGCATCACCCCCAACACCGTCCAGAACCCCGCGCTCGTCTTGCCCATCGTCTTCTCCCTCGTCTCGCTGCGGATGTCGTCCGAGGTCCCGCACCTCGCGGTGACCGTCGCTCTCGGCGCGGTTGCCATAGCAGCGGGTGTGCCACTGAGCCCTGTGAGGGAAAGCCCATGGATCGCCGTGGGTTACGAAACTGCCCACGTTGTGGCGTCGCGCGGGTCGGGAAGAATTACTGGCATCCGACAGGGTAGGAGTCTGGTCCTTTCGACAGTCCGGGCCCTGTTGATGGAAGACGATTTCCCACCGCGGGGCATGTGGGTTCTCAATCCGCACGGTGGGTGCTCGGCACGCGGTTTGAAGTCTGTTGAGCGGGAGGAGTTTTGTTTCCACAACGGGCCAGTGGGCCCAGCAGACAGGGAGCCAGCGGATGAGGAAGGCAGCGGGGGCGGTGGCGGCGGCGTTCGCGATGGGAACCGGTGTGATGGCGTGGATGGGCGTGGCCTTCATGGCGCAGACGGAGGCCGCGGCGCTGGGTGTCGTGGGCCTGGCCCTGTACGCGAGCAGCGCGCTGTTGAGCGGCAAGCCTGGCGAGGAGACGGCGCGCGGCATGGCCAACCAGGCCTGACGCCCGACGCCGTGACAGTAAAAAGGCCCGGTGTCCCCTGGGACGCCGGGCCTTCTTCTTTTCAGCCTCGCCCAAGACTCGGGGGTGGCTGGATGTCGTCCACGCGACGACCTCAGGGGATGGCGCGCACCACGCCGCCGTCCACGCGCAGCGCGGCGCCGTTGATGGCGGAGGCCTTGGGGCTGCACACGAAGGCCACCAGGGCGGCGACCTCGTCGGTGGTGGCGAAGCGCTGGAGCAGCGACGAGGGCCGCGCGCTCTTGAAGAACCCCTTCTCCACCGTGGCCACGTCCACGCCCTGCTGACGCGACAGCTCGCCCAGGAACACCTCCACGCCTTCGGAGCGCGTGGGGCCCGGGAGGATGGAGTTGGCGGTGATTTGCGTACCGCCCAGGCCCTCGGCGATGCCGCGCGCGAGGGCAATCTGGGCCGTCTTCGTCACCCCGTAGTGAATCATCTCCACCGGAATCTGCACGCCGGACTCGCTGGAGATGAAGACGACGCGGCCCCAGTCCTTCTGGCGCATGCCCTTGAGGTAGTGGCGGCTCAGGCGCACGCCGCTCATCACGTTGACGTCGAAGGTGCGCAGCCACTCCTCGTCGGAGATGTCTTCAAAGGGCTTGGGCTCGAAGATGCCCAGGTTGTTGACCAGGATGTCCACGTGGGGCACCTGCTGGATGAAGCGGCCGGCGCCCTCGGCGGTGCCCAGGTCCACCGCGACGCCGCGCAGGCGCGCCTCCGGCTGCTTGCGGCGCACCTCGGCGATGGCCGCGTCCACGCGCGCCTGGGTGCGGCCGTTGACGATGACCTCCGCTCCCTCGCGCGCGAGCGCCTCAACGATTGCCAGGCCGATGCCCGCCGTGGAGCCGGTCACCAACGCCACCTTGTCCTTCAAGTCCAGGTCCATTCGTTCCCTCGTGAGAATGCGCGGCCACAGGTAACGCGCGCGGTGGGACCCCGCCAGCCCGCTTCACGCCCCGCCACGCCAGGGAAACCCCCATCCCGACGCATCACGGATATTCCACATTGCGGAATATCGGCAACGTGGTGTATCTCTCCGGGGCATGACGCGTGCCGCGCCCGGGGCAGTCCCTCAGGGGAGCGTCCGGCGGGAGTGGGTGCGATTCCATGCGGAAGAAGGCGACGAAGGCGGCCGTCGACAACTCGCGGGGGCTGCGCGAGCAGGGCGCGCGGTTCTTCGGGAAGCTGCTGGACTTCAATCGGGACCGCTCCGTGCTGCGCGACCCCGTCAAGCAGTTCTGCGACGCGCACGAGCTGAGCTCTCCCCAGAGCCACGTCATCATCTGGCTGGGCCACGAAGGGCCCTTGAACACGGGCGCCCTGTCGCGCCTGGCGGACATCCACGACAAGAGCATCACCGGAGTGGTGGACCGGCTCGAGGCCCGCGGGCTCGTCGAGCGCACCCGCCACCCCTCGGACCGCCGCAGCGTGGTCAACGCCCTCACCCCGGAGGGCCGGTCCATCTACGAGGGCATCCGCGAGCGCATCGAGACGGCGCTCGCGGGCTTCTTCGCCACGCTGCCCCCGGATGAGCTGGAGACGCTCTTCCGCCTCCTGGACCGCCTGCACGACACCGTGCGCGTCCCTCACGACTGACTCCGGAGCCGGGCCATGACAGACACCCCCGGCGCCCCTCACCTCTTCTCCGACCCCAGGCGGAGGCTCGGACGACCTCCACCCGCCCGCCTGGCTCCCACCATGAAGCCGCTCCACCGTCCGCCCTCGCCCGCTCGCGCGCGGGCCCGCGCCTCGCGCCTCGACGCGCTCAGGAGACCCCGCGCATGAAGCCCTTCTCTTCCTGCGTGTGCACGTATCCACCGGCGTGGCTGGTGCTCGCGCTGAACACCGCGCTGATGCCCTCGGACGCGCGCGCCCAGGAGCCGCCCCCGGACGCGCCCACCCAGGAGCTGTCCCGCGCCGTCCCCCCGCCCGAGGCACCGCCCGCACCCGAGCCGGAGCTGACGGGGCGCATCGAGCGCATCGACATCGAGGGCAACGAGCGCACCCAGGAGGTCGTCATCCTGCGCGCGCTGCGCACCCAGCCCGGGGAGCTGCTCACCGCCGGCGCGACGGAGGAGCTGAAGCGACGGCTGCTCAACCTGAAGCTCTTCGAGCACGTCGAGGTGCGCACGCGTCAGGAGGGCGACGGCGTGGCGCTGCGAATCAAGGTGGAGGAGCGCTGGACGCTGCTGCCCATCCCCATGTTCACCTCCAGCAATGGCCAGTGGCAGGCGGGGCTGTTCCTGTTGGAGAGCAACGTCTTCGGTCTGCACAAACTCTTCGTGCTCGGGGCGATGGCGGGCAACCGCGGCGGCAACGTCTTCTCCCTGTACAAGGACCCGGGCATCCGCGGCAGCCGGTGGACGGGCACGCTCTTCGGGCAGTACGCCAAGCTGGACCGCGAGCGTCGCGTGCGCGACATCGTCGTCGACGAGTACACGGACCGACGCCTGGACGTGTCCGGCGTGCTCGGCCACCAGCTCACGCCCGAGCTCAACGTGGGCGCGGGACTGTTCGGTATCTTCAACCGGCCGCTCCGCGCGAGCGAGGACGAGCCCGCTCCTGAACGGAGCCACGCGCAGGGCGTCAGCGCCGTGGCGGAGTATCTGGGACAGGACTTCCACTTTTTCTTCAATGAAGGGCTGTTCGCGCGTCTGAACCTGCGTCAGGGGTTCGACCTGGGGAGTGGTTCCCGGGACTACCGACAGGCGACCCTCACGGCCGCCTACACCCATGCGTTGTTCGGGAACCATGCGCTCACCCTGTCGGGCACGCTCGAATACGTGGATGGAGATTCCACCCTGGACGCGGTGCTGCTGGGACAGCGCACGGGCACGCGCGGCTTCACGCTGGCCACGCTCTGGGCGGAGCAGGCCGCCATCGCCACGCTCGAGTACCAGGTCCCCCTCTGGAGTCCCAGCCTGGCGACCTTCACCGCGCATGCCTTCGTCGACGCCGGGCACGTGGAGTGGAGGAATACAGTCACGCGCTACGTCGCCCCCGGCGCCGGGCTGCGCATGTACCTGCGCAGTGTCGCCGTCCCCGCCCTGGGCCTGGATGTGACGCGGGCCCCCCAGACCCGAGAGCTCGTCGTCAGCTTCGCCGCGGGCCTCTCCATGTAGCCGTCGTCCCCCAGACCGCGAGGTCCCTCTTGAGCACGCAGCAGCGCACCGCCATCCTCACCGCCGCCACGCAGCACTTCGCCCAGCTCGGCTTCACCCGGGTGTCGCTCGAGGACATCGCGCGGCGCGCGGGGCTGGAGCACGGCCAGGTCTTCCGCCACTTCTCCACCAAGGAGGCGCTGTTCATCGAGGTGGTGCGGCAGCACGGCGTGCCGGCGATGGAGGCGCTGGAGCGCGCCGTCGCCCGCGCGCCCTCCCCCGAGCAGCAGGTGCGCACCTTCGTGGAGGTCCGCCAGGAGCAGACCGAGCGCATCCTCCGGGAGCTGAACGTCTCCTTCGATGCCCTGCTCGACATCCTCCCGCTCATCGACCTGTACGTCGTGGACCTGCACGCGCGGGAGCTCGCCCTCCTGGAGTCCGTCTTCACCGAGGGCACGCGCCGGGGGGACTTCCACTTCCAGAGTCCGCGGAACGTGGCGGCCGCCATGCTCGCGAGCCTGCGGGAGGTGGAGCGGCTGACGTGGGCGGCGCAGTGCCTGACGTCCTCGGGGCCCGGGAGGCAGGCCTCGGACCTGCTGCACTGAGGAACACCGCGCGCGGCGACGCGGCCTTGCTCTATGGTGCGCCGCCATGTCGAAGACCCAGTACTGGCTCATCAAGAGCGAGCCGTCGGTGTACCCGTACGCGCAGCTCGAGAAGGACACGCAGACGGAGTGGACGGGCATCCGCAGCTTCGAGGCCCGCAACAACCTGCGGGCGATGAAGCCCGGGGACCTGTGCCTCTACTACCACTCCAACGAGGGCAAGGCCGTGGTGGGCGTGGCCCGGGTGCTCACGCTGGCGACGGAGGACTCCACCGCCCCGGGTGAGGACTGGGCCTCCGTGAAGGTGGCCGCCGTCGTCCCCGTCAAGGCGCCCGTGGAGCTGGCCACCGTCAAGGCCACCGCCGCGCTGAAGGACTTCCCGCTCATCACCCGCAGCCGGCTCAGCGTGGCCCCCGTCACCGCCGAGCACTTCAAGCTCATCCTGAAGATGGGGAAGACGGCGCTGCCGAAGTAGCCGCGGCCTCCGGTGGCCGCAGCAGCGTCACCTTCGGCCCCGTGAAGCTGTGCCGCTGCACCAGCGCCCAGTACAGGCCCAACAGCCCCAGCGCGCCGGCGAACGTGTAGCCGGCGAGCTGGTTGGGCGGCAGCACGAACAGCACCATCACCACCCCGCACCACGCCAGCGCCACCGCGTTGACCCACGACGACGCGCGCCCCAGGTCCCACGGCCCTCGGTGCGACCACGTCCCGGAGCGGCGCGCGCGCAGGCCCACCCAGACGGGCAAGGCATAGGACGCGTAGAGCGCCAGCGTGCTCAGCGCCACCATGGCCGCGTACGCCTCGCTCCACAGCGCGACCAGGCCGCTGCCCACCACCGACACCCAGACGGCCACGGCGGGACTGCGAAAGCGCGGCGACACGCTCGCGAGCCACTTCGACGCGGGCAGGCCGTTGTCGCGCGCGAAGGCGAACAGCATGCGCGAGTTGGATGTCACCGAGGACAGTCCACAGAACCACATGGCGCCGATGGCCACCCACACCAGCGCGCCGCCCAGCGCGGGGCCCAGGCCCTGCGTGAGCACATGGAGGAACGGGTTGGCGGCGGCGGCCGTGGTGGGCAGGTCCTGGATGGCCAGCGTCACCGCGCCCAGCAGGAGGTATCCCGCGACGGCGCTGACGGCCACGGACAGGAAGATGCCCCAGGGGGCATTGCGCGTGGGGTCCTTCGTCTCCTCGGAGACATGCGCGCTGGCGTCATAGCCGGTGAAGGTCCACTGCGCCTGGAGCAGGCCGATGAGGAAGCCATAGGCATACAGCGGCGTCTCCGAGCTGAAGCGCGTCATCAGGAAGGCCGCGTCCTGCTTGGGCGCGAACAGCGCGAGCGCGCCGATGAGCACCACCACCCCGCCCACGTGGTACCAGGCGGAGAAGTCGTTGAGCCACGCGACGACGCGCACGCCCACGTGGTTGAGCACCGCGTGGGACAGCAGGATGCCCGCGTACAGCGGCAGCACGGACATGCGCTCGCGGGGCCAGCCGAGCATGTCCGCGAGGAACTCCGCGAGCCCGTAGTCGATGCCCGCCGTAATCGCGAACTGGCCCAGGGTGTTCAGCCACGCGGTGAAGAAGCCCACGCGGGGACCGCCGAGCATGGCGGCCCAGTGGTACAGCGCGCCCGCGGTGGGGAACGACGACGCGAGCTGCGCCAGGCTCGCCGCCACCGTGAGCGTCATCACCGCCACCAGCGGCCAGCCCACGCCCATCACCATCGGCCCGCCGAAGCGCAGCCCATGGCCATACAGCGTCACGGCGCCGGTGAGGATGGAGATGATGGAGAAGGAGACGGCGAAGTTGGAGAAGCCACCCATGCCGCGCAACAGCTCCTGCGCGTACCCCAGCCGCTGGAGCTGGGCGGCATCCTCCTCGAGCTGACGCTCCGAATCCGGAAGGTGGGCCATACCGCCCAGGATACGCGGGCCCCCTCGTCCTTCCCTGGAGGGGTCCACCGAAAGAGCCCGCGTCTGTCCGGAACGCTACGGCTTGCGCGGGCCAGGGCCGCCGGGGCCGGGGCCGTCCTCGCCCGGGAAGCCCTTGCGGAGCTCGATGCGCTTCTGGATGCGCATCGTGCCCATCTCCGCCTCCACCTTGCGCCACAGCTCGGGACCCAACAGTCGCTTGATGCGGACCATCAACGACAGGCGGTTCTTGCGCACCGCCGTCTCCGCGCGGCCCACCTCCTCCACCTGCTTGAGCACCGCGTTCTCATCGGTGGAGTCCGCGCGCAGCTGGCGCTCGAGCTGGAGCTGCGCGCGCTTGAGGTCCGCCTCCAGCGGGATGACGGCCTCGTTCGCGTCGAACGTCAGGTCTTGAATCTGCTTCGCCACGTCCCGAGGGATGCCCAGCTTCTCCACCACCTGCGGCGGGATGCCGTGCGCGGCGGGAGGCAACGGGCCCAACGGGAGCGTGCTGTCCGCGGGCCCCATGACGTGCAGCGTCCCCGGGCCGGCGCGGTGGACGACGATGTTCTCGGGCTCGGACTGGGCCTGTGCGGGCGAGGATGCGAGCAGCGGGCTCAACGCCGCCGCGGCCAACAACATGGACGTGCGAAGCTTCATGGCATCGACTCCTGGTAACTGATGGGTTGAATCGCCGTTCGGAACGGCGGTGCTTCCAGCGCGCGGGAATCCGGGGGGCGAAGCCAGGCGGCCATCGCCCCGAAAGGTCGGTAGAGGTCATCGCGGTACACGGCGTCGCGCCGCGTGTAGCCACGGACCTCGGTGAAGAGGTCGGACAGCGAGGCGCGGCCCCATTGCGCCAGGGCCTCCGGCTCCGGCTCGGCCTCCGTGTCCGCGCGGCGCAGCTCCAGCTCGGACCGGGGCGCGGTGTCGTCGCCCTGGACGTAGGCGTCTTCCGACACGCGGGGCGCCGGCGACTCGGACCGCGTCAGCCACGTCAGGGTGAGGACACAGCACGACGCCACCACTCCCGCGGCGACACGGCGGCGCACCCTGCGGCGGCGCACCTCGCCCAGCACGGCCTCGCGAGTCACCGGCGTCAGGGGCGGCGTCACGGGCAGGCGCAGCCGCGACGCCGAGGCATGCACGGCTGCGAGCGTCCGGCATTCCTCACAGCCCTCCAGGTGGGCGCGCGCCTCGGGAGGCCACGGGGGCGAGGACTCCAGGAGGATGGGGGCCACGTCGTGGCATCTCATGGCGTTTCTCCTTCGAGGGCCCGCTCGGCCTTGAGCTTCTTGAGCGCGCGATACAGGTGGATGCGAACGGTGCCCCGCTCGATGCCCATGGCCTCCGCGACAGCGTCCAACTCGAGTCCCTCCAGGTAGCGAAGGCTGAAGGCCGTGGCCTGCTGCGATGGGAGCGCCCGCACCGCGCGGCCCAGGGCCCGCCAGCGCTCGGCGCCGACGAAGCGCTCCTCCGGCGACAGCTCCAGGGGCGTTCCCCCATCCAGCGCCTCACGCAGCACGTTCCACACGCGCCGCCTGCGCAGGTGGCTCATCGCGCGGGACACCAGGATGCGCCGCAGCCATGCGGGCCCCGCTTGCAAGTCCTTCAAACCGTGGCGCTTCTCGTAGGCATCAGCCAGGGTTGCCTGCACCACGTCCCTCGCCTCCTCCGCGTCCCACACCAGCCGCCGGGCCAGGCGCAGCAGCCCGGCCTGCTCCGCCTCCAGGAGCGACTCGAACCCGGGCGCGGCGGTGGCGCGCGCTGGAGTTCCAGGCTCCTCCAGGATGGCGGTACCCTTCACGGCGGAAAGACCTCCTCGACGGCTTCCACGGAATGAGGACGCACGAGGTCGGAAAACGGCATACTCGAAAGCGTGAGCCCCTCCGAAATCCGACGGATTCCCGCCGCGGAGACCCGTGGCCTGCGCCGCGCCGTGCTTCGCCCCCACCAGCCTCCCGAGGCCGTCGTCTATCCTGGAGATGACGACCCGGACACCGTGCACCTGGGCCTGTACTCGGAAGGCCGCCTGCTCGGGGTGGCCTCCATCTATCGGGAGCCGCCACCTTACGCCCTGAAGGCCATCACCGCGTGGCGCCTGCGGGGCATGGCCGTGGAGCACGGACGCCAGGGACAGGGGCTGGGCGCGGCCCTGTTGAAGGCGTGCATGGAGCACGCCGTGACGCAGAAGGGCACGCAGGTGTGGTGCAACGCGCGGTCGACCGCCTCGGGCTTCTATCGCTCGCTCGGGTTCATCCAGCACGGAGAGCAGTTCGAGCTGCCCGGCATCGGGCCCCACCACCTGATGTCCCGCGAGCTGAGGGAGCCGGGGCGATGAGCACCTCGCCGGACCTGGACGCGCTGCGCATCGCCATCGAGAACCTGGACGAGGAGATTCTCGACGCGCTCCGCCGCCGCATGGACCTGGCGGACGACGTGGCGCGCTCCAAGCTGGCCACCGCGGCGCCGTTCCGAGACCAGCGTCGCGAGGACCTGCTGCTGCGCCGCATCCGCACGCGCGCGTCCGAGCACGGGTTGGACCCGCACGAGACGGAGCGCATCTGGCGGCTGGTCATCGACATGTCGGTGGCGCGGCAGCAGGCGCTCGTCACGCGGCTGGACACGACGCCGCTGCGCGTGGGCTATCCGGGCGTCGAGGGCTCCTACAGCCACCTGGCCGCGCGCAGGCTCTACACGGGCCGCGCGGGCGGCGTGCTACTGACGGGCTTCGACGATGCGCGCGAGGTGGTGGAGGCGGTGCGGCGCGGCGAGCAGGACCTGGCGCTGCTGCCCATCGAGAACACCACCGCCGGCAGCATGAACGAGACGTACGACCTGCTCGCCGAGGGCGGCGTGGTCATCACCGCGGAGCTGGTGAGCCAGGTGGACCACCGGCTGCTCGGGCTGCCGGGCGCGAAGCTGGAGGGGCTGCGCGAGGTCATCTCGCATCCGCAGGCGCTGGCGCAGTGTGAGGCGTACCTGCGCGAGAAGCTGCCGTGGGTGCGGGCGGTGCCGGACTCGGACACGGGTGGCGCGGCGCAGAAGGTGCGTGAGCGCAACGACGCCACGGTGGCCGCCATCGCCAGTGAGACGGCCGCGCAGCGCTTCGGCCTGGAGGTCCTGGCGCGCGAGCTCCAGCCGGAGTTCGACTACACGCGCTTCGTGGAGGTGGGCCGCGAGCCCACGCCGCTGGCGCCGGGCGTGCCGTGCAAGACGTCGCTGCTGATGGTGCTGGAGCACAAGCCGGGCACGTTGGGAGAGATGCTCCAGCGGTTGACGCTGCGGGGTGTGAACCTGAGCAAGCTGGAGTCGCGGCCCATCCCGGGGCGGCCGTGGCAGTACCGGTTCTATGTCGACGTGGAGGGACATGCGGCCTCCGCGCCGCTGACGGCCGCGCTGGAGGACATCCGGCCGCTGACGTCCTTCCTGCGCGTGCTGGGCACGTATGCGCGGGCCGAGGGAAGCCATGGATGAGTTGTCGCCCTCGGAGATTCGCGTCGCGTTCCAGGGAGAGCCGGGCGCGTATGGGGAAGAGGCCCTGCGCGTGTTGTATGGGCCGGACGTCGAGGCGGTCCCCTGCCCCACCTTCCGCGCCGTGTTCGAGGCGGTGGCCGAGGGCCTCGTGGACAGCGGCGTGATTCCGGTGGAGAGCTCGCTGGGCGGGCCGGTGGCGGAGAGCGTGGACCTGCTGCTGGAGCATGACCTGCCCATCTCAGGTGAGCTGTCGCTGCGCATCCACCACTGCCTCGTCGCGCCCCCGGGACTCGCGCTGGAGGACGTGGAGCAGGTGCTGTCGCATCCGCAGGCGCTGGCGCAGTGCGCGGGCTATCTGCGGCGGCGCGGCCTCAAGCCCGTGCCCGAGACGAACACCGCCATCGCGGCGCGAAGGGTTTCTCGCGAGGCGCTCCCGCGCACGGCGGCCATCGCCAGCAGCCTGGCGGCGGAGCTGTACGGGCTGGTGGTGCTCGAGGACGGCGTGGAGGACTCGTCGGACAACTACACGCGCTTCGTCACGCTGGGCCAGGAGCCCGAGCACACGTGGAAGCGGCGCAAGACGGCGCTCGCCCTGACTGTGCCCAATGAGCCTGGGGCGCTGTACCGCGTGCTGGGTGCGTTCTCCGCGCGCGGGCTGGACGTGTCCCGACTGGAGTCGCGTCCCCAGCGTCGCGCGTGGGAGTACGTCTGGTGCCTGGATGTGGAGGGCGCGCTGGAGGAGGCGCGCGTGCGCGAGGCGGTGCAGGCGGCGCAGGCGGCGTGCATCACCTTGCGCGTTCTCGGCAGTTACGGCGTGGCCTGAGTCGAGCGCCACGCGGGCGCTCTCCAGAGACTGTGTGGCTTGCGTCGAGCACCTCGCCGCGCGGGCTTCATCAGCCCGTCGCGATGGCTCCCCGCGCATGGGCACGCCTCGCGGATGCGCCGTCGCGACGGCGTGGCCTGAGGCGAGCGCCACGCCGCGCGGGCGTCATCAGGCCGTCAGGCCGTCGCCGTTCTTCACGGCGGACTGGTACGCCTCGCGGATGATCTGCGTGTAGCGCTGGAGCGCGCCGAGCTGCTCCATGCGCAGCGCCTGCGGGCCGTCGCACAGCGCGGCCTCGGGCTGCGGGTGGAAGTCCACCAGCACCATGGACGCGCCCGCGATGAGCCCCTGGCCAATCGCGTGGAAGATGTCCGGCAAGCCGTCCGGCGGCAGGTCCGCGCGGCCGATGGCGTGCGACGGGTCCACGCACACGGGCATGCGCGTGAGCCGCCGCACCACGGGCACGTGCGCGAAGTCCACCATGTTGCGGTGCGGGTCACCCAGGTGCGTCTTCACGCCACGCAGGCAGAAGACGATCTTCGGGTTGCCCTCGCTCGCGATGTACTCGCAGGCGTTGAGGGACTCCTCCAGGGTGATGCCCATGCCGCGCTTGAAGAGCACCGGGAACACGCGCTGCTGACCGATGGACTTGAGCAGCTCGAAGTTCTGCGCGTTGCGCGTGCCCACCTGGAGCATGACCCCCGTGGCGTTGCCCGAGCGCTCCAGCGCGTCGCGAATCTCGTCGATGTGGCGAGGATGCGTCACCTCCATCGCCACGACCTTGATGCCGTGCTTCCCCGCGGACTCGAACACCCACGGCAGGCACGCCGCGCCCAGGCCCTGGAACTCGTACGGGTTGGTGCGAGGCTTGTACGCCCCCATGCGCGTGGTGCGGATGTCGTGGCGCGCGAGCGCCGCCATCATCGTCTCCACGTTCTCCTTCGTGTCCACCGCGCACAGGCCCGCGAACAACTGCACCGAGCGCTCATCGAACGTCACGCCGTTGTACTCGAAGCCCGTCGTCGTGCGCTGGCCCTTGTGCCGGCCGATGACCCGGTACTTCTGCGACACCCGCACCACCTGCCGCACGCCCGGAATCTGCTCGAAGACCTCCGTGGGCACCTGGGCCGTGGAGCCCAGCAGGTACACCTCCGTCACCGTGAACTCCGCGCCCTCGATGACGTGAGGACGCGGCGTCACCCCCTTGTACTGGGCGGCGGCTTGGAGGACTGCGGACACCACGGACTCGGGTGAGTCCGGCTCGAGCATGACGATCATCTTCGGAATCTCCAGACAGCTCTGTCTTATAGGTCTTTGAGTGGGCGCGGACCGGGTCGCGCGACTTGTAACATCGGGGACGCGCGGATGCGTCCACGCGCGGGCACGCGGCCCGTCCCGAGCGAGCGGACGCCTCGGGGCACGCGGCCCCCTGCCCCGCTGCCTGCTTCAATGGCCCGCGGGCCGCAGCCGCAGGGCCAGCTGCGCGTAGTGGTCCCGCTGGGTCGTGTCGCCCAGGTTCTCCCAGATGTCGGACAAGGCCTTGGCGGCCTCGACGTACGCGGGAGACAGCTCCAGGGCGAGCTCGAAGGTGTACCGGGCCAGCCGATAGCGCGCCTTGTCGGGACGCCGGGAGCCTCGGGTGAGCAGCGCGTTGCCGCGCTCGTAGACCTCGATGGCGGCGGCCTCGCGGTAGCCGGGCTCCGGGTTGAGCTGGGTGGCGCGGCCCATCAGCTGGGCGGCGGCCTCGGGCTCCCCGAGCTCGAGCTGACACAGGGCGGCCTCGCGATGCGGGTCCGCGGCGGACGGGTCCACCTCGATGGCGCGCTCGAAGCAGCGCAGGGCCTCTTCCGCGCGGCCGAGCCGAGCCAGGGACGACCCCCGCGCCGTCAGGGCCGGGAAGTGCTTCGGGTCCACGGCGAGGACCTTGTCGAAGGCGGAGATCGCGGCCTCGTGTTGGCCTGACATCGAGAGGCTGGAGCCCTCGTTGAACGCCGCGAACAGCAACTTGGACATCGTGCCCCCAGGGCAAGGGTTGCCCGGCCATGCCGTTGGCCGTTCATCCAGCCTCGCACCGTGGAGCACCCAGTGGAAAGCCGTTCCAGGTCGTCCCGGCTTCGTCCGACTGATGGGAGCCATCCGCTCCGCTCGGGGCCACCCCGGGGCTCGAACCCCATGAGTGGCTCCCTTGACGCTCCGTTCAGAGGCGCAGACCCGCCTGGACACCAGCCCACATCAGGACGTCGCGGTCCGACGACTTGGAGAACCGGCTGAGCGCCGTCACCGGCTCGCCGTCCGTGGCGTGCAGGAGGTTGAAGGTGGGACCCGCGAAGATGGCGAAGCGCGGCGCGAACGCGTAGCCCACCATCAACCGCCCCTGGTGCAGCATCCGGTTGTCCGCGAGCGCCCCGCCCCACTCGTGGATGGTGTTCGACACCACGTCCACGTCGAAGTAGAGCCGCTCGGTCAGCGGCACGTGGCCACCCAGGCCCACGCCCGTCGTCCAGTGGCTGGGGCCCCGGTGGTCCGGCACCGCGCCCATGCCCACCACCAGCGTCGTGTAGAGGTAGCGGCTGCCCACCTTGAGCGCGACGTTGGCGTAGTTGAAGTCGTTGCCGTAGGCCTCCACGTGGAACTGGCCGTTGCGCACGATGTTGAGCAGGCCCACCGGCACGCCGGACTCCAGGTTGTTGGCCACGTTGATGATGCCCAGTTGCAGGCCGTTCATCTTCCCGGCGACGTTGATCAGGCCCACCTGCGCGCCCGTCACGTCTCCGCCCACGTTGATGAGCGACAGCTGCGCGCCCTGGAGGGTGTTCACGCGGCTGACGCCCACCGCCATCTGCACGCCGCGCATCGTCCCGGCCACCCAGCTCATGCCCACCGCGGCCTGGTAGCCGTCCATGTCGCCGTTCACCCAGCTGCTGCCCACCGCCATCTGCACGCCCCTCATGGACGCGCGCGACACGTTGGCGCCCACCGCGAGCTGACCGAGGAAGCCGCCCTGGCTCGCCATGTTGAGGCCCACCGCGGCCTGCAGGCCCTCCGCCCTGCCGCTGACCCAGTTGCCCCCCACGGCGAGCTGCGCGCCCTCCATGATGTCGCGCGCCACGTTGCCGCCAAGGGCCGTCTGCACGCCGTGCGTCTCACCCGAGCCCCAGTTCGCCCCCAGCGCCATCGCGAAGCCATCCAGCCGCCCCATGGTCGCCAGCCCCAGGGAGATGGAGAGCGCGTTGTCCATCTGCTGCCCGCCGCCCCACAGGTCGTTCGTCTGGAGCTTCGGAGCCAGGCCCAGGTTGACGAAGCGGAAGTTGCCGCGCGCGGGAGCCAGGGGATCGACCATCAGCCCCTGCGCGCCGGCCACCGGAGCGCCACCGCCACGCATCGCCGTCAGCTCGCCCTGCATCGCCACGAACGCCGTGTGGGCCAGCACGGTGCGGCCCGCGTCGCCCACCGTGAGCACCGCCCGGGAGCTGGCGCCGCGCGACTCCCGTGTCACCGTGTAGCGGCCCGGCTGCAGACCCAGCTCGGTGGAGCGGCCCGCCAGCTTGTTGAGCTCCACCACGAGGCGCCCGGGCTCGTCGCGGATGAACAGGCGCCCCTCCACGTTCTCGTCCATGACGAGCACCGCGGAGGTGGTGCGCAGGTCCGTCATCACCAGCTCGCCCGTGCCGGCCAGCTCGATGTCATAGGCCGGGTGCTGCGCGCCCGCGCGCGTGCGCTCCGTGCGCGCGAGCGTCTCGTGGAAGGCGAACTGGTAGGCCTCGTGCAGCGTGACGCGGCCATCCCCCGTGGCGTCCGCCGCGCCGCGCAGGCCCGACACCAGGTTGTGCGTGAAGAACGAGCCGCCGATGCGGTCCGACTCCTGCGACACCTCGTCCTCCGACGACGAGGTGAGGATGGCGTGGCCCCGCACGGCGGTGGACGTGTCCACCAGGAACGCGGGGCGGCGCACGCCGCCCTTCGAGCGCGCCAGCGTGCCGGAGGCGCACGAGTCCAGGATGGCGATGCGCACGTCCGCGGGGAGCTGCTCCAGCGCCTGCCGCAGCTCGCGGTAGCCGAAGCGGTCCTGATGCAGGAGCAGCCCCTCCTCGTCGGAGTGGCCGGAGTAGTAGATGAGCGCCTCGGTGCGTCCGCCCGGCGTCTTGCCCGCGGCGACCATCGCCTTGAAGCGGGCCAGCGCGCTCTCCAGCGCCTTGCGGTCGCCCTCGAGCAGCATCATCCGGTCCTGCCGCTGCACGCCGCCGAGCTCCTCCAGCACCTGGCCGAAGGCGTTCGCGTCGGTGACGGCGTAGCGCAGCTTCGCGCGACCCGCGCCGCCGTCGTTGACGCCCACGAGCAGCGCGAACCGGCGCACGGCGACGGGGTTGGACGAAGGGGTACCGGCTGGGGCCGCCGTGGCCAGGGTGGGAAGCAACAGGGACAGGAACAGGAGTGACCGCGCCATCACGGCACCTTCTCCAACGTGAAGGATGTCTGGGCCAGGGTACCCGGAAGCGGGAGCGGCCGGGTGCTCGCCTCGGTGGGCTGACGTGCGAGCTTCCGCGCGGACTCCAGCACGAGGCCCACATCGATGGGTGAATCCGAGGTGACGAAGAAGAAGCGCTCGAAGGCGGGGGCGTCGTCGAGCTCGTACGCGTGCGCCAGCGATACCGCGTCCCCCTTCTGCAGCCGGGTGCTGCCCACCAGCGTGGTGGGGTGGTGGAGCGTCACCGCCCCCCGGCCATCCACGGACACCACCGTCCCGTAGCGCCGTCCGCCGGCGAGGTAGCTCAGCTGGAGCAAGTCGCCACGCCGGGCGCGCGTGCGGTCCGCGAGCAGCTCCGTGGAGCCGTCGTGCTGCCGGTACACCAGGAGCCGCGCGTCGCCCTTGATGCCGACCGTCTCCTCCACCAGCTCCACCCGCGCGGGCACCAGCGCCGGGGGCTCCGCCAGCCGCTCCGGCTGGGCCGACAGCATGAGCAGCACCAGGGACGCCGCCACGGGCAGCCCCATGGACAGCCCATGCCAGCCCGGGTCGCGCGCCGCGCTCTCGCGCTGGACGTCCGCGGTGCGCGCGCGGCGAGCGACCTCCCGGGCGAAGTCCTCGGGGGGATGACGGGCCAGCGTCTGGGCCGAGTCCGCCTCCAGCCGCGCCAGCCGGGCCCTCCCGTGAGGCTCGCGCTCCAGCCGGACGCGAGCGTCGGCGAGCGCGTCCGGGGACAGCTCGCCCAGGGCAATCCGCTCCAACAGCCAGTCAGGGGTGCACAGGGCCATGCTCACGAAGCCTCCAGCGCGGTCCACAAGCCCCATCTCCAGGCCTCCGCCGCGCCCTCCGTCCACTGGAACACCACCCTGCCCTGGAACTGTCACCTGCCCGTGAGGACACGCCCCGGCGTCGAGTGGCGCAGGTGCGCGGATGTGGGCCCCGACTCGGGCGGGGGGCTAATAGGTGAGGACCATCAGCTCCTCGTCCACGTAGGCGCCGCCGATCTTCAAGGCCCGGGGCTCCACGCCGTAGGTCTGGAAGCCGACGGAGCGGTACAGCGCGTGCGCGGACGTGTTGCCGGCGACGACGGCGAGCAGGAGCTGCTCGACGCCGGGCAGCTTGCGTCCCTCCGCGATGGCGGCCTGGAGCAGCCGGCGGCCCAGCCCGCGCGACTGCGCCTCCGCCGGGACGTACATGCCCCAGACCACGGCCTTGTGCGCGCTCTTGCGGCGAGGCTCCCGGCGCACGCCCACCATGCCCACCAGCTTCGTCCCGTCATAGGCGCCGAGCACCCGCTGCGAGTCGCTCGACTCCAGCCGCGCGCGCATCTCGTCGAGCGAGCGCAGGGACTCCTCCTCGAACGAGGTGCCGAACGACTCCGGGTGCTCCTTGAGCGCGCGCAGCCGCAGGGCGAAGAAGGCCTCCACCTCCGAGGGGAAGATGGGGCGCAGGGCGATGTCCCCCTCCCCGCTCGAGCGCCCCTCCTCCTTGAGCACCGCGGTGAAGCCCCGGACGAAGTCCGGGTAGCGCGGCGTCCAGCCCAGCTCCTTGAGCCGCGCGTTGGAGATGGCCCGATCTCCCCGGAGCGACTCGTGCAGCGTCTCCAGCGGCACGCGGGGTGGAGGCGACATGCCCAGCCGGTGCGCCAGCCAGGTGACGGTCTCCTCCAGCGGCGCGGCCCGGTCATCCGCCGCGCAGTAGAGCGCGCCCGGCGTGCCGCGCTCGAGCACCGCGAGGATGGCCGCGCCCAGGTCATCGACGTGGATGCGGGAGATGCGCCCGCCTTTGTCCGGGAGCCGGAGGTTGCCGGAGAGCAGCCGCGAGTGCGCGCCGCGCCCCGGGCCGTAGATTCCGGCGATGCGCAGCACCATCGCGCCCAGCGGCAGGTAGCGCGACTCGGCCTCCAGTCGCGGCAGCGACGCGGGCCAGGTGACGTCCACCGGCGTGTCCTCGTCCACCACGCCGCGCGCGCCGCCGTAGACGCCGGTGGAGGACAGGTACATCAGCCGCGCGGGGGGCTGGGCCGAGAGCGCCTGGGCCAGGGCCACGTCGAGCCCGGCCTCGGGCGGAATGGAGACGACCACGTGCGCGCCCTTCGTCTGGAGCAGCGCGGCCTCCAGCGAGGCGACGCGGGCGCCCGCGCGCTGGAGCTCCTCGCGGCGGGCGGAGTCCCTGGTGGTCGCGAGCACCTCTCGCCCCGACTGGGCCTGGCTGACGGCGAGC
This sequence comes from Myxococcus faecalis, assembly GCF_050039385.1. Lineage (NCBI taxonomy): Bacteria > Pseudomonadati > Myxococcota > Myxococcia > Myxococcales > Myxococcaceae > Myxococcus > Myxococcus faecalis. The sequence goes on along the minus strand of NZ_CP144336.1, from coordinate 9,408,476 downwards.
CTCGTCAGCGTGTATCCGGAGCCCAGCAGGACGAGAGGTGGCGTCATGCCCCCCGCGATAACGGGAGCGGGGGGCGAACGCAAGGCGGGACGTGTCGACTACAGCTCCGCGCTGGCGCGCGGGTCGATGATTCCGCACTCCTTGATTTTGTAGAGCAGCGCCTTGTAGCTGATGCGCAGCTTGCCGGCCGCGCGCCGCTTGTTCCACGCGGTGCGCTGGAGCATCGCGAGGATGGCCTCGCGCTCGGCCAGCATCGCCGCGCGCTTGCCGATGTCCTTCAGCGACAGCTCGCCCGTCGGCGGGGGCGGAGGCGGAGGCTGGGGCACGTCGAACGGGTTGACGTAGCGCGGCGCCGGAATCACCGAGTTGAGCGGCTCGTGCACCACGGGCGTCGGCGCGTGCGGCTGCATGTGGGACAGGGCCGTGGCGCCGGCCACGTTGCGCGAGGGCATCTCCAGCACCTGGACGGACGAGGCCGGCGGCGCGCGCACGGGCTCCTCCATGCCCCGGCCGCCGTAGACGCTGTCGTCGCCGGCGTACGCGGTGGGCAACGACGGGGCGCTCGCGGGAGCGCGGCCCTCGCCGTGGAGCTCGTCGAGCACCAGCGTCGGGTCCTTCAGCACGCACAGCCGGCGCACCATGTTCTCCAGCTCGCGCACGTTGCCCGGCCAGTCGTAGTCCGCGAAGGCCTGGAGCACCTCGGTGGGCAGCTCGTTGACGCCGGAGATGTACTGGCGGCCGTACTTCTTGAGGAAGTGGTCCGTCAGCGGCATCACGTCCTCGCGCCGCTCGCGCAGGGGCGGCAGCCGGATGGCCACCACGTTGAGGCGGTAGTAGAGGTCCTCGCGGAAGTTGCCCAGGGCAATCTCCTTCTCGAGGTCGCGGTTGGTCGCCACCACCACGCGGCTGTCCACGCGCACGCTCTTCTTGCCACCGACGCGGAAGAACTCCTCGTCCTGCAGCACCTGGAGCAGCTTGGCCTGCAGCCGGATGGCCATCTCGCCAATCTCGTCCAGGAAGATGGTGCCCTGGTCGGCCAGCTCGAACTTGCCGGGCTTCTCCGCCGTGGCGCCCGTGAAGGCGCCGCGCTCGTGGCCGAACAGCTCGCTCTCCAGCAGCTCGCCCGGCAGCGCCGCGCAGTTCACCTTGATGAAGGGACGGCCGCGGCGCTGGCTGCGCGCGTGGATCTCACGCGCGATGACCTCCTTGCCCGTGCCGGACTCGCCCAACAGCAGCACCGGGACGTTCTCGTTCGCGATGCGCTCCACCAGCGCGCGCGCCCGACGCATGGACGGCGACGTGGAGATGAGCACGCGCGCGTCCGCGCCCGTGTCCACCACCGGCCGGGGCGCCACGCCCTGGACCACCGGCTGACGCTCCGGGGCACGCGTCCCCAGGGCGCGCGCCAGCGCGTCCTGCAGCTCGTCATTGCCCAACGGCTTGGACAGGTAGTCGCTGGCGCCCATCTTCATCGCCCGCACCGCGTCGTCCGCGCCCGTCAGGCCGCTGAGGACGACGACGGGGGCGTTGCCGCCCTGCCCCCGGTAGCGGCGCAACACCTCCAGGCCGCTCATCTCGGGCATGACGACGTCCAGCAACACCGCGTCGAACGAGCCTCCCGCGAGCATCTCCAGCGCCTGCGCGCCACTGGACGCACAGCGCACCTGATAGCCCGCGCTCCCAAGCAACTCGGACAGGAAGGTGCGAACCGACTCCTCGTCATCCACCACCAGCACCGCGATCCGATCCATCCCCTCGCCTCCGCTCGCCCTCTGCATCGAACCTCCGCCCATCCTCACACCGAGAGCCGGGTCATGGACCCGGTCAGTCGACGAAATTCACGCGTGCGCCGCATCTCCTGCTGCGCCGCGCTCAAGAGCTGCATCGGCGTCCCCACGGTGTCCGGGAAGCTCACGGCCCCCAGCTCCAACGTGGTGCGCACCACCCGTCCATCCACCTGGAAGCGGGCCGCCTCGAACCTCGCGGCCACCCGCGACAACAACACCGGCACCGCCTCCGCGGGCGTGCCCGGCAACATCAGCGCGAACTGGCTGTCGCCCACCCGGGCCACCGCGTCCGCCTCGCGGACCGTCTGCCCCAGCACCACCGCGCTGTACACCAGCAGACGCTCCGCCATGCCCCGCCCGTACTCCTTGCGAAGCGCGCTCCAGCCCCCCACCTCCGCCGCCACCACGGAGAACGTCCCGCCGTAGCGCTCGCACCGGCGCACCTCCAACCCCATCAGCGCCAGCAGGAACGGCTTGTTGTAGACGCCCGTCACCGGGTCATGCAGCGCCAGCGCCGTGTCCTCTTCCTCACCCGCCGCGGCCCGCAGGACCGCGGCCTTCAGCCGCAGCTGCGCGTGCAGCTTCACCGCCAGCTCCGCCCCGCTGCCCCCGCGCGGCACCACGTCCACGCACTGCCCCTTCTCCAGGCAGTGCTGGTAGGCCCCCGCGTCCTGGGGGTCCACCATGTACAGCAGGGGCACGGTGCCTCGGCTGAGCTGCCGCAGCCGCCGGGCCACCTGCACGGCGCTGAAGTCGGGCGCCTGCACCGCGAGGATCACCGCCTCCGGCCGGATGACCTCGAACAGCGGCACCGCCGCGTCGAAGCGAGTCACGGGAACCACACGGAAGCCGGCCTCCCCGAGGAGCATCCGGGTCCGCTCCAGGTCGTCCGCCCTCGGCTCGATGAGCAGCACGGTGGGCGGCTGTCCCGCCTTCCCCACCCGCTTGCGTCGAACGCTCACCACATCCGCCTCCCCACCAGAATTTTCTCCACCGCTCCTCCGGCGCGTGCCCGGAATTACAGTCTCCAGCCCTTCCCTGACCTCTTCATCCCCCCGGATTTCCTGGGGAAGGGCATTCGGCTACCCATCCTGGGCAGCGGTTTTAGCAATGGACATGCCACCTTGGACTTCACGCAGCCGGGCCTCCAGCTCGGCCTCCGTGACGCGGTATTTGAAGGCGGGCACCCCGTCGATGACGATCACCGGGATGTCGTAGCGCCACCGCTCGAACAGTTCCGGGGACTCCAGGATGGAGATGAGCCGCAGCTCGAAGGGGATGCGAGCGCGGACGGCCTCCACGACGTCGGCTGCCTTGTCGCAGAGCGAGCATTTGGGTTTCGAGTAGATCTCGACTCTCATGGCGTGCAGGATGGACGGCCGATGCGCGGCCTGACTGGTGACTTCTCGACGATGCCCCTCAAGGACCTCGTCGTCTACCTCGGGAACCGACGGGCCACGGGCTCGCTCAAGGTGGAGCGCGGGGACGTGCGCAAGCAATGGGTCCTGCGTGACGGGCAGGTCGTTTGCGCCAGCTCCAATCAGCCTCGGGAGTTCTTCGGTCAATTCCTCATCAACATGGGGCATCTGACGGAGGCCCAGTTGGAGAAGGCCTTCGCCACGCAAGCCCAGACGCGGGTGTTCCTGGGCAAGGTGCTGGCGACGTCGGGAGTGGTGCCGGAGGCGATGGCGCGCTCGACGTTGAGCCACAAGTTCCGGGAGATGATGTTGGACGCCTTCCACTGGCAGGAGGGGGAGTTCACCTTCGAGGCCTCGGACACGGCGCCGGACATCGCCGGGTTGGATGTGGAAGTGGACCTGGTGGACATCCACCGCGAGGGCGAGTTCCGGGAGACGGCGTGGGAGGCCATCCGCGCGGTGTTCCCCACGGGCGGCACGCGGCTGGCGGTGGACGAGCGCAAGCTGCCCGAGCGCAAGCCCGGCAGCATGGACGAGCGCATCATCCAGCTCATCCATGACGGGCTGAGCATCGACGGGATGGCGCGGGCGCTGCACGCCACGGACTTCTTCCTGTACCAGCGGCTGTACGCGCTCTATCGCCTGGACGCGGTGAAGGTGTCGGACGAGGCGCCCGTCCCCGTCACGGCGGCGGTGGTGGAGGAGGAGAAGCAGGAGGGCGGCGTCATCGGCGCGGAGTCGTCCTCGGACGAGGTGCTGCAGGCAGCGCAGCTCTTCCTGGACGCGGGCAATGTCCGGGATGGCGAGGCGCTCGCGCGGCAGGCGCATGAGATGTCCCCGTCGCCCCGCTCCGCGGCGCTGGTGAAGTCGGCGCAGGAGAAGCTGCTGGCCGAGCTGCGGCGGGAGCTGATGGACTCGGCGAAGGTGCCGGCGCTGCTGGTGGCGCCCGCGAACCTCAAGACGCTCCAGCTCACCGCGCCGGAGCGCTACCTGCTGTCGCGCATCGACGGACGGCGGGACATCGCCGCCATCGTCCACGTGTCGCCGCTGCAGGAGCTCGACGCGCTGAAGTTCCTCCACGGCTTCGTGGACATGGGGCTGGTGAAGCTCACCGCGCGGTAGGAGGCCACGCGGGCCTCGCGCTCAGTGCTTGCCAGCCGCCGACGCGGGCGCGGTGACTTCGACGGGCGCGGGCACTCGCTCGAGTCCGAGCCGGATGGCCTCACGTCCGAGCCACGTTCCCCGGATGCGCCACTTCGGGTCATTGACCACGAGCGCGGCCACGGCGACGCGCGGGTTGTCCCGGGGCGCGAAGCCGACGAACCACGAGTAGTCCCGGAAGGGATTGCGGTCCGCGAGCGTGCCCGTCTTGCCCACCGCGTCGTCCACGCGGAAGTGCCGCTCCCGGAAGACGCCGCGCGCGGTGCCGTGCGTGACGGTCGTCTCCAGCATGTCGGTCAGCGCCTTCGCCGCCTCGGACGTCAGCACGCGCTCGGGCTCCTCGGGGGGCAGCAACACGCCGGGCCGAGGCTCGGGCTCCACCAGCACCGGGGCCACCCACAGCCCATCGTTCGCGGCCACGGACGCCACCAGCGCGCCGTGCAGCGGCGAGAGGTAGACATCCCCGAACCCCGCCCCCGTGTTCGCCAGCGCGAAGCCCTCCTCCGGCACCGCCGCGAGCGACACGTCCGTGGGCACCACGAAGTCGATGGCGCGATTGAAGCGGAAGCGCGCGGCCATGTGCCGCAGCACCTCCGCGGAGAGGTGCTTCTGCGTCAGCTTGGCGAAGATGACGTTGGCGCTCTTGCCCATCGCCATCGCCAGGGAATAGCAGGCCCCGTCCCGCTCGCTGTCCTCCAGGTGCCGCTCCGTCAGCCGCCGCTTGCCGCCGTGGAAGCACTCCTCCATCTCCGGCGAGACACCGGCCTCGAGGAGCGCGCTGCCCGTGACGATCTTGAAGATGCTCGCCGCCGGGAACACCGCGCGGAACGGCAGCCCCCGCAGCTCCGGCTGCGCCGCCGAGTGCTCCGCCAGCGCCAGCACCCGCCCCGTCGACGGCTCCAGCACCACGGCCGCGCCGTACGGCACCTCGTAGTCGCGGAGGATCTTCGTCAACTGCGCCTGGAGCACCGGGTCCACGGTGAGCACCTTCTCCTCACCGTTCTTCTCCTTCACCACCAGTCGCTCACCCTGCAGCTTCGCGCGCGCCAGCAGGTCCTGGGACTTCGCCATCGTCCGCAGCGTGGTGATGGGAGGCGCCGTCAGCCGCGAGGGCACCGGCGAGGGCGGCACCAGCCCGGGCACCGTCACCAGCGTGGCCAGCCCACCGTCCGCCCCGCCCTGCACCGCGGCCGCCGCCACCGCCTCCGAGTCCGAGCCGCCGTCCTCTCCCGGAATTCCCTGGGCCTCCAGCGGACCGCCGCCGCCCGCGTGGGCCCCGGGCCCCGCGTCCTCGGGCGCCATCGCCACGCTCCCCGCCTCCGGGGAGGACGCCACGACGCCCGCGTCCTCCGGGCCCACGGCCGGAGCGCTCCCGGGCGGGGACGCGTTCGCGCCCAGCAGGAGGGAGAGCGGCAGCAGGGCGGCGGCGGACAGGAGTCGTCGGCGAATCGTCATGTGCGGCGCGAGGGGGGCGAGGAGGGGGCGAGGCAGGCGAATCCTAGCGGCTGGCGGCCCGCTGTCCACGGACGCTTCCCTGCCCGCCCGAACGGCGCCCTCGTCAAAAACCAGGCGACGGCGTGTGCACCTCCCCAGTAGGGTCCCCCACACTTTGGACGGACTGAAAGAAACCCTGGTCATCTGGAGCGCGGAGCTGCGCCGGGCCGTGCGCAGCGGGCGCGCGGTGGTGCTGCTCGGGCTCTACAGCATGTTCTCCGCGCTGGTGCTGCTGGTGGTCGGCTGGCTCGCCCGTGAAGTCCGCGCCGCGGTGAACCAGAAGCTCGCCGAGGCCGGCGGCGCGGACGCGGACACGTCCGCTCGCTTCGCCGAGGAGATGCGCAAGGGGGTGCTGGGCTTCCTCACCAGCAACGACACCGCGATGATGGAGGCCCTGGCGCAGGTGCCCATCGAGGTGCTGCTCGTCTTCAAGGTCACCCTCTTCTTCCTGCCCGCCTACGTCGCGCTGATGGGGTTCGATCAGATCAGCGGTGAAGTCGGCCCGCGCTCCATGCGCTACCTCACGGTGCGCGCCCGCCGCTCCTCGGTGCTGTTGGGCAAGTTCCTGTCCCAGGCGGCGCTGCTGGTGGGCCTGGTGCTCGTCATCGACCTGGCCATCTTCATCTACGCGCGCATCGCCAACCCGGACTTCGGCTTCGCCGCGCTGAGCCTCAACCTGCTCAAGTTCTGGATGGCCGCCATCGTCTTCTCGCTGTCCTACGTGGCGCTCACCACGCTGTGCTCCAGCCTCTTCCGCAGCCCCGCGGTGAGCCTGGTCTTCAACTTCATCCTGCTGTTCGTCTTCTGGCTGATGGACACCGTGGGCCGGGCCTCCAGCGCGGTGGACGCGGCGTCGGGCCAGCAGGAGGGAGCGCTGCGGTTCCTGCGCTACCTGTCGCCCTCCTATTACGCCGGGGACCTGCTGCACCCGAGCTTCACCGAGTTCGGTGTGAGCGGCGCGGCCTACGCGGGCTTCGCGACCATCTTCCTGCTGGGGGCCTACGGCGCCCTGCGCGCGAGGGACCTGTGAGCGAGCTGGCCATCGAGTTGTTCGGCATCACCAAGCGCTTCGGCCCCAAGGTCGCGGTCAACAACGTCAGCTTCTCCGTGCCCCGGGGCGCGGTGTACGGCCTCATCGGCCCCAACGGCGCTGGCAAGACGACCACCTTCTCCATGATGTGCGGCTACCTCTATCCATCCGAGGGCACGCTCAAGGTCATGGACGTGGACCCCACCACCCCCGGCGCCCTCAAGGGCCGGCTGGGCGCCCTGCCCCAGGACGCGGTGCTGCCCCCCGGCTGGGAGGTGGGCGCGCTCCTGATGTACTGGGCGAAGCTGTCCGACCTCGACGCCCCCGAGCGCGAGGCCCGCGAGGCGCTGGAGAAGGTCGGGCTGCTGGAGGCCTGGAACGTCCAGACGCAGGCGCTCAGCCACGGCATGGCCAAGCGCACCGCGATGGCGCAGGCGCTCATGGGGCAGCCCCCGCTGGTGCTGCTCGACGAGCCCACCGCCGGACTGGACCCCCGCATCGCCGCGCAGGTGCGCCAGGTCATCAAGGACATGAAGGGCCGCCAGACGGTGGTGGTCTCCAGCCACAACCTCCAGGAACTGGAGGAGCTGTGCGACGCGGCGGCCATCCTCGACAAGGGCACGCTGGCGCAGGACGGCAGCATGTCCGAGCTCACCGGCCAGGGCGCGGAGTTCCGCGTGCAGATCGCCCGCGGCACCGTCATCCCACCGGAGATCGCCACCCTCCCCCACGTCACCGACGCGCGCCTGGAGGGCGAGCACGTCCTCGTGGTGCGCTTCGGCGGTCAGGTGCCTCCCGAGGAGGTCATCAGCCGCGTCGTGGCCCACCTGCTCCAGAGCGGCGTGCTCATCCTCGGCGTAAGCCGCGGCCGGCGCCTGGAGGATCGCGTCCTCCAGTTGCTGTAGCCACCGGGTTTCAACCCACCTTGCGGACCCAGCCCACGTAGCTCGTCTCCCTGCGCTCCAGGCGGACGAGCTCGTGGCCCGTGGCCTCGCACCAGGCGGGCAGATCCGCCTCCAGGCCCCTGTCGGTGGAGACCAGCTCCACGAGCGTGCCGACGGGCAGCCGCCGCATCGCCTTGGCGATCTCCAGGATGGGCACCGGACAAGGCCTGCCGGAGGTGTCCACTCGCACGCTGTTGTCCATCCGCGAACTGTCTCCCATGGGTGAGATCCGAGCGTGCGGAATTTTTCCGAGAACCGCCCAGTTTTCGGGCCCCTGAGGGGCCTTGGTGGCGAGCCCGGAGGGCTTCCACTCGGCTTGCGTGTCTGGAAATCCCTCTGTTAAGTACCCCGGCCCTCTCGACTTTTCTCGTACATCCACGCTCGGGGCCGGAGTCGGACCTATGGCGAAGGAGCAGAACCCACCCATGAAGCCCAATATCATCGTGGCCCTGCTGGTCGGCCTGGTGCTTGGTTTCGTCGGCGGCCGCGTCTACAGCGGCTCTCCCACGAAGGCCGAAACCAAGCCCGCCGCTCAGGCTGGTCAGGCCAACCCCGCGCGCCGTCCGGTGGACCCCACCGTGTTCAAGGTTCCCGTCGAGGGTTCCCCCACCCGGGGCAACCCCGAGGCCCTCGTCACGTTGGTCGAGTTCTCGGACTACGAGTGCCCCTTCTGCAGCCGTGCGAACGTCACGGTGGAGAAGCTGGAGGAGGAGTACGGCAAGAAGCTGCGCGTGGTGATGAAGCAGAACCCGCTCTCCTTCCACGCTCGCGCCAAGCCCGCGTCCCTCGCGGCGCTGGCCGCTGGCGAGCAGGGCAAGTACTGGGAGATGCACGGCAAGCTCTTCGCCAACCAGAAGAAGCTGGATGACGCCTCCCTGGAGCAGTACGCCAAGGAGCTGGGCCTGAACCTGGACAAGTGGAAGGCCGACATGGCCAGCCCCGCGCTGTCCGAGGTCATCCAGAAGGACCAGACGCTGGCCGGCCAGCTCGGCGCGAGCGGCACGCCCGCCTTCTTCATCAACGGCCGCTTCCTCTCCGGCGCGCAGCCCATCGACAACTTCAAGGCGCTCATCGACGAGGAGCTCGGCAAGGCCGAGGCCCTGGTGAAGGGCGGCGTCCGCCCGGCCCAGGTCTACGCGAAGATCATCGAGAAGGGCGCCGAGCGCGCCGCCCCCAAGGCGGCCCAGCAGCAGCAGCAGGCCCCCGCGGTGAAGAAGATCGACGTGCCGGCCGACTCGGCCTCCTTCGGCCCGGCCACCGCCAAGGTGACCATCGTCGAGTGGTCCGACTTCGAGTGCCCGTTCTGCAGCCGCGCCGTCCCCACGCTGACGCAGATCAAGAAGGACTACCCCAAGGACGTGCGCGTGGTGTTCCGCCACCAGCCGCTGTCCTTCCACGCCAACGCCAAGGCGGCCGCCGAGGCCTCCGAGGCCGCGCGTGAGCAGGGCCGCTTCTGGGAGTACCACGACAAGCTCTTCGCCAATCAGAAGGCCCTGGACCGCGCCTCCCTGGAGAAGTACGCGCAGGAGCTGGGTCTGAACGTCGCCAAGTTCAAGGCCGCGCTCGACTCCGGCAAGTTCAAGGCGAAGGTGGAGGCGGACAGCGCCGCCGGCAGCGCCGTGGGCGCCAACGGCACCCCGACGTTCTTCGTCAACGGCCGTGAGCTCGTGGGCGCGCAGCCCTTCGACGCCTTCAAGCGCCTCATCGACGAGGAGATCGCCAAGGCCGACAAGCTGCTGGCCGCCGGCACCAAGCCCGAGGAGCTGTACGCGAAGCTCAACGCGGACAACGTGGCCAACGCCCCGGCCGCCGCCGCCCCCGGCGCCCCCGCCGAGCCGCCCGTCCAGAAGGTCGACGTCGGCAACGCCCCGGTGAAGGGCCCCGCGAACGCGCCCGTCACCATCGTCGCCTTCTCCGACTTCGAGTGCCCGTTCTGCAGCCGCGTGGTCCCCACGCTCAAGCAGATCGAGGACCAGTACCAGGGCAAGGTGAAGGTGGCCTTCCGCAACCAGCCGCTGCCCATGCACGCCAACGCCAAGGCCGCCGCGGCCGCCGCGCTGGCCGCGCACGAGCAGGGCAAGTTCTGGGAGATGCACGACAAGCTCTTCGCCAACCAGCGCGCTCTGGACCGGGCCTCGCTGGACAAGTACGCGCAGGAGCTGGGCCTGAACGTGGACAAGTTCAAGGCCGCCCTGGACAGCAACAAGTTCGCCCAGCAGATCGAGGCGGACGCGGCGGACGCCGGCCGTCTGGGCGCCACCGGCACCCCGACGTTCTTCATCAACGGCCGCACCCTGGTGGGCGCCCAGCCGTTCGACGCCTTCAAGCGCGTCATCGATGAGGAGCTGAAGAAGGCCGGCGCGGTGGCGGCGGACCGCAAGTAGTCCGCTCGCTGCAGCCCTGAAGCACTCGAGGCCGTCGGACCGCTTGGGTCCGACGGCCTCTTGCTTTCACACGCCGTGGAGGCGCGGGACTTCAGGACACGGCGATGGCGTCGATCTCCACCTTGGAGCCGCGCGGCAGCGCCGCGACCTGGACGGTGGCGCGGGCCGGCGGGGCGCCGGTGAAGTAGCGGCCGTAGACCTCGTTGACGCGGGCGAAGTCACCCAGGTCCGTGAGGTAGATGGTGCTGCGCACCACGTGGCTGAAGTCCAGCCCGGCCGCCTTGAGCACCGCCTGGAGGTTGAGCATCACCCGCTCCGCCTGGGCGACGACGTCCCCCGGCACCATCTCCATGGTGACGGGGTCCAGGGGAATCTGCCCGGAGAGGAAGGTCATCTTCCCCGAGTCCACCTGCACCGCCTGCGAGTACGGACCGATGGCCTTGGGGGCCTGGTCCGAGTGGATGGTCTGTCGAGCCATGGAGCGCACCTCGAGGAGTCGGGCGGCCGGAGGTGGCCGCCGGATTTTCCTGGGCGCTCTACCACGAATGGCGGCCCTTTAGATTCGCTCCACGGAGTACACGCCGCTCAAGCGCTCGATGGTGCGCATCAGGTCCGTGAGCTGCTTCAGGTCGGAGATGATGACCTCGAAGGTGTTCACGGCCCGGTCATCCCCGGTGGCCCGACAGTTGGCCTGGGAGATGTTGACGCCCTTCTTCGAGAAGATGTTGGAGATGTCCGCCAAGAGGCCCGTGCGGTCCGCGGTGAGCACGCGCAGGGTGACGGGGCGCTTGAAGTCACCGCGCACATCCCAGCTCACGTCCACGCGCCGCTCGGGGTCCGTCGCGAGCGCCTTCTCGCACCCCACCGTATGCACCGTGACGCCCCGTCCCCGGGTGATGAAGCCGGCGATGGGGTCGCCGGGGACGGGGTTGCAACACCGCCCGAAGCGCACCAGCACGTCATCCACGCCGCCAATCTGCACGCCGCTGCGGTTGCTGCGGCCCACCAGGCGCTTGGCCAGGTCCGTCACGCGCGACAGGCCGGGCAGCATGGACGAGCCCCCCGAGGACGCGCCGTTGCCGGAGGACTCCCCTCGCGGCGTGGCCTCCGCCTCGTTGCGCTTCTCCTCGGGCACCAGCCGCTGCACCAGCTGCTGCGGCGTCACCTTGCCGTAGCCCACGGCCACCAGCAGGTCGTCCTCGACGCGGAAGCCCAGCTCCTCGGCGACGCGCTTCACCTCGCCGTTCTTGAGCAGGCGGTTGAAGTTGAGCTGGAAGCGCTTGAGCTCGCGGTCCGTCAGCTCGCGGCCCAGCTGCAGGCTCTTCTCGCGCTGCTGCTGCTTGATGAAGCCGCGGATGCGCTGCTGCGCGCGGCTCGTCTTGACGAAGGTGAGCCAGTCCTTGGACGGGTGCTGCTGCGGGCTGGTGAGCACCTCCACCGTGTCGCCGTTCTTCAGCTTGTAGCGCAGGGGAACGATTTTTCCGTTCACCTTGGCGCCCACGCACCGGTTGCCCACGTCCGAGTGGATGGCGTACGCGAAGTCCACCGGCGTCGCGCCGCGAGGCAGCGAGCGCACGTCGCCCTTGGGCGTGAAGACGAAGACCTCGTCAGTGAAGAGGTCCACCTTCACCGTCTCGAGGAACTCCTTGGGGTCCTTCAGGTCCTGCTGCCACTCCATGAGCTGGCGCAGCCAGGCGAACTTCTCGTCATCCTTGGAGATGACCGCCTTGCCCTCCTTGTACTTCCAGTGGGCCGCGATGCCTTCCTCGGCGATCTTGTGCATCTCCGCGGTGCGGATCTGCACCTCCACGCGCTCGCTCAAGGGGCCAATCACCGTGGTGTGCAGTGACTGGTACATGTTCGGCTTGGGGATCGCGATGAAGTCCTTGAAGCGCCCCGGCACCGGCTTCCACATCTCGTGCACCAGGCCCAGCGCCTCGTAGCAGGCGGGCGCGGTGGGCGCGATGATGCGGAACGCGATGATGTCGTGGATCTGATCGAAGTCGATGCCCTGCGCCTTGATCTTCTTGTAGATGCTGTAGACGTGCTTGAAGCGGCCGCTCACGTCGCCCTTCAGGCTCCGCTCGGCCAGCTTGGTGCGCACCAGGTCGCAGGTGTCCTCGATGTACTTCTCGCGCTCCTTCTTGCGCTTGTTGAGCTTCTCCTGCAGCCCGAAGAACTCCTGCGGCTTCACGTAGCGGAAGCTCAGGTCCTCCAGCTCCGTCTTGATCCAGGAGATGCCCAGCCGGTTCGCCAGGGGCGCGTAGATGTCCAGCGTCTCCTGGGCGATGCGCGCCTGCTTCTCCTCGTTCATGTGGTCCAGCGTCCGCATGTTGTGCGTGCGGTCGGCCAGCTTCACGAGGATGACGCGGATGTCCTGCGCCATCGCGATGATCATCTTCCGGAAGTTCTCCGCCTGCTTCTCCTCCTGGGAGAGGCTGGCGGACGCGGAGAACTTGGACAGCTTGGTGACGCCGTCGACCAGCTGGGCCACCTCGGCGCCGAACAGCTCCGTGAGCTCCTCGGCGGTGGCGAGCGTGTCCTCGATGGTGTCGTGGAGCAGCCCGGTGACGATGGACGCCTCGTCCAGCTTGAGGTCGGCGAGGATGCCGGCGACCTCCAGCGGGTGGACGAGATAGGGCTCTCCCGACTTCCTCAGTTGGCCCTGATGCACCTTGGCCGAGTAGACGTAGGCCTTCTTGATGATGTCCAGGTCGGGGTCCGGGTGGTACGAGGAAACCCGTTGGAGGATGTCGTTCAGGCGGATCATCGAAGCAGGGGGAATCGTAACTTCGTGCCGGAGGGGGGGCAACGTTGCCCCACAGTGCCTGTCACATTTCTCTTCCGGGATTGTCCCACCCGTCGCGTTCGCTTTCGTTGACCCGACGTTTTACGCGCTCGTAGATTCGCCTCCGCCCATGTCACAGCTCTTGTTGTCGGCTCTCTCCGTGGTTTGCCCGAACTGTGACGGGTTCAATCCGCCGCGCTCGGCCACCTGTGTGCTGTGCGGCCAGGCCACGGGGGAGGCGCCCACCGCCAAGGCCCCCGCGTCCAAGCCGGCCACCACGGGCCGCCCCCCGCCCGCCGTGACACCCCAGGGAGGCCGCCCGGCGGCCGTCGCCTCCTTCCCCGGGCCTCGGGGCTCCGAACCCGTGGGTCCTCCCACCACCCCGCCCCCGCCCAGCGCCATTCCGCCGGGGATGAGGCCGTCCGCCCGGACGCCGCCCCCCACGGCCGCCGCGGGGTTGATGGTGGAGCGCCCCGCGAACACCCGGCCTCCGGCGGCGCAGCCCGCGGGCAACGCGCCTCCGTCCCTGGCGCCCCGAGCCGCGCCGCAGGGCCCCGCGAACACCCGGCCGCCTCCGCCGGTGCCCGACGCGGCGATGCCCGGACGCACGGGGACCTCCGCCCCGGCCGTGGCGGCGCCCCGCCCTCCACCGGCGGCCTCGCGCTTCGGGCTGGCGGTCATCGCCGGGTCCACGCGGGGGCAGCGCTACAAGCTGCCGGTGACGGGGTGCGTGGTGGGCCGGCAGCGCGGCGCCATCCTCTTCCCGGATGACGGGTTCGTCTCGCCGCTCCATGCGACGTTCCTGGTGAAGGACGGCGCGCTCTTCGTGCGCGACGAGAACAGCGCCTCGGGGGTGTTCGTCACGGTGGCGGGCACCGAGGCCATCACGGCGCGCACGCACTTCAGCGCGGGCCAGCGGCTGTTCCGCTTCACGGGGCGCCTGGAGCCCGTCGCGCCGGTGCCGGGTCGGCCCACGGTGTACGGCGCGCCCGTGCCGCTCGGGCAGGCGGTGTACGGCGTCGAGGAGGTCATCATGGGCGGCCGAGGTGGCCGCGCGGTGGTGACGGCGGCGCCCCTGCTCACGCTGGGACAGGCCCACTGCGACCTGAGCTTCCCGGGCGACGAGGGCCTCGCGGGTCGGCACTGCGAGCTGTCCCCCACACCGACGGGCGCCTTGCTCAGGGACCTGTCCGGAGGACTGGGCACCTACGTGCGAATCCCGCCCGGCGAGGAGCGCCCGCTGCGACCGGGAGACCGCGTCCGCCTGGGCCAGCACGTGCTGCAGGTGGAGACGCTCGCCTGAGCGAGCGGGTGTGCTCCGTTCGGGCGCCCACGGACGTCCCACGAGCAGCACGCATCAGAGCATGCGCGGGAGCGCATGACCGCTTCGGGCGAGACGAGTCATGCCTCGATGAGGCCCGATAGCAAGCCGGGGCCTCGCGAGACTCGGTGCCGCCACGGAAGATGGCCCCTCCGCGGAGCGGCACCTCTCGGGGACGACGCTTCCGCGGTCTCAGCATGTCCGTGGCAGCACGCCCCCCGCCAGCGAAGACGAGCACCCCGCCCTGCATGGGAACGAGGCAGGGTCGGCGCGGGCAGGCAACCCCCACCCGACGCCACCGCACTGACGCTAAGGAGCCGACGGGCGGGCCACGCTGCCGCCCAGCCGCTGCTCGATGAGCGCCCGGGCCCGCGAGTCCCGCACGTCGCGCAGGTGACGCATCCACCAGTTACGGGCCTCATCCTGCTGGTCCCGCTGCCAGTAGACCTCGCCCAGCTTCAGCGCCAGCTCCGGGTCCGGGTTCGCCTCGAACGCGTTCAGGTAGCTGGTGGCGGCCATGTCCAGCTTCCCGCGCTCCAGCGACTGGTCGCCCTCCTGCGAGTGCTTCTTGGACAGCTCCAGGTTGCGATCGGCCGCGGGAATCATCCTGTCGTACAGCGGCCGGTCCGCATCCGCGGAGATGACGCTCCCCGTCCTGCCGGGAACCGGGGCGTTGGAGGGAATCGGGAAGTGCGAGGCCCCGCCCTTCCCCGCGCCCTGCGTGTAATAGATGTAGGCGTAGAAGAGCCCCGCGCCCAGCACCAGCAGCACGGTGAGCGACTTGAAGAAGAACGCCAGTCCACCCCCACCGACGCCGGGCTGCGTGGGGACGACGGAGTCGGTCTTCTCCCGCGTCGCGGGCATCACGTCGGCGCCCGAGGGCAGCGGCGAGAGCACGTCCGGAAGCGCGCGGACCGTGGCCTCCACCGTCATCTCGCTGCCCCACCCGGGGGCCGTGGCATCCCGGGCATCGTCGGGGCGGCCGCCGGACTTGCGCGGCAGCGGCGCCAGCACGGCCGAGGGCTGGGGACGCCGCGAGCCCGCCGCCTCGCGACGGCGCTCCTTCTCCACCGCCAGCAGCTCCGCGCGGAAGGCCTCCGCGTTCGCCGGGCGATCATCCGGGTCCTTGGAGAGCGTGCGCAGGATGAGCCGCTCCATCGCCGGGGAGATGCGCGCGTCGGGCCGGCGCCGCGTCGGGGGCGGCGGCTCCTCGGTGAGGTGCTTGGTGGCGAAGCCCACCGCCGAGTCGGACTCGAACGGCAGCAGCCCCGTCATCAGCTGGTAGAGGATGACGCCCACCGCGTACAGGTCCGAGCGGTGGTCCAGCTGCGCCCCGCGCGCCTGCTCCGGCGACATGTACTCGGGCGTGCCGCAGACGAAGCCCGCGCGGGTGAGCGCCGGACCGTCGTCCGTGGAGTCGGTGATCTTCGCGATGCCGAAGTCGAGCACCTTGACGAAGTCCGGCTCGTTGCGCCGCTGCTCCACCATGATGTTCTCGGGCTTCAGGTCCCGGTGGATGACGCCCGCGCCGTGCGCGTCCGACAGCGCGCCGAGCACCTGGCTGACGATGCGCACCACGCGCGCCTCGCCCAGCGGCCACTCGCGGCTCAGAATCTGGTGCAGGTCCTGCCCCGCCACGTACTCCATGGCGATGAAGAGCGCGCCGTCCTCGGCCTGGCCGAAGTCCAGCACGCTGATGGAGTTGCGGTGGTTGAGCCGGCTGGCCGCCTTGGCCTCGCGCTGGAAGCGCGCCACGGTGCGCTCGTCCGACAGCAACGTGTGCCGCAGCACCTTGAGCACCACCACCTTGTCGAGGGAGATCTGCCGGGCCCGGAACACCCTGCCCATGCCCCCCTCGCCGATGAGGGCCTCGACCCGGTACTTCTGGGCAATCGTCATGCCGACGTAGTCGTCAGCATCCGCCGTGCGCACGAGGGTCGCGCCGCAGGCCGGGCAGAAACGGGAGGATTCTTGGGCGTCAGCGCCGCAGGAGGGGCAGTGCAAGTCAAACGTCCCCGAAGGGTGGGGCTGGAAGTTCACCACGTCGCTCGGGTGATGAGCAAGCCGCGCGCAATGCGAGCAACCGCGCCCCACCCCTGGTAGAACCCGCCCAGCCCCATGGAAGCGATGGAATACTGCCCCCGCTGCGACACCGAGAACCCCCGGGATGCCACCGTCTGCCGAGCCTGCGGCTCGCCGCTGCGCTCCGGCACCATGGTCATGGCCGTGGCCAGCCTGTCCTCGCGGCCCCAGGTCTCCATCCGCGTGGTGCGGGCCGATGGCGGCCCCGAGTCCGTCGTCCGCATGCAGCGCGACACCCTCACCTGCGGTCAGCAGGGTGACATCCCGCTCCCGGACGACCCCTTCATCATGCCCGTGCAGATGCGCTTCTTCTTCTCCGGCGCGCGCCTGGCCGTGGAGGACGTGGGAGGCGCCAACGGCGTCTTCGTCCGCCTGCGCCAGGAGCGGGAGCTGTCCCCCGGGGGCGAGCTGCGTCTGGGTCGGCAACGGCTGGTGCTGGAGCCCATCCCCACCGCGACACCCGGCCCGGGAGGCACCCAGGTCTGGGGCTCACCGGATCCCGGCTACCGCCTGCGGCTCATCCAACTGCTGGAGGGGGGCCTGAAGGGCGCGGCCTATCCGCTCCGCGAGGGCGACAACCTGCTGGGCCGCGAGCAAGGCGACCTCACCTTCCCCACTGACGGCTTCGTCTCCGGCCGGCACGCGGTGCTGCAGGTGCGCCAGGACCGGCTGACGGTGCGCGACGTGGGCTCGTCCAACGGCACCTTCATGCGGCTGGCCGGCCCGACCTTCGTCGACAACGGTGACCACTACCTCATCGGTCGGCAGCTCTTGAGGGTGGAGATCCAGGCACCGCTGGCCTGAGGCACCGCCCCGCGCTTTGACTCCCCGGGCCGCACGGGACATCTCCTCCCGCGCGGCCCCAAGGACCCCCACGGCCATCAGCCGTAGGACTTCTCCTTCTTCTCCTGCTCTTCCTTGCAGCGGATGCAGAGCGTCGTCACCGGACGCGCCTCCAACCGCTTGGGGGAGATGTCCTCCTCGCAACGCTCGCAGACGCCGAACGAGCCGTTCTCGATGCGCTCGAGCGCCTTATCAATCTTCTGCAGCAGGAACTTCTCGCGGTCGCGGAGTCTGAACACCATCGACTGCGCATACTCGGAAGAGGCCAGGTCGATCTCGTCGGGGAGATCGTCGGTGTCGAAGCTCGACTCCTCCACCAGGGTCTTCTTGGCGCTCTCGAGCAGGCTCGCCTTGCTGTCCTCGAGCATCTTCTTGTAACGCTTGAGATCTTTCTGGTTCACAGCCTTCGCTCCAGTACGCGAGGGTTTTTGGGCCCTGTCCCCCAAAAAAAGGGCCCGAAAGCTTTATTCAGGGAGCCTTCGGTGTCAAGCTGACGTGGTCACGAACTGCGGGTGAAGGGAGGGGCGTTTGAGCGAGAACACGAAGTTCGATCGGGAGTTCCTGCGCTCGGCCCTCTCCCTGGCCGCGAAGAGTGACGTCGATCACTTCCTCTACATCTGCGACACGCCCATCCCTCCCGAGGAGCTGCGCGGCAGGCCTGCTCGCAAGAAGCTCGTGTACGCGGTGACGCTGGACAAGCTGGCACAGGAGCACCAGCTCAAGAAGGTCCGCGCGCTCGTCATCCCCGCCTACGACTACTCGCGCACCGAGCGGGTGAAGGTGGCGCTCGTCTCCGCGCTCTCCCAGGGGGCCTTCAAGGAAGGCGACCTGGTGCTCTGCATGACGGGGCGCGTGGGGCGCGCTCCCGACACGCTGATGCAGATGCGAATCGGTGGCTCGTTGGATGACCGGCTCGCCATCGAGGGCGTGAAGCTGGGCGAGGAGTTCAACTCCCAGGTGGTGGACGCGCTCATCCAGCTGGCGCTGCAGATCGGTCAGGAGGGCTTCGAGGGTCACCCCATCGGCACCATCATCACCATCGGCGACCACACGACGGTGCTGGAGAAGAGCCGGCAGATGACCATCAATCCGTTCCAGGGCCTCTCCGAGGCGGAGCGGAACGTGCTGGACCCGAAGATTCGCGAGGCCATCAAGAACTTCAGCGTGCTCGACGGCGCCTTCGTCATCCGCGAGGACGGCGTGGTGCTGGCCGCAGGGCGCTACCTGTCCTCCGCGGACGAGGCGGTGAAGATTCCGCTCGGCCTGGGCGCCCGGCACGCCGCCGCCGCGGGCATCACCTCCACCACGCACTGCATCGCGCTGGTGGTGAGCCAGACGTCCGGCGCGGTGCGCCTCTTCAAGGGCGGCAACATCGTCCTCGAGCTCCACCAGACGGCACGCCGGACCTGAAGCCTCAGTCCGCCTTCTCCCGCAGCTCCTCGCGGTAGACCTCCGCCAGCGCGTGCGCGCGCTCCACCTCGTCGCGCGCCGCGTCCACCACCAGCGCCTGTTCGAAGCGCGCCACGCGCTCCTTCAACGCGTCGGTGACGATGCCGCCCATCACCAGGCGCGCGGAGGCGCTCTCCCGCTCACGGCGCAGCTCCTCCACGCGCTCGCCCAGCTCCGCGGCGGCCTCCAGGAGCAGCGCACCGTCGGCCTCGGCACGCTCCAGCGACTCGCGGGTGGAGGCGAGGAGTGCCTCGGCCTGGACGCGGTCCTTCTTCAGCACGGCCACCGCCTTGGCGTCGGAGCGGGACTCCGCGGTGGCGCGGCGCGCGTCCAGCTCCGTGAGGCGGCGCGTGTAGCGCTCCACGGCGCGGGTGAGCTCTCCCTTGAGGGCGAGCAGCGTGGCCGCGGACTTGCGCAGCTCGGAGGCCTGCCGCTCCAGGTTCTCGAGCAGCTCGTCGAAGGCGGCCAGCGGGTCCACTGGCCGGGAGCGCTCCTTCTTGCGTTTCCAGAGGCCGAAGAACATGGCGTGCGGCAAGCCTAACCGAAGGGGCGGCACAACAGCCGCACTCGTGACAGCGCGTCCTCCACCGAGGGTCCGCCGACGGACAGCGCCGCGAGGTAGCGCGCGGGGGTCAGCCCATACACCGTGAGCAGGTGCTGGAGGAGCACGACGCTCTCGGTGGCGCGCTTGTCCGCGGGAGCCAGGGACGTGGCCTCCACCAGCGCGCCGAGGATGTCCACCACCCGGCCCACCACGTCCGCGCCAGGAACCTGCCCGCCCTCGGGTCTGGGGGGCGATTCAGGGAAGAGCGCCTCGAACGAGGCCTCCACCGCGACAGGCGTGTTCGAGCCGCGTCCGCTCGCCACGGCCTCGAGCGCCTCCAGGTGCGGCGCGAGCAGCTCCAGCGCGTCCGGCGTGGCGGGCACGTCACGCGGCAGCAGCGTGCGCCAGGGTGTGTCGAACTCGGTGCGGGCCCAGAGGATCTCCTCGTCGGAGAGGTGGTGGTAGAAGGCGCGCAGCCCGGAGGCCCGCTGCTCGCGCACCAGCGAGCGCAGGTCCGGGTTCTCCTCACCGAGGGAGATGAAGCTCAGGGCGATGTCCAGCGAGCCCATGGGCGCGCGCGTGCGCCGGATGAGGTCCAGGTCCACGCGGTCCTCACCGTCGGTGACGAGCACCACGGTGGCGCGCGCCAGGTACGGGTCCCTGCCCTGCGCGGCGCGGATGGAGTCGAAGGCGGACATCAGCGCGAGCGAGATGTCCGTCTGCCCCTCCGCGGGCGAGTCGCGGAAGAGGCGCTCTATCTGCCGGGTGGCCTCGACGGCCGTGTCCACCCGGGCCAGCTCCGTGGGCACGTCGTTGAAGAAGCTGAAGTAGAGCGGGTCGAACGACTCGCCCCTGCGGGCCTTGACGCGCAGGTTGTTGAGCTCGGCGATGATGAGGGCGTCGCGGAAGCGGGCGCGGGCGCCATGCATGGAGCCGGACGCGTCGCAGACATAGACGCGCACGGCGGTGCGCTTCACCTTCTTCGACTGCGGTGGCGGCGCGTCCTCGACGTACGCCCGCACCAGCTGCCGGTTGGCGGCGAGGTCCCTCAGGAGCATGCGCGGGTCCGTCAGCACGAAGTTGTTCACCTCGTGCAGGGCGCCTGTCGTCTCGAAGGTCATCGTCTGCGTGGGATAGGGCACGCGGCGCGCCACACGCCGGGCGGTCTTCGTCTCCGCCAGGACGATCTCCTCGGAGAGCGCGTCCTCCACGTCGAAGTACCGGGCACAGCCCGCGGCCAGCTCGAAGGTCGCGAGCTGTTCGGGGCGCAACGAGAAGGCCAGGTCGGCCAGCAGCTCGTCCGGGCGGGGTGCGTCGACCTCGGGCCGCGCCGGCTGGGGCGCTTCGCCGAACCAGTCGGCCAGGGCGTCGCGCTCCGCGTTCTCCACCATGACCGTCAGGTGCGTCCGCGTGGGGAGCAAGGGCTCCAGGCTCGAGCGGGCCGCGGCGGCCAGCTCCAGGTCCCCTGCTTCCAGGGCCCGCTCATAGAGGCCACGCAGCGAGCGATAGGCCACCTGGGGCTCGTGGCGCGCGGTGTGCCGCACGTGACGCAGCAGTTCCTCGAGCGAGCGGACCGCGGGCACCGCGCGCGTGCGCTCCCGCGCCTCGGCCACGTCGCGACGCAGCGGCAGCGCCCGCTCCCGGTCATGGTCCGCCCCCAGTCGCAGCAACATCTCGTGCGCCAGGTCCAGGTCCCTGCGCTTCTGCACGACGTCGGCGACATTCTCCCGGGCCCGTGTCGCGAAGTACTCGGCCACCGCCATCCGCGCGCTGCTCGGAGGCCGCTGGGGTCGGCTCGCGGACGCTGGTCGTTCGTAGACGACGAAGTCCTCGTCCGGGGGGTCCTCCGTGTAGGGCCGCAGGAAGAGGTCGGCTACCTTCACCGCGCGAGCGAGCCGGACGAAGGCCCGCTCGAGGATGGAGAGTGTCCCCGGGGGCAGCACTCCCGCCCGCCATGCCCGCTCCACGCGGACCAGACGCTCCTCGAACTCCCCGAGCGCCTGTCCCGCGCGGGCCTGCAGGCCCTGGGACAGCGAGCCCGCGCGCCCGCGACGAGCCCCCAGGGCATGGAGCAGCAGGGCATCCGCCGACGTGTGGACTCCCACGCGGTCCAGCTCGCGGTCCAACGCCTCGAGCACTGGCAGCGACAGGTCCCCGGTCCCCGCGACCTTCCGGCCGAAGGGCCACCACCGTGGCCCGCCCGCTGCAGGTGGAGGCTGACGAAGCGCGTCCAGCCGCGCTCGCAACTCGGTGAGCCGCCGCGAGAGCATGCTCAGCCCCGCCTCTCGGCGCTATGCGGCCCGGGTGCGCTCATGCCGCGGTCCGGCGCTCCAGCACCTGCCGGCTGTAGCGCCCGAAGTCCTCTTCGATGCCATGGAGCAACGTCCCCAGACGACGCGCGTTCTCCCCCACCTCTCCCGGCAGCCCCGAGAGCAGTGACAACACGCCCTTGAGCCGCACCAGCTCGCCTTCCTTCAACGCCAGCAACGGGAAGCGGCTGCGGACCAGCCGGTCCACGGTGCGCTCCACCTCGCTGCGCTCCTTCAAGGCCTCCGGCGCCGGCAGCGAGGTGAGCAGCTGGGTCAACCAGCTGCGCAGGAACTTCACCCGCGACTGGAGGAAGGCGAGCTCCGCCTGGGCCACCGCCGCGCGAGCCTCCTCCGAGAAGAACGCCGACGCCCCACCGCCACGGGTGAACGCGAGCTGTCCGTCCAGCCCCAGCAGCGCGGCCAGCTCTCCGTCCGGCGCCCTGGCGGAGAACTCACCGCGATAGAAGACGTACGCATCGCCGTTGATGACCGAGGCCGCCGCGGGAGGGGGGCTCGCCACCTCGCGAGTGAGCGCCTTGGCGTGCTCCCGCAGACGTCCGTCGAGGATGCCCTGACACTCGCGCATCACCACGTCCACCGGGAGGCCCTCACGTCGGAGGTTCTCGACCACCGACTGCACGGCGCGGCCGTACTGCTCGACGCGCTCGAACGGCGTGGAGGCCAGGACCTCGCGCGCATACGAGAGGCCCAGCGGCAGCAGCAGCTCCTCCTTGAAGCTGCGCTGGCTGGGGTCCAGCGCGATGAGGGACTGCTCCAGCTGGGACAGCCGACGCGAGTCCGCGGCCAGCGCCTCCAGCGGCTCCTTGCGGCCTCGCGGCGAGGCCCCCTGGAAGGCCACCGTGGCCCGGCGTCGCAGCGCGCCCACCACCCGCTTGCGCGCGTCGACCTCCACCTTGCGCAGCCGCTCCACCGTCGCCGGGGCGCCCTCGGCCAGCAGGCCCATCAGGTCGGCCATCCGCGACAGCTCCTCCTCCAGGTTGTCCGCCAGCCCGACGAGCCCCTCCAGCTTGAGGCCCTCCTCGAAGTCCGCGCTCTCCGCGGTCAGGGCAATCATCTCCAGGGCGCCCTCGAGGAAGCGCGCGGTGGCCTCGCTCAGCGGCGTCAGCCCGGGCTTCAGCTCGGGGAGGACGCGGCAGAGCTCCAGCACGTCCTGGAACGAGGTCAGCAGGGACAGGCCGCCGCGCCCCTCGCCCTGCCCCGCCATGCCTCGCGCCAGCCGCTGGTCCATCGCCGCCACCAGCGCGCGCGCGGCGGCCAGCAGCGGCACCCGGTTCTGCAGGTGGCGCGGACCGGGCATCAGCTTGGACATGAGGCTGCGCGCGGAGGTGGACGCGATGGCCGGCTGCCAGTTGCGCGACAGCGCCTCCACCGTGGTGGCCTCGTCCGCCGCGGCCAGCGCCTGGGCCTCGCGCTCCAGCCCGCCCCCCAGCTCCTGGCGGACCTGGGCGATGACCTCGTCGAACGTGCGCTGCTCCAGCCGGACGATTTCGAGCTGCGCGCGCTCCCTCGGGTCGACCACGGACTTGAGCAGCGCGTCCGTCTCCGCCGAGGGCGGCCCTCCGAGCAGGAAGAACCAGCGCAGCGCGTCCAGGTCCTCCACGGAGGCCTCCAGCGGGCGCTCGGGCCGCCGGTAGATCTGATCCCGGACCACCGCCGCCTTCAGCGCCCACAGCGCCTTCACCGCCGAGCGCTGGGAGAAGTACTTCGTCGGCACGTAGTCGGGCAGCTTGGACACGTGCGACGTCAGCGCGCGCTCCAGCGCGTCCGTCAGGAGCTCCACGCCCTCCATCACCACGCTGGGCACCCGCACGCGCGCGACCGCGTCCTGGAGCAGGTCCACCTGCTGCAGCGAGAGCGGCGCGCGCAGGTCCGCTCGCGCGCCGTGCTCGAAGCGATGGAGCATGGCCGCCCGGCTCTCCTTCCGGGCGAAGGACTTGGGCACGAAGCTGATGAAGCTCAGCCGGTCCGCGAAGGCCAGGAGCAGCTCCGGCGAGCGCGCCAGCACCTCGGAGAGGTACCGGTTGCTCGTCATCACCACGCACTCGGTGCGGCCCGCCGTCACCCGCCGCCCGTGCTTGAGCTCGCGCTCGAACAGCACGTTGAGGATGGAGCGCAGCAGCATGTCCCGACCGTCGAAGACCTCGTCCAGGAACGCGTGCTGCGAGCCCAGCATGCCCTCGTCGGTGAGGTACTCCGTGCGCCCCGTCTCCGTCAGGACCTTGAAGTCCACCGGCCCCAGCAGGTCCGTCTGCACGGTGGACTCCGCCAGTTGCTTGGAGAACAGCGACGGCAGTCCCGTCTTCTCGTCGATGATGCGCCCCAGCACCGCGCTGGCGATGGCGCTCTTGGCCGTCCCCGGCGGCCCCACCACCAGCACGTGCTCCCGGCTCAGGAGCGCCAGCTCCAGCTGCGTGAAGAGCGTCTCCCGCTCCAGGTAGACATCCCGCAACTCATTGAAGAAGTGGCGAAAGGCCCGGGCGGCCTGGAGGTACGTCGTCGGCTGTGATTGCACGGACTATCCGGAGGCAGCGGGGTTGGCCCCATGCTACCCGCCGCCCTCCGTCTATTTGAAGTGGACCTCGCAACCGCCATCCGTGCAGGTCCGCCCGGCAATCCGGAACCGATAGCGCGCCACGGCCCGGTACACGACATCCACCAGCTGCCGCAGTCCGGGGACGTAATAGACGTACAACAGCTTCCCCAGGGGATGCCGACCCAGCGCCCGGACGATGGCCTCGGCGCCCTCCATCACCCGCCCGTCCGCGCGGACCAGCTGCATGGCCAGCTCACACCGCTCCGCGCTGATGCCCGGAAAGGCCTCCAGCACGCCCTCGTCCCGGAACGAGCGCAGCTCCGTGCCCCGTCCGCCCAGCAGCCGCTGGAACTCGCGGGCCGCGCCGCTGCAGATGCGGCAGTGCCCGTCGTAGAGGATCACATCATGTCCCGGGGGTGTCGTCCTCAGCACCATCCGTGTCACCTCCACCCTGGTTCTATGTCAGCGAGAGGCCAGCGTGTCATGCAGATGCGCATGCACGGAGCGCCAGATGTCATGCTGCCGCTCGATGGGGTCCATCAGCTTCATGCCCACCGACGTGGCGGGCGAGCTGCCCTGGAAGGCCGAGTACTGGCGCAGTCGCGCTCCACCCGCCCCGTCGTCCTCGAAGACGAAGCGGTTCGTCCCCCGCAGGGGATGTCCGTCCAGCGTGGTGATGTGCACGGTGTGCTTCTCCGGCTCGAGCCGGAACGTCACGGGCGCCCAGACGGGCGGAGGCCCCTTCTCCTCCAGGAACACCTTCGCCCCGTCCGCCAGCGCGCCCGTGGCAGGTTGGAGCCGGATGCCCGCGGCCTCGAACACCGGACCGGGATTGCGCACGAGGTAGTCCCACGCCACCTCCGGCGCCACGCCGGGCAGGACGCTGGTGTAGTCCGTCAGGGAGGTGGGAGCCCCCTCGAGGGGAGGACTCGGGTCCAGCAGCCGCAGGTGCCCTCGCGCGTAGGCGTCCACCACCGTCCCCTTCCCCAGCAGCAGGCTCGCCGCGGCCGCCTCGGACTGGGCGACCGTCAGGGCTCCCTGCTTCATCTGCTCCCGCACGTTGCCCGTGGGGCGTGGAGGAAAAGCGCCCCCCACCGCGAAGTCGAAGTCGTTCGGTGTCCCCGTCATGGGACCGCATCGGGGCCCCACCCCAGGCGAGACACCGCCACCGCTCGAGGCAGGCCCCCGGAAGACCTCCAGCGTGCTGGCCTCCTGCCTCGCGGACGCGGACTGCGTCTTCCTCGTGGCCGACGAGTCGACAGGGAGCGCTCCGGGCTCGGGCTCGATGTTCAGCGCGAGGACGGACGACTGCTGGGACAGGACTCGGGACATGCGGGCACCTCACGAGACTGCGTGGAGCCGCCCCACGTTGCATCCCCCTCACCCACGCTCGCCCCAGTGTCCTCGGCCGTTTGCGTCAGCGCCGCGTCTCGCTCCACATACGCCCATCCCGACTTCCGGAGGGCCGGCCGCACGCGCCCGCAAAGCGGAAGGGCCGGCCCCCCGCGTGGCGGAGGCACCGGCCCTTCTGACTCAACGCACGGGCCTCACGGCCCCGGCATCATGACTGGCGGAACTCGGCGTCCACCACGTCGTCCTTCTTCGCGCCCGGCTGCGCGCCAGGAGCAGCCCCCGGAGGCGGCTCGCCACCCGGCGCCCCGCCCGTCGCCTTGTACATCTCCTCGGCGGCCTTGTAGCTGGCGGCCTGGAGCTTCTCGAGCGCGGACTTGATGGCGTCCTTGTCCTGGCCCTCGCGGACCTTGTTGAGCTCCGCCACCCCGTCCTCGAGGCCCTTCGCCACATCCGCGGAGAGCTTCTCCTTGTTCTCCTTGATGAGCTTCTCGGCCCCGTAGGCCTGGGCCTCCGCCTGGTTCTTCAGCTCCACCAGCTCCCGCTTGTCCTTGTCGGCCGCCTCGTTCTCGCGGGCCGCGGCGACCATCTTCTCCACCTCGTCCTTCGCCAGGCCCGAGGACTGGGTGATGGTGACCTTCTGCTCCTTGCCCGTGGCCTTGTCCTTCGCGCTCACGTTCAGGATGCCGTTGGCGTCCAGGTCGAACGTCACCTCGATCTGCGGCACGCCACGCGGCGCCGGGGGCAGGCCCGTCAGGTGGAAGCGGCCCAGGCTCCGGTTGTCGTTCGCCATCTCGCGCTCACCCTGGAGCACGTGGATCTCCACCTGCGACTGGCCGTCCGCGGCCGTGGAGAACGTCTCCGACTTGCGCGTGGGGATGGTGGTGTTGCGCTCGATGAGCTTGGTCATCACCCCGCCCAGCGTCTCCACGCCCAGGGACAGCGGCGTCACGTCCAGCAGGAGGATGTCCTTCACCTCGCCGGAGAGCACGCCCGCCTGCACCGCGGCGCCCACCGCCACGACCTCGTCCGGGTTCACCGAGCGGTTCGGCTCCTTGCCGAACAGCCGCTTCACCGCCTCCTGCACCTTCGGGATGCGCGTGGTGCCACCCACGAGCACGACCTCGCTGAGGTCCTTCAGGTCCAGGCCCGAGTCCTTGAGGCACTTGCGGCACGGCTCCAGCGAGCGCTCGATGAGGTCGTCGATCATCGCCTCGAACTTGGCGCGCGTGAGCTTGACGTTCAGGTGCTTGGGACCCGACGCGTCCGCCGTGAGGAACGGCAGGTTGATGTCCGTCTCCGTCGCGCTCGACAGCTCGATCTTCGCCTTCTCCGCCGCCTCCTTCAGGCGCTGGATCACCATCTTGTCCTTGGTGACGTCCAGCCCCGTGTCCTTCTTGAACTCGACGACCAGCCAATCCATGATCCGCTGGTCGATGTTGTCACCGCCCAGGTGCGTGTCACCGTTGGTCGCGAGCACGTCGACGACGCTCTCGCCCACCTCCAGGATGGACACGTCGAACGTGCCGCCGCCGAAGTCGTAGACGGCGATCTTCTCGTCCTTCTTCTTGTCCAGGCCGTACGCCAGCGCCGCCGCGGTCGGCTCGTTCACGATGCGCCGCACCGTCAGGCCGGCGATCTCACCCGCATCCTTGGTCGCCTGGCGCTGGGCGTCGTTGAAGTACGCCGGGACGGTGATGACCGCCTCCGTCACCTTCTCACCCAGGTAGTTCTCGGCGGCCCGCTTCAGCTTCAGCAGCACCTGCGCGCTGATCTCCGGCGCGCTGGACTGCTTGCCATCCAGGTCCACGCGCGCGTCGCCATTGGGGCCGCGGGAGACCTTGTAGGGCACCAGCTTGGTCTCCTCGGAGACCTCGTCGAACCGGCGACCCATGAAGCGCTTGATGGAATAGATGGTGCGCTCGGGGTTCGTGATGGCCTGGCGCTTCGCCACCTGGCCGACCAGGCGCTCGCCATCCTTCGTGAACGCGACCACCGAGGGCGTGATGCGGCTGCCTTCCTCGTTGACGATGACCTTGGGCTCGCGACCCTCCATGATCGCCACCACGCTGTTCGTGGTGCCCAGGTCGATCCCAATAATCTTGCCCACGGTTCGTATCCTCCGGAAATGACTGCGTTTTCTTCAAAAGCTCCTGATGTACGCCCAACGTAACCACCCACCCCCGGGTGTCAAACCAGGCAGTGGTGCCGTCTCCTCACGCCTCAAGGTGATGCTCCTGGGTGCGTAGCGCAGTGCGCATGAGCCCGTCTGCCGCGTCACGCCATCGCCACCTTCACGCCACGGGTGCGTAACCCGCTCTACACCCCCGTCACCCCGAGGTAGCAACCGGCCGGCCTTTGGCACAGCAACCAACGTTGCAACCCCCTGGAATGACGTGCCTGCCTGCCTGCTGACGCCCCGCGTCACCCGTTGGCAATGAAAGTGCACAGTACGGCCAGCGTCGATGTCGGGTCCCCCCACCCGCACCTACCCTGGAGCATGTCCCCATGCTGGTTCAGCCCCTGCGCTCTCCGGACCTCCGCCGCGCCCCCTCGGCGGAAGTCTCCGTCGAACCCAAGGTCGCGGTGCTGCTCAACGCCAACGCCCGGAAGGTGGATGCCCGGGTGGTGAAGTCCCTGTCGCACGTGGTGCCGGAGCAGGACCTGTTCCTGTCGCGCTCGGAGTTGGACGGGCGCCGCATCGCGCAGACGGTGCTCGAGCGCGGCTACCCGGTGGTCTTCACGGGCGGCGGTGACGGGACGTTCATGGGCTTCGTGAACGAGGTGCTCCAGCAGGTGGGTCCGCGAGGCCGCTTCGCCGGCCAGCCGGTGCCCCGCTTCGGCATCCTCAAGCTCGGCACGGGCAACGGCATCGCCAACCACGTCAACGCCTCCGGCACCCGGGGCGACGGCATCCTGAACGACGTGCTGCGCGCCCGCACGGGTGAGGTGCCCGGCTTCCGCCCCATGGACCTGCTGATGGTGGACGGGCAGCGCGCGCCGTTCGCCGGCCTGGGCGTGGATGGCAAGGTGCTCAACGACTACATCTGGGTGAAGGAGAACCTGGGCAAGGGGCTCTTCAAGAGCGTGCTCACGGGCAGCGGGGGCTACTTCTCCGCGGTGGCGTGCAAGACGGTGCCGCACTACCTGACGAACTCGACCTGGGTGGAGTGCGAGGTCGTCAACGGCCCGTCGAGCGAGGCCTACCGCCTGGGCCCGGATGGCCAGCCCCAGGGTGCGCCGCTGGCGCCCGGCGACGTGCTCTTCCGCGGGAAGCTGATGATGGCGGCGGCGGGCACCATGCCCTTCTACGGCTATGGCCTGCGCATGTTCCCCTTCTCGTGCGGCCGTCGCGGCTTCATGCAGCTGCGCCTGGGCCAGGTGACGCCCACGCAGGTGCTGGCGAACCTGCCGCGCATGTGGGCCGGCCGCTGGTTCCCGGAGGGTCTGCACGACTTCCACGTCCGCGAGGCCACCATCCGCTTCGCGCGCCCCATGCCCTTCCAGGTCGGCGGCGACGCGGCCGGCTACCGCGACCAGGTCAACCTGTCCGTCGCGCCCGAGTCCATCGAGCTGGTCGACTTCAACGGCGCGCTGAACTAGGCGCCACGTCGGCAGCTGAAGCGCACGCGCCCTCCCAAGGGGCGCGACTCCAACGCACCGCCGCCTTCACGTCGCCCGGGCACCGGGCGATGCAGCCATGCGACGAGGATGCAGCGAGGCGCCCAGGACGGACGGAGGCGCTCCCGGACACGCGGGGTGACGTGAATCAGCCGCGGTCGCGCGAAGCCGGGGGCTTCTCGCCCGGCTCCTTGCGGCGTCCCACCAGGAACGCGTAGCTGACGCTGGCCTTGCCGTTGCTCTCGCGGTGCAGCGCCAGCTCCTCGCGCAGCGACGAGGCCTGGGGGCCCGAGGTCGGACGCAGGCTGGCCTCCACCTCGCGGTAATAGTCGTCGAGCTCCGTGTCGTGCAGCGTCTCGGCCGACTCCGGCTCGAACCCGCCCATCTCCAGCGACATGAGCAGCTCACGCGGCAGGAGCAGCGGCGCGCCCAGACGGCGCTCCCACAGCTCGGCGGCGGCCTTGGGGACCACGCGCCCCACCCTGGCGGGGAAGGTCATCCCCAGCCGCCCGCGCTTGGCGAGCAGCGGCCGCAGGACGGACATCGTCCCCTTCAGCGTGTAGAGCACCCGCCCCGGGATGAGGATGGCGTCGAAGGCACCGTCTGGCAGCCCGAGGGAGTCCAGGGCCACTCCCCGGACCTCGATCCGGTCGCCGAGGCCCTGGTTGCGGACCCGCTCCCGGGCGGCGGCGACATGAGACTCGTCCGTGTCGCCGGCCATGACGGTGCAGCCCATCTCCCGGGCCAGGACCAGGGCGGCGCTGGCATCCGGGCCACACCCGAGCACGAGCACCTGCGAGCCCGGCTCCAGCTGGGCCACCTTGGCGAAACGCCGGGTCACGTCGTCCGAGCTGAACGCGCGCCGGGCGTCCGCGGGGTGGTACAGCGGAAAGGGCTCTGCCGGGCTCATGGACTCCTCATATACCCAACCCCGACCGGACTTCCAGAGACGGACGAGAGGGAGCCCCCTCCCGAGCCCCTGGCGTCACAGGTGATAGATGACGCGCGGGTCCTTGTGGAGCAGGTCGTAGATGGCCCGGCGCTGCTCCTCCGACAGCAGGTACACCGACACGCTCAGCGAGACATAGGTGCCCTTGCTGCTGGGCTGCTCGCTGATGGAGTCCGGGGAGATCTCCGTGCCCATGGCCCGGCGGAACAGCTCCCTGACGTGCTCCGCGAAGCCAGGGCCCTGCTTGCCCATCACCTTGAAGGTGTAGACCGAGGGGTACTCGATGAGGGGCTTCTTCTCCCCTTCTTCCGGGGGCGCGTCTCCAGGTCCGTCCTTCTTCATGACACGTCTCTATCGCTTGGGCACCCCAGGTGCCTAGAGCAGGTTGGCGGCGAGCTCGGCCAGGGCGCTGCGCTCACCCTTGGCCATCGAGATGTGCGCGGCGATCTTCTCGCTCTTGAAGCGATTGACCACGTGCACCAGGCCGTTGTTGGTCGAATCCACGTAGGGGTTGTCGATCTGGAACGGGTCCCCCGTGAGGATGATCTTCGTGTTGTCGCCCACGCGGGTGATGATGGTCTTCACCTCGTGGGGCGTGAGGTTCTGCGCCTCGTCCACGATGATGAACTGGTTGGGGATGCTGCGGCCGCGGATGTACGTGAGCGGCTCTATCTCCATCAGCCCCAGGTCCAACAGCTCGTGGTAGCCGCGGCCGGCCTTCTTGTCCGCGCGGCTCAGGTTCATCAGGAACTCGACGTTGTCGAAGATGGGCTGCATCCAGGGGTTGAGCTTCTCCTCGACGCTGCCGGGCAGATAGCCGATGTCGCGCCCCAGCGGGAAGATGGGACGGCTCACCAGGAGCTTCTGGTAGAGGTTCTCCTCGGTCACCTTCTGCAGGCCCGCGGCGATGGCGAGCAGCGTCTTGCCCGTGCCCGCCTTGCCGACGATGGTCACCAGCTTGATGTCGTCGTTGAGCAGCAGGTCCAGGCAGAAGGCCTGCTCCATGTTGCGCGGGCGGATGCCCCAGGTGCCTTCCTTGCTCTGGCGCAGGAGCGGCACCAGCCGGTTCTTGAGCCCGTGCAGCCGGCCCATGGCGGTGTGGGACGGGTTCGTCTCGTCCTTGAGCAGCACGAGCTGGTTGGGGAAGAGCGTGTCCACGTCGGGCAGCTCCACCTCGGCGCCGGGCTTGTACATCTGGTCCACCAGCTCCTTGGGGACCAGCCGCTCGGTGAAGCCGGTGTACAGCTCCGTGATTTCGACCCGCTCGGTGTCGTAGTCCTGGGCGATGAGGCCCAGGGCGTCCGCGCGGATGCGCAGGTTGGTGTCCTTGGTGATGAAGACGGCCTGGGTGTCCGGCTCCTGCTCCATCAGGTCGATGGCCACCGCGAGGATGCGGTTGTCCATCAGGTTGCTGTCCGCCATGGACAGCGGCAGCTCACGGTCCGTGAAGGACACCCGCAGCATGCCACCGCGAGGCAGGGGTACGCCCTCCTTCAGCGAGCCCTCCGCGCGGAAACCATCCAGGTAGCGGGCCACGAGGCGGGCGTTGCGGCCCAGCTCGGAGAGGTCGCGCTTGAACTGGTCGATCTCCTCGATGACGTAGATGGGGATGATGACGTTGTTGTCCTCGAAGCCGTAGATGCTGCGCGGATCATGCAGGAGGACGTTCGTGTCGAGGATGAAGTTCTTTCGCATCGTGGGTTCGCGCGACCTTGATGGGTACGGGTGCGACCGCTGGTGACCGTGCGACGTGGCTGTGCCTGACGCTCACTCCAATATACGCAGCGGCTCCCACGGAAGCAGCCGTGTTCGTGCGTGAACGCGGGCTGTTCGAAACCCCACGCCCCGCACCGGTCCTCCCGTCGAAGCGTTCGCTGAGGGGGTGACGTGGGCTGGCCGACACTCCGGGGGCGCGCGGCTCAGTGGGCCAGCACGGGGGCGAGCGGATCATACCCGAGCAGCTCCGCCAATCGCTCGGGCGGAGGCCCCGGGGGCATGCGCTGCCAGGGGAAGCGCTGCTGGAGCGCCTCCTCGTCGAGCGTGAGGGGCTGTCGTCCGGTCTGCTCGCGTGCCTCGGCCCAAGCCTTTGCGTCGAAGGTGCGGATCAACCGACGGCTCAGGGGCGCGAGCATGGGCATGGGGGTGAAGGGAACGGGCTGCCCTTCCGCGTCGCGCAGGCAGCCCAGCTCCACGGCCCACGCGAGCAGCCAGCGCGGGCGGCCTCTTCCGGCGTCGCGCATGGCGAGGAAGCGTCCCTGGGCGGCGCCGTCCACGAAGAGGAAGCGCCGGTCATAGACGCTGGCGGCGGCGAAGGTGGAGGGCGTGAGGGCCAGCGCCTCCGCGCCGATGCGGCGGGCCATGAGCATGAGCACCTCGAGCAGCTGCGCGGAGAGCGCGAGCCCGGGGTGGCTCTGGCCGGGGAGCGGCGGGCGGTGCCAGTCGAAGGGGCGACCCGGATTCTGGAGCAGGAGCGCGTCCACGTAGAGCAGGGGCGCGGTGGCGAGCGCGTCGCCCAGGCCGACCTCGGCGCCGGTGGCCATGCGCAGGGAGAGGTCGGCGACGGGGGCGTAGAAGCGGCGGCTCCAGAGGATGACGCGGGGGCGGAAGGGGTCCTCGCCCTGGACGCGCAGCTCCACGGGACCCACGCGCTCCTCGGCGCGCTGGATGAGGCCGTAGGCGCGCAGGACGCGCTCGAGGCCCGGGTGGCTGTAGGTGCCGAAGAGCAGGCCGACGCGGGACTTCTGCGAGTCGCCCAGGCCAAGGTCATCGAGGGAGAGTTCCTCGAGTTCGGGCGCGGCCAGGTCCGCCCCGCTCAGGTGCTGATAGATGCGGCGGAAGCGGGGGTTGATGGGCAGCGTCCGAGGCATGGGGGCGTCCTCACTCAGTCGTAGCGGATGTCGACGATGGACAGCTCGATTTCACCGCGGGGGCGGCGCACCTCCACGGTGTCGCCCACGCCCTTGCGCAGGAGGGCGCGTCCAATGGGGGACTCCACGCTGATGCGACCTCCGGCGGCGTCGATCTCGTCGGACCCGACAATCTGGTACGTGGTGCGCTGGCCGTCCTCGTCCTCCAGGGTGACGGTGGCGCCGAAGTAGACGTGTGCACGGTCGGTCTGTTCAGCAGGCGTGACGATGGTGGCGGTGTCCAGGCGGCGCTGGAGGAAGCGGATGCGGCGGTCGATTTCGCGCAGGCGCTTCTTGCCGTAGATGTATTCGGCGTTCTCGGAGCGGTCGCCCTGGGCGGCGGCGGCGGAGACCTCGGCGGTGACCTTGGGGCGCTCCTCGTTGAGCAGGCGGATGAGCTCCCGGTGCATCCGCTCGGCGCCCGAGCGGGTGAGGTAGCGACGGAACGGAGCCTTCTCCTCGCCGTCCTCGGCCTCCAGGTCATCGTGTTCATCTGGGGAGAGGTCCTGGGACATGGGAGTTGTATACCGCCGATGGCTGACGGAGGTGGGGGCCGAGGGGACGGGTGTGCCCGAAGTGACGAGCGCGCCACTGTCAGGATGCCGGACGTGCGCTCGCCAGTGGAAAGCGCGAAGGAGTGCTGGTAGGAAGCGCCTGCCTCCGGGGCCCAGGAGGGTTGCCCGAGGATTTTGGACAAAAGAATAGTGCGAGTCGCTAGCTCAGATGGTAGAGCACCGGCCTTTTAAGCCGAGGGTCGGGGGTTCGATCCCCCCGCGACTCATGCAGTGACGACGTCCCCGTCGTCTAGAGGCCCAGGACGCTGGCCTTTCAAGCCGGTAACACGGGTTCGAATCCCGTCGGGGACATGTAAAAACGCGGGGTTGGACGGTGCGAACTGTCCAACCCCGTTCGTTTTTGACCGCTGAG
This sequence comes from Myxococcus faecalis, assembly GCF_050039385.1. Taxonomy (NCBI): domain Bacteria; kingdom Pseudomonadati; phylum Myxococcota; class Myxococcia; order Myxococcales; family Myxococcaceae; genus Myxococcus; species Myxococcus faecalis. Next base: position 9,374,615 of record NZ_CP144336.1, on the reverse strand, counting down.
TGGCGTTACTACGGCGTTACGCCAGTCCGGGTAACGACACGAGCGCTCTTAGGTGAAGTTCGACGAGCGCGAGCCGACACAGGCCAGCAAGTCGGGGGACCTCTTCTCTCCTGGCCAAGCGAGCGCGCTGCTGGCGCTACTCCGGATCGAGGCTCCAGGCGCCTTCTGCCCAGCGCTTCAACGCCTCCTGAGCCTCAAAGGGAATGAGCCCTTCGCCCTTCGCCGCTTCTTCGAGCACGGCCTTGGCTTCTACGGTTCTGTACCGAAGCAGGTAGGTCGCAGCAGCGGTGCGCACGTCTATCCGTGGGTGCGTGAACAACTGGGCCAGCGCGTCCCGCCCTGAATCTCCGTGAGCACGCAGCTTCTTGAACGCGGCGATGCATCGATTCGCATGCTTGTTCCCGGTCTTGGCATCACCGCGCCAAATGGAGTCCGTTTGGGCGGCGACGTTCTCTGCAAACTCCTCGACCAACTGCGAAATCGATAGCGCCATTGCCCCTTCCTCAGTCGAACTTCAAGGAACCGGCCCGCCACTCTTTCAGAACCATCTCCGCATTGAACCGGGCGACCCCGGGGGGGCCATTAGCGAGTTCGCCAAGAACAGCTTCCGCAGCCTCGGGCATTGCCTCTAGGACGTGCGAAGCCGCCCATCCCCTCACGTGTGGATTCTCGCTGACCATCAAACTCGCAAGCACGCCTGTGCCCTCAGCGCCTCGTGCTCGAAGCTCTCTCCAGGCCGCGTCAATCCTGCGAAATTGTGCGTTGGTCGCTCGGTAGTCGCCGGACTCGCTCCCAGCACCATGTGCAGCGGCAGCCTCCGCATAGAGCGCACCAAGGGCTTGAAGCGACAACGACTTTGCGGGCGTCTTCATTAAGGGAGAGCTCCGAAGTCGCGAAGGATGTTCAACCCAAATTCGCGCTGAGCCTCATACGATTGAGCCCTAAGCCACTCACGCACAGTCTTGCCTCCTGAGATGCGCTGGTTCGACGAATAGAACGCGCTGACCTTCATGTGAAGTTCCTTGTCGAGCGCGACGACGTTCTCCGTGTTGTGGATCGCCTTCGGTCCGAACCTCCCCACATTGCCGTCGGTCTGCTCGACGATGTGGTGCCACTCCTTCCCCGGACCTGCGGGGCCCATCGCTCGCTTGAAGGACTTGAACGACGAGTAGGACTTCATGCCGCCAGGGCCAGCGGGTGGAGTCGAACTGGAGCCTCCTCCCTCCCCTGCGCGCTGAAGGACGATGGCGGCGCCTGGCCCACCGCTCAGCACCGCCGCAGCACGCCCCGTCGATGCGGACACGAGTCGCATGGCGACGGTGCCATCGGCGGCCAACACGAGCGCTGGGACCTCTGACGTGGCGAAGCCTGTTCCCCCCAGCGTGCGCGTCGCGGCGGACACGGTCCCCCAGGTGGCCACGAGGTTCGTCACCAGTCTGGAGACGGCCTGCACCTGCTCGCCCCGCGTCATGTACTGGAAGCGCTCCAGGTACTCGGGCGATGACTCCAGTAGTGCCACCACTGCGGCGGGCATCTCCCGGAGCGCCGCGAGGTTGTCCGCTGGTGACGTCGAGAAGAACTTGCCCACCGCGAGGGCGAGCCCGACGAACGCCTCTTCGGCCCCGTCCAGGGTGCGGCTGATGACGTCGGCATCATCGTGGACGTCGGCCAGTGGGAAGCCGTTCTCCTCCCGCAGCTCGTCGTTCAGCAACCGGAAGACGCCAGTCCGCCCATCGTAGAAGCGACCCAGTTCGAAGCCGTGCGCTCGAAAGGCCCCGTCCTTCCACTCCACATCCCCCACCCGTTGCTGTGTCCTTCCGCTATGCACCCATGCGAGGCGCCCGTCAGGCCGAAGCACCGCCAGATGGTTGAAGCGCGCCACCCGGCGCACCAGCTCCCCCCGCGACACCTCCCCCGTCGCCAGCACCTCCCGCAACAGGAAGCCCACCGCGACACGCGCAGGAAACTGGCCGAGCGTCACGTCCCTCTTCAACAGCGTTTTGAGGAGTCGCGCCGCGTGAGTCGGTGAGAGAGAACTTCCCGCGACTGGCCGCGTGTCGCGCTCTTCGAGTCCCGCACTCTGAAGCAGGACATCGAACGCATCCTGCTGCCTACGGCCTGCCCCGAGGGACACAGACTCCCGGAACATGTGGCGGCGGTAGAGCGGTTGCCTCGATGAGGTGTCGGCCTCTTCGGCTTCCTGTTCGCGTTCGGGGTCCTCGCCCGAAACGCTCCACCGCTCCCCGGGAAGTCCCGCGCGCTGATGGAACGTGTCCCTGCGAGTCGACGAATCAGCCCCAGCGCAGCCCACGAACAGCAGGGCGACACCCACCACCCAAAGGCCAGCACGCATTCCTCTTCCTCTCGCAGCCTTCCACGGAAAGCCCCCAAATCCTGGCACGCACGACTGACACGCTCGAAGAAGCCAACAGTGGCCGCACGCACTCGCCGCGCAGCGAGGAGGAAGGCGACCAGGACGTCCGGACATCTGCGCGGAGGTCCATTTCCACCCTCCGCGCGAGAACCTCGGAAATCGCTATTCCGGAGGTAGCATCACCGTGTGCCCACCCTTCTACCGCGCTCATCGAAGATGGGCCGGACCTGGACGCATTCGACGCCTGCTGCTCGCGATTGGGCTCGGGACCCGCGGTGCTGCGCGACTATGTGAAGTCACTCAAGCACTCCTGGGCAGAAGCCTCGTACGTCCCCGACGCCGCGAACCTTCCAGCGGCCCGAGCCGTGGCCCGCAGGTTCCTGGAGCTGCGCGGAGAGGACTTCGCGGGCGGACTGGTCGTCCGGGCCTTCGAGCAGTTCACCACCACGGAGGCGAGGACGTGGTGGGTCCATGGACAGTGCATCCTCGTCACCGCGCATCCCGATACACCTGGTGACCTGCCGACGGGTACCAATCTCCAATCCATTGCATCTACCGTGGCAGCACTTGACCTGCCGTTCGTCACGGTCGACCTCGTGCTGCGCGCGGACGGAGTCTGGCGTGTCGTCGAGTTGGGAGACGGCCAGGTCAGCGATCGCCCGAAGAGCACATCGCCAGCTACGTTCATCGCGGCAATCGCAGGCGCACTCGGGGACTGAACCGGAGGTTCAGTCCTTCTCCAACGTCCGGAACACCGCGGGCAACTCCTGCTCACCCAGCCCCGCACCGAGGGCCCGCCGATAATTCTCCAGCAACTCCCGCGGGAAGCGGATGCTGATGCGCGCATCGCTGCTCAGCCGGACGATGTGTTCGAGGGCCGCGACATGGGTATTCAGACTGCACTGGTCACCCGTGAAGTCATTGCGCTCGACCATTCCCTGCGCGGCGTCGGCGGTGACAGAAATCAATCCAAGGAACGAGCTCTTCTGGGCGAAGAACGACTTCGGATCCAACCCCTCCGCCCTACACATGGCCGCGGCGTGGAGGACCGCCAGCGTGCCGCCGTAGTACGCCTCGAGAATCGCGCAGTCGAGCGTCGCCGCCGACCCAATCTTCTCATCGACATACACGGAGTTCTTCGCGATCGCCTGGAGCGTCCCCACGTGTCGCTCGAAGACAGCTCGCGACCCGGCGTAGAAGACGGTGGCGTACTCCGTGGCCACGAACGCGGGATACGCGAGGATCGCCGCATCCAGGTAGTCCACACCGTGAGCGCTCGCCCACTCCAGGCCACTGCGCGCATCCGCCGGCGACCCACTGGTGAGCTGCACGAGCGTCTTCCCCGCGAGCGCCGCTGAGACGCCCGGCGAGGAGAACAGCTCGGCACAGGCCGCGTAGTTCGACAGCGAGACGACGACAAGCTCGCGGCCCGCGACCGCCTCACTCAGCTTCTCGAACGCCGCCGTTCCACTTCCCACCGCTTGCGCCTTGGCGTGGGTCCTGTTCCAGACCGCGACCTCGTGCCCAGCCGTGGCGAACGCTCGCGCCAGCGCGGTTCCCATGAGGCCACTGCCAATCACCGTCAGCTTCGTCGGACGCGTCGATGTCATCTGTCATCCCCAGGTGTGTCGTTCAAGCGCCGCACATGGATGCGGTGCGGCGCGAGTAGACCACAAGCCCGGAGGATTCAGACGCGGACCGACCGCCCGTCACGCGGCCCGGCGCTGCGGCGCACGCGATTGCTGGATGGCATCCAGCAGGCTCCGACTCGTCTCGCGATAATCGAAGGAGCGCACGGCACGCTCACGGGCCGCGCGGGACATCCGCTCACGCAGCGCCGTGTCCTGCCCGAGCCGGAGGAAGGCCTTCGCCAACCCTTCCTCGTCCCCCTGCCCCACCAGCAACCCATCCGTCCCATCGGAAATCATGTCCGGCGTACCACCAATGATGGAACAGACCGCGGGGACACCACACGACATCGCCTCCATCACCGCGACGGGCGAAGCCTCTCCAAGCCCCGTGCTGGACAGCACGAAGGCATCCGCGCCGTGCAGCAGCTCGATGACGGCGGCCTCTCCGAGCGGCCCCACCATGTCCACATGCGCCTGCAATCCGAAACGGGCGATGGACTGACGGATCTCCTCCTCGTGAGGCCCTCGCCCGCCCAAGGTCAGGTGCGCACGCAGGCCCCGGTCCAACGCCTTGCGCAACCCCGCGAACGTATGCACGTGCCCCTTGCAGAGATTGAGTCGCCCAATCGAAACCAGGTGCAGTCCCCGAGGAGACTGCGCACGCTTCGCCGGAGGGCGGAAGCGGTCCGTGTCCACGCCCATCCACAGGGTATACGTCCGCTCGGGAGGAAGCCCCACGGACTCGATGAGCTCGCGCTGCATGGGGCGCGCGGCGGCGGCCACGAACGTGGCATCCCAGGCCTTCGCGGCATGGTCCGTCCCATACACAGGCAAATCCCCATGGAGATGGAAGCTGTAGCGCGGCCCTCCCAGGATCCGGCACAGCGCGAGCACATGCGCGGCATCCGCGGCCGAATGCCCATGCACGTGGTCCAGCTTCCGCTCCCGCGCGTGGTGCAGGAAGTCCACCGCGCAGGCCAGCATCCCCAATGCCCGAGCCTTCTGCTTCACACCCACCGAGAGCTTGGAGACGTACGTGAGCGCCTGGGCCATGCCCGGGAAGTCCCTTGGAGAGACCAGCGCCGAAGAGAGCCTGGGCGGAAAGAGATACGTGGTCTCAGCGGCCGCGCGCGCAGCCCACTCGTGGGGGCAGTCCTCCACCGGACGCCGCGTCGAGAAGACATGCACCTCCACGCCCATGGCGCGCAGGGCGGTGATCTCCCGCCAGAAGAAGGCATGGGTCTGCGTGGGGAACTCCGGGATGAGCATTCCCAGACGAAAGGGGGCGGCGGTCATGGCCTGTGTTCTATCCAAACGACTGCGGGCGATGGCGCACCCTAGCCCGGCAGGCTGAGAGAGGTAAGAAAGTGAGCACTGCAATCCGCCCCCAGACGGCCCCGCACGCCTCTCTTTGCAAGAGAGAATCGGCAGAGGTCTGGGATGCCCCACCCCGAACCTCCTTCGCGGCTCCAGACAGACTGGCAGGGAATATCGCTCCGCCTCTTCGTCGGGCATTCGAAACCCATGATGGTTTCAACGCCAACCAAGACAGCCCTCCAGTGAGCGACTCAACCCAGCCGCCACGGCCCTTTCATGGCGAGACCCGCCCAGCGCCTCTCCTGGGGAGTCGGGTGGGCCTCCCGGTTGAACCCATCCTCCCGGGTGGCGGACACTCGCGACATGGCGCGCGGCCCCGAGCTCGCCCTCCTGACCGAGAGCGAGGGCATCCTTGAAGTCGACAGCGTGGTGGACGGCTTTCGCATCCTGAAGCCGCTGGGTGAAGGCGCCATGGGGCAGGTATTCCTCGCCCAGGACCTCTCGCTCGGACGCCGGGTCGCGCTGAAGTTCCTCAAGGTCGAACTGCTGGGCCAGCAGAACGCGGAGCGGCTCCTGGAGGAAGCCCGGACCACGGCGCGTTTCAACCATCCGCACATCATCACGGTGCACGGCGTGGGCAAGCACCACGGCCGCCCCTACCTCGCGCTCGAGTACATCGACGGCGAATCCCTGAGGCATCGACTCACCCACGAGCCGCCGGGTCCCAACGAAGCGCTCCGCATCTGCCGCGCCATCGCCGAGGCAACCGCCGAAGCCCACCGCCATGGCATCATCCACGCGGACCTCAAGCCCGAGAACGTGCTGCTGCCCAGGGACGGACGGGTCCGCGTCGTCGACTTCGGACTGGCCCGCCACGCGGGGACCGAGCAGGGCGCCGCATCGGGAACTCCCGCCTACATGGCTCCCGAGCGATGGCATGGAGCGCCTCCCTCACCCGCCATCGACGTGTGGTCGCTCGGCATCATCGCCTTCGAATTGCTCGAGGGACGAAGGCCGCTGACCGATGAACAGCTCGCGAGCTTCGTCTTCTCCCCCTGGCCTCTCGAGCACTCACCACGCGAGCTGGCGCTCCCCGTCGGCCAACTCCTGCGAGCATGCCTGGCCATCGCCCCCGCGCATCGGCCCTCCGCGCAGCAGGTCGCCCAGGCGCTCGCGGAAGCCCTCGGCCCGGGGCACAGCCGCGCGGGAGACCTCACGCCCTTCCGGGGCCTGCACCCCTTCACGGAGGGGGACGCCGAGGACTTCTTCGGCAGGGAGCCGGAGCTGGATGCGTTCATCGAACGCCTGCGCCACGAGCCGCTCGTCCCGCTGGTGGGGCCCTCTGGCATCGGAAAGAGCTCCTTCCTCCATGCCGGCGTGATTCCCCGCCTGCGGCAGATGGACCGCTGGTCGGTGCTCGTCACACGCCCTGGCCCGAACCCCTTGGGGAGGCTGGCCGCCATGCTGGTCGCGGGGCTCGAGGACGAGGCTACCGCCGAGGCCACCAGGGAGGTCCTCGCCCGGCGCCCTGGCGAAGGGGTCCGGCTGCTGCGGCGGCGCGGTGAGGTGACGCAGACGCGGGTGCTCCTCGCCTTCGATGCGTTCGAAGAGGTCTTCACGCTCGCCGCGCCCCAGGAGCGGCTCCAGTTCACCACATGCCTGGCCGCCATCGCCGCCGCGGATGACCGGTGGCGCGTCGTCCTCGTGCTCAGGGATGACTATCTGGGCGCCTACTGTTCTCAGGAGCCGCTGCGGCCCCATCTTGGGGCGGCCTTCATGCTCGCGCGACTGGGCCCGGCGGCGCTCCACGAGGCCATCAGCGGTCCCCTGCGCCGGGTCGGCTATTCGACCGATGACGCCTCACTCGTTCCGCGGCTGGTGGCCGAAGTCCAGGAGCTCGCCGCGGGCCTTCCGCTGCTGCAGTTCGCCTGCATGGCGCTCTGGGAGCAGCGGGATACGAAGCGACGGCTGCTGCTCGCCTCCGTCCACGAGGCGCTGGGCGGCGTGGGTGGCGCGCTGGCCTCGCATGCACAGCGCTTGCTGCGTCAGCTCCCGACCGAGGAGTTCCACAAGGCGCGGGCGCTGCTCCTACGACTGGTGACCGCCGCGGGCACCCGCCGCCCCCGCCCTCAGACGGAGCTGCTGGAGGGGCTGGGCGCGGAGGGGGCGCGGGTCCTTGAGCGGCTCCTCACCAATCGGCTGGTGACCGTCACCCGGGAGCCCCAGACGGATGAGCCCTTCATCGAGCTGGCCCACGAGTCGCTCGTGCTCGCCTGGCCGGACCTGACGCGCTGGCTCGAGGAGACCCACGAGGAGCGCGTCCTCGTTCAGCAGTTGGAGCAGGCATCCCAGCTCTGGGAGCAGCGCGGGCGGCAGGTTGGCGAGACCTGGACGGACGAGGCGCTGAGCCAGGCACTCTGGCGTGTCGCGGAGTGGGACGTCCGACTCCCGACGCGCTCGCGCGAGTTCCTGGAGGCAGGTCGCCAACGCGCGCGCAGCCTGACACGCCGACGCAGGTGGATGTTGGGAGGCTATGTCGCGGCCCTCGCCCTGATAGCCCTGGTCTCCCTCCTGGCCGCCTGGGCGTTCCGGGAGAAGCAGCTCGAGGCCATCCGCCGCCAGGACGACATCCGCCTGGCCGCCGCGAACATGGGGGAGTTCGAGCTGGTCCTGGAGCCCCATGACTTCGACCCCGTGAAGCAGCAGTGGACTCGCGCAGCCGACATGGACCTGGACTGGACCCTGCGGCCCGCGGATGAAACGTCCAGCCCGGAAGAAGCCAGGCCCTATTCCCCGCAGGAGCTGCTGCGGAGCCGACTCCGTCGGATGCCGGACGGGAGCCTGCGCGAGCGTGTCGAGGCGCCCTCGCGCATGTCCTGGCTCATCGTGGAGCGTCCGGGCTGCGCGCCATCCATCGTGCGCCTGCGGCAACTGCCGGACTTCGACGACCGACAGCGGGGGCCGCCGCGGGAGCTGCGCTTCCCCATCCCCACCTGCGCCGCATCGAAGGTGGATTCGATTCCCATCCCAGCGGGCCCGTATTGGAAGCCGGAGTCGGAGGATTCGCCAGAGCCCGAGCACCTCGTCGAGGTGGCGGACTTCTCGCTCGACCGGACCGAGGTCACCAACGGGCAGTTCCGGCTCTTCGAGTCACAAATCCTCCCGCAGACCTTCGAGCGGCGGGAGCATCCGCCGAAGCTGCCCATCTTCAGTCGGATGCTCGAGCCCGCCATGCCCGTCACCGGAGTGGACGCCGCCGATGCGCAGGCCTTCTGCCGATACATGGGCAAGCAGTTGCCCACCGAGGACGAGTGGCGCAAGGCCTTTCGCGGAGGTCTGACGCTCGGCCCCGGAGCCACGGAGGTGAACCCGGCACCCCGGAGGAGGACTGTCTGGATGGTGGAACGGCGAGAGCCTCAAGCGAATCTCAGTGGAGACGATGGGCACTCCGCCGCCGCCCCCGTGGGCTCCTTCCCCGAGGACCGCAGCCCCTACGGCCTGCTCGACATGGCGGGGAACGTGGGGGAGTGGACGCGGAGCATCTCAACGCGAGGAGAGAACGAGGGCCTGCGAATCTCCACCGGAGGCCGCTGGGACTCTCCGCTCGAGGAGCGACACGACGACGTCGCCTGGAGTACCCACCTCCCCTCCAGGCGCTTCGACTTCGCGCTCGGCCTGCGCTGCGCCGAGCACCCTTGAGCGCGCTGCGTGCGCTCAGCGCAGCGTGGACAGCAGTTGCTCCAGGGCGGGCGCGGGCTCGACCTTGGGCCAGCGCAGCATCAGGGGCGCTTGCTCCCGTTCATCCTTGATGACTACCCACCGTCGGTCCGCGGACACGGTGACTGGCTTCCCCTGGACGCGGAGGCTGAAGCCCGCGCCGCAGAGGGGCTCGCCGCGCCCCATCACCTCGAATCCCGGCAGCCTCTGTGCCCACGACTGGGACTGCTCGGGGACTTGGGGCGAGCTATCGCGGCTGCGGGCAGCGCTCGGAGCGTCGTTGCGCGAGGAGTAAAGCCACTCCGAGGTGAACTCCTCGCTCAAGCCGCGGGGACCAAAGTCGGCGGAGAACAACTCGACTGTGGTACCGAACACCTCCCGCTCCAGGGCCCTTGAGACGCTCTTCAGCATCTTCAGTCCGCTCTCCCCAACGCCCGTCCCACAGCCCAACAGCCGGACCTGGGCATCAGGCGCGAGGTACTGCTTGACCCGCAGCAGGATAGCGATGACCTCTGGCGACTCAACGGCGCTCATCAGGAACGTGTCATCGCCGAGCTCGAAGGCCTCCGACGAGCCATGTCCCACGAGGTCCAACAGGTCGATAGGCCGATTCACATTCAAGGCGATGTTCGGGAGGTTCTGCCAGTATTGGCAGCGCTCGACCTTGGAATGCCACCTGGAAGTGAATCGTGTCTTCTGTTCTTGTGCATCATCTCCTGTATGGATCGCATCGTCGATGTCCTCAAAGAGGCGTTGGAAATCCCGCGTATAGGAAACGACCGTGAGATGGGTTTGCATGCGGGCTCCTCTAGCGCAGGGACAACATGATCTGGTTGAGTACCTCGAGCAATGGCAGGTCCTTCAGGGCCGCGTCCTCGCTGAGGGCGCGCAGCAACTTCTTGTTGCTGGCGGCAACTGGCCACTTCTTCCCGGACTCCCGCAGCGTCGTGACATTGAGGGTCGAGCCCAACTGAGCGTTCACACTGTCTTCCCAGTCCGCTGAAAGCATGAGGAAGCCGTACGGATGTTTGTCTGTCGCACGCGGCGCGGTCGAAGGCAGATCCGGCCAGCAGATCGAGAACTGCTGGGTCAGCTCCACCATGAAGAGCCTCGGCTTGGTGGGGTCGGCCACGTCCCGCAGGTCCTCCCTGCGCGCGAGCTGGAAATAGAACTTCCGCAAGCCGTCCCAGGTCAGCTCCTCTCGGACCCGCTTGACGATATAGGGATAGAAGCGCGGCGTGATGGTATTCCGAAGCCACCACCTCCTCAGCTCCTGAGGAGACGCCTTCGGTTCGATATCGGCGACGCCATACTCACCAGTGGATACGGCCAGGGGAAAATCTTGCATGTCTACTCCTCGGGTCGTGGATAAATCAGGGATATTGGAGTCGAGCCCTGGCGGTGGCTGCGACACCCCGCCAGGAACAAGTCATTCACTGCAATGAGCTGAGCCCATTCGCCGCGCGACAGGAGCAATCCGCGCGCCAGCCCGCCTCCTCTGAATGACGGCTCCCTGGACTGTCAACTCCAGTGGACAGTCCCCCACTCCGCATTCAAATCGATTGGACACCACCCCGGGCGAGAGCACGTGTGTCCACGACTGGACTGAACCGGGCATGGGCTTTGCTCACCGGGGAAGCGCGCCCCACGCAAACGACGGGGGTGGGCTCGATGGTGCCAGGTGCGAGGGGGGGGCTGGCGCCATCGAGCCGGTTTTCATCGGGAGGATGAATGTCCGCACGTCACCGTGAAGAGCAGTGTCTGGCTGAAGCATTGGAGAGAAGAGCCCGCCCATGAGCGCGTCCTCAAGCGGCGTGGTCCTCGAAGCACTGGGCGCGATACAGTCGGGTCAGCTCTCCATCGAGGAGGTCCTGCGCGCGAGCCTCCGCGCCAATCCTGGGATGAAGGGTTGGCTCGAGGAGAAGCTGGCGCGCTCGAAGGACCAGGACAGACGTATTCCCTGGGTCAGGCGGCAGCTCAAGCTCTCGGAGAGCGGCCGTGAGAAGGTCCTCACGGCCGCGCGTCGCAAGTTCCTGCGCAGACGGGACGTCGTGGGCGTGTCCTGGGGCGTGAAATACACGGGCGGACTGCCACGCCAGGCGGACTCGCTCATCGTCTGGGTGCGAAAGAAGAAGCCACCACGCGAGGTCCGCTCGCTCATCGAAGGCCCCTTCCAGGCACGCGTCGAAGGAGTGCGTCACACCGTGATGCTGGACGTGCAGGAGCTGCCCACAGGGACGAAGCAATGGGGGACACCGGTGCGCCCGGGCAACCTCACGCAAGTGAGAGTGGGAGACAAGCTCGGTACGCTCAGCGCGGCCTTCGACACCGGAGACATCTACTTCTCCGGCCACGTGGCGAAGGCCACGGGGAGACAGGTGACGGTGTTGCTCCCGGGAGGACGGAGCATCCCCGCGGGCGTGGTGAGGCGCTGTCGCGACGACGAGGAGATCGACGGTGCGCGGGCTGGGCCGCTGCAGGCCAACGATATCGCTCGCGCCACGCGGTCGCCTGTCCGGGTCCGCACGCTGAAGTCCTCCGAGCACGACATCGGCGTCCGTGTCATCACCGTCGATGGTGAGCGCAGGTCGTGGATTGATGCGCTCGAGGCCCCGGCCGACTTCGGCGTTGACGGGAGGATGCGCTCACTCATCCGCCTCGCCGGCCGGGTGACGGCGGAGGGAGACAGCGGCGCCTGCGTCCTGGATGACGCAGGCCGGCTGATTGGATTTGTCGTCGGTTCAGCCGACAAGCACACCATGGTCATTCGCGCGGAAGGGGTCTTCAATGCATTGCAATAGAATCATCGCGGCGGGGTGCGTGATCTTCTTCTCCTGTCTCGCCAGGGCGGAGGAGACAACGTACCGTTATGAGGTCTACAAGCAGGAGGATGGCGCGCCCGTCTGCACGATGAAACAAAAGGGCGTGGAGACGAAAGAGCAGTTTCTTCGCATCGAAGTCACCGTCCCTGTCGGCTCGAAACTGGAAAGCGCCTCCCTCGTCAAGCAAACAACTCCTGTCGAGGTCGTCTCCTTCCCACTCGACGGCATCTCCCCACCCGCCGAAGGTGGCAACCTGGCGGTGCTCACCCTGGAGCGTGCGAAGTTCGGCAAACGCGAGACGGCGTTCCTCCAGGTCCAGATGAACACAGCGGGCGCGGTGAGCCCACCCATCGAATGCAAGACCGCGGAGGGTGACTCGGTTTCTTATTTCGGAGAAGAGGACACTTCGAAGACCAACTCGATTGACGTAAGTGCGCTTGAGTTCTGGCTGAAGGACGGCGCTTCACACAAGCAGAACCTGCTCGACCAATTGAAACCGATTGACAAGAAGAGCCGAACCTTGCTCGTGCACCTGCCATCCGGCGCGATTGCGCCCCCCATGGACAATGCTGTCTCGGAGGGAGAGTGGATCCAGGTGGCATTCCTCCTGCCCGAGACTGAAGAGCGCATGCCGAGAATCACCTCGAAGAACTGTGAGGTCGTCAACACCTTCCGTCAGAAAGAGGCCCCGTCGGCCAAGGAGGGCGCGGATCCCAACATGGTGCCGCCAGGCGTGACACCCGAGGAGCGCGCGCGACCTATCAAGTTCAAGCTGGTTCCCGTAGGGCAGATGTTCCGGTGTGGAGCGGGCCCCCTTTCATACGAAGTCCATCCACTCTCCGGCTATGAAGCCAAGCGCCAGAAGGAAGCAGGAACGACTCCGGAAGCAGCGTCCTCTTCCGTCGAAAATGTGGTCACCGCCCGGGTGAGGCCCCGCTATCACCTCGCCGCCACGGCCATGGTGGGATTCGACACGGCCACCACCCGGCGCTTCGAGACGGATTCGTCCCAGCTCGTCCAGGAGGTGACGGACCGGGAGGGCCTCGCGGTCTATGTCGGTGCGACATGGATGGTGACCGGGGTGGACTACGAAGCGATGAAGAACGATGACTTCTTCTTCAACGTCTTCGCGGCCGTGAAGCCGACCTCGCCCACGGAGGATGCCGTCGTGGGGCTCGCGTTCACCTACACAGGCTCGCTCTCCCTGGCGCTGGGCCTCAGCCTGCACAAGAACACGCGCCTGACGAAGGGCTACACCGTGGGCAGCAGCTTCACAGGGGATGGAGACATCCCCACCGAGAAGACGTGGAAGGGCATGCGGCCTGGGTTCTTCGTGGGCTTCGCCGTCGACAGCAACATCTACGATGCGCTGATCAAGAGATTCTGACCCGCGCACGAGCACGAACGACAGAAGCCCAACTCCCCACCAAGGAGCTGGGCTTCATTCTTCACCGTGGCGACCCGGTCGCCCGACTCCTCAGGACTGGTGGAAGACCTTCGAGAAGAAGTTCTCCATGCGGGACTTCTCGGGCTCCAGGGTGTTGGCGGGCGAGGCCACGCTCGTGCCCAACCCGGCGGCCGGACGCAGACCCGACGCGATGCCCGGCTTGATGTGGTGACGCAGGTCCACCGCCACGTCCGTCTTCAGGTGCGTGCCCACGCCCGCCGCGGCATTCACATCCGCCGACTGCTTGAAGAAGCCATTCTCCAACCCAATCTTGCCGCCCGCCTGCGCCGCCGCGCCCGCCACCACGCCGCCCGTGACGGAGCCGTGCAGCCGGCCCAGGTGCCCACCCGCCGTGCCGTACGCGCCCGCCGTGGCCGCCGCGCCCACCTGACCGGAGAGCATCGCCGTGGCCGTCCTCGGGTCCAGGCTCGCCACGCCCTCGGCGTACGCCGTCGCCGACGCCTTCGCCTCGCCCTTCACGTAGCCACCCACGTGCCGGTTGAAGTCGTGGCTCGCGCTCGCCGTCACGCCCACGCCCGTCTCCGCCTTGCCCGTCAGCGCGGCCGTGTACGCGTGGTCGTTCCGGTCATACGACAGCCCCGCCTGCCCCTGCGCCTTGAAGCTGTTCGCCTCACCCGAAATCTGACCGGTCGTCACGCCGAACCGGCCCGCGTGCGTCTTCTGCAGCTCGAACGCCGCGTTCGGCCCGTTCACCTCGGCCTGCGCCGAGTAGTGGTGCACGCCCGGAGCGTCGTACCGCGTGGTCGAGGCCTGCAGCGAGCCCGTTCCACCACTCAGCGAACCCCCACCGTAGGTGTCCTTCTGGAACGTCTTGCCCGGCCGGTCCACGAGCATGTTCTGCTGAGCGCCCGCGGGAGCCGTGAGCTTGTTGTCCCCGCCGCTCACCATGATGTCCGAGGCCTGGCCCGTGGTCTTCTCGTAGGGGCTGTACGACGGCTGCCCCTCCACCATGCCCGGGTGCTTCAGCGGCCTGGGCTCCACCGCCGACTGCGCCCCCACCGCCGGCTGCGTCGACACGGGCTTCGTCACCTGCGAGGACGGCGCCGAGGGCGGCAGCGTGTTCGCCCGCCCCAGCGGCCTCGGCTGGGACACCTTCGGGGTGGAGGAGGACGGCAGCGTGTTGGAGCGGGACAGCTTCTGACCGATGCGGGGGGACATGGGAGGCTCCTTCGAAGTACGGCGGATGGGGTCGTTCCTGCGATGCCCCTCCCCACTGCACCCGACATGCCATGCCCATGTCGCTCCACGTGGACGCGTCGCCCTCCTGATTTCAAGCGGTTGACGGGAGCCCGCCTCCAGCCCTCCCCCGTCCCCTGATGACAGCAGTCATCAGCCCCCTGACAGCCGTCATCGTCGTGAGCCCGCGCGCTACTCGGCGCAGTCCTTGTCGTAGTTCAGCTCGCGCTTCTCGATGACCTTGTCCTCCTCGATCAGCTTCTGCCCGTCCCACTTCACGATGGTGCGTGTGGTGTCGCTCGGCAGGAAGTTGCACGCGGCCCCCGCCGCGTAGGTGCAGCGCCGGGTCACCACGAAGGCCGTCTTGCGGGAGGGCTCCAGCGTCGTGTCGCAGCCCGCCATCCCCATGCCCGTCGGGGAGTGCTCGTCCTCCATGCTCACCTTGCCCAGGTACTTGCCCGTCGCGTCGCGCGCCACCACGTCCAGCCACAACACCACCCGCCCATCCCCCAGCGACACCGGCGGCTTCAGCTGGGAGACGATGCGCGTCAGCGTCACGCCACTCAGCCCCAGCTTCAACATCCCCGGCTCCTGGAGCACACGCTCCGCCCCCGCCTCCCTCCACTTCGGACACGCGGACACCGCCTGCGTCACCGGCCGCTCGTAGATGAACGGGTGATACGCCTTCAACAGGCGGCGCTGCACCACGGACTCGTCACTCCGACAGAACCCCAGCAACACGACTTCGAAACCCGGGTTGAGCCCCGGCACCGAGCTGCTCGACACCGTCTTCGGAAAGCCCTCCGCCAGCACGAGCGACTTCGCGAGCAGCTCCCGCTCCGACTCCCACTTCGCCACCGACGCCCTCGCGGCCTCCGCGTCCTTGCCACCTCCCCAGATGACCGCCACGTACTCCCCTCCCGCTGCCTCCGCCGCAGGCGTGGATGCGACAGCGGCGGTCGCGGAGAGCAGCACGAACGGGACGACGAGACGCATGGAGTTCCCCCTTCACACGAGGGACCTCCCCTCGCTCACGCCCGAGCCTACTCCACGGCGCCCAAAACGCACCGATACGAAGAGTCCGTCAGACTTCACACGTCCCGGAGTCACTGAGGCCCGAATTAATCGCCATCAGAGCCTGACCGGGACGACGAACGAACGCGCCCGGGAGACGTGTGCCATCCGGCACGCGGAAGTCGAGAGGAGACACCGTGATGAGTCATCGAACGATTCGGAGCATTTTTGTCGTCGGAGCGCTGGCGTTGGCCGGCTGCGGCGGAGTGGATGCGAAGGAGGAGAAGGCGGACGCCAGTCTGTCGACCCAGGAGCAGGGGCTGACGTGCACGAGCCTCATCCCGGTGATGTCGGGGAACAACGTCCCGTCGGGCATCGCATCTGCCTCCAGCATGTATGACCCCAGCTATCAGCCATGGCTCGGGTTCGACAACGCGGCGAGCTTCTGGCTATCGACCCAGGGACAGACACCCGCGTGGCTGGCCTATGAGTTTCCGAGCACCTCCCTGTTGGTGCAGCGATATGCCGTCACCTACGGCAACGGAAGCATCACCACCCGCGCCCCGAAGAACTGGACGCTGGAGGGGTGGACCGGCAGCGCCTGGACGGTGATGGACACCCGCACCAACCAGACGGGCTGGGCCGGCCACGAGCGCCGCGAGTTCGCCGTCAGCACCCCTGGCGCGTACAAGAAGTATCGAATCAACGTGACGGATGACAATGACAGCCGCACGGGCAACGTCGTGGTCTCCATCTCACGTCTGGAGCTCTACAATTGTCAGCCCTACCCCATGACGTCCTCACTGTGGACCCGGACCACCGGAGGCACGGGGGGCTTCAGTCGCATCCATGACCTCGCGGGAGACCCGGCGGGGCGCACATACGCCACGGGGATGACCTCGGTGGGCCTGTCGGGCCAGCCCGCGGTGGGCCAGGTGGATGCCTTCCTCTCGGCGCGGGACTGGAATGGCAACCTGCTGTTCCACAAGCAGATCGGCGCAGCGGGCAACATCGCCCTGGGCTACGGCGTGGCGCGCAACCGCAGCTTCGAGGAGATCTACGTCGCGGGCTGGACCTCGGGCTCACTGGATGGCAACCCGTCCATTCCAGGGTCGAGCGCGTTCCTGATGCGCTATCGCTACACGGGCGTCCATGGCTGGACGCGCCAGATTGGCGTCGCGAATGCGCAGACGGAGGGCTACGGCGTGGCGGTGGATGCCAATGACAATGCCTTCCTGGTGGGCCTGACGAATGGTGGCCTGGATGGGAACACGCGCATCGGGAGCTATGACGCCTTCGTGGTGAAGTACGCCCCGGACGGCACCAAGCTGTGGACTCGGCAGCTGGGCACTCCCGGCAAGACGACCCACGGTCGGCGCGTGGCGGCGGATGACTCCGGCAATGTCTACGTGTCCGGCTGGACGGACGGCAACCTGGATGGAAACACCCTCACGGGCCCCCAGGACGCCTTCATCACCAAGTACGACGCCGACGGCGTGAAGCAGTGGACCCGGCTGGCCGGTGCGCCCGGGACGGGGGCCTACCTGTACGGCTCGCAGGTGGACGCGACGGGGAACGTGTATCTCGCGGGCTACGCGGGCGGCGGCATGGATGGCGTGCCCAACGTCATCCCGCAGATCGACGTGTTCGTGGCCCGCTTCAGCCCCTCGGGAGTGAAGCAGTGGGTGTGGGAGCTCGACTCGGGCTCCGGCTCCTGGGCCATGGGGCTCTACGTCGATGCGAGCGGCATCTACACGACGGGCGGTGGCGTGGCGGACATCACACAGGTGACCGACACCAGCGGAGGCAAGGTCCACAACTACGTGGCGAAGCTGGACTACACCGGCAACCTGCAGTGGGTCATCCAGCAGGAGACCGCGGCCATCAACGGCGTGGCCAAGGATGTGCGCAGCATGGGTGTCGTCGTGGACTTCGCGGGGGACCTCTACGTCGGCGGCTACGTGGACGGTCACTACCAGGGCAACACCATCCTGGGGACCCCGGATACGTTCCTGTCCAAGATCGCCAAGCCACTCTGAGCCTCCACTCCGGGCGTGACACGAGGCGCGTGTGTCAGGCCCACCCGGGCGCTGCTTGAAGAAACGTCGCCCGCGGCGAACACCACCGCGGGCGACTCCTGAAGACAGCTCACCTGAAGACGACTCAGCGTGTCTTGGAATAGTCCTCGAGGAGCTGGCGCACCCTGGCGGCCTCGGGGTGGGCGGGATAGCGCTTCACGAACGTCCGGTAGCGCTCGCGCGCGCCCTCCATCCGGTTGAGACGTGCCTGCATGGCGCCGGAGAGGAGCAGACAGCTCGCCTGCTCCGGGACATTGGAGAGGCAGTCCTCGGCGAGCAGGAAGGCATCATGGGCCTTCCCCGCGCGCGACAGTCGCTGGGCCTCGGCGTACAGCCGGGCCGCCTCTTCGTCGGGAGTCGAGGACGCGGGGCTCGGACTCCTGGGTCGTCGCGCATCCGCCAATCCCACCCGCACCTCGACCTCGCCTTCGTTGTCCGAGACGTCGTCATCGAGCAGGCCGCAGCGCAGCCCCTGGATGCCTCGGACCTTCACCTCGCGCGTCCCCGACAGGAAGAAGCGCACGGGCTGCATCCGGATGGGGTCGCCATACCGGTCCAGCTTCGGAGGGGCGCTGCTCGGAGCCCACTCGACGCAGGCGGCGTGGTTCGCGGGCCCCATCTTGCGGCCCCTCGGGAAGACGCCCTCCCCCACGGGCGCCAGGGACACGGTGTACGTCTGCCGGACGTCCAGCCCCCGGAGCAGGAAGCCCTGGGCGGTGGAGACCCGCATGGGCTCCGGATGGAAGACGAAGCGCCGCTCGGTGCGCTCGCGAGGCTCGCGCAGGGACACGTTCTGCTGGCGGAGGTCTTCCTTGACGGGCTCGCCGAGCGTGAACAGGGAGATGGACCGGATGCCCTCGAGCGCCAGGGGGCGCCGAGGAACGACACCCTGGCGCAGGGCGACGGGGACCGCGTCACCAGCGAGCAGATAGAAGATGGGCTGCGCGGCATACAGCCCCGGCTCCAGGATGGCGCGCGGCGCCTCCCGGCTCGAGAAGCCCGGCTCCCAGAGGGAGTACGTGGCGGACGCGTCCAGGTGGAAGAAGGCCACCAGGTCCGCCGGCACGCGGAAGACATGCCGACGGGAGTCCAGGCGGATGGAGGTCGCGTCGGGATGGTCCGCGACGGACGCGGTGTCCACCACGGTGGCGGGCTGGACCTCGGAGGTCGAGCCCGACGCCTCCGGGACACTCCCGCTCCCGGCGAGGGCCTCGGGGCCCCCTTCACCCAAGGGCTCCAGGGGCCCCGGCGGCGGGGGTGGCGCGGGAGGAGGCCCGTCATCGAGCACCCAGGGCAGCAGGGCCAGCGCGAGCATCGCCACCAGTCCTCCGGCGGCGAGGAGCCCCCAGCGCCACGACGGACTCGGAGGCTCCTGGGACGAGGACAAAGGCGGCTCGGGGGCGTCCTGGGCCTTGCCTCTGCCGGGCAGCGGCGTCGTGGGCACGACGTCCTGCGGAGCGCGGGTCGGCTTCGTGAGCGCACGCGTCGGAGCATGCTGCGTGCCTCGCCAGGCGCTCAGCTCCTCGACGAACGCGGCCGGCACCGCGAGGTCCCTCCCCTGCTGGAGCAGGTCCTCCCGGAACAGCTCGCGGACCAGATACGCCAGGTTGGACATCCCGAAGCGGGGCGCGAAGGAATGGAGGAATCCCGCCAGCGCGTCGCCGAAGGCGTTCGCCGACTCGTAGCGGAACCGGGCGTCCACGGACAGCGCCCGCATGACAATCTCATTCAGCGCGGACGGCAGCTCCTTGCGCACCTCTCGCGGCGAGGGGAACTCCCCGTGCGCCAGCTTCGACATCACCAGCGCCTCCGAGCCGGAGACCGGAGCCTGACCACAGAGCATCTCGTACAACACCAGGCCGGTGGCCCAGACATCCGTGCGCGCGTCCACCTCCAGGCCCCGGGCCTGCTCGGGCGAGAAGTAGAGGTACTTCCCCCGGACGATGCCCGGCTCGGTGTGGAAGCTGCGCAGCATGCGCGCCTTGGCGATGCCGAAGTCGACGATCTTGACCTGTCCCTCGTAGCTGATGAGGACGTTGTCGGGAGAGATGTCGCGGTGGACGATGTGCAGGGGCACGCCCTGGTCATCCGTCCGCGAGTGCGCGTAGTGCAGCCCGCGGCACATCTCCAGGGCGATGTACGTGGCCAGGGGGATGGGCATCGACGCGAGGCCCGTCTTCGCCGCGCGCCGCAACACGCGGTGCAGCGGCTGGCCATCCACCAGCTCCATGGCCAGGAAGTACTGGCCATCCATCCGACCGAAGTCGAAGACCTGCGCGATGTTCCCGTGCGACAGCGTGGCGGAGATGCGCGCCTCGCTGATGAACATCGCGATGAAGGCCTCGTCGTTCGCGTGCTCCGGCAGCACCTTCTTGATGAGGACGGGCTTGGTGACACCCGCGGCGCCCACCAGCCGCGCGCGCCACGTCTCCGCCATGCCTCCCCTGCCGAGTTGGGCGAGGAGCTCATAACGTCCGAGGCTGTGCTGCGGCTCCTGGGTCATCGGGCAACCCGTCCTGCACGCTCGAGGCGCATCGAAGTGGCACTTCGCGGGGCCACACGATGTCTGTTTGCGCGGCGTCTGGGTAGGGGGATGGCGGCAATCCCAGGTGTGGCACCCACGCCCACCCGCACGACAGACACCTCCAAAGGCACACACGCACGTCCACGGGAGCGGCAGCCCACTCCTCGCGCGGCGCAATGGCAGTCAATGGAAGGCGTCCAACCGCATCACACCGGCGCCCGCCCAGGATGGCGGGCACCGGCGGAACCTCGCGTCGCTCGAGCACGCATCAGAGCGCCCGAGCGGCGCGGCGAGTCACTCCGAGTAGGAGTAGTTGTAGACGAGCTGCCAGTTGCGGTTGTAGCGGCGGGTCACGGTGAACCAGCCGCTGTGGCAGCTGCCCGTGTTGCTGGCGGAGTAGCCGTAGACGAAGCCGTTGTTCACGCGCGCCACCAGCTCGGGGGTGCCGGGCTGCTCGCAGGGCTGGGTGACGCGCACGGACTGGTACGCGGCCTCGGCGTTGACCTGCTCCTGGCCCTCGAAGTCATAGATGGAGTGGACCCGGACGGCGGTGAAGCCACCCAGCTGGGCGCCCTGCGTCGCGGCGGGCTGCGCGAGGAACGCGTTGAGGCTGGCCAGGGCCGCGGCCTCGTTGGTGATGGAGCCGACGACGCGGTGCACCGCGCCGTTCGAGTCGGACAGCGCGGCGCGGATGGCGGCGATGCCACCGGAGCCCTGGTAGACGGAGGTGTCGCCCCACGTGAAGCTCAGGGCGGAGCCGGCCGTGTAGCCGCTCAGCGCGCAGCTGCCGTTGGCGGCGGCGGGCGCGACCAGGATGACCTTGCGCAGGCGGTGCTCGGGGTTCAGGAGGGCGATACACTCGTTGCCCGCGACACCGTCATAGTTGCCGGCGGGCAGCACGGCCTCGACGATGTTGTAGACGCGGAAGTTGGGGTCCGTGGCCTCCTGCTCCTGGGTGGCCTGGACGGGCTCGGGCGTCGGCTCCGCCTCGGGACCGAGGCAACCAACGATGAAGGACGACGCAAGGACGAGGGAAGACAGCCGAAGGGAAGTGCGCATGGGCGCGCTACCTATCATGCGGGGGTCGATTGATCCCGCATATTCATGATTTGTTGCAAGGACGATACATGCGGAAAGGGCTGCTCTCACTGGACATCCGCTCTCTGCGGGCTCCACGGAGCCAGGGCTTTTTTCATGTGCCTGTGAAAACAAAAGGCCCCGCTAGCAAAAGCAGGGCCTTCTTGCTCCCAATCACATCACTCTCGCGCTGGGCGTGAAAGCAACCAGCTCAGGGCAGCCTGAAGACACGCAGGTTCTCCTCGCCCTTGCGCACGTAGACGAGGGCGTCGTGCGTGGCCTGGTAGAAGAAGCGGTTCTTGACCAGGTCATGCCAGCCGCCGAAGGCGCCCGCCTCCCACTGGGGGGCCTCGCGCAGGGTGCGCGCCTCGGCGTCGACCTCATAGGTGCGGTACTCGAAGGAGCCGTCCCCGTCGCGGTCATACCGGAACGCGGCGATGTAGCGATGGAGCGGGGGCACGTGGGCGAAGATCATGCCCTCGAAGTATTCGGAGTAGCAGCGCGCGCGCACGAGGTCGCTCCGCAGTGGAATGTCGTTCCACTTCGTCGTGTCCAGGTCGTAGGTGATCAACCGCGGCATCTGCACGTGCGGCTCCTCGTGTCCCGGCGCGGGGAAGCTCACGAGGACGCGGCCCACGCGGGCCATCTGCGCGAAGTGCCAGGCGGGAGGCGTGACGACCTCCCACTTCCAGGACGTGTCCTCGGGGCCGAAGGACCACCACTGTGAATAGTTGTAGTTCTCCGTGGGGCCGAACATGTAGCGCCCGCGCACCTCGTCCCAGAACGTCCAGCCGGCGGCGCCGCCGTAGCCCTTCGAGCCGTCATACGAGGCCCCCGGCGTGTTGAACGGATTGTGGCGCGTCCAGGTGCGAGTCTTCAGGCTGTAGCGCCACATGCGCCGCACGCCGGTGGCCACCTCGTCGAGGTCCGGGTTGTAGACGAGCCCGTTGTACGTGTGGCGCGCGGTGGGGTTGCGCGTCGACGCGGCGGGACGGTCCGGGTCGAAGAACTCGTCCGAGTAGACGTCGCTGTCCGGATGCGCCTTGGCGTACGCCTCCGCGGGCGGATAGCCGCTGTACGTGTTGCCCCAGGGGACGTTCGTCCAGTTCGCCGGGTTGTCCGGCAGCTGCTCGATGCTCCAGCGCATCTGCGCCATGTCGAAGCGATAGAGGCCGTTGTTGGAGCTGTCGGCATGGCCACCGCCGAAGGCCCACCACCGCGCCCTCGGCGCATCCAGCGCGATGCCGGAGTACGCGTTGATGACGCCGGCGATGCCCTGTGAGCCCAGGTCGCGGAAGCCCGGGAGCGCGGCCTTGACCTCCGCGTCGAGCGTGGTGAGCGGCGTCCCCGCGACTTCAATCCATCGCCCCTTGGGCACCAGCGCCCATGACGCTTCGTTCACCAGACCCGTCGAGTCACGCCCCGGCGTCCACACGTCACCCGAGAGGGAGCCCGTCTCCGGACCGCGTCCCCAGGTGAACGGAGGCAGCGGGCGCGGTCCACCATCCGGCGTGGACGAGCCACCGTCGGAGCCGGACGGGCCCGCGTCGGGGTTGCCTCCCGCGTCGGAGCCCGTGCCGCCGTCGGCGCTCGTGCCCGCGTCGGGCTTGGGGTTCCCCTCGGCCGGGTCATCGGAGGAGCAGCCCGTGAGCCCACCCGCGACAGCGAGCGCGAGGAGGAGAATCCAAGGTGACGAACGTCGGCCCGACCGGACTGCTCGCATGCTCCACTCCTCGACTCGATGACCGTGCGCACACGCGTCGTGTGTCCGCGCCATCAAGGCAAGTGACATGCCATGGTGCGCTCGCACGGAGTCACCTGGGAGCAGGTGCTGCCGTCACCGTTGTATCCGCGTGGATTCAGGGGGGCCCACCCCACATCGTGTGGCCCACCTGCCCCACACCGCGCGGCGAGCGACTGTCGCTCGCGCGGACTGACGCTCAGCGCTTCGTCCGCGCCTTGCTCGTGCCGCGAGACCTGCTCGCGGACGCGGCCTTCGTGCCCTTCTTCGCGGCGGCCTTCGTCGGAGCCCGGGCCTTCTTGGACTTCGCGGGCACGGCCTTGGACTTCGCCGGCTTCGACTTGGGCGTCGTGGCCTTCGCCTTCGCTGGCTTCGCCTTGGGCGTCGTGGCCTTCGCCTTGGCCACCTTAACCTTGGGTGCCTTCTTCGCGGCCGCGGGCTTCTTCGCGGACTTCTTCATGGCCGCGGCCCGGGTGGCCGTCTTCCGCGCGCTCGCGGCGGAGGGTTCGCGCTTCGGCTTCGCGCGCGAGGAGCGCTTCTTCGCGGGAGCCTCTCCCACGACCTCCGCGTCCAGCACATCCGCCGGACGGACCTGCGAGGCAGGCGCCGCCACGGGGCGCGAAGCCGGCTCCGACGAGGGCGTCACCACGGGCTCCGCGGTCAACACCTCCTCTTGCGTCACACGCGTCGGCGGCTCCACGTGCGTCGTCACGTCGCGCGACTCCCGGGCCGCCAGCGGCTTCGCGGGAGGCTCGGCGGGAACGGAGGGCTGCCAGTTCTCGGGCGAGAACGCGGCATCCGTCTCCTCGCGAGGCTTCGGCGGCTCGAACTTCGGCGGCGGCCGGTGGTGGAAGCGCGCGTCCTTCGAGGCGGGCTTCCCGCCGTGACCGTGCTTCTGCGGCGCGTGCGGACGCCCGCCCTTGGCACCATGGGTACCGCCGCCCCGCTGCCCCTGCGCGGCCAGGGCGCGGAGCCGGTCGAATCCGGGATGCGGCGAGCCACCCGTCGCCTCGGGAGCGGAGGGGGCCTCCAACGTCTTCACGGCGGAGGACTCCTGCTCCACGGACTGCGCACCTCGCACCTCGGCACCCTGCTGCTCGGGGCGCACGAAGACCCGACGCTTCTCACCGTGGCCCTCCCGCTCGGGACGACCTTCGCGGGGCTTGTTCGCCGACTCGTCGCGCCAGGGCTGCTTGAACTTCTCCTCGCCCCGCGCGGGCTCCTCGCGGCGCCCTTCCCGCACGAACCGGCCGCGGGGACTCGAGGGCTCCTCGCGCGCGGCCCAGCCTCGGGCGGAGCCCTGTTTCTTCTCATCGCGCTCCCAGCGTCCCGGCCGCTCGGCCCGGTGCTTGCCATGCGCGACCTGCTCGCGGCGCTCGGGACGACGGTGCGAGAACGCTCCGCCCTCACGACGCGCCAGCGGCGCCTCGCCGTCGAACTGGAGCGCCTCGAAGTCGATCTTCCGCGCCGTCGGGTTCGCCGACAGCAACCGCACGCGCAGCTTCTGGCCCACGCGGACGCGGCGCCCGTTCGGGTACACCAGCGCGTGCGTCTGCTTGTCCAGCTTCGAGCCCGGCCCCAGCGTCTCCGCCTTCACCAAGCCTTCGACGTGCACCTCGTCCAGCTCGACGAAGAAGCCGAAGTCGGTGATGGCCGCGATGGTGGCCGCGAACTCCTCGCCGACGCGGTCCTTCATCATCAGGGCCGCGTAGAACGAGACCACCTCGCGCTCCACCTGCATGGCCGCGCGCTCGCGATCCGAGCACTGCATCGCCATGTCCTCGAGCTTCTCCTCCTCGCGCTCGAGCATGGCCTGCGACGGCTTGCGGCCTGCCCTCGCCCAGTGGGCCTTGAGCAGCCGGTGCACCAGCAGGTCCGGGTAGCGACGGATGGGCGAGGTGAAGTGCAGGTAGTGCTCGGCCGCGAGCCCGTAGTGCCCCACCTTCGAGGCCGTGTACACGGCCTGCATCATCGAGCGCAGCAGCAGCTGGTTCAGCGCCCGCTGCTCCGGGTGGCCCGCCAGCTGGCTGATGAACGCGTCCAGCTCCTTCGACGACACCCCGTCCTCGAAGCGCAGCTTGAAGCCATACGCCTGCGCCAGCGCCGCGAAGGCCGCCAGCTTCTCCTCGTCCGGCTCGCCGTGGAACCGGTACACCGTGGGCAGGCCCTCGTCCTGGAAGAAGCGCGCCACCGCCTCGTTCGCGGCGAGCATGCACTCCTCGATGAGCCGGTGGCTGTCCTTGCGCTCGCGCTTGTCCATGCGCTCGGGCAGGCCGTCCTTGCCCACGACGACCTTGTGCTCGGGCAGGTCGAAGTCGATGGCGCCGCGCTCCTTGCGCATCTTCATCAGCGCCCGCGCCAGCGCCATCATCCGCTCGAAGTGCGGCTTGAAGGCGTTGCGGTGCGGCACGTCCTTGCCATCGAGGACGTCCTGCACCTCGTTGTACGTGCACCGCGCCTGGCTGCGCATCACCGCCGGGTACAGCGTGGACGAGCGCCGCTGGCCCTGGGTGTCGAACGTCATGTCCGCCACCATGCACAGCCGGTCCTCGTCCGGACGCAGCGAGCAGATGCCGTTGCTCAGCCGCTCCGGGAGCATCGGCAGCACCCGGTCCGGCAGGTACACGGACGTCGCGCGCCGGAGCGCCTCCGCGTCCAGCGCGCTGCGCTCGCGCACGTAGTGCGTCACGTCCGCGATGGCCACCACCAGCCGCCAACCTCCCGGCTGCTCCTCCACGTACACCGCGTCGTCGAAGTCGCGCGCGTCCTCGCCGTCGATGGTGACCAGCGCCATCGCGCGCAGGTCGCGGCGCTGCTCGCCGCGCGCCTCGTCCTCGGACACCGTGACGGCGTAGCGGTCCGCCTCGTCCATGACCTCCGGCGGGAACTCGTCCGAGAAGCCCTGCGAGTAGGCGATGCCGATCACCTCGGAGCTCGGCGTGCCGGGCTTGCCGAGCGAGCCGGCCACCTCGCCGATCAACCCACGCCCCGGGTCCAACAGGTTCGCGCCCACGCCCAGGCGCACCTTCACCAGGTCGCCCTCCTGGGCCATCTGGGTGAACGGCACGCGGATGGGCCCCGGCAGGCTCGTGTCCGTCGGCAGCACCAGCGCGTGGCGCCCGTGCGCGGTGTAGACGCCCACCGCCAGCTCGCGGCGTCGGTCCACCACCTGCACCAGCCGCCCCTCGTAACGTCCGGGCCGCCCCGCCACCTCCACCACCACCCGGTCATTGTCGAGCGCGCGCTGCGCCTCGCCCGGCGGCAGGAAGATGTTCTCGCCCTCGCCCGACACCGGGTGCACGAAGCCGAAGCCGTTCTGATGCACGTGGAGGATGCCCTCCACCGTGTCGAGCACCTCGCCGAAGCGGCGCTCCCTCCGGCCTCGCTGACCGGAGCGCTCACGCCAGTCGTCGCGCCCGCCACCGCCATGGCGTCCGGCGTCGCGGGCGCCACGTGACGGGGCACCACGGTCCTGGAAACGGCCGCCCTCCTGTCCGCGCGCTCCATGCCCCTGGAAGCGGGCGCGGGAGTCGTTCGAGTGGGCCTTGCCGAAGCGGGGCGCCTCCGGACGCGCCTGCTCAGGGTGCGCGGGGGCAGGACGTACGGCCTCGTCACGACGGGGGCTGGGGCGCAGGAAGCGCTTGCCCTCCTTGACGATGGCGCCTTGACGGACCAGCTCGCGCAGGGCGCGCTTGAGCTCGGTCTGCTGGCCAGGATGCAGGCCCGCGAGTCGCAGGAGCTCCTTGATGCCCAGCGGGTGGTCTGCGTCGGAGAGAATCTGCTGGAGAAGGTCGGGAGGAATGCTCACGGTGGGGTCGCGGCTCGGCCGCTACGGGAACGGGTAAGCCCGAAGCGGCCGGGCGGGAACCCCCCGGCGACCGACTGCTTCCCGGAGTCCTCCTCCGGGAAGCGACGTTCAGGGCTTGACCGTGACGTTGATCTTGAAGGAGCGGTCCACCAGGCCCGGCGCGAGCGCCTTGGCCAGGAAGAACTCCACCTCGGATGTCCCCGGGTTGCGGGGGGTGAAGAAGAACTCTCGGGTGGCCGGTCCCCCATTGAGGCCCGGCTCGAAGTTGGCCTCGCGCAGACCCACGCGCTTGGCGGCGGTGGGCTCGATGGCCCAGGTGAAGCCCGGCTGCTCGGGCAGGCGCACGGTGAGGCCGTGGTTGAGCTTCACGTCCACGCTCGTGGGCACCTCGCCCTCGATGTGGACCAGCTCCATCTCGTCGCGAGAGACCGCGCGCGCCTCGGACGGACGGGGCTCCACGTTCTCCGCGCCGATGCGGCCGCCCCAACCGGACGTCTTGTCCACCACGCCCATGACCTGCAGCGTGTGGCCCACGAACTTGCGCAGCCCCTTCACCGCGGCCTTGCCCTCGATGAGGAACGAGACCTGCTGACGGGTGCCGCCGTTGGACACGACGAGCACGAACTCCTCGCCCGTCATCTCGAGGTTGCCGCGCACCGCCGCGAAGCCCTTGATGCCCGCGCCCATGCCGGCCGCCGTCACCATGGAGACCTCGCCGGGCGACAGGTAGCGCAGCCGGGGCTCGGTGTCCGCCGGGGGCGCCTCCACCACCTCGGCCTCCGGCTTCTTGGCGGAGTACTTGCGCACGTCCACCACGCCGCCGTGGTTGGTCGTCTTGCGGATCAACCCGCTGACGGAGACCTTGTGGTTCACGTACGCCGGCAGGACCTCCTGGTCCGGCCCCTGGAGCAGGAAGGTGAGCTCTCGCTTGTCGCGTCCCACCACCACCAGGTTGGGCATCTCGTTGAGGACGACCAGGCGGCCCTTGAGGCTGCCCTCGCCCGTCACGCCGCGGCCCTCACCGGCGGTGAGCAGCTGCTCCATCTCGCGCTTGGTGAGCGGCTCGCCCGGAGGCGGCAGCTTGGTGGCGCGGGGACGGGGCTTCTCCACGGCGGGGATGACGGGCGCGGAGGCCTTGGAGCCCGCCTTGCCGCCAGCGGCCTTGCCAGCGGGCGCCTTCGCCGCGGGGGCGGCCGGAGCCTTGGCCGTGGCGGACTTGGCGGCGGGAGCGGGCTTGGCGGCGGACTTCTTGGTCGCGGCGGCCTTCTCGGTCTTGTCGACCTTCTCCGCCTTCTCGGCGGCCTTGCCCTTCTCGGGGGCGACCTCCGCGGCCACCTTCTTCGCCGCGGACTTCGCGCCCTTGGCCACCGTCTCCGCGACGGCCTTGACCGCCTTCGTCGTCGAGGTGGCGACGCGCTTGGACGCGTTCTTGATCAGATCCAGCCGGGCGGATTTATCCTTCTTCGCGGCGGGCTTCGCGCCAGTCTTTCCAGCGGGAGTCGCCTTCTTGGCCCCGGACTTGGGCTTGGCCATCGACGCTGTCTCCTTGAGAGTTCCCGTGTACTTTCAACGGGTTGCCAAGCCACCCCCAGGAGGACTGGCAGGCTTCGCGATGATTGGAGCTTGTAACGATGATCAGCAGGGCTGTCAAACTAACACTTGATTTTCTCTCGGACTTTGGGTGCGAACAGCCCTGGAGAACACGCGCATGAACGACGCCGCGACACTGCTGCCGGAGGACGAGGCCCGGGCCCGGGTGCTGGCCCTGGTCCCCCCCCTGGCCACGGAGTGGGTGTCCCTGGACGAGGGCCTGGGCCGGACGCTGGCGGAGGACGTGATGGCCCAGCGCACCCTGCCCCCCTGGGACAACTCGGCCATGGACGGCTACGCGGTGCGCGCCTCCGACCTCACGGGGCCCTTGCCGGTGAGACTGCCCGTGTTGGAGACGGTCTACGCGGGCGCCACGCCCCGGCACGAGGTCCGCCCGGGCACCTGCGTGCGGATCATGACCGGCGCCCCCCTGCCCGACGGCGCGGACGCGGTGGTGATGCGCGAGCGCGCCCGCCCCGTCCCCAACGGCGGCGCGGATCAGGTGGACATCCTGGAGGCGGTGGAGTCCGGCCAGTTCGTGCGGCCGCGGGGCGAGGACGCCCACGAGGGGGCGCTGCTGCTGGCCCGGGGCACGCCCCTGGGCATCCCCGAGCTGGGGCTGTTGTGGGGCCAGGGCCAGCTGTCCATCCCCGTCCCCCGCGCGCCCCGGGTGGCCATCCTCTCCACCGGGGACGAGCTGTGCCGGGCCGACGAGCCCCCCAAGGGCCGCATCGTCGACACCAACGCCCCGTCCCTGGCGCTGGCGGTGCGCCGCGCGGGCGGACTGCCGTCCCTGCTGGGCATCGCGCAGGACACGCGGGACTCGGTGAGCGAGTTCCTGTCGCGCGCCCACGGCTTCGACGTGGTGCTCACCAGCGCGGGCGTGTCCGTGGGCGAGCGGGACTACGTGAAGGAGGTCCTGGCGGCCCTGGGCGTGGAACAGCACCTGTGGCGCGTGGCCATCAAGCCCGGCAAGCCGCTGGTGGTGGGCAAGCGCGGCAGCACGCTGTTCTTCGGCCTGCCCGGCAACCCCACCTCGTCCCTGGTGACGTTCGAGCTGTTCGTCCGGCCGGCGCTGCGCCGCCTGCTGGGGCACTCGGACGTGGCCCCCATCCGGGTGTCCGGGCGGTTGGACGGCCGCCTGGCCAAGAGCCCGGGGCTGGCGCATTTCGTCCGGGTGACGGCCACCTGGCGGGAAGGAAGCTTGTGGGCACGGCCGTTGTCCACCCAGACGTCCGGAGCGCTGCGCTCCGCGGCCTCCGCGACGCACCTGCTGCACTTCCCCCGGGAGGCCAGCAGCTTGTCTCATGGGGACGGTGTGGAGTTGCTACCGGTCTCCTGGGGGGCTTGAGAAACCGAAGGCGTCCGTCACGCATCCTTTCCGCGATTCCAGGTGGGCTCCGTTGGTGAGTCCGCCTTGACTTGCGTTCCGTGGGGCACCAAACAGGGGGCCTCGCAGCCGGAGAACAGAACACCATGTCGGATACTCGCTCACCCCAGGTCCTTCCGACCCGAAAGCCCACCCAGCATCTGGAGCGCTTCTCGGAGGCGGACGTCCCCACGGGGCGTGGACCGCTGAGGACCATCGTCTTCCGGGACAAGCGCAACGGCCGCGAGCACGTGGCGCTCGTGGCGGGGAGTGTGTCGGGCGTGGAGGGGGTGCCGGTGCGCATCCACTCCGAGTGCCTGACGAGCGAGGTCTTCGGCAGCCTCAAGTGCGACTGCCGCGAGCAGCTGGACCGGGCGCTGGACTTCATCACCCAGCAGGGCCTGGGCGTGGTGCTCTACCTGCGGCAGGAGGGCCGGGGCATCGGCCTGGGGAACAAGATCAAGGCGTACGCGCTGCAGGCCAAGGGGCTGGACACGTACGAGGCGAACCGGCAGCTGGGCTTCGCGGACGACCTGCGCAGCTACGACATCGCCGCGGAGATGCTGCGCTCGCTGGACGTACGCTCGGTGGACCTCATCACCAACAACCCGCTGAAGATCGCCGGGATGGTGGAGGAAGGGATTCCGGTCCTGCGTCGAATCCCTTCCCGGACCGAGCACAATCCGCATAACGTCGACTACCTGAGGACGAAGCGCGAGCGTACGGGGCACCTGATTGAGCTCTTCGCCGAGGACGACGACACGGAAGCCAAGGCCGGCTGAGAAGACGCCCGCGCGGCGGCGCGACACCGCCGTGCGCAATCAGGCGCGCGTGCCGTTCGAGGTGCGCTTCTGGGGTGTGCGCGGTTCCATCCCCGCCCCGGGTCCGCAGACGAAGCGCTACGGGGGCAACACGCCGTGCGTGGAGGTGCGGTGCGGGGACGAGCTGCTGATCTTCGATCTGGGCTCCGGGGCGCGAGCGCTGGGTGACGCGCTGCTGGCGTCGGGCACGTCGCCGGTGCGCGGCAACATCTTCATCTCGCACTACCACTACGACCACCTGCAGGGGCTCCCCTTCTTCGCGCCCATCTTCATCCCGACGAGCGAGCTGACGGTGAACGGGCCCGCGCGCAACGGGCGCAGCACGCGCGAGCTGCTCAGCGGGCAGATGGTGCAGCCCTACTTCCCGGTGACGGCCGAGGGCACGTTCCGCGCGAAGCTGACGTATCGGGACCTGGCGCCCGGGGACACGCTGCGGGTGGGCCCCGCGAAGGTGCGGTGGCTGGAGCTGAACCACCCGGGCGGCAACCTGGGCTACCGCGTGGAGTGCGGCGACAGGTCCGTGGTGTACGCGACGGACGTGGAGCACGGCAGCGAGCTGGACGCGGCGATGTTCGAGTTCGCGCGCGGCGCGGACCTGTTCATCTACGACTCCATGTACACGGAGGACGAGTACCACGGCCGCAGTGGGCCGGCGCGCACGGGCTGGGGCCACTCGACGTGGCAGGCCGCCGTGGCCGCCGCGGACGCGGCCGAGGTCAAGACGCTGGTGCTCTTCCACCACGACCCGTCGCGCGACGACGTGGCCATGGACAAGCTGCTGCGTCAGGTGCGCAAGCACCGCCCGGAGGCCATCGCCGCCAAGGAGGCGATGGTCCTCTCGCTGTAGCTCAGGCGCCGCCGCGCTGGCGGGCCACCGCGCGCTTCACCGTCTCGCGCAATCCCACGAAGGGCAGGCGCTCCAGGGCGGTGGGCACGTCCACCCACTCGAAGGTGTCGTGCTCCGGGCCCAGGCGGACCTCCGCGTCCGGAGGGGCCTGGACGGCGAAGCCGTTCTCCCGCGCGAGCACGGGGGGCAGCGTCTCGCCGATGGCGAAGGCGTGCTGGTAGTGGAGGTCCTCGGGAGCAAGGCGCAGTCCGGTCTCCTCCTCGAGCTCGCGGGCGGCGGCCAGGGCGGGTGATTCACCGGGCTCCACGCGGCCCGTGAGGATCTGCCAGAAGCCTCCGCGCTCGGGGCGGCGGCGCACGAGCAGGACGCGGGCCTCGGGGCCATGTCCGCGCACCACGGCGACGCTGACGGTGGACATGGGCGGCGGCGCATCGACGCGCTCGCTGTCGAACACGGCGCAGAAGCTGCGAGCCAGGGCCTCTTCCACGTCGGACACGGGGATGGCGTTGCCACGCTCGCGCTGCATGGACGTGACGCCGGCCTCGCGGATGCCGCACGGGACGATGAAGCGGAAGTGCTCCATCTTCGTGTTCACGTTGAGCGCGAAGCCGTGCGTGGTGAGCCAGCGGGAGATGTGGACGCCGATGGCGGCGATCTTCCGCGCGTCCGGGGCGCCCTCCTCGCCAATCCACACACCGGGCCACTTGGGGATGGGGCCGGCGGTGATGCCCCACTCGGACAGCACCTGCATGATGGAGCGCTCCACGTCGCGCACGTAGCGACGCACGTCACGGCGCGACTCGGGGAGCAGGAAGATGGGGTAGCCGACGATCTGCCCGGGGCCGTGGTAGGTGACGTCGCCGCCGCGGTTGGTCTCGAAGACCTGGACGCCCTCGGCGGAGAGGCTCGCGTCGGAGGCGGTGATGTTCTCGCGCTTCGCGCCTCGGCCGAGGGTCAGCACGGGCGGGTGCTCCAGGAGGAGCAGTGCGTCCGAGCAGAGCCCCTCGCGACGCGCGTCGCCGAACAGGCGCATGAGCTCGAGGCCGTCCTCGTACTCCACCCGGCCGAGCCGGTAGACGGTGATGGTGTTCACGACGTTCCCTTCTTGCGCCGCCCCTTGCGAGCAGGGGCTGGCTTCGTGACTTTGTCGAGGTCCCAGGTGCCTGGGGGGATGCGCTGGAGGAGCGCCCGGAGCTCATGGCCCGCGCGCGCGGAACGCGCGGCCTCCGCCACGAGCACGACGAGGGCCTTCTCGGACACCGTCGTCGTGTGCTCACGCGCGGCGAGGTGGGCCCAGGCCATGTCCCTGTATTCGGCGGAGGTGGGCGGACGCAGGGACACGAGGCGCTGGACGTGCTCCAGGATGCTCACTGTGACGGTGCCGCGCATGGCACGCGAGAGTGCGTCCGTGGTGGGGATGTTGAGGCGGAGGCCATTTCCACGCAGCGCGAGCTTGCTCGACGTGGGTGACTTGCCCCGCGCGCTGAGCACCACCGTGGGCCTCGAGGCCCGACCCAGGAAGGCGCTGAGTGTGCGCTGCTGTTCCGTGGTCAGCTGGTCCACGTCCTCGATGAACAGCGGCGTGGAGGATGGAGCCGCCGTGAGCGCGTCGACCGTGGTGAGAGCGCCCTGCCCTTCTCGCTGGAGCATCTGGAGCAAGGTGCTCTTCCCACAGCCCTCCGCACCGATGAGCAGCACGCAGCGGACGCCCGTGCGGAGTGCATCGATGAGCGCACTCCGCGCCTCCGGCTGCCCGATGAAGTCCGGCGCGCTCGGAGTCGGCGTCTCGACGCGAGGACGGGCCGGGAGCGACACCGGGCTCACCGAGTCACCGAACAGGGATGATGAGGCCGTGAGACAGGCCTTGCAGATGAACGCGCCCGCCGGTCCCGCGACGAGCTCACCAATCTCCGCGCGAGGTCGGCAACAGAACGAGCACCACGCGTCCAGCGTCACGTCCGCGCGGGTGGGGCCACGCTCGATGATGCGCGGCTTGCGTCGACGCTGGGGTGGCGTGTCCTCCACGTCGTGAGGCTCGCGCGCGACGTCATCCTCACCGCCTTCGAATTCGTCAGACGACTCGCGCAGCGGCGCTCCGAACGGACGGGTTCCCGTCACACCCAAGAGGTGGGGCTGGCTCGCCTCGGCGCTCACGAACTCGCCCTGGTCCCCCAGAAGCCAGGTCTCATCCTCGACCTCGGATGCGCCGCTCGACCCCACCGCGCCCGACGTGTCATCGGCTCCGGACACGCCAGCCACCGGGCCATCCCACGCATCGAGCAGCCCTGGACTCCAGGACGCATCGTCAGAGCCAGCGCCACCCATGAGTCGATCGCCACCGAAGCTTCGTGCTCGACTTCGCGCACCTGCGCTCCGGGCCATGAATCGGAAGTCTGGCGACGCTCGGGCTGTCACGCTCGAGGCCTCGCCGGAACTCGCACTGTCGTCAGCGTCCAGTTCCCAGTCCCGCGCCGGCACTCCGGCTGTCACGCCCGACGACTGGCCACGCGTCGAGCCAGAGCGCTCGCTGTCGGCCCCGACCCTGCTCCGGCCTCGCGGCGCGAGTCCTCCCTGCTCGGGAGATTCCCCTCCCCCATCGTCGGCTGATCGCGAGCAGGGCGAAGCTCCGGCTGTCACGCGCGACGTCACACCAGCGCCAATGCTGTCGTGCGAATCAGCGCCCCCCCCCTGTCGAGGCGGCCCGGCCCTTCCCGGAGACGCTCCTGTGCTTTCGTCCGTCGGAGCGAGCGCGTCATCTCGCGACGCCTCGGCCTCGTACGAGTCGCTCCCACGCGACAGCTGGGCCTCCAGGCGCTGCAGGTCTTCACTCACCTCTGTGTCCAACACCCACGCGGTGACTTCGGCAGGTGCTTGCGCGAGCCCAGGCGCCTCCTCCTCGCGCAGCGCGGCTTCGATGAGGCGCTGCCTCAACGCCAGCTCCAATGACGAGACACCCTCCTCGCCTCCCATCATCAAGGGTGCTGGAGGGGCAGGCTCCTCAGCATCCATCGCCGACATCCGCTCGAGTCGCGCCACCTCGTCGGCGATGTCCGCGCGGCGCGCATCCAGTCGGCGCGCATGGCGCAGCAACTGGAGCGCCCGAGGTGCGTTCCCCGCGCGCTGGAAGAGCGTCGCGGCCTGGAACAACAGCTCCACCGCACGAGGCGCGTCACCGCTCAGCTCGGCGGACTGCGCGGCGCGGATCAGCTCGCGAGGGTTCTCGGCCATACCGACAGAGCCTAACCGTCTTGGAGGACCACCGCCCGACCTCCGTCGAGCGGGCGGTCCGTCCCCTGGCAACCCCACGGGACGCCCTACCGTGGACACGAGGCCCGGGAGCCTCCGCTCACCGGGCCCGCATCCAGGGACCTCAGGTCATCGCCAGGAACAGCATGTCCGGCTTCTCGAGGTACTTGATGACTTCGTACACGAAGTCCGCGGCCACCGAGCCGTCGATGACGCGGTGGTCGCACGACAGCGACAGGTTCATCATGTCGCGGACCACGACCTGGTCCTTCACCACGGCCGGGCGCTTCTTGAGCTTGTGCACGCCCATGATGCCCACCTCGGGGTGGTTGATGATGGGCGTGGCGAACAGGCCGCCCGTCTGCCCCAGCGAGGTGATGGTGAAGGTGCCGCCCGTCAGCTCCTCCATCTTCAGCTTGCGCTCACGCGCCGCCACACCCAGCCGCGACGTCTCGCGCGCCAGCTCGGCCAGCGTCAGCCGGTCCGCGTCCTTCACCACCGCCACCGTCAGGCCGTCCGGCGTCGCCACCGCCATGCCGATGTTGTACTCGCCGCGCACCACCAGCTCCTGCGCCGCCTCGTCGAAGTTGGCGTTCAGGTGCGGGAAGCGCTTCAGCGCGGCGATGGTCGCCTTGATGATGAACGGCAGGTAGTTGATCTTCGTGTTGTCGCCCACCGCCGCCAGCTGCGCGTTGAGCCGGGCACGCAGCGCCACCAGCTCCGTCGCGTCCACTTCCTCCACGAAGGCGAAGTGCGGCATCGTGAACTTCGAGCGCACCATCTTCTCGGCGATCTTCTTGCGCAGGCCTCGCAGCGGCACGCGCTCGTCCGACCGACCCGCCGACACGGAGGGCGCCGCGGGGCGCGCCTGGGCCGGCGCCGCCACCACCACGTTCTTCTGCTCGCCGCCACCCTCCAGCGCCGCCACCACGTCCGCCTTCGTCACCCGCCCCTGCGGACCACTGCCGGAGATGGTCGTCAGGTCCAGCCCGTGCTCACGCGCCATCCGACGCGTCACCGGCGTGGCCAGCACCTTCGTCGCCTGCGTCGACGCCGCGGCAGCCGCCTGGGCGGGCGCCGCCGCCGAAGCCGCCGGAGCGGGAGCCCCGTGGCCCGCGGCCTGGACCGGCGCGGCGCCTTCGATCTCCATCGTCACCAGCGGGTGGTGCACCTTCGCGATGTCCCCTTCCTTGCCGTGCGTCTGGATGACACGGCCGGCCTTCGGGCTGGGGACGGTGACGGTGGCCTTGTCCGTCATCACCTCGGCGAGCACCTGGTCTTCCTTGACGACGTCGCCGGCCTTGACGTGCCACTTGACCAGCTCGCCCTCCATCACGCCTTCACCGAGGTCGGGGAGCTTGAATTCGAAGGTTGCCATGGGGTGTCTTTCCGAGAGGAACGGGGGTTGCGTCAAGGCTCGAATCGGGCCCGCTCAGCCGAGTCGCTCCAGGCGCTCGCGCTCCATCAGGCCCTTCATGAAGAACTCGGCGGCGCGATAGCTGGAACGAACCAGCGGACCCGAGGCCACGTAGAGGAAACCGTAGGACTCGGCCAGCTTCTTGTACGACTCGAACTGCGCCGGAGTGACGAAGCGCTCCACGCGCAGGTGGTACTGCGAGGGCTGCAGGTACTGTCCCAGCGTGAGCACGTCCACGCCCACGCCGCGCAAATCCTTGAAGGTCTGCTCCAGCTCGGCGTCCGTCTCGCCCAGGCCCACCATGACCGACGTCTTGGTGTAGAGGCCCTCGGGACGGTTCTTCAGGTACTCGAGCACGCGCAGCGACTGGGCGTACTTCGCGCGCCGGTCCCGCACCGTCGGCGTCAGCCGCTCCACCGTCTCCACGTTGTGCGCGACGACGTGCGGCCGGGCCTCGGCCACCGTGGCCAGGTCCTTCTCCACGCCCTTGAAGTCGGGGATGAGCACCTCGACGATGGTGCGCGGGCTCTCGCGGCGCAGCTCGCGAATCGCGGAGGCGAAGTGGCTGGCGCCACCGTCGGGCCGGTCATCCCGGTTCACCGACGTGACGACGATGTACTCCAGGTCCATCTCCTTGACGGCCTGGGCCAGGTGGATGGGCTCCATCGGATCCAACGGCGGCGGAGCGCCCACCTTCACGTGGCAGAAGCGGCACGCGCGCGTGCAGACCTCGCCCATCAGCATCACCGTGGCCGTGCCACCACCCCAGCACTCGGCGATGTTCGGGCAGCGGGCCTCTTCGCACACGGTGGCCAGCTTCGTGCGCTTCACGATGGCCTTGACCCGCTCGTACCCCTCGCCGTGAGGCAGGCGGACCTTCAGCCAGTCCGGCTTGCGGGTCGTCTCTGTCACCTGGGGGAGAGGGAACCGGTCAGGAGTCGCCATGGGTCGCGGGCCTTCTATGGTTTGGGCGGAAGACGTTCAAGCGGGAAGCCTCTAACGCGAGGCGTTAGCACCCGCAGGGCCTTCGCGCACGTCGTCTCCCTACTAATGCCCGCGCCCCGGCCGGGCAGCCCCCTGTCGGCGAGCACCGGGGCCCCCGGATGCCCAGCCTGAAGCCCATGGCCGCCATCCACCTGGGCACCAGCGGGTACGTCTACAAGGACTGGAAGCAGCGCTTCTACCCCACCGGCCTGCCGGCCCGCCGCTGGCTCTCCTGGTATGCGCGCGTCTTCCCCACGGTGGAGATCAACGCGACCTTCTACCGGCTGCCCACGCCCCAGGCCGTGGACCGCTGGCGCGACCAGGTCCCCGGCCGCTTCCGCTTCGCCTGCAAGGGCAGCCGCTTCCTCACCCACTTCAAGCGCCTCACCGACGTGGACGAGGGCCTGGAGCGCTTCTACGCCCCCGTCCTGCGCCTGGGCCGCAAGCTGGGCCCCATCCTCTGGCAGCTCCCGCCCCACATGACGCGGGCGGACCCGGAGAAGCTGGACCGCTTCCTCGCCCACCAGCCTCGGGGCATCCGCCAGGTCGTCGAGTTCCGTCACGCGGCCTGGTACCACCCGGAGGTGCTGGACGTCCTGGAGCGGCACCGCGCCGGGCTCTGCGAGCACGACCTGCTGCCCGAGCCGATTCCCCACCCCACCGGGGGCTTGCGCTACCTGCGCTTCCACGGCACCCAGGCCCGGTACGTGGGCCGCTACGGCAAGGCGGCCCTGCGCCCCGTGGCGCGCGACTTGAAGCGCTGGAGGGACGCGGGCCACACCGCCTGGGTCTACTTCAACAACGACTCGCGAGGGCACGCGCTGCTGGACGCGCTGGACCTGGCGGAGCTGCTGGACCTGGGCATCGGGAGGACGCCGGAAATGGAGAGGCCGCCCTCGAAGCTCGCGCTCCGGGACGGCCCCAGCGGGCACCCGTGAGGGGCGCCCGTCCTCCACCCTCGCCGACTAGAAGTGGCGCGGGTGACCCAGCGTGGCCTCGGCGCCCTCGTGGACGATCTCCGAGAGCGTCGGGTGGGCGTGGATGGTGCCCGCCAGCTCCTCGGTGGTGATCTCCAGCTTCAGCGCGACGCAGGCCTCGGCCAGCAGCTCCGTGGCGTGCGGACCGATGATGTGGATGCCCAGCACCTCGTCGTACTTCTTGTCGGAGACGATCTTGATGAGGCCCGTGGACTCGTTGGTGATGGCGGACTTCGTCACCGCGCCGAACGGGGCGTTGCCGATCTTGACGTCGTAGCCGCGCTCCTTGGCCTTCTTCTCCGTCAGGCCCACCGAGGCGACCTCGGGGTAGCAGTACGTGGCGGACGGGGTGAGGTCGTAGTTGATGGGCTGCGGGTTCTTGCCCGCGATGTGCTCCACCGCGACCACGCACTCGGCGCTGGCCATGTGGGCCAGCATCGGGGTGGGGATGACGTCGCCCACCGCGTAGACGTTGGGCTCGCTGGTGCGCAGCATCGAGTCGACCTTGATGTAGCCGCGCTCGGTCTTGATGGACGTCTTGTCCAGGCCCACGTCGTCCGTCACCGGCGAGCGGCCCACGGCCGACAGGAGGATCTCCGCCTCCAGCGTCTTGGTCTCGTTGCCGACCTTCATCGTGACGCGCACGCCGTCCGCCGTGTGCTCCACCTTCTCCACCGCGGAGCCCGTGTGCACGTCGATGCCGCGGCGGCGGAAGATCTTCTCCAGCTCCTTGGAGATGTCCGCGTCCTCGATGGGCAAGAGCGCCGGCAGGTACTCCACGATGGCCGTCTTGCTGCCCACGTGGTTGAAGATGGACGCGAACTCACAGCCGACCGCGCCCGCGCCCAGGACGATGATGCTCTTGGGGATGCGCTCGAGCTGCAGGATGGAGTCGCTGTTGAGCACGCGCTTGTGGTCCACCGGCACGTTCGGCAGGGACTTGGGGACCGAGCCCGTCGCGATGATGACGTTCTTGGCGTCCAGCACCTGCTTGGTGCCGTCGGCGGCGGTGACCTCCACCTTGCCCTTGCCCGCGATGCGGCCGTGGCCCTTGATGACCGTCACCTTGTTCTTCTTCATCAAGAAGTCGATGCCGTTGGCACCCTTGGTGACGACCTTGTCCTTGTGCTTCATCGCGTTCGGCCAGTTGACCGTCGGGCTCGACAGGTCGATGCCGAAGTCCCCGGCCTCCTTGACGTGGTGGAACAGCTCCGCCGTCCACAGCAGGGACTTGGTGGGGATGCACCCGCGGTGGAGGCACGTGCCACCCAGACGCTTGTCCTTCTCGATGATGGCCGTCTTCAGCCCGAGTTGCCCCGCGCGGATGGCGCCCACGTAGCCGCCAGGGCCCGAACCGATGATCACCACGTCGAACGTCTCAGCCACGCACGCCTCCGTCATTATTTGCGGATGGAACCCGGTGGGGCTGATAACCCCCGCTCCCGGTTGGAATCAAGGAGATTGCTCGTGCGCCGTTTCCCGCTCAGAACCCTCCTCCTGATGCTCGTGGCGCTCATCGCCTTCGGCCGTCTGTGGTGCGTGACGCACCAGGATGTGACGAGCGCTGCCCCGCCCGAGCGCCCCCCCGCCCGGGCCGCCGCCTCCCCGGCCGCCCCCGTCACGCTCGGCTCGCCCGACTGTCTCGCCCTGGAGCGGGCCCTGGACGCCGCCCTGCGCGCCCCCGAGGTCCCCACCGTCCTGGACGATGCCCGGGCGCGCCTGAAGGCCTGCGCCCAGCCCACCGCGCGCGCCTGCGAGCTGGGGCCGGCCCTGAATGCCCGGGCCCCGTTCAGCCAGGGAGTGGACACTCCGCTGCGGGGCCTCCTGGCCACGCTGTGCGAGCAGTGCCCGGGCCGGGTGAACCCCTGCGCGCAGCGCGTGGGTCAGGCCCTGCTGGACGCCACCGTGGGCCGCGCGCCGGAGGTCCCCGAGCTGCTGTGGAACCTGGAGCACGCGGGGCCGGGCACGGCGGGAGCCTGCGACACCCTCGTCCGGTTGGGGCTGGCCCCGGCCGCCCAGGCGGAGGTCGCCCTGCCCGCGACGGTGCTCCCATTGCTGGAGGGTCTCGCCCCCCGCTGCCAGGGGGCCGGGCTCCTTCCCGTGTCCGTGCTGCGCGCGGCGGCGCTCCAGCAGGGGGACAAGGTGCCCACGCTCCGGACGCTCGTCAGCGCGCCGCGCGTGGAGACCGAGCCGGTGAAGCCGGATCAGCTCACCGGGGCCCAGCCCGGCTTCCAGGCCTTCGACGGGGACGAGAACACGCGCGTCGCGGTGAGCAACGCGGCGAAGACCTCACGCTGGGCGGCGGATGGGGCGCTGCGCGCGGGCTACGCGCCCACGCTCAAGCACCTGGTGGGCGTGCGCGTCCGGGCGAAGGGCGCGGGCACGCTGCGCGCGGTCGTGCGCACCCCGAAGGGCGTGGGGCTCGGTGACCCGGAGGGAGGTTTCTCGTTCGTGAACCCCACGGTGTGCCGCTACCAGGGCACGGGCGCGTGGGAGAGCTGCGTGCTGACCGTGCCGCAGGTGGACGTGGACGCGGTCAGCGTGTTCCCCGAGAGCGCGGACGGCCAGCTCGCGGAGCTGGAGATACTCGGCGCCCGGTGAGTTCGCGCCGGGGCGGCCTCAGGCGACGAGGCCGCGCTCCTTGGCGAGCTGGAAGATGGGCGCCGCGTCCTTCTTCAGGACGGTGCTCACGTCCTTGACGATGGACTCGCCCGACTTCGCCACCGACAGGAAGTTGTCGAAGGTGCGGGTGAGGATGAGCACGCCGGAGATGATGACGCGCTGGAGGTTGTGCTGCAGGTCCGTGCCCTCGTAGATGAGCCACGCCTGCTCGACACACTTCTTGCGCGCGTCCACCAGGAAGTTGTTGAGGATGGTGCGCTCGTTCGCGTCGGGCACCTTGGACTTCGGGCTCACGGAGCCGATGTAGATGAGGCGCGTGTTGAGGCTCGTCGCAGCCTCTTCCATCTGAGCCAGGATCGCCGCGACGTCCTCCTTGGTCGGAGGATTCTGCCAGCGGGAGAAGATGACTCGGTCGATGAGCTCTGCCTTGTACGTGGTGGGGCCGTTCACGATGCCTCCGGTGAGGCGGACGGTTTCGATGCCACGAAGCGCCCGGCCGGCGTTCTCCACTGCGCCGCGCGTCTGGATGTGTAGCAGGAACACTCCTTTCATTGAAGAGAGTCACTGCTGGGGGCGCGCACCTCTTCGTCGCAGTGCGACTGTGAGGATGCAGCCGTGACGGACAAATCCCGCTGGGTCGACGCTGACACGTCCGGAATTCGGGGGCTGATACGTGGAATGTCCGGACAGCCCCGCGTGGATTTCACGTGAAGTGTGACGGCCTCATCTCGTGTCGTTTGAGACCTGGGGTGCCGCGCGACGAGCGAGTACCGCCTTCACGTCCTCGAGCGAGAGCCCCAGGGGCTTGATGGCGACGAGCAGGTGGTAGAGCAGGTCGGCGGCCTCCTCCACGGCGCGGCTCGCGTCCGCGTCCGCGCAGGCGGTGACCAGCTCCGCGGCTTCTTCTCCCAGCTTCTTGAGGCGCAGGTTCCTGTCGCCGAGCAGGCGTCGCGTGTAGCCAGGCTTCTCGTCTCGCGCCGGGGCGTGTGAAGCGCGCTCGGTGAGCGTGGCGTCGAGCGCGGCGAGCGCATCCCAGCGACCGGAGCCGAAGCAGGTCTCCTCGCCGGTGTGACAGGCGGGGCCGGCCTTGTGGACGCGGGCGAGCACCGCGTCCCTGTCGCAGTCCGCGCGCAGCGAGACGACGCGTTGGGTGTTCCCGCTGGTGGCGCCCTTGTGCCAGAGGCCTCGCGAGCGGGAGCGGTAGTGCATCTCGCCGGTGGCGAGCGTGCGCTCCAGGGCCTCGCGGTCCGCGTGCGCGACCATCAGCACGTCGCCCGTGGCCGCGTCCTGGGTCACCACCGTGACGAGCCCGTTGCCCTTGGTGAAGTCGAGTGTGTCCAGGTCCAGCATCAGTCGTTCCTCAGCGCGCCCAGGCGCTCACGGGTGATGCGGGCCAATGCCGTATTCGTGGCGATGCCGTTGCCGCCGAAGGCGGTGCGCTCTCCGGTCCAGTCGGTGAAGACACCGCCGGCTTCCTCGATGATGGGCTGGAGCGCGGCCGCATCCCAGGGCGAGAGCAGCTCGTCCACCATCACCTCCGCGCGTCCCGTGGCGACGAGCAGATAGCCGTAGCAGTCGCCCCAGGTGCGTGACACGGCCGCGTCACGTGTGAAGCGGCGCCAGGCCTCGCCTCGTTCGGGGAACTGGGAGAAGCGCTCGTCGGTGGAGAGGACCACCGCGCGGGCGAGGTCGGATTGCTCGGAGACGCGGGCGCGCTGGCCGTTCCAGAAGCAACCTTCGCCAGGAGCGGCGACGAGCAGCTCGCCCACCGCGGGGAAGTACGCGGCCCCCACGAGGATGCGCTCACCTTCCGCCAGTGCGACGAGCGTGCCCCACAGCGGCACTCCGCGGATGAAGGTCTTGGTGCCGTCGATGGGGTCGAGAATCCAGCGACGCTTCGCGCCGGGGCGTGTCTCACCGAACTCCTCACCGAGGATGCCGTCCTCGGGGAAGCGCTTCTCGAGCCACTCGCGTGCCGTCTGCTCCGCGGTGCGGTCCGCCACGGTGACGGGTGTGCCGTCGCTCTTGGTGTCCACCGCGATGCCTCCTCGGAAGAATTTGAGCGCGACGTCACCTGCCGAGCGCGCGACCTCCGCCGCCGCCTGCATCAATCCCTGGGTCGTCATCTCATGCTCCTGTTTCCCACCGTGTTCGTCCGAAGCGACCGGAGGGGCTTGAGCGAAGCACCGCCGCTGGCAGGCAACCCTCGGGGCGCGGGCTCGCGCGGCGCAACCGGGTGATGGTGTTCCTCGATGCGGCATCCATGTCGGGAAGACATCGCGCCTCGGACACGCGCATCGCGCAGCGAAAGGTCCGGGTCATGGCGTGCTCCGAATCGGCAGGCCGCTCGAGCGCAGGAGCGACTTGATGGCGCCCACCGTCGTGAGCCCATCGTGGAGGATGCCCGCCACCAGCGCCGCGTCCGCGCCACCTCGCGTGAGCCCGTCCCTCACGTGCTCCGCGCTGCCCGCGCCACCCGAGGCGATGACGGGCACGGCGACCGCGTCCACCACCCTCCGGGTCAGCTCCAGGTCGTAGCCCGAACGCGCGCCGTCCTGGTCGATGCTCGTGAGCAGCACCTCCCCTGCCCCACGCGCCACGCACACCTGGGCCCAGGTCACCGCGTCCAGCTCGGTCGGCCTTCGCCCTCCATGCGTGTAGACGCGGTAGCGCTCTCCTTCCTTGCGAGCATCGATGCTCGCCACCACGCACTGGGCTCCGAAGCGCTCTGCGCACTCGGTGAGCAGCTCGGGCCGAGCCACCGCCGCCGAGTTGATGCTCACCTTGTCCGCCCCCGAGCGCAGCGCCCGGCCCACGTCCTCCACCGTGCGCACGCCGCCGCCCACCGTCAGCGGAATGAACAACTGCTCCGCCGTGCGCCGCACCAAATCCCAGAGCGTCTCGCGCTCCTCTTCGCTCGCGGAGATGTCGAGGAACGTCACCTCGTCCGCGCCCTCCTGCTCGTAGCGCAGCGCCAGCTCCACCGGGTCGCCGACGTCGCGAAGCCCCTCGAAGCGGACCCCCTTCACCACCCGGCCGCCCTTCACGTCCAGACAGACGATGAGTCGTCGCGTGAGCATCACGTCACCTCCAGGGCCACGGAGCCCTTCATGCTGAACACCGTGCCGCCATCCACCATCGCGTCCCGCAGCGCGAGCCCCAGCGCCTTGAACGCGGCCTCCGTCACGTGGTGACGGTCCTTCCCACGCAGCACCCGCAGGTGCAGCGTCACCTTCGCGTGCTCGCAGAACGAGCGCATCCAGTGCTCGTACAGCCGGTTCTTCAGCGGCCCCTCGTAGAAGAAGCGTCCCCCCGCATCCAGGCACGCC
Organism: Myxococcus faecalis; assembly: GCF_050039385.1. Lineage (NCBI taxonomy): Bacteria > Pseudomonadati > Myxococcota > Myxococcia > Myxococcales > Myxococcaceae > Myxococcus > Myxococcus faecalis. The sequence continues at coordinate 9,330,666 of NZ_CP144336.1, read as the reverse complement.
TGCACCAGCGCGTCGTCCATGGGAATGGTCCGCTCCGCGAAGCGCGCCGCCGTCGCGGGAATCACCCGCTGCACCGCCGTCCCCAACGTGATCGCCACGTCCTCCATCAGGTGGTGCTTGAGGTCACCCCGCGCATGCAGCTTCAAGTCGAGCCCCGCGTAGCGCCCGAAGGTGGAGAGCATGTGGTCGAAGAACACGAGCCCCGTGTCCACCTGCGTCGCCCCGCGACCGATCGACACCTCCACGCGCACCTGCGTCTCCTTCGTCTCCCGAGTGACCAGGGTCATTCCGCGAACTCCCGCGCGACTTCACGCGCATCCAGTCGTCCCGTGTACAGCGCCATGCCGATGACCGCTCCGTACGCCCCCGCCGAGGCCAGCGCGCGCAGGTCGTCCATCGTCGTCACGCCCCCCGACGCGTAGAGCCGGTGACGACTGCGCGCCACCACCTCGCGCATCAGGGACAGGTCCACGCCCTCCAGCTGTCCTTCCTTGTGCACCGCCGTCACCAACAGCCCACCGAGCGCCAAGGGCTCCAGCACCGCGAGGACCTGGTCCAGCGTCCTGCCACTCCCCGCCGTCCAACCTCGCGTCACCACCTCCCGCCCGCGCACGTCCGCCGCCACGACCACGCGCCCCGGAAAGCGCTCCGTCACCTCCGCCAGCCACCCCGCGTCCTCGATGGCGCGCGTGCCCACCACCACCCCCGAGGCACCTCCCTCCAGCAGCGCCGTCACCCGCGCGGTGTCCCGGACACCCCCGCCCACCGTGAAGGCGAGCCCAGGCTCGTGCGACGTGAGTCGCGTCACCACCCGGGCGTTGGAGCCACGTCCCAGCGCCGCGTCCAGGTCGACGACGTGAAAGGAACGGAAGCCGAAGCCACGCCAGTGTCGAAGCGCGTCGAGCGGGTCATCCACTCGCACCCGCTCCGCGTCATACGAGCCTCCGACGAGCTGCACGCAGGCCCCCTCGCGCAGGTCGATGGCGGGGATGGCCCTCATGAGCGCACCTCACGGAGGAACGCCCGCACGAAGGCCACACCCGAGGCCGACGACTTCTCCGGGTGGAACTGCACGCCCACCACCTTCCCTCGGCGCACCGCCGCGGGAAAGCGGTCCTCCTCGTGCGTCGTCCACGCGGTGACAAGCGACGGGTCCGCCACCCGGCACACGTAGCTGTGCGCGTAGTACACGGTGTCCAGCTTCGCTCCGGACAACGTGCTGTCCTCGTCCACCTGGTTCCAGCCGATATGCGGCACCCGCCGGGCCGCCAGTCGCTGCACGTGGCCCGCGAAGTAGCCCAGCCCCTTCCCCGCCCCCTCGTCGCTCGAGTCGAACAGCAGCTGCATCCCCAGGCAGATGCCCAGGCACGGCAACCCTCGCTCCAGCGCCAGACGCATCGTGTCCCGCCCCTGCGCCAGCCTCGCCGCCGCGAGACCGAACGCCCCCACACCGGGCAGCACGAGCACATCCGTGTCCACTGCCCGGCGTGGGTCCTCCTCGACGTGGACCTCCACGCCCGGCTCCGTGGCCAGGGCCTTCGAGAGCGAGTGCAGGTTTCCAGCGCCGTAATCGAACAGGGTGACTCTCATCGCAAGGACTCCCGCAGCGCCACGAGCGCCGCCTCGAGCATGGGCCACGGTCCACTGCCGATCCGGAGCGCATCCCCCACGCCGGTCAGCCCCTGGAAGGCCCTCACGTTCACATCCCGCTCACGCATCCGCTGGGCCACCCCCAGCGCGTCCGGCATCGGCACCATCAGGAAGTTGCCCTCCGAGGGCAGCGGCGACAGCCCCATCGACATCAATTCCGCGCGGAGATGTTCACGATTCTTCCGTGCCTCGACCACCTGGGCCTCGACCCACATCCGGTCCTCGCGCAGGACGGCGACGGCCATCGACTCCGCCAATGTCGTGAGCTTGTACGGTCCGCGCGCCTTCTCCACCTCCGCGATGAGCGCCGGGCTGCCCACGCCCCAGCCCACCCGCATGCCCGCGAGCCCATACGCCTTGGAGAACGTCCGCGTCACCAGCACGTTCTGCCGCGTGCGCGCCAGGTCCAGGAAGTCCGGCGCCGAGGAGAACTCCACGTAGGCCTCGTCGATGATGACGAGGCCCGGCGCCTTCTCCACCACGTGCTCCACCGCCGCGCGGGACAGCTGCGTGCCCGTGGGGTTGTTCGGCGAGCACAGGTAGATGAGCTTCGCCCCCGTGGCCAGCAGCGCCTCCGGGTCCACGTCGAAGTCCGCGCGCAGGGGCACCGGCGCCGTCTTCAAGCCGTTCACCTTCGCGAACAGCGGCATCATCACGAACGTCGGGTCCTGGAACGCGAGCACCTCGCCCGGCTCCAGGAACGCGCGCAGCGCGCTGTCCAACACGTCGTCCGAGCCACAGCCCGTCGTCACGCACCCGACACCGACACCGAGCCGTGAAGCGAGGACGTTGCGCAGGTCGGGCGCGTAGCCTCGCGGGTAACGGGACAGTGACTCCGGACGGGACTCGCGCAGCACCCGCTCCGCCGCGGGAGGCACGCCGAAGAGGTTCGTGTTGTCGCTCAGGTCCACGCGACACGGCCGCTTCGGCGGTGAGTACAGGGGGATGTCCCGGAAGGACTCGCGCAGGGGAATCATGCGCCCCTCCAGGCTCGCGCCGCGTCGGCGTGCGCGAACAGCCCCTCGCTGTCGGCGAGCAGCCCCACGTCCTCCGCCAGCGCCTCGGAGGCCGCGCGCTCGACGCGCTGGTAGGTGGTCCACCGGTAGAAGTCGAGCAGGTTCAGGCCCGAGTACGCCCGCGCCAGCCCCGCCGTGGGCAGCACGTGGTTGGAGCCCGTCATGTAGTCGCCGTACGCCACCGACGAGCGCTCACCGAGGAAGACGGTGCCCGCGTTGCGCACCCTCGCCAGGTCCGCGGAGGGCGCGGCCGTGGCGAGCAACAGGTGCTCCGGCGCGAAGTCCGCCACGAACGGCCACGCCTCCTCCAGCGAGGCGACGCTCAGCACCGCGCCCCGGGAGCGCAGCGCCGCCGCGACGATCTCCTGCCGCTTCGCGTCCTCCGCCAGCCGACGCACCTGCTCCGCGACGGCCTCCGCCACCCCCTCACCGCGCGCCACCGTCACGCACGCGGCATCCGGGTCGTGCTCGGCCTGCGCCAACATCTCCCGCGCCACCGCCTCGGGGCTCGCCGTCTCGTCGGCGACGACGAGGATTTCACTCGGTCCCGCCGGCGCCTCGATGGCCACCGCGCCCACCACCTGGAGCTTGGCCTCCGCCACGTACGCGTTGCCCGGCCCGACGATGCGGTCCACCCGGGGCACGCTCTCCGTACCGTACGCCATGGCCGCCACCGCGCCCGCGCCCCCCAACGCGAAGACCCGGTCCGCCCCCGCGAGCACCGCCGCCGCCAGCACGCTCGGGTGCGGCAGGCCATCCGGCCCCGGCGGCGAGCAGACGATGACCTCCCCCACGCCCGCCACCTTCGCGGGCACCACGCCCATCAACACGCTGCTCGGATACACCGCTCGCCCGCCGGGCGCGTACACGCCCACGCGGCCCAGCGGGTCGGGCCTGCGTCCCACCAACACCCCCGGCTCCGTCTCCACCTCCACCGCGCGAGGCTTCTGCGCCTCGTGGGCCCGAGCGATGTTGCGCGCCGCGCGCCCCAACGCCCGCGCCACCGAGGGCTCCAGCGACGCGAGCGCCTGCTCACACCTCGCCCGGGGCACCTCCAGCGAGGACAGCTCCGCCCGGTCGAACTGCCGCGCCATCTCGAACAGCGCCCAGTCCCCGTCCAGCCGGACCTTCGCGATGAGCTCCCGCACCCGCGCGGCGATGCGCGTGTCCACGTCCCCACCGCGCTCCAACAACCGCTGCCGGTCCTGACGCGAGAGGCTGGCCAGCGGCCCCCGGTACCGCAGGAACGAAGGAAGCGACATCATCACGCCACCAGCCTTTCGATGCGCGTGACCAGGATGCCCTCGCACCCCAGCGTCTTCAGCGCGTTGACGGTGCGGTAGATGGTCTTCGCCGGCACCACCGCGTGCACCGCGACGAACCGGCCTCCGTCCAGCACGTCCACCACCGTGGGACCGTTGAGTCCCGGCAACACCTCACGCACCCGGGGCAGCTCGTCCTTCGGCACGTTCGCCATCAGGTAGCGCTTGCCCCGCGCCGCGAGCACCGAGCCGAGCGCGAGCTTCAGCTCCTCCAGCTTCCTCCGCGCCTCCGGCACGTTCGCCTGGCACGCCACCAGCCGCGCGCTGGACTCCAGCACGGTGGCCACCTCGCGCAGGCCGTTCATCTTCAACGTGGACCCGGTGGACGTCAGGTCCACGACGATGTCCGCGATGCCCAGGTGCGGCGCGATCTCCGCCGCGCCCGACACGGGCACCACCGTGACGCTCTGCCCCCGGCGCGCGAAGTAGTCCTGCGTCAGACGCGGGAAGCATGACGCGACGCGCATGCCGTCACGCACGTCGTTGGCGTGGCTGATTCCACTCTCCTCTCGCGCGGCCACCACCAGGCGGCAGCGTCCGAACTCCAGGTCCATCAGGTGCTCGAGCTCACGGCCCGCCTCGTTCACCAAATCCCAGCCGGTGACGCCCGCGTGCGCCGCGCCGTCCGCGACGAACTCCGGGATGTCCTGCGCGCGGACGAAGATGGCCTCGAACTCGCCGCCGAGCGACGCGGTGAGCGCGCGCTCGCCTCGGGCGCGGACCTCCAGGCCCGCATCGTTGAAAAGCTCACGGACCTCTTCGGAGAGGCGGCCTTTGTTGGGAAGAGCGATCTTCAGCAACATGGGGGGACCTGCGGGGGACTGCGGGGGAAGGGTGGCCGCGCGGAAACGAAAAAAGGCCCGTCCAGGGGGGACGGGCCTTCGGTCGCTGCGGCAGGTGCCGGGAGGGTGGTGCGTCTAGTGGCTCACCCAGGCATGCGCATGGCGAACGGTCCCGTCGGGGCCGAGCCGATGATGCGCATGATGGGGATGCACGGAAGAAAGACGCACGGCTCCATCAGTAATGGCAAAGGTGCCCCGCCGTCAACTCGACCTGCGTCATGCCGCTTGCAAACCCTCGACGGGGCGAGCAGGAAGCAAGGCCATGCGAGTCTCGGACGTCATCATCGTGGGCGGGGGCATCATGGGCTGCGGCATCGCGCTGCGGCTGCGGCAGGCGGGCGCGCGCGTCACCGTCCTGGAGCGCTCCATCCCCGGCGCGGAGGCCAGCAGCGCCGCCGCGGGCATGCTCGCCCCCCAGATGGAGTCGGACGGTCCGGGCCCCTTCCTCGACCTGTGCCTGCGCAGCCGCGGCCTCTACCCCGCCTTCGCCGAGGAGCTGCGCGAGCTGTCCGGCGTGGACATCGCCTACCGGCCCTGCGGCATCCTCAAGGTCGCCTTCGCCGACACCGCCGTGCATCACCTGGAGGCCACCGTCCTGTGGCAGCGCGGCATGGGCCTGCGCGCGGAGCTGCTCGACGGAGAGCAGGCCCGGGCGCTCGAGCCGAAGCTGTCCGCCAGGGCCGTGGCCGCCGCGCACTTCCCGGATGACCACCAGGTGGACAACCGGCTGCTGGTGCGCGCGCTGACGATGGCCGCCGCGCGCGTGGGCGCCGAGTTCCGCAGCGGCTACGTGCGCGGCATCGTCCACGAGGACGGCCGCGCGGTGGGCGTGGACCTGGATGGCGAGGTGCTGCGCGCGGACGCCATCGTCCTCGCCGCGGGCTCCTGGTCCTCCCTGGTCCAGGGCGCGGGCGTGGAGGCGAAGTCGGTGCGGCCCGCGCGCGGGCAGATGATCCAGCTCCAGACGCGCCTGCCGTTGCTGCAGCGCGTCCTCACCTCGGAGAAGGGCTACGTCGTGCCGCGCGCGGACGGCCGCGTCATCGCCGGCAGCACCATGGAGCTGGTGGGCTTCGACAAGCAGGTGACCGCGGCGGGACTGGCGCGCATCCTCGACATGGCCCTGGAGCTGTGCCCGGAGCTGGGCTCGGCGCCCATCACGGAGACGTGGGCCGGCTTCCGTCCCTGGACGGAGGACAAGCGGCCCTACCTGGGCGAGGGGCCCACGCCCGGCCTCTTCCTCGCCACCGGCCACTTCCGCAACGGCATCCTCCTGGCCCCCATCACCGCCAGGCTCGTCGCCCAGGCCGTCCTCGGGGAGCGCACCACCCTGGACCTCGCCCCCTTCCGCCATGACCGGGGAGGCACCCGGGCCCGCGCCTGAACGCCTTGCATCCCACCTGCCCGATGGGCTCCGCCCGCCTGCCCGCTCTGCCTGCCAGGGTCGCCTTCTGGACCGCCGCACTGGACTGTCAACCTGCAAGTGGAGGAAGGTGGTAATTTCCCTGACTCATTCGCCATTGAAACCCGGAAACCTCTAGAATCTCCCGCCGTGGAAGCCATCCCCCCTGCACCACCCCGAATCCTCATCGTCGACGATGACGACTCCGTGCGAGACGTCATCTCGGTCCTCTTGCGTGAAGAGGGCTACAACTGCGTCGTCGCGAGCGGCGCCGAGATGGCGCTGGACGTGGCGGGCGAAGAGGACACCCCGCTCGTCATCAGCGACATGAAGATGCCGGGCAAGGACGGCCTCTGGCTCCTGGAGAACCTGCGGGAGCGACTGCCGGACACGTCCGTCATCATGCTCACCGGCTATGGGGACACGGAGTCCGCGGTGGACTGTCTGCGCCGTGGCGCGGTGGACTACCTGCTCAAGCCACCGAAGCTGACGGACCTCATCCGGGCCATCGAGCGGGCGCTCGCCAAGCGCCGCATCGAGATGGCGAGGAAGCGCTACCAGAAGAAGCTGGAGCGCAAGGTGCGAGATCGCACCGCGGAGCTTCGCAGCGCGCTGCACAATATCGCCAACACCTACCAGAACACGCTGCTGGCCCTGGTCGCCGCGCTGGACGCGCGCGAGCACGAGACGAGCGACCACTCGCAGCGCGTGGTCAGCTACACGTCCGCCATCGCCGGGCGCATGGGCATCCAGGGCAAGGAGCTGGAGGAGATCGGCCGCGGCGCGCTCCTGCACGACATCGGCAAGATTGGCGTGCCGGACGCGGTGCTGCTCAAGCCGGGCAAGCTGACGCCGGACGAGTGGCTGGAGATGCGCAAGCATCCGGAGATCGGCTTCCAGATGATCCAGGCCATCCCGTTCCTGTCCACGCCGTCCGCCATCGTGCTGTCGCACCAGGAGCGCTGGGATGGCGCGGGCTATCCGCGCAACCTGTCGCGGCAGGAGATCCACATCGGCGCGCGCATCTTCGCCGTGGCGGACACGCTGGACGCGATGACGAGCGACCGGCCGTACCGCAAGGGCACGACGTTCGCGAACGCCATCCAGGAGATCCGCCGCTGCGCGAACACGCAGTTCGACCCGGAGGTGGTGCGCGCGTTCCTCGACATCGGCGAGGAAGGGCTCATCCACATCAAGGAGGAGATGAAGAAGAAGAAGCTCCAGCTCCCCGTGGCGGAGCAGGAGGCGAACGAGGCCGAGGCGGAGCTCGCCCGCCTGACGGACCTGGACGACGAGCTGGAGAACGTCCCCGCCGCCCCGCGCTCGGGGACGAGCGAGCCCACCGAGCCGAAGGTCAGCGTCATCCGCTCGGCGACAGGCAGTGAAGGCTGAGCCCGTCGTCGGGGAATGAGATGAACAGCCGCCAGCCGGCTGTTAAGAGGTCAGGCCGCCCGTGACGATGCCCGCCCTCCAGACGGATCCACTCGCTGCGCCCCTGCTGGACGCGCAGGGGCGCCGCATGACGTACCTGCGGCTGAGCATCACGGACCGCTGCAACTTCCGCTGCACGTACTGCTCTCCCGCGTCGTGGGGCGGGAAGAAGGACCTGCTCGACGCGCAGGAGCTGGGGCGCATCGCCGCCCTCTTCGCGGCCCTGGGCATCCGTCGCGTGCGGCTCACCGGCGGCGAGCCGCTCATCCGCCCGGACATCCTGGAGGTCGCCCGGCGCATCTCCGGCATCCCCGGCATCCAGCACCTGGCCATCACCACCAACGCCAGCCATCTGGAGTCACTGGCCGCGCCGCTGCGCGAGGCGGGCGTGGACCAGCTCAACCTCAGCCTGGACACGCTGTCCGCGGAGACGTTCCGGCGCATCTCCAAGCAGGGCGACTTCGACGCGGTGCTGCGCGGCATCGACCGCGCGGCCCAGGTCGGCTACGGCTCGCTCAAGCTCAACGTCGTGGTGATGCGCGGGGTGAACGACGACGAGGCGCGTGCGCTGGTGGAGTACGCGCACGCGCGGGGAATCACGCCGCGCTTCATCGAGCTGATGCCCTTCGGGCAGGGCAAGCCCGTGCCCACCGCGGAGCTCATCGAGCGGCTGCGCGGCGAGGGGCTCGAGCTGTCACCGGAGCCCGAGGAGACGGGCGCGGCCGCGGACTCCATCACCTCCGGTCCCGCGCGGTACTGGCGCGCGCCGGGGGGCCGCGTGGGGTTCATCTCACCGCTCACGCAGAACTTCTGCGGCGGCTGCAACCGCGTGCGCGTGGCGTCCAATGGGGACTTGAGGAGCTGCCTGGGAGGACGCGCGCAGGCGCCGCTGCACCAGCTCATCCGCGGAGGCGCCACCGACGTGGAGCTGGCGCGCGCCATCCGCGCGGCGCTGGGCGACAAGCCGGAGGGCCACCGCTTCACCGAGCCCGGCAACGGCGCCACCCTGCTGTCGATGATGGGCATCGGCGGCTGAGGCCGCGCACCCCAGGAACACGACGGGCGGGCCCGCGCGACTCGCGCATGACCCGCCCGGTGCAACCGGAGCTCCCATGGGGAGCCCCGCGCTGGACTACTTCACCAACCGGATGGCGAACGGGTACCTGTACAGCTGACCCTCGTTCGCCTTGAGGCCGGCGATGATGGAGAACACCAGCGCCACCACGCCGACGATGGGCAGCAGCACGAAGCCGATGCCCACGCACAGCGTGATCGAGGCCACCACCGCCGCGATGAAGATGGTGATCTGGAAGTTCAGCGACTCCACCGCGTGCTCGCGGATGAAGGACGACTCCTTGCCCTTCGTCAGCATCAGCACCAGCGGAACGGCGAAGCCCAGTCCCACGAAGTTGCCCAGGATGGTGCCCATATGGGCAATCAGCGCCATCGTCTTCTCGTCCTGGGTCGGCATCGGCGTGCCGGTGATGTACGAACCCACTTGTTCCCGCGGCGGAGTCTCCATGAAGTCTCCCCTCCCGATCATCGAGGGCGCGGACGCCGCGCCCATGCCCACCTACCATGGCATGCACACACTCTGATTGTCACGTCTCGGACAGGTGAGGCACAGCGTCGTTTGACGCCCTCGATTCCGGGTTTCTTGCTCAGCGATACAACTCGCTTCCCGCCTTCTTGAATTCCTCCCCCTTCGCCTCCATCCCCGCCCCCAGCGCCGCCTCCTCGGAGACTCCGGTCTTCGCGGCGTAGTCGCGAACGTCCTGGGTGATTTTCATGGAGCAGAACTGGGGTCCGCACATGGAGCAGAAGTGGGCGACCTTGGCGCCCTCCGCGGGCAGCGTCTCGTCGTGGAAGGCGCGGGCGCGCTCGGGGTCCAGCGCGAGGTTGAACTGGTCCTCCCAGCGGAACTCGAAGCGGGCCTTGGACATGGCGTTGTCGCGCGCCTGGGCGCCCGGGTGCCCCTTGGCCAGGTCGGCGGCGTGGGCGGCGATCTTGTACGTGATGACGCCCTCCTTCACGTCGTCACGGTCCGGCAGCCCCAGGTGCTCCTTGGGCGTCACGTAGCAGAGCATCGCGGTGCCGAACCAACCAATCATCGCCGCGCCGATGCCGCTGGTGAAGTGGTCGTACCCGGGCGCGATGTCCGTCGTCAGCGGCCCCAGCGTGTAGAACGGCGCCTCGCCGCACACGGCGAGCTGCTTCGTCATGTTCTCCTGGATGAGGTGCATGGGCACGTGGCCCGGGCCTTCGATCATCGTCTGCACGTCGTGCTTCCAGGCGATCTTCGTCAGCTCGCCCAGGGTCTCCAGCTCGCCGAACTGCGCCGCGTCGTTCGCGTCGGCGATGGAGCCCGGCCGCAGCCCGTCCCCCAGGCTGAAGCTGACGTCGTACGCCTTCATGATCTCGCAGATCTCCTCGAAGTGCGTGTAGAGGAAGTTCTCCTGGTGGTGCGCGAGGCACCACTTGGCGAGGATGGAGCCGCCTCGGCTGACGATGCCCGTCAGGCGCCTGGCGGTGAGGGGCACGTAGCGCAGCAGCACGCCGGCGTGGATGGTGAAGTAGTCCACGCCCTGCTCGGCCTGCTCGATGAGCGTGTCGCGGTAGATGTCCCAGGTGAGGTCCTCCGCCTTGCCGCCCACCTTCTCCAGCGCCTGGTAGATGGGCACCGTGCCGATGGGCACCGGCGCGTTGCGGAGGATCCACTCGCGCGTCTCGTGGATGTTGCGCCCGGTGGACAGGTCCATCACGGTGTCCGCGCCCCAGCGGATGGACCAGACCATCTTCTCCACCTCCTCCTCGATGGAGGAGGTGACGGCGGAGTTGCCGATGTTCGCGTTGATCTTCACCAGGAAGTTGCGGCCGATGATCATCGGCTCCAGCTCCGGGTGGTTGATGTTCGCGGGGATGATGGCGCGGCCCCGGGCCACCTCGTCGCGGACGAACTCCGGGGTGATGACGCGCGGGATGGCCGCGCCCCACGAGTGTCCGGGGTGCTGCGCGGCGAGCGACGCCTCCACGCGCAGGTTCTCCCGCAGCGCCACGTACTCCATCTCCGGGGTGATGACGCCGCGCCGGGCGTAGTGCAGCTGGGTGACGTTGCTGCCCGCTCGCGCCACGCGCGGCTTGCGGCGGTGGCCGAAGCGCAGCCCCGCGAGCCGAGGGTCCGCTTCGCGCTGGAGGCCGTATTGGGAGGTGATTCCCTCCAGCTCGCGCGTGTCGCCTCGCGCGTGGATCCACGCCTCGCGCGTCGCCGCCAGGCCCCGGCGCAGGTCGATGTCCGCCTCCGGGTCCGTGTACGGGCCGCTGGAGTCATAGACGTGCACCGGGGGGTTGGGCGTCTGCCGCGCGTCCGGCCCGTGGCCATGCCGCGTGGGGGTCTGCGAGATCTCGCGCAGGGGGACGCGCACGTCCGGGTGCAGCGCCCCGCTCACGTACACCTTGCGGGAGGCAGGGAGGGGGCCTCGACTGATGCCCTCCAACAGCTTCCCATCGACCTTCAGGCTCTTGGATGCTCCGCTCATCTCTCTCTCCTCGAGGACGGGCGGGAAGGCAGACGAAGCCTCCGGAAGGAAGCTTCGGGCCGCTTCCCTCCGCCGGTATGACCCGGTTCAGGTTCCAAGGGTTGGCCGCGCCGCGCGGCCGTCTCAGCCCCTTCCAAGGGGCACCCCTAGCGACTGGGTGAGCATCTAGCGCACATGGGGACGGGGTTCAACCCGGCCTGGGGCGGAGCCAGGCGCCGACCGGCGAACAGTCAGGCGCAAGGAATGCGGGACGACCCCTCGACGCGCAAACCTTGCGCGCGCCACAGGCCGCAATCACCGTTGCCCGAGGGAACCGGGGCTGGCCCCCGTCCTGCAATGCCTCCTGGAGGCATCCACACTCACCCGGAGAGCGCCACACATGCAGATCGTCGGAGAGCTGATGACACGCGAGGTGGTCACGCTCAAGGAAACACAGAACCTGGGCAAGGCGGAAGAGCTGCTGCGGCTGCACCGCATCCGGCATCTGCCCGTGGTGCGCCAGGGGAAGCTCGTGGGGCTCATCACCCACCGCGACCTGCTGCGGGCGGCGGCCACGAGCGCGAATGATCCGGCCGCGCAGCCGCTGTGGGCCGCGGACATCATGACGCGCGAGGTGACGACGGTCGCGCCCGAGGCCTCCCTGCGCGACGCGGTGGTGATGATGCTGCGCAACAAGTTCGGCTGCCTGCCGGTGGTGAGCAGCGACGGCACGCTGCTGGGCCTCATCACCGAGGCGGACCTGGTGCGCTACGCGCAACACCTCATCGAGGACAAGGACCGCCGCGAGCTGGCGCGCGAGTTCAACGCCTGAGTTCTTCGACGTGGGGCCGCGGTCCCACGTCGGCCGCTCCCTCGCGGGGCGCCTGCCGGGTCGGACGAAGCTCCCTCGCATCGATGGAGCCTCGGCCACGAACGCGCCCCCGACGCGGGCCCTCGCTCCACCGCGCAACCGACTCCCACCATGAACGCTCCCCTCGCCTCGATACGTGACGCCGAGGCCCTCACCTCCCCAGCGCCCGACGCGGCGCCCCCGCCCCCCGTGCGCCGCTGGGTGCGGCCCGCGCTGGCACTGGTGGGGCTGGGTGCGGTGGCGTGGCTGTCCGCGTTCGGGGTGCAGGGCGAGGTCGCGTCGCGCACGGTGCTGGTGGCCGGCGTCTGCCTCGTGCTGTGGCTCACCGAGCTGGTCCCGCCGTTCGTCCCCACCCTCCTGCTCCTCGGGGCGACGCCGGTGGTGCTCGGCCCGCTGGGGAAGGACTACGCGCTCTCGTCCGTGCTCACCTGGTGCGCGGACCCCGTGCTCATCCTCTTCCTGGGCGGCTTCACGCTCGAGGTCGCGGCGATGCGTCACGGCCTCGACTCCGCCGTGGCGGGCCACGTGGTGCGCCTGTCGCGCGGACGCCCCCGGCTGCTCCTCCTGTTCGTCATGGGCGGCGTGGCCTTCCTCTCCATGTGGATGTCCAACGTCGCCGCGGCGGCGATGATGCTCGCCGCGCTCCGTCCCGTCCTCCACACCTCGCCTCCCGGCACGTCCCTGCGGCCCGCCCTGCTCGCGGGCGTGGCGCTGGGCGCGAACCTGGGCGGCATGGCCACGCCCGTGGGCAGCGGCCCCAACGCCCTCGCGGTGTCCGCCGCGAGCGCCTACGCGCACGTCACCTTCGCGGGCTGGATGGCGTTCGCCCTGCCCCTCACGGCGCTGATGCTCGTGCTGGGCTTCGGACTGGTGCTGCTGCGCTTCCGCCTGGGCGGCACCCTGTCCTTGCCCGCACAGGTGACACGTCCGCTGGATGGCCGAGGCCGGAAGGTCCTCTGGGTCAGCGCCGCGTGCGTGGTGGCCTGGCTGTCGGAGCCCGTGCACGGCGTGCCCGCTCCCGTGGTCGCCCTGGGAGCCACCGCGCTGCTCTTCGGCACGGGCCTGCTCGAGCGCGAGGACCTCAAGAAGCTCGACTGGTCCACCCTGCTGCTCATCGCCGGAGGGCTGGGGCTGGGGAAGCTGCTGGAGCACTCGGGGCTGGTGGCCCACGCGCTCGACGGCGCGAGCCTTGCAACCTGGCCCCCGTCGGCCCGACTCGGCGCGCTCGTCGTCGTCGCCGCGGCGCTGTCCGCGCTCATGAGCAACACCGGCACCGCCGCGCTCCTCATGCCGCTGGCGCTCAGCGTGGAGCCCTCCGCGTCCACGCCCATCCTCGTCGCCATGGGGTGCGCCTTCGGCATCCCCTTCGCCATCAGCACCCCTCCCAACGCCATGGCCGCGGGAGAAGGACTGGAGACCTCGGAGCTGTTGCGGTTGGGACTTCCCCTCATGGTGGCCGGCTGTCTGCTGGTCAGCGCGACAGGCCCCTGGGTCCTGCGAATCTTCGGGCTGCCATGAGCTACCCTCGCCCGCACCTCCAGGACTCCAGGACGAAGCCTGGGTCCATCATGAAGCACTGTCCCGGCACACGGGTTGAAGGGGCAATGCCGGCACAAGGCTCTGCGGGAGGAGCGCCCATGACGTCCGTTACCGTCACAGAGTACGAAACGCGCCTCTACTGGCAAGGCGACCACGGTGCCGTCCTGACGAGCGACCGTGCGCCCCCCGTTCCCATCGGCCTGCCCCTGGTGGAGCCAGGCGCGCCGGAGGCCGGCCGCTGGGCCCCGGAGACGCTGCTGGTGGGCGCTGTCGAGGGCCGCACGCTGCTGGCCTTCCTGGAGCGCGCGCGCGAAGCGGAGGTGTCCATCCTCTTCTACCAGAGCTGCGCGGTGGCCCGGCTGGTGGCGAGCCCCGGCCAGGCGCCGCACCTCACCGACCTCATCGTCCGCCCCCACGTGGCCGTGGCCACCGATGCGGAGGCGGAGGTGGTACGCCGCATCTTCGCGGAGCTGCCCGCGCACTGCTTCCCCAGCTCCGTCATCCAGATATCCCCGCGCATCGAGCCCGTGGTGGAGACGTGGCACGCCCGCGCCGCCCGCCCCATCGTTCGCGAACCCACGAGTCTCGCACTCCCCTGACCCCGAGCCCCCGCCCATGTCCGCACAGCGCATCCTGGTCGTCGACGATGAGGACAACGCCCGCAAAGCCATCGCCACCATCCTGAACGAGGAGGGCTACGACGTGGCCGAGGCCGCCGACGGCGCCGAGGCGCTCGCGCGCGTGGCGGACTTCTCCCCCGCCGTGGTGCTCACCGACGTGCGCATGCCGAAGATGGACGGCCTGAGCCTGCTGCGCGCCGCGCGCGAGCAGGGCAGCGACGCCACGTTCGTCATGATGACGGCCTTCGCCAGCGTGGAGATGGCGGTGGAGGCGATGAAGTCCGGCGCCGACAACTTCCTGCTCAAGCCGCTGGACGCGGACCAGGTGCTCGTCACCCTGTCCAAGGCCCTGGAGAAGCGCAGCCTGCGCCAGGAGGCGGAGGCGCTCAGGGACCAGGTCCGCACCCGCGTGCGGCGCTTCCACGACATCATCGGCGAGTCGCCGCAGTTGCAGGGCATCTACGACGTCATCCGCCGCGCGGCCAGCACGCGCGCCACGGTGCTCATCCTGGGCGAGTCCGGCACGGGCAAGGAGCTCATCGCCCAGGCGCTGCACCAGGAGTCGCCCCGCCGCGACAAGCCCTTCATCCGCGTGCACTGCGCCGCGCTGTCCGAGAACCTGCTGGAGAGCGAGCTGTTCGGCCACGAGAAGGGCGCCTTCACCGGCGCCATCGCGCGCAAGGAGGGCCGCTTCGAGCTGGCCGACGGCGGCACGCTGTTCCTGGATGAAATCGGGGAGATCTCCCCCACCGTGCAGGTGAAGCTGCTGCGCGTGCTCCAGCAGCGCGAGCTGGAGCGCGTGGGCGGCACCCAGACGCTCAAGGTGGACGTGCGAATCGTGGCCGCCACGCACCGCGACCTGGCCGCGGAGGTGAAGGCGGGCCGCTTCCGCGAGGACCTCTACTACCGGCTCAATGTCGTCAGCGTGACGCTCCCGGCCCTGCGCGAGCGCAAGAGCGACATCCCCGCCCTGGTGAACCACTTCCTGGAGAAGTACGGCGACTCCTACGGCAAGCAGGTCCGGGGGCTGGCCCCGGGCACGCTCCAGGCCCTGCTCGCGCACGACTGGCCGGGCAACATCCGCGAGCTGGAGAACGCCATCGAGCGCGCGGTGGTGCTCACCCAGGGCCAGGAGCTGACCACCGACGACCTGCCCCCGGTCCTGCGCGGCCCCCGGCCCTCGGGCACCAGCCAGGGTTCGCTCATCCCCGGCGCCACGCTGGCCGCCATCGAGCGGGAGGCCATCCTGCGCACGCTGGAGATGGTGCAGGGCTCCACCTCGCGCGCGGCGGAGGTGCTGGGCATCAGCGTGCGCAAGATCCAGTACCGCCTCAAGGAGTACGGCGCCCAGTCGGACGGCGCCCCCGCCCGGCTCGACGGCGACGAGCCCAACGGCCCGGACCTGGCCGCGGAGTCCTGAGCTGCGCCCCGGGACACCCGTCCTCCCGCGCTGACGCGGTGTCCCGTCCCTGGGCATCTACGACGAGTGTCGTTGACAGATACGACATACGTCGTAATACTTTCGCGAATGACGCCCGTTCCACCGCAGCCGACGCGCGCCGAGCTGGCCATCCTCCGAGTCCTCTGGCAGTTGGGGCCCAGCACCGTGCGGCAGGTGCATGAGTCCCTCCGAGGCACGCAGGAGAAGGACACCGGCTACACCACCGTCCTCAAGCTCCTCCAGAACATGACGGAGAAGGGGCTCGTGCAGCGCGACGAGAGTGAGCGCACGCACGTCTACGAGGCGGCCCTCAGCCAGAAGCGCACGCAGCGTGACCTGCTGAGAGACCTGATGGACCGCGCCTTCGGGGGCTCGGCGTCGAGCGTCGTCGCCCAGGCCCTGTCGATGAAGCGGGCCTCGGCGCAGGAGCTGGCGGAGATCCGGAAGCTGCTGGACGAGCACGAGAGGCGGGGGAAGTGATGCACGTGCTGGACGCGCTGGAACGGGCCCTCATCGACTTCGTCTGGCAGGGCGGCGCGGTGGCCCTCGTCGTGGCGGGGCTGCTGGCGATGATGTCGCGCCGCTCGGCGAAGGGGCGCTATGTCGTCGCGTGCCTGGGGCTCGCGACCATGGCGGTGTTGCCGCTCGTGACCTTCCTGCGGGCCCTCATGGAGGGGCCGGCCGCGGCGGCCTCGGTGGGCCTCGCCCCCCAGGCGCTCGCTCCGGCGGCGGTGGCCCGCGAGGTCGTGGTGGCGGACCTGGCGCCCACGGCCGAGGTCACCATGACCTGGCTGGAGCTGTTGCGGCCCTGGCTGCTGCCGGCGTGGTGCGCCGGCGTGCTGCTGCTGTCGGCCCGGACGCTCGTCTCCTGGTACGCGGCGCAGCGGCTGTCGAGGCTGCACACCCGCGAGCCCGACAGCGTCTGGCGCGAGGCGATGGAGCGCGCGCTCGCGAAGCTGCGGATGTCGCGCCCCGTGCGGCTGATGGCGTCCACGCGCATCGACGTGCCCCAGGTCATCGGCCTGTGGCGTCCGCTCATCCTCGTGCCCGCGGGGGCCATCACCGGGCTGTCGCCGCAGCAGCTGGAGGCGGTGCTCTCCCACGAGCTCGCGCACATCCAGCGGCACGACTACCTGGTCAACCTGCTCCAGGCGCTGGTGGAGACGTTCTTGTTCTACCACCCGGCCGTCTGGTGGCTGTCCCACCGCATCCGCGAGGAGCGCGAGCACTGCGCCGATGACCAGGCCGTGCAGTCGTGTGGCGACGCGGTCCTCTACGCCCGCGCGCTGGCGCACATCGAGCAACTGCGCGCGCCGCCGTCCGCGCTGCTCGCGCTGGGCGCGGATGGGGGCTCGCTGCTGGGCCGCATCCGGCGGCTGCTGTCGGTCCCCGACACGCGGGCGCCTCGTCGCTCGTGGCGGCTGGTGAGTGGACTGGGTGGCGCGGCGCTCGCCGTGGCGCTGGGCTCCTCACAGGTGCCGATGACGGCGATGGCCGTGGCGCCCCAGGCCCTGGACGTGGCGCCGGTGGCGAAGCACGAGCGCGCCTTCACGGAGGTCACCCCGCCCGTGCATCGGCCCCTGGTGGCTCCGGCGCCCCGCATCCTCCCGCTCGACCTGACCTCCAAGACGCCCAGCCGTCCGACGCGCGTGCTCCACAAGGTCTCGACCGCGCCTCGCAAGGCGCGCGAGCCCAGCCCCCGGCCGCTGCTCATCCCCGACACGCAGGGGATTGCGCGCACGCAGCTCCCCAGGACGCCCTACCCGCTCGACGTGGAGCCCGCCGTCCCCTCCGAGGCCGTGGCCGTGGAGAGCCACGAGACGCCGGTGGACGAAGCGCAGGTGGAGCACGACAGCATCTCGATGCAGGTGATGGCCGCGGCGCTGCCCGCGCTCACTCCGGCCACGACGCCGCCCGCCGCGCCGACGCCGCCCCGTCCCCAACCGGAGGACGACGGCGCCTTCACGCTGGGGCCCGGCATCACCCCGCCCCGCTTCGTGTCCGGGCAGCGGCTCGCCTTCCAGGACATCACCCAGAACCTGCGCTCGCGCATCTCCGCCGTCCCCAAGGGCTCCATCGTCACCCGGTGCACCATCACCGCCGAGGGCAGCGTCACCAACTGCAAGTCGCTGCAGAGCCTCTCCGGTCTGGAGGAAGGCGTCATCCGCACCCTGACGACGTGGCGCTACGAGCCCGCGACGCTCGACGGCAAGCCGGTGCCCGTGCACTACGAGTTCGACATCTGGTTCACCAATGAGCCCGGTGGCGGCAGGGACCAGCAGCTCGCCAGCGCGGACAAGCCCGGCAAGCGCGCGGACGGCTCCAGCCAGAGCGCCTGCATCCTCTGCGCGAGCGTCTCCGCGTCCAGCGTGGTGACGCCTCCCGTCGCCGGCTTCTGAAGTGACGTGAAGCCCCCGGTGGCGCGTCGCCCTAAGTAGATCGCCAAATGTTCCTGAGCGAATCCGAGGCGGAGCGGGAACGGGCAAGGTCCCTGCATTTGTCTCGGAACTTGTGGCGACCTACTTAGCGCGCCATCGGGAGCCGCAGGAGGAAGCGGGCGCCGCCGCTCGGTGCGGTGCCCACCTCCAGCGTCCCGCCGTGCTGCGTGACGATGGCGTGGACGATGGGCAGCCCCAGCCCGGAGCCCTGCGCCTTGGTGGTGAAGAAGGGCTCGAAGATGCGGTCCCTCATCGCCTCCGGGACGCCCGAGCCCGTGTCGTCCACCGTGAGCCACACGCGCGTGTCCTCGGTGCCCACGGTGAGCGTCACGTGGCCTCCGGCGGGCGTGGACTCCAGCGCGTTGAGGCACAGGTTGATGAGCACCTGCCGCAGTCGCTCCTCCTCACCGGAGAGCGCGGGCAGGTTCGACTCCGGCACCACCTGCGTCAGCGACACCTTGCGCGTCTCCGCCTGACTGCTCAAGAGGTCCACCACGCGGCGCACCAGCGCCTTCACGTCCACGGAGCCGGGGCGGAACTCACGGGGCCGGGCGAACTGGAGGAAGTCCTCCAGGATGTGGTCCAGCCGGCGAATCTCGTCGCGCACGAGCAGGAGCGGCTCCAGCAACGTGCCCTGCTGGTGGTCCGGCAGCCTGCGCACCCGACGCTCCAGCACGGACAGCTGGAGGGCCGCGGCGTTGAGCGGGTTGCGAATCTCGTGGGACAGCCCCGCCGTCATGGTCCCCACCGCGGCCAGCTTCTCCGTCACTTGCGCGCGTCGGGCCAGCTCCCGCTTCTCCGCGTGCAGCCGCACCTGCCGCATCGCCTGCTCCAGCGTCAGGAGCAGCTCTCGCGGCGCGCAGGGCTTCATGAGATATGCGCACGCGCCCGCGCGCACCGCCGCCACCGCCGTCTCCAGCGTGGCGAAGCCGGTGAGCAGCACCACCTCCGAGTCCGGCGAGCCCTCCTTCAGCTCCGCCGCCAGCGCCGTGCCGTCTCCGTCCGGCAGCCGCAGGTCCACCAGCGCCACGTCGAACCCGTCGCGAGCCTTCTCCCGCGCGCCCCGACAGGTCGACGCCGCGTGCACCACGTAGCCCGCGTCGCCGAGCAGCTCATCGAGGTTGTCCAGGAACGCCGCGTTGTCGTCCACGACGAGGACTCGCGCGGGGGACTGGGAGTTGGGCTCGGTCATGGAGAGGACACGGGGCGCGCGGCGTGCGCGGTCTCCAGCGCGCCCATGAGCGCGCCGGTGTCGAAGGGCTTCGAGTAGACATCCACGCCCTCGCCGAGGGGCGCCAGGTCCGGCCAGGCCGTCATGACGAAGGTGGACAGACTGGGGAAGCGCGCGCGCAGGCGCCGCAGCGCCTCACCGTCCGGGCCTCCGGGCATGCGCAGGTCCACCAGCGCCGCGAACGGCATCGCGCAGGAGAGCAGGTCCGCGTCCAGCGCGGAGCTCACCGTCACGCACGAGAAGCCCCTGGCGCGCAACAGCTCGGAGAGGTTGTCGCTGAGCGCCGGGTCGTCCTCGGCCACCACCACCAGGCCGTCGCGTCGTGCGTTGGCGAGCAGCTCCATCAACGTGGAGATGGGGACGGGCTTGGGCAGCACCGCGAGCAGCCCTTCACGCCGCGCGGTCTCCAGGTCGTCCTCACGGGGATAGGCCGTCATGACGACGGTGGCGATGCCCGGGTCCACGCGCCGGATGCAGCGCACCGCGTCCGCGCCGCTCATCCCCGGCATGCGCATGTCCGTCACCAGCGCGTCGAAGCGCGTGGCGCCCACCGCGCGCAGGGCCTCGTCGCCCGTGGAGACGACGGTGGCCTGGTGGCCCTCGTCGCGGAGGATTTCGGCGAGGTTCTCCGCCAACGCCCGGTTGTCATCGAGCAGGAGGTAGCGTCGCACGAGTGCCCTCCTCGGGGGACTTGGGGAGCTGAAGCACGAACCGGGCACCCGCGCCGGCCCGGGGCGCGTAGGTGATGGAGCCGCCGTGCCGCTCCAGGATGCGGCGCACGAGCGGCAGGCCCAGACCGATGCCCCGCGCCTTCGTGGTCATCAGCGGCTCGAAGAGGCGCTCGCGGATGGCCTCGCTGAGGCCGGGCCCCGAATCCTCCAGCACCAGCTCCACCTGACCGGCGTCGCTCGTCGAGCCGTGGAGCGAGATGTCCCCGCCGGACTCCTCGAGCGCCTGCACCGCGTTCTCCAGCAGGTTGACGAACACCTGGCGCAGCTGCCCCGCGTCGCCGTGCACCGCGGGCAGGGACACCAGGCCCTCCGCGCTGACACGGACGTTCTCGGGGCGGACCACGGCCTTGAGGGCCTCCTGCCAGACCTCGTCCAACCAGACCTCCTGCCGCTGGAGGGGGCGGTCGCGAATCATGTCGAGCAGGTCGGACACGATGTGGTTGGCGATGCCCACCTGCTCGCCGATGCGGTCCAGGTGCTTGGCGGTGCGCTCGTCCACCGTGGCGCCCTGACGGCTGCGCAGGATGTAGAGCGAGGTCTCGATGACGCCCAGCGGGTTGCGCAGCTCGTGGCCGATGGAGCCGACGAGCTGGCCGAAGGTGGCCAGGCGCTCGGTGCGCGCCTGCTGCGCGAGCAGGTCCTCGCGGTAGGTGTGGAGCATGATGGCCAGCTCCAGGTCCAGGATGCGGCCGAGCGCCGCGCGCGTGTCGTGGAGCACCTGGGGCTGGGTGGTGAACGCCGTGTCGATGATGGCGTTGAGCTCCTGGCGCAGCACGTTCATCGCGCCGAACATGTAGTGCTGCTCCAGGGAGATTCGCACGTGCATGCGGCCGATGCGGCAGCGCAGCGCGAAGTACGCCTCATCCCACGGGCCGCGCAGCAGCTGGTCCATCCACACCTGGAGCGTGCCTCGCAGGTGGCCCACCTGGCTCTCGCCGCCCTCGAGCGCCTGGCGGGCGCCCTCGTGCTCCAGGATGCGGTCGTAGAAGACGCGCGCGATGCGGGGGAAGTGCGGCTTCGCGAGGGAGTGGAGGCCGACGAGTGACAGCTCGTCCCGCGCTCCGAACCCCACGTACCGCTTCAGCTCCTCGAACAAGGTTTCCGCCATGGTTTCGGGGCGGACATTAACCGCTCGCCCCACATCGGACGAGCAACTCCGCAGCAAGCACCGCGCCAGCCCGCAGCGGGTCCGGGCGACCCGGTGGCGCGCAAGAAATGCGCGCCTCGGAGCTCATGGTCCGGGGCGCGCAAATCCTGCGTGACGGCGGCGCGTCAGTGCATCAGGGAGGTCCGCCCGCTCCGGTTCGGGGCCAGGGACTCGCGCGTCACGGTCTCGTGGCCGGTGGCCTTGCCGCGCTCGAGCAGGGACTTGAAGCGCAGGAGGTCGTCGTCCATCTGCCGCTTGGGGTCGACGCCCAGCAGGCGGGCGAAGGCGTGGCCGATGGCGCCGGCAGGCGGGTTGTATGACAGGCGGATGTCCACCCGGGTGCCGCCCTTCGCGGTCGGCTCGAAGTGGATGACGCCGGCGTTCTCCACGGAGGTGCCCTTCACGCTCTTCCAGGCGAGGAGCTGGTTGGGCACTCGCTTCGTGACGACGGCTTCCCATTCGAAGTGGAGGCCGGCGGGGCCACGGACCTTCCAGTGGGAGCGACCGCGCTCGTCGACGCGCACCTCGTCCACGTGGGTCATGAAGCGCGGGAAGTTCTGCATCGCGTCCCAGAAGGCGAAGACCTCCTCCACGGGCGCGTTCACGGTGATGTCCTTGTGCAGGGTGATGGCGCGAGGCCCCGCGCCGATACCCGTGAGCCGGCGCAGCTCCAGGTTGCTGAGCGCGCGGATGCCGAGGACCGCGCCGCCGAGTCCCAGGAGCGAGCCCAGGACACCGCGTTGCTGGAGCGCCCAGGATGCGAGGGAGATACCTCCGAGCGCGCCGAAGAAGCGTGACGAGGGGGACCAGTGCCTGGAGCCGAAGGGGCGTCGCCGCGCGATGCCGCCCTGGAGCTCGGACTGGCGGCCGGGCTGGGCGAAGGGGAGCAGTCGATTGTCCACGCCGCGCACGCCTCGGACGCGGCCGAGGTAGGGAACGGCGGACTTGAGCTCCTCGAGCAGGATGGAGCCCTCGAGCGTGACGATGCCGTCCCTTGCGGACACCTTCACGGAGCCCGGATGCGAGCAGACCCGTCCGAGGGCCGCGCGGACGCGCTCGGTGAGGGTGACGTCGTCGACGGGCTCCGAGCGGAAGCGACTGACGGACTCGAAGAACAGGCCTCGCGAGCGCTGGGCCAGGTCGCGGCGGACGACGTCGACCGCGGAGCTGGCCTCGTGGGCGGCGTGCACGGCCCTGCCCTGTAGATGAGACCTGCGCCAGCGGCCGCTGCGTGGATCGCTCCAGTACATCAGCCCCACGCCCAGCCCCAGTCCCCCGAGCCCCCAAATGGCTGCCTTCATGAAGTGCCTCCTGTTGGGTTGTCGATAAGTCCCATCGGGAGAACCTGACGGCGGACATGGCGCGATGCAGCAACCACGGGACGTCCGAGCCGGGCCCCGTGAGCACGGCCCCCGCGCGTGAGGGCCACGAGAGCCTGGGTGGCCCACGCGAGCGTGTGCGGGAAGGTGCCCGCATGGCCGGGCGTGCACACCTTGAGCGGGCAGACGGACCGAATCCCTTCAAGGAGCGCCGCAAGAATGCCCACGCAGCAGCCGCCGATCCCCGGGACTCCGCACCCGACGCCCCTGCCTCCCGAGCCCGAGCCCAACGCGCCGGTCAAGGAGCCGGACCCTCGGCAGCCCCAGCATGAGCCGCCCTTCCGGCAGCCTCCCGCCGAGGAGCCGCCGCGCAAGCAACCGCCGGAGATCGAGCCTCCCCTGCCGCCTGACATCTCGCCGCCGGGGATTCACGACCCGCCGCCTCCCGGGCAGCCGGGCAAGCCGAACATCATCGCGTAGAGAGGCTCACGGCGACCACGGGTCGCCCGCGCGAACGTCCGATGCGCGCTGGGCGATGGTCAGCCAGGAGAACCGGGCCGCGAGGGCGTCGAGCACTTCATCCGAGTGCACGTGCGCTCTCGCTGCATCATTGAAGAAGAGTGGGTCCAGCTCGAACACGACGCACGAGCCGTTCGACGGGCCTGTCCTTGAGTCCTGCAAGGGAGAGATGAGGCCGCCTCGGGAGTAGGCACTCTCGCGGCATCGCTCTCCGTTCGAGACCTGCAGGAGTACGCGGGATGACAAGGCACTGAGTAGAATGCCGTGGCCATCGAGGAACTCCCAAGTCCTTGGGCCCCCGCGAAAAGGTTCAACATTCTCCACTCGATGGAGCTGAGGGTGGAGCGCCCACGGCCAAGAAACTCGGACGAAGAACACTGCCAGGGGCAGGTCATCTCGAATGCGGGGCCTGGCCAGAGCCGGAGCACGACCGGAAGCCGCTCGGCACCATTACCTGTGATGGCCATGCTCTCGACAGTCAACTTGAGCAACACCTCGGCCTGCGAGCACGGATCAGAGGCACCCTCCAAGTACATCCCCGGACGAGCCCGGATGGCTTCATGCGGCCAGAGAATCTTGATGTTCACGGTCGTCATGGATGCAAACTCTCACCCTGAGTGGTCGCCCACGTCTACGTCGACCTCGCAGGAAGACGAACTGCTTCACGGGCCAGAGAGCATGCCCACAGGGCCCAGACGGGCCGTGCCCGAGCAGGGAACCCATCCCCTCTGCGTCGACCACGAATAGGGAATGTCCGGCAGCAGATAGCGACCCGGTCATCCCAGACAGTGGCCAACCGGCCAACCCGGGCTCCATTCTCAGATCAACCAGACACTGGATGCAGTATCTGGCCGCCCTGGCTCTCCCCTATGACCAGGGTCTCTTCTTCAACCCCTGGCCTGAACCATGTCGATCCCCAATCGGACATTCTTGTGGATGTTGAGCTGTGCACTGATGCTGGGAGCATGTGGCCCCGAGCACAATGACAGCCTTGGCGAGAATCCAAGTCTCCCACCCATGGACAACACAGCGGAGGCGTCGCCCGAGATGTACTCCGAGACTTCATCACCAGTCTCCGAAGGCGAACCTGAATCCCTATCCGTCCAAACATGCAGACTCGAATGGCACGACGTCTGTCGGTCGGACCTCACGACCTGCAACGTAAGGTGCTGTGATGGCTACTACGACAACACGCATGTGGCCTGCTCCGACTGTGAGCCTTGGGCCCGGGGCAAGTGCATCAACCGTGGTGGAGTGAAACGCATCCGCTGGACACCGTGACGCGTACCCAAGCAGAAACATTCGCAGCCCCTGAGTCATTGCGTGTGAAAAAGAGAAGCGCCATGCCACGCTCCATGGGCCCGAGCCAAACAGGGCTCGGGCAGCAGCATGTGACTAGGCCGTCCGTGCACCTCCGCTGAGTGCATGACCACGTTGAACTCCGAGGCACGTCCATCCACGCACGCACCGAGGAGCCACACATGACAGGACCCGCGTTCCAGGATCGCTCCACGGCGGGCCGGGCCCTCGCGCGGCTGCTCCGCCACCACGCCCACCGTCCCGACACCCGCGTGCTCGCGCTCCCACGCGGCGGTGTCCCTGTCGCCTATGAAGTCGCCCGCGCGCTCGGCGCCCCGCTGGACGTCTTCATCGTCCGCAAGCTGGGCACGCCCGGCCACGAGGAACTCGCCATGGGTGCCATCGCCACCGGCGGCACACGCGTCCTCAACCCCGAGGTCATCGACGAGCTCGGCATCACCTCCGCGCAGCTCGACGCCGTCACCGCGCATGAAACCCGCGAGCTCCAGCGTCGCGAAGTCAGCTACCGCCAGGGCCGCCCCGCCCTCGATGTCCACGGATGCGACGTCATCCTCGTCGACGACGGCCTCGCCACCGGCTCCACCATGCGCGCCGCCGTCGCCGCCCTGCGCCTGCAGCACCCCTCCCGCATCACCGTCGCCGTCCCCGTCGCCCCTCCCGACACCTGCGACGCCCTGGCACCACTCGTCGACGAGATGGTGTGTGCCCGGACCCCGGAGCCCTTCGGCGCCGTGGGCCTGTGGTACCGGCACTTCGACCAGACCTCCGACGAAGAGGTCCAGGACCTCCTCGCCCGCTCGGCCCATGACGCCGCGCCGCGGCCAGGAGTCTGAGCCACCCCCGCGGCGCACCCCGGACCCGCCCCCTTGCCCACCAGACGACGAGGGCACCCGTCCCTGGGCCTCGATGCACGGCGCGCCCCTGGATTCCAGGTAGGCTCGCGCGGCCCACGCCCCCATGCACGAGTTCCCCTCACGCAGTCAGATGCTCCTGGCCGCCTTCACCGCCGCCGCGCTCGCCGCCCTCATCGAATGGGCCTGGACCAGCGCGGACGCGGCCAATCCCCTGCCCCGCATCCTCGCCACCTCCGCGCTCGTCCTCACCTGCGCGGGCGTCCCCGCCCTCCTGCTCGCCCACGCCCGCGAGCGAACCCGCCGCGAGCGCGACGCAGCCCTCCGCAGCGCCGGTGACTCCAGCGCCCTGCGCGACGCCCTCATGGACGTCACCCCCGTCGGCTTCGCCTTCTTCGACCGCAACCTGCGCTACATCCACGTCAACACCGCGCTCGCCGCCATGAACGGCCTGCCCGCCGGTGGACACCTGGGCCGCCACGTCACCGAGGTCATGCCCGAGCTGGGCCGACTCCTCGCCCCACGCCTCGAGCGCGCCCTCGGCACCGACGCCCCCGTCCAGGACACCTGCCTCGAAGTCGAAACCCCCGCCGCCCCCGGCGAGCCCCGCTTCTGGTTCGGCAGCTACTCGCGCGTGCGCGGCGCCGGCGGCGAAGTCCTCGGCGTCATCGCCTCCCTCTCCGAGCTCACCGAGCGCATGCGCGCCGAGCAATCCCTCCAGGAGCACGAGGGCCGCCTCGACGTCCTCACCCGCTCCCTGCCCGACTACCTCTGGGGCGGCAAGCTGCGCGACGGCAGGCTGCGCGACTTCTACTGCACCCCCGTCATCGAGCGCACCACCGGCTACCCCGCCTCCGCCTTCGTCGAGCCCTCCCCCGGCGGCGGCCCGCCCCGCCTCTGGGCGGAGATGATCCACCCCGAGGACCGCGCGCGCTACCGCTCCCGCATCGAGTCGCTCGCCCCCGGCTCCGAGGTGGAACTGGAACACCGCCTCATCTGCGCCGACGGCCGCGTGCGCTGGGTCCGCAGCCGCGCCGCCGCCTCCGCGCGAGACACCCAGGGCGAGCTCCACGTCGGCTGCGTCGTCACCGACATCACCGACCGCTACCTCGCGGACGAGCTGCGCCAGCGCCTCCACGACAGCTTCCGCCGCTCCGCCCAGGAGTGGACCCGCACCTTCGACGCCGTCGCCGCCCCCCTGCTCGTGCTCGGCGCGGACGGCGTCATCCACCGCCTCAACGCCCCGGCCTGCGCGCTGTTCGGCGGCCTGGACCCCTCCGGCCAGCCCCTGTCCACCGCCGCCAGCAGGCCGCCCTGGTCCAGCACCCCGCCCCTCATCGACGAGCTGCGCCGCACCCACGGCACCATCACCCGCGAAGTCACCGACCCGCACTCGCGCCGCACCTGGGAGCTGTCCGCCGCCTGGGTCGACGAGGCCGGAGGCGACGACTCACGCATCATCCTGGTCGCCACCGAAGTCACCCGGCTGCTCGAGCTGCAGGCCAGCCTGCGCCGCAGTGAGACCATGGCCGTCATGGGCGCCATCGTCGCGGGCGTGGCCCACGAGGTGAGAAACCCCCTCTTCTCCATCTCCGCCGTGGTGGACGCGGTGGAGGCCACCGTGGGCCAGCGCGCCGACCTGGCCCCGTACATGGACGTCCTGCGCGGCGAGGTGCGCCGCCTCAACCACCTCACCCAGGAGCTGTTCGAGTACGGCCGGCCCACGCGCGGCGAATGGGTGGAGGGCCCCGTGCGCCCCGTCGTCGAGGAGGCCCTGGCCGCGTGCGCCCTCACCGGCGAGCAGGCCCGCGTGGCCGTGGCGCCGCTGCTCACCGAGTCCCTGCCGCCCGTGCGCATGGACTCGCGGCGGCTGTTCCATGTCTTCCGCAACGTGCTGGAGAACGCCGTGCAGCACTCCCCCGCGGGCGCCACCGTGCGCGTGTCCACCGCGGTGCTCGAGGAGGAGGGCCGCGCCTGGGTGCGCTGCACCGTGCGCGACGGCGGCCCGGGCTTCCGCGAGGAGGACCTGCCCCACGTCTTCGAGCCCTTCTTCAGCAAGCGCCGGGGTGGCACCGGCCTGGGCCTGTCCATCGTCCAGCGCATCCTCGAGGAGCACCAGGGCGCCATCCGCCTGGGAAACCACCCCGAGGGTGGCGCCGAAGTCACCCTGCTGCTACCAGCGGTTTCCTCGCCTCCGGCCACCGTGCCCCTAGACTCGCTCGCCTCATGACCCGTACCCGCATCCTCCTCGTGGACGACGAGCCCGGCGTCCGGCTCGGCATGAGGGGCTATCTCACCGCCCACGGCTTCGACGTGGACGAAGCCCAGAGCCTCGCCGAGGCCCAGGAGGTCTTCCGCACGCACCGCCCCGACGTGGCCGTGGTGGACTACCGCCTCACGGACGGCACCGCCCTGGAGCTGCTCCCGCGCCTCAAGGAGATCGACGCGGCCGTGCCCCTGGTCGTCCTCACCGGCCATGGCTCCATCGAGCTGGCCGTGCAGGCCGTGAAGGAGGGCGCCGAGCAGTTCCTCACCAAGCCCGTGGAGCTCGCCGTCCTCAAGGTCGTGCTGGAGCGCCTGGTCGCCCAGCGCCGCGAGCGGCAGCGCCTGCGCGCGGACCTGTCGCGCACCGCGCGCGCCTCGGTGGACCCGTTCCTGGGCACCAGCGTCGCCATCCAGAACCTGCGCGCCGAGGCCGAGCGCATGCAGCACAGCGACAGCCCCGTGCTCGTCACCGGCGAGACGGGCAGCGGCAAGAGCGTGCTCGCGCGCTGGCTGCATGAAGGCGGCCCCCGCGCCGACGCGCCCTTCGTCGACCTCAACTGCGCGGCGCTGTCCAGGGACTTGCTCGACTCGGAGCTGTTCGGCCACGAGAAGGGCGCCTTCACGGGCGCGGTGGCCAACAAGCAGGGCCTGCTGGAGGTCGCCGACCGGGGCACCCTCTTCCTCGACGAGATTGGCGACATGGACCTCACCGTCCAGCCCAAGCTCCTCAAGGTGCTGGAGGAGAAGCGCTTCCGGAGGCTGGGCGACGTGCGCGACAGGCGCGTCGACGTGCGCCTCATCGCCGCCACGCACCAGGACCTGGGCACCGCCACCCGCGAGAAGCGCTTCCGCAGCGATTTGTACTTCCGCGTCAGCACCCTCATCCTCCACGTGCCCGCCCTGCGCGAGCGCCCTGAGGACATCCCCGTGCTGGCCCGGAGCTTCCTCGCGGAGATGGGCACCGCGCGCGGACGCGGCGGCGTGGGCCTCCAGCCGGACGCCGAGACGGCCCTGATGCGCTACGCCTGGCCCGGCAACATCCGCGAGTTGCGCAACGTCCTGGAGCGCGCCGTGCTGCTCTCCGGCGGCGGCGCCCTGTCCCGCGGCGACCTGCGCTTCGAGTCCTCCCCCGACGAGCCCGCCGCCGAGGATGACCTGACCCTCGAGGAGCTCGAGCGCCGCCACATCGAGCGCGTGCTTCGCCGGGAGAACGGCCACGTCGAGCGCGCCGCCGTCCGCCTGGGCATCCCCCGCTCCTCCCTCTACGAGCGCCTCAAGCGTTTGGGAATCAACAGATCTGGATTCCAGAAATCGGATCCGTGATCTGGACGCAAGGTGGACGAGGCACCGGGCGACAGCCCGCAAGTATCGGGAAAGTCGTATCGCGGGGGGCCTGAGTACGGTTGGCCCCAGGCTTGCTCTCCGGCGGCCGCGTGTCTCAGAACCTCCTCATCGTCGACGACGAATCCACCCTGTGCTGGGTGTTGGGGCAGTTCTTCTCGGGGGCCGGCTACCGCGTGGACTCGGCGCAAGCGCTCGATGAGGCGCTGGGGTTGATGACGACGGGCCGCTACGACCTGGTCATCAGCGACCTGCGGCTGAGCGGCACGCAGTCCGAGGAGGGGCTGGTGCTGGCGGACTTCGTGCGCCGCTTCACCCCGGACACCCGCGTGGTGCTGCTCACGGCCTTCGCTTCTCCGGAGCTGACGGCCCGGGCCCGTGAGCTCGGCGTCGACCTGGTCTTGCCCAAGCCGCAACCCCTGCCTTCCCTGGCCCAACACGTGTCGCAATTGTTGGCGGCACGTTGATGTGGGTGGTGCCCTTCTGGCACCGTCGGAGCATGCGAGTGCTTTTTCCTCCCACCCGCCCGTGGGCGTGGTTCGCGCTGGCGCTGTTGCTGGCGAGCGGCGCCCAGGCTCAGATTCCGGCCTCCCAGGCCATCGACGTGCAGCAGTACAAGCCCGGCCCGGGTGCCTACGACGTGCTGGGGCTGCACGGCGCGCGCGTGGGCCGGCACCTCGACTGGAACCTGGGGCTGTCGGTCAACTACGCGGATGATCCGCTCAACCTGCTGGACCCGAGGCGGGACGCGTTCGTCTACCGCATCGTCGACAGCCAGCTCACCGTGGACGTGCTGGGCGCGCTGGCGCTGTTCGACTGGCTGGAGGTCGGCGTGGCGCTGCCCATCTCCACCACCACGTCGCAGCCCGCGGGAGAGGTGGCCCCGTCGCTGGCGCAGGGCGTGGATGCCACGGGCATCGGGGATTTGCGGCTGGTCCCCAAGGCGCGCCTCCTGTCCACGGACGGAGGCCTGCACCTGGCCGTGGCCGCGTCGGTGACGATTCCCACCTCGGGAGGCGACGAGTTCCTGGGCTCCGACGGGCTCACCTTCCAGCCGAGGCTCATCGCCGAGTGGGCCACCGAGCGCGTGCGCCTGCTCGCCAACGTGGGCGTGAACCTGCGCGGCGAGGAGCGGCTGCGCAACCTGCGCGTGGGCAGCGAGTTCGCGTACGGAATCGGCGCCGAGGTGCCGCTCACCGAGAAGCTCTCGGTCGCCGCGACGCTCGCGGGCGCGCTGGGGTTGAAGGAGACGAACACGGAGGAGCGGCCCCTGGAGGCGCTCGGCGCGGTGAAGTACCGCTTCACCCGTGAGCTCGCGGCCCATGTGGGCGCGGGCCCCGGCCTCACCCGAGGCTATGGCACCCCGAGCTTCCGCGTGCTGGGTGGACTGAGCTGGACGGCGGCCTCGGCGCCCTCGTCGGCCCCCGCGTGCACGCTCGGCCCCGAGGACTACGACGGCTTCCAGGACGACGACCACTGCCTGGACCCGGACGACGACAACGACGGCATCCTCGATGGACCGGACGTGTGCCCCGGCGAGCCGGAGACCTTCAACGGCTATCAGGACGAGGACGGCTGCCCCGATTCGCCTGGCGAGCACGCTCCCGCGTCCGAGGACGCACCCACCCAGGCCCCCGAGGCGAGCGCGCCGATGACGCTCCCCCCCGCCCCCGTGGACACGGACCAGGACGGCATCGTCGACAGCGAGGACCGCTGCCCCAGCGAGCCCGAGGACCTGGATGGCTTCGAGGACGCGGACGGCTGCCCCGACCCGGACAACGACAGGGACGGCATCCCCGACACGGCCGACGCGTGCCCGCTGGAGGCGGAGACCATCAACGGCGTGAAGGACGAGGACGGCTGCCCCGACCAGGGCACGTCGAGCGTGCGCCTGGAGGGCTCGCGCATCGTCATCCTGGAGAAGGTCTACTTCGCCACGAGCAAGGACGTCATCCTGCCCAAGTCGTTCAGCCTGCTCGCGCAGGTGGCCTCGGTGCTCAAGGCGAACCCGCAGCTCCAGCTGGTGCGCGTGGAGGGCCACACCGACAGCCAGGGCTCGGACGCGAAGAACCTGGACCTGTCGCAGCGCCGCGCCAACAACGTGAAGGCCTTCCTGGTGAAGTCCGGCATCGCGCCGGAGCGCCTGGAGGCGGTGGGCTTCGGCGAGACGAAGCCGGTGGACACCAACAAGACGCCCAAGGGACGCGAGAACAACCGCCGCGTCGAGTTCAACATCGTGAAGGCCGCCGACTCCTCGGCGGGGGAGGCCACGCCATGAGTCGGTCCACTTCCTGGCTGATGGTGCTGACGCTCTCGGGCTCGCCCGTGCTCGCGCAGTCGCAGGGCGCGGAGCCGTGCGGCGGCGTGCGCTTCAACAATGGCCGCGTGGAGCTGGGCCGCACGCTCGCACCCCAGGGCCCGGAGACGGAGCAGTGCCTGAAGCACGTGGGACAGGCGCTCGTGGCCCGTCCCGCCATCCGCTCGGTGACGGTGGCCGCCCGGCTGCCGGACGCGGAGCGGCTGGGAGGCCAGGGCCTCGCGGTGGCGAAGGCGGCGGCGCAGGTGCTGGTGGCGGCGGGCGTGCCCCAGACGCGCGTGTCCGTGGTGGCGCCTCCCGCGGTGCCGGGACAGCCGGGGCAGCTCCAGCTCGCCTACGTCGAGCGCCCCGCGCAGCCCCGCGTGGCCCGCGTGCGCGCGGCGGGTGGAAGCATCCTGGCGGGCGCCACGGAGGACGCGCTGCAGCCGCGCGCCATCGGTGACTCGCTCCACACGGGCGAGCTGTTCCAGACGGCCAGCGACGCGAGCGCGGAGCTGGAGCTGGCGGACGCGAGCCGGGTGCGTGTGCAGCCCGACAGCCTCTTGCGGCTGGGCACCCTGGAGCTGAGCGCCCAGGGCACGCGCGTGGTCCGCCTGGAGCTCTTGAAGGGCTCGGTGGAGACGGTGGCCGCGCCCGGTGGCGAGGGCTCCGTGTTCGAGGTGCGCACGCGCGGCGCGGTGGCCGGGGTGCGCGGCACGCAGTTCCGCGTGACGGCGAAGGAGGACGGCGTCAGTCGCCTGGAGACGCTCGAGGGCAAGGTGGCGCTCGGCGCGCAGGGGGCGGAGGTCGACGTGGGCGCGGGCCAGGGCTCGCGCGTGCTGCCCGGCGTCGCTCCCGAGGCGCCCCGCGCGCTGCTCACGGCGCCGCGACTCGAAGGGCCTCGCGGCGGGACGTTCGCCACGCCGCCCACGCTGAAGTGGTTCGAGGTGAAGGAGGCGAAGCACTACCGCGTGGAGCTGGCGCGGACGGCGGACTTCGCCGCGGGCGTGCGGACCCACGAGGCCACGGGACTCACGCTGACAGTGCCCGGGGAGCACACGGGCAAGTGGTTCTGGCGCGTGTTGCCGGTGGACAAGGACGACTTCATCGGCTTCCCTTCCAAGATCCATGCGTTCGAGCTGAGGCCCTGAGACGCGCCGATGAACCCGAGCCCCGACACGCCTGCGCGAGGCCCCTGGCTTCCCCGCCCCTCTCCGGGGCTGCTTCGCGTGGTGGCGGCGGGAGTGGGCGTGGCGCTGGCGTGCGTGACGGCGGCGACGGGCGGAGCGCCGGGGCCCCTGGAGCGCTCGCTCTATGACCAGGTCGTCAGCCGGCTCTTGCCGGGGGTCCCTCGCAGCGCGGACCTGGTGCTGGTGGAGGTGGATGACCGGGCGCTGATGGCGCTGGGTGAGCGCTGGCCCCTGTCGCGGGCCACGTGGGCGCGGGCCTTCAAGGCCCTGGCGGCGCAGCGTCCGGCGGCGGTGGCGGTGGACGTTGTGTTCGACCAGCCCGGGCCGCGCGACGCGCTGGAGCTGGGCGAGGACGTGCTGGCGGCGCTGCGGGAGTCGGGGCTCGCCGGGCAGCCCGCGGGGGCGGCGCTGGTGGCGGACCTGGAGGACCGGCTGCGCGAGCAGGATGGCGACGCGCGACTGGCGGAGGCGCTCGGGGAGAACGGCGCCGTCATCCTGGGCGCCGCGGCGTTGATGGACGAGGTCTCGATGACGGCGCCGCTCGAGGACACCGCGGCCGCCGATTCGGTGGCGATGCCCGTGGACCGGCTGCGGCTCCAGGCCCGAGGTGTCGCGGGCAGCATCGCCCCGCTGCGGATGGCGGCGCATGGCAGCGGCACCCTGAACATGCTGGTGGACGCGGATGGTGTCATCCGGCGCTATCCGTTCGCCGTCGACGTGGACGGACGGAGGTGGCCCTCGCTGGCGCTGGCGACGGCGCTGAAGCTGATGCCGGAGCAGTCGGAGTCCCTGCTGCGCCGGGCGAGCGTGGACCAGGGCGCCCCGCTGATGCGGCTGCCCTCCCCTGACTGGCTGCCGAGGGTGAGCCTGGCGGACGTGCTCCAGGCGGATCCGCGCTCGGTGGGGCTGGACCTGGCGCTGCGGGGCAAGACGCTCTTCGTCGGCGTCACCGCGACGGGGCTGCACGGACAGAGCACGCTGCCGGGCCAGGTGGCGGTGCCGGGGGTGGAGATCCACGCCTTCGCACTGGACAACCTCCGCGCGGACCGGCTGATGCGCTCATCGGGCAGGGTGGCGCTCGTGGGTTTGCTGGAGACGGTGGCGCTGCTGTGGGTGTTCGGCTGGCGCTGTCGTCGCGTCCGGACGTTGGGGGCGGTGGGGAGCACCGCGCTGGTCCTGGGCGTGCTGCACGTGGCGCTGGTGGGGTGGCTGGCGGCGGACCTGGGCTGGGTGCTGCCGCTGGTGCCGGGGGGCCTGGGGCTGGGGCTGATGCTGCTGGTGGACTCGGCGCTCCGGGCGGAGGAGCTGGGCCGCCAGCGCGGGGCCCTGCGTCGACTCTTCGTGCGCTATCCCCAGTCCGCGCCGGGGACGTCGGCGCCGCCGGGCGAGGGGCGGTAGCGGCCGGGCGGCCAGCGTTGCCCGAACAAC
Source organism: Myxococcus faecalis (assembly GCF_050039385.1). Taxonomy (NCBI): domain Bacteria; kingdom Pseudomonadati; phylum Myxococcota; class Myxococcia; order Myxococcales; family Myxococcaceae; genus Myxococcus; species Myxococcus faecalis. The sequence goes on along the minus strand of NZ_CP144336.1, from coordinate 9,296,944 downwards.
CTCGCGGGGTGGGGACCATCACCGGTGCGGGCCCATCCGTGGCAGCATCCATGAGACATGGCCCGCTACGCCCTCATCGCCGAGCCCGACCCCCACCGCGCCGCCAGCCTGCTCACCCTCGTCGCGGGGGAAGGGATCGAGGGTGTCCTGGCCCGGGATGGCGCGGAGGCCCAGGAGGTGGTCCGCCAGCGCAGCGCCCCGGCCCTGCTGCTCACGGACCTGGCCCTGCCGCGCGTGGATGGCTTCACGTTGCTGTCGTGGCTGCGCGAGCGACAGGACGCGGGCGGCACGCAGGTGGTGGTGGTGACGGCGTTCGACGAGCTGCGGGTGCGCGCGTGGCAGCTCAAGGAGGCGCTCGGCATCCACTCGTTGCTCAGCCGACGCGCGCCGACGGAGACGGTGCGGGACACCGTGCGCCGGGTCCTCGCGGGACAGCGTCCCCTGCCCGTCACGCCCACGGAGAGCGGCCCCAACGACGAGCACCAGCGGCTGGCGCACATCGACGCGCTGCACCTGGTGGACGATGGCCCTCCGGAGGCGGAGCTCCAGGAGCTGGTCACCGAGGTGGCGCAGGCCTTCGGTGTGCCCGTGGCGTTGCTGACGTTGGTGCTGGGGGACAGGCAGTGGTTCAAGGCGCACGTGGGGCTGCCGCACGCGCTGGCGAGGGACCGGGGCACGCCCCGGGACTGGGCCTTCTGTCACCACGTGGTGATGGGGCGCGAGTCGCTGGTGGTGCCGGACGCCACCCGGCACCCGGTGTTCAAGGACAACCCGCTGGTGCGCGACGGCATCGTGGGCAGCTACGCGGGCGCACCGCTGGTGACGCCGAGCGGTGAGGTGCTGGGCACGCTGTGTGTCATCGACACGCGGCCCCTGGTGCTCGGCACCGAGGACATGGCGGCGCTGCGGGAGCTGGCCCGGCGCGTGGCCGGGGACCTGGAGCTGAAGTCCCGGGCGAGGTCGGATGCGAGGGATTGGAGCCGCTCGCGACAGGAGCCCTCGCGCTCGGAGCTGGCCGCGCTGACTCAGGTGCGGGACGCGATCCAGGCGCTCGACGTGGCCACGCTGCTGGTGGCTCCGGGCCGGCAGCCCTTCGCGGGCAACGCCGCGCTGGCGGAGATGTTGGGGCTGACGCTGGAGGACATCCCGAGGCTGTCCTTCGACAGCTTCCGTCAGCACGTCGCGAGCCTGACGGCGGACCCGACGGGGCACTCGCCGTTGCTCGACCTGGCGTCGGACACGTCGCGGGGGCTGCACCTGTCGTTGACGCTGGAGCATCCCCGCCCCCGGCGCATCCGGTGGGTGGCGAGACCGTTCCCCATCCCCGGCGGCATGGCACAGCTGCTGACGCTCTCGGAGCCAGGAGGGGTGTCGCCGCGTGAGGAGCGCGAGCGGATGCTGCGGGTGGACACGCTGACGGGGCTGGCCAAGCGTCGCGCGGGCGAGGAGCGCCTGCTGCGGGAGATTGGTCGATGCCGGAGGGACGGGGTGCCTTGCGGCGTGCTGTTGGTGGACCTGGTGGGGCTGGGACAACTCAACCTGCGACACGGGTTCGACGCGGGAGACACGGCGCTGCGCGATGTGGCGCGGCACCTGGAGCCGGTGGGGGCGCCCACGGGCTTCGCGGTGCGCTGGGAGGGCGGCACGCTGCTGGTGGCGCTTCCGGGATTGGACGCGGGCGCCACCGAGGCGCTGCGGGAGCACCTGCTCTCCGAACTGGAGACGTTCGAGGTCCACACCGTCGCCGTGGCGGTGGAGGGTGAAGAGGACCCGGGGCAGACGCTCGCCAGGGCCCATGCGGCGCTCGCGCGGGTGAAGGCGGAGCATCGCGCTCGGAGCACCGCGGGCTGAGGGACGGGGGAACGGTGTAGAACAGGGGCTCATGGCCCTGCTCACCGTCCCCGACCGGCTGCGCTTGCCTCTTCGCTTCGACGTGAGTCGCCTCCAGGAGGAGCTGGCGCGCGTGCCCGCGGAGGCGTGGGTGCCGCACTTCAACACCCGCTTCTACGAGGGTGAGTGGAGCGGCGTCCCACTGCGCTCGGTGGGAGGGATGGAGGGGCGCATCTACCCCGACCCCACGGCGCGGCAGGAGTACGCGGACACGCCGCTGCTCGGGCGGCACCCCGCGTTCCGGGAGGCGCTCGCGATGTTCCAGTGTCCCATCGGCTCGGCGCGGCTGTTGAAGCTCGCGGCCCGCGCGAACATCCGCGAGCACACGGACTACAACCTGGCATTCGCGGATGGCGAGGTGCGCATCCACGTCCCCATCGTCACGCATCCGGAGGTGAGCTTCGTGCTCTCGGGCCAGCGCGTGGACATGCGGCCCGGGGAGTGCTGGTACCTGAACTTCAACCTGCCCCACCGCGTGGACAACACAGGCGACACGGACCGCGTGCACCTGGTGCTCGACTGCGTGGTGGATGAGTGGCTGAGGGACGTCTTCGCCAGGGCCATGACGGAGGAAGGCGGCGCCCGTGTCGCTTGAGGACTTCGAGCGCTTCCGGGGGCGGGTGTTGGAGGACGAGGTGCTCCAGGAGGCGCTGCGCGGACCGAAGGATGTGCCCGGATTCATCGCGCTCGCCATCCGGTTGGGGGCGGAGCGGGGATGTCACTTCACGGAGGCGGAGCTTCGCGAGCTGATGCGTGAGGAGCGCAAGCGGTGGCTCGGGACGTGGGTATGAGCCCGCGGCTGGACGGGTGGATACCGGCGCGGCTGCAGGTCGAGGGCGAGGCGCCGTGGGTCGACTGGTGTCACCTGGGGAGCCAGCGCTTCACGGACCCGTTCTTCGACGAGACGCTGGAGCGGAGGTTGCGGCACCCGTTCCCCCTGCTCTTCCGACACCGGACGTCGATGGAGACGCTGGTGGAAAGACAGACGTCGCACCCGGGGTTGCCGGTGCGAGGGCTCGTGTTCCACATGTCCCGCTGCGGGTCCACGATCCTGGCGCAAATGCTGGCGTCGCTGCCTCGCCACATCGTCCTGTCCGAGGCGGCCCCCGTGGACACGGTGCTGCGCATCCATTCGAGACTCCCGTGGGTGGATGAGGCCCGGCGAATCGAATGGCTGCGCGCGGTGGTGGCCGGGCTCGGACAGAAGAGGAACCCCGAGGAGCAGGCGGTGTTCCTCAAGCTGGACGCATGGCATGCCTTGGAGCTGCCATTGCTCGAGCGGGCGTTTCCCGGGGTGCCGTGGCTGTTCTTGTATCGGGACCCGGTGGAGGTCATGGCCTCGCATCAGAAGCATCGAGGCGCGCACGTGCTGCCGGGGGTGCTGGAGCCCGCGCTCGTGGGGCTCGACGCGGAGCAACTGTCCGAGCTGTCATTGGAGGAGTACGGCGCACGGGTCCTCGCGCGGCTGTGCGAGGCGGGGCTGGAGGGCTATCGCGCGCGGAAGTCACCCGCGTTGCTGCTGAACCACCGAGGACTCCAGGACACCGCCGTGTCCCGGCTCGTGGAGCTGTTCGGGCTGGAGCCCGGTGCCCACGAGCTGGAGCTGCTGACCCAGGCCGCGGCCCGTGACGCGAAGAACCCCGTGCTCCCGTTCGAGGACGACGCCAGGCAGAAGGCCGAAGCCGTCAGCGAGGTCTCTCGCACCATGGCCCAGAAGTGGGTACGCCCCGTGTACGAGGAACTGGAGGCGGAGCGGCTGCGGGCCATCGAATGACGGCGCGCAGCACTTCGCCTTGATTGTATTTTGCAGCCCAAACAAAGACATCACGCACAACGCACCTGCGGCCCATGCGGGCTTCACCCAGGCCCGAGCCGCATCGGCGCCCACAATTCACTGGCAGTACGCCATCCCCCGTGTCAGAAATACAGCCGACTTCCTTGTCAGGACGAGAGGGCCATACTGGCCCCGTCTGACAATGAAGGGGGGAGACGAACGCCATGCTGATGGGAATTGCAGCCCGCCGCGGTGGAGTGCTGCTCGCGGCCTTGGGATTGAGTGCGGTGGTCGGCTGTGGAAGCGGAGCGCCGACGACGGGCCCCGGGGAGGAGATGGTCAACAGCGAGGCGGAGCTCTACGTGGCCTCCGGGCGACTGTGGCGGCCGATGAGCATCCCTGTGTGCTGGGAGAACCCGGGAGCCAATGACGCCACCCAGCGGCAGTGGGTGCGCGACGCGGTGGAGCGCACGTGGGCGACGCGCTCGGGCGTCCGCTTCACCGGCTGGGGCAACTGCGCCGCGGGGGCCCTGGGCATCCGGCTCAACATCAGCGACGTCGGCCCGCACGCGAAGGGGCTGGGCAACTCCATCAACGGCGTCGCCGCGGGCGTGGTGCTGAACTTCACGTTCAACAACTGGGGTCAGAGCTGCCAGAACACGCGCCAGTACTGCATCGAGACCATCGCAGTGCATGAGTTCGGTCACGCCCTGGGCTACGCCCACGAGCAGAACCGTCCGGACACGCCGGGCTCCTGCACCGAGCCCCCGCAGGGCTCCAATGGCGACCAGACCATCGGCGCGTGGGACCTGGCCTCGGTGATGAACTATTGCAATCCCCAGTGGGCGGGGAATGGCAACCTCAGCGTCACGGACCAGGTGGGCGCGCAGCAGACGTATGGCGTCCCCTGGGAGTCGCTGGGCGGAAACCTCACCTCCGGACCGGCGGTGGCCGCGCGCGGCCCGAACCGGCTGGACGTGTTCGCCCGGGGCACCGACAACCAGCTGTGGCAGGCGTACTGGAATGGCACCGGTTGGTTCTCGTGGTTCCCGCTCGGCGGTACGTTGACGTCGGACCCGGTGGCGGTGAGCCGGGACTCCACCCGCATCGATGTGTTCGCCAAGGGCTCGGACAACGCCATCCACCAGACGTCCTGGACCGGGTCGACGTGGACGGCCTGGTCGTCCCTGGGCGGCAACTTCGCCTCGGGGCCGGCCGTGTCCTCGTGGGGTGCGAACCGGCTGGACGTGTTCGCCCGGGGCACCGACAACCAGGTGTGGCAGTCCTTCTGGACCGGCTCCACGTGGAGTTCCTGGTTCTCGCTCGGCGGCACCATCGCCTCGGACCCGGCGGCGGTGAGTTGGGGCTCAGGCCGCATCGACATCTTCGCCCGGGCCACGGACAACACCATCGTGCAGAAGTATTGGAATGGGACCACCTGGGTGGGGTGGACGTCCCTGGGAGGCAACTTCGTCTCGTCGCCCACGGTGGCCTCGCGCGGCGCGAACCAGCTGGATGTGTTCGCCCGGACCGCCGACAACAGCCTGTGGATCAACTCCTGGAATGGCGCGAGCTGGAGTGGCTGGACCTGGCTCGGCGGTGAGCTGGCCTCGGCACCGGAGGCCGTGAGCAAGGCCTCGAACCACCTGGATGTCTTCTACATCGCCGCGGATGGAACGCTGCGGCACTCCTGGTACCGGAGCGGGTGGTAGGCAGGCGTCGCGCGGTCTCCCCTCTCCCGGGAGACCGCCGCCATCGTCAGCGCGTCTCGGCCGCCTGGAGCAACCGCTGGCACCGCGACGCGCCCCGCTGGGGGGGCTCCGCATGGGGCAACAACTCCCCCGCCTCCCGGAAGTGCGTCAGCGCCTCTTCGCACCGCCCTACCCGGGTCAGCCATTGCCCCAGGAAGACGCGGGCCTCGTAACCGCCAGGGTCCAGGCGCGCCGCCCTGGACAGGAGGGTCTCCGACTGGGGACGCGCGAAGGCAAGCTGCCTCCCCCAGCCCGTCACCGCGACATACGCGAGCAGCCCCCCCATCACCAGGACCGCGCACACGCGCGCGACGACCCTCGCCCCCTGCCCTGGCGTCACCACCCACGCCTCGCCTCGCATGCGCGTCAGCGCCCCCACGCTGACGGCGACGAGGAAGGTGGCGGTGGGCGTCAGCAACACCGTGTCCAACCCGCCCAGCAGGGTCAACGCCGCGAGCACCGACATGAGCGCGAGCGCCTCCTGGCGGGCCCGTGAGTCGGAATCCTGGCGGGCCCGCCTCCAGGCTTCGCGCCACAGCCCACCCGCGATGGCGAAGAGCATGAGCAACGCCAGCCCCCCGCGCTCGGCGAGCAGGCCCACCCAGTCCGCCTGTGGCAACGCCTCCACCGGCAGGAGCGCATCCACGGTGTAGGACGGGTCATCGGGCGTCGCGTGGCGGGGGTAGTGCACCGTCCAGTTTCCGGGTCCCACCCCCAACACCGGCGCCTCTCCCACCATGTGGAGCGTGTTGGCGTACTGAATCAGCCGGCCGCGCCCCGAGCCCGCGTCATGCTCCGCGATGCGGCGCAGGGTGTCCCCGTACGAGCTGCGCCACTCCAGGACATTGGGCAGCCCGAGCGCCACCCCCACGCCCACCAGCAACGCGCCGAGCAGGAGCACACTCCGCCCCGAGGTGACGGACGCATCCCGACGTCCGCGCCACCAGCCCCAGACGCCCATCCCCACCACGACGAACACCGCCAGCCACGCGGCGCGGGAGCGGGACAGCGTCAGGGCCCAGGACACCATCGTGCCCATCACCAGCAGCAGCCCCAGCCTTGCGCGCGAGCGCGCGTGGAGGACGCAGAGCCACACCACGGGGAGCGCGAGGACCAACAGGTGTGCCGCGCGGTTGCGGTGCCCCAGCAGCCCTCCCGGAGCCCGGTTCATCGTCGAGAACCCCGCCAACGGCCCTTGCGCCTCCAACACCATGGACACCGCGAGCAACCCGACCGCCACCACCACCCCCTGGAGCATCACGTCCCGGTACCCCGCGGCGGCCAGCGCTCGCGCAGACAGGAAGAGGCCGGCCCCCGACAGCGAGACCCCCACCGCGCCGAACGCCAGCCAGGGATTGTGAGCCGCAAGCGTCGACACCACCCCCAACCCGACGAAGCCTCCGGCCAGCAGGGACACCCTGTCGAACCGCCACCGCCGCGCCCCCATCAGCCAACACCCCACCGTGGTCAACGCGGCCGCATGGAAGAGCAGCGCCTTGGGGAAGGTGAACCGGTCCGTCACCAGCCACCCGCGGGGCACCGCCACCCAGAGCGTGGCGACCAGCCCCCCCACCAGACACCAGCAGGCCCATGCCCACCAGCAGGGGCCTGCCTCGCGCGGCTCAGTGCTCACGGCCCAGCACCTCCGAGGCCGCCGCCGCCTTCGCCAGCTCCCGCGCCCGACCACATGCGTCGCGCAGCACCTCATCCATGGAAGGAAGCGTGGCCGAGAAGGCCTCGACATCGACCGCGGGGACGTGGGCACCTCCCAGCGCCGTGTGGAAGGACTCCCCACGCGCCAGCCCCGCGTGGAGCAGGTCCATGCGCATCAACGCATGCGTCTGCTCACGCGGCGACACCAGCCCGGACGCCAGGAGCTGACTCAACACCCGCGTCTGGGCCGTGAGCGCCCGCTGCGCGTTGTTCCCCGTCAGGGCCCGACGCGGCGCCGCGAGCAGGCTGGACAGGAAGCTCGCCTCAAAGGCATCCAGCGTGTCGGGGGGCTTGCCGAAGTAATGAAGGCTCGCCGCCTCCGCCCCCCACACACCCTCCCCCCATTCCACCGTCGACAGATACAGCTCGAGGAGCCGACGTTTGCTCAACGCCGCTTCGAGCGCGCGAGACAACCAGACCTCCCTCAGCTTCCGGTGCACGGTCCGCTCCGGTGAGAGATACAGGTTACGGGCCAGCTGCTGTGTCAGTGTGCTCCCCCCGTGGCGCGCGTCGCCCCCGAGCCACGCCCGGGCCGCTCGCCCCAGCGTCTTCCACTCCACGCCCGCGTGCTGGAAGAACCCCCGGTCCTCCGCCTTGACGACAGCGCACACCAACAACGGCGAGAGCCTCTCCAACGGCGTCTGTCGCACGACATAGGTGTCCTCGGGAACACCCAGCTCCTCGGCACGAAGGAGCATGAACCGCGTGCGTGGCGGCGTCCACGACACCAGGGCCGAGACATCGGGCGTGAGCCACCCGAGCCACAATGGATACACCGCCCCCATCAACAGCAGCCCCGGCAGCAGCCACCGCCTCATCCCGCCATCCATTCACGGTGAATCATCCCATGGATACTTGCACATACTGGGAGTAAATGTCATTAATAAGACTCTTGCTGGCTTAGCCGGTAAGGCCGCTTTTGCTCAACTGCGTCAGCCCACCGAAGGCGTTCCTTCCGGAGCCGATAACAGGCCGCCGGGCAGGGCGGTGACTGTTCTTTGCCTTCAAACCATCCGCACGTACCTGAAAGGCCGTATCCATGTCATCCAGGAACACCGCCATGCGTTTCGGTTCAGGGCTCATGGCCCTGACCCTCCTCGCCACCACACCGGGCTGCAGTGGCGGCTCGGATGGGGGGCACCGCAACTACCGCGTCCTGACGCACGAGAAGTCGGCGCCGCGCACCTTCGCCGAGTACCGGGAGCGCACGGGCAGCTACAAGCTGGCGTTCGACGACCGTGAGGCTCGCGACGTCTCCTATTACCTGCGCAGCTACGTGACGCGGGGGGACGGGGATGTGGTGCTCGGCCTGGCGGACGCCTACGGCGACGCCTCCTTCACGGTCAACGACGCGACGTCGACGGTGACCATCCAGAGCGCGGGAGGCACCGACCACCTCGTCATCAACGCGGATGAGAGCGTCTCCGTGAATGGCCTCCAGTTCCCGAACGGCGGAGCCGCGGGCATCTACCTCGACTCGAATTCCTCCGCGGTGGGCGCCATCTCCGACGAGTCCATCGGCGTGGTTCACGAGGAGGTCGGCACGGAGCTGGGCTACTACGAGGACAACTCGCGTGGTGGAGTGGTCGTCGCCATCGTCGCCGTCACCTGGCTGGTGTCCACCGCGGTGCTGTGCCGCCGCGAGTATCGTCGCAAGAACCGGCGGCTCGACCAGATGACGCTGTACTGCCGCAACTGGTGCACGCAGACCGGCGGCTGCTACTGAGGCGCTGAGCCGTGCTCGGGGGTCGGGACGTGACGTCCCGGCCTTCCATTGCGTGGACCCGGGTTCCAACGGAGAGGCCTTGCGCGCGAGCGTCCTGATTCCCCTTGTCGTCGCCATCGCCTCGGTGGCGGCCATCGCCAGCGGCACGCTCGCGCCGAAGGTCCGTGCGGTGCCCTCGGGCATCTTCGTGCTCTCCGCGCGCGCGGACCCACCGACGCTCCACACCCGCTGTCCCGAGGGCCTGTGCGCCTATCTGGAGCTGGAGGACTTCGACTGCCCGGAAGAGCCGCCGCCCCCCGCCGAGGTCCTCATCATCGGAGGACACAGCGTGCCTCCGGAGTACCTGCGCGCCCCTCCCGAGGCGATTGCCCGGGTGGTCCAGTGCCTGCGCCCCCGGCTGCTGGTGCTCGACACCTGCTACGGGTTCTCGTCCCCGCTGCTGGAGTTGCTGGTGACGGCACGCCCCGCGATGCGGGTCATCGGCGCGACCTTCAAGCTGCCGCCCCAGGGGCTCGCCTACGACGACGCCTTCTACACCGCGCTGCCGCCCGAGGAGCGCGCCCGGCACGTGCGCACGCGCTCGGGAGCCCGCCTGGAGTCCTGGTGGACCGACCCGGAGGAACTGCGCGCGGCCCTGGACGATGTCGCGAGCTGGGACGTGCCCCGGCTCACCGCGGGCCTCCAGCGCAAGCACCCGAACCTGGTTCGGGTGTCGTTGCACGGCGACGAGGCCACGCTCCTGGTGCCCGTGCCACCTTCGCGATTCCGCCCATGACGTTCCTCCTCGCGGGCGTGTTGCTGGGGGCCGCCTTCCTGGACGCGCACGCCCAGCCCTTGGCATGGGTGGGGTTGGTGGTGCTGACCGTCGCCTTCCAACGCGCCAGGTCCACACGCGAGGCGCTCGTGGGTGGGTTCGCCGCGCTCCTGACGAAACAGGGGTTGGGCCTGTTCTGGATGCTGCCAACCCAGGCGCGGTTCCTGGAGCTCACGGGGCCGCAAGCGCTGGGGTTGTGCGCGCTCATGCATGCCTCGATGACGGGCCTGCTGTTCATCCCCGTCGCCGTGGGGGTCCTGTCGAGGCGGTGGCTCCCCGTGCGCTGGTGGCTGCCGGGGGCCTGGGCTTCGGGTGAGGCGCTGTTGGAGTGGGTCAGCGGGGCTGGCATGGGACACCTGCTGCACAGTCAGTGGGCCGTGCGGCCCGTATTGCACGGCCTTGCGTACCTCGGATGGTTCCCCGTGCTCCTGCTGGTGCTCTACGCCTGCGCCGCCGTGGGGGACGCGTGGGTGAAACGCGCGCCGAAGGCGCTCTGCATCCCCTTGGCCATCGCCCTCGGCCTGTTCCTGCTGCCGCCCATCCCCGTGCCGGAGGCGCCTCTGCGAGGTGTCGCGGCCATGCACCTGGTCACCGCGGGTCAGGTCCCGTCGACCCTTCCCGAGGGCGTGGAGCTGATCATCTGGCCCGAGGCCTCCATCCGCGGCAAGCACCGCCTCCCCGAGGGTCCTCAGCCCCGCGGCGTCCACCTGGCGACCTTCACGCCCACCCTCGGGACGCACCACCTCGTCGGCCTCACCCTGAAGACGCCCGAAGGCCACCTCAACGCCGTCGCGTCGGTGGACCCGGACGGGAACGTCCTGGCGACGCGCGGAAAATCCCTGCTCGTCCCCGTGGGAGAGCGTCCCTTCGGGGGCGTGCCCGTGCTGAACGGCCTGGGGCTCATTCCCGGTCGGGCGCCGCCGTTGCTCCCGGTGGCGTCCACCCGGGTGGTCGCGATCATCTGCTACGAGGTCTTCAGCCGGACCCTCGTCATGCAAGGCCAACTCGCCGGTGGCGAACTGCTGGCGGTCCTCGTGAGCGACCGTCCGCTCGCGGGCAGCCGCATCGCGATGGAGCAGAGCCTCGGCGTGGTGCTCCTGCGCGCCGTGGAGTTCCAGCTCCCCGCCGTGCGTGCATCGCTCGGGGGAATCTCCGCCCTGGTCTCACCCGACGGACGTATCCTCGCGGCAAGCGGGCCTGAACACGGGGAGCGCGTGCTCACCTCGAGCGTCGTCCCCACCGGCCCCGGCCACCGCGACTGACGGCGCCATCCTCGTCCGACGGTCATCCCGACGCACGGCCACCACGTGCCTCCTTGCGGAAGGCCGAGGGCGTCTGGCCGAAGCGGCGGCGGAACGCGCGGCTCAGTCCGGACTGGCTCAGGAAGCCCACTGCGTGAGCGATTTCGGAGAGCGGATCATCGCTCTCACGCAGGCGCTGCGCGACCGACTCCAGGCGAAGCTGCGTCAGATAGCCCACCGGGGGCTGGCCGATGCGCTCCTGGAAGAGCAGCGCGAAGCGCGTGCGCGACATCCCCACCTGCCTCACCAGCTCCTCCACGGACCAGTCCCGGGCGGGGTCCGTGTGGAGCAGGTGAAGCGCCTGCGCGAGCTGCGGCTGACGAAGCCCCGCGAGCCACCCGGGCGAGTCCTCTCCCGTCTCGAGCAGCAAAGCGCGCAGCACCTGGACGAAGAGCGCCTCGGTGATTCGCGCGGCCGCCAGCGCCGCGCCCGGGGCCGTGGAAGCCGCCTCGTGTGAGAGCGAGTCCAGCAGCCCTCGGAGCGCGGGGAGCGAAGCCAGTCGCTCACGTCGCAGGTGGATGACCGGAGGGAGGCCGCCGAGCATCCGCGTCCCCTGTGATGCGCCTGACCACCGAACAGGACGACCAGTTCGCCCGCCTCGAGGGGCAGGCTCTCGCCGCCGACGCGCAGCACGCAGCCCCCCTGCTCCACCCAGTGGAATGCCGCGAACGGGGCGCTCGGCAGGTCCGTGCCCCAGGGAGCCACCAGCTCCCAGGCCGCGTAGATGCTCCCCTTGAGACGCATTCCTCGAAGCACTGCCGACAGCGGCTCCATCCCCATCCATCCTTCTGGAACGCCAGGCCCACGAATCGGGACGGCCGACGAAGCGGCGGTCCCTCCATCATCCATACAGTGGCATGCGTCGGCGGGAATGCAGCCCCAAATCGAGCCCCGCCCAGAAGGACCCCCATGCCCGTGAAGGCCCGTCACATCCTCCTGGCGCTCCTCGCAGTCACGGTCGGGGGCATCGCCATCGCCGCCACCCCGCCTCCACCCAACGTCACCGGGAAGAAGGAGCAGTCCATGATCGTGGAGTACATCCGTTACGACATCCCCGCCGAGCGCGCGGACGCATTCATCGACGCCTACCGCGCCGCGGGGGAGCACCTGCGTGCCTCACCCCACTGCCTGCGCTACGAGGTGGGCCGAGGCTCCGAGGAGCCCCACCACCTCGTCGTCCGAATCGAGTGGGACTCCATCGAAGGCCACCTCCAGGGGTTCCGCACCAGCCCGGCGTTCCAGAAGTTCTTCGTCCTCGTCCGACCGTTCGTCTCCAACATCCAGGAGATGAAGCACTACCGCGTCGAGGGACAGTGGAGCCGCTCCTGAACACGGATAGGCGCGGCCGGAGAACCCGTTCGACGACCGTGTGCCCATGACATAGCGTGGTCTCCCTCACCCGGGAGACCGCGTATGGCAGACACGAACGAGACGGACGGGTCGCTCGGCCGCGCCGCGTATTCGACGTTCGCGGAGCGGTACGCGACCTTCGCCCAGACGAAGCCACACAACGCGCTCTATGAACGGCCGGCGACGATGGCGCTGCTCGGAGACGTCACCGGGCTGCGCGTGCTCGACGCCGGCTGCGGCCCCGGCATCTGCAGCGAGAAGCTCGCGCGCGGTGGCGCCACGGTGCACGCGTTCGATGTGACGCCGGAGATGCTCCCGCTCGCCCGTGCGCGCTGCGAGGGCCTCGCGGTGGACGTGCGGACAGGAGACCTGTCGGCGCCGCTCGACTGGCTGCCCTCGGGGTCCTTCGACCGCATCGTCTGCTCGCTCGCGCTCGACTACGTGCGTCACCTCGCCCCGGTGTTCGGTGAGTTCCGCCGCGTCGCGCGGCCCGGCGCGCTGCTCGTGTTCTCCATGGGCCACCCGATGCGCGACTGGAACGACGTGCGCTGTCGCGGCGACGGCACCTACTTCGACACCACGCGCTTCGGGATGTACTGGTCCGGGTTCGGAGAGCCCAAGCCCTACGTCCAGGGTTACCGCCGACCGCTCGCGGACATCCTGAACGCGCTGGCGGAGACAGGCTGGATGCTCGACCGCGTCGTCGAGCCCAAGCCGCTCGACGACATGAAGGTCGCCGACCCACGGTTGTTCGAGGAGCTGTCACAGGCCCCCGGCTTCATCTGCATCCGGGCCCGGTGCATCCCCTCGATGCCTCCTTGAGACGACAGCATCCTCCCGAGCGGCGATGATGGCCTTTCCGGAGTGGCGCCTGTTCGCGGGACTCTTCGAGAGCGCGGAGCGCTGCGACGCCGTGGCCCCACAGTCCCGGCCCCTGCTGAGCCGGGGACAGGAGTTGTCGGCGCTGGCGCTCATCGATGACCATGGACGCGCACTGCCACTGCGGACGCTTCACTTCTGGCGACGAGCCGCCCCATGACGCCACCCTCCGGAGCTGCATCGAACGGGTGCTCGGTGGGAGCCAGCGCGCCAAGCTCACGCGACGCCTGGACCAGGCTCGCAGGCCCATGCTGCGAGAGCTCTCGAAGTCCGTGACACGCCAGTGGAGCCTCGCCCCCTGAGCAGGTGCGTCCCGACCGCGACCGAGTTCACCCGGAACGCGAGCGCGTCCCAGGTGGACGCACCGGGTGGGCCGCGGTGGGCATCTCGGTTATTTCACTGAGTGTATTGGCATGGAATGGATGTTGCTGTGGGGTCCGCCCTCTTCCGCAGGAGTGAGTCGGATGCCTCTCTATGTCTGGAATGAAGAAGATGAACGCTTGGATGAGGTCAAGCCAGCACGGCGGCTGGAGGCGGACGAGGAGAGCGTGTCGCGCGAATTGAGGCAGGCCTGTGGAAAGGGGGGAAAGAAGGACAACATCTACATTCCGATGGGAAGTCGTGCCCGGTTCGCCGCGTGGGTGAAGGCGCGCTATCCAGTTGTCGCAGCGCCGGCCGCAGCAGCAGCAGCGCCGGCAGCCGCAGCAGCAGCGCCGGCCGCAGCAGCAGCAGCGCCGGCCGCAGCAGCCAGAGGGCCTGCCCCCGTGGAGCAGGAATGGTCCATGTCCTGGCGCGACCTGCTCGCGGGCCTTGCGTTGGGGCTCTCCCAGAAATGGAAACGTCACGTCGCACTCCTCTGGAATGCGAAGACGCACGAAATCGTGGGGGTAGGGTATGACGCCCAGGGCACGGCAAGGAACTGGCAGACGGCCATCGTCAACGTGCTCCAGCGCACGAGAGGTGGTGAAGACCTCCATTGCGTTTCGTCAAATCTACCCACGTCGATGTGCTGGGGGATGGCGCATGTGCTCAAGGTGAACCGTGTATGGATTGCACGGGGAAGCGGCGGGAATCGCCCTCCCATGGTGAAGAGCTTCAAGGGAGATGCGCTCCAGGAGCAGGTCGGGCTGGGCAACGCCTCCGCGCAGCTTCGCCAGTTGAATCCGCTGAGTTCCGCCGGGCACTTCCTCGAGACCGTCAAACAGAGGGGCCTCGACCAAAAGCTCCCGAAACATGTGGCCGCGGCGGTGGAGGCTGTCACGAAGCCTCCCTCAATCGACAGACGCTGCTGGCCTTCTCCGTCTGTCGAGAGGGCCTTTGGCACCGTGCCGGACAGTCGCGCCACGGATGTCCAACTGGAGAGGGACCTCTATATCCGTCTCGTGGTGGCGTTGACAGGGATGACCTGGAGCCCCAAGCCCGATGGCCCCATCGCGAGCCGGGGAGAGCTTGCCAGTGGGAACAACGTCGCCGCCGTGCTGGTCCACCGCGGCCGCATCATCGGATGGGGGCTCAACACCCTGGCGCAGAACCTCACCTTCCACGCGGAGACCATCGCCATCCAGACGTACCTGAAGTCGATGCGAGTCTCCGCGCTTCCGCAAGGCTGCACCATCTACAGCTCCCTTCAGCCCTGCGACATGTGCGCGGGCTTCATCGAGCACGTGGGGAACGGGGTCGAGGTCCGCTATGCCGTGTCTGACCGTGAGCTGCAGACCGTCCTCGACAGTTCCAAGAACGAGAACTCGGCGACCCTCTATCCCCCCATGATGAATGTTGTCGACTTCCGCGACCTCAGACAGGCGATCTCGGCGCGCTTCGGGGCGGATTCAACGGGAACGACGAGCGTCTTGTTCGACCAGCGAGAGGACAGGCGGGCTGTCGGGCATGGGGCCAGGGCCAGACATGAGCTTGCCTGGTTGGAGGCAGCCAAAGCCAACGGGGAGTGGCTCGATCAGAAAGCCTTCACCCAGCTCACGGACCTCAAGAAGGCTGTCCCGAGGCCCATCGCCGAGAACGCACTCGGGCTGCGCTTCGCGAGCTTCTTCGATTCCCTCATCGCCTACACGGATGGGAGGATCCACGATGCAAGTCCCAACACCATCGCCGTTGCCGAGCAATGTCTAGACCTCCTTTGGATTGCCGCTCGCTCCGGGATGAGCACTCGGTACGGGGTCGGGATCGTGGCCGCGCTCATCGCACGTGAGGAGAGGAGGAGAGGAGGAGCCGCCGCGGGTGGAGGCGGCGCCGCGGCGGGAGGGAACATCGCCGCCGCTGTGAGCCCCGCCGCCGGAGGCAATGCCGCGGCCGCGGCGGCCGCAGCGGCCGCGGTCGTTGACGATGAGGAGGAAGCCTGGGTCGCCGAGCAGAGAGCAGTTGGACGTTGGGTCGTCGATGACGCCCCCTGGGACGATGACGGGGACGACGGAGGGGCGGCCTGGGACGGTGGCGCGGGAGACCCGGACGGTGACTGGGACGAGGAAGAGGGGAAGTCGGACACCGACGCTCACCCTCAGGACACGGATTGGAAGTCCGACGGCGGCGCCGGCGCCAGTGCGGCAGCTGCGGCGGGAAGCGCGGCGGGCCCGGCACGTCAGGGAGGTCAGCGCCACTGGGCCGCGCTCGCCGAAAGACTCCAGGGGCCGCGCGCGCCCCCAGCCGCGGGCGGAGGCGCGGCGGGAGGTGCTGCGGCGGGAAGGGGCGCGGGGGGAAAACGTAGCTAGTGCTGACCCGTGCGGCTCCAGGCACGTCAGCGGGCCGACTCCCCCGACAGAGCCGACATGGCCAGCCGTGCCATGAAGGACTCCACCTGCTCACGGTTCGGCAACCCCGAGAGCGCCCCCAGCCGCATCGTGGCCAGGGCCGACGTGGCGTGCGCGAAACGGGCCGCATCGACCAGGGAGCGCCGCTCCCCCAATGCCACACACAGCGCCGCGGAGAACGCATCCCCCGCGCCCGTGGTGTCCACCCAGTCCACGGGGAGGTTGGGCAACCACAGCTCCCCCTCGGACCCGAGGAGCAGGTTGCCCTGCGGCGCGGCGACGACCGCGGAGCCGACGCCCCGACGCAACAGGTTCTCCGCCGCCTGACGCGCCGACTCACGGTCCACCACCTCCACGCCCGTCAACACCTCCGCCTCCAGGTCATTGAGCCGGATGACATGCACCGCCTCGAGCAGCTCCTCGGGCAGCGACGTGGGCGGCGCCGGGTCCAACACCACATGCGTCCCCGCGGCCCGCGCGACATGGACCGCCGCGACGACGACCTCGAGCGGAACCTCCAGCTGCACCAGCAGGACATCCGCGCGGGAGATGCGCTCCTCCGCGGCGAGCACATCCGGAACGCGCATCCGTCGGTTGGCCCCTTCCGCGGACAGGCTCTGTCGGTGCCCTGACTCATCCACCATCTCGAGCACGACGCCGGTGCTCGCGCCCGGGTCCCTCGCCACGGCGAGCGTGTCCACGCCCTCGCCCTCCAACTGCTCCAACAGCCCGAGCCCCCGCGCGTCCGCGCCCACCCGGCCCACCAGCGTCGCCCGGGCCCCCAGGCGCGCGGCGGCCACGGAGGCGTTGGCGCCCTTTCCTCCCAGGCTCTCCAGGAACAGGTGCCCCTCCACGTTCTGCCCCTGCCTCGGGAGCCGAGGCCCCTGGACCAGGAAGTCCGTGCTGATTCCACCGACCACCAGGATGTCCGCCTGTCGACGCGCAGCCATGACCGTCGTCCCCCTCCCCACCCCACCGTCCGTTGCCACGACGCGCATGGGAGCACGCCGAGCGCGAAGCCTCATCAAGCTAGGCATCACCGGGACACGGCACGGCGGACGGCCAGTCGTGCCACCGCCGCGCCGGCATCCCGAATGGACGGCGGCGTCGCACTCCCTGCCTCGGCTCCGAACAGGGATTCAGGACCCGGGACGCACCTCGCGTCCGCTCAACAACCTCGGCCGTACGCGAGCAGGAACACGTCGTGATCCACCTGAGTCACCACGCCGTTCCCGTCGATGTCCGCCCACAGGGAACCACTGCCCCAGTACGCCATGAAGGCAGCGGCATCCATCACGTCGACCACGCCGTTCGCGTCGAAGTCCGACGCGCAATACAGCAGCAGGTCCATGCTCCACGCCCCCGACACGCCCCCCGACGCGGGCCCTCTCGCATCCACCGAGGCCGAGACATCGCCCTGCAAGGTGTACGGCCCGGCCGGCAGCCAGCCCGCGAGCTCTTCCGTGTCGCTCTCCGATGGAGACACATCGAAGGACAGGACCGGCACCCCGCTCTCCAGATTGGCCAGATGCAACAACGTCGAGACACCACCGAAGGACTGCCCCCCGTTGCTCGCGTTCGACCAGGCCGACACCGTCACGAACGCCCTGTAGCGCGCGCGGCGGTTCAACTCGAACGTGAGGTACATGTCCGCGTTGCTGATGCCCTGCCCTCGCGCGGAGGCCTCCACCGCGGTGCCAGAGGCCCAGGCACTCAGCGAGGCCCGGATGCGTCGCTCGGACATCTCCGACGACTGCCCCCCGCCCGCCGTCGCATCCAGACGCGGATTCGGCGCCTGGGGTGGCGACGCCGACAACGCGAGCGACGCGTTGAACAACTCGAACCCCTCCGTCTCCACGCGGTCCGAGTCCTCCGACTGGCCCGCCGCGTCCACCGTCAGGAAGCTCGCGGAGACGGAACGGCGGCCTTCAATCGGGGTGATTCGCTGGGCGTTCGCCGACGTCGCCAACAGCAGGCAAACCGCACCGGCCCACAACACGCCTGGACGCATGCTGACCTCCACGGGGTGTGACGAGGGAAGCCCACCACCTTAGGCCGCTCGCCCTCCGTAACCCGAATACCCCGCGCGCGGTCTCCGCCCCGAAGTCCCAGCGCTCCCCCAACCCACTGAAACTCCTATGCGGAGCCCACAACCCCCGACCCACGAGCGCGTTGACACCTCGCGTCGACCGGTGCTACCTACCGGTCGGTAGGTCGTGGCTTTTGAAAACTTTACAGTCCACCGTGACGAGGCACACGTGACGCATAGCGGACGGAAGCCGGATGAAGGCGAGCGCTACAAGGCAATCCTGGAGACGGCGGCGCGGCTCATCTGCGAGCGTGGCTACGAAGGCACCTCGATGCAGGAGATCGCCGCCGCGTGCCGGATGACGAAGGCGGGGCTCTACCACCACATCCAGAACAAGGAGCAGCTGCTCTTCGCCATCATGAACTACGGGATGGACCTGTTCGAGGAGCAGGTCCTCTCGCGCGTGCAGGACATCGCGGACCCGGTGGAGCGGCTGCGCGCGTGCATGCGCCACAACATCCTGCTGGTGACGCGCGGGTGGAGCAAGGAGGTCATCATCATCCTCCACGAGCACGCCACGCTCACCGGTGAGGCGCGCGCGTTCATCGACAGCCGCAAGAAGCGCTACGTCGACTTCCTGGAGGAGGCCTTCTCGCAAGCCGCGCAGCAGGGGCGCATCCGTCCCGTGGACCCGACCATCGGCGCGTTCTCGTTCCTGGGCATGGTGTTGTGGGTCTACAAGTGGTTCAAGCCCGACGGCCGCCTCTCGGATGAGCAGATCGCCGACGGCATGGTGGAGCTGCTCTTCCCGCCCATCGTCGCCGCCGCGGTGGATGGTCAGCCCGGGGTGTCCTCGCTGCGCATGGTGCCTCGCGCCGCGGCGTCGGGCTCCGGCTCCGGTGGCTCCGGAACGGAGGGGACGTGAAGACCGCGCGCTGGTGCTCGCTGGAGGACGCCGTCGCGTCCATCCCCGACGGCGCGTCGCTGGCCACGGGCGGCTTCATGCTCGGCCGCGCGCCCATGGCGCTGGTGATGGAGCTCATCGCCCAGGAGCGCCGGGGCCTGCGGCTCATCTCGCTGCCCAACCCGCTGCCCGCCGAGCTGCTCGTCGCGGGCGGCTGTCTGGCCCACCTGGACATCGCCTTCGGCGCGCTGAGCCTGGAGGGCCGCGTGCGCCCCATGCCCTGTATCAAGCGGGGAATCGAACAGGGCACCCTGTCGTGGCGCGAGCATGACGGCTACCGCGTCGTCCAGCGCCTGCGCGCCGCCTCCATGGGCCTGCCCTTCATCCCCGCGCCGGACGCGGATGTGTCGGGGCTCGCGCAGGCGGAGCCGCCGCGCACCGTGGTGGACCCGTTCACCGGTGAGAGCGTCCCGGTGGAGCCGGCTTACTTCCCGGACGTGGCGCTGATCCACGCGCGCGCCGCGGACGAGCGCGGCAACCTGTACATGGAGGACCCCACCACGGACCTGCTCGTGGCGGGCGCCGCGCGCCGCGTGATTGCCACGGTGGAGGAGCGCGTGACGAAGCTGCCTCGCGCCACCATCCCCGGCTTCCAGGTGGACCGCATCGTCCTCGCGCCCGGCGGCGCGCTGCCCACCGGCTGCGCGGGGCTGTATCCCCACGACGACGCGATGCTCGCGCGCTACCTGTCGCTCGCCGAGACGGGCCAGGAGGCGGAGTTCCTCGCCTCGCTGAAGACGCGGAGGGCGGCATGAGCGCGGCCCTGGACATCACCCCCGCGGAGACCGTGGTCTCCCTGCTCGCGCGGCAGATTGAAGACGGCGCCGTGGTGGCCACGGGCGTCGCCTCGCCGCTGGCCATCCTCGCCATCGCCGTGGCCCGCGCCACGCACGCGCCGGGCCTGACGTACCTGGCCTGCGTGGGCTCGCTGGACCCGGACATCTCCTCGCTGCTCCCCTCCTCCGAGGACCTGGGCTACCTGGAGGGGCGCTCGGCGGAGATCACCATCCCCGACCTGTTCGACCACGCGCGCCGGGGCCGGGTGGACACCGTCTTCTTCGGCGCCGCCGAGGTCGATGCCACCGGCAGCACCAACATGACGGCGAGCGGCAGCCTGGCGCACCCGCGCACCAAGTTCCCCGGCGTGGCCGGCGCCGCGACGCTGCGCCAGTGGGTCCACCGCCCCGTGTTGCTGGTGCCGCGCCAGTCCCGCCGCAACCTGGTGCCCGAGGTGCAGGTGGCCACCACCCGGGACCCGCGCCGCGACGTGCGGCTCATCTCCGACCTGGGCGTCTTCGAGCTGGGCGCCTCCGGTGCAAGGCTGAAGGCGCGCCACCCGTGGGCCTCGACCGAGGACATCGCCGAGCGCACGGGCTTCGACTTCACGGTGGACGACTCGCTCACCATCACCCCGCTGCCGGACGCGCGCACCGTCGCCGCCATCCGCGCGCTGGACCCTCGCGGCCTGCGAGACCAGCTCGTCGGTCGCTGAATCCAGACATCCCTGTTTCGACTTTTGTGTCTCGCGGAGGTACGAGATGAAGGCCATTGTTCTGCGCAGTTTTGGTGAAGCCGGCAATTTGAAGCTGGAGGACGTCCCCGTGCCCGCACCCGGCAAGGGTGAAGTCTTGCTGCGGGTTCACGCGTGCGGGGTTTGTTATCACGATGTCATCAACCGTCGCGGCAACCTGCCTCGCACCCACGTGCCAGCGATTCTCGGCCACGAAGCAGCGGGTGAAGTCGTCGCGGTGGGGCCTGAGACACCGGGGTGGAAGACAGGCGACCGGGCGGCGACGCTCCAGCGGATGTCCTGTGGCACCTGCGCGCTGTGCCGCAGCGGGCGTAACAGTCTGTGCAAGACGGACAACCGCTTCTTCGGCGAGGAGCTGCCGGGCGGGTATTCACAGTTCATGGTGGCGCCCGTCGCGGGACTGGGCCGCGTGCCGTCGTCGCTCCCCTGGACGGAGGCCGCAACGGTGTGCTGCACCACGGGCACGGCGGTGCACACCCTGCGCACGCGCGGTCGCATCCGGGCGGGCGAAACAGTGCTCATCACCGGGGCCAGCGGCGGCGTGGGAATGTCCGCGGTGCAATTGGCCAAGCTGGACGGAGCGCGAGTCATCGCCGTGACGTCTGGCGAAGCCAAGGTGCAGCCCTTGCGGGCCGCCGGCGCGGATGAGGTCATCCTGTCTCGGGGGCTGGATTTCGCGGCGGAGGTACGCAAGCGGACGCAGGGCCAAGGTGTCGACCTCGCGGTGGAAATCGTCGGCAGCGCCACCTTCGACCAGACGCTCAAGGCCATGGCTCCCGGCGGCCGGCTCGTCGTCGTGGGCAATCTGGAATCAGGTCTCGTGCAAGTGAATCCCGGGCTCATTATCGTCAAGGAGCTGGAGATCATCGGTGCGTACGCCACGAATCAGGCGGAGCTCGATGAAGCCCTCCGGCTGACGGCGACGGGCGGGGTGCGCCAATTCGTCACGGACACGGTTCCGCTGGCCGAAGCAGCGCGGGCGCATTTCCGACTGGAGAACCGCGAGGTGGCGGGCCGGTTGGTCTTGGTGCCGCCAGAGGCGTGAGCAGAAAAAGTCCTGCAACCCCAGACATCGACGCTCGAGTTGGAAATGAGGAAGCCCATGCAGAGAAAAGTTGGAATCGAGGCCCTGGCGGTCGCGGTGCCCTCCCGGTACGTGGACATCGAGGACCTGGCGCGCGCCCGGAACGTGGACCCGGCGAAGTTCACCTCGGGGCTCGGCGCTCGGGAGATGGCCGTCACGGACCCGGGTGAGGACACGGTGGCGCTGGCCGCCACGGCGGCGGCGAGGCTCATCCGGCAGCAGGGCGTGGACCCGTCGCGCGTGGGCATGCTCGTGGTGGGCACGGAGACGGGCATCGACCACTCCAAGCCTGTCGCGTCCCACGTCCAGGGTCTGCTGAAGCTGCCGCGGACGATGCGCACGTATGACACGCAGCACGCCTGTTACGGCGGCACCGCGGGGCTGATGGCCGCGACGGAGTGGATCGCCTCCGGCGCGGGTGCGGGCAAGGTCGCCATCGTGGTGTGCGCGGACATCGCCCGGTATGGCTTGAACACGGCGGGCGAGCCGACGCAGGGAGGCGGCGCGGTGGCGCTGCTGGTGTCCGAGCAGCCGGACCTGCTGGCCCTGGACGTGGGGCTCAACGGCACGTGCACCATGGATGTGTATGACTTCTGGCGGCCCATCGGCCGGCGGGAGGCCGTGGTGGACGGGCACTACTCCATCAGCTGCTATCTGGAGGCGCTGTCCGGCGCGTACCGGGGCTGGCGCGAGAAGGCGGTGGCGGCGGGGCTGGTGCGCTGGTCCGGCTCGCTGCCGGGTGAGCAGCTGGCGCGCATCGCGTACCACGTGCCCTTCTGCAAGATGGCGCGCAAGGCGCATACGCAGCTGCGGCTGTGTGATTTGGAGGACGCGAAGGACTCGAAGGCCGGGACGCCGGAGGCCCGCGAGGAGCTGGCGAAGTCGGCCGCGAGCTATGACGCGCAGGTGGCCTCGTCGCTGGGGCTCAACGCGCGCATCGGCAATGTGTATACGGCGTCGCTGTACCTGGCGCTCGCGGGGCTGCTGCACGGCGAGGGCGCGAAGCTCGCGAACCAGCGCATCGGGCTCTTGTCCTACGGCAGCGGCTGCATGGCGGAGTTCTTCTCCGGCGTCGTCGGGGAGAAGGCCGCCGAGCGCATGGCGCGCGCGGACCTGGACACCGTCCTGGCCCGGCGCGAGCGCGTGCCCATCGAGGAGTACGAGCGGCTGATGAAGCTGGGCTCGGATGCGCCCGAGACGAAGGCTCCGCCCCCGGGCGCGTTCCGCCTCACGGAGATTCGCGACCACAAGCGCCTGTACGCCGAGGGCGGCGCGGCCTGAGGCTCACGGCTCCGTCCCGCACTCAGCGGGACGGAGTGAGCCTGCGGACCCGCCACGGCTCCGCGCGGAGGACGAACGCGCACGGGGCCACTTCACCCCGGGACGGAGGGCTGCGTCTCGCGCTCCATGGCAACGAGGGCGCGGGGAGCCCCTCCTGCTCAGGGCGTGAGCTCCTCCACACCGCCACTCACCCTCTTGCCCCGGTGCCACACGCCGACGATGCGGCGGGTGTCCAGGATGTCCGCCGCGGGGTTGCCCTCCACCAGCACGAAGTCCGCGCGCTTGCCGGCCGCCAGCGTCCCACGGTCATCGAGCTTCAAGAGCGCGGCCGCGTCCCGCGTACATCGCCTCGCGGCGCCGGGAAGTCCCTCGTGTGAAAACCAGCGCCGGGCCCCGCGCCACACGCTCGCGCCTTGACGGGCGGGGCCACGCCACGTCATCCACCTCCCCCTCCACCGAAGTCACAGGAGCCCCCATGACCCAGATGACCTACCGCCGCCTCGGCCGCTCCGGCCTCACCGTCTCCACGGTGGGCCTGGGCTGCAACAACTTCGGCCTGCGCATCGACGCGCAGGGCACGCGCGCCGTCGTGGACGCGGCGCTGGACGCCGGCATCACCTTGTTCGACACGTCGGACTCCTACGGCACGTCGGAGGAGCTGCTGGGCGAGGCGCTGGGCAAGCGCCGGGGCGACGTCATCCTCGCCACCAAGTTCGGCAGCGACCTGAAGGGAGACAACGGCGCGGACTGGGGCGCGCGCGGCTCGCGCCGCTACATCCGCCGCGCCATCGAGCGCTCCCTGCGGCGGCTGCGCACGGACTGGATCGACCTGTACCAGCTGCACTGGCCCGACCCGGCGACGCCGCTCGAGGAGACGCTGAGCGCGCTCACCGAGCTCGTGCGCGAGGGCAAGGTCCGCTACATCGGCTCGTCGAACCTCAAGGGCTGGCAGGTAACGGAAGCCGAGTGGCTCTCCCGCACGCGCGGGATGGAGCGCTTCATCAGCGCCCAGAACGAGTACAGCCTCATCGGCCGCGGCGTGGAGGAGAACCTGGTCCCCGCGCTGAAAGAGCACGGCATCGGCCTGCTCCCCTACTTCCCGCTCGCCAGCGGCCTGCTCACCGGCAAGTACCAGCGCGGCGCGAAGGCGGGCGAGAACACCCGCGTGAAGCAGTGGAACATGGGCGGCCTGCTCGCCGACAAGGTCTTCGACGCCATCGAGAAGCTGGAGACCTTCGCGAAGGAGCGCTCCCTCTCCCTGCTCGACGTGGCCATGGGAGGACTGGCGGCCCGGCCCACCGTGGCCTCCGTCATCGCCGGCGCCACCTCCGCCGAGCAGGTGCGCGCCAACGCCAAGGCCGGCCTGTGGACGCCCAGGCCCGAGGACGCCGCCGCGCTCGAGGCGCTGCTGCCCAAGGGCCGCGGCATCAGCGTCAACGACGTGCTGCGCGGCGAATAGCCGCCGCTACAGCTTGATGACCTCGGTGCCCCGGCGCGGCAGGCTCACCCGGAACTCGGTGTAGGGGCTGGAGCCCGACTCCACCTCCACCGCGCCGTGGTGGGCCTGGATGATCTGCTGGACGATGTAGAGCCCCAGCCCCAGACCGCCGGTGCGCCCTCGTCGCTGGGCGCCGCCCCGGAACGGGTCGAACAGGTGCGGCTGGAGGTCCAGCGGAATGACGCCCAGGTTCCTCACCGAGAAGCGCACCGCATCCACGTCCGTCCCGTCCAGCCGCAGCTGCACCGGCTCGCTCGCGTCGCCGTGCTGGAGCGCGTTGCCGATGAGGTTCGACGCCACCTGCGCGAGCCGGTCCGAGTCCCAGTCCCCCACCAGGTCTCCCTGCTGGGACACCTCGATGGCGGGCCGCGTCGACGCCGACTGGTGCTCCTGCACCATGCGCAGCACCAGCGCGCCGAAGTCCGTCTCCCCACGTCGGAGCGGGATGCCCCCGGCGAGCCGCGCCCGCGCCAGGTCCAGCACGTCCTCGATCATGCGCCCCATGCGCTTGCCGCTCGACAGCATCCGGCCCGCGGTCTTCCGGACGCGCTCGTCCTCCGAGCGCCGCTGGAGCAGGTCCGCCGCCGTGAGCATGGCGCTCAAGGGGTTGCGCAAATCGTGGCCCAGCACCGCGGTGAACATCTCGTTGAGCCGCAGCGTCTCGGTCAGCTCGTCGAGCTGGCGGGCCAGCTGCTGCTTCTGCCGGTGGAGCTGGAAGAACACCTCCGCCTTGTTGCGCAGCACCAGCGGCTCCAGCGGCTTGTAGAGGAAGTCCACCGCGCCCGTGTCGTAGCCCTTGAAGAGGCGCCGCTTGTCGGTGGAGCCCGCCGTCACGAAGATGATGGGGATGTGCCGCGTGCGCGCCATGCCGCGCATCAGCTCCGCCAGCTCGAAGCCATCCATCTCCGGCATCTGCACGTCGAGGAACGCCAGCGCCACGTCGTCGTGCTCCAGCAGCAGCTCCAGCGCCTCGGCGCCCGAGCGCGCCTGGAGGACCTCCACGTCGTCGCGCTTGAGCAGCGCGTCCAGCGCGATGAGGTTCTCCTCCAGGTCATCCACGAGCAGGCACTTCACCGCGGGCGACGACTCCATGTGTTCCTTCCTGGGAGCAATCACCGGTCACCCCTTCTGGAAGATGCGGTCGTCCCGGGACACCACCGAGAACGCCGACTCGTGTTGGGAGAAGCGAATGGACTCGCGGGCCCCCAGGCCCAGGAAGCCCTTGCGGCACAGGGAGTCCTTGAACAGCCCCAGCGCGCGCTCCTGCAGCTCGCGGTCGAAGTAGATGAGCACATTGCGACACGACAGGAACTGGACCTCGGCGAACACGCTGTCGGTCGCGAGGCTGTGGTCCGAGAAGACGACATGCTTCTTGAGCGAGCGGTCGAACACGGCGTTGCCGTACGCCGCCGTGTAGTAGTCCGACAGGGAGCTTCGCGCGCCGGACGCCACGTGGTTCTGGGTGAAGGTGGCGATACGGTCCACCGGATACACCCCCGCCTCCGCCTTCTGGAGCGCGCCGGGGTTGATGTCCGTCGCGTAGATGAGCGTGCGCTCCAACAGGCCCTCCTCCTTCAGCAGGATGGCCAGCGAGTAGACCTCCTCGCCGGTGGAGCAGCCCGCGACCCACAGCTTCAGCGACGGATAGGTCCGCAGCATCGGCACCACGGACTCGCGCACCGCGCGGAAGTACGAGGGGTCGCGGAACATCTCGCTCACCTGCACGGTGAGGTAGTCCAGCAGCGCCGGGAAGACGAGCGGCTCGTGCAGCAGCCGGTCCTGGAGCTGGGAGAGCGTCTTGCAGCCGAAGTTCTCCGCCGCGAGCACCAGCCGCCGCTGCAGCGACACGGTGGCGTAGCGACGGAAGTCGTAGTGGTACTTCAGATAGATGGCATCGAGCAGGAGCCTCAGCTCGATGTCCTGGGCCATGGAGTCCATGCGCGGAAGCAGGCCCGGCCTAGGCCTTGGGCATCCAGACGCGGATGAGCGACAGCAGCTTCTCCACGTCCAGCGGCTTGGCGATGTAGTCGTTCGCGCCCGCCGCCAGGCACTTCTCCTGGTCGTCGCGCATGGCCTTCGCCGTGAGCGCGATGATGGGCAGCTTCTGCCACTCGGCGCGCTTGCGGATCTCGCGCATCGCGGTGATGCCATCCATCTCCGGCATCATGATGTCCATCAGCACCAGGTCCACGCCCTGCGTCGTCTGCGCCAGGCTGTCCGCCAGCCGCTCCAGGGCCTCGCGGCCGTTGCGGGCGATCTCCACCTTCGCGCCCCGGGGCTCCAGCACGCTGGAGAGCGCGAAGATGTTCCGCACGTCGTCCTCCACCACCAGGATGCGCCGTCCGTCCAGCGCCGCCTCCCTGTCGCGGGCGACCTGGAGCATCCGCTGCCGGTCCGGCGGCAGCTTCGACTCCACCTGGTGCAGGAACAGCGTCACCTCGTCCACCAGCCGCTCGGGCGAGCGCGCGCCCTTGATGATGATGGACTTGGAGTAGCGGCGCAGGCGCTGCTCCTCCTCGCGGGTGAGCGAGCGGCCCGTGTAGACGATGACGGGCGGGAACGACACGGTCTCCAGCTCCGCCATCTGCTCGAGCAGCTCGTAGCCGCTCAGGTCCGGCAGGTTCAGGTCCATCACCATGCAGCCGAAGGTGTTCTGCTGGAGCCGCTCCAGCGCCTCCGCCGCGGTGGCGACGCTGTCGATGCGCACGTCCTCGCTCTCCAGCAGCTTCTCGATGCTCTCGCGCTGGCGGGCGTCGTCCTCCACCACCAGCACGCGCTGCACGCCCGGCGACAGGCGCGTCTCCAGCTTGCGCACCGCCTCCATGAGCTGCTCGCGCTTGACGGGCTTGAGCGCGTAGCCCACCGCGCCGCGCTCCAGCGCCTCGCGCGAGGCGTCCGTGACGGAGATGACGTGCACGGGGATGTGCCGCGTCCTCGGGTCGCGCTTGAGGTGGTCCAGCACCATCAACCCGGACTGGTCCGGCAGGTTCATGTCCAGGAGGATGGCGCTCGGCTGGTATGCGACGGCCGCGTCGAAGGCCGCCCCGCCCCGGTCCGTGGCGACGCACAGGAAGCCCAGCTCCCGGGACAGGTCCCTCAGAATCTCCGCGAAGCGCACGTCGTCCTCGACCACCAGGATGAGGCGCGCGCCGGGCGTGTGCCGCTCGCGGTCATCCTCGATGGGCGCGCTCAGCCCCGAGACGCCGTCCGTCTCCGACGGGGCCGGCAGCTGGGCCACCGCGTTGGCCACCCACTGCGTGGACGAGGGCTCGGCGGAAGCCGCGGGCCTGGCGCCCGTGCCCGACGTGGCGAGCACCACCGGCACCGTGACGGTGAAGATGCTCCCCCGCCCCGCCTCGCTCACCACCGTGACGTCGCCGCCCAACAGCCGCGCCAGGTCCCTGGAGATGGACAGCCCCAGCCCCGAGCCGCCGTACTTGCGGTGGGTGCTGCCGTCGGCCTGTCGGAAGGCCTCGAAGATGAGGCCCTGCAGGTGCGCGGGGATGCCGATGCCGGTGTCGCTCACGGCGAACGCCACCCGCCCCGGCCCCGCCGGCGACACGCGCAGCGACACCTCGCCCCGCTCGGTGAACTTCAGCGCGTTGGCGAGCAGGTTGCGCACCACCTGCCCCAGCCGCTGCGGGTCCGTCTCCAGCGACTCGGCGCACCCGGGGTCCACGCGCGTGGAGAAGCCAATCTTCTTCTCCTGGGCCAGCACCTGGAACGAGCGCCCCAGCCCCTCCACGAAGCGCGGCAGGCTGAAGACCTCGGGCACCACCTCCACCTTGCCCGCCTCGATTCTCGACAGGTCCAGGATGTCGTTGATGAGCGCGAGCAAATCATTGCCCGCGGAGCTGATGGTCTGCGCGAACTTCACCTGCTCCTCGGTGAGGTTGCCCGTCTTGTTGTCCGCCAGCAGCTTGGCCAGGATGAGCGAGCTGTTGAGCGGCGTGCGCAGCTCGTGGCTCATGTTCGCCAGGAACTCGGACTTGTAGCGGCTGGTGCGCTCCAGCTCCGTGGCCTTCTGCGTCAGCTCCGCCTGCGCCTTCGTGAGCGAGTCGCGCTGGCGCTCCAACAGGCGCGTCTGCGTCTCCAGCTGCACGTTGGTCTGCTCCAGCTCCGCCTGCTGCTGCTCCAGCCGGCCCTGCGAGTCGCGCAGCACGCGGCTCTGCTCCTCGATCTCCTCGTTGGACGCGCGCAGCTCCTCCTGCTGGGCCTGCAGCTCCTCGGACTGACGCCGCGTCTCCTCCAGCAGCTGCTCCAGGCGCGTGCGGTCATTGGCCGAGCGCACCGCCATGGCGATGGGCTCCGCCACCCGCTGGAGCAGCTCCAGGTCCGAGGGGTGCACCGCGTGCAGGAAGCCCAGCTCCACCACCGCGTTCACCTTGCCGTCCACCTGCGTGGGGAACACCACCAGGTGCCTCGGCCGCCCCTGCCCCAGGCTCGAGTTGATGGGCAGGTAGCCCTCCGGGACGTCCTTCACGTGGAAGGTGCGGTTCTCCTTCAGCGCCTGCCCCACCAGGCCCTCGCCGGGGCGCAGCCGCGAGTCCCCTTCTGGGAAGGAGGCGGGCAGCGCGTAGCCCGCGAAGCGGTGGAAGTGGTCCAGCCCGTCCGCCAGGTAGATGGCGCCCACGTGCGCGTCCAGGTACGTGGCCAGGAACTGGAGCACCTGGTCGCCCAGCTGCTCCAGCCCCGGCCCCCCTTGCATCCGCGCGGCCAGCAGCGTCTGCCCCTGCTGCATCCAGCCCTGGATGGAGCGGGCGCGGTAGTCGCGGGACGTCATGTACGCGGAGATGCCCATCAGGGACAGCAGCACCGCGGCGCCCAGCCAGCTGATGACCAGCGACAGCGTCGCCGAGGCCTGGAACGCCGTCGTGCGGTCCGCGAGCAGCCGCCGCTCCTCGTTCTCCATCTGGTCCACGAGGACGCGGATGCGGTTCATCAGCTCGATGCCCTCGTTCGAGCGCACGCGCACGAGGGCTATCTCCCCCTGCCCACCCGTCTTCAAATCAATGGTGGCCTGCAGCTCGGCCAGCTTCGCCTCGACGAGCGGCCTCAAGGCGTCCACCCGCTGCACCTGCGCGGCGTTGTCGGACACGCTCTCGCGGATGCCCACGAGCTGCTCGGAGACGGCGCGGCTGGCGCTGGTGTAGGGCTCCAGGTACGTGCGGTCCCCCGTGAGCAGGAAGCCGCGCTGGCCCGTCTCCGCGTCCTTCAGCGTGGACAGGAGCGTCTTCATCCGCTCGACCACTTCCATCGTGTGGCGCACCAGCGCCGCCGCGTCCGCGTGGGACTCGAGCGAGCGGTACGACAGGATGGCGATGACGAAGATGGCGAGCGCCGCGACGATGAAGCCCGCCAGGGTGGCGGTGGGCAGCAGCGGGCCGAAGCGCGTGGCCCTCGAGCGCGAGCCGTCCGGGGCAGGCGGAGTCATGACTCACGCCCTCCACGCGAGGAGGACTGTCCCTCCTGGGAAACCATCCGACGGACCCGAGGTCCGCGCACACAGCACGGGAGAACACCTGTCATGGGAGAGCGCGTCCGGCAGCGGGGGACCACACGCGGAAGCCTCCCGTAACATGGCTCCGACGACGGCCCGCACCTCCGCCTCGCGCACGATGTCGGCTTTCGTACGTTGAGCGCGGACCTCGACCCGGAGTGCCGCCCTTTCGATGCTCGCGGTCCCGGTCCGCATCAGGGATCTCCCGCATCCGGACGGCTGGAATAGGCTGCGGGCATGCCGACGGACCTCACCCGCCTCCGAGTCTCGGGCTTCCGCTCCCTGCGGGAGGTCGAGCTGCGCCCAGGCGCCATCTGTGTCCTGGTGGACACCGAGGGGACGGCGACGCGCGACTTCGTCCACCTGTTCGAGCTGCTGCGGGCCCTGGCCGAGGGACAGCTCCAGCGGCACCTGAGGGAGGCAGGCGGCTCACCGGCCGCGCCCGGGGGGGAGTCCATCCGGTTGCAGCTGGGCCTGCGGACGGACGACTACGGCGTCGAGCTGCGGCGGACGGGCACGGAC
Organism: Myxococcus faecalis; assembly: GCF_050039385.1. Lineage (NCBI taxonomy): Bacteria > Pseudomonadati > Myxococcota > Myxococcia > Myxococcales > Myxococcaceae > Myxococcus > Myxococcus faecalis. Next base: position 9,266,575 of record NZ_CP144336.1, on the reverse strand, counting down.
ACGTGGCGGGTGTGCTGGGAGCTGGCGGACCTGCTCGTCGGGTTGTCCGCGCTGCTGGTGGACCCGGACCTGGACGCGCCTCGCGAGGAGTCCTCGCTGGCGGAGCTGGCCCCCCAGGAGCCGTCGAGAGATCCCCCCGCGGGCACGAGCACCGACGACCTGGAGCGCTGGTACGTGGGCAACGTCCTGGAGAGCGTGCTGTGGGAGATGCGGTGCTTCCTGCGGGGCGTGCGAGTGGAGGGCCGGACGCCCCAGGACGTGGGGACGCTGGTGCTCTTCCAGGCCCCCGACGCGGACCCGCCGCCCGCCGCCATCTGGGACACCGTCCAGCGCGTGCGAGAGACCTCGCGCCATGCCCAGGTGCTGCTGTGCACGGCGTCGGAGTCGCTGGCCGAGGCGTTCGACCCCCGGGAGGTCCTCCGCGTGACGACGCATGACGGGAGCTCGCGGCTCGAGCTCCCCCCGGACGCCTCGCTCAAGCCCCGGTGAGGCTCACGGCGCGAAGCGCCACACCCGCACGGCCACGTCACCACCGCCCGTGGCGATGAGGTCCTCCGCGGAGCGCCACGACACGGCGGCGACGCCCCTCTCGTGGAAGCCGATGACTTCGGCGGGGCTCTCGAACCGGGCCGTGTCCCAGACCAGGACCTGTCCAGCCAGGGTCCCTCCCACGAAGCGGCGCCCGTCCGGACTCCACGTGAGCGACAGCGGCCAGACGGAGGTGGTCGCCGACATGACGAGGCTGCCCGTGGCGACCTCGCGCACGAACAGGCCGACGTTGTTGCCCAACACGAGCCGCGTCCCATCCGGGCTCAGCGCCGCGGCGCGGAACAGGTCCGCGCCATGCGCCGGGACGGTCGACACCTCGCGGGTGGTGGGGTTCCAGATGGACCAGCCCACGTCCACGAAGGTGGCGACCAGCTGGCCCTGGGGCGTCCACTGCAGCGACAGGACTCGCCGCTCGCCCTCCGGGAAGCGGAACACCTCCGCGCCCGTGCCGACACGGAAGACGCGGATGACACCCCGCTCGGTGGGCAGACCCGGCGAGCTCGCCGCCGTGGCCAGCAGGGTTCCATCCGGGCTCAGGCCGACGTGATCGATGGCCAGCGTCGCCGGTGACTGGGTGATGGGGAGCTGCGCGAGCGTCCCGTCCGCCGCGTTCCAGAGATGCACGAGGCCGTCATCGCCTCCCGACGCCAGTCGCGTTCCATCCGCGCTCCAGGCGAGCGCCCGCACCCGCTTCCCGCCGGGGCGGGTGAGCGTCCGCAACCACTCACCGCCGGGCCCCCACAGCTGGACCTTTCCCTCGCCCCCGCTGGACGCGAGCATCGCGCCCGTCGGACTCCACGCCACACTCTCCACCGACAGGTCGTGCGCGAGCAGCTCGCTTCGGACCACCGTCGCCTTGTCCAGCTCCAGGGTGAAGACATCGAGGACCGACGTGGGCAGGTCATCCACCACCGCGAAGCGAGGCTCGGTGGGATGGAAGCTCAGCGCGTCGTAGCCCGTGGCGGTGCCCGTCGGCGGCGTCTGGCTGGCATCCACGAGCACGGCGCCCGTGGCCGCGTCCAGCACGAACAGCTTGCGCATCGGGTCTCCCACCGCGAGCCAGCGCCCGTTCGCGCTCCACTCCACCAGCGTCGCCCGGCTCCAGTCGCCCTTGTACGTGGACTCCAGGCGGTAGCCCGCGGTGAGGTAGACCCGGACCTCGCCCTCGAAGCCCACCGCGAAGCGCGTCCCGTCCGGACTCCACGCGAAGCCGCCGGGGATCTCCAAGAGCTCCTCGAGCGTCCGCGTCCCCACGCCGTGGAACTCCACCCACTGCGAGAAGGCGCCGCCCCACCGGCCCGCCTCCATCGCGAGCCGTGAGCCATCCGGGCTCCACGTCAGCGCACGCACGCGGTCCACCGCCGTCAGGGGCGCGCCCTCGCGCTCACCGGTGGCGGCGTCCCAGACATGGACCTCCTTGCTCGCGTTCGTCGCCGTGGCCAGGCGCGCGCCATCCGGGCTCCACGCGAGCGCCTCCACGGCCCCGCCCTGGACGGCCCACGTGCGCAGCGTGGCGCCCGTCACCGCGTCCAGCAGGACCACGCGGCCCGTCGACAGCCCCGCGGCCAGCGTGTTGCCCTCCGGATTCCACGCGAGCCCGACGAAGCGCGCGTCGGCCGGCGCGAAGATCATCCGCGTCACCGCGCCGCTCCGCGCGTCCCAGATGCGCAGCGGCCCGCCGCTCGAGGCCCCCTCCAACGCGGTGAGCCGCGTCCCGTCGGGGCTCCACTGCGGCGACCCGGGCAGGCGCGCGCCCGAGCGCTGCCAGGACAGCGTCGCGTCGGTCTCCGGCGCGAAGAGCGCGGTCACGAAGCGGTCGCCGTCGATGACCACCTCGCAGCTTCGCGCCGCGCCCTGGCAGGGCTTCATCTCCAGCAGGCGCCACCCCTCGGCGGGCTCGGCCTCCACCGTCATGCGCGTCCCGGTGGCGAAGCGCGCGTCACACGCCTCCGAGCAGTCGATTCCCACCGGAGTGCTCGTCACGCGCCCCTTCCCCACGACGCGGACCCGCAGCTCCCAGGTGCCCGCCGGCGAGGCGTCCCGGACGGTCAGCGCCACCGCGGCAGACCACTCGCCCGCGGTGCCATGGGAGTCCACCGCGCGGCAGCGGACCTGGAACGTCCCTTCCCGCTCGAAGGTCGCGACCACGCCGGACGTCGTGCCGCTCGGGACCTCCGGAGAGGTGACCAGGCTCGTCGTACCGCCCCAGTCGAAGACATACGTCACGGCGTCGCCATCCGGGTCGGACGCGGTGCAGCGCATGGGCGTCGGCGCGCCGGGCTCCACCACCACCGTGTCGAGCTGGAGCCGGGCCACCCCGGGAGCACGGGAGGGATTGGGGGTGGGCGGCTGTCCACCGGAGGAACAGGCGCCGAGCCACGAGACCAGCAGCAGGACGCACAGGGACACGGGACGAGAAGTCATGGGCTCTCACTCGCGCGTCCCGGCCCCCCAGATGCGCGTTGCGCCCATCCCTAATCCCAGACCCCGCCCTTGTCAAAGCCTGTCGTCCCGGCGGCGGGGACTGGATTGCCCCCCGCGGCTACGTTTGCGCGGCCTTGCGCTCCGAATAGAGGGCCCACTCCTCCTTCACCGCCCTGGCGAAGTTCGGGCGCTCGCGCAGCCTCGCCACGTAGGCGCTCAGCGCGGGCCACCTCTTCAGGTCCAGCGGCGTGGCGCCACACCAGTTGAGGACGACGAAGAGATAGGCATCCGCCACGCTGAAGGCGTCGAGGAGGAACTCGCGACCCGACAGGTGATGCTCCACGACGTCGAGCCTCGCGGGCGCCTTCGCCAGCGCATACTCCTTCACGGCGTTCGGTGAGTGCAGGTCGAACACGGGCGCGAACACCACCTTGTGCAGCTCCGTGGCGATGAAGGACAGCCAGCGGTGGAGCTGCTCCCGGCCCTGCGGGTCCACCGGGGCCAGCTTCGCCTCCGGCCAGCGGTGGGCGATGTACTGGAGGATGGCGGTGCTCTCGAAGAGCATCGCCCCATCCTCCTTGCGCAGCGCCGGGACGAGCGCCAGCGGATGGACCTCGCGATAGTCCTGTCCCTCCGCGGTCTGCTTCGTCTTGCGGTCCACCGGGATGAAGCGGACGTCCGCGCCGGCCTCGTAGAGGGAGATCCGGGTCGCGAGCGAGCAGGACATCGGCAGGAAATACAGCTGCATGGGCATACCTCCACGAGGCGGGGCTGGATGCCCCTCGGGAACGCCCGCGACTCTGCCCCTCCCCACCCTATGCGTCCAACGCATCCTTGGCATAGGCTCGATGCATGGATGACATCGCTCCACCTCCGAGCACCCGCCTGGACATCAAGGACCTGCGGGTGGTGATGGCGCTGGCCTCGGCCGGCACGACGGCGCAGGCCGCGTCCCTGCTCCACCTCACCCAGCCCGCCGTCAGCCGCGCCCTGCTCTCCGCGGAGGACAAGCTGGGGGCCACCCTCTTCGACCGCACGCCGCGCGGGCTCGTGCTCACGGACGCGGGGCGCCGGCTCGTCGCCGGGGCCGGCAAGCTGCTCGTCGAGCTGGGAGAGCTGGAGCGCGAGGTGCGCACCCCCGCCACGCCGCCCGTGCGCCTGCGGCTGGTGTGCGAGTGCTACACGGCCTACCACTGGCTGCCGTCCCTGCTGATGGAGCTGCGCCGCTCCATCCCCCGGCTCACGGTGGACCTGGCGGTGGAGCACACCCTGTCCCCGCTCCCCGCGCTCGAGGCGGGCGACATCGACGTGGCGCTGCTCACCAACTCCCCGCTGCGCCGCTCCTCCACCTTCGAGGTGCGCCCGCTCTTCCACGACGAGCTGGTCTTCGTGGTCGCCCCGTCCCACCCCCTGGCGGCGCGCAAGACCTTCACCGCCGAGGACCTCAAGGCCCACACCCTGCTGACGTCCCACACGCCCAGGGCGCAGGACGTCTGGTTCGTGAATCAAATCTTCGGCCGGGAGCGCCCGCGCCTGCGCGTCGAGCGAATCCCGCTCACGGAGGCCCTGCTGGACCTGGCGCGGGCGGGGCTCGGTGTCGCGGTGCTGTCGGAGTGGATCGTCGCGCCCCACCTCGCGCGCGGCGACCTGGTCCTGCGGCGGCTGGACACCGGGCCCCTGGAGCGGCCGTGGCGCATCGCCTGGCGGAGGGAGGCGGGGGACGCCGCCGCGCGCCTCGGCAAGGCGCTGCTCGGGCTGGCCCCCCAGCGGGTCGCGGAGCTGGACGTGTCACTCCAGCGTGGGTGACGGCGCGTTCACCGGCTCGGGCGGCGTGAAGGCCGGACGGGTGATGAGCTGGTCGATGGACGGCCGCTCGCGGCGCTCGAAGGGCGGCAGCTTCACCGCGCGCCCCGTGCGCGCCGACTCCTGGAGCGCGACGACCACCCGCACGTCCGCCAGCCCCTCCCAGCCCGACGGCTCCGGCTCGCGCCCCTCCAGGATGCACCGCGAGAAGTAGAGCAGCTCTGGCGCGAACTGGTCCTGGTCCGCGAAGCTCCGCTCCTTTGTCTTCCCATCCACGGTGAGGAAGTGCTTGCGCTCGGTGCCGTAGCCGAAGCCCGGCTCCACGCGCAAATCGCCCTTGGAGCCGACCACGCGGTAGCTGGAGACCTCCGACGCGGCGTGGCTGATGGCGAACTGCGCCAGCCGCCCGCCGGAGAAGCGCAGCAGCGCGAGCGCCGTGCCGTCCACGCCCTCGAAGCGCGCGTCCGGGTCCTCCTGCGTGAAGCAGACGACTTCCGTGGGCTCGGCGCCGAAGAGGTAGCGCGCGGCGTTGATGGGATAGGGCCCCTCGTCGAGCAGCGCCCCGCCGCCCACCTCCTGGCGCGTGCGGATGTCCCCCGGCCGCGCCTGCTGCGTCATCACCGCGGAGAAGAGCGACGGCTCGCCCAGCGTGCCCGCGCGCAGCAACTCGATGGCGCGCAGGTTCGCCTCCTCGAAGTGGAGCCGGTAGGCAATCATCAGCCGGACGTCGTTCTCGTCCGCGACGCGAATCATCGCCTCGCAGTCCTCCACCGTCGTCGCCATCGGCTTCTCGCACAGCACGTGCACGCCCACCCGCGCGGCGCGCTCGGTGAACTCGCGGTGCATCGTGTTGGGCAGGACGATGTAGGCGGCGTCCACGCGCGCGTCGCGGCACACCTGCTCGAAGTCCTCGTAGCCGGCGCACTCCACGCCGTACTGCTTCTTCAAGGCCGCGCGCTTCTCCCGGTCCGAGGAGAAGATGGCCACCAGCTCCGAGTTGTCCTTCGCGTTCTGGAACGCCGGGAGGATGGCCACCTGGGCCAGGTTGCCCGCTCCCACCACCGCATACCGGATTCGCCGCTCGCCTTGTCGGGCCATGGACACACGTCCTCCTCTGCGCGTCACGCTGGGCGCCCGGGCCGTGCGTCACAACCCCCGCAGGCACGGCGGCGGGCCCGCACGCGTGCAGGGCGAGCGACAGGGTTCGAGGAAACGAACCGCGCTGCCCAGGTGCGCGCCTCCGCGTCTGGGAGAAGGAGGCACCCGGCGCATGCCTGGAGGCTCGTCCGTCACGGCGGGCGGGCACGGGCGGGCCTGCCCGCGCTCCCTTCGAGGCACAGGGCAGGTTCCCCCGCCCTCCGGGCCATCCGTACCGTTGGCGGGTACCGAAAGCGACGGAGGACGAAGTCCATGAGCGAGCAAACCCAGGCCAGGGCCGCGGTCGTCTGGAAGAAGGGCGGTCCCTTCCAACTCGAGGACGTCACCATCGACGCGCCCCAGGCCGACGAGGTGCTCGTCCGGATGGTCGCCACCGGCATGTGTCACACGGACATGATCGTCCGGGACCAGTACTACCCGGTGCCCCTGCCCGCGGTGCTCGGACACGAGGGCGCGGGCATCGTCGAGCGCGTGGGCAGCCGGGTGACCAAGGTGGTGCCGGGCGACCACGTCGTCATGGCCTTCACCTTCTGCGGCAAGTGCGACCTGTGCCAGTCCGGGCACCCGGCCTACTGCCGCGAGTTCTTCGCGCGCAACATGGGCGGCGGGCGCATCGACGGCTCCACCGCCACGCAGAAGGAGGGCAAGCCGCTGCACGACCACTTCTTCGGTCAGTCCTCCTTCGGCACGCTGGCCATCGCCACCGAGCGAAACATCGTCAAGGTGCGCAAGGACGTGCCGCTGGAGCTGCTCGGACCGCTCGGCTGCGGCATCTCCACCGGCGCGGGCGCGGTGCTCAACTCGATGAAGGTCACCGCGGGGAGTTCGTTCGCGGCGTTCGGCTCCGGCGCGGTGGGCCTCTCCGCCATCATGGCCGCGAGGCTCGCGGGCGCCACCACCCTCATCGCCGTGGACACCAAGCCCCACCGGCTCAAGCTCGCGCTGGAGCTAGGCGCCACGCACGCGGTGAACGGCCAGGACGAGGACGCGGTGGAGTTCATCCGCCGCGTCACCGGCGGCAAGGGCGTGGACTTCACGCTCGAGTCCACCGGCCACCCCAAGGTGCTGCGGCAGGCCGTGGACGCGCTCGACATCCTGGGCACGTGCGGCGTCGTGGGCGCGCCCCCCATGGGCACCACCGCGAGCTTCGACGTGAATGACCTGATGGTGCCCGGCAAGAGCATCCGGGGCATCGTCGAGGGCGACAGCGTGCCGGACGTCTTCATCCCCCAGCTCATCGACCTCTACTCGCAGGGCAGGTTCCCGTTCGACAAGCTGGTGAAGTTCTACCCGCTGACGCAGATCAACGAGGCGGCCAAGGACTCCGAGAAGGGCGACACGCTCAAGCCCGTCATCCGGATGACGCAGTCGAACTGAGACCCCGAGGGAGAGTCCATGGCGGAGCCATCGATTGCCGTCACCGGTTGCACGGGCAAGCTGGGCGGGCGCGTCGCGCGACAGCTCGCCGAGAAGGGCGTCCCCCAGCGGCTCATCGTCCGCGACGAGAAGCGCGCCCCCCACCTGCCCGGCGCCGAGGTGCGCGTCGCGACGTATCAGGACCGGGCCGCGCTCTCCCGGGCGCTGGAGGGCATCAAGACGGTGCTCTTCGTGTCCGCGAAGGAGGCCCCCACGCGGCTCGATGAGCACTTCGCCTTCATCGAGACCGCGGCCTCGGTGGGCGTCCAGACGCTCGTCTACACGTCGTTCCAGGGCGCGGCCCCCCACGCGACGTTCACCTTCGCCCGGGACCACTGGGCCACCGAGCAGAAGCTTCGCGAGCAGCGCTTCGCGTCGGTGGTCCTGCGCGACAGCCTCTACCTGGACTTCCTGCCGATGCTCGCCGGGGAGGACGGCATCATCCGGGGACCCGCGGGCAACGGGCGCGTCGCCGCCGTCGCCCAGTCGGACATCGCCGACGTCGCCACCGCCGTGCTGCTCCATCCGGAGCCGCATCGGGGACAGACGCTCACGCTGACGGGCCCCGCGGCGCTGGGCTTCGACGACATCGCCCAGGTGCTCACGCGGAGGCTCGGCAGGCCCATCCGCTACTACGCCGAGAGCATCGACGAGGCCTACCGCTCGCGCGCCCACTACGGCGCGCCCCAGTGGCAGGTGGACGCGTGGGTCAGCACCTATACGGCCATCGCCTCCGGGGAGATGTCCACCGTCACCTCCGACGTCGAGCGTGTCACGGGCCACCCTCCCCTGGGGCTCGAGGACCTGCCGCTGTCGCCCCCGTGAGCGTGCGTCGGGACGCACCGCGGCACGGAGGGAGGCGGTCGCGACCCACGCGGGAAAAGTGACGAAGGCCCGTAGGATGGCCGCATGAACGCATGGCTTCGTCGCGCGGCGGTTCCGGGTGTCGTCACGCTCCTGCTTACCACGGCCTGTGGAGATCCTCGGGAGGCCCGGGGGGAATGTCGAGGAACCCTCCAGGGAGAACAGGTGGACTGGCCCATCGACGGCGAGTACTCGCGCCTGACGCGAGACCGCTTCGGGGTCATCGACCCGTTGTTGTTCATCAGCTACCTGCCCGATGGGCAGGCGACGCTCTCCGACTTCGGCGTGGACATCGAGCTCGTGGATGGCGCGGCGTTCGACAGGGGCGACGCCCCTCGCACCGCGCAGCTCGTCAACACCGGCGCTGCCCTTGCCCCCGAGGAGGGCTCCGGGGTGAAGCGCTGGCGCCCCACGCGCTCGGACTCGGGGGGCAGCGGCACGGGCTACCCGGAGCGCTCGGGGGTCCCCGCGAGCGGCACGTTGACGGTGGAGGTGCTGGCGGATGATCACGCCGAGGGCCACTTCGTCTATCGCTATGCGAGTGGAGACGAGCTGAAGTGCACCTTCGACATCCCCACGCCCGCGGCCGCCGGGAGCGTCTGGGATGGCGCGGGCGACGGCGATGACGATGACGACGACTGAGCCACCGTGAAGCTCAGCCCGCGGGGAACCACCACGACAGCTTGAGCGCGAAGGTGTGTCCCCCCGGGCTCAGCAGCGCGTCGCCCAGCGCCTTGGGCGCCAGCGCGTTGCCCCCGAGCGAATCCGCGGAGCGGTCCTGCTGCCACACCGCGTAGAGCGTGCTGCCCGGGCGCCACTCCCAGCGCAGCACCACGTTGCTGCGGAAGGAGCGGACGTTGAAGTCCTGGTTGGCCAGCTGGAAGCCGCTCGCGCCGTCCGTCACGTCCCAGTCCCCGTTCTCGCCTCGAGACAGCGACGTGCCGTCCTGGCCGTACCTGCGCAGCTGACGTCCCCGCGCGCGGGCCAGCTCACCGGGCGCGCTGAAGACACCGCTGGAAGCGAACGGCTCCGCGTAGGCCTCCAGGCTCAGGTCCGGGGTGATGAAGAGGTTGGCGCGAAAGCGCAGCGCCAGCTCGCGGCGTCGCACCGCGCCGAAGACGTAGCGCCGCGCATACGTCTCCTCCCGGCCGCCGTCCAGCGTGGCCATGTACTGACGGGCCTCCGTGTACAGCGAGCCCACGGGCTCCACCGACAGGCGCAGGTTGCGCAGGGGCTGCACGGTGACGGTGCCCGTCAACGTGCCACCACCGCTGCCGTCCTCGTATGTCCACGCCAGCGCGTCCACCTCCCACAGGTTCGTCCCGGAGGCGTTGTTGTTCAGGAGCAGGTTCGCCTCCAGTCCCTGGGGCGTCTGCATCAGCGGACCGCCGCGCGTCAGCTGGTCCGAGAACGCGCGGGGGTAGTAGGTGACGAGCAGGCTGGCCTCCCAGAAGTTGGGGAAGGTCACCTCGCCGTTGAGCATGAACTGGTTCACGGTGCGCGTGCCGCCGTGGTTCCAGTTTCCGTACGTCAGGAGGCCCACCTTGTAGCCGCGCAGGAACGTGCCGGGGTTCGTCTCGCGGTAGTACAGCCCCAGGTTCAGGTCCACGTCGTCCGTGGTGCTCAGCCGGCCCAGCTCGTTGAGCTCGAAGCCCGGGGACTCCACGCCCACGCTGCCGTTCCACAGCCAGTGCTCGCCACTCTGGCGCACCACCTTCGCGCCCACGGTGTAGCCCGACATCGAGCGCGCCTCCGGATCCAACCGGACGTAGGTCTGGTCCGGCCGCTGGAAGTAGCGCGCGCTGGAGCGCTGCAGCCGGCTGATGGCCGCCGGGTCGCCTCGCACCAGGCTGCCGCCCGCGAAGCCGGAGACGATGTACTCGCCGTCGCGCAGCCGCAGCCGGAAGTCCGCGCCGCCCGTGTACGCCTCGCGCGCCAGCTCCCCCGTGCGCCCCTCGCCCTCGCCGATGTCTCGGTGGACGGTGGTGAGCGTGGCGCCCACCGTCGAGCCCCTGCCCAGCTCCTGCTGCGCGCGCAGCACGCCGAAGCCCGTGCGCGAGTCCACCTTCACGCGCCCCTGCTCCTGGGTCGCGAAGTCGTACGTGTCCGCGTAGCCCTCGCCCGTGAGGGCTCCCAGCACGCCCAGCGACAGCCCCGACGACATGCGCCCGGTGAGCTTCGCCGCGCCCCAGATGGGCGTCGCCCGCGAGGGCTCCACGTAGTCCGCGCTGGCGCGCAGCCGCGGCGCCGCGCCGATGCGCCGCGAGTAGAAGTACGCGGGCCCGTTGTTGTTCGTGTTGTTGTTGTTGAACAGCTGGCTGCCCTCGGTGAAGAAGGGCCGCCGCTCGTCCACCACCACCTCGAAGTCCGTGAGGTTGACCTGGGCCGGGTCCGCGTCGATCTGCCCGAAGTCCGGGTTCACCGTCACGTCCAGGTTCAGGTTGGGCCCCAGCCCCACCTTGCCGTCCACGCCCACGCGCGCCGAGTACGCGCGCCGGTCCTCGAACGGCGTGCCCTCGCGCGGGTTGGCGCCCGAGTCCAGGCGCCAGTCCCCCGTCACGTACGGCAGCAGCTCGACGCGACGCGATGGCGCCACGCCGCGCAGGCCCGACAGCTCGCCGAAGCGCGAGGACCAGCCGGTGATGTCGCGCGGCACCACCACCCAGAAGTCGTCCTCGTTGCGACGCGGGATGACGCGCTGGATGTTGAGGCCCCACACCTGCTCGTCGGCCGCGTCGAAGCGCAGCTGCGAGAAGGGGATGCGCAGCTCCGCCACCCACCCGTCCGCCGTCCGCGTGGTGCGCGCCTCCCACACCGGGTTGAAGGACAGGTCGACGACGTACTCGTGGTCATCCGGGTGGTACCAGTCCACCCGCACCCCGGCCGCGGTGACGGCGAAGCTGTAGGCCGTGCGCCTGTCGCGGTACGTGTCCAGGGAGATGATGAGCCGCTCGGCCGAGCCGCTCTCGTCCCGCCGGGTCATCACCGTCTCGATGTCCTCCGGGCCCAGGCTGGACATGCGCGCGCCCACGTAGAGCGCGTCCGCGTCGTACACGAAGGCGACCTCGGTCTTCACCGAGGCGGGCATGCCCTGCACGGGCTCCTTCTGGAGGAAGTCGCTGGTGAAGGCGGCCTGCCTCCACGCGTCGTCATCCAGCACGCCGTCCAGCGAGGGCCCCTTGTCCACCCGGCTCGCCTGGAGGCGGCGCCCCTCCACCTCCACCGTGGGCACCTGCGCGAGGACGGACGGCCCCCACGCCAGCAGCAGGAGGACGAGCCAGCCCCGGGCCCGGCCCGCGCGTGCACCGCGCCTGTCGACGAGGGCCTCCACGCGTCCGCTCACTCCACGCTGACGGCCGCGCGAGGGGGCTCCACCCGGGGAGCGGCGCGCAGCACGGTGACGGCCCGGGCCAGTCGGGTGCCCGCCACCAGCGCCGCCACCATCAGGATGACGCCCGCCAGCCCCGTGATCCGCCGCGTGTCCACCAGGTCGATGAGGTAGCCCGCGCTGCTGGCGCCCAGCAGCAGGCACGCGGTGCTCACGGAGCGGAAGACGCCCATCACCCGGCCCAGCAGCCCCAGCTCCACGTGCGTCTGCATCAGCGGCCCCAGGCCCACGTTGAGCAGCACGTTGCCCAGGCCGATGAACACCATGCCGCCCATCGCCACCGCGAGCGTCGGCGCCACCGCCATCAGCAGCACGCCCAGGCCACACACGCCCAGCCCCAGCCCCGGCAGCCACTCCAGCCGGAGCCGCCGGTGAAGGCTCCCCGCCACGGCGAAGCCCGCGAACATGGACACGCCCAAGGTCGTGCCCAGCCACGCCAGCCGCTCCTCGGGCAGCCCCAGCTCCCGCGTCACCAGGTAGAGCTGCACCACCTCGATGAGCCCCGAGGCCGCCATCGCCAGCGCGCCCAGCCCCAGCAGGCTGCGCACGAACACGCTGCCCCGGACGTACGCGAGCCCCTCCTTCGCCTCGCGCAGCACGGACGTGCCTTGCGCGGACGGCACGCTCACGCAGCGCGCGCGGATGGCCAGGTTGATGCACATGGCCACCAGGAAGGACGCCGAGTCGAGCGCGAAGCTCACCCACGGCCCCAGCACGAAGTAGATGCCCGTGCCCAGCGCCATGCCGAGAATCATGATGGCGCTCGTCGTGGCCTGCCTGAGCGAGCTGGCCGCCACCAGGTCCTCGCGTGGCACCGTGGAGCGGATCAACGCCACCCGCGCCGGGTCATACAGCTGCTCCACCGCGCTGGAGCAGAAGGCCACCGCGTACGCCAGCGGCAGGCTCTGCTTCGCCACCGCCACCAGCTGCAACAGGCTCAGCACGCACCGTGCGGCGTCACAGAACACCATGACGCTGCGCCGCTCCCACCGGTCCGCCAGCGTCCCCGCCGTCAGCCCCAAGAGGAGCGCGGGCGCCGTCGTCGCCACGGTGATGGCCGCCGTGGCCACGGGGGACTCGCCCCCCGTGACGGAGAAGACCCAGAACAAAAGCGCCATGTTGCGCAGCCAGTCCCCGAGCCCGGAGACCAGCTGGCCACACCAGATGAGCGCGAAGTCACGATGTCTCAGGACCGCGAAGATGGGAGCCCCCTGCCGCTCAGCTGTCGCGCTCGGAGCGCATCTCGCCCATCGCCACCACCACCCGACGCGCCCCCGCAAAGGGCGTCCGGCCATGGGTCACGAGCATGTTGTCCAGCAGCATCACGTCCCCCGCCTGCCAGGGGAAGGCGAACGTCGTCTTCAGGAACGCCTCGCGCACCTCCTCCAGGTCCGCGTCCCGGATGGGCGTGCCATCCCCGTACAGGCTGTTGCGCGGCAGGTCCTCCTCCTTGAAGACCATCCGCATCGCCGCGCTCACCTTCGGCCCCAGATTGGATACGTGGAAAAGATGCGCCTGGTTGAACCAGACATCCTCTCCGGTGAGGGGGTGCTTCATGACCGCAGGGCGCACCGAGCGGGTCCGCAAGCGGTTTCCGCCCAACCACTCCGCCTGAATTCCCACACGCTCACAGTACGCGTCCACCTGGGCCCGGTCCTCGGTCTGGAAGACTTTCTGCCAGGGGAGGTCAACGCCCGTGCCGTAATTTCTCACATACATCACCCGGTTCCGGGTGAAGCGCTCACGCACTTCGGGTGAGAGGCATTCCAGGACGGCCCGGCTGTCTGCGATGGGTGTGGCGCCACCCTCCAGAGAAGGTTGTACGCAGTGAAAGAACAACTTCATCGGCCAGGCCGACGCGTACGACATTTCATTGTGTTGCGGAATGGTTTCGTTCGCGGGGTACTCGGTGGATGTGTACACCTTGCCACTGACTTCCGTACGTGGCGTGGAACGCTCCTGATACTCGGCCAGGGACGGCTGGATACACTCCGCGAAGCGCTCGAACGCCTCCACGCCCGGCACACGAAAGCCGCGAAAGAGCATGGCCGGCCGCTGTGAGAGCAGGTGCCTCAGCGCCTCTGCGTGAGCCCGTCCCCACTCGACCAGGTCCACGCCCTCCCGCTCGGGGCCGAGCGCCAGCAGACACGGCGGTGCCCCTGGCAGCGCACGCTGCGACACGTCCGACAGTACTCGCAGATCCAACGGCTTCTCCTACTCCACCAGAGCCCTCGGCTCCGCGCGGACATGGACCCTGTGTGACACACCCTCATGCCGGGCGTGCTTCACGGACCCCTCTTGACTTCCACGCATTACCACTTAAAAGATTTGAATTCGATAAGCAACAGTCACCGGGATTGAGATGGACAGACAACGAGTCGAGCCGCGCGTGCGCCGTTGTGGGTCCCCACTCCGCGAATAAATCAGACAGGGGCATTCGCTTGCCTTCCGCCAGCAATCAGCACCGGTCCCCCTCGGGCCGGCCTCATTCCCGTTGTGTCACATCCGGCCAGCGGCGCTTCTGGTTCCTGGACCAGTTGGAGCGCCACAATCCCTTCCACAATCAGCTGGTCTCGCTGGAACTTCACGGGGTGGTTGAACCGTCCGAGCTGATGCGACGTCTCGCGGCCTTGACCCTGCGACACGACATCCTGCGCGCGCGATTCACGGCGCACGAAGGACAGCCGTTGCAACAGATACAGCTGGAGCAGCCTCCGGCGTTCCGCCAGGTGGACCTCCAGGGTCTCCCGCCCGCCGAGCGCGAGGCCCGGGAGGCGGCGCTCGCGAGCGAGGAGGCGCTGCATCCGTTCGACCTGGAGACCGGGCCGCTGCTCCGCGCGACGCTGGTGAAGCGGGACGCGGCGGCGCACCTGTTGCTTTTGTCATTCCATCAGATGGTCTGCGACGCGGGCTCGGTGCCGGTGCTGGTGGAGTCGCTGGCGGCGGTGCTCAGCGGGCGCGACGACGTGGCGGGGCCGTACGTGGAGGTCGCCGAGCGGCAGCAGCAGTGGCTGCGCTCGGCGGAGGCGAAGCAGCAGGTGGAGGCGTGGCGCGTGGCGCTGGACGGCGCGCCCCAGGTGCTCGCGCTCCCCACGGACCAGGCGCGGCCGACGGTGCAGACGTACAACAGCGCGACCGGGCGCCAGGGCGTGCCGCTGGAGCTGACGCGCCGGCTGGAGGCGCTCGCCCGGGCGGAGGGCGCGGACCTCTTCGACGTACTGCTCGCGGCGCTCCAGGCGGTGCTGTATCGCTACACCGGGCAGGAGGACCTGTGCATCGGCACGCCGTCGAGCCTGCGTGAGCCGTCCGAGCGCGGCGTGCTGGGCTGGTTCGGGAACATGCTCGTGCTGCGGGGGCATCCGCGGGCCGCCACGTCGTTCCGCGAGCAGGTGTCCCAGGCGCGCCGGACGCACCAGTGGGCGCTCGCGCACGCGGCCGTGCCGTTCGAGCACCTGGTGGAGACGCTCCAGGTGGAGCGCAGCCTGGTCTACACGCCCTACTTCCAGGTGACGCTGGAGCTGGAGTCCGCCCCGCCCCTGTCGTTCGAGACGCCGGGCGTGAGCGTGCGGCAGCTCCCGCTGGAGAGGCGCTTCGCGCGGTATGACCTGTCGCTGACGGTGACGCCTGGACCGGCGGGGCTGGAGCTGGCCTTCACCTACAACGCGGACCTGTTCCACGCGGACACCGTGCGCGGGCTGCAGGGACACCTGCTCAACGTGCTGCGACACGCGGTGCAGGCGCCGGAGACCCGGCTGGGTGAGCTGTCGCTGTTGTCCGCGGAGGAGCTGGAGCGGACGCTCCGGACGTGGAACGAGACGACGGCGGCCTACCCGCGCGAGCGGCTCATCCACGAGCTCATCGCCGAGCAGGCCCGCCTGCGGCCCGACGCGGTGGCCGTCACGCATGGCGAGGGGCGCCTCACGTATGGCGAGCTGGAGCGCCGCTCGAACCAGATGGCCCACGCGCTGAGGGCGCGGGGCCTGGGGCCGGGGCGGCTCGCGGGCATCTGCGTGGAGCGCTCGCTGGAGATGCTCGTCGGGCTGCTCGGCATCCTGAAGGCCGGCGGCGCGTACCTGCCGCTGGACCCGACGTATCCCCGGGAGCGGCTGCGCTACATGCTGCGCGACTCGGGCGCCGCGCTGCTGGTGACGCAGGAGCGGCTCGTGGAGCGGCTGCCGTCCCAGGACGTGCCCGTGCTGGTGCTGGAGCAGCAGGCCCTGGACGCGCTCAGCGCCGAGCCGCCCCTGGTGCGCATGACGTCCGAGCAGCCGGCGTACGTCATCTACACCTCCGGCTCGACGGGCAAGCCCAAGGGCGTGCTGCTGTCGCACCGGGGGCTGGTCAACCACGTCACCTCGCTCCAGGGGACGTACCAGCTCACCGCGGAGGACCGCATCCTCCAGTGCACGTCCATCAGCTTCGACATCTCGCTGGAGGAGATCTTCCCCACGCTGGCCACGGGCGCCACGCTGGTGCTGCTGCCCTTCGAGCGCCTGCCGTCCGTCGCCGAGTTCCTGCGCATGGTGGAGCACGAGCGTCTGACCGTGCTGAACGTGCCCACGGCGTACTGGCACGAGTGGGTCACCGACGCGACGCTCCGACAGGCCCAGCCTCCGCCGGACGTGCGGCTGGTCATCGTGGGCGGAGAGCGCGCGGCGCCGGAGCAGCTCGCCGCGTGGCGCGCGCTCACGGGGGAGCGGCTCGGGTGGTTCAACGCCTATGGCCCCACCGAGGCCACCATCACCTCCACGCTCTTCGCGCTGCCGCCCGGCGCCCCCACGCCCGGCGCGCACCTGGGCATCCCCATCGGCCGGCCCATCGCCAACACGCGGGTGTACCTGCTGGACGCGAACGGACGCCCCGTGCCCGTGGGCGTGCCGGGTGAGCTCTACATCGGCGGCGATGGCCTGGCGCACGGCTACCTGGGCCGACCGGAGCTGACCGCCGAGCGCTTCGTGCCGGACGCGTTCAGCGGCGAGCCGGGCGCGCGCCTGTACCGCACCGGGGACCTGGCCAGCCAGTCGCCGGACGGGCAGCTGCGCTTCCTCGGGCGCGTGGACCACCAGGTGAAGGTGCGCGGCTTCCGCATCGAGCTGGGGGAGCTGGAGGCGCACCTGATGGAGCACCCCGCGGTGCGCGACGCGGTGGCGGTGGCGCGCGAGGACTCGCCGGGGCAGCCCCGGCTGGTGGCCTATGTGGTGCCCTCGCCCCCGGGCGAGGCGTGGGGTGACGCCATCGACGAGCAGGAGCTCAACGACGAGCAGATCTCCCAGTGGCAGACGCTCTACGACGACGCCTACCACCGCGCCGCCGACGAGGAGGACGGCGAGTTCAACACCGCGAGCTGGAACAGCAGCTACACGGGCCAGCCCATCACGGCCGAGGAGATGCGCGAGTTCGTGGACCACTCGGTCCAGCGCATCCTGGACCTGAAGCCCCGGCGGGTGCTGGAGATTGGCTGCGGCACGGGCCTGTTGCTGGTGCGAATCGCGCCGCACTGCGAGCACTTCACCGGCGCGGACTTCGCGCAGGGCGCGCTCAAGGGCCTGCAGCGATTCGTGGACAAGATGTCGCCGAAGCTCGGCTCGGTGGCGCTCCTGCACCGGGGCGCCGAGGACTTCACGGGCATCGAGCCCGGCTCGCACGACACGGTGGTCATCAACTCCGTGCTCCAGCACTTCCCCACGGTGGACTACCTGGTGAAGGTGCTCGAGGGCGCGGTGGCCACGGTGGGCGAGCGGGGCCGCGTCTTCGTGGGCGACGTGCGCAGCCTGTCGCTGCTGGAGTCCTTCGCGCTCTCCGTGGAGCTGTTCCGGGCGCGGGACACGCTGCCGCTGGAGCAGCTGTCCCAGGCCGTCCGGCGGCGCGTGTCGCTGGACAACGAGCTGGTGGTGGACCCGGCGTTCTTCCTCGCGCTGCGCGCCCACCTGCCCCGCATCCAGCGGGTGGACCTGTGGCCCAAGCGCGGCCAGCACCACAACGAGCTGACGTGCTTCCGCTATGACGTCGTGCTGCACGTCGGCGACGCGGCCGAGGCCGTGGACCCGTACGCGGGCACGGTGCTCGACTGGAAGCGCGACGGGCTCAGCATGGCGAAGCTGCGTCGGAGGCTCGAGACGGAGCGGCCCGAGCAGCTCGCGGTGACGCGCATCCCCAACGCGCGCCTCACGGAGGTGCGGCGGGCCCGCGAAATCCTGGAGCGCGACGAGCGGCCCTCGACGGTGGGAGAGCTGCGCGCCGAACTGCGCAGCCAGCCCGAGCCCGACTGCGTCAACCCGGAGGAGCTCTGGGCCCTGGAGGCGGAGCTCCCCTACGCCGTCAGCCTGCACTGGTCCGGCGGCGAGGAGGACGGCGCCTTCGAGCTGCGGCTCCTGCGGCGGGGCGCGGTGGCGCCGCCGCTCACGCCGTCCACCGAGCGGGCCTTCGTGGCGAAGCCGTGGCGCGCGTACACGAACCAGCCGCTGCAGGCGGCGCTGACGCGGCAGCTGGTGCCGCTGCTCCAGGAGCACCTCAAGCAGCGGGTGCCCGAGTACATGGTCCCCTCGGCCATCCTCAGCCTGGATGTCCTGCCGCGCACGCCCAACGGCAAGGTGGACCGCAAGGCGCTCCCCGCCCCCAGCCAGGCGACCCTCGCGCGGCAGGTCGAAGCGGAGGCGGCGCGGACGCCGGTGGAGGAGCTGCTGGCCGGCATCTGGGCGGAGGTGCTCGGAGGCAACGCCTTCGGACTCCACGACAACTTCTTCGAGCTGGGTGGCCACTCGCTGCTCGCCACGCAGGTCATCTCGCGCGTGGGCCGGGCCTTCGGGGTGGAGCTGCCCCTGCACGCGCTGTTCGAGACGCCCACGCTTCGCGGGCTCGCGGAGAAGGTCACCCAGGAGCTGAGGACCCGGCGGGGCGTGAGCATCCCCCCCGTTCGCGCGGCGGCCCGGGGCGACACCGTCCCCGCGTCCTCCGCGCAAGCACGGCTGTGGTTCACGCAGCGGATGGACCCGACGGGGGTCTCCTACAACACGCCGTTCGCCCTGGAGCTGAAGGGGCGGCTGGACGTCCCCGCGCTGGAGAAGAGCCTCCAGGCGCTGGCGCGACGCCACGAGGCGCTGCGCACCACCTTCCGCGAGGTCGACGAGGCGCTGGTCCAGGTCATCCACGCGTTCGAGCCTAAGCCCCTGCCCGTGGTGGACCTGGGCGGGCTGCCCGAGTCCAAGCAGGAGCAGCGGCGCCAGGAGACGCTGGACGCGAACATCCGGACGCCGTTCGACCTGGAGCACGGCCCGCTGCTGCGTCAGGTGCTCATCCGCATGGGCGAGGAGGACCACCTGCTGCTGCTGACCCTGCACCACATCGTCTCCGACGGTTGGTCCATGGGCGTGGTCGTCCAGGAGCTGGGCCGGCTGTACGCGGCGCTCCGGGATGGGCTGGAGTCACCACTGGAGGAGCTGACGCTCCAGTACGCGGACTATGCCCTGTGGCAGCGGCAGTGGCTCCAGGGAGAGACGCTGGAGCGGGGGCTGGCGTACTGGAAGCAGCAGCTCGGCTCGTCGTCGGGCGAGCTGGTGATGCCCACGGACCGCCCGCGTGCCTCGGCGACGCACCACCGCTCCGCCATCCAGCGGGCCCGGGTGAGCGCGGCGCTGGTCGCACAGCTCGACGCCCTGTGCCGTCGTGAGGGCGTCACCCTGTTCATGACGCTGCTGGCCACCTGGAACATCCTGCTGAGGCGCTACAGCGGACAGGTGGACATCAACGTCGGCACGCCCATCGCGAACCGGCACCGCGCGGAGATCGAGGGGCTGGTCGGCTTCTTCGTCAACTCGCTCGTCCTGCGCACGGACATGTCGGACGCGCCCTCGTTCCGCGCGCTGATGCACCGGGTGCGAGACGCCGCGCTGGAGGCCTACGCGCACCAGGACATCCCCTTCGAGCGCATCGTCGAGGCGGTGAGCCCGGAGCGCCGGTTGGACCAGCATCCGCTGTTCCAGGTGATGTTCGCGCTGCACAACGCGCCGCTCCAGCCGCCGACGTTCGACGAGCTGAGCATGTCGTTCGAGGAGCTGGGCACGGGCACGGCCAAGTTCGAGCTCATCCTCACGACCGAGCAGGACGGGTCGGAGCTGGACCTGGCGCTGGAGTACGACACAGACCTGTACGACGCGGCCACCATCGAGCGCATGCTGGGCCACTTCCAGACCCTGCTCGCCTCCGCCGTCCAACACCCGGGCGTCTCCATCACCGCGCTCCCGCTCCTCACCGACGCCGAGCGCCAGCAGCTCCTCGTCGACTGGAACGCCACCTCCACCGACTTCCCCCGGCACCAGTCCATCCACCAGCTCTTCTCCGAGCAGGCCCGGGCCACGCCGGAGGCCATCGCGCTCCACTTCGGTGAAGAGGTCCTCACCTACGCCCAGCTGGAGGCGCGCGCCAACCAGCTCGCCTGGCACCTCCAGTCCTTCGGCGTCCGTCCGGACACGCTCGTCGGCCTCTACCTGGAGCGCTCCCCCACGCTCATCACCGCGATGCTCGCGTGCCTCAAGGCGGGAAGTGCCTATCTGCCGCTGGACACGTCCTATCCCCCTGAGCGCCTGGCCTTCATGCTCCAGGACGCACGGGCGCCGCTCCTCGTCACCACCGAGGCCCTCTCCGCCAACCTCCCCGTCCCGAGCGGCGTGCACGTCATCGAGCTCGACTCGGATGAGCGCGCCATCTCGCGGCAGCCCACGCGGGCCCCCGCGACGGAGACGGCCCCGTCGAACCTCGCGTACGCCATCTACACGTCGGGTTCGACGGGTCAGCCCAAGGGCATCGTCGTCCCCCACCTCGGCGTCGTGCGCCTCGTGCGCGACTCCAACTTCGTCCAGCTCTCCGCGGCCGACCGCATCGCGCAGATCTCCAACGCCTCCTTCGACGCCGCCACCTTTGAAATCTGGGGTGCGTTGCTCAACGGCGGCGCGCTCATCGGTGTCCCTCGCGACGTCTCGCTCTCACCTTCGCTCTTCGCCGAGTACCTGCGTCGCGAGCGCATCTCCGCCCTCTTCATCACCAGCGCCCTCTTCACGCAGATCGTCCACCAGGTCCCCGACGCCTTCGCCACGGTGTCCACCGTCCTCTTCGGCGGGGAGATCGCGGACACGGGGGCCGTGCGCTCCGCCCTCCTCGGCGGACCTCCCCAGCGGCTCATCAACGCCTACGGCCCCACGGAGAACACCACCTTCAGCACGTGGCACCTCATCTCGCGGGCACCTCCGCCGGGCCACGCGGTGCCCATCGGCATCCCGCTCTCCAACTCCACCGTCTACGTGCTCGACGAGGCGCTCCAGCCCGTGCCCATCGGTGTCCCGGGTGAGCTGTACCTGGGCGGCGAGGGCCTGGCGCGCGGCTACCTCCACCAGCCCGCGCTCACCGCGGAGCGCTTCGTCGCCCATCCCTTCGAGCCCCAGGCCCGGCTCTACAAGTCGGGCGACATCGTGCGCTGGCTGCCGGACGGCCACCTGGAGTTCGTCGGCCGACGCGACCACCAGGTGAAGATTCGCGGCTTCCGCATCGAGCTGGGCGAAATCGAGGCCGCGCTCACGCGGTCCCCGGACATCGACGAGTGCGTTGTCCTGGCGCGCGAGGACAGCCCCGGAGACCGGCGGCTCGTCGCCTACTTCACGTCGTCGCGGGCCCCGGCCGTCCCGGAGCTTCGCGAGCGGCTCAAGGGCTCGCTGCCGGAGTACATGGTCCCGTCCGCCTTCGTCCGCCTGCCCAGCCTGCCCCTCACGCTCAACGGCAAGGTCGACCGGAAGGCGCTCCCCTCACCCGACGGAATCTCCGCGCCCACCGACAGCTACGTCGCGCCGCGCACGCCCATCGAGGAGCTGCTCGCCAACCTCTGGGCCCACCTGCTCTCGGTCCCCCGTGTCGGCGTCGAGGACAACTTCTTCGACCTGGGCGGGCACTCCCTGCTCGCCACGCAGCTGCTCTCCCGCATCCGCGCGAACTTCGGGAAGGAGCTGCCGCTTCGAGCCCTCTTCCAGAACGCCACGGTGGCGGGACTCGCGCAGCTCTTGTCCTCGCCCATGGAGGACACGGAGACGGGCCCCCTGGTGCCCATCTCGCGCGACCAGGAGCTGGAGGCCTCGTTCGCGCAGCAGCGCCTGTGGCTCGTCGACCAGCTCGAGCCGGGCAGCTCGTTCTACAACGTCCCCATGGTGCTCCGCGTGAAGGGGCCGCTGCAGCCGCGAGTGCTGGAGCAGGGCCTGGATGCGCTCGTGCGCCGCCATGAAGCGCTGCGCTCCACGTTCGAGCACCGGGGTGGACGGCTCCTGGTCCAGGTGGCCGAGGACGCCCCCGGGCACACCCTCCCCCTCGTCGACCTGACCCACGTCCCGGCCGAGGAGCGGGAAGCGCGGGCACGACAGCTCATCGAGACCGAGGGCCAGCGTCCGTTCGACCTCGCCCGCGGCCCGCTGCTGCGCACCCTGCTCGTCCGCCTGGGCGAGACCGAGCACCTGCTGCTGCTGACGGTGCACCACATCATCTCGGATGGATGGTCGCTGACGGTCCTCTTCCAGGAGCTCGGGACCTGCTACGAGGCCTTCGCCGCCCACGAGACGCCGAACCTCCCGCCGCTGACCATCCAGTACGCGGACTTCGCGCACTGGCAGCGCAAGTGGCTGCAGGGCTCGGTCCAGCAGACGCAGCTCGACTACTGGAAGAAGCAGCTGGCCGGAGCGCCCGCGCTGCTGGAGCTGCCCACGGACCGTCCTCGCCCCGCCACCCAGCGGCACCGGGGCGCCACGCGGTGGTTCAACCTGGAGGCCCCGCTGGTCGAGGCGCTGCGCAAGCTGAGCCGCCAGGAGGGAACCACGCTGTTCATGACGCTGCTCGCGGCGTGGCAGACCCTGCTGTCCCGCTACAGCGGGCAGGTGGACATCAGCGTCGGTACTCCCTTCGCCAGCCGCAATCGCGCGGAGCTGGAGGGGCTCATCGGCTACTGCATCAACTCGCTGGTCATGCGCACGGACCTGTCTGGTGCGCCGTCGTTCAAGGAGCTGCTGCGCCGCGTGCGCGAGGTGGCGCTGGATGCGTACGCGCACCCGGATGTCCCCTTCGAGCAGGTCGTCGAGGCGCTCCAGCCCCAGCGGGACCCGCGCTACACGCCGCTCTTCCAGGTGATGTTCAACCTCCAGAGCATCTCCACGACCCCGCTGTCGATTCGCGGCTGCGAGGTCCACCCCGAGGAGGTCCAGACGGGCGCCGCCAAGTTCGACATGCTGATGGCACTGGAGGAGACCTCCACCGGCATCGTCGGCGAGTTCGAGTACGACACGGACCTGTTCGACGCGACCACCATCGAGCGCATGCTGGGCCACTTCCAGACCCTGCTCGCCTCCGCCGTCCAACATCCGGGCGTCTCCATCACCGCGCTTCCGCTCCTCACCGACGCCGAGCGCCAGCAGCTCCTCGTCGACTGGAATGCCACCTCCACCGACTTCCCCCGGCACCAGTCCATCCACCAGCTCTTCTCCGAGCAGGCCCGGGCCACGCCAGAGGCCATCGCGCTCCACTTCGGTGAAGAGGTCCTCACCTACGCCCAGCTGGAGGCGCGCGCCAACCAGCTCGCCTGGCACCTCCAGTCCTTCGGCGTCCGTCCGGACACGCTCGTCGGCCTCTACCTGGAGCGCTCCCCCACGCTCATCGTCGCGATGCTCGCGTGCCTCAAGGCGGGAAGTGCCTATCTGCCGCTGGACACATCCTATCCCCCTGAGCGCCTGGCCTTCATGCTCCAGGACGCACGGGCGCCGCTCCTCGTCACCACCGAGGCCCTCTCCGGGAAGTTCCCGGTCCCCGATGGCCTGCACGTCATCGATCTCGACTCCGACGAGCGCGCCATCTCCCGGCAGCCCACGACGGCGCCCACGACGAACAGCGCGCCGTCGAACCTCGCGTACGCCATCTACACGTCGGGCTCGACGGGCCAGCCCAAGGGCATCGTCGTCCCCCACCTCGGCGTCGTGCGCCTCGTCCGCGGCTCCGAGTACATCCAGCTGTCCTCCCAGGACCGCGTCGCCCAGGTCTCCAACGCCTCCTTCGACGCCGCCACCTTTGAAATCTGGGGTGCGTTGCTCAACGGCGGCGCGCTCATCGGTGTCCCTCGCGACGTCTCGCTGTCCCCCTCGCTCTTCGTCGAGTACCTGCGCAACGAGAAGGTCTCCGTCCTCTTCATCACGACCGCGCTGTTCAACCAGCTCGCGAACCAGGTCCCGGGCGCCTTCACCACGCTGTCCACCGTGCTCTTCGGTGGCGAGAACGTCGACGCCGGCGCGGTCCGATCCGTCCTCCTCGGCGGTCCCCCCTCGCGCCTGCTCCACGTCTACGGGCCCACGGAGAACACCACCTTCAGCACGTGGCATCTCGTCCCCCGGGCCCCCCTGCCCGTGCACTCGGTGC
Organism: Myxococcus faecalis; assembly: GCF_050039385.1. Lineage (NCBI taxonomy): Bacteria > Pseudomonadati > Myxococcota > Myxococcia > Myxococcales > Myxococcaceae > Myxococcus > Myxococcus faecalis. The sequence goes on along the minus strand of NZ_CP144336.1, from coordinate 9,242,544 downwards.
CCATCGGCGTCCCGCTCTCCAACTCCACCGCCTTCGTGCTCGACGACGCGCTCCAGCCCGTGCCCGTCGGTGTCCCGGGTGAGCTGTACCTGGGTGGCGAAGGCCTGGCGCGCGGCTACCTCCGCCAGCCCGAGCTGACCGCGCAGCGCTTCATCCCGAACCCCTTCGCGACCGGGGGCCGGCTCTACAGGTCGGGCGACATCGTGCGCCGGTTGCCGGATGGCCATCTGGAGTTCGTCGGCCGACGCGACCACCAGGTGAAGCTCCGTGGCTTCCGCATCGAGCTGGGTGAAATCGAAGCCGCCCTGCTCTCGCAGCCCTCGGTCGACGCGTGCGTCGTCATCGTCCGCGAGGACGTGCCGGGAGACCGGAGGCTCGTCGCCTACTTCACCTCCACGCAGCCGCCCTCCAGCACGGACCTGCGCGAGAGCCTCAAGCGCTCGCTGCCGGAGTACATGGTCCCGTCGGCCTTCGTCTGTCTCGCGGCCCTGCCGCTGTCCCCCAACGGCAAGGTCGACAAGAAGGCGCTCCCGTCGCCCGACGCGGAGGGCTCGCGGACCGATGACTTCGTCGAGCCCGGCTCTCCGGTGGAGAAGGTCGTGGCGGAGCTGATGGCGGAGATCCTCAACGTCTCACGCCTCGGCGCGCACGATGACTTCTTCACGCTGGGCGGCCACTCCCTGCTCGCCACGCGCTTCATCTCCCTGGTCCAGGAGATCCTCCAGGTCACCGTCCCGCTGCGAGTCCTCTTCGGGAATCCGACGGTCGCGACCTTCTCGGAGGCCCTCCTGAATCCCCCGGCGGACCGGGAGGAGCTGCTTCGCACCGCGGAGCTGGTCCTCTCGCTGTCGTCCCAGCCCGACGAAGCGGCCCTCGACTGAGCGCCGCGCCTCTCTTCGAAGAACGAGACCTTCATCCATGAGCAAGTTTTCGGACCGCATCCTGAACGCCAAGGCCCGGGCGTCGCTCGCCGCGCTCAAGAAGGACGCGCCCGCGCAGCAGGCCATCACGCCGAACACCTCGCGCGGCAATCAGGTCGCGCTGTCCTCCGCGCAGCGTCGGCTCTGGTTCCTCGACCGCCTGGAGCCGGGTCAGGCGCAGTACAACGTGCCGGTCTTCGTGCGCCTCCAGGGGCCGCTGGATGAACGCGCCCTGCGCGCGGCCCTGAACCAGCTGCTGCGCCGCCACGAGTCGCTGCGCACCTGCTTCACCGTCCAGAGGGACGAGCCCCTCCAGCTCATCGCGGAGGAGCTGTCCCTGGACCTCCAGGTCGTCGACCTCGGCGGCCTGTCCGAAGTGGAGCGCGAGCAGCGCCTCCGGGACCTCGCGACGGAGGAGTCTCGCAAGCCGTTCGACCTGAGCCAGGCCCCGCTCGTCCGAGCCACCCTGCTGCGCGTGGCCCCCGAGGACCACGTCCTGCTCCTGGCGATGCATCACATCGTCTCGGACGGCTGGTCGATGTCCGTCTTCTTCTTCGAGCTGGGGGCGCTCTACAGCGCCCTCCGGCTGGGCACCGAGCCCTCCCTTGCTCCCCTCAAGCTCCAGTACGCGGACTTCGCGCTCTGGCACAACGAGTGGCTCCGGAGTGACGCCGTCCGTGAGCAGCTCGAGTACTGGAAGAAGCAGCTCGCCGGAGCGCCGCCGCTGCTGACGCTGCCCACGGACCGCCCGCGCCTGCCAGTGAAGCGCCACCAGGGCCGGGCGGCGCGGTTCTCCATTCCGCTGGATGAGGTGAACGCGCTCAAGAAGCTGGGCCGCGAGGAGCGGACCACGCTCTTCATGACGGTGCTGAGCCTGTTCAACGTCCTGATGCGCCGCTACGCGGGCCAGACGGACGTCTGCGTGGGGACGCCCATCGCCAACCGCAACCGTCCGGAGCTCGAGGGGCTCATCGGCTTCTTCGTCAACACGCTCGTGCTCCGCACGGACCTGTCCGGCGCGCCAACCTTCCGACAGCTCGTCCAGCGCGTGCGCGAGGTCTCGCTCGGCGCCTACGGGCACCAGGACCTGCCCTTCGAGCACGTGGTCGAAGCGCTCCACCCCGAGCGCAACCTGGGCCAGAACCCGCTGTTCCAGGTGATGTTCTCGCTGCAGGAGTCCGCCACCGCGTCCGCGTCGCTCGATGGGCTCACGCTCACCACGCTGCCAGTGGAGACGGGCACATCGAAGTTCGACCTGTTGATGGCGTTGGAGGAGACGCCGTCGGGTCTCACGGGAGAGCTGGAGTACGACACCGACCTGTTCGACGCGGCCACCATCGAGCGGATGCTGGGGCACTTCCGGACCCTGCTCAGCGCCGCCGCGACGCAGCCCGACACCTGCATCACCCAGCTGCCGATGCTCACGGAGGCGGAGCGGCAGCAGCTCTTGGTCGACTGGAACCACACATCCACCGACTTCCCGCGCCAGCATTGCATCCATGAGCTGTTCTCCGCCCAGGCCTATGCCTCGCCGGATGCCATCGCGGTCCGCTTCGGAGACGAGTCGCTCACCTACGCTCAGTTGGAGGCCCAGGCCAATCAGCTCGCGTGGCACCTCCAGGGCCTCGGTGTCGTCCCCGATACGCTGGTCGGGCTCTACCTGGAGCGCTCGCCGTCGCTCATCGTCGCGATGCTCGCGTGCCTCAAGGCCGGCGGGGCATACCTCCCGCTGGACACGTCGTATCCGGCGGAGCGCCTCTCGCTCATGTTGCGGGACTCTCGCGCGCCCATCCTGCTGACCTCACGCGCGCTCGCGGGAGCGATTCAAGCGCCCGAGGGAGTCCGCGTGCTCGGCTTGGAGGAGCTCGCGCCGACGCTCGTGAAGCTGCCCACGCGCGCGCCCTCGACGCTCACGACGCCCTCGAATCTGGCGTACGCCATCTACACGTCGGGCTCGACGGGCCAGCCCAAGGGCATCCTCGTCCCCCACCTCGGTGTCGTCCGCCTCGTCCGCGACTCCGACTACATCCAGCTGTCCTCCCAGGACCGCGTCGCCCAGGTCTCCAACGCCTCCTTCGACGCCGCCACCTTTGAAATCTGGGGCGCCCTCCTCAACGGCGCGCTCCTCGTCGGCGTCCCCCGCGACGTCTCCCTCTCTCCGCCTCTCTTCGTCCAGCACCTGCGCAACGAGAAGGTCTCCACCCTCTTCCTCACCACCGCCCTCTTCAACCAGCTCGCCCACCACGCGCCCGACGCCTTCTCCTCCCTCTCCACCGTCCTCTTCGGCGGGGAACTGGTCGACCCTGACGTCGTCCGCGCCGTCCTCCTCCACGGCCCTCCCTCCCGCCTGCTCCACGTCTACGGGCCCACCGAGAACACCACCTTCAGCACCTGGCACCTCATCTCTCAGGCGCCCGCGCCGGGCCACACCGTCCCCATCGGCAGGCCTCTCGCCAACTCCACCGCCTTCGTCCTCGACGGTGCCCTGCAGCCTGTCCCCGTCGGTGTCCCCGGCGAGCTCTACGTCGGCGGTGACGGCCTCGCCCGCGGCTACCTCCACCAGCCCGGACTCACCGCTGAGCGCTTCGTCGCTCACCCCTTCAAGCCCCAGGCTCGCCTCTACAAAACCGGAGACCTCGTCCGCCTCCTCCACGACGGCTCCATCGAGTTCCTCGGCCGCTCCGACTTCCAGGTGAAGATTCGTGGCTTCCGCATCGAGCTGGGCGAAATCGAAGCCGCCCTGCTTCGCCACCCCTCCCTCAACGACTGCGTCGTCCTCGCCCGTGAGGACTCTCCCGGCAACCGTCGCCTCGTCGCCTACTTCTCCTCCTCCTCTCCTCCCTCCTCCGCCGAGCTGCGCGACTTCCTCAAGCGCTCCCTCCCGGAGTACATGCTCCCCTCCGTCTTCGTCTCCCTCCCCTCCCTGCCCCTCTCTCCCAACGGCAAGGTCGACAGGAAGGCGCTTCCCTCTCCAGACGGAGTGGCCGACGCCTCCGACTCCTACGTCGCGCCTCGCTCTCCTCTCGAAGAGCTCCTCGCCAACCTCTGGGCTCAGCTCCTGTCGCTTCCCCGCGTCGGCGTCGACGACAACTTCTTCGACCTGGGCGGCCACTCCCTCCTCGCCACCCAGCTCGTCTCTCGCGTCCGCGAAACCCTCCGCCTCGAGCTTCCCCTCCGCGACCTCTTCGCCAACCCCACCGTCGCCTCCCTCTCCCGCGTCCTCTCCGCCTCTCTCTCCGGCGCCCAGTCCCCCATCCTCCCTTCCCTCAGGGACTCTCGCCTCCCCCTCTCCTTCGCCCAGCAGCGCCTCTGGCTCATCGACCAGCTCCAGCCTGGCAGCGCCGCCTACAACGTCCCTCTCGCCATCCACCTCTCCGGCGAGCTCTCCCTCCCTGCCCTCCAGCGCGCTCTCGACGCCCTCATGGCGCGCCACGAGTCCCTCCGCACCTCCTTCGCCCTCCACGACGGCCAACCCTTCCAGCTCATCGCGCCGTCTCTCCCGCTGCCATTGACGTGTGTGGACCTGCGGCAGGTTCCCGTCGACGAGCGTGAGGAGCGACTCACGCAGCTCTCCGAGGAAGCGGCGCGACTGCCGTTCGACCTGAGCCAGGGACCGCTGATTCGAGCCGCCCTGCTTCGCGCGGACGACAGGAAGCACATCTTGCTGCTGACGATGCACCACATCGTCTCGGATGGCTGGTCCATGGATGTGCTCTTCCGCGAGCTGAACGCGCTCTACACCGCGTTCACCCGTGACGAGCCCTCGCCCCTGTCCGCGCTCCCCATCCAGTACGCGGACTTCGCGGTGTGGCAGCGTCAGTGGCTCCAGGGCGAGCGGCTCGATGCCCAGCTCTCATACTGGAAGGAGCAGCTCGCGGGTGCGCCGCCGTTCCTGCCGCTGCCGACGGACTTCCCGCGCCCCGCCATCCAGACGTTCCGGGGCGCGGTCGCGAGACGCACCCTGCCGCTGTCGTTGCTCGACTCGCTCAAGCGGCTGAGCCGGAAGGAGGGCACCACCCTCTTCATGACGCTGCTCGCGGGCTTCCAGGTGCTCCTGCGCCGCTACAGCGGACAGACGGACATCACCGTCGGAACCCCCATCGCGAACCGCAACCGCGCGGAGCTCGAGGGGCTCATCGGCTTCTTCGTCAACTCGCTGGTGATGCGCACCGACGTGTCCGGTGCGCCATCCTTCCGCGAGCTGCTGCGTCGCGTCCGCGAGGTCGCGCTCGGAGCCTATGCGCACCAGGACGTCCCCTTCGAGCAGGTCGTCGAAGCCCTGCAGCCCGAGCGGGACCCGAGCTACTCACCGCTCTTCCAGGTGATGTTCGCGCTCCAGAGTGGCGTCGAGCAGTCGCCGCCCACATCGGCCTTGTCGATGGAGTCGAGGGAGCTTCGGACGCACACGTCGAAGTTCGACCTCATCGTCGCCACGGTGGAGGGCTCCGAGGGGCTGGACTGCGCGGTCGAGTACAACACCGACCTCTTCACCCCGGACACCATCCACCGGATGCTGGGGCACTTCCAGACGCTGCTCACCGCTGCGGCGGAGCAGCCGGACACCCGCATCACCGGGCTCCCGCTCCTCACGGAGCCCGAGCGGAACAAGGTCCTCCTCGACTGGAACAAGACCTCCACCGAGTTCCCCCGGCACGGCTGCATCCATGAGCTGTTCTCCGTGCAGGCGCGAGCCACACCCCACGCGCTCGCGGTCCGCTTCGGAGACGAGTCGCTCACCTACGCGCAGTTGGAGACCCAGGCCAACCAGCTCGCGTGGCACCTCCAGGGCCTCGGTGTCGTCCCCGATACGCTGGTCGGCATCTACCTGGAGCGCTCGCCGTCACTCATCGTCGCGATGCTCGCGTGCCTCAAGGCCGGTGGGGCGTATCTGCCGCTGGACACGTCGTATCCGGTGGATCGCCTCTCGTTCATGCTCCGGGACGCGCGAGTCCCCATCCTCGTCACCACACAGGCGCTCTCCGGCAAGCTCTCCTCCGAGAGTGGGGTCCACGTCGTGGCGATGGACACGCAAGCGGAGGTGCTCGCCCGGCAGCCCCCCCGCGCGCCGCCCACTTCGACACAGCCTTCGCATCTGGCGTACGCCATCTACACGTCGGGCTCGACGGGCCAGCCCAAGGGCATCCTCGTCCCCCACCTCGGCGTCGTCCGTCTCGTCCGCGACTCCGACTACATCCAGCTGTCCTCCCAGGACCGCGTCGCCCAGGTCTCCAACGCCTCCTTCGACGCCGCCACCTTCGAAATCTGGGGCGCCCTCCTCAACGGCGCGCTCCTCGTCGGCGTCCCTCGCGACGTCTCCCTCTCTCCGCCTCTCTTCGTCCAGCACCTGCGCGGTGAGAAGGTCTCCACCCTCTTCCTCACCACCGCCCTCTTCAACCAGCTCGCCCACCACGCGCCCGACGCCTTCTCCTCCCTCTCCACCGTCCTCTTCGGCGGGGAGCTGGTCGACCCTGACGTCGTCCGCGCCGTCCTCCTCCACGGCCCTCCCTCCCGTCTGCTCCACGTCTACGGGCCCACCGAGAACACCACCTTCAGCACCTGGCACCTCATCTCTCAGGCGCCCGCGCCGGGCCACACCGTCCCCATCGGCAGGCCTCTCGCCAACTCCACCGCCTTCGTCCTCGACGGTGCCTTGCAGCCTGTCCCCGTCGGTGTCCCCGGCGAGCTCTACGTCGGCGGTGACGGCCTCGCCCGCGGCTACCTCCACCAGCCCGGACTCACCGCTGAGCGCTTCGTCGCTCACCCCTTCAAGCCCCAGGCTCGCCTCTACAAAACCGGAGACCTCGTCCGCCTCCTCCACGACGGCTCCATCGAGTTCCTCGGCCGCTCCGACTTCCAGGTGAAGATTCGCGGCTTCCGCATCGAGCTGGGCGAAATCGAAGCCGCCCTGCTTCGCCACCCCTCCCTCAACGACTGCGTCGTCCTCGCCCGTGAGGACTCTCCCGGCAACCGTCGCCTCGTCGCCTACTTCTCCTCCTCCTCTCCTCCCTCCTCCGCCGAGCTGCGCGACTTCCTCAAGCGCTCCCTCCCGGAGTACATGCTCCCCTCCGTCTTCGTCTCCCTCCCTTCCCTGCCCCTCTCTCCCAACGGCAAGGTCGACAGGAAGGCGCTTCCCTCTCCGGACGGAGTGGCCGACGCCTCCGACTCCTACGTCGCGCCTCGCTCCCCTCTCGAAGAGCTCCTCGCCAACCTCTGGGCTCAGCTCCTCTCGCTCCCCCGCGTCGGCGTCGACGACAACTTCTTCGACCTGGGCGGCCACTCCCTCCTCGCCACCCAGCTCGTCTCTCGCGTCCGCGAAACCCTCCGCCTCGAGCTTCCTCTCCGCGACCTCTTCGCCAACCCCACCGTCGCCTCCCTCGCCCGCGTCCTCGCCGCCTCTCTCTCCGGCGCCCAGTCCCCCATCCTCCCTTCCCCCAGGGACGCTCGCCTCCCCCTCTCCTTCGCCCAGCAGCGCCTCTGGCTCATCGACCAGCTCCAGCCTGGCAGCGCCGCCTACAACGTCCCTCTCGCCATCCACCTCTCCGGCGAGCTCTCCCTCCCTGCCCTCCAGCGCGCTCTCGACGCCCTCATGGCGCGTCACGAGTCCCTCCGCACCTCCTTCGCACTCCACGACGGCCACCCCTTCCAGCTCATCGCGCCGTCGCAGTCCCTGCACCTGGCCCTGTTCGACCTCTCCACCCAGCCGAACGCCGATGAGACGGCGCGCGCGCTGGCGGTGGAAGAAGCTCAGCGCCCCTTCAACCTCGCCCAAGGCCCTGTCATCCGCGCGACGCTGCTGCGGACCGCGCCTCAGCGCTACGTGCTGCTGCTGACGATGCACCACATCGTCTCGGATGGCTGGTCCCTGGAGGTGCTCTTCCGCGAGCTGAGCGCGCTCTACACCGCGTTCACCCATGACGAGCCCTCGCCCCTCGCGCCGATGGCCATCCAGTACGCCGACTTCGCCGTGTGGCAGCACCAGTGGCTGAACGGTGAACGGCTCGATGCTCAGCTCGGGTACTGGAAGGAGCAGCTCACGGGCGCGCCGTCCTTCCTCCCGCTGCCGACGGACTTCCCGCGTCCTCCCTCCCAGTCCTTCCGTGGCGCCGTCGAGAGCATCACGCTGCCGCCCGCGCTCCTCGAATCGCTCGTGCGTCTCAGTCGGAAGGAGGGCACCACCCTCTTCATGACGCTGCTCGCGGGCTTCCAGCTCCTGCTCTCACGCTACTCGGGGCAGGACGACATCAGCGTCGGCACGGCCATCGCGAATCGCCACCGCGCGGAGCTGGAGGGCCTCATCGGCTTCTTCGTCAACTCGCTGGTGATGCGCACGCGCCTGTCCGGCGAGCCCACGTTCCGCGAGCTGCTGCGTCGCGTGCGTGAGGTGTCCCTGGGTGCCTATGCGCACCAGGATGTCCCGTTCGAGCAGGTCGTCGAGGCGCTCCAGGTTCCGAGAGACCCTCGCTACTCGCCGCTCTTCCAGGTCCGCTTCAACCTGCAGGACAGCCCCTATGGCCACCTGAAGATGGCGGGGCTCGACGTGTCGATGCTCGAGACGGAGTGGAACTACACCAAGTTCGACCTCCACCTCTTCATGAGCGAGGCCGCCGAGGGTCTGCAGACGTCCTTCGCGTACAGCACGGACCTCTTCAAGCCGGAGACCATCCGCCGGATGCTCGGCCACCTGGGCCAGCTGTTGGAGAACATCGCGGCCAACCCGGATGTGCCCATCAACTCCGTGTCCATGCTGACGCCGGAGGAGCAGCGGCAGCTCGTCCGGTGGAACACGGCCCCCGCGCTGGAGTCGCCCGCGACGTGCTTCCACGCGCGGTTCGAGCAACAGGCCGCCGCCACACCGGACGCCACGGCGCTGGTCTCCGAGGACCGGTCCCTCACCTATCGACAGCTCAACGAGCGCGCGAACCAGCTCGCCGCGCAGCTGCAATCGCTCGGCGTGGGACCGGACCGCGTGGTGGGCCTGTACCTGGAGCGCTCGCTCGACCTGCTCGTGGGCCTGCTCGCCATCCTCAAGGCCGGCGGCGCGTACCTGCCGATGGACCCGGGGCTCCCGCGGGAACGACTCGCGTTCATGATGTCGGACCAGCGCCTGCCCGTGGTGCTCACGCAGGAGTCCCTCCGCGCGTCGATTCCTCCCGGTGAGGCGCACGTCTTCTGCGTCGACTCACAATGGAAGGAGCTTGAAGGACGGCCTCGCGAGAATCCGCCGCTCACCGTCGAGCCGCGGCACCTCGTCTATGTCATCTACACGTCCGGCTCCACGGGCCGGCCCAAGGGCGTGGGCATCACGCACGGCAACCTGAGCCACTACCTGTCGGGCATCGCCCGCGTCCTCGACGTGCCTCCAGGGCTTCGCTACGCCACGGTGTCCACGTTCGCCGCGGACCTGGGGAACACCATGGTCTTCCCGGCGCTCGCCACGGGCGGAGCGCTCCACATCATCTCCGACGAGCGAGCCTCGAACCCCGAGGCCATGGCCGAGTACATGCACTCGCGGAGCATCGACTGCCTGAAGATCGTCCCCTCGCACCTGACGGCGCTGCTCACCGCGTCCCGTCCCGAGCACGTCCTGCCGGGACAGCGGCTCGTCCTGGGCGGCGAGGCGTCGCGATGGGAGCTGATGGAGCGGGTGCAGACCCTGGCTCCGGAGTGCCGGGTCATCAACCACTACGGTCCCACCGAGACGACCATCGGTGTGTTGACCTGGGCGGTGCCACCGCGGCTGGCCTCGAAGCCCGCGCCCACCGTGCCGCTCGGCTTCCCCATCGGGGACACCACCACGCACGTCCTCGATGCCCACCGGCAGCACGTCCCCGTCGGTGTGCCGGGGGAGCTGATCATCGGCGGACCGGGTGTGACGCGCGGCTATCTGGGACGGCCCGAGCTCACCGCCGAGCGCTTCGTGAGGTTCGGTGAGGAGCGCGTCTACCGGACGGGAGACGTGGTGCGGCGGCTCCCGGATGGAGCGCTCGAGTTCCTCGGCCGCATCGACCATCAGGTGAAGATTCGCGGCTTCCGCATCGAGCTGGGGGAGATCGAAGCCATCCTCTGCCAGCAGCCCGAGGTGCGTGACGCGGTGGTGCTCGCGCGCGAGGACGACGTGGGCACGAAGCGGCTCGTCGCGTATCTCGTCTCGCACCCGGGCCAGACGCTCGCGACCGAGCCGCTGCGCGAGCGGCTCGCCCAGCAGATGCCGGAGTACATGGTGCCGGCGGTCTTCATGGTGCTGGAGGCGCTGCCCCTCACGCCCAACGGCAAGGTGGACCGCAAGGCGCTGCCCGAGCCCGTGAGCCCCAGCGCTCCGAAGCCGGAGGAGGCGCAGGCGCCCCAGTCGCCGACGGAGCTGCTCCTGGCGGACATCTGGAAGCAGGTGCTGCGCGTGGAGCACGTGAGCCCGGCGGACAACTTCTTCAAGCTGGGGGGCGACTCCATCCTGAGCATCATGGTCGTCGCCAAGGCCATCCAGGCCGGGTTGCAGCTCACGCCGCTGGACATCCTGGAGTGCCAGAGCCTCGCGGAGCTCGCCGCGCGCGTGCGCAGCCCCGAAGAGGCCGCTGACGAGCAGACGGTGTCCGGGACCTTGCCGCTCACGCCCATCCAGAATCGCTTCTTCGAGCTGTACCCGACGGAGCGGCACCACTGGAACCAGGCGTTCCTGTTCGAGGTGCACCAGCGGCTGTCGCCCGCGCAGATGGAGGAGGCGGTGCGCAAGCTGATGCGGCACCACGACTCGCTGCGCCTGCGCTTCGTGCAGGGCTCCGCGGGGTGGGAGCAGTCCTACGCCGGACCCGACGTGCCGGTGCCGTTCAGCCACCACGACTTGAGCGCGCTGTCCGCGAGCCAGCGGGTCCAGGAGCAGGAACGGCTGTCGACCTCGCTCCAGAAGAGCCTGGACCTGTCCGCGGGGCCGCTCATGCGGGTGGCCTTCTTCGACTGGGGGCGCGAGGAGCCTGGGCGGTTGCTGCTCATCGTCCACCACCTGGCCACGGATGGGATTTCGTGGCGGGTGTTGATGGAGGACCTGCAGACGCTGTGGGAGCAGCTCGGCGCCGGGAAGGCGCTCCAGCTTCCGCCCAAGAGCACGTCGTATCAGGCGTGGGCGCGGAAGCTGTCGGAGTACGCGCAGTCGGACAAGGCTCGGCGGGAGCTGCCCACGTGGACCTCGGAGGTCTACGGCCGGGTGGCGCCGATTCCCCGGGACTTCGCGGAGGGGCAGAACCTCGAGGGCTCGACACGACTGGTGGAGGGTGCGCTGACCCAGGAGGAGACGCGCGTGTTGCTGCACCGGATGCGTGACGTGCACGGCGTCAACGTGGACCACGTGTTGCTCGCGGCGCTGGTGCGTGCGCTCACGGAGTGGACGGGCCGCACGGCCCATCTGCTCGAGCTGGACAACCACGGCCGCGAGTCGATTCTGGAGGGCGTGGAGCTGTCACGCTCCGTGGGTTGGTTCACGGCGCTGAGCCCCGTGGTGGTGGAGGAGCCCGCGGGAGCCTCCGCGGGCGCGCTGCTCCAGTCGGTGAAGGAGCAGCTCCAGGCGGTGCCCAACCGCGGCGTGGGCTTCGGGGTGTTGCGCTACCTGAGCCGGGACACGGCGGTGCGAGAGCAGCTCGCGCGGCTGCCGAGGACCGAGGTGTGCTTCAACTACCTGGGCCACTTCGACCTGGTGCGCTCGGGCAACGCACCGCTGCGGCCCGCGTCGGAGTCCGTCGGGCCCGAGCGGGCACCGGCTGGCCCGCGCTCGCGCGTCCTGGACATCACGGCCTACGTCTCCGAGGGCACCTTCCACCTCGCGTGGGCCTACAGCGAGAACCTCCATGCGATGGGCACGCTCGAGAAGCTGTCCTCGGCGTACCTCACGCACCTGAGGGCCCTGCTCGCCACGGCGGGGGCAGCGTAGCCCTGAGGAGGGCCTCGTCACCGGGGCCCTCCAAGACGTCTACTTCGTCGACTCGGTCGCGCCGTCTTCCAGCAGCCGGCCCCACAGCGAGGAGTCGTCGACGACCAGGCGGCCCGAGGACAGCTTCACGCTCCGGTCGATCTGCGCCTTGCGGAACTGCCTCGGCGGGATGCTGGGCTGCTTGGGGTCCATGTCGTTGACCACCATCTGCTCCTGCAACCGGATGCCATCCGTCGCGAAGCTCAGCGCCGCCGTGTAGTCGTAGCGACGCAGCCACCGGCTCGGCAGCGAGCGCGACGCCGTCCGGTTCAGCTGGAAGAGCGCCGGGCTCGCGCACGCCCCCTCCGCCGTCAACACCGGCTCGTTGATGAAGCGGTTGCCCCGCTGCAACAACACCCGCACCGCGCGCTGGCACGCCGTCCCCATCGGCCCCGCGCACCGCTCCCCCTCCGCCACCAGCAGGTCCACGCCCCCCATCCGCTCCAACCGCAACCTCGCGTTCTTCGTCCTCGAGCGCAGCACCCCCAACGCCCGCACCGCCAACCCTCGCGGCGTCGACTCCACCAACGCCACCGGGCCCAGCCCCTCTCCATCCGCGAAGTGACGCGCCACCGCCCACACCAGCCGCAGCTCGGGACGGATCTCGCTCACCACCACGTCCCCCGCCGTCAGCGTCGTCGGAGGCAACATCGCCGCCGTGGAGCCCGCCTCCACGCACTCCCCCGGCGCCGGGTCCTGCCAGAGCACCGGCGTCCCCATGCAGTCCGTCACCGGCGTCGCCACCTGCCACGTCCGCGTGTCGTAACCACTCAGCAGCAACGGATAGAGCACCTCCGCCCGCCACTGGTCTGGCGACAGCGCATGCACCCCCGTGGGCCGCTCCGAGAAACACAACGCCGCCACCGCCGGCGCCGCGCGCACCGGCGCGGTGCTCTTGCACCCCGCCAACGCCAACGCGCACCCCAACACCAACGACTGTGTCTTCCTCATGTCCCTGATGACTCCCGAGCCCGGCGCTTGGACACCACTGAGACCTCCCCATCACCACTCTTGTTCGCCGCGTCACCCACGATGGCGTGGTACGCCTTCGCGAACTCCGGACCGAACAACACCGCGCTCAGCTCGCGCTCCTCCTCCATCAGCGTCCTGAGCCGCTCCTCCAGCCGCTTGAGCTTGCGCGACGCCTGGAACGGCCACAGCCGCGAGAAGAACGAGCCGCCCTTGCCCTCCTCCAGCTCGCCCGGCAACAAGCGCTGGAGCAGGTCCTTCACGCCCTCGCGCATGCCGTTGAGCAAGGCAATCTGGTGGATCATCACATCCACGAACCCGCCCATCAGCTCCTGCACCCGCTCCGCGCTGTCCGGCGCCTTCCAGTCCAACAGGTAGCGCAACACCTCGCGCGTGTTGCGACTCTTGGAGAGCGGCGTCACGTCCCGCGCCAGCATCACCGCCATCTCCTGGCCGAACTGGTCATGCCCTTGCCGCAGCTCCACGAAGGCGCGGCCGAACGTCTCCAGCACGTCCGCCAACCGGTCCAGGAAGCGGTCGATGTCCGCCCCCGACTCCAATCCCTTGCTCCCCGGCAGGTACGAGCGCACGAACTGACCCAACAGCTCCCGCGCCATCACATCCAGCCGGTTGCCGCCCCCCGGCGCCGCGGGCACCGGCGTCACCTGGGAGTTGCCCCCGGACGACTGCGGCAGCGCCACCCCCAACGAGCGCGCGAACTGGCCGAACTGCGGCTCGTGCGCCACCCCGGGCAGCCGCCGCTGCAGCTGCGCGACGAGCGACGCCCGGTCCGCCTCCGGCAGCGTCCCCGCCTGACGGACCATGGACTCGTGCAGCGTCTGCCACGCGTTGCGGTACGCGTTGTAGAGCGGCACCAGCTGCTGGATGGAGCTCTGCAAGCCGTTCGAGGACGCGGCGGGCGGCGGCGGCGCCACCACGCGCACGCTGTTGCTCGTCGGCGCGCGGCGGCCCGCGGGCGCCGTCGGAGGCTCGGGGTCCGGAATGGGGATGCCGGAGATGATGGTGCGCTGCCCCGGGTCCTGTCCCTCCAGCTCCTCGTCGAGCGCCGGCACCAGCAGCGTGCGAGGGCTCACCTCCTCCTGACGGCGGGACTGCGAGATCGCCGCGTCGCTCAGGGCCGGCAGCATGGCGGTGGCCACCACCTGCTCGCGCCCCTGCACCGGCGTCGGCTTGAAGCTCATGGGCGTCCCGTCATCGGGGCCCTGCAGCGTGGCCAGCGCGCGGAACTGCGTCATGCGCGACTGCCCATCCCCCGCCGACGCCGCGGCCTCCCGCGACAGGCGCATCTCGATGGTGCCGATGGTGACGCGCGTCTCCTCGCCCACCCGCACCGGGACGTTCTTGTCGATGCGCCGCCCGTCGATGCTCAGCCCGTTCGTCGAGCCCAGGTCCACCACGTGGATGGACTTCTGGTTGAACCGGACCAGCGCATGGAACAACGACACGAACGACTTGGGGATGGAGATGTCGTTGAGCTGGTTGCGACCGATGCGCACGGGCGAGTGCGTGAAGACATACTGCCGCTCCTTCGGCGGCTGCGTCTCCAGGTCCTTGATTCGGATGACGAGGGGCAGCACGGCTCACTCCTATCCCGAAGCGGTGGGGGGAAGCCCCCCCGGGGGGTGTACCTCGCGACAGTTCGTCACGGCCCGGCGGGAGGCATCATCCCTCCCCCAGGTCCGAGATGCACCACCCGACTATCAGCTGTCTGAGAATGCGAGGTCCCAGTCGCCCCCGGCCCCCAGGCCGACCCTCAGGCGGCTCGGGACGCCTCCCGCGGCGAGCCTCTCCAGGACCTCCAACGACAGCCGGGGCATCAACGAGGCACGCAGCACGTGGTCCACGTTGCGAGCCCCCGAGTCGTTGTCCTGGCAGCGCCGGGCGAACTCCTCGTACACCTCCGGGGCGAACTCCGTCTTGACCCGGTGCGACGTGTGCAGCCGGTCCGCCAGGGCCGAAAGTTTCATCTCGGCGATCTGCTTGAGCACGTCCTTGGCGATCGGCAGGAACGGCACCACCGACATGCGCGCCAGGAGCGCCGGCTTGAAGTGCCGGCTGAGGATGGGGCGGATGGTCTCGCTGACCGTGTCCGTGCTCGGCGCCTCCGGGCCCGAGTACAGCTGCATCAGCGCGTCCGTGGCCAGGTTGCTGGTGAGGATGACCACCGTGTTGCGGAAGTCGATGAGCCGCCCCTCGCCGTCGGACAACATGCCCTTGTCGAACACCTGGTAGAAGAGGTTCATCACCTCCAGGTCCGCCTTCTCGCACTCGTCCAGCAGGACGACGGAGTAGGGCCGCTGGCGCACCGCCTCCGTCAGCACGCCGCCCTCGCCGTAGCCCACGTAGCCGGGCGGCGAGCCGACGAGCCGCGACACGGTGTGCTTCTCCTGGAACTCCGACATGTTGATGGTGGTGAGGAAGCGGTCTCCGCCGTAGAGCGAGTCCGCCAGCGCCAGCGCCGTCTCCGTCTTGCCCACGCCGCTGGGCCCCACGAAGAGCAGCACGCCGATGGGCGTGTTGGGGTTGCGGATGCCCGCGTGCGACATGCGCAGCGTCTCCGCCACCGCGCGCAGCGCCGCGTCCTGCCCGCGCACCCGCGAGCGCAGCGTCTCCTCCAGCGAGAGCACCGCCCCCACGGAGCTGCTGCGCAGCTTGCCCACCGGCACCCCCGTCCACCCCGCCACCACGCGCGCCACCACGTCCGGGTCCACCTCCACGTGGATCAGCGGAGACTCGCCCTGCAGCGTCTCCAGCTTCGCGCGCGCCTGGGCCACGTCCGCCTTCAGCTTGGCGGTGTCCGCGTCGGGCTCCGCCGCCTCCAGCGCCGCGCGGGCCTTCTTCACCTCGTCCACCGCCGCCCGCTCCTGCTCCCAGCGGGCCTTCACCGTGGCCACCTGGTCGCGCGTGGCGGAGAGCTTCTCCTCCAGCGTCGGGCCCTCGTCCTCGTCCTTCGACACGTGCCCCGCGGCGCGCTCCCGCTCGCGCACGCCCAGCTCGCGCTCCAGCGCCGCCAGGCGCGACTCCGCCTCCACCAGCTCGTCCGGCCGGGCGCTCTGCTCAATCTTCACGCGCGCCGCCGCCGTGTCGAGCAGGTCCACCGCCTTGTCCGGCAGCTGCCGCCCGGAGATGTAGCGGTGGGACAGCTCCACCGCGGCCACCACCGCCTCGTCGCGGATGGTGATGCCGTGGGACTGCGCATACGTGGGCGTCAGGCCACGCAGCATCAGCACCGCGTCCGCCTCCGACGGCTCGTCCACCTTGATGGGCTGGAAGCGCCGCTCCAGCGCGGCGTCCTTCTCGAAGTACTTCTTGTACTCGGCCCACGTGGTGGCCGCGATGGTGCGCAGCTCGCCGCGCGCCAGCTCGGGCTTGAGCAGGTTCGCCGCGTCGCCGCCGCCCTGCTGGCCGCCCGCGCCGATGAGCGTGTGCGCCTCGTCGATGAACAGGATGATGGGCTTGGGCGAGCCCTTCACCTCGGAGATGACCGCCTTGAGCCGGTTCTCGAACTCACCGCGCACCCCCGCGCCCGCCTGCAGCGCGCCCAGGTCCAACCCGAGCACCTCCAGGTTGCGCATGGACTCCGGCACGTCGCCCGCGACGATGGCGCGCGCCAGCCCCTCCACCAGCGCTGTCTTCCCCACGCCCGGCTCGCCCACGATGATGGGGTTGTTCTTGCGCCGCCGCGCCAGCACGTCGATGACCTGACGAATCTCCCGGTCCCTGCCGAAGATGGGGTCGATCTTCCCGTCGCGCGCCTTCTGCGTGAAGGAGTTGGTGAAGCGCGTGAGCGCCTCCTCGCCCCGGCCCCCTCCCGCCGCGGGCGCCGCCGAGGCCGCGCTGCCCACCTCCGCCGCCTCCTTCGAGCCGCCCACCACCTCGTCGAAGACCTTCTTGAGCGCCTCCACGGAGATGGCGTCCAGCGCCGGGTAGGACTCCGCGGAGTAGCGCGAGGAGCGGGCGATCCACTGCCACAGCAGCGCGCCCGAGCGCAGCCGCGCCGCGCCGTGCTCCAGCGAGGCCACCAGCCACGCGTCCTCGAACCACTGGAACAGGCTCTCGGAGAACACGGGCCGGCCCGCGTTGCCCGTGCGCAGCTCGCGCAGCGCGTCCTCGATGGAGCCGATGACCTTCGCGCGGTCCACCTGGAAGTGGCGCAACAGCCGCGAGGCCTCGCCGTCCTCGTCCTCCAGGAGCTGGCGCAAGAGGTGCTCGGGGATGATTTCGTAGCAGCGCGCGGTGCTCGCGCGCGACACGGCGGCCTCCAGCATCCGCGTGGCCGAGGGCGTCAGGCGCCGCACGAGGGTCTTGGGTTCAACGCGCATGATTACGCTCCAGGGGTTTGGCTGGCGGCGGGTGGGAACACCGGAAGGACGGCGTCATGACGGCGAAGGCGGCGCGGCGCGCCGGGGGGCGGCCGGCAGTGGCACGGTGCGCAGGCGCAGGCGCGTGTCGCTCCGGCGCTGCCCCAGGTAGCAGTCGTGGCCCAGCCGCGAGGGGGACTGCGTCGCCAGACGGAAGCGCGGCAGCTCCGCCTCGCGCACGCCCAGCACCAGCGAGCAGTCGAGCGGGTCCCTCACGACCAGGTCCACCACCTCGCGCACCACCGGGGACAAGTCCCCCTCAGGCATCAGCCGCCGGTAGACGTCCCCCTCCAGCGGCGCGATGTGGATGTCGAAGCTGCCCGAGCGGTCGAACATCCTGGAGCCGAGCAGCGCGGTGCGGCTCAGGTTCGTGTTCGTCCGCCCCAGCCGCATCCGGTTGTCCGCCTCGATGTCCACCCAGTGGCCGGAGAACTGACGCAGCGACACCTTCGCCTCGCCCAGCACGGGCGCCAGCACGTCCGTCAGCGCCAGCTCCAGCGTGCCCGCCGTGCGCGCGCGGGCGGCGAGCAGCGGCGCCAGGCGCAACAGCTGCGCGGATGACAGCGCGCCCGGGTACGGCCGCTCGTAGGTGTCCAGCCCCGCCAGCGACAACAGCCGCTGGGACCAGACGTCGCTGCCCTCCCGCGTCGTCTCCGCCTGCAGCGAGTAGCGCGACAGCGCCCGGAACAAGAGCGACAGCAGCCGGTGATGGAACAGGTCCAGGAAGTCGCGCCGGCGCGCGGAGTCCGGATCCTCCTGGGCAATCTCCTCCGGGATGTAGTCCGGCAGCGGCGACACGGCGCCGGTGAGCCCCAGGAACGTGGTCATCACCTCCACCACGTGCGAGGAGCCGCCCAGCTCGCCCGACGGGGGCACGACGCGGATGCGGCTGACGTCCCCCGCGCTGAAGGTGAGCGACGGGTCATGCCGGAAGCGGATGGCCTCCTCCACGACGGGCCCCGTGCCGCCCACGGGCACCGCCTCCGACGTCAGCCGCTCCAGCAGCGCCACCAGCGGCCTGAAGGCCCACTGCCCGGGGCGTTCGCTCAAGCGCTGGACGGCCTTCAGCAGATCGTCTGTCGGCCGTTCCGGGGAAGCCACCGGTACTCCAGTCGAGAGGGTTGGAGGCGCAGCACGAGCTCGCTGAAGGAGTTGAGGCTCACGTGCGAGGCGAACAGCTCGTCGAGCACGCAGCCGAAGAGGAACGCGTCCCCCGGGCCCGTGAAGCCCGCCTCGTCCAGCTCCACCGTCACCTGCACGCCTCGCACGGGGGCGCCCTGGAGGAAGCGCGTCATCGGCTGGCCCTTCACCTCCCGCAGCGCGCCCACGCGCAGCTCGTTGGCGCGCGCGGTGGACTGGTCCGCCGTCGCCTGGAAGTTGTAGAGCGCCAGCATCGACTGCAGCGCGCCGGGCTCCAGCAGCGAGCGCTGGTTGAGGCTCAGGTGGGAGAGCAGCCGCCAGTGCAGCTCCGAGCCCATGGGCGGCCTGGACGGCCGCGTCACCGCGACGATGTTGCGAAAGCGCGCCGTGGTGGGCGACGCCGCGGTGGGCACGCTCAAGTCCCCCACCTGCAGCCGCGAGGGCAGCGAGCGGTTGGTGCACGTCAGCTCGATGGACAGCGTCTCATCCGCCAGCGACGGCGTCGCGTCGCGCGGGCTGCCCAGCGACAGCGAGACGTCCATCGCGTCATCCAGCGGCGACAGGGCATGGTGCAGCCGATAGAAGCGCGACGCGTCGCCCGTGGCGTGCGCGAAGTCGAAGTACGGCCGGTACTGCTGGCGCTCGGTGCGGCCCTGCGGCAGCCCCGTGACGGAGTCCACCGAGTACACCTCCATGTGCCCCGGCTCCACGCCCGAGGCGCGCACCAGGTGCTCGTGGCCCAGGGAGCCGGTGCGCACCGGGTCCGCGGACGCGGCGAAGAGGTTGACCACCGGCGCGCAGTGCAGCCGGAAGACGTCCTTGGGCAGGCGCCCGGGCAGCGTGGGCGGCCGCTCGAACTCGAAGAGCAGCTCCAGCTTCTGGCCGGTCAGCTCGCTGGCCGCCTGCAGCCCCTTCACGTCGATGAAGAGGAACTTCTGCGGCAGCGTGAAGTACTCCTGCAGGAGCCGGTAGCCCTCCGGCACCGTGGCCGGCCAGGGCCACAGCGTGTTGCCCGCCTCCAGGCCCGTGGCGCGGATGCACTCCGGTCCCAGCCGCACGGACGGACCGCCCGCGGGGTTGCGCAGCACCACGCCCTTGCAATGGCGCAAGAGCCACACCAGCAGCATGGACGCCACCGGCAGCTCCGCGTGGAGGAACAGCGACAGGCCCTCCTCCGTGAAGATCTCCGCCCGGCCCTGCTCCACCAGCTGCAGCTGCGCGCGCAGCACGGGCGCCGCGGGCGAGGACTGGTCCAGCGTCGTCTCCGTCAGCGTCAGCGGCAGCAGGTCCACCGCGCGCGTCGTTCTGAAGGTGCAGACGGTGCCGTCCACGGGCTTGGCGCCCACCTCCGTCCCCGCCGGAATCCGGGAGCGGCCGCGCAGCAGGCGCGCGTGGGGGGTGAACTCCACCACCGAGCACGCCGGCACCACCCGCAGGTAGTGCGGCAGGAGCAGCTCCGTCAGCCCGTGAATCACCTCCGGCACCGCGCCGTCGATGCGCTCGCGCACGCGCGCCGTCAGGAACGCGAACCCCTCCAGGAGCCGCTCCACGTCCGGGTCGCCACCGCGCTCCACCAGGAGCCCGGCCAGCGCCGGGTTGACGGTGCCGAACGCGCGGCCCATCTCCCGCAGATATGTGAGCTCGCTCTGGTAGTACTTGCTGAACACCGCGACTCCCCCGCCGTACCGGTTCGCTTACCAGACCTCGACCTTGCCTCCCGGCGACATCTGCGTCCGGAAGCGGAGCATCCCCCGCGCGCCCCTGCCCGCGGGCTGCGCGGTGATTTCGAAGCGCAAGAGCAGCGGGTCCACGTCCGGGACGTGGCGCACGCTCACGTGCTGGATGCGCGGCTCGAACTCCAACACCGTCGCGCGGATGGCCGACTGGAGCGTCTGGATGGCCGTGGGGAAGGTGTGCACCAGGTCGGTGAAGTCCATGACTCCAAAGCCCGGTACCGTGGCCGAGCCGCCCTTGCGCGCGTTGAGCAGCACGCGCAGGTGTTGGGCAATGGAGTCAGTCATGTCCTGCTCTCGCTCGGCCGAGCCCGTCCCCACCTCGATTCGCGACAACAACCCGCGTCCCATCCCGTCGCTCCCTCCTGCCTCGCCGCCCCGGCCCGCGCTCCCTTCAGGGAGCACGCGCCATGGCTCCCCTTACTGCTGCTTGTCCCACGTATCCTCGTGCGTCACGCCACCCTCGCTGACCGTCCAGCTGATGGTGTGGAACACGAAGGAGACCTCCTCCAGCGGAGGGTTGGTCGCCGTCGCGGGGACGATGGTGTTCTCCACCACCTGCTTGACGCTGGCGACGCGGCCCTTGGAGAACGTCACCGTGTAGAACTGCTCCGTGGTGCCGTCACCGGTGGGGCTGGGGCGGAAGAACTTGAACGTGGCGTCGATGGCCTCGTTGTTCGTCAGCGCCTTCATCAGGAGCGGCGTCGCCTTGTCGATGCGCTTCCGGATGAGCAGCGGCTGGTACTGGCGGCGACCCGTGGCGATGCCGGAGCCGGCCTCGCGCGCGGTGACGACACCCTGCTCGTAGTAGACGCACTCGATGGAGTCCTCGCGACCGAGGCTCGTCTGGGTGCTCGCGCCCTTGATGTCCTTCCCGTTCGCCTTCAGGTACAGATGTACTGTCTCGGCCATGTGGCTCTCCCCCTGCTTGTTGGTGGTGTGACGCCTGCGACGTGGAACAGGAGCCCTCGTGCCGTAGGGCTCCGGACTGCATGGTGGCCGCCGCCCCTGACTGGAACGGCGACCTGAAGGACCCTTCGGCTCCGGGTCTCACGCCCGCTCAGCTCACTCCTTGTCCAGCTTGCCGACGAGCGAGAGCGTGAAGGATGCGCCCATGTACTTGAAGTGCGGGCGGACCTGCAGGTTGCAGCGGTACCAGCCCGGCTGCCCCTCCACGTCCTCCACCTTGATGCGGGCGGTGCGCAGCGGACGGCGCGAGCGCACGGACGGCGCCGGGTCGTCCATGTCCGCGACGTACTGGTTGATCCACTGGTTGAGCTCGCGCTCCAGGTCCGAGCGCTCCTTCCAGCTGCCGATCTGCTCGCGCTGGAGCACCTTCACGTAGTGCGCCAGGCGGGACATGATGAACATGTAGGGCAGCTGGGTGCCCAGCCGGTAGTTCGTCTCCGCGACCTTGCCCTCGGGGCTGTTGCCGAAGAACTTGGGCTTCTGCACGGAGTTGGCGGAGAAGAACGCCGCGTTGTCCGTGTCCTTGCGGAACACCAGGCCGATGAAGCCCTCCTCCGACAGCTCGTACTCGCGCCGCTCGGTGAGGAGCACCTCGGTGGGGATCTTCGTCTGGATCTCCCCCATGGCCTCGTACTGGTGCAGGGGCAGCTGCTCCACCGCGCCGCCCGCCTGGGGACCGATGATGTTCGGGCACCAGCGGAACTTGGCGAACGAGTCCGTCACGCGCGTGGCGAACGCCGTGGAGGCGTAGCCCCACAGGTAGCGGTCATGCGAGCCGACCACGTCCTCGGTGAAGTTGAACGACTTCACCGGCACCGTCTTCTCGCTGTAGGGCAGCCGCAAGAGGAAGCGCGGCATGCACAGGCCCACGTAGCGCGCGTCCTCGCTCTCGCGGAACGAGTGCCAGCGCGCGTACTGCGGCCCCTCGAACAGGGACTTCAGGTCCTTGAGCGCCGGCAGCTCCAGGAACGACGGCTGGCCGAAGAACTCCGGCGAGGCGTTGGCCACGAAGGGCGTATGGGACATGGCCGCCACGGAGGCGATGCTGCGCAGCAGCGTCAGGTCCTCCGCGCCCGGGCCGATGTCGAAGTTGCCCACCACCAGGCCGTAGGGCTTGCCGCCGAAGACGCCGTACTCGTTGGAGTAGACGGTGCGGTACAGGCCGGACTTCACCACCTCGGGCGCGTCCTCGAAGTCGGTGAGCAGGTCCTGCTTGGAGGCGTTGAGCACCTCCACCCGGACGTTCTCCCGGAAGTCGGTGCGCTCCACCAGGAACTTGAGCGAGCGCCACGCGGACTCCAGCGACTGGAGGTCCTTGTGGTGGAGGATCTCGTTGACCTGCGCGCTCAGCCGCTGGTCCACCTCCGCGATCATCGCGTCCACCAGCGCCTTGTCCACGCGCTCGGCCGACCGGCCCGGGGCCAGCATCTCCGCGATGAAGGCCTGCACGCCCCGACGGGCCACGTCGTAGCCGTCGTCGTTGGGCTTCATCTTCGTCTCGGACAGGATTTCGTCCAGGAGCGAGGGGGCGGCATCGGCGGTCTCGACCGGGGCCAACGCCTTGGCTTCAGTGCTCATCTGTGTCACGCCTTTTCTGAGTGCGTTTGCGAATGCCGCCCTACTCCGACTTCTTGTCCAGCCCCAGCTCCGCCATCAATCGCTGACGTCCCTCGGTGTCCCCGAGCAGCGCCTGGATCTTCTTGCGGAAGGCGGGCACGTTGCCCAACGGGCCCTTCAGCGCGTTGAGCGCCGCGCGCAGCTGCAACAGCTGGTGCAGCTCCGGCACCTGGTTGACGATGCCCTCCGGGGTGAAGTCCGCCAGCGTCTGGAACTTCAGCGAGACAGACATGGACGCGTCCGGCTCGTTGGAGAGCTTGTTGGGCACACTCACGTCCAGTGAAAGCCCCTGCTTGGCCATCACCTCGTTGAAGTTGCCCTTGTCGATGTTGATGGGCGCGCGCTCCTCCACGGGGCGCTCATCCTGACGACCGGTGTAGTCGCCCACCACGAGGACCTTGAGCGGCAGCTCCACCTCCGACTGCGCATTCCCGGTCTCCGACTTGTAGACGATGTTGACGCGCTCCTTCGGAGCCACAGACCCTTCCTTGCTCACCGCACGACCTCCTGGTTGGGGATGGCTTCGCTGCCCCCCGTCACAGAGACACCTTCAGCGCAGCACCGGGATCAAGCAGACACAGCCGATGATAACGGGCAGTGAAGTCAGACACCAGCGCCTCCGGCGACTTTGGAGGAGGCCGCGTGAGCGCAAGCCATCCTTCCAGACACTCCGCCGCGAGCGCCGGCTCCCAGACATCCAGCCCGTGCGTCACCGACTCCCGGTCCAAAGACTCATAGAGGGCCCGCGCCACGGGGGCCTGCCCCGCCGCCGCGCACAGCCGCGCGAGGGAGAGCCGGGCCACGAATCGCTTGCGGCCCGTGCCCGCAGCGCCCACCTGGGTCTGCAACAGCCCCACGGCGCCCGCGGGGTTCCCGCCAGCCAATAGCTTGCGCGCCTCGGCGAGCACGTCCGCGCTGGCGTCGTCCTTCTCGTCGCGTGAGGCGGGTGTAACGGCTGGCGCCACAGGCGTGGCGAGCACCGTGTCCAGCCAGGTCCGCGTCTCATTGGAGGCCACGGGGGTGCCGTCGCCGAAGAGCAGCCCCGGGACGGTGGGCATGCGCTTGAGCCACGAGGCCAGTTCGCCCATCAGCGCCTGGCGCGCGGCGGCGTGTCCCAGCTCGCCCAGCGCCCGGGCGCTGAGGAAGTGCGGGTCCAGGAAGAAGCGGTGCTGGACGAGCGCCGACTCGGACTCCTCGAGCAGCTCCACCCAGCGCGAGTTCGCCGCCATGCGCTCCAGGTTGGCCCGCAGCGCGGCGGGCGGCGCGGGGATGCTCGTCTTGCCGCTGGCGTCCCCCGGAGGCGGCTGGGCCAGGTGCAGGTAGAGCCCCACCCGCAGGAGCCGGTAGGGCATGGGCTCCGCGGGCGACGCGCGCCGCACGAGCCCCGCCGCGCTCGCCAGCGCGGTGCCCGTCTGACGCAGGAAGTCCACCGCGCCCTCCGCGCTCGCGAGCGCGCCCACCTCGGGCATCGCCGCCGCGGGCGCGGCCACCGGAGCGATCTTCGGTGGCGGCGGAGGCGCCACGGCCGGAGGAGTCGGCGCGCTCGGAGCCGGTGCGGGCTTGTACGTGACGGGTGCGACGGGCGGCGGGGGCGGCGCGGCCTCGGGCAGCGACGCGAGCAGGCGCTGGACGCTCTCCAGCAGCGGGCGCATCGCGGGCCCGTTGGTCTCGAACTTCTGGCGCGCCACCTCCGCCAGGCGCCTGGCCGCGACGTCGAGCGCCTCCACGCGCTCGCGGTCCGACGCGCCCACCTCCAGCGAGGGCAGCTGATTGGACGCGCGCTCCACCAGCCACGTCACCGCGTTGGAGCGGCCGCGCATGCGCGTCAGCTCCGGGAAGAGCTCCGGCCAGTAGCGGTCCATCAACTCGGAGACGACGACGAGGCCCGTGGCGAGCCCGTCCAGGCCCTGCGTCTGGTACAGGCCCTGGGCCAGGTACGTGGCGATGCGCAGGTCCTTCGAGCTGGTCTGGAGCACCTTGCCGCTGGAGTCCAGGACGAGCGCCCAGTCGACGGCGCCGCCGGTGACGGCCTCCAGCTTGGCCACCTCCGCGAGCACGGCCAGGTAGCCCGGCTCCGACTTGGCCGCCTTGCCCGCGGGCGACGCCGCCGACACCGGCTCCAACCACTCCTTCGCGCGCTGCTTGAGCTGCTCCAACGTCATCGCCATCCGCCCTCCTTTCGCCGTGCGGCCTTCGTGCTCAGGTCCCGAACGCGGCGAGCAGCGACTCCACCGGGGTGGTGGGGTCCTCGAGCGCCTGCCGTCTCGCGGGGGTGAGCGCCTTCTGCGCGCTGTCGATGGCGGACTGCTGTCGGGTGAGCAGCGGCCACACCTTCATGCTGGAGTGCTCGGGCTTCGCCAGGTGCATCAGCAGCGCGACGCCCGGCGTGCCGATGGAGAGCAGCAGCCGCGGCGACGGCCCCAGGTGCCAGAACATCGCCGGAGGCATCGAGCGCCAGCCCAGCTGCCGCTTCGCCAGCTCCGCCCAGCAGAAGGGCCCGAGCGCCTCCGGGAACGGACACTCCAGCGTCACGCCCGGCTTCGCGGGCTCCTTGCCGCGCTCGGCCTGGCAGGCCTTCAGGAAGGTGTTGAACGCGTAGTAGGCCACGCCGGGCGCGGCGCCGTCGCCCTGCAGTCGCTGGACGAGCGGCCCCGCGGGGCTCGACTCCAGCCGTCGGCGCTGCGCGCTCGCGCCCATTGTGTCCGCGGAGGACACCGCGGAGAGCGCCTCCACGCGCGACTCCAGCTCGCTGGCGGACAGCGTCGCGGCGTCGGCGAGCAGGCGCGCGCCGGCGGCGAAGAAGGCCCGGAAGCTGTCGGGAATCGAGGGGAACTGCTCCGCCGCGCCCGCCGCGTCGACGGCGACGTACACGGCGAGCGGGAAGACGCGCCCCACCTTGTCCGTGCTCGTCGCCAGCGTGCCCACCAGGGCCTGGCGTCCGCCGGGCATGGTGAAGACGAAGCACGTGGGCTCCGAGGGCAGCTGGGTGTTGGCGCGCCGCACCGCCTCGTGCGACTCCTCCAGCCACCGGTGGAAGGCCTGTGACACCGCATCCGCCGCGTTCCAGCGGATGAAGTCTCCCTGACACGGCGCCTTGCCCAACAGCGCCACCTGGTTGCGGCCGACTACCCCGAGCATCCCACGCCTCCCTTCGCGATGACGCGTGGAGGACTCATCCCCGGCGCGCGGAATGGCTGCATCAGCTTGGGGGTGCGGCCCGGGGACACGCCGAAGAACGGCGAGGCGCTGCGCGTCGGACGGAAGTCGATGATGACCTCGGCGTCCAGCGAGGGCATGGACCACGTCACCGAGAACGTCCGGCCGCCGCCCGAGACGTTCGGCGTCCCCTCCTCCATCAGGCGGAACAGGCCCCACTCGCCCTCCTGCTCGAGCGTCTCCGTCTTGCCCTGGTTGTTGCGCACGCGGATGGTGGCGCCCAGCGACTTGCCGCCCTTCCCGGGCCACTCGTAGTTGTGCCACTCCTCGGGGCCGTTGTTGTACTCGACCGTCTGTCCGTCCACCGTGAAGCGGATGGAGGAGAGCTTCGGCGAGGGGCGGATGTGGAAGGCGAACTTCACGCCCGGCTCGGCGTCCCGCGCGCCGAAGAGCGACTCGGAGATCTCCCGCGAGCGCGCGAGGAACGAGAGCACGGAGCCGTAGTACATGTTGCCGCCCGCGCGGCCCGCGCGCGTGACGAACTTGAAGCGCGTCCCCGACTGCTCGACGTGGCTCTTGAGGACGCCGCCGTAGAAGCCCCACAGCGTGCCGGACTCGAAGCGGTAGAAGTCCCCCACGTCCGCCACCGCCGCGTCCTGCCCGTTGCGGTTGAAGGGGTAGTGCCCCGCCAGCTTCTGCTTGAAGGCGTTGGCCACCTCGCTGCACCACTGGTCGCTCGCCTTGCCACCCTGCTCGCGGATGGTCAGGTCGGAGATCTTCTCGATGGGCGGCCACAAGAGCGCCTCGATGCGCGGGCGCCACCCCACCTCCTGCGCCTGGATGAGCGACTGGATGATGACGCGCGCCGTCTGCACCCGCGTCATCATCGCGGCCGTCTCCGACTGGCTCTCCATGGAGGCGCGCTGCGCGTCGCGGAGGAACTGCAGCTGCTCCTGGTAGATGTCCAGGGGGATGGCCTCGGGCGGAGGCGCGTCGGGCCCCTTCGCCTGCGGCGGCGCGGCGCCGAACTTCAGGAGGCCCGCGAAGGCCGGCTCCACGTCGTCCGCGGTGTAGTCACGCTCCTCCTCCTCGCTCGGCGCCTCGTCCTCGGAGAGCTTCCCGTTGGCGAAGCGCACGCCCGACTCGATGACCTTCCCCTTGGGGCCCAGCTTCTGCTTGAGCTTGTCGAGCATGCCGTCCGCGTCGGACTTGCCCTCCACCTGCTCTCCGCCCAGCCGCACGTTGTAGGCCACGGCGCGGAAGAGCTTTCCCAGCGGGGGCGGCTCGCCGCGGGTGAGGTCCTCCAGCATGGCCAGCGCCACGGTCGCGTCCGTGGGCTCCTTCATGCTCAGGGTGCTGAGGAACTCCTTCCACTCCTCGATGTACTGCTTGTAGTAGGCGGAGCGCAGCGCCCGCTCCTGGCGCGCCAGCTCGATTTCGTTGGTGGAGTTGGCGTCCTTGTCGAGCACCCAGATGTCCGCGCCCTGCAGCGGGTGCTCCAGCTTGGGCTCCACCACCTTCTCCCAGCCCTTGCGCGTGAAGGCGGCGCGCACGCGGCCCGTGCCCTTGATGTGCTGAGCGGTGCTGCCCAGGATGGAGGAGAGGGTCACGTCGTACTGGTCCTTCTTGCGCGACACCTCCGAGATGAGCTGCGCCAGCGCGAGCTCGGAGAACGGCAGCCGGTCCAGCACCACGCGCACGTCGCGCACCACCTGGTCGTTGCGCGTGAAGGCGAGCGCCGGGTCCTGCGCCAGCAGCTTCGCGTACAGGTCGATGTGGTTCGCCATCTGCGTGGTGCGGTGGGCGCTGTCGGTGAAGCCCGCCTTGCGCCCCCACCGCTCCCGGAGGCTGTTGACGATCCACTCGCGCTCCGCCTCACCCAGCTCCGGCTCGCGGGGCGTGCGAGGACCGGAGAGCAGCAGGTGCAGCTTCAGCCGGTCGAAGTAGAGCGCGTACGAGCTCGCCGTGGGGCGCTCCTCCCGGTCGCGCGCCTTCTCCACCCAGGCCTTCGCGTCCTTGAGGTCCCCCGTGAGCACCGGGTCCACCAGCACGCGGCGCACGGTGGCGCCGTAGAACGCGCCGAGCGGCCCCAGCAGGTCGTCGCCCCGGTACATGCCGAAGCGCATCCCGGTGGGCGGGCCGTCCTCCTTCCACTGGAGCAGCTGGTCGAGCTGCTGCCGCATGGGCATCATCGCGTCGACCATCTTCCCGGCGCCGCCCTCCTTGTTGGCCTCCTCCAGCTTGAGCGCCTGCGCCATCACCCGCGTCGTCTGGATGAACTTGCGGTTCTCGAAGAAGGAGATGGCCGGGAAGAGCAGGATGAGCAGGGCGACGGCGAGGCAGCCTCCGGCGTAGGCCAGCTGCATGCGCTTCTGGCGCTGCACCTCCGCGGAGCTGCGCATCGCCAGGTTCTGGTCCGGGAACACCACGTCCGCGAACATGTCCCGCAGGAAGTAGGAGCGGGATTCCACCGCGGGGCGGCTGCCCGAGGGCGTGGTGGTGCGGCGGATGCCGAAGGCCTCCGCCATCTTGTTCATCACCCGGTCGATGGGGCTGCCTTCCTGCGTGCCGCTGGTGAAGTACACCCCGCGCATCACCGGCGTGTCCGCGTAGACGTTCTCCGCGAACAGCGCCTGCACGAACTCGATGAGGTTGCCGCGCAGCCCCTCGAACTGCTGCGGGAAGCGGAAGATGCGCTCGCGCGTCTCCGGGTGCCGCTCCGAGCCCAGGCGCACGATGGAGCGCTGCTCCACCACCTCCGCCAGCTCGTCGAAGCGCGCGGCGAACGTCTCGCCGATGGCCTCGCGCGCGTCCTCGGGCCGCAGCGTGAAGCCCCAGATCTGCCCGCGCTCCGCCTTCGCCAGGTCCCCGAAGAGGTCCACGAAGCCCGCGAGCAGGTCGCACTTGGTGAACATCACGTAGACGGGGACGATCATCTTCAACCGCTCCATCACCTCGTCCACGCGCTCGCGGATGGTCTGCGCGAGCTGCACCGTCTGCTCCTCGTCGATGCCGATGAGCTCCCCCACGCTCACCGCCACCACCAGCCCGTTGACGGGCTTGCGCGGTCGGTTGCGCTTGAGCATGTCGAGGAAGCTCAGCCACTCCTCGCGGTCATCGTCCTCCGTGGTGTAGCGGCCGGCCGTGTCGAGGATGACGCCCTCGTTGGTGAGCCACCACTCGCAGTTACGCGTGCCGCCCACGCCCTTCACGCCGCCGCCGCGCGCCGACAGGTAGGGGAACTGGATGCCCGAGTTGCGCAGCGCCGTGCTCTTCCCGGAGCCCGGCGGGCCGATGATCATGTACCAGGGCAGCACCGACAGCGCGTCCTTGCCCTGCCGCGCTCGCGCGAGCTTCGAGGACTTGAGCGACTGGAGCGCCTTGGAGAACTCGGCCTGCATGGCCTGGATCTCCTCCTGCTGATCCGGCCGCACGTTCTGCAACTGGGCGTCCGCCTGCACGCCCAGCTCCCGCTCGATGTCGCGCGCGGCCTTGGACGCCAGGTGGCGCTGGTACAGGTACGCGCCGATGACGATGGCCACCAGCAGCACGGTGGGGACGATGGCGCCCCACAGCGGCAGGCTGAAGAGGATGACGACGGTCCACACCATGACGATGAAGACCGCGATGAACAAGGTGAGCAGCAGCATCGCGAGCGTCCTAGGGCTGCTGGGGAGAGGAGGCCGCGACCTCCTCGACGAGGGAGGACACGCTGCTGGACAGGCCGATGCGCAGGCCCGTGTAGACCAGCAGCGCGAAGACCACCGCGGCGGCGGAAATGGCCAACAAGGGCAGCGTGCGCTTGGCGCTCACCGCGCTGTCGGGCGGCCGGTCTCCATGGGGGGAGAGCGTCTCGGTGTCGAACTTGTGCGTGCGGGCCAGCTCCCGCTGGAGCGTCTCGGTGAGCTGCATCAGCTCCAGCTCGCCGCCCCGCACCCGGAAGCGGCCCTTGAAGCCGAAGATGAGGCACAGGTAGTAGACGCGGAGGATTTCGGTGCGCTGCGAGTCCTTGCGCACCTCCTCCAGCCGCGTGAAGAACCCGTCACCGGCGCGGTTCTCCCGGAAGTAGTGGAACTGGAGCAGGTTCGCCAGCCAGTACTCCCGGAAGGTGTCGGCGCGCGCCAGGGCCAGCTCGTCGGCGAGCGCGACGATGGGATAGGCAATCTCCTGCGCGTCCTGCTGGTTGAAGCCCAGCTCTCCGGCGCGCTTGAGCAGCCGGTCGAAGAACGTGCGCAGCTGCCGGTGCACGAGCTCCGCCGAGGGGAGCGCATGGTCCCCGAACTGCCTCAGCTGCAGCAGTGCCCCGAAGCACTCCTGCGTGATGGAATTGATCCGGTCCATCCTGTCGATGCCTCCACCCCATGTCGACAGGGAGCCTCACCGCGAACCGCCGCTCGCCGGTGTTTGGACGGCCCCCCGCACGACCTTGTTTCAACGACTGACGGCGTTCTTCTTCGCCGGAGGCCCCCCGCTTCCCCCCTTGGGGACCGCGAGCAGCTCCAGCTTCGTCTTCGACGGCTCGAACGGACGCGGCAGGTACACGGCCACGTTCTGCTCGCTCATCACGTTCTTCCAGTAGGGGTCGCCGCTCTCGAGCGAGAAGTACACGACGCCCGGCTTCACCGGCACCTCGGCGGGCGGGCGGAAGGTGACCTCCACCGGCACCCCCGGAGCGGCGGCCTTGATGATGTCGCGTATCTCCGCGAAGTTGGCGATCTTCGACAGCACCGGCAGGCTCTTGGCGACGTCCGCCTCGGGCAGGTCGCTGCGCACCGCGAGGATGAACTGCGAGCACTTCAGGAAGCGCTCGTCCTCGATGCGCCCCAGGTGCATGCCGTCCTTGCGCGGCTCCAGCGACACGGTGATGCACTGCTCGATGGCGACCACGTCCAGGAGCTTCTGGAGCACCTGGAACAGGCCCTCGAAGGTGGCGCGCAGGTTCGTGTACTGGAACTTGGGCAGGTCCCCCGGGTCCGCCTCCGCGGAGAACGTGGAGAGCTGGCCCGCCGCCTGGCACAGCAGCAGGTACACCATCTGCGGGTTGAGGTCCGCGACCTCCACCACGTGGGCCACCTGGGGGATGAGCCCGTTGAGCGCGCTCAGCTGCAGGTACTTCGTCACGTCCCCGGCGGTGAACTCGAGCGCGGTGGCGTCGCGGTGCCGGCGCCCGTCCGCCAGCTCCCGCTGCTTGCCCTGCATCGCCTTGAGGATGCTGCGCATGCGCTCCAGGATGAAGGGCGAGGCGGACACGCGCAGGCACGGGGGGATGTAGTTGCTCGCCAGCGCCACGCCGCCCGTCTTGTCGCGCACCAGCTCCGCGATCTTGATGACGTCGTAGTCCTCGCGCGGCTCGGTGCCGAAGAGCAGCCGGAGGTTTCGCTGCGCGAAGGCCACCGGCACCACGGACTCGGCCGCCGCCAGGTCCGGCACCGTGCGGTTGACCAGGGAGAAGCGCGGCGACGTGGTGGACTCGTCCGGCGCGCCGTAGCTGGCGATGCCCTCGCGCTCGCGCGCCACGCCCAGGTACACGTCCAGCGAGCGCTTGTTGGCGCTGAAGTGCTCCTCGATGGGCCGCGTCTGCGGGGCCTCGGGCTGGCCGCGCTCGAAGCACAGCGGCAGGCCATCCGGGAGGATGCCGGAGAAGCGCAGCAGCTGGAGCTGGCCGGCGGAGAGCGCCTTCTCGTCCACCTCCTGCTCCACCACGCCCCAGTCGTAGGGCGTCAGCGCGCCGAGCCGGGCCGCCAGCAGGCCCTCGTGGTAGAGGTCCGACTGCTGCAGGTGCTGGGGATTCATGAACATCCCCTCGGACCAGACGACCCGCTGCGGCGTCTTCATCTGCGGACCTCGCCGGCCCGGGCCTCGACGCGGTAGTCCTCGACGAGGAAGCGCAGCGACGTCTCGCGCGGCGCGCCCGGGCGGCAGTCCTCCGGCTTCACCGCGGGCAGCCGCTCCACGTCGCGCCACACCACGCCCGCGGGACGGCGGAACACGCCCACCACGGCGAGGTACTCCGCCTTGGGCGTGCGGTTCACCTCGCGCGACAGGCGCTGGCCCGGCTCCAGGGTGAGCTCGTCCACGGCGAGCAGGTCCTCCTCCAGCACTTCCTTGGGGCGCTGCCAGAGGTCCTGGAACTCCGCGGCCTCGAAGCGGCGCGAGTCCTTGAGCTGGTACACCTGGATGTTCGTCGGCAGCGAGCGGCCCTGGTCATCCGGGTTCAGTCGCGTGCCGGCCTCCAGCTGGATGAGGAATGGAGGCGGCTGCTCACACGCCGCCGGGGGCGGCGGGTTGTGGGCACAAGCACCCGCGAGCAGCCCCCAGAGCAATGTCACTCCCGGGAACCCCCCGACGCAAACCCGCGCCCGTGGGCCGAAGCCCCCCCCACTAACCGGCATGGCATCCTCTCTGAAAGTCGCTGCGCGCCAGCAGAATCGCTCACAACGTGCCACAGCCACCCCTTTCAGTTCAAGACAGGGCACAGCCAGCGTCCGGGATGTCATTGACGCATGACGACGCGACATTTTCGCGGGAATTATCTCCCGCCACTGTTCACGGAAAGTGCGAGGGCTCACGCTTCACCAGGGGTCCGTCAGCGCATCGAGCGCTCCTCTAGAGAGGGTCGCCGCCAGCCTCCACGGGTCCTCCAGGAGTACGGGTCGCGGACTTGTGACCGAAGACTTCACACCGTCCGCGTTCACCCCACCCAGGGAGGTGTTGGCCGCCAGGGATGAGGGCGACCGCGCCACATGGAGTTGCATATGGGCAAGGATGTCCTTGAGACTGACATCCTGAACGACGAGGGGGAGACAGCATGGAGGTGCGTGCCCATATCGACCATGCGAGCCTTCCCGCGGAAGCCATCGTGTTGCGGGCCACGGCTCGCGAGGGATTGTCCGAGCTCTTCGACGTGGAGCTCGAGTTCGCCTGTGATGATCCGGATCTGGACCTGACGGCCCTCATCGGGACGGCGGGGACGCTGAGGCTCTCCCCCACCTTCTCGGAGGGCAGCTTCGAGGAGCGCTGCTTCCACGGCGTCGTGGAGGAGGCGGAGTACCGCTCCAGGCTGGCGACCCATGGCTTCGTCTACCGGCTGCGCCTGCGGCCCCGGCTGCACGGCCTGCGCTACCGCAGCCGCAGCCAGATATTCCAGGACATGACGGCGGTGGAGATCATCCAGGCCGTCCTGGAGAAGGCGGGCCTTCCGGCCGAGTCCACCGAGTGGCACCTGTCCCGCGATTACATGAAGCGGGAGTACTGCACCCAGTGGAAGGAGAGCGACCTGGACTTCGTGCTCCGGCTGCTGGAGGACGAGGGCATCTTCTTCTGGTTCGAGCACCTGCCCACCGAGCACGTGCTGAAGCTCGCGGACGCCCCTTCCGCCCACGAGCCCATCCTGGGGACGCCCGCGCTCGGCTTCACGCGCGACTCGCTCATCCACGCGGAGGACGAGCGCGTGGCGGAGCTCACCTTCACCTCGCGACTGGTGCACGGCCTGTACACCACGCGGGACTGGAACTGGCGCAGCCCCAGCGAGCCGCTGGAGGCCGAGGAGCGCTCCAGTGAGGCGGACTTCCCGCGCTACGAATACCCGGGCTCCTTCTCCAGCCCCTCGGATGGCGTCCGCCGCGCGCGCAACCGCCTGAGCGGGCTGGTGCAGGAGCGGATGGTCCTGGAGGCGCGCAGCAACAGCTTCCGGCTCCAGCCCGGGCGCCTGTTCTCCCTGCTCGACGCCCTGCCCTCCTTCCTCTGCCAGGAGTACCTGCTCCTGCAGGTCACCCACGACTACGCGCTGGTCCAGGCGGACGACGGGGAGTCCACCCGCTTCGGCACCCGCGTGCGGGCCATCCCCTCGGCGGGCGCCGACTTCCGCCCCCCGCGGCGCACCCCGCGCCCGCGCGTGTGGGGCAAGGAGAGCGCGGTCGTCACCGGCCCGCCGGGCGAGGAGATCCACGTCGACGAGTTCGGGCGCATCAAGGTCCACTTCTATTGGGATCGCGAGGGCAAGGTGGACGACACCGCCTCCTGCTGGATGCGCGTGCAGCAGCAGAACACCAGCGGCAGCATGCTCCTGCCGCGCGTGGGCTGGGAGATGGAGGTGGGCTTCCTGGACGGAGACCCGGACCGCCCCGTCGTCCTGCAGAAGCTCTACAACCAGGAGACGATGCCGCCGTACGCCCTCCCGGACGAGCGGACGCAGTCCACGCTCCAGTCGGCCACCTCGCCCGGCGGCGGGAGCACGAACGAGGTGCGCATCCAGGACGGCAACGGGGGCATGGAGTTCTTCATCCACTCCTCCAAGGACTTCAAGCTCGTCACCGGGCACGACCTCTCCGAGGACATCGTCAACAACGCGCAGGAGGAGGTGGGCGACCAGTCCACTTCGCTGGTGGGAGGCGACGAGTCGGTGGACATCGGCGCCAACCAGGGGCTCAGCGTGACGAGCAACGCGGTGCTGGAGACGACGGGCTCCAAGGTGGTCCAGGTCGGCGCGGTGGACGACTGGGGCGTCACCGGCAACTTCTCCCAGACGGTGGACGGCCAGCGCAGCGACACCATCGGCGGACCGATGAACGTCCTGGCCAACCACGTGCTGGAGACCTTCAACGCGGACTGCTCGCGCACCGTGGGCGCGGCGTTCTCCATCAACGCGGCGACGGCCATCGTCGAGACGGTGGGCGGCGGGAAGACGGAGACGGTGGGCGGCGCCAAGGTGGAGCTGCTCAAGGGCGCCAAGTCCGAGGACGTGGGCGCGGCGAAGGTGCTCACCACGGGCCTGGCGGACTTCAAGACGGGCGAGGACCTCATCCTGGAGGCCGTGGGCGCGGTGGCCGTCACCTCCGCGGGGCCCATCTCCGAGAAGGTGGGCAAGGACTTCGCGATGTCCGCCAAGACGGTGACCCTCACCGCGCCAGGCGGCGCGAAGCTCAAGGGCGGGGGCAAGGTGTTCGAGCTGTCGGGCTCGACGCTGACGGTGGACGCGGAGGGCCTCAAGGGCGGCGCCAAGGTGCAGCTCAAGGGGAAGATTCACTTCAAGAAGTAGGGGGCTCTCATCATGGGGATGCGTCGACTGAGCCTGGAGCTGTCCCTGGAGGGGTTCGACCCCACCAGCTTCCGCGTCCTGCGGATGGAGGCCACGGAAGGACTGAGCGAGGGCTGCCGGGTCCAGGTGGAGGCCGAAACGCCGGAGCAGGTGGACCTGGACGCGCTGCCGGGCACGCCGGCGGCCCTGTGGCTGCGCTTCCACGACGACTCGGAGGACCGCCCCTTCCACGGCGTGGTGACCGAGGCGCACCTGGAGGCCACGCAGAGCCATGCCTTCCGGCTGGTGGTCGTCATCTGCGCCCCGGTGGAGCTGCTCAAGCTGGGCCGCACCTCGCGCATCTTCCAGGAGCAGAGCGTCCAGGAGGTCGTCTCCAGCGTCCTCGACGTCGCGGGCCTGGGGGACGCGTCCAGCTGGGATTTGACGGAGCCGCCCCCCACGCGCGTCAACGTGGTCCAGTACAACGAGAGCGACTTCGCCTTCATGTCGCGGCTGCTCCACTCGGAGGGCATCGCCTTCGCGGTGCACCACGAGGCGGACGGCGCGCGGATGCTCTTCTTCGACGACAGCACCCGGCTGGAGCCCATCCGGGGGCAGAGCCTGCTGGTGGACCGGGACAGCAGCCAGCTCGACGACGACGTGGTCATCGACCTGCGTGATGGCCGGAGCATGGCCTCCGACCAAGTGTTCCTGCGCGACTACGACTTCAAGCGCCCCGCGGTCGACCTGTCCGCGACCCACAGCGCCGAGTCCACCACGGGGCGCGAGGTCTACGAGCATCCGGGTGACTTCGTGGAGGCGGCGGCGGGCCGCACGCGCGCCAGGCGCCTGATGGAGCGGCTGCGACTGGGGACGCGCACGCTCCAGGGCCAGAGCACCTGCCCGAGGCTGGAGCCCGGCAGGACGTTCTGCGTGACGGGGCATGGCCGGACGGAGGCCAACGTGGACCTGCTCATCACCCGCGTGGTGCACCACGCCTCCAGCGAGCACGACACGCAGCGGCCCGGCTTCTACTCGAACGAGGTCTGGGCCATCCCGCACACCGTGCCCTACCGGCCGGTGACGGCGCCGCCCAAGCCGCTCATCGGAGGCACGCAGCTGGCGTTCGTCACCGGGCCCTCGGGCGAGGAGATCCACACGGAGTCCTTCGGCCGGGTGAAGGTGCGCTTTCCGTGGGACCGCTCCGGCCTGAAGGATGACCGCAGCTCCACGTGGCTGCGCGTGGGCCAGCTTCCGCTCAGCGGCTCGCTCATCATCCCCCGCGTGGAGTTCGAGCTCCTGGTGGACTTCGAGCTGGGGGACTTCGACCGGCCCTTCGTCGCGGGCCACCTCTACAACGCCGAGCACACGCCTCCGTACGCGCTGCCGGACGGCGCCACGCGCAGCTCCATCCAGAGCGCGACCACGGGCGGCGGACCGGGCGCCAACGAGCTGCGCTTCGAGGACGCGGCGGGCGCCGAGGAGATCTTCATCAACGCGTCCAAGGACTACACGCTGCTGGTGGACAACGACGCGGAGATGACGGTCGCCAACGCTGAGCGCTGCTCGGTGGGCGTGGACAACACGGTGAGCGTGGGAGGCAACCACTACGCCAACGTCACCGGCAACCGGACGCTCAGCGTGGGCGCCAACCAGGACATCAACGTGGGGGGCGACTACACGGATGGCGTCGGCGGGGACTTGAGCGTGAGCGTCGGCGGCGCGCGCATGGTGAAGGTGGGTGGGGACATGGCCGAGAGCATCCAGGGCACCCTGGACCGGAAGGTGGCCGCGATGCAGGTGGTGACGGCGCTCGTCGCCTACACGCGCAAGGTGGTGGGGGCCTCCTCGACGAAGGTCGGCGCGGCCTGGATGGAGCTGGCGGGGAAGAGCCGGCTCGTTTCGGTGTCGACGAACTTCACGGAGACCATCGGCGCCCTGAAGTTCACCAAGGCCAAGCAGATGTCCGTCTCCTGCGGCGCGGGCTACGTGATGAACGCGGGCGTGGAGAAGGTGAAGTGCGGCGGCAGCAGGACCGACACGGCCAAGGGCCTGGTGGCCATCACCGCGGGCGGAGGCATGAAGGTGAAGGCCACCAACATCACCTTCTCCGCCCAGAACAAGCTGGTCCTCCGGGGCGGCGCCTGCACGGTGGAGCTGCTGGCCAGCGGGCAGATCAACATCAAGGCCCCCACCGTCGTCATCAAGAACAACAAGGTGCTCAACCAGCTGCTGCACAAGAGCGCCTGAGGCTTTATGAGCGACTCGCCCTCGGCAGTGTCCGTCACCGCCAGCATCCCCGGTCAGCGAGGAGACCTGGTCGTCCACGCCCTGCGTGGCGAAGAAGAGGTGTCACGGCGGTTCGTGTTCGAGCTCGACCTGTCGGCAACGGAGCTGGCGCCGGAGGAGGCGCGCGGCGGGTTCGCCCACGTGGTGCTGGAGGACGCCTTCGGGCAGGTGCGCGAGGTGTCGGGGGTGGTGGACCGGGTCGACGTCGTCGCCACGGATGACCCGGCGCAGCTCGTGCGCTACCGGCTCACGCTCGTCCCGCAGCCGTGGCTCGTCGCGTACCGGTACGGCTTCCGCATCTTCCAGGAGCTGTCCGTCCCGGACATCGTGAAGGCCGTCTTCAAGGACGCGGGGCTCGAGGACAAGCTGTTCCGCTGGTCGCTGGAGGGCGCGTATCCCCAGCGTGAGTACTGCGTGCAGTACGACGAGTCGGAGTGGGACTTCGTGTGCCGGCTGCTCGAGGAGGAGGGCATCTGGTTCGCGTTCGAGCACAGCGCGGACGGGCATGTGATGGTGCTCTCGGACGCGAGCGAGTCCGCCGAGGTGATGGAGCCGGACGCCCTGCCCTTCCGCTACGACGCCTCGCTCGGAGGCGACGCGGTGGCGGTGTGGGACTGGCGCAGCGGCGTGCGCGCCAGCGTCTCCAAGGTCAGCCTGGACGACTACGACATGCTGCACCCCTCCAAGAAGCTGGCCGCGGACCAGCTCGCCGAGGACTCCGTGCAGGCGGAGTGGTACGAGTACCCGGGCCGCTACACGCAGCCCGCGGACGGCAAACGACTGGCGAAGCGTCGCCTGGAGGAGCTCCGGGGACGGCGGAAGTCCGCGCGGGCGCGCACCAACGCGATGACGCTGGCGCCGGGCCGGCGCGTGTCGCTGGTGGGCCACCCCTTCGCGGATGGCGAGTACTTCATCACCGCCTCGCGGCTGCACCTGCGCTTCCACGGCCAGCAGGAGCCCGGTCCGCTCGTGGACACCGGCGCGGCGCACTGCGAGGTGGACTTCGACGTGGTGCCCTCCGCGCAGGTGTTCCGCCCCCGACGTGAGACGCCTCGGCCGCGCATCCTGGGACTCCAGACGGCGCGAGTCACGGGGCCCTCGGGGCAGGAGCTGCACTGCGACGAGCATGGCCGCGTGAAGGTGCAGTTCCATTGGGACCGAGACGGCATGCTCGACGACAAGTCGTCCTGCTGGGTCCGCGTCACGCAGGCGCACACCACGGGCTCCGTGATGATTCCCCGCATCGGCTGGGAGGTGCTCATCGAGTTCGTGGAGGGAGACCCGGACAGGCCCGTGTGCCTGGGGCGCCTCTACAACCCGCTGAACCCGCCGGACTACAGCCTGCCCGCGCAGAAGACGGTGTCCGGGCACCGCTCCAATTCGTCGCCCGGCGCGGGGGGCTCGAACGAGGTCAGCTTCGACGACTCGGCGGACAGCCAGCGCGTCTACGTCAATGGTGCCTACGACATCAACATCAAGGCCGCCAACGACAAGAGCGCCAAGGTCGCGGTGAACCAGAAGCGCACCATCGGCACGAATCGGGAGATGTCCGTCGGCGCCAACGAGAAGATGGCGGTGAAGGGAATTCACAACGCCTCGGTGGGCAAGGACCACAAGGTCACCGTGGGCGCCAACCGCGCGGTCAAGGTCAGCGGCATCATCGGCGAGGAGATCACCGGCGCCGTCACGCTGAAGGTCGGCGGGCTGGAGAACATGCAGGTCGGCGACCCGGCGGAAGGGCTGGTCGAGAGCATCGAGACACTGGCCCTCGAAGGGGCGATCGCCCTCGCGGGCAAGGCGGCGAGCCGCGCCGAAGCCGCCCTGCTCGGGCCCTTGATGCCGGGGCTGAACGCTGCCCGGGAAGCGCTGGGCACCGCCGCGGAGCTGGCCGGCCCGGCAGCGGCCCTCCTCGGAGGCGACAACACCGCAGTGGCCGTCTTCGGCTCGGAGGTGGGCCAGCTCGCCGAGGACGGGAACCTGTCCCTCTCGACCGTCATGGCATCCGGCATGGCGCAAGCCGTGTCGAGCGGCGCGCTGACACGAGGGGGAGCATCACCCCAGGGCGGAGGCGCGTCACCGCGCGGTGGTGGCGCTGGGGGACAAGGCTTCGGGGGCTTCGGAGGGGGAAGTGGTGGCGGAGGCGGCGCGGGGGGATCGTGGGATGCGCCGGCCACCGCGAACTCGGGTAGCGGAGGCGGCGGAGGTGGCGGAGACGGCGGTGGCGGAGGTGGAGGAGGAGGAGGAGGAGGCGGTGGCGGAGGTGGAGGAGGAGGAGGCGGCGGCGGTGGAGGCGGCGGCCCCGGTACGTGGGGCACGACGGTCGAGGGCTCCGTCACCGAGAAGATCGGCGCGCTGGCGGTCATCAACGCGGTGACGGGAGTCTCGTTCGCGGTCGGCGGAGACTCGACGGAGACGATCGGCGCGGCCCGTATCGAGTTGATCAACGGCGGCAAGAACGAGCAGGTGGGTATCGCGAAGCTCGAGACCGTGGGCGCGTACATGGTGAAGGTGGCCAAGGCGCTCGCCATCGATGCGAAGGGGGCCGTGGCCATCAACGTGGCCAGCCAGACCCAGGACATCACCGGAGGCCACTCCATCACCGCGGGCGCCGCGGGCGTGGTGACCGCCGCCAATCTCAAGCTCGAGGCGTCCGGGAAGATCACCCTGACGTGTGGAGCCTCCGAGGTCGTCATCGATTCCAGCGGCGTGGCCATCAAGGGCGCGCTGGGCGTCACCATCGAAGGCACCTCCGAAATCAAGATGCACCCTCCCGCCATCATGCCGGGATGAGGAGAAGGACATGAGCATGCAGGCACTCAAGAGCGTGGCACGTGAAGAGGCCGAGACCTCCGAGGAGTCTCCGCGTCAGGTGAGGCTGGCACCGGCGCCCGCGGCCGCCCTGCCTCCGATGAGCCTGGGGCGACTGGTGGCGCGGGAGGGCGAGGGGTGGCGCGTGCGCATCGGCGCCACGGAGCACCTGCTCCAGGTGGACCCCGCGGTGGACCCCGCGCTCCTCGACGAGGCGCTCGCTTCGGGCGCGAGGGTCATCGTGGATGCCTCCGACGAGACGCCGCTCATCGCGGGCCTGCTCACCACGCAGCGCGCGCTGCACCTGGACCGGCAGGGAGCGGTCAACGCGCGCGTGCGCAGCTTCTCCGTGACGGCGGACGAGAAGGCGCTGCTGCGCGTCCCCGGCGCGTTCCTCCAAGTCACCGCGACCGAGGTCGAGCTGTACGCCGACCGGGTCATCACCCGTGCACGCGAGGTGGCCAAGGTCCTGGCCACCCTCATCAAGCTGAACTAGGAGCCCGCGCCATGAGCGTCACCGCGCTTGGAATGACGGTCGTCGGAGAGAAGAGCAAGCACACCGTGGTGCCCATGGCGCCCAACATGTGCCACACGCCCGCGGCGCCCAGCCCGCTGCCCATGCCCTACCCCATCACCGGGGACTCGGGCTCGCTGAGCGTCAAGTGCAGCAACATCGAGATCGAGAGCAAGCACGTCCACAGCTCGTTCTGCAAGACGGGGAACATGAAGGGCAACGAGCCCGGCGTCGCGCTCACCAAGGACATCACCGTCGCGGGCGTCAACCGCGGCGTGGCGTGGGGGCTGCCCGTCCCCGCCGTCACCGTGCACTTCGAGGGCAAGCCCGTCTGCGTGACGGGGAACGTGGGCTTCGGGGACTCCCGGTAGGGGCGTGGGCGTGACGGAGCGGATGGGCATCCAGACAGTCCAGGCGTTGCTCGATGAGGCGTTGCTCGGCTTGAGGGCGGTGACAGACCCGGCGCTGCCCGTCCGGCAGGCCGAGGAGCAGCTCGCGCTGGCCCTGCGTGAGGCGTACGAGGCCCACGCGGCGCGCGCGCAGTTCAACGTCCGGCGCGAGCGCATCCGCGCCATGGCGACGAACCTCCACGCGGCGGCGCGGCTGCTCGCGCAGGTCCCCACGGAGGACCCGGGCGGACTCGCGGAGCTGGCGCTGCTCCAGCAGGCCATGAAGGCGGCCATCGGCGCCCTGGGCGAGCCCTTCTCCACGGGCGCCGACGCGCGCCCACTGCCGCCCAAGGTCCGCGCCGAGCCCCTGCGCGCGAGCCTCCGCGAGCCCCGGCTGCTCGAGCCGGTGCGCGAGGTCCTCCTGCCGGCCATCCCCCTGCCGGAGCTGCCCGAGCCGGAAGCGCCACCCCCTGTCCCACCCGCGGCGCCTCCGCCCGTGACGACGCTCGCGCAGCTCGACGCGCTGCTCGCCAAGGCGCACGCACGGCTGGCGGCGTTCGAGGCCGAAGAAGACGACGACGAGGACGCCGCGCCGGAGGAGGACGAAGCGAGGGTCGCGGCGACGGACGCGCAGGCCCTGCCCCTCCACTTCGGCCACCCGAAGGCCGAGGAGGACGTGCTCTTCGGCCATGCGCGCACCTGCCTGGAGGAGCTGGGGATGTTCGGGCTGATGCGTCGGGCCCGGCCCCTCACGCCCTGGTCGAACAGCGAGCGCACCGAGCAACGGCTGGTGCGCCGCGTGGACGCCATCGTCGCCTGTGGCCCTCCCATCCTGCCGCGCCTGGTGAAGCTGCTGGAGGAGCGTCCCGAGCCGGACCCCGAGCTCACCTGGGCCAACGTGTTCCTCTTCGGCTCGCTGGCCGGGGACGACGCGCTCGACCAGGCCCTGCGCATCATCCGGACCGTGGAGCTGAGCGAGCCGAGGATGGCCGAGGCGGTGACGGACGCGCTCTCGCTCGCGCCGCATCCCGGCATCGAGCGGGCGGTGCGCCCGTGGCTGGACGCGGAGCTGCCGGCGCGGAGGGCCGCGGGCCTGCGCGTCCTCGCGCGGCGCGGCGCGCTCTCCGTGTCCGACGTGGAGCGAGGACTGGAGGACCCGGAGCTGGAGGTGATTCGAGCCGCGAGCCAGGCGCTCGGAGCCACCCAGGGTCCCGTGCCTCACCGCGCGCTCGAGCAGGCGCTGCGCCACGAGGACGAGGAGGTCGTCCGCGCCGCGCTGGAGAGCACCCTGCTGCGAAGAAGCGAGCAAGGCCTGGAGCGAGCGCGCGCGTTGGTGCTGAAGGGTCAGGGCGCCTTCGCGGACGCGGCCCTCTTCCTGGCGGTGTCCGCGGACGCGTCCGGAGCCGACGACCTGCGAGCCGCGCTGGACTCGGGTGACGTGCCCGCGGTGCTGCGGGCCCTGGGGTGGTTCGGGGACCTGTCGTTCATGGAGGTGCTGCTCAAGCACCTGGCGATGGACGCTCCCGACACGAAGGTCGCGGCGCTGGACGCGCTGCAACGGATGACAGGCGCGTCCCTGACGGAGGACGTCCCGAGCCCCGAGTACACGCGGGACGCCCTGCCCTTCCAGCGACCCTTCACGCCGCCCACGCCCGTGCTCGACCTCACGGACCGGGCCGTCGTGTGGGCGGACTGGTGGGCGAAGCATGGTCGCCATGCCAGGAAGGGCACGCGCTACCGCTTCGGACATGCGTGGAGTCCGAAGGTCTCCCTGTGGGAGCTGGAGGCTCCGGAGTCACTGCCCGCGATGCGCCGCTGGGTGCACGTGGAGCTGGCGGTGCGCACGGGCGGAGCCGTTCCGTTGGACCGCGCGGACTTCGTCGTCCGGCAGCTCGCGCAGCTCGAGGCCTGGAGGGTTCATGTGGAGTCGGGCAGCCGGCGGAGCCCGTCGGATGGATGGACGACGCGGTATGCGAGGTGACGTGACGTGAACACGCCCGAGCTGCTCAACGGCACCTCATCCACGGTGGCCCTCGTTCCCCAGTTGGGGATGGACGGAGGCATCCTGATGGTGGTCCTCATCAAGGAGCTCTTCTCCATCGCCCCGGGCAGCGCGCGGGTGACACGCGTCGGTGGCGCCCAGGTCCGCCACGCCGACGAGCCCTGGGACAAGAAGGCGCCCGAGGCCAGCAGCATCCAGCTCCCCGCGGACGTGTGCATCCGCAAGCCCTCCACGGATGTGGTGGTGGTGGGCAACGCCATGAGCAAGGGCGGCCAGGCCGTCAAGCAGCTGGACGTCCACATCGAGGTGGGCCCCGTCGCCAAGAGCCTGCGCGTGTTCGGCACGCGGGTCTGGTACCGGGGCGCGCTCGGGATGGCGCTGGGACCGCCGCAGCCCTTCACCAGCGTGCCCCTGAAGTGGGAGCTCGCGTATGGGGGCTTCGACGCGAGTGACGCCAACAAGCCGCCCGTGGAGGAGGCACGCAACCCCCTGGGGCGCGGCGTCGCGCGGGACTCGGACGCGCTGGTGAACCAGCTTGCTCCGCAGATCGAGGATCCACGCGACCTCATCTCCTCCGCCAGGACGCGGCCCGCGCCCGCCGGCGTGGGCGCCATCGGCAGACACTGGGAGCCCCGTCGTCGCTACGCGGGGACCGCGGACGAGAAGTGGATGAAGGAGCGCATGCCGCTGCAGCCGCTGGACTTCGACGAGCGCCACAACCAGTGCGCGACGCCCGAGCTCATCTGCCCCGAGTACTTGAAGGGGGGCGAGATGGTGAAGCTGCTCAACCTCTCCGCGGGCGGCTCGTATCACTTCGCGCTCCCCCGCCTGCACTTCGCGGTGACGGCGCGGACGGCGCAGGGGGACACGGACCACCGCCCGGTCCTGGACACGGTGCTGCTGCGGCCCTCGGACGAGGAGACGCTGGAGCTGACCTGGCGCACCGTGGTGCCCATGCCGCGCCCCGCGCGCCGCCTGCACTACATCCAGGTGCACGAGAAGGAGGTCGTCCGATGAGCACCGCTCGACACCTGGACTCGGCGCACTACGGCGGACGGTGGGGTTCGGCGCCCGTCATCGTGGGGACGGCCGCGTGGAACGGGCTGGCCTTCGCTCCGTACCAGACGTGGGCCTTCCGCCGCGCGGAGCTGTCCGCCTACGCGGAGACACCCTTCCGCGCGCCCAACGGGAAGCGCGTGACGATGGCGCCCATCCGGACGCTGCCCACCCGGGACTCGGGCGCCGAGCGGCTGG
Source organism: Myxococcus faecalis (assembly GCF_050039385.1). Taxonomy (NCBI): domain Bacteria; kingdom Pseudomonadati; phylum Myxococcota; class Myxococcia; order Myxococcales; family Myxococcaceae; genus Myxococcus; species Myxococcus faecalis. The sequence continues at coordinate 9,198,432 of NZ_CP144336.1, read as the reverse complement.
TGCCCATCGCCACCCGGACGTTGACGCAGCTGCTGACGAACCTGGAGGAGCTGCCGCCGAACGCGACCGTGGCCCTGGTGCTCTGTCTTCCCGAGCGGATGGGGGAGCGGACGCAGGAGGGCTTCGCCACGCAGCGACGCCAGGTGGAGAAGGCGCTGGTGCGGCGCCTGGAGGAGCGAGACGTCCGGCCCGTGGTCCACGTGGTGCCGCGGGGTCATGCCTCGCTGGCCTTCGCGCTCATCGAGGCGGGCGAGGCGCTGCGAGGCCGCAAGGTGGACGTCGCGCTCGTCGGAGGCGTGGACACGTACTACGACCCGGAGGTGGTCCAGACGCTCATCGACCAGCAGCGCATCTTCGATGGGGAGAACCTGGACACCTTCGTCGGAGGAGAGGGCGCGGCCTTCTGCGCGCTGACCCGGACGGACGTGGCGAAGCGGACGAAGTGGCCGGTGCTCGCGCGGCTCGACACCGTGGCCACCGACGTCGAGCTGGCCACCCAGGACAACGACGTGCCCTGCATGGCGGCGGCGCTGACACGCGCGGGCCGCGTGGTGTCCGAGCGGCTCCGTGAAGAGCGACGCACGCTGGACTGGTGGCTCTCCGACATGACGGCGGAGGAGCTGCGCGTGCACGAGTTCAAGCTGGCCTGGCCCCGGGTGGCCCATGACGTGATGCCGCCGGAGGCCACGCTCGAGTACCTGTCCGAGTGCCTGGGAGACCTCGGCGCCGCGGCGATGCCCACGGGGCTGGCCGTCGCGGTGGAGGGCATGCTGCGAGGTGACCCGGGCGCGGCCACCTGCCTGCTGACGGGCTCGAGCGCGGGCGGCGCGCGCGGCGTGGTGCTGCTCTCACGGGGGCCGTGAGATGGGCTCAGCGCAGGTCCTCCGGGAAGACGAAGCGGCGCAGCCAGGCCCCTGTCTTCTGCTCCTCCTGGAAGCCACCCCAGAACTCGGTGGGCTTCTTGACGAAGTGGGGTTCCAGGACACGCGCCACCTCGGCGTAGGCGGAGGGGTACTCGAGCGCGTTGACGTCACCGAGCGTCGGGGCTTCACCCGCCTGGATGAGCGTGGTCCCCTTCAGCGTGTGCACGTGGACCTCGGACGTCCAGGCACGGGCCTTGAGCGCGGCGACGTCCAGCGCGAGCTTCCCGGCGAGGCCGTCACCCACGAGCGTGAGCCAGTTGCTCCCGGGCAGCCCTTCGCCCACGCACCAGGACATGGCATCCGGGTCCTGGATGTCGAGCCCGAGGTAGCGCTGGCTGGAGCGGTACAGACTCCAGAACGCGGTGGACTTGACCCACTCGTTCCAGGTGCCCACGTAGCCGCCCACGCCGCAGAGCAGGGGCCAGCGCTCGCCAACCTCCTTGGCCAGTTGAAGCAGCTGCTTCGGGTCGAGGGTCTCCGGCAGCAGCACCTGGAGGAAGCCTCGACGGCCCCGTGCCGCGTCCAGCTCCCGGTAGATGAAGCCGAGCCCTGGCGCTCCGAGGTCATCCACCAGGCGGAACGTGAACAGGTGCCTGACGCGGACATCGGCCCAGGAGACGGAGAGGGAGGCGAGCACGTCGTCGGCGACCCGAGGCGTGAAGCGGTGCCACTCCGGAAGCGTGGAGGTGGTGTACCAGGTGAGTCGCTCGGCGGGAGCCAGCTGGAGGAAGCGCCGGAGCAGGGCCGCGGCGCCCTCGGTGGCCCAGACGTAGGGCTCATCCAGGTACAGCGTCAGCCCGAGGGCATATCGGGTCAGCGTCACCTCCGGGTTCTCCGCGAGCACGTCGCCCCCCGGTCCACGCAGCTTCGACATCGTCACCGCCTCCTGGCAACACCCCGAGCGATGTACGACTATCACGAGACCGTGGCTTCCAGAGACCCAGGCGAGCTTCCCGCCGCCGCGAGGCGCCCCGTACCCGAGGACCCCACATCATGAAGCTCGCACACGCATTCCGCCGGGCCAGCGGCGAGTCGGCCTGGGATTGCCATTTCCTGGCGGACCGGTGGGATGGCAAGGACTGGATGGAGGACCACGCGGAGTCGTGGGTGGGCCAGGTGGTGGACGGGCGCGTCTACACGCTGCTGGGCCAGGTGGGGTGGCTCACGTCGCTCTGGCGCTCGCCGTCGGGCACGGTCTACGTGGCCGAGGGCAGCTTCCGTCGCGGAGGGGTGCACATCAACCGCTCGGAGAATCCCTCGCGTCCGGCGTGGGAGTTCCACGAGCTGCCGTGCGTCGTGTCGGGCATCTGGGGATTGGATGACCGGTTCGTGTTGGCCTGGGGACCGCATTCACAGCAGCGCAAGGAGTCGTTCTACCGCTGGGATGGCAGGCAATGGCATGAGCTTCCCTGCCCTGGCGAGGTCTTCGCGGTGCATGGGCTGGCGCCGGACCTGGTCTACGCGGTGGGTGGGGAGGGGCTCATCGCACGCTGGGATGGAGCGCGGTGGCATCCGGCACCGTCCTTCACGGAGGCGGTGATGACGGCTGTGCATGTCGTCAGCAAGGATGAGATGTATGCGTGCAGCGACGCGGGGGTGCACGAAGGCAGCGTCTATGGTTGGTCGGAGGTGGCGGAGTCCCCCGGGATGTTGATGAGCGTGGCGAAGTACCGGGAGCAGGTCTGGGTGGCGGGTGGGACGTATGGGCTCTTCACGCTGCGCGGCAATCAGCTCGAGGAGGTGGAGGCGCCTGTGAAGCCCCTGAGCCTGGACACCCGGAAGCGGCTGGTGATGGCCACGTCGGAGGGGTTGGTCGACACCGAGGACGCGAAGGAGTTCCGGACCATCCCGCTCGCGGACTTCGTCGCCTGCGTCCAGGACATTCCACGCAAGTGGTGAGAGACTCGATTCACGAAGGTCAGCGAAGCCGTCCGTTCGAGGGGGACCCGACATGACAGCCAGCGCGCCCACGCCACCACCGCACACACCCGTCAACTACCTTGAGGGCGGTGGCAGCAGCTTCTTCTCCCGGCAATGCCAGCAACTGCTCATCAAGGCCAAGCTGAACCCGGAGTGGTTCGGCTCGTATGACCACGTCGCAAAACTCAACAGAGAGGCGAAGGCCAAATGCGCGCGGTGGGACACGGCGACCGCCGCGGAGCATGCGGCTGGGATGAAGGACGGAACTCCGTTGGAACGCCCCACCGCGGGTGACCGCTACCTCCGAAGTTGCCAGTCAGGCCATCTCGTCCGCGACTCCAACTTCCGGGAGAGCGGTGCGGATGACATGGGCAACGATGCGCGTGGGGACCCCTGCCGGAACGTCATCGACGGCTATGAGTCGGATCGCGCGCCCGCCGTTCCGCAGCAGGGCATGGCATCCGAGAACATGGAGCACGGACGTCATACCCGTCGGGAGAACGCGGATGCTCAGCGGCGACGGTATGACAACTCAGAGTCAGGTCGGCCAGAGACCGAGTACGGACAACGTCAACGCCACGCGGATGAGGACGCGCGCGTCAACCAGTACGTGAGAGAGCACCAACAACGCTGGCGTACCTCCGAGCGCGCCGCCAACCAACAACCTCCGGGGCTGGCTGGAACCAGTGGGAGTGGCGCCAGCGGCTCGGCAAGCGCTTCGGGTGGACCAGGAGGTGCAGCGGGCTCAGGCCTGGGGTCGGTAAAATCCCCCACCTGTCCTCCAGCCGACGTCATCGATGGGAAGTCCGCCGCCAAGTGCATCAACAACTGGCGTAAGAAGGCCGAAGCACAGATGAAGCAGAAGATGGCGGATGACATGGCCAGGCATGAGCGAGACAGTACTGTGCCCGCCTCATTCACCGGCTCACCTCCGCCCCCTTCTCGCCAGGACCAGTACCAGGCTCATCTGGACCAGAACGTCCACAATGCCGAGGCGGCCGAAGCAGCCGCACAAGGCACCCCAGGGGCAGCCGCGGCGGCACGCACAACCAGCACCGCCAAGCGCAGGGCCACCTCCTTCCGGAGGGCACGCTGCAGAGCCGAACAAGGTGCGCGCCTGCGAGGAGACCCAGGCGCGGGCCCGCCTCGCACCAAGGGCAATGCTCGCTGAGCCCCCATCCACCGACTCAAAAACACTTCTGGAGATCTCTCGAATGAGCCCTACCCATATCGACACCGTCGCAGATACCGCCACGTCCTTCATCGACGACTACCTCACCCAACACGGGAACTTCACGCCTGATGAGGAGGTTGACTCATCGGATCCCGGTGCCCTGCGGCTCTCGCTCTACAGAGCCATGCCAGACCAGACTACACCAGGAACCATCGTGTACACCTTCATCTATGGGTCGAAGGTCGAGAAGGACAGTCCCGAACTCCAGAATTGGCTGCAGCAGATCATGGTCGCGCTCAAGGAGGCCCATCCAGAGATTTCCCAGTACAAGAGCGTCATCGAGCTGAATTCATCGGACTACTGAGGGCCCATTCAATGCGCGGGCCGCGAGACCCATCACGCGAAACACACGTTTGAAGCCCTCCTGCGAATGAGTCCCCCTGACATTCATACGGTCGCCAGCACGGCAACGTCATTCATCAAGAACTATCTCACCGAGCACGGGTACTTCACGCCCGACGACGAGGTGAACGAAGAGGAACCCGGTTCGCTGCGCTTCTCCTTCTACAGAACCATGCCGGACCAGACCTCGTCCGGAACCCTTGTCTACACCTTCGTGTATGGGTCGAAGTACAGCGAGAAGAGTCCCGAGCTTCAACAGTGGGCCCAGCAACTCATGACCGCGCTGAAGGACGCCCATCCCGAGGTCTCTCAGTTCAAGAGCACCATCGAGCTCGACCCGGCAGCCGACTGAGTACCCATCAACCAAACTGGGCCGGCGGGATCACCTCTCGGCCTGCCTCGTCTGCACTCTCACAGGTTGCCGCGAGCCGCCGACAGGGGACCACAAGAGGCCACGTTCGGAACTCTCCTCGAATGAATCCCACGACCATCGACACCGTTGCCGATACCGCCACGTCCTTCATCAGCGACTATCTCGCCAAGCATCATTACTTCACGCCCTCAGACGAGATAGACGAGAACAACGACGGGGCCCTGCGGCTCTCGCTCTACAGAGCCATGCCGGACCAGACCGCTCCCGGAACCATCGTGTACACCTTCATCTATGGGGCGAAGGTCGAGAAGGACGGTCCCGAACTCCAGCGTTGGCTGGAGCAGATCATGGTCGCGCTGAAGCAGGCCCATCCCGAGGTCTCTCAGTACAAGAGCACCGTCGAGTTGGACGCCTGGGACTACTGAGCCCCTACTCCACCCTGAGCAACGAACCCCACCGCGGGTGGCGACGAGCGCGCCACCCGCGGAAGGAAGCCCGGCTCACTCCATGGCGGAGACGACCTGCGCGTCACACGTGGTCGGGTTGATCCACGACTGCGCATTGTCCAGGTAGCAGAGGACGCCCTGCGTACCGTAGGCCGCCTGACCGATGGTGGCCGAACAGGTCGCGGTGCCGGCGTTGTACGTCACCGCCAGCTGCCAGAGGCACGTCTTCGCCGCGCCCGTCGGGTCCGCCGGATTGGTCGTGTAGTAGTACGTCTGCGTCACCGAGGTGGCCGGAGCAACCTCAATCTGGAAGACGCCGTTGACCGACGGCTTCGCGACGGGGCCGAGCGGGTTCGGAGGGGGAATGGGCAGGCGGACGCCGGAAAGCGTGCCACCGAAGCTGACATTGACGCCCGTCCAGTTGCCCACGGCGAAGGTCTGCAGAGGGTTCGCCAGGAGCGACGCGCCACCCTCGGCGTGACGCGCCTTCAGCTCGAAGGTCTCCGTCTTCACCGCGGTGACGTACTCACCCCGGAAGAACTCCAGCCCACCAAAGTCGAACTGCTCGGCGGCGGCGACGGACGGCGCGAGGGACAGCAGGGAGACGGCCAGGAAACGCTTCACGTTCCTCGTCATGGGTATTTCTCCTGTGTTGTCTGGTGTTGGCCTGAGCCGCAACCTTCCTAACATCGGGCTCCCTTTCATTGCAAATCACAACAAGGAAAACACGCATTTCCAGTTAAAATGGAGGATTTCAATCAGCACTTGTCTGCCATTGCCCGGACCTGGAAGAACGCCACGGATGGGTCAGCGGCGCACCCAGGTGTCATTCGAGAACCGTGGATTCGTCCGCTCGCGGACACTCATCAAGTCAGACATCGAGAGCCGTGGAAAAATCCAGACGACTCCTCAAAGACACACACCCGAGCCTCCCAGTGGGGTTACGCGGAACCATGCTTCGAGCCTGGAACCCCACGTCGGATGCAGCGCCCTGGCGCGGCCCTCACCTGCTCCGGCCGCCACGTCCGCGAGCGCTTCGTGCTCGCCCCCGCTTCGAAGAGACCTGGAGGAGTGGAGCCCCGCGCGGCGGCTTCCGGACACAACGACCGCGGGAACGCACGGAGGCGCGGAGCCCCCCATCCCGGAGCCTCGAGCGCAAGCCCGCCCGCCTCCAGGGCGATGAGGCAAGCACGGGAACCCGGCCGCCCGGCGAGCAGCACGCCGAAAAGAAAAAGGGCCGGCTGCTTTCGCAACCGGCCCTTCTCTACTCTCTAGCCGACACCCAGGCTTGAACTGGGGACCTACTGATTACGAATCAGTTGCTCTACCGCTGAGCTATGTCGGCGCAAGGCGGCGCGGGAAGTACCATGGCGTTCCGGGTAGGGCAAGCCGAAATGAAGGCCCTCCCGTTTTCAATCCGGCCCAGGTGCTTCGTTCCCCAACGAACAACCCCACCCCACCGTGACATCCATGACACGGTGCATCCGCCGTCGGTGACACAGCGCGTTGCCATAAGTCCCCGTCATCGCTCCGGTTTTTCGGGAGGAAGCGTGGCGCCACGGCGGTTGAACTCGGTTGGCGCATATGCACATAAGGGCGCCGCTATCCCCGCGTCCCCGGCCCGAGCGTGGCTGGGACCACAAGGAGCCGTTTTCGACATGGCCAGCGAAGAGAACTTCATGCGCGCTCCGGCGCCGACGCCGAAGCGCACCGTCTACACCGAGGCGATGGAGATCTTCCATCGGGCCGCCGACCTCATCAAGCTGGACAAGCGCGTCCGGCTGGAGCTGGAAGAGCCCGACTACGAGCACATCTTCTATGTGACGGCGAAGCTGAAGGATCGCCTCGTCCCGCTCATCCCCGAGCGCGCCAAGCAGTTCGCGGACCTGCCGGAGACGCAGGTGCGCAACAAGGAGGGCCTGGAGGCCCTGGCCAACGGCAGCATCATCCTCAACGGCCGCGCCCTGCTGGGCTCCGACGTGGCCATCCGCCAGGGCCACCTGCGCCTGCCGGACGGCAAGGTCTACCAGCTGGTCCCCGGCGAGTCGCAGCGCTTCAAGGCCTACCGCGTCCAGCACAACCAGGCCCGCGGCCCCTACAAGGGCGGCCTGCGCTACCACCGTGAGGTGTCCCTGGACCTCTTCAAGGCCCTGGCCGCGGAGATGACCTGGAAGACGGCCATCGCCGAGGTCCCCTTCGGCGGCGGCAAGGGCGGCATCCAGATCGACCCGCGCGAGTACGGCCGCGAGGAGCTGGAGGCCATCACCCTGCGCTTCATGTACCGGCTCAAGAGCCTCATCGGGCCGAACATCGACATCCCGGCCCCGGACGTGGGCACCAACCCGGAGATCATGGCGCTCCTGTACCGCCAGTTCTCCGACGGTGAGCGCGAGCGCCACAACCTGCGCGGCATCGTCACGGGCAAGGACGTGCGCATCGGCGGCTCCGAGGGCCGCGGCAAGGCCACCGGCCAGGGCGTCGCGTTCTGCATCGAGGACTACTACGCGGACCGCGGCGAGAGCGTGAAGGGCAAGACCTTCGTCATCCAGGGCTTCGGCAACGTGGGCAGCCACGCCGCCAACATCCTGGGCGGCATGGGCGCGCGCCTGCTGGCGGTCAACGACGCGGACGGCACCATCTACAACGGTGACGGCATCGACGTGCAGGCGCTCACCGCCTACGTGCAGGACCCCAAGAACCTCAAGCGCAGCGTGCTCGGCTTCCCGGGCGCCCAGCGCATCGAGAAGAAGGACCTGTGGGATGTCCAGGCGGACATCCTCGTCCCCGCCGCCCTGGGTGGAGAGATCACGGCGGACATCGCCGAGCGCCTCAAGGTCAAGCTCATCGCCGAGGGCGCCAACGGCCCCACCACCCCGGAGGCCGACCGCGTCCTGCAGAAGCGCGGCATCGAGCTCATCCCGGACATCATCGCCAACGCCGGCGGCGTGACGGTGAGCTACTACGAGTGGATCCAGAACAAGCGCATGGAGCGCTGGAGCGAGGCCGAGGTCGACCAGCGCCTGGAGCGCGCGATGAAGCGCAACTACCGCATCATCCGCGACATCTCCCGCAACCAGCCGCGCAAGACGGACATGCACGACAGCCGCCAGTACTGCGTCGGCGAGGCCGTGGACAGCCGCTGCGCCGCGATGATCCTCGCGCTCAAGCGCATCGAGGCCCACTACTTGCTCGAGGGCTTCTCGCAGTAGGCCCTCTCGCCTCCTGAAAGCGCCAAGGGCACGGTTCTCCTCGTGAGGACCGTGCCCTTGTCATGTCGTGGCGCCCGCTGTGGCGGCCCCAGGCGGCCCCCTGTCCCGGGAGCGTCGTCGGGCCACCGGGCCGCTCAGCCAGGCGGCCACGAGCACTTCAGTGCATCACCCGCTCGCGGTCCACCAGGAGCAGCGGCGCGTCGTCGTGCGTCTCGTACGCCACGATTCGCAGCCCCACCCCGCGGCTGGAGCCCTCGCGCCCGTCCTTGCGGCCGAACGCCAGCGCCACCTGGTAGCGCACCTCGCACAGGCACGTCATCTCCGTGCCGTCCTCGCCCGCGAACGTCACCTTCAGCTTCTCCCCCAGCCCCACCGCGTCGCGGACCTCCACGAACATGCCTCGCGCGCTGATGTTGCGACCCACCCCCCTCATCATCCCGTCCTGGGTGGTGAGGTAGACGGTGAAGACCTTGTCGAAGCGCAGGTGACTGCGGCGCTCTTGCGGACGCTCGAACACTGGGGGTGCCTCCCGGCAACAGGTGGTGACAGGCACACCCTACATGGTGGCTACATGTAGGCAACTTATCTACCTACATCTACTCCCACGCACCTACGAGAAGGCTGCTCCCTGTTGCGCGGGACATGGCACCATCCGGATTCCCCCCGTACCCCGGAGCCCCTCGTCTTGAGCCGCTTTCTGGTCGCCGCCGTCGCCCTCCTCCTGCCCACCCTGGCCCTGGCCGACGTGGACCCGCGCTTCGCCAAGCTGCGCGACGAAGCCGAGCCGCTGGGAGGCCTGGGGGCCTTCCTCGAGAAGTACATCGGCGCGTGTGAAGGGGCGCTGGTGGACCCGAAGTGCAAGTCGGACGCGGAGGCCTTCCGCAAGAAGTACCAGGGCAAGCGGCTGTACATGATCATCGGCGAGGACGACGCGACCATGCTGTCGCCGGGGCCGTACAACCCGGGCGCCGGGGAGTACACCATCAACATCACCCCGTTCTTCCCGGGCGGCCGCTACGCGCTCACCCACGGCGCTCCGAAGAAGCAGGACGGCAACGGCAACCCGGTGCTGCCCTTCCTCACCGTCACGGGCACGCTGCCGGAGGGGTGGAACGGCTCGCTCTTCTCGCGCATGTTCTCCATGCGGCAGGTGCGCGCCCAGGTCGTCTTCACGCCGCAGGCCGTGTGGTCCCTGCCGAAGAAGGGCGGCGGGAAGAACCACGGCGTGACGGCCCGCATCGACGGGCTCATCCTCACCGAGGGCCGCACGGGCCACCCGCTGGGCCTGTGGCTCAACGGCAAGGACGCCAACGCCAGCCGCTAGGCGGACGTCCTCGGGGGCTCCCTCACCGGGCGATGGCCAGGTACTGCTGGGAGTCCCCGCGCTTGACGCGCAGGAGGATGCTGGCCCCGGAGCTCCCCTTGGAGAGGGCCGCGCGCACCCCGGCCGCGTCCTTCACCCGCTTGCGGTTGACCTCCGTCACCACGTCGCCCATGCGCAGCCCCGCCGCCTCCGCGGGGCTTCGGGGCGACACCGCGGACACCAGCGCCCCGTCCCAGGCCACCTGGTTGAGCGGCGCGGCCACCTCGGGCGTCAAATCCCGCAGCGTCAGCCCCAGGTCCTCGTCGCTCGTCACCCGCTGGACCAGCCCCTCGGCGGCCTCCTGCGCGGGGCGCTCCACCAGCCGCACCGCCACCTCCTGCGTCGTCCCCTGGCGCAGCAGCGTCAGCTTCGCCTCCGTCCCGGGCGCCAGCAGCGCCACCTTCCGGAGCAGCTGCAGGTAGGAGCCGATGGTGCGCCCGTTCACCGCCACCAGCCGGTCCCCGGAGCGGATGCCGGCCGCGGCCGCGGGGCTGCCCTGGTAGACGTCCTTCACCAGCGGGGCCCGGCGCTCAGCGCTCTCCCGGTCGTCGTTGACGATGACGCCCAGCCAGCCGCGCGTCAGCTTCCCGTTCTCCCGCAGGTTCGGCAGCAGGTCCTTCACCAGGTTGATGGGCACCGCGAAGCCGATGCCCTGCCCCTGGCTGATGATGGCCGTGTTCACCCCCACCACCTCGCCCTTCATGTTGAAGAGCGGCCCGCCGGAGTTGCCCGGGTTGATGAGCGCGTCGGTCTGGATGAAGTCGTCGAACTGGCCCACGCCCAGCACGCGCTCCTTGGCCGAAATCATCCCGTGCGACACCGAGTGGTCCAGGCCGAAGGGGTTGCCGATGGCCACCACCCAGTCCCCCACCTCCAGCCGGTCCGAGTCCCCCAGGTAGAGCGCGGGCAGGTCCCCCATCTCCGAGCCGCTGAGCCTCAGCAGCGCCACGTCCGTGGACGCGTCGCGGCCCACCACCTCGGCGGAGAACTCTCGGCCGTCCGACAGGCGCACGGCGATCTTGCTCGCCCCCGACACCACGTGGCTGTTGGTGACGACCAGCCCGTCGGGCGTCAGCACGAAGCCCGAGCCCGTCGAGCGCTTCATCCCGGCAAGGCCACTGTCCCGGGGGCTCACCGTGGTGATGTTGACGACGCCCGCCTCCACCGCGCGGATCAACGGCGCCAGCGACGTGGGCGGCACGAAGGCGGGCAGGCCCGTCTCCCCGGCGGGGCGCTCGCGCCACAGGCCCAGCGCGCCGCCGGGGCGGGCCTCACCCGAGCCCTGGTACGAGAACCAGGCGGCGTGCTCTCGCATGCGCGCCTGCAGCCAGGGCCCCACCGGCCCCTCCTCGGCGGACGCCGTCAGGGGGAGCACGGCCACGGACAACAGGACGAAGAGCAGTCGGGAAGCCACGAGGTGGCAGCTTATACGGCGGCGCATGACGAGCGACGGGAACAACCCACCCCGCCGCCGTCTTCCTCGTTTTCCGGTGGGGACGTCCTCAGGCCTGGGCGGGCGCCACGTACTTGGCCACCTTCACCCGGGCCGGGCGGATGACGCGCTCCTTGAGCCGGTAGCCCGCGCGAATCTCCGCCACCACCTTCTGGTCCTCGTCGGGCGAGGTGGTGATCTCCATGTCCGTGGCCTCGGCCACGTTGGGGTCGAACGGCTGCCCCGTCACGCTGATGCGCTCGATGCCCATGCCCTGGGCCTTGCTCAAGAGCGAGTCGCGGATCATCCGCACGCCCTGCGCCAGGGGCGAGTTGTCCTGGCCGCTCATGGAGAGCGCCCGGTCCAGCTCGTCGATGGCCTCCAGGAGCGCCACGGCCACGTTGCCGCGCTCCACGTCCATCATCCGCTCGCGCTCGCGGGTGAGCCGCTGCTTGAACTCCTCGCGGTCCTTGTTCACCGCCTGGTAGGCGCGCGCCAGCTCGTCCACCCGGCGCCGGGAGGACTCCAGGTCGGCGCGCAGCCGCTCCTTCTCCGCGTCGGCCGCCTCGGAGACCACGTCATCGGCGGGCGTCCTGGCCTCGGCCTCGCCCGCCGCACCGGCCTCCGGGCCCGGCGGACCTCCGCCGTTGGCGGACTGGGCGTGCTGGGATTCCTGGGAGGGGTCGGAGTGCGAGGGACCGGACATGTCGAACCTGAAGTCGAGGTGGAAGAGCGCGCTTCACGCGCGGGTAGGCGTCAACGGGCGCAACCTAACCGCGCGCGAGTGCGTGTCAACGAGCGGAGCTAGTGCTCCTGGGCGGCGGGGGACTCGGCCATGAACCCATGGTCGACCTGTCCCGTCACCTCGTCGATGATCTCCACCTGGGCGGCCCGCAGCGAGTAGTAGAGGAGCCAGCGCTCCGCCGCCGTCAACGTCCCCGCCGGCAGCGCCTCCTCTATCTCCTGAACCGTGAGCCGCCCCTCCTTGAGCCCCTTCGCGAAGAGGGCCTTCCGGGCCATGTAGCTCTTGCCGATCCTGTTCTCCACGGCGACGCCTCCTTTAGGTCTCAAGATAATTTCGCCCCCCGGACACCGCAGGAATGCGCGGTGGCGGGGGGCGTGGGCCAGGCCGGAGAGCAGGCGCCCGGACGTCGGCTACGAGTCCAGGGGCTTGTCGGCGTGCTGCGTCGGCGGAGGCGGCTCCTCGTTGCTGCCCACCGGGTGGGCGGAGATGACCTGGCGGGCCTCGGGGTGCAACAGCCCCCGCTGCGCCAGCACCTTGGGGCCGAGGATGGTCACCATCGTGTCCTCCTCCACCACCTCCACCGCGAGCAGCCGCGCCGCCAGCGCCTGCACCTTGTCCCGGTGCTTGCTGAGCACCTCCCGGGCCCGGTCCAGCGCCTCGCTGACGAGCTTGCGCACCTCCTCGTCGATCATCCGCGCCGTCTGCTCCGAGTACGTCCGCGACTCGGGCAGGCCCGCGGAGCGCAGGAAGTTGGGGCCGTGGTCCGCGCTGAGCGCGACGGGCCCCAGCGTGCTCATGCCGTAGTCGCGCACCATCATCTTCGCGACCTCGGTGGCCTGCCGGATGTCGTTGGACGCGCCGGTGGACACCTCGCCGATGAAGATCTCCTCCGCGGCGCGGCCCCCCATCATCCCCGCCATCTTGTCGCGCAGCTCGTCCAGCGACATGAGGTAGCGGTCCTCCAGGGGCAGCGACATGGTGTAGCCCAGCGCCGCGAGCCCGCGCGGGATGATGGAGACCTTCGTCACCCGCTCGGCGTGCGGCAGCATCCACCCCACCACCGCGTGGCCCGCCTCGTGGTGCGCGACGATCTCCTTCTCGCGCTCGTTCATCCGGCGGTTCTTCTTCTCCAGGCCCGCGACGACGCGCTCGATGGCCTCCTCGAAGTCCGCCCGCATCACCGCGTCGCGGTTGCGTCGGGCCGCCAGCAGCGCCGCCTCGTTCACCACGTTGGCCAGGTCCGCGCCCGCGAAGCCCGGCGTGCGCGAGGCGATGGTCTTCAGGTCCACGTCCGGGCCCAGCTTCACGCCGCGGGCGTGGATCTCCAGCACCCGCTCGCGCCCGCGCTTGTCCGGACGGTCCACCAGCACCTGCCGGTCGAAGCGGCCCGGCCGCATCAGCGCGCTGTCCAGGATCTCCGGACGGTTGGTCGCCGCCAGGATGATGAGGCCCGCGCGGCTGTCGAAGCCGTCCATCTCCGCGAGCAGCTGGTTGAGCGTCTGCTCGCGCTCGTCATGGCCGCCGGCCACGCCCGAGTTGCGGCTCTTGCCGATGGCGTCCAGCTCGTCGATGAAGATGATGCAGGGCGCCTTGGCCGTGGCCTGGGCGAACAGGTCGCGCACGCGGGCCGCGCCCACGCCGACGAACATCTCCACGAACTCCGAGCCGGACAGGCTGAAGAACGGCACGCCCGCCTCGCCCGCCACCGCGCGCGCCAAGAGCGTCTTGCCCGTGCCCGGCGGACCCACCAGCAGCACCCCCTTGGGGATGCGGCCACCCAGGCGGCGGAACTTCTCCGGCGTCTTGAGGAACTCGACGATTTCGCGCAGCTCGTCCACCGCCTCGTCCACGCCCGCCACGTCCTTGAAGCCCACGCCGGTGTCGGCCTCCGCCTGCACCTTGGCGCGCGTCTTCCCGAAGCTCATGACGCTCTGCGGACCCTGGCCGATGCCGCCGGCCACCCGGCGCATCATGAAGCTCCAGAAGAGGAAGAACAGCCCCAGCGGCAACAGCCAGATCCACAGGGCCTCGCCCAACCCGGACTGCGGCACCGCCTCGAACTGGACGCCCTTCTGCTCGAGCAGCGGCACCAGCGACTCGTCCCCCTGGACGCGGTAGGCCATCCACGGCAGCGCGCTGGGCTCGCCTCGCAGCGGACGCTCCCCCTGCGCCGGCGGAGGCGGCTGGGCGGTGTCCTTGAGGAAGCCCTTCACCCACTCATTGGAGATCTGGACCCGGCTGAAGTTGCCGGACTCCACCGCGTCCCGGAACTGGCTGTAGCTCACCCGGCGGACGCCCGCGTCCTGGAACACGTTCCGGAAGAGAAGGAAGCCCAGGACGAGCAGCAGGATGTAGCCCAGCGGTGAGCCGAACTTGAACCCCTTGCCCGGCGTCCCTGGCTTGTCGGACTTCTTTCCCCGCGGGCCCACACCCGGCGGGAGCTCCTGTGGCTTCATCGTCGGCACGCTCGCCCTCCCCCTCCCCGCTCATTCGGGCCCCGTGCCCGGATGGCGTCACACTCAGCCGGGCAAAGATGTTCACCGGCGCCAGAGCGTCAACCCGCTGGACGGTTTCCCTGCACCCCGGACGCACCCGAGTCGCGAGATCAGCGACACCCGACGCGCCACAACGGTTGACCGGTGAACTCCGTCCCCAGCAGATACCCCTCGCCATCCGACAGGTACGACACCGCCTCGGCCTGCGCCTGGGGTCCGCCCGGCACCTCGACGAGCGAGCCCTTCAAGAGCGACTCGAAATCCTCCGCCCCCGGCTGGCGCAGCTCCCACACGCGCGAGTAGGTGCGAATCAGCATCCGCTGTCCGGAGGCCTGCAGCGACGCGCCCGTCGTCGCGCGGTCCACGCCCCCGGGCGCCTCCAGCGCTCCCAGCTTCGTCGCCTGGATGGCGGCGCCGGGCTTCAGGCCGTCCAGCGCGAAGACCTCCCCCAGCGAGCGCCGCGTCTTGGTGAGGACCATGAGCCGCCCCGAGCGCGCGTCCGCCACCAGCGCCTCCACGTCATGGGCGCCGTCCGGATAGGTGAAGGCCAGCACCTCCACGGCCACCGTCGCGTCGCCGAGCGCGTCCGGCTCCGGCAGCCGGTACAGGCGCACCTGGTCGCGAATCTCGAAGTTGTCGCCCGTGTCCGCCAGGAAGACACACGTGCGCGTCTCCCCGGGTGAGCACGGCCCCACAGCCACGTCCTCCAGATCCCGGGGCTGGGCGCCGGTGAGCTTCAGCCGGGCCCGCACGCGGCCGGTCTCGTCGATGGCGAACAGCTCGAAGTCGTTGCCGGAGTCGTTGTGGGCCCAGAAGACGCCGGGGAAGCGGCGGCTGGCGGCCAGGCCGGACAGCTCCGGCAGCTCGGAGGGCACCTCACCGGTGCGCAGCGGCACGCCGTACCAGGTACACCCGGGCAGGCCCGTCGCCGGGGGCTGGGCGCCGGCGTCCTCGACGCCCGAGTCGGGCGGCAGGGGCTTGGGGCTGGAGCAACCGGCGAGCCCCATCCCCACGAGGAGGGCCCAGGTCCAGCGGGGCCACACGTCAGGAGTCCAGGTCCAACAGCTTCGCCAGCGTCTTGGCGTCCGCGTCGGGGAAGCGGTACTGCGACATCTCCTCCAGCGTCACCCAGCGGTGGTCATGCACGCGCAGGTGGCGGATGTGGTGCTCGGCCTCGGCCAGACGGCAGCGGAACACCCGGAAGTCGATGTCGTAGGTGGGATACTCGTGGCGGGTGTGCATGGCCTGGTCGAGCACCTCCACGGCCACTCCCATCTCCTCGTGGATCTCCCGGATGAGCGCCTCGGGGTCGCTCTCCCCCTCTTCCACCCGTCCGCCGGGGAACTCCCACAGCAGGGGGAGCGACGCGGTGGGGGGGCGCTGGGTGATGAGGTAGCGTCCCTGCTCGTTCTCGAGCATCGCACCGACGACGCGGACGTGGCGACGGGCCATTCGCTTCTCCTGACTCCTGGGCAGGCCAACGAGGGAGGGGCGGCCTAACACAGCCCTCGCCCGGCGCCAATGCCACAGCCCCCATTCAGGCAGCCTAGGCACGCCCCAGGCAGGCGCCCAGCCCTCCTCCAGGGTGGCACTCCACCCTGCGCCGGGCACCCCGCCGGCCGAGGCCTCCCCGGCTCCGACTCCAGCCCCACGTCAGTGTTGGAGGCCGGGCGTCGGCGACAAAGCATGTGGTGAATTGGATGACGAGCGGGCCGGATGGCGTCATGCTCGCATCCATGAAGACGAGTCGCGCGGAAAGGGCCGAGGTGCTCGGGGCGGCACTGAAGGCCGCCCGCCAGGCAAAGGGGTTCGGCATGGAGGAAGTCGCCGAGCGCCTGGAGATGCCCGTGGAGGTTCTTTCCCGAGTGGAACGCGGGGTGATGGTGCCCACCATCTCCACCCTGGTACGGCTGTGCATCATCCTCCGGTTGGATCCGGACAATCTGCCGGAGGAGCTGCCGGAGATGAGTGACTGAGGATGCGTCCGGAAGCGCGCCGGGACGAGGGCTGATGGCCCCGACCGGCGCCTGACGGATGGACGGGGGCGTATCGGGGGAGGTCTTCCGTCCATGCCGCCGAGAGGCGATGCTTCGACGGGCCCGCTCGCACGTCGGACTCTCTCTCCCCCCTCGCCGCCGCCATCGATGCGCTGTCCCGCCTGTCATCGCCGTGTGGTGGAGCACTGTCCCCTCCACCCCTCGGCCGAGCTCCCGCCGAGAGTCCCCCCGGCCCCCCTTCCGGACGTCCCGGGGTACCAGCGGGGCGTCTCCGTGGGACGAGGCGGCTTCGGGCGTGTGCTCGCCGCGCGGCGGGAGTCCGACGGCCGGCCCGTGGCCCTCAAGGTGCTGGAGCCGCTTGCCGCGGAACGATTGGCGCGGGAGCTGGAGGCACTGCGACGCATCGGCCCGCCCGTGACGCCGGAGCTGCTGGGCGAGGCCCGCACGCTGACGGGTGAGCCCGTGGTGGTGATGGAGCTGATCGCCGGGCAGACGCTCGCGCAGCGGTTGGCGGAGCTGCCCCGGTCGGGCGCGATGCCGTGGGAGGAGGCGAGGCCGGTGATGCTTGCCCTGGCGCGCGCGCTGGCGCGGGTGCACGCCGCGGCGGTGGTGCACCGCGACCTCAAGCCGGAGAACATCATGCTCTCCGGAGAGCGGCTGGTCCTGGTGGACTTCGGGCTGGCGCGCCTGGGCGTGGAGCGGGACGCGGCGCCCGCGCCGACGGTGACAAGGACCGGGCAGCGCCTGGGCACGCCCGAGTACATGGCGCCCGAGCAGTGCCTCGATGCGCGAGCCATTGATGCGCGCGCGGACCTCTACGGGTTGGGCGTCGTCTTCTTCGAGCTGCTGTGTGGGCGTCCGCCGTTCGTGGGAGACACCGCGTCGGTGCTCCAAGCGCATGTCGCACGGAGGCCACCGGTGCTCTCGAAGCTGGCCCCGTGGGCGGTGCCGCTCGAGTTGGAAGCCCTGGTGTCCCGCTTGCTGGCGAAGGCCCCGGAGGAGCGCGGGCCCGGCGCGGCGGGCGTGGCGGATGCGCTCGAAGCCGTGCCGCGGAAGGGGACCTCTGGGAGGCCACGGGGCAGCGCGACGCAGGGAGCGGGCGTGGCGGATGCGCTCGATGCCGAGACCGGGGCGAGGACCTCCGCACCGCCGCAACCCAGCCCGACGCAAAGGGTGGTCGTGGCGGATGCGCTCGATGCCGAGACCGGGGCGAGGACCTCCGCACCGCCGCAACTCAGCCCGACGCAAAGGGCGAACGTGGCGGATGCGCTCGATGCCGAGACCGGGGCGAGGACCTCCGCACCGCCGCAACTCAGCCCGACGCAAAGGGCGAACGTGGCGGATGCGCTCGAAACGGAGACCATTTCGAGGGCCTCAACCCCGCCACTGCTCAGCGCGACGCAAGACGCGGACGGGGTCCTGATGGGGACCTCCGCGCCAGTGCTGGAGTCTCCCGAACCGCGCACGGTCGCCACGACGGGTGAGAGCCCCCCGGGCCTTTCGGAGACCTCCGCACAACGAGCCAGGGACGTCGCCCTGCTGGGCGTCAAGACGCCGCTCGATGTCCCCACGCTGCGGGGACTCCTCACCAGCACCGGCGCGGAGCTGGCGCGCATGGAGCCGGGGCTCGCCATCTTCGCGTTTCCCCATGCGCCCCAGGTCGAGTCGGGGCTGCGCGCCGCGCTCAAGGCCGCGGAAGCCCTGACGAGCCAGCTCCCTCCCGGCTCGATGCGCGTCGTGCACCAGGCACGGCTCCGCGTGCGCGAGCGAGGTGGCCGATGGGTTCTCGGTGGCGTCGCGCTCGAACAGGTGGGCAGGTGGTGGCCCGAGCCCGCGACCCCATCCGACACACTCCTGCTGACCGCCGAAGCGCGTGAAGGACTCGGCGCGCTCGACCCTGTCAGCACACCCACGCCATCGGACCTCGCCCCTCTCCCCATCGCCACCGTGCAGGGCCGCGACGCGGAGCTGGACTGGCTGCGCGCGGGCATCACGAAGGTGCGCGAGCAGCGCTCGCCCATGCTGCTGACCCTGCTGGGCGACGAAGGGCTCGGCAAGACGCGGCTGTTGACCGAGCTCCACGGTGAGCTGCTGACAGCAGGCGCTCTGTCCACCCTGCTGGTGGGAGCGCAGCGGGACGAAGGCAGCGCCACCGAGAGTGGCTTGGGCCACCTCATCGCCACCCTCCTCGGCCTGCCGCCAACCACCTCTTCTGACGAAGGGGTGCGCAGGCTCATCGAGAGCACGAACACGACGCTGGACCTGGCGACCGCGCATCCCGCGGCGCGCAGGCAGCACCTCGCACGAGCGCTCGCGTCGCACCTGCGCCGCCGTGCCGAGGAGCGCCCCCTGGTGCTGCTCGTGGACGATGCGGAGACGCTGGACCCCACCGCGCTCGACGCGCTGGAGCTGGCCACGCTCTCCGGCCTCACCTCGCCGCTTTGCATCGTCCTCACTGGACGCCCTCGACTGCTGGAGCTGCGCCCATACTTCGGGGAGCGCGCGGCGGACAGCGCCCGGCGCACGCTCGCGCCCCTCGATGACGAAGCCGCGAGCCATGTGCTGCGGCAGCTCCTGCGTCCCGTCGATGTCCCCGCGGAGAGCATGCTCCGTGAGCTGGTGGAGCGCTGTGGCGGTTCGCCGCTGCGCCTGGTGGAGACGGTCCGCGCGCTGAGGGCCGCCGGCGCCATCCGGACTCGCGCCGGAGGAGGAGGCTATCTCGCGGCGGAGGCCCTGGATGCGCTGGCCGTGGAGAGCCCGGACGAGCGCGTGGCGGAGCGCGGCCTCCTCGCCCTGCCCTCCGGGCTGCGCGCGCTGCTCCAGGTGGCGGCCGTGCTCGGCGAAGACGTGCGCTGGGAGGAGCTGTCCGCCACGCTCACCCGGCTCGACGGGAGCGAAGCGCTGGACCTCTCCCTGGACCCGGGCGTCGGACTGGAGCGACTGGCGCGGCTCGGGATGCTCGAGCCCCGAGGCCCCCGCCGCTGGCGCTTCGAGCACGCCCTGTTGCGCGAGGCCTTCGCCGCGAGGCTGCCTGGAGCGCTCCGTCGCCGCATCTGCTCCGCCGCCCTGGAGTCCCTGCCCGACGCCCCCTTGCCCCGGCGCGCCCGATGGGCCGAGGGCGCGGGCGAGACAATCCTGGCGCTCGAGCTCCACCACGCCCTGGCGGAGTCGAGCCGCCGTGGACACCGGTTGCTCGAGGCCGAGCGCCACTTCTCCGCCGCGTTGGAGTGCGCGCCTCGCGAGCATGACGTGCGTCGACTGGAGCTGCTGTCGGGCCGGGGCCGCGTCCGCTACCGGCTCCAGCGCATCGACGACGCCCTCGAGGACCTTCGTGAGGCGCGGCGAATCGCCGTCTCGCGAGGCGCCGTGCTGCGCGAAGCGGACCTGCTCCTGGAGGAAGCCACCGCGCTCGACTGGCGGGACGACACGGACGAGTCCACCGCCCTGCAGGAGCAGGCGCTCCAGTTGCTCGGAGAACCCGTCCCCTCCGAGCTGGCCGCGCGCCACGCCTTGGCCAAGGCGCGCGCCTTCGTGCGTCGGGAAGACATCACGGGGGCCATCGCGCCCCTCGAAGAAGCCGTGACGCTGGCACGCGCGACGGGCGACGAGGAGACGGAGGCCATCGCCCTGGCCATGCTCGGCGCGATGCTGGGCTGGACGGGGCAGCTCGACGACGCCGAGCGCCGCTTCGCCGAGGCCATCGCACTGTGCGAGTCCACCGGAGACACGCTGCACCTGGGGGTCGCGCTCAACAATCGCCTGGTGCTCCACGTCCAGCGTCGCGACGTGGCGGGGGCGCGCACGGACCTGGAGCGCGCGGTGAGCCTGGGACGCGAGCTCGGCAACGTGCAGATAGAGCGCACCTCGGCGTTCAACCTCGCCGTGCTCCTGGGCTACCAGGGCCTCGCGGAAGAAGCCCTGCCGCTGGCCAGACGCGCGGGAGTGCTCAGCCAGCGCTGCTTCCCCCACTCCATGGCGCAGGACGCGTTGCTCGTGGCGCGCCTGTGCTGCGAGCTGGGCGACCTGTCCGAGGCCACGAAGCAGCTCGCGTGGCTCGATGAACAGGCCTCACGCGTGCGCCTCACGTCGGCGGACCAGCTCATGGGCGAGGTGGTGCGCCGCGTGGTCGCCGAGTCCTCGGCCTCGGTGCCCTACTCCCGCGAGCATTGGGAGGCCCAGGTGGAGGCCTCGCGAACACGGATGCCGCCCGATGAACGGATGGAGGTCCTCGTCTGGGCGGCGCGAGCGGCCCGTGCGGCGGGCGACGACGAAGCGCTGGGTGCCCGGGTGGCCGAGGTGGAGCAGACCGCACACGAGGCTCCACTCTGGACCTCGCGTGTGCGAGGGCTCGAGTCTGCCGTGAAGGGCCAGTGGCCGGATGGCGCTCCCGCGAGCACGCGTGCCAAGACAGGTCCATAGGCACCCGATGGGACGTCCTGGAAGGACGCGAGCGCAGGGGATGGAGGGCCGGAATGAGTGAGTGGGACAAGCGCGAGGGCAACGCCCAGGTCGCCCTGTACGGCGACGAGCTGGAGCCCGGAGCCCTCGTCGGCGCGTGGATGGTGGAGCGGCGGGTCCACTCCGGCATCACCGCGTCGCTCTATCGCGCCATCCACCTGGACACCCGGACGCCCGCCGCCGTGAAGGTCGTGCGGGCCCACCTCAACCACGTCAGCGAGGTCCTCCTGCGCTTCAGGCAGGAGGCGGACACCCTCCTGGCGCTCGACCATCGCCACATCGTCCGCGTGCTGGAGTACGGGGAGCTGCGAGACGGAAGGCCCTGGCTCGCCATGGAGTGGCTGGAGGGAGAGAGCCTGGACCGGTGGCTCTCCCAGCAAGGCCCCTTCTCGCTCGCCGAGGCCCACACGGTGATGGAGGAGCTGGGGAGCGCGCTCGCGGCGGCACACGGGCAGGGAATCCTGCACCGCGACCTGAAGGCCCAGAACGTGATGTTCCTGCCGCGCCCCGAGGGCTTCACGGTGAAGCTGGTGGACTTCGGCATCGCCAAGGTGGCGCCCCTGTCCGGAGGCACGGCGCTGACCACCGCGGGCGCGGTGCTCGGAACTCCGGTGGCGATGGCGCCGGAGCAGATCCTCGGCCACCCCGTGGACGCGCGCACGGACCTGTACGCGCTGGGCGTGCTGCTCTACCAGCTGCTCGTGGGACGCCCCCCGTTCGACGGCGAGAGCGCGGTGGAGGTCGAGGAGCAACACCTGCACGCGCCTCCGCCCCGCTTGAGCGAACACGTCCGGGTGCCCGCGGCGTTGGAGGCGGTGGTCTCACGCTGTCTGGCCAAGAGGCCCGAGGAGCGTTGGCCGGACGTGACGAGCTTCCTCGCGGCGCTGCGCGCGGCGCTCATCGCATCCTCCGACTCCAACACCTGGGCCTCGGCGCTGTACCTGGACCTGCGCTTCGCGACCTCGGACGTGGACCCGACGGACGAAGCGCTCGACGCGAGGGACGCCGCGCTCGACGCGGGCCGTGAGCTGCTGGAGTCCGCGGGGTGGACCCTGGCGCTGGAGGGAGGCAATGCCCTGCTCGCGTGGCGCGCGCTGTCCGACGAGGCGCCGGCGCGGGCGCTGGAGCAACGGGGTTGTCGGCAGCTCGCCGAGCGGCTCCTCGCGCGTGTCCTGGAGCTCGCGGGGACGGAGCTCGAGACGCGCGTCTATCTGCACGCCGAGCCCGGAGCGCTCTCGACGGATGCGCGAGGCGCGCGGCAGCTCGCGGGGAGTCCCCTGGCCCGGCTCGAGGGTTGGACCACGGGTGGCGTGCCCGGCCAGGTGACCGAGCACGCGGCGCGCTAGCTACGTCCGCAGTCCGCGCTTGCGCAGCAGCCGGTAGAGGTACACGCGGTCCATCTCCGCCGCGGTGGCGGCCTGGGACACCTTGCCGTGGTGAAGCTGCATCAGCGCGTCCAGGTACTCGCGCTCGAAGATCTCGAGCGCCCTGCGACGTGCATCCGCGTAGGGCTGCTTCGGGTCCACCAGGCTCCCCATGACACCCTGGGCGCCCACGGTCTCGGTCTCGGGCGGCAGCGCGTCCTGGAACACGAGGCAGCGCTCCAGGTGGTTGCGCAGCTCGCGTACGTTGCCGGGCCACGCGGCGTGCTGGAGCTGGTTGATGAACTCGGGCGTGTTGAGCGCGGAGACCTGCTCGGGCGCGGCGCCGAAGCCCGCGAGGATGCGCTCGGCGATGGCGGGGATGTCCTCGGGGCGCTCGCGCAGCGAGGGGATGAGGATGCGCACCACCGCGAGGCGGAAGAAGAGGTCCGGCCGGAAGCGGCTCGCGTTCACCTCCGCGCGCAGGTCCCGGTGGGTCGCCGCGATGACCCGCACGTTGACGGGCTGATACGTGTTCGCGCCCAACCGGCGAATCTCGCGCTGCTCCAGCACGCGCAGGAGCTTGGGTTGCAGCTCCGCGGGCAGCTCGCCCACCTCGTCGAGGAAGATGGTGCCGCCGTCGGCCTCCTCGAAGGCGCCGATGCGCCGCTGGAGCGCGCCGGTGAAGGCGCCCTTCTCGTGCCCGAACAGCTCGCTCTCCAGCAGGTTGCCGGGGATGGCGCCACAGTCGACCGTGAGGAAGGGACCGGCGGCACGCGAGCCCGCGCGGTGGATGGCCAGCGCGGCGCGGCTCTTGCCGGTGCCCGTCTCACCCTCCAGGAGCACGGTGGCGTCACTGGCCGCGGCGCGCTCCATGAGCGCGAAGCTGGCACGCGCGACGACGGACGTGCCCACCAGCTCGCCGAAGGCGGTGCGCTCGGAGATCAGCAGCCGGTTGCTCTCCGCGCTGAAGTCGAAGCGAAGGCTGACGCGGCCCAGGCGCAGCACGCTGCCTCCGCGCAGGTAGGCCTCGCGCACGTGGACGCCGTCGAGCACCGTCCCGTTCAGGCTGTCGAGGTCCCGCACCCGGGCGCCATCGCGCTCGATGCGCACCTCGCAGTGGAAGCGCGAGACGGTGGGCTCGTCGATGACGAAGTCGTTGAGCCCGTGCGAGCCGATGGAGAAGGTGTCCGCGTTGGAGTCCTTGTAGACGCCGGGCTGGGGGCCTTCCAGGAGCGTGACCCGGAAGCGGCGGACCGCGCCCGTGAAGCCGGGGCGTCCGGTACCCGTGGGTCGGGTCTGCTGGGCGTCCTCGCCCTTGGAGGGTAAGCGGTCTGCCCCGGGGGGACGCTCGGAGGTACTCATGAGCATCCCACGCTAGCACGGTAGACTGGGGGCCATGGCCTCCCTCCATTTCCTCGGCGCCGCCGGAACCGTGACGGGTTCCAAGTTCCTCCTCGAGCATGACGGGCAGCAGGTGCTCGTGGACTGTGGGCTCTTCCAGGGACAGAAGGAGCTGAGACAGCGCAACTGGCAACCGCTCCCGCTCCCCGCGCGCGAGCTGGACGCCATCGTGCTCACGCACGCGCATATCGACCACACGGGTGGGCTGCCGCGCGTGATTCGCGAGGGCTATGACGGCCCCATCTACACCACGCCCGGCACCCGGGACTTGACGGCCCTGCTGCTGCCGGACTCGGCGCACCTGCACGAGGAGGAGGCGCGCTACGCGAACAAGGAGGGCTACTCCAAGCACCACCCCGCCCTGCCCCTCTACACGGTCCCGGACGCCGAGCGCGCGGTGGGGATGATCGAGACCTTCGGCTACGAGCGGCCGAAGGAGATCCTCCCGGGCATCACCCTGACCTTCTATCGGGCGGGACACATCCTCGGCTCGGCCGTCTGTGTCTTCGACTTGAAGAGCACGCGCCAGCGCGTGGTCTTCAGTGGAGATCTGGGTCGCTATCAGGCGCCCATCTTGAGGGACCCGCAGAGCGTGGACTCGGCGACGACGCTGGTGGTCGAGAGCACGTATGGGGACCGGCAGCACCGCGAGCAGAAGCCGATGGAAGCGCTGCGGGACGCGGTGAAGGGCGCGTTCGACCGTGGGGGCGTGGTGGTGATTCCCGCGTTCGCGGTGGGGCGCACGCAGGAGCTGCTCTTCCACCTGCGCAACCTGGAGGAGGCGAAGCAGATCCCCGTGGTGGATGTGTTCGTGGACTCGCCGATGGCCTGTGACGCGACGCCCGTGTACCTGGCGCACCCCGAGGAGCACGACCTGGTGATGAAGTCGCTGGTGGAGCGTGGGGCGTCACCGTTGGCGACACAGAAGACGCGGTTCGTCACGTCGGCGCAGGAGAGCAAGCGGCTGAACCTGCACGAGGGGCCGGCCATCATCATCTCCGCGTCCGGCATGGCGACGGGAGGCCGCGTGCTGCACCACCTGAAGCACCGCTTGCCGGACCCGCGCAACACGGTGTTGTTCGTGGGCTACCAGTCCGTGGGCTCGCGTGGGCGCAAGCTGCTGGATGGGGAGAAGGAGTGCCGCATCCACGGGCAGGTGGTGCCGGTGGGCGCGGAGATCCGGACGGTGAGCGGGTTCTCCGCGCACGCGGACTGGACGGAGACGATGCGCTGGATGGAGGGGTTCGACTCGCCGCCGCGCCAGACGCTGCTGGTGCACGGCGAGCCGGACGCGCTGGAGGCCCTCCGGCGGCGGGTGCAGTCGAAGGGCTGGAAGGCGTATGTGCCGGGCTACCTGGAGAAGGTGGAGCTGGAGCTGGCGGTCTGACGCTCAAGGCCTCGGCGTGCGGGCCCCCGAGTGGAAGGAGCACCGGACGACGAAGTCCGGTGCGTTCGGGGACTCGGGGGAGACGTGTTCGAGGAACGCGGTCCGCTCGTCTCCGGTCCAGAGGTTCACGAAGTCGCCCATCCACCACTGGGAGAGGGAGCGCGCGGCGCGGGCCACGGAGTCCCGGGACACGGTGGTGAGGGAGCGCTGGGCGTCCATCAGGTCACGCACCAGTCGGGCTGGGAGCATCCAGCACTCGGCGCGAGGGATGGGCGGGACGAGGAAGAGGCAGTAGGCCGAGTCGGTGCGTGACAGCAGGCCATCGACCATTTCACGGCCGAGCCGGAAGTGGGGCAGCCACTGGCCCTCTCCACGTTGCTCCAGCTTCACGACCTGGACGAGCACCGCGCGCTCCGTGTCGACGAAGCCGTCGACCTCGGCGTTCATCATGAACGCCACCTCGGTGCCCGAGGTGCGTGAGTCCGGGACCCGGTCCGACGAGCCTCGTCTGCCTCGGCCGCGCCGCGAGCGTGCGGAGGGGTCTTCGTCGGGGAGACGTGCTTCGGAAGCGGAGGTCCCCGTGGGCGCGACCAGCGGAGGCAGCGGCTCCGCAGGGGCCGGCTCGGCGGCGGCCGAGGGCTCAGCTGCGGAGGCGTCGACCTGTGAGCCGCCGTCAACCTCCGCATGGGCCGTTTCGGCGGCGGCCGAGGGCTCAGCTGCAGGGGCGTCGACCTGTGAGCCGCCGTCAACCACGCCGTCAGCGGCCGGCGTGGCGATGACCATGGAGGAGGCGCTCTCGACGACGGCCTCCACCTCCCGCGGGCCCCGTGCATCGGCGGCAGGCACAGACTCCCCGACGGCCGCCAGTCCGTCAGAAGGCCCCTCGTTCACCTCCGCGAGCGACGTTTCGTCGGAAGCCTCGACCCGCGACAGCGCCTCCGCCTCCAACAGGCGCGAGACCTCGTCCTCCATCGACAGCGCTTCGTCCCCACTCCGCGCGCTCTCATCCTCGGCCATCACGGACTCGACCACGGGAGCCCAGGAGGTCGACAGGTCCAACACGCCCACCGGGCCCACCTCGGTGGCCACGGGCACGGCTGGCGCCCTCCCCCGTCCTCGCCTCGAGGGCTTCGGCGCCTCGACCACCCGCTCCGCGACACGTCGCACCGTCAGCTCGAAATCGAGCGGCGGTGGCTGGCCCTGGGCCAGCAACGAGAACAGGTCCGCCTTCACGCGGCCCAGCTCGCCACTCAGCGCCTCGAGCAGCGAGTCCACCAGCTCCACCGTGTCCTCACGGAACCGCTCCGGATAGCGCGCCGAGAAGTCCGCTTCCACGCGAGACACCGCGCCGAACAGCAGCTCCTCCAGGTCACGGTCCCTGAGCCACGTCCGGCCACTCAGCGGCACCGCACGCGTCACGTGCAGATGCCTCAACGCATCCGTGAGTGACGCCGGAGCCACCGCGCCCGTGGGCGGCAGAGCCTTCGCGCCATCCTTCCCCGTGGCCCCCTGGAACCAGCGCTGCAGCGTCCGGACGCGCAGCCGCACCCGAGACGACGGATGGTCCTTGAGCCGCCGCACCTGTCGCCGGTCCGTCTCCGTCCGCGTCAGCGACAGCACCACGAGCTCCGCCTCGGACGACGCCGCGTCCGGCGCACACCACAGGAAGAACTCGATGGCCGCCTTCCGAGGCATGGGCTTGCGAGCAATCCGCTCCGCCACCTCGTCCCGCCACGCCGCCAGCTCATCCAACCCGGGCCGATTCTCCGACCCCAGCTTGGGCCACAAGTCCGCGCACTCCTCCGCCAGCCAGCACAGGTGCGCGAAGCCCGTCGCCATCGGCTCCAGCTTCGCCCGCATCCGCTTGCGCCGCTCGAACGCGTCCGACAAGCCCTTGCGCACCGACGCGCGGAACAGCCGCTCCTCGAGCCACACCTGCGTCAGCACCAGCCCCGGCTCACCCTTGCGCAGGTTCGCCTGACAGTGGTCCAGCACGAAGCGCACCGGTCCCAGGTCCGTCAGCGTGTCGAAGTCACTGCCCACCAACGCGCCCAACGCCCCGCGCAGCCCATCCACCGGCGGCGCATCGAAGCGCCCCAGCAGCTCGCACAGGTTCTCCACCACCGCGGGCGACCCACCCACCTCCAACGTGCGCGCCAGCAACACCCCCGCGCGAGCACACCACTCCGGCTCCTTGCGCCCGTTCGGGTAGCACGCCAGGAACCCGCGCATCGCCCCGCGTCCATCCGGAGACGTCGCCAGCGCGAACAGCCGCTCGGCCAGCACCTCCGAGGCCTCCTGCCACGGAATCCGCGAGGCCCGCGTTCGGATGTAGTCCGCCAGCTTGTCGCGCCCTGCCTCCGCCGTCGCCGGCAGCAGCATGCGCAGCTGCTCCAGCATCCCGATGGCCTTGTTCCCCGAAGCCATCACCCGCTTGAGGTCCACCTCCACCGAGTCGAGGAAGCGAAGCGCATGCCCGTCATACGTACACGGCACGTTCCCCACCAGCGACAGCAGCGAGTCCGGGTGACGCTTCAGGTACCGCGTCAGCACCGTCGACAGCGCGGCCTCGCTCTCACGAAGCACCCGCGCCGCGACCTCCGGCTCACCCGTGCCCCGCAGGATCTCCAGCATCGCGCCCTGCCGCGACAACAACCGCTCCAGCAAGCCCGCCGGCGGCGCCGCATAGGGCCACAGAAGCTCACTGCACGAGCCCACCAGGAACAACAGCTCGCCGAGCCCGCGCTCTCCCCGGGCCAGCCGCTCCCAGGCGGCGAGCTGCGCCAGCGTCCGCTCCTCCAGCGACGCCCCGCGCACCCAATCGGCGAAGGACGTGCTCCAGCGCGCGGACGCCTCCACCGCCTCCGTGGCGGGAGTGCTCGCGACTTCCTCGTAGAGCGGCCGGAGCGACTCCGGCCACGCGGCTTCACCGGGCGGGTGCATGCGCGCTCACGGACCTCATGAAGTCGAACCCTCGACGAGGGAAGGCGCCTCGACCGACGGCGCCACGGTGATGACCACGGACTTCGAGGCCGGCGTGCGGCTCTTCTCCGCGAAGCTGTCCACCGGCACCAGCACGTTCGTCTCCGGGAAGTAAGTCGCCGCGCACCGCCGGGGGATGTTGTACGGCACCACCACGAATCGCCTCGCCACCCGCGTCTCGCCCCGGAAGTGGCTCGTCAGGTCCACCACCTGGCCCTCGGTGAGCCCGCGCTCCTGGATGTCCTTGGGATGCATCAACACCACGCGCCGCCCACCCTTGATGCCACGGTAGCGGTCATCCAATCCATACACCGTGGTGTTGAACTGGTCATGCGTGCGCAGCGTCATCATCATCAACTGCCCGGGCTCCAGCTCCTCGCCCGGCATGGTGTGCACCGTGAAGTGCGCCTTCCCACTCGCCGTGGTGAAGCGCCCTTCCCGAGGCCCGTTCGGCAGGTAGAACCCGCCCGGCTCCTGGACGCGCCGATTGAAGTCGGCGAACCCCGGGATGACCCGGGCAATCAAGTCCCGCACCCGGGAGTAGTCCTCCACCCATGACATCCACGGCACCTTCGAGCGCGAGCCCAACACCGCCGTGGCCAGCCGCGCGACGATCACCGGCTCGCTGAGCAGGTGCTCGGACGCCGGGGCCACCGCGCCGCGCGTGGCGTGCACCACGCCCATCGAGTTCTCCACCGTCACGAACTGAGGCCCACCCGCCTGCACATCGCGCTCCGTCCTTCCCAGGCACGGGAGGATGAGGGCGCGCCGCCCGTGGACCAGGTGCGCGCGGTTGAGCTTGGTGGACACATGCACCGTGAGCCGCGTGCGCCGCAGGGCCCGCGCGGTGAACTCCGTGTCCGGCGTGGCCGACAGGAAGTTGCCCCCGAGCGCGAAGAACACCCGCACCTGTCCCTCGTGCATGCCGTGGAGCGTGTCCACCACGTCCTTGCCATGGTGCCGGGGAGGCTCGAAGTCGAGCTCCCGCGCGAGCGCGTCCAGGAACTCGGGCTTCGGCCGCTCCCAGATGCCCATGGTGCGGTCGCCCTGCACGTTGCTGTGCCCGCGCACCGGACACAGGCCCGCGCCCGGCTTGCCGATGCTGCCGCGCAGGAGCGCCAGGTTGACGATCTCCTGGATGTTGGCCACCGCGTTGCGGTGCTGCGTCAGGCCCATGGCCCAGCAGAAGATGATGCGCTCGGAGCGGGCCAGCAGCTCCGCGGCCGCTTGAAGCTGCGGTCGCGGCACCCCGCTGCGCGCCACCACGTCGTCCCAGCTCACCGCGCTCACGTTGCGCGCGTACGCGTCGAACCCGAGCGTCTTGTCCTCGATGAACCCGCGCGCCACCACCGTGCCGGGCCGCTCGGCCTCCATCTCCAGCAGCGCCTTGCCCACCCCCTGCAGCAGCGCCACGTCCCCGTTGATGCGCACCTGGAGGAACTGGCTGTTGAGCGCCGTTCCCGGGCCCAACAACTGGAACACCTCCTGCGGATGCCGGAAGCGATTGAGCCCCGCCTCGGGCAGCGGGTTGATGCTGACGATTTCGCAGCCCCGGCGCGCCGCGGCCTGGAGCGTGGAGAGCATGCGCGGATGGTTGGTGCCTGGGTTCTGGCCGATGACGAAGACGGCCTGCGCCTGCTCGAAGTCCTCCAGCGTGACGGTGCCCTTGCCGATGCCAATCGTCTCGCCGAGCCCCGTGCCGCTGGACTCGTGACACATGTTCGAGCAGTCCGGCAGGTTGTTCGTTCCGAACTGCCGCACGAACAGTTGGTACAGGAACGCCGCTTCGTTGCTCGTGCGCCCGGAGGTGTAGAAGCACGCTGCGTCGGGCGACTCCAGCGCGTTGAGCTCCTCGGCCACGAGCGCGAAGGCCTCGTCCCAGGAGATGGGCGTGTAGTGCGTGGCGTCCTCGCGCAGCACCATCGGGTGCGTCAGTCGCCCCTGCTTGCCCAGCCAGTGGTCCGACTGCGCGCACAGCTCCGCGACGCTCCACTGCCGGAAGAAGTCGGGCGTCACGCGCTCCTTCGTGCCCTCCTCCGCCACCGCCTTCGCGCCGTTCTCGCAGAACTCCGCCACCGAGCGATGCCCCGGGTCCGGCCACGCGCAGCCCGGACAGTCGAAGCCGTCCTTCTGATTCACCTTGTGCAGGAGGAACGTGCCGCGCACCGGGCCCATCTCGCCCCACGCGTGCTTCATCGAGGAGACGATGGCGGGCACGCCACCCGCCACGGTGGGAGGGAGACTGACCAGGGGAGGCCTCGGCTCGTCGGGCGGTTGGACCGGTGGCAGGGGCCGGGCCAGCGCCGCGCCCTGCCCACTCCGGGTGTCCTCGTCGTCCCGCTGTGTCTCGGCCATGCCCGCCCTCTCCTGGTGCCCTCCGGACGACCGTCCGCTCGTGGCGCGCGCGACTCTACCGCTCCCGGGCCTCGCGGTAACGCCTGCTCGAAGCCCGTCGGGCCCCCGCTCCCCGCCCGGCCCACGCCCGGACGACCGACGAGGCGAGGCGGCGTTGCCGGGAACGCTCGCGGTCAAAACCCTCTGGAGGACAGGACCCCACGCGCGAGCCGGAATCCAAGGAGGCGGATGACATGAGTGGAAGGCGCCATGATGACCCCGACCGACGGGGCAAAGAGCGACACGGCCGCGGAGAGCACGAAGGCAGACGCCACCCGCGCAGCGAACACGAGGGCCCGCCTGCCTGGCGCGCCGGGGACCCGGGCCACCACCGGGGCCCGCCCCGTCACGAGCACCCTGAGCACCATGCTCGTCCGGGCCGCGACTCCCACCGCTCTGACTGGGACGCCCGGCGCGACTTCGAGCACCCCTCCCGGGACCTCGACCGCGACCGGGACTACCGCACGCTCCGAGGCGACCGGGACTCGCTCGACTATGAAATCGACCGGGACTTCGGCGACGCGGCCAGGGCGCTGGACCGGGCCCACGAGTATGGCCGGGACTTCGACCGCGACCGAGAGATGGACCGCCGCGCCCGGCACTTCGACCCGGAGCGGATTGCCCGACGACCGGGCTACAGCCCGAGCGGCACCTTCCGCGCGCTCGACGAGGATGCGCCACGACGCCACGGCCCGCCCGACGACCGGGGCGGCGCGCACCGGGCCTCCTGGAGAGACGCGCCCTCGGACTCGCTCCGTCGCGGGGACGTGAGCCCGAGCCACTCGCGCCACGGCCCGCCCGACGACAGGGGCGGCGCGCACCGGGGCCGCTGGAGGGATGCGCCTTCGGACTCGCTCCGTCGCGGGGACGTGGGGCCGGGCCACTCGCGCCAGGGGCGACGCGGCGCGGATACCTGGGATGAACCCGAGGCGTGGATGGACGAACTCCGGGAGCTGCGCCCTCGCGAGCGGCCCGCCGAGGCGGATGTGCGGCTGGGCGGCACCCAGCCCTCGGGACACGGACCGGGCGTGGAGAACATGGCGCCGCCCCGGGTGGGGTTCTCCACCAGCGCGACGCGCGCGGATGACCACGACCTGGGCCATGGTGGCTACGCCGGAGGCCCCATCCGCCCCCGCGCGCCCCAGGGACGCGGGCCCCGCGGCTACCAGCGAGGCGATGACCGCATCCGCGCCGACATCTGCGACCGGCTGATGCAGGAGTGGATGGACGCCTCGGACGTGGGGGTGCAGGTGCAGGACGGCGTGGTGACGCTCGCCGGGAGCGTGCGCAGCCGCGACGAGAAGCGCGCCATCGAGGACGTCACCGAGTCGGTGCTCGGTGTGAAGGAGGTCCTCAACCACCTGCGCCTCCACCGGAGCGAGGGCGTGGCGCGGCCTCCCACCTCCCAGGCGCCGCTCCAGGTGCCGGACGACGACGGCTCGCTGCACTCCTGAAGCGGGCTTCGGCCCCGCGCGTCATGGACGGAGCGTGCCCGTCCCCACCTCGGGGACGGGGCGCGCCCCAAGCCTCCAGCGGACACTGCGCGCGAAGGCCCTCACGGTGCTACCCCCGCGCTCCACGGGTTCGGGTAGTGTGCCGGGCCTTTCCGTCAGCCATTCCTCAGGAGTCCGTTCATGTCCCGCGTCATCCGCGCCCCCCGTGGTTCCACCCTCTCGTGCAAGGGTTGGGTCCAGGAGGCCGCGCTCCGGATGTTGATGAACAACCTCGACCCGGAGGTCGCCGAGAATCCCGCGGACCTCGTCGTCTACGGCGGCACCGGCAAGGCCGCTCGCGACTGGCCCTCCTTCGACCGCATCGTCTCCAGCCTCCAGGGCCTCGCCGACGACGAGACGCTGCTCGTCCAGTCCGGCAAGCCCGTGGGCGTCTTCCGCACGCACCCCGACGCGCCGCGCGTGCTCATCGCCAACTCCAACCTCGTGGGCCGCTGGGCCAACTGGGAGCACTTCCACGAGTTGGAGAAGAAGGGCCTGATGATGTACGGCCAGATGACGGCCGGCTCGTGGATCTACATCGGCACCCAGGGCATCCTCCAGGGCACCTACGAGACGTTCGCCGCCGCCGGCCGCTTCCACTTCGGCACCGACGACCTCTCCGGCCGCCTCATCCTCTCCGGCGGCCTGGGCGGCATGGGCGGCGCGCAGCCGCTCGCGGCCACCATGAACAACGCCGTGTTCCTGGGCGTGGAGATCGACCCGTGGCGCGCCCAGCGCCGCGTGGAGACGCGCTACCTGGACGTCGTCGCCAAGGACCTCGACGAGGCGCTCGCGCTGGTGAAGGAGGCTCAAGCAAAGCGCGTGGGCCGCTCCATCGGCGTCATCGGCAACGCGGCCTCGGTGTTCCGCGAGCTGTACCGCCGCGGAATCAAACCGGACCTCGTCACGGACCAGACCAGCGCGCATGACCCGCTCAACGGCTACATCCCCACGGACCTGTCGCTGGAGGCCGCGGCCGAGCTGCGCAAGAGAGACCCGGAGGGCTACGTGCGCCGCGCGCGCGAGTCCATGATTGAACACGTGGAGGCGATGAACGACTTCCAGGCCGCCGGCTGCCACGTGTTCGACTACGGCAACAACCTGCGCGGCCAGGCGCAGCTGGGCGGCATGGAGAACGCGTTCGAGTTCCCCGGCTTCGTGCCCGCGTACATCCGCCCGCTGTTCTGCGAGGGCATGGGCCCGTTCCGCTGGGTGGCGCTGTCCGGAGACCCCGAGGACATCCGCGTCACGGACCGCGTGGTGCGCGAGCTGTTCCCGCAGAAGGCCTCGCTGCAGCGCTGGCTGAACATGGCGGAGGAGCGCGTGGCGTTCCAGGGCCTGCCCGCGCGCATCTGCTGGCTGGGCTACGGCGAGCGCGCCAAGGCGGGCCTCGCGTTCAACGAGCTGGTGCGCACGGGCAAGGTGAAGGCGCCCATCGTCATCGGACGCGACCATCTGGACTGCGGCTCGGTGGCGTCGCCCAACCGCGAGACGGAGGCGATGAAGGACGGCACGGACGCGGTGGCGGACTGGCCCATCCTCAACGCGCTGGTGAACGCGGTGAATGGCGCGTCGTGGGTGTCCTTCCACCACGGCGGCGGCGTGGGCATGGGCTACTCGCTGCACGCCGGTCAGGTCATCGTCGCGGACGGGACCGCCGAGGCCGCGCGCCGCATCGAGCGCGTGCTCACCAGCGACCCCGGCATGGGCGTGCTGCGCCACGCGGACGCGGGCTACCCCGAGGCCATCGAGGTGGCCAAGGAGCGGGGCGTGAAGATTCCGGGCATCACCGTGTAGCCTTGTGCCTCGCCATGGCCCACCCCGCGCGCCCGAGCCTGACGCTGTTGCTCGCCCTTGCTCTCGGAGCGCTCGCGGGGTGTGCGCCCTCCGCCGTCGGCCCCATGGTGATGCGCCTGGGGCCCGGCTCGGCCCAGCAGCGGATGCTCCAGGCGGGCATCCGCACCGGCCCCCGGCTCAGCGCGCCCATCGCGGGGACGGTGCCCTCCGTCGGCACCGATGACCGCTTCCGCGGCGACGACGCGAGCTTCTCCACCCAGCAGTGGGGGCTCGCCTTCGACGCCGCGATGACGTGGCCGCTCACCGAGCGGCTGCACCTGCACACGGGCCTGCAGGGCGAGATGTTCCTGCCGCTGCCCGTACCCGGCTACGGCGTCTACGCGGGCATGTCCTATTACATCGGCTCCGAGCAGCTGGGACTCGCGCCCTCGCTCGCGGTGCGCGGGGCGTCCGACTTCGGCATCTCCTCGAGCAAGGGCGGACCGGGCAGCATGGCGGGCGCGGAGGCGACGTGTGCCCTGAGCTTCTCGCCGGAGCCCGGGGTGTCGGTGGGCCTGGTCCCCTTCGTCGCCGTGCACACGCTGTCGTCGCATGGCGTGAGCAACGGCTCGCTGTACTACGGCGGTGTCGTCGCCGCGCGCTTCACGTGGGGATGGCTGGACACCCTGGAGCTGTCGGGGGGCTTCGGTCGCGCGCGGGTCGGAGACAGCACCAGTTGGAACGTTCCCATCGTGGGTGTGCGTGGAGGTCGTTGACGTCATGGATGCGCTGGACTTGCTGGTCCGAAACACGTCCGAGGTCCTCACCCTGGAGGGCACGCACCGCGAGCCCGCCGACGCCGCCCTCACCTCGCGTCCCCACGCCTGCGTGGGCATCCGCGCCGGTCGCATCGCGTACGTGGGCGCGGAGGCCACGCTGCCGCCGGGCAGCGTGGGAACGGGCACGGAGGTGCTCGACGCGAAGGGCGGCTTCGTGGGCCCCGCCTTCGTGGACCCGCACACACACCTGGTCTTCGCCGGCGAGCGCTCCGCGGAGTTCGACCTGCGCAACCAGGGCGCCACGTACCTCGAAATCGCCAAGGCCGGCGGCGGCATCGTCAGCACCGTGCGCGCCACGCGCGCGGCCAGCGAGGAGGAGCTGGTGCGGCTGGCGCTGCCCCGCGTGCAGCGGCTGCTCGCGCAGGGCGTGACGGTGGCGGAGGTGAAGAGCGGCTACGGGCTCGACGTGGAGACCGAGCTGAAGATGCTGCGCGTGGTGCGCAGGCTCAACACGATGACGCCCGTGGAGCTGGTGCCCACGCTGCTGTGCGCGCACGCCCTCCCCGCGGAGTACCGCGAGCGCCGCGAGGACTACGTCCGCCTCTGCATCGACGAAATCCTGCCCGCCGTCGCCCAAGAGAGCCTGGCGCGCTTCTGCGACGTCTTCGTCGAGGACAGCGCCTTCACCGTCGACGAGGCCCGCCGCATCCTCACCGCCGGCCGCGAGCTGGGGATGCAGCCGCGCCTCCACGCCGACCAGCTCACCGCCTTCGGCGCCTCCGAGCTCGCCGCCGAGTTGGGCGCCGCCACCGCCGACCACCTGGAGCAGGTCACCGACGCCGGCCTGCGCGCGCTCGCCGCCGCCAACGTCACCGCGGTGCTCGTGCCCACCTCCACCCTCTTCCTGCGCATGCGCCCCTACGCGCCGGGACGTCGCATCCGCGACGCGGGCCTCAATGTCGCTTTGGGCACCAACGTCAACCCGGGCTCCGCCATGAGCGAAAACACGGCGTTGGCGCTGGGGCTCGCGTGTCTGGAGAACGGCCTCAGTGCCGCGGAGGCGTACTGGGCCGCGACCCGTGGCGCCGCGCTGTCATTGGGACTGCAACGACAAGGGCGGTTGGCCGTGGGTGATGCAGGCGACCTGGTGTTGTTCAGTTGTGCGTCTTTCCGCCATCTGCCCTACCATTTAGGAATAGGGCACGCGCGCACGGTGGTGAAGGCCGGGCGTGTCGTCGTCCAGCAGGAGCTGAATTCCTGCGGGTGAAGCGACGTCGACTGGTGACACGTGCGTCGCACGGGAGTGCAGGAGAACTTCCCGTCGGGGCCGGCCGTTATAAGTACCAACTGCAGCCATGTGCCGACTTTTTGGATTCAGATCGTCAGTCCCTTCCGCGGTCCACCCCTCGCTGGTGACGCAGAAGAACTCGCTCCTCATCCAGTCACGCGAGCACAAGGATGGATGGGGAATCGCCGCCTACGGCGCCGAAGCGGCGCCTGTCGTGGCCCACGGTGTGGGGCCGGCGCACAGTGA
The DNA here is from genome assembly GCF_050039385.1 of Myxococcus faecalis. Lineage (NCBI taxonomy): Bacteria > Pseudomonadati > Myxococcota > Myxococcia > Myxococcales > Myxococcaceae > Myxococcus > Myxococcus faecalis. Next base: position 9,162,385 of record NZ_CP144336.1, on the reverse strand, counting down.
CCCCGACTTCGAGCGTGTCAGCAGCCGTGTGTCCTCACACACGGTGGTGGCGCACATCCGTCTGGCGTCGGTGGGCGCGGTGGAGCTGCGCAACTCCCACCCCTTCCACCACGGCCGCTGGACGTTCGTCCACAATGGGACGTTGAGGGACTTCGCCCGGCACCGCGCCGCGGTGGAGGAGCTCATCTGTCCGACACTGCGCGTAGGCATCCGGGGCACCACGGACAGCGAGCGGTGCTTCTACCTCTTCCTCACCCGCCTGGCGGCCAGGCATCCCATCGTCGGCTCGGTCCCCGTCGAGGACGTCGCGCGGGCGCTCGCGGAGACGATGGGGCTGGTGGCGGCCATCACGGATGACTCGCAGGCGCAGCAGCGCTCCGCGATGAACTTCCTCGTCACCAACGGCGAGGTGATGGTGGCCTCGCGGCGCAACCGGACGCTCTTCGTCTCCGTGGGCGGCGCGCGGTGCGAGCTGGGCGGCCTGCCCGTCGCGGGCACGCGGCTGGAGCAGCTCATCGTCTCCAGCGAGGCGCTGTGCGGCGGGCCGCACTGGGCGCCGGTCCAGGAGGAGGACGTCATCGGCGTGGACGCCGGGCTCGTCTTCCACCGCTGGCGGGTGCCGGAGCTCGCGGGCAACGTCGTCCCGCCGCCCACGCCGGGCCCCAGCCAGCACGCCGCCTGACGTCAGGGCAGCCAGGACGTCAGCAGCGCCGAGGCCCGGGCCCCGAAGGCCTGGGCCTCCAGGGTGCGCGAGTCCTCGCCCGCGTGGGCCAGCGTGACGCGCAGGTGCTCGCGAGGCGCGGCCTCCGGCACCCGGTCCAACCACTCCACCAGCACCGCGCCCTCGCCGCCCACCAGGTCCATGAAGCCGGTGGCGTAGAGGTCGTCGTAGCCCGTCAGGCGGTACAGGTCCGCGTGGTACAGCGGGATGCGGCCGGAGTACGGGTACACAATCGCGAAGGTGGGGCTGGCCACCTCGGAGCGAGGCACGCGCGCGCCCTCGGCCACGCCGCGCACCAGGTGCGTCTTGCCCGCGCCCAAATCGCCAATCAGGCCCACGAAGTCCCCCGGCTCGAGCAGCTCGCCCAGCCGGACTCCGAGCCGATGGGTCTCCTCGGGCGAGGCCAGCGTCACGCGCCGCTCCACCGTGTTGGACTCGCTCATCGCCGCACCTCGCTCGACAGCACCGTGTCGCTCATCGCTCCCACCGCAGCCACACCTCGCAGAGCCCCTGCTCGATGAGGTCCCCCGCCACCAGGCCCAGCTGCCCGCGTCGCGCCGCCGCCAGGTCTCCGGCGAGGCCATGCGTGTAGACCGCCGTCCAGATGGCGTCGGGCAGCGGGAAGGCCTGCGCCAGGAGCGCGCCGCACACGCCGGACAACACATCCCCGGAGCCACCCGTGGCCATGCCCGGGTTGCCCGTGGTGTTGATGAACACCCGGCCATCCGCGTGCGCGGTGAGCGTGCGGTCCCCCTTGAGCACCACCGTCGCGTTGAGCCCGGCCGCCAGTCGACCCACGAGGTCCAACCGGTGTGACTGGACCTCCTTGGTGGACCTGCCCGTCAGGCGCGCCATCTCGCCCGGGTGGGGCGTGAGCACGACGGGCCCCTTGGCGCGGCGGAGCACGGAGAGGTCCTCCGCCACCGCGTTGAGCGCGTCCGCGTCCAGCACCGCGGGCAGCTCCACGCGCGAGAGCAGCTCGCCGATGAGCCGGCCCGTCTCGGGGCCCCGGGGGATGCCCGGACCCATCACGAGCGCGTCCTTGCCCTCGGCCGCCGCGAGCAGCGCGTCCAGCTCTCCCAGCCCCAGCGGGCCCGAGCCGTCCAGGGGGATGCCCATGATTTCGGCGGAGTGCGACTGCACGGACTCCAGCGCGTCGCTTCGCGTGGCCACCGTGACGAGCCCCGCGCCGGAGCGCAGCGCCGCCTTCGCGACCAGCGCCGCGGCGCCCGTCTTCCCCCGGCTGCCGGCGACCACCAGCACGTGCCCGTAGGTGCCCTTGTGCGTGTCCGCCTTGCGCGCGGGCAGCGTGCGGCGCGCGTCGGACTCCTCCACCACGAACAGCTCGGCGCCGGTGATGTCGCGCGACGCCGCGCCCCCCATGCCGATGTCCACGCGGTGCACGCGGCCACACAGCGAGGCCCCGGGCTCCAGCACCTGGCCCGGCTTGAGGAAGCCGAAGGCCACCGTCGCGTCCGCCTCCACGCAGGGAGAGAAGGGCTCGCCCGTGTCGCTCCGCAGACCGGACGGCACGTCCGCGGCCACCACCTTCGCGCCCGCGCGTCGCCACCGGTGGATGGCGGAGATGGCCTCCGCGAACGCGCCCGCCGGCGCCCGGCTCAGCCCCGTGCCGAACAGCGCGTCCACCACCACGTCGCCCGTGGAGGGAGGCTCCACCGACTCCAGCGCGAGCGCCGAACCACCGAAGCCCCGCAGCGCCTCCAGGTTGCGCTTCGCCTCGGGCGTCAGCTTCGCGGTGTCGCCCACGAGCGTCACCGAGACGCGCGCGCCGCCCTCGAGGAGGAAGCGCGCCGCGACCAGCCCGTCGCCGCCGTTGTTGCCCGGTCCACACACCACCACGAAGCGGCCATCAGGCCCCGCGAGCTTGCGCGCCACCTCCGCCAGCCCCCGCCCCGCGTTCTCCATCAGCAGCGCGGAGGGCATGCCGTGGCGCTGCTCGGCGGCCTCTTCGGCCTGACGCATCTGGGCGGCGGTGAGGACGCGCAGCATGGCTTCACTCCCCTTTCGACTGCAGCACCACCGTGGCGGCGGCCACGTCGGCGTCGTGGGTCAACGCGAGGAAGGCCTCCAGCCCCCGGGACTCCATCACCTTGAGCGCCACGCCGGACAGGCCGAAGTACGGCGCGCCGCCGTCGCGACGCACCTCCATGTCCTTCCAGCGGATGCCCGGCGGCGCGCCCAGGGCCTTCACCAGCGCCTCCTTGGCCGCGAAGCGCGCGGCATAGGCGCTGGCCGCGTCGTGACGCTGGCCACACAGGGCGCGCTCGTGTTCGGTGTAGACGCGGTTCAGGAACGGCTCCGCGCGAGGCCCGTCCAGGATGCGCTGGATGCGGGAGATGGAGCAGATGTCCAGACCCAGGCCCCGGATTCCCATGGCGCGCTATCCCGGGTTGCGCATCAGGTCGAGCATCTCCCGGACCGCCCGGTCGAAGCCCACCAGCACCGCGCGCGCGACGATGGCGTGGCCGATGTTCAGCTCGTCGATCTCCGCGATGCGGGCGATGGGCTGCACGTTGTCGTAGTTGAGCCCGTGGCCCGCGGCCACGCCCAGGCCCAGCTTGGTGCCCGCCTTCGCCGCGTCGACGATGCGCGCCAGCTCCCGCGCGCGCTCCTTCTCGTTGCGCGCCTCGCAGTAGCGGCCCGTGTGCAATTCAATCCGGTCCGCGTTCACCTTGTGCGACGCGCGCACCTGGTCCAGGTCCGGGTCGATGAACAGCGAGACGGTGATTTCGCCGTCCTTGAGGTTCTTGATGATCTTCGCGACGTGCTCGCGCTGGCCGGCGACCTCGAGCCCACCCTCGGTGGTGAGCTCCTCGCGGCGCTCGGGCACCAGCGTCACCACGTCCGGCTTGTGCTCGTAGGCGATCTTCACCATCTCCGGGGTGGCCGCCATCTCCAGATTGAGCAGCGTCTGCGTCGTCTCACGCAGGATGCGCAGGTCGCGGTCCTGGATGTGGCGGCGGTCCTCGCGCAGGTGGATGGTGATCTGCTGCGCGCCGGCCAGCTCCGCCAGCGCGGCCGCCGTCACCGGATCCGGATACGTGGTGCGCCGCGCCTGCCGCAGCGTCGCCACATGGTCCACGTTGACACCCAGTCGCTGTCCCATCGACCGCACCTCGCTTGACGCGCGGTGCCGGGATTGTCGGGGGCCCCGGCACGCGCTGGCCCCTCTAATCGCGGCCTGCGTCCGGAAGTCAACCGTCGTGAACGACGACTAGCGGTTGAGCGCCTTCGCCAGGGCGTCGGCGATGTCCTTCGCGTAGGCCTCGTTGCGAGCGGCGTCCTCGCCCTCCACCAGCACGCGCGCCTTGGGCTCGGTGCCGGAGAAGCGCACCAGCACGCGGCCGGAGTTGCCGAGCTTCTGCTCCACGGACTTGATGATCTTCATCACGTCCGGCAGCTCGCCCAGCTCCTTCTTCTGCTTCACCACCACGTTGACCAGCGTCTGGGGCACCGGCTCGAAGATGGAGGCCAGCTCGCTCAGGGGCTTGCCCGCGCGGCACATCACCGCGAGCAGCTGGAGCGCCGCCAGCGTGCCGTCACCCGTCGTGGTGTGGTCCAGGAAGATGAGGTGGCCGCTCTGCTCGCCGCCCAGGTTGTAGCCGTTCTTGCGCATCTCCTCGACGACGTACCGGTCACCCACGCGCGTGCGAGCCACCTTCACGCCCCAGCGCGCCACCGCGCGCTCCAGGCCGACGTTGCTCATCACCGTGGAGACCAGCACCTTCTTCTTGAGCTGCTTTCGGGCCACCAGCTCGCCGGTGCAGATGGCCATGATGGCGTCGCCATCCACGACCTTGCCCTTCTCGTCCACGACGATGAGCCGGTCGGCGTCACCGTCCAGCGCGATGCCCAGGTGGGCGCCGTGCTTGAGCACCGTGCGCGCCAGGTTCTCCGGATACAGCGCGCCGCACTTGTGGTTGATGTTCTTGCCGTCCGGCGAGACGCCCAGCGTGATGACCTTCGCGCCCAGCTCCTCCAGCACCGCGGGCGCCGTCTTGTAGGCCGCGCCGTTGGCGCAGTCGACGACGATGGTCATCCCCTCGAGCGTCAGCTCGCGCGGGAAGGTCGCCTTGAGGAACACGATGTAGCGGCCCCGCGCGTCCTCCATGCGGAACGCGCGGCCAATCTTCGTCGCCGTGGGACGGATGGAGTCGATGGCGCCCGTGGACAGCAGCTCTTCAATCTTGCCTTCCGTCTCGTCCGGCAGCTTGAAGCCGTCGCGCCAGAAGAACTTGATGCCGTTGTCCTCGTACGGGTTGTGGGACGCGGAGATGACCGCGCCCGCGTCCGCGCGCATGGACGTGGTGATGTTGGAGATGCCCGGCGTCGGCAGCGGACCGACCAGCTCCACGTCGACGCCCATGGACGTCAGGCCCGCGGCCAGCGCCTGCTCGAGCATGTAGCCCGACAGTCGCGTGTCCTTGCCCACGATGACGCGGTGGCGGTGCGGTCCATTGCGGATGAGGTACGCGAGCGCCCGCCCGAGCTGCATCGCGACTTCCGCTGTCATCGGGTAGACGTTCGCCTTTCCGCGAACCCCGTCCGTGCCGAACAGCTTCTGCGACGCGCGCTCCTCCTTGGGAGGCATGTTCATCCTGTACGCCATGGCTTTCCGCTCCACCTTTCCCACGCCGGGCCTTCGCCGGTCGCTCGACGTCGGGGCTTATACCCCGCCCACCGCCGGGGCTCGAAGGTAGGGCCCCGATGCTCCCCCGGCAACGGCCCGGGCTTGCAGGCTGTATCACCGTTGAAGGTCAGTGCGAAAACGATACCAGCCCCTGCCCCACGCCTACACGCGGCTCCACCGCCGCCGTGTGGCGCGCGGCCCACGCCGGCTCAGCGTCCGAGCAGGGTCCCTCCGTCGCGCGCCACGCGAATCGCATCCGCCACCAGGAGCGCGTCGCGAGCCTCCTCCACGTCGTGCACCCGGACGATGTCCGCGCCGCCCATCACCGCCATCGCCGCCACGGAGCCCAGCGTCGCCGCCAGACGCTCGCCCGCCGGCTTGCCACCCGTCAGGGCGCCGAGGAAACCCTTGCGGCTGGTGCCCACCAGCAGGGGCAGCCCGAGCACGCGCAGCTCCCCCAGCCGTCGCAGCAGGTAGAGGTTGTGGTCGAACGTCTTGCCGAAGCCGATGCCCGGGTCCAGCAGGATGCGCTCGCGCGGCACCCCCGCGGCCGCCGCCACGGCGGAGGAGTCCTCCAGGTACGTCAGCACCTCGTCCACCAGGTCCTCGTACGACGGCGCCTGCTGCATCGTGCTGGGGGTCCCCTGGATGTGCATCAGACAACAGGCGGCGCCGAACTCCGCCACCACGCGGGGCAGCTCCAGGTCCGTGCGGAAGCCGGTGATGTCGTTGATGAGGTGCGCGCCCGCCTGGAGCACCTCGCGCGCCACGGCCGACTTGGTGGTGTCCACCGACAGGGGCACGGCGGTGCGGGCCCGCAGGCCCTCGATGACCGGCAGCACCCGGGCCACCTCCTCCTCGGCCAGGACGGCCCGTGAGCCGGGGCGCGTGGACTCACCGCCGATGTCCAGGAGGTCCGCGCCCGCCTCCGCCAGCGCGAGCCCGTGGGCGATGGCCGCGTCGACGTCCCGGTAGCGCCCCCCATCGGAGAAGCTGTCCGGCGTCACGTTGACCACGCCCATGACGTAGGTGCGCGAGCCCCACTCGAAGGTGCGCTCGCCGAGCACCAGCGGTGTCGGCGCCACGTGTGCCCCCAGCACCCGCTCCAGCGCGCCCGCCAGCGCGATGAACTCGCCCCCTTCGGCGCGGGCGAGCGCGATGAGCCGCTCGACCTGCTCACGGCGTCCGGACAACAGGCCCGAGCCAGCGCGGGTGCGAAGATCACCCGAGACCCACGAAGGGAACTCCTCGCGCCCCGGCGCGTTCGAGCGCTCCGCCAGGCCCTGCAGGAACTGGCCGACGTCCTTCGAGACGCCGGTGAGCAGCCACTGGCCATGCGGCACCTTCTCCAACAGGTACTCGCGCGCGGGCGTGGGCAGCCCCATGCGACGCAAGGCCAGCGTCAGGTCCTCCGGACGGTCGACGCTGATGGGGCGGGCGCGAAGCATGGGCGAGGACTCCTGCGAGGGACGTGGCGTCCACCCTACCCCCTTGGCGCCGCCCGCCTCCCCACAAACGAAAAGGCCCTCCCCGGGGTGGGAAGGGCCTTCGTTCAGCGCCGCAGGGCGGCCGCTGGAGCTACGCCTTGTTCGGCTCCATCTTCGGCAGGCCCTCGAGCGCGTCGAGGATCTTCCGCTTGTCCTTCTTCTCCGTCGCCTTCGGCGGAGCGTTCACGCGCGGGGGCGGACGCTCACGGGTGAGCTGGCCACCCTGCAGGAGGATGTTCACGTCCTCGGCGTCGAGCGTCTCGTACTCCACCAGGGCGTCGGAGACGCGCTTGAGCGCCTCCAGGTTCTCCGTCAGGAGGCTGCGACCCTTCTCGTAGCAGCCGACGACGATGCCGCGCACCTCGGCGTCGATCTGCCGCGCCGTGTCCTCGGAGTAGTCCTTGGACGAGTTGAAGTCGCGGCCCAGGAACACCTCACCGTCGCTCTTGCCGAACGCCAGGGGCCCCAGCTTCTCGCTCATGCCCCAGCGGCACACCATGGCGCGCGCCGTCTCCGTCGCCCGCTCGATGTCGTTCGCCGCGCCGCTGCTCATCTCGTTGAAGAGCAGCTCCTCGGCGATACGGCCACCCATGGCCATGGAGATCTGGTCCAGCATCTGCTTCTTGTAGCCGTTGACCTTGTCCTCGGTCGGCAGGCTCCACGTGACGCCGAGCGCCTGTCCACGCGGGATGATGGTGACCTTGTGGAGCGGGTCGCACCCCGGCAGCAGCTTGGCGAGCAGCGCGTGCCCCGCCTCGTGCACCGCGGTGTTCTTCTTCTCCTTCTCGGTCATGATCATCGAGCGCCGCTCGGGGCCCATGAAGACCTTGTCCTTGGCGGCCTCGAAGTCGCTCAGGTCCACGCGCTCCTTGTTCTGCCGCGCGGCCATCAGCGCCGACTCGTTCACCAGGTTCTCCAGGTCCGCGCCCGTCATGCCCGGCGTACCGCGAGCGATGACCTCCAGGTCGACCTCCGGCGCCAGCGGCACGCGGCGGGTGTGCACCTTCAGCACGCCCAGGCGGCCCTTCAGGTCCGGCCGCGGAACCACGATGCGGCGGTCGAAGCGACCCGGGCGCTGCAGCGCGGGGTCCAGCACGTCCGGACGGTTCGTCGCGGCGATGAGGATGACGCCGTCGTTGGACTCGAAGCCGTCCATCTCCACGAGCAGCTGGTTGAGCGTCTGCTCACGCTCGTCGTGACCGCCGCCCAGACCGGCGCCACGGTGACGACCCACGGCGTCGATTTCGTCGATGAAGATGATGCAGGGGGCGTTCTTCTTGCCCTGCTCGAACAGGTCACGGACGCGGCTGGCGCCGACGCCCACGAACATCTCCACGAAGTCCGAGCCGGAGATGGAGAAGAACGGCACGCCCGCCTCGCCGGCGACCGCGCGGGCCAGCAGCGTCTTGCCCGTGCCCGGAGGCCCCATCATCAGCACGCCCTTGGGGATGCGGCCGCCGAGCTTGGTGAACTTCTTGGGGTCCTTCAGGAAGGCGACGATCTCCTCGAGCTCTTCCTTGCACTCGTCCACGCCGGCCACGTCCGCGAACGTGACCTTGTTGTGGCTCTCGCTGAGCAGCTTGGCCTTCGACTTCCCGAAGGTCATCGCCTTGCCACTGCCGCCCTGCAGCTGACGCATGAAGAAGATGAAGAAGAGGAACAGGAAGACGACGGGCATCCACTGCCCGAGGATGGTCAGCCAGAGGCTGTTCTGCTCCTCCCGCTCATACTTGACGTCCACTCCGTTGTTGCGGAGCTGGTTGAGCATCGCCGCATCCGGCGCGGGCCCCGTCGTGCGGAACCGCTCGCTCGTGTCCACGAACTTGCCGGAGTAGGTGTTGCCCTTGACCGCCACTTCCTTGACCTTCTTCTCCTCCACCTTCGACAGAAGCTGGGTGAAGGAGGGCTCCTGGACCTGGTCGTTGCCCTGGGAGAAGAAGTTGTAGAAGGCGACGAAGAGGACGATCAGGATGACCCAGAGCCCGATGGTCTTGTAGGTCGAACGCACGTGTCAGCTGCCCTTTCGGTACTCGGCGGGTGAGGGCCGTGCCGGGAGAAACCCAGCCTTTTCAATCATTTGCCCGACACCAGGCGAGCTCCCAGTCGTCGGACCGTATCAGCAACAGCAAAAAGCCCTCAACTATTTAGGGGGCACGGCCAACCCCCGACAACACTCATTCCACTCTATAACGAAGGGTCCTGGTGATTGCTCGGACCCACGGGTGCGGCCCACAGGTAGTGTCCGGAAACCTCCGCCCGTGACGGAGGTGTCCACAGCCCTGGGAGCCACACCACGGTGCCCTCGGCGTCCAGCACCACCGGCCGCGAATCCCTCGACTCCGCGGGCACCCGAAGATCCACCAACACATCCTGCAGCCGGCGTTGTTTCTCGCCCGCGCGCACCCGGTCTCCCGGCCTGCGCGTCCGCACGGTCAGCGGCCAGCGGACATCGCGCGCCAGCGCCAGCCCGTGCGTGCCCGGAGGTGGCTCGCGCGACTCCACGCTGAAGCACCACCCCGTGCCCTCCAGGACGCCGGAGGCCCCCTGCCCCGTCAGCACCATGGCCCGCACCGAAGGCGTCCTCACCTCCGACGACGCCACGCAGCGCACCCGCCCGCCCGTGGCCCGGAGCCGCAGCGCGCGCCCCACCGTCGCCGAGCCTCCCTGCTCCACCGCCCGCAGCGCGCGCTCCACCATCGCCGCGTCCGCCACCACGTCGTGCGCGGCCAGCAGCCTGGCGAGCACCCTGCGCCGCAAGGGCACCTCCAGCGCGCGCACCGCCACGGCGTCCAGCGCGCCGTCGGCGAGCCGCACGCGCTCCCAGGCCGCGTCCGCCAGGTCGCTCAGCAGCGCGTCGTCCTCGGCCGCCAGCCGCGCGTACGACGCGAGCCGCGCGTCCACCGGGAAGCCCGCCGCGCGCGACAGGGCCGGCAGCGCGTCGTGTCGCACCCGGACGCGCAGGAAGGCGGGGTCGTCGTTCATCTCATCTGTCGCATAGCCGACGCCCTGCTCCTTCAAGGAGGCCACCAGCTGGGCCCGCGTCAGCGACAGCACCGGCCGCACCAGCGTGCCCCGCGCCTCGCGGATGCCCACCGCGCCCCGCGTCGACGCGCCCCGCGCCAGCCGCATCAGCAGCGTCTCCGCCTGGTCGCTCGCCGAGTGGGCCGTCGCCACCAGGGACAGGCCCCGCTCGCGCCGCACCGCCTCCAGGGCCTCGTAGCGCGCCTGCCGCGCGCGGGCCTCGAGTCCGGGGCCCCGCGCCAGGGCCAGCGTCCGCACGTGACAGGGCACGCCCAGCTGCTCGCAGAGCGAGCCCACGGCCCGGGCCTCCGCTCGGGATTCGGGACGCACGCCATGGTCCACCGTGCAGACCTCCACTCGCAGCCGCAGCCGCTCGCGCACGCTCGCCGTGCCGACGAGCAGGGCCACCGAATCCGCGCCTCCGGACACGGCGCACAACACGGACCGGCCCTCCAGTCCGAGGCGCGCATACGTGTCCATCAGCGTCCTCTTCAGCAACTGCGTCGCGGGTCCAGTGGGTGACATCTGCGGGGGCGGAATGGAATGTCGGGTAACAGGGTTACAGAGGCGCGCGCGGTTGAAGGCAGGGGGGTCGGTTCTTATGATCGTCACACCGGATGGGCGCGGTCGCGGAAGCGGAAATATGCGCGACACCGGGCGTTGTTGAGGGGACGGTCGACTTTTCAAGGTGTTGGACCTAGGGGTCCCCCCCCTCCCCCTCTGGGTCCACGGGTCCGCTGGGAGATCCACTCCCGGCGGTCCCTCTTTCCGAAACGCCCCGGTCCTCCCATCGCGAGGCCCGGGGCGTTTCCTTTTTCGCGCCCGGCTGGATACGTCAGGCGGCACTGAACATGTCCGAGCAGGGAGCCGACGGGCGCGGAATGAGTCGTCCTAAACCGTTGACCCTCTTGGGCGTCTGTCGGATAACGGCACCGGTGTGTTCAGGTCGTCACCTCGAATCCGCCCCGGAGACTCAAGTATGGCAGGCACCGACAAGCGCAAGCAGTCGCTGTACTTCCCCGAGGAGATGCTGAAGGAGATTCAGGAAGAAGCGAACCGACAGGACCGCTCTCTTTCCTGGGTTGTCCAGCAGGCGTGGAAGATCGCCCGCGAGCGCATCAAGTCGTTCCCCGCCGTCAACGACGTGACTGGCGACGAGCGCCAGGACCCGCGCGAGGAGTAGCGCAGGCATGGCCACCACCGACCATCGCAAGCAAAGCCTCTACTTTCCGGAGGACATGCTGGAGGAGATCCAGCGTGAGGCCACGCGGCAGGACCGCTCGCTGTCGTGGATCGTCCAGCAGGCGTGGAAGGTGGCGCGTGCCGAGATTCGGAGGATGCCGTCGGTCAACGACGTGCTGAGCGCGCCTGCCCGTCCCGCCGCCGTCGCGGCGAGCCCGGCGGCGACGCCCGCGGCCACCGCCACGTTGGTGGCGGCCGCTCCGAACCCGGACGAGCCGAAGTCCTGAAGGTCCCCGCGAACGGCCCCCGGCACTCAACCTCCGGCGGGCCGCGCGGGTCTTGCGCAGTTCGAGAACGTGATTCGCGGCTTCTCGGTGAGCGACTGCTCGGGTGAGGGGTGCATCTCCCGCAGGTACGCCGAGGTGATGTTCGCGTCCGTTCCTCCCAGCTTCCGCGCCTGCACCGGGAAGCGGTCCGGATTCTGTCCCGCGTTGCCGAACGCCTCCCCGTAGCCGTCGCCGCCTCCGAGCAGGAAGCTGGGCATGGCCACGCGGTAGCGGATGCTCGCGTCGTCACGCGGCGGCAGGGGCACGCTCTGCCCGTTCACCGTCAGCGCCTCCACGCGCTGGCCCCGGGGGTTCGCGCAGTTGACGTGCATGGTGGTGCCCTCGGACAGGTGCAGGAACGCGCCGGACGGTGACGCGATGAGCTCCCCTTCCCGGTAGAGGCTGCCCACGCTGTTCTCCATCATCTTCACCAGCTCCGTCTCGGTGAGGTCCACGGACACCACCAGGTTCTCGAAGAGGATGACCTCGTGGAGAACGCCGTCGGTGAGCGGGCCCTTGCGCAGCGCCTGGCGCGTGAAGCACAGGCCCTCCGCGCGCAGCGAGCCGCCGTTGATGACGCCCAGCACCGCGGGCCGGGCCGAGCCGTCCTCCGCGTGGCGGAACGCATCCGCGGCGGCCTGCGCCAGCGCGTTGTTGTCGTGCCAGACGAAGGGCTTGTCGAGCAGGACGTCCTGGCCCAGGTAGCCGACGACGGCGTCGGGGTCCGCGACGAGCGGCTGGCAGGAGTCGTTGTAGGAGATGCACCCGGCCAGGGGCGAGGCCAGGGCGCACGCGAGCGCGGCGACGAGGGACTTGGGCAGTGGCATCAGAAGTGAGCCCTCACGGTGAGGTAGCCGGACATGCCCTCGCGCGGGAGGTTCCCGGTGACGCGGTCGGGCCGCGGCACGTCGTCGCGAAGGTCGTGGTCGAAGACGTTGTGCGCCACCAGCGAGACCTCCCAGATGTCCAGGATGGGCTCGGTGCGAATCTGCGCGGTGACCAGGCTGTAGGCGGGGATCTTGTAGCGGCGCACCAGCTCCAGCACGGAGCGGCTGTTGTTGCGACGCTCGGCGCCCGTGCGCACCACCACGTCGAAGTTCACCCACGCGCCGATGGGCATGGACACGCCCGCGTTGAAGCGCGCCTGCGGCGTGTCGGTGAGCAGCCGCGACTGCGAGGGCAGCTCCATGTCCTGCGCGCGGGAGATGCTCGCGTTGAACCAGGCGTTGGCGCGCTTGGAGGCTTCCAGGCGGGCCTCGCCCTCGATGCCGTACACGCGCACGCCCAGCTCGCGGTTGCGCAGCGGGACGATGTTGCCGGACGTGTCCACCGGGACGATGGGTGACGAGAACAGCTCCAGGTACGCGTTGGCGCGCAGCCGCACGCGCGCCTCGCCCGCGGACTGGATGAGGTCCGCGCCCAGCTCGAAGGTGTCCACGATGGCGGGCTGCAGGCTCGGGTTGCCCTCGAAGCGGCCCTGGTTGTAGTCGGTGTCGGGGATGCGCTCGACCAGCTCCTGCAGCGTGGGCGCGCGGAAGGCGCGGCCGTACAGGGCCTTGAGCACCAGCGCGTCCGTGGCGGAGAACACCAGGCCCACGCGTGGGTTGACGCGCGCCACGAAGCGGGTGCCGGTGATGTCGCCGCTCGTCCCCACGGTGGGCAGCTGCGTGGCGTCCACGCGCACGCCGAAGGTCAGCGTCAGCGGGGCGATGACGGTCCACTGGTCCTGCGCGAAGGCGCCCACCGTCAGCCGACGGGACGCCGCGCCGCCGGCCAGCTCCAGCAGGTCCGCCAAGCCCTCGGGCGTGGTGAAGCCGCCCGGGCGCACGCGCGCGTCCAGCGTGTAGTTCGTCTCGTAGGTGTAGTCGCCCAGCGACTGCTGCTCCACCACCGCGCCCACGGACAGGCGGTTGTTGGACGACAGGACGATGTCCGCGTCCACGCCGCCGGTGAGCGAGCGCACGGAAATCTGCGTCTGCTCCCGCAGGCCGTTGTCGAACAGCTGGTTCGAGTCCGGACCGGTGCGGAAGTTGCGAGGCGTGATTTGAAAGAGGCGGTCGGTCGTCTGCTGGTCGAAGCCGGCGCGCGCGCGCAGGAGGATCGACGAGCCGATGTTCTTCTCCCAGTGGACGTCCGCCATGAGCACGTTCCACTTCAGCTCGGAGTCCTCGGCCACGACGTCGAACAGGCCCAGCAGCGCGGTGCGGTTCTCGGAGAGGTAGCGCACGGAGGCGGCCAGCCGCCCGGCGTCGCCCATGGAGTACGTCGCGCCGCCGCCCACGTTGAGCAGGAAGCGGTCATCGCGCGTCCTGCCGGCCGGGTCCTCCACCGAGCGCAGGCCCTGGGAGGTGGACTCGTCGTCCAGGCCGTCGTGCTCAATGATGTTCGCGTCGCCGGACTGGTTCCACACGTCCACGTCCGCGAACAGGCGAAGGTCTCCAAAGGTGTGCCCCGCGGAGGCGTGCCCGTTGACGGTGACGGCGAGCCGGTCGTCCTTCTCCGGGAAGCCGCCGGCGGACACGGCCGTGCGGACTCCGTCCGAGGTGTCCGTGACGATGTTGACCACGCCCAGGAACGCACCCGCGCCGTACAGCGCGGATCCCGGGCCACGGATGACCTCGATGCGCTCCAGGTTCTCCACCGGCAGGTTCATCAGCGCCTTGCCGTCGAAGAAGTTGTTGAGCCGGTGGCCGTTGAGCAGGAACAGCACCTCCGCGTCGTTGCGCAGGCCGCGCACCGCCGTGCGGTGGAAGCCCTGCACGTCGCGGCTCACGGTGAGGCCGGGCACCACGTCCAGCACGTCCGCCACCGTGCGCGCGCCGAGCACGCTGATCTGCTCGCGGTTGAAGGACGCGCCGATGGCCGGCACCTTGCGGACCTTCTCCTCGTGACGCGTGGCCAGCGCCAGCGTGTCCTCGGCGCTGTAGAGCGCCAGGTCGTCCTCCAGCTCCGTGCGCTGTGGGGCCGCGGGCTCGCCACGCGAGGAGCCCGTGTCACGGGACGTGTCGCGCGAGGTCGCATCCCGCGTGACGCCCGGCTCGCGCGCGGTCACGGCATCGCGTGAGGGCGACTCGCGCGAGGTCACCACATCGCGAGAGGGTGACTCGCGCGACGACTGCGATTCACGCGTGGGGGCGTCTTTCGAGGTCGACGAGGTATCGCGAGACGCACGCGAGGAATCGCGCGACGTCGCGGACGTCCCCTTCGGCGGAGGCGTGGACGACCCGCGCGAGTCCCGGGAGTTCTTGGGCGTCGGCGGTGGAACCCCCTCGTTCAGGTCCGCGGTGAGCGCTGCCATCGAGTCGTCCTCTTCAGAAGAAGCGGAGGACGGACGCGGACGCTCGTGGGTGGTCGACGGCCTGGTGCTGGGACGCTCGTCGACGGTGGCCAGCGGAGGAGGCTCGGACGCGCCGGGCTTGCGCGCGGACGCGGGCGCCTCTCCGGCCACGAGCACGCGGGCGGGCCGCGAGGCGGACTGGAAGATGGCGATGCGCTCCCCGTCGGCGGTGAGGCCCTCGACGTAGTACTCGATGCCAGGAGGCACCATGTGCTCGGGAGGGATGACGGCGCGATACAGGTCGCCGTACTGGCGCTCCATCGGCACGCGGGCGAACGGCTCTCCCGGGCCCCGGTAGCGCACCTGCATCTCCAGGATGCGTGCGCCCTCCACGAGGGTGCCGTCGAGCCGCAGCGGCACGTTGGCCTCCGCGCGTGCCGGAGCGGAGTGGAGAAGAGAAGGCTCCTCGGCACGGACAGGCACCGCCAGGAAGAGCACGAGGCTGAGGAGGGTCGCGCGAGCGAGTGTGTTCTTCAAGCTGACGCAGATGGTCCATTGAGGCCCTCCCCGAGTCAAGGAAGGGGGGCCCGAGGGCCAGAGCGCCGCCGATTTTTTGCCGGGTCTCCGAGGCCGTGCGAGGGATCGCCGCACTCCATGCGCGACTCGCTCGCCCTGCACCTTGCCCTCTTCCGTCGACAGCGGGCACAAATCGCCCGCGTGGTGGACGGGCAGACAGATGCCTTCCGCTCCTACGAGGCCCGCTACCGGCGGCGCACCGCCAGCTATCGGCGCGTCCTGCCGCTGAGCGACGTCCACCAGCGCGTGCGCGCCTCGGACGTGGTGTACGTGGGCGACTACCACACGCTGCCCCTGGCCCAGCAGACGTACCTGGAGCTCGCGGAGCGCGCCCTGTCCTCGGGCCGCCGCGTCGTGCTCGCCCTCGAGTGCATCGAGGGGCGTCACCAGGCCTCCATCGATGCGTGGGGTTCGGGGCGCCTGTCGGAGCGCTCCCTCTTCGCACGCCTGGGTGCTGGCACGGAGGGTGCGGGCTTCGGCCCAGGAAGCGCGCCGCGTGGCCTGCTCGCCTTCGCCCGCAAGCACCGCCTGGAGGTCCTCGGAATCGACCGGCGGGCCCAGGGTGAGCGCTCGCTCGCGCTGCGCGATGCCTACGCCGCCGAGCGCATCGCCCGCGCCGCCCGCGCCGAGGACCGTCCGTTGATCCTGGTCCTGGTGGGCCAGTACCACATCGCGCCGTGCCACCTGCCCGCGCAGGTGGAGCGGGCCCTGGGTGAGACCCAGCGTCGGGGCCTGGTCGTCTACCAGAACGCGGAAGGCGTCTGGTGGAAGCTGGCCCGCGACGGGCAGATGGGCTCGGCCGAGGCGGTGGAGCTGGCCGACGACACCCTGTGCCTGCTCAACGCCTCCCCTGTCGTCTGCCAGCAGAGCTTCCTGGATTACCTGGAAGCCGAGGCGGGAGATGCGCCGTTGATGGACCGGGGCGCGTCGGAGCGGTTCCGGGAGATGGCGGCGCTCATCGGGCGACTGGCCGGTGTGCCGGTGGGTCGCGCGCTGGAGTCGGTGGAAGTCACCACGGTGGCGGACGGCGACGTGCTGGCGCGCATCCAGCGTCGGGGGCGCTTCACGCAGACGGAGCTGTCGCAGCTTCGACGGCACATCCTGTCGCGGGAGAGCAGCTACATCCCGCGTGCGCGCACGGCGTACCTGGCGTCATTGTCGCTGAACCACGCGGCGGAGGAGGCCGCGCACTTCGTACGGCACTGCGCGGTGGGCAGCGCGATGGAGGAGCCCCGCACGGCGTCGGAGGCGTTCTACGCGCGGTGCATGGAGGAGGCGCTGGGCTTCTTCGGCTCGCGGCTCGTCAATCCCCGGCGCACGTGCCTGAACCTGGCGGACTGGGTGCGGCGCTTCGGCGAGACGCGAGGCGTGGACCGACAGGTCTCCGCGTTCGTGCTCGCCCACGCGGCCGCCGAGCTGGAGGCGCCCGAGGAGGCGGTGAAGCTGCTGCCCCTGCGCAAGGACCGGCTGTTCCATGGCGTCAGCCACGGACTGGGGTACCTGCTCGGCGACAAGCTCTACCGCGCCTTCGACGCGGGACAGGTGGACAAGGCCGAGGTCCGCGCCCTCTTCCGCGACCCGTTCGTGGACGCGCGCGCCGCGTACTTCACCTGGGCGGAGCGCCTGCGCGACTGAGGCGCACGGCGCCGCGCCACTCCAGACGCACCGCTCAAGTCTTCGCGGGCGCGGTGGCCTTCAGCGCGGCCTTCACCTTCTCGTGGAAGGCGCGGAAGCGCTCGCGGCCCTGCTGCCGCTGCTCCTCGGTGAGCTGGCCTCCGGAGGCCTCGCGCAGCGCCTTGCGCTCCTCCTGGAGCTGCTTCGCCTCGGCCTTGAACTGGTCCGCCTGCGCCTGGGTGAGTCGCCCATCCACCACCGCGCGGTCCAACCGGTGCTCCATCCGGGCCAGCTTCCGCTCGCCCTTCATGCCCCGCTTGCCATGACGGCCGTGCCGCTCACCGCACTCCGCCGCCTTGTCCTCCGTCGAGGGCGCCGCGCTCTGCGCGAACACCGGGGTGGCCAGCAACAGCGACGCCGTGACGAAGGACCGCATGAGGAAATTCTGACGCATGGTGAGACGCTCCATTGGTTCGAGGAGCACGAGTCCAGCCCTGCTCGCGCCCTGTTGCCTTGGAGAACCCCACGCGAAAACGAAGGTTAAATCCCGCCCCGGCGCCACACCGGAGCGGGCCTGCCCGCCTGCTCTGCTACTGCTCCGCCACGCAGTCGTTGAGCGGGAACGACAGGTCGTGCCGAGGCGTCTGCCCCGGGTCCTGGTTCACGACGGTGACCTCCAGCAGCTGGTCCGACGTCTCGATGGGATTGGCGAACACCAGCGACTGCCGGGTGATCTTCGCCGACGACATGAACGCCTTCGTCGTCGAGCCGTTGGCGTCACGACGCCAGCAGTTGGCGATGCGCGGGTCCGACGCCGCGAAGTTGCAGGACGTGTACTGCCCCACCACCTCGCGCTTCAACCGGATGCAGCGGCAGTCCCAGGGGTCGTACTCGAGCGTCGCCACCACGCCCTCGAACCCCGTCGCCGTCTCCTTCAACTCGAAGTAGCTCCCGTCCTGCGTCGTCTCGCAGTACAGCCGCACGTCACCCACCGCGCGGTCCTTCTTCTCTTCCAGCACCGCGCCCTCCCGCGACGTCACCGGCGAGGCCGACGGCTCACACCCCACGCCCAGCAGCGCGAGGCTCACGACACAGAACGAGGAGAGATTCCTGAGGGTACGCATATGCGCTCCTTGCGGGACGTCCTGGGGCATCCAGGACAGCCCGCATGGGAGTCCCCTCGGACTCCACGGCGCAATGAACTTCCACGTTCCTGGGACGAACGGTTACGGGAGCGGAGGCTTCACGGCGCGGGTGGCGATGAAGCCATCGATGTACTCGGAGAGCTTGTCGCCCGGACCGTAGCCGTCCTCGAAGAAGCCGGTGAGGACGAAGCCCGCGCGGAGCTGTCCGCCAATCTGATCCTCCAGGGAGTGGCCCACGCTGAGCGGCTCGTGCTTGTCCGTGTACCGGCGCCGCTCGACCTCCGTGAGGCTGGTGAAGTCCGAGTACGGCATCTTGTACTTGAGCTGCATCACGCCCTGCTCTTGCAGGTCCGGATCGAGCAAGAAGATGAGCGGGTTGCAGAAGCCCGTCAGGAGCGCGCCACCGGGCCGCAGCACGCGGAACGCCTCGCGCCAGACCGGCTGGATGTCGTCCACGAAGCCGTTGGAACACGGGTGGAAGATGAGGTCGAAGCTGCCGTCCTCGAAGACGGACAGGTCGCGCATGTCCCCCTCCTCCAGTCGCAGCGTCAGTCCCTCGCGCTCGGCCACCAGCCGGTCCTGCCCCAGCTGCGCCGGCGAGTTGTCGAGCACCGACACCTTCGCGCCCGCCGCCGCGAGGATGGGCGCCTGCTGTCCACCGGAGCCCGCCAGACACAGCACGCGCTTGCCAGCGACCTCACCAAACCACTCGCGAGGAACAATCTTCGTCGGCGTGAGCAGGATGCCCCACTCGCCCTTGCGCGCCGCCGCGATGACCTCCGGCCCCACCGGCACCGTCCACCGGTTGCCCAGGGACACCTGGCGGTTCCAGGCGTCGCGGTTGTGCTTCCGTACATCGATGGCATCAGTCGTCATGTAGCACCCGTCCTTCCATGCCTCCGGCGACGGTGACGACCTCACCCGTCACGTGGCCGGAGACGAAATCCGACGCGAGCATCACCACCGCGCGCGCCACGTCCTCGGGCTGGCCCACCTTGCGCAACGGCATGGTGCGCGTCACCCGCTTCACGAACCCCTCCGCCTTCAGCTTGTCGCGGTTGCGGTCCACTTCCGTCCAACCGGGGCACACCACGTTGACGCGGGCCCCCGGCGCGATGCGGCCCAGCTCGTTCTTGAGGCTGCGCAGGAATCCGCTCGCCAGCGCGCCCTTGGCCGCCCCGTAGTCGGCGTGTCCCGCCTCGCCGAACAGGCCCGCCGTCGAGCTGACGATGACGATGTTGCCCACGCCCGTCGTCTTCACGTGGCGCAGGAAGGCGCGGCAGCACAGGAAGACACTGTCCAGGTTCTCCGCCAGCGTGCGGCGCCAGCGCTCCAGCGACATCTCCCACACCGGCACGTCCGGGGCCGGGTACACGCCCGCGTTGCACACCAGCACGTCCAGTCGGCCCAGCGCCGCCACCGACGCGGGCACCAGCGCGTCCACCTGGGCCTCCAACGTCAGGTCCGCGCCCACCGCCGCGCCGCCCACCTTCCCCGCAAGCTCGCGCGCCTTGGCCTCGCGGGAGTGGTAGTGCACCGCCACCTTCGCGCCCTCGGCGGCGAAGGCCTGGACGATGGCCGTGCCGATGCCGCCCGCGCCGCCCGTCACCAGGACGCCCTGCCCCTTCAGCTCCGTGTCCATGCGTACGACTCCTCGGAAGTGAGTGGGACCCTCACGCGCCGGAGTCCGGGCGAACGAGCGGCGTCCGGCGAACGCCGACGCGAAGGGGCCCAGGTTGCTGACATGTTCTGGAAAGAAAACCGCCGACACACTTGAGTGTGTCGGCGGCGGGGTTCAGCTCAGTCTCAGCAGCTTGCGAGCCTGCTCGGGAGTCGCGGGCTCCCGGCCGTGGGCCCGGGCCCTTCTGGCGGCCTCGGCCACCAGCTCCCAGTTGCCCTTCGCGAGCACACCCTTGGACACGTAGATGTTGTCCTCCAGGCCCACGCGCGCGTTGCCGCCCCGCTTCGCGGCCTCGTCCACGAACGCGAGCTGGAAGCGCCCCACGCCCGCCACCGTCCAGGTGCTGCCCTCCGGCAGCGAGGCGATCATGAAGTCCAGCACCTCCGGCCGCGCCTGCAGCGTGCCCGGCACCCCGAGCACGAAGTCGAAGTGCGCGGGCAGGTCCACCAGGCCCTCCTTGGCCAGGTAGCGCGCCTCGTCGATCATCCCCACGTCGAAGCACTCCAGCTCCGGCCGCAGCCCGAGCGCGCGGATGCGCTTGGCAATGTCGCGCACCAGCGGGCGGGGATTCCAGAAGACCTCCTCGCCGAAGTTGACGGTGCCCGTGGTGAGCGTGGCCATGTCCGGCCGGTCCTCCCCCGTCAGCGTGAGCGGCCCGCAGCGCTGGTCCACCGTCATGCCCACCGCACCACCGGTGGACGTCTGGATGAGCACGTCGGTGCGCTTGCGGATGGCGCGGATGGCCGCCCGGAACAGCTCCGCGTCCTGGGACGGCTTGCCGTCGGGCGTGCGCACGTGCAGGTGCACCATGGCCGCGCCGGCCTCGCGGCAGCGCGCCGCGTCCTCGGCGATCTCCTCCGCGGTGATGGGCAGGTGCGGCGTCTGCTCGCGCGTCGTCTCCGCGCCCACCATCGCCGCGGTGATGACCATGGGAGTGCTCATCGCTGACCTCGCTGCTTGTCCTTGGGAACCACGCAGGTGCCCGAAGCACGGCACACGACGATGGGCTCCGGCAACAGGTCCGCCGCCGAGTCATTCACATCCGGACGCGGGCGGATGACCTTGCGCGCCTCGAAGCGCATCTTGCGCGACGTGTTGCCCGCGCTGACGATCTCTCCCTCCGCCTCGATGAAGTCCCCCGCGTACACCGGCGCCAGGAACTCCACCGAGTCGTACGCCCGGAACAGGCCCTCGTCGCCGTCGGCCCGGATGCACAGCTCCGTGGCCACGTCGCCGAACAGCCCGAGCATCCGCGCGCCGTCCACCAGGTTGCCGCCGTAGTGCGCGTCGTGGCTGCTCATGCGCAGGCGGATGATGGCCTTGGTTCCCGTGCTCATGAGGGCTCTCCCTGGTAGTGCATGTCCTGGGGCTCCTTGCCCAGCTTCTTCAGGAGCGCGTGGACGATGTAGTTCGCCACGTCGGAGGGCTTGGTGCCCGGACCGAAGCCCGCGTCGAAGCCCAGCTCCAGCGCCAGCTTGTGGTCCACGCGCGGGCCGCCCAAGAGCAGCTGCACCTTGCCGTGGATGCCCGCCGCCTTGGCCGCCTCGATGAACTGGCGCGAGTTGTCCTTGTGCACGTCGCGCTGGGTGACGACCTGGCTCACCAGGATGGCGTCGGCGTTCTTCGCCATGGCCCGCTTGATGAGGTCCTCGTTGGGCACCTGGCTGCCCAGGTTGAACGCCTCGAACCCGGGGTAGCGCTCCAGGCCGTAGTCGCCCGCGTAGCCCTTCATGTTCAGGATGGCGTCAATGCCCACCGTGTGCGTGTCGGTGCCGGTGCACGCGCCGAACACGACGATGCGCCGGGCGACCTTCTCCTTGATGAAGGCGTTGAGGTCGTCGAAGGACATCTTCTTCACGACGACTTCGGGCACGTCGATTTCGGCGTAGTCCAGCGTGACGCCCGAGCGGGCGTACACGATGAAGAACGTGTAGCTGTCCGCGGCGCGCTCGGCGGCGGCCACCTTCACGTCGGTGAACCCCATCTTGCGCGTGAAGACGGCGGCGGCCTCCTTGGCCTTCTCCGACAGGGGCACCGGCAGCGTGAACGACAGCTGCACCACGCCGTCGTCCCGCCGGTCTCCGTAGGGACGGATGATCTGCTTGCTCGGCTTCACCATCGCGTCATTTCCCCCGCGCCCGCTGGAACTTCACGCTCCCGGCCACCTTCTCCGCCAGGGGCGCGAAGCGCTCCTTCTTGCCCTGCTCCAGGTGGAAGACCACCGACCACGTCGTGCGGCCGTCACAGCCCACGTACGTCCAGGTGTCCACCAGCGCCCCGTTCGTCGACGCGTCCGTGTCCAGCCGCCGCGCCGCCGGCTGCCCGCCGACCTTGAGCTTCTCCCAGCCCGTGCCGCCGCTGCCGGTGACGATCTTGTCCACGCAGACCTGCGCCTTCATGCCCGCCGTCTGCACCGCGCCCACGTCGACCAGGAAGTACGCGTCCCCGCTGGGCGCCGTGAACTTCGCCGTCCCGTCCTCGTTGGAGCGCGTCCACGCGGCCGGCACCTGCACGGCCACGTTCTTGACCTGGAACTGCGTCAGCGCGTCCGCCGAGCCACCCGCCGCCATCACCACCGTCAGGATGGTACCGACAATCATTGTGCCTCCAGGATTTCCAGGAACGGGTTGAAGTAATCGGGGGCCTTCTCCAGCACGCCGTCCAGACCCTTGCCGCCGGTCTCCTCGCGCTTGACGTCGCCGAAGTGCCCCTTGCCGATGGCGGCCACCATGCCCTCATCCCGGCACTCCTGGAGCAGCTTCATCGCCTGGGCGAACACCTCACGCGCCCGGTTGGCGATCTTCCCGTCCTCGCGGACGGTGAACTCCTCGTCGATGCCGCGCGCCGCGCGGTGGATGTAGTTGGCGGACTTGAGCGCCACGTAGCGGTCCGCGAGCAGCGGCGTGTGCATGGCCTCGGTCATCATGCCGAGCAGCTGGATGCCCTGCCGCGTCCAGATGGCCACCAGGTCCGCCATCACGTCGTACGCGTGGCTGAAGAAGATGTCCGTCTCCTTGTGCTTGGTGGGCGGCATGTACTTGAGCGGCGCGTCCGGGAAGCAGCGGCGCACCAGCATCGCCTGGGACAGCTCCAAGAGGAGC
Source organism: Myxococcus faecalis (assembly GCF_050039385.1). Lineage (NCBI taxonomy): Bacteria > Pseudomonadati > Myxococcota > Myxococcia > Myxococcales > Myxococcaceae > Myxococcus > Myxococcus faecalis. The sequence continues at coordinate 9,139,603 of NZ_CP144336.1, read as the reverse complement.
GTGTCGTCGCGGTACGGGTCGATCTCGTACGAGTGGCCGATGCCCAGCTGCCAGTCCTTGAGGCCCGCGCGCTTGGCGAAGCACTCGTTGATGAACTGGCTGGCGATGACGGTGTGGGCCGCGTCGTACGCGTCCGCGGTGGTGATGTAGTTGTCCTCGCCGGTGTTGATGATGATGCCGGCCAGGGCGCAGATGCGGCGGCTGAAGTACTGGTCGATGAACGTGCGCCGCATGTTGATGTCACGGAAGAGGATTCCGTACATCGCGTCGTTGAGCAGCATGTCCAGCTTCTCGTAGGCCGCGCAGAAGGCGATCTCCGACATGCACAGGCCGGACGAGTAGTTGGTGAGCTGGATGTAGCGCTTGAGCTTGCGGCTCTCGTCGTCCAGGGCCTCGCGCATGATGCGGAAGTTCTCCTGGGTGGCGTAGGTGCCGCCGTAGCCCTCCGTCGTCGCGCCGTGGGGCACGTAGTCGAGCAGCGACTGCGCGGTGGAGCGGATGACGGCGATGACGTCCGCGCCCGCCTGGGCCGCGGCCCGGGCCTGGTCCACGTCGTCGTAGATGTTGCCCGTGGCGACGATGACGTACTTGTGCGGCGCCGGCGACATGGGGAACTGCTTGCGCAGCTCCTCGCGCGCGGTGATGCGCGCCTTCATGTCCTCGAAGGCGGAGCGCGCCTCCGAGCGGACCTCGTCGCGCAGGTTCTGCTCGACGTCGGGGGACAGGGGGCCCAGCTTGTCGGTGGGCAGCGCCGTCAGCCGCTCCACGGCCTCCAGCGGGCTCTTGGCGCCCAGGTGCAGCGCGCGGCCATACCAATAGGCGGCGCCCCGGTTGAGGACGCCCGCGGCCTTGAGCTTGTCGACCATCAGGTTGGCGAGCGGCACCCCTCGCGCGCCTGCTCCGGAGATTCCGAAGAAGCGCAACACGGTGCGCTCAATCGATACAGTGGTGTTACGGCGGATGAGGTCGAAGATCGGATTGACGATCTCCTCCGCCAGAGTGCGCGCATGCGCAATCTGCGCGTCGTCGATGAACGGGCCTGGCATGGGCGCACCTTACCCGCCCGAACGCCTACAGGAAGCGCTGAAGCATACCGGAATGGCGCTGCCGCACCGCATTATCGGTTGGCCAACCCCGACACCGAAATAACAGCGTCCACCCCACCGAGGGAGCGGTGTCGCCACCGAATTGCCGGTGAGCTTGGTCTTCAAACGGCCTTCAAGCGCTCGGAATTATTGGATTCCAAGAGACGGCACGGTGCGTGCTTTGGAGCGGCTCCGCCTCATCCCCCGAGAGGAGTTTCCGCATGAAGACGCGTTCGCTGCTGCTGTCCGCCGTACTGCTGAGTGGTCCCGCGCTCGCGGCCAATCCGCCGCCGCTCACCACGGATACGGGTGCAGCCGTGGGCACCAACCAGAGCTCCAAGACGGCGGGTCCGCGCGGCGGAATCCTGCTGGAGGACTTCCACCTCATCGAGAAGCTGGCGCGGTTCGACCGCGAGCGGATCCCCGAGCGCGTGGTGCATGCGCGCGGAGCGGGTGCGTACGGCGTCTTCGAGAGCTACGGCAACTTCTCCAATCTGACGCGCGCGTCCCTGTTCGCCAACAAGGGGAAGAAGACGCCGATGTTCGTGCGCTTCTCCACAGTCATCCATCCGTCCGGCTCGCCGGAGACGCTGAGAGACCCTCGCGGCTTCGCGCTCAAGTTCTACACGGACGACGGCAACTGGGACCTGGTGGGCAACAACCTGCCGGTCTTCTTCATCCGCGACGCCATCAAGTTCCCGGACATGGTGCACTCGCTCAAGCCGTCGCCCGTCACCAACAAGCAGGACCCGAACCGCTTCTTCGACTTCTTCTCCCACATCCCCGAGTCGACGCACATGCTGACGCAGCTCTACTCGGACATCGGCATCCCGGCGAACTACCGGCAGATGAACGGGCACGGCGTGCACGCGTTCAAGTTCGTCAACGCCAAGGGCGAGTACAAGTACGTGAAGTTCAACTGGGCCTCGCAGCAGGGCGTCAAGAGCCTCACCAGCGAGGAGGCCGCGCGCATCGCCGGCGAGGACCACCAGAACGCCACCACGGACCTGTACGCGTCCATCGGCGCGGGGAAGTTCCCCTCGTGGGAGCTGTCGGCGCAGGTGCTGGACCCGAAGGACCTGGACAGCTTCGCGTTCAACCCGCTGGACCCGACGAAGGTCTGGCCCGAGGACAAGGCGCCCTCCGTCAAGCTGGGCGGGTTCACGCTCAACAAGCTGCCGGACAACTTCTTCGAGGAGACCGAGCAGTCGGCGTTCTCCCCCGGTGTACAGCCCTCCGGCATCGAGCCGTCCGAGGACCGCCTGCTGCAGGGCCGGCTCTTCTCCTACGCGGACACGCAGCGCTACCGCGTGGGCGCCAACTACCAGTCGCTGCCCGTCAACCGCGCGCGCGCCTCGGTGAACAACAACAACCAGGCCGGCGCCATGAACGTGGCGAACACGAAGTCGGACGTGAACTACGAGCCGAGCATCGCCCGCGAGTCGCAGGAGGCCCCCCAGCACCTGTTCTCGCGACTGCCCCTGTCCGGCACCTCCCAGCAGCAGCCCATCGAGAAGACGGACAACTTCTCGCAGGCGGGCGCGTTCTACGTGGCGTTGGACCCGGCGGCCCGTGAGCGCCTGGTGAAGAACCTGGCCGGGGACCTGGGCCAGGTGCGTGACGCCCGCGTGAAGGCGCGCATGGTGGGCCACTTCTTCGTCGCCAACGAGGAGTTCGGCACCAGGCTGGCCAAGGCGGTGAACGTGAAGGTGGATGACGCCCGCGCCGCCGTGGCGCCGCTCGCCACCCGCTGAAGCGCTCCTGAGTGAAGCACCGGGGCCCGTGCCTGAGCACCGGCGCGGGCCCCTCCCCTCTCGTCCGCCTGGAGGATGGACATGTTCCGCAAGCTGCTCCTCGGAGCCCTCGGTCTGCTGGTGTTGGTGTGCGGGGTGGTGACGGCCGCGTGGTACTCACTGAAGGCCGAACCCTCGCCCCAGGGACGGCTGCTCGCCGCGAACGAGGCGGAGCGATACCTGCTCGCCGCCGCGCGGGTCGGTGACACGGAGCTCGTCTCCGGTCTGGTGAAGGCGGGCGCTTCCGCGGAGGCCCGGGACGAGCGCGGCTTCACACCGCTCATCCTCGCCGCCTACCACGGGCACCTGGACACCGTGCGCGTGCTGCTCGCGGCCGGGGTGGACGCGTGCGCCGGGGACAAGCGCGGCAACACCGCGTTGATGGGCGCGGCCTTCAAGGGCCATGCGGACATCGTCGCGCTGCTCAACGCGCAGCCGTGCGCCGTGGACCAGGCCAACAGCCTGGGCCAGACGGCGCTGATGTTCGCCTCGCTGTTCGGTCGGCAGGAGGTGGTGGACGCGCTCCGACAGAAAGGCGCGTCCGAGGAGCTCAAGGACGCCAGCGGTCGCAGCGCGGCCGACTGGGCCCGGACGCAGAGCGCGCCTCAGGCCCCCGTGGCGCCCGCCCCCGTGTCACCGGAGGACACCGCCGCCGCGAGATAGCGTCAGGCCGACGCTCAGACGTAGCGCGTGGCGAAGAGCTGGAGCAGCGCGGGCTCGGTGCGCAGCAGGGCCAGGGTGAGCGAGGCGTGGCCGGGCACGTAGCCGTTGCCCACCAGCATGGTGACGTCCTTGCCCACGCCCTCCGCGCCGAGCGCGGCCGTGGTGAAGCTGGTGGCCATGGAGAAGAAGATGGCCGTGCCGCCGTCCTTCACCGAGAGGATGGTGGCCATCTCCGTGTTGCCCACGCTGGCGCAGTTCACCACCAGGTCACAGAGCTGACCGCCCGTGGCCTGGCTCACCGCCTCCATCACGTCCACGCCCTGCGTCGCGTCCACCTTCAGCGCGACGTCACACAGGCCGATGGCCGTCAGCGCGTCCAGCGCCGGCTGCGACACGTCCATCGCGATGAGCTGTCCCCGGCTCTCCAGGTTGCGCCGGGCCTGGGCCAGACACAGCGCGCCGCTCTTGCCCGCGCCCAGCACGGCCACCGTCATGCCCGGCCGCACGTAGCGCGCCACCAACGCGGGCGCGCCACACACGTCGAGCGCCGCCAGCGCCAGCGTGTCCGGGAGGTCCGCCGGCAGCTTCGCGTAGATGCCCGTGGCGAAGAGCAGCGCGTGGCCGCGGATGTCCAGGCGGTCGATGTCCACGTGGACCGCCTTCACCTCCTCGATGACCAGCGGCGTCAGCGTCAGGCTCACCAGCGTGGCGATGCGGTCGCCCACCTGGAGCTGCCCCCGCGCAGGGTGCTTCGCGCCGATCTCCTTCACGCGGCCAATCAACATGCCGCCCGAGCCCGTCACGGGGTTCTGCATCTTGCCGCGCTCCAGGACGATCTCCTGGATGCGCGCGCCGATGCGCGCCGGGTCTCCGCCCACCTCGCCCTTGATCTGCTTGAAGGACGCCGCGTCGATGTTGAGGCTCTCCACGTCGATGAGCACCTCCGAATCACGGCACGGCAGCGAGGGGTCCAGCTTGCGCGCGCGCTGCGGCAACACGCCCTTCTCGCCGACGACGCGGGACAGCCCGTAGAGGTCGTTGCTCATGTTCCATCTCCCTGAAGGTCCATCCGCGCCCACAGCCGAGCGGCCTGTCGCGCGGGAGTCCTGCGTCTATCCGCTCCGCCGGGGGGATGGCCAGCGTCACGTCGCGCGGCCCCCACTCCCGAGGGCCCTCCTGTCAGCAAGAGGGCCCTTCCGGACACAGCACCGCGCGAGCCTGGGTGAAGGGCTACTCCTGGGAGAGCTTGGGCAGCAGCACCGAGAGCGAGCGCTCGAAGCGATAGGACACGCCGGAGTGACCGTCCTCGAACTCCTCGTGCACCAGGTCCACGCCCGCGTTCTTGAGGTCGTCCGCCAGCATGCGCGTGCCCCAGCGCAGGTTGAACTCGTCGCGCGTGCCGCAGTCCAGGAAGACGCCCTTCAGCTTGCGGAAGGCATCCAGGAACTTGGGGACGAAGCGCACCGGATCATGCACCAGCCACCGGTTCCACACGTCCAGCTTCAGCCGGCCCGTCTGCGCGTCGAAGGGCAGCTCCAGGTTGAGCGGCTCGCCCTTCTTCGGCGAGTACGCCGCCGCCATCGCCAGCGTGTTCACCACCGGGAAGTCGTCCCCGCGCATCTTCGTCTCGCGCACGCGCTGACGGAACTCTCCCTGCCAGGACTCGATGCCGCCCGACTTCAGCAGCGAGCTGGCCGCCTTCGGGAGGTCCGGCAGGTAGCAGTACTCGAAGTAGGCGTCCGCCGAGTGCGCGCCCAGGAGCGAAAAGAGCTCCGGATGGTAGCGCCCCATCACCAGCGCGCCATAGCCACCCGAGCTGTGCCCCAGCACCGCGCGCGACGCCGCCTTGGGCAGCGTGCGGAAGGTGCGGTCCACGAAGCCCACGATGTCCTTGGCCAGGTAGTCACGGTACCGGCCGATGGCGTCGCTGTTGATCCACTGGCTGCCGCCCAGCGACGTCCACGCGTCGGGGAACACGCCCACCACGGGGGGCACCGCGCCGGACGCGATGAGCGCGTCCAGCCGCTCGGGCACGGACGGCGCGAAGCCCGAGGCGTTGGTCCACGTGCCGCCGCTGTTGCCGAACGCGTGCAGGAAGTACACGGCCGGGTAGCGACGGTCCGACTCGGCGTACCCCGGCGGCAGGTACACGGTGAGCTTGCGCCGGGCCGGGTCGCCCAGCGGGTTGGACTCCAGCGCGGGCGACTGCACCTCGCGCGTCTCCAGCAATCCCTTCATCCGAGTCTCCCCCTTCGCGGCCGCGCTACGCGCGCGAGCCCGGGTTCTTGCCGAATATCTTCATCACGGCTTGCAGGTCCTCCCACGCCTTGCGCTTCTCCGCGGGATTGCGGAGCAGGTACGCGGGGTGGAAGGTGGGCATGAGCTGAATGCCCTCGTAGACACGCCAGGCCCCGCGCATGCGGGTGATGGGCGTCGAATCTCGAAGCAGCGTCTGCGCCGCGAACTTGCCCAGCGCCACCACCACCTTCGGCTGGAGGGCCGCGAGCTGCGCGCGCAGGAAGGGCTCGCACGCGGCGATCTCGTCCGGCTCCGGGTTCCGGTTGCCCGGGGGCCGGCACTTCACCACGTTGCAGATGTAGACGTCATCGCGACGGAAGCCCATCGCCTCGATCATCTTCGTGAGCAGATCTCCCGCCGCGCCCACGAACGGGAAGCCCTGCAGGTCCTCGTTCTCGCCCGGCCCCTCGCCCACGAAGACCAGCTCCGCGCGGGGGTTGCCCGAACCGAAGACGATGTTCTTGCGCCCCGTGCAAAGCTTGCAGCGCTGGCAGTCGCCCAGCTCCCGGCGCACCTGGTCCAGCGTCGGCCGCTCGCCGTCCACCACGCCCGGCAGCGGTCCGCTGCCCGTGGAGGACGACCTCGGCACGTCGAGGAGCATCCCGTTCGAGGCGGAAGGCGCGGTGGTCCCCCGCGCCGCGAGGGGCGCGGGGCCCGGCGCGCGGGGAGCGGGCTCCGAGGGGGCCAGTGGACGGCTCGATGGCAAGGGAGTCGCCTGGCTCGGAGCACTGGCGGCGCCCACGGGCCGCTCGAAGCGCGAGGTGCCCGGGCCCGGCGGCGCGTCGCCCGGACGCGACATCGGCGTGGTCGCCGTGGACGGAGCGGGCTTGCGCTCGGCCGGTGCGGGCTCGGTCGCTGGTCCGGGACGGGCGAACCGGGAGCGCAAGGAGGGCGTCAGGCGCTGGAGCTCGGCCGCCGCCTTGGCGTCGATCATCAGCTGACGCCCGCCACCGTCCTCCTGCCAGAGCAGGTGACGGCGCACATCCTCCAGCACGGCGCTCAGTTCCTGCGTGGCTTCGGGCGAATCGTCGTTCACGATGACCGATCGGTATCGGAGGGCAGGCCCGGGCGCAAGGAAGCGGACATCCATCCTGGGCGGACGCTCCTCCACGGGGCGGCCCGGACCTCCCTCACAGCGTCAAGTTCCCCACCACACCGCGTCACGGCCGGCCTTTCACACCTCCGTCGTGGGCCTCCGGAGCCACGGGCCGCGGGTTCGATTCACCGCACACCGGGTCGACCCGCGCGCCGGCCCCCCGGGTGGGTCCCCCTGATGGCGGGCTACCCTGCTCCCCATGAATCCACAGAACCCGGACTACCGTCAGGACACGGAGGCCCTCTTCCGCCACCCTCGTGCCCCGCCCTCAGCGAGTCCTCACCGTGGACTTCACGACCCACCTGCTCCAGGCGGCACGAGGCGAGGCGCTGCGCTGCAAGGCCAGGGTGCTGCGCGGGCCGCCGGCTCATCGTCGTCGAGTCCGAGGTCCACACCGTCGCCGGAGGCCAGGAGCAGCGCGTCTCCAAGGCCACCGTCACGCTCGCCGTTGTCGAGCCCCGGACGCCCTGAGGCTCACACGCCGGACGCCGCGCGCTGCACCAGCAGGAGCTCGAGGAGGCTCCGGGCCACGGCGTCCTTGGTGCCCTGGAGCTCCCGTGGCGAGCCGGTCCGGGTCAACACCGTCACCCGGTTCGTGTCCGTGCCGAAGCCCGCGCCGGGCGCCGTCACGTCGTTGGCGACGATGGCGTCCAGCCCCTTGCGCTCGAGCTTCTCGCGCGCGTGCTCCACCACCCGCTCCGTCTCCGCCGCGAACCCCACCAGCACCGGCCGCCGCGCCTGCCCCGCCACCTTCCGCGAGGCCTCGGCCAGCACGTCCGGCGTGCGCACCAGCTTCAGCGTCTCCGGCCCTGCACTCGAGCCCTTCTTCACCTTCTGCGGCGCGCGCGTCTCCGGCCGCCAGTCACTCACGGCCGCCGTGGCGATGAACGCGTCGGAGTCGGCCACCCGGCTCAGCACCTCGCGCGCCATCTCCTCCGCGGAGACGACGTCCACCACCTCCAGCCCCGTGCGGTCCACCGCGCCCACCGGCCCCAACACCACCGTCACCGAGGCCCCCAGCGCACGCGCCGCATGCGCCAGCGCGAGCCCCATCTTCCCCGTGGAGGGATTGGAGATGAATCGCACCGGGTCCAGGAACTCACGCGTGGGCCCCGCCGTCAGCAGCACCCGCTTGCCCGCGAGCGGCCCCGGCGCGAAGCGCGTGGCGACTCCCGCCACGATTGCGAGCACGTCCGCCAGTCGCCCCTCGCCCACGTCGCCACAGGCCAGCAGCCCCGCCCCCGGCCCCACGAAGCTGAAGCGCGCGTGCGCCGCCAGCGCCGCCACGTTCTCCTGCGTCTGCGCGTTGTCCCACATGGCCACGTTCATCGCCGGGGCGAGCACCACCGGCCCGCGGAAGGCCAGGAGCGAGGTCGTCACGGCGTCGTTCGCCATGCCCGCGCGCACCCGCGCCAGCAGGTCCGCCGTGGCCGGCGCCACGACGAACGCCTCCGCCCAGCGCGCCAGGTCCAAATGGCCGAAGTTCCCCTCCTGCGAGGGGTCGAAGTAGTCGGAAAGCACCGGATGCCCGCTGAGCGCCTGGAAGGTCAGCGGGGTGACGAACTGCCGAGCGGCCTCCGTCATGGCCACCCGCACCTCGGCGCCCGCGCGCCCCAACTCGCGCACCAGCTCACAGGCCTTGTACGCGGCGATACCACCGGCCACACCCACCACGATGCGACGGCCCTTCAACGCGGTCACGTCCATGCGGCTTCCTAATGCGCCCGCATGCCGGCTCGCAACCCGAGCCGCACGAGCAGCAGGCCCGGCGCCTCAACGTCCCAGCGTCACCTCACCGCTGGAGGGCACGTCCACCACCCGCACCTCGGGGCCTCCCGGCATCTCCACATGGAACGCCCCCCACACCAGCGTGTAGCGCCCGGGTGGCAGGCCAGTGACGACGACCTGCTCGGAGCGTGGCTGGTAGATGAGGTGCGCCCAGCGTGAGCGCATCAGCTCCTGCGCCGGCGGATTGCTCGTCACCGGGACGTCCCCGGCCACCACCCACAGCGCCTTGCCGCGCTCGGGCTTGAGCTGCACGGTGAGCGACGCGCTGCCCGGCGCGGGCCCCAGGTCCAGGTGCATCTGCGCGCCACCCACCTGGACCACCAGGGCGGGCTCGCCCGCGAAGTCGCGTCCCGTGCCCAGCATGAAGCGATAGCTGCCGGGCGCCACGTCGACCGAGTAGGCCCCATCCGGCCCGGTGACGATGTTGAGTGGCTCGCCCCGGTCTCCGTTCACCGCCTCGATGCCGATGCCCGCGGCGGGCTGGCCTCCCGGCAGGAACACGCGACCGCTCAACCGCGTCGCCTGCTTCAGTGTCAGCTCCAGCGCTGCGCCACTCCCACGCTCCACCGCCTGCGTCCCACTCAGCCGCCCCTTGCGCGCGGACACGGTGTAGCGGGCCACATACGGCGGACTCGCCAGCGTGAAGGTGCCGTCCGGGCCCGACATCACGGACTCGTCGCACACCTCACAGGACACCACGGCGTCCGCCACGGGCCCGCCGCTCGCGTCCCGCACCCTCCCGCTGATGCTCGGCAGCTTCTCCAGCACCAGGTCTCCCAGTTCGGCAGACACCGGACGGTCCACCATCAGCGGCTCGTAGCCGGAGGCATCGACCGCGACGATGACGCGGTCTCCCGCCGTGGGCAGGGGCAGCTCGAAGCGACCGTCGGGGCTGTCCACCTGATGCTCGTCCATGCGGAAGCGGCGCACGGGCGCGCCGTCATTGCCCACCACGCGGCCGCGGAACATGTCGCGCTTCTTGAGCACCACCTTCACCGGAGGCCCGCCCGCCTTGCCCTCGGCGCGCTCCGTCTGGTCGTAACCGGAGTGCTTCACCTCCAGCCGGTAGCCCCGGTCGGGCCGCAGCGAGCGGAACTCGAAGTGGCCGCGCGCGTCGCTCACCACGGGATCCGCGCCGCGAGGCACCACCGACAACGCGGCCCCCGCCACCGGCGCCCCTTGCGTGTCCACCACGTCGCCCGTGAGCGGCGCGCCGGGCTTCAGCTCGGCCTCCAGCTTCAGCGTCTGCCCCTCCGTCACCGTCACCTGCTTGCGCTCGGAGGGCTGGAAGTCCGGATGCGAGGCCACCATCGAGTACGTCCCCTCCGGCATCCCGCGCATCGGCACGACGCCGTCGGGCCCCGAGGAGCGGTCGCTGCGGAAGATGCCCTCCTGGTCCACCCAGAGCACCACGTCCGCGCCCTCCACACGTCGGCCCCCGGAGGACACCGTCACCTCCACGGAGGCATGCGGCTCCAGCGGCAGCTCGACGTCCTTCGCGGGTGCCGTCACCTTCACCTGTCCACCGCCCCACTCGGAGTGGTGCGCGTGCAGCTCGTACAGGCCCGGCGTGGGCACCGACGCGGAGAAGTGCCCGTCCCCATCGGCGAGCACCGTCTCCCCCGTCGGCTGGACCAGCACCGACACGCGCGGCGCGGGACGGCCGTACACGTCCATCACCCGTCCGGTGATGAGCGTCGCGCGCTCCAGCTCCAGCTCCAGCGAGGTCTCGCCCTTGCCCACCCGCGCGGGGAGCTGCGCCTCGCGGAAGCCCTCCGCCTTGCCCTCCAGCACGTATTCGCCGACGGCGAGCGGCCCCAGTTCCACCAGCGCGCCCGTGCTCGCGCGCTCCCGGCGGACGACTTCTCCGCGCGCGGTGCGCAAGAGCAGCTCCGGCGACGGCACGGGCTCGCCCGCCTCGTCCACCACCGTGACGAGCAGCTTGCCGGCCTCCTCCAGCTCCAGCGTCACCTGCGTGACGCGCGCCTCCAGCGTCAGCGTGCGCGGAATCGAGCCCAGTCCCGGTGCCTCGGCCGTCACCACCAGCTCATCCGGATACAGGCCGGTGAAGCGGACGACCTCACCCTCCGTGCGCAGGTCGCGCGACAGGTGGTCGCCGCGCACTCGCACCGTCGCGGCCGCGGGCTGGCCCTCGCGGGTCACTCGGACCTCCAGCGTCCTCGACGGTGTCAGCTGCAGGCGCACGGGCTGGGAGCCCGCCTCCACCAGGGACTCGACGGCGGGCAGGTAGCCCTCCGCCATGGCCAGCACGTAGAACGGGCCCTCGCCCAGCCCCTCCAGCGAGAAGGCACCATCCGCTCCGGACCGCGCCTCGAAGGGCAGCGGTACCCGTCGAGACACCGCGTACACGCGCGCCTCGCGCAAGGGCTGTCCGGACTCGTCCACGACCTGGCCGAGGATGGAGCGCAGCGGCGGCAGGAACAGCTCCACCGGGTCACCCGGCGCGGCCCGGTCCCTCAGCGCGACACCCAGGCCGGGAGCGCGGGCCCACACGGAGAAGGACACGCCGACCAGGTGCTCGAAGCGGAAGCGTCCCTCGGCGTCCGTCCGCGCCGTTGCCCGGGGACTGAGGAAGCCGCGCTGCTGCTCGAAGAAGGCCAGCGTGTGCAGCGTCGACTCACGCGCCGGACAGGACAGGAGCGCCTGGTCGCACTCGTCACAGCGCACGTCCACCAGGGTGCGCTCCGCGCTGGCCGAGAGGAACACCTCCGCGTCCGGCACGGGCCGCCCCGAGGCATCCAGGACACGGCCGGTGAGCGCCAGGCCCTCCTGGCTCCCGGAGGTGACCTCCACGGCGGAGAACTCGGGAAGTGACCTGGACGTCGCGCCCAGGGACGCGGACGCGCGGAAGTCTCCAGGCGCTCGCTCCGAGCGAGACCAGAGCCAGGCGGCCCCAGCCACCACGAGGGCGGACAGAACCCCTATGAGAATCCAGTTGCGCATGCGCTCGTCACGAGGACCTTAGCCCGCGGCGGGCCCGGCAACGGCCGATTCCCACCGGAAATTCCGGACCCAGTCCTCTCCCCGACGCTCTCCCCCACTCCACGTCGTCCCCAGCGCAGTGGGGCGACAACGTCACGCAGCCATCACTGCTTCGTGTCGTCCTCGAGTGCGTCCAGGCGCTTCTCCACCCGCTCGAAGCGCTCGTTCGTCGTCTCGCTCAACGAGCCCAACAGCCGGGCCATGCGCCCGACATTCGTCTCCATCCGATGGAAACCGTCCGACACCGTCCGGACGACGCCGACCACGGACTCCATGGTCGTCATCATCAAGCCCATGCTCTCTTGCGTCGCGCCCAGGGACAGCTGCGTCGCGCCCAGGGACACCTGCGTCGCGCGCAGGGCCGCCTGCGTCTCGCTCAAGGCCGCCTGCGTCGCGGTGATGGCCTCCTGCATCGCGCCCATGTTCGCCTGCATCGCGCCCATGTTCGCCTGCATCGCGCCCATGTTCGCCTGCGTCACGGACATGCTCTCGCGCATCTCGCCCATGTTCTTCAGCATGGAGCCCATGCCCGAGGCCAGGATGCGCGTGTGCATCCGCGAGGACTTCATCTCCTCGCGCAGCTCCACCACCTCACCCATCAACTTCACCATCACGTCCCTGCCCGCCGCCCTCGCCACACGACCTCCCGTGACATCCTGACGGGACCTTACGCGGCGGGTCTGACGTGAGCTGGCGGTGCTCGGACGACGGGTGCGCGTGCTCATGGCGTGGCCTCCCTCACTCCTCGGCGAAGGGCTGGATGGCCTGAGCCACCGCGAGCTCCTGGCGGGCCTCGCTCAGCTCGGAGTTCGTCGCGCGCAGCCGATCGCTCAGCACCTGCACGAAGCTCCAGAGCATCTTCACCGCGAGGATGGACTCGCGCTTCATCAGCCCCATCAAATCAGGCCGGGAGATGACCATGGTGCGCGTGGGCTCCGTCGCCCTCACCGTCGCCGAGCGCGGCGCGTTGTCGATGAGCCCCATCTCCCCGAAGTGGCCGCCCGAGCGCAGCTCGGCGATCTCCACCCCGTTCTTCTCGATGGCCACCCGGCCCCGGATGACCACGAACAGCTCCTCGCCCGGCTGCCCCTCCACCACGATTTCACGCCCCGCCGGATACGTGCGCGTGGTCGCGATGGACAGCACCGCCGTCTGCTCCTTGTACGTGAGGTGACGGAACAGCGGAATCTTGCGCAGCGCCTCCATCCGCGACTGCGCCTCGCTCGACTCCTCGCTCGCCAGCGCGGCGCTGTCCCCGGCGATCTTCACCACCACCGCGGTGATGTTGTCCTTGCCGCCCCGCTCGTTCGCGATGTCGATGAGCCGCTTGGGCAAATCCCCCGGCGCCAGCCCCGACACCAGCGGCAACAGCTCCTCGTCCTCGACGTACCCATGCAGGCCGTCCGAACACAGGACGAACATGTCCCCGGGCACCAGGTCCACGATGAGCGTGTCGACCTGGACGGACTCCTGGATGCCCACCGCGCGCGTGATCACGTTGCGGTACTGCGAGGTGGCCGCCTGCTCCTTGGTGATGGTGCCAGCCTTCAGCTGCGCGGCGACCAGCGTGTGGTCCTCCGTCAGCCGGTGACACTGGCCGTGCCTCACCAGATAGACGCGACTGTCACCCACATGACCGATGACGGCCTTGTTGCCCCCCACCGCGAGGCACACGAACGTCGTCCCCATGCCCCGCTTCGTCGAGTCCGACATCGCCGTGCGGTAGATGTCCGCGCACGCGCGCTGCACGGCCACCTCCACCAGCGCCGCCGCCGCCGAGCGGCTGTCCGCCGTGGGGTTGTTGCCCAGGTCCTTGAGCAGGTGCCGGTTCGCGGTGATGTGCTGCTTGACGACCTCGGTGGCGCGATTGCTGGCGACCTCGCCGGCCGCGTGCCCGCCCATGCCATCGGCGACGACGTACAACCCGAGCGACACGTCCACCAGCATCGCGTCTTCGTTGTGCTGCCGCTTGCGGCCGACGTCGGTCAGTCCGAAGGCTTCTGTGGTCAAGGCCACCGCGAACACTCCCGTGTGTGACTGTAGGCGACTTCGTACGTTACGCAGGCCACTTGAGACGTGGCAAGGCTCAGGGAGCCATCCGTACGGAGAGCATCCGGACAAAACCGCTTGCCGTGTAGAACGCGAGTTCCACCTGTCCAAAGCGCAACCGCGCGCCATCCTCCAGCAGAACGGGCTTGCGCGGGGTGAGCCGGACGCCCCCCATCCACGAGCCGTTCTTGGAGCCGGCGTCCGTCAGCAGGAAGCCCGCCTGGGCCTCGTCCCGGGCGAACCAGGCGTGGAAGCGCGACACGCTGCCGTCATCCAGCACCACGTCGTTGTTGCCCGTGCGCCCCACCGTGATGCCCCGGCCGAAGGCGTTGCTGCGGGCCTTCACCACCGGGAAGACCACCGACTCGCTCGCCCCCAGCGTCGGGGGCCCCGCGTTCGTCACCGTCTTGAGACGGTACTCCTCCTGCTCCACCGGGCTGTCGTCGGCGGGCGAGGGGGAGAAGAGGAGCAGCCCGGGCGGCAGCTGCCGCTCCAGGTCGCCCCGGTTGCGCAGGTACCGCGAGACATGGGCGCTCAGAAGCTCGGGCATAAGGGCGGCGCGGGAAGGGGGAGGTTCCCGCGCACCCCAGTCTACGCGGACTTCACCGCCAATCCATGAACAACCCGATCATCGGGCCACCCACGAAACCCCGGCCCAGGTAGCGGCGCTTGAGGCCGAAGGGCTCGCCGTAGCCCACCGCGACGCCGGCGGCGACCTTGTCGAACTGGTAGCCAATCTGGATGCGGCCCTCGACGATGCCGGCCACGTTCTTGTCCGGCAGCGGGCCGCCGTCGAACTTGGCGCCATAGAAGACCGGGCCGCCCGTCACCTGGAACCCCCAGTGCGCGGCGTTGGGCAGCTGGTTGCGGTAGCCGAAGCCCACCTGCGCGGTGTGCTCGTAGTAGGCGCCCAGGTTGGTCTCGGGCTTGCCCGCCTTGGGCGTGGGCATGCGCGCCCCCCACCCCAGTCCGCCCTCCACCAGGAAGACGAAGGCGTCCTTGCGGTCCTGGAAGAAGGTCAGCTCCCACTGCACCTTCAGCCGGGGCGTCAGCAGCGCATCGTTGTACGAGGTCCCCAGGAAGGCGCCACGCGGGAGCCAGAAGGGCGTGGGCGAGGTGTGCACGCGACGAGGAGCGCTCGTCATCGTCTGCGCCTGCGCCGTGGAGACCAGACCCAGCGTGAAAACCAGCAAAAAGAGGAGCTTGCGGTGCATAGAATCCATCTTTGCGCCACGGAGCGGAGCGCTTGTCAACGAAGTGTTCGTTTGGCTATGACGCGTTCGTTACCTGCGGATGGGCCCGGAGCCAGGTCGTACCTGGAGCCACCTGCCGTGGGGCACAAGGAGCGGGACACCGCATGCCAGTCGTGACAGTCCGGGCCAGCAGCAAGCAGAGCTCGGGTAGGTTCGACACCCTCGTCCGCAAGGCCACGGAGAAAGCCTCCGACCTGCTCGAGCAGAGTGATCGCGTCCTCGTCGTCTACGAGAAGGGTTGCGCCAGCATCTATTACGAGGGCGACGGCGTGCGTCCCCTCCCCGCGGCGCCCCGCGCGTCCTGAAGAGGCGTCCAGGCTCCGGCCCGACTCCGGGCCGTCGAGCTGGAACGTCGAGCCCGGCGGGTGTGTCCTGAGAGGACCGGTTCAACGGACCTCTCCCCTTCACAAGGAACCCGCGTGCGCTCGCTCCTGGTCGTCCTCGCCCTGACCCTCACCGCCTGCTCCACCCACCGAGCCCACGAGCGCGTCGCGTTCGCCGAGGGCCTGGCGGCCGGAGGTGCGCCGGGGACCGCCGTGCCGCTGGAGAGTCGCTCCATCATCCACCGGGCGTCCCTGACGCTGGAGCGGGACGAGCCCGAGTCGGGGCCGGCGCAGGCCGTCCAGCTCGCGAAGACGCATGGGGGTTACGCCGAGCACGTGACGACCCGTTCCGCGGTGGTGCGCATCCCCGCCGAGCGGTTGGACGGCTTCCTGGCCGCGGTGCCCGCGCTGGGCGAGGTGGAGCGCAAGAGCGTCTCCGCCAGCGACGTGACCGACGTGCACCGGGACTTGAAGGTGCGCCTGGCCAACGTGACGCGCATCCGGGAGCGCTACCTGGAGCTGCTCCAGCGCGCCGTCAGCGTCGAGGACACGCTCAAGGTGGAGAAGGAGCTGGAGCGAATCACGGTGGAGTACGAGACGCTCAAGGCGCGCCTGGAGGGGCTCGAGGGCGAGGTCGCCCTGTCCACCGTGAACCTCGACTTCGAGCGCCCCGTGCGCCCCGGCCCCGTGGGCTGGGTGTTCTACGGCCTGGGGAAGGCCGTGAAGTGGCTGTTCGTCTGGGACTGACGAGGCGTCACTCCTCGCCCAGCTTCCGGTAGAGCGTGCGGCGGTTGATGCCGAGGATGCGCGCGGCGGCGGCCTTGTTGCCGTTCTGCGCGTCCACGATTCGCCGCACGTAGGCCCGCTCGACGTCCTCCAGGGGCAGCTCCTCGCCGCTGGCCCGGGTGAACAGCGCCTGCATCCCGCCGTTGTCACCCGGCAGGTCGAAGTCCTCGGGCACGAGCGTGTCGTGGTCCGCCAGCGCCACCGCGCGCTCGAGCAGGTTCGCCAGCTCACGGACGTTGCCCGGCCACGCGTGCGCCACCAGCCTGCGCATCGCCGCCGCGGACACCCCGAGCACCTCACGCGCCTGCGCGCCTCCCAGCCGCCCCAGGAAGAAGTCCACCAGCGGGACGATGTCCTCGCGCCGCTCGCGCAGCGGGGGCACCTCCAGGCGGATGACGTTGAGCCGGTAGTACAGGTCGGGCCGGAACCGCCCGTCGCGCAGCAGCTCCTCGAGCGGCCGGTTCGTCGCGGCCACCACCCGCGCGCGCACCGTCACCTCCGCGCTGGCGCCCAGCGGCCTCACCTTCCCCGTCTCCAGCGCCTGGAGGAGCTTGGCCTGCACCTCCAGCGACAGCTCCCCCACCTCGTCCAGGAACAGCGTCCCCGCACCCACGGCCACGAAGACACCCGCGCGGTCCTCACGCGCGTCCGTGAACGCACCACGCCTGGCGCCGAACAGCTCGCTCTCCGCGAGCCCTGGTGGCAGCGCCGCGCAGTTGAGCTGGAGGAAGGGCTCCGCGCGCCGGGCACTCGACTCGTGCACCAGCCGCGCGAGCGC
Source organism: Myxococcus faecalis (assembly GCF_050039385.1). Lineage (NCBI taxonomy): Bacteria > Pseudomonadati > Myxococcota > Myxococcia > Myxococcales > Myxococcaceae > Myxococcus > Myxococcus faecalis. Next base: position 9,122,688 of record NZ_CP144336.1, on the reverse strand, counting down.
GCTCTTGCCCGTCCCCGTCTCCCCCGTGAGCAACACCGTCGAGTCCGTGCGCGCGGCCCGTCGCGCCATCTCCAGCACCTTGCGCATCGCGGGGCTGCGCGCCACCAGCCCCCCCGGCGCGTCCGTGGGCACCGCCGCGCGCAGCCGCACAATCTCCCTGCGCAGCTGACGCTCGCGGAACGCGCGGTCGATGGAGAGCACCAGCGCGTCGATGTTGAAGGGCTTCGTCACGAAGTCGCAGGCCCCCGCCTTCACCGCCGCCACCGCGAGCTCGATGCTCCCGAACGCCGTGATGAGCAGCACGAGCTGCCCCGGCCTCCGCGCGAGCACCGCCTCCAGGAACTCCGTCCCCCGCATCCGAGGCATCTCCACGTCGGAGATGACCAGGTCGAACGCCTCCTCCGCGCAGCGAGACAGGGCCTCCTCGGGGGACGTCATCCCCACCGTCACGTAACCGCGCTCCGTGAGGCTCTCGCAGAGGAAGTCCACCACCGCCGCGTCGTCATCCAGGACGAGGATCCGCTGTCCACGCGCGCTCATTCTGCCTCCTCCTTCATGTCCTCGTCCTCGGCCGCTGGGAGCTGGACGAGGAACCGGCTGCCCTCGCCCGCTCGGGACGTCACCGAGACGGCGCCTGCGTGGTCCGCGACGATGGACTTCACCACCACGAGCCCCAACCCCGTGCCGCCCAGCTCCGTCCAGGTGCTGAAGAAGGGCTCGAAGATTCGCGCCTGTTGCTCCTCCTCGATGCCCACGCCCGTGTCCTCGACGCACAGGCAGACGCCTCGGCGCTCGGACAGCCCGGGAGCGCTCCGGAAGACGGACGGCGCCAGCGTCACCCGCACGCGACCTCCGCGAGGCGTGGCGCGCAGCGCGTTGGTGAGCAGGTTGAGCGCCACCTGCTGCACGCCGTCCCCATCCGCGAGGACGCGGGGCAGCGGGGCCTCCACCTGGAACTCCAGCGTCACGTCCCGCTTGCGAGCGTCGTGCTCGAGCAGCTCCACCACGGCGCGCACGGGCTGGTGGACATCGAGCACCTCCCGACGCGGAGGCTTGCGGCGCGTGAGGTCCAGGAGCTGTCGCACCGTCCGGGTGATGCGCTCGCACTGCTCCACCAGGATGCCCGCGTTGCGGCGCACGTCGTCGGGCAGCTCCGTCCTCGACGCGAGCGCCTGCGCCCGCCCACCGAGGATGAGCAGCGGCGAGCCAATCTCATGGGCCAGTCCCGCCGACAGCTGTCCGAGCGTGACGAGCTTGTCCACGCGGCGAAGCCCCGCCTCCATCGAGATGCGCGCCTCCGTCTCGACGTTGAGCCGGCCCCGCGCCTCGCCCAGCTCCTTCACCATCGCGTTGAAGGCATGCGCCATCTCCCCCACCTCGTCCTCGCGCTCCACCACCACCGTGGCGGAGAAGTCACCGCCGCGCACCGCGCGCATCGCCCGCACCACGCGCTCCAGCGGACGCTGGAGGTGGAGCCACAAGAGCAGCCACCCCACCACCGAGATGCCCGCGATGAGCGTGAGCACGGACAGCAGCGTCGACCGACGCGTGCGCTCCAAATCCATGCGCAGCCCATCCAGCGGATTGACCACCGCGAGCGCGCCCACCGTCCCGCCCTCGTCGCTGCGCAGCGGCACCACCACGGACAGGTGGGACAGGCCCTCCGGCCCCTCGAAGCGCGACGTCACGCCGTGCGCCTCCATCACCCGGAGCGCCTCCGCCTCGACGAGCGGCAACGTGCGCGAGCTCCCCAACGAGCGGGCGACCAGCCCCTTCTTCGCATCGAACACGAAGACGTCGACCGTGGGGTCCTTCACCTCCAACGACTCCAGCATCTCCCGCACGTCCGCGCCCTGCCCGTCCCGCAGCGCGTTCTCCATGGCCACCTGGAGCGCCGTGGCCAACAGCCGGGAGGACTCCTCCGTCGCCGTGCGCAGCTCGTGCTCCTCCCGCTGGAGCTGTCGGTAGCCGTAGGACCCCAGGATGAGGGCGCTGGTCAGCGTCAGCCAGAGCCCCAGTTTGGTGGCGATGCGCACGCCGCCCACTGTGGCGAAAGTGCACAGGTGATTCAATTCGCCTCGCTCCTACCTGCCCGCTGGGCGAGTTCACTCCCTGTGATTTCAATGAGTTGAGTACGCGACACGCTGGACCAGGACTTGCCCTGGTGTCCGGCCATGAAAAGGACCGTGCTCCTGGGCCTGCTGGCCCTCTCCTCCGCCTGCTCCAGCGCCGCCGCGACCACCGCCACCCCGGAGCGGCCTCCTCCCAAGACGCTGAAGGAGGGGGTGGTGCAGTTGGCCGAGGCCTCCCAGGCCTTCGTCACCGTCACCCCCGTCCAGCCCGATGCCGGCGGGGCGAGGCTCCAGGCGCCCGCGCGCGTGGCATTCCGGGACGGGGCCGTGTCCCGGCTCGGCGCGCCGCTGGCCGGCCGCGTGGTGGGCGTGCACGTGCGCACCGGCGAGGTGGTGAAGCCCGGGGACCCGTTGGTGACGCTCGACTGCCCGGAGGCCGCGGCGGCGCGCACGGCGGTGGCCACCGCGGCGGCGGCGCTGCGCGAGGCGGAGTCCGGCTTCGAGCGTGAGCGGCGCATGTTCGACCAGGGCGTGAGCACGGAGCGCGAGCGGCTGTCGGCGGAGACGCGCCTGGCCGAGGCCCGCGCGGAGCTGGCCCGCGCCCAGGCCTCCGTGGGCTTCGTGGGCGCGGGGAGCGGCACCACTGTCGTCCTGCGCGCGCCGCTGGCCGGCACGGTGCTCGCGCGCACCGCGACGGAAGGTGTCTCCGTGCAGCCCGGAGGCGAGCCGCTGGTGGAGGTGGGCGACGCCTCCGCGCTCTGGGTGGTGGCGGAGGTGTTCGAGCGGGATTTGCCGCAGGTGCGCGAGGGCACGCGGGCGAGGGTCACCCTGCCCTCGCTGCACGAGCCGCTCACGGGCCAGGTCGTCTCGGTGGGCGCGGTGGTCACCAGCGGCTCGCGCACGGCGCCGGTGCGCATCGCGCTGGACAGCCCGTCCAAGGGGCTGCGTCCAGGAATGTTCGGCCGCGCGCGCATCGACGCGGCCGAGGCCAGCCTGACGCTCCCGGTGGAGGCGGTGCTGCTGCGCAACGGGAAGGACTCCGTGGTGTACGTGCGGCAGGACGCTCGCACCTTCGTGCGCCGGCCCGTCGTCGTCGCCACGCCCGTGGATGGGCGCGTCCAGGTCATCGCGGGGCTGTCCGCGGGTGAGCCTGTCGTCACCCGGGGCGCGCTGCTGCTCGACGGCGCCGCGGACCAGCTGCTCTAGCGGAGACCGCTCCCTATGTTGCGACGACTCATCGAATTCTGCGTCCGCAGCCGCCTGCCGGTGTTGCTGCTGACCCTGGGCATCGGCCTGTTCGGCGTGAAGGCCTATCTGGACACGCCCGTCGAGGCGTTCCCCGACGTCACCAACCTCCAGGTCAACGTCATCGCGCAGATGCCGGGGCTCGCCCCCGAGGAGATCGAGCGCCAGGTGACGGTGCCGCTGGAGCGCGTGCTCAACGGCACCCCGGGCATGCTCCAGATGCGCAGCGAGAGCCTCTTCGGGCTGTCGCTCATCTTCCTCACCTTCGACGACGGCGTGGACCCGTTCAAGGCGCGCACCATCGTCGGTGAGCGCCTGTCCAACGCGGACCTCGCCGACGCAGCCGACGTGCGGCTCGCGCCGGAGGCCACGCCCCTGGGCAAGGTGTACCAGTTCCGCGTCCTGAGCGACCGGCACACCCTCACCGAGACACGCTCGGAGATGGAGTGGAGCATCGCGCGGCACCTGCGCCAGGTGCCCGGCGTCGCGGACGTGCTCAGCCTGGGCGGCTTCCTCAAGGAGTTCCACGTCCAGGTGGACCCGTCGCGGCTGCTCGCGCACGAGCTGACGCTGGCGGACGTCACCGAGGCCCTGGAGCGCTCCAACCGCAACGTGGGCGGAGGCTTCCTGCGTCAGGGCGACCAGGAGCTGCTCATCCGCGGCGTGGGCTACCTCAAGGGCGCCAAGGACGTGCAGGACATCGTCCTCAAGAGCGAGGACGGCACGCCGGTGACGGTGGGCGACGTCGCGCGCGTGGTGGCCTCCCACACGCCGCGCCGGGGCACGGTGAGCCACGACCTGGACATGGACGTCACCGAGGGCGTCGTCCTGCTGCGCCGGGGCGAGAACCCGAGCACGGTGCTGGAGGGCGTGCACGCCAAGGTGAAGGAGCTCAACGGGCAGGTGCTGCCCAAGGGCATGCGCATCGAGCCGTTCTATGACCGCAACGTGCTCGTGGGCCAGACGCTGTCCACGGTGCACCACAACCTGCTGCACGGCGCGCTCCTGGTGGTCGCGGTGGCGTGGCTGTTCCTGCGCAGCATGCGCTGCTCGCTCATCGTCGCGTCCGTCATCCCGCTGGCGCTGCTCACGGCCTTCATCGGCCTGCGCATGGTGGGGCTGCCCGCGAACCTCATCTCCATGGGCGCCATCGACTTCGGCATCCTCGTGGACGGCGCGGTGGTGCTGGTGGAGAACGTGCTGCACGAAGCGGGCGTGAAGCGGCCCCGGAAGCGGCGCGAGATGCTGGGCCTCATCATCCACTCGGCGCTCGACGTGGCCCGGCCCACCTTCTTCGCCATGGCCATCATCATCGCGGCCCTCATCCCCGTCTTCACCCTGGAGCGCGTGGAGGGCCGCATCTTCCGTCCTCTCTCCCTGACGTACAGCTTCGCGCTCGTGGGGGCGCTCGTCTTCGCGCTCACGGTGGTGCCCGCGCTGTGCGCCCTGCTCTTGAGGCCCAAGGACGCCGAGGTGAAGGAGCCCCGGCTGCTCGTCACCCTGCGCGAGTCCTATGCGCGCGCGGTGACCTGGCTGATGCCGCGTCGCACACTGGTGTTCGGTTCCATGGCGGCGCTGGTGGTGCTCACGGGAGTCGTGGGCTCGCGCGTGGGCAGCGAGTTCCTGCCCGAGCTGGACGAGGGCGACATCAACGTCTTCGTGGAGATGCCCGCGAGCATCTCCCTGGCCAAGGGCGCGGACATCCTCCTGGAGGTGCGCAAGCGCCTGTTGGACTTCCCCGAGGTGAAGGAGGTGCTCGTCGAGCAGGGCCGCCCGGAGGACGGCACCGACAACGAGGCCGTCAACATGGGGAAGACGTTCGTGCGCTTCACGCCGTCGGAGACATGGCGGGACGGCTGGGACAAGGAGCGGCTGGTGCGCGAGATGCGCGCGTCGCTGCTGGAGATTCCGGGCGTGAGCTTCAACTTCTCGCAGCCCATCAAGGACAGCGTGGAGGAGGCCATCAGCGGCGTGCGCGGGAAGGTGGTGCTCAAGGTCTTCGGCACGGACCTGGAGGCCATGCGCGGCACGCTGGAGCGCGCCGTCACCGCGCTGCAGGGCGTGGAGGGCGTGGTCGACCTGGGGCTCTATCGCGACTCGAGCGTGCCGCAGCTCCAGGTGGTGCTGGACCGGCAGGCGCTCGCCCGCGCGGGCGTGGACGTGTCCACGGCGCAGGACCTGGTCGAGACGGCGCTGGGCGGCAAGGTGGTGACGGAGCTGTGGGAGCAGGAGCGGCCCGTGCCCGTGCGCGTGCTGTTGCCCGGCACCGAGAAGGAAGACGAGTCGCGCATCGGCGACATCCTCGTGCCCACCGCGGGCGGAGGACACGTCCCGCTGCGCGAGGTGGCGCGGCTGGAGAAGGCGCTGGGCCGCGCGAGCATCAACCGCGAGGCGAACAGCCGCACGCTGGCGCTGAAGTTCAACGTGGAGGGACGTGACATGGGCTCCACGATTCAGGAGGCCATGGCCACGGTGGAGCGCGAGGTGACGATTCCCGAGGGCATGTTCCTCAAGTGGGGCGGCGAGTTCGAGAACCAGGAGCGCGCGCTCGGGCGGCTGGCGGTCATCGTGCCGCTGTCGTTCCTGGTGGTGTTCGCGCTCTTGTACGCGGCGCTGGGCTCCATGCGCAGCGCGGGCGCGGTGCTCGCGGGCGCGCCGTTTGCCATGTGCGGCGGCGTGCTGGCGCTGGCGCTCACGGGGATTCCGCTGTCCGTCAGCGCGGCGGTGGGGTTCATCACCCTGCTGGGCCAGGTGTGCCTCGCGTCGCTGCTGGTGGTGAGCGCGGTGGATGACCGGCGGAAGCTGGGCGAGGCGCTGGAGACAGCCCTCCCGCGCGGCGCGGCGAGCCGGTTCCGCGCGGTGTTGATGACGGCGCTGCTCGCGATGCTGGGGTTGATGCCGGCGGCGCTCTCCAGCGGCGCGGGGAGCGAGACGCAGCGCCCGTTCGCCATCGTCATCATCGGTGGACTGGTGACGGCGGTGCTGGTGTCGCTGTTCGCGCTGCCCGCGTTCTACTCGGTCATCGTGGGGAACCGCGGCCCCCACGCCGCCTCCGAGGAGGAAGAAGAGGCGGAGGACCCGGGCTTGACGCACGTGGTGCCGGGCTCCGGCCATGAAGCAGGCAAGCCGGAGGGGGTGGCGGCATGAAGCGCCTGGTGTCGATGTGGGGATTGTGCTGGGCGCTGACGTCGGTGGGGGCCCTCGCGGAGGAGGCCGCCGCCGTGCCACCCGAGGTCATCACCCTGCCCCAGGCCCTGGAGCTGTTGTCCAAGGACAGTCCGTGGATGGCGGCGGAGAAGGCCCGCGTGGACGTGGCGCAGACCGAGCGCATCGCCGCGGGCATCCTGCCCAACCCGTCGTTCAACTACGGCGGGCAGCGGCTGCTGCACGGGGCCAACACGGGCTCGTCGATGTCGCACCAGTTCACGGTGGAGCAGCCGCTGTTGCTCTTCGGGCAGCGTGGCGTCCGGCGGGAGCTCGCCGAGCGGAGCGTGGCGGCGGAGAAGGCCCGGGTGACGGCGTCGCTCGCGGAGCGGGAGCTGGCGGTTCGCGAGGCCTTCGCGGCCCTGCTCTCCAGTCAGGAGGCGCTGCGGCTGCTGGAGGAGACCTCCGTGGACCTGGGGCGCGTGGAGAAGGTGGTGAAGGGTCGCGCCGCCGCGGGTGACTCCAGCCGGTACGACGTGGAGCGCATCGAGGTGGAGGGGCGCACGCTGGAGGTCGAGGTCCTCAACGCGAGGGCCAGCGTCGACGACGCCGCGGGCCGGCTGGCGGCGCTCCTCGGTCGACCGGGCTGGAGCCCGCGGGCCTCGGGAACGCTGGGGGCCACGGGCGCCCTTCCGGAGCTGAGCCGACTGTGGGAGGCGAGCGCGCGGCACCGCCCGTCGCTGGTGGCGGCGAGGCAGCGGCAATCCGTGGCGCAGGGCGGGCTCGCGGTGGCGAAGAGGGAGCGGATGCCGGTGCCCTCGCTCGAGGCGGGCGCGGTGGTGACGCGGCGGGAGGACAGCACGATCGGGTATCTGGGGCTGTCGCTGCCGATGCCGCTGTTCGACCGGAACCAGGGCGCCATCGCCCGCGCCTCGGCGGAGGTGGACGCGGAGACGCGGGCGCTGGACGCGGAGGTCGCCGAGGCCCGAGCGGAGCTCACCCGCGCACACGCGGTGCTGGCAGGCCGGCATCGCGCCCTGGCCACGCTGGAACGGGACGTGGTGGAGCGCCTGCCCACGCTGCGGCGCATGGCGGAGGACGCCTACCGGGAGGGACGCGGGAGCATCCTGGAGCTGCTCGACGCGTTCCGCTCGCTGAAGGACCTGCGGCTGCAGCACCTGGAGCAACGAGAGGCCGTGCAGCAGGCGGAGGCGGCCGTGCTCTTCGCCTCGGGGCTGGAGACGCTGCCCCAGACGCCCTGAGAGGAACCGGGCCCGCGAGCGCTCCGTCTCGCGGGCACGGGTGTCCCAATCCCTCTCGAAGAGCGGGAGCTGGCTGGCCTTGGGCGTGCTGAACATGTCCATCAATCCGAACTGGAACATCCGTCTGCGGAAGCTGCCCATGAAGAAGAAGACCTTCCGTCGGGTCAGGTCCAACTGCTCCCGGAGGAAGCTCTCCAGCTTGGACTTGCGTCGGGAGTCTCCCGCCAGCGCCTGATAGCGCTCGTGCAGGTCCCATTTCTTCAAGGAATGGCAGTGCCCCCGACAGCTCCCGTCATCACACTTCCACTCGATGACGAACTCCACGTCGGGGAATGGGAGGGGCTTCGGCGGCGCGAACAACCAGCCCTGACGCAACACGCGTTGCTCGGTCTTCAGCCAGGCCTTGCGGTCCTCCTCCGTGCGAGGCCTGAGATAGGCGTCCACGATGACCTTCGGCTCGACGATGGGATGGGATGGAGCCGGACCATCCTCAAACCCTCACTGTCCAAGCCGCCCGTGCAGACATTCTCCACGCGTCTGCGTGAGTAGCTCGGATAGGTCATCCCCAAGATGAGAATGCGCCGCTCGGCCCATTTCTCCATGTGACCGTCCCCCGGAGGTCCATCGCAGCCTGAATCCTAACAGCGAGGGATGACCTCCGAGCGAGCCGGACCCGCAGTGGCAAGCCATTGCCTCCGAGTCGGGAGCGACCTTGTATCGTGGCGCCCAGGCGTTCCAGCCGTGGCGGAACCAGGGTCGGCGAAGTACCGTGGGTCCCCGATATGGACTGCACACACGCCTCACTTCGACCCACGCCGGAGCAGGACGCCTCTTTCGCCGCGGAGGCGCTCTTCGCGCGCGAGCTTCCCCACGCGGCCTACCATGTGGGCTGCGCCCTGAGCTCGGATGTCACCCGTCCCGAGTGGTTGGAACTGCTGCGGCGCATCAAGCAGGACGCGGGCCCCGACCCGCTGCGAATCGTCCCCTTGCAGGGGCGGGTGTCCTTCGCCACCGTCGCGGTGCGCGCGTGGATGCTCCACGAGGAAGGCCAGCCCGCACAGGCCATCGAGCTGCTCTCACAGGTGGTCCACGCGAAGCGCGACACGGACTTCGTGCGCTGGGGCCTCCCCTGGCTGGAGGCCCAGGGCGTCGCCGAGCAGGCCCCCATCGAGCCCACGCTGAGCCTGCTCAGCGTCACCCTCGCGAGGACCGGACCTTCCGACCAGACCGTGCTGACCCGGGTGCTGAGCGTGATGGAGCGACTGTCGACGCGACATCCCACCCACGCAGGGGTGGTGTGGCTGCACGGCACCCTGCTCCACCGCGTCGGCCGGCTGGACGAGGCGCTCGCCTTGGCCACCAAGGCCCACGCCACCATCCCGAACTGGCTCACCGCCGTGCTCCTGGCCACCGTCCACCGCGCACGTGGCGACGTGACGAACGCGCTCGCGGCCTATCAAACGGCGCTGCGCCACGACGCCACCCAGAACGCCACGCGCCTGGATATCGCGGACATGATGCGCGAACAGGAGCGGCTCGACGAAGCGCTCAACTGGTATCAGTCGGCACTGGGCCATGAGCCGGGCAGCACCTGGGCCCAGGCCGCCGTGGCCTCCATCCAGTTCCTCCAGAGCGGCGGGCGCGACGCCCTGGAGCGCCTGCTCTCGGTGTCGGACACGATGCCGGGGCCCTCGCGCGAGGGGCAGCTCGCGGCCTCCGTCACCCGCGAGATGGTGCCCTGGGTGGACTACCTGCCCCAGAGAATCGACGCGGGCATCCATGCCCTGCGGCAGATGAGCCTCCAACCTCCCGCCGCGACGGGGAACCTGCCGCCGAAGGTGAAGCTCACCACGCAGTGGCTCGAGGCGCCCAGCGTCCAACTGGCGTGGGAGCTGCACCGTGAGTGGCGCGGCTTCCCCTGCATCGTCGACGTCGTCGTCCAGCAGGTGCAGAGGCCCGACCCGCGCCAGCCCGTCGAACCCGTGGACTTCACGCTGTGGAGCTACACCGACACCCGTCCGACCCGCGCTGTCCCTCCGCCTCCCGAGGAAGTGGTCACGGCGCTCGCGGAGTTGGCCAGCGTGCCCTTCCGGCTCGAGGACTGGTGGCGGGAGGCGGCACAGACGTCCCGCGCGTTGAGCGCCCACGCGCCCGAGGAGATCGCCCGGGCCATGGTGCATCCGCCGCCTCCGCGGGGCCCCCACTCCACCTGGGCGTGGCTGCAGCGCATCCAGTTGGCCGCGGCCTTCGTCATCGCGACCCGCGAGGAGGGCTGGCTCGACTCGCGGCGACGGACGCTCCTGCTCGCCCTGGCGAAGGGCCCCATGGACTGGACAGTGGAGGCCGCGCTCGTGACGCTCGCGCACGTGGCACGGACGACGCCCGAAGCCCGCGCCGAGGTTCGCGCGATCTACCAGTCCCTGGACCAGCACACCCAGGACTACGCGAGCTACGAGTACGCCCTGCTCTGCGCCTGGCTCCAGTGGCCCGAGCTGTCCGACGCGGAGCGTGCGCCCCTGGAGGAGCGCCGCAGGAACATCGAGAGCCACGCGGGCCCGTGAGGCCTCAGCACGGAGGCGGGGCCTGAAGGATGCGGGCGCCCTGCGCGGCGAGCCAGGCGATGGCTCGCTCCCGCTCCTCGGGCCCCACGCCCACCTCGAAGTCCTCGGAGGAGCGGGAGCGGTCGCGCCCCAGCCACATCGAGAGGCCTCCCACGTCACCGACCCAGTGGTCCCCGAGACGCGAGTCCGGGAGCTCGAAGTGGCGGAGCGAGGACAACAAGGTGGAGAGTGACGACAGCCCCGTGCATGAAATCACCTGCCCCGGAGGACGCTCGCAGTTGCGCAGCATCCGCCCGTCGAGGCTTCGCACGAAGTGGATGAGGCCTCGGAACGAGCGGTAGGCGACCTGATTCGCCACCGCCGACGGAGACGCGTCATCCGACCAGGCGAGGAGTTCTTCCTCGAGCTGCGCCAGGTTCGGCTGCAACAAGGGAAAGGGCCCTGGCCCCTCGTCGGGCCTGAGCGTGATTCGCGCGTGCTCCCAGGTGGACAACGCCACGCGGAGCAAGGCGTTCGAGACGAAGTAGAGATAGCTCGGGGAGTACAGCATCGGCTCCGAGGCGGACTCCGACACATCCATCACGGGCGCATCATCGCCGTCCCCGGACTCATCCGTGATGCGAAACCCGCCCTCCAGTTCCTCCACCAGCCGGAAGCGCGCGGGAAGAACTTCCGCCACGCCAGCACCGGGCTCATGCTGCCGACGCCAGCGGGCCAACACCGAGCGCACGCGGCGCTGCCCCGCCGCCTCCACGGGTGAGGCGACGAACGGCTTCATCGCAGTACCATATCCGACCGCGTCCCAGAAGAGCCGGATGCCCTCGGGGGTCTCGGGCGAGAGCGTCACCTTGCGCCGTGTCTGACGGTAGTGCGGTAACCACCGGGCCAGCCAATCCGACCATCGCCGTGATTCTTCTCGCAAGCGCTCACGCTCTTCGGGCCGCATCTGCGTGGGTCAATCGAACGAAACGCCGCCAGGAATGGCGAACTGCTCTTTCCACGGAGTGACATCCCTCACCCGGAACCCCTGCTTCTCGACCCACTTCAGCAGGGCCTTGCGTGCCTCGGGCGTCACACGGAAGCAGTACATCTGAGGTCCGATGGGATCGACGCTGACCTCCACTCCGCCCACCTTCCCGACCCCCAGACGCTGGGGCCGCTTCTGGAAGGTCCACGAGAACCACTTCAACGCCAGCGCCTGCATCGACTCGTCGGAAACGCCTTCGACGGTGACGAGGTCCCCACGAGGACGTCCCGTGTAGGAGATGGCGTGCTCGCAGAGCCCATGGAGGTAGGAGACGAAGCGGTCCAGCGAGGTATAGCCGATGAACTCCGCGGGCTCGCCCACCGGGCCCACGGCCGGCTCGGGGACAATCTTCCAGAGGCCCTCCCCCAAGCTCAGCGCCGAGGGCGCGAGCACTGGGAAGGCCGGCGTCCCCACCAGCGGTGGACTGAACGCCATCGTGCACCGGGTGGGGCCCACCGAGAACGCCAGGCGGAGGATCTCCAGCGTGACGAAGCGGAGGTAGCTGTCGCTGAACTTCATCCGCTCCAGCCCTCCGGACGAGAGCACCAGGACCGGAGGGTCGACGTCACCTCCCGACTCGTCCGCGATGAACAGCTCGTGCTCCTCCGCATTCACGGACACCACCCGGAAGGACGCGGGCACGAGCCCGGCCTCCGCTTCGGCCCCAGGTCCCTTCCGCCGCGAAGCCTTGCCGCGCCACTTCTCCAACAACCGGGTGGCGGCGAGCACCTCCTCGTCCTCGGGAGAGCTGACGAGGAACTTCAAGGCCGGGCTGTAACCGAGCTCCTCCCAGAAGGCCCGGACGAGCGTGGGCGCTCGCTCGGACAACCGCACGGGATGGCGAGTGGAGGCGAACCTGGGAAGCAATTGCTCACAGAGCCTCCGCAGTTGACCGGCGTCCCGACGCACGGCGTCCACTTGGTTGTTCTTCACTGGCTGCATCGACCCTCCCACGGCGCACATGCGCGGCATCCCGGAACGACTCGTCAACAATACGTCCTGATTCGCCCCTTGGAGTCGCGATATGTGACGTGCAGGTCCACGCCATTCGCGCGGGCTTGATGCACCAGCCCGTGGAGCGCGTGGTCGCAACTGCCTCTGCCGGACTGTCCGTGCCGACACGGCGGCCGGTCGATATGCAGCACCACCGGCCCTCCCTGGTAGGCCCCCGGGTTGTGGAGGATGTGGCTCATCGCGTGCATTTCCGCATGCGTCCAGTTGCCATTCATCCCGCCGGAGGTGGCTTCGCGGACCGCCGGATGAACTGTGACAGGGCCACTGAAGTCATTGCCCGCGGTCCGGGGGTGTGAGCCATTGACCGCGCCGTCCGGAACGCCGCTGATGAACGCCTGGCTCTGCCCGTTGTGGGAGACCACCGCCATGCACTTTCCCCCCGGCGTCCTGAAGGCATCCTGGTTGCCGGTCGTGGGGTGGTTGTTGCGTCCCACGCCGGAGTAGTTGCGGCCACCGTCGTACTGGAACGGGCCGCCGCTGGGGTAGCGGGCGGAGAGCCCCGAGGGGTCGATGGCCTCCAGCGGACTGGGCACATAAGCATAGAGGTTGTGTCCACCCACCAGGCCGATGGGGTCCGGGCTGATGTACCGGCCCGTCTCCGGCGCGTAGTAGCGGTAGCGGTTGTAGTGCCAGCCGGTCTCCGCGTCGTACCACTGGCCAGGGAAGCGCAGCGGGAAGGCACCCGCGTCGGGCCCCGGCTCGGACCAGGTGCCCTGGCGGCTCACCCACTCCAGCCGTCCCTCCGGAGTGACGACCTCCGAGGCACCACCCACCCCATCCGGAAGGACGAAGTGCAGCCCCGCGTCAGCCAGCAGCACGGCCCGGTGGTTGTTCGGTTCGAACAACCACTGCCTCACGGCGCCTCGCGGGTCATCCTCCTGGAGGATGACCTCTCCATCCCACAAATATCGGTGCTCTCCCCGAGGTCCGCGCCGAGCGATACGCCGCCCCAGGCCGTCATAGACATACGTCCACGACTCGCCGTCCGGCCGCACCACCGACGCCAGCTCACTGGAGCCCGTCCAGCCATAGCGCCAGACCTGCTCGGGCCCCTCGTCCTCGCGGACATACCGGGCCACCAGCCGCCCCTCGTCGTCGTAGGCGTGCGACTCGGCGCGCCGCGCACTCTGGACCGACGCGAGGCGGCTGCCCTTCTCGTACGCGAGTCGGGTGACGGCCCGCTCGGGGACATCGGGCTGCTCCCAGGACAGCAGCGCGTGCGCCATCCGGTTGCCCGAGGCGTCGTACTCGTATGCCTCCGAGGTCCCTCCAGGCCGCAGAACCTGCGTCAGCCGACCGGTGGCATCGTGCTTGAACAGGCTCAGTCCACGCAGCGAATCCTCCGTGCGCGACAGGTGGCCGAAGTCGTCATGGTGATAGCACCGCTTGAACGGCGCCACCGCGTCCGGATCCCCAGGCGTGGGGGGCCAATCGAGCCCACGGTCCACCCAGCCCGGCGGATGGTAGGCCTGCTCGAGCAGTCGCGACATCGCGTCGTAGCGGGTCTCCAGCACACCGCCACCGGGCAGCACCCGCCGGACCTCCCGGCCGAGAGCATCGCGCACGAACTCCACCACCGCGCTCCCTCGCTGGATGGCGAGGCAGTCCCCGTTGCGACTCCAGGCGTAGCGGACGGGCTCCCCCGAAGGAGGCGTCATCTGCGTGCGCCGGCTCATCGCGTCATAGGTATTCGTGATGCGCTGCCCGTCCAGGCTCTCCCCGAGGATGTTGCCGTAGACGTCGCGCTCGAACGCGACCTTCACGCCGGACTCCACGCCCGTCAGGAGCCGGTTGGCGTCATACGCGTACTTCGTCTCGACACCATCCGGTGCCACGCGGCGCAGGACGTTGCACCATTCGTCGTAGGCGTACTCGGTCCTCGCACCCGAGGAGGAGATGATGGCGGTGCAGTTGCCCACCCCGTCGCGCTCGTAGCGAACGGACCTGCCATCCCAGAATGTCTCCGACACCGGCCGCCCGTCCGCGTCAAACTCACGCCGGTACGTCTCTCCCAGCGGGTTTCGTATCTCCAACAGCCGGTTGGGCTCGCTGTCCCAGCGGTAGGTCGTCACCCCGCCGCGCGCGTCCACGCTCTCCAGCAGGTGACCACAGCTGCTGGTGCGAAGCCGGGTGACCCCTCCGTCCGGCGCCTGGTAGCGCACGACGCGCCCCCCGGCGTCGTACTCAAAGTGCCAGGCACGCCCGTCCGGAGGGAGGATGCTCGTGACGCGGCTGGCGGCATCGCGCTGGAACTCGGTGCGCTGGCCCAGCGGGTCCACCTCCGCGAGTACCCAGCCATCCGCGTCGAACTCCGTACTCCAGACGTTGCCCTCCCAGTCGATGCGCCGCACGGGGCGGCCCAGCCGGTCCCGCTCCAGACGGAAGACGTGTCCCAGCGGGTTCGTCACCTCCAGGCACTCGCCCTGGGGATTGAACTCCAGGCGCCACGTCAGCCCGGTGGGCTCCAGGATCCCCGTGAGGTTGTTCTGCGCGTCGTAGGTGTAGCGCCAGAGCTGGCCCAGCGGGTCGATGAGCGCCACGGGCCGATGCTCGTCGTCATGCTGGAGCCGGACCTGCTTGCCTCCGGGGAAGTGCGCGGCACAGTACCGCCCGAGCGCGTCGTACTCCCGCTCCGCGCGGACCTTGTTGGCGTCCGTCTCAGCCACCAGCCGCCCGGCGTCGTCGAACTCGTAGGCCGTCAGCGCGCCCAAGGGCGAGCGGACCGAGGTGACCTGCCCCGCGATGTTGTACTCGTAGACCGTCACCTCGCCGTGGCTGTCGCGGACGCGGGTAATGCGCCGGCCCGGCTGGTATTCGAGCCAGCGCTCCTCGTAATGGTCCGTGCCGGTGGCGTGAATGCAGCGGCCCGCATCGTCGTAGGCGAAGCGGAAGATGGCCCCCGTGAACTTGCTCTCGGACACCATTCGCGCCCGGGCGTCGTACTCGTACACCGCCAGCACGCCCTGCCTGTCCCGCACACGCCACAGCCGGCCCTGTCCGTCGTATTCGTAGGCCACGCGAGGCGGCCCCGACTCGCCTTCCAGGGAGATGGACTCGAGCAGGCCCCTGGTGCCATAGCGCAGCCGCAGCGCCTTGTTCGTGCGCGTCTGCACCAGCCGGATGGGCTGGGCGAGGGAGTTGTACGAGAGGTCCACCCGGCTCTGCTCGGTCCCCCGCAGCTCTCGCAGGACGTAGTGCACGCCCCTGGACTGCTTCTCGAAGACGAGCCGCAGCGGATGGGGCTCGTTGGCGTAGCGGATGAGCAGCAGGCTGTCGTCCGCCTGCCGTCGCAGCTCCAGGCCCGAGGAGGGCGAGAGCAGCCGTCCCGTCTTCTCGAAGGCGTTCGTCGCGTCCTCGAGCGCCAGCTCCGCGCCCTCGTTGTTGACGTAGACGAATCCCTCGAGCGTCTGGCGCAGCGCCATCTGGAAGCCCAGCCGCCACCCTGGGCCGAGCAGCGCGGGGCCCACGGTGCTCCCCAGCAGCGCGGTGCTGTAGTAGCGCTCCACCATCAGGGGGACCCGCCCGGGCAGACTCAGGTCCATCCAGGTGTTGAACAACACCCCCGATGCCACGTCGATGGGGTGCCCCACTGCCACGCGGCCTTGCATGGAGACCTCGTCAGTTGATCTTGATGAGCGCGCCGGTGATTTCGTGGATGCCCACCGCCGAGGACGTCAGCTTGGGCGCCGACAGCGAGCCTCCCGCGGCCTCGAGCTTCAGCGTGCTCTGCTGCGCCCCCACGTTCACTTCCTTGGCGCCGTTGATCTCCACCGTGCCGTCGCTCTTGAGCTTGATGCTCGCCGCGCCACAGACGAGCGACAGCTCCTTCGTCGCCGTGACTTCAATCTTGTTCCCGTCGAACACCACCTGGCCCGAGCTGTTGTGCAGGGCGATCTTCTTGCTGGTCCCCTCCACCGTGATGCTGTCCTTCAGCGTGACGCTGCACTCGCCCTGCACCGCCTGGAGCTGGACGTCTCCCGTCATCACGTAGTTCTTGGCGACGTGCTCGGACTTGTCCCCCGTGACGTCCAGCGAGTCCTTGCCCTGGATGCTCTCCTGTCGGTTGCCGGTGACGGTGAGCTTCTCCAGCGTGTTGACGGTGGCATCCCGCCCCGCGTGCAGGGAGAGCTTCTCCTTGCCCGTCACGTCCTCGGTGCGCGCGCCGGTGATGGTGATGGTCTCGTCCTTGTCCACCGTCTCGGTGCGCTTGCCGTGCACCGTGGTCGTCTCGTCCTTGTCCACCGTCTTGGTGCGCTGGCCATGCACCGTCATGGCCTGGTCCCCGCCCACCGTCTCCGTCTGCGAGCCGTCCACCGAGTTCGTCTGGTTCGCCTTCACCGAGGTGGAGTGGTTGTTGAGCACCACCTCGTTGAAGTCCTTCTGGGCGTGCAGGAAGATCTCCTCCGCCTCCTTGGCGTCCTCGAAGCGCAGCTCGTTGAAGCCGTCGCTGTCCTTGGAGCTGGAGGTGCGGATGGTGCTGCGCGTCTTGTGCTCCGGCAGCGCGTACGGCGGCTTGTTCTTCCCGTTGTAGACGCTGCCCACCACCACGGGCCGGTCCGGGTCTCCCTCCAGGAAGTCCACCAGCACCTCCATGCCGATGCGCGGCAGGAAGATGAACCCCCAGCCCAGGCCCGCCCAGGCCTGCACCACCCGCAGGAAGCAGGAGCTCTTCTCGTCCCGCTTGCCCTGCCTGTCCCAGTGGAACTGCACCTTGATGCGGCCGTGCTCGTCGGTGTGGATCTCCTCGCTCGCCGGGCCCACCACCGTCGCCGTCTGCAGGCCCGCCATCCGCGCGCGCGGCCGCCGACGCTCCGCCCGGAAGGGCACGTCCAGCGGAACGCACTCGAAGGTGTTGTGGTAGCGCTCCCGCGGCGGCCCCTCGCGGCGCAGCGACAGCGAGTCGCTCGTCAGCTCCTCGGAGGCGTCGCCGTGGTGCTCCACGCGCGTGAGCAGGTACCACTGGTCCAGCGCGGCGTGACCGTGGCCCGTCAGCTCGAACATGTAGCCGGGCGTGAAGCCGGTGACGTACCCCACGCCCCGCCCGCGCTTGCCCTCCGCGTGGAAGGCCTGCCGGCGCAGCAGCTCCTGCTTCTGGGCCGGCTCGTACTGGTACTTCTTCTCCCCGCTGTCATAGGGCCCCAACAGCGGCGCGGGGTACTCGTAGGACTCGCGCTCCTTGCCCATCGCGTCCTTGGCGCGCGACTCGCGCGTCAGGTCGTAGTCCGGATGCGTCCAGTTGAAGTCGCGCACCACCACGCTGGTGGTGTGCAGCTGTTGGGAGAAGTCGAAGTGCCGCAGGCACTCGTCCGAGGCCGTGGTCGCCTCCGGGCCCTTCACGGTGATGGGCGTCCCCAGCACCGCCTCGCAGGTGGGGCTCTGCTCGTTCTCCTCGACGAGCACCAGCTCCTCCTTGTCCCCCGAGTGGTCGAAGTAGAAGAAGATGCCCTCCTCCTCCATCAGCCGCAGCACGAAGTCCAGGTCCGACTCGTGGTACTGCACGCAGTACTCGCGCGGCAGGTACTCGCGGTTGAGCTCGAGGCGGAACGGCCGCTCGAAGGGCCGCAGCGCCTGGGTGAGCACCTCCTCGAGGATCTCCGGGACCTTCTTCTCCTGGAAGATGCGCTGGTCCTTGCGCTGCGAGAGCGCCCAGAGCGCGGGCACCACGTGCGCGCGCGCCAGCAGATGCCCGGCCTGCGTGCCCAGGTGCTCCACCCGGTGGACGATGCCGCACAGCCGCCGCGCCCCCGCGTCGTGCGCGATGAGCACCTCGGCGGACGAGCCGAGCAGCCCGTCCACGTCCGCGTCCAGGTGCTCGTTGGCCAGGTCCACCGTGCACGTGTAGAGCTCGGAGAGCCCCTCGCGCGAGTGCAGCTCCACCACGCGCCAGTCCGCCGAGGGGTCCGCGCTGGACTGGAAGGAGAAGCGCACCTTGTCCAGGGGCGTCCCTCCGCCGATGGCGCGCGCCAGCTCGGAAAGGGCCTCCAGCCCCCCCGTGGCGCCCAGGACGCCCTGGGCCACGGCGCTCGCCTGCTGCACGGCCTGTCGGGCGCGCTGCGCCTGCTGTGTCGCCTGCTGAACTGCGGGAACCTGGCGCAGGGCGCTCTCCAGCGGCTTCGTCGCCTGGGCGGGCAGCTCGCCGGCCCGAGCCTGCCGCGCGGCCTCCTGCGACTCGCTGACCACTTGCGCCGTCTGCTCGACCTTGCGCAGCACGTCGTCGGGTGAATCGGACACGAGGCCTCCCCCCTGTCAATCGGAGCCTTCCTGAGAGGCCTTTCATATCGCGGAGCAAGCCCGGACAGATAGTGCCGCGAGCATTTGACGGAGCGTCTCGTCTGGACAGGCACGGTGGGGTTACACTCATCAAAACCATGCGGCGCAAGCTCCAGGAACTCCAAGACACACTCGGTGGCTTCGTGGACCAGCGAGACCACCTGCTGCTCGTCATCGGCTGTCACGAGGCCGAGGCGGCCTGGGTCCACAAGACACTCAAGGGATTGGACGAGGAGACGCCCTCGGACCTCTTCCTCCTCTTCGCGCACGAGGCCCGCTCCGCCACGCAATACGTCACCCACGTGCTGGCCAACCTGGAGGCGCAGCTGGAGGGCGCCAACCTCACCCGCAAGCAGAACGGCGAGGCCCCCTGGCCCGCACTGCCCGGCCGCTGTCAGGACCCTCGCGAGAGTCCGGGCGCACGGCTGCGCTCCGCCATCGAGCACGTGCGGGGCCTGCTGCCTCCGGATGGGGACCACCGGCTCGTCTGGGCGCTCGTGCCCATGAAGATCGAGGACCGGACGGGCTACTCCCACCTGGTGGGGCAGCTGTTGCCACACGACGGCTTCCAGCCCTGGATGCGCTCGCTGCGCATCATCGTGCGCGATGAGAAGGAGCCGCCCTTCCTCGTGCCCGCGCTCAGGAAGCTCCAGGTGCCGGGCGTGCTCGTGTACGAGCCGGACCTGAGCACCGCGGCGCTGACGGACAGCCTGGCGCAGGAGTCGGTGGACCCCGCCCTCCCCGTCCCCGAGCGGATGCAGGCCCTGCTCCAGCTGGCCGCGCTGGACTACGCGCACAAGCGCTACCCGGCCGCGCTGGAGAAGTATGGGCTGCTCCACACGTACTACGCCGAGCAGGGGCTGAAGGAATTGCAGGCGCTGTGTCTGCAAGGCGCTGGCGACGTGCTGCGGGCGGTGGGCAAGCTCGCGCTGGCCAAGGAGCGCTACCAGCAGGGGCTGGCGGTGGCGGTGAACACCCTGGCGCTCCCCATCCTCATCAACCTGTCCATGGCCGCGGGGGACGTGAGCCTGGAGCTCAAGCAGTACACGGAGGCGGAGGGGTACTTCGACATCACCGACAGGGTGGCCGCCAAGGCGCTCAACCCCTATCCCAAGGCGGACGCCCTGGAGAAGCTGGGGCTCGCGCGCTACCTGCGCAAGGATTTGGGCAAGGCCGTGGTGACGTGGACGGGCGCGGCGGCGTTCTGTCGCTCCGTGGAGTACACTGCGAGGCTGAGGTCCGTGCTCCAGCGGCTGGAGAAGGTGTATGGCGAAGCGGGGATGGTGACGGAGCAGCGCGCCTGCAAGAAGGAACTCCAAAGCCTGCCGAGGGAAGGCCAGACATGAGCAACCCCAGGGCCAGCACCTCCGCGAACAGCGCGGTCCGCGACGCGCAGCAGCCCCCCCAGCCCGCACCGCCGCTCATGCAGCCCACGGGGGAGAACGTCGCGGTCGACTCGTTCGCCTCGGTGGTCAACCGGACCACGGACCCCTTCCGGCAGGCGCCGCCCGCGCACCAGGGGGCGGTGGGCGCCGTCAACCAGGCGCTGGGGGGCGTGCTGGGCCTCATCAACGCGCCGGTGGAGCTGCTCAACACGGGCTTCGCGCTGGCGACCGCGCCCCTCGCCGCCCTGTTCCCCGCGCTGCCGGCGGCGACGCTCACCGCGCTGCACGTGGGCCTGCCCCACCCGCACGCCCATCCTCCGAGCCTCATCCCTCCGGCGCCGCCCATCCCGCTGCCCAGCATCGGCACGGTGCTGCTCAGCGGCTGTGTGTCCGTGCTCATCAACGGCCTGCCCGCCGCGCGCGCGGGGGACGTGGGCCTGGCTGTGACGTGCGGCAGCTTCATGCCGCCGCTGGAGGTCTTCACGGGCTCGAGCAAGGTCTTCATCGGCGGCTCGCGGGCCGCGCGCATGGGCGACATCACCAAGCACTGCACGCCGTCCGCGGGAGGGATGAGCAAGCTGGCGAAGGTGATGGCGGCGGCGGGGATGGCGGCCGGCGCGCTCGGGGTGGTGACGAGCGCCATGGATTCGGCGCACTCGAGCGCCGAGGCGGCCGCCGCCGACTCCGCGAACGCCGCCGCCGCCAGCGCCGCCACCGCCGCGGGGCAGGCGATAGGCGCCGCCGTGGCCGCCGCCCAGCTCGCCGCGGACGCGGCCGCCATGGCCCTGTCGATGATGGTGGGCAAGGACCCGGGCCTCATCCCGGACTTCGGCGCCATCGTCCTGGGGCAGCCCAACGTGTTGATCGGCGGCTTCCCCATGCCCTCGTGGAGCGAAGTGGCCGGCGGGCTGATGAAGCTGGTGAAGGGCCTGCGACGCGGCGTCCGCGGCGGTCGCAAGCAGGGCCGGCTCTTCTGCGCGAGCTGCATGTAGCGGGCGCGCTCACGGCATGAACAGCTCCGCTTCCCAGTGGACCCCGCCGTTGTAGCCATACCCTCCCACCACCAGCACCTTCCCCAGGGGCAGCAAGGTGGCCGTGGCGTTCTCGCGAGGCGTCAACACGCCGCTGGTGGGCGACCACTGCCCGGTGGCCGGGTCATACAGCTCGCAAGGCGAGAGGTAGAACCGGTCCTCGAAACCACCATGGCCCGTCGCGATGAGCACCTTCCCGGAGGGAAGGAGCGTGGCGGTATGCGCACCCCGCCCCTCCACGAAGGACGGGGTCTCGGTCCACGTCCCGGTGACCTCGTCGTAGAGCTCCGCGGTCGCCAGCGCGCCCTGGTCCAGCTTCTCCGAATAGCCCCCGGCCACCAGCACCTTCCCCGACGGCAGGAGCGTCGCCGTGTGGCTGCCGCGCTTGAACGTGAGGTCCTTCACGGGGGACCACCGCTCCGTCGTCGGGTCGTAGACCTCCGCGCCCTGGAGCGGTGCCGCCGTGCCCGACGTGTCCGAATAGCCGCCCGTCACCAGCACCTTGCCCGAGGGAAGCAGGGTCGCGGTGTGGGCGCTGCGCGCCGTCGTCATCGTGCCCGTGGGAGCCCAGCTCCCCGTGGCGGGGTCATACAGCACCGCCGTGGCGAGCGAGCCGTCGTCCCCATGGCCTCCCGCGACCAGGACCTTGCCCGAGGACAGCCGGGTGGCCGTGTGGAGGTCGCGTCCCTTCTCGAGCCGGCCTGCCGGGAGCCACTGCTCCGTGGCGGGGTCGAAGAGCTCCGCTTCCGCCACGTGGCTGCTGTTGTAGCCGCCGACGACCAGGACGCCACCCGACGTCAGCAAGGTCGCGGTGTGGCCATCACGCGCCACCCGCAGGGGCGGCAACGCGCGCCAGGTCCCCGACGCGGGCTCGTACCGCTCGACCGACGAGAGATAGACGAGGGTCTCGGCCACCTTGTTGCTGCCGCCCGCCACCAGGACGTGTCCGCTCGCGAGCAGCGTGGCCGTATGGTTGCCCCGCTGCACGAACAGCCGCCCCGTGTTCGTCCACGTCTTCGTTCCCGGGTCATAGACCTCGGCCGACGCCAGCGCGCCTCCGGTCCCCACGCCCCCCACCAGCAGCACCCGCCCCTCGTCCAGCAGGACGGCCGTGTGGTCACGCCGGGCCGCCGCGAGCGGCTTCGTGGATGACCAGGTCCCGGTCTCCGGGTCGAAGAGCTCCGCCGAGGCAAGCGCCTCGCCTCCCGCACCGACTCCACCGGTGATCAACACCTGGCCGGAGCGCAGCAACGTCGCCGTGTGGCCGTGCCGAGGTGCCGCCAGGGGCGGACCCGGGGTCGCCACCCGATTCTCCACATCGACCAGCACCGTCGAGCCCAGGGCCCCTCCGGCATTCCACCCACCCGTCACCAGCACCCGCCCGGATGCGAGCAACGTCGCCGTGTGGCGGATGCGGCCCTCCCCCACTGCGTCCAGCTGCGTCCAGGTCTCCGTCGCCGAATCAAAGACATCCGCGCTGGTCGGATATCGGCCCCCCTCCGTCGTGCCTCCCGTCACCAGCACCTTCCGCCCCGCGCCCACGACGGTGGCCACGGGGCGGTCGCGGGCCACGGGCGCGCTTGCGGTCATGCTCCACCTGGGCACCGGGTCGACCCCATCCCCCGGGAAGTAGAGCTCCGAGGTGGTGACCACCGCGCTGTCATCGGAGCCTCCCGTCACCAGCACCTTGCCGCTGTATAGGAGGGCCGCGGCGTGGCCATGGCGCGCCGTCGCGGGACTCAGTGCCGCGGTCCACGTGAAGTCCTGGCTCACCAGCTCCGCGCTCTTCAGCGCGCCGCTCGCGTTGCGGCCCCCCGTCACCAGCACCGTGCCCGACGACAGCCGCACCGCCGTGTGTCCGACGCGCGCCGTGGCCATCCTCCCCGCCGGAGACCAGGCCTGGTCCCTGGGGGAATAGCCCTCCGAGACATCGAGTTCGGCGCCCGAGGACTCACCGCCGGTCACCAGCACCACGCCGGAGTACAGGAGCGTCGCCGTGTGGCCCGAGCGCGCAGCCGTGAGCCCCTGCGTGTCGCCCATCCTCGGGCACTCCGGAATGCCGATGGCGGAGACCGTCACCTGCGTGGACGCTCCCAACCGGCTGCTCGCGGTGAGCGTGACGGTCGCCGAGGAAGTCTCGACGCACTCCGGCGCGGTCCACTCGACCTCCGTCGTCGTCGCCGTGTCGCGAGCCTGGCCCAGGCTCCCCACGTTCGAGGACCAGGTGAACTGGAGCGGGTCTCCCGCCGGGTCCTTCGCGCCCGCCTGGAGCCGCAGCGTCCCCTTCCTCTCCACGTAGAGCACCGAGGCCGGCACCTGCTCGAAGGCGGGCACGCACACGTCTGGATGGCGCTGGCACCAGGTCTTCTCGCCCTCATCGAAGTCGACACAGCCCGCGAGGAACACCAGGGCGCCGGAGAGCAGGACGACGAGCCACGAGCACGGCTTCACGGCCACCTCCCGGAGACGAAGGCCGAGGTGCCATCCGTGCCCAACACCACCCCGGGTTCCCGGGGCCGAGACGCTCCGCCCCAGAGGTGAAGCCCCGTGGCCACGCCCAGTCCCACCACGCCCGCGCCGGCGAGCACCGCGCTCACCGTCTGCAAGGTCCTTCCCCGCGAGGACGTGTCCTTCATTCCGGACATCGTCTCGGGGGCGCCGGACGCCTGGGTCAGCTTGGAGTGCTGCCCCCTCGCCATCAGCCACGTCACGCCCGAGCCGACCAGGAGCCCTCCCCCCACCGCGCCCGTCAACCACACCCGCCGCGGCATCGAGGCCTTCGCGCTGGAATCCGAGACCTCCGCTGCCACTGCTTGCCCGCGCGGCGGCGCCGCCGCGTCCAGCTCACGCTTCACCTGTCCTCGCAGCGACTCGAAGCGCTCGGAGACCTTGGGCGAGACGGAGAGCGGGAGCTTCGCGTCCGGCTGGAGGAACAGGGCCGCCTTGAAGGCCGCGTCGGACGAGGTCGACTGCCCCAGGTCCGCCAGGATGACGCCCTCGTAGAGCGACAACAGCGCGTCATCCGCCTGGCTCTTCGACAGCCGCTTGGCCCGGGAGATCTGCTCCAGCGCCTGCTCGTACTCGAGGTCGTTGTAGAGGCGGGTCGCGGCCAGCACATAGGGCCGCACCGTGCCCTGCTCCTGCGCCCTCGCCGGGAGCGGCGCGCTCCCCAGCACCAGGCTCATCACCACCACGAGAATGGGACGCGTCCGAACAGAAGTCTTCATGGGCTCCACGAGCAGGCACTCCGTCGTGAAGCCCCAGCTGAAGACAGACACCGGCACGCTGGCGACAGGGCCTCGCGAGACTGTCCCCCATCCAACAGAAACCCAGACCCAGGGCTCCCATGTCTGGAGAAAGCTCGACCCGAGGCGGAAATGAGCGCCGCCTCGTTGGCACGTCCTCCGCGAGCAGGGGGAGCCCGCGGAGGACGTTGGCCCACCGTGGAGGACACGGTGGGGGCCGACTTCAGGGACGGCAGTCGGAGGCGTTGTTGTCGCTGGTGTCCTTGTTGTTGAGGACGAACGGGAACCCGCACCCGGCCGGAGAGCCGCACGACTCGCGGCCCGCGAGCGGGTTGCCGCAGCCGTCACCGTCGCGGTCCTCGTACCAGATCAACCGCTGGAAGACGCCCGAGCGGGTGTCGTCGCAGTCATCCGGCTCGGTCGCCAGATAGGTCCCCTGCACCAGGACGTTGCCCGTCGCGGGGTCCACCAGGTTCGTCGGGTTGGTGCACCAGCGCAGCTTGAAGCCCGGGCCCGCGTGGCCGTCCCGGTCCGCGTCGCCGTACCAGAGCCGCGTCCCGCCCGCCGAGGCCGGCAGGTCCGGGTCCACGTCGTTCTTGTCCCCGTCGCAGTCGTTGTCCACCTGGTCGGAGAAGGCCCCCGCCTCGCACAGCTCCGTCCGGCCCGGGTTCACGCTCGCGTTCGCGTCGTTGCAGTCGCTGGAATCCTCCACGTAGCCCGCGGGGCGGACGCACCGCTTCTGCGTGTCCGTCTTCACACCGTACCCATCCCCGTCCGCGTCGCGGTACCAGGCGGTGCCGTTGACGGCGCCCTCCGTGTTCCCATCGCAGTTGTTGTCCACCTGCGGCCCCGTCAGCTCACAGACCTCCGACTGCGCGGGGCTGATGCTGGCGCTGGTGTCGTCACAGTCCGTGCGGTTGTTGACGTAGCCGGGGCCAGGAGACGCGCACGACGCCACGGGGCTCACGGCGCCGTTGCCATAGCCATCTCCATCCGCGTCCGGGTACCAGGACCGGGTGGCGATGCCCTCGTCCACGGCGCCATCGCAGTCGTTGTCCAGGGAGTCGCACAGCTCGGGCGCGCCGGGCTTCACCGTGGCGTTGCCGTCATGGCAGTCCACCTTGCTGTTCACGTAGCCAGGGGGCGCGGTGCAGGCGAGCACGCGGAACGTCTCGTTGCTGGTGCCCACGCCGTCTCCATCCGCGTCCGGGTACCAGGCGTTCAGCACGCCCTCGTCCACGGCGCCGTCGCAGTTGTTGTCCCGACCGTCGCAGACCTCCGTCGCCCCCGGGCGGACCGCGGAGCGGGAGTCATCACAGTCCTGGTTGTTGGAGACGTGGCCCGCCGCCGAGCAGGCGACGACGACGACCAGCGGATTGCCGAAGCCGTCTCCATCCGCGTCACGGAAGAAGTTGGACTTCACGCCTTCGTCGGTGTCGAAGTTGCAGTTGTTGTCGAGACCATCGCAGACCTCCGCGGCCCCCGGATACATCCTCGGTCCGTTCGGTCCGGTGTCGTTGCAGTCGTCGCTGACGGCGGAGTAGCCATTGGGACGGGTGCACGCCAGGGTGGTCGCCGTCGGCACGCCGTGACCGTCGCCATCCACGTCGCGGTAGAAGGTGGTCTGGACGCCCTCGTCCACGGCGCCGTCGCAGTTGTTGTCCCGGAGGTCGCAGACCTCGCTGGCGCCCGGATACGTGGTGTCGCGGGTGTCGTCGCAGTCCGTCCTGCTCGCCACGTGCTGGGGCGGAGCCGCGCAGGCCTTCACGGCCGTCGCATCGCTGCGACCGTGGCCGTCACCGTCGCTGTCCGGGTACCAGGACGGCCAGTGGCCCTGGTCGTCGTCGATGGCGCCGTCACAGTTGTTGTCCTTGAGGTCGCAGACCTCGGGCGCGCCCTGGTAGATGGAGGCGTCATTGTCCGTCGTGTAGTCGGGGTTCTCGGGCGGCGCGTCGCACTCCTGTCGAACGTCGGGCCCATAGACAATCCAGCCCGAGCTCTCCGGAGGCGCACAGCGCAGTTGCACGGTGCTGAGATAGACGGCCCTGTCGCCATCCAGGTCCAGGACCCAGTCCTTGGGGTTGAGCGGATTGGCGCCCGGGTCATCCCCCTTCAGCCCGTCACAGTTGTTGTCGATCTCCGACTCCGGCGTGGCCTCGCAGAGCTCATCGGCGCCTGGATAGACGGTGTTGAGCGTGTCGTCGCAGTCGCCGTCGGTGAGCGCCCGCCGGCTCCCCGCCGCGGGCTCGCCACACACGCGCGAGGAGCCCGCGCTCGTTCCGAACCCATCACTGTCGTTGTCGACGAACCACGTGCGAGGCCCATGGCCGAGCACCAGGTAGACGGCGCCCGCGTTGCTGCTGAACCCAGGCGCGCCGACGGCGAAGTCGGCCGAGCCGTCCGCGTCCACGTCGCCGAGCGCCACCAGGGACCTGCCCAGCTCGCTGGCCGCCGCGGGCCCCATGAGTCGGCCGCCCGCCGACAGAGAGACGTTCCCCGTGAACCGCGTCGCCGAGCCGTAGACTCCATACACGGCGCCCGTGCTGGCGGTATGGCCGGGAGCGCCGATGAGGAGGTCCTTGAAGCCGTCGCCGTTCATGTCCCCCGGCGCGAGGACCGCGGAGCCCGCGAGGTCTCCCGCGATGCCCGAGAAGCGCGGCTGCGCCGCCAGGGAGGACGACGTCACGCCACTGCCGCCGTAGACGAGGTAGGCCTTGCCCGCGATGCCGCCCGTGGACGGAGCGCCGATGAGCAGGTCCTCCAACCCGTCTCCATCCAGGTCTCCCGCGCTGGCCACCGCCGAGCCCACGAGCTCGTTCGCCACGGTTCCCGTCAACACGACGTTCGCCGTCGCGAAGTTCTGCAACCCCGCCACCGGACCGAAGAAGACGAAGACCGCACCGGCGTCCGCCACCGCGCCCACGTCATAACGGGGCGCGCCCACCACCAGGTCCTTGATGCCGTCACCGTTCACATCCACCACGGCCACGGACGTTCCCGCCTGGTAGTTCGTCTGCGTCAGTCCACCCAGGACCTTGATGGGCGCGGAGGCGAGCTGCCCGCTCGAGGACGTCGTCACCGCCCCGCTGAAGGCATAGATGGCACCCGTGTCCTGATACGTCGCGGACGAGTCGTAGAAAGGCGCCCCCACGATGACGTCGGGCTGCCCGTCCCCGGTGATGTCTCCAATCGCAAGCGAGGTGCCCGCCTGCTCCGCGGACGTCGTCACGCCCCTCCACCGCTGGCTCGTCGACGTGAGCGGCCGGTCTCCACCGAAGATGGCGCTGCCCTCGACGGGATACGCAATGCCTTGCGAGGTGCTGAACCCCGGGGCGCCCATGAGCAGGTCGTTCGCGGGACCCGTGACGAAGTCCCCCACCGCGACCGCCGCCCCCAGCCTGTTCGCGGCCACCTCACCTTCGTAGCGCGTCGAATAGAAGCGGATGTCCAGCAGGTGCGGCTGGGGCGGCCCCAGGGGAACGACGTGGGTGTAGCCCTTGAGCGCCGTCGTGGCCCCTGGCGCGCCGATGACGAGCTCGGGGACACCGTCGCCATTCAGGTCACCCGCGGCGAGCGATGCGCCCGAGCGGGAGCTCGCGGCACCCGTGAAGCGTCTCGCGGCGGATGCGGGGAGCGCGGTCGCGGCGGCGGGAGTCCACTTGCAGAGGGGGTCGCCCGGCAACTCCTGCGCCTGGGTCGCGGAGTCCTCGGTCTCGCTCGTCTCCGGCTCGGAACACGAAGCCAGGGCGAGCCCCGACAGGAGCAATGCCAATCGTCTATTCACGGACATGCCTTTGGTGGAAGGGCCCCGGGAAAGGGCAAGCGCCTTCTACACACACACGGAAAGTATGAGCACGCAATTTCGCATTTCAATCAATCGGGCCCGTTCCGCGTGATTCCAAGTCCAGACAAGGCTTTGCGAGTGTCTCCAGGGTGCCCGGAGGGGGTTCAGCTCTACCCCACCCCGGGCCCGCACCGTGCTACGAGGGCCCCATGTCGAAGACGCCGCCCACCTCCCGCCCGCCTGTCGTCCTCGTGGGCGTCCAGTTCCCCACCGTGTCGGACACGGAGCACGCCGCGGACCTCGCGGAGCTGACGCGGCTGGTGCACACGCTGGGCTACGACGCCGTGGCGACGGTGAGCCAACGCCGGGGCGCGCTCGCCACCGGGACGGTGCTCGGCAAGGGGAAGCTCAAGGACCTGGCCGCGCTCACCGGGGGCCCGGGCGTCGTGTCGTCGGGCGCGCGTGACAGGACCAGCAAGGCCCGCGCGAAGTGGGAGGCCGCCCAGGAGGAAGGCGCCGAGGACGACGCCCCCGAGCCCTCTGGCGACGGGCCGGAGGCGGTCGACGCTCCCGAGGAGGATTTCGACCCCGAGGACGAGGAGACGTCCGAGACCGAGCTGGACGCGAGCGGCCCCCGGCCCACGATGGTGGTGGTGGACCACGAGCTGTCGCCCAGCCAGCTTCGCAACCTGGAGAAGGCCACGGGCGTCCCGGTGATGGACCGCACCGGCGTCATCGTCGACATCTTCCACCGACACGCGCGCAGCCACGAGGCCCGGATGCAGGTGGAGATCGCCCGGCTCAGCTACCTGGCGCCGCGGCTCAGGGAGTCCTCGGGCGGGAGCGAGCGCCAGCAGGGGCGCGGCTCCGGAGACTCCGCGCTGGAGCTGGACCGGCGGAAGATCCGCGACCGGCTGGCGGAGCTGCGCGCGGGGCTCGCCTCCATCGAGAAGGAGCAGGACCAGCGTCGGTACGCCCGCCGCGAGCAGCTCCGCGTGGCCCTGGTCGGCTATACCAACGCGGGCAAGTCCTCCCTGATGCGCGCGCTCACCGGGAGCGAGGTCCTGGTCGCCGACCAGCTCTTCGCCACGCTGGACACCACCGTGCGCGCGCTGCATCCGGAGACACGCCCCCGCGTGCTCGTCTCCGACACCGTGGGCTTCATCCAGAAGCTGCCGCATGACCTGGTCGCCTCGTTCCGCTCCACCCTGGACGAGGCGCTGGAGGCGTCGCTGCTCCTGTACGTGGTGGACGCCTCCGACCCGACGTGGCCCTCACAGCTGGAGGTCACCCGGACCGTGCTGCGTGAGATTGGCGCCGACGTGGTGCCGAGCAAGCTGTTGCTCAACAAGTGCGACCGGCTGGAGGAGGCCGCTCGCGACGCCCTGCGCGCCGAGCACCCGGACGCGGTGCTGCTGTCCGCCCACCGCCCCGAGGACGTCGCCAGCCTGCGCCTGGACATCCTCCGCTTCTTCGAGGCGTCCATGGTGGAGGCCCAGTTGAACATCCCGTACTCGAGCCAGGGACGCCTCGGCGAGGTGTATGAGCACACCACCGTGCTGGCCGAGGAGTACGACGAGCACGGCCGGAAGCTGCGCGTGCGCGGCCTGCCCGCCGCGATTGCAAGGCTCACGCGCGCCTTTCCCGCGGAACAGACGGAGCCAGGCTGATTCCCATCCAGTACGTCGTGACACTCGGCCATTGAGAAAACAGGGCAACGATTCAACAGACGGACCGTGCGTTCATCTGGCGGATGGTTGTCCGTGCATTCCTCTTGTTAGGAATCCGGGTCCACCTTGAAAAGGGGTTCCCGATGTCTCACTGGAGAAGTGTCGTCGCATTGGTCGCGGGGTTGTGGAGCACCACCACGCTCGCGCAGGCGCCCGTCTTCCGCGCGGAGCAGGACCGCGCGGGGCAGCTTCGCGACGAGCGTGGCCGAACCCTCTACCTCGTCGACCTGGAGGAGTCCGCGACGCACGCGTTCCTGGCGAAGGCAGCGCCCCCGGCCGACGGCTTCGACAGCCACCACGACCTGCCGACCCGGCACCTGGTCAATGACTTGCGTCTGGCGCACGCCGTCACGCCCACGCACCTCATCAGTCACGTCGGGAAGGGCTTCTCGGCCTATCTCACCGAGGAGCAGGTGGAGCGGCTGAGCAAGGACCCTCGCGTCAAGCGGCTCACCGAGGACGCGCCCGTGGACTTCAGCGCCGTGTGGAGCAACTCCGGGACGACGACCGTCACGCCCTGGGGCATCCAGGCCGTCGGCGGTTCACAGACGAGCAATGGCTCGCGCACCGTCTATGTGCTCGACACCGGCGTGGCGCCTCACACGAACCTCCCGTTCCTCGAGCGGCTCGTGGCCATTCCCGGGAACTCCCCCACGGGCTGCTATCCGCACGCGACGCATGTGGCGGGAATCATCGGCGCCAGACCCACACCCCAGGGCGGAGTGGTGGGCGTCAACAAGGGAGCGCGCATCGTCTCGGTGGCCGTCGGACAGAATGAGCCGGGCGTCACGACCTGCTCGTCCGGGGGGACCTATGTGGGAATCGGGCTGGGGCTGGACCTCATCTATTCGCGCATCCTCGCCTCCGGCACCGTCGGCATCATCAACATCTCGATGAACGGCCCCGACTTCAAGGAGGGCAGGACGCTCGGCGACAAGATGCGGGTCCTCGCGACCCCGAACCCGTCCGTGGGATATCCCGGCGCGTTCATCGCCCAGTCCGCCGGGAACGACCACCGGGATGCGTGCAACTCCTCGTTCAACACGCCCAGCCCCAGCGACGGAATCATGGTCGTCGGCGCCATCGACAGCAACGCACAGCCTGTCCAGCTGTTGGCGGGCGTGAACGCCATCCGCAACCAGCCGCTCGCGGGCGATGGCGCGGGCTCGAACTACGGCCGGTGCGTGGAGACGTGGGCCCCCGGCCAGGTCATCCGCTCGACGTGGCCCGGGGGCTACGCCGACCTGTCCGGCACGTCGATGGCGGCGCCGCACGTCGCGGGCCTCGCCGCGTTCCTCGCGGAATCGCAAGGACTGACGACCCCCGCGCAGATCGAACAGGCGGTCCGGGCGCGCCACGTGACGAACTCCGGCTCCACCGCGACGGTGCCCAACCTGCAGCTTCAGTCCGTCATCGCCCAGCCCACGGTGGCGCTCGGCAACAACGGCCTCGCCGGCCACTTCCAGCAGTACAACAGCGACCCGTTCATCCTACGCTACGGCTCGAGCGGCGCGGCGCGCTGCTCCATCAAGACCTATCGGAACAACGCCCTCCAATCCCAGGCCGTGAACCTCACGCCCAACGGCACGGTGCCCACGGCGCCGCAGACACCGGGCCAGTACCGGTGGGTGCTGGAGTGCGCGAACGCCGCCAACACGCGCCTGGCCACCAGCCAGATCACGGCGACCATCGTTCGGGGCATCACCAAGGTGGTCTGGGTCATCAAGAGCACGAGCACGGGCAATGTCCCGCAGGAGTTCTCCGGGGCGAGCGTCCGCATCGACACGAACCGGTTCTCCTGGGCCCCTGACACGATGGTGTCCCAACGCTACGAGAGCGTGGGCGCCGACGCGTGCGTGGTGACGACCACGGGGCTCAGGAACTTCGGTTGGGACACTCATGAGTTGTGGAACAGCGGCACCTATCCCCCGTCGCTCGACTTCGGGACGCTCCTGCTGGGCAACCCGGCCACGCTGCCGGCGCCCGGGCCCTTCGACCTGATTCGCTGGCACGTCGAGTGTACCAACGCCGAGGGCAGCTCCCTGGGCGCCACGATCCACGGCTTCCAGAGCCTCTGAGGCGAGCACGCACACAGGACGCCGGGCTTCCCAGGGCGGAGGCCCGGCATCCCTGGCCGCGCGTTACTTCACGCAGTTGCCCCAGCCGCGCTTGCCGTTCATGACGGACATCTCCCAGTAGCGCGTGCCCGCGTTGTAGTCGACGCTCACGCCATCGGTGAAGCTGTTGTCATCGAACTTCCCGCCCACGCCGGAGAGCGCGCACGCGACGCCGCCCGGGTTGTACGCCAGCGTCTCCGTGAAGCCGCCCGGGTCCCCGGCGATCCACAGCCAGCCGCCATGGTCCTCGGGCACGTTCACGCAGACGGCCCGGCCGCCGCCGGCGCCCGACAGGTTGCCACCCAGGTACCAGTTGAGGCCGTCGTTCCACACGCGCACGTAGTCGGAGTTCGACGCGAAGCCGCCGGACGCCGTCACCTGCGTGAGGAAGCAGCGCCGCTGCGCCGTCACGGCGCCGAGCAGCCGGGCCGCCTGGCCCTGGGCCCAGGACATCTCCGTCGTCCGTCCGGCCGACGTGTAGATGCACTGCACGCCCACTCCCAACGCCTTGCTGTTGTTGTGGCTCACGAAGAGGATGTAGTCGCCCGCGGACTGGAGCACGCCACCGGTGGCCCAGCGGCCCGCCACCGCGGGCTTCAGGTTGCCTTGCACCCCCGAGAGGAAGCACGTGCGGCCCGTCGTCGTCCCGATGTTGGTGGACGTGTAGCCGTTGGCCGTGGTCCCCCACCAGTAGGCGTTCTCGACGCCGACGGCCTGCGTGGTCTCGCCCGTCTCCTCCGCCACGGGCGCGGGAGCGCCCTCGGTGCCTGGAGCCTCCTGCTCCACGCCACAACCCACCGCGAAGGCCGCCAGAGGCATGGCCAGACACCAGCGCTTCATCACAGTCATCCGGTTCATCGTCCCAACCCTTTCCAGAGAGACATCGGAACGCTCCTCGCGTGACGCCACGGGATGCGGCGCAGCGGGACAGAGCGGGTTGGCCCCTGAGCAACGGGGGTGCCAGCGGGCGCGCCCTCGGAGCACCTGCATTCTCCAGCAAGCGTTGCCGTGAATGCGTGCGATGGGGGCGGCAAGGCCGGCCGGGGGACGGCAGGGATTGCCGCCCACGAGCGAGCCTGGTTCAGGACCGACCCCTCCCCCAGTGAATCCTTCTTGACAGAGAGTCGCACTGCGGGCGAGATTCCTCTTCACCATGAACAATCTCAGCTCACTCCCCAAGTCTCAGTCGGCTCGGTCTCCGCAGAACGTCGAGACCGAAGAGTTCAAGCTGGAAATGCTCGACTGCGGCCCTGGCTATACCTACTCCAACAGCGAGGCGGTCTGTTTCAGCTGCTTCTGTGGCAGCGGCTGTCTGTGTGGCTGCACGGGCACGTCCGACCCCTCCGCCTGATTCAACGCCCGGACGCCGACGCCCCGTGGTCTCTTTGCGTGAACTGCCATTCCTCGGCGTCGGCATCGGCTTCCGGCCGGAGCTGCAGAAGGAGCAGTCGAGGCATCTGGATCGGATCGACTGGTTCGAGCTGATCGCCGACCGCTACCTGCGCTCCGTGCCCGAGAGCATCGAGCGCGCCCGGGCCATGAAGGGCCGTCAGGCGCTCGTGCCCCATGGTCTCGAGCTGTCCGTCGGGACCGAGGGGCCGCTGGACCCCGCCTACTGTGACGAGGTCGCGGAGCTGGTGCGCACGCTGCGCGCGCCCTTCTACAGCGACCATCTGTGCATGACGAAGGCCGGGGGGTTCGAGATCGGCCAGCTCACCCCGCTGCCGTTCACGGAGGCCGCCGCGCGTCGAGCAGCCCGGAAGGCCCGCGACATCCAGCGGATGCTGGGCGTGCCGTTCCTGCTCGAGAACGTCTCCTACAGCTTCGCCTTCCCCAGCCCGATGACCGAGCAGGCCTTCGTGTCGCGGGTCGTCACCGAGGCGGACTGCGGCCTGCTGCTGGACCTCACCAACGTCTTCATCAACTCCCAGAACCACCGGTACGACCCGTACGCCTTCCTGGAGGCGCTCCCCCTGGAGCGCGTCATCCAGATCCACCTGGCGGGGGGCGAGAAGCACGGCGGACGCTGGGTGGACAGCCACAGCCAGTCCGTCGACGCGCATCCGGAGGTGTGGCGCCTGCTGGAGTACGTCGTGGCTCGCAGCCCGGTGCGCGCCGTGCTGATTGAACGGGACCAGAACTTCCCCGAGGAGTTCCAGGAGATGCTCCAGGACATCGAGCACGCCCGGGACATCCTCGGACGCCGGGGCACCGTGGAGCCCCCGCTCCCCGCCGCCCGCCCGCTGGACCTGGACGTCTCCCCCACGCCCCTGCCCGTGGATGAGCCGCGCTTCCAGGCCGCGCTGGCCCGCATCATCGTGGACCCGGGCCTGCGCCAGCGCTTCCTGGAGGCGCCGGCCGCGACGTGCGCCGCGCTGGAGCTGAGCGCGCCCGCCACCGAGGCCCTGCTCCAGGCGGGCCCGGCGCACATCGACCTGTTCGGGCGCGAGGTCGCCGCCAAGCGCTTCGCCCTGCTGGCCAAGATCGCGCCAGCGACGCTCAAGCTGCTCCAGAAGGAGCGGCTGCTGCACGGCCTCACCACCCGCTTCGTCGCCACGTACCTGCCGCGCGAGTCACGGGAGTATCCCAATCGCTCCGTGCGCGACGGCTTCTGGCTGTTGGACCTGGTGGAGCAGCTGTTCACCGACGGCGAGCTCCAGCTTCCGCACCTGCGAGACATCGCCCGCTTCGAGCGCGCCCAGCTGAGCCTCTACTCCACGCGGCCCCCGGTGGAGAGCGCGCTGGCCGCCCGCGCCGCTCGCGACGCGCGCCCGGAGCCCACCGACGCCGAGCTGCTCACGGCGTGCCCCCACCTGGGTGCCCACACGCGGGTGGAGCGCTTCGGGTGTGACGTCATCGAAGCCATCCGCCGGGTGACGAGCGGGGCCTCGCTGGAGGACGTCGCCACCACGCCCACCCTCATCCTCTTCCTCAAGGCGCCAGGCTGGCGCAACGTGCAGCCCCTGGGCATCAACGAGCGCACGGCCACCGTGCTGTCGCTGTGCGATGGCCAGTGCACCACCGAGGAGCTGCTCGCGCGGCTCGCGTCGCGGG
The DNA here is from genome assembly GCF_050039385.1 of Myxococcus faecalis. Classification (NCBI taxonomy): domain Bacteria; kingdom Pseudomonadati; phylum Myxococcota; class Myxococcia; order Myxococcales; family Myxococcaceae; genus Myxococcus; species Myxococcus faecalis. The sequence continues at coordinate 9,087,747 of NZ_CP144336.1, read as the reverse complement.
GCTCGCCAGGGGACAAGGACCGGACCGAGGCGGGGGGGCTCAAGCTCATCCGGGACCTCCATCGCCTGGGCGCCGTCATGCTGGACTTGGGCTTGAAGCAGTGAAGGGCGGGCGCCCGCCACCAGGAGCATCACTTGCGCATCTGTGCCGTCATGAAGTACCCGCCGATCCAAGGCGGGGTGAGCGCCCAGTCCTATTGGATGGCACGAGGACTGGCCGAGGCGGGCCACGAGGTCCACGTCGTCACCAACGCGGACGAGGTGGAGCCGGAGCACCGCATCATCTTCGACGAGGATGACCGGGAGTGGCTGGCGCCCGCCTTCGGGAAGGGCCGCGTGCATCTCCACGGCACCGAGCCGCTCTCCCCGACGCTCACGCACATCCCCCAGTCGAATCCCTTCACGGGCAAGCTGGCCGGCAGCGCGGCGGAGGTGGTCCGTCGATATGGCTGCGACCTCATCTACAGCTACTACCTGGAGCCCTACGGCGTGGCGGCGCACCTGGCGGCGTCCTGGACGGGCGTGCCCTATCTGGTGCGCAACGCGGGCAGCGACGTCGGCCGGCTCATGAACCACCTGGGCCTGGCCACCACCTACCGCGAGGTCCTTCGCCGCGCCGACGGCATCTGCTCGGGCAGCCCCTATCCCTATCTGGGCATGGGTGTTCGCCCCGAGGCGCTCTACCGCGGCCCTCCCTCCCATCTGCCACGCTCGTGCTTCAGTCCCCAGGTGGTCCCGCTGGACATCCCCCTGCATGCGGCGCGCATGCAGCGCGAGCATCCGCACCTGGTCTCCAACGCGCGCCCCATCGACCCCGCCGTCCCCATCATCGGCGTGTACGGCAAGCTCGGCATCGCCAAGGGCTCGTATGATCTGCTGCGCGCGCTCGCGCGGCTCAAGGCCGAGGGGCGCCGCTTCCAGCTCGTCGCGCTGGCGCGCAGCCGCAACATGGACACCTACTTCCGGGTGCTCGAGGAGCTGGGGCTGGCCGCCAGCACCTGGGTGCTGCCCTTCGTGCCGCACTGGAAGGTCGGCCGCTTCATCCGCGCCTGCCGCGCGGTCTGCTTCCTGGAGCGCGACTTCCCCATCACCTTCCACGCGCCCACCGTCCCGCGCGAGGTGCTCGCCTCCGGGACCTGCCTCATCCTGTCGGGGGAGATCGCCAGCAAGCAGCGCTTCCGCGAGCGCATCATCGCGGGGGAGAACGCGCTGGTCGTCCCCGACCCCAAGGTGCACGCGGACCTGGCCAATGCCCTGCGCCTGGTCATCGACGACGCGGCGCTGGCGGCAAGCATCGGCCAGAAGGGCGCGGAGCTGCTCGTCGACGGTCGTGAGGAGCAGCCGGCGGGCCGGGGCTACGAGCCCATCTTCCAGGACGTCCTCGAGCGGCGTGGCGGTCGTCCCTCCACCCTGCCCCTCGCGGACCGGGGACTGCCCGAGACGCGGGAGGAGGCGCTGCGCACCCTCGTCCCCGCCCTCTTCGAGGCGCTCGGGGCGCGCGCCAGCGCCGCGGTGGAGTCCTTCGTGTCGGCGCACCCGAGCCCCGGGGCCGGCTGCTTCGCGGACGCCGCGGCCTTCTGCGAGTGGGTCCTGAACCACCAGACACAAGGGGACGCGCAGCTGCGGGACGTCGCCCGCTACTGCGAGCGCCTCGTCTGGCTGGGGACGACCCGCGCCGAGGAGGAGCGCCTGCCCCTCTACGACCGCGTGGACCGGTGGGGCGCCGACAATCGGAACGCGCCCATCCAGGCGATGCTCCGCCTGGTGCCCACGCGCTCCAACCTGCTGCGCATCGAGCGGTTCGAGGTGCTGCCGCCCGGGCTCCCTCCCGGCAGGGAGGGCTCCGGCCCCGGCGCGTGCATCGTCGTCTTCCACAAGCAGCCCAACATGAACGGCCACCACTTCCGGGTGAACACCTGGACCGCGGGCCTGCTCGAGCGGTGCGACGGGACGAAGACGGCGCAGGCGCTCCTCGACGCGGAAGCCGCGCGGACAGGGCGCCCCGCCGAGGAGCTGGAGCGCCCCCTGCTCGAGGCCTTGCAGCTCTTCCATCAGAAGGGCCTCATCGTCCTCTCGGCGCCGGACAGCGCCATCAACGTGGCGTTCAGTCACGCCTGAGCCCGAGCGCCCTGGCATGTGCGGCATCGCGGGGATGTTCGGAGGGGTGGACGAGCGCGTGCTCTCGCGGATGAGGCAACGCCTCGTCCACCGGGGGCCGGATGGCTCGGGCACGGCCGTGCTGGGCCACGCGGGCCTGACCAGCACGCGGCTGAGCCTGCTCGACTTCGAGACGGGCTCCCAGCCCATGCGAGGGCGGACCGGCCAGCCCGTGCTCGTCTACAACGGCGAGCTCTACAACCATCAGGCGCTGCGCTCCCGGCTGGAGGCGCGAGGCGTCCGGTTCGAGGGACGCAGCGACACGGAGGTGGTGCTGCGCGCCTTCGAGCACGAGGGGCTGCGCTGCGTCGAGGAGCTGGAGGGCATGTATGCCTTCGCGGCGACGGATGGCGAGCAGCTCTGGCTGGCCCGGGACGCGTTCGGTATCAAGCCGCTCCTCTACGCCCTGGTGGATGGAGGACGGCGGCTCGTCTTCGCCTCGGAGTTGAAGGCCCTGCTGGAGGAGCCCGCGGTGCCTCGCCAGCTGGACCGCGCCTCGCTCTTCGAGTGGTCCACGCTCCACAACGTGCTCGGGGACAAGACCTTCTTCCACGCGGTCCGCGAGCTGCCCGCCGGGGGCACCCTCACGGTGCGCCGCGGTCCGGAGGGGGTGTTGCAGCTCGAGCAGGGCCGGCACGGAGGGACGCGGCCCGTGGAGCTGCCCACGGAGCCCGAGGCGCTCGTGGAGGCGCTGCTCTCCCGACTGCGTGCCTCCGTGGAGGGGCAGCGGGTCGCGGACCACGCGGTGGGGGTCTTCCTCTCCGGCGGGCTCGACAGCTCACTGCTCACCGCGCTGCTCACCGCGCAGGGGGATTCCCCGGTCCACACCTTCACCGCCGCGGAGTCCGTGGACCACCCCGACGTGCGGGCGAGCCGGGAGCTCGCGGCGCTGCTCGGCACCGAGCACCACGAGTACCTCTTCTCTTCCGAGCGGCTGGTGCGGGCGCTGTCCGAGACCATCGTCACCTTGGAGGCGCCCATGGAGGCCTCCCTCGTGGAGAGCGCGGCGCCGCACATCCGAGGCCACGTCAAGACGGTGCTCTGTGGCGACGGCGCGGACGAGCTGTTCGCCGGCTACGCCGTCCATGCCTCCCCCGAGCCGTGGGTCCGCTCCTCGATGGAGACCTACAACCGGCTCATCCGCACCCGCCGGGTGGCGCCGGAGGAGTGCCGCGAGACCAAGGCGGTGCTCTCCACCCTTTCGACGCGGGAGCCGCAGGTGTTGCGCGAGGCCGTCCACCGCTTCTTCCTCGACAGCCCGCTGCGCTACTCCCACCTGCGGGTCTGGGACCACGGCTCCATGGCGCATGGCCTGGAGGTGCGGGTGCCGTTCCTGGACACCCGGGTTCGCGACCTGGCCCTCGCGCTGCCGTGGTCCTGGCGCCTGCGAGGAGAGACCCGGAAGGTGCTGCTGCGCGAGGTCGCCCGACGCGTGCTGCCCGCGTCCATCGCCGAGCACATCATCCAGCGTCCGAAGCTCGCGGCGCCCTCCGCGGTGGCGGGTGCCTCCGAGCAGCTCAGGCGGCTCGCGGAGACGCTCGTTCCGGCGGAGCACCACGAGGGACATCCCTTCGGCCATTACTGCGCCCGTCCCATCGACCTGCTGCGGCTCGACCTGTTCATCCTCCTCTTCGTCGGACGAGGAGGCAGGCTGCCCGAGGGCTTTCGCACGGAGGACCTCTATGGCGCGTACCGCGAAGAGCTCCTCGCGGCGCTCGCGCGGGCCGCCGGCTGAAGCGCGCGCGCCTCGCGCGGCACGAGTCCTGGCCCGAACGCGACCGGCTCGGGGCAGGTCCCGGGACAGGAGCGGTGCGATATAGCTGCGCACACCATGTCCTCGCCCTCCTCTCCGCCCATCCGTCTGTTCCAGGATCCGTCGAGACACGCCGGAAGTCCGCTGGTGAGGGCCCTGGCGGGCCATACCGACCGCGTGGAGGCCGTGGCGGTGACGCGTGACGGTCGGCACGCCATCTCCGCGAGCCTGGATGGAACACTCCGGCTGTGGGAGCTCGGGACGGGGCGCTGCGTGCGCGTGTTCTCCGGACATCCGGGAGGCGTGCAGGACGTCGCGCTGCATGAGGACGGAGAGCACCTGGTGTCGGCCGGACGGGACGGAATGCTCCGGCTGTGGAGCGCGAGGACAGGGGAGTGCATCCTGGAGCGCCGCTCGCCCTGGCCCACGCCGCGCGGCGTGCGGCTGCATCCCGACGGCCGGCGGCTCGTCAGCTGGGGCTATGACGAGCGCGTGGAGCTGAGCACGCTCGACGCCGAGGGCTCCCCGCGGATGCTCCGGAGCCACGAGGCCCCCGTCACCTGCGTCGCCATCTCCCGGGATGGGAGTCGGCTCGTGACGTGGGGCTATGACAACACGGTGCGCATCCACGCCTTGGAGCGCGCGGAGCTGACCATCACCTTCGACGGCCCCGACTCCGAGGTGGTCTCGGCGGAACTCCACCCCGACGGGCGACGGGCCCTGGTCGCGTGCACCGACGGCGCCCTGCGCGTCCTCGACCTGGAGACAGGTGCCTGGAGGGTGCTGGGGCACCATGGGTATCCAGCCCTGACCCTCGCCCTCTCACCGGATGGCCGCGAGCTCGTCTCGGGCGGCGAGGATGACGCGGTCCGGCTGTGGGACGTGGAGACGGGCACCAACAAGGCGACCTACGCCCCGCCATCCTCCGGGGAAGGAGGTCTGGCGGAGGCCCACCGGCTGGCCGTCTCCGCCGTGGCCTTCCTCCCGGACGGGCGTCAGGTGCTCTCCGGCAGCTTCGACCGGACGCTCCGGCTCTGGAACACGGCCAACGTCTTCCACGAGCCCCCTCCCCGGCACAGGCTGCCGGTCCGACTGCTCACCCTCGCCGCGGAGGGACAGCGCCTGGTGAGTGGAGACGCCGAGCACTGGCGCGTATGGACCCTGGCCTCGGGCGCATGCGTCCAGAAGCTCCCTTCGCCTCCCGGGAGCGTCCAGGCCCTCAGCGCCCTTCCCCAGGCAGGCCGCGTCCTCGCCGGAAGGAATGACGGGCCCGTCGACCTTTGGGCGCTGGAGCCCCCCGGCCTGCTCGGACAGCTCGCGGGCCACACCCGCGGGACGCTCGCCGTCGCGGCGCTGGCGGGGGGACACGAGGCCCTCTCCGGTGGGCGAGACAGGCTCGTGAAGCACTGGAGCCTCGAACAGGGCACCTGCCTGCGGATCCTGGAGGGCCATGGACAGGCGGTGATGGCCCTGGCCCCATTGCCCGACAGTCGGCGCGCCGTCTCCGCGAGCGCGGACATGACGCTCCGGGTGTGGAGCCTGGACACGGGCGAGTGTCTGCGTGTCCTCGAGGGACACACGGACATCGTCCTGACGGTGGTGGCGCACCCGGATGGCCGCCGCGTCGTCTCCGGCAGCATGGACAAGGTCGTGGCGGTCTGGGACGTGGACAGCGGTGACTGCCTCCAATCCCTCGAAGGGCACACCGGCGCGGTGCACGCGCTCGCCCTGCTGCCGGACGGACGCACCCTCTTCTCCGCTTCGGAGGATGGCACGCTGCGCAAGTGGGACCTCGAGCGCGGGGACGCGACAGGCAGCTGGAAGCCGGGCGCCGTCCCTCGCACCCTCGTGGCGTCCGCCCAGGGTGTCATCGCCGTGGGATTGGACTCGGGCGAGGTGCTCTTCGTCTCGTGGAGCGAGTGACGCTCACCCGGCCGTGAAGGGCCGGGGCACGAAGGTCGCGGGGAGCCGGGTCCTCATCCGGTCCATCATTCCCCCCAGCCCGGGCTCGCGCGCCTTGGCGAGGAACACGGCCAGGTTGGGAGCGGCCCGCCACACGCCGCCCGAGCGCGGGGACAGCAGGTAGATCCACAGCTCGCCCGGGCCGCTCGCCGCGGCCGGGTCCCACGCCATCACATCCCCGTTGCTGCTCGTCCCGAAGGGAACGAGCCGTCGCACCAGCTCGGGCGTGCCGTCCGGGCGGAGGTCCAGGGCCTGCCGGTCCACGTCCTCGGTCAGCTCCGCCGCGAGCTCCCGGGACAGGCCCACCAGTCCCGCGCAGCCGGGCTGGGCGCCCGCGGGCACCGGCACATGGACGGTGAACATGCCGCCCACCTCGCCGAACCCGTAGCGCTTCGCGAACTCACGATACGAGCCGGGCAGCGTCACCCCGAGCGCCTTCTCGGCCGCGTCGAGGAGGTCCTCTGGAGCGGTGAACCGCCGAGGTCCCTTCACCTCCAGGACAGGCAACTGCGTGGCGCCGAGCATCCGTCATCTCCCTGCGTGCCACTGGACCTCAGTGGGTGCATGCCCCGCCATTGTAGCTCTTCTTGTGCTGGCCATTGGGGATGGGGTCTTCGTGGATGATGACCCGGGTCACCGCGTCCTCGGCGACGTAGGTGAGGTGCGTGGGGATGTTGGAGTCCCCGTCGTAATGGGGCACGACCAGCACGTTGACGGGGTTGCCCGTCGTCTCGATGTGATTGCGGATCCGCGTCTCGATGTCCCGCATCAACGGGCTGTTGGTGCCCGAGGTGAGGATGGCGATGTTGCGGCAGTCCGTGCCGTCGCCGCCCAGCTGACGACCAATCAGGTGGCCGCGCTCGTGGTGGTCCGGGTGCGCGTTGTTGAAGCCGGTCGGCGTATACGTCGCATGTGACCCCGTGCCGATGTCCGAGGAGGAGATCTCCGCGTAGACGCCGCCCGGACGATCCCTCACCGTGTCGTAGGCGTCGTACGTGACGTTGATGAGGCCCAGCGGGTCCGTCCACTGGAGCGGATTGGTGGAGTAGCCGTAGGCCCCGTTGGGGTCGTCGAAGAGCTGGAGCGGATCCGGAGAGAGGTACTGTGCCGCCCAGGGCGCGTAGTACCGGTGGCGGTTGTACGACAGGCCGCTCTCCGCATCCGCCCACTGCCCCGGATAGCGGAGCGGGCACTCGGCGAGCGGCGCGTCCTCGTTGCGAGGCGCGCCGAAGGGCCCCAGCTTGCGGGCCCAGCCGACCCGGCCCTCTTCGGTGACGAGCTCCTGGGGGACGCCCAGGTGGTCCGTCACCGCGAAGAGCGTGGCCCCTGCGTCCCGCTGGGAGACCAGCTCATGCGCGCCGGGGAGGAAGTCCCAGGTGGTGAGCTCCGAGTCCCGCTGGGCGTGGACCAGCACGTCGCCATCCCAGTGGAAGCGCGTCTGGCCTTGAGGTCCTTCCTTGGAGAGCCGTCGATTGAACGGGTCGTAGGTGTAGCGCCAGACGGCGCCGTCCGGGCGGGTCACCGACTCCAGGCGGCCACGGGCATCCCAGCTGTAACGCCAGGCGGCCTGCACGGCGGGAGCGCTCCGGTCCGTCAGCCGGGTGACCCGCCCCCAGGCGTCATACGCATAGGTGAGGTCCTCCTGCGAGAGCAGGCGCCCTCCCGCGGCGAACTCCCGCGCGTCCGTGTGCGGCGGAGCCGTGTTCGTGGGGCTGCCCGGCGGAGCCTCGGAGGTCTCGACGCGCAGCAGGTGCCCCGCGCCATCGCGCACGTACTGCTCCCGCCCCTGCGCATCGGAGAAGGACGTGAGCCAGCCCGCCGCGTCGTACGAATACTCCGAGGTGCCCCAGCGCTCGTCGATGACGCGGGTGGGCCGCCCCATCAGGTCGTACTCGCTGCGGCGGTCCACGCTGGGAATGGAGCCCCCGGCGATCAACACCTCCTTGCGGACGGGGCGGTGCTGGGTGTCATAGGCGGTCCGCACCCTTGCGCCACCGGGGAGCGCCCGGGAGATCTCCCGCCCCATCCCATCCCGCTCGAAGTGGAGCTGCCGCCCCCCCACTGCCATCGCGCAGAGGCGCCCGTCGCGGTCGTATTCGTAGCGGGTGCCATGGCCCAGGCTCGTCTTCCGGTCGAGCACCCGGCCCATCGGGTCGAACGTGCGCTCCACCACGAAGTCATTCGACTTCTCGACGAGCTTGCGGCCCAGCGCGTCCCGCTCGTACGTGAGTTCGACGTGCGCGTCCGCGACACGGGTCAGCCGGCCCAGCGCATCATGGGCGATGTCGACCGTGGCGCCGTCGGCGTAGGTGACCTGTGTCGGCAGCCCGAGCAGGTCATGGGCGAAGCGCGTCGTCCGTCCCGCCTCCGTGCGCGCGGAGAGGTTGCCGCCCGCGTCGTAGGCATAGAGCACCTCCCGACCGTCGGCGGTGACCTCCCGGGACAAGCGTCCATCCTCGTCATACTCGAAGGAGTGGCGCTCGCCCGCGGCGTTGATGACCTCGGTCAGGAGCGAGGGCTCCTGGCTCCACTGGTAGCGGAGCACCTGGGCGCCATGACTGAACTGGGTGAGCCGCCTGCTGCACCCGGAGCGGCGGTAGACGAAGATGGAGCCATCCGGACGGACGGCGCGCAGCAACAACCCTCCCGCGTCGTACTCGAAACGGGTGCTGCGCTCGTCGGAGTGCAGCACGGAGACGAGCAGCCCGCGCGCGTCATACTCGCGCCGCGTGACGTCCCCCAGCGGAGTGTGGGAGTCGAGCAGCTCGCCCATGGAGCCGTACGTATAGGTCCACGGCCCGGACATGACGCCGGACTCCCGCAGCACGTCGCCGTTCACGTCGTGTGTGAAGCGGCGCAGTCCCCCGTCCGGATAATCGAGCTGGACGAGATCCCCCCGCTCGTCCCACGAGAACGTCCAGCGGTGGCCCAACGGGTTGATGATGGCCTCGAGCCTCGCCTCGCGGCTGTACCGGCGCTGCCACACGCCGCCCATCGCATCGGTGAAGCGCACGAGCTGGTGGCGGGCGTTGAAGGCATACAGCGACGTGCCCTCGGGTCCCGTGACGGAGCGGAAGTGACTGGCCTCGTCGTACTCGAAGGCGCGGACGGCGCCGCCGGGCTCGGCGATGCTCACCTGTCTGCCCAGGTCGTCGAATCGGGAAGCCCACACCCGGCCCAGCGGGGTGGTGGTCCGCTCCACCTGCCCGGCCGCCGAGTACTCATAGCTCCACGTCGCGCCGCGGCTGTCCGTGACCCGCGTCAGCCGCTTCGCGGGCAGGTACTCGAGCGTCTTCTCGTCGAAGCCGTCCTGTCCACGCGCCTGGGTGCAGCGCCCCTGGGGGTCGAACGTGAACGTCCACACCGCGCCGGTGCGAGTCACCTCGCGGACCATCCGTCCCGCGGAGTCATACGCATATGCGCTCGTGAAGCCGGCGCCGTCGATGACCTCCGTCAGCCGACCATCGACATAGCGATAGCGCACGAGGGGCGCCGTGGAGCGCGCGGCGTCTTGATGGAGCGCCGCCAGCCGCCCCGTGCCGTTGTACGTGAGATGGAAGGCCCGCCGGCTGCGCCGCTCCCGCAGCGCGACGATGCGCCCTCGGGCATCGTGCTCCACGTCCACGCCCTGGCCCGTGACGTCCTGCACGCTCACCAGGGGGGACCACCTGCCATCCGGCCTGTCGTGGAAGAGGTAGCGCACCACGCTCTGGCCGTCCGGCGTCCAGGTGGTGACGACGAGCCGCGCCTGCTCTCGCCGCAGCTCCATGAAGGCGCCGGGGTTGCGGACGGCCTGGCCCTGGGCGAGGACGCCCTGGCGGTCATCGAAGGTGTACTCGCTCTCTCCCTCGCGGGAGAGCATGCGGTAGCCCTCGAGGTCGCGGCGAATCTTCATCTCATAGGGAGAGAACCACCCGGGCCCCAGCATGCCTCCCGCTTCGGGGAGCATGGCCGTGCTGTAGCGCCGGCTGAAGGAGACATTCACGCGACCGCGCAGCACCCGGTCCGTCATCTCGTGGAACAACACCCCCGTCACGACATCAATCGGGTGCCCGACCGAGACTCGCTGGGTCATGACGCGACCCCTTTCACGGGGCCCTTTCGCCAGGAGCACATCGCGTCCCGTCTGCCCTGGCGGCCCCTATGGAATCGCGCCATCACGCGACCCCGTGCTGGAGCCATCCATGGGTGCGGGGTACGCCTGGGATTCGCGCGCCTCGCCACGTCCTCTGACGGAGGGGGAACCTGTTCGACGCGCCGCGCCCCGCCCGCACCTTCCATCACCCGCGCGGATTGCTGGGCGCAGTGCGGTACGTCGTCTGAGTCCGACATGGGGCCCCCCTGGAAGTCGAGCCTCTTCCCAGGCGCCTTTCATATCGCATCAGGCGCCCGGGCAGGAAGACAGCCCGGCGCGAATGAATGGCGCCAACCCCTCAACGCCAGACGCGCAAGCCCAAGCACTCGCGGGGCACGCTCTCGACAGGCCCCCCACCCCTCACGCTAGAAGCGCGTGAAGTCAATCTGCAGGACGGGGGTGTCCGCTTCGATGTCGCGCTTGAACCGCCCCCACCGGTCGAGCGTGCTCTCGTCGAGCACGGCCGGGTCGCGATACTGGTGGAACAGCGCGTAGTTCATCGAGCGCTGGAGCGCGAGCAGGTCCGGCACGGCCGCGAGCCACTCGGCGTCCATCCGGCGGTGCTCCCGATACCCTTCGAGGAAAGGCCCCAGGAACGCGGTGACCGCCGCGTCGCGCGCATCCCGCTCCTCACCTCGCGCGATGTAGAAGAGCAGGACCGCGATGTCCTTGACGAACCACGCGTACTCGCAGTTGTCGAAATCGAACGCGGTGATCTTCCCTTCGGCGAAGCAGAAGTTGTGCATGTGGAGATCGGCGTGGATCAGCCCGTAGCTCTCCGGAGTTCGCGGCAGCTGGTTCAGTCGCGCGATGATCGCCGCGGTACGCTCGCGGACGAGCTTCTCCTCGGGGGGCGCGAACCGGTCGATGTCGACCACGTCGTACTCATGCCACTCCTGGCGCTTGAGCCGGGGGTTCGAGGGCGCGTAGGTCTGGGCGCGGTTGTGGAGCCGCGCGAACAGCCGGCCCAGGTCGCGGAACAGGGGGGGCTTCCAGTAGCGCTCCTTGAGCGGAGGCGCGTCGTCGAAGACGATGCCCGGCGCGCGCTCGAACGCGGTGGCGACGAAGTAGCTGCCGGGCTCGCGGTCCTCGATGCGCTCCACGAACTGCCCCGACTCGGAGAGGACCGGCGAGGCGATGGGGATGCGCGCGGCGGCCAGGTAGCGAACGAACTCGACCTCCCCCAGCGTGTAGTCGAGGGTTCGCCGCGTGCTGTGCGAGATGCGCAGGATCAAGCCCTCGCCGTCTTCGTTCTCCGCCTCGTAGACGAAGTTCTCGAAGGCCGTGAGCTCGGTGAGCTGCTCGGGCGAAAGGCCGTACCGGCGCGCGGCCTCATCGCGAATCGGTTCATGGAAGCGGCGGACGAGCTCTGGATGCATCGAACCCTCTAGTCCTTCAACGTGAGGCTGCTCTCACCGTGGCTCAGCACGGTCGAGGCAGCGTGGCTGGTGACCGAGATGCCCAGGCCGCGCGCGAGGGTCTCCGCCAACGGGGGGCCATTGCGCGGCCGCGTGAACGCGGCCAGGTCCGCGCCCGTCAGCGGGTGGTCCGAGCGCCGGAGCCGCTGGTTCAGCATCCCCTGCTCGCGCTCGACGACGCCCAGGCACCGACGCTCCAGGGCGAACGCGCTGGCGACGACTCCCGCGAGCTCACCGCGGAGCGGCTCCGCCACGACCTTGTCCGCCGGCAGCCCATGCGCGAAGAACTCGGCCAGTCGCCGCTGGCTCGTGGCCTGCTCCGCTGGGTCCAGCTTCGCCAGCGCGTCCAGCGAGGCCCCCTGGGGCGTGCCCGGCAGGGCCTCGCCGATGCGCGCGAACAACCAGCGGCTGAGGTTGATCTCCCGCTGGTAGGTCTCGGCGAGCGGGAAATCGTCCCGGAGCAGCGGGTAGCGCGCGACGTCGATGGGCGCCTCCACGAACTCCTGCAGCGCGGTGCGCGGGAGGTGCCCGGCGAACGCCGCCCGGAGCCGCTCGTGGAGCAGCCCCTGGCTCGCCCCGAGGAAGCGGACCACCGCCTCGACGCGCTGCCCAAGCAGACCGTAATCGAGCGCGGCGTCGAGATCGCCCAGGCGCGCCGCGATGTCGGGCTGGACATCGATGGGCGCCGGGGCCAGGCCGGTCAACACCTGCATGTACTCGTTGATCAGCGCCGGCGGTCCGGCGCACACGCCGTGCGGACCATGGAAGACCGCGTGTCGCTCGGCGTAGTCCACGATGGTCTGCGCGGTGACGGGCTGCTCGGGGGCGTCGCGCACCAAATCATTGGTGACCAGGCGGACGCCGTCGATCAACCGGAACATGGCCGCCAGTCCGCTGTCGAGCTCGCCGTTCCGCGCCGGATCGACTCCCCGCACCATCACGTACCCCACCGACGCGAGCGTGCAGACGACCTGCATGTGGAGCTCGCCCGCGGTGAGCACGCCTGGGGTCCGAGGCGGCATGCGCGCGAGGAAGGCCCGGCGGAACTGCTCGGTCAGCGAGAGCAGCTCCGGCCACTGACGCGCCATGGCCTTCATCGCCGTTACGTTCATCGGGAGCTCGCTCTGATAGCGGCTCCCCGCGTAGTGGCACTGCTTGCGCACGGTCGGGAGGTCGAGGAACAACGTGCGCGGTGTGACGTTGTTCTCGCCCACCTGCCGGCCATCACCGTCGACCGCCGGATGCGCCACGCGGTAGACCGGCACGACGACCTCGAGGTTCGACAGCTCGAAGGCCCGTCCGAACGCCTGTTCCGTCAGCACGGGGCAACGATTGTCGTGGGCGCTGAACGTGAGCGGCTCACGCCCGGCGGGCACCTCCCCCAACCGCTCGGGATAGGACACCGCGGCGCGGCTCGCGGGCCCATCCGAGACCCGCCGCAACACCCGCTGCTCCATCAACATCTCGAGCAGGTCCCGGATCTTCTCCCAGGAATGGGGCGCGCCGTCCGACCACGCCATGGCGTCGGAGGCCTGGAACTGCTCGACCTGGAGCAGCTTCTCGCCCAAAGGCGCGATGTCCGGCTCGTCGAAGATGAGCTCCACCTCGCCATAGAAGAGGTGCAGGACCTTCTGGCCATCGCCTGCGTCGAGCCGGTCGTGCGTGAGCCGCCTTCGATTGGGAATGTAGAGCATCTCATCCGCTTGCAGCTGTGCCATGGCTTCTCACTCCCGCTTCAGTGTGACGTCGCGCGACCAGGTGCCGCCGAGCGAACGATAGACCGCGACGCGATGGTTGAGCAGCAGCCGTTGTGCTTGCAGACTCGCGCGCTCGAGCCCGACCAGGTTCGTCAGGGCGGAGAGCACCGTCAGGTAGTCCGAGCGCCCCTGCTCGAAGAGCCGCCTCGCCTCGTCCAGGAGCTGCTGCCCCAGCAGGACCTGCGCACGCAGGGCGCGCAGGCTCGTCGCCCCGGTCTCCTCCTGGACCACGGCATCCTGCACCCGGCCGATCGCCGTGTTCAGCGCGAGCTCGTATTGGACATGGCGACGGTGGAGCTGGATGGGCAGTCGCTTGTGCTCGGTGAAGCGCCTTCCATCGAACATCGCCCAGGTCAGGTTCACGCCGACGACGGACTGGTGGAGGACCGGCTCCGAGAGGCCGACCTTCGCGGCGCCCACGCTGCCCACCAGCTGGATCACCGGAAGCCAGCTCGCCCGGTTCGCGTTGATGCGGTGCTCGACCTCGGCGACGCGCAGCTCCTGGAGCCGCATCTCCGGCGTGTTCGCGTTCAGGTCTCCTGGCGTTCCGAGGTTGGGCGAAGGCGGGAGATCTGGAAGCTGTCGCTCGAGGGGAACGATGTCGTCCGCGGGGCTGGGGACCCGGCCCAGCAGCGCCTTCAGCTCCGAGTTCAAGAGCGCGTTCCGGGCGGAGATGAGCGGCACCTGCGCCTCGAGGTTCAAGAGCAGCTGCTCCTGCTGCAGCACCGCGAGCCGGGGCGTGAGGTGCTGCTCGAACCGCGCTTGAATCAGGCGGAGCAGCTCTTTGTTGTAGTCGATCTGCCGCTGAGTGAGGTCCCTGAGCGCGCGGGCCTCGAGGATGTCGAACCAGACCTGGGCGATGCGCTGCGCGAGGTCCTGGACGCGGGCCTCGGTGAGCTGACGCTGCTGCTCGGCGAAGTTCAAGCCCGCGCTCCGCTGCGCGGCGAGGTTGCCGAACAGGTCGACCTGGTAGGTCAGACCGACATCCGCGGTGGCGATGCTGTACCGGGCCTGGGTCGCCGGCGCGGGCGGGACGATGGCGACGACCTGACTCAGCCCCGCCGGGTTGAGGACGCCGACCTGGAGCGGGTACCACCAACCTTGCGGCACGTTGGGGTCGAGCTGGTTCTCGTAGATGAGGTCCCGCACGTCGTGCAGGACCAGGCTGTTGCTGAAGCACTCCTGGATGGCCGCGTCGAGCGCCGGGTCGGCGAACGCCGACCACCAGACCTCGTCCTGGGTGACGTGCTCGGCGGGCCGCGCGGGCCCACCCTCCTTCGACGGCCGCGGGTCTGGAGCCCCGCCCTCGGGTGCGGTGGACGGCGCGGGCGGCTCGGCGCGCGGCTCGATGGCGGTCGAGTAGGTGCTCGGCGCCGGTGGCGGAGTGACGACGACGGGACGGACCAGCCCACAACCGGAGAAGGTCGTCGCGAGGAGGGCGAGCGGGAGTCGAAGTCTCATGGGTGGCTGACGACCACGAGGGCTTTCGCGTGGTTGAGGACGCAGCGCTGCGCGACCCTCATGGTCTCCGGATCAAGTGAGGCGAAGCTCTCGTCGAGGATGACCAGCTCGACCCCCTGCAAGAGCGTGCGCGCGATGTAGAGCCGGCTCTTCTCGCCATGCGAGAGCTGCCAGCCGGTCTCGCCGATCATCTCCTCCAGGCCGGCGGGCATCTTGGCGATCAGCTCGTCCAGCCCGAGCTCCTTGCACAGCGCGGCGGCCTTGGCCCGCAGCTCGGGCGACGTCGGCCACTCGCGCCCGAGCAGGAGGTTGTACGCGAAGCTGCCGGACAGGACGTGGTTCTCGTGGAACTGCGGCGCGGCGGTGACACGCTTGCGCCAGCCCGAGGCGCCGAACGTCGCGCGGTCCAGCGCGTGCAGCAGCATCACACCGCCCTGCGGCGAGCGCAGGCCCGTGAGCAGCGACACCAGCGTCGACTTGCCACCGCCGGAGGGGCCCTCCAGCAGGATGCGGTCGTCCTTCGCGATCTGGAACGAGCAGTTCTCGATGACCGGCCGGGTGCGCGCGTCGTGCCGGAAGGTCAGGCCCCGCGCCTCGATGAGCGTCCCACTGTCGGCGTCCGTGGGCTTGCCTCCCTCCATCTCGAGGGGGACCTTCGATTCGAGCTCGGGGCGGCCCACCGCGGCCAGCAGGTCGCGGATCTGCTCGAACGACACCGCCGCCTGGGAGACCTGCTGGAAGTAGACGGCGACCTCGTCGAAGGCCCGCAGCGCGAGCAGGATGCCGCCCACGGACACCGCCAGCGCGCTGGCATTGGCCGTCCCGGTGCTGAACGCCGGCAGCAAGGTCAGCAGGGCGAGCACCAACCAGCCGTCGCGCAGCAGCGCCGTCAGCTGCATGGTCCGGCGGTCCATGACCTTCGAGACCTCGGAGTAGGCGCTCAAGCGGATGTCTTCGCCATCGTGCCAGCGCTCGAGGGGGAGCTGCGCCAGCCGCGTGCGATGGCCGAGCATGCGCTCGAGCAGGTCGTGGGTGATCTCGACGCGCGCGCTCGACCACGCCCGCTGGACGCCGTAGTGACGGCGCGCGAGGACGAACGCGACCACGACCCACAGCACGAGCACCAGCGTCTGGGGCCACCCTCCCGCCCCGAGCACGAGGATGCCCCCCGCCAGGACCAGGTCGACGAGCGACAACACCGCGAGCAGGGCGCCGCCGACCGCGAGCTGCTCGACGACCTCGGACTCGGCGACGCGGCCGAAATGACGGCCGATGCCGTCCAGCCGCACCTCGTCGGGGGTCAGCTTGAGGGTTCCCGTGAGGAG
This sequence comes from Myxococcus faecalis, assembly GCF_050039385.1. Taxonomy (NCBI): domain Bacteria; kingdom Pseudomonadati; phylum Myxococcota; class Myxococcia; order Myxococcales; family Myxococcaceae; genus Myxococcus; species Myxococcus faecalis. Next base: position 9,071,780 of record NZ_CP144336.1, on the reverse strand, counting down.
CTGCTGCTTGAGCAGCGTCCCGAGCCGGATGGAGAACACGCCCTGCCACCACACCTCGAGCATGCGCAGCGGAATCGCGCACGCGATGACGGCGATCCACCCCAGGAACCAGCCGGTCTCCAGGTGGGCCTGGAGCGCGGCCCGGCCGAGCAGCCAGAACGAGAAGGCCAGCACCAGCGAGAGCAGCGTGTGGCTCACGAGGATGCCGGCGATGAGCGACGGGATGTCGCCGAGCAGCGTCCGCCGGCTCGCGGTGCGCCGGGGGCGCATGATCCAGCCGGTGCGCAGCTGCGCCTGGCCGAGCCGCTGCAGCAGCATCTGTGAGCGGGCGTGCTCGCGCGCGCGGGGCGACATCTCCACGCCGCCGAGCAGCTGGTCGACCTCCGCGGCGGTGGCCTCCTGCTCCTCGCGCAGGAGCGCGAGCGCGCTCTTCTTCGGGACCAGGACGGCGGTGCCGTCGCACGCGAGCAGGCGCAGCTTCCCGCGCCGTGTCCCCAGCAGCACCAGATAGGACGGGACGCCGTCTCGCCGGACCTGGAGGATGCAGGGCGCGGCGCGCGCGAGGACGTCGGGCAGCTCATGGTAGAGCGGTGTGATCGGCTCGAGCTCCACGCCGAGCCGGTCTCCGAGCGCGAACATCCAGACCCGGCTCGGCTCGACGGCCGCCGCGGGCGGAGCTATCTCGCCCCCGGCCCTGCCATAGCCTTGCCGCTGCGCCAGCTGCTCCAGCGCGTCCGGCAGTCGCTCGACCGGCCACAACAGGTCGGAGTTCGCGCGCGTCATCCCACCAGCCCCAACCCGCCCGAGCCGGGCTTCGCGGCAGGCGTCTCCACCGGCTCTGGCGCTGGCGTCTCCGCCGGGTTCGGCGCCGGCCTCTCCACCAGCTGGCCGCCCGACAGCCACCAGTGGCGCCAGCGCCCGCCGCCCCACAGCAGGGTGCGATTCTCCTGGTCGGCGCGAAGGAGCACCGCGTACCGCGACTCCTGGTTCGCGAGCAGCTCCTTCGGCGACCCGTTCTCGAGGATCCGGCCGTTCTCGACCACGAGCACGCGATCGAACTCCTGGGTGTGCTCGACGTCGTGGGTGACGCAGAGGAGCGTGATGTCCTTCCAGAGCCGCCGGGACTCGGCGAGCAGCCGCGCGCGCCGGTCGCGATCGAGACCGCGAAAGGGCTCGTCGAGGATGGCCAGACGCACGCCGGAGCGAAGCATCGCGCGCGCCAGGCGCACGCGCTGACCCTGGCCACCGGAGACCAGCCCTCCGCCCTCGCCCAACGACGTCTGCAGCCCGTCTGGAAGCGCCTCGAGGATGTCGAGCATCTCCGCGCCCTTGAGCGCTCCCGACAGGGCCCAGCCGTGCGCGCCGTCGTTGCCGTACCGGAGGTTGTCGAGGAGGCTCTGGTTCCAGAGGCTGATCGCCGGGTCCACCCAGGCCGTGGTCCGCCGCAGCCGCTCGATGGCGGCCTGGTCGAGCACCTGCCCGTCGACCCGGATCTCACCACGCGCCGGCCGGAGCCAGCCGAGCAGGAGGCCGACCAGCGTCGACTTGCCCGCACCGGAGACACCGACCACGGCCACGTGCTCGCCGGGGGCGATGTTCAAGGAGACCTTGTCGAGGATGGTGTGACCGCCGCCCTTCACGCGGACCTTCTCCATCACGATCGAAACGCCGCTCGCGTCGGCCGAGGCCGCGGGCGCGACGGGCGCCTGCACCGGCGCCTCGGGCCGGGCCTGCGGCTCCTTGATGTCGCCGATGACGTCGAGGAGCCGGCGGACCCGGTTCATCGCGTTCGGGAACGCGCGGCTCAGCACCATCAGCCGCTGGCCGAGGATGGGGAAGCGCAGCGCCCAGTAGACGACCAGCAGCACCAGCGAAGCCCGGCTCGTGCCCGCGAGGTACGAATAGACGAGCAGCATGACCAGGCCGTAGCTCACCAGCATCAGCACGCCCTCGAACCCGACCGACAGCGTCTGCAGCCAGTAGCGCGCCTTGGTCCAGCTGACGAGCAAGGTCTCCTGCGCGCGGCGCAGCGACCGCTCGGCGCCGTGGATGCGGATCGGCGTGAGCCCGACGAGCGCGTTCAGGGTGAAGCCGCTGAGCGCGCCCGAGTGCATCTGCACGCGCAGGTCGGGCTCGAAGAGCAGCTTCTGGGCCATCAGGGGCACCAGCAGCGTGACCGCCGCGAGCGCGAGCACGATGTGCCATGCGTACGGCGCGGCCCAGATGAGCGCGACGGTGATGCTCACGACCTCGAGCGACAGGATCAAGGCCTGCGAGAGCAGGAGCGGCAGCGAGCGCATCGCCTGGATGTTGTGCGTGCGCGACGCCATGTCGGAGGCGAGCCGGCTCTGGAAATAGCGGTCCTCCATCTCCGGGAGCTTCTCGAAGTACGCCTTGCGCAGCCGCACCTCCAGCCGGCGGCCGATGCCGAGCAGCCCCAAGGAGATGGGGATCTGGATGAGCATGAAGCAGAGCGCGACGCCCGCGAGCACGGCCATGCCCGTCGCACGCTGCGCGAACGTGCCCAGGTCGCGCCCCAGGTCGAGCACGCCACGCAGCATCAGCGCTTGCAGGAGACGCCCGAAGGTGGCGAACACCAGGCCCATCACAATCAGGCCCGGAACGAGCCACGAATCCTGGCCTCGAAGGCGCAGCAGCGTCCGCGCCGGGCTCACCTGCTTGGCGACGAGCTCCGTCGCCAGGTCGCTCGCGAGCACCGCCCGGGGGGCGTCCTCGCCCTCGCGCGGAGCCTCGCGCCAGCCGCGAATGCGCATCAGCACCGCGCCGGTCATCGACAGCTCGCCGTCCACCTCGGGGTTGGGGCGAACGGACCAATAGGTCGCGGGAATGGGCACCTCGCCGGAGGCGTCCTTCGCGACCATGGATTGCAGCAGACTGGCCGCCGTCCGGCCTCTCCGGACGGCGCCCGCGCGAATCATCGCCTCGGACGCCCGGCACGCGGCGTCGAGCCTGGCGATCGACAGGTACCCGGGGTCCTCGAGCGCCTGGGCCACCAGCGCCCGCGCCTGCGTCGCCCCCAGGTCCAGCAGGCGGCGCTCGAACGTGGCGACCGCCTCCTCGGACCCGGCCCACTCGCGCCAGCCGTCCGCCGGAACGGAGGTGGTGTGCTGGTACAGGTGGCTCAGCAGCGTCGAGATCCGGGTCCAGTGGCGGCCCGCCGCCGGGTCCATGACCTGGATGAACGGGCCGATGCGATTCCACAGCACCACGAAGTGCGGCCGCCCTCCCGCGCTGAGCGTGACGATGATGGCGGGAAGCGCCTTGGCTTCGGGGACCACCACGTGGTCCAGCGGGAGCATCACCTGCTCGGAGTCGAGCCCGAGCTGGTTGGCGACCTCGTCCAAGGTGACGATCGAGGTGCCGTCGACGTCCGTCTGACACACCTCGCGGAGGACGCGATAGTTGAGCTCGGCGCCCATCCCCGCGAACAGGCTCTTGAGTGAAGCAGGGCCGCAATCCGTCGCCGAGATCTGGATCACCTCGGGAATGATTGAGGACCGACGCCTGGGTGGAGTCATGGTCAGCGGGCCTCGGCTTCGGGCCGAAACACGGTCACGGGCGGCTCATCGGGCTGCGGATTCCATTCGCCGACCGCCCGCATCAGCAGCGCGACGGGCGACGCCCGCGCGACCTCGACCTCCACCGACAGGGTCATGCCGTGGCGAAGCTGGATGCGGGGGTCCTCCGGCGGCGCGAACTTGAGCTCGACGCGCACCGTGCCCGGGATGGCCTCGGGCGTGGCGGTCTGGCCGGGCTCGGTCCCGACGGCCGTCACCCTGGCGGGGACCGTCCCGTAGATGGTCATCGGGTAGCCGTCGAGCTTGAGGCGCGCGGTCTGACCGGGTTCGATCAACCCGACGACCTCCTTCGGGAAGCGGGCGCGCACGCGCACCTCGGCGTCGCTCGCGACGATGGTGCCGACCCGCTGCCCGTCGGCGATGAATGCTCCCGAGCCGAGCTCCGCCACGTCGACCAGGTGGCCCGTGGCCGGCGCCCGGTACAGCTTCCGGTCAATCTGGTACTCGAGGCGGTCGATGGCGCCCTGAAGCTCCCGGATGCGCCCCTCGGCGCCCAGCGCCTCCCGCTCGAGCTCCAGCAGCTGCGCGGCGAGGGCTTGACGGCGCACGTTCTGCTCGCGTCGCAGTCGGGTGAGCGCCAGGCTCTGCGCCGCCTTCGCGGAGCGGAGCGCGTCGACATCGGTCGTGCGCTCGAGCTTCTCCATCTCGGAGACCGCGCCCGTCGGGCTCTTGAGGGCCAGCTCCGCGCGCTCCACCGCGAGCCGGTGCCTGGGCGCGAGCTCCTGCTCCCGCTCCAGCGCCTCCTTGATGGCCACCTCGTCCACCGCCGCCGTCAGGGCCGCCTCGTCGCGCTTGTTGGTGATCTGCTGGCGGATGATGGCGAGTTCCTTCTCGGTCGCGGCGAGCGTCGCCTGGCTCCGCTCGAGTTCGAGGCGTTCGGCCCGTGCGTCGAACTCGATGAGCAGGTCGCCTTCCTTGACCGTCTGGTCGAGCTTGAGCAACGAGCGCACGACCCTGCCCGCACTGGGCGGCTCGATGCGATGGACGGCGTTATGGGGCTCGATCCGCGCCTGTGAGCTGGCCTTGACGAGCGGGACCTTGGCGAACAACGACCAGGCGACGAGCCCGCCAGCACACAAGACCATCAGAGCGACGAACACGAGGCGCGTGTCCGACTCGTAGTTCAGGGAACGAAGGGTCCGCTCGAAGGGATATGCCATGGTCCGTGAACGAAAGTCGCCTTAATGGTCGCACCGTGTCAACACCTCGGCCGCTGCTGAATGATGCACTCTCCCTCTGACTCAATACAGGCACCTCGATGCGACACGGACGCTCGTTCACATCGCCGCAATGCGTCGCACATTGATCGCTTGTTCGATTTGACATCCAGACTCGATTACACTTAGCGTTCGTCTTGAAAGGAGGCACACATGAAGATCAAGATCCACGTCCGCGGCGGCCCCAAGGCTCGCTAAGTAGTGAGTTGTCTTGACGCCGGATGTCTCGGCGGGTCGTACCTCATTTCAAGATCGTCCGAGAGGAGTTGATGGGGATTATTCCATCAGCTCCTCTTTTTTATTTCTGGCGACGTCTTCAAGTCGGGCGCCACCTCAATCCCAACCTTGCAAGTCGGACAGGCTCCCCGCCATGTATCTCTGCTTCACCGTGTGTCGCACCAGCATTGATGAGCAAATCGGCCTGATTGAGCTGGTTTCGCGCCCAGTTCTGGCGTGTGAAGGCGGGCGCGGGTGCAGAGGCCTACCCGAGAAGTACGGCCAACCCTCTCAAGCAATGCTGCGGGGCGTTCTCGGGGCACCTTGACGCCCTCGTGGAACTTCTTCGCCGTCACCGGATCCACGCGGCCGTCGGAGCCGTCGCCGCGAGCCTGGAGTCGCAGGGTCGCGCCAAGGGCCCGCGCATCCACGGACGGGTCTTGGACCGGGCCCGACGTATCGGCCTCACGTCCTCCTGGAGCCCAGCGGTCCTGACCTGCTGCCCGGAGCGCGGGAGGCCCCTCCGCCATGAGTCCGGTCCCCCAGTCCGCCCAGGGCTGTCCCTTCCGAGCCGCCCTGCGTCGAAGTCCTTGCGACGGCGTCCCTGTCCCGCTATACGGGCGTCACTTTGTGTCCAGGTAGCTCACTTGGTTAGAGCGGCGGTCTCATAATCCCGGCCCTGCCCCTCACCATCTGAACCCTTGGCCGTAACCCCCTATTCTTACTGACCACAGGCCGTCGCTGGCGTTCGCACGTCACCGGCCCGGTCCGTACAAAATCCGTACAGATCTGTTCAGGTGTCGGGGGCCGATCCTATCGTGGGCGTCGGCAGCCATGGACATCACCTTCCACTTCCCGCCCGATTTGATGGGCCTCCTCGTCGAGGCCATCCCCGCCCTCTGCAAATCCAAGAGGGACGTCCTGCTCTTCTTCCAGGGGGCGGGGGTAGGAGCGCAGGTCACAGGTGACCTCGCCCAGAAGCTCGCGACGTCCAAGGACGAGGTCAGGAAGCACGACATGGTCCGGACCGTGCTCGCCCGGCTCAACGCGCGAGGAGAGTCCACCCTGCGAGAGCGGCGGGAGGTGCTCCGGCGCGTGATTGAGTTCGAGGACTTCTCCGTCTGCTGGGAGAACGACCGGAACAAGGCCAAGGCGCTGGTCGCGGACATCCGGCGGCTGGTGAACGTGAAGGACACCTTCACCCGCATCCAGCAGGAGCAGGACGCGCTACGCAAGAAGCAGCACTCCGACAAGTACGAGCAGGAAGCCAATCTCAAGCGCCAGCGCGAGCAGGAACTGGAGGAGATAAAGAGCGCTCTCTTCTCCCTCTTCAGCATGGCCGACCCCTGGGCGCGCGGTACGGCGCTGGAGGGCGTGCTCAACCGCCTCTTCAAGGCGCACGGCATCCTCGTGCGCGAGGCGTTCAGGATCCGGGGCGAGAAGGGCCAGGGAATCATCGAGCAGATCGACGGCGTGGTGGAACTCGACGGTGAGGTCTACCTCGTGGAGGCGAAGTGGTGGGACCAGCGGGTCGGCCCGGGAGATGTGGCCCAGCACCTCGTCCGCGTCTTCACCCGCGGGCAATCCCGCGGCATTTACATCGCCCACCCGGGCTACACCCCTGCGGCGCTCGCTTCCTGCAAGGAGTCGCTCCAACAAGCAGTCTTCGTACTTTGCGAGCTGGAAGAGTTCGTCCAGCTCTTGGACGCTAAGAAGGATCTTAAGGAATTCCTGAAGACCAAAGTCCGAGCTGCCATCGTGGACAAGGTGCCCCTGCTCCGCCCGCTGACCCAGGGAATCTGAACCGCTTCTTCAAAGTCCGCGAAGGTAGTTCTCTGGGAGGGTCATCCGGCCTCCCCCTGAGCACGGCTTTTCCGCGCCGCCGGAGGGGCACATGCTGACGGACCGTGCACAGAGGCGCGCAAGAGGGTACAACCGGCGGATTGTGTAGGCCGGGGGACCCTTACCCATGAGCACCAACGAAGCCCTCCACGCCTTCTTTGCTGTGGACTTAGTGCGTGAACGGTACGCCGCACTGAAGCGGCTCGCTGCTGAGCGCGCAGTTTCGGCTGCGTTGCGTGATAGTCGGATTGACCAAGTATTGGAGGCGTTGACAAAGGCGGCGAGCGTTGGAGCCGATGAGGAGCGCCTCCTTGCAATCTCGACGTTGATGCGGCTGCACGCGCAGGTGCGTTCGGCGCGGGACCAGGCACGCTTTGCTGGGCACCTCACCAAGGCAGTTGCGGAGCCGCTACCCCGCATCAACGTCCTCACCGACCCCGATGACCGGATGTACGTCGTCCGTGCGATGGAGTTCGCACATGGAGACTGGGTCACCGGATTCCTCGCGGAGTTCATTATCGAGGAAGAGGCTGCGGAGACGGCACGTGCGGAGGCCGTGCGAGTCTTGGTCAAAGCGCTGCCCTCAGTGGATCCCCTCCTCCAATCGCTCGCCGGGCACCTTGAAGTATGGAAGCCCGAAACGCAAAACCCCATAGAGAGCTTGACGCGGCGGGTGATACGGATCCTCCAAGCGCTGGAGGACCACCTAGCGGGTGGAACCGAAGCGACCTGGGAGGCTAGCCGTGCCCTGGCGAGGATGGTGCGACCTCGCTCGAAAACATCCCCGAACGAGGTTGAGCGCGAGGTTATTGAGCAGGTCGCGGCCCGAACCCTTCGCCTTACGCACACGCTCGTGCGTATCCGATTCTCGCTTGCAGCCGACGATCGAACGTACGAGCCGGTCGTCCATGTACGGGAGTGGTTCCAGCCGCACCAATGGGTACGATTCCTCGAACAATGCGCAGATGCTCGCCCCGTCGTACGCGACCTCCGCGAGGCAATTCTGCTGCTGGCTCGCCAGGGGCGGACGGACCAACAGCTCCTGAAACGCTTGGAACTCGTGTCGGGCCCAGGGGCTGCGGCGCAGCGGATGCTGGCACAGCTCGCAGGGGAGCCTGGGGTCCCGCCCGAAGTGCAGGCGTGGCTGACCGGGACCGCGCCGATGCACTCTCCCCGAGGTGAGGGGTCAGCGCTACTGACGGCAGACCGAGAGGCGAGCGAGAACTTGACCCTAGCGGAGCTGCTACGACTGTGTGCGCAGGTCTCTTCCGCGACGACCCATGTTGAGCGGTCGGTTCTCCCGGAGCTTGAGATCTTAGCCCCCGATGCTGCGCCGCCGATCCGTTCCCTATCAGCTCGGGCTGCTGATCTCTCCGGGACGGTGCTGTCCTTTGCCGGCCAACGGAGGCTGAAACTGCGAGGGCACCCAGGAGAGGTCGTCGAGTTCTCTCCGGTCGAGCATGAGATGGTGGGTCGGCCAGTACCTGGGGTGCGTTGGGTCCGCTTGGTTCAGCCTGCGGTCGAGCAGCGCCTTGAGGGAGGGGCAACGCGCTTGGTGCTCCGGGCGTTAGTTGAGCCGTCTGGCGAACCTCGGTAATAATCGAGGTTCGCCAAGACTTCGGAGGGGGAATGGACGGCATTACCGCCAAGACGTTGCTGGAGAGTCTGCTCGGGCGCATCGAGCGTGACCCATCTACGAAGCGCTACCGGCTACAAGGAGCGCTTTCGGATCTGGAGTATGCGGCGCTTGAGTACGCGCTGGCCCGGTTAGACAAGCCCAGAGCGATTGACGATGCCACTCAGCCAGCAATGGGGCCATCCATCGCCACTTCCGAGGCGCTGGACAGCCAGCCTCGCTCTTCCATCTCTGCCGCATCGACTGGCGCGATTGGCAACCAACAGCAGCCGATTCCTACGCGAAGCAAAGCCGCAGTTGCTCCGCCCCCCAAACTCATCATTGATGCGCAGAGGAGCAAGGTCGAGGACGCTGAGATCACGCTCTGCCTCGACTTTGGCACGGCGAAGTCGAAGGCCTTCGCGACTCGGCGAGAGACGAACGGCTTCCAGCTCATTGAACTGGGACTTGGCCAGCAGGCCGGTGAAGTGCTGCCCTACCCACTTACGTCCGCAGTATGGGTCGATGAATCAGGGCTTCTCTTCGTGGGGCACGCCGCGCTCGAACGAAGCTTTGCCCAACACGATACAGAGCGGAAACGCCTCGATAGTCTCAAGCAACAACTTAGCCAGGGCAGCGAGCACCGTCTCACTACGAGGTTGAAGGAGGGGACCGAGAACCCAACCTCAATCCCCCTTACCTACGGCGATGCGCTTACGTTCTACCTCGCGTACCTTACTGACATGGCGGAGGCCGAGCTTGTCCGGCAGGGGCACTCCCGCTACGTGCGGCGCCGCTTCGCACTACCGTGTTGGGACACGGATCAGTCTCGCGTCATGGAGCCGTTGTTACGGGAGTACCTTGCGCGAGCACAAATGGTAGCTGACACATTCCGCGGCCGGTGGAACGAAGGGCTTCGAGCTGAGCACGTCCGCGCGGTAATGGACCAAGTGGTGGAAGCACGTACCGCTTGGCCGATGGAGCTAATCGGCGAGTCGGTTCTTGAGCCAATTGCCGCAGGGAACAGCCGGCTCCAGACCGACGAACCTACCCGCCAACTAGTCCTCGTCATCGACATTGGCGCAGGCACCACGGACTTCGGTCTCTTCATTGTCGTAGAAAACCCAGACCAAGAACTCTTCCGCATTACGCCTATTGAGGGCACGACGCTCGGCGTCCGCCAAGCAGGCGACACCGTCGACCAAATCCTCCGAACGACTATCATCAAGCAGGCGGAGGTTGATGCAAACGACCCTTCATTCGGTTTGATCAACTCACAACTACAACTGCGCATTCGCGAGTATAAAGAGCGGCTCTTCCAGGAAGGGGCGCTTACTTTCCGCCTTAGCGATGATCGCACCGGAATTGTGAGGCTTGACAGCTTCCTTCAGAACCCGGCGCTCGGAGCCTTTCGAGAGAAGCTCGAAGCCAAGTGCCGCGAGGTCCTTGATGCAGCTGGGAAGGACAAGACCGGATTCTACGATGCGGAACTGCGGGTTGTTCTGACCGGGGGAGGCTCTGCGCTCCCGATGTTAGAAACATTGGCGAAAGGATCCTCCGAGCACTTCGGTAAGACGCTCCGAAGGCGTATGGCGCCGCCTATCCCGGATTTCCTACAGAATCACCCGATCGCCGGGGCCTATGCGCAACTAGCCGTCGCGCTGGGAGGCGCTCTACCCGATCTTCCAGACACCCGCCAACCTGTGACGACAATCAAGGGGAGCGCTGTCAGGACAGTCAAAATGCCTCGCCGATGGGTTTAGCCCACTTCAGGTGATCCGGAAGGCCATGGTCAGAGGTAAGGCGGATGACCTCTCCACGGAGCTGTCACAGTCATATATCAAGGCCACAGAGGGGCTCCTGAATCCGCAGCCGCTGTCGGACGAACAGTGTTCATGTCCAAGGGTTTAGGATAGCCCCATGGCTTGCCTTGTCGCGGTGATTACCCTCGGGTTGCTCGTCACCGGCTTCTTCAACCCACTACCGCCTTTGCGCATTGCGCTGCTGACGCTCTTCTGATTCTACGGTGGGTTTGGATTGGTTCTCGAAGCCATCCAATGTGGGCGACAGAAGGTGTTGGGAGAGGTTCTTTAGCTTCCTGTTGAGCGCCGCCTTGTCGATGTCCAGTTGCCTAACGTGCTGGGCTACGGGGGCCGGGACGGAGCAGCGCTGTGCCTTTGCTGCAACGTTTCAGAAAGAGTTCTTTCCCGAGACCTCCCCGCACGATGCGCTCGCTTTTGTGCCCGGCTGGGTTTCCGTGGGCTCCATTCAACAGACTCTTAGGATCGAACTGTGTGACGGGAAGAAGGAGATGGGCATGATGCACTTGGATCTGCACCAGTTGATGCAAAACTTGTCTGCCAGACGACTCGTCTTTCACTCTGAAGCGGATTTCCAGCACGAGCTGGCTTGGCAAATCCGGATGCAGCATGCGTGCTCCGGTCGATTCCGATCACCGATTTCAAAATCAATCATTCACCGATTCCGAAGGGGTCGCTCATCTGGGCGGAAAGTGAAGCCTGCGGGCTCGGTCCCCGTAAGTCCACTCCGCGCTTGGTGGGAGCGGCCTTCCGGGGACCTCGGCGGGGCAAGGGAATGTGCGGGCCGAGAAGTAATGGAGGGTTATCGGGCTGGTCCGGAATGGGTGATCGATTCGGCTGGAACACGCATGCAGCATCAAGACCTAAAAATCCGGCTGGAATATCCGGCCTTCGGGATTGGCAGACAGAATGATGCCCTTGACATTTGGGTAGAAGACGCCTCGGGTTCCGTCAGTGCCATTGAGGTGAAGTACATTACGCACGACCTGGCTGCCTTAAGAAATGGCGAATCCTTTCGCCTAGTTGACCAAGCAGCCACCTCGCAAAAGCGATTTGACTACCTGAAAGATATTAATCGCATCGAGTCGCTGCTGACAGGGAACCCACCGCTGGTTGGATACGCTCTGTTTCTGACGAACAACCCCGGGTACTGGAACAGCAATGCTCGGTCCGCCAAGGGGGATGCATTTCCGCATACCTTTAGAGAGGGAGAAACCCTCTCCGGACTGCTTGCCTGGAAGCCTAATACCAAGAAAAACACCTTGGGGAATCGCGCAGAGTCTGTGACGCTGACTGGACGGTATACGATGAACTGGAGGCCGTACAGTACCGTACAAGGTACAGGATATGGGGAGTTCCGTTACGTACTGGTTGCGGTCCAGAGCTCTCATTGAGAGCCTGCTCGATCCATTTCAACAGACGCTGCGGTACCGTTCTAAACGATGGCACGCGACGATTCCGAGTCGTGGGGGCAGGCCAACACAGGCAAGGTGAACATGAGAGCAAAAATTAAGCAGACCGGCCCTGATTCCGCCACTATCGAACCAATCACCCTGCGACCAGGCAAAACAACCCGCTTGGTCTTTAAGTCGCAACTCGTCAACAACAAGCAGGACGAGAAGAAACCAGTCAGGGGTGAGCTTGTATGGCAAAAACGCAAGCCATCCGAACAAACTGAGGAATGGGTCGATGAAACCCAGGTGAAGCTGACCTCCATGACGGCAGGCTCTGGCATTAAGCTGGAGTTAAGCACCGACGAAATTTACCAACTCACTCATGTCGTGAGAGGCCTGTACGGTGTTTATTGGCGAAACGGAAAACGGCTTCCGAGCACAGGGGATGAATTTGAGCTTTCCGACTACGTTCAAGCCGCGAAGGTCCTAGATACCTTAGATGCCACCGCAAGAGTCATTGAGACAATGAACCCCGAAGGACTTGTGTCACTGTTTAAATGGATCGCCGGCCACGACAACGCGATGAAGGTTGTTGAGGCACTGCCGAAGCTTGCTCCAGCAGACTTGGCTGGGCTCAATGCTCTAGCCGGGCTTGGCATGTTGAAGCAGGCACTCTCTATCTGGAACACAAATAGGAGCAACGCTGACGAGAACTTCTGGCAGTCCACCCTCACGCAATATTCGTTCGTCTTCTCGCAGGTGTTCTCCATGCCAGTCGTGATTTTCGGCACAAAGACCTATGTCGGCGGCAAGAGTTTAGAGGACACTGGAGGAAAGCAGCCAGACTTTCTCCTGCAAAGCGAACTTACCAGTCACGTGATGGTAGTCGAAATCAAGACACCCGAGACACCTTTGCTGAGCAAGTCACCCTACCGGCCACCCGATGTCTTTGCCGTTAGCAGAGACGTATGCGGTGCTGTTGGTCAAATCGGGCGGTACAAAGATACGTTCCTTGAGAACTATGCCCAACTGCATTTGAAGTCGAAGGAGAGGTTCCTCTTGGCAGATCCAAAGTGCCTCGTCGTTGTCGGCAACACAGAGCAACTTGAAACTGCCGACATGAAAGACTCCTTTGAATACTTTCGACGCGGGCAGCGAGGCACAGAAATCATCACCTTCGACGAACTATTCAAAAAAATTGAAACTCTCATCCGCCTCTTGGAAAGCGGCGCGGTGTAGGAGTCAAGCGGCGTGGAGTTGGATCGTCGAATCCGTTGTCAGTTTTCATCCACCACCATCGCCCCACCCTCGAGCCCTAAACAACAGTGCAATGCGGTCGTGAGAAAGGCTTCTACGCACTGCGCCTCCGAGCAGCGTAGACGAACTACTCGGCGAGGCTCATCGGGAAGCGTTGGCGGTTCCAGAACCGCCTCGCCCTCTTGTCAGCCTCTTTCGGCCATGCGGCCTCAGAAGTCATCCAACAATCTGAAGCTCATCATGTGTGCAATTCGTCGAGGGCCCCTACAGACAGTAACGTTTTACCCCACCGTCTCCAGGTACTCGGCAACAACCCGCACTTCATCCTTCTCCGGCTCAACGATGATAGGCTTCAGCGCCTTATTGTCGGGCCGCAAGGTGACCTCCAGTATTTTTCCATCATCGCCAACCTTCGTTACCTTCCACCGCTTGAGCGTGTAGGCCCCGGTCTCTGGGTCTGCCTTGGAGGAGAGCCGGACCACAACGCGGCGACCGTCAAGTGCGGTTTCCGAAGGCTCATTGCCTACTGGGAATGCGCGGAAGAGCCCCCACGCACCATCCGGGATGCTGGGCTCCATTGAGCGACCACTCACTTGGGCCACGAACATGTCGGAGTCGAGCGGGCGGCGGGCGACACGTGCCCAGCCGACAGCGTCAGGCGCCACTTCGCTACCCCAGTTTCCAGCTTGCACTGCGAGGTCGTAGACGGGGAGCGCTACCTGGAATTGCTCGTCCGTAGACACAGAGGGAACAACGAGGACACCGCCAGCCGGAGCGCCTGGGCCGGGGATGAGGTCCAAATCCTCGTGGTGGCGGAGCAGATCCTCCATGGTCTGCACCGACTGGTTCTGCCACCAAGTGATGTCCTTGCGCCCGAGTGCATCGTTCTCCACCAACATGATGAAGTGCCAGGGCTCCACGTCGTGCTCGGTGAGGATCTCGCACCAGCGACGCCCACGCTTCGCCTTCTCTTTGTCCTTATCGTCGAGGCGGCCCTTCACCTCGATGATGAAGTTGTGTAAGACCTCACCCCACTTCGCCCTCACTACGAAGTCGGGGAAGTAGCGGGCGGTGTGCCCCTGCCAATCGTAGGGGATGGAGTAGCCCACACCATGACGATGGTTGTAGACCCAGCCGACAACATCCCGTGCCGCCTCCAGGAGGATTGCCACCCGCAACTCATCCGGATTGGCGGTGGCCGCGAGCTGGAAGGGCGACTTGCTGAGATTCTCCAGGAGGTGCTGCTTGACCGCCTGATAGCTGCCAATTTGCGAGGCATGACGGACCGAGAGATCGGCCGTTTCCGCCCGATTCGACGCCTGGATGGCATCATGGAGCGGGCTGAGCAACGCCTTCTTCACTCCGTCCACTACGTTGCCCCGAGCAAGGTTGCCTACGGCGATGGCGCCGTGCCCGCCGGAGATGACCTCGTCGAATCGAACCGGGAGTCCGGCTGGAATAGCGAAGGTCTTCCGCTCCAAGAACTCCCGCACTACGTCCTTGACGGCGTTCTTGTGTTGGAAGCCTACGCGCAACTCACGCAGGAGAGGGATGGAGTAGGCCAATTCGACGATGTGGTCGAAGTCACGGTACGAGGGCTCAGCGGAGAGGGTGAATCGCTGCCCCTCTTCCTCGACATGCTCAAGAGCCTTCTTGAGCCAGGTCTGGATGATGGTGCTGTCGATCTCCTCCTCCCACGGAAGTCGAGGCGCGAGGGCTGGGAGCCGATTGACGTCCAAGTCTTGGCGCCACTCCCGCGCCCCATGACGCATCCCATCCAGCCGCACCAACCGGACGTCGGCTGCCTCGCGCTTCTCATCCTCGGGATACGGCGTTACCGCAACGTACTCGGGCCGGTGATCGATCTCCTCGCTCTTCTTCTGCTCGATGAGGTCCTTGATCTGGTCGAGGATGGCTGCGAACGAAGGGTGCTCGATGACAAACAACTCCTCGTTCGTCATAGACGCCGAGCCATCGTCCTCAATGACCGGCGGATGCATCTTCCGCAGGCCGCGCCCCAGCGTTTGCTCTGTGAGCGTGCGTGAATCACAGGGGCGGAGCGGGACGATCACCTTCACGTTCCGGACGTCCCACCCCTCCTTCAGCATCATCACGCTGACCACGACATTGTATGGATTCGGCACCATCACCGGCCGCCCGTCCGCGTCGCGCTGCTCCGGATCGGCAATCTCGTCACGGTCGATGGCGTTCACCGCCGCCCGGATCTTCTCCCACTCCGCCTCATTCGACTCTTCCTTCTGTCCGATGTGAATTTGCACCACGGTGGAGCGCTTGCCCCCATGCCCATCTTTCTCAACAAAGAGTGTCTCGCCGCCCTTTGGCTCCAAGTACCCTTTCACCAACTTGCCAGAGAGGTCCTCTCGCGACGCCTCCCCGTAGGTCAGATAGTTGGCGACCTCCTGCGCCTCGCCCTTATCGTTGCAGAGGATGAAGAGAATGGGCTTGCGGCCGTCGCCCTCTTCCCGAAGCTGATCGCTCACCTTCTTCCACCGCTCGATACCGGTAACGAGAAGATTGCGATATCGCTCCCAGGCATTGGGACCCGCTCGAACGAGCTGCTCCACCGTCCCGGTACGTCCGCTGCGGACCTCAACCCGCTCCAGAATCGGCTTCTTCACGATGCCATCCCGGATGGCTTCGGCAAGGTCGTAGGTCACAACGGTATGGCGGAACAGCTCTGTGAGCTTGAATTGCGCGACTGCTGCTCCCCCCTTGGCCTTCTTTGTCTTCGTGGTGGTTCCGGTTTCCTGAAAGAGCGTCGCAGAAAGGTCCACCTGGAGTCCGACGCGGCCAGGCACACTCTCGTGTCCATTGAGCTTGCGGATGGACCTGATCCAGGCCATCGCCGCTGCGGCCTCCTCGCTGGTGGCAGCTTTCTGGCGGGCCTTTTCCTCGAAGGCTGCGTGGCCGGGCTCGTCCCAGACGTGATGGGCCTCATCATTCAAGACCAGGATGCCGCGAGAACGAACGAACCGCTCGATGAGCGGTGACTTCACCGCTTCCAGCTTCTCGGGGTCCGGCTCGTCGAAGAGAAGCTGAATTTGACGGTTGGAAACAGACTCAAGATGTCTCTCGCCATCATCCCGGCTTCGGAGGAGCTGGTGGTAGTTCGTGATAACCAGCGCGCCTTCCTCTGGATCAAGGTGGCGTGGGCAGGTGTCAGGGTCGTAGACTTTGAGGTCCCAGAGCCGCTCGAATTCTGGTGGAATGACCGGGTCGGACCAAAAGACCGAAACTCCATGGTCGGGCGGTGCGAAGTCTTGAAGCAGTCGATCCTTTACGAAAAGACCAGGTGCGATGAGGATGGCGTGGCGCCCGAGACCAAGCGGGGACTCCGGCTCGCAGACGGCATTGAGGTAGGCCCAGGCGATGATGAGACTCATCATCTTGGTCTTCCCTGAGCCCGTGGCAAGCTGACCGCCAAGCTTGGCCCATGGATCACGCTGCTCGCCCATCGGTTCCACGCCTGAGAAGCGATAAAGCTCCTCGGTTCGGCGAACGCCGATAACCTCGTGCAGGTAGATGAAGGTCTCAACCAGGCGGCGCTGGTGCGGCCAGTACTTGAAGGCGCGGGTATGAGGTTCCACGCCGATGATGTGCGGCTCTCGCCGGAACCAGTGCTGAAGCAGCGCCATGGTGGTATCGCTCACCTGTCGCTCGCCGTCAGCTACCGGGACGTACTGCGGTGCCTCTTCAGGATAAGCGGCATCGGCTCGGCCAAGGGAAAATCCACGCCAAGCATCCACTCGTTTCCGGAGCTTCTCTACGATTTGCTCTTGGAGAATCACCGCTTCACCTCCACGTCCACGGTGGCGATACCATCATTGCCGAAGACGTCGGTGACTCGGGCCGCAATGCGATAATGGCCTGCCTGCGGGTAGCTGAACTTCGCAGCGAACACTAGCTCACCATCACCGTTCCCATCGCGGTTTCGGAAACTCTGCCATTCGGTGATGAAGATGGGCTTGCCATCTTCGCCAACTTGGCGCCCGTAGTTCCAATCGATGGACCAGAAATCCACGAAGGCACGCCAGCTCGTCGCCTTCTTGAGCCAAGCGTTCAACTCCTGTTCCCTTTTCTCCCAGCGGTCAATCTCTCCTTGCGCCTTCTTCTTCGCGGCCGGTGTCATCTTGTCGGTAATGGGCTTGAGAAGCGGGCGCTGGCTAGCGATAAAGGACTCGATGTCAACCTCGCACCGCTTAAGACGCAATTCTACGTTCCTTCCAGCGGCGTGCTCTTCCAGCACGATGGAAAGAGGTGCGTAAAAGGCCGGGATGGCAGTCGACTCCACCACGATGTTAGGGTTTACTCGTTGGAGATCGAGGCGCCGTTTCACCTCGTCGATAGCGTTGGCGGGAATGACACGGATACTGATAACCACACCCGTCTTCTTCTTGATCTCGTCCTTGTCACTGGCAGACAGGGTGTCGAAGTCTGCGGAGAGCACGGTCACTGCCTTGGTGCTTGTGCGCTGAGCTTCGCGAGCTATGGACCAAACCTGGGCAGACGATACAGGGCCATCTAGCGGGCCAACATGAACCCAGGTGTTTCCCTTGCGACCGTGAAGCAGAGGAGAGTGGTCCACAGGCTCCCCACCAAAGACCTTGATCATCTCGTCACGGTAGGCGCTTCGGTGTTGCTGGAACCCCTGCCACTCTGCGGCCCTTTGGTAGACGCCCATGTTCTCGACGGTGAAAGGGCGAACCGTATAGGGGCCAGGGCTTCTCTGCGGCTTGCTCTTACGCTCGATGTTCTTGCAGGTTTTACACTCGACGTAATCGTAGCTCGGCTTCTCCGGCGAGCGGGGCTGGCCTTGAAGTTGGATGAGGCGTTTCCTGGCGAGATGAATGGCGTACTTGCCATTATCGATACCGATCCAGCGCCGCCCAAGCCGCTCGGCAGCCTCAGCGGTAGTGCCGCTGCCCATGAAGCAATCAAGGATAAGCCCCCCGGGGGGGCAAGATGCCGTAATGATGCGCTCAATCAAACCAACGGGCTTCTGCGTCGGGTAGCCAAGGCGCTCTCGTGCCTGGGAGTTGACCGGCGGGATGTCCGACCAGACAGATGACAGAGGCATACCCTCGTCATCGAGGAACCGTTTGAACTGGAGGCGCTTCCCGCGTCCGGTCGGCCGCACAATCAAACCGGCATCGTCCATCTCCTTCATCTTTTCGAGGTCGAAGCGCCAGCCGTTCTCGGGAGCAGGGAATCCGTCGTACTCGTACATCATGTTCGGCCGAGGATTCGGACTTGTCAGATTGTCGAGGCGGTATCGCTTCCCGCTCTTCGAGTCGATATTGTTGTATTTGCTCCGCACGTAGTCAGCGTCGAGCGGCGCGTACACCGGGTTCCAGTATGCACCGCCGGACTGCGAGTATCCGAGGATTACATCGTGAATGTGGTTGAAGCCTTGCGCGTCAGACCTAGCAGAGGTTCTCTTCCAAATAACCTCATGCAGCATGTTCTCGTAACCGAAGATCTCGTCCATCAGGACCTTGACGTAGTGTACGGCGTGCCAGTCTAGGTGGACGTAGATACTCCCCGTTGGTGCGAGTAACTGCTTCAAAAGAGCGAGGCGGGCCCGCAGCATCGACAAGAAGCTGTCCAGACCCTGCCTCCAAGTATCCTTGTAGGCGAGGATCTCGACGAGTGAAGGCTCCTTCTTCGCCTGCACGCCTTCCTCGTCGTCCAGCTCAATATCGATGCTGTTATCGGCGCGGAAGTCGTTGTTCACCATGAAGGGGGGATCGATGTAGACGAGATCGATCTTGCCCCGATACCGATAGTCGCGGGTCTTCGGGTCGCGCTCGTCAAGGAGAGTCTGGAGGGCGACGAAGTTGTCGTTGGTCCAGATGAGGCGGTTCTCCGGCTTCACCACCTCATCGCGGCCAGAAGCGCGGGCGGCGAGTTCCAGTTCGCCCTTGCGTTCAAGGGCGCGACCTGGCCGGACGATCTCCACCACCTGCGTCGGCACAGATGCCGCCAGTTCCTTTCGCTCCATGCCTTGCCAAGCGAGACGTGGCTTGCGGGGCTCAACTTCGAGGGTGAGGGCGAGTTCGGAGGTAGGGTTCTCCGTGGAAGCCGGCGCAGCTTGGGGCTCAGGGACCTTGGGGTGGGACTTGGAGGGCATGGTTTCAAATGGGAGCGGAATGGCTGCGGTCCTGAGAGCCAGGACAGCGTCTCCGTCGGGTAAGGGTTCTTCCCTTTTCTCTCTACACGCCCCATGAACTTGGCGAAACCGGAGTTCTCGCTCAAGCCGATGTAAACAGGTGCGAGAGGGAAACGGGCTTCCTTGCCTCCCACCCCAGCAACCCAGTTCATCCTGGCTCCTGCTCGCAGATGGCCCCCTGCGGGAAGGGCGGATCCATGACCACCCAAGTGCCGGTAGCCCCCTGGTGGGATCGAGCACGCGGTGGACCTACACCGAAGCCTCTTTCCCAGGCGTGACGTGGCAGCGCATAGACGGAAAGTCCGTCCCGATGAGCGGTATAAGAGTAGTGACGCACCACGCCGTTGCAGTACCTCACCCATCAATCTGCGCTCTGAGAGGCGCGCTCACGATGCGCGCCACGAGGGCCCCTCTAGGGCTTGACGTGCACGCACGTCCCTGATGTCACCATGAAGGACGAGGACACCCCGGCCCACCACTACGAGGAGAAGGTGGTGAGCCTCAATCTGGAACTGGCCAATCTGGAGCATGCTCTGCGCGGGGCCCAACTCCTGGCCGAGCTTTTCGCCAACAACGACATGCCGACCGCGGATGCCGACCGGCAAGCGCCCCACTCCGTCGTCGCGATCCTGGCCCTCGCGGATGCACGGCTCCAGCAGCTCCGCCGGGTCATCCGGGGTGAAGCCGATGCACGGCACCTGTGGGCGCCGCACAACGCCATCACCCCGGAGCCGATCCCAGGGGATGCGGAGGACGTGAGGCTGGAACCCCGGACTTCGCCCAGGCCATCGGCCACTCCCGGCACCAGGAAACGCGCGGGCAGGACGGCCAGGCGCAAGCCCCAGGCGAAGCGGACCGCGAAGACGGCGGCTGGAGGACCGGAGGAGCCCGCGAAGAGGGATGAGGGAGCGTCGGCTCCCTCTGCTCCCGCTTCTCCGTGACGCCCAGCGCGTGACGGATGAACTGGGGTTCCACGAGGGGGTCATGCGCCGGAAAGGGCGTGGACACCCGGAGGTCGTCAGACCTCTTTAGCCCTCGGCTCCATGCACACCGGGCCGTGTCACGGGAAGGAGATCCCGGACAGGGTGACGGTGCGGCCGGCGCCCGCCTCCCACAACTTGAGCGTGAAGGGGCCCTGGGCCTCCTCTGCCGTGGCCGATGCCTCCACCACGATATGTTGCCGCTTCCCGTCCGCTTCAATGGGGCCTCGCTGCCATACCGGTAACTGTTCGCCGTGCCCCGTCCCGACGCCGTGCTGACCGGCTCGGGACGGCGGGGGAGCGGGTGTCAGTCCTGACTCTTCGGAAGTGTGACTGTGCCTGGGTTCTCGATGGAGGCGAGAGCAGCGCGCCGCAGATAGTGCCCGGGGTCCTCACCCCGCAGGCGTGCCGTCTCGATGAGGGAGTAGAAGAGCGCTGCGACCTCGGTGCCTCGCTGGGACTTGCTGCCGTAGTGATTCTTCCTGCCCATCACCATGTCGCGCATCTGTCGCTCCACGTGGTTGTTGTCGATGGGCACCACGGGGTTGCGCAAGAAGACGGTCAACCCGTCCCACAGCTTCAGCATGTACTCCAGGGCCTTGCGGAACGCGCTGCCCGGGGCGGCTCGCTGCCCCAGGGCCCACTGCCGGATGCGCTCGACGACTGGCGCGGAGTGCTGCTGGCGCACGGCGAGCCTCTGCGCGAGCGCGACCGAGCGCATCTCTTCCGAGAGGGCGTACCAGCCGGGCAGGTCCGCCTCAATGGCATACACCTCGCCGATGCGTTTCAGCACCTCTTCGCAAGCGGGCGCGAATTGCTTCGCCTCGAAGAATTTGCGGCGCACGTGCGCCCAGCAGAAGGCCAGCGTCGCGGGGGCGGGCCCGTCCGGGCCGGACTTCGTCGCCGTCTGGTATGCCGCGTAACCGTCCACCAGGACGACTCCGGCGTAGTCACCCAGCACCGCCCTGGCCGTCGCGCCGGAGCGGCTGGGGAGGATGCGGTGGAAGACGGTGTCCGGTGAGGCCACCGTCCAGGCATACCATTTGGTGCCCGGCCCCTTTTCCAAGAGCAGCCAGTACGTCTCGTCCGCGTGAATGACGGGCGAGGTGAAGACTTCGGCCAGCAGCGCCTCGTAGGACTTCTGCAGGTGGCCGGCCAGCGCGTCCAATTGGTCCCAGAGCGTCTGCGCCTCCACCACCAGGCCCTCGCGCAGGTACAGCCGCTGCTGACGGGTCAGCGGCAGGTGGAAGCCGTACTTCATGAGGGCGACATAGACGGCGAAGTCCAGCGAGTAGCGCCCCCCGGGAATGGACCGCGGAGGCGCCGGGGCCGTCACCGGCGCACAGCCCTGGTGGCAGCGGTACTTCTGCCGACGCACACGACGCAGCACGAAGCTTCTCTCGACGACGGTGACTTCCTCGCAGTCCTCCGTCTGCCCCTCCCACGTGTGCAGGCCTCCGCCGCACAGGCCGCAGAGACGGTCCGCCTCGTCCAGCGGCAGCAGGACTTCTTGCACCTTCAACTCAGGCTGGGCCGTGGGGCCGTGGCCGCGCTGCGGCTTCGTGCGCGGAGGCTTCGCGGGCTTCTCCCCGTGCCTCTCGCTGGAGGCGCCGAATAGACGCTTCTGCAAGAGGGCCAACTG
Organism: Myxococcus faecalis; assembly: GCF_050039385.1. Classification (NCBI taxonomy): domain Bacteria; kingdom Pseudomonadati; phylum Myxococcota; class Myxococcia; order Myxococcales; family Myxococcaceae; genus Myxococcus; species Myxococcus faecalis. The sequence continues at coordinate 9,050,008 of NZ_CP144336.1, read as the reverse complement.
CTCCTTGAGTCCCGCGAGCTCCAGTTGCAGCCGCGCCTGCGCGTCCTCGCCCTTGAGCCGGGCATTCTCGAGGGCGAGGGCTTCGAGGCGCTGGTGCAGCCGGGCATTCTCCGCCTCCAGCAGGCTGGCCACCTGCTTGGCCGTCTCCAAGTCTCGAAGTTGCTCCACGCGCGTCATGACTCCCCCGCTGGGTGCTACATCGCACCGCCTATCGCAAGGACTTTGTCGTCCACGGCCGGAGGCGACAGCTTCCACCGCCCCGCCAGCTCGCAGCCTTCCAGGAAGAGGGACAGCTCACTCACCGTCAGCTCCACCGCCTGCGCGCCCTCCTGGCTCCAGGGCCTGGCGAAGCGTCCCCGGAAGAGCCTCTTGGTGAGCAGCACCAGGCCCGTGCCGTCGAAGTGCAGCACCTTGGCTCGACGCCGACACCGGCCGACGAAGAGGAAGACGTCACCCTTGAGCAACTGTTGTCCCAACTGCTGCTCGACGAGCGCGCTCAATCCATCGAAGCCCCGGCGCATGTCCACCGGAGCCGCGTACGTGAAGACGCGCACCGCGCGCGTGAGCGTCAGCACCCCAGCGTCCCCAGTAGCTGCGCGGCGCTCTCCACGCTCAGTCCTTCGACTCGCCAGCCGCCCGGCGACACCAGCACTACCTGCTGCACTCCCGGCCCCGCGGCTGCGGCGGGACGTGCGCTGACGCGCACCGGCACCAGGGCCGCGCTTGTCTCAACGGGCTTCGGACGGGAGCGGCCCTTGCGCCATTCGTAGAGCGTCGGTCCGGACACGCCCAACTCCTTTCCCGCGTCCGTCACTGTCCCACCCGCCGCCACGGTGTGCTCGGCGTAGCGCACCGCGAAGGCGCGCAGCGCCTCGGGGAACGGCAATGAGCCGCTGCGCCTCCCGGCCTTCAACCGCTGCGCTTCCTGGCGGAACTGCTCCAACTCCTTCTCCAACTCCACGGACCACCTCCTGGCGTGTGGCCAACGGAGGTCTCATGAGCGGCTCGGTCCGTCACGACGGGGCACGGCGAGGTCTTACTCGTCAGCGAACCCGGCTTGCCCTCACCCTGGTCGGTCTTCGTCTGCTCCCCCCACAACCGCAGTGCCGACTCCGTCAGGTCCAGGTCACGGGCCACCTGCCGCAGGGACTTACCCTCCATCAGCACCAGCTTCATCGCCCCAGCCTTGAACTCCGCCGAGCACTCAGGGCGCGGCCTGCTGGGCTTCTTCTGCTTCTCCTCGTTCGCGGACATCCCGGGCTCCGTCCATCACATCTCGGGTGTCTACGGAACTGGGCTACCCCCAACGCTGCCGTCGCGCGGAAGAGCTTGAGAAGGTTGTGGGTGGCGCAGATGAGGCCCCACTCCTCCCGGGCGTCAACGTCTCGGCCCTCCCCTTTGGCCGCTTTTCAGGGGAACTTCATTGGCCGGTTCTGGGTGACCACTGAGAGTTGCCTCTCCCCAGGATGCGGCGCTCCACCTCGGAGACTCGATTGGCTGGCGGTCCAGAGAACCGGTCTCACGCTCTCGCAGAGCCCAGGAGTCACGACCTGAAGCCCGGAGCGCGGGAGGCCCTGCTGCCAGCGCCATCAGCCATGAGCCAGGACCGACAGTCCGCCTCGGGCGCTCCTCCCGAGCCTCCCTGCGTCGAAGTCCTTGCGGCGGCGTCCTTGTCCCGCTATACGGGCGTCACTTTGTGGCCAGGTAGCTCACCTGGTTAGAGCGGCGGTCTCATAATCCGCAGGTAGTCGGTTCAAGTCCGACCCTGGCCACTGCCCCGGACTCACTTTCCCAAGTGATTCCGGGGCTTTTCTTTTCGTGGCCCGGGGCTTCAGCGGACCTGGCATCGCCGCGCTGGCCAGCCTGCAAGGACAGGAGCCGGGTGGAGACTGGCCCCCCCTGCTCCCCCGGGAAGGCCACCACGAGCCTCCGACACCTCGGGGCCCTCCATCTCCCAGGACACGTCGCCGCGCAGGAGGGCGAGCGAGCCGCAGGGCTCCCCTCCACGGCGGACCGAGCACTCGTGGAGGAACTGAACCAGGGGCCCCACCGCGCCAGCATGCGCGGCCAGGAGCCCCCGGCCTGAGTCACGGCATCAACTCACGAGTCGTAACCGGTGTACCCGCGCAGCACCACGACCTTGCGGCTGGCCGGGTAATACAGCACCGCGAACTGGTTGAACTCGTGGCAGTTCTGGCACGGCACCTCCTGGGTGCCCAGCCACGCCTGCACCTCACCGCCACCGGTGAACGCGTCGATGGCGGCCAGCAGCGCCGCGCCGTCACCGTAGTAATTCGTGCTCAAGAGGATGCTGTTCGCCAGGCCCGCGCGGTTCGTCACCGTGCCGGCCTCGAACGTCGGGATGTCCCGGTACCCCGGCCACTGGAGCGCGTCGTACGCGGCGCGCAGGCTGGCGGCCGGCTGCGAGCAGCGAGGCGTGGTGTACGCGGAGATGGAGTCCAGCCCGTGCCACGCGCCGTTGTTCGAGCCGTCGTTCCACGCATCCCGCGCCGCCTCCAGCGCCGAGGCGTCGATCTCCGTCAGCGCGAACGGCGTGCTCGGCGTCTGGTCGCAGATGTTCGTCACGTACTGGCACCGCGACACCTGGCGGTACGAACCACACAGCCCGAAGTCCAGCGTCCCCGCCGGCTGCGCGTGGATGCAGTCGTACACCGACAGCTCACAGGCGGGCGTCGGCCAGACCTCGTACGGGTCGCCCGTCGTCACCGCCAGGCTCGTCACCCTCGGCACCAGCCGCGCCGTCTTCTGCGACACCGCCTGCCCGCCCTGAATCACGTTGAAGGCGAGCGGAATCGTCGTCGGGTCCATCGCCTGCTCCACCGCAGCGTAGGACCAGTCCAGCTTGAAGGTGTCCGCGTCCACGCGTGACACCTGCGGAATCCCATCCGGCCCCGTCACCAGCAGCCCGTCCGCCAGCACGTCCGCGCGGCCCCGGTACACCAGGCTGCTGATGGGGTGCTTCACGTAGACGGGGTCCACCTTCTCGTCGATCCACACCGGCGACGTGCCCCGGAAGTCGAAGAAGCGCGGGTACACCTCGATGCGCGCCGTGTACTGCGTGGGCGTGCCCGTGAAGGTGTTCACCGCGATGAACAGCGGCAGCCCGGAGAGGATGGAGTTCAGCTCGTGCCCCACCGGCAGCACCACCTCGAAGCGGCGCTCGCTGATGATGTTCGCCGTGCCGAAGGCGTCATCAGGCACGAAGCTGAACACGTACTGCAGATACCGGTTCGCCGTCGCCTTCAACACCAGCGAGCGCACCCCGTTGCGCGTCTCGAACGTGCCCATCGTCTCGAAGCTCAGCTCCAAGGACGCCTCGGACGCGTAGATGCGCGTCGCCGTCGCCTCCGCCTCGGAGACCGCCAGTTCCTGCTCGGGCGCCGGCTCCCCATGGGAATCCATACAGCCCGACAGTCCAGACAACGCCAGACATGCAATCAATACCTTGCGAAGACGCATCATTCCGCTCCAGGTGAGCTACTCGGGGAAAATCACAATAACGTGAGCACCCGGCCGCACGACGTGTCAATCCCGTCACAGCGCCGCGGGCCCCGAGGAGACCTGGGTTGATACATGAAACGAAAAAGGCGCCGGCCCCAGCACAGGGGACCGGCGCCCGGGGACGACGAGACGTCAGGAGTCGTAGCCGGTGTAGCCCTGCAGCACGACGACCTTGCGGCTGGCCGGGTAGTACAGCACCGCGAACTGGTTGAACTCATGGCAGTTGTGGCACGGCACCTCCTGCGTCGACAGCCACGCCTGCACCTCGCCACCGCCCGCGAAGGCGTCGATGGCGGCCAGCAGCGCCAGCCCGTTGCCGTAGTAGTTCGACGTCAACAGGATGCTCTGCGACAGACCGGCCCGGTTGGTGAACGTCCCATCCTCGGCGGAGGGGAAGCCCTGGTTCTCCCACGCCAGTTCCTGCATCACCGCCTGGATGGTGGTGGGCGTGGTGGGACACTGGGGCGTGATGTACGCGGCAATCGGATGCAGGTAGTGCCACGCACCACCGTTGGAGCCCAGGTTCCACGTCGCGCGAGCGGGCTCCAGTGATGAGGCATTGATGGACGTCAGCGAGAACGGCACCGGCGTACACGCCTTGGCCACCGTCGCGACTTCCCGACCCCCCTCCGCGAAGGCGGAGAAAGAAAACACAGCGACCACCGCAACCATCAGACGACGGAAGTTCATCAGTGTGCTCCAGGTGAGGAAGGCGCGGATTAGCACACCAATTTGAGAAACCGGCTAACAAAGGTGTCACTTCCACCCCTCGGGGGCCGGGCCGTTTTGTTGACGAGTCCCCGGACCACCCTCCTAATGCCCGGACACGTCAGTAGCGGCCTGTAGCAGTCCCCCCGGGAGGAACCCCCATGCAGGATGGAAGCGCCAGCCCCCTGAGCCCCGAGCTCGCCCCGTCACCGGGCGCCACGGAGACGCCCGTCGACGCGCGGGGCCCCGAGGCCGACATCGTCTCCACCCACGTCCTGGTCCCCGAGGAGCAGGTGCAGAAGCTGCGCGAGCTGGCGCGGCGCACCCGCATCCACCAGAGCGAGTACCTGCGCGAGGCGGTGGAGGACCTGCTCGGCAAGTACGGCCGCGGCGCCGCCAAGCCCGAGGGCCAGTCGTGAGCATGCTCGCCCAGCGAGGCGCCTCCCCGCGTCTGGGCGAGCCCCAGCCCGTCCTGCGACGCCGCGAGTGGGACGGCGCCTTCCGCCTGCCCCGCCCGCGCCCCTCCTCCGAGCGCCCCTCCTCCATCCGGGATGCCATCATCCGCTGGCTGGACCAGGAGCTGTAGGAGCACCGCCCACGCGGCACCTGGAGGCGACCGACACGCGCGGGCTAGGCTTGCCGCCATGCGCACTGTCCTGCTCGTCGCCGCCCTCGCCGCCTCCGGCTGTGCCGGCCCCGGTGGCTTCCAGAAGCTCTACCCCGGCATGACGTCCCGGGAGGTCGTCGAGGCCATGGGCCAGGGCCCCACCCGCGCCCACGAGTTCCCCGACCGGTCCTCCGCCTGGTACTACGGCGACGATCAGTGCGTGCTGATGCGCGAGGACAAGCTCGTCGCCAAGTCGACCACGCGAGAGCGCACCGCCGTCGACACGCCCATCGTCTCCATCCGTGACACCGCGAAGGCCGTGTGCGCGCCGGAGGGCTACGCCATCGAGACACGCGGCGAGCAGCGCATCGACACTCCCTTCGGCAGCTTCAAGGGCTCGCTCGGCTCGACGAAGGCGCCGAGGAAGTCGACGCCTCCGGCCGACAGCGCGCCGGGCGCCGACACGCAGCCCGACGACGCCCCGTACTGAGCCCGCGTCACGCGCTGGGGGCCGTAGCCTCGCCCTCCTTCTCCAGCTTGCCCGCGATGTCCTTGAAGGACATGTGGCCCAGCGACATGAGGATGAGGCCCAGGCCCACCGTCTGCGCCGTCTGCGCCATCCACAGCACGTTGGCGTACGCGAGCCCGCCGGCGTTCACCACGGTGGCCGGCAGGAAGAGGCTCAGGCCCACCTTGCACGCCGCCTGGAAGGTGCCGACCATGCCCGGCGCCGCCGGAATCATCACGCCCACCACGAGCACGCACAGCACCACGTACGCCTGGAAGAGCGACAGCTCCATGGGCTGGCACGCGGCGCCGGCCGCCACGCCCGAGCAGTCGAAGGCGTTGGCGAGCAGCATCATCCCGAAGCCGTTGAGGCCCCAGTAGCCCACGGTGAAGAGGAAGAAGAGCACCACCTGCCTGGCGTCCGGCAGCTGCCGCATGGCGCCCACGAAGGTGTCGACGATGTCGGCCACCTTGTCGGCGAGCCCCGGCGCGAAGCGGCCCACCGTCGCGCGCACCAGGCGCACGGTGCGCTCCTGCTGCCACAGGCCGAAGAGCAGGAAGAGCAGCCCGCCGCCGAACACCGCGAACATCAGCCACGAGCCCAGCTTGACGTAGCGCACCTCGGGCGTCTCGGTGGGCACGAAGAAGAGCAGCACCCGCATGGACGCGGCGACGAAGAGGCCGTCGACGATGCGCTCGAGCACCACGGACGTCATGGCGGCGCTGCGGCGGATGGAGCTGCGCTGGGCGATGAGGAAGGGCCGGGCGAACTCGCCCAGGCGGAAGGGCAGCACCAGCAGCATCATGAAGCCGATGGCAGAGGCCTCGTTGAGCTTGCGGAAGGGCACCCGCTCCAGGCCCGACAACAGGCTGCCCCAGCGCAGCGTGCGGAAGACGTGGATGCCCAGCAGGCAACCGAAGTACGGCAGCAACCAGATGTAGTTGGCCGACTTGAGGCTGTTGAGCTGCGTCCCCCAGTCCGTGTCCCGGAAGGCCCACCAGAGGAAGACGAGGGTGACGAGCAGGCTGGCTGCGAGCTTGACGGCGCGTTTCACGGCGGCCGGGTATACCGTCAGTCCTGGTCGGACTCCAGCGACTCTCCGGCCAGCAGTCGGGAGGGGTTGTCCCGCAGGAGCCGGACGGCCGTCTGTTCCCCCACCCGGCCGACGAGCTCCGCCAGGGAGCGCCCCAGCCAGTCCCGCGCCCCCACCGGCCCATGCAGGTCCGTGGCGGCGACGGCGTAGAGGCCCTCTTCCAGGAAGGCGCGCGCGAGCTTCTTCGGCGTGGGGCCGTAGCGGCCGATGAGCGCCCCCACGTCGAGCTGAAGCCGGGCGCCGGTGCGCACCGCCTCCGCGGCGCGCCCCTTGCGCTCGAACTCCACGCAGCGCTCCGGATGGGCGATGAGCGGCACCACGCCCTTGGTGCGGATGCGGAACAGGATGTCCGGCAGCGCGGGCACGGGCGCGGTGTAGGGCAGCTCCACCAGCGTCACCTTCCCCGCCCCCAGCATGCGCGCGGCGGGTGTGCCCAGGGCGCGCAGGAAGGCGTCGTCCAGCACATTCTCCGCGTTGCGGCCGAGCGTCAGCGGGATGCGCTCGCGCGCCAGGGCGGCCGTCAGCTCGGCGAGGCGGGCCTCCACCACGTCCACGGGGGCGTACTCGGGCCGGGCGTGGGGGCTGGGGGCGACGGTGGAGAAGCCCAGGTCGACCAGCGCCCGCGCCATCTCCAGCGCGTCCTCCAGCGAGCGCGCGCCGTCATCCACTCCGGGCAGCAGGTGGCAGTGCAGGTCGACGTAGCCCTTCACGCATCCTCGCGCTGGCGGTCGGGATGGCTTCCGGGCGGCAGCTCGTCCTCCGTCTCATCGGACTGGCGGTCGGGCATGCGGTACTCCTCCCCCAACCACTTGCCCAGGTCCACCGCGCGGCAGCGGCGCGAGCAGAACGGGAACGAGGTGTTCTCGGGACGGGGAGGAACCGGCTTCTTGCAGATGGGACAGGAGGGCGTGCTCATGTGGGACCTGCCTTCTTAGATAAGCCTTGACGCTCTCGTGGGCCAGGACGTTTCGTGCCCGCCCGCCAGCAGGAGGAGGCCCGCCATGAAGGTCATCCGCATCACCACGCCCGGAGGCCCCGAGGTCCTCGCCGAGGACGAGCGCCCCGAGCCCATCCCCGGCCCTGGAGAGCTGCGCGTGCGCGTGCGCGCCACCGCCCTCAATCGCGCGGACCTGCTCCAGATTCGCGGGCTCTACCCCGCCCCGCCGGACGTGGCGCCGGACGTCCCCGGCCTGGAGTACGCGGGCGAGGTGGTGGCGGTGGGCCCGCGCACGCACCGCTTCAAGGTGGGAGACCGCGTGATGGGGCTGGTGGGCGGCGGCGCGTGGTCCGACCAGCTGCTGGCCCACGAGCGGGAGACGCTGCCGATGCCGGAGGGCCTGGACTTCACGGACGCCGCGGCGCTGCCGGAGGCGTACCTCACCGCGTACGACGCGCTGGTGCTCCAGGGAGGCCTGAAGCCGGGCGAGACGGTGCTCGTGCACGCGGTGGCCAGCGGCGTGGGCTCGGCGGCGGCGCTCTTGTGTCAGGCCACGGGCGCGCGCGTGGTGGGCACCGGGCGCAGCGCGGCGAAGCTGTCCCGCGCCTCCGAGTGGGGCGTGAAGCACACGCTCGTGTGCGAGTCCTCGCCGCCGCGCTTCGCGGACCCGGTCCGTGAGCTCACACAAGGTCGGGGCGCGGACCTGTGCCTGGACCTGGTGGGCGGGGACTACGTGCCCGAGTCCATGCAGGCCCTGGCGCCCAGGGGCCGGATCCTGCTCGTGGGCCTGGTGGCCGGCGCGAGCACGGAGGTCAACCTGGGGCTGTGGCTCACCCGGCGCCTGAGCATCACCGGCACCGTGCTGCGCAGCCGGCCGCTCGAGGAGAAGATGGCCCTGGTCCAGAGCGCGGAGCGACACCTGCTGCCGCTGTTCCGCTCGGGCGCGCTGCGCCCCGTGGTGGACGCGGTGCTGCCCCGGGCCGAGCTCGCCCAGGGCCTGGAGCGCATGGCGCGCAACGACTCGGTGGGAAAGCTGGTGGTGCGCTGGGACTAATCCCAGCCATACCAGAGCTTCTGGCGTGAGTCGTACGAGTACTTCCAGAAGACGATGGTGTAGCAGGTGATGCCGAACGAGCCGTCCTCCCGACGCTGATAGCCGATGTCCATGGCGAGCGTGGCGGCCGGGCCCTCGGGCTCGACCCCATCACACGTGGGCACCTGGGCGATCCACTCGGGCACCAGCTCCTTCGCGGACTCGGGATAGGCGCCCTTGCTCGCGTGATAGGACTCCAGCGCCGCGATGAGCGGAGCGAAGCGGACCTCCAGCTGGTCGAAGCGCCAGGAGGTGCCGCGCGTCAGCCCCAGGTAGGACAGCACGAGGCCCGCGAGCATCCAGGCCAGGGACAGGAAGTTCACCCTCCTGCGCACCGGGAGCACCGCCAGCACCAGCGCGACGAGCACCAACCCGGCCCCCGCCAGCATCAGGAGCGGCACCGCCAGCGCCGCCGTGAACGACAGATATCCCAATCCTGTCATCAACGCCGCTCCCAGCAGCGTCAGCAGGGGCACGAGCCATTTCGCCATGTCGTGACGATAGCAGACGGATGGCCCCCGAGCGTCCTCGAACCGACAGAGCCCCTGGACTCCTGACGCGGGGCGCGCTGACGGATTGCCGACTTCGCACGCGCTGAGCAGCGCCGGGGTGGTCCAGGACCGCACGCGCAAGTGTCTGCGTGGTTCCGGCCCGGCGCCCATCAAATGACAGACGCCTGCCCTCGCGTTCACATAGGCAAGCAGACGCGTCCGCTCAAGATTGGCAACGAGAGCTTTCTCCGGAAAGTCCGACTCCCGAGTCCCCCCACGCTCTCGCCCAGGCTGGCGTCAGTCACCCCCGCGACCAGGGACGGGCCCGAGGCCCCATCCCTGGCGCGCCAGCGCTCATTTCCGCGTCCCCGATGAACGGCCCGCACCCTTCGCGGTGGCGCGGGCCGCGCGTGCTTTCCAGAGGTGTCCCCTCGCCTCGTCGAGTGCAGACCATGAAGCCAGAACCCTCGCTGTCCGCCCGCAGTGCGCCCCACCCCAGCGCTCCGCTTCCGATGGGTCTTGGAGCCTTCGGCCCCGGAGCCCGCATCCAGCATTACGAGCTCATCCGGCAGCTCGGCAGCGGAGGCATGGGCACCGTCTTCCTGGCGCGGGACACGCGCCTGGGCCGCCGGGTGGCCATCAAGCTGCTGCACTCGAAGGACGCGCAGTTCAGCCAGCGCTTCATCCTGGAGGCCCGCACCACGGCGCGGTGCAGCCACGAGAACATCGTCATCATCTACGAGGTGGGCGAGGCCCATGGCAGCCCATACATGGTGCTGGAGTACCTGCAGGGGCAGCCGATGGACCGGCTGCTCAAGAGCAGTCCGCGCCTGCCGCCGTCGCGCGCCGTGGAGCTGATGTCCCCGGTGCTGCGGGCGCTGTCGTGCGCGCACGCGCACAAAATCGTCCACCGCGACTTGAAGCCGGAGAACATCATCGTGACGGACGCGGGCACCATCAAGGTGCTCGACTTCGGCATCGCGAAGGTGCTGCAGGGGGACGAGCACGGCGCGGAGACGGACCCGCGCGTCCTGCTGGAGGGCCTGCGGCTGCTCCCCCCGCCGGGCCGGATGGACCAGTCGGTCCACCTGACGCGCCAGGGAGCGCTCTTGGGGACGCTGGCGTACATGTCCCCGGAGCAGTGGGGCAACGGCGTGGGCGTGGACCACCGCACGGACATCTGGGCGGTGGGCATCATGTTGTTCCGGATGCTCTCGGGCAGACATCCGCTGGAGCCGCTGCGGGGTCCGCAGTTGATGGTGACGGCGATGATGGACGAGCCGATGCCGCAGCTGCGCGCGGTGCTGCCGGACATCCCGGGGGAGCTGGCCTCGGTGGTGGACCGCTGCCTGCTCAAGCCCAAGGAGCAGCGCTTCCCGGATGCGCTCGCGGTGCTGCGCGCGCTGGAGCCGTTCCTGCCCGGCCGGTTCATCCCCGACGTCGGCGTGGACGAGAGCCCCTATGCGGGGCTCGGCTCGTTCCAGGAGGAGGACTCGCCGCGGTTCTTCGGGCGGGCGCGGGAGACGGCGGCGCTGGTCAACCGGCTGCAGGACCGGCCGCTGCTCGCCGTCGTCGGGCCCTCGGGCGCGGGCAAGTCGTCCTTCGTGCGCGCCGGACTGGTGCCGGTGCTCAAGCGCTCGGGCATCCCCTGGGAGTCGCTCATCATCCGCCCGGGGAGGGACCCGCTGGCCGCGCTGGCCAGCATGGTGGCGCCGCTCGTCACGTCGTCCCCCACGCTGGAGGAGGACCTGCGCAAGCAGCAGCAGATCTCCGCCCATCTGCGCCGGGAGCCCGGCTACGTGGGCGCCGTGCTGCGGGCCCGCGCGCGGCGGGAGCGCCGGCGCATCGTGCTCTTCATCGACCAGTTCGAGGAGCTGTACACGCTGGTGCCGGACGCGGCCGAGCGCCGCGCCTTCACCGCCTGCCTGTCGGGCATCGCGGACGACGCGACGTCGCCCATCCGGGTGGTGCTCTCCTTGCGCTCGGACTTCCTGGACCGGGTGTCGGAGGACGAGCGGTTCATGGCGGAGCTGTCGCCGGGGCTGTTCTTCCTCACGGCGCCGCAGCAGGACGGGCTGAGGGATGCGCTCGTGCAGCCCGCGGAGCTGGCGGGCTATCGGTTCGAGTCCCCGGAGATGGTGGACCAGATGCTCCAGCACCTGGAGACGACGCCGGGCGCGCTGCCGTTGCTCCAGTTCGCGGCCACGCGGCTGTGGGAGGCGAGAGACCCGGGCCGGCGGCTGCTGACGGAGGGCGCGTACCAGCGGATGGGGGGAATCTCGGGTGCGCTGGCGACGCATGCGGACAGCGTGCTGGCGGGGTTGTCGTCCCAGGAGCGGGCGCTGGCGCGCGCGGTGTGCCTGAGGCTGGTCACCGCGGAGCGCACGCGGGCGCTCGTGTCGATGGAGGAGCTGCGGGAGCTGACGCGGGACACCGACGCGCTCCAGCGGCTCATCGATGGGTGGGTGCAGGCGCGGCTGCTGGTCATCCAGACGGGCGGGAGCTCGGGCTCGTCGGTGGAGCTGGTGCACGAGTCGCTCATCGGGAGCTGGCCCACGCTGAAGCGGTGGTTGGACGAGGGGCAGGAGGATGCGGCGTTCCTGGAGCAGTTGCGCGCGGCGGCGCGGCAGTGGCAGGCGAAGGGGCGGGACGGCGGGTTGTTGTGGCGGGGGGAGATGGCGGACGAGGCGCGGCGCTTCCAGCGTCGTTACCGGGGGGAGCTGCCGCAGTCGCAGCGGGCGTTCCTGGACGCGGTGGGGGCGCAGGCGAAGCGGCTGGCGCGGGTGAAGCGGGCGTTCATCGTGGGGGCGGTGGCGCTGGTGTCGATGCTGTTCGCGGCGGCGGCGGTGGCGCTGGTGTTCATCCGGGAGGCGCAGCAGGAGGCCGAGCACCAGGCCATCATCGCGCTGCGCGCGGAGGCGACGGCGCGCAACGCGGAGTTCCTGGCGAAGCGCTCGGAGGCGGAGGCGCAGGAGCGGCTCGCGGAGGTGCGCGCCAAGGAGGAGGACCGACGGGCGGCGCAGTCTCGCGCGGAGGAGGCCAATGAGCGGGTCGAGGCGACCAACGAGACGCTGGTGCTGCGCAACGCCGAGCTCGTCACGGCGCTGAGGCGGGCGAAGTGGGCGCGCTTCCATGCGAACGTGGCGATGCGGCGGGCCGAGCAGAGCGCGTTGAATGCGCGGCAGGCGCGCGCCGAGGCGGAGCGGCTGTTGCAGCGCGAGCAGGAGCGGACGCTGCGGATCCAGTCGACGCTCGGAAGTCCTTTCATCGAAACGTTGAAGTGACGTGAGGCACGCCATGTCGGTGATGCGAAGCTGGGGCTCGCGTGGGCGCGGGCTGGCCGTGGTGGTGGTGTCGTTGTGGGGGATGCTGGCGCAGGCGCAGCGGCTGGATTCGCCGCTGGAGGTCGGCGGGAATCGCCCGTGGGCGCAGGGGGTGCCTCGGGACGAGCAGCAGGCGGCACAGGCGCTCTTCCTGGAGGGGAACGAGCGGCTGCGGGAGTCGGTCTTCGTGGAGGCCAGCCGGAGCTATCGGCGGGCGCTGCGGCACTGGAACCATCCGGCGATTCATTACAACCTGGCGCTGGCGTTGATGAACCTGGACCAGCCCATCGAGGTGCACAAGCACCTGGAATCGGCGCTGAGTCATGGGGCGGACCCGCTGGATTCGAACCGGTACGAGCATGCGCGCTCGTACAAGGCGTTGCTCGAGAAGCAGTTGGCGTGGGTGGACGTCCGGTGTGACGAGCGGGGGGCCATCGTCACGCTGAATGGACAGCCGCTGTTCACGGGGCCGGGGAGATACCAGGGGCTCATCCGGCCCGGGATGCACAGCGTGATTGCCTTCAAGGACGGGTATCTGCCGACGGAGAAGCGTCAGGCCTTGATGCCCGGGGAGCGGACGAAGCTCGCGCTGGATTTGTATACGGAGGAGGAGGTCATCCGGTACCGACGACGGTGGTCCGCGTGGGTGCCGTGGACCGTGCTGGGCGCGGGACTGGCGGCGGCGGGCGGAGGTGGCTGGATGCACTGGAAGGCGAATGAGTCCTTCGGGAAGTTCGATGCACGCATCGAGCGTCCCCAGGGAAGCACGCTCACGCCCGAGTTGAAGAGCCTTCACAAGAAGGGCGCGAGCTTCAGGGCGGCTGCCTACAGCGGCTATGCACTGGGAGGAGCCACCGCCATCACGGGAACCGTGCTGCTCTACCTGAACCGGCAGCGGTCCTATCGGCTGACGGCGGAGGACCTCGCGCCCCCCGTGGTCATCGTCCCCGTCGTCGAATCCGAATCACAGAGCGTCGTGGCAACCATTCGCTTCTGAAGGAGGCGCTTCGTGTTCCCCAATGCTTCCCCGAGCTCAATCCCAAGCATCGTCGTGACATGCCTCGCAGTCCTCACGACCGCCGCATGCATCGAGTCCAAGAGCGTGACCTGCAAGAACGGGCTCGTATGTCCTGCTGGGATGGTCTGCGCCGCCGAGGAAGACCGCTGCATCCAGGGTCTCTGTGGCGATGCGACCACCCAGAAAGACGAAGGAGAACAATGCGACGACGGCAACTCCGTGGCTGGAGATGGATGCAGCCCCGACTGCATGTTCGAACGCTGTGGAAACGGGCTGGTGGACCTGCATGAAGAATGTGATTACAACGCCGACGGCGGCGTCGGATGCAATCAATACTGCGCGCAGAGGCGCTGCGGCGATGGACTCCTCGACCCCGGAGAGGCTTGCGACGATGGCAACGAAGCCTCGAGTGATGGATGCAATGCGACCTGCACCTCCACCGAGAGCTGCGGGAACGGATTCCTCGACCCTGGCGAACTCTGTGATGACGGGAACAGGGCGAACGGAGACAAGTGCAGCAGTGACTGCAGGTCCATGGAGGCGTGCGGGAACGGGATTCGAGACATCGACGAGGAATGTGACGACGGAAACGAGTCCAACAGCGATGACTGCCTCACCACGTGCGTGAGCGCCCGCTGCGGTGACGGGTTCACCAACGTCCTGGGAACTGACCACGAAGCCTGTGATGACGGTCCCCTTCTCGACGGTCCCTGTCGCTCCGATTGCCGCTCGCTCAAGAAGTGTGGAAATGCCCTGGTGGACCCAGGCGAGGAATGCGACGACGGCAATGACATCGACACCGATGCGTGCCCTCGCACCTGCAAGAACGCAACGTGCGGAGACGGCTTCGTCCTCGACACGAATGAACTTCGCGAGGAATGCGATGACGGCAATACAAGCGCATGTGGCTCATGCAGTGCGACCTGTACCCATCAGCAGGAGCCTGCCCACGCCCGAGGCGTCATCATGCTCGACCTGGTGGACGGGGGAGTCCGGGATGGCGAAATCCTCATCGTCAGCGACGGTGTCGGCCGCTGCATCTTCGAGTTCGACACCGATGGCGAGGTCCTCGACACGCATGCCCAGGTGAGACCCTCTGCCCCGGGCAGCGGGATGGACGTGGCCGACCACCTCTTCTCCGCGCTCGGTGACGCTACGACCCACGAGACCAAGCAGGGCTGCGACACTCCGGACGCAGGCAGCTTCGCGCCTCCTCCTGCCCTCCGACTGAACGTCCGCCGACCCGATGGAGGGACACGTCTGGAGTTGGAGCATCGTCATCCAGGGCCCCAGGGCAATCAGCCCATCATCGAGTCGGTGGTGAACCCCGGCTTCACCGTGACGTCCCTGGGCGGAGGAACTGGCATGGACTGCCCGGCCGGCACGGGGTGCACCGATGACCGCGACTGTGACCCGGTCGATGGCCGCCATGAGTGCCTGAAGGACGACGACCAACCCGTCGGCCGGTGTTGCGTCCGACGCAGTCCGTAACGGACAGTTGCGCCCCGTCCCGGGGTCCGTATCCTCCGCCGCCATGGCCACCCACTTCGACCCCAGCGCCGCGGCGCAGCCGGGCTCCGGCGTCTTCGGACTCCCCCACTCTCCCGACGAGGCGCACGTCGTCCTCATCCCCGTGCCCTTCGAGGCCACCACCAGCTACGGCGGCGGCACCTCCGAGGGCCCCGCCGCCGTCCTCGACGCCAGCCGCCAGGTGGACCTCTTCGACGTGGAGACCGGCCGCCCCTACGAGCGCGGCATCGCCATGCTCCCCGATCCCCAGCAGCTGCGCGACTGGAACACCCGCGCCAAGGAGCGCGCCCAGGTCGTCATCGAGGCCGGCGGCATCCACTCCGGTGAAGCCGAGCTCCTCGCCGCCGCCAAGGACGTCAACGCCCTCTGCGACCAGATGAACGAGTGGGTCTACCGCACCACCCAGCACTGGCTCGACCAGGGCAAGCGCGTCGCCGCCGTCGGCGGAGACCACTCCATCTCCTACGGCATCATCCGCGCCCACGCCGAGAAGTACCCCGGCCTCGGGGTGCTCCACCTGGACGCCCACG
This sequence comes from Myxococcus faecalis, assembly GCF_050039385.1. Lineage (NCBI taxonomy): Bacteria > Pseudomonadati > Myxococcota > Myxococcia > Myxococcales > Myxococcaceae > Myxococcus > Myxococcus faecalis. The sequence goes on along the minus strand of NZ_CP144336.1, from coordinate 9,034,648 downwards.
CCGACCTGCGCGTCGCCTACGAGGGCTTCACCTGGTCCCACGCCTCCATCATGTACAACGTCGCCGAGCGCATCCCCGGCGTGAAGACGCTCGTCCAGGTCGGCCTGCGCGACATGAGCCAGGAGGAGCACCGCTACATCGAGGACTCCAACGGCCGCGTCCACGGCTTCTTCGACGCCGCCCTCCAGAACAAGCGCTTCGACGGCGTGCCCTGGAACCGCCAGGTCGATGAGATGGTCGCCCTGCTCCCCCAGCAGGTCTACCTGTCCTTCGACATCGACGGCCTGGACCCCGTCCTCTGCCCCCACACCGGCACCCCCGTCCCCGGCGGCCTGTCCTTCCCGGAGGCCGTGGCCCTCATCGCCGGCGTCGTCCGCTCCGGACGCACCATCGTCGGCTTCGACCTGACCGAGGTGGCCCCCGACCCCGAGGGCAGCGAGTGGGACGGCAACGTCGGCGCCCGCCTGCTCTACAAGATGATTGGCTGGATGCTGAAGTCCCAGAAGGCCTGAGCGTCAGCTCACCCCGCCCTTCGGCAATCGCACGCCGAAGGGCACGCTCCGCACCACCGAGGGCTCCACACCCTGCTGGCGCGCCAGCTCCGTCGCCACCGAGGCCATCGACTCGAGCTGCGCGTGCAGCACCTCCAGCGCCGCGGCGTCCACCGACGCCCCCGCCTCCAGCCGCCGCAGCTGCCGCCGCGCCTCGTCCAGCGGCCCCTGCAGCGCCCGGGCCGCCCACGCCCCCAACGGCAGCCCCCCGCCCACCGCCGCCCCCTTCGGCGCGTCCACCAGCGACTTGTGGATGAGCGCCTCGAAGTCGGTGATTTCGAACGGCTTGTGGAGGAACGCGTCCGCCTCCGGCGCCCCCTGCGGCAACACCGCGCTCAGCAGGATGACGGGCACACCGTGCAGGTCCGGGTCGCGCTTGAGCCGGCGGCAGAGCTCCACCCCGCTCAGGCGCGGCATCATGTGGTCCGTCACCACCAGATGTGGGCGACGCGTCCGGGCCAGGGCCAGGGCCTCCTCGCCATCGCGAGCCTTCACCACATCATGACCCAGGTCCTCGACCACCTGACTGAGGACCTCCAGCACCGCGGGCTCATCATCCGCGACCAGGACCAGACTCATGCTTCCGCTCCTCCGCACCAGCGTGGCCCCCAAGCCACGCCGCCAGGACTCGGCCTGCCCCTTGGATGAAGCGAGAATCCTCGGGGAACGACCACCACCCGGAGATGCAATCGTTCACGGACGTGCGGAGTGGTTTATGAAAGGCGCAGCACCGCCTCCAGCGAATCGTGGGAATGACGCCGGCTTCCCGACAGTCCACCTGTCCTTCGCCGGACAATCCGCTGGAGGCCCACGGAGGGTGACATGAAGGGTGGAGTCATGAGGTGGGCAACCCTGCTGGCGGCGCTCATCGCCACGGGGAGCGCGAGCGCGGACCTGGCCCGGCGGCGTGACGCCGTCGTGGAGGTCGTCCAGAAGGTCTCGCCGGCCGTCGTCTACATCGGCACCGAGCAGGAGGTGGAGGCGCGCTTCCGCCGCCGCTCCCCGCTGGAGGAGTTCTTCGGCGGCTTCGGGGGTGAGCGCGGCGAGCGCGGGCGACAGAAGATCCAGGGCCTGGGCAGCGGCGTCATCATCGACCCGACGGGCATCATCGTCACCAACGACCACGTCATCCGGGGCGCGTCCACCATCCACGTGGTGCTCGCGGATGGGCGCTCGCTCGACGCGGAGGTCATCGGCAGCGACGCCAACAACGACCTGGCCGTGCTCAAGGTGACGACGAAGGAGCCGCTGCCCATCGCGAAGCTGGGCATCAGCTCCGACCTCATGATTGGCGAGACGGTGGTCGCCATCGGCAGCCCGTTCGGCCTGAGCAAGACGGTGACGGCGGGCGTGGTGTCCGCGACGGGGCGCACCTTCCGCGCCGACAACCGCGTGTACAACGACTTCGTCCAGACGGACGCGGCCATCAACCCCGGCAACTCGGGCGGACCGCTGCTCAACGTGGACGGCGAAATCATCGGCATCAACACCGCCATCTTCGGCGGCGGAGCGCAGGGCATCGGCTTCGCCATCCCCGCCGACAAGGTCCGCCGCATCGTCGATGAGCTCACCCGCTTCGGGAAGCTGCGCCCGGCGTGGGTGGGAATGGATGCCGTGGACCTGACGCCGCGCGCGGCCCGACAGCTCGGGTGGGACCGCTCCTACGGCGCGCTGGTGACGGCCGTGGAGGACGGCAGCCCCGCGGCCCAGGCCGGCGTGCGGCGCGGGGACATCGTCGCGGAGCTGGGCGGCTCGCGCATCCAGGACGCCGAGGACTTCGACACCCGCGTGCGCGGCTACCCCGCCCGCTCCGCCTTCGCGCTGGTGCTGTTCCGTGAAGGCGCCTCGCGCACCGTCCAGGTCACCCCCTCCGAGTTCCCCGCGCGCATGGTGGAGGCGCTCGCCTGGGACAGGCTGGGACTGCGGGTGAAGGAGAACCGGGGCGTGCTGACGTTGTCGGGCGTGAGAGGGGGTTCGGCGGCCGCGGAGGTGGGGCTGGAGCCCGGGGACACCATCCTCCGGGTGAACAACCAGCCGGTGACGACGGCGGACGCCTTCAAGGAGGCCCTGCTCACCGCGCGTCGCGGACGTAGCGTCCTGTTGCTCGTGAGACGGGGCCGCTACGGCTATCACATCACCCTGCCCTTCGAGCAGGACACGGGGCAGAGCCTGTAGGGCTGCCCTCCGACCGAGCTGGGGTTCGGGTTCCTCGGATTTCGAAGGGCGCGCATCTCGCACTAGCATGCGTGCCCCATGAGCACCGTGCGCTACCTGTCCCTTGGACCCTTGCTCGCCGGGGCGGGCTCCCGAGCCTTCCTGGGGCTCGCCCTGGAAGATGGATTGCCTCCTCGTCCTGTCGTCCTCATCTGGGCGCCCCAGGAGGTGGTCCAGAGCCCCGAGCTGACGGCGAAGCTGACGCGAGAGACGAGCCGCGCGCTCGTCTTCGAGCACCCGAACATCCTCCGCGTCCACAGCCTCGCGGCCCAGGACGGGGGACTGGCCCGCGTCACCGAGTTCGCCGACGGCGAGCCCCTGCGTCGCGTGCTGGAGGCGAGCCCGCGCCTGCCTCCGCCCCTGGCCGCGCTGGTGGCGGCCGACGCGGCCACGGGCCTGCACTACGCGCACATGGCCGGCAACGACGACGGCACGCCGCTGGTGCACGGCGACGTGCGGCCGGAGACGCTGATGGTCTCCTTCAGCGGCCTGACGAAGGTGACGGGCTACGGCGCGCTGAGCGTGGCCCCGCGCGAGCGCGACGGAAAGCGCGTGAAGAACCGCCGCGCGTACAGCGCTCCCGAGCAGCTGCTCGGCGGACGCGAGGCGGTGAACGTCCAGTCGGACGTGTTCCTGTTGGGGCTCGTGCTGCACGAGTGCCTCTCCGGGAAGATGCCCTTCAAGGACAACGCGGACCCGGACAAGGCCACGCTCACGCGCACGCTGCCGACGATGTCGCAGGACGTGCCGCTGAAGCTGGACGCGGTGGTGCGCAAGGCGACGGCGAAGCGCGCGTATGACCGGTACGCCTCCGCGCACGCCTTCCGCGAGGCCATCGTCGAGGCCGTGGGCACGCTGCCCGCGCATACGCTGCTCGCCGACTACCTGGCCAAGCTCTTCCCGCCGGAGAACGAGGCCCGCGCGGCGCGGCGCCGGGTCATCGACGCGGGCATCGCGGACGTGCTGCAGAAGACGGGCGTACCGCCCCCGGCCGTGGCGGAGTTCCTCGCCACCGGCGCCCTGCCCGCCTCCATCATCCCGAAGGTCTGGCCGGCGATGCAGGGCCAGCTGTCCATCCTGGCCGCCGTGTCAGGGGGAAGCAGCGAGGTGCAGATCGCCGAGCCCTCCTCCGCGCAGGGGGCGAAGGAGCCCGCGAGCACGGCTGCGACGAGCGCGGCCCAGGCCGTGAGCACGGAGGGCCCGGCCTCGGCTCCCGCGAGCAGCGCGTCCCCCGCCGCCGCCGAGGCCACGGGAAGCGCGCCCACGGTCGGCACGGCCGCCGAAGCCACGGGCAGCACGGCCGTGGCCGCGAAGGCGGGCGAGCCCACGGGCAGCACGGCCGTGGCCGCGAAGTCCCCCGATCCCACGGCCGTGGTGACGAAGTCCTCCGAGAGCACGGGCAGCGCTCCCGTCGTCGGCGCACCTTCGCCGCAGCCGGTGGCGACGAGCGCGCAGGGTTCGTCGACCCAGCCCGCGACCGCCACCGCGGCGGGCCCCGTGCCTCCGGGCGCGGCGGCGCCGAGGAAGTCCTCGCGCGGCTGGCTCGCCATCGTGGGTGTCGGCTCCGCGCTGGCGCTCGCGGGCGCGGCGGTCATCGTCCAGCGGCTGCCCACGCAGGTGGAGGCCTCGCTGGAGGACGCCGGCCCCGCCACCGTGGCGCAGGCGGCAGTGGACGGCGACGCGGGGACGGATGCGGGAACGGACGCGGGCGCCCAGGCCATCGCGATGGGCTACCTGGACCTCACCGTCGACCCGCGCGTGGACGTGTCCTATCCGGGCGGCTTCCTCGGGCGCACGCCGCTGAGCGTGTCGCTTCCGGCGGGACGGCACGTGTTCACGCTGACCAACGCGGTGCTCGGCATCCAGCTGTCTCGCACGTTCACCATCCCCGCGAACGGGCGCAACGCGCAGCAGCTCTACCTGAACAAGGCCTTCCTCAACGTGCGCGCGCCGAAGGACGCCATCGTCACCCTGGATGGACGGCTCATCGGCGCCGCGCCGGTCGAGGAGCAGGACGTCTACGAGGGCACCCACCAGCTCCTCGTCATCGCGAACGGCGCGCGCTGGCAGAAGACCTTCAAGGTCGAGCCCGGCCAGCGCATCTCGTTCGACGTCGACTTCGAGGCGCCGCCCGAGGAGTGATTCACCCGAGGTCCCCACCGAAGCCGCGCGCCGACAGCGCGGGCGCGCGGCGAACCGGTGGGGGCATCGCGACGCAGGCCACGCCGCTCACGACCTGCCGAGACGCGGCTCCAGCCTCAGCAACTCCATGATGCGGTGGGCATCCACGGGGCGGGCCACGTAGTCGCTCGCGCCGGCGGCGAGGCACCGTCCCCGCTCCTCGTCGGTCAGCTGCGACGCGACGACGACGATGGGCAGCGCTCCGAAGCGCGCGTCCTTCCGCATCGTCCGCAGGACGTCGTAGCCCGCGTCCGTCATGGGCACGAGCAGCACCACCCCATCCACCTCGGGCGAGTCCCACAGGACGCGCAGGGCCTCCCCCATGCTCTCGGCGTGGAAGCTCTCCAGCCCTCGCGACTCGAGGACGCTGATGAGCGAGAACACCTCCCGGATGTTGTCGTCCACGACGAGGACCCGGTGCCGCGTGGGCCGCTCGAGCAAGGCCTCCTGACGCATCAGCGCCTCACGCGAGTCCACGGGCGCCCACCCAGCCACCTCCGACTCCGCATCCTCCCGGGAGCCCCCGGCGAAGTCGGTCGCCGACAACTCCATCGCCTCCAGATGAAGCGGCGAGCCGACGCCCGCCTCGACCACCGCGTCGCGCCCCCCGACCTCCGCGCCCACGTAGACGTCCGGCAGATAGAGCGTGAACGTGCTGCCGCGCCCCAACTCACTCGCGACCTGCAGCTCTCCGCCCAACAGGCGCGCCAGCTCCCGGCTGATGGACAGGCCCAGCCCCGTGCCGCCGTACTTGCGGCTCGTGTCCGCCTCCGCCTGCTGGAAGGCCTCGAAGATGCGCTGCAGCTTGTCCTGCGGGATGCCGATTCCCGTGTCCGCCACGCTGAACGCCAGCACCGCCTCGGCGCGGTTGAGCACATCGCTCTCGAAGTGGAACAGCCCCTTCGCCACGGGCGCGACGCGAAGCTCCACCCGCCCCACGTCCGTGAACTTGAACGCGTTCGACAGCAGGTTCCTCAGCACCTGCCGCAGCCGCATCGAGTCGGTCCGCAGGGAGCGCGGCAGCCCACCCGACAACACCACGCCGAACCCCAACCGCTTCTGGTCCGCGACGTGCTCGAAGTCCCGCTCGACGAGCGACTTCACCTCCGCCAGCGCGACCTCCTCCGCGACGACCTCCAGCTTCCCCGCCTCCACCTTCGACAGGTCCAGCAGGTCGTTGATGAGGTCCAGCAGGTCCACGCCCGAGGCGTGAATGGTCCGGGCGTACTCCGCCTCGCGAGGCCCCAGCCGATGGTCCGAGTCCTCCGAGAGGACCTTCGCCAGGATGAGCAGGCTGTTGAGCGGCGTGCGCAGCTCGTGGCTGATGTTCGCCAGGAACTCGCTCTTGTGCCGTGACGCCACCGCGAGCTTCTCCGTGAAGCTCATGTTGTCCGTCAGGTCCTTCCACACGCCGGAGACGCCCGTGTCCGTGCTCGCCCCCTCCACGCCCACCTGCCGGGCCACCCGGTTCACCTCTCGCGCGAAGTCCGTGAGCCGCTCCACCATCGTGTTGACGAGGGTCTTCAGCTCCAGCGACTCGCCCCGGACATCCACCTCCAGCGTCTGCGTCAAATCGCCCCGCGCCACGGCGCCGCTGACGCGGATGAGGTCGCGCACCTGCACGGTGAAGCTGCTGGCGAGCACATTCACGCCGTCCACCAGCTGCCGCCACGCCCCCGACGCATCCGGCACGTCGACCAGGCTCCCCAGCCGACCCTCCACGCCCACCTCTCGGGAGACGCGGGTCACCTCGCGCGTGAGCAGGACGAAGCGCTCGGCCCCGGCGTTGAACGTCTCCGCGATGCGGTCCAGCAACGGATGCGTCCCCGACACGGGCACGCGCCGCGAGAAGTCACCCTGGTGGGCGGCCTCCATCGCGGCCAGGAGCGCGCGCAGCTGCGCCTGGTCGCTCCCCGTCTTGTGGTTGCCATCGTCTTCCAAGCCTTGCTCCCGAGACGCCGCACCCGTCATGCCGACACGGCGCGCGCCCTCTCACGACGCCATCTCGCGGCCACCACGAACACGCGTCGCGGTCTCGCTCATCCCGAGCGACGCTACGCGCTCTTGCGACGACGCATCATCGCCTCGTACGAGCGGCCCACGCTCTGCGAGAGGATCATCAACTCGCCCACGTCCGGCGGCGTGAGCTGGTCCGGGCCGTTGTCCACGTAGAGCAGGTGCACGACCTTGCCCCGCACCAGCAGCGGGAGGATGACCGCCGTCGTCGGGAAGCCCCCGCCCAGCAGCTTGTAGAACACGGCCATCGCCGCGTCCCGGCGCACCGGGCCCACGTAGTGCGAGCGCGTGTCGCGCACCAGCCGGAACGTGCTCTGCTCCCGCAGCGCCACGCCGATGCGCCGCACCGCCGACTCGCGCACGCCGGAGCCCATCCCGTGCCAGCCCGTCACCAGGCTGCCCTGCACCGACAGCAGCAGGTTGCGCCGCCACTTGCCCATCGCGAAGCGCAGCACCGTGCGCGCCACGTCCTCGCGGTCCAGGCTGCGCGACAGCTCCGCCTGCGCCTCCGCGAAGGACAGCGGCGTCGGCGGCGGCGCGGGAGGGGGCGGCGTCGGCGGCGCCGCGGCCACGGGCGGCTGCGCCACCGGCGGCCTGGGAGACATCTGCGCCACCTGCATCGGAGGCTGCGCCACCGGCACGCCCACCTGAATCGGAGGCTGCGCTACCGGCACGCCCACCTGCGCCGGAGGCTGCGCCACCTGCATCGGGGGCCGCGCCACGGGAGGCTGCACCATCTGCACGGGAGGCGGCGCCACGGGGCGCTGCGGCTGAGGCGGCGCCACGGGCATCGGCGGCGCCTCGAGCACCTCGACGCCGGTGATGACCTCCTCCTCGCCCACCTCGATGTCGACGTCGCCGTCCGCGCCGCCGCGCAGGGCCTGGGCGTAGAGGGACTGGAACTCCTCCTCGCTCATCAGGTCGGGCGGCTTCTCACGCGACTTCGCGAGCTCGACCTCCTCCCGCGAGCCGGGCTTGGGGCGCGGCCGCACCGCGTTCATGTCGATGGCCCGGAGGGGCCGGAACGCCTTGCTGTAGCGGCGCAGCAGCTGGTTCATCCGGAACTCGGGGATGACCACCGGCACCACGCGCTTGCCCGTCTTGAACGCAATCGCGTCCAGCGTCGTGAAGTCGTGCGGGTTGACGACCGCGACGCTCAGCCGCGTCGCGTCCACCCGCATGGGCAGCAGCTCCTTGTCGTCCGCCTGGTTGGGCGGCACCAGCTCCAGCGCCTTCGGGTCCGGCACCATCTCCCCGGAGGCGAACGCGGCGTTGTGCAGCGCGCCCAGCGTCTTCGCCAGGTCCTGCTCGGACAACAAGCCCAGCTCCACCAGGTTCGTCCCGAGCCGGCCGCCGTGCACCACCTGGGCCTCGAGCGCCTCCTCCAGTCCCTCGGCGGTGACGAGGCCTTCCTTCAGGAGCTGTTCACCCAGGCGCATGCCGGGCTTGTAGCCGTGCCCCATCCCCCTCCGCAAGCACGCCGCCGCCCTCGCCTAGTCCTCTGGATGATGACTGAGCGCGACGCGATTGCCCTCCGGGTCTCGCACGTACACCGTCCACTTCGTCTGGTGCTCCAGCGTCACGCCCGCCTGAGTAAGCTCGGACACCACACCCTCCCGCTCCGAGCGGGCGATGCGGAACGCCAGCAGGAGCAGGCCCGGGTGCTCGTGGCGGAAGGGGCGACCCTCGGGCTCGCCGCTCGACGCCTCGATGGCCAGGAAGCCGCCCCCGGGCACGCCCACCCAGATGCTCCTCAAGGTGCCGTCCGGCCTCGGATGCCGGGCGAGCTCGGGAAAGCCCAGCAAGTCCCTGTAGAACGCCGTCACCCGCTCGACGTCCCTCGCCTGGATTGCCACGTGGTGGAAGCCCTGAACGTTCATGGGGCCCGATGGTATGGTCCGCCCGCCCATGGCGCGACTGCTCATCGTCGAGGACAACCACGAGCTGGCCTCCCTCATCGTCTCCTCGGCCCAGGGCCGGGGCCATGACGCGCGCGCCGTGCACACGGGCGAGGCCGCCCTGGAGGCGCTCAGCCCGGGCACGCGCTGGGACGCGGCGCTGGTGGACCTGCTCTTGCCCGACATCCGGGGCAGCGAGGTGCTCGGCGCCCTGCGCGCCCATGGCATCCCCGCCATCGCGGTGAGCGGCGTCTACAAGGGGGACCGGTTCGCGCAGGAGGCCGTGCAGATTCACGGCGCCCGCGGCTTCTTCGAGAAGCCCTTCGAGCTCATCCAGGTCCTGGAGGCGCTGGAGAAGGCCGGCGGCTTCGAGCCCGTGCCGCGCGCCCCGCCCCCCGTGGACGAGGCGGCCGCGCAGGACGTGCTGCTCGACGACGCGGACCTCATCGTGCTGGAGGAGCTGATGCCCACCCCGGAGGACGCGGGGGAGACCGGCTCGCCCATGCAGGCCATCCCCGACTCCGCGCCGCTGCCCGGCCTGGAGAGCGAGGAGCCCGCGCTCCCCCTGCCCTTCGCCCACCGGGGCAAGGTGTGGTCCGGCGAGCAGGCGTCCCCCGCGCCCGCGCCCGCGAAGGCCCGGCGCGCCCTGCCCGAGTGGTCGCTGGCGGGGGACCTCAAGGACACGTCCGTCGCGCGGCTGCTCAACGCCTATTACGAGTCGCGCCACCACGGCGAGCTGAAGCTGCGCCAGGGCTCCGTGCTCAAGGTCGTCTACTTCGAGTCCGGCCGCATCGTGTACGCCGCCTCCAACCTGGCCCATGAGCGCTTCGGCCGCTTCTGCGTGCGCCGGGGTGTGCTCGACGAGGCGAGGCTCGCGGAGGTCGCCACCGTCGCGAAGGAGCAGGGGCTGCGCACGGGCGAGGCGATGATTCGCCTGGGCCTGTTGGACGCGGGCCGGCGCAAGCAGCTGCTCGAGGAGCAGGTGCGCGAGCTGCTCTGGTCCACCTTCCCCTGGACGGAGGGCGCGTACGGGTTCAGCGCGATGCGCCCCCAGCGCGCCGACCTGGTGAAGCTGTCCGTCTTCCCGGGGGACTTGATCCTGGAGGGCGTGGAGAAGACGGAGACGCTGGTCGCGCTGCGCCAGCGCATGTCCGCCGGACGTCGCCTCTTCCCCACCGCCGACCCGCCGTACGGCCTGCACGAGCTGAAGCTGCAGGGTCCACAGGCCCTGCTGCTCGCGTACGCCGACGGGAGCAAGACGGTGGAGGATCTGCTCGCGCTGGTGGACGTGTCGGAGCGACAGGCCCTCGCCACGCTGCGGGGCCTGGAGCTGCTCGGGGTGCTGGAGGAGCGGCCGGAGACGCCCAGCCGCCGTCATCGCATCTCCTTCGGGCTCTGAACCGCCCCGTCAGCCCTCGCGGCGACGGCGCAGCAGCCGAGCCACCGCGAGCAGGCCGAACAGCGCCGCGCCCGAGCCGCCCTGCGAGCAACCACAGGACGACGGCGGCTCACGGTCCAGGGTCCCCGACACCGGGACGCCCTTGAGGAACACCTCGCCGCTGAAGTGCGACGAGCCCAACAGCCGGGGCCGGGCCACGTACGTCAGCGTGCGCTGCGCGTGGGCCGGGAGCGACACGCCCTCCACCGAGAAGCCGCCCTCCGTCGCCTGCTCCGCGAGCGACTGTCCCTCCACGCGCACGCTGCCGGGCACCACGTCCATGCCCTCGACGTGCTCGACGTAGCGCAGGCCCGTCACGTCACACGCGGTGGTGTTGCGCAGCGCCACCACCACGCCCACCAGGCCCGTCTCCTGTCCCGCGGCGGCCTCCGTCTCATGGCGCACGTCGACGAAGGGGTCCGCGACAATCGGCACCGAGTGCACCCGGTCCGCCTGACCGCCGCCGCTCGCGCTGGCGGTGACGCGCAGGCTGAGGGACTCGCCCACCAGGTCCTGCAGCCCCGTCTCCCGCGTGCTCAGCGTGACGCTCGGGCCCGACAGGGAGTCCTGCGTGAGGGCCGGGCCGGACTCGCGCGACCACGACAGGCTGACCTCGCTGCAGGCGTCGGCGGGAATCTCCTGGGTGAGCCGCGCCGTCGCGCCCTCGCCACATCGGGCCACCAGCGCCTCACCGTCCAGCTCCCCCAGCGCGACCGGGCGCGCCTGCGCCGTGAAGGTCTCTCGCGCGCGCCCCGCCTCGACGGGCGTGGGCCCGTCCGAGTACAGCTCGCCGCGCACCGTGAAGGGCGTCTGCGAGCAGACCGCCGGGAGCGTGAAGCGCCACACCCCGGGCACGGGGACGACGTCCGAGGCGATGGGCTCGCCGGACGCGGACTCCAGGAACATGCGCGCCTTGAGCGCGTGGACGCCCGGGCAGCGCAGCGACGTGCCCAGCCGCGCCTCCGCGTCCTGGCCACCCGACAGCTGCATCGACAGGTCCAGGCTCGCGGCGGAGACGTCCTCGGGCGCAGGCGCCGCCTCCACCTTCACCCACGCCTCCGGCCCCTCCAGCACCGTCCCGTCCTGCAGCGACAGGCGGTTGCGCACCGAGAACGTCAGCGAGGCGCTCGCGCAGCCCTCGGCCGACACCTGGAGCGCGCGCGCCGTCACGGGCGCGGACAGGTCGACGGCGGCGCCAGCGTCATCCCGCACCGTCAGCCCCGCAGGCACGGTGGTGCTCCCGTCCGCCAGCCGCCACACCGTCTGGACCCCGGGCAGCGCCTGCGCGCCGGCGCACGGATGCAGGAAGTCCGGACGCACCTCCACGCTCTCGCCCGAGGTGAACCGGCGGACCGCGTCCGGCGCGAAGGGCGCCGAAGGACGGCCCCAGGGCTGCACGTCCACGCTGAACGTCGTGGGCGGCGAAGGCGTCTGGCCCCGGTCCCTCGCGCGGACCTCGTACGTGTAGCGCGCGCCGGAGGCCGCGCACAAAAACTCCGGCGGCACGAAGGTGGCGCTGCCACCGTTGCCCTCGGTCACCAGGACGGGCTGTCCCGGAGGCGAGCTCCACACGTAGTCCACCGACTCGCACAAGCCCGCGCCGGGGGACGCGGTGAAGACGCGCGAGGGGCCTCCCGCGCTCGTCGAGGCCTGGGCGGGCTGCACGCGCGGCGTGGCGGGCCCCGCCGTGTTCTCGACACGCACGTTCACCGTGGTCTGCCGGTCATGCGTGCCCAGGCCGTCGGCGGCGAAGACGGTGAGCTGCGTGGTGGTCGGCTCGCAGACCTCGGGCGCGGTGAGCGTCAGCGTCACCGCGTCCGGACGAGGCGTGGCGCTGACGTTCAGCGTCGACTGCGCCGCGTCCACGGAGACGCGCACCGCGTCGCCGTCGGGGTCCGTGGCGGTGATGTCCAGCGTCCGCGTGGTGCGCTCGTCGATGAGGACCGGGTCCGGGAACGAGCCGAACACCGGCGCCGCGGCGTTGGAGTAGTAGATGACGTTCGGCTCGATGTTGCTCAGCGTGAGCACGCAGAAGGTCGGGTCCACGCAGGACACCTGGTTGAACGGGGCCGACACGGGCAGCGACGCGCCCGCGAAGGCGGGATGGATGCGCCACGTCGTGCCCGAGTCCGCCGCGCTCGCGGTGGGCACCGCGCCCAGGACCACCGGCTCCCCATTGCTGTCGACGCCCACCGCCAGACCGAAGCCCGTCCCCCGGGCGCTGCCCTGCTCGGTGGTGAGGTCCACGGACGTGATGCTCACCGGCCCCGAGCCATGCAGGGTGACGCGCTGGAACGTGTCGTTCGGTGGCACGCCCGACGTGAGCTGCCCCCGGAAGAGCCCGTCCTGGTTGCCCAGCAGCGCGACGGGATGGGGACCGCTCGTGGCGAAGAGGTCCAGCGTCAGGAACGGGAGCGTCGTCAGCGCGGTGGGCACGCTGAACTCCGCCAGGCGCTGGTCGCCGCGCACGTAGATGAGGTTGGGCGGCCCGACGACCTGGAGGAGCGCGTGCGGCACCGCGCCCGCCGTGTCCGTCACCCCCATCACCGAGGTCGCCCTGAACTGGCTCGTCTGCAGGATGCGCGTGTTCCAGGGAAGCACACCGGTGCCGGACGGCGTCGCGCCCAGCACCAGGATTTCGTTCGTGTCCACGGTGATGGCCGCGTAGCTGCTCCCCGACTGCGTCTGCATCACCCGGCGCACATCGAACACGGTGGAGGTGGGAATCTCGGGGATGAACTTGGAGTCAGGCAGGCAGCTGTCGTACGCGTAGAGGGTTCCATTCGCGTGCACGCCGGCGAAGCAGCCCGTGGACGTCAGCAAGGTGCCCACCGCGGGAGACAGGAAGCGGAAGGCCACCTGCTCCTCGTTCTCGAAGAGCTCGGCGCCCGTGGAGTGCGCCAGGGCCACACGCTCATGGCCCCAGGCCCGCACGTCCCGGGGCTCTCCCGGCACGCCGGGCCCCACCTTCCATTCCGCGGAGGCGACCGCGGACACTCCCACGCAGAGACAGATGAGGATGCCGGCGCGCACGCGAGACTCCTAGTAGGCGAGCTCCGCCCGCAGGTAGAGCCGGTCCTGATTCTCCGACGACTCGGTGGCCAGACCCAAGCCGCTGAAGCCCAGCAGTGTGTACCCCACGGCCATCCGGAGTCGCTCATCCATCCGATAGGCCACTTCCGCCCGCACCGCCGTCAGCCGCTCTCCGTCCAGGGAGGCCGTCCTGCGCGCCGCCTCCGCCGCCACCTCCACGGCCCCCACCACCCGGACCGCCGGACGCACCGTGCCGGTCCACACCCACCGCGACGAGCCCCGCAGCTCACTGCGCCCCGCGTGCAGCCCGGCCGCGACGGAGAACCGGTCGCCCAGGCGCACCGCGGGCATCAGCGAGAGGATCTGCAGCGCCCTGTCTCCGAACGCGGCCCGAGTCCCCGGCAACAGCTCTCGGGTGACACCGTAGCGCGCCACCACCAGCCACGGACCGGGCCTCCAGGCCAGCGCCGCGTAGCCCTCCAGCAGCCGGGCCTCCAGCGCGTCGTCGTTGACGGTGCGCGCGAAGTCCACACGGCCGGAGGCCGTCACGTCGCGCGGCAGCTCCGCCTCCGCCGCCAGCGCCACCACCGTCTGCAGCCGGTCCACGGCCTCGGTCGCGCCCCGCTCCGGCGTGCCCTTCTCGCGACGCAGCTCGAAGCGGCCCTCCAGTCGCAGCCGGCTCAGGAGCAGCTGGCCGAAGACGCCTCCCGCGTCGCGCCGCAGCGGCGGGTCCAGGTCCAGCAGGCTGCGCACGCCGCGCTCATAGCGCGCGCCCACGCTCAAGCCGTCGAGCACCGTCTTCTGGAAGCCCACCGCGCGAGACATGCGGAGGGTGGAGGCATCATGCAGGCCCACCTCCTCGACGAAGAGCGCCGTGCCGCTGTCGGGCAGCTCCGTGCGCGCGCCCGTGAGCGTCCGGCCCGCGCCGAAGTCCGGCCCGTCGACGTCCACCGAGTAGCCGCCGTAGTACACGTCCGCGCCACGACGCGACTCCACGTTGGCCCAGGCCCGGGGCCCCAGGTCCGGCCCCCAGCCGCCGCGCACGTCCACGCGCGTGTCGCGGCCCAGCGCCACGTCCACGCCCGCCGCGCTGAACGTGTCATCCACCCGACCGGGCCCCGCGCCATGCAGCGCCAGCTTCTGCCGGTGCGACGCCTGGAGCCACAGTCCCTCGAGCAACCGGTAGCGGCCCGCGACGCCCACGGAGGTGCGGCCTCCCGTCAGCGCCTCGCCCTGCCCCACGACCTCGGCCGCCTTCAAGCGCGCGTCGCGCGCCTCCACGCTCACGCCCCAGTCGGCCTCCTCCCACCCCACGCTCGCGCCGACGGTGCTCGCGGAGAAGGGATGGTCGACGAAGGGCTCGCGCGGGTCCGCCGACTGACGTCCATCCGCGAGCAGCGACAGGCGCAGTCGGCCCAGGGGCTGACGCACCCGCAGCGCCAGTTGCTGGAAGCGCGCCGCGTCCAGGTGCGCGCCATCCGAGAAGCCCCGCGCGCGCCAGCGGTAGGACGCATCCACGGAGCCATCGCCGGACAACCCCGGACCGCGCAGCCGCAGGCCCAGCGCCTCGCCGCCCGTCGCGACGGCGCCCGTCGGACGCAGATAGCTCAGACCTCCGTCATCCGAGACGCCGAAGAGCCCCGCGTCCACCGCGGAGCCGCGACTGGAAGCCCCCTCCGCCTCCAGCGCGTAGCCACCGACACGCGCCGAGGCCCGGCCGGAGTAGAGCGTGTAGGGTCGGCCCTCGCCGCGCCCCTCCCGCACCGCAGCGAGCCCCACGCGGGCGCCCTTCCACTCGGCCCACAGCTCACCGCCGCCGGAGTCCTCGGTGTCCATGGAGCGCAGCGCCGCGTAGTCCGCGACGAGCACCGGCTCCGGCGCCTGCGTCACCATGTCCGTCCGGAAGAAGGTGTCGCTCGCGAGGAACGACAGCGGCCGGGACAGCAGGATGCGGCCCGCGAAGTAGTCGATGTCGTAGTCGCGACCTCGCACCAGGTGCCGCTCCGCCAGCGGCAGGCCCGTGACACCGTCGCGCACCTCCACGCGCAGCAGCTCCGAGCCCTCCGCCACCGACACCGCGCCCAGGTAGTAGAGGCTGCCGCCCGTGGCGCGGAGCTCCTCGTGCGCGGGGACCGCGGCGAGCCCTCGCGTCGGGTCGGTGAGGCTTCCGCCGAACGCGTCCACGCCGGCCCGGAGCGCTCCGTCGCGCGCGTCGGCCGACGTCGCCAGCTCCGCGTAGGGACCGAAGAGCGGACGGTGATAGCGGCCCACCTCGCGGTCCTGCACCAGCGCGCGATAGGTGCCCAGGCCCGCGCGGCCATGCTCCGCGTGCCGGGCCTCGACGCGCAGGCGGGCCTCGGAGGCGTTCGGCGTCAGCGACACCGAGTCATCGCCCCACTCCGCCGGAGAGAAGTCCGGGTCCGCCACGCGCTCGAAGCGCTCGGGCACCCGGGGACGCAGCCAATCCGGGAGCTCCTTGCCGCGCAGCGTGCGCGCGTCCGTGTCGCGCAGGTCCACCTCGCCCACCACGTCCACGGGCCCCAGGCGCAGCTCGGCGTGCGCGGAGCCTCGCCCTCGCAGCTGCCAGTCGCTGTCTCCCGGCGCGAACGACACCTCGACATCGAGCAGGGCCACCGCGAAGGGCCGCGCCTCCGCCTGGATGTCCAGCAGCAGCTCGCGCTCGCTCGCGCCCGGCGGGGCCAGCACCAGGGGCACGCGGTTGAGGCCCGGGGACAGCGTCACGGGGACCTCCACCCAGCCCTCCGGCCCCACGAACAAGGGCTCTCGCCCCACGCCGCGAACCAGCGTGCCCTCGCGGGCCTCGACCTTCATTCGCGCGACGCCGGTGGCCGCGCGCTCGTCACGCGCCGCCGGGAGGCGCACCGAGCCCAGGAGCTCCAAGGGCCTGGGCACCACCAGCCAGCCCTCGGCGCGCTGCACGACGTCGATGCGCTGGCGATACAGGCGCACCGAGCCATCCGGCGCCGTCGCCGTGATGGCCAGCTCGTTGGCGCCCGCGATGAGCGGCACCCGCGCGCTCCAACCGCCGCGCGCATCCACCTCCGCCTCCGCGGCCCCCACGCGCACGCGGTCCCCCACGGACGCCTGCCCCGCCACCCGGAACAACACCGCGCCCTCGCCGGACGCGACGCTCGCCACCGGCGGCGCGCGCTCGAAGGACAGCCCCAGCGACGACGCCGACGCGGGCCTCGTGCGCACCGCGAAGTCCTGGAGGACGACGGCGCCCCAGGGCACCTCCACCGTGGCGGCCTCCGGCGTCACCTGACTCGTCGCGGGCAATGAGCGCGCGTCCACCTTGAGCCGATGACGCCCCGGCCGCAGGTGCAGCCCTCGGGTGACCTCCGGCACGCGCGCGTCCACGCCGGTGAGGTGGAAGCGCCCGTGCGAATCGGTGAGCACCTCGCGTCCCGTCGCCAGCACCAGGCGCACCTGCGCGATGCCAGGCTCGTCCGCGCCACAGCGTCCGTCACCATCCGTGTCCTGGCACACGCGCCCGGCGATGGTCGACGCCAGCGACGGCACGTCCATCGACGCGCCCTGCGCCCGGGCAAGGCCCGCCCAGAACACCACCAGCAGGAGGCCCAGGCCCGAGCGTCTCACGGTCGTACCTCGGCCAGCGCCGTGACGCCGGTCTCCACGTCCGCCACGGAGACACTCACCGGCGTGGCCGCGCGAACCGTGAAGGACGTGCGGCCCTCGCGGACCTGCTCGGCTTCCCGCGCGCCCTCCGACAGCGAGACATGCACCCGCCGCCCCTCGAGCGTGTGTCCCTTCGCGTCCTCCAGCCAGTACGTCACGCGAGTGCCCTCCACGCGGAGCCGCACGTTGACGGGGACCTCGGGCGCCACGCGCACCGTCTGCGTCAGCGGCTCGGGCACCAGCGGCGGATCCAACGGATACACCTGTCCGTCCTTCGTCAGGACATGGAGCGTGCGCACCAGCCCCGTCCAAACGCCGTGCGCCACCACGTGCGCGCCCGGCGCCAACACGCCCAGGGACACGGTGCCATCCGGGCCTGTCGTCAGCGGATGCCCGTCCACGCGCAGCGGCTGTGAGGGCACCGGCTGGTCCGCCAGGTCGGACACGCCCGCGAACAGCTCGCCGCCGCGAGACCACACCGCGATGCGCGCGGGCTCACTGCCCAACGGCCCCCAGGCCCGCGCACGCAGCGCCACCGACTCCTCGCCACCCGAGGCCGGCGGAGACCATGTGCTCAAGAACTGCCCCGGCGAGGTCTCCCGCGCCACGGAGAACTCCCCCTCGGGCGCCTCCAGCGCCAGCATCACCCCGGGACGCGGCCTGCCGAGCGCATCCCGCGCTCCCACCGTCACGTCCACGTGGGAGCCACGGTGCACGAGCGGGTCGGCCACGGACATCGTCAGCTCCGACGCGGGCCCCTGCGCGAGCTGGAGCGCGAGGCTCTCCTTCGAGCCCGCGCCACGCTGAGGCCACGCCGCCTCGATGCGCTCGTCATCCGCCAGCGTCCTGGGCGCGGTGTAGAGCCACTCCAGCATGCCGCCCGCCGCGCGCGTGCCATTCGACAGGGTTCCCCGCCGCGCCTGCGCCGTCACCTTCGCGTCCTCCACCGGCTTGCCCAAGGGGTCGCTCGTCGCGCACACCAGACGCGCTCGCGACACCCCATCCGCCGGCAGCCGCTGCGGCTGGAGCACACACGCCAGACCATCCGTGGGCGGCAGGTTCAGGTCGATGCTCTCCCGACGCACGTTGCCCGCCCGGTCCACCACGCTCCCCTTGCCGAAGCGATGTCCCGGCGGCACGACGATGGGCAGACGGAAGCGCCCGTCCGGCCCCGCCGTCACCGGGCCGAAGCTCTCACCCGCGATCTCGATGGAGATGCGCGCGTCCTTCTCCGTCGTGCCCGGCAGGTTCACCGACGCGGCCAGCGGCACCAGCACGCGCCCATAGGCACCGTGCACGGACTGCGGACTGGGCCACGCGGAGAACGCGACGAGGATGGCCACCTCCGGGTAGCGCGTGTCCGGCAGGATGTAGCGCGCGCGATACGTGCCCGGCTCCACCCGCTCCAGGTCCGCCACCCGTCCGGTGCTCACGCGCACCACGGGCGGCGCGCCGCTGTCATCGGCCGTGCCGTCCGGCCGCAGCAGCTTCACCGTGAGCCGAGCCTCCTTGTCGCGCCCCTTCACCGGCGCGGCGGGCTCCAGCGCCAGTTGCACCTCGGTGGCCGGCGGCCCCAACACGAAGCGCGCCTGCGCCTCCAGCCCATCCACCTTCGCGCGCACCACCACGTCCCGAGCCCCCGGCCGAGGCACGACGACGTACGTGCCCAGCGGCGGCCGTGCGTCACCTGGCCGAAGCTCCGCGCCCTCCACCGTCACCACCGGCTTGCCCACCCACGGCACGGGCGTACCCGAGGCATCCCTGCGCACCAGCGCCAGCGGGAAACCATCGGGCGTCACCGCCGATGACGGTCCAAGCAGCTCGAGCGTGTCGGCCCAGGCCGAGGCAGCGCACACGCATAGCAGCAGGAGAACTGGGGGATGAAAACGGTTCAGGACGCACGGAAGTCTACAGGCTGCTTCCCCTTCTCCGAAGTTCCTTCCGCGAAACCAACACCGGCTCGCGCCGAGGCCGCGCCAGCCACAACGCCAACATCACCAGCCCCACCGCCCCGGACGTGGTTCCGCTCGTACTGCACCCGAGGCCCCGCCCATCTTCACCCGGCTCGAAGGTCAGGGATGACACCCCACTCGTCCCGAGGGAAATCGGTGTGATGGCCTGCCCGAGCACCTGCTGCGAGCCCGCGGGCGACACCGTCGCGCCACACTCGGACGCGGTGCCGTACACGCGGATGCGGAACGAGCTTCCTGGATTTCCGGAGATCAGCGCGGCGAGCCACGTGTTTCCGCCCAGGGTGACGTCACGCGCCACGAGCGCCACGGTGGGCTTGAAACGGGACGGGTCGACGATTTCACGCCCATCCAGCCACACCCACCCGGACGTGGCGCGCTCGCCGCTGTAGCCATTGTCGACACACATCACCCCGGCGCCCTTGCCGTGGAAGCCCAGCGAGACGGCGTTGGGCTGTCCCGTGGTGCGCGCCACCTCCAGCGCGGCGAGCAGCGGCGTCTTGCCGGGCTGCTTGCACACCTCCTCCGCGCTCCGGGGCGGCGTGGGCGTGGCCGTGGGCGCGACGTCGCACGGTCCATCCCGGGGGAGCTGGAAGGTGAAGCTGTGCACGTCGAAGTCACCGTTCTTCGACACCGTCCACACGACGCGCACGGTGCCGTCGTCGGACACGCTCAGGTCGTTGAGGTTCTCGTTGTCCGGCGAGTCGGTGAGCAGGTACAGCGTCTGCGTGTCGAGGTTGTACAGCGCGATGTCGAAGTCGCCCTTGGTCGGGTCCCTCCGCTCGAAGGCGATCAACGAGCCGCTGATGCTGGGGTTCGCATCCAGTCCCGGCAGCGCGAGCCGCTGCTCGGTGCCACCGTTCACCGGCTTCCAGTAGATGTCCCGGTCCGAGACCCCGTCGACGGTGCGCGTGCTCGCGTAGACGACGAGCTCTCCGTTGGTGTCCGGCTGGGACTCCTCGCCCTCGCTGCCGGTGAGCGCCTGCGAGTAGAACGCGGCGCCCTCCCGCCGCGCGCGCCAGATGTCGCACTGCAGGCCCTCCGCGTTGCACTTGGCCCAGACCACCGTCTGGCCGTCCGGCGCCACCGCCGGCGTGCGGTCCAACATCCGGTCCTCGGTGAGCCGCGTGAGCGTGCCCTGGTCCAGGTCGTAGAGGGCGATCTCCGGCTCGAGCGTGCTGCCCGTGAAGCCGAAGTCCTGCCACGCCACGGTGCGCCCGCCGATGACCGCCGCCCTGCGGCTGCTGCCCGGCTGGGGCGCCAGCTCCCGCGCCGGCAGCCCCGCGCCCACCTGGTACGTGTAGATGGCGCTGGAGGCGCTGACGCGGGTGAAGACCACCGTGTCCCCGCTGATGTCCGAGACGAAGTCGAACGCGCCCTCGTTGGGGATGGCCGCGTCCTCGCCGGACACCAGGTCGTGGTAGCGGATCTCGCTGCGGCCTCCGGACTCGTTCGTGTACGCGACCAGCGCGCCGCTCACGTGCGGGTCCGTCTGGTCTCCGGGGCTGTCGTTCACCACCTTGGCGAAGCCGGACAGCGTTCCCACTTCGGGGGTGTCCGCGGAGGCCAAGGCAGGGAGCAGGCACGTCACGAGGGACAGAGCGCGCAGCATCGGAAACCACCTTCCCGGAAGGACGCTGGAACCACAGACCCATGCCCGCACAAGGCAGCAGTGGGCCCGGAGTCCTCCCCGGAGCTGGTTCCCCACGGCAACCACGGCCGGCCTTGCTTCGGGCCCCGCGGCTTTGCGCACCAAGGCTTTCGCCCTGGATTGCCCTTGAACAGGAATGACTTCGCGACGAAGTCTAGGGAGACCCCCTGCCAGGGGTCAAGCCGACCGCCTGCCAGGACGCTCGGGGTTTCAGGGGCTTGAATCGTTCGCCTGATTCCAGATGTCCGAGTCCGTCTTCAACGGCGGCGGGCGCGTGTCGACGATGACCTCGGCCTGCTCGCGTTGCTCGACACGACCGACGCCCACCGCGCGCACGTCCACGGTGTTGGCGCCCTCGCGCAGCTTCACCTTGCGCTCGAAGCGGCCCTCCGCGTCGGCGAGCACGCGCACGTCGTTGACCTGCACGCGGCTGCCCGGCGTCGTCTGCCCCCGCACGAGCAGCTCCTTCTCCCGGCGCGTGCGCTCGGAGGGCCAGTCCACCTTGAGCAGCAGGCTGGTGGGGACGGCCGCGGGCTCGGACGGCGCCTGGCCGGGGCGCACCACGGACTGCTGGCCCGCACGGACGATGACGACCTTGCCCTGCCCCAGCAGCGTCACCTCGCCCTCGCGCGTGCCCACGGCCACGGTGCCCTGGCCGTTGTTGCTCATCGTGAAGGCACCGGACTCGTGCAGGGTGGCCACCGCGTCGCTCTGCGCGGCCTTCACCTCGAAGGTGTGGCGCTTGCCGGGGCGCACCACGGCGGTGGCCATGCCGCTGGCGAGCAACAGGCGCGACGCGGACTTCGTCAGGTCCTCCACGGACACCTCGGTGCCCGGGTCCATGCGGAACTCCACCGCCTCGCCGCCGATGAGCACGGCGTACGAGCCGTCCTCCGTGCGCACCTTGTCGTGGCGCCTCAGCGCCATGCCCACGGACGCCTTGCGCCACGCGCCGCTGCCCTCCTTCACCTCCACCGTGCCGGTGACCTCGGTGAGCTCCAGCTCCATCGCCTTCTCCACCACCGGCGCCACCACGGGGACGACGGGCGGGGGCGGCGGCGTCGGCGGCGCGGGAGGCTGGCGCAGGAAGAGGAACCAGCCCAGGGGCAGGGCCGCGAGGATCAGCACGAGGCCGACGTAGAAGGGCGTCTGGCGCCGATGAGTGCGGGGCTCGGCCATGGAGTCCTCCTAGCTATCACAGGCCGCGTGGGATGCTCAGGCCCTCGGCAGCTCCACGGTGAAGCAGGCCCCCTGCCCCACTTCCGAGCGGACGCTGAGTGTTCCTCCCGCCTCCGTCACGACGCGCCACGACACGCTCAGGCCCAACCCCACGTTGGACCACACATCCTTCGTGGTGAAGAAGGGCTCGAAGATGCGCGGGCGGATGTCCGCGGGGATGCCCTTCCCCGTGTCCTCCACCTCCAGGAACGTGCGCCCGTCGCGCTCACCGGTGCGCAGCGTGAGCCTGCGCGTGGGGGACTTCATCATCGCGGTGCGCGCGTTGGACAACAGGGCCAGCACCACCTGCGACAGGTGGCCGGGATCCGCGCGCACGCGGCCCATCCCGGGCGCGAGCTTCGTCTCGAGCGTCACGCCGTCGCTGAGGATCTGGTGCTCGGTGAGGCTGAGCGCATCGCGCACCACGGCATTGAGGTCCACGGGGCGCAGGTCCGGACGCTCGCGCTGCTGGGAGAAGCGCAGCAGGTTCTGGGTGATCTCCTTGCAGCGCTTGGCGCTCTGCTCGATTTTGCGCAGCGTATCCAGGTCGGGGTCCGCGGAGCCGCGGTCCAGCATGAGCAGCTGCACGTTGCCGAGGATGCCGGCCAGCGGGTTGTTGATTTCGTGCGCCACGCCCGCGCCCAGCTGTCCCACCGCCGCCAGCTTCTGCGCCTCGAGCAGCTGGGCCTGGGCGCTCTTGAGCTCACCCGTGGCCTCCTCCACGCGCACGCGCAGCTCGTCGTTCCATCGCAGCATCCGCGCGCGCGCCGCCTCCAGCTCCGCGCCCATGCGGTTGAAGGTGTTGGCCAGCTCGCTCAGCTCGTCCTGCCCCTCCACCTTCACGCGCTTGTCCAGCTCCCCCCGGCCGAAGGCCTCCGCGCCCTGGACCACGTCCTCCAGCCGCCGGTTGAGCCGCCGCGTGAAGAGCGCGCCCAGGCCCAACAGGACGAAGAGCGCGCCGCCGATGGAGAAGAGCACCGTGCGCCGCATGGCCCGCACGGGCGCCAGCGCCGCGGCCTCGTCCACCTCCACCACCACGTCGAAGCGCAGGCCTCGCGACACGCGCGCCACGCTCACCCGGCGCGGCGGGTCTTCCAGCCGGAAGCTGCGCACCACGTCCGGCTCCGGCGCCGTGGGCGCGAGCAGGTGCGCGGCGACCTCCGGCGAGAGCGTCACCATCCGCCGCTCGGGCTCGGAGCTGGCGAGCACCCGGCGCTCCTCGTCCACCAGGTCCACCCGCCCCAGCGCGCCTGGAGGACGGCGGCGCAGCGCGGCCTCCAGCGGACCGAAGACGACCTCCGCCAGTGCGAACGGCGCGTCCTCGCCCTCGGCCAGCTTCACGGCCACGGCCACCGCCGCGCGGCCGCTCTCCGCGTGCACGTACGCGCCGCCGAGCGCCGCCTGCCCCTTGCCGCCGCCCCGCAGCTGCTGCACGGGCACCGAGCCCACCATCCGCTCGAGCCCCGTTTCACGGAAACCGGGGTGCCCCTCCGTATCCCGGGGTCGGAACACGGGCGCGCCCACCGGCTGGCCCCGCGCGTCCAGCTTGAGCACGGCGCTCACGGCCTGGGACTGGCCGTAGAGCAGCCGCAGACCGCCCACCGTCTCCGCCTCCGTGGCGGCCTGCCAGTCGATGAGCTCCGCGGAGCGCGCCAGCGCGTCCACCACCTCCATGAGGGTGGAGCCCACGGCCTCCGCCGCCGCGGCGGCCTGCGTGCGCTGCTCCGCGTCGATGCGGGCGACGAGCTCCGCCTCCGCGCGCGACAGCAACAGGAAGCCGACGGCGGCCAGCGGCAACACCGTCGCCGCGAGCATGAACAGGACCAGCTGCTGGTAGAGCCTCACCCGGCGACGGAGCGTACCACCTGCTCGCGGTCACTGCGCAGGTAGACGGAGCCCTGGATGGCCTTGGCGCGCTTCTTCATGTCAGCCGCCCGCCGGGCCAGCTCCGCGTGGTCCTGGGTGCCGTCGGTCATCACCGCGACGATGGACACGCTCATGATGGGGAAGCGCCGGCGCTCCCCGAAGCGGTCCTCCGCCTCGATGTGCCCCCGCTCCCGGTCCTGCCTGTCGTAATAGAGCGGGATGATGCGGTCGAAGGTCTCGATGGCCGTCTGGCACACCCGGTCCACCGACTCCGGCGAGGCGATGAAGACGAAGTCGTCCCCGGCCACGTGGCCCAGGAAGTCCCCGGGCACGCCCTCCTGCGCGAAAATCTCACGCATCAGGTCGCCCGTCTGACGCACGACGCCGTCCGCCTTCGCGAAGCCGTAGTAGTCGTTGTAGGCCTTGAGGTTGTCCAGGTCCAGGTAGCAGAAGGCGAAGGGGCGACGGGCGATGAGCCGCCGCTGCACCTCGCGTTCAATCGCGGTGGAGCCCGGCAGCTGCGTCGTCGGCGAGGCCGACAGCTCCTGCTCCTTGCGGCGCAGCACGCTCTCCACCCGCGCGCCCAGCTCCAGCGCGTCGAAGGGCTTGGTGAGGTAGTCGTCGCCGCCCAGCTTCAGCGCGCGCACCTTCGAGGACGTCTCCGCGCGCGCGGAGATGAAGATGACGGAGATGTGACCGCTGGCGCGCTCGGCTTTTATCTCCTCGAGGAAGAGGAACCCGTCGCCATCCGGCAGCGTGACGTCCAGCAGGATGACGTCCGGCCTGCGCTCGCGCAGGGCGCGCCGGCCCTCCTCCAGCGAGCCCGCGACCGCCACGTCGAAGCCGATGTTTTCCAGCACCTCGCGACAGATGGCGGAGATCTTCGAGTCGTCGTCCACCACCAGCACGCGCCCGTGCGCCGGGCCCGCGCGGCCGCGCACCAGCGAGTCCACCGTGGCCAGCAGCTTGTCCGGCGTCAGCGGGCGCACCAGGAACGCGTCGGCGCCGGCGCGGAAGGCGCGCTGGCGCTCGTCGAACGCGGACGTGAGCAGCAAGGGCGCGCGCCGCGTCTCCGGGTCGTGCCGGAGGATCTCCGCCAGCCGCAGGCCGTCCACGTCCGGCAGGCGCACGGACACCAGCACCATGTCCGGGTGGTGCTTGCGCGCGCTGGACAGGCCCTCCTCGGCATTGAACGCGAGCCGCACCTCGTAGCCGCGCGCGGACATCAGCGCCTTGGCGATGTAGCCCACCTCGTGCTCGCCCTCGATGACCAGCACCCGCCCCCGGCTCTCGCGCCGCTTGGGGGACTGGGCCTCGGCGGCGTCGTCCGACTGCCGCAGCTCCGCGGGAGGCTCGGTGGGCAGCACCGCCATGAAGCGCACGCCGTCCACGCACGGCTCGCACCAGATGCGCCCGCCGTGGGCCTCCACGATGTTGCGGCAGATGGCCAGGCCCAGGCCCGTGCCGCGCACGGTGCGGTTGGCCTTGGTGCGCGCCTGCTCGAAGCGGTCGAAGATGCGCTCCAGGCTGTCCTCGGCGATGGGGTCTCCGCTGTTCCAGCAGGAGAGCACCACGTAGCCGGGCAGGCTGGACGTGGCATGCAGCTCCACGCGCACCTCGCCGCCCTCGGGCGTGAACTTCACCGCGTTGTTGAGCAGGTTGTTGAGGACCTGGTTGAGCCGGTTCGGGTCCGCGATGACGCGCAGCGGGTGGCGCGGCAGCCCCGGCGTCACCTTCACGCGCTTCTCGTCGAAGGCCGGGCCGTACTTCTCCACCACGCGCTGGACCAGCTCGTCCAGGTACGCGACCTCGAAGTTCATCCGCAGCCGACCCTTGGCGAACTTCGACAGGTCCAGCAGGTCGTCGACGATGGTGTTGAGCTTCTCGGTGGAGTCGCGCGCCAGCGACAGGTAGCGGCGCTGCCGCTCGTTGATGTCGCCGGCCATGAAGTTGAGCACCAGGTCCAGCGCGCCGGAGATGGACGTGAGCGGCGTGCGCAGCTCGTGGCTCACCATGGAGACGAACTCGTCCTTGCGCTCCTCCAGGCGCTTCTGGTCGGTGATGTCGCGCAGCACCACGCACACCCCGCGCAGCGTGCCGCGCGCGTCGCCCACCGGCGTGGTCGTCGTCTGCACGTGCCGGTCGAAGAGCTTCACCTCCTCGCGCAGCACCTGCGTGCCGCTGTACTCCCAGCCGCGCACCAGGTGGAACGGCTGGAAGCCCAGGCGCTCCTCCATCATCCGGCTGGTGTGCTCCGCGGGGTCGTCCCCCACGTGCAACAGCCTTCGCGCCGCCGGGTTCATCACCACGATGTCGTTCTTCTCGTCGGTGAGCACCACGCCGTCGGCCATGGACTCCACCATCCGCTCCATGCGGTGGCGGGCCTCCTCCTCGGCCGAGCGCAAGGACTGGATGGCGTCCGCCGTCTGGTTGGCGAGCACGTCCAGCAGCACGCCGTCGTCCTCGGTGAACGCGTCCGAGCGCTGGCTGAACAGCGACAGCATGCCCACCGGACGCCCGCCGGCCACCAGGTTCACCGTGAGCTGGCTGGGGTAGACCGCCGGCGCCGCCGCGTCCTGCGTCGTCGTGCCCGCCACGCGGGTGATGACGCGGTCCTCCGGAAGCAGCAGGCCGGAGCTCTTGCGGTACGCGCCGAGCATCGACTCCTTCACGCCCAGCAGCGCCTGCTCCCCCACCGTGCCGTGACAGCGCAGCCGCAAGGTCGCGCTGCGCGACTCGTCCGGGGCGATGAGCGCCGCGCCGCAGTCGTACGGCAGCACCCTGGCCACGGCGATGAGCACGCGGTCGATGATGTTGTCGTAGCTGGCCGGATCATTCGCGCTCGCGCGGCTGACCTCGTAGAGGACGAACAGGGCCTCCACGCGCTGGTGGAGCTGGCGGATGAGCCGCTCCTTGTCGCGCCGCAGCTGCGTGTACTCCACCGCGTTCTTCACGGTGATGAGCAGGTCGTTCACGTCCCAGGGCTTGGTGATGTAGCGGTACACCTGCCCCTGGTTGATGGCCGCGATGAGGTCATCGGGGTCCGTGAAGCCCGTGAGCAGGAGCGTGGTGACGTCGAAGCCCTCGGCGCGTGCCGTCGCCGCCAGCTCGATGCCCGTCATCTCCGGCATCCGCTGGTCCGTGACGAGCACGTCCACCGTCTCCCGGCGAAGCACTTCCAGCGCGGCCTGCCCGCTCAGGGCCGTGAGCACGCGATACCGGCGCTGGAACATCCGGGTGAGGATGTCCAGGACGTCGGCCTCATCGTCGACGAAGAGCAGCGTGTGGCGGAGTTCGGACAAAGCGGGCGGAATTGTACGTCGAGTTCGTCCACTCCCCTCAAGAACTGAGAATGCCGAAAAGATGGGCACGCACTCCAGGTGCGCGGTGGGACACTGAACGAATTGACTCTACACGTCTGTTCAGGGAGAGTGGACACTGAAAGCCTGTTGCCTGGGCAACCGCCCTGTAGCAATCAGGCCCGCCGAGCGAGGGAGCGCATGGAAGAGCTGACGGACCGCCAGCGCGAGATTCTCAGCTTCATCGTGAAGGAGACGGAGACTCGCGGATTCCCGCCCACCATCCGGGAGATTGGCGAGCACATGGACATCCGCTCCACCAACGGGGTGAACGACCACCTCAAGGCGCTGGAGCGAAAGGGCTACCTGAACCGGGGCGAGCAGCAGAGCCGCTCGCTGGTGCCCACCAAGCGGGCCCGGCTGCTCTTGGGCCTGGGCGCCAAGCGCGACGCGGGCATGGTGGAGGTCCCCCTGCTGGGCAAGGTGGCCGCCGGCGCGCCGCTGCTCGCGCAGGAGCACATGGAGGACTCGGTCAAGATCGACAGCTTCCTTTTGGGAGGCGTCAACGGCCGGGAGGTCTTCGCCCTGCGGGTGAAGGGCCAGTCCATGATTGACGACGGCATCCACGACGGCGACTACCTCTTCGTGAAGAAGACGCCGGCCGCCCAGCCGGGCGACATCGTGGTGGCGCTCATCGAGGACGAGGCCACGGTGAAGCGCTACTACCCGGAGGGCGACCGCATCCGCTTCCAGCCTGCGAACGCAACCATGCAGCCCATCTACGTGAGCCGCACGGAGTTCCGCTCGACGATGATCCTGGGACTGGTCGTCGGCGTGTACCGGAAGATGCAGGGCGGACGCGCGTAACCGTGGCCCCGTGAGCTCCTGGGCTCCCGCAGGGAGCTCAGGGGCACTTCTTCTGGGTGGGGTCCGCGGCCAGCACGCGGGCACACGCGGTCTGCTGGAGCGCGACGTCCTTCAAGTCTCGCGCGAGGCGCGCCGTGGTGAGGTGGAGCTCCGCGTCCTTCGCCATGTCCTTCTCGGCGCTCAGGTTGCCGAGGATGCGCAGCGCATCCGACTTGCGCTCCATGGTGACGAGCAGGTCCGCCAGCTCCCGCAGCTCGCGCACGTCGTTGCCCTGCACGGTCTCGAGCGCGGCGGCGAGTTCCTGCTCCGCGCCCTCCTTGCTCTTCATCGCGAGCTGGATGCGCGCCAGCGCCACGTGGACGATGGCGCGGTCCTTCACGCGCAGGGATTCCTTGTACGCGGCGATGGCATCGCCCGGCTTGTCGAGCTGCAGGTGGATGGTGCCGACCAGCTCCCACAGCGTCGGGTCTCTCGGGGACTTGCTGGCGGCCTCCTGGTAGGCGGCGGCGGCCTCGGGCAGCTTCTTGGCGCGCACGAGTGAGTCCCCCAGGGTGGTGAGCACGCCCACGGTGCGCACCCCCTCGTTGACGGACTTCTGCGCCAGCGCCAGGATTTCCGGCTCGCGCCCCTGCTTCGTCAGCACGTCGACGGCGCGCAGGATGAGCTCGGACTTCGCCTCGAGGTGGGAGGCGACGTTGGCGGCGAGGATGAAGTGGCGGACGGCCTCCTCGTGCTCGCCCTTCTTGAAGTGGATTTCGCCCAGCTGCTCCAGCGCGTTGGCGTCGTTGGGGTACAGGCCGATGGCCTTGCGCAGCGAGCTCATGGCCTCGTCGGTGCGGCCCAGCTGGGCCTGGACGAAGCCCAGGCGGCTCCAGTTGGTGGAGCGCTTGGGCTCCAGCTTGAGGGCGGCCTCGAACTCGGTGGCGGCCTCGGAGATCTTCCCCATGGAGAGGTAGACCTCGCCTCGGGCGGCGGGCAACCGGGGGTCATTGGGGGCCAGCTTCTGCATCTCGTCGAAGGACGCGAGCGCGGCGGTGAACTGGCCCTGGAGGTACTCGGCGGTGCCCTTAATGTAGAGGCCCTCCGCGTGGTCCTTGGGCGTCACCGTGGGGCGCTCGTCGCACGCGGCGGCGGCGAGCAGGGCAATCAGCGGGAAGGCGCGCAGGCGCTGGAACATGAGGGGCTCCGAATCCTAGAAGTGGTACGCGATGCCCAGGTTGAGGTCCAGATTGAGGCCATCGCCGAGCTGGGATTCCGCCAGGCCGAGCACCGCCTGGGCGACGTTGGTGCCCGCCTCCAGCTGGACGCCGACGTGGCCGGCGATGAGGTACTCCAGGCCGATGAAGCCCACGACGGTGGGCAGGGGGCCGGTGGACTGGAAGATGCCGAAGTCGCCGAAGGACAGCTGCACGCCCAGGCCGAAGCCCCAGTACGGGCGCAGGGACTTCTCCACGTTGTGGTAGTGGCGCGCGCCCACGACGCTGGGCAGGACGTTGAGGCCGCCCTTGGCGCCCTCGGTGGTGGACTGCACGTAGGAGAAGCCCACCTGGATGAAGCCGAGCCACTCGGGGTGGAACCAGTAGCCCACCTCCACGTCGGCGCCCGGGTTCAGGGTGGCGAGCTTGTCGACGAAGTTGTTGTTGATGCGCAGGCCCAGGGACAGGCCGCCGCCGCCCGTGCGGGGCGCGCCGCCAATCAGCGGTCGGGCACCGTGGTTCTCGCCGGGGTTGACGAGCTCGGCGACCAGCGCGTCGGCGATGGCGTAGACGGTGGGGAACAGCGTGTCGGCCTCGGGGGACTCGGCGCGCGGCTTCGCGAGCGTCAGCCCCGCCTCCGTGTCCACCAGCCGGGCGGTGAGCAGGTACGAGTCGCCGAAGCGGTCCACGCGGCCGGACACGACGTAGCGCGCGCCGGTGAGGGTGGCGAGCTGCTGGAGGCACGGGCCGACGTCGCATGTCTCGAGCTCGGCGAGCTGGCGGCGGCGCTCGGCGTCGAGGGACGCCTCGATGTCGCGCTGGGAGATGACCCAGAGGCGGGGTGACTCGGCGAGGCGCGCGGTGATGAGCGAGGTGACGCCCGTCACCGAGTCCCGCGCGGAAGGATTGGAGTCGAACGCGAGCACCGCGACGCTCATCGGCGCTTCGTCTGGAGCGGGAGCGGACGGCGCGGTGACGGCGGGAGCTTCGGAGGCCGGAGGCGTTGGGGCCGAGCCCACCTGCGGAGCCTCGGGGGGCGGCACCGACGCCACGGGGGACTGTGCCCACGCGGAGGGAGCAAGGACGAGGAGGACCACGAGCTGGGCGAAGACGCGCGACACGGCGCGGGACTCTACCCTTCCCCGGCCCCCACCCGGAGGGCCTGCCCGGTCTCGATGGAACATTCTCACGGGAACCCGCCCCCAGCAGGCGACGAGGCGAGCCCCGCCCTCCCCGGCCAGGCGCTCACAGGCTGGGCATCGGCCCCAGGTAGTCGAGCGGGTCCACGGGCTTCCCATCCAGCCGCAGCTCGAAGTGCAGGTGCGGACCGGACGTCTTGCCCGACTCCCCCACCGTCGCGATGACCTGCGAGCGGCGGACCTTCTGCCCCGTGCGCACGCGCAAGTCGCGGTTGTGCGCGTACAGCGTGATGAGCCGGTTCTCGTGCTCGACGATGACGATGTTGCCGTAGCCGCGCTGCTCGCCGGCGTAGAGCACCGTGCCCTCCTGCGCCGTCTTCACCGGCGTCCCCGAGGGCGCCGCCAGGTCGATGCCGTCGTGCGGCTCGCGCCCCTTCTTCCCGAATCTCCCGTACAGGACGCCCTTGAGGGGCCAGTCGATCATCCCCTGCGTGGCCAGCCGGGGCCGCGCGCCCGGACGCGACACGGGTCGACGCGGCGGCTCCTCGCGCCGCGCCACCACGGGGCCTCCGCGACGGGGCGGGGTCTCCACCGAGGTACGCACCGGCTCCGGGTCCGCCTCCGCCGCGATCGTTTCCGGCGCATCCACCGGCACGCGCCGCTCCACGCCCGGAATCGTCAGCTCCTGGCCCACGGCCAGCGAGCGCACGTCCTTGATGCCGTTGGCGGACTTGAGCTCGTCCACCGTGAGCCCGTACGTCTTGGCGATGCGGTACACCGTCTCGCCCGCGGCCACGCGGTGGCGCACGGCCACCAGCTCCGGCTCGTCGTGCGAGGACCGCAGCGCGAACGGGAACGCCCCCGACTTCGGCGGTGGCGCTTCGCCCGACGCGGCGGACGCACCGGCTCCGTCACCCGAGACGGCCTGCGACCTGGTCTCCTGCACCAGCGAGAGCTCCGTCCCGGAGGAAGACGCCCGGGGGCCCACGCAGCCCGTCACGACGACGGTCGACAGGAGGAACAGGAGCGCCCTGGCCGCTCGGATGCAGATGCCGGGCCTCAACGCTAGGCACCATCCGGCTCGTGTCGGGCGAAGCCCTGGAGGTTCCACCCTCCCAGGTCCTCGAGGCGACCATGGTCCGTCAGGTCCAGGTGCAGCGGCGTCACCGACACCCGCTTCGCCAGGTGCACGGCGTTGCAGTCGCTGCCCGGGATGTCCTCGTGCTGATAGTCGCTGCCGCCAATCCAGTAGTACTTCCGGCCGCGAGGGTCCTCCTTCTCCACCACGCCATAGCCGTACGAGTGGCGCCCCAGCCGCGTGACGCTGTAGCCCTCCGGCTCCACCCCACCCGGGATGTTCACGTTGAGCAGCATCCGCTTGGGCAACGGACGCGACAGCGCCTCCGTCACCAGCGCGCGGGCGAACCGGGCCGCGGGCGCGAAGTCGAACGTGCCCCGCGCCACGAGGCTGAACGCGATGGCGGGCACCCCCAGGAGGGCCCCTTCCATCGCCGCCGCGACCGTCCCCGAGTAGGTGACGTCTTCGGCCAGATTCGAACCGTGGTTGATGCCGGACACCATGAGCGTGGGGCGATCATCCTTCAGGAGATGGACGATGGCCAGATAAGCGCAGTCGGTCGGCGTCCCGTCGATGGCGAACCACCGCTCCCGGACCTCCTTGATGCGCAGGGGGCGGTGCAGGGAGATGGCGTGGGACGCGGCGCTCTGCTCGCGGTCCGGCGCCACCACCCAGACCTCTCCCAGCGGCGTCACTGCCTCCACCAGCGCCTGGAGTCCCTCGGAGAAATAGCCGTCGTCGTTGGATACGAGAATCCGCGGTTTCCGCATGGCCGCGCGGTTGTAGAGGAGCCCTCCGGAGTGGGCAAGCACACTCGGGGACCGCGCTGCTACAGTGTCCACCCGCCGAATGCCGCCGCCCCGTCGCCGCAATGCCCCTCAGGGGCCTGATCCGCTCCTCGCCCAGCGACGCAGGGGCGCCCTGCTGGGACTCGCCGTGGGCAACGCCCTCGCGGTGCCCACCGCGCACCGGCCCCTCCACGCGCCCGCCTTCCCCACCCTGGCGGACGGCATCTACACGGCGATGTCCGGTGGAGGACCCCAGCAGCTGCGCAAGGGCCAGGTGACGGAGGAGGTCCACCTGGCCTGCGCCCTGGGCCACAGCCTGCGGGACTTCAAGCGCTACGACGCGGCGGATGCCCTGCGCCGCTACCGCGCCTGGCAGCCCCACGCCTTCGACGTCAGCGAGCCCCTCAAGGAAGTGTTCGAGGAGTGCCAGTCCGGCCTGCCACCGCTCGGCGCGGGCCGCCGCGTGTGGCTCCGGGGCCACCGCAAGGCCGTGGGCGCCGGCAGCCTCGCGCGCGTCGCCCCCGTGGGCGTCTACCTGGCGAGCGACCCGAAGGCCCGCACCCAGGCCTCGCTCGAGGACTCCGCCCTCACCCACTACGACCCACGCTGCCAGCTCGCCTGCGCGAGCCTCACCGCCGCCATCGCCAAGGCCGTCACCAGCGGCGCGGAGCTCAAGCTCGAGGATGTGCTCACCGCGGCGGAGTCCGGCCTGCTGCTCGCCGGCGCGGCGCTCGGCCGCTCCGCGCCCGACTACGTCCAGGAGGTGGCCTTCGCCCAGCAGCTGCTGCGCGAGGACCTGGCGCGCGCCCGGGACGACGACCCGCGCCTGTACGGCCCGGAGCTGCACGTGCACCGCGCCCAGCACGCCATCCACGTCGCCTTCCGGCTGGCCTTCTGGGAGCTCCTGCACGCGCCCACCGCCCAGGCCGCCCTCATCGACGTCATCCACCGGGGCGGCGACACCGAGGTCCACGGCGCCGTCACCGGCGCGCTGGTGGGCGCCTTCCACGGCGAGGAGGCCCTGCCCGCCGAGTGGCGGAAGCACGTGCTGGAGGCCCTCTCCACCCAGAAGGGCCCCCTGTGGGACGTCTACCACCCCCGCCACCTGCTGGGGCTCGCGGCCACCTGAGGGCCGTCCCCGCCCGGGCTCAGGATGCACGAAGCCCGCGGTGGACCGTCCTCATCGGGACGTCCGCCGCGGGCTCCTGGCCACACGACGCGGCCATGGGGCCGCGTGAGGTTGTCTCTTCACGAGAGCATGTCGATGACCACCACGCCCCGCTGGGGCTTCTCTTCCTCGGTCTCCGTCCGTCGCCGAGGGCGGTCGTCCGGCATGGGCAGCGGCAGCTCCACCACGGGCCTGTCGTGGTCCTCGCGGCGGCGCTCGCGGCGCTTGATTTCCTCGATGATGAAGGCGTCGAGCATGGGTCTTCCGTCTCCCCTCAGCCTACGTACCCCGATGTACGCCCGCCGTCCCGCCCGAAAAGCGCTTCGACTTCCACGACACTCAGATGCAAATTAAGAACCCCGGTTCCGCACTGGGTACGCTGCCGCCATCTCGCACGGTTGCTCGTCCGCCATCCGACATCAGGGCCAGGGGAACCGTGGCATAGATGTCATGGACATCCGAAACTTCCGGTCGGGATGGTGTTGATTCTAATGCCCTCACGACGGCCCGCAAGCAGACCCTTCTCGGGCACACGTCGCCCTTCAGGGAGGTCAGCCTCCCTGCTGGAAGGGCTCGCCCGCCTGCCTGCCGCGTGACAGGCGGGGTCAACGTCCGGCAAGGGGTCCGGGTGGACCCCTGACTCAGGGCGACTCCGCGCGCTTCTTGAAGGCGTCCAGCATCTTGGGCAGCGAGGTGTCCACCAGGGCGTTGACGACGGCCTTGGGCACGAGCAGCCCCAGGGCCATCTCCACGTTGTAGGTCGCGCGCGTCTTGCCCTCGCCCTCGGCCTCCAGCAGCCAGCTGCCCTTGTTGTCCTTCATGACCTCGCCCTCGATGAAGGTCCAGGCCATGCGGCGCGGGCGCTCCTCCACCACGCGGATGGAGTAGCGGACGGTCTTCATCACGTCGACCTTGTAGTGGACGTCGACGGTGTCGCCCTTGCGGTTGGCGGTGCGGATCTCCTTCACCTCCGGGAGGAACTCCGGGTAGCGCTCGTACTGCGTGATGACGTCGAACACCTTCTCGATGGGGGCGTTGATGACGATGGTCCGCGTGGCGCCAGGCATGGTGTTGGTCTCCGGAAGCGTCGAGGGGACGGCCTAGATGGAAGCGTATCCCGGCTTCTTGTCGAACTTGTGCAGGGACTGGATGAAGCGCACGGTGCTCGTCTTGCTGCGCATCACCACCGAGTGCGTCTCGCAGCCGCCGCCGAAGAAGCGCACGCCCTTGAGGAAGTCGCCGCTGGTGACACCCGTGGCCGCGAACATCACCTCGCCCCGGGCCAGCTCCTCCGCCGCGTAGATCTTCGCCATGTCGGTGATGCCCATCTTCTTCGCGCGCTCGACTTCGCCCGCGTTGCGGGGCACCAGCCGGCCCTGCATGTCGCCGCCGGTTGCGCGGATGGCCGCCGCCGCGATGACGCCCTCGGGGGCGCCGCCGGTGCCCATCAGCACGTCCACGCCCGTGCCCTCGAAGCACGTGGCGATGGCGCCCGCCACGTCACCGTCCTCGATGAGCCGGATGCGCGCGCCCGCGGCGCGGATCTCCTTGATGAGGTCCTGGTGCCGCTCGCGGTCCAGCACCACCACGGTGAGGTCCGACACGTAGACCTTCATCTTCTCCGCGATGGTACGCAGGTTCTCCGTGGGGCTCTTGCGCAGGTCGATGGCGCCCCGGGCCTTGGGGCCCACCGCCAGCTTCTCCATGTACGTGTCCGGCGCGTTGAGCAGCCCGCCCTTGCTGGCCATGGCCACCACGGTGATGGAGCCCGGACGGCCGTAGGCGCACAGGTTGGTGCCCTCGAGCGGGTCCAACGCGATGTCCACCGCGGGGTCACCGTCGGCGCGGCGGCCCACCTTCTCGCCGATGTAGAGCATGGGCGCCTCGTCGCGCTCGCCCTCGCCGATGACGATGGTGCCGTCGATGTGCAGCGCGTCGAAGGCGCGGCGCATCGCGTCCACGGCGGCCTGGTCCGACTCGTTCTTGTCCCCACGGCCCATCAGGCGGGCGGAGGCGATGGCCGCCATCTCGGTGACGCGCACCACCTCCATTGCCAGGTTGCGATCCATCTTCTGTGCTCCTTCAAGGTCCTGCGTTCGGATTTTCCAGCAGCCGGGCCACGGACTCCGGCAACCGCGTGGGCTTGCCGTCGCGCCCCACGCACGCGTGGAGGGTACGACCGGTGCACAGCAACGTGCGCGGCTCGCCCTCGCGAAAAAGCTCGTAGGTGAACACGACCGAGGCCCGCCGCAACTCGCTCACGCTCGCGCGGATGACGAGCATGTCGTCATAGCGCGCGGGCGCCTTGTACGCGCAGCTCGCCTCCGCCACGGGCAGCATCAACCCGGAGCCCTCCAGCTCCCGGTAGCTGCCACCGCGCGCGCGGAAGAACTCGCTCCGGGCGAACTCGAAGTAGCGGAAGTAGTTCGCGTAGTACACGACACCCATCTGATCGGTGTCGCCGTAGATGACGCGAAGTCGGGCCTCGACCATGAGGGCGCGGACCGTAGCAGGGGGTGGGCGCCTGCGTCCAAGCCGCGACGTACCTTCTGGATTGCATCCACGCGGCCGGGCAGTGCAGCTTCTCGGACGTATGATTCGCGCCCTCGTCCTGACCGCGGTGCTGGCGTCGCTCCCCGCCGCCGCGCGTCCTCCCCGACTCACCCTGCTCATCACCGTGGACGCGCTCGGCAGCGACGTCCTCTTGCGCAACCGGCCCCGGCTCCAGGGCGGCTTGGGTCAACTGCTCGACAGTGGCGCCTACTTCCCGTACGCGCGCTATGGCTACGCGAAGTGCCGCACGGCGCCGGGCCACACCACGCTGGCCACCGGCGCCAACCCGTGGCGCCACGGCATCGTCGACAACCGCTGGTGGGACCGGGCCTCGGGCAAACGGGTCTATTCGTTCGTGGACCCGGCGCACCCGGTGCTGGAGGCCGCGTCCAAGCCGGGCCAGGACGCGAGCCCCGTCAACCTGATGGCGGAGACGCTGGCGGACCGGCTGCGCAT
The DNA here is from genome assembly GCF_050039385.1 of Myxococcus faecalis. NCBI lineage: Bacteria > Pseudomonadati > Myxococcota > Myxococcia > Myxococcales > Myxococcaceae > Myxococcus > Myxococcus faecalis. The sequence continues at coordinate 8,998,408 of NZ_CP144336.1, read as the reverse complement.
GGCCACGCAGCAGCGCGGCAAGGCGGTGTCGATGTCGCTCAAGTCCCGCTCGGCCATCGCCATGGCGGGCCGGCTGGGTCAGGCGTGGTGGTTCGACGAGGACAGCGGCAAGTTCGTCACCGGCACCTGGTACGCGAAGGAGTTCCCGCAGTGGCTCCAGCAGTTCAACGCGCGCAAGCTTCCGGACCGGTCCTTCGGCAAGACGTGGGAGCTGTCGCGTCCGCGCGCCGAGTACGTGGGCGAGGATGACCTGCCCCACGAGGCGGACTCGTACGGCCTGGGCCGCGTGTTCCCCCACCCGCTCACGGGCGGGTTGAAGGCACCGGGGACGGACTTCTACAAGGCGTTCGGCGTGTCCCCGGACTCGCACGAGTTCCTCGTGGAGGCGGCCAAGGCGGCCATCGCCGGTGAGGGCCTGGGCAAGGACGCGGTGCCAGACCTGCTCATGGTGAGCTTCAGCGGCACGGACAACGTGTTCCATGAGTACGGCCCGTACTCGTGGGAGATGCAGGACACGGTGCTGCGGTTGGACAAGGCCCTGGGGGAGCTCATCTCCGCGGCCGAGCGCGCGGCGGGCGGTCGCGCCAACCTGAGCATCGCACTGGTGGCGGACCACGGCGGAGCGGCGGCGCCCGAGGAGTGGGCCGCGGCGGGACTGCCCGCTCAGCGGATGCACCCGAAGGCCATCAGCGAGGGAATCACGGCGATGGTGAAGGAGCGCTTCGGGCCGGACGTCACCGTGGCGATGGAGGAGCTGGACGTGTACCTGGGGGGCCCCGCGCTGACGTCGGGCAAGGTGGATGGGGCCCAGGTGCGGCGCGCGGTGGTGGACTGGCTGAAGAAGCAGCCCATCGTGGTGGCGGCGGTGACGCGCGAGGAGCTGTTCTCCGCGCCGGACCCGGCGGGCCACCTGGCCACGCTGCGCAAGGGCTACTACCCGGAGCGCAGCGGCGACGTGCTCTACATGCTGGCCCCCTTCCAGGTCGTCTATTACGACGCGCAGGGCAGCACGCACGGCTCGCCGTACTCGTACGACTCGCAGGTGCCCGTGGTGTTCGCGGGCAAGGGCGTCAAGCCGGGCACGTACATGACGGAGCTGGACCCGGTGGACGTGGCGCCCACGCTCGCGGCGCTGATGGAGATGGGCATGCCCGCGTCGACAGAGGGCAAGCCCCGAGCGGAGATCCTCACCGGCAAGTGACGCGAGTCCCCGGTCCTAAGTAGGTCGCCGGAAGTTCCGAGACAAATGCCGGTCGCATGCGCATTTTCTGGACCATGCGACCGGCAAGGAGCCCTGCCGAACTGGGGCTGACAGCAGAGGACAGGCGGAAGCTGGAGCATGCGCTGCGAAGCGTGCGCGACGCCCGCCACTTCCGTCGACTACTGGCAGTGAGACTCCTCGCAGAGGGCAAAGGCCCGGGCGAGGCTGCGCATCTGGCAGCCCTGAGCCGGCCAGCCGTCTACTTCTGGCTGGAGCGCTATCTGGCGCAGCGTGACCCCGAAGCGCTGCGAGATGCCCCGCGGCAGGGGCGGCCGAGGAATGCGCCGCGCCTGACGGCCGAGCGCCTGCGCGAAGTCGTCCGAGGCAGCCCAGAGAAGCAGTCCTGGGCGAGCCACGGCTGGACGGTGCCGCTGCTGTGCACGCACCTGAAGCGACAGGGCATCGAGGTGTCGCCCCGTACACTGCGCCGCCGGCTGCACGAGGCGGGCCTGGCGTGGAAGCGGCCACGGTACGTGTACGCCACGGCGGCGCCCCATCCAGGGCAGAAAAAGGGGGCCTTGTCCGCCGTCTGAAACGGCTCAAACGCCTGTTCCCCCGGGCCGTGCTGCTCGTCATGGACAGCACGGTGCTGCGGTGGTTTCCGCCGCTGCGCGCCGCCTGGGCCCCCAGGGGAGAGCAGGCCGTGGTGCCGATTACAGGCGAGAACGCCAAGCGCACACTGTGGGGCGCCATCAACCCTCGCACCGGCAAGCGCGTGCTGCTGGCAACCCAGCGCGCCAGACGCGAAGACTTCATGGATTTTCTGCGCGCCCTGCGTGCCGCCTACCCCGGTCGCCCTCTGCTGCTGGTGTTGGACCGCGCCAGCTGTCACACGGCCCAGAAGTCCCAGCAGCTCGCCGCTCGCCTCGGAATCCACCTGCTGCTGTTGCCCAAGCAGCGCTCAGAACTCAACTGCATGGACCACTTGTGGCGCTCCCTGAAGCAACGCGTTTCCGCCAACCGTCAGTACCCCACGGTCGAGCAGCACGTCGGCGCCGCCATCCGATGGGTGCTGGGCCTTTCTGCACGGGACGCCCTCCGCAAGGCCGGCTGCCTCGCCGAGGGCTTCTGGCTACGCGATTTGTTAGAGAACTTCTGGCGACCTACTTAGGGGGTCTTCGCGATGAGCTTCTGGACGGCGTCGAGCTCCGCCTCCACCGACTGACGCTGGGTGGAGAGCTGCTGCAACTGGAGCTCGAACGCCTTGTCCACCTGCTGGATGTTCGCGATGCGCGACTCCAGCGTCCGTCCCTCGCGCGAGCCAGGTGGGTGCTTCGCCGCCAGGTTGGACAAAACGCCAATCAGGTGGCTGAGCTGGTTGCGCGACTGGAGGATGTGCTGGGCCTGGAGCTCCAGCTCGGACTTCTTCGTGGTCAGCACCGACAGTCGCGCCTGCGAGGCCGCGAAGCCGGTGCGGGGCACGCTGGCCGTGGGCTGGAACGCGTCCTTGGGAGACGCGCTGGCCCTCGCCGGTGTCGGCGCCAGGGGCTTCGGGTCAGGCGGACGTGCGGGGACGGACGCCTTCGGCGGAATGTCCGGCAGCCCTCGGGCCCCGGGCTTCTTGGGAAACTTGATCATGGTCGGCTGGGGGATGACGGCGCGACGCTGGCCCTACGCTTCGAATCTTCACATCACGACATTTCCCGGCAACGCCCGCACACCACGAATGCCCACCACGCGACACCCTCGCCGCCCTTCGGAACGAGGATGAGGCCGACGCGTCCGTGGATCAACTTGTGGTCGCGAGGAACCGGTCCAGGACGCCATTCACCCACACAGGCGCATCGAGCTGGAGCCAGTGTCCGGTGACGGGTTCCACCTTCAGGCACGGCAGCTCGGACACCACGTGCTGGTACGCGTCCGGGCCCTGGTTGTGCGCCGTCACCACGGACAGCTTGGGCCCGGGGTAGGCCCGCAGCGCCGTCACCGGGTCGAACTTCAGCAGCGCGCCCAGTCCGGAGCGCACCGCGCGCTGCGGGGTTGCGCGCAGGCCCGCGAGCACCTGCGCCCGGACCTCCTCGCTGGACGGCGCGAGCATCGGCGCCCAGTACTCCTCCACGACGGACAGCCACGCGTCCGAGCCCAGCACCGCCATCAACCCCTGGGCCTGCTCGGCGGGAATCTGGCGACCGTCGGAGGCGGGGTCCAGCAGCAGCAAGCCCGCCACGCGCGAGGGGTTCGCCGCCGCGTACGCCGCGCACACCGCGCCGCCCAGGCTGTGTCCCACGAGCACGAACCGCTCCAGCTTCAACCCATCCACCACCGCGGCCACATCCGAGGCGAAGTCCTCGACGGTGGCATCCGCGGCCTGCGTGAGCTCGGACTGGCCGTGGCCGCGCAGGTCCAACGCGAGCGCGCGACGCGACGTGCGCAGGTGCTCCAGCTGCGAGCGCCAGTGCTTCGTGCTCCCGGCGCTCGAGTGGACGAACACCACCGGAAGCCCACCCACGCCACCATCATCCACGTACAGCTCACCTGCCGTGCCCTTCATGACGACCTCCAGGAATCGAGAGCGCGTCCAGCCGCGCCATGAATCCTTGAGTACGCCCCATCCCTGTCAGAATCTGTCACCAAATGACACGAGTCAGCCGAGTGATGCGTCTGGTGGACTTCCTGCGGGGGCGCGAGGCCACCACCGTGGGGGAGATTGCCTCCGCGCTGGAGGTGAGCGAGCGCACCGTCCACCGGGACCTCGCCACGCTGCGTGAGCAGGGCCTGCCCATCGCCAGCGACACGGGCCCGGGAGGTGGCGTGCGCCTGGAAAGGGACAGGGGCGTCACCGCCGTCCACCTGTCCGTGGAGGAGGTCGTCTCGCTGTGGCTGATGGCGAGCCTGTCCTCGACGGGGAGCGCGCTGCCGTGGGGGGACGCGGCGCGCTCGGGGCTCGACAAGCTCTTCGCCAGCGTGCCGAAGGAGCGCGCACGCGGCATGCGCGAGCTCTGCCGACGCGTGGTGGTGGGGAAGCCCGCGACGGAGCGGGTGCTGGCGGAGCTGGGGACTCCGCCCCGGGAGCTGCTCGCCGTGTTCGAGCAGGCCTTCCGTGAGCAGGTGTGCCTGTCCTTCGACTACGTGGACCGGCATGGGAAGAAGAGTCGCCGGTGCGTCGAGCCGCACGGGCTGCTCGTCGAGGCGCCCGTCTGGTACGTGCTCGCGCGCGACGTGGAGAAGTCCGCGGCGCGGATGTTCCGGATGGACCGCATCCAGCGGCCCCGCCGCGTGCCCGGGCGCCACTTCACGCCAGACATGGAGGGGCTGCAGGCCCAGGCCCTCGCCCAGAAAGGCAAGGGCCCGGAGCAGTGACGCTCAGCCCTGCGTGGGCGTCGCGCGCGGACGACGCGGCTTCTTGGTGCTGGTGATCTCCAGCGACAGGTCCATGGCCCGCGCCGAGTGCGTCAGCGCGCCCATGGAGACGAAGTCCACGCCCATCTTCGCCAGCCGGGGCAGCCGGTCCAGCGTGACGCCGCCGGAGACCTCGAGAGGCACGCGCCCCCCCGCGAGCTTCACGGCCTCGCGAATCTGCGCGTCGTCCATGTTGTCGAGCATCACCACGTCCGCCCCACCCTCCAGGGCCTCCGCGAGCTGCTTGAGGTTGGTGACCTCGATTTCAATCTTGCACAGGCGCGGGCCATTGGCCTTGGCGCGCTTGAGCGCCTCGGAGATGGAGCCGCCCACCGCCGCGATGTGGTTGTCCTTGATGAGGACGCCATCGAAGAGGCCGAAGCGGTGGTTGGTGGCGCCGCCCATGCGGACGGCGTCCTTGGCCAGCACGCGCATGCCCGGCGGCGTCTTGCGCGTGTCCAGCACCTGCATCTTCGAGCCACGCACCGACGTCATCGCCTGCTGAGCCAGGGTGGCGATGCCGGCGGCGCGCTGCACGAGGTTGAGCGCGGTGCGCTCGGCGGCGAGCAGGGAGCGCAGCCGCCCGTGACACCGGGCGGCCACGACCTTGGGTTTGATCTCCTGGCCGTCCTGGCGGACCAGCTCCACCTCGACGTCCGGGTCGACCTTGTGAAAGACGCGCGTGAAGGCCTCCAGCCCCGCGAGGACCAACTGCTCCTTGGCGACCAGCTCAGCGCTTCCCTCCGCGTCGGGAGGGATGAGCGCTTGCGAGGTGACGTCTCCCGCCGCCCCCAGGTCTTCGTCGAGGGCGAGGTCGATGAGCCGATCCAGGTAATCCTGCTGCACGTCTCCTCCTGCTACCGCCGGGCCTTCGCCCGTGCCGAGGGCTTCGCCCGGGTGACCTTCTTGGCCGCCGCCTTCCGGGCGGAGGCCTTCTTCGCGGTGGCCTTGCCACCCGTCTTCTTGCCCGCCGACTTCGCGGAAGCCTTCTTCGCGGCGGCCTTGCCCGCGGCCTTCTTCGTGGCGCCCTTCTTCGCGGCGGCCTTGCCCGCGGCCTTCTTCGTGGCGCCCTTCTTCGCGGCGGCCTTGCCCGCGGCCTTCTTCGTGGCGCCCTTCTTCGCAGCGGCCTTGCCCGTGGACTTCGCGCCAGCCTTCTTGGCCGGGGCCTTGCCCGCCGACTTCGCGCCGGCCTTCTTCGCCGGAGCCGAGTCCGCGGGCTTCGCGGGAGCCTTCTTCGTCGGGGCCGTCACCACGAACTCCGCGCCCGGAGGCGCCACGTCCGCGCCGGCCTTCTTCGCGGCCACCCCACCCGGAGGCGTGGGCTTGGGCGCGGCGGGCTTCTTCGCCGGAGCCGCCTTGGCGACAGGGGCCGGAGCCTCCGTCGGGGGCGGGAACGTCGTCGCGCTGGGAGCCCCGTCGTCGGCCTGCGCCTTGGCCTTCTTGGGCTTCTTCTCGGCCTTGGGAGCATCGGCGGGAGCCTCGCGGCCATCGCCGCCCTCCTTCGCCTTGCCGAACTCGCGCATCGCGTCGTCCACGAGCCCCATGCTCATGTACGCGACGCCCAGGTCGTGGTGGTCAGAGGGAGACAGCCCCTCCTTCGTCCCCTCGCGCAGCTTGGCGAGCGCGTCCTGGACCTGGGGGTCCGTCTGGGGCACCTGGCCCTCGTCCCCTCCCATCTCACCCTTCAGCTCCTGGCCCAGGTCGACGCCGCCCGTCTCTTGCTTCGACGGGGCGACCTTCACCTGGGCCGGCTCGGAGGGGGAGGCACTCTCCTCGTCAGGACTCGTGGTGCTCTCGGACGGCAGGTTCTCGGGCATGGAGGGCTCCGGGGCAATCCGCTGCAGGTGATCTTCGAGCTTGGCCTTGCGCTCCTTCAACTCCTCCACGCGGGCGCGATCTTTCTCCACCACGTCCGGAGGCGCCTTGGCCACGAAGTTGGGGTTGTCGAGCTTGCGCAGGACGCTGGCCGCTTCCTGCTCGGCGCGGGCGATCTCCTTGCGCAGCCGGTCCCGCTCCGCGTCCAGGTCGATGAGCCCGGCCAGCGGAACGTAGATCTCCAGGTTCGTCGCCACGAAGGCCGCGGCCTGGGGAGGCTTGGCGCCCGGCGGGCCCACCTGGACGTCGGACAGGCCAGCCAGCGGCAGCAGGTAGCCCCGCCACCGCTCGAGCAGCTCGCGCGTGCGCGCGTCCGGGCTCTGCACCACGGCCTTCAGCTTGGTGGCCGGCGGCAGGTTGCTCTCACCGCGGATGGTGCGAAGCCCCTCGATGGCCGCGATGACCGGCGCCATCTCCGACTCGGCCGCCTCGTCCACCAGCGCCGCGTCCGGCTCCGGGTAGGAGGCAATCATGATGCTCTCCGTCGGCCGGGACATCGGCAGCTTCTGCCAGATCTCCTCGGTGATGAAGGGCATGAACGGGTGCATCAGCCGCAGCACGCGGTCCAACGCGTACACCAGCACCGCGCGCGTGGTGTCCTTCGCCGTCGCGTCGTCGCCGTACAGCGACGGCTTCGACAGCTCGATGTACCAGTCGCACAGCTCCGCCCAGAGGAACTGGTAGAGCGTGGAGGCGGCCTCCGCGAAGCCGTAGACCTCCAGCGACGCGCGGGCCTCCGTCGTCGCCCGCTGCAGGCGCGAGAGGATCCACCGGTCCGCCAGCGTCAGCGGCAGCTCCTTCGGCGAGCGGCCGTCGTACTGGTACCCGCCGCCCATGTTCATCAGGGCGAAGCGGCTGGCGTTCCACAGCTTGTTGCAGAACGCCTTGTAGCCGGCGAGCCGGTCCATCGACAGCTTGATGTCGCGGCCCTGCTGGGTGAGCGAGGCGAGCGTGAAGCGCAGCGCGTCCGCGCCGAACGCGGGCATGCCCTGCGGGAACTTGTTCTTCAGCGTCGCGTTGAGCTGCTCGGGCTTGGCGCCGAGGATGACGTCCAGGGGATCGATGACGTTCCCCTTCGTCTTGGACATCTTCTCGCCCTTCTCGTCGCGCACCATCGCGTGCAGGTACACGGTGCGGAAGGGCACATCGCCCATGAAGTGCAGGCCCATCATCATCATCCGGGCGACCCAGAAGAAGATGATGTCGTGGCCCGTCTCCATGACGGACGTCGGGTAGAAGGTCTTCAGCTCCGCCGTGTCGCGCGGCCAGCCCAGCGTGGAGAAGGGCCAGAGCGCGGACGAGAACCAGGTGTCCAGCACGTCCGGGTCCTGGATGAAGCTCTTGCCGCCGCACTTGGGGCAAGCCTCGGGCGCGGTGCGCGCGACGATGGGCTCCGCGCGAGCGAAGTCCACGCCGCCCACCTTCACCGTCGGCGCATCCAGCGGGAGGTCGGTGTCGTCACCCTGACGAGGGCTGCACGACGTGCAGTAGTACGCGGGAATCTGGTGGCCCCACCACAGCTGGCGGCTGACGCACCAGTCGTGGATGTTGCGCATCCAGTGGAAGTACGTGTTCGTCCACGACTCGGGGACGAACTTCGTGCGGCCCTGCTCCACCGCCTCGATGGCCGGGCGCGCCAGCGGCTCGATCTTCACGAACCACTGCGGCGACAGGCGCGGCTCCACCACGGTGGTGCAGCGCTGACAGGTGCCGACGTTCAGCTTGTGCGGCTCCTCCTTCTCCAGGAGCCCCTGCTCCTGCAGGTCCGCGAGCACCGCCTTGCGCGCCTCGAAGCGGTCCATGCCAGCGTACTTGCCGGTGTCCTTCGTCATCCGCGCCGACTCGTCCAGGATGGACAGCATCGGCAGCTTGTGCCGCAGGCCCGTCTGGTAGTCGTTGAAGTCGTGCGCGGGCGTGACCTTCACCACGCCGGTGCCGAACTTCGGGTCCACCAGCTCCGCGTCCGCGACGATGGGAATCTCGCGGCCCGTCAGCGGCAGCACCACCTGCTGGCCGGCGAGCCCCAGGTAGCGCTCGTCCTCGGGGTGGATGGCGACGGCGGTGTCGCCCAGCATCGTCTCCGGGCGCGTCGTCGCCACGGTGAGCGTGCGCTCGCTGTCCTTGATGGGATAGCGGATGTGCCAGATGGAGCCGTTCTTCTCCTCGTGCTCGACCTCCAGGTCGCTCAGCGCCGTGCGGCACGAGGGACACCAGTTGATGAGCTTCTGGGCCCGGTACATCAGGCCCTCTTCGTACAGGCGGACGAAGACCTCGCGCACCGCGGCCGACGACTGGTCGTCCATGGTGAAGCGCTCGCGGCTCCAGTCCAGCGACGCGCCCAGGAAGCGGTGCTGCTCGCCGATGCGGGCGCCGTACTTGCCCTTCCACGTCCAGACGCGCTCCAGGAACTTCTCGCGGCCCAGGTCGTGGCGGCTCTTGCCCTCGGTCTTCTTGAGCTCCTTCTCCACCACCATCTGCGTGGCGATGCCGGCGTGGTCCGTGCCCGGCAGCCAGAGCGCGTTGAAGCCGCTCATCCGCTTCCAGCGGGTGAGGATGTCCTGGATGGTCGCGGTGAGCGCGTGGCCGATGTGCAGGCTGCCCGTGACGTTGGGCGGCGGCAGGACGATGGAGAAGGCGGGCTTGTCGGAGGTCGCCGCGGCGCGGAAGTAGTCGCGCTCGAGCCAGAAGGCATAGAGGCGAGCCTCGACCTCGGTGGGCTCGTAGGCCTTGGACAGTTCGGTCGTGTCGGTCATTGAAGACGGCCAGCCCCCCTGAGGGGGGCCGGCGAAGGTCAAGGGGTTACGGCGCGGGGCGCCTCAGTGCTGGGTCTCTCGGTCCTTGATGAGCCGCTCGAGCTCCTCACGGATGATGGTCTCCGCCAGCTGCGGTACGACCTCCCAGGCAATCTTCTCGATGACCTCGCGCGACGCCTTGGACAGCGCCTCGCGAAGCAGGGCCTCGCCCCCATCCGACGACGTCGGGCGCGCCGTGGCGGCCGGACGGGCCGCCGGAGCGGGCGCCGTCGGCGGGCCACCGATGTCGAGGGAGATCTCCTCGGCGCCGCTGGTGTCCGGCAGCGAGTCCTCGATGCTGATGGCCGGCTGGGCGGCCACCGGCGCCGCCGGGGCCCCCAGGCCGAATGGATCCCGGTTGCGAGCCGCCGGCTGCGTCGCCCCACCACCCGCGATGGGAGGCAGCGGCGTGGCACCCGGCGGACGGGGCAGCCCACCCGGCATGCCCGGCCCGGGAGCGCCCGGACGACCGGCCATGCCCGGAGCACCAGGCCCCGGAGGCATCCCCGGACGCGGCGGCATGCCCGGCGCGGGAGCCCCCGGCGGAGGCGGGACACCCGGACGACCCACGGCGCCCGGCGGCATGCCCGGCCCCGGAGGACGCGGAGCGCCAGGGCCCGGCGGCATCCCGGGGCCAGGAGGACGCGCCATGCCCGGCCCCGGCGGCATGCCCGGACCCGGAGGACGCGGAGCGCCAGGACCCGGCGGCATGCCAGGGCCAGGAGGACGCGCCATGCCCGGCGGCATGCCCGGACCCGGAGGACGCGGAGCGCCAGGGCCCGGCGGCATCCCGGGGCCAGGAGGACGCGCACCCGGCGCCGGCGGCACGCCCGGACGGGCGGCCACGGGAGGCGCGGCGGCGGGGGCCGGCTGCGGCGCGACGGGCGTGGAGGAGGGACGAATCACCTGCGTGGCGACGGAAGCCGGCAGGGTGTTGGACTTCTGGCCGACCAGCGCCTTCACCTTGTCGAGCAGCACCTGGCTCTCGAAGGGCTTGGTGATGTGGTCGTCGGCGCGGGCCGCGCGGGCGCGGTTCTCGTCGAAGGCCTCGAAGGTGCCCGCCAGCAGCATGACCGGGATGCCCTGCGTGGCCGGGTCGTTCTTCAGCGCCTCGCAGACCTCGTAGCCGCTCTTGCCCGGCATCATCACGTCGGCCAGGACGACGTCCGGACGCAGCTCGCGGCTGCGCGAGATGGCGTCCAGCCCGTTGTCGACCGCGGTCACCTGAAAGTCCTCGGTCGCGAAGATCATGCCGATCACCTTGCGGATGGTGAGCGAGTCATCGGCGACCAGCAGATTCTTGGGCATCGGTATCGGGCCTCGGGGGCGTCGGACCCCCTGAATTCGTTGAGGAATCCGGCCGTGAAAACCTGCTTCACGGCACGGTATCAAGCCTGGCAGCTTACGGTTCGCGCTCCGGGACGATCAAGAAAACATGCGCTGCAGGTCGAGGAACAGCACCGGCTCCGCCAACCCGGGCACCCGGAAGGTCCCCGCCGTCTCGTCCGGCTCGAAGCGCTGCAGCACTCCGAGCACCCGCGTGGCCGTCAGCCCCACGTGACGTCCCGCCAGCTCCGCCAGGAGGAAGAACGGCTCCGGCGCGGGGGGCGTGCCGAGCAGTGCCGGAACCGAACAGATGGGCCACAGGACCTGGGCATGCGGGAAGATACCGGCGACCGGCCCGCTCTGCACGGGCAGGACGCTGAAAGCCTCGCCCCGCTCCACCACCTGGGACACGAAGGCCAGGGGGACGCCGAACAGCCGCCCCTGTGACTCGAAGACCAGCGCCCGCTCGGGCACGGACTCGGCCCAGTGCACGGGGCGCGGGGGAGCAGGCGTCGCGCGGGGGCCCACCCGGTGCGGCAGCGCCTCCGCGATGAGCTCCAGGTACAGCCGGTCCTTGTGCAGCACCGCCCCCCGGCTCAACGGCGCCAGTGAGTCCGCCAGCCCCGGCGGCAACAGGAAGAACGGCGCGCGCGCCACGTCCGCCACCTCCACCACGGAGCGCACTCGCACCGCGAGCGTGGGGCTCACATCCAGCACCACCACCATGCCCGCGTCCGGCTCCGGCGCGCCGCCAAGCAGCGCCGCCAGGTCCTTCACTTCCAGCACGCCTCGCAGGTTGCTGCCATTGCCACCGGGCATCGCCACTTCCATGACGGATGTGGCTTCCACGGCATAGCGGGTCTCCCCGGCTTCGACGAGCAAGCAGAGACGGCGACCGCTTTCGAAGGGCGACACGGGGCGCGACCCTAGCAGCGTTCCATGGGGGGTGCTAAGCCATGCGGGAGATGGCGCGCATTCTCCTCGTCGACGACGAAAAGATCGCCCGCACCCTCTACGGCGACTACCTCACGGCCGTGGGCCACACCGTCACGGCGGTAGCCACGTTCCTGGAGGCCCGACAGGCGCTCGCCGCGGACCGGTTCGACGCGGTGGTGACGGACCTCATCCTCCCCGGTGGCGACGGCATGGAGGTCCTCCGGCACGTGCGGGAGCGGCATCCGGGCGTGGAGGTGGTGGTCATCACCGGTCTGGACAAGGTGGACCCCGCCGTGCGCGCCATCAAGAGCGGCGCGGCGGAGTACCTGGTCAAGCCCGTCGCGCCCGAAGCCCTCCAGCACGCGGTGCGCCGCGCGCTCACCACCCGCGAGCTGATGCAGGAGAACGCCTCGCTGCGCCGGCACGTCGCGCTGCTCGAGGCCGGTCAGCGCCTGGCCACCACGCTGGACCGCGAGAAGCTCGCGGTCGCCACCACCAGCGCGCTGGAGACCATGGCGCACGCCAACGGCATCGTCCTCTTGGAGCGCGACGCCAACCTGGGCCTGCGCGCCCAGGGCACGCGGGGGCTCCCCGAGGGCACCGAGGAGGCGCTGGTGGCGTGGCTGCGCGAGCAGCTCCTCCACGGCAAGGCGCCCAGCGACTCGGAGATGTTGGATGTCCCCTTCCAGCGCGTGAGCTCCTTCCCGGCCATCGAGTCGAACACGGTGCTGGGGCACGCGGTGCTCTTCTACTCGGACGCGCGCGCCACGGACGGCGGCGCCGAGGCCGCCGGCTACCTGGTGCGCAACTGGGCGCTGGCCCTGCGCAACCTGGACCGCTTCGCGGCGGTGGAGGACCTGGCGTACGTCGACGACCTGACGCGCCTGTTCAACACGCGCTACCTGCACCTGATGCTGGACCGCGAGGTCCAGGCGTCCATCCAGACGCAGCGCCCCTTCAGCCTGCTGTTCCTGGACCTGGACCACTTCAAGTCCATCAACGACAACCACGGCCACCTGGTCGGCTCCAAGCTCCTGGTGGAGACCGCGCGCGTGGTGAAGGGCTGCGTGAGAGACCACGACGTGGTGGCGCGCTACGGCGGCGACGAGTACGTGGTGCTCCTGCGAAACACCGACTCGGGCGGCGCGCTCAAGGTGGCCGAGCGCATCCGGCGCACCATGGAGACGCACCAGTTCCTCGCGCGCGAGGGGCTGTCGCTCAAGCTGTCCACGTGTATCGGTGTCGCGAGCTTCCCGGAGCACGCACGGGACAAGGCCACGCTGCTGGATTTGTCGGACCGGGCGATGTACCGCGGCAAGCGCGGCACCCGGAACGTGGTCTACATGGCCGCGCAGGACCTGGAGGCCCCCCCTGCCGAGCGGCGCCAGGGGAGCAACGGCACCTGAGCGGCACCAGAGCTTCAGGGCCGCATGTTCCCCACGGTGAGGCGCTTGACGATGCTGGGCTCGGGGGCCTCGGCGCCGCCCTTGCCTTCCTTGCCCACCGCCTCCACGGACTCATGCGGGGCACCGGAGATGATGAGCTTGAACTTCTCCACGGCCTCCTGGGCGTGCTGGGCCTGCTCCGGATCCAGCCGGGCGATGAGCTGCCAGAAGAGGGCGGCGTGCTCGCGCTCCTCGTCCATGACGTGACGGAGGACGGCCTTGGCCTCCTCGTTGTCGGTGGCGTCGATGTGGGCGGCGTAGAGGTTGATGGCGTCCAGCTCCGCCTCGATGTTGAGCCGGATGGAGCGCGCCAGCTCGGAGTCGGTCATCTTCCGGGGCACGAGCGAATGGAACGGGTCGGTCTGCGGCATTGAGGCCCTCCGAGGCCTGGCGGCGGCGTCCAGTCCAGGGGAGGCTGGGGCCGCGAGGCGAACGCTCGGAGCATCCGCGTCCCCGGGGAGTCGGTCAACGGAATCCCTCCTGGTGCGTTGCGTGGAGCCGCCCGCCTCCGTCATGCTCCTCACATGGAGATACCCGCGCCGCTCGCCCAACTGCTCCAGGCCCTGGATGCGGGGGACCTGCCAGCCGCGCGCGCGGCCGCGGCGGCCTTCCAGCGCTCGGGACTCCACTCCACCCAGCTCGCCGCCGAGGTGCTGCACGAGTTGCGGCAGCCACTGCTCGGCGTGAAGGCGTATGCCCAGCTGCTCGCCGAGGACCGTGGCCCCACGGGCCCCTTGCGGCTGCTCATGTCGCAGGTGGAGCGGATGGAGCAGATCGTCTCCGACTACATCCGCCTGGCGAGCGAGCGGCCCGCGCCGCAGCAGCGTCTGTCGCTGGCCGCGCCCATCTGGGCAGCCGCGAGGCTCTTCAGCGTCAACCCGGACTCGGCGCGAATCTCGCTGGAGGTCGAGGCGCCCGAGGACATCTTCGCGCAGGGCAACGCGCGGCTCATCGAGCAGCTCACGCTGAACCTGCTCAACAACGCGCGCGACGCAATGTCGGGGCGCGGGCGGGTGAAGGTGGTGCTCACGCGCGAGGGCTCGGCGCCGGTGCTGTACGTGGCGGACTGGGGCCCGGGCATCCCCGACGAGCTCAAGGAGCGCATCTTCGAGCCGTACGTCACCGCCAGCAAGCGGGGCACGGGGCTGGGGTTGTCGGTGTGTCGGCGCATCGCGCAGGAGCACCACGCGCGCATCGACCTGGCGCCGCAGGGGGCGATTCGGGACGTGCCGCCGCCGGCGACGGTGTTCCGGGTGCTCTTCCCCGCGACGGAGTCGGCGCCCGGGCGGCGCAAGCGGCTGTTGGTGGTGGATGACGAGACCATCATCCGCATGGTGTTCCGGGACTTGATGAGCAAGGAGTGCGAGGTCATCGAGGCCGCGAGCGGCGAGGAGGCGCTGGACCTGCTGCGCGAGGCGCCGGTGGACCTCATCGTCACGGACAAGAACCTGCCGGGCCTGTCCGGACTGGAGCTGGCGCAGCAGGCGCGGCGGCTGTCCGCGACGTCGCGGGTGATTCTGATGACGGGCTATCCGTCGCTCGTGACGACGCAGCAGGCGCTGGAGCTGGGCGTGGTGGACTACCTGCTCAAGCCCTTCGACGACATCCGCGAGGTGCGCAACCTGCTTCGCGCGACGCTCGCGGCGCCCCCGGCCCAGCCTGGCGCGGCGACGCAGGTGAAGCGGGTGGACGTGCTCGAGGACAACCCCGCCACGGCGGCGCAGATCGCCGAGGCGCTGGAGTTGGTGGGGCTGGAGGCGCGCATCCTTCCCACGTCGGAGCTCATCGCGTTGGAGCAGCCCGCGGGCGTGGTGGTGAGCTGGGACTTCTCGCCGGCGTATGGGCGCAAGGCGCTGGAGCTGGGCAAGGCGCTGGCGCAGGGCGCGCCCTTCGTGGTCCTCGCCGAGCACCTGACGATGGAGACGGCGCTGGAGTCGCTGCGCGCGGGGGCGGCGGCGTGCCTGCCGAAGCTGTTGTCCGACACCACGGCGCTCAGCCGTGAGCTGAGCCGCGCGTTCAAGAAAGGCGACCCATGAGACTCGCGCTCCTGTCCGTCCTGTTGCTGGGTGTGGCGTGTTCCTCGGACAAGCCCCCGGTGCAGGGCGAACCGGACGCGAGCGGGCCCGTGGACTCGGGCTCGGATGCGGGAAGCGATGCGGGTTCCGACGACGATGGTGGAACGGGCGCCGATGACGGCGGCTCGACGGGAGACGGCGGCACCGGCTCGCCGGATGCGGGCTCTGGCGAGGAGGACGCGGGGAGCTGCGAGCCCCCTGCCTCGGTGCGTGAATCCCTGCTCGTCCCCGGGCTGAACAATCCGCGCAGGCTCGCGGTGGACGCGACCGACATCTACATCTCCGAGTCGCACTCGCTGCGTCCGAGCCAGACAGAGGGCAACGGGCAGATCCTCCGGGTCCCCAGGTCGGGAGGCGATGTGGCGACGGTGGCGAAGGGCTTCATTGCCCCCAACGCCATCGCCGTGAACGCGCAGTTCCTCTTCGTGTTGGACCAGACGGGACTGTGGCGCGTGGACAAGGCCACGGGCGCGCGCGGCACGGTGCCCATCGAGGCCTCGGTGCCGGATGTCATCTCCAGCGGGACGGACGTCCACCTCGGACGGTTGGCCGGGCGTGACTACGTCGTGGTGGCGACCGGAGCACGGCGGCTCGTGCGGGTGGATGCGACGGGGAGCGCCTCCTCGTCACTGGTGCTCTACGAGGGCCCCGCCGGCACCCAGGTCCGTGGTGCGCGCATCGACGGCACGGACGTGTGGTTCCTCGTGACGGGGAACACGGAGCCGGGTCTCTACCGCGTCCCGTTGGACCTGGAGACTCCAGCAGAGCGCGTGAATGCGAGCATCACCTCGGGCACTTCGCTGGAGCTGACGCCCACGCGCTTCCTCATCACCGAGGGAGGCGGCGGCACGGGTCGTGTCCTCGCGCTGCCGAGAGTTGGTGGCGAGGCACGCGTGCTCGCGGACGGACTGCAGGGTCCCCTCTTCCCCGTCGAGCTGCACGGCGCCGTGTACTTCAAGGAGTCCGTGGCCGGTGACGTGGGCTTCCTGCGCCGGGTGCGCGGATGCCCGGCGAACACCACGGATTCCGTGGGCCCCGTGGGCACGGGCCCCGGTGGACTCATCGTGGACGGAGACACGCTGCTCTTCACCTCGCAGGAGAGCAGCACCGGGGGCGCGGTCGGCCGAGTGCCCTGACACGTACAGGCGCTCCCATCCGCCGCCGAGGCGCGGCGGGCCTCGTGCACTGACGCGCGTCGGCCCCGCCCTCATCGTGAGCCCGTGGGCACCTGGACGCACGCCCCCTGCCCCACCCAAAGACAACGGCCCCGGTGCCTCACACGAGGCAACCGGGGCCGAGGTCGGCTCACCCACCGCGCCCCCGAGCGTGGAGCCCGGGGCGCGGAGCGTGGCTCAGTACTCCATGTCGTCGCCGCCGTAGTCCGGCATGCCGCCGCCGGCGCCGCCGGCCTTGGACTTGCCCTTCGGACGCTCGGCCACCATGGCCTCGGTGGTCAAGAGCAGCGAGGCGACGGAGGCGGCGTTCTGCAGCGCGGTGCGCTCCACCTTCGTCGGGTCGATGACGCCGGCCTTCTCCAGGTCCTCGTAGGTGTCCGTGCGGGCGTTGTAGCCGAACGCGCCCTTGCCCTCGCGCACCTTGTTGATGACCACGGCGCCCTCGACGCCCGCGTTGCTGGCGATCTTCCGCAGCGGCTCCTGGAGCGCGCGGCGGATGATCTCCACGCCGAAGTTCTGCTCACCGCCCGGCTTGAGCGCCTCCAGCGCCGCCAGCGTGCGCAGGTACGCCACGCCGCCGCCCGGGACGATGCCCTCCTCGACGGCCGCCCGGGTCGCGTGCAGCGCGTCCTCGACGCGGGCCTTCTTCTCCTTCATCTCCACTTCGGTCGCCGCGCCGACGTTGATGACGGCCACGCCGCCCACCAGCTTCGCCAGGCGCTCCTGGAGCTTCTCGCGGTCGTAGTCGCTCGTCACGGCCTCGATCTGCCCGCGGATGAGCTTGATGCGACCCTCGATCTCCTCCTTCTTGCCGTTGCCGTCGACGATGGTGGTGTTGTCCTTGTCCACCGTGATGCGCTTGGCGCGGCCCAGGTCCTTGAGCTCCAGGTTCTCGTACTTGTGACCCAGCTCCTCGCTCACCACCATGCCGCCCGTCAGCGTGGCGATGTCCTTGAGCATCTCCTTGCGACGGTCACCGAAGCCCGGCGCCTTCACCGCCGCCACGTTCAGCACGCCGCGGATCTTGTTCACCACGAGCGTGGCCAGCGCCTCGCCCTCGATGTCGTCCGCGATGATGAGCAGGGGCTTGCCGGAGCGCGCGACCTGCTCGAGGATGGGAATCATGTCCTGCATCGAGGAGATCTTCTTCTCGCTGATGAGGATGTAGGGGTCGTCGACCACGACCTCCATGCGCTCGCGGTTCGTCACGAAGTACGGCGAGACGTAGCCGCGGTCGAACTGCATGCCCTCCACGACGTCGAGCGTCGTCTCGAGGCCCTTGGCCTCCTCGACGGTGATGACGCCCTCCTTGCCCACCTTCTCCATCGCGTCCGCGATGATGGTGCCGATGGTCTCATCCCCGTTCGCGGAGATGGTGCCCACCTGGGCAATGGCCTTCTTGTCGGACGTGGGCTTGGAGATCTTCTTGAGCTCCTCCACCACCACCTCGACGGCCTTGTCGATGCCGCGCTTGAGGTCCATCGGGCTGTGGCCCGCGGCCACCAGCTTCAGGCCCTCCTCGTAGATGGCGCGCGCGAGCACCGTCGCCGTCGTCGTGCCGTCGCCCGCCTTGTCGGAGGTCTTCGACGCGACCTCCTTCACCATCTGCGCGCCCATGTTCTCGAACTTGTTCTCGAGATCGATCTCCTTGGCGACGGTGACGCCGTCCTTGGTGACCGTGGGCGAGCCGAAGCTCTTCTCGATGACCACGTTGCGGCCCTTGGGACCCAGCGTCACCGCGACCGCATCCGCCAGCGTACGAACGCCGCGCAGGATGGCCTCACGGGCGGACTGGTGGAAGAAAATCTCCTTCGCTGCCATCGCAACCTCCTGAAGTTACTTGGAATTTTTGTGGGTACAACGCAGGCCGTTAGCACTCGGCCCTGGCGAGCGCCAACATAAGGGGCGGGGCAACGATGTCAACCGAGAAGGGCGGACGTGTGGGCGAGCGGACGGCCCGCCGCGTCCTGGGGACAGGGGCGGCCGGGACTACTCGGCGAAGCGCACCAGGGTCAGGAGCTGACCCATGTCCAGGGGCTTGTTGAGGGTGAGGGCCACGCCCTTGCGCAGCCCCTTCTCGGTGACGTTGCCGTCGGTGCTGGCCGTCATCAGGAGCACCGGGATGGCCTGGAACCGGGGGTCGGCCTTGAGCATCTCCGTGAAGGCGATGCCGTCCAGGTGGGGCATGATGTAGTCCGTGATGACCATGCCCACCTCGTTGCGCTCCATGATGTCGAGCGCCTGGAGGGCGTCGGACGCCGAGTACACGGTGTACCCATGCATCTCCAGGAAGCGAGAGAGCAAGGTGCACAGCTCGAGATCGTCGTCGACGACAAGGATGTTCACAGGACGGAATGCCGCACCAACAGGGCGCTGAACCGTAACAGCCGCCCCTGTCGTTGACAACGCACAGCGGGCCTTCTTATGAGCCGGGCCATGGAGAAGCGGACCGGGAAGGCATCGGGGTCGGGGGACCCGAGGGTGCGGTTGGAGGCGGTGGCGGACGCCTTCGAGGCGGGCGATTTCGAGGGCGCCCTGGGACAGGTGGAGGGTCTGCTTTCGGACGCGCCGGAGCTGCCGGAGGCCCTGCACTACCGGGCCGCGGCCCTCACGGAGCTGGGGCGCCTGGAGGACGCCGGCCGCGCCTTCGGCCTGGCGCTGAAGGCCGCCCCCGAGGACCTGGAAATCCTGCTGGGCGCCGCGGACTGCCTGGTGTGCCGGGCGGGCGAGGACCGCGAGGCGGTGGAGGAGGGCCTGGAGCTGTGCGCCCGGGGCAAGCGCCTGGCGCAGCGCGAGCAGGACGTGGAGATGCTCTACGAGTTCCTGCTCTTGGAGGGCATGGGGCTCAACCAGATGGGCGAGTGCGAGCAGGCCCTGGTGAGCCTGGACGCGGCGCTCGGGCACATGCCGCGCTCGGTGGACGCGAGGCTGGAGCGGGGCATCGCCCTGTTCGAGCTGTGCCGCTTCGACGACGCGCGCGGCGCTTTCGAGGCGGTGCTCAAGGACATGCCGGACGAGCCGTGGGCGCACCACTACCTGGGGCTGATGGCGGAGCGGCGCGGGGACGAGAAGGAGGCGAAGAAGCGCTTCGCGCGGGCGCAGGCGTTGGTGCCCGAGGAGTTCCCTCCCCCGGTGGCGCTGGGCGAGGCGGAGTTCGACCGCGCGGTGGAGGACGCGGTGAAGGCGCTGCCCCAGCACGCCAAGCAGTACCTGGACAACGTCACCATCGCGGTGGAGGACATCCCGTCGGACGAGGACCTGTTGGGGCAGGACCCTCCCCTGTCACCGAGCATCCTCGGCGTGTTCCGTGGGACGCCCGTGGGCGAGCGCAGCGTGACGAGCGCGTACGACCACCTCACCGCGTCCATCGTGCTCTACCAGAAGAACCTGGAGCGCTTCGCGAAGACGCGCGAGGAGCTCATCGAGCAGATTGGAATCACGGTGATGCACGAGGTTGGTCACCTCATGGGGTTGGACGAGGACGACCTGTGGCAACGGGGGCTGGACTGACGGTGGCCGAGCGCGGCGCCTTCATGGCGGCGAGCGTCTGGCGGATGCCCTCGGCGTAGGGCGTCTTGGGGAGGTCCCCGAGCAGGTGGCGCAGCTCCGAGTCGTCCATGAGCACGGGGGTGGTGAGCAGGTAGTGCATCTCCACCAGCTCGCGCATGAACGGGTCGAACAGGCCGATGAAGCGCAGCATCCCCTTCCCCATCGTGAGGACCTTGGCGGGGCGGCCGAGCTGTCGGTACGTCTCTTCGATCATCTGTCGCTGGGTGGTGGCGCCGGCGCCGGCGAGGTTCCAGGAGCGGCCGTAGGCGCGGGGCTCGTCCATGAGCTTGAGGACGATGGGGCCCACGTCGGGGACGAAGATGAACTCGTGGGGCCGGTCGATGGGGCCGATGAGCTGGGCGCGCTTGCCGGCGAGGGCGGCGACGAAGGCGCGGTGGAGGAAGCTGCGCTCGACGTGGGGGCCGTAGAAGTCAGGCAGGCGGAGGATGGTGGCCTGGATGCGGCCTGCGGCGTGCTCGGCGAGGAGGAGGTCCTCCTGTTCCTTGCGCATGCGGCCCTTGAAGGAGTTGGGCTCGCGCGGGTGGTCGTCGCGCACGGGCGCGGTGCGAGGCAGGCCGTAGGGATAGACGGTGCCGATGAGGACCACGTGCTTGACGCCCTCCGCGATGGCGCCGTCGAGCGTCTTTCGCATGACCTGCGGATGCAGGTGGAACTGCCAGTAATTGACGCCCACCATGTAGATGAGGGTGTCCACGCCCCGGGCGGCGTCCCTGACGGAGGCCGGGTCATCCGGGTTCCAAGTGACGACTTCGGCGAGCGGGTCCGCGCCGAACTCGGACTCGAGTGAGCTCCTGGAGCGGCCGACCACCCGGTAGGCCCGTCCCTCGGCCTTCAACGCGTTGGCCACGCTCTGGCCGATGACTCCGGACGCTCCGAACAACGCCACCTTGCCTGCCATGTCGGACTCCCTTGCGCGAACAGCGAAGATTTTGTGAACACCGTTCACTGAACGCCGTTCATTTAATGGTGGTCGTTCGGGAGGTCAAGTCCTAGGGTGATGGGTATGGGGATTTCGGAGCGGAAGGAGCGCCAGCGGGCGGAGTTGCGGGAGCACATCCTGCGGGTGGCGCGAGAGATGGTGGTGAAGGAGGGGTTCGCGGCGCTGTCGATGCGCAAGCTGGCGGACGCCGTGGAGTACGCGCCGGCGACGCTGTACCTGCACTTCGAGAACCGGGAGGCGATTGCCCGGGAACTGTGCATCCGGGGGTTCGAGGAGTTCCTGGCTAGGTTGGAGCCCGCGGCGGTGGAGCCCGAGCCGTTGGCGCGGCTGAAGGTGATGGCGGCGGCCTATGTGGCGTTCGGATTGGAGCATCCGGAGACCTACCGGCTCATCTTCATGGAAGACCCCAAGCTGTCGGCGGAGCTCTTCCAGGGCACGCAGGATGGAGCGGGGCCGCGCTCATTCGGGTTGTTGGCGAGCGTGTTCGTGGATCTACAGACCGCGGGGAGGCTGGCGCCGGAGGCCCAGCCCGCGAGGCTCGCGGAGATGCTGTGGGCCGGGCTGCACGGGATTGTGAGCCTCAAGCTCACGTGCGCCGCGTTCAAGGAGACGACGGCGGAGATGCTGCGGGACACGCTGCTGGAGACGCTGGTGCACGGGCTGCCGGGGCTGAAGCCGGCGCGAGGTGCACGGGCGCGTTGACGGGTGAGGGGGTGGCCGGCACTAATCGGAGGCGGTAGGGCCTCCGGACCTGGTGGCCGGCCCGGTCTTCAAAACCGGTGAGGGGCATGGAGACATGTCCCTGGGAGGTTCGATTCCTCTGTCCTACCGCCACCACCCGGAAGACTTGGAACCCCACCGCACGAGCAGGAGCCCGCCCTTTCGCCGGGCTCGATTGGGGCCAAAGGAAGCCGCCCGCGTTCCTGTGCTCGCACGTGCACCGCGCCCATCATCTCCCGCGCAGCCGCGCTCTTAAAAACCTTCAAGCCGGCCAGCGTCGCGCCACGCTCTGCATTCAACGACGTTGGCACTGAGGAGCAGAAGCACGAGTTGCTCCATCCAGCGCTCGCCGGAGAGAGGAGCGCTTCGCTTGAGCTGAGCGATCCGTGCGCGGGCTCGGACCTCGCGCACCTGCGCACCACCACGAGCCGAGACGGGGACAACTCCGTCATCCGTCCTCTCCTAGTGCGAGCGACCCAAGCACAGGCGGAAAGTGGGCCCGCGCAGGTCCCGGAACAATCACGCTCGCCCATCGGATGTTCTGCTAGGCTTCAACCACCTGTGCGATGCCACCCGGGGGCAGTAGCGCTCGCCAGGGCATGGGGAGGTTGCGTGCTTCAGCAGAGTTTTAGGGGGACCGTGGTCGCGACGTTGCTCGCGGCCGTGGCGGTGGCGTGTACCCAGGGGCCGAAGGAGGGAGTTCCCAAGGCCGCCCCTACCCCGCCTCCGGACGAGCGTGCGGTGGCAACACAGCAGGCCTCGCTCAGCACGCCGCAGACTCCTGTGCTGGTGCGGACGAGTGCAACCCAGACGGCGCTCACGGATGGCCGAGTCCTGCTCGCGGGCGGCACCACGAATGGCAGTACGGGCGGCACCCGACACGCGGAGGTGTTCACCTATGCGTCGCCGAACACGACATGGCAGGCCACGGGCCAGCTGAATGTGGGCCGCTACGACCACGCCGCCACGCGCCTGCAGGATGGGCGCGTACTGGTATCGGGCGGCATCACCACGAATGGCGACTGGACGAGCGCGGAACTCTACAACCCCACCTCCGGGCAGTGGACCACCGTCGCGGCGATGAGCACGGCCCGGGCGCGGCATACGCAGACACTGCTGGGCAATGGAAAGGTACTGGTCGTCGGAGGAGTCAACCCCACCACGACACAGGGGCTCGCTTCTGCCGAGATCTTCGACCCAGCGACCGGGACGTGGACGGCGACCGCGGCGCCGTCCTTTGCCTACTCCAGCCACTCGGCCACGCCGCTGCCGGACGGGCGGGTGCTGGTGCTGGGCAACCGCAAGGAGCATGAACTGTACAACCCCAGCACCAACACCTGGGCGCGCACAGCCGACAGCCCGTCGACGATCTCGGCCGGCCACACTGCGACCGTGCGTACCAGATCCTACGTCGACGTGGTGGTGGTGGGCGCCACCTGGAACAATGCGGGAGCAACACCCATTGGCTACCAGTATCTGCCAAACACCAACGTATGGAACAACGTATCCGCCCCGACCGTGCCTCGAAAGGGGCACCAGGCCGTGAAGCTGGGCAATGGCGCCGTGCGCATCGTGGGCGGCGTGCATCCCACCCTGGGCACGCCGATTACGACGGTGGAGCGGTACAACACGAATGCCAACTGGTACACGGAGCCGCTGCTCGGCCAGGGTCGCCGGGATGTCCAGGCGACCCTGGTGGGAACCTCGGACCCCATGCTCGTCAACGGCGGATGGACGGCGCCAACCGATGGGGGAACGCCGGCACGACTCGCGCCCGAACTCTACTCGGGCTGCGTGGCCAAGACGGCGTGTGGCGCAGGCCAGTGCAATCTCATCTCCGACAACTGCGGCGGCAGCATCGATTGCGGGACAAACTGTCCCATTGGGCAAAGCTGCGACTGGATGACAAATCAGTGCAAGCCGGAGTGCACCCCGATCGATCTGTGCTGGCTACAAAGCCGCTGTGGCATCCAGCCCGCGGATACATGCGGCACGACGACGGTCGACTGTGGCCCTTGCACTCTGAACTGCCCGCCGGGCAAGGTCGAGTGCTGTGGCGGGTGCTACGACGATTCGCAGTGCAACTCGGTGTGCTGAGAGCCGGGTGAGCAGCCTCGCCGCGTCAACCTTCGCCGCAGCGGGCCTGCGCAGCCCTTTCTGACAGCAGGCTTGGTTGAGTCAATCCTCCGGCGTGATTTGCTCGAGGGATGCCTCCTGTGTCAGGGAAGTTGTCGCCTCGGCTGACGTGCCGAGCTGACCACGCCCCGGGGGCGAGAGCAGGCAGGACGCGGTGCCGTACACGGATGCATTCAAGGCGCAGATGGTGAAGCGGATGGTGGGCCCGGGGGCGGTGAGCGCCGCAGCGCTGCACGGTGCACCTGACGCGCAACGTCCTCGCCAAGGCCCCTTGGAGGCTTCGTGGACGGCTGGGCAAAGAGACGTCGGCCGTCTTCGAGGCCGCCTCTCTTCAAGACGCCAGGAAGCGGCTTGAGACCCTCCAGGAGGGATTGGGGCGGCAGGTGCCGGAGGCCATGGAGTGCCTGCGCCAGGGCTTCGCCGCCGCCACCTGCTTCTTCGCCTTCCCCAAGGCTCACTGGAAGCGCCTGCGCAGCACCAACAGCCTCGAACGTCTCCACGGTGAGGTGAAGCGCCGCATCCGAGGCGTCGGCGCCTTCCCGGACCGTGCCAGCTCCACACCCGCACGGAGTGTCTCACTCATCTCTGAGGATAGGTCCATACCCGGGCGGAACCATGTCGCCCACGATCCCAATCATCTGTCCTGGCCCATCCTCAAGGAACAAAGAGAACCTCAGCACCGAGTCCAATCCAGGAAGCAAGCAATACACAGTCCACTGGTCATGCAGTGCCATCCACTTACCATCCTCTGACACGAAGTAAATCATGTCGATTCCAAACGCAATTGGACAGACTGACTCCGTGAAGAACCGCCTGACATACGGCAGAAACTCCACCTCCATTTGATCAAGAGCGAACTCCGCATCAAACCGGAGCCGCCTCTTATCCTTGGAGT
Organism: Myxococcus faecalis; assembly: GCF_050039385.1. NCBI lineage: Bacteria > Pseudomonadati > Myxococcota > Myxococcia > Myxococcales > Myxococcaceae > Myxococcus > Myxococcus faecalis. The sequence continues at coordinate 8,973,923 of NZ_CP144336.1, read as the reverse complement.
ATAGGGTCAACCCGCTGAGGGACCTGAGAACGCGTTCGGCTGCAGGGTGGATGGTGATACCCACACGCGACAGAGCCGTTCGTGCGTCATCAACCGGGACGTCGCGTTCCGGTGTCCAGCCCGCCGCTCGCAGGATCACCATCACATCTTCACTAGGGTTTTCGATCACTCCTGTCATTGCTTCGCCTTTCCAGCCCCTTGCGTTGCTTGAAAAGCTGCTTCCAGCCTGGCTTCCCAATGATTGGGGACGGCGTAATTATTCATGAACTCGTTTGGCCCGAGTGTATCGGGAACTCCAGGTGGAAGAGTCGTGGTGGGGCACCGTGTCGAATTCAGACCATATACCGCAGTGAAATTCGCGCACATTGACTTAAAGAAGAGGGCAGTTCTCGCCGAACTTTTGCGGTCAGCACAACAGCCAAAGCAGTTCCGCGTCGTGTGGTTCGTATCGAGAACGCCCATCAACGACTATCTATAGGGCGAATCACGCTAAACACCCTCAACCACAGCCTTCATGTGGTTACAGAATGTAAAAAAAGCAACATCAAACTCCCTCTGCCGCCCCTTGGCCTCACCAGAAATCTCCCTCAGGGCAATCTTATCAACCGGTTCTACACGAAGAGCCCGCTCCCAGCGCAGCGCAATCTGCACAGGGAAACACACATCACCAAACTGGCGATACCGCGCGCGATACAACTCCACTCTCTCAGAAGCAAACCTGCGCTCATCCTCAATATCCATGACTCACCTATTTCGGCACCAATCCCATTGGTGCCGCGCCAGAAATACAACGTTGTCACCCCAATAGAAGATCGCCTCCTCAAACAACCCGCAATTATCAAGCACCTGTCGCAACTCCCACTCGGTTATCAGGCTCTCACCCCCGATAGGCTTGTTGAGAACCGGATTCTTCGAGGCTGCAAGCTTGGACTCAAACGACAATGCTCTCTCAATGTTCACGCCCTCAAGATTGAAGCGAATGCTCCGTGCTGACGTGGCGGCCTCGTAGAACGGTGCTCCAAAGTGAGCTTCCCCTACCGACAGCTTGACCAAGCCAACCTCGTGCCACGTATGGTAGCTATGAGAGCCAGTTAGTTCCGCGAAGTTGAGCAGGTCGTAGGCACCTTTCCCGAGCGCAATATCTAGCTCCTTTGCTGCCGCAGGTTCAGGAGTGACAGCGGGTAGATAGGCGTGGGGTGCAACGGGGGGAGGAGTAATCAGCGGTTCGGTCCGCACCGGGGCACCCGCTGGCAATTCGAGCCGCGGCGACTGCCCGGAGGCGAGGAGCGGACGAATCGGAGCTGGCCCCGGACTCCGGGCGCTGTCTGCACGAAGTCGAGGATTTCTTCCGACGGACGACGAGCATGCAACCCGGACGGCAGGAGGGGCCAGCCCCCAGGCTCAGGCGGAAGTATCTCGCCGAGCAGGGTCTGCCGTGAATGTGGAACGCCCCCCAACCACCTCTGGCCTTTCCTCCCTCGCTTTCAGGCGAGCAACTCCACTACAAAAGGTCAGACGCCTTCGAACACACCGGCCGAATTCGAACTGGCGTTCGTCAAAATCAAACGCAGCAAATAAGCCTCCACAATATCATTCAACTCACCGACGGAACACGAGCGACTTGTCACGGCATTTCGATTTCCGGCCTCAAAATACGAAACAGAGAGTCGCCCACCCCGAACCAGCACAACAACATTATCCGACTCATCTCCAGTAGCATCGGACGACGCCAGGGTAAGGCACAGATCATTGAGAGAGGTCTTAACATAGATACCAACCCCCACACATAGCAACTGAAGCTTTCGTAACAGGCCAGCAATCCCCATTGGCGCCTCACGACCGATAAATTCTCGCACATACATCGAAACCAGCTCTTTGTCACTCAGCAGCAGCCACATCAGCCCCTCCGCGACGGCGACACATAGCCACTATTCACTATGGACACATCTCAATACCGAGAGCACGACGCACCACGTCTTTTGTTGGAAGTGCCTTTCCGCTCTCATAGAAAATTGTCTTCCCCAGGAAGCGGGATTCTGAATAATTGTCGCGAGTTCGGCATTTGTCACATTCGCCAATGTTTCCAGCAAATCGGTCCCGCGTAAAAGCATAAATAACACCAGCTTTCCCCCGGCGATATGCCTCAGAGGGAGGACAAGCAGAATCCATTCCGGTGATATTGAAATAAATTGCCTTTGCATTCTCCAGAGCATTCGTCAAAGCGCGTCCGAACGCCCACTCGCCTGTACTTCTTCGTGTCAGACTTCCGGTCCAGAGCTGCCAGGGGATGCCACGACCATATGCGAAACTATTGAGATATTCTCCCCGACTCAATACGGCTGTTTCCGACACAGCGGCATTGAGCGCCTCGCGCGATGGGAAGCCGGATGTATCCATGCCTGCTATCCGTTGATCAGCCGACGTCAAGCGGCGCGACGGGGACTCCTTGTCTCCGCTTGACATGCCAGACTCATCTGCAGACATGAGAACCGGTCGCGACATTTTCAAGAGTTCATCTGCTCTCAGGATCGGAGCCAGACTCGCCCGAGGCATCACTCCCCCGCAGCAAGCAAGCTCCGCCTCGCGAAAGCATATGGCAGCAGAAGTAGGCAAACCGGTCGACCCGCGTCAACGCTTCCCTTGCGCATCACCGAGATGCTTGAGGATACCCTCCCGCAGGCCGTCCGGAGTCAGCGGCTCAATGAAGTTCCCATCCGTACGTAGATTCAGCAACCGCCCCCAACTCAAATCCTGTGCACGGGCTGTGGCCCTATCCTCCTCACGGTAGAACACCTGGAAGACGATCTCCTCTCCGACGTCCACCTCCAGCCCGTGCTTGCGCGCTTCATCGATGGGAATTTGATGCAGCGCCTCCGCCTCATCGGCGATCTGGCGCACGATCACCATAGGCTGAAAGAGCTCCACAACTCCCTTTTCCGGCTCATACCGGGCCTCCAGCCGCCGCTCCTCGCCATAGTGCTTCCGGGCTGTAGTGCAGATGAATTCCTCCAGAGCAGCGATGGCGGCGCCCCTGCTGATGCCTTTCTCCTGAATTAGTTGCTCCAGTACCTGAGCCTGACTCACCTGCGTCCCTGCGCTAGGCACTGCCCCCCCTGCCCTCTTCGCTCCCACCAGCCTCAAGAACTCGTCTGAGGAAAGACCAACACTTGCCGCCCACTGATGCCAACTATCAGTTCGAAGGAGTATGCCCAGTCGCTCGGCGACTCGCCTACATACCCCAGCGAGGTCGAGCTCAGGAAAATTTCTCTCAGCCCCCCACCCGTTTTTCAGAAGAGCGACCTCACGTCCCAGGGCGGCATCAACATCAAACGCATAATCCTCCTCATAAACAATCCGCCCATCCACTTCGATACGTGCGGTCCACGCATCTTGGCTCGCATCGAACGTCACGCCGTGAAACATCTACCCCTCACTTTCTGAGTCCAAGGGACCTAAGAGCCGCATCCAGTGCATCATTTCCTCTCTGACGCGACTCTTTTGAATTCCCATACTCGAAACTCCAGGTCACGGGAACATGTTTGAAGCGCTCATCCAACATCCGCTTACAATTGGCAAACCCCAATGTACAAGGCTCTCTCTCGGTGTAGATGCGCGTTACCTTCTTTACCCCAGCGGCTTCCATCCACAAACGCCCAACCGACTCCGAGTGGATCCCTTCCTTCGCATCTGAATAGGTATTGGGTGCAATCGAAGGAAATGCAAACGTCCGCAGTGTTCCATCAGCATCTTCGAATTCGAACACAGCCACGTTCCCCCCCTCGATCCCATTGTCGCGTCGGAATCGAGTCGCTTCCATGGCCAGGTCCGTAGAGCCATACTCAACCTGCCCCGCGACCGAGGGCCCCGATACCCGCACCGCAGAACCGTAGGTGCCGTCACGCAGCTTCCTGCGCGGAGGGATGGCGCCACTGGACATCTGGAACGGCCCGTCGAGGTCAGGTAGCTCCACCGCCCGGCCCCCAGCGGGAGACGGAACCAAGCCTCGCTCAGGGAAAACTACCGGGATACGGTCCCACTGACGCCCAATCCACTCACGCGTCCCATCCCAGACATCTGACCAAACGCGCCTAGCCCCCCTCAAAGTCACATCAGCGACTTCGCCCACCAAACGTGACTCGCCAGCAAGCACTCCAGCATCGTCAGCCAAGTCGACGAAGTTCTGGGCTGCTCCCATCCAGTGGCCAGCATTGACTTGGACAGCATTCCACCAGCCAAGACCTCTGCTCTGGAAGGTTCCCACCGCTCCGGCCACCAGCGGACCGATTGTGCCGCCGTAGACCGCAAGTGCGCTGCTTTTTGCAAACGAAAGGGCAGGAGGCCCCACAAGAGAGCCTCCTCCCAGCGCTGTCCCTACCCCCAGGGTTCCGAATGTAGCTTTCTCCAGTGTGCGGACCCGGCACCAGTGTTGATCTCCCTGGGCGCACTTGCGGTCCATTGACTCATTTGAGCGAAGCCACATCTCAAGCTGCTCATCTGTAAGAAGCGGCCCTTCGTCGCCATAGCCAAGTTCCCGACGGCCATCTGGGTCCGTGTACCGAAGGGGGTTTGCAACGGCATACAGCCAAGGATTCAGCGCCCCTGGTGTCTGCTGCCGTCCATCGGGGCCAACCGGGTCTTCGGACAGGAACCGCCCTGTCACCGAGTCGTACCAACGCTGCTGGGCGTAGGTGAGCCCACTCTCCGCATCCCAGGCGTGGCCCGTGTACCCGATGCTGGCTTCACCGGCGACAGGGCCCGTTCCGCCACGGTACCCGCCCCAGGCGTCGAATTGGTACTGAGCCGAGAGGCTTCCGTCTGTCTTGACTCGCCCCACCGCACTGCCGAGCCCGTCATGTAGCACGCGCTCACCACCGGCGGACACGACGTGGCTCCCCAGGTTCTCGTAGAGCAGCCGGCTGGCCCCCGTGCGCTCCTCCACCAGCCCCGAGCTGTCCCACAGATACTCCGTGGCGGGACTGCTTCCGACCTGCTTGGAGCGGCGCAATCCATCGAAGCCGTACCGGTACTTCACCTGGGTAACGCCCGTTCCACCTCCGGCCCCCTCCGTCGGCTGTTCCACCTGTGTCAGCCGCCCCGCCGCGTCCCAGCCATACTTCGTCTCAGGCCCGTTCGCGACCACCCTCCCCCTCGTGCGCCCCGAACCATCCGTGGTGAACGACGTGACCAGAGCGCCGTGCTGCTCGATGCGCTGGAGCACTCCGACTGCGTTGTAGCCGTAGGCCCAGTCCACCTCCGGCATCACCACTTCGGAGAAGCCGCGCTCGTCCAGGTTGACCGTCGACGGCAGGTTCGCCGCGCGCTTTTCACCCAGGCGCAGCCCCTCGGCTGAGAGCTGGTACAGCACGCCTTCCCGCTGACTCTGGCTGTCCGCCGGGTAGCGCACGCCCGTGAGTCGATCCGCTGCGTCGTAGCCGTACTCGGTCAACTGCTCCGCCATCGCCGTAGCGGTGCCGCGGAAGCGCTCACTCTTGCGGTTACCCCGCCCGTCGTACTCGTACTGGAACCACGTCACCGCCGTGGAAGGCGACTGCGCGCAGCCCACCTCGTTCGTCAACGTCGTGGCACGAACCGACGTCAGCCGTCCCTGGCCGTCGTAGCAGTGGTTCTCCACCACCTGCCCCTGCGGCCCCTCATCCGCAATCCGGGCCAGGCGCTCACCACCCGCCTCGAAAGCGACACTCCGTGAGGACTGGAGCAGCAAGCCGTCGAACGTCTTCAGCGAATTCACACGAGACAGCGTGTCGTAGCCGTACTCCACGACCCGCCCCGTCTCCGTTCCGCGCCGCGACATCCGTCGGTGGAGTCGGTCACTCCCCGACACGTACTCGTACTTCACGAGGTCGCCAGCGCGGTCGACCTCCTCCAGACGGTGGCGCCCGTCATAGGCATAGGTGTTGAGGACGTCAGCCTGGCCATCCCGGCTCTCTCGCGCGCGCAGCAGGCCATCCTGGCCATCGTACGCGTAGGCCACCTCGGACAAATCCTTGTAGGCCTGCGTCGAGGCCCCTGGCTGGAACTTCTCCAACGCGACCCGACCACGGCCATCCGGGAGCGCCACGACGATGTCATCGTCCGGATTGGTGCGCTCCGCAGCCCCCTGGATCCACTTCGTGCTCCATACCGACTCGCCACGCTTCCGGTAGAGCTTGCGTCCCAGGTAGTCGTACTTGAACTCCTCCAGCGCCCCTACGCTTCCAGGCGGCCGGATGCTCACCAATTGGCGAAGCGCGTCGTACCCATACGCGAAGGTCCCCTGCCCCGGCAGTGTCGTGCCGCGCAGCTCGCCCAGCGGCCCGTAGTCGAAGGTCCAGTCCTTCCTGTCGGCAGTCCCATACCCCTTCGCCACCGACTTCAGGAACCCGCCGCTGTTGTAGGTGTACTTCGTCTCCACCTTCTCGCTGCCCAGTCCATAAGTCTCGCGCTCCACCAACCCACGGGGCGCGTAGAACAGCTCACGCTCGCGACCCGAGGGCTCCGTCACCTTCCGAAGCTCGCCGTCCAGCCGGTACTCGAACGCCGTGGGCTCCGTGCCGAACACCTGGCGGACGAGCAATCCTTCGTCATAGGTGAAGGATGTCTCGGTCGTGCCCGCGGGCGCGGCCATCACGAGCCGGCCATCGGCGTCGTAGCTCCATTCATCCGTCAGACCGCCCTGCGTCCGGCGAATCAGATTGCCGAGACTGTCCACCTCAAGCGTGAAGTCCTGCTGCCGCACGGACACGGAGGTCGTACCCCGCTGCACCACGTTGACGGTCCGTCCATTCCAGGGGCTCTCGGTCACGTACGCGTAGGCGTGCGCCGAGGACTCGACGCTCCCCGTCCAGTGCTCACGTACCTTGCGCGAGCGGCCCCGGTCGTCGATGTCCTCCCGCTCCAGGGTGGACACCCACGCGCTCCCCGGAGCGCCCGCCGTCGACTCCGTCACCACGCGCTTGCGCAGCCACGGCCCGTCGTACGCAAGCACCGTGGTGAGCGTGTTCTGGCTCTCGGGAGCCACACCCTTGTCCTCACGCACCTCCTTGAGGAGCTGGTGACGCGCGTTGAAGAAGCGGATGGTCTTGCGGCTGAGTGGATCCGTCTCGACCTCGGCGCTGTCCGGGACCGTCCCGTCGGCCCCCTTCGCGCCCTTGACGCCATACGCATACGTCCAGGTCGCCCCCAGGGTGTTCGTGCTGGTGGTCAGCAACTTCCGGGAAGTCAGCCGCCCGAAGGCGTCGTACTGGAACTCCCACACGTCATCCGTACGAGGCCCCTGCGTGTGGCTCACCCGCCAGCCGGGGTCCACGACGAACTCCGTGATGGCTGCCGGCGCGTCGGCGTTGCCCGGCTCCTCCCTCTTCAGGAGATTGCCCACAGGGTCGTAGTGCAAGAGCGTCGTTTCGTCCGTCGGCGTGGTGATCGACGTCACATTGCCGCGCGCATCGTAGGTGTACCGGGTGCTGGCCTGGGCCCCATGCACCCGGGTGACCTCCTTCATGATGCGGTCCGCCGCATCGATCTCCTGCTCGATTCGCTCGAAACGAACCGAGGCACCCGCGGCTGGAATCCTCCGGACGATGATGACCTTCCGGCGGCCATTCGTGTCACGAGCATCCTGGTACTCGCGTGTCTCCTCCAGCCTGAGGGGCGTGGCGCCTGACTGCGTCGTGCGCGAGTAGGAGGTCAGTCGTCCAAGCGCGTCCTTGTACTCGAACGTCTCGGAGCTCCCCATGACGGTGTCGCTCCGGCTCGTGACGCGCCCCATCGCGTCGTATGTGACGGAAGTGGAGACGCCCCCCGGCAAGCCCACGCTCTGGGTCGAGGTGGTGCGACCGAATGGGTCTGGCTGCATCGCCAACACATGCTTCAGCGCCAGCCCACCAAAGGCATGGGAGATCGCCCTGCCACTGAAGTCGCGGCGGATCTCCTCGGACTCCCGGGCGGTCATCGCATCCGCACCCGTGTAATCCCAGTGCACGGGCCGCCCGAAGACGTCGTACCCCACCTTCGTGACCAGTCCATTCGAGTCGATGACACGGCGCGGGTTGCCGTCCGCATCCAGGTCCTCGTACTTGACCTCGTAGGTGCCAGCGACCGGGCCCGTGGTGTCCCCCGCGTGGGTGAGCTTCACACCCGTCAGCCGACCGCTGTCGTCGTACTCGTACTCGCGCCTCACATCGAGCGCATCGACGGAGCTCACCGGACGCCCGTTCCGCAGGTAGGTCACGCGAAGGGACTCGGGCCAGGACGCATCCGCCTGCATCTTCCCGTAGCGAACCTTCTCCAGCACGGTGACACCCGCGTGCTCCCCAGCAAGCTCCTCCTTCGTCTCGATGGTCCGGGAGTGCTGCACGGCGGGCATCGTCTCCGTGAGCGTCACGGCCCGATTCGCCGGCTCGTAGCGATAGAACCACTCCTGGTCCGGCTCACCCTTGACCTTGTGGCGCAAGAGGCGCCCCACACTGTCGTAGCTCCACTCCTGGGCTGCGCCAGTCTCCTCGACCGTGGAGCGGGTGACGCGGCCATACCGGTCGTAGACGAGCCTGTGGGTCAGCGTCCGCAGCGCTGTACTGGTTGCCGTCGGATGGGTGATCTTCACCACCTGCGGCAGCCCGAGCGCACTCGGCTCCAGGTACTCCACGGTCTGCTGGAGCGCATCGACCGCGTTCAGGAGGGTGCCCTTGCCCCCCGTATCGTAGTTGCGAGTACCGGAGTCGTAGACCTGCGTATTGGTCGCGTCTCGCACCGTGACGTTCGCCAGCGTCCCCTGGGGATTGAGCTGGGTCGTGACGGTATTGACGCCCGACTGCTCCGGGAAGGTGCTGATGTTCGCGACACCGAACCGCTGGCTGACGTCGTCCGTGTAGCGCCTGTCGACCAGCGCCGTATCCACGGCGACGCCCGAGACTCCACCGTCCGGCAGGTTTGCCGGGATGGACTTCACCGTCACCTTCTCCAGGCGGTGCGAGGCATTGATGGCGTACTCGAGCTTGAGCTCGTTCGGCAGGGTGATGGTCTCCGGGGAGATCTGCGCGTCCTTCCAGACCGTTGTCTGGGCAGGCGCCGAGCCCACCTTCCGGCTCGTCACGCTGCCGTAGTGATTCAGCTCGTACACGACGGCCACAGCATCCGGCCGCGTCACCGTGCGCTTGCTAGCCGAGGCGTCGTAGGCCACCCGCAGCGGGTCCGGCCCCTGGCCCGACAGCACCGCCGAGTCGATGACCTCTTCTTTCGGCACATGGTCATACGTCTCCGACGTGCCGGAGCTGGCGTAGGTCGTCACCGACTGGTCGAAGAAGTCCAGCGCATCATCCGGGTCGGGCTCCGAATCCGGATGCGCGGTCAGCTTGAACCGCGCGGTCCTCAGCTCGTTGGCGAGCCGCCACCGCGCATATCCTGACGTCCCCTCGGGCAGCGGCGCGTACTCGTACACCCACGCCTGCCGCGGCAGGCCCGTGGGACGCTCGGCGCGCACCAGGTTGCCATGACGATCATGGCTGAGCCGCACCCGATGAAGGGCGACGTCGGTGTCGAGGTCCTCCAGGTCCGCCGGCACATCCTGCCGGTAGTAGATGCCGACTTCCGACAACAGCTCCAGCCCCTCGATGCGGGCCCGCACCTTGAGCCGCTCCACGTACTTGTCAGGCAGCGAGCCCCCGAAGATGTCCCGCTCCGGGAGGATGGGCTCATAGGTGAAGACCAGACTGAGCTGCCCCGGCTCCCGCGTGACGCGCTCGACCCGGTCCGTGTCCCCGACATAGGTGATGAGCGTCCACCCCTTGTCCGGCTGCTGCGGCTCCTCCGGCACCTCCTGGCCACTCGCGAACCGCGTCAGCACCCAGCGCCGGCTCCCCTGGTCCGTGGTGAGCTTCGAGCGGCGGTTGAACTGGTAGCGCACCCCATCCTGGGACATGAACTCGACGTCCGGCGTCCCCTGCGCCGTCACGCCGACCCGCAGCCTTCCTCCGTGCGCCGTGTCCGTGCGGCACCCCTCCGCCGTCCTCTCGACGGGGTCGATGGTCTCGCAGTCCGGGAAGTCATAGGACTGCCCACCCAGCACGACGGTGTAGCGGCCGAGCGACTCCTCGAAGACGAAGCCCTCGTAGTTGTGCATCCAGCCCGTGCCGGTGGGCCCGGTGACGTTGTTCTGGTTGTTGTAGGTACGAACGAACCGGACCGACTCTCCGAACTGGGGAATGGAGAAGTCCTCGTACGACAGCGCGAGGTTTCCACCGGCCAGGTTGATGCCCTCGACCTTGCTCTGGCCCGGCGCGCGGGCATTGACGAACGTGTAGCGGCCCACGGGCTCGCCGAGCTCGGTCCGTTGGACCGGCGGCGGAGTCATCCATGCGAACAGCGGGTCCTGTTGGGTCTTCAGCACGAGCACGTTGCCGCGCCGCTGAGCCCCCATCATCGTGCCCACGTCGGTCGGGACGCTCATCGAGAAGCGTCGGGCGTTGTTCGCACCGGACTTCTCGAGTTGAACCAGCGGCCCGCCTCGACCTGTCTCATCGAGAATCTTGTAGGAGGGACGCTTGGCCCCTTCCGGCTTCGCCGGATCCACGGGGACCCTCTCCACCTCGAGCCGCGCGTGCTTCAGCAGCGCGTCCCCGGTGCAGGGCTCGGCCTCGCAGATATCAATCGTGCCCCGGGAGAACTGCTCCGGCTCGAGCGCGAAGTAGACGACCGCCCTGTCGGAGATCGGCTTCCCATCCGCGGTGGTGACCGGGGAGGCCCGGGACGTTCCCGAGGGCTCCGGCAGGGGAGACAGGGACTTCTCGACGGTGTCCTCGCCTCCGGCCGTGACGTAGTCCGTGCGCGGAGAGATTCCGTGGAAGTTGAAGCGATAGAGGACGTTGTCCGCGTTCCCGCTCAGGAACAGCTCGAAGTACACGATGTCCGTGGCGGACAGGACCTCGGGCAGGTATTCGCCCACACAGGAGCCGCTGAGCTTCTGGTTCTCCTTGTCAACCTTCACAGGGCAGTCGATGCCGAAGTCGTCCGAGCCCAGCCGCAGCGTGTACTCGCCGCTCAGGGTTCCCGCGCGGCCCGGCTGATCCGGCTCCTGGAACTGCTCCAGGAGGAAGTCGTACGCGAGGTCATCCTCGGACGCGCTCGGCCGGTCCTCGTTCGTCAACACGCGCCCCGGCGTGCCCGCGTCCGCGAGGTCCACGCCCGTGTTCGCGGTGATGACCGCAGAGCCCCCCATCTGCAGCACGCGGAACTCGTGCTCTCGCGCCAGGTCGTAACGCTCCAGCGCCGTGCCGTCCGCCTCGCGGTGCCGGTAGACGTTCTTCAGCCCCACCGCGAACTTCGGCAGGCCGAGCACCGGGGGGTCTTCTGGGCGCAGCACGCCGTCCGCGAAGTCCGGCGGCTTCGAGCTCTGCTCGCTCGGCTGCAGGAAGCCGTCGTCATTCTCGTCACGGTCCAGCACCGGGTGCCCCACGACGTGCAGGTAGTAGTTGGCCCGAGGCAGCGCCCCCACCACCACCGGCTGGCCCGCATCGTTCTCGTAGGTCAGCGACGCCTGCACCATGGACGTGTGGCGGCCCGGCCTCACCGGGAACGCCACCACCGCCGGCTCTTCCACCGACGTCTGGGTCACCCGCACGATGCGGCCCGCCAGGGGTGGCACGCCCGCCGGCACGTCCACCACCCTCGCCGACCCCGCCGCGCACTGGCCCAGCACCCGCTGCGCCGAGCCCTCCGGCAGCTCCGAGCAGAAGACCTCCAGCGCATGGCCTGGCGTCCCCCAGTCGCGAATCACGCCCGGCTCGCACACCCCGCCGTCGGGCAGGCGCCCTGCGTCCTGGCACCAGGAGTCCGCGTCGAAGCCACCATCCGGCAGGCCCGCGTCCAGCGGCGGCGGACCGGCGTCATGGCCCCCGTCCACGCCGCCATCCAGGTCGGACTCCAACGTCTGGCGCACGCGCCAGTGCGTGGACACCTGCAGGAAGTCGTCGCGCGTCGTGGCCGCTCCGCCGTGGCGGATGAGGCTCGGCCTGGGCGCCACCTGCACACCCTCCGGCGTCGTACGCCGCGCGACGCGGACCTCCAGCTCCGGCGGGTACAACCGCAGGTCCGCCGGAATCCCCAGCTCGGCCTGCGTGCACCGCGACAACGTCAGCGTCTCACCGTACTCGTCCACCTCCAGCGGGCCCGACGACTCGTCCAGCGGGCACGTCCCGTCCTCCCGGCGCAGCACCCGGTTGATGCTCGGCACGGTGATGGTCCGCATGCCCGCGTAACCCGTGGCATGGTTCACCGCGAAGACCACCAGGCGCTCACCGGGGTTGAGGCGGAGGTAGTTCGTCCGGTTGTCCTGGCAGTTGGCCTGGTAATAGGCCCAGTCCGGGTCGTCCGAGCCGCCGTCCCCCAGGCCCGCGTCCGTGGCCAACGTCCGCTCCAGCTCACGGCAGCGCTCGCGAGCCATGCGTCGGATGTTCGCGGCCGGCCCCGTCCGCACGCGGGCGTAGTACCCATGCGGCTGCCCCTTCTCGAACGCCCCTTCCTGCGCGCACGCCGGCTCGTTGGGCTTGCCGGTGGTGAACGTGGCGATGGGGTTCGCCAGGTCGTCCTCGCGGAAGAAGTGCACCTCCGTCTTCTTCACGTCCTCCGCGGCGATACGGACGTAGTCGCCTGTCTCCGGGTCCACCTCGGCCGTCTCTGCCGAGCCGACACAGGTGCCCTCAAGCGCCATGCCGTCACGGCCCATGAACGTCAGCGAGCCGTGCAGCATCCGCACGTCCACCAGGATGTCCGCGCGCGTGGAGCGGCCCGGGGACACCCAGAACGTCTGCGAGCACACCGGGAACTGGTAGAGGACGGGCTCGTAATGCACCACCCCGTCGGCGCCCACGCGCTCCACCAGGCGCGGGCCGGTGGGCACCTCCGTGCAGGCAATGCCCATGGACTCGCCACCCAGCGACACGATGGGCGTCCCGTACCCGCCCCTGTCCCCGGTCACCGAGACATAGCCAGTGCCCGGTCCCGTCACCGATACCCGCAGACCTTGGAAGCGAACGGGGCTGTGCACCGCCTCGTCATCCGCTTCGTTGAAGGTGTCCACCGTCTTGCGCAGCGTCAGCCGCACAGCGGGGCCGGCATCCGCGTCCACCTTCAGCTCCGCCTCCAGCTTGAGCACACGGTGGCTGGAGCGCGAGAAGGCCGTCAGGGTGATCTCCGACGTGCCCAGCGGCAGTTGCACGTTCGGCGCAAGCGCGGCCTCTCCCTCGTACTCCTCCGTCGTCCAGGACTCGCCCTCGGGCGGAGTGAGAACCTCGCCGCCCGGCCCCTTCGCCTCCATCACCAGCCGCACCGTCTCCGGGTTCTGCGAGTCGTACGGGTCCGAGGACTCGAAGCGGGCGGAGAAGTCGAGCGCCAACGTGTATGGCATCGACACGAGCTTCGACGCCGCCGCGCCGAAGTCCGCTTCGGTCGGCTGGCGCAGTTGGAGCGCCAGCTGCCGCTCCAGCGGAGCGCGCACGAAGCCCGTCAACGCGGCCGGCACGGAGTTGTTGAGGATCGTGTCCAGCGCCGAGTACCCGCCGTAGAACACCCCGCCGAGCTGCGCGTGCGCCTCGCCGATGGTGAAGGCCGACAGCAGGTGCTTCCAGGCCGGCATGGCCGGGCCCCGGCTACCCGAGGGCAGGCGCAGGCCCAGCCCACCGTCCGCGGGCGAGCTTCCACCCGCCCCGAGCGCCGCCGCGACCGCCGCGCTCTGCGCGTCCGTCAGCGGCATGTAGCCCAGGAACTCCACCGAAGGCACCCGCAGCGGCTGGGTGGAGACGACGAGCGTCTGGCCCGGTCCGCCGGGGACCACCCGCCCGAAGCCCACGCGCTCCAGGACATGGTCCTGGGGGTCATATGCGAGCAGCAGTGCATACCGCCCCTCCGGCAGTCCCGTGAGGTTGGGCATCCGCAGCGTGGCGGGCTTGTCCAGCCGCAGGCCCGCGGGGCCGACCTGCCACAGCGACGCGAGCGCCGCCCGGCCCTCCATGGGGACGGGCAGCGCGTAGGAGGGAACCTCCGTGGCCGTGACCACCCCGTGCGTCCGACCGTCCGGGAAGGACAGCCCCCCCGCCTCCGTCATCTCCACCGAGAGGCCCGGGTGCCGCCCCGCGAAGTCGAGCGTCAGGGTGCTCGGCGCATCCACCATCTGCGCGGACGTCAGGTCCACGGGAGTGAGCGGCAGCGGCAGGTCCTGGGTGTCGCCTCCCTCGGTGACAACGAGCCGGCGGCGCACCCTGGGCAAGGTGCGCCCGTCCGACGTGACGCCGCCCTCATAGCGCACCACCATCGTTCCCCCACGAGGGGCGAACAGGGCCCAGTTGCCGTCCGGGCCGGTGACGGTGGAAAGCCCCAGGGCCTCCAGCGTCACGGACACGCCAGCCAGCGGGCGGAAGTCCGTGTCCGTCACGATGCCACGCACGCGCGTGAGGGGCCGGCGCACGGAGAACTCGCTGGCGAAGGACGCTGTCATCCCCACGCTTCCGGCATCCGGCGGCCTCTCGGCGGCCAATCCGGAAGCCTCCACGCGCAGTCGTGCCCCCTCGGGCAGTGGTGCCCTGGCGATGAAAGTGACTGTCTGCGCCCCCGGGGCCACGGAGAAGCCGCCGGCGAGTCGCTCGGACTGCCCCTCCACCTTCACGGTGATCCGCTCGTCGAGACCCTCGACGCTGATGGGCTTGTTGAACGCGAGGCTGATGAGCGAGTCCGGCTCCACGTCCTGCGCACCCGGACGGGGCACCACGCCCGTCACCGCGAGCGGCTCCTTCAGCGCGTCGCGGTAGCGCACCCGCACGCTCGCCGAGCGGCTCATGCCCGCGTCATCCGTCGCGACCACGGTGATGGTGTTCTCTCCGAGGTCGAGGGCGTAGTGGGGGACCTCGTACCGGTTCGTCTCCCCGATGCGAATGGCCTGTCCGGTGCCGACACGGACCGTCACCGGCCGCAGGCTGTCGACTTCCACGACGACAGGAATATCCCCGCCCGGAGCCTCGCTGCCCTCGACTGGCGAGAGGATGCGGACGACCGGCCACGAGGCCTGCGCCTGGAGGACCAGGTTCCGCTCCGTGACATGGCCCACGACGTCCCGGGCGACGATGCGGACGGAGGTCTGCGCCCCCTCCCCCATCGCCAGCTCGACGGCGTGGCTGAACTGGCCCGCCAGAAGCTGCACCGGCGCGCCGTTGATGGTCAGCGAGACCAGGTGCGGCTCACCCACGGTGCCCCGGACCCGATAGGGCGACGCGAAGACGATCGCGGGGCTGATGCTGGGGTCGGTGATGGTGAGGACGGGCGCCGTGCGGTCCATCACCACCGTGCGCTGCGCGGTGGCCGTGCGGCCCAGCGCGTCCGTCACCTGGAGGTGGAGCCGGTGCTCGCCATCCCCGTTCAAGACCAGCGAGCTGGTGAAGTCACGACCGATGATGGGCACGTTCACGCCCGCGACGGTGACGCGAAGCGGGAGCTTGCCTCCCTCCACCCGGCCGGACACCACGACGTGGTTCCCACCGAAGACGCCCTGCTCCTCCGGCGACTCGACCACCAGCACGGGCGACGGCTCGGGCGTGCCCGGGCCCGCGTCCACGCTGGCCACGGGGCCTGCGTCGGACGTGCCGCTCCCCGTACCCGCATCGCGAGCAGCGCCGGCATCCGAAGTACCCGCGTCCCGGGTCCCCGCGTCCGGAGTGCCCGCGTCCCAAGTCCCTCCATCCGAAGGCGGCTCGGCGCGGGTGACGGTCCGCACCTCCGTGCGGACCAGGCCATAGCGGTCCGTCGCGGTGATGGTCAGGGTGTTCGAGCCCAGCCCGAGCGGAATGTTCGCCGTGAAGGCTCCCTGGCCATCCAGGGGCACCTCCGTCTCGCCGATGGACACGATGACGGCGTTCGCTGGGTCGCCGCTCCCACCGGGCGCCGCGGTACCACTGACCGTCACCTCTTCGGTGGTGAGCGTGGCGCCATCGCTCGGCGTGGTCACGACCAGCGTCGGGAGGATGACGTTGGAGCGCACCACGCGGTTCATCGACACCGAGTTCCCCAGGTCATCCCGGGCCGTCACGGTGAGGGTGTTGGAACCGGGCACGAGCGGGACGGTGAGCGAGAAGTTGCCCAGGCTGTCCGCCTGGACGGAGGAGGTCCCCACCGTCACCGTCACCGGCGGAGACAGGTCCGTCGCCGTGCCAGACACCGTGACTTGCGCCTCGCGGATGCGCCCGCCCTCCTCGGGCTCCACCACGACGAGCTCCGGAGCCGTCATGTCCCTGAAGACGGTCACGCGGTGGTTCGTGACGTTGTCGCCCTGGTCCAACACCTCCACGTCGATGACGTTCGCCCCCTCGACCAGGGCGAACGTGGCGCGGTGGTTCCCATCCGCCCCGCGCGCGAAGGTCGTGGCGCCCGAGCGCACGGTGACCTGGCTCAGGTTGTCGGTCGCCTTCAGCACCACCTCGACCGACTCGGCCTTGACGTGGAGGTCGTCCTCCGGGCTCACTCGCTCCACGACGGGGTCCGTGAGGTCCACCGTGAACGACAGGGAGGCCTGCGCCTCGTTGCCCGCGCCATCCTTCGCAGTGACCACGAGCGTGTAAGCGCCCTCGTCCGAGACGGTGGACCCGCTCACGAAGTCCTGCGTCCCCAGCTTCGCAATGGCCGGGGGCCCCGGGTGGTCGTCCTGCACGGTGTAGGTGAGGGTGAAGGGGCCTCCTCGGACCTGGCCCGGCGAAGCCCCCGAAATGGAGATCTCCGGGGGCGTGCGGTCGACCGTGAACGCAAGGGTCCTGCGCTCCTCGTTCCCGACGTCGTCCGTCGCGGTGACGACGAGCTCGTGGTTGCCCACGCCCACCGCCATCGGCTCGCCGCTGCGAACCTCCGTGCTGCCATCCAGACGTCCGACGTAGGTGATGGGCCCCGGCCCGTCATCCGTGGCGCTGAACACCGGAGTGAGGGTCTCCGCCCGGGTGAGGGCGGGGATGCCCGTCACCACCAGCGACGGAGCCGTCTGGTCGAGGGTGAAGGTACGCTCGAAGACCGCGACGTGGCCCGCGTCGTCCCGGGCCTGAAGGGAGAACAGGTGTGTTCCCGGAGCGCTCACCGCCGTGCCGCTCACGTAGTCCACGCCATCCACCTTGGCCGTCCAGGTGTCCAGGTGGGGTTCCACGATGGAGAACACGATGGTGAAGGGCGTACGGCTCCGGAGCACCTCCAAGCCCGTCACCTCCAACCGCGGCGCGGTCCGGTCGATGGCGAAGCGCACATCCGGATGCGTCGCGACGTTGCCAGCGCGGTCCCTCGCGGTGACGCGGAGCACGTAGTCCTGCTCGTCCACCAGCGCCGTGCCACCTGCGAAGGTGTCGCCATCGAGCGTCGCGGTCACCACGGGCGGATAGCTGGACAGGTCGTTGTCCGTGGCGGTGAAGGCCGGCGTCACGCTCGCCACGTCGAGGATGTCGCCGTCCTGGACGCCCGACACCGTGATGTCCGGCGGCTGGGTGTCGATGAAGATGCGCCATACCCGCGTGGTGGTGAGGCCAACGGCATCCGTCGCCTGGAGCGTCAACGTGTGCCAGCCCTCGTCCTGTATGAAGGGGCCCGACCCCACCGGCACGCCATCCAGCCAGGCCTCCGTATGGGTCGAGGTCAGGTCCACGGTGGACCAGCTCGCGAAGAACGGGACATTCGTCGCGTGGTCCCAGGGCTTGCCGTAGAGGTTGAAGTCCGGCGGAGACCGGTCGATGGCGAAGCTCACCGTCCGGGTGGTCATCCGGCCCGCGCCGTCCGTGGCCTGGATGAACAAGAAATGCCAGCCCTCCTGCGTCACCTGCGTGCCACTGGTGTAGGGCTGCCCGTTCAGCGTCAGGGCCAGGATGACGCCGTTGGAATCCGACGCGGTGACGACGGGGGTGAACGAGGCGGCGTTCGCCACCTGGCCATCGCTCACGCCGCTCACCTGGATGGAGGGGGGCGCCGCATCGACGAAGAAGCGCAGCACCGCCGTGGAGGTCAGACCGACGGCATCCGTCGCCTCGACGACGAGGACGTGCCGGCCTTCCTGCGAGACCTGAACCCCGCTCCGCGCGGGTACGCCGTCCAGCCACGCATCATAGGTGGTGGCGTTCTCGTCCGAGATGGACCAGGTGAGGACGGCGGGCGGCGTCACGGCCGCGTCCTGGGCTGTGCCGAAGGTGATGACCGGCGGCGTCACGTCCGTCGTCACCACGGCGGCGCGCGTCTGGCCAGTCGCCGAGTCCCCGGCGCTTTCAGGCTCCGGCGAACGCCCGCACCCGGCGAGCGCCATGAACAGCATCCCCACGACCACGACATGGCGAATCATCGACGAACGCCCCCGTCCGTCTGGCCGGCGACCGGAGAGGTCCCCAACCGCTCCGGGTAGGTCTTCACGTCGATGCGCTCCCGGAGCTCGACCAGCAGCCTCGCCTGGACCTCGCGGCGCGCCTCCGCCTCCAGCTTCCCCCGGCTCTCCTCGAAGGAAGGCACCACCGTCTTCACATCCTCCACCGCTTCCACGAGGTGGAGCCCGTAGATGGAGGCGAACGGCTTGGAGCGCTCCCCTCGCCCGAGCTTCGTGGCCTCGTCGAAGAAGCTGCCGTCCACCTGCCCCTCCATCACCGGCCCCAGGTCACCGCCCCGCGCGGCGCTCACCGGATCTTCGGAGGCCTCGCGCGCCACCTTCTCGAAGTCCTCGCCGCCCACCAGTCGCGCGTAGATGGCGTTCATCCGCGACTGCGCCCGGGCCTTCGCCTCCAAATCACCAGACGGGACGTTCACGAAGATCTGCCGCACCCACACCTGACGTCGGGCCAGCGAGTTCCTTGTGTCCTCGTAGCGCTTGCGCAGCGCCGCTTCCGTGGTGACGACCGCCTGACGGCGTTCCATCAGTTCCTGCGCCAGCACCTCACGCTCGGCGGCCGCCAGGCGGGCCTTCACCGCGTCGTCCTCCAGCAGTCCCGAGCGGCGCGCCTCCTCCGCGAGCAGCGAGCGCGTCACCAGCGCGTCCAGCGCATCGGAGGGCGAGGCCTGCTCACGCACGCTCACGGAGCCGAGCCACGCGGCCACATCCGCCTTCGTCACCTTGCGCTTGCCGACCTCAGCAACGACCTTCGGGTCGTTGCAGCCGACCAGCATCAGCACGGCCAGCGTGAGCACGAGCCGGGGCACGGCAATCACCAGGGCGGAGGGCGAGGACATGGGGCGCGGGCTGTGACTCATGGGGGTGAAGGACTCGGGAAGCAGCGGTGGGACCAGCGGGCTCATGGGGCGGGCACCTCGCGGATGCCGAGCGAGAACGGCCCCTGGTCCTGCGAAGTCGCGCCGTCGACGACGATGAGGATGGGCTGGCGCTCCTCGAGGTCGAGCACCAAGCGGCTGGCGCCCGGAGTGACGCCGCCGTAGTCGGTACAGCCCAACAGCTCCGCTGGCTGACAGGAAGGCGGGTAGGCCGCCAGAATCGTGTTGAAGCTGGAGTTGTTGGTGTTGAGCTCGTAGCGGCCCGCAGCGGGCGCCACCCAGAGGAACACCTTCTCCGGCGCGGAGTCCTCGGGGGAGCTGCACTGCGAGGAGATTGCCCCCGAGCCCGAGGTGACGTCGTCGACGTAGAGCGGCAGGAGCCCGGAGGGCAGCTCCGTGGCCTCCAATCCCTGACACAGGGCTGTCTCGCTCTGAACCCCGGGCCCGAAGCAGGCCGGGTCGTCGCTGTCGATCTTCCCGTCGCCGTCGTCATCCCTGTCGTTGCGACACGGCAGGCTGGGAGGCTCCGTCTCGTCGTTGTCCAGCGGCGACTCGCACCCCGGGTCCGCGGGGTAGTCGACGAGGCCATCGTCATCATCGCTGATGCCGTTGCTGCACTGCGTGGGTGCCTGGATGGTGAGGGTGAACGGCCCCACCCTTCGGTCGGTCTCGACCACGAAGACGATGTGCTGACCCTGCTCCAGTTGCAGCCCCCGGGTCAGCAGTCCCGCCCCATCGGTCAAACCACACGCGTCGCCGATGACGTCGCCGCTGCAGCCGCCACTCCTGATGCTGAGGAAGGCCTCTGAGTCGGTCTGCAGCGTCACCTGGTAGTGCCCTCGCATGGGCGCGACAAAGTCGTAGACCTTGTTGGGACTGCTCGATTCCGTGCAGCTCCACCTGAGATCCCTCGAGCCCCCAAGCGACCCGCTGACCACGATGGGGAAGGCCCCGGTCGCGATGTTCTCGCCGCAGTAGCGCTCGCTGTCGTCCGAAGCACTCCGGCACTCGGGGTCATCGCGGTAGTCGTTGAACCCGTCGCCATCGTTGTCCGTTGCATCGGCGCACTCCGGGACAGGCACCGGGTCTGACTCGCTGTTGTCGAACGGGTCCGTGCAGCCCGGATCGTTCGGGTAGTCCCGGAGGGCGTCCTCGTCCCCGTCGTTGTTCTCGCCGTCGTTGCACTGCGGTGTGCCGCAGGAGTACCCGGGCGCATCCGCGTTGGGTAGACACCGCTCGGAGGAGTGACAGATTGCCCAGGGGTGCGAGGGGTCGCACGGGGCACCCGACGCCAGCTCGTGAGCGATCTCGAGTGTCGCGACCCCCGCGCCCTCGGCCACCACATAGACCGTCTCCGCCGAGTCCAGGTACACGTCGGCCTCGATGGGCGCCGAGCCGGTGCCGGCGTCCCAGGAGGAGCCATCGTCTGGCAGCTCGCACCCCATGTCCCGGAGGTCGCGGCCGCAGGCCGTCCGCAGCGAGAGCGCGGTGATGTGGTTGTCTCCACGGACGTTCAGATGGCCTCCCTCAGGCACCCGGATGCCAACCACCCGGTCGACGGCACCGGGAGTCCCACAGCGGAGCTGCTCGTCATCCGCCGCGGTGGTGAAATCGAGCTGAACGCGGGTCGCGCCATTCGCTGAGAGCTCATTGAAATCGATGGGCGCCGCGCAGCTCTCGCCGTTGCCAGACTCCGAATTCCCGCTCGCGCTTCCACAGCCGGGATCCGCCGGCCAGGTTCCGTGGCCGTCCCCGTCCGGATCACCCGTGCTGCCCGGAGCGCACTCGGGCGCCGGAGTTGGATCATCCTCGCTGTCGTCATCGGCCGAAGCGCAGCCCGGGTCATGCGGGTAGTCCACCAGGCCGTCGACGGCCGCGCCCGTCTCGTTGTCCACGCCGTCGTCACACTGAGGCACGTGGCAGCGGTGCTCCGGTATTCCGTCGGGCAGTGACGCGCCCGTCGGCAGGCAGCGCCCGCGCGCACAGGTGAAGCTGGACACGCCGGGCACGCACCGCGCGTCCTTCCCCAGCTCCGCGGAGCCGATGGACACGCCCCGGAAGTCGGGCAGCGCCCCCAGGAAGACGCGGGCATTCTTCGACACGTTGGTGACGGTGTACGAGTAGGTCTCGGGGGTGGTGCCCTGCCAGTTGAGCGAGCACTTCGGCGCCCCCACCGCGTTGCAGGTCCCCGCCTCCATCTCCTGGACGACCACGAACGGCAGTTTGTAGGGCTCGTGCCAGGGGCCCGTGGTGGAGGCATAGAAGGTGGCCCGCTCCACGGGCCCATCGAACGGAAGCTCGAACCATGCGCCCTCTGTGAGCGTCAGGCCACAAGCCTCGAACGCCGGACTCAGGGATTGCATCATGGGCTTGAAGTGCTGACCGGCGAAGATGGGCACCGCGGTCTCACACGTCCTCCCGGCTTCCTCGGGGAACACCTGGAGGCGGAGCTCCGTTCCACCGTCCAGCCCCGGGTAGTCCGTTGCGCTCGCGACGAAGCGGAGCGTCCCGGGCGCGGTGGCCGTATGGGGTTGCGTGAACTCGACGAACTTCGTCTCGGTCCCATTCTCGGACCACGAGGCCAGGGTGACGACGCCACCGTCGGACTGCTCCACGGCCAGCTCCGCCGCCGACAGGCGTAGTTCGTCGTAAGCGCTGGCATGCACATTCACGGTCGAGCCCACCAGGGCGTAGCTCGCCGACGCGGACAGCTCAAGCTCGGGTGGCTCGTTGGGGCTGGCCATGACGATTTGATCGGAGGCCGTCACAGCATCCTGATCGTCGCGCGCCGTGACCACCAGGCGCAGCGACTCGCCCTCCATCAGGATGACGTCTTCCACGCGGCTGGTGCACTCCTCGCGGCTGGGGAAGCACGACATCGCGGAGCCAGGGAACGAGCCCCGTGGGCTGATGACGTTCACCTGCAGATCGGCCACCAGATGCACACCATCGGTCGCCGTCACGCGGATGTTCACCGGGTAGCCCGCGGGAATCCCCTCCAGGACCGAACCTCGGTTCTCGACCTCCGCATAAATGGCGGGGCCAGGGTTCGCGTGCACGAACTGACAGAAGGACCGTTCGCTCTTGTGGCCCGCCCGGTCGGTCGCGACGACGAGCAGGCACACGAAGTTCCGGCCTCCCATCGATGAAAGCCGGGGAACCGTGTACGAGCCAGTCAGAGGGGAGCCCCCGGACTTGAGGAACTGGCGGGTGCCTCCCTCGACCTGACCCTCCTCGATCCACCGGCCACCCACGACGGAGAAGACCTCCAGCTTGTCGAGGTCGTTCTCCACGTCTGACGCGCGGAAGTCGTACGCGTAGGTGCCGCCCTCCTGGGCGTCGTTCGGGAGACTCGAGTACTCGTAGATCTCTGGCGCATAGCCATCCGGCTCCACGACATAGTCCCGGGTCCTCTCGGTCGGCGCATTGCCGGCGAAGTCCTCGACCACGGCCTTGAGGCGCACGGTCTTCCCCAACAGGTCCGGAGAGAGCCGGAGGGTGACGGGGAGCCAGTACTGATTCCCGTTCGCCACCAGGTTGGACGCGGACGCCACGAGCGTCCCATCCACGTACAGGCGCAGCGTCGAAGGGCCATCGTCCCTCGCGTAGAGGTTGAACGTGTTGACGAAGGGCAGGATGCGCAGAGGCTGCGTCGGCAGCTCGCTCAGCGTGGTGGGCGCCCCCAGGTCCACGCTCAGATACAGGGCGTGGGTGATGGTCGCCTGCCTCCCCATGCTGTCGACGGCGGTGACACTGAGCACGCCGTCAGGCAGCGGTGAGCCGAAGGCTGGCAGGCGCAGCGTCCCCGCGAACTGCTGCGAGTGCGGCAACGAAGGCCACAGTGAACCGAGGACCGTTCCATCCAGGTGGGCCGTCACCGTGTACGGAGGCAGTCCGCCCGTCACGCTCACGCTCAGGTTCAGCGGCTGCCCTGGCTTGTAAGGCACGTCTGGGGGAAGGCCGTTGAAGCTCACGACCGGAGCCCCGGTCGAGGTCGACCCGAGCACCCGGAGGCTGAGCGCCGGCGACAGCGACTCGACGCCGCCCGCGCCCCGCGCACGCACCTGAAGCATGAACCGGGTCGCGGGGGTGGCCGATGCCGGCACCTGCCAGTACGCCCGAGGCTCCTCGGTGTCCAGTCGCAGCCAGGGCTGTCCGTTCACGAGCAGCTCCGCGTCGTCGACGCGCAGGCCCGACACGAGCGCCTCGAGCGTGATGAGTTGACCCGGATTGACGTCGAGCACCGGCGTCGCGGGCACCAGCCGCGCGGAGGGCGCGACCCGTTCGTCCGGCGCGGGGAAGATCTTCACGCCGCCCGCACCGGCCGCCACGACCACGAGTCCGCCCACGAGGCGCGCGTCCCTGGCGTCGTCCACCGCCAGCCACGCCACCCGTGCCGGAGTCGTCTCGCTCGTCAGGTCCCAGGCCTCCACTCCGGCTCCGGTGACGACCAGGGCCAGCCGTCCGGCCAGCCGGATGCGGAGCACCGGGGCGTCCGTCCTGCCCACGCCACGGAGCACGGGCACGGCACCGCTCAGGTCATGGACCTGGAAGCCCGTCACGTCTCCCGTCACGGCGAGGTCCCCATCCAGGGCGACCGCGTCCACGGCCGCGCCCGGCACCATCGTGCGCAGCGCCAGGCCTCCCGTCGGGTCCAGCTCGACCAGCGCGAAGCCCACCGAACCCAGCGCCACCACCGCGCGGCGCTCGTCACCCGACACGTCCACCGGCGCCGCCGGCAGCTCCAGCTGCCGTGCATCCTGCGCCTGCGGAAGCGTCATCGAGGACAGCCGGCTCGCGCCGATGGCCCACAGCCGCCGCTGGGCCGCATGGAACCGCCCCACGGGGCCCAGGTCGTCCAGGCGTGTGCGCCGATCGACATCGCTCGTGGGCTGGAGGAAGGAGCCATCACCCTGCTCGACCCAGACCGCGAGCCGGTCCTGGCCGAGCACGAAGACGTCGTGCCCCACCTGCTCCACCTGGCGCGCGGACGCGCCCTCGTGGAACGTCTGCGCCACCACGGGCGCCGCGGGGTCCACCAGGTCCAGCAGGCGCACGCCATTGCCCGAGGCCACCAGCGCGCCGCGCCGGGAGGCCACCAGCGCCGTGGCGTTGGTGTCGAAGGAGCCCAGGGCCTCAGGCGACAGGGCCACCTGGGGCACGTGCAGCGCCCGCAGGTCGAGCCCCGACGCGGTGGTCGCCACCAACAGGCCCCCGGACACCGTGAGCGACGTGGCCACCAGCGGCTCCACGGCGACCACCCGGAGAGCCCGGGGCTCACGCACGTCCACGATGCGCAGCAGCCCGTCCTCGCAGGACAGGTAGGCCATTCCGCCCGCCACGGCCAGGGCCCGGACGCCGGTGCCCAGGCCCAGCTTCTGCCGGGGCAGCCACATGTCCAGCGGCAACAACTCCAGCGCCTCGCTGGTCCCCACCATCAAGACGTCGCCGGTGAGGCGCGCCGCGCGTGGAGTCCCCTGCACCGCCCAGGTGTTCCCCATCACCTCCCCGTTCAGGGGCAGGACGCGGACCGAGCCGGTGCGGCCGGTGACGAGTGCATCCGGGTTCAGCGCCAGGAGCACTCCGTCGTCCAGGAAGCTGCTCCCAATTCCGGGACGCCGCGGGTCCGACAGGTCGACGCCCTTGACGGAGTTCTGCTCGGACATGACGACGACGCCAGCGCTCGCCACCGCCAGGGCCGGCGACGACACCGCCGCGTTGCCCTGGAAGCGGGGCTGCTCCGGCGTGGTGATGTCCATGACATCCACGCCCGCCGCTCCGCGTGAGACGACGAGGAGGTTGTCGGAGAAGGCGACGCCCGTGGGCTCGCTGGCATAGGGCAGCGTGGCCAGCGGCGTGACGGACGGAACGGGCCGGTGCGACAGTCGTCCGAGCACCACGCCCGTGGGGGTCGTGACGGCGACGAGGTCTCCACGCAGCGTCAGCTTCCCGGCGCGCGCGAACGCCCCACCGGAGACGCTTCCCGCATCAGGCAGCACGGGCGCCACCACCCGGAGCGTGCGGATCTGGGTTGCCTCGATGCCGTTGCGGTCCTTCGCCTTCGCCACCACCTGGAAGGAGGTGTCCACCCGCGTGTTCCCGGGCACCTTGAAGGACAGGGTCGTCCCACCCGAGGCCACCAGGTCGCCTGCCAGGAACGCCTGAAGCGACAGCGACTCCACGCCGACCTCGTCACTGGCCGACAGACGCGCCAGCACGGTGGTTCCGGCGACGACCGTCTCCCCAGCGGGCTCGACGACGAACTGCGACGCGCCGATGACTGGCGGCACGTCGTCCTCCACCACCTGCACGCACAGTGGCGCGCCGCTGCTCGAGACACGCCCGTCCTTCGTGATGGCAACCGCTGTCAGCTTGACGGCCCCGGGGCACGGGCCCTCGTTCAGCTCGTTCGGCCGCGGCATGCGCAGCACCACGACAAAGGGCGCGCTGCTGGCGAGCTGCTGCTCCTTGCCATCGACGGAGAAGCGCACCTGCGCCACATCCGACTCGCCCGCGAGGAAGACCGCCTTCACCGACAGGGAGGTGCCCTCCGGCACCAGGGTCCCCTCGTTCTCGAACCGGGCCAGGGAGAAGGTGGGGCCGGCCTGCGCCCCGAGAATCAGGATGGGCTGCTCCCAGACCGCTCCCTGCATGCTCCGGTCGTAGGCGATGGCCCTCAGGACGTAGTCCCCTGCCGGGCGGCGCTCGGCCCCCAGCAGCGGCACAGCCAGGTCCACGGCGAACGTCGGCGCGATACCCTCGGCGCTCGCGACGACGGCTCCGCCAGCCCCCGGCGTCGCCAGCTCGACGACCACCCGGTCCACGCGGGCCGGCTCGGCCGGGACGGGCACCACCGACAGGTGGGTGTCCTCGTAGCCCGAGGCGGGCGCCCGGAGGGCCACCAGCGCGGGCCCGCCATCCGGCGTCCCCAGCGCCACCGTGGCCGAGGCACTCACCCGGTTGCCAGCGTGGTCGCGCACGTGCAGCGTCAGGGCCGCCGACCCGCCATCGCGCGGCATGTCCACCGCGCCCGGCAGCCGGCTGTCGAGCACCTCGACGCTCCGCCCGTCCAGCCGCAGCTCCGCGGTGTAGGCGTTGAGCGCAAGGCCCTCGTCGTCCTGCATCGTCGGCGACAGCAGGAGCCGCGTGCCGGCCACGCCGCCATCCGGCGCCCCGAGCGTCACCATGGGCTGGGCCGGGCCACGCGCCAGCGCCAGGCGGGAGATCGCCCGCGCATCCGCCGCGAAGAGGTCCCCTCCCGCGATGGCCACATGGCCCACGACCGCTGGGAAATCACCCGAGCCCAGGGGGTAACCCGCATCCGGAACCGGCGTCGAGGCCGCGTCGAAGATGCGTGCACCCCGAGCTGTTCCCACCACCAGCCATGGCCCGAAGGCCGTGGCCGACACCGCGGACGAGTCCAGCGGCAGCGTGCCCAGGGAGCCCGCCGCGCTGAAGCACTGCACCGAGGTGCCCACCGCGCAAGGCATCTGCCCGACGAGCGCCACCGCCGTGGCCCCCGTCGCGTCCGAGTGTGTCCGCACGACCCGCGGCGCATGAAGCGCCGTCATGTCCAGCAGGCCCACATGGCCACCCTCGCGCAGCGCCACCGCGTCCGTTCCGTTCGCCGCGAGCGCGACGACACGGTCCAGTGGCACGAGCGAGAGGAGCTCGCCGCGCGCGTTCCGGGCCTCCACACCCTCGTTCGTGCCGACGAGCAGGCCGCCACGCACCGAGGCGACCGCCGAGGGCGGCCCACGCAGCTCCACCGTCGCCGACATGGACAAGTCCGGCAGCGACAGCAACTCGATGGCGCCCGTCCCCAGGCGGCTCACGGCCACCGCGAGACGGTCCTCCACGAAGGCCAGTCCCACCGCGCGGCCCACGAGCGTCCGCGAGCCGATGACGTCCAGCGTGGCGCGCGCGCGCAGCTCCACGAGGCTCTGGCCGGCCCCGTCGTCGCGCAGCACCGCCCACGTGTCGCCGCGCACCACCACTGCCTTCACGTCGGCGCCCGACACCGGGCGCACCGTGGCGCCCTCTCGGGCGAACACCGCCAGGCGGCCTTCGCGCGTCCGCACGAGGTTGCCCGTACCGAACTCATCCGCCTGCACCGAGGCGACGACAGCGTCGTGCTCGCGGGCCACGGGCAGCTCGAAGGCAGCACCCCCCACGGAGGGCACGGAGGCATCAGCCGCCTGGACGAAGGCCGACAGCGCCACGCCTCCGTCGGTCCCCTCGCCATTCACCTGCAGCGTGGAGCCACCGAGCCACACCGGCCCCGACGGGCGCGTGGCCACGGTGAAGGACGGCGTCGAGCCGAGGGTCTCCTGGATGACGACGTCCTGGAGCGCGGGCTCGCTCTCCTGGCCGTTGACGTCGACCGCCACCGCGCGCAGCTCGGCGCGGCGTGCAGCCCCGTGGGTCATCGGCACCGGGAACACGTGCGTCCAGGGCGGCCGCGTGAGCGTGACCTCCTGGCCGTCGAACGACAGGCGCACGGAGGCGATGCCCGCGGGCGAGGTCGCATCCACCTGCGTGTTCAGGTTGGAGGATTCGGAGACCGCCTGCCCCGCCGCCGGTGAGCGGATGGCCACGATGGGCCGCCCGGACGCGAGAGGCGGCGTCACGGTGACCACGGTGTCCTTCGTCGCCTCGTTGCCACGGACATCCTTCGCGGTCACCCGCAGGCGAACCAGCGTCCGCTCCGTCACGGAAGGCGCCACCCAGCGAATCCCCGCGGGGGGACGCTGGAAGGACGCCAGCGGCACGGCGCTCTCGACACCCATCGCCTGGGTGACGGAGACGGAGGTGACGGGGTTGTTGTCCGTGACGGTCAGCCGCAGCTCCAGCGCCGTACCAGAAGCCACCTCGCTACCGTCGGTCGGCGCCACCCACGCCAGGGTGGGCGGAGTGACATCCGGATTCACCGTCACCTGGATGACCTGGGGCTCGGAGTAGCGGCCATTGGCATCCACGGAGCGCCCGACGATGTCGCGAACCTCGGGCCCGCTGGCCACCGACTCCATGCGGAGCGTGGCCACCGACACCACGGGCTGCGACTGTGACGACGTGAAGGTGTCACGCTTGAAGCGCAGACCGTTCAGGCTCAGCTCGATGGCGCTCACCCAGCTGTTGTCCCGGGCTTCCGCCGACAGGCTGATGGACTCGCCCTCCTCCTTCGTGAGGACCCGCTCCACGGGCGTCTTGAAGACGAGCGTCGGCGGCGGGTCATCCGTCAGCGTGAGGGTCACCGTCTTCGTCCCCTCGTTGCCCGCCGCGTCCACCAGGGTGGCGACGAGCTGGGGCTGCGTGTGCGCCGCCTCCAACGGCCAGCGATAGCGGAAGTTGCCGCCACTCGCCGTGAGGGCCTGGCCTCCGATGGTGAGACGCGGGTTCACCGGCTGCACACCACTGTTGTCGCTGCCCGTCACGGAGAAGACGTGCTCCACCCCCACCGGCAGCGGCAGGGTGCCGAGCGGCTGGGAGCTGCCCACCAGGGAAATGAACACGTCCGGCGGGACGTCATCCTTCACCACGAAGGTCTCTGAAGCCGGGGCGGACTCGTTCCCCTCCACGTCCGCGACCTTGTCCACGCGGACCGTGTACCGGGCCATGCCCGTCAGCGGCTCCGCGTTCTGCGGCAGCACGTACGACACCGTCCTCGCGACGCGGTCCACCACCACGGAGCCTCCGAGCACCGGCGCCCCACTGGAGTCATACAAGCCGATGGTCCTGCGAGGACCGCCGTCTGCGTACAGGGGCTCGTCGAACGTGGCGGTGAAGACCTTCTGCAGGCGCTCCACCTGGACCCTGTTGCTCACGTTCCAGCGGAGCACCTTCGGCGCGCGCCGGTCTCCCCGCGTGACGGCCCCGGGGACGGAGAGCGCCTCACCCTGCTGCTTGATGAGCAGCGTCACCGGCCCGGCCGGCCCCGCGGGGACGAGCACGTCCACACTCGTCGGCGTCAGGTTCGAGGTCTGGGCCAGAACCCCGTCGAGGAACACCTGCAGGCCGCGCGTGAAGCCGCTGCCCATGACGGTCACCTTCTCGCCCCCCACGTCCGCGCGGTCGGGCGAGACTCCCGTGAACCGGAGCTGCGACAGGTAGACGAACCCGCCCGGCACGTCGAACGGCGTGCCGACCTCGGGCTGGACGCGGACACGGACCGGGCCCGCGGAGGCCATCTTGGGCGCCAGGACCTGGAGCGCCGTGGACGTCGCGGTATGAGCCGGATCATCACTCGCCTGCAGGCCGCCGAAGAACACCTTCGCGTCCGCGGGCAGGCCGGTGCCAAGAATGGCGACGGGGTAGCCCCCCTCCATCGGGCCAAAGCCCGGAACGATGGCGCTGACGCTGAAGGCCGGAGCCTCGGCGCCTGCCTTCAGCCAGAAGGACCACGGGCGGAGGACGGTTCCACCCTGGACCCCGGTGGAAGCGAAGGTCACCCGGGCCGTGTACGGACGGCCCACCGTGAGCGGCGAGGCCGGCGTGTACTGCACGGTGCCCGCGACGGGCGAGGCCGGAGCTGGCGGGACGACCACGCCCTGGTCGTCCATCAGACCGAACGAGGTCTGCGCCGCCACGGACAGCGACAGCTCGCTGGCCAGCGACAGGAACACCGACTGCCCCGGCGAGAGCGAGCCTCCCGGCGACGGCATGGCTCGGGCCACCGTCGGGTAGGACAGTGTGTCGAAGAGGTACGTCTTCGGCGTGCCGCCAATCATCGCCATCCCGTTGCCCAGCAACGCCTTCGGAGTCGAGGTGTTCGGGTAGGTGATGAAGGTGCGTTCGACGAGTCCCGAGCTGCCCGTGATGTCCACCCACGCGGCGCGATTCAGGCCGGCGGCAAGCACCCAGGGCCCGGAGAGGGCCACCGACAGCGGCGCGTGCGCGGCGTCGGCCGGCGTCCATGTGCCCAGGAGCTGCGGGGCTCCCGGCTGGAAGGCCTCGTAGACCGAGACCGATGTGCCAACGGCCACGGCCACCCGGCTCCCATCCACCGCCAGGGCGCGAGCCCCGGCCGGCAGTCCGGTGATGACGCTGAGCGTCCGGAGCGCACCATCCTCGGTGCCACGCAGCTCCAGCCGCGACACCCCACCCTCCTCGATCAACACGGCGAGCGTGCCGCCCTCCACCATGCCCAGCCCGCGGATGTTGCCCGGCGCCACGGAGAGCTGCGCCACGACCTCGAGCTCCCCGGCCGTGCCGCCAGCTCCGCGCAGCTCGCTCAACAGCACCAGGTCACCGCCGCCGCCCAGCGCGATGGTGGTGGCATCCGCGTTCGCAGCAGCGGCCGTCATCAGCGTTCCCGGCGCCAGGAGCACGCGGTCCCGCTCCTGCGGGATGCACGGGGCGCCTGGACCGCTTCCACAGGTCCCCAGGTCATAGCGGGCCACCACGCCGGTGCCCACGAGCACCGCGCGGCTGCCCGCCACGGCGAGGGCGCTCGGCCCCACCACGCCGGCCACCTGCGCCGACGTCAACGTGCTGCCCGGCACGGACAGGTCCAGCGCCAGCAGCTTGTCACCCTTCGCCGTGAGCAGCGCATACCCCACCGTGGCCGCCACATGGCCATCGGCGGCGAGTTCGTCACGCAACGGCAGAGTGAAGGTGAAGGCCCTGGGCAGGGTATGCGAAACGGGCCTCACTGCCCCCGGCGTCTCCAGGGTGATGGCCACCGGCCCGACGATGCCATCCGGCACCGTCACCTCGAGCGCGCCGGAGGAGTTCACGACCACGCTGCGCGCCGGCACACGCTCGATCGCGCCTTCCGTAGCGAAGAGGACGCGAGAGCCCCCGAAGAGCCCCTCGCCGGAGAGGGTGATGACCGCCCGGCTGTTCACCGGAGCGGAGGCCGGCTCCACCTTCGTGATACGTGGCGGCAACAGGTACCGGTACGCCCCCAGTCGCATGGCGGACAGGCCGTCCGGGTTGGTGACCTGCACCGCGGCCGCGCCCGGAACACCCCGGGGCGCCTGCGTCGTCACCAGCGTGCCGGCATCGTTCTCCAGGCGGCAGCCCAGGGCCGCCGCTCCGCCGATGGACACCGCGCAGCCCTGCATGAAGCCCTCGCCGCGCAGCGCCACCACCTCGCCACCGTCCGGGAGGCCGTAGGCGGGAAGCACCTCACCCAGCACCGGGGCCGCCGGCGTGTCCAGCGAGGCCGTCTGGAACCGGACCTCCGTGTCCGTCCCCAGGCCGCCATCGCGCAGGTCCGTCAGGCCCGCGCCAATCCGCAGGACGTAGTCCGTGGACACGCTCAGCTCCGGGTCCACCGCCACGATGCGCGGGCCCCCGTCTGCGCTGGTGGCCAGCCACTCCACTGGCACGGTGCTGCCTCCGTCCGCGACCTCCAGTCGCACCTCGTGCAACGTCGTCGAGCGCGGCAGCTCGCTGAGGAGCACCTCGGGCGCGGTGTGGATGGACACCCGCTCTCCCTCGCCCGGCCGGGTGCCCAGCACCTCGATGTGCGGCAGCGGCGCCGTGGCGAGCATTCCCGCCAGTGGCGAGCTCGCTTCGTGCGGGTGATGCACGGGCAACTCCACGGCCCGCCCGCCCGCGTCGAGCACCAGTGTGCCCACCAGCAGGTGGCTGCCACGGAACGCCAGGGTGGTTGCATCGCCCGTGACGCTCACCCGCTCCAGCCACGCGGGACTGCCTGCCGCTGGCACCCGGAAGCGCTGCACCTTGCCGCCGCCCGCCGCGACCCAGGCGATGCCCGCGGCCACGTGCGTCTGCTCCGCGGAGACATGGCCGCCCCCGAGCGGGTCCTGCAGCGGCAGCACCCCGTTGACCTGGGGGTTCGCCGGATCGCTCAAGTCGATGAGGGCCACTTCCTTGCGCTTGCCCAGCGAGACGAACGCACGGTGCCCTTCGGTGGTGATGTGGCGCGCACGGCCGGCGAGCGGGAGCTGCCCCACCACCGCCAGGTCACCGCGGCGCGCATCCAGCACGTAGAGCACCGCGCTGCCCGCGCCACCGCCCGCCGCGAGGAGGTAGCCGCCATGGAGCGCGAGCGCCGAGACACCGCCTTCGATGACGCGCTGGCCCGTCAGTCGCGGCCGCACGTCCTCGGTGGTCCGCCATGCCCTCACACCGCCGCTGTCAGCAGTGAAGAGGAGCTCGCCTCCCGCGACGACGTCCACGGTGGGGCCCTGGCCGGACAGCGAGGACTCCAACGAGGGTGCCGCCGGACGGGTGATGTCGACGACCTTCAGGCCACCGGTCCCCGCCGCCACGTAGAGCCGGTCTCCCATGCGCGCCAGCCGCCAGGCGCCTCCCTGCGTGCTGTCCGGGAACGTCAACCGGGTGATCTCCCGGATGGCGGTGGGCTCGGCGGGGTCCGCCACCAGCAGCCCACCGGGCGACCAGGAGCGCAGGCCACCTCCCGACACCGGCTCACCGCCCGGGCCGGTGACCTCCACCTCGCCGCCCATGGCCGCGAACACCACACCGCGCTCGAGGAGCAGGTGCCGCAGCGGCGGAGTCCCGAGCCGCGCCACCGCGCCCGTCCCGTAGAGGAAGGACTGGAGCTTGGGGAACGAGTGGTCGTCCGAGTCCGACACCCTCAGCCGCGCCACCACGTCCACCAGGCCGGGCTCGTGGGTCGGCGCGTTCGCCACGGCGGTCTGGGACGACAGCACGCGCACGTCCATGGACTCCGTCCCGCCGAACACCACCTGCAGGCCGGGCCGGAAGCCCGTCCCCGTCAGCACGACGTCCACCCCGCCGCGCTGCTCCGCGCGGTCCGGGGTGAGCATCTCGATGGAGAGCGGGGCCCGGTAGGTGAATCCACCCAGCCGCAGCGCCGACAGCCCGCTCGGGTCCACCACCCGCACGGACACCGGGCCGGCGGTCGCGCCGGGGGGCACGTCGATGAGGAGCGTCGAGCTGTCACTGCCCGCCTTGGGGCGCACCTCCTGCGTGCCCACGAGGACCGTCGTCCCCGTGCCGTCGACACGCGGACGGAAGTTGCTGCCCGTGATGACCACCGGCGTGCTCTCCGAGACCAGGCCGCTGGTCGGCGAGATGCTCGAGAGGATGGGCTGCACCGCCCCCTCCCCCGCCACGGTGAAGGTCAGCTCCACCGCCGTGGCCAGCGTGACGAAGGAGCCGCCCACCGTCCGCAGGCTCCCCTTGGGAATGGTGACGTGCACCGTCTCGCCGCCGTTGAACGGCGGCACGGGCAGCTCCTGCGTCATCGAGTCCGGCGTGAAGAGGAGCGACGACCCGCGCACGCGAGGGATGACCGTCCAGGTGCCCGGAACGGTGCGCTCGCTCCCGCCCGCGCCCACCGCCTTGATCTGCACGGCCCCCACCACGGACGCCGGCGCGACGGCGAGGTTGAAGTCCAGGCTCACCTGCACATCCACCGGCGCGAGCGCGCCGTTCACCGGCGAGGAGCCCACGCTCAGCAGCTCCGCCGGCGGCACCTCCACCACCGTCTGCGTGGCGTCACCCGTGGCGACCCACAGGCTGCCACCCGCCCAGGTGAGGCCCCGGCCGTCGTCCGCCAGCTGCGCGGACTGGAGCGCGACGGGCGCCTGCTCGTGCTGGGGGCTCACGTCGAACACGTACACGCGCCGCCCCACGGTGACGTAGGCGCGGCCGGCGCGCACCGCCACGCGGCTGCGCATCAGCATGGAGGTCTGGGTGATGGCCGCATCCACCGTCACCCAGCCCTTGGGCGTGCCCGCGCGGTCGTAGATGCGCAGCCGCAGTCCGTCTCCTGAGCCGCCGTTGATGGCCGACGTCAGCACGTAGAAACGGTCCGGCCCCAGGTCCAGCGCCAGGCCGTCCTCGGGATAGAGCAGGCGGGCCTCGCTCGTCAGGACATTCAGCGTGGGCGACGTCAGGTCGAGCACCTGGATCTGCCCGCTGCCGGCGCTCGGCTCGGTGACGCTGACGTAGGCACGCGTGCCCTCGATGCGCACGCCCGTGGCCGTTCCCGAAGTGGCCACCCGCCCCACGACGAAGGGACGCGCCGCGTCCGAGACGTCCACCGCGGTGATGCCCGGCCCTTCGGCCAGCAGCGCCAACGGGTCGCTGACATCCAGGCCCAGCACCGGAGCCGCCGTCTTCAGGCTCCCCTTGCGGATGGGCCGCTCTTCCAGCAGCACGTCGAAGATCTGCAACCCGGGGGCATGGGCCGACACACCCACGTACAGGGTGTTGCCATCCAGCTTGAGCTCCGAGGCCTCGAGCGGCGGGAAGCCCGGCAGCGACAGGTACGAGCCGAACGGCAGGTCATACGAGAAGGAGCCCACCACGATGGACTCTGGCGGGTCCTCGGGGTCTTCCGCGTCGCGCTCCAGCGCCACGGGGACCAGGCCCGCCGTGCCCTCGGGCAGGGTGAACTTCACCTGCCGCAGGTCGACGACGTCCACCTCACCCGCGAGGCGCGTGCCCACGCGCACCCGCATCCCCGGGGACAGCGCGGCGCGGTCCAGCGTCAGGGTCACCCGCGTGTTGCCACCCACGGGCCCGTGGTCCGGAGACAGCGTCGCGCGGGCGCCCACCAGCTCGTCCATGTAGAACAGGGCCGAGGAGAGCGCCGAGCTGGGACCGCCCGGGTCTCGCGCCACCACGTCCACGGGCCCCGGCAGATCCGACGGCGGCGCGTTCAGTGTCAGCGCCGAGCCATCCGAAGCCGCGTCGCAGTCATTGGCCGCGACGAGGCAGTCCACCTCCACTCCGCCGATGCGCACCCGCGCGTTCGGCGCGAAGCCGCTGCCCACCAGGGTGATTCTCCCGCCCTGGAGCGGCACGGACCGAGGCGTCACCGAGACCAGTTGGGGGTGCTTGCTGCTGGCCGCCCCCGTCTTGAATCGACCTTCGAACGGGATGAGCAGGCGGCCCCCTCGGTCGTCCGTGATGCCGGAGATCCGCAGCGTGTAGGGCTTGTCCGCCTCCAGCGTGCCGCCCACCGTCACCCGCAGGCCGTACCGCAGCTCGCCGTGGTTGGAGATCTGAGTCCACGACAGCGGCATGCGCGCGTTGCCCTGCATGACCGGCTGATGGCTGCCGTCGAGCAGCTCGAGCGTGATGGGCGCTCCGCCGGAGCCCGCCGACGTCCGGACACTGGCGGGGTTGATGGGCCGACTGACGAGCACCGTGAAGACCGGGGACTCCGGCGGCACCACGGAGTCGCGCTCCGGCGTCATGCCGGTGACGAACGTGAAGGGCACCCGCAGCTCGGTGACGCGGTCCTTGCCCGCGACGAGCAGCCGGTCTCCCACCGCCGCCGAGTCCATGGCCGCCTCGGTGTTGCCACCGCTCACCAGGCGGGGCTCACGCGGGTCGGCCACGTCCACCAGCACCACGCCGCCCTCGTTGGCGGACACGAAGAGCATGTCTCCCACCAGCCGCAGTCGCTGAGGCTGGCCGGGCACGTTCGACAGCGTCTCGTCGAAGAGGATCCGCTTGTCCTCGAGTTCGACAGGCGCCTCGGGGTTGGAGACGTCGATGAAGAGCAGGCCCAGCTCGGCCGCCGCGACGATGGCCACGTCGCGCACCACCACCACGTCCGTGAGGTTGGCGTCGAACCGCAGCGAGCCGAGGTCCGGCATGTCACTGCTCGACGGGTCGTGGATGGAGAGATACCCCTCCGGCTTCTGCGTCGCGCCTTCGCGCTTGTGGTACGTCGTGCGCTGGCCACCACGCTCACCGCCCGTCAGCGAGTACTCGGGCGGAGGCGGCGCCAACGGGTTCGACGGGCAGTAGTAGATGCCCTCGTGGTGACCGGCCGCCACGAAGAGCAGCCCACCGTGGAGGGTCATGCCATACGGCTCTCCGGGCACGCTCACCGTGCGGACCAGCAGCGGGTCCGCCGGGAAGCGCGTGTCGAGCAGGCGCACCCGCCCCGGGGTGCCCGCCGCGGGCTGAGACCCCTCGCACTTCGGCGATTCTGGCGGCGGGTTGGGCGCCATGCCGTTGAACGCCACCCAGCTACCGATGGGCGTGGGCAGCAGGCGCGTCGCGTACTCCGCCAGGCCGAAGACGCCGAACTTCGCGGCGCCCAGTTCCCCCAGTCCGCTGGGGTCCACCACCACCAGGCCCGCCTCGCCGTTGGCCACGAGCACCTGGCCCTGCCGGGGCACCACGTCCATCGAGTCCGGAGTGAGCGCGATGTCCGGCAGCGGCGAGCCTTCCGGCAGGTAGCGATTCAGCACCGCGAACAGCCGGTCCACCTGAGCATGCTCCGGCTCCGCGGCGCTCCCCGCGCTCCCTTCCGGATTCCCCTGCGACTTCACGTCGTAGCGGGCCAGGCGCATGGCGTCGTAGTACACGCCACCGCCCGTCAGCGGCCCCAGGTACGGGGATAGCGTGCGGTTGCCGCTCCCGGACGCGCCCGCGGACGCGTAGACCAACAGCGGCTCCGACGGGTCCGCGGCGAGCGCCTTCGGGTAGAGCCCGACGACGCGCTCCTCTCCCGCGTCCACCGGGCCCGGGAGATTCGTGCCCAGGGGGAGGCTGCGCTCCAGGCCATAGCCCACCTGCTCCGCGAGGTGGGTCGACTCGGGCAGGCTGTCCGTCGAGTCGGCGCCCTGGTTGTCGGGCAACGTCGTGCTGACGCTCACCGTCGCGAAGCCGTCGGCGCCGAACGAGCCCGGCGGAGCCTCGACCCTCAGCAGGCTCGTGGACACCACCGACACCGCGGGGGCATCCACACCGCCGACCTTCACCAGCGGAGCGCCCATGGCGCCATAGGCCCACGCGGGCAGGAACCCGTCGCCGGCGATTTCCATCAGGCTGCCGCCGCGCGGATTGAGGAAGCGCGGGGTCGCCTTGCTGAGCCAGAGGGGCGACTTGTAGAGGAAGCCGCCCGGCCGCCGGTCGGAAAGCCCCGCCAGGCAGCCCAACTCGCAGTTGATGACCTCCACGTCCGCCAGGCCCGGCACCCCCTTGGGGGTCTTCACCGTCAGGCGCGTGGAGTCATGCACGGCGGACGGGAGGACGTCGGCCTCGACGCCGCCGATGCGCAC
Source organism: Myxococcus faecalis (assembly GCF_050039385.1). NCBI lineage: Bacteria > Pseudomonadati > Myxococcota > Myxococcia > Myxococcales > Myxococcaceae > Myxococcus > Myxococcus faecalis. The sequence goes on along the minus strand of NZ_CP144336.1, from coordinate 8,936,688 downwards.
CTTCGCGTGCGGCTCGAAGTCCGCGCCGAGAATCTGGAGGATGGAGCCACCAGCGATGGGGCCGACACGCGGCACCACCTGGGCGATGCGCGGACGCGGGAAGAAGCCGGAGGCGGACTCGAACTCCACCTCGAAGGGCGTCATCAGGTGCTTGCCATCCGGCGTGCTCAGCCCGGTGGAGACGGCGAGGCGCAGCCCCGCGGCCTCGGGCAGCGGCGTGCCCGGCCGGAACCGGAGCACCGCCGTGCTCACCGGCAACTCCGCGCTCCCGGCCTCCAAGTCCACCTGCGGAGTCGCCGTCTTCAGCCACTCGGTGCCATTCACCTGGAACGACAACGCTTGGCGCGCGCTCTCCGGGGTGATGGTGGTGGAGAAGGTGAGCAGCAGCGAGGGCAGCTCGCGCGGCACGCGCTCTGCCCAGTTCACACTCGAGGACACCAGCACCAGCTCGGCCGCCGGACCGAACTCCAGCGACCAGCCGGAGGAGGCACGCTGCCGCACGTTGATGATGCGGCCACCCGCCACCGCCACCAGGCGTGCCGCGCCGCCCCGGGCTCCCGTCACGTGGTACAGCAGCTTCGGGGCCCCCTGTCCGAGGTTGCTCAGGTCCACCACCGCGACGCCCGCCTCGCCCGCGGCCACGTACGCGAGATTGCCCACCAGCCGGACGTCGGACGCGAAGCCTCCGAGCACGTCCCTGCCCACCTTGTGCTCGGACACGGCGGGCGCGTCCTCGCCCGTCAATCGCACCAGCACCAGCCCCTCGTCACCGGCCGCCACCACCGCCCAGTCGCGGTACATCCGCACGCGCTGGACGTCGACGTCCACGGAGCCGAGCACCCGAGGAGGCGCGTCCTCGTCATCCGCGAGGCGCTCCACGTCGATGAGGTGCAGCCGCCCTTGGGTGAAGCGGTGCCCGTCCATCCACACGCCGGTGCCGAGCACCGCGCGGCCATCCCCCACCGCCAGCGCGGTCGCCTGCGTGGACAGCGTGTCCGGCGAAATGGGGGTCGCCCGCTCGTTCAGCAGGAACGGCGCGTGGGAGATGTCGAAGCCGAGCAGGCCGCGCGCGCCCGCCGCGGCGAGCAGCCGGTCGCCCCGTGTGTCGAGCCCGAACACCGCTCCCGCGCCCGCCCGCGTCGCGGAGATCATCCGGGGCTGGGCCGGGTTGGAGATGTCCAGCTCGATGACGGTCGCCAGGGCGTACTGGCCCTTGTCGTTGCGCCGGCCCGCGCCCACGAAGAGCCGGTCGCCTCCCTCCGCGGGGTACGACAGGGAGAGCAGCTCACCCTCCAGGTTGCTCCACTGGCCGATGAGGCGGTCGTCGACGTTGTCGCGGTCCTCGTCGATGAGCTCCGTCCGCCGCTCGGGCGGAATGGGAACGCCGGCGAGCGGCCCGCGGGTGTAGAGGTTGGACAGGTCCACCACCTGCAGGCCCCCCGCGCCCACGGTGTAGACAGCGTCACCGATGACGAGCAGGTCGCGGATCTCCGTCATGGCCAGCGCCGAGTCCGTGGGCTGGTCGAAGGTGAAGAAGTCCTCGCGCGTGACGCTGGCCCCGTTCGGCTCGGGGAGCATCACCCTCACGTCCACCGGTCCCCGCAAACCGTTGGGCGTATAGGCCTCCAGCCGGCCGATGCCGAGCGTCCGGACGCGCAGCGCGCGCTGGTTGCCGAAGTAGACCTCCATGGGACGGTCGGTCGCGAAGCCGGCGCCCTCCAGCACCACCCGCGTGCCCCCCGAGGTCGGTCCCCGGTCCGGGGAGATGGAGGCCAGGGACAGCACCTCCGTGTAGAGGTACGCGCCCACCCGTGTGAGCGAGCCCCCCGAGGGGTTGCGGACCTCGAGCGTCGCGGCGCCAGCGGAGCCCGCCGGGGTCTCCACCTCCACCCAGGTCTTGTCGGTGGCGACCCGGACGACTCTCGAGGGCTTCCCGCCGAAGCGGACCTCCAGGCCGGACTCGAAGCCCGCGCCACGCAGCGTGACGAGCGTTCCACCCTGCACGGGCCCCTGGCGGGGCTCGACGCATTCCCTGGGCCCGTCCGGCGTCGCCGCCGGGCACAGCAGCGTCACCGGGACGCGGTCGCCCGCGGTGGACGTCTCGAACTCGGCGACGAAGCGGCCGGGCATCACCGCCTCGCTCTTGGAGACGAGCCCCTGGGCCACCACACGGTAGGAGGTCCGCTCCTCCAGGTCGTGCGCCGGCCGGAGGATGATGGCGGTCCGCGACTCGTTCAGGCTCCAGGTCGCCGCCACGGGCACGCCCTCGGCGGAGCCGTTGAGCTTCACCAGCCGCACGGAGAAGCGGGACTGCACCGCGCTGCCCTCATGCAGGGCCGTGCTCAGCTCCAGCGTGATGGGCTCGGAGACGCGCACGCCGGTCTCACCGGAGCGCGGCGTGCTGGCCACCACAATGGGGAACGGCACCTCGATGAGCGCCAGCGCGTCCGTCGCCGCCGAGCGGGGGACCAGCTCGCGGATGGTGGCGGCGATGAGGTTGCCCTCGACAGCCACGTCCGCCAGGTTGACGGCTGGGTACAGGTCCACCGCGTCGACCGGGAGCGGCGCCGCCAGGTCCGAAACGAGGTTGAGCTGGACCAGCGAGCGGCCAGCGGTGGCGCCCAGGTGGGGCCCGAGGCCGGCGGAAGAGAAGTCGACCGGCACCAGCGACTTCACCGTGGACACCACGCGGGGCCGGGTGGGCAGCGCCAGGGACACGGTCCTCGCGCCGCCGGACGCGGCGAGCCCCGCGGAGCCGGACGTCGCCAGGTCCCCGAGGTCGGGGTCCAGCTCCCCCACCACCGGGAAGCCCGGACGCGCCAGGTCCACCACGAGGGTAGAGGCGCTGCTGGAGCCACGTTCGGCCGTGACGACGGCGTAGCGCCCGCGCGCCTGCACGCGGGTGATGGACGGGGTCCCCAGCACGCCGCCCTGCAGGAAGGACCGGACGGAGCCGATGAGCATCGGCTTGAGCGGGTCCCTCAACGAGAAGAGGGTGAGGCCACCCTCGCCGGAGGCCACCAGCACCAGGTCGTCCACCACGTCCACGCCATGCGCCTGGCCCTCGAAGGGAATCGCGTAGGCGAACCGGGGAGCCGTGGGGCTCGTGGCATCCACCACCAGCAGCGACGGGCCACCCTCGCCCACCAACTCAACGGCCTGGAGCTCCGGCGCGTCCGCGACGACGTAGGCCGTGCTGCCCCGCACCGCCAGGGCGCGCGGCAGGTACGGCGGCGGAAAGGAGACGCCGCCCATCACCTTGGCGTCCGCCGGGTCGCTCACGTCCACCAGCGACAGCGCGCCCTGGAGGCTGTTCTTCAGCACCTCCACCACCGTCGCCCCCTGGCTGACGGCGCCGTCCGACAACATCCACACGCGCTTGTTCGTGAGGACGAGCTGCCCGGGGATGCCGCGAGGGAGCCGCTCCGGGGGCCTGTCACCGTGACCATCGTGACGGCTGACCACGGCCGACGTGTTCAGGTCCGAGTACAGGAAGGCCCCGAGCGCCTCCACACGTTGGCCGTCCGGGTTCTCCACGATGATGTCCGCCGGGCCGAAGTCTCCCTCGGGCGTCTTCAGGCGGATGCGCCCGGGCGACTGCACCACGACCTCCGTCGCCGCGCGGCTCACGGAGACACCCCGGAAGGTCACCTTCGCGCCGACCTGGAAGCCCGCGCCGGACAGCTCCACCGGCTCGTCCCCCAGGGTGCGGCCCGTGGCGGGGTACGCGAAGCCCAGCTCGAGCATGGGCAGGTAGACGAAGCCACCCAGCAGGCTGCCCTGGAGCCCGTCCGGGTTGACGACGGTGACACGCACCGGCCCCTTCACCTGGGGAGGCGTCACGGCGGTGAGGAACGCGCCCGTCGTGTCGAGGCCCACCTCCGTGGCCTCCTCGGAGGAGAAGAACACGCGAGCGCCCGACTTGAGCCCCACGCCATGAATCTTCACACGCGTACCGCCATCCACCGGCCCCGCGGGCGGCTCCACCCTCACGACGGAAGGCGGCGTGCCATCCGCCGGGCGGGTGCGGAAGCGCGAGGTGAACCCGGCGCGCAGCGGCGCTCCGCCTTCGCTCCTCAGCCCATCCGGGCCTCCCATGATGACGACGTAGATGTCCGTGTTGCGCGGCAGCTTCGGGGCGTCGCCCGTCAGCGTGAAGACGAGTTGGCGCTCGTTCTCGACGGCCGCCGTCGCGGGCACCACCGTCGAGGAGAAGGGGCTGCCCACGCGAAGCACGGCGACGGTGGGGTTGTCGCCGAGGAATTCCGAGTCGATGGGCTGCGAGAACGTCACCGTCACCCGGGGGTCCATGCCCGACAGCGCCACCTGATCCGCGCCGTTCGCCGGCACCACGTCCGTCACCAGGAACTGCGGCAGGCTGAAGTCCACCAGGCCCTGGTGACCGAACAGGGTGAAGGGCCTGCCTTCATGGAGGCTCACGTCCTGCGCCAGCGGGACGTTGGCGCGCACGAACGTGCGCGGGAGCCCGTCCGGAGGGACGACGGAGGCGGACAGCAGGCCCTTCACCGGCACCGCTTCCTGATCCACCAACTGCACGGTGGACACGGAGAGCCCACCGGACGTCGCCAGCGAGCGCTGACCGGTGGCCACCAGGTCCCGGCGCCGGGGCGCGTGCGACAGCAGCGCCTCCAGCAGCGGCGGGCTGGAGGTCAGGTCCACCACCGCGAGCGCCGCGGCGAAGCCCTGGCCGCCCACGAGCGCGCGGGTGCCGGAGACCTCGACCTCTTCCGCGCCACCCGGAATCGGCGTGAAGGTCCGCTCGCCCAGTTCCGGGTCCAGCAGGTCATGCACGCGCAGCCCGCCGGACCCAGCCGCCACCAGCAGGTCGTTGCCCATCACCACCACGTCCCGCGCCTCCCCCACGACGGGGACGACATCCAGCCGCTGCGGCAGGCCCTGCGCCTTCAAATCCACCACCACCACGCCGGCCTCGCCATTGGCAACGAAGGCCAGGTGGCCCTCGGCCGTCACCGCATGCACCTGCGGACCGGGCAGGTCGATGGAGCCCAGCAGCTTCGGCATCGACAGGAGGGTGACGTCGATGACCTGCAGCGAGGGCAGCTCGTCGAGCGTCCCCTGCACCACCACCAGCGCCAGGTTGCCGTGGAAGGTCGCCGCCACCGGAATGCCCGGCAGCATCAAGGGGCCGGCGGTCGCCACGCCCTCCGCCGTGACGGTGAAGAAGTGGACGCCCTGGGGCCGGATGAGGGCGTGCTTCGGGAGGTTCCAGCCGCCGACGACGCCCCGCCCCGTCTTCGCGTCCAACGCGAGCGAGCCCAGCTTGTACTCACTCGGGCCGCCCGTGCCGAAGAAATAGGTCGGCAGGTGTTCGGGCCGCATGCCGACCTCCACGCGGACGTTCGACGACTGGGCTTCCTGGCCGGACAGGTCCTTGGCTCTCGCATCGACGACGAGGAGGTCCTCCTCCGCGGCGCTGGCCGCGGAGTTGGGCACCAGCCAGGTGAAGGGGTACAGCGGACGGCCCGCCGGGCCCTGCACGGGCACCGCCGACGTGCCAACCCGGACGCCATCCACGTGGAACGAGACGGCGTCGACAACGCCGTTGTCCTCCGCGGCCGCGGCCAGCACCAGCGGCTCCGCCTCGGTGACGACGTCGAGGTCCGGAGGGTCCACCAGCTCGACCTCCGGGGGCACCGTGTCCCTGATGATGAGGACGCCATGGGCTTCCGAGGCCACCTCGTTGCCCGCGACGTCCACGCCCACGGCCTGGAACTCCAGGTAGGCCTCGGGGTTGTCGACGGGCACCACGTAGCTGGCCACGTAGGCGTTGGGCCGCCCGGGGATGCCCGCAGGCGCGGTGGCGGTGGCCACCTTGCGCCCGTCCACGAAGAACGTCACCGAGGACACCTCGCCCTCGGCATCCTCCACCTCTGCCTCCATCCGCACCCGGCCGCCCTCCAGCAGGGTCGCGCCAGCCATCGGCCTGACGAGCTTCACGCGCGGCGGACGGTCCTCCACCACCCCGAAGGACACCGCGTCGGACAGCCGCTCCTGCCCCGCCGAGTCCACCGCCCTCGCCCGCAGCCAGAGCGTCTTTCCCACCTGGGCGGGGTCCGCCACGTAGCGAAGCTCGAAGGGAAGCTGGAAGTCCCGGCCCACCTCCGCGACCGAGTCCTCGCTCGGCCCCACCAGGAAGGTGACGTGGGCCACCGCGACATCGTCGCTGGCCTTGGCGAAGAACGTGGTCGGCAGTCCGACCACCGCCTGCGGGGACGTGGACACCGCCACGCTGGGCTTCGCATCACCAATGGCCTCCACCCGCACCCGGGCCGTGGCGTCGTTGTTGCTCGTGTCGACTGCCTTCGCGGTGAACTCCAGGGGCACCGGCGTCCCGTCCTCGGACACCAGGCTCTTGTCGATGAGGTACGAGAAGCGAAACGGCGGCGCGGCGAAGCGGGCCACCTCCTTGGGCGTGGCATCACCCACCTTGGCGCTCACGGTGACGGCGGCGACGCCGACGTTGTCCTCGGCGCGCACCTCCACGTCCAGGCGCAGCCCCTCCACCATCCGGGAGTTGTGGGCCGGCGAGGCGAAGGCCACGGTGGGCTTCTGCTTGTCGTCGATGACCGTCACGCGCACATCCGGGGCCGTCACCGTCTGCCGCGCCGAGTCGCGCGCCTTCGCGCGCACCGTCAGCGTGCGGTCAGCCGAGCCATACGGCAGCGGCACGCGGAAGGAATACGGACGCGCCGTCCCCACGAAGTGCAGCGGCCCGTCCACGCCTCCCTCCACCGTGACCTCCACGGACTCCACGCGGACGTCGTCCTGCGCGGCCACCAGCACGGAGAAGTCGCGGCCCTCCACCACCTGGACCCCGTCGCCCGGCTGGGCGATGGCCACCGTGGGCGGCTGGTCCTCCTGCGCGCTCAGCGTCAACGCCTGCGAGAAGACGACGTGACCGAAGCTGTCCACCGCCTTGCCTTCGATGACGACCGTCGTGCCCTCCGGCAGGTCCGCCGGCGGCACGTAGGCGAACGTGAAGGGAGGCCGCTCCAGCGGCAACCCATAAGGCACCTTCGTCGTCACTCCGCCGACCTGCAGGACGCGCAAGAGCTGCACGCTGGTGACGGCGACGTCATCCTCGGCCGCGAGCACCACCGTCACCGGGTTGCCGCGGACCACCCGGGTGCCGTCCGCCGGGGACACGATGGCCAGCGCCGGCTCTCTGTCCCGCACCACGTCGATCTGCTGGTACTCCAGCTCGCTCCACTGGCCGGACACGTCCCTGGCGCGCGCGGCCACGAAGTACGGCACCACGTCCAGCGCGGCTTGCGCCCCCAGCTTCGGGACCATGTGCTGGTAGGTGATGACGGGCGTGTAGACGTCGAACGCCGAGCCGGGCAGCGCGTTCTCCGGCGGGAAGTCTCCCGCCGTGTGGACCCGCTTCAGTTCCTCCGCGCTCGCGCCGGCATAGAGCTCCACCCGGTCCACGAACGCGTTGTCGCGAGCCTGGACCTGGATGAGCACCGGCGTGCCCTCGACGATGTCGCTGCCGAGCGAGGGCCGCAGGAAGCTGGCCACCGGCAGCCCCGTGTCCTGGACGACGCGCACGCGCCGCTCCACGGAGGACCGGTGGTCCTCGTTGTCCACGGCATCCACCCGCAGTCGGATGAAGGCCTCGGAGCGGCTCGGGTCCAGCTTCACGAAGCCCGGCGGCAGGCTCAGCGTGGTGCGGTACGTCTTGAACCGGCCAATCTCCTCGGTGGGCACGCGCAGCGCGGCCAGCGCCTGTCGGGCGAGCGGGTCCGAGGGCGTGCGGAGGCCATCGCCATCGACGAAGGTCTCGACCGGGATGCCCGTGCTCCCCTGCAGCGTGATGGCGGGCGTGGTGCCACCGTTGATGTAGACCTCCAGCCGCTGGATGCCGAGGTCGTCCCCGGAGAGCGCGTTCAGGCGAAGCTGGATGCTGCCCTCCACCAGGTACCCATCCACCGACGGCTCGAGGATGGCCAGGTCCGGCGCCCGGGGCTGCCGCGACTCGATGATGAGCCGCGTCTGGCCCACTGCGCCCCGATCGTCGCGAGCGGTGATGACGAGGACCGAGGGCGCGCCATTCAGTCCCACGGGCGGCGTGAACGAGAGGCTCTGCGTCCTGTCGGGCTGGTTGACCGTCACCCAGGAGAGCGGCCCTCCCGACGGGTCCCTGCCATCGTAGTCGACCTGGTAGTCGACGACGCGCACGTCATCGCGCACGCGGAAGCGCAGCTCCGCGGACGTGTTCTGGATGAGGCGGACGAAACCGCTCTGGAGCTCCTTCTGGGTGATGCGCTCTCCCGCCGAGGCCAGCTCCAGCAGCTCCACCACGGGGATTGCGTCCGGACGGACCTGCACGAAGGCGGGGCTCGACGTCACGGGAGGATTGCCCGCGCGGTCCCACGCCGTGGCGGACAGCTCCAGCGTGCCGGCGGTCGCCAACGCGCCGGGGATGGTGAACTCCACGTCCTGGAGCGGGCCCACCAGCGGCGTCTCGCCCACCAACGTACCACCCGCATGGAGCCGTACCCTCGCGATGCTCGCGTTGTCGGTGACGCGCACCGTCGCCTGGAAGCCCCGGCCCTCCACCGCCGCGCCACGGTCTCCCGCGCTCACCACCGAGACGGCCGGTGACTGCCGGTCCGGCTGGACCGAGAAGGTCCGCTCCGCGCGCGCCGCCGCGCCACGCGAGTCCACGACGATGGCCGTGTAGCGCACCGCGTCCGCGCCCCAGCCAGAGGGAACGCGCAGCGACACCGGACGCTGGGTGGGCCGGCCGGCCGTCACCGTCGCGTCAAGGGCCTCCACCGCCACCTTCGCCCCCTCGGCGACGACACGCGCCTGGGGCGACGGATGGCCGAGGTAGCGCAGGGACAAGCGCGAGACGAGCGGCGCCTCGCCGCTGGTACCGGCGGAGAAGGTGACGACGACCTCCTCCATCTCCACGCGGGCCGCCGGGAAGGCGAGGTCCGCGGTGAGGAGCGCGCCCTGGGGGACCAGCGTGACTTCACGCGCCTCGGTGGAGGGGTGCTCCGTGAAGAACGGGTCCGGCGCACCCGCCTTCGGACGGTAGATGTAGGTGACGTGCGCGACGGCAGCGTGGGCGGGCTGCCAGCTGGGGAGCTCCAGCCGCAGGGCGCCGGGCGCCTCGTCGTTGCCGAGCAGCGCGGGGGGCGACACGGTGAGGGCCTGACTTCCGACGGTGGCGGTGAACCGGGCCGGCAGGGACGTGGCCTTGTCCCGGCCGAAGGAGAGCGTCGCGCTGGGCACCGGGCGATTTCCCGCGACGACGGTGGACGCGAACGGAACCTGGAAGGAGCTGGCCCCCACCGCGGACAAGGGCGCCGAGGGCGCGACGAGCCACGCGGAGCGCAGCGTCACGTCGTCCTGGAGCTCCAGCGTGCCGGGCGTGAGCTGTTCCTCGGTGAGCCGGGTCGCGGGGTCGGGCGAAGCCCAGAGCGCGATGGGCGAGCTGTCCGCCACGAGCTGGCAGGAGAAGCTCGTGACGGTCGCCCGGTGGCTGGCGTCGACGGCCCGCGCCTCGAAGACCACGGTGCGGGGGCCTTCCGCATCCAGCGGAGGCAGCGGGAAGGGCCCGGCCAGGGTGATGCTGCTCGCGCTGCGCGTCTCCACGATGGCCCCTCCCGGCACCACGGGAGCCCCGTCGAAGAGCACCGCGAGCGACGTCAGGTTGCCGTCATCCGACGCCTGGACACGCAGCAGGGGGGTGGAACCCGCCACACACGTGCGCTCCGAGGGCGTCCCGCCCAGGGAGATGCGCACCACCGGAGGCAGCTTGTCCTCGCGCGCGAGAATCTGGAACCGGACCGGCGGGCTCAGCTCGAAGTTGCCCGCGGCGTCGTACACCTTCGCCCGGAGGGTGTGGAGGCCGGGTCCCAGTTTCGTGTCGCTGGAGGGGAAGGAGACCGAGCCGCTCCAGGTGCCCACGTAGCGCCGGCTGAGGAGGATGTCCCCCGGGCCGAGCGGGTTGGGCGTGCGCTCCTCCTCGAACTTCCACTCGAGCTCCCGGACCCGGGGCTGCCCGGACTCCTCGGCCAGCTCGTAGCTGTCGTCCACGACCACGCCCACCCGGGTGACACGCACGTCGTCGGACACCTCCATGCGCATGCTCAGGCTGCCGTTCTGGGACACCTCCAGCACGCCCTCGCGGGCGGCCTGGGGCGTGACGAGCACCACGGTGGGAGCCTCCGTGTCCTCCGCCACGTCCAGCACCACGTCGGTGAAGGAGCCAGCATCGTGGAGGTCGACGGCCGCCACACCCACCGAGGGCGTGCCACCGTCCTGTACCAGCGGCGCGCGGACCACGAGGCGCTGGAGGCTGGACAGGTCCTGCCGCTCGTTCGTGGGGATGCGTGGGAATTCACCGACCCGCACGCCACCGGAGCGCCCCGCCCAGGCCACGTTGCCGTCGTCGTTGGCCACGGTGAAGGTGATGTCGACGTCCTCACCCTCCTTCACCGGCGTGCGCGCCGCCGGGGTGTAGATGGAAATCTCGGGAGGGAGGTTGGCCCCCACGGGCAGCTCGATGCGCCGCTCGGCGACATTGCCCGCGGCATCCTCGACCCGCGCCAGCAGCGACATGGGCTGGTCGGTTCCCGCCGGGGTGGCCCTGACGGTGCTGAACTGGAAGACCTGGTACAGGTTCTCCTGCGTGAAGCCGGTCGACGTCAGCGCGCCCGCCTCGTTGCCATTGACGACGAGGGTGGCCTTCTTGACGCCCACGTTGTCCGCCGACAGCACCTCGATGGGAACGAGGTCGTCCGTGAAGAGGCGCGTTCCTTCCATGGGGGTACGGAAAGCCACCATCGGCTGCTCGTCGTCCGGCACGACCTGGACGGTCAGGATGGCGTCGTCGGACTGCTGCGCGGAGGAGTCCCACGCACGGGCCGTCAGTTGGAGCGGCTGGGGGGTGGCGGGCAGCTCCACGAGAAAGCGGTACGGCGGCGACAGCAGCGGCTCACCGACGCGCTCCGCGCCCCGGTACAGCTCCACGCGGGCGACGGCGACGTCGTCCTCGGCGCGCAGCAGCACCGCGAGCTTCGTGCCGACGGGAACGGCGTCCTCCGCGCTGGGGGTGACGAACGCCACGGTGGGCTTCGCGTCGTCCGTGTCCAGCTCGACGGTGAGCTCCTCCCTCCGGGTCCTCCCCGATGCATCCTCGGCCTCCGCGATGAGCTTCAGCTGGTCGATGCCAGCGAGCCGGTTCTTGGGCACGACGGCATGGGTGACGAACGAGCCCAATCGGCCCTGGTCCTCCAGCGGGGAGGGGTCTGCCACGAGCAGCTCGGGGCTCTGCTCTTCCGGCCGCTGGCTGTAGATGCGCACGGCCACCGTGTCCACGTTGTCCCCGCCCGTCACCGTGACGAGCAGGGGCTGGGACACGGGAACCTTGATGCCAGGCCTGGGCGCCTGGAAGGTGACGTTGGGGTCCGTCGTGTCCGGCTCGACGTGCACGACGACGGGGTGCTCGGGTGAGGCCGTCTGGCCGCGCCCATCCCGCGCCACGGCCGTCACCACGAGGTCCCCGCCCTGACCGGGCGTGACGTAGCGCACCCGATAGGGCGGCGCGCTGGACTGGCCCACGCCCGCGCCGTTGACGTACCAGGTGACGCTGACGCTGTCCGCGCTGTCGTCCACGACGTTCGCCGTGAGGAGCAGCGAGGAGCCGGCCACCACATTGGCCCCGTTCGTGGGCGTGGCGATGGAGATGATGGGCGGCTCGTCGTTCAGGACGATGGCCTCGAAGCCCACCCGCCGCTCCAGCCCGGCGTTGTCGATGGCCTGCACCTCCACGTGGTGCCGCTTGCCCAGGCTCGAGCCGGGTGGCGTCCACGTGAAGACGAAATCCCTGGAGTGGGTGCTGGTGCCCGCGAGGCCCTCCGCGGACAGCTGCACGCTGCTCACGGCGTTGCCATCCACCAGCAGCGAGGCCCGCACGCCGAACGCCAGCGCATCATCCCCGATGATGCCGCGGACGGTGAGCGGCAGGCCGGCCCGCACCTCCACCTCCTGGCCCGCCGGTTGACGGATGGAGACCAGCGGTGGCGCGTTCTGCACGATGCGCACCAGCATCGCCCCGGCGTCGGCGAGTGCTCCGCCCGAATCGACGCCCACCGCCCGCAGCGAAGCGGTGGTGCCCGCGCTGCCCGGCGGCGGAACGTAGGTGACCTCCCAGAGAGGCACGGCCACGTGCTGCTCGGGGTTCGAGTTCGGCACCGTCCGGATCTCGATGCGCGGCGTCTGGGACACACCGAGCGGCGCCCCATCCACGGAGAAGCGCACCGACTGGAAGTCCAGGGGGGACAGCGTCCCGGACCTCCACTCGCCGCTGGTGACCCGGATGACCTGCGGCAGTCCCTCGATGAGATGGGCACCCGGCGAGGGCACCTCGTACATGACCTGCTTCGCGCTGGGGCCGGGGACGGGCGTGACCTTCACCTTCACCGGCTGGGCAGGGCTCACCGCTCCACCGATGTCCTCGACCTCCGCGGCCACCTCCAGCGTCGCGCCCGACTGGGTCGGGGCCTGCACCTGGAGCACGTAGGGCTCCTGGGTGTCCACCGCCACGGGGACACGTGCCTTGCCCAGGAAGAACCGCACCTCCTTGATGCCCATGTCGTCCGTGGCGAGCGCATTCACCGAGAAGGAGGTGCCGGTCGTCACCGTGGCGGGTGAAGCCAGGCGGATCTCCGGCAGGGCGTTCTTTGCCTCCACCGAACGCGGCGTGGCATCGAGCACGGTGGAGTCGTTCACCCGGTAGGTGGCCTGGATGGAGGCGAAGCCCGGGCGCTTCGCGGTCAGCCGGCCCTGGGGAGACACCTCCACGCTGGTGTCGGAGGACGACCACACGATCTTCGACGTGAAGGAGGTGAGGTCGACGAACCGCTCCCCTCCTCCCACCGACAGGACACCCACGAGCTTGAGCGGCAGCGTGCCCCCTACGCGGGGGATGCCGAACTCCAGCGGCTCGATGAGCGCCTCGGGGTCCTGGTCCCGGTGGATCTCCACCCGCTCGAACTGCGCCTGCTGGGTGACGAGGACGGGCACCTCCTCCGTCTGGTTCGCATACGTCACCTGGAGCGTCGTCTCGCCCGGGAACAGCGCGACGGCGGTGCCGTCCGGCGAAACGGAGACGACGTCGGGGTCCCCGGACGCATAGGTCACGCCGCGCCGCGCGCCCGACAGGTCCACGTCTCCCGCCACCGCGAAGCGGCCGGTGACCTGCAGCCGCACCGGCTGACCAATCTGCTCCATCAGCAGGGACGAGGGGGACACCACCACGTCCACCAGCGGATCAAAGGTGGTGGAGCTGGTGAACTCGACGGCCGAGGTGTGCACCGTGCGGCCGAACGCATCGCGCAGCGCCACGTCCGCGATGACCACGCCGTCCGGAGGAATGGAGACGCCCTCCAGGGTGGGAACGGTGAAGCTGATGCGGCCGGGGGCGCTGACACGGGGCCGGCCCACCAGCCCGCGAGCCACCATGAAGGCCCGGGGCTCCACCATCCCCAGGTCACCGTGCGCCAGGTTCAGCGCGATCGCCGAAGCGCCGAGCACGGACACCTCCGCGGAGGACACGTCTCCCGTGTAGTTCACCTCCAGGGTGATTTGGTTCCGGGCCTCGTTCGCACGCACGGCAACGGGCGTGGCCCCGAAGGCCGGGGGGCTCGACTTCGCGCTGAACGTCACCGGAAGCGCGTCGCCGGAGGTGCCATCCGCGGCCAGCGGCGTGGCGGTGACGGTGAGCACACCGTCATCCGGGAAGGGAGCCGTCAGGGGGATGAGCAGGTGGAAGGGCACCGCGCCCGCGAAGTCCCGCTCCACGAGCACGTCGCGCAGGGTGACGAAGCTTCCCTTGGTCGCGGAGGTGCTCGTCACGGACACCCGGAGGCGCGACGCCTGCTCCGCGATGTCGAAGCCAATCTCCGCGCTCGTGGCTCCCGGGCGCAGCGGGGCCAGCGGGTAGGCCGCGGTGACGACAGGCTCCGCAGGCGGCTGCTGCGCGCTCGCGGTCAGGACAAGGCCCAGGCAGAACATCACCAGCACGGCACGCCCACCGTTCGTAACGAACCGATTCACGAAGCCCCCTCCATACGGTCCCATTCGCGCTGTGACTAGGGACGCCCCGCCACGTCGATCTCAATCGTTCCCGCCCGCCGCAGCCGCTCGAGCAGGTCTTCGAATACCTTCCGCTTGCGCTGCGGGAGCATCCGCGCCTCCACCTCGGCACGGACCTCTTCGAACGGCGGGACGCGTGCTTCGCGGCGCTCCAGCAGTTGGAGCACCGAGAAGCCTCCCGCCTCAGCCACCACGGGACTCACCTCGCCCACCTTCTTGAGGGCAAAGGCCGCCTTCTCCACCGCCACATCCCCACGCCAGTCCCCGCGCGCGAGCCCCCCCAGCTCACCGCCCCGCGCCTTCTCCGGTCCATCCCCGCCCGCCGCCACCTTCTCCCGCGGCTGGCCCGCCCGAAGCTGCTGCGCGAAGCGCTCCGCGCGCTGCTTCGCCTGGGTCCGCTGGGCCGCCGAGGCCCCGGCCGGCGTGGCCGCGAAGATCCGCGCCACCCGCACCCGCTCGGGTTGTGTCAGCTCCGTGAGGTGCCCCTCATACCAGGCGCGCAGTTCCGCCTCCGAGGGTGCCCCCGCCGCGCGCTCCTCCTCGGCCAGCAGAGCCTGGAGCATCAGGCGCTCTTCCAGTGCCTGGACCTGCTTCTGGATTTCCGGGTTTTCGTTCAGCCCGCGCGCACGGGACTCCTGGGCCAGCAAGCGTTTGTCAATCATCGACCGGACGAACTCGTGCCGTCCGTTGGGCCCTTCGAACTGCTCGCGCAGGGGCGAGGGGAGCCGGGAGGACTCAGCGAGCAGTTCCTCCTCCGTGACGACGCCCCCGTCGTAGCGCCCCACGACCCTGCCGCCATCCGTCAGGTTTGCCTGCTCCTGGGCGGACGGTTCGCGGACCGGCGGAGTACAGGCCCCGGCAAGAAAGACAAGAGTCAGACCTGTAGTGAAACGGAACGGGCTCAAAGGGGGCACTCACTGCTTGGGTGGCTGTTCACCGGGTCGGCCCGCCTCGATAGCGACTGTCCGCAGACGAACAATCCCCGACTTCGGGGCAATGATGCAAGAATCTCTTTCAACTCACCGCACGCCTTCCCGGTCCCGACGCACCGGGTCTCGGACTGCGAGTCTGCCTTACCCTCGGAATCCCTGTCATGCACATGCCGTCCCTCCCTCCTGACCTCGCTCGTCCTCCTCGAATGCTCGGGTGACAGGAGTTCCGGTTCGGAAGCCGCCACCCGCAAGAAGGGGGCCGTGGTGGCGCTGGTGAACGGCCAACCCGTGATGGAGGAGGTGGTGGTGGAGGCGAAGCGGAGGGAGCAACCGGCGTTCATCCGCGCCCGATACGCCATATCCGAGAAAACTGAATTCCTGGACAATCTCAGCCGTCTCGAGCTGCTGGCGCAGGAAGCGCGGCGGGTGGGACTGGACAAGGAGCCAGAGATCCTGGCCACGCCCGCGAAGGTGATGGTGCAGAAGCTGCTTCGCCAGCAGCAGGAGGCCACCGGGACACCCTCGGAGACTGAGCTGCGCAAGCATTTGTTGCTGCCGCGGCTGGTGCGAGCCGGCGGCGAGTAGACGGTGAGAGGGGTGTGGCGACACCCCTGCCCACCAATGCCCCGCGAGAAGGCTGTGGAGAGCGCTTCGCGGAGCACCCGAGGAGTCATCCGAAGTCAGAGAGGAGTCAAGTCCTGGGCCCAGGAAGTGCCCTCGGTGGAGGCGGCGCGTCCGGCCCGCTGCCCAGGCCCGTCCTCTCCAGTTCGCATATCACTACGCCAAGGACGTGTTGACGCCGGAAGATGCGGATGAAGACGGAATTCCACTGCTCCTTCCGCAGAGTGCGGGCCGACATGGACCTCCACCGCAAGTCATTGCATTGCCCAACCTGAGCGGCGAACTGCGCTACATCGCCGGACACCTGCCGCAGCTCCACTCGGAAGGACTCCGCGGAGAAGATCGACCTCGCGGAGGTCGGCACGCTGGGCGCAGGTGAGTACCTGGTGGTGGGCTCGGCCGCGGTTGTCGGCCCCTCTGGCAGGTCGTCCCGGGGTGAAGACCCTCCAGCGGGGGACCTCGGACTTCATCCAGAACGGCGGCAGCGCGACGAGCCCCCCCGCGGACGCCGTGGCACTCTACGACGGGGTCCAGGATGCGCTCATCGACTCGCTCTCCTACGAGGGAGCCATCACCCAGGCCACCATCGCGGGCTCCTCCAAGCGGTTCGACATGCAGGAGGGAACCACGAGCACAACGACGCTGGCCGACAGCAACACGCTCGAAGGCTCGCTGTACCGCGACGCGAACAACACGGACACCGACGACAACGGGGTGGACTTCAAGTTCACCACGACCGTGACGCCGGGCGGGGCCAATGTCGTAACCGCGCCGTGATGCCCGTCCGCTGACCGGGCGACGAAGGCCTGGGCCGTGCTGGAGAATTCAGCGCGCGCCCGGGCCTTCACCGTTCATCGACTCTCAAGAGCGAGACCCGGTAGCCCATCCGCATCAGCCTGTCATGGGCATGGGTCAAGTTGAGCTGGCTGAAGAACGGCAATGAGTGAGGCCAGTTCGACTTTCGCTTGGTGATGATGGCGAATACCACCTCGAATTTCGAGGGGTCAGGCCTCGCGTCGGGAATCAACGTACCCAGCGCAGGCTGCCCCTTCACGACTTGATTCCGGGTGTGACTCCGGTACTCCCGGTCCATCCAGAACGAGTCGGCGGATACAACACCCTGCGCGAAGAGGTGGCTCAGCGTCGCGGAGCGCGTCTTCCTCTTCACATGGACGAACTGGCAATCCTTCGTGAACAGATCACACACTTCGATTCGGGTCTTGCTCCCGTCCACGAAGACGTTTCGCCGATCCATCAGCGCGTAGTTCTTCGAGGTCTTCGCCACCTGGCTGTTGTAGTCGTCCTCGTGCTGCTCGCTCCCCGCCGGAGGGAGCACGAGCTTTGAAGCGGGAATCTGTCCCAACTTCGTCTTCACTCCATCCGCGAACGTCTTGTCGACCTGGAACCAGTCTCCTCCGGAGAGGACGTAGACCTTCCCCTCCAGCTCCGTCTCGAAGACGAGGGTGTCGAACACGCTCCACTTCGAGAGCGGGACCTCCGAGCGCGTGTCATGAAGCCTCACCACATCTCGCTTGAGCTTCTCGAATGAGAGCTCGTCCTCGTCCACCGTGCGGAGATACTCCTCCATCCGCAACTCATGGCGCGGAGTCGGCTCAGCCTCCGTGGAGAAGGAGAGCCCCGACGATTCGTGCCAATCGATGATGTCGGGAGGGGCCAGGTGCAGGTCATCGTGCTTCTTGGAGCGGATCGTCTCGAGCAGCATCGTGGAGAGACTCGCTATCACTGACGGGTCGCGCACGGCCCGCAGCTGGTCGAACCAGGGGAAATGCTCCCGGTACGCGTTGCTCTGGTAAGCCGCCAGCAGCTCCTCGCACTTCGCCCCCAGGTCTTCGACCTCCAGCTTGGCACTCAACGACAAGGAGTCCGAGCCCGCGATCAACTTCGCGAACGCCTCGTCGATGGGCTTCCCGGCGATGACCCGAGGGATGTCCTGATGCAGGTTCAGCGCGAACGCCGTCATCGGCGAGTTCCGACTCAGCTGCTTCCGAGTCTGCGTCGTCAGGCTCTCGACGCTTCGCACATCGACGCTCCGGAGCTGCTTCGGGTCCACCGAGTTCAGCACCACCTTGATGCCGAAGTCCCGCTCGAAGCAGTCGACCTTCAGCAAGTTCCTCCCGTGCCCCTGCGTGAAGACCAGCCACCGCTTCTGGACACGAACAAAGAGCACCGCACTGATGTTGTCGTTCTTCAGCTCCGGAAGGCGCCCCTCCAGCATCGGCGCCACGAAGCCCATCCAGGCAGCGGACCTGGCGCGCTTGGACTGCACGTAGAACTCCCCCGTGAAACCAAGGCCGCGCTTCACCCCTATCTGAGTCACCGAGGCAGGGTCCTTGAGACAGTCCTTGGGACTCTTGAACTCACTCTTGATCAACAAAGCGGTCAGATGTCTGACGCGCTTCCGCGACTGAGCCTTCTTCGTGGCCATTCACTCCCCCAATCGAAGGTCGTGTTTCGATCTGGAGGATGGGCCTCAGGGGTTGGGATGTCTCTACCACCCCAGGGGTACGCACGAGGTGGCGCTAGCCGGCGCGGCGAAACGCACCATCCAACGCCCGGAAGCGCTCCAACGTGCTCGCGGGAATCTCATCGAGCGCCGCCACGAGCGGCAGCGTGAAACGGTGGAAGCTCGCGTCGTACAGCGGCTGACCCACGAACCGCGCGCCCATCTTCCTGGCGAACAGCGACGGCGCCCGGGGCATCCTCAATCCCGCCAACAACCCCTGCCCTGCCCGCTCGCGCTCCGCCGGCGTATAGAACGGGCTCCTGGGGATCGCGGGCGACTCATGAGGCACCGTCGACCTCACCCGCCAACGCGGACTCACCCAACCCCGGTGCTCCGCCACACACGCAATCAGCCGCGCGTCCTCGTGTGAGTCCGTGTCCATGTTGGCCGCGGCAACCCAGTGCGTCACGCCGCGCCGCCGGCTCTCCGCGTAGATGCCCGCCTGCAGGTGCGCCACCGCCTCCGTGTGCCGCCACTGTTCGAGCACGCAGAAGCGCGCCGTCTCCGCGATGACCCGCCCCGGCCCCACCAGGCTCGACAGGTCCAGCTTCTGCTCCATCTCCACCCCCAGCCGCCCTCCCGTCGCCAGCGCCACCTCCGGATTCGTCAACAACATCCGCAGCGTCGCCACCGGCGTCCGGTCCGCGTAGACCACCAGATGCACCGTCGTCTCCAGCGTGTCGAAGCAGCTCACCTCGCGCCGCGTCGGTGACGGCTTGCCCCCCAGCAAGCGCAGCTCTCCTCCGAAAACAGCCCAGCGGATCCGCAGCGCGTCATCCAACTCGCGCTGGGTGGTGGCGACTCGGCAGTGCATGGACGTCATGGGTCCCTCCTGAAACAGGCCGGCGACATACCGACCCCATCCCCCTTCTTCGGCGCCCCCGCCCCGACTGCGCCCACCACCCCATGTCTCGTCCACCCTGAGCCATACCACCCGGGAGGTACAGACATTGCTTCGCTCCGCGACCAACCTTCTGCGGACGTGAACGAGACACACGCCGTCGAACTCACCGAGCCGGTAACGAAAGGACACACAGTTCGATGTCAACCCGAGAGCGGGCACGTGTTCCCGGCGAGGAGTGGGGATGAGTCTTCCAACACCATCGGAGGAGCAGGAGCTTCACGAACGCATCCTGAAGAAGGATGAGTCATTGGCCACCGCGGAGGCCTTCGCGGTCTTCGTTGACCCAATCACTGCGCGTCTGTGCAGGAGCCTGAATCGCTCCAGGGAAGAGGTCTGGGACGCGGTCGTCGACGTCATCCACTCCTATGTGGCGCGTCCTGAACGGTACCTCCCGCAGAAGGGTCGGCTGTCCACCTACCTGAGGGAGGCAGCCAAGAAGAAGCTCTTCGATCGCTACCGCTCCCAGGTAGCCCGCAGCCGCCGGGAACGGGAATTCGGGACTGTTTTCGAACTTCGCGCGAGGGCACCGAATGAAAGCCTGGAGGTCACCGTGGAAGCCAGGCTCGCCGTGAGACGAATCGACCAAGCCGGATTGTCGGAACAGGACCGGGATGCCATCGGGCTGATCCTCCAGGGAGAAGGCTCCACTCGAATCCTCGCCAAGGCCATGGGACTTCCCCCCATGCCGGAGCAGGACCGCCGTCGCGAGGTGAAGCGGAATCGAGACCGCCTCATCAAGACGTTGAGGCGCATCGGGAAGGAGGACCGAGATGACGAATCCTGAATGGCTCGAGCGAGCGGCCCGACGCGGCCGGAGCGAGCCCTGGTCAATGGCCTACACATTCGAGCAGTACAGACAAATCGAGGGCATCAACGAGGACACGCTGGCGGAGGAGCTGGGGTGCACCCAGGAGACGCTCCACTGGATGTCCCTGTGCCGCCGCCCCGAAGGCGACAGCTTCAGCGAGCAGTGCACCGCCATCGCCCAGAAGTTCGGTGTCGACCGGCTGACGCTGATGCAGGTGATTCGCCACGTCGACGTCATCAATGTCTTCTCCAACGGCACACGAACCGGGTCGACGACCCCCATCCGGATGGCGGCCCAAGACCACCTCCCGGATGAAGAAACGGACACGTGATGGAAAGCTGGCTGCAGGAAGCGGTGGAAGCCTGTGCACTGAAGGACTGTCATGCGTCCGTCCATGACCTGCTCGACTGCTTCTGCGGCCAGTTCCACATCCGGCCCGTTGCCCTCCCCAGATTCACTCCGCAGACAGCCCAGGACTGGCTGTCTCGCCGGAGCCCGGGGCAGTGGTTCACGACACAAGATCATGACCTCCATGGCTTCATGGCCTGGTGGCGCGGACACGGCATCCTCTTCTTTGACAATCAGCGAAAGGAAGCGGAGCAGCGCTTCACCATCGTCCACGAGGTCGCGCACTTCGTCCTGGAGGAGTGGCTCCCCCGCAGGCGAGCCCTGAGCATCTTCGGCCCTGAGATACTCCCGGTCCTCAATGGAGAGCGGGCCCCCTCTCCCGAGGAGGCCCTGACCCTGTTCTTCGAGCAGGTCCCGCTGAATCTGCGCACGGACCTCATGGCCCGTGACGCATCGGGGGGCTACGCCAGCCGGGACGTCGTGGTGGCCGAGCACCGCGCGGACCGGGTCGCGCTCGAGCTGCTGGCGCCCGTGGAGCGTGTCCTGCCGCTCGTGAAACAGCTCTCTCGGGAGGATGCCATCAACAGCTTGCGGTTCCAGTTCCACCTGCCCGTGGAGAAAGCCACCGAATACGTCGATGGGCTTCGGCGGCGGCTGCGCGTGTCCCGTTTTTCCATCGCGGAGTTCCTGGGAGTGGAGGAGGGGTAATCCATGTCGAATGACTTGCCACCCGAGGCGGATGAACTGAAGGAAGAGCTGTTTGGCGATGCGGACTACCGTTTGGCGTTCGGCGAGGACCTCGCCTCGACGTTGGACCTCGACCGGTGGTCCACGGGGCTCGACCTCGACAAGATCATGGAGCGGTTCCGCCGAGAGATCGCCAGCGCCGTCCACAAGGAGGGCGAGCTGCGCGCCATCGTCCGCAGCGAGCTCTTCCCCCGGCTGGCCACGCGCCCCGACGCCTTCCCGGACGCCGGTGTCTACAAGGTCACTCCAGAAGACCTGTCCCTCGTCCACGAGCGCCTGCTGTTTCGCAGCAAGGTCGACGCGGTGACCGGAACCCACGTCTCCCATGACAGCCTGCCCATCGGCATCTCCCAGATTGGCGTCGGCATCGTCAGCTACCAGGGCACCTCGGGCGCCTTCACCAAACGGCTGTTCCGCAAGGAGATGGCGTCCCAGAACACCAGCAACCCTCTCCAGGAGGCGATGGACTTCATCGACATGCGCCAGAACCGCTACCAGGGGAAGCAGGACACCCTGTCGCGCATGGCCCGCCGTGGCATCCAGGCCTATGCCGAGCGCGCCGCGCTCGTGGAGAAGGCCACTGCCGAGTGGCGCATGGGCTCCGGCAATCCGTGCGCCCACGAGCTGCTCTCCGGCTCGGGATACATGTCACTCCTGGACCGCTCACTCACCGTGCTCGAGCGGCTCATCCACGAGCACAAGAAGTTCGTCTACGTCTCCGACTCCCTCACCGACCGGGGCTTCCTCACGATGGGACTCGCGCTGGACGCGGGCGAGTATGCCCTCCTGGAGACACTCAAACGCGAGGGCACGCAGATCGTCCGCAACTGGGAGTACGGCGGACGGAGCAAGCACCGCGCCTGGAAGTTCGTGAGAGACTCGAGCCCCTGCGTCGTCAAGGGCATCTTCCGCGTGTCGGACCACTCGGCGCCGCGCTTGTTCTACGCGCACAAGGACCACGCCCACGAGGCCGCCTGGGTGGCCATGGCCGACAGCATCCTGCGCCCCGAGCGCGGATTCCCGATGCTCCTCGATGTCGCGGCGGTGACCTGCCGCGGTGTCTTCGGGGTCGATGGTTTCCTGGGGCTCGTCGAGGACGCCTACACCCAGGCCGGAGCCAATCTGCAGTTCATGACCGAGCGCGGGATGCGCCGTTAAGGGGGGACCACGGATGTCCAATGATGGCAAGGAACCGAGGCCGCAGGGTGCAGGCAACATCAACGGGAAGTCTCCCTCCCTCCAGATAGTGAATGGCGCACGTGCCGTGCCTCCACGCAACGGCACGCCACCGCCTCATGGCGCCACGAGAACCCCACCGCCGAGCGCGCAGCGCGAGCCGGCTCCCAACGGCGCGGCCGGCCGCCCTCCGCCTCCGAATGGCTCGGCTCACCGGCCCAACCCTTCTCCTGTGTCCGTCGGACGTGCCCCGTCATCGGTGCAGGCATCGGACCGCGCCGAGCCTCCTGGGGCGCCGCCGCCCACGAAAGCGCCCTCCCCTGGCTCATCGCCCCCTGTTTCGACAACCACCTCGTCCGCCCTGAACGGCGCCTCCCGTGCCTCGGGCGGTCCTTCAACCCACTCGGGGGCGGAGGGCCCGTCCCGCACCTCGGGAGGCCCCTCGAACGCCTCTGGACCTCTGACCTCGAGCGCGGAGGGCGCCTCCCGCTCCATGGGAGCGCCGCCTGGCGCAGGCATCACGTCTCGCGCGTCAGGAGGCCCCTCACCTGTCGCGGGAACCTCCTCCGACGCAGGAAGCGCCTCTCGCACCCCGGGAGCCACCTCCCCTGCTTCGACGCGTGCCCCCACCGGAGCTCCGATCCCTCTCTTGTCGAGGGGCCCCTCGACGCCCCCCAACGGGTCGGAGAACGTCGTCCGCGAGACGCCCGCCTCGGCCCGTGCCGCGCTCGAGGAGCTGAAGAACGATTCCTCGGCGACACGAGTCGACCCGGAGCTCGAGTCCGCCGCGGGCTTCACCCACTTCGACACCGCGTCGAGCGAGGACAACCTGCTCACCGTGCTGCTCACTCGCGCGGACCTGCACCTGCTCGCGTCCCAGACGCTGGTGCGGGTGAAGTCCCGAGAGGATGGCCGCGCCTACCTGGGCGTCGTCGTCAAGGGCCCCTTCGCCGAACCCAACGCGGTCCCCGCCAACTCGACGATGGCCGTCGGTGTCGTGACGCACGGCAAGAAGCTCACGTACACGTTCGACTACCACGGCCGCGCCGAGGTGGAGCTGCTCGGCGAAGAAGTGGAAGGCACCCTCAAGCCACCCCGCTTCCGTCCCCGCCCCCAGAGCCCCGTGTTCGTGCTGACGGACGAGGAGAGCGAGCGCGTGCTCGGGGTCGGTGGAGACATGAGCCTGGGTGTCGTCGTCGGCTACGAGCAGATGGAGGCTCGAATCAGTCCTAGCGACAAGTCCGTCCTCCCCCGGCACACCGGCATCATCGGGACCACGGGCGGCGGCAAGTCCACCACCGTGGCCACGCTCGTCCACCGCGCTCAGTCCCAAGGCATCGCCACCATCGTGTTCGACGTGGAGGGTGAGTACACCCACGTGGACGAACCCACGGACCATGAGCCCATGCTCGAGGCCCTCAAGCGCCGGGGCCAGCAGGCCGAGGGCGTCCGCGACCTGCACATCCACCACCTCATCGGGCGCACCAGCCGCAACCCCCGACACCGCAACCTCCACCGCTTCTCCCTCAACTTCTCCAGCCTCTCGCCCTACGCCATCGCGGAGATTCTCGGCCTGTCGGATGCCCAGCAGGAGCGCTTCCTCAAGGCCTACGACGTCACCAAGCAGTTGCTGGAGGACTTCGAGGTCTTCCCGCAGACGGACGAAGAGAGGCGCCAGGCGCTCGAAGTCGACGAGATGTCCACGGGCTATCCCAAGATGACCATCCAGCACCTGCTGGACGTCGTGAACGCGTACATCTACAGCCTGGGCGACGAGAATCGCGGCGAAACAAAGAGCCGTTCAAAGAGCAAGCGCAAGGAGGCCGCGACGGACACCACCGAGAGCGAGGACGAGGCCGAAGAGACGGCGACGCCCACCGGTCCCTTCCTCCAAAGCGAGTTCAAGGCTAACCGTGGCACGGTCATGAGACGCGTCATGGCCCAGAGCAGCCGCAACGCGGTGAGCTGGAAGACGCTCTACGGAAAGCTCCACCGCCTGCGCCGGCTCAACATCTTCGACATGGGCTCGGTGCCCGGCCCCGCCTACAACTCGATGCTCGCTCCGGGCCGCGTGTCCGTCATCGACCTGTCGGACACGGACTCGCCGCAGCTCAACAACCTGGTCATCGCGGATGTCCTCCGCGGCCTCCAAGAAGCCCAGGAGGTCCGCTACGAAAAGGCCAACGCCCAGGACCAGGCCGTCCCTCCCGTGCTCATCATCATCGAGGAGGCCCACGAGTTCCTCTCCGCCAGCCGCATCAGCCAGATGCCCGTCCTCTTCGAACAGGTGGCTCGCATCGCAAAGCGCGGCCGCAAGCGCTGGCTCGGACTCGTCTTCGTCACCCAGCTCCCCCAACACCTCCCCAACGAGGTGCTCGGCCTGCTCAACAACTTCATCATCCACAAGATGACCGACAGCACCGTCATCTCCCGCATGCAACGCACCGTGGGCAGCATCGATGAGAGTCTCTGGAACCGCGTGACGCGACTCGCGCCAGGACAGGCGCTGGTCTCCTTCAGCAACTTCGCGCGCCCGCTCATGGTGGCCGTCGACCCCGCGCCCGTGAAACGCCTGCTCGTCGACTGACCCCCAGGGGCGGCATGGTATGACCCACCCCCATGCCGCCCTCGGAGACCGAGTCCTACCTCCTCGACTACCACCGTCGCCTCGCCGGCGTGACGGCGCGGTGGTTCTCCCGAACGCCTGTGACTCGAGGCGACCACCGCTTCGACTCGACCTACGCGCTGCTCGCCGCCGAAGTCCCCTCGGACTCGCGCGAACACACCGTGCTCGACCTCGCCTGCGGTGATGGCTACCTGCTGGAGCTGCTCGCCCACCGCGAGCCTCCCCGCCCCCGACTCCTCGGCCTCGACATGAGCGCCGACGAGCTCGCCCACGCCCAGGCCCGACTCCAGGGCGCCGCCACGCTCCACCAGGGGCTCGCGCAGTCACTCCCCTTCGAGGACGACAGCCTCGACGTCGTGCTCAGCCACCTGGCCCTCATGCTGATGGACGACTGCGAACAGGTCCTCTCCGAGGTCCGGCGCACACTCAAGCCCGAAGGCAAGCTGTCCTGCGTCGTCGGCGGAGGCTTCGCCCCCACGGGCTCGCTGGCCGTGTTCCGCGAGCTGATGAAGCCCGCAATCGAATCCCAGCCGCGCCCCCTGCTGAGCCTGGGCGACAAGCGCTTCCGCTCCACCGAGGGACTCCAGCAACTCTTCGGCCTCGCCTTCCAACACGTCGACGTCTTCGACCTCCTCGTCCAGGACGGTGGCTCCCCGGAGCACGTCTGGGACTCGCTCGCCCAGACCTATGACGCGGACCAGCTCTCCCCCTCCACCCGCGAGGGCGTCCGCAAGGCCTTCCTCTCCGCCGTGGAGCCCCTGCGGGATTCCGCTGGAAACATCTCCTGCCACTGGAGCATGAGGCAGGTGACCGCACACGCCCCGCGACGCTGAAGGCTGCGATTGAGGTGACGAATGCGTGTCCTTGTCGTCCACGCGACAAGGTCACCGACTCGTGATGCGGTGGGCGCACCGCGCCGTGCGACTCAATCTCCTTCGCCCTCCTGGCGATTGGAGACATGCCCATGCAGCGCAGGAACTTCCTTCGACTCACCGCGATGAGCAGTGGAATCCTGGTCCTGGGACCCGGCTTCTGGCGCGCGGCCTATGCCGCCCCCGCCCGTCCGGGACCCGGCCCCTATGGCGCCATCTCGGGCTCACCGGACGCCCACGGCCTGAGGCTGCCCGCGGGCTTCACCTCGCGCATCATCGCCCGGACCGGACAGAACGTCCCCGGGACGAACTACACCTGGCACCTCGCCCCCGACGGCGGCGCGTGCTTCGACACCGGTGACGGAGGCTGGGTCTACGTCTCCAACAGCGAGATTCCCCTCCTGGGCGGTGTGTCCTCCATCCGCTTCGACGGCGGCGGCAACGTGGTGGACGCCTACCGCATCCTCTCCAACACGAGCATCAACTGCGCCGGAGGTCCCACCCCGTGGGGCACCTGGCTGTCGTGCGAGGAATGGGACCTGGGCCATGTCTGGGAATGCGACCCGCGCTCTCCCTCCCAGGGCCAGCGTCGCTCGGCCCTCGGCGCCTTCACCCACGAGGCCGTGGCCGTGGACCCGGTGGGACAGCGCCTCTACCTCACCGAGGACCGCCCCGAGGGCCGCTTCTACCGCTTCACGCCCTCACAGTGGCCCTCGCTCGGCACTGGGAGACTGGAGGCCGCGAAGCTCAACGGCAACGCCCTGGACGGCACCGCGAGCTTCAGCTGGGTGAAGGTCTCCGCGTCGCGCTCCGCCTCGCTCCAGCTCGAGCGCTTCCTCACCACCGCTTTCAATGGCGGAGAGGGCTGCTGGTACGACAGCGGCACCGTCTACTTCACCACCAAGGGCGACAACCGCGTGTGGGCCCACACCCCCGCCACCGGCCAGGTCGAAGTCATCTACGACGACGACCTCTACCCGGACTCGCCCCTCCGGGGCGTGGACAACATCACCATGTCCCGCTCGGGTGACCTCTTCGTCGCCGAGGACGGCGGAGACCTGCAGCTGTGTCTCATCACCCCGGGGCCCGAGCGCACCGTGGCCCCCTTCCTCCAGCTCGACGGGCACGCCGGATCCGAGCTCACCGGTCCCGCCTTCAGCCCCGATGGTCGGCGGCTGTACTTCAGCTCGCAGCGCGGGACGGACGGCACCACCGGCGTCACCTTCGAGGTGAGCGGACCGTTCCGTTGACCCACACGACTCCCCGCGCGGTGGACGACATCGCGCGGGGAGCCCTCGCGCCTCAGGGCGAGTAGTAGAACGCGTTGCCCCAGATGAAGGCGGACTTTCCGGGCGGCGGCGTGCCCAGGTAGCAGTTGGCGCCGTCGAACCAGCCGTACTCACACACGTTGTTCGGGCCGCGCGTGATGTAATAGTTGTTGGCGTGGATGAACGGCGAGCCGTCCGTCGCGGGGACGGCGGCCACGTAGCAGTTGGCGCTGTCGAAGCCCGCCTTGATGGTGTTGCCCAGCCAGCTCACGTCACCGGGGCACGCGTCCCCGGGCACGCCCACGACGAAGCTCGAGCTGCACACCGTCTGACCCGCCGTGTTGGCGACGTTCATCGTCACCGTCGAGTAACGACCCGGCAGCGCGCCGGCCGCCATGATGAAGCTCAGGTAGAGCGTCGTCGAGGAGCCGATGAAGCCCTTCTGCCCGTTGCTCCAGCTCACGCCCGGCGCCGCGCTGAAGGCCAGGTTGATGAGCCCCGCGCTGCCGGAGAACGACGCCGTGATGATGTACGTCCCGTAGGCCAGCCCCGAGACGTTGATGGTGTCCGCGTACGACGTCCCCGGCGTGACCGTGGTGTTGGTGGGCCAGCTCGTACACTGGGCCTCGGCGCGCACCGGCGCCCCCAGGACGAGCGCCACGGCGGCGACAGCCACCAACGAGCCAAGACGAGACAGACCCATGCGCCCACGAGACGATGAAGCAGCGTGCATACGACCTCCAGGTGTGATGCACGCACTCTGCTGTGATTGATGGCTCAAAAACAAGACACAACATCAACATTTCACGACACGCCACTCCGAGCTGTGGCGCTCGATGCTACACTCCTGACAGCGACGTCCCGGATACATGGTGACACATTGAAACTGTAGCGTCCCACGCCACAGGCAGGTCACCCCTGTCAGTCTTCAGCTGTAACCCCATTCGCCACAACCGAGACACCACCACCCGGCCCTGTCTCCAGCCGACGCACCTGCCGATCTCGCGCCCGACGGGCAGGCATTGCGCGTCCACGGTTCAAAGACGCGGGCACGCCGCATCACCGCCCACCGACCGCCGTCCCGGCGCCATGGATGAGCACGTGACTCGGCGCCGGAATCGTCCTCCACGTCACACGGGCGACGTCCGTTCCAGCAGGTCCTCTCGCTCCGGGTGTGTCCTGGGTGCGGCGGACCGTCGCCCCGAGCCGTCGACCAGGCGTCGCCCCTCCCAGAAAGGGCGCGGCGCGGGCGGGAAACTGGCGTATGGAGCGCTCCATGGCGCGGAACATCGATGGAACCGAGATCAGCCGGGTGATGCGGGCGGAGATGGCCCAGCAGGTCGCCGAGCTCCAGGCCCAGGGCGTCACTCCGGGGCTCTCCGTGGTGTTGGTGGGCAACAACCCCGCCAGCCAGGCCTACGTGGCGAGCAAGACGCGCGCGTGCGAAGCGCTCGGCATGCGCGGGCAGACGCTCAACCTGCCCGAGGACGTCTCCCGGGAGGAGCTCTTCGCCGTCATCGACCGGCTCAACCAGGACCCCGCCGTCCACGGCATCCTCGTCCAGCTCCCCCTCCCTGCGCACCTTCCCTACAAGGCCGTCCTGGAGCACATCGCCCCGGACAAGGACGTGGACGGCTTCCACCCGCGCAACGCGGGCCTGGCCTTCGTGGGAGACCCCCGCGCCTTCATCCCGTGCACCCCCGCGGGCATCCTCGAGATGCTGCGCCGGGAGAACGTCCCCACCCGGGGCCGGCACGTGGTCATCGTGGGCAGGAGCCTCATCGTCAGCAAGCCGCTGGCCTCGCTGCTCATGGCCCCCGGCCCCGACGCCACCGTCACCATCACCCACCGGCACACCCCGGACCTGGCCTCCTTCACCCGCCAGGCGGACATCCTCATCGTCGCGGTGGGCAAGCAGAACCTCATCACCCGCGACATGGTGAAGCCCGGCGTCGTGGTCATCGACGTGGGACAGAACCGCGTCGAGGACCCCGGCTCCGCGCGCGGCTTCCGCATGGTGGGCGACGTGGACTTCGACGGCGTCAGCCAGGTCGCCGAGGCCATCACCCCCGTCCCCGGCGGCGTGGGCCCCATGACCATCACCATGCTCCTGGCCAACACGCTCCAGGCCGCGCGCCAGTCCGCGCAGGCCCGCCGCACGTAGCCACACCGGGGAGTCCGGCGCGCCCCATCCCGGGGTGCGCGCCTGGGCGCGACGCAGTGTGAATACATCGACGCGGCTTGCGTCGAGTACCGCACGTTTGCCGGCCAGGCGGCCGGTCAGCGCCATTCCCGGACTCCCCACCATGACGAAGCATGTCCTCGCCCTCGCCGGGCTGTGCCTCTGGCTGTTCACGCCAGGCACCGCCCATGCCGCGCCCCGCCCGTTCGACTTCTCGCCGCGCCACCAGTCCAGGGCCCTGCGGCTGATGTCTTCGCCTTCCGCGAGGGGTGTCATGGCGGAGGGCAACCGCCTGCGGGCCCTGCAGGCCGACACGTACGAGGACGACGAGTTCATCCCCACGCATGTCTGGCTCGTCCCGCTGATTCTCACGGGCGGAGGGCTCGTCGCCGGAATCGCGGTCTGCGCGTCCGGCGCGGTGGGCGACGGGGACTGCGGCAAGGCCATCCTGGGTGGAATCGTGGTCGGCGCGACGCTCGGCCTGGGCTACCTGGAGCTGCTCGCGGACCTGGATGAGTACGAGGACGACGAGGGCTACGGCGGATGCGTCGACAAGGCGTCCTGCCGGCAGGCCCAGCGCGGCGGTCCCCGCCCCACCCGGAAGGCGCAGCTCGCGTCCTCGCGCGGCCCGCAGCTCCGGCTCCCGCTGGGACTCATGCCCACGGTGGGTCGGGTCAACGACGCCGCGGTGCTCGGCCTCGGTCGCAGCTTCTGACGCCCACGGCACTCCGGGCCCCGCTGGCGACACACGCGGCCGGAGTGCCTGACCTCTCGCGAGAGCCCTGCTTCAGTACATGAAGTTCAGCGCCGCGATGTCCGTCGAGGTGAACTCCCCGTTCGTGCTCAAGGGCACGCAGGTGTTCATGATGGAGCCGCCCGGCGTCGCGCTGGAGGGTGTCCCGGGGATGAGGATGGCGCCTCCCGGGTTCGCGCCCTCGCGCACGGGCGTGCCGCCGCAGCTGATGGCGGTGTTGAAGAAGTCCGTGTGGCGAAAGCCAATCGTGTGGCCAAGCTCATGCGTGAGGACGTGCTCGATGACATCCAGCGGGTACGTGGACAGGCCCGTGCCGATCCAGATGGTCGGATAAGGCAACCCGCCGGAGGGATAGCCGCTCGCCCCGCTCGGACCACTGGGGAGCGTGGAGTTGACGACCACGTTGATGGTGGCGTGGCTGCCGGGCGGACACGCCGAGGGGTCGGCGAGGCACGGATTGGCGGTGTAGAACGTGAGGCGAAGCCCCAGCGCGTTGTAGTTGGCGACGGCCTCCGCCAGGCCCGCGGCAATCGTCGACGCAACGGGTGAAGGGAGCTGGACCGTGACCTTCCTCACCGCGCTGGAGACCAAGTTCGTCGTCCGGTAGTGCTCCGCCGTCGAGCCTCCCGTGTCGAGCATCTCCCGCGAGGCCTGGAGGCTCACGACCGCGTCGCCCCCCACCTGGACGACACCGTCAACCACCTGGATGTCTTCCGTCCGGAACCCCGCCTCCACCAGGTTCTCCACGGTCTCCCGCGTCTCGTCCGTGAGCACCGGCCCGACACCTCCACAGCCAGACATCCACGCGCAGCAAAGCCATGCAACAGCGGTCGCCTTCTTCGCCATCGACTTCTCCCGGCCAGCATTCGAGGTGGGCGTGCCATTTACAGAGGCACGGCATCAATCCAAGCCGACGGGCCACGGGAAGTCCACCAGCGGATGGACTCAATCGCAGACGCGCAGGTCGGGCCTTGCCCCAGGCAACGCCATGTCACCATGCGTCCGCGGCAAACGCCCATGGCGGGCAGAGGAGACACCTGTATGAACTGGCTCGATTTCCGTCGTCTCACGCGCGCGGGCTCCTGGAGACTCGGCGCCCTTCTCACGGTGGCGGGGCTCGCGACGGGCTCGCTGCTCTTGTCCCCGGCCGAGGCCTCGGCCGATGACACCAATCCCTGTCCCTTCTCGGACGTGCTCTGCCTGTTCGATGGAGAGGACTACACCGGCGCGGTGTGGAACGTCCGGGCCTGGCCTCCGGGCACGTCCACCTGCGTGGGCCTGCCCGAGCACGGCTGGGAGGGCCGCGCCGAGTCCGCCATCAACCGGGGCACCCAGAACGCGTACCTGTTCCCCAACGAGGACTGCTCGGGCTATCCGGTGACGCTCCTGCCAGGCGAGTGGCTGAGCCCGCTCGAGTTCGCGCCCAAGAGCGTCTTCGTCTTCTGACACGCGGGCTGTGCGCCAGGAACCGAGTCGCCCTGGCGCACCACCTCACGGGGCTGCTTCGCGGCCCCGGACGACAGCGCTACTCCTGGGAGCCGCCCTGCTCGGAGCGCACCCAGGACGCATCGACCTCCTCGGAGGACTCGGAGGACATCAGCGCCTCCTCCTCGCCGCCCTCGGCCGCCAGATAGGGCGTGCACGTCGTCCCGGAGTGGTACTCGGTCGCCCACCTCCCGCAGTTGATGATGCGCGTGGTCCAGGGAACGGCGCACGTGGTGTCACACGCCTCGAACTCCTCGCAGATGACATCACAGTCCGGCGGCAGCGCCAGCGCGGACAGGGGGGACAGCACGCACGCCGCGAAACCCGCGAGCAACGTCTTCGAGATGCGCTTCATTGGAATCTCCAGACTGAAACGTCGAGTTGAACCCATCACCAACCGTCCCAGGAGGACGGGACTCACTGCTCGGCGGCGTCCTGCTCGGAGCACTCCCAGGACGCATCCACCGCGTCGGCCTCCTCGGACGAGAACAGCTGCGCCTCCTCGGGGGCCTCCGCCGTCAGGCCCGGCGCGCACGCCGCGCCCGGGTCGTAGTCCGCCACCCAGACGCCGCACGTCACCACCTGCATGCTCCACGGAATGGCGCAGACGATCCGACACGGCGTGCTGGACACGCAGCGGACATCACAGTCCTGCGGCAGCGCCAACGCCGACAGGGGGGCCAGCGCCAACGCCGCGAACAACACCTTCGAGATGCGCTTCATCGGATTCTCCAGGATGAGATGTCGGACCCAGCAAGCCGTGTCACGTCACACGGCGGCGGGACTATCCACCCCAGGCCAGGAAACATCAAAGACAGTCGCGCCGGGTCGGACACCACTCCCCAGGCTTGATACAGGTCAACGACAGACGCGGCCCCGGAGGTCCCGTCCCGCCACAAGACTTCACCCACGCGGCAGCTCCCCCACCCCACCCACCCAGAACAGCCACTCCGGGATGACGCAACACGTCGTCACTCTTTCGGAATCCGGCCGCGCAGACACTGTTGACACTCCGCCAACAAGCCTCCAATATCCCTTTCATCGAAGTGATGAGGCCCCCACCATGAGCTACCAACACATCCGGACCTCGGTCTCGGACCGGGTTGCCACTCTCGAGCTGAACCGTCCCGAGGCGCGAAACGGCTTCACCATCACCATGGCGGACGAGCTGGCGGACGCGCTGACCCAGGCGGACGCCAACGAGGACGTGCGCGTGGTCATCCTCACGGGGGCCGGCAAGGACTTCTGTGTGGGCGCGGACCTGAGCGGCCTGTCCTTCGAGGTCGCCAACGGCGGCCTGCCCGAGCCGGGGTGGGTGGAGCCCGCGACGCGGGTGACCCGCCGCCTGTTCTCCCTGCGCAAGCCCGTCATCGCCGCCGTGCGGGGCGCCGCGGTGGGCGTGGGCTCGACGATGCTCCTGCCCGCGGACTTCCGGCTGGCGGCCAAGGACAGCCGCTTCGGCTTCGTCTTCAGCCGCCGGGGCATCTACCCGGAGGGCGGCTCCAGCTGGTTCCTGCCCCGACTGGTCGGCATGGGCCGCGCGCTCGACTGGATGGTGAGCGGCCGGCTCATCCCCGCGGACGAGGCGCTCGGCGCGGGGCTGGTGCGCTCGCTCCATGAATCCGACGAGGTCCTCGGCGCCGCGCAGGCGCTGGCGCGCGAGCTGGTGGAGTCCACCGCGCCCGTGTCCGTGGCCGTCATCCGTCAGTCCCTCTACCGAATGAGCGCCCTGCCCAGCCCGGAGCAGGCCTTCTCCCTGGACAGCCAGCTCATCGCGAGCCTGGGACAGAACCCCGACGCCGTGGAGGGCGTGATGGCGTTCCTGCAGAAGCGGCCCCCCGCCTTCACGCGCACCGTGGAGCAGGACCAGCCGGCCTTCCTGCCGTGGCGGGAGCACAAGTCATGAGCCCCTCCCCCGCCCCCCGCTGGAAGCGCCTGGAGCCGGACGAGCGCCGCGAGCAGATCCTCGAGGTCGCGACGCGTCTGTTCGGTGAGCGTCCCTACGCGGACGTCTCCACCACGGACATCGCCAAGGAAGCGGGTGTCGCCCGCGGCCTGCTCAACCACTACTTCGGGCAGAAGCGCGACCTGTACCTCAAGGTCGTCAAGCGCATGCTCCTGATGCCCGGCCTGGAGGAGAAGGTCAGCAACACGGGCACGCTGCGCGAGCGCGTGGAGCGCAGCGTCCGGTGGTACCTGGACACGGTGGCCACCCACGGCAAGACGTACGTGGCCGTCACCGCGGTGGGCGGCATCGGCGCGGACCCGGAGGTCGAGCGCATCATCTCCGCCGCGGACGACGTGGCGGCGGCGAAGACGCTCGAGTTCCTGGGGCTCAAGGTGGAGGTGGGCAGCGACGCGCGCCACCGCGCGATGATGCGCTCCTACTCCGGCATGGTGAAGGCCACCATCCGCGAGTGGATTCGCGGCGGGACGCTCACGCGCGAGGAGGCGCACCTGCTCTTGAGCGAATCGCTCATCACGCTCGTTCGCGACGTCATCCCCCAACTGAAGAACATGCCGCCCCGCGCGGAGCCGGAAGCCACGCCCGCTCCGTCCGAGGGTCCGAGCGACAAGGAGCCCTGATGAGCCAGAAGCCTCTGTCGGGACGCACGTTGTTGATGTCCGGAGGAAGCCGCGGAATCGGCCTCGCCATTGGCGTCGCCGCGGGGAGGCTGGGCGCCAACGTGGTGCTCCTGGCCAAGACGGACACGCCCGACCCCAGGCTCCCGGGCACCGTCCACACGGCGGCCGCGGACATCGAGGCCGCCGGAGGCCAGGCGCTCGCGGTGGTGGGCGACGTGCGCGAGGAGGCGGACGTCCAGCGCGCGGTGGACCAGGCCGTCAAGCGCTTCGGCGGCATCGACTTCTGCGTGAACAACGCCAGCGCGCTGGCGCCGCTGAAGACAGACGAGCTGCCCCTCAAGCGGTTCGACCTGATGCAGCAGATCCAGGTGCGCGGCACCTTCCTGCTCACGCGCGCCGCGCTGCCGCACCTCAAGCGCTCCCCGCACGCGCACATCCTGTCGCTGTCGCCGCCCGTCAACCTGGCGCCGCACTGGCTGGGCAAGCACCCGGCGTACACGGTGGCGAAGTATGGGATGACGCTCCTGACGCTGGGCTGGGCCGCGGAGTTCGCCGAGGCGGGCATCGCCGCCAACGCGCTGTGGCCGCGCACGCTCATCGCCACCGCGGCGGTGAAGAACCTGCTCGGCGGGGATGACTCCATGCAGCGCGCGCGCACGCCGGACATCATGGCGGACGCGGCGGTGGCCATCCTCCAGCGCAAGCCGCGCGACTGCACCGGCCACACCTTCATCGACGAGGACGTGCTGCGCGCCGAGGGCGTCACCGACTTCAGCCGCTACGGGGGCGGCGACGACGTCATCCTCGACCTCTACGTCGACCCCTGAGGAGCACCCCACACGCCGCATCCGCAGTCGCCGCGAAACCAGACGCAGGAGGAGTCCATGGGTACGTCGCTCGCAGACCTGGAGGCGCAGTGCCAATCCCTGGCGAACAAGCTCACCCTGCCGCTCTTGCTCAAGCGCAACGCGGACGAACTGGCGGACGAGCCGGCGCTCACCGCCGGTGACACCACGCTCACCTGGGCCCAGATTCGCGCCCGCACCGCGTCGCTGAGCCGGGGCCTGGGCGCGCTCGGGCTCCAGCGCGGCGAGCGGATGATGATCATGATGTCGAGCCGGCCCGAGCACTGGCTCATCGACTACGCCGCGGCCCACCTGGGCGCCATCCCCTGTACCGCCTATCAAACGCTGAGCACGGAGCAAGTAGGCTACGTCGCGCAGCACAGCGCGGCCACGGTGGTGGTGCTCGAGGGCGCCGAGGAGGTCGCCCGCTGGCGCCCCATCCTCAAGTCGCTCTTCTCCCTCAAGCGCATCGTCGTCATCGACCCAGCGGCCGTGCCCGCCGGAGACCCGCTCTATGTCTCCTTCGCGCAGCTGGAGGAGGACGGCGCCGCGCTGCACGCCCAGGCGCCGCAGGTCTTCGAGGACACCTGGAAGCCCATCCGTCCCGAGGACCCCATCGCGATGATGTACACCTCCGGCACCACCGGAGACCCCAAGGGTGTGGTGCTCAGCCACCGCAACGCCTTCTACGAGGCCATCTGCGTGGACGCGGTGGTGCCCACGCCCATGCGCGCGCCGTCCATCGCCTACCTGCCGCTGGCGCACATCGCCGAGCGCGAGCTGGGCCTGTACCGGATGCTCTTCAAGGCGCTGCACGTGCACGTCTGCTCGGACCCGGCGGGCGTGGTGCCGCTGATGGCCAAGGTGCGCCCCCCCGCCTTCTTCGGCGTGCCCCGCGTCTGGGAGAAGCTGGCCGCGGGCCTGCGCGCCAAGCTGGGCACGCTGGAGGCGCCCCGCCGCGACGCCATCATGGGCGCGCACGCGCTCGCGCTGGAGGCGTTCCGGCTGGAGGGCTCCGGCCAGAAGGTGTCCGAGGAGCTGGCCGCCAAGGTCGCCGTGGCGGAGGAGAAGGTGCTCAAGCCCCTGCGCTCCACGCTGGGCCTGGACGCGCTGCAGTGGGCGAGCAGCGGCTCGGCGCCCATCCCCGTGGAGGTGCTGGAGTACCTGGGCGGCTTCGGCATCCGCGTGCTCGAGGTGTGGGGCATGAGCGAGACGACGGGCTGCGCCACCATCAACCTGCCCACCGACTTCCGCGTGGGCTCGGTGGGCCGCCCCGTCCCCGGGCTCGAGCTGAAGCTCGCCTCCGACGGCGAAATCTTCGTGCGCGGCCCCGTGCTGTTCATGGGCTACCTGGCCGGGGACGGGCGCATCGTCAGCGCCACGGACGAGGACGGGTGGCTGGCCACCGGTGACATCGGCACCATCGACGCCGAGGGCTTCCTCACCATCACCGACCGCAAGAAGGAGCTCATCATCACCTCGAGCGGGAAGAACATCGCCCCGTCCCGCATCGAGGGCTTGCTGCGCGCCCACCCGCTCGTGGGCCAGGCGCTCGCGATTGGTGATGGCTGGCCGTATGTCACCGCGCTCATCTGCCTGGACGCGGAGGTCGCGCCCGTGTGGGCCAAGGCCCGGGGCCTGCCGCCCATGTCCGTGGCGGAGCTGACGAAGGACCCCGCCATCCGCTCGGAGCTGGAGGCGCTGGTGGCCTCCGTCAACCAGCGGCTGTCGCGCGCCGAGCAGGTCAAGCGCTTCGAGGTCGTCCACGAGACGTGGTCGCCGGCGACGGGCGAGCTCACCCCCACGCTCAAGCTCAAGCGCCGCGTCATCCTCCAGCAGTACGCCGAGCGCATCGCCACCTTCTACGAGAACGCCTGAGCCCTGCCGCCATGCACGCCAGAACCCCCGAGCAAGCCTCGTTCGCCGCGTCCATCGATGCCTTCTGCCGCGCCAGGACGGGCACCCGCGCCCAGCGCGACGCCTTGACGCAGCACGGCGTGGAGGCGCACAACGTCGAGCTGTACGCGCAGATGGCCGAGCTGGGCTGGCTCGGCGTGGGCATCGACGCGGAGTACGGCGGCTCCGGCGGCGGCATGTCGGAGATCTGCCTGTTCGCGGAGCGCACCGCCTACGGGCTCGCGCCGGTGGGCGGCTACGTCACCACCGCCGTCGCGGCCGGGCCCTACGCGAGGTTCGGCACGCCCGCGCAGAAGCAGAAGGTGCTCACGGGAATCACGCAAGGGCGGGTGGAGGCCATCTCCATCTCGGAGCCCGGCGCGGGCTCGGACGCGGCGGCCATCACCTGCCGCGCCGAGCGCGCCTCGGGCGGCTTCGTCGTCAACGGCCAGAAGACGTGGTGCTCCAACGCGCACATCGCCGACCACCTGCTGCTGGTGGCGAGGACGCGCGGCGCGGGCCCGGGCTCTCGCCACGAGGGGCTCACCATGTTCTGCGTGCCCACGAGCACGCCGGGCGTGGAGATTCGCGGCATCCCCACGCTCAACGGCAAGGAGGTCAACGACGTCTACTTCACCGACTGCTTCCTGCCCGAGGACAGCGTGGTGGGCGTGGTGGACCAGGCGTGGCCGCAGCTGATGTCGGGGCTCAACAGCGAGCGGCTCATCCTGGCGGCGACGATGCTGGGCCGGGGGCGGCGCGCGTTCGACGACGCGGTGGCGTACGTGAAGGACCGCAAGCAGTTCGGCAAGCCGGTGGGCTCGTTCCAGGCCCTCAAGCACCGCATCGCGGACCTGGCGCTGGAGCTGGAGTGCAGCGAGCTGCTCCTGTACCGCGTGGCGCAGATGGCGGACGAGGCCCCGGAGAAGATGCTCCCGCGCGAGGCCTCCATGGCCAAGCTGAAGGCCACCGAGACGGCCAAGCGCGTGGCGCTGGAGGGCGTGCAGATGATGGGGGGTTACGGCTACGCCACCGAGTTCGATATGGAATCGCATCTGCGTGCCACGGTGATTTCCACCGTCTATGGTGGCACGAGCGAAATCCAGCGGGACATCATCGGCAAGACGTTCGGACTCTAGACAGCAGTCACGACAGCGCGGAGACAGACAATGACGGCACGTCCTCGGTGGAGCTCCGACGAGCTCGAGCAGGTGCGCGGCCTCGCGGCCACCTATTTCACGAAGGAGGTCCTCCCCAACGTGCCCAAGCACGTGGCCCAGGGCTTCCCGGACAAGGCGCTCTACCGCCGGGCGGGCGAGCTGGGCCTTCTGTGCATGTCCATCCCGGAGGCATACGGCGGCGGCGGCGGCACGTTCGCCCACGAGGCCATCCTCCTGGAGGAGCAGGTGCGCGCCGGGGACCCGACGATGGGCTTCGCGGTGCACTCCACCATCGTCGCGCACTACGTGCTCGCGTACGCCTCCGAGGCCCAGAAGCTCAAGTGGCTGCCCAAGCTCGCCAGCGGCGAGTGGGTGGGCGCCATCGCCATGACGGAGCCGGGCACGGGCTCGGATCTGCAGGCCATCTCCACCCGCGCGGTGCGCGACGGCGACTTCTACAAAGTGAGCGGGTCCAAGACCTTCATCTCCAACGGCCGCGTCTGTGACTTCCTCATCATCGCGGTGCGCACCAGCGACGTGAAGGGCCATGCGGGCATCTCCCTGTTGTGTGCCGAGGTCTCCGACACCACGCCCGGCTTCGAGCGGGGCCGCATCCTGGAGAAGCTGGGCGGCCACGGGCAGGACACCACGGAGCTGTTCTTCGACGAGCTCCGGATTCCGGCCGTCAACGTGCTGGGCGGCGAGGAGGGCTCGGGCTTCATCCAGCTGATGCAGCAGCTGCCCCAGGAGCGGCTGGCCACGGCGGTGCTCGCGCAGGCGAGCATCGAGCGGGCCGTGGCGCTCACGGTCGACTACACCAAGCAGCGCCAGGTGTTCGGCAAGCCGCTTTTCGCTCTGCAGAACACGCGCTTCGAGCTGGCGGAATGCGCGACGCTGGGCCGGGTTGGACGGGCGTTCCTCGACGAGTGCGTGGAGAAGCACCTGGCGGGGGAGCTGGACGTGGCGTCCGCGGCCATGGCCAAGTACTGGCTGACGGACCAGGCGAGCAGCGTCGCGGACCGTTGCCTCCAGCTTTTCGGAGGGTATGGGTACATGAAGGAATACCCCATCGCTCACCTGTTCGCGGATACTCGCGTCATGCGCATCTTCGCCGGCGCCAACGAGGTCATGAAGGAACTCGTCGCCCGTTCGCTGTAGACCACTCCCACACCGAATCCCAAGGAGGCTCCCGGTGAGCCAGGAAGCATTCATCTTCGACGCCGTCCGTACACCTCGCGGCAAGGGCAAGAAGGGCGCGCTGCACGGCATCAAGCCCATCTCCCTGCTGGTCGGCCTGGTGGACGCCCTCAAGAAGCGCCACCCCGGCCTGGACCCAAAGCAGATCGACGACATCGTGCTGGGCATCGTGTCGCCGGTGGGCGACCAGGGCGCGGACATCGCGCGCACGCTGGTGCTGGCGGCGGGCCTGCCGGAGACGGTGGGCGGCGTGCAGCTCAACCGCTTCTGTGCCTCCGGCCTGACGGCGGTGAACATGGCCGCGCAGCAGGTGCGCTCGGGCTGGGAGCACCTGGTCATCGCGGGCGGCGTGGAGAGCATGTCGCGCGTGCCCATGGGCTCCGACGGCGGCGCGTGGGCCATGGACCCGGCCACCAACTACGACACGTACTTCGTGCCGCAGGGCATCTCCGCGGACCTCATCGCGACGATGGAGGGCTTCACCCGCGAGGACGTGGACACCTACGCCGCGCAGTCGCAGGCGCGCGCCGCGAAGGCCTGGGCGGAGGGCTACTTCAAGAACTCCGTCATCCCCGTGGTGGACCAGAACGGCCTGGTCGTCCTGGAGCGCGACGAGCACCCGCGCAAGGACACCACCGTGGCGTCGCTGGGGCAGCTGAGCCCGTCGTTCGCCGCCATGGGTGAGATGGGCGGCTTCGACGCGGTGGCGCTGCAGAAGTACCACATGGTGGAGCGCATCGAGCACGTGCACACCCCGGGCAACTCGTCGGGCATCGTGGACGGCGCGGCGCTGGTGCTCATCGGCTCGGAGAAGGTGGGGAAGTCGCTGGGGCTGACGCCGCGCGCGCGCATCGCCGCGGTGGCCACGTCCGGCTCGGACCCGACCATCATGCTGACGGGCCCCATCCCCGCCACGCGCAAGCTGCTCGACATGACGGGCCTGTCGGTGAAGGACATCGACCTGTTCGAGCTCAACGAGGCCTTCGCCTCCGTGGTGCTCAAGTACCAGAAGGACCTGGGCATCCCGAACGAGAAGATCAACGTCAACGGCGGCGCCATCGCCATGGGGCACCCGCTGGGCGCCACGGGCGCGATGATCCTGGGCACCATGGTGGACGAGCTGGAGCGGCGCAAGGCGCGCCGGGCCGTCATCACCCTGTGCGTCGGCGGTGGCATGGGCGTGGCCACCCTCATCGAGCGCGTCTGACCTTTCTGCGCATCCCCTTTCGACCAAGATTCGAGCAAACCCCATGAGCGAGCAGAGCACCATCCGCTGGGACAAGGATGCCGACGGCATCGTCACCTTGACGCTGGATGACCCCCACCAGTCCGCCAACACCATGAACGCCGCGTACATCCAGTCGATGCGCGCGACGGTGGAGCGGCTGGTCAAGGAGAAGGCGGACATCAAGGGCGTCGTCATCACCTCCGCGAAGAAGACCTTCTTCGCCGGCGGCGACCTGAACGACCTGTTGAAGATCCGCAAGGAGAACGCGAAGCAGGCGTTCGAGCTGGGCCAGGAGCTCAAGGCGCAGCTGCGCGCGCTGGAGACCCTGGGCAAGCCCGTGGTCGCCGCCATCAACGGCGCTGCGCTGGGCGGCGGCCTGGAGATTGCGCTCGCCTGTCACCGCCGCATCGTCGCGGACGTGAAGGGCGCGCAGATTGGCCTGCCGGAGGTCACCCTGGGCCTGCTGCCCGGCGCGGGCGGCGTGGTGCGCACGGTGCGGATGCTGGGCATCGTGGACGCGCTGATGAAGGTGCTCCTGCAGGGCCAGCGCTACCGTCCCCAGGAGGCCAAGGAGGTGGGCCTGGTGCACGAGGTGGTGGACTCGGTGGAGGCGCTCATCCCCGCGGCCAAGGCGTGGGTGAAGGCGAACCCGAGCTCGCAGCAGCCGTGGGACCAGAAGGGCTACAAGATTCCGGGCGGCACGCCGACGTCCCCCGGGCTCGCGGCGAACCTGCCGGCCTTCCCCGCCAACCTGCGCAAGCAGCTCAAGGGCGCGAACATGCCCGCCCCCCGCGCCATCATGGCGGTGGCGGTGGAGAGCACGCAGGTGGACGTGGACACCGCGTTCACCGTCGAGTCGCGCTACTTCACGGAGCTGGCGACGGGTCAGGTCGCGAAGAACATGATTCAGGCGTTCTTCTTCGACATGCAGCACATCAACTCCGGTGGCGGCCGGCCCAAGGGCTATCCGCAGCACACGGCGAAGAAGGTGGGCATCCTGGGCGCCGGCATGATGGGCGCGGGCATCGCCTACGTGTGCGCCAAGGCGGGCATCGAGGTGGTTCTCAAGGACGTGAGCGTCGCCGCCGCGGAGAAGGGCAAGCAGTACTCCGTGAAGCTCGTGGAGAAGGCCCTGGAGAAGGGCAAGACGACGAAGGAGAAGGGCGACGCGCTGCTCGCGCGCATCACCCCCACCCAGGACGCCGCGGCGCTCAAGGGTTGCGACCTGGTCATCGAGGCCGTGTTCGAGGGCGTGGAGCTCAAGCACAAGGTCTTCCAGGAGGTGCAGGACGTGGTGGCGCCCGACGCGGTGCTGGCGTCCAACACGTCCACGCTGCCCATCACCCTCCTGGCCGAGGGCGTGAAGCGCTCCGAGGACTTCGTGGGCATGCACTTCTTCTCCCCCGTGGACAAGATGCCGCTGTTGGAGCTCATCGCCGGCAAGAAGACGAGCGACGCGACGCTGGCGAAGGCCATCGACATCGCGGTGCAGATCGGCAAGACGCCCATCGTCGTCAACGACAGCCGCGGCTTCTTCACCAGCCGCGTCATCGGCACGTTCCTCAACGAGGCCATCGCCATGGTGGGCGAGGGCATCTCCCCGGCGTCCATCGAGCAGGCGGGCCTGCAGGCGGGCTACCCCGCGGCGCCCCTGGCGCTGATGGACGAGCTGACGCTGACCCTGCCGCGCAAGATTCGCGAGGAGACGAAGGCCGCCGCGGTGGCCGAGGGCAAGCCGTGGGCGGACCACGGCAGCTACGCCGTCGTCGACTCGCTCATCGACCAGCACGGGCGCAAGGGCCGCTCCACGGGGGCGGGCTTCTACGACTACGTGGACGGCAAGCGCGCGGGCCTGTGGTCGGGGCTGGCGAAGCACTACACCAGGCCGGGCACGACCATCCCCTTCGAGGACATGAAGGACCGGATGCTGTTCGCGGAGGCCATCGACACGGTGCGCTGCTTCGACGAGGGCGTGCTGCGCTCGGCGGCGGACGCCAACATCGGCTCCATCCTGGGCATCGGCTTCCCGGCGTGGACGGGCGGCGTGGCCCAGTTCATCAACGGCTACGAGGGGCCCACGGGCACGGGCCTGAGGGGCTTCATCGCCCGCGCGAACGAGCTGGCGAAGCGCTACGGCAAGCACTTCGAGCCGCCCGCGTCGCTCATCCAGAAAGCGGAGCGAGGTGAGCTCCTGAAGTAGCCGCGCATCGCCTTTCGCAAGGAGAAGTCCATGGTCCAGAGCTCCAGTCGCCTCGCCGCCGTACCGCCTCCGCTCGACGCGGGGGCGCTCGTCGAAAAGCAGCGCGCCTATTTCGAGTCTCGCGTGACGCTCCCGCTCGAGTGGCGGCGGGCGCGGCTGGAAGCCCTGGACCGGGTGGTGCGCAAGTACGAGGCGGAGATCCTCGCCGCCCTCAAGGCCGACCTCTCGAAGAGCGCCGAGGAGGCGTATCTGACGGAGGTCGGCAGCATCCATGGAGAGATAAAAGGTGCGCTCAAGCACCTGAAGTCGTGGATGAAGCCGCGCCGGGGCTCCGCGCCCATCGTCATCCAGCCGGCGCGGGCGTACCAATATTCGGACCCGCTGGGCGTGACGCTCATCATCGCGCCGTGGAACTACC
Source organism: Myxococcus faecalis (assembly GCF_050039385.1). Classification (NCBI taxonomy): domain Bacteria; kingdom Pseudomonadati; phylum Myxococcota; class Myxococcia; order Myxococcales; family Myxococcaceae; genus Myxococcus; species Myxococcus faecalis. The sequence goes on along the minus strand of NZ_CP144336.1, from coordinate 8,893,757 downwards.
CGTATCAGCTGTCCCTCGCGCCGCTCATCGGGGCGCTCGCGGCCGGGTGCACCGCGGTGCTCAAGCCCAGCGAGCTGGCGCCGGCGACGTCGGCGGTGCTGGCGAAGCTCCTGGGTGAGGCCTTCTCCCCGGAGGTCGTCGCCGTGGTGGAGGGCGACGCGGACGCCAGCCGCGAGTTGCTGGCGCAGCGCTGGGACCTCATCTTCTTCACCGGCGGCACCCAGGTGGGCCGCGTGGTGGCCGAGGCCGCCGCCAAGCACCTGACGCCCACGGTGCTGGAATTGGGCGGCAAGAGCCCCTGCATCGTCGACCGGAGCGCGGACCTGGAGGTCACCGCGCGCCGCATCGCCTGGGGCAAGTACCTCAACGCGGGCCAGACGTGCATCGCCCCGGACTACGTGCTGATTCCCCCCGAGCTGAAGGCGCCCTTCACGGAGCTGGTGAAGAAGGCCGTCACCCAGTTCTACGGCCAGGACGCGCGCCAGAGCAGCGACTACGGCCGCATCATCAGCCCCCGGCACTTCGAGCGCGTCCGCGCGCTGGCCGGGCACGGCAAGGTGACCTTCGGCGGCGAGCACGACGCGGCCAGCCGCTTCTTCGCCCCCACCGTCATCACCGACGCGCCCCTGTCCAGCCCGCTGATGCAGGATGAGATCTTCGGTCCCCTCCTCCCGCTGGTGGACTGCCCGAGCATCGACGAGGCCATCCGCTTCGTGCGCTCGCGCCCCAAGCCGCTCGCGCTCTACAGCTTCTCCAAGGACGCGGCCGTCAACGAGCGGGTGCTGACGGAGACGTCCAGCGGCGGCGCGGTGGTCAACGACGTGTGCGTGCACTTCGCGGCGGAGGGGCTGCCCTTCGGCGGCGTGGGCGAGTCCGGCGTGGGCGGCTACCACGGCCAGGCCAGCTTCGATGCCTTCAGCCACAAGAAGAGCGTGGTGAAGCGGCCCTTCCTGCTGGACCTGGCGATGCGCTACCCGCCGTACGTGGGCAAGCTGGGCCTCTTCAAGCGCCTGATGTAGCCCGACACGACGAGGCCGCCGGGACGCTGCTCCCGACGGCCCGGGTTCCTCCAGGCCTCTCGCGGACGGGCACCCTGCCCCGCCCGCGCGAGGCCTTCGTCGTCACAGCGTCTTCATGTACTCGATGATGGCCCAGCGCTCGCTGTCGGTGAGCGACTGGGTGAAGTCGTGGCCCTCGTTGCCGAGCCCGTACAGGTGCGAGTTGAAGATCATGCGCGAGCGGATCTGCTTCTGGGTGATGGGCGGCGGCGACTGGTAGGCCAGCGAGTTGTAGTTGGCGACGGTGTTGGCGATGTTCGCGAACAGGACGTCGAGCGTGGCCATCTCCTGGCTGCAGGGGATGAAGGGGTCATTGGCCGGGCGGTCTCCGCAGGCCAGGGCCTGCACCTTCCAACCGAGCTTGTTGAAGTCGTACGCGGCGAAGCTCATGTCGTAGCCGGCGTTGGAGCCCAGCGCGTTGCCGGAGACCTGCTGACGCTTCCAGACCTTGGGGCGGTCCGAGGGCTTGAGCACGTCCCAGAGGGTGGGCACGCTGGAGTTGTGGAAGTACGGCGCGGAGGCCCAGGCGCCGTAGAGCGGCGTGGCGATGTAGCCGAAGGGCTTGATCCAGATGTTCGGCCCCTCCGGCGAGTAGATGGGCCCGGTGCCCCGGTCATACGCGGCGCGCGGCACGCGGCGCAGGGCGCTGGTGATGGGGTCGTCATAGAAGGGTCCGTGGTCCGGGTGCTGGTCGTTGTAGGCCAGGAAGGACGTGTTCCAGGCGCGGCGCTTGCGCTCGTCCGCCATGAGGTCCTTGCGGGCCGGGTCCGTGCGGATGGTCTCAATCGGGGTGATGACGCCGGAGATGCCCTTGAGGCGCGGGTCCGGGAGGAAGGCGGGGTTGGCGGCGTGGCGCGGCGAGTAGACGCCGTGGCAGCTCGCGCAGGAGCCGTTGCCGGGCTGCTTGGGAATGTTGGCGTTGGCGCCGTTGGCCCACAGGTCGCGCTCGTGGAAGAGGATGGCGCCCTGCTCCGCCAGGGCCGTGTTGATGGCCTTGGGATAGGTGGGCGGCGACAGGGAGACGAAGAAGTTGTCGTTGTCCTCGAACTCGGCGGTGAGGGCGCGACGCTCGGGGGCGGAGCGGGTGATGTTGGCGATGCCGAACGCCATCTCCGAGCGGACGTTGTCGGACGTGAGCGCGCCGTCCCAGAACTGGCGCGTCTTGAAGGCGCGGTACCACCAGTTGGGGGCGCGCGACATGCCACCCGCGTGGGTGGGGAAGTACTCGAGCAGGCTGGGCGCCAGCGACATGGCATCCATGTCGAAGAGCGCGGGCAAGAGGTCCACGATGCCAATGGCGTCGCTCATGCCGCGCCCGACGCTCCAGGGCACCGGGACGATCTGGAAGATGTTGCCCACCACGGTGGAGCGGAACATGTCGGACTGGATGAGGCCCGCGTCGATGGCGTCACTGGAGCGGCCCCACAGGAAGGACGACTCCGAGTCGCCCCCCAGCTTCGAGTCGTGGCACCCCGAGCAGGAGGAGGCGATGGCGCCCGTCCAGCGGCCGTTGGCGTCGCGCTCCTGGACCATGCCGAGGGGGAGCTGCCCGCTCCCTCCGTTGGTGAGGTTGGGGTTCTCCCAGGGGTACGGATAGGGATTGCGGAAGGGGGCCTTCGCCAGGCCGAAGCGCTTGATGATCTGCTCGTCGAAGTCCGACGGGCGCAGCGGGTAACCCCACAGCGTGTACATGTAGTAGTACGCCGACGCCGTGGTGAACGGCTGGAAGTAGGCCCGCGTCTCGATGTTCTTCTTGCCGCGGGCGACGCTGGCCCGGAACTCGCCGCATGTCTTGGGGTTGGGCGGCAGGTTGGAGATGAACGGCGGCGGCGGAGTGTGCAGGTCCACCCAGAAGGCATTGAACTGCACCGCCGCGCCCGGCTTGTTGACGCCCGGGACGACGAGCGTGCGCGGGTCCACGGGTAGCAGCGTGGAGTCCGGCTTCCCCTCACAGGCCGCCGCGAACGGTGCTCGCAAGGGGGTGCTGTCCAACAACGGCAACTCCGCGGCCGCGGCCTGGGTCACTCCCAGGGCCGCGACGAAGACACTCGAAAAAGCCAACGAACCACTGCGGTGCAGTCGCATGAGCGGGCCCTCCTCCGCTTATTAGCAGGGTGACAACAAGGGACTTTTTAAGGCTGTCAGTGAAGCGTCTCAATACGCGGCGCGTCACCGCGCGACTGCCAATTGCCAATAAGGGCCCTGAGCCGTCTGCACCCTCGCAGTTCCAGATGATTGGAGATTGCGCGTGTTGTTGACGCACCAGAGAGCCGGGAATGCACCATGCGCCGCCGTGCTGAACAGGCGCGGAGGGGCTCGCGTCTCAATTACGACACTGCGCTGTTCAGCGGCTTGCCTCGGGGGCGAGGCAAGGCGTGCGCGCCCTGCCAGAGGACAAGGCAAATAGCAATACCCCCGGGAGGGAATCCAACTCTCCTGAGCTTGACTGTACCGTATTCGCCGTCGTCACCAGAGACCTGCAAGGGGCGCCTATGTCCGAGGGAATCAAATCCGTTGGTATCTCCGCCGCGAAAACTTCCATCAACTCCATAGTCATCGCCATTGTCGCGCTCGGCGCGATCAGCATCGGTTACCACAGGGTTCGCCCCATGCCGCTGACTGGCGGGGAGTTGGCCATCTCCTTGGCCAAGCAAAGTCTACAAACCGGTGTCGAGGACTTTGCATCCATGCTGACTCGCTATCTGAATGGTTCAGACGCCGATCGGCTCGACAGCATGATTCAAGCGCGCCTCAGCGAACAGCGAGGCGAGATCAACGTCAAGGGATGGACGGCCAAAGAAGTCACCAGCAACATATTCCTGGTCAGCTTCACCTGGACCAGGCCCAAAAATGACGAATGGGGTCTATTCTTCGAAGTCGACATCAAGAACAAACTCGCTCGCGCCATCGTGCCAGATGACGAACTCGCTCTGAAATACGGCATACGCTCACAGGAGAGCTTTCAGAAAGACGAGGCCATCACGCGAGACTTCATCAAGAAGAAATATCCCGAGGGAGCACTCCAGTACGCGAACCACGTCCTCACGATCCAAGGCAGAGCCGACGGTGACTACAATCCACAAGATGTCGCCCAGGAGATTCACCGCAGTCTGAAGGGGGCGTTCGAACACCGCAAGGACCAGTACCTCCAAGTCAAGATGACGAAGGGCGCTCTCGTCGGTGAACACGCAGCTCGATACTAGCTCTCATAGCAACAGATTCACTCCAGTCCTCCGTTCATCACACCACAGACAAAATCTCAGCAGCCCCACTCACAAACGAGGAACACCATGCCACGGAAAGCAGTCATTACGTTCGACCTGAAGTCTCAGACTAGCAACGACTATAAGATCGCCTACGACATCTTGGGAAACGCGAATTTCCAAGTCGTGTCGCCCAACATGGGCATCCTTCTCCCCAACACGACCGTCATGGGATTCATCCCTGACCACTGGGGTGCTGCAGACCTGAGAGACGCGGTCATGGACACGTTCAGGAACAATGGTCTCAACCTGACATCGATCCTTTGCGGCATCGTCTCAGACTGGGCGGTCTGGGGAGACCGCGCGGACTACAAATCGTTCGCTGCGTAGATCCAGCATCGCTAATCATCTTCATTCCTGGATGCTTCGCCAAAACTCCGTGCATACCCTCGCTATGCACGGAACCCCATCCTGACAAGGAATCCAGTCCTGCCAGGCCTGTGTCCTTCATGCCCAGGCTAACGCTCCAGACCGCGCACCTGTGGAGGCTGTGGATTGGCGAACGTGGGCACCCTAGACGCTTCGCGATGACCTTCGTCAATCTCGTCGTGGGCCACTACTTCGATGGGCAGGAAGACTGCTCCCACGCCAATCAACGCCCCGATGACAAGAAGACTGTGCCGCCGTCAAAGGAGCGCCGACTCTTAACAAGACCTCGAACGACTTCTCCACCAACTTCATCGAGGCAGGTAATGCTAGCACTCCTATGGAATTCCCCCCTCCCCCTGGACCTTGATTGCGGAGGCGGCACTCCTCCCCCGGATAGGACGCAAACTTCGGCGCGCCCGCCCTCAGCGTGCATGGACAGGGCTTCCTCAACATCCTGTTCCTCCGGCCCGTCCACCTGCTCTACGGCAGCCTCATCTTCGAGTTGGGCCCAGCCTGCGCACACAGTGCCATGCCCGGCGACCCGCAAAGCCCCCCTCCGACGCAATGCCTCCCACCTCCGCGGACCTGTCCCCACGCCTGACATTGAGGGGTGGCGCCCCAGGACAGCTCCTCAATTCGTGCATTCCAGGTCATAATGAGAGGACCGCCACGAAGGAGGCTCGCGATGTTCGACGTCATGCAGGTCGCAAGGCAGCTCAAGAGCGCGGTGCTGGCGGACCCCGAGCGTTTCTATTCGAACGAGACGGGTGCATGGGTGGCAGGCCTGCCCAGACCGCAAGAGATTCGCGTCGTCACGGGGCGGGAGCCCTTCTGGATCAACCTGGGCTACTGGCGTGACGTGGAGCGCGTGGACGAGACGAACTGCGAGCGCGTCGGGGATTTGTTCAAAGCCGCACAAGCGCAGATGGCCCACCTGCTCGCGCGCACGGCGCGACTGGGCGAGCGGGACGTGGTGCTCGACTGCGGGTTCGGCTACGCCGACCAGGACATCCTCTGGGCGGAGGAGTACCGCCCCGCCCGAATCGTGGGCATCAATGTCACCCCCAATCAGGTCCGCGTGGGCAAGGAGCGCGTGAAGCTGACGGGGCTGGAGGACCGGGTGAGGCTGGAGGTGGGCTCGGCCACCCAGATTCCCTTCGGTGACGGCGAGTTCGACGTCGTCTTCGCGCTGGAGTCCGCGATGCACTTCCGCACGCGCGGCGACTTCCTGCGTGAGGCCTTCCGGGTGCTCAGGCCCGGCGGGCGCCTGGTGATGGCGGACATGTGTCAGAAGACGGACCGCGAGTCCGGCGCGGGCCTGCGCCGACGGCTGCGGCACCGGTACTGGCGCGGACGGATTGCGTTTCCGGAGGCCAACGTCTGGACGACGCAGCGCTATCTCACGGAGCTGAACGCGGCCGGCTTCCACCAGGGGAAGCTGGAGTCCATCGCGTCGGACGTCTACCCGGCCGTCAACACCGCGCTGGCCGCGCTCCGGGGCATGACGGCCGCGGAGCGTCAGCCCGGCAGCGTCACCGTGGCGAAGGTGCGCGAGGACGTGCGGCGCGCCCGCCAGATGGAGTTCGAGCAGCTCCAGTGGCTGACGCTGTTCAACTGCGACGAGTACGCGGTGGTCAGCGCCGAGAAGCCCTGACGCCCACTCGCCCGGAAGTCGCTGGAGGACTTCCGGGCGGGCACCCCGGCTCAGGCGAGCGAGGCGACGTAGAAGTGCGTCGGCAGGTGGACGACGAGCGCCTCGTGAATCTCTCCGCAGACGGCCAGGCCGTCGCGCGGGAAGATGCCGGGAGGCGGCGTGGCGAAGCGGATGGAGGAGCGGCCGCTGTCGAAGATGGTGGCCGCCGCGGTGAAGTCCCCGACGATGACCTGCCCGGGGTCCACCATGCGCGCGCGGGCGATGCGCACGCCCATGCTCGTCAGGTCCGACAACAGCCCGCCCTTGCCCACGAAGTAGCGGTAGTAGTCCGCCGGGTTGACGAGGATGCCGTCCGCGCTGCCGCCCATCTGCTCCACCCTGTCACACGCCGCCAGCAGCGAGGACACGGGGTCCGAGCGCGCCGGCAGCCGAGCGATTCCCGGCGTCTCCAGCAGGCCCCGCACGCGGTCCCCTCCCCGCCCTCTGGCGAGCGCCTGGTTCTCCGCGGTGCACAGCCGCACGAGCAGCCGGAAGTCGATGAACGTCGCCAGCGTCTCCGGGTCGTCCAGGAGCGCGGGCGGGACCTGGATCCACGCCGTGGTGGGCTTGAGCGTCGCGAGGTCCGTATGGAACTCGAACGCGGCCTCGGGGCGCAGGCCCACGTCTTCCACCTGCACGGTGGGCGGCGACTGGGGCGGCGTCTCGTGCCAGTACTTCACCTTGCCGCCCTCGGCCTTCACCACCTTGAACAGGCCGCGCACCGCGATGCGCGGGCGCCGCTTGAAGCCCGGGAAGGCCTCCGTGATGGTGTGCGAGAACTCCACCGAGGCCTTCGCGCCCTGCGTGGCGACGGCCTGGGCGAAGGCCCTTCCGGGTGAGAGGAGCGGCTGCTCCGGGGATTCGTTCGTGCTCATGGCGCCCCCGGGCCTACTCGCCCCAGTCCTCCTCGACTTCGGGCGCTTCCTCGAGCCGGAGCGGATTGAGGCCGACCACCTCGAGCTCTCCGTCACAGCCCGAGCACGTCAACACCTCGCCCTGCACGCGGCCCTCGGCCTCGATGGGCTCCGAACACGTGGGACAGCGGGCCTGCCCGGTCGATTCCGACTGCTTCGTCAGTGCATGCATGCCCTTGCTCCTCTTTTGCTGAATCGGCGCAGTGTGTGAGTCTTCATTCCAGTCGTCAAGACAAGCCCTGAAACACAAGTGAGTGCAGCAAGGCCACATTTCTCAGGTATTTCGGCACGGCGTATCGACGTGCTCACGCGGACACACTCCGAGGGAGTGTGCGGGCGTGGGAACGTTCCAGCGCGTCACGCAGGAGCGTGACGAGGGTGTGAACTCCCGGGGCGCGCAGCAACGCGTAGTGGTCACCGGGCAGCGTGTGGACGACCGCGCCTCCCCTGGCGAGCAGCTCCCATTCGTGCGCACGAGGTGACTCGGCGGATTCGATGGAGACCAGCGCTCCCGGGTAGGGCCTGGGCACGTAGCGCCAGGCCGCGCGGAGGTTGGACTCGAACACGGCGCGCAGGGCGACGAGCCCTGTTTCAGGGAGCGCCGAGGCGCGGCGCGCCGCGTCCTCCAGCACGCCCAGCGACTCCTCGGGGGCAAGGCTCGCGAGGACGTCTTCCGAGCACGGCAGCCAGGCTCCCGCCGAGCGCAGCACGTCCCGGAAGAAGAGCGCGCCCAACCGCGCGGGTTCGAGCCAGGACGGGTCCACCGCTCCTTCCGCGTGGGCCCGCGCATAGGTGTCGATGAGCACCAGCAGGTCCACCGACTCTCCGCGCGCCTGGAGCTGCTGGGCCATCTCGAACGCGAGCGTCCCGCCCAGGGACCAGCCCCCGAGCAGGTAGGGGCCCTGTGGCTGCACCGCGCGAATCGCGTGCAGGTAGCGCTCCGCCAGGGCCTCCACGCTGTCGAGCGGCGCGGTCTCCCCATCGAGGCCGGGCGCCTGGAGGCCGAAGAAGGGCTGGTCCGCGCCCAGCAGGTGCGCGAGCTCCGCGTACGCGAGCACGGTGCCGCCCACGGGATGGACGCAGAAGAAGGGGCGCTTCGTCCCGCCGCGCAGTTGGACCAGGGGCGAGCTGGCCGCGGGCGCGCGACTCGATACCAGGGCCGCGATGCGCTCCACCGTCGCGCCCTGGAAGAGCGCGGCCACGGGGAGGGCTCGGCCCGTGAGCTCACGAATCCGCGCGAGCAGGCGCATGGCCAGCAACGAATGGCCACCCAGCTCGAAGAAGTCATCGCGGATGCCCACCGGGTGCACGCCGAGCGTCTCCTCCCAGGCCCGGACGAGCTGGAGCTCCAGTGAGGTCCTCGGAGGAACCCGGGGCGCCGTGTCCCGTCGGGTGACGTCCGCGTCCGGCGTGGGCAAGGCCCGGCGATTCACCTTGCCGCTGGGAGACAGGGGCAGCGAGTCCAACATCACGAAGTGGCCTGGAACCATGTGGTCCGGCAGCCGCTCCTGGAGGAAGGCGCGCAGGGCTCTCGACTCGGGCTCCGCGCCGTCCGTGCCCACGACATAGGCCACCAGCCGCGACAGCCCCGAGCCATCCGCGCGCGCCTCCACCACGCAGTCCTTCACCGAGGGATGGTGTGCGAGCGCGGCTTCCACCTCCGCGAGCTCGATGCGGTAGCCGCGCACCTTCACCTGTGCGTCGCGTCGGCCGAGGAACTCGAGGGTGCCGTCGGAGAGGTAGCGCGCGAAGTCTCCCGTCCGGTACACCCGTGAGCCTGGAGCAAGGCCCACCGGGTCCGCGACGAAGCGCTCCATCGTCAGGTCCGGACGGTGGAGGTAGCCGCGCGCCAGCGCCGCGCCGCCGAGATACAGCTCGCCGGGGACACCCGGAGGAACCGGAGTGCCTCGCGCATCGAGCACGTGCACACGCGCATTCGAGATGGGACGACCGATGGGCGGCAGGTCCGGCCAGGACGCGGGGTCGCCCTCCAACGTGTGGGCCGTCACCACGTGGGACTCCGTGGGCCCGTAGTGGTTGTGCAACACGCAGCCCGGCAGGCGGCCGATGAAGCGCCGCAGCGCGGGTGTCACTCGGAGCTGCTCTCCGGCCGTGATGATTTCGCGCAGTCGACCCGGCGCCAGCCCGTCCCGGTCCGCCACCTCGGCGAGGTTCTGGAGCGCGACGAAGGGGAGGAACAGCCGCTCGACGCCGTGCTGCTCCAGGTGCTCCAGCAGGGCACGTGCGTCCAGCCGCAGCTCCTCGGGGATGAGCACCAGCTCCCCGCCGGCCGCCCAGGTGGAGAACAGCTCCTGGAAGCAGACGTCGAAGCTCAGCGCGGAGAACTGGAGCGTGCGCCCCTGTGGCAGGCGCGAGGCGCCGAGCTGCCACTGCACCAGGTTGAGCAGGGGCCCATGGGGCATGGCCACGCCCTTCGGGTCTCCCGTCGAACCCGAGGTGTAGATGACATAGGCGAGCGACTCCGGCCCCGCCAGTGGCGGGAGGTCCTCCGGGTCCTCGTCCTCGAAGCGCGCCGCCTCCGTGTCGAGCAGCAGCCTCTGTGCCGCCCCGTCCGGCACGAGGTCGGCGAGGGAGGACTGCGTGAGCAACCACGGCGCCCTGGAGAAGCGGAGCATCCACGCCAGTCGCTCGCGCGGATAGGACGGGTCCAACGGGACGTAGGCGCCACCCGCCTTGAGGATGGCGAGCACACCGACCGCGAGGTCCAGGGAGCGACGGACGCACAGCCCCACCGGCACATCGGGGCCCACGCCTTCCCTGCGAAGGAGTCTCGCCAGTCGATTCGCGCGCTGGTTCAGCTCGCCGTAGGTGAGCACGTGCTCCCCGAAGCGGACCGCCACCGCGTCGGGAGTGCACTCGGCCTGCTCCTCGAAGAGCGCGTTCACCCGGCTCACGGAGGCAAGTGGCGCCTCGGTGGCGTTCCACTCCACCAGCAGCCGGTGCCGCTCGGACTCGGCGAGCAGCGGCAGCGTCGCCACGTCCTGCGCGGGCTGGGCGAGCGCGGACTGGAGCAACCGGAGGTAGTGCCCCGCCATCCGCGACACCGTCTCCTCGTCGAACAGGTCCGTGTTGTATTCCCAGGACGTCACCAGCGACTGGGGCTGTTCCTGGACGAACAGCGTGAGGTCGAACTTCGACATGCCCGGCTCGAAGGCGAGGCTCTCGACGCCGAGCCCCTGGAGCGACACCGGCACCGTGGGGCCCGGCATGACGAACATGACCTGGAAGAGCGGTGAGCGGCTCAAATCCCGGCTCGGCTGCAGCGCGTCCACCACCTGCTCGAAGGGCAGGTCCTGGTGCGCGAACGCCCCCAGACACGCCTTCCTCACCCTCCTCAGCAACTCCCTGAAGCTCGCACCTCCCGTCTCCACCCTCACCACCAACGTGTTCACGAAGAAGCCGACCAGCTCCTCCACCTGCCTCCAGTTCCTCCCCGATATCGGCGTCCCCACCACCACGTCGCCCTGCCCGCTGTAGCGCCCCAGCAGCACCTGGAACGCCGCCAGCAGCGTCATGTACAGCGTCACCCCTTCCTTCCGGCTCAGCTCCCGCAGCGCGCCCGCCAGCTCGGGAGGAATCCGGAGCGACAGGTGCGCTCCGTTGAAGGACTGCACCGCGGGACGCGGCTTGTCGGTGGGCAGCTCCAACACCGGCGGCGCTCCCGCCAGCTGCGCCTTCCACCACCCCAGCTGCTTCTCCAGCACCTCCCCCTTCAGCCACTCCCGCTGCCATCTCGCGTAGTCCGCGTACCGCACGTCCAACGGTGTGCGCTCCACCGACTCCCCTCGCACCCTCGCCCCGTACCCCTCTCCCAGCTCCTTCTCCAGCAGCCCCACCGACCACCCGTCGAACACGATGTGATGCACCACCCACACCAGCACGTGTTCTTCATCCCCCACCTTCAACACCTTCGCCCTCAGCAGCGGCCCTCTCTCCAGGTCGAACGGGCGCTGGGCTTCCTCCTCCACCCTTTCCAGCACTTCCGCCGCGGCCACGGGCTCCACCTTCAGCGACAGCTCCACGTCCTCGTGGATTCGCTGCACCGGTTTCCCGTCCACCTCACCGAAGGTCGTCCGCAAGGACTCGTGCCTTCTCACCACGTCACGGAACGCGCCCTCCAGCGCGCCCACGTCCAGCCGACCCGAGAGCCGCACCGCGAAGGGCATGTTGTACGAGAAGCCCTCCGCATCGAGCTGCGAGAGGAACCACAGTCGCTGCTGCGCGAAGGACTGCTCCACCACGCCGTTGTGCGGTCTCCAGGTCAGCGCGGGCGGAGGTGCACCCCTCGCTTCCTCGAGGACATCCTCCAGGTGCTCGGCGAGCTGCGCCACCGTGGGCGATTCGAAGAGCACACGGACGGGGAGGTCTCGCCCCACCACGTCCTTCAAGCGGGACACCGCCTGGGTCGCGAGCAGCGAGTGCCCACCCAGCTCGAAGAAGTGTGCCTCCACGCCCACGCGCTCCAAGCCGAGCAGCGGACCGAACACCTCCGCGACGACCCGCTCCATCGCCGTGCGTGGCGCCACGTCGCCACCGCGTGACTCCTCCACGCGCGGCACCGGCAACGCCTTGCGGTCCACCTTCCCCGTCGGGGCAATCGGCAACGCGGGGAGCGCGACGAAGGCAGAGGGCACCATGTACTCGGGCACCTTCGCCTGCAGGTGCGCGCGCAGCTCCGCCGGGGTCAGCGTGTGTCCGTCCTGGAACACGACGTAGCCCACCAGGCGCCGGTCTCCCGGCACGTCCTCGCGCACCACCGCCACCGCGTCCCGCACACCGGGCAGGGCTCGCAGCACCACCTCCACCTCGCCCAGCTCGATGCGGAAGCCCCGCAGCTTCACCTGTCCATCCAGGCGCCCGAGGAACTCCAGGTTCCCGTCCGCCATCCACCGCGCCCGGTCTCCCGTGCGGTAGTAGCGCTCACCCGACGTGCCCTCGAGCGTGTCCGGGAGGAACCGGTCCGCGGTCAAATCGGGGCGGCCATGGTAGCCGTGCGCCAGACTCGCGCCCGCGACGCCCACTTCACCCGGGACACCGATGGGGCAGGGCTCGCCGTTCGCGTCCAACACGTACAGGCGCACGTTGGTGATGGGCACGCCCACCGGCGGAAGCGCGGGCCACGAGGAAGGAGGTCCCGAGGCCCGCCACGCGGTGACGACATGCGCCTCCGAGGGCCCGTACTGGTTCTCCAGCACGCATCCCGGGAGCCGCTCGAAGAAGGCCACGAGCGCGGGCGTCACCTGGAGCTGCTCTCCCGCCGTCACCACCTCCGTCAAGGGAGGCAGCACCTCCTCGGACGCAGCGGCGTCGCAGACCGCCTGGAGCGCGACGAAGGGGAGGTAGAGCCGCTCGACCTGGTGACGCACCATGTACCGGAGCATCGCGCCAGGGTCCTGTCGCAGCGCCGGGGTGATGAGCAGGACGCGGCCACCCAGACACCAGGTGCCGAACATCTCCTGGAAGGAGACGTCGAAGTTGAGCGAGGCGAACTGGAGCGTCGTCGCGTCCGGCTTCACCGTCCGCTTCAGCAACCACCAGAGCATGTTGCCCACCGCGCGGTGGGACATGACGATGCCCTTCGGTCGCCCCGTGCTCCCGGACGTGTAGACGAAGTAGCAGTTCGTCTCCACGGAGAGGTCCACGCAAGGCGCACTCGTGGGGCGGCGCGAGATGGCGGCGGCCTCGTCCTCCAGGCGCAGCACGCGCGCCGACGTCCCCGAGGGCAGCGCGGAGGCCAGGTGCGCCTGCGCCACCACCACCGGCGCCTCCGTGTCCTCCAACATCAGCCGCAGTCGCTCGGTGGGCCACGTCGGGTCCAGGGGCAGGAAGGCCGCTCCGGCCTTGAGGGTGGCCAGCACCGCCACGGGCATCTCGAGGCTGCTCCGGTCCAGGCACAGCCCCACCGAGCCGTTGGGCGGCACCCCCAACGCCACCAGGTGATTCGCGAGCTGGTTCGCGCGGGCGTCCAGCTCCGCGTACGTCAGCGAGCGCGTCCCGTCCGTCACCGCCTCCGCGTGAGGCGTCCGCGCCACCTGGGCCTCCACCCATTGGTGCATCAGGCCCGGCACATAGGTCGCGTCGCGACGCGCGCCCCACTCCACCAGCAGGTGCCGACGCTCCGTCGCATCGAGCAACGGGAGCGAGGAGATGGGCTGCTCCGAGGACGCCACCACCGCGTCGAGCAAGCGTCCGTAGTGGCCCGCCATCCGCGACACCGTCTCTTCGTCGAACAGGTCCGTGTTGTATTCCCAGAACGTCACCAGCCCGCGCGGCGTCTCCCACGCGAACAGCGTGAGGTCGAACTTCGACACGCCCGGCTCGAAGTCGAGCTCCTCCGACGTGACTCCTTCGAGCGCCAGGGGCGCCAGCTGGCCGGGCATGACGAACATGACCTGGAAGAGCGGTGAGCGGCTCAAATCCCGGCTCGGCTGCAGCGCGTCCACCAACTGCTCGAAGGGCACGTCCTGGTGCGCGAACGCCCCCAGGCACCCCCCCCTCACCCTCCCCAGCAGCTCCCTGAAGCTCGCACCTCCCGTCTCCACCCTCACCACCAACGTGTTCACGAAGAAGCCGACCAGCTCCTCCACCTGCCTCCAGTTCCTCCCCGATATCGGCGTCCCCACCACCACGTCGCCCTGCCCGCTGTAGCGCCCCAGCAGCACCTGGAACGCCGCCAGCAGCGTCATGTACAGCGTCACCCCTTCCTTCCGGCTCAGCTCCCGCAGCCTCTCTTCCAGACCGTGCGAGAGCGTCACGCGCTTGAGTGCACCGCGATAGGTGCGCACCGCGGGACGCGGCCTGTCGGTGGGCAGCTCCAACACCGGCGGCGCTCCCGCCAGCTGCTCCTTCCACCACCCCAGCTGCTTCTCCAGCACCTCCCCCTTCAGCCACTCCCGCTGCCATCTCGCGTAGTCCGCGTACTGCACCTCCAGTCTCGCGGCCTCCACCGCCTCCCCTCTCACCCTCGCCCCGTACCCCTCTCCCACCTCCTTCTCCAGCAACCCCACCGACCACCCGTCGAACACGATGTGATGCACCACCCACACCAGCACGTGCTCTTCATCCCCCACCCTCAGCACCTTCGCCCTCAGCAGCGGCCCTCGCTCCAGGTCGAACGGTCGCCGAGCCTCCTCCTCCACCTTCGGCAGCACCTCCGCCGCGGACACCGACTCCACCGTCAGCGACAGCTCCACGTCCTCGTGGATCCGCTGCACCGGCTTCCCGTCCACCTCACCGAAGGTCGTCCTCAGGGACTCGTGCCTTCGCACCACGTCACGGAACGCCCCCTCCAACGCCCTCACATCCAGCCGGCCTGTGAGTCGTCGGGCGAACGGGACGTTGTAGGAGATGCCTCCCGTGTCGAGCTGTGACGTGAGCCACAGTCGCTGCTGCGCGAAGGACTGCGGCACCACGCCACCGTGCGGCTGGTGCGTGAGGGGACTGCGCTGGGCTTCGTGGTCCTCCTCCAACCGCTCCGCGAGCCGGGACACCGTCGAAGACTCGAACAGGACGCGCACGGGCAGCTCACGTCCCACCACTTCGCGCAGCCGCGACATGGCCCTCGTGGCCAGTAACGAGTGTCCGCCCAGCTCGAAGAAGTCGTCCTCCACGCCCATCCGCGCCAGGCCCAGCAGCGGGGCCAGGACCTCCGCCACCACCTGCTCCATCGCCGTGCGAGGCGCCACGTACTCACGCCGCGAGCCCTCGACCCCGGGGGAAGGCAGCGCCCTCCGGTCGAGCTTCCCGTTCGGCGTGAGCGGCAGGCCCGGCAACATGACGATGGCCGAGGGCACCATGTACTCGGGCAGCCGCGCACGCACCCACGCGCGCAGCTCCTGGGACTTCGGGAGCGCCCCCTCCGAGGGAACACAGTACGCGACGAGCCACCGTCCTCCGGGGCCATCCTCGCGCGCCACCACCGCCACCTCGCGCACGTCCGGGTGGCTCGCGAGCACGGCCTCCACCTCGCCCGACTCGATGCGGAAGCCGCGCAGCTTCACCTGTCCGTCCAACCGCCCCGCGAACTCGAGCGTCCCATCCCGCCGCCACCGCGCCCGGTCTCCCGTGCGGTACAGCCGCGCCCCGGGCTCCGCGCTGAACGGATTCGGGACGAACCGCTCGGCGGTCAGCTCCGGACGACGGAGGTATCCCCACGCCAGCCCATCGCCGCCCGTATACAGCTCGCCCCAGACACCCACGGGGACGAGCGACATCGCCGCGTCCACCACATGGACCTGGGTGTTCGAGATGGGTCGACCAATCGGCACGGCGCCGTCCACCCGCGAGCCCGCCGTCAACGGATGGCACGTGGTGAACGTGGTGTTCTCCGTGGGCCCATACCCGTTGATGACGACTCCCCCTCGCGCCAGACGCGCGCGAACGGCGGAGGGCGACACCACGTCGCCGCCCGTGAGGAGCTGACGCACCCCGGACAGCGCCTCGGGACGCGTGGCCATCACCTGCTCGAACAGCGCGGAGGTCAGCCACAGCGTGGTGACGCCACTTCGCGCCAGCCCCGCCTCCAGCTCCTCCACCGAGGGTGTCCTCGGCGCGAAGACCACCAGCCTCGCGCCATTGAGCAGCGGCCCCCACAGCTCCAGCGTCGCGGCATCGAACGAGATGGGCGCGAGCTGGAGGAAGACCTCCTCCGGTCCCAGCTCCGCGAAGCGGCTCCCCTTCACCAACCTCACCACCGCGCGGTGCGGAACGCAGACGCCCTTCGGCCGCCCCGTCGAGCCGGAGGTGTACATGACGTAGGCGAGCGACTCCGGCGGCAAGGGCAACGCCAGGTCGACCTCGGGCTCGTGAGCGAACGCCGCCCCCGAGGGCTCCAAGGGAACGAGCTTCACCGGACCCGAGACGAGCCACGGACAGGCCGCGTCCGGTGCCAGCAAGGCCGCGAGCTCCGAGTCCTCACACATGAAGGACAGCCGCTCGTCCGGATACGACGGGTCCAATGGAACGTACGCGGCCCCGGCCTTGAGGATGCCGAGCGTCGCCACCACCATCTCCAACGAGCGTCGCGCGAAGAGCCCCACCCGACTCCCGGGCTCGATCCCCAGTCGACACAGGTGGTGCGCGAGCTGATTGGCGCGCCGGTTCAGCTCCGCGTACGTCAGGCGCTCGCCCTCGAACTCCACCGCGACGGCGTCCGGAGTGCGGGACACCTGTGCCTCGAACAGCGCGGGGATGCTCGCGTCGCGCGGATACTCCGTCCGCGTCGCGTTCCACTCCGTCAGGAGCAGCCCACGCTCGGCCGCGCTCACGAGCGGGAGCTCGAAGACGCTCGACGAGGGGCGCTCCACCACCGCCTCCAGCAACGCGACGTAGCGCTCCGCCAGTCGCGTCACCGTCTCCTCGTCGAAGAGGTCCGTGTTGTACTCCCAGTACGTCACCAGCCCGCGGCTCGTCTCGCGCGCGAACAGCGTGAGGTCGAACTTGGAGACGCCCGGCTCCAGCGGGACGTCCGTCGCGACGAGCCCCGGCAGGCTGAGCGCCGCGGACGGCTCTCCCTGGAGCACGAAGGCCACCTGGAAGAGCGGCGAGCGGCTCGGGTCCCGCTCCAGCTGCAGCGCCTCGACCAGCTGTTCGAGGGGCACGTCCTGCCTTGCGAAGGCCTCCAGGCACGTCTTGCGGACCTGACGCAGCAGCTTCTGGAACGGGACGTCCTCGACCTGGGCCCTCAGGGCCAGCATGTTGGCGAAGAACCCGACCACGCCCTCCAGCTCACGCTGCCCGCGCCCCGCGAAGGGCGAGCCCACGACGATGTCCCGCTGCCCGCTGTGACGCGCCAGCAGCACCTGGAACGCCGCCAGCAGCGTCATGTACAGCGTCACCCCTTCCTTCCGGCTCAGCTCCCGCAGCCTCTCTTCCAGGGCCGGCAGGGGCGGCATCCACTTCAGGGCGCCCGGATAGGTCTGCACGGCGGGACGCGGTCTGTCGGTGGGCAGCTCCAACACCAGCGGCGCTCCCGCCAGCTGCTCCTTCCACCACCCCAGCTGCTTCTCCAGCACCTCCCCCTTCAGCCACTCCCGCTGCCATCTCGCGTAGTCCGCGTACTGCACCTCCAGTCGCGCGGCCTCCACCGCCTCACCCCTCACCCTCGCCCCGTACCCCTCTCCCACCTCCTTCTCCAGCAACCCCACCGACCACCCATCGAACACGATGTGATGCACCACCCACACCAGCACGTGCTCCTCTTCCCCCACCCTCAACACCTTCGCCCTCAGCAGCGGCCCTCGCTCCAGGTCGAACGGACGCCGGGCCTCCTCCTCCACCCTTGGAAGCACGTCCGCGGCCGCCACCTCCTCCACCTCCAGCCACAGCTCCACCTCGTCGTGGATCCGCTGCACCGGCTTCCCATCCACCTCGCCGAAGGTCGTCCTCAGTGACTCGTGCCTTCGCACCACGTCACGCAGCGCGCCCTCCAGCGCTCCCACGTCCAGCCGGCCCGTGAGCCGCACCGCGAAGGGCGCGTTGTAGGACGTTCCGCCCGCGTCGAGCTGCGAGAGGAACCACAGCCGCTGCTGCGCGAAGGACTGCTCCGCCACGCCGCCATGCGGCTGGTGCGTCAGCGGAGGCCGACGGCTCGTCCGCTCCGGCTTCGTGGCGATGGACGGCGCGCTCCGCGTCATCACGCCACTCGAATCGTGGGCCGAGGCCCCTCTGGCGCCCCCTGCCCGGGCTGCCCCTGAGGCTCCGGCAAGAGCAGGTCGTACGGATTCATCGCGTCACCGGCCAGGCACTCCAGCTCCACGTCCAGCCCCAAGCCGTGGCGTCGCGCCAGCTCGATGAGCACGCCCGTCACCGCCTCGTCCTCCAACGAGAACCCCGTGGAGTCGAACACCGTGGACCGCTCCCGCCACTCCCCGAAGCGCTCGGGATGCTGGACGACCTCGATGATGCCCGGGCCAATCTGCTCGGGCCGCAGCTGCTGACACTCTCCTTCCACCAGCGCCTGCGGCAGGAAGTCCGGACACACCAGGCTGCGCTCGAGCAGCGAGCGCGGCAGCTCCAGCTTCCCCGGCAGGTCCGAGCCCACCGCGTTGACGTGCACCCACGGCTTGAGCCACCCGTCCTCCAACACCGGCCCCTCTCCCACGCCCACCGACGTCACCGTGCACACGATGTCCGCCTCCGCCTCCACCGTCTCCAACGGCGCCGCGCGGACATCCAATCCCAGGAACGCCGCCCGCCCCGCGAACGAGCGCTGCGCCACCGGGTCCACGTCAAAGACAAGCACCCTCTCAATGGAAAACAACCGCGACAGTGCATGCAGCTGGGTCACCGCCTGGGCGCCGGCGCCGACCAGCCCCACCACCCGGCTCTCCGGATGTGCCAGGTGCCGGCTGGCGATGGCGGACGCCGCCCCCGTGCGCAGCGCCGTCGCCAGCACCCCGTCCACCAGCGCCGTCAGGTGGCCCGTTGCACAGTCATAGACACTGTTCGTCGCGATGATGGTGGGAACCCCATAGTGTCTGGGATTCATCGGGTTGTAGCCGACAACTTTGATGGTGATGGATTCACCCTGCCGCATCACCGGCATCCACTCGAGCACGCCTGTCCGGGCGTTGCGCAGCGTGAAGCCCTCGCGCTGCCGCAGCTCCGTGCGCGCGAGGTCGAACGTTCGGAAAGCCGTCTCCACCGACTCGATGACCCGGTCCATCAGGACATCGATTCCCACTTCGTGCACGAGCCTGCGCAGGTCCGCCTGGGTGACGAGGAGTGTCTTCACGGGCGCTCCCTCAGCCTGGAGATGCGCGCACTCTGCATCAATCCGTGTCACCTGAGAAGACAATCAAAACATTCCGACATCTCTTTACGCACCCAGAAGAATAATCATCCCTGATTGCCCATGACCACACCTGCCGACATTGCACGTTTTACATGAACTACGAACAAGCCCTATCATCGCGAGCCGTGAGCACACGAACGGACGCCGCGACGCTGTCCTGGGGTTGGGTTCGCAATCCCAGGTTCGACCTCTTCTTCATCCTCGGAACGGCGGGCCTGGGGCTCGCGTTCTCATTGGCGGCGCTGGCGCGGCCGTCGCTGTTCCCCGTGCTGTTGATGGTGGACGTGTGGCTGCTCGGCTACCACCACGTGGTGTCGACCTTCACGCGGCTGGGGTTCGACGCGGAGAGCCGGCGTCAGCACCGCTTCCATCTGTGGGTGCTGCCGGGGCTCGTCTTCGCGGCGACGTTCGCGGTGTACCAGGCGGGCGGCGTCTGGCCGCTGATGTCCATCTACTTCTACTGGCAGGGGTGGCACTACCTCAGGCAGAGCTACGGCGTCAGCCGCATCCTGGACCGCGCCTCGAAGCGGCCGGCGGCGGAGAACCCCGCCACCGCGTGGATGCTCTACCTGCTGCCGCTCGCGGGGCTGCTCTACCGCTCCGCGCAGGGCTCCACCACCTTCCTCAAGCTGGAGGTGCGGATGCTGCCGGTGCCCTGGGAGGCGGCGTGGGCGGCGGCGGCGTGCGCGCTGGTGGCCTTCGCGGCGTGGGCGGTGCTCCAGGCGCGGGCGCTGCGCTCGGGCGCGGGCAGCCCCGCCCAGACGCTCTACCTGGCCACACACGCGGGCATGTTCGCCGTGGGCTACTTCGTCATCCCGAGCCTGGAGACGGGCTGGCTGGGCCTCAACGTGTGGCACAACGCCCAGTACATCCTCATCGTCTGGCTGTTCCACAACCGGCGCTTCAAGGAGCAGGTCAGCCCCGAGCACCGCTTCCTGTCCACGCTGAGCCAGAGCCGGCGGATGCTCCAGTACCTGGTGGTGTGCGTGGCGCTGTCCGCGCTGCTCTACACGTTCATCCTGCGCGGACTGTCGTGGATTCCAGCGGCCAGCCTGCTCATCGTGCAGACGCTCAACTTCCACCACTACATCGTCGACAGCCTCATCTGGAAGGTGAGGCAGCCGGCGGTGCGGCGAAACCTGGGGCTCGCCGCGTGAGGCCCGGGCCAGGAGGGCCGCGAGGGCTTTCGCCCCGCGGCCCCTGGCGTCGGGCTCAGCCGCGAACGCGCAGCACGGAGCGGCCGCCGTAGCGGGCCTGCTTGCCCAGCTCCTGCTCGATGCGGATGAGCTGGTTGTACTTGGCGGTGCGGTCCGCGCGCGACAGCGAGCCGGTCTTGATCTGCCCGCAGTTGGTGGCGACAGCCAGGTCCGCGATGGTCGCGTCCTCCGTCTCACCGGAGCGGTGCGACATGACGGCCGTGTAGCCCGCCTTGTGCGCCATCTCCACCGCGGCCATGACCTCCGACAGCGTGCCAATCTGGTTGACCTTCACCAGGATCGAGTTGGCGATGCCGTTCTTGATGCCGTCCGACAGGCGCTTGACGTTGGTGACGAACAGGTCGTCGCCGACAATCTGAACCTTCGAGCCGATGCGGTCCGTGAGCAGCTTCCAGCCGGCCATGTCGTCCTCGGCCAGGCCGTCCTCGATGGAGAGGATGGGGTACTTCGCCACCAGGCTCTCCAGGTACTTCACGTGCTCTTCCACGGAGCGCTTCTTGCCCTCGCCCTCGTAGTCGTAGACGCCGTCCTTGTAGAACTCGCTGGCGGCGCAGTCGAGCGCCAGGGCGATGTCCTCGTTCGGCTTGTAGCCGGCCTTCTCGATGGACTTCATGATGAAGTCCAGCGCGGCCTCGGCGGACGTCAGGTTGGGGGCGAAGCCGCCCTCGTCACCGACGTTGGTGCCGAAGCCCGCTTCCGACAGGCCCTTCTTCAGCGTGTGGAAGACCTCGGCGCCCATGCGCACCGCCTCGGCGAGCGACTTCGCGCCGACGGGCATGATCATGAACTCCTGGAAGTCGATGGCGTTGTCCGCGTGCGCGCCGCCGTTGATGATGTTCATCATCGGCACGGGCAGGAGGCTGGCGGAGACGCCGCCCACGTAGCGGTAGAGCGGCAGCCCGCGCGCGGCGGCGGCGGCCTTGGCCACGGCCAGCGACACGCCGAGGATGGCGTTCGCCCCCAGCTTGCCCTTGTTGGGCGTGCCGTCGAGCGCAATCATCGTCTCGTCGATTTCGAGCTGCGACTCCGCGTTGAGGCCGCGGACCGCCTTGAACAGCTCGTTGTTCACCGCCGCGACGGCCTTATGCACGCCCTTGCCGAGGTAGCGGCGCTTGTCGCCATCCCGCAGCTCCACGGCCTCGTGCGTACCGACGGAGGCGCCGGAGGGAACGGCGGCGCGACCGCGGATGCCGTTCTCCAGGATGACGTCGACTTCGACAGTGGGATTGCCGCGACTGTCGATTATCTCACGGCCTACGACACCGACGATTGTAGTCATCGCGCCTTCGTAGCGAAGGGTCCCCAGTGCGTCAAGGAGACAGGGCCCCGAGCGTCCGCCTCAGGCGCTCCGGGCCTCGCGCTCCGCGTGGTACTGCTCGATGGAGAGGTTGCGCACGCGGGAGCGACGTCCCTCCTCGTTGTGCACGTAGCCCACGCTGGCCACGTACGGCTCGATGACGCGAAGCTTCTGCAGCGGCGTCACGATGAGCAGTTGCAGGTCCAGCCGGCGGAACAGCTCCAGGCCGTACGCCGCGGACTCGTCCGAGCCCCGGCCGAACGCCTCGTCGATGACCACGAAGCGGAACGAGCGCGAGCGCGTCTCGCCCCACTGCAGACCGAACTGGTAGGCGAGGCTCGCGGCCAGCACCGTGTACGCGAGCTTCTCCTTCTGTCCGCCCGACTTGCCGCCCGAGTCCGCGTAGTGCTCGTGCTCCTGGTCGTCCGCGCGCCAGCGCTCGGAGGCGGAGAAGCTGAACCAGTTGCGCACGTCCGTGACGCGCCCGGTCCACTTCGCGTCCGCGTCCGCGGAGCCTTCACGGCCCCGGAAGCGCTCGATGATGCGCTTGACGTCCAGGAACTTCTGCTCGGAGTAGGCGTCCTCCTCCGCGCCGCCGAGCGTGCCCTCGATGCAGGCGCGCAGGTCCTGCTGGAACTCGCGGATGTCCGCGTCCTGGGTGGGCGACAGCTCCAGGACGATGTAGCGGTCCGGGTTGTAGTCGATGGCCCTCAGCGAGCGGTTGATGGTGTCCACCCGCTCGCGGATGCCGTGCCGCTCCCGGTGCAGCTGCGCCTGGAAGTTGGCCACCTCACGGATGGTGTTCTCGTTGAGCAGGCGCTTGAAGCGCTCCTCGAAGCGAGGCAGGTCGTCCGCGCGCAGCGAGTGGAGCAGCGCCACGTACTCCCCGGCCGCCTCCAGGCTCGCGCCCAGCTCCTGCGTCTCCACCGGGAACTCCGCGCGGTAGGCCTGCATCGCGGACAACAGCGCGTCGCGCACCCGCTCCAGCTTGCGCGCCTCGCCGTCGATGCGCGACTGGAGCCGCTCGCGCACCTGACGCTCGCGCTCGTCGCACGCCTCCGCTTCCAGCAGGAGCTCGCCCTGCCCCTCCGCGCACAGCTCGGCCACGCGCGGGAAGCAGGCCCGGATGGACTCGGGGGTCTCGCTCGCCGTGCGCTGACACGTCGCCAGCGTCCGCCGCGCCGCCTCCTCCTTCTCCTCCTGCCGTCCCTGGCGCTTCTCCACCGCCTTCAGCGCGGTGTCCGTCGCCGCCAGCTCCTTCTCGATGGCGGCGAGCTGACGCTCGAAGCCCCGCAGCACGTCGGACTCGCCCTCCAGCTCGCCCAGCCGCGCCTCCCGGCGCTGGATGTCGCTGGCCACCGAGCGCCAGTCCAGCTCCCGGAAGCTGTCGAACACCGCGAGCTGCCCCAGCTGCTCGGCCCGCTGACGCAGCCGCGCGTGGCGCTGCTCCTGGGCCTCCCACTTCGCCGAGGCCGCCTGGAGGCGCGTCTCCAGGGCCTTGCCCTCCGACTCCAGCGACTGGCGCTTGGAGTCGTTCGTCCAGCCGAGCACCCACTGCGAGCGGTCATCGATGCGCCGCCGGTCATCCTTCAGGTGTCGCTCGCCGCCCGTCTTCACCTGCCCCGAGCGGGACAGGGCCTGGCGCGCGCGCTGGAACTGCTCCGGCGTGTCGCAGCACGTGTAGTCGAACTGCCGCGCGAGCTGCGCCGAGAGCCATCCGCCCATGTGCGAGCCGGGCTTGATGAGCAGCTTGCCGGGGAGCGAATCGGGGCGAGGATCCTGGGGCCTCGCGAGCCCGTCCTCGCGGACGCGGTAGTAGACCAGCCGCTCGTTCAAGTGGGTGCGCTCCACCCACTGGCTCACGCGGGGATGGTCCGCGTCCGCCACCAGCAGCGAGGTGCCCAGCGAGTACAGCACGCGCTCGATGGCGCCCGTCCAATCGCGCGCCTCGTCACGCACGCGCAGCAGCTCACCGGCGAACGGGAGCGCCTCCTCGGACAGCCCCAGGTCCGAGCACACCCGGGCGCGCAGGTGGAGGAAGCGCGCGGGGATGTTCGAGCGCTGACGACGCAGCGACTCCAACTCCACGGCCACGGCCTCGTGCGACTTCTTCAAGTCGCGCAGCTCCATGCCCAGCTCGGTGCGCGACTCCTGCACCTCGGCCAGCTCGCGCGCCGCCGCCTCGCGCTGGAGCTGGATGGCGCGGGTGTTGGACAGGAAGAGGTCCAGGTCCGTGGCCGCGGGCAACCCCACCGACTGGGCCATCCGCGCGTAGCGGTCCGACTTCAGCGCGCGCTCGTCCCGCTCGCGGCGCCGCTGGGTCAGCTCCGCCTTCTCCGTCTCCAGCCGGTCTCCCCCGTTGGAGGAGATGGCCTGCCGCAGCCCGTCGCGCTCCGTGCCCTGCCGCTCGCGCTGCTCGCGAAGCGCTTCCGCCTCCGCGCGCAGCTTCTCGCGCTCGTCGCGCACGCTGGCCAGCCGCTCCTCGAACAGCCGCGCCTTCTGCTCGGAGAACCAGGGTCGGAGCGCCTCCCGACACAGCCGGAGCGCTTCGAGCTCCCGCGCCAGGACCGCGTGGCGCTCGTGGTCCGCCACCAGCGGCTCCAGCCGGCTCACCCTCCGCTTCGCCTGGAGCACGGTCTCGTGCGCGCGGTGCAAATCGTCGAAGTGGCCGATGAGCGCCGACAGCCGCGTCTCCACGTCGAAGGGCGGCAGCATGTGGTGGCGCACGAAGTCCGTCAGGTTGCCCACCGACTTCATCGACACCGTCTGGAGGAACAGGTCCAGCGCCTGCTCGTTCTCCAGGCCGAAGCGCCGGCGGAACGCGGCCTGATACGGCGGGAAGGTCTCATGCACCTCGCGCGCGAGCGACTTGAGGCGCTTCTTCAGTGCGTTCAGGTCCGAGCCGATGCGCGAGAAGTGCTCGGCGATGGAGAGCTTCCCGTCCGCCACGACATAGAGCCGCACCGGCTGGCCCTCCGGCTCCCGCATCCACATCACCTGCACGAGCGTGACGTCCTGCCCGTAGCCCTCGTTGTGGAAGTGCGCCAGCAGCACCGAGTACGTTGGCGCGTCACGCAGGTAGACGGGCCGCGCGACCTGCCCCGCGTCGCCGCGCTCGGACTTGTACTGGCCGCGCACGTACGAGCGCAGGTTGCGCTCCTTCGCCTCCGCGCCCGCCGCCTTGTTGTAGGCCAGCTTCTGCGGCGGGACGAAGAGCGTCACCAGCCCGTCCACCAGCGTCGACTTGCCCGAGCCGATGTCTCCCGTGAGCAGCCCGCTCTCCCCATGCAGATCCAGATGCCAGACGTGCTGGTGGAAGGTGCCCCAGTTGTAGACCTCGAAGCGGTGGAGCCGGAACCCCGCGCGCTCGTTGGGCGCGCCGATGTCCAGCAGGTCCGCCTGGGTGAGGGTTCGCACCGTGCTCATTCCGTGCCTCCTTGTTCCTCGACGAGCCGGACGCGGTACGCCTCCAGCCGCCGTTCGAAGTCCTCCAACCACTGCGCGTCGATGAACGCCTTGAGGATGCGACGCACCTCGAAGGTGTCCTCCTCCTCGCCCAGCCGGCGCACGAAGCCCATGCCCACCGCGCGCTCCAGGTCCTGGTTCACGCGCTCCGCCCAGCGCACCTCGTTGGTGCCCTCCGGGAGGAACAGCCGCACCAGCTCGTGCACCTCGTGGCGCCGCAGCACCAGCCGCGTGCCCCCCGCCGCCGCGTCCACGTCCGCCAGCTTCTTGCGCAACAGCGCGAGCAACAGGCTCAGCCCGTAGCCCAGCTGCCTTCTCGCCACGAGCCGGGGCAGCTCCACGCCGCCCTCCGACTCCGAGCGCTGGCGCAGGAACGCGTAGCCCTCCGGCTCGTCGAGCACGAGCTTCAAGCCCAGCACGGCCAGCTGCTCGCGCACCTTCGGCTGGAGCTGGAGCAGGGCCTGCCACACCCCCGCGTGCTCGTCGCGGTACACCGCGCCCTTGAGGAGCGAGACGAGCACGACGGACAGGGTGTCGGCGGCATCGGCGGTACGAATCGCGGGGGTCATCATCGGATGAAGAGCACCAGGGGAAGGGAGGCGCGGCGGGTGGCGCCGCTCGCATCGGTCCAGAAGAGGTCCTGCGTGCGCGCGTCGTCGACCGAGGCCTTGCGGTCCTCCGACGCGAGGCTCAGGTACGTGACGAGCTCGGCCAGCCCGTGCTGGAGCGGATGCTCGCGCACCAACTCCGCGAGCGAGACCTGCTCGCGCGCCTGCAGCGCCTCACGCACGTTGAGCCGCAGCCGCGCCTTGTCGATGAACGAGAGGTTGAACAGCGCCTCCGACGGCACGTCGTCGGTCGCCTCCTTCACCTCCTCGTCCGCCATCCGCGCGCGGGCGGGCGGGCCATACAAGGGCCGCTCCAGCGGGAGCTCGAGCGTGGGCGCCAGCTCCTCCAACGACATGAAGCCCTCGCCCGGAGGCCGCGCGCGCACCGCCAGCGCGTTGCGTTCGATGCCGCGCAGCACCTGGAGGATGCGGCGGTTCTCCAACCACACACGGTCATCCAGGAAGCGGCGCAGCTGTCCGGACAGTCGCGCCACGGTGCGCTGGGTGTGCTCGCCGGCCTCCAGCCAGTCGAAGTGGATGCGCGGCAGGCGCGCGTCCGGCTGGAGGGATTGAATCGCCGGATGCGACAGCACCCGCTCCAGGTTGCGGGTGAGCGCCTCCTTGCGCTCGGGCGACATGAGGAAGTCCCAGAACGCGCGGAAGCTGCGCCCCTGGTCCGAGCCGTTGATGGCGTCGCGCTCCCCCAGCACCGTCTCCAACAGCTCGCCACGCGTCCCCTCCCACGTGGCGATGCGCTCGCGCACCCGACGGTCCAGCGCGTGGAAGCCGTCCTCCAGCGCGCGGAAGTCGGACATCAGGCCGCGCGCCGTGTCGGACATCTGCTGGAAGCGGTCCTTGAGCGCGGACTCGTCCATCAACTCCAGATGGCCCTCGCGCACGCGGGCTATCTCCTCCTCGAGCTCCGCCTTGCGCTTCTCCAGCTCCGCGAGCCGCGCCTTCGGGTCCACCTCGGTGCCCTCGGTCATCTCCTGGAGCAGGTGGAAGACGGTGAGCAGCCGCGACTCGGTCCCCACGAAGGGCTGCTCGGTGAGCTGGACGAGCCACCGGATGGCGCGCTCCGCCGCGGGCGTCAAATCGAAGTGCGGCTCGTCCATCTCCGGTGGATAGAACTTGCGCAGCCAGCCGGTGCCGTCGGCCGCCCACTCATCGAGATAGGCGCTCGCCGAGCGCGGGAACGCGGCCGCGCCCCGCTGCTCGCGCAGGGCGTGCAGGTGGTCCTCCAGCCGCAGCACCAGCTCCCGCTGGGCGATGGCGCGTGCGTTGGATGCGACGAACACCCGGTGCAGGAAGCCGACGATGAGCGGCGCGTGGTCCGCGACGAGCAACCGCCAGCCGGGGTGTTTCAGACGCAAGGTCTCGAGCGTCGTGAAGTCCATGACGCATCATCCATACACCCCACCTCTGACATGCCCGGGTGACGTCACGGGATGGCTGGATTGAGGGCGCCTGGATGCCCTGCCTGGTTGGCTGCCCACTCGGGCACCGACGTGCGCGCACAGGCCGCAGTCGGCGCGATGACAGACGCCACGCATTCACCGGACACGTGGCGCGCCAGGCTGGCAGGATGGCGACCATGAACAAGCTCGCGACGACAGGCTGGCTGCTGGGCGCGCTGCTGTGGGGCGCGTGTGGTTCGGACGACGTGAAGCGGGAGCCGTGCGTTGAGCGCACCGTCTTCGCGCGCTCGCCGACGGGCGACTGCACATCCTACGCGTCCAGTTGCGACATCCCCGCGGGCTATCGCGAGTGCTGCGGCGGCTTCCTGGGAGGCTGCGTGGCCTCCGGCGAAGATGCGCGCTGCGTCGACGACGCCACCGACTCCTGCACTCCGGGCGCGGGTGGCGCGGACTGTCCGGGCGTCTGCGAATAGCCTTTCGCCAGGACAGGGCAGACTCCAGATTTCCGCGCGTTTCCAGCATTGGTTGTCTCCGCGCGATTGGGCATAGTGACCGACGCATGTCGGCCCTCGCTCCCTCCGCGCGCCCTCGCCGTCCGTGGCTTCGCTTCCTGCTGCGTCAGACCATCATCGGGCTGACCCGATTGTCCGGAGTGCTCGCCGGCGCCGCCGAGCGGCTGCGCTGGGTGCGCCTGCGCCACACGTGGCTCAAGCCCAGGCCGGGCGACATCTACATCGCCACCAGCCCCAAGGCGGGGACGACGTGGATGCAGATGATCGTCTACCAGCTCGTCACGCAGGGGCGCGGTGAGTTCGAGCACATCAACCAGATCTCGCCCTTCCTGGAGCAGCTGGTCCGCGACGCGAAGGCGGAGGCGCTGCTGGACGGGCTGCCGTCGCCGCGCATCATCAAGACGCACCTGCCCTACTCGCAGCTCAAGCCGCCCCGGGACAGCCGCATCCTGTACGTGACGCGCAACGCGGCCGACTCGCTCAAGTCGCTCTACCACCACCACTACCTGGTGGAGGACACGCCGCTCGACTTCAACCGCTTCTTCCGCGTGGTGATGGACCTGGATGACCCGTGGCTCACGCATCTGGAGTCCTGGTGGCCGCACCGCGCGGACCCCAACGTGCTCCACGTGCGCTACGAGGACCTGGTCCAGGACCTGGAGGGGGGCGTGCGGCGCGTGGCCGCCTTCTGCGGGCTGCCCATCGACGAGTCCCGGATGGGCGACATCCTGGAGCGCTGCGGCATCGCCTACATGAAGCAGCACACCCAGCGCTTCGACAACCTGGGCCCCCGGGCCGCGGCGCTGGCGCGGGGCACGTTCATCCACCAGGGGGGCGTGGGCCAGGGACGCGCGATGCTCGACGAGGCGCAGCGCGCCGAGCTGGACGCGCGGGTGGATTCGGCCCGTCAGCGCCTGGGCATGCGGGGCACCGGGCCCTGACGCGGGTGGTCGCCTACACGTCCGGCTTGGACGGCTCCTTGCCCTTCTGCTTGTTGTTCTTCCAGCCCCACGTGGAGCTCCACATCCCCGGCCCCGTGAAGAGCACCGTGACGAGCGTCATCACCGCCGCGCCGATGAGGATTTCCCAGATCATGTCCTCGCCTCCTTCCACTTCCACAACCTGACGCCTCGCGCCCGGGTCGGCACGGCGGAGGTCCGGTTCCACCCCTCGCCGCTTCGTGAGCCGAGTCGCCCCGTGAGCCCGCTGCCCTGGAGACCGGGCAGGCACGCGGTTTCCTGGAACACCTCGCGTGACGCGGCAAACTAGCAGCTCGCGTCACGAGTGCAATCGTGCACGGACAAC
The DNA here is from genome assembly GCF_050039385.1 of Myxococcus faecalis. NCBI lineage: Bacteria > Pseudomonadati > Myxococcota > Myxococcia > Myxococcales > Myxococcaceae > Myxococcus > Myxococcus faecalis. Next base: position 8,864,823 of record NZ_CP144336.1, on the reverse strand, counting down.
GTCCGCGCGGGCGCGCGGTGGTAGTGTGCACGGCCGCATGCCCCACCTGTCCACTCGCGGTGCACGGCCCCTGGCGTTCGTCGGGGCGTTGGGTCCTTCCTTCCTCCGCGCGCGGCTGGTGTGGGGACTGTTCGTCGGGCTGCTCGGTTGTGACGGGCGCCCGCCTCCGGACCTCCCGGGGGCCGAGTGCCCCTCGGGGCCGTGCGGCAACGGCGACGGGGAGGCCATCCGCCCCGAGGGCAGCGTGCGCATCGCGGCGTACAACGTCCATCGCCTGTTCGACACCGTCTGCGACTCGGGTCGGTGTGGGGGCACGGAGTACGAGGAGCTGCCCACGCGCGACGAGTTCGACGCGCAGGTGGCCCGGCTCTCCGGCGCCATCGGGCTGCTGGACGCGGACGTGGTGCTGCTGGCGGAGGTGGAGACGCAGGCGGGGCTGGACGCGCTCCAGGCGCGGCTGCCGGAGTTCCCGCACGCGGTGCTGGGTGAGATTCACGAGCCGGCCAGCGTGGACGTGGGGGTGCTCTCCGCGTTCCCCATCACCTCGGTCGTCACGCACCGGCACCGCGCGCTGACGCGGCCGGACGGCTCGTCCACACGCTTCGCTCGCGAGTTCCTGGAGGTGCACCTGGACGTGAACGGCAAGGAGGTCATCGTCTTCGCGGCGCACTTCAAGGCGAAGTCGAACGACGACCCGGGCCGCCGTTACGCGGAGGCCAGCGCCGCCCGGGACATCGTCACGCAGGCGGCGGCGCGCGCGCCCCGCTCGCTGGTGGTGATGGGCGGGGACCTCAACGACACGCCGGGCTCGGCGCCCATCGACGCGCTGGAGCAGGACGGGATGCTCAAGCGCGTGGCGAAGGACCGGCCGGACGACCAGACGTGGACGTACAACTACTCCGGTCGCAAGCAGGCCATCGACCACCTGTTCGTGGCCAACAACGCGGCCGGCACGTACGTGCCGGGCTCGTTCCGCGCGGTCCGGGACGGCAGCGGCTACGGCGGCTCGGACCACGCCGCCGTGAAGGCCGACTTCATGCCGGGGCCCTGACGCTCAGCTCGCGGCGGGGATGGCCTGGATGTCGAGCTCGATGTCGACCTTCTCGCCGACGAGCCACCCGCCGTTGTCGAGCGTCTTGTTCCAGCGGATGCCGTAGTCGGAGCGGTTGATGGTGGCGCGCGCCGTGTAGATGAGGCGCGTGCTGCCCCACGGGTCCTTCGACGTGGCGGTGTGGCGCGCCTCGAAGACGACGGGCTGGGTGACGTTGCGGATGGACAGCTCGCCGGACAGGCGGAAGCTGGCGCCGCCGGTGGGCTCCACGTGGGTGCTGCGGAAGGTGAGCTTCGGCGCGGCCTCCGCGTCGAGGAAGTCCGGCGAGCGCAGGTGCGCGTCGCGCTCCGGCGCGCCCGTGTAGATGCTGGCCGTGTCCGCGAAGACTTCGACCTCGCCCCGCGTGGGCTGCTCGGGGTCCACGCGCAGCGAGCCGGAGATGCGCTCGAAGCGGCCGTGCACGCGCGCCACCACCATGTGGCGGGCGATGAAGAGCACGGTGGAATGTGCGGGGTCGATGTTCCAGGAGGTCACGGGCATGAGGGGGAGCTCGTCGGTGCGAATCGAGGGGGAGTGTCGGGTGAGCGGGTCACGGCCGACACAGCCATCCTACGCCAATCACAGCCGCTGTCAGGCCCCGCGCCGAGGAGTCGTCCACCGCGCGTCACCACGAGCACAGGCGGTGAGAATCTTCGTCGCCGGGGTGTCTGGCCGTACGGGTCCGACACGCAACCAAGCCCTACTAACGGTCCTAAGGTAGCAACCTCCGGGCAACCGAAGGCGCGAAGCAGCCCGTGTCTCTCCGAGAGACGTGCCGCGTGCCCACTGCCGCGAGTCCCGCGGTAAGAGCGACCGTAAAGCCAAGCAAGGCCCGTCCACTCGGACACCCCGGCGAATTGCGCTCGTGCGACGCTGCCCGATCTCCTCTCTCGTCACGCCAGCGGAGCACACTGGCCCACACGGCGCGCCGAACGAGAGCGGAGGTGCTCGTCGCGAGCCCACGTACAGGCATACTCCGACTCCATCCTCTGTGCCGGGCGGTGCCCTGGCTGCGTTGGAAAGGTCGGAATCATGCGGCTGCGCGCTGGCATCGCACTCTTCGTCTTCCTTGCAGCCTGCGCATCCTCGACGCCGCATCCCAATGAGCGGGGAGCGGGAAACCCGAGGCTCGCCAACCTCCAGCGAGCCGCGACACTCCCTTGGACGGATAAGGGACACTGCGTCGTCCGCGAAGCATCCCAGCCTTGGCCCCTCTTGATGGAGCGGTGCTATCAGGCCCTCGACCATGACCGGATCGAGCTTCATGACCTCACGGGAAGGTGCACGGTCGCCTCCGCTGGCGCCGCGGCCCTGGGCATCGGACTCTGCGTGCTGGCGGCTCCTGAAATCGTCGTGGGCGCCGTGATTGTCCTCGGCGCGGTGGTAGTGGCCGCCGCCATCACAGAGGCGATGGATGCCTACGAGTTCCGCCACACCTATCCCGAGGAAGCAGGCCCTTCACGACAAACGGAGGCTTCATCCAAGGGAGCGACAGCACGAAACAGGCCCAAGCTGAAGCCTGAGTCAACAGGGAAGGATGGGCAGCCACCCCTACCGCCCATGAGCGCGGCAGGGCGCGCCAGTTGCGAGCCTGTGCCAGTGCCTCACGCGGGCGACGATGATGCGCATGACAAGTGCGCCGACTCCTTCCCACCCAACCGCTATCCCGGGATGGATGTACTCGTCGGCGGTGCGCGCTTCGATGCGCTGCAAGTGGGCGCACGCAAGCTGTGGGAAATCAAGACCCATCGATTCGACACGTACAACAGTTTCGTTCAGGAGCGAGAAGTCGAAAAAGAGATCCGCCAACTGGATGAAGAACGAAAAGCCGCGACGAAGTGTGGCTATGACTTCCTCATTGGGGTGAGCACGCAAGCGCATAAAGACGCGCTGTTGGAAGCGGACCCCTTCCTGAAGATTGTGGTCACAGGATGTGGACGATGACTCCGCGAAAAACCCTGGCCGTCGTCGTCTACGCACCCGCGCTCATGGGCGAGGACCGACGCACGCTCGACAGTGTTCGTGGACTGGAGAGGGCGCTCCCCGGTTTGCGCCTCGAATGGCGGCTCTCGAAGAGTGGGCGGCCCATCCTTCTGGAGCAGCGTGATGCATGGCTCCTTGAACAGAGCGAGGACGGGGGATTCCCGCTCCTCTGCAACGGGGAGCCAAGCGCCCCTGTGACAGTGTGGGGGCGAGAAAGAGCAGGACTCCTCAGCCCAGGCGGTCGGGACCAGTTCGAGGTTCACGCCAAGCTGCCCCTGGACAAGGCCGTGACGGAGTCAGCAGCGTCGGTGCTCGAGGGTATCGCGGAAGGATCGGGTGCGTACTGGGGGCGAGCAACGCCTTATGATGCCGCAGTGGACATTGCGTACCAGATGGCCCCAACTCCGGAAGGCCCCCCGTCCCCACGTCGAGGGCTGCCCGCCCTGAAGTCGCTCGAGCACCTTGGAGCCCCCGAGATTCCCTCCTACCTCGGTTGGATCAATTACTGGTCCGAGGCTGCCGCGCAGGCCATCGGATTCCCAGACCCCACTCGTGACTCCGAATTGCTCGCACGAGCACGGCGCACTCCATCCGGCGGATGGGTCGTGCAACTGACTGATACCCCGCTTGACCTGGACAATCCCGACCACTTGGACTCGCTCAAGTGGACCTACGAGCGCTTTCCGGCAATCGGAGGACGTGCGGCGCCCTGAATTCGATCAGGCTCCTGAGACGTGGATACAGCACCCGATCCTACTCCTTCGACTCCGCGTAGAGCACGAACCCGTCCACGGGCAGGGGTGCGTGGGGGAGGAGCGTCTGCACCATGAACAGGTTGTCGCAGTGCTCGGCGTTCGGACCACCGAAGACCGTCTTGAACGCCGGCTCCGCACACCAGTCCGCATCCAGGAACAAGCTCGTGTCGTCCACCTCCGTGAACTTGCGGATGACGTGCGCGGGATGAAACGTCCACACGTCATAGTGGCCGGGCCACCCCGCCGAGGAGTCCACCTCGGCGCCAACATCGCTGAGCCATCGCACCAGCTCGGAATCCTTCGTGTGGAGGTTCCCTCCGGAGGAATCCATCACCTTCACCCGCGCCGCCGGCATGGCGGCCTCGGACCAGGCAGCCACCTCCGAGGGGTCGATGATGCGAAAGCGCGGCTCAAGGCGCTCCCTGGGGGGAGCTCCGTTCCAGAATTCGCTCGGCTCGTGCGAGACGTACCCTGAAAGCTCCACGCGCCCACGCGCGTCTGCCTCCATCAACAAACCCGAGCTGCTGCCGTGGATGTTGTACTGGAAAGCAGGGGCGCCCACCTGCTCTGCGAGGCGTGCGAGAATCGGCCGGCTCCCCTGTATCAGGGAGCCGTGCGGATGGCGGTCCATCCCGGGGCACCGCGGAAGCCGGCGATCCCCCAACGACGAACCTCCTCACCTTTTCCGTACTGCATGGGATCTCGAGCGTCAGGCGTGCGCTGACTCGGGCTCACGAGTCGCCGCCCCATCTCCACCACGAGACGAGCGAGCTCTCGCTCCACCCGGTCCACGTCCCCGCACTGGATGAAGGCCGCGTTGAGCCATGTTCCCATTCGCTGGGAACCTATTCCAAGGCGTGACGGTACGCGCGGCGGGTTGTCACAACGGACCCCAGAGGCGAGTGGCGATACTTCCGCTGGCATTTTGCCAAGCCGCCTTCCCGGAGGGATTCTGGAGACACGGTCTCGTGAGGGGGAGACCCGACCGCCGGCTGGCGGCTCCTCACGCGCGTCCGCTTCTTCCAGGAGCCACAGTCCCGCATGCGGATCGCCGTCATCTCCACGTACACGCACCCCACCCGTCTGCGCATCAAGGAACCCTCCATCATGCAGTCGGCCGTGCCGGAGCTCATCGCCGGCCTGTGCCCGGAGCATGCCGAGGTGGAGATCTTCAACGAGAAGGAGGTCGACCTCCCCATGGACCGTCACTGGGACCTGGTCTTCTTCTCGTACCTGCACTCCTACTACGAGCACACCAAGGTGCTCTCCACGCTCTTCCGCCAGCGCGGGATGACCACCGTCGCGGGAGGCCGGCACGCCAACCACTTCCCCGACGACGCACAGGCGCACTTCGACGCCGTCATCACCGGCGAGCCGGAGTCCAACGTCCCCGCGCTCATCGCGGACTTCGAGCAGGGCCGGCTCCAGAAGCGCTACGCCCTGCCCTCCTCGGGCCCCACCGCCATCCGCCCGTATCGCTACGAGCTCATCGACTTCGAGCACAACAAGGTCCGCCTGCCCGGCATCGAGGCGTCCCGCGGCTGCCCGTTCCGCTGCAACTTCTGCGTCCTCACCGGCCACGAGCGCTACCGCTACCGCCCCGTCGCCCAGGTCCTCGACGAAATCCAGACACGCATGCGCTGGAACCCCAACTACCTGGGATTGATGAAGGACGCCTTCATCTTCCTCGACAACAACCTGGGCGGCTCCCCCAAGTACCTGCGCGAGCTGTGCGAGGCGCTCATCCCCCTGAAGAAGACCTGGGGCTGCGCCCTCACCTTCAACGTCCTCAAGGACGAGTCGCTGGTCAAGCTGATGGCCAAGGCCGGCTGCCGCTACGTCTACACCGGCCTGGAGTCCCTCAACCCCGAGTCCATCAAGGCGATGAACAAGGGCCAGAACACGCTCTCCGAAGTGGACGCCGTCATCCGCCGCGTCTTCTCCTCCGGAATCCTCCTGTCCTTCGGCCTCATCGTCGGCTCCGACGGCGACACCAACGAGTACCTGGAGAAGCTGCCCATGTACCTCTCGGACCTGGGCTACTTCTCCGTCACCTTCCTCGGCATCGTCTGCCCCTATCCGGAGACGCCCTTCTTCCGCGAGCTCCAGGCCGAGAACCGCCTGCTGCCGGGCACCGTCAGCCGCGACTACGACGGCTACACCCTCTGCCACCGGCCGAAGAACCTGCACCCCTCCGAGGTCATCGAGCACTTCCACCGGCTCTGCGGCCAGCTGGGCAGCCTGCCCAACATCGCGAGGCACTACTGGTCCAAGCTGACCTTGAGCAACCTGCCCCGCTACAAGCAGGTCATCACCTTCTCCGGCCCCGAAATCCTCAGCATCCGCAACCCGCTGAAGAACCCCGCCCGGCGCTACATCGCGGGGCTCGACGCACTCGAGGACTGGGACACGCGGCAGATGGCGGCGCTGGGCCTGAAGCCTCAGCAGCTCACCTGACGCCCGCCCGCCGGGGGTGACGCCTCCACCCCGGGCGCCATCCCCAGTTCGGCCTCCAGCCGGTCCAGCCGGCGCAGCTCCGCCTTCGCGCCAATGGACTCGAAGATGGCGCGCGCCCGGGCCAGGAACTCGGCGCGCCGGTGCGGCAGCGCCACCGCCGCGTCGTGGTACGCCACGCCCGTCTCCCACCGGTTCGGCGTGTCCTCCAGCGTCTTGATGGCGCGCAGGAACAGCGGCTCGGCCGCCTTGCCGCCCTTCTTCAGCGCCAGCGCGCGGGCCGACACGCGCAAGGCCGGGCCCTTCATGTACGGATAGCGCCACGCGAGCAGCCGCGCCTTGAACAGACACCGGCGGACGATGGCCCACAGCGTCTGGCGCGGCACCGCCTGCGCCCCCTGCTCCAGCGCGAACAGCGCACCCTCGGCCGCGTCCACGAGGCCAATCTGGAGGAACGGCACGAGCACGTGGTAGCGCCACAGCGCCTCGTCCGCGCGCACCGCCATCAGCCCCGCCTCCTCCACCTGGTGCTCGCGCACCGTCACGTTGACCAGGTGGTTGAGGCTGGCGCACTGGTTGGCCAGGTCCTGCACCTCGATGCTGATGCGCAGCCCCTGCTCCAGCTCCGCGCACAGCTCGCCCACCTCGCCCTCGCCGCGCAGGTAGCGGCACATGGGCACCCACGAGTGCGCCCAGCCCTGGTGCATGAGCGCGTGCAGCTCCTCGCCCATCTTCCCCATCTCGACGTACGCGGCCTCCGCGCCCTCGAAGCGCGAGGCGAGGAACTGGCTGGAGCCCAGCATCATCAGCCCCGTCTGCACCTCCCACATGTCGCGCACCTGGCGCAAGAGCGCCATGGACTGCTCGGCGTACTGCGTGGCCTCCGCCTGCTTGTTGCTGAAGATGGACAGCGTGGCCAGGCGCGACAGCGCGATGCCCTCCGCCGAAGGGTCCCTCGCCTGCCGCGCGTAGCTCAGCGCCCGCTGACACCAGCGCTTCGACAACCCGAGGAAGCCCGAGCCGAACAGCAGCGAGCCGTAGTAGCTGCTCGCCAGGCTCAGCCCCCGCTCCCCCTTCGAGCGCTCCGCCATGATGGTGGCCACCATGGTCGCCCACGTGAGCTTCGCCAGGTCCTTGAAGTAGTAGATCTTGATGAGCGAGACGAGCGTGGACAGCTGCTTGAGGTACAGCGGCAGCCGAGGCCCCAGCGGCCGGGCGAGGAAGGGGAACAGGCCGTAGAGCAGGTGCAGCCCGAAGGCCAGGAGCGTGCGCAGCGCCAGTGAGAACAGGTTGCGCGGCATGGGACGCCCCATCAAGTCCATGGCGCGCTCCAGCTCCTGGATGGCGCGCTTGGACTCGCCCTTCTCCTGGTGGGCGCGGCCCAGGCCCAGGTGCAGCTCCGCGCGGCGCGGGTCCTGGTCCTCGTCCGCCAGGCACTGCTCGAACATGTGGATGGCGCCCGCGTAGTTGCCCGCCTGCAAGAGCGTCTCCGCCAGCTCCTGCATCACCCGGCGCGTCTTGAGCAGCACCTCGTCCGGGTCCAACGCCTGGGTGATGGCGAGGATCTCGATGGCCTTGTTGTAGTGGTGGACGGCGTCGTCGTTCGCGTACTGCGAGCGAGCGCCGCGCGCCGCCATCAGCGTGTACTCCAGGCCCTTCACCTCGTCGTTCCCGGCGAGGAAGTGGAACGCCAGGATGCCCGCGGACGGCGCGGTGTTCTCCCCCGCGCGCGCCTCCAGGAAGAGCGCCAGGCGCCGGTGCAGGTCCTCGCGCGAGGACACCATCAGCGTGTTGTACGCGGCGTCGCGGATGACGATGTGCTTGAAGATGCACGTGAAGGGCTCCTCCACCTCCAGGAGGATGAGCCCCAGGTGCGTCAGCGTGTCGATGGCCTCGCGGATGCGCTGGCGAGGCACCGAGCCGGGGGCCAGCGCCGCCACGGCGTCCAGCGTGAAGATGCGGCCGATGACGGACGCGACCTTCACCACCAGCTTCTCCGTCTCGCTGAGCAGGTCGATGCGCCCGAGCACCACGTCCTGGATGGAGTCCGGCAGCACCAGCGTCTGCAGGCCGCGCTTGAGCTCGCGGCGCGCCGCGCCCGGCGACACCGGCCCCAGGTAGCCGCCCTCCACCATGCCCTGGACGATGGACTCCGCGAAGAACGGGTTGCCCTGCACCTTGGAGAGCAGCAGGTCCTCCAGCGCGAGGTCGGGCGGCTCCATGCGCAGGTGCACGCGCAAGAGCGCCCGCGTGTCCTCGTCGTCCAGGCTGGAGACGTCGAGCTTGCGCAGGTACGGCAGGTGCTCCACGGCGCGCAGCTGCTCTCCGGGCCGCATCGTCACCAGCAGCGTCACGCGCAGGGGCGCAAGCCGGGCGGCGACGTACTCGATGAGGTCGACGGAGATGTTGTCGGCCCAGTGCAGGTCCTCGAAGAAGAGCAGGAGCGGCGTCTTGCGCGCGTGCTTCTCCAGGAGCTGGAAGATGATGTGGAAGACCTTCTGGTTCTTGTGGCGCGCGTCCAGCCCCGAGGTGGCCGCGTCCTCCTCGACGCTCAAACCCAGGATGTGCGCCATCACCGGCGTCCACTCCGGCCCCACGTCCTCCAGGCTGTCGAGCCCCTGCCGCACCCGGAGCAGCTGCGCGTCCACGTCATCGCCCTCGTGCAGGCCGAACAGCTGCACGAGCACCTCCTTCCAGGGGAAGAAGGGCGTGAACATCTCGTACGAGTAGCAGATGCCGTACAGGCTGCGCGCGCCGCGCGACTCGGCCTCCTCCACCACCCGGGCGCCCAGACGCGACTTGCCGATGCCCGCCTCGCCGGACACCACGCACAGCCGCCCCGCGCCCTGGAGCGACTCCTCCACCGCGGCCTGCAGCTGCCCCAGCTCGCGCCGCCGGCCGACGATGCCGCCCCGGCCCTTCACGAAGAGGCTGCGGCGCACCTCGCCCTTGAGCCGGAAGATGGGCACCGCGCGGGTGACGCCCTTGAGCGTGGCGTCCTCGACGAACTCCGTGGCGAAGCCGCCCTGCTGCAGCTTGCGCTCCGTCTGCGCGTCGATGTGGATGCCCACCCCGTCCGCGTACGTCATCAGCCGCGCGGCCAGGTTCACCACCTCTCCCAGCGCCGAGTAGCCCTTGCGCCAGGGCGAGCCCATGTCGCCGAAGTACGCGTGCCCCGTGGCGATGCCGATCTGCAGCTCGCGCACGTAGGGGTAGGCCTCGCGCTCGCGCACCAGCTTGCACGCGAGCCGGCTGGCCAGCACCTCCTTGTTCTGCTGGGCGGTGGGCGCGCCGAACAGGACGTAGAGCACGTTGCCCTTGTCCGTGAAGTCCGTCATCAGGAGCACGCCGCCGTGGTGCGCGCTCTCGCGCTGGACGTACTCGTAGAAGGCGTTCAGCTCGCGGGTGAAGGCCTCCACCTCGGACGGCCCGTGGTCCGTCTTGAAGCGCAGGAAGAAGCAGGTGAGGTCGCGGAAGTCACCGCCCAGCTCCTGGTGCGCAGTGGTGATGCGCGTGAAGAGCACCGGGTGGAGCAGGAGCGCGCAGCGGCCCACCAGCTCCTCGCCGCCCGGCGCGTCGAACACCGGCGGAGGCCGCGCCTCCAGCGGCACCGAGGGCTCCAGGCGGTAGGCGCCGTCGCACTCCTCGCCCACGCGCGCCAGGTCCGGCAGGAGCGCCCAGGCCTCGGGGCTCAGCAGCACCTCGCCCACCCGGGCCCGCTTCTCGGCGGCCACCGCCTGCTCCAGCGGCCGGCCGACGAGCGCCGGGTGCATCCACATGCCCGTCGTCCCCAGGACGATGCGGTGCGACTCGCCCACGCCGATGCCGATGCGCGAGGACACACCGAAGCGCTGCCCCAACAGCTCCAGCCGGGAGAAAGGAGCGAGCCTTCGCTGCACGTCCAGCGCGCACCGGGCCGCGCGCGCCACCGCCTCCGCGTCGCCCTCGTCGGAGGCGGGCTCGAAGCAGGCGAGGATGGAGTCACCGGCGAACTGGTAGATGTCGCCGCCGTGCGCCTTCACGACGTCGATCATCTCCGTGTAGTAGCCGCGCAAGAGGCGCTGGAGCGCGTCGATGCCGCGAGGCCCTTCACCGCTCAGGCGCACGACGATGGGCGTGAAGCCCGCGATGTCCAGCACCAGGATGGCGCCGCGCACCGACTCCACCGGCGGCAGCGCGTGCGCCTCCGTGTCCTCCAGCCTGCGAATCAGGGCGCCAGGGATGTAGGGCCGGAGCGAGGACAGCACCAGGTCGATGTCGGCCGACGACATGCTGGCGCCCTCAGCCCAACGTCCTGAAGCGAATCCACATCGCCGCCACGCCCACCCCGGCGTAGAGGAACGTCTCCAGCGTCTCCGACAACGGCTGCGCCTTCCTCAACGCCCCCCACGCGTGCACCACCACCATGGCCGCGCACACCCAGCCGATGAGCTCGAAGAGCGCCGGCTGGCTTCGCGGGTCCGGGATGTAGCGCATCACCGTGAGGATGATGGCCAGCGCCACCCCGCCCAGGCACCGGCCGAAGTACACCGTCAGGTCCGTGTTGCCCTGCATGGGCGCCCAGCCCAACCAGCGAGACCAACGCAGCGGCATCAGGAGGAGCGGCAGGGCGAACACCAACAGGAAGAACGTCGTCGAGACGGCCAGGAACCAACTTGCCAGCGGGTATTCGGCACTGATCATGTCGACGCACGAGGAACGACGCGGAAACCGGTCTTCAGCGTGGAGCGGCAGTGCCCCCGGCTCCCCATCCTAGTCGGTTTTCACCCGGCTTCGAGCACCCTCGAAACAGACGAGGATTCCTGGGTTTCCAAGCTCAGGGAGCAGGAGGGCGGGCGGGCTCGAGGACGGCGGCGCGGAGGAACTCGGCGACGCGCTCCAGGGAGTCGGTGCGCTCCAGGCCGGAGGGGAAGCGGCGGAACTCATCGGGCGAGCCGAAGAGGATGATGGGCTTGTCGTAGCGGACGCACAGCACGGCCTCGGCCGCGGTGCCGGCGCCTCCGGGCAGGGCCACCAGGGCGTGGGGGGTGAGGACGTTGATGTGGTTGCGGCTGAGTGGATCCGTCCCCTGCTCACCGCTCAAGGGCAGGTGGGTGTAGATGGCCAGCTCCACGCCCGGGTTGGGGTAGCCCTGGCGCGGGACGTATTCGCCGTCCTTCACCGTGCCGGGGACGATGCCGATGGAGATGCCCCGCCGGCCCACCACCTGGACGAACGCGTCCGCCGCCGCGCGCATGACGCCGCTGCCCGCGCCGGTGAGCAGGTCGAACCCCGCCTCGGCGATCCACCGCGCCAACGGAATGACGCGCTCCAGGTGCTCCTGCCGCCCCGAGCCGAACACGCCGATGATCCGCCGTTCCTTTCTCATGACTGGTTTGCTCCTTCCCGCGGATGTGACCGGCCCGCCCCCCAGCTTCTTCCATGTGCGTCCCACGCATCCGGCGCAACCGTTCAGTGCGGCACAGAGTCCGCGTCCGCCGTTCACCGATGGAAGGATCCACCCTCCGACAGAGCCCGAAATGACGCTTGCAGGACGCGGCGCGCCCAGGGGTACTCCGCGCCCCAGGCGCCCTGGCCTGTCAGACCCCCTCCGTAACCTGCTTCACGTCAAGCCTGGAGGTGGCCGTGTTCGACACCTGTGGTGGATGTGAGCGACGTGGTGGCCCCGGTGAAATCTTCGACTGGTGCGCCAACTGTGAGCTGTCCCTGTGCCCGCGCTGCATGGAGCGAGGGTGCTGTGACGAGTACCCCGCGGAGTCGGGGCGTGGCGCGCCGCGGTTGTTGCCGGACCCGCCGGAGGACGACGCCCTTCCCCTGCCCGAGCACTTCGGTGGGCGGTGCTGCTCCAGTGCCCGCGCGGTGGCGTGCTCGTGCGCGTTCCATTGGGTCTGCGAGCGGCACGGCGACCAGCACATCGGCACGCACGACTGAGGGTGTCAGGGGTTGCTGGCGCGGAGGTCCACGGGGCCCTCGCTCGGCAGCTCGACGGTGAAGCGGGCGCCCTCGCCCTGGATGCTCTGTGCGTGGACCTGTCCGCCGAGCGCCGCGACGATTTCGCGGACGATGAAGAGGCCCAGGCCCAGGCCCCCGTATTCGCGTGACGACACGGCGCGCTCGAAGCGGCCGAAGATGTGAGGCAGTCGCTCGGCGGGGATGCCGATGCCCTGGTCGATGACGTCCAGGTGGACGCGGCCCTCGGCGTGCGCCAGTCGCACCTCGATGGGGCTGCCGGCGCCGAACTTGAGGGCGTTGGACAACAGGTTCGTCACCACCTGCTCCAGGCGGACGCGGTCCCATCGGCCGATGCAGTCCGGGGACAGGCTCAAGGAGATGGGCGACCGGGAGCGCTGGATGGCGTCCCGCATGCCTTCGGTCACGTCGCGCACCACGGAGGCCAGGTCCACCGGCTCCAGCGTCAGGTGGAGGCGGCCCGTCTGGATTCGGGAGACATCGAGCAGTTCGTCGACCAGGTGCGCCAGTCGCCGGGTCTGCGACTGGGTCGTCCTGGAGGCGCGCTGGACGGCGTCGCGCGTGGGCACCTCGCTCCGGGCGAGTCCCTGCACGGAGAGCTGGAGCGCGGTGATGGGGGTGTAGAGCTCGTGCGCGGCGATGGAGAGGAACTCGTCGCGCAGGCGGATGGCGTCCTGGGACTCGTGGTACAGCCGCGCGTTGTCCAGGGCGATGGCCGCGCGGCGCGCCAGGTCCTGCGCGAGCTCCACGTCCGGGGGCCCGTAGCGTTTGCCCGGCACCGAGGACACGAGCGAGATGACGCCCAGCATCCGCCCCCGGGCGATGAGCGGCACCGCGAGGAAGGAGCGGGCCTTCAGCGCGCGGATGAGCGCGACGTGCGCCTCGTCGCGGCACAACCGCTCCAGGACTTCGTCGGTGATGACGGGGATGAGCAGCGGCTCGCGACTCTTCAGCACGGCGATGGCGGGCTGGGACGAGTCCCAGTCGGGTGTGTAGAACGACTGCAGGTCGCGAGCGATGCGCTCGTGTCCCGGGTCGGCGTGCGCGGTGGAGAGCCGGCGGATGGCGCCCGAGGGCTCCACCACGTCGATGGCGCAGAGCGTGGAGAGCGAGGACACGCACAGGCGCGCCAGCCGGGACAGCGTCGCTTCGAAGTCCAGCGCCTCGGCCAGCACCACGCTGCTCTCGGCGAGGAAGCGCACGGCCTCCTCCGCGCGCCGGCGCTCCTCGAACAGGAGGCTGTTCTCCAGCGAGATGGCCATCTGCGAGGACAACAACTGGAGCACGCGCACCCGGTCCGGGGTGAAGGCGTGGGTGGCCAGGTTGTTCTCCAAATAGAGGACGCCCATGGTGCGCGCGTGGCGGCGGATGGGCACCACCAGGGCGGACTTCACGCGCTGCCGCGCCACGTAGGCATCCGACACGAAGCGCCCCTGGTGCACGGCGTCCCCGAGCACCACCGCGTCCCCGGTGCGGAAGGCGTGCGCCAGGAGCGACTCGGGCACCAGCGTCGAACCCACGAGGGGAAGCTGGGGCCGCGAGAGGGGCTCCCCCACTCCGCCCACCGCCGTGAGCACCAGCGCGCCCTGCTCGTCCAACACCAGCGCGCCGCGCTGCGCGCCCGCCACCTCCAGGCATACCGCCATCAACTTCTCGAGCAGCCGCTCCAGGGCGACCTCGCCCGACAGGGATTGCGCCGCCTTGAGGATGCTGAGCAGGTCGAGTGACGCGCCCCGGAAGTCGTCGCCCGTGGGCGTGACGGTCTGGTCCCACAGGCCGGACTCCTGCACCTGGAGGTCGGGGAACTCCTCCTGCAATGCGGACACCACGGCCTTGGCGCCCCAGCGGGCGAAGCCCTCCCGCGCGGCGCGCAGGTAGAGCGAGGCCACGCGCTTGCGGCCCAGCGCGCCGTACAGCCGCCCCGCGAGCACGTTCGCGAGCGCCTCGTCGTGGGGATGGCCGTCCTCGCGTGCTCGGTCGATGGCCTCGTCGAAGAGCTCGGCGGCCTCGGTGAAGTGGCCTTCGAGCCGGGCACGCTCGGCGCAGAGCAGCAGGTAGCGGTGGAGGAAGTTCTCCGGACTGTTCGTCGACCAGTGGCGGAACTGGCTCCAGGCGCGCTCGACGAGGGACCGACGCTCGTCGAGTGAGGCCAGGGCGCCGTTGCCCGCCGCGTGCACCAGCCCGCTGAAGAAGGCGTGCTCGGTGACGGTGAAGAGCGACGGCATGAAGCGCAGGTGGGGCTCGGCGGCGCGGAGCATCTCCCGCGCGCCCGACAGGTCTCCGAGCAGATAGGACGTCTGGAGCCGGAGGATGAAGAACTGCCCGAGGATGGTGGGGTCCCCCTGGGCCTTCTCGAGGAACGCGCGCGTGTCGAACGTCGAATCGTCGTAGCCCGCGCGCTCGCGGGTCCGCCCCTGGAGGCAGCGCACGGCCTGACGCAGCGCGAGCTGGAGGTCCGCCATGGCGCGCTGTCCGCTCTTCTGGTCGAACGCGAGCGCCGACTCGCTCTCCGCGTGGGCGCGGTCCAGTTCGGCGCCCATCCGCAAGCGCGTGAAGCTGAGGCTCGCCAGCAAGTATGCGACGTACTGCGGCTCACCGCTCTCGAGCCCCGCGGAGATGCCCCGGCGCAGAAGCGGGATGGACGAGCGCAGGGGCTCGCGCCAGTGGCGCATGTAGAAGAGGAACGCGGCGAGCACGCGGCACTCCTCGCGCGGCTCGTCGAAGCGGCGGCTCAGCTCCATGCCCAGGTGGCTGAAGGGGTGGCCCGCGGCGTAGTCGCCTCGGGACTCGCCGAAGACGAGGCCGAAGCAGACGTACGCGAAGGCGGAGTACACGCTGTTGCCGTGGCGCAGCGTGAGGCCCACCATGCGCGTGTAGATGAACGAGAACATCGGCGGGTCCGAGAACCAGGCCGCGATGCCCGCGTTCATCAACAGCCGCATGCAGCCGCGCTCCAACTCCGCGTCCATGCGCGGCGCGGACAGGAGCGCCTCCTCGGAGCGGTCCTTCCACAGGGCCTCCACCTGGGGGAGCTCCGCGCGGAAGGCCTCGGTCGCATCACCCTCCGGCAGCTCCACGCCGAACAAGCGGAGCCCCTCGCGCGCGTGCCGGAGCGCGGCTTCGTGGTCCCTGGCGAAGATGCTCGCGTTCATCCGCAGGACGTAGAGGTCCACCTTCTCCAGCGGCGTGCGCGCGTGCGCCATCGCCGCGTCGATGAGGCGCTCGGACAACAGGCGGTCTGCGGTGAGCTGCGCGCACTCGGCCGCGTCCCGGTGGAGCTGGAGCATCTGCTCGGTCCGGGTCGACCAGGCGTCCTCGGGCAGCAGGGCGCGAGCACGCATGAAGTACGCCAGCGCCGCCTCGAAGGCGGAGGCATCGCGCACCTTGCGTCCCGCGCGCAGGTTGAGCTCGGCGAGCCACGTGCGCTCGTTCGTGTCACGCACCACGTCGCCGCCCAGGTGGTAGTGGTCCACCACCTCGCACACGCGCGACTCGTTCTCCGTGCCCCGCGCATCGGCCCAGAGATGGCGGGCGATGGCGCGATGCACGGCGGCCCGCTCGGCCTCGGACAGGAGTGAGTACGCGGCATGCCTGACGCGGTCATGCGCGAAGCGATACGTGGCTTGATTCACCGACATGAGGCTGGCCGACTGTTGGGACGGGAAGCGAGGGCCACGCCCCTCCGGGACGAGGAGCCCCGCGCGCAGGGCGCTCCAGAGCGCTCCCGCCGTGTCCTCCAGGGGCGCCTCCACCACGCGCGCCAGCAACCACAGGTCCACCTGCCCTCGCATGCACGCGGCCACCGTCAACAGTCGCTGCGTCGACGCCGGCAGTCGACGGATGGAGTCGAGCATCAGCTCCACGACATTGTCGGTGACCTCGGCTTGCGCGATCCGCTCCAGCTCCCAGTGCCACGTCCCCGACTCCAGGTCGTACGTGAGCAGCCCCGTGCGATGCAGGTGCCGCAGGAAGTGGCCCACGGAGAAGGGATTGCCAGCGGTCTTCTCGAGCACGAGCCTCGCGAGTGGCTCGACGTGCGCCGCGTCGCACTTCAGCGCGTCCGCGCACAGCGCCGTCAACGCGGGCAGGTCCAAGGGCCCCAGCTCCAGCAGGAGCGGCGAGCACCCCACGGCAGAGAGCGCCGTCCGCCAGCGCTCCAGGGGATGCGTGGGCCCCCACTCGCCCGGACGCCAGGCGCCGAGGACCAGCAGGTGGTGCAGCTCCGAGTCCGTCGACAATCGCGAGAGCAGCTCCAGCGTGGCCGCGTCCGCCCACTGGAGGTCGTCGAGGAAGAGCACCAGGGGCTGCTCGGCGGTGGCCAGGTCGCGGAGGAAGGACTGGAGCATCCGCAGGAAGCGGCTCCCGGCCTCACGCGGCCCCAGCGCGACGACGGGGGGCTGTTCGCCGATGAGTCGCTCCAGCTCGGGCACGAGCTCGGTGAGCATGCGCCCGTGGTTTCCGAGGGACTTCTGCAGGCGCAGTCGCCACGCCTCCACGCCTTCGGGCGGCAGCTCGAGGACGCTCACCACGAGCCCGCGCACGGCCTCCATCAGCGACGCATAGGGCGTCTGCCCTCGCAGCTCGGGAGACCTGCCCGCGAGGAAGTGGCCCGCGCCCACGCGCTCGCGCAGGACGTTGGCCAGGGACGACTTGCCGCTCCCGGAGGCTCCGGCGAGCAACACCCACTCGCGAGAGCCCGCGCGGGCGCGCTCCAGGGCGGCATCCAGGAGGGCCAGTTCACGCTCGCGACCGTAGAGCTTGTCGGGCAGGCCCAGCTCGCGCGCGAGGTCGTGGCGGCCCAGCTCGAAGGTGATGGGCGTCCCGGGACCGCGCCAGCGTCGCTGGATTTCCCGCAGGTCTGCGACGAGGGCCTCGGCGCTCTGGTAGCGCTCCTCGGGGGACTTCGCGAGCAGGCGGAGCACGACGTCGGAGAGGAGGCTCGGGAGCGAGGGGTTCCGGTCGGCGGGAGGAATGGGAGGCTGTGCCAGGAGCGCATGCACGAGCTGCGCGGCATCGGCCGAGAGGAAGGGCGCCTCGCCCGTGAGCATCTCGTAGAAGGTCGCGCCCAGCGCATAGAGGTCCGCGCGGTGGTCCACGCGCCGGCCCATCCTCCCGGTCTGCTCGGGGGCGATGTAGCGCAGCGTGCCCTCGAAGCCGCCCGGAACACCGGCGCTGCGCACGAGGCCCTGCACGCTGGTGGCCAGGTCGAAGTCGATCATCACCAGTCGGCGACCGCTGGCCGCCACGACGAGGTTGGCGGGGTTGAGGTCACGGTGGATGACGTGCCGCCGATGCAGGGCGCCCAGGGTGGTCGCCACGTCCAGGGCCAGTTCGAGGAAGAGGTCCACCTCGAGCGGTCCTCGTCGCAGCAGGTCCCGGAGGTCAGTGGGGCCGGCATCCTCGAGGACGAGGGCCAGGTGGCCCGACAGCTCTTCGAGGCCGATGACGTCGACCACCCCGTCGAGGTCGGACAGCTCGCGCAGCATCACATGTTCGTGGCGCAGCATTCCGGCGCTGCTCTCCGCCAGCGGGCCTTCGCGGACGACCTTGAGCACCCGAGCGCCGCCGTCGGGAGTCCAGGCACGGAGCACGTCATACCGGTGGCCCCGGTAGATTCTCCGAGCGTCTTGCAAGCCGGGCAGCTCGAGCATCATGCCCCCCTCGGCGACGACCCTACTCGTAAGCTGTAACGGACGATGCGGGCGAGGACCTGTCCAGGGGGGCGGGCCTCCTCCCGCTCGGACGTCAACAGCACACACGCACGCCCTACCGGATTCGCACGGCCCCGGAGGTGGACACGTCGAGTAGTGAGCGGCGTCAGCGACCGCGGGTAAGGTGATGGGCGGTGCGGCGCCGCGTCACGCGGCAGGGGGCTCGATGCGGAACATCTTCGCGTGCCTGGTCCACGAGCGACCCGACTGCGTCATGGACCTGGTGCGCAACCTCCATCACCTGGACCCAGACTCGCTCATCCTGCTCTACAACGGCGGGAAGCATCCGGGACTGTTCGACGGGCTCTGTTTCGAGCGCTTCAACACGGTGGTCCATCCGGCTCCGCGGCCGATGAAGTGGGGATGGCTGCATGACTTCGCGCTCGACTGTTTCCGCTTCGCGCTGGAGAGCCATCCGTTCGAGGCGATGACCATCGTCGACTCGGACCAGCTCGGGTTGCGACCTGGGTACTCGGAGCACCTGCGGGGTTTCCTGGCGGCGAATCCCGGGGCGGGGCTCCTGGGGAATGTGCAGGCGCCACATGGACCTGGGCCGCGGGCGGCTCCGGCGGTCGAGGCTCGGCGCGAGGTGGATTTGTGGAGGCCGTTCCTCCGGAAGTTCGTGAATGGGGAGTCGCAGTTCGTCCACTGGACGTTCTGGCCGTCGACGGTGTTCACGGTGGACGCCGCTCGGGACCTCGTCGCGCTGTGGGAGCGGGATGAGCAGCTCCGGGACATCCTGCGACGCTCGCGCATCTGGGCATCGGAGGAGGTGCTGTTCCCCACGCTCGCCGCGCTCCTGGGTCATCGCGTCCTCACGAGCCCGTGTGACTACGAGTGGGTGAAGTACCGGGTCGAGTACTCGACCGCGCAGCTCGACGCCGCGATGGACGCGCCTCGCGCGTATTGGGCGCACCCGATTCCACGTCGGCTGGAGGACCCGCTGCGCGCGCACGTGCGGGCGCGGTTCGGTGGCTACGAGCGTCCGCCCGAGAAGGAGGCCCCGGAGCCGGTTGTCGAGGAGCCCCAGCGGGCACCGGTCATCACGTCGCGTCCGACGGTGTCCTGCATCATGCCGACGTTCAACCGGCGGAGGTTCGTGCCGTTGGCGGTGCGCTGGTTCCTTTCCCAGGACTGGGCGGAGAAGGAGCTCATCGTGGTCGATGACGGCAGCGAGCCTGTCGCGGACCTGCTACCGGACTTGCCGAGCATCCGGTACGTGCGATTGGAGGGGCGCCACTCCGTGGGGGCGAAGCGGAACCTCGCCTGCGAGGCGGCGCGAGCGGAGGTCATCGTCCACTGGGATGACGATGATTGGCTCGCGCCTCGGCGGCTTCGATATCAGGTCACGTCCCTGCTCGACTCAGGCGCGGATGTGAATGGACTGACGCGTGTCTATTATCATCAGCCGTCCACGGGACAGTCCTGGCAGTATGTCTATCCCCGGGGTCATCGCCCCTGGGTTGCCGGCGGGACGATGTGTTACGTGAAGGCGTTCTGGCAGCGCAATCCGTTCGCGGACATCCAGGTCGGAGAAGACGCGCGCTTCCTCTGGGGCGCGGTGACGCCTCGGGTCCAGGTGCTCCAGGACCCGAGCTTCTATGTCGCGCGCATCCACGAGGCGAATGTGGCCCCGAAGCAGGTCCACCAGCCCTACTGGTTCCCCCACCCCACCGACACCGTGCGGATGTTGATGGGCGAGGCGTTCGACCTCTTTCGGGCGGGAGCCATCGAGGAAGCGTGACCGCCCGGTTCAGTGGAACAAGGCGGGCCACCACCGGGCGCGGCAGATGGAATACGGCCTGTGGCTCTCACTGACGTAGATGGACGGCAGGCTCTCGACGACCGTCCCGTCCCGGCCCACGCTGACCATGAAACAGGAATCCCCCATCCCCGTGCTCGGCAGGCGCACCGTGCCGCAGGACTCGCCGGAGGGCGCTGTGAGCCGGGCCTCGAACTGGCAACCCGAGGGGTCCTCATTCACCGTCCCCCACCGGAGGTAACCCCTCCCCCCCGGAAGCAGCGCGAACGGGCTCGTATCCCCATTCGAAAGCCAGCCCGGGACGGGACCCGCCGACGTCTGCAGGGAACCGAAGGAGGCCACCCACGTCTTGCCGAGATAGCTCTGGGCGCTCAGCAGCAGACCGCCCTGCAGCAGGGGCACGAGCGTGAAATGCGCGTACTGTGGTGGATTCGGCAGCGTGAGCGCGGAGAACGAAGCGCCAGGCTGCCCCGCGCTGTCCACCCAGACACCCTCCACCTCCGCCGCCCCCGAGGACGTCTGCGTGATGGACAGCACCAGCGTGTGGCCCTCCGTGTTCACGCCCACCACGTGCGGCGCGCCACTCAGGACCGTGGCCAATGACGTGCTCCAGCGAAGCTGCCCGACGTCGCTGTAGGCCCGGACGGTCTTGTCCTCCCCCATTTCATGCAGGCCTCCCACGGGGTTCTCCGCGCCCCACAGAAGCCCCGTCGACGGCTCCGAACGGACCGCGACCTGCCGGTTGACATTGTCGAGGAACATCAGCCACGAGAGGTCCTCGAACGGGTGGTAGCTCCGCCCCAGGAACCCCTGCGACTGACCGAGCAACTGCATGGTGTTCGCATTCGAGACGCCGCCGCTCCACAAATCGCTGCCGTCGGGACGCAACACCTTGAACCCCATCGACATGAGATTCTCGGGCATCTGGGTCATGATGATGTTGCCCGCACCATCCACCGCCGAGGAATCACACGAACCGTAAGTCGCTGTCGCCTGCGTCGCGTACTTCCAGGCCGCGAGCGCTTCCGGTTGGATGACCGGGACCACCTCGCACCCCTCCGCCGCCAATGCTGGGGAAGCAAATCCCATCCAGCCCACGAGAAGCCCCACGCCGAAGAACCCCTGCCCTCTGTTACCCACCTTCACGTTCGCCCCACCCTTCATCCAACTTGACTGTGAGTGCAGGTAAGAATGGGCCTCGGGAAAAACCAGTGGGGGTGGCGAGGGGCCCTCTGACTGTTGATTGCGTGAACGTGCTCCTCTGGACGAGCGACCAGCAAGGGTCCAGGCAGGACAGCTCACCCAGACATTCCAACCCGTGGCACCCAATCAAACCCTCACATCCGAGACACGTCCAGCGACGTGGCTTCTGTACTGGCTTCGGCGCCCCCTGTTCTGTACCGCTCGCGCGGGCATACGGTGGCGAGTGGATGAAACAGCACGCCGTCACACCGTCCGCTGAAGCCAGTCAACTGCTGACCGGCGGAACCGCGCCCGCCTTCACGGGCTCCACGCTGTCCGCGGGCTTCGTCACGGTGCTCGTGGCCTTCTCGAGCACGGGCGCCCTCATCTTCCAGGCCGCGGAGGCCGCGGGTGCGACGCCCGCGCAGATGAGCTCCTGGATGGGCGCCCTCGGTCTCGGCATCGCCGCGACCACCATCGGCCTGTCCCTGCGCTACCGCGCGCCCGTCCTCACCGGGTGGTCCACCCCCGGCGCGGCGCTGCTCGCCACCAGCCTCGTCGGCCTGCCGATGTCCGACGCCATCGGCGTGTTCCTCTTCTGCGGCGCGCTCATCACCCTCTTCGGCGTCACCGGCTGGTTCGAGCGGGCCCTCGGCCACATCTCGCTCCCCCTCACCGCCGCGATGCTCGCCGGAATCCTCGCCCGCTTCGGCCTGGACGTCTTCGTGTCCATGAAGACACGGCTCCTGCTCGTCGCCGTCATGCTGGGCGCCTACGTGCTCGGCAAGCGCCTGTGGCCCCGCTACGCCATCCTCGTCGTCCTCGGGCTCGGCTCGTGCGTGGCCTGGGCCTCGGGATTGATGCGCTTCTCCGAGCTCCACTTCGCCTGGGCCACGCCCGTCTTCACCGCTCCGACGTTCTCCTGGCACGCGCTGCTCGGCGTCGGCGTGCCGCTCTTCATCGTGACCATGGCGTCCCAGAACGTCCCCGGCGTCGCGGTGCTGCGCGCGTCCGGCTACGCCACGCCCATCTCGCCCATCATCACCACCACGGGCCTCGCGACGATGGTGCTCGCCCCCTTCGGCGGCTTCGCGCTCAACCTCGCCGCCATCACCGCCGCCATCTGCACCGGCAAGGAAGCCCACGAGGACCCTTCCAAGCGTTATGCCGGCGGCGTCGTCTCCGGCGTCCTCTACCTCCTGGCGGGCCTGGCCGGAGCGACCTTCGTCACCCTCTTCACCGCCTTCCCCCGCGAGCTCGTCCTCGCCATCGCCGGCATGGCCCTGTTCGGCACCATCGCCAACAGCCTGTCCACGGCCATGAGCAGCGAGCGCCATCGCGAGGGTGCTGTCGTCACCTTCCTGGTCGCCCTGTCCAATGTCTCCCTGTTCGGCGTCGGCGCCGCCTTCTGGGCCCTGGTCCTGGGTCTCGCCACCTCCACCGTCGTCAACTGGCGACGCTAGGAATCCCCCGCGCGCCCGCCTTCCCCGACACATGGCGCGCCGCGTGATACATCGCTGAAGACACCTGGTCGTTCCGCCCCGGGTGAATTACGGGGACCCCGGATTGCTCGGTTGCTTGGAGAATGTGAAAGTACGCCTCGAGTCGTCCGCAGTCGTCCCCCTCTCGAGGCCCCCCCCCAGCGTGAGCGCCCGACCTGGTCTTGCCTTCGCAGTGTCCGTGGAACAGGGAGTCCCCTCCGCCCTCCCCTCCCGCGCCATCGAAGTCGACGTCGGCGTGGCGCTGCCCACCGCCTTCGGCGGCCTGCGCAAGGTCCTCAAGGCCTGTGAGGACGCGGCCCCCGACGTCCACCGCGCCATCGCCGCCGCCCACCCCTCCGAGTGGAACCGGCTGTTCCCGGGCACGACGCAGGGCGTCCCCGCGCTCGAGGACCTGGCGCTGTCCCCGTCCGAGCGACGGCTCCACCGTGAATCCGAACAGACGTTCTGGATTCTCACCGTGGCCGCGCGGACCCTCGTGGAGACGCTGCGCGCCAGCGGCCGCCCGCTCGTACTCCATGGCGCGGGCGAGTGTGACCTGGTCAGCCTGCGCGCCGTCATGCGCGCCGCCGAGTGGGCCCGGCTGGAGGGCCTGGACGGCACCCTCCTGCTCACCGGCTGGCGGATGCGACGTCCCCATGGCGCCGCCGCCTTCGAGTCCCGCCGGCAGGCCTATCTCGACTCGCTGTGCGACCGCATGCGCGTCCCCCACGCCTCCGGCCCGGGCCCCGTGTCCTCGCGCGAGCTGGAGCCCGCGGTGGACCTGGAGGGCCGCTACCTGCGGCTCGTGGTGGACGAGTCGGAGTCGCGCGAGGCGCGCGTCGCCGCGGCCATCCTCGCCATCCGCAGCTGCTTCTTCACCACGAACTACGAGGGCGCGCTGCTCGCCGCCGAGCACGGCCTGTCGCTGCTCGAGTCCACGTCCGAGCCGAACTTCCCCGGGCGCGTGGTCCAGGCCTGGGAGGCGCTCGATACGGGCTTCACCACGCCGGCCATCGAAATCGACCGCGCGAGCCTGGGCGACGAGGACGAGCTGAAGGCCCTGCTCCACCGGTGCATGGGCGTGGTGCATGTCTTCACCGGCTCGCACGACGAGGCCATGGCCGCGTTCGGCCGCGGGCTCGAGTGCCGACTGCCTCCCGAGCTGCGCGCGCGGCTGCACATGTTCCGCGCGTTGACGCTCACCAAGCGCTTCGGACAGCTCCCCAATGCCCGCGCGGAGGTGGAGGCGGGGCTCGCGGAGCTCGGCCGCTCCACCGCGCCGGACCGCGCGCTCCAGGAGGGCTGGCTGCGCAACGTGTGCGCGCTGACCTGGTTCCAGGAGCGCAAGCTCGACAAGGCGCTGGTGGAGGAGAAGCTCGCCATGCGCTGCGTGGGTGATTTGCACGACGCGAGCGCCACGCACCTGAAGATCAACCTCATCTCCAATGCCAGCTACCTGCAGGAATCCGCGCGGCAGTTCGCGGACGCCATCGGCACGTGGCGGCGCTTCGAGGGCATCAGCGAGCGCTGGGGCGTCAACTTCTCCAAGCACCACCGCTACCGACTCGCGGGCCTGGAGTTCGCGGCGGGCCAGCGTGACGAGGCCGTGGACCACTTCCAGCAGGCCTATGCCAGCGCGGAGGCCCTGCGCGACTCGTTCCACCGTCAGGTCATCGCGGCGGAGCTGGGCCGCCTGTTCCTGGACGACGGACGCATGGAGCAGGCGGTGGAGTGGTTCGCCCGCGCCGAGCAGCACGCCCGCGAGATTGGCGAGCCCCTGAAGGCGGCGGAGAGCCTGGCGGGGCTGTCGCTCGCGGCGGGACGCGAGGATTGGTCCGAGGCCCTGCGCTGCGCCCGGGCCAGCACCACCTGGCCCAAGGAGACCCAGGCCCTGGTGGACGCCCTCACGAGGTCGGACGCGAAGGCGGTGCACGCGCTGCTGCCCCGCCCTCGCACGAAGCTGAACCGGCCTTTCGACTCGGTCAGCCTCTACTGAGACACCGACGCGTCACTGGCGCGTCGCCGTGAAGCGGCGCACCACGCGGCACTCCGGGTCGCCATCCATCGTCTTCACGTGGCTGGCATTGAACGTCCCGGAGAAGGAGGCCGGTGCATCGAGGCGCTCGGGGGGTTCGGCGAACACGCCTTCGATGAGATAGAGCAGCTCGGTGGGAGGGCCCTCGCGGCGACGCAGCTCCACCACCGCCCTCAGCACGAGGTGTTTGCCTTCGCTCGTCTCGTAGTGCGAGCCCGTGAGCGAGACCTCTCCCAGCGTGCCCTTGATGTCCACCTCGCGTCCGTTCTGGACGACGACGACCCGCTCACCCTCCGGCAACGACACGCCCACCTGACCGCAGTCAGCGCTGAACGGCGTGGTGTCCTGGAAGCGGAACACGTAGGCGCCGCTGATGGCGCAGCCGGACTCACACTCCTCGGGCGCGATGACGTCGACGTCGTCATCCCCGCTGTCGCAGCCCGGGTTGCCCATGCCGCTGCCCATGGAGAGCACGGCCGTCACCAACAGCAACGGGACGCGCAGGTACGTCTTTCCTCGAGACACTTCGTCACGCATGTCGGATTCCCCACCCACTGCATTCCGGCCCAGAGACGGTGTTTCCCAGCAAAGATGTCAGCCGCGTCCCTCGCCCGGCCCCAGGGCCCGGGCAGGCGGGAACGGCGCCTCGCGCCCCGACGCCACCTGCTCCACCACCAGCGCCGCCGCGTGGGCGCCGGTGAGAATCCCCTGCCCGCCCAACCCCGTGGCCACGAACGTGCGCCGCGTGTTCGGGTAGCGCCCCAGGTACGGACGACCATCCGGCGTCACCGCGCGCAGCCCGGCCCAGGCCCGCACGAAGCGAGCCTCGCGCAGACGCGGCGCCAGCTTCGCCACCGTGGCGCTCAGGTGAAGGAGGCCCGTGGGCGTCACGTTCTCCACGAAGCCGACGTCCTCCTCCGTGGCCCCCACCACCAGCTCGCCCGCGCGCCACGGCGCCAGGTACGTCGGCCCGGACACGACCCGCGACAGGCAGAGCCCTGGCTGGTGCACCACCATCATCTGCCCTCGCACCGGCTTGAGCGGCAGCGGAGGCAGGCCCGCGAGTGTCGAGGACCACGGCCCCGCGCTCACGAGGAGCTGGTCCGCGCGCAGCGTCTCGCGGTCCGTGCGCAGCACCACGGCGTCGGAGGTCTCCTCCACCGCGCGCGCCGACTCACCGAGCCGCAGTCGAACACCCGCGCGAGCCGCAGCGTTCAGCAGCGCGTTGACGTAGCCCTCCGTGTCCACCATGTGGCCACGCGACGACTCGAAGGCCCCCAACAGCGGCGTTCCCTCCAGCGCGGGCTCCAGCTCCACCAGGCGCGCGGCGTCCACCCACGTGCCCAGCTCCTCGGGATGTTTCCCGGCCCGCTCGGCGAGCGCGTCGCGGCCCTTGGTATCGGCGGCGATGCGGAGGATGCCCTGTCCGCGGCGGAGCAGCGCGCCCTCGGGGAGCGAGTCCAGCTCGGCCACCAGCGCATCCCTGCCGCCGCGCGCGAAGGCCAGCATGTCCGCGTCGTCGTGGAGGCGCACGGAGGGAATCGCCACACCCGCCGCCGCGCGAGAGCCCCGGCCTCCCGGGTCCACCGCGTCCAACACCGTCACGCGCGCGCCGAGCGCGGCCAGCCGCCGCGCGGCCGACAGCCCCACCACGCCCGCGCCGAGAATCAGGACCTCCGAGCTGAAACCCATCCGTCAGACCCACCGGTGTGCAGCGAGATGTCGCTCCCTGAATACACGAAGGGCGCCGCCCCTGTATCGAGGGGACGGCGCCCGGGGGGGGAGGGCTACTGAATGGAAGCCCGAATCAGGACGGCGTCGCCTCGGCCATGCGCTTGGCGAACAGCTCTGCCGCGTTGCGCAGGCTCTGCTCCGACAGGCCGCCCTTCTCGTTCGCCTTCATCACGTCCGAGAGCAGGTCGGTGATCTGGTTCTTGCCGCCCATCTTGTCGAGCAGACCGCTCACGAGGCTGTTGCCTCCCATGCCCTCGAGGAAGTTGCTGCCCGGGAACTTGTTGAGCAGGTTCTTCGCCACGCTCGCGCCGGGGAAGAGGTCCATGGCCGCGCCCAGGCCCGCCTGGAGCGGGTTCTCGCCCTTCATCAGCCCGCTGACGAAGCCCGCCGCGATGCCCAGGGCCGGGTTGATGGCCGTGAGCGCCGGCTTGAGGATGTCCAGCGCCTTGCCGAGAACGTTCTTGAAGAGCCCCATGATTGCCTCTCGCGTGCCGGCGTCGCGCAGCGTCCGCCGAAAGTAAGCCTGACAGTGGAGTTATCGGACGGGCGCCCACAAAGTTCCGTGGATCCGGAACAAATCCGGGAGAGCCCCGTCAGGCCCAGTGATTCCGAGTGGTTGCGGGGCTCAGCCCTTCTTCGGGTCGCGAGGTGGGGTCGGGGCGCCCCGGGACTCGGGGGCGCCGGTGAGGACCGCGTCCGAGGCCAGCGCGGCCTTGTAGCGCTCATCGCCCTTGTCGGAGCTGAAGCCGTCGCGCTGCTGGGCGCGGCTGATGATGACCTCGCCGCTGATGAGCTTGTCGAGGTGGCCCTGGATCTCCTCGACGGTGGCGGCCTTGGGGTCCTTGGCCTTGAGCTCGTGGTCGAGGGTGATCTCCAGCGGCATCGGCTTTTCGGGGTGCAGCTTGTAGCCGATGATCTTCTCGACGTAGGCCTCCACCGGAATCTGGAGCATCCGCGCCTGCTCCTTCACGTCAGCGTCCGCGAGCAGCTCCGCGCGAATCTCCTCCACGGGGCGCTTGAGCTTCCGGGGCTCCGGAACGACGGTGTTCTCTCCAGCCATGACCTCTCCAGGGTGGTGCGCTGAACCTCGGGCGCATTCTGTTCGCGGACGCGGCTCGGATGTCAAAGCGGCGAGGCGCCTTCGCTCCAGCGGGTGAACTGCATGCGCAGCTCACAGGTGTAGCGGCCCCGCTCGTCCCGGAGCCAGAGCTGCTCGGGGGCCGGGTACATCTC
This sequence comes from Myxococcus faecalis, assembly GCF_050039385.1. NCBI lineage: Bacteria > Pseudomonadati > Myxococcota > Myxococcia > Myxococcales > Myxococcaceae > Myxococcus > Myxococcus faecalis. The sequence goes on along the minus strand of NZ_CP144336.1, from coordinate 8,837,433 downwards.
CTCCACGGAGAGCCGCTCGGCCTCGCGGGCCAGGTGCGAGAGCAGGTCCAACGCGAACGGGCTCGCGGTGTCGATGAGGTAGGGCTTGCGCTCCTTCGTGCTGCGCATGAACACGAAGCGAGGCCAGCCGCGCGCCTGGCGCTCACGCTGCACGGCGAGGAACAGCTCGAAGCCCGAGGGACGCGCGAGGTGCTCGGAGGACAACTCCCAGCGCTCGCGCTGGTACACCGCGCCGCCGATGCTCAGCCGAGGCAGGTGTTGTCCCCGCGTGCGCAGCGGCGCATGGAGCACCTGGGGATGCGCCAGCGCGGCGAAGGGCGGGTAGGAAGAGAAGTCATCCAGCGGCAGGTACAGGTGCAGCCGCTCACCCTTCCCGTCCACGAGCACGGGGCCCTTGGACGTGGGCAGGACCTTCACGTCGCCCGGCGTGAGCGCGCCGTCCTCGACGTCCAGCACGTCCGACACCGAGTAGACGAGCCGCCGGCCCGGGAAGACATAGAAGCCCTTGTTGCGACGGCGGATGGACAGGCCCACGAGTCCGCGCGCGGACGGGTCCGACTCCAACCAGCGCGAAGCCACCGCCGAGTAGCGCTCCTTCGACGGGAAGAACGCGCTCAGCCAGCTTCGCAGGAGCAGGTGGTGATGCACTCGCGCGAGCATCACCTCGAAGCCCGCGCCGGCCCCCTTCGCGGCGAGGCAGACATCCGGCAACGCGTAGCGGCCTCCCGGCGTGGACGTGCCGAGGAAGTCCACCGGCAACGTGCGCGCGCGCTCGGGTGACTCGTCCAGCAGCACCGGGGGCACCGGTGAGAAGCGGCTGCCCGTCACCTGGTCCGGGCGCAGTCGCACCGCGTAGTCGAGCAGGTCCACCGGACGCTCGTCCGTGCCGAGTGCCTCGCGCACCTGCTCGCGGAAGCCCTGCTGGACGCGCTCGCCATAGGCGGCCGAGAGCTCGAGCGGGCCGCTCAGCGCGGATTCGAGCTCCTCGGTGAAGCGGCGGCCGAAGCGCAGACGGAACGGAGAGCTGGCCTCCTCGTAGAGGATGAGCCGGTCCGCGTACACCTGACCGTCACCGCGTCGGGCTGGCTTGCCGGTGGCCTCCGTGAAGCACGCCTCCAGTTCGAGGAGCAGCACCTTGCGGCGGGTCAGGTCCGCGACCTGGAACTCGGCCTTCAGTCGCGACAGCGTGTCCAGGCGCTCCAACCAACGCGAGCGCGCCTCCAGCTCGGGCAGCGCGGCGACGGCGTCCCGCACGCTCTCGAAGGTCGCGAAGTCGTTGGGGCGGAATGGCAGTCCCCAGAGCAGCAGCGCACCCTTCACCAGGGGTAGCGCGGCGCGCTCGGCGTCCTCCACCGCGATGCCCAGCACCTTCGCGGCGGCGGCGGGGGTCGGATGCTCGCGGAGCACGGACAGCAGGCGTTCGGCGCTCTCGGAGAGCGGCACCTCCAGCTTCAACACCTCGCAGGCGGCGCGGCCGGGGGACACCGTGAAGAGCGGGTTGAGGCGCAACGGGAGATGGGGCCGCAGCGTGCGCTCACGGCCCACCGCGCGCGCCAGCTCCGTCACCGCCCAGAAGGAGAAGAACGTGCGTCGGCTCGTGTCACCGCTCCCGACGGTGCGCACGTCGAACCCGTCTTCGTCCGTGCGCTCGCCGTAGGAGATGGGACCGAAGAAGCTCGTGGTCTCGTTCTTGGCGCAGAAGCGCTGGAGGTACGTGTAGACCTGTCGCTCCACCCGGCGCCCGTCGGACGTGTCCCTGCGCTCACCGCCGCGCAGGTAGCGCGCCCAGACGTTGTCGAACATCGCGGGGCTGGAGAGGAACACCGCCTCCTGGATGGAGGGCTCCGCCGCGCGCTCGCGCAGCCTCGAGCGCAGCTCCGAGCGCTCCTGGGCATGGCGCTCCTGGAGGGACTTGTACGCGGCGCGCAGGCGCGACAGCGCGGCGAAGCGCTCCGAGCCCGCGGGCGCCCAACGCGGCGCCGTGTCGTTCTCGAGCAGCGCCCGGAGGACGGGAGCCTTGACGGGGCTGCCCTCCGCGCTCAGCGCATGCAGGAGTGCCTGCTCATCCGCGAGCCATCGGTTCGCTTCGTCCACCAGCGCGGTGGAGAACCCGAGCGACTCCAGCCAGTCGAAGGGGAAGCCGGCATGACGGAGCACGAACACCTCGCCCAAGGTCCAGCGTCCGCTCATCCGTGCGTCCTCTCCAGGATGGACTTCGTCACCAACATCTCCACCAGCTTCGCGCGCTGCGCTTCCGGCACCTGGGGCAACGCGGTCGCCACGTCGGTGGGCGCGGTCAATCGGGCCAGCACCGGCGCGAGGCGCGCATCCATCGCGACCACCCCACCCGTGCGCAGGTTCGCCGCGTACCAGGAAGGCTTCGGCGCCCCTTCGAGCGTGGCGGGCAGGTGCACCACCGCGCAGTCCACGTCCAGACGGACGTGCGTGGCGCCCTCGAGGCCTGGCGGTGCGAGCAGGAAGGCCGCCGCGACACGGCCTGGGCTGAGCGGAGCCCGAGTCATCAGCCGGCTCGCCAGCGACGTGAGGACCCCGGGCAGACGCGCACTGGGAATCGTGCCTGGCCTCTCGACGGGGCGACTGCGCGACAGATCGCGGTCCGCCGGAGCGTCTCCGGGCTGTCCCCACCAGCGCGCCGGGTTGCGGACCCGCGCGATGCGCTCCACCGACGCATGGAACGGGCGCACGCCGGCGAGGTGGTCGAAGAAGCGTGAGCCCTCCAGCGCGGCCAGCGTGGCGTCCAGCGCCGCCTCGTCCACACCCGGCGCGCCGACCCACCACTCCGCGACGACGCGCACGCCCGCGGCCTTCAGTCGTTGGTAGCCCTGGACCAGGAGCTCCACCGGGATGAAGCCGTGGTCGGGGTCGACCACGCGACCGCTCGCGAGGCCGCAGAACCCCACCACCACCGTATGACAGCCGCTCTCCACGAGCGCGTCCGCGGCCAGGAGCGAGCCGAGCGAGACATGCCCCGCCCACCGCGCGCCCCCTGTGTACGCGCGCACGTCGTCCAACGAGCACCGACCGAGCCAACCCTGCTCGGGTCCGGACTCCGGCCTCGCGCTGTCGGGCTCCATCACCGCCCAGTCCTGGTCATCACCCCACGGAGACGGAGCCAGGACCTCCAGCCCGAGCCCATCGGAGATCCACACGAGGTCCTCGACGCTCGTGTCGCCGGACAGCGGGCGCACACGCCAACGCAACGCGGGGACCTGCTCCGGGAACGTGGCCCGCCGGAAGGCAGGCATCCGCGCCAGCACCTTGCGATGCGTCGAGGCAAAGGGCCCCGCGACCTCCAGGGCCACGTGCGCCGGGCACGCCTGCGCCAGGGACACGGCGGCCGGGAGCTGGAGGTCTCGCTCCAGCCACAGACGAACGCACCGCGCATCCTCGAACCGAGCGAGCACCGCCGCCACGTCATCCGAGAACGGCGAGGGCATCCCCGACACGCGCTGCACGTCCGCGCTCCGCTCCGTCGTCCCGGACTCCAGCTCCACGTCATCGAGCCGCAGGTGCACACCGTGCGGCGAGCCGGAGATGGCCGTCAGCACCGCGCCCAGCGCGCGCAGCTCCGACAGAGCGCCTCGTTCACGCAGGCCCTGCGCGGCCCGCAGCAGGAGCAGCTCGCGCATCGTCTGGGCCGACGGTGGCGACGACTCGCGCGTCAGACACGCCGCTTCCACGGACCCGGCGGAGAAGACCCGACGGGTGAAGTCCCTCGCCAGGTCCAACAGGTGCCACCCCTCCGGGACCTCGGGCACGAGCGTCACGTCCCGGTGTGGAGGCAGCACCAGCCACTTCATCGCTCCTCCTCCCGCGAGACGGAGGGAGACCCCGACATCAGCGTGCAGCGCAGCTCCACCGTGTGGCGGCCCGAGGGCCCTCGCAGCCAGAGCTGCTCCGGCCCGGGCAGCATCTCCGAGAGGAGGACCTCCTCCTTCTGCTCCAGCAGGTTGAGGAAGACGCGCAGCAGCGGCGGACTGCGCACATCCACCAGCACCGGCTTGCGCTCGCCCTTGAACTTCGCGAAGACACACGGAGGAAGCCCCCGCGCGTCCCACAGGCCCGCGGCGACACGCAGCCTCGCGCGGTCGTCCTTGCACGCCAGCAGCGCCTCACACGCCGCCGCGTCCAGCTTCCACTGCTCGCGCTGCACCACCACGCCACCGAGCGTCACTCGGGGCGTGTGCTCTCCCAGGGACACCTTCAAGGGGCGGATGCGAGGCAGCGAGAACGCCGTGTGCACCGCGCTCTCCAGCTCACCGTTGTAGAGGCAGACCTCGGAGCCCAGCCGCTTCGACACCAGCCGCGCGCTCTTGCCATCGCTCTCGACGAACAGGTCATCCAGGGGGATTCGCCACGCGGAGGCATGGGAGCTCACGCCGCCCAGCTCCACCACCGGCCCCGGGAACTCGGAGGGCAACAACCCCGTGCGCCGCGACGGCAACACGGTCACCAACGGCACGGAGCGAGACAGCGCCCCGAGCGCGCGCACCATCTCGCTCTCCACCTTCGCGCGCGACGGATGGAACTGGAGCGCCCAGCCCCACACGAGCGCGGTGTCGTGGATGTCTCCCATCACCAGCGTGTACTCGCCCCGGCCCCACGCCTCCACGTCCGTGGCGCCCACCAGCAGGTCCACGGAGGTGACGAGTGGCAGGGTCCTCCCAGTGTCCCACGAGGGGCGCTCCACCGCGCCCAGCTCGACGGACCGGGCGGCCGCGTCGGGAATGGACTTCGCGAGCAGCTCCGCCACCGTCGTGTCCAGCGGCACGGGCAGGTCCGCGGCGGCGGCCGCCACCTTCCAGAAGGGCACCGTGCGCGAGCCCACCTTGCGAGCCACCGCCTCACGGGCCGCGTCACGCGTGCGCCACGCCGCCTCCGCCATCCACGCCAGCGCCGGCTCCAGGCGCGCGCCCAGCTCCCGCGCGCGCTCACCGCCGACCTCCAGCCGCAGGTCTCCGCCGCACTCCTCCCGCAGCGGGAGACGGTCCTGGTAGAAGTTGTGGGACTCGGACGCGGGGCCGCGCTCCATCGGTGGCGCCACGCCCCACAGCTCCTTCGCCTTGCGCGCGAAGGCGTCCTGGAGCGCCATCTTCCCGCTCGCGTCGGCCGCCCCGTAGCGCCCCATCAGCTCCAGCAGCGTGCTCAGCCCCTCGACGTGACGACGCGCGCCCGCGCCCGGCAGCGCGGCGACCCGCTGGGCCAGGTCGTCCACCGGGTGATGCACGGCGGACGGGACCTCGAGCTGATGCGTGAGCAGCGCCTTGTCACAGCCGAGCCGCAGCGCCTCGCGCGCCATGCCGGGCGCCACGCCGAGTGAGGACGCGAGCGCCGCCAGCGTGCGCGTCCCATCCGCCAGCTCCACGATTCGCGGCAGCAGCTCCTCCGCGCTCTCCGGCGTCGGCCCCGCCTTGCGCGCGGGCATCTCCGCGAAGGCCTTGCGTCGCGGCACCATCCACGAGGCGATGTCCGGGTCGAAGGCGATCGCGCGCACCAGCCCCTGCACCAGCCACGACGCCGCGAAGGTGTTGCGCCCCACCAGCGTCTCGGGCCCGGACCAGCGCAGCGTCACGCCCGTGGGCGCCTGAGCATCCACCCGGCCGTAGTTGATGGGGCCGAAGAAGCCCATCGTCTCGTTCTTCGCGCACAGCCGCTGGAGGTAGCTCGCCACCTGCCTGCGCAGCCGCGAGCCCTCGCGCTTGGCGAGCAGGTCCCTGGCCACGGGAGGACTGGAGCTGGCCACCGCCTCCAGGAAGCGCGGCTCCTGGCACAGCGCCTCCATCTGCGTCTCCACCGCCGGCAGCTCACGCTCCAGCGCCGACGCGAGGGCGGCCTCCGCCTCCTGTGCCGCGCGGGCGCGGGTGTTCCACTCCGCGAAGCGCTCGGGGGCCTCCAGCCCCTCTGTATCGACGGGGCGGCCCGCCTTGAGCGCGGAGAGCAGCTCCCGGGGAGGACGGTGCACGCGCGGGCCCTGGGCACGCAGCGCGTCCAAGGCGCGCCGCTCCGCCTCGAGCGCGCGCGCCCATCGCGCCGACTCCGGACACCCCAGCCGCTCCAGCCAGTCGAACGGGAAGCCTGTCGCGCGAACGACGAGGTGGGGGAAGAGGGTCCAGCCCTTCATGGATCACATGCCCTTCAACCTCGAGGGACGCCCCACAAGAGGCGCCCGGTCCCGAGGCCAGCCACTGCGACTTTAGCGAGCCGTCACGACAATCTCCTGCCCAGGCACCGCGAGCACCCACCGCGTGCTCTCGCTCCCCGCGCAGTTCACCACCACCTCCAGCTCCCTGCCCGCCTCGATGGAGGACTTCGTCACCGGCGTGCGGTGGGGCAGCACCGCGCCATCCACCTTCACCTCACACCCCGGCGAGCTGGTCGCCACGCTCAGCGCCCCACGCGTCCCGGACTGCGGCGTGGCGTCCGCCAGCGTGCGCACGTCGATGTCCTCGCGCTGCGTCGTCGTGCCGAACCGGCGCAGCTTGCCATCCACCGCCGTGGAGATGAGCAGCGAGCCGGTGGACGGCACCGCGAGCGTCTTCGTGCCGGGCTCCACCCGCACACCGCCGACGAACACGTGCTCGCCCTCCGACAGGTTCACGAACACGGAGCCGGAGCCGCGCAGCATCACCAGCGCCACCACCGCGATGACCAGGAGCGCTCCACCACCGATGGCCGCCCACTTCCACGTGGAGGCATTCGAGGGCTCCTCCCCATCGGCCTCGACCTCGGGCTCGACGCGGGGAGGCGCGACCGGGACCGGATGCGCCGTCGTGGAGGGACGGGGCGAAGGAGCCGGCCTGGGCGCCACGTTCGCCGCGGGAATCCCCACGGACGACGGACGCTGCGGCGTGGGCACCGCGGTGTGTCCCGGCTGCGAGGGCCTGGGCGCGGGCGCCACGGGACGCGGAGGCGCCGCGGGAGGAGTTACCCCCGGCTGGAGCACCACCACCTCCGTCCTGTCCCCCGCGTCCAGGTCCGGGAGCATCGGCAGCTCGGGCGCGACGGGAGGCGGAGGAGGACGCACGGGCGCCACGGGAGGCGGCGTCGCGGGACGCGCGGCGACCGGCGCGGGACGCGGAGGCGGCGCGGCCATGGGAGACGGACGCGGCGGAGTCCCGGGCACGGGGGGCGCGGACACGTTGCCGCTGCCCGTCCCCGGCACGCGGGGGATGCTCCCACTGGTGGAGGCCGTCGGCTTCGGGCCACTGCCCGTCCCCGGCCTCGGCGTCTTGCCGTCCACCGGCGCGGCCATGTCGCCGCTGCCCGTGCCGCTCCCGGAGGGAACCGGGCGCGGATGGCTGCCCGTCCCCGTCGCGGACGAAGGCGCGTACTCCACCAGCCGGTCCCCGAGCGTGTCCTTGAAGAACTGCGCCACCGCCGCCGGAGACGAGTTCAGGCGGTGGTGCGCCATCACCGCTTCAATCTCCTCGCGCATCGCCGCGGCGGACGCCGTGCGACGCGCCGGGTCCTTCACCAGCGCGCGGAGGATGAGGTCGGAGACGTCCTGCGGGATGTTGGGCCGCAGCTGCGAGGGCACCGGCGCCGGCTCGCGCACGATGGCGTTGAGCGTGGCCGCGTCGTGGTCCCTGCGGAACGGCAGCTGTCCGGTGAGCAGTTCGAAGAGCACCACGCCCAGCGCGAACACGTCGTTGCGCGCGTCCAGCGTGCGCCCGGACGCGGCCTCCGGGGAGATGTACGAAATCTTCCCCTTCAGCACGCCCGCCTGCGTGTGCTCCTCGCCCGCCACCTTGGCGATGCCGAAGTCGCTGAGCTTGATGGCGCCGTCCAGCGAGATGAGCACGTTGTGCGGGCTGACGTCGCGGTGCACCACCGGGTGCGGAATGCCCGCCGGGTCCACGTACGCGTGCGCGTAGTGCAGGCCCGCGGCCACCTCCGCCACGATTCGCAGCGCGTGCTCCAGGGGCAGCGCCAGCCCCTTGCGGCGCAGCTCGTTCACCAGCCGCTTCAGGTCCGGCCCGCGCACGTACTCCATCAGGATGTACGCCACCCCGTCGGACACGCCCACGTCGAAGGTCTGCACGACGTTGGGATGCGTCAGCCGCGCGTTGGCGCGCGCCTCCGCGAAGAGCATGTCCACGAACTCGGGGTTCTGCGCGAACTGCGGGAGGATCTTCTTCATCACCACGAACTTCTCGAAGCCCTTCACGCCGACCTGCTTGGCGAGGAAGACCTCCGCCATGCCGCCCTGCCCCAGCCGGCGGATGACGTTCAGCTTGGTGCTGCCCAGCGAGTTGGAGATGTCGGTGGGCGAGCCCTTGTTCGCCTGCGGGTCGATGTTGGTGGACCCGAACAGGTACTGGCTGAGCGCGCGCGGCTCCAGCACCTCGATGTCCTCGAGCGGCCGGTCCGTCAGCTGCATCCGCGCCAGGAACCCCTGCAGCTGGGGCATGTGCGGCACCTGCGCGGCGCCGCCGCAGATGGGGCACTCGTTGGACAGGCCCGTCTGCTGCGTGCGCAACTGCGCCAGGTACGCGCTGGCCTGGATGCGCTGGTGGCTCACCTGTCCGCAGCTGCGGCACTCACACGGCAGCCACAGCGTGGCGAGCTTCGCGGGCAGCAGCTTGGCCGAGCGCGCCAGCACGGCCAGCGCCGGCGGAGGCAGCCGGCAGAGCACAACCTGCGCGCCCTGCGCGGCGGTGTCCAGCACCTGCTCCAGCTTGGGCAAGGCCTCCGGCTCCACCTTGCTCACGTGGCTGAAGTCGAACGCGACGCGCCCCTCCAGGCCCGAGGCGAGCCGGCGCACGTTGAGGTCGCCCTTGAGCGTGCTCGCCAGCGAGATGAAGGTGATGTCGTCCTGGACGATCTTCAGGTGCTGCGGAAGGTCCGGCTGCTCCTTCGGCATGCTGGCGCGCAGGTAGCGCATCACCACCGGGTCCACGGTGCCGAACTGCTGGCGGCGCGCGTAGTCGAAGAACTCGTCCGGCAGGTCCGCGAACTCCAGCGGGTTGGAGCAGACGGGGCAGGCGTGCTCGGGCGCGCGCTCCTCGGCGATGACCTGCGCCTCGTCGACCAGGTTCACCACCCGCATCCGGTCTTCGTTGCAGGTGCGGCACGTGTACGGCGCCAGCATGGAGAGCACGCGGGCGACCCCCGCGAAGCCCTCCACCATGTTGAGCTGGTCCACCACGACGGGCGGAGCGTGGACGACGTAGAGCCCCAGCGCGCCCGGGGGCAGCTTGGCGGCGAACTCGATCCACCGACGCACGCCGAAGGAGCTGATGCGCTCCACCCTCCCCAGGTCGACGACCAGCAGCCCGCTGAGCTCCGGGCTGGTCGACGTCAGGGGGAAGGTCTCGTCGATGACGCCGGCGATCCGGACGTGGGTGATGGTACCCACACGGAGCCGGCTGATGATGGCGTTGGAACCCTGGCTATCCACCGGCCCTGACCTCATGCGAACAGAAAAGCAGTGACTTGGGCTGGGTCGCGCGGCGGCGCGCGTCTCCCAGGTCCACCACGCACACGACGCGAGACTCGCGGCCGACGCACACCCGCGCGGCCACCGTGTCGCAATGCTCGAGGATGCGGCGCAACCCGAGGCCCGCTCCGCCCCCGGACGCATCCACCTTCACCTTCTGGCCCCACCCGTCCAGCGCCCGGGCGAACGGCCCCGGCCGCAGCCCGCCGAAGCGGTCCGCCACCTCCAGCCACATCCGGCCGTCCTCCACCGCGAACACCAGCTCGCAGGCGTCCTCCGGCGCCACCTCGCGCACCTCGGTGCGGCGGTGCGCGTAGCGGGGCTCGCCCTTGGCGTCCACCGGCGCATCCAGCAGCGCGTTGGCGGAGATCTCATGCACCACGTCCGCCACCAGCCCCGCGGCCACCCGGCTGCCCTCGGCCGCGCCCACCGCCGCCGCGGCCGCCGTGGCCGCCTCGTGGATGTCCGCCACGCGGCGCAGCGGATGGCGCGTCACCTCCGCGCGCTCGGGCAGCAATGTCCCGGACGGCTTGAGGACCGCGCCCACCAGGAGCGCCTCCCACATGGACGGGCCGCCGTCGCGCTCGCGCGTGGCCAGCAGCAACGCCGGAGGCTCGCGCCGCAGCCACTGCGCGTGCTCGGGCTTGAGCACCCCGTCGAACAGCAGGAGGCCGCGCGAGCCCGTCGACGGGGACGTCTCCGCGGAGGCCCCCACCCCACCCTGCGTCAGCAGAGGCACCACCTGCTCGAGCGCGGCCGCGGGCAGGGAAGCATCTGCAATCAGCAGGAGGCCACTGGCCTCCAGGTGGGGTGCGGTACTCAAACGAGGTGCCTAGTAGCGTACCTTGACTTCACTGAAGAAGGACTGGGGCGCGACGGGGAAGCCGTGAGACTCCTCGTAGGCGGCGTTGAAGAGGTTGGATCCCAGGAACGACACGGAGATGCCGTCGTAGACGTTGAAGCCCACCCGCGCGCTGGCGGTGAGGTAGCTGGGCAGCTCCACGCGGGAGCTGGGCAGGCCCGTGGCCTCGTCCACCTGGAAGCCCGGGTCGAAGCGCGAGCCCACGAAGAGGGCGTAGAGCTCCACGAAGGCCACCTTGCCGATGTTGGTGCGGCCGCGCGCGTAGATGCGGTGGGTGGGCGCGTAGTCCAGCGGCGTGCGGGCCCCGCCGTCGAAGGGCACGTTCTTGGCGTCGAGGAACTGGTAGGCCACGTCGAAGGACGAGTTGATGGACGGAATCTGCGCGGCCGCCTCCAGCTCCGCGCCGGCGATGCGCGCGTCACCCATGTTCCGGAACTGCGACACCGAGCCGAACACGAGCTGCTGATTGATGAAGTTCTTGGCCACGTTGTAGAAGCCCGTCCCCGTCAGGCGCACCCGCCGCTCGAAGGGCCAGAAGTCCACCGAGGCCTCGAAGGTGTCGAGCGTCTCCGCCCGCAGGCCCGCGTTGCCCACCAGCGTGGAGGCGTACATCTGCTGGTTGATGGCGAGCTCCGCCAGCGTGGGCGCGCGGAAGGCGCGGCCGTAGTTGGTGCGCAGCGTGAGCAGCTCCGGCACCGCGTGGAAGACGACGCTGGCGCGCGGCGAGATCTGGTCCGTGCGCTCGCGCCAGACGCGCTCGGGAATCTGGTAGCGGTCATAGCGGGCGCCCGCGCTGAGCACCACGCGCTCCAGCGGGCGGTACTCCGCGTCCACGAAGCCGCCGATGATGGTCTGCTTCGTGTCGTCCATCGTGAGCTCGGGCAGCACGTTGGGCACGTTGACCTGGTCGAACTTCACGTCGCCGCCGAACGTCACGGACACCGGGCCCGCCGAGTACAAGGCGCGCGCCTCGCCGCCCAGCCGCCGGCGCTTGCCCAGCGCGCGCGTGGGGTCGCCACCGAAGGCGTTCTCCATCACCACGTCGCGGCGCTTGAAGAAGCCGTACACCTGACCGAACAGGCGCAGGCTGTCCGTCACCTGCTGGTCCACCTGCGCGGAGGCGTTGAGGTTCTGGACGGACTCCTCGTCGTTCGGCGTGTAGTGGCAGCGGCCGCAGTTGCCCACCGTCGAAATCCCGGTGTGCGAGCCGCCCGGACGGCCGATGGTCGCGTCGGTGAAGTCCGCGTCCAGCGCCAGCGGGCCCACGCGCACCTTGCCGTTGACCTGGTGCACCATCGAGTCCTGGTTGCGGTCCACCAGGCCCGTGGCCGGATCATTGAAGAGCTGCGGGCCGTCCGAGCCGAAGCCGTAGTAGCCGAGCAGCGCCTCCACCGGGCCACCGCGCCCGGCCACGTTGCCGTGCAGCCGCCACGTCTGGTCCTGGCCGGCGAGCACGCGCGCCTCCGCGCCCACGCTGCGTCCCGGGGCGATGAGGTCCGCGGGCTGCCGCTCGATGATGTTGATGACGCCGCTGAAGGCGTTGGAGCCGTACAGCGAGGAGCCCGGGCCCCGGATGACCTCCACCTGCTTCAGGTTGACCAGGGGCGTCGTCTCGTCCGCGTAGAACTGGCCCGTCCACGGGTCCGTCAGCGGGCGGCCGTCCTTCAGGAGCAGCAGGCGGTTGGACAGGTAGTTGGAGCCCAGGCCGCGCGCGCTCACCGCCGCCTTGCGCATGGAGCCCCGGCGGCACTCCATGCCGGGGAAGTACTGGATGGCCTCGCACAGCGTGAACTGGCCGGTGCCCTCCAGCTCCTCGGCCGGAATCCACGACACCGTCAGCGGCACGTCCGCGATGCGCTGGTTGCGCTTGCCGGCCGTGGTCACCACCGCCTCGCTGAGCACGCGGTTGACGGACTCCTCGAGCGGGTCGGCGCCGCCCAGGGGATCCAGCCCGGCCAGGCCCGACGGGGGCGGCATGGCCCGGTCCAGGGTGGGCTCGGCGAAGGGCGCGCTGATGGGGACGTTGTCTGTGGCGACGGGCGCGGGAGGCGGGGTCTTGGTCGCGGGCAGCACGGCGCCGTGGCCCGGCGTGGAGGCGGGCGTCGAGAGGAGCGGATCCGCGATGCTGGGGCCGGGCTGCGCGCCGGGGCTCGCCACGGGAGCCGTGGGCAGCGGCGCGGGGGGATGCGACTCCACCGTGGGGGCGGGGGCGACGGGCACGGGGGGCTCGGCCGTCACGGACTCCGTCGTCGGGGTGGGCTCGTCCTCCAGGCCACCGCCCAGCACGGGGATCTCCGCGTCGGCGGGCGCGGCCTCGGTGCCACGAGGAGGCTTGCGCGTCTTGGGCGGCTTCTTCGCCGTCGCGCGCGGAGGCTTGGTGGCGGGCGTCTTCGTCGTCGTGGCGGCGGGCTTCGTCCCGTTCGCCACGCGCTTCTTGCGCTTCACCTTGGGCTGCGACTCGGAGGCCGCGTCGCTCTGCTGCGCCTGGGCCACCGTCGGGTGGGCCACGGCCAGCGCGCAGAGGACGGCCGACACCGTGAAGAAGGCGCGAAGGCCCCGGCGCTTCACGTGAGCACGCACCGCGCCTGGCAGCGGATCACCACACACAATCGAGTGCATCGTTCTCTCATCCGCGGATGGGAGGAGCCCCCGCGGTCCTGTACGCCCCGGTTGGCGGGCGCGGCGCCAGGGCAATCGGTCTGTTGGACGAATTCGCTCACCTGCACGCTCGCGCCGTCGAAAAACAAGCTACCCCAGAGACCCCGCCGGGCCAAGCCGGTGATTCTCATTCCCTGGAAACTCAAGAGTGTTTCGGGCTGTAGCGTCCAAGGTTGCGTGAAATCAGTCGTCGGGCTGCTCGGCGGAGACGGCGAGGTCGCTGGTGAAGGACGGCAGCGAGGGCCCCAGCGCCTCGGCGCGGACGAAGACCTCGGCGTCCACGCGCGTGTCCGCCACGTCGGCGAAGACGGGCTGGCGGCGCGGGGGGCCCTGGGTGACGAGACGTCGGAAGTCCTCGAAGTCCTTGCCCTGGATGCGCGCGAAGGGCTCGAACGGCGCCACGGCGCCCACGGTGGGCAGGGCCTGCTCCAGGGCCTCCTTGTGGTTGCGCAGGTCCACCAGCACGGCGCCGGGGAGCCGGGCGCTGCGGAAGAGCACCCGCAGGTCCTTGTCCTTGGGGACATGGGACACGGGGACGAGCGCGGCCTCGGCGCCCTTGGCCTCGAGCATCTTCAGCGCGGACTCCACGTTGGGCACGGGCGACAGCTTGAAATGGCGCTGTGCGTCCAAGTCGCCGCCGAGCACCGCGTGGGTGACGAACTTGGGGTCGGCGGGGCCGGCACCCTTCACCAGGGCCAGGCGCTTGCCGGCGAGGTCCTTCACCGCGCCCTTGTGGGTGGAGACGATGGCCCAGCGCTGCTGGGACTCCCCCGGGCGCGAGGCCCAGGCCAGGGGCGTGGCGCGCGAGCCCAGCTGCACGGCGGCCCAGCCCTCCACCACGGCGAAGTCGACCAGGCCGTCCGCCATGGCGCGCGCGAAGTCCTCGTAGCGGCCGAAGCTCTTGGCGGCGACGGGGCGGTCCAGGACCTCGGTGAGCTTGGCGGCCAGGGCCTCCGCGTACTGGAAGCGCTCCTGACCATCACTCAAGGTGGTGGCGAGGAAGACGCCCACGGTGGCCTTCTTGGGGGCCGCGGCGACGGCGGGGGATGCGACGAGGAAGGCCAGCGCGAGGATGGCCCACGGGAAACGCGGCGTCTTCATGGGGTCTCCTCCACCACGGCGGGGCCGTTGGACGGGACGCTGCCCGCGGGCTCGGCGAGGCCGTGCAGGCTCTGCAGTCGGTCCTTCCACTCGCGCACCTGGGCCATGCGAGGCCCGGTGCCGGAGGCGAGGTAGCGGCGCCAGGCGTCCACGGCCTCGGCCGGCTCACGGCGACGCTCCTGGGCGTCGATGCCCAGGTTGAGCGAGGCCACGGACACGGTCGACTCCAGCCTCCGCCAGGTGCTCAGCGCGTCGGACGTCTTGCCCTTGCGCCAGTCGACGCAGGCCAGGTTGTGCTGGACGAGCGCGTCCTCGGGCTCGGTGGCGAGCGCGGCCTTGAGGGCCTTCTCGGCGAGCTTCATGTTGCCGGAGGCGTAGGCCAGCGAGGCCTCGCGCCGGTGGAGCGCGCCCGTCATGGACGCAATCCACTTGGGCTGCCCCGGCATGGGCTTCTTGGCCGCGGCGGTGAGCTGCTTGCGGGCGGCGGCCACCTGCCCCTTCTTGTAGAGCACGAAGGCGTCCGCCAGCGCGCGCGTGTTGGGCCAGGCCCAGGGCTGCGCGGGGGTGAGCGCCTTCTTCAGCGCGGCGGCGGCCTCGGCGTGACGACCGGCCTCCGCGCGCGTCAGGCCCCGGGCGAAGAGGGCCAGCTTCGCGAGGTCTCCCCGCTTGCCGGTGCCCAGCTTGTCCACCGCGTCGAGGTCGCGGTCCGCGCCCTCCGCATCTCCCGCCTCCAGCCGGGCGAGCGCGCGACGCACCAGCACGCGCGGCAGGTTGGCCTGGGCCACGCTCGCGGCATCTCGCGACGGGCCCACCTCGGTGAGCCGCTGCACGGCGGCGTCCACCTGCCCCAGCTCGACCTCCGCCAGCGCGGCGCCCACGGACGCCTCGGCCTGCTGGTCGGGCTCCTCCGTCTGCTTGCCGGCGAGGTTGAACGCCTCCAGCGCCGCCTGCGCGTCACCCGCGCCCAGCCGCGCATAGCCCAACAGGAGCTGGTCCCTCCACGTCGCGCCAGGCAGCGTGGCGCCCTGCTCCATCACCTTGCGCGCATCCGCGTACGTGCGCGTCTCCAACAGCGCCGCCGTCAGCCGGCGGGCCATGACCGCGCTGCGGTCCAGGTCGAAGGCTCGGCGCAAATCCCGCACCGCGTCGTCGGCCCGACCTGCACCGCTGCGATCTCTCGCGCGATGGGCCAGCGCGCGCGCCAGCCACTGCTTGGCTCCCGCGTGCTGGGGCTCCACCTGGAGCGCGTTGCCGTAGTCCTCGATGGCCTGGTCCCACTGGCCGGTGGCGAAGTGGTCCGCGCCCAGCAGCATCCATCCCAGGGCCTGCCGGGGCGCCATCTCCACCACGCGGCGGTGCACCTCCACCGCGCGCTGGAAGCGGCCGGCGCGGCGGTTGACGGAGCCGAGCGAGGCCCACAGGTCCACGCTGCTCGCGCCCGAGCGCACCGCGGCCTCCAGGAACTGGATGGCCTCCTCGTGACGACCCTGCGCCTGCAGCGCCTTGCCCACCGCCATCTGTCCCAGCACCAGGCCGGGCTGCAGCTCCAGCACCTTGCGGTAGGCCTCCTCGGCGGCCGGGGCCTGCTTGCGCGCGAGCCGCACGTCACCGAGCAGCAGGTAGGCCGCGGGCGTCGCGCCCAGCTTCACCACCGCCACCGCCTCCGACTCCGCGCGCGTCAAATCACCGGCGGACAGGTACAGCCGCGCGAGCTTCTCCCTCGGCTCGGCGGCCTGCGGGAAGCGCGTGGCCACGCCCTCCAGCAGCGTGCGCGCCTCCACCCCCTTGCCATCCAGTTCCAGCACGCTCGCGAGCCCCAACTGCACCGTGGGCGACTCGGGCCGCCCGGCCTGGGCCTGGGTGAAGGACGCGCGAGCGGCCACGGTGTCCCTGCGCAGCACGTGCGCGCGGCCGAGCAGCTCGTGGATCTGGAAGTCGTTGCCGGACAGCTTCGCGGGGCGCAGCGACAGGTAGCGCTGCAGCCGCGTCACCGCCGCGTCGCCCTGCTGGGCGTAGAGGTAGTAGCTGGCCAGGTAGTAGTGGACGATGAGGTGCTCGGCCTGGTCGGCCTGGGCCACCTTCTCCAGCATCGGCACCGCCTCCGGGAAGCGGCGCAGCTTGAAGAGGGCCACGCCCAGCGGATACGCGAGCGTCAGCTCGGACGGGTTCGCCGTGTGCACGGCGGACACGCGCTCCACGGTGCGCGCCCAATCCTGCAGCGCGTTGGCGGCGGAGCCCACGCCCGCGGCGGCGGTGATGGAGGTGGGCTCGGCGGCCAGGGCCTTCTCGAAGAGGCCCAGGGCCTTCCTGTACTTCTCCTCGGCCTCCTTCTTGTCACCGGAGGCGCTCGCGGCGCTGGCGGAGACCTGGGCCTGCTCGCCCTCCTTCACCAGCCGCTGCGACTCGGACATGGGGGGCGCGCGGTACTGCGCCAGGACGGGAGGACTGGCCAGCGAGGCCAGGAGCGCGAGCGCGGGGACGAGACGTCGCTTGGGGGTGTGGGGTGTGCGGCGCATGCGGGAGTCGTCCAGGGGTCAGGCGGGGCTGAACTCGGCGACGACGACGGTGATGTCGTCGCGCTGCGGCTGTCCCGCGCTGTGGGCACGGGCGTCCGCGAGCAGCGCTTCACGCAGCGCCTCCGCGGACAGGTGGGCATTGGCCTGCACCGCGGCGGCCAGGCGCTGGGTGCCGTACATGCGCCCCCCGCCGTCGCGCGCCTCGGTGAGGCCGTCGGTGTACCAGACGACGATGTCGCCGGGGCGGAGCTGGCCGTCGCGCGAGGTGAACTGCGACGTCACGGACGCGCCCAGCAGCGGACCGCGCGCGGGCAGCGAGGCCACCTGACCGCTGTGGCGGTTGAAGACGAGGGGGCTGGGGTGCGCGCCGGCCGCGTAGTCGATGACGCCGGTGGACACGTCGATGACGGCCAGGGCGCTGGACATCTGGTGCTCGCCGCGGCCCACGTTGGCCAGCGTCACGTTGAGCGCGGTGATGAGCATCCGCGCGTTGACCTCCGAGGGCTCGCGCAGCGTCATCGCGGAGGCGAAGCCGCTGGTGGCGCTGGTGGCGACCAGCGAGGTCGACAGGCCGTGGCCCGTCACGTCGCCGATGCCGATGACCACGCGCTGCTCGTCCAGCGCCGCGCGGAACCACCAGTCGCCGCCGCACGCGTCCGCGGTGACGACGAGGCCCGCGATGCGCAGCGCGCCCACCTGCACCGCGTCGCGGCCGGGCAGGAGCGTCTCCTGGACGGTGCGCGCCAGCGACACCTCGCGCTCCAGCTGCGCCTTGGCGCGCACGTCGTCGAGCAGCACCTTGATGCGCTCGGCCATGTGGTTGAACACCACGCCCAGCGTGCGCACCTCGCGCCCCGCGCCCCGCGCCGCCTGCGTGCGCGCGCCCAAATCACCGGCGGCCAGCTGCATCACCTTGTTCGTGAGCATGCCCAGCGGGCGGGTGATGCGACGGCTCTGGAACGCGGCCACCACGCCCGCGAGCACCACGAACCCCAGGCCCAGGCCCAGCATGCGCACCGTGTTCGCGCGCACCGTTTCGCGCTTGTCCCGCTCCAGCTCCTCCAACTGCACCTGGAGCGCGCGCAGCGAGTAGCTGATGACCACCAGCCCCTTGCCGCTGCTGGAGCCGTAGTCGATGGGCTCTTGAATCTCGTACACCGGCTGGTCGCGGTAGAAGGCCTGCACCAGGCGCTGCTCGGCGACGCGGCCGGTGGGCGCATCGGACTCGGCCGCGCCCGCGGCCTTCGGCTCGCTGTCCGCCATCACCACGCCCTCCGGGTCGAGAATCTGGACGCGGAGGATGTTGGGGTTGGTGGTGACGATGGAGCCGGCCACGCCCTCCAGGAAGGCGTAGTTGTTGTCGCGCAGGTTGGTGACGGAGGTGAGCGCCAGCGTCTGCCCCACCGTGCGCCCCAGCTCGCGGGCCTGCTCCTGGATGCGCTCGGTGGAGCGGCGCGCGGTCTCCTCGAACTGGGACTGGGTGGAGGCCACCGACAGCGCCGCCAGCAGGCCCACGATGACCACGACGAGCGCCGTGGTGGTGAGCAGGAGGATCTGATCCAGCCGGGGCCCGCGGATGGCGGCGACGTTGGGCAGCTCCCCCGCCTCCAGCGGCGCGATGAGCGTGCCCGTCTGCTCGGCGTGGGGCAGGCCCACGTTGGAGGTCAGGCGCGTGGCGGTGGACTCGCGAGAGCCCGTCAGCTCCCGGGTGCCTGTCCTCTCGGCCGGTGGTGGGGCGGCTCCCGCAGACGTGCCAGGGGACGTACCGGACTCCGGCGCGGGGTTCAGACGCGTGTTCGTGCTGGACAAGGACACACCCGGAAGGGCCACGCCCGAGGCGCGGCGGGAGCGAAAAAGAGTCGCGACTCTAGCGCACTTCTCCTGCTTCGCGAGGTCCTGCCCCCCACGACACGTCTCCGCCACCACGCGGCGCGACGTGCCTTGACGGGTGTGGCCCACATCCTATTCAGCGAGGACACTTCACGTCCGGTGAGTGTCGGGCGGGGCCCTTCACCCGGCGTCCACGCGCGGGCCCGGTTAGGCTCGCGGGAGCATGAAGCCGCTCTTCCACGTGGCGCGAACGCCCGTTCATCTCCAGCCGCTCTTCTTCCTCACCGCGCTGGCGACGGGCTGGGACTTCGCCGCGGAGCCCGGCCGTCTGGCGATGTGGCTGCCGGTGGTCTTCGTGTCCGTGCTCCTCCACGAGCTGGCCCACGCCTGGGCGCTGCGCCGCTTCGGCTCCCCGGCGAACATCACGCTCCATGAGCTGGGCGGCACCACCCGGGGCTCGGACCGGCTCACGCACCGCCAGTCCGCGTGGGTGAGCCTCGCCGGGCCCGCCGCGAGCCTCCTGGTGGGCGGGCTGGCGTGGTGGGCCTCGGACCTCGCCTCGCCGGGAGGGCAGCCGGGCCTGGGCGGGGCGCTGCTCCAACAGCTCCTGTGGGCGAACGCGGGCTGGGGGCTCTTCAACCTGCTGCCGGTGCGCCCCCTGGATGGCGGGGACTTCGTCGCCTCGCTCGTGCGCCACCGCGCCGGCTATCGACACGAGCGGGGGCTCCAGGTCCTCGGCGTCCTCACCGCGGTGGCGCTGGTGGTGGGCGCCATCGTCACGCGCACCGTCTGGATGGGCGTGCTCGCCCTGATGCTGGGGTTCAGCAACGGGCGCAGGCTGCTCCAGCGCCAGCGCGAGGCACGCCTGAAGCCCATCACCCCACCCCGCCGTCCCCTGGCGCGCGAAGGCTCGACCGAGGGCGCCATCCCGCTCGACGCGCTATTGGGACGCAAGCCCGCCGCGGCCAAGACACCCGAGCCGGGCCCCGAGCACGCGCGCGCCTCCCCGCGCACGGTGGCCAGCGACGAGGACGTCCCCCACGACGCGGGCAGCGTGGGCCAGCTCCTGCTCGACAGCGGCCTGGCGGACCTCGCGGTGCGGCCCCTCCAGGAGTCCTTCACCCGCGAGCCCTCGCCACGCGCGGCCCACGCGCTGGCCCTCGCCCTGTTGGAGGCCGGACGCACCGCGGAGCTGGAGTCGCTGCTCTCAGGCCCCCAAGCGCCGCTGGTCTCCGACGAGACGCTGGCCGCCGTCGACGCGCGGGCCCACGTCCTGGGCCACGCCACGCTAACGGACCGCGTCACGGCCCTGCGACGTGGCCGGGCTCCTAAGTCGGATGAGCGAGGCTGATTGCCGCGCCGCGCCACCGGGCCCGGCCGGGTGGTGGGAAGCCGACGCGGCATCTCTCGCTTGAGAAATGGGGGCGCATCCGGGTTATAGGGGCGTCCCCTCCAGATAGAGGAAGCCCGCGCGTGTCTCGACCCCGACTCATCAAAGAATCGTCCGCGCCGCTCCAGCTGGACAAGGAGCTGCTGGTCCGCATCCACGACCTCATGGTCAAAACGCGCGTCCTCGAGGAGCGCCTCATCCAGATGTACAAGCAGGGCCATGGGTACTTCTGGATTGGCGGTCCCGGCGAGGAGGCGTTCAACGTCCCGCTCGGCCTGCTGATGAAGAAGGGCCAGGGCCCCGAGTACGACTACCTCCACGCCCACTACCGTCAGTCCGGCACGCTGCTGGCGCTGGGCGAGGAGCCCATCGGCGCCCTCCGGCAGATGAAGAACACGGCGTCGGACCCGTACTCCGGCGGCCGCAACTTCGCGGGCCACTTCTCGCTGCGCAAGTACAACGTGGCCCCCGTCAGCTCGCCCATCGAGGTGCAGTACGCCATCGCGCCGGGCACGGCCATGGTGCAGAAGCGCGTGGGCGGCGACGGCATCACCATCGTCACCGGCGGCGACGCCGGCACGGCCGAGGGTGACTTCGCCTCCTGCCTGGTGTGGAGCAGCCGTCCCGCCAACCCGCTGCCCATCCTCATCATCGTCACCAACAACAAGTGGGGCATCTCCACGTCGGCGGAAGGCCAGCACGGCGAGCCCCGCGTGAGCGAGCGCGGCAAGGCGTTCGGCATCCGCTCGAAGACCATCAACGGCAACGACCCCGTGGAGGCCTACCAGGAGCTGAAGGAGGCCATGGAGTACGTGCGCAAGGAGCGCAAGCCCTTCCTCCTGGAGGCGAACGTGTCGCGCCTGTACGGACACTCGTCCGCGTCCGGCGCCAACTACGTCTCCGAAGAGGTGGACTGCCTGAAGAACTTCGAGGCGCGCCTGGAGCAGGACGGCGTGCTGACGCGCCAGCAGATGGACGAGCTGCGCAACCGCTACACCGAGGACATGGCCGCCGCCGCCCGCATCGCCCGGGACGAGCCGCTGCCGGGCCCCGAGACCATCTGGAAGCACATCTTCGCGGAGGACAAGTAACCCATGGCCAACATGGCACAGGCCATTCGCATGGCCCTCCACTACGCCGAGGAGAACCTGGGCGTGACGGACATCTTCGGGGAGGACGTCGGCGCCCCGCTGGGCGGCGTCTTCACCTGCACGCAGGGCCTGAAGACGACGTGGAACTCGCCTCTGGACGAGCGCGGCATCATCGGCGCGGCCATGGGCATCGCGATGGGCGGCGGCCGCCCCGTCGCCGAAATCCAGTTCTGCGACTACGTCTACAACACCATCGACCTGTTGAAGCTGGCGGGCAACACCTGCTGGTCCAGCAACGGTGACTGGAACCTGCCCATGGTGGTGCGCACGCCGGTGGGCAGCGGCATCCGCGGGTCCATCTACCACTCGCATTCCTTCGACGCGACGATGACCCACATCGCCGGGTGGAAGGTGGTGATGCCCTCCACGCCGCTGGACGCGTACGGCCTGCTCATCTCCGCGTGCAAGGAGCAGAACCCGGTCATGTTCCTGGAGCCCAAGGCGCTCTTGCGCGTCAAGGGCGAGGAGCGCATCCCCGGCGAGCCGGACGATGACCGCGCGCTGTCCAAGGCCATCGACGCGCCCCTGGGTGACCGCAGCCAGTGGAAGCCCGCGTGGCCCGAGGGGCTGGAGGCGTTCGCCATCCCCATCGGCAAGGGGAAGCTGGTGCGCGAGGGCTCGCAGGTGACGGTGGTCAGCTACGGCCGCACCCTGCCCCTGTGCGCGCGCGCCGCCGCGCTGCTCGCCGACGAGGGCATCAGCGTGGAGGTCATCGACCTGCGCTCGCTGTGGCCCTACGACTGGGAGATGATCAAGGCCTCCGTCCAGAAGACGGGCCGCGTGCTCTTCGTCAACGAGGACACCGAGGTGACGAACTTCGGCGAGCACCTGGTGCGACGCACGGTGGAGGAGCTCTTCTACTCCCTGCTCGCGCCGCCCCGGCTGCTGGCGGGCAAGTTCATCCCCGGCATCGGCCTGGCCGACACGCTGGAGATGGCCTCCGTGCCCCAGCAGAACGACATCACCGACGCCTTGCGCTCGCTCGCCGGCGAGCAGCCCTAGGCATCGTACCC
Source organism: Myxococcus faecalis (assembly GCF_050039385.1). Lineage (NCBI taxonomy): Bacteria > Pseudomonadati > Myxococcota > Myxococcia > Myxococcales > Myxococcaceae > Myxococcus > Myxococcus faecalis. The sequence continues at coordinate 8,815,452 of NZ_CP144336.1, read as the reverse complement.
AGTGCCCCCGTGTGGGCTGTCCGCCCACGGGAAAAGTCCCGGGCCGCCGTTCCTCTTTGGAGGAGCGGCGGCCCTTTCGTTAGACTGCCAACTGCCTTGTCACAGCCAATCGTCCGGACCGTCAGCCCCGCGGGCGCAGAAGCCCCCGCCTTCCGCATCCGCCGAGCCCGTCGCGGCGACGCCGAGGCCATGGCCTTGTTGCTTCGCGAGCTGGGCTACCCCCAGGGAACGGACCAGCAGACAGTCCACTGGGTGGTGAGCCATCCGGAGATTGAAATCTTCGTGGCCGGAGACCCGCAGGACAAACCCGTGGGCATGCTCTCCTTCTCCCACCGGCCGCAGCTGCGGCTGCGCGGGCGCGTGGGCACCATCGACGAGCTGGTGGTGACCGAGTCGTGGCGCCGCCGGGGCGTGGGCCGCGCGCTCATCAAGCAGATTTTGGAGCGCTGCAAGGTGCTCAGCGCGCGCCAGCTCCAGCTGGTCTCGCCGATAACGACCACGCCGGAGGTGCGCAGCTTCTATACGGCGTGCGGCTTCTCCGAGGTCGACGCGGGCGTGTTCCGCCACCTGGAGACGGAGAAGGGCCGCTGACGTGCCGCCCGTCCCTCGCGCCCCGGGTTTCTTCCGGGGCCGAGGCGCACGGTGACGTCAGCGCTTGATGCGCTCCACCACGTTGTGCAGCCGGACGCGGTCGTCGTCGCTCACGTCCGTGAAGCGCACGCCGATGGCCTCCTGCTCGTCACGCACCCACGCGATGACGCCGGTGAGGTCGAACTGCTCGCCCGCGATGTCCATGGACAGCCGCACCTGGGCGCCCACGTCGTAGGCCTTGCGCGTGCGCAGGCACAGGCCACCCGCGGACACGTTGATGGAGAACACGCGCAGCGCCCTGGCCGCGTCCTCGGCCTGGGTGAAGCGAACCGCGAACTTGGCGGCGACGCGCTCGTCCGTGCGCCGGTTCGCGTACGCGGCTGGGTCTCCCGATGACATCTCTGCTTCCGCCGCCTTGCTAGTCATGTGCACCCGCTACCCCCAGCCGTCCGCCGCTGGCGACCTAATGCCTTCCCGAGGACCGACGGGATACTGACGCGCCGAGCCACCCCTTGGGCATCGGTCATCCAGCAAGTGTCCGCTGCTTTCCAGGCTCGATTCAAGAGGGCCCCCACGAATGGGCGCCATCAGGTAAGTCCTCACACAGTTCGATTCGGGAGTTCGGGATGCGTGCGTGGCTCGCGGTGTTGACGGGGACCCTCTTCCTGGCGCTCGTCACGCCTGGGTGTGATGACGACGACAAACAGCCGGGCCCCGGCCAGGGTGACTCCGGGGTGCCCGGAGACCCGGACGGAGGCGGCGCGGGCGATGGCGGCGTGAGTCCCGACTTCGCGTGCAACGTCGCAAGACAGGAAGGCTGCGGAACCGGCCAGAGCTGTCACTTCGCGGACCTGTCGGGCGGCAAGACGGGCAGCCGGTGCTTCGCGGCGGCGTGTGACGTGGTGCTGCAGAACTGCGCGCAGGGGCAGCGCTGCACGTACGTGAGCACGGGCGCGGTGACGGAGCGCCGGTGCGTGGAGGCGGGCACCGTCGCCGAGGGCGCGCGGTGCACGCTGTCCCCCACGGACGGTGGGCCGGAGTTCGACACGTGCGCGGCGGGCCTGTTCTGCAAGGACGAGCGGCAGGACGACGGCGGCGTGGGCTTCTTCTGCCGGAAGCTGTGCCACACGAGCAGCCAGTGCACGGACTCGCGCGAGTGCAACACGGTGCTGCGGCTGGCGGGCACGTCGGAGCTGCCGCTGTTGTGCGGACCGCGCTCGCAGCCGTGCGACCCGTTCGCGCAGGGCTGCGCGGCGCCGCTCAGCTGCTACCCGTCCTCGTCGGGTCCGGTGTGCGCGGGCAGCGGGACTCGCGCGACGGGTGAGCCGTGCGACTTCAGCAACCAGTGCGCGCCGGGGAGCGCCTGTGTGAACACGGGGCAAGGGCTCAACTGCCGGCCGCTGTGCAGGCCCTCCAGCTCGCCCGCATGCACCGCCGGGACATGCCGTCCACTGAATGACAATCCTGGGGTGGGAGCCTGCATCCCATGAAGCGCGTTACCCACGTGGGGCAACGTCCGCCACCACGTGGGTGCGTTCCGGACTCGCGCAAGCGCCGCGGGTTCGAGTGACAGGGAAAGCGGTGTCTCCATCTCGCCCGGAGACCAAGGGGGCGTGCGCCGCGAGCCTCGGGACTTGCGCGCATGTTCGGTGGTCGTCGCGGGAATGAGCGGTGTACATCGTGCGTCGTCGGGAGGGAGCGACGATGCGAATGTGGCGGACGTGGCTCGGTGTCCTCGCATGCGTGGGTGGCGCGCAGTTGGCGTGCACTCCCAGCAGCCCCGAGGACCCGTTGTCGGAAGAGCCTTCTCAAGAGCAGGGTGAGTCCACGAACGCGCCGGATGCCTCCGTGGACGTGGCGCCGCCATTGGTGCTCAACGACGACGGGCACGTGAGCACACCGCCGCCGCCCGCGCCGCAGCCGCCGTTGCCGAGCATCGGCTTCCAGCCGGGCTTCCATCAGGCGCTGCGCTGGTCCCACTACGTGGGCGGTGTCACCACGTTCCGCCTGCGGGTGCCGGTGGCGCGCGCCGGAGAGCGGCTCCAGGTGACGTTCCGCGCGGGCGACGGGAACCTCATGCTCCAGCGCGCCACGGTGGCGAAGGCGGGCGTGGACGGCTCGCTGGTGTCGGCGCCGGTGGCGCTGAGCTTCGAGGGCAAGCCGGGCTTCAACGTCGGCGCGCGCGCGCTGGTGACGTCGGACCCGGTGGTGTTCCCCGTGGGCTTCCGCGAGGACGTGGCCATCACCTTCGAGGTGCGCGGGGCGCTGGCCGCCAGCGCCATCAACGCCTTCCCGGGCAGCTTCGCGCGAGCGGGCACGCATGCGCTGGTGACGGGCGCCATCGGCGGCGAGCCCTTCGAGCGCTCCGTGGGCGTGGCCTCGGTGCACGTGGAGGGCCCCACGGGCCGCGCCTTCATCGCGCTGGGTGACAGCATCACCGAGGGCTACGTCGACCTGCGCAACGACACGCGCAACGCCTGGCCGGCGCTGGTGGAGGCGCAGCTGGGCGTGCCCGTGGTCAACGCGGGCGTCAGCGGCCAGGGCTTCTACGACGCGCTGAGGCTCTTGTCCGACGAGGTGCTCGCGGTGAAGGGCGTCACCGACTGCCTGGTGCTGCTGGGCACCAATGATTTGGGCGACGCGGGCGCGGAGGAGCAGATGGAGACGCGGATGCTCCTGCTGGTACAGCGGCTGGAGCCCTTCTGCCGCGTGTGGGTGAGCACGCTGTTGCCGAAGGAGAAGACGAACTACGGCGCCTATGACTACGTGAAGTCGCAGCGGCTGGGCTTCAACGCGTGGCTGCGCGGCGGCGGCACGAGCACGGACGTCATCGACCTGGAGTCGGTGATGCGGCAGACGAGCAACGTGCACCTCTACCTCGACGGCCTGGGCATCGACGGCATCCACCCAAGCACCGAGGGCCACCGGGTGATGGCGGCCGAGGTGGTGCGCACGCTGCGCGAGCGGGGCGAGCTGTAGCCCCGCTGTGGCTCAGCGGGGTCCGAGCACGTTGTTGAGGACGAGCAGCTCCGCCAGTGCTGGCGGAGCCAGCACCCAGTCGTTGCCCGTGGGCACCCAGCGCACGGGCGCCCCCGCCTGCTCCAGCACGGCGTTCACCCGCTGGAGCAGCGGCTCGAAGGTGGTGGCGGGCGCGTCCCAGTCCCCCTCGCCCGCTTCGACCTCGTGTCCTCCGGGGTCCACGACGAAGGCCTCGCGCCCCTGGAGGGGCCGCACCGCGAAGCCCGGCAGATAGGGCTGCAGCGCCGCCTCCAGTCGCTCCAGCAGCGCGCCATCCTTGTACGGGTGGGACAGCTCCCAGTCGAAGAAGGTGGGCAACTGCGACGTCAGCTCGCTGCGCAGCGGGTCCTCACGGCTCTGGCGCCAGTGGTGCTCGGCGAGCTCCAGCGCGGTGGCGGGGACCTTCAGCTCCCACTGCTCCAGCTTCGCGAGCAGCTCCGCCATGCGCTCCACCAGCTCGTACGGCGGCTCCACGCGCGTCACCCACGCCACCTCTGTCACGGACTGCCCGCGACGCTGTCCCGTCACCCGGTCTCCCTTGCGCAGCTGGAAGGGAGGCGCGTCGGACTCCGGCTCCGGATAGAGCGGGGCATGGAATGGCCCCTCTCCCGAGTCCGGCCGCAAGAGCGCGAAGCCGTGCTGGGCGTTGACGTCCTCCACCGTGAATGCGTCCCTAGCCATCCCGACCTCGTCTCGAAAGCCGTTGAAGACGTCTGTATTGGAGCGCTGAAGGTTAAGTCGTCAGCGCCGGAAGCGCACCACGCGCACGTCGAGGTCCCCCGCCTCCGCGTCCAGGACCTGCCTCATCAGCTCGAGCGCGCGCGTCTCGTCGAAGCTGCCGGAGCCCGCGCCGATGATGGGGAAGGCCACGGAGTGGAGGCCCTGCTCACGGGCCCTCTCCAGGGCGTTGCGGACCGAGTCCTGGATGGAGCGCTGGGAGGCGCGCCACAGCATGTCGATGCCCGCCACGTGGATGATGGCCTTGAAGGGCAGCCGCCCCGCGGAGGTCACCACCGCCGAGCCCAGCGGCATGGGGCCCGCTCTCGCCACCTCGCGGAAGGGGCCGACGCCACCTCGTCGCTTGATGGCGCCGGACACCCCCTGCGGCAACAGCAGCCACCAGGGGATGATGTTCCGGTTCCAGGCATTGACGATGGCCTCCACCGGCTGGTCCAGCAGGTCGCCTTCGCAGACAGAGACGGGCATGGCGCGGACTCTAACCGGTGTTGCGCATGCCGGCCGCGATGCCGTTGAGCGAGAGCAACAGCGGCCTGTCGCAGTCACAGTCGCTCTCGCGCTTGCGGCGCAACAGCTCCACCTGGAGGAAGGACATCGGATCCACGTACGGGTTGCGCAGGGCGATGGCGCGCTGGAGCTGGGGGTTGTTGTCGAGCAGCTTCCCCTCCCCCGTCAGCCGCTTCACCTGCCGACGCGTGCGCCGGTGCTCCTGCTGGATGCGACGCCACAGGGCCTTCGTGGACGCGGGGGCGAGCGCCGCGTAGCGCCCGGCGATGGCCATGTCCGACTTGGCCAGCACCATGGTGACGTTGTCGATGACGGCCTTGAAGAAGGGCCACTGGCGGTACATGCGCTTGAGCAGCGCGGGCCCGCCCGGCTCCTTCGAGAAGGCCTCCAGCGCGGAGCCCACGCCGTACCAGCCCGGGACGATGGCCCGGTTCTGCGTCCAGGCGAACACCCAGGGAATCGCGCGCAGCGACTCGAGCCCTCCGGCCTTGCGCTTGCTGGGGCGCGAGCCGATGGGCAGCGCGGAGATCTCCTCCACGGGCGTCGCCGTGGTGAAGAACTCCAGGAAGCGAGGGTCCTCCCACACGAGCGCGCGGTAGGCCTTGCGCCCCGTCTCCGCCAGCGTGTCGAACGTGGCGCGGAAGGTCTTCTCGTCCTCCGGCGTCGGGCGAGGCTGCGCGTCGAGCAGGTGGGGCAGCACGCCGCCCAGGATGAGCTCCAGCGTGCGGCGAGCCAGCTCCGGGCGCGCGTACTTGTGGTCCAGGGCCTCGCCCTGCTCCGTCGCCTTGTAGCCACCGGCCACGGCACCGGGAGGCAGCGCGAGGATGGCCTCCTGGGCGGGGCCACCACCGCGGGCCACGGACTCGCCGCGACCGTGGAACAGGCGAAGGGGGACACCGGACTGGGCGGCCGCCTCGGTGAGCGCGACCTGGGCGCGATAGAGCGCGGCGCTGGCGGCCAGCAGCCCCACCTCCTTGCCCGAGTCGCTGTAGCCGACCATGACCTCCTGGAAGCCGCGCGCGTCGACGTGCTTGCGGTACTCGGCGTTGGCGAAGAGCGTGCGCAGCACGTCGGGGCCACCGTCGAGCGCGCCGAGCTGCTCGAAGAGCGGGACGACGTCCACGGTGGCGCAGCCGCGCTGCTCATCCCACAGGCCCGTGAGCCTGAGGCACTTGAAGGCCGCGAGGACATCCTCGGCCGTGCTGGCCATGCTGAGGATGAGCGTGCGACAGGCGGGCTCACCGGCCTCGGCCTGCGCCTCGCGCAGCTTCTCCAGCACCGCGAGCAGCCGCTTGCCACCCTCGGACGGAGCGGGCCCTCCCGCGTCCAGCGAGGCCGCCGCGCTCACCGCGTCCTCGGCGGGCACGCGCGCCTCCAGCTCGGCCAGGGAGAGCCCCAGCGCGAGGACCCGCTCGCGCATGCGGCGCACCTGGCGCAGACCGGACTTCGCGGCCTTCGCTTCCTCGAGCGAGCGGGACAGCAGGTCCAGGTCCGCGAGCAGGGCCTCGGGCGTGCGATAGGCGCTGGCCGGCATGGGGCCCGCGTCACCGGTGCGCTGGGCCAGCACATGGCGCAGGGCCTGATTCAGCCGCTCCTCCATGAAGCGCAGCTTGCGACGCCAGGGCTCGCCGATGGTGCGCGGCCCCAGGCGCTGCTCGGCCTCGGGGAGTTCCTTCGCGTCGCGCTCCAGGGAGGCGACGAGCTCCGCCGACGGCTTCGCATGGCGCTCCGACTGCGAGAGCATTCCGCCCAGGCGCTCCAGGCCTTGGGTCAGCAGGCGCAACCCACGTGCACGGTGGGCCCGCAGCGTGTCCGCGAAGACTTCCGGTGTCACCAGCGGGTTGCCATCCATGTCTCCGCCGACCCACGAGTGGACTCGCACGGGCGTGTCCACCTGGCCGAGGGGTTCTCCGTAGGCGCGCTCGAAGGCCCAGTCGAGCAGCTCGGGCAGCTCGGAGAGCTGCTCGGCGATGACCTCCTCGACGTACCAGAGGGCGTTCTTCACCTCGTCGCCCACGGTGGGCCGCTCGCGGCGCAGTTCGTCCGTCTGCCACAGAGTGGTGATCTCCTCGCGGAGGGACTCCACGTTGGCGGCGCTCTCGCGGGGCGTCAGCTCGCACCGGTCGCGCTCCTCGAGCAGGCTGGCCATGCGGTAGAGCTTCTCGAGCAGCGTGCGGCGCACGGCCTGCGTGGGATGCGCGGTGAGCGTGAGCGTCACGTGCATCTGGCGCAGCGCCTCGCGGACGCGGGTCGCGGGGATGCCCGCGTCCTTGAGCGACAGCATCGTCGCCTCCAGCGAGCCACGCTGGGGCGTCGTGGACTCGGCGCTGGAGTGCGCGCGGGCGCGGCGGATGCGGTGGTGTTGCTCGGCGAGGTTGACGAGCTGGAAGTACACCGAGAAGGCGCGGAGCACGGGCTCGGTGCGCTCCAGAGGCAGGCGCTTGAGGATCTCCGCGAGCTCGGCCGCGGAGGCGCGCCTTCCCGCCACGGGGCCGCGTCGTCGCTGGATGGCGAGCCGACGGACCTCCTCTTCCAGGTCGAACAGGTCCTGGCCTTCCTGTTCGACGAGCACCTCTCCCAACAGTCGCCCGAGCAGGCGGACATCACGACGCAGGGGCTGATCCACGGCACGGACACGGGCCATATGCCGTGGAAGGTAACGCCTTCCGCCACGGGCCGCGCGGGCAATGTCGGCGGGCCCGTCGTTTCTCGTCCACCTCAGAACCCAAGGTATTCGAGCTCGTCATCGGTCAGCTGGTGCAACGGCTGCCGGCTCAGGACCTCGCCAGTCTCCGGGTGGTTGTACAGCTCCGAGTCCGGAAGGTTGCGCAGCACCAGCTCCAGCTTTCGGATCTGCCCTCGCTCCGAGTCGATCATCTCTCCCTCCTTGATGAGGTTGGCGATGACGCCCGCGGGCACGATGGCTTCACTCGGGGCGCCGCCCTGGTTCTGATAGGAGACGAACTCGGACTTCTTGTTCTGGAACTGGATGACCAGCGCGGCCAGACGCTCGGAGTCGATCTGGTACTCCGCGCGGATGCGACGCATCCGGCCCTCGCGGTCCTCGATGCGCGCCACCAGCTCCTTGACCTTCTTCTGCATCGCCACCCGAAGGTCGGGGGTGGTCTTGGTGTTGTAGCGAACGGATTCGAACAGCTCCGACGGTCGTTGAATGCTGTAGCCCATGGGGCCGGCTCCTCGTTGGGTTCGACGCGGGTCGAGCGCGCCGACGGCGCGAACGGGCGGGAGCTGACCGGGCACCTCGCGGCTACGTCTTCGCGTCGAAGGCAGTGGAGCGCGAGAGAAGCTCCATCCGGTCGACATCGGTGGCGACGAGGGACAACTTGGCGCGAATCTGTTCCACGGCGTCACCGCCCAAGGGCAGCCGCAACGGAAGCTCCGCGCTCGGTCGCGCGATGACGTCCGCCATGACCCGGGCTGCCTTCACCGGGTCTCCGCCCTGCTTGCCGTCCGTCTGGCGCACCCAGGTGCGCAACTGCCCCACCGTTCCCTCGTAGGCGCTCATCGCGGGCATGTGCCGGAACGAAGCGCCGAACAGCGAGGTGCGGAAGGTCCCCGGCTCCACTACGAGCACGCGAATCCCCAGCGGCTTCACCTCCTGCGCGAGGCTCTCGGACATGCCTTCCAGGGCGTGCTTCGCGGCGCAATAGGCACCGAAGCCCGGCGCGGAGGAGAGCCCCGCGACGCTCGAGACCTGCACGATGGTGCCGGAGCCCCGTGCCCGCATGTGAGGCAGCACCTCGCGCGTGGTGGTGACGGCGGCGAAGAACATCAACTCCATCGTCGCGCGCAGGTCCCGGTCGCTCGTCTCCTCGATGGCGCCGAGGATGCTGAAGCCCGCGTTGTTGACCAGCACGTCGATGTGGCCGAAGCGGGAGATGGCGGTCGTCACGGCGTCGCGCACCTTCTCGGGCTGCGTCACGTCCAGTGCGGCGAGGCGCAGCCGCCCCGAGGCCGACGACGCCAGCTCCGCGAGGACCTGCGGTTGCCTCGCGGCGGCGACCACGCTGTCGCCTCGCCGCAGCACCTCCTCGACGAGCGCACGCCCCAGTCCCGAGGACGCTCCCGTGATGAACCAGACCTTGTTGGAGGTGGACGCTGAAGAACCTTGGCTGCCCATGGTGGACTCCTTCGACTGCGAGTTCGTTGACGCAGTTCAGAATAGGAGTCCGGGGACCTCGTGATTAGCAGTGGAATTGCGATGGTTTTTTAAGTTTCGCTAAAAGATGCACATGCGAGACGACTACTCGGGGCTGAACGCGCTGGCGGCGGTGGCGGACAAGCGCAGCTTCACGGCCGCGGCGGCCCAGTTGAGCGTGACGCCGTCGGCACTCAGCCAGAGCATCCGGGCGCTCGAGGAGCGGGTGGGCGTGCGGCTGCTCCAGCGGACGACGAGGAGCGTCGGTCTGACGGAGGCAGGCGAGCGTTTCCTATCGCAGCTCAGGCCCGCGATGGCGAGCATCCGCTCCGCCTTCGAGTCACTCGACGCGGTCCGCGGGCGTCCCTCCGGCACGCTGCGACTCAATGTGCCCCGGCTGGCCATCGCGGCGGTGCTCGACTCCATCCTGGGGGGCTTCCTCGCGGCGAACCCGGAGCTCAGGCTCGACATCGTCGTCGACGACGGCATCACCAACATCGTGGAGCACGGCTTCGACGCGGGTATCCGACTCGGCGAGATGCTCGACAAGGACGTCGTGGCGCTGCGACTCACCGACGACCTGCGCATGACGGTGGTCGGCTCACCCGCGTATCTGAGCGCGCGCGGACGGCCGAAGCATCCGAGGGACTTGCACGCGCACGACTGCATCAACTACCGCCACCTCAGGAGTGGCACCGTGTACCGCTGGGAGTTCAGCGACAAGGGTCGCGACCTCACCGTCGCCGTGGAGGGGCGGCTCATCGTCAACGACAACGAGCTGATGGTTCGTGGAGCGCTCGATGGCGTGGGGCTCGCATACGTCATGGAGCACACCGTCGAGCAGGAGCTGGCCGACAAGCGCCTCGTCCGGGTGCTCTCCAACTACTGTCCGCCCTTCCCCGGCCTCTTCCTCTACTACCCGAGTCGGACCCAGCTCCCCCTCAAGCTGCGCGCGCTCGTCGACTTCCTGCGGGCCCGACGCTCGGGAGCAAGGACCTCCTGACGTGAGCCTGTTGCCGAGGGGAGCCTGTTCAAGGTCGCCTGCTCGGGTCGATACCTCCCGCCCTGCACGCGTTCGAGCGGGCCCTGACGCTCCGGGCGGGCACATCCGGTAAGGTGCCCTCCGTGAGCATGAGTCGGCCCCTCCCCCGTGGGTTTGTCCCCATCGTCCTGCTGGTGTTGTGCGTCGCGCACGTCGCGCTCGGGCTCGTCCTCCTACCCGGGGCCATGTTCGCAAAGTACCCCGACAGCGCGCGGCTGCTGACGTCGGGCCGGATGCTCCCCGAGCAGGGCGCGGACTTCAGCCCCCTGTACCTCATCCTCAACGTGGCCCTCTCCCCTACTCCGCTGCGCTGGGTCCAGAGCATCGCGGGCGCGCTCGGGCTCATCGCCGTCTATGTGCTCGGCGCCCGGCTGCTGTCGCGCCCCGTGGGACTGCTCGCCGCGACGCTCGTCGCGGTGACGACGCCTGTCCTCCTCTACGAGGCCACGCTGGAGCCGGACCTGCTGGTCATGGTCCTCAATCTGGGAGCGCTCGCGCTGCTGGCCCACGCACGGCCCCACTTCCAGAAACACTGGCTGGTCCTCGCGGGCGTGCTGCTCGGACTCTCGGGAGCGACACGTCCCACGGGCCTCGCCATCCTCGTCCTCGCGACGGGCTGGATGCTCTGGGAGCGTCGCCGCGAGGCACGACGCGCGAGCCTGCTCGCCGGAGCGCTGTTGCTGGGCACGGGGATGTTCTCATCCTGGCTGCCCGCTCAAATCATCCGCGCGACCGTGGGTTCACACCTCGGCGCGACCATGAGCGCGGGCGCCGTGCTGCACATGGGCAACCGCCCCGAGGGCACAGGACTGGGCGCGCAACCGCCCACGCTCATCAAGCAGTACGAGGCGCAGCTGCGCTCCCCCGAGCGCCCCGACCACGCGCACAGCCTCTACCGACAGTTCGCCCGAGCCGAGGCGGGCGAAGACCTGTCCCCCTCCCGCACCGAGCTGTACTGGATGCGCAAGACGCTGAACTTCGCGCTGGAGGAGCCGACAACCGTCCTCGGCTTGTTCGGCCGGAAGCTGGCGTTCTTCCTCTTCGGCCCGGAAGGCCACGACCTGGTCGAGGTGCGCCGCGCCGAAGCGCACCTCGCGGGGCTCCCTCTCCTCGATGCCCAGGTCCTGGGCTTGCTCGGCGTGGCCGGACTCGGCGCCCTGCTCGCGCGACGACGAAGCGTCGGGCTCATCGTGCTCTACCTCGCCGCGAGCACCGCGCTCGCCGTGGGCTTCTACGTGGTGAGCCGATACCGACTGGCCGCGCTGCCCGCCTGGGCGCTGTTCGCGAGCGCGCTCGCGGTGATGGCCTTCGAGTCACGGCGCGAGCCCCGGGTCCTCGGACTGCTGACCGTCGGCCTCGCGCTCTGTCTCGCGCTGCCCACGTTCTTCCCCTTTGTACGCGACGTGGAGCGGATGCTCGCGCGGACAGAAGCCGTGGGCAGTCCGGGCACGGCGCTCAACACCGCGCTCCAGCAGGGCCGGTATGACGAGGCGACGCAGGCCTTCGAGCAGCTCCAGGCCGCGCATCCGTTCACCGCGCTCGCGAGGCCCCTGCGCGGCGTGCCGTTCGAATCGCCCGTGGTCGCCGAGCGCTCGGGAGCGATGTCCGTGGAGAAGCTGGGCCTGGAGACACCCATGGACCTCTACTTCGCCTCGGAGCTGGCACGGCGCGCCGGCCACTGCGACCAGGCCCTCCCCGCCGCACACGCGGCCCAGGACGCGGGCTATCGCGGAGCGCTCTATGACACCTCGCTGGACCCCGCCCTGGTGGTGGCGGATTGCCTGTTGTCACGTGGCGACCGCGCCGGCGCGTTGAAGGCCGCGGAGGCGTCGCTGAATGAACGAGGCGGCACGCTGGACGCCCTCGCCTTCGCGGTGGCTGGCACGGAGTCGCTCGCCACCGATGCGGAGGAACAGCGAGCCCGCTGGGACGCGAAGCTCTTCGCCATCCACGACCTGTTGAGCGCCAGACACGCGCGGGGGCTCGCGCGCCTGCGTTGGGGGAACTTCACCGGTGCGCTGCAGGACGCGGACGCGGTCCTCGCCGCCATTCCCGACGTGGCCGTCACCCACCACCTGCGCGCCGCCGCGCTCACGGGACTCGGTCGCCATGCCGAGGCGCTTCGCGCCTATGCGCGCGCCCTCCAGCTTCTACCGGGGCACAACTTCGCGACCCGTCCGCTCGAGGACACCGTGGCAATGGCGCTCGCGGAAGCCGCCGAGGCTCCTGGGGTGCTGAGCGTGGCCACGGAGCATCACCTCCGCGCGGGACGACTGGAACTGGCTCGCGACCTCGCCGCTCGCGCCAGCAAGCTCGCCCCCGAGGACAAGAACCTCGCGCGAATCGCCCAGGAACTGGCCCAGGCCCGACCTTCCGGTATCCCCATTCCGCCACCGCCCTCTCCGCGAGCTACTCGCTCCGCCACGCCCCCTGAACCGTGAGCGACGCGCCTTGGCTTCGTGACTCGGCGCCGCACCCGCCCTCTCCGCGAGCAACTCGCTCCGCCAGGCCTCCTGAACCGTCAGCGACGCGCCTTGGCTTCGCGGCGCGGCAGCCGCACCCGGTACACTCTGTGCGCCAGCCATGACGCCCTCATGTACCGGGCTCGCCGTGCACGAGCGGCGCATCAGCCCCGGCACAGACGAATGGCGCGGCATCCCACCCATGACCGGCGTTGGCCTCCCGCCTCGCGTGAGCACACGCCACGCCCCTGTGGCCCATCGACCGCACTCAGGCCCGGTCCGCGCCTTGCAGAACCCCTGTGCACACGACGCGGCCCACGGTGCCGCACAGGGGTGAAAGGTCATGTGGACGACAGGGTGGTGGAAGGTGGCGGTGATGTGCGGCTCGCTGGCCGCGTCCGGGGCGCTCGCGCGGTCGACGACGCTTGCTGAGCCCACCGAGCAGCCAGACATGACCACGCTGGAGCCGAGCCTCACTCCACCGTCGCCCGAGGAGCTCTTCTCCGGCGCCCCCGACGAGATGGCCCCGCCGCGCCTGCGCCACGTCGAGCCCGTCGCCTGCGCCTCCGCGCCCGAGGGCCGCCTCTGGGTCGCGTCCACCGAGGAGTGCGGCGACACCGAGTGCATCGACAAGACGACAGTGTGGGTCGGCTCCTGGACCGTCGAGGACACCACGGTCGAGGTCCAGTGCGACGCCGACCGCATCATCCTCTCCACCTTCGACTGGAAGATGGTCCTCGTCCCCGACGGCAAGGGCGACTTCGACGTCGAGGAGTCCGTCCTCGGTGACGGCGAGGTCACCCCCGTCCCCACCGAGCACGCCCAGGCCGAGCCCGTGAAGCCCGGCCCCCAGGGCTGAAGCCTACGGCCCGATGCGCCGCAGGATGAGGATGGCCCCCTCGTCCAGCCGCCGATCTCGCAAGTCAATCTCGCAGTCGATCATCCAGTCCCCATGTCCCTCGGGGTCCATGATGCGCTGCTGCACCTCCCAGAGCCGGGGGCCCGTCTCCTTCAGGAACGTGTTCGCCGGCTTGCGCGCCTGCGGCGTGAGCACCACTACCTTGTGCTCCTCGTGGTACGGCACCATCGCCTGCTCGAGCTTCGGCGCCGTCCACTCGCCCAGCGGGTTGTCCAAGAGCGTCAGCGCGTCCGTGTAGCGCTTCTGTCCCAGCGCGCGCAGCAGCCGGTGCAGCTCCTCGCGCACGCGGGCCGCGAAGGCGCGCGGGTCCTCGGTGAGCTCCTTCGGCTTGAGCTCCACCGCCGGCTTCGCCTCGACCACGGCGTCCGGGTTGCGCATGCGCTCCCACTCGTCCACCAGGCTCGAGTCCACCTGACGAATCGTCGCGCGCAGGTGGTCGATGATGTCCTCCACCTCCTCCGTGCGGAAGCGCTCCGGCACCGTCTGCGCCAGCGTCTTGTACACGTCGCTGACGTAGCGCAGCAGCACACCCTCGCTGCGCTGCAGCCCGTACTCGCGTACGTAGTCGTGGAAGGACATGAAGCGCTCGAACATGTCCCGCACCACCGCCTTGGGGCGGATGTTCTCCTCGCCCACCCACGGGTGCTTGCGCGCGAAGGCGTTGAACGTGCCGTAGATGAAGTCCCGGTTCGGCTTGGGCCACTCCAGCTTCTCCAGCTGCTCCATCCGGTCGTCGTACTCGACGCCCTGCGCCTTCATCTCTTGAATCTTCTCGCCCTTGAGCTGGTGCAATTGCGCGTAGAGCACCACCTCCGGGTTCTCCAGGATGGACTCCACCAGCGTCACCACGTCCAGCGCGTACGTCTCCGTGGTCGGGTCCAGCAGTTCCAGCGTCTCCAGCAGATACAACGACAGCGTGTGGTTGAGGCTGAAGTCGTGCTGGAGCTCCTGCGCCACCTTCACCGAGGCCCCCGAGCCGCCCTCCCCTCGCAGCACCTCCACGATTCCCGCGCCGCGCAGCGTGCGGAAGTCCCGCGCCGCCTCCTTCAGGTGCCGGCGCTTCAGGAAGTCCGAGTCGTGGCAGCGCTGGATGAGCTGCACCAGCCGGTGGTAGCCCCCCGTGCCCCGGACGTGGTCGCTCTGGAGCAGGTTCAAAATCATGCCGTGCGACACCGCGAAGCGTGACTCCAGCGGCTCGGGCATGCCCGTCTGGAGTCGATCGAAGGTGTTCTTGTCGTACTGCACGAAGTTCTTCTGCGGAGGCTTCTGCTTGGGCGCCTTCTTCTTGCCCGCCGCCTCCTTCGCCGCCTGCTTGATGTTCTCCACCACGTACTCGGGCGCCTGCGCGACGACGCTGCCCTCGTTGTCGAAGCCCTTGCGGCCCGCGCGCCCGGCGATCTGCTGGAAGTCGCGCACGCTCAGGGTCGCCAGCTTCTCGCCGTTGAACTTGAACAGCTGCGTGAAGAGCACCGTGCGGATGGGGATGTTCACGCCCACGCCCAGCGTGTCCGTGCCGCTGATGACCTTCAGGTGCCCGCCCTGCGCCAGCTTCTCCACCAGGAGCCGGTACTTCGGCAACAGCCCCGCGTGGTGCATGCCGATGCCGTGGCGCAGGAAGCGCTGGAAGTCCTTGCCGTAGGGCGTGTCGAAGGGCGCGTCCATCAGCGCCAGCCGGATGGCCTCCTTCTCCTCCTTGGTGGAGAAGTCCACGCTCATGAGGTTCTGCGCCTGCTCGGCGGCGGCGCGCTGCGTGAAGTTCACCAGGTAGATGGGGTACTTCTTGCGCGCGATGAGGTCTTCAATCGTCTCGTGCAGCGCGGACTCGCGGTAGTCGAAGTCCAGCGGCACCGGGCGCTGCGCGCTTCGCACCGTGGCCACCTCGCGGCCGGTGAGCCGCTGCAGGCTCTCCTCGATGATGTGCGTGGGGCCCAGCGTCGCCGACATCAACAGGAACGTCACCTGCGGCAGCGCGATGAGCGGAATCTGCCACGCCACGCCGCGGTCGCGGTCCGAGTAGTAGTGGAACTCGTCCATGACGACGTAGTCCACCTTCGCCCCCGCGTCTCGCAGCGCGAGGTTGGAGAGGATTTCGGCGGTGCAGCAGATGATGGGCGCGTCGCGGTTGATGCTCGCGTCGCCGGTGAGCATGCCCACGTTCTCCGCGCCGAAGGCGTCGCACAGCGCGAAGAACTTCTCGTTCACCAGCGCCTTGATGGGGCACGTGTAGAAGGAGACCTTGCCCTCGGCCATGGCCTTGAAGTGCAGGGCGGTGGCGACCAGCGACTTGCCGGAGCCCGTGGGCGTCTTGAGGAACAGGTGCTTGCCCGCGAGCAGCTCCAGGATGGCTTCCTCCTGGGCGGGGTAGAGGCTGAGCCCGTTCGATGCGACATAGCCGACGAAACGGTCCAGGATGCTGTCCGGGTCGAGCGCGGGCTCTCCCTTCTTGGGGAGCAGGGCTGCGAGCGGCGCTTGGGATTCAGGGGTGGCCATCACCGCCGGACTCTAGAGCAGCCCCCGCCTCCCGTCCGCTGTGAAATCCCGGAGCGCCCCCCCGTACGAGCCACGACGAGGGGCCCATGGCACGGTCCACCGCGCGTCATTGGCCACGCACGCCGGAACGATGTGGGGGCCCGAGCGCATGCCTACCGTTGCGCGACCTCCGGCCAACAAAGGGGCAGCATGATGTTCCATCGATGGCGTCTCGCCTTGCTTTCCGTCTGGGTTTCGGTCGCGGTCGCCCAGGCGCAGTCCACGGACCCGGCCGTCGTCGGCCAATGGACGCCCGTCAAGAAGTGGCCCTACTCCGCCGTCCACACCCACGTGCTTCCCACCGGGAAGGTGATGTTCTTCTCCGAGTTCGCGGATGGAGACAATCCCTACCTCTGGGACCCCACCACCGACGCGCTCACCCCCCTGCCCAAGGCGGGCTTCAACATCTTCTGCTCGGGCCACGCCTTCATGGCGGACGGGCGGCTGTTCATCGCCGGAGGCCACATCGCGGATGACTCGGGCCTGCCGTACGCCGCCATCTTCGACCCCTTCAAGCTCACCTGGACGCGGCTGCCCAACATGAACGCGGGCCGCTGGTACCCCACCGTCACCACCCTGCCCAACGGCGACATGCTGGTGATTGGTGGCGCCAAGGAGGACCGCACCAAGAACCTCATTCCCCAGGTGTGGCAGACGTCGAAGGGCTCCTGGCGGACGCTCACCGGCGCGAGCCTGGAGCTCATGTACTACCCGTGGATGTTCGTCATGCCCTCGGGCAAGACGCTCATGTCCGGCTACTGGAGGCCCTCGCGCTATCTGGACACGGACGGCGTGGGCGCGTGGACCAGCGGCCCGCGCACGACCTACACCGCCAGCCGCAACTATGGCAGCGCGGTGATGTACGACGAGGGCAAGGTGCTCATCACCGGCGGCGACAACCCGCCCACCAACAACGTGGAGGTGCTGGACCTCAACGTCACCAAGCCCGCGTGGCGCCCCGTCGCCCCCATGCGCTACGTGCGCCGGCAGCACAACAGCACCGTGCTCCCGGACGGGACGGTGCTCGTCACCGGCGGCCACGGCGGCCCCGGCACGGACAACCCCAACTACCCCCGCCTGGAGACGGAGCTGTGGGACCCGGTCAAGGAGACCTGGTCGCTGCTCGCCCCGCTGGGGACCTATCGCGGCTATCACTCCACCACGGTGCTCCTGCCCGACGGGCGCCTGTTGTCCGCCGGCAGCCGCAACGTGAAGACGATGCAGGTCTACTCGCCGCCGTACCTCTTCAAGGGCCCGCGTCCCACCATCTCCTCCGCGCCCGCGGCCATCAGCTATGGGGAGACCTTCCGCGTCAACACGCCGGACGCGGCCAACATCACCATGGCGTCCTGGGTGCGGCTGGGCTCCGTCACACACGCGTTCGACGAGAACCAGCGCTTCATGAAGCTGCGCTTCACCGCGAGCGGCGGCGGGCTCAACGTCGTCGCGCCCCCCAACCCCAACGTGGCGCCGCCCGGGCACTACATGCTGTTCCTGCTCAACGGGCGCAAGGTGCCGTCCGTCGCGAAGATCATCCGCATCGGCGGGGATGGCACCACGCCGCCGCCCACGGAGCCGCCGCCGAACACGGGCTTCACCGCCGTGGCCTTCGGCGCCGAGTGGAAGTACGACGACCGCAACGTCGACCCGGGCCCGACGTGGAAGACCGCGACGTTCAACGACAGCGCGTGGAAGAAGGGCCTGGCGCAGCTCGGCTATGGCGAGGCGGACGAGCGGACCGTGCTGACGAAGACGACGCCTGTGCAGCCGACGGTGTACTTCCGCAAGAAGTTCACCCTGCACGGCATGGTGGAGCAGGCCACGCTCAAGGTGATTCACGATGACGGCGTGGCGGTGTTCCTCAACGGGACGCAGGTGTTCAACAGCCTGATTCCCAACCCCGCCCACGCGGCCTACGCCCAGGGCGCCAGCTCCGACAACCACCTGAGCCAGACCACCATCCCCGGCATGCGCTTCGCGATGGGCGAGAACACGCTGGCCGTCATGGTGAAGCAGGCGAACGCCACCTCCAGCGACTTGTCCTTTGACCTGGAGCTGAAGGTGACGACGGACGGCATGCAGCACGACGCCCTCTTCCTGGAGAGCCCCAACGGCGGAGAGACGCTGCGGCCGGGCCAGTTGCAGACGGTGCAGTGGATGACCCACGGCGCGGGCGTCGACACCGTCGACGTGCAGTTCTCCCAGGACAACGGCGCCAGCTGGAGCACCGTGGAGACGGGCGTGTCGAACATTGGCTTCTACGAGTGGAAGGTGCCGCGCACGGAGACGTCCCAGGGCGTGCTGCGCATCCAGGATGGCGCCCGGCCGGACATCGAGGACAAGACGGACCTGCCGTTCACCATCACCGCCACGCCCCGGTTCAAGGCCATCGCCTTCGGGGAGTACTGGAAGCTCGACGACCGCAACGTGAGCCCTGGCGCGCAGTGGACCTCCCTGGGCTTCAACGACAGCGCGTGGCGGCAGGGGCCCGGCCGGCTCGGCTATGGCGACGGTGACGAGCACACGGTGCTCACCAAGACGAACCCCGTGCAGCCCAGCGTGTACTTCCGCAAGAAGCTCACCCTGGACGAGGCCATCCGCACCGCGCACCTCCAGGTGCTCCATGATGACGGCGTGGCCGTCTGGGTGAACGGGCGGCTCGTCTTCTCGCGCTACATGGACAACGGCGTGGAGCACGGCGCCTTCGCCAGCGGCGTGGTGAAGGACGCGGTCCTCAGCACCTTCAGCTTCGACGGCTCCGTCTTCGTCGAGGGGGAGAACATCATCGCGGTGATGGTGAAGCAGGCCAACGCGGAGTCGAGCGACGTCGCGTTCGACCTCGAGCTGGACCTCGAGGCCCGCTGAACCCGGGGCGTCACCGGCCCCGGATGTGGCTCAGAGCACCTTCACCGCTTTGACCATGTCCGGGGCCAGCTCCTCGTGCGGCAGGATGGAGAACCCGAGCTGCTTGCTGACGTTCTGCATGGCCCGGTTGCCCGCGAGGATGTCCGCGACGATGCGCCGCACACCCCACGCGCGGCCCACCTCCACCAGCCGGCGCAGCATCTCCGTCCCCAGCCCCTGGTGCTGCACCTCGTCGCTGATGAGGATGGCGTACTCCGCGTCCTCGGTGCCTCGCAGGCGCGTCAGGCGCCCCACCCCCAACAGCTCCCCGCCCTTGCGCTCGGCCACCAGCGCCAGCTCCCGCGCGTAGTCGTTGAAGCAGATGCGCGCCAGGCGCTCGTGCGCCACGCGCGTGCTCAGCTGCATCAGCCCCGCGTAGCGCAGGAACACCGTCTGCTCGGAGAGCGTCTTGTGGAAGCGCGCCATCGCCGGCTCGTCCTCGGGGCGGATGGGGCGCAGCATCAGCTCCTCGCCGTTCTTCATCCGGAAGGGCGCCACGTACTGCTGCGGATACGGCTCGATGACCAGCCGGGGCAGCTCGGCCTCCGTCACGGACGAAGGATGCAGCACCACGCGCGCGTCCAGTGCGAGCAGTCGCTCCGATGAGGCGAGCAGTGGATTGATGTCCACCTCCTTCACCCAGCGCTGCTCCACCACGAGCTGGCCGAAGCGCACGAGCAGCCGCTCCAGCTCCGCCAGGTCCACGGGCTTCGCCCCGCGCACGCCCTTGAGCGCCTGGAGGATGCGCGTCTGCTCCATCATCCTGCGCGCCAGCGTGGTGTTGAGCGGCGGGAAGCCCAGCGCCCGGTCCTTGAACACCTCCACCAGCGTCCCGCCCGCGCCGAACAACAGCACCGGGCCGAACTGCGGGTCCAGGCTGCTGCCCACGATGAGCTCGTAGCCGCCGAGTCGCACCATGGGCTGCACGGTCACTCCCGCGAAGGCGTCCCCTTGTCCCAGCTCCACCAGTCGCTCTCGGATGCCCCGGAACGCCGCGCGCACGGCGTCCACGTCCCGCAGGTCCAGCCGCACGCCCCCGACGTCCGTCTTGTGCGTCACCGAGAAGGAGTGGAGCTTGAGCACGACGGGGAAGCCCAGGGACTGGGCCTCGGCCACCGCGCCGTCCTCGGTCGTGGCGAGCCGCGTCTCCACCGTGGGGATGCCGTAGGCGGCGAGCAGCTGCTTGGACTCGTACTCCGTCAGCAGCGTTCGGCCCTGGGCCCGCGCGGCATCCACGAGCCCACGGGCCACGTCGCGACGCCCGGCGGGCTCCTCGGTGAGCGTGGGCGTCTCGTACAGGCCCGCGAGGTTGTACGCGTAGCGCCACATGTAATTGAAGATGCGCGCGGCCGTGTCGGGGTAGCCGAAGGTGGGGATGCCCGCGTCGTTGAGGATGCGCTCACCGGCGGCGACCTCGGAGCCTCCCATCCAGCTCGCCAGCACGGGCTTGTGCCCGAGCTTCGCGTAGGGCTTGAGCCGGTCCGCAGTCTGTGTCGGCTCCGTCATGTCCTGCGGCGTGAGGATGACCAGCAGGCCGTCGCTGTTCGGGTCCTTGCCCGCGACCTCGAGCGCCCGCGCGTAGCGCTCCGGGTCCGCGTCCCCCAGCACGTCCACGGGGTTGGCGTGGCTCCACTGAGGCGGAAGGAAGGTGTTCAGCGCGGCGCGCGTGTCGTCCCCGAGCACCGCCAGCTCGCCTCCGCCGGCCACGAGCGCATCGGTGGCGAGGACGCCGGGGCCTCCCGCGTTGGTGAGCACCGTGAGGCGACGGCCCGCGGGCCTGGGCTGCCGGGCGAGCGTCTCCGCCATGTAGAAGAGGTCGGAGATGGACTCCACGCGCAGCACGCCGGAGCGGCGGAAGGCGGCGGTGAGCACCTCGTCGCTGCCCGTGAGCGTGCCGGTGTGGGACGCGGCGGCCTGCGCGGCCTGGGCCGTGCGCCCGGCCTTGATGACGATGATGGGCTTGGTGAGCGCGACCTCGCGCGCGGCCGAGAGGAAGGCTCGCGCGTCGCCGATGGACTCCATGTAGATGAGGATGGAGCGCGTCATCGGGTCATCGGCCAGGTAGTCGATGAGGTCGCCCCAGCCGACGTCCAGCATGGAGCCCACGGAGACGAAGGCGCTGAAGCCCACCGACTCGCGCAGGCTCCAGTCGAGGATGGCCGTCAGGAGCGCGCCGCTCTGGCTGATGAAGGCCACGTTGCCCGGCCGGGCCATGGAGCCCGCGAAGGTGGCGTTGAAGCCCGTGGGGGGGCGCATCACTCCCAGGCAGTTGGGGCCGATGATGCGGATGCCGGCGGCCCTGGCAATCTGAAGCACCTCCTGCTCCAGGGCGGCGCCCTCGGGGCCCGTCTCCTTGAAGCCCGCGGAGATGATGATGGCGCCCTGGACGCCCACCTCCGCGCATTCACGGATGACGTCGGGCACGGCGGCCGCGGGCGTGACGACGACGGCCAGGTCCACCGGCTCCGGCAGCGCGCGCAGGGACGGCCAAGCGCGGATGCCCAGCACGTTGGGGCGCTTGGGATTGATGGGATAGACGGTGCCGCCGAAGGGGTTGCTGATGAGGTTCCAGAGGACGGTGCGCCCCACGCTCCCTGGACGCTCGCTGGCCCCCACCACCGCGACGCTGCGGGGCTTGAAGAGGACGTCCAGGGGCTGACGTGTGCGCTGCTGCTGGTGCAGCACGTCGTAGGAAGGGTCCGACTTCCGGGAGCCTGGGGCACGCGGGTCCATACGTCCGTGTCTCACGCGACGCGGGGCCCCACGCAAGGCTCTTGCGTGAAAAGCGTGTGGCACCCGTCATCCGTCCCGGCGAGAAGGGAGCCCCCTGTGGGCCTCAGTCGAGGCCGCGCTTGCCGTCGGCCCAGTAGGCCTTCACCTTCTGCCCCGCGTGGGGCGCGCCGCTGTCGCGCAGCGTGGCTCGCAGGGCCTGGATGGAGCGGGCACGCCCGGTCAGGACGAGCTGCGCGCCAGGGTGGCGTTCCAGCGCCGCGCGCACCCGCGAGGCCACCTCCTTCGCGTGTGCGTCCGAGGTCTGCCGCTCCACCACCGAGGCACCGGTGAGCCCCAGCTCCGTGAGCACGGACTCCGACTCGGCGCGCGCGGAGACCTCGAAGACGTATTCGACGTCGGCCGTGCTTGCCCGCAGGTTGCGCAGCGTGTGCGCGACGGCGAAGGACGTCTCGTCGCCGAAGAGCACCACGGGGCCACGCAGGGACTTCAGGTCGATGGAGCCGCGTGGCCCGAAGAACTGGCAGCGGTCCCCGGGCTTGAGGGCACGTCCCCACGCCGCGCCAGGACCGTCACCATGGAGATAGACGAGGAAGCGCGTGGCCCCCAGCGCCGCGTCCCAGCCCAGCGGCGTGTAGGTCCGCATGCCCTCGCCCGCGAGGTAGACCTGCACCTTGTCGCCTGGGCTCCACGCCACGTCCCGGAGGCCATCCCCCACCCACTCCACCCAGCGGAAGTGCGGTGACACCTCGCGGACGCGCTCCACCGTCGCCTCCCGGAAGAACAACCGCCCCAACAATCCGCCGATGATTCCCTGCCCCGAAGCCATGACTCGCTCTCCAGCACGACGTCTTTCCGAGAGGCCATTCTCCTCCTTCGCGCCGCCTCGCGGATGAACAGAGATGACGCTCAGATGAAGAAGTGTGAAGCGTCGAGAACCCTCAGTGGTCACTCAAAACCGGCCAATGAAGGTCCCCTGAAAGCGGCCAAAGGAGAGGGCCGAGACGTTGACGCCCGGGTACCAGGAGGCGGGTTCCCGTCAATCCTGGCGCATCCGTGAGGAGCTGTTAGTGGCGGCGCCATAGGAAGAGGGCGTCCCACAGGTTGTCATGGGTCATGTCTTGTCCGTGCGCCCATTCCAGGAGCACGTCCTTGCCCGGAATGAACTCGAACGAGCTCCAGAACCATTGCGCTTGCGGCGGATAACCCTCGCCCATCTTGAAACGTCCGGTCATGACCATCGTCGCAGTGGGTCCACCGTTTTCAAAGGCGTAGGGGCGGCTGACCAAGGTCATCCTCGGTGTCGCCATACCACTGGCGTCAACGTCCACATTCAACGCGCGCGTCGTGAGAAGCATCATCTGGCTGATGTGCCCACTAAAGACCCCGCGCAGTTCTGGACTCCAGGCGCCGGCGAGGCCCTTGGTGGTGGCGCGCTTCGCCATCGGCGAAGCCGGTTGCGTGTTGTCGGACTGCGCGTAGCCAGGGAGAAACTGTCGGCCCTCGACAAAATAGAAGTCGGGACGCGGCCCGGTACCGGGGACAGGGTATTTGTCACCGAGCTGGGCTCTGATTTGCTGAGTCAGGGTCATGTCGCCCAGGCCCACATGGTCGCGTGAGTGGCCACCGGCGTCGTACATGGTCGCAACCTTCGAGGTCGCCGCAGATGCCGGCAACGAGAGCTTGCTGATGAACATGTCGTGAAACCGCACAATCTGGCCCAGATCTCCGGTACCGGAAACCAGGGCCATCACGTCCGGATGCGCAGGAACCTCTGCGATGACGGTGACTGTGACGTCGATACCCTTCTCGCGATGCTGCTCGATCGTGCGCTCCAACGACGCGTAGGCCGCACTTGCCTTCTTCAGCTCCGCGCCCCGCACATAGCTGAGCTGGTCAGCGAGGAGCATCGACCAGGCGCTGCCCATCCTGGCACGGGTGGCATTGACTCTCTGCGCATGCGGCGAGGCTGTGATCGCATTGACAGGTGGCCCGCGCCCCTCAAATAGCGTCCTGGTGCCTCCGGGGCCGGACACAGGTCCGCCGCCAGTCGGGCCGGTTCCGCCGGTCTTGCCGTCGCTCGCACCGGTTACGACCTTGCTGACTGGTGGCCTGCGCCCCTCGATCGGCGTCCTGGTGCCTCCGGGGCCGGACACAGGTCCGCCGCCAGTCGGGCCGGTTCCGCCGGTCTTGCCGTCGATCGCACCGGTTACGACCTTCCCTGTGGGCACATTCCTGCGCACACCGCCGCTCTTGATGATGGACCCGCCGGCGCCTGGGTCGATCCGCTGTTCGAGACGCCCAGGCTGCACGCGCATCGGCATATTCCTGCTCCCGGTGGCTGGGAACGAAGGGTCGCGGACGCCGCCGCCGGGAAGTGCCGTGGGAGCGAAACCGCTGTTGCTCCCGCGGACCACCTTTGAGAAGCCCTGGCCCGCGCTGCGAAAGGCGACTGCGTCACCCCAGGTGCGCGGCACGTCGCCAGCCTTCCATGGTGCGCCCGTTCTCGGGTTGGTGCCTTGAGGAACTCTGTCCTTGTCAATCTTGAAACGCGCGGCCGCATCGGCGGCAAGCACATCCGACTCCGAGTGAATTCGCGCAGAGACCGTTGTGAGCCCCGCTCTGTCGGCCGCCCACAGGCGCCGGTGATCGAGCGATACCAGCCGCCCGTCACTCATCTTCACGACGTCCGCAGGACGCGAGATGTCCCACCCCCGCTGGCGCATCTGGGCTGCCATCCGGCCGAGGCTTACGCCGTCACCTGTCTTGAAGCTGATGTCAGCCTGGGTGTATTCGATCCTGGCGAGCTCGACCATCTGCGCATCGGCCGGAAGCTGAGGGCCGGAGCTGAGCTGGCGAGTTGGGGGAGCCGGCGCGCGCGCGATGGCGAGTGGAGCCCCGCCTGGCCGCCTCACGGGCGCCGAGCCGGAACCGCCCGTTGTCCCGGACTGCTGCATCACGTGGGTCAGCTCGTGGGCCAGAAGTCGCCGGTCCGAGACTGTTCGCCCCTCGCCAAGGACAATGTGGTGGCCGAACGCGAAGGCAACCGCGTCGACCGAACGAGCGGCGTCAGCAGCCTGCGCATCGGCATGGATACGGACCTTGCTGAAATCCTGGCCGAACCTCGGCTCGAACTCGGCGCGGACGGTAGCGTCCAGTGGCCGCCCGGGTGAGCGCAGAACCTCAGCCACACAGCCGGGTGCTGCGCCTGATTCGACGCGAGCCCCGGAGGCTGAGGATGCGCCTGGGCGCGGCTGAATGCTCTCGGCAACGCGATCCGCCTCATGCTCGAGAGGATGATCGAATGCGCCGACAACAAGCTTTGACGGCACGATGTCTGGCAGAGATCGCACCTGGGGTCGGTCCGCTG
Source organism: Myxococcus faecalis (assembly GCF_050039385.1). Lineage (NCBI taxonomy): Bacteria > Pseudomonadati > Myxococcota > Myxococcia > Myxococcales > Myxococcaceae > Myxococcus > Myxococcus faecalis. Next base: position 8,790,483 of record NZ_CP144336.1, on the reverse strand, counting down.
GGCGAGGCGCAGATATTGAGATCTTGCTGAAATCCCACGAAGCGCCGCGCGGCGCTTGCTCCTGAAGCAGGCTCGCCGCCTTGCCTGCACCGCCCGATGCCAGCGACGCAAGCGGCGAGGGCTGGGCCGTCGGTTGACGGGCTGGGCTTGCAAGTCCCTTGGTCGTCTTTGGAGCAAACATGAATGAAGCCTACTCCTTCTGTGGAGCATCGGCGGAATGGGAGCCCTGCAAGGTATGGGTTCGGCTGCGCGCGCGGGACGTGCGCACCTTTCGCCATGTCAGGCCCGGCGGGAGCTGAGGCAGTCAATGCAGGCGGCCCGGTGACGACCCACCTGGTGTCTCGAGAATCCGGTGCGGTACACGAGTCATCAATCTCCTACGCCGAACCAAAGACCTGCGCGAGATAGTGCTTCGAGCACGCCGCCCATTCAGGATTGTCGAAGAATGCTGCCTCGACCCAGTGGTGTATGAAACGCATGGCAAAGCCGCGCTGCAAATAGTCCTCGACGCCCACGGGCAGCGGCCGGATCTCTCCGACTCCGTCGAGTGGCACGAAATGCAGCCGGTCTAGGACCCGGCCCGATTCCATTTCGAGGCAGACCGCGAACTCGCCCTCGCAGTAATCGAAGGGCACGAGGCGGTCGAGCAACTCACGCGCCTCCGGAAAGGAACCGTACGGGTCGAGCAGTTCCGCTCCACGTCGGCCGTCGATGCCGTCGACGCATGTGGAAACAGGGAGGACGTTCGCCTCTCCGCCAACGATGTCGATCTCGCGGTCGAGATACTCGATTGCGGCGCCTTGTTGCAAGCGCCATCGGATCTGCATGAAGTCAGCCTGCGCGTAGAAGCGCTCGAGTGCCGGGGGCAGTGTCAGAGTCTGTCGTACGCGGGCGAGCTCGGCGCCATTGTGGCCATACGTCAGCACGCACCGACCCGCTTTCGCCACCGAGGAAGCCGCGAGGGGCGCGATACAAGCATGGAATCGGTCCGAGACCGGATTATCGCTCATCGATGGATGATACGAGAGGAGACACGTTTGTCGAGCTGCGCCACCCAACGGCGCCATTCCGTTCACCGCGACGAGCCTGTGTCAGGGCGTCGTTTCGACGGTCGTCCCGGGCTCGCTCCGCTACCACAGGCCATCAACATGAGAGTGTTCAGCCGATGCGCTGCATCTCCTGCCCACCCGTTCCTGGGCCTCCACGAGTGCAACAAACGCTGGCATGCCACAGGCGTCGTCGCGACAGAGGCACGCAGCTTCGGGAAGTTCCATCATGCGTATACGGGCAGCGTCACTCGCAGCGAAGTAGCCGCACTTCCTGGTACCCGGCGAAGGGCGCTACGTTGCCGCCCTCCCGGTACATCACCTTGTCGCGGAGGCGCTTCGCGGCTGCGATAGCACCCCGAGCCGCTACGGATTCGCCAGGACGCCCAGGTCCGAAGACACGACGGGACCGGACGTCATGACACCGCAGCGGGAAGCGCCATCCCCGGTCGTGGGGTTGAACTCGTTCAAGAAGACGACCCGCAGTGAGTAGCCCGGGGCGGCGCCGAAGACGCCGCGAACGCGCTGCGCATCCGTGGCCGTGTCATTCACACCGAAGCGCACCGACGCGTTGCCGAACATGTTGTTCGCCTTGAACGTACAGCCCGGCGTGTATTGGAACGTCGACGTGGTGAGCGCCGTCGGCCATGTGCGCGCCAGCAAGCGGGCGATGGGCTGGCCATACCAGACGGGGTTGGAGGCACGGCTCAACGTCTGCGGATTCGGCCACGTGGTGGAGCCGTAGCGCGGAACACCATTGGGGCCCGAGTAGAGCGTCGTCTGGGGCGTCACGCCGGCGACGTAGTCATTCAAGCCCAGGCCGCTCGCGAGCAGCGTCAGGTTCTCCCCCGAAGGGAACAGTGTCGAGCCCCGGCTCATGTCGAACGCGTCGTACGGGACGTTGATCTTGATGGAGGGCGCCGGCAGCCTGAGGTTGACGAGCAGTTCGTTGGTGCGCGTCGTCGAGCCATCGAAGAACAACTGCACGGAGCTCGCCTCCGGGAACGAATCGATGATGGACTCCTCGATGGTGGAGCTCATGCTGCCCGCCGCCTCACTCTCGATGACGTCGTAGATGAGGTTGGGGATGAGGCCCAGGATGGGAACGACCTGCACCGCGTTGCAGAGGAACGGCCAGTCGAGGCTTGCCTGGGGCGCCGTCACCCAGTCCACCGAGATACCCGTGAAGTCCGCCTTCAGCTTGAACGTGCCATAGGCCCGAATCGTCGGGTCACACCAGTTGTTGATGTCCGTCTTGAACTTGAACGAGAAGCCCACGCCATTCGTGGTGACGGAGAGCTGGAGGCTGCTCGGGTCGTAGTCGTAGATGCGGCGCATGGAGCCATCCGTCGACATGATGACCGTTGAGTTCGTCTCGCCATTGAACTTCGTGTAGAGCGCCTTGCCGAACATGTTCCACAGCTCGGTCCGAGAGAAGCCGATGGGCGCGGCGACGTCACGCGCCTCGACGGTATCCACCTGCACCATCGGGAAGCTGTACGTCGCGACGCCGCTGCCGAAGGTGCGCCCCACGGTGATGGTGACCTGGTTCGTGGTGCCGTCTCCCAGATAGGGGAAGAAGATCCACAGGTTGTAGCCATAACGGCTGGGGTCCGCGGGCTGGTACGAAGCATCCGTGGCCGAATACCAATAGCCATCCGTATAGTCCGGCGTCAGGACACGCGTGCCGACCTTGACCTCCTTGATGTACGTGCACCTGTCGGTGATGAGGTCGAAGCGCAGGCCATTGGCGGAGACGTACTCGATGCCGCCTCGGCGGATGCGACCACTCTCCGGATTCCAGTTCGCGGGGGCACCGCCGCCCATGGGGAGGGCCTGGGGGCTCATCAGCGTATTGCTGAAGATCTGCGGCGTGGTGCCCGCGTTGCCACACGCATTCTGAAGGGTCCACCCGCCGCGGGTGGCCGCATCTGTCCGCGCGGAGAGCGTCTCGGCTTCGGGTTCGGGGAGTCCCTCCTGACCACAACCCAAGACGAGCGACAGGAGCAGCAAAGCAGAAAGACGGCGCAACGAACGCATGGAGAGCCTCGAGTGGAGTGGATGATCCCTGGCGCCGAGCGCAGACACGGGCCAACGGTCAAAGACGGTCGCAGCGTATCTACACTTCCGCCCGCAGCGAGGCTTCCGCACGGGCGCCAGATGCTTCCGCGGCCACGCCAACCACTTCATCCCCACATGCGGGCCCACGCGCTCCCCGCAGCAATCCAAGACCCGCCCCGTGGATTCAACAAACCCTCCACGCGAGACCCGCAATCACAACCAGGCCGCCCCGCACCAAAGACAGTCAAAAACTCAAAGACAACCAACTGGCCACACCCGGGGCCTCTGATTACCATCGAAAAGTCACACCCCACCCACAGGAGTGTCCATCATGTCTCTGGCTTCCCCCAGCGCGACACCCCAGTTGCGCCGTTACATCGCCGCGTTCAAGGAGCGCGGCAATCACATCAAGTCCAGCAAGTACCTCAACGCGCTGACCTCGGGCGACTTCGAGCGCGAGGACTTCGTGGAGGCGCAGGTCCACATGCGCACCGCGGTCGCGAACTTCTCGCGCCCCATGGCCCTGCTCCTCAGCCGACTGCCGAACGTCTCCGACAGGCTCCCCCTCCTCGAGAACGTGAACGACGAGCACGGCAGCGGAAACCCCCGCGATGCCCACGACAACGCCTTCTGCCTGCTCCTGGAGCGCCTGGGCGCGTCGCGCGCGCGGGTGGAGCGGTGTCGCCCCTGGCCGGAGATCCTCGCCTTCAACACGTCCCTGGCGGGCACGGCCTGCTTCGAGTCCGTCCACTTCGGCATGGCGGTCTTCGGAATGATTGAAGACCTGTTCGGCACCATCGCCCTCGTCACGGGCGAGAGCATCGTCAAGCACGGGTGGCTCGCACGGGACCAGATGGTCCACTACCCGCTCCACTCCACGCTCGACAACAAGCACGCCGATGACTTCTATCGCTTCCTCGACGGCCCCTATGAATCGGACCCGAAGCTGGCGAGGGACATCGAGCAAGGGCTGGCGCTCGGCGCCCACCTCATCATGAACCTCTTCGACGACCTCTACCGGGCAAGACACCGCCGCGCGAACTGACGTGGGTACACCCCACGAGCGAGAGGAGCACCCCAGCGGTGCTCCTCCCTCGCACGCTCCATGACTACGCCGCCGCCGCGCGCGCCTGCTCCACCGCGGGCAGGAGCACTGACTTCGCCCACTGGGCCAGCGTCGTGGCCGTGGTGGTCTCCGCGCTGCGCGGCTCCGCGGGGTCCATGCGCCCCTCGCCCACGGCCTGGTACATCTCCGCCAAGAGCCCCACCAGGAAGTCGGGCAGGCCGTACCCCGCCATCGCCTTGCGGAAGTCATCGATGGAGATCTGCACCGCGCTCACCGGCCTGCCGGACACCTCCGTGAGGATGCGCGCCACGTCCGTGTACGACAGGTGCGCGGGGCCGTGCACGCCGATGATGCGCGCGCCCTTCCAGCCCGCGTCCAGCAGCACGTCCGCCGCCTTGCGCGCGATGTCCGCCACCGCCACCATGGGCAGCGCGCGCGTCAGGGAGATGGGCACGAACAACGAGCCCGCGCTCGCCAGCGTCTGCACCGACTGCAGCAGGTTCTCCATGAAGTAGCCCGGGCGCAGGATGGTGACGTCCGCGACGGCGGCCTTGAACGCCTCCTCCACCGCCAGGAGCGCGCCCACCGGGCCCGTGCCCCGGCCCGTCTGCGCGCCGATGCTCGACAGCACCACCACCCGCTTCACGCCGTGCTGCTTCGCCTTGCCCGCCGCCACCCGCGCCGTCGCCTCCGCCCACTCGATGAAGTCCGGCCGCGTCGCCGGGGGCGTCAGCCAAAAGACGGCGCTCGCGCCCGCGAAGGCCTTGTCCAGCACCGCCGCGTCATCCGTGGAGCCCTCCACCACCTTCGCGCCGCGCTTCACCAGGTCCTCCACCTTGCGCGCGTCCCGGCTGATGAGCGTGAGCTGCTTTCCCGCGTCGAGCAGCGCGTGCGCGAGGGGACGGCCAATGTTTCCGTTCGGGGTGTTGATGACGATGCTCATGGGCGGCTCCAGTGACTTCGAGATGGTCAAAGGATGCGCCCGGTCCCACCATGAGGCGACCGCATGTTACTCATATGCCCATGAGCGCCATGCATACCGCCCGCCGCAAGGCCCGCGCCCCCAGACGGCCCCGTGCCCCCCGCGCCCCCGAGCCGAGCCCGCCGGCGAGCCCCGACCTGGACCTGGCGAACATCAACCTCAACCTCGCCGTGGCGCTCGACGCGCTGCTCACCGAGGGCAACGTCACCCGCGCCGCGGCCCGCGTGGGCATCACCCAGTCCGCCATGAGCCACGCGCTCAGGCAGCTGCGCGAGCTGCTCGGGGACGCGCTGCTCATCCGGGGACGTGGTGGCATGGTGCGCACCCCGCGCGCCGAGCAGCTCGCCGCGCCCCTCCACCGGGGCCTGCTCGAGGTCCAACGCGCCCTGCGCAACGAGTCCGTCTTCGACCCCAAGGCCTCCTCGCGGCGCTTCATCATCGCCACGACGGACTACTTCGCCTCCGCGCTGCTCCCGTCCCTCCTGGAGCTGATGGACACCGAGGCCCCCCAGGTGGACCTGGTGGTGCGCCCCCTCGTCATCCCCCAAATCGAAGCCCAGCTGGAGAGCGGTGAGCTGGACCTGGTCGTCGGCGCCTACCCGGAGCCGTCCCCCGTCCTGCGCCAGCAAAAACTCTTCACCGAGCACTTCGTCTGCGTCGTGCGCCGCGACAACTCCGTGGTGAAGCAACGGTTGGACCTGGAAACATTCCTGCGACTGCCGCACGTGCTGATGAGCCCGCGCGGCGAGGGCGTGGGCTCGGTGGACGTCGCGCTGCAGAAGCTGGGTCGCACGCGACGCATCGGCGTGCGGCTGCCATACTTCCTCACCGCGGCGCTGGCGGTGACGCGCACCAACCACGTGCTCACCGCGCCTCGCCGGCTCGCCGAGCTGTTCGTCGAGCCAGGCCACCTGCGCATCCTCCCTCCCCCGGTGGAGCTGGCCCCGTTCGACGTCCTGCAGGTCTGGCACGAGCGTTTCGACGGCGACCCGGCCCACCGGTGGCTCCGGGGGATGATGCTCCGCGCCGCCGCCGCGCCGCGTAGCAACCGCTAACCCCTGGACTCTCCACGACTTTTTCTCGGCGAGCAGTCGTGCTGTCGCTCGCCGACAGGGGCACTGAACGCCGATTCACCTGTGGGCGAGCATGCGACGGGCCGACCGGTGTAGGGTGCGACCCTATGACTTCTTCCGAGAAGCTGATTTTCACGCAAACCGTGGAAGCGCTCTTCCTTCGCGCTCTCGAGAACCGGCTCACGCCCGCGTGCCGCGAGCACCTGCGTCGTGCGGGGCTGGACCTCGAGCAGAAGCTGGAGCGGACCTACACGTTGGAGCAATGGAAGGAGTTCCTTCGCATCGCCGCGGGCCACGTCTACGGCGGCGTTCCCGCCGAGGCCGCGTACTACTCGCTGGGCGAGCGCTTCATGGACGCCTACTTCGGGACCTTCTTCGGTCGCGCGCTGCTGGGCGTCGTCCGGCTCGCCGGTCCCCGGAGGATGCTGCTGAGGGCGGGGATGGGCTTTCGCGCCGGCAACAACTTCAGTGTGGTCGAAATCGTCGAGCGCAGCCCCACTTTCCTGGAGCTGCGGATGAACGACGTGCTGGCGGACCTGCCCACGTTCTCCGCGGGGCTCCTGGCCCGGGCGGTGGAGCTGTGTGGAGGCTTCCGCGTGGTGGTGCTGCCAGAGGAGTTCGACGGCACCGCGTCGACGTTCCACATCCGCTGGGCGGAGGTGACGGCGGAGGCGGCCATGCCTCCTCCTGATGATGGCTCGGCGGGCGCGTCGCGTCCTCGCGCCTGAACGAACCGAGTCCCGCGCGCCCCCCTGTCGCAATCCGCCAGGGTGGCGCGCGGAACGCCATGCTCGTGCAGCTTGCGAGCGGGCGCGTCGACGGCCCCGGGAGCACGCGCTCCCGAGTGAGGCCGCGCCGCCCTCCCCCACGTCCCCCCGCTGGCATCCGCGCTGCAATCGCTGAGTCCCGAAGTGGAGGACTCATGGACGGCAATGGCGGTGATGTGGTGGGGAAGCTCGAGCGTGGCGCGCTCTGGGGTTGGGGCCTGGTGATTCTGGTGGCGGCGGTGCTCGCGGGGGCCGGGGTGTGGCACGGCCTGCTGCATGGCGCACCGGATACGCCCGCCGCGCCGCTGCCCATCGCCCAGGCACCCAAGGCACTGGACCGGGGCCCGGACGCGCCGCTGCCGCCCGCGACGGAGATCGACGCGCTCCTGCGCTCGCGGCTGGCGGGGGCCTCGTCCCAGCGTGAGTTCGGCGTGTGGCTGCGCGAGGCGGACCTGCTGCGCCGCTTCGTCGCCGTGGTGTCGAACATGGCCAGCGGCGAGAGCCCTCGGGCGGTGGTCGGCTTCCTGGCCCCCGCCGGTGAGTTCCAGGTCCGCGCCCAGGAGGGGCGCACGCACATCGCGAAGCGGACGTACGGCCGCTATGACGCGGTGGGCCGGGTGGTGGGCAGCCTGGACTCGACGCTGCTGGTGGACACGTACCGCGAGGTGCGGCGGCTGGCCGAGCGCCTCCACCAGGAGAGCGCGCCGCCGGGCAGCTCCTTCGAGTCCACGCTCCAGCGCGCCTTCGAGCAGGTGCTCGCGGTGCCGGTGCTCGACGGTGACGTGGAGGTGATGGCCCGGGGCGCGCTGTACGTGTACGTGGACCCGGCGCTGGAGGCGCTCACGCCCGCGCAGAAGCACCTGCTGCGGATGGGCCCGGCCAACCTGCGCCTCATCCAGGGCAAGGTCCGCGAGGTGTCGCAGAAGCTCAACCAGCAGGCCTCGAGGCCCTGAGTCCTCCGTTACCGCCCGAGCCGGGCACCGAAACGACGTCCGGGCGCCCGGAGCAGGGGCGACCCGGCGGGCAACATCCCCCTCCTCGGCGCGGGATGTTGCTATCTGCCCCCATGCGCCTCTCCCTCCTGCCCGTCCTCTTGTTGTGCACGGCGCTCACCGGCGTCATCGGCGGAGCCGTGTATTTCATCCAGCGGGACAGGCAGGCGCTGGTGGACCAGTTCGCCCGGGAGCGCCAGGCCCAGCTGCGCGAGGCCGCGCGCGGGGTGTCGGAGGCGCTGGAGGACGTGGGGGAGGACCTGCGCTTCACCGCCGAGCTGCTCTCCCAGCCGGGCTCGCCCGAGGAGCACCGCCGGGAGCTGCGCGCGCTCCTGGAGGCGGTGGGGCAGTACAAGGCCATCGTCGTCTTCGGCCCCGAGGGTGACGAGCGCCTGCGCCTGCTGGACCGGCGCACCGGTGAGTCCATCGCCCGGCAGTACCCCGCCCAGGCGCTGGCCCTCACCGCGAAGAGCGCGCTCGAGGGGCCCGAGGGGCACATCGCGTCCTCACCGCCGCTGAGCGGGGATGTGTCCGGGTGGCTGCGGGCCTTCGCCACCGCGCTGCCGGAAGACTCGCCGGGCGGAGGGGGCGCGGTGGTGGTGCTGGTGGACGCCGAGCCCCTCTTCGCGCCGCTCAAGCTGCTCACCGCGGAGAGCGACACCCACCTGTTGTTGCTGGGCGCGCACGGCACGCCCACCGCGCTGAGCGCGCCGATGCTGGCGGCGCGCTATCAGCGGCCCGGCACCGACACGCCCGGGCTCACGCTGCTGAGCCAGCGCCTGCGCGAGGGTGAGGCGGGCTCGCTCGTCATCGACCGCGCCGAGGCGATGGCGCTGGGGCTGGGCGACGCGGAGGTGGTGGCGAGCTTCGCCCCGGTGGGCATGAAGAACGGCGCGCTGTGGCCGCTGGCGTCGCTGTCCTCCACGCGCGGGCTGCGCTCGCACGAGCGGAGCCTGGTGCTGCGGCTGTCGTTCGCGGCCTTCCTGTTCTCGTCGTTCCTCATCGCCTTCGGCGTGTACGTGGTGCTGGCGCGCAGCCGCGCGGTGGCGCTCCAGGAGAGCCTGCGGCACGCCAGCCGCCTGGCCCACCTGCACGACAAGACGCAGAAGATCCTCGACCACATCCCCACGGGCGTGCTGGCGCTGTCCACGTCGGGCCGCATCACCTCCGCCAACCAGGCGCTCAGCTCGCGGATGCCGAAGGACGTGGTGGGCTCCACGCTCGCCGCGGCCTTCCCCCAGGCCCACGCGCCCGTCATCCAGCGGCTGGAGGAGCTGGTCAACGCCGCGGGCCAGGACAACCGCGTGCGCAGCCTGCACGCCGAGCCGCTGCGCCTGTTCGAGTCGGAGGGACAGTACAACGTCCACGCGGTGCCGCTGGAGCCGCACCAGCCCGACGTGCGCACGCTGCTGGTGCTGGAGGACCTGAGCAACCTGCGCGCGCTGGAGGGGCAGCTCTTGCGCGCGGAGAAGCTCGCCACCGTGGGCGTGCTCGCTGCGGGCATCGCGCATGAAATCGGCACCCCGCTGGGCGTCATCCGCGGCCGGGCCGAGTACGTGCAGGACAAGCTGGGCCCGGAGCACCCGCAGTCCCCGGGCGTGGGCGCCATCGTCGAGCAGATCGACCGCGTCAGCCGCACCATCCGCCAGCTGCTGGACTTCTCCCGGCTGCAGCCCGCCGAGTCGCGCGCGGTGACGTTGGGGCCGCTCGTCCGCAGCGTGCAGGAGCTGCTGCGCGTCGAGGCGGAGCGGCGCCACGTGGACCTGCGGCTGGACGTGTCCCAGCCCCTGCCTCCGCTGGCGGCGGACGCGGACCAGCTCCAGCAGGTGCTCGTCAACCTGCTGCTCAACGCGTGCGACGCGTGCGAGCCCGGAGGCCAGGTGCGCCTCACCGCGACGCCGGGCGAGGCGGACACGTCCGGCGCCTGGGGGCGCGTGTGCATCACCATCGAGGACGACGGGTGCGGCATCGCCCCCCGGCACCTGCACCAGGTCTTCGACCCATTCTTCACCACCAAGAAGCGCGGCCTGGGCACGGGCCTGGGACTCACCATGGTGGCGCACATCGTGCGCAACCACGGTGGACGCATCGAGCTGGACAGCGCGCCCGGTCAAGGCACGCGAGTGATGCTGCAGTGGCCCGCCGCGGCCCCCGCGCGAGAGGAGCAACATGTCGGTTAGAGCCCGGGTCCTCGTCGTCGACGACCACGTCGAGATGGGGCAGATGCTGCAGGAGCCGCTGGCGGACGCCGGCTACACGGTGGACGTGGCGTCCGGGGGCGCGGAGGCCATCGCCCAACTGCGCGCCGCCGTGTACGACGCGGTCATCTGCGACCTGCGCATGAAGGACGTGGACGGCTTCGACGTGCTGGAGGCCGCGCGCAAGCTGGACCCGGACCTGCCCGTGCTGATGATGACGGCCTTCGGCGGCGTGGAGAACGCCGTGGAGGCGATGAAGCGCGGCGCGTGGCACTACTTCGCCAAGCCCTTCCGCCTGGACGAGGTGCGGCTGTACGTGGGCCGGGCGCTGGAGCAGCGGCGCATGCGCGCCGAGCACCGCACGCTCAAGCAGCAGGCGGAGGACCGGGGCCGGCTGGGCGCCATGGTGGGCCGCAGCGGCGCGATGCGGGCCCTGTACGCGCTGGTGGAGCGCGTGGCCTGGTCCAGCGCGCCGGTGCTGGTGCGGGGTGAGAGCGGCAGCGGCAAGGAGCTGGTGGCCAGGGCGCTGCACTTCGAGGGCACCCGCCGCGCGGGCCCCTTCGTCGCCGTCAACTGCACCGCCCTGCCCCACGCCCTGCTGGAGAGCGAGCTGTTCGGACACGTGAAGGGCGCCTTCTCCGGCGCGACGAGCGCGCGGCGGGGGCTCTTCGTGGAGGCGGACGGCGGGACGCTGTTCCTGGATGAAATCGGGGACATGGCGCCGGAGCTCCAGGCGCGGCTGTTGCGCGTGCTGGCGGAGGGCGAGGTGCGGGCGGTGGGCGCGGATGGCTCGCGCACGGTGGACGTGCGGGTGGTGGCCGCGACGCATCAAGACCTGGAGGCCCGGGTGAAGGAGGGCCGCTTCCGCGCGGACCTGTTCTACCGGCTCAACGTGGTGACGCTGCGGGCGCCGCCGCTGCGGGAGCGACCCGAGGACATCCCCGCCCTGGCCGAGCACTTCCTGGAGCAGGCCCGGGCGCGAAACCCGCGCTCACCGGTGCAGCGCTTCGACCAGGAGTCGCTCGCGGCGCTGTGCTCGCTGCGCTGGCCGGGCAACGTGCGCGAGCTGGAGAACCTGGTGGAGCGGCTGGTGGTGCTGGGGACCCGGGACGTGGTGGACCTGGAGCAGCTGCGGCCGCACCTGGCGGAGGGGGGTCCGGAGCCCCACCCGCTCCTGGAGGCCCAACGCGAGGTCATCCCCTTGCGCAAACTGGAGAGCGAGTACATCTCTTGGGCCGTCGCGCGCTGTGGCGGGAACAAGACACGGGCGGCGGAGCTGCTCGGAATCGACGTCTCCACGATTCACCGGCGCGAGCGTTCGGAGGGCAAATAGCCATGGGCGGCTTGGCGTTTCGCAACACCGGCTGAGCGTCGCCGGGGACGTCCCGAGTGAGGACACCCCGGCACGGCGCATGCTCAGCACGAGGCCATGCGCCCCTTCCTCTCGCTTCTCGTCGTCGTCCTCGGTCTGGTGGGTTGTGCCGCGAAGCAGCCCATCTCCACGGTCTCCACCGACTCCCAGCCCCCCCATGCTCCGGTGGCCACGCGTCCGGAGCCGGAGCGTCCCTCAGCGATGACCCCGAATCCCGACACGGACCTGCACCCCATCCGCCTGGAGCCCGTCTACTTCGAGCTCGACTCCACGACGCTGCGCCCGGAGTTCCGCGACACGCTGACGCAGCTGGCGGACGACCTTCGCCAGCGGCCGCAGGCGAAGGTGAGCATCACCGGGCACACGTGCGAGCTGGGGACCACGGAGTACAACCTGGCGCTCGGTCAGCGTCGGGCCTCGGTGGTGCGCGACTACCTGCGCCGGCTGGGGGTGGAGCCGTCGCGGCTGTCCACCCTGTCCTACGGCGAGGAGCGGCCACTCTCCACCTCCGAGCTGGAGAAGAACCGCCGCGCGGAGCTCCAGCTCTCCGGCGGCTACCTGAACTGACGCGGGGCGCCCCGTCGTGACGCGGGCGTGACGGGCCGGGGGCTGGAAACGACGACGTCCGCCACGGGCAGCGGATGCCTGGGCGGACGTCCTCGAGACTCGTGCTGGGTTTTCGTGGGGCGGGTCAGTCCAGGCCGCGCAGCAGCTTCGACTGGGCGAAGGCGGCGAGCTGCTGGGTGTTGAACTTGCCCTGCGCGATGTCGCCCACCGCGGTGGCCGCCGAGCGGACCGTGTCGACGGTGTCCGCGAGCTTGCCCACGCTGGAGGCGCCGTTGAACAGGCTGCTGACGCCGGCCAGGGGGCCACCGGCCACCATGGACAGGCCGTTGTCGATGAACTTGTCCGCGAAGGGCTTGGCCAGCTGGCCCAGGCCGAACGGGAGGTTGTCGAGCGCCTTGCCGACGATGTCCTTGAGGGGGCCGGAGATGGCGCTGAGCGCCTTGTCCAGCAGGCCCGAGACGGAGCTGAGCGCCTCGGAGACCTTGCCCACCACATCACTGAGGCCCTTGGCCAGGCCGCTGAGGCCCTGCGCGAGGCCACCCAGGCCGCTCAGGCCCTTGGACAGCCCACCGAGCGCCTTGCCCAGGCCGCCCAGCGCGTTGCTGATGCTGTTGGCCGCCTTGCTCGCCGCGTCCGCCGCCTTGCTCGCGGCGTTGCTGGCGCTGTTCGCACCGTTCGTGCCGTTGCTACCACCTGCGCCACTGGAGCCGCCGACAGACATGGGATTTCCTCGGTAGAAATGATTATCCCCATTATCGGAGGAGCACGGAGGAAGTTGCCTCCAAGGTAGGTTCAGAGGCGATCAGGCCCCCGGGGGACGTGCTTGAGGAGGGCCTTGCGGGTCTCCTCGTCGACCTCGACCTGGGACTGGTTCTCGTCGCCGCGGAGGGAGGGCTTGCCCGCACCGGGGGCGGGCTTGGACTCGAAGCCGCTGTAATAGGCCGGCGGGGGGCCCAGGCCGAGCTCGCCCCGGGCGGCGCCCAGGAAGAACTCGCCGACCTCCTCGATGCTGGCGGGCTCGTAACCGGACTGCTTGAGGATTTCGTCGGGGACGACCTGGAGGACGGGCTCCTTCTCCGGGTGCTGGGCGTAGTCGAGGACGAGCTCGACGTAGGCGGCCAGCTCCATGCCCACGGACTTCGCGATGCGCTGGGTGTCGGGGTCCGCGAGCAGCTCGGCGCGGACGTTCTCCACGGGACGCTTGAGGCGGGGCTTGGACTCGGACATGGAATCACTCCAGGCAACGCGGGTGACTCCCGAGGTTAGACGGACCTCGGAGCAAGCTCCAGCCTGTCTGAAATTCCAGCGATTACGACGTCACGGGACGGGGCATGGCCAGGTGGAGGAGCGGATAGGGCCGGCCCTCGCCGTCGGTGGGGCTGCGGCCCGTCTGGACGAAGCCGCAGTGGAGGTAGAAGCCCACGGCGCGGGGGTTCTGCTCGTTGACGTCGACGGTGAGCGGTCCGCGCGTGGAGACGTGGGCGAGGAGTCGTCGCCCCAGTCCGCCTCCAATGACCTGGGGGTCGACGAACAGCATCTCCACGTGGTGTCCGCTCATGCCGATGAAGGCCACGGGCCGCGTGTCCTCACAGGCGACGTGCACCTCGACGGCGGGGAGATAGACGGGCCCGAGCTTGCGGTGGATGTCCTCGAAGTCCGCGTCGCTCAGGAAGTCGTGCGTCTTGCGGACCGCGCGGCTCCAGATGTCCACGAGCGCGTCGGTGTCGGAGGGCTGGAAGGGGCGGATGGTCATGGCTCGCGGGGGGACGCGACTCGCCCGGCCTCCTGACATTCAGGGCTGGACGTCGTAGACGTTGCGCACCCGCCCCCCACCCCGCTCCAGTTCGACCTCCAGGCGCCGCTGGCTCTTGAGCAGCATGTACGTCTCCATGGCCTTCTCCAGCGAGTCGAGCTGCATGCCATTGATGCGCTGGAGGACGTCCCCGTTCTGGAGGCCGAGCTTCTCGTAGAGCGAGCCCTTCCGGATGGAGAGGACCTTGAAGCCTTGCGCCTTCCCGTCCTTGAACGCCGGCACCATCCGCGCGTCCGAGAGCGTCGAGCCTCCCGTCCAGCGGTCGAGCTCCAGATACCGCCCCGGGACTTCGTAGGTGTGCTCGCCCACGCGCCGGATGTCCGCGGCTCCGGTCGAGGGCGGACGCGGCATCGGCGAAGCGGCGCCCGAGGGGCCTCCCCGGTCGATGACCTCGCGTCGCCCCTGGACCGTGACGATGACGCACTCACGCTCGATGGCGACGACCTCCGAGTCCTGGAGCACATCGCCCACGCGCAGGCTGCGCACCCGCCGACTCTCCAGGTCCTCCACCGACGCGAGCGACCAGTGCGCCTCGCGTGACATCAACGTCCCCACCAGCCTCGCGCGCCGTGCGCCAGGCGGCGGGCCTGCATCTCCCCCGGGGACACCGGGCGTCGGCAGGGCCACTCCCAGCAGCCTCGACAGCGTGTCCTCACTCAGCGGTGCGCGTGCCGCCCCTGGAGTAACCCGGATGGGGCGAGCGCTCGACGCCTCCCAGCCAGGAACAGGCGCGCTGAGATGAAACTCGGTGAACACGTGGACGATGCGCGACAGCAGGAACGCGACCGCGAGGATGAATGCGCCATGCAACCACCACGAGTGCCGCTCCAACCAATGTCTCATCGGGCCCGACCTCCTCCCCTCCAGGGGTGAAGCAGGGACTGAGCAAGCACGAGGCCAGGAGGGCTCCACCTCCCGGCCTTCAGAGGGACCCGCGCGGAATCACCGCGCGGCCCGGGACCTCGCGCCCGAACAGGCTGTCACGGGGACAAGGGGCCACCGAGACAGAGTGTCACGGTGGACGCTTGTATCAACGTCGCGGTATGGGACGGACTCCACCCCGAGCGGAGTCAGGCATGTTCATCATCTACGGAAGCTCGGCGAAGCAGCAGGAACTCGGGGAGCGTCCCGCCCTCTGCCGGGATTGCCAGCGGGAGACGCCCCACCGACTCCAGCGGCACTACAGCGTCGCCCACGTCTTCTGGTTCCCGCTCTTCTCCCTGAGGACGAAGTACGTCCTCGCCTGCTCCCGCTGCAACCTGCACTCGGAGGTGCCGGAGCAGTCCATCGGCCACGTGCCGACGAAGCCCGTGCTGCACCGCCTGGGAGGTCTCTTCCCCCTTGGCGCCCTGCTCTTCTGCTGCGTCGGATTCCCTGTGGTCGGCGCGGTGACCTCCGCCGTCACCGGCACGCAGGACGGCACGGAGGTCCAGGAAGAGCGCCACGGCTTCGACCAGCGCTTCCACGCCCAGGCCGAGGACCTCGCCCTCCAAGAGGCGCTTCAGTCCGCGTTCGAGGATGCGGGCCACACGTCCATGTCCGTCACCGCCGCCTCCGCGGCCGTGAAGGACCAGGGCATCAGGGTCATCACCGCGCGCTCCACCCACCTCAAGAAGGTGAGCAACCCGGACCGCGTGAAGCTCCTCGAGTTGATGCAGCGGACCGCCGACCAGCGCTTCGAGAAGGACGAGGTCTTCGTCGGGCTCCAGGGCAAGCTGCTCTGGGGCGGCTACGCACACCGCCTCCCGGGTGGCGCCTGGCAGCACGTCGTCAAGAGCACCACCACCAGCCCCAAGGCCGCGGCCTTCGAGGCGCTCCTCCAGCTCGAGGCCCAGCAGCCCTCGGAGTCGCCCGACGCGCTCCCGACGCCCGTGGCGGACGACACCGCCCCCTAACGCGCCTGACGCAGCGGCTCGCCAGGAGCCTCGAGTGAGTCCAGGAACGCGAGGATGCGCCGGGCACAGTCCGCCGGGTCCTCCAACGGGAACAGGTGCCCGCCGGGAGCCTCCTCCAGGCGGACACCCGGGATGACCCGCCGGGCCTTGGCGAAGGCCGAGGCGGCCAACGTGCGCGTGCGTGCCCCTCGAACGATGAGCGTGGGCACGGAGATGGAGCGCAGCGACCGCCACATCCCCTTCGGCGTCGTCTCGAAGACGCGGGCCTCCCACTCCCGCGGGATGGTCAGCTGGAAACCACCCTCGGGAGCCTCCGTGAGCCCATACGTCACATAGTCCTGGAAGCACGCCTCGTCGAAGGCCGCGAACAGCGGCTTCTTGCGATAGACGGTGTAGGCCAGCTCACGCGTGGGCCAGTGCGCGCGACGGCGGCGCGCCAGGCTCGCGGGAGGCACACGGCTTCGCTGTCCGAGCAGCGTCAGCACGTCCAACACCAGCTTGCGCATCCCGGAGAACAGCACCGGGTCCAGGGTGACGACGGCGCGGAAGAGGCTCGGGTCCTTCACGGAGGCGAGCAGCGTCGCCACGCCGCCCATGCTGTGCCCCACGCCGACGATGCCCTCCAGCTTCGCGGCGCGGAGCGCGCCGATGAGGTCATCCGCCATGTCGTTCCAGTCCCGCATCGACAGCGGATCCGAGCCGGGGACGAGGCACCGCGAGCGCACCGTCACGACGTGGAAGCGAGGCTTCAGCCGCTCGATGAGCTGGCGATAGGTGCCTGGGGGAAATCCGTTGGCGTGCGCCAGGTGCAGCACGGGGCCGGTGCCGCCCCAGTCATCCAGTTGAAGGGCCTCGCTCATGCCCCTCCCGGATATCCCGAACAGCCCCGGTTGTCTGCCTCGACGACAGCTCCCCAGGGTGTCCACGAGATGCAGGCAGGCGGCGGCCCCTCGCGCGCCCGCCCGAGCATCCGGAGAAACAGGACCAGCGCCCCCTGGCGATGTCCATCTTCCAAGACGGAGGAGCCCCGGGTCCATGGACGAGCTCATCAACGAAGCCTGGCTGCACGGCGTGGTGACGCTGCTGGTGCGTCTGGTGGAGGTCGCCGCCGCGCTGGTCATCTTCACCGGCGCCGCCATCGGCTTCGTGCGCTTCATCCTGGCGGCGGTCCAGAAGGAGCGGACCGATTCCTTCACCCGAATCCGCCTCACCCTCGGCCGGTTCCTCGCGCTGGGGCTGGAGTTCCAGCTCGGCGCGGACCTGCTGCGCACGGCCGTCGCGCCCACGTGGGAGCAGATCGGCCAGGTCGCCGCGGTGGCCGCCATCCGGACCGCCCTCAACTACTTCCTCGGCCGGGAGATTCGTGACGAGCAACGCCAGGACGCACTCGCGCGGGCGGCCCGCCCCTCCTCGGATGAGGTGCCCCCGCGAGAGCAGCCTCCCCTGCGGCGCCCCCCGGGAGCGGACCCCACGTCCCATCCGCCCCACTGAGCCGGGCCTCAGGCGCCGGTGAGGGTGAGGACCACGGGCCCCGCCGTGGCGGTGACGCCCTCGTCCGTGAAGCATCCGGTGACCTGCGTCTGGGCCAGGACGAGAACCATGAGCACATCGGCTCCAGCGAACCGCCCGCTCGACACGGTGCCGGAGTACGTCACCACCACCTCGCCGAGCGGCCGGGCGGAGACGAGGATGCTCACGCTGACGGTGCTGGTGGTGCCGTCATTCCACGTGAGCGTCGACATGGACTGCGTCGAACCGGCCAGACAGCTCAGCTGCCCCGTTCCACCGCCCTGGAGCGACGCGGACAGGAGCGTCAGCGGTGTACCGACACAGGGGCCGAACGTCCCGCTCACACTCGTCGCGATGGTTTGCGGAGTGTTGGTCATGCCCGGCGAGTACCGCGCCTGGAGCGTACCGGGACAGGTCAACAGCACCGCCTCGGCGCGCGAAGGCGAGGCCCAGCCCAGCGCGACGACGACCCACAGCAGAGACAGACTTCCCCACGCACCACGACACCACGAACGATATGACATGCTTCCTCCCAGGACAGACGTGTTCCGGCTCCCAACGGAGCCTCAGAGCAGCCCGATGAGGGTGATGACGGCCGGACCCGCCGTGGCGGTGACCCCCTCCTCGGTGAAGCACCCCAGGAGGTCCGTCTGGAGGAGGGTCAGCGTCCCCGTCGCGGTGGCGCCCTGGAAGCGGCCCGAGGTCACCGTGCCCGCATAGACAGACACCACCTGTCCCGTCGGCCGGGTGTTGAGGGTCTGCGTCATGGAGAGCGTGCTCACGGTGCCGTCGTTCCACGTCAACGTCAGGTTCGCCGTCGTCGAGCTGGTCAGACAGCTCGTCGTCCCCTGCGCCACGCCGGAATAGTCCGCGGAGAGGATGCCGAGCGGCAATCCCACACACGGACCGAACGTGCCCGTCCCGGAGATGGTCATGAAGCGCGGGGTGTTCGTCATGCCGGGCGAGTAGTTCACCGCCATGGTGCCCGGGCAGTTGAGGGTGACGGGTTCAGCGCTCGCGGGCCCCGCATACAGGACGAGCGCCGCGAGAAGAGAGGACAACGACATCAGCCGCGCGCGAATGGCAGACATGAGGGAGCTCCCAGCCCGCGACAGGCCTGAGCGCGGGGACTCCACACCTAACCCCAATGTCCATCACAACCCATTGCACCCTCGTCCCAGGGGCCACGCTCGCACCTGGGGACCGGGCGGGCCCGCTCACCGCCACTGCGGATGTGCGAGCACGCGTGCTTCGACCTCGGGCGTCAGGCTTCCACCGTGCGGAGCCCGCGACGAGGAGCGCGTCCACCGCTCCACCCACCGCTGCCCCAGCGGCGCCACCAGCGACTCGCGCCGCGTGGAGGCCACCGTCGTCTCACCCTTCGTCCCCGTGGACGAGCCCGCACCCACGAAGAACCCCGCCAGCAGCAGCGTCACCCGCGTGGGCGTCGCCGCGCTGTACGTGAGCAACAGCGCACCCTCGCCGTCCTCGCGGCAGTGCCGACGCACCCGCGCGAGCACGCCCTCCGTCCACATGTCCGGGTTCGACGCGGGAGAGAACGGATCGAAATACACCAGGTCCGCCACCGGCAGCGCCCCGTCCAGGAACGGCACCGCGTCCCCCAGGTGCAGCCGCCAGCGAAGGCCCTCCTCCTCCCACACCCCGTCCCGCATCAGCGTCTCGACGGCCGCGCGGAACGGCTGCAGGAACGGGAAGCCCGCCGCGTCCGCCAGCGCCAGCCGCAGGGGCGCCAGGTCCACCTCGAAGCTCACCACCTCCAGCGCCCGCCTCCGCGCCGCGCCCAGCTCCCGCGCGCACGTCAGCGCCGCCACCGCGTTCGTCGCCGCGCCCAGCCCCACGTCGTGGATGACCAGCGTGGGCCCCGGCTGGGACAGCCGCTCCGCCAGCCTCGGCTGCTCGACGTAGAGCCCCAGCGCTTCCTTCCACGGGCCCACCGACGGGTGCATCACCTCGCCATGGCCCAGGTGCCGCACCGCGCGCGAGCCGTTGCGCAGCGTGACCAGCTCGAAGTCCCCGTCGCGCGGGTTGGCCTCCTGGCTCACCCGACCTCCTTGAGCGTCACGTCGCGCGCCGCCGCCTCTTCCTTCAGGTCCTTCGGCGTGGCGATGGCGGCCTTCAGCTCCCGCGCCACCTGGTCGTACGTGCCGGAGAGGATGCCCTCGCGGATGCGGCCCATCAGCTTCTGGTAGTGCCGCACGTTGTGCACCGACAGGAAGCGCGAGCCCAGGTGGTGCTTGCCGCGCATCAGGTGCTGCAGGTACCCGCGCGTGTAGCGCTTGCACACGTAGCAATCACACTCGGCGTCCAGCGGCTCGTCCGCCAGCCGGTACACGGTGCGGGTGATGCGCACCAGCCCCTGGAACGTGTACGCGTAGCCCTGCTGCGCCATCTTCGTGGGGATGATGCAGTCGAACATGTCCACGCCGCGCAGCACCGCCTCGATGAGGTCCGTCGGCGTGCCCACGCCCATCAGGTAGCGAGGCTTGTCCGCGGGCAGCGACGCGGTGGTGCGCAACGTCATCGTCTCGCGCTCCGCCTTCGTCTCGCCCACCGCCAGCCCGCCGATGGCGAACCCGTCGAACGGCAGCTGCGTCAGGAACGCCGCGCTCTCGTCGCGCAGGTGCGGGAACACGCCGCCCTGGACGATGCCGAACAGCGCCTGCCCGGTGTCCACCTGGTTCTTCGCCGCGAGGCTGCGCACCGCCCAGCGGTGGGTGCGCTCCATCGCCTCGCGCGTGCCCGCCTCGTCCGTGCGCGAGTCGATGCACACGTCCAGCACCATCATGATTTCGGAGTTGATGGACTGCTGCATCGCGATGCTGGACTCGGGGCTGAGCAGCTGCCGGCTGTTGTCGTAGAAGCTGCGGAAGTGCGCGCCCTTCTCCGTGATGAGCCGGTCCTCCGGCAGGGAGAAGATCTGGAACCCGCCCGAGTCCGTCAGCACGCCGCCATCCCACTGCATGAAGGGATGGATGCCGCCGAAGCGCTTGAAGACCTCCGTGCCGGGCCGGAGCATCAGGTGGTAGGTGTTGGCCAGGAGGATGCTGGCCCCGGTCTCCTTCACCTCTTCCATGGCCAGGTGCCGGAAGGCGGCGTGGGTGGCCACCGGCATGAACATGGGCGTGCGGAAGCTGCCGCGCCGGGTGTGGAGGATGCCGGCGCGGGCGCCGGTGGGGTCGGTGGTGACGAGCTCGAAACGGACGGCCATGGGCGGGGCCTTATACCCGCCAATCCCGCCCGACAGTCCATCCCTGTCGCCCGTTCCCCCACCTGCCGGCCGGACGGGGCCCCAAGGCCCCGCCATTCCAGGGCATTTTTCGTCACCTGGCAGGCGTTTCCTCAGGTCACCGCGAGACGGTCCGGAGGCGATTCCACGCTTCCTTGGCCGCTGCGCGTCAATTCCGCTACAACGCCGCCGCCATGTTCAACGTCATCAACGTCTCCAAGGCCTACGGGCCCAAGAAGCTGTTCGAGGAGGTCAACGTGACCTTCTCCCCGGGCCGTCGCTACGGCCTGACCGGTCCCAACGGGGCGGGCAAGTCCACGTTCATGAAGATCCTCGCCGGAGACGAGGAAGCGGACATGGGCAACGTCGTGCGCCCGCGCAAGCTGGGCATCCTGCGCCAGGACCACTTCCGCTACGAGGAGAACCGCGTCCTCGACGTCGTCCTGATGGGCAACAAGCCCCTGTGGGACGCCATGTCGGAGAAGAACCAGCTCCTGGCCAAGTCCGACATCACCGAAGAGGACGGCAACCGGCTGGGTGAGCTGGAGGGCGTCATCGCGGAGGAGGATGGCTACTCGGCGGAGAGCGACGCGGCCACGCTGCTGGCGGGCCTGGGCATCGAGGAGTCGTTCCACGAGGGCCAGATGCGCCAGCTGACGGGCGGCCTCAAGCTGCGCGTGCTGCTCGCCCAGGCGCTGTTCGGCAAGCCCGAGGGGCTGCTGCTCGACGAGCCCACGAACAACCTCGACATCGACTCCATCCGCTGGCTGGAGAACTTCCTGCACGAGTACGAGGGCGTGCTCATCACCATCAGCCACGACCGGCACTTCCTCAACTCCATCTGCACGCACATCGCGGACATCGATTACGAGGCCATCATCCAGTACAACGGTGGCTACGACGACATGGTGCGGCAGAAGGCCCAGCTGCGCACCCGCGTGGAGTCCGAGACGGCGGAGAAGAAGAAGAAGATCGCCCAGCTGCAGGACTTCGTCGCGCGCTTCCACGCCGGCACCCGCGCCTCCCAGGTGCAGAGCCGCATCAAGCAGATCGAGAAGCTCAAGACCGATGACCTGAAGCGCTCCAACATCGCGCGCCCGTTCATCCGCTTCGACCAGAAGGTCGTCAGCGGCAAGCAGACGCTCATGGTGGAGGGCATCAGCAAGTCCTTCGACGGCCAGGCCGTCATCCGGCCCTTCAACGCGCTGGTGTGCAAGGGCGAGAAGGTCTGCGTCATCGGCCGCAACGGCGTGGGCAAGTCCACCCTGGTGCGCATGCTCGCCGGCCAGCTGGAGCCGGACACGGGGAAGATTGGCTGGGGCCACCAGGCCTCCGTGGGCTACCTGCCGCAGGACCACCACGGCGTCGTGCGCAAGGGCACCACCTGCTTCGGCTGGCTGCGCGACTTGCACGACAAGCTCACCAACGAGGAGATCTCCGGCGTGCTGGGCCGCATGCTCTTCTCCGGTGAGGAGCGCATGAAGAACACGGACACCCTCTCCGGTGGTGAGACGGTGCGCCTGTTGCTCTCCAAGCTGATGATCATGCAGGACAACGTCCTGGTGCTCGACGAGCCCACCAACCACCTGGACCTGGAGTCCATCTCCGCGCTCGCCGAGGGCCTGCAGAAGTACGAGGGCACCGTCATCGTCGTGACGCACGACCAGGAGCTCATCTCCGAGGTGGCCACGCGCATCTGGTCGCTCCAGGCCGGCCAGGAGGTGCTCGACTTCAACGGCCCCTACTCGGAGTTCCGCGAAAAGCACGCGGACGTCACGGCCCACCGCCGCTGACGCACCGCTTCTTCGAGTCGAAGCGCCGGGGCCCTCACACCCCGGCGCTTGGCCCGCCCCGCGGAGGCTTGATAGAGGCCCGGCCATGGCTGAAGGCCCTTCCCCCGCACCGCAGGCCGCGCTCCTCGCGATGGAGGAGCACCGCACCGCGCTCACCGGACACTGCTACCGGATGCTCGGCTCCATCGCCGAGGCCGAGGACGCCGTCCAGGAGACCTTCGTGCGCGCGCTCGGCCACCTGGAGCACTTCGAGGGGCGCTCCAGCGCGCGCACGTGGCTGTACCGCATCGCCACCCACCGCTGCATCGACGTGCTCCAGGAGCGCGCCCACCGCGTGCGGCCCATGGAGCTGGGGCCGCCGGGCCCGCTGGACGCGCCCCTGGGCGAGCGCCCCGGGGAGGAGTGGCTGGAGCCCGTGCCGGACGCGCTCGTGGTGCCGAGCCACGCCACGCCCGCGGAGCTGGTGATGATGCGCCAGAGCATCCGGCTGGCCTTCGTCGCCGCGCTCCAGCACCTGCCGCCCCGGCAGCGCGCGGCGCTGCTGCTCACGGAGGTGCTGGACTGGTCCGCCGCCGAGGTCGCCGACGCGCTGGAGCTGACGGTGCCCGCCGTCAACAGCGCGCTGCAGCGGGCCCGCGCCACGCTGGCCACCAAGGACGTGAGCACGCCCAGGGCGCCGCTGTCGGAGAACCAGGCCTCGCTGGTGGACCGGTACGTGGACGCGTTCGAGCGCTACGACATGGCCGCGCTCACCGCCCTGCTCCACCAGGAGGTCAACATGTCCATGCCTCCGCTCGCGCTCTGGGTGCGCGGCCCGGAGCAGGTGGCCCTGTGGATGGAGGGACGGGGCGCGGCGTGCCGGGGCTCGCGGCTGGTGCCTGTGTCCGCCAACGGGGCCCCCGCGTTCGGCCAGTACAAGCCGGGCGGCCCGGACGGGACGCTCACCCCGTGGGCGCTCAACGTGCTCGAAATCGAGGGGGAGCGCATCGTCGGGCTCAACTACTTCCTCGACGCGAAGACGCTCTTCCCGCGCTTCGGGCTGCCCCCCTTCCTGCCGGCGCGCTGAGGGCCCGGGCCTTTTTCTGGGGGGCACCGATGATTCCGGGCCCCCTTGTCCGTCCATGCCAGGGAACCCACCCGAGGTGGAGGCATCCATGGCCATGACCGGCTCGCGCAAGCTCTTCGTCAACCTGCCCGTGAAGGACCTGAAGCGCACGAATGCGTTCTTCACGAAGCTGGGCTTCACGTTCGATGCCCGCTTCTGTGATGACCACGCGACGTGCATGGTGGTCAGCGAAGAGGCCTTCGTGATGCTGCTCACGGAGGCGCGCTTCCAGGACTTCAGCAAGAAGGCCCTGTGCGACACGTGCACGACGGCCGAGGGCATCTTCGCGCTGTCGGCCTCCAGCCGCGAGGACGTGGACCGGATGGTGAGGACGGCGGTGGCGTCCGGCGGCTCGACGGCGGGGGAGCCCCAGGACCACGGCTTCATGTACGGCTGGAGCTTCTTCGACCCGGATGGCCATCACTGGGAGGTCATCCACATGGACCTGAGCGCGCTGCCGCACTGAGGCTCAGCCGGACTGCCCGAGGGAGGGATTGAGCGCGCGGAAGCGGGCCTCCAGCTCCTCGGACATCTGGGCGACGGTGGTGCCCTCCAGGCTCTTCTTCAGCGCGGCCTCCGCGCGGCCGAAGACGCCTTCCAGGTACTCGGCCACGCACGGGCCGATGGTGCAGTCCGGCGCGGGGCCCACGGGGTGACGGCCGAAGAGCTCGCCCTCCTCCACCGACTCGTAGATGTCGCGGAGGGTGATGGCTTCGGGGCTGCGGGCCAGCGTCACGCCGCCCCGCGCGCCGCGCTTCGTCTCGATGAGCCCCGAGCGCGCCAGGTCGCCCAGGAGCCGCCGCACCACGACGGGGTTCGTCTGGATGCTGCGCGCCATGACCTCGGACGTGAGCGGACCCTCCGCCTTCGCCGAGCACTTCGCGAGCATCGCGACGATGTGCGCCGCCATGGTGAATCGGCTGTTCACTCACCCTCCGGGCTGGGATGCAGACACCTCCAGGTTACCTATCGTCCGCCCTGGCGGCGTGCAACCCGGCAAACCCCGGCCCCGGGGCGTCCGCCCGCTTCCGGACGGGCCTCAGCGAGACGTCTTGCGCAGGAAGAAGACGCCCAGGCCCAGGCCGGCGGCCCACTTGGCGGCGGCGGCCAGGGGGGTCTGCCCGAGCTTCGGGGGCGTGTTGGCGACGGGCTGGCCCGTGGCGGGGTCCAGCTGGGGGCGGAAGTCGCGCGAGCCAGGCAGGCCCGCGCCGCCCTCCTCCAGCTCCGTCTTGGTGGCCGTCAGGGCCTTGCCCTGCCCCGGCACGTGCTGGCCCGGCGCCTTCCCCTCCGGAGAGCGCTGCTCGAGGATGGCGTTGATCTCGGCGCCCAACAGGACCACCTGCGAGGACAGCCACATCCACAGGAGGAGCACGATGACGCCGCCGATGGCGCCGTAGTTCACGTCGTACTTGCCGAAGTTGGCCACGTACTTGGAGAAGGCCCAGGACGCGGCCACCCAGATGAGCACGCCCACGACGGAGCCCGGGGTGATGAACCGGAACTTCTGCTTCGCGTTGGGCAGGACGTAATAGAGCACCGCCCACAGGAACATCATCAGCAGGCCCGCCACCGGGAGGCGCAGCCACAGCGCCACGGTGGACACGGGCCCGGGCAGCTTGCTCGCCAGCGCGGGCGTGGCCACCGCCGCCAGCGCCGCGACGATGGCGACCACCGCGGCGATCAGCGTCGTGGAGACAGCGATGAGCCGCAGCTTCCACACCGGCCGCGTCTCCTCGACGCCGTAGGCGGTGTTGAGCGCGTTGATCAACGCGACGATGCCACCGGACGCCGCCCAGATGGCGCCCACGCCGCCCACCGTGAGCAGGCCCACGGGGTTGCTGCTGGCGAGCGACTCGATGCGCTGGCTCAGGATGGCGGTGACCTCCTTGGGGGCCACCTTGCCCAGCTCCTGGATGAGCACCTGCGCCTGGTTGGGGTCGATGATGACGCCCGCGAGTGACACCAGGAACAGCAGGAACGGGAACAGCGCGAGGATGGCGCGGAACGTCAACGCTCCCGCGACGTCGCCCACGTCATCGCGTTTCCATTCGTCCTTGAGGAGCTTGAAGAACTCCAGCCATCCCATGCCCTTGCCCGGCAAGACCATCGCGCAGTCCTCATCCCATGGAAGTCCCAGGGGATATTGGCCATGCGCGCCCTCGGTGGCGCCCCTGCCCGGAAGGACAGCCTCCTCGCCCGCTCCCCCAGGGAGGACGCCCGAGGGCAGGCATCCAGGGGAGCGCTCGCGAAGGAGGGAGCCCGGCTCAGCCCGCGGAGCGCTGTGCCGCGTCGCCGCTGGAGAGGCGGGCGTGGGCCTGGGCGAGCAGCTCGTAGGAGCGCAGCCGCGCGGTGTGGTCGAAGATCTGCGAGGTGACCATCAGCTCGTCGGGCTGGACCTCCGCGATGAAGGAGCGCAGCCCCTCCTCGACCTGCTGTGGGTTGCCGACGATGGAGCAGGCGAGCATGGACTCCACCTCCGCCAGCTCGTACTCGGTGATGCGCCCGTCCATGCTGTCCACCGGAGGCGGCAGCTGGCCGGGGCGTCCGCGGCGCAGGTTGATGAAGGCCTGCAGGAGTGACGTGAACAGCTTCTGGGCCTCCGGCTCCGTGTCGGCCGCGAAGACGTTGAGGCCGACCATGGCGTAGGGCTTGTCGAGCGCCGCGGAGGGGCGGAAGTTGGCGCGGTACACGCGCAGGGCGGACAAGAGCTGCTGGGGCGCGAAGTGCGAGGCGAACGCGTACGGCAGGCCCATGACGGCGGCGAGCTGCGCGCCGAAGAGGCTGGAGCCGAGGATCCACAGGGGCACCTTGAGCCCCATGCCCGGCACGGCGCGCACGGCCTGTTGGGGTTCGGGGTCCTGGAAGTAGGCCTGGAGTTCGGCGACGTCCTGGGGGAACGCGTCGGAGGTGTCCACGCGGCTGCGGCGCAGGGCGGAGGCGGTGCGTTGGTCGGTGCCGGGGGCGCGGCCCAGGCCCAGGTCGATGCGACCGGGGTACAGGGTTTCGAGCGTGCCGAACTGCTCGGCGATGACGAGGGGCGAGTGGTTGGGCAGCATGATGCCGCCGGCGCCCACGCGGATGCTCGAGGTGCCCTGCGCGACATGGCCGATGACGACGGCGGTGGCCGCGCTGGCGATGCCGGTCATGTTGTGGTGCTCGGCCAGCCAGAAGCGCCGGTAGCCCCAGCGCTCCGCGTGCCGGGCCAGGTCCAGCGTGGAGCGCAGGGCGTCCGCCGCGTCGCTGCCCTGGCGGATGGGGGAGAGGTCGAGAACGGAGAAGGGAATCATCGGAGGACCTCAGGGCGCGCACGCGCAACGAGGGACGGGCCCGTCCCGTCCCGGGCGGCGCCATCCCCGGAAAGCCCTTGCGTTAACGCAGGGCGCGCTCCCGTGCACGGGAAACGCAGGAGGGCTCGGACGCCCCCCTCGTCACCGCGTCGTCGGGGGCGACTCGAAGCGGTGGGGGGCGAAGAGCCCGGCCCGCTCGTGGTTGCGCACCCAGGGTCGCTCGCCCTTGTCCAGGGACACCGTCTCCTTCAACAGCCCCTGCTCGTACTCGTAATGCTGCTGGATGCGGTAGGTATCGAAGGGCGCGAAGGAGCTCAGCTCCGGGTGGAACACCAGCTTCGCCTCCCGGAACGCGCGGTCGGTCGTCCCCTCGCCCGGGCCCAGCGTGGAGACCAGCTTCAGCGCCACGTTCCCCGAGGACTCCACCGCCCCCAGGTCGACCCGGAAGAACATCGTCTGCTCACGCGGACCCGCGCTCCCGTCATAGTCCGGGTGCCGCCGACGCAGGTGCTTCACCGACTCCCAGTGGTTCCCGAAGCGACGCTGCTCCACCGTGAACTCGTAGTCGAACGCCGGCACCCGCTTCCATGCCCCCTCCTCGAAGCGCTCCGCCTGCGCCTCGCCCACCCACAACAACGTGACCTCCGGCTCCGGCCCCTTCTCCGCGCGCAAGGGCAACGCGCCCGGAACGGTGCTGGCGCAAGCAAAGGTGAACAGCAACCACGCGACGACGACCCAACGCTTCATGGGAGGCAACCTCTTCGGACTCGATGGCGCGACATGCGCGAGCCCCACCATGCGTCCGCCCTCCCCCCATCAACAATGAGAGGAAACGCAACCCATCGTTGTAGAATCCACAACGATGAACCTCAACCACCTGACCGTCTTCCTCGCGGTGGCACAGACGCGCGGCTACACCCAGGCCGCGAAGCGGCTCGGCGTGGACAAGGGGCACGTGAGCCGGGTGGTCCGCGCGCTCGAGACCGAGCTGGGCGTGGTCCTGCTCACCCGGACCACCCGCGCGGTGGCGCTGACCGTCGCCGGAGAGCAGCTCCTCTCGCGCATCGCCGAGCCCCTCGCCGCGCTCGAATCCGCCACGACCTCGCTGGAGGACCGGCCCGTGACCCCCTCGGGGCTGGTGACGGTGACGACGACGCCGGACCTGGGCCGCACCGTGGTGGCTCCCCTGGTCGCCGCCTTCCGCGCGCGCTACCCGCTGGTCCGGGTGCGGCTCGTCCTGGAGTCCTCCGTGGTGGCGCTCGCGGCGACGCGCTCGGACCTGGCCCTGCGGGTGGGCGCGCTGCGCCCCGGGCCGTACAAGGCACGCAAGCTGGGCACCCTGGAGGCGGGCTTCTTCGCCTCGCCCCGCTACCTGGCCTCACGCGGGAGCATGAAGTCCATGAGCGAGCTGGCCCGGCATGACGGCCTGTGGCCCTCCACCCAACCGGGGCGCAAGAGCTTCGCCGCGAAGAAGGACTCGCCTCCCGCGGCCGTCGAGTGCGAGGACTTCGGCGCCCTGCTGGAGCTGGCCCGGAACGCGGGCGGCGTGGCGCTGTTGCCCACGTTCCTCGCCGCGCGGGACGTGGCGCAGGGAACGCTCGTTCGGGTGCTGTCGGACCTCACCTTCCCCGGCACCCCACTCTCCCTCGTCACCCTCCCCGAGCGCCCCCTCGCGCCCCGCGTGGTCGCGATGCAAGACTTCCTCATCGAGCACGTTCCGACGGCGCTCACGATGAAGCCCCATTGAGCCTTCGAGCCCCATGTCCGACGAGATCACCCAGCAACAGATGGTGGAGCAGCTCCGCGCGCTCGGCGTGCGCGAGGCGGGCGTGCTCCTGGTCCACACGTCCTTCCGGGCCGTGCGCCCCGTGGAAGGCGGTCCGCTCGGCCTGGTGGCCGCCCTGCGCGCGGCCCTCGGACCTCGCGGGACGTTGGTGATGCCGACGATGACCGATGGCGAGTCCGTCTTCGACCCGCGCTCCACGCCCACCACGGACATGGGCATCACCGCGGAGCTGTTCTGGCGCCAGCCGGGCGTGGTGCGCAGCACGCATCCGGGCGGCTCGTTCGCCGCGGCGGGTCCCCACGCGGTGGAGATCTGCCGTCCCCAGCCCCTGTCTCCGCCGCACGGCCCCGACAGCCCCGTGGGTCAGGTGCACGCGCTGGGTGGACAGGTCCTGCTCCTCGGCGTGACGCACAGCGAGGACACCACGCTGCACCTCGCCGAGTCGCTCGCGGGTGTGCCCTACTCCATCTCCCATCCCTGCGTCGTCGAGGTCGACGGTGTCGCGAGCACGGTGGACATCGCCGAGACGGACCACTGCTGCATCGGCTTCCGCCGCGCCGACGCGTGGCTCCGGGCTCGGGGACTGCAACGTGAAGGCAAGGTGGGCCACGCCGACGCGCGACTGGCGGACGCGCGGGACATCGTCGCCGTCGCGCTGGAGCAGCTCGCCGCGGACCCGCTCGTCTTCCTCTGCGGGCCAGACGCCGGCTGCGAGGAGTGCACGCTCGCCCGTGACAGCGTCTCGCGCTGAGTGCCCCGCACCCGGAAGCACGGCGCCCGACGCTCGCGCGCCCGAGTGAGCACAGGCGATCACCCCGGGTGTCGCCGAAGCGACAGGCACCAACTCCCGCGCGGAATGCACGTGCCACGCGCGCCCGAGTGACCTCAATAGCTGCGCGCTTCGAAGCGCGTCAGCATTGGAGGAACAAGGATGAAGAAGAATCGTGGGAAGGTCGGCTGGGTGTTCCTGGCCACCAGTCTTGCCATGGCGCAGGGGGCCTGCTCGAAGAGCAAGGACAGCGGCCCGAACATCAACCAGAACCAGACGAAGGACGGCCCCGCGGACCAGGGCCCGGACCTGCCGCGCCTGACGGGTGGCGACAGCACCCGGGGCCAGCAGGTGTTCCGCTTCGAGACCTTCGGCAACGAGGGCTTCTGGACGGACGCGGTGCGCCTGCCCGCGGGCATCGTCGCCGCGCGGCTCACCCCGGTGCAGGCGCTGCAGGCGGGCCTCAGCGTCAACGTGGACGCGCTCGATGACGCCACCAAGGCCGCCGTCGCGGCGGAGCTGGCCTCCCAGGGCACCAGCGGTCCGCTGCTCAATGACCCGGCCACCACCGTGGCGCTCATCAACGCCAACGCGGTGATTGGCGTCGTGGTCAAGGACACCAACGGGGACGGCAAGCTGGACGTCGCCAGCGGCGACAAGGTGGGCGTGTCCTGCGCGCTGTGCCACGCCATCACGGATGGCTCGGTGGTGAAGTCGCCGAAC
Source organism: Myxococcus faecalis (assembly GCF_050039385.1). Taxonomy (NCBI): domain Bacteria; kingdom Pseudomonadati; phylum Myxococcota; class Myxococcia; order Myxococcales; family Myxococcaceae; genus Myxococcus; species Myxococcus faecalis. The sequence continues at coordinate 8,760,432 of NZ_CP144336.1, read as the reverse complement.
AACCTGGGCGGCGGCTCCGTCGGCAAGCAGATCGACGGCCCCACGCCGCACAACCTCAACGTGGGCGGCATCTTCGCGGTGGCGGCCAACACGCGCGCGCTCTACCCGCTCCTCCAGGTGAAGCTGACCGCCAACGGCGACAAGTCCATCGGCCGCGCGCCCTCGGAGCAGGGCCTCACGGAGAAGTCCACGGAGGCGGAGGTCGACGCCTTCGTCAGCAACCCGGCCTTCTACCCGCTGGGCTCGTTCGACGACGCGCCGGACGGCACGGGCGCGCAGCAGCACATCGCGTCGTTCTTCCGCACGGACCTGGCCGCGCCCTGGGGCACGCCCGGCGACATCGCGCGGCTCGAGAACTTCAACAACCTCGTCTACACCGTGCTGCTGGACCTCACGAGCCTGGTGACGCCCGGGGGGCGCACCTTCCTCCAGGCCCTGGGCGGCAAGGCCGCGGGCACCGAGCTGGCGGACGACTACCTGGCCATCCTCAAGGAGACGCAGGTGGTGGGCAAGGGAGGCGTGGTCGGCGAGGGCTTCCCGTACATCACCGCGACGGCCGTCCCCGCCGACCAGGTCGGCACCGAGGCCGCGCCCGTGGGCCTGCGCGTGGACGAGAGCGCGCTGAGGGACCTCAACGCGTACACCGACAGCCTCCAGGCGCCCGCGCCGGTCGCCTTCGACGCCACCCGCGCCGCGCGTGGGCGCGAGCAGTTCACCGCGCGCTGCACCAACTGCCACAACGTGGACCAGAGCAAGCGCGTCCCGTCCTTCATCGTGCCGATGAAGAGCATCTACCCGGGCTACAACCCGACGGTGCTCGCCGAGCGCCCCGTGGAGCCCGGCATCCGGACCATCGCCTTCGCGCCCATCCAGGACGACCCGACCACCATCTTCGACGACAAGACGGTCATCGTGGAGGCCAGCCGCCGCGGTGAGCCGCGTGGCTCCGCCCTGCCCCTGCTGTTGGACCTGGGGCGCAAGGACCGCTTCCTCCACGACAGCGAGGTGGCCGGGCTGGACTCGCTGCTGGACCCCGCGCGCGGCGACAAGGCACCCCACCCCGTCTACGTGCAGGACGCCACGCAGCGGGGTGATTTGGTGGAGTTCCTCAAGAGCCTGTAGCCGCGAGTCCAGCGGGCGTCAGTCGTCTTCCACGTCCCGCTTCAGCTTCGACAGGAGGCCCACCGCCTCCCGTGCATAGGGGGAGATCCACCGCTCGTGGATCTCCTGGAAGGGCGTGACGTCGAGGTAGTTCCAGCGCGTGCGCCCCTCCTTCACCGCGATGACCAGGCCCGCGCGCTCCAGCACCTTCAGGTGCTGCATCACCGTGCACCGGTCCAGCGAGCCCTCGAACCGCTCGCACAGGTCCCCCGTCGTCCGCGGCGCCTCCTTCAACAAGTCCAGCATCGCCCGCCTCCGCGAGTCCGCCAGCGCCTTGAAGATGAGGTCATCCCGCTCCGCCCTCGACATGTTATAATTCTATAACATATTGTCCGGCCGAACCCCAGCGAGAGGAGCAACGAGATGGAGCCCAGGTTCCAGGTGCAACTGAAGGTCCAGAAGCCGGTGGCGCAGGTGTTCGACGCGGTGGTGGACCCGCGCAAGCTCAGCGGCTACTTCGTCCAGACCGCGAGCGGGCCGCTGGTGGCGGGCACGACGGTGAAGTGGAGCTTCGCGGAGGTGCCGGGCGAGCACGACGTCGTCGTCCGCGAGGTAGAGAAGGACGCCCGGCTCGTCTTCGAGTGGGAGGCGGGCCCGGGCGGCTATCAGATTCGGGTGGAGATGCGCTTCACGCCCATCGATGCCGGCAACACCATGGTCCAGATTCGCGAGTCCGGCTGGAAGGACACCCCGGCGGACGTCCAGGCGTCCTACGGCAACTGCGGCGGCTGGATGCACATGATGTCGTGCCTCAAGGCCTACCTCGAGTACGGCATCAACCTGCGCGCGGGCGGAGCGATGTGAGCGGGCCCGTCGCCCGCCCACCCGTCAAGGCGACGACGACAGCGAAGGCAGCACCTGCGCGTCCTTCAGCCGGGGGGCGCGCAGGTCCTTCGGGGACATGAGCGGCTCCGTCACCGGCCAGGGGATGGCGAGGTCCGGGTCGTCCCACGCGATGCAGCGCTCGACCTCCGGCGCGTACAGCGTGGTGCACTTGTAATGGAAGTCCGCGGTGGCGCTCGTCACACAGAAGCCGTGCGCGAAGCCCGGCGGAATCCAGAGCTGCCGGCGGTTCTCCGCGGACAGCTCCACGCCCACCCACCGGCCGAACGTCGGCGAGCCGCGCCGCACATCCACGGCCACGTCGTACACGGAGCCGGCGAGCACCTGCACCAGCTTCCCCTGCCCCTGCGGCTCCTGGAAGTGCAGACCGCGCAGGGTGCCCTTCCCCGAGCGTGAGTAGTTGTCCTGCACGAAGGGCCCGGGGATGCCGGCGTCCGCGTAGCGCTTCGCGTGGAACAGCTCCATGAAGAAGCCCCGGTCGTCACCGAAGACCTTGGGCTCGAGCAGCAGCAGCTCCGGAATCTCCTGGGGGATGACCTTCACGACACCGCCCCCCGGTTCTCCGCGACGGCCAGCAGGTACTCGCCGTACTCGTTCTTGCGCATCGGCTCGGCCAGCGCCGTGAGCTGCTTCGCGTCGATGTAGCCCATCCGGTACGCAATCTCCTCGGGGCACGACACCTTGAGGCCCTGCCGCCGCTCGATGACCTCGATGAAGTTGGAGGCCTCCATCAGCGAGCTGTGCGTGCCCGTGTCCAGCCACGCATACCCGCGCCCCATCAGCTCCACGTCGAGCTGGCCCCGGCGCAGGTACTCGATGTTGACGTCGGTGATCTCCAGCTCGCCGCGCGGGCTCGGCTTGAGCTGCGCGGCGATGTCGAGCACCTGGTTGTCGTAGAAGTACAGCCCGGTGACGGCGTAGCTGGACTTGGGCTTCGCCGGCTTCTCCTCCAGGCTCACCGCGCGGTTCTTCGCGTCCAGCTCGACGACGCCGTAGCGCTGCGGGTCCTTCACGTAATAGCCGAACACGGTGGCGCCGGAGGACGTGCGGCGCGCGGCGTCGCGCACCAGGTTGCTGAGCCCGTGGCCGTAGAAGATGTTGTCGCCCAGGATGAGCGACACCGGGTCCTTGCCCACGAAGTCGCGGCCGATGATGAACGCCTGGGCCAGGCCCTCGGGCCGGGGCTGCTCGGCGTACTCGAAGCGCATGCCCCACTGCGAGCCATCCCCCAACAGCTCCCGGAAGCGCGGCAGGTCCTGCGGCGTGGAGATGATGAGCACGTCGCGGATGCCCGCCAGCATCAGCGTGCTGAGCGGGTAGTAGATCATCGGCTTGTCGTGCACCGGGAGCAGCTGCTTGCTGACCACGCGGGTCAGCGGATACAGCCGGGTGCCCGAGCCGCCAGCGAGGATGATGCCCTTCATGTCCACCTCTCCACGTCAGTGCCCCCGCGCGGCCTTCCACGTGGCGTGGAAGCGCGCGAGCGACTCGGCCAGCTCCAGGGGCTTCGCCTCGAGCTGGGTGCGAACCTTGTCCGTCCTCAGTCCCCCCTTCAGCGGACGGGGGCTGGGCAGCTTCAGCTCCGCCATGCGCGTGGGGACGATGAGCTTCGGGTCGAACCCGAACACCTCGCACAGCGCCCGGCCGTAGGCCACCCGGTCCACCACGGCGGCGCCGCAGGTGTTCCAGACGCCGCCGAGCTTGCGCTCTCCCAGCTCCACCAGCATGGCCGCCACGTTGTCCGCGAGGCTGGGCGAGACGACCTGGTCCTCGAAGAGCTTCGCGGGCTGGCCCTTCTCCAGATTCGTCACCAGCCACGCGCCGAAGTTGAGCCGCCCCTCCACCGGAGGCCAGCCGTACACCACCGCCGTGCGGGCGATGGCGCAGCCGGGCGCGAGCACCCGCGCCGCCTGCTCCCCCATGTGCTTGGTCACCGCGTAGACGCCGCGCGGGTTGGGCACGGCGTCCTCGTCGTACGGGCCCGCCTCGCCGTCGAAGACGTAATCGGTGGACACGTGCACCAGGTGCGCCCCGGCCTTGCGAGCGCCCCGCGCGACGAACTCGGTGGCGCGCACGTTGCCCGCGTAGGCGGCCTCCGGGTCCTTCTCACAGGCGTCCACCTCCGTCATGGAGGCGCAGTGGATGACGACCTCGGGCGCCGCGGCCTCCAGCGCCGAGGCCACCTCCGCCTCGCGCGTCAGGTCCACCGCCGCGTAGCCATACGCGCCGCCGGTGCGACGGGGACCTCGCCCCAGGCCCACCACGGTGTGGCCCCGCTGCTCCAACTGCAGACAGGCGCGGCTGCCCACCAGTCCATTCGAGCCCGTGACGAGCACGCGCATGTCACGCCCTCCCCTGGAGGCGGTGCTGGTACTGCGTCTCGAAGTACTGGCGATACGCGCCGCTCATCACCCGTCCCCACCACGCCGGGTGGTCCACGTACCAGCGCACCGTCTGGGCCAGGCCCTCCTCGAAGGTGTGCGCGGGCGTCCAGCCCAGCTCCGCGCGAATCTTCGACGGGTCGATGGCGTATCTCCGGTCATGTCCCGGCCGGTCCTTGACGTACTGGATGAGCGACTCGGGCTTGCCCACCAGGCCGAGGATGGCCTTCACGATGTCGATGTTGCGCCGCTCCGCGCCGCCGCCGATGTTGTAGACCTCGCCCGCGCGGCCCTTCTCCAGCGCGAGCAGCAGCGCCCGGCAGTGGTCCTCCACGTGGAGCCAGTCGCGCACGTTGGCGCCGTCGCCGTACACCGGCAGGGGCTTGTCGTGCAGCGCGTTGACCACCATGAGCGGGATGAGCTTCTCGGGAAACTGGTAGCGGCCGTAGTTGTTCGAGCAGCGCGTCACCACCACGTCCATCTTGAACGTGTGGTGGTAGGCGAGCGCCACCAGGTCCGAGCTCGTCTTGCTGGCCGAGTACGGGCTGGAGGGGTTGAGCGGCGAGGACTCGGTGAAGGCGCCCGTGGGGCCGAGCGAGCCGTAGACCTCGTCGGTGGACACCATGACGAAGCGCTGGATGCCGCGCGCGCGGCTGGCCTCGAGCAGCCGCTGGGTGCCCAACACGTTGGTGGTGACGAAGACCTCGGGGCCGAGGATGGAGCGGTCCACGTGGCTCTCGGCCGCCAGGTGCAGCACGGCGTCGATGGCGTGCACGGACATCAGGTGCTCCACCAGCTCGCGGTTGCCGATGTCGCCGCGGACGAAGACGTGGCGGGGGTCGCCCTCCAGGTCGGAGAGGTTCTCCAGGTTGCCCGCGTACGTCAGCTGGTCGAGATTGAGCACCGTCCAGTCGGGTCGCTCGCGTCGCAGGTACCGCACGAGGTTGGAGCCGATGAAGCCACACCCTCCTGTCACCATTACGTTCATGTGCCGCGGGCCTCGGGTGCTCAGAGAGGGTGCCTGCGTATCGGAGAGGTTCTTGACGGTCAAGGCGCCAGGGGCCTCGGGCTTGTGTGCTCCCCCTCGCGGCGCTAAGGGAGCCTCCGCGTGAGTGAATCCAGACGCAGCCCCCCGACGACGGGTCTCCCGGCGGTCCACCAGCTCCTGCCCCGGCTCGCCTGGGGCGACGCGGTGGGCAACCAGGTGCGCTACCTCCAGGACCTGCTGCGTCGCTGGGGCCACGCGTCGGACATCTACGCCGAGGACTGGGACGACGCCTGCAAGGACCAGGTCCGCCACGCGCGCGAGTACGCGAAAGACGCCCGCCCGGACTCCCTCCTGCTGGTGCACCACAGCTTCCAGTCGCGGCTGGTGCCGCTCATCGCCCGGGCGCCTGGTCGCAAGGTGCTCGTGTACCACAACGTGACGCCCGCCCGGCTGTTCGAGGGGTTCGAGCGGAAGGTGGCCGCCGCGTGCGACGCGGCCCGGGAGGAGCTGCTGGAGCTGCGGCCGCACATCGAGCGGGCGTTCGGCTACTCGCGCTTCAGCGCGGAGGAGCTGGTGGCCGCGGGCTACGGCTCCGTGGCGACGCTGCCCTTCGCCATCGACTGGAGTGCGTTCGACACGGCCCCGGACCCGGCGCTGCTCGCGGAGCTGGGTGATGGGTGCGCGAACGTCCTCTTCGTGGGACGCGCGGTGCCGAGCAAGAAGGTGGATGACGTGCTGCGCGTCTTCACCGCGTACCAGCGGCTGTACCAACCGAGGAGCCGGCTGGTGGTCGCGGGGTATCTGCATCGGGACGGGGCCTATGGTGCGTATCTGCACGGGCTCAAGGAGGTGCTCGGCGCGGAGCGGGTGCTGTTCCTGGGGCGCGTGAGTCCGGCGCAGCTCTCCGCGTGCTTCAGGACGGCGTCCGCGTACCTGTCGATGAGCCGGCACGAGGGCTTCGGTGTGCCCTTGTTGGAGGCGATGTACCGCGACGTGCCCGTGGTGGCGTATGGAGCCGCGGCGGTTCCGGAGACGATGGGTGGCGCGGGGCTGGCCACGCTGACGGATGCGCCGGAAGAGGTGGCGCAGTTGCTCGCCGTGCTGGACCGCAACCCCGCCCTGCGCGCGGAGGTGCTCCAGGGACAGCGCGCCCGGCTGGCGTCGCTCTCACAGGAGAGCGTGGCCGAGCAGGTGCGCCAGGCGTTCGAGGCGCTGCTCACGGCGCGCCCGAGCGGGCCCTCGCTGGGACACGAGAAGGCTGCTGTCGACGTGGTGTGTCCCGCGTTCACCGTGCGCCCCGAGGACGCCTCGTCGCGACTGGCGCGGCGACTGGTGGAGCGGTTGCCCGGAGCACGGGTGCTGGCGTTGCGGCCTCGGGGACAGGAGGCGTCCACCACGCTGGGGCCCGAGGACGTGGAGGGGGTGCCCGTGTGGCACTTCACGCCGGACCAGCCGGTGAGCCCGGGCCCTGATGCGCTGCCTGGGTCCTCGTCGCTGGAGACCGCGGCGCGCGTGTCCGCGGCGCCGGTGGTGCTGTTGGGAGTGGAGACGTTGGTGGCGCAGGCGCTCCTGCCGCACGTGGGAGCCAGGGCCTGTGGCACGCATGTTCCGTCGGCGCCGTCGACGGTGTTGGAGCCCGCGCGTCGTCAGTTGGGAGCGCGGCTGGTCGCCATGGAGCCTGCGCATCCGGAGCAGGTCGTGACGGCGTTGGTAGAGGCACTTTCTTCTGCCCGAGGTGGCTCGAATGCGCGCTGAGGACTTGTTGACCCGGGCGCCCTCCGCCGAGACGGTGGCGAGGGAGACCCAGAAGCTTCCGGAGCCCTCGGACGAGGCGAGGGAGTCGCTTCGCCAGGTGCTCGAGGCGTCCGCGAGGCCGGCGGTCACCACGCCCTGGCCCGCGCTGCTCACCGAGGCGCGCGGGAAGATGGACAGTCGCTACGCGGGCCCGGTGACGTCGCACCGCGGCGGCGTGACGGGGCCGGCGCTGGTGCTGGCGAAGCGCGCCTTCCGGCTCGTGTTCCAGCCGTTCATCAACGAGGCGCTGCGCAAGCAGGTGGAGTTCAACGAGTCCATCCTCGATGCGCTGGCGACGATTCACGACGTGCAGCGTGAGCACGCTCGGACCCAGGCCACCTGGCGGCAGGACGTCGAGCGGCGGCTCGCGCGCATCGAGGAGGCCGCGCGCGGAAGCGGCACGCAGGCGCAGTCCGCGTCGGCGCAAGGCAACGCGCGCGAGGTGGCTCAGGACGCGCCTGCGTTCACGTCACCGCAAGGCAGCGACGCGATGGATTCGTCTCGGACGCCGGAGCCCATCGCCAAGGGCACCGGCGCAGCCACGCCACGTCCGTCCGCCGACACTTCGCGACGTCGCCGTTCGGGTAAACGGTAGCCCTTCGCTTCCGAGGTCTTCGTGCGCATCTGCCTGGTCCGCCGAGCGCTGCCTGTCAGCCCCGCCGAGGGCATCGGCCACCATGCCCTGTCGATGAGCCGCGCGCTCGCGGCCTCGGGCCATGAGGTGCATCTGCTCACCGCACCGCATCCGGCCCTCGAACAGGCACGGGCGCTGCTGCCGGGCGTCCGCATCCACACCGTACCGTCCGAGCTGACGCCGGGGTTCGCGGGGGCCTTCCCCTTCCCGCCCCTGCGTCACTCGATGGCGGTGTATCTCGCGCTGCGCGAGCTGCACGCGAGCCACCCCTTCGACGTCATCGAGTTCCCCGAGTACGAGGGAGAGGGCTACTTCTCGCTCCGCGCCCGACGCACCCTGGGCCACTTCGCTTCCGCCGTGCTCGCGGTGCGGCTGCATGGCCCCACCCACGAAGCCCGTGCGCTCAATCGCGTCGCCACGATGGACATGGACGCGGCCCAGCTGGAGCACCTGGAGGACACGTCCATTCGCGAGGCGGACCTGCTGCTGTCCCCCACTCGCGCCCTGCTCGCGCAGGTGAGCACCCGACTGAAGCTCGACACACGGGGTGTCGTGGTGCCCCCGCCGTTCGTCGCGCGAAGCGACGCCTCCCCGACCCGGCGCACGCAGACGCCTCGGCCACGCGTCGTGTATGCCGGCCGGCTCGAGTATCGCGCGGGCCTCCACCTCCTCATCGAGGCCATGCAGGCGCTCTTCGAGCGAGGCGTGGACGCGGAGCTCCGCCTCATCGGAGACGACACCGAGACCGGCCCCTTCGGGCGCTCCTTGCGTGGCTGGCTGGAGCGGCAGGTCGCTCCCGCGTGGCACGAGCGCATCCACTTCGACTCCGCGCTTCCCGACGCCGAGCTGGCAGCGGCATTCGCCGCGACCACCGTGTGCTGTATCCCAGCGCCCTCGGGGCCAGTTCCGGATGCCTGTCTCGAGGCGATGTCCTCCGGCGTGCTCGTGGTCGGCGACGATGCGAGCGGACTGGCGGACCTCATCGAGGACGGCCGCAGCGGCCTGCTCTTCCGCTCTGGCGACGTGGGACAGCTGGCGGCCACGCTGGAGAAGGCACTCACCCGCCCCGAGCTTCGACAGACGGCACAGCGCGAAGCCCCGCTCCGTGTCGCCGACGTCCACGCCCCCTCGCGAGTCGTGAAGCAGTGGGAGACCGCCGTGGAGAGCGTGGCGCACGTGCGAAACCACGTGCTCCCCCGACCCGCTCGCGAGCGGTCCGACACACCACGCGTCTCGGTGCTCCTGCCCTACTTCAACATGGGGCGATACCTGCCGGAGACGCTGCGCTCCATCCGCGCGCAGACCTTCACGGATTACGAAATCCTCCTCGTGGACGACGGCTCCACCGACCCGGAGAGCATCGAGCTGCTCGACAGGGTCCAGGCACCCGACCTGCGCATCATCCGCAAGCAGAACGGAGGACTGAGCTCCGCCCGCAACGCGGGTTTGAAGGCCGCCCGAGGGCACTACATCCTGCCGTTGGACCCGGACGACCTCATCGCCCCGACCTTCCTGGAGAAGTGCCTCACGGTGTTGGAGGGCACGCCGGGGCTCGGCTACGTGACGTCCCTGGTGACCTACTTCGTCGAGGACGCCACCCACGTGACGGGGGGCTGGGCTCCGTGGGGCGTCGAGCGTGACGCGCTCTGGGTCGCCAACGTGGCCTCCACCTGCACCGCGCTGATGCGGCGCAGTCACCTGGAAGAGGTCGGCGGGTACGACGAGTGGCTCACCGGCTTCGAGGACTGGGATGTCTTCTGCTCCCTCGCGGAGCGGGGACTCGGCGGCTCCGTCATCCCGGAGCCCCTGTTCCAGTACCGGCTGAGACAGGATTCGATGACGCGGACGTCGATGGTGGGAGACCGCCCTCCACTGATGGCCTACCTGCGTCAGAAGCACCCACGCCTCGCGCTCCACCCCGAGCGCTCGCTGTGCATCCTCCAGGGAGAGGCCCTCAAACTGGAGTCATTGGCGCTCGCCAGGGCCGCGGAAGCAGCCCCCCGTCCCCTGCTCGACAAGGTGGTCGACCGGGTGAACGGGACGCTGAAGCGCCTCGACTTCGTCCACCACGCGCTGCGCGGCGTCGCGACACGCGTGGTGGGGACGGAGGACACCTCGCGCCCGCTGCGTCAGCAGCTCGTGGACCGCCTGCGCGGTCGGCGCTGAAGGACACCCGGAGGACACCGTGACGTGTCCTCTCCGGGCACCGCCGGTTCAGCGACGGCTGAGCCCCCACTGGCTGGTGGTGCGAACCACCTGCTTCATGCGGGGATGCACGGCCGGCATCCGCTTGAGGGTTCGGTTGAGCAGGTCCACCAGCGAATAACGGATGGGCCGGACCTCCTCGCCCTCCGGCGTCAATCCGGCCGCGGCGACCTTGAGCATCCGGTGCACCACGGGCACGCGCTTCAATGCCCGGTTGACCTTGTCCACCACGTCGTAGCGCAGGGGCGCCTCGCTCGCCGCCGCCGTCGACACCGCCTCGGTGGTCGCCGCGTGGAGCGCGTGCTCCGGCTGGGCCAGCAACAGGAACATGGCCAGCTGCGTACCCGCGGGCAGCGGCCGGGGAAGGCCCTGGTGGAGCTGGTACAGGAGCTCCAGGTGCCGGTGCCGGTTGACCCCGGTAATCATCGAGCCCTTGCGCCGCCGGTAGTGGAAGTGCAGCGCGTTGGTGACCAGGAACCGGCTGCCCGAGTGGGCCAGCCGCAGGTAGAGGTCCCAGTCCTCGTAGCTCGTCAGCTGCTCGTTGTAGCGGATCCGCTCGAACACCGAGCGGCGCATCAGCGACGTGGCGCACGCCAACCGGTTGGCGACCATTCCAAGGGATGGACAGTCACCGATGAAGAGCGCGTAGTCGATGAAGCGGCGCTGGGCCCGCGCTTCGTCGGAGTCGAAGTAGCCCGTGGACGGCACCACCACGTCGAACTCGCGGTGACGCTCGAGCGCCTCCACCGCCATGCGGATGAAGGTGGGGCTGATGCAGTCATCCGCGTCCAACGGCAGGATGTAGTCGCCCGTCGCGGCGCGCAGGCCGATGTTGCGCGAGGCCGGCAGCCCTCGATTGACCGGGTTGCGGATGAGCTTCACCCCGCTGTCACCGGCGCGGATGGCCTCCTCGATGTGCGCCAGCACCTCGTGGTCGAACGCCCCCGTGGAGGCGTCATCGACGATGATGACCTCGATCTCCGGATGGTCGCTGTCCGCGATGCTCTCGAGCGTCTCCGGGAGGAAGCGCCCCAGGTTGTGGTTGGTGATGAGCACGCTGACGCGAGGCCGCCGCTCGTCGGGCGGCATCCCGGTCCGCTCGGGCTTCGGCTGGGGCCGCTCCCAGTACGGCGCGTCCGCCGTCCACTCCACCGGATGGAGCGCACCGGAGCGCCACGCGCGCTCCATGGCATCCACCAGCCCCTCCACCGAGCCATCGAAGGTGTGGCAGTTGACGCCGTCCACGAAGGGGCTGCCCGGGGCGAAGGCCACGCACGCCGCGTTGAGCACCAACGTGGCGCCCGCGCTGGCGGCCTCGTACGCGGTGAGGTTGAGGGACTCGTAGGCGGACGGGATGACGACGATGCCCTGTCGCATCAGCGCGTCCCGGTCCTTGCTGGGACCGGTGAAGACGAACCGCGGACGCAGGTCCTCCGGAATCAGCGCCTGGACCTGGGCCAGGTACGCCGCGCTCGCGACGTGGCAGGCCAGCACCGCCTTGCCGCGGTACTCGGAGCAGCGGCGCATGAAGGCGGCGGCTCCGCGCACGAAGACGTCCGCGCGCTTGATGCTCTGCACCTTGGTCACGAACAGCAGGTCCGGCTCACCCTCGCCTCGCAGCGGCACCAGCTCCCGCTTCGGCGCGACGGGCGGAAACTCCCGGATGACCTTGTCCAGCCAGCCACGCGCGAAGCCGTAGTGTGAGCAGTTGAGCTCGGCGACGCCGGGGATGTGCGCGACGACGAGGTCCGCGTCCAGCAGCGCCTTGCGCTCCAGCTCGTACTGGCCCAGGTGCTCGCGCCCCGGCAGCTGACGCTCGAAGGGCGCCAGCATCCCGGCCGTCGAGTGCAGCCGCACCACCATCCGCGCGCCCACGAGGCCACAGCCGAGCAGCTTCTCCTGGATGGCGCAGAAGCCCCAGCCCCGGTAGTCCGGGAACTCGATGACCTCGAAGTCGATGCCCTCGGACTCCAGCCGGCGCAGCTCGAGCAGCAGCTCCATCGATTGGGCATGACAGGAGGTGTCGGTGAAGGCCCCCGGAGGCGGATAGACGCCGCCCTCGTCGATGCTCGTCTCCCAGTCGGCGCGCGGCGCGGCGCGGTGCGCTCGCACGCGGCCCTGGAAGTGCTCCTCCACCTCGCGTGGGATCAACGTCGCGTTCGACGGGAAGAGCAGGTGCAGCTCGATGTCCGCGTCGCGCTGGAGCGAGTCCTCGACCAGGTTGTGGAGGACCCGTCCGATGCCTCCCGCGGTGAAGGGATAGAGCTCGTCGGTGACGAGACAGACACGACGCGGGCTCATGACTGAACGAACTCCCCCAGGACGTCGACGGCCTCCGCCGTCAGGGCGCGCGCGTAGTCCGCCATCATCTGCGCCAGCTCCTCGGGCGCGCGCTCGCGCAGCGACACCACCTGCTCGATGGCGGCGGTGACGGCCTCCACGGAGTCCACGCCGGCGATCTGCGAGAGCCGCTGATAGGGATGCGCATCCAGCGCGCCCATGCTCAGCGTGCCATGGACACACGGGATGCCCAGCGAGAGCGCCTCCAGCGCCGTCATGGGCTGGCACTCCGACAGCGAGGCGTTCAGGACGATGTCGCACCGGCGCACCAGCTCGAACAGCTCCGTGCGGCTGGGGCGCGCGACGTGGTGGATGCGGCGGCGAGCCTTGAGCGCCTCGGGCAGCTTGTAGCTCGCGGTGACGTAGACGTCGTCGATGCGCGAGGAGGCCTGGCAGGCGAAGAGGTTGGTGAAGAAGTTCTTGCGCCAGTCATTGGGCGTGGGGATGAGCGCGGCGCGCGTCATCCGCCGCGTCGGCGAGGTGCGCTCGGCGTCCGACACGCGCGGCGGCAGGTTGATGACCGTCTTGGGGAAGATGTCCGAGGACAGCAGGTGCATGCCCGGCTTGACGGTGGCCACCTCGTCGATGACGCCGCGCCGCTTCAGGTCCACGAGCTGCGCGAAGTAGTCGAGCTCCAGCGAGTAGTGGAACTGCGCCGACGAGCCGTGCCACAGCGAGAGGATGCGCACCGACGAGCCCATCGTCCGGCGCAGCAGCACCATGAAGTCGCGGGCGTTGGGCGAGTACGAGTGGACGATGACCGTGTCACAGCCGCTGCGCTGCACCAACTCCAGGGCCGCGCGCAGCTCGCGCTCATCCAGCGTGCGCTCGCAGGCGATGGCCAGCTTCTGCCCCGGCATGTAGCCGGCGGCGGCGCGGATGCCATGCCACTCCTGATGGAAGACATGCATCAGCTTCCCGAAGCGGGGCATGACGGCCGCCCAACGCGTGTCCAACGGCGCGTTGTGGAGGAAGCCTGGGATTCCCGCGGGCGGCGTGTACGCGGTGGGTGCATCCGGGAACGCGACGCGCGAGGCCCGCAGGCGCGCCAGGTCGTCGGACAGCGCCTGGAGCCGCTGGCGGCGCGCGAAGCGCTCGGTCTCCGCCGCCAGCCGCGCGGTGAGCTCCTCCACCTTCGCCTCGGCGCTCGTGGCCGCGGCCCCCGACAGGGACTTGCTGGCCCGCTCCGCCCACGCCAGGAACTGGGGCATGGCGCGCTCGCGCAGCGCCTCCAGCGTCACCGGCCGCGACTCGTCCCGCGGCGACTCCGGCCCCGTGAGCTGGAAGTAGCGGCGGCCCTCGTCACCGTGGCGCTTGAGGACATAGACGTCCTGGCCGTCCACCAGACCGGGCCCGTGGTGCAGGTCCCACCCCTGCGGCAGCAGGTCCGCGAAGGCGTGGAGCCAACCGCCCGGGTGCTGCGAGGCGTCCCACACGCTCGTGGGCACCAGCGGGTTCTCCACCAGCACCAGCACGCCATCCGGCGACAGCAGCCGCCCCAGGCGTTCCAGCAGGCTGGAGATGCGGTCCCCCGGCGTGTGCAGCAGCGTGGCGACACTGAAGACCACGTCGAAGCGGCGCTCGCCCACCGCGGTGAGCGGGTCCTCGCCGAAGAAGATGCGCTCCTTCGCCAGCTGCGGCGCCTCGCGACGCAGCGGCTCCGTCATGGACTCGGAGGCGTCATACCCGTGGTACTGGACGTGCGAGAGCCGGGTGACATAGGCGGCGTGACGACCGAAGCCACAGCCGAGCTCCAGCACGGACAGTGCACGGTCCAGGCGCTTCTGCTCCGCGCGGATGAGCGTGCTCAGCACCCGCTCCTGCTGACCGTAAATCCTGGCGCCCTGCGCGTCGGCGTTCCCCGCCTCCCACTGCGCGCGGCCGGCGGCCGGCGTCCACAATGGAAGCCCCTTGCTCATTTGCGTCGAGTCCCCGCTGGGGCGCTCGCTCTTGATGTCTTTGTACATAGGCCGTTGAGAATTGACGCCGCCTACATGGACCGAGGGTCCGTTTCCAGCGAAGTTCGGTAAGTCCTGCAACCATTCCCATGACTGGCGGCGCTCAGGCAAGGGACGTGCTGGCAGTGAAGGGTAAAAGCCACGAGGTGCGCCCAGTCGCACGGGCACCTGTCTTATCCGACGCATCCGACGCCCGCCTGGCCCACATCCGAGCGAGCGGGCCGGGCGAGTGCCTTACTTGACGGCGGCGCGAGCGCTCCCGACGTCTGGCGTCAGCAGGTATTCAAGCAGCAGGTCCACCTGTTCCTCCCAGCTCGTGCGGCGCACACGCTCCGCCGCGCGAGCACCGATTCGCGCGCGCAGCGAGGCATCCGTCACGGCCGCGCGCAGCCGCGCGAGCACGCAGCTCACCGTCGGCGCGGACAGCAGACAGTTCTCCCCGTCCTCCAGCAACCAGTGGTTCGCGGGATTGTCATTGGTCACCACCGTCACGCCACACGCCATCATCTCCAGGGGCAGGTAGGACGGGTGGCGGGTGAACATGAAGCACAGACCCACGTCGCATTCCCGGTAGAGCGCCGCCGTGCGCTCCGCGGGCAACACGCCCAGGTTCGTCACCAGCCCGCGGACGCCGTAGGACTCCGGATGCCACTCGGCGCCCGCCGTGACGATGTCCACCGCCGGGCCCAGCTCCCGCTTGAGCCGCGCCAGCGCCGCCAGGCCCAACTCGAAGCCGTTGCGCTCGTTGCCGGGCCGTCCGTAGAAGAACACACGCACCGGGCCCTTGCGCGCCGGACGCCGGTCATGGAAGAGCGCCGAGTCCACGGCGGGCTCGAAGGCGAAGCCGTCCATGCCATGCAGCGCCTTCACCGTGTCGCGCAGGCCCGGCGTGTTGAAGATGCCCAGGAGCCCCAGCTGATAGGTCTGCTCCGCGAGCGCGGACTGGGTGCCGGCCGCGAAGAACATCGGCTCGTAGTCCTGCACGAAGTACGCGCGCACCGCCGCGCGCGGGTGGCGCAGCACCTGGTACGCGGACGTCCAGTACGTGGCGATGGCCAGGTCGCACTCGGGCAGCTCCGCCAGCGCGGACGCCCCCGCCAGCACGCGGAAGGCCCCCGCCGCGCCGGGGAACACGGTGGCCGCCCTGGCCTCGAAGTCCCCGGGGCTCGCGCCCGGCTTGTCGTAGACGACGAAGTCGCTCTGCACGCCGTGACGCCGCTGCATCAGGTCCGCGAAGCGGAACAGCGTGTGGATGCCCGCGTAGACGTGGCCGAACGCGGGGATGAACCAGGTGGCCGTGCGCACCTTCCCCCGCGCGCGCAGGGCCGAGAGGGCCGCTCCCGCCGACTCGCGGGACGCCGCCGCCTGCTCGGGCGTGAAGTCCAGCTCGCCCAGGTGCTCCACCAGGTGGCGCTGCGCCCGCGCCCGCGCCTCCATGGCCGGGTCCTGCGCGCTGGGCACGTCGTGCGTCAGCGTGCGCAGGGCCAGCGTCTCGCCCGTCTCCGGGTGACGTCGGAGCGAGCAGTCCGTGCCCAGCAGCGAGAGGTTCGGGTTGTAGAACGGGTCTCCGCGCTCCCCCAGCCAGGGCCGGTAGGACACGTAGGACCACCAGTAGTCGGACTCCGGCACGGCGTCCGCGCGGCGGCTGGCGGACTCGTGGTGGATGAGGCGCGCGTGCGGCGTGTACACCACGCGCAGGCCGCGCTGGTTGAGCCGCAGGCCGATGTCCACGTCGCTGCCGCAGACCTGGAAGCGCTCGTCGAAGCCGCCCAGGCCCTCGAAGACGTCGCGCCGGAAGATGACGCACGCGCTGGTGACGGACAGCCAGTTGCGCGTCCACTCGGTGTGGCCGAACGGCGTGGAGATGGGGCCATCCGGCAGCCGCCAGAACGGGTGGCCCGCCATGCCGGTGATTCCCACCACCGCGCCCGCGTGCTGCACCGTGCCCTCGGGGAAGAGCAGCTTGCAGCCCACCGCGCCCACCTCGGGCCGCTGCGCCTGCGACACCAGCTCCGTCAGCCAGCCCGGGTCCACCACCTCCATGTCGTTGTTGAGGAAGAGCAGCAGCTCGCCCGTGGCCTGCTTCGCCGCCCAGTTGTTGATGGCCGGGTAGTTGAAGGGGAAGTCCCAGGTGAGCTTCACCAGCCGGGGGTCCGTCAGCCGCTCCAGGAGCGCGAAGGTCTCCGGCTTCGTGCTGTTGTTGGAGACCAGCAGCACCTCGAAGTGCGGATACGTCGTGCGCGAGAGCAGCCCCGGTACCAGCAGCTCCAGCAGGTCCGGCCGGTCCTTGAACGGGACGATGATGGACACCTTCGGCGTGCCCTTCACCGGATAGCGAACCCGGTACTGCGTGGGCGCGGGGCTGGACACCTCGGCCGCCTCGCCCTTGCGCGCCAGGTGCTCGCGCAGCGCGCGCTCGCCCGCGTCCGTCGCCTTCGAAAGCCCCGCCGCCTGGCTGGAGAACGACGCCGGGTTGGCGCGCCAGTGGTACAAGAGCTGGGGCACATGGCCGATGCCGCGCGCCGCCTCGCTCAGCCGCAGCATCAGGTCGAAGTCCTGCGAGCCGTCGAAGCCCTCGCGCACGCCCCCCACCGCCTCGATCAACCGCCGCCGCGCGAAGAGGAAGTGGCAGACGTAGTTCACCGAGCGCAGCAGGTCCGGAGACCAGTCCGGCTTGAAGAACGGCGCCGTGCGCCGGCCCTCGGAGTCCAGCCGGTCCTCGTCGCTGTAGAGGACCTCGAGCGAGGGCTCCGCCTCCGCCGCGAGCACCATCCGCGCCAGCGCGTGCGGCGCCAGCGTGTCGTCGTGGTCCAGGAAGCCCACCCAGTCGCCCGTCGCCACCGCCAGGCCCGCGTTCGTCGCCCGAGCGATGCCGCCGTTTTGCTCCAACGTCACCACGCGGATGCGCGCGTCCCCCGCCGCCGCCTCGCGCAGCATCCCCGCCACGTGCGGCGCGGTGCTGGCGTCGTCGACGAGCACCCACTCCCACTCCGTGTAGAGCTGCGCCCGCACGCTGTCCGCGCACTCGCGGAAGAAGGACTCGGGCGTGTTGTAGACGGGCGTGACGAGCGTCACCCGGGGCCGCGAGGACAGCGTTCCGAGCGCCTCGCGCGCGGCCTCCAGGTCCGCCGGCTCCCGGCTCGCGCACCAGCCCTCGTAGTCACCCAGCTCCGGGGGACGGGGCGCGGGGGTGCGCGTGCCCAGCACACCCGCCAGCGCCAGCACCGCCTGCTCGTTGAAGCGCGTCTGCCGACGCAACAGCTCCGTCCACAAGGGCGCCCCCGCGCGCAGCGGGCGCGGCAGGGCCTCGGGCCGCAGCGGGTCGTTGTGCTCGACGAGCCCCGCCACCCACCGGGCGCCCGTGGCCTCGTCGGGCGGCGTGGGGCTGGCCGCCGCGACGACGGCCTCCACCATGGCCGCGTTCCAGGCCGACTGTCCCTTGAGCAGCCCCTCCAGCACGGGCCCCGCCGCGGACAGGTACGAGCGCTTGGCGGCCTCCACCACCGAGCCCAGCGCGCCGCCCCGGTGGGAGCGCGCCACCCGCCAGCGCGTCGGGTCCGCCTTGGGCGCCAGCTGTGCGCGAGCCCAGGCCGACACGTCCTCGCGCAGGCCCAGCGCGCGGTGCACCGTGAGGTACTCCAGCACGCGCACCACGGCCTTGTTGAAGTCGGCCTGGGGACGCAGTGACTCGACGTGGAACGGGTGCAGTCCCTCGATGAAGGCGCGCTTGGTCGCCGTCACCACGCGGCCCAGCGTGGCGCGGTGCGAGTCCGGCACCGCGAACTCGTGCGGCACCGCCAGCCGCGAGGCCTCCTGCAGCGGGGACAGCGCGTGCGCCCCCTCCGGCCGGGCCCGGTAGAGCTGCTCGGTGAGCAGCCGCAGCGCGCCCTCCAGCGCCGTCACGTCCTCGCAGGCCCCGGGCAGACACGGGCGGCGCGCCTCCAGCAGCGAGCGCACCACGGCCACCATCCGCGCCAGCTCCCCGGCGCCCGGCGCCGCGTCGGGCGCCTGTGAATCACCGGCGAGCTTCTCCAGCACTGTCTTCACCGCCGTACCGCCTCTCTCGTTCGCGTGCCGGCCGCACGGATACGCCCCCTGACGACTCCCGCCAACCCGAATGACTCAGGGACGGCCGCCACCCGCGAGCGCGGGGGAGATCTGCACCGCGACGGGCTCCACCACCCAGTGGTGGGCCGGACGGAACACCCCGCGCTCGGCCACCGAGGAGCTCACCTCGAAGGTGCAGCGCTCGCGGGACACCCCTTGCGCCGTGCGTGCCGACACCACACACACGTACGTGCCCGCCAAGAGGCCCAGCCGCTCCAGCACGAAGCGCATCCGCCCCGAGGACGGCAGCTCCTTCGGCAGCGGCACCGACTCCACGCGCGTGCTCGTCTCGTAGAGCGCCCGGCCCTCGGGGGACTGGAGCGACACCTCGAACTCCAGGTCCGCGCACGGCCCCTGGACGGAGAAGTCCACGCAGACCTCCACCGCCACCTCCGGGGACAGCCGCGCCACCTCCGCGCCGCCCGGCGACGTCAGCCGCAGGCCGGACAGGCGCACGGGGCCGTCCTCGACGGGCACGTTGACCTGGGGCAGCGCGCCGCCGTCCTCGGTCAGCGCCGGCGGCGTGAAGGTGGCGGACTGCGCCTCCGCCAGGGCGATGGCCTGCTTGTACTCGGCCACGACGTCCGAGGGGCGGCCCACGCGGCGGATGTAGCCACCGTCGATCCAGGCGACCTCGTCACACCACTTCTCCACGGTGCCCAGGTCGTGCGTCACCAGGACGATGGTCTTCCCGCGCTTCTTGAACTCCGTCATCTTCGCGAGGCTCTTCTTGCTGAAGTGCTCGTCGCCCACCGCGAGAATCTCGTCGACGATGAGGATGTCCGGGTCCACGTGCGTGGCCACCGCGAACGCCAGGCGCATGTACATGCCGCTGGAGTACGTGCGCACCGGCTCGTCGATGAACTCGCCCAGCTCGCTGAAGGCGATGATGTCATCCATCCGCTCGCGCACCTCCGTGCGCGACATGCCGAGGATGATGCCGTTGATGAGGATGTTCTCCCGGCCGGAGAAGTCCGGGTGGAAGCCCGCGCCCAGGTCCAGGAGCGCGGAGATGCGGCCGTTGATCTCCATCACCCCCGAGGTGGGCGTGTAGATGCCGGTGATGAGCTTGAGCAGCGTGCTCTTGCCGGAGCCGTTGCGGCCGATGATGGCCACCGTCTTGCCGCGGGGGATGCGCAGGTTGATGCCGCGCAGGGCGGTGATGAGCCCCCCCTCCTTCGGCTTGTTCTTGCCGCGCAACCAGCGCAGCAGCTCGGACTTGAAGGTCGTGTACTCACCCCGGATGGTCCTCTTCCGGAAGCTCTTCACGACATCGCGCAGCACTATGGCGTCGAGGGGTTCCTGCATGGCGACGGCTCAGATGGATTCCGCGAAGTCCTCGCGGCGGGATTCGAAGAGGACGGACGCGCCCCACAGCAGCACCACCGACACGACGGCCAGCGCGGCCAGCGGGCCCGCGTCCGGCAGGCGGTGCTCGTAGAAGATGGCCTGGTACGACAGCATCAAGCTGGCCATGGGGTTGGCCATCAGGATGGTCGTGCGCAGGCTCTCGTCGTGGATGGTGCTCGCCTGGTACAGCACCGGCGTGAGGAAGAACCACATGGTCAGCACGTTGCCGACGATGTGCTGCAGGTCCCGGAACGACACGTTGATGGCCGCGACGATGTACGTGAGCGCCAGCGTGAAGATGAGCTGGATGAGCACCACCAGCGGGAACGCGATGACGTGCCAGGTGGGGTACTGCCCGTAGATGAGCCCCAGGGTCAGCATCAGCGGGAGCGACAGCACGTAGTTGCTCAGGTTCGTCATCACCACCGTGGTCGGCAGCACCTGGGCCGGGAAGCGCACCTTCGTCATCAGGTCGCGCCGGTCACTGATGGCGCTGGCGCCCGCCGTCAGCGACGAGGTGAACCAGATCCACGGCAGCAGCCCCACGAACATGAAGTACGGGTAGTTGGGGATGTTCTGCCGCATCACCATGGTGAAGAGCAGCGCGTACACCAACATGTGCAGCGTGGGATTCAGGAACGTCCAGAGGAAGCCCAGGAACGAGCCGCGGTAGCGGGCCTTGAGCTCACGCTGGACGAGGCTGAGGAGCAGGCCTCGGTATTGGTACAGTTCTCGGACGAGGCGAATCATGAGGGGGCCCTTCATATAGCAGGGCCCGAGTGCGTGCGAGGCAAGCCATACACCCCGCACGATTCCCTCGTGCCCTCTCGCGAGGGGTCGTCTCCCCTCCGTCCAGCCGGCCCTGACGCACGCTCGGCCGTCCCACCCCGCGGGGCCGCCACGCATGCGATGCGAGTCATTGCGTGAGAAAACAAAAAGGCTCCCGGGTTTCCCTGGGAGCCTTCGTTCTGGAGCGGGAAAAGGGATTTGAACCCTCGACCCTCGCCTTGGCAAGGCGATGCTCTACCGCTGAGCTATTCCCGCATCATGGACCGCGACGACATCTCAACCTTCCGGCGCCCGCACCCTTCTCAGGTGAAAACAAAAGGCCCCCTGGTTTCCCAAGGGGCCTTCTTTTGGAGCGGGAAAAGGGATTTGAACCCTCGACCCTCGCCTTGGCAAGGCGATGCTCTACCGCTGAGCTATTCCCGCATCAGGCACCGCTTCAGCCGCGTCGCGTCAGCGCCGCGCCCGAAGTGAGGTGGGGTATACAGAGGCCTCCCAACGGCGTCAAACACTTTTCGCGATCGGCGCCTCGTCTCCCCGCTTCGCGAGCATCGCGAGGAAGGCCCGGAAGTAGACGACCGCGCTCCAGACGGAGAACGCGCCGGACAGGTAGACGAGCACCTTGCCCACGAGGTTGTAGTCCACGGGCGTGCTGAACGAGCCGAGCGTCAGCGGGTGCACGTAGTGGACGCACAGGGAGATGATGCCCACGAGCTGGAGGGAGGTCTTCCACTTCCCCTCCTGGCCGGCGGCGATGACCATGCCCTCGCTGGCGGCGATGGTGCGCAGGCCGCTGACGATGAGCTCGCGGGCGAGCAGGACGATGACGACCCACGCCGCGATGCGTCCGAGCCGCACCATCATCACCAGGGCCGCCATGGCGATGAGCTTGTCGGCCAGGGGGTCCATGAACTTGCCGACCACGGTGATGAGGTTCCACTTGCGCGCCAGGTAGCCGTCGATGACGTCGGTGATGGCGGCGACGGCGAAGACGAGCCCCGCGAACAGGGAGCTGAGCGGGTCCCCGTCGTACATGAGCCAGACGAACGGGGGGATGAGGAAGATGCGCCCCAGCGTCAGCATGTTGGGCAGGTTCCAGAACTCCTGCACCAGCACGCTCGGCTTGCGCTCGGCGCGCCGGCGCGCCCGCTCCTCCCGCTTGCGCTGTTTGCGAATCGCTCGGTCGGTGGCCATGGCGCGCCTTCTAGCGGACCCCAAGCGCGATGAGGGCAAAACCTTCGCCCCCCAGCTCCACCGCCGTGCGCAGCGACTCGCCGGAGGCGGACTTGAGCAGCGGCACCACGCGAGGCGTCAGGTTGCCCTGCCACCCGACCAGGTGTGTCAGCGGCACCGTCACCGGCGCCTCCAGGCGCACCGCCACCGAGCGCAGCGGCCCGGGCAGGCTCAGCAGCACCTGCCCCTGACCGCGCAGGTGGACCAGGTCCAGGTCCGGCGCGATGTCGGAGGGCACCCGGCCATTCTCGAACATCACCGGCTCCTCGAAGGCGAAGACGTTCTCGTCCCGGAAGTAGGCGGAGTCCTCGCCCAGGTCCACCGCCAGGAACGTGCGGCGCTCGGAGGGCTCCAGGTGGAGCACGCCCCGGCCCCGGGCGCGCACCATGCGCGAGGCGCCCTCACCGAAGGGCTTGTCCGTCGCCCGGCCCCGGAAGCGCTTCATCTCCGGCTGGAACGCGAGCTGTCCCTCGAGCGCCACCAGGCCGTCCAGCCGGGTGAGCAGCTCCGTCTCCACGGCGATGCGGAAGCGGCCCTCGCCGAGGGCGAAGGGACCACTCCCCCGCTCCGATTCGAGGGCCAGTGAGGGCGCCAGCACCGACAGGAGCGGCGCGGAGGAGGTCGCCTCACGCGTCGGAGCCGGCCGCGCGGCGACCTTGGTGAGCTGCAGCCGGGACAGCGGCACCGAGGAGGTCGCGGCGGAGGTCTCGTCCGAGGTGGAGCCCGTGCCCGCCGTGGCGGAGGAACCCGACGCGAAGGACGTGCTCGAGCCCGTCTGGAGGGACGCGCCCGCCGAGGCCGACGCCCCGTGGATGGGCGGCGAACCCACCGCGGCACCCTGGCTCGCCACGTTCGACGCGCCCGAAGCGGTGACGGCTCCGACCGAGGCGGACGCTCCCGAAGAACCGACCGCGCCCGTCGCACCCGGCACACCACCCGCCGAGGACGCTCCCAGCGAGCTACCGACCCCGGACGGGCCTGAACTCCCCGGTGAGCCACCCGCTGCGAACGCTCCCGAGGCGCCACCCGCTCCGGACGCCCCCGAGGAGGAGAGCGCGCCACCGGCCACCGAGGTTCCCGGCGCGCCAGTCGCTCCGGACGACCCCGACGCGGAGAGCGCCCCCCCCGACGTGCCGACAGGGCCAGCGGTCGTGAACGGACTCCCCGCATCCTCGCGGGACTGCGACGCGGAGGACTCCGACTCACCACCACCGAGCGCGCTCGGCCCCTCGTCCTCGGCGAAGCGGATCTCCTCTTCCTCGGGCTCCGGGGACCCAGCCCGCACGGGGGCAGGACTCTCCACCCGCGCCGCGGGCGGCGGCACGGGCGCGGGCGTGGCGCGGGCGAAGTTCTCCCCGGCGATGGCGCGGGACATCTTCTCCGCCATCGCGTCGCTGCCCGCGAGCAGGAAGTGCTCACGCGCGCGGCCGTACTCTCCCATCTGCGCGAGCGCCAGGCCCAGGTAGTTCTGCGCCTTCTGGTGCTCGGGCGACAGGTCCGTGGCCGTCTCGAACTCGCGCACCGCGCGCTGCAGCGCGTTCGTCTTCAGGTACACCAGGCCCAGGTTGACCCGCAGCGTCGGGTCCACCGGGTTGTCGCGCACGAGCATCTCGTAGAGCTCGGCCGCCCTGTCGAACATGCCGAGCTTGAAGAAGCACAGCCCGAGCAGGTTCTGCGCCTTCTCGTTGCGAGGCTGGAGCTGGTGGGCACGCTCCAGGAAGCTCCTGGCCTCGATGACCTTGTTGGCCGCCAGCAGCTCTCCACCACGCTGGAGCTGTTGGAGGAACTCGTCGTCAGCGGGGCTCGTCTCCGGCCGCCCCTTCACGCGCGTCGTCATTCTGGGATGTGAGCTCGCGGGGTCCGCTCTCGGCGGGTCGCTCGCGCTCCTTGTAGTGGTAGTAGAGCTGGAGCACCTTGCGCACGTACCCCTGCGTCTCTTCGTACGGGGGCACCTTGCCGCCGTAGCGCTTCACCGCGTCCGGGCCCGCGTTGTACGCGGCAATCATCTTCACCATGTCGCCGTCGAACATGTTGGCGAGCACGCGCAGATAGCGCACCCCGCCCTCGATGTTGTCGCGCTCGTCGAAGATGTCCTTCACGTACATGTCCGACGCCGTGGCCGGCATCAACTGCATCAGTCCGCTCGCGCCCTTGTGGCTCAGCGCGTTCTTATTGAAGTTGCTCTCCGCGTGCATGATGGCGCGCACGAGCGCCGTCGGGATGCGGTAGCGCACCGCCGCCGCCGCGATGTGCGGGTCCAGGTCCGGCGGCGTGCGGGAGCGCCCCACCACCGGCCGGCTCTTCGCCGGCGCCTGGGTGAACGCCCCCTTCATCTTCTTCGCGCCCTTGGAGCCCGTCGGCGGCACGTTCGTGTAGACGATGGTCCCGTCCTTCTCCACGTACCGGTAGATGGACTCGGACGCGCCCGCCCAGGACGGGAGGCCCAGCACGGCACAGAGCATGAGCGCGGGAATGGCTCGCATATCGGCCCTCGAACCTTAGACACACGCCGGAAAGTCCTCAAGAAAACGCCTTGTTTCCAGCACTTACAGTCGTTAAGGCTGTTGGCCATGCCCCATCGGTTCGACTTTCTCGTCCTGGGAGGCGGCGTGGCGGGCCTCTCCTTCGCCCTCCAGGCGGCCCGGCATGGCACCGTGGCGGTGCTGACCAAGCGCGAGCGAGGCGAGAGCAACACGGCCTACGCCCAGGGTGGCATCGCCAGCGTGCTGGCCCCCACCGACTCCTTCGACGCCCACATCGAGGACACCCTCGTCGCGGGCGCGGGCCTGTGCCACCGGGACGCGGTGGAGGTCACCGTGCGCGAGGGCCCCGAGCGCGTGCGGGAGCTCGTCACGCTGGGCGCGGAGTTCAACCGGCAGACCTCCGGCGAGTTCGACCTGACGCGCGAGGGCGGCCACTCCGCGCGGCGCATCATCCACTCGGGTGACATCACCGGGCGCGAGGTGCAGCGCGCGCTGCTCGCCAGGTGCGACGAGACGCCCAACATCACCTTCTTCGCCAACACGGCCGCCATCGACCTCATCCTGGACCGGCGCCAGCCCAGGCCCGGCGGCAGCCGCTGTCTGGGCGCGTACGCGCTCCTGGAGAACGGCGGCATCGAGCGGTTCCTCGCGAAGGTGACGGTGCTGGCCACCGGCGGCGCGGGCAAGGTGTACCTGTACACGTCCAACCCGGACGTGGCCACGGGGGACGGCGTCGCCATGGCGTACCGCGCGGGCGCGCAGGTGGCGAACATGGAGTTCTACCAGTTCCACCCCACCTGCCTCTTCCACCCGGAGGCCAAGAGCTTCCTCATCAGCGAGGCCCTGCGCGGCGAGGGCGGCAAGCTGCGACTCAAGGGCGGGCAGACGTTCATGGAGCGCTACCACCCACTGGGCGCGCTCGCCCCGCGCGACGTGGTGGCGCGCGCCATCGACGCGGAGATGAAGCGCACCGGCGACGAGTGCGTCTACCTGGACATGACGCACATGGGCCGGGCGTTCCTCACCGAGCGCTTCCCCAACATCTACGCCACCTGCAAGGCGTTCAACATCGACATGGCCGTGCAGCCCATCCCCGTCGTCCCCGCGGCCCACTACCAGTGCGGCGGCGTGGTGACGGACCTGCATGGGCGCACGTCGGTGCCGGGCCTGTACGCCATCGGCGAGGTGTCCTGCACGGGACTGCACGGCGCCAACCGGCTCGCGTCCAACTCGCTGCTGGAGGGGCTCGTGTTCGGGCAGCGCGCCGTGAAGGTCGCGGCGGAGGAGCTGGCGTCGCTGCCCACCCCGCGCGAGGACCCGCCGGAGTGGGACCCGGGCAGCGCGGTGGAGTCCGACGAGAGCGTCGTCGTCAGCCACAACTGGGACGAGATCCGCCGGCTCATGTGGAACTACGTGGGCATCGTCCGGACGGACAAGCGGCTGATGCGCGCGCGACGCCGGCTGGAGCTGTTGCGCGAGGAGATTCGTGATTACTACTGGCGCTTCGAGGTGACCCGGGACGTCATCGAGCTGCGCAACATCGCCGATGTGGCCCTGCTCATCGTCGACTGCGCCAGCCGTCGCAAGGAGAGTCGGGGACTGCACTTCACCCTCGACTATCCGCATCCCGATGACCACCACTGGCTGCGAGACACCACCCTTTCCCGGGAGCTGTGAGGGACATGTCCTCCGGACCGCGACACATCCTCGACGCGCCAGGTGGCGGGACTGAGCCTCGCGGCGGAGGCCATCCGTTCGGCACGCCTCCCCCGCCCCAGGCCCCGCAGCCGCGCCCGTGGGTCTGCTACGCCATCATCGGCCTGTGCGTGTCGGTCTTCCTCCTGGAGGAGGCCGGACAGCTGCCGTCCTTCACCGCGCGGCAGCTCCCGCTGGGCGCGCTGTACGGCCCCGCGGTGCAGGAGGGCCAGTACTGGCGGCTGCTCGCGTGCGCGCTGGAGCACGGCGGCATCCTCCACCTCGTCTTCAACATGTCCGTCGTCGTGACGCTGGGCTTCACGCTGGAGCGCGGCATCGGCTCGCTGCGCTTCCTCGGCCTGTCGCTCGTGACGGCACTGGGCTCGTCCGTGTTCTCGCTGCTGTTCAACTTCGACACGCCCATGGTGGGCGCGTCCGGGATGATTCTGGGCTGGGCGGGCGCCATGCTGCCCATCGCCACGCGGCAGGGGCGCCGGGAGCTGGGCATCTGGCTGGTGCAGGTGGCGGTGCTCAGCCTGTTGCCCTTCGTGAGCTGGTCGGGCCACCTGGGCGGCTTCCTCTTTGGCCTGCCGTGCGGCATCGCCCTCCGGCAGGGCCGGCAGGTGTACGCGCTCGCGCTGCCCCTCATCCTGTTCCTCTCGGCCCTGGTGGCGCTCTACGCGGCGCACCCCGAGCGGCGCGGAGCCTTCTGACATGTCCGTGCGCAGCGTCTGCGTCTTCTGCGGCTCCAGGCCGGGCACCCGCCCCGAGTACACCGAGGCCGCGCGCGAGCTGGGCACGGAGCTGGGCCGCCGGGGGATGACGCTCGTCTACGGCGGCGCGAGCGTGGGCCTCATGGGCACCGTCGCCGCCGCCACGCTCGCCGCGGGCGGCCAGGTGGTGGGCGTGCTGCCCCACTTCATGGGCGCGCGGGAGATTGCCCACCTGGGCCTCACCGAGCTCATCCGCGTGGACTCCATGCACGAGCGCAAGGCCCTCATGGCCACGCGCGCGGACGCCTTCGTCGCCCTGCCCGGCGGCTTCGGCACCCTGGACGAGCTCTTCGAAATCGTGACGTGGGCGCAGCTGGGCCTGCACCAGAAGCCCATGGGCCTGCTCGACACGCGCGGCTTCTTCCAGCCGCTGGTTGCGCTGTCCAGGCACCTGGCCACCGAGGGCTTCGTCCCCGAATCCCAGGCCCTGCCCTTCGCGGTGGAGGCCTCACCGGCCGGGCTGCTGGAGCGGCTGCAGGCCGGCCCCACGCTCACCGTCACCGAGAAGTGGCTCAAGCGCCCCGAGCAGACCTGATGAGGCGCGAGCTGTCCTGCTACTGCGCGGAGACCTTCATCTCCGCCTGCCCCAGCGACGAGGCCAGTCGGAAGGTGACGTGCTCGGTGCCCGGCGGAATCACCGGCTGACCGCTGGCCATCACCGTGGGGAACTGCACCTCGTACCCCACCCAGAAGACGTTGGTGTACGGGTAGTAGGCGCGCATCTCCAGGTCCGCGCGGCCCAGGCGGCGGATGCGCACGGGCGTCACCTCACCCGCGGGCGTCACCAGCGCCAGGCGCCAGATGGAGCGACGGAAGTCGAAGTCGAGGTAGCGGTAGTCGTTGACGTGCACGCCCAGGAAGAACTCGTGCACCTGGGACGACTCGGCGCGCTCCTCGGCGAGCAGCTCCGCCACCTTCGCATCGGGCAGCACCTGGAAGGCCGCCTGGCGCTTCACGCGCGCCTCGCGGAAGGTCCACGTCTGCAGCGTCGCCCCCGCGAACAGGCGCGTGTCGAAGCCGTCGTAGATCTCCTGGTGGCCCGTGTACTTCGCGAGCAACGCCCGGTAACGCGACTCCGCGTTCTCGTCCTTCAGCGTGGGGGCCTGCTCGCCCACGGCGATGGGAGGCAGGGAGGAACAGCCGACCAGCGCTCCCAGCAGCGCTCCCGTCGCGAGCAGCTTCTTCAAGGGATGAAGTCCTTGCGGGTGAACAGCGTGGTGAGTCGGTGGCCCGCGGCCTCCACCGCCTCGCGCCCTCCCTCCAACCGGTCGACCAGGGCGAACGCCCCGAGCACCGTGAGCCCCTCGGCCTGGGCCCGCTCGATGGCCTTCAGCGTGGAGCCACCCGTCGTCACCACGTCCTCGACGATGGCCACCTTCGCGCCCGTGCCCAGCCCGCTCAGGCCTTCGATCCACTGGCCGGTGCCGTGGCCCTTGGGCTCCTTGCGGACGATGAACGCGGACAGCGGGTAGCTGGAGAGGTAGCCGGTGAGGCTCACCGCCGAGGCGAGCGGATCCGCGCCGAGCGTCAGCCCACCCACGCCCACCGCCTCCGGGGCCTCGCGGCGGATGGCGTCCAGGAACAGCCGACCGATGAGGAAGTGCCCCTCGGCCAGCAGCGCCGTGCGCTTGCAGTCGATGTAGAAGTCCGACTCCTTGCCGGACGAGAGCACGACGCGGCGACGCTCGAAGGAGCGCTGCGTGAGCAGCTCCAGCAGCCGGGCCCGGTCTCGGGCGAGAGCATCCACCATCACGACAGGCCCTCCAGGTACGCCACCAGCTCCGACGAGTACCGCAACTGCATCAACAGCTCCGCCCGGCGTGACTCGTCCAGCGACGCGAACACGTCCGCCAGCAGCGAGAGGTCCTGGTTGATGGCGCCCAGCCGCTGCGACACGTCCGAGGCCAGCTCGTCGGCGTCGATCTCCTCCTCGACCCCTTCGGGCGCCAGCGACTCGTCCGTGGCGAGCGCCTTGGCGAGCATGTCCGCCACGGCCGCGCTCAACCGGCCCTCGGACTCCAGCTGGTCGCGCTTGGCCTCGAGGACCTCCGGCTCCACCGGCGTGGCGTGGATGGCCTCCGCCAGCGACATGAGGAGCGCGTCCTCGTCCGACAGGTCGGTGTGCACGCGCGCCTGCACCGCGTCGCGCTTGAGGAAGCGCAGCGCCGCCACGCGACGGAACCCGCACACCAGCTGGTAGCGGTCGTTGCCCCGGGGACGCACGTCCACCGGGAACAGCTGCCCCAGCCGCGCGATGTCCGTGGCCAGCCCGGACACGTCCCCCTCGGGCCGCAGCCGGTACGCCGACTCGTCCTCCAGGCGCTCCAGCGGCATCAACACCGTCACCACCCGCCCCGCGAGGCGCTCCTCGGGCGCGGCGAGCAGCTCGGACTCCTCGTCCTCCTCCGCTCCGGACGCCTCGGCCCCGCCCGGGGCCCCCTCAGAGGACGCTGCCTCGGACTCCTCGCCTGGCGCTCCGGTGAAGGACGACGCCGCGGACTCCTGGCCAGGCGCCCCATCGGTGGACGACGCCTCCGCGGACTCCTGGCGGGGAGCGCCCTCGGAGGTCGCGGGCTCCGACGACGCCGCGGACTCGCTGCTCGAGGCCTCCGACGGGGACTTCTCCTGGGACTCTTCCGACGAACCCACCGACGACTCCATGCTCCGCTCGGGCTCGCCCGTGCTGGGCGCGCCTTCGGCGGCGATTGCCTGGGACTCCGGTGAACCGCCTTCCGGCGCCGACGCACCCGCTTCGGGCGCGGGGGAATCGACCGGGGCGGACTCCCCGACGGCTCCCTCTATACGCGACGACTCTGACGGCACGCCGTCCTGGCTCGCGCCGTCGCCCCGCGCCGACATCGCCTCGGGCGCGGACGACGAGCCACCCTCCGGAGAACCCGGCATCCCTTCCTCTCCGTCAACCCTGTGCTCGGCGTCCATGGTGGCACCCCTGGTCTGCCCACTCCCGCGCCACCGACTCCGGCGGCGCGGGCTGTGTGCTCTAGCGGGTCTTCTTCTTCACCACGACCTTCTTCTTGGCGCCAGCACCCACCGAGAAGGGCGTTGGCGGCTCGGCAGAAGTCGTCTGCTCCACGGGCGGCGGCGTCGGACGCGTCTCGGCCCGGGGGGGCGGAGGCGGCGGCAGAGGCTTGCTCGAGGGGCGGGCCACCGTCGTGGGCGCCGCGGCGGGCGTCGTGGGACGGGCCGGGGGCGCCGGCGGACGCGCGGGAGGCGTCGGCGGGCGGGCGGGCGTCGTCGTGGTGCGCACGGGGGTCGCCGTCGTCGGCCGCGTCACGGCCGTGGGACGGGCCACCACGGGGCGCTCCGAAGGCAGGCGGCCGGGCTCCACGTCACCCATGTCCACGCGGCCGCGGAAGCTGGCGCCGTCCACGATGATGACGCGCGGGGCGTGGATGTCGCCCACCATGCGGCCCTCGCGGGTCAGCTCCACGCTCTCCGTGGCGTTGATGTTGCCCACCACCACGCCGCTGACGATGGCGTTCTTCACCGCCACGTTCGCCTTCACCACACCCGAAGGCTCCACGATGAGGGTACGGCTGAGCGTCAGCTCTCCCTCCACGCGGCCCCGGACGGTGAGGTCCTCGTCGCCCGTCAACCGGCCGCTGATGAGGATGGAAGGCCCCACCACGGTGTTGTTGACGGCGGTGCTACCGCTCAACTCCTTCGGGGTGGCCACGAATCAGCGCTCCTTCATGTCCATGTCGACGTTGCCCTTGAAGGAGGCACCATCGGCGATGAGGATGCGCGGCGCCTTGATGTCGCCCACCACGCGGCAGTCCGTCTTCAGCTCGACCTTGTCGCTGGCGACGATGTTGCCCGTCACCCGGCCGGCGATCTCCACGTTCTGCGTCTCGATGTCCGCCTCGACGACGCCGCTGCCCTCCACGTAGAGGCTCTCCTTGAGGGAGATCTTCCCCTTCACGGTGCCCTGGATGACCAGGTCCTCGTCTCCGGAAATCTCTCCGTCGATGACGATGCTCGAACCAATGACCGTATTCGCCATGAGTGTTGTCCGCCCTCTCGAAAGGTGTGTGCCGCGTCCGCCCGCGGCGTGAGCTTCAGATGTCGTCCGGCAGCCGGACGTCCATCTCGATGGAGCCGTTGAACACGGCGCCATCCTCGATGACGACGCGCGGCGCCTTGATGTCGCCAGCCACCTTCGCCGAGGCGTTGATGGCCACGCGGGTCGAGGCGTCGATGTTGCCGCTCGCCTCGCCGTTGATGGTCAACTCCTCGGCCCGGATGTCCGCCTGCACCTTCCCGGTGCTCTCGATGGTGAGGTGGTTCTTCAGGGCAATCTGCCCCTCCACCCGCCCCTCGATGACAAGGTCCCCACCACCCGTGAGGTTCCCCTTGATGACGATGCCCTTGCCGATGATGCCCGTTTCACCCGTTGCCATGCGGTGACCTCACCCAGAGCCCGCTCCTCCCGAGGAGCCGAGCGCCTTGATTATGTCAGAGATGCGCGGAGATCCAGCCGGAGATATCCCGGAACACCTCGGCGCGCCCCACCTCGTTGAGCGGCTCGTGCTTCATGCCGGGGTACTCCTTGAACTTCTTGTCCGCCGAGCCCGCCGTCTCGAAGAACACCCGCGCCGCCGCGGGCGCCGCCACCCCGTCCTCCGCGCCGCACAGCACGAACAGCGGGACTTGAATCTTCGGGGCGAGCAACATCGCCTCCGCCTGCGCCTTGGTGGATTCGATGAACCAGCGCGGCGTGGCGATGGACAGGTAGAGCGGATCCTCCCGGGTGGCGCGCTGGACCTCCGTGTCCCGGGTCAGGTCCTCCACCTTGAGCCCGGAGGCGATGCCCAGCCAGGGCACCAGCGCTCCCGCCGCCTTCGCGGCCAGCACCTTCACGGCGGGCGGGGTGATCGCCAGCTTGAAGTACGGGCCCGACAGCACCAGCCCGGAGAGGCCCTCCACCTTGCGGGCGCCCACCCAGTGCGCGGCCATCAGCCCGCCGTGGCTGTGGGCCAGGGCGAACGTCTTCGCGCCGCCGGCCGCCGCGCGCACGCGCTCCCAGAACACCTCCAGGTCGTCCACGTAGTGCGGCCACTTCTCCGCGTAGGCGCGGCGTCCCTCCGCGCGCCCGTGGCCGCGGTAGTCGAAGCCGTGCACCGCGAAGCCGTCCGCCACCAGCGCGTCCGTCACGTACTGGTAGCGGCCGAAGTGGTCTCCGTAGCCGTGCACCACCGCGACGTGCGCTCGCGGCTCCGCGTCCGGCAGGTGCGTCTTCCAGAAGAGCCGCGTCCCGTCCCGGCCGGTGAAGTAGCCCTCGTCATGGCGAGCCATAGGCCCAGCAACTTAGCGGCCCGCCGCACCCGTGGATAGCGCCTTGAGCTTGCGCTCCAGGGCCTCGCGCTGGCCCGGGGGCTCGGCGGACTCGGGGTCCAGCGACAACACCTCCAGCGCCCGGCGCCACGCCCCCGCCGCCTCCGGTCCCCGGGCGGCGCGCTGATAGGCGTCCCCCAGGTGCTCGAGGATGACGGGCTCGTCCGGCGCCAGCGTGGAGGCCCGCTCCAGCACCTCCACCGCGCGAGGGTAGTCCCCGCGGCGGAAGTAGACCCACCCCAGCGAGTCCAGGAACGCGCCGTTGTCGGGGCGCAGCTCCAGCGCGCGCAGCACCAGCCGCTCGGCCTCGTCCAGGTGACGTCCGCTCTGCGCCAGCAGGTAGCCCAGGAAGTTGAGCGCGGGCGCGTGGTCCGGCTCCACCTCCAGCACCGCGCGCATGCGCGCCTGCGCGCCCGCCATGTCCCCCTGCCGCTCGAAGGCCGCGCCCATCACGTACTGGAGGGCCGGGTCCTTCGGCATCCGAGCCAGGGCCTCGCGCAGCAGCACCAGCGCCTCCGCCCCCCTTCCCTGCCGCTGCAGCGTGGCGGCCAGCGCGTCGTAGAGCGCCGCGGACTGCTGGCGGGACAGCCCTTCCTTCAGCACGGACTCGGCGCGCGCGGGCGTGCCGCCCCGCTCCAGCGCCCGGGCGTACTGCGCGCGGACCTCCAGGTCATCGGGCGAGTCCTGGAGCGCGGCCCGCAGGAGCGCCAGGGCACGCGGGTGCTGGCCCGACAGCGACAGGCACTTCGCCAGGCGCACCCGCGCGTCGGGGTAGATGTCCGAGCCCTCTGGCACGGAGGCGAAGGCCTTGGCCGCCTCGGGGAAGCGCCGCAGGCGCTCGTGCACCAGGCCCACGTAGTAGGCCAGCCGGGGCTCGCCATCGCTGGCGCTCCGAGCGGTCTCCAGCACCTGCACGGCGGCGTCCGGCTCGCGCTCGGACAGGTAGCTGAAGGCCACCCGCACCGCCGTCTCCGGCTCACCCGACAGCGACAGGAGCCGGTCGAAGTACGCCCGCGCCCGCACCGGAGAGCCCGCCTTGAGCGCCGAGCGTCCCGCGGCCAGGAGCACCTCCTGACTGTCCGGCTCGCGCTCCAGCGCCTTCGCCAGCGTCTCCTCGGCCTTGCCTGGACGCCCCGTCTCCTCGTACAGCTTCGCCAGCGTGCCCAGCACCTCCACGTCCCCGGGGTCCCTCGTGGCCGCCTCGGAGAGCAGCCGCTCGGCGCGGGCCGTGTCGCCGCGCTCGGCCAGGGCCAGCCCCAGCCGCCGGTAACCGGAGGCCTCTCCCGGCAGCGCGCGGGACAGGGACTCCACCACCTTCACGGCCTCCGCCGGGGAGCCGGACTCCAGGTAGAGCTGGGCGAGGACCAGGTACGCCTCGGGCTCGCGCGGCTTGAGGGCCACGGCGCGGCGCAGGTGCAGGCGCGCGCGGGTGAAGCGGCCCGACTCCATGAGCACGCGGCCCAGGAGCACGTGCGCCGGGTAGTACGCCGAGGAGCGCTCCACCGCGCGGCGCAGCTCCCGCTCCGCCTTGTCCAGGTCTCCCAGCCGGGCGTACTCCTCCGCCAGCCGGGTGAGCAGCAGCGGGTGGCCGTCATCCGTGGCCAGCGCCAGCCGCAGCGCATCCACCGCCCCCCGGTGGTCTCCGGCGTGGTGGAGCAACCGGGCCCGCAGGTACTGGGTGTAGCTGGCGGACGAGGAGAAGGCCCCGTCGTCCGTGGCCGCCGCGTCCATCGCCTCCCGCATGGCCTCCCGGTCGACGCGGGGACGCCGCGACGCGGGCGCCGTCGCCAGGGCCTGGGGCCCGGACAAGGCGACGAGCAGGACGGCGACGAGGAGGCGGGAGGGGCTCACGCGAGGTGGAAGTCTAGCGCGGCCCCAGCCGCCTTGCAGGGTCTCAGGCCTCCTCGGGAGGCGGCGCGCCCAGCTTCTCGAGCAGCTTCTCCACCGGGTCGCTGTCCTGGCTCACGTCCGCCACCGCCGAGCGGTACTCGGTGTCCGTCGCCTTCTCCACGTCGGGCATCAGGCGGCTGATGACGGCGCGAGCGGCCTCCGCGTTGCACTCGGGCAGGACGACGACGAAGACCCCCGCGCCCAGGTGGGAGATGGCATCCGGGTGGCGCACCCGCTTGCGCATCACGTCCGCGATGTTGTTCGGGACGGGCTCCACGGGCCGGTCGGGCCGCAGCACCGCCAGGCTCAGGGCCCGGTGGTAGCGCCGGCTGCGGGCCAGCTCCTGCTCCAGCCGGAGCAGCAGCCCGCGCCGGTCATGCAGCCCCGTGGCCGGGTCGCTCCCGGTGCGGCGCTGGAGCGAGGGCTGGGAGCGCTCCCTCTCCTGCTGCTCGCGCTCACCCTGGCGCAGCTTGAGCGCGCGGTCCGTGCGGTTGAGCAGCTCCACCGCGTTGAACGGCTTGCTCATGTAGTCCACCGCGCCCAGGTTGAGCGAGCGGACCTTC
Organism: Myxococcus faecalis; assembly: GCF_050039385.1. Classification (NCBI taxonomy): domain Bacteria; kingdom Pseudomonadati; phylum Myxococcota; class Myxococcia; order Myxococcales; family Myxococcaceae; genus Myxococcus; species Myxococcus faecalis. The sequence continues at coordinate 8,725,893 of NZ_CP144336.1, read as the reverse complement.
TCCGCGACGCCCTGGTGCGCGGACAGCAGGATGACGGGGATGTGCGCCGTGTCGGAAGACGACTTGAGCGCCATGGCCGCGTCCAGGCCATCCAGCTTGGGCAGGAACACGTCCATGACCACCAGGTCCGGCCGCTGCGCGCGCGCCCGGGCCAGGCCCTCCGCGCCGTCGCGCGCCACCTCCACGCGGTACTTCGAGCGCAGCACCTCCGACAGCACCGCGGCGATCTCGGGCTCGTCCTCCACCACCAGCACGCGCGGCTGCTCCGTCACCGACGACGTGGCGACCACGGGCCGGGGGTTGCGCGGCGCCTCCTGCGCGAGCGGCAGCGTGAAGACGAAGAGGCACCCGTGCTCGGGCGGGCTCTCCGCCCAGATCTCGCCGCCGTGCAGCTCCACGAACTCCTTGCAGATGGCGAGCCCCAGCCCCGTCCCCTTGCCGCCGTGACGGTACCGGTCGAACACCAGGTGCAGCTCGTCCTGGGGGATGCCCACGCCGTCGTCCTGCACGCACACCTTCGCCGCGTCACCGTCCGGACGGCCCAGCCTCCGCGTGGACACGACGACCTCACCCGCGTCGCGCGCGTGGTGGATGGCGTTGGTGATGAGGTTCTGCAGCACCTCGTGCAGCTTCACCTCGTCACCGATGAGCATCAGGCTGTCGGGGCAGTCCGCGCGCAGGGACACGCCCCGCTCGGCCGCCAATATCTCCAGCTCGTTGACCGCGTCACGGCACAGCTGCGCGACGTCCAGCACACGGGGCTCGATGGACAGCCGCGCCGCCTCGCCCTTGCCCTTCTCCAGGAGCGACTCGACCAGGCCGAGGATCTTCTTGCCCTGGCGGATCATCGCCTCCGCGGACTGCTTCTGCTGCGACTCCAGCGGCCCTTCCAGCAGCAGGCGGCCATGGCCCAGCAGCACCTGGAGCGGCGCGCGCAGGTCGTGGCTCACCACCGCGATGATCTCATCCTTCAGGCGGTTGAGCTCCTTGAGCCGGCGGTTCGCCTCGAGCAGCTCGTGGTAGCGCTCGACGTACGCCAGCTCCAGGTCCTCGCGCTTCTTCTTCACCGCGGTGTGCAGCCGCGCGTTGCGGATGGAGTTGGCCAGCACGCCGGCCACGGCCTGGGTGAACTCCTGCTCGTCGCGGCCGAAGGACGCGTCCATGCGCGACACGCGCAGGAACAGCGCGCCCAGCAGGTCGTCCTGGCAGATGAGCGGCTGCACCAGGATGGACTTCACGCCCAGAGGCACGATGGACGTGCGCACCTCCGCCATGAGCGGATCCCGCTGCGCCTCCTCGATGAGCACCGGCTCGCGCGTCTCCAGCGCGCGGCGCAGCTCCGGATAGCGCGCCACCTCGATGTCGAGCTGCACGAGGCTGGGGTCCTCCTGCGTCGCCACCACCTTGCCCGTGCGCGCGTGGCTGCCCTCCACCAGCACCACCGAGCAGCGGTCCGTCCCGGTGACGCGCCCCACCTTGTCCACCGCGATGCGGAGGATCTCCTCCAGCTCCAGCGAGCTGGTCGCCGCCTGGGTGATCTCCAGCAGCATCCCCATGCGCAGCCGGACGCGCTCCTCGCGGTCCTTCAGCCGTCCCGCCCTGAGCGCGGCCTCCAGCCGGGGCACCACCTCGTCCGCGCCGCGAATCCAGTCATCCACCGCCAGGCGCTTGAAGGCCTCCGCCGACCGGGACTTGCCCAGGTCCACCACCACGGGCAACCGCTGCAGCCGCTCCACCCGACGCAGGGACTCGAGCAGCTCCGCGGCGCGCTTGGCCGTCACCGACAGCAGCACGACCTCGGGTTGCAGCGAGTCCGCCAGCTCCGCCAGCCCGGTGTCCTTCTCGGCCGCCGCGCAGTGGTAGCCGCTGGCGGTCAGCCGCTCCATCAAGGCGTCGCCGGACTCCTTCCCGGCCACCACCAGCACGCGTCCCCGCTGATCCGCCTGCATCTCGACTCTCACAGTGAACCTCGCGCCGCGGCGGCCCTGTGCGGGCGCCACTGGGGAGGCTGCAAAAACCCGTTGAATGCGGAAGGGTTCATGGTTCGGTTTCCGAATCTTGCCGCCGTTCACGTCCGTGGGCCAGAGCGGCGCACGGCCGGTGGCGACCGGGACTGTGAGTGGAGATGCCCGGGCGCCACGCCCATCGTGGCTTCCCACACCCACGCCCCTGGAGCACTTCCACCCCATGTCCCCCACTCCGGGGGCAGAACGGGCGCGCGCCAACACCGCGCGGTGGGAATCCTTCCCACGCCCGCCATGACCTGGCGCCGCTCGTCCGGCCGGACTCCGTCCCTTCGAGCAGCCAACCACCCGTCATCGCAAGCTCCCACCCGTTCCCGTGTACCCTGGAGTGGTGGAGGACCCGAGGTCCCCACCCACGGGAATCGCCGGGCTATCACGTCATGGGGCCCTGGAGGGTCGCAATCTTCGGGGGCGCGGGGGCCGGGCCGTTTTGCGGATGGGGGAGGATGCCGGGAATGGTGCGAGCGAGGTAGAGTGCGGTGCCATGCTCCACCCTCCCGTGACTCGGCGTGCATGGCGCACCGCCCTCGTACTCGTCTCCAGTCTGGCCATCGCCTGTGGCGACGACCCGCCACCGCCCACGCCGGATCCGCCGCAGGTGGCCCTGACGGTTCCCCAGGGGAACGTCGCGGGCACCAGCCTCAAGCTCATCGCGACCATCGCCGGCTGCGAGAAGGTCAACACGCTCAACCTCTACGACCGGACCACCTTCCTCAAGGCGTTCCCCTCGGGCGGTGGCACCACCAACTTCGAGCTGCTGGCGTCGGACATCCCGTACGCCAACCCGCTGGTGGGGCTCGCCGCGAGCCTGTCGCTCACGGCCGAGGTGGTGTGCGACGACGGCCGCAAGAACACGTCCCTGCCCCAGCCGGCCACCTTCTTCCCGGTGTCCCGCGCCAATGACGACCCGCAGGGCCTGCAGGTCTACGCCATGCCGCTGGCCATCGACGGCTCGGGCTCCACGGCGACGTTCCTGAGCTGCGCCAAGACGACCACGGGCGGCATCGAGACCATGTACCGGCACAACGCCTCGGGTGGCGCCGCCGGGACGCTGCAGGCCCCGACGCTCTGCAACGCGTCCACCGTCATCACGCCTCGCAACGCGCAGAGCGGCAAGCGCTGGGTCTACACGCCCGGGTACGGCGCGTTCGCCATCGACCGCGACTTCAAGATGACGGCGCGCACACCGGTGGACCTGGAGGTCAACGACCTGGTCGTCTTCCCCAACGGCGACGCGTTGATCCGCTCCGTCCAGGGCCTCATCTACCGCATCACCCACGACACCCAGGACGGCCTGAAGATCGGCGTCACGCGCTGGGAGTACCAGCGGGAGATCTCCGTGGGAACCCCCGTCGGCCAGTTGTTGATCCGCGGGGATGGCCGCGTGCTCTTCGCCAGCCACATCGAGTACAGCGAGAACCGCGCGGACATCATCGTCGAGGAGTTGGACGGCGGCACGGACTCGGCGGGCGGGACGCTGCAGGCCACGCACATCATCCGGCAGCTCTTCACGTCGAACACCGCCACGCCGCGCCCGGTGGGGCAGTTCAGCAGCGACGGCAGCATCCTCTACCTGGGCTTCGCGCTGCCCGAGGACAAGTCGCAGGTCCTCGCCTGTGTCGCGAACCTGGAGGGCTGCGAGGGCAACGCGTCGAAGTGGGCCACGGGCGTGCTCACCGGAAAGGTGCAGCAGATTGCCACCTACGCCAACGGCAGCCGGGTGGCCGCGGCGACCACGCAGCGCGTGTGGCTGCTGGACTCGAACACCGGCACCATCCGCAACCGGGAGCTGCGCTCGGTGGACGCCAACGGCGCGCTCCACGTGAAGTACCTGCTGCCCGCGAACTCATTGACGAACTCGTCCTCGGACCTGTTCTTCCTGAACGCCCCCGCGGCCCAGGGCTCGACGGCCACGCTTCCCGTGGAGCTGGTGGGTGTGGACCAGACGCTGGGGAGCTCGGCCGAGGGCCGCGAGCTCTTCCGCTACCAGGTCTCCGTGTCCATGGGCGCGGCCTTCGACGACAGCGGCCGGCTCTGGATGCGCACCAACCAGAAGCTGCTCGAGCTGCAGACGTCGTCGCAGTACCGCAGCGCCCGGCCGTAGCCGAAGGCCACCGGGAAGGGCGAGCCCTCCGCCGCCCTTCCCTCCGTGCCGCGTCAGGGCCGCTCGGCGACGAGCAGCGCCTCCACGTTGCCCGCCGGCCCTGGCACCGGCGAATCCATGACGCCGCGCACGGTCAGCCCCTGCTCGCGCACGAAGGCCGTCACGGTGTCGATGGCGTCCTGCCGCGCGGCGGCGTCCCGCACCACGCCTCCCTTGCCGACGCGGTCCGGGCCCACCTCGAACTGGGGCTTCACCAGCGCGGCCAGGACACCGCCCGGCTCCAGGAAGGGCAGCACCGAGGGAAGCACCTGGGTGAGCGAGATGAAGCTCACGTCGATGACGACGACGCCGACCTTCTCCGGCAGGTCCTCCTCCGTCAGGTAGCGCGCGTTGACGCGCTCACGGGAGCGCACGCGCGGGTCCTTGCGGAGCTTCTCGTGGAGCTGGCCATAGCCCACGTCGATGGCGTGCACCCGCACCGCGCCATGCTGGAGCAGGCAGTCGGTGAAGCCGCCCGTGCTCGCGCCGATGTCCGCGCCCACCTTGCCTCGGACATCCAGGCCGAAGTGGTCGATGGCGCCCTTGAGCTTGAGCCCACCGCGCGAGACGTACGGGAGCACCTCACCCTTGAGGCGCAGCTCCGCCTCCACGGGGATGAGGGAGCCGGGCTTGTCCACGCGCTGGTCATCCACGACGACCTGGCCCGCGAGGATGAGCGCCTGGGCCTTGGTGCGCGACTCCGCCAGCCCCCGCTCCACCACCAGCACGTCCACCCGCTCCTTGCGAGGCTTCATCGTCATGTGCCCTCCAGGAGCGCCCGGCCCGCGCGTCGCAAGCCCTCCGCGTCCAGCCCCAGCTCCGCGCGCTGCACCCGCGCATCGCCATGGGGGACGAATACGTCCGGCATGCCCACGAGCCGCACGCGCTGGGACACGCCCTTCTCGGCGAGCAGCTCCAACACCGCGCTCCCCAGCCCTCCGCGCACCGTGCCCTCCTCCGCCACCACCAGCGGCCCCTGACGCGCGGCCACCAGGAGCGCGCCCTCGTCCAGCGGCGACAGCTCCCGCGCGTCGAGCACGTTCCATCGCGGCTCGTGTCGCGCCGCCTCGAGCGCGGAGAGCGCCAACGGCCCGAACGTCACCAGCGTCAGCTCCGGCTGCTTCGCGCGCACGAGCCACCGGGCGCCCTGGACCGGCGCCTCGCCCACGTGCACCTCGGCAGGCAGCGCTGGCAGCGTGCCGCGAGGGAAGCGGAGCACGGAGGGCAGCGGCGAGGCGAGCGCGGTCTGCAGCATGGGCGCGAAGTCCTCGCCCACCACGGGGGACCACAGCCGGAGCCCGGGCAGCGGGCGCAGCGAGGACACGTCGTACGTGCCCTGGTGCGTGGCCCCATCCGCGCCGACGAGCCCCGCGCGGTCCACCGCGAAGACGACGGGCAGGCCCGGAAGACACACGTCGTGGATGATCTGGTCGTACGCGCGCTGGAGGAACGTGGAGTAGATGCAGCACACGGGGCGAGCCCCCGCGGCGGCGAGCCCCGCGCAGAACGTCACCGCGTGCTGCTCGGCGATGCCCACGTCGTGCACGCGGTCCGGGAAGCGGGCCTTGAGCGCATTGAGCGCCGAGCCCTCCAGCATCGCGGGCGTCACCGCGACGACGCGGGAGTCACGCGCCATCGCGTCCTCCAGCGCCGAGGCCAAGGCCTCGCTGTACGTGCGATGCCCTCCGCGCGAGCGCACCAGCTTGCCGTCGCGCCACTCGTAGGGCCCCATCGCGTGCCCACGCGTCTGGGCATCCGCCTCGGCCGGAGGGAACCCCTTCCCCTTGAGCGTCAGCGCGTGCACCACCACGGGGCGCATGGACGCGCGCGCCTCGCGCAGCGCGTGTGTCAGCGCGCCCAGATCGTGCCCATCCACGGGGCCCAGGTACGTGAAGCCCAGTCCCTGGAAGAAGTCCCGCGCGCCGCGCGTGCGCAGGAGCGAGGGAATGGCGCCCACGTTCGCGCTGATGGACATCTGGTTGTCGTTGAGCACCACCACGAGCGGCAGATGGCTGCCTCCCGCGTTGTTGAGCCCCTCGAACGTCAAGCCGCCGGTGAGCCCGCCATCCCCGAGCACCGCCACCACATGGCCCCGGTGCCCCAGCATCCTCCGCCCCTCGAGCACCCCCAGCGCCGCCGACACCGCGGTGCAGGAGTGTCCCGCGAGCAGCGCGTCATGCGGGCTCTCGCGCGGGTCCAGGAAGGGCGCCACGCCGCCAGCCTGCCGCAGCGTGTGCATCTGCTCCCGGCGCCCGGTGAGCAGCTTGTGCGCGTAAGTCTGGTGCCCCACGTCGAAGAGAATCGCGTCCGTGGGCGAGTGGAAGACCCGGTGCAGCGCGACGATGAGCTCCACCGCGCCCAGCGAGGCGCCCAGGTGGCCACCCACGCGGCCGCAGATGGAGATGATCTCCTCCCGGAGCTCCGTGCACAACTGGGGCAGCTCCGCTTCGGGAAGCGCCCGCAGGTCCGTCGGCGAGGCGATGCGGCTCAGGACCTCCGCCGTCAAAGCTTCCGCTCCACCACGTACCGCGCGAGCGCCGCCAGGGGCCCGTCCTCACCCTCGAGCGGCCGCACCGCCTCCACCGCCAGCCGCACCTGCTCGTCGGCCAGACGGCGCGACTCCTCCAGGCCCACCACGGCCGGGAAGGTGAAGCGTCCCGCGTCGGCGTCCGCGCCCACGGGCTTGCCCAGCTGCTCCCGCGTCGACGTCACGTCCAGCACGTCGTCGGCGATCTGGAACGCCAGACCCACCGCGTCGCCGTACATCTGCGCGCGCACGAGCGCCTCCGCATCGCCTCCCCCCGCGAGCACGCCCATGCGGCACGCCGCGCGAATGAGCGCTCCCGTCTTGAGCCGGTGCATGCGCACCAGGTAGTCCAGGTTCGCGGGTCGGTCCTCGGCGGTGTCCAGCACCTGGCCGCCCACCATGCCCGCGGCGCCCGACGCCACCGCCAGCTCGCGGCACAGCGCGCCCCGCACGGGCTCCGGCCCGTCGGCGAGCAGTCCGAAGGCATCCGTCAGCAGGCTGTCGCCCGCGAGGATGGCCATCGCCTCACCGTAGACCTTGTGGTTCGTCGGCCGGCCGCGACGGAAGTCGTCGTCGTCCATGGCCGGCAGGTCGTCATGCACCAGCGAGTACGTGTGCACGAACTCCAGCGAGCACGCCGCGTCCGCCGCCAGCGCCGACACGAGCGAGGCTTGCGCCACGGTGTCCGCGAAGGTGAGGCAGAGCACGGGCCGCAGCCGCTTGCCGCCCGCGAGCAGCGAGTAGCGCATGGACTCCACCAACCGGGGAGGAGCCCCCGAGGAGGCGAGCCGGTCCGCGCGCTCGAGCAACAGCGACTCCACCCGCGCCTGCTGGGTCCGCAGGAAGGCATCCAGGTCGAACTGAGCCATGAATCGGTACTCCTCTGCTGGATGAGCGCTAGGGCGCGGCCGGGGTCACCAGCTCACGGATGCGTCGGACGAGCTTGTCCGTATCCAGCGGCTTGACGAAATAGTCCGCGGCGCCGACCTCGCGACCGCGCTTCTTGTCCTCCGAGTCCCCACGCCCGCTGATGAATATGATGGGGATGTCCCGGAAGTGCTCGTTCTTCTTCACCGCCTTGCACAGCTCGAAGCCGTCGATCCAGGACATGTTCACGTCCAGGAGGATGGCCTGCGGCCGGTGCAACTGCAGCGACGCGATGAGCCGCAGCCCGTTGGCCGCCAGCGTCACCTCGAAGCCCTCGTCCTCCAGGGCCGCCGCGAGCAGCTCCCGCGTGTCGCGGTCATCGTCGACAATGGTGATCTTCGGCTTCGACATGCCCGAGCGCGCGTCCCGCACGACCTAGAACGGAACGTCATCCTCGGGTGGAGGTCGCGGTGCGGGCGCCCGGGGGGCCGCCGCCTGCGCCGGAGGTCGGGCCGCCACCGACAGCGGAGCCACCACGTCGTTGCCATCCTCGTCCTGGAGGAGCTGCTCGATTCGCTGCTCCGCCTCGGTGAGCAGCTTCTCACCCCGACGTACCAGCCGGATGCCCTCCTCGAACGCCTTGAGCGAATCCTCCAGCGACAGGTTGCCGCTCTCCAGCCGGCCCACCGTCTCCTCGAGACGGCTCACGACGTCCCCGTACTGACCGGGAACCTCGGCCTCACCTGCCTTGTCCGCCTTGGACGCCTTGTCCGCCTTCGCCACAGCCTTCCACCTCCCCGTTCGGGGCGCGGGACTCTAGAGGGTGGCCCGTTAGCAGTCCACCGGCCCTTTTACCGATGTCACAGTGGCTTCGACTTCTTCACACCCGCCGAGTGTCCTCGCGCCATTCGCCGCGAGCTTGATGCCCAGCTTCTCCCCCACCTCGACATCCGCGACGGAGCGCACCACGCCCCCGTCGCGCTGACGGAACACCACCGAATAGCCGCGTGACATCACCTTCAACGGGCTCATCGCGTCCAGTCGTCCCTCCAGACGCTGGAACCGCCGCTGCGCGTCCGCCAGCGTCCCCTGCTGCAGCGCTCGCAGCCGTGCCTGGTGCGCGGCCAGACGGGCGCGCTCCTTCGCCACGAGCGCCACCGGCGAGGCCCGCTCCAGCCCCAGCCGCGCCGCGGACAGCGAGGCCTGCCGCGTCGCCACGCCCGCGCGCGCCGCCTCCGCCAGCCGCATGGCCAGCTTCAACAGGTGCGCGCGCTGCTCGCCCAGCCGCGCCTGCGGGCGCGCGCGCTGCAGCCGCTCCGTCAGCGCGCGCAGCGAGTCCCGCCGCTCGCGCACCGCGGGCCGCAGCACCCGCATCATCGCCTCCACCTGCTCGGACAGGTGCAGCCGCTGGTGGTTGAGGGCCCGCCGCGGGTCCTCCAGGCGCGAGGCGAGCTGTCCCTGACGCTCGCGCAGCTCCAGCACCCGGCGCTCCATGGCCCGCCGCAGCCGCCCGGCCTGCGTCGCGAGCGACAGCTCCAGGTCCGCCAGCACCGGCGCCAGCCGCTCCGCCGCCGCGCTGGGCGTGGCCGCGCGCCAGTCCGCCACGAAGTCGGCGATGGTGAAGTCGATTTCGTGACCGATGGCGGACACCACCGGCACGGGCGAGGCGAAGATGGCGCGCGCCACCTCCTCCTCGTTGAACGTCCAGAGGTCCTCCACCGAACCTCCGCCGCGCGTCACCACGATGACGTCCACGTCGGAGCGGGAGAGCCGCGCGATGGCCCGCGCCACCTCGGCCGCGGAGCCCTCCCCCTGCACGCGCGCGTCCGCGAGCAGCACGCTCAACCGCGGGTTGCGCGAGTGGAGCACGCGCAGGAAGTCCTGGAGCGCGGCGCCCGTGCGGCTCGTCACCACGCCGATGCGCCGGGGAAGGAAGGGCAACGGCCGGGGCGCCCGCACGCGGCGGTCGCCGATGAGGCCCTCCGCCGCGAGCCGCGCCTTGAGCTGCTCGAAGGCCAGCGCCAGCGCGCCCTCGCCCACCGGCTCCAGCCGCGTGACGATGAGGCTGTAGCGGCCCTGCGGCTCGTACAGGTCGACGCTGCCCTCGGCCAGCACCTCCATGCCGTCGCGCAGCGCGAAGCGCATCCGCCCCGCCATCGACGCCCAGACCTTCGCGTCGATGGAGGCGACGGTGTCCTTCAGCGAGAAGTACCAGTGGCCCCGCGCGTTCGCCCCGCGAAAGCCCGTCACCTCACCGCGCACGATGACGCGCGCGAAGCGGGACTCAATCGTCTGCTTGAGCTGCCGCGTGAGCTCTCCCACGGAGAGCACCGAGCGCTCGGGCTTCGGAGGCGCCGAGGGAGCGCCCTCCAACGGACCCAACAGCCCGGTGCCGTCCGCGTCCACAGGAGGAGGCGCCTTGCGCGGCAGCGCCACCACCTTGGGCACGGCGGCCACGGCGGGCTCCACCGGCGCGAGCGTCCCGAACAAGTCCCCCTGGAATCCCGACGCGGCGGACGGCGGAACCTCGCCGCCCGCGCCCTTGCGCTTCTTCATCGCGAGAGCTTCTCGACCCAGGTCTTCGCCTTGTCGTGGTACTCGTCGTCCGGGGGCGTCATCGCCACCACGTCCTTGAACTTCGGCAGCGCGTCCTCGGGGTTGCCGTCCTTCATCGCGTAGGCCAGGAAGTACAGCTCCTTCGCCTTCGCCTTCAGCTCGCTGATGATGTTGGACGCGCCCGCGTGGCCCGGGTCCGCCTGCAGCGCGCGGCGGGCGTACTCCATGGCGCGCGCCCACTGGCCAGCGGCCTTCGCGCCCGTGGCGCTCTTGTAAAAGATGGTCGCCGCGCGGGTACCCGCGTTGCGCGCCATCTTGCTCGTGCGCCCGTCGGTGATGTCCTTGTCCAGCGCCATCAGCTTCGTCAGGCCCTTGGCGTCCAGGTCCTCCAGCCGCTTGTACAGGTTGCTGAACTCCGACATCTGTCCGAGCAGCTTCTTGCACTGCGGCGCCTTCGACATGCAGGCGTTGAGGATGGCCACCGCGCCGGACATGTCGCCGTCGACGAAGCGCTGCACCGCGGGCTCCCACGGCTTGGGCGCGGGTCCGACGATGACGGGCCTGGGCGCGTCACGCACGGCGATGGCCTGCACCGCCTGCTCGTTGATGAGCTTGGCGTCGCGGTGGTCCGGGTACGCCTTGAGCACGTCGTCGGTGATGAACTTGGCCTGGTCCAGCTGGTTGGTGTCCAGCGCCTTGCGCGCCTCCACGGAGCGCTTGTCGGCCAGGTCCTTCAGCTCGCGCTTGGCGGCGTTCACCTGCTCGTAGAGGAACTGGCTCTCGCCGGCCTTCGCGAGCGCGGCGGCGGCGTTGCCCAGCTCGTTCTTGATGATGGCGGCGCGCGCCTCCGTCAGCCGCTCCTGGATGGGAATCTCGCGCTGGGCGTGGTCGAGGTAGTCCTTCACGCCGGGGTAGTCGGGCGCCGCGGCGGCCAGCTCCTCGAGCTTGGCCTTGGCCTCCACCCACTTGCCCTCGCGCACCAGGTTCTTCGCGTCCTGGAAGACGGTGCTCAGCTCCTTGCGGACGGCCTCCTGCTGGCCCTTCTGCAGGAGCAGCTGCTCGTTCTGCTTCGCCACCTGCACGCGCGCGACCACGAGGCCACCGAGCAGCAGCACCACCACGCCGCCGCCGATGAGCATCATCTTCTTCTTCTTCGCCAGGACCTCCGGGTCAGGAGGCGCCATGGCCGACGAGCGCGCGCTGCGCACACGTCCACCCTCCACGCGCGGAGGCGGACGCGCGGGGACTCCGCCTCGGCCCGCGGCGCTCGAGGGACGGCTGCGCGACGGCGGCGCGGCCACCATCATGGTGGAGTTGGCCACGTCCTCGAAGCGCAGCTCCGTGTCGCCCAGGGTGATGATGTCCCCGGTGGCCAGGGGCGTCTCGTCGCCAATGGCCTCGCCGTTGACGAGCGTGCCGTTTCCGGACCCCAGATCACTCACCGTCCAGCCACCGCCCGACTTGCGCACCATGACGTGCTTGCGCGACACGGAGGTGTCCGGGATGCAGATGGGGTTGTCCGTGGCGCGGCCGATGACGTACTCGCCGTCCTCCAGGGAGAACTCCTCACCCGCCTTGGGTCCCGCGATACAGACGAGCCGGGGCGACGCCGCCACGGGCGCGGGCCGAGCAGCGGCCGGAGACGACCTGCGGGTGGCGGGGCGAGCTCCGGTCCCGCCCGAGGGCGTCCCGGAAGGAGGCCTGCGACGAGCAGGAGGGGAACCGTTCGACATGACCAATCACCGACTTCCTGAAAAGAGCACGAGAGCTACAGCTCGTGCTCGAACGCCTTTTCCTTGGCCAGATTGTGGCAGCGATGCTCTGTCGTAGGGAAGCGCCTGCTGACTTCCTGCAAAGCCGCCCGGGCCTTCTTCGCGCTGCGGAACTGCACACTGCGTTGGAATTCGAGCATGAGCTGGGCACATTGGTGGTCCAGCTCGGAGGAGACCTGGGAAAGCTGATACCGGACGTCCTCGTACAGCTCCGGCCGCGTGTCCAGGGCCTCCAGGGTAATCCAGGCGAAGCGGAACTGCTGCCAGGCCCGGAACAGGTTCTCCGCCCCCACCCCCTTCGAGTCGAAGAAACGCCGGCCCGTGGAGGCATATTCGCGCGCCTGCTCCAAAAGCTGCTCGGGCGGCAATTCCGGCACGGGGATGATTTCCAACCGCAGGTTCCACACCCGCCACGTCTCGTTGCCCGGGGGGTTGCGGACGTTGTCGAAGGCGAAGGTGTTGACGACGCCGCGCTTGAGGGCGCTGGCGGGGAGGATGTGCTCCAGCTCCCGCTCGGCGGTGGTGGTGGTATCCGGTGGCACCCAGCCCAGGTTCACCCCGTTGAGCACCAGGGCGACCTCCTCCTTGGACACGCCGCTGGCCTGGTAGTGCAGCAGGGCCACCGCGCGGGTGGGCGCGACGAACTGGAACTCGAAGGACTTCTGGTCCGGGTGCTCCCAGCGCACCCCCTCCCCCAGCCCGAACGAGTCCGTCACGGCCTCCAGGCCCAGGCTCGAGGGCTCCGCGCGAGCGCCGCCCAGGCCCACCCCTCCGGGCAGGAACACGGCGGCGAGCCCCACCGACACGCCCCCCAGCACCAGGAGCAGCACCGCGCCCGTCAGCAGCTTGCGGGGCAGGGACAGCCCGCGCCACCCGAGCACCAACTGCCCTCCCCGGCTCCGCGACAGCGCCCGTCGCTCGCGCGCACGGTCCGCGGCGGTGGCCCCGGGAGCGGACGCGCTCTTGGCGACGACGGGAGGGGGCGCGAGCGTCGGCGCGTCCTCCACGCCAGGGGCGAGCGCGGCGACGGGCTTCGCGAGCCGGACGATGGGCCGGGTGGAGTCCTCGTCCGCGGGACTCTCCAGCAGCCCCACCGCCGCGAGCGTGGGCAGCGCCAGCTCCGTGCGCTCCTCCGGGATGGACTCCTCCAGCAACCCCGGAGGCATGGCGGTGGCGATGGGCGGCGACACCGCGGCCAGGAGCACGTCGGTGCGCTCCTCCACCGGCGGCGCCAGGGGCACGCCCAGCAGGGCGGGTGAGAGGGTCAGCTGCACCTCGGTGCGCTCCTCGACGGGGAGCACCGGGGGCATGGCGGCGCGGGCGGGAGGGAGGACCTCGGTGTGCTCCTCGCGTGGGAGCACGGGGGGCGGCAGGGGCCGCGAGGTGAGGACCGGCACCATCACCACCGGCGCCAGGTTCAGCTCGGTGCGGTCCTCCTGCGGCGGCGCTGGAGGGGGCACCAACACCGGGGGCACCGGCGGCACGGAGGGGCGCTTCGAGGCGGTCGGCGCCGGCTCGGACAGGGACGCGAGCGACGGCAGGATGGGGAGCGGCGCCGCGGGGGCCACGAGCGGACGCTTGCCGCTGGGCGGGTTCGACGAGGACGGCGCCACGGGAGCGACGGCGGGGAGCTCTCCGGTGGGCAGGTACTCCTGGTCCGGCTGCTCCAGCACCACCGAGGGCTGCGGGGGCGCGCGGCGGATGGGCCGCGTGGCGTCCACGTCCCCATCCGGCGGCACCCACAGGAACGTGAACTCCACCGGCCCCACGCCGATGCGGTCCCCGTCGCGCAGCAGCTGCTCGCCCTTCAGCAGGTTGCCGTTGAGCACCGTGCCGTTGGAGCTGCCGTTGTCCTCGGCGTAGTACTGCCCGGCACGCAGGACGATGCGAGCGTGCTGCCGGGAGACGCCGTGGTCATGCAACACCACGTCGTTCTCCGAGGTGCGGCCGATCTTGACCTCGGCCTGCTCGAAGACGAGCTCGCGTCCTTCCTGGAGCCCCTTCGTGATGGAGAGGAGAATCGGCAGAGGACTTCCCCCTACGCGAGCTCACCGAAGAAGAACTGGAACACGATGGGTCCGAAGAGGACCATGAACACGGTCGGGAAGATGCAGGCGATGAGCGGGAAGAGCATCTTCACCGGCGCCTCGCCGGCCAGCTTCTCCGCGCGCTGCGTGCGGTCGATGCGCATCTGCGTGGACTGGATGCGCAGCACCTTGCCCAGGCTCGTACCCATCTTGTCCGCCTGGATGAGCGCCGTGACGAACGTCGTCAGCGACGGCAGGTCCACGCGCACAATCATGCTCTTGAGGGCCTCTTCACGCGTCTTGCCCATCTTCAGCTGCTTGAGCACCAGCTGCAGCTCCTCGCGCAGCGGGCCCGCCTTGCCCTTCTCCACCACCTTCGCCAGCGCCGCGGTGAAGTCCAGACCGGCCTCCACGGACAGCGTCAGGAGGTCCAGGTTGTAGGGCAGCGCGCGGCTGATGAGCAGGTGGCGCTTCTTCACCTGGTCGTTCAGCCACAGGAGCGGGTAGTACATGCCGAACAGCAGGAACAGCAGCGACCAGACCAGGTTCTGGCCCAGGCCGTTGAGCATGAACAGGCCCATCAGCAGGCCGACGACGGCGCTGACTTCCTGCAGCGCCATCATGTCCTCGGGCTTGTAGCCCTGGGGCTCACCGGCCTTGATGAGGTTGCGGCGCGACTTCGCCTCGTAGCTGGGCCAGATGAACCGGCGGTTCATGGCACCCAGCCGGCGGATGGCCACCGAGCCGAAGCCCTTCATGCCGCCCTGGGACTCGTCGCGCACCTCCGACAGGAAGCGCTCCAGGAGCACCTGGTACAGACCGATTCCGAGGAAGCCCACCGCGCCTGCGAAGAGCAGCGCCGAGCTTCCGACCAACACTTGCGTCAGGATATCCACCGGGCACCCCTCAAATGTCGATGTTGACGATGCGCCGGATGATGAGGATGCCCATCACTTCCATGATGGCGATCAGCACCACGAGGATCCACCCGAAGTAGTGGTTCATCATGGGCTCCATCAGGTCCGGCCGCATGTAGTTGAGCACCATGCCGAGCACGCCCGGCATGGCGGCGACGATCCACCCCTGCAGCTTGCCCTGCGAGGTGAGCGCGTCGATCTTGCCTTCCAGGCGGAAGCGCTCGCGAATCACCGTGGAGATGGTCTCGAACATCTCCGCCATGTTGCCGCCCAGCTGGCGCGCGATGTTGGTGGACACCACCACCAGCTCCAGGTCGTCGCTGCCCACCCGGCGGCCCATGTTGATGAGCGCCTCTTCCAGCGGCACGCCCAGCTTCACTTCCTTCACGAACAGGCCGAACTCCTGCGACAGCGGAGGCATCGCCTCGCGCGCCACGTGCTCGATGGCCTGCGGGAAGGTGAGGCCGGCCTTGAACGCGTTCGCCATCGCCTGCAGCGCGTCCACCAGCTGGACGTTGAACTTCTTGATGCGCCGCTTGCGGTAGTGCTTGACCATGATCATCGGCAGGAAGAAGCCGAAGACCGTGGCGATGACCGCCAGGATGGGGTTGAAGATGATGTAGGTGAGGATGCCCAGCAAGCACATGCTGGCGATGTTGAGGACCAACATCTGCCGCGCGTCGATGAACAGGAACATGTCGCTCAAGTCGTTCATCGACTTGGCGACGTAGCGCTCCTGGTACTGCTCGTACGCCTTCGAGAGGACGCTGAAGATCACCAGGCTGAAGAAGAAGACCGAGCCGGTGACGAGGAGGAGGACGATTCCTGCGAGCATGGGCGTGCTTCCCTGAGGACGAGGGCGCCGTGGCGCCGACTACTGGGCGCCCGCGGCCGCGGCCTTGTCGCCACTGCCCTTGATGATCTGGATGATCTCCCGGCGCTTGGCCTCCAGCACGCGGGTGCGCTCACCCGACAGGAGCGTGCTGATGGTCGCGCGGCCGCGCTCCTCGATGAGGTCCACGTCGTCCTCGTTGCGCAAGGACAGCGTCAGCGCGCCGAGCTCCGCCGCGAGCACGAGGATCTCCGCCTCTTCCGGCAGCACCATCAGCGACACGTTGTTGTAGTCGCGCTGGCCTTCCGGGATGAGGTTCACGTTGGTGGTGCCGGTGATCTTGCCGGTGGCCACCACGATGATGTTCTGCAGCAGCGTCACGCCGACGTTCTCGTCCGTCTGCGGGTCGCGGAACGTGCCGATGATGTCCACGTGGTCGTTCGGGCGGATCCAGCCACCAACGGAGGTGGTGTTCTTCGCCTCGATGGTCATCGCGCGCATCTTCTTCTGGACCTTCGAGGACAGGCGCTCGGCGGCCTTGGTCGTCTCGAACTGGCTCCACAGCAGCGGGTCACCCGCCTGCAGGGCCACCAGCACCTTCTGGTTCACCACGTACGACGCCGAGTCCGGACGGACCACCGACGAGGTGACGAACTGCTCGGGGACCGAGCGCTGGGAGATCATCTCGAAGGTGATGACCGTACCCTCGGGGACATCCTGAGCCGCCACGACGACGGGCACCAGGTTCCAACCGCGGCGGACATCCGCCTCCTTCTTCTTGATGGCGGAGTACGCGATGACGCCGGCCAGAAGGCCGAGCACGAGCGCGACGACGAGCGGAGTCTTGCCCTTCAGCATGGTTCAGGAACCTCCAAAACGGGGGGGCGCCGTTCGGCGGCGAAGTCGAGGGGTGTTGAATTCCAAAAAGGCGCACATCGGCGCCGACGGCGCGGGATGTTAGCCGTGCGATACAGCAGGTGTCAAAACCACCTCCCGCGACAGCACAGAATCCCGCGCCAACCCTGTCGAATCGCTGGGTTGCGTCAACGGTTCCTGAGGCCGTTGATGGCGGCGAGGTCCTCGGCGGTCAACCCGTTGTATTCGGTGATGCTGTAGATCGCATCCTGGACCACGTCGGCGTCATCCTCGTTGGCGATGACCTTGTTCTCCAGGAGCTGCAGCAGCCTCACGATGTCGGGGTCCGTGGACACGGGGCCCAGCTCGAAGGTGCCCCCCTCCTCGGAGGGGCCACGCGCCTCGTTGAGGCAGTACATGTGGAGCGGGACCAGGAAGACCTCTTCCTCGCTGCCGCCATCCGTGCCCGCGTCGACGCCGCCGGGGCCCGTGCCCGTGGGGGGAACCGTGATGGGCTCACGGCCGATGAGCATGCCGTTCTGGATGCGGCTGGGCGCCGTGTTGAGCACCACCAGTCCCGGCTCGAACGTCACCTCGACGGGGCTACCCGTGGTGTTGCGCAGCGGCACGCAGACCAGCACCGCGGGCCCCGTTCCAATGGGCGCCACGCCGTTGCCACAGTCCTTCGTGGCGTCGCTGGCGCCGTACGGCACCCCGGCGAGCTCCACGCCCGGAGGGAAGACGAACGTCTTGCCCACCGGCCGGCCCGGGTCCTCGCCGAAGCCGGGCCGCACCAGGTTCACGCCCGCGTCGAAGGTGAAGCCGCCATCCCCGCCGCCGCCACCGCCCCCGTCGTCGTCATCACTGCACGCCAGCACCCCTGCCCCGACACCCACCGCGACGACCATCCACTTCCAGGCCGCATGCGCCATGTCGCGCTCCTTGTCCTCGTCGTTGTGCGCAGGCGACTCCTCCGGCCACGAGCCACTGCGTCATGAGGTATCCCGAGACTCGCCGAGTCCCGGGTCCTCGGCAACACCGACGCGCAAGGAACGCGTCAGTGTCCAGCAGTGTGCGAAGGATGCGGCGATTCGAGGGGCGACGCCGAGGGCTGCTGCATGGGCGGAAGGTCCGGATTGTAGAGGCCGCGCAGAATCAATTCCCGCCCCCGCTCATCCAGCAGCATCGCGGGCTCGCCCTCCCGCAGGCCGACCATGCGCACGCTGAAGCCCACTCCGTCCGGCGTGACGTGGACCCACAGCGCTCCAGGCACCAGCGTGGCGGGACGGTCGTCATCCGACTCCAGCCACTCCAGCCGCATGGGCACGGCGCTCAACGCGCGCGTGCGCACGCGGTCGTTCACGGGCCCCGCCACCTCGAGGGCCGTGCTCCAGTCCCCACGCTCCGTGGGGACCTCTCCGTGCGCCTGGAGCTCCTGCACCATCGTCAGATGGACCCGGCGCCCCACGCGGAGGATGGACAGGTTGGCGGTCTCCTCGGCGCGAGCCTCGCGCAGGGGCCGCCCGTCGCCCGCCGCCACCGCGCCCACCACGGCCACCAGCACCGCGCCCGACGCCCAGAGCGGCGCGGAGTGCCCGCGCACCAGCGCCCAGACCAGACGCAGCACCGCGAGCACCGCCACCACGGAGCCCCCGAGCAGCGTCCAGCGCGGCAGGGGGCCGACATGGAACGCGTGTCCGAGGACTCCGACGACGTGCCGCCATTCGGGGACGGAGACGTACAGCACGCCCCCCGCCATCGCGAGGAAGGCGGCCGCGTGCACCAGCCTCAGTCCCAAGGGGGACGGCGCCCCCACCGTGCTCCGGTCCGTCACGGGAACGGCAGGTTCAGCACGAAGTAAAACGAGTCGTAGTAGATCTGGTACGAGCGCATGAACAGGTCGATGACGTTCGACTGCACGTCATCCGTCCACCGGACCTTGACCGACCCGCCGATGATGAGCGCGACGACGAGGACCCAGTTGAGGATGGAGTATTCGACCATGGCCTGGCCGCGCTGGGAGGCGCGCCGGCGCTGCGTCTTGGGGATGCTCATGGGGAGGCTTCCTCCGGGGCCGCGTCCTGCGGCGCGTCCATGTCGGGCAGGTTGGGGAACACACGGTCCGCGTACTCCAGGCGGACCTTGGGGGCGGACGGAGGCGGCAGCACCATTCGCGGCTTGGCGTCGATACCGTACTCCGCCACCTCCATCGAATGGGCGATGCCTGGAATCTCCATCTTCGCCAGTTGCATCAACGGAATCTCGCGGGAAATCCACATCCGCTTGACGACGGTCTTCTTCACGACCAGTTCGATCTGCACGGCCGACACCGTCCCCGCCAGCGTCATCACCCGCATCTCCTTGCTGGAGCGTAGCACGGGCTTGAGCCCCGCGGGCAGCGGCTCCTTGTCCTCGTCCGGGTGCGGCAGCTTGTCGTCCTTGGCCTCCTGCCCCATCTTCTTCATGACGTGGTCCAGGGCCTCCTGCGAGTACTCCTGCGGGCGGTCCGTGGGGCCGCCCACATAGAGCCGGGAGATGGCGTCGTACTGGATCTGCTCGCCCTCGCGCGCCACCAGCATGCGCATCTGCATCAGGGGCGACTTCATGGCCGGGTGCGTGCCCGCCTCCATCTCCACCCACACCGCGTCCCGGCCCTGCTTGTCCTTCTCCTCCCCCACCACCGCCATGCGCCAGTAGTAGATGCGCTGGCCACCCGCGCCGCCGTCGAAGCGGTACGTCACCCAATCCCCCACGCGCGTGTTGCGCGCGCCGCGCGTCAGGTGGTTCATCACCTCGCGCGCCGCGGGGCTCTCCTCCGCGCGCGCCGACGCCGCCATCAACACCACCGCCAGGACGGCCCACGTCGCCCTCATTTGCCCGTCCCCTTCGTCTTGGCCTTCTGCTCCTGCTCGTAGGCCTCGCGGCTCTTGCGGACCGCGTCGTCGTTGGGCACCGCGTCCGGACGGTCCGAGCCCACCCAGGTCTGGAGGACGGTCGACATGCCCTCGTCCACCTCGGAGATGGTCGTCATCACCTGCTCGCCCTTGCGCGCGTGCTCCATCGTCACCTGCGTGCCACCGCCCAGCTTCGTCACCGTGCTGCGCACCGGCGAGAACCCCTGGCGCTCCAGCTCCGCGTCCACGCGGCGCTGCACGTCGTTGAGGTCCCCCGTCACCAGGGACGTGCGGTTCTGCGAGCCGCCCGGGTCGTCGCGCGTCGCCAGGTCCTGGCTGTAGAGCGTGCCCTCCAGCTTGACCAGGCCCTGCGGCGGCGTCTTCGGCGGACGCGACCACAAATCGCGCAGCGCCGTGAAGCCCACCGTCTTGCCCGCGTGCATGCGCAGCACCACCCCGCGCTGCAGGCCCTCGCGCGTGAAGAGCGCGGAGACGACGGCCTCCTCCTCCATGTCGCCCTCCACCACGGTGGGGTAGCCCTCGTCGCGCCACTTCTGCGCGAAGTAGGCCACCACCTTCTTCATGGGGTCGGTCGTGGTGAAGTAGGCTAGGCGGTAGTACTCCCCGCCGATGACCAGGTCGTTGCCGATGCGGGTGTGGACGGTGCCCGGATACACGGGCACCTGCTGCTCGGCCGCGCGCGCCGGCCCGAAGGCCCCCAGCGCACAGCCGAGCACCAGCCCGAGGGCCGCGGCCCTACTCGCAGCGAATCTTGTTGTCCTGCTCATCCTTCTTCGTCGCCTCTTGGTTGGCGTCCGGGTCCGACGGGTCGTCGGCCATGGCCTTCTTGCAGCCCATGAAGTGCGGACCGCGGGCCATGAACAGCTTGATGTAGTTGCTGTCCCCGTACGTCATCTCATCGCGGAACGGCGCCGTGTCGAAGCAGTCCGGCCGGTCGTTGTCCAGCAGGTCGCGCATCGCGTGCAGACCGCTGCTCGCCGAGCTGTCGTACCCCGTCAGGCCGTTGCAGTTCCCCTTCTGCTGGGGATCGATACCGTAGTTGCGGGCGACGACATAGGTGCCGAAGAAGTTCGGCAGGAAGCTCCCCAGGAAGCTGAGCACGCTGCCGACGCTGCCATCCAGCGCCTGCGTCAGGCCCAGGAACTTCATCCGCCCCACCTGCACGTGCATGCCGTGCGGGTCGCTGCCCGAGCGGTGGTTGCCCGCTCGCCTGTCTCGCACCACCGCGTCGCCGCCGTCCGGCATGTTCCAGCCGTTGGCGTACATCGAGTAGCGCGAGCGCATGGGGATGCTCGCCAGGTCCTGCCCGCCGAAGGTGTCCGACTTGAAGAAGCCGCCCTGCCCCGACTCGTCCAGGTAGCTGCGCGGGATGATGACGTTGTCGAAGTTCATCGTGACTTCGGACTCGACCCATCCCTTGTTGTTGAAGCCCCACATGTTGAGCACCGAGCCGGCGCCCGAGTTGAGCATGCCAATCACCCCGGCGCCCAGCCCGCCACCCTCTCCCGTGCTGCCGGGACCGCCCAGCATCCCGGACTCGAGGAAGGGAATCTCCTTGTTGGTGATGGTGCCCTGCACGTTGCCGTAGCGGGCGATGAACGTGCCCACCGTGCCGTTGGGCTCCACCGAGTCCATGTCCTTGTAGCGCTCGACCAGTTCGGTGTGCGCCTCCTGACGTGCGTCCTCGAAGGCGTTGTCGTGGTTGCCCTTGGCGAAGTCAGACAGGGAGTAGCTGGTCATCTCCCAGACGGCGTAGCGCGCCATCTCCTGGAGCTTCAGCTTCGCCCGGACCAACTCCGTCAGGTACATGCTGAACATCAGAATCATGACGAGGAGCGGCACGGAGAGCGCGAACTCGACCGTGGCGGCACCGCGCCGGAAACTCTTGCGGGACATGGGGGCTCTCATCGCGGTCCTCAGTGCGTCATGACCTTCGGGGCGAAGCCCTGGAGCGCGCCGGGCAGCGCGTCCAGCATGCTGCCGACGACCGGGAGCTGGTTGCGCCCCTGGTACACGGACGCCAGGCGAGGACGCCAGTATGGGTTGAAGAAGTTGGGCTGCTCGGTCCAGTTGCCCGGGCGGTGGTAGTAGCTCTGACCGCGCGAGATGACGTTGAGGCCCTCGGTGAGGCTGAGGAACTTCTTGCGGTTGTTGAGCATCTCCAGCCCCTCCGAGTCCGCGGTGAAGGAGAACTTCACCTTGCCGTCGTCGTTGAGGAGCGCGGGCGCGTTGGAGCCCGTGCCGTCCGCGTTCTCCTTGTTCACCACGTCCTCGGGAGACTTGTTCAGCGCCACCCAGGCCGACGGCTGGTTGAAGTCGAACTTGCGCTCGGCGATGGCGTTGTTCGCCGCGTTCGCCATCGGGTTGCAGGTGCTTCCCGAGTACTGACCGGGCTCGAAGTGCATGAACGGCGTCACGCCACCCCAGGGGTGGTTGCCGTCCTGGGCCGGACGCACGTTGGCCGTGTACACGTCCACCTTGAACCAGCAGACGACGAGCTGGAGGACGCAGACCTTCTCGCGGTGGATGCCCACCTCGCGCTCGGCGCCGCTGGGCGCGCGGTGGTTGCGCCACCCCTCGCTGTTCTGGGGGTAGTGGATGCGCCAGTGGACGCCGCCCTTGACGCTGCCGGTGTCCTTGTCGTTGAGCGCCCACACGCTGGGCTTCATGGTGTGACGGTACGGCAGCTTGATGCCGCCCTTGTCGTTGAGGCCCTTGCGGTTGTCACCGAAGCAGCGCGTGTACGGGTCCTTGTTGTTGCAGGACAGCGGGTTGTCCGCCTTGCCCACGCCCACGTCGACCTCGGCGGGGCCCAGCTTGAGCCAGTACAGGTCGTCCGCGCCCATGTTGTCACCCTGCGCCGTCATGCCCCACGGGCTCAGGTTGTCGTTCCAGTCGCGGATGTAGTTGCGCGAATCCATGATGCTCTTCGCGGTGGGGAACGTCGCGGACAGCATGCGCGTCTGCCCCATCTTCTTGAACTCCATCAGGCCCGGAGCGTTCACGCCGTTGTTGAGCATGTCGCGCAGGAAGCCGAGCGCGTCCGGCAGCGGGAGGATGTCACCCAGCTCGCGCGAGGTGGTGAAGCGCTCGGGGCAGATGCCACCCTCGTGGTCACACGCGTAGCGCGTGGCGTTGGTGATGCCGCCCATGGAGCGCTTGGCGCGGGCGATGTCGTCGTTGGCCTTGTACTTCGTCACGTCCAGCGCGCCGAACGGGTTCTTCCACGTGCCCGGGTTCAGGGGCTTGCCGCCCGCGTGCGAGTTGTGCGCCTGGCTGAAGAGACACTGGCTGTAGATGCCCGTCGCCAGCTGGCTGGCCAGCGAGTTGAGCTTGGTGTCGTTCGCATCCAGCACGCCCTGCGTCGTCTGCGTCACGTGTGTCGACGCGGACATCATCACCGCCTGGGACATGAAGTACATGGCGCCGTTGAGCACCCGATGCGCTGGAATCAGGAACTTGCCCAACCACTTGTCGGGATTGGCGGCCTTGAGGATGCGCTGGAACGGCTGCAGGAAGACCGTCTTGTACAAGGTCATGATCTTGTTCACGGCCTTGATGACCTGTCCCACGTACGGAATCACTTCGATGATGGGACACAAGACGATCCACAGCTTCTTGCGTTTGCCGGCGCACGGGTTGAGCGTCTTCATGAACCCGAACAGGTCCGTGAAGAACGCCTCGGCCGAGTAGATGACCGAGATGAGCGAGTGCCACATCATGGCCGACACGTAGTGCGACACCTGCGTGCGGTTGGCGTACGCGTAGAAGTTGAACGCGCGCGCCTCCATGGCGGCCATCGAGTAGGCGGCGGCGTCCGCGGTGTTCTGCAGGCGCACGCGCTCATGCACGGTGTGGCCGATGTTCACCGTGGTCAGCACGGCGATGGACATCACCAGCACCATCAAGGCGGCCAGGATGAGGGCCTGGCCCTCCTGGCGCTGGAAGCTCTGTCGGAGGATTCGAGTGAACATGGTGCGTGCGTCCTCTTACAGGCCCCAGTCGGGGTTGAGGTGCATGATCCACTTCCGGTGGAAGTTGGACTGCATGCGCATGGTGTAGGTGGCCGTCAGCGGCATGAAGTAGCGCTTGCCGACGAGACTGGAGACGAACGGGATGCTGCCGGTGGCGAGCCCCCAGAGCACCCACATCTCGGCGGGGTACAGCGAGTTGTAGCCCTGCTCGTGGTCGATGCCCTTGGCCATCGCGGCCAGCGGCGTGAGGTTGCCGCCGTCGGACATCATGTTGGCCCGGGGCGCGAGCGTCGCGCGGTCGATGGCGCCGCGCAGGGCCACCTGGGCGTTGGACGCGTACCAGGACGTGAAGATGATCCAGTTCGCGAACGGGACCTTCATCTCATAGAAGTAGCGCAGGCGGATGGTGAGCCGCGTGGCCTTCCGGTAGACGAGCTCGGAGCTGTCCGGCTCCGGCAGGTTGAAGAACTTGCGGATGTTGCTCTCCAGCGACGGGACCTCCGGGAAGCTGTCCGCGCCGTCGAAGTCCAGCTCCTGCCAGTTGTAGCCGCTGCGCAGCTTCCAGATGGTGTCGATGGGCGTGAAGTACGCCGGGTTGATGGTGTCCACGCGGATGAGGCCGAACAGGTTCGAGCCGTTCACCGTGCGAGGAACCACGCCGCCGCCGAAGTTCAGCGTGCGCATCGCGGAGTCGTAGATTTGATGGATGGCGAAGGTCTTCGCCAGGTTGCCGATGTCGTCGGTGCGCCCCAACGTCGGCAGCAGCGCGACGATGGCCGCGTCATGCATGCGCTCGTTGTTGCCGTTCCACACGACGCCGGCGCGCGCGGCCTGGTAGGCGGCGTACTCGGTCATCAGCTTCGCGTGCTGAATCAGCGTCAGCTGGATGATGCCCAGCGTCATGAAGACCGCGAGCGGCATGATCATCGCCGCTTCGACCGCCGCCTGCCCGGATTGACGGCCCGACGCCTTTCGCGGCCGCTCTTCCTGTTCCATTCCCATGGCGCCATTATCTCGATCAGCGCCTCCGGCACGCATCGGTCAAATGGACACCGCCGGACGGTTTCAGCCTCCCATTTATTGAAAAATCGCGCGGGCTTACGGCGCGGGTTGGGCAGGCTCGGCCGGGGTTTCGGCCGA
The DNA here is from genome assembly GCF_050039385.1 of Myxococcus faecalis. NCBI lineage: Bacteria > Pseudomonadati > Myxococcota > Myxococcia > Myxococcales > Myxococcaceae > Myxococcus > Myxococcus faecalis. Next base: position 8,701,344 of record NZ_CP144336.1, on the reverse strand, counting down.
GTCGGCCTCGCGGCTCAGGCGTCGCCGGGCCGCCTGCGCGGCGCTGGAACCCGGAGATTCCTGGATCACCTGACGACACGCGGCCAACCCCTCACGTCGGCGTCCCAGGGCGAGCTCGGCATCGCACAGCCGGTTGAGCAGACCCATGCGCTCCGTCCCGGAGGCCCCGGCGTTCAGGGCGAGGTTCAAGAGACCCGCCTCCCGGGCCCGGTCCCCTTCCCGGAACGCGGCTTCGGCCTTGAGGGACAGCTCACGGACGGAGGGGCCCCGGGCCTTGTCCTCCTTCGCGGCCTCGGGAGCCGTCGAGGCGGCCTTGGGGCTCTTGGGCCGCATCACCAGGGCATCCTCCTGCTGCTTCGTCGGCTCCGGGGCCGCCGGAGCCGTCCTGGAGGCGAGCGAACGTTCGATGGCGGAATCATCCTGGGGCGGTGCGGGCGGCGGCTGGGCGACGACGGCCTGGGGCAGCGACTCCGCGGCGGACTCCATCGCCGGGGCACCCTCGGCCTCCTCCCAAGCAGCAACGTCCGCTGACGACTTGTCGTCCAGGTCCGCGCTGGACTCCTTCTTCGCCGCGCTCGAACCTCCGAGCCGGAGCGGCTCCCGGCGCGCCACCTTCCCCTGCGGAACCTCCAGCTCGTCGCTCACGGGAGCGCGCTTCTCCAGGGCCTTCGGCGCGGGCTTCGATGTGACGGGGAGCGAGGCCGTGGGCAACGAAGGGGCGCCCTTCGACTTGGACCTGGAAGCCTCGCGAGGGCCCACCGAGCCGATTCCACCCCCGCTGCCGTTCTGGTCCCAGTCCTCGGCGCGGCGGGCCACCTGGTTCTTCCGCTCGCCGAACTCGTCGCGCTGCCGGGTCTCGTGCATGAGCCGGTCCTCCGCCAGCTCGCCATCGACGACCGGCGCCGAGTCCGCGTACGCGGCGGCGGCCGGAGCGGGGGCCGGGGCCATGCCCGCGGTGGGCGGCGGAGGGGCGTCCACGGAGGTGGGCTCCGCCTTCTTCACCTGGGCCTCCCCCTGCCTCAGGTCGGGGCGGGTCAAGTCGGGCGAGACGGCCATGAACGAGACGATGCCCAGCGTACCCACCGACGCGAGCCCCACGACGGGCAAGAACCAGCGACGCCACCGGGACGGCTTGGGTTCGGGGCCCGCCGCGGCCCGGCGCGCGGACTGCTGCGCGTAGGCCAGCAGCGACTCCAGGCCCGCGTCCGGCGCGGGCTCCTCGGAGAGCTGCGACATGGTGACGCGCACGCCACGGATGTCGTCCAGGGCCTGGGTGCAGCGCACGCAGCCCTGCAGATGGGACTCCACCGCCTGGGCCTCCGTCGTGGAGAGCTCGCCGTAGGCGAAGTCGAGGAGCCGGTCCTCATGAGCATGGAGGTTCTGCGGCTTCATCCCACCACCGTCCTTCCATCCTCGACGAGGTCGCCATCCACGCCCAGCTCGGCCAACCGGCGACGCAGGCCGTCCAGCGCGTAGCGCATCCGGCTCTTCACCGTGTTCTCCGAAACGCCCGTCACGTCGGCGATGTCCTTGAACGGGATGCCGCTGTACTCACGCAGGATGAACACCTCGCGCTGCTCTTCCGGCAGCGCCGCCAGGGCGCGCTCCAACAGGGGCCGCAGCCGCGCGTTGTGCGCGCCGCGCTCGGGGCTGGCGCCACCATCCGGCAGCGCGTCCGCGAGCGCCCGGCCGTCCTCGCCGTCCGCACCATTCACCGGCGACTCCAGGGACGCGGCCTGGCGGTAGCTTTCTTTGCGCGCGCTGTCCACACAGAGGTTCCTCGCGATGGTGTAGACCCAGGTGGTGAATCGGGCCTTCGCCTGATACTCGCCGGCGCTGCGTACGACCTTCAGCCACGTCTCCTGCAGCACGTCCTCCGCCCGCGCGCGTTGCCCGACGAAGCGCAGGATGAAGTTGAACACCGGTGTCCGATGCCTTCGCACCAACGCCTCGAACGCACGAGCGTCCCCCGCCTGGAAGGCGAGCATCAGGCGCTCGTCTGAGGTCTCCGGTCCCAACTCTCCCCCATCGCTCGTGGAGCCACGCTCACTTCCGGCCCACCCTCAACCCGTGCCGTCATAACGGACGACGGCGCGCGAGGGTCTAATCCGGTCGTGGTCTCCGGTAAGTGGCCAGAATGACAGGCAGCGCGACCCCTGTCACCAGCGCCGCCTGGGCCAGGAGCACACCAGGCAGGGGACGCTGGAGGTGGACGTGCAGCGAGCGTGCGAGCGCCAGGCCCAGCAGGACCCCCGTCGCGGTGCGCACCGCGTTGGAGCCCGCCGCGGGCCGGAAGCGGCCCACCGCCCAGTCCACCAGCGCGGGCAGCGTGAGCAGCAGCACGGCGGGCACGTCCCAGGACCAGCTCAGCGGCGCGCGCGCCACGAACAGCGCCACCAGCCCGGCCAGCATCACCGGGTAGGTCCCCAGACAGCGGGCGCAGAGCCTCAGCCCGCCGAAGAGGTACGTGCGGTTGTACTCATCCGGGTGATGGTGACTGAGCCAGAACACCGTCGGTCCCTCCGGGAGGTGGAGTGGGAGCAGCCCGCTGGGATGCGTCCTCCGCCAGGAAACACGCGGCGAAGTGCCCCGAGTCCAGGGGATACAGCGGAGGCGACTCGCGTCGACAGCGCTCGATGGCGTGGGGACATCTCGGATGGAACGTGCAGCCAGGAGGCGGCGCGAGCGGAGAGGGCGGCTCGCCCGGTACCAACAGCCGCGTCCGGGTCCGTGATGGGTCCGGCACCGGCACCGCCGCGAGCAGCGCCTGCGTGTAGGGGTGGCGCGGTCGGCGATACAGCCTGTCCGAAGGGGCCAGCTCGACGACGCGCCCCAGGTACATCACCGCCACGCGCGTGGACACGTGCTCGACGATGTTCAGGTCGTGCGCGATGAACACATAGGTGAGCCCGCGCTCGCGCTGCAGGTCCACCAGCAGGTTCACGATTTGCGCCTGGATGGAGACATCCAGCGCGCTGATGGGCTCGTCGGCCACCACCAGGTCCGGGCGCAGCGCGATGGCCCGGGCGATGCCCAGCCGCTGTCGCTGCCCACCGGAGAACTCGTGGGGAAGCCGCCCCAACGCCTCGCGCGGCAGGCCCATCGCGTCGAGCAGCGCGAGGACCTCGCGCTCCTTCTCTCCCGGACCACGCGCCAGGCCGTGGATGTCGAAGGGCTCACCCAACAGCTCGCGCACCGTCATGCGCGGATTGAGCGAGGCATACGGGTCCTGGAAGACGAGTTGCATCCGGCGACGCAGCGGCCTCAGCCTGCGCTGGGACAAGCCGGTGAGCTCCTGCCCGGCGAAGCGGATGGAGCCCGCGGTGGGCTCCACCAGTCGCAACAGCGCGCGCCCCAGCGTGCTCTTCCCACAGCCGCTCTCCCCCACCAGGCCCAGCGTCTCGCCCCGGAAGACGTCCAGGCTGATGCCGTCCACCGCCTTCACCGCGCCGCGCACGCGCTGCAACACGCCCGCGCGCACGGGGAAGTGCACCTGGACATCCCTCGCCTGGAGGAGCGGCTCGACGGGGCTCATGGCGCGGGCACCGGATGATGACAGGCCGCGCGCTGCGAGCCGCGCTTGAGCTCGAGCACCGGCATCACGCGCGCGCACTCTTCGGTGGCCCGCTCACACCGCTCGCGGAAGGCGCAGCCGGAGGGCAGTCGCCCCAGCGCGGGCACCATGCCGGGGATGGCCCTCAGTCTCATCCTGGGAGCGCGAGCATTCGCGTCGAGTTCGCCGCCCAGCGCGGGCAGCGAGCGCAACAGCCCCGCGGTGTACGGATGGGCCGGATGGGCGAACAGCTCGCGCACCGGCGCGTGCTCCACCACCTTCCCCGCGTACATCACCACCACCGTGTCGCAGCTCTCCGCGACGACGCCCAGGTCGTGGGTGATGAGCATCACCGCCATGCCGCGCTCGGCCTGCAGGCGCTTGAGCAGGTCGAGAATCTGGGCCTGGATGGTGACGTCCAGCGCGGTGGTGGGCTCGTCCGCGATGAGCAGCGACGGGTCGCACGCCAGCGCCATCGCAATCATCACCCGCTGCCGCATGCCGCCGGAGAGCTGATGAGGCCACGCATCCACCCGCTCGCCGGGCGCGGGGATGCCCACCTGACGCAGCATCTCCACCGCGCGCTCGCGGGCCTGGGAGCGCGAGGCGCCCAGGTGCAGCCTCACGCCCTCCGAAATCTGCTCGCCCACCGTGAAGACGGGGTTGAGCGACGTCATCGGCTCCTGGAACACCATGGCCACGTGGCGTCCCCGCACGCGCCGCAGCTCCTCCTCCGGGAGCGTCAGCAGATCGCGCCCCTCGAAGAGCACCTCGCCGCCCGCCACCCGCACGGGCGGCTGGGGCGCGAGTCGCAGCACGGACAGCGCGGTGAGGCTCTTGCCGCAGCCGCTCTCACCCACCACGCCCAGCGTGCCGCCAGGAGGCAGCGCGAAAGACACACCGTCCACCGCGCGCACCGGGCCTTCCTCCCGCGACAGCTCCACGGTGAGGCCCCGGACGTCCAGCAGGGGCCCCTCCGCCGAGGGCGACGCGACGGAGGTCACTTCTTCGCCAGCTCCTCCAGGAACTCCACCTCCTGGATGAGCCCCTTGCGGATGAGCAGGCGGATGAGGCTGGCCACCATGCGCGCGGGCTTCACCTTCTCCGTGTCCAGCACCGCCTCGTCGCCCCGCGACATGCGCTCCAGGTCATCCAGGATGGCCAGGTCGTCGTCGGAGAAGTCCGGCGTGGGCGTGAGCGCCAGCGCGGGCTGCGAGCCCTTCGCCGCGCCACCGAACATCACCACCGGGACGCGCGGCTTGCCGTCGTCGGCCTCGAGCACGGGAGGCGGCGGAGGCCGGGGCGGCGGAGGCTTCACGCCGAGCAGGTCATCCAGCGAGTCGCCCCCGGCGCCGCCCAGGGCCTCGGCGGGCGGAGGCGGCGGCGTCCCGGGCCGACGGGCCGCGGGAGCGGCGGCGGCGGGTGGTCTCGCTGCGGGGGGCTTCGGCGTCTCCGGCATCTCCCACTCCAGTGGCGTTCCCGCGGCCACGGGGAGAGGACCTGCGCCCTCCTCCTCGTACAGCGGCTCCGCCTCGACGATGTCCAGCGGCTCTCCCCGCGCCCGGGCCAGCGCGGTGTCCAGGTCGTCCGACGCGACGACGAAGACCCGCACCTGCTTGCGGAGCTGGAAGCGCAGCTCATCCACCAACGTCAAATCCCCCGGGTCCTCCACGGCGACGTGGACGCGCTCGCTGCGGCCCTCCACCTCCATCCGGAAGAGGAGCACCCGGTGCTCGGCCTGGAAGTCCAACGACACCAGCGACGACACCGCTGGCGCGATCTCATCCGGCAGCTCGATGAAGGGCAGCCCGTGCTGCACGGCCAGCGCCCGGGCGACATGGATGGGCGCGCACGCCCCCTGCGCCACCAGCACCTCGCCCAGCCGCAGGCTCCCCGGAGCGCCCTTCTGCCCGAGCGCCACCCTCACCTGCTCCGCCGTCACCACGCCCGACTCGACGAGCAGCTCGCCAATCTTCTTGCGCATAAGGCAGAGCTACCGCTTGACCTTCGCGAGGTACTCATCGCGGGAGAAGACGTTCTTCTCGATGAGCAGCTCCACCATCGCCTTCAGGGCCGCCACCTCCTTGCGCTGCACCTCCTCCACGCTGCGCAGGAGGTCCGCCGGACTGCCACCTCCCGAGGACGCGCGAGGGGCCTCCGCGACCGGCGGTGCCGGGCGCGCGGCGGGAGCGGGCTTGGGCGCCGGAGCGGAGGCGACAGCGGCCGCCGCCGGGTCCAGGTCCTTGAGGTTCTTCACCACCGTGCGGCCCTGGGCGTCCACCACCTTGAAGTTGGTGTCCGCGTCCTCCAGCTCCATGTTCTGCTCGTACATGCGAGCAAACGCCCGGGCGATGGAGGTGCGGCCGGCGACGTTGGGGATGATGCGGCACTTCGTCACGGCGCGCAGCTCGTCGAGCATCCGCACGTTGAGCGGATCCGACATCGCCACCACCAGCGTCTTTCCCTCGTCGCGAAGCTGCAGCGGCAGCACGGAGAAGTCGCGCGCCGTCTGCGCCGGAATCTTCGCCTTCACGTGCGGCGCGACCACCTGCACCGCGTCCAGGTTGACCGCCGGCATGCCGAGCTGCTTGGACAGCGCCCGCACCAGGATGTCCTCGGAGACGAGGCTCATCCGCACCAGGATTTCACCGAGCTTGCCGCCCCACTTCGCCTGTTCGGCGAGCGCGGCCTTGAGCTGGCTCTCCTGGAGCACATTCGCCTTGATCAGCAATTCTCCAAGCTTGATCTGTGCCATGTCGTGGGGGCCACTCTACCCGAGTCCAGCCGTCGCGCTTCTTCTTCCGTGCCTGGCCGGTCAGGAACCCGGCGCCGGGGGTGCCGGCGACTCGGGGGGACCGACGGGCTGCTCACGCCCGGAGTCATCCACCTCGACGACCTTGGCCCCCTCCGGCGGGGCCAGCTCGTAGAGCGTCAGGTCCGGCCGGGCGTTGAGCTTGATCTGCTGGTAGCGCACCTGGAGCTTCGTCTGTGCCTGCTTCGCCTCCAGCTCCACCTTGCCCGGGAAGATGAGCCCGCCCTGCTCCAGGAAGTCGTCGAACGCCAGGTCGTACCCCGGCACGCCCCGCACCTGGCTGCGCACCACGCGCAAGTACTTGGGGTGAACCTGTAGCACCTGGGTGGCCGCCCCCCGGTGGAGCGTGAGCACGTAGACGCCCTCCTTCGTGTCCAGCTCCAGCGTCTTGCGCTCGGGCGGGATGAGGGGCACCTGGCCCAGGAGGATGGCCACCAGCTCCTCACCCGGCAGGACGACGGGAAGGAAGCGCGAGACGTTCTCGGGGCTCGCCGGCCCCTGGTACCAGGTATGCGTCTGGGCCTGGTACAGGCCGAAGCGCGAGCCGTCCCCCACCAGGGAGGCGAGGGGCCGGTTGAAGAAGTCGAACGTCTCCAGGTGCAGGAAGGCCGGCCGGGTGACGGCGAGGAACATGCCGATGGTGCCGCTCTGCTGCGGGGACTCGACGCGCAGCTTCGCGTCCCCCTCCAGCGTCACGACGTTCTCCTGGTTCGCCCGGACGCGCTCGTAGACGACCTCGGCGTCGGTGAGCTGGCCCTCGGGGCCGAACTCGATGCGCTTGGGGCAACCCGAACAGAGCACTCCCAGGAAGATTGCGGCGGCTGCGCGGTTCATATGTCCTAGTCTGGGCCATGGCGCCCTGCCGGGTCACCCACCAATGAGCCTGAACGACATCCTGCATTACCTCCGCCTGGGCGGAGTCACCCTGGCCCTGCTGCTGTTGGCCTCCGTCGCCGCGCTCGTCGTGGCCGTCGAGCGCATCATCGCCCTCTGGGGGGTGAGCGAGCGCTCGCGCCTGCTGGGCGAGGCGGTCAGCAAGCACCTGCTTCGCGGCGACGTGGCCGCGGCCCGCACCGCCGCCGAGCGCTCCGACTCGGTGGCCGCCGACATCTTCCTCGCGGGCTTCGACCGCTGGGAGCGCAGCCGGGGTTCGGGCGGCGCGGGCGTGGAGGCCGCCGTGGAGCGCGAGCGCGCGCAGGTGGGCCTCAAGCTGCGGCGCAACCTGTGGATCCTCGCCACCATCGGTTCCATTACGCCCTTCGTGGGCCTGTTCGGCACCGTGGCGGGCATCATGCGCTCGTTCAAGGACCTGGGCCTGGACGTGGAGGCGGGCGGCACCGGCGGCAGCGCCGCGGTGATGACGGGCATCTCGGAGGCGCTCGTGGCCACCGCCGTCGGCATCCTCGTCGCCGTGCAGGCCATGGTCTTCTACAACTACTTCCAGGCCCGGCTGTCGCGCGTGCTGGTGGAGCTGCGGCTGATGGGCGACGAGTTCGCGGAGCTGCTCAAGGAGCGCGCCGCGGGCGGACCTCCTCCGGAGCCCGCGCCCCGCACCGACACCCCGGCCGCTTCCCGCGCCGACTCGCAGCCGGCCTGACGCCCGGAAGGAACGCACCATGGCCATGGGCAAGACACCGGGGTCCGACGACGGCGAGGAAGGCGTCTTCGCGGAGATCAACATCACCCCGCTCACCGACATCTTCCTCGTGCTGCTCATCATCTTCATGGTGACCAGCTCGGTCATCGTCCAGCAGGGCCCGGGAGGCGGCGCCAAGGCGGGCCTCAAGGTGAACCTGCCCAAGGGCGGCGCGGCGGACGTCACCGCGAAGACGACGGACCTGTCGGTGGCGGTGCTCGCCGACGGCCGCTTCGTGCTCGCCGGCAACGTCGTCACCCAGGAGGAGCTGCAGAAGTCCTTCGACGAGGCCAAGGTGAAGGACCCGGACACCGTCGTCATCGTCCAGGCGGACGAGGGCGTGCCCCACGGCACCGTCGTCCAGGTGATGGAGCTGGCGAAGAAGGCCGGCCTGGGTCAGCTCGCCATCGGCGTGCGCGAGGGCGACTGACGCGCCAGCCCACGCCACACCGCTGGAAAGCATCGAGGCCACCTCGGGGAAGCTTGGGCTCCCCAGGGTGGCCTCGAGTGTTTCAGGCGGGCGCCCCATTCACGTGGGGCGCCTCGACTCCAGGAGCGAGCCTTCCCCGCTCAGACGGACGCGAACGCGGCGTCGGTGATCTCCATCGGGGACGTGTCCTCGAGGGCGATGAGGCGCGCGGCCTGCTCCACGTTGGGCAGCACGTTGCGCGCGTAGAACAGCGCGCTGTACTTCTTGCCGTCGTAGAAGGCGCGGTCCGGGTGGTCTGCGGACAGCTCCGCCTTGGCCTTCTCCGCGATGAGCGCCGCGTCCAGGAGCAGCCAGCCCACGGCGACCTCGGACATCATGTTGAGGAAGCGGTTGGCGGACAGCGGAATCAGCGGGAACTTGCCGCCGTCCTGCGACCAGCCGAACACCGTCATCGCGCTGGACATCAGCGCCTCCTGGGCGCTCGCCAGGATCTTCACGGCCTCGCCGTACACGGCGTGCTCGCGGTTGGCCTCGACGAAGGCGCCCACGTCACCCATGAACTGCTGGAAGTGCGCGCCGCCGGCCTGACCCAGCTTGCGGCCCACCAGGTCCATGGCCTGGATGTGGTTGGTGCCCTCGTAGATGGAGAAGATCTTCGAGTCGCGCGTGTACTGCTCCACCGGGTAGTCCTGGATGTAGCCGGCGCCGCCGTACACCTGGATGGCCTGCGAGCACAGGCGGAAGGACTGGTCGGAGCCGTAGGACTTCACCAGCGGGGTGAGCAGCTCCACCTGGCCCTTGTGGTAGGTGGCCGCCTCGTCGTCCTTGCCCGCCAGCTGCCGCGCCTTGTCCAGGTGGTGCGCCAGCTTGATGATGAGCGCGCGGATGCCCTCCACGTGGGCCTTGATGTCCAGCAGCATGCGGCGGACGTCCGGGTGCTCGATGATGGCCGCGCGCGCCGCGGTGGGGTCCTTCCACTTGGTGAAGTGGGAGCCCTGCTTGCGGTCCTTCGCGTAGTCCACCGCGTTGTAGTAGGCGGCGCTCGCCAGCGCGACGCCCTGGATGCCCACGGCGATGCGCGCGCCGTTCATCATCTTGAACATCTGGCTCATGCCGACGTGCTCGACGGTGCCGACGAGCTCGCCCAGACAGCCGTCGTTCTCACCGAAGTTCAGCACACAGGTCGCCGAGCCGTTGATGCCCATCTTGTGCTCGATGGAGCCCACCGACACGTCGTTGGACGCACCCGAGCTGCCGTCCTTGCCGATGCGCAGCTTGGGGACGATGAACAGCGACAGGCCCTTGGTGCCGGGCGCCGCGCCGTCGATGCGCGCGAGGACCAGGTGGATGACGTTCTCCGCCATGTCGTGGTCGCCGCCGGAGATGAAGATCTTCGTCCCCTTGATGTTGTACGTGCCGTCACCGTTGCGGCGCGCGGTGGACTTGGCCGCGCCCACGTCGGAGCCGGCGTGCGGCTCGGTGAGGCACATGGTGCCGCCCCACGTGCCGTTGAGCATGCGCTCCACGAACAGGTGCTGCTGCTCCTTCGTGCCGCACTCCGCGATGACCTCGGCCGCGCCGAAGGACAGGCCCGGGTACATGTTGAAGGCCGTGTTGGCGCCCGACAGCAGCTCCTCCACCGTCACCTGCAGCATCATCGGCGCGCCCTGGCCGCCGTGCTCGGGGCTGACCGCCACCGTCTTGAAGCCCTGCTCGTAGAGCTTCTTCCACGCGTCCTTGAAGCCCGTGGGCGTGTAGACGGAGCCGTTCTCCACCCGACAGCCCTCGCGGTCTCCCACGGAGTTGAGGGGCCCGAGCACCTCGCGCGCGAAGCGGTACGTCTCCGACAGCACCGCCTTCGCCTCGTCCGGGCCCCAGGCGTCGTACGGCGCCTGACCGGCCACCTGGCCGAAGCCGAACTGCTCGAACAACGTGAAGAAGATCTCTCGGAGGTCGGTCTTGTAGGTGTTGATGCCGGCGGACATGGCCACTCCTGCGTGACGGCTCGCTGCCCACCCTCCAGGGAGGGCCTCGGGTCAGCGGCGCGAAATTGAGACACAGGAAGTGTGGCGGCGACTGATTTTTGAGTCAACCCTGAATGACACCCTGCGTTGAGGGGCAACCCGTCTGCCCCCCACCGCAGGACTGCAAAGCGCTACTTCTTGACCTTCTTGGCCGAGGGAAGCGTCGCCGTCTTGGCGGCGGGCTTCTCCCGAGGCGCCGTCTTCTTGGAGGAGGCGCCGGCCGGACGCTCGTCCGAGTCCTCGTCGTCTCCTTCGTCGTCCTCGGAGGCGCCCGTCGCCTCGCTCACCCCACCGGTGCTGCTGGGGGTGGGCACGGGGGCCGCGAGGCTCTCGCGGGGCACCTCGATGACGATGGGGCTCTGACCCGAGCGCTGACGGTTCTCGTCCTCGAGCGAATAGAAGAGCTGGATGTGCGCGCCGCCCTTCATCACCAGCTCACCGCGCTGGTTCTCCGCCCACAGGTCGATTTCGACGTAGTAGCGGCCGCCGGTGCCGTGGCGGTTGCTCACCCGGCCCTTGCAGACGACGGTGTCGCCCGGCCAGACCATCTTGTTGAAGCGCACGTTGTAGCGGCGCATCTGGCCGCCGCGGGCCCAGTCGCTGATGAGCTGGCCGAGCATGCCCATGACCAGCATGCCGGGGGCGTAGACGCTCGGCATGCCCACGCTCTTGGCGTAGAGCTCATCGACGTGGACCGGGTTGTAGTCCCCCGAGGCGCCCGCGTACCGGGACAGCTGCACGCGGTCGACGGGGGCCTTGGCCAGGGCGGGCAGCTCGTCCCCGACGCGGATGGACTCGAAGTAGAGCTTGCGCGCGGGCATCACGGGGTCTCCTTGGTGGCGCGGACCACGAGCGTCCGGCGGGCTCGGAACACCAGGTTGCCTTCCTCGTCGCGGCCTTCGTCCTCGATGACCGCGATGTCCATCTTCCCCGACGGGCCCTGGCGCTCGGAGACGTCCGCCACGCGCGTGGAGACGTAGATGCGGTCTCCGGCGAAGATGGGGCGCTCGTACTCGAAGCCCTGCTCCGCGTGGAGCAGGCTCTTGATGCCCACCCCCAAGAGTTCCCTCAGGTCCGCGGCCGAATGGAAGGACGCGGGGAAGGTGGGCGGCGCGATGATGGTGGGGTAACCGGAGGCCCGAGAGTACTCCTCGTCGTAGTAGATGGGGTTGTAGTCGCCGATGGCCTCCGCGAAGCGGCGGATGGCACCCTTCTCCACTTCGTTCAGCGTCGGCGGCGAGGCACGGCCGATCGCATTCTTGTCCAGCATTATCCCTCTCCTGACTAGCGTCCGGCCGGAAGCTCGAGCACCGTGAGGAGCCCAGCTTCGGCGGCCGTCAAGCGTGGCGCGGCATTCACCAGCGCGTTCGCGGTGGCCCGGTCGCCCGCCACTCCCCCCGGGATTTCCAGCACCAATCGAGGGTCCGCATCGATTTCGATGCGGTCCTTCGGGTCCTCTGCCCCCACGGCGATGGTCAGCTCCAGCCGCACCCGCTCCTGCCCGTCCTCCAACCCGACCACCGACTGGAACATGCCCGCCACCCGTCCCTTCTTCACCGCGAACGCTCCGCCCGAGATGTCCTCCTCGGCGAAGACGGGGGCTACCTCTTCCTCGTAGTCATCACAATCCAACCCCAGCCCCAATGCCGCGAGTGCCGCCGACTCCACCAGCCCCACGTGGCCGAGTTGCTCACCATCCACCAACTCGAAGAACTCCTCCTCGGTCAGCCCCGCGCCCACCTTGCGCTGCAGGGCCTCACGCCGGGTGCGCGCGTCCACCACCCGCGTGACGGTGGCGCGCCTGACGGGCCCACACACCTGACCGGCCGTGGCCACCAGCCGGTCCATGATGAAGCCCGGGTTGACGCCCGCGCCCAGCACCGCCACCTCGGCGCGCTGCGCGGCCTGGTCCAGCTTGTCCGCCAGCTCCGGGTGGTTGAGATAGGGGAAGGCCAGCTCCTCGCACGTGCTGACCACCGGCAGGCCCAGCTTGATGGCCTCCAGCAGCTGCTCCATCACCTGCGGCAGCCGTGAGCCCGTGGCGTGCAGCAGCACCACGCCCTTGCGCCGGCCCACCGCCTTCTCCAGAGAGTCCACCACCTTCACGCGCGGCGCGGGACCTCCCAGCACGTCACCCAAGGGGCGACCGACCAGGGAGGGATGGGTATCCACGGCCCCAATCAATTCCACTTCCGGGCTGGACAGGGATGCATTGGCAATCTCCTGCCCGATGAATCCCAGCCCCATCACGACCACCGGCACCGGCCCTGCTGGGGCTCTAGCCATCGGAGATTGCTCCAGGATTCCAAGGGGTTAGCGCTGAAACGCAGCCTTGCCGCGCACCATAAATCACACCTTGGCGGGCAGGCAAGCATCACTTGGTTCCGCGCATCTTGCGCAATGCGAGAACCTTCAAGGATTTCCGGGGCTTGCGCGCGCAAAACCGTCGGGGGGCCCTGTTTGGGTGCGCGACAAGGCTGTATAAAGAAAGACAGGCCCAAAATCCCCCGGAGACCCTCCAACATGGACCGCATCCTCGTGGTGGATGACGACGTGCTCATCCTCGCCGCGCTCTCCCGGATCCTCCAGACGGAAGGCTATGACGTCGTCACGCACAGCGACCCCGCGCTCGCCGCGCGCGAGGTGGGCTTCTGCGTGGTGCTGACGGACTTCATGATGCCGTACCTCAACGGCATCGAGCTGTTGGGCGCCCTGAGGGAGAAGAACCCGAGGGCGGTGCGGCTGATGCTCACGGCGGCGGCGGACTTCCGCGTCGCGTCCGAGGCGGTCAACCGCGGCGAGGTGTTCCGGCTGCTCGGCAAGCCGTGGTCGCTCAGCGAGCTGACGAGCAGCGTGCGCCAGGCCGTGGAGCACTACCGGCTGGTGGAGGCCAACGAGCGGCTGACGCGCGAGGTGGCGGAGAAGAACGCGGAGCTGGTGGCCATCAACCAGGACCTGGAGCGCCGGGTGGTGGAGCGCACCACGGGCCTGTTGGACGGGCTCATCAGCGCGCTGGACTACCGCGACACGGAGACGCAGTGGCACTCGCGTCGGGTGGCGCTGTACTCGCGTCGGCTGGCGGAGGAGGTGGGGCTGGTGGGCGCCGCGCTGGACGTGGTGGAGCAGGGAGCGCTGCTGCACGACATCGGCAAGATTGGCGTGCGCGACTCCATCCTGCTCAAGCCCGGGCCGCTGACGCCGGACGAATGGGTGGAGATGCGCAAGCACCCGGAGTTCGGCTACCGGATGATGGCGAAGATGCCCTACCTGCACGAGGCGGCGCTCATCGTCCTGCAGCACCAGGAGCGCTGGGACGGCAAGGGCTATCCCCAGGGGCTGTCCCGCGAGGACATCAGCATCGGCGCGCGCATCTTCTGCATCGCCGACACGGTGGACGCCATCACCTCCGACCGGCCCTACCGCAAGGGGCGGCCCATGAGCGTGGCGCGGGATGAGATCCGCCGCTGCGCGGGCACCCAGTTCGACCCGAACCTGGCGGATGCGTTCCTGCGCATCCCGGAGACGGAGTGGCAGCGCATCCGCCACCAGGTGGAGCAGCTCGAGGAGGAGGAGAACCAGCGCTGGCGCAGCCACCCGCTCGGGGTCCCCGCACCGCTCGCCCGCGCGAGCGGCGCCTGAGCGACGGCCGTCAGGGCGACAGCGTCACCGCGGTGACCTCGCGGATGACGTCGCCCTCCAGCAGCGCGTCCACCACGTCCATCCCCGAGGCCACCTCGCCGAAGGCCGTGTAGCGGCCATCCAGGTGCGGCTGGGGCGCGTGCGTGAAGAAGAACTGGCTGCCGCCCGTGTCCTTGCCGGACAGGGCCATGCCGAGCGTGCCGCGCGTGTACGGACGGCGCGTCATCTCGCAGCGGATGGAGTGCCCCGGCCCGCCCTCCCCGTCCCCGCGCGGGTCTCCGCCCTGCGCGACGAAGTCCGGCACCACGCGGTGGAAGGTGACGCCGTTGAAGTAGCCCTTGCGCGCGAGCGCGTACAGGTTGCCCGCCGTGAGGGGTGCCTCGTCCGCGTCGAGCCGCACGGTGATGTCGCCCTTGTCCGTGCGCAGCACCAGCCCCGCTCCCTTGGGCGCGGGCTCCGGGCGGAAGGCGTAGGCGGGGAGCTCCACGCGCTCGGAGCGCACGGGCTGGCCGGTGAGCTTCGTCAGCGACTCGGCGGCCACGCGGCGCACGTTGGCGTGAGGCAGCGACAGCCACTGCCGGAACCGGGGCTCCGCGGCCTGTCCCTGCAGGGCCACCAGCGCGCCGGCCACCGGGTCCGCGAGGTCCGGCTGGGACGGCACCCGCTCCGCCAGCGCCTCGAGCTCCGGAGGCATCGCGGGGGGCTTGAGCAGTCCCAACGTCGCGGCCGCGGCGCCGGCGACCACCAGGTCCTCGTCCTTCAGGAGCGCGCTCACCGCCGTCGCGCCGCGGAGCACGGGGCGCTCGGCCAGGACCTCCATCGCGGTGAGCCGCACGCGCGCGGCCGGGTGGCGCAGGTAGCCCACCGCGAAGTCCGCGGGCGTCTTCTTCGAGAAGAGCGCCACCTCGCGCAGGCCCAGCGCCAGCCGGCGCTCCTCGGGCACCTTGTCGAAGCCGCACGTGCGCACGTCCGCCACCACGCCGCGCTGCCGGTCCAACGCCGCCGCCAGCCGACAGTCGAGCCAGCCCAGGTCCGCGCGCGCGAGGTCCGACGCCGCGCCCCGCTCCGCGTCCGCCAGCGCCAGCCGCAGCGCCACCAGCACCGGCGCGCCGAAGTCCGGCAGGCCCTGCTGCGCCAGCGCCAGCAACGGGTGGCCATCCGCCGAGCGCGCCAGCGTCTCCACCCGGGGCGTCGCGCTCGTGGGCACGGGCGTCTCCATGCCGCGCGCCACACGCTTCGCCCGAGGCGCAAGGCCCTCCAGCACGTCCAGCGGCACGCAGGGCCCGCCACACATCGCCGCGAGCTTCGCCAGCGAGCGCGCCGCCTCCGCCGCCACGCGCGGCACCGAGTCATCCAGCAGCCGCCCCAGCACCACCGCGTCCTCCGGACCGCCCACGTCGCCGAAGGCCTTCGCGCACAGGCTGCGCACGTCCGCGTCCTCGTCCGAAAGGCAGCGGCGCAGCGTCGGCAGCTCCTCGGCGCGCTTCGCCGTGGCGAGCAGGTACGCCGCGCCGTAGCGCGACTCCACCGGCACCCCGACAGCGAGCAACGCCCGCGCGGGCGCCAGCGGGACGTCCTTCACCACCGCCGCGCCGCCCCGACGCGCCGCCACGCCGAGCACCAGCGCGGCCTTGCCCGCCGTCGCGACCTCCTTTGCCTGCAGGCGCTCCACCAGCCGCGCCAGCGCGTCCGGCGTCGCGAGCCGTCCGAGGGAGTCGAGCTGCGCGTCACGCGCGTCCACGTCCCGCTCCACCGCCTCGGCCTCGAGCAGCGGCGCCACCAGCCGCACGCGCTCGGCGTCCGTCGGGGTCTCCCACGCCAGCGCCAGTTCCCCCACCGCGAAGGCGGCCTCACCGCGCACGCGGGGCTCCGGGTCCTTCAGCCCCCGCGCCACCACGTCCAGCGTGGCCAGGTCCTGGATGCGCGCCAGCGCGCGATAGGCCCGCACCCGGATTCGCGCGTCCGGCGCGTCGTGGGCCAGCGCCGCGAGCTGCCCGTCGCCGAGCGAGCGGCGGTCCTCCCAGTCCAGGATGCGCGCCATCACCTCCGGGTCCGGGGGCGCCTCGTCGGAGCCGCGGACACCGCGGTGACACCCGGAGAGCAGGACGACGAGGGCCAGGCAGACGTGGGGAAGTCGGACGGGGCTCAAGCGGCGCATGGGCTGGGGCCTAGGCCAATTCCCCGCGAAAATCCAGGGGTTAGGCCGCGTGCCGTTTGACACGTCCGCCCCGGCCCCGGAAGATGCGCCTTCGCATCTCTCAGCAGGAGCGCCGGTCCTGAACTGCCCTGGCTGCGGCTCGAAGGTAGCCGCCAACTCATCCATCTGTCCCGTCTGCGATTACATCATCGACGGCTCGTTCCTCTCCGCCGAGCCCCCCGCGGACAACGATGAGGACACGGGCGTCGGAGAAGCCCCCCGTCCACCTCCCGCCCGGAAGCCCGCCCCCGCGCGCCCCCGCCCCGCGAAGTCCGGCGCCCGGCCCGCTCCCGCCGCCGCGGCGGGTGGGGACGCCACCAACGTGCGCAGCGTGGACGACATCGCCCGGAGCGCCTCGCAGCGCGCCAGCCGTCCCGCGCCCGCGCGCAGTGGCGGCACCGCCCCGCGTCGTGCCCCGGCGCCCGCGCCCGCCCCCGTCGCCACCGGGCCCGACCCGTGGGCCCGAGGCGCGCGCGACGAGGACGAGGAGAACAACAGCGCCATCGCCGACCCGGACGAGCTCATCCAGGACGCGAAGGACCTGCTGGGCGCGATGAGCGCCGGCGACAAGATTGCCTTCTACAGCGCGGGGCTCGTGGTCCTGTCGTGCTTCGTGCCGTGGAAGGAGACGGCGGCGGACGGTGACGCGCTGGGCTTGATGAGCCTGGGCTTCGGCGCCTTCCTGCTCGCGCTGCTGACGATGGGCGCCATCGGCGTGCGCGTGCGCGCCACCTTCCCCAAGCTCAACCCCGTGGTGCCGTGGATGGCGCAGCTGTTGACCACGTTCCTGTGCCTCATCTGGTGCATCGTGTTCATCAAGGTGTCCTCGGACACGGCGCTGGTGCCCAGCCCCGTGGGCAACTCGGAGATGATGAACTCGTCGCCCAGCTTCGGCGTCTTCATCGGCATCCTGGGCTCGGTGGGCGCGCTCATCGGCGCGTTCCTGGGACTCAAGGGCCGTCAGGACTGACGCCCCTTCCCGCCCGCGCGGCCCGGACGCCACGAAAGTGGTGCCGCGCCGCGCGCGGCCGTTCTACCGTCCAGCGCACCATGTCCGACGCCACGCCCCTGTCCCGCCTCACCGCCGCGCTCGGCGGCACCGTCTTCGGTCAGCCCCGCGTGCTCGCGGACCTGGTGACGGCCTTCCTGGCGCGAGGACACGTGCTGCTGGAGGGCGTGCCCGGCGTGGCCAAGACGCTCACCGCGCGCAGCATGGCGGGCGCGCTGGGGCTGCTCTTCACGCGCATCCAGTTCACCCCGGACCTGATGCCCGCGGACATCCTGGGCACCAACGTCTTCCAGCCGCAGGACAACGCCTTCCGGCTGGTGAAGGGCCCCATCTTCACGGAGGTCCTGGTGGCGGACGAAATCAACCGCACGCCGCCCAAGGCCCAGGCCGCGCTCCTGGAGGCCATGGAGGAGCGCCAGGTCACCATCGACGGCGTCACCCACGCGCTGCCGCCGCACTTCTTCGTCGTCGCCACGCAGAACCCGCTGGAGCTCGAGGGCACCTATCCCCTGCCCGAGGCGCAGCTGGACCGCTTCCTCATGCGCGTGCGCGTGGGCTACCCGGACTCGGACGCGGAGACGACCATGCTGCGCGCCTTCCACCAGCGCGAGGGCCGCGTGCCCTCCGTCGAGCGCGTGCTGGACGCCCCCACCCTGCTGGAGCTGCAGGCCCGCGCGGCCCGCGTCACCTGCGACGACTCCATCCTCCAGTACGTGGTCGCCGTGGTGCGCGACACGCGCGCCAACCCCCGCGTGCGACTGGGCGCGAGCCCCCGCGCGGCGCAGGCGCTGCTCGCCGCGGCCAAGGCCCGCGCGGCGCTGATGGGCAACGACTTCGTCACCCCCGATGACGTCAAGGGCGTGGCCGGCAGCGTCCTCAACCACCGCCTGCTGCTCAAGGCCGAGGCCGAGGTGGAGGGGCTCACCTCCGACGACGTGCTGAAGCAGACGCTCGAGCGGGTCCGGGTCCCCCGGTGAGCCTGGGCCGCCCGGTCCCCACGGGCCTCGCCGTGGCGCTGCTCGCCGTGGCGCTCGTCCCCGCCGCCCTCTCGGTGGCGAGCCCCACCTTCGGCTGGTTCGCGCTGGCCGTGGACGTGGCGGTGCTCGCGCTGTGCGCCGTGGACTTCCTGCGCGCGCCTCGCGAGGGCGACGTCACCGTCACACGCGTCGTCGAGCCCATCCTCTCCTCCGGCACGCGCAACCCCGTGCACCTGGCCCTCGAGCGCCATGACACGGGCACCTCGCCCCTGCGCGTGGAGGTGCGCGACGAGCCGCCCCTGGTCGTCGCGAGCCACGACCACCGGCAGTCCGTCGTGCTGCCGCCCCGAGGCGCCCCCAGCGAGCCCGCCCCGAGGATGACGTACTTCGTCACCCCACCGTCTCGCGGAGACGCACGCTTCGGCGACGTGCACCTGCGACTGCCCGGCCCGCTCGGCCTGTGCGCGCGGCAGGTGCGCGTGAAGGCGGAGCAGGCGGTGAAGATCTATCCGGACCTCACCGCGCTCTCGCGCGAGGCGCTGAGCCTGGCGCGCGCCTCGGACGCTCCCTCCGAGCGCACCCTGCGCCGCCGCGCCGCGGAGGGACGCGAGTTCGAGTCGCTGCGCGAATACCGCCCCGGCGACGACTACCGGCACATCGACTGGAAGGCCTCCGCCCGTCACGCCAACACCCTGGTGCGCACGTGGCAGCCCGAGCGCCACCAGCCCATGTTGCTGCTGCTGGACTGCGGCCGTCACATGGCCGGCAAGGTGCGCGGCCGGCGCAAGCTGGACCACGCGGTGGACGCGGCGCTGCGGCTGGCGCGCGTGGGCCTGGACGCCGGAGACGTGGTGGGCGTCATGTCCTTCGCCAGCGACGTGCTCACGTACCTGCCTCCTCGCAAGGGCCACGAGCACCTGCGCCTCATCACCGAGTCGCTCTACCGCGCCGAGGCCGCGCTCGAGGAGAGCGACTACGGCCGCGCCTACGACTTCGCCTTCGCCCGCCAGACGCGCCGCACGCTCGTGGTGCTCTTCACGGACCTGGTGGACCCGGACGCCTCCGCGGGCCTGCTCACCCGCACGCTCGCCTTGCGTCCCCGGCACCTGCCCGTGGTGGCCTCGCTGCTGGACGAGGACGTGCGCGACGCGGCCACGCGCGTGCCCGACGCGGCCCAGGACGCCTACGCGCGACAGGCCGCCACGCGGCTGGAAGCCGAGTTCCGCCGCACCGCCACCACGCTGCGCGACGCGGGGGCGTTGGTGGTGCGCGCGCCGGCCCAGGGCTTCGGCGCCGCCGCGCTCAACGTGTACCTGGACGTCAAGTCGCGCGGGCTGTTGTAGGCCTCGCGAATATGTCCAGCGGAAAGTTCGTGTGGCGTGCACATACGGCGCGCGCGCGCGTCGCTCGCGAAGAAGCATGCCAATCGCGCGGAGGCCGATTTTTCGGCCTCGGACACGACCCCCTTTACATGAGGGCCTTCGTCAACAAAATGGCGCGTCTCTCTCGCCCGCCGCATCGGCGGGCCCCCTGAAACAGCACGGATGGAGACGGTCTTGGCGGAGGTCGCGAGGGGATTGAGGTTGGAAGTCGAGGCGGATGCGGCGGCCATCGCCGCCCGGGCGGAGCCCACCGAGCCGGTCCAGTCGCTGACGCACTTCCACGAGCGCCTGCTGGCCGAGGAGCTGCTGGCGCGCAGTGGTGACACGCAGCAGCGCCTGGCGGGCGCGTTGTCGGAAGCGAAGGTGGACCTCAACCCGCATCAGGTCGAGGGCGCCATGTTCGCGCTCGACTCGCTGTCGCGCGGCGGCTGCATGCTGGGCGACGAGGTGGGCCTGGGGAAGACGATTGAAGCGGGGCTCGTCATCGCCCAGCTGATGGCCGAGGGGAAGACGCGCATCCTCATCCTCGCGCCGGCCACGCTGCGCGCACAGTGGAACAGCGAGCTGCGCGAGAAGTTCGACCTGGACAGCGTGCTCGTGGACGGCCGCACCGTGCGAGCCACCGGCAACTGCTTCGACCAGCCCTTCCCCGTCATCTGCTCGCACCCGTTCGCGGCCAACAAGGCGCACCTGACGTCGGAAATCCCGTGGGACCTCATCGTCATCGACGAGGCCCACCGCCTGCGCAACGCCCACCGCGCCAACAACAAGATGGGCCAGGCGCTCAAGGCGTCCCTGGCGGGCAAGCCCAAGCTGCTGCTCACCGCCACCCCGCTCCAGAACGACCTGATGGAGCTGTTCGGGCTGATGTCGCTGCTCGACGAGCAGATCCTCGGCCCCGAGCACGCCTTCCGCAGCCGCTACCGCGTGGACGAGGGCGGCGGCATGTCCGAGGCCGCCGCGTGCGAGCTCAAGGAGCGGCTGGCTCCCGTGGTGCAACGCACCCTGCGCCGGCAGGTGCGCGAGTACGTCCGGTACACCAACCGCCGCTCCATCGTGGAGGACTTCACGCCCTCGCCCGAGGAGCACGACCTCTACGAGAAGGTCAGCGAGTACCTGCAGCGCTCCGAGGCCGCGGCGATTGAACCCGGTAAGAAGACGCTCCTGACGCTGTGCTACCGCAAGCTGCTGGCGTCCTCCACGTACGCCATCGCGCCCACGCTGCGGCGGCTGTCGGACAACCTGGAGAAGCGCCTGCAGGCGGCGAAGCTGGGGCAGCAGGCCCTGGCGATGTTCGAGCCGGAGGAGGCCAAGCAGTACGTCGAGGAGGGCGAGGAGTGGTCGGATGATCCGGCCAAGGCGCCCAACATCCGCGTGCTGGAGCAGGAGGTCTGGGAGCTGCGGCAGTACGCGGACCTGGCGGACTCCATCAAGGTCAACGCCAAGGGCGAGGCCCTCAAGCGCGGCCTGGACCGCACCTTCGGGGTGATGC
This sequence comes from Myxococcus faecalis, assembly GCF_050039385.1. NCBI lineage: Bacteria > Pseudomonadati > Myxococcota > Myxococcia > Myxococcales > Myxococcaceae > Myxococcus > Myxococcus faecalis. The sequence continues at coordinate 8,680,193 of NZ_CP144336.1, read as the reverse complement.
GCGCGCACGGCTGGCCGGAGAAGGCGCTCATCTTCACCGAGTCCAAGCGCACGCAGCAGTACCTGTTCAACCTGCTGTCGGACAACGGCTACCGGGGCAAGATTTCGCTCCTGTCCGGGGACATGGCCGGCACGCCCGAGGAGCGGCGCGCGCTGGTGGACGAGTTCCGCAACAAGACGCAGATCCTCATCTGCACCGAGGCCGGCGCCGAGGGCCTGAACCTCCAGTTCTGCAACCTGGTGGTGAACTACGATTTGCCCTGGAACCCGCAGCGGGTGGAGCAGCGCATCGGCCGCTGCCACCGGTACGGGCAGCAGCGGGACGTGCTGGTCATCAACTTCCTCAACCGCGCGAACGCGGCGGACGCGCGCCTGTTCGAGCTGTTGGAGAAGAAGCTCAACCTCTTCGACGGTGTCTTCGGCGCCTCCGACGAAATCCTGGGCGCGCTGGAGAGCGGCGTCGACTTCGAGCGCCGCATCCTCGACATCTACCAGGGCTGCCGGAAGGTGGAGGACATCAACGCCGCCTTCGACAAGCTGCGCGCGGAGATGGAGTCGCGCATCAGCAAGCGCATGACGGAGATGCGCTCGGTGGTGCTGGAGCGCTTCGACGGTGACGTGCGCCGCCGCCTGCGCGGCCAGGGCGAGCAGACCAAGGAGGCCCTCGCCAAGCGGCAGCAGGAGGCGCGCGCGCTCACCAGCTCCGTGCTGGGCAGCCGCACCTCCGGCCGGCTGGAGATCGCCAAGGCCGCCTACGCCGTCAAGGAGCGCAAGCAGGACGCGGTCAGCTACCTGCAGCTCGACGCCTCGGGGCTCCCGTCGCGACTGGCGCGGCTGGCCGGCAGCGAGGGCTGGTGGTTCGTCTACAAGTTCGAGACGACGGGCCTCAAGCCCGAGGAGAAGCTGGTCCACCTGGTGCTGGTGAAGGACCGCGAGGGCAACTTCCGCGCCCTGCCCCTCCAGGACGGCGCGCACTTCGTGAAGCTGTCCGCCAAGGACGAGAAGCGCCGCCAGCCCGCGCCGGTGTCCGTGCAGCTGATGCAGGAGCAGGCGCTGGTGGCCGCGAAGGACGAAATCGTCCGCGCCGCCGAGCGCCGCAACGCGCTGGAGCTGGACAAGGCCAAGGAGCGCGCGGACCGCTACGTCGAGGACTGCCTCATGGAGTCCCGCGAGGGCGTGGAGGCGGCGCGCCAGCAGTGGATCGACGCGCGCAAGCAGGTCACCACGGTGGAGGACGTCGCGGAGCGCGCCAAGGCCCGGGCGAACTCGGACCGGATGGAGCGCGAGTACCGCCGCAAGCTGTCCTCGCTGCGCAACGAGGAGGAGAAGCGCTACGCCTCCAAGGACCGTCAGCTCGCCGAGCTCGCCCAGAAGGCGAAGGTGACGGAGAAGCGCGCGCTCATCGCCTCCGCCTACTTCTGGCTGTCCTGAGCCTCCAGCGGCTTGAGCCGCACCCAGGTCGCGCCCCAGCCTCCGTCGAACTCGGAGGCGGGGCGGAACGACTCCACCTCCTCCAGCTTCGGCAGCAGTGAATGCACCGTGCGACGCAGCGCGCCGGTGCCCTTGCCGTGGATGATGCGCACATCGAGCAGGCCCTTCTGGCGGCAGGCCCAGAGGTACTCGATGACGAGGGGCTTCACCTCGCGAGGCTGAAAGAAATGCAGGTCGAGGGTGCCGTCGATGGGCAGCTCGACGACCTCGTCATCAGGGGGCGGGGGTTCCGGCCCCTCCGGTGGGAGCGAGGGCTCGTTTGCTGGCAGCGGGGGCAGGCGACGCGGGCTCATTCGTCCACTCTCCTGACTCGCGCTTCTTCTGCTCGGCTTCCAGCCGGCGTCGCTCCCGAGCGGCGCGGAACTGCTCCGACACGGACGTCAGCTCGTTCTTCAGGGCCGACAGGTGCCTGGAAACGTCCTCGTCCTCGGCCACGCTGCGGTGTGCGTCCGCGCGCTTCTCCCGCGCGCCAGCGCCACCGGCTGTCGTCATCTGGACCATCAGTGCCGCGAGCAGGACGGACTTCATGCCTGATGAGGTAAGCAAGAGTCGTGCTCGGTGGCAAGCCCCCGTTCATGAGGCGACGCTTCGCTGGTCCCCCTCCTTGGTCGTACCTGTGACGATGCGCTCCGCCAGTTTGATGGCGGACAGTGGCGCGCTTCCCTCGGCCTTGTTGTTGATGGTGACGAAGACGGGGCGCTCACGACGCAGGGCCGCCAGACACGCGCGCGCCAGCAAGTCGCGCGTGGGCACGTCCTCGTCCACCAGCCGGTTGAAGGGCGCGTAGCGGGCGCGAGCCTCCTCGTAGCCGAGGTTCGGCGGCAGCATCCACCGCACCACCAGCGCGCGGGCGTCGAGCGCGCGGGTGCGCCTGGCCTGGATGCCCATGGAGGGCATGTGGGCCCACACCGCGAGCACGGGACAGGCGCCCACGTCCGCCAGGGCCTGCGCGAAGCCCTCCGTCAGCAGCTCCTCGTTGCGGACCTCCACCGCGTAGAGGGGGCCCTTGGGGAGCGCGGAGAGGAACGCGTGGAGGCGCTCCACGAAGCGCGCGGCGCCGCCGAGCCCCTGCGGGTCCTGCGGCGGGAACTGGAAGACGAGCGGGCCGCCCTTGTCGCCCAGGCCCTCGACGAAGGGGCGCACCACGTGCTCCTCGGCGTAGGCGGCGTGGAGGAAGCGCTCGTTGAGCTGGCCTCGGTGCGCGCCGTAGCGCTCGTGCACGGGGAAGCGGGCCAGGGTGCAGACCTCGTGCGCCTTCACGAGGAAGCGGAAGTCGGCGGGCACCTGCTCGGCGTACTCGGCGAAGGCCTCGGCGGAGATGGGGCCGTAGAAGGTCCGGTCGATGCCGACGGTGCGCAGCACGGGGTGACGCGCGTACGCGGACAGGCCCTCGCGCGCGAGCTGCGACGCGGAGGCCTCGTGGTCGTAGACGAGGCCGGACCAGCCGGGGAACGTCCACGACGAGGTGCCCAGGAAGACGCCAGTGGGGAGCTGCTGACCGAGGGACGCGAGCGAGTCCTGTACCGGCGCGGGCTCCACCGGCTGGCTCCGACTCCGGGCGCGCGCGGGGGCCTCGGCGGGCGCGCCGGTGAAGAGGTCGAGCTGGGAAGGTCCACGCTGAGGGGCCATCGGCGTCTCCTACGTCCTGCGTCCCGTGGCCCCGCGACGGCGGGCCGCACGTCCAGCGCACATAACGCCGGACTCCACGGGATTCAGGAGGTTGCCTCAGAACCTAGGGACTCCCCAAGGGGGATGTCCGTCCTACAGGCAGCCGAGCTCCATGGCCCGGAGCACCGCGCGCGTCCTGTCGCGGACGCCGAGCTTCGACAGGATGCTGGAGGTCTGGTTCTTGACGGTCCCCTCCGCCGTCCCGAGCGCCTGGGCAATCTCGCGGTTGCTCAGTCCCCGGGCGATGAGGCGGAGCACCTCGACCTCGCGGCGCGTGAGGCCCTCGGGCAGCTCCGCGTGCGGGAAGTCGCGGCCCAGGTCCACGAGTCCACGCGCGACACGCTCGGCGACTCCGGGCGGCAGCAGCGTCTCGCCAGCATGGACGCGGCGGATGGCGTCCGCGAGCTCCTCCAGCGAGACGTCCTTGAGCAGGAAGCCCTGCACGCCCGCGCGCAGCGCCTCGACGATGGCGGCGTCCTCGTCGAAGGTGGTGAGCAGCACCACGCGCCGGTTCACCGGCTCCTGGCGCAGGCGCCTGAGCGCCTCCAGGCCCGTCATGCGCGGCATGCGCACGTCCATCAGCACGACGTCCGGGTTCAGCTCGGCCACCTTGGCCAGCGCATCCTCACCGTCCACCGCTTCGCCCACGACACGGAGGTCCGGAGTCAGGTCCAGCAGGCTGCGCAGCCCCTGGCGCACCAGCGCGTGGTCATCCACCAGGACGAGACGAATCATCCGCGGGCCCTCGAGTCACAGGATGCCATTGGCTGCACGCGCTCTCGGATGAAGGGATGTATGAGCGTTCGGGCTCGCGCGTCGCAGGCAGCCCTGGCTTCAGCTGCATTCTCCGCCCGGCCTCCGCGCGACGCTGTCACGCGTGCCATCTGCTGTGCGCGACTCAAAATGAAGCGACGCAAGAGCGCTCCGCCTCGCGCACCGGAGCCATCCAGGGATTCAGCAGTCATCCTCCGCATGCCCCTGTCACGACTCTTCATCGGATACGCGCGACTCACTGTCGAGCGAATCACGAGAGCTCCGTGCCGCGCGCCGCGGGCAACCATGCGTTCAGCTCCCATCCCTGCCCTTCCTCCGCGCGCCACTCCACGCGGCCGCCCAGTCGACTGAAGCGCTCGCGCATCCCCGTGAGCCCCGCGCCCGGAGTCGGAGCACGAGCGCCATGCCCATCATCCCGCGTGGAGACGCGGACCCCGCCGTCCTCCTCGGGCGCGATGCGCACCCAGAGCTGCGTCGCTCGCGCATGGCGCAGCGTGTTCGTGAGGACCTCCTGCACGCAGCGGATGAGCGAGTGGGTCGCCTCCGGCGAATCGAGCGCCAGAGTCTCCGGCACATCCAGATGCACGGTGAGCCCTGGAGTGCTTCGCGCGAGCTCGCGAAGCGTGGCGAGCAACGGCTCGGGCGACTCCCTCAACGCGGACACCGACTGCCGGACCTCCGAGAGCAGCGTGCGCGAGGCCTCGCGGGCACGACGCAGATGCTCGACCGAGGCCGGGTCCTTCACCGTGTGCACGGCGGCCTCCAGGTTCAGCGACAGCGCGGTGAGGTGATGTCCCAAGGAGTCGTGGAGCTCCCGCGCGATGCGCAGCCGCTCCCCTTCCCGCTCCCGCGCGGCGAGCAGCACCTGCGTGGCCTGGAGCTCCACGTTGAGCCGGGCCAGCTCGGCGCGGGCCTTGGCTTCACGGACCATGACGACGGCCGAGCCCAGCGTGAAGCCCTGGAAGCCGACGAAGATGAGCGTCTGGAGCAGCGCGCGCTCCAGCGGGTAGATGACGAGGAAGACGCCCAGCATCGCCACCGACTGCGCGAGGACCCAGACCATCGCGCGACGCTGGGACATCATCTCGGGAGCCTGTCCCGCGATGATGGCGAGCAGCGCGCCCTCCACGCCCGTGCCTCCCGTGGCGATGACGACGAGCGCCGCCACGGTCTGCACGGCCATCAGCACCGGACCGCCCTGCCCCCGTGAACGAGCACTTCGCCAGTACCCCACGCCGAACGCGAGGAATCCGAGGAACCACGCCAGCACGCGCGGCGAGGCGAGCACCGAGGGGCGCCGGAGAATCTCCTCCATGTAGGAGGAGCCGACCACGGCCCACGTCAGCAGCCCGGCCACGAGCAACAACCGGTGGACCGATGCCGACTTGCGCGTGTGGTGCCTCGAGGCCATGGAGGGGCAGCATAGGACCTCCCCTTCCGGGTGGACATGTGCCGGAAGTCACAGGGCGCCCGTGTGACTTCCCGCAGATGTGGGCCCCGGAGCGCTCCCGTACCTTGGCCTCGTCTCGCAGCACACGGGAGGCTCGCATGTCTTTCTATGCCCTGGCTCGCACGCTCCACATCACCGCGGGGGTCATCGGGTTCACCGCGCTCTGGCTGCCCCTGGTGGCCCGAAAGGGCGGCACGCTCCACAAACGCGTGGGTTGGGTCTACGTGGCGGCGATGGCCGCCGTGTCCCTCACCGGCTTCCTCCTGTCCGGCTGGCGGTTCCTGCACGAGCCGGCGGAGCGCTCCGCGGCCCTGTTCTTCATCTACATCAGCGTCCTGAGTGGCACGTCCGCGTCCATGGGCGTGCGAGTGCTGCGCACCCGCGCGAGGACGACTGCGAATCGCAATCCCTTTGACATCGGGATGTCGGCGCTGACGCTCGTGCTCGGCCTGTTCACGGCGGCGTGGGGGCTCGCGGTGAGCATGCCGTTGCTCTGGGGCTTCTCGTTCGTGGGCATCTTCCTGGGAGCGTCATCGCTCCGCTACTGGCTGCGCCCGCCCCAGACACGCATGCACTGGTGGTTCGAGCACATGGGCGCCATGGTGGGCTCGGGCATCGCGACGCTGACGGCGGTGCTCGTGGTCAACGCGCGACACCTGGGCATCAACGGCATGCAGCTCGCGGTGTTCCTCGGGCCCACCGTGGTGGGCGTCACCGGGCTCAAGCTGTGGGAGCGGTACTACCTGAAGAAGTTCGCGCCCAAGTCCCGCGCCAACGTCGCCACGGCGCCGGCTATACCTTGATGCGGATGGCCGAGGGCAGGAGCGTGAACGTCGCGGGCAGGCGGCCCGGCGTCTCGCCATCGACGTCGAGGAACACCTCCTGCTCGTCGACGGGCTCGGCATGCACGGACTGGCAGCGCAGCCGGCGCGTGCCCTTCCAGGTGACGTGGGAGCCGTTGTAGACGCCCTTCGACTTGAGCAGGAAGTCGCTCAGGCCATAGCCGGACCAGATGGTGACGTCGAAGGCGCCGTCGTGGGTGATGGCGTCGGGCGCGACGAACATGCCGCTGCCGAAGTAGCGGCCATTGGCCACGGCCACGGCGGTGACATCGAGCGTCTGCGCGGGCCCGCCGTCGGTGGACACCTTCACCTTGCGCTCGGTGTACTTCACCAGGCCCTTCAGCGTGCCCCAGACGAAGCTGAAGTTGCCGCCGAGCGCCTTGCTGCCGCTGTTCACCTCGCGGGCCACCACCGCGCTGACACCGAACGAGGCGATGTTCGCGAAGTAGCGCGTCGCGGGCTTGCCGTCGTTGTCGATGAAGTCGAGCCGGCCCACGTCGAACGGCTCCGTGGTGTCGGTGCGCAGGCGCTCCAGGGACGACTCCAGGTCCAGGCCCCAGCCGAAGGTGCGGCGGAAGTCGCCGCCGGTGCCACGGGGGATGAGGCCGAGGGCGGCGTTCGGGTTGATGGCCTTGCCGTCGCGGAAGAAGCCGTTCGTCACTTCGTTGAGGGTGCCGTCACCGCCCACGGCGACGATGCACTCGTAGCCCTGGTCGATGGCCTCCCGGGTGATGCGCGCGGCGTCCATCCCGCCCTGGGTGAAGCCATGCCCGAAGTCGCCGAGCACCCTTCCCACCTGCGCGGCAATCTCCACCCAGCGCTTTCCAGTCTGACCATTCGCGCTGCGCGGGTTGACCACGAGGAACGTCTTCATCGGCACCTACCCCTCCCTGTAACGCCCCTGTTTACGCGGTTGTGCCGCCAACCTCCACTTCGCAGCCCCCCTCCCCAGGTCGTCCAGGTCCCCGCGACCCCGCCCCTCCGCTGACGCAGCGCACAGGCCCCGGCCGTTTGAGGCACGACGATGCCGTCACTCCACGTCCACCTCCCGGGCGAGCGACACATTCCAGTCAGAGGGCAGGTCCGCGTCGCAGAAGGTGCAGACGAACCACCGCTCCTTCACCAGGGTGACTTCACCGCACGCAAGGCACCGCCGGAAGTCCATCGCCCCGGTGAAGCCGGTGGGCGAGTGGAGCCCCAAGGGCGCCAGGGCCCGGGCCACGGCCGCCCAGCAGGTGACGTCCGGGCAGTAGCCGGTGGACAGGTTCGAGACCTCGGCGACGGAGGGCTGTCCTGCATCCAGCCGGAAGCGAAGCTCTCCGGCCGCGAGCACCTCTTCGCCGTCCGCGCATGCGACGTGCTCGGAGCGGCGCGGAGCCAGACGCAGGCGTCCGAGCAGGTCGACGACGTAGGTCGCTCCTTCGCTGAAGGCCTCCGGCTGAACGGAGAGCCAGGAACGGAGCGCCAACGCAGACGTCACGGGTGTCCCGGGAGTCCCGAGCGAGCGCTGTCGTATCTCCCGGGACCCCACATAGCTGTAGGCAAGCAATCGCATGCGGCGCGGACGGGCTGGCCGCCCGACACGGACAAGAAGCCACAAAAAACGCGAGGCGCAAGCCCAGACGCGTCTCACCGCAGCGCCAACTCGGACTTCATCCGCGAATCGAGCAGTCGCTCGGACACAATCCCGCTGCACGATTCAAACGCGCAGCGGGCCGTCGAGGACTGTCACCGCGGACTTCACCAACGGGCCCGAGAGGACCTTCGAGCAGTCCGAATCAAACGCGCAGCGAGCCTTCGAGCACCGTCACCGCGACACCGCCGATGCGGGCCTGCTCGGGATGGCCCGCGCGACCGGAGACCTCGACCTCGATGCGCCCCGGCTTGCCCATGGCGTCGCCCTGTTCGATGCGCGCCCGGACCGTTCCACCCGAGGCCGGCAGTTCCAGCGCACCGTGCATCGCCAGGTACATCCCGAGCGGCCCCGCGGCCGAGCCCGTCGCGGGGTCCTCCGGCACACCCAGCCCCGGCACGAAGTAGCGCGAGTGCGCCACGCTCCCCGCCTCACGCGTCTCGCGCGTGAAGACATACACACCACTCAGCCCATGCGGCCGGAGCAACTCGGCCAGCGCTCCCGAGCGCGGCGCCAATGCCCACACATCCTCGCGCCGACGGAACGGCACCATCAATCGATGTGCATTGCGCCGCACCGGGAGCGACGCATCCACCATCTCCACCGTCCCGCCCACCAACGCGAGCACCTGTGACAGCGCAACCGGCGACTCCAGCCACGGGTTCTTGGGCGTCACGATCCACGCGCGGCTGCCACCCGACTCCAGCGCCTCCAGTTCCACGTCGAGCACCCCCGCCGCGCACTCCAACCGCGTCGCCCCGGAGCGCGGCAACAGCCCTCGCTCGGCTAGCAGATGGAACGTCGCCACAGTCGCGTGGCCGCAGAAATCAATCTCCGCCTCCGGCGTGAAGTACCGCAGCTTCACCCCCTGCGCTCCGGGGCCCGCCAACACGAAGGCTGTCTCCGACGCGCCCACCGCCGCGGCGATGCGCTGCATGGCGTCTTCCCCCAACCCGGCCGCATCCAGGACCACTCCCGCGCGGTTGCCGACTCCCGGCGTCCGCGTGAAGGCATCGACAATGCTCACCTGCATGGTGTGCTCCTCCGCTGGCCACCTCGCTCGATGGCCGTGGATTGTACCGAAACAATCGACCTCAAGAATCGACACAATCGATGCATTGCGCGGAGCCGCCCGTCAACCGTATGAATTGTCACCATGACAATCTGGACGCCCAACCTCCGCGACCGAGAGGGTCCGCTGTACCGGGTCATCGCGGATGCGCTCGGCGCGGACATCGAGGAGGGCCGCCTCGCTCCGGGGACACGCCTGCCAACCCACCGGGAGCTCGCTGAGAAGGTCGGCGTCACCGTGGGCACGGTGACTCGGGCCTACGCGGAGGCGGAGCGCCGAGGCCTCATCGGCGGAGAGGTGGGCCGAGGCACCTTCGTCCGCCACCGCGACACGCCCCGCCACCTGCCCTCCCCCGCACCGGATGAAGGGGATGACGCCCTGGTGGAGCTGGGCCTCAACTGGCCCGCCACACCAGCGAAGGACCCGGCCAGCGCCGCATTCGCGAAGACCCTGGACGCCCTGCAACGCTCGCCCCGCGTCGCGGAGCTGCTCGAGTACGCTCCGCACCTGGGCAACCTCGCGCACCGCGAGGCCGGCGCCGAGTGGATGTCCCGCTTCGGCCTCGACGTGTCCCCGGCGCGCGTCATGGTGTGTTCCGGTGGCCAGCACGCGATGGAGGTGGCGCTCACTGTCCTCACGCGCCCGGGCGACACGGTGCTCTGCGAGGCCCTCACCTACCCGGGCCTCAAGGTGCTCGCAAGCCGGCTCCACCTGCGCCTGCAGGGCGTGGCCATGGATGCGCAAGGACTTGTGCCCGAAGCCCTGGAGGCCGCGTGCCGGGGCGGCGCGAAGGTCCTCTTCTGTCTGCCCAATCTCCAGAACCCCACCGGCGCCGTCATGTCCGAGGAGCGCCGCCGCCGCATCGCCACCGTGGCCCGCAAGCACGGGCTCTCCGTCGTGGAGGACGACGCCTACGGCCTGCTGCTCGACAAGCGCCCACCCCCGCTCTGCGCGCTCCTGCCCGAGTCCGGCTGGTTCATCGCGGGTGTCTCCAAGCTGCTCGCCCCGGGCTTGCGCATCGGCTACCTGGCGGCGCCCGAGGGCCCTGGTACGGAGCGCCTCGCGGAAGAGGCCGCGCTCGCCTCACGCATGACGCCCGCGCTCACGGCCGAGCTCGCCGCGAGATGGGTGAACGACGGCACCGCGGACGAGCTCGTCACCCGCCGTCGACGCGAGGCCCGGGAGCGACTGGAGCTGGCGAAGGAAATCCTGGGAGACAGGCTGCGGCGCATTCCCGCGAACCACGTCACCTATCACCTGTGGCTCGAGCTGCCCGGCGGCTTCCGCGCGGAGCCGTTCACGTCGCAGGCCCGTCGGCGCGGCGTCTCCGTCACACCCGCCGAGGTCTTCAGCGTGGGGCCCGCCACCGCGCCGGCGGCGGTGCGCCTGTGCCTGGGAGCACCGCGCACCCGCGCCGCGCTGGAGAAGGGCCTCCAGCGCCTCAAAGACACGCTGGAGGGAGGGCCCGAGCCCCTCGCCTCCATCGTCTGACGACTACTTCTGCGGCGGCGGCACCGGACGGACATGCAGCTCGCGCAGTTGCTTGTCGTCCACGTCGCCCGGCGCGCCCGTCATCAGGTCCGTGCCCGTCTTCGTCTTCGGGAACGGAATCACGTCGCGCAGCGACTCGGAGCCGGTGAGCAGGAAGGCGAGCCGGTCCATGCCCAGCGCGATGCCACCGTGCGGCGGCGCGCCGTACTTGAGCGCGTCCAGCAGGAAGCCGAACTTCGTCTGCGCCTCCTCGTCGCCGATGCCCAGCGCCTTGAAGACCTCCGCCTGCACCTTCGGGTCATGCAGACGGATGGAGCCGCCGCCAATCTCGAAGCCGTTGAGCACCACGTCGTAGCGGTGGCACTTCACCCGGCCCGGCTCCGTCAGAAGATATTGCACGTCGCCATCGTGCGGCCGCGTGAAGGCGTGGTGCGCCGCCACCCACGTGTTCGTCTCCTCGTCGTGCTCGAACAGCGGCGGGTTCACCACCCACAGGAACTTCCACTGGCCGCCGCTGCCGTACTCCGGAATCAGCCCCAGCTTCTTGGCGACGTGCACGCGCAGGTTCGCCATCACCGTGTGGACCAGCGCCTCCTTGCCGAACTGGAACAGGATGAGGTCGCCCGTCTTCGCGCCCACCGCCTGGTTGATGGCCGCGCGCAAGGCCGGCGTGATCGTCTTGGACAGCGGCGACTGCGTCCACTCGCCACCCTCCGCCACCTTCGCGCGCGCCAGGCCCTTGGCGCCCGCCTGCTTGGCGAACTCCTCCAGCTTGTCGCTCTCCGCGCGGCTCATCGCCTTGTCCGCGGGGATGACCATCGCCTTGACGATGCCCTTGTTCTGCACCGCCTCGAACATCATCGGCACGCCGCCCGCCTCGCCGTGCTCGCGAATCAGGTCCGTCAGCACCGTGTGCTCCAGCCCGAAGCGCAGGTCCGGCTTGTCGTTGCCGTACTTCGCCATGGACTCGTAGAAGTCCATGCGCATGAACGGCGTGGGCACGTCGATGCCCAGCACCTCGCCCCACAGCTTCTTGATGAGCCCCTCGATGATGGTGAAGATGTCGTCCTGGCTGACGAAGCTCATCTCCACGTCGATCTGCGTGAACTCCGGCTGCCGGTCCACGCGCAGGTCCTCGTCACGGAAGCACTTCACGATCTGGAAGTACCGGTCGAAGCCCGCCACCATGAAGAGCTGCTTGTAGAGCTGAGGGCTCTCCGCCAGCGCGTAGAACTTGCCCGCGTTCATCCGGCTGGGCACCAGGAAGTTGCGCGCGCCGCCGGGCGTGTACTTGCCCATGAACGGCGTCTCCAGTTCCAGGAAGCCCTGGTCCACCATGTACGCCCGCGTCAGCGCGTTCATCTGCGAGCGCGTGCGCAGCGACTTCTGCAGCGGCGCGCGGCGCAGGTCCAGGTAGCGGTGCGCCAGCCGCTTCTCCTCCGACGTGTCGATGGAGTCCTCGATCGGGAACGGCGTCGGCTCCGAGCGGTTGAAGATGGTCAGGTCGCTCGCCTGGACCTCGATTTCACCCGTCTTCATCTTCGGGTTCACGTTCTTGCCGCGCGACACCACCTTGCCGCGCACACCGATGCAGTACTCCAGCCGAAGGCTGCCCGCGAGGCCATGCGCCTCCGCGTGGTCCGGCTCGAACACCACCTGCGTCAAGCCGTCGCGATCCCTCAGGTCGATGAAGACCGCGCCACCATGGTCGCGTCGATTGTGCACCCAGCCGAAGAGGACGACCTCCTCGCCGACATTGCGCGCCGTGAGCTGGCCGCAGGTGTGGGTACGCTTGACCTCGGAGATGAACGGGACCGCCATAAAGACCGCCTGCGCTGTGCGTAGAGGGAAAAGGCGCGGCACCATAAAGAGCGTGGAAACGATGCGTCAAGGAGTCCGCGCCGGCCTGACAGCTCCCAGACGGTCGCCGCCTGACGCGCGTTCCTGACGGCCCCGGAAAGCCCTGCCCGCCCGACGTCGACCTGCCTGGAGAACCTCACGGCCCCCGCGTCCTCGTCCCCGCGGCCAGGATGCTCGGCCCCCTGCCCTGTCCGGCCGCGCGCCCACACCCCGCGTCTCCCTCACGCGCCGCTGGCACCCGGAGGGGAATACACGTTCCGCCCGGACCGGAGTAAAACGGCCCCATGCTCCGAACAGTCATCGCCACCACCGCCGTGCTCGGCCTGGCCGCCGGCTGTGCGCCCGACCCGAGCGCGCCGGTCAAGATTCGCGCCCTGGTGCTCTCCAGCAACGGGCAGTACATCCCCGAGGAGGTCGAGCTCAAGACGGTCTCCGACATCGTCGGTCTCAGCGGCAGCGTGGCCGACCTGCACGGTGGCGCGCGCATCGTCCTGGACCCCAACGACCCGGACCTCGACCGCGCCACCACCCCCGAGGCCTTCGTCAACGCCCTGCTCAAGGACGAGGGCCGCGACGTCACCGCCAGCTACATCACCCAGGGCGACGTCCTGTGGCCGGCGGACTTCCACACCTGGAACATGGTGACGACGTATTACAACCTCGAGCGCGCCTTCGATTACTTCCGCGAGGTCACCAACATCCCGGTCGCGGACTTCAAGAAGCCTCCCAGGACGTACTACTTCCCCGAGTTCCGCACCCCCGCCACCGACAAGGACCCCCTGCGGGACAACGCCTTGTACTTCTCGGCGATGGACTCCTTCTTCATCCTGCCCTTCGACGAGCTGCAGCGCGCGCCGCTCGCCATCAACGCGGGCGTCACCACCCACGAGTACGCGCACCGCGTCTTCAACCAGAAGGCCTACGGCGGCAACCCCTTCCCGCAGGCCCTGGGCACGTGGTCCGACGGCGGCGGCCCCAGCCCGGGCGCCAACATCCTCAAGTCCATGGACGAGGGCCTGGCGGACCTGCACGCCTACGGCGCCACCTGCCGCTCCAAGAACGGCTGTGACACGCGCTTCCTCTCCACGTCCTTCGAGGGCCAGTACGGCGCTGTCGCCGACGAGCGCGACCTGGCCCGCTCGGACCGCTGCATCGACGAGAACCTGCGCGACACGCTGCTCAGCGCCAACCTGAACCAGTTCGAGAACTACTACCGCGTGGGCACCATCCTCGCGAGCGCCCTGTACCAGGCGGGCGAGGCCACCGGGCAGCGCGACATCCTGCTGCGCTCCATCGTCACGGCGTACAACGACGAGTCCACGACCACGCCGGGCATCCTGCAGCTCACCCGTCAGTACCTGTCGGACCAGACCAAGTTCACGCTCGCCGTGGCGGTGACGCCCATCATCACCCACATCACGGACCTGCGCCTGAAGGAGGCCGTCTGCAACGAGGTGATGGACCACCTGCAGATTCCCCGGGATCTGCTCGTCGGCACCACCAATCCCAACCTCTGCCCGCCCAGCGCCGCGGGCGGCACCACCTGCCCCCGCCTGAGCGAAGACTGATGAGAACCGCCACCGTGAAGACCTGGCTCACCCGCTGCCTGCTGGGCGGCCTGCTCGTCGCGCCCGCCGCCCACGCGCAGACCGATGACGACCCGTACGCCTATCCGGAGGACGAGCCGGGCCCCACCCAGGAGCAGCTCGACGAGGAGGAGGCCTACGAGCGCCGCCGCCGCAACGCGGACCAGGTGGAGGAGTTCCGCGACATCTCCGAGCAGGAGGGCGAGGACGGCGACTTCAAGCGGCTCGCCGGCATCGACGACCCCAACAAGGGCTTCGCCGCGGAGCTGCTCGCCGGCGCGCTGCTGCTCGACTCGTCGCGAGGCCGCTTCGCCGAGCCCGTGCTCGGCCTGGGCATCCGCGCGACCTGGGAGTACGGCCGCATCCTCGACATCGAGCCCTTGCGCGAGGCGCTCTGGGCGGACCTGCGCTGGACGTACGGCAGCCAGAGCGACGGCACCCGGTTCCTGAAGGGCCGCTCCAGCCAGCACTACTTCACCCTCGCCCCCGCCTACGAGTTCAAGTTCGGCAAGTCGGACTTCGGCGTCTTCGGGCAGGTGGGCGGCGGCATCGCCTACCAGGCCACGTCCATCACCATCGACACCGCCGAGACGAAGGTGAACGGAATCAAGCCCGTCATCCAGTACGGCCTGGGCCTGCGCGGACGTCCCCGCGTGTTCGGCGACAGCAACATGAGGCTGTCCCTGCGCCTGGAGGCCATGGGCTTCCGCCGGGGCTACCTCAACGACTTCTTCCTGGGCGGCAGCGCCGGCATCGCCTTCTGAAGAACACTTCCCGGCCGCGCTCGCTCCCACGCGGGCGCGGCCGAGTGGAAGTTTTTCCACCTCCTGCCCACCGTGCGTTCCCCCGCCCCTCGGCATTCCGAGGAGTTGGGGGTTGGCATATCCCCTGCTTGTGTCCACCGTCGGGTGTGGGCGTAGAGCCCTCAGGGCGGCGCGGGGAGGCGAGGAATGACAGGCGTGCAGGGACAGACGCAGGGCCAGGGCAAGCACTGGGATCCGGTGTGCGGCAAGCAGCTGGAGACGCCGGAGGGCCAGCCCTCCTCGGAGTACAAGAAGCGCCGGTACTTCTTCTGCTCGGAGCGGTGTCGCCACACCTTCGAGCGTCAGGCGGAGCGCTTCCGTCTCAACGAGCTGGCCCGCGTGGGCGCGCTGATGACGCCCGGCCGGGTGCGCTGGGGCCTTGCCTGAGGTGACACCCGCGGGCCCGCGCGACACCCGCGAGGGCCCGCCTCACAAGCCAAGGGCTCAAGCGGCGACGCGCACGTCCTTGAGGCGCAGCGACAGCTTGCGCTGGCCCCGGAAGGTGTCGAAGCCGGCCTGGAAGGCCAGGTCCACCGGCCCCTCCACCAGCCGCACGCGGTCCGCCATGCCGAAGCCGATGGCGTCCAGCTCCGGCGCGTCCAGGAGGGCGAGCTTGAGGTGGCCGTGGCTGCCCGCGGACTTGGCCGGCAGCACGCGCGGACGGGCCACCTGGTGGCGCAGCACCAGCACGGGCTCCGGGTTGCCCTGACCGAAGGGCCCCAGCCGCTGGAGCGCCTCCACCGCCGTGGCGTCCAGCTCCCGGGGGCTCACCACCGCGTCCACGCGGCAGCGGGGGATGAGGTCCTCGGGGGACAGGCGCTGGAGGGCAATCTTCTCGAAGGCCTCCCGCAGGGCGGGCAGCTTGTCCGCGTTGATGGTGAGGCCCGCGGCGTGCTTGTGCCCGCCGAACTTGGTGAGCAGCTCCGAGCAGCCGCTGAGCGCGTCGAACAGGTGGAACGCCTCGATGCTGCGCGCCGAGCCCTTCCCCACCCCGTCCTTCACCCCCACCATGACGGTGGGCCGGTGGTAGCGCTCCACCACGCGCGAGGCGACGATGCCGATGACGCCCGGGTGCCAGCCCTCGTCGTAGAGCACGAAGCCGCGCGCGTCCTTGCGCTCCTCCGCCTGCGCCAGCGCCTGCGTGAGGATGGTGCTCTCGATGCCCTGGCGCTCCGCGTTGGCCCGGTCCAGGACCGACGCCAGCGCGCGCGCCGACTCGAGCGACTCCGAGCAGAGCAGCTGCAGGCCCAGCGACGCGTCATGCAGCCGACCCGCGGCGTTGATGCGAGGCCCCAGCCGGAAGCCCACCTGGCCCGCGGTGATCGGGGTGTCCGGGTCCATCCCCGCCACCTCCTTCAGCGCGCGCACGCCGGGACGACGCGCGGCGGTGAGCTCCTGCAGCCCGTGGGTGACGAGGATGCGGTTGGCGCCGGTGAGCGGCACCACGTCCGCCACCGTGGCCAGCGCCACCAGGTCCATCAGCGCCTTGAGGTTGGGCTCCTTGCGTGTGGCGAAGTAGCCGTCGTCGCGCAGCCGCTTGCGCAGCCCCATGCAGAAGTTGAAGGCCACGCCCGCCGCGCACAGCGCCTTGGTGGGGTACTCGCAGCCGGGCTGGTGCGGGTTGAGCACCGCCACCGCGGGGGGCAGCGTGGGCGGCACCGTGTGGTGGTCCACCACCACCACGTCCAGCCCCAGCTCCTTCGCGCGGGTGATTTCGGCCACGGACGTGATTCCGCAGTCCAGCGTCACCAGCACCCGCGTCCCGTCCCCGGCGATGCGCTCCACCGCGCCCAGGTTCAGGCCGTAGCCCTCATCCAGCCGGTGGGGGATGTACGTAGCGAGCTGCGACATGCCCAGCTCGCGCAGGAACAGGAACAGCAGCGACGTGGAGCACACACCGTCCACGTCGTAGTCACCGTACAGCGTCACCTTCTCGCGCTTGTGCAGCGCGCGCACCAGCCGCTCCACGCCCGCCGCCATGCCCTTCATCCGGAAGGGGTCCGGCAGGTCCGCCAACCGGTCCGACAGGAACGCCGAGGCCGACTCCGGCGTCCGGTATCCCCGGTGCAGGAGCACCCTCGCCGCGAGCGGATGGAGCGACAGCTCCCCAGCGAGCGACCCCACCTCCTCCTCGACCACGTCTGGAAGCAACCACCGCACTCGCGAGCTCCCCTCCTCGGCGCACGGAACTCCTCCGTGGCCGGGACGAAATCTTGACACGCGAGACAGTACCTCAGACGTCTGACGAGGAAAGTCCAACCTGGGGCACGACATTTCCCTTCCTGCTCACGCGTTCAGGCATGCGCTTGCTCCGTTGCCTGCCGGTGGGAGGCGCGCCGTGCGCCCGGTGCACAGCTTGAGTGCACACCACCTGATAGGGAGGACGCATGTTTTCAAGGGGTATCCAGGTTGGCGCGCTCGCGCTCGCGATTCTCGCTGCGGGGACGGCCTCCGCGCAGGAGCGTAAAGCGGGCAAGCGCGGAGACGTCAACGTGTTCCTCAAGGGCGGCCTGGGCGACTACACGGGCGACCTGGGAGATCTGACGAGCACCGGTCCGTCATGGGGCCTCACACTCAACGTGCAGCCCACCACGTTCCTCGGGTTCGAGCTGGGCTACGAGGGCTCGCAGAACGGCATCAACGACGTGCGCATCCTTGATGATGGCCCGTCCATCGTCCGGCAGGGTGGCAGCGCGCTCGTGAAGCTCTCGCCGCCCATGCTCACCTCGGTGCGGCCCTTCGTCGGCGCGGGCTTCGGCCTGACGTACGTGGACGTGCGCGGCACCGGCGGCGGCTTCTACGACAACGACACCATGGAGGAGGTGCCGCTCGCCGCGGGCCTGGAGTTCAACAGCGGCGCGCTCACCGCGGGCCTCCGGGCCACCTACCGCCTGCTGATTGACGACGCGGGCTTCGCCAACGGCGCGGTGGAGGACTCCGACGGCGGCCTCTTCGACGCCTCCGTGACGCTGGGCGCGCGCTTCTAGCGCGACGTCCCGCTCCAGAAACACCGAGGGCCCTGAACTTCCGAACCTCCGGAAGCGCAGGGCCCTCTTTCGTGTCACGTCGCCCCTGCAGGGCCCACGCGGCCTCAGGCCGTCGCGGTGACGCGGGCTTCCTTCGCCGCGGCGCGCTCGTCCAGCCAGATGGTCAGTGGGCTGGCGATGTACACGGACGAGTAGGTGCCCACCAGGATGCCCACCAGCATGGCCATGGCGAAGTCGAAGATCTCCCCCACGCCGAAGATGAGCAGGCCGATGAGCGACAGCGCCGTGGTGCCGGAGGTGAGGATGGTGCGGCCCAGCGTGTCGTTGATGGCGATGTTGATGACCTCCGCGAACGGCTTGCCCTTGAACTTGGCCATGTCCTCGCGGATGCGGTCGTAGATGACGATGGTGTCGTTCACCGAGTAGCCGACGATGGTCAGCAGCGCGGCGATGGCCGTGAGGTTGAACTCGCGGCGGCTCACCAGGTAGTAGCCCGCCACCATGATGACGTCGTGGAGCATGGCCAGCAGCGCGCCGGGGCCGAACTTGAAGTCGAACCGGAACGCCACGTAGATGAGGATGGCCACCATGGAGTACAGCAGCGCCATGACGCCGCGGTTGCGCAGCTGCTTGCCCACCTGCGGACCGACGTAGTCCACGCGGCGCTGCTCGAAGTCCGGCTTCTCCAGGCCCGCGCTCAGCGCGCCGAAGACCTTGTCCGCCATGCCGCTGGCGACGACCTGGTAGTCGACGCCCGTGCCGCCCTGGTTCTCGCCCAGGACGCGGACCTCCTGCACGCCGGTGCCGGACTTCTCCACCGCCGCCTTGATGGCCTCCGCCGTCAGCGGCGTCGAGGAGCGGAAGTTGATGATGCCGTTGGCCAGGTCCGCGTAGACGTTCTTCACGCTCCCCAGGCCCTCGATGGCCGCCTTGGCCTTGTCCGCGTTCTCCTCGTTGAGCTGCGTGACGCCGCCCATGCGCAGGAGGAACGCGTTCTCGGAGGCGCTGCCGATGTTCTGCACGCTCACGTCGTGCAGGCCACCCTTCTCCGCGCGCTCACGCACCTCGGCCGCGGAGACGGGGTGGTCGAACTTCAGCTCGACCACCGTGCCGCCCGCGAAGTCCACGCCGTAGTTGAACCCCACCGTCGCAATCCCCACCAGGATGGCGAGGTTGATGAGGGTGGAGATGAACACGGCCGGCTTGCGCTTGCCGATGAAGTCGATGTTGGTCTTGTTCTTGAGGATCTGCATGGCAGTTTCCCGGGCTCCCGCCGGTCAGACGGACACCGACTGCGCATTACGGCCGTGGACGAAGTAGGTCATCAGCACGCGCGTGACCATGATGGACGTGAACAGCGAGGCCAAGAGCCCGATGATCATCGTGGTGGCGAAGCCTCGCACCGGCCCCGTTCCCGTGAAGAACAGGATGAAGCCGGCGATGAGCGCCGTCACGTGCGCGTCGAAGATGGTCCAGAAGGCACGATCATACCCCTGGTCCACCGCCGCCTTCGCCGTCTTCCCGTGGGACAGCTCCTCGCGGATGCGCTCGTTGATGAGCACGTTGGCATCCACCGCGATGCCCAGCGTCAGCACGAACCCCGCGATGCCAGGCAGTGTCAGTGTCGCGTTGAAGAACGCCAACCCCGCCAGGATGAGCAGACCGTTGAGGATGAGGGCCACGTCCGCGATGAGCCCCGCCTTGCGGTAGTAGAGCGCCATGAAGAGCACCACCAGGCCCAGCCCCAGGACCACGGCCAGGCCGCCCTTCTTGATGAGCTCGTCACCCAGGCTCGCGCCCACCTGACGAATCTCGCCCACCGTCACCGGCGCGGGCAGCGCGCCCGCCTTGAGCACCAGCGCCAGCGTCTGCGCCTCGCCCAGCCACTCGTCGCGGGTGCGAGCACCCATGCGGCCCATGGTGATGCGCGCGCGGCCTCCGCCGATCTTCTCGTTGATGTTCGGCGCGGTGTGGACGTTGTCGTCCAGCACGATGGCCATCCGGCGGCCCACGCCCGCCTCGGTCAGCTTCTCGAACTCGCGCGCGCCGGCCGGGTCGAACGCGATGTTCACCTCCGGCTCGTTCATCTGGTTCACGGACGCGTCCGCGCCCGCCAGGCTCTCACCCGTGAGCGGGACGTTCTTGTCCAGCAGGTACGTGCGGTACGAGGAGCACTCGTTCTTCTTCAGCGGGTTCGCGATGCACTCGGTGACCACCTGGCGGTTCTCCGGAACCTTGTCCTTGGTGTACTCGAGCAGCGCCTCGCGCGAGGCGCTCTGCAGCTGCGCGAAGCCCCCCTCGTCCGTCACGGTGATGTCGCTGCCCGCGGGCGGCGGCGTCGTCTGGAGCATCTGCGCGAAGAACTGCGGGTTGGTGTCGTCCACCATCCGGAACTCGAGCTGCGCGGTGGTACCCACCAGCTCCTTGGCCTGCTCCGGGTTGCTGCGACCGGGCAGCGAAATCTGGATGGAGTCGGTGCCGAGCTTTCGCACGTCCACTTCGGCCACGCCCCACTTGTCGATGCGGCGGCGGATGACGAGCATCGCCTGGTCCACCGCTTCCTCACGGAAGCGGTTCACCTGCGTGTCGTCGGGCGACAGCACGAGCGTCGCGCCGTCGCGGCTGACCCGCTTGAAGTCGCCGAAGGTCGCCAGGACGTCCTTCTCGATGGCGTCCATCGTCGCCGGGTCCTTCGCCGTCAAGGTGAGCTGGAGCTTCTCCGGGTCCGTATCCGCCGTGACCTCGCCGAGCTTCTTGTCGGCGACGTACGTGGCGATCTGCTGGCCTCGGCGCTCGGTCCGCTTCTGGAGCGCCGTCTTGGTGTCCACGCGCATCACCATGTGGATGCCGCCCTGAAGGTCCAGGCCCAGGTTGAGCCGGTACTTCGCGGGGGGCGCCCACGCCGGCAGCTTCTCCTCGAGAAGCGCCAGGTTGTTGCGCTGGTCACGATCCATGACCACCAGCGTGTAATACGTCGGAATCAGGAACCAGAGGGTCCCCAGCGTCACCGCGACAATCAGTCCGAACTTCCACCACCAGCCGCGGTCCATTTTTACTTCTCCTCCTTCTTCTTCTCTTCGGTCGGCGCCCCCGCCTGCGCGCCCTCGGCCACCGTGCCCTTGGCACTGATGGACGTCTTCAGGATGCGAATGCGCACACCGCTCGCGACCTCCACCGTCACGGTCCGCTCGTCCACCTGGTGGATCTTCCCGAGCATGCCGCCCGCGGTGACCACCTCATCGCCCTTCTTGAGCGAAGTGAGCAGGTTGCGGTGCTCCTTCATCTGCTTCTGCTGTGGGCGGATCATCACGAAGTACATGATCGCGACCAATCCCACGAGCAGAGCCAGGGTGTTCAGCGGGCTCGTCCCGCCGCCCCCGGCCTGCGCCAGCATCAAAAAGCTCTCAGCCACAGACTGCCTCGTCGGTTGTGGAAGGCTTGGGATGGGGGACCCCCCACGCTAATCGAGGAACCCATCCTGAAAGGGGGCCCTCTTAGCAAGGGGTCCCCATGTGAGCAAGTGAACGCGGGAACCCCGACATCCCAACCGCCCGCTCAGCGGCCACGGGTCCGCTCGGCCTCCTGGGCCCGCGCCCGCTCGCGGAAGTCCCGGGCGAAGGCGGCGTAGCGGTCCTCCGCGATGGCCCGGCGCACCTGGGCCATCAACCCCAGGAAGTAATGGAGGTTGTGCAGGGTGTTCAGGCGCATGGCGAGGATCTCCCCCGCCGCGAACAGGTGGCGCAGGTAGGCCCTGCTGAAGTTGCGGCAGGTGTAGCAGGAGCACTCAGGGTCCACCGGCCTGGGGTCCTTGGCGAACGCCGCGTTGCGGATGGTGAGCTTGCCCTCCGAGGTGAAGAGCAGGCCGTTGCGTGCACAACGCGTCGGCAGCACGCAATCGAACATGTCCACCCCGTGCTCCACGCACGTCACCAGGTCCACCGGGGTGCCCACGCCCATGAGGTAGCGGGGCTTGTCCCGGGGCAGCAGCGGCGCGGAGTACGCCACGCCCGCGTGCATGGCCTCGGGGGCCTCGCCCACCGAGTAGCCGCCCAGCGCGTAGCCGGGCAGGTCCACCGCGCACACCTCCTCGGCGTGGCGCTTGCGCAGATCCTCGTGCAGGCCGCCCTGGACGATGCCGAAGAGCGACGAGCGCCCCCGGGTCCACGCCTTCTCGCACCGGTGCAGCCAGCGGGTGGTGCGCGCCAGGGACTTCTCCAGATACGCGCGCTCGGCGGTGGAGGGCGGGCACTCGTCGAACGCCATGATGACGTCCGCGCCCAGCGTCTCCTGGATGTCGATGGAGCGCTCGGGCGTGAGGAAGTGACGCGCGCCGTCGAGGTGGGACTGGAAGGCGGCGCCCTCCTCGGTGATCTTCCGCTTCTCCGACAGGCTGAAGACCTGGAAGCCGCCGCTGTCGGTGAGCATGGGCCGGTTCCAGGAGACGAACTGGTGCAGGCCGCCCATCTCGCCCACCAGCGCCTCACCGGGGCGCAGCATCAGGTGGTACGTGTTGCCGAGGATGATCTGCGCGTCCATGGCGAGCAGGTCGTCCGGGCCCACGCCCTTGACGCTGCCCACGGTGCCCACGGGCATGAAGATGGGCGTCTCGATGGGGCCGTGGGGCGTGTCGAGCCGTCCGCGGCGGGCCTTGGTGCCGGAGGCGTCCTCGTGGAGCAGCTCGAACTTCACCATGCCCGGCGCCACCCGCGTGTCGCCCTTCTCGCGCGGCGTGCCCGCGTCCTGCTCGTGCTGCTCACCCATGACACTCACTCCGACACCAGCATGGCGTCGCCGTAGCTGAAGAATCGATATCCCGCGCGCACCGCCTCTGAATACGCGGCGAGCGTGCGTTCCCGGCCCAACAAGGCGCTGACGAGCACCACCAGCGTGGAGCGCGGCAGGTGGAAGTTCGTCAACAGCGCGTCCACCTGGCGGAAGGTGAAGCCCGGACGGATGAAGAGCGTCGTCTCGCCGGGGCCCTCGCGCAGCTGGCCCGTCGCCGCGTCGGTGGCGGACTCCAGCGTGCGCACCACGGTGGTCCCCACGGCCACCACGCGCCGGCCTTCCGCCTTCGCCGCGTTCACCTCGCGCGCGGTGGACTCGGGCACGGTGTAGCGCTCGGGGTGCATGTGGTGCTTGTCCAACTCCTCCTCGCGCACGGGGAGGAAGGTGCCGGGCCCCACGTCCAGCGTCACCAGGGCGCGGCGCACCCCGCGGGCCTCGAGCGCGGCCAGGGTGTCCTGGGTGAAGTGCAGGCCGGCGGTGGGCGCGGCCACGGCGCCGGAGGCCTTGGCGTACACAGTCTGGTAGCGCTCGGCGTCCGCGGCGTCGGGCTCGCGGGTGATGTAGGGCGGCAATGGCAGGCGGCCCGCGGCGTCGAGCAGCGAGGCCAGCGACGCACCGGGCGGCGCGTGGAAGCGCACGCGGTACTCCCCGCCCCCCAGGACCTCGAGCACCTCGGCCTCAAGGCCGCTGGCGAACGTGAGGCGCTGGCCGGGCTTGAGGCCCTTGGAGGCCTGTCCCAGGCAGAGCCAGTCGAGCGACTCGGGGGCACCACCGAGCGCGGCGGAGGTGAGCGTGGAGGCGGCCGGACGCACCACCAGCAGCTCCACGCGGCCTCCGGAGCCAGCCTTCTGGCCCAGCAGGCGCGCGGGGATGACGCGGGCGTCATTGAGGACGAGCAGGTCTCCGGGGCCGAGCAGCTCCAGTACGTCGGAGAACTGGCGGTGGCTCACGTCGCCCGAGGCGCGGCGCACGTGCATCAGCCGCGAGGCGTCGCGCTGGGGGAGCGGCGCCTGGGCAATCTGGGACTCGGGGAGCTCGAAGTCGTAGTCTGAGAGGCGGGACGACACGGGGTTGGCGCTTGTAGCAGCCCCCACGCCGCCACGGAAAGCGCGCCGACGCCGGGAGCCTCAGTAGAGCTGCTGCAGCTCGGCGCCGGGGTAGTAGTGGGTGAGGATTTCCAGGTACCCCCTGCCCTTGTCGGCGAGCGCCTTGGCGCCCCACTGGCAGAGCCCGGCCCCGTGGCCATAGCCGCGTCCGGAGAACTGGTAGCCCTGGTCGGTCCGTTCCACCTCGAAATCGAGGCTCTTGAGCCGGGTGTAGCCGAGCCTCCGCCGCAGCTCCACGCCGTCCACCGAGCTGCCGTCCCCCAGGGTGACGCGCGTGACGCGGCGGGTGGACGTGCGGGCGGTGATTTTCATGCCCTGGGCGGGCCGCTTGAGCGCCGCCTTGATCTCGGCATCCGACATGGAGGCGGACCAGCGGCTCGCGGGCAGCCGGCCGCACGGGCAGTCGACGGGCTGCAGGTAGGGCAAGTCCCGGTGGAGGGCATCCTGGCCGGACTCGGTGCGGCCGCCGCAGGAGGCGTGGAAGTAGGCCTCGATGGGCGCGAGCTCGTAGGTGAGCACCTGGCCGCGGGTGGCGTCCACGGCGGCGCGGGTGCGCGGGTCCTCGCGGTTGACGCCGCCGTACACCTGGTGGAGCACGCTGCTGCCCAGATGAAACGCGTTGCTGTAGGCATCCAGCTTCTTCTGCAACGCGTAGGTGCGAGCGGCCACGGCCTGGGCCTTGAGGGCCTCGGGCGGGAAGGACACGGGCATCTCGCTGCCGAGCACCGCGGCCAGGTAGTCCTCCAGGGGGATGACGTTGATGAGCTGCAGGCCCTCGCGCAGCGGGCGCACGACGACATCGCCGCGCACCTGGGTGTTGCCGGCCTTGATGGGCTGCTCCCCGGGAATCGTCCCCGCGTCCTCGGAGGTGCTCAAGCCGGCGCGGAAGCGCACCGAGTCCCCGAGCACCGGCGCGCCGTTGACCTCGAGCTTGCCGGCCTTGCGTCGGACGATGGCGACCTCCGAGGGGATGGAGACGTAGGTGGCCTCCTCGCTGTCCGCGCCGAAGCCGAGGCCCTGTCCCCGGATGCGCACCTCACTCCCCGTGTCCTCGATGGCGATGCGCAGGGTCTCCACGGCGAGCGAGCGAGGAGCGGCGAGCAGGAGCAGGAGGAGTGCAACAGGTCGCAACATGGCCTGGGAGTGTAGGAGGGTGGCCACGTGCCTCAAGAAAACGACCAGTGGATGGGCGAGGATGGCGGCCACGTGACACCTCCCGAGTCCCCCCCTTCCCGACCTCCCCCCCAGGCCTTCGTCCGGGCCCTGCGAGAGATGGAGCCCCGCTCCGCCGCCGTCCTCACCCGTCGGCTCGTGACGGGGGCGTCCCTGGGCGACTGCGCGCGCTTCTATGGCGTCACGGACGAGGCGCTGTCGGTGATGCTCCTTCGGGCGGCCGTGTCGTTGACGCGGAATGTCTTCCCCGGGGCCCGGGAGCCCGCGACGGCGGAGGAGGAATCCGCCTGGGCGAGGATGCTCGCGGCGGCGCTGGAGCGCGAGGCCGCCCCGGTCCCCGCGGGCCTGGTGCCCGTGGTGGAGGCGTGTCGCAGGCTGCGCGCGCTGAGCGGCGACGTGACGGCGGGGCTCGAGGCCGCGACGCGGGAGGACCAGGCATCGCCCCAGCGGCGTCGTGAGGACTGGCTCCGCAGGCTCGCCGTCATGGCCCTGCTGGCGCTGACGGCCTATCTGTACCTGTCGCGTCCCGAGGAGCCCGCGCGTCGCCCCAGCACGGCGCCACAGCCCACGGCGCCGGACTCGGGACGCCCCTGAGCATTCGAGAGCACGGGGGCATCGCCCTGCACGTGCCGCCTCGCCCCTGGCCGCGTGGACGAACACACCAGGCACCTCGCGAAGCGGGGGGCGCCATCCCGACCTTCGGCGTCCATGGGACGTCAGCCCAGCGCAGCGGTGCAGTGACTCCTCCGACGGGCCGCCTCGTGGGAGGCGCTGCCCCTGGCTTCGCCGACGCACCTGACAGTCCCACCGGAGCGCCTATCCGCCGCCGATGGACCGCCGCGCCTGGCATGGGACAACAGCCCAGCGCGGCGGCCACCGTGGCTGGGGGTTTCGCGCTTCGACAACTTCAGGCCGCTTCTCCACGGACCGAGCAAAGACTCCGCACCGTCGGGCGCGCGCAGCAGACAGCGCCGGAGCGCCGGTCATCGGCCGACATTGGGAGCCTGGGGCGCTGGACGACGGGGCAACCCGGCGCGTAAGGGGAATCCATGAGTGCCCTCTCCTTCGCCCTGCCCCTGGTCGTCCTCACGTCCCTCCTGGCTGGCTGCGCGCGCAACGTGGACACGCGCGTCGCGGGAGATGACGACGCGGCCATCGATGGCGCCACCGCGCGACTCGAGGAGCTGCGGGTGCGGACCGCGGAAGACGACCTGACGTGCGACCAGCGCTGCGCCGCGGCGACACAGACGTGCGAGGTCTCCGAGGAGCTCTGCGCCCTGGTGGACCGTCACGCGGACCGCGATGACCTGCCCCCGCGCTGCGCCGAGGGTCGGGAGCAGTGCTCCAGCGCCCGGGACGGCTGTACGAGCTGCCGCAATGGCTGAGCCCACCGGCGCGCGCCCGCCGGGGCTTCACGGGATTCGCCCCCGTCGCCACACTGTTCTCCAGCAGGAACGCAACCGGTGCACGCCGGTGGATGGCCGTGCTTAGATGCCCTTGTTTCCAACATCGAGGAGCCGCGTCATGTCCCGCCCCATCTCCATGCTCATCGCTGCCCTGCTCGTCGTTCCGGGCGGTGCTGGAGCGCAAGAAGGGGGCGAGATGACTCCCGAGAAGGTGGCGCAGATCCGCCGGGACGAAGCGGCGGCGATGAAGCAGGTGGATGAGGAGTTCGGCAACCGCAAGCCCTCGGAGATGAGCAACGAGGAGCGCGGACAGGCCAGCCGCAAGCAGGCCGCCGTCACCGCCGCGGTGATGGAGAAGCACGGCGTCAGCGCGAAGGAGTACGAGCGCTTCACCGCGAAGATGGGGCCGGAGGGCAACGAGCGCGCCAAGGTCGAGGCCCAGCGTCTGGAAGACCAGGCCAAGGCGGCCGCGGCCCGCCAGGCCGCCGCGGCGAAGGCCAGCGAGGAGAAGGAGGTCTCCGTCCAGAAGGGCTTCGACAACGAGAACCCCGTCGAGCTGGAGTCCTCCGGAGGCGATGGCCCCGAGGTCGAGATTGGCATCCCCGTCGAGGACGAGGCGGGCGGCGAGAACGGTGAAGGCGTGGAGACCGCCGAGGGCGAGGGTGGAGGCGCGGTGGGCGCCGATGCCGCCGCGTCGGCCGAGGACAACGTGCAGGTGGAGGTGATGGGCGACGGCGACGCGAAGCCGGCGAAGAAGGCCGTGCGCCGCGCCAGCTCCGAGTCGTCCAAGGCGAAGAAGAAGTTCGTCCGGAAGAAGAAGTCGAGGGACGACTGAGCGTCGTCCCACGGAGCCTGGGCCGAGGCCCGGGCCTCAGCCCTTCCGGTGGTAGCCGAACTGCTGGGCCCGCTCGCGCCACGTCTCGTCATACGGACAGGCGCAGTCGGTCTCCTCGGGCTCCGGATAGGCGTAACGCTCGCCCTTGAAGTTGCGGAACACCGTCTCGCGCTCGTTGCGCTCGACGACGTAGTCCGGCTGGAGCGTCACCTTGCCGCCGCCGCCCGGCAGGTCCACCGCGAGGTGGGGCACGGCGAGCCCCGTGGTGTGCCCCCGCAGCTGCTGGATGATCTCCAGCCCCTTGGCGATGGGCGTGCGCAGGTGCTCGCAGCCTTCCGCCACGTCCATCTGGTGCAGGTAGTACGGGCGCACGCGCGTGCGCAGCAGCAGGTGTGACAGCTCCTTGATGATGCGCGCGTCCGAGTTGAGCTGCCGCATCAACACGGCCTGGTTCTCCACGGGCACGCCGTGGTCCACCAGTCGCTCGCAGGCCTCGCGAGCCTCGGGCGTCACTTCCTTCGGGTGGTTGAAGTGGGTGACGACGAAGACGGGCGCGTAGCGGCGCAGCAGGCTCGCCAGGGAGTCGGTGACGCGCATGGGCAGCACCACGGGGACCCGGGTGCCGATGCGAATCATCTCCACGTGGGGAATCTCGCTCAACGGCGCGAGCAGCTCCTCCAGCCGCTGCTCGCTGAGCAGGAACGGGTCTCCGCCGGAGATGAGGACGTCGCGCACCTCGGGGTGACGGCGCACGTAGTCGATGCCCCGCCGCATCTGGTCCTTGGACAGCTCCGCCACGCCGCCCTGGGTGATGCGCCTGCGCGTGCAGTGACGGCAGTAGACCGAGCACGTATCCAGCGCCAGGAACAGCACCCGGTCCGGATACTTGTGGACGATGCACTCCTCCGGCCGCGTCTTGTCCTCGCCGAGCGGGTCCTCCAGCTCGCCGGGACGCACGCGCGCCTCGGCGCGCACGGGGATGGACTGCATGCGCACCGGGCAGAACGGATGCTCCGGGTCGATGAGCGACAGGTAGTACGGGCTGATGCCGATGCGGAACAGCGAGGCCGTCTCCTGGACGCCCGCGCGCTCATCGGCGGTCAGCGGCACGTAGCGCTCGAGCTGCTCCAGCCCGCGCACCGCATGCCGCTGATGCCAACGCCAGTCCGCCCACTCCGCGTCGGTGGCCTGGGGGAACAGGCGACGGCGCCCCTCGGAGCTCAACGAGGTCCGCTCGGAGCGAGGCTCCGGCGACCGGGGCACCACCCACGCGGAGGAATCCATCACGCCGCCTTCGTCTGTTCCCGCCACCAGGCCTGGCCCGCCTCGGGCAGCGAGTCGATGGGGTCGAAGTACTCGTACTTCCGGTTGAGGGCCTCGGGGTCGTTCGCCTCGATGCCCGTGCGGTAGTTCTTGGTCCAGTACGAGATGCCGCGCTCGCGGTCGTACTCGGCGATCTGATGGACCCAGCGCTTGCCGACGAAGGGCACGTCACAGACGATGCGCGGCGTGGCGAAGCCCGGCATGTAGCCCATGATGTCGTGCTGCAGCCGCTGCGCCTGGTCCACCGACAGCCGCCAGTGCTCGCTGTTGGGGATCATGTCGCACATGTAGAAGTAGTACGGCAGGATCTTCGCGTGGTCGAGCAGCGTGAAGCACAGCTCGAGCAGCGACTGCGCGCTGTCGTTCACCCCGCGCAGCAACACGCCCTGGTTGCGCACGTCGCGGAAGCCCATGTCCAACAGCTTTCGCACCGCCTTGCCCACCAGCGGCGTGAGCTGCGAGGCGTTGTTGACGTGCGTGTGCAGCGCCAGGTCCACGCCCCGCTCCACCGCCTTCTTCGCCAGCCGGTCCAACCCCGCCAGCACCGAGTCCTGCAGGAAGTGCTGGGGAATGGCCATCAGGCCCTTGCTGGCCAGACGGATGTCCCGGATGTTCGGGATGTCCATCAGCGAGCTGACGAACGGCTCGAGCTGCTGGATGGGCAGGTTCGCGATGTCACCGCCGGACACCACCACGTCGCGCACCGTCGGCGTGCGACGCAGGTACTCGAGCATCTGCTCGTAGCGATCTTTGGGGCCTATCGAGAATTTGTGTTTGCTGACCTGGGGCACGTCGTTGCCCACCAGGTCCATGCGGGTACAGTGTCCACAGTACTGGGGACACGTGGGCAGCATCTCCGCGAGCACCTTGGTCGGATAGCGGTGCGTCAGCCCCTCGACGACCCACATGTCCTGCTCGTGGAGGCTGTCGCGGCTGGCCTTCGGGTGGTTGGGCCAGTCCGTCAGGCGGTCCGCGAAGGCCGGCAGCATGTAGCGGCGCACGGGGTCCTTCCAGAGGTCCTGGAAGTCCATCGTGTTGAGCATCTGCGGGGGCACGAGGATGGACATCGTCGCGCGCTCGCGCTGATCCCGCTCCAGGCTCTCCGCCAGGTCATCCGGGAGCAGCGCGCCGAGCGTCGCCTTGAGCTCCTTCAGGTTCTTGACGGTGTGCTTGCGCTGCCAGACGGAGCTCTCCCACTCCGCCTGGGTGACGTCCTTGTACCCGGGGATGCGCTTCCAGTCGGGTTCGACGAACTCACGGCGGAGCGGATAGGAAAAAGGCTGTTGGGCAGGACCGGCCTCGGTCTTGCCCCGGATGGGCGTCGTGGTCATGGCGCATTCCCTCAGCGTGTGGCGTCGCGGGCCGGGCGTCATACCGCGCCCGGCACCGGTTCATTCAACAATTCGACGACGCGCAGCCTGCCCGACTCCTCACTCGATGGCGACGTTGACGAGCTTCTCCATCTTGCCTTCCGCGATGGAGACAACGAAAGGCTTGCTCGTCTTGCCATTGAGTTTGAAGGTGATCTTCCGCTTGCCCACCGGCAGGACCAGGGGGCTGCCGAGGGTCACCGGCGTCTGTCGGCCAGTCTTCTTTCCGTCGACGAAGATCTCCGCGCCCGCGGGCTTGGTGCTGCACGCCAGCGTCCCCGTGGCCTTGGACGCCGGAGGCGGCTTGGGCGGCTGCGGCCTCGGAGTCGGCGGCGGGTCGGCCTGTACCACGGGCTTGGGGGGCCGAGGAGCCTCCTCCTTCACGAGCTGGAACGGAACGGTCAGCTCGTCCCCCTCTCCCTTGGCGACGAACTTGCCCGAGTAGGGCTTGTAACCCGCGAGCTTCGCCGTGAACTGGTAGGTCTTGCCCGCCTCCAGGTTGGCCATCCGCGCGTCGGGCGTGAGCCCCACCCGGCTGCCATTCACGGAGATCTCCGCGCCCTCGGTGCCCTCGAACACCGCCGCGAGCTTCTTGGGCGCGGGCGGCTCCACGGGGGCCGTGGGCGTGCTGGGAGGAGGCTCCACCTTCACCGTCTCCGTCGGCGAGTCGGTGCCCGGCTTCGCATCGCTCGGAGACTCCGTCCCAGGCTGGGCTGGAGGCGTGCCGGGCTGGCCCGGGTCCACGACCGTTCCCGGGTTGTTCTCCGGGGGCGTCGCGGGGCGCTCGGCCACCTCGACGGGCTTGTTCGGGGGAGGCTCGTCCGCCGGAGGCTCGACTGCATCGGGCACCAGGCTGAAGGACTCGGCGAGCGGCGTGCCCTCGACGACCTTCACGAACTTCCGCTCGGACTTGTGTCCCGGAGCGCTGGCGATGACCTCGTAGTCACCGGCGGGGAGGGCCAGGACGGTGTTCGGCTCGACGGCCTGGTTGTTCACCGTGACGGACGCGCCCACCTGGGGCGTCACGGAGAAGATGACCTGCTCTCCCCCCGAGCCGCTCATCACGAGCGCCAGGAGCAGAATCAACACGGCGACGATGCCCGCCGCGGAACCGAAGAGCACCGGCTTGGGCAGGTTCGCGAGCGTCTGCAGGAGCGGCGGCTGCCCCTTGCCGGAGCCCTTCGCCTTGGGCTTGGCCTTCGTGGGCTGAACGGGCTTGGCCTTCCCCTTCCCGCCCTTGTTCGCCACGGGCGCGGGCGCCTGGGAACCGGTGACCTCTTCAGGGTCCTGGTGGTCGTCGGCGTAGGCGCCGTCGTCGTGCTGACCGTAGCCGTCCTGGTGGTCGTAGCCCTCGTCCTGGGGCGCATCGAAGGCGCCGGTGTCGTGGGGCTGCTGCGAGCCGCGCTGACCGCCACGGCCCCCTCGCCCGTTCTGGGCGACGGTGATGTTGCCCGTCGTCTCCTCGGGCGGCTCGTCCTCCATCGGCCTCGGGCGCGAGGGCGGAGCCGTCGGCGCCGGGCCAATCATCGTCGCGCCGGAGTAGGCCTCGCCGTCCTCGCTCGCGATGACCACCTGGGCCTTGGGCCCGCTCTTGCCCTTGCGCATCGAGGGCTCGGGCTCACGCGACGGATAGGCGGACGCGGTGCCGCTGCCCTGGAGCGTGGGGTTCTCGGACCGTCCCGTTATGCTGTCGTCGACGAGCACGCTGCTCTCGGCGACGCGCGTCTCCGGCGACATGAAGGTCTGGGTCGAGTCGACGATCTGCGTCTTGTCGCCCGCGCCGACGCCCATCTCCTCCAGCTCCTCGGCGGAGGGAGGCGGGATGTAGCCAGGGGCTGGATGCCCCGGCGCCGTCGGGGCACGCCCCGCGGGAGAGCCGGTCACCACCACCGCCGGCGGAGGACGCTGCTTGGTGCTGCGAACCTGCGCGGGAGGCGGGACGGTGATGCCCGAGGTCTCGATCTGGTCCGGGCGCTCGATGCCCGCGAACCGCTCCATCTTCTCCGCCTCGCGGAGCATGTCCTCGGCGAAGGCCTCCTTCATGTAGGAGGACAGATGCTTCGACGAGTAGATGGCATCCCCCGCGAGGAGGAAGCGCATCAGGTCCTCGGCGAGGTCGGAGCCCCACTGGTAGCGCTCCTCCGGCTCGCGGGCGAGCGCCTTGAGGACGACCTTCTCGAGCCCTGGGGGGATGTTCGGGTTGAACTCGCGCGGCAGCGGGACGTCCGCGTTGCGCACCTTCTCCAGGGTGGAGAAGTCCGACTCGCCGACGAAGAGCTTCTCGCCGGTGAGCATCTCGTAGAGCAGCACGCCGACGGCGAAGATGTCGCTGCGCCGGTCGATGGGCATGCCCCGGACCTGCTCCGGGCTCATGTAGCCGAACTTGCCCTTGAGGATGCCGGCCTGCGTCTTCTGCGAGCGGTTGGCCGCCTTGGCGATGCCGAAGTCGATGACCTTGACCTCGCCCTCGTACGAGATGAGGACGTTCTGCGGCGACACATCGCGGTGGATGATGTGGAGGTCCTGGCCGCGCGCGTCCTTCTTGCGGTGGGCGTAGTCCAGGCCGTCACACAACTTGGAGGCGATGAACACCGCCTGGGCGGTGGGCATGATCTCCTTGCGCCGCCGGTACCGCTCCAGGATGGTCCGCACGTCGCGACCCGCCACGTACTCCATGGCGATGAAGTAGGTGTCGTCGTGCTTCCCGAGCTCGTGGATGTGCACGATGTTGGCGTGGTTCAGCTGAACGCTGATCCGCGCCTCGTCGATGAACATCGTGATGAACTCTTCGTCCTCCGCCATCGTGGGGAGGATCTTCTTGATGGCGAGGATGCGCTCGAAGCCCTCGACGCCGAAGGCCTTCGCGATGAACACCTCGGCCATGCCGCCGACGTTGATGCGCTCGAGGAGCAGGTACTTCCCAAAAAGGGTCGGCTTCTTCATCTCGTGGAGCGGTCCGAGGCCGGGGTGAGCACCGCGGCAGGCGGAGCGCAGACCGGGCGGAGAAGTGGGACTCTAGTTCTGCACAGATAGCGAGTCAAACACCTCGGCAGCCCCAAAAGCCGAACGAATTCAGAAGGTTGAGGGGTTCAGAGGCCACTCGGAGGCAGCGTGGGGACCAGGCGCAGCGTCGTCTGTCGGACAGGACCTGATGCGCTCCCGGCAAACGCCCCACATCGGCCGCGCTGATCCCACCCCGCCCGGTGCTTGAACCGATGGCGCCGCGACGGCGACTCCCGCCGGATTCCTGCGGGAGAAACGGTGTCGGCCGAAGCCCTTCGACGCGCGCCGGGGCAGCGAAGCGGCGCGCGGAGTCGCTCAGGGAGCCGAGTGGCGCCATTGACGCGGTCGAGCTCGCCGGCCGTCCGCGCGATGACGAACAGGCGCGCAACGAGGGCTTCGTGTACGAAGGCATGGGGTCCGGCGCTGAGCAGGACAGCCACGCAGGCCGCGTTGGGCACGCCGCGCTTCCCCAGGCCTGCAGGTCCTTGGAGCGCTGAGGCGGGTGGTCCACGCGGAAAAAGAAAAGCCCCCGTCGCACGAGGCGACGAGGGCTTCTCAAAAAGAATCCGGCAGCGACCTACTCTCCCACGCGGTTTCCCGCGGAGTACCATCGGCTCTGGAGGGCTTAACTTCCGTGTTCGGGATGGGAACGGGTGTGACCCCTCCGACATTGCCACCGGAAAACATAGAGACAGTGCATACGAAGGGTAAGTTGCAGCATTCTGCGAGTATCAAGCCTCGCTGTGCTTTAAAGAAGTTTCTTCCGGGTGAATGCGCATGCATTCAAGCCTCGGCCTTGGCCCCGAGTCCCTTACTCCCCTCGAGGGGGCGCGCAAGAGATAGGGGGAAGTAAGCCGCTCGACCAATTAGTACTGGTTAGCTCAACGCGTTACCGCGCTTACACACCCAGCCTATCAACGTCGTAGTCTTCGACGGGTCTTCAGGGGCTTGCGCCCGGGATACCTGGTCTTGAGGTCGGTTTCCCGCTTAGATGCTTTCAGCGGTTATCCAATCGGCACATGGCTACCCAGCGATGCCTCTGGCGAGACAACTGGTACACCAGCGGTGCCTCCAACCCGGTCCTCTCGTACTAAGGTCAGAGCCTCTCAAGTATCCTACGCCCACAGCAGATAGGGACCAAACTGTCTCACGACGTTTTGAACCCAGCTCGCGTACCGCTTTAATTGGCGAACAGCCAAACCCTTGGGACCTGCTCCAGCCCCAGGATGCGATGAGCCGACATCGAGGTGCCAAACCTCCCCGTCGATGTGAACTCTTGGGGGAGATAAGCCTGTTATCCCCGGAGTACCTTTTATCCGTTGAGCGATGGCCCTTCCATTCAGGACCACCGGATCACTATGACCTGCTTTCGCACCTGCTCGACGTGTCCGTCTCGCAGTCAAGCTCCCTTATGCCATTGCACTCGCCGCCCGGTTTCCAATCGGGCTGAGGGAACCATCGCGCGCCTCCGTTACTCTTTGGGAGGCGACCGCCCCAGTCAAACTACCCACCAGACAGTGTCCCAATCCCGGCTAACGGGACATGGTTAGACACCAGAAATCAACAGGGTGGTATTTCACCGTTGCCTCCACCGAACCTAGCGGCCCGGCTTCAAAGGCTCCCACCTATCCTACACAGTCAATCCCTAGTGTCACTGTCAAGTTATAGTAAAGGTTCACGGGGTCTTTCCGTCTTGCTGCGGGTAAACTGCATCGGCACAGCTATTTCAATTTCGCTGAGTCCCTCTCCGAGACAGCGCGGAAGTCGTTACTCCATTCGTGCAGGTCGGAACTTACCCGACAAGGAATTTCGCTACCTTAGGACCGTTATAGTTACGGCCGCCGTTTACTGGGGCTTCGGATCATCGCTTCGCCTTGCGGCTGACGAATCCCCTTAACCTTCCAGCACCGGGCAGGAGTCAGACCCTATACGTCGGCTTGTCGCCTTCGCAGAGTCCTGTGTTTTTGGTAAACAGTCGCTACCGCCATTTCTCTGCAACCTCTCTCGGCTCCAGCTGTACGCCTTCACCTACCAGAGGCCCACCTTCTTCCGAAGTTACGGTGGAAATTTGCCTAGTTCCTTGGAGGAGAGTTCTCTCAAGCGCCTTAGGATTTTCTCCTCACCCACCTGTGTCGGTTTACGGTACGGACACCCTGCAAGCTCCCTACGGGACTTTTCTTGGAAGCAGAGCATCGACGACTTACCCCTTACGGGGCGCCATAAGGTCTCGAGGATAGCTGCCGCGCCTTTATTCGTACGCGACACCCCTACGCCTTTAGACTGACACAACCGCCGGTCAGCTCGTCTAGCTTTCTCCGTCCTCCCTTAGTTCAACGCTTGCAAGATGGCGCGGGAATATTAACCCGCTTTCCATCATCTACGCCTTTCGGCCTCGACTTAGGTTCCGGCTAACCCTGGGAAGATTAACTTGACCCAGGAAACCTTGGGTTTACGGCGAGGGGGTTTCTCACCCCCTTTATCGCTACTCATTTCGGCATCAGCACTCCCAACCGCTCCAGTCGCCCTTTCGGTCGGC
>NZ_CP144336.1:4677500-8640000 GCF_050039385.1 Myxococcus faecalis | reverse complement strand
CGACGCCCTCCTGCTCCTTGCCTCGGGGCCGGCGCGTCGTGACGCTGATGGAGAAGTTCGCCTGGGGCGTCTCCCGGAGGAGCCGGTGGGCCAAGGTGGTCTTCCCCGCTCCAGAGGGGGCGGAGAGGACGAGCAACAGACCGGGCGGAAGGATGGTGGTTTCGCTCATTCGACGTTCTGCACCTGTTCGCGGATGCGCTCGACCTCGGCCTTCATCGAGACCACGCGCGCGGAGATGTCCGCGTGCTGGCTCTTGGAGCCCGTCGTGTTCACCTCGCGGTGCATCTCCTGCACGAGAAAGTCCATGCGGCGGCCCGTGGGCTCCTGGCTCGCCATGAGGGCGCGGAACTGCTCGAGGTGGCTCGCCAGGCGCGTCACCTCCTCGGCGATGTCCGTGCGCTCGGCGAAGAGCGCGACCTCCTGGGCCAGCCGCTGCGGGTCCACCGCCACGCCGCGCGCCAGCTCCGCCACGCGCTCGGTGAGCCGCTGCTGGTAGTCCTGCACGGCGCGGGGCGCCAGCTGCGCCACCTCCCGGCTCCACCCCTCGAGCAGCTTCATGCGCGCATCGAGGTCGGCGTGGATGGCCTCCCCCTCGACGAGCCGCATCTTCTCCAAGGCCCCGAGCGCCTGGTCCAGCGCCGCCGTCACCGCGGGCGTCGCGGACTCCAGGTCGACGCCCTTCTCCTCCAGGCGGACCACGCCCTGCTGGTTGGCCACCTGGGACCAGGTGACGTCCTGGGAGAGGCCCAGCTCCTTGGCCAGCTCCCGGAAGGTGCGCAGGTACTCGCGCGCCAGGTTGAGGTCCACCGTGGGCACGGTGCCCGAGGCCGTGGAGGACTGCCGCTTCACCAGCAGCTCCACCGAGCCACGCGCCAGCCGGTCCTTCACCTGCTTCGTGACGAGCGGCTCCAGGGAGGCGAGCTCGCGCGGCAGTCGCGCCTTCACCTCGCAGAACTTGTGATTGAGCGAGCGCAGCTCCACGGAGACCTCTTCGTCTCCCACGCGCGCGCGGCCCGCGCCAAACCCGGTCATGCTCTTCAGCATTGGGCGGTTGCTAGGGGCTTTCCGCCCGCAGGTCAAGCAGCGTGCTTGCACGCCTTTCAGTTCTGTGTAGGGTCCGCGCCGCGATGTCCTGGCACAAGCGGCTCGAGTTATGGGCGAAGCTGGCACTCGCGCTCGTGGCGTCCCTGCTGTTCTGGCGCCCCGGCCGCAAGCTGCGCCCCGGAAAGTCTCTCCCCGTCCCCCGGAAGGTGCTGCTCGTGCGGCCCGACAACCGCGTGGGCGAGGCCCTCCTCACCACCCCCCTGCTGCGCGCCCTCAAGGCCCAGGTCCATCCCGCGCCCGAGGTCCACGTCCTGGTCCACGCCAAGGTGGCCCGGGTCCTCGCCAACCACCCCGACGCGGACCAGGTCATCGCCTTCGACCGTCGCCACATCTGGGCCGGTCCCCTGGCCCCCGGCATCCGCGCCCTGCGTCAGGCGAACTACGACCTGGTGGTCGACTGCGCCAACTGGGAGGCGCCGTCCGTGACGAGCGCGCTGGTGTCGCGACTGGCCGGTCCTCGCGCCGTGGTCGTCGGGCCCAAGGTCTGGCCGGTGACGTACCTGCACTCGCTCTCCGTTCCCGCGCGGCCCGATACCCGCAGCGAGGCCGTCCAGCGCACCCACCTGCTCTCCCCCGTGGCCGGCAACGAGCTGGCCCGGGAGCTGTCCTTCCGGGAGCCGTACATCCGCGACTCCTTCCGCACGTTCCTGGAAGAGGACGCCTCCATGCCGTGCGCGGTCATCAACCCCGGCGGCCGGCTGGGCCCCCGTCGCATCCCTCCGGAGGCCTTCGCCGCCGCCGCACGGGCGTTGCTGGAGGCGGGCCGCACGCCCATCGTGACGTGGGGGCCCGGAGAGGAGGAGCTGGCGAAGGCCGTGCTCGCCGGCGCGCCCGGGGCCCGACTGGCGCCGCCCACCAACCTGGATGAGCTCGCGGCCCTGATGCGCGCCGCCGGCCTCACGGTGTGCAACAACACCGGCCCCATGCACCTGTCCGTCGCCGTGGGTGCGCCGACGTTGGCGTTCTTCCTCCGGATGGACATGGAGCGCTGGGGCCACGCCTATGGCCCACACCGCATGGTCGACCTCACGTCCATCGTCGATGGCGCGGGAGGCCAGGGGCTCGAGGCTCGCGCCGCCGAAGAGGCGCGGTCCTTCGCCGCGAAGCTCACCGCCTAGGCGCGTCCTCGCGAGTCATCAGCTCGGGAAGCAGCTGCGGCACGCCGTCCTTCACGGGCCACGAGGCATGGCAGGCCGCGCAGTGGAGCCGCTCCGTGGCGCCAGTCCCCAGGACGGCGAGCGCCCCCTTGCATCGGGGGCAGCCCAGCACCGCCAGGAGCGGGGCATCCATGGGCTACTTGGCGTCCTCGCGCCCGAGCCGACGCGCCAGCTCCGTGGTGCTGTGGTTCTTCGGGTCGCCCGACACCGCGGTGCGGCCACCGTAGGCGCGGACCTCGTCACCCTCGGGGATGCTGTCGGGCGTGTAGTCCGTGCCCTTCACATGCACGTCCGGCCTCAACACCCGGATGATGCCGCGCACGTTCGGCTCGTCGAAGACGATGACCCGGTCCGTGCACGCGAGTGCGGCGACCAACTCCGCGCGCTCGTTCTCCGGGATGTGCGGCCTGCCAGGCCCCTTGTACGCGCGCGTCGAGGCGTCCGAGTTCACCGCAACCACCAGCACGTCCGCCAGCTCGCGCGCGCCCTCCAGGTAGCGCACGTGGCCGACGTGCAGCAGGTCGAACACACCGTTGGCGAGCGCCACCGTGCGGCCCTCCTGCTTCCAGCGGACCCTCGCCTCCGCCACCTGCTTGAGCGACTGAATCTTCTCCAAGGTGCTCATCGCGCGCTCCGCAGCTCCGACAGCAGCTCATCCCGAGACACCGTCGCGGTCCCTGGCTTCTGCACCACCATGGAGCCGGCCACGTTCGCCAGCCTCGCCGCCTCGCCGAACGAAGCTCCAGCCGCGACGGCCAGCGAGAAGGTCGCAATCACCGTGTCGCCCGCGCCCGTCACGTCCACCGCGGCCTTCGCGCCGTGCACCGGGATGAGGTCCACGCCGCCGTCCGCGTCGAAGAGCGCCATGCCGTGGCGGCCCCGCGTCACCAGCAACGCACGACACCCCAGCCGGCGCACCGCTTCCTTCCCGGCCAGGAGCAGGTCCTGCTCCGAGCGCACGGGCCGACCCGCGAGCGCCTCCAGCTCGGGCTCGTTGGGCTTGCACACCGTCAGCCCCGAGAACGACGCGAGCGCATAGCGGCTGTCCACGCACACCGGCAGCCCATCCGCCGCGAGCTTGCGGAGCACACCTCGCACCTCGTCGTTCAGCACCCCCGCGCCGTAGTCCGAGACGACCACCGCGTCCGCGTCCCGCGCGGCCTGCTCCACGTGACGGGCCAGGGCCTTGCGCACCCGGGGCGGCAACTCCGAGCGCTGTCCCCGGTCCAGGCGCAGCATCTGCTGCCGCGTGGTGCTCAGGCCACCGGCCAGGATGCGCGTCTTCGTCTCCGTCGCGATGTCTCGACCGCCCACCGCGTGCAGCCGGACGCCGGCCTCGGAGAACAGGTGGCGCAGCTCGCCGCCCATCTCGTCCGCGCCGAGCACACCGACGGCCGTCACCTGGCCCGTCAAGGCGCGGACGTTGGCCGCGACATTCGCGCCTCCGCCCAGCTTCACCTCCGCGGACTCGTAGCGGACGATGAGCACGGGCGCCTCGCGGCTCACCCGGTCCGTCTGTCCGTAGATGTAGTGGTCTGCGACGAGGTCCCCGACCAGCAGCACGCGACGACGCGAGAACGCGAGCGGC
This sequence comes from Myxococcus faecalis, assembly GCF_050039385.1. NCBI lineage: Bacteria > Pseudomonadati > Myxococcota > Myxococcia > Myxococcales > Myxococcaceae > Myxococcus > Myxococcus faecalis. The sequence goes on along the minus strand of NZ_CP144336.1, from coordinate 8,636,151 downwards.
AGGCGAGAGGGCAAGGGCGAGGAGCGAACGGGCGAGACCGCGGCCATGGCGGCGGTTTGTCCCACAGCCCCCCTCGTCTCACAAGTCGCCTGACGCGCCCGCCAGCCCGAGCGCCCGATACAGGTGGGCCGCTCCCTCCAGCACCTCCACCCCCAACCGCACCTTCCACGCCTCGAACCCGGGCGGCAGCCGCACCGCGTCCTTCTCCGTCGTCACCACCACCACGCCGCGACGCGCCGCCCGCTGGACCACGTCCTCCAGCTCCTCGGCAGTGAAGCGGTGATGGTCCGGGAACAGCGCCGCGTCGACGACCTCCACCCCCAGCGTCCTCAGGGTCTTCAGGAAGCCCCCCGGCCGGCCAAGCCCCGCCAGCGCCAACACGCCCTGCCCTCTCAGGCGCTCCGGTGGATGCGACATGCCCTCCGGGTCCACCCATGCCGAGGGCCCATAGCGCGCTCGCACCCGGGGAATCGACTCGGCTTCTCGCGGAAGGCGCACCGCTGGGGGCTCGCCCACGGCCGCCGCGGACGTGCGCACCCAGAGCAGCGTGGCGCGTCGAATCGATGAAGCGGGCTCACGCAGCGGACCTCGCGGAAGCATATGCCCATTGCCCAGCCCCACCGCCTCGTCCACCACCACCAGGTCCTCGTCCCGCGCGAGGCGACGGTGTTGAAAGCCATCGTCGAGCAACACCGTGTCCAGGCCGAACTCGTCCCGTGCTCGCAGCGCACTGGCGACCCGGTCGGGATTCACGAAGAGCCTCACGCTCGGACATCGCGTCGCGAGCAACAGCGGCTCGTCTCCCGCGTCCTCCACCGAAGGGAGCGGCTGTGCTCCCGTGAAGGTCAGCGGCTCCCGTGAGCGCCGACCGTAACCTCTCGTGAGGATGCCGACCTTGCGCCCCGCCCGGACGAGCTGCTCCGCCAGGTACAACACCGCGGGCGTCTTACCCGTTCCGCCCACGTTGAGGTTGCCCACGGAGAGGACTCGGAGTCCCTCGACACGCTCGGCTCGCAGCAGCCCCTTGTCGTACAGGGCTCTTCGAAGTTGCACCGCCGCGGCGTAGCTCCACGACAACGCCGTCAGCGGAGACAGCAACACCCTGCGGCCCCAGTCCTCCGGTGACGGTGGGTAGAAGACCCGCTCGATGGCGGTGGGCGACTCGGAGGCGGGAGGACTCAAGACCGACGGGCTCCCATCGCCCGGAGCGCGCTGGGCTCGACGTCCGACATGGACTTCATCGAGGAGCCCCGTTGGCCGCCTCGGCGTACATGGCGAGCACATCGGCGGCGATGCGCGCGTTCGTCGGATGGGCCACCGGCGCGCGCACTCCCGAGAGCGCCGCCGTCACGACGGCTTCGGGCGTGGGCTCGGCCACTCGCGCATCCGCCAGGTCCGGCAATGCGCCTTCGTCCACCGCGACCACTCGGACACCACACGCTCGCGCCTGGGCCGCGGCCCTCGCGCTCCAGTCATTCCCCAAGCCCAGCAGCCAGACCTCATCCAGCGCCTTGAGCCAGCGCGCGAAGGCCTCGCCCTGCTGATAGCCCGCGAAGGTCACCGCGTCCGTCAATCCCAGCGCAGCCACCTGATGGCGCGTCGCCTCCAGCAACGCTCCGTCACCCACGAGGATGAAGCGCGCGTGAGGATGGTGCTGGCGGTATTTCGCGAAGGCCTCCACTCCAACCGCATGGCGCCTCGAAGGCTGGAACGTGGAGACCATTCCCACCAGCGGTCCGCCCATGAGCCCCAGCTCGCGCCGGAGCGACTCGCGGTCCGCTTCGGGCCGGAACCTCGGGTCCACCAGCGCCGGGAGCACCCGGGCTCGCTTCCCTCGCTCCAACAGCCTCGCCAACAGCGCGCTCGCCGGAACCGTGTACGCATCCGCCGCGGGCAACGAGGAGCGCAGCGAACGGGGCGCATGCAGCGAGCGCACCAGCACCGCGCCTCGGGGACGTCCCCACCTCGCGAGGAAGTGGTCGTGACTGAAGTGCGAATGCACCACGTCCACCTGCCGCGCGCGCAGACGCCGCGAGTCGCTCCACATGCGCCACGGCGGCGACTTCACGGACAACTCCAGGCCGCCTTCGTCCAACAGGCCGAGTTCCTGGAAGCGAGGCACCGCGGGCTCCTCCGCCGGCACGTCCTTGCGACGACGGTCCACCGCCACCGTCACCTCGTGCCCCGCCTCCCGCTGCGCTCGGGCCAGCAGCGCGACGTTCTCCGCGGGGCCACTGAAGAACGGGCTCGCGAGCAGGTGAAGGATGCGCATCCGCTCAGCGCCTCACCAGCGTGCGGTACAGCGCCTCCAGCGCGTGCGCCTCGTGCTCCACGCCACACCGCCGCCGCGCCTCCTCGGCCGCGTTGCGCCCCACCTCTCGCGCACGCTCCGGCTCCCGCATCAACATGTCGAGCAGTTCCCGCAGCGCCTTCACGTCACCCGGCTCGAAGAAGAAGCCCGTGCGACCATGCTCGATGAGCGTGTCCAGGTACGGCAGCTTCGACGCCACCACGCAGCAACCCGACGCCATCGCCTCCACGTGCACCAGCGAGTACCCCTCCGCGTAGGACGGGTGCACCAGCACCGTGAGCCCCTGGTACCAGGGCTCGATGACCGACTGCTCTCCCGCCAGCGTCACCCGGTCCTCGATGCCGGCCCGCAGGCCGTTCACCCAGTCCAGGTCCGCGCCCTTCGCCAGGCCCACCAGCACGCCCTGCCACTCGGGGTGCTCGGGCAGCAGCGGACGCACCGCCTCCAGGAAGTCGCCCTGCCCCTTCTCCTTCCGGATGCGGCCGATGACGCCGATTCCCAGGCGCCCACCCTGCCCCAGTCGCTCCCAGGCCTTCTGTCGGTCCTCGGGTGGATGGAAGCGCGTCAGGTCGATGCCGTGCGAGATGACCGTCGACGGCAACGCGATGACGTCCGCCACCTGCTTCGTCAACGACACCAGCGCGTCCGCGCCCCGCGCGATGAACCGCGTGAAGCCGCTGGGCGCCATCGACGTGTGCCGCGTGAACACCAGCCGGACCTGCCGCCCCACCAGCTTCAACAGCATCCCCGCGAGCAGCTCGTTGTTCCGGTGCGCGTGCCACACCACCGGCTCCGAGCGCGCCCGGCGCAGCAGCTCCGGCCAGGTGATGCGCGGCAGGCCCTCGCTCAGCCCCGAGCCGATGACCCGCGTCTCCGAGCCCGAGTCCTTCACCAACGCCGGCACCACCGACTCGACGTGGCGCGTGACGCCCGTGTACCGGTTGTGGAAATGCGGGTGGATGATGAGCGTCATCGCGGCTCCGCCCTGCCGTGCGGGAAGAGCGACAGCATCGCCTCGGCGTTGCGCTCGCTCGCTCCGGAGATTCGTCCCACCGTCTCCAGGGCCTGCGCCCCGAGCGCATCGGTTCGCCGCGGGTCCTCCAACAGCTCCGCGAGCCTCGAGTGCAGTTCCTCCGCGTCCGCCACCTGGATGCCTCCATGCCCCGACAACACCGCCACACTGTCCCGGAAGTTGTCCATGTGCGGCCCGAACAACACCGGCTTGCCCTGCCCCGCCGGCTCCAGGATGTTCTGGCCACCGCGCTTCGTGAACGAGCCTCCGACGAAGACCACCGTCCCCAGTCGGTACGCCCGCGACAGCTCGCCGATGGTGTCCAGCACCACCACCTGCCCGCGCTCGGGGTTTCCCTTCGAGCGCAGCCCCACGCTCAGCCCCGCGTCTCGCGCGAGCGCCACCACCCGCGCCGCGCGGTCCACGTACCTGGGCGCAATCACCAGCCGCAGCTCCGGCCACTTCGCGTGCAGCCGCCGATAGACGCCCAGCAGCGCTTCCTCCTCACCCTCGTGCGTGCTTCCCGCGATCCACACGGGTGCGCCCACCGGGAGCCCCAGGACCTCGCGCAGCGTGGTGTCCTCCGGCGCGGGCCCCGACGCCAGGGAGTCGAACTTCGTGTTCCCCGTCACCATCACCCAGTCGGGACGCGCGCCCAGGCTCCGCGCTCGCTCCGCTTCGTCCTCGTGGCGCATCAACATCAGGTCCAGGTCCTTCAGTGGATTGCCGATGAGGCCGAACAACGCCCGGTAGCGCCCCAGGTTCGCCGGCGAGAAGCGGCCGTTGGTCATCACCACCCGCGCGCCTCCGCGCTTCGCCGCGCGGATGAGGTTGGGCCAGATCTCCGTGTACTCGAGGACCAGGATGTCCGGCCGGAGCGCCTTCATCGCCCGCCGCGTCGCGCCCCACAGGTCATAGGGCACGTAGATGACCCCATCGATGTCCTTGGCCAGCCGCCCCGTCGCCATCGCATGGCCGCTGTCCGTCATCGTCGACAGGATGAGCTGGCAACCCGGGAAGCGCGCTCGCAGCGGCGCGAACATCGGGGAGAGCGCGAGCAGATCCCCCGCGCTCGCTCCGTGCAGCCACACCACGGGCCCATCGCCCCTCACGGGCAACGCGCCCGGGGAATAGAACCCCAGTCGCTGCCACAGGCCATGACGCGTCTTCCGGTGCACACACAGCACCGGAAGGAGCAGCGGGAAGAGCAGGTACGTGGCGAGGATGTAGAGGAGTCGCATGGACGGCTCCCCGGCCCTCTATCAGATGCCAGGGGTCCGAGGCAGCACACGCACGGGATTCGGAACAATCCAAGGTCGCCATTCGGACCCGAAGAAGCGTCCGGGCCCCTTCGCCCAGACCTCCACCCGCACCAGCCCCTCCCCTGTCAGCTCCACCGACGTGCCGTCCTCCCCCAGTCGGCCTTCTCCCCACACCTGCACCCGAACCGTGTCCACGTCCGGCAACCCCGGCAGGCGCACCTTCAGGACATCCCCCACCCGGGCCTCGCGCTGCTCCGGGTCCACGCCCTCCAGGGCGAAGCCCTCGGGCTCCCCCAGCGCGCGGAAGGAACAGAGCGCCGAGCCTCCTCGCAGCGCTCTCGTCACGAGCGCCGCGGCCACCTTCGCATCCTTCGGCAGGGGCGAGGGGAGCTGCTCGGGCGGGAGGTACATCGCGAGCGAGCTGAACACGGACTCGTACGACGGCAGGCCATGCGCATCATGCGCGCAGAAGGAGCGCTTGGGCTGCTCCCGCGAGAGGTCCATGAAGCGCTCGCCAGGCTCGGGCTCGGGCGCGACGAGCAGCATCACTCCATGCATCGGGTTCGCGAGATACGCGCCCACGGCCGGCAGCAACCGGCTCACCGGATTGCGCATGGCGTGACGGAAGAACGTGTCCGCCGAGTACAGCTCGAACCCCTTTGCCTCACGGGCGGTCGGCTCGTCCGTCCACGGGTTCTTCTTCTGCACCGGATGCGCGAGGACCGTCATGCCTCCCGCGGCCTCCACTGCCCTCACCGCATCCGCCGCGGGCATCCATCGCGTCATGCCCTCCAGCGGGCGCTCCATGCCGAACGCGACCAGGTGCCCCGCGGACGTCGAGATTTCAACGCCGGGAATCAGCAGCACGCCATCGCCCCAGGTCGGCGCGGGCGGCGTGAAGTCGTTGTGGTCCGTCAACAACACGAAGTCGAGGCCCGCGGCCTTCGCCGCGAGCACCACGTCGAGGGGACTGCCTCGTCCATCCGAGCGCGTAGTGTGCACGTGGAAGGCGCCCCGAATCCACCTCGGCTCGCCCTCCTTCGGAGGCACCACCGGGTATGTCGTGTACGAGGCCGGGAGCGCGAAGAAGCCGCAGAGGCCCAGGAGGAGGAGCAACAGGCCCACCAGCGCGCGAAGCCCCTTGCCGAGCGCCACACGAAGTCGGCTCATCGCCCCTCTTCTCCACGTCGCGCAGGGACGACGTCGATGGATGTCACGATGAGGGCAACGCCCCTGGCGCCGCACCGAGGCAAAGCCTGTGACGACTCCAGCATCATTGTCCGGACCTCGGCCGTCCCCGAAACAGGCGCTCCACCACGTTCAGTCCCAACTCCTGGCGCGGGGACCCGGCTTCGCCGCACAGGCGTGGCGCGCACGAAGGAGCCTTCCGGCCAGCCCCCATCCGCGGGCCGACCGCACCGCTGCGCGCCAGCCCAGCACTCGCTCCGACGTATTGGCGCGGCTCCTGCGGAGACCACCGCGTCCCGCGACAGGTCCTGTGCCTGGATGCCGCCACACGAAGGCCTGCCCAGGCGCACCAGCGCCCGGTCCGACGGCGAGCGAACCACCCTGGTTCGTCGACGACGAGCCCCGTCCCGAGAGGCGTCTTGCCGCATGGGTGCGCTGCACGCCGGGACTTCGCTCCACCCAACATGAACCCGTGACTCCCGGACAGGCGTCTCACGGCATGCCCTCGGCTCCAGGCGGCCGCGCTTCACGCGGCGCCTCGCTCGAGGGTGCCCTCCGTCTGCATCTTCCACAGCGCCGCGTAACGCCCGCCCCTCGCGAGCAACTCCGCGTGCGAGCCGCTCTCCACCGCCCGCCCCGCCTCCATCACGTGGAGCACGTCCGCGTTCACCACCGTGGACAACCGGTGCGCGATGACCAGCGCCGTGCGCCCCGGCAACACCGCCGCCAGCGCAGCCTGCACCTCGCGCTCGCTCTCGGGGTCCAGGCTGCTCGTCGCCTCGTCCAGGACCAGCACGCGCGCTCGCGCCAGCACCGCCCTCGCGATGCACAGTCGCTGCCGCTGACCACCGCTCAACGTCACGCCGCGCTCGCCGATGCGCGTGTCGTAGCCCTGGGGCAGCGCCCGGATGAACCCGTCCGCGTTCGCCACCTTCGCCGCCGCCTCCACTTCCTCACGCGTGGCGTCCGGTCGCGCATAGCGAAGGTTGTCCAGCACCGTCCCCTGGAACAACAACGGCTCCTGCGTCACCAATGCCAACTGCTCGCGCAGGCTCGCCGCCGTGTACCGGTCCATGTCCACGCCGTCCAACAACAGCCTCCCGGACTGGGGCCGCTCGAAGCGCATGAGAAGCGACGTCACCGTGCTCTTGCCCCCACCACTGCCTCCCACCAGCGCCGTCACCTGCCCTGCCTTCAGCTCCAGCGTCACGCCCTCGAGCGCGCGCCGCTCGCCATACGCGAAGCTCACGTCCTCGAAGCGCACCGACTGGGACAAGGGCGGCGCCGACACCGCGTCCGGCGCGTCCTGCACCGGGTGCTTCAAGTCCAGCAACGCGAAGAGCCGCTCACCCGCCGCGCCCGCCTGCATCGCGAACTGCGTCACCCGGCCCAGGTCCTTCACCGGCTGGTACACCAGGATGACCGCCGTCAGCAGCGACAACAGCGCCTCCGGCTCCATCAACTTCGCGCTCGCCGCGAAGGCCAACGCCCCCGCCAGCGCCGCCGCCGCCAGCACCTCCATGATGCCGGGCACCCCGCCACGCGCCCACGCCGCCCCCACCACCGCCTCCTCGTGCGCCTTCGCGTGCGAGGCGAACCGCGCCAGCTCCGCCTCCTGCCCGTTGAACGCCTGAATCGTCCGCAGTCCGCCGAGCCCCTCGTGGAGCTGCCCCGCCAGATGCCCCAGCTGCGTCTGGCCCTCGCGCGTGCCCTTGAGCACCTTGCGCGTCAGCCTCGACGCCGGCAGCGCCGCGAGCGGAATCACCACCAGCATCAGCCCACCCAGCAGCGGGCTCATCGACAACGCCACTCCCGCCAGGATGATGACCTGCAGGCTGTCCCGCAGGTACGAGCCCACCGTGTACATCGCCGCCGCCTCCACCGCCGCGACGTCCGACGAGAAGCGACTGAGCAAGTCTCCCTGCCGCTCACGCGCGAGCTGCGCCGGCGACAACGACGTGAGCTTCACGAAGAGCTCCCGCCGCAGGTCCTTCACCACCCGCTGCGCGAAGAGGCCCATGAAGTAGAACTGGCCCAGGTACCCCACGCCCTTCACCGCGCCCACCACCACCATCATCAGCGGGAAGCCCCACAGCGCCGCGTCACGCGGCAGGTCCGAGAGCCACGGCACCCGGTTCGCCCCGCCGAAGCCCTCCTCGCCGCCCGACAACAGGAAGCGCAGCGCGGGGCCCGTCAGGTACGCGTACGCCCCCGTGGCGATGCCCACGAACGCCATGCACACGAACGCCACCACGAGCACCGCCGCATGCGGGCGCGCGTAGCGCAACAATCGCCAGAGTGTCCGCCCCATCTGCCTACCGTCCCACCTTGCGCAACGCCGCCTTGGCCAGCTGCGAGTACGGGTTGTACTCCAGCACCTTCAGCAGCTTCTTCCGCGCCAGCGGCGCATCCCCCAGGTCCGTGTCGATGATGGCCGCGATGATGTGCAGCCGCTCCACGTACGGCCCCAGGGACAACGCCTTCTTCAACACCTTCTGCGCCTTCTGCGCACGCTGAACCAACGGACCGCCCGCTCCCTGGTACGTCGCCCAGGCGAGGAAGGAGTAGTACTCCGGCTCGCGAGGGTTGAGCGTCACCGCCTCCTCGAACGCGTGCATCGCCGACAGGAAGTCCCGCCGCTTCAGCGCGGACTCGCCCCGGCGCAGCGCAATCTCGGCGTCCACCACCACCGCCGTGTTGCGCCCCACGTCCAGCTTGCTGAAGAGGTACTGGAGGTACGCCTTGCGCTTCTCCTCCACGCTCAACACCCGGTAGGACGCCGACAGCTTCTCCTGCACCGAGTCCAGCAGGTCCTTCAGGTCCGAGATGTCGTACTCGGCATACGTGTCCGGGTGAAAGCGCATCGCCGTCTCGTGGTACGCGCGCTCCACCGCCTCCGCGTCCGCCGCGATGTCCAACCCCAGGCTGCCGAAGTAGCTGCGGGTGATGATGCGCACCGCCTCCTCGCGCAGCGACGCCGCCGTCTCCACCGGCAACGACTTGCGCTTGCGCGGGCCAATCCGGTCCGGCACCACCGCCGCCGACAGCACGTCCGCCCCCGTCGCCACCGGCGTCGGGGAGAACGTCACGCCCCCCGTCAGCTTCAGGAACCACAACAGCGAATACGCCGCGCTCAGCTCCCCGCGGCCATGCGCGAGCAGCTCCTTGAGCACGATGCGGCCATTGACCTGCATGGCGATCTTGATGTCGTCCGTGTCCAGCGCCATCGCCTGCAAATCACGGCCGAACTCGGGCGAGCGCACCGGGTACTCCCCCAGGTTCGCCTTCAGCGACGCGGCCATCACCTTCAGCGGGAAGGTGCGCCGCGCGCCCTCCAGAATCTGCGCCAGCGGCGGCAGGTCCACCGACGCCACCTCCGCGGTGAACTCGTCGCCGGAGTAGAAGGCGTACCGGCCCTCGCGCATGCCCAGCACCCGCGCCAGCTTGTCGCGCGTGTAGTCCCGCAACAACTGCGACAGCTCCTCACCCACCAGCTCCACGCCCGCGTCCGCCAGCGCCGAGCCGATGCGCAGCCCCGAGCCCAGCGCCTCCACCACCTGCTCCGCCTGCGCGGGCGTGGCGAGCTTGCGCTCCACGAGGTAGCGCGGCAGCGAGTCCTCCTTCACCGTCGAGTCGAAGCTCACCGGCCCGCCGCGCAGGAAGTACACCCGCCGACTCAGCCCCCGGTGCGCCACCACCAGCACACCATCCCGCCGCAGCCGGTGGATGGAGTGCAGCAGGCCGGGCAGCGGATAACCCTTCAGCTCGCCACTGTTCACCGCCGGACGCGACAGCGTGGACGCCAGGCCCGACAGCGGCACCGCCTGCGCCGCGCGCACGAGCGACTCCAGCCGGGGCACCAGCTCGCCGGGCTTGAGCGGGTCCGCGACGTACGCATTCACCTTCAGGTCCAACACCGAGCCCACGCCCCGCGCCCGCCCCAGGTGCCCCTTGTCGATGGCGACGATGGGCACGCGCCCACCCTGGCTGTGCCCCCGGATGAGCTGCACCACGTGCGAGCCCTCCACGCGCGGCAGGTCCACCGACAACACCATCACATCCGGGTTGTCCGCCGCGAAGTGCTCCAGCGCCGCGATGGGGTCATTCACCGCGCGCACGGAGTACCCGGCCTGCGAGAGCAGGCCCGTCAGGTGCTCGAGCGTGGGGGGATGGCTCTCGGCGAGCAGAAGCGTCTTCAAGGGTTGGCGCAGTCTACACCTTCACCCCGGCTTGCATCAGGGTACGATGCGCCCCCCTCACATGACGCCCCCGCCCCGAATCCTCGTCGTGGCAGGCGAGGCCTCCGGCGACGCCCATGCCGCAGAGCTCGTCGCCGCCCTCCAGGCCCGCCGTCCGGACCTCACCTTCTTCGGCATGGGCGGCTCGCGCCTGGCCGCTCGGGGAGTCGAGCTGCTCTTCGACGCCCGCGAGGTGTCCGTCATGGGCATCACCGAGGTGCTCCCCCGCATCCCTCGCATCCTCCAAATCATGAAGGGCCTGGCGAACGCGGCCGCCGAGCGGCGCCCCGACGTCGCCATCCTCGTCGACATCCCGGACTTCAACCTGCGCCTGGCCGAGAAGCTCAAGGCCCAGGGCATCCCCGTCGCCTATTACATCTCGCCGATGATCTGGGCGTGGCGCCGCGGCCGGGTGCGCACCATCAAACGCCTGGTGGACCGGATGCTGTGCATCCTCCCGTTCGAGGAGGACTTCTACCGGGAAGCCGGCGTCGCCGCCCGCTACGTGGGCAGCCCCGTCGTCGAGCAGGTCCCCGCCCCCGACAGCCCCACCGCGTTCCGGGAGCGCCTGGGCCTGGCCAGGGAGGCCCCCACGCTCGCGCTCCTGCCGGGCAGCCGGATGAGCGAGATCCGCCGGCTGCTGCCGTCCATGGTGGACGCGGCCCGCCGCCTGTCCGCCGAGCGGCCCGGGCTCCAGGTCGTGGTCCCCGTGGCCCCCACCATCCCCCGCGAGGAGGTGCTCTCCCGCTTCGAGGGCAGCGGCCTGACGCCGGTGCTGGTGGACGGGCATGCCCCGGAGGTGGTGGGCGCCAGCGACGCGGCGGTGGTCGCCTCCGGGACGGCCGTGCTGGAGGCGGGGCTGATGCAGCGCCCCCTCGTCGTCATCTACCGGGTGTCCCTCATCTCGTACTGGGTGGGCCGGCTGATGCTGAAGGTGGCCTTCGTGTCCCTGGTCAACCTGCTGGCCGGGCGGCGCGTGGTGCCGGAGCTGCTCCAGGGGGAGATGACCCCCGAGCGCATCGCCGACGAGGTCCGGAAGGTGTGGGTTCCGGGGGCCGCCCGGGACGAGATGCTCCAGGGGCTGGGCGAGGTCCGGGGGCGGCTGGGCGAGGCAGGGGCCGCCACCCGGGCGGCGGAGACCGTCATGGAGCTACTGCCCCCGCGCGCCATTTAGGGTATGTCGGCCCGGCCATGAACCCAGCGCTGGTCTGCATCCCCACCTACAACGAGCGGGAAAACATCGAGGCCATCACCCTGGCGGTGCTCAAGGCCGACCCGCGCGTCGACATCCTCATCGTCGACGACAACTCGCCGGACGGAACGGGGCACATCGCCGACCAGCTCGCCGCCAAGGAGCCCCGCGTGCGGGTGCTCCACCGCGAGAAGAAGGAGGGCCTGGGTCGCGCCTACCTCGCCGCCTTCCGCTGGGCCCTGGCGGAGGGCTACACGTACATCCTGGAGATGGACGCGGACTTCAGCCACGACCCGCGCTACCTGCCCGGGCTGATGGACGCGGCCGAGGCGGGCGCCGACCTGGTGCTCGGCAGCCGCTACGTCACGGGCGGTGGCACGGTGAACTGGGGCGTGGGCCGCCAGGTCATCAGCCGCGGCGGCAGCCTCTATGCCCGCACCATCCTGGGCGTGGGCGTGCAGGACTTGACTGGCGGCTTCAAGTGCTTCCACCGCCGGGTGCTGGAGACCCTCGACCTGGATGCCGTACACAGCACCGGGTACGCGTTCCAGATCGAGCTTACCTACCGCACGCTGAAGAACGGCTTCACCGTGCGCGAGGTCCCCATCATCTTCGAGGACCGCCGCGTGGGGCACTCGAAGATGAGCAAGAAGATTTTCGCCGAGGCGCTCACCATGGTGTGGAAGCTGCGCCTCACGGTGTAGTCGCAAAGGTCGTGCGGTGATGAAGGACTACCTGACGCAATTCCTCGTCGCCCTGCCGGCGGTCTTCTTCGTGGTGGACCCCATCGGCGTGGTGCCGCTGTTCCTGGCCATGACGGCCGGGGACACGAAGGAGAAGATACGCCGCACGGCGATGCGCGCGTGTCTGGTGGCGTGCGGGCTGATGACCTTCTTCGCCCTGTTCGGCACCATCATCTTCAAGGTGTTCGGCGTGTCGCTGGGGGCCTTCCGCGTGGCGGGCGGAATCCTCCTGCTCATCACCGCGCTGGACATGCTGCGCGCGCGTCCGTCCGAGACACGCACCACCCCCACCGAGGAGCAGGAGGGCGTGGTGAAGGAGGACGTGGCCATCGTCCCCCTCGCCATCCCGCTGTTGTCGGGGCCCGGAGCCATCGCCACCGCCATGGTGCTGATGGCTCGCGGCAACTCCAACTCGATGGCCTCCACCCTTCCGGTGCTGGCGGCCATCCTCCTGACGTTCGTCTTCAGCTACTTCATCCTGCGCGCCTCCGGGCTCGTGCAGCGGGTGCTGCGCCAGTCCGGCGTCGCCATCGTCGAGCGTGTCATGGGGCTCATCCTGGCCGCCATCGCCGTGCAGTTCATCGCGGACGGCGCCAAGGAATTGCTGAAGTAACCTAGTTGCCGACGACCCAGGTGGGGCCCGCGCGGCGCAGCGTGCCCTGGGGCTTGCCCTCCAGGGTGAGCTCGTCCGGGCCCGCGCGGCGCGCGTCGTACGCGTAGCCCTCGCGAATCTCCTGGAGGTAGACGACGACGGCGTCCAGCACGCTGTCCTGCACCACCTTGAAGGTGGAGTCGCCGCAGCGGGGCTCATCGCCTTCAAAGAAGCGCTCCAGCATGGACTGCTCCGGGCGGCGCACGTACACGCGCACCGGCGTGGGCTCGTGACGGCCCTGGGCGGCGATCTCCTCCACCACCCGTGACGGTGTCGGTTCCTTCAACACGGATTGAACCAGGCTGCACTTGTCCGCCTCCACCTCCCGCCGCACGGCAAGCGGCGCCTGATGCGCGCAGCCCGCCCCCACCAGGAGCGCCATCCCCACCACGCCCCAGGTCCACCGTTGGAATCGGTCCATCCGCTGCTACCTCCTCGTCACTGCGTCCGTCCGCTACAGCTTCCTCCACCGCGGCGAGAAGGGAGCGCCGGCGAGCACCGGGTCCTCCACCGCGATGATGTATTCCGCCCGGCGGTTGGCAGCCTCCGCCGTCTCGTCCGGAGTCCGCACCGCGGGGGACTCCTCGCCAAAACCCTCGTAGAAGATGGGGACCTTCAGCCCTCGCTGACGGAAGGCGGCGGCGATGCTGCGCGCGCGCTTGAGCGACAGCTCGCGGTTGTCCGCCGTGGCGCCCACGGTGTCCGTGTGGCCCAGCACGTACAGACGAACCGCCGCGAAGCGGCCGTATTTCGCCAGCGCCTCCGCAATCAACGCATGGCTCCTGTCCAGCTTGCCTCGCTCGCCGGCGGGAATGTCCGCGCGCCCCGAGGCGAAGCCCACCTCTTCATGGGGAATGTCCACGCGCCACGGGAAGAGGTCCACACCCGTGTAGAAGTCCGATGTGTCGAAGGCTCGGAGGGAAATCTTCATCACCTTCCCCTCGGCGGCCGGCCAGCTCAATGACAGCGGCGTGCCCGCCTTCTCGCCCTTGAAGGCCACCTCCCCCTCGAAGGCCTTCTTCCCCGTGTCCATCAGCACGGTGAGCTCCACGCGGCCCGCGGGACGCGAGAGCTGGAAGCGCAGCGTGCGCCCCGGCACGTCCACGTCCTCCGGGCGCACGTCCAGGCGCAGCGGCCCGTTGAGCTCCGTGTCGAAGGACAACGGCAGGCTGCCCGACTCGGCGTTGGCGAAGCGCACCACCAGCTCGCCCTCGTAGTGGAAGCGGCCCTCGGGCTGCTCCAGCTCGATACGCCGGGTCATGCCTGGCTTCCCGCCGCCCTTCACGTCGACCACCTTCCCGTCGTCGCGTTTGAGCTTCACCTCGAAGCCCGCGATGGGCTCCTCGATGTGCACGAGCAATGCCGGGAGCTTCTCGCCCACCGCGGCCCGGCCCTCCAGGGACACGCGGATGGCGTCGGCGAACGCGGGCAGGGGTGTCGAGGCGACAAGACTGAGCAATAGAACCAGGCGGGCATTCATGGCGCGGCGTCGACTCCGGCGTCGCGGGTCGCCGTGCAACAGCGACCCGGATGGGTGGATTCCTCCGCGCCAGGGTAGGACGGTGTCCCCCGCGTGGAAATGCTTCGCGAGCGTGGAAACGCCTCGCGAGCCAGACGCGAGAAGCGCGCCGACATTCATTCCCGCGCGCCACACCTCTCAGGGCAGCCGGGGGGACGGCCACCAGGCCCTCTCCTGCCCGGGCGCGAGAAGGGGGCCGCTACCGCACGCCGACGAGCGTGATTCCCGCCGCGCGCGCGTTGGCGAAGAGCTCCGGCGCGTCCAGCAGCACCGTGCGCCCGGCCTCCAGCGCCAGCACCCGGGCGCCCACTTCCTTCATGACCTCCAGCGTGCGGGGCCCCGCGGCGGGCAGGTCGAAGCGCAGGTCCTGCTGCGGCTTGCAGCGCTTGACGACCACCGCGCCCGCGCCGCCCAGCTTGCCGCCCCGGCGGATGGCCTCGTCCGTGCCCTCCACGGCCTCGAGCGCCAGCACGTGGCCCTGGTGCACCACCACCGTCTGGCCCACGTCCGCCTGCCCCAGCAACGCCGCCACCTCGCGCCCCAGCGCCACGTCCTGCTGCTGGGTGGGGCTCAGCTCGGGGCCGGCCAGGTGCCCCTCGGGGCACAGCACCTCCCCGAGGAAGTCCGTGGGGGCGATGATGGTGATGCCGCGCGACTCGAAGTCCGCGGCCACCGCGCGCAGCAGCGCATCATCCCGGAAGCTGCGCAGCCGGGAGATGATGCGCACCGCGCCCAGGTCCGGCCGGGCCTCGGACAGGGCCTTCACCCGGCCGATGCCGCCCGCCATGGCCGCCTGCTTCACGCCCGCGGCGACGAAGGCCTTCTGGATGCGGTTGACCTGCCCCACCCGCACCCAGGTGAGCGAGCCCACCTCCGAGGCCAGGGCCGGGTTCGTCTCGCCCTTGTGGGCCACGGCCACCACCTCCAGCCCCCGGGCCCGCGCGGCGCGCGCGAACAAGAGGGGAAGCTGACCGTTGCCCGCGATGAGGCCGATGCGACCGTCCGGAGGTGCGTGCTCCATGTCCACAGCCTAGCGCGTCAGGCCGCGCTTGCTCTGGGAGATGAAGGACACCAGGTGGTCCACTTCCGGGTGGCCGCCCAGCTCCGTGCGCAGCCGCCCCAGCGCCTCCTGCAGCCCCAGCTTGGAGCGGAACAGGATGCGGTGGGCCTCCTTGATGCGCTCAATCTGGTCCTTGGTGAACCCGCCGCGCTCCAGACCCACGGTGTTGAGCCCCACCAGCTCCGCCCGGTCTCCCTGCGCCGTGGCGTACGGGGGGATGTCCATGGTGACCATGGCCCCGCCGGAGATGAAGGCGAAGCGGCCCAGGCGGGTGAACTGATGCACCGCCGCCAGGCCGCTGATGATGACGTGGTCCTCCATCGTCACGTGGCCCGCGAGCGCGGACCCGTTGCCGATGCGGCACCCGTCGCCGACGACGCAGTCGTGGGCGACATGGCTGTTGGCCATGAAGAGGTTGCCGTTGCCGACGCGCGTGGCGCCGCCGCCGCCCGCCGTGCCCTTGTGCAGGGTGACGAACTCGCGAATCTGGTTGTCGTCGCCGAGCGTGAGCTCGGTGTCCTCCCCCGCGTACTTGAGGTCCTGCGGGTCCGCCCCCACCGAGGCGAACTGGAAGATGCGGTTGCGCGCGCCGAGCGTCGTGCGGCCCTCGATGACGACGTGAGGGCCCACGTGGGAGCCCTCGCCAATCGTCACCTGCGGTCCGATGACCGAGTAGGGTCCAACGTGGACCGACTCGTGCAGACGCGCATCGGGGTGAACCACCGCGGTGGGATGAACCTGAGCCATGTCGTCTCCTCTACCTCGCGGGCCCGCGGTCAGGACGCCGCGCCCTCTTCCGCCGTCGCGCCCTTGTCCTTGTCCACCACCGTGGCCAGGAACTCGCCTTCGGCGACCTTCACGCCATCCACCGTCGCCGTGCCCTTCGTCTTCCACACGGCGCCCTTGTGGCGCAGCACTTCGATTCCCAGCTGCAGCCTGTCTCCGGGCACCACCGGCTTGCGGAAGCGCGCCCCGTCCACGCCCATCAGGTAGGTCACCTTCTGGCTCGGGTCCATGTTCTCGCTCTTGTACGCGAGGATGGCCGAGGCCTGGGCGAGCGCCTCCAGGATGAGCACGCCGGGCATCACCGGGTGGCCGGGGAAGTGGCCGTTGAAGAAGGGCTCGTTGATGGTGACGTTCTTGTAGGCGGTGATGCGCTGGCCGGGAACAATCTCCACCACCCGGTCGATGAGGAGGAACGGGTACCGGTGCGGCAGCAGGTTCTGGATTTCGCCGATGTCCATCACGGGCCCTTCTCCTTCTCGAGCTGCTCCACCCTTTTGCGCAGGGCGCGCATTTCCTTGAGCAGGTCCGCCACCTGCCCCGAGGCCGCGCTGGCCCGGAGCCACTCACGGTGGGGGATGGCCGGGCTGCCGCTCACGATCTGTCCGTCGGGGACGTCATGGGCCACGCCGGACTGGGCGCCGACCTTGGCCAGGTCACCCACGCGGATGTGGCCCACCACGCCCACCTGGCCCGCGAGCACCACGCCGGTGCCCACCTCGGCCGAGCCGGACACGCCCGCCTGCGCGCAGATGAGCGCCAGCGGCCCCACGCGGACGTTGTGGGCGATCTGCACCAGGTTGTCGAGCTTGGTGCCGCGCCCCACCACCGTCTCGCCCACCGTCGCGCGATCGATGCAGGTGCACGCGCCCACCTCGACGTCGTCCTCGATGCGGACGATGCCGACCTGGGGAATCTTGAAGTGCTGGGGCCCGTCTTCCCCTTCCGGGTCGAAGGCGAAGCCGAAGCCGTCCGCGCCCACCACGCTGCCGGCGTGGAGGATGACGCGCGAGCCCACCACACAGCGCTCGCGCACCGTGACGTTGGGGTGCAGCACGCTGTCCTCGCCGACGGAGGCGTGCTCGCCCACGTAGGCGCCGGGATACAGCACCGAGCGCGCGCCCACCTTCGCGCCCGCCTCCACCGTCGCGCCGGCGAGCACGCTGGCCTCCGGGTGCACGGTGGCCTCCGGGTGCACCCACGCGCCCGGGCGGATGCCGGGGGCGGGACGCACGTCGGGGTGGAACACGCGCAAGAGCCGCGCGTAGGCCAGGTGCGGATTGGACACGCGCACCAGCGCCACGCCCTCGCGGGCCGGCTCGCTGGTGCCCACCAGCACGGCCGAGGCGCGGGAGGCCTCGAACTGGCGGCGGTAGCGCGTGTTTCCGTAGAAGGACACGTCTCCCGGGCCGGCTTCCTCGAGCCCGTTGAGTCCGTGGATGAGCTGCTCAGGGTCGCCGAGAAGCTCGCCACCGACGAGGGCGGCGAGCTCCCCGAGCCGTCGGGGTGCGGGAGAGGTCTTCACGGGAGCGCGGGGCTACTTCGTCGGGGCGTCCTTGGCCGCCGTCGTCTTCTTGCCGGAGCCGTTGTAGGCCCGGATGACCTCGTTGGAGATGTCGTACTGGGCCTTCGCGAAGACGATGCCCGAGTCCCGCTTGTCCAGGACCATGCCCAGGTCATCGCGCTGCGCGATGGAGGCCACCACCTGGTCGATCTTGTTGATGATGGGCTCCATCTCCTGGCGCTCCTTGTTGGCCGCCTCGCCCCGGCTCTTCTCCCACTTCTGGGCGAGCACCATCACCTTCTTCTGCAGCTCGCCCTCCTTCTGGGCGCGCACCTCGGCCGTCATCGCGCTCGCCTGCTTGTCGAGCGTCTCCTTCTCGGCGCGCAGGGCGGTCTGCTCCTTGTCGATCTCCTTCTGCTTGTCATCCAACCACTTCTGGAGACGGGCCTTGGCGGCCTTGCCGTCATCCACCTCGAGCAGGACGCGCTGGAGGTCCACGTAGGCGACCTTCAGTTCGGCGGCCGAGGCGGCCACCGGCAGGGCAAGCGACAGGACGGCGGCCAAGGCCGCGACAGTGGTGCGAAGCGACATGTTCAACAGCTCCTCAGGGAAGGGTACAGGGTCCGACGTCAGACGCCCGGGCTTGTTCAACCCTTCCCGCCAGGGCGGGGCCGGGACGACAGGCGACGGCTTATCAGAAGAAGTTGCCGATAGTGAACTCGAACAGAATCCGGTCGTCCTCCGGCCGCCTGGTGAGCGGGATGCCCCACTCGAAGCGCAGCGGGCCGATGGGGCTGAACCACCGGAACCCGAAGCCCGCCGAGTGGAAGAGGCCGAGCGGCAGGTCGTTCTGTCGGTCCTGGAAGAAGCGCTCGCTCGACGCGAAGGCGTTGCCGGCGTCGTAGAAGAGCACACCCCTCAGGCCGGCCTTCTCGAAGATGGGGAACTCCAGCTCGAAGTTGAAGACGAGCTGCTTGTTGCCGCCGACGAGGAAGTCCGTGACGGTGGCGTCCGGACTGCCGGAGCGGGGCACCTTCACCGAGGGGCTGATGCTGCGCAGGTAGTAGCCGCGGACGCTGTTGATGCCACCCACGTAGTACAGCTCGGAGATGGGCAGCGGCTTGTTCGAGTCGAGCTGCTGGATGTAGCCGATGGTGGCGTTCGTCTTGAAGACGAAGCCCAGCGGCATGGGGAAGTACAGGCGCGAGTACGCGGTGTACCGGTTGAAGAGGAACGTGCCGCCCAGGAAGTCCGGGGCCAGCTCCACCGAGCCGAAGTGGATGAAGCCGCGCGAGGGGAACAGGCGGTTGTCGCGGCGGTCGAACGAGAGCGACAGGCGCGCCGCGCTGGTGGTGCCGGACAGGAACTGGTTGGCCAGCAGCACCGCGCCCAGGTTGGAGCCCGCCTCCACGTTCACCCATTCACGCGTGTAGCCGATGGTGCCCAGCAGGTCGTCGATGAACTGGTAGCCGATGGAGACGGTGCCGCCGGTGGAGTTGCGGATGAAGCCGTCGTAGTCGGCCTGGACGCGGAAGAACTCCGCGGACAGGAGGTAGTTCGTGTCCAGGAAGTACGGGTCGTAGAACGACAGCTGCACCAGCGAGCGCAGGCCGGAGATCTGCGCGGACGCGGAGACGCTCTGGCCCCAGCCCAGGAAGTTGTTCTGGGCGATCTGCGCCGTGAAGATGAAGTTCTCCACGTTGGAGAAGCC
This sequence comes from Myxococcus faecalis, assembly GCF_050039385.1. Taxonomy (NCBI): domain Bacteria; kingdom Pseudomonadati; phylum Myxococcota; class Myxococcia; order Myxococcales; family Myxococcaceae; genus Myxococcus; species Myxococcus faecalis. The sequence continues at coordinate 8,616,976 of NZ_CP144336.1, read as the reverse complement.
CAGGCCCACCTGGAAGGTGCCGGTGGCCTTCTCCTTCACCTCCACCTGGAGGACGATGGTGTCGTCGGTGCTGCCGGCGCTCTGGGTGATCTCCACCGTCTCGAAGAAGCCCAGCGCGGTGACGCGGTCCTTGCTGCGGCGCACGCCGGTGCCGCTGTACAGCTCGCCCTCGTAGACGCGCAGCTCGCGGCGGATGACCTTGTCGCGCGTCTTGCTGTTGCCGACGACGTTGATGCGCTCGATGGTGACCTGCGGGCCCTTCTGCACGTCGAAGGTCAGGTCCACCGTGCGGTTGTTGGCGTTGACGCTGGTGACGGGGTTGATGTTCGCGTACGCGTAGCCCCGGTCGTAATACACGTCCGACAGGCCGACGATGTCCTGCGACAGCTGCGAGCGGTTGAAGCGCTGGCCCGGCGTCGACTTCATCAGCTGCGCCATGCGCTCCTTCGACACGTCGTCGAGCAGGTCGCCGGAGAAGTCGATCTTCCCGATGTCGTAGGGCTCACCCTCCTCGATGCGCAGGGTGATGTAGATGTAGCGCTTGTCGGCGGAGAGCTGGACGGTGGGCTTGTCGATCTTGACGTTGATGAAGCCCCGGTCGAAGTAGGCGATCTGGATGACGGCCAGGTCGCGCTGGAAGGCCTCCTCGCGGTAGGTGCCCTCGCCGGTGAAGAAGGAGAAGTAGCCACCCTCGCGGGTGATCATCGTCTCCTTGAGCTCCTGGGCGGGGACCTTCTCCGCGCCGATGAAGGTGATCTGCTTCACCATCACCTTGGCGTGCTCGTTGATGATGATGATGACGTCCACGCTGCCCCCCGTCTCGGAGGGCTTGATCTGGTGGGTCACCTCGGCGAGGAAGTAGCCCTTCTCCACGTACTTGGCCTGGATCTTCTTCACCGTGCTGCGCACGGCTTCCATGTCCAGGATGGTGTTGGGCTTGGCGTCGAGCTCGTCCTTGAGGTCGTCGCGGCTGAGCTCCTCGTTGCCCTTGAGGTTCACGGCCCGGACGATGGGCCGCTCCTCCACGCGGACGACGTAGGCCACGCCCCGGGGCAGCCGCTGCACGAGCAGCTCCACGTTGGTGAAGTAGCCCAGGGCCCAGACGGCGCGGAGGTCCTCGGCGGACTTGGACGCGTCCAGCGTCTGGCCCACCCGGGTGCGCAGGGCGCGGCGGATGGCCTCGGCCTCCACGCGCTTGTTGCCCTCGACGCGAATCTCCACCACCCGGTCGGGGTCGCCGTCCTCGGGGGGAGCCTCTTCGTCGACGGGGGCGTCCGGGGGACGCGCGGGAGTCGGGGTTGCGGGCGCGGGGGAGCTCGGAACCGGGGCCTCGGAAGGCGCACCCCCGTTCACCTGCGCCTGGACGGAGCCGGGCACGAGCGACCACAGGACGACCGCTAGCAGCGGGAGCAGTGACTTGCGCGACAGAACGGGGTGCCTCAAGGGGAGACCGGCCAGGAAAAGGCGGGGCAATCTACGAGAAGGGGCCGAAGACCCTCAATCCAAAAGCGCGGAGCCATCAAGCCTCCGACACCTGCCCCCCTGCCAACCGCAGGCGGCGGGGCATGGAACGGGCCAGGGTTTCATTGTGGGTGACGACCACGGCGGTGATGCCCAGGTCCCGGTTGACGTCCCTCAGGAGCTGATGGATGCCCTCGCCCGTGGCCGGGTCCAGGTTGCCGGTCGGCTCGTCGGCGAGCAGGACGGCGGGCTTGAGCACCAGGGCGCGCGCCAGGGCCACCCGCTGGGCTTCACCACCGGACAGTTCCCCCGGCCTGTGGTCCACCCGCTGTCCCAGTCCCACCCGCTCCAGGAGCTCCCGGGCGTAGGTATAGGCCCCGGCGCGGTCCTTGCGCTGGATGAGCGCGGGCATGGCCACGTTCTCCAGGGCGGTGAACTCCGGCAGCAGGTAGTGGCTCTGGAAGACGAAGCCCATCGTCTGGTTGCGGAACTCGGCGATCTCCGCGTCGTTCATGGCGAACACGGAGCGGCCCTCGAAGAAGACCTCCCCCGCGGCCGGCGCGTCCAGGGTGCCCAGCACGTGCAGGAAGGTGCTCTTCCCCGCGCCGGAGGCGCCCACCAGCGAGACGAGCTCTCCCTTGCCGATGTCGAGCGACACCGCGCGCAGCACGTCGATGCGCTTGCCGTGCAGGAAGTAGCTCTTGAAGACGTTGCGGATGGACAACAGCGTCATGGCTACTCCGCCTTCAACCCTTCCACCGGCTCCACGCTGCTGGCCTTGAGGGCCGGGTAGATGGAGGCCAGGTACGTGACGAGCACCGCGATGACGACGGCCAGCGCGGTCTGCAGGGGCTCCACGCGCACCGGCAGCGCGGGGATGTAATAGACCTCGGGGTCCAGCTTGATGCCGACCTTCTCGATGAAGAGGCACCACGACAGGCCGGAGAACAGGCCCAGCAGGCCGCCGGCGACGCCAATCTGGAGCCCCTCGGCGAGGAAGATCTTCACGATGCCGCCATCGGGGACGCCCAGCGCCTTGAGCACGGAGATCTCCTTGCGCTTCTCCAGCACGAGCATGATGACGGTGGCGACGATGAGGCCCGCGGCGACGATGATGATGATGGAGAGGATGATGCCCATCACCAGCTTCTCCAGGCGCAGCGCGGAGAAGAGGTTCTTGTTCATCTCGCCCCAGTCGCGGGCCCGGTAGGGGTAGCCGCCCAGCGCCTTCACCACCTGCCCGGCGATGCGGCGCGCGTCGTCGATGTCGAGCACCTTCAATTCGATGCCGGACGCGCCCTGGACGCCGAAGAAGTCCTGCGCTTCCTTGAGCAGGATGTAGACGAACTTGGAGTCGTACTCGTACATCCCCGAGTAGAAGATGGCCGCCACCCGGTAGGCGCGGTTCTTGGGGACGGGGCCGGACGGGGACAGCTCGGTGCCCAGCGGGGACACGACGTTGACGCGGTCCCCCACCACCACGCGCAGGGACGCGGCCAGCTCCCGGCCAATCACGATGCCGGGCAGCACCGCCGCCGCCTTCTTGGCGGGGCCGGTGCGGCGGATGATGTCGTCCTCCGCGGGCGCCTCGTCACCCTCCCCCGCCGGGGTCTCGGACTCCTCGTCGTCCCCGCCACGCGAGAGGATCTTCTCCGGCGTGTAGAGGATGTCGAGCGAGCCGCCGCCCAGGATGTTCCGGGGCAGGTCCGTCACGTCGCCCACCGTCTTCGGGTCGATGCCCTTGATGATGACGCCGTCGACGTTGCCCTCGGACGCGATCATCACCTGGTTGATGATGAACGGCGTCTGCCCCGCGATGCCCGGGACCTTGCGGATGGTCTCCATGACCTTGGGGTACTCGGGCAGGTCCCCCGCGTAGCGCGACACCACCGCGTGCGCGTTGGTGCCGAGGATCTTCTGCTGCAGGTCCGCCTCGAAGCCGCTCATCACCGACAGCACGATGATGAGCGCCATGACCCCCACGCCCACGCCGCCCACCGACAGCGCGGTCATCATCATGGTCGGCGACTGCTCGCGCAGCTTCAGCTTGTGCAGCGCCTCGGAAGCGGCCAGCGGGTCCGACAGGCCCAGCGAGCGGATGCGCGTCTTCTCCACCGCGGCCTCGGCGGCGCGGATGATGAAGTAGACGAGCAGCGGCGGGATGATGCCGAACATCAGCACCGCCAGCGTCCCCAACAGGAGCGACGGGCGGAACACCGCCACGTGGCGGCGCGCGACGAACAGCTCGAAGCCGAGCTTCAGGTCCACGCGCCCGCTGCCGGCGGCGATGAAGCCCGTGTTGATGCCGAGCACCAGCGCCAGCACCAGCCCGGTGAAGGTCAGCCAGTACGCCAGCTCCGGGCGGCCCAGCAATCCCGCGACATACGTCACCTCGCGCAGCCGGTAGCCGAGCGCGAGCTGGAGCGACGGAATCCGCTCCATCAGCGTGAGCAGGATGGGGACCGGCAGGCCCAGGTAGAGCACGCCGATGGTGGCCTCGGGCAGCGCGAGCCGCTGCGCGCGCGAAGCGCCCACGAAGCCGGAGATGAAGGCGACCAGGCCCGCGACGACCAGGGCGATGGCGAACGCCCCCGTGGGCGGGAGCGACAAGCCACCGCCGCCCGCGTCACGCGCGGAGGACAGGTCCGTGGAGGGCACGCCGCTGGAGAGCACCGTCTGGAGCAGCACCAGCACCAGCTCCGCCAGCAGGATGCCGCCGCCGTACGCCGCCAGGGTGCTCCAGTAGAAGTCCCGGTAGCGCGCCAGGCGAGGATACAGCGGGGCGCCGGCCGCGGGGCTCGGGCCTTCCGTGGGCTCGGGCGCGCGGCGGATGCCGGAGGCGATGAGCCCCCAGCCCACCAGCCAGGCGAGCGCCCCCGACCAGAGGAAGCCGGGGCTGCCCAGGGGGAGCGACTGCTTCGCGGCGGCCTGCGCCGGCAGCAGCATCACGCCGTCGACGAGCTGGGCCACCCCACCCCAACCGAAGAGCGACAGGCCCAGGGCCGAGGCCACCTCCGCCCACGCCTCGGAGGCGGAGATGGAGAGGCCGACGAGGATGAGGCCCACCAGGGCCACGAGTCCTCCGGCCCAGATGAGACTCCAGCGATGGACGGTCTGCCGTTCTGCCGAGTGCACTTGGCCTCCTGGCTACTTCGCCAGTGGCTTGAGGAGCGGAAAAAGGATGACGTCGCGGATGCTCTGCGAATCCGTGAACAGCATCGCGAGGCGATCAATCCCGATGCCCTCACCCGCCGTGGGGGGCATGCCGTGCTCCAGGGCGCGGATGTAGTCCTCGTCGTAGTCCATCGTCTCCTGCTGTCCGCGCTGCTTGGCGTCGAGCTGGGCCTGGAAGCGGCCCTTCTGGTCCAGCGGGTCGTTGAGCTCGGAGAACGCGTTGGCGATTTCCCGACCCGCCACGAACAGCTCGAACCGGTCCGCGATTTCCGGATTCTGGTCGTTGCGCCGGGCCAGCGGCGAGACGGCGGTGGGGAAATGGGTGATGAAGGTGGGATGGATCAGGGTGTGCTCGACGTGGGCCTCGAAGAGCGCGCCCACCAGCTCCCCGTGCGTCATCGTGTCCACGGCGCGGCGCTCGGCCTCGCCGCGCGTCGTCTTGAGCAGTTCGTGGCGCAGCTTGCCCTCGTCCGACATGTCCTTGTCGGACAGCGCGCTGCCCAGCGCCTCGCGGATGGCCTCCGTCATGGAGATGCGCTTCCAGCCCTTGCCGAAGTCAATCACGTGCTCGCCGTACTTCACCTTGGAGTCGCCGGTGACGGCCTTGGCCGCCTCCGAAATCATCTCCTCGCTCAGGTCCATCAGGTCCTCGTACGTGGCGTACGCCTGATAGAACTCGAGCATGGTGAACTCGGGGTTGTGCCGGGTGCTGATGCCCTCGTTGCGGAAGTTCCGGTTCACCTCGTAGACGCGCTCCAGGCCGCCCACCACCAGTCGCTTCAGGTACAGCTCCGGAGCGATGCGCATGTACAGGTCGATGTCGAGCGCGTTGTGGTGCGTGGAGAACGGCCGCGCGGCGGCGCCCGTCACCAGCGGGTGCATCATGGGCGTCTCCACCTCGATGAAGTCACGCCCGTCGAGGAAGGAGCGGATGAAGCGGACCAGCTTGTTCCTGCGCAGGAACGTCTGCTTCACGTCCGGGTTGGACACCAGGTCCAGGTAGCGCTGGCGGTAGCGACTCTCCACGTCCGTCAGGCCGTGCCACTTCTCCGGCAGCGGGCGCAGCGACTTGGTCAGCGGGGAGAACTTCGTCGCGGCCAGGGTCAGCTCGCCCGTCTTCGAGCGGAACAGCGTGCCGGTGACGGCCAGGAAGTCGCCCAGATCACACAGCTTGAAGACCTCGTACGCGTCCGCCAGCGCGTCCTTCTTCATGTGGACCTGGATTTCGCCCGAGCGGTCCCGCAGCTTGATGAAGGCGGCCTTGCCGAACGAGCGCATGGCGACCAGCCGGCCCGCGACGTCGTAGGTGACGGGGGTCTGCTCGAGCGACTCCGGGGTGGAGTCCGCATGTTTGGCGAGGATGTCGGCGGCGAGGTGCTGGGGAGCGTGGCCGTTGCCGTACGGGTTGAAGCCGGCCTCGCGCCACTTCGCGGCCTTCTCCAGCCGCTGCTCGTAGATTTCCTGCTCCTTCGAACCCAGGTCGTTGTTCTGGTCTTCAGCCATCGCGCGCCCTTCCAAGAGGCGCGGCACCGTAGCCAAGGCTCCCCCGGGACGCAACGCAACACATCGGGAAGCTTCAGGGGGCGGCCATCACCAGGAAGGCGGCCACGGCGGCGGCCAGGAGCAGGGGGATGAGGATCTCCACCGGGAAGCGGTGGTTCATATGCGCCATGTGCAGGCCCTTGAGGCCGAAGCGGCGCTGGCGGCGCACGCGCGTCATCACCAGCGACGCCAGGGCCGGGGGGGCCTTCTCCTTCTGCACACCCCGCACGCGCTGCACCGTGCGCGAATAACCCTCCCACCCGTGGCGGCACTCGTCGCAGCCGTCCAGGTGCGTGCGCACCGCCTGCGCCTGGGGGGCGGGCAGCTCGTCGTCGGCGAGCGCGAGGAACAGGGCCCTCGCCTCGCGGTGGTTCATCCGCGGGTCCACGTCCGGGAGTCTGCGATGGAATTGGCTCATGGCTCAAGCCGCCCCAGGAGATTGGCCAGCTTCTCGCGCGCGCGGTGCAGCCGGCTCTTCACGGTGCCCTCGGGCAACTCCGTGATGTCCACGATTTCGTCGTAGCTCAGCCCCTCGATGTCGCGCAGCGCCACCAGCACGCGCGCGTCGGGGTCCAGCTGGGAGATGGCCCACTGCACCCGGGCCCGCTCGCGCGCGGACTCCAGGGCGGCGTCGGGCGCGGGCGGGGCGCCCGGGCCATCCACCCACGCCTCGCTCGTCTCGTCGTACTCCTCCGAGCGGCCCCGGCCCCGGCGCTTCAGGTACTTCAGCCGGTTGATGCAGTGGTTCTTCGTGATTCGGAACAGCCAGGTGGACAGCCGCGCGTCCTCGCGGAAGCGGCGGACGTTCTGGTGCACGCTGACGAAGATCTCCTGCACCAGGTCATGCGCCTCCTCGCGGTCCCCCAGCATGCGGACGCAGAAGTCGTAGACGCGGTCCTGGTGGGTGCGCACCAGCTGCTCGAACGCATCCGAGTCCCCCTGACGCAGGCGCGCCAGCAGGGCCGCGTCCTCACGCCGGGAGTCGGACGCCTCGGCGGCCGGCCCGTCCTGTCCGATTTCGAGCACGCCGCCCGGTGACACCGGTGTCCTCCCGCGACGGCCCCTCCATCCCAGGAGGAGCCACTGCCCCAGAAGCCTACCCCTTTCCCCTGCCCCGCCGCCTTCCGACAGCGGGGCGCGGAAAAGGTTCCACCGGACCTGTGACTAATCCAACGCCGCGTTGCGGTTGGGGTTCTTCACGCCCAACAACTGCGCGGTGATGAACTCCTCCAGCTCACCGTCCAGCACCGAGTCCACGTTGCCCGTCTCCACGCCGGTGCGCAGGTCCTTCACCATGCGGTACGGCGCGAGCACGTAGGAGCGGATCTGCGAGCCGAAGGAGATGTCCTTCTTCGCGGCCTCGGCGGCGTCGCGCAGGGCCTCGCGCTTCTTCATCTCCAGCTCGTACAGGCGGCCGCGAAGAATCTTGAAGGCCATGTCCTTGTTGGCCGACTGCGAGCGCTCCGTCTGGCAGGTGATGATGATGCCCGTGGGCAGGTGGCGCAGCTGCGCGGTGGAGGACGTCTTGTTCACCTTCTGTCCACCGGCGCCTCCGCCCCGGATGAACTTCAGGTCGATGTCCTTCTCCGGGATGTCGATTTGAATGGTGTCATCGACCTCCGGGTAGACGTCCACGGACGCGAAGGCCGTCTGGCGGCGCGCGTTGGCGTCGAAGGGGGAGATGCGCACCAGCCGGTGCACGCCCACCTCGGCCTTGAGGTAGCCGTAGGCGAAGTCGCCCTCGATGCGCAGCGAGACGTTCTTGAAGCCCGCCTCCTCGCCCGGCACCTCGTCGTTGATTTCAACCTTCCAGCCCTTGGACTCGCAGTAGCGCGTGTACATGCGCAGCAGCATGGCCGCCCAGTCCATGGAGTCCGTGCCACCGGCGCCGGCGTTGATGTCCATGAAGCAGCTGCTGCGGTCCTGCTCGCCGGAGAGCATGCGCGCCAGCTCCAGCTTGGCGACCTCGCCGTCCAGCCCCTCGAGCGAGCCTTCCGCCTCGCGGGCCGTGTCCTCGTCACCGGCCTCCGCGGCCAGCTCCAGGAGCGTCTGCGCGTCATCCAGCCCGCGCATCACCTTGTCGTAGGCGCCCACACTCAGCTCCAGCGTGGACTTCTCCTTCAACATCGCCTGCGCCTTGGTGTTGTCGTCCCAGAAGTTCGGCTGCGTGCTGTCCCGCTCAATCAGCGCGATGCGGGAGCGCTTGCGGTCGAGGTCAAAGATGCCCCCGGAGCGCCAACACGCGCTCCCTGAGGCCGTTGATCTTCTCCATCGAATCGTTCGCCATGGTGTGTCGTTCCTCGTCTTCGGACGCGTGCGGCGACGCTCGCCGACCGCCCGGGTGAAAGGGTTGAAGGTGAAGGGCTCAGGGCGCCTCGAGCCGAGCGACGGGCCCGTCCCGCCGCGCTGACGTCCGCGCCCCGCCCGGCAGCCGCGCCAGCAGGCGCTCCAGGCCGAAGGCCCCCGCCATCCCCAGGGAGATGGGCAGGATGAGCGCGATGAGCCGCCAGTTGTCCTGGTCGAACGGCGGCAACAACTTGAGCACCACGCCCAGCACGCCGCTGCCCGCCAGCACCGCCCAGAGCTTGAACAGCCTCGTGCGCGCCTTCGGGTTCTTGCCCCGCATGAGGGACACGCCGAAGGGGATGGCGAGCAGCGTCAGCGGGTTGGCCAAAAAGAGGTTCTCGTTGCGGTACGTCACCGTGTGGTCCGTGACCAGCCACATGACGAAGAGCGCCGTGCCGGGGATGCCCAGCACCAGCCCGAGCAGCGCTGTCTCCAACCCGAGCAGCACCCGGGGCAGCCGGCCGCCCTTCTTGCGCTCCCAGGCGGCGAGTCCCAGCGCCGCGCCCCCGAGCCCCAGCCCGAGCGCCAGGATCCAGGGTCCCCAGGGCGGAGGCTCGACGGGAGGACGCGGGCGGTTGGACGCCACGTAATAGTTCCACTGCCGGGCCACCAGCGGACGCAGCTGGCCGTCCGCGCCCTTCACCTGGAGCGAGGCGACCTGCTGCTCCAACTCGTCCGGGAGGAAGGCCTCCTCCCAGCGGGTGATCGGGTGGTCGATTTCATCGTTCATCATGAAGTCGAGCAGCACGCTCATCGGCGGGTTCACCGCGGTGTAGCGCCGCGTGTGCTCGCGCAGCGTCATCCGCCCCGGCGCCCGGTCCGCCTCGCGCAGCTGGCCCCCCGTGGCCACGTCGATCATGTCCCGCAGACGCGTGACGCAGTTGTCGTTGTAGTGGTGATACAGGTACTCGCGGTTCTCCGGCAGGACGTTGTCGGCCAGGCGCCTGGCGACCTGCTCGCGCTGCTCCGGGGTGAGGTTCAGCTCCTGGATGCGGACGTCGCGGTCCTCGGCGCGGTAGTAGCGGTAGGTGGCCTCCGCGCGGGCCTGCCCCACCCAGAACTCCAGGCGACCCATGGCGAAGCGGGCCAGCATGGCGTCGTCGAAGGAGAACATCCCGTAGTTGTAGAGACGCGAGACGCCGAGCTTGCGGTCCTCGACCACCAGCGAGCCGTGGCCCCACCAGGCGGGCACGTCGTCGCCGGGGCTGAACGTGGCCAGCGAGATGACCAGGTCCTCGCCCTGGCTCTCGCCCGTGCCCCAGGGAGGCACAAGCCCCGACTGCGCATGCGCGGGAGACGCGAGCAACAAGCCGAGCAGACCGAGGGCGATGAGCGACAGGCGGAGCATGGCTGTGTCCAACACGCGGGAGGCGGCCTACCTATCATGCGCGATGGCCGACTCAATCGACAGGATGCCGGATTGTCCGACAGGGAGCCGTGCGAGGCCTACATCAGGCTGCGCGCCCGGCGGGCCTTCGCGTCCACCTGGAGCGAGTCCGCCACCATGCCGCGCTCGCCCAACAGCTCCTCCTCCAGCGCCGCCATCCGCTTGGCGTCGCGCGGGCGCTCGTGGTCGTGCCCCAACAGGTGGAGCAGCCCGTGCGCCAGGTAGCGCGCCATCTCCGACTCCAGCGGTCGGCCGTACTCCTTGGCCTGCCGCTTCGCCGTGTCCAGGGAGATGACCACGTCGCCCAGGGGCCGGGGGCCCGGAGTCCCCTTGGGCAAATCGCCCGCGGGGAAGCTCAGCACGTCGGTGGCCTTGTCCTTGTCGCGCCAGGTGCGGTTGAGCCGGCGGATGGCCCGGTCGTCGACGAGCGACAGCGACAGCTCGCAGTGCGCCAGCGACAGGCGCGTCAGGTAGTCGCGCGCCCACGTCGTGAGCAGCCGGCCGAACTCCTTGCCCTGGGGGTGCGCCACCTGCAGCGTGACGACGTTCTCCGTCTTCGGGGGCGCGGGGGCCTCCATGTGCGCGCGCTCGGGGCGGAAGGCCGGGGCGCAGACGGACCAGTAGTCACACGCGCCCTTGCCGTCGTTGCGGTACACCACGCGCTTGCCGCGAGGCACCAGGCCGACCTCGCCCGCGGCGATGCGCTCGCGGCGGCCCTCGATGACGAGCGTCAGCTCGCCCTTGAGGACCAGCACGACCTCGTCGAACTCCGGCCGCTGCGCCGGCTCCGCCCAGCCCGGCGGCGCCAGCATGCGCGCCACGGAAGCCGAGTCCGTGCCGGTGGTCGCCGCGCCCACGAACTCCTCGATGCGCTTGCCGTCGTCCCTCGGGATGACCTTGCCCTTGCGCAGTCTCACGCCGTCACTCCTCGCACCCCTGTCACGAAGCCCCCGCCGAGCGTGCCTTGTCCTTGGTCTCCACGGCCTTGCCCCCCGCCACCACCAGCGGCGGCGCCTTGCCGCCGCCCACCGCGCCGGCCGGATACACCGGACGCGTGTGGTAGATGCCCTCGAGCGTGTGCAGGAAGGACTGGGAGATGAGGTTCAGGTCCTTCAGCGTCAGGTCGCACTCGTCGAGCTGCCCCTCGGAGAAGATGAGGTTGATGATCTTCTGCAGCTGGGCCTGGAGCTTGGGCGTGGTGGGCTCCGCCATGGAGCGCGTCGAGGCCTCCACCGCGTCGGCGATCATCACCAGCGCCGCCTCGCGGAACTGGGGCTTCGGTCCCGGGTAGCGGTAGATGCTCTCGTCGATGGGGGGCGCGCCTTCCTTGCCCTCCTGCTCCTTCAAGGCCTTGTGGTAGAAATAGCCCACCGTGCGCGTGCCGTGGTGCTGCGGAATCGCGTCCGCCACCAGCTTGGGCAGCCGGTACTGGCGCGCCATCTCCAGGCCCTCCGTCACGTGGCGCTTGATGATGACGGCGCTCATCGCGGGGGCCAGCGAGTCGTGGCGGTTCTCGCCCTTCTGGTTCTCACCGAAGTAGAGCGGATTCCGACCCTTGCCGATGTCGTGGTAGTACGCGCACGAGCGCGCCAGCAGCGGATTGGCGCCGATGGTCTCCGCCGCGTTCTCCACCAGCGTGCCGATGATGATGGAGTGGTGGTAGGTGCCGGGCGCCTGGACGATGAGCTCCTTGAGCGCCGGGTGGTTGAGGTTCGCCAGCTCCAGCAGCTTGATGTCGGACGCGTAGCCGAACGTCATCTCGATGAGCGGCGTGAGCGCCATCACCATCACCGGCACCGCCAGCGACGAGCCGACGAACGCGCTCAGCGCGGTGATGGCCGTGTCGGCCGTCAGGCCCTTGCCCTCGACGAGGAACAGGAACAGCACCGCCACCGTGTTGGCCGCGCCGGTGACGAGCCCCGCGCGGAAGATGCCCACGCGGTCCTTCGCCCGGACGATGCGGTCGGCCGCCACCAGCGAGCCCACCAGCGTGTAGATGCCGAACGCCAGCGAGTTGCCCAGCATCACGCCCGCCAGACACGCGAACACCATCGCGAAGAAGAGCGCCAGCTCCTGCGTGAGGATGAAGCGCACCAGCATGGCGCCCGCGGCCACCGGGAACACGTAGTAGAGCGCCTCGATGGGCAGCGCCGTGTACCGGTCCTGGATGGCGTCCGCGATGGACACCCAGAGCTGCAAGAGCGCCAGCGTGCCCACCAGCAGCATCCCCAGCAGGACGCCGTCCTTGCGCGTGGGCCGGAAGCGGCGGAACGCCGTCATGCAGAAGAAGTACGAGGCCACCACCAGCAGGGCCACCAGCCCCGTGCCGCCCAGCTGCACCTGCACCAGGTCCAGCCGGTCCGTCTCCGCGCGCATGCCGCGCAGCACCACGAGGTGCCCCTCGTTCACCAGCTCACCGTCGCCGATGACGCGCTGGCCCTTCTTGATGGAGATGACGGCGTCCTTCACCGCCTGCGCGGCCTGGTGCCGGCGCGCGTCCGTCTCCGCGATGTTGATGGTCAGGTTGGCGCGCACCAGCCGCTTGGCCAGCCGCAGCACCGCGCGGCGCTGCACACCGGGCGCGTCCGGCAGGAGGTTGCCGGGGATGGAGGCGAAGCGCTCCATCTCCTGGTGCGCCTCACGGATGTCCGCCACCTGCGGCGCGCCGTTGGGCAGGGTCTCCTCGCCCTTGTTCACCACGTCCCGCACGGTGAGGCCCTGGGGGGCCTCGCGGGCCAGCTCCTCCCGGGAGCCCGCCACGTTCACCGGGCCCTGCTCGGAGCGGTACGCCCGTTCCAGCAGCAGCAAGGTGGCCGTCTCCACCTCGTCCGAGAACCCCTTCGCGTAGAGCGCCTGGAAGTCCTCGGCCTCCAGCCCCGCGTCGCGCTGGCCGAAGAGCAACTCTTGGAGCTCCGCCTGCATCTCCTCGCGCGTCCGGCGCTCACGCTCCACCTGCTCGGGCGTCAGCACCGGGGCCTTGCGCGACTTCTTCGGGGCGGCGCCCTCCTCCGGCTCCAGCTCCGACTGGGCCTCGGCCAGCTCCGCCAGCCGCTGGCGCATGGTCGCGAAGGAGGCTCGCACCACGGTGCGCAGGTGTCCCACCACGGCCGGGTTCAAGTCGTAGACAGGCTTGACGGCGGAGCGGGCCTCCTGGCGCCGCTGGGCCGTCATGGCGCGGTGGACGACCTCGTAGTCGCGCGCGGCCTTGAAGCCGGCGGGGGAGCTGGCCCGGAAGGGCTTGCCGAGGTTCTCCTCGGAGAGGGCGGGGATCTGCTGGCTGTACAGCCCGGGGGAGATGACGAAGCCCGCCCCCACCGACACGAGGAGCAGGAGGAACACCTGGACCGCACGCCGCCCCCACACGCCTCGGCCCAGGCCAAAGCGTGCTGCGAGCGCGTCCAACGGACTGGGCGCGGGGTGCTGCGGTTCCGGTTCGTCCATGGAGGTCCTCACCCTAGATAGGGGCCGTGGCTCCATCAAGGCCGCAGCGTCCCGGAATATTCACGGGGCCGGAAATACGAATGCCCGCCCGCCAGGGTAGGCGCGGGTGGGCATACGTAAGCCTCGACAGGTGCTCAGCCGACGGCGGCCTCCGGCGGGATGGCGACCAGGGGAGCGGACTCCGAGGGGGAGGCCGTGGCCTGGGCGGCCTCGCGAGCGGCGTGGGCCTCGCGCTGCGCCAGCTCCGCCTTGTCGTACGCGCGGATGACCTCCTGGACCAGCGGGTGGCGCACGACGTCCACGTCAGAGAACTCCGCGAAGTGGATGCCGTCGATGTTCTTGAGCACCGCGCGGGCGTGGTTCAGGCCGGACAGCTTCCCGGTGGGGAGGTCCACCTGCGTCACGTCGCCGGTGATGACGGCCTTGCTGTTGTAGCCCAGGCGCGTCAGGAACATCTTCATCTGCTCCACGGTGGTGTTCTGGGCCTCGTCGAGGATGACGAAGGCGTCGTTGAGGGTGCGGCCGCGCATGAACGCCAGCGGAGCCACCTCCACCACGCCCTCCTCCACCAGGTGCGCCGCGCGCTCGGCGGCCATCATGTCGTGCAGCGCGTCGTAGAGCGGCCGCAGGTACGGGTTCACCTTCTCCTGCAGGTCTCCGGGAAGGAAGCCGAGCTTCTCACCCGCCTCCACCGCGGGGCGCGCGAGGATGATGCGCTTGACCTTGCGCTCCTGGAGGAAGGCCACCGCCATGGCCATGGCCAGGTACGTCTTGCCCGTACCGGCGGGGCCGATGCCGAAGACGATGTCGTGGGCGCGGATGGCGTCCACGTAGCGCTTCTGGGCGATGCTCTTGGGCGCGATCTGCCGGTTGCCGGAGCTCTTGAGGACCGGGCCGAGCATGACCTCCTGCAGGGACTCCGCGCCGCGGCCGAGCACCTTGATGCCCTGCTCCACGTCCTCGCGGTAGATGGGGCGACCGGCGCGGATCATCCCCTCCAGGTTCTCCAGGAGGCGCACCGTGAAGGCCACCGCGTCGGACGGGCCGGACAGGTGGAACTCCGTCCCCCGTTGTCCCACACGGACCCCGAGGCGTCGCTCCATCAGTTTGAGGTTTTCGTTCTGGTTGCCGCACAGCGCCAGGGCCGTCTCGTTGTCACGGACGTCCACCTTGGCGGAGGAGGCGGTGACGGCGGCTGCGGGCGCTTCCAACGTGGCGGGGTTTCGCAATGCGGGTCGTTCCTCGGGTCGGTACCAGTTGTCTTCAACGTAACGCCGCCCCCCCGGCTCCGAAAGACGACTTCACGCAGAGGCTAGCGCAAGGGTGGCAGGAGGACGAACCGCCGAGCGGCCTGCCGCCGGTAGTAGTACTCCTCCCGCCACGGGTATCTGAGTTCCTCCGGGCTCAACAATCCAGCCTGGACCAAAGCATCCAACCGCTCCGGCAACTCACCCCGTTCCAGACGGAACACTTCGAGCGCGGCCTCGATGCGGACGCGTTGGGCATCGGAAACATGACGCTGGGCCGCTGGGGCCGCGAACGCCGTGGCCCCGCGCGTGCGCTCCGCATCGGAGAGCGCCACCCGGAAGACGACCACCCCCAGCACCGCCAGCACCAGCATGGTGGCCACCACGCGCCCCACCGCGCCCACCAGCCGTGAGAGCAGCCGCTCGTCACCTGGGGCCGGAGCCCTTGCGCCCTCGGGGTGGATGACCCGGACGTACTCGCCCTTCACCAGGTTGTGCAGCGCCTTGCAGGTCTCGAACTCGCCCAGGCAGCAGACATCCACCAGCTTGCGCAAATCCCGGCCGGGCGCGATTTCGTCGTACACGCGGCGCTCGGTGCCCGCGATGACGCCCAGCTCGCCGCCCTCCTCGCCCTCGCGGGGCGGGGGCAGCGCCTTGAGCCGCTCGAAGGAGAGGTCGTCGCGGTGGATGGACTTCCGGATGACGGGCCACTCGTCCACCATCCGGAAGCCCTCCATGAGCACCGTCTCGGCGCGCAGGGGGCGGATGGCCTCGGCGTCGGGCTCCACGGGCTCCTGGATGAACTCGTAGGTGCCGGCCTTCCACGTGAAGAGGCGGTAGAGCGTCTCCGTGGCCTGCAGCTGCATCATCGACTGGAAGCGCTCGGTGGTGAGCGCCTGGCTGGAGACGAGCACGTCGCCCAGCCGCTTCAGGGTGCGCCGCTGCGTCTCCAGCGCCGCCTCCAGCTGCGTCTCGGTGATGAGCTCGGCGCGCACCAGCATGGCGCCGATGAGGTCCTTGCGCTTGCGGGTGACGCTCTCGACCTTGATGATGTGGCCGTCCCGGAAGCCGATGCGGACCTCCTGGTCCTTGTTCTCCAGTTGCAGCGAGCCCGTCTTCTGCTGCTGGCCGATGAGCTGGAGGATGTCGCCGATGCCGAAGTCCTTGAGCGTTCCCTTCAGGGACATGGCTACTCCTCTCCCCTGCGCAGCCGGACCAGGCCCCGCAGCGACATCAGGTGGATGCCCACCAGCAGCAGCACCGCCGGCACCAGCTTGAGGTACAGCGGCGCGTCCGCGTACGGCGCGCGCACCAGGCCCCGGTACAGCAGCGAGGCGGCCAGCGCGAAGAGGAACAGGAAGGCGTACAGTGCCCCGCGCACCGTGCTCCCGGAGAAGACGTGTCCCGCGCCGGACAGGAGCGTGCCCACCGCGTACGTCACCCGACCCACCCAGGCCTGGTGCCGCTGCACTTCATCCGCCTTGCGCTGACGCAGCTGCTGGGGAACCAGGCCCCTGCGACTGAAGACGTTCACGCACTGGCCACACTGCGTGCTGCCCACGCCCAGCTCCGGGTCGCACCGCGTGCACACAGGACGGCCGCAGCGCTCGCACACCTTCGCGGCCTTCAGCCGTCGCGCCGCAACGCCCCAGAGCACCAGCAGCCCCGCCACGCCGGCGGGAAGCAGCCAGGACACCGGCCCCGGCGCCACGCCCGGCAACACCCAGCCGGACAGCTGCGCCTCCACCCGCCGCCCCGCCTCCGAGCCGTCCGCGAGCGACAGCCACTCCGATGCGGGCACCGTGGGCGCGAGCGTCAACCGGTTGAGCAGCAAGCGGTCATCCGGAGGGGGCTCGCGGCGGAGCAGCTCGCCATCGAGCGCCTGCGCGGACGCGGTCGCCGTGGCCGCGCGGTCCAGTTCCTTGCCCACCTCCGAGTCCGGCAGCGTCTTGGCCCGCCGGCGGTGGAGCTGCGCCAGGTTGTAGTGCGGCGCGGCCATCCTCGGGTCGGCCTGCGAGGCCTGCACGTAGAGCTGCGCGGCGCCGTCCACGTCCCCCAGCCCCACCAGCGTGTTGCCGAAGCGGGTCAACAGGCGCGCGTCCCCGCTGCGCACGGCCGAGGCTGCCTTGAAGTGCGTGCGGGCGTCCTCCAGCAGGCCACGGCGCGACTCGTAGTGCCCCAGCGCGTTGAGCTCCGCGAAGGTGGCCGCGCGCGACTCGTGCCGCGCCTTGACGCGGGCCACCGCGCCCTCGGCGGACAGGCCACCGCGCTCCAACAGAAACACGTCCTCGGCGGGCGTGCCCGCGAACGCCGTCACCCGGGTGAGCTGCCCCGCGGCGAGCGGCGTCAGGCCGAGCCCCGCCACCAGCACGGCGGAGACGACGCGCTCCCGGTTCGTCAGGTACGCCGCCACCACGGCGAGCAGCACCAGCAGCCGGGGCACCAGCCCCCACGGCAGCGTCAGCGGCAGCCCGAGCAGCAGCACCCCGAGCAGCGCCGACTGCCAGCGCGCGACGGCTCGCGGCAGCAGGTGGTGGAAGTCGTGCAGCGCGTAGCGCACGCGCCTGAGGAACAGCAGCGCGACGAAGAGCACGGCCGTGGCCGACCAGGCCAGGAGCAACAGCGAGCCCAGGTCCGCCAGCGCCGGCCCCCGGTAGCGGGGGTCCAACGCGAGGGACAGGAAGGCGGCGCGAAGCTCGCCCAGCACCCGGCCCACGGCGGTGAAGTCCTCCTGGGCATAGAGCTCCGCGAGCTCGAAGTGCGCCAGCGGGAGCCGGGGCGACAGCTCCACCGCGAGCCGGGCCAGCCGCACCGCGCCGCCCATGTCCCCGGCCCGACGCCGGACATCGGACTCGCGGAGGAAGCCGACGCTGATGGGCTCCAGGTCCGCGGCGAGCAGCTCCTGCTTGAGCGTCAGGAGTTCCTGCTGCGCCTTCTCGGCCGTGCCGACGTCGTTCGTCGAGCGCGCCTGCCGCCAGCGGTCCCACACCGCGAGCACCTCCTCGTCCGACACCCGGGGCGTCAGGATGGGGCTCAGCACGGGGCGGGGCACAATGACGGGGGGCGGCGCGGGCTCGACGACGGGCGGGGTGGGCGTGGCGGCGCGCGCGGGAGGCGGTCTGGCCTTCTCTCCCCGTCCGGTGCGCCGGGAGGCCGGATCCTGCTCTTCGTCGACGTCGAGCTCGCCGTCCTCGACGGGGGTGTCGTCCTCGGGCCCGGCCGCGTCGTAGGACTCATCCTGGAGGTCGGGCTCGAGCGGGCCCGGATCCACCTCCTGGAGGCGCGTGGGCGCCTCGAGCTGCGCGAGGGCCGACGCAGGGGACAGGAGCATCAGGCCCGAGAGGAGGAGGGAGGGAAGCAGGAAGCGGATCATCCAGGGCTCGGATGATAGGCGAGCCGGGCCGAACCACGAAAGACAACGCCACCTGTCCGGTCAGGACCGGCTTTCCGGGACGGCCGGCCAGGACCACGTGTTACAGGGTCGGCATGTCGCGGGACGGCCCGCGCGAGGGAGGCGTGAACGACATGGGGACCCCCGGGACCGAGCTGGAACGTCTGGTGGACATCATGCGGCGGCTGCGGGCCCCGGACGGCTGTCCCTGGGACAGGGAGCAGACGCTGGGCACGCTGCGGCCCTACCTCCTCGAGGAGGCCTTCGAGGTCCTGGACGAGATGGACCGCGTCACCGAGGGCGGCCCCTGGCACCCGCTGTGTGAAGAGCTGGGAGACCTGCTCTTCCAGATTGTCTTCCACGCCCAGCTCGCCGCCGAGCGGGGTGAGTTCACCATGGCCGACGTCAGCCGGGCCATCAGCGACAAGCTCACCCGCCGCCACCCCCACGTCTTCGGCGAGCAGCGCGTGGACGGCTCCGAGCAGGTGCTGGCCAACTGGGCGAAGCTCAAGGCCGAGGAGCGCAAGAAGAAGACGGGCAGCGAGGGCTCCGTCCTGGACGGCGTCCCCTCCGCCGCGCCCGCCCTGCTGCGCGCCGAGCGGCTCACCGAGAAGGCCAGCCGCATCGGCTTCGACTGGCCGGACCTGGCCGGCGTGCGCGGCAAGCTGGCCGAGGAGCTGGTCGAGCTGGACGAGGCCATCGCCTCCGGGGACAGGGCCGCCATCGAGCACGAGCTGGGCGACGTCCTCTTCTCGCTCGCCAACCTCGCGCGCTTCGTGAAGACCCCCGCCGAGGACGCGCTGCGCCTGGCGAGCCTCCGCTTCACCCGGCGCTTCCAGCACATCGAGGCCGCGCTCCGGGCCGAGGGGGTCCCCTTCGGCGGAGCCACCCTGGAGCACATGGAGCGCCACTGGCAGGCGGCCAAGGCCCAGGAGAAATCCCTCCCGCCCCCCACCACCCTGCCCCGCGCGCCCCTGTCCACCCTGCGCCTGGGCGTGGTGGATCTGGAGGCCCAGGCCGCCTTCTGGACGCCGCTGGCGGCCCTGCTCGGGTGGATCATCCCGGCCCCTGTCCCGGCGGGCGAGGCCCGCTACGAGAGCGGATCCATCCGGCTGGTCTTCCAGCGCGCGAAGACGGCGGCGACAGGGGCCACCCTCACCCTGGAGGCACCGTCCGAGCACGCGGTGGCGCTGATCCGCCGGCAGGTGGAGCGGACCTCCCCGGGCGCCGTGCTCGAAGCGGGCGCCGGGCGGCTGACCTTCCGGGACCCCGCCGGGCTGGTGTGGGAATACACCACCCAGGCTGGGTGATTCCCCCGCCAGAGCCTTCTGATCGCGTCCGGAGCCCGGAAAACCCGTCCGTACGCACACGCCCGTCTTGACGCCTGCGAGGCGTCGCAGTAAGGACGGCCCCTCTTTTTAGCCTGCCTTTCGCTGGAGATTTCTCTTGGCCAACACCAAGTCCGCAGAGAAGCGTTACCGTCAGTCCCAGAAGCGCCGCGCCCGGAACGTCACCGTCCGCACGGACGTGAAGAGCGCCGTGAAGTCCGCCCGGGAGGCCATCGGCTCCAAGGACGGCGCCAAGAAGACGGACGCGCTCAAGGCGGCTTCCAAGGCGCTGAGCAAGGCCGCGACGAAGGGCGTCATCCACAAGCGCACCGCCTCGCGCCGCATCTCCCGCCTGGCCAAGGCCGCCGCCAAGAGCGCGCGTCAGGCCTGATGCACCCGGGGGCCCCTCGACAGGTCCCCGCCCAGTCCTCGAAACAGGCTCCCCGGGAGGAGGCTCCGCGCCTCCTCACCAGGTGCTGGCGAGCCGATCGAACCCATCCCGCATGAGCACCTGCGCCAACCGGTCCAGGGCCGCCTGACGGTTGGACTCGGCCTCGAGGATGTCTCCGCTCCCCGGCAGGTAGTCCTCGGTCCCCGAGATGACTGTCTCCTGGGGTGGCTGTCCTTCCCGCACCAGCCGCAGGCGCACCGTCGCGGCGACGCGGAAGAAGCGGCCCACGATGGTGGGCGAGCTCCACAGCGACAGCACCGCCCCCTCCACCTTCGCGTCGCACGACGCCCCGCTGCCCAGCCGCCCCACGCGCGTCAGCTCCTGGCGGAAGTGGCGCGTGAAGAGCGTCTCCAGCGCGGGCTCCGGCGTGTCGTTGGTGAAGATGGGCGCGCACACGGACTTCACGCCCTCGGGCAGCCCCTCACCGCGCGGCGTGAAGCGGTAGCCACACCCGGACAGCAGCAGGGAGCCCACCCCCAAGCCCGACAGCAGCACGGCCACGTGGAGACGCCGTGAGGCGGACTTCGAGCGGAGCGACATGGGCGGCACCCTACCCGCCCCGGCCCTTGCGTCAAGCGTGAGGCCCGTCCACCGGGCGCCCGTCCGCGTCCGTCACCACCACGCCCCGCGCCTTCACCGCGCCCGCCAGCGTGCGCCAGGCCTGGAGCAGCCGCGCGTCCCGCTCCGAGCCCCGCCGCGCGAGCCCCAGGGACCAGCGCGTCGTGCCCCCGGTGGACGTCTCCAGCACCAGCGTGTGCACGCGGCACACGGCCGCCAGCAGCACGCCCAGCGCCGTCAGTCCGAAGGCGACGAGCTTGAGCACGAGCACCGAGGCCACGGCCCCCAGCGCACCGAAGCCGCAGAGCATCAGCGCCTCCAGGAACGGCCGCGTCTCGAGCGTCAGCGCGCGCAGGTGGACCAGCTCCACCCCCCGGGGCGCCACCCCATCCGCCATGCGATAGGAGAGCCGCCCCGCCTCGCCGACGAGCTGGCGGCCTCCCCCCAGGTCCGCCGTCAGGAACGGCCCGGGAGGAGCGGGAGGCGGCACGTCCGCCGGCGGTGGGGCCGGCAGCGGCGCGTCCGGCAGGGGCGCGCCACACGCGATGCACCGCGCGCCGCCGGCCGCCTGGGGCCGACCGCACGCGGTGCACATGACGAGGACCTCGGTGGGCACCCGACTCCCCGCTCAGCCGACGACGAAGTTCACCAGCCGCTTGGGCACGAAGACGAACTTGCGCAGCGTCTTGCCGGTGATGGCGGACTTCACCCGCTCGTCCGCCTCGGCCGCCGCGCGCACGTCCGCCTCGCCCGCGTCCGCGGGCACCTGGATCTCCGCGCGCAGCTTGCCGTTCACCTGCACCGCGTAGGGGATGACGTCATCCACCACCAGGGCCGGGTCGAACTCGGGCCACGTCTGCGAGACGGTGAGCTGCGCGCTGCCGTAGGCCTCCGCGATTTCATCCGCGATGTGCGGCGCGAAGGGCGTGAGCATCATCGACAACAGGCGCACCGCCTCCGCCATGGCCGCCTTCTCCGCGGGCGTCTCCGGCGTGCCCGCGTCGGAGAGCGCGTTGAGGCACTCCATGATGCCCGCGATGGCGGTGTTGAAGGACAGCCGCTCGATGGCCTCCCCCACCCGCTTCAGGCCCTTGTGCGCCGCGCGGCGGATCTCCAGCGCCTTGCCCTCGAAGGGGCCCGCGTGCGTGGCGCCCGCCACGGCGGCCTGGTGCGTGGAGGCCAGCACCCAGACGCGCTTCAGGAAGCGGAACACGCCCTCCACCTGGGCGTCGGACCAGTCGAAGTCACGCTCCGGCGGGCCGGCGAACGCCACGTACGCGCGCGCCGTATCCGCGCCGTACTTCTCGATGATGGAGGCCGGCGCGACGACGTTGCCCCAGCGCTTGGACATCTTGCGCTTGTCCGGACCGTTGACGATGCCCTGGGTGATCAGCCGCGTGACGGGCTCGTCCACCGGGCTCAAGCCCAAGAGCTTCATCACCCGGGTCCAGAACCGGAAGTACAACAGGTGCATCACCGCGTGCTCGGGCCCGCCCACGTAGATGTCCACGGGCAGGAAGCGCTGGGCCTCCTTCGGGTCGAACGGCGCGGCGTCGTAGTGCGGAGACAGGTAGCGCGCGAAGTACCAGCAGGAGTCGACGAAGGTGTCCATCGTCTCCGCCTCGCGGCGGGCGGGGCCACCGCACTTCGGGCAGGTGGTGTTCACCCACGAGGCGACCTTGGCCAGCGGGGGCTCGCCCTTGCCGGTGAGCACCTCCTGCACGTCGATTTCGGGCAGCTTCACGGGCAGCTGCGACTCGGGCACGGGGATGCCGTGGCGCTGCGGGTCGCACTTCTCGCAGTAGACGATGGGGATGGGCGTGCCCCAGTAGCGCTGGCGGCTGAAGCCCCAGTCCTTCTGGCGGTACGTCACCGTCGCGCGGCCCTTGCCCTCCGACTCCAGCTTGCGCGCCATCTCCTGACGCGCCGCCTCGGACGTCTTCCCGCTGTACTCACCGGAGTCCACCAGCACGCCGTACTCGGTGTACGCCGCCTCCAGCGCGTCGCCCGCGGGCAGCGGGTCGCCCGAGGCCGGCTGGATGACGACCTTCACGGGCAGGCTGTACTTGCGCGCGAAGGCGAAGTCGCGCTCGTCGTGCGCGGGCACGCTCATCACCGCGCCGGTGCCGTAGTCGCTCAACACGAAGTTGGCGATCCACACGGGCACCGGCTGGCCGGTGAACGGGTTGAGGGCGTGGGCGCCCGTGAAGACGCCCTCCTTCTCCGTGTCCTCGCCCGTGCGCTCCGTCTTGGACTGGGCCGCCATCTTCTTCACGAAGGCGTCCACGTCCGCGCGGCGCTCGGGCGTCGTCACCTGGGCCACCAGCTTGTGGTCCGGCGCCAGCACCACGTAGGTGCAGCCGTAGAGGGTGTCCACGCGCGTGGTGAACACGCGGATGGAGGCGTCATGCCCCTGGACGCGGAAGTCCGCCTCCGCGCCATCCGAGCGCCCAATCCAGTTGCGCTGCATGGACGTGATGCGGTCCGGCCACTCCTTGAGCGTGTCCAGCGCGTCCAACAAATCCTGGGAGAAGGCGGTGATGCGGAAGGCCCACTCGGGCATCTCGCGGTCCACCACGGGCGAGGAGCAGCGCTCGCACACGCCGTCCTTCACCTGCTCGTTGGCGATGACGGTGTGGCAGCCGGTACACCAGTTCACCTTGCTGAAGCGGCGATAGACGAGCCCCTTCTCCAGCATCTTGATGAAGAACCACTGGTTCCAGCGGTAGTACTCCGGCTGGCTGGTGTTCACCTCGCGGGACCAGTCGTAGCTGTAGCCCAGGCTCTTCATCTCCGCCTTGAAGGAGACGATGTTCTCCTGGGTGCGGATGGCCGGGTGCACGCCGTCCTTGATGGCCGCGTTCTCCGCCGGCAGGCCGAACGCGTCCCAGCCCATGGGGTGCAGCACGTCGTAGCCGCGCATCAGGAAGTAGCGCGCGTACACATCCCCGATGAGGTAGTTGCGCACGTGTCCCATGTGCATCTTGCCACTGGGGTACGGCAGCATCTCGAGCACGTACTTCTTCGGTGCGCCCGGACGCTTGCCCGCCCGGAAGATGCCGGCCTCGTCCCAACGGGCCTGCCACTTACCTTCAATCGCCTGCGGCTCGTAACGCTCGTTCATCGCCATATCCGCTGCGCCTCTTATGGGAGGGCCGGCCCTGGGGGCAACCAATCTCGCCGGCCACTCCTGGCCGACGGAGCCCGCTTTCTCCGGCTGACCCGAGAGAACCCCCGGCCCGGCCGTTCTGTGCCCGCCGCGCGCATGGAACCGGGCGGCCGCAGGCACGGATGCACCGCGCCAACACAGCCCGCTACAGCGCCGCCCTGCGGGGGCTGCTGCGGTGACGCCTCCACCCTCCCCACCACGTCGACCTTGCGGAGATCCACGACGTCCCCCCTCGGGTAGGGACACCGCGCCCCTCGTGGCGCCGGTCCATCGCGCTTCGCGTCAGTCAGCTCTCGATACGAGATCGGAATATTTCCGTTTGGATGGATTTGGCCAACATTCTTGAAAAACAAGTCTTACCATTGACTTGGTTCAGTTCACCCACCGACGATTCGCGCCCACGGCACCTGCAGGGGGGGCCGTTCCCACCGTTGCGAGGAAAGATCCGAATGACGCTTAAGAGAGCGTTGATTCCGGGGTGCGTGATCGCACTCTTCTCGTTGGAAACCATGGCGCAGGAGGCCACCACTCCGGCTCCCGAGCCGCAGGCTCCCGCGGCGCAGGCTCCGGCGACCCCGGCACCCGCTCAGGCTCCGGCCGCCACCACTCCAGCCTCCCCCTCGCCCGCCGCGGCGCCCGCGCCCTCCTTGGGCCGCACGGTGAAGGGACGCGTCGCGGACCGGCTGACGAACGAGGGCCTGCCGCTGGTGCGCGTCATCATCAAGGGCACCACCCAGGGCGTGGAGACGGAGCTGGACGGCACGTTCTCGCTGCCCAACGTCCCGCCGGGGGCCACCACGCTGCTGTTCTCCAGCCAGGACTACGGCGAGCGTGAGGTGCGCGTCGGCGCCACGCAGGACAACGTGAACGTGGCGCTCGACAACGTCTTCTCCGAGGAGATGGTCGTCGTGGGCCGCGCCTCCGAGCTGGCGCGCAAGCACCTGGCCAACTCCGTGGCCTCCGTCAGCGCGGAGGAGATGAACCGCGCGCCCGCGCAGACGGTGGACCAGGCCCTCCAGGGCAAGATCGCCGGCGCCAACATCCAGCAGAACTCCGGCGCCCCGGGCGGCGGCATCCAGATGCGCCTGCGCGGCGTGTCCACCATCAACGGCTCCACCGCGCCCCTCTACGTCATCGACGGCGTGCTCGTCAGCGACGTGGCCATCGCCTCGGGCGTGTACGTGGTGACCGACTCGGTGGGCGGCTCCAACCCGAACCCCACCCAGGACAACCAGGTCAACCGCATCGCGGACATCAACCCCAACGACATCGAGAGCATCGAGGTCCTCAAGGGCGCGTCCGCCGCCGCCATCTACGGCTCCAAGGCCGCCAACGGCGTCGTCATCATCAACACCAAGCGCGGCCGCGCCGGCGAGCCCAAGGTGGAGCTCACCCAGCGCGTGGGCATGTACACGCTGGCCAACAAGCTGGGCACCCGCCGCTTCGAGACGGTGGAAGAGGCCGTGGAGACCTTCGGTCCGGAGGCCGCCAACTACTGGACCGGCAACCGGTATGACCACGAGGCCAAGCTGAGCGGCCGGCGGGACCTGTCCACGGAGACGCTCGCCAGCGTGAGCGGCGCCAGCGGCAACACGCGCTACTTCGCGTCCGCGATGCTCCGCAACGACGAGGGCATCATCAAGAACACCGGGTACGAGAAGGAGTCGTTCCGCCTCAACCTGGGTCAGACGATCGGCGAGGTGGTGGAGGTGAACGTCGCCACCAACCTCATCCACACGCTGGGTCAGCGCGGTCTGACGAACAACGACAACCAGACCATCACCAACTACATGGTGCTGCCCAACGTGCCCGAGTTCCTGAACATGGACCCGGACGCGGCCGGCGTGTACCCCACCAACCCGTTCCTCGGCAACGGCGCCAACCCGCTGCAGACGGCCGCGCTGGTGAAGAACGACGAGGACGTGTGGCGCTTCATCGGGTCCGGTGACGCCACCGTGCACCTGATGAAGACGGACGAGCACCACCTGCGCGTGCTGGCCAACGCGGGCGTGGACCGCTTCCAGCAGGAGAACCGGCTGCTGTTCCCGCCCGAGCTCAACTTCGAGCCGGTGGACGACACCTTCCCGGGCACGTCGCTGTTCGGCACCAGCCAGGTGCGCAACCTCAACGGCGGCCTCAACCTGGTGCACAGCTACAAGCCGGCCTCCAAGTTCCTCAGCGCCACCACGTCCGTCGGTGTGCAGCTCGAGGAGCGCCGCATCGACTCCACCTACGTCATCAGCGAGAACCTCAACGCCGGCCAGCCCGGCGTGGACAACGGCACCGTGATTGGCGTGCGCGACGACGCCAACCACGTGAGGGACCGCGGCTACTACCTGCAGGAGGAGGTGCTCCTGCTCGAGGAGCGGCTGACCCTGGTGGGCGCCGTGCGTGGCGAGCAGTCCAGCGTCAACGGCAACCCCAACAAGCTGTTCTTCTTCCCCAAGCTGGCGGCCGCGTACCGCATCCCCACGCTGCCGGCGTTCATGAACGAGCTGAAGGTCCGCGCGGCCTACGGCGAGACGGGCAACCTGCCCCAGTACGGCATGAAGTTCAGCGGCATGAGCGCGCTGAACAACGTGCAGGGAACCCCGGGCCTCATCGGCACGGGCGTGGCGGGCGACCCGAACATCCGTCCGGAGCGCCAGCGTGAAATCGAGGCCGGTGTCGACGCGCTGCTGTTCGGCGGCGACCTGACGCTGGAGCTGTCCGTGTACCAGCGTGGCATCAGCGACATGCTGCTGCGCCGCGCGCTGCCCACCTCCACGGGCTTCACCACCCAGTTCGTCAACGGCGGCTCGCTGCGCAACCGCGGCATCGAGGCCATGGTGCAGGTGACGCCGCTGAGCGGCCCGCTCGAGTGGACCAGCTCCGCGACCTTCGCGCTCAACCGCAGCAAGGTGACGAACCTGCCGGTGGCGCCCTTCCAGGCGGGCGGCTTCGGCAACTCGCTGGGCGCGTTCTTCATCGAGGAGGGCGCGTCCGCCACGCAGATCGTCGGCAACGTGGGCCGCGACGCGAACGGCAACCCCATCGTCCGCAAGATTGGCGACACGGAGCCCACCTTCACCATGGGCTTCGCCAACACGCTGCGCTACGCGGACGTGACGCTGTCCTTCCTGTGGCACTGGCAGCAGGGCAGCGACATCATCAACCTGACCCGCTACCTGTATGACAGCGCGGGCACCTCCGCGGACTTCGAGACGGCGGGCCGTGAGCGCGTGGCGAACCGCCGGGGCAACGCGACCATCTACATCGAGGACGCGACGTTCCTGAAGCTGCGCGAGGTGACGCTCAGCTACAACCTGCCCAAGAGCTGGGTGTCCGCCATCCCGAAGCTCCAGAACGCGCGGCTGAGCCTCAGCGGCCGCAACCTCCTGGTGTTCACGGGCTACTCGGGTCTGGACCCCGAGGTGAGCAACTTCGGCAACCAGGCCATCGCGCGCAACATCGACGTCGCCCCGTTCCCTCCCAGCCGCAGCTTCTGGACGTCGCTCGACGTCGGGTTCTAAGCCATGAACATGTACCAGACGAAGAAGACCCTGTTGGCGTTGTGCGCGGCGGTGGGCCTGGGCGGCTGCGGCAGCCTGGACATCGGCGACCTCAACAACCCCAGCCTGGATGATTTCCGCGACAACCCCACCGTCTCCGGCGTCAACAGCGCGTCCACGGGCCTGCTGCTGGGCCACCGCGCGGGCGTGTCGGCGCCGAACGGCTACGTCGCGCAGCTGGGCGTCATCGGCCGCGAGGCGTACGTGTTCGACCCCGCGGACCCGCGCGCCATCGACGAGATGCTCGGCCCCGTCATGGACCCGGGCGCCGCGGCCTTCGGCGGCAACTACTGGACGGCGCCCTACGCCAACATCCGCAACGCCAACACCCTGCTGGCCGCGCTGGAGAAGGTGGCGGGCCTGTCGGACGCGCAGAAGGAGGGCGTGCGCGGCTTCGCGAAGACGATGCAGGCGCTCGACTTCCTGGTGGTCATCAACACGCGTGACACCCAGGGCGCGCCCATCGACGTGGACCGCCCGCTGGGCGCGGACCTGGCCCCCATCGAGGGCAAGGACGCGGTGTTCGCCCACATCGCCGGGCTGCTCGACACGGCCGCGGGCCACCTGGACAACGCCGGGGACAGCTTCTCGTTCCGGCTGAGCACGGGCTTCAACGGCTTCGACACGCCGGCGACGTTCCGCACGTTCAACCGCGCCGTCCGCGCGCGCGTGGCCGTGTACATGGGCCGCAACGAGGACGCGCTCACGGCGCTGAGCCAGTCCTTCATCACCGCCAACGTCCCGGCCGATGACGGCGCGAAGGCCGCGGCCCTCGCCTCGCTCAACGTCGGCGTCTACCACGTCTTCCGCGCGGCCTCCGGCGACGCGGACAACGGCCTGTTGTCCACCACCGTCTTCGCCCACCCGTCCATCGCGACGGACGCGGAGACCGCGGGCGCGGGTGGCCCGGTGGATGACCGCGTGACGCGCAAGACGGTCAAGCTCAACGCCCCCGTCAGCGCCGCGGACGGCAAGCTGACGACGGACCTGCGCTTCACGCTGTACACGTCCGCGGACGCGCCCGTGCCCATCATCCGCAACGAGGAGCTCATCCTCCTGCGCGCCGAGGCCAACATCGGCATGGGCCAGATTGGCGCCGCCGCGGATGACCTCAACTACATCCGCACCCGCTCAGGCCGCCTGCCGGCGCGCACGGACATCACCGCGGAGAACGCCGTGGACGAGCTGCTCAAGCAGAAGCGCTACTCGCTGATGTTCGAGGGCGGCCACCGGTGGATCGACATGCGCCGCTACGGGAAGCTGGACGAGCTGCCGCGCAACCTGGACCCCAACGTCCCGCCGCACGCGTTCTTCCCCATCCCCGTCGCCGAGGTCAACGGACGGCAGTAGCCGTCCTCCGGGGCTCCAGCGCCAACGCCTGGAGCCCCCGTCGTCACAGCCCCGGGTGCGCGCATCGTCGCTCGCCCGGGGCGTTTCATTTCAGCGAGGAGGCCTGCCCAGCCCCGCGCGCTCCGCGACGAGCGCTCCCAGCGCGGACCAGTCCAGGTCTCCATGTCCCTGGGCCACGCCGCCCAGGTACTGGTCCCTCACGAGGCTGGCCAGCGGCATGGGCACCTCCGCCGCGCGCGCCGCCTCCAGCACCAGCCCCACGTCCTTGAGCCCCAGCCGCAGGGCGAAGCCCGCCGGCGAGTACCGCTCCTCCGCGATGGCGCGGGCGTAGTTGGCGAAGATGGGCGAGCTTGCGAAGACGGACTGGAACACCTCCAGGAACTGTCGGGGCTCGACGCCGGACTTGCGCGTGAAGGCGAACGCCTCCGCGAGCGCCTCCAGCATCGACGCGATGAGGAAGTTGCCCGACAGCTTCACCACGTTGGCCATGGACGCGTGCTCGCCCAGCACCGTGAGGCCCCGGCCCAGCGACTCCAGCAGCGGCTTGACGCGCTCCACGTCCACCTGCGCGCCCGCGGCCACCACCCACAGCTGCTTCGCCTCGGCGGCCTCGGGGCGGCCGAACACGGGCGCCGCCACGTAGCCCTGCCCCGCGCTGGCGTGCGCGTCCGTCAGGCGCTGGGAGAGCGCCACGGAGATGGTGCTCGAGGAGACGTGCACCGCGCCCTTGCCCAGCCCCTCGATGATGCCCTGGGCGCCCAAGGACACGGCCTCCGCCGCCACGTCGTCCGCGAGCATGCTGAACACCACGTCGGCGCCCCGGGCCGCGTCCGCGGGACTCGACGCCATGCGCGCGCCCTGCTTCACCAGGGGCTCGCCTCGCGCCGGTGAGCGGTTCCACACCGTCAGCACATGCCCGGCGCCAAGCAGGCTCTTCGCCATGGGCAGCCCCATGTTGCCCAGTCCCACGAATCCCACCTTCATGTCGCGCTCCCGTCGGTTCGGTCCGCGGACTTCCTGCGCGCCCGGGCCCGGTGCCCGCCACCTCTTTCCGGGCGCGAGTCCAGGAGCCGACGCTCGGGCCTACTCCGGCCGGTCCTCGGAGACGTCCAGGTGTTCGAAAGCGCGGCCCAGCCAGAGCACGCCCAGCCCCACCTCCGTCAGCAGCACGGCCGCCGCCGCCAGCCCCGCCAGCGGCAGCGCCCAGAGGTCCAGCGAGCTCCAGGCCACGAAGGCCACCAGCGAGCCCACCAGCGCCGCGGGCACCAGCCCCAGCAGGGACACCACCAGCGAGCCCACCAGCGTCAGCAGGCGCTGGCCCAGGGCCTCGATGCCGCGCGCGCTGCCCACCCGGTCCGCCGGAACCCACGCGGGGAACAACACCACCGCGCCGTTCTGGACGAACAGCCCCGCCAGCGCCACCGAGGGCAACAGCGCCGCCAGCGCCAGTCCCCCGGGCCACCAGTACGTCATGAGCCAGTCGTCCTCGGCGCCCGGGCCACAGACGAGGCCCACCGCGAGCAGCCCCAGCTGCAGGCTGCTGACCACCAGCGCCGACGCCGCCAGCTCCGCGCCCACCACCTGCCAGCCCGCGAGCGGCAGCGCGCGCAAGAGGTCCAGCTTCGGCAGGTCCATTCGCAGGTCCATGCGGAACGCGCTCGGCCCCACCACCGTCATCATCACCGCCAGCAGCGTGGCCATGGGCCCCACCACGCGGCGCGTGTCGGTGAACACGTTCGACTCGCCCATCACCGACACGATGACGGCGGCGAGCAGCAGCGGCGCCATCACCGTCCACACCCCGCCCGCCATCCGCTTGCGGGTGATGAGGTTCTTCCAGATGAGCGCCACCTCGGGACGCCCCCGCGCCGACAGCCGGAAGGGCGCCTTGCGAGCCCCCAGCCCGCCCTTGCGCACGAGCGTCCCGGACAGGCGCTGGGACTGCTCACGCACGCGCGCCTCGGCCTGCGTCACCGCCGTCTCCTCGAAGGGCACCTCCGCCAATCGCACCCAGACGTAGTGCGCCACGGCCAGCACCACCACGGGCGGCAGCGCGCTCCAGAAGGCCGAGGTGTCGCGCGCCAGCGACGGCGCCACCAGGAGCCTGCCGGGCCACAGCACCGCGCTCAGCCCCGGCGAGGCCACCACCGCCTCCACCCAGTGGCGCAGCGCCCCCGGCGTCCCCACCGTCCTGGGGAACGGGTACGTCTCCAGCGTGGAGAACACCCCCATCACCACCGCGGCGAGCACCAGCCCCACGCCCACCCAGCGCTCCACCTGTCCCCGCCGTCCCCTCGCAGCCCAGCGCGTGCGCATGAAGGACGCCGCGATGCCGTGCAGGTACAGCGTGCCGAGCGACAGGAAGGCCCCGGCGAAGAAGAGCGCGGGCTCGGGGCTCACCACCCGGCCGACGAACAGCGTGGCGAACAGCGCGCCCACCGCCGCGCCCATCGCGCCTCGGGCGAGCTTGTAGTGCAACAGCGAGCGCCGGGTGACGGGCGCGGGGAACAGCTGCACCACCTCCGTCTCCGTGAAGGTCAGCGAGGGCCGGTCCGGCCCCAGCGCCCACGCGGAGAACAGCGTGACGAGCACCGAGCCCACCAGCGACAGCTCCGCGAACAGCCTCACGCCCGGAGGCACCGCGGCCACCGGTCCCGTGAAGTCCAGCCGGCGCAGGAAGAGCGAGTAGATGTAGAACAGGCCCACCGCCGCGCCCACGAGGTAGCGGGGCTTGCGCAGCCGCAGCACCTGGAGCCGCAGGCGGTTGCGCGTGGACGCAAGCCAGAGGAAGAGCACCGCGCCCGGGAAGCTCACGGCCTGGGCATCTCCGAGCCCGCGCCGCTGGTGATGCGCACGAAGAGGTCCTCGAGCGACGCGCTGCCCGCGTCCGGTCCACTCAGCCGCGCGCGAATCTCCTCCAGGCTGCCGAGCGCCATGGCCCGCCCTCCGGCAATCACCAGCAGCCGGTGGCACAGCTCCTCCACCAGGGGCAACAGGTGCGAGGACAACACCAGCGCCGCGCCCTCCTCCGCGCGCCGACGCAGCGAGTCCTTCATGCGCCGGATGCCGATGGGGTCCAGGCCCGTGAGCGGCTCGTCGAGCAGGATGAGCCGGGGCGAGTGCAGGAAGCCGCAGGCGATGGACAGCTTCTGCTTCATGCCGCGCGACAGCTCGCCGGGCAGCGCCTTCTCCTTGCCCGTCAGCTCCATCTCCTCCAGGAGCGCGCGGCCCCGCGCCTCCCAGTCCTCCACGCCGTAGAGCCGCGCCGTGAAGTTCAGGTGCTCCCACACCGTGAGGTAGTCGAAGAAGCGCGGCTCGTCGGGCAGGAAGGCCAGCTCGCGCTTGGCCTCCACCGCGTCCTTGCCCAAATCATACCCCGCCACGATGACCTTGCCCGCCGAGGGCGGGAGGATGCCGGCGAGGCAGCGCAGCGTGGACGTCTTGCCCGCGCCGTTGGGGCCCACCAGGCCCAGCACCTCGCCGGGCGCCACGTTGAAGTGCAGGCCCTGCACCGCCGTCACCGCGCCGTAGCGCTTCTCCAGGCCCGCCACCCGCAGGACGAAGTCCATTCGCACGCCCCTCGCCTCAGGCCAGCTTCAGCAGGTCCCTGACGGTGTCCATCACCACCTTGGCCTGCACGGGCTTCACCAGGTACGCACTGGCGCCCAGCGCCAGCGCCCGCTCCCGGTCCGCCGCCGCGCCTTCCGTCGTGATGACGACGATGGGCACGCCGCGATGGTCCGTGGCCTGACGGATGTGGTGGATGAGCTTCAGCCCGTCCATCAACGGCATGTTGATGTCCGTGAGCACCAGGTCGAAGCGGCCCTGGGTCAGCTTCTTGAGCCCCTCGGCGCCGTCCTGCGCCTCGGTGCAGACCATCCCGCTGATGCGCTGCAACGCGTACATGATGCTGCGTCGCATCGCCTGCGAGTCGTCGACGACGAGGGCTCGAATCTGCTGCGTCATGGCCCGCGCACACTAACACCCGACCCCGTCGCCCCGCCCGGCCATCTCACCGTCGACGACGGGCCAGCGAGGCGAGCGCGGGTCCGATTTCCCCCAGTCGCAGCACCCGCTTCACCGCCCCAGCCGCCACCGCCTCGCCCGGCATGCCGTACACCACCGCGGTCTCCTCCGACTCCGCCCAGACCTCGCCCCCCGCGCGCTGCACCTCGCGCGCGCCCAGCGCCCCGTCCGCCCCCATGCCCGTCAACACCACCGCCAGCGCGCGCGGGCCCAGCACCTGAGCCACGCTGGTGAAGAGCCGATCCACGCTCGGCGCGTACTTGTCCACGGGCGTCGGCGGGGGCGTGTGCAGCTCCAGACGCGTCCCCCGGTCCACCACCACCAGGTGCCGGCCTCCGGGCGCGATGTACACGTGTCCGGGTTGCACCACGTCCCCCTCGCTCGCCTCCGTCACGGTGAAGGGGCCAATCCTGTCCAGCCGGTCCGCGAAGGCCCGGGTGAACTGCGCGGGCATGTGCTGGCTCACCAGCACGCACGGCGTCGGCTCCGCGGCCAGGCCCTCCAGCACGCGCTGCACTGCGGGAGGGCCTCCCGTGGACGCGCCGATGGCCACCACCAGGGGCAGCTCGCCCGCCACCGCCAGCGCCCGCGCGCCGGGCGACACGTGGCGCTGTCCCGGCCGCACGTGCAGGGCCGCGCGCACCTTGTCGAGCAGCTCCACGCGCAGCCCCTCCAGCTCCTCGGGCGTGCCGCGCGCGGGCTTGGCGATGAAGTCGAACGCGCCCAGCTCCAGCGCCTTGAAGACGTCCGAGCGGTGCGCGTAGCTGGAGATGACGATGACGGGCGTGGGCGCCGTGCGCATGAGCAGCCGCAGGAACGTGTAGCCACCCAGCTTCGGCATCTCCAAATCCAACGTCACCACGTCCGGCTTGAGCTCCAGGACCTTCTTGAGGCCCTCCTCGCCGTCGGCCGCGCGGTCCAGCACGCGCACGTCCGGCGCGGACTCCAGCAGCGTGGTGAGCGTGTGCCGGTTGTGCGCGGAGTCATCGATGACGAGCACCGAGACCGTGCCCCGCTCGCTCATCGGACCTCACCGCCCGCGAGCCCCGGCAGCTCGGGCCTGCGGTACACCAGGTCTCCGCGCAGGTGCACCAGCTCGAAGTCGGCGCCCAGGTTGAGCAGGTTCTCGGAGTGCCCCAGGAGCAGGTAGCCCCCGGGCACCAGCCTGTCGCGCAGGATTCGCAGCACCTTCCTGCGCGCGGACTGGTCGAAGTAGATCATCACGTTGCGGCAGAACACCGCGTCCATCTTCATCACCAGCTGGCTGCCGGCCTCGTCCAGAAGGTTGTGGTGGCCGAAGGACACCATGGCGCGGACATCGTCGCGCACGCGCACCTTGGTGTTGCCCGCGGGGACGAAGAAGCGCTCCAGCAGGTCCGCGGACGTGGCGCGCAGCGCGGACGGGCCGTACTCCGCGCGCCGCGCCATCGTCAGCACGCGCCGGGAGATGTCGGAGCCGTACACCTCCACGTCCCAGCCCTCGAAGCGGGGCTCGTCCTTGAGGAGCATCGCCAGCGTGTACGCCTCCTCACCGGAGGAGCACCCCGCGGACCACAGGCGCAGCCGCTTCGTGCGCGCGTTGCGCTTCTCGAGCACGGGCAGCAGCTCCTCCCGGAAGGCCTTGAGCTGCGAGGGCTCGCGGAAGAAGTACGTCTCGTGCGTGGTGAGCGACTCGACGGCGGCCTCCAGCTCCGCGTGCCGGTTGGCGTCGTAGCGCAGGTAGCGGTGGTAGGCGCTGAAGTCCGGGACGCCCAGCGTCTCCAGGCGCGGCCACAGCCGCCGCTCCATCACGAACTTCATGTCCTCGTGCACGAGGATGCCGCAGTGCGAGTACACGTGGTCGCGCAGGAGCCGGAACTCCTCCGCGGTCATCTCCGGCCGACTGTCGTCGAAGCGAGCCACCCCGAGTCCCCCCGCTCAGCGCCGCGACAAGCGCTCCACCGCGTCCGCCAGTGCCTGTCGAGCCAGCGCGTCCGGCTCCGTCTCCAGCACCCGACGGGCCGGCTCCAGACACTCCGGCCCTCCCGAGTCTCCCAGCACTCGCGCCGCCGCCGCGCGCACATCCCAGTGGGGATGCTCCAGCAAGGATACCGCCAGAGTCACGCCCTCCCGCGACACCGCACCCGCGGACAACACCGCCTTCACCACCTCCTCGTCGGAATGCCCAGACGCCTCCCGCAGCACCTTCGCCTCCACCCGGCCCAGCCTCGACAGCGCCCGCACCGCGGCCACCGCCAACGCGCCGTCCGGATGACGCACCAGTCGCTCCAGCTCCGGCGCGCGGTCCACCGCGCCGCTCTCCCCCACCGCCTCCACCGCGGCCCGCCTCACGGAGGCGTCCTCGTCCTGGAGCGCGGAGCGCAGCAGCGCGCCCGCCTCCGCGCCTCCCAACCGTCCCATGGCGCGCGCTCCCGCCGCCCGCACGGGAGAGGCCTCGTCCGCGAGCGCCGCGCGCGCCAGCTCCCGACCGACGCCGCCGTCCACCTCTCCGGCCACCTCCACCGCCGCGGCTCGCCAGCGCGGGTCGACATCGCGCGCGAGCGCACGCAGCGACGGCAGCGCGGGCGCGCCTCCCACGCGGCCCAGCGCCGTCACCGCCACGGGGGTGGCCCGACGCGCCACCGCCTCCTCCAGCGCCGACAGCACCGCCGCCCGGCAGCTCCCCGCGAGCGCGCCCAGGGCCCGCGTCGCCGCGCCCGCCGTCACCGGGTCCCGCAGCAGATCCACCAGCGGGCTGGCCGCCTCCGGTGAGCGGGTCCGCCCCAACGCCCGCACCACCACCCCGCGCAGGTCATCCTCCGCCCACTCCAGCAGCGCGCACAGCGGCGTGACGGAGCCGGGGTCCACCAGGTCCACCAGCGCCTCGGCCGCCGCGGCCCTCGCCGGCGCGGACAGGTCCGCCATCGCCGCGAGCAGGAGCCGGCCACCTTCGGAGCCCAGCCGCCCCAGCGTGCCCAGCACATCCCGCAGCAGCCGGTCCTCGCGGGCGACCTCCGCCACCCGCACCGCGAGCGAGGCCTCGCCCAGCGCCGCCACCGCGAGCAGCGCGCCCGAGCGCACCGCCACGTCCTCCGCCTCCATCGCCTGCTCCAGCCGCGACACCGCGTCCGGCAGGCGCCGGAGCGCCGCGACGATGACGGCCTCCAGCTCACAGCGACGCGACGCCTCCACCAGCGAGGCCTGCGTGCCCAGCGCCGCCAGGGCTGCCTCGCGAATCGAGCGCGCGTCCGACGACAGGCCCTGACACAGCCGCTCCGTGGCGGCCACCTGGGGGATGAGCCCCAGCACGCGGAAGGCGCTGCGTCGCAGCTTCGCGTCGTCCAGCAGCGCCACCACCACGGGCAGGGGCGGAGGGCGACGCAGGAGCGCCAGGCCCTCCAGCGAGGACAGGCGCAGCAGCGGCTCCGCGTCACCGAGCAGCCGCGACAACGCGCGCGCCGCGTGCTCCCCGCCCACGCGCCCCAGCGCTTCCGACACCGCCACGCGCACGTTCAGGTCCGGGTCCTCCAGGGCCTGGACGAGCGGCAGCTCCGCGGTGCCGAGCCCCAGTTGCCCGAGGATGTCCGCGGCGAACTTGCGCTGGTCCGGGTCCACGTGGCCCAAGAGCTTCACCAGCGGCGCGAGCGCGGCCGGGCCCAGGCCGGAGAGGGCCTCCGCCGCGGCGTTGCGCGCGCCCGTCTCCCCGCGCTCGCCCAGCACGGCGACGAGCCGGGAGGCCACCTGCTCGGGGGGCGTCAGCCGCTGCAGGCCCGTCGCCGCCGCGTGCCGCACGCGCCAGCTCTCGTCGTGCAGGCCGGTGACGAGCACGTCGAGGATGCCCTCTGCTCGCGGGTCCAGCTCCTGGAGCGCGCGGTAGCGCTCCTCCTCCGCGGGGAAGACGGGCAGGTGGCTCATTCGAAGACCCGGTCGGACCCTTCCTGCGCGTAGAACCAGAGGGCGTAGATGCCCAGGCACGTGCCCAGCGGGAAGTTCGCCAGGTTCAGGATTCCCAGCACCAGCGCCAGCACCCGCGACCACGCGCGCCGCTTCAACAAGCCGATGCCCGTGAAGAGCCCCGGCAGGCAGTACACCAGGACACAGACGCTCACGCCGCCGCCGAACCACCAGAAGTCGGCGCGGTCCTTGGCCGAAGCGGTGTCGCTGATGATGCCCAGCCCCATGACCGTGAAGAAGAGCATCGCGCCGACGCCCACCAGCACCGTCAAGCCGTTCACCACCAGGAAGCTGATGCCGAGGATGCGGCGGTGGTTGTCCAGGTCACTGCGAGGCATGGCCCTTCCCTTCACGTGTCATCGCGCCGGACGAACCGCCTCGCGCTCCAGCTCCGCGCGCAACAGCGCCTTCAAGTCCAGCAACAGTCGCAACCGGTCCGGTGGACCGCACACCCCCACGACGAAGGGCGAGCGCCCCGCCACCCTCAACGCGGGCGCGGGCTTGATATCACCCCGACGCGCGCGCAGCACCTCCGCCACGCGCTCCACCTTCACCGCCACCCGCCGCGCGCCCAGCCTGCAGACCAAGAGGCGCGCCTTGCGCGACTCCACCGAGGGCTGCCCCTGCAATCTCTTGCGCAGGTCCACCACCGGCAGGATGACGCCGCGCAGGTGCAGCACGCCTTCGACGAACGACGGCGCGTGGGGGATGGGTGTCACGCGCTGGAGCGGGAGCACCTCCTCCACGCGCTGGATGTCGAGCGCGTATTCGTCCTCGCCGACGAAGAAGGCGCACAGCTGCACTGGCGAGTCCGGGTGTCCCGCGGGCGCCTCGGGCACACCGGAAGGATGATGCGCCAGCAGGTTGACGGAGTCCTTCATGACGCCAGCGCCTGTTCGGGGTCCAGGAGGATGAACAGCGAGGGTCCACGTCGGCCGATGGCCACCACGCAGTCCCGGTCCCCGATTCGGAGGCTCGGCGGTGGCGGCTCCAACATGGAGGGCTTGAGCTTCACCACGCCGCTGACGCTGTCCACCCACACACCCGCGGGCCCCGTCTGCGTGCGCAGCACGAGGATGCGTGCGTCTCGCGGCGGCACGGGCGCGTCGGGGCCGGCGACCAGCGGCGCGCGTTCCGCGAGGCCCAGGCGCACCTTGATATCGTACGCGGGCAGCAGCTCGCCGCGCAGGTTCAGCACGCCCAGCAGCTGGGGCTCGGCCCTGGGAATCTCCGTCAGCGGCGGCACCTTGGCGATCTCGCGCACCGCGCGGATGGGCACCGCGTAGCACTCTCCCTCCAGGCGGAAGGCGAGGTACTCCTCGGGGACCTCCTCGGGCGTGACGGAGGCCACGCCGTCGCTGCCGGCGGCGAAGTCCTGCAGCCCGCTGACGTCCTCGTCCGGACGGAAGAAGAAGTCGTCGAGCAGTTCGGCGAACCGGGACACGGCTCGCGAGGATAGCAGCCGGCCGCGCCGGACGTCAGGCCCGCCTTCGCTCCAGGGCCAGCCCGTCTTCCAGCAGCGCGCCGACATCCAGCACCAGCACGGGAGTCCGGTTTCCCAGGTCCGTGGCGCCGGAGATGCCCCGGACCGATTGCAGCCGGCCGCCCAGGGGCTTGGTGACGATGTCCTGCTGCCCGTGCAGTTCGTCCA
The DNA here is from genome assembly GCF_050039385.1 of Myxococcus faecalis. Taxonomy (NCBI): domain Bacteria; kingdom Pseudomonadati; phylum Myxococcota; class Myxococcia; order Myxococcales; family Myxococcaceae; genus Myxococcus; species Myxococcus faecalis. The sequence goes on along the minus strand of NZ_CP144336.1, from coordinate 8,578,970 downwards.
CGGCGATGCCCAGCCGCTCCTGGGCGAGCCCCACCACCACCACGAAGTAGCGACTCACCGGCCGCTCTGGCAGACCGAACAGGCGCGACAGGCGCACGAAGGGGAGCGTCTGTCCGCGCAGGTCCAGCACCTCGCGCCGCTCCACGGTGCGAATCTCGCGGGGCTGCACGGAGAGGATTTCGAGCACGCTGTTGAGGGGAACCGCGTACGTGCGCGCGCTCACGCCCACGACCAGCGCGCGGATGATGGCCAGCGTGACGGGCAGCGTCAGGTGGAAGGCGGTGCCCTTCCCGCGCTCGCTCCACACGTCGATGATGCCGGAGAGGTTGCCCAGGTTGTTCTTCACCACGTCCAGGCCCACGCCTCGGCCGGACAGCTCGGACACGCTGCGCGCGGTGGAGAAGCCCGGAAGGAAGATGAGGTTGAGCAGCTCGCGGCGGCCCATCTCCTCGGCCTGCGCGAAGGTGATGAGGCCCCGCGTCAGCGCCACCTCGCGCACGCGCAGCTCGTCGATGCCCGCGCCGTCGTCGCTCACCTCGATGACGACGTGGTTGCCCTTCTGCACGGCGCGCAGCGCCACCACCGCGCGGCGGGACTTGCCCGCGGCCAGTCGCGCGTCCGGTGACTCGACGCCGTGGTCGATGGCGTTGCGGATGAGGTGCATGAGCGGGTCGCTCAGCTCCTCGACGATGAGCTTGTCGAGCTCCACCTCGCCGCCGCCGATGACGAAGTCGATCTCCTTGCCCGCCTCGCGGGTGATGCGACGCACCAGCCGGGCCAGCTTGTCGAACACCTGGCCCACGGGGACCATGCGTGCCTCGAGCAGGCCCTCCTGGAGGGCCTCCAGCTTGCGCTCCAGGCCCCGCGTCTCGCGCGCCAGCTCCTGACCGAACAGCTTCGACAGGGGCACCACGCCGTCCTGCCGCGCGGACTCGGCGAGCCGCTGGAGGTTCGCCTTGATGAGCAGCAGCTCGCCCACCATGTTGATGAGGCCATCCAGCTTGCCGATGTCGACGCGCACCGTCTGCGTCAACGAGCGCAGCGACGGCTCCGGCGTGGTGGAGGCCACGGTCGTCGGAGGTGCAGAGGTCGGGGCTTCGGCGGAGGTCGATACCGCGCGCACGGGAGCGCGGCCTCCGGGGCCCTGGAGGTACGTCACGAGCGACGGCCCGGTGGTGGCCGCGACGCCCTGCAGCAACGTCACGCCACCCAGCCCCACACTTGCAGGACCCGAGGTTGGATTCACGCCCCCCTTCCCCATCGGGGGCGAGCCCGCGTTCTCACGCCCGCCGTCACCCCGCGCCGCCCCAGGCCCTTGCTCCGTGAGCGGCAGTGACGGCTGTCGCCCTTCCGTCATCCCCTTCGCGCCGCGCTTCTTCCCACCGCGCTTCGCCACGGGCGGCGCCCCCTCGGGACGCGTGCCCGGCGGCTCCACGACGATGGCGGGCGGCTCGACCACCCTGGCCAGCACCTCCGCCGAGTGGGCCGTCGCGGGCACCCCCACGGGCCTCACGTTGAGGGGCGCCAGCTCCGCGGGCGTCCCACTCAATCCAGACTCCAGCTCCGTCACCGACACGTGCGTGCCGAAGATGAGGTCGAACGCGATGCCATGCGCCCCACCCGGCCGCGCGGACGGCAGCGTGCTGATGACCTCACCCAGCGGCTTGAGCCGCGTGTTCAGGTCCGCCAGCCCCTTGTCGAAGTCCGACAGGTCGAACGCCGCGCGCACGCGCCACAGCGCCACGCCCCGCCGCACGTTCTCCCGGAGCCGATGCTCCTCGTACTCCGTGAAGACCGAGCGCACCTGCGCTTCCAGTTCCAGCCGCTCCAGCGGGTCCTCGTCCCGAGCGACGGGCACCTCGCCCAGGCGGATCAACCGCTCCGCCATGCCCTCCACGCGCCGGCTCAGCCCCTCCGTCTCCAACCCCCGCGCCGTCTCCGCCAACAGCGACTGGAACGCATCCAGCGCTTCAATCAGCGTGTCGAGCACCGCGTCGTCCAACAGCAGCCTGCCCAGCCGCAGCCGGTCGAGCAGGTCCTCCGTCCCGTGCGCCAGCCGGGAGATGCGCTCCTGCCCGAACAGCCCCGCCAGGCCCTTGAGCGAGTGCGCCGCGCGGAAGATGCCGTTGACCCGCTCCGGGTCCGCCTCCTGGCCGCGCCGCTCGTCCAGCACCAGCAGGTCCTTGCCGAGCGCCTCGAGAATCTCGGTCGCCTCGGCCACGAACTCGGCCAGGGCCTTGCTCGGGGGACTCACGGCAGCTTCAGGTACCGGCGCAAGAGCCCCTCGAGGCTGCCGGGCTGGAACGGCTTGACCAGGTACTCCGCCGCCCCCAACGCCATGCCCCGCTCGCGGTCCTGCTCCCGCCCCTCCGTGGTGATGATGAAGAGCGGCACGTCGCGGTAGTTGGGGTTCTTCTTGACGAAGTTGATGAGCTCCAGCCCGTTGATGTCGGGCATGTTGATGTCGGTGATGATGAGGTCGAAGCGGTGACGCGGCAGCAGCTTCAGCGCCTCGAAGCCGCTGGAGGTGACGACGGCCTCGATGCCCTCCACCGCCTCCACCGTCGACGCGATGTATTCGCGCGACGCCTTGGAGTCCTCGACAATCAACACCTTGACACGCATGCGTGCACGCCCCGGACGGTCCCCCGATGCTAACAGAAGGCCTGCCCGGTCGCCGAGCTTCAGCCCTTCCTGCCTGGTAGGAGTCGGACGAGCGCCTTGTCCGTCAGGAGGGCCACCCGTCCGCCCTTGAACGCCGGCAAGAAGCCCTTCTGGAAGGCCTCCGCCCGCGCCGCGTCATCCAACGAACCGCCGCCGGGGATTTCCAGCGCCACCGACGCCACCTTGGCCCGGCTGAGCACCTTGCCCGCCTCGGCCAGCGCCTCGTGGAGCCTTTCGGCGTCCAGCGCCTTCCGGGCCCCCAGGCCCACGACGAAGATGCGCGGCACCTCCAGCTTCCCGTCCGCGGGCAACAGGAGCCAGTCGTCCTTCACGCCGGAGAAGAAGCCGCCCTTGAGCACCCGCGACAACGCACCGCACAGGCGCCAGTCCACGTAGCCCGCGGTGGCCGGCAACGGGCGATCATCCTCGGCCACGAACAGGCACAGGGCGTCCACGCCGGTCAGCGAGTCCAGCCCCTCCATCCCGATGTCGTGCGTCGTCGTCTGGCTCACCGCGGTTGCTCCTCGGCTCGGGACTTCAGTCCTTCTTGAGCGCCACCGCCACCCGGTCCAACAGGCCGTTGACGAACGCGCTGGACTCCTCCGTCCCGAAGTTCTTCCCCAGCTCCACCGCCTCGTTGATGGTGACCTTGCGGGGGATGTCCGGACGGTACTTCAGCTCGAAGATGCCCACGCGCAGCACGTTGCGGTCGATGCGGGACATGCGGTCCAACCGCCAGTTGTGGCTGTGCGACTCGATGAGCCGGTCGATCTCCGCGCGGTGGCCCTGCACGCCGTCCACCAGCTCGCGGGCGAACTTCACCGCGTCCGGATCGCGCTTCTGCTCCTCGGCCTCGGCGGAGGCCGTCCACGCCGACTCCAGCGCCTCGTACACCGACGTCCCCGGCGCCATCTCCAGCTGGTAGAGCGCCTGCAACGCCCGCTCACGTCCCGTTCTGCGCGCGCCCATGGACTACCCCTTCCTCGCGTCGAGCGCGGGGATGCGCGCGTACAGGTTCACCATCTCGATGCAGGCCAGCGTGGCCTCGGCGCCCTTGTTGCCCGCCTTCACGCCCGCCCGGTCGATGGCCTGCTCCACCGTGTCGGTGGTGAGCACGCCGAACGTCACGGACGTCGCGGGGTTGGCCGCCGCCGCGTTGAAGGCCACCGCGCCGATGCCCTTGGCGCACTCGCCGGCCACGTAGTCGAAGTGGGGCGTGCCGCCGCGGATGACGGCGCCCAGGGCGATGACGCCCACGTACTGACGCGACTCCGTCACGCGGCGCACCAGCCCGGGCAGCTCGTACGTGCCGGGGCAGCGGTACACGTCCACGTCCGCGTCGGCCACGCCGTGGCGCACCAGCGTGTCCACGGCGCCCTTGGCCAGCTCCTCGGTGATGAAGCCATTGAAGCGGGCAACGCAGATGGCGAAGCGGCCCTTGGGGGGGAGGAAGTCACCTTCGATGTAGCGAGGCATGCGGGGCTTCCTACACCACCCGCGCCCCCGCCGTCGCCTGCTACGGCGTGCCGAAGCCCGCCGCCCGGACGGTCGCCTCCGTCACCCCACCCGGGGAAGCGCCCACCTGCCCGCGCTGGAGCGAGAACAGCCGGGCCACGTACTTCCCAATCGGGTCCGCCTCCAGGTTGACCCGGGCCCCCACCGCCTTGGCCCGCAGGGTGGTGCGCTCCTGCGTCTCCGGAATCAGCTGCACCCCGAAGCGGTCCGCGCCCACGCTGTTGACCGTCAGACTGATGCCGTCGATGGCCACCGAGCCCTTCTCGATGAAGTACGGCGCCAGGGACTCGGGCAGGCCGAACACCATCACCCACGAGCCGCCTTCCGGGTAGGTCTCCAGCACCGAGCTGACCTGGTCCACGTGCCCGGAGACCAGGTGCCCGCCCAGCCGGTCCCCCAGCGCCAGCGCCCGCTCCAGGTTGACCCGGTCCCCGGGCCGCACCCCGTCCAGCGTGGTGCGCCTGAGCGACTCCGGCGCCACCTGCACCCGGAAGGTGTCCCCGGAGAGCTCCACCACCGTGAGGCACGCGCCATCCACGGCGATCGACTCGCCCAGCGCGAAGCCCGAGGCCCCCAGCGCCGTGCGAATCCACAAGTCCGTCATCCCACCCGGGATGACGCGCTCCACCCTGCCGATGTCCTGAATGAGCCCGGTGAACATGATGCCCAGGCTTATAACGAACGGCCCCGCGGGTCGCCCTCGTCCGGCGCGCCGATGTGTCCGTCATTCACCGACACCATGCGCCCCGCTCATGGGCGCCGAAAGTGCCTAGAGCAGCGCCTGGAGCAGGATGTCCGGGCCGTGCTGCTCGAAGGTGAGGTCCTTCACCGCGAGCGCCTGGGCCATCTCCTTCACGCCCAGGTCCCCGGCCCACGACATGCCCTCGCGGCCGAGCAGCTTGGGCGCGAGGAACAGCGCCAGCTCGTCCGCCAGCTTCTCGCGCAGGAAGGAGCCGTACATCTCCGCGCCCCCCTCCACGAGCACGTGGTTGTGGCCGGAGCGGGCGAGCCGGCGCAGGAGCGCCTTCAGGTCCACCCGGTCCGCCTTGGGGCGCACCTGCCACACCTCCACGCCCTGGGCGAGGAAGCGCCGGGCCTTGCGGCCCTCGGGGTCCTCCAGCGTGGCGATGATGGTGCGCGCGGAGCTCTTCTGGTTGAAGACGGTGTAGCGCGGCGACAGGCGCAGCCGGCTGTCCACCACCACGCGCAGCGCGTCCTTGCCCCCGCCGCCGGGCAGCCGCGTGGTGAGCTTGGGGTCGTCGTGGCGCACGGTGTTGGCGCCCACCAGGATGACGTCCACGGAGTCGCGCAGCCGGTGGACCCACTCGCGCGCCTTCTCCCCCGTCACCCAGCGCGAGTCCCCCGTGGCCGTGGCCAGCTTGCCGTCCAGCGTGGCCGCGGCCTTGAGCGTCACCCAGGGCATGCCCGTGCGGATGAGCTTGAAGAAGGGCCGGTTGAGCTTGTCGGCCTCCGCCTGGAGCACGCCGGTGACGACCTTCACGCCCGCGCGGCGCATGCGCGCCACGCCCTTGCCGCTCACCTTGGGGTTGGGGTCCGCCGAGCCGCAGAAGACGCGGCGCACGCCCGCCTCGATGATGGCCAGGCTGCACGGCGGCGTGCGGCCGTAGTGGTCGCACGGCTCCAGCGTGGAGTAGAGGTCCGCGCCCCGCGCCTTGGCGCCCGCGGCCTCCAGCGCCACCACCTCCGCGTGCGCGGTGCCCGCCTTCTTGTGGTAGCCGCGGGCGATGATGCGGCCGCCCTTCACCAGCACCGCGCCCACCACGGGGTTGGGGCTGGTGCGGCCCAGGCCCTTGGCGGCCTCCTCCAGCGCGATGCGCATGAAGAACTCGGCCACCGCGCGGTCGAAGTCCGCCGCCCGCTTCGCCCGGGGCGCCCTCGTGGCTTCGAGCTTTGCCCGCGTGAGCAGCCTCATCCGTTCTCCTTCAACTGCCCCGGCCCGGGAGGAGCGGCGGCTTCGCCTTGCGCTCGCGCTCCTGGTCCTCGAGCAGGTCCTTCAGCTCGTGCATGAACTCGGAGATGTCGCGGAAGCTGCGGTACACGGAGGCGAAGCGCACATAGGCCACCTCGTCCATCTGCTGCAGCCGGCGCATGACCTCCTCGCCGATGACGGACGAGTTGATCTCCTTCTCGCCCATGCCCTGCAAGAGCCGCTCGATGGCCACCACCGTCTCCTCCAGCTTGTCGGCGGAGACGGGGCGCTTCTCGCAGGCCTTCTTCAGGCCGCTGACGATCTTCTCGCGGTCGAACGCCTCCCGCCGGCCGTCCTTCTTCACGATGAGCGGGTAGAGCTCCTCCACCCGCTCGTACGTCGTGAAGCGGCGCTTGCAGGCCAGACACTCGCGGCGCCGCCGGATGACGGAGCCCTCGTGTGACTCTCTCGAGTCGATGACCTTGTTTTCGGCATCCTGGCAGAACGGGCAACGCATGGAGGCGGGAGAGAAGCTCCTGTCGGCGAACGAGCGGCGGCTACTTCAGACGCGAGGCGTACAGCGGGAAGCTCTGGGCCAGCTCCTTCACCTGCCCGCGGATGCGCGCGAGCCCAGCGTCGTCCTGGGCCGCGTCCAGCGCGGCGCCGATGAGCTTGCCCACCGTGGCCATCTGGGCCTCGCGCATGCCGCGCGTGGTGATGGCGGGCGTGCCCACCCGGACACCGGAGGTCACCATCGGCTTCTCCGGGTCGAACGGAATCATGTTCTTGTTCACCGTGATGCCCGCCTTGTCGAGCACCGCCTCGGCCACCTTGCCCGTCAGCTTCTTGGGCCGCAGGTCCACCAGCATCAGGTGGTTGTCGGTGCCGCCGGACGTCAGCCGCAGGCCCGCGGACAGGAGCGCCTCCGCCAGAGCGCTCGCGTTGGCGACGATCTGCTTCTGGTACGCCTTGTACTCCGGCGTCAGCGCCTCGCGCAGGGCCACGGCCTTGCCGGCGATGACGTGCATCAGCGGGCCGCCCTGGATGCCGGGGAAGATCTGGCTGTTGATGGACTTCGCGTACGGCTCCTTGCCCATCACCAGGCCGCCGCGCGGACCGCGCAGCGTCTTGTGCGTGGTGGTGGTGACGATGTCCGCGAAGGGCACCGGCGAGGGGTGCACGCCCGCGGCGACCAGGCCCGCGATGTGCGCCATGTCCACCATCATGGAGGCGCCCGCCTCGTCGGCGATCTCCCGGAACTTCGCGAAGTCGAGCGTGCGCGGGTAGGCGCTGGCGCCCACGACGATGACCTTCGGCTTGTGCTCCAGGGCCAGCTGGCGCACCTGGGCGAAGTCGATGGTCTCCGTGTCGCGCGTCAGGCCGTAGTGGACGACCTTGTAGAGCTTGCCGGAGAAGTTGAACGTGGCGCCGTGGGTGAGGTGGCCGCCGGAGTTCAGGTCCAGGGACAGCATGGTGTCACCGGGCTTCATCAGCGCCATGTACGCGCCCATGTTCGCCTGGCTGCCCGAGTGCGCCTGCACGTTGACGAAGTCCGCGCCGAACAGCTGCTTCGCGCGGTCGATGGCGAGGTTCTCCACCACGTCCACCACCTCGCAGCCGCCGTAGTAGCGCTTGCCGGGGTAGCCCTCCGCGTACTTGTTGGTGAGCACCGAGCCCACCGCCTCCATCACCGCGGGGCTGACGAAGTTCTCCGAGGCGATCAGCTCCAGGCCTTGCTCCTGGCGCTCGGTCTCATGACGCACGGCCTGGGCAATCTCGGGGTCCACCTCGGCCAGAGTGCGGGTGTTCTCCATGGCTGATCTCCTCACGACGACGGGTACTGCGAAGGCCGCTAGCCCTGGGACTCGGCCTCGCGAATCTTCTGCACGCGGCGCTCGTGGCGACCGCCCTCGAACGCCGTGCCGAGGAACGCCTCCAGGATGGCCCGGCCCACGCCGGCACCCACCACGCGCTGGCCCAGGCACAGCACGTTGGCGTCATTGTGGGCCCGCGCCATCCGGGCCTCGAACTCCGTGGTGCACAGGGCCGCTCGCACGCCCTTGTGCTTGTTGGCGACGATGCTCATGCCGATGCCGGTGCCACACACCAGCACGCCCAGCGTGGCCTCGCCGGACGTCACCGCCTTCGCCACGCGCGCGGCGAAGTCCGGGTAGTCCACCGAGTCCCGGGCGAAGGGCCCCACGTCCTCGTGGGCCACCTTCCGCTCCTGGAGCGCCGCCACCAACTCCTGGCGGAGCTCCAGGCCCGCGTGGTCCGAAGCGAGAATGACTTTCACGCGGGGTCTCCTCGCTTCCCGTTACTGGAAGCGCTTGAACAGCAGCACCGCGTTGGTGCCGCCGAAGCCGAACGAGTTGCTCATCACCGCGTCCACCCGGAGCTCGCGCGCCTGGTTGGGCACGTAGTCCAGGTCGCACTCGGGGTCGGGCGTCGTCTGGTTGATGGTGGGGGGCAGGATGTTGCGCGACAAGGCCAGCGCGCTCACCACGCCCTCGTAGCCGCCCGCCGCACCGAGCATGTGGCCCGTCATGGACTTGGTCGACGACACCGCCACCTTGCGGGCGTGGTCGCCGAACACCGCCTTGATGGCCTTGGTCTCGTTCGCGTCGTTGAAGGGCGTGGAGGTGCCGTGCGCGTTGATGTAGCCCACGTCCTCCGGGTTCATCCCCGCCGACTGGAGCGCCAGCCGCATGCAGCGCGCCGCGCCCTCGCCTTCCGGCGCCGGCTGCGTCACGTGGTACGCGTCCGAGTTGGCGCCGTAGCCCACCAGCTCCGCGAGGATCTTCGCGCCGCGCTTCTTCGCGGCCTCCATCTCCTCGAGCACCAGCATGCCCGCGCCCTCGCCCATGACGAACCCGTCCCGGTCCTTGTCGAACGGACGGCTGGCCGCCGCCGGGTCGTCATTGCGCGTGGACAGCGCCTTCATCACCGAGAAGCCACCCAGCCCCAGCGGGGTGATGGCCGCCTCGGCGCCGCCGGCGATGGCCGCGTCCGTCTCGCCCAGCTTGATGGACTTCCAGGCCTCGCCGATGGCGTGGGCGCTGGTGGCGCAGGCGGACACCGGAGCCCAGTTGGGCCCCTTGCAGTTGTAGCGCATGGAGATGAGCCCAGGCGCCATGTTGACGATCATCTGGATGATGAAGAAGGGCGACAGCCGGTCGAACCCCTTCTCCAGGCCCTTGCGGTGCTGCTCCTCCAAGGAGGAGATGCCTCCGATGCCCGAGCCCACGATGACGCCCACGCGCTCCGGCACATAGCCGTGCGGCGCGTCCGGGCCCACCGGCAGCCCAGACTCCTCCACCGCCATCGCCGCGGCGGCCATGGCGTACTGCGCGTAGAGGTCCATGCGGCGCACTTCGCGCTTGTCGATGAACTTCTCCGGCTCGAAGTCCCGGACCTCGCCGGCGATTCGCGTGTCGATCTTCTTGGGGTCGAAGCGGGTGACGAGGGAAATGCCTGAAGTGCCAGCAAGCAGCGCCTGCCAGTTCTTCTCGGTTCCTGTGCCCAGTGCCGAGATGAGCCCGGTACCGGTGATGACGACTCGACGGTGTGACACGGTCCTCTCCGGTGGCGCCTGAGACGCCGGGGACGCCGCGCTTCAACGCGGCGTCACCCCGCCCCCCGGCACGCTGTGTGCTGTCTACTTCTTGTGGTCGGTGACGTACTTGATGGCGTCGCCAACGGTCTTGATGTTCTCGGCCTCCTCGTCGGGAATCTCGACCTCGAACTCCTCTTCCATCGCCATCACGAGCTCGACGATGTCGAGGCTGTCGGCGCCAAGGTCTTCGATGAAGGACGACTCGGGCTTGATCTCGTCCTCTCCCACGCCGAGCTGGTCGGCGATGATGTTCTTGACCTTGGCCTCAATAGCGGACGTCGACATAATGCTGAACCCTCCAGGAACCAGATGTAGGCCCGGAAGGCTTCCCGAGCCCTGTCGAAAGCCGGCGCGGTATATCCCACGCCCGCTGGCAATCCAACCTTGGGTTACATGTACATGCCGCCGTTGACCTTGAGGACCTCGCCGGTGATGTAGGAGGAAGCGTCACCTGAGAGGAAGAGGACGGCCTGGGCCACCTCCTCCGGGTTGCCCAGCCGCCCCAGCGGGATGCCCTCCACCATCTTCTGGCGCAGCTCGTCGTTCAGGTGGGCCGTCATGTCCGTGCTGATGAACCCGGGCGAAACGGCGTTGACCCGGATGCCCCGGCTGGAAAGCTCCTTGGCCACCGTCTTCGTCAGGCCCACGAGGCCCGCCTTGGCCGCCGAATAGGCCGACTGGCCGGGGTTGCCCATGTCGCCCACGACGGAGGTGACGTTGACGATGGCGCCCGAGCGCTGCTTCATCATGGGCCGGCTGGCGGCCCGGATGAGGGCGAAGGGGCCGCGCAGGTTGGCGTCGAGCTGCTTGTCCCAGTCGTCGTCCTTCACCCGCATGACCAGGCCGTCCACGGCCATGCCCGCGTTGTTGACGAGCACGTCCAGCCGGCCGTGGTTCTTGACGATGCCCTCGATGGCGGCGGCGCACGCGGCGGTGTCCGACACATCGAAGCGCACCGACTCCGCCTTGGCACCGGCGGCGGTGAGCAGCCCCACCGTCTCCTGGGCCGCGGCCTCGTTGCCCGCGTAGCTGATGATGACCGTGGAGGCGCCCGCCTTGGCGAACGCCACCGCGCACGCCCGGCCGATGCCGCGCGAGCCACCCGTCACCAGCACCACCTTGTCCTTGAAGCTCATGCGCTCACCCCAGCGCCGCGAGCACCTTCTCCAGGCTCGCGGCGTCCTCGACGTTGAAGGTTTCGATGTCCTTGGTGATGCGCTTGACCAGCCCGCACAGCACCTTGCCCGGCCCCAGCTCCACCACGCGCGTGACGCCCTCGGCCTTGAGCGCCTCCACGCATTCAATCCACCGCACCGGCGCGCTCACCTGCTCGAGCAGGAGCGGCACCACGCGGGACACGTCCTGGTTGGGCCGCGCCTCCACGTTCGTCACCACCGGCACCGCCGGCGCCGACAGCTTCACGCCGCCCACCACCGCCGCCAGCCGGGGCTTCACCGGCTCCATCAGCGCGCAGTGGAAGGGCGCGGAGACGGGCAGCGGCATCACCCGCTTGGCGCCGGCCTCCTTGCACTTGACGCCCGCGCGCTCCACCGCCGCCGCGTCGCCGGCAATCACCGTCTGCTCGGGCGAGTTGTAGTTGGCCGGCGACACCACCTGCCCTTCCGCCGCCGCGTCACAGGCCGCCTTCACCTTGGCGGGCTCCAGCCCCAGCACCGCCGCCATGGCGCCCACGCCCGCGGGCACCGCCTCCTGCATGAAGCTGCCGCGCGCGCGCACGGCCCGGGCCGCGTCGCCCAGCGACATGGCGCCCGCGGCCACCAGCGCGGAGTACTCGCCCAGCGAGTGGCCGGCCACGAAGGCCGCCTGGGGCCCGCGCTTCGCGAACACCGCGTGCGCCGCCACCGACACCGTCAGGATGGCCGGCTGGGTGTTGGCCGTGAGCTTCAGCGCGTCTTCTGGTCCCTCGAAGCAGAGCTTGGAGAGCGACTCTCCGAGCGCGTCGTCCGCGGCCTCGAAGACGGCGCGGGCCTCGGGGAACTTCTCGAAGAGGTCCTTGCCCATCCCGACGGCCTGGCTGCCCTGCCCGGGAAACACGAATGCGACCTTCGCCATGTGCGGTCTCTGCCTCCTGATACGTCCAAATCCGTCCTGTGACATCGGGCGCCTTCGCGCCGACATCCCCCGGGCCACGGTCTTCCGCCGGGAAGCACTCACCCGACGTCGTGGGTCGCGGGGCGCGTCCTGTCTCCAGCCGGTCCTGACGTCACCTCGAGGAGACCCGTCGCAGCCCAATGCCCAGGCGTCCGCTCTCTAATCGGAAACCGATTGCTCTGTCCCCTTTTTTCCCCTCGGGTGGGCAGGCAGCCAGGACGCGGCGCGGGCGATGCATCGCGTCAACTCCTCCTGCAGTCCGGCCTGGGCGGTGGCCAGCGCGGCACCCAGCGCGTTGTGGATGGCGCGTGGGGACGAGCGGCCATGGGCCACGATGCCCACCCCGTTCAGGCCCAGCAGTGGAGCCCCGCCCACCTCGGCGTAGTCCACCATCTTGCGCAGGCCCGCCAGGGCGGGCTGGAGCAGCATCGCGCCCAGCTTCTCCGACAGGCCGCCCCGCTTCTCGATGGCCTGCCGCAACAGCCCGATGACGCCCATGCCCACGCCCTCGGATGTCTTGAGGACGACATTCCCGGTGAAGCCGTCCGTCACCACCACCTGCACGTCGCCGGAGAACAGGTCCTTGCCCTCGACGTAGCCGGCGAAGTTCAGGTCCGACTGGCGCAAGAGGTCGCTCGCCTCGCGCGTCAGGGGGGTCCCCTTGGAGGCCTCTTCTCCATTCGAGAGCACCGCCACCCGGGGACGCGCGACGCCCATGCGCAGGCGCACGTAGGCCTCGCCCAGCACGGCGAACTGGGCCAGGTGGGAGGGCTTGCAGTCCACGTTGGCGCCGGCGTCCAGCAGCAGGCAGCGCCCGCCGCCCTTGAGCGCGGGGAAGAGCGCGGCCAGGGCCGGACGCTCCACGCCCTGCAGCCGCCCCAGCGTCATCAGGCCCCCCGCCATCACCGCGCCGGAGTTGCCTGCGGATACGAGCGCGTCCGCGTGGCCGTCACGCACCAGCTCGAAGCCCACGCGCAGCGACGAGTCGCGCTTGCGGCGGAAGGCCGTGGAGGCGTGGTCGTCCATCTCCACCACCTCCGAGGCGTGATGCACCCGCAGGTTCGGCGGCGGCAGCCCTCGGCCCAGGTGGGGCGTCACCCGCGCGGTGTCCCCCACCAGGACGACCTGATGCTCGGGGTGGGCGCGGGCGAAGAGCACGCCACCCTCCACCGGAGCGGCCGGGGCATGGTCTCCCCCCATCGCGTCCAGGACCAGCCTCATCCCTGCCGTCCCCTCGTCTGTGCGCGTGTCATGTCCCACCCGGCCCGCGCCTTCCGGGCGCGAGGCGGCGCGCAGGAGACCAGGAACCTCCCAGGGGGGCAACGAATCGCTGGCCCCGCCACGTGGGGTGGGAGCAGGTGGGCGACGGCCCGGGAGACGCTCCGCATCGGTGTCCCGTACCTGGGGTGGAGGTCAGCCGGGCGGGCGGCGTGGATCCGCGGCTCCAGGGCTCCGGGGATGATCCACGCGGTGGCGCAGAATGGGCTGGGCGTCACGAGCGTTGTCCCGACGCGCCCCATGGGATATCTGGCCCCGGGGTGGCCTTCGAGCGCCGAGGTCTGGATGATGGATCCAAGCCATACACGCTCATTGACTCGGACCTTGTGAGCCGCTAGGGTCCGCCGCCTTTCATGCCGGACGGGGAGTACGCGAGTTGATCTCGACCGCTTCCAGCCCGGCGTTGGACCGACATGTTGCGCAGGGAGCCGGGGACCCCGGCACAGCGCGTGAGACAGAGGTGAGCCGTGGGCGTCCCCAAGAAGCGTACTTCCAAGATGCGTCGTGACCGCCGTCGTGCGGCGAACAACAACCTGCGCACCGCGGTGCAGGTGACCAAGTGCCCGAACTGCAAGGAGCCGGTGATGCCTCACCGCGCCTGCACGTCCTGTGGCCAGTACAAGGGCCGCGAGCTGCTGCCCCAGGCCGAGGCCTGAGTCTGCCTCACTGACGCTCCCTCTCCCGGGAGCGTCGCTTCAGTGCGAAGGGCCGCGCCTCCTGCTTCCGGAGGTCGCGGCCCTTGCTCTTTTCACGACCCCGCCAACCGCGCGGGGCCGTGAGCAATCATCCAAACTTCAGTTGTTGAGCTTGATGTCCTTGAGCTTCGCCAGCCGCGGGTCCACCGGCCGGGTGTCGCACTGGCACGTCGCCTCGTTGAGGTTGGTGCCGCACTGCGAGCACAGGCCCTTGCAGTCCTCCTTGCAGACGAGGTTCATCGGCAGCGCCAGCAGCAGCTGCTCGCGGAGGATGGGGTCCAGGTGGATGGTCTTCCCATCGAAGAGCTCCTGGTCGGCGTCGTCCAGCTCGAACGAGCCGCCCGTCTCGCCCTGCTGCCGCTCCTTCTTCTCCATGGACTTCTCGTCGTCGTCCTTGAAGTCGTCGCCGCGGGCCAGCGACTCGGGCACCAGGTTCAGGGTGAAGGACACGGGCAGGGCCAGCTCCACGTCCTTCAGGCAGCGCTTGCAGGGGGCCGTCAGCTGGGCGGTGAACTTCCCCTCCAGCAGCACGCCGCCGCTCACCTTGCGCAGCGACGCCTTGAGCTGGGAGGCCCGCGTCGCTCGGAAGCCGGTCTCCTGGCCAGACGACTCGCCGTCCAGCGCGGCGCTCAGCAGCTCCTGCGCGATGGGCTCGTCCAGCTTCAGCCCGGACTCATGAATTTGTTCAACCTTTACGAGCATTTACGCGACTTCCCGGTCAAAATGGGGCGGGCAACATAGAAGGCGGACCCTCCAGCGTCAACACGCCCGGGTTCCACAGCACCGCGAAGATGTCACGCCGCCGTCACCACCGGTGGAGTGGCCTTCGTGGATCCTCCAGACAACGCTTTGCTAGGGTCGGTTTGATGCACAGGCATGATTCGCCGTCGCGGGTGGGGGCGCTCTTTCTCGTCGTGGGCCTCCTGGCGCCCCCCGGGTTGGCCCGTCCGCTCTTCCCCGCGCCCGTCCTCTCACAGCTCGGCCCCACCAGCCCTCAAATCGACCGCGCGCGCGAGCAGATCGACGACGGTGAGTTCGAGGAGGCCCGACGCACGCTCCAGGAAGGGCTGGACGCGCCGGATGTGACGGACGACCAGTTGGTGGAGCTCTACCGCCTGCTCGGCCTCACGGCGCTCTACCTGGGCGACGAGCACCAGGCGCGCGAGGCCTACGAGAAGCTGCTCCAGGCCCGTCCCGACTACGAGCTGCCTCGCACGGCGCCGCCCAAGCTGCGCTCGCTCTACGCGCGCATCAAGGAGGACATCCGCAGCCGGCGCGTGCGCCCCGTCACCCTGGACGTGGACCCGATTCCGGACCCGCGCGGCGGAGAGCCCATCGTCGTGGAGGCCACCATCCAGGAGCTGGCGCTCGGCGCCCGCGCGCGGCTGTTCTACCGACGCGCCGGAGGCCAGGCGTACAACTCCGTCGACTTCGTGAAGGACCGCGGCGAGAAGGAGCGCTTCCGCGCCGTCGTCCCCGCCTACGACGTGCCCGTGGAGCCCGAGCCCTACGAGGTCGAGTACTACTTCGAGGTGGTGGACGCGGCGCAGCGCCGGCTCGCCGGCCGCGGTGACTCGTTCCAGCCGCTGCTCTTCCAGGTCGCCCCCGAGAAGGCCACGGCCACGGCCGCCGAGGCCTCCGAGGGCCGCCCCTGGTACAAGAGCCCCTGGCTCTGGGTGGCCGTGGGCGCGGTGGCCATCGGCGGCACCGCGGGCGTCGTCGCCCTCACCTCGTCGGAAGATCGCGGCCGCGTCCCCATCACCATCCGCGTGGACCCCTCCCAGCCATGAGCCTGCGCCTCCTGAACGTCCTGCCGCTCGCCGCCCTGCTCTTCGCGTGCGGTGATGCCCCCTCCTCCCACGCCGGCCGCTTCCCGCTGGACGTGACGATGTCGCGCGCGGTGGCCAACGAGGTCCACGCGCTCCAGGTGAGCGTGCTCAAGAACGGCTCGGGCCGAAGCTGCACGGAGCTGCAGCGCACCTGCCTCAACACGCAGGTGAAGCGCGAGGACCTCGTGATGCTGGAGGACTCGCGCGGCAACGAGGGCCGCGCGCTGCGCTTCACCGTGGACATGGCCGCCCTGGAGAACGGCGGCAGCCAGGCGCTCGAGGTGGACGTGCCGGTGGGGCGCGACTACGCGCTCGTCATCGAGGCCATCGCCGTGGGCTCGCCCTCGCGCTTCCTGGGCAGCTCCTGCAACTACCTGCAGGTGGTCAACTCCGGGAACAACGCGCCGGTGCTCGCCGCGCCGCTGGTGCTGACCGAGCAGTCCTGCGACCCGAGCATCGCCCCCTGAGCAGCCGTGCGCCCACGCTCCGGGCACAGCGCCGCCCACCGCCTTAAGAGGACGCCATGACGCGAATCCTGATCATCGAGGACGAGCAGGACCTCGCCGGCCTCGTCGAATACAACCTGCGGGCCGCCGGCTTCGAGACCGAGTCCGCCAACACGGGCGCCGGGGGCCTGGCCCGCGCGCGCGCCAACCCGCCGGACCTGCTGCTGCTGGACCTCATGCTGCCGGACATCGCGGGCGGCGAGGTGCTGCGGATGCTCAAGCAGGACCCGGAGCTGCGCAAGACGTCCGTCATCATCGTCAGCGCCAAGGGCCAGGAGTCCGACCGCGTGCAGGGCCTGGAGCTGGGCGCGGACGACTACGTGGTGAAGCCCTTCTCCGTGCGCGAGCTGCTCCTGCGCGTCAAGGCGGTGCTGCGCCGGGGCGACGCCGACGAGGGGCCCGCGCAGGTGCTCGCCGCGGGCGACATCCTCCTGGACACCTCCCGCCACCAGGTGCGCGTGAAGAACGAGGAGGTCATCCTCACCGCGCTGGAGTTCCGCCTGCTGCGCACGCTCTTGGAGCGAAGCGATCGCGTGCAGACGCGCGAGGTGCTCCTGTCCGACGTCTGGGGCATCCAGGCCGAGATCCACACCCGCACCGTGGACACGCACATCAAGCGGCTGCGCGAGAAGCTCGGCCCCGCCGGTGACATCATCGAGACGGTGCGCGGCGTGGGCTACAAGCTCAGCCCTCCGTAGCCGACGAGCCCCCACGCGCCATGCCCCTGCGCTACACGCTGCTCCCCCTGCTCCTGCCCGCCACGGTGGTGGGCCTGCTCGTGGCCTCGCTCGGGACGCCGAGCGGCGCGGTGCCGGTGGCGCTCATCACCCTGGCCGGCTCGCTCATGGCGCTGGGGCTCAGCCGAGGCGCGCTGCAGCGCCAGCTGGACCGGCTGGAGCGCAGCACGCGCGGCCGCGCCGAGGGCGGCAACGGGCCCACGCCGGACCCGGACCGGCTGGAGGAGGTGGCGAGCCTGGAGGGCGCCATCGACTCGCTGCACGCGCGCCTGTCCGCGCGCAACACCGAGCTGAGCCAGGAGACGCGCACGCTCACCGCCGTGCTGGACAGCATGGCCGAGGGCGTCTGGGTGACGGACGCCGAGGGCACGGTGGTGCGCCACAACGACGCCTTGCGCGGCATCCTCCAGCCCGGCGCGTCCCTCGTCGGCCAGCGCCCCCTGGCCATCCTGCGCGACGACCAGCTCCATGACGCCGTCATGCGCGCCTGCCGCGAGGGCGCCTCCCGTCACCTGGAGCTGTCGCTCGAGGGGCTGTTCCCCCGCACGCTGTCCATCCGGGTGACGCCGCTGGGCAAGGACCTGCCGGGCAGCGCCGCCGTCTTCCACGACGTCACCGAGCTGCGCCGGCTGGAGAAGGTGCGCAAGGACTTCGTCGCCAACGTGTCCCACGAGCTGCGCACGCCCATCACCGCCATCCGCGGCTACGCCGAGACGCTCCAGGGCGGCGCGCTCGGGGACGCGAAGATGGCCCCACGCATGGTGGAAATCATCCACCGTCAGTCCGAGCGCCTCTCCGAGCTGGTGGAGGACCTGCTGGAGCTGTCACGGCTGGAGTCGCGCGAGGTGAACCTGAAACTCGGGGAAGTCTCGCTCGCCGAGGCCGCCGCCCGGGCGGCCGACACGGTGCGCCTGAAGGCCGAGGGCAAGGGCCACGTGGTTTCACTCCACGTCCCGGCGGGCCTGCGGGCGGTGGGAGACCCGCGCGCGGTGGAGCAGGTGCTGCTCAACCTCCTCGACAACGCGGTGAAGTACACGCCGGCGGGCGGGCGGGTGGACGTGGACGGAGCGTGCGAGGACGGGCGGTGCGTCGTGCGGGTGCGGGACACGGGGGTGGGCATCGAGCCGCGCCACCTGTCGCGAATCTTCGAGCGCTTCTACCGGGTGGACAAGGGTCGCAGCCGGGACATGGGCGGCACCGGGCTGGGGCTCTCCATCGTGAAACACCTGCTCCAGGCCATGGACGGCGAGGTCAAGGTCGAGAGCCAACCGAACGAGGGCAGCACCTTCACCATTTTTCTGCCCCAGGCGGCCCCCGCGCGGTCTGCGACGGGATAGGATGGCACGACCATGCGGGTCGCCATCCTCGCGGACATTCACGGCAACCTCCCCGCCTGCGAGGCCGTGCTGGAGGACATCGAGCGCTCGGTGGCGCCCGACTTCATCGTCGCGGCCGGAGACCTGGCGCTGCGCGGCGCGCACCCTCGCGAGACGGTGGACCTCATCTTCGACCGCTGCGACTCCGTGCTGATGGGGAACACGGACTGCTACCTCGCCGGGAACTACCTGGGGGGTGCGTACCGGGAGCGGGACCACTGGAAGACGGAGCTGTTGCGCTGGACGCGGGAGCAGCTGGGCGAGGAGCACCTGCGCAAGCTGGGCGCCCTGCCCTTCTCCGTGCGCTACACGCCGCGCAAGGGGCAGGACCTCTTCGTGTGCCACGCCAACCCGCGCAACCTCGAGGAGTCGCTGGACCCCACGCTGGATGACGTGGCGGTGCGCCGCTACTTCGCCCACCTGGACGCGGCCGCGTGCGCCTTCGGCCACCTGCACTTCCCCTACCGCCGCCGCGTGGGCCGCATGCTCATCGCGGACGTGGCCAGCGCGGGCATCCCCCGCGACGGCGACCTGCGCCCCGCCTACGGCGTCTTCACGTACACGCCCAAGGGCTGGCGCGTGCAGATCCGCCGCGTGCGCTACCCGGTGCGCAAGGCCACCCAGGCGCTCACCGCGCGGCGCGTGCCGGGCGGGCCGCTGCTCATCCACAAGCTGGTGGAGGCGCGCTACCGCCACCACCACGCGCTGATGGAGGCCGCGCGCCGCCACTCCGGCCTGCCGCCCCCGGGCCCCGTGCTGCGGCCCCCGCCGGGCGCGCCCATCCGCAACGCGGCGGTGCCGCTGGAGGGCCGGGCGCCCCCGGAGGTGGACCCCACCTCCCTGCCCACGGACATGGACGGCACCGTCACGGACGCGGCGCCGCTGCCGCTGGATGTGTTGAACGACCTGGACGGCTGAGATTTGTCGCCAGGGCGTTGCTTGAGTCGGGACGCCCCGGGTGGTTGAGGGCAGGCCACCATGTCCCCACGCGAACTGCCCCTGCTGCTCGTCCGCCACGCCGAAGCCGAGGAGGCCCACGTGCTGGGCGACGAGGCCCGCGCGCTCACCCCCGAAGGCCGCGCGCTGTTCCGCCAGCACGCGCGCAAGCTCGCCCGCCTCACGCCGCTGCGCGGCATCCTCACCAGCCCCCTGGTGCGCGCCGTCCAGACGGCGGAGCTGCTCGCCGAGGCCCTGGGCTTGGCCCAGGTGGACGTCCACCCCGCGCTCCTGCCGAAGAAGGGCGCGGCCCGTCGCATCCTGAAGCTCGCCCACGAGCTGGGCCCGGGCTTCGCGCTGGTGGGCCACAACCCCTCGCTGGAGAAGGCGCTCGCGCTCGCGCTCGGCGACGACACCCGCGCCCCCGACAAGCTGCGCAAGGGCACCGCGGTCGCGCTGCGCGCCCTCGCCGACGACGGCGGCTACCAGCTCGTGTGGTGGGCCGCGCCGGGCCGCTCGCTCAAGCGCTACGACGCG
Organism: Myxococcus faecalis; assembly: GCF_050039385.1. Taxonomy (NCBI): domain Bacteria; kingdom Pseudomonadati; phylum Myxococcota; class Myxococcia; order Myxococcales; family Myxococcaceae; genus Myxococcus; species Myxococcus faecalis. The sequence goes on along the minus strand of NZ_CP144336.1, from coordinate 8,559,239 downwards.
GAAGGCTGACGTCAGCCCTCCGCCGCGCCCACCAGGAAGGACACCAGCAGCAGCGTCAGCACGCACGTGGTGATGGCCACGTAGAGCCTGTCCTTCTGCTGCCGGAAGATGAGCAGCGACAGCGCCACGCGCATCACCGGCACAGCCATCATCACCAGGAGCCCCGCCATCACGAAGGACTGCCCGCGCGCGGCCAGGGCGCCGGCCACCACGTCCGCCAGCCCATGCGGCACCGGGTGCGGCGCGGTGAGCCGCTCCAGCGCCTCCGACGACACCAGGTAGTCGGGGTGGCGCAAGAACGTCACCACCGTGCCCAGCGTCACCAACGCCATGCTGGCGAGCACGCCGTAGCGCAGCAGGTCACTGATGAGCAGCTCCGCGCTCAGCGGGGCGTCCCCCGCGCGAGGCACCACCACCGCGCGGACCTCCACGCGGGGCTCGTTCGACGAAGGCTCGCTCATGACGTCCACCCCTTGCGCAGCATCTCGAAGGCCACCCACAGCAACACGCCCACGAAGAGCGCGCGCAGCCACGCGGCATTCACCCGGGCCATCAGGTGCCGCGAGCCCAGCCACGCGCCCAACGTGACGCCCACGCACACGGGCCCCGCGATGAACGGGTCGATGTGGCCTCGCGCGAAGTACACGCCCGCACTGGCCGCCGCCGTGACGCCAATCATGAAGTTGCTCGTCGCCGTGGACACCTTCAGCGGCAGCCGCATCGTCAGGTCCATGGCCGGCACCTTCAGCGCGCCCGAGCCGATGCCCAGCATGCCGCTCACCGTGCCGGCCACATACATCAGCCCCAGCCCCGCCACGGGCCGGGTGACGCGGTAGCCCACCTCGCGCCCCAGCGACTCGTCGAAGTAGCTGCCGTGCAGCCCCAGCCGGTCCGCGAGCGCGTCCTCGGGCACCTCGGTGGGCACCGCGCCCGACTTCAGCCGGCGCAGCATCACCAGCGCCGAGTACGCCATGACGGCGCCGAAGACCAGGTACACCCCGCGCCCGCCCACCCGACCCGACAGGAAGGCCCCGGTGAGCGCGCCCGCCGTGGTGGCCAGTTCCAGGAACATGGCCACGCGCAGGTTGGCCATCCGCTCGCGCACGTACGCAGCCGCGGCGCCGCTGGACGTGGCGATGACGGAGACGATGGACGCACCCACCGCGTAGTGGATGTCCACCTTCAACAGCAGCGTCAGCACGGGGATGAGGATGAGCCCACCGCCAATCCCCAGCAGGGAGCCCAAGAGGCCCGCGCCCACGGAGAAGGCCAGGACGACGAACGTGAAGAGGAAGGGTGTCATGCGGCGCCGGGCCGCATCCTTCCTCTCCTCCGCCCGAATTCCAATCAGGAGTCACGGCCCGAAACGGGCCGTGCCCCTCGCCTGCTTGCTACGAGACGGCTAGTGGCCGCTGGCCACGGCCGACAGGTGCACCGCGCCCACGCCGTTCGACGGGTTCACCACCGCGGCCGGAGTCGGCGCGTCGCCGCCCAGCTCGCGCAGGAGCGCCTCCCCCACCAGCTCCGTCATGGGGATGAAGCGGCCATGCGCCGGACGCCACACGTGCACCTGCGCGTTGGCGATGTCGAACCACCAGCCGTGCAGCCGCAGCTTGCCCGCCGCCACGCGCTCCTTCACGAGCGGGTAGGAGGCCACGTGCTCCAACTGCTGGAGCACGTTGAGCTGCGAGAGGCGGTCGTAGTCCGGAAGGTCCTCCCCCAGCTTGCTGCCGGCCTTGAACGTCTTGAGCGACTCGTTGCCGTGCGAAAGCCACGCCGACAGGTTCGGCGCGCCGGGCACCTGACCGCCCGCGAGCAGCGCCTTCATGGCGCCGCAGCTCGAGTGGCCGCAGATGACCACGTCCTGGACCTCCAGGTTGGCGATGGAGAACTCCAGCGCCGCGGCCTCGGACTGGTCGCCCGTGGAGACGCCCTGCGCGTCCGACGCGGGCACCATGTTGCCCACGTTGCGCACGACGAACAGGTCGCCGGGGTCCGTGGACACCATGAGGTTGGGCACCAGCCGGCTGTCCGAGCAGGAGATGAAGAGACAATCCGGAGACTGACCCTTCGCCAGCCTGGCGAACACGTCCCGGTAGGCGGGCCGGCTCTTGAGCTGGAAGTCCAAGAGACCACGAATGAGCTTCTTCATCGGGCACCTTCTGAGGCGAGAGTGTTGTTGGGAACCTGGTGACCCAGGACAGGACTCGAGGTCTTGGACGTCCCGCTGCGGACCCAGACCTCCTCGAGCGACTCCATGACGACCGAGCCGCCCGTCTTGCGATGCGTGTCACTCCAGCTTTCGATGGCCTCGAAGCCCGAGTGGTCCAGCGTATCCACGGCCAGGTCCACGCGGACCTTGCTCCCCGCGGGCACCTGCGCCAGCGCCATGGACAGACGGGGGACACCCACGAAGGTGAGCGAGCCGGACACCTGGACGAGGTACTCGTCCTGCACCTGCTTCACGTCCACCTTCACGCTGCCCAGCCGCCACAACAACCGCAGGATGGCCACCAGCAATCCCAGGCCGATGCCCGCCAGCAGGTTGATGCCGACGACGCCCGCCACCGTCACCGCGTACACGAGCACCTCGCCGCGCTTCTGCAGCTCGCGGATGTGGTGCAGGTTGACCAGCTTGGTGCCGACGACGACGAGCAGACCGGCCAGCACCGTCAGCGGCACCAGGCCCGCCACCGAGCCGAGCGTGGTGACGAAGAGCAGGAGCCACAGGCCGTGCATGACGGCCGACCAGCGCGACTTCGCGCCCGCGGCGAGGTTGGCCGCGCTGCGCACGATGACGCCGGTGATCGGCAGGCCGCCGATGAGACCCGACACCGTGTTCGCCACGCCCTGCGCGAACAGCTCCTTGTCCAGGTTGGCCCGGGGGCCCGTGTGCATCTTGTCCGTGGCCACCGCGCACAGGAGCGACTCCGCGCTCGCCACCAGCGCCAGCGACAGCACCGCCGCGATGAACGTGCCCCAGCTTCCCGCCGCGGGCAGCGCCGGCAGCTGGATGCTGCTGAACACGTTCTCCGGCAGCTGCACGCGCGCCACGTCCGCGCCCCAGAACACCGAGACCGCCGTCGCGCCCACCACCGCCACCAGCGGCGCGGGCACCAGCTTCAGCTTGCCCTTGCCGATGAACGGCCACACCACCATCAACCCGATGGTGACCAGGCCCAGCAGCGCGGCCGGGCCGTGCAGCCCGATGAGCTGCTCGGGCAGCTCCTTGATGTTCTGCCAGGCGCTCGACTGGGGACTGCCGCCCAGCACGATGTGGATCTGCCCCAGCACGATGAGGATGCCGATACCGGCCAGCATCCCGTGAATCACCGCGGGGGAGATGGCCAGCGCCGCGCGCGCCACCTTCAGCCCACCGAAGGCCATCTGCAGCAGGCCCGCGGCGGCCACCGCGGCGCACGTCATCGCCAGGCCCATGGTCTGGATGAAGCCGAACACCATCACCGCCAGGCCGGCGGCGGGGCCGCTCACCTGCATCGGCGCGCCGCCCAAGAGGCCCACCACCACGCCGCCCACCACGCCGGCGATGAGGCCCGACACGATCGGCGCACCGGAGGCCAGGGCGATGCCCATGCACAACGGCAACGCCACCAGGAACACCACCAAGGAAGCGGGCAGGTCAGCGGCCAGGTTCTTCCAGGCCGAGCCAGCGTTCCCATGACTCGTCGACATCGCCATACACCTCCACGAGAAGACGCCACCGGGGGTGGCGCACGCTGAGTCTCGCGGCGCGTCATGGCAATGAATGTGCCACGCACCAACCCCTTGGATTCACATGCGAATCCCCCATCAAGGGTGGGCGGGCGATGAAAGGAAACTTCAGTGGCCGGGGGCCGACTTCAAGAAACTTGAGCAAGGAACTTGAAGTCCCCTGCCCCGGGCGGCCGCCGTGGGACGGCGGCTCAGGACTCCTCGAGCTTGCGCAGGAAGGTGGGATACGACAGGCCCAGGGCCTTGGCGGCCTCCATGCGGCGGCCCTCCAGCCTGCCCAGCACGTGCTTCACGTAGAGCCGCTCCACCTCGTCGAGCGTGCGGGGGCCGCCGGAGACGACGAAGGCGTCCGGGTCCACCGCGGCGGGGCCCTGGTTGCCGCGGGGCTCCAGCGCCTGGAGCTCCAGCGCGGGGCCGGACTCGAGCACCAGCGCGCGCTCGAGCACGTTGCGAAGCTCGCGCACGTTGCCCGGGAAGCGGTAGCGCTCCAGGCGGGCCTTCGCCGCGCTGGAGAAGTCCACCGGCCTGCGCCCCAGCTCCGCGCACAGCTCCACCAGGAGCGACTCCGCCAGCGGCAGCACGTCCTCGCGCCGCTCGCGCAGGGGCGGAATCTCCACGCGGAAGACGCTGAGCCGGAAGTAGAGGTCCTCGCGGAAGCGCCCCTCGGCCACCTCGCGCGTGAGGTCGCGGTTGGTGGCCGTCACCACGCGCGCGTTGCTCGTCAGCTCCGTCGTCCCGCCCAGCCGCCGGAAGGCGCCCTGGTCCAGGAACGTGAGCAGCTTGGCCTGCAGGCTCAGCGGCAATTCGCCAATCTCGTCGAGGAAGAGGATGCCGCCGTCGGCCACCTCCACCAGCCCGCGCCGGGCCGCGCGCGCGTCGGTGAAGGCGCCCCGCTCGTGGCCGAACAGCTCGCTCTCCACCAGCGCCGACGGCAGCGCCGCGCAGTTGACGTGCACGAAGGGCCCCTGCCCGCCCTGCACGTTGTGCAGGTGGCGCGCGAGCACCTCCTTGCCCGCGCCCGTCTCGCCGGTGATGAGCACCGGGCTGCGCGGCGCGGTGGCGATGCGCTCGATCATCTGCAGCGCCTCCACCATGGCCGGCGCGCGCGGACGCAAGAGCCGACGCCGCCCGCCCAGCTCGCTCTCCGCCTGGCGCAGCCGCTCGTGCAGCTGCAGGTCCTGCGCGGCCCTGCGCGCGCGCAGCACCAGGTCGTCCAGCTCCACGGGCTTGGACAGGTAGTCGCGCGCGCCCTGCTTGATGGCGTCCACCGCGCTGGCGATGTCGCCGTGCGCCGTCACCATCATCACCGCCGTGTCCGGGAACTGCGCGCGCAGCTCCGGCAGGAAGTCGATGCCGTCCCCGTCCGGCAGGCGCCTGTCGAGCACCACCACCTCGGGGGCCTGCCGGGCGAGCGCCGCGCGCGCGTCATGGAGCGAGTGCGCCAGCGTCACGCGGAAGCCCTCGTGACGCAGCACGGTGGCCGCCAGCGAGGCGAAGGTCCGGTCGTCATCCACCAGCAACAGATGGGTGCTCATGAGGTGCGCTCCAGGGGCAACCGCAGCGTGAAGAGGCTGCCCTGTGGACGGCGGGTATAGGTCAGGCTTCCACCATGTGCCTCCACGGACGTGCGCGCCATGGGCAACCCCAGGCCCACGCCCTTGGCCCGTCCGGTGGCGAAGGGCTCCCACAGCCGGGGCTCCAGCCGGGGGTCCACCCCGCCCGCGTTGTCCTCCACCACCAGCACCGCCTCCGGGCCCTCGCGCGACAGGCTCACCGACACCCACGGCGAGGGGCGCAGGCCCGTGTCCTTCGCCACCGCGCCCGCCTCCACCGCGTTGCGCACCAGGTTGTCCACGGCGGACACCAGCAGCGCCGCGTCCCCCTGCACCGTGAGATGCTCCTCCAGCGACGTGCGCAGCTCCACCGTCTCCGACTCCGGCAGCATGCGCACCGACTGCAGCGCCTCGCCCACCAACAGATGCAGCTCGCAGCTGCGGCGCAGCGCGGCACGCGGCGCGCCGAACGACAAGAGCGAGCGCGCCAGGTGCCCCAGCCGCTCCACCTGCGAGCGCAGGCCGATGACGGGCAGCTCGCTGCCCGCGGGCGTGGTCCTCAAGACCGACAGCGCCGCCTGGATGCCGTTGAGCGCGTTCTTCACCTCGTGGGCGATGAGCGCGGCCGCCGTGCCCAGGGCCGCCATGGTCTCCTGACGACGCAGCCGCTCCTCCGCCGCGAGCAGCGAGCGGTAGGAGTGACGCAGCAGGACGAGGAACAGGCCCAGCGTGCAGGTGAGCAGCGCGATGTGGAAGGCGAGCTGGCGCAGGAAGCGCGAGCGCAGGCCCGCGGTGGCGGACTGCTCCTCCTCGAGCACCACCAAGAGCAGCTCGCTGCGTCCCACCCACGCCGCGGCCCCCATCAGCCGGGTGCCCTCCAGCATCAGCGGCCCGGGCGCCTTCGCCAGGGCGCGAAGCGACTGCGAGAAGTCCTCCGCGTGGCTGAAGGTCGCCGACGGCAGCAGCAGCCGCCCGCGCGCGTCCATCAGGAACAGCGCCGTCTCCTCCGTGGCGCGCGTGGGCAAGGCCTCCGTGCGCACCTCGCCGAGCAGCACCCCCTTGAGCTGGCCGTCGCTCATCATGGGCACCGCCACCACCAGCGGGCCGCCCTCGCCCTCCAGCAGGTCGATGGTGGGCGCCTTCCTCTCCACCATGCGCTGGAACCAGGGCCTGCGGGTGATGGGTGTCGCGCCCAGGGACATGCCGGGCGGGTCGCTCCACACGCGCTCCCCCTTGGGGCCCAGCAGCGCCACGCCCTCCGAGAAGAGCGACGAGTGGTAGAAGGCGCTGTCGAGCAGCGCCTGCTCCGCCGGGGACGCGCCGTCCTCGGGCAGCAGCATGGGATGGCCCGCGACGCGCGCCAGCTCCGCCTCCAGCAGCAGCAGGTGGACCCCCAGCGCGTCCGCCTGCACCCGGGCCTGGTTGGACAGGTGGCCGAGCAGCTCCTCCCGCGCGTTGTCCACATCCTCGAGGTAGCCGAGGACGGGGCTCGTCAGCGCCACCACGCCCACCAGGCCCAGCCCCAGGAGCGCCGAGCGGCCCCCCCGCCGCTGCTCCTGCGCCAGCTGCCCCGGCGTGGGCGTCAGCGTGGGCACCGGCAGGTGGCGCAGGGGCGCGGTGGAGGGTGGCGCGGGAGGCGGTTCGGGCGGGGTCATGGCGTGCTCGCCCCGCCGTTGTGGCACAGCCCCCGCGCCTGGGGAACCGACAACGCGCGGGCGTCAGCCCGCGCTCACTCCAGGTCCTCGCGACGCCGCAGGTCCCCCGTGGGTGGCGGCGGCGCCAGGCTGGCCGCCTCCCCTCCGCCGCGCATCCTGTCCAGCACCTGACGCGCCCGGTCCGGCTTCACCTCGCCCTCCTGCACGAGCAGCGCGGCGATGGCCTCCACCCACTCGGGCGGCGCGCCCACGCTCGAGGCCACGGTGCGCGCATGCACCGCCATGTGGCCCCGCTGCACGCCCGCCGCGCCCAGCTCGCGCAGCGCCGCCAGGTTCTGCGCCAGCCCCACCGAGACGAAGATGCACGCCAGCTCCCGCGCATTGGGCCGCCCCAGCAGGGTGAGCGCCGACTGGACGCCGGGGTGCGACTGGAGGGTGCCGCCCACGGTGCCCAGCGCCAGCGGCAGCTGGAGCTCGCCCACCAGGTTGCCGGCCTCCCTGCGCCACACCGACAGCGGACCGTAGCGCCCCCGGAGGGCCGCGAACGCGTGCGCGCCCGCCTCGATGGCGCGCCAGTCCTGCCCCGTGGCGAGCGCGAGCGCGTCGATGCCGTTCATGATGCCCTTGTTGTGCGCGGCCGCCCGGTACGGGTCCGCCTGGGCGAAGCGGCTGGCCTGGACCACGCCCTCCGCCACCTCGGTGCCGGACAACCCGAAGTCCCCCAGCGTCCGCTCGGGGATGGAACAGCGCGCGCGCGCCAGGCACTGGGCCGACAGGTGCGTCAGGGCGCGCACGTACACCTTGCCCCCGGTGAGCTGCTCGATGCGCGGCGCGAGCGTCTCCATCATCGAGTCCACCACGACCGCGCCCTGCGACTCCCGCGTGTCGACGTGCACGTGCACCACGAGCAGCGGATCCATCCCGGGCTCCGGCGAGGGCAACAGCCGCACCTCCACCTCCCGCGCCCCTCCGCCTTCCTCCGCCAGCTGGGGATGCAGGCTGTTCGCCAGCGCGAGCAGCTCCGTGCGCGCCTCCAGGACGCGCGCCATGGCGAAGCTGGGCGGCCCGAAGCGGGTGACCTGGATCTGACCGAGCATCAGCGACGGGTCCGCCTCCGCGAGGAACCCACCCGCCTCTCCCACCAGCTTCGCCGCGAAGGAGGCGGCCGTGATGACCGACGGCTCCTCCACCACCATGGGCACCGCGTAGGCGCGCCCGTTGACCTTCAGGTGGAGCCCCAGGCCCAGGGGCAGGCTGAACAGCCCCACCGCGCTCTCCACCGCCGACAAGGTCGTCTGCATCCGGGGGCCCTGCTCCCCGGTGAGCCCGCTCAACGCCTCCGCGTCCAACCCCAGCTCCACCCCCACCCGCTCGCGACGCTCCTCCAGCGACAACCGCTGGAAGCCCGCGAATACGGACTGGGTGGACCTGTCACCACGAACGCCCTGCGTATCCAGAAACTCATCCGTCATCAATCACCTCACACCATGACAATCCCTCTCAAATGAGTCACGCGCAACCCACGAGCAATATGACACATCACCACCCCCCGGGGACCATTGTCGCACCGCGGACATCCGCGCCCCCATGCGGTTCGTCAGCCCACAGAGACATTGAACCCAGGCACAAGGAACCCCGCCCCCGAGCGATGGACCGGGTCTCATGGACGATTCCTTGCATCCAGCATTTGCAACCGCCCCGCATTTATCCCGGGGCCCCATCCTCCCCGCCCGCACTCCGGCCCGCACGCAATCCGTCTGTCTTTCACAAAGCCTTGCAGCCCGCGCTGATTCCGCACCGTGAAACACGTACGGGCTGTCTTGCGCATGCGGGCCACGGCCGCGAGGAAGACCTCCGGCCCCACCGGACCTGTCTTGAGTAATGGGGTCGGGCCGGCGGACGAAGGACCCCTCGGTCCCAGGCCATTGTCACATTCTCGTCAGGACGCCCCGGCCCGCATTCCTGGCGGCTCGCCCGCCCTGGCGTCCGCCCGCATCACACAATCGTTGCAAACGCGTCACGTGCATGGAAATCGGGCCGCGCAGACTCCGGGCGCCATGGCCCACGTCCTCATCGTCGACGACGAACCCGATCTCGCCCAGCTCATCGACTTCAACCTGCGCGACTCCGGCTTCTCCACCCAGCTCGCAGGCACGGGCGAGGCCGCCCTCGTCGCGGCCCGGGAGAAGCCCCCCGAGCTCGTGCTGCTGGACCTGATGCTGCCCGACATGTCCGGCATCGATGTCTGCCGGCAGCTGCGCGCCCAGTCCCCGTCCCGCGAAGTCCTCATCGTCATGCTCACCGCCAAGGGCGAGGAGGCGGACCGCATCCGCGGCTTCGAGGTCGGCGCGGACGACTACGTCGTCAAGCCCTTCAGCGTCCGGGAGCTGGTCCTCCGCCTCAAGGCCATCCTGCGCCGGGGCGGCACGTCGCAGACCACCGCGGAGACGGCGCCCCTGGCCCTGGGCGCGCTCAAGCTGGACCTGTCCGCCCACCGCTTCTACGTGGAGGACAAGGAGGTCCCCCTCACCGCGCTGGAGTTCCGGCTGCTCGGCCACCTCATGACGCGCACGGGCCGGGTCCAGACGCGCGAGCAGCTCCTCGAGGAGGTGTGGGGCCTGTCCTCGTCCCTGGAGACGCGCACCATCGACACCCACGTCATGCGCCTGCGCGACAAGCTGGGCCCGGCGCGCACCCTGCTGGAGACGGTGCGCGGGGTGGGCTACCGCATCGTCGACCCGGCCCACTGACTTCGTGACACGGATGTCACACAAGGGACCCGAAACAGCCACGGACGTTACCTAGAAGCCAGTTTCGTGACCCTCCCGAAACCCTCCTCGATGCGTCTCGTCACCACCTTCCTCACCCTCTGCGTGGCGTCCGGCCCGGCCCTGGCCCAGGAGCCCGCGTCACCGCCGGCCGAGGCGTCCGCCCCCCAGGTGCCCTCCCCCGACGCCCAGGCGCCCGCCGAGCCGCCCCCCGCCGACAGCGCGCCGGCGGACGCGGACCTGGACGAGCGGATGACGAACGCCGAGGGGAAGGTGGCCGCGCTGGAGGAGCAGAACGCGGAGACGAAGGTGGACCTGTCCGCGCTCAAGAAGCTGAAGATTTCGGGCTACGTCCAGGGGCGCTACCAGTACCAGCAGAGCCTGGATGACAGCGGCTCGGGCGGCTTCAGCCGCTTCACCGTGCGCCGAGGCCGCCTCAAGACGACGTACACCACGGACTGGTCCCAGCTGATGTTGCAGTTCGACGGCGTGCCCACCACGGGCGTCACCGTGCGCGACGCGGAGGCCACGCTCTACATCCCGGGCACCCACCAGCAGCTGGGCCTGACGCTGGGCCAGATGAAGTGGCCCTTCGGCTACGAGGCCGTGCAGTCCTCCAGCGACCGCGAGATCCCCGAGCGCACCCGCGTGGTGCGCGCCTTCCTGCCCGACGAGCGGGATCGCGGCGTGAAGTTCGCCGGCAACTTCCTGGACGGGAAGCTCCACTTCAGCGGCGGCGTGTTCGACGGCGACGGCATCTTCAACCAGGGCTACGTCGGCTCCGACAACGACAAGGAGAAGGACGCCATCGGCCGCGCGGGCTTCGACCTGGGCTGGGTGTCCGGCGGCATCTCCGGCTGGTACGGCCACACCATCACCAAGGGCCCCACGGACACCTACCGCAAGGCGTACACGCGGGATCGTCTGGCACTGGACGCCCAGCTCTACCTGGACGTGCTGCCCTTCGGGGCCACGGCCATCAAGGGCGAGTACATCACCGGGCGCTCGTACTGGAAGAGCTCTGGCGACGTGAAGATTGAACAGCCGGGTGTGCCCGCCAGCGGCTGGTACGGGCTCATCGTCCAGAACATCGGCCTGACGGACGCGGTGGCTGTCCGCTACGACTTCTTCGACCCGGAGAACGGCCGCAAGAACACGGTGACGGACGGACGCCCGGCCAGCACCAACTCGGTGGGCACCCTGGCCATCGCCGTCCTCCACTACTTCGGCGAGCACTTCAAGGTCACCGCCGCCTACGAGATGCCCGTGACGGCCGCGCCCGGCGCCCCGAAGGACCCGCACGACAACCTCTTCACGCTTCAGATGCAGGCCCGCTACTAGGCCCTACCTTCCCACCGACTCACAACGCTTCGTCAAGGAGCCGACCACCATGAAGACTTTCATTGGCGCACTCATCGCGGGCCTGCTGCTCGCCCTCCCGCTCTCCGCCCATGCGGGCAACGTCACCGTGAAGGGCTCGGACACCATGGTCATCCTCGGGCAGCGATGGGCCGAGGAGTTCATGAAGAAGACGCCCGCCACCAAGGTGCAGGTCACCGGCGGAGGCTCCGGCGTGGGCCTGGCCGCGCTGCAGAACGGCACCACCGAGATCGCCATGTCCAGCCGCGAAATCAAGGACGCGGAGAAGCAGAAGCTGCGCGCGCGCTACAACACCACGGGCCAGGAGATTCCCGTCGCCAAGGACGGCGTCACCTTCTACGTCAACGAGGGCAACCCCGTGACGTCCCTCACCGTGGAGCAGCTGCGCGGCATCTACGTGGGGGATGTCACCAACTGGAAGCAGGTGGGCGGCCCCGACGCGCCCATCATCATCTACTCGCGCGAGAACTCCTCGGGCACCTACGTCTTCGTCAAGGACCACGTCCTGGACGGCGACGACTACGCCGCCTCCGCCCAGACGCTGCCGGGCACCGCCGCCGTGGTGAACGCCGTCTCCAAGGAGAAGAACAGCATCGGCTACGGCGGCTCCGCCTACGCCAAGGGCATCAAGGAGCTGAAGATCAAGAAGGGCAACGAGGAGATCGCCCCCTCGGCGGAGAACATCAAGACGGGCAAGTACCCGCTGTCGCGCGACCTGTACTTCTACCTGCGCAACAAGCCCGCCGGGGAGGCCAAGGCGTTCATCGACTACGCGCTGTCCCCGGAAGGACAGGCCGTCGTGACGAAGGTCGGCTACTTCCCGGTGAAGTGACGCCGGGCCGTCACACGAATGTCACGCGGGGCTGGAGGCCACATGGATAGACAGGCCGTCATGGAGCAGGGTCTCACTCAGCCTCTGGTCGCGCCCACACTGTCCCCGGCCGCGCGGCGGCGGCAGCTCAAGGAGAAGGCCATCGCGGGGTTCATCACCCTGATGGCCTTCACCGGCATCGCGGCGCTCATCCTCATCATCATCTTCGTGGCCAAGGAGGCCCTGGCGCTCTTCACCCAGGCCGAGGCACGACACGAGGCCAGCCTGTCGAAGATGTTCCTGCCGCAGGAGGTCCCGCCCGGCCGCCCGCCCTTCCGCTGGCAGCCGGTGTCGAAGATTCCCAAGGTCAGCATGATTCCGCTGTTCGTCGGCACGCTGAAGACGACGGTGGTCTCCATGCTCGTCGCGGTGCCGCTGGGCGTGTTCGGCGCGCTGTTCGCCGCGGAGTTCGCGCCCCGCCGCCTGCGCGAGCTGCTCAAGCCCGTCATCGAGCTGCTCGCGGGCATCCCCTCCGTCGTGCTCGGCTTCTTCGCCCTGATGGTGATGTCCACCGTCATCAAGGACGTCTTCGCCTTCGACCGGCCGCTCAACGCCATGGTGGCGGGCCTGGGCCTGGCGCTCGCCATCGTCCCCGTCATCTTCACCGTGTCCGAGGACGCGCTCACCGCGGTGCCGCGCAGCTACCGCGAGGCGTCGCTCGCGCTGGGGGCCACGCCCTGGGAGACGGCCTGGAAGGTGGTGCTCCCCGCCGCGGCCCCCGGCATCCTCGCCGCCTGCGTGCTGGGCTTCGGGCGCGCCATCGGTGAGACGATGATCGTCCTCATGGCCTCCGGCAACGCGGACGTCATCTCCTGGAGCCTGGGGGACTCGGCGCGCTCCCTGTCGGCCACCATCGCCGCGGAGATGGGCGAGGTGGTGGTGGGCAGCCCCCACTACTCGCTCCTGTTCTTCATCGGCGTGCAGCTCTTCCTCTTCACCTTCGTCCTCAACCTGCTCGCCTCCACGTGGACCAAGCGGGTGGTGAAGAAGCTCACCGGAGGTGCGGCGTGACGCCCGGGACCCGCCGCGCCGTGGGCCTGGCGCTCACGTCGCTCACCGGACTCGCCGCGTTCGTCATCGTCGCGGTGCTGGCCATCATCCTCTTCAACGTGGTGGAGAACGGCGCCGGGGGCGTCACCTGGACCTTCCTCACCCAGCCGCCCGAGGACGGGATGATGGCGGGCGGCATCTTCCCCGCCATCTTCGGCACCGCCGCGCTCACCCTCCTGATGACGCTCGCGGTGATGCCCGTGGGCGTGCTCACCGCGGTGTACCTGCACGAGTACGCGCCCCCCAACTCGCTCTTCGCCCGCATCGTCCGCGTGGCGGTGGTGAACCTGGCGGGCGTGCCCTCCATCGTCTTCGGCCTGTTCGGCCTGGGCTTCTTCATCCTCTTCGTGGGCCAGGGCATGGACCGGGCGCTCGGCCACGAGGAGATGTACTGGGCCCAGCCCGGCATCCTCTGGGCGTCGCTGACGCTCGCGGTGCTCACGCTGCCCGTGGTCATCGTCTCCACCGAGGAGGCGCTGCGCGCGGTCCCCATGGACCACCGCACCGCGAGCCTCGCCCTGGGCGCCACCCAGTCCCAGACGCTGGCGCGGGTGGTGCTGCCGGGCGCGCTGCCGGGCATCCTCACCGGCGCGGTGCTGGCCATCTCCCGCGGCGCGGGTGAGGTGGCGCCCATCCTCTTCACGGGCGCGGCCTACTTCCTGCCGGACCTGCCCTCGCACCTCAACTCGCAGTTCATGCACCTGGGCTACCACACGTACGTGATGGCCACGCAGTCGCCGGACGTGGAGGCCACCCGTCCCCTGCTCTACGCGACGGTGCTGGTGCTGCTGCTGCTCACGTTCGCCCTCAACCTGGTCGCGGTCATCATCCGGACCCGCACGCGCCGCAAGGCCGCGGGCGCCCACTGACGGTACACGCCCTCCATGTCCCTCACGCCCAACGCTCCCCGCCCGAAGATGGAGGCCCGCGAGCTGACGCTCCGGTACGGCGCCAAGGAGGCCATCAAGAAGGTCTCCCTGGCCATCCAGGACCGGCGCGTCACCGCCCTCATCGGCCCGTCCGGCTGCGGCAAGTCCACCTTCCTGCGCTCGCTCAACCGGATGAATGACTTGATTCCGGGCGCCAACCACACCGGCACCATCCTGCTGGACGACACGGACATCCATGACCGCAGCGTGGACGTGGTGGACCTGCGCCGCCGCGTGGGCATGGTCTTCCAGAAGTCCAACCCGTTCCCCAAGAGCATCTTCGAGAACGTCGCCTACGGCCTGCGCGTGGGCGGCATGAAGGACAAGGCGGCCCTGGCCCAGCGCGTGGAGAAGTCCCTGCGCGGCGCGGCGCTGTGGGACGAGGTGAAGGACCGGCTGCACGAGAGCGCCCTGGGCCTGTCCGGCGGCCAGCAGCAGCGGCTGTGCATCGCCCGCGCGATGGCGGTGGAGCCGCAGGTGCTGCTGATGGACGAGCCGGCGAGCGCGCTGGACCCCATCGCCACGGCCAAGATCGAAGAGCTCATCCACGAGCTGAAGGCGACGTACACCATCGCCATCGTCACCCACAACATGCAGCAGGCCGCCCGCGTGAGCGACAGGACGGCTTTCTTCTACATGGGTGAGCTGGTGGAGTGCGGGCCCACCGAGCAGATCTTCACCAACCCGCGCGAGAAGCGCACCGAGGACTACGTCACCGGGAAGTTCGGGTGAGCGCAGAGAAGGGATTGTCGCAGATGCCGTTGACCCACACGGACAAGGCGTTCGAGCAGGACCTGAGGGACTTGCGCGAGAAGCTCCTCGCGATGGGGGCCAAGGTGGAGGGCCTCATCGCCCAGAGCATGCGCGCCCTCACGGACCGCGACAGCGCCCTGGCGGAGAAGGTCGTCGCGGCCGACAAGGACGTCAACCGGCTGGAGGTGGAGATCGACGAGCTGTGCCGGCGCATCCTCGCGCTGCGCCAGCCGGCCGCCAGTGATTTGCGCCTCATCACCACGGCCTTGAAGATCGTCACGGACCTGGAGCGCATCGGAGACCTGGCGGTCAACATCGCCGAGCGCTCCATGGACCTGAACCAGGTGCCGCCGCTGGCGCCCTACGTGGACACGCCCCGGCTGGCGGAGCTGGCCCAGCAGCAGGTGAAGCGCTCGTTGGACGCCTTCGTGTCCAACGACGTGGCGAAGGCGGAGGAGGTGCTCCAGGGGGATGACCTGCTGGACGCGCTGTTCCTCAAGATCTTCAACGAGCTGCTGGCGTACATGATGGAGGACTCGCGCAACATCCGGCGGGCCACCGCGCTGATGTTCATCGCCAAGCACCTGGAGCGCATCGGCGACCACGCGCTGAACGTGGCGGAGATGGTCGTCTACATGGTGCGGGGCAAGGACATCCGCCATCCGCGCAGCCGCAACCTGGGCGACTAGCCGGACGGCTTCACCGCGCCGTCACGTGGAATTGCCCGGGGCGCCCCGGGCGCTCCCCACGCCTGACGCGCGGGCCCCCTAGCGTGGCAACCGGTCGCGCGATGACCGCGCGCCAGTCCCCGGGGACCGCCCGCGCATGTCGCTCGCCTCCGCCCTCCTGCTGTTCGCCGCCTCTTTCGGCCTCACCGCGCTCGCCGTCCAGTACGTGCTCGTGCTCCGCCACCGCCGTGAGGCGCCCCGGGCCCTCCCCACAGGCGCCCCGTGGCCCGCCATCTCCATCCTCAAGCCCCTGTGCGGCGCGGATGACGACCTGGAGACCAACCTCAAGCACTTCGCCCACCTGGACTACCCCGGCACCTATGAAGTCGTCCTGGGCGTCAAGGACACGCGCGACGCGGCGTACCCCGTGGCGTGCGAGGCGGTGCGCCGCTGGCCCGGCGTCATGCGCCTGGCGCTGCAGGAGGGCGCCCCCGGCCTCAATCCGAAGGTGAACCAGCTCATCACCCTGGCGGACCGGGCCCGGTACGACCTCTTCGTCATCAGCGACAGCAACACGCGGGTGGCGCCCGGCTACCTGGAGGAGATCGCCGCGGGCTTCGCGGACCCGACGGTGGGCTGCGTGACGCACCCCGTCTCGGGCATCGGCGAGAGGAGCCTGGGTTCGCTCCTGGACAACCTCTACCTGACGTCCAGCGCGGCGGCGGGGATGATTGGCGCCAAGCGCCTGGCGGACCAGGACATCGTCGTGGGCAAGTCCATGGCGCTCAAGCGCGCGGACGTCGACGCGCTGGGCGGCTTCTACTCGGTGCGCGACGTGCTCGCGGAGGACTTCGTCATCGGCCAGTGGGTGACGCGCAAGTTGGGACGCCGCGTCGTGGTGGCGCGCGCGCCCGTCTACAACGTGTCGCTGGGCAAGAGCGTGCGCGCCTTCTTCCAGCGCTACCTGCGCTGGAGCGTCATCCACCGGACGGCCGTGACGCCGTCCACGTATGTCGCGCAGTCGCTGCTCAACCCCGCGCCGCTGGCCGTGGCGGGGGCGCTGGTGAGCCCCTGCCTGGAGTCGGTGACGCTGGCCACGCTCGTCGTGCTCGGCAAGGTCCTGGTGGACCTGGGCGCGTTTCGCGCGCTGCGTCCCCAGCCGGTGTCATGGCGCGCCGCGCCGGCGGTGCTGCTCAAGGACGTGCTGCTGTTCGCCGCGTGGTGGCACGGCGTGTTCTGCCGCACGGTGGACTGGCGCGGGACGCGGCTTCGCGTGGGCCCGGGCACCCGCCTCTTGCCGCCACGCGCGCGCGTGTCCACGGCGGACGCGGCGCTGGCCCCTCGGGACGAGTGGGTCGCCGGCTGATGCACAGGTGTTTCATCACGCTCGCGACGGATTCACGTGGCGGACGTGAAGCCGACGCGGTCGATGCCTACGTTGCTGTGCATGCCCCCAAGGACGTTGGCGCACCTTTCGGATCTGCACCTGGACCTGAGCCCGGCCAGTGACGCCCAGGCCCGGGCGCTCGTCGCCGCGCTCCAGGCGAACCGCGCGGACCACGTGGTGGTGACCGGTGACTTGACGCACCAGGGCTCGCACGAGGAGTACCGTCGCTTCCTCGACATCTTCTCGCCGCTGTTGGACACCGGACGGCTCACGCTCATCCCCGGCAACCACGACCGCCCTGGCGAGGACGTGGGCGGCGGCTGGATGGACGGCCTGAAGGTCCGCACCGTGGAGCGCCCCGGGCTGTATCTGGTGTGCGTGGACTCCACCGGCGAGCACAACCGCAACTACTTCGCGAGCCACGGCGAGCTGTCGCTCGAGACGGTGGAGCAGGTGGAGAAGGCGCTTGGCCGCGCCCCCAAGGACGCGCTGGTGGCGGTGCTGGTGCACCACCACGTGCTGCCCCTGCCCGAGGAGAGCTTCCCGGAGCGGCTCGCCACGCGCATGGGCTGGCCCCACGCGTCCGAGCTGTCCCTGGGCGCGGAGCTGGTGGCGCGCATCCAGGGCAGGTGCGACCTGGTCCTCCACGGCCACCGCCACCACCCCAACGAGACGGTGGTGGACACGGCCCATGGCCGCCCCTTGCGCGTCTTCAACGCGGGCAGCTCCACCGACCTGGGGCGCTTCCGGCTGCTCCAGCACTCGGAGGGTCGCCTGCTGAGCGAGCCGGTGTGGTGCCACTCCACCCAGCCGGAGCGTCCGCGCACGGCCAGCCACAACGTGCGCCCCGCGCTGCAGTACCTCGTCACCCAGCTGGGCATGGCCCTCTTCTGATGTCCGCCCGCCCGCTCTGCGAGCGGAAGCCATTCCACCGGGGGAAGCGAATGGCCCGGGGGCGCGGTGGGGTTCTTCCCATGTTGGGGAGGATGCTTGGCGCGACTGGACACCGATGACGGCTCGAGAAGAGTGCTGGTGGTCGACGACGACGCGGACTGGCGGGAGTTCCTGCGGCTCAGCCTGGAGGAACTGGGGTATGACACGATGGAGGCGGCCGACGGCCAGGAGGCCCTGGACAGCCTCCGGCGCGGTGAGCGCTTCGAGGTCATGCTGCTGGACCTGAACATGCCGGGCATGAGCGGCCTGGAGGTCGTGGAGAAGCTCGAGCGGCTGCCACGAGGGCCCCACCCCCGGGTGGTGTTCCTGACCTCGGCGGCGGCCCAGGACGTGGGCATGGCCCTCTTGGCCGGCCCCCACTACTACCTGCCCAAGGGCGCCAGCCGGGACCAACTGTCTCTGCTCTTGCAGTCACTTGGTGGGTGAGCCGCCGGCCAACCGGGGATACGGTAGAGGGCTCCTGAGAGGAGGGCCGTCATCGCATCGGAGCTGCTCGTCATCTTGTTGCTCGTCCTGGCCAATGGCGTGTTCGCCGGGGCCGAGCTCGCCATCATTTCCATCCGAAGGACGCGGCTGAAGGAGCTGATGGAGCAAGGCAGTGGCTCCGCCAAGGCGGTGGAGGCCCTGCGGGCCAACCCCGAGCGGTTCCTCGCCACGGTGCAGATCGGCATCACCGTCATCGGCGCGACGGCGGCGGCCTTCGGTGGCGCGAGCATCGCCAACCGCCTGGCCCCGGTGCTGATGGAGCTGGGCCTGCCGGAGACGACGGCGGACGAGGTGGCCCTGGCCGCGGTGGTCGTCTTCGTGTCGTTCCTGTCGCTGGTGCTCGGGGAGCTGGTGCCCAAGTCGCTGGCGCTGCGCGCGTCCGAGCGCTACGGGATGCTCATCGGCCGGCCCCTGCTGGGCCTGTCGTGGGTGATGCGGCCGGTGGTGTGGTTCCTCACGGCCAGCTCCAACGTGGTGCTGCGGCTGTTCGGCGACAAGACGAACTTCACCGAGAGCCGGCTGTCCGCGGAGGAGCTCCAGGCGCTGGTGGAGGAGGCCGCGAAGCAGGGCTCGTTGGACCCGAAGGCGGGCGAAATCGCCTCGCGCGCGTTCGAGATGGGCGAGCTGACGGT
The DNA here is from genome assembly GCF_050039385.1 of Myxococcus faecalis. Taxonomy (NCBI): domain Bacteria; kingdom Pseudomonadati; phylum Myxococcota; class Myxococcia; order Myxococcales; family Myxococcaceae; genus Myxococcus; species Myxococcus faecalis. The sequence goes on along the minus strand of NZ_CP144336.1, from coordinate 8,540,421 downwards.
GGGCGAGCTGATGGTGACGCGCGAGCAGATCGTCGCGCTGCGTCGCCACGCGAGCGCGGACGAGATTCGCCAGATGCTGCTGGAGCGCGGGCACTCGCGGATGCCGGTGTTCGAGGGTTCACTGGACAACATCGTCGGCTACGTCATCGCCAAGGACCTGCTCGCCGTGGCGTGGGAGGGGAACCTCATCGTCCTGGAGGACGTGCTCAGGCCGGCCTTCTTCCTGGTGGAGACGATGCGGGCCATGGACGCGCTGAAGGAGCTGCAGCGCCGTCGCATGCAGTTGGCCATCATCGTGGACGAGCGCGGCGGCGTGGTGGGCCTGGTGACGGTGGAGGACCTGGTCGAGGAGATGGTGGGCGACATCCTCAGCGAGACGGAGACGCCCGAGGAGCTGGTGCGGCGCGAGAGCCCCGCGGCGGCGGTGGTGCAGGGCAGCGCGGCCATCCGCGACGTCAACCGCGAGCTGGGGTTGGAGCTGGCCGAGGACGGCGACTACTCCACGGTGGCGGGGCTGAGCATCGCGCTGGCGGGCGGCGCCATCCCCGAGCCGGGCACGAAGCTGAAGACCAAGGACGGCCTGGAGCTGGAGGTGGTGGAGGCCTCGCCCCGGCGCGTGCGCACGGTGCGCATCTTCCTGCCGCCGCCCCAGCCGGAAGAAGGCGACAGCGCCTGAGGCCCGTGCTCACCCCGCGTCCATCAGCCCCAGGGTGAGCGCCTTCACCACGGCCTGGACCTTGTTGGTGGCGTTGAGCTTGAGCAGGGCGTTGCCGATGTGGAAGTTCACGGTGCGCTCGGAGATGTCGAGGATGGTGCTGATGTCCGCGGACGTCTTGCCCTCCCCCGTCCAGGGCATGCGCAACAGGTAGCCGAAGAAGTCGAACCCCAGCGTGCGGGCCAGGGCGTCCACGCGCTCGAACAAGGCCTGCGCCTCATCCGCGCGCCGCGACGGCGGTCCGCTCGCCTCCCCCGTGGCCATCTGCCCTCCCTCCTCGTCGGAGCCAGGCTGGATGAGACCGACGATGAGTGGATGATATAGACAGCCCTCCCCCGGCGGACCACCCTCGATGGCTGTCTTTGCCCCGCATGGGGCGCGCACCTGGCCCGCACCGCGCATTCAGCGCGCGCGGAGGGCCTTGGCGAAGGTCGCGGTGATGAATTGAGGGCGGGTGATGGCGCTGCCCACGACGACCAGGTCCGAGCCGAGCCGCAAGGTCCGCGCGGCCTGCGCCGGCGTCGAGATGGCGCCCTCGGCCACCAGCGGGCAGCGCACCACGGCGGCGCGCAGCGCCCTCAGGTGCTCGAAGTCATCGTCGCAGAGGTGGCGCCCGGCCGTCTCCCGGGTGAAGCCATACAGGCCGCTGGAGACACAGTCGAACCCCAGCTCCTGGGCGAGCGCGGCCTCGCGGACGGTGGCCACCTCCGCCATCAACGGGACGTCCGGGTAGCGGGCGCGGACCTTGCGGACCAGGTCCGGGAGCGACTCACCCTCCGGACGCCACCGCTCCGTCGCGTCGATGCCCACCAGCTGGGCGCCGGCGTCCACCACCTCGGCCACCTCCGCGAGCGTCGGGGTGACGCGCACCCTCGAGCCTGGATACTCGCGGAGGAGGACGCCGAGGAGCGGCAGGGGGACCTTCGCGCGAATCGCGGCGATCTCCGCGGGCCCGTTGGCGAGGAGGCCCTGCGCCCCGCCCCGGACCGCGGCGACGGCCATGGCGGTCATGAACGCGCTGCCATGGAGCGGCTCGCCGGGCAGGGCCTCGCAGGCCACCACGAGGCCTCCCTGGAGTTGTTGGAGCAGCCTCATCCGGAGACCCGCGCCCGTCGGCAGTCGAGCATCGCGGCGTGGGGCCTTCGCAGGTAGGCGTGCAGCGCGGGAGGGGCGTCCTCGACGCGGGCGAGCCCCGGGGGCCAGGGGTCGGCCCAGAACACGGGCCCGAAGCCCGCGTCTCGCAAGGCCTCCTCGATGGAATTCCTGGACCAGTACCAGGCGGTGACGTCTGCCTCCACGCCCGCGGCGCGCAGCTCGACTCGCAGCGCGCCTCCTTCCGCATGGGGCGCGTCCGAGACCAGCCGCAGGCCATAGGGAGCGTAGTAGTCCGGGTCGGGCGCGTGGTCGGGATGGAGCGGCAGCGCGAGCAGACGTCCTCCCGGGCGCAGCACCCGGGCCATGCTCGCGCACATCTGTCGCAGCTCGCTCCGCGTGGAGGCATACGGGAGGACGTACACGGCCAACACCAGGTCGAACCGCTGCTCCAGTTCGGGCGTCAGCCGAGACACGTATTCGATGCCGCGCTGCTCCTTCGCCTCCCGCTGCCGCGCGGCGCTCAGCATCCCCTCGGACGCGTCATGGCCCACCACCCGGCGGGCCCCTCGCCCGGCGAGCAGCCGGGAGTACAGCCCCGCGCCACAGCCGAAGTCGAGCACGTCGCTGCGCGTCAGGTCTCCCAGCGAGTGGAGCACCGAGGGCACCTCGATGTCCCGACGGAAGGGCCAGGGGGCGACGTCCTCGTAGAGGCTCGCCAGTTCGTCGAACTGGCGCTCTGCGGCGGTGGCGGACATCGACGACCTCCCGTGCGAAGGGTTCCCCTGAGTTAAAGCCAGACACCCCGGGTGGGAAACCTGTCAGGACTGACAGGATGGGCCCCTTCAGCGATGGCCGCGCCCCTGCCCTCGCGCCGGACGGCGCCCGAGCCTCCGCGGCGAATCCCAGACACCCCGGGCGGGCGCCCGCTCTTTCTCGCCGTTTCAGACACCGTGATGCACAGCGGGTCCCAGGGGACACGGAATCTGGGCTTTACTGACTGGGACTCGGTTACACGAACAGCCTCGGTTGGGTGGAAACCACCCCTCGGTGAGTCATTGCGTGAATGATTTGACCCAGTTCAATACACCCACGCAAATGACCTAACGTGGGCATGCCTCATTGCGAGGCCATTGACCGGAGCCAGACATGACACGTGTATATGGATTCCCCGCGCTCGCGGCGCTGTTTCTCTTGGGCGGCTGCGATGGCAGCTCTTCCGAAGTGGGCGCGCCATCCTCCTTGCAGACACAGGAGGCGGCGGTAGGCGAATTGGACCTGGCGGTGGTGGACATGGTGGCGTCCTGCCAGGCCACGGCGCTGACGCTGTCCGCGGCGGTGCAGAACCTGGGAGCCACCGGCATCGCCGGCTCGACGACGGCCATCTACGCAGGCGAGCCGGGCGCGGGCGGCACGCGCCTGGGAATCGTCAGCGTTCCCTTCCTGGTGGGGGGTGAGCGCTTCCCCTTCCAGCTCTCCTTCACGGTGCCGGAGGGGACGCAGCGGGTGGTGGTGGTCGCGGACGACGACGGCGTCTTCGACGAGGGGGACGAGGCGAACAACCGCGCCGCGTTCGACTTCCCGATTCCGTGTGCGACGAATCAGCTGCCGGTGGCGAGCTGCCAGGATGTCACCATCCAGGCGGACGCGACGTGCCGGGGGCAGGCCTCCGTGGACCACGGCTCGTTCGACCCGGATGGCTTCCCGGGGCCGTTCAGCGTGAGCCAGACCCCCGCGGGCCCGTTCTCCCTGGGGACGACGCCTGTCCGTCTGGATGTGACGGATGGCGCCAGCACGAGCACCTGCTCCGCGACGGTGAAGGTGGTCGACGTCACGGCGCCCACGCCGGGCGCGAGCCGGGGCATCACCCTGACGCCCTCGGCGGGCTCCGACTACGTGCTGGTGTCGCTGGATGACTGCGCCCTGCCAGCCACGGACAACTGTGGCGGCACGCTGCCCCTGGCGCAGGCGGGCTCGCTGCTGCGCGTCACCTCCGACGAGCAGAACGACGCGCTGTCATTGCTGCGGCTGCTGGCCTGCGACGACATCAAGCTGAGCGCGGATGGCAAGTCCGCGATGGTGCGCGCGGAGGCGGCGCTGCTGGGCAACGGCCGCGTCTACACGTTCGTGTATGGCGTGTCGGACAACACGGGCAACCAGTCCGTGGGCTCCTGTCAGGTCCGCGTTCCCGCGCTGCTGGGCAACCCCGCCGTCGACTCGGGGGCCCGGTATTGCCAGGGCGAGGGCTGCCCCTCGGGGACGACGTACCCCGGGCTGCTCTGCTCGCTGCTGTAATGGATTGAGGTCGCGGCACTCCGCCCGGGGCTGTCCCGGGCGGGGTGCCGCGGCCCAATGACTCCGCAATCCCAGATTCCTGGGATGGGCCTGCCCGGCGCTCCTCGAATACCGTTGCATCCTCCCCAAGGAGGCAACCATGTCGACGAGGTATTGCATTGGAGCGGCACTGGGACTGCTGGTGACCATGGCCATGGGCTGTGGAGCGCCGTCTGCTGAAGATGTCGTCACGACGGAAGGCATCCAGGAGTCTTCGCAGGAGCTGTCGACCTGTACGGCGGCCTGCGCCACGGGGTCGGTGAGTTGTCCGTCGGGAACGACGGTCTGCTCCGCCCAGGACAACTCCGGGGTGACGTGCAACGGAACGTTCATCGCGTGTCCCACGACGCCCCCGGCGTGTGGCGACCTGCCGCGGTGCAGAGACCTGGTGGGAAGCGTCTGCGCCCCCGGCTCCAGGGAGCCGTGCTGCACGGCCTCGGGAGCTGAGAGCGTCTGCGTCTGCACCCTCAGTGGAATCCTGCGCTGCAACACTCTCTAGGCGGAGTCCGGGCGGCTTCGACTCGCCTCGAGGCTACTGCCGTGGAGTCGGCAGGGGCTCATCCGGGTGGATGATGGAGGGGCTCCGTCGGACATAGGCCCGGGCCCAGAGGTAGGCCCCGGCCCCCGCGGCCAGCAGGGCTCCCACGGCGCCCAGGAGCACCCATCGAGTCGTCCGCGTCATTCGAGTCCTCCAGGAGGACTCCCGACAGGAGGAGCCTCCGTGCCTGCTCGACCCTAGGGCACGGAGGCTGCCGCGGGCCAGCCAGCAGTGTCCTCTCGCCAGCCTCAGGCCGAATGTGTGCTTGCGTCGGCCAGCAAGTTCGGCTACTTGTGCCCTCGCCGCAGCGGTTCTGCGCGATTAGCTCAGCTGGATAGAGCGTTGGCCTCCGGAGCCAAAGGCCGCAGGTTCGACTCCTGCATCGCGCGCAGGGACAACCGCCCGGTCTTCCTCAGGAAACTGATGGAGACCGGGCGGGAAATCCTGCCCCTCCAGGCTCCCCCAACAGACTCGCGGCAATGTCCCCGTCAGCGAAGCGCCTGTGGCGTGGTCCCGTCGCTGGGACCGGGCCGCCTCCGGGATTCGACGTCCGGATGACCGTGGCGCAAGACACCACCACGGCTCGCCCCGGCTCTCCGCCCAGGCAAGGGCGCGCCAATGGCTTCATGCGGTCTCGAGGCGACTCAGCAGACGTCGCATCCCGCGCAGTAGAAGGTGCCATCCGACCAGAACACGCAGTATTCGCAACAGTCGACATAGACAATGGATTGCGTAGTATCGGTCGAAGAGAGCTTCGCCTCAGTCCCGTCGGTCTTCACGACCGTACCCGATGTCACCGGCATGGAGCCTGAGTCACTGTGAATGACCATCGAGCCATTCTCACCATGCTCGATACGATATTCCGGGTCGGAGACGCCGCCACAACCCGTTGAAACCGCCGCGAAGAACACGAACGCCGCAACCTGACGGATATTCATTGGCCGTATGCCTTTCCAGTGGGTGCCCATGAGGCAACCACAACTATGAGGTGAATGCGATAGACTGTCCATGAGAGTCGACGACACCCCAGGACTCCGTCACAAACGACCCCGTCCGGGTGACGCGCGATTGAGCTTCTGCCGGCGTCTGACACACTTCGAGCCCCCGAATAGGAACGACCTCCCCACAAGCATCGTGATCGCGGTTCCCATAGTCGAGGAGGCAACCCGGTGGTTTCGAGCCCGGTTCCCAACTGCCGCGATTGCCAGCCAGGGTGCGCTGGCTGTTGTTCACCTGGGAGACACCCGGGTTGTGCTGCTGCACGGCCCGCGAGGGCGCACGCGGCAGATCCTGGTCGAGGTCAACCCCAAAGACGTCCCCTTGCACCCGGCTAATGACGTGGAGGTTCAGGTGCGGGCGAAAACCCTATTGGGCTCCCGCTGGGCAACGCTCACGATGCCAGACCAGACGACCCAACTCGTCCTGGTGACCCCCGTTCCGGCCTTGAACAAGTACCAATTGGAGCAGGTCCGCCAGGTGCTGAGGCCACTCAAAGAGAAGGTCGCCAGGTGGCACGAGGGAGTCAAAGGTCATCTGGAATCAATCTGGAACAAGGAACTGGATCGACTCCTGGAGAAGGAGGGTCCGCACCAGATCAAATGGATCGTGGCGGGGATCAATCCCGGGAAACTGGAGGCGAGAGACGGTCGCTACCTGCACCCAGCGGGACCGTCAGGCGCACCAATGCATGTGCTGTTGCGGCATGATGTCCCCAGTTGGGACTTCGTGTTGGCCTTGAATCAAACAAGCCTTGCCAGCTCCAACATGGATGAACTGGACGACCTGTCCCCGAAGCAGCAGGAAATCCTCGACGAATCCCTCCTGGCGATGGCTGAGGCCATTGGCCAACTGGCACAGATAACTGGGGCCCACGTCTGGATTCTCGGCAACAAGGAACTCTTTGCCAGGAAAACCTCGACAATGCGCTTCTATCCGTTCTTTCAACGGTTGGCCAAGCGCACGAGCGAGGACCCGACCCTGCACGACCGACTCTACTTGAGCAACCATCCATCGAGAGGCAGCCTGTTCAGCGAACTGCCCATGACAGACGAGATCCTGGATCACGGATTGGAAGTCGCACTACGGCAGCACTGCCTCCCGCTGCGTCCGTAGCAACTCGGGGGGCGGCCACCGCGGCTTCCCTCCTCACACGGGCGCATCGAGCTTGCCTTTGCCCCTCGGAAATCACGCCCCCGCGACCATGCCGCGCCGCATCGGGCCACAGGGACTCGGCCACTTCCCTATCCCGGTGATGGGCACGGGCGCCGGTCACGTCCTCGGCTGGTACAGCGCGTCAGGCATCCTCATGGCGCTCGGGCGGCCGCGAGACACACGGGTCCCCATCGCCGCCCGGACGTAGCCTGGGTCCAACACCCTCACGCTCCACCGCATTCCCGCCCGGAGACCTTCGTTTTTTCGAAGCCTCCCGGGAGCTTTTCCTATTGGCGCGAAACTCCGCGGACCAGCAGATAGGAGATAGGCCCATGGTGGGCCGGAAGGAGCCGAGGATGCGAATCGAAATCCGAGCCCGACACTTCACCCTCACCGAGACCCTCCGCACCCACGTCGAGCGCCGCGCGCGCTTCGCCATGGGGCGACTGTCGGACCGGGTCCGCGAGGTGACGGTGCGCTTGGAAGACATCAACGGCCCACGCGGAGGCGTGGACAAGGTGGCGAAGGTCACGGTGCGCCTGGAGCACGGCGGACAGCTCGCGTCGGAGGCGATGGACGCGACCTTCCCCGGCGCGGTGGACCGGGCCCTGGAGCGCGCCGGCCACGCGGTGGGCAAGGCCCTGGGACGCTCGCACCGCCAGGACAGCGAGAGCGTGAGGACCGGTCCCTGGGAGGCCGAGGAGCAGCACAGCCCGCTCTGACGTGAAGCGCCGCCGAGGGCCCTTCTCCCCGAAGGGCCCCGGCGATGTCAGGATGGGTCCATGACGCGCGTCGCGCGTCCCTTTCCTGGAGGATTTCCGATGCAGACGGCGGGACCGGGCGTGCTGGCGCGAGGACGGGCCGCATGGGCCCGCGCGAGGCGGCGCTGGTGGGTGCGATGGGGCGTGGACCTGGTGCTGCTGGCGCTCGTGTTCACCGCCGTCGCGGCCTGGCAGACGCGCCACCTGCCCGGCTCCGGAGCGCCCGCGCCAGACTTCACCGTGCAGACGCTCTCCGGAGAGACGGTGTCGCTCGCCTCGCTGCGAGGCAAACCCGTGGTGCTCGCCTTCTGGGCCCCGTGGTGCGGCGTGTGCGGCGCCGAGTCCTCCAACCTCTCCCAGCTGCGCCGCATCGCCGGAGACTCCGCGCACGTCGTGTCGGTGGCGCTGGCCTATGAAGACGTCGCCGCCGTGCAGCGCTTCGCCCAGGAGCACGCGGTGGACTACCCGGTGCTGCTCGGCGACGACTCGATACAGGAAGCGTGGCGGGTGAGCATGTTCCCCACCGTGTTCTTCCTGTCCGCCGAGGGGCGCATCGAGCGCTCCGTGGTGGGCTACACCACCCTGCTCGGCCTGTCCTGGCGGTGGATGTTGTAGAGTCCGGAGCACCTCTCGGAGCCAACGGATGGGAACGACCAAATCCGCAGATGAGTGAGCCGCGGCGACCCTGTTGCCGCGGCCCTCTGTCCAAAGCTCATCACGTTCCCGTGGAGAGGCAGATGGCCGCCCGCTGTTCCCCTTTTGTGCGGATGCCATCGTGGCTCACTCGAAAACCTTGCCGTGGACGTACTCCGTGCCAGCAGCGCTGTTGCTGATGGCCCCCTTCGACCTCCTGGCCTCGCTGGCCATGGACATCTACCTGCCCGTGGTTCCGGCGATGGTCGGAATCCTCCAGACGTCTCCCGCCATCATCCAGCTCACACTCAGCCTCTACATGGCGGTGCTCGGGCTGGGACAGGTGGTGTTCGGCCCCTTGTCGGACCGCATCGGTCGGCGTCGGGTGCTGTTGGGAGGCGCGCTGTTGTTCGCGGCCACCTCGTTCCTGCTCGCGGGCACCTCGGACGCGATGACGTTCGTCGGCCTGCGGACTCTGCAAGCCGTCGGCGCCTCCGCGGCGCTCGTCGCCACGTTCGCCACCGTCCGTGATGTCTACGCGGAGCGGCCGGAGAGCGCGGTCATCTACAGCCTGTTCAGCGCCATGCTGGCCTGCGTGCCCGCGCTGGGCCCCATCGTCGGGGCGCTGCTCGCGAGACACTTCGGTTGGCGGGCCATCTTCATCACGCTCGGCGGCCTGGCGACGGCGGCCGTGGTGAATGCGTGGCCCCGGTGGCACGAAACCCACGCGGCGGACGGGCCACGTCCCGCCGTCGCGTTCCGTCCCATCCTGCGCGACGCCGCGTTCTGGACGTACACGCTGGGCTTCAGCTCGGCCATGGGCGCGTTCTTCGTGTTCTTCTCCACGGCGCCCCGGGTCCTCATCGGACAGGCGGGCTTCACCGAGCTCGGGTTCAGCCTGGCCTTTGCCACCGCGGCGCTCGCGATGATTGCGACGACGCGCTTCGCCAGGCGCTTCGTGGCGGCGTGGGGCCTGGCGGGCAGCCTCACGCGGGGCATGCTCCTGCTGCTCACCGGCGCGGCCCTGCTCGCGGCGGGGCAGCTGTTCGCGGCCCCGTCGTTCTGGACGTTCGTCGCGCCGATGTGGGTCATCGCGGCGGGCATCGTCTTCGCGGCGTCCGTCACCGCCAACGGCGCGCTCCAGGCCTTCGGCGCCGTGGCGGGGACCGCCGTCGCGCTCTACTTCTGCGTCCAGAGCCTCATCGTCGGCACCGTGGGCACGCTGATGGTCGTCCTGCTCGACGGCGACACGGCGTGGCCCCTGGTGGCGTATGCCTCGCTCATGGCGACGGTGACGCTGAGCGCCCAGGCGAACCTGCGACGCAGGCGGGTGCCCTCCCCCTAGCGCGGGCTCCCACCGCGCCGGAGGGACGTTCAGCCTCCGGCGCGGCGTGCAGCGGCTACAGCTTCACCAACTGCACATCATCCATGTGCACGAAGTTGGCACCATTGGCCGTGGTGGCACGGGTGTGGAAGCCCAGCTCCAGATAGCCGCCGGTGACGGAGATGACCGGCGTCTCCACCAGCGTCCACGCGCCATACGTCCCCAGCTCCGTGAACACGGGCGCACACGAGCCACACGTCTTCGCCTGGATGCGCGACAGGTCGAAGGTGCCGCCCTTTCGCACCCACGCGCGGACCCGGTAGTTGCCGGACGCCAGCCCCGACACCGTCTGATACGTCCACACCTCGAAGGGCGCGGCGTTGTTCCAGTGCGTCAGGTGATAGCTGCCCGAGTGTCCACCATTGTGCGTCTCGCTGAAGTCCGCGGCCTCCGTGCCGTTGGGGCTCCACGTCGCCCAGCCAGCCATGTCCGACTCGAAGCCCGGGTTCGTCAGCGTCCCCCCCGGCGTGCTGCCCGCCTGGTACCAACGCACCCACTCCACCTCCATCGTCTTGCGCTGCCCCAGCGGCAGGTCCACGTTGCCCGCCGGCGTATTGCCATACCAGTTCCCACCCAGCGCCAGGTTCAACAGGATGTAGTGGTTCTGCCGGAACGCCTGCGCCGCGTGCACGAAGTCCGCGTTCGCCCGGACCTGGTTGTCCAAGCGGAACACCATCCGGTCCGCCGTCCACTCCAGCTCGTAGACGTGGAACGCATCCGCCAGGCTGTAGCCCCGGTTCGCCCCGGAGCCCCAATCCCTCGCGCCCTCGCCCCAGTGCGTGGCCACCTTCATCCACGACGGCTCGTTCGAGTGCCACTCCAGGATGTCGATCTCCCCCGCCGCCGGCCAGCCGACGCTGGAGATGTTCGCCCCCAGCGTCCAGAACGCGGGCCACATGCCGTAGCCGGACGGCACCTTGATGCTCGCCACCAGCTTGCCGTAGGTCCGCTCCACCTTGCCCTTGGTGTGGATGCGCCCCGAGTAGAACGAGCGCGGCCCATAGCCGGTACAACGCGAGTCATTGGGCGCGTCGTTGGTGCGCTCGGCGGTGAGGATGAGCTTGCCCCCGCTCACCGTCACGTTCTGCGCGCGCGGGGACTCCAGCTCCCCCGTGCCGAAGTTGCAGTTGCCCGTCACCGGGTCGTAATTGCTCGTCAGCACGTTCCAGTTCGCTGAGTTCAGCGCCGAGCCCGTGAAGTCGTCCTGCCACGCCAGGTTCCAGCCCGGCCCCGGGTCGTAGGCCAGCTCCTTCTGCTCCTGCGCGACCAACGGCGGCGGCTCGGACTCCACCGGAACCTCGTTCCCACATCCCCCCAACAACAACCCGCCCAAGACAAAACACGCACCCCAGCTGGACTCGCTCCGATATGCCATCCGCTCCTCCTGGAATAATGCGAGAACACGATTTACTCGAATTCTAGCATTTACTTCATTCGGAGCGACAACAAAGTCAGATGGCGTAGTCCCCCACGAACACGGAGGCGGAGCGCACGTCCGCGTGGACCGCGTCTCCTTCCGAGACGCCGAGCGCATCGAACTCGGAGCGGGACACCTGCACCGTCACTTCATCGCCCGAAGGAAGTCGCAGGAGCACCTTGACGAAGCCGCCCACGGACTTGAGGCGCTCCACCCTCCCGGTGACAGGAGAGGCGCTTCGCGCCGCTTCATCCGTGCGCGCCAGCTTGATGTCATGCGGACGCACGAAGGCATGCACCGCCTGGCCCTCCCGAGCGGCGGACGGCATCGCCAGGGCGAGCGAGCCGAGCGCCGCGCGCCCCTGCTGGACATGGCCTCGCAGGATGCTCGCCCCGCCGATGAACGACGCCACGAAGGGCGAGGCCGGGCGGTCGTAGATGTCCTCCGGTGAGCCCGCCTGGGCCACGCGCCCCTCGCTCAGCACCACGACGTGCTGGGAGATTTCGAGCGCCTCCTGCTGGTCGTGCGTCACCAGGAGCGTCGTCAAACCGGTGCGCTCGTGCAGGCCATGCAGCCACTCGCGAAGCTCCTCGCGCACCCGCGTGTCCAGCGCGCCGAAGGGCTCATCCAGGAGCAGCACGCGAGGGCGGATGGCGAGCGCCCGCGCGAAGGCCACACGCTGACGCTGGCCTCCGGAGAGCTGCGCCGGATGGCGCGCGCCCAGGGCCTCGAGTTGCACCAGGCGCAGCATCTCGTCCACGCGCGTCTCCACCTCGGCCCGGGGGAGCTTGCGCATCTCCAATCCGAAGGCGACGTTCTGCCGCACCGTCATGTGGCGGAACAAGGCGTAGCTCTGGAACACGACGCCCACGTTGCGCTGTTGCACCGGCTGCGCCGTGCAGTCCGCGCCGTCGATGAGGACGCGCCCCGAGTCGGGGACCTCCAGCCCCGCGATGAGGCGCAGCAGCGTGGACTTCCCCGCGCCCGACGGGCCCAGCAACGAGGTGATGGCCCCCGCGGGCGCCTGGAACGACACCGACGAGACGGCGGGGCTTCCGCCCGCGGAGAACCGCCGGGTGAGCTGCTCGACGACGATGCTCATGACGCCTCACTCCTCCACTCCACGTACTTCTTCAGGACCAGCGTCACCAGCGCCAGCACCGTGAGCAACGAGGCCACGGCGAACGCTCCGGCGAAGTCGTATTCGTTGTAGAGAATCTCCGCGTGCAGCGGCAGCGTCGTGGTGACGCCGCGCACGTGCCCGGACACCACCGAGACGGCGCCGAACTCGCCCATCGCCCGCGCGTTGCAGAGGATGACGCCGTAGAGCACGCCCCACTTCACCTTCGGCAGCGTGACGCGCAGGAAGGTGCGCCAGCCGCTCGCGCCCAGCGTCAGCGCCGCCTCCTCCTCGTCACCGCCCTGCGCCTGCATCACCGGCAGCACCTCCCGGGCCACGAACGGGAAGGTGATGAACACCGTCGCCAGCACGATGCCCGGCACCGCGAAGATGACGTGCACGTCGTGCTCGGCCAACAGCGGCCCCAGCCAGCCCTGCCGCCCGAAGAGCAGCACGAAGATGAGCCCCGCGATGACGGGCGACACGCTGAACGGCAGGTCGATGAGCGTCAGCAGCAGCGCGCGCCCCCGGAACCGGAAGCGCGCCAGCAGCCACGCGGCCGCAAGCCCGAAGACCAGGTTGAGCGGCACGGCGATGCCCGCGGCCGTCAGCGTCAGGAGGATGGCGGAGCGCGCCTCCGGCTCCGTGACGGCGGCCACATACGCGGCCCACCCCTTCTGGAACGCGAAGGTGAAGACCGCCACCAGCGGGACGACGAGGAAGACGGCCAGGAAGCCCAGCGACAGGGTGATGAGCGTCCAGCGCACCCACCGCGAGCCCTCCAGCGGGCGCGTCGCGCGGTGCGACACCAGACTCGAAGGAGCCAGCATGTCCGTCACGCTCCAGGCCGGACTTCGAACCGGCGGTGGCTCCAGCGCTGGAGCAGGTTGACGACGAGCAGCAGCAGGAACGACGTCACCAGCATCACCACCGCGATGGCCGTGGCCCCCGCGTAGTCGTACTGCTCCAGCTTGGTGACGATGAGCAGCGGGACGATTTCGGTGCGCAGCGGCATGTTGCCGGAGATGAAGACGACGGAGCCGTACTCGCCCAGCGCCCGCGCGAAGGCCAGGGTGAAGCCGCTGAGCAGCGCGGGGGAGATGGCCGGGAACAGCACCCGCGTGAAGGTCTGCCACGGCGTGGCGCCCAGCGTCGCCGCGGCCTCCTCCACGTCCGCGTCCAGCTCCTCCAGCACCGGCTGCACCGTGCGCACCACGAAGGGCAGCCCGATGAACGTCAGCGCCACCGCGATGCCCACGGAGGTGTAGGCCACCTTCACCCCCAGCGCCTCCAGATACTGGCCGTACCACCCCTTCGACGAGAACAGCGTGGTGAGCGTCAGCCCCGCCACCGCCGTGGGCAGCGCGAAGGGCAGGTCCACCAGCGACTCCACCAACGAGCGCCCGGGGAAGCGATAGCGCACGAGCACCCACGCGACGAGCAGGCCGAACACGACGTTGACCAGCGCCGCCACCAGCGACGCGCCGAAGCTCAGCCGGTACGCCGCGAGCGCGCGGGGCGCCGACACCGTCTCCCAGAACTGCGGCCACGTCAGGGAGAACGTCTTGAGGAAGAGGCTCGACAGGGGGATGAGCACCAACAACCCCACATAGGCCCAGGTGAAGCCCAGCGACAGGCGGAAGCCGGGCAGGACATGACGACGCGCGGGCATGCTCATGGCTCAGCGCGCCTGGGGGACGTAGATGCGGTCGAAGACGCCGCCATCATCGAAGTGCGCGGCCTGCGCCTTGCGCCAGCCTCCGAACACCTCGTCGATGGTTAAGAGCGTCAGCTTCGGGAAGCGGGCGCCCTCCTTGCTCGCCACCGCCTCCGAGCGCGGACGGTAGTGGTGCTTCGCCGCCAGCCGCTGCCCCTCCTCCGAGTAGAGGAACTGGACATACGCCTCCGCCACGGCGCGCGTGCCGCGCTTGTCCACGTGCCGGTCCACCACCGCGACGGGGGGCTCGGCCAGGATGCTCACCGAGGGCACGACGATGTCGAACCGCCCCTGTCCCACCTCGTCCGTCAGCAGGAAGGCCTCGTTCTCCCAGGCGATGAGCACGTCGCCCAGCCCTCGCTCGGCGAACGTGGTGGTGGCCCCCCGCGCACCGGAGTCGAGCACCGGCACCCGACGGAACAGCGCCTCCACGAAGCCGCGCGCGCTCTCGGGGGTGCCTCCCGGCTTGCGCAGCGCATAGCCCCACGCGGCCAGGTAGTTCCACCGCGCGCCGCCGGACGTCTTCGGGTTGGGCGTGATGACCGCGACGTCCTCGCGCAGCAGGTCCTCCCAGTCGCGGATGCCCTTGGGGTTTCCCTTGCGCACCACGAAGACGATGGTGGAGGTGTACGGCGCGCTGTTGTGCGGGAGCCGCGCCTGCCACCCCTCCGGGATGAGCGACGCCTTGTCGTGGAGCATGTCCACGTCGTAGGCCAGCGCCAGCGTGACGATGTCCGCCTCCAGCCCGTCGATGACCGCCCGCGCCTGCTTGCCGGAGCCGCCATGGGACTGCTTGATGGACACCTTCTGTCCGCGCTTCGCCTCCCAATCCCTGGCGAACGCCGCGTTGACGTCCACGTACAGCTCCCGCGTGGGGTCGTAGGACACGTTGAGCAGCGTGACGACGTTGGCCGAGGCCGCATCGGCACCGGCGGGCTTGGAGCACCCGACGAGGGCGAGCACGACGAGCAGGGACGACACGAGCCACGAATGCATGGAGGGGCCTTTCACCAGCTCACCTGGAAGCGGGACATGACGACGGATTCGGGCAGGCGAGCGCCGTCGACGGCGCCTCCCTCGTACTCGGTGTGGTCATACGAGGTGGCCACCCGGACGTTGTTGTTGAGGTACCAGTTCGCCACCGCGCCCCAGCCATGGGCCTTGCGCGCCGCGCGCGTGGGGTCCGCGTAGACGGGGAACGCGTCCGGGTCCACGCGGAGCTCGGACATGCGAGCCCCCACCTCCACCGCGCCCCAGCCGTCCGCGCTCGCGCCGAACGGCTCGGTGGGCTTCACGCCGTCGTAGGCCGCCTTGCCTCCGAAGAGCACGTACGACGCGCTGGCCTGCCAGGACTCGAAGCGCAGCCTCGCGTGCTGCTCCCCCAGGTGGACCTCCTGGGTGGAGGAGACGTACTCGGCCATCGCGCCCAGCGGTCCCAGGTAGAGATAGCCCTGTGGGGACCAGCGCACGTGCGGGCCGTGGGCGACGACGGTCTCTCCCAGGCCGTTGCCCGTCCTGAAGATGAAGAACGTCTGCTGCCCCATGGAGCGCAGCGGCGCCTCGCCCGTGGTGGACGCCGAGCCGAACTGCGACCCGCGCGACGCCGCGATGCCCAGCCCCAGTCCCGAGAGCGACGAGAGCCCCAGCGCCCGGAACGGATGGGTGAAAACCCGCGCCGCCAGGTCGAAGCTGTCATCCAGGTTGGTGTCGGCGCTCGCCCCATCCGCCGTGCCGTTGAAGGCCCCCAGCGCGTAGCTCACCACGCCGTCCTTCAGCTCCCCGTGCACCATCACCCCCACGTCCCGGTTGGGCACCAGGTCCGTGGGCAGCGCCCGCTCGATGAAGAGCGTATGGATGCCGGACTGGTTGCGCTCCAGCCCCACCGGCGGACGGAACCTGCCCACGCGCACCCGGACCTCCTTGCGCGGGCGGAACTCCAGATAGGCATCCCACAGCGGAGGCACGTTGGCCGCGAAGTCCACCAGCAGGCGGAAGTCGAACAGGCTGAAGAGCGTCCCCTCCAGCAGCGGACGCGCGCGCCGGATGAGCAGCGTCGTCGCCCCGGGACGGTCCGCGCGGCTCTCGAAGAAGCGACCATCCAGTTGCACGTAGCCGCGCAGCTTCAGCAACAGGGCGTTGTCGGCGGAGTGGAGGGAGATTCCCTCGGACGTCGCCCTCACGCTGACGCTCCCCGGGGCGGGCGGCGCGGGCTCGGCGGGCGGAGGTGTCTGGGCCAGCGCGACGGACGAGCACAGCCAGCCCAGCGCCACGGCCAGGAGCGGGGTGCATCGATGCGGGGGTGGACCTGCCATGGCGGAACCTCGACAGCGGAGAGGGGCGCGATGGACGGGGGTTTCGAACACCAGAAAGCCGAAAGCCCACCTCCTCGCGGATGGTGGGCTTCCTCGAACCAGCTCGAACCAGGCTTCTCAGGCCACGGGTCGACAGGCGCCCACCGCAGGTGCGTCACAGCAGCAACATGCGTGGTGGGTCGAGCGGCGCATCGAGTTCCGCCACGATGCCCGCCACCCTCCATCTTGTCAACGCGGCCCCTGACGACAGCCATCCGCCGGCAGCCGCACTTTCCACTCCGGACAGCCTTTGCCCGCCCCCTCTCACTCGCCCCCGAGGGCCTCGCGGCCAATGACTGGAATCCAAGCATAATTGGAACTCCAAGTCAGGAGGTCCCATGTCGAAACACAGTCGTTCGCGGTGGGTTCCACGCCTCGCCACGCTGTTCCTCGCGGGAGTGGCGGCGCCAGCAGTCCTCGCGGCGGAGCGCCCTTCGCTGGTGAACACGCGCATCGGCACGCCCTTCGGCGCGAACGGGCATTCGTCCACGATTGATGGCCGCGTCTTCGTGGGCAACATCCGCGAGGACCACGCGACGACGACCACCACCTGGGTGGCGCGGGTGTTCCGTCCGGAGGCGGTGACGTACGACGCGGAGGGCAAGCCGAGCTTCGCCGCCGCGTTCTCCCCCGGGCGCACCACCACGGTGAGGAACGGAGAGAACGCGCTGGCGTTCTGCTTCACCCACCCGGCCCAGCCCTACACGCTGGTCGACGGGCTCGCGGTGTACCAGCCGTACCTCTTCGATTCGATGATGTTCAACGGCCCCAACGTGTTCCGCCGCCGTCCGGTGGACCTCCGCGTGTCCCAGCCCTTCACGCCGCAGGCGGACATCTCGTCATTCACCACCGGCAACCTGGAGACGCTGACCACCGTCACCGGCGCGAGCATCCGAGGCATCGAGCCGACGATGACCTCCGACGGCCGGCTGCTCATCTTCCAGGGCGGGCCCCTGAACGACGGTGGCATCGACCACCTGATGTACGCCTACAACCCCACGCCGTGCGCCGCCTCGGGCTGGAGCAACCCGCGTCCCCTGTCGATGATGAACACCGACACGGCCTCGGGTGTGCAGCGCTATCCGCTGGCGCGCCAGAAGCTCAAGGCCGCCACCGGCGAGCTCTTCGGCGAGACGACGTCCGGCCCGCTGCTGCGCGGCGCGTACCCGTGGGTGGACCACGAGGGGCGCAACGTCACGTACACCGGCGTCGTCTACACGGATGGCGCGCGCCGCGAGGCGGTGAGCCTGATTGGCGCGGACACCCAGTGGACGGCGTACCACATCGATGGCGCCATCAACACGGGCCGGCTCGACATCGCGCACCTCTTCTACTCGGGCCCCATGTGGAACTTCGAGCAGGAGCGCGCCCCGGAGCAGAACTTCCCTCCCGGCGCCAACAACGACAGCCGCTACCTGCCCGTCACCAAGTCCCACGACGTGCTCGCCCTCTTCGGCAGCAACACGTCGGACTACAACGAGGTGGACGTGGGCGAGCTGGTGGACCCGTTCCACGTGCTCAACCTGCCCATGAACGAGCTGGTGACACGCGCGGGCGCCTACGACTTGACGCGCACGCCGGACCACTCGGGCTACTTCTACACGGGCACCCTCACCGGCACCGCGTCCATCTCCGCAGGCAACTTCGTGACGCAGTCCACGTCCGGCTCGCTGTGGGAGCCGCACGGACAGGGCAAGGCGCTCGTCGTCCCCGGCGGCGGCGCCCTGACCGTGAATCTCACGGACCCCAGCGGCACCGTGCGCGGCGTGGGCGCGCTGGTGCGAGGCTTCACCGTGCAGCTCGCGGTCCGCCCCGACGCGAACATCCACGCGGGCTGCACCACCGGCAATCCCTATCGCTACCTCTTCCAGAAGTCGGGGGCCATCGACCTCATCTACGAGTCCGACAACACGGTGCAGCTGTCCTTCGTCATCAACGGCACCCGCGTGCGACTGGGGCGCAGCCCGCCGCTGCCCGTCGGCGCGTGGACCCACCTGGGCTACTCCTGGGACGGCGTCACCGGCGTCTTCCGCGAGTACCTCAACGGCGTGCCCACGCGCCGCGTCCTCCCGGTGGCCCCGGGCAGCTTCCGCCTGGGCACGGGCGTGCTGAGCATCGGCGCGGGCAACGTGATGAACGCCCAGTCCTGCCCCGTCAACGGCGAGGGCTCGTTCAAGGGCGCCATCGACGAGGTGCGCTTCTTCAACCACGCGCGCTCGGCCCGCTCCATCTGCATGACCTCGCCGGGCGCGGACTGCCTGGACACCGCCATCCAGGAGACACCCACCGAGGGGCAGTTCGGCATGAGCCAGCAGCTCCACCTGTGCAACAGCTACGCGGCGCTCGGCACGCGGGCCTGCTCGTCAGCCATGCACCGCGTCTGCGCGCAGCGCGGGGCGCATGACGCGCTGGCCAACAGCACCAACGTCCTGGAGACGATTCAGCAGCTCATCGGCAACCGCCCGCCCATCTCGCTCCTGGGCGTGCTCGCCGGCGCGAACGCCACCGACGTCAACGTGGCCTGCGGCCCCATCCAACATGAGAGCGTGGCCGTCACCTTCGAGGAGCTGTCGCGCCTGCACGGGCTCTGCACGGATGAGCGCGTCGCGCAGACGCTGGACTGCGGCGCCGCCGCGCATCGCTGGTGCAACAAGCTGGGCTGGACGACGGGACAGATCTTCGAGGTGACGTCACGTCCCTGGGTGGGCTGCTTCAACTCCGGCCTCATCCAGGACGTGGCCAAGGACCAGCTCGGCCCCGTGTCCAACTCCGGCGCCTTCATGACCACCGACTCCAAGCTGGAGGTCAGCCGGTGGTGCCAGGCGCGAGGGTATGGCGCCGGCGTGGTGCAGGAGCTGGGCCTGGGTTACCTCGCGCAGGTGCACTGCTTCCAGCCCGCCGTGACGGTGCCCTGGAAGATCAACCCCTGAGCCCCGGCGCCCCTCAGGTCCCCTGGAGCCTGAAGGGCGTCCCCTTCTCGCCGGTGGAGTGCTCGCGGGTCAGCACCTCGAGCACCTCGCCAGGGAGCGGGAACCACCGCAGTCGCTCGGCCTCCGCGCGGAGCGGAGCGTCGTCCGTCTTCAGGCGCGCGTAGTCCTGGAGCGCCTCCTCGACGGCCTCGTGCGCGCGGGCGACATAGCAGGTCAGCTCCGACTCGGGCACGGAGCGCCCGGGAGCGGGCGCCTCGGCGTCGCCGTGCGCATAGGACAGCGCATCCAGCCGTCGCAGCGTCCGCTGGTGTCCCCGATAGCGCCACTGTCCGGTGGCGGGCTCCAGCACGTAGCGTGGCAAGAGCTTCCAGCCCTCGGCGGCGACGAAGTCCACCGCGTCCAACAGGAAGCCGAACGTCGTCTCGGACAGGAAGTAGTTGAAGCCCAGGCGCACCCAGCCGGGCTTCACGCCATCGGTGCCGCTCAGGATGACGTCCTGGAAGCGGTGGCTGGTGACGGGGTCGATGCTCAAGAGGCGATGGCCGTAGGGGCCCGCGCAGGAGCACCCTCCCCTCGCCTGGATGCCGAACAAGTCGTTGAGCAGGGCGACGACGAAGTTGTGGTGGAGGTACGCGTCACCGTGGCGGACGAGGAAGCTCACGATGGGGAGCCGGGGCAGCGCGGGGTTGCCCAGGATTCGCAGCGCGGGGTTCGCGCCCCAGCGCGTGAGGGCTCTGGCGACGAAGTCCTTCTCCAGGGCGTCGATGTGCTCCACGCCCACGGACTCGCGCAGCCGGAACACCAGCCCGGCGCGTATCGAGTCCACGATGGCGGGCGTGCCGCCCTCCTCGCGATGCACGGGGTCGCGCTGGTAGACGTGCTCGCTGCCGCTCACATAGGACACCGTGCCTCCCCCCGGCACGGTGGGGATGCGGTTGCCCAGCAGCCTGCGCTTGACCACGAGCACCCCCGTCGTGCCCGGCCCGCCGATGAACTTGTGCGGTGACAGGAACGCCGCGTCCTTCTCCACGCGGGGCCGCGAAGTGCCGTCCTCCCGGCCATTCATCTCCACGTGGACGTAGGGGCCCGCCGCGGCGAAGTCCCAGAACGCGAGCGCGCCGTGCCGACGCAGGAGCGCGCCGATGCCCTCCAAATCACTGAGGATGCCGGTGACGTTGCTCGCGGCGGAGAAGCTGCCGATGCGCAGCGGTCGCTCCCGGTAGCGCACCAGCTCCCGCTCCAGGTGGGCCGGGTCGATGCGCCCGTCCGCGTCCTCGTCGATGGTGACCACGTCCGCGATGGACTCGCGCCAGGGCAGGTCGTTGCTGTGGTGCTCGTAGGGCCCCACGAACACCACGGGGCGCTCGGCGGCGGGGATGCGCGAGCGCAGGTCGTAGCGCGCGTCCAGGTCCGCGGGGATGCGCAGGTTGAGGATGTCGATGAGCTTGCAGACGGCCGCGGTGGCGCCCGAGCCGCAGAAGAGCACGACGTCCTCGGGTCCTCCGCCCACGGCCGCGTGGATGATGTCGCGCGCGTCCTCGCGAAAGCGCGTCGTCTGGGCGCCGGTGCCGGACGTCTCGGAGTGGGTGTTGGCGTAGAACGGGAGCACGTGGTCCCGGATGAAGTCCTCGATGAAGCCCAGGGAGCGGCCCGAAGCGGCGTGGTCCGCATAGGTCAGCCGGCGGGCCCCGAAGGGTCCGTCGAGCACCCGCCCCTCCCCCAGGATGGCGCCTCGAATCGACTCGACCAGCCGTGTACGCGCGTCGTGCATCGCTCGCACCTCTCGTGGTGGGGCCCAGCGTCCCGCCGAAGCGCGCCGACTGTCCAGTCCCCACGCGCCGACGGACCGCGTCAGCCACGCGAGCGTCGCACCGTCACTGCGCCGCCCCATGTTAGCGTGAACACACTCCATGAACTTTCGCTTCCAGTGCTGGGTGCAGCGCCACGCCAGCGGTCGGGTGACGCTCACGCCGCTGTCACTTCCCCACCTCGCGGTGCACGCGGACTCCCTGGAGAAGGCCACCGAGGAGCTCACGCTGGCGCTCGACGACCAGCTGACCCGCATCCATCCCCGCCGCGTGCCGGAGTTCATCTCCGCCACGGGCGGCACGCCGCACGCGCTGGAGCTGCGGGCCCTCCCCGTCTGGGGCGAGGAGGAGAACTCCGTCGCGCCGCTGTCGCTCTTCGGCGTCTCCGCGCCCACGCACCAGTCCTACCTGGGGCTGAACACGCCGCGCCTGGAGACGCAGCTGTGGTTCCAGGGCAAGTCACTCCCCGAAGATGCCCCGGAGCGTCTGCGCGAGCGCCTGGAGGGACTCAGCGACGCGCGCCTGTTGGCCCTGCGCGCGGACGGCGGCGAGGCGTTGATCGACGTGGAGGTGGAGGCCACGCCCACGCGGCTGTCGGCCCTGACGCCGCGGCAGCTCCACCTGGACATCCGCCCACCGCCGCGTCCCCCGGACGCCCCCGACACATCCGATGAGCCTCGCGTCACCGGGCCGCTGGACGACGAGGACGAAGAGGAGGTCCTCGACGAAGACACGTGGGAGCCCCGCAAGCGCAAGCGGCGCCATGAGCCGGGCGACAAGACCGCGAAGCCGCCGCCCACGCCCGTGCTGGACCGCATCGCGGTGCCCTGGCACAAGCTCGCGGAGGACGGCCAGCTGGACCCCGCCTACGAGCAGGACGCGCTGGTGTCCCTGCTGCGCGCCCGACTGGCCGCGAAGGACGCGGAGGCCGTGGTGCTGGTGGGCCCCTCCGGCGTGGGCAAGTCCGCCCTGCTGCACGCGCTCGCCGAGGCGCTGCGCGCGCCCACCGCCACGGACGACGAGCGCGCGCGGCCCTTCTTCTTCCTGGACGGCAGCCGCCTCATCGCGGGCGAGGGCATGTGGGGCGGCTGGCAGCAGCAGGTGCTCCAGTCCTATCGCGAGGCCTCCGAGGCCCGCGCCATCCTCGCGCTGGGTCACGCCGTCGACCTGCTCGACGCGGGCAAGAGCGCGCACAGCGACCAGAACGTGGCGCAGCTGCTCCTGCCGCTGCTGTCCACCCGCGAGGTGTCCGTGGTGGCCGAGGCCACGGCGGAGACGTGGGCCCAGGTGGAGCGCCGCAACGCCAGCTTCGCCCGGCTGTTCTCCGTGGTGCGCGTGGAGGAGCCCGCGCTGGAGTCGCTCTCCCGCATCCTGACGCGCGTGGCCCAGGACACCGTGGGCGCCACGTCGCTGGACGTGAAGCCGGAGGCCCTGGAGGAGTGCCGCTTCCTGTGCCGGCGCTTCCTCCCGTACGGCGCGCAGGTGGGCAACGCGGTGGCCTTCCTCCGGCGGCTGCTCGCCACCTGCACCCACGCGGCCCAGGCCCACGTCACGCGCCTGGACGCCGTCCGCCAGTTCGCCTCCGAGTCCGGCATCCCCGAGTCCCTGCTTCGCGACGACGTGCCGCTGGAGGCCGAGCAGGTGCGCGCGTTCCTTTCCACGCGGGTGCTGGGACAGCCGACGGCGGTGGAGCGCGTCGCCAACGTCGTGTCCGTGCTGAAGGCGGGGCTCGCGGACACGCGCAGGCCGCTGGGCGTGCTCCTGTTCGTGGGCCCCACGGGCGTGGGCAAGACGGAGCTGTCCAAGGCCCTGGCGGAGCTGTTGTTCGGCTCGCGCGAGCGCATGGTGCGCCTGGACATGGGCGAGTACGCCGGCCCGGACGCGCTCCTGCGCCTGTTGGGTGACGGGCAGACGCCCGGCCACCTCTCCGCGGCCGTGCGCCGCCAGCCCTTCTGCGTGGTGCTGCTGGACGAGGTGGAGAAGGCCCACCCCGCCGTGCACGACGCGCTGCTGGGCGTGCTGGGCGAAGGCCGGCTCACCGACGCGTCGGGCCGCTTCACCGACTTCCGCAACGCGGTGCTCGTGCTCACCAGCAACCTGGGCGCGGACACGTGGCGCGCGCGCGTGGGCTTCGACTCGCTGGGCGGAGTCCCCGACGTGGCGGCGCTGCGCACGCACTACCTGGCGGAGGTGCAGCGCTTCTTCCGGCCGGAGATGTTCAACCGCCTGGACGACACCATCGTCTTCTCCCCCCTCTCCGCGGAGCTGCTGCGCCGGTTGGTGGTGCGCGAGGTGGAGGCCGTGCGACGCCGCTCCGGCCTGTCCCGCCACGACGCGAGCCTGGAGGTCTCCGAGTCCGCGCTGGACTGGCTCGCCGCGCGTGGCTTCGACCCGCGCTATGGCGCGCGCCCGCTCAAGCGGGCCCTGGAGCGGGAGCTGGTGGTGCCGGTGGCGGCCTGGCTCGCGGAGCACCCGACGAGCGGCCCGGTGACGCTGCACGTGGAAGGCGGCGACAGTGGCCTCACGCTGCGCGCGGAGGCGGTGGGCGGCGCGGCGGAGGGCGTGGGTCGACAGGCCATCGAGCAGGTGCTGGAGGAGGCCGCCACCCTGCGCGCGGAGGTGCAGCGCTGGGGTCGCTCTCCGCCCATGCGCGTGCTCCGCCAGGAGCTGGCTGTCTTCGACAAGATGTCCCGGCAGACGTCGTACTGGGAGGAGCGCGCGCTGGCGGAGGAGTCGTCACGCAAGTCCGGCGAGGCACGTGAGCTGGACAAGGCCTTCCGCGAGTGCGCCCAGCAGACGGAGGCCATCGAGGACCTGCTCTTCGAGGCGCACCTGTCGCGCTCGGTGGGACAGGCGGAGTCGCTCGCGCGTGATGTCTCCTCGCTGCGCGCCACGTTCCGCCCTCTGCGAGAGCGGCTCTACGGGAGCCTCTACCAGTACTCGCGCAGCGTCTCCCTCATCCTGGTCCCCAGCCGGGGCGCGTGGGCCAGGCTGTGCTTCCTCGCGGCCTCCTACGAGCGCTGGTGCAACAGCAAGCAGCTCACGTTCCAGCGCGTGCTCCTGTGGCCCTACCAGAAGCCGGAGGGAGAGAAGGCGCCTCGCAAGCCCCCGCCTCCGACGTGGAGCTACGAGAAGCACGACGACCTGACGAAGCTGAAGACGACGCCCATGGCCTACGCCATCGAGGTGACGGGCGAGACGCGCCCCCTCCTCCTCTCCGCCGAGCACGGCGTGCACCGCTTCGTCGAGGGGAGCCAGGCGGCGCTGGTCCGCGTGCTCTTCACGACGAACCCGTACAGCCGGGACGTGCTGCCGGAGTGGGAGAAGCTCGAGAAGCTGCTGCCGAAGGAGGAGGTCCGGAGGATTCGCCCCGGCTCGACGGAGATGTCGGGGGGCTCCGTGGAGGACCTGCGCACCGGCGCGCGCGCGCGCTACGCCGGCGGCGTGCTGGACATGGAGTCGCTGCAGGAGCCGTGGATGAACTGGCGCGTGTTCGGCGAGACGGAGGAGGACTGACCCATGGATCTCAAACTGCCCCTCGTCTACGCCCCCATGGGTGGCCGCCTCGTCGAGGCCTGGGTCCCCGCCTTCTGGCCCGCCCTGCACCGCGTGGGCCCCAGCCTGTCCGCGCTGCGCGACGACCTGGCGCTCGCCATCATGGAGCGCTTCGAGAAGGAGCACCCGTCGCGCGTGGCCAGCTACCAGCTGCCTCCGCACCTGTCGCTCAAGCACGTGAAGGTGGACACCGAGGCGAGAGATCGGGAGAAGGGCCTGCGCATCGCGCTGGAGGGGCGCATGGCGGTGCTGCTGGAGAAGTGGCCTCGCGATGACTTCTGGGTGGTGACGCCCACGCGCATGCCGGAGGCCCGCTTCGCCATCGCCCGGCCCGAGGACCTGCCCAAGGCGCTGGGGCGCAGGCTGGGCGCGTGGTGCCTGGAGCACGGGCTGAAGAACCTGGACTCGCGCTGGGCCCAGGGCCGTGAGCGGCTGGAGCTGCTGGAGGTGGATGCCTACGCCCCCTCCATCCTCCCGCGCACGCCGCCCCGTCCTCCCAAGCCGCCCCGGCGCCGCCGCGCGTCCGCGTCGGAATCGAAGCAGACCGCGACGCCGCCCGAGACGCCGGAGCAGCGAGAGAAGCGGCGCAACCGCAGGCGGCTCACGCTCACGGAGCTGCGCGAGGTGGCGCGCAACCTGAGCCACGCCGCGCGCGACGACGGGCTGGAGCACTGCTACGGCCGCGAGTCGCTCGTGCGCGAGGTGGTGGACGCACTGGAAGGCCGCGAGGGCGCGGCCATCGTCCTGGTGGGCCCGCCGGGCTCGGGCAAGACGGCGCTGGTGCACGAGGTGGTGCGCCGGCTCACCGTCCGCCAGGACGCCGCGGGACAGCGCCGGGACGTGTGGCGCGTGGACGGCAACCAGTTCATCGCGGGCATGAGCTACGTGGGCCAGTGGGAGGCGCGGGCCCGGGGCGTGGTGAAGGAGCTGGTGGAGGTCGCGGACCTGCTCTACGTGGACGACCTGGCGTCGCTCGTCTACGCGGGACGCACCGCGAACGAGCGCACCAACGTGGCGCAGTTCCTGGAGCCACACATGGCGCGCGGCGAGCTGACGGTGCTGGCCGAGTCCACGCCGGAGCGCTTCGAGCGCGTGCGCGAGGAGGCCCCCACGCTCGCCTCGCTCTTCCGCGTGGTGCACGTGCCAGCGCTGGAGCCCCGCACGACGCTGCCCGCCCTGCTGGGCACGCTGCGCGAGCTGGAGGGCTCGGGTGACGGCGGGCCCGCGGTGCGGCTGTCGCCGCTGGCGCTGGAGACGCTGCTGGACCTGCAGCACCGCTTCGTCGCGCACGAGTCCTTCCCGGGCAAGGCGGTGCGCCTCTTGCGCCGGGTGCTCGCGCGCCCGGGCACGGTGGAGCAGAACGTGCGGCGCTTCACGGAGGTCGACGTCACCGCCGCGATGCGTGAGCAGACGGGCCTGCCGGACTTCGTGCTGGGCAGCGCGCCGCCCCGCCCCCGCGAGGCGCTGGAGCGGGCCCTGGCTACGCAGGTGGCGGGGCAGCCAGAGGCCGTCGGCGCCGTGGTGGACGCCATCCTCACGCTCCAGCGCTCGCTGCAGCCGCCGGACAAGCCGCTGGCCACGTACCTCTTCGTGGGCCCCACGGGCGTGGGCAAGACGGAGACGGCCAAGGCGCTGGCGCGCACCCTCTTCGGCAGCGAGGAGCGGCTGGTGCGCTTCGACATGTCGGAGTTCATCTCCGCGTCCAGCATCACCCGCCTGCTCGGGCGGCCTGGTGCGCCGGACGGTGAGCTGACCACGGCGCTGCGCACCCAGCCCTTCTGCGTCGTGCTCTTCGACGAGGTGGAGAAGGCGCACCCGCGCGTGTTCGACGCCCTGCTCCAGTTCCTCGGCGAGGGGCGGTTGACGGACGGCGCCGGACGCACCGTGGACGCAAGGCAGGCGGTGGTGGTGCTCACGTCCAACCTGGGCGTGCGCGAGGCCGCCGCCCGCACGGGCTTCCACCGGGCTCCCGAGGGCGCGGAGGCGCACTACCTCTCCGCGGTGCGCGCGTTCTTCCGCCCGGAGTTCTTCAACCGGCTGGACCGCGTGGTGCCCTTCCGCTCGCTGACGCCCGCCGCGCTGCGGCTCGTCGTGGAGCACGCGCTGGAGTCGCTGCTGTCGCGTCGGGGCATCCGCCGGGGCAACGTGCTGGTGGAGGTGGAGTCCCCGCTGCTCGACCTGCTCGTGGAGCAGGCCTATGACCCGCGCTATGGCGCGCGTCCCCTGAAGCGCGCGCTGGAGCGTCGCCTCACCGTGCCCCTGGCGCATCACCTGGTGCGGCGCGGAGGCGACGACCTGGCCCGCGTGGAGCTGTATCGCCAGGGTGACGACATGGGCCTGTCCGTGGAGCTGCTCGTGCGCGAGCCCGCGTGGGCGCCCGAGCAGGCCGCGAGCGCATGGACGCTGCCCACGGTCTTCCGTGCGCTCGAGGAGGTCACCGCGCGGCTGGACGCGCTGCTGGCGGCGGAGGCGAAGCGCGCGGAGGCGGGAGACGTATCGACAAGCCCCGAGGCGCTGGAGCTGGGCGAGCGCCTGGAGCGACTGTCGGCCGAGGCCCTGGACATCCGCGAGAACGAGCTGGCGGACCGCGACTTCCTCGAGACGGAGGAGCGCGCGGGCAAGGAGGAGCGCCGCGCGTACGACTCCAGCTGGCACAACAAGGGACGCGGTGGACTGAGGCCCCGTCCGGCGTACGCCGCGCAGCCCCTGCCGGTGTCTCCCGAGGAGCGGCTGCGCCGCTGCCGCCCCAAGGTGATGAAGCTGCGGGATGAGGTGGAGTGGCTCGCGCACCAGCTTGGCCGACGCGAGCGCGGCGTGGAGACGCACAGCCTGTTGGTCGAGGGTCTGGCTGATGCGTCCACCTTCGCGGTGAGCGCCGTGACGGGCTCGTTGCCCCAGGGGCTCGGCCGCTGCGTCGTCCTCGAGGAGCGCGTGGAGCCGGATGGCAGGACGTCATGGGAGTCGAGCGGGACGGCGCTCCCCGTCGGAGCCCGCGTCCGGCGCGCGGTGGTGACGCTGACCGCGTTCGGTCTGTCGGACGTCCTCCCCCAGCTGGAGGGCTACGCGCTGGTCCTCATCCCTCGCGATGACGGCCCCAGGCCCGCGCTGCTGCGCGTGGAGCGACTGGAGGGCTCGCCGGAGCAGCTCGCGGACGTGGCCCAGCGGGTGGCCGCGCGAGACCAACTGAAGCTCGCCGAGCAGCAGGCACGCCGCGCGGGCACGGCCCCCGCGCCCACCCCGGGCCGTGTCGTCCTGGAAGGAATGCAGCCGCCCATCCAACACCTGGCGAGCGGACGGCCGCCCGCGGACGCCGTCACCTGGGCGGCGCGAGTGCTGCGCGAGCAGTCCGGAGGAGGGCACTGACATGGAGAAGAACTTTCACCTGTTCGTGCGCAGCTACCCGGGCGTGGGTGTGGCCGCGCACGTGCTGACGCATCCGCACCTCGCCTCGTTCGCGCCGGACCTGGCGACCGCGCGCCTGGACGTGGCGGAGGTGCTGGGGCGGCTGCTCAAGCGCGGTCAGCTCCACGATGAAGTCACGCACTGGCCGGACCTGCGCACCAAGAAGATGAACCTCACCGTGCGCGCCGTACAGCACGGGCGGCTGTTGCCCGTGCCCCTCAAGCTCACCGTGGTGACGCGCGGTGGGCGCGGCGGCGGCAAGGCGGAGCGCGCGAAGCGCAAGGCGGGCTCGGGCAAGGACCCCGTGCACGTCTGGGTGCCGCGCGTGGACGTGCAGGGCTCGCTGCAGGACCTCTCCGACCTGGAGGCGTACGTGGAGGAGCTCGTCCGGCACGAGCTCTACCTCGCGCCCCTGGAGCGGCTGCACTCGCTGGCCTACCTGGGCGATGAGACCGTCGAAACCCTCTCCGTGTCGATGAAGCACCGCGAGGCACCCCGCGCGACCCGGGTCGACGAGTCCCGGCGCGCCGAGCGCAGACCGCCTCCGCCCCCCGCGCTCGCGGAGGCCAGCCGCTGCCTCAACGAGGAGGTCCGCGCGGGCCTGCTGGAGCGTGCGTGGGAGCGCAACAAGGAGGTGGGGCTGCTCACCGAGGCCGTCACGGCGCGCGCGCGCGCCAGCGTGCTGCTGGTGGGGCCGCCCTCCGTGGGCAAGACGGCGCTGGTGCACGAGCTGGTGCACCGCGCCGAGTCCGCCCCCGCGGGCAACCCGCTCCACGGGCTGGAGGTCTACAGCACGTCGGGGGGCCGCATCATGGCCGGCATGGCCTACCTGGGGCAGTGGCAGAAGCGCGTGCAGCAGATGGTGCTCGAGCTGCGGGTGCGCCGCGCGGTGCTGCACCTGGACAGCCTCTCGGAGCTGCTCTCGCTGGGCGGCGGCGACACCGGCCTGGACGTCGCGCGGCACCTGCTGCCCGCGCTGGAGGGCGGCGAGGTGGTGCTGGTGCTGGAGGCCACCCCCGAGGACGTCGCGCGCGCCGAGCGCACGCATGGCGCCTTCCTCCAGGCCCTGCGACACCTCGCGGTGGAGCCGCTGCCCGCGTCCGCCGCCAGGGCCGCCGTGCAGCAGGCCTCGCAGCGCGTGGCCAAGACGCGCAAGGTGCGCTTCACGCCGGAGTCCCTGGAGCGCGCGGCCGAGCTGACGGAGCGCTTCGGCGAGGGGCCGCCGCCCGGTGGCGCGGTGTCGCTGCTGCGCGCCGCCACGTCCCAGCTCGACTCGGGCGCGGAGGTGGGCCCGGGCGCGGTGACGGCCGCCTTCTGCACGCGCACGGGCTATCCGCGCGAGCTGGTGGACGCGTCGATTCGACTGGACCCGGACGCGCTCCTTCGCCGCTTCCGCGAGCGCATCGTCGGCCAGGACGAGGCCACGCTGCTGTTGCGCAACCTCGTCGTCACGCTGAAGACGGGCCTCGCCGACCCCTCGCGTCCCCTGGGCGCGTTCCTGCTCCTGGGCCCCACGGGCGTGGGCAAGACGGAGTCCGCGCTGGCCCTGGCGGAGTACCTGTTCGGGGACGTGTCGCGGCTGGCGCGCTTCGACATGGCCGAGTACGCGGCGCCGGGCAGCGCGGGGCGCCTCGTGGGCGAGGTGGGTGGACAGCAGGGGGGGCTTGCGCGGCGGGTGCGCGAGCAGCCCTTCGGCGTGGTGCTGCTGGATGAGGTGGAGAAGGCGGACGCCGGTGTGCACGACCTGCTGCTCCAGGTGCTCGGCGAGGGGCGGCTCACGGACGGCACGGGCCGCACCGTCAGCTTCCGCAACACGGTGGTGCTGCTCACCAGCAACCTGGGCGCGGAGTCGGCGGCGCGCTCGCTGGGCTTCGGCGGGGATGGGCCTCGCGACATGGAGGCCCACTACCTGGGCGCGGCCACGGCCTTCTTCCGGCCGGAGCTGCTCAACCGCTTGGACCAGGTGGTCCCCTACCGCGCCCTGTCCGCGGACGTCATCCGCACGCTCACCCGGCGCACGCTGGATGCCGCCCTGGGACGCGAGGGCCTCTCACGGCGGGGCGTGAAGGTGTCCTTCGGCGAGGACGTGGTGGACTTCCTCGCCCGGACGGGCTTCGACGCGCGCTACGGCGCCCGGCCCCTGAAGCGCGCGGTGGAGCAGCACGCCGTCGTCCCGCTTGCCCAGTGGCTCGCCGCCCATGCGGGCGCGCCCCACCGGCACGTGGAGCTGCGCCTGGGCAGCGAGGAGCGCCTGGAGGTGGTGCCCCGGTCCTGACATCACCTCGTGACAGGGCTCTGCTATCGTCGCCCACGCCCTCCCCGCCCGGAGCCAGACCCCTCCTTCATGCGCTGTGTCGACGAGGCCGTCTTCATGAAGTTGCTCCTGGGGGAGCTGTCCCCCCAGGAGTCCGCGGAGGTGGATGCGCACCTCGACACGTGCGCCTCCTGCAGGTCCATGGTCGCCGAGGGCCTGCGCGCCCAGTCCCCGGACGCCGCCGGCGCGGAGCCCCCCACCGAGCCCGCGCAGCCGTTCTCAGGCCGCCCGGACGCGGCCCTGGAGAAGGGCACCGCCGTGGGCCGCTACCTGGTGCTGGAGCTGCTCGGCGCCGGGGCCATGGGCGTCGTCTATGGCGCGTATGACCCGGAGCTGGACCGCCGCGTGGCGCTCAAGCTGCTGCGCACCGGCGCGCTCGGGCTGAACGTCGAGAAGGAGCGCGCGCACCTGCTGCGCGAGGCGCAGGCCATGGCCCGCGTCTCCCACCCCAACGTGGTGGCCGTGTACGACGTGGGCACCTTCGGCCAGCACGTCTTCCTCGCCATGGAGCGCGTGGAGGCCCGGACGCTCGTCGAGTGGCTGAAGGCCGCGCCGCGCCCGTGGCGACAGGTGCTCGAGCTCTTCCTCGACGCGGGCCGGGGGCTCGCCGCCGCGCACGCCGCGGGCGTGGTGCACGGCGACTTCAAGCCCGCCAACCTCCTGGTGGGCGACGACGGCAACGTCCATGTCACCGACTTCGGCCTCGCGCGCCTGGGCGCCGCCACCGCGACACAGGGCGCCGCCACCACGACGGAGGGTGCCGCCACCGCGGGCATGGAGCGCTCCGTCACGGGCGGCACGCCGGCCTACATGGCGCCGGAGCAGCTGCTCGACAAGACACGCGCGAGCGCGGCCGGGGACCAGTTCTCCTTCTGCGTGGCGCTGCACGAGGCCCTCTACGGCGCGCGGCCCTTCGAGGGCGCCACGCTGGCGGAGCTCTCCACCCAGGTGTCCTCGGGGCAGGTGCGGACCGCGCCCGCCGGCACGCGCGTGCCGCCGTGGGTGCGCCGCGTGTTGCTGCGTGGACTGGCCCGGCGTCCCGAGGACCGCTTCCCGCATCTGGGGGCGTTGTTGGACGCGCTCCAGAAGGACCCCTCGGCCCGATGGAAGCGCGCGCTCCAGCTCGGCAGCGCCGTGGCCATGCTCGGCGCGGCTGTGGGCCTGACGCACGCGGTGCACACCCGGGGCGCCCGCGCCTGCGCGAGCGCCCCGGACGAGATGACCGCCGTCTGGGGGCCCGAGCAGCACAACGCCATCCAGAACGCCTTCGCCGCCACTGGCCGTCCCTACGCCACCGCCGCCTGGGAGCGCGTGCGCCGCGAGCTGGACGCGTACACCGCCGCGTGGACGACCACGCGCATCACCGCCTGCGAGGCGACGCGCGTGCGCCAGGAGCAGCCCGAGGAGGTGATGGCGTGGCGCATGCGCTGTCTCGACAACCGGCTGGCGGACGTCTCTGCGCTCGCGCGGCTGTTGTCCCAGGCGGATGCCCGGACGGTGGACGAGTCGCACCGCGCGGTGAAGGGGCTGCCGGCGTTGTCGGGCTGCTCGGAGGCGCTCGCGCCGGGCGGGGCCGTGATTCCCGAGGGGCCCGAGGCCCGGGCCCAGCACGCCACGCTGCGCGCCACCCTCGCCCGGGGCCGCGCGCTGCTCTCCACCGGGCGCTATGCGGAGGGCGTCGCGCTGGTGGAGCCCACGGCGCTCGCCGCCCGGCGCGCGGCGAACCGGCATGACGGCGCCGAAATCTCGCTGCTGCTCGGCGAGCTGCGCGAGGGCGCGGGCGACTGGCGCGGCGCGGAGGCCGCCCTCTTCGAGGCGCTCAACGCCGCGGAGGCCACGCGTCAGGACGCCGTGGCCGCGCGGGCCTGGACGCTGCTGGTGCGCGTGACGTGCATCGGCCTGGACGAGTACGAGCTCGCCTCGCGCTGGAAGGACCGGGCCGCCGCCGCCATCGAGCGACTGGGCGGCGGCAACGAGTTGACGCGCGTCAACCTCCTCACCTACTCCGGCACGCTCTTGCGCAAGCAGCGCCGGTTCGAGGAGGCCGTCGAGCTCCAGCGGCAGGCGCTCCTGTTCGCCGAGAGCACCTTCGGCCCGGACAGCCTGGAGGTCGCGGACGTGCTGCTGGAGCTGGGCTCCACCCAGTGGGTGCACCCCCGGCTGGAGGAGGCGAAGGCCCACCTGGAGCGCGCCGCCGCCATCACCCAGCAGGCCCTGGGCCCCGAGCACCCGGACGTCGCGCGCGTGCGCATCGCCATGGTCCCCGTGCTGCGAGACTTGAACGAACTGGACGTCGCGGAGCGCATCGCGCGCGAGGCGCTGGGCGTCTTCGAGCGCACGCTCGGCCCGGAGCACCCTCGGGTGTACGACGCGCTCAATGACCTGGCCTCGACGCTCGTCGTCGAGTCGCGCACGGACGAGGCCCTGCCGCTGTACGAGCGCGCGCTCTCCATCGTCGCGAAGACGGACGGCGCGGTGAGCCTGGGCGCCGCCGTCATCAACGCCAACCTGGGCGTGCTCTACTTCCAGAGCGGCAAGCACGACCTCGCGCTCGAGCGCTTCCTCTCGGCGGTGAGCATCCGTGAGAAGGCGCGCGGCCTCACGGACCCGGGGCTCGTCAGTCCGCTGCGGCTGGTGGCCCGGGTGCTTGGCTTGAAGGGCCGGTACGAGGACGCCCTGCCGCACCTGCAGCGCGCCGTCGACATCCAGATGCAGCAGGCGGACGACAGCGCCAGTCAGTGGACGCTCAGCCTGAGGGACCTGGGCGCCGCCTTCCTCAAGCTCGGCCGGCCCCGCGAGGCGCTGGCGCCGCTGGAGCGCGCCGTCGCGGGCTGGGACAAGGCCCTGCCGGGCCCCGGCCACCGCACCGAGGTGCGCTTCTTCCTGGCCCAGGCCCTGTGGGACTCCGGCAAGGACCGCGAGCGCGCCGTGCGGCTCGCCAACGAGGCGAAGGCCATGGCCCTCACGGAGGACCCGTCCCCGAGGACCCAGCCGCTCATCGACACCTGGCTCGCCGAGCACCGCCTGCGCTGAGGGCGCTTCAGCGCGGCGTGGGCGTCGCCTGCTTGTCGGCGAGGCTGCCGCGCTTGCCCTCCTGCCACTCGTCCCAGAGGTTGAAGGAGCGCAGCTGCTGGGGCAGGTCCGTCGCCTTCATGAGCGCCTCCACCTCCGCGCGGCCCTGACGCCCCAGCCGCTCCTCCATGGTGGCGAAGCCCCACGCCAGCGAGCCCACCACCGCCGCGTTGCCGCGCAGCGTGCGCGCGTCGCACTGCTCGAACTCGTCCGAGCGCGCGTGGTAGTTGGGCCCGTACGTCGCGGACTCCTGGTTGGCGATGAGGTTCGCCACGCCGCTGAGCATGAAGTCCAGGTTGTCGGTGCCCACCACCGGCACGTCGACCTGGGTGAAGGGCCCCAGGCCCGCCACCGGCGCGAGCGCCCGGTCCACCAGGGGCACCAGCGGAGGCCGGCCGTTGGTGAAGAAGCCGTTGATGCGCCCGCAGCCGATGTCCACCGACAGCGCCATGACGTGCCCGTCCAGCTCCGCCGCGTGCGAGCGCACGTAGCCCGCCGAGCCATACAGACCCTGCTCCTCGCCGTTCCAGAGCGCGAAGCGAATCGTCCGCGCGGGCTTGAGCCCCAGGCGTCGAATCTGCCGGGCCAGGTCGATGAGCATCGCCACGTTGGCGCCGTTGTCGAGCGCGCCTCCGCCCAGGTCCCAGCTGTCCAGGTGCGCGCCCAGCACCACGACTTCGTCCGGCTTGGTGGTGCCCCGAATCTCACCGATGACGTTGCGCGCCTCGTAGGGCCCGCCCGTCTTCAAATCCAGCGCCGCGCTCAACGTGAGGGACGTGCCAGCGCGGAGCAGCCGCTGCGCGCGCCGGGCGCCATCGCGCTCCATCACCATCATCGGCCGGGTGTTCTTCGCGCCCGTCGACACGTTGTGGCGGTAGAGCTGATTGCCGGGGCGGCTGCCCATGTAGACGACGCCCGCGGCACCGGCGGCCACCGCGCGCGCCTCGATTCCCACCGCCTCCGCATACTCGCGGAACAGCCCGTCCACGTCCCGCAGCTCGTCCGTCTCCACCAGGACGAAGGCGCCCTTCACCTTCGCGCCCACGCGGGCGTGGTCCGCCTCCGTGCCTCGCCCCAGGTCGATGAGCGGCGCGGTGAGCCCATTCTTCGACGTCGCGGCCGAGAAGGGCATCGCCGCCACCCGGGGCGAGAAGCGCACGCCCTTGCCCTGCACCGTCGCGCTCGCGCCCTGCTCCAGCCACAGCGTCGGCATCCGGAACGGCTCCGCCTTCGCGCTGACGCCCGCCTCCCGGAAGCGCTCCAGCGCCCACTCCACCGCGCGACGGTTGGCCTCCGAGCCCGTGGCCCGCCCACCCACCTCGTCCACCAGCGAGCGCAGGTCCTCCACCATCGGCGTGGGCCCCAGCACCGCCCCCGTCAGCGACATCACCTCCCGCTCGCGCACCGAAGGAGCCTGAGGCTCGGCCTCCACCCGCTGCGACGACACGAGGACCAGCGACACCAACGCCGCGCTCCAGGGCTTCTGACGTGAGGACATGACGCGCAGCATTCACAACCTCCCGCGTCTGCTTCAAGCCGCAAGGCGCCACGGACCTCGCGGTACATCCGACTACAATCGTTGCTGTGTTTTATCTGCGTCCGCTTGAGTTCCACGCGAGGGGATGGCACACGGGCGGCCCATCCCAGGGCGGCGACACCAGCCGTGGCGCCGTCCTCACCCCGTGGAGGCCCAGACGATGCGTGGGAATCTGAAGCAAGCCATTCTGTGGACGTTGCCGGCGGCCCTGTTGAGCGCGTGTGGTGGAGCGCCCCAGGCGCCCGCCTCCGACGACGCGCCGCTGGAGCAGGGCCAGGCGGGGCTCGTGGCCGCTCCGCCGACACCGCCCAGCGGGAACATCGCGGACAGCGTCGTGGACCAGGGTGTGCTGCCCGTGGGCGGCGCGGTGGCCGGCTACCCGGGCTCTCAGCCCGGCTACTTCGGCTACACCGTCCGGGCGAACGCGGGCGCGCAGCTCCGGCTCGAAGTCACGCACCTGGGCAGCTCCATGTACCTGGACACCGGCCTGTTCCTCTACGGCCCCAAGGACGCCAACGGGAGCTTCGGGGTGACGCCGCTCGCGCAGGACGACGACTCGGGCTACGGCACGCTCAGCAAGGTGGAGCTGGTGACTGTGCCGAAGACGGGCGAGTACCTGGCGGTGGTCGGCTTCGTGAACGCCGCGAACAAGCAGTTCCGCCTCGCGGCCTCGTGCGTCGGCGGCACCTGCCTCGTCAACCCGCCGGCGCCACCCGCGGGCCTCACGCTGAGCTGGCTCGAGCAGCCCATCACCGAGCGCCTCCAGTCCGTGGTCGACCAGGGCAATGACTGGTTCGAGAACGAGACGGGCTCCCTGCGTCGGCTCGACTACTACTGGACCTTCACCGGGCAGGCCACGCTGGACCAGGCCGTCCAGGCGGTGCTCGCCCAGGGGCGCTACCAGGTCTACCGCAGCGACCCCGCGCCGGCGGTGCTCTCCCTGTCGGAGACGAGCAGCTCCATGTGGTTCCAGTTCCGCCCGCTGCTGCCCGTCATCCTGGAGACGTACGGCAACGGGACGGAGACGGTGCAGGTGAAGCGCTACTTCCGCGAGTACTCCACCGGCCCCAACGGAGACACCCACCGCATCCTCTACATCATGCTCTTCCCCCAGTCGTACAAGGTCATTCTCTTCGAGCAGACGTGGCACGAGCTCTGACACACGCGTGAGGGCAGACGGCCCGGCGGGCGCAAGTCCCCCGCCCCCAGGTGCCATGCGTCCTCCACTGTCACCCGACGACCGCGGGCTCGCCTCCTGGTGAGCCCGCATCTCCCCGGTGACAGGGAGGATGTACAGACTCGCGGTGGGTGGGGTGTGCCCGGAAGCGCGCGCGGGCACGACCTACCCACCACCCATCCTGGGTGGAGCCGGCCGGGGGAACACCGTGTGCGGGGACCAGGCGCCAGCGTGACGGACGAGGAGGCCATCGAGGGTATCTCCCCGGAGCAGTCCCGCTTCTTCCTCGAGACGATGGTCGCGGGGGCGCCCGTGGGCCTGGCCTTCGTCGACCTGGAGCTGCGCTACATCCACATCAACGAGGCGCTCGCGGAGATGAACGGCCTGCCGCGCCACGCGCACCTGGGCCGCAAGGTCCGCGACGTGGTGCCGGACCTGTGGCCCTTCATCGAGCCGCACTACCGACAGGTGCTGGAGCACGGGCAGCCGGTGCGCAACCTGGAGATTGTCGGCGCCACGGCCAAGGCGCTCGGCGTCCCCCGCAGCTTCGTCATCAACTACTTCCCCGTGCGGGACGCGGGGGGCGCGATGCAGGGCGTGGGCATCACCGTCGTGGAGACGACTGAGCACAAGCTCGCGCAGCAGGCCAACCGGCTGAATCAGGAGCGCTTCCGCTCGCTGGTGGAGGCCACGGCCCAGCCGGTGTGGACCACGGATGCGCAGGGGGAGCTGACCGAGGCGGCTCCCCGCTGGATGGCCTTCACCGGACAGTCGCGGGGTGCCCACCTGGGGCTCGGCTGGCTCGACGCCATCCACCCCGGGGACCGCGGGCGCTTCGTGGCGGAGTGGCGCTCCGCCTTGAAGACAAGCGAGCCGTACCGCGGGGAGGTGCGCCTGCAGCACCGCGACGGGACGTGGCGGGACGTCATCCTCCGGGGCGTGCCGGTGTTCGACGACGACGGCCTGGTGCGCGAGTGGATGTCCACGGCCGAGGACGTCAGCGAGCGCAAGCAGGCGGAGCAGGAGCTGCGGCAGACGACGCGCGCGCTCGCGGCGAGTGACGAGCGCTACCGGACCTTCCTGGCCCAGAGCACGGAGGGCATCTGGCGCATGGAGTTCGACGCGCCGCTGGACACGCGACAGCCGGAGGACGCGCTGGTCGACGCCATCATCCGCACGGGCCACATCGCGGAGAGCAACGAGGTGATGGCGCGGATGAGCGGCTTCGACTCCGCTCGCGAGCTGGAGGGCGTGTCGCTGCGCGAGCTCATCCAGCGAACGGGGGGCTCGGCCGAGGCCATCCGAGCCTTCGTCCAACGCGGCTTCCGGGTGCAGGACCTGGAGACGCGCCAGCGGGACAGGAAGGGCCTGGAGCGGGTGCGGCTGTCCAACTTCGTGGGTGTGGTGGAGGACGGCTGGCTCGTGCGGGTGTGGGGGACGCAGCGGGACGTGACGGAGCAGGCCCAGGCGCAGCGGGCGCTGGAGCAGAGCCGGATGCAGGCGCGCCAGCGGGAGCACCAGCTGCGCACCATCACCGATGCGCTGCCCGCGCTGGTGGCCTACCTGGACCCGGAGGAGCGCTACCTGTTCTGCAACCGCGCCTTCGAGACCTGGTTCGGCGTGAAGCCCAGCAGCGTGGTGGGCAGGACGCTGCGCGAGGTGGGCGGGGAGCTGCTCTATCCGCTCTTCAAGGCCTGGGTGCGCCGCGCCTTGTCGGGAGAGCACGTGGCCCACGAGACGGCGCTCAGCCTGCGCGACGGCCGGCAGCTCCACGTCCAGGCCACCTTCGTGCCCAGTCAGGACGCGCGGGGCCGCATCCAGGGCTGCGTGGTGCTCTTCCACGACATCACGGACCGCAAGCGCACGGAGGCCGAGGTGGAGGCCCAGCGCGCGCGGCTCTACGACGTGCTGATGAACGCGCCCGCGTCCATCGCCATCCTCTCCGGTCCGGAGCAGACCTTCACGCTGGTCAACCCGAACTTCCAGCGGCAGGCACAGAACGCGGAGCTGGTGGGCACGTCCCTGAGGGACCTCGCCCGGGAGAGCGAGCAGGGACAGGCGTACTCGCAGGCCATCGACGAGGTCTTCGCGTCGGGGCGTCCGATGAAGCTCACGGAGATGCCGCAGCTGTTGAACCTGAACGACAAGGGGCTGGAGCAGCACTACTTCAACATCGTCTACCAGCCGCTGCGGGACGCGCGGGGCGAGGTGGACTCGGTGCTGTCGTTCTCGCTGGACGTGACGGACCAGGTCCGGGCGCGCTATCAGGCCGAGGAGCTGGCCGCGCACCAGGCGAGCCAGCAGAAGTGGCTGGAGTCGCTGCTGCACATGACTCCGATTGCCTTGCTCATGATGGAGCCGGGGACGGGGAAGGTGCTCTTCGCCAACCAGGCGGCCCATCAGCTCGCGGGCGGCGAGCTCGCGCTCGGCGTGCCGGTGGAGCGCTACGGAACCGTCTACAACGTCATCGACGAGCACGACGCCGCGCTGCCCAACGAGCGCATGCCGGGAGCCCGCGCGGCGCGGGGTGAGACACTGCGGCGGGAGCCGATGCGCTGGCGGGTCGCGTCCGGACAGGTGCTCGACATCCTGGTGGACTCCGAGCTGTTGCCCGCGATGCACGGACATCCGGCGACGGTGGTGCTGGCGCTCCAGGACGTGACGCGACTGAAGGACACGGAGGTGCGGCTCCAGGAGGCGGTGCGCCTGCGCGACGAGTTCCTCACGGTGGCCTCGCACGAGCTCAAGACGCCGCTGACACCGCTTCAAATCAAGCTCCAGGGGCTCGCGCGAGAAGCCGGCTCGTCCACGTCCGAGGAGCACCTGCGTCACAGCGTGATGCGGGCGGCGGAGAGCACGTCGCTGCAGGTGCGCAAGCTGGCCGCGCTCATCAATGATTTGCTGGACGTGACGCAGTTGGCGGGCTCACCGCTGCCGTTGGAGCTGGGGAGGGTGGACCTGTCCGCGGTGGCGCGCGAGGTGGCGGAGCAGCTCCGGGCGCAGGCGGCGCAGGCGGACAGCGTGCTCGAGGTCGAGGCGCCCTTGGCGGTGGTGGGCCGGTGGGATGCGCGCAGATTGGAGCAGGTGGTGCGGGGGCTGGTGTCCAACGCCATCAAGT
The DNA here is from genome assembly GCF_050039385.1 of Myxococcus faecalis. Lineage (NCBI taxonomy): Bacteria > Pseudomonadati > Myxococcota > Myxococcia > Myxococcales > Myxococcaceae > Myxococcus > Myxococcus faecalis. Next base: position 8,501,295 of record NZ_CP144336.1, on the reverse strand, counting down.
ACGGGCCGGGGAGACCCGTGCGCATCCGGGTGGAGGAGCGCGCGGGGCGGGGACGAATCCTGGTGAGCGACGAGGGCATCGGCATCGCGTCCGAGGACCTGGAGCGCATCTTCGAGAAGTTCGGCCGCGCAGTCCCCGCGCGCAACTACGGGGGACTGGGATTGGGCCTCTTCATCAGCCGCCGGATTGTGGAGGCACACCAGGGCACCATCCGCGCGGAGAGCCGGCGGGGCCACGGCGCCACGCTCATCGTCGAGCTGCCGCTCACCGGGCCCGAGCCCACCTCGCCGCCGTCGATTCACTGAACGGCGCGAGCCTTGCGCTTCAACGACAGTTGAGCCGGGGGCCTGCGGGGGTCTGCCGACAGGCGCAGATGCCCAACTGGCCCGTCGACTGCCACACACACTCCAGCACGTTGAGACGACAGGACAATCCCTGAACCTCCTCGCACGCGGGCAGCGGGTCCAGGGAACGCGACGACGCCTCGGTCTCGTCAACCGGCTCCATGCCACCGCCACACCCCGCGAGCATCGACACAGCCAGCAAGCCACGAATGACAGACATCTTCATGCCGCCTCCAGGGAACACGCATCCGCCAATCCCCCAAACCTATCCCGCACAAGCGAATCCCTGACGAGCAATCTGAACGTCCCATCGCAACCATCGACTACCCGACACTTCATCAGGGAGTGTCTGCCTTCACCCGCCTCCACAAACTACACCGAGGGCTTCACGCGGATCGGAGGAAGCATGCGAGGACTTCTCGGAGGACTGTCGCTGCTCGTCACCCTGACGCTGCTCGGCTGTGGAGGGGAGGACGCCCTCGCCGAGCCCGCCAAGGTGGAGGCCGGTGACCCGGCCGTCGAGGCCGCGGTCTGCCTTCCCTTGGGCTCGAAACTCTGCACGGCGAACAGCTCTTGCTGCTCGCTCTACTGTCGCAAGGTCGCGGGTGCGACGTACGGCACCTGCTCCCGCTGAACGGGAGCCTCCTGGAGTCAGACGGGAACCGTCCGAACGATGGGCAAGTCCCTCACGCGTGTCCCCGTCAGGGCGAAGAGCGCATTGGCGATGGCGGGGGCTACCGGGGGCACGCCCGGCTCGCCCACGCCACCCGGGGGCGCGTCACTCTGGATGATGTCCACGTGGATGGCCCGGGGCGCGTCGGCCATGCGCACCAGCTTGTAGTCGCGGAAGTTCGACTGCTCCGTCGCGCCGCCCTTCATCGTGATGGCGCCGTAGAACGCCAGGCTCATGCCGAAGATGACGGAGCCCTCCATCTGCGAGCGGACGCGGTCCGGGTTCACCACCAGCCCCGCGTCCACCGCCACCCACGCCTCGTCCACGCGCGCCCGTCCCGCCGCGTCCTTCTTCATCGACACCACCACGCCCACGTAGCTCAGGAAGCTGCGGTGCGCGGCGAGCCCCAGCGTGCGGCCATTCTTCTCGCGCTCGCTCCAGCCCGACATCGCCGTGACGCGCTCGATGACCCCGCGCAGCCGCGCCGCGTTCACCGGATGTGCCTCCACCGGCGCGCCATAGTTCGGCAGCGCGCTCACACCCAGCTCCGCCACGGACACGAGGCGCGGAGGCCCGATCACCTCCAGCAGGTTCTCCCGCGGGTCCATCCCCCGCGCATGCGCCAGCTCGTCCATGAACGAGCCCACCGCGAAGCCGTGGAAGATGTTGTTCACCGAGCGCAGCCAGCCGATGCGCACCTTCGCCAGCGCCTCGCCCATCTCCGCGCGCACGTTCGGAATCGCCAGCGCCAGGTCCAGCACGCCCTGGTTCAAATCCCTCGCCACCGGCCCCGTCACGTCCTCGGAGAACGTGGAGCGGATGGCCGGGAAGGACGTGCGGTGCAGCCACGCCGTCGGCTTGCCCGCCGCGTCCAATCCGCAGCTCAGCCGCTGCGCGCTGGCCGAGTGGTAGTAGTCATGACGGATGTCGTCCTCGCGCGTCCACTGCACGCGCACCGGCACGCCCGCCATCTTCGCCAGGTGCACCGCCTCCGCGACGAAGTCCGCCTTCGACTTGCGCCCGAAGCCACCGCCCAGCAGCGTGACGTTCACCGTCACCTTGTCCTCGGGCAGCCCCGACGCCTGCGCCGCCTCGGTGCGCGCCGCCTGCGGATGCTGCGAAGGCGCCCACACCTCGCAGACCCCATTCGCCACCCGCGCCAGCGCCACCGGCGGCTCCATGGGCGCGTGCGACAGGTGCGGCGCGTAGTACTCCGCCTCCACCACCCGCGCGGCGCTCGCGAGCGCCTTGTCCACGTCCCCCACCGTGCGCGCCGGCTTGCCCGGCACCCGCACCGACTCCAGCAGCGCCTCGCGGTACTTCACCGAGTCGTACTCGGCGTTGGGACCGTCCTCCCAGGTGATGTCCAGCGCCGCGCGGCCCCGCATCGCCGCCCACGTGTTCTCCGCCAGCACCGCCACCCCACCCCAGCCCTGGAAGACATAGGGCCGCTTGGGCACGGGCAGCTCCAGCACCTGCTTCACGCCCGGAATCGCGAGCGCCTTCGCGGCGTCGAAGCGCACCACCTTCCCACCGACGACGGGAGGCCGAGCCACCACCGCGATGAGCATGCCCGGTAGCTTCACGTCCGCGCCGAAGACGGCCGTGCCCATGACATAGGCCGGCCCGTCCAAGAGCGGCAGCTCCTTGCCCACGTAGCGCAGCTCCGACGAGGGCCGCAGCGCCACGGACTCCGCCTTCGGCACCGGCAGCTTCGCCGCGTCCGCCACCAGCTCTCCGAAGCCCAGCGAGCGGGAGCTCCGCTTGTGGAACACCGCGTGCTCCCTCGCCTCGCAGTCCGAGGCCGGCACCTTCCAGCGACGCGCCGCCGCGGCCACCAGCATCTCCCGCGCCGTGGCGCCCGTGCGGCGCAGCGACTGGTACACGCCCCGGATGCTGCTGGAGCCATCCGTGTTCTGGTCGCCATACACGGCGTCACCCACGGCCTGCACCACCTTCACCCGCGCCATGTCCGCGCCCAACTCGTCCGCCACCACCACCGGCACCGAGCTGCGGACGCCCTGCCCCATCTCCGAGCGGTGGCAGACAATGGTGACCTGCCCATCCGAGGCGATGTGCACGAAGACGTTGGGCTTGAGCTCCGCGGGCTTGCCCTTCGCGCCCTGGGCCGCGCCCGCCAGCGTCACGGTGGGCACCACGCCCAGCGCCAGCCCTCCCACCGAGAGGTTGAGCCCTTCGAGGAAGGAGCGCCGGGAAATCAACTCAGGCTGTTGGCTCATCGCGTCCTCGTCACTTCGCGTCGGGCGTGCCCGCGGCCTTCTTCACGGCCGCGCGGATGCGCGTGTACGTCCCACAGCGGCAGAGGTTGCCCGCGAGCGACTGGTCGATGTCCTGGTCCGTCGGCCGCGGCTTCTTCACCAGCAGCGCCGCCGCGCACATCAGCTGTCCCGACTGGCAGAACCCGCACTGCGGCACGCCCATCTCCACCCACGCGCGCTGGAGCGGATGGCTGCCGTCCGGCGACAGGCCTTCGATGGTGGTGACGCTGTGCCCGTCCGCGCGGCGGATGGGCGTCACGCACGCGCGCACCACCTGCCCGTCCAGGTGCACGCTGCACGCGCCGCACAGCGCCTCACCGCAGCCGTACTTCGTCCCGGTCAGCCCGAGCACGTCGCGCAGCGCCCACAACAGCGGCATCTCCGGGTCCACGTCCAGCACCTGGTCCACGCCGTTGACCTTCACGCGAATGCTCATGGCCGCGCCTCCTCGCTGGGGCACTCCGCGCCCGTCTCCACCCACGCGCCCACCAGCGCGCCGAACTGTTCCTGGGTGCCCGGCGCGGGCTCCCGCCCGGAGCCCGGCGTCCAACCCCACGCCACCAGCTCGTCATGCGCGTTGTGCTCGACGATTTGCGCCAACGTCTTGCCTCCGTTCCTCGCGGGGTCCTTGAGCTGCTCGCACACCTGCCGGGGGCTCTTGCCCACCCAGGCCATGGACAGCGGCGCCAGGTGCCAGTTCGGCGCCCCCGGCACGCGCGTCAGCGCCTGGTTGCGGTCCTGGTGACAGCCCGCGCACTCCATGCCCACGACGCCGAAGCCCTCGGGGCCTCGCGTCACGGGCGGGTCATGCGGCTTGAAGCCCATCTCCTGGAAGGGGCTGTCCCCATCCGGATGGCAGTTCGCGCAGCGCGGATGCAGCAGCACGCGACTGGCTTCGAGGAACAGCGCCCGGGAGCGCTGCTTCGGGTCCTCGATGCGCTGGAACATGTCCAGGGAGCGCAGCTCGCGGGCGTCGACCCGCGGAAGCGGCTCCCACTGCGCAGCCTCGGTATCGGGCTGACGCCGACATCCTCCGGCGCCCGCGAGGAAGAACACGGAGGCCATGACCGGAAGGGCGAGCTTCATCGCGACAAGGTTCTGGCATGTCGCCCCCCTGCTCAAGCCGAATGTTCCACGGACTCCCGCCACTGAACGTGGAGGTGGGAGTCACACGCCCCTTTCCCACTTCACCTTGCGGAGGGGTCGCGAGGACGACGCGTCTTGCCCACCGGGCGTCGCGCGCGCCTCGCCGGGGGCGTGGGAGGCGCCTCGCCAGGCCCCTTCCGGGTGCGCTCCGACAGCGCGGCCCTCGGCGCTCGCTTGAGGCTCGGCGCCCGGGGCACCGAGGGAGCCACCACGAACATCATCCAGAGGAAGTCATACATGGGCGAGGACCTCAGAAACCTCGAAACAGGGGACGCCCCTGGGACAACCCGGCCCACGGGATGGCGCACGCGACCAGCCCCATCGCGACGAGCAGCCCCAGGGCCCAGGCGCGGTGCCGCGTCACCGGCACGTCCGCGCGCTGGCTCAACGCGGACCCCATGTGCGCGGCAACCAACGCCAGCAGCATCAGCGTCGGGTGTTCGATGCCGAAGAAGCGCAGCGTCGGGTGGGCCAGGCTCTCGCGCAGACCGCCTTGCAGCGAGAAGGGCGTGAACGGGCTCAGGCCCGAATAGAGCACCATCCCCAACAGCATCTGCGTGTCGAAGGCGGACACGCAGAACACCTGGAGCCGCCGGTCCCCGCGCGTCCACTCACGCCCCCCGCTCCAGCCCCGAAGCGCCCTTCCCAGCGCGAGCACGCCCAGCAGCACCACCGCCCAGCGCACCCACGAATGAAGGAAGAGCACCACCGGGTACGCGCTCACGCTCACCTCTCCGCCGTGGCGGGCATGGACTCAATCCAGCGCTGGACCACTCCGCGCCCCTGCTCATCCACCACGTGGGTGCCGAGGGGAGGCATCTGGACGGGAAGTCCGCGAGCGCTCATGCGGTGGAACAAGGTGCTGCGCTTCACGTCCCCCGGAGCGATGCGAGGCACGGCATCTCCGAACAGCCCCGTGGTGCGGAAGATGGAGCGCACGCCCACCGCCGTCTTCCACGCATCCGTCAGGTGCACCGAGCCCAGCTCCGCGGCCTCCAGGCGCAACAGCAGCCCGCCGCTTCCGCCCAACGCCAGCGGGTTGGTGTTGTGACAGGACACGCCGCAGTTCATGTGCAGGTAGCCCAGCGCCGCGCGGTCCACCTCGCTCCCCGGGATTCGCGGCGGAGGCTCGGGGGGATGGGTGAGCAGGCCCTCCTCCACCAGCTTCGCCAGCGTCAGTCCCCGCGCCGCCTCGTGCCCGAGCGCCACGGCCTCGAAGCCGAGCACCTCGTCCTCGCGCCCTCCGTGGCACGTCAGGCAGTCCACCTGGCTCGGGATTTCATGGCCCGGGGTCCCCGGCACGTTCTTCTCGCCGTCGGTGAGCTCGGTGGCCTGCTGGCCGTCGTCGCTCCAGCGGTACGTCGTCCGCAGCCACTTGCCCTCGGACTTCTTCCACAAGAGCCGCGTCTCGATGGGCCTTCCCTTCCAGCGGAACTCCTTCCAGAGCTTCGTGCCGGGAGGAAAACGCCACTCGTCCGGGCGCGAGGTGTCGATGCGCGTCCCGGGTGGCAGCTGGATGAAGCGCGACTTCTCCAGCCCGTCGCTCCAGAGCTGCAGGCCGGGCTCGAAGGCGCGAATCCCGGCGGCCACCGCGCGCTTCTCCCAGCCCTTGCCACCCTCGCCGTACAGGCCCGTACAGGCCACGTGCTGCAGCCCTCCGCCCTCGCAGACGATGCCGCCGTCCACGGCCTTCCAGCCGGCGCCCCCGCGCGAGGAGCGACGCTCACAGCCCGGAGCGAGGAGGACGAGGACAACGAGGCAGACGATTCGCACGCCGCCACACTAACGAAGGGCGCGGGCCGCATCGTGCGTCTTGGTGACGCACCCCGCGTCACTCCGTCTCACTGCCGCACGGGGTGCTTGGACAGCTTGCGCTGGAGGCTGCGGCGCTGGATGCGCAGCAGACGGGCGGCCTGGGAGATGTTGCCGCCACAGTCCGCGAGCACCCGCTGGATGTGCTCCCACTCCGCGCGCGCCAGCGAGGGCACCTGGTGCTCCAGGGCCGCGGCCTCTCCGGCGGGCAGCGTGGCGCCCGCGAAGGCCAGCAGGATGTCGTCCACGTCCACGGGCTTGGAGAGGTAGTGCGTGGCCCCACGGCGCACGGCCTCCACCGCCGTGGCGATGCTCCCGTAGCCGGTGAGGACCACCATCGTCGTGCGCGCATCCAGCGCCTTGAGCTCGCGCACCAGGTCGAGCCCCGAGCCATCCGGCAGCTTCAGGTCGATGACGGCGTAGCCGGGGCGCACCGACGGCGCCAGCTCGAGCGCCTCCTTCGCGCTGCCCACGCCGTGCGCGGTAAAGCCCTTGCGCCCGAAGGCGCGCACCAATCGCTCGCGATAGGGCTCGTCGTCGTCGATGACGAGCACCACCGCGGAGGTCTCAGGCCGCTGCATGGACAGCCTCCCTCCGGCACGGCAGCACGAGCGTGGCGCGCGTGCCCCGGCCCTCTTCCGTATCCAGCTCCAGTCGTCCGCCGCACAGCTCCGCGAACGTCTGACCCAGGAACAGCCCCAGCCCCATGCCCTGCCCCGCTGGCTTGGTGGTGAAGAACGGCTCGCCCACGCGCTCCAGCACCTCGCGGGGGATGCCCGTGCCCTGGTCCTCCACCACAAAGGCGGTGCCCTCCGCGTCGCCGTGCACGCTCAACGTGACGGGCGCCTGCGACGCCTCGCTCGCGTGCAGCGCGTTGCGCACCAGGTTGGCCAGCACCTGCACCAGCCCGCGCGTGGGGAAGAACAGCGACACGTCGGGCCCTTGCGTGAAGCGCAGCCGCGAGAGCTCCCCGGCCGACAGCTGCTCGCGCAGCAGCCCGAGCACCGCGCCCGTCGTGGTGCGCTCGGGCACCTCGCCGTAGGTCTGCCCCGCGCGCGCGCTCATGCGCTCCAGGATGTCCCGGCAGCGCTCCACCTGGTCGCGGATGAGCCTGGCGTCCTCGAGCGCCTCGTTCGGCTCCTCCTGGATGAGCGCCTCCAACTCGTTGGCCGCGATGGCGATGGTGCCCAACGGGGAGCCCAGCTCGTGCGCGGCGCCCGCCGCCAGGGTGCTCAGCGAGGCCAGCTTCTCCGCCCGCGCCGCGAGCAACTGGGCGCGCACCAGCGCCTCCTGTCTGTCCCGGAGCGCCGCCGACACCCGCGCCACCATCAGCGCGATGAGCATCACCGTCAGCGCGAAGGCGACCCACAGCCCCAGCACATGGCGAGAGTGCGGCGGCATGGGACTGGCCACATGCGCCACCTCGACCAGCGGCACGTGCCACTGCATCAGCGCCATGGGCCCCAGCACGGACAGCATGCACAGGCAGACAATCCAGCGCCGCCCCAGCACGAGCGCCGCCAGCGACACGTGCACCAGGTACAGCATGGCGAACGGGTTGTCCGGCCCCCCGGAGAGCGCGAGCATCGCCGTCAGCAGCATCGTGTCGAACGCGAGCACGCCACCCAGGTGGTGCGTCTTCACCACCGGCCCCCGGCGCAGCCACAGCGTCAAGAGCAGGTTGGACACACCCGTCGTCGCCACCAGCGCGAGCAGCGGTACCACCGGCAGGTCGAGCATCAGCACCCGCACGGCCACGATGATGGTGAGCCCCGTGCCCGCCACCGCGTGCCAGCGCAGGCGCGCGAGCCACCGCAGCGCAATCGCGCTGGACGACAGCAGGTCCACCATGTCCTGCGCGGAGCGGTGGAACGCGGAGCGAGGCGGAGGTTGTCTCGACGCCGGCGAGCCACGCGGGGCCGCCTGCGAGTCGGAGGGCGGGCGGAACACGCCTCCTTGTAACCCGTAAGCCCCCGGTCCGCGAGCGCGTCAAGTTGACGCAGGGGCACCGGGCCAGGGAGGAGGAACACGACGCCCCGCTTCCCTGGCCGGTGCGGGGCTTCGGTTAGATGTAGCCCATCAGCTCACCACGGTCCAAGGCCTCGCCCTTCGACGTGTACGAGGAGTACCAGGACGTGTTCTTGGTGCCGTACTGGTCCTTCTGGAAGTGGGAGTGGGGACCGGTGGCGTTGCCCGTGCCGCCCAGGTTTCCGACCTGGCAGCGGTTGCACGTGCGGTCATACGAGTCACTGGTCTTGATCCAATGCCACTGACGGAAGGACCAACCGCTGCCGAGGTTGAGCTTCGCCTCGTTCTGGTTGCCGCTGCCGTTGCCGTTGCACACCACGCCCGAGGTGCGCACCGTCACGTTCCAGTAGACGGTGGCGGACACGCCCGTCTGGGCCCCCCAGTAGTTGCAGCGCGAGTTCGCCACGTCCACGGCGCCGTGGTACGTGCCGCTCGAGTAGTACGTGGTGGCCGTCACGGTGCTCGGATACGGCGCCACGGCGGTGTACGCGAGCGCGGCCGTGGGAAGGGAGACCAGGGCCGCCAGCGCCATCAGGCGCGACTTGGAGCTACGCATCGTTGTTCCTTTCGGGCCGACTGTGCGGCCCCCAGAAGGACTGCTGCTCAGCGAGCCTGACGCAACCGCTGCTTCTCCCTCAGGAGCAGGCTCCACTCCTGAAGACCGGTACTCAACGCGCCAATCCAGGCGTCGACCTCGGCCACCAGCCTGGGGTCGACACTCCGCAGCGCCCGAAGCTCCGGCACCGCGCCCTGGAACCCCAGCCGCGCGAGGCTCTGGAGGATGGCCGTCCGCACACCCACGTCCTGTTCGGCGCGATACAGCGCGCCGAGCGTCTGACGCGCGCGCGCCATCTCCGACGCGGGCACCCCGCCCAGCGCCGTCGCCGCCGACGCGCGCACCTGCGCGTCATCGCTGCCCAGCAGCGTGTGCAGCGCCCCGGCGGAACCCGCGCCGATGGCCGCGGTGGAGATGTTGCCCAGGATTCTCGCCGTCACCTTCGCGTCATGGGACGCCGCGGCGGCCGCCACCGCCAGGTCCGACGACGGCCCGTGCATGCCCGCGTAGACGAACTGGTTGTCCTCGATGAGGTTCGTCGCGGCCTCCTCGCGGACCTGGGGCGAGGCGTCCCGCACCAGCCGCGAGTACATGTCCCCGGTGTGCTCCTCCGCGCTCGTGCGCCGCAGCGCGCGCGTGGCGGCCGCTCGCACCGCCGGGTCCGCGTCCCCGAGCGCGCGCTTCGCCACGAGCTGGAGCGTGCCCGGGCTCTCGCCCCGGTCCGTCTTCGCCGCCAGGGCCGCCGCCAGGTGCTCCACCATGACGGGCTCCGTCTCGCGCTCGAAGGCCGCGCGCAGCTGCGCCTCGGGCAGCGTGACGGCGGACTCCTTCAACAGCTCGCGCAGGTAGCGCCGGTACGCGGGCGACTTCGACTGGAGCCCTCGACGGATGGAGTCCATCAGCCCCTCCACCGAGCACGTCTCCGGCTGGAGCTCGGGAGGCGGCGCGGACCAGGAAGGGACGGACAGCAGGAGCGACGACAGGGCCAGCAGGCGAAGGGCTCGGAGAAAAGACGAGGTGCGCGTCATGGAGGGCTCAGTCGTGGTGGAGACAGCCGAGGGGGTCCTGGTCCGCCAGCGCGTTCCACACGCGCTCGAAGTCCACGACGCCGCTGGCGTAGATGCGCTCAAAGTCCTGGTACAGCGGCTGGAAGCGCGGGTCGATGAGCGCCATCTTCGCCATGACGGGCAGCGCCTCCTGTCCCGCGGCGCGCGCGGAGAAGCGGAACAGCGCCCATCTCACGCACACGTCCTGCTCCGGCTCGAAGGCGCGCGTGAAGGTGTCCAGCACCTTCGTCCGGTCCTCGGACAGGGCCAGGTTGTGCGCCGCGGCGCCGCGCGCGTCGGGGCTGCCCTCGGTGGTGAGCACCTTCGCGTAGCCGTCCGTGGCGCGCGCATCCAGCACCGGCGCCGTCTCCATCGGAGTGGAGAGCGCCATGTAGCGCACGTGCTCGTCGAGCGACTGCGTGCCGATGGTCAACAGCGAGTCCAGGTAGGGCGCCGCGTTCGCCGTGCGCCCGTAGTCGTTCTTCATCACCCGGGCGATGGTCCGCGCCGCCGCCCACCCCGCCTCACCCGAGGCCGGGTCCTTGGCGAAGTCCGAGAGCTTCGACAGCGCGTCGGGGGAGAGCTGCTTCTGCGTGTCCAACGCGGACAACACCCCCGCGCGCCGCTCGGGCGACAGCTCCACGTCCAGCCCCAGCTCCAGGATGCGTCGGGACACCTCCGGCAGGTGCACCGCGTCCGAGTCCTTCAGCGCCATCGCGAAGACCTTGAACTCCTTCGGCCCCGCCTCGCGCGTCCACTCCAACACCTCGCGCGCCTTGCTCGCGTCTCCGCCGATGAGCTCCGTCAGCCGCTCCTTGAGGTACATCCGGACCAGCGGGTCTCTCGACGCGAGCAGCGGCGCCGCCCACTCGCGGAACGTCTCCACGCTCACGCCGTCGTTGAAGCGCTCCAGCTCCCGCCAGCAGGTGGTGGCGTCGTACCGGGGCGCAGCCTCGACGGCCTCCTCCTCTTGGGCCGCGGCCAAGGCCCGCCCACCCGCGCGAGCGCCCCGATGCGGGGCCCCTCCGTCGGGCGTGACGCCAACAGCCGGCACCGGAGTCGAGGGCGCGGAGTTCCCACGCCAGGAGGCCACCACCCCCACGACCAACACCAGCAACAGCCCACCCACGAGCACGGCGACCACGCGATGGCGCGACAGCCGGCCCGAGGAGGTGGAGCGCGAAGACGATTCGGGACGCATGCCGCGCCGACCCTACTACGTGCTCCAATCACCCAGACCTTAAAATCTCAGAAATCAGATAATTACAGTATTCCTTCGAAGATACAATTCGCTCTGCCTTTCCACGACACGGCGGAACGGCTCATGGCGCAGAGGAAATGAGCACGGAGGTGGTGGCCGTCATCAGGTTGCCAGAGGCGTCCTTCGCCAGCCCGTACAGCTTGATGGGGCCCTTCACCGAGGGGAGCTTCACGCGCCATGAGTTCGGTGTGGCACCCGGCGTGGCGCGCAGGCGGATGACCTCACCGCGCTCGAAGCGGGTGGCCGCGCCCCGAAAGTTGTACGCGAAGGAGATGTCCAGCGGCCGGCCCTGCGGGTCCTTCACCTCGAAGGCCACGTCCGCCCAGGAGCCCGAGGTCTCCTTCTTCACGCCCTGGACGACGAGCGCGCCCACCTCCGGCAGGGGCGGCTGGGGCTTCTGCCCGGTGTACGCCTCTCGCACGGCGTGCCACGCGGGCCGCGTCGACTTGCCCGACAGCATGCCGAGCCACAGGCTGGTGTGGTCGAACGTGGAGCTGAAGTTGAAGACGAAGAGCCCCAGACAGTCACCGGCGCGCACGTGCGGCGCGAGCAGCGTGTTCCACGCGTCGACGATGACGGCGTACTTCTCCCGGTCATCGGGCTCGCGCGGGACGCCCCGCTCATCCTTGGGCGCGTCCCACTCGCCCTGCGCGCCGAACTCGGTGATGAGCCAGGGCTTGGTGGCGCCCTCCTTGCGCAGCGCCTCCGGCAGCGCCTGGAGCCCCCGTCCATAGACATTGAGGCCGTAGGCATCCAGCGACGGGACGAGCTTCTCCCACCACTTCACCGCGAGCACCCACGCATCCACCGAGATGACGGGGTGCGCGTCGTCCACCTTCTTGATGTCCCGGACCACGCCCTCCAGGAAGCGGGCGTAGGCCTCCTTCGCCGCGTCGTTGGGGCTGTTGAGGATGACCTCGTTGCCCACGCCCCACGCGAGCACCGCCGGGTGGTCCTTGTAGCGCCGCACGCTCTCCAGCGTGTCCTCGCGCTGCTTCTTCATGCCCGCCGTGTCGGTGAGATAGTCGAACGAGTCGTCGTCCTCCGCGCCGGGCTGGCCATGCCGCATCCACAGCCCGACGAGCACCTTGAGCCCGTGCTTGTGCGCCGCGTCCAGCAGCGGCTGCGTCTGCGGCCCCACTCCCCAGGTCCTCAAGGTATTGACGCCGAGCGCCGCGAGCCGCGCGCAGTCCTGCTCGTACGCGGCCGAGCCCGCGCTGCCGCTGAACGTCACCCCCTTGGCGACATGGGGGCGGCCATCCACCTGCAAGCTCCAGCCGCCCTCCCCCTTCACCAGGGTGGTCCGGGCCTCCGCCACCGGACCTACGGACAGCACCACCGCGAACAGCCACACCAGGACGACGCCAGGACAGCGAAGCGTAGGGGCCATTGGTAGATGGGTGGCGCGGTACCGGTCAGCGGCCCGTTTCCACCCGCCTCCTTTCAAACCGTACGTGCGGTTTTCCCGCATACGGCTTAACGAGAGTGTTGTCGTGCAGCATGCACGGTTTCGGGTAACGAATCGTCCCACGCAATCGGTGGAGCCCCTGTCCCCAGAACCATTCCCGATTCCACTCGTGAGCCTGTCCGGCTCGCAGGTTCCTTCCCCTGCGCTTCACCATGAACTGGTGCAGCCGCCTGCACACGTAGGAGTCGAGCTGATTGAACTTCCGGGCTGCATTCCCGCTGCGGAAGTAGTTGCCCCACCCTCGCAGCACCGGATTCAGGTCGGCGATGATGACTCGCACGTCCTTCACCCCGTACCGCTGACGACTCGTCAGCTCCTTCACCCGGGCCCTCACCCGCTTCATGCTCCGCGCTGACGGCCATCTGTGCAGGTAGTAGCGCTTGAGGCCACGCTCCTCCAGCAGCTTGCCCGACATGCGTTGATGCAGGTGACAGCCCAGGAAGTCGAAGCCTTCCTTGCCCTCGGTGAGTTCCACTCGCCGCGTCTTCTCCGGATGCAGTCGTAGCTTCAGCCTCTCGAAGATGATTCGCACTCTTCGTTCAGCCTCCTCGACAGCTTCGCGGCTTTTGCACAGCACCACGAAGTCATCCGCGTAGCGCACCAGCTCGCCTACCCGCGCGCACTGCCGCTGCCACACGCTGTCGAAGAAGTGCAGGTAGATGTTGGAGAGCAACGGAGAAACCACTCCGCCCTGCGGCGTCCCCGAGACCGTCTCGGAGTACCGGCCCTCTTCTACCACTCCCGCACTCAGCCACTGCCTCAGCAGCTTGAGCACCCTGCGGTCCGACACCCGTCGCTCCACCCGCTCCATCAGCAGCTCATGCTCGATGCTGCCGAAGTAATCGCGGATATCCGCGTCGAGCACGTGGCGACATCCGGCATTGACTACCTCCCGGATGCGCTCCAGGGCCTGCAACGCGCTTCGGCGAGGCCGGAAGCCATACGAGGACGGCAGGAAGTCCGCCTCGAATACCGGCTCCAGCACCAACTTCACCGCCATCTGCACGATGCGGTCCTTCACCGCCGGAATGCCCAGCGGCCTTCGCTTCCCGTCCGCCTTGGGGATGTACCGCCTCAGTACCGCGGGCGGCCTGTACGCTCCTGCTCGCAGCACCTCGCCCAGCTCCTCTACCAGCCGCTGCGCGCCGTACCGCTCCACCGCCGCCAGCGTGACTCCATCCACGCCAGCCGCGCCCTTGTTGCGTCGAACCCGCTCCCACGCTTCCCACAGGACGTCACTCCGGTGGACTCGGTCATACAGCGCATGGAAACGGCGCTCCTTGCACCGCTTGGCTGCCACGAAGAGCTTGCGCTGGAGTCGTCGAACTTTGTCGGTGGACTCTGGTCCACCGGGGAGATTGGAGCCGCCGTGGCGGCTCATGCCCTCGCGCTTACCTCCCACCCAAGCACCACTCAAGCAGGGGCCCTTCCCTCCGGGCGCGTTGTCCTGCACGCCCCTCATCGGTACTACGGCCCCCTCGGACTCCCGCTGCACTCCCCTCGCTTTCGCCTTCGGCTTATACGCGGGGCCCTGCCGCGACGACGGCTGCGCAGTCGGGTCTCTCCTGTTCCCCACCACTCCTTGAACACGTGCCGCGCCCCATACCCCGGGGAGTTCCGCTGCTTCACACCCGGACTCGTCCGCAGCGGACCTGGCCTTCACCGTGACATGCTCGGCTCGGCTCTCCCATTGTGTCTCTGTCGAGGCGGCAGGCTTCACTTCATGTTGCGGCCCGTGCTCTTGCTCCCTCCCTGTCGGAGGCTTTTGACGCCCCGCTGTGGCCTGCCGCCTCTCGGCGACCGGCTGGGGCCTGCTACCGGGCACTCCGGTGTCTACCCGGACGGGACTCTCACCCGCAGGTCTGGTGGAGCATGGACGTGCTCCTCTTTCTCGTCCTTCAGGACGCACCATGGGCGCGGAGGATAACGCCAGACAAATCGCGGGAAGAAATCCACCCGGGTCCGTTCAGCACCCCAGCAAAGGACCAATCACAATGAACTTCTTGCGAAACATCCGCCGGGACCGGCGGAGAGTCTGGGGTCTGGCGGCCGCGCTGGTGCTGGGCGCCTGTGGCGACAACGGCCTGCCGGAGACCGCCCGTCCGGCCGGAGACGAGCAGTTGGAGACCGCGACGACGGCGCAGCCGCTGGCGTTCTCCTCGCCCATGGACTTCTCGGAGCTGCGTGGGCTGCCCGCGGCGCCCGCCTCCATGGACACCACGGTGAGCGAGCTGCTCGCGGTGCTGCCCGACCCGCGCTTCGCCGACCTGCGCGGCGTGCTCCAGACGCGCCACCAGCCCACCGACAAGGTGCGCCTGCTGACGTCCTACGCGCGCGACTACCCCGTCTTCCTCAAGGGCCACCAAGCCCTGCTGCCCCAGGCCGATGGCGTCATCTCCGCCCAGAGCCCCGTCGTCACCTGGCAGACGCTGGCCTCCAACGCCTGCTCCTCCACCCACGCGTGCGCCAACCTGTTCGAGCCCACGCAGCAGGACACGGGCACCCTGGACCACAAGGTCATCGTCATCGTCGCGCCCCTCGTGGAGCTGGCCGCCCCGGTGCAGACGGGCGGCGCCACCCTCGTCGTCGCCTCCGGCGGCTTCACCTCGCGCGGCTTCTCCGTGCGCACCACGCCGGGCGCGCGCACGCCGCAGCAGGACGCGGACCCGATGGACCGCGTCGTGCCCCCGGGCCGCGACGGCCTCAACGGCGGCAGCTTCGTGCTCTACACCAACGTCCTCAACGGCGTGCGCGTCACCACCTCCGGCCAGAAGGGCGAGGATGGCTGGACGGGCGTCGACGCCACGGGCTCCCCGCCCACCACCACCATCACCGGCAACTACGGCCCGGACCCGAAGGTGAGCTGCAGCGGCACCCCCACCGCGCAAGCCGGCCACGGCAGCAACGGCGGCAAGGGCGGCCACTCCGGCGACGTCGTCATCCGCTACACCTCGCTCATCGGTCCCGGCGTCGTCAACGAGCCCCACAAGGCCTCCCCCATCACACCCGAGCAGTGCTTCCAGGACGAGGACGGCCCCTGCCACAGCCTGAAGTGCCGCTGGAACCCCGCCATCGCGCTGTGTGATTCGCGCACGGAGGCGGACAACACCCAGTGCAGCGACGGCAAGGACAACGACCTCAACGGCTACACCGACTGCGAGGACTACGCCTGCTCCAAGAACCCGCACGTCACCGTGTGCGCGGACGCGTCCTGGGGCCCCATCCAGCGCGAGGCCTCCGCCGAGTCCTGCAGCGACGGCAAGGACAACGACAACGACGGCAAGACGGACTGTCTGGACCCGGAGTGCAGCCAGCGCGGCTTCTGTCAGCAGAGCCGCGCGGCCAACAGCGAGTTCTCCGAGGAGACGTGCCAGGACGGCCACGACAACGACGGCGACGGCTTCGTCGACTGCGCCGACTTCGGCTGCAAGAACTTCGCGACCACCTGCGGCACCGCGGGCGAGGGCGGCGACGAGGAGTGCACGGACCTCATCGACAACGACGGCGACGGGCTGGGTGACTGCGCGGACCCGGGCTGCCACGGCAACGCGTACTGCGGCCTGGGCCCGGTGCTCCTGCTCACCACGGGCCTGGAGGAGACCAACGACGCGGCCTGCTCGGACGGCACGGACAACGACGTCGACGGTGACGTGGACTGCGCGGACAAGGAGTGCCGCTACAACCCCCGCGTGCTGAACGCCTGCGGCAGCGAGCGCACGGTGCTCAACTGCTCGGACGGCCTCGACAACGACGGTGACGGCAAGGTGGACTGCCAGGACCCCGGCTGCGCCGGCAACCCCTACGTGAAGGTCTGCGAGCCGGACACCTACCCGTTCCTCCAGGAGGCCACCGCCGCCACCTGCTCGGACGGCATCGACAACGACGGCGACTACTACTCGGACTGCTCCGACTTCCAGTGCAACAACAGCCCGCTGGCCGGCAACGTGTGCGGCGCGCAGGAGAACACCTTCGCCCAGTGCACGGACGGCCTGGACAACGACAACGACGGCTACAAGGACTGCTCCGACTCCACCTGCCGCAACAGCCCCTTCTTCGGGGACCTGGCGTGCCGGAATCAAATCCAGACCTGGCACGACGTGACGCTGGGGGACTCCTACAACGGCCGCTACGTCGACACCCGCGCGGAGATCGTCACCACCGCGCCGCTGTCCGGCAAGAAGGGCATCGCCGGCAAGCGCCTGTCCCGGACGGTGCAGGTGGTGGTGCAGGAGGCGCCTCCGGGCAGCTGCGAGTTCTACGACGACTACCTCTGCGTGCCTCGCGACGAGACGCGCACCTGCTACGTCGGCACCAAGGCCAATGACGGCGTGGCGGGCGCCGCGGGCACGGCGGGCACGCAGAAGGTGCTGCGCTCGATGCGCCGCGACGTGGACATGCTGCGCGCCCTGCTCGCGCCCCAGTCCTGGCGCGTGTCGCAGTCCCACGCCAACGCCCTCTTCAAGCGGGGCGAGCTGCAGCGCGCGGGCTTCCACTACCTGCAGAACATCATGGAGATGGGCGGCATCCTCGCCCAGGCGGGCCTGGTGTGTGACGAGACGCCCGCGGCGGGCCGTCCCTTCGCGGACCTGTACCTCTACGGCTCGCTGTGCCCGCTGATGGCCCACGACGTCACGCGCCTGAGCTTCCTGCAGAGCCAGCGCAACTTCTACGGCCTGGCCAAGGACACGCCCTTCAACCCCCACCTGCGCTACGAGCAGCTGCGCGCGGAGTTCGACTCGCTCTACGACGTGCTCGACAGCTCCGTGAACCAGTGGCTCACGCTGGCCAACGGCACGCAGCTGTCCGCGTGGATGTCCCAGAACCAGGCCGCGCTCAACGCGGACGTCGGCGTGCTGGAGGCGGAGAAGGTGGTGGCCGACCAGCGCATCACCGTGGCGAACGCCTCCATGTCCGCGCTCCAGCAGTCCATGAACAACCGCAAGGCGGCGATTCAGCTGATGACCGAGAACATCCAGGCCACGGACCAGCGAATCACGGACCACTACAACACCAGCAAGGGCTTCGGTGAGTTCCTGCTGGACCTGGTCGGCACGGTGGCCGCGGCCTACGGCGGCGAGTTCCTGGCGGACCTGGCGGGCAAGGCGGCCGAGTCCCTGTGGAGCGAGGTGAAGAAGAGCTTCCAGTCGGAGTCCAGCGGCACGCCCGTGGCCGGCGCGGGCGCGCCCAGCAGCGAGAGCGGCTCCATCCAGACCCTGCTGTGGGACGCCATCAAGACGAGCGCCGCCAACGCCGCCGCGAGCAAGCCCTTCAAGGACAAGCTCAAGAGCGGCGGCACCGAGCTGTGGGACATCGTCTCCGGCAACCAGAAGAAGCCCGCGCGCAGCATCATCTCCGACGAGGTGAAGAAGGAGATCCTCTCCCAGTCGCAGGTGGAGATGACGCTGGACCTGATGGACCTCCAGGCCCAGGTCACCAAGGCCCAGGCGGAGTACCGGCTGGCGCTGATGGAGCGGGACCTGGTGACGCTGCGCCAGCGCAACTCGGTGGCCGCGCGTGACGCGCTCAACGACATCCTGGCCTTCGGCAACGGCACGGAGCTGCGCAAGTTCGACCAGCTGCTCATCGGTCAGCAGGTGTACGCCCGCGCGCTGCGCACGCTGGACCAGCTCTCCATCCGCTACTGGGAGCTCATCCGCGTGGCCGAGTACCAGTACCTGCCCTTCGACGCGTCCACCGGCGACAGCGCCATCCCCGTGACGTTCCGCGAGAACTACGACTTCAACCTGGCCAACTACCCGGACATGAAGACGCGACTGGTGCAGCACCTGGACAGCCTGCCCACGCACACGGTGATGAGCCTGACGCCGTACTATCGCCGCCTGGCCGCCACCGACTTCCACCCGCTCACCGTCAACGAGTCCGAGCGCATGAAGGCGCTGGGAGATCTGGTCACCGCCGGGACGACGTACCGGGCGGCGCGCTTCCAGGTGACGCCCACGGACGTGAGTGCCTCCACCGTGCTGTCGCTGCGCAAGGGCCACCGCGTGCGCAACGTGCGCGTCAACGTCGTCACGGCCACGGGCGCCTCCGTGTCGGTGCCGGCGGTGCTGGTGCGCGACACCATGGACGGGTTCAAGCTCGGCAACTACTTCGCCGAGTTCGAGCTGGTGGACCGGGACGAGTACACCTCCGGCGGGACGCGGCAGGTGCTCCACTACGTGCCCTTCACCGCCTGCGTCTCCGGCCCGCCCGCGTGCGACGTCGCCGACCCGGCGTGCTCCACCCCGTTCCAGGGCGCGGCCTTCACGGACGCGTGCAGCGTGGCGCCGGGCGGCTCCACGCCGGCCAACAACTCCTTCTATGACCGGAGCCTGTTGGGCGAGTGGACGCTGCTCATCGACACGGCCAGCTTCACGGGCCTGGGCGATGTGCGCGCCGCCGAGGTCGTCTTCATGACGGCCGGCATCACCATCTAATCGTCTTGACTCCGGGTGCGGGCTCGCGGACCTCCGCGGGCCCGCGCCCGCCAAAAGGGGTGGCTCCCTGGAGCGGGCCGGCGCAGCATGCGCCCCATGGAGACTCCCAAGCGAGTGCCGACGGCGCTCACCATCGCCGGCTCCGACAGTGGCGGTGGCGCAGGCATCCAGGCGGACCTGAACACCTTCTCGTATCACCGGGTGCACGGCACCACCGCGCTCACGGCCGTCACCGCGCAGAACACCCGGGGCGTCACCAGGGTCGACGTGCTCCCCGCCGCCGCCGTGGCCGCGCAGGTGGACGCCGTCATCGACGACCTGGGCGTGGGCGCGGTGAAGACGGGCATGCTCGTCAACGCGGAGATCATCTCCGTCGTCGCGTGGCGGCTGAAGGCGCTCAAGCCAGGCCCGCTCGTGGTGGACCCCGTCATGGTGTCCCGAGCCGGCGCGCGCCTCATCGACGACTCGGCCGTCGGTGCGCTCAAGGAGCACCTGCTCCCGCTCGCGGACGTCGTCACGCCCAACCGGCACGAGGCGCAGCTGCTCTCCGGGATGGACCTGCAGACGCTCGAGGACATGAAGGAGGCGGCCCGGCGCATCCACCAGCTCGGCCCGCGGGCGGTGCTGGTCAAGGGCGGCGGCATGTCGGGCGAGCTGCGCGGCCTGGACGTCTGGTTCGACGGGGAGCGGATGGAGACGTTGTTCCTGCGCTCGGTGAAGACGCACAACACGCACGGCACGGGATGCACCCTGTCCGCGGCCATCGCCGCGTGGATGGCGCTGGGGCAGGCGCCCTTCGAGGCCACCCGTCGCGCCAAGACCTTCGTCACCTCGGCCCTGGAGCACCCGCTCCCCCTGGGGCAGGGGCATGGTCCCTTCAGCCACTTCTCCCCGCTCGAGCCCTCCTGAGGGGCCGGGTGGAAATGGGGCGGAAAATCCCGTGGGAAATGGGCGGTCGATTTCCCGCCGGCCTGTTCGACCCTGGGGCGGGAGACTTCACTCCCCTTCGTCATCGTGAGGATGGACCCATGAAGTACCTGCTGATGCTGTTCGAGAACGAGAAGGCCTGGGACGCGCTGCCGCAGGAGGAGGCCCAGAAGGTGCTGGAGGAGTACGCGGCCTTCAGTGAGTCCATCGAGAAGAGCGGGAACAACATCGCGGGCGAGGCGCTTCAGCCGACGTCCACGGCCACCACGGTGCGTGTGCGGGACGGCAAGCGGCTGACGACGGACGGGCCGTTCGCGGAGACTCGCGAGCAGCTGGGCGGCTTCTTCCTGGTGGAGGCGAAGGATTTGGACGAGGCGATTGCCCTGGCCTCACGCATCCCCGCCGCGAGGTCGGGCTGCGTGGAGATACGCCCGGTGATGGACTACTCCGACGTCATGGGCTGAGGCCCGGAGTCGGAGCGGGTCGTCCATGGAGGAGGTGCGGTCCATCGTCGAGCAGACCTATCGCGCCGAGCATGGCCGCATCGTGGCCATGCTCATCGGCGCGATGGGGGGAGACTTCGCCTCGGCGGAGGAGGTGGTGCAGGAGTCCTTCGAGGCGGCGCTCCAGCAGTGGCCGCGCGAGGGGATTCCGCGGGAGCCTCGCGCGTGGCTCCTGCGGGCCGCGCGCAACAAGGCGGTGGACCGGATGCGCCGGGGCGTGCGCCTCGGCGCCCGGGTGGATGCGTTGGAGGTGGTGGCGAGGCTGGAGCAGGAGCTGGCCGCCACGCCGAGTGGTGAGGACTGGGAGGCGCATCCGGACGACTCGCTGCGACTGCTCTTCACATGCTGCCACCCTGCCCTCTCCGTGGACGTGCAGGTCGCGCTGGCCCTGCGCACGTTGTGTGGGCTGACGACGGAGGAGGTGGCAAGAGCGTTCCTCGTGCCTCCAGCGACGATGGCGCAGCGGCTGGTGCGCGCGCAGCGCAAGATTCGAGACGCGCGCATTCCGTATGTCATCCCGGAGCCTGACGCGTTGGGGGAGCGCACCCGGGGCGTCCTGCATGCCATCTACCTGCTCTTCTCGGAGGGGCACTCCGCGACGCAGGGCACGGAGCTGGTGCGCGTGGACCTGTGCGAGGAGGCGCTGCGGCTGGCCCGGCTGACGTGCGACCTGTTGCCCCGCCATCCCGAGGCCACCTCGCTGCTGGCGATGATGCTGCTCCACCATTCCCGGCGCCACGTGCGGGTGGCCGAGGATGGTGGACTGGTCCTGTTGGACCGGCAGGACCGCGGGCGATGGGACGCGGCGAACATCGCGGAGGGGCTGTCCCTGCTCGACACCGCGTTGTCCCTGCGAGCCTTCGGTCCGTACACGGTGCAGGCGGCCATCGCGGCGCTGCATGCACAGGCGAAGCGGCCGGAGGACACGGATTGGGAGCAGATCGCCGCGCTCTATGAGCGGCTGGCGAAGCTGACACCGGGTCCGGTGGTGGAGCTCAACCGCGCGGCGGCGGTGGCGATGGCGAAGGGCCCGGCACAGGGGCTGGTGTTGGTCGACGACCTGGAGTCGTCCGGACGACTCACCGAGCACCACCTGCTGCCCGCGGCTCGCGCGGAGCTGCTGCGCAGGCTGGGGCGCAGGGACGAAGCCGTGGCGGCCTACCGTCGCGCGCTCGCCCTGGTGCGCACGGAGCCAGAGCGCCGCTTCCTCGAGGAGCGACTACGGGAGGTGCTCGCGGACACGCCCTCGACCTGAACAGCTGCCAGTGCCCTTCCAAGTCGACGGACCTACCGACCCATGAAGTCCAGGAGCGCTTTGACCCTGCTCGAATGGGTCAACTTTGCTTCTTCGCACCGGAGCGACGCGAGCCAGTTTCGGACCTCTGCCGCAGGCTCTCCCAACTGAATCAACTGACCTCTTCGTATCCGAGCCATTTCAACGAGATCCTGACTGAACTCGCTGTACGGTCGAGGCTCGGGCAGCCGCCAGAGCTTCACGATGGGGAGCGCCGTATTCCACTGCTCGACCACGTCTGGGTACTGACGGACCATGTCCGGATTTGCAATCTCGCGCGTGGCGGCGCCAGCAAGCACCGCGAGAGTACAAACCGCGAATATCCGGCCGCAGACTTCCGCGGTGACCGGCCCCGCGACAGCCTTCGGTTTCAGAGGAATGGCTAGCAAGACCGGAGCGCCACGCTGATAGTGACGACCTGCATCCGTGGCATTTTGAGAGAGTGGGAAGGCGAGGACGCCCCAGTCTTCCATGTTCGTCGCATAGACGTGCTTGAAGTAGATTCTGCCGTTCAAGTTGATGTCCACGACGCATCCCTTCTGTCCGCAAGTGGAGAGCGACAGCAAACTGATGGTCTTCAGGGCGTTACTGGCGCAGGGTAACGACCCGCCGCGCCAGCCACTACGCACCCTTGGGCGCGGCAGCCTATCAAGAATCCTCCGCAGGCGGGATGCGCGACCGAGGTGCCATTACCGCGGAGCGAGGTTCTACGCGGCGCGATACGCATTGGCTCTGCCGGAAGGCACGCCGGCCCCGAGCCGCGCCTCCCGTCGAAGCACCGAGATGCTTACGTCAACCCAGGCGTCCGGGCCTGCACAACCCCGCGCCTCAGTTCCACAGCTCGCGGGAGAGCACCTCCACCATCGCGAGAGCGACCTCCGGCGGAGGCAATCCCAGCGCGCGCAGGACCGCGTCGTCGGTCGGCGCGGAGACCTCGGCGCGCAGCGCCTCCACGGCCCGCTGACGTGCCGCGCGCACCGTCTCTCGCTCCTCGGGCGAGAGCTTCTCCTCCGCCCAGCGGTCCACGGCCCACGACAGGTCCGCATGCCGCGTCTCGTCCTGCGCGATGCGCACCATCGCCTCGCGCACCTCCGCGTCCTCCGCGTGCAGCGCCTGGTGATGCGCCAGCAGCGCGCCATACGTCTCGCGCACGCAGCCCTCCACCGCGTTGTCCAGCGCCACCTCGAACAGCGGCCGAGGAGCCAGCGGCGCCACCACCGCGCGCTCCGGCGTCACCCCATGTCGCCGCGCCAGCCTGCCGCACACCTGCGTGTGCGCCACCTCATCCAGCGCGCTGCGCAGCGCCGCCTGTTGCAGCTCGACGGCCGCGCCATGCAGCGCCAGCTCCTCGCGCAGCCGCAGGAATGCGGTGATGGAGGCCTCCTCCAGGTGGGTGATGAGCGCGAAGTGCTGTCCCAGCTCATCCACGCAGTCCACGGTTCCATCCGAGCGAAGCCCCGCGGGCCTGCGACCCACCGAGCACCCCTTGTCGCCGCGCTCCAGGACGTGCGTGCGCTTCTCGACCACCTCGCCGGAGGACTTGACCACCAGCAGGTACTGCGTCAGCTCCGTCCCCTCGCCACACGCGAACCCCTTGGTGGCGATGACGCTGAAGGTCCCATCGGCGTTCGTCTTCACCGCGCCATGCTTCAGCTCGGTGCAGCTCACGTTGTAGTCCTCCGCGAAGACCTGGAGCAGCGCCTCCGTCGGGGTGTCGATGCTGCCCAGCAGGGCCGCGAGCGCGTTGCGGGACGTGTGCGCCTCGACCGAATCTCCTCGCGTCGTCACCAGATAGTACGCATAGCAGCCCACCTCGCAGCGGGAGCGGAACCCGTCCTCGGAGGCCAGCGCGTCCAGCTCCGCGTTGCACACCGCGGGCTGCGTGGCGGCCTCGCACGCCGTCCCGACGGACGCCAGACGCTGCTGCCGCGGCGAGCTCTCCAGGTCCGTCACGATTCGCAGCTCGATGAAGTCCGTCGGGGTCGCGGGGGCCAGCCCCTGGAGCGACACGCGACCGTTGTCACAGGGGGGCGCCGAAAACCCCTCCAGGGAAATCCCCCCGTCGCCACAACCGGTGAGCACCAGGGGCGACGCCAGGGATGCACTCAGCGCACGGGCGAAGAGCCGGCGCAGTTGATTCGAGTTCAAGCAACACTCCTCTCTGGATACGACCTCACTGCCGACAGCAATGGCGGTGCCAGCAGCGTCTCATTCGAGAAGCCGCGGTGACAATCCGAAGCGTCTCCGGTGTTTTCCGCGAGCGCACTCAGAAACCTGAGGGGCGCGGTGTCTCGAATTGATCAACCTCCGAGCCCCCGGCGTCCAAGCGGGCTCACCCAGACGCTGTCCTCGAAAGAGGCGGCACATCGCAGGCCACACACCCCATGTGGAAACTCCGCTTCATCCCGCTGCTCTGTCTCCTCACCCTCACCGGTTGCACCGAGCCCACCTCACGCGAGGCCTCGCGCCAGCAGCCCATCCCGAACCGATACATCGTCGTCCTCCGCCCCCAGGCCCACACGAAGGCCCACGGGCAACAGAAGCCTCGCGAGTACGTCGCGAACCTCGCCAAGGCGCACGGTGCGACGGTGCTGCGCGCCTATGAGCACGCGCTCCAGGGCTTCACCACGGAGCTCGACCCGACACGCCTCGAATCGCTGCGCGCCGATGAGCGTGTGGCCTTCATCGAACAGGACGCCCGGGTGCGCCCGCTCGCCACGTCGCAGACGGCGGCGTGGGGACTGGACCGCGTGGACCAGGAGGACCTGCCGCTCGACGGCCACTACCGTCCCGCGCTGAGCGGCGCGGGCGTCCACGCGTATGTCCTCGACACCGGCATCCGCTCCACGCACGCCGAGTTCGAGGGACGCCTGGGCGAGGGCTTCGACGTGCTGGACCCTGAGGGTGGTGCGGAGGACTGCCACGGTCACGGTACGCACGTGGCGGCAACCCTCGGAGGCTCCACCTGGGGCGTGGCGCGCGCCGCGACGCTGCACTCCGTGCGCATCATCGACTGCGAAGGCGAGGGCACGGTGTCGGGCATCATCGCCGGCATCGACTGGGTCACCGCCCATCACCAGGCCCCCGCGGTCGCCAACCTGAGTCTCAGCCTGGAGGTCTCCGAGGCCCTGGACCAGGCGGTCCGCAACGCCGTGGCCGCCGGAGTCACCGTCGTCGTGGCCGCGGGCAACCGCAGCGTCGATGCGTGCGACTACTCTCCGGGCCGCGCGGCGGAAGCCCTCACGGTGGGCGCCACCCGGCTGACGGACACGCGGGCGTCGTTCTCGAACTACGGCCGCTGCATCGACCTGTTCGCGCCGGGCGAGGACATCCTCTCCGCCGACCTCCCGGACGACACGGCGACCGAGGTCCGCTCCGGCACCTCCATGGCCACACCTCACGTCGCCGGCGCCGCCGCGCTCTACCTGGAGACCCATCCCCGCGCCACGGCGACGCAGGTGATGGACGCGCTCGCGGGCGCCGCCGTGGCGGGGCGTGTGAATGAGGCCGGCCCAGGCTCCCCCAACCTGCTGCTCCAGGCGGGCTTCCGACACGTGACGGGAGACCATCACCGTCCCTGGGCGCAGGTGATGACGCCGTTCCCCTCGAGCACCGTGCGAGGCACCTCGCGCGTGCGCGTGCTCGCCTGGGATGACGTGGCGGTGCGCCGCGTGGACCTCTGGGTCAACGGCCTCCTGCGCGCCAGCGACACCACCCTCCCCTTCGAGCTGGACTGGGACACGCGCGAGGAGCTGAACGGCCCCACCACGCTGGAGGTCCGCGCCTACGACACCGCGCTCGGAGCCTGGCGCGCCACGCCGGTGAAGGTGACGGTGCGCAACCCGGACGTCGCGGACTTCGATGCGACGCTCCTGGCGCCCCGCTGCACCACCCTCGCGTCCGCGTGCGACACGGGCGTGCTCGTTCGCGGCATGGGGAGCGTGGGGCCCGAACTCCATGCCCCCAACACGCTCGGCGGGAGCTGCGCCGATGGCAACGGCGGCACCTACGGCGTCACTCCGTCGCTGGAGGGCCTGCGCGTCGCCAGCCAGGATGGAGGCCCGCTCACCGCCGGCAGGCCCGTGACGCTCACCGCGAACGTCATCGGCTTCCTCCCCTTCTTCGAGCGCGTGAACCTCTTCCACGCGCCCGACGCACGCCATCCCCAGTGGACCCACGTGGCCACGCTCCCGGTCGAGGTAACGGGAGAGAACAAACTGTCCGTCACCTTCACGCTGCCGGAGGGTGGGCTCCAGGCGATTCGCGGCGTCATCGGTGACAACGCCACCGGGGCAAGCTGCGTCGCGAGCGAGTGGACGGACCACGACGACCTCGTCTTCCCCGTGGCGCCCTCGCGTCGCTGAAGCAGGGCACGACCCGGCGCGCCGTCACCCGGCGGCGCGCCGCGGTCTCTCAATGGGGGCGCGTCGAGTCCGTGCTCTCGTCGAGCATCCGCACCGCCACCGCGCGGCATCCGCCGCACACCACGCCCGCCCGCTCCCAGTGCACCTGGTCCTCGAGCTCGCGAGCATCCTCGGGCCCCTCTTCCAGTCGCCGCACCAGCGCCGCGAGCGCGTCCTGCTCACCGTCCTCCGACGCCTCGGCGGACTCCAGCACGTCCTGCTCGCCCTCCAGGACCAGCTTGAAGCGGTAGTACACCTCGCGTGGGTTCAGGGCGCGCCCACACGTCGCGCAGTGCCGAAGTCGGGGTCCGGTCATCGCAGGTGGGCTCCCTCGCTCGGGTGCGCAACAGCCATGGCATTCCGCAACCCCCAGCGTGGCACACTGCCACGCTCTCCCGACACTGCTTCCCTGAATTCAGGGAGATAGTTTGAGGCACGAGGATTGCTGACGACCCCGGGGCCCACGTCCCCCAGGGTCCTCCCCTTCGTGTCTCATCCATGAATCACCCGTCTCGTCCCGAAGTCGCGGGGGGCTCTGTCGTGGCCTCCGAGCGAGCCCCGTTCGTCTTCCCGAAGCCGAGGCGCTCCGGGGCACTCGCCGCGCTGTTCATCGCGCTCACGGCCTGCGAGAGCACCCCGTCCGACAAGGGCTCCGGGCCCGTGGTGGAGGAGGAGACGGCGTCACCGGTCGTCACCATCGACGCCATGGACAACGAGCAGCACGTGCTGCGTGGCGGCTTCCAGATGGACGCGGGCGTCGTGCGCGTGGAGGTCTACGAGGGCTCCATCCTGCTCGGGCTGGCGGTGCTCGAGGACGGACGGTGGAGCATCCCGTGGCAGCCGGGGCACGAGAGCGAGTCGCTGGAGGTCGTCGCCTATCACGACAGCGGGACGGAGGTGCGCACGCGCCTGGAGTTCCAGCGGCTGGGCTTCGGCACGCAGGACAGCCTGTACGCGGCCGAGGCGCTCCTGACGCTCCCCACGTCCCCGGACACGACGACGCGCTACACGCTGGACGGCTCCACGCCGGGCCCGACGTCTCCCGTCTACACGGCGCCGTTGGTGCTGCTCAACCGACGCGGGCAGCCCGCGCCGCTCAGCCTCATCCCGACGAATCCCGCCGAGTCACCGGAGCCCTGGCGCTGGAAGCCGCCCACCGCGCCCTCCACGCTCGCGACGGTGGTGCGCGTGCGGCGGTTCGCGGGCGAGACGCCGGTGGACTCGGGACAGGCGCGCACGTACCTCATCGGGCAGCCGCGCGCGTACACGTTGCCGGTGTTGTCGTTGGCGACGGACGCGGCGAACTTCTTCGGTGACGAGCAGGGCATCTACGTGCCGGGCCGCGTCTACGCCGAGACGCCGGGGCCCATGGAGGGCTGGGGCACGGGCAACTACATGCAGGACGGCAAGGACTGGGAGCGCCCGGTCCACGTCGAGTGGTTCGACGCCGTGGGCGCGACGGTGTTCGCGCAGAACGCGGGCGTGCGCATCCACGGCTCGGGCAGCGCGGCGATGCCGCAGAAGAGCCTCCGGCTGTACGCGAAGGAGGAGTACGGCCCGGAGCTGTTCCAGGCGGACGTGTTCCCGGACCATCCGCTGCGCGAGTTCAAGCGGCTCATCGTGCGCACGTCGGGGCAGGACCAGGTGGGCTCCAAGCTGCGCGACTGCGCGCTCCAGGGCTTGCTGCGCGAGACGTCCCTGGCGCTGCAGGCCTGTCAGCCCACGCTGGTGTTCCTGGATGGCGAGTACTGGGGACTGCACGAGCTGCGCGAGCGGTATGACGAGTACTACCTGGCCACGCACCACGGGCTGAAGCGCAAGGACATCGTCATCCTGGAGGCCGACGGCATCCTCGACACGGGCGAGGACGCGGACGTGCTGCCCTACCAGGAGTTGCTCGCCTACGTGCGCGAGCACGACCTCTCCGTCCCCGAGCACTCCGCGTACGTCGCGGCGCGCATCGATGTGGAGGACTTCATCGACTACCACATCGCGGAGGTCTACTTCGGCAACGAGGACTGGCCGGACAACAACGTGAAGTTCTGGCGCCTGCGCGGTGGGGAGACCTCCGGCGACACGGGGCCCGGGGATGGGCGGTGGCGCTGGCTGCTCCACGACTTGGACGCGGCCTTCATCGGAGGTCCCGAGGCCAACTCACTCGGCCGGCTGCTGCGCGACGAGCGGCTCGGCGAGTCCTTCGTCGTGCTGTTCCGGAGCTTGATGAAGTCGCCGGACTTCAAGGGTCTGTTCGTCTCGCGCTTCCAGTGGCACCTGGAGAACACCTTCGCGCCGGAGCGGGTGCTGGCCCTGCTCGACGAGGCCGCGGCGCGACTCGCACCCGAGATGGCCGAGCACGTCGCGCGGTGGGGTTACCCGGCCTCGGTGGAGTCGTGGCAAGCGGAGGTGGAGTGGATGCGCGAGTGCGCGCGTCGTCGGCCCGAGGCGCTCCAGCGTCATCTGCGGGAGGAGCTGGGCGCGCCCTGAGCCCGTCTTCCTCATGCCGCGTCGACCCGACCTGGATGCCCTGCGGGGGTTGCTGCTCGTCCTGATGACGCTGACGCACCTGCCCACGCGGCTCAACGCGTACACCAGCCAGCCGTTCGGCTTCGTCTCCGCGGCCGAGGGGTTCGTGTTCCTGTCGGCGTTCCTGGTGGGGGGCACGCATGTGAAGGCGTGGGACGCGCCGGGGAAGCTGTGGCGCGGGCTGCGGCGCAGAGCCCTCAAGGTCTACGCGCACCACGTCGGGCTGCTCTGCTTCGCCTTCACCTTCATCGGCGCGGTGGGCTGGCTCACGCACCGCCCCGCGGTGCTCAACCTGCTCGACTTCTTCCACCAGGAGCCGCTCACGGCGCTGCTGAGCAGCCTGGTGTTGCTGTACTGCCCGCCGCTGCTGGACATCCTCCCGCTCTACGTCGTGCTGCTGTTCCTGTCGCCCTTCGTGCTGACCGCGGCGCGCCATGCGGGCTGGGGGAAGGTGGTGTGCCTCAGCGCGCTGGTGTGGCTGTGGGCGCAGCTGGGGCTCAAACGGGAGCTGTACGGCACGTTGGGGTCCGTGTCCTGGCTGCCGATGAAGGTGGACCACTCCGGGGCGTTCGACTTGTTCGCCTGGCAGTTCCTCTGGGTGCTCGGCGTGTGGCGGGGGAGCCTCAGGGCGCGGGCCGCCGGGAGCCCCGCGCCGCCGCGCCTCCAGTGGGTGTTGGCGTGGGGAGTGGTCGTCGTGTTCCTGCTCGCGCGGTACGAGGTGCCGGGGTTCCAGCTGTTCACGAGCTGGCCCGTGCTGCTCGACAAGTGGACGCTGGCGCCGCTGCGGCTGGTGAACTTCCTGGCGCTGGCGCTGCTCGCGGACCGGGGTGCGCCGCTCGTGTATCGCTGGCTGCGGCCGAGGGTGCTGGAGCTGTTGGGCAGCGCGTCCCTGCCCGTCTTCAGCGCCCATCTGGTGTTGTGTCTGTTGAGCCTCGCGCTCATCAACGAGAGCGAGGCGCCGCTGGACAGCCTGGAGGAGGTCGCCGTGCTGGTGGTGACGTTCGCCGGGATGGTGGTGGTGGCGCTGCATCACCAAAGGCGCGCGGCGCCCCTCACGGGCTGAGCCGGGCGCGACCGAGTCAGAGCACCTGACGAAGGCCGAAGCGGCCCCGGGCGCGGAGGGAGTCTCCGTCCGTGGCGACGACGGGGGTGAACTGCCCCTGGCTCGGCTCGTAGGCGTGCACGCAGCCGTCCTCGAGCTGGTAGACCCAGGCGTAGAGGTTGAGCGCGCGGTTCGCGAGGGCCTCGGCGACCGTGGGATGGGAGCGCAGGTTCTCGAGCTGCACGAGGACGTTCTCACCGACGGCCGCATCGAGGAGGGCATCTCCGCTCAGGTGGGCGTAGCTGGCCTCGACGATGCGCCGGGTGGACTCCGCGTGGCGCAGCCACTGGGCCATCTGGGGGAGCTTGTCGAGGAGCTGGGGCTTGAGCAGACCGTGCATGGCGCCGCAGCGGGTGTGTCCGCAGACGATGATGTGGCGGACCTTGAGGGCGGCGACGGCGTACTCGATGGTGGCCGCGGTGCCGTTGTTGGCGGTGCTGTAGGGCGGGACGATGTTGCCGGCGTTGCGGATGATGAACAGCTCGCCGGGCCCGGCGCCCGTCACCTCGTTGGGGAGGACGCGGGAGTCGGAGCAGGTGATGAAGAGGACCTCGGGGTTCTGCGCCTCCGCGAGCTTCGAATAGAGGTCTTGCTTGGAGCGGAAGACCTCGGTCTGGAAGTGATGCAGTCCCGGGATGAGTTTCTCCATGAAGGCGCAGCCTTCACCAGGAGCAGCGCCTCCGACAACCCCATTGCGTGTGCCACGCGGGTGACGGTGAACATTTCCACCGGCCTGCGCGAAAAAGCCTCTCCACCATGAATGCACACGCAACGGCCGTGGCATCATCGACAGGCAGCACACGAAGCGTCAATCGCGTTGGGAGGAACCATGCGTACCCTGTTGACCCTGGGCCTTGCAGTCCTTGGCTTCCAGTTCGGCTGTGGTGTGGATGATGCCGACACGGAAGCGCAACCCGATATGGCTTCACAGGAGGCCCCGCTCCTCATCTGCCTGTCGGAGTACTTCATCAGGTATTACAGCGATGCAACCCTCACCACATCGGTCGGCACGGAGCGGTGCATCTGTGGAAGGACACCCGTGCGCACGGGGCAAAGGAGCCCGTACTTCATCGAAACTGACGGTGGGGAGTGTCCTGGCATTGCGCCGGAAGCCCGGGCGGATGGGACGGACA
This sequence comes from Myxococcus faecalis, assembly GCF_050039385.1. Classification (NCBI taxonomy): domain Bacteria; kingdom Pseudomonadati; phylum Myxococcota; class Myxococcia; order Myxococcales; family Myxococcaceae; genus Myxococcus; species Myxococcus faecalis. The sequence goes on along the minus strand of NZ_CP144336.1, from coordinate 8,470,360 downwards.
CCACGCTCGAGATTCCTCCTCCCACGGCGACCATGAATTGCGAATGGATGGACGAGACCGAGCGAATCGAGTGCACAGCGAGCGCGAGCGGCGGAGTGCCGCCCTATACCTACCAATGGCAAAGGGCGCACAACCTCGACGTCGATCCCGCTCCAGGCAACTGGCCCTGGCGCAATGGCACCACCACCTTCAGCGAGCCTTGCAAGTTCGGCCTCTACCCGGGCGGACGGTATTACTACAAGTACATCCGCTTCCGCGTCCTCGACGCCAACACCTACGTCTCGAACTTCGTTGAACAGAGCTTCCGCTGCTGGACGCCGAATCCGTAAACCCTCGGGATGATCAGGGCACTGAGCGGAACCCGTCTCGTGCCGCCGTGGCAGCAGCGCGCCGTCAGGGAGGCGAGCATCCTCCCTGACGGACTCACGATATTGCACGAACCGGGAATCGAACCCGGACGACCCTTGCGAGTCAGCGGATTTTAAGTCCGCTGCGTCTGCCAGTTCCGCCATTCGTGCAGGCCCCCTGTCCTACCAATCCCCCTGCCCACTGCTCAACACCATTCCGAGGCCCCACGCCCGGGCCTCCCCCTGCCTCGTCTGCCCCAGCGCGCCCGCCTCTCGGACTCCGAGGGCGCCCGGCTTTCACTGTCCTGAAGGCGCCTCACGGGCACGACCCCGGGACGAACGACATCTCCGGTGTCACCGCGCATTCTGCGCGGGTCCCATTGGAACGACAGGGGAGAACGCCGCCCATGAGCACGTCGCCCCGTTCGCGCCTCCGAGCGGACGCCGTCCAGGCCCCCGCGCCCGGCGTGTATGCCTTTCGTGAGCCCCCCGACTCGCGCTCCGTGCTCCACCGAGAACTCGTGACCCACGCCTTGGGCCCCTGAGGAGAATCACATCCATGTTGTTTCAGTACCTTGAAGACAGCGCGCGAGCGGCCCCTCGACGGACAGCGGTCATCGACGGCGAGCGAGCCATCTCCTACGAGGAGCTCGACGCGGACGCGAACCAGGTGGCCCGCACGCTCCAGGAGCTCGGCATCGGCCGGGGCGCGCGCGTGGGGCTCCACCTGACCAAGTCGCTCGAGGCCGTGGTGGGCCTTTTCGGCATCCTCAAGGCCGGCGCGGCCTACGTCCCCATCGACCCCTCCGCGCCGGAGTGGCGCCTGAAGTTCATCGCGAGGGACTGCGCGCTCGCGGCCATCCTCACCACCCCTTCCTGGCAGGCCTCGCTCCAGCAGGTGCAGACCCTGCGCGGAATCATCCTGGTGGGAACGCGACAGCCGAACACCACATCAGCACCTCCCGGGGAGAACCGCCCGACGACCCTGACCTGGGAGCAGGTGCGCACCCGCTCCACCTCGCGCCTGGAGAAGGACTCGCGCGCCACGGCAGAGGACCTGGCGTATGTCCTCTACACCTCCGGCGCCACCGGACACCCCAAGGGGGTCATGCACAGCCACCGCGCCGCGCAGGCCTTCGTCGAGTGGGCCTTCCAGACTGCGAACGTGCGCTCCTCGGACCGCGTCTCCAGCCTCTCGCCCTTCCACTTCGACCCGTCCGTCTTCGACCTCTTCGCCACGGCCAAGGGTGCCGCCACGCTGGTGCTGGTGCCCATCGAGCTGTCCGCGATTCCGCGGGAGCTGGCGGACTTCATCGCGAAGAGGGAGATCGCCATCTGGCACTCCGTGCCCTCGGTGCTCACCCAGCTCGAGGTCCGAGGCGAGCTGTCACGGCATGCCTTCCCGCACCTGCGCACCGTGCTCTTCACCCGCGAGGTCTTCCCACACAAGTACCTGCGCAAGCTCGTGCTGACCCTGCCCAGGCCGCGGTACCTCAACCTCTACGGCACCACCGAGACGAACGTCTGCACGTACCACGTCGTCACGCCCGCGGACCTCGCGAGCCCCGAACCCCTGCCCATCGGCAAGGTCTGCTGCGGAGACGAGGTCTTCGTCATCCGGGATGACGGCGCGCGGGCGGCGGACGGAGAGGAGGGCGAGCTGTGCGTGGCGGGCCCCACGCTGATGAGCGGTTACTGGGGACAGGAGGAGCACACCCGGAAGGTGCTCGGCCCCATTCCAGGCCACCCCAAGGCCTATCGGACGGGGGATCGGGTCACCCGGGAGGGTGGAGGCGTGCTGCGCTTCCTGGGCCGCCGCGATGACCGGGTCAAGGTCCGGGGCCGCCACATCGAGCTGACCGCCGTGGAGGAGGTGCTGCTGCGCCACCCGGAGGTCGAGGAGAGCGCCGTGCTGACGCTCCCGGACGAGCTCGCGGGCGGGGAGCTGCGCGCCTTCGTGGTGCTCAAGGACAACGCGAGCGCCAGCCTCCAGGACCTGCGACAGCACTGCGCGGACTACCTGCCGCCCTACATGGTCCCCACTCGCATCGACACCTGCGAATCCCTGCCGAAGACGACCGCCGGGAAGAAGGACCGCGTCCGAATCCAGGAGGACGCCCGCCAACGCGCCTGAGCTGTCTCGTCCCACCGCGTCGGGCCTGGCCCCGTGGCCTCGCCCAGTTGGACATCGGAGTGAGTCGCCATGAACGGGAGCGTGGGACACTCGGCATCCGAGCCTCGGGGACGGACGGGAGCCCGCCCGATGCACGTGGACCTCTGGCGGGACTTCGAGCGACCGGGACACCTGGACGCGGCGAGCACACGCCACCTGCCCCGCGTCTTCCGTCTGTCCGGTCTGCTCGACTGGCGCGCGCTGCGTCTGGCGCTCGAGACCCTGCAGCATCGCCACGGCGCTCCGTGGTCCACGCCCCCCGTGCCCGGCGTCTTCGTCCTCCCCACCATCAGCCTGCTCGATGGAACGCCCTATTCGGCGGTGCGAGAGGCCCAATTGGCCGAGGCCTTGCGCCACGAGGCCCGGCGTCCGGTCGACCGCCAGGGCGCGCCCCTCGTCCGGGCGACGCTGTTCGTCCTGGACGTGAGCGAGCACGTGCTCCGGCTCGAATTCCACCCCAGCCTCATCGACATCCGGCCCCTGGAGGTGCTGCTGTGGGAGCTCGCGGAGCTGTATGCCGCGTACCGCCGAGGGGGGCCCGCGCCCACCCTGTCGCCCGTGGAGCCGAGTCCCCGGCCGTCCGCGAACGACTTCAGGCTCGGCCCACGCGGGGATGACCTTCCGGCGCCCGCGCGGCGAGGACCTCGCGGTGCGCCCCTCGCCGCCGAGGACGTGCTCGCGGCCCTGGGCATGGCCGATGCCGCGCACAGGGGAAGGACCCTCGAGGACCTCGAACAGGTCCGTTGAGCGGAGGACAGCCCCGGGGCCTCCGCTCGACCGGAGCCCGGGCAGGCTGGGTCGTTGGCCCGAAAGCCACCCTCCGGGCCCTGGGGGATGCGCCAACCCCTTGGGAGCGTTGATGAATCCAGGGCCTCGGCCCGGGCCAGACGGGCCTGGGGGTCGGCTCTTCACTCTTCGACGCCTGGGATGCGCTCCAAGGTCGCATCCCACCTCCCCCCTGTTATAAAGCGCCCCCCATGCTTGAGACCGTCACCAAGGGCTTCCGCGCCGCCAAGAACCGCCTCGCCGGCAAGAGCGAGCTCACCCCGGAGCTGGTCGACGAGTCGCTCCGCGACATCCGCGTCTCGCTCCTCGAGGCCGACGTGGCCTTCGACGTGGTGAAGAAGTTCGTCGCCCGCGTCCGCGAGAAGGCCGTGGGAGAGCTCGTCCAGACCACCATCACCGATGCCTCGGGCCAGAAGCGCAAGGTCAGCCCGATGGACCACTTCATCAAGATCTGCCACGACGAGCTCGAGGCGCTGATGGGGCCGGTGGACACGGGGCTGAACCTCAAGCCCAAGGGTCAGCTGTCCGGCATCATGATGGTGGGTCTGCAGGGCTCGGGTAAGACGACGACCACGGGCAAGCTCGCCAACCGGCTGCTCCAGCAGGGCCGCAAGCCGCTGCTCGTGGCCGCGGACATCTACCGTCCGGCCGCCGTGGACCAGCTCAAGGTCCTGGGCGAGCGGCTCAAGGTGCCCGTCTACCACGAGCCCGGGGTGCAGCCGCCCGAGCTGGCGAAGCGGGGCTATGCCGCCGCCCGCGAGCAGAAGTGCGACGTGGTGCTCATCGACACCGCCGGTCGTCTCGCCATCGACGAGGCGCTGATGTCGGAGCTGGAGTCCATCAAGTCGAACGTGCACCCGGACAACATCCTGCTGGTGTGCGACGCGATGATTGGTCAGGACGCCGTGCGCACGGCGGCCGAGTTCGACCGGCGTCTGACCTTGGATGGCTTCATCCTGACCAAGCTGGACGGTGACGCGCGTGGTGGCGCGGCGCTGTCCATCAAGGAAGTCACCGGCAAGCCCATCAAGTTCCTCGGCATGGGCGAGTCGATGGACAAGCTGGAGGAGTTCCGTCCGGAGGGCCTCGCCGGCCGCATCCTCGGGTTCGGCGACATCGTCGGCCTGATGAAGGACTTCGAGAAGGTCGTCGACGAGAAGAAGGCCGAGGAGGACGCGCGCAAGCTGTTGTCCGGCCAGTTCTCGATGAAGGACTTCGTCGAGCAGATCCGCATGGTGCGGAAGATGGGTCCGCTCAAGGACCTGCTGGAGAAGTTCCCGCTCTTCGGCGAGATGACGGAGCACCTGAACCCGGACGAGAAGGAGCTCACCAAGATCGAGTCGATGTACGACTCGATGACGGTGAAGGAGCGCCTGCGTCCGGACCTCATCAACGCCAGCCGGGTGAACCGCATCGCGAAGGGCAGTGGTCGCAAGCCCGAGGACGTGCGGGAGCTGCTGCAGAAGTTCGGGATGATGCAGCAGGTGATGGGGACGATTGGCCAGAACCCGGGGCTCCTGGGTCGCATCCCCGGCTTCAAGCAGCTGGGTCAGCTGTCGCAGATGCGGAACATGGACCTCTCCAGCATGTTCGGTGGGGACCCGAAGATGATGGAGAAGATGATGAGCGGCGGGATGCCGGGCATGGGGTTGCCCATGCAGCTGCCGCAGGTGGCTCCGGGCTACACGCCCCCCATGGGCCAGGCCGCCATGGCGAAGGCCCGGTTGATGGGCTACGCCCCGCCGTCCGCCGCCGGAGCCAAGGGCGAGGACCGGGATGCCATCAAGGAGCGCCGCAAGCGGGAGAAGGAGAACAAGAAGAAGAACCGCAAGAAGCGGTAGGCGGTCAGGCCCTCGCTGGCCCGTGAGCACGAAGCCCGTGTCACCCGCAGACGTCCGGGGGCGCGGGCTTTCGCTTGTCTGGGGTCCAGGGTCTGGGACGGAAGCCCGGGGGCGGGACGGGGCACCGCGGGCCTCGGCCGGGCCGAGGGCGTGTCATGGTAGGTGTCTGGACTGGAACACTCCCTGCACAGCAGACCTTCATGACGAACCGACTTCGCCTGTCCGTCCCCCTCTTCGCCGTCTTCCTGCTGTCCGCCTGTATCGATGTCCCGGACGTCGCGGGGCCGGAGGACATCCCTGATGCGGGGCAGCCTCCTCCTGACGCAGGAAGTCTCCCGGACGGAGGCGAGCAGCCCGCTGGGGACTTCGAGCTCAGTGTCATGCCCACGGAGGACTCGATTCTCCAGGGGGCCACGAGGAGCTTCCAGGTCTCGCTCGTCCGCAAGAATGGCTTCAATGGGAGTGTCTCGGTGATGTTGGTGAGTCCACCGGGAGGCATCACCGCGCCCTCGGTCACGATTCCCGGCGCGAGCACGCTCTCGAGCTTGAGCATCAGTGTTTCCGAGCAGGTTGCGCCCGGCCCCGTGACGCTCACGGTGCGTGGAATCTCAGGAGCGCTCCATCGAGACCGGAGCGTCTCGCTCACCATCGTTCCCCTGGGGGACCTGGCGGTCTCCTGGGTTGCGCCTTCAGCGTCGTACAGCGCCACGAATGGAGGACTGTCGGTCGAAGTCGCGGTGCAGGGGGGACAAGCCGAGAAGGTCGAGCTGGTAAAGGGAGACACGGTGCTGACCACGTGGACCGCGCCGCCCTACACGTACTCCTGGGATACGACGAGCGAGGCCGAGGGGGAGTACACGCTGGTGGCCAAGGCCACGAGAACGGGCTCGACGTTCGCGAGTGTCGCGAGGACCGTGGTGGTGGACCGGACGGCGCCGAGCATCGCGAGCAGGCAGCCGGCGCACGGGGCGACCCAGGTGAGCGCCCGGACCCGCGTCGAGGTGGGGTTCAGCGAGGCCGTGAAGGCGGCGACCGTGAGCACTTCGAACGTGGGGCTCATCGGGGATGGCGGCGTGCCCATTCCTGTCGCCCTGGAGCTGTCGGCGGATGGACGGACCCTGACGTTGACCCCGGCTGCGTCACTCGCCGCGTCCACGGCGGTGAGCGTGCGACTTGGGACGGCGGAGCAGCCCATCACCGACGAGGCGGGCAACATCCTCACCACGGGTGGTTCGTGGTCCTTCGCGGTCCCCTTCTGGCTGCCCATGGGAGGCGCCATCAGCGCGTCTCCTGGGAACACGCCCGCGGAGAACGTGGTGATGAAGGTGGGAACGGATGGGCTGCCCGTCATTGCCTGGTCGGAGTCGGATGGGACGAGCAAGAACATCCATGTGATGCGATGGACCGGACAAGAATGGCAACGACTCGGAGGACCTCTTCGAGTGCACTCCGCACCAGGTGCCCACGCAGAGCGTCCGGACCTTGCGATCGACAACTCAGGGAGGATCATCATCGCTTGGGATGAAGCTGTTGGGAAAGCAGGTGTCCCGCCCATTCAAGTCATGGCCTGGTCGGGAACGTTGTGGCAATCCCTCACGCCTCCTCCCTTCCCGAATGATTCCGGCACCGAAACGACCATCCCCAAGCTCGCGGTGGACGCATCGGGAGCGATCACTGTCTATGCCCAGGTCTATTACGTCACCGCATATTACGAGTCCAAAGCCTACATCCTCACAGCCAATCAGCAGACCTGGACGCAGGCACAGCTGTTTCTTGGCCCTGACTGGCTCAACAACTATCTCAAGGCAATAACCAGCGCGGGAAACACCATTTTCGCAGCCCACAGCAGCTATGTCGACTCGCTCGGGACTCGCGCTATCACCGTCACCCAAAACCACTCACAGCCATTTGGAACCGCACTCATCTCCAGTCCTACCGACGCCTACACTGACCAAGCAGCACTTGCCACCAATGGCGCTGGCGAACCGTTGGTAGCCTGGGACGAATTCAAGGGCGCTGGGGCATCCTCCAACATCTTCTTCGCGCGGTGGCAGGGCAGTGCGTGGCAATCTCCAGAGCTCGTGACCCCACACTCGACCAACAACAAAGCTCCATCGCTCACGATGGGTGATGATGGCTCTCCGCTGCTGGCTTGGAGTGGATTCGCCGAGCCGGAGCAAGTGATTTTCGTCGCCAAGCGAAGCACGTCCTCTTGGACACAGCTCGGCCCGGCACTGAGTGCGGAGTCAGGCGCAAGCACTCCGGGTAGCCGACCCGTGCTGGCTCTCGGAAAAGAGAACCGTCCGCTGGTTGCCTGGCTGGAAACGACAGCTACTGGGACGCACGTCTACGTCGCGCAGCAGAACCAATGAGCCAGTGGGGCTGGGCGTTCAACGCGCCCAGCCCTCCGTCGACTCAGCTGTTGTCGCGCTTTGGGACAACCAGCCCCTGGCTGAGTCGCTTCAGCACACGCTTCTTCTGACGGCGCTTGTAGGCATCATGCGCATTCTCTCCCTGCTCATTCAATCGGGCGGTCTCTTGGTCGACGATCTGGAACTCGACCAAGGAGATGATGACCCGGCCCTTCCGTGAACGCGTATCTTCGTGTGGAGCAGGGAGATGGGCGTCCATACGCACTGGCAAGTCCACCACGAAGTTCAGCGCCCGATAGGTGTTTCCGGAGAAGGAGTTGCCACTCTTGTCCTCACGAGCTTCGTAGTCTTTATCGAGGTGGAGTCGATGGGTGACTTGCTCGAAGTGAGGATTCTCCTCCAGGACACTGCGAAAGGGGAGCAGTGTGTTTTCAGTCTGCCCGGGAACAACGAGATGAAACGGGAACAACCACTGCGTCAGATAGTAGAGGACCGGTAACAAGTCTTCTCGTGCACGGGTCACAATCCGGAAGCGGGTCCGATCATAGACCTGTGCCGCAACCGTCTCCTTCTTGGCCAGCAGCTTCGTCACCAAGGAGTCTTGGGTCTTGATGGAGTGCGCGAATTCGACAACAGGCAACCCTTTCGCCTGCATCTCACGTGCGACCCCCTGGACTCTCTCAGTCACCAACTCCGCCAGTTCAGCCTCGGAGATGGCGAGCCGGAACAGCAGATCTCTCCCCTCGATGTGCTGAATGACATGCATCACCTTGAGTACGACACAGGCGATCCGCCGATGCCGAACCTCACCTTTGGCCCCTGAGGCCAGAAGGAACAGGTCATGGATTTCTGTCGGTTGGGCTACCGCGTCGGCAACACGGTAGTTGAACGTCTTCCGCAAATAGACCACCGACTCGGCCAGCACGCTTCGCGCCCAGGCCTCGTCGTGAGGTTGGGACAAATCCAGTTGGCAAAGTCGCAAGAAGCGGTCGACCTCGTCTCGCGTCTGGAAGTGCATCCGACGCCAATCGATGACCGAGCCACCCCGCAGGATGAGACGAATGCGCTCAAGCTCGCGCAAGCCCATCTCCGCCACTGTGCGGACGGGGATCTCTGGAAGGACGAGGGAGAGCAAGGGGGCCTTCACGACTGAGCTTCCTATCCGAGTCGTTCGACGCGGGAAAGCCCTGAGGGGAGCTGGCCCTCCCCCTCCCCAACCAACAGGGAGGGGGCAAGACGGAGATTGATGTTCCGGGACTACCGGTCGGAAACCGGCTTGCCGGCCGCGAATCGGGCCTGCGAAACCGTCCGGCCATCCTCCGCGTAGACGACCTCAAGACCGTCCTGAAGGCCCTTCACCCACGCCTGCTCCAGCTTCTTCGTGCCGTTGGCGAAGTATTCGACGCGCTTGCCATGGTAGTCATTGCGCTCGAACTCGGTCTCGCCGGTCTTGACACCATTCGCGTCGTAGAACGTCCAGCGCCCAGTCCGCAGGTTGTCCTTGAACTGCCCTTCGGACTGCTTCTGCCCATTGGCCCAGAAGTCGACGTAGGGACCATGACGGACGACCTTGTCCAGGTCCGAACTTCCTCCGGTCTTGATGCAGAAAACCCCCAGGTCCTTCGTGGGCTTGCTTCCTTTCTGAGTGGTCCCGGCCGGGCATTCGAGACGAACCCCCTGACCCGCCGAGGCGTCTCCCGCAAGGGCAGGCGCGGAAACCACTGCAATAGCCAGGACCACGTGACGATAAGCCATCTCATCTCTCCTTCGCGGAAGGACGCCGGACGAGCAGCGCCACCACCTATCTCAACGCAGGAAATCTTCTCTTATTCATGGCGGCATTCGCCACCAACTGCGTTCCGGCCCAAAACAACGAGCCCCACCCCGGGTCATGGGATGGGGCTCTTGCGCTACAAACAGCTTTCAGCTGACTGCAACGAGGCTGCGAGCTACTTCTGGATGACGCCGCAGATCTCGTTGCCGTCCCGGAAGTAGAGACCGATGGACAGCGTGTTGATGGCGCCCGGGCAGAAGTTCATCGTGAAGGTCGCGACCTTCCCGTTCTGGCTGGTGGCGTACTCCGAGGGGCGGATCAGGTTGACGCCATTTTCCTCGGTGCCGTTGACCTTGACGTAGAGCAGGTTCTGAAGACCGGACCGCTGATCCGGGAACTTGTTGTTGCTGTTGGCCGGCTGGTAGGCCTTCACCTGGACCTTGACGGTGTCCGCAGCGCCACACCAGGGCATGGAGTTGGTGTCCGGCGCCCAGGACTGCTTGGCGATGCTGAAGATGATCGGCCCCGAGCTCGAAATCGTCCACACGGGCTGCTTGCCACCCTGCGCAGGGTCGAAGTTCGCGCACGTAGGCGCCGGAACTGCGGTGCAGGTGCTGCTGGAGCAGTAATCACCGTAGAGACACGTGGACTGTCCCTCACCCGAGCAGGTGGTCGGACCCGTGTCGTCCTCCTCGCACTGACCGGAGGCCGTGTCACACACGCGGCCGGAGCCGCAGTCATCGTTCGAGTCGCACGCCGGGACGCAGACGTTGTCCAGGTTCGAGCAGACCAGGTCGCTCGACGTGCCGTCCGAGCCGCCATTGCACAGCGCGTCGGTGGAGCACTGGCAGATCAGCGTGTCGGACTGGGAGCTCGTCCCACCCAGCTCCGCGCAGGTCTTCGCGGAAGCGGGACAGTCGTTGCTCGTCGTACACGTCAGAACACAGACGCTCGCGTCCGGGTGACAGATTTCATTCTCAGCGCAGTCGTCGTTGCCGGAGCACGTCGTGCCACTCGGGTCGTCGTCGCCACAACCCGCCATCAAACCGCTCATCGCGCCGAGTGCCGAGAGCACGAGCATCATCTTACGAAGCTGCATGTTGGGAATCCCTCCGTGGATCTGCTTGGAATCGTCTGCTGGGGGGCCTCCGGCCACTGAAGTCAGGCCCCGACGTCCATACAAGCGGTTCGGCTTTAGTCCCGCCCGTCGTGACGTGTCAACGAGTGTCGACACGCCCACGGACGCGTCGCTCCCGCGGAAATTCAGCCCTCACGAAAGCGAACACTCACATGGGACCCTGGCGTGACACACATGTCGCCAAGGACCCAGATTCTTCCTCTCCCGCTCAGAAGGTGAACGGGAAGTCGATGGGCTCGCCCTGCTTCTTGTGCTTCGGGAACGCCCAGCTCTTGATGAGCCCGGTGATGCAGGTCGCCATGTACGTGCTGCGGTACTCATCCGACTTGCAGGTGACGTTCGACGTCTTGCCGCTCGTCTGGATGGTCCACCGCATCACCAGCTTGCCGCTGAGCATCGGGTCCTTCTTCTTCTGCTCGTTCACGCACTTCACGATGGCGGGCTTGTTGTTCAGCACCACCTCCATGATGTCGGAACGCTGAAGGGTGTCTCGCACCCCGCCCCCGCCCGGCTCGGGAGGGATGTAGGCCGTGGGGCGGTTCTCCGACGCCTTCGGCTCGGGCTTCGACTTCTTCGTGCCGAACAGCTCGTCGAAGTCGTCATCACCATCGCTCGAGGACGGCTTCTCCGCGCGCGCCACGGGACGCTCCTCGGTGTCCTCCCGCCGAGAAGACGAAGAAGACGAGGAGCCGGAGGCACGCCGAGGCGTCGTCGTCCGCTCGACCTTCGCCACCGCGTTGTCCAGCGGCTGCTTCACCGCATCCGCCGGCGGCGTCGCGGGCACCTGCCCCGCCACGGGCTGCGCGGCCACGGGAGGCGGCGTCGCCACGGGCGCGGTCGTGGGAGGCGTCGTGGGCGCTCCCGCGGCGGCCACGGCGGGGTTCGCCGCGGCCGCTGTCTCAGGAGCAGGAGGCTGCGTCGGCGCTCCGGGCGCCGTGGCCACGACGGGCGGCGTCTGCGGCGGTGCGGCGACAGGTGCCGCCGCGACGGGAGGAGGCGTCACCACGGGCGGAGCAGCCGCCGGCGGCGTGGCCGCGGCGACAGGCTGCTGGGTGGGCGGAGCCTCGGGAGTGCCGCCCTTCGACGCCAGCGCCCAGGCTCCACCACCGAGCCCCAGCACGCCCACGACGATGCCGACGATCAACCCCACCCGGCCCTTGCCTCCGCCAGAAGGCGCCCCCCCGCCCTGTGCATAGGCCGGAGGGTAGCCCGCGGGAGGCGCATACGGCGCCGGGACAGGCTGCGCGTAGTGCCCCTGCGGCTGCCCATACGGCATCTGCGCCGGCTGGCCATAGGGCTGCTGCGGATAGGCATGCGATGCCTGCGGAGGCGCCATCTGAGCGGCCATCGCCGGCCCCGCGCCCATCAGCGACGGGGACGACACCGGCTCCGGAGGCGGCATCGGCACGTCGAGCAGGCGAGACTGCGACACCGGCTCACGCCCCAGCGAGGGCGCGGGCGTCGGAGGCGGCTTGGACAGCGCGTCGTTCTCCTCCTTCACGAGCGAGGCGAGCACGCTGGCGGCCGACGGCTTCCACCCCACCGGCTCCTCGGAGGAGGACGCCAGCACCACCGAGTCGCCCTTCGGCTTGCCCGCGCTGAACGCGGACTGCACGGGCCCCGGCTGCACCGTGGGCGTCGAGCCCGACACGGGCTCGGGCGCGACGATGGTCGGCTTCGACGGACGCGGCGCCAGCACCGACGCCAGCTCCGCCGTCTCCGACAACGGAATCCAATCGCTGAAACCCGAACGCCAGCACAGGCTGTCGGGCCCCACCTCGCCACGGTCCCACGCGTCCTTCACCTTCTCCACGGTGAGCGGCCCGACCTGCTTCTCGTCGATGGCCACGTACCACTCGTGAGAGGTGGCCGCGGGCTTCGGCTCCTCCTTGTCGGGCTCGTCCTCGGCCTCGGCCAGCTTGCGCACCGACTCCGTGGTGGCATCGCGCGCGGCGGCCTCTCCGGCGGCTTCACCCGCCGGAATCTTGTGCGTGCCGGAGCTGAGGACCTGGTCGAAGACCGCGCCGATTTCGTCCTCTTCCACGTCGGTGAAGAGGCCTCCCTCGGGCGGGGTCCCGAGCGTCGCGGGCAGCGAGGCGGAGGAGGACGAATCGGCCTCCTTGCCCTGGGTGCTCGCGCTCTCGGGAGCGGGAGAAGAGGTGGACGCGGGCTCGGACGGGGAATCCTTCCCCGCCGCGGCGCCCGCCGGGCGCACGGTGATGGTGTGGCCGCACTTCTTGCAACGAACCTTGACCCCCTTCGGGCCAACCTTGTCGTCGCTGATCATGTACTGCGCGCGGCAGCTGTCACAGACGAAACGCATCTTTTCCGCAAGCCTCGGAAATGACGGGAGAAATCCCGTCGGAATCGTAGAAGTGGCCACCCGAGGCGGTCAAGGATCAGTACCTCGACCGCCCGGCTGCTCATCAACGCGTGAACCCTTGCCCGGGTTCTACCGCGCTATCTGCGCACCTGCACCTCCACGTGTGTGCCAACAGCCACACGCAGGTGGTGCAGCTCCTCGGACGTCGCGAACACGAGCAACTCCTTGAGCTTGTTGCGAGGAGCGACGCGGAAGGTGGAGCCCGTCTCGCCCTGGACCAGCCGGCGCACCGGCTCCATCTCCCCGGCGACGAAGAGGCCCGCGCGCGCGGCCGTCAGCTCCGCGCCCTCCAGGAACTGACGCACCGACTGCGGCGTCGCCGTGGGGAGCCAGGCCCGGGCCGCCTTGGCGAGCGCCGCGCGGTCCACGTCCGTGAGGACCTTCTCCAGGGCCCGCCGCTCCATCTCCACGCCGTGGAGCGACTCGGCGACGCGCACATTTCCCACCACGAGGTTCAGCGCCGCCTGGAGGATGGCCTCCAGTCGCTCCGCCGGCACGTACTGCGCGAAGGCCAGCTCCGGACGCGCCAGCGCCAGCGCGCGGCCCAGGAGGTAGTACACCTCCTTCTGGCCCTGCTCCGCGAAGTACTTGCCGCCCACGCGGACACACGGCGGATGCGTCTGGAGCAGCTCCACGTTGACGAGCGGCTCGGGCGCGGGCTCGTTGGAGCGCTTCGCCATGCGCTCGCGCGTGGCCACGAGGAAGGGCGAGTACAGCTCCACCGCCTCCATGCCCAACAGGCGCGCCACGTACCGGTAGTGGTGCACGTGGTACTCCTGCGCGCTGGCCACGTCGATGCGGTGCTTCTTCGGCACGAGCTGGTACTGGGTGAAGGGCACCGCGTACAGGTGTCCCGCCTTGGCGAAGAGCAGACCGAGCAGCTCCGCCAGCGGCCCTCGCGCCTTCGGGTGGAACAGGTGCGTGTGCCACAGCCGGTCGTCGACCGGGCGCTGGGCGACCTCCTTCTTCTTCGCGTAGGGCCCCAGCTTGGAGAGGATCTCCTTCTCGTCCTCCCCCGCTTCACCGAGCAGCCCCGAGGCGGCCTGGGCCGCGAGCCACGCCAGGTCGTAGTCCTTGCGCAGCGCCGCGAGCCGCACGAGCTGACCGCAGATCTTCCGCGCGTCGGTGGTGTGAGGCAGCGCGCGACGGAGCGCGGCGATGGCCTCGTCCTCCTTGCCGGGCAGGTTGCCGGCGAGCTCGGCGTACGTCTCCTGCACCGCGGCATCGTCCGGCAGGCCCTTGGCGGCCACGCCGTAGGCGGCCACGGCGCCCTCCGGGTGCTTGAGCACCTGGTGGTACAAATCCCCCAGCGCGCGCCACAGCGCCATGCGCGCCACGTGCGTCTCCGGCGTCTTGGGCAGACGGCCGAGCATCTTCGTGTAGTTCTCCTCCAGCGACTTCCACTGGCGGGCGCCACCGAGCATCGCCTCGAGCGAGCTGAACGCCTCGACGAAGCGGGGGTCCAGGTCCAACGCCGCGTTGAACGCCTGGCTCGCGCCCTCGACGTCCTTCAGGTCGTCACGGCGCAGCTCGCCCAGGGCGAACCAGACGCGCTTGGCCTTGTGCGGCTCCGACGCCAGCGCGGGGAGGGCCAGCATGCGCGCCAGCACGTCCGCGGCCTTCTGCCCCTGCCGCGTCTCACGCAGCAGCACGTAGAGCTGGTCCATCACCTCCAGCGCGTCGGGCTGGACGCGCAGCGCGCCGGTGAAGGCGTCGATGGCCATGTACGGGTCGTGCAGCTCATCGCGGGAGATGCGGCCCAGGTCCAGGTACACCTTCACCTTGGCCTCGCCCTCCAGCACGCCGACGAGCTGCTGGCGCAGGTCCGCGGACTTCTCGAACTGGCCCGCCTTGTCCATCAGCACCACGAGCGCGCGCAGCGTGGGCTCGTGGCCCGGGTCGATGGCCAGCGCCTTCTCGAAGTGGTTCTGCGCGCGGTCCGCCTGGTTGAGCGCGGCGTGGATGTCACCCAGCTGCCAGTAGACCTCCACGACCTCCAGGTCCGTGAGCTCCTCGCGGTGGTGGATGAGGATGGTCTGGAAGACCTTGAGCGCGCCCTCGTAGCGGCGCGTCTGCACGAGCAGGTTGCCGTAGCCCTCGAGCGCGGGCAGGTACGTCGCGTCGCGCTCGTACGCCGTCTCGTAGCAGCTGAGCGCCTTGTCGCGCCGGCCCAGCTTCTCCGCCACGTAGCCCAGCCGGTAGAGCTGGCGGCACAGGTCCGCGGCCGTGGCCGCGTCCTTCTCCACCATCGCCTTCTCCGACAGCTTGCGCGTGACGATGTCGAGCATCCGCTCCGCGTCGGACCACTGCTCGTGGGCGATGTACACGTCCGCCAGCGGACGCGCGGCCTCGATGCTGTCCGGGATGTGCTTGAGCGCCTCCTCCCAGTAGCCCGTGGCGGTGTCGCGGTCCTCGCGCGTCTCCGCGTGGTAGCGCGCCACGTCCAGCAGCGCCTTGCCCTTGGCGACCGGGTCCTCGGTCTGCTCGGCCTCCTGACGCAGCGTCTGCTCGTAGCCGCTCCAGTCCTTGTCCTGCTCGAGGATGCCCTTGAGGGCGCGGAGGCTGGGCAGGTGGCCCGCGTCGATGGCGATGGCCAGCTGATAGGCGTTCCGGGCGCTGCCCGTGTCCATCAGCATGTCCTCGTTGATCTTCCCGAGGCGGTAGTACAGCTCCACCGCGTCCTTCGACTGGCCGGCGAGCTCCGCTTCCTTCTGCAGCATCTCCAGCGCGAAGGGCCAGTTGCCGCTGCGCTCGTACAGCTTGCCCAGCGCGTGCAGCGCGGGCCGGCTGCCGGGGTCCGCCGCGAGCGCCGCGTGGTAGCTGTTGACGGCCCGGTCCACCGCCTTGAGGTTCTGGTACTGGACGTTGCCGATGTCCACGTACAGCTCCGCCTGCTCCTCGGGGCTGACCGCGAGCGAGAGCTGCCGCTCGTAGGCGTTGATGAGGTCTTCCCAGCGGCCCTGCACCCGACGCAGGCGGATGAGGACCTTGATGGCCTGGACGTTCTGCGGATCGATGGAGAGCACGCTCTCCACGCACACGTCCGCGTTGGCCGGGTTCTGGTACTTGTCCTCCCAGATGGTGGCACTGCGGAACAGGACGCGGACCTTCTCGCGCCAGTCGTCGCTCAGCTCCAGCATCCGCTCGTAGATGGCGAGCAGGTCCGCGGGCTGGTCCAGCTTGGTGTGCAGCCGCTCCAGCGACTCCAGCGCCTCGCGGTTGACCGGGTCCAGCTCCAGCGCCTGACGGTAGGCGGCGACCGCGGACTCGTCGTCCGAGAGGTCGCGCTCGAACACCCCGGCGACCTCCACCTGGATGCGCGCGCGCTCCTCGGCGGTGTCCGCGAGATCCCTGGCGCGCAGGAGCGTCATGGCCACGTCGCGCCACGCGCGCTGCCGCCGGTACAGCGCGGTGAGCACGCCGAGCGTCTCGGTGTCCGGCTCCAGCTCCAGCGCGCGCAACAGCGCGCTCGCGGCCTCGGACGGGTCCTCCAGCTTCTCGTCCCAGACGCGGGCAATCTCCCGCAGGATGCCCTTGCGCTGCTCGATGGAGCCGGCGGCCTCGAGCTTCTGCTCCAGCGCCACCACGTACTCGCGCTCGTGGCCCCGGCGCTGGAACACCGCGGCCAGTCCATCCAGCGCGGTGGCGTTGGTCGGGTCGAACTCGAGGATCTTCCGGAACGCCCCTTCCGCGGCCTGCGGGTCATCCAGCCGCGTGTCGTGGACCCGCGCGAGCGTCGCGTACAGCCGCTCGGCCAGCGGCCCACGGGGCAGCTCGTCCGCGACCTCCTCGTAGACGGCCGCCAGCTCCTCGTGGCTGCCCGTCTCGTCCGCCAGCCGCTCCACCTCCTCGCGGAGCGTGTCGTCCGAGGCATCCAGCTGCAGCGCGCGGCAGAGCGCCAGGAAGGCCACGTCCTTCTGCCCCAGCCGCTCCTCCTGCACGCGAGCCAGCTCGCGCAGGGCGGCCATCTTCTCCTCGTCCGTGACGAAGTGGGGCATGTACCGGTCGACGGCCGTCGCGTAGGCGCGCCAGTCGTTGTACGTCCGGTACAGGTCGCACACGCGCTCGTACGCCGTGCGGTTGGCGGGGTCCAGCTCCAGCACCTTCTCCAGCGCTCCCGTGGACTGCTCGGGCTTGCCGCCCGGCCCCGCCCACAGGTCCGCCACCTCGTAGTACGTGGCGACGGCGCGCTCACGCTCCTCGGCGCCCAGGTGCACCTGCACCTTCAGCTCCAGCGCGCGCACCGCGTCGTTCCACGCGCGCAGCGAGACGAACAGCGTGTGCACGCGCTCCAGCTCGGCCACCTGGTGGGGCTCGACCTCCAGCGCGCGACGGGCGGCGTCCAGCGACTCCTCGCGGCGCCCCATCCCAGCGAGCACCTCCGCCAGGCGCAGGCGCAGCGCCTTCACGCCCTCGCTGTTCTCCTGGAGCGGGATGAGGCGGCGCAGCACGCCCACCAGCTCCTCGCGCTGCTCCGTCTCGTCGTACAGCTCGCGCAGCGTGTCCAGCACCGCGCGGTTGCGCGCGTCACGGTCCAACGCCGCCTTGAAGTACGGAACGGCGGCCTCGGGCTGCTTGAGCAGCCGGTACACCACGCGCCCCAGCCGCTCGTTGAGCCGCACCACCTCACGGGGGTCCAGCGTCATCGACAGACGGCCCTCGAGCAGCGCGCGCAGGTCCTCCGGACGGTTCGCCCGCTCGTACAGCGACTCGAGCGCGGAGAAGGCCTGGTCGTTGCGCGCGTTCTTCGCCAACAGCTCGCGGTACAGCTCGATGGAGCCGCCCAGGTCCGACAGCCCCTCGGCGGACACCTGCGCCATCTTCGCGAGGACGCGGTCCCGCTCCGCCCCCGCCACCTTCTCCGACTGGAGCTTGAGGATGGCGTAGAGCTTCTCCGACGCGGAGGCCGCCTCGTAGATGCCCTCCAGGAGCCGCGCGGACGCCAGGTGCCCGGGCTCCAGCTTGAGGATGCCCTCGTAGGCGCTCGCCGCGCGGTCCGGACTGTCCAGCCGCTCCTGGTAGAGCTGTCCCAGGCGGAAGAGGTAGCCCACGCGCTCGGCCTGCTCGGTGGCGCCGGTGACGAGCGCCTCCAGGATGCCCGCGAGCTCCGGCCACGCCTGCAGCTCCAGGTACAGCCGGTCCAGCGCCACCAGCGCCTTGGCCTGCACCGCGACATGCAGCGTGCGCGCCCGCTCATAGTACGAGACGGCGCGGTCCGAGTCCCTCAACTTCGACTCGAGCAGCTGGCCCAGCTTCAGGCACACCTGCGCCGCGTCGGCGGCCTCGGCCACGCGCGGCAGCGCCTCCTCGTACGCCGCGACCAGCTCGTCGTAGCTGTCCGAGGCATCCGTGGCGTTCTCCAGACGACGGCGCACCTCACCGTCGTTCGGGTCCTCCTTGAAGGCGCGGAAGAGCGCCAGGAACGTCAGCTCCGACTCGCCCTGCGACTCGCGCAGCGTCGCCAGCTCGCCCAACAGCGCCTTGCGCTCGAAGGCATCCGTGGACACGCCCACGCGCGTCTCGATGAGCTGCGCCAGCCGCGGCACGTCGCCGCTCGCGCGGAAGGCGCGCAGCAACGTCTCCACCGCGAGCAGGTTCTGCGGCTCTCGCGACACCAGCGCCTCCATCCGGCCCACCGCGCCCGGATGGTTGGGCTGCACCGTCAGCACCTCGCCGTACAGCGCCAGCGCGCCCGTGCGGTCCAACAGCCGCGTCTCGCGCACCGAGGCCAGGCGGAACTTCAGCTCCAGCCCCGCCTCCGGAGGCATCAGCGCGATGCGGCGGGCCAGCACGTCCGCCAGCTCCGGCCAGCGCTCCTGCTTCTGGCACAGCGCCTCCATGCGCTCCAGGCCGGCCACGTCGTCCGGCTTGAGCTCCAGGAGGCGCCGGAAGGTCGCCAGCGCGCCCAGGGCGTCCTGGAGCTGCTCCTCCTGCAGGTGTCCGATCTGGAAGAGCACCGCCGCACGGCGCGCGGGCTCCTCGGCCACCGCCAGCTGACGGCGCAGCACCTCGAGCAGCTCCGTCGGCTTGCCCTGCGACGCCACCAGTCGCACGGTGCCATCCAGCGCCTCGGCGTCCGTGGGCCGCAGCTCGAGCACGCGCTTCCAGGACGCCAGCGCCTCGGCGGGCTCGCCCAGGTCCGTCTGCAGCCGCGCCAGCGCGCGGTACAGCTCGGCGCGCGCCGCGTCTCCCGCCTTGGGCGCCACTTCCATCAGCACCGCGCCCAGCTCCTCGGGGGCCTCGGCGCGGTCCACCAGCGACACGCACAGCTCCAGCGAGCGCAGGTCATCGGGCAGCTCACGCAACGCGCGCGTCGCGGCGAGGAAGCCCATCTCCGCGTTCTCCAGCGGACCGGCGTACATCTCGGCGATGCGGCGCAGGAGCGCGGCGCGCTCCTGGGGCACCGCCTCCGCCGACACGCGCGACTCCAGCATCTCCACCTGCTTGAGGTGGTTGCCGACGGCGACGAAGACCGGCTCCAGCGCGCTCGCGGCCGCGCCACGCAGCGGGCTCTCCGAGCGGGCCATCTCCTCGAGCGCACCCACCGCGCCCGCGTGTCCCGCCCGCCGCTCCAGCACGGACTGGTACAGCTCCAGCGCCCCGCGCGGGTCGTCCAGGCGCGAGAACTTCAGGCGCCCCAGCCGCACGCGCAGATCGGACGACTCCTCCTGGGCACCGCGCGCGTCGGCGAGCTGGATTTCACGCTCGATGTGCTGCGCCAGCTCCGGCCAGCGCTCCATCTCCGCCAGCACGCGCCCCAACAGCTTGAGCGCGTTCGCGTTCTCCGGACGCAGCAGAAGAATCTCGCGGTACGCCTGCGCCGCCAGCGCCTTGTCCGCGAGCGTCTCCTCGGCCAGGTGCGCCAGCTCGAACAGCAGATTCACCTGCGACGCCGCGTTCGGCTCCGCGGCCACCTGCCGCCGCATGACCAGCCCCAGCTCACGGTGAGCCCCCGTGCGCCGATGGACGCGGGCGATGGACTCCAGCACCGCCTTGTTCTTCGGGTCCCTGCGACTCACCTCCTCCAGCGCGCGGACCGCGAGGTCGTAGCGCTTGAGGCGGTTGTCGTAGAGCGCCGCCAGCCGGCGCCACAAGTCCCCGGCGAGCGGCTCCTGCGTGTCCCGCTCGAGTTGGTCCTCATACGCGCCCGCGACCTCCTCGAACGAGCCGGAGTCCGCCGCGAGCCGCTCCAGCTCGTCGCGCACCGACGTCTCCTGCGGGAACTCGTTGAACGCGCGCAGGCGCGCCACGAAGGCCAGCGACGTCTGCCCCAGCGCCTCGCGCAGGGTGGCGATCTCCTGGATGTGCTCCAGCCGCCGCTCCGGCGCCACGCCAGGCAGCAGCACCTCCATCACCTCCACCAGCTTCCGGGTGTCGTTCAGGCCCCGGTAGACGGGCTCCAACAGGCGCGCCGCCTCCACGCGGGGCCCGTCGTGCGCCATCAGCCGCTCCAGGCCCGCCACCACCTGGCCATCCCCGGGCGCAAGCTCCAGGAGCCGGCGATAGACGGGCAGCGCCTCCGCCGGGCCCACTTCCTTCTCGAGCAACTGCGCGCGCTTGAGCAGCCAGCCCCGCCGCGCGGCGTCGTCGGCCGCGCCGTCCGCGAGCTGGTCCAACACGTCCGCCTGCTCCACGAAGCGCCGCGCCTTCGCGTACAGCCGCTCCAGCGCGAGAAGCCCCTCCGGCAGCCGCCGCAGCGCCAGCGCCGAGCGGTACGTCTCGATGGCCCGGGCGTCCTCACCCGCGTTGGCGTACGCCTCGCCCGCCTTGAGCAACAACCCCACGCGCTCCTCTGCGTCCTGGGAGAGCTGGGCCTGACGCGTGTAGACCTCCGACAGGCTCTTGGCGTTCTGGCCCTTCTCGTACAGCCGGGACAGCGCCTCCAGCGCCTGGCGGTCCTGCGGCGCGTCCGCGAGCAGGTTCTTCCAGAGGCGCGCGGCCTCCTCGGGCTGGTCCAACGACTCGCGCAGCTCCGCGGCGCGGCGCAGCAGGTCCAGCGCGGCGGGGTCACCCTCGGTGAGCTCCACCGCCGCCGTCTCGTAGATCTCCGCGAGCACCTCGTGCGAGCCCGTCTCGCGCGCCAGGCGCTCCAGGTCGGGGCGCACACCGTCCCGGTCCAGGCCCTGCGCGAAGGACTTCACCGCGGACATGAAGGCCAGCGACGGCTGGCTCATGTCGCGCTCGTAGATGCGACGAATCTCCCCGGCGAGGAGGATCTTCTCCGTGGTGAGCGCGGACTCCATCCGCGCCTCGCGCAGCGACACGCGGCGGGCATGGTCCCCCACCTGCACGAGCACCGGGTCCAACACATCCAGCGCGGCGCCACTGGCGGACACCGCCGCCTTCACCCACGCCTCGAGCGCGGCGCGAGCCCCGGGGTGACCCGAGTCCTCCGCGAGGATGCGCTTGTAGAGCCCCAGCGCCGCGTTCGAGTCGTCGAGCACCGTGCGCTGCAGCTCGGCCAGGCGGAAGGAGACCTCGCGGCCCTGCGGGCTCTGTCCTTCCTGATTGCGGCGCAGCGCCAGCGCCCACGCCAGGTCCTGATGGCGCCCGAGCTCCGTGTAGAGCCGGTCCAACGTGGCCGCGGCCTCGCGGTTGCCGGGGTCCCGCTGGGCGATGGCGCGCCACGCCTCCGCCGCGCTCTCCAGGTCCGACAGGCGGGCCTCGTGCAGCAGCGCGGCCTCGCGCAGGAACCCGAGCTGCTCGGCGGGCTCCGGCGACGCGGCCGCCAGCTTCTCCAGCACCTCCGCCAGCGCGGCCCACTCCTCGCCGCCCCGGTGCAGCCGCTGCAAGGCGCGCAGGCTGTCGAGGTTGCCCGGCTCCAGCACCAGCAGCGCGCGCAGGGCCTTCACCGCGCCCGCCTTGTCGTCGAGCTTCTTCTCCTGCACCTCGGCCAGCTCGCGCAGCAGCGCCGCGCGCGCGGAGCCCACGTCCCCCTCCTCCGCCAGCTCCTCGATGATCTCCGCGTAGCTGTCCAACGCGTCGGCGTCCTCGGCCGCCTGACGCGCCGTGGAGCGAAGGCCCGCGTCGCCGGGAGCCAGTCGGAGCGCGCGGGCCAGGGCCGCGAACGCCAGCTCCGGCTGCCGCAGATGCGCCAGATGCACCTGCGCGGCCTGCCGCAGCACCTGCACCCGCGCCGCGTCGTCCTTGGCCACCTCCGCCAGCACATCCAGCGTGGCCACCAGCTTGCGGTAGTCCTTGGTCCGCTCGAGCGCGGGCAACAGCACGCGCGCCGCGGCCTCGCGCGCCGTGCCCGACGCCAGCATGGCCTCCAGCGCCGCGAGCGCGTCCGGGTCCGAGGGGCGCTGCAGCAGGATGTCCGCGTAGCTGCTCACCGCCTCCGCGCTGCCGTCCTGCAGGCCCTGCAGCAGTTGCGCGCGGCGCAGCTTCAGCCGCGAGACCTTGTCCGTCTCACCCGCCGACTCCGCCAGGCCAATCATCCGCGCCAGCGTGTCGCCCAGCTCCCGCGTGCGGCCGGCCTTCTCGTACAGCTCCGCCAGGCGCGGCAGGTGCCGCCCCTCCTCGGCGCCGTGCGAGAGCGCGGACTGGAGCGCCTCGGCGGCCTGCGCCGGACGCCCGAGCTCCGTGTTCAGCTCCACCAACTGGAGCAGCAGCTCCAGCTTCTCCGCGCCACGAGCGCCCTGGATGCGCTTGCGCAGCAGCTCCTCCGCGTCCGCCGCGCGACCCGCGCGACCGTACAGGCGCACCAGTCGCTGCAACACCGCGCCCGACTCCGGAGCGCGCTCCACCGCCGCCTCGAGCGTGGCGATGGCCTCCGCCACCAGCCCGCCCTCCTCCGCCAGCCCCGCCGCCTCGGTGAGCAGCGACAGCGCCACCGCCGGGTCCTCGGCCTCCGCCGCCAGGGTACGCAGCACGCGCCCCAGCTCGGCGTGCGCCGACAGGTCCCTCGCCAGCCGCAAGGCCTCGCCGCGCGAGGACTCATCCCGAGGGTCCTCGCGCACCACGCGCACGCGCGTATCGAAGGCCGCGCGGCTGTCCGCGAGCTGCTTCTCGTGGATGCTCGCCAGAAGCGAGAACAGCCGCTTGCGCGCGGCCCCGTCCGTCGTGGACT
Source organism: Myxococcus faecalis (assembly GCF_050039385.1). Taxonomy (NCBI): domain Bacteria; kingdom Pseudomonadati; phylum Myxococcota; class Myxococcia; order Myxococcales; family Myxococcaceae; genus Myxococcus; species Myxococcus faecalis. Next base: position 8,447,474 of record NZ_CP144336.1, on the reverse strand, counting down.
CGAGCTGCTGCTGGAGCGCCGCCACCTGACGCTGGTGGTCGCCCGTGCGCCCGTAGTGCGCCGCCAGCGCCTCGGTGACTTCCTGCGTCCTCACGCCGGAGGCCGCCAGGCGCTCGAGGCCGCCCACCACCACGCCCGTGGACACGTTCTCCGTCAGCAGGCCCAGGAACAGGTCCGCCGCATCCTCCTGACGTCCCAGTCGCTCCGCGTACAGCTTGGCCTGGCGCGCCGTCCACTCGTTGCGCTCCAGCTGCGTCTCCGCCAGCGCCGCCAGCCGCCCCGCCAGCGCCGCCGCCTCGTCGAAGCGGGACAACGCCACGCACAAGGCCTGCAGCCGCTGCACCGCGCCCACCTCGTCGGGCGCCAGCTGCGTCCACTCACGGACCAGCGGCTCCAGCTCCTCGGGCGGAGCGCCCGCGGCCTCGCGCCGCGTCACCTCCGCCTCGATGCGCGCCTTCGGGTCGTCCGCGAGCGCCGCGGCCGCCTGCAGCGACTTCACCGCCTCCGCGGCGGCCTCGTCACCGGGCACCCGCACCAGCACCTCGCGCCACGCCGCCTCCGCGCGCACGGGGTCCGCCAGCGGTCCCTCGAGCAGCTGCGCGAGCTGCCGCCACAGCGTCGCCGCGACCTCCACCACGGGCGCCGCCTGCGCCGCGCGCTGGAGCGCCAGGGCCAGCGCGGGCCGCGCGTTGGCCTTCTCCGCGTGCTCCACCACCGAGCCGAGCAGCAGCGGACGCGCCGGATCCAACTCCAGCGCCCGCGACAGCACCTCGAAGGCGCCGCGCGCGTCGTCCTTCTCCTCGAACATCAGCGCGAGCGCCTCGCAGAAGGCCACCCGCTCCGCCCTCGGACGGGGCGCCAGCAGCGCCAGGTCCAGCAGCGGCACCACCGCCTCCAGCTCCTCGTCCTCCGCCAGGAGCCGCGCCAGCTGGAAGGCCGCCAGCGCGTGCGTGGGGTCCAGCTTGAGCGCCGCCTCCAGGTGCGCGCGCGCCGCCGCGCCGTCCTTGAGCTGCGTCAGACACAGCTCCGCCAGCCGCAGGCGCATCGCCGCCTGGCCCGACTTGTCCTTCACGGTGCCCAGGTAGCGCTCCAGCACCACCACCGCGTCCTGCGCCCGGCCGCCCTCCAGCAGCTGCTCCGCCGTGAGGCTCGCCGCGTCCGCGCGCGACGGGTCCGCCGCCACCGCCTTCTCGAAGGCCGCCAGCGCGCCGGGCGCGTCGTTCAGCCGGCCCAGACGCAGCGTGCCCACGCGCAGCCAGAGGTCCACCTGCGCGCCGCGGTCCTTCACCTCGCCCGCCATCGCTTCAATCTGCTCGATGGCCGGCGCGAAGTCCGTGCCCGCGCGCGCGGCCATCTTCTCGATGAGGGACAGGCCCTCCGGCATGCCCGGCCACAGCAGGAAGCAGCGGTCCAACGCCTCCTTCACCTTGCCGGCCGAGCCCGGGTCGTACCAGGCGAACAGCTTCGCCACGAGCAGCGACAGCCGCGCGGCGCTCTTCCTGTCGCGCTCCTCCAGCGACATGCCGCGCAGCATCCGCACGCGGTCGCGCCACGTCTGCTCGAAGCGCTGCAGCGCGCGGGTGGCCTTCTCCACGCGCGCGTTCTGCGGCTCCAACGTCCGCGCGACGTCGAGCACCCGCTGCGCCAGCTCGTGCTCGGTGGGGTCGTCCACCAGTCGCTCGGCGAGCGCCGCGTACTCCTCGGCCATGCCCGCGTCGCCCAGCGCCTCGCGCTCGCGCTCCAGCGCCTCGAACGCCGTCTGGAAGCGCTCCTCGGACAGGAGCAGCTGCCGCACCCGCCGGAAGATGGCCCGGTCCGACTTCGCGCGCGCAGCGCGCTGCAGGCACAGCACCGCCCTGTCGCGACGGAAGAGCTTCTGCTCGTAGAGGTCCGCCGCCTTCAGGTAGTGGCCCGCGCTCTCCTCGCCCTGGGTCGCGCTGCCCAGCTTCTCCAGCACGTCCGACAGCGCCGCGGCGTCCTGCCGCGACTCGTGCAGGCGCTTGAGGCCACGAAGCGCCGGCAGCGGCTCCTTCGCCACCAGCAGCGCGCGCTTGAGCAGCTCCTCCGCCCGCGGCGCGTTGCGCTGCCGCTCGTGCGCGAGCTCCGCCGCGCGGCACAACAGGCGCACCGCTTCGTCACTGGCGACGTCGCGCGAGCGCCCCTCGTACAGGCGGATCAACTCCTCCACACGGCCGGCCTTCTCCAGGGCGGCCTCGGCTTCGACGAAGCTCCGGTCATCGGACACGCGCAGCGTGGGTCGAGCAGACGTGGGCTGTTGCATGGGGACGGCGGGCCTCGGGGGTGAAAATGGAACGCAGCGGGGGCGCCAGCCGCCGGACTCTACCGGCCGCGAGCGCCCCCGAGCAATCGTGCAAAACCCGCCAAAGGGCGGGAATCATTGGCCTTCTTGCTACTCGGCCGAGGAAGCGTCGGGGGATGTGTCCCCGTCCTCGCCCCCGGCGGACGCCTCGGTGGGCGCCGGAGCAGGAGCCGCCTCGGGCAGCGCCTTGGCCCGCTCCAGACCCGCGCTGTCATTCAGCTGGGTGTAGAGGGCCACGGCCTTGTCGCGCTGCTGCAGCTCCTCCGCGAGCTGGGCGGCGCGAGTCAGGTTGCCGAGCTTCTCGTGGAGCGGCAGGGCCTTGTCCTTGCGCCCCGCGGCCTCCCACGCCTCGGCGGACGCGGCGACGTCGCCCAGCAGCTCCAGCCAGCGGGCACGGCCCGCGGGCTTCTGCTCCGACTCGGCCCGGGCCAGCTCGCGCTGCGCCAGCTCCTTCGCCTCGTCGTCCAGCTTCAGCCGCTGCATGAAGTGGAACGCCTTGGGCGGAGGCAGCGTGCCGAGCACCTCCACCGCCTCGCGGCGCTGGCCGGCCGCCACGAGCAGCGTGGCCGCGCCCAGACGGTCTCCACGCTCCACCAGGCTCTTCACCTCGAGCCCGCGGATGCGGTTGGCGCTGGCCATGTCCCGCGAGCGCTCGTACGACTTGCGCGCCAGGGTCAGCTTGCCCGCGCGCTCATAGGCGAGCGCCGCCTGGTCGAACTGGCGGGCCCGCTCGTACAGGCGCGCCACGTTCTCGAAGTCACCCTTGCCCACGTAGTGCTCCATGAGGAGCTCGTAGGCGCCGGCCTTCTCCAGCGTGGGGGCGAGCTGATCCGCCGGCAGCGTGCTCACCAGCTTGCGCGCGGAGTCGTTGTCCCCACCCGCGAGGGCGTTGCGCAGGGCGCTCTTGAGGTCCCCGCCCGCCTCGAACAGGCGCGCCGCGTCGGCGAAGCCGCCGTTGCGCTCGTGGAGCCGGCCCGCGTCACGCGTGCGGCCCATGGCCTCCAGCTGCTTGGCCTGCTCCTTCCAGTCCCCGGTCAGCTCGGGCACCGGACGGCGCTCACCGGGCGCGCCACGCTCCGGACGCTCACCGCGCTCCCGACGCTCGCCCCGCTCCGGGCGCTCACGACGCTCACCGGACGCGCCGCGCTCCGGACGCTCACCGCGCTCCCGACGCTCACCCCGCTCCGGGCGCTCGCGACGCTCACCGCGCTCCGGACGCGACTCCGTCCGGGCCTGCGCGGGCGCCTGGGGCTCCTCGACCTCGGGACCCGGCTGACGGCCGCTGGCGGTGAAGGCCGCCTCGGCGCGCTCCTTGTCGCCCGCCGCGCGCCAGACCTGGCCCACCAGGAACAGCACCTCCGTCCACGAGTCGAACTTCTCCTTCGCCGGGTCCACCGCGGGCGCAGCCGGAGCCGCCGCCTCCGCGGGCGCGCCCTCCGTGGCGACAGCCTCGGCACCCTCGGCCGGAGCCGCCGCCTCCGCAGCAGCCGCGGGGGCCTCGGACGGAGCCGCGTCGGCGGCGGCAGCCTCCGGCGCGGCCGGCTTGGGCTGACGCTGCACGCGCAGCATCGTGGTGATGAGGCGACCTCGCGTGTTGAGGTCCAGATCATCCAGGGACTTCAGCCGCATGGGCCGCAGCGAGCGGACGATCGCCTGCAGCGGGGCCTTCTCGGCCGTGAAGTCCGTCTTGGACAGCGCCTTCTCCAGGACGCTCAGCTCGGAGATGACCCGCTGGCCCGGGCCCACGGGGCCCTCGTCGCGGCCACGACCCCGACCCTCGCCGCGGCCACGTCCCTCGCCCCTGCCACCACCAGGGCCTCCGGGACCGCCGCGGCCACCAAATCCACCGCCAGGACCATCACGGCGCGGGCCCTGACCCGGCGCACCCCCGTCACGACCGCGCCCACCCTGGCGCGGCCCACCGCTTCCATTCTCCTGAGGCACGTCTATCTCCCGCTAGAACGCGTAGCGAATGTTCGGCGCCACAGCGAATCCGAACGAGCCTCCGGAAACGAGGTAGTTCCCCGTGACCTCGAGCCCCACGGAAAAGTGGCGCAACCGTGTGTAGTACTCCACTCCGGGCCCGGCAAACACAAGAATGTCGGAATCCGGAAGGAGACGCTTCGGCGAGAACATCGCATAACCCGCGCCCGCGCGGAGATAGAACCACGTGCGCTTCACTTCCTGGCTGTCGGCCAGGCCCACCAGACGCGCGCGCAGCACCGCGCCCGGGACGAAGGTGGAGTAGTCGCCGGACACCGCGCCGCCGGACTCGCCGATGTACTCGGCGCTGGTGCGGATGCTGGAGCCCATGACGAACAGGCCCACGGAGATGCGCTCGCCCAGGTCCACGCCCACCTCCACCTGGGCCATGGGGCCGGAGGAGAAGGGCCGGGGCGTCCCCTCGGCCGCGGGCGGGTTGGTCACGAACAGCGGACCGCCGAGCAGCGCGAAGTAGAAGCCCCGCTCGATTTCATCGAACGTGGTGGCGGGCCGGTCGCCCGTCGCCGTGGTGGGTGGTTGCTGTGCGCTCGCGGCCATGGGGAGGACGAACGCGGCACACAGGGCAATGGGGGCGAGGGCTTTCATGCGGTCCTGAGGTTGACGGGGGCTCCCACGGGGGACGGGAGCCGGGGTGACTGCGCGGGCGGCCCCGGGGAAGGGCCGCCCGTCCGACAATGAACATCCGGCGCGCTACTCGCCGGACTGCTTGAAGATGAATGGATAGGTGACGACCACCACGCCACCACCCTTGGGCTCGGGGAACTTCCAGGTGCGAACGCGGCCCGCCACACACGTCTCCAGCTCCGCGTTGCCCGCCGTGGACTGCGCCACCGAGGACGACGCCACGGAGCCGGTGGCCGTGATGACGAACTTCACCGCCACCTTGCCACCCAGCTTCGGGAAGCGGTTGAGCATGCTCTCGTAGCAGTAGCGGATCTGCGCGCGGTTGGCCTGGATGACCTTGCGGATGAGCTCCTTGTCCAGCGAGCCCATGACCTCCGGGTCGGACGAGGTGATGCCCACGTCCACGCTGGACTTGCCGCCCAAAACGCCCACGCCGGTGCCGTAGCTGCCGGTGCCACCGCCGCGGCCCTTGGTGCCGATGCCGCCGATGCCCACGGTGTCACCCGTGCCGCCGCCGCCGCCGCCGGAGCCGCGCAGGCCCAGGCCGCCGAAGCCGCCCGAGTTGCCCGCCTTGGCGCCGAACATGTTGCCCATGGCGCTCTTCAGGTCGCCGCCCAGGCCCTTGCTGCCGAAGACGGTGGAGATGCCGCCCTTGCCGCCGCCGAAGATCTTCGCGGTCAGCGCGCGCGCCTCGTCCTTCTTGTTCGGGTCGCCCTTGGGCGCGGTGCGGTTGTTGGTCTTGGGCGCGTCCTTCTTGCCCATCTGACCCTCGTCACCGCGGCTCTTGGCCGCCATCTCGCCGCTCTTCTTCGCCTCCTTCTGCTGATTGAGGCGCTCGAGGAACTTGTTCTTCTGCACCTCGGGCGGCTTGATGATGAGCTTGGCGATGCGCGCGGAGTTGGCGGACAGCTCGTCCGCGTACTCGTCACCCTCGCCGGTGCGGTTCATCGCGGTGATGACGAACGCGGTGGCCGCGAAGAACATCACCAGGAAGATGTTGAGCGCGGTGTAGTCCAGCGACTCGCCCAGCGGCGCCACGACGCGCTTGGGAACGGACTGGAAGACGGCCTCCATCGTCACGCCGCCCAGGTCCACCCAGAAGAAGTCCTCCGCGTCGAGCGTGAGCGTGTACGCGTCACCCTCGTGCGAGGCCTTGCCGGACTCGATGACCGCCTTGAGCTCCTGCGTCTCGCCCTTGCGCACCAGCTCGCCCTTCATCTTGCCGGTGAAGCGCACGGTGAAGGACTGGCCGTCGGTGCGGAGCACCTCGAAGCGCGGGCCGCCCAGCTTGGCGTCCCCCATGACGAAGTCGACGCCCGCGGCGCTGCCCACCGCCACGGCGCGCTTGGCGCCCGGGCCCACGAAGAACTCGCCCACCCGCTGATCGCCCCAGGAGAAGCGCAGCGCCACGCCCTGCGGACCGCTCGACTTGGAGCGGCGCACGGTGCGAGCACGCGGCGCGGCCTCGGCGGCGGCCTCGCGGGCCACGGGAGCGGGCTGCTCTTCGGCGGCCACGATGGCGTTCTTCTGCGTGGCGGCGACGGAGGCATCCAGCGCGCCCGAGCTCGCGGCGGCGGCCGGAGCGGGGGCCTCGGGCTCGGCGGCCACGGCGGCGGCCTGCGCGAGCCCGGCGGCCGGAGCTCCCGCGGCCAGCACGGGGTTCTTCTCCGTGGTGGCGTCGGTGCTCGCGGCGGCGACGGCCAGGTTCACCGCGGCCACGGCGGCCGGGTTCTCCAGGTGGATGGTCGTCCCACCCACGCGAATCCTGTCACCGAACGACAGCTGGCCCTTGTTGACCCGCTTGTCGTTGACATACGTCCCCTCGACGCTGCCCATGTCGATGATGGACATGGAGCCGTCGCCGGCGACCTCGATGACGGAGTGGATGCGGCTGACCTTCTCGTCCTCCAGGCACAGGTGCGCCGAGGACAGACGGCCAATCTTGATGATGTCGCGCTCGTAGTCCTTGGACGTGACCAACGTCTCGCCCTTGAAGACCTTGAGTGTCAGCGGAACGGCCATGAAGGCTCCTGCGTGGGGTCAATGCCCGGTATGACAACGCGCGCGCCGGCAGGTTCCCACCGGCGCAGGAAGGCGGAAACTACAGCTCGCCCACCGACTGCATCACCTTGTCCTCGAAGTCCTCGCGGATGCGGATGAGGTTCGAGTGCTTCACCCTCTCGCGGGCGTCGATGTACTCGCCGTCCGGCTTGGTGAGGTCGCCTTCGATGGTGTCGTCCTCGAAGTCGATGTTGGTGGTCTTCGAGTAGCGCACATTGCCGTCGCCCGCCCCACCACCCGCCGGCTTGGCGGCGTCGTCATCCTGGGCGAACGCGGTCGCCGCCGAGAGCACCGCGCACAGCATCAGAGCCTTCCGCATCACTGTCTCCCACGCGGGCCCCGCCGGGCCCGTTCCACACCGTGTGTCCGCTGACGCGGACACCGCGAAGGTTCGCATCATCGCCCCGGGGCCCGCCACAGCGAAGGCACCCGGGGACGTCCCAACTTTCACAGCAGGTCGTCTTCGGGCTCACCCGGCTCGGAAGGATCCGCCGTGCTTGCATTCTTCTTCTCCGCGGGCGCGGGCGCAGGTGCGGGCGACGGGGGCGGAGTCCCACCCGCGGGCGTGGCCTGCGCGCCCGTGCCGGAGCCGGCCACCGGAGCCACGGCGCCACCCGGGGGCGGGGCCTGGTTCTTCTCCTGGTTCTTCTTCTCCGCGGCCTGCATCTGGGACTGCTGCTGCTTCTGGAGCTCCTCCATCTTCTTCGCCTGCTGCTCGGCCATGGCGGCCTCGCGCTTGGCGTTGACGAGCGTCTCCGCCTCGCGCAGCAGCCCGAAGACCGGGGACTCACCGGAGAGGCCCACGCCGTCACCCGCCATGGCGACGTACTTCTTGTAGAGCTCCAGGGCGCGCTCGGGTGCGTCCTTCACCTTGTGCAGGATGATGGCGCGGTTGAGGCTCACCGCCGCCAGCTCCGGGTCGAGCTTCTCCGCCTCGTCGTACTCCTGCATCGCCTTGTCGTACTGCCCCTGGCCCTTGTAGGAGAGGCCCAGGTTCAGGTGCGCGGTGGCGTTCTTCCCGTCCGCCTGCAGGATGCGGCGCAGGTGCTCCTCGGCGCCGGGGTAGTCCTCCGCGTCGAGCGACAGCTGGGCCAGCTCCACGTGCGAGGGGACATAGTCGTCGCGCGCCTCCAGTGCCTTCTTGAAGGACAGCCGCGCGTCGTCCGCGTTGCCCTCGCGCAGTTGGATGATGCCCACCAGGTGGTGCAGCTCCGGGTCCGCGCCGTCCAGCTTCACGCCGCGCAGCGCCACCAGCTTCGCCATGGAGAGCTGCTTGCGGTCCAGGTAGCTGCGGATCATCACCTTCAGCGCGGTGGTGGACGCGGGGTCGCGCATCAGCGCGCCGCGCGACAGCTCCATCGCCTTGTCGTGGTCGTTCTGCTGCCGGTAGATCTCCGCCAGACGGGCGCGCGACTGCGCGTCGTCCGGGTAGCGCTGGAGGACCTCCTGGTAGAGGGCCACGGCGCCGGCCACGTTGCCCGCGTTCTGCTCCATGACGGCCAGGTTCTCCGACGCCTGGCGCAGCGAGGGCTTCTTGGTGAGCGCGGCCTTGTAGCGAGCCTTGGCCTCGGTGGTGTTGCCCTGGCGCTCGGCGATGACGCCCAGGTTGTACTCTGCCTCGGCCAGGTTCGCGTCGGACTCCAGGGCCGACTTGAACTTGCGCTCCAGCGCCGGGTAGTCGAACGCCTTGGCCTTCTTCTGCGTGTCGAAGGACTTCACCGCGTCCTCGAAGCGGGCCTTGGCCGTGTTCGAGATGGGCGGCGGCGGCGCGTCCGACGGGGACTTCGCGACGGGGCCCTTGGACGGAGCCGCGGGGCCGGTGGCCTTGGACGAGGAGCAGCCGGCGGCGATGAGCGCCGCGGCGGCCAGCAGGGGGAACAGGCGCATGGTACGGGTCGTCCGGTTCATTAGAGGAAGTCCTCCGGCTCCTCGTCGGCGCCGCCCGACTTGGCGGGCTTGGTGCCATCCGGGGTGGAGGCGGTGGACTTGGTGTCCACCTGGGTCTCGGTCTGCGAGCGCAGCTGCGCGGTGAGGTCCGTGAGGTCCTCCTGCAGCGTCTCCTTCTTCTTCTGGGCCTCGGCCACCGCGGTGGGCGCCGGGGGCGGCACGTCCTGGATGCCCGCGAGCACGTCACCACCGATGAGCTGGCTGCGGCTCTTCAGGGCGACCTTCTCCTCGTGCATCTCCGGGTAGCGGTCCGGCTGGTAGGTCGTGCGCAGCATCTTCAGCGCCTCGGCGGCGCAGTCGTTGAACACGTCCAGCTCGCGGCTCTTGGCGACCGTGGCGGCGAAGGCCTCCGTGGCCTTGTCCTTGAGCGGCTGGGCCTGGTTGGAGAACTCGTCGCGCAGCGCCTGCTGGGACTCCTCGTCCAGGCCGCGGGGCATGGGCGCGTTGGTGACGCGGTCGGCGAAGTGGTCGTACGCCAGGCCGATGCGGTTGAGCGCGCACAGCGACGGCTCGGGCGCGCCCAGGGACACCGTCTGCACGTACTTCTTCTCCACCACCTGCAGCGCGCGGCTCTTGTCCTGGATGCTGGCGCGGAAGCGGTCCGGCGACGGCGGGGCGCCCCAGTACAGCTTCAAGCGCTTGTACTCGGCCCAGTCCGGCTCCACGCCCAGGAAGTGCGCCTGGGCGGCGGTGGCCAGCGCGGGCTTCTCCAGCGTGGTCTGCACGCGGCGCGGCAGCTGGTCGAAGTGCTCGCCCACGCGCTTGTACATGCGCACCACGTCGCGCGTCTTGTTCATCTTCTTGTACAGGTCGATGATGCGACCCTCGGCCGTGAGGAACTTGCTGGCCGAGCGCATGTTGTCGCGCTCGTACTCCTCCAGCATCTTGATGGCCTTCATCGCCGCGCCGCTCTTGCCGGTCAGGTCGATGATGGACAGCCGGATGTCGTCCGCGTCCTTCGCCTTCGGCCACAGCTCCAGGTAGCGCTCGCGGTTCTTCAGCGCGGCCTTCGTCTGGCCCAGGCCCTCGCGGTAGGTGGACGCGTTGAACAGCGCCACCTGCGCCTTGGACTCGTCCCACTTCTGCACCACCGCGGGCTTGTTGTCGTCGCCGCCGCCCTTCCTGGCGTTCCTGGCGCTCTTGCCGCGCGCCTTGGCGCCGCCGCCGCCCTTCTCCCCGAGGCTGCGCTCGTAGCCCTTCACGTACAGCTCGTACGTGGTCGCGGCCTGCTCGAAGTCGCCGATGGCCTCCAGCGCCTCCGCGTTCGCGTAGATGGAGTCCGGCACGTACTTGGAACGGGGGTACTGCGCGAAGAGCCGGGCGCGGACCTCGATGGTCTTATCCAGCATCTTGGCTTTGTAGTAGTCGACGGACGCGTTGTAGAGCGCCAGGTCGGCGATCTCCGTCTGCGGGAAGTCGTGCACGAAGTTGAGGTACGCCTCGGCCGCCTTGGCGAACTCCTTCTTCTCCTCCAGCTGGCTGACCAGCTTGAAGGACGACTGCTCGATGAGCTTCGCCAGGTCGTCGCGGAACTTGCCCGTCGCCAGCTTGTCGTTGGCGTAGAAGCGGCGCGCCCACTCGTTCACCTTCGCGAAGTCCTGCAGCAGGTTGTACGAGTCCAGGATGAGGTTGGCGCTGATCTCCGCCGCGCGCGAGCCGTCCTCGAACTTGTACTCGGGGTAGCCGAGCGCGATCTCGCTGAAGCGCAGCACCGCCTCGTCGAAGTGGTTGTGGCGGTAGTAGATGTTGGCCGCCTTGAAGGCGATCTCCACCCGCTTGTCGCCCTTGGGCACGTACTTGAGGTAGCGCTCGCACGCGTCCAGCAGCGCCTTCTTCAGCGTGGGGATGGTGGCCTTCTTGGTGATGTCGGAAGACACACCCTCGCTCTTCGCCTCGCCGCGCGACTCGGCCGTCTTGACGACCTCGTCGTAGGCGAGCACCGCGTTGTAGGCGGCGTTCTGCAGCCACTTGCCCGGCTTGCCCGGCTTGGGCTTGCCCTTGTCGTCCTTGGCCTCCAGCACCTTGGCGTCCTGCAGGACGACCAGCGTGTAGTTGGCGGCGGACTTCTCGTAGTTCTGCAGGTTGTCGTTGAGCAGCTCCGCCCAGAAGAAGCGCAGGTCGTACGCCTTGGGGTTGTCCGGGAAGAGCGTGAGGTAGTCGCTGTAGACGGCGTCCGCGTAGCGGAACGTGTCCTCGTTGCGCGTCTTCTTGCCCTCGTTGTGCCAGGTGACGGCCAGGTTGGACAGGGTGCGCTCGGACAGCTCCTTCGCCTCGGCGAGCAGCTTCTTGTCCTTGTCCTCCTTGATCACGCCGGAGCCCTCGACCTCCTTCATGATCTTCACGAGCCGGCGCACCTGGGCCACGGTGCGCTCCTTGTTGCCCATGCGCAGGATGCAGTCGACGATCTTCCCCTGGAAGCCGGGCGCCTCGGGCGACAGCGGCTTCTCCTTGATGAGGGAGTTGAAGGTCAGCGCCGCTTCGCGGTCCTTGCCGTCGCCGTAGTACATGTTGGCGAGCTGCTTCATCATCGTGAAGCGGTCGTCCGGATTGGACGCGACCTTGCCGAAGTCCGCGCGCGCCTGGGCCACGTCACCCTGATGCGCGTACGCGCGCACGTAGTCCGTGCGGGCCTCGCGCACCAGCGAGCCACGGCCGCTCTTGCCGCCGTCCTTCTCCACCGCGTTGGCGCCGGCCAGCTCGCCGTAGAGCACCACCGTCTTGAACTTGTCCTTCGCCGCCTCGTAGTCGCCCAGGTTGTAGTGGCACCAACCCTGCTTGTAGAGGGCGAACGCGTACACCTGGCTCTCGGGGAACTCGGCGGCCTTCTTGTAGGCCACCAGCGCCTTCTCCAGCTCCGGGCGCTTGCCCTTGGAGTTGTTGAAGTAGTACTCGCCGAACGCCAGGTACGCGTCGGGGATGAACTTGGACGTCGGGTGCTTCTCCACCAGGCGCTTGAAGGCGACGAGCGCCTTCCTGTCCTGGCCCTCCTCCATCAGGTACTGACCGAGGAAGAAGAGCACCTCGTCCGTGCGCTCGAACTTCGGGTGCTCCTGGACGATCTTCGTGTACTGCTCGACGGCGAGCTTGCCGTACTCCTTCTGCCTGGCGACGAGCTCCGCCTTCTCCGCCTTGGCGCGCTGCTGGCCCGCGGCGTCGTTGGCGTTCATCGCCTTGAGCAGGTCGTCGTCCTTGCGGTTGGCCTCGAAGAAATAGAACTTCGATTCCTCCCAATAGAACTCACCCAACCGGAACAACAGGCTGGGGACCTCCTTCGGGTCCGGCGACAGCGAGATGATCTTCTTCAGCGAGGCGATCTGCTCGCGCCGCTTGGAAGCCACCTGGAACTCGACGCCGAGGCGGAACTGGTCGTACTGGAGCGCGGGAGCGACTTCTTCCTTCTTCTTCTCTCGCGTGATGTCTCCGGCAAGGGACTTGTCCACCGCGGTGGCGGACTTCCTGCCGAGGTCGGCGTCACGCGGCGCTTTCTTCTCCTGAGCAGCGGAGGCCGTGGCCAGGAGCACGAGGCAGACGAGGAGCGAACGGCGCATGGTCTTCCTAAGCGGGGGGGACCGGCGTCCCCGGTTGCTTGCCAGACAGCCAAGTGGCCGGGAATCTTCGGGAATTTCCATTCGGGGAGAACCACTATGCGCGGTTTCCAAGGGCAGGGTCAACCCTGACTGGCTGGCCGCTCCAGAAGTGGAAAGCATGCCGGCAAACTTCCAGAACGACTGTGAAAAGGACGACAAGGTGGTTGCCTTGTCGGACCCACCGGGTATGGGGGAGCGGACGGCCGGCTGTCCGGTCGCCCTGCAGGGAGTCGCGCTGGATCATGAGCCTGTTGCCGGAGAGCGCCAGCTTCGAGGAGCTGGTGCAGGACTACTTCCTCGCGGTGCGTGGCGCGGGGCTCATGTTGTCGGCGTTGGACACGGAGCTGCTCACGGCGTGGGCCCGGGAGGGTGTGCCCTTCGAGGTGGTGGCGCGAGGCATCTCCCGCTCCGCGGAGAAGGCCCTGTGGGATGCGCGTCCGGGTGAGCCGGTGCTGCGCAACCTGCGCGCGTGCCGGCGGCAGGTGGACGCGGAGATCAAGAAGTACCGCGCGCTGGCGGCGGGCGCGGGCGTGGCCGCGGAGCCGGAGGCCCCCTCGCGACGTCGCAAGGCGCTGTCGTGGGAAGAGACCCGACACGCCCGGCTGGTGGACGCGCTCGAGGACCTGGCGGGGCGGGACTCCACGCTGGCGCCCCGGGTGGCGTGGCTGCGTGGGACGGTGCTGGCCCGCGTTCCGGAGGAGCCCTCCGCGCTGGATGCCCAGGAGTCCTTGAGCTTCCTGGTGCTCCTGCGCGCCCTGCCCTTCTCTCAACGTCACCAGGTGTGGCGCGACGCGCTTTCGGTGGGTAGCGAACAACAGGTGATGTCCGTGCGCGCGAGGAAGCTGTCGCGGCGCTTTCGCCTGGTGGCGGCGGTGCGGCGACGACTGGGCGTGAAGGAAGTGTGAGAAGCGGCCCGACACTGCTCGTGTGTTCAGTTCACGAGGGGACGGGGAAGGGCTCTGCTATGGCGATGCGCGAGATGGGTGTGGGAGCGAAGGTGGGCGGCGACGGCTGCCGTGTGTGTTCCGGCCGGACGTACGTCATCGAACGGCAGGGAGACCAGGCCCAGGCGCGCGTGTGCGTGTGCTCGGAGAGCTGCTCCGTCTGCGAGGGACGTGGCCATGTGCTCGTGGAGCGCGAGGCCGTCTTCAGCCAGAAGGTGGGTCCCAAGCGCTACGAGGTGATGGAGCCGTGCTCGTGCACGCGGCGGCGGCGGCGCGTGTCGCTCTACAACGAGGTGCGGCTGCCCGGCGTGGTGGCGCATGCGTCGTTCGACAACTACCGGGCCTTCAACGAGGCGCAGGACCGGGGCCGCGGCGTGGCGATGCACTTCGGCCACCAGTACGTGAAGGGCGCGACGTCCAAGGGCTTCATCTTGAGTGGCCCGGTGGGCACGGGGAAGACGCACCTGCTCGCGGCCACGCTCGGCCACCTGGTCATCGAGGTGGGCGTGCGGGCGCGGTACGTGGAGATCTCGCTGCTCTACGCCACCATCCGGCGCGGCTTCCAGGAGGGCAAGAGCGGCGGGGAGATCATCGGACCGCTGTCGGAGGTGGAGGTGCTGGCCATCGACGAGCTGGGCAAGGGGCGCGGCAGTCCCTTCGAGATGGAGACGCTCGATGAGCTCATCGCCCGCCGCTACAACGCGGGGCGCACCACGCTGTTCGCCACGAACTACTCGCTGGAGCCGGAGAAGAAGCAGCGCACCCACGGGCCCACGGGCTACCGGTCCACGGAGGACGCGCGTGCCGCGGTGAAGGACTACGAGCTGCTGCGCGAGCGCGTGGGCGAGCGCATCTACAGCCGCCTGTGCGAGATGTGCACCTTCGTGGAGCTGCCGAAGGACACGCCGGACCGTCGGCGCACGCGGCAGGAGATGGACTCGCTGCACAACCCGCCCGCGGGAATGCGCAGCGCGGGCCGCTGAGCGCTTCCGGGTCGGAGCCGGGTATTCCGGCTCACGACAGTGGACGTGCCCGCGGGTCCTTTGCGTCAATGCGCGGATGACCGACGCCATCCTCGTCCTCGTCACCGCGCCCTCCGCCGACAAGGCCGCCGAGCTGGCGCGAAGCCTCGTGGAGGAGCAGCTCGCCGCGTGCGGCAACATCCTCCCCGGGCTGCGCTCCATCTACCACTGGGAGGGCAAGGTGCAGGACGACGCGGAGGCGCTCATCCTCTTCAAGACGCGCGCCTCCCTCTTCGACGCCCTGCGCTCGCGCATCGTCGAGCTGCACCCCTACGACGTGCCGGAAGTCTTGCGCTTCGACATCGCCGGTGGCCATGCGCCCTACCTGGCCTGGATCCTGGACAGCACCCGCGCGCCGTCATGACGGGGCTGTCGTCGGCTCGGGCGTGACGGAGACACCGGCGTCCGCGGTGAAGACGAAGTGTCCGTCCTGGAAGTCGACGAGGATACGCTGGCCCTCGCTCACCGAGCCTCGGAGCAGCATGCGGCTGATCTCCGTCTCCAGTTCGCGCTGGATGACGCGGCGCAGGGGCCTTGCCCCATAGCGCGGCTCGAAGCCCCGCTCCGCCAGCGCGTCGCGCGCCGCGTCCGTCAGCTCCAGGCGCAGGTTCTGCCCGTGCAGCTTGCGGCGGGTGGCCTCCAGCATCGTGTCGACGATGCGCCTCAACTGCGCGGGGTTGAGCGGATGGAAGACGATGATGTCGTCGATGCGGTTGATGAACTCCGGACGGAAGTGGCCGCGCAGCGCGTTCATCACCGCCTCGCTGGCGCGCTCCCGGCCCGTCTTCTCCTCGTCCTCCGAGCGCTGGAAGCCCAGCGCCGCCCTCGCGGCCCCCATCGCCTCCGAGCCCAGGTTGGACGTCATGATGATGACCGCGTTCTTGAAGTCCACCGTGCGCCCGCGTGAGTCCGTGAGCCGGCCGTCATCCAGGATTTGCAACAGCAGGTTGAACACGTCCGGGTGGGCCTTCTCCACCTCGTCGAACAGCAGCACCGAGTAGGGCCTGCGCCGCACCGCCTCCGTCAACCGACCGGCCTCCTCGTAGCCCACGTAACCGGGCGGCGCGCCGATGAGACGGCTCACGGTGTGGCGCTCCTGGAACTCGGACATGTCCAGGCGGATCATCGCGGCCTCGTCGTTGAACAGGTAGTCGGCCAGCGCGCGCGCCGTCTCCGTCTTCCCCACGCCCGTGGGCCCCAGGAACAGGAACGAGCCGATGGGCCGGTTCGGGTCCTTCAGCCCCGCGCGCGCACGGCGCACGGCTTCAGCGATGGCCCGGAGCGCGTCCTCCTGCCCCACCACGCGCTGCTTCAGCGCGTCTTCCATCTCCAAGAGTCGCTGGCTCTCCTCCTGCTGCAGCTTGCGCGCGGGGATGCCCGTCCACTCGCTCACCACCGTGGCGATGTCCTCGGGCGTCACGGAGGGCTCGGTGACACCGCGTTTCAATTGCCACTGGGTCCGCAGCCCCTCCAGCTCGGTGCGCAGCGTCTCGATTTCGCCCTTGAGGCGGCTGGCCTCCTCGTAGCGCTCCCCCGCCACCGCGGCGCTCTTGTCCTTCTCCTTCTGCTCCAGCATCGCCTCCACCTCGCCCAGGCGGTCCGGCGCGGTGCGCGCGCCCAGGCGCACCATGGCGGAGGCCTCGTCGAGCAGGTCGATGGCCTTGTCCGGCAGGAAGCGGTCATTGACATACTTGTCCGACAGCTCGACGGACGCCGTCAGCGACGTGTCCAGAATCTTCACCCGGTGGTGCGCCTCGTACGCGTCGCGCAGCCCACGCAGGATTTCGATGGCCTGCTCCGGCGTGGGCTCGGCCACCATGACCGGCTGGAAACGGCGCTCCAGCGCGGCGTCCTTCTCGATGTTCTTGCGGTATTCGTCCAGCGTCGTGGCGCCCAGGCACTGGAGCTCGCCCCGCGCCAGGGCGGGCTTGAGCAGGTTGGACGCGTCCACCGCGCCCTCCGCGCCGCCCGCCCCCACCACCGTGTGCACCTCGTCGATGAAGAGGATGATCTGCCCCTTGAGGGCGCGAATCTCATCCATCAGTCCCTTGAAGCGCTCCTCGAACTCGCCCCGGAACTTCGTGCCTCCCAGCACGCTGCCCAGGTCCAGCGACAACACGCGCTTGTCCTTGAGCACCTCCGGCACATCCCCCGAGATGATTCGCTGCGCGAGCCCCTCCGCGATGGCCGTCTTGCCCACACCCGGCTCGCCGATGAGCACCGGGTTGTTCTTCGTCTTGCGGCTCAAGATGCGGATGACGCGGCTGATCTCCTTCTCGCGCCCGATGACCGGGTCCAGCTCGCCGGCTCGCGCGAGCGCGGACACATCCCGCGTGAAGCGCGTGAGGTTCGGAGGCAGGCCTCCGCTCCCCTGACGGGCTGCGCCTCCGGGCGCGGGCGTGGCCGGGCCCCCTATCGAGGCCATCAGGCGCTTGCGCAGCTCGTTGACGTCGACGCCCGAGAGGAACTGCGCGGCGAAGCTCTCCGCCTCCATCAGGATGCCCAGCAACAGGTGCTCGGGGCCGATGAAGCTGTGTCCCATCTGCAGGGCCTGGAGCCGCGCGATCTGGAGCACGCGCTTGACGCCGGAGGACAGCGCGACGACGGCCGCCTTGCGAGGCTCGCGGCGCGGCATCACCGCGTCCAGTCGCGTCTCGAACTCGTCCACGGGCGCGCCCAGGTGCTTGAGCGACTCGCGCAGCTCCGGCACCGAGTGCAACAACGACAACAGCAGATGCTCGATGCGCATCCGCTCATAGCCCGAGTCGAGCGTCATCCGCGCCGAGCGCTCCAACACCTGCTGCGCCATCTCCGACAGCTGCGTGAGCAGGTTCTCCCGGCTCCGCGGGCGAGGGCCCATCAACTGCTCGACGAGGCTCTCCAGGCTGCCGAAGCCGTTCGCTCCGCTCAGCCCCACGCCCATCGCGCTCGCGCAGTGGTTGCAGAGCTGGAGGGTCGTCTCCTGTCCCTCCATCCGCTTCTTGAGCTGGACCGCGGCCGGGCGCGTTCCACAGTTCTGACACAGCATGGTCGACGACCTCCGCGCTCCACTCCCTCGGGCAAGCTAGGGACGGAGGCGGGCGTGGGGCTCGGCCACGAGCAGGCGTGCTGACGAGGTGCCCTCCAGCTCCTCGGAGGGTGGACACACATGAGCGCCCCACCTCATCCCCGGGGACATTGCCCCCGTGTGAGGCCGGCCGCACATCTTCCTTTCGGGTCGGCCGCACGGGAACATTGGACCGAGCGCCCGGAGAGCCATGTCCCGTCGCATGACCATCCAAGCCTGTCCCGTACGCCTCGCGCTCCTGGGCGCCACGGTGCTGTGTGCGTGTACTTCGGGACGGGTCGCGTCGCGGGATGAGGGCGCCGAGCGCATCGCGGCCATCATCGGGACACCGGAGCGCGAGGAGCCCATCCCCGAGGGCATCGTCTTCGTGCCGGACACGACGCCGCTGCCCGAGGAGGACTCGCTCGCCCTGAGCGACGCCCCCGAGCCGCCCCGTCTCCCGGAGCGGGTGGAGCGTGGATGGCCCTGGGCGCCCTACTCCACCGGACCGCTGCTCGGCATGTGCTCGCGGCCGCCGCACCGGGCCATCCTCCCGGCCCCCGTGCCTCCGGCGTGTCTGCTGGCGCCAGGCACCATCCGCTTCCACCTCACGCCGAGGCCCGGTGGCAGCATCCCGGGCCTGCTGCCCTGACCGGCTCCGTCAGGCCTGCGCAATCGACTTGGGCGGCAGCTTGAGCACCTGGCCCACCTTGATCTTGTCCGGGTCCTTGAGCTGGTCCTTGTTGGCCTCGAAAATCTTGGGGTACAGCTTCACGTCCCCGTAGATGTCCTTGGCCAGCTTCCCCAGCGTGTCGCCGGACTTCACCGTGTAGAGGCCGTACGGCTCCGCGTTCGTCACGGTGAGGTTGACCATGATCTCCTGCTGCCAGTTCGCGTGCTTCGCCTTGATCTGATCCCAGATGCGGTCGCGGTCCCACGCGTGGTCCACCGAGCCCTTGAGGATGAGCTTCCCGTTCTCCTCTCGGGACTCGACCTTCGCGCCAACCGTCTTCGCCACCTCGAGCACGTCCTGATAGTCGTTCTGCAGGGCCATGGGCGCTCCTCCTGTCGGGTCCGGTCGCACGATGTCCACGCAGCGGCCAGCGTGCGAGGCGGCGCACTGTAGGCACGCCCGCCTCGACTCCTGTCTCGCCCTCCAGGCCCTCGTGTTCGCCGCGTAACGGACACCGTCGCGAGTGACTGCCTCGTCGCTCGACGACGGGCCTTGCGAGCCATCGCCGCCCGTCAAGTGGCCGAGCACGAGTGACGTTCCATCGGCTTGGCGCTTCGTGGTACCGGAATGGACCGAGCCACGGCCCTCCTTCACCAGTGCTTCTCGCGCGGGAAGGAAGACAGGTCGCCTGCTTCACGAGGGAACGGACGGCGCGGGGAGCCAGAATAGCGCTCGCCCTCCCGGACGTTCATTGGCTCGCTCACCCCCCCAGAGGAGTCAACCCCCCATGTCCACGCTGCGCAGCCTGTGCCTCATCGGAGCTTTCTCCGTGGGAGGCCTCGCCTGTACCGGAAACACGGAGTCCACCTCCCCCTCGGGCGCCATCCCCAACCCCACCCGCCCCACCCTCCCGTCCACCGGCAATCCCCAGCAGCCCGAGCCGGCCCCCACGCCCCCCGTCACGGAGATTCCAACACCGTCTCCAACGACGCCCACCACTCCGGACACGCCCTCACCCGAGGCGCCCACCGAGCCCCAGTACTCCCGCGAGTGGTTCGTGAGTCCGTCCGGCAACGACTCCGCGGCCGGCAACGAGTCGAGGCCGCTGCGCACCATCTCCAAGGCCATCACCCTGGCGGGTCCAGGCGAGATCATCCGCGTCCAGGCGGGCACCTATGCGGAGAAGCTGGTGTTCGACTCCAGCGTGCGCGCGGGCACCGCGAGCGCGCCCATCACCCTGCGTGGTGAGGGCAAGGCGAAGATCGTCCCCACCTCGGGCGGGTGGTACATGGCGCTCGTGCAGCGGCCGAACTGGCGCATCGAGGGCTTCGAGTTCGACGTGCGCGGCCAGCGCCAGGTCGCGGTGACGTTCGCCGGTGACACGCAGGGCAGCGTGCTGGCGAACAACGACCTGCACCACGGCTCCTTCGGCAGCGGCATCAGCACCGACGCCGGCGCGCGGGGCGTCACCATCGAGAACAACCACATCCACCACTTCGCCCAGGGGAGCACCGACTCCCACGGCGTCGTCATCGCCCCCACGTCGAAGAACATCACCGTGCGCGGCAACGACATCCACGACAACTCGGGTGACTCCGTGCAGTGCCTGGGGCCCGAGGGCTTCAGCAACGACGCGCCCGCCGCCGGGGTCCTCATCGAGGGCAACGACATGTATGACAACCGCGAGAACGCGGTGGACATCAAGACGTGCCACGACGTCACGGTGCGCGGCAACCGGATGCACGGCTTCACCAAGTCCGCGACGTCGCGGGGCGAGGCAATCGTGGTGCACTACTCCGCGAAGAACATCATCATCGAGGACAACGACATCTCGCAGTCCTCGCTGGGCGTCGCCATCGGCGGCAACCGCTTGAATGCCCCGCCCACCAACGTGTCCATCCGGCGCAACCGCATCTTCAACCTGAAGACGCCCGAGGGCTCCGCCATCCGCATCGAGAACGGCGTGGACGTGCGCGTGCTGCACAACACCGTGACGGGGACGAACGGGTTCGCGCTGGTGCTCGGCCACGGCACGGGGGGCGACTCCACCAACGTGGCCGTGCGCAACAACATCTTCGACACGAAGAACGCGGTGCACCTGGGCCACAGCGCGCCGGGCTTGAAGATGGAGTCCAACCTCTACCGGCCGGGCGCCAACTTCACGACGGGCAACTTCTTCGTCCCCGAGCTGTCGTGGGTGGGGACGTTGTTCGCCGCGTGGAAGCAGCAGGAGGGCCAGGACGTCACCTCCATCGAGGCGCTCAACGCGCTGGTCGACACGGACTCGCTCGAGCCCGGGCCGGGCGCGGTGGACAAGGGCATGGACCTGGGCCTGCCCTACTGCGGCGCCGCGCCGGACGTGGGCGCCATCGAGTCCGACTGTCCCACCGGCCTGCAGACGGCGACGGCGGAGCTCACCGAGTAGCACGCGGGTGATGACCTCCCACGCGGGCTGTCGCGTGGGAGGTTGCTTCGCGCGGTGAGTCGCGAATTCGAGGCTCGCGGCATCCGCCCGCTCAGCGACGCTGCGACGTCCCGGTGGGCTGTCAGGAGAGGACCCACGCCCGCCGCAGCGCCACCACGGAAGGCTTGCGCCCGTTGGCCGCGCCGCGAACCGCCGCGCCCTGCACAGCCTGTGACGCCCAGCCTCATGCACCCAATGCTGGCGAGCAGGTCGAGCAGAGCGCCCCGCTACGCGCCAAGCGGCGGCGGCACAGCCTCATGCATCCAACGTGCGAGAGCCGTGTCGCCGTCGGTCCTCGCCTCTACGCGCCGAGCAGCTCGCGGTGCAGCCGCGCCGTGAGCGGCTTCAGGTGCGGCTTGTCCACCAGGAGCGTGAGCTGGAGCGGAGACGTGTGAGCGGCATGCACCTTCGCGCCCAGCTCCTCCGCCGCCGCCAGCGACTGACGCAAGGGCGCCCAGTCCGCGTTGAGGCCCACGCCCACGCACGTGACGGTGCCCAGCTCCTCGCGCCACGTCACCGCCGCGCCGAAGCGCGTGGCCAGCTCCTTGCGCAGCGCCTCCGGCCCGTGGATGTCCGCCAGCGGCACCAGCAGGTACGCGTGCCCGGCGCCCCCAGTCAGCCCGTCGTACCCGAGCGAGCGGCCTCGCACGCCCCGGGCGTCCAGGAACTCCAGGAGCTCCGCCAGCGGTACCTCGGCGCCCGCCGCGAGCACCGCCAGCTCCGCGTCCGCGGTGACGCCCTTGATGCGACTGTCCGACGGCGCGGTCAGCTCACGCACCACCGTGCCGCTGCCCTCCGCGTGCGCCGTGCGCGCGAGGATGGCGATGCCGCGCGACTTCGCCCACTCCACCGCCTGCGCGTTGAGCACCTTGGCTCCCGCGCTCGCCAGCTCCTGCATCTCGTCGTAGCTCAGCGACTCCAGCTTGTGGGCGTCCGGCACCACGCGCGGGTCCGCGCTGAAGATGCCATCCACGTCCGAGTAGATCTCACACGCCTCCGCCTCCAGCGCCGCGGCCAGCGCCACCGCCGTCGTGTCCGAGCCGCCGCGCCCCAGCGTGGTGACCTCCTTCTTGTAGGACACGCCCTGGTAGCCGGCGACGATGACCACCTTGCCCCGCGCCAGCTCGTCGTGGATGCGGTAGGGCCGCACCTCCACGATTCGCGCCTGCGCGTGCGCGTCCGTCGTGATGATGCCGCTCTGGCTGCCCGTGAAGCTGATGGCCGGCACCTCCATCTCCTGGAGCGCCATGGACAGCAGCGCCATGGAGATGCGCTCGCCGCACGTCAGCAGCATGTCCAGCTCCCGCCGCGCGGGGTCCGGGGACACCTGCTTGGCCAGCGCCAGCAGCTCGTCCGTGGTGTCGCCCATGGCGCTCACCACCACCACCACCTGGTACCCGGCGTCGCGCTTGTCCTTCACCCGGCGCGCCACCTTGCGAATCTTCTCCACGTCGGCCACCGACGAGCCGCCGTACTTCTGGACCACGATAGGCATGAGCGTCTCACTACCCTTCTTGGGCGTGTCCGGGGAACCACACCGGAGTGGAGTCTTGCAGGAGCCCGGCCAGCGAAGGGAAGCACCCAGGCCACTCGCCGGGCGTCGCCTTGACACCCCGAAGACCCCTCCTATAGTCGGCGGCGGTTCTGCCCGGGCCGTCCGAGACACACCTCCACGGCCGGCGGCCCAGGTCGAGCACGTCTTCCTGGAGCCTCCCCATGGCGATGATCGAGGTGCAGCACCTCACCAAGCGGTATCGCGACCGCGTGGCCATCGACGACCTCACCTTCAGCGTCGAAGAGGGCGAAATCCTCGGCTTCCTCGGGCCCAACGGCGCGGGCAAGTCCACCACGATGAAGATCCTCACCGGCTTCCTCCCCGCGTCGGAGGGAGTGGCCCGGGTGGGTGGCTTCGACGTCCACCGGCATCCGCTCGAGGTGAAGCGCCGCATCGGCTACCTGCCGGAGACGCCGCCGCTCTACCCGGAGATGACCGTGGAGAGCTACCTGCGCTTCGTCGCCTCGCTCAAGCGCCTGCCCTCGCGTGAGCAGAAGACCGAGGTGGAGCGTGTGGCCGCCCTCACCGGCGTCACCCACGTACTGGGCCGCGTCCTCGCGAACCTGTCCAAGGGCTACAAGCAGCGCACCGGCATCGCCCAGGCGCTGCTCGGCTCGCCGCCGGTGCTCATCCTCGACGAGCCGACCGAAGGGCTCGACCCCGCCCAGCGCGCCGAGGTGCGCGCGCTCATCAAGAGCCTCGCGGGCAAGCACACCGTCATCCTCTCCACGCACATCCTCCCGGAGGTGACGATGACGTGCGAGAAGGTCCTCATCCTCAACCAGGGGCGCATCGCCGCCTACGACGACCTCCGCAAGCTGGCCGGAACCCAGGGCACCGCCGAGAGCGCGTCGCTGGAAGAAGTCTTCATCAAGCTGACCGCCGCCTGAGCGCGCGCCTTTCGTCCCCCTTCCAAGGAAACCCGTCGGCCCATGCGCATCGCCCTGGCCATCGCTCGCAAGGAGCTGTCCCTCTACTTCACCACCCCGTGGGCCTATGGCGTCTTCACGGCGATGGTGGCGCTCTCGTCCTTCTTCTTCGTGGGCCTGCTGGAGCGCTTCCAGCAGGTGCAGGAGATGGCGCGGCGCACGAACTGGTCCCAGCTGCCCGAGGACTTCACCGCGTACCGCAACCTCACCGACGGCGTCGTCGTCCAGCTGTGGGGCATCGTCATCATCATCACCCTGTTCGTCGCCCCCTTCCTCTCCATGCGCCTGTTCGCGGAGGAGAAGCGCAACAAGACCCTCGAGCTGCTGATGACCGCGCCGGTGCGCCCCATCGAAATCGTGCTGGGCAAGTACCTGGGTGGAGTCGGCATCATCTGCGCCACGCTGGGCCTCACGCTCGTCTTCCCGGTGGTGCTCTCCGCGTTCGGCAAGGCGGACTCCGGCACCGCGCTGGAGTGGTCCACGGTGATGCTGGGCTACGGCGGCATCCTCCTGTGGGGCGCGACGTGCATGGCGGTGGGCATGTTCATCTCCGCGCTGACGGAGAGCCAGATGCTCGCGGCCTTCCTCACCTTCGCGGTGCTGCTGCCGTGGATGCTGCTGTCCGGCGTGGCGCAGGGGGCCGAGGAGCCGGCGCGCTCGGTGCTGATGCACCTGTCCTTCGACGCGCAGCTGCAGAACCTGCTCAAGGGCATCCTGGACGTGAAGAGCTTCGTCTTCTTCGCCTCCGTCATCGTCTTCTCGCTGGTGCTCACGCACCGCACCGTGGAAGCGCGACGCTGGGTCTCGTGACGTGGCCCGCCCTCACGTGAAAGGCAACCCCCGGACATGAACGCGACCCTCATCGGCAGGTACCTGGGCGCCTTCGGGCTGCTGCTCCTCGTCTCCAGCCCCTTCACCCTCTTCATCACCTCCGGCAGCCTCATCGCCTCGGGGGTGAAGGCGGGCGTGGGCCTGGCGCTCGTCGGCGTGTACCTGGCCACGAACCTGAAGCAGTTCGGCCAGCTCGCCACGCGCAAGTCGAGCACCTTCTTCATCACCTCCGTGCTCACCGTGCTCGGCGTCCTGGGCGCGCTGGTGGGCATCAACTACGTGGCCCATCAGCAGGCGCCGCAGTGGGACTTGACGAAGGAGCGCATCCACACGCTGGCGCCGCAGACCATCGCCACCCTGGGCACGATGCCGGAGAAGGTGAAGGCCATCGGCTTCCTGCCCCCGACGAACGAGTCCTACGCGCTGCTGGAGACGCTCTTCCAGCGCTACCACGCGGAGGCGCCGGCGAAGTTCGAGTACGAGTTCAGGGACCCGCGCCGCTCTCCCGAGATGGCCTCGAAGTACCAGCTCAAGGAAGGTCAGGCGAGCGTGGTGCTGGCACGCGGCGAGTCGCACACGACGCTCGCCGCCGTGTCCGAGCAGGACCTCACCAACGCGCTCATCAAGCTGGGCGCGGTGGGCACCCAGCGCGTCTACTTCATCACCGGGCACGGCGAGTGGCCTCTCGACAAGGATGAAGCCGCGCCCTCGGACCCGGGCGGCTCGCTGTCGGAGCTGCGCCGGCAGCTGCTCCAGGAAGGCTACGCCGCGGAGGCCATGTACCTGGTGGGCACCACGGACATCCCCCGCGATGCCTCGCTCGTCGTCATCGCGGGAGCCCGCGTGCCGTACACGCAGCCGGAGGTGGCCGTGCTGCGCAAGTACCTCGCGAGCGGTGGACGGCTCGTCTACTTCACCGACGCGGGGCTCGTGGATGGACTGGGCGAGCTGCTCGCCGAGCACGGCATCCTGGTGGACGAGGGAATCGCCGCGGATGCGCAGTTCAACAGCGGCAACCCGTACGTCGTGCAGTCCCCCTTCTACAGCACCCACGCCATCGTCGCGCCGCTCAAGCAGCGGGGCCTGAACGTGGAGCTGCCCACGCCGCGCAGCCTCACCGTGCTGCGCGAGGGCATGGCCGAGGGCGTGCGCGTGGAGCCGCTGGTGCACACCTCACAGCACGGCTGGGTGGAGACGAAGCCCGACGAGAACGCGGTGCCGTCGGATGGAGAGAAGACGGGCCAGCTCACGCTCGCGGCCGCCATCGTCCGCGACACGAAGGACGCCGCCGACAAGCGCTTCGACGAGGCGCGGCTCGTGGTGGTGGGCGACTCGGAGCTGCTGTTGGACCCGAACTGGGGCCACGAGCCCAACCGCAACCTGGTGATGAACACGCTGGGCTGGGCCTCCAACCAGGTGACCAAGGTGACGATGCGACCTCCTGACCGCGAGGTGTCGACGCTGGAACTGGATACGGACGCGATGGACCACATCCGCTTCATCTCCACCGACCTGATTCCCCTCTCCATGATGGGCCTGGGACTGGCCATCTGGCTGACGCGGCGGAACAAGTGAGCGCCTCGCGCGGAGGGTTCGTCGCGCTGCTCGTCCTCGGCACCGGAGCGCTGCCCGCGTGCAAGGAGTCCAGGTCGCGCGAGCCACGTGAGCAAGCCGTGGCGGAGCAGCTCTTCGCGCCTCCGACAGGGGCGACGACGGGCAAGGACGCGGCGCCCGTGTTCACCCGCATCACCGTTCGCGCGCAAGGTGACACCACCGAGCTGGAGCGTGGGCCGGACGGTTCGTGGCGAATCGTCGCGCCCGTGAGGGCCCGCGCGGAGCCGGCGGCCGTGGAGGCCCTGCTCGAGACCCTGGAGCGCTCGAAGTCGAGCACCCTGGTGGCCGAGGCGCCCACCGACGCGGACCTGAAGAAGTACGGGCTCGACTCGCCCGTGTTCACCGTGACGGCGCAGGCCCAGGTGTCGGGCTCGCCGCACGCGGTGACGCTGCATGGCGGCGTCGAGAACACGTTCGATGGCTCCGTGTACGTGCGCCGCGAAGGAGACCCCAAGGTGTACGCGGCGCAAGGCTCCGTGCGCTGGAGCCTGGACAAGGACACCTTCGCGCTGCGCTCGAAGGAGCTGCTCGGCGAGCTGGAGGTCACCGCGCTTGCGGGCATCGAGGTCCGCGCTCGGACGCACACCTACGTGCTGGAGCATGAGAAGGGCACCTCGCGCTGGCGGCTGACGAAGCCCGTCTCCGAGCGCGCGGACGAGGCCCGGGTGTCCGCGCTGCTCAAGGCGCTGAAGGAGCACCGCGCGCTCTCCTTCCCCAAGGACACACCGGAGACTCGCAAGAAGCTCGGCCTGGAGGCGCCGCTGGTGGACGCGCGCTTCACGCGGACCTCGGGCGACACGGTCCGCATCCGGATGGCGCAGGTGATGGAGGACGGAGCACCTCGCTTCCACGCGCTGCGGGAGCAGGGCTTCGTCGCGACGCTGGCCGAGGTGCCCGAGGGCGCGCTCGACGTTCTGGACGTGGACGTGCTCGAGCTGAAGGACAAGCACGTGCTGAGCTTCCGCCGCGAGGACGTGCGGCGCGTGGTGTTCCACCCGGGCGGCGGCGCGCCCGCCATCACCCTGGTCAACGTGGCCGAGGGTGACGGCGGCACCGAGTCCTGGCAGGTGGAGGCGCCCGTGAAGGGCAAGGCGCAGCACTTCCGCGTCGTATCGCTGCTGCGCGCGCTGGGCGCCATCAAGGCCACGAGCTTCGGTGAGGCGAAGCCCCGGAGCTGGGCGAAGTACGGCATCGACGACGCCTCGCGCGGCGCGGTGCTGCTGGGTGCACAGGGCCAGGAGCTGGCGCGACTGTGGCTGGGCACCGAAGTCCCGGAGTCCTCCGAGCTGCGCTACGCCCGAGGCTCCGGCCCCGAGGTGATGGAGGTCTCCGTCGAGGGCCTCGCCCTGCCCCAGCGGGCCGAGGACCTGATGGACGCCGCGCCCGCAGCGGAGCCCGCCAACGCACGCGGCCCGTGAGGGCGCACACGGCCGCATCGTGACAATCCACTACGTCGGAAAGGTGACGCGGCGCGCCGCCGGATTTGACGCGCGCCTCGTGCACATTCGCGTGGGCCTTCCCTCGGGAGATGGTGCGGGCCGCTGACATTCTCTGGCAGTTCTTTGTGCTTTCCTCCTCCTCCGCCCCTCCCTACCTTTTGGTCACACTCGTAGATGATGTTCGGAGGCAGTGTCATGGCGACCACGGCGGAAAACCCGATTGGGCTGAATGGCTTTGAGTTCGTGGAGTTCACGAGCCCCGCGCCCGAGGCGATGGTGGCGCTGGTGGAGAAGCTGGGCTTCACGGCCTACGCCAGGCACCCGACCAAGGCGCTGGTCCGCTACAAGCAGGGCGACATCAACCTGCTCATCAACCAGGAGCCCACGGGTCAGGCCGCCGAGTTCCGCGCCGCGCACGGCCCGTCCGCCAACGCCATGGCGTTCCGCGTGGCCAACGCCCGCGCCGCGTACGAGCTGGCGCTGGAGCGTGGCGCCGTCGCCGCGGACCCCGCCACCAGCTCCCTGGGCGAGGGCTTCTATGTGCTCCAGGGCATCGGTGGCAGCCTGCTGTATCTCATCGACCGTCACGGCGCGGCCGGCACCCTCTACGACTCCTGGGTGCAGATTCCTGGCGCCGCCGAGTCCGAGGCGAAGAACAGCGTGGGCCTGGAGTCGCTGGACCACCTGACGCACAACGTGCGCCGGGGCCAGATGCGCACCTGGTCGACCTTCTACAACCGCATCTTCGGCTTCACCGAGCAGAAGTACTTCGACATCAAGGGCCAGGCCACGGGCCTGTTCAGCCAGGCGATGATCGCCCCGGACCGCGCCATCCGGATTCCGCTCAACGAGAGCCAGGACGAGAAGTCGCAGATCGAGGAGTTCCTGCGCGAGTACAACGGCGAGGGCATCCAGCACCTGGCCCTGTCCACCCAGGACATCTACGGCACCGTCGAGCGGCTGCGCGCGCGCGGTGTGGACCTGCAGGACACGCTGGAGGCCTACTACGACCTGGTCGACAAGCGCGTGCCCAACCACGGTGAGGACCTGGAGCGGATGCGCAAGAACCGCATCCTCATCGACGGCAACGAGCAGGAGGGCCTGCTGCTGCAGATCTTCACCAACAACCTCTTCGGCCCCATCTTCTTCGAGATCATCCAGCGCAAGGGCAACGAGGGCTTCGGCAACGGCAACTTCCAGGCCCTGTTCGAGTCCATCGAGCTGGACCAGATCCGCCGCGGCGTCATCAAGGTGGAGAAGTCCCGGAAGTAGCTCCCGGCCCGACTCCGGAGGAACTTCACGGTGAGCCTCGAGAATCGAACCGCGGTACCTCCGAAGAGCGGGCTCCGAAAGGCGCCCGGCGACTACCTCTCCGGATTCGGCAACGAAGTGGCGACGGAGGCCGTCTCCGGCGCGCTGCCCGTGGGACGCAACTCTCCGCAGAAGGTCCCCTTCGGACTGTACGCGGAGCAGCTGTCCGGCACGGCCTTCACGGTGGCGCGCCGGGAGAACAAGCGCTCCTGGCTGTACCGCCTGCGTCCGAGCGCCAACCATCCCGCGTATCAACCCCACCCCCAGGGGCTGGTGCGCGGCGGTCCCTTCGACGAGGTGCCGCCCTCGCCCAACCGCATGCGCTGGAGCCCCCAGCCCGTGCCCACGGAGCCCACGGACTTCGTCGAGGGCCTCATCACCTACGCCGGCAACGGCGACACGGCCACGAGCTGCGGCATCTCCATCCACCTGTACCGCGCCAACCGGTCCATGACCGACAAGGTGTTCTACAGCGCGGACGGAGAGCTGCTCCTCGTCCCGCAGGCGGGGCGGCTGACGCTGGTGACGGAGCTGGGCGTGCTGGAGCTGCGCCCGGGTGAAGTCGCCGTCGTGCCGCGCGGCGTGCGCTTCCGCGCGGAGCTGCCGGACGGCCCCGTCGCCGGCTACATCTGCGAGAACCACGGCGCGCTCTTCCGGCTGCCGGACCTGGGCCCCATCGGCTCGAATGGACTGGCCAACGCGCGCGACTTCCTCACGCCGGTGGCCGCCTTCGAGGACGTGGACCGTCCGACGCTGGTGGTGCAGAAGTACCAGGGCCGGCTGTGGGCGTCGCGGTTCGACCACTCACCGCTCGACGTGGTGGCGTGGCACGGCAACCTGGCTCCGTACAAGTACGACCTGGCGCGCTTCAACACCATCGGCACGGTGAGCTACGACCACCCGGACCCGTCCATCTTCACGGTGCTGACGTCGCCCAGCGAGTCGCCCGGCACGGCCAACTGCGACTTCGTCATCTTCCCGCCGCGGTGGATGGTGGCCGACGACACGTTCCGGCCGCCCTGGTTCCACCGCAACGTGATGAGCGAGTTCATGGGGCTGGTGCAGGGCGTATACGACGCCAAGGCCGGCGGCTTCGCTCCGGGCGGCGCGTCGCTGCACAACTGCATGAGCGGGCACGGTCCGGACCGCGCCAGCTACGAGCAGGCCATCAAGGCGGAGCTCAAGCCGCACAAGATTCAAGACACGATGGCGTTCATGTTCGAGTCGCGCTGGGTCATCCGCCCCACGCGCTTCGCCATGGAGACGTCGTCCATGCAGCTCGACTACGACGACTGCTGGGCGGGCTTCGAGAAGGCCCGTCTGCCTTGAGCCTTCCGACCCGGCAGCGCGTCTGGACGACGCCTCCTGATGTCACGCTGTGCCCGGTGGACTCCCTCTCGGACCCGGGCGCGCGCAACTTCGTCCTCCAGATAGAGGAGGCCTTCTTCCACGGCTTCCTCGTGCGCCACAACGGCCAGGTCCACGGCTTCGTGGACCGGTGTCCTCACGCGGGCCTGCCGCTGGCGCGCGTGCTGGACCAGTACCTGACGCCGGACAAGCAGCACCTGGTCTGCGGCTGGCACGGCGCGCTCTTCCGCCCCGACGACGGCAGGTGCGTGGGAGGCCCGTGCAACGGCGCCTCCCTGACGCCCTGGCCCGTGAAGGTGGAGGACGGCATGGTCGTCACCACCTGAGCGGCGGCGCTACACCTCCAGCAGCACGTAGCGCTGGTCCGGCGTGTGCTTCGTGAGCAGGGGCATGGCGACGTTGAAGACGGGGATGCCGCTCTTGGTCTTCCCCTGCAGCGAGCCGTGGTGCGCGTGTCCGTGGAAGACCGCCTCCGCGCCGTAGTGGTCGATGGGCATCGCCAGACGGCTGGTGCCCAGGAAGGGGCGGATCTCGATGTTCTCCCCCTCCAGCGTCTCCGGAATCGGGGCGTAGTGCATGATGATGACCTTGCGTGGCGTGTCCAGGTGGCTCAGCGCCGCCTCCAGCTTGAGCGACTCCGTCACCGCCTCCTGCACGAAGGCCTTGGTCTGCCCCTCACCGAAGGCCTGCAGCGTCGCGTTGCCGTAGCCGCCGCCGAAGCCCTTCACCCCGGCCACGCCGAGCACCTTCTCGAAGATGTAGTGGTCCCCGTCGAGGATGTGCACACCGGCCTTGGCCAGCTCCGCGCAGATGTCCTTCACGTGGCCCTGCTCGTAGTCGTGGTTGCCGAGCACCGCCGCGCACGGCACGCGCAGCGCCGAGAGGTCCTCGGCGAGCACCTTGCCCTCCTCCACCATGCCGCGGTCCGTGAGGTCCCCGCACAGCACCAGCAGGTCCGCCGTCGCGTTCACCTGCTTGACGAGGTGCCGGAACCGGCCGTGCTGGTCCTCACGACAGTGAAGGTCACCGACCGCCGCCAATCGAACCTTCGAGCTCGGATCCCTCGCCACGCTCGCCCCCCAGTCGTCGTTCGCTCTCGTCCCAGGCCCGCCCGTCCCCGAACCCCCAGTGGTGGATGTCCACGTGGTAGTTCACCTTGGAGACGAGGTTGCCCCGACACAGCTTCTGCTCCCAGCCGCCGTCGCGCATGCTGTCCAGCGTGCGCCGCATCAGCTCCGCCATCACCCAGTCGGGGATGAGGTCCCGCTCGGAGGGATAGGCGAAGCGGAACATCATGAGGTGGCTGAGCAGCACCTCCCAGTACCGGTCGAAGCGGCGCATCAGCCGCTCCCAGTCCATCTGCTTGCCCGCCTTGAGGATGAGGTGGTTGACGTCCGCGCCGTCGAAGCGCTCGCGCTCGGCGACGAACGCCTTGGACCAGATCATCTCCTCGGCGGGCGCGACCAGGCACTCGTGTCCGAAGATGGTGGAGGTCCGCGCGTGCTCGAACCACCCGTCGTCCACCACCGCCACACCGTTGCCGGACGAGAAGATGAAGTCGACGAAGTACTCCCCCTTGAAGGCCTTGTAGAGCCACACCTCGTCGGTGCGCTCGGTGCGCCAGCCGTCCTTCCCCAGGACCTCCAGCGCACGCGCCGCGTCCGCCTTGCGGGGGAACAGGTCCAGGTCCTTCGTGTCACGATAGATGCCGGTGTAGGTGGCGTATGCATACGCGCCGCCCACCACGAAGGGCACCCCCGCCTCACGCAGCAGCCCCACGGCCCGCGCTCGCGCGTTGAGCTCGTCCGAGGTGCGCTCGCGCTCGGCCAACGCCGCGTCGGTGCCCATCTCGCCAGGATGGTTGGGGTGTCGTTTTTCCATGGGCGAAAGGTAGGGACGCTGCATTTCCATCGTCCGAAAGCCGCCCGAAGTCGCCCGAGGAGCAGCCAGGCGGCCTTCAACCCCCTGGAATCACGGAGGCTTTCAAGGTCCGCCGGACGCCCTTTCTGTTTTCCGACGGGGCTGTGTCCATAGGAGCGAACACGCTGCCGCACGGCCCGCCGGGGGCCATCCGAACAGGAAGGAAGAAGGACCATGCTGCGCAAGAGCCTGCTGTGTGCCGCCCTGATGCTGGTGGGTTGTGACTCCGACAAGAAGCAGGACGTGGAGTCGTTCCGCCAGGGAGTGCCCTCCAAGCAGATGGTGGAGGTGTCGTCGCCGGGACCGACGGGCGACGGGCAGGGCAAGACGTCCGCGTACTACGGCGAGGGTCAGCTGTCGGGGAACTACCTCCTCACCGCCACCGCCGCCGTGAGCATCAACGCCGCCACGCTGAGCGTGCTCGGGCTGGTGGCGGAGATCGTCAAGCACCCGCCCTCCTCCATCGACGGGGACATCGCCGTGTGGGGCCCGCACACCGGCCCCCTGGACCCCCTCACGTGGAAGCTGACCGTCAAGCACACCGGAGGCGACACGTACTCGTGGGTGCTGGATGCCAAGGGCCGGCTGGAGCCGGACTCGGGCTTCAAGACGGTGCTGTCCGGCTCGCACACGGCGGGCGTGGATGGGGATGGCGAGCGGCTGTCGGGCTACGGCTTCGGCCAGTTCCTCATCGACTTCGAGAAGGAGCGCGCGCTGCCCGGCAACGAGGCGGGCGAGCAGCCCCTGGCCACGCTGGAGGTCCGCTACTCGCGCACCGGGCCGAACGCGACGGCGTCGGTGGAGGCGGACTTCGACTACACCAACACGGGCGACCTGGTGACGAGCGCGAAGTATCGCTTCAAGCAGGCCCCGGGCTCCGGCGGTGAGCTGGACTTCGTGTCGCAGCAGGACATCGACGCGGACCCGACGCGCGCGAAGCTGGAGCGGCTGGCCATCAAGAGCCGCTGGGAGCGCGACGGGTCTGGCCGCTCGGACATCAAGCTGTCGGGCGGGGACCTCTTCGGCGAGGCCACCGTCAACGAGTGCTGGGACCCGGGGCACATGAGCACCTACTACGCGGCCAGCTACAACCCGGTCATCGGCTACGGGGCGGTGAGCGCCTGTGGCGGGTTCAGCACCGCGGTCTACTCCTCGTTGTGAGGCGGCTCGCGCTAGTCTGGGGTGCGTGACAGCTCCGCGCCAGCCGGCCCTCCGGGTCATCCAAGGCGGTCCCCTCCCGGACCGGCGTGACTTCCTGCGCGAGCTGTACACGCGGTACGGCGGCAGCGTGATGGGACGCTGCCGCTATCTGTTGAAGGACGCGGCGAAGGCGGAGGACGCGATGCATGACGTCTTCGCGCGCGCCCTGGCCCACGCGGAGGACTTCCGCGCGGACGCCTCGCCGCTGACGTGGTTGATGAAGATCGCCACCCACCACTGCCTCAACCAGCTGCGCTCGGAGCGCGCGGGCTGGAGGCAGTGGTTCGAGCGCGACGCCGCCGCGCGCTCGGAGGGACACGGCGGGGACGGTGAGCTGGAGACGCGGGACCTGGTGCGCCGGCTGCTGTCGAAGGTGGATGAGGAGACGCAGGCGGCGGTGGTCCACTACCACGTGGACGGGATGACCTTGGAAGAGGTGGCCGCGATGCTGGGGCGCTCGGTGCCCACCATCCGCAAGCGGCTGGAGCGCTTCGCCGAGCTGGGCGGAGAGGAGCTGAGGGTTCGATGAGCGCGCACGAGTCGGAGTGGACACTGCGGCGCCTGAGGGCCGGCGAGCTGGCCTCCCCCGAGGCCCATCGCGTCCGGGCCCACGCGGCCGGCTGCGTCACCTGCGGCGCCGTGCTGAAGGGGCTCGAGGAGCACCAGGCGCGCTTCGAGGCGGAGCACCCCTTCGAGCGCTTCGAGGCGGGCGTCGAGCGCGCCCTGGAGCGCCAGCAACAACAGCGGGCCCCGCGCCCTCCCCCCCGGCGCTGGGTGCCCGCGACGGTGGCCCTGGCCGCGTCGCTGCTGGTGGTGGTGCTCGCGAAGCCGCTGCTGGAACAAGGCCCGGAGTGGAACCGGCGCAAGGGTGGCGGCGACGCAGCGGAGCTGCGCATCGGCGGCGGCACGGGCCCGCAGCGCGAGGCACGGCCGGACAGGCCCGAGGCGCTGGAGCCCGGCGAGCGGGTGATGCTGGGCTACAAGGCGGGCGCGCACCGGTACATGGCCGCCGTGTCCGTGGATGCCATCGGCGAGGTGACGGCGCTGCATCCGGAGTCCGGCGCCAGCGTGGCGGTGGAGCCCGGCGCGGAGGTGCACTGGCTGGAGGGGAGCTGGGAGTTCACCGGCTCGGGCGTCGAGCGCGTGGTGCTGGTGCTGGGTGACGAGCCCTTCGCGGTGGAGTCGCTGGTGGAGGCGACGCGGCGCGCGTTCGCGGCGGCGGGCGGCGAGGTGGAGCGGATGGCGCCGCTGGACGTGAAGGGCGCGCAGACGCACTGGGTGCTGCTCAAGCCATGAGCCCACCCCTCTTCCCATTCGGGCGGGCCCTGGGCCTGGTGCTCGCGCTCACCGTGGCCTCGGCGGCGCACGCGGACAGCCTGCGCCGCTTCGCGCTGATTGCCGGCAACGACGAGGGCGGCGACGAGACGCGGCCCCTGCGCTTCGCCCGCGACGACGCGCGCAAGATGCACGGGCTGCTGGCGCGGCTGGGCGGCGTGGCTCCCGGCGACGCGAAGCTCCTGCTCAACGAGACGTCGAAGGACTTCCTCGCGGCGCTCACGGACCTGGAGGCGCGCGCGAAGGCCGCCCAGGAGCGGGGCGAGCGCACGGCGCTGCTCGTCTACTACTCCGGCCACGCGAAGGACGGCACGCTGCGGCTGGGCAACACGCGCCTGGGCTTCGATGACTTGAAGCGCCGGCTGTCGAGCGCGCCCGCGGACATCCGCATCGCGATTCTCGACTCGTGCCGCTCCGGCGCGATGACGCGCACCAAGGGCGCGCGGCGGGCCCCGGCCTTCGAAATCGAGTCCGGCGCGTCGCGCGACGCGCGGGGCCTGGTCATCCTCACCTCGAGCGCGGCGGACGAGGACTCGCAAGAGTCGGACGCGCTGGGCGGCAGCTACTTCTCCCACCACCTGGCGAGCGGCCTGTTGGGCGACGCGGACCGCAGCGGTGATGGGCGGGTGACGCTGTTCGAGGCGTACTCGCATGCGTACGCGCGCACGGTGGCGGACACCGCGGCGAGCAGCGGCGGCGCGCAGCACCCCACGTTCAGCTACGACCTGGCGGGCAACGGGGACCTGGTGCTCACGGACCTGCGCGCGGGTGGCGACGGTCTGGTGGTGCCGCGGGTGGCGCCTGCGGGCATGTACTACTTCGTGGACCCGGCCGGGCTGGTGGTGGCGGAGTTGGACAAGACGGACGGCGTGGAGCGCCGCGTGGCCCTGGCGCCCGGCACGTACCGCGTGAAGCGCCGGCTCCCGGACAAGCTGCGCATCGGCGAGGTGCAGGTGTCGCGCGGACAGCCCGTGGTGCTGGAGGAGTCGCGCTTGAGGGACGCGCCCTTCTCCGACGACCCGGTGAAGGGCGTGAGCCTGGACGGTGGCGCGTGGTGGACGCTGGGCCTGTCCGGCGCGGTGCAGTCCTACTTCGACGCGCCCACGCGCCAGTCGCTGTTCCTCTCGGTGGGCCTGCTGGGCGCGGAGGCGCAGCTGCACGACTACTTCCGACGCGACTGGGTGTGGGGCGTGGACGTGGCGGTGGGGCGCAAGCAGGCGCTGTTGGACCTGCCCACGTTGAGTGGCCCCGCGTACCGGTACTCGGTGACGAGCCTGGGCACGACGCTCGCGTCCGAGTGGCCCCAGGGACGCGTGACCCCCTTCGTCGGCGCGCGCATGGCGTACCTCGTGATGCGGCGCGACTTCGAGGAGGCCGCGTATCCGGACCAGAAGTTCGCGATGTTCTCGCCGGGGCTCGTCGCGGGGTTGCGCTGGCAGCCCTTGCGACGCCTGCACGTGACGGGGCGTGCCCGGCTCCACTACCTGCTCTACACCGTGGACGAGCAACGCTCCCTGGGCTTCTGGGAGCTGGGCGCGCTCCTCACCTACCGGCCATGAAGGAGCGTTCGATGCGATACCTGACGCCCATCTGCCTGTGTCTGGCCCTGGCCGCGTGCGGCGGCGACTTCTCCAACGACGACCTGGAGTTCCAGAACGCCATCCCCCGGCGCGAGGACCTGATGGCGAAGGTGCTCGGGCAGGAGCAGGCGAAGACCCGGGCCCTGCGCGTGGCGTCCAAGGTCCACGCCCTGCGACTGGGGAGGCTGGGAGAGGTCTCCGGCATCGTCGGCGACACGTCCGAGACGGGCCGCGACTTCAACGACTCGGTCGGCAACATGCTGCAGGCCATCGAGAACATCCGGACCCAGCCGGCGACCTCCCGCGGCCCCAACCGTCGGGTCTGGGGGCCGTTCCCGGGCAGGAACGACATGAAGTTCGACACGCGCTTCGTGATGACGCGTGAGGGGGGCCGCTTCGACTACCACCTCCAGCTTCGCGACGTCGGCGAGGGTGAGGGCGACTGGTGGAGCTTCCTCTCCGGCCACTTCGAGGCGACCGGCGGCGTGCGCCGGGGGACGGGCGGCCTCATCCTGGACCTGAAGCGCTCGCGCGAGGAGGGGTACCTGGGCGTGGACGTCATCGACCGGCAGGAGATCCACTACCAGACGCAGACGTTCCCCACGCGGGTGGAGCTGGTCTGGACCTTCGCGGACACCACCCGGCCCCTGCCCTCGCGCTACGTGTACCGGGAGGGCGAGGGCGGCGTGGCGGAGATGACCTTCGAGCTGGCCCAGACGGACTTCGTGCTCGGGGGGTTGAAGGAGGACATGGCGCTCACCACGCGCTGGGCGCCGGACGGCCGGGGCCTGGGCGCGGTGGAGATATTGAAGGGCGACATCCCGGGCGCGAAGTACACCGAGTGCTGGGATGCCCAGGGCAAGGTGACGTTCATCGCCCGCTCCTGGGACATCTTCAATCCGACGGAGGGCGTGCGAGCCTCCTGCCCGGACCTGTCGGCGCTGGACCGGTGACCGGCCAACCCTCCGAGCGCAGGAGCGCGGGACGGCCTGGGCCCCGCACGCGGCTGGTATAGAGTCCGCCGCCTATGAGCGAGCAGGGCGGCAAGAGTGGGGAGAAGCGACCGGGGACGTGGGCCAGCCTGGCTCGGGCCATGGCGTCCTGGCGGACGGCCTCCGTCACCCTGCTCTCGTTCTCCTCGGGTCTGCCGCTGGGCCTGGTGTGGATCGCCATCCCGGACTGGCTGCGCAGCATCGGCGTGGACATCCGCGTGGTGGGCCTCATCACGCTGGCGCAGGCGCCCTGGTCCTTCAAGTTCATCTGGTCGCCGCTGATGGACCGCTACGTGCCGCCCTTCTGGGGACGGCGGCGGGGCTGGATGGCGGTGGCGCAGGTGGCGCTGTTCGCCACGACGCTGGCGCTCGCGGGGCTGGGAGAACATCCCGAGGCCGCGTGGGTGGTGGGCGCGCTGGCCATGGCGGTGGCCTTCGCGTCCGCGACGCAGGACATCGCCATCGACGCGTACGCGGTGGAGGTCTTGCGCAAGGAGGAGCAGGGCGTGGCGGTGGGCGCGCGCGTGGCGCTGTACCGCGCGGCCATGTTCATCGCGGGGTCGGCGGCGATCACCCTCGCGGGCCGCGTGTCGTGGAAGTGGGTGGTCATCGGGCTGGCGACGCTGTACCTGCCCATGCTCGTCATCACCCGCTTCGCGCCGGAGCCCGAGGAGCGGCTCACCCCGCCCAAGTCCCTCAAGGACGCCGTCTGGTATCCGTTCGTGGGATTCCTGTCGCGGCACCGCGCGCTCGAAATCCTCGCCTTCGTCTTCCTCTACAAGCTGGCCGACAACCTCGGCGGCACGCTCTTGCGTCCGTTCCTGGTGGACATGGGCTACAGCGACCTGCACCGCGGCGTGGCGCTCGGGACGATTGGCCTGTTCGGCACCATCCTGGGCACGCTGGTGGGCGGCGCATGGACGACGGTGCTGGGGCTGGGCCGCGCGCTGTGGGTGTTCGGCGTCATCCAGATTGTCTCCAACATCGGCTACGTGCTCGTGGCCAGGGCGGGCGCGCCCAACGTGTGGCTGATGTACAGCGCCATCGGCTTCGAGCAGGTGACGCAAGGCCTGGGCACGGGCGCCTTCTCCGTGCTGCTGATGCGGCTGACGCAGAAGCGCTTCTCCGCCACGCAGTTCGCGCTGCTCTCCAGCCTGTTCTCGATTCCGCGCGTGGTGGCGGGCCCCATCGCCGGCTTCCTCGTGTACTCCATCGGCTGGGAGCCCTTCTTCTGGTTCACCATGGTGGGCGGCATTCCCGGCCTGCTGCTGCTCGCGCGCTTCGTGCCGCTGGGCGTGAGGGACCCGGACTTCGACGTGCAGAGCCGCCCCACCACGCGCGCCGTGAGCCGGCCGATGATGGTGGGCAGCGCGGCGCTCGCGGCCGTGGTGGGCATGGGCCTGGGCCTGGTGACGACGGCGCTGCTCACCGCGGTGCAGAACCTGCGCAAGGCGCCCCAGGCGGGCTTCGACTTCGCCACGCCCTTCGGCGCGCTGTTCCAGCCGGCGGGTGTCACCGACTGGGTGACGCTGGCGAGCATCATCGTCTTCGGGTTGACGGTGGGCCTGCTCACCGCCGCCGTGCTCGCCGCGCGCTCCGGGGCCTTCTACCTGCCCGAGCAGGAGGCGCCCCCCTCCCCCTCCGGCGCGCCCAGCCCGTAGCGGGACTTCGGGCGGGTCTCGGTCCACCCGAGGACAGCGGGTCGAGAAGGCAGAGCAAACTGTCGGCCCGCGGGCCTATGGTGCGGCCGACATGGCCCATCCTCTCGCCGGAAAGCTCCCGCCCGAAGACCTCCTCATCGACCCCGAGAAGCTGCGCGCGCGCTACTACGCGGAGAAGCCCGACGTGGGCGTCCCCGAGCAGCGCGTGGCCTTCGGCACCTCGGGACACCGTGGCTCGTCGGCCCGCACCAGCTTCAACGAGGCGCACATCGTCGCGGTGACGCAGGCGCTCTGCGAGTACCGCCAGCAGCAGGGCATCGACGGCCCGCTGTACCTGGGCATGGACACCCACGCGCTCTCCGCCCCCGCGCAACAGACGGCGCTGGAGGTGCTGGCCGCCAACGGCGTGCAGGTGCGCTTCACCGACGGCGCCACGCCCACGCCGGTCATCTCCCACGCCATCCTCACGTTCAACAAGGGGCGCACCACGGGGCTCGCCGACGGCATCGTCATCACCCCGTCCCACAACCCGCCCGAGGACGGCGGCATCAAGTACAACCCGCCCAACGGTGGCCCCGCGGACACGAACGTCACCGCGCTCATCGAGCGCCGCGCCAACGCGCTGCTGGGCGAGGACAACCGCGGCGTCCAGCGCACGCCGTACGAGCGGGCGCGCACGGCGCCCACCGTGAAGCCATACGACTTCATCACGCCGTACGTCGAGGACCTGGGCTCCGTCGTCGACATGGAGGCCATCCAGGGCGCGAAGCTGAAGATTGGCGCGGACCCGCTCGGCGGCTCCAACGTGGCGTACTGGGAGCCCATCGCCACGCGCTACGGGCTGAATCTGACGGTGGTGAACCCCACCGTGGACCCGACGTTCCGGTTCATGCCGGTGGACCACGACGGCAAGATTCGAATGGACTGCTCGTCGCCGTACGCCATGGCCAACCTGGTGAAGCTCAAGGACCAGTATGACCTGGCCTTCGGCAACGACGCGGACTCGGACCGGCACGGCATCGTCACGCGCTCGCTGGGGCTGATGAACCCCAACCACTACCTGGCGGTGGCCATCCACTACCTGTTCCAGAACCGCCCCGGCTGGAAGGCCGGCACCGCGGTGGGCAAGACGCTGGTGTCCAGCGGGCTCATCGACCGGGTGGCGCAAAGCCTCCACCGCCGCGTCGTCGAGGTGCCGGTGGGCTTCAAGTGGTTCGTGGACGGGCTGCTCGCGGGCACGCTGGGCTTCGGCGGCGAGGAGAGCGCGGGCGCGTCCTTCCTGCGCCGCGACGGCACGGTGTGGACCACGGACAAGGACGGCATGCTGCTGGACCTGCTCGCCGTGGAGATATTGGCGCGCACCGGCAAGGACCCGGGCGAGCACTACCAGGACCTGGCCGCGCGCTTCGGCACGCCCTACTACGCGCGCATCGACCAGGCGGCCACGCCCGCGCAGAAGGCGGTGCTCAAGAAGCTCTCCCCGGACGCGGTGAAGGCGCAGAGCCTGGCCGGCGAGCCCATCCTCCAGCGCCTCACCCGCGCGCCCGGCAACGACGCGGACATCGGCGGACTCAAGGTCGTGGCCCAGAACGGCTGGTTCGCCGCGCGGCCCTCGGGCACCGAGGACGTGTACAAGATCTACGCGGAGAGCTTCCGCGACGAGGCCCACCTGAACGCCATCCTCGAGGAGGCCCGCGCCATCGTCGCCCAGGCCTTCGCCGGAGCGTGAAGACCGTCCTGATGTACGTGCTGGCCCTCTTCATGGTGGCCGGCGGCATCAACCACTTCGTCCATCCGCGCGCCTACGTGCGGATGATGCCGCCGTACCTGCCCTGGCACGGCCCGCTCGTCTTCTGGAGCGGGGTGGCGGAGGTGCTCTTGGGGGTGGGGCTGCTCATCCCCACCACCCGGGTGGTGTCCGCCTGGGGGCTCATCGCGCTGTTCATCGCCGTCTTCCCCGCCAACGTCCAGATGGCGCGCGAGCCGGAGCGCTTCCGGAAGATTCCCAAGGCCGCCCTCTGGGCGAGGCTCCCCTTGCAGGGCGTCCTCATCCTCTGGGCCTGGTGGTACACCTGATCCACGAAGCGCCTGTCCGCCCGGCGGCCCTGGGGGTATGTCCTTCCTTGACTCCCCCCGGGGTGCTCTTTAGGTTTCAGTGTTCTCAGGTAGCCCCACCGAAATTCCGAAGGACGTTCCATGGCTCGCGTCACAGTCGAAGACTGCCTCCCCCTCGTCGACAACCGGTTCGCGCTGGTGCTGCTCGGTGCGAAGCGCGCGCGTCAGCTGATGGCCGGCGCCCGCCCCATCATCGAGCAGTCCAAGAACAAGCCCCCCGTGCTGTCGCTGCGCGAGGTGGCCACCGGCCGCGTGAAGTTCGACCGTGACGTGCGCGAGGCGCTGTCCGGCAAGTACACGGCCGACACCGCCAAGTAGTCCGCCGTCCCTCTAGGTTCCCTTCCCCTCGGGCCCCACGGCCGGGGAAGGGGCCTCGGGCAACAGGCCCTGGGCGCGCATCCACCGCACGGCGCGCGCGGCCACGGCCTTCTCGCCCTTGTAGCCGAGCAGGGGCACCAGCTGTCCCACCGGCACCCATCTCACCTCGTCCACCTCCACGCGCGGCCCCGGCAGCGGCCCCAGCGCGCCTTCCTGGTAGCGGAAGAGGAAGAAGTGGACGCGCTTGAAGATGCGCTGACCCCGGAACTGGTAGACGTAGCGGATCTCCCCCAGCGGCGCGATGAGCGCGGCGGTGAGGCCCGTCTCCTCGTGCACCTCGCGGCTCGCCGTCTGCTCCGGCGTCTCGCCCGGGTCCACGTGCCCCTTGGGCAGCGCCCACAGGGGACGGCCATGCGGACGGATGACGACCACCTCCCAGGTGCCGTCACTCTCCCGGATGACAATCCCGCCTGCGGACGCCTCGCGTGGCATGCCCACCTACCCTAACCGATGGCGGCGGGACGTGGGGGCCCGGACTCAGCCTCCGTGGGCGAAGTGGCTCAGCTTCGCCTCCGCCCCCAGCCGGTAGGCGTACCGCAGGTCCGACAGGAGCCGCTCCAGCCGCCGTCCGGCCACGTGCGTCATCATCCGCGAGCAGAACCGCCGGGACAGCCGGTTGGCCTCCTCGTAGCGCCAGCGCTCCTGGGAGGACAGCCTGTCGCGGTAGGACACCCGGTCGAACAGCCGGGTGAGCAGCTCCTGCGCCCAGGCCCCCACGCCCTCGCCCCAGCGGTGCAGGAGGCACACGGCGAACTTGTCCACCTCCGCCTGGGCCTCCAGCTCCAGCAGCGACACCGTGCGCCCGTGCGCCGCGGTGTGGGCCATGTAGAGGAAGTGGCTGACGCCCTCGGCCACCTGGCAGTAGCCGGCCAGGTCCCCGTCCAGCACGTACCCCAGGGGCCCGGCCTCGTAGGGCTTGAGCCGGTCCAGGAGCGCCGGGGACAGGTACAGCGCCAGCTCCAGCGCGTCGTCGGCTTCGTGGACCAGCAGCTCCTCGTCGCTGCGCCCGGTGGCGCCCAGCCGGGCGGCGGCCTCCGTGTCCACCACGAAGGTCTCCGCCCGTGCCTCGCACGTGAAGCCGTAGATGGCCTCCAGGTGGTCCTGAACGCGGCCAATCATGTGGCGACCTCCCTCGCGTCAGTTGGGGAGCTGGCCCTTGGGCGCCGGCATCATCCCCGCATCCACCAGGACCCGCTCCAGCCGGTCGCTGCCCGTGCGCGCCCACGTCTCGTAGACCTTGAGCGCCCCGCTGGGCCCCGCCTGCACCATGCCCCGCGCGGCGATCTCCTCCAGGACCTCCGCCACCGCGCGGAACTTGTCGCGCAGCTCCCGGTACACCCCCGCGAAGCCCGCACGGGGCGACAGGTCCGCCACCTGACCGTACGCGGTGCCGCCCATCTGGATGTAGTAGTCGGGCCCCACCACCCCGCCCTGCAGCGCGCCGGAGAAGAACCCCACGGTGTAGAGCGAGACGTCGCCCAGCCGCCGCAGCGTCTTGATGCGCGCCTCACGCTCCTGCTGGAGGGCCTGGTGGTAGAGCACCGCCAGGGGCTCCCGCGCGCGGCGGCCGTCCTCCTGGCGGTCGAACAGGTTGTCGGTGCTGGCGAACTCCGCCAGCAGGTTCACCAGGTAGAACTCCGTCACCTCTTCCAGCATCACCCGCTGCCGCGAGGTGACCTCGTCCAGGAGCGATTTGAAGAACTCCTTCAACGACAGGGACGCCACCAGTTGACTCATCGACACTCCCTTCCCCCCGCCCGGCCCGCGTGGCCGGCGGGAATAAGGGAACGGTAGCAATCGACCCTCCGCGTCGCAAAAGCGCCCGTCAATGATTCCAGGCACTTGCGCTAGCACTCGTGACGTCCGAGTGCCAATCCGAGCCGTGCGGGCATGCGGGCGGGCTCTACCTGTCACGGACGCAACGGGAGGGAAAAAAGACAGCAATGCCGGGCAGTTGGCAGCTCACGGCCCGAGCGTCCCGCGTCGCTTGACGGGTCATCTTCCCTGGTTATTATCCGCCGCGCCTAGGCGTTAGCACTCGCGAGGTCGGAGTGCTAATGCCGCGGGTCGTCACGGCCCTTTTTCAACCCCCAGCGGCGCCCCAAGCCGCCCGGAGTCCCCGGACGGAGGGCGCCCCATCAAGGAGCAGACCATGAAGATTCGTCCCCTGCAGGATCGGCTCATCGTCAAGCGGGTCGCCGAGGAGAACAAGACCAAGGGCGGCCTCTTCATCCCGGACACGGCGAAGGAGAAGCCCCTCGAGGGCAAGGTCGTC
Organism: Myxococcus faecalis; assembly: GCF_050039385.1. Taxonomy (NCBI): domain Bacteria; kingdom Pseudomonadati; phylum Myxococcota; class Myxococcia; order Myxococcales; family Myxococcaceae; genus Myxococcus; species Myxococcus faecalis. The sequence continues at coordinate 8,404,279 of NZ_CP144336.1, read as the reverse complement.
GCGGTCGGCAACGGCAAGGTGCAGGAGGACGGCAAGGTGCGTCCCCTGGACATCAAGGCCGGCGACACCATCCTCTTCAGCAAGTACGCCGGGACCGAGATCAAGCTCGACGGCGAGGAGCACCTCATCCTCCGTGAGGAGGATGTGCTCGGCGTCATCGAGAAGTAATCCCGCCCCCACCCCTTCACTCAAGGAATCCCCATCATGGCGAAGGACCTGCTTTTCGACGTGCGCGCCCGCGAGGCCATCCTCCGTGGCGTCAACATCCTGGCCGACGCGGTCAAGGTGACCCTGGGCCCCAAGGGCCGCAACGTCGTCATCGAGAAGAGCTTCGGCTCGCCCACCATCACCAAGGACGGTGTGACGGTGGCGAAGGAAATCGAACTGGAGAACAAGTTCGAGAACATGGGCGCGCAGATGGTCAAGGAGGTCGCGTCCAAGACCTCCGACGTGGCCGGTGACGGCACCACGACGGCCACCGTGCTGGCGCAGGCCATCTTCCGCGAGGGCGCGAAGCTGGTGGCCGCGGGCCACAACCCGATGGACATCAAGCGCGGCATCGACAAGGCCGTGTCGGTCATCGTGGGCGAGCTGAAGAAGCTGGCCAAGCCGACGAAGGACAAGAAGGAGATCGCCCAGGTCGGCACCATCTCCGCCAACGGCGATGCCACCATCGGCCAGATCATCGCGGACGCGATGGAGAAGGTCGGCAAGGAGGGCGTCATCACGGTGGAGGAGGCCAAGGGCCTGGAGACCACGCTGGACGTGGTCGAGGGCATGCAGTTCGACCGCGGCTACCTCTCCCCGTACTTCGTGACGGACCCGGAGCGGATGGAGGCGGTGCTGAACGACGCGCTCATCCTCATCCACGAGAAGAAGATCTCCTCCATGAAGGACCTGCTCCCCATCCTGGAGCAGGTGGCGCGCGCGGGTAAGCCGCTGCTCATCATCGCCGAGGAGGTCGAGGGTGAGGCGCTGGCCACGCTGGTGGTCAACAAGATCCGCGGCGTGCTGAACGTGTGCGCGGTGAAGGCGCCGGGCTTCGGCGACCGCCGCAAGGCCATCCTCGAGGACATCGCCACCCTGACGGGCGGCCGGATGATCGCCGAGGACCTGGGCATCAAGCTGGACACCCTGGAGCTCAAGGACCTGGGCCGCGCCAAGCGCATCACCGTCGACAAGGACAACACCACCGTCGTCGACGGCGCGGGCAGCGAGCAGGAGATCAACGCGCGCGTGAAGCAGATCCGCGCGCAGATCGAGGAGACCACCAGCGACTACGACCGCGAGAAGCTCCAGGAGCGCCTGGCGAAGCTCGTGGGCGGCGTGGCCGTCATCAACGTCGGCGCGGCCACCGAGACGGAGATGAAGGAGAAGAAGGCCCGCGTGGAGGACGCGCTCAACGCGACCCGCGCGGCCGTCGAGGAGGGCGTGGTCCCCGGCGGCGGCGTGGCCTACATCCGGTGCCTCAAGGCGCTGGAGGGTCAGACGTTCGCCGAGGGTGAGAAGTTCGGCGTGGACATCATCCGCCGCGCCGTCGAGGAGCCCCTGCGCCAGATCGTCGGCAACGGCGGCCTCGAGGGCAGCGTCATCGTCAACAAGGTCAAGGAAGGCACGGGCGCGTTCGGCTTCAACGCCGCGACGGGCGCGTACGAGGACCTGCTGGCCGCGGGCGTCATCGACCCGGCCAAGGTGAGCCGCACGGCGCTGCAGAACTCCGCGTCCGTGGCCTCCCTGATGCTCACCACCGAGGCGATGGTGGCCGAGCGCCCGAAGGAGGAGAAGGACGCTCCCGCTGGCGCCGGTGGCATGGGCGGCATGGGCGGCATGGGCGGCATGGGGATGTGATGCCCCCACCCCGGCTCCGGCCGGGGTGACTGCTGTCGAAGACGGCCTCCGGTTCCTCTTCAGGGAGCCGGGGGCCGTCGTGCTTTCATGCCCCGGGTGGCGCGGGGCAGGCCACGCCCTTAGGTTTGGGAATGAAGGAGGAGACACCGTGAAGCCCGTGAAGATCTACACCACGAACTACTGTGGCTTTTGCGTCCGCGCGAAGGACCTGCTCAAGCGCAAGGGCGTTGACTTCCAGGAGCTGGACGTCACCGGAGACGACGACACGCGAGCCAGGCTCGTGGAGATGAGCGGCGGCCAGCGCACCGTGCCGCAAATCTTCATCGGCGACACGCACGTCGGCGGCTACTCGGACCTGGCCCAGCTCGACAAGGAAGGCAAGCTGGACCCCATGCTGCAAGCCTGACCGGGTGCGAGCAGGCGGGCGGGCGCCCCACCCGGGGCCGCCCACCGCCCCCGTGGCTAGCTTTCCCCCATGGCACACCACCCTTTCTCGGGAGGCGGACATGGCAGGTGAAGAGCGGCAGACGGGGACCCGGGACGCGCACGACAACGTCATCAGCACGCTGTACCACCTGCTCAAGGGCGCCTCGACGGCCGAGCAGTTCATCCGCGACGCCGAGCAGGCGGGCGACCCGGAGCTGGCGCAGTTCTTCCGCGACTGGCAGGACGAGCAGCGCCACCTGGCCGAGCGGGCGAAGAACCTGCTGGGCGCGCGCCTTTCGTCCGTGGAGAAGCCCGCCGCGGAGCCTGGCAAGAAGCGCGCGGCCGGCTCCAGCAAGTCCAGCGCTTCCAGCAAGACGCCGCGAGCCGGCGCTCCCGTGAATGCGGGCGTGAAGTCCGGAGGCAGCGCGTCCGACGACCTCGTCGACGAGCTGTCGAAGGAGTCCTTCCCGGCCAGCGACTCGCCGGCGACGTACTGAAGTGAAGCACGGCCTCGCGTGAGCACTGGATTCGCGCGAGGCGTTCGCATTGGATGCCGGCCGTGAGTTTCAGGAACGGCCCTTCCCTCCCCGGACGATGCGAGTCGGCACGCCTGCCCATGTGGCGGCGCGCCGGCCGTGCCGTGTCTTCCGGACGGGGCCCTCGGACCCACGACGTCGAGACCTCTCCTCCCGCAGGCCTTTCCGGGCACGCGCTGGACGAGGCCGCGCGCCGTGAGCCCGACGCGTCCTGGCGCGCGACCGGTGGTGAACGTGTCCTGGTGGACACTCACCGCCGACCCCTGACTGGAGCGTCTGTGGCTCCAGGCGCCGCCCCTCGACGCGTCCTCCCGAAGCCCACCCGCGAGGCCGCGCTCGCGCTGCACACGCGCGCGGAACCCTCCCTCGCCCTGAAGCGTCCCCCCTCGACGTTTCCCATTGTCCCGGGCCGCGATGCCCGGGTTTTCCTTCTCGCAGGAGGCGCGCTTACAGCTGCCTTCCGGGAAGAATCTTCCACTCTTGTTGCCCCCGCGAAGTGGGGGCGCGCAGACGGTGCGTCGGGCTTGCCCGCCCGGTCCCCTCGCACCTAAAGAGGACCCATGATGGAACCCAGGCCCGAGGTCACCCAGACCACCCAGACGGACAAGGACGAAGGCCGCACGACGCGCATCCCCATTCACGAGTGGACCGTGGAGGTGGTGTCGGGCCCCGACAAGGGAAAGAAGGTGACCACCCAGGATGGCCTGGTGCGCGTGGGCTCGGACCCCGCGAGCGACCTGGTGCTGACCGACACCACGGTGAGCCGCCGTCACCTGGAGGTGGAGCGCACGCCCCGGGGCCTCTTGCTGCGCGACACCGGCAGCCGCAACGGCACCTTCCTCGACGGCCGGCAGGTGCTCCAGGCGTACCTGGGGCGCGGCGACAAGGTGGAGCTGGGCAAGACGAAGCTCGCGGTGAAGGTGGCCGCCAAGCCCACGGAGGTGGAGCTGGCCGGGGCGGAGTCCTTCGGCGCGCTGGTGGGCACGTCGGAGAAGATGCGCTGGGTCTTCACCGAGCTGCGCCGCGTGGCCCGCGAGGACATGAGCCTGCTCATCGAGGGTGAGACGGGCACGGGCAAGGAGCTGGCGGCCAGGGCGGTGCACCAGCACTCGTCGCGGCGTCACGGCCCCTTCAAGGTCGTCGACTGCAACCTCATCTCCGAGGAGAAGGCGGAGCGCGAGCTGTTCGGCGGCCTGCGCGCGAGCGACCCGGAGGACAAGGAGGCCCGAGGCGTCTTCGAGGCCGCCCGCGGAGGCACGCTCTTCCTGGACGAGGTGGGCGAGCTGCCACTGCTGGTGCAGGGCAAGCTCTTGCGCGTGTTGGACGCGCGCGAGGTGCCGTCGCTGGACGGGCAGCCGGTGCCGGTGGACGTGCGCGTCATCGCCTCCACGCACCGCAACCTGGAGGAGGACGTGCGCCAGGGCCGCTTCCGCGCGGACCTCTACTTCCGCCTGGCCGTGGCGCGCGTGCGGCTGCCGCCCCTGCGCACGCGCCGGGAGGACTTGCCGTCGCTCGCGCAGGCCCTGTCCCAGACGCTGCGGGCCAGCGTGTCGCTCACGCCCCAGACGCTGGCGCTCTTCGAGGGCTACGACTGGCCGGGCAACGTGCGCGAGCTGCGCAACGTGCTCGAGCGCGGCGCGCTCATGGAGGAGACGGGCAACACCAGCTGGCTGGACTTCCTGGCCCAGCCCTCGCGCCGCCCGGACGGGCAGCCACCCAGCACGCAGGTGGCCACGCTCGTCACCGGCATGCCGTACCACGAGGCCAAGGACCGGGTGCTGGCCGACTTCGAGCGTTTGTATTTCGCCGAGGTGATGCGCACGGTGGGCTTCGACATGAAGGCCGCCGAGCAGCGCACCGGGTTGTCGATGCAGAGCCTCTACCGCCTGCTCAAGAAGAACGGGCTTCGCCTCAAGGACCTCAAGAACGCCGAGGGCCTGGAGAAGTGAGTGCCCCCTCGCAGTCCTACCCCAGGGAGAACAACCGCATGTTGCGTCGTCTCGTCGTAGCCTCCGTCGTCTTCACCGCCGCTTGCGCCGGTCAGCAGAAGCCCGCAGAGGATGCGGCGGCCAATGGCAATGGCGGCAAGCCCGTGAGCACCGAGGAGCGCGTGCGCATCGGCAACCAGCCCGCCTTCGACGTGGCCAGCTGCTTCCCGCGCGAGCTGGACCTGCCCCCGTCCAACCAGGGCGTGCTCGTGGGCGCCATGCTCACCACCCGTCCGGAGGTGCTCGAGTGTCTGGTGAGCCCCAGCAACCGGGGCCCCGCCGAGAAGACCGTCGTGACGGTGAAGACCACCGTGACGGACACCAGCGCCACGCACGCCATCAGCGGTGACAACCTCACCCCCACCGGCCAGCAGTGCATCCAGGGCGTGGTGGACAAGCTCGTCAAGCCGAAGCTGCTCGCCAAGGGCGCCGCGGCCGTCGAGTCCACCGCGACCTTCGAGCACGACACCGGCAGCAGCGCGTCGGTGAAGTTCGGGGTGAACGACGGCTCGGACTTCTCCGGCGCGGTGCGCCTGGCCCAGCAGGAGTGGTGTGACTGCTACGCGGGCTACAAGGGCGCGACGCCGCCCGTGCTGACGTCGCACGTGACGCTCGTCAAGGGGCAGCCCACGGCCGAGGTGACGTTCGACGCCTCCGGCAGCACCGAGGGTGACCAGCTGGCCGCGTGCCTCAAGACGAAGGTGCTCGCGGTGCCCGCGAAGGTGTCCACCGACAAGCTCACCTACCCGCACCGCTTCGTGCACTTCAACTCCAACGCCACCGAGGCGACGTCCTCGCTGCCCCCGCAGCTGCGCTTCTTCCAGCTGGAGGTCGTGCGCAACCAGCGCGCGGCGGACGCGGCCATCGCGTTCGGCGCCCGCGCCGCGGCGGCCGAGGCCTTCGAGGCCGTGGTGGCCAAGTACCAGAAGACCAAGGACTACAAGCTCTTCGACGAGCTGTCCGGCAAGTGCAACAGCCTGGTCGAGGCCGCGCAGGGCTGGGTGAAGGCGCTGGAGGCCCAGCAGGTCGTGGACCAGGCCTCCGTGGCGCTGGTGCAGGAGCTGAAGACGACCGACGCCGAGGGTTGGACGCCGGTGGAGACGGCCAGCCAGACGGCCCTCACCAACACCCAGAAGGACCTGAGCACCGCCCAGGCCCGCGTCGAGGCGGACCAGAAGGCCTGCCCGAAGAAGAGCTACAAGAAGTAGCCCCAGGCACCGCCTGAAACGCACGAAGGCGCGGGTTCCCGAAAGTCGGGGCCCGCGCCTTCCGTGTTCCTGGCCTGTGTGCCGCCGCCAGCAGGGAGGCCGGGAGGACTCCCCGGCCCCAGACCCGCGCGACTACGCGCTGATCTTGTCGTCGTTGGCCGCGTTGGCCTCGCGAATCTTCACGCTGACCAGCTTGGAGATGCCCGGCTCCTCCATGGTGACGCCGTAGAGGGTGTTGGAGACCTCCATGGTGCGCTTGTTGTGCGTAATGAGGATGAACTGCGACTGGCGGCTCATCTCCTTCACCATGTCGTTGTAGCGGCCCACGTTGCCCTCATCCAGCGGCGCGTCGACCTCGTCCAGGAGGCAGAAGGGCGTGGGCTTGATGAGGAAGATGCCGAAGATGAGGCCCACGGCGGTGAGGGCCTTCTCGCCACCGGAGAGCAGGTTGACGCTCTGGAGCTTCTTGCCCGGCGGCTGCGCGACGATTTCCACGCCCGGCTCGCCGTTGGGCCCGTCATTGGTGAGCACCAGGCTGGCGCGGCCACCGCCGAACAGGCGGGGGAAGATGGCCTGGAACTTCTCGTTCACCACGTCGAAGGTCTGCTTGAAGCGCTCGCGGCTGGTCGCGTCGATGCGCTGGATGGCCTCCTTGAGCTGCCCCATGGAGGCCTGCAGGTCCGTCTTCTGCGCGGTGAGGAAGTCGAAGCGCTTGGAGAGCTCCGCGTGCTCGTCGATGGCGGTGAGGTTGATCTCCCCCATCTTCTCCACCTGGGCGCGCAGATCCTTCAGCTCCGCCTCCGTCTCCGGCGTCAGCGACGGCAGCAGGTGGTAGCGGTGCAGCTCCAGCGCCAGGTCCACCTGGTGGCGCTCGCGGATGCCGGCCGACAGGTGCTCGAGCTCCAGGGCAATCTCGCGCTCGCGCAGCGAAATCTGCGACAGCCCCTGCATCAGCTCCTCCACCCGGCCGCGCAGCTCGCGGAACTGGGAGTCCTGCTCACGCACCTCGCTGGAGGCGAGCAGGTGCGCGGCGCGCCGGGACTCCAGGCCCTCCGCGGCGACGCGGTGCTCCTCCACGCGCTGGGACAGGCCCGCCTCGGTCTCCGTGGTGCGCTTGCCCAGCTCCTCCGTGCGCGCGCCGCCCTCGGCCAGGGTCGCCTGCAGGCGCGCCACGCGCGTCTCCATCTCCCGGCGCTGGGTGACCAGGCTGTCCAGCTCCTTGCGCGCGGACTCGCCGCGCTCGCTGCCGGCGGCCACCTTGATGCGCAGGCCCGTCAGGTCCGCGTTGGCGGCCTCCGCGCGCTGGCGCAGGGACTCCTGCTCGCCGGCGAGCTGCTTGACGCGCTCCTCGCGGGCCTCGCGGTCCGTCTGGCCGTGGGCCACCTCGCCGCGGCTGGCCTCCTCCTCGTGGGCCAGCGCCATGTGGCTCTGCCCCAGCTGCCCGTCCTCCTGCTCCAGGGAGCGCACCCGCTCGCGCACGCGCGCCAGGTCCTCACCCGCCTTGTGCAGGTCCTTCTCCTGGCTGGCGAGGTTCACCTCCTCGGCGTGCTGGTTCTTTGCCAGCCCCTTGAGGACGCCCTCGGTGTGCCCCATCTGCTTCTGGAGCGTGTAGTGCCGGGTCAGGATTTCGTTGTAGCGCTCCTCCACCCGGGCCACCTCGGTGGCCAGCTCCGCGATCTCGCGCTTCTTCTGGAGCGCGCCCACCGCCGCGCCCTCGCGCTCACCGCCGACGATGGTGCCGTCCTGCCGGAACACCTCGCCGTCCTGCGTGACGAGCGTGCGCGCCGGGCCGCCGGCCTCCGAGTACGCGCGCGCCGCCGCCAGGTCCTGGACGATGACGACGTCTCCGAGGAGCAGCCGCACCACGGGCTGCAGCGCCTCCTCGCACGTCACCTCGCCCAGCGCGTGCGCCAGCACGCCCGGGCGCTCGAAGTCCGGCGCCTCCACGGGCGGCAGGGCGTCCAGCGCGGGCACGGGCAGGAAGCTGCCCCGGCCCTCCGCGTGGCCCTTGAGGTACTCCACCAGCTCCACGCCCTTGTCGCGGCTCTCGACGATGACGTGCTGGAGCCGCTCACCCAGGGCGGCCTCCACCGCGCGCTCGTAGCGCGGCGTCACCGTGAGCACGTCGGCGACGAGGCCGAAGATGCCCTGCTCCCGGGCCACCGTGCCCGCGCGCACCATGACGGCGCGCACGCCGCGGTCGAACCCGTCGTAGTTCTTCTGGATGTCCTCCAGCGACGACAGGCGGCTCCGCTTGTCGCTCAGCTCCTCGCGCAGGGCGATGACCTGGATTTCGTTCTCAGTGAAGGCCGCGCGCGTGCGCGACAGGGCGTCCTCCTCCTGCGCCTTGTGCTCGGCCAGCTCCGCGGCCAGGTGCCGGGTGTCCTCCACCCGCCTCGCCACCTCACCGCGCGCCGTCTCCAGCTGCGCCTCCTGCTCGCGCAGCGCCGCCAGCTCCGCCTGCAGCTTGGCGCGGCGGCCCTCCAAATCGGTGCGCTGACGGGCCAGGCCCACCAGGTTGCTCTCGTGGTTGGCCAGCCGCGTGGCCACGGCGACCAGGCCCGCGCGCTCCTGCTCGAGCCGCAGGGCCACTTCCGTCTGCAGCTGGGTGACGCGGCGCAGCTCCTCCTGCGCCACCTGCATCGCCACCTCGTCCTCCTTCCACGAGCCGGCGATGCCGGACAGCTCGGCCTCGCGCGCGGCCATGGCCTCGGACATCTCCGCCTGGCGCGCGAGCAGCCCGTCCAGCTCCGTGCGGGCCTGGGCCACGCGGGCCTGCGTCTCCTCCAGGTCGCGCTTGCCGTAGGACAAGTCCTGCGTGTCGCGCTGCAGCGAGCTCTCCAGCGCGTGCACCTCGGCGGCCAGGGCCTGGAGCGCCGCGGCCTCCGCGTCCAGCTCCGCGCGGCGCCGGGCGATGGTCTCCTCCAGCTCCTTCACGCGGTCCAGGCTGTCGCGCTCCTCGGTGCCCAGGTTGGACAGGCGCGACTGGAGGACCTGCTTCTCCGCGAGCAGCTCCAGGTGACGGTGGCTGGCCGCGTGCAGGTCGATGTCCCGCATGCGCGCCTTGAGCTTCTTGTACTTCTCCGCCTTCTTCGCCTGACGCGACAGCGCGTCCAGCCGCTTCTCCAGCTCGCTGGTGATGTCGGTGACGCGCAGGAGGTTGGCCTCGGTGGCCTCCATCTTCCGCTCGGCGGCCTTGCGGCGCGCCTTGTACTTGGTGACGCCCGCGGCCTCCTCCAAGAGGTGCCGGCGGTCCTCCGGCTTGCTGGAGACGATGAGGCCCACGCGGCCCTGCTCGATGATGGAGTAGGCCTTGGTTCCCACGCCCGTGCCCAGGAACAGCTCGGTGATGTCGAGCAGGCGGCACAGCGTCTTGTTGATGAGGTACTCCGAGTCCCCGTTGCGGAACAGGCGCCGCGTGACGGTGATCTCCGAGAAGCCCTGGTACTGGGGCGCGAGCTGGTCCGTGTCGTCCACCAGGAAGGTCAGCGACACCTCCGCCATGGACAGGGGCGGCTTGTTCTCCGAGCCGTTGAAGATGACGTCCTCCATGCCACGGCCACGGAGGTTCTTCGCGCTCTGCTCACCCATCACCCAGCGGATGGCGTCCACGACGTTCGACTTGCCGCAGCCGTTGGGGCCGACGATGCCGGTGACGCCTTCGTCGAACGTGAAGACGCTGCGCTCCATGAAGGACTTGAAGCCAGTGATGTCCAACCGCTTGATACGCATGCCAGCGGGCTCCCGGGAGACGCGCGAGGTACTGAGTGAAAAGTGAGCGCGAGGCCTAGAAATCGGCCTCGGAACGATTTCTCCGAGGACTACCAGCCGCCTCCCAGGCGATCAAGCGTGACCATGCCACGCGTGGCCATACGTTCGGCTGCTTGCCCTTCGGTCGGACAGGAGTCGGCCAGCAGGGTCCTCTCTCGGACTTGCACCCTGGGCGCCCCACCCTACCTTCCCATTGACTTTTCCGGAGGTTGCATACGTTCCAGCCCTTTCTCGCCATGACGCTCCTCATGGGAGCGTCTCCTACGCCGGAGGTAGCACCCCGGTCTGACACTCAAGCGGTGGAGGCGGTCTCTGCCTGCCCCAACCCGTATTTCCCCCTCGAGGAGGGGCTGACGCTCACCTACCGGGCGGGCAGGTCCTCGCAGATGGTGCTGAGCACGCACGGCGTGACGCCCACGCCGGAGGGCCTCACCGGCAAGGTCGCCGTGAAGCTCAAGGGCCGACAGGGCGAGACGGATGCAACCTGTAGCAGCCTGGGCATGAGCACGGGCCTGGGTGGCCTGGAGGGTACGCTGCTGTCGGCGTCCGGCATGGATGTCCAGGTGGTGAGCTCCGAGGGCGTGGCCGTGCCCGCGCCGTCGAGCATGGTGCTGGGTGGCACCTGGAAGAACAGCCTGTCGGTGAAGCTCCAGCCTCCCGTGGGCAAGACGGGCGGCATCCGCCCCATCATCGCGACGACGTTCGACAAGGAGTCCACGGTGGTGGGCGAGGAGGAGGTCACCGTCGCGGCCGGGACGTTCAAGGCCCTGAAGGTGAAGAACATCGTCACCGCGCGCGCCAGCCGCCCCGGCTCCGAGGGCCGCTCCATGGAGAGCTACATCTGGTTCGCGCCGGGCGTGGGCATCATCAAGTTCGCCACGCCGGAGAGCACGGATCTGGAGCTGCTCAAGGTTGAAAGGCCCCAGCCCGCACAGGCCAAGTCCTCCGGCAAGGAGAAGCGGCCCGTGAAGAAGGCCGCGGCCGACAAGAAGGGCACGTCCGCGCCCTGAGCGCGCTGGAGCTACCCGCCCAGGGCGTAGTTCTCCAGGAGCTCCAACGTACTGCGCACCGCGGGCTGAGCGTTGAGGACGTAAATGGGCGTCTTGCGCGCCCAAGCAAGGCGGAGGGCCTCGTAGAGCAAGGCGTGCACGTAGCTCTGCGTGCACGTCGGGATGCCAACAAAGTCCAGCGCGACGGGCTGCCGCTTGATGAGCCTGGGGAGGAGGACATCCTCCGAGTAGCGCTGAGCCGCCCTCGCGTCCTCCACACCCGTAGAGCGGACAATGACCCGCAAGCTCTGGGGTGGAGGCGCATCGAACGTGAGCCACTTGTGGACCGCCCGCCTTGGCGTACGGTCCTTGGCGCGCTGACGAATCGTCTCGATCATGCCGTCGTAGTCCTGCTCCGCCTCCGCTGGCATTTCGAACGCAACCAACGTCCCAGGGAACCCCACGTCTCTCAGGACGTGCTGGATGCCGTGGGGGTCTTCGAAGTTCTCATCCCCCTGCAGCGTCAGTGTGACCCCCCGCGTCGCGATGAGCAGGCGACCACCGACCAGCTTGGTCATCTCCGAGATGAAGAACAGGCCCATGCCAGCGTTCTGGGCGCTGCCAGTCTCTCCCTCGTCGAACGCGCTGGAGATATGAGGCCACAGCGACTTCTCCAGCGCGGCTCCGGCATCCACGAGGCTCGGGTGTCGGCCCACGAGGCTCTGGGGAATCCCGATTCCCGCATCGGCGACCGCAACCTGGACCATGGGCTGCGCAGCATTGCGTCCGCCCCGGTTGAGCTGCGCCCCGACGACACCTCCTAGGGGGTCATGGCTGTGCTGGACGATGTTCCTCAGCAGCTCGTTCAGTACGTAGTACAGCGTGCGGCGGGTGTCCTCGAAGCGGCTGTCGGGAACCAGCAGTCGAGAGACTTTGTCGGAGGGAGGCTCCGTCGAGTCCTGCCTGCGGATGCGAGTGAGCTTGACGGTACGGCCCTGCTCCGCAGGCGCGGTGGCGAGTTGCCCCGTCGTGGAAAGGACATCCTCGAACCCCACCGCGCGCGCGAACTGACATGAGCGCGAGTTGGAGTCGAGCGTCACACGCAGCGGAGTCGCCCCGTCCATCCTCGCAAGCGCCGCGAGCGCCACCAGACCCCACATCTCGATGGGGTCGACAGAGCCGAGCGGGAGCCCTACGGGATCGTGCGCCAACCAACGCAATAGCGGCGCCGGATCAGGCAGTTCGACCCTCGTCGGTGGGGACACAGGCGTCATCACATTCCTCTTGAACGGGCGGGACTCGGTCTGACCTAGCGAATCATCCCTGGCGTTTCTGACGCTTGCTGCTCCCTCACCCAGAACGTCCATACAAGCACGTCTCACGTTGTCAGGCGGACTCGCCGCCCGAGCCCGAGGAAGCCGTCGGGGGAGGCTCACCCGGGGAGCCGTCCGTCGACGTCGCCGGCGCGGAGCCATCCGCGGGCGTCCTGGGCGCGGCGCGGGACTGGGGCTCCACCACCACGCGCACCACGCGGGGCCCGTCCACCTCCTCCACGAGGATGCGCCACATGTCGAGCCGCAGCGAGTCGCCCTTCTCCGGCACCCGCCCCAGCTTCGACATCAGGAAGCCGGCAATCGTCGTCACCTCGCCCTCTTCGTCCTCGTCCAGGTCGAAGCTGACGTCCAGCCGCTCCTCCAGGTCGTCCAACTGCGCGGTGCCGGGCAGCTCGAAGCGTCCACCGGGCAGCGAACGCACCTCCTCCACCCGCCGGCCCAGCTCCGCCACGTCGCCCACCACCTCCGCCACCACGTCCGCGATGGTGACCAGGCCCGACGTACCGCCGTGCTCGTCCACCACCAGCGCCGTCTGACGACGCCGGCGCCGGAACTCCGCGAGCAGCTGCTCCAGCGTCGCGTTCTCCGGGATGAACAGCACCGGCCGCTGCACCTGCGCCAGGCTGCGCAGCTCGCCGCGCGACAACAGGAAGAAGAGGTCCTTGGCGTTCACCACGCCCTCGACCTCGTCCAGGTTGCCCCGACACACCGGCAGCCACGTGTGCCCCGCGGCGCGCGCGTCCGCGATGCACTTCTCCAGCGGCTCCTCCACGTCCAGGAACTTCACCTGGTTGCGCGGCACCATCACCTGCCGCGCCGTCTTCTGCGCCATCTCCAGCGCGCGCTCGAGCAGCTCCGCGCGCGCCGTCGTGATCGCCCCCGCCTGCGCGGAGCTGTGGAGGATGACGAGCAGCTCGTCCTCGCTGTGCGCCTCGTGCGCCTCGCCCACCGTCTGCAGCCCCACCACCCGCAGCACCCACGCCGCCAGCCCGTTGAGCAGCACGATGGCCGGGTAGAACAGCAGGTAGAAGGCCCGCATCGGCAGCGCCACCGCGAGCGTCGTCGCCTCCGCGCGCTGGATGGCCAGGCTCTTGGGCGCCAGCTCCCCCAGCACGATGTGCAGGAACGTGATGATGCTGAAGGCGATGACCACCGACGCGGTGTGCGCCACCGTGGGGCTCGCGCCCTCGGGCACCACCCGCGTCAGCACCGGCTCCAACAGCTTCGCGAAGGCGGGCTCACCCAGCCAGCCCAGCCCCAGCGACGCCAGCGTGATTCCGAACTGGGTGGCGGACAGGTACGCGTCCAACTGCTCCACCATCTTCAGCGCCTGCGTGGAGCCCGGCTGGCCCTCGTCCACCAGCGCCTGCAGCCGCGTGGCGCGAATCTTCACGATGGCGAACTCGGTCGCCACGAAGAAGCCGTTGGCGAAGACCAGGAGGATCGCCAGCCCCAGGAACACCCATTCCATGCCCATGGCTCAGAACAAGGCTTCGAAGTCGGTGTCGCCCTTGAGGGCGTCGAACATGGGGTCCGTCGACAACCACCCCATCACCTTCTGCCGGTCCGCCGTGAGCGCCGACTTCAGGTACGTCACCGCGTCCTTCGGTCGCCCCCACAGGGCGTACAGCGCGGACAGGTTGTAGTTGAGCAGCAGGTCCTCGGCGTTGAGCGCCCGGGCCCGCTCGTACGCGCGCTCGGCCTCCGCGTAGAAGCCCTTCTGCGCGTAGCAGATGCCCAAATCCAACTGGGCCTCGAAGTTGTCCGGCTCCAGCCGCACCACGTCCTTGAGGAGCGTGATGGCGGATCGGTAGTCGCCCTCGTCCATCATCAGCGCCGCCAGCTCGTGCCGGGGGAACGCGTCCTGCGGATCCAACTCGATGGCCGCCTGCAGCTCGCGCATCGCCTCCTCGACCCGGCCCTGGTCCGCGTACGTGAGGCCCAGGTTGAGGTGCGCGTCCGGGTACTCGGGGTCCAGCTCGATGGCCTCCTTGTACTCCTCCACCGCCATCTCCCCCGCGTGCGTGGAGAGGAAGCAGGCCAGGTTGTAGTGCGCCGTGGCGCTCTCCGGCTCCAGCTTCAGGGCGGTGAGGTACTCGGTGAGCGCCTCGCGGAAGAGCTTCTTCTCCGCGTAGACGGTGGCCAGGTTGTCGTGGGCGTGCGCGGAGCTGGGGTCCAGCTCGATGGCCTTCTTGAACTCCTTGATGGCCTCGTCCAGCCAACCCCGGTCCGCCAGCTCGATTCCGCGAGTGTTGTGCTCGTCGGAGAGCGCGATGTTGTCCTTTTCCCGGGCCATGAGCGCGCGGGGCAATCTACGCGCCGCGCAAACACGGGTGCAAGGTAGAGTTTCCCTCCGTCCATGCGCCACGCCGCCCTGCTGCTCCTCCTGTTCTCCGCCTGTCATCCTCGCCCCGTCCCGGTGACGGTGGACCCCACCCCTCCCGCCCCGACCCGACAAACCGAGGACGCCGGGACGCCCGCCGCCCTGGCGCCCCCCTCCCCGCCCGCCGTCCCCCGCCCCATCACCCTCCTGTTCGGCGGGGACGTGACGCTCGGCCACAACCACCAGAAGTTCTTCGACGACGAGCTGGCCAAGGGCCGCTCCCGGGAGGAGCTCTTCGCCTATGGCTTCAAGGAGGTCCGCGCCCTGGGTGACGCGGCGGACCTCTTCGTCATCAACCTGGAGTGCCCCTTCACCGAAGGGGGCGAGAAGCTGCCCAAGAACTTCAACTTCCGGGCCCGTCCGGAGCTGGTGGGCGCGCTCACCGCGGGCGGCGTGGACGTGGTCAGCCTGGCCAACAACCACCTGATGGACTACGGCGCCCAGGGGTTGCTCGACACCCTGGCGACGCTGGAGGCCGCGCGCATCCCCTACTTCGGCGCCGGGCGCACCCTGGCCGAGGCGCGCCGTCCCGCAGTCCTCACCGTGGGCGGCCTGCGGGTGGCGCTGCTGGGCTACTTCTTCCTGGGCGAGCGCAATATCGAGCCGCCGGAGGTCTACGCCACCGACACCACGCCGGGCGTCGCGGGCCACTTCTCCGACGTGGACGTGATGGAGCGGATGCTGCGCGAGGACATCGCCCTGGCCAAGGCCCAGGCGGACGTCGTGCTGCCCTACTTCCACTGGGGCCGCGAGGGCACCCAGGTGCTGGAGCCCTACCAGGTCCGCCTGGCGCACGCCGCCATCGACGCGGGCGCCTCGGGCGTGCTGGGCAGCCACCCCCACGTGCTCCAGGGCATGGAGCTCTTCCAGGGCAGGCCCGTGGTGTACTCGCTGGGCAACTTCGTCTTCGGGGGGAACTGGAACCCGCGCGACAAGCGCGGCGCGTTGTGGAAGGGGACCTTCGGACCGGAGGGCTACCTCAAGAGCGAGGTGCTGCCGCTGCGCACGGACCGCTTCCCGGAGCTCCCCTTCCAGCCGGTGCCCGTGACGGGGCCGGCGGCCGAGGAGGTGCTGCGCCTGTTGGCCGAAAGCTCACGCTCCCTGGGGAAGATGCTCCCCGAACTGGAGCCGTGGGCCGGGCCGACTCCCTCCCCCGCGACAGGCGGGAGGGAGTAACCGGCGCGTCAGACCTTGTTGTTGGACTGGCCCTTCTTGGCGCGGCTGCGGCGGCGCTTCAGCTGGGCCTTCCGGCCCTTGGCGCGGTTGGCGACCTTCTTCTTGGAACGATTTCCCTTCTGGGCGGGCATGGAAGGACTCCGTGTAGGTGATGTGAGACCGACCGCTCGGGCACGAGGCTCGGCGGTGAGGGCGGCCCTTCTTTCATGCTACCGCCCGAGCGGCCAAGGAATTTCTTGACTCCGTCCTCCCTTGCCAGCAGCCGGACAAAGGGGCAATACCCCCTGGAACGACGATGATTGACAAACTCGAAGACGTCGAGCGCCGGTTCGAGCGCCTCACCGCGGACCTGTCCAACCCGGACGTGCTCGCCGATTCGGCGAGGCTCCAGAAGGTCTCCAAGGAGCGTGCGGGCCTGGAGAAGCTGGTGGAGACGTTCCGGACGTACCGCCAGGTGCTCGCGGACCTCAAGGAGGTCGAAGCCTGGCTCGACGCCGGCAGCGCCGACGAGAAGACCTACGCGCGCGAGGCCCTGCCCGGACTGAAGGAGCAGCGCGACGCGCTCGAGGCCAGCCTCAAGGTGCTGCTCTTGCCCAAGGACCCCAATGACGACAAGAACGTCATCCTGGAGATTCGCGCGGGCGCGGGCGGCGACGAGGCGGCGCTGTTCGCCGAGGAGGTCATGCAGATGTACCTCCGGTACGCGGACACGCGCGGCTGGAAGTCGGACATCATCGACATGAGCCCCGGCAACGCGGGCGGCGTGAAGGACGCCACCGTGACGCTGTCGGGCGACGCCGTCTTCAGCAGCCTCAAGTACGAGTCCGGCGTGCACCGCGTCCAGCGCGTGCCGGCCACCGAGACGCAGGGCCGCATCCACACCTCCACCATCACGGTGGCCGTCATGCCCGAGGCCGAGGAGGTGGACGTGAAGATCAACGAGGCGGACATCGACCGGCAGGCCATGCGCTCCACGGGCTCCGGCGGCCAGAGCGTCAACACCACGGACTCCGCGGTGCGCCTGACGCACCGGCCCACGGGCATCGTGGTGAAGTGCCAGCAGGAGAAGAGCCAGCTGAAGAACTACAACATGGCCCTTCGCATGCTGCGCGCGAAGATCTACGAAATCGAGCAGGAGCGCATCCGCTCCGAGCGCGACTCCACCCGCCGCTCGCAGGTGGGCACGGGCGACCGCAGCGAGAAGATCCGCACGTACAACTTCCCGCAGGACCGGCTGACGGACCACCGCATCGGCCTGACGGTTCACAACCTGCCGGCCGTGATGATGGGCGACATCGAGGACATCATCACCGCCTGCCGGACCTTCTACCAGGCCGAGGCCCTCAAGGCGCAGACGGGCGGCGGTCCGAGGCCACAGCCCGAAGCATGAGCAGCGAGACCTGGACCATCCGCAAGGTCCTCACCTGGACGACGCAGCACTTCGAGAAGCGGCAGGTGGACGCGCCGCGACTCACCGCGGAAATCCTCCTGTCGCACGTGCTGAAGACCGGGCGCGTGCGGCTGTACGTGGACCTGGACCGCCCGCTCTCCAAGGACGAGCTGGCCACCTACAAGGCGCTCATCGCCCGGCGCCTGTCGGGTGAGCCCACGCAGTACCTCACCGGGACGCGCGAGTTCTACAACCGCGCCTACAAGGTGGACGCGCGCGTGCTCATCCCCCGCCCGGAGACGGAGCTCCTGGTGGAGGCCGCCCTGCGCAAGCTGCCCAAGGACGCGCCCGCGCGCGCGCTGGACGTGTGCACGGGCTCCGGCTGCATCGCCATCAGCCTCGCGGCCGAGCGGCCCCTGCTGTCCGTGACGGCCACGGACCTGTCGCCGGACGCGTGCGCGCTGGCGCGCGAGAACGCGGAGGCGCTCAAGGTCTCCGAGCGCGTCACGGTGCTCCAGGGGGACTTGTTCTCCCCGCTGCCCGCCGACGCCCGCTTCCACGTCGTCGTGTCCAACCCGCCCTACATCGCGTCGGAGGAGATTGCCGGGCTGTCCGCCGAGGTGCGGCGCGAGCCCCGGCTGGCGCTGGACGGAGGGCCCGACGGGCTGGTCGCCCTCCAGCGCGTGGTCAGCGAGGCCCGGAAGTGGTTGGAGCCTGGCGGACTGCTTGCACTGGAGATGGGGGAGACGCAGGGCCCCGCCGTCCTGGAGCTCCTGCGCGCGGCCGGTTACGAGGACGCGCGCGTGGAGAAGGACCTCGAGCGGCGGGAGCGCATGGCATTTGGGACACAGCCCGCGGTCAGCGGGCCACAGGGCTGAGGGCCGGAAGCAACATGGACAAGATCGTGATGAAGGGCGGCGCGGAGCTGCACGGCGAGGTCGTCGTCTCGGGCGCGAAGAACGCGGCGCTGCCCATCCTCGCCTCCGCGCTCCTGGCGGACGGCACCTCCACCTTCCGCAACGTGCCGGACCTGGCCGACGTCGCCACCATGCTCAAGGTGCTGCGCACCATGGGCTGCGGCGCGGAGCGGCTCACCGCGCGCAAGAAGGACGTCTGCGAGGTGGGCGTCAACGGCCACATCACCCCGGAGGCGCCGTACGACCTGGTCAAGACGATGCGCGCCAGCGTGCTGGTGCTGGGGCCGCTCGTCGCGCGCTTCGGGCGGGCGCGGGTGTCCATGCCGGGCGGATGCGCCATCGGCGCGCGCCCCATCGACCAGCACCTCAAGGGCCTCAAGGCGCTGGGCGCGGACATCCACCTGACGGAGGGCTACGTGGAGGCCCGCGCCAAGCAGCTCAAGGGCGGCACCGTCAACTTCGACGTCATCACCGTCACCGGCACGGAGAACGTGCTGATGGCGGCCGTGCTGGCCAAGGGCCGCACCATCATGGAGAACTGCGCGCGCGAGCCCGAAATCGAGGAGCTGGCGCGGGTGCTCAACAAGATGGGCGCGCGCATCGAAGGCGCCGGCACCTCCGTCATCACCGTGGAGGGCGTGGAGGGCCTCAAGCCCGTCGAGCACGCCATCCTCCCGGACCGCATCGAGGCGGGCACCCTGCTCGTCGCCGCGGCCATCTCCGGCGGCAACGTCCTGGTGAAGCACGCCGTCCCCGAGCACCTGGACGCCGTCATGGACAAGCTGCGCGAGGCCGGGTGCACCCTCACGGCCGAGGCCGGCGGCATCCGCTGCAAGGCCCCGCGCACCCTGACTTCCGTCAACATCACGACGACCGAGCACCCGGGCTTCCCCACCGACATGCAGGCCCAGCTCATGGCCCTCATGTGTGTGAGCCAGGGGACATCCGTCATCAGCGAAAACATCTTCGAGAACCGCTTCATGCACGTGCCGGAGCTGCACCGTCTGGGCGCGGACATCACCATCCAGGGGCACACCGCGGTGGTGAAGGGCGTCAAGCACCTGAGCGGCGCGCCCGTCATGGCCACGGACCTGCGGGCGAGCGCCTCGCTCATCCTGGCGGGCCTGCGCGCCGAGGGGCGCACGGACGTCAGCCGCGTCTACCACCTGGACCGCGGCTACGAGCGGCTGGAGCGCAAGCTGCGCGCCCTGGGCGCGGACATCCGCCGGGTCAAGGCGAAGGCCTGAGGAGCACGGGGCCTTTCGACCCCCAGACGGCGCGTTGCCAACAGAAGCGGCAACGTGGGTTGCATCCCAAATTTCGCGCGACCTATCATTCTCGGACCACTGGGGACGTGCGTCCCCCATTGCAGGAGAATGAACCGTCCCATGGATTGCCCCAGCTGCAACGTCGAGATGGCCGATCTCGAGGGGGATGACCAGACGTTGCGAAAGTGTGGAGACTGCGGCGGGCTCTGGATCGACGTCGCGGACCTGAACCGGGTCCTGCTCCACAACAACCTCCAAGGGCTGGAGCATCAGGGAGGCAAGGTGGACGCGGAGGCGTTGACCGGCCAGTGCCCCGAGTGCCATGTCGACCTCGTCCGCGTGGACGGCGGCGACCGCCAGCACCCGCTCCACTACGACACCTGCGAGTCCTGCGGTGGCATCTTCCTGGAGTCGGAATTCCAGGACGCCACCGACGTGAAGGTCGCGGAGAAGGAGATCATCGACTTCTTCCGCCGCTTCAGCGCCAAGAAGAAGGTGGCCGCCCTCTAGACGGGCGGCACGCCGGACGGACCTAGGGCTGGCCGCGGAAACCGCGGCCCCACTCCTCGGCCAGGGCCCCCTCGGGCTCCAGGGTGGCGCCCGCATCGTCCGAGCCGCCCTTCTGCAGCCGCAGCGTCACCTTGCCGCGCTTGGGCACCTCCAGCGTGAGTCGGGAACCGGACAGGGCATACGTGCCCGTCACGGCGCTGGGCTCGCCGCCCTCCAGCGGCTCGTGCGCGAAGCGGTACGTCCCGTCCACGTAGAGCGAGAGGAAGCGGTCCGGAGCGCCCTCCAGGCCGCTGAACCACGTGCCCAACAGGGGCGCCAGCCGCGCGTCGTAGCGCAGCCGGGGCGCAAGCCACGTGCCGTTGAGCGCCTTGCCTCCCGAGTAGAAGATGAGGTCGGTGACGCAGACGGGGCCGTCCTCCGCCGTGCCCGGGAAGCGCTCGGAAACCTCCAGCGTGAAGCGGTTGCCCGTCATGGCGGGGCTGATGGGGACGACCTGGAGCCCGCGCTTGTCCTCCACCTTGAGGCTCTTGGACGTGTCCACGGTGGTGAGGGTGAGCTTCTTCGCCCGCGCGTGGGCCTTGTACGCGGCCTTGTCGGTGCCGTCGCCCGTGTAGACGCGCACCTCGTCGATGGTCACCACGTCCTTGAAGCCGATGGTGACGGCGGCGGGCGGCGTCCCCGTGGCGCACCAGGCCGTCGTGTCGCGTCCATCCAACAGGTGCAGGGGCGAGTAGCGCTCCGGCTGGCGCTCGCGCTCCAGGTAGTCGGAGGCCTGGGCGTAGCCCGGCGGGGCGGTGGACGCGGCGGGCGCGGCGCTCGAGAGCAGCAGCAGGGCGAGGGGGAGGCGGCTCATGGCGCCATCTTGGATCGCCCCGCGTCGACGGCTCCAGTCCCTGGCTGGAAGTCTTCGCGGTGAATCCAGCGACAGCGGATCCCCGGCCCGGGGGGATGAAAGCGCCCGCCGCGATGTTGGGGTGCTTGACACTCGGACGCCGCGAGGAAGTGATGCGGCACGATGCGGAGAATGAACGTGACGCGACGCTGGGGGTGGGTCTGTGTGCTGGCCGCGACGCTGGTCGCCTGCAAGGACGACAAGCCGGCCGAGGTGCCCGACGCGGGGCCCGTGGAGACAGGGCCCGCGGCGCTCACGGAGCAGGAGCCCAATGAGCGGCCCGAGCAGGCGCTCGACATCACCCGCGACAGCACGGTGACGGCGGAG
Source organism: Myxococcus faecalis (assembly GCF_050039385.1). NCBI lineage: Bacteria > Pseudomonadati > Myxococcota > Myxococcia > Myxococcales > Myxococcaceae > Myxococcus > Myxococcus faecalis. Next base: position 8,383,316 of record NZ_CP144336.1, on the reverse strand, counting down.
CTGACGGCGCAGCCCAACAAGGCCGACGAGGACTGGTACCGGCTGGCGCCCTCCGCGCCCCGGGTGGTGGACGTCACCGTGTCGGGCCTGCCCGGCGGGGACATCACCCTGGAGGTCCATGACCGGGACAGGAACCGCCTGGCCGCCATCAACAGCGAGGGCGACGGCAAGCCGGAGCGCTTCCCCAACCTCTACGTGGAGAAGGAGCGCTGGGTGCGCGTGGCGCCCGCGCGCAAGGGCGTGGGCGGGGCGTACACGTTGACGGTGAAGATGCGCGCGCCCAACGACGGCGAGGAGCACGAGCCGAATGATCGCGCGGTGGACGCGATTCCCCTGCCGCTGGGGCAGACGGTGACGGCGTTCCTGGGCCACGCGGGCGACGAGGACTGGTACCGGGTGGAGCTGCCCGAGGCCGCCGTCCCCACGCCTCCGCCGGGCGAGGGCGTCCCCGCGCCGGACGACGCGCAGGGGGCCACGCCGACGCAGGGCGCCGCGCCCCAGGGAGCCGAGGCGCTCCAGGGCGCCGTGGCGCAGGGCGCGGCCGCCGCGCAGGGTGAGGCGCCCTCCCCCGCTCCGGGCTCGGAGAGCGGCGCGGCCACGGGCACGCCGGAGGAAGGCGCGGCGCCGCTGGACACGCCGCCCGCCCCCTCGGGCACCTTCGCCGGAGGAGAGCCCCCCGCGGCGCCTCGGCCCCAGGGCGCGGCGGTGGCGCAGGCGACGGACGCGGGCATCGCCGTGCCGCCCGAGCCTCCCTCGGTGGCGTTGAAGATCGAACTGTCCGCGGTGGAGGGCGTGCGGCCGGAGCTCTCCGTGCTGTCGGCGGCCGAGGCGCCGCTGTTCTCGCTGCGAGGCAAGGAGGGCGAGGCGCTGTCGCTGCGCAACATCGGCGTGCGGGCGACGGACCGGGTGGTCTACGTGGTGGTGAAGGGCGGCTGGACGGGGACGGGCAAGGAGGCGCGCCGCACGTTCAACTCGGGCACGCCGTACACGCTCACCGTGACGCAGGAGGAGGCCGGCGCGAACGCGGAGCTGGAGCCCAACGACGAGCTGTACAAGGCGACGCCGCTGACGGCCGGCGGCTACCGCGAGGGCTTCATCTCGCCCAAGGGCGACGTGGACCACTTCGTGCTGCGCACGACGGAGCCGGTGCTGGCGAAGGTGGAGCTGTCGGGCGTGGAGCGGCTGGACCTGGTGCTCTCCATGGTGGAGCCGCCCCAGGGTGACGGTCAGCAGGAGACGGTGCTGCTGCGGGCCAACGACGGCGCGCTGAAGGAGCCCGAGCGCCTGAACAACGTCGCGTGCAGTGGCTCGTGCTGGTTCCGGGTGGAGGGCGCGTCGCGCAAGGTGGAGGGCAAGTGGGTGAAGGACTTCGAGAACGCGGAGCAGCCCTACCGCATCAGCATCACCACGGTGCCGGACAACGGCGGCGAGGAGCGCGAGCCGAACAACAACCTGGAGCGCGCGCAGGAGCTGACGCTCGGCAAGGCGGTGCGCGGCACGGTGTTCCCGGTGAAGGACACGGACTTCTACCGCCTGGACCTGTCGGACCGTCCGGTGCGTACGCCGCTGAAGGCGACGCTGTTGGGCATCCTCAAGGTGGACGTGGGCCTGTACCTGCACCGCGTGCAGCCGGACGGGAAGCTGTCGCTGGTGCAGACGGCGGACCGGGCCAAGGGCGACCAGCCGGAGAGCATCCGCTTCAGCGCGGAGCCCGGCGTCTACATCTTCGAGGTGCGCGACGCGAAGAACCGCGAGGCCAACTTCCAGGACTCGTACCAGCTCACGGTGGAGGAAGGTGAGCAGTGAGCAGCGCGGTGAAGGCCTGGGAGGAGAACTTCGATACGTATCTGATGGAGCTGGAGGACGGCCCCACGTCGTTCCTCCTGGACATGGAGGCGGCGTCCCAGGCGCCTCTTTCGAGCCATCCGCTCCGGCTCACCGTGCGCGTGGCGATGAAGTCGCCCCGGCCGGACGGCCTGCGCTCGCGTGAGGAGTCGGACGCCCTCTTCGCTTTGGAGGACGCGTTCGTCCCGGCGCTCGGGGCGCTGGGGTTCCTCTTCGTGGGCCGCAGCGTGGGGCAGGGCCTCACGGAGGCGTTCTTCTTCGGCCCGCGCGGCGTCTCGCAGTCCGAGGTCCAGCGCGTGGTGACCCCCGTGCAGGGTGACTACACGCTGGAGCTGGAGCTCGAGGAGGACCCGGAGTGGGCCGTGTACTTCGACTGGCTCTATCCGCCGGAGCTCCACCGCCACCTGATGTCGAACCGGAGCCTGCTCGACCTGCTGGCGAAGCAAGGAGACCGGAGTGAAGTGGCGCGCGAGGTGGACCATCTGGCGCACTTCTCCAGCGAGGAGCAGGCGACCCGCGCCGGGGGGCAGCTCGCGAAGAAGGGGTTCAAGGTCTCCGCCCCGCGCGCGCCCGAGCCTCCCGATACGCGGTGGGCCGTGTCCTTCACCCGAGAGGACTCGCTGGCGGAGGGGCGCGCGGACGAGGTGACGGTGGAGATCCTGGAGGTCCTCCAGGCCCACGAGGGTGACTACGACGGCTGGGGCTGCGTGCTGACGACGATGCAGTAGCCCCCGCCCGCGCGTCATTCCATGGCGCCGTGGCGCCGGTACTCGTCGATGCTCGGCGGGTACTCGGTCCAGAACATCAGGGTTCCGCTGTGCTTCATCAGCGTCTCCTGCTTGCCTCGCGCGTCCGCATCGGAGACCGCGAGCGAGACGCCGAGGGAGATATTCGGCTCCGCCGCGCCGAGGAGGTCCGCCAGCGGGAGCGTGAGCGTCATCTCGTATCCCCGAGGACGCTTGCGCCAGGTGCCCTGGATGGCGGGAAGGGGGGTGTTCGCCTCTCCCGTCCAGTCACGCGCCTCGACCTTTCCTCCCGCCGCGAGCAGGAGGCCCAGCTTGAGCTCGGAGAACGCTCCAGGCGTGCGCATCCGGTGCACGGTGAACTCCACGTGGTCCGAGTGCACACCGGTACCGGTGCCCAGAGGAACAACCCTGTCATCGTGCACCTCCACGTGGAGGGCGAGCGCCCCACCCACGCGCGCCAGCCGCCAGGCGAAAGCCAGGTCCTCCGCGTCCCTCCAACCCGCGAGCCCCCAGGTGATATGGGCGGACGTATAGGCCTGGGCCGTGGGGGCCAACGCGAGCGCGGCCTCCGTGGACTGCGCCGACCGCACGGGGTACGGCCTGATTCCGTCGACCACCGCGCCCACGGTGTCACTGAACACCATGTAGCCCGGCCGGCTGCGGGAGAGCGTCTCCATGTGCTCCATCGAGCCGCGGGCGCCGACAGGTCCCGACAAGGCGTACGCGGTGGATGACACCTGGACCTCGACCCCGTCCTCGTCGAACCCGAGCGACTGGAGGTCGCCCCCCCTCACCAGTAGGCCACAGAAAGGTCCCTTGAGGCCGGCCTCCGCCGGTGGGGAGGCGTCCTCGGTATCGGCCTCGGACGAGGGCTCGACGCCGGAGAGCAGCAGGAAACAGGTCCCGTCCCGACAGGCATGGTCCACGGGATTGAAGCGCAGGTCCTCGCGGCACAGGGCGCGAGCCCGAGCGAGGAGCGCGTCATCCACGGGCAGGGACCTGGGAGGTTTCGGGTCGACTGGCGCCTTCCCACGCCGCGCCGCGGGCTTCGTCCACTTCGGCGTTCGAAGGGGGGCCGCGATGAATCGCGAGCCATCCGGCGCGACCTTCAGGACCTGGCGGGATACGGCGGTCGGGTCCAATGCATTGGCGGGGATGCTGAAGGGCTCATTCCTGCTCGTGGTGACGACCTCGACATGCCCCGCGTCGATGAAGCGCAGGGTGCTCGGGGACCACGCGTCGAGGTCATGTGCCGCCCCCAGGAATCTCCCCTCCCGGTCCGACATGACCATCTGCTGGCTCGTGCAGAGTCCGTAGAAGCAGGGCCCCATGCTCTGGACCACGCGCCAAAGACAGAGGCGACCTTCGCAGGCGATCCGCTTCTGCGTATCCAACCCGTAGTACGCGCCACCTTCGGGCGTCTCGACCAGGACCGCACCCCTGTCGAACCAAGGCTCGGTGGGAGCGGCCAGGGCCGTCGTGCTCCCGAGCCACAGCCCGAGCGCCAGGGCTCGGCCAGGGTGCCGTCGCATCCGGGGCGCCCGGGACGGAGAGGATGCGGCGCGGTGGACTCGGTCGTTCATGGATTCCTCTTCATGCACCATGGGTTTGCAGACGGCATGCCTCGTCTTCCGACTGGAGGGACACACGGGCCCGCGACATGGCGCGTCGAGAACGCGGCTCCAGGACCACAAGGAGAGGGCCGCCAGCCACGGGGCGCTCCGCCCCTGACTGAAGGCTTCCCAGGAGTTCCTCTACAATCCCTCACATGAGCCAGATTGCCGTGCACATCGAAGACACCCGGACCGGGCAGGTGGAGACACGCCACGTCGACAACCTGGAAGCGCGCTGCTCCCGGGAGACGGGCATCGTCATCGGCTCCGCCGAGGACTGTGACATCGTGCTCGCGTCACCCGAGGTCTGCGCACACCATGCCCGGTGGTATCCCGGCGGCTACCACCGCTTCGTCCTGCTCCTCGACGAGGACGCGGTGATCAACAACTCCCGAGGCGACCCGTACCGCGGCGGGGAGACGCTGCGTGTCGACCATCGCCCCTTCCAGATCGGCCCCTTCATCATCAGCATCTAGCGCGGAACGGACTGGCCTTGCCTCACGCCCGCCGCAGCGTCGCGACCAGGGGTAGGTGGTCCGAGGGCTCCTGCTCCGAGGGCAGCGGCGTCAGGTCATCGATGACCGGCGGAGCAACGGGGCGGGCGCTCAGGCCCCGTGAGTGGAAGATGAAGTCGATGGCCTTGGCCTCGCCATTCGCGTTGCACGTGGGCGCGTGCTGGCCCTGGAAGGCGTCTTCCAGCCCCGCCTCGGTGAACGCGCGAACCAGCGGCTCGCCGGGGCGCGCATTGAAGTCACCGCAAGCCACCCACAGCGCGCCTGGGTCCGCCTGGACGACCTCCCCGAGCAGCTCCGTGGCCTGCTGCATCCCCTGGTGCAGCGCCACCGGCCTGTCGGGCCGGTCCCATCGCAGGTGCGTACACGCCACGCGCAAGCGGTCCTGCCCCACCGCGAAGTCGACGACCAGCGCCAGGTGCCCCGAGACGCGCCCGTCCTCCAGCACGTCCTTGAAGTAGTGGGCCCGGTGCCCCACGTAGCGCTCCACGCGATGGAACACCGCGCAACCGTCGGGCTTGCCTTGCTGCTTCAACGCCAGCACACCGGAGTACCCCTGCGAGGACAGGGACCGCTGGAGCGCGTCGAAGGTGGAGGCCTCCACCTCCTGGAGACAGACGATGTCCGCGTCCAGCGACAGGATGCGTCGGGCCAGGGCCTCCTGTCGCCTTCGCGGCTCGAAGAGGTGCGCGGGCGTGTTCGGAAACCACTCCGGTCGGATGTAGGAATCCGCGAGGAGGTTGTACGAGGCCACCCGAAGTCCCCACGCCATCGGCAACTCCTTTGACGCCCCCGCCTCGGGCCGGGTGCAGGTGCCCGCCCCTCGGAGGACAGGGCCCGCCCGTTATCGCAGGCCATGCCCTTTCAGTCGACGGCGTCGATGGAGAGCATGATGCGCCGCTGCCCTGACACGAGCGCCGGGGAGCGGTGGACGACACCGTTCCCCGCGTTCCCGGGCCACGACTCTCCCTTCAACAACGCCACGTCGAAGCGCTCCAATCGCTGCACGCGCCCGCCCGCGCGGAGCACCTCGCCCTTCGGCCCCAGCCCCTCTCGCAGCGCGTCCGCGTTCTGCAGCCACTCGGTGGCGGGGCCCGCGTAGGTGCAGAGCAACCGCACGCCGACCCGGTCCACGTGGAAGCGCGGACACATCTCCCGCTCCAACGTAGTGAGCCGCACGCCCAGCCACCGGCACTCGAGGAGGTCCGCGTACACCTGGCAGAGCTGGCGCAGGTCCTCACACCAGGCCTCGCGCTCCTCCACCCCCGACAGCTCCGCGAGTGTCCCTCGGAAGTCCAGGCGTCTTGCATCCACGCGCTCGACGACGTGGAGGGTGTGCCGGGCACAGACAGTCCCCAACCACCGGCTGAGCTCGGAGCCCAGGCCCCGGCGCCACACGCAGAGGTTGAGACCCTCGCGATAGATTTCCGTCAGCTCCGAGGGCTGCCAGACGAGGACGTGCGAGGCGGACCATGACTCGGGAGCGCGTGACTCCCACCGCGAGGCGGGCTCCATCAGGCGCTCCGCTCCTCGGCGGCCGCGTCCTCGTCGCGCACCACCTCCCACGCCGGGAAGGGGTCTTCCAGCGCAGACCATCCGGAAGGGCCCAGCGCGAGCTCCGCGGGCGTCAAGAGACACGCCTCGAGTTGCCCCAGGACCTCCTCTGGGTCCGCATCCCGGGTGATGAAGACCAGCTCCTGACGCCGGTCCCCATACGGCCCCGTCATCTCGCGCTCGAGCTCCGCCTGGGCCTCGGGCTCCTCCGGCCACTCCTCGCGTGGCACCGCGGCCCACCACAGGCCCGCGGGCTCGAAGCTGCACGCGCCACCGGCCTGGGCCCACACGCCCGTGATGTCCATCCGGGTGGCGAGCCAGAAGAACCCCTTGCTGCGCAGCACGCCCTTCCAGCTCCCATGGATGAAGTCCCAGAAGCGCTGGGGATGCAGCGGCACGCGGCCGCGGAAGACGAAGCTGCGGATGCCGTACGTCTCGGACTCCGGCACGTGCTCGCCGCGAAGCTCCTTGAGCCACCCCGGAGCACGACTCGCGCGCTCGAAGTCGAAGCGCCGGGTATCGAGCACCTCCGCGAGCGGCACCCTGCCCCGCTCCGCCAGCACCTGCCGCGCCTCCGGGTTGAGCCTGCGCAGAATCTCGCCCAGCTCCTCCAACTGGGAGGAGGAGACCAGGTCCGTCTTGTTCAGCACCAGCACGTCCGCGAACTCCACCTGCTCCACCAGCAGGTCCACCACCGTCCGCTCATCCTCGTCGGCGATGGCGAGGCCACACTCGGCCAGCCCCTGCGAGCCCTCCCAGTCGCGCAGGAAGTTGAGCGCATCCACCACCGTCACCAGCGTGTCCAGCCTCGCCACGTCGGACAGGCTGCGGCCGGACTCGTCGGCGAAGGTGAAGGTCTCCGCCACCGGCAGCGGCTCGGAGATGCCGGTGGACTCGATGAGCAGGTAGTCGAAGCGCTCCTCACGGGCCAGCCGCCCCACCTCCTCGAGCAGGTCCTCCCGGAGCGTGCAGCAGATGCAGCCGTTGGACAGCTCCACCAGCTTCTCGTCCACCCGGCTGAGCGAGGCGCCGCCCTGCACGAGCCGCGCGTCGATGTTCACCTCGCTCATGTCATTGACGATGACGGCGACGCGCAGACCCTCACGGTTGTTGAGGATGTGATTGAGCAGGGTCGTCTTCCCCGCGCCGAGGAAACCGGAGAGGACGGTGGTGGGAAGGCGGCGCTTCACGGCGGGCTCGCTCATGGCTTGCCCTCCACGAACAGCACATGCTTGCGCACGCGAGGGTCGTACTTCTTGAGCTGGAGCTTGTCCTGCGACTTCCGCTTGTTCTTCGTCGTCGTGTAGAAGTAGCCGGTCTTCGCGGTCGACACGAGATGGACGATGGTCCGATTGCCCTTGGGCATGATGAATCCATTGAGAGAGAGAGGAATTGAAGGAAACGCGCGCGACGAGGCGCTGGGCGCCATGGCCCAGGCCCGCGACACGAGACGGAGTGCGACGGCTCAGCGACCGGGCGGAGAGCCCTTCGGTGCGAGCGCCAGCAACGGAACTCCGGAGCCATTCCCCACGGACTCCTCGAGCGTGAGGAGCGGCCGCGACGACGGGACCGTCAGCAGGAGTCCAGCAGGCAGGAACACCGCCTGACGCGCCTGTGCCCAGGCCAGGGCACACCGCGCATGCGAATCTCCATCCTCCTCGCCATCCGTGAGCGCGACCTCGGCCCCGGGCCCCTGTCGCACGGCGGACGCGAGGAGCCCCGCGTCGTCCAACTCCTCGAACGCCCGATGCTCGGCGCAGTAGCGGTGCGCGTGCTCGTCCGAATGGAGCACCCCCACCAGCGGCAACGTCAGCCACAACACCGCGAGGGTGGCCGCGCAGGCGCGCGCTGGAAGGGACATGGGGCGGAGCATCGGACGCTTACGTAACTCGATTGCAAAAACCAATCAAGCCCGTCGTCCCTCCGTCCCCGGCGCTACTTGAACTCCGCGGGCGACAGGCCGTGCCTTCGCAACAGCTCGTAGAAGTCCGTCCGGTTGCGGCTCGCGGTGCGCGCGGCCGCGGCCACGTTGCCCTTCGAGCGGCGGAGCACCTCGGACAGGTAGCGCCGCTCGAAGCGGTCTCTCGCCTCGCGCAGCGTGGGCAGCTCCCCTTCCGCGCTCAGCCAGTCCTGCTCCTCCTCGCGCACGGCGTCCGCGGGCGCGCGGGAGGACGTCGGCGGGTCGAACATGCGCGCCACGTGCTCGAAGCGGATGTCGTCCTCGGGCGCCAGCAGCACCAGCGCCTCCATGGCGTTCACCAGCTCGCGGACGTTTCCCGGCCACGAGTGCGAGCGCAAGAGGTCCATCACCTCCGGCGCCAGCTGGGGCAGCCGCAGCCCGTTGCGCGCGGCGGCCTGCTCCAGGTGCCGCGTGGCGAGAATCGGGATGTCCTCCAGCCGCTCGCGCAGCGGAGGCATCACGATGGGGAGCACCGCGAGCCGGTAGTAGAGGTCCTCGCGGAAGCGCTTCGCCTCGACCTCCTCACGCAGGTCGCGGTTGGTCGCCGCCACGATGCGCACGTCGGCCTCCTCCTCCACCGTGCTGCCCACCCTCGCGAAGCGCCGCTCCTGGAGCACGCGCAGCAGCTTCACCTGGACCCGGAGCGCCGCCTCGCCAATCTCGTCGAGGAACAACGTCCCGCCGCGCGCCGCGCCGAACAACCCCTCGCGCGTCTGCGTGGCCCCGGTGAAGGCGCCCTTCACGTGGCCGAACAGCTCGCTCTCCAGAAGCTCCGGCGGCAGCGCCCCGCAGTTGACCGCGACGAACGGCCCGCTCGCGCGCCGCGACAGCGCATGGACCTGCCGCGCCGCCAGCTCCTTGCCCGTGCCGGACTCGCCCAGGATGAGCACCGTCGCCTCGGACGGGGCCACCCGCGCGATGCGGTCCCTCACCTCGGCGATGGCGGAGCTGGTGCCCAGCAGCCGCTCGGGCGTGGTGCCCGCGACGATGCGGCGCAGGTCGGCCAGCTCCCGCCGCAAGTCACTGCGCTCCGTCGCGTGCAACAGCTTCTGGACCAGCTCGTGGTCCTGGAAGGGCTTGGTGAGGAAGCCATACGCGCCCCGCTGCATCGCCTCCACGGCCGTCTCGATGGTGCCGTGCGCGGTGAGGATGACGACGGGCAGGTCCGGCGAGCGGGCCCGCATCTGTCCCATCACCTCCAGCCCATCCGCCCCCTCCAGCCGGAGGTCGAGCACGACGGCGTCCACCTCCTCCTGCTCGAGCAGCTCCAGCCCGCGGGCCGCCGTGAGCGCGGTGGTGACCTTCATCCCACGCGCTTCCAGTCTCAACGAGATGAGCTCACACAGCTCCGCGTCGTCGTCCACCACCAACACATGTCCACCGCGGGGGTGCTTCATCCTTCCATCCTCTTGGACATCGCTTCCGTCGCCACCGGGGCGGGTGCTCCCAACCCCAGCGGGAACACCAGCACGAACCGCGCGCCGGGGTTCGCGTTCTCCAGCACCAGCACATCACCGCCCAGCGCCCGCATCATCCGCTGCGCCAGGGGCAACCCCAACCCCAACCCATCCGCGGCGGCGGCGCCCACCGCGCGGGTGAAGAAGGGCTCGAAGACCCGCGGGCGCACGTCGTCGGGCACGCCGGGGCCTTCATCCCGCACCTCGATCCGCGCCCACGTCCCGGGCTGGCCATCCGGCCCCCGGGGCATGAGCGTGCGGGTGACGTAGACAGTCTGACCGGGCGCGGAGACGCGCACACCATTCGTCATCAGGCTCACCAACGAGCGCTCCACCAGCGCGGCATCCAGCGAGGCCGGAGGCGTCGTGCCCTCGGCCTGGAGCACCAGCTTCGTACCGCGTTCCTCCGCCAGCTCGTTGACCTCCTCGACGGCGCGCGCGATGACGTCATCCAACCGACACCCCTCGTCCCGGCGCACGGCCTTGCCCGCCTGGACCCGGGTCAAATCCAACAGCGCGGTGACCAGCCGGATCTCGCGCTCGCACGCCACCTGCGCCAGCGCCACCACGCGCTGCTGCTGCGCCGTCAAGGGGCCCGCGGTGCCGTCCGCCAACAGACCGATGGCCGTGCGCAGCCGCGCCAGCGGCGTGCGCAGGTCATGAGAGGCGGAGGCGACGAAGGCGTCCTTGAGCTGGTCGAGCTCCGACAGCCGGCCCCGCATGCGGTCCAGGTCCGCCCACAGCGCGCGAATCTCACTGGGCCCGGAGACCGCGGGCAGCGGCGCGAAGTTGCCGTCCCCCACCCGGTGCGCCAGCGCGGACAACTGCCCCAGCGGGCGCGTCACCCCTTGAGCCACCCACCGCGCCACCGCCCACGCCGCCACCACCGCCATGGCCCCCAGGATGAGCCCCACCGCGATGGCGGACGAGCCGATGTCGTGCGCCCGCATCTCGCGCTGACGGATGGCCGAGTGCAGCGCGAGCGTGGTGTTGATCCACGCGTCGGTGAGCTGCTCCGCCAGGTGCAGGCGCTGGTTGCGCAGCGCCGCGTTCTGCAGCCGCTCGCACGTGTCGCCCTGGAGGATGTGGCTTGCGTAGTTCTTGAAGCCCTCGGCCGCGCGCAGGAGCAACGGCTGTGTGGCGGCGCCGTGACGCTTCAGGAGGGCGTCCAGGTGGGTGAGCCGTTGCCCGAGCGTCGCCGCGGCAGCGGGCACCTCCTGGGGACTGTGCTCACAAGCGAACAGGCCCTGACGGGCGGCCACCTCCACGGCCCAGGCGGCCTGATGGACGGCCTCCTCCTTGATGACTCCGCCGAGCTGCTCCTCACGGACCTCCGTCAGCAGGGACGTCATCCGGACGATGGCCACCCCCGAGAAGGCAGCCGCGCCCAGCAGCGCGGCGGTCATGAGTGCGTGGGAGATGAGCAGTCGGTGAGCGAGTCGCATGAGGCCGATTCATACGCATGTGAGGGCGCGCTTGTTCCGGAAGTCTCACTACCGAGCTGACGAGCGTCGCGCAGCAATTTCGAGCGGGTGTTCCCTCGTGAATCTTCCTGTCGGTTCCGACAGACAGGTGTCGGCCGACAGGTGACGACGAAGCGTCGGCCTCGGCCGACAGCTGAATCAGCATTCAGAGGGGAGAGGCCGTCGGCACGGTCCATGTAGATGGCCCGGGCATCATGGTCGAGACTCCTACGCTCAAGACGCCCCGTGGATGGACTGAAGGTCCGAAGCGGTTGTGGACGGACTGGAAGCAGATGGTGTCACGCCGGACGCTCCCGGGTGACGCGAGCGCCGCACTGACAGTGGCGTGTGTCGCGCTTCCTTTGAATCTGGCGCTGGCGGTGGCCTCGGGGCTACCTCCCGAGGTCGGCCTCATCAGCGGCGCCGTCGCCGGTGTCGTCGCGGCGATGCTCGGCGGAGGCCGGCTCCAGGTGACGGGCCCCGAGGCCGCGCTCGTGCCCACCGTGCTGCTCATCTCCATGAAGCACGGCGTGGCGGGCGTCATCGTGGCCACGCTCGCGTGCGGCGCGCTCCAGGTGGTGCTCGGCCTGTCCCGCGCGGGCAGGCTCGCGCAGTTCATGCCCTCCGAGGTCACCCGTGGCTTCACCGCGGGCATCGGGTTGTTGCTGCTCGACGGTCAGCTTCCCCGGCTGCTCGGCGCGGTGACGCAGGGCCCGTCCTCCGCGCGCGCGCTGGTGCTCCCCTCCAACTGGTCCACCTGGTCCGTGCACGGCGCCTCCGTGGTGGTGGGCATGCTGGTGGTGGCCTGCATGCTCCTCATGCCCAGGCTGCACCGCTCCATTCCCGCGGTGCTGGTGGGGCTGGTGGTCGCCACCGCGGCGTCCAGCCTGGGTGTGCTCTCCGAGGGCCTGGCGCGCGTCGGCGCGCTGCCCACGGGCCTGCCCATGCCGGTGATGCCCTCCTTCGCGGGGCTGGACTTCCAGGCGCTCCTGCCGGACATCCTGGCGCTGACGGTGCTGGCGTCGTTGGGCTCGCTCCTGTCCGCGCGGGCGCTGGACCAGCTGCCCGGGCTGGAGAACCACCGGACGGACGGAGACCAGGAGCTGGTGGCGCAGGGCTTCGCCAACGCGACATCGGCGATGTTCGGCGGCATGCCGGTGATGGGCGCCATCGTCCGCTCGTCCGTGTCCGTCCAGGCGGGGGGCCGCACGCGCGCCGCCTCCGTGCTGCACGCGGTGATGCTGCTGGGCGCCTGCATCCTGGCCGGCTCGTTGGTCGCGCTGATTCCGATGGCCGCGCTCGCCGCCATCCTGCTCGTCGTCGCCACGCGGCTGTTGGACTTGCGCGGGCTGCGCGCGCTGATGCGGCAGAACGCGGGCAAGGGGGCGGTGTCCGTTGCGACCGCGCTGCTCATCGCCACGGTGGGCTTCCTGCCGGGCCTGGTCGCGGGCGTGCTGCTGTCGCTGGCGTGGGGCTTCTTCTCGCGGCCCAGGGCCCATGTGCGCAGCCTGCTGCTGCGCCCCGATGGCCGCCCGCTCTTCCGCCCGCTCGGCGCCGAGGGGCAGGACGCCTACGCGCGGCCTCCGGTGCAACTGCTGCGCGTGCGCGGCGACCTGGATGTGCGCTCCTGCGCCAACGTGAGCGCGGCGCTGCAGGCTCCGCCCTGGCCGGACTTCCTGGTGCTGGACCTCTCCGAGGTGAAGTTCATGGACGCGGCGGGGCTTCGCACCCTGCGCGAGCTGTCCGATGCGCTGGCCGTCCGCAGGGGCCGGGTGCTGGTGGCGGGCGCGCGCAACGGCGTCGCCAAGATGATGGAGACGGACGGGACGTGGTCGGACACCAGTCCGCACGCGATGATGGCGACGATGGAGGACGTGCTGGAACACATCCAACAGGAGAGCACCCAGCAGGCCCCCGCGAAGGTGACGAACACCTCGGGGGCACCGCAGCCCACCTGAGCCACGTCGCCACCTGCCCCCCAGGTGGCGCCCCCTCCCCACAGCGCGCGTCAGCGGTTCATGCTAAAGACCCATCCAATTACGGATAGTCAGATTTAGCAGTCATCGCTGAATTCTCCACCCACGCGCGAACGAGGGTGTCGCGCGGGAGGCTCCATGCCCTGTGTCCGAGAGGTGCGGCTCTCGTTGTTGCTGTGCGTGGTGCTGGTGGCGGGCGCTGCGCGGGCCCAGTCACCGAGCACCTTCGTGAACTGGGAGCACCCCCACGTCCACCCGCTGGAGCTGACGCCGGACGGCACGCGCCTGCTCGCGGTGAACACGGCGGACAACCGGCTCATGGTGTTCTCCGTGACGGGCGGGGCGCCGGTGCTCACGGCCTCCATCCCGGTGGGCCTGGACCCCGTGTCCGTGCGCGCCCGGAGCAACACCGAGGCGTGGGTCGTCAACCACGTCTCCGACAGCGTCAGCATCGTGGACCTCACCACGCTCAACGTCAGGGCCACCCTCCCCACGGATGACGAGCCCGCGGACGTCATCTTCGCGGGCTCGCCGCAGCGCGCGTTCATCTCCTGCTCGCAGGTGAACCGCGTGCTGGTGCTGGACCCCGCCAATCCCCTCGCCACGCCCACGCGGCTCGCGCTGCAAGGAGAAGAGCCTCGCGCGCTCGCCACCAACGCGGCGGGCACCCACGTCTACGTCGCCTTCTTCGAGTCCGGCAATCGCAGCACGGTGCTCGGCGGTGGCAACACGATGGGCGGCGGCGGCTTCCCACCCAACGTGGTGAGCAGCGGGCTGGGCCCCTACGGCGGCGTCAACCCGCCCCCCAACGCCGGCAACGCGTTCAACCCGCCCAGGCGCAGCGGCACGCCCACGCCTCCTCCCGTGGCGCTCATCGTGAAGAAGAACGCCAGCGGCCAGTGGATGGACGACAACAGCCGTGACTGGACGAGCGTCGTCTCGGGAAGCAACGCGTCCGCGTCCGGACGTCGCCCGGGCTGGGATCTGCCGGACCGGGACGTGGCCATCATCAACGCGTCCACGCTGGCCGTCACGTACGCCAGCGGGGCGATGAACCTGAACATGGCGCTGGCGGTCCACCCGGGCGGCCACGTCGTCGTGGTGGGCACGGACGCGGTGAACGAGGTCCGCTTCGAGCCCAACCTCAAGGGCCGCTTCCTGCGCGTGCTCGCCGCCGCGTTCGACCCGACCAATCCCTCCGTCGTCTCCCGCTTCGACCTCAATCCGCACCTGACGTACACCACGGGCACGGTGCCCCTGGCGACGCGGCGGCTCGCGCTGGGAGACCCGCGAGGGCTCGCCTGGAACGTGGACGGCAGCCGCGTCTACATCACCGGCATGGGCTCCAACAACGTCGCCGTCATGGACGACGCGGGCGGAAGAATCACCCAGGTGACGGTGGGCGAGGGCCCCACGGGCGTGGTGCTCTCCGGGACGCGGCTCTACGTGCTCAACAAGTTCGCCGCGAGCATCTCCCTGGTGGACACCACCTCGAACACCGAGGTCGCGCGGGTGCCGTTCTTCGACCCCTCCCCCGGCGCCATCAAGGTCGGCCGCAGGCACCTCTACGACACGCACACGGGCTCGGGCCTGGGACACGTGTCGTGCGCGTCATGCCACATCGACGGCCGGCTCGACCGGCTCGCGTGGGATTTGGGAGACCCCGCCGGCGAGATGAAGGCCGTCACCGGGCAGAACCTGGGCATGGGCATCCCCGGGCTCACGTCGAACTTCCAGCCGTGGCACGCGATGAAGGGTCCGATGACGACACAGACGCTCCAGGACCTCATCGGCAAGGAGCCTTTACACTGGCGCGGAGACCGCGCGGGCATCGAGGAGTTCAACGGCGCCTTCACCAGCCTCCAGGGAGACGACACCCAGCTCACCGTCATCGAGATGCAGCAGTTCGAGGACTTCCTCGCGACGCTCACCTTCCCGCCCAATCCCTTCCGGAACCTCGACAACTCGCTGCCCACGAGCCTGCCTTTGCCCGGGCACTTCACCACGGGGCGCTTCGGCGCCGCGGGACAGCCGCTGCCCAACGGGAACGCGGTCAACGGTCTGCGCATCTACCGGCCGCCGCGCCTGCTGGACTCGGGCGTCTTCGCCTGCTCGACGTGCCACACCCTGCCCACGGGCCTGGGCGCGGACGTGCGCTGGAACGGGAGCCAGTTCCTGCCCGTCAACGCGGGCCCCAACGGCGAGCGTCACACGGGGCTCGTCTCCGTGGATGGCTTCACCAACGTGACGATGAAGATTTCACAACTGCGAAACCTCTACGAGAAGGTGGGCATGGAGTTCACCCAGACGTCGAACCTGGCGGGCTTCGGCTTCTCGCATGACGGCAGCGTGGACTCGATTGCCCGCTTCATCACCGAGCCGGTGTTCACGCTCCAGAGCGACCAGGAGGTCGCGGACATGGTGGCGTTCATGCTCGCGTTCTCGGGCTCGGACCTGCCCAAGGGCACCACGACGACGGTCGCGGAGCCGCCCGGGCCGGACAGCAAGGACACCCACGCGGCGGTGGGCAGGCAGGTGACGCTGACCACGGCGAGCCCCACGCCCGCGCAAACCGGCACCCTGGCCTCGTTCCAGGCCCTCGCCGACAGCGGCAAGGTGGGGCTGGTGGCGAAGGGCAACCAGGGCGGCATCGCGCGCGGCGCGACCTATGTGGGCGGGGGTCTGTTCCAGGCCGACCGCGCGGCGGAGACCGTCACCGCCGCGCAGCTCCAGACGATGGCGCTGCCCGGCAACGAGCTGACCTTCACGGTGGTGCCCAAGGGCTCGGAGGTGCGCATCGGCATCGACCGGGACCTGGACGGCGTCTTCGACCGCGATGAGCTGGACCGGGGGACCCGGCCCGATGACCCGCTGAGCCGATAGCGCTCACAGGGACTCGGCCGCCACTCCCGGAGGACACGAGAACGACGCCGGCACGGACCAGAGCTGCTCCAGGCCGGTGTCATCCGTGGCGGGGAAGAACACGCGGCCGCCCGCGCGCACGAAGGGCTCGGGCCCCAGTCCGAGCACCACCGGGACGGTGACCTTCGCGAGCTGTCCCGTCGTCGCCGTCGTGCCTCGCGTGAACCAGGGCCTGTTGGCCGTGCCGTCCGGCGAGCCGGTGAAGAGGACGGCCCCCGTCCCCGTGGCGAACACGGGGGAATAGGACGTGTCATTGCGGTGCAGCGAGCGGAAGAGCTCGCGAGTCCCCGTCGCCGTGCCGTTCGTCACCCAGAGCCGCACGTCGTCGGGCACGGGGCTCAGGCCGTTGAGGCCGACCGAGAAGTAGAGCGAGTCACCGGAGGCCGCGGTCCGCAGCACCGCGGGGAGCTGGTCGGGATTGTCGCGCGGCAAGGTGGTGACGAGTGTCCTGCCACCGCCCCCCAGGGAGAGGCTGTAGAGCCGCGCCGACTGGGCCACGTACACCTTCGAGCCCAGCCCGCCCACCAGACGGACGCGTTGACCGAACGTGTCCAATCGCAGCGTGCCCGCGGCCGTGCCATTCGTCTTCCAGACCTCGTCGTTCGGCCCGTCCCGGAGCACGAACAAGCCCCGGTCCCCTGCCCGCCCCACCTGCTGGATGCTCACGGTTCCCGCATCCAACTGCTTGAGGGACATGGTCCCCGCCTGGGTGCCATCCGTGCGCCACAGCGTCGTGGCGCCGCCCTGCGAGCGGAAGAACAACAGCGCATCTCCGACGCGCAGGGTCTGGTCGAAGTAGAGCCCGAGGACACCGGGGAGTTTCGCGAGCAGCACCGTCCCCGCGCTCGTCCCATCCGAGCTCCACAGCGCCGGACCTCCCGAGGCGCCCAGGTGGAAGAAGACCAGTCGGCCATGGAGGGCCGTCACGGCGCGCAGCGCGGGGCCGTTGACGTCCGGCGTGAAGGCCTTGATGAAGCGGGTTCCAGTCGACGTCCCATCACTGGTCCAGAGGTGGACCATTCCCGTCGCCGAGTCGGCGAGCTGGAAGAAGAGCGTGTTGCCCACCGCCGCCGGAGTGCCCTCGGCGAAGACGCCCGCGGGGAAGCTCCGCACCTGCACGGTGCCGGCTTCGGTGCCATCACTGCGCCACAATCCCGTGCCACCTCCAGGCGCGGCGAGCGCGAAGTAGAGCATCCCCTGGACGTCGGTGAGTCCTTCCAGGTGGGTGTTGACGGATGCTCCCGGAGGATTGACCACCCGCGTCCTCGACGCGGCGCCTGGCGGACAGGCCTGGGCCGTCACCGCATGGGATTCCATCGCGAGGCCCCCGCAGCCCGAGGCCAGCAAAGCCAACCACACCAGGGCACCACCATTCCTGACACGCATGACCGCTCCTTCCAAACGCAGCGGCGGAAGGTAGGGAGCGAGAGGGTGCCCCTCAAGTGGGCACGAAAGCGCGAGACCACGTCGCGGTGGGATTCCGAGCAGTCAGTCCCTCAGGACGAGGCGCCCCAGCGGTCGCGGTACGTCCGCCAGAGTTCGCCGCCCATGCTCTCGCGCTGAACGGGGACATCGGGCGAGGAGGAGAATCCACCGCGGGCATCGAGCCTGCTGAGCACGTGGATGATGATGATGCCCCGCATGTCGCCGTCCTCGAGGGGAAACACACCGCCACCGTAGGACGCGAGGTCGGCCCGCGGGTCATGGAGGAGCTGCCGCAAGCCCAGGAGCCGCCAGGGCAAGTCTCCCGAGGCCTGTGCCCCGTGGCCTATGGTCTCGATGTCGCTGTCGAGTTCACCGAGGTCTTCCGGCACTTCGTTGTGGTCGACGAAGCAGGTCAGGGTGACCTGGCCCAGGTGGTAGCGAAGCATGGCGGTGCAGACCTTCATGGGCCCCCCAGGGCGCGGCGGGGAGCCCCGCCCGCGCCGGGTACCGAGGACTACGCCTCCGCGTAGGTCTCGATGAAGTCGTCGATGACCTTGACGATGTGGGTCGAGAAGTCGCGGAAGTCCTCTTCGCCGTCGGAGAGGCTGAAGGCCTCGTCATGGCTGTAGGCGACGACGGCCAGCTCGCCTTCGGGGGAGCGGGCGCGCGGGTTGAAGCACCAGAAGTTCTCCACCGAGTCGTCATCGCGGCGCTGGAAGAACAGGGCCTGGTTGATGGCCTCCGCGACCTCGGCGTCCTCGCCATCCACGGCGTCCGACGGGTCCGGCGCGGCGGCGCGCAGCAGTCCCGGCTCCTCCATCCCGATGAGCTCCTGCCCGCCGTACACCACCTTGAAGGTGCCGAGCGTGGTGATGAAGCGCACGTAGCTGGGGGGCAGCTTCAGCTTGTACTTCGCCTCCAGACCCGCCACCGCCGCGGCGTCCACCGGCGCGGCGAACTCCACGGACATGCCCTCCTTCGTCTCCACGAAGGACTTCAGCCGCTCCACCGCCTGCGTCACCGCGCTCTCATTCGACTGCGTCGACATGCTTGCTCCGACCACGAGCCAGGAAGATGCCTGGTGCGCGGACGCTAGCCGTCGCCTCCAGCCATGTCATGCGGAGTAAAGCCACCCACAGCCCGCCGACTCGACGCTCCGCCACCCACTCCATTGGAGTTCAAGAATCGACGGGGTACTCGCCTCGCAGCTCGGTCCACCGGGCATCGGAGAGCCCCCCGGGGCCACAGCTGAGCCGCCGCAATCGTGGGAAGTGGTCTCGATGACGCAGGGGAACCCTCGTCCGAGAGAGCAGCACCTGTCAGCTCGAACACCTCCAGTTGGGGGCGTGCCACAGGTGGACCAGCTCACGGCACTGCGCATCGCCGAACACGCGGTTGCGCAGTTCGAGTTGACGCAAGGCGGGTAGCCCCTCGACCGCGAGGAGCAGCGCCAGGTCTTCTGGGAGCCACGCGACGAAGGCGAAGGGTGTCCGTCTCAGGGGAGATGGCCGCCAGGTCGTCGGGAGCGAACGTCACGCACGGGAGTGTACGGTGCCACGCGAGCAGGGCCCAGCACGCCCGTGTCCAAGAAGAAGGCCGGAGACGGAAGGCAGCACACCCGAGGTCCCCGGCCGGGGGTGGAACTCAGTCGTCAGTTACACGCATCGCTGCACTGCGCGAGCTGACAGCCGTAGCTGGCCGCCTTCGCATCGGCGTCCTGGCGCGCGAACCGGCACGCTTTCTTGCAGCCCCCAAGGAACGTGGTGGCGCCGAAGCCGACGACGTTGCAGGTGCCGCCGCTCGCGGTGAAGCCCGAGCAGGTCGTCTTGCAGTTGCGCGCGAACGCCTCGACGGGCCTGTCCTCGGACGAGACCTCCTCCGAGGGTGGGGGTTGCGACGTCTCATCCACAGGGACTTCGGGGGCCTCCGTCCCGGGGCCGCAGCCCACGAAACCAGAACCCAGCACGGCGAGGATGGCCAGCCAAACGACAGGTTGCTTCATGACAGCTCCTTCAAGCCATCCTGGGGCACAAGGTTCCAGGAGGCGATGGGCTGTCTAGACATCCTCGCGCAACCCGTCAACGCGCCCGATGTCCGATGTGTTTGTCATTGATGCGCATTTGTGAGAGCCCGAGAGGACGAGTGTCCGCGGGGTGCGGTGCGGGGCGTGGTCCCTCCCGACGGCTGCGCATCGCACCAATCGTACACGGCGGTGGCGGTGCCCCAGCAGAGAGGCCAGACACGCATCGCCGCCATGAAGAGACTCGGACTGCGGAAGATGACGGAGTTCAGATGAGTCGCAGGTGTGCGCGGAGTCCCTCCTTGTGCGCACCCATGAGCGATTGCGCCAGGCGCTAGTCCTATCTGTTGGAAACTGACAGAGTCAGCGCCTCCGGAAAGGAGCCGTACATGTCATTCAAGTGGATGCGATTCCTGGTAGCGCCGATTGCCGCATCGACCTTGTGGGCGCCTCCCTCGCTGGCGAACACCTGCGAGGAGGAATACGCCTACTGCTATTACCTGGCCTCACTCGAGTCGGACGAACGCGCTCGCGACGCGAAGCAGAACGACTGCGACCTCGAGTACTGGATCTGCACCTCGCAGGCCCTGGGGGACGAGGCGCCCCCCGCGGAATCCACCACGAGCGCTGAGTAGCGCCCGGGCCGCCCCGCGCCGCGGAATCGACTGCGGTCCTCGGCAGACCTCCGCCCTGGACCGTCTATCTGCGCCGCCGCAGACGCCGCGCGATGAGCAATCCCAATGAGACCGCCGCCACGCAGATGCCCGCGGGGCGCACCATGGTCCCGATTCCGCCCGCGACGCTCGCCGTGACACCGAGCAATGACAGCCAGGTGGCAATGCACAGAGGGCACTTCGGGAGAAGCGCGGCCAGCAGGCCCAGGACCAGGGACACGGCCGGCACGCGCCGCGCTGTCGGGCCCTGGGACATTTGCTCAGCGTCCATACTGGTCCCGCAAGCGGACCCAGCTCATGGAGAAGGACAGCCCATCCTCGTCGCGCCCCTTCGGCGAGATGTCGAGCAACTGATAGGCGGCGTTGGCGACCTCGATGCCTCGTCCATACGTGCCGTAGGTGTGGAACACGTCGCCACGCGCATCCTTCGCGAAGACGCTGAACCCCGGCATCTCCGTGTTGGACTCCCCCAGCGGTCCGTAATTGTAGACGGCCTCGCCGCTCGCCAGCGTCTCCGGACGGAAGGACACGTTGAAGTCGAAGTTGAAGCGGCTTGCCTGGGACGACACCCATGAGAAGGTCCACCCCATCCGTCGCTGGAATGCCTGGAGCTTGGGCAGCGGCGCACGGGAGACCGCGGTGAAGCGGACATCGCGTTGAGCCAGGTGCTCGACGGCGCCGTTGAAGGAGTCCGCCCAGAAGGAGCAGCTCTTGCAACCGACCTCCCACTCCGGAGCGAACATGAAGTGATAGACGACGAGCTGGCTGTGGCCCTCGAAGAGCTGCGACAGCGTCTTGGCCCCATCCGGGGTGTCGAACGTGTAGGGCTCCGTCACGCGCAGCCAGGGCAGCGCGCGACGCTCGGCGCTCAGCTCGTCGTGCATCCGGGTCAGCGCCTTCTCCTTCGCCAGCAGCGCCTTGCGCGCGGACAGCCACTCACTCCTCGACTCCGTCAGTTTCTGGGACATGGGTTTCCTCCAGGGATTGGATGCACCCAGACGTAACGGTCCGAGCCCGTGGGTCGGGAGTAACAAAGACGACGGGCTTCCCATCGACGAGGGAGCGACGGAGGATGCGCCGCATGGATGCGCTCGTCAGCGTGGCGGCCCGGGCCCTTCGCGAGGGAGATCCGCTGGGGGCTCTCCAGCGCGTGGCGCTGCGCGAGGACGCGCCGGCGTTGGCCCTGAGGGGCATCGCGATGGCGCAGTTGGGTGAGTTCGCCCAGGCGGCGGCGCTGCTGAAGCGGGCGGCGCGTGCGTATGGCTCCGGGGATACGCTCGCCCGAGCGCGCTGCGACGTCGCGCGGGCGGAGGTGGCGCTCGCGACCCGGGAGCTCGATGGCATCGACCTCGCGCTCGATGGAGCCGTCCGCGTCTTCACACGCCACGGCGATGTGGAGAACGCGCGCTACACACGGCTTCTGCGGGCGCGACATGCCCTCTTGCTGGGACGCATCGAGGAGGCGGAGGGAGCACTGTTCGCACTCGCACGGGAGGAAACGCCCGCGAAGCCCTCTACGGCCAAGGTGGCACAGGCCCCGCTCGCACGGGAGGAAACACCCGCGAAGCCCGCTACGGCCAAGGTGACACAGGCCCCGCTCGTACCAGAGGGAACGCCCGCGATGCCGTCCACGCTCGCGTGGCTCCTGGCCTTCGAGGTGGCCGTGCGGAGGGGAACGCCTCGCACCGCGCGCGCCGCCCTGGAGCGTGCCCGCATCGCCGCGCGGCGCGCCCACATCCCCGCGCTCGTCGCGGAGGTGGAACAAGCAGCAGGCGCCCTGGACCTCCCCGCCGCGCGGGTCGTCTCGCGAGGCGAGGCCCGCCCCGTCGTGCTCGACGAGGTCGAAGCCCTCCTCGAATCGGAGCACCTGGTCATCGACGCGTGCCGTCGGGTGCTCCGCGCGGGCCCGCGGGTCGTGACCTTGTCCACGCGTCCCATCCTGTTCTCGCTGCTGCGGGTGCTGGCCGAGGCCTGGCCTCAAGACGCTGCGCGCGAGGAGCTCGTTCAACAGGTGTTCGGAGCGCGGAGGATGAACGCCTCGCATCGCGCGCGGTTGCGCGTCGAGCTGGGCAGGCTGCGCGCCCAGGTGCGCGAGGTGGCGGGAATCCAGGCCACGCCCCGAGGCTTCGTCCTGGAGCCTCGAGGCGCGGTCGAGGTCCGTGTCCTGGCGCCCCCCGTCGAGGGCGCGGGCGGCGCCGTCCTGGCTTTGCTCGCGGATGGGGAGCACTGGTCGACCTCCGCGCTCGCACTCGCGCTCGGCGCGAGCCAGCGCACGGTGCAGCGCGTGCTCACCACCCTGGAAGCGGCCGGGCAGGTCCGCGTGTTGGGACGAGGCCGGGCGAGGCGCTGGGTGGCACCTCCGCTCAGCGGGTTCACGACGACATTGTTACTCCCCGCCCTGTCCCTGCCGGGCTAGAGCGGACCGAAGGGGATGGAGCGGGCCATGGACAAACATCGGGACGAAGTCGAGGAGACGCAGCCGGCGGAGGTCCTCCGCGAATACGGCCCCTTCGACGGCGCGCCGCGCATCCATGGCGTCACGTATGACGGCGCGCGGGTCTGGTTCGCGGGAGACGAGGGGCTCCGGGCCTTCGACCCCACGAGCGGCGAGCCCGTGCGCACGCTCGCGGTGGCCTGTGACGCGGGGACCGCCTTCGATGGGCGACACCTCTACCAGCTCGGCGGTGGCGTCATCCGGAAGGTGGACCCGGAGACGGGACAGGTGCTGAAGACGATTCCCGCGCCCGGCAAGGGCGATGACTCGGGGCTCACCTGGGCCGAGGGCTCGCTCTGGGTGGGCGAGTACCACGCCCGGAGAATCCATCGCATCGACCCCGAGACGGGTGCCATCCTGCGCACGCTCGAATCCAACCGCTTCGTCACCGGCGTCACCTGGGCCCAGGACGAGCTGTGGCACGGCACGCTGGAGGATGGCGCGAGCGACCTCCGGCGACTCGACCCCGTGGATGGACGCGTGCTCGTCAGGCTCACGCTGCCCGAGGGCGTGAGCGTCACCGGGCTGGAGTCCGACGGCGGTGACGTGCTCTACGCCGGTGGCGGCACGAGCGGCAAGGTGCGCGCCGTACGGCGGCCCCGACGCTCGCGCCGCTGAGCCGCCGGCTCAGGACTCCAGGCCGTAGGCCGCGGCCACCTGCCGTGCGAAGGCCAGGACGTCGGCCGGCGCGTTCTCGTCCAACGTGACGCGCTCCAGCCCCCTCGCCACGGGGAAGGAGACCGACAGCGTCTGGGCATCGTGGGCGAAGCCCGGCGGCATTGGAAACGCCTGGATGGGCGCAAGCCGACTCGCGGCGATGAGCAAGGTCGTGAGCCGATGGACGTCGGCACCGGACTGCTCACCTTCGAGGGTGGAGCGGCGCAGGAAGCGGCCGTCCCGGAAGACGGTGAGCGAGAAGCTCCGCGTGTTGGGGAGGCCGGGCGACTTCGACAGCTCGAGGACGTGGTCCTCCGCGGAGCGCGCGGGCGCGGCCTCCGGATGCGCGAGCCACGGAAGCCCTTCGTGCAGCCGCAACTGGACCAGCGGGGAGAAGCGGCGGAAGTCCTCGAACCGACCTTCGACGACGTCCGTGCGCGCCCCTGGCGCCCAGCCCGACAGCGACTCGATGCGGTAGAAGACCTCGTCGACGTACCACCGCGCATCGCCGCGTCTCACGACGAGCAGGTCGGTGTACTGGGATTGGGGCTCGACGAGCGTGCGGAACTGGCGGCGCTCCTCGGCCGGGTGGCGCAGACAACCCTCCAGGTTCGACGGGAACAGCGCTCGCTGAGCGCTCCCTGCGTGGGCCTCCTGCTCCTCCAGGAACGCGCCCAGCGTGGTGTCGGGCTTCGTCTCGCCGAAGTACGGGAGGAAGGTGAGCTTCAAGGCCAGCGGGTCGACGCCCTGGGGCGCAACCAGCTCGCACCGCTCGATGACGGGGCGGGCATCCCCGCGATGGACCTCGCGATAGCGTTCGAAACGGAGTGTCGGAGCGGCGGTCACGGATGCACCTTTCCTGGAGTCCTCGGGAGGGTGCTTTCCACCCGCCTGGCCTCATGAATACCCACTCCTCGAATCTCGCGCGTCGAGCCAGACTGGTCCAGAACGACGCTCGTCCATCTGCGCAGGAGGAACCCGATGCATCGCTCCACGACCTCGCGAGTCCCGCTCCCGATGACCCTGCTGTTGGTGCTCGGGGTGTTGCTGGGCGGGATGCCCGCCTGGGCGGGTGACATGCCGGCGAAGCCGCTGAAGAAGCCCGCCGATCGGCACTCCATCCGCAAGGTCACCCAGAAGTCCTACGTCCGTGAAGACAACAGCGTCGTGGAGTCCCGGGTGAACATCCACCGGGACGTGCAGGACATCAACGAAGGCAAGGCCAAGAAGGGCAACGAGTCCGGGGTCCAGACATGGACCATCAACCGGCGGACCTATGGCAGCCACGATGGCACCCTGTACCCCATGCGCGGCGATGGCATCCACGAACTGAACCGTGGGGCGTTCAAGGCGCTGGGCATCTACAACGAGATGAAGGACACGCCCCGCGCCAAGGAGGTCCTGGACAAAATGAAGGTCCCCGAAGCTGATAGGAAGGCCGCGCTCAAGGCCTTCAAGGCCGGGTAGGAGGAAACATGGCCGACAGACTTCCATTGGGGTTCCTCGTCCGCGCCGCGATGAGCGACGAGCGGCTCTTCGACGGCATCGCTCGGGCGCTCGGCATCCAGGTCGGAGAGGTGTCGCTGTTCGACGTCGACCGGCCGGGGAATGAGATGGTCCTCGTGACGACCACGTCGCGGCCGGCGGGGTTCCGCACGGACGTGAGCCTGTACGTCGACGCGTCTCGCGTCCGCGGCGGAGAGGCGCTCACCTCGCAGGAGCTGGCCGCGAGGGTGGCCGTGCTGCTCGGGGAGGAGGTCCTCGTGTCTCCCCCCTCGGGCGACCCCGCCATCGCCGTCACCTGGTACCTGGTGACGCCGGATGGCCAGCGCTTCCGGGGCACCGAGGTCGACCTCGGGGATGAAGAGGACTCCATCGACATCGACCGCGCCTCGCTCCGCCCGGTGTAGCGCGAGCGGCGCGAGGCCCGGCGGTCTCAGGTCCTGGGTCGCCAGGTCAGCCACTCGCCAGGACGCGCCAGCTCCACGTCCACCTTCCGCGCACGGGCGGCGGCGAGGAGCTGCGCTTCCGCATCGGGCACCTCCCGATAGTCCTCGGAGGGCGCGACGCCGTAGTGGATGGGCACGAGGAGCTTCGCGCCCAACACCTTCGCCGCGGCCACCGCCTGCTCCGGTGTCAGGACGCCGTGCACGTCGCTGACGGGCTTGCGCCACCCGAAGCGTGCGCCGTTGATGGGCAGGAAGGCCGCATCGAAGGGCCCGAGCTGCCGGCCGATGCTCCACCAGGAGCCATGCCACAGCGTGTCTCCGCAGTGGATGATGCGACGCCCTCCCCCGGAGACGACCCACGACACCTGCGGGTCTCCGTAGCCGTCCACCGCAGGAACGGCCGTCACGGTGAACTCATTGAGCAGGACGGGCTCGTGGAGCGGCGCGGGCCGCACCCGGAAGCCCGACGCAGCGGCCGTCGCCGCCATGTCCGGCCCACACACCAGCGTCCCCGTGTCCCCCAACGCCTGTCGCACCGCCTGTCGGTCGAAGTGGTCGGGGTGACGATGCGTCACCAGGACGTAGCGGTTGCCCTCCCCCACCTCCATCGGGACCAGCGGGTCCTTCAGCGCCGCGCCCCACACGGAGGGGTCGCTCAACGGGTCCAGGAAGAGCGTGTCCTTCCCCAGTTGCAACCGCACTCCGGCCCAGGCCAGGCGCTGGGCGCGAAGCGACTCGGTCTCCATGGGCTTCGCCGCCCGACCCAGACCAGGAGGAAACAGGACCGCTCCCGCCGAGAGCGAGAGCGCCGCGCGCAAGAAGCCTCGGCGGCTCATCGCGCCTCCGGAGCACGCACGGGGTTGATGCCGAAGAGACGCACCCCCGTCTCCGTCCTCGGCTGATGACGGCTCGCCGGTGGGAAGAACAGGTACGAGCCCGGGCCCAGGCGCTGCTCTCCCTCGATGAGCTCACCGCTCAGCACGAAGACCTCCTCCCCCGTGTCATGGACGTCCACGAAGGGCCACTGACTCCCCGGGGCCATGTCCACGACCCAGACCCTCACGTCACGGGTGCTCGGCAAGTCCCTCCGCAGGCAGCCGGGCCCCACGATGACGGGCTCGACGTCGTCGAGCCTCACGGGGACGAAGGGGCCCTGCACTCTCGGGAAGCTGTCTGTTCGCGGCATCCATCCGCTCCTCTGGCTGTGGTGCACCCACGTTAAGGAGCACCACGAGCTGAGCGCAGCGAAACGATTTCTCCAAGATGCTGAACCGTTTTCATGTGAAGCTGCCCCGGCCATGCTCGAGCTTCGTCACTTCAAGTTGGTTGCCGCGGTCGCCGACACGGGAAGTCTGGCCGCCGCGAGCCGGCAGCTCCATCTCACGTCCTCGGCCCTGAGCCACCAGCTCCGCGATGCCGAGGAGCGCCTGGGCGTGCAGCTCTTCCAGCGTCGCCAGCGGCGTCTGCTGCTGACCGGCGCGGGCGAGAAGCTGCTCCTCTCCGCGCGGCGGGTCCTGAGTGAAGTCGCCCAGGCGGAGGCGGTGTGCCGCGCGCATCCCCAGGATGACCTCTTGAGGCTCAGCACGGGCTGCTACACCGTGTATGGCTGGCTGCCGCCCATCCTCGGGCAGTGGCAGTCGGAGCACCCTCGCGTCGAGCTGAGGATCGTCCTGGAGGCCACGCGTCAGCCGCTCGGAGCGCTGCTCGATGGGCAGTTGGACCTCGCCCTGACTCCCGACGTCCCGAAGCAGGCACGGCTCGCACGAACGCCCCTCTTCGAGGACGAGCTCATGCTGGTGGTCCCCGAGGCGCACGCCTTCGCGCAGCGTGCACATGTCACGGCGCAGGACCTGGTGCGCGAACACCTGCTCACCTACGCCGCGCCCCGGGAACAGCTCGATGTCTTCACGCGGGTGCTGTGGCCCGCGGGGCTCGAGCCGCAACGTGTCTCCCCCGTGCCCCTCACCGAGGCGCTGATCGAGCTGGTGCGCGGCGGCATCGGTGTCACGGCGCTACCCGAGTGGATGCTGCCGACGCAACGTCAGGGATTGCGGACCGTCCGACTCACCCCTCGGGGAATCCGACGCCGCTGGAGCGCCGTCACCCGCGCCTCACGCCAGCGCTCCGCACCACTGGCGCGATTCATCGAGCTGCTGAGTCAGCGATTCCGGACAAGCGCACGGAAGGGCGCTTCGTCTCGCGTGGGCTGAGCGCCGACCACAGGCCCCGCCCCGGCGAATCCCAGCCCACACGGAATGTGCTAGAAGCCGTGAGCGTGATACCCATCTCCCTGTGCAAACCCACCCGAGGTCCGCTGCTCATGATGCTCTGTCTGGGCATCAGCCAGCCCGTGCTCGCCAAGGCCCCGGAGGCCAATGCCCAGGGCTTCGCGGCGTATGGCAAGGGCGACTACAAGAAAGCCCACGCCCTCTTCGAGAAGGCGCTGAAGCAGGACCCGTCCAACGCCTATGCGCGGCTCAACCGGGCGAGGACGACCACCCTGCTCAACCAGGGCCAGGAGGACGCCGACGACTTCGACTCCTGCGCCTACGAGCGCAATTGGATCTACCTGGCGCTGGGCGACCTGTCGAAGGCCGTGGAGCTGGACGCCAAGGCCATCCTGCCGAAGATCGAAGAGGACACCCAGGGACTCAAGGCCCTCAAGGCGCGTGACGAGTACAAGAAGTGGCGTCAGGCCATCTCGGTGCTGGTGGAGGAGAAGGGCATCCGGGAGAAGCTTCTGGGAGCCACGTCGGACTGGTGGTTCCTCCGGCCGGGGCAGCTGCCGAAGAGCATCACCCTCGCGGGGGACCAGCGCGTCGTGGAGACGCTCCAGGGCATGACCGAGCAGCCCGCGGGCCGTTGGCGTCCCTTGAGCGGTGGCGTGGAGATCACGGCCGGCAAGGAGCCCGCGCGCCCCTGGAAGCTGCAGGCCGGCAAGTATCCGTTCGACCAGGGCAGGAGCTTCTTCTTCGAGGTGCAGCTCGTGCCGGGTGAAGGGCCGCAGCCCGCGGAGTATGGCTGGAGCACGGGGCCGCTGAGCCTTGGCCCCTTGAGCGGTGACTGCCTGTAACGTCCGCCGTCCAACGGTGTGTCATTGCAGTCGCACGAGACAAAGCTGTTCTCGGCGGCGTGAGCCTTGCGACATCCGCACTCGGCGTGTGCTGGGTTTGAAGGCGTCAGACGCGGCTGGTAGAGGCTCCGTACACCCGCCGCTTTGGCGGGTCTGACACGGAGAGCCTGGATGAACACCCTTGGACGTCTTGCCGCGATGTGCGGCCTGTTGGCGCTGGTTGGTTGCGGTCCGGAAGCACCCGTTGCGGAGACCTCGGAAGAGACTGTCACCAGCATGGCGGGTGGCCGCGTGCCGCCTCCCATCTGCCCGGAGGTGATGCCTCCGCTGTGCGAGGACGGCGACCTCTACCCCATCTACTCGGGCACGTGCCTCATCGGCTTCGAGTGTGTTCCCCGCGCCGCCAAGGCCAACTGTCCCCAGATCGTCTACCCGGGCCCCGGCTTCTGCGAGTTCGGCACGATCACCCCGGTGTACTCGGGCGGCTGCCTCGTCCGGTACACCTGCACGATGTAACCCCCACCACACCCCGAACGGAGAGACACATGCGCGCTGGAATCATGGCGGGACTGCTGGCGATGGGATTGATGACGGGCTGCGGCGGAGTCGAGGACGACGTCAGCGTCGAATCCGAGACGGAGGCCCAGGCCATTCCGTGTCGTGACATCACGGGACGCGACTACGTCATCACGTACTACGCGGAGGCCGCGAAGCTCACCAAGGTCGGCGAGCTCCAGTGCGGCTGCAGCGTGCCCGAGCGGGTGCTGACCGGCACCCAGACCGTCCACTACGAGAAGGTCTACGGCTGCATCGCGATGTAGCCCTTGGAAACAAGAAGGCCGGTAGTCCCGAGTCTCCTCGAGGACTACCGGCCTTCAAGAGCGGCGGAAGGGATTCGAACCCTCGACCCCGAGCTTGGGAAGCTCGTGCTCTACCAACTGAGCTACCACCGCGAGCGACCCGGCCGGTGTACCGCAGCCCCCCGGGAGCGTCAAGGACGTTGGCGACTGCTCCCTTCCCTCCCGCGCCGCCTGAACAGCGCCAAATTGCTGGGGAAGTTGCCACCCCGACACGCGCCACCAACACCTCCCAAGGTCCTCCCGCACCCACGGACGCACGCCCGTCCGCGCCGCATCCGTCACCCGACGCGCGGCGGCGCCAATACCACATCTACAATTTAAGCGTATTTTTCACGTATTTCCGTTGATTTGCATTAAACCAGAAATGCGTGTTTCCTCATACTGCCAGTCCCGCCCCGCACGGGGCGACTTCACCCGCAGCGCAGGAGCACGACATGTCCGTAGGTGCATACCGAAGGCGGCTGTTCCAGGCGGTGGTCTTCACGGCGACCCTCTCGGGGTCCACGGCGTTCGCAGTGGCGCCGGAGCACGCACATGGTGGCGAGCGTCACTTCGACGCGCGCACCAGCTACAACGCGCAGGCGCGCTTCAGCTTCTCGACGACGCAGAAGGCGCACGTCGAGTCCCTGCGCCGCAGCATCCCGGACCTGATGGTCGAGACGGACGAGTCCACGGGCCTGGTGCGCTCGCTGGTCAACCCCGTGGGCGCGCTGACGGGCCCCAGCAGCGGTGACCCGATGTCCATCGCGTTGGACTTCGTCCAGAAGCACCACGAGGCGCTCGGGCTGAGCCTCAGCGACGTGTCCACGTTCGAAGTCACGGACCGCGTCTATTCCGAGGTCAGCGGGGCCACGCACCTGTATCTGCGCCAGACCTTCAAGGGCCTGCCCGTCTACAACGCGCAGCTCCAGGTCAACGTCGCCAAGGACGGCAGCGTGCTGGGCGTGCACAGCGACTTCCTGCCCTCCATCGAGAAGGCGCTCGCGGGCACCGAGCCGCGCATCAACGCGGGTCAGGCCGTGGCGGGGCTCGCCCGGCACCTGGGCGTGGAGCTGGCGGCCCAGCCCCGCGCGCTGCAGGCCGAGGCGGGCGTGCAGCGCCGCACGGGCGTCGAGGTGGACGGCCTGTCGCGCGAGCCCATCAACGCGCAGCTGGCCATCCTCCCCATGCGCCGCGGCGAGGCGCGCCTGGTGTGGCACTTCCAGGTGTCCACGCTGGACTCGCAGCACGACTACGACGTGACGGTGGACGCCAACACGGGCGAGGTGCTCACGCGCTTCGACTGGGTGGCCGCGGATTCGTACAAGGTCTACCCCGTGCCCGTGGAGAGCCCCAACCACACCTCGCCGCTGCCGCCCTCCGATGGCCGCGTCACGGTGACCAACCCCGCCAACGCCGTCGCCTCGCCCTACGGCTGGCATGACACCAACGGCGTCGCTGGCGCGGAGTACACCATCCCGCGCGGCAACAACGTCCACGCCTACGAGGACCGCGACGCCAACAACGCGGCGCCCGCCTCCCAGCCGGACTGCGGCGCGGCCATCAACTGCGTCTTCACCATCAACCTGACCGGCGCGCCCTCCACGTACATCCCGGCGGCCGTCACCAACCTGTTCTACTGGAACAACATCATCCACGACGTGCAGTACCAGTACGGCTTCAACGAAGTGGCCGGCAACTTCCAGCAGAACAACTACGGCCGCGGCGGCGCGGGCAACGACTACGTCCGGGCCGAGGCGCAGGACGGCAGCGGCACCAACAACGCCAACTTCTCCACGCCCGCGGACGGCTCGCCCCCGCGCATGCAGATGTACATCTGGACGGCGCCCACCCCGGACAAGGACGGCGACCTCGACAGCGGCATCATCGTGCACGAGTACGGCCACGGCATCTCCAACCGCCTGGTCGGCGGTCCGAGCAACGTGTCCTGCCTCTCCAACCGTCAGCAGCCGGGCGAGGGCATCAGCGACTTCCTCTCGCTGTTCTACACGGCGCGCACGGGTGACACGGCGAACAAGATTCGCGGCGTGGGCACCTACGCGCTGAACCAGGCGACCACGGGCAACGGCATCCGCACCCAGCCGTACACGCTCGACTCCACGCGCAACACGTGGACGTACGCCAGCATCAACGGCATGGCCGTGCCGCACGGCGTGGGCTCCGTGTTCACCCAGGGCATGTGGGAGGCCTACTGGGCGCTCGTCAACCACTGGGGCTTCGACGCGAACCTCTACAACGCCCAGGGCAACGCGGGTAACCAGCGCATGATGCTGTACTTCACCGAGGGCCTGAAGCGCACGCCCTGCAGCCCGACGTTCACCCAGGTGCGCGACGGCATCATCAGCGCCGCCACCACCCTGCACAACGGCGAGGACGTGTGCCGCCTGTGGACGGCCTTCGCCGCCTTCGGCCTGGGCAGCAACGCCGTCTCCGGTGGCTCGGCCAGCACCACGCCGACCAACGGCTTCCAGGTGCCGTCCACCTGCGCGGCGCTCTGAGTCGACATGCCGGGTAGCGGGGCACTCGCTCCGCGTCCCTCGTGAGTGACACACCGGACCGGGGGCTTCTGTCGAGGCCTCCCGGTTCGTGTTTTCTCAGCGCAGGCCGCGCGTCAGCTCGTCGCGGCTGAAGTCCCGGGAGAGGTTGCTCGGCTCCAGGAACTCGGCGAGCTCGATGATGATGGGCAGGAGCGTCTGGATGCGGTCCTTGAGCCGGGCGCGCACGTGCTCCTTGAACCCCTGGTTCTCCATCCGCGCCAGCGCACGCACCTCCTCCGGGACACGGCCCACCAGGTCATCCAGCGGCCTCAGCCCCTGGTCGACGGCCCGGTCCACCTCGCTCTGGAGTCGGCCCGGCAGTGCCTTGAGCGTGCTGGCCGCGCCCCTGCGGGTGACCTCCTCCAGGTGCTTGCTGAAGAGATAGGACTCCGCGAGCTGCTCGATGGTCTCGCTGCCCAGCGACTGGATGAAGATGCCCTTGAACCTGTCGCGGAACTTGCCGTCGAGCTCCTCGGTGAGCTTCCAGTCGGTGTCGAGCGCCGCGCAGACCTTGTCCTTGAAGCCCGAGGCCTCGCCACGCTGCGCGGAGGTGGCGACGCGGGAGGCCCAGTCGGAGAGGTACCCCTTGGCCTGGTCGAGCAGGACGCGCGCTTTGCCCAGGTCGTTCTTGTCGTAGTACGTGAGCACCTCCGCCCGCGTGGAGTTGAAGAGCAACAGGACGCTGCCCTTCTCCGCCTGCACCAGGCTCTGGTAGGTCGCCACCAGCGCGCGGTAGTGGCCCTTCTGCGTCTGGTAGACGTCCGAGCCGCCCTGCACGGCGTCGAGCAGATCCCGGTCGATGCCGTCGGGGATGTCGATGTCGAACAGCGAGGTGATGAACTTCGCCAGGTCGATGCCCTTGCCGCCCAGGTGCTTGTCATCGAGCTGACGGGCCTTGTCGAGCGACTTCGACGTGGCGCGCGCGACGCCCTCGGAGAGGCGCTTGACGGCGCCGGGGGCCAGGTCGTCGACGATCTTCTGCGCCATCTGCGCGACCTGCTGCACCACCTGCCGCTGGTCGTTCTCGAACGCGACGTCCTTGGACAGGAGGAAGGTCCACTTGTCCCACAGCTCCCCGAGCATCTTGTTGAGCACGTCCTGATGCACGAGCAGGTCGTCGTGCAGCTGGGGCGTCTGGACCTTGGCGAGCGAGTCGAAGAAGGCCATCTCGTGCTCGAGGGCCTGGTACCAGAAGAGCTGGAGGGGCGGCGTCAGCAGGTGGTCCTTGGCGGCATCACCGAAGGCCCGGCTGATCTCCGCCCGGGCCGTGGCGCAGCGGTCCTGCCACTTGCGCCAGGTGCCCAGGTTGCCGGCGCTGGCGCGCTCGCTCGCGTCGAGCAGGGCCGACAGGGCGTCCTCCGCCGCGCGCCCCGCCCGCTTGAGGCCTTCCGCCAAGGCGCGCTTCACCGTGTCCGGAGCGCCCTCGGCGGCACGGGTCATCTGGTCCTGCAGCTCGGCGACTCGGCTCGAATACCCACCCATGGGTGCTCCTCACAGACTCTGCTGGCTGGTGATGCGCCAGGGGCCGCCAGCGCGGCGCTGCAGCTCCCAGCGCCGGTGCACCTCGACCGAATTGAACGTGCGCGTCTGGCCCTCGAAGAGGCCGACGTGGTCGACCTCCAGCTCCACCTGCTCGATGCGCGGCAGGCCCGGGGCCTCGTCGCCGCGGATGACGGTGCGCGCGTCGCCACACCAGTGCACCCGCGCGTCGAGCACCTTGTCGAGCAGCAGGCGCCGCGAGCGCACCCACTCGCTGTCGCGGCCGTTCCAGGTGTAGACCGGGTAGTAGATGGGCCGCTGTTCGTCCGGCACGGCGCGCCAGTCGGCGAAGAGGCCGTTCCAGGTCTCCTGGTCGCCGCGCTTCACGGCGGCAATCATCGCCTCCAGCACCTCGCGCGGGCTCGCGTCGTCGGACAGGGGCCCCGAGGCCTCCTGCCTCAGCGACTCCTCGCCGGCGAAGAGGGGCCCACCCTCGCGCGTGTCGGTGACGTCGACGCAGACCGCGCCGCCGATGAGGGCCGCGACGGGCTCCACCTCCAGCCCCGCGGCGGTGCGCCCCGAGCCGGCGAGCAGACGCGGATCCGGCAGGATGCGACCGAGCAGGGCGATGTCGACCCGAAGCGAGGGAGAGACGAGCCGCTGATAGCGATGCATGGCGGCGAAGACCCGGGCCATGGCCGGGGTGTTGACGGGACAGAAGACCCACGCCCCCGACTGGCTCCAGGCCAGATAGGCATTGCCCATGTCGACAATCCAGTCGCGCTGGCTCACCTGCGGCAGCGCGACCAGCTTGCCCGTCACCACCGAGCGGTCGCCGCGGAAGGGGTCGACGACGGGGAACGCGCCGAGGGTCTCCGCGACGCGCGACTCCAGCAGGGCCTTCCAGGCCGCGGTGGCCCGCAGGCCGATGGCCCTGACCTGCTCCTCGCCCCGGCTGCGGAAGTCGAGGGCGCCCTCGGGGAGCGAGACGAGGTCGCCGTCGAGACAGTCCCGCACCCGCTCCCAGTCGTCGCGCATCGCCGTCGCCAGGGGACCGGGGAAGTGCTCGACCAGGTAGTCCACGCGCGCCTTGTGCACCAGGTGGTTGGCGAGCTCCATCCGCGTCCCGCGCGCGGTGCGCCAGACGCCGAAGGTCCCGTCGAGGAGGCGCTCCCATTCGGAGACACGCTTGTCGACCCAGCCCGACCAGGACTCGTCGAAGCCGTCTCGGCCCAGCTGCTCGGGCCCACCCGGCCCGAGGATTCGCTTCGTCGTCTCGCCGATGCTCCAGAGCCGCTCATGGCGCAGCGTGCCGCTGAGCTCGAGCGTCTCCCAGCCGTCCCCTGGCGCGCGCCTGCGCAGGACTCGCAAGCGGACCAGGTCCCCTTCCTTGCGCCCCTGCCGCGCCCAGGTCTGGCTCTCGGCGTGCTGGCCCAGCAGATACGGGCCGGTGCGCTGCCGGGTGGGCATGTCCGGAGGCGTGACGATGGGCTCGCCGTCGACCGCGACGATGCGGTCTCCCACGCGCAGGCCCGAGCCCCGAAACCCGCTGTCCCAGGCGATCCACCCCACCCCGAGGTGGGGCATCACGCCATCCAGGCGCGTGTCGGTCTTCAGACCGCTGCGGAGGTTGTCGTGAAGGTACTCCCGCTCGGCACCACGTTCGCTCAACACGAAGACGTCCCCCTCTCCTGCCGGCCGCCCCGAGTGGCCGCCTCGGGGACAGGGTCTACCTTGGGGGCCCCTTTTCGAGAAGGTCCCCCCGTGGTGACTCACAACGTCAAGCGAGGGTTTCCTTCATGAGGCCCCGTGGCGCGAGCGGGGACGAGCGGCGTCAGTCCTTGACGACGGTGGTGATGGTCAGCGGCGTCGCGTTGCCCACGAAGGTGCCGGCGGTGGTGGTGCACGGCATGGGCACCTGCGAGAAGTCCGCGGCGTAGTAGCCGTAGGTGGAGCCGTTGCCCTTCTCGTAGAACTCGTGCCCGTCCGGGAGGACCACCTTCCAGACGTAGTTGAGGCTCGTGTACTGCGTGGACGAGCGCGACCGGATGACCCCCGTCACGGTGGTGCCCCAGTGCCAAGGCGCCACGGCGGGCACCTCCACGGTCTGCGGCGCCGGAGCCCAGTCGAACGTGCTCGACGGACCAGAGCTGCCGCCCCAGCCGTAGATGAGGAACACGCGGGTGCCCCAGGGCAAATCGTCGTTGCGGTACGTCAGGGTGATTTCCGCCTGCGAGGTGCTGAAGTAGCCACACGTGTTGAGCACCGTGCGCGCCTGCACCCACTGCGAGCCCGCGAGCGCCGAGGTGGAGGTGAGCAACAGGGAGAGTACGAGCGCGTGGCGCGAGAACCGGGACATGCGGAGACTCCAGGAGTGGGTTGACAGCGTCGCCCCTCTACCAGAGCCGTGGATTCTGAGGGAGTCCTGAGACAACCGCCATCGTCGAGACACGCGGTGGTGTGTTCGAATGTCCGTCCGACACGAGCTGTGTGGCTCGTCGAGCCCGTCCGCGCATGCCCCGCGAGCCGCCCATCGTCCTGCCCGTCCTGCTGCCTCTGCTCCGGCACGCGAACCCGTGGGCGCTGCTGCTGGTGAAGGAGGAGGGCTATCCGCTCTCCACCGCCGCCGTGCTCTCCGAGCGCTACGCCTTGAAGAGCAACGAGAAGCCCTTCGTGAAGGCGCTGCTGGAGCGCAAGCGCAACCTCTGGGTCTTCCGTTGCGATCAGCGCCGCTTCGCGGGGGACTTCGTCGTCGTGGACATGGCGGAGCCGCGCCCCGCCCGACGACAGGTGGTGGTGCTGGACCTGAAGATGGGCGCGCCGCTCGTGCTCGGCGGAGGCGGCGCCGGGGTACAGCTCGTCCATGCCCAGGACGCGGTGGAGGGCGTCGCGGCACGCCAGGGCGTCATCCCTCCCGGCACCCCGTACACCCTGGCCACGGGCGACAAGGACGTCATGCTCGCCCATCTGGGCGCATGAAGCCGAAGCCGTGTTGGAATGACAGACATCCCGACCTGAAAGACATGGGACTTGACTGAACGGAGTTTCAGTCCCACTCTGGGACGGTGAAAGCCCGCCCCGTCGACAATCCGCCCAACCCCTGGGCGAGCACCGCGGTGGAGTACCTGGACGAGATTCCTCCCGCGAAGCTGGAGGTCTGGGAGGACCACAGCCGCCAGGTCCTCTCCCACAACGACAGCCCGGACGTGGGCTTCGACTGGAGCGTCAATCCCTACCGGGGCTGTCTGCACGCGTGCGCCTACTGCTACGCGCGCCCCACCCACCAGTACCTCGACTTCGGCGCCGGCACCGACTTCGAGACGAAGCTGGTGATGAAGCCGCGCGCGGCGGAGCTGCTCCGCGACGCCTTCGAGCGCCCCTCCTGGAAGGGGGAGACCGTCGTCTTCAGCGGCGTCACCGACTGCTACCAGCCGCTCGAGGCCTCCATGCGGCTGACGCGCGCGTGCCTGGAGGTCTGCGCCGAGTACAAGAACCCCGTCGGCATCGTCACCAAGGGCGTGCTCATCGAGCGCGACCTCGACGTGCTCCAGCGCCTGTCCCGCGACGCGCGGCTGTGGGTCAGCATCAGCCTGCCCTTCCACCACGCGGACATCGCGCGCGCCATGGAGCCCTACGCGGCCTCGCCCCAGCGGCGGCTGCTCGCCATCCGCCGCCTCGCGGACGCGGGCATCGACGTGGCCATCTCCTTCGCGCCCATCATCCCCGGCCTCAACGACGAGGACATCCACCGCGTCCTCACCGCCGCGAAGGAGGCCGGCGCCCGCCGCGCCCACTACACCCTGGTGCGCCTGCCCGGCCCCGTGAAGGACGTCTTCGAGGAGCGGCTTCGCGCCAGGCTCCCCCTGCGCGCCGAGCGCGTGCTCCACCGCATCCGGGAGACGCGCGGCGGGGAGCTCAGCGACTCCCGCTTCAAGCACCGCATGCGAGGCGAGGGGCTCTACGCCCAGACCATCCACCGCCTCTTCGAGACAACGGCGCGCAGGGTGGGCCTGCGCACCTCGTACATCACCGAGCCGGCACCGGACACCTTCCAGCGCCCGCCGCGAAAGCCACCGCCCTCGCCCCAGCTCAGCCTCTTCTGAGCGCGCCTATTTGCGTATCGCCTGGACGATGCTGATGAGGATGACCGCCCCCACCGTGGCCACCGCCAACGAGTAGAGGTTGAACCCCGTCACGCCGCGCCCGCCCAGCAGGCTGAACAGGAAGCCGCCAATCATCGAGCCGACGATGCCCGTCGCGATGTTGGCGAAGATTCCCATCCTCGCGTTCGTTCCCTTGATGATGCTCGCGATCCACCCCGCGAGCCCTCCCAGCACCAGCCACGAGCAGATTCCCATGTCATCCTCCTGACCGGCGGGTTGCTATCAGACCCGGCGTCGCCGTGCACCCGGGCCCACACAGGCCACTACGGCCCACGTGCCCACGTATTTCAAGGCCCCACACCCCCTCACGAAAACGCCCCACGCCTCCCGAGGGAGACATGGGGCGCGTGTACGACACGAAGGCGCGGCTCAGTCCTTGCCGAGCATGCCGTCCTTCAGGCCGCCGTCCACCGGCGACTTGCCCAGCCACACGGAGAACAGCGCGTCGGCGAAGTCCTTGCCCTCCACCGAGATGGGCTCCGTCACCTTGGTGCTCCGCACGCTCGTGCCGGAACCCGGGACGTAGGTGAGGATGATCTCCTCGCCCTTCTTCACGTCCGGAATGGCGTTGGCGAAGGTGTTCAGCCGCTCCTGGAGCGCGGGCAGCTTGTCGCCCGCGTTCTTCTTGAAGCCCTCCACGATGGCGTCGGTGATGCTCTTCTTGTCCAGGTCGCGCAGCATGTACATGCGCACGCGCTTGGACTCGTCCGCGGACACGAGCGCCGCGGCGTCCTGGCTCGGTGTCTCCACGTACAGGCCCACCGCGTAGACCTTGAACATCATCTTCTTGCGCAGGCCCACGCCGTTGAGCTTCAGCTCCTTGCCCTCCACCTTGGCGGTTCCGGGGAACTTCACCCCGGCGACCTCCTGGGCCTCTCCCGGAGCGGCGGAAGCAGGCAGGGCGAACAGCAGGCAGAGCGCGACGGCGGACAGGGTGGCTTTCATGAATCCCTCCAAGTGGGTTGTTTCACGTGCTCCGACGCACACTAGCCACGCGTCTTCACGAAATGCTCCATGAAGGTGACGAGGGTGCGCACATTCTCCACAGTCACCGCGTTGTACGTGGAAACCCGGATTCCTCCAGCGGTCCGGTGGCCCTTGAGCCCCACCATTCCTTGCCGCTTCGCGTCAGCGACGAAGGCCGCGTCCAGCTCCGGCGTGGGCAGGTGGAACACGACGTTCATCACTGAACGCGACGCGCGCTCCACGGGGGCCCGGTAGAAGCCCGCGTGCGTGTCCAGCGCGCCGTAGAGCAGGTCCGCCTTCTGGCGGTTCCACGCTTCAATCTGGCCCAGCCCGCCCACGTCCTTCATCCACGCGAGCACGTTGCGCACCAGGTAGATGGCCAGCGTGGGGGGCGTGTTGTAGAGCGAGTTGTTCTCCGCGTGGACGGCGTACCGGAAGATCTTCGGGATGTCCTTGCGGCCCTTCGCGATGAAGTCCTTCTGGGCCACCACCAGCGTGACGCCGGAGGGCCCCAGGTTCTTCTGCGCGCCCGCGTAGACCAGCCCGAAGCGCGACAGGTCCATCTTCTTCCACAGGAAGTCGGAGCTCATGTCCGCCACCAGCGGCACCGGCCCGGTGTCCGGCAGCGTGTGCCACTGGGTGCCGTAGATGGTGTTGTTGGTGGTGACGTGGACGTACGCGGCCTTCGCGTCCAGGGACAGCTCGTCCTGGCGCGGCACGCGGGTGTAGTGCTTGTCGGGCTGCACCGTCGTCGCCGCGACGCGGGGCTTGCCGTAGTACTTCGCCTCGTCGAGCGCCTTCTCGCTCCACACGCCCGTCATGAGGTAGTCCGCGCTCGTGTCGGGGGTGAGGAAGTTCATCGGCACCTGGGCGAACTGCTGCGACGCGCCGCCGGTGAGGAAGAGGACCTGGTGCGTGGACGGCAGGCCCGTCAGCTCCGACAGCAGGGCGATGGCCTCATCGTGGACGGCCTCGTACTCCTTGCCCCGGTGGCTGTGCTCCATGACGGACATGCCGGAGCCCTGGAAGTCGAGCAGCTCGTCCCGGGCGCGCTCCAGGGCGGGAAGGGGCAGGCCGGCGGGACCGGGGTTGAAGTTGATGACGCGCATGGCGGACAGGGCTCCTCTTCGAAATGGAACGGCGGGGCCCATTCTTCCTCCCGACGCCCCCCCGGGAGCCAGTAGGAAGCGGCCCGCCCTCGTCCGCTTCCCCCAGGAGCGGCCCCGGGGACGGGAAATGCAGCGTGGCCACCGGGCCGTCCCGGGGGTCTGGAGGTCAGGTGGGTTCCACGGAGGGACTGGCGGAGTGGGTACGGCGCGCGGCGAGTGGGGAGACTTCCGCCTTCAGTGAGCTGTATCGGCGCACCCGCCCCCTCGTGGCGAGGTTGGTGGCGGGGTTCGCCCCGCTGGACTCGGACGAGGTGGAGGACGTCATCCAGGAGTCCTTCGTCCGGGCGTTCCGGGCGCTGCCCCGGCTGAAGGAGCCGGGGGCCTTCGAGGCCTGGCTGCTGTCCATCGCTCGCAACCGGGCGCGCACCCGGCTGGAGCGAAAGGCCCACCTCAGGAGGTTGGAGGACGACATCGCGGACCCGGAGCCCGAGGCGGTGCCGCCCGTGCCGGAGTCCCTGCAGCTCGAGCGCGACATCGAGGTGGTCCGTCAGCTCATCGCCGAGCTGCCCGAGGGCGAGGAGAAGCGGACAGTGCAGCTTTTCTATATCGAAGGGGAGCTGTCCGCGCGTGAGATTGCGGAGCAGATGGGCGTGGGCAAAAGCGCCGTGACGATGAGACTCGAGCGCTTCCGGGGTCGTATCAAGAGAGAGCTGCTGCGGCGAGTGCTCGCCGGTCGGTGGGAGTGAGAGGTCATGAGACACCTGGATGACGAGGCGCTCGGCGCCCTTGCCCGTCGTGAGCCGGACGCGGTGACGTACTTCCGCGAGCACCTGGCCACCGCGTGTGAGGCGTGTGAGGGCTACCTCGCCACCCACTCCGGCCCTGACGTCCTGGACGGGCGGGTGGACGCGGTGCTCCTGGCCCTGTCGCCTCCGCGCCCCCAGGCGCCCCTGGACGAGGTGGGCCTGGCGCGGGTGAAGAAGCAGCTTCGCGCACCGCCCCGGTGGGACGCGCGGCGCTGGGGCGTGGTGGCGGGCGCGGTGGCCGCCGCGCTCGTCGCGGTGGTGGTGGTGCCCCGGGTGCGCCAGTCGGGCGCCGGGGTGGAGGTGGGCACGGACTCGCTGGCGCCGGGCGTGAAGGGCCAGGTGGGGAAGATTGCCCTGGAGCTGGCGGTGGTGGCGCGCGGCGCGGACGGGAGTCTCAGGCGGCTGGACCCGGACACCCAGGTGGCCCCGGGCGACGTGCTGCTCCTGCGCTACCACGCCACCGAGGCGGGCACGGGCCTGCTCTTCCAGCAGCGGGCCGAGCAGGAGCCGGAGCTGTTGGGCACCTTCGTGCTGGAGGCGGGGACCCATGACCTGCGCGACCCCCAGGGCCTGTCGGGCGTCAGCCTGGAGGGGGAATCGGGGCCGGTGACGTTGTGGTTGGCCGCCACCCCCTCGGGCCTGGAGCCCTCGCCCGACGAGGTGAGGCGGGTCCTGGTGGGAGGAGGTGAGCGATGGGAACAAGGCACGCTCGCCGTGACGAGGTTCGACGTGCGCGTGGGAAGCGGCGAGAATCCGCGCTGACCGAGTCACCGTGAGGCCCCTGCTCTCCATCCTGCTGGCGGCGCTGATGGCGTGCGCGACTCCTTCGTCCCTGGGGACGGAGAAGGGTGGACTCGTGCCGCTGCGGCTCGACGAGGAGGCACTCTCCAGCGCCTACACGCCCCGGCGGATGGCGCTGCTCGTGGGCATCTCCGAGTTCGACGACCCCCATTGGCGGGGGCTGCGTTACCCATCGAAGGACGCCAAGGACCTGGCCGCGGCGATGCTGGACCCGACGAAGGGCCGCTTCGACCAGGTGCGCGTGCTCACGCGGCCGGAGGAGACGACGCGCGCGGCCATCCTCGCCGCGCTCAGGCAGCTCCGGAAGGAGGCGCACCGTCCGGATGACGTGGTGGTCGTCTACTTCTCCGCGCACGGCACGCTGGCGCGCGACGCCACCGGGGAGCTGCGCCGCTTCCTGGTGACGCGGGACGCGTCCTACCGCGCCATCGCGCAGACGGCGCTGTCCATGGACGCGCTGAAGGCGGAGTTCGACGCGCTCTCCAGCCGGCGGCGGCTGCTGGTGCTGGCCTCGTGTCACAGCGGCAACGGCAAGTCGCTGTTGCCCAAGGAGCTGGAGAAGGAGCTGTCGGGCATCAAGTCCGGCTTCTACGCGCGGCCGCTGGAGGAGTCCTCGCGGGCGTCCATGGTGTTCGCCGCCTGTGACTGGGGCGAGACGGCCCGCGAGGACGAGGGCCTGCAGAACGACATCTACACGCACTTCCTCGTCGAGGGGCTGGGCGGCGGCGCTGACCGCAACGCGGACGGAGCCGTCACCGCGACGGAGGCGCACGACTACGCGCGCCGGCGCACGTTCGCCTTCACGGAAGGACGGCAGCGGCCGTCGGCGGAAATCCTGGAGGTGGGCGCGGACCCGGTGGTGCTGTCGGGCAGCATCTCCCGCACGGGCCGGCCGGAGCTGTTCTCCTACAACCCGCGCCTGGATGGCTTCACGCTCAAGGTGGATGGGGAGCCGCGCACGGAGCTGCCGGGCGGCGCGGCGGTGGTGCCGGGCAAGCGCACGGTGGAGCTGACCAAGGGTGACGCGGTGCTGGTGCGCCGCGAGGTGGAGGTGGGTGACGGGGAGCGGCTGCCCTTGGAGCAGCTGTTGTCGGAGGCCTTCCCCCGGCGCTCGCTGTCGCTGCTGGGCGGCATGTTCACGTTCGCGGACGCGAGAAGCCGCGGGGAGCTGTTGCCCATGGCGCCGGAGGTGGCGGTGTCGTTGCGGCTGGAGGACCGTCCGCTGCGCGACTTCGGGCTCTTGTTCGATGTCAGCTTCAGCACGGGCCGCCGCTCGCTGCGGCTCCTGCCGGAGGACACGGTCCCCTTCCGCTACACGACGTTCTCCGCCGGCGTGGCGCTCCCCTACCTGTGGCGCTGGGAGCGGCTGACGCTCTTCGCCGGCCCGCGTGTGGCCACCTTGTACCTGGGGCGGTCTTTCGATGTGGAGACGTACGCCGCCGGGCAGAGTTTCTTCACGGTCAGCCCCGGCGTGGTGGGAGGCGTGGTGCTGAGGGTGGGAGAGCGCCTGGAGTTGGTGGGACAGGCGCAGCTCATGCTGACGTACGTGGTGTTGGACGGGAAGGGACAGGCCGTGGGTTTCACCGGCGGCTGGGCCGGTGTGGGGTACCGCTTTTGATGCGCTCGAAACTGCACATCGCGTTGGGAGTCCTCCTGGCCCTGGGCGCGGGAGCGTGCGGCAACCTGGAGAACGCGCCCCTGCGGCTGGGCACCATCGAAGGGGCGCTGTCGGAGTACGACCCGGCGCACGCCCTGGTGTCGGTGGTGGGCGCGCCACAGCTGCGCTCGACGGTGGATGACCAGGGACGCTTCAAGCTGGAGAAGGTCCCCTCCGGGGACGTGGAGCTGTTCGTCGTCGCCACGCGGGAGAAGGCGACGCGGGTGAAGGTGAAGGTCTCCGCCGGCAAGGCGCTCGAGGTCGAGCGCGTCGAGCCGAAGGCCGCGGGCTTCCTGGAGCTGCGCGCGCGGTCCACCCAGGGCGAGCGGGTGGCGGGCGTGGAGGTGACGGTGCTGGGCACGCACCTGGACCAGCTGCAACTGGATGGCAAGGGGCGCGTGCAGGTGGGCCCCCTGCCGGACGGGTGCTACGAGCTGTCCATCGTCGGCATGGGGTTTCCGGAGGTGCGCTCCTCGGCGTGCGTCGGCTCGGGAGAGAAGAAGGAGCTGCGCGTCCAGTTGCAGCCCCGCGCGGACCTGGTGAACCGGTGCGCCGCGACGGGCTGCGAGGACGGCCTGGTGTGCGGCCCGGGTGGCCGCTGCGTGGAGTGCGTGGAGGACGACCAGTGCGGCGCGGGCATGTCGTGCAAGGGCTTCCGCTGCAACGCGAACGGCCCCCAGTGCGGCGCGTGCGTG
This sequence comes from Myxococcus faecalis, assembly GCF_050039385.1. Lineage (NCBI taxonomy): Bacteria > Pseudomonadati > Myxococcota > Myxococcia > Myxococcales > Myxococcaceae > Myxococcus > Myxococcus faecalis. Next base: position 8,339,903 of record NZ_CP144336.1, on the reverse strand, counting down.
AATGGCCGCAGCTGTGATGACGGCTCCGCGTGCATGCTGCTCGTCGGTGGCGGGCCGACGTGCGTGAAGTCCTGCACGGAGACGGTGGACGAGGACGACCTCGCCGCGAGCCGCTGCGAGGCGGGCTTCACCTGCCAGGCGGGCAACTGCCTGCCGGACACGCAGCGCTTCCTGAGCTGCAGCGCGCTCCTGCAGTTCGGCGCGGAGTGCATGGACGACGAGCGCTGCCAGGGGCTGGGCATGGCCTCGGGCCTGTGCGTGGAGCGCCAGTGCACCGTGCCGTGCGTCGAGGACCTGGACTGCCCGGGCGCCTCGCGCTGCGAGGACACCCTGGACGGTCGCGTGTGCTCGGTCCGCGACTGAGGGCCCTGAGTCACCCGCCCGGCGTGAGCACGAGCCCGTCGCGGGAGAGTCGAGCCACCGCGTCGAGGACATCGGACTCGGGCATCCCGGTGGCCGCCGTCACGTCCGACGCGGACAGGCCCTCCACCGCCATCTTCAGCACGAGCAGCGTGGGCGGCGTGGCCTCCTGGTAGTACGTCACCAGGTCCCCGGGGTGGCGCCACAGGAGCGCCAGCTCCTCGCCGCGCTCGGGCGCCCCACCCTCCCCCCGACTCCGCACGTGCGCGCAGAGGCGGAAGGTGTGCTCCAGCACGGCCAGGGTGGGGTTCGGCGTCAGCGTCTCCACGCGGGCCGGCGACGGCGCCTGGGACGAGAACACCGCGAAGTCCGTCCACTCGAAGCGCGCCAGCTCGGCGGAGTAAGGCGGCAGGCCGTGGGACACGAGCGAGTCCGCGATGAACGCGGGGAAGCCCTCGCCCAGCCGGTTCACCTCGTGGTGCCGCGCGGGGCGCGTCAGCGTGTAGCCCTCCACGAGCGAGGTCCATGCCTCCGGCCCCACCGCGCGGCGCAGGAGCGGATAGAGCTTCTCCACCGCGCCTCGCACGTGGCCTCGCACGAAGTCGCCGTAGATGGACACGCGCCGGGCGGGCGCATCCCACCCCGGGTACCTCGCGTAGAGCTGCTCGAGCGAGGCCGTGCCGGGCTTCGCGAGGTAGGCACCCATGCCGTCGAAGAAGTGCTTGAGCTCGGGCTTCATCGTCGCTCCGTGTCGCCGAGCACGGCGCGCGCCTGGTCCGCTTCGTCCAGCACGGCCGTCATCGACGGGATGTCCTGGTCCCACTCGATGAGCGTCGACACGGGGCCGGTGCGCTCGAGCACGTAGCGATACAGCGACCACACGTCGTCACAGACGCGGTCTCCGTGCGTGTCGATGATGACGTCGGGGTAGCGCGTGTGGCCGGCGAGGTGCACCTGCACCACGCGCTCGAGCGGCAGCGCGTCCACGAAGGCGCGCGCGTCGTAGCCGTGGTTGAGCGCGTTGACGTAGACGTTGTTCACGTCCAGGAGGAGGCCGCAGTCCGCCTGCTCCACCACGTGCCGCAGGAAGTCCGCTTCGCCCAGCGTGCCCCCGGGCATGTTCGCGTAGTAGCTCGGGTTCTCCAGCAGGAAGGGGCGGCCCACGCGGGCCATCACCTCGCGCACGCGCGGCACGACGTGCTCCACCGCGGCCTCACTGAAGGGCAGTGGCAACAGGTCGTGCAGGTACACGCCGCCCAGGCGCGAGTAGCACAGGTGGTCGGAGAAGAACGGCGCGTCCACGCGCTCGACCAGCGCGGCCAGGGCCGTGACGTAGTCGACGTCGAGCGCGTCCGGCCCGCCGATGTCCAGGCCCACGCCGTGCGGCAACACGGGCCAGCGCTCCACGCACGCGTCCAGCGCGCGCTGGGGACGACCGCCGAGCGACAGGAAGTTCTCCGGGATGATCTCCACCCAGTCGAGCGTGCGCTCCGTGCGCGGCAGCTCCTCGTAGAAGCTCCGTCGCAGGCCGATGCCCGCGCCCAGGGGCTTCAGTCCGTGTCTTCGCGCGTACGTCGCCACCACGGCGGGGGACCTCCTACAGGGTTGATGCGAAACCGGGCGGTGGGAGCGGATGTTCCCACCGCCCGGAGGGGGCCTGGATGCGGCCCGTGACGACTACTTCTTGCCGCAGCCGCCGGCGCCGCAGGCGTGCTCGGTGCCCTTCTCCGGCGTGGCGGCGGGGGCGGCGCCCTCGGTCTTCTGCGCGCCGCAGCCCGCCTCGGCGCCCTTGTCGCCTTCGGCCTTCTGCGCGCCACAGCTGCCCTCGGCGCCCTTCTCCGCGGCGGCCGGCTGGGCCTCGGCGGACTTGGTGGAGGCACAGCCGGTGGCGAGGGACGCCAGGGACAGGGTGCCGACAATCGCCGCAAGAGCCTTCGCGTTCATGGGGTTGCTTCCTTTCGGTACTGCGTTGAGGGGGTTACTGCTCGAGCGCACGAGTCATCTGGAGCGCGATGAGCGCCAGCGTCGTTCTGGACATGGCGGACCTCATCTACGGATGTCGATGAATCGCGGATGCATCGGATACGCAACTTCCCGCACGTGGGTTACACCCAGGATTTTCCAGTGCCTCGCGCAGCGCGCTGTCACGGGCCGGCACCAGTTGGATGCCCTCAGCGCCGGTCGTCACGCCCAGCGCTTGTAGCAAACCTTCCTGCTCCACAAAAGCTGGCCGCTCGAGGTGGCGGGCGAGCAACGCATCGAACAGCGGCCGCCCCGCGACCTCGTCCACCGCCATGCCGAAGGCCCCGAAGGTGGACGTGCTCCCCCGCGCCGCGAGCCCCTCCAACACATCCTCCAGGTGACGTCGGTTTCCAGTGACACGGCGGATTTCCACATCGAGATGCAGGGCGAAGAGCGCGCCGGTCCAATAGGTGCCTGGGGAGAAGTCGCTGTCGGCGACGACCTCCTTCATGGTGCGGGCTTTCGCCACGTCTCGGCCGCGCGCGAAGCCGTCCACCAGCTCGCCCCAGGCGCGCTGGGCGCTCTGTCTTCCCGAGCGGACCTGCGCCATCTCCGTGAGGTAGGTGGCGAGCCCCTCCGACAACCACGGCACGCGCGGGAGGATGGCGGGATGCGCGAGGTGGAGCATCTCGTGGAGCGCGACCCAGTCGCGCTCGAACGAGGCTTCGGTGGCGTCCTGTCCCACGAGCAGCGAGATGCTGGGTGGAGAGCTCCACAGCACCATGCCGAAGAAGCCGGGGCCCTCGCGCCCGGGGACGGGGATGACCCGCACGGTGACGCGGGGATAGGGGAAGGCGCGGCGCACGGTGAGCACTTCGTCGGCGGTCCGCTTCAGCCAGTGACACACGCGCGCGTCGTCGAGGTGGGTGAAGTGGCCGAGCACCGCCACGTCCAGCACCGCGTCTTGAAGGACCACCTGACACCGTCGTCCGCCGAAGGCGTGGAACCCCGAGTCGACGAGGTCCTCGGCGCGCAGGTGGTACAGGCCCGTGTCATCCGGTTGCCAGGGCAACAGGGCGTCGATGCCGTCGACGACGAGCTCCACGCGCAGGTCGGGTGGCGCCAGGTTGGGGCGGATGAGGTACGTACGGCCCGTGAGATGCCACGTGTCGTCGTCGGCGCTCCCCGAGAAGAAGTCCCAGCCGTGTCCACGACGGCGGGGTTCGAGTGCAAAGCGATAGCGCAGGAAGCGGATGTCCCGGGGCAGTTGCACCAGGCCGTCGCGGACCGGGACGTCGAGACGCTCGCCGTCCTCGCGGAATGCGCTGACGGAGTCCACGCCGCCGGGGCGCGTGAAGCGGAAGGTGCGCGGCGTGCCTCGGACGAGGACGACCTCCACGTCGAGCGCGGGCGTGGGTTCGCGGACGTAGGTGAGGTTGTAGCGCAGCGCCACCGGGTCCTTCGCCGCGCGCGGGCGGACACCGCCGAGGCAGGACAGCGCCACGAGGCAGAGCAGCGGGAGCATCGAACGGATGCGCGCGTGGGACATCACGGACACAACCCTAGCCTGGAGCGAAGCGTGCGCGGGAGCGGCCGTCGGCGCTTCCGTGCGAGCGTGTGGGAAGGGCCCTCCGCGCGCCGAGGATGCGATCGGTGCCGAGCGACCTGGGACAGTGGGTCCTTCGGGCCGAGACGCGCCAGTCCGAGGGAGGGCCGCACTCCGAGCCCCTCAAGAGCCTGCGCGGGCACATCCCATGGCTCGATGCGTGTCTCCCCCCGAGGCCCCTTGGCGCACGATGGACTCGGAGCGTTGGAGGCCGCGCGGGCCTCTCCGTTGGACACGAGCCCCGCCCCATGACTGCGCCGTATCGGACTCACAGGGTGCCGGGTAGATTCCGCGCCGTGCATTCCGACTTCATGCGCCTGATGCCACATCATCCCCGGAAGCCCACGCCATGGTGCCTTTCCCTGGTCCTGCTGACAGCATGCGCGAGCAACCCGAGTCGATCCGGGCATGGCGACCTACGTCTCGACACAGAAACCGCTGCGAGGCTTCGCCATGCGGCTGCGGTGTCGCGTAGCGCGACTGGCGCTGCGGCGACCCAGGAAACGGCCTCGCAACTCATCAAACTCGCTCCAGTTCTGCTTGTCGTGCTGAAGGATGACAATGCAGTGGATGAGCTTGAAGAGCATCTCGTGGATTGCGCCATCCAGGCGGAGCGCCAGGTGAACAATGAGTTCTTCGGCGGGCGCTCCCCGACCCGAAGAGAGTGCGGTGAGGAAGTGGAGAGAGATGGCTGCGGTGACGTTGTCACCCGCGCCATGGCCCTTGGGAAGCGCAAGCACCTGCTGGCGCTCCAATGTGCTCGCGAGGTGCTGGAGCGAGCCTGGACGGCGCCTTTCAGCATCGAGCAACGCTATCGTTACTATCCTCATGCAGACCTCCTGGAGACCATCAGCCGAAGCGAAGAGGCTCGACTTCTCGCAGAGGGCTGCACGCGTGATTTGTGGCGCACCATCAAGCCGGATGTGGTCCTGCACTCCGATTCCAACCTGTTGAGCTCAATCCTCATCCTGGACTTCAAGTTCCCCTGCCCCGATTCGAATGAGGCCCGGTGGACTCTCTATGGGGAGAAGAGCGCCTACCAGGGCTCGAACCAGGGACGAGTCTACAGAGAGGCCCTGAAAGGAGAGGCAGTCATGATTTCGCCTCGATGGGGAATCACACAATGAGCGATTCGCTTCCAGTCATCCGACTGATGAACAAGCACGGAGACCTGGTGGCCCGTGATGGACTCGCGCTCTGCTTCTTCATGCGTCACTCACACCGGGATGTGGCCGACCGCGTCTGGTCCTGCCTGGAGAAGTACCGGCGTGCCATCCCTCCCCTGGCACTGGGGTGGTATGGAGCGGACGATGGAGACATGCTCCCCTTGGATGAAGCAGGGTGGACGCACATCCGTCAGCAAATTGTCGAACGTGCCTGGGGGGGCGAGTGGCTCGTTGATCTGTCCGAGTTGCCCGGCGGGGCCAGCGACTACCACTTCGGATACGACGGTCGAAAGCTCGATGACCCCATCTTCTCACGCGACGACAGGGCAACGAGTGGGCTCTGCTTCTTGTTCCCCACCGAGTACCTCATGACACATGGCCCGGAGCATTTCCGCACCCTGGCCCTCGAGATTGCTCGTGAGCTTCCGTTCAGCTTTGGTTACGCCAGCCCCGCGCTCATCTCCTCATCAGGGGCCTGGTTCTCCCTCCGGAAGCAGGTCCAAGAGGTGCTCCAACGTTACCTTGGCCTGGATCTCCCACGTCTGGGAGACACCAGTCGGAACATCGGTACGCGCGCACGAGGCGCTTACTGGCTCACGTTTCTGGGACAGCCGTTGCTCAGTCAGCTTGGAGGTCGCGAGATTGTGGAGCAACAGCTCGACTTGCCAGGTGTCTCTGTCCAGGCCGTGGACGAGGAGCGAATTCTGGTCACCTTGGGAGAGTGGCCCGAAGCCATCGACACCGAAAATCACGCCATCCCGCTGCCCTATCGGGAGATGACGCGGGTCCTCGAACCCTTCCTGCATGAGGAAGAGGTCACCGGGCTGCCGTGGGATCCCCTCACCTTGCGTCTTCGGAGCCACCGACTCCGCCGATGATGCTCAGGGGTGGGCACAGCTCACTCGACGTCAGTCGCCCTGCTTCTTCTCCGGAGCCGCCGCCCCCGCAAGCAGGAAGGCGCGCGCGGCCTCCAGGATTTCATCCGACAGCGGCGTCGCCTTCGTCGCCCGCGCGAGCGTCATCGCCCCGAACAGGAGCGCCACCGTCGCCAGCGCGCGCTGCCTCCCGGTGACCCCCTCCCCACTTGCGACCCGGGCCCCCAGCTCCGCCGCGAGCGTCTCCACGCCCCGCCCCAGCGCCTCCTGCGCCTCGGGCGTGCCCCGCGTCACGTCCGACAACACGGAGGGCAGGATGCAGCCCTCCTCCATGTCGTCACGGTTGTGGCGGTTCAGGTACCGCCTCACGAAGTGACTCAGGAACTCCGCGCCGCGCAGCTCCTCCAGCCCTCCCAACCAGCGCGAGTGCTGATGCTGGAAGAACGCCCGCACCGACTCCGCGAGCAGCGAGTCCTTCGAGGCGAAGTGCGCATAGAAGCCGCCCACCGTCAGCCCCGCTGCGCGCATGACGCGCTCCACGCTCGCGCCCGCGAACCCCTCCTTCCGGAAGAGCGACTCCGCCGCCGCCAGGATTCTCTCGCGCGTGGCCTGCTTGTGCTCGGGTGCGTAGCGCATCGCCGCCCTACTCCCGGCCACCCGGGCCCGCGGGCCTGAACACCATGCACGTCGTCGTCCCGTGCGCGTACAGCTTCCCGCTCGCGTCCGTCAGCTTCGCCTGCGCCGTCGCCACCCGCCCTCCCACGTGAATCACCTCCCCCGTGCACGTCAGCTTCCCCGTGTCCTGCGAGATGGCCCGCACCATGTTCACGTGCAGCTCCAACGTCGTGTAGCCCGCCCCCACCGGCAACGTGCTGTGCACCGCGCACCCCAGCGCCGAGTCCAACAACGTGGCCGCCAATCCCCCGTGCACCGTCCCGATCGGGTTGTAGTGGTACTCCCCCGGCTCCACCTCGAACACCGCCCGCCCCTCCGACACCTCCACCGGCGCGAAGCCCATCAGCGACGCAATCGGCGCCCCCGGCACCTCCCCCCGGACGATGGCGCGCAGGTACTCCAGCCCCGACATCGTCTTCGCCGCCGCCACCCCCTCCCGGTAGTCCCGCCAGGTCACCGTCCGGGTCCGCGCGTCGCTCTCCGCCTCGCTCATGACCTCTCCCTCGATGAAATGATGACCCTCATCGTCCCAGGACCGGACATCCACACGTTCCTCGACAATGAGGCTTGCCAGATGGAATGATACCCATAATACAAAGAGGCATCGAGCGCACGTCGCGAAGAAGGAGGGCCCACGGACGGCCGGACCGTGTGTTCTCCTGGCGTGCCATGCAAGGGAGCGGCGGATGCAGAAGCGGCGCGTGGTGGTGACGGGACTGGGGCTCATCAGCCCCTGCGGGACGGGCGTGGAGAAGAGCTGGGAGGCGCTGGTGCGCGGCCAGAGCGGCGTGGGCCCCATCACCCTCTTCGACGCGAGCGCGCTCGACTGCCGCATCGCCGGCGAGGTGAAGGACTTCAAGGTCGAGGACCACATCGAGCGGCGCGAGGCCCGACGCATGGACCGCTTCGCCCACTTCGCCGTGGTGGCCTCCGACATGGCCCTGGAGGACTCGGGCCTGAAGGTCACCCCCGAGAACGCCGAGCGCATCGCCACCATCATCGGCTCGGGCATCGGTGGAATCGGAAGCCTGGAGGAGACCTTCCGCCGCGCGCTGGAGAAGGGGCCGGACCGCATCAGCCCCTTCTTCGTCCTGCAGATGATCATCAACATGGCCCCCGGCTATGTGAGCCTGCGCCATGGCCTCAAGGGCCCCTCCTGGGCGCCCAACTCCGCGTGCTCCACCAGCGCCCACGCCATCGGCGAGGCGATGCGCGGCATCCAGCGCGGCGACTTCGACGTGGCGGTGGCCGGAGGCGCCGAGGCCCCCATCTCCCTGCTCGGTGTCGGAGGCTTCGCCGCCATGCAGGCCTTGTCCCTGCGCAACGACGCGCCCCATGCCGCCAGTCGCCCCTTCGACGCGGACCGCGACGGCTTCGTGCTCGCCGAGGGCTCCGGCATGCTCGTCCTCGAGGAGCTGGAGCATGCACGCGCCCGCGGCGCCCGCATCCACGCGGAGCTCACCGGCTACGGCGCCAGCGCCGACGCGTACCACGTCACCGCGCCCGCCCCCGAGCACGAGGGCGCCCAACGCAGCATGCGCGCGGCCCTGAAGGACGCCGCCTTGCGCCCCGCCGACATCGGCTACATCAACGCGCACGGCACCTCCACGGACGTGGGCGACCTCATGGAGGTCCAGGGCATCCACCACGTCTTCGGCGACGCCGCGCGCTCCGTCGCCGTCTCCTCCACCAAGTCGATGACCGGCCACATGAACGGCGCGGCGGGCGCCGCGGAGGCCGTCATCAGCATCCTCGCCCTCACCCGGGGCCTGCTGCCGCCCACCATCAACCTGGAGCGGTTGGATCCACGCATCGACCTGGACTGCGTGCCCAACACCGCCCGGCCCGCCCAGGTCGACGCCGTCATGAGCAACTCCTTCGGCTTCGGCGGCACCAACGTGTCGCTCATCTTCCGAAGGCTGATCCCCTGAGCCCTGTCCCGCATCATCCCTGTAAACCGCGAAAACTCGTTTACCAACGCAAGCGAACCGCATGCCGCATCGCGGCGGTAAACACTTGACAAGGTGCGTCGAACACCGCCCGGAACGCACATCTGCGCGAGAACAAAGTTCAACGATTACATGTGGTTGCACATGCTCGACAGGTATCGGACAGGTGGCAGTTGGCTGTTCCGTCGCCGGCCGCACAGGGGGAGCGCGGTCGAAAAACGCTGATTGCAAATCGGTAAATCGATTTGCAAAGTGGTTGAAAGGGTCCGTGAGGCGCGAGGGCCAGGCGCGCCCTGTGGTGGACCCGACTCAGCCATGAACGACAACGCACTGAACGCCAACGTGGGCCTGAAGCTCCGGGGTCTGCGGCTCGCCCGCAACATCAAGCAGGCGGACGCGGCGAAGGACCTGGGGGTCTCCCCCGCCTACCTGAACCTCATCGAGAAGGGCAAGCGCGTGATGCCCTTCCCGCTGCTCTGGAAGGCCCTTCGCTACTTCGACCAGGACCCCGAGCAGTTCATGTCCACGCTGGGCGAGGGCCGGGTGGACGAGGCGCTCGCGAAGCTGCTCGACGAGCCGCTGCTCAAGAGCCTGGACATCGACCCGGAGTCGCTCCAGTCGCTGTCGGCCGAGCCGAAGCTCGCCGGCACCGTGGCCGCGCTCTTCAACCTCTACAAGAACACGCGCACGCAGCTGGAGAACGTGCTCGCGCAGCTCAACGTGGAGGAGCGCACGCGGACCCAAGGCAGCAGCGCCGGCAACGGCACGGTGCCCGGCGTGCGCTTCGACTACTCGCCCTTCGACGAGGTGAGTGACTTCCTGGAGACGCACCGCAACTACTTCCCCGAAATCGAGGAGCAGGCGGAGGCCCTGCGGCGCGACGTGAGCCTGGAGCGCCAGCTCACCAGCGGGCAGCTGATGCAGCTGTTGGAGAAGCGCTTCGGCTACCGCGTGCTCATCGACGCTTCGCCCAGCGGCTCGTCCGTGGTGCGGCGGCTGGACCCGGAGGAGCAGACGCTCACGCTGTCACCGGACCTCACCGAGCAGCCGCTGAAGTTTCAAATCGCCGCGTCCATCGGCCTGCTCATGCTGGACAAGGAGAAGCTGGTCGAGCGCATCCTCGGCGCGGGGCGCACCCGGCACGGCGAGACGACGCGGCTCATCAAGGTGAACCTGGCCAACTACTTCGCCGGCGCGCTGATGCTGCCGTACGGGGACTTCTTCAAGGAGGTGCAGCGCACGCGCTACGACGTGGAGCTGCTGTCGAGCATCTTCGGCTCCACCTACGAGACGGTGGCCCACCGGCTGTGCAACCTGTCGGACCCGAAGCGCCCGGGCATCCCGTTCCACTTCCTGCGCTCGGACATCGCCGGCAACATCTCCAAGCGCTACAGCGGCACCGGCATCCGCTTCGCCAGCGGCGGCGGCAGCTGCGGCAAGTGGGCCGTGCACCTGGCGTTCCTCAACCCGTCCCAGCTCACCCGGCAGTATTCGATGATGCCGGACGGCACCACGTACTTCTGCTTCGCCAAGGTGCAGCTGCAGCCGACGGAGGGCTCCATCGTCAAGGGCACCGCCTACTCCATCGGCCTGGGCACCCACGCGGAGAACGCGAAGTACCTGGCGTACGGTCTGCCCACCAACGACCTGCGCAAGGATGCCATCCCCTCCGGCATCTCCTGCCGCTTCTGCGAGCGCACCGACTGCAACCAGCGCGCGGCGGCCAGCTACCGCTTCGCCTTCGCGTTCGACGAGTACACGAAGAAGGACTGCTTCTTCTCCCCGCTGCTGGGCTACGAGCAGGCCGACAAGGTGGAGAAGGAGCGCCACGTCGGGGGCGCCCACGGCGCCACTGGAAATGGCGGCGGCGCGCAGCCAGGCGTCAATGGCGCTGACGGGAGCGAGAAGCACGATTCGTTGGACAAGGCGGCCCGGCGCCGCAAGGGTGGCGACGCGTGAGCATGCACCCGCCCGAAGACACCGAACGCGCCCATCTGCTGGAGGCGCTCCAGAAGCAGAAGAACCAGCTGGCCACCCTGCGCATCACCGGCACGCCCACCACCGTGGGCCAGGGCCTGGTGAGCCTGGCGGAGCTGCACGGCCTGCTCGAGGACCACGCCGCCAGCCGCCAGTGCTACGAGGAGGCGCTCGGGATGTTCCAGGAGGCCGGCTACAAGCCGGGCCTGGCCCAGGCGTACTTCGGCATGGGCGTGGCCAAGGCGAACTTCGAGGACCACCGCGGCGCGCTGGAGCTCATCGCCAAGGCCGCGATGCTCTTCAACGAGACCAAGGACCGCGAGGGCGAGGCGATGTGCCGCGCCTGCGTCGGCGAGTCCCTGCGAGCGCTGGGTCAGCCCGAGGCCGCCGAGGAGAAGTACCAGGAGGCGCTCATCCTCTACCGCCAGACGCGCAACACCGGGCGCACCGCGCGGCTGCTGCTCGACATCGGCGACATCCGCATGGAGAAGGCCGAGTACGAGCCGGCCCGGAAGCGCTTCCTCGAGGCGATTCCCCTGCTGGAGCAGGGCGACGACCCCGAGGCGCTCGCGCTGGGCCACCTGCTGCTCGGCGAGTCCGAGGGCCTGCTGGGCAACCACGAGGGCGCGCGCTCGCACCTCTTGCGCGCGGTGGAGCTGTACCAGGAGCTGCACGACCACGTGCACGAGGCGCGCGCCCGGTGGGACCTGGGCCTGTCCTGCTACTACACGCAGGACCTGCCCGCGGCCCGGGAGCAGCTGGAGGCCGTGCTGCCGCTCTACGAGGAGCAGGGGCGCATGGACGAGGTCGCCAAGGTGCGCAACATCCTCGCCCACTTCGCCGCCCGGGGCGCCTGAAGCGCCCCACCGCCTTCCGGGGTGCCGCGCGTCACGCCTGGATGCCGGCCCCCACCGCCAGGGCCAACAGGCCCAGCACTCCCGCGGCGATGACGGCGTAGCGCCACTCTCCGCGCAGGCCCAGGAGCGTGCCCGCCACGCCCAGCCGCGCCACCGGCGTCACCAGCAGCAGCGACGCCGCCGCCTTGCGAAGCTGGTCGATGGCCACGTGCGTGCTCTCCGAGCCCGGCAGCGCCTCCAGCCCCAGCGACAGCACGAACATGCCGCCGCTGAGCACCGCGCCCACGCGCAGCACGCGGGCAATCCACCGGTCTCCGGCCAGCGCCCTGTCGCGCACGCGCGGGGTGCTCGGCGCGGGTGCCTCCAGGGTGCTCGCGGTGACGGGCTCCGACTCCAGCTCCGGCGCCGTCTCCGCCGCGGCCGGAGCGGACGTCGCCGCCACCGCGTTGTGCGTCAGCCTCGCAGGCTCCGCCATCACCGCGGAGACCGTTGGAGGTTCTTCTCCGTCCGGGTCCTCACCCCTCACTCCCAGATGCTCGGCCACAGTCCCGCCCCTCCCTTCCACAACATCTGCCCCGCCACCGTCAGCAGCACCAGCGCGAACAGCCGCTTGAGCACCGCCGTGGGGACCTTCGGCATCAGCCGGCTGCCCACATAGGCGCCGGCCAGCACGCCCACCACCAGCGGCGACACCAGCGCCAGCTTGAGGTGCCCGCGCAGCGCGTACGCGGCCACGCTCGCCGCGCCCGTCACGCCAATCATCAGGTTGCTCGTGGCGCTGGCCACCTTGAAGGGCACGTGCATGCCGTAGCTCATCAGCGGCACCTTCAGCGGCCCTCCGCCGACCCCCAGCAGCGCGGACAGGCCACCGGCCACGAACGAGCCGGAGATGCCCAGCGGATAGTTCGTCGGCTGGTAGTCATCCAGCGTCGCCGGCTCGCGTCGGGGCGAGCGCAGCAGAATCATCTGCAGCGCCACGTAGAGCGTGAACAGGCCGAACACCACCGCCACCATCGCCGGCGCGATGAGCGCCGCGACGAGGCCCCCCGCGATGGCGCCCAGCACCGTGGCCAGCTCCAGCGTCAGCCCCAGCCGGATGTCACTCAGGTGGTTGTCCACATAGCCGGCGGCGGCCGCGCACGAGTTGGCCACCACGCACATGAGGCTCGCCGGCACCGCCTCCTCCAGCGGCAGCCCGAAGCCCAGCACCAGCGCGGGCACGAGCACGATGCCGCCCCCGATGCCGAGCATCGCTCCCAACGCCCCCGCGAGCCCGCCCACCACCATGAGGAGAAGTACCGTCATTCCTCCACGAGGATAGGAGCGGTGAGCCGCCTCGCACAGCGGCATTCCCCGACGGCAGGCAGGCTCGGCAGGACGGTTGCTCTGCGCGCGAAACGCCCTGGCACCGCAGGGCGTGGGGCGGGTGCGTCAAGCCGCTCGAACCCCCAGCGTTCCCTCGGGGAAGGCCTCCAGGAAGCGCGCCCGCGTCCGAGGCGTGAAGGTGCCCCTGGCCATGTAGCCGTGCAACCTCCGAAGGACTCCACGCGCCGACTCCAGCGCACCTTCGACCTCCTGGGCGAAGTCGAAGGTGTCGTTGCGATACAGCTCCTGGAAGGACAGGCGGGCGAAGGCGGGCAGCGCGCGCGTGCGGCCCACGGGGCTGGAGAGGAAGAGTCCGGAGACGTACAGCCCGCGCACCCAGCCATCCACGTCCGCCTTGGAGGGCGCCTGCCCCACGCGCTCCTGCGAGGACAGGCGCACCAGTTCGTAGATGCCCCGGCCGATGCCGCGCCACGGGAAGCCCGGGCTCTTCACCACCTGACACTTCTCGCGCAGCCGGGGCGTGCCGAGCAGGTCCACGCCGTGCAGCTCGCGCAGGTAGAAGAGCGTCTGCGCCCACTCGATGTCGCGGTGCGCCGCCAGCGCCCGCTCGCCCCGTCGGCGGTGCTTCACCACGAGCTGGTCGACGATGGGGTGCAGCCGGCGGTCCATGCACAGGTGCGTGAAGTAGCCGGACAGCAGGGCCAGTCCCGGCTCGGTGCCCACCAGCGCGCCCGTGGCGACGAGCTCCGCCATCTTCAGGCCGAAGCCCACCGGCGCGCGCTCGTGGTACAGCCGCGAGAACAGCGGCATCTCGCGCTCGGGCAGGAAGGCGGCGAGCCCGCCTCGGACGCCCTCGCACAGGGGCAGGTCCGGCAGCGCGGCGCCGAAGCGCGCGTAGGGCAGGTCCTCCGAGAGCGCACGCACCCACTCCGGAGGCAGCTCTCCGGGGTTGGCGGCCAACCGTTCGATGGCGGTCAGATGCATCAGCAAGGTGGGCATTGCCTGACTGCTACCCAGCCCCCCGCGGCAATGCAACGCTCGAATGAAATCCAACGCTTTGCGTGCAACAGGGCGGGCGTTACAGTCCGCGGCCTTTCGTCTTCCCTCATCCGTTCAGGAGTCCATCGGCCCATGAATTTCTCCTTCGTCTCCGGCGACGCCTCCCTTGCGAATGGCGAGCTGCTCGTCATCCCGCTCTTCGAGGGTGAGCTGGGTGAGAGTGCCCCGGCGGGTCTCGTCGCGGCGGACAGCGCGCTGGAGGGCCGCCTGCGCGGCGCCGCCACCCAGGAGGGCTTCAAGGCGAAGGCGGACCAGTCCCTGGTGATGCACACGCTCGGCCGCACCCCGGCGGGCCGCGTGCTGCTGTTGGGCCTGGGCAGCCGCGCGCGCTTCCACCCGGAGGTGCTGCGGCTGGCCGCCGGACGCGCGGCGAAGACGGCCCAGCGGCTGAAGGTGGCCTCGCTCGTGGTGGCGCTCCCCGTCACGGACGCGCAGGCGGACGCGGTGCGCGCGGTGGTGGAGGGGCTGGAGCTGGGCGCGTACAAGTTCGACAAGTACAAGTCCTCCGCGCGCGAGGAGAAGGGCGCGAAGAAGCCCGTCAAGGTGTCCCTGGTGCTGCCCGAGGGCGTGGAGAAGTCGCGTGACCTCGAGGACGCGCTCGCGCTGGGCAAGCGCGTGGCCGAGGCGGCCAACTGGGCGCGCGACCTGGTGAACGAGCCGCCCAACGCGGTGACGCCCACGGTGCTGGCGGAGGCCGCGCGCAAGTCCGCCAAGGAGCACGGGCTGAAGATCACCATCGGCGGTCAGCGCGAAATCGAGAAGCTGCGGATGGGCATGTTCCTGGGCGTCACGGCCGGGAGCACCGAGGAGCCTCGGCTCATCCACGTGGAGTACACGCCGAAGAACGCGCGCGACGCGAAGCGGCCTCCGCTGGCGCTGGTGGGCAAGGCGATCACCTTCGACTCGGGCGGCCTGTCGCTCAAGCCCACCGAGGGCATGGTGGACATGAAGACGGACATGGCGGGCTCGGCCGCGGTGCTGGGCGCCATGCAGGTCATCGCGCAGCTCAAGCCGCCCTTCCCCGTGCATGCCTTCATCGGCGCGTGCGAGAACATGCCGGCCGGCAACGCGTACAAGCCCGGTGACATCCTCACGTCGCGGCTGGGCAAGACGGTGGAGATCACCAACACGGACGCCGAGGGCCGGCTGGTGCTGGGCGACATGCTGACGTGGGCGTGCGAGCACAAGCCGTCCGCCGTCATCGACCTGGCCACGCTCACGGGCGCGTGCATCGTCGCGCTGGGCAACTACATCGTCGGCGCCTTCGGCGACGACGACGACACCGTCAACCAGGTGCTCCAGTCCGCGCGCACCGCGGGCGAGGAGATGTGGCGCCTGCCGGTGAGCGAGCTGCAGAAGGACGCGCTGCGCTCCGAGGTCGCCGACATGAAGAACTCCGGCGAGCGCTGGGGCGGCTCCATCAACGCCGCGCTGTTCCTCAAGGAGTTCGTCGGAGACACGCCGTGGGTGCACCTGGACATCGCGGGGCCCTCCAACAGCCCCAAGGAGCGCGGCTACCTCTCCAAGGGCGGCACCGGCGTGGGCGTGCGCACCCTGGTCGAGTGGGTGCGGCTGCGCGCGCGGACGCAGGGCGATGAGGTGGCCGAGGCGCCCGCGAAGCCCGCTCGCCAGGCGCGCGGCGCGAAGAAGTCCACGCGCGGCTGACGCACTCCTATCCACGGTCCTCGCGAGCCCCACGCAGGTGTGGAGCTCGCGGCGGCGCTTGCGCGTACCGCGCAGGCGCGTGGCGCTGCGTGAGGATCGGGCGCGCCAGGCGACCTCCAGCGACGGAGGAAGCTCAGGGACGCGCGGCCTGAGGCACCGTGCCCGGCAGCGGCTTCTTGCGCGCGGCGCTGCGTGCGGCGCGGACGCGCCAGGCGACCTCTAGCGGACGGAGGAAGCTCAGGGACGCGCGGCCTGAGGCACCGTGCCCGGCAGCGGCTTCTTGCGCTCCGGCAGCGGCCGGATGCCCTGGATGAGGGCATCCACGTTCTGGATGTCACCGGCGGGCGCCAGCGCCGGCCAGGTGGCCAGCATCATCAGCACGCGGCCCTCCTGTCCCTCGCGCACGGCGACGCGGCCGTGCACGCCCTCCCCCACCTGGAAGTCGAAGCCCACCGCCTTGTCCGACAGCGCGAGCGGCACCGGGTCCGTGGTGGTGAAGCCCGGCTGCTGACGCAGGCCCTCCGCGAGCCGCTCGGCGAACTGGGTGGGTGACACCACCTCCGGCGCCACCTGCAGCACCACCTGCGCGTTGGAGGGCGGGTGGCGCAGGACGACGGGAATCGCCAGTCCCTCCGGCGTGCGCTCGTTCGTCACCACCAGGTGCCACTCGTCGCTGGGGCGGATGATTTCGAACCCCAGCTCCTCGTCGACGTAGGGCCCGGACACCGACGCCGTCTGCGCCGCCACCGGGGGGCCGGAGCCGCCCGTGCCCGGCTCCGTCGCCGCCGCGTCGGCCTTCACGGCCTGGCGCGAGCCACTGCACGCCGTGCCCAACACCAGGAAACCCCACGCCAGCTTCCGCAGAACACCCATGACACGCATCCCCCGACCACCAACGCCGTGGTCGCGAACGTGGCCATGTGGCGCCTGCTAGGCCAGCCCTCCCTGGAGGGTGCGGTAGGTGTTGGACAGCCGCTCGGCCACGTCCGGGGGCAACACGTTGCGCGCGGTGAACAGCGCATAGGACACGATGGCGTCCAGCGCCTCCAGCGTCAGCGCCCGCGCCACGGCCTCACCACCGGACGCAAGGTTCGCCCGCAGCCGCGTCACGTCCACCCGCCCGTCCGGCCCCAGCACCACGCCGGCGAACGCGTCCTCCAGCCCCGAGGGCGGCGCGTCGAGGAAGCCGCGCATCAAGTCCACGTCCTGCCCCGCGTCGCGCAGCGCGCGGTGGATGAGCGACAACAGCAGGTTGTAGCGCTCCTCCGCGGACAACAGCTCCCAGGCCATGCCCTCCACCGCGGGCGCCGGGGGCACGGCAGGCGCCGCGGGCTTCACCTGGAGGTGGCCCCCACGCACGCACTCCTCCAGCCACGTGAAGAACGTGTGCGCGCCGCTCTCGCGCACCAACCGCAGCTCGCCCACCGTCGTGCCCGAGCCCATCCGCTGGAAGAAGCGCTCCTCACCCGCGCGCGCGCCGGCAGGGCCCACCTCCACGCGCGTGTCGTCCGGATAGCGGCGCCTGAGCCGCGACAGCTCCTCCGAGCGCTTGATTCCGGTGAGCACCAAATCCCGCGTGCGCTCCGGCAGCTTCACCACGTCCGCCATGGGCGCGGGCCCCTCGACGAACAGGAAGCTGCCCTCCGTCAGCTCGAAGAGGCTCAGCACCACCTCGCGCACCACGTACGTCATGGCGCTGTAGAGGTTCGCCTCGGAGACCATGCCCTCGGACGTGAGCACCTGGCCGATGCGCCGCGACGGCGTCACGCGCGAGAGCGCCTGCGTGAGCTGCGCCTGCGTCACCAGCCCCAGCCGCACCAGCACCGCGCCCAGCCGCTCCCAGCGCTCCGTGGACGTGGCGAACACCACCTGCCCGTCCCGGAAGGACACCGTCCTGCGAACGGCGCCGTGCTGCACGGCCAACAGGCCGCTGCGGATGCCCGTCAGGACGTGGGCGAAGACCTCCTCCACGGACAACGTCCCGAGCGTCCCGGCCAGGAAGCCGGCGAAGCCCGAGGGCTCATGGAGGAGCACCATCCCCTCCGGCCCGTGGAACCAGGCCGAGAGGGGACGGGAGGAGGACAGGCCCTGGGAGAGCGACTTCTCCAGGTCGAGGGAAGCCGCCTCGCCGCCGAGCCGGGGCGTGGCCTTGGGTTTCTGGGCCACCGCCCGTGTCCTCCGTGCGTCGGGATTACTTCTGCGCCGTCGGCTTCAGCTCGGCGTCGATGATGCTCTTGAACTCCTCGAACGGCTGCGCGCCGGAGAGCATGACGCCGTTGATGAAGAACGCCGGCGTGCCGCTGACGCCGACCTTCTGCGCGTCCGCCATGTCCGTCTTCACGATGGTGGCCTTCTCACCGGAGTCCAGGCACTTGTCGAACTTGGCCTGGTCCAGCTGCAGCTCGCCCGCGTACTTCTTGAGGTTCTCCACCTGCAGGGCGCTCTGGCTGGCGAACAGCTTGTCGTGCATCTCCCAGAACTTGTTCTGGTCCGCCGCGCACAGCGACGCCTCGGCGGCCTTCTGCGCCTCCTTGTGGAAGTCGAGCGGGAACTGGCGGAACACCAGCTTCACCTTGCCGTCGTACTCCTTGAAGACCTGGTCCACGGCGGCGTTGGCGCGGCTGCAGAACGGGCACTGGAAGTCGCTGAACTCGACGATGGTGACGGGCGCGTTGTCCGGACCCTTCGACGGGCCGGTGGCGGCCACCTGCTTGCGCTCGGCCGGCGGGCGCGGCGGCTCGGGCAGGGTGATCTGCACGTTGGCGTTCTTGCGCAGCTCCGCGAACAGGGCCTGGGCGCGCTCCTGCTTGGGCTGCTGGGTGAGGAAGTCGACGATCTGCGGCTTCATCTGCTCGAACGTCGAGCCGGGGGGCAGCTGGCCCTTGGCGCCGTCGAAGACCTCCTTGATCTTCTCCTCGGTGGGCGCCTGGACCTTGTCGTCGATCTCCGCCTTGAGGAACTGGTCCTGGGAGATGCCGCGCTTCTTGGCCTCCGCGTCGACCAGCTTCTCGGTCACCATGCCCTCGAGGCCGCGCTTGCGCAGCTGGAACTTCTGCTTCTCGAGGTTGGCCAGGGGCTCCGAGACGCGCTCGTTGAGCTCCTTGTAGGTGATCTTCTGTCCGTCGCCGAACGTGGCGACCACGGTGTCCGGGGTGGGCTCACCCGGAGTGGCCGCGGCGGCGGCGGGAGCCTGCGCGGTGGCCGGCGCCTTCTCCTTGTTGCAACCGGCGGTGAACGAAGCCGCCAGCAGCGCGGCGAGGATGACGGGGGTTGGACGCATGGGCATAAGCCCGCGACTTAGTCGAGGCAGCCCCGACCTGCAAGGAAATGCAAGACGCCCTTTCAGGCGACGAGCGGCTCCAGCTCCAGCGCGCCAGCAAGCCCGGGCAGGCCCATCTCCAGGCCCTCCACGTCGCGGCGACGCGCCGGGACAATCTCATAGCAGCTCGGGTCCGACAGGACCTTGCGCACCAGCTTGTGATTGAGCGCGTGCCCCGTCTTGTAGGCCGTCAGGTGGCCAATGACAGGCCTGCCGAACAGAGACACATCACCGATGGCGTCCAGGATCTTGTGACGCACGAACTCGTCGGTGAAGCGCAGGCCCTCGGGGTTGAGGATGGAGACCTCGTCCACGACGATGGCGTTGTCCAGCGAGCCGCCGCGCGCCAGGCCCAGGCTCTTGAGCTTCTCCACGTCGCGCAGGAAGCAGAACGTGCGCGCGCGGGAAATCTCGCGCGAGAAGTCCCGGTCGCTGAAGTCCAGGTCGAACGCCTGGCCCTGGATGACGGGGTGCTCGAAGTCGATGGTGCAGCTGATGCGGAAGTGGCGCGACGGGGTGAGCGAGGCCTGCTTGTCGCCGTCCACCACGGACACCGGCTTCTTGATGACGAGCAGCTCCTTGGGCGCGTCCAGCTCGCGCACGCCGGCCTCCTGGATGAGGGCCGCGAACGGGGCGGCGCTGCCGTCCATGATGGGGACCTCCGGGCCGTCCAGCTCCACCCGGGCGTTGTCGATGCCCATGCCCGCCATGGCCGACATGAGGTGCTCCACCGTGGCCACCTTGGCGCCGTCGCGGCCCAGCGTCGTTGCCAGCACCGTGTCCACCACGTACTCCGCCAGGGCGGGGATGCTCACCGGCCGGGGCAGGTCCGTACGCACGAAGACGATGCCGTGCCCCGCGGGGGCCGGACGCAGCGTGAGCGTCACCTTCGCGCCCGAGTGGAGCCCGATGCCCTGGAGGCTGGCGGTCTTCGAGAGGGTGCGCTGGTTGTAGGAAGACGGGGGCATGTCGGTGTCGCCTCGTGGCTGCTCGTGCTGCGGGACTTCCGAACGGTCATCTGGCCAGATGGCGCCGGAATCGTTCAACAGTGGTCTGACGCGACGCGCAGATTCAGCAAGTGGCATGCCACGACCGCGTGACATCCCGGGGGCCTCCGTGGGGTCCTTGAGTGGTTCGAACCCGTTGGAATGGCTGGTCTTTTTCTGACATCGCGGTGGGTGTCCATCGTGGCCAGACACCCGCCCCCCGTTGGAGGCCCGGTGAAATCGCCCGAAACCGTGACATTGGTGTCCGGGATTCCATCACCGCCTCCGCCGCCGCCCATCACCGTGACGCGCTTCGTAACGAAGCGTGTCTTCCATGCAACACGGGGGCGTCCATAGCGCAAGGAACTGGCTGGAAGCAAACACGCCCCGTATGAGCACCCGTCGTGGGGGCTTGCGTCATACGGTGCGCGTGGGCGTGGGTCCTCGCAACCCCGTCCTGAGCGGCTCAGCGGGGCGCGGGGGCCACGAAGCGGTCCCTCAGGGCCTCGGCCTCCTGGCGGTCGAAGCCCCTGCCCTGCAGGAGGGTGCGGCGGCTGACAGCGTGGAAGGTGGACTCGAGCGTCTGGCTGAAGCGGCGCAGGTCCTCGGCGAGGCGGGAGCGGATGCCGGGGCCCTCGGGCGGCCAGGGCAGCTCCACCAGCAGCGCGGTGAAGCGGTCGAAGGCGTCGTAGTCCGCGTAGCGCAGCAGCTGGTAGCCGCCGTCGTGGAAGTAGCCCAGGAAGCTCTTGAGCGCGTCCAGGGCGCGCTCGGCGGCGGGGACGTCGTCGGCGCGCAGGTGGCCCTCGGCGGCGCGGCACAGCTGGGCGTAGACCCACAGGTCCTTGCGCAGCCGCAGCGCGGCGTCCTGGGGGCTCACCAGGTGGTCGAAGACGCCGTCCGTCAGCCCGCCGTTGGGCGCGAGCGACTCCACCAGCGCGACGACCTGCGTTCGCAGGAGCGTGGTGAAGGCGGCGGCGGCGCGCTGGGGCGCGTCCGGCTCGCGGTCCACGTGGGCGAGCACCTCCCGGCCGATGCGCTCGGCCTCCTTGGCCAGGTCCCGCGCGGCCCTCAGCGCGGCGGCCTGGAGCGCCTTGGAGCCCGCCCTGGGGGACAGCTCCGCGTGCATCCACGTGGCCAGGGCGTGCGTCTCGCTGCGCACCAGGGCCAGCAGCACCCGGACGCGGCGCGGCACGGGCGGCGTGGCCTCCGCGTCCACGTAGGACAGGTAGTGCAACAGCCGGAACAGGCCCAGGAAGGCGGTGGCGAAGGCCGTCCGCGGCTCCTCTGACATCTGTGACAGGGTGTCCAGGATGCGCACGGAGCGCAGCCGGTCGTACTCGACGCGGAACTCCAGCGGGCGGAAGGGCCGGAAGTAGCGGTTGAGGACGATCTCCTTCAGCGCGAGCTTGCCCAGGTCCTGGAACAGGTTGAGCCGCGCGGTGGGCAGCTGGAGCAGGTGGTCCAGGAGGTTGCGGAGCGCGTCCAGGTCCTCGCGCAGCACGAAGAGGCTCTCCGGGGCGGTCTGCTGGTCCAGCTCCTCCTCGATGAGGGCGCGGCGCACCCGGTCGTCGGCCAGCTGGGTCTCCACGTACTTGCGGAAGACCATCTTCTGGTCGCTGTCGGGGTCCTGCAGGTGGCGGGCGACGCGGATGGCGCGGTCCATGGCGTCGCGCACGTCCACCAGCTCCTCGTGGAAGTCGCGGGTGACGAGCGGCCGGTCCTTGGCGTCCACCACGGCGGTGAGGTTGAGGTAGCGCTCCACCGCGCGCAGCAGCATCTCGAACTCGAAGAGCAGCTCCTCGCGGCCATCCACCGGCACGCCGCGCAGCCAGCGCTCGCGCTCGGCGAGGAAGCCCGCGCGCGACGTCTGCGAGGCCCGCATCAGGTCCGCGTAGAAGTCACGCGCGACGCGGAGGGTGGTGGGTCCGGAGGCGGGAGACGCGGGAGAGGTGGCCTGGCTCATGGCTCGCGGGAGGTCAGAAGAGGCTGCCCTGGGGCGTGGGCGGTGGCTGCTTCTTGAAATACTGGTAGGTGCGGTGCGTGGCCATCCGGCCCCGGGGCGTGCGTTGGAGGAAGCCCTCCTGCATGAGGAAGGGCTCGTACACGTCCTCAATCGTATCGCGTTGTTCGCCCACGCTGGCGGCGATGGTCTCCACGCCCACCGGGCCCCCACCGAACTTGTCCAGGATGGTGAGGAGAATCTTCCGGTCCATGGAGTCCAAACCACTGGCGTCCACACCCAGCCGGTCCAGGGACTTCTTCGCCAGTTCGAGGGAGATGCGGCCGTTGCCCTCCACCTCCGCGAAGTCGCGCAGCCGGCGCAGGAGCCGGTTGACGATGCGGGGCGTGCCGCGCGAGCGCGTGGCCACCTCACGCGCGGCGTCCTTGTCCAGGGGGATGCCGAGGATGCGCGCGGAGCGGTGGAGGATGAGCTCCAGCGCCTGGGCGTCGTAGTACTCCAGGCGCTCCTGAATCTGGAACCTGTCGCGAAGCGGCGACGTGAGCAGGCCCGTGCGCGTGGTGGCGCCGATGAGCGTGAAGGGCGGCAAGTCGATCTTCATCGCCCGGGCGGCCGGCCCCGTGTCGATGGTGATGTCCAGCCGGAAGTCCTCCATCGCCGGGTAGAGGTACTCCTCCACGGCGGCGTTGAGGCGGTGGATTTCATCGATGAAGAGGACGTCGCGCGCGTTCAGATTGGTGAGCAGACCGGCCAGATCCCCCTTGCGCTCCAGCGCCGGGCCGCTGGTGACGTGGATGCCCACGCCCAGCTCGTTGGCGATGATGTGCGCCAGCGACGTCTTGCCCAGGCCCGGGGGCCCGGAGAACAGGCAGTGGTCCAGCGCGTCGCCCCGGCTCCTGGCCGCCTGCACGTAGACCTTGAGCTTCTCGACGACGGAGCCCTGCCCCACGTACTCGTCGAACGAGCGCGGACGCAGGGAGGCCTCGAGCCGGACGTCCTCCGGGAGGACCTCTTCGGAGAGAGTGTCGGACTTCCTCGCCATGACCATGTGACCCTATACAGGAAGGCCGCGCGTGTCGCCCACATCCTCGGAGCAAGCCCCCCGGGACGCCCCGGAGACCAGCCGACCGGCGAGCGGGAGCCCGCCCCGGACGCCCGTCGACGCACGGGCGCCCTCTGCTCGCGGTGAGGCCGCCCGGCAGGCGCGCCTGTGGACTGGCGGACGCTCGTGAGAAACACGTCCCAGGCGACTTGGCGGGACGGCCCGGGGGCGCGAGAACATGCCCTCGCGAATCACCTTTCCGGTCGCCAAGGTCATCGACCTCTCGCAGTCACGGTGAGCCCATGAGCCAGAGCCCCGCGTTCCGTCCCCTGCCCTTCCTCGCCGAGGCCCACGCCGAGACGCTGCCCGGCCCGCGCCTCCAGAAGCTGCGCCGCGCGGCGCTCCAGGCCCGCGAGCGCTTCGTCCAGGAGGGCCCGGTGGCGGCGGTGGCCACGTGCGAGCTCGTCACCTTCCCCTACCCGTCGCTGTTCGCCTTCAGCGGCGCGGCCAGTTCGCCGGCGCCCTACGTGATGATGACCCACCGCATGCAGGTGGTGCAGTTCGTGGACGCGAACGGCGAGCGGCGCACGCTCCTGTTCAACCCCTCCGACTACGAGCGGGGACAGGCGGCGCCCTTCTACCGCTCGCTGCGGGAGCGCTACGGCGCGTTCGTCTCCGACAAGGTCATGTCCACCCAGCACGGCACGGTGCAGAGCCACCTGGCCTCGCTGGGGCTGACGCCCGGGGACGTGGACTTCCTCGCCTTCGACCACCTGCACATCCAGGACTTGCGCGGGTGGCTGGGCGGTGACGGCCTGTCCGCGTACTTCCCGCGCGCGAAGCTGCTGGTGCAGCGCGCGGAGTGGGAGATGGTGAAGGACCTGCACCCCATGCAGTCGGTGTGGTTCGTCCCCGGCGGCGCGGACATCCCCGAGGAGCGCGTGGTGCTGCTGGACGGGCACACGTGGCTGGGCACGGGCGCGGCCATCCTGAGCACGCCGGGCCACACGCGCGGCAACATGTCCCTGGCGGTGGCCACCTCGCGCGAGGTGTTCGTCACCAGCGAGAACGGCGTGGCCACGGAGAGCTACACGCCGCTGCTCTCCGCCATCCCCGGGGTGCGCCGCTTCGCCGAGCACATGGGCTGGGAGGTGGTGCTCAACGGCAACAGCCGCGAGGACTCCCTGCTGCAATACTCCTCCATGGTGGTGGAGAAGCTCTTCGCCGGGCCCTCCGCGGTGGAGGGCGCCTTCGTGAACTTCCATCCGTCCTCGCTGCTGACGTCCCACCTGCTGGCGCCGGGGCTGTCGCCCACCATCGTCCTGCCCGCGCCCAACTTCGGCGACGTGCGGCCCACGCCCGCGAGCCGCCGCGCCGCCTGAGGGGACTTCAGCAGCCCTTCCCACCCCGGGGGCCCGCGCACGGCCACGCGCCGTGGAGCGGCAACACCCAGAGCGCCTCGCCCACGGCGGCCTCGTTGGCGAGGAAGAACACGTCGCGGCCCGAGCGCACGAACGAGCGGGGGTTCGACGACGACGCACCGGGGGCGATGTCCGTCATCCGGCGCGTGTTCCACAGCCAGCCATCGCTCTTCCACGCCTCGCGGCCATGCGCGGCGGTGGTCGCCGAGAAGAACAGCCAGCCGTCCTGCGCCACCAGCTGCCGCGGCTCGCTGCCCTCCGGTCCCCACTGGAGGTCCCAGACCATCCACGTGCCCAGGGCCGTGCCGTCGCTGCGCCACAGCTCGCGCCCGCGCCAGCCGTCCTCCGCCGCGAAGTACAGCACGCCGTCCATGGCGACCAGGTCCGAGGGCAGCGAGCCCTTCGGCCCCGGCCAGATATCCCGCACCATGCGGGTTCCCTGCGTCGTGCCGTCGCTGCGCCACAGCTCGCCGCCGTGCCGCGTGTCGCCCAGCTCGCCATAGTTGCCGTCCGAGCCCGCATGGAAGAACACCTGGTCCCCCAGCGCGGTCAGCTCCGAGGGCGCCCCGCCGCTGAAGTCGCGCACCTTCGTCGCGACGGCCTGACGCCCCGCCACCACCCACAGCTCCACGAGGCCCTCTCCCGTGTCGCGCACGAAGAAGAGCCGACGCTCCACCGCCGTCAGCGAGTCGAACACGCCCACGGCCGAGCGGAACACCTCGCGCGTCTCGCCGCTCGGCTCGACCACCCAGAGCACCGCGGCCTCGGCGTCGTAGGAGACCAGCGCGAGCCGCTCACCCCAGGCCGTCAGCTGCAACACGTCACTGCCGGGGATGAACGCGTGCACCCGCCGAGTGCCGGACGCGGTGCCGTCCGTGCGCCACAGCTCCTGGCCATTTCCCGGCGCCTCCGCGAGGAAGTAGACGTGAGTGCCCACGCGGGTGAGCGCGCGCGGCGCCGAGCCCCGCTCGCCCGGCCACACGTCCAGCACCCGCACCGTGCCCGCCTCCGTGCCGTCCGTGCGCCACAGCTCCGGCCCCTGCAGCCCGTCATCCGCCGCGAAGAGCACCCAGCGCCCCAGCGCCGTCAGGTAGCGCGGCACCGAGCCCTGCGCTCCCGCCCGGATGTCCTTCACCAGGCCCGCGCAGCCGCCGCGGCCCGGGCTGCTCCACAGCTCGCGGCCCTGCTCCTGCGAGTCCGCGCTGAAGAACAGCCGGTCCACGCCGCGCACCAGCCACTCCGGCTTCGTGCCCGAGGGCATCACCCGCTCCGACGTGCAGGCCCGGCCCGCCGTCGCCACCTCGGCCCGCGCGGACTCCACCGCCGCCTCGCCCTCCGCGTCGAGGCCGTCGACTGCGGGACCACACCCCACCGCGAGGAGCCCTCCCCAGAGAACGGACACGAGCACCGGGATGCCACGCCATGCCTTCATGTGAGCAACTCCTTGTCCTGGGTGAGGCCGCGCCCCCACCGCTGTGGCTGGAAAGTGTCACCAGTGGCGGAACTCGCTACTCACCGAGGGAACCGGGAGGCTCAGGGTGTCCGCCATGCTGCGACGTAGGCCAACAGGTGCCACGCGGAGGACACCGGGCCCGTCGGACCTCGGACCGTTTCGATTTCTTAGAGGAGAAACGGTTGTGCGGGCTGTCCAGGGAGGTCTTGAATTGGCCTCCCGGCTACACCCGGGGACGAGGCTGTCCGGAAGGCATCAGCCCCCTGCCCGGAGGGACTTGAGGGCTTCGCGGAACAGGTCCTGGAAGGAAGCGTCGGCGCCCAGCCGGCTGGTGGCGAGCTCCGCGGCCTTCTCCGCCTGCGGGGGCTTGTAGCCCAGGTTGAGCAGGGCGGAGACCAGGTCGGACTGGGTGGCGCTGGCGGGTGCGGGGGCGGTGCCCCGGGAGACCGCCTCCAGGTGGACGTTCTTCATCTTGTCCTTGAGCTCCAGCACCAGCCGCTCGGCGGTCTTCTTCCCGACGCCGTGGATCTTCGCCAGCCGGGCCACCTCGCCGCGGGACAGGGCCGCCACCAGCTCCGGCACCTCCATGCCGGACAGCACGCCCAGCGCCATGCGGGGGCCCACGCGGGAGACGCCGTTGAGCAGCAGGAAGACGTCCTCCTCGGCCTTGGAGAGGAAGCCGAACAGCTCGAAGGCGTCCTCGCGCACCACCGTGCGGATGCGCACCTCCACCGGCTGGCCTTCCGGGGGCAGCTTGCCCAGCGACAGGGTGGAGAGGTTCACCCGGTAGCCCACGCCCTGCACGTCGATGACGGCGTCCTCGGCGTCCTTCTCCAGCACCACTCCCCGCAACCGAGCAATCATCCCGCCTCCGGACGCCGATAGGACGGCGCCAGCCTGTCCGCGAGCAGCGCCGCGGCGCCCTTGCGCTTCTTCGTGGTCGGGCCCGCCGTGGGAATGGCGGACCGGCCGTGATTGAGGTGGCACAGGGCCACGGCCAGGGCGTCGCTCGCGTCCGCGCGCCCCAGGTCCACCGCCTGCAGCCCCAGCAACGTCTTCACCATGCGCGACACGGCGTCCTTGCCGTCCGCGCCGCCGGCGCCCACCGACTTCTTCACCTTCGCG
The DNA here is from genome assembly GCF_050039385.1 of Myxococcus faecalis. Lineage (NCBI taxonomy): Bacteria > Pseudomonadati > Myxococcota > Myxococcia > Myxococcales > Myxococcaceae > Myxococcus > Myxococcus faecalis. The sequence continues at coordinate 8,313,120 of NZ_CP144336.1, read as the reverse complement.
GGCGGGTACTCGAAGACGGGCAGCGCCACCTGGGCCGCCGCCAGCAGCGCCACGCCGCGCGCGTGTCCCAGCACCAGCGCGCTGCGCGCGTTGCGGAAGGTGAACACCCCCTCCACGGCCACCGCCGCCGGACGGAAGTGCGCCAGCTGGGCGCTGAGCGCCGCGTGCAGCTCCTTCAGGCGGAAGGACAGGGGCGCGCTCTCGTCGACCTTGATGACGCCGTGGCCCACGTGCACCAGGCGGCCCCGCTTCTCTTCCACCACGCCGTAGCCCATGAAGCGGCTGCCGGGGTCCACACCGAGGACGCGCACCGTTGACTCCGTTCCACCCGCCGCTACTGCGACAAGGACTCCATCAGGGACTCCTCGATCTCGAAGTTCGCGTGCACGTTCTGCACGTCGTCGTTCTCGTCGAGCGCGTCCATCAGCTTGAGCATCTTCCTGGCGTTGTCGCCGTCGAGCTGGAGCGTATTCTGCGGCAGATACACCCACTTCTGCTCGCCCAGCGGAAGGCCCCCGGATTCCAGGGCCGTGGCCACCGTGTGCAGGTCCGCCGGCGCGCAGCGCACCTCGAAGCCTTCCGCGCCCTGGGGCACCACGTCCTCGGCGCCCGCCTCCAGCGCCTTCTCCAGCACCGTGTCCTCGGAGGGGCCCGGCTTGACGGTGACGACGCCCTTCTTCTGGAACATCCAGGCCACCGCGCCCTCGGCGCCCAGGTTGCCGCCGTGACGGCCGAACGCGGAGCGCACGTCCGCGGAGGTGCGGTTGCGGTTGTCGGTGACGCACTCGACGAGCACGGCCGCGCCGCCGGGGCCGTAGCCCTCGTACATCACCTCTTCGTAGCTCTCCCCTTCCAGCTCACCGGTGCCCTTCTTGATGGCGCGCTCGATGGTGTCCTTGGGGATGTTGGCGTCGCGGGCCAGGCCCAGCGCCACGCGCAGGCGCGCGTTGCCAGCGGGGTCTCCTCCTCCGAGCCTCGCGGAGACGGTGATCTCCTTGATGACCTTCGAATAGAGCTTGCCCTTGGTCGCGCCCATCGCGGCCTTCTGGCGCTTGATCTTCGACCACCGATTGTGACCGGACATGGAAGGTGTCGCCTCGTGGCGGCCTTGTCTCCCAGCCCGGGGCGCGGAGTCAAACCCCTCGTCGGTCCGCGTCCGGTTCCGTCACGCTGGCCCCGGGCTCCACCGAGGGCAGGGGCTCGAAGAAGCCGGGCACGTCGCCCGAGCCCGCCCCGCGCTCGCGCTCCTCCATGAGGCAGGCGGGGACGAGCACGCCCAGCGCGAACAGCCGCGTGGCAGCCTCGTACGTCACCACCTCCGGGAAGTCGCACTCGAGCAGCACGGCGCGCACCGTGCGTCGTCCATCGAACAGCCGCACCAGCACGCCCACGTCCTCGGGCAGCGTGGAGAGCTCCCGCGCGAGCCGCGCGAAGTCCACCGTGAGCCGCGACGCCAGCGGCAGGCCGCGCGCCCTGAGCGCCTCGAAGCGCTCCAGCGCCGGCAATACCGTCTCGCACAGATAGGCCCGGTCCATGGTGAACGAGCCCTTGTGCAGCTCCGGCCCCAGCGCCACCGCGTAGTCGCCGTGGGCGAAGCCCAGCATCCTCCGGAACGCGAGGCTGCCGCGCACGCCGTGGAACATGGCGTCCACCACCAGCCCGTGCCGGAACGAGAACCAGCCCTCGCCCTCCGCCAGCACCACCCGCCCGGAGCGCACGCCCGACAGCAGCGCCCGCGTCACCTTCGTCAGCGGCAGCCGCGCGGTGTGGGACTCGAAGGTGGACTCGCCCGTGGCCCGCTCCGACTTGAGCCTCGCCAGCGCCACCACGTCCTCCACGTCCACCGGCCGCGCCAGGTAGTCGTCCGCGCCCACGCCAGCGGCCAGGTCCCGGTGGAACTCCTCCTCGCGCCGGGCCAGCAGCAACACCGGCACGCGAGAGGTGCGCGCGTCCGCGCGGAGCTGTCCGCACAGGCTGAAGCCGTCACCGTCCGGCAGCTCCACCTCGGCGATGACCAGCCGCGGCAACGGCTCCTCCGAGGCCAGCGCCTCCAGCGCGCCGCGCACGTCGCCCACCAGCAGCGCCTCGAAGCCCGCCTCCACCAGGGCCGCCGCCAGCGCCGACTGCGCGGGCGCGTCCGAGTCCACCAGCAGCACCCGCGCCCGGCTCCGCCCTCCGCGACGGCGCGAGCCGACCTCCAAGGGCACCGCGTCCTCGGAAGGGCTCGACAGGGGGAGATGAGGAAGCGCGGCAGCCATGGATAACGAATTATTCCAGCGAAGTTCGACAACTTCGCAACCTGGACACAAGTCCTCGGAATCGTTGGGTTTCCGTCACCTCCCTGGCGCGGTAGGGTGCGCGACATGACGCGCTCGAGCCCTCGCTCCGTCCTGGTGTCCACACTGCTCCTGGCCTCCGCCGCCTTTGCCCAGCAGGGCGCCCCCGGGCAACCGGGGGAGGCGGGTTCGGTCAGCGTGGAGCAGACGGCGATGGAGTCCGCGGAGGACCGGCTGGGCGCGGTGATTGCGCCGGTGACGCTGCCAGCCGGGGTGACGGCGGTGTACGGCTACGCGGGCGCGCCGGAGCTGGGCGTGGGCTTCCGCCAGGGCCTGTCGTTGCTGGAGCTGGAGGCGCGGGCGCGCTTCAACTGGTTCCAGCTGTCCGCGGCGCTGGAGCTGGTGGGCCGGGTGAAGGTGATGGACAACGGCACGGTGTCCATGGCGCCCACGCTGGGGCTGGGCGTGGTGCTCAACTCCGGCTCCACGTACATGGACGACCAGAACTTCTCGGGTGTGCTCTTGCGCCTGTCGCCCGGGCTGGTGGTGGGCTGGCGGGTGGCGGAGACGGTGACCCTCCTGGGCCTGGTCGACGTGCCCGTGGACGTGGGCCTCTCCAAGTCCGAGTCGCGGCGCGCGCAGGTGCTCGGCGGCGGAGGCGTGGAGGTGTACCTGGGCAACGACGTGTCCATCCTGCTCGCGGGGCAGCTGGGCCTGGAGACGTTCCGCGAGCGCGTGGGCCTCTCCGACACGCGGCTGGGCTGGGGCGTGAAGGCGGGCCTGGGGGCGCGCCTGTTCTGACTCACGTCAGGCCGTAGCGCTCCAGCTTCTTGAGCAGCCCCTGCCGCGACAGGCCGAGCGCCTCCGCGGTGTGCGTGCGGTTGTTGTGACAGCGCTCCAGCGCGCTCTCGATTTCACGGCGCTCCAGCGCCTCCACCTTCGCGGCCAGGGTGGTGCCGCCCGACGTGCTCGCGCGTGGCCGCTCGCTGCCGGTGAAGGACAGGTCCTCGGGCTGGAGCTCGCGGCGCTCTCCGGCCAGCACGGACGCGCGCTGCATCTCGTGGCGCAGCTCGCGCAGGTTGCCGGGCCACGCGTGCGCGGCGAGCGCCTCCGCGGCGGCGTCCGAGAGCAGCCGCGCCCGGCCATCCGGACACAGGTGCGCGCACTGGTTGAGGAAGTGCTTGGCGAGCAGCGGCAGGTCGGAGGCGCGCTCGCGCAGCGGCGGCAGGCGGACCTCCACGCCCTTGACGCGCCAGTAGAGGTCCTCGCGGAAGGTGCCCTCCTGGAGCATGCGGCCCAGGTCACGGTGCGTGGCCGTGACGAGGCGCACGTCCACGTGGACGGGGCGGTCCGCGCCCACCGGGAGGAGGTCTCCGGTCTCCAGCGCGCGCAGCACCTTGACCTGGAGCGAGGGCGTCATGTCCCCGAGCTCATCGAGGAACAGCGTGCCGCCGTCCGCCTCCGCGAAGAGTCCGCGGTGGTCTTTCGTGGCGCCGGTGAAGCTGCCCTTCACGTGGCCGAAGAGCGCGCTCTCCAGCAGCGTCTCCGGCAGCGCGCCGCAGTTGACCGGGATGAAGGGCCCCGCGTGGCGGCGGCTCTTGAGATGCACGGTGCGCGCGAGCAGCTCCTTGCCCGTGCCGTTCTCGCCCGTGACGAGGACGGGCAAATCACTGGCGGCCACGCGCTCGGCCAGCGACACGGCGGCGAGGAACGCGGCGCTCTGCCCCACCATCGCCGCGTCCGCCGAGGCGCGCTCCAGGGACGTGCGCAGCGTCTCCACGCGCCGCTCCAGCGTCACGCGGGCGAGCGCGCGCTGCACGACGACGAGCAGCACGTCCGGGTCCACCGGCTTGGTGAGGAAGTCATGCGCGCCCAGGCGGATGGCCTCGAGCGAGTGGCGGGTGTCGCCCGCGCCGGAGACGACGATGACCTTGGCGCCGGGCCGCGCATCGAGCAGCGCGGCCAGTCCCTCCAGGCCCGCGGAGACGCTGCCATCCGGCGGCAGCATCAAGTCCAGCAGGACCAGGGGGAAGTCGCGCGCGTCGAAGGCGGCGCGGGCGGAGGGACGGTCGCCGGCCTCCACCACTTCGTAGCCCGCGTCACGCAGCAGGCGGCCGTAGACCTTGCGGAAGGCGGCGTCGTCGTCGACGAGCAGCAGCGGCTGGGCGGGGGCCATGATGAGCGCTCAGTCCGGCAGCGGCGCCTGGCGCGGGGTGCCCAGGAGCTCCAGGGTCCTCAGGGCCACCTGGATGAGCGTCTGGGCGCAGGGCTCGCAGCCGCCGCCACAGCAGCGGGGCCAGCGGCCCTCCGGGTTGCGCAGCAGCGGGCGCACACAGGATTGGTAGTAGCTGGGAAAGCCCAGCTCCTCACTGGCGCGGGCCAGCGCGGAGTCGAGCTCGGACGGTGCGGGCGCGGGGACGTCGGACACAGCCACTTCATAACAGCGTGGCGGCGGGAAGCGCAGCGGGGGCGTGCCGGGGACAAGCCTTGCTGCCATGCGCGAGAAGCCCGGGCGATGGGCGCCCTACCAGAGTACGCCCTGGGTCGGCCCCGTGGCGGTGCCCTCCTCGGGCTGACAGTGGGGACACCAGTGCGTGTTCCTCCCGCCGACGCGCTCGTGGGTGATGGGGGTGGCACAGCTCGGACAGGGGGCGCCGGTGCGCTCGAAGACGTTGCGCCGATGCTTCGCCTGGCCCTTCACGCCGAACAAATCCCGCTGCGTGCCTCGCAGCGCGAGCCCCTCCTCGAGCACGGTCCGCATCGACTGGTACAGCCGTGACACCTCGTCGCGAGACAGCGAGGTCACCAGACGCCGTGGGTCGAGTCCCGCGCGCCACAGGCTCTCGTCCGCGTCGCGGTTGCCCAGCCCGGCGATGATGCGCTGGTTGAGCAGCACCGTCTTGAGCGGGCTCCTGCGCCGACCGAGACGGCGCGCGAGCAACTCGGGCGTGAAGGCCGTGTCGAGCACCTCCGGCCCCAGCTCCTCGAGCTTCAGCCTCGCGGACAGCTCCGCCGGGGGCCCCACCGCCACGCGCGCGTAGCCCAGCGTGTCCGTGAGGTGGAGCGCCTCGCCGTCCTCCAACGTCAGGACGACGAGCGTCTCGGAGGGGCGCTCGGCGCCGCCTGGCCGCAATGACAGCTCGCCCCAGAGCATGAAGTGGAGGGCGAGCGTCTGTCCGTCATCGAGCCCCAACAGGATGAACTTGGCCCGTCGCCGCGCGTCGACGATTCGCCGGCCCCGGAGCGCCGTGACGAAGTCCTCCGGAGAGGGGAAGCGGACCGCCGCGGGCGCGAGCACCTCGACGTCGGCGATCCGCCGGCCGAGAACCGCTTGCCGCAGGTCTCGTGTGATGATTTCGACTTCGGGGACCTCGGCCATCCCGTCTCACGACCTCCGTCCTCCTTACTGTCGTGCGAGGAAGGCGCTGCGCCAGTCACATGACGATGGGCGGAGCCCGCTCGCCCGGGTCCCCGCCAGACGAAGCAGGGTCGGCGCGAGTGCTCGCCGCCCGCCGCCCACGACACGGAATCGAAGGCTCCTCGAGGAAGTCGCTCCCGTTTTCGAGCGCACCCTGCCGGTGACCTTCGGATGAACGAACGCGCCGGGAACGCGCTATCGAACCGCGGGCCCGAGGCCTTCGGAATCCAGTACGGAACACCTCCCGGGTTCAGGTCGTCGGCCGACGAGATGATTCGGAAATAGTTGTCGCGTGAAGCGCCGCCCCTGGCGGGAGATATCGCGACGCGTGGGGCTGCGTTACTCGCGCGACCTGATGAGCCATTCCGGCCGGGTCTCGGAGGTCTTCCAAGACATGTCGTTCATGATGACCGGCGCCCGGCGCGTGACGGTGATTGGCCGGCGCAGCGCGGGGACGAACGGCAACGTCACCCGACTGCTGCTGCCCGGGCAGATGGCCGTCAGCTTCACCGGCATGGGGATTCTCTTCCCCGACCAGTCCCGCTTCCACGGCGTGGGCATCGTCCCTCACATCGAGGTCGCGCCCACCCTCCAGGACATCGCCCACGGGACCGACCCGGAGCTGCTGCGCGCCATCCAGTTCCTGCACACCGGCCAGTGACGACGGCGCGGTGAACGCCGAGGGCTCCAGGTGCCACGAAGGCCTGGAGCCCCACCGGCGCGCGAATCAGCCGCGGACCACCACGTCGCGAACGTCGCGGTCCACCTCGCCCACGTCCACCTTCACATCCAGGAAGTGCGCCATCGTCTCGAGCTGCGTCAGCGCGTGTCCATCCAGGGGCAGCGTGCGGAACTCCCCGCCACGCGCGAGCGCGCACAAGAGCAGCAGCTGGTCACACAGGTGCTCGCCCACGGGCACCTCCGCGTTCAGGTAGCGCTTCACCTCGGCGGCCACCTCCTCCGCCACCGTCTCCGCGCGCTTGCCTCGCTCCCCGAAGCCCGTGAAGACCTCCGTCACGTGCTCGCTCTCCACCTCCACCACGAGCGCGTTGCCGGGCCCCTGTCCGCGCTTCAACTCCTCCGGACGGAGCTGGTCGGGACGCAGCTCCAGGAGCGAGCCCACCGTCTCCAGCTCGCGCTTCGCCACGTCGAAGGGAATCATCGACACCACCGCCTTCGCCTCGCGGCGCAGCACCCGCCCACGCGACATCAGCGAGAGCGGCTTCAAGGCCTGGGGCCGCACGTCCACGCGGAATTTCCCGCCGCCCGCCGGGAAGAAGCCGGGCCGGTCCAGCGTCGCCGTCACGTCGGCGCCCATGCGCCGCAACAGCGGCAGGTAGGCCCGCGCCAGGAAGTCGAACGGCGGCGCCGCCGGGTTGTGCGTCCCGCCCTCGAGCATCAGCGTGGACGGCGCCTTCGCGGCCAGCAGCGCGGGCAACACCGTCTGCAACACCAGCGTCGCGCTGCCCGCCGTGCCCACCGCGAAGTGGTAGTTGCCCGCGGCCAGGGCGCGCGGATGGAACGTGAGCTCTCGCGAGCCCAGCTCCGCGCCGGACACCTCCGCCGCGCCCACCGCCTCGGCCGCCTTCACCGCCGTCAGGTGCTGTCGCAACAGGCCCGGCTTCGCGCGGCCCGCGCGGATGTTCGTCATCGTGAACGGCGTCCCCGTCACCAGCGACAACGCCAGCGACGTGCGCAGCACCTGGCCGCCGCCCTCTCCCTTGGAACCATCGATGCGCAGCATGTCTCGTCTCTCCCGTCTTCCCACGCCTCACGGCCCCACCCGCGCAATCTGACATGCGCGAGCACGCCCCGCACCCTGGCCCGCTATCGGCCACGCGCGGTGTCAGTCAACACCCGAAGCATCCACAACCCAGCGCTCCTCCAGAAAAGCCGCCGCGCGCCTCCGCCAGGCCTTACACGAGCTGCGCTTCCGAGGCGCTCACTCCGGAAGCGTGTCTTGCATTGGAGGCAGTCGTGGTCTCTCGCAGTCTCATTGCTCGCAATCTGATGGTCCCCCTCGCGGCGCTGCTCATGGTCCTCACGTCCGCGTGCGGCCCGGACACCCTGGAGGCTCCCGCCCAGGAGACGCAGTCCGCTCCGCCCGAGGACTCGGCGCTCGAGGTGACGTCCCAGGAGCAGTCGCAGTGCCAGTTCTACAACTACTACTGGGACGAGGGCCGCAACCCCGGCGGCCCCAACCGGTGCACCAACAGCTGCCAATGTGACGGCATGCGCACCTGCAGCGCCTCCGGCTGGTGCCAGGGCACCGCGCGCCCCGCCGTGAGCTGCACCAGCCCCAGCTACTACTGGAACGAGGCCTGGAACCCGGGCGGCTCCAACCGCTGCTGGAGCGCCTGTCAGTGCGACGGCATGCGCACGTGCAGCTCCTCCGGCTGGTGTCAGGGCCGCTCGCGCTGAAGCGCCCTGCCCTGAAATAGCGGCGCCCGCTCCCCCACTCTGGCGGCCTTGCGGCCTCTTGGGGGGAGCGGGCGCCTCGATGTCGTCATCCCGGCATGGTCACCTCGCGTGCAGGAGTCGGGGTGGTTTCGCCTATCCCTTCACGCAGACGACCTGCTTGAGCGTGTGGACCACGTCGACCAGGTCCGACTGCGCCGCCATCACCGCGTCGATGGGCTTGTACGCCGCCGGCGTCTCGTCAATCACCTCGGCATCCTTGCGGCACTCGACGCCCGCGGTCGCCTTCGCGTGGTCCTCCAGCGTGAAGCGCTTCTTCGCTGCCTCACGCGACATCACCCGGCCCGCGCCGTGGCTGCAGGAGTGGAAGCTGTCCGCGTTCCCCTTCCCGCGGACGATGAACGAGCGCGCCCCCATGCTGCCGGGGATGATGCCGAGGTCACCCTCTCGCGCCCGCACCGCGCCCTTGCGCGTCACGAAGCAGTTCTTCCCGAAGTGGTGCTCACGCGCCACGTAGTTGTGGTGGCAGTTCACCGCCGCGTCGGACAGCTCGAACGGAGGCAGCTCACCGCACAGCCGCAGGGCCTCGATTGCGCCACGCAGCATCAGCTCGCGGTTGGTCGCCGCGTAGTCCTGCGCCCAGCTCACCGCGAAGACGTAGTCATCGAAGTGCTCGGAGCCCTCGGGCAGGTACGCCAGGTCCGCGTCGGGCAGGTGGATGTACCAGCGGCGCATGTCCTCCTTCGCCAGCTCGATGAAGTGGCTTCCGATGCGGTTACCCACGCCGCGCGAACCGGAGTGCAACATCAGCCACACGCCATCCGACTCGTCCAGGCACAGCTCGATGAAGTGGTTCCCCGTGCCGAGCGTACCCAGGTGTCCCAGGTCCGGCCCACGGCCGATGCGAGGGTGCTTGGCGACGATGCGGTCATACCCCTCCATCAGACGCGCCCACTCCTTCTGGTGGGAGGCCGGAGCCACGCGCCACGCGCCGACGTCGTTACGGCCGCCGTTGTCCGAGCGGCCATGCGGCACCGCCCGCTCGATGGCCGAGCGCACCCCACGCAGCGAGTCGGGGAGCTGATCCGCGCGCATCGTCGTGCGCACCGCGATCATTCCGCACCCGATGTCCACCCCCACCGCAGCCGGCACCACCGCGCCCACCGTCGGGACCACGCTGCCGACCGTCGCGCCGTAACCGCGGTGCACGTCCGGCATCGCGGCGATCCACTTGTGGATGAAGGGCAGGCCACGGAGGTTACGGAGCTGCTTCTTGGCCTCGTCCTCGAACGGCACGCCCACGGTCCACGACTTGATGGGGCGACCCGCCTCGTCCGACAGCACCTCGTAGTTCACCTTGTTGCGCTCCATGGCCTTCACCTTTCGGTCGTTCGCCCTGGGCTCTGTTTCCCGGGCACGCAGGGACCTAGAGCAGCCGGCGTGCCAGGCCCGCTCCAGAGGGGAGCGCCCGGTGGACGCTGGCGTGGCGTATCTGTTCGGATAAAGTCCTATCCTGATGGCGAAGAAGCGCGCACGACAGACGGTGGTCCTGGGCATGCTCGGGACGACGCTCGACACGGGGCAGGGCCCGAACCGGTGGATGAAGTGGCGGCCCACGGTGGCGCTGTGCCAACAGGAGGACCTGGTGGTGCACCGGCTGGAGCTGTTGCACCCGCCGGCGGCCACACAGATTGCGGCGACGGTGGTGGCGGACATCCGACAGGTGTCGCCGGAGACCACGGTGCGCACCACGCTGCTGGACATCCGCAACCCGTGGGACCTGGAGGAGACGTACGGCGCGCTGCTCGACTACGTGCGCGGGTACAGCTTCAACCCCGAGGAGGAGGACTACCTCGTCCACATCACCACGGGCACGCACATCGCGCAAATCTCGATGTTCCTGTTGGTGGAGAGCCGGCTGATTCCGGGGCGGCTGGTGCAGCTGTCGCCGGACCCTCGGGACAAGGCGGGCGCGGGGACGAACACGCTCATCGACCTGGACCTGTCGCGCTACGACACGCTGGCGGCGCGCTTCCAGCGTGAGCAGCGCGAGGGTTTGTCGTACCTCAAGGCGGGTATCGACACGCGCAACGCGGCGTTCAACCACATCATCGAGCGCATCGAACAGGTGGCGAGCCACTCGCGCGCGCCGCTGCTCATCACCGGTCCCACGGGCGCGGGCAAGTCGCAGCTCGCGCGCCGCGTCTACACGCTGAAGAAGTCTCGCGGCACGGTGAGCGGACCGTTCGTGGACCTCAACTGCGCCACGCTGCGCGGTGACGGCGCGATGTCCGCGCTCTTCGGACATGTGAAGGGCTCGTTCACCGGCGCGCTGCAGGACCGGCCTGGACTCTTGCGGCAGGCGAACGGCGGCGTGCTGTTCCTCGATGAGATTGGAGAGCTGGGCGCGGACGAGCAGGCCATGCTGCTGCGCGCGCTGGAGGACAAGCGGTTCCTGCCGGTGGGCTCGGACAAGGAGGTGGAGAGCGACTTCCAGCTCATCGCCGGCACCAACCGGGACTTGCAGACCGAGGTGGAGCGCGGGCGCTTCCGCGAGGACCTGCTCGCGCGCATCAACCTGTGGACCTTCCGACTGCCCGCGCTGCGTGAGCGCCCCGAGGACATCCCGCCGAACCTGCTCTACGAGCTGGACCGGGCATCGGAGGCGATGGGCGCGCGCATCACGCTGAACAAGGAGGCCCAGGAGCGCTTCCTGCGCTTCGCCACCTCTCCTGATGCGCGCTGGTCGGGCAACTTCCGGGACCTCAACGCCGCGGTGCTGCGCATGGCCACGCTCGCGCCCGGGGGGCGCATCACTCGCGAGGTCGTGGACGAGGAACTGGAGCGCCTGCGCGCGCAGTGGCGGACAGGCAGTACCCGCCCGGGCCCTGTGTCATCCATGAGCGGCGAGGACCGGGTCGCGGAGGTGCTCGGTGAAGAGCTCGCCGCGGAGCTGGACCGGTTCGACCGCGTGCAGCTCGCGGACGTGTTGGGCGTGTGCCAGGGAAGCCGCTCGCTCTCGGAGGCCGGGCGCGTGCTGTTCGCTCAGTCCCGTGCTCGCAAGTCGAGCGTCAACGACGCGGACCGACTGAAGAAGTACCTGGCGCGCTTCGGCCTGACCTGGGCCGATGTGAGCTGACTCGACGCGGCGGGTGGCCCTCGGGGGTTTCCACGACCGTTGGAGTCGACCCGCCGGAAAAAGCACGGGCCACGCAAAGGACGGTGACGGAGCGCGTCTTCATCGGTGTTGAAGGCAATGGGGGGCCGTGAGCCGGACGGACCTTCGACGCGAAAGCACCGCCATGTCCACGCCGCAGCTCCACCTCGACTCCTGTCGCCGGACAGGCACGTGGCTCATCGCCATCGTCCTCCTCCTGCTGGGGCGGAGCGCGGAAGCGCAGGTGCGGGAGCCGGACCACTTCCTCGCCACGTCCGTCACCCTCTCCTCCGCGCCTCGGCTGCGGCAGGTCTCCACCCGGCATGCCTCGCCCATGCTCGCCGCCGGCTTCCGGCTCTCCGAGCACTCGCAGCTCCGGCTCGACTGGGGACTGCCCTACACCTCGGTGGACCCCGCCGGCGCCATCGAGGGACGCAGGAGCCACCTGGGCTCCTCCAACCTGCTCGTCGGCCTGCACAACGTCCGCGCCTTCGTCGATGACACCGTCTTCGTGCGCATGGGCGTGGGCGTCGCCGCGCCCCTGGCCCGCCATCAGGACGCCGACGAGCTCGACGCGCGCAGGCCGGAGACACAAGACGCCAACTACACCACCGCCGCCGCGGTGCGCGGGCTCGCGGACCCGTGGCTGTGGGCGCTCGACACCACCTCCGTCGTGCTGCCCATGGCCGTGGGCCTGGACCTGCCCGGCTTCCAGCTCCGCGCGGACGTGGCACTGGGAATGCTCATCCCCGTCTCCCGCACGGCGAGGGACACGCACTTCGTCGCGCAGGCCAGCCTGGAGGCCGCGCTCGGGCTCGGCATGCTGGAGCCCGGCGCACGGGTGCAGGTCGTCACGCCCCACCTCACCGAGGCGACCTGGGACAAAGAGGACGCCCGTGTCTCGCTGGAGCCCTTCGTCCGGGTCCGCCTGGGGCCCGCCTTCGCCCGCGCGGGCGTGCGCATCGACCTGGGCGCCCCCCGGGCCCACCCCGCGCCCAGCGCGTCACGGATGTGGGCGCTGGGCCTGGGGCTCGGCGTCGGCTTCTGACAGGGCCCGCTACTTGATGAGGTAGAAGGCCTCCTGCCGGGGCACGAAGAACTTCCAGCCCTCCTGCGTGAGATAGGCCGGGTCCTCCTCCATCACCGCGACCTTCTGCCCGTCCCACTCCGGCACCGGCGTGGACGTGTTGAGCTCGATGGCGATGTACGAGCCCTCGCGCAGCAGCTTCGGCGCCTCCTTGCGCGTCGCCGAGCGGAAGTCGATGGACGCGCCCAGCGCGTGGCCCTGGTTGCCCAGCGGATGGCTGTAGACCTGCGCCGTGATTCCAAGCGCATCCATCCTCGCCATCGTCGCGTCATACACATCCGCCGACGAGCGCCCCGGCCGGGACGCCTCCAGCATCAACACATCCTGGAGCGTGTTCGTGTTCGCCAGCGCCTGCTTCAAGCCCTGGGGCGCGTCCGTCTCCCCCTCGCGCAGCACATAGGCCATCTTCTGCCAGTCGGTGTGCAGCCCCAGGTAGCTGATGCCGAAGTCCACGTGGATGAGGTCCCCACGCTCGATGACGACCTCCTCCTTCGTCACCGCGAGGAAGCCGCGCGACTTGGAGTTCACCCCGCCCTTCCTCTGCACGCGCATGTCCGGCTGGAACCACGTGCTCACGCCCAGCGCCCACAGCCTGTCGTAGAGCCACCGGCGGATGTCCCCCACCGTCGTCTTCCCCGGCACCACCACCTTCGACGAGAAGGCCTCCTTCACCACCTCGTCCGTCAGCTCCACCAGCCCCTGGTAGTGCTCCCACTCCTCGGGCAGCCGCGTGTCCAGGTACTCCTCGATGAGCGGCGCCGCGCTCACGAAGCGCGCCTCCGCCTTCGGCCCGAGCGCCTCCAGAATCCACGCATACCCGTCCCGCGTCAGGCTGCGCGTCACGCCCCGCTTGCCGTCGATGCCCAGCGCAATCGCCTTCGGCTGGTGGCGCGCGTCCAGCTCCGCCAGGAACTCCGGCCCGGACTTGCCCTCCTCGGGCGTCTCGAAGAACTGGAGCACCGCCTCCTCCGCGTAGCCCGTCAGCGCCACGCGCCGCAGCCCCTCGGCCCCCGCGTCCACGAAGACGAAGACGTCACGGTTGCCGGCGTACGGGCGCGGCGGCGCCACGTACTGCGTCAGCGGGTCGTCATGGAACTCCTCGTTGACGACAATCCACATGCCCACGCCATGGCGGCGCATCATCTCCAGCAACATGTCGTGGCGCTTCCGCAGCCAGCCCTCCCGCAGCGCAATCTGCTGGGACATGGGCAACAGCCGGGGCTTCTCGTCCCGGGCCTGGACACACCGGGACGTCGAACACGCGGACAACAACAGGAGCGGCAGGGCCGCCCACTTCAGCAGGGTCATTGGGGACTCCGAGTCGAGCAGGAGCCACACCCTATCGCCCAGACGGCACTCACCGAAGTCCCCCACCTCCGGAGCCCTTGGAGACTCCGGAGGCGGAGGACCTGGGGCGCGGACTGCCCCTTCCTCCACCACGCACCACGCAGGCCCTCCCGGATGACGCCCCCCCACGACCTGGAGTCATTCGCGTCGTCTCCCCCACCTTCACGACGCCATCCGTCAGAGGCGACGGTCGTCCCCCGACGCCGCCTGCCCGTGTGAAGCGCTCCCAAACCCTCGCGCCAAAATCTCAGTAGCTGGCGATCTGGAAATCCAGGTCGTCGTCCAGCAGGAGCTCCGCGTCACGCGCCTCCCGCTGCGGCTCATCCTCTTCAGAAGAAGCGCCCCCCCGGCACCGCCCCCCGCCCAGCTCCCGTCCCCCACCCTCCGCCAACGCCCCCCAGCTCCCGCCGCCCGCGCCCCGCTCCTCCGGCGCCCACATCCCGTGAGACTCCCCTTGGCCCCTCGCGTCACATCGGAACATCACTCCCCCCTGTCGCGATGCAGTCGATGCAGCTCCACTCCCCGCCGCCGCCGTCTTCCATCTGAAATACGCGGCGAGCCCTTTTTCTTGAGTGTTTCGCGGTGAAATAAAACGGGCGCTCCTCCTCACGAGAAACGCCCGCAAAACATGCAACTCACCGGAAAATCGGGAGAGTCATGTCACCCCTGAGACGTGTTTCACCGCTCCGGATTGACAGCGGGGCTGGCGGGAGGCTGCGGGACGGAGGGCCTGGCGGAGAGGGCCTCGGGGGCCTCCTCCGTGGGGGCGCGCAGGCCCCGGTCCCGCTCCGGCGGTGGATCTGGAATCTCGTGGGCGATGAGGCCCGGCATCCTCGAGTTCGAATTCCTCATGTGAGGCTCCCCCTGGGTTCGACGGTTCAAGGTCGACGCGCCGCGACGTGTGGCGGAGCGTCAACACCAGAACGTGGCGGGTCGGAATCCTTGAGGAGCGGACACTTCACTCGAACAGCAGGACGAGGGCGGGCCAGGTCGCGGAGGGCTCGCGCGACAGCCACGCCAGGCGCTCGTCGCGCAGGGCCTGGGAGGCCGGGGCTCCGGCGCGGATGCGCTCGCGCACGGACTCGAAGAAGCGCCCCGCGGTGTCGGGGATGTCGCCGGTGGAGGCGAGCACGGTGCGCGCGCCCGCCTCGATGAAGGCCACCGGCAGGCTCACCGACTCGTGGAGGAAGGGCGCGGCGCGGGCGGCGCCACACGCGGCGAGCAGCACCAGGGGCGCGCCGTGCAGCGGCTGCTCGCGCACCTGCGTCGCCGAGAGCGCGTAGCGGCCATCCTCCTCGGGCGCCAGCACCAGCAGCGAGGCGTCCGACAGCTCCGGGCTGAAGAGGCCATGGGTGTGGAGCTCTATCTCCCGCGCCTGGGCCATCTCGCGCAGCACGCGCGAGGGGGTGGCCGCCGCGCCTCGCAGCTCCACCCGCAGCGGGTCCGGGACGCGCGGCGCCTCCAGGGGCTGGAGCTTCTCGAGGCCCAGCGAGCGGGGCGCCTCCACGCCCGTCACCACCAGGTGATGGCCCGCCTGTCCGCGCGTCTCCGGGGCGACGCCCGAGCGACCCACGCGGTAGCTCCACGCCAGGTCCGCCGGCAGGAGGCCCGGCAGGCCATGCACGGGAGGAAGGGCCAGCACATCCACGTGCGCGCAGCCGCGCAGGGCCGCCACCAGCCTCGCCGGGACGAGCCCGTCGGCGGAAGCATGCAGGGGCGCGGTGCGGTGGTCGTCGTACGTGCCCACGAGCGCCCCCTGGGAGTCCTTCACGGCGGCCACCGTGCGCTCGTGGTCCACCGCCACGGCGAGCACGCAGCGCTCCGGCACGGGCACGCGCAGGGCCTGACCCATCAGCTCCAGCACCTGCTCCTGCGCGCCGGCGCGGCCCGCGTCGCTCACCAGCACGCCATAGGCGAAGGTGCGGGCCTTGCGCGCGTCCACGTCGAGCGGGAGCGCCTGGGCCGCGTCGATGGCGCCGAGCAGCAGCTCACGCCCGGACGCGCGCTCGCGCTCCAGCATGAACTGGCCCTCCAGGAAGGACAGCAGCGCCAGCTCCCCCGGCGTGCGCGGGCCGCGTCGCAGCTCGCCCAGCGTGCGCCGCATCAGGTCCTCGTCGCGCACCGGCGCGCCATGGCGGGCCAGATGGGACAACACCCAGGCGCCGGGCATGCCCAGGGGACGTCCGCAGCGCGTGGCCTGCTCCAGCTCGTCGCGCGCCTCGTCCGGACGGAAGTCCGCCCACGCCACGGAGGCCAGGTTGCGGTGCACGTACGTGCGCTGCTCGCAGTCATCGGGGATGCGCGACAGCGACTCGCGAAGGAACGCGCGCGCGCTGGCGGCGCTGTGGCGGTAGCGGGCGATCTGCGCCATCTCCTGGAGGAACTGCTGCTCCAGGTTCCACTCGCCCAACTCACGCGTCAGACGCAGGCCCTCGCGAGCCTCCTCCAGCGCGTCGGCCGGGCGGTGCAGGCGCACGAAGAGGTCCGCGAGCCTGCGCCGCAGCGTCGCGCACCGGTACGCCAGCCCCCGCCCCGTGCAGGACGCCAGGGCCGCGCGCAGCCGCTGCTCCGCCTTCCACCACTGCCCCTCGCGCTCCTCGCGCACGGACAGCTCGCGCTCGGCCAGCAGCACCAGCCACGCGTCCTGACTGGCCCGCGCGATGCGCTCGAAGTCGTCCAGGTGTCGCTCCGCCGCGTCCAGCGTGACGAGCGCGCCCAGGTACAGGTCGTCCTCTCCGGAGCGTCGCAGCGTCTCCAGGAACGCGTCCGGGTCGGCGTGCTCCTGGCGAAGCAGCCGGGCGTAGTCGCGCGCCAGGGGCCCTCGGCGCTCGAAGTCCGCGAGCGAGACGCGGTTCACGGTGTCGGCCAGCGTGGAGCCCCCCTGGACCTCGTCCAGCACCCGCGCGAGCGGCAGCAGTCGCAGCACCGCCTCGCGCGTGGGCGCGGCCCTCACCGCGTCATAGAAGACCAGGCGCACCACGCCCGGGAAGCGGCGGGCCTCCTCGAGCGGAAGGCGCGAGCCATCCAACGAAGCGAGGTTCTGCGCCGCCGCGCGGGCATCGTGGAAGTCGCGCGAGCGCAGGTTCGTCTCGCTGCGCAGCGCCGTGGCGCGAAGGCGCGCCTCCTCGCTCCAGCCCGGCTCTGCCAGCCTCACCACCGCGTCGAAGGCCTCGGCCGCCTGGAGCGACAGCCCCAGCTCGCGCAGCACCAGCGCCCGGTTCCACAGGGCCTGGGGATGGTCCGGCGCCGCGCGCAGCACGGCCTCCAGCAGCTCCAGCGCCTCCTCGCGCCGCCCCTGCTCCAGCGCGATGAGGGCCAGGTCGCTGTCGCGGTCGACGGAAGGCCGCGTGCGTCGCAGGAAATCCGACGCCTGACGCCAGTCCTGCCGCACCAGGTACGCGGCGGCGATGCCGTGCAGGTCTCCTTGCTCCTCCAGCTCGGCGAGCTCGCTCAGCGGCAGGGGCGTCGTCGACTCCGGCGCCCCGGGCCCGGCGCGCATCGGCACGTAGCGCCGATACCCATCCGCCCGCGCATACGCCACGCGCCCCTCCAGCCCTCGCTGCTCGACATGGGCGCCCCACACCTCGGGCGGCGCCTCGCGCGACATCGGCACGGCCAGCACCAGCGCCAGCAGCACCGCGGCCAGCGCCACGCCTCCCACGGCCCAGACATGCACGGCGCGCGGCCGCGTGGGGCTCAGCGAGCGCAGCCGCTGTCGCCACGACGGCCGGGGCCAGGGCGGCGTGGGCCACGCGGGCAACACCACCTCCGGCGCGGCGGTCAGCGCGTCATCGGACGGCAGCCCCTCCTCGTGGAGCGCCTGGAAGCCGAGCAGCTCCAGTTGCATCGCCTCGTGCAGGCCCGTGGCGCACATGGGACAGCGCGCCAGGTGGTGGCGGAAGTTCTCTTCGTCGACCGGGGGCAGCTCACCATCCAGGAACAGGTACAGCTTGTGACACGGGGGGCTCATGCGTCCCCTCCGCCATCCGTCAGCGGCATCAGCAGCTCGCGCAGCTCCTTGCGCGCCTGGAACAGCCAGCTGCCCACGGTGCCCTCGGGCACGCCCATGCGCTGGGCGATGGCCCGGTAGCGCAGGCCCTTGGCGTGCAGCTCGAAGGCCTCACGCACGCGGGCGTTGGGCAGCCGGGCGATGGCCTTGAGCAGGTCCGCGTCGGAGATCCGCTCCCACATCTCCCCCGTCACCGCGTCGGGAGAGCCCACGTCCTCGCGCACGAGCCGGATGTCCCGGCGCTCCTGCTCCAGCAGCTCCGTGCGGCGCTTGCGGCACTGGTCCAGGAAATGATTGGTCAACGCCCGGCACAGCCACGCGCGATACACGGGCTCCGGCTGCGCGGACAACGCCGCGTGGTGCACGAGCGCGCGCACCAGCGCCTCCTGCGCCAGGTCCTCCGGGTCGATGCCCCCCTGACCGCACAGACGCTTCGCCAGGGCCACGAGCATGGGCCTGACGCGCTGAGCAAACTCCTCGAAGCCTTCGTGTGCCACGCTGGCACTGTAGGCCACGGCGAATCGCTTCACCGAGGCAATGCGATGGTCCTTCATCGACCCCTCGCCCTCCTTCCACGCCCACTCGAAACGCAGCCACCCGGAATCCTTGGGTCGTCGTCTGGAAACCGACGCAGTCACGCAGGGTTCCGGTGGCTCCAGGACATCGCTCCGGGCCCTGGGGCCGGGTGGCCCCGGGACGTGGTGGGACTGACACCGAGCACCTCGGACGCCCGCTCGGATGCCCTACGAGCAACGCGCGCCGTCGGCCGCGCACGCGCTCAGCCCGGCGGCCCACCCGGAGGCGGGTCCCTCACGTCCGGTTTGGAGGAAGGCGGCGGCACGGCCACCTCCCCGGCGCCACCCGGCTCCACGTCAGAGGACTGTCCCGGAGTGGGGGGGTGGACCTCCGGGAGCATCACCGTCGCGGTGAGCTGCTCCGAAGACTGCGCCTCGTTCATCCTGCCCGTCATGGCACGCGGCTCCTGGGACCTCGTCCCTCTCCCGCCGGATGCGGGAGCGCGCGGTCCTCATGGAACAAGACGCCCCAGGTCCTTCTTGTTGCGTTGAACCTCCCACATCCCAGCGGGCAGGGAGCGCGCGTGCCGCGAGGAGGGCTCACTCGAACAGCAGCACGCGCGACAGCCAGCGGGCGTCGTCGGGGCGCTCGAGCAACCATGAGGCGCGCAAGTCCCTCAACGCCACCGAGGGGCGCTCTCCCGCGCGGATGCGCTCGCGCACCCGCTCGAAGAAGGCGCCCGCGGAGTCGGGAATCTCCACGGACGCCGCCAGCACCGCGCTCGCGCCCGCCTCGATGAAGGCCATGGGGAGGCTGAAGGACTCGTGGGGAAAGGGCGCCGTCCTCGCGGCCCCACAGGTGGCCAGCAACACCAGCGGCGCGTGGCTCAACCGCGCCTGGCGGACCTTGTCGACCGTCAGCACGTAGCTGCCGTCGGCCTCCGGCGCGAGCACCACCATGGACGCATCCGACTGGGACGCGCTGAACAGCCCATGCGTGTGGAGCTCCACCTCCGACGCCTGGGCCATCTCGGAGAGCACGCGCGTGGGTGTCGCCTCCGCGCCGCGCAGCTCCACGCGCCACGGGTCCGGCACGCGAGGCGGCGTCAACGGGGCCAGCCTCGACAGCCGCAGGGAAGGCGGGCTCGCCACCTCGGTGACGACCAGGTGGGTCGAGGGCCCGGTGCGAGCAGGCACTCCCCGCGCCCCCCGCCCCACGCGGTAGCTCCACGCGAGCGAGTCCGGCAACAACCCCGCGAGCCCATGGACCGGAGGACGGGTGAGCACGTCGACGTGGTCGCAGCCCGACAGCTCCTTCACCAGCTCGGCGGGCACCAGGCCCGTGGCCTCGTCGCGCAGCGGCAACTGGCGCCCCGTGGAGTACGCCCCCTTCAGCTCTCCCAAGGGCCCACGCACGAGGACGAGGGTCCGCTCGTGTTGCACGGACACCGCGAGCAGGCAGCGCTGCGCCACGGGCTCCACACGCAGCTCGTGTGCCATCAGCGTCAGGGCTTCATCCCACGCCCCCGTGCGCCCCGCATCGGAGAGCAGCGCGGAGTAGCCGAAGGCGCGGGCCTTGCGCGCATCGACGCTGTCCGGCTCGAGGTCCGCCATCGACAGTGCCCGATGCACCAGCTCACGGCCGGAGCTGCCCGGTTGCGCGAGCAGGAACTGCCCCTCGATGACGAGCAGCAGCGACTCCAGCCCGGGAGAGACAGGCCCCCGTCGCAAGTCAGCCAGGGCCCGACGCAGCAGCGCGCCGTCCTGCGGCCGGGGCACCGAGCGCGCCATCTCCGACAACACCCAGGCGCCCGTCAGCCCCAGCGGCCGCTCGCACTCCATCGCGCGCTCCAGCGCCGCGCGCGCGGCCTCCGGTCGGAAGCGCTGCCACTCCAGCAACGCCACGGTCCGATGCACATGCGTGCGCTGGGCGCAGTCCTCCGGCATGCGGCCCAGGGACTCCTCCAGATACGCGCGCGCGGTGGTGAACGCGTGCTGGTAGCGCGCCACGTCCGCCAGCTCCTGGAGGAACTCCTGCTCGAAGCGCCACTCCCGGGCCTCCAGCGCGCGCGCCCACCCCTTCCACGCGTGCTGGAAGGCCTCCGCGGGGCGGTGCTGGTCCAGGTAGAGGTCGGCGAGCCTCCGCTGCAGGCCCAGGCAGCGGTACACCAACCCCTGCTTCTGGCAGGTATCCAGCGCATCCAACAAGCGTTGCTCGGCCTTCCACCACTGGCCCTCGCGCTGCCAGAGCTTCGCCTGCTCCTGGTCCGCGAGGACCCGCATCCACGGGTCCCCGGAGGCGCGCGCCAGACGAATCACCGCCTGCGAGTCGACGGGCTGCCGCTGTGAGTCCGCGAGGACCAGCGCGCCCAGATACAAGTCCTCCTCGCCCGAGCGCCGGAGCGTCTCCAGCACCTCACCCGCCGGAGCGAGCGAGCCCATCACGAGCCGCCCATACAACCGCGCGAGCGGCCCCCGGTGCGTGAAGTCCCGCTCCGCGACTCGCGCGAGCCACGTGCGAAGGACGCTCCCGCCGTAGCGGTCGTCGAGCACGCGCGCCAGCGGCTCCAGGCGCAGCACCGCCTCACGCGAGGGCGCCGCCCTCACCGCATCGTAGAAGCCGAGCCGGAGGATGCCGGGATGCTCACGCGCCGCGGCGAGCGGCAGGGGCGCGGACGAATCCGTCACCAGCTCCCGCACCGACTCGTAGGCGTCCTTCCAGGCCCGGGCGCGCAGCGAGGTGGACTCGCGAAGCATGCGCTCGCGCTGCGCCGCCTCCTCGCTCCACCCGGGCTCCCCCAACCGGGCGACCTCACCGAACGCGTCGGCCGCCAGGAGCGGCAGCCCCAGCTCGCTCAACGCCAGGGCCCGGTTCCACAGGGCCTGGGGGTGTCGAGGCCACTCGCGCAGGACCCCCGAGAGCAGCTCCAGCGCTTCCTCCAGCCGCGCCGGTCGGGTGTCAAGCGAGCCCTCCTGTCGCGCCTGCTCCAGGGCCAGCAGCGCCAGGTCGCAATCCCGGTCCGCCGAGGCGGGCATGCGCTTCAAGAAGGCCTGTGCCTGTCGGGGCGCGCCATGGAGCAGATAGGCCGTGGCAACGCCGTGGAGATCTCCGCGCGCCTCCATCCGCCACAAGTCCTGCAGCGGCAGCGAGGGCACCGGCGATTGCGCCGCGTCAGCCCCCCGGTCCGGCACATACGGTCGATGGTGGGCATCCACCGCCCGATACGTCACCCGCCCCTCCAGCACGCGAGGGCCTTCCGCGGACAGCCAGGCGCTCTGCGCCCCGCCCCACGGGAGGGAGAAGGGCAGAATCATCCACACCGCGACGCCCGCCACCAACACCTCGAGCCCGCGCAGCCCCCGGAGCCACGTCCGCCGAGCCCGCCGCTCCGCGGGCGCCGATGGCGCGGGCGCGTCCGACGAGGCCACCTCCTGCGCCTGCGCGAGGTGCGCGAGCAGCTCGAGCTGCATCGACTCCCGGAAGCGCGCCTCGCACGCGCCGCAGCCCCCCAGATGATGTCGGAACCTCCCCTGCTCCCGAGCCTGCATCTGTCCATCGAGGAAGCGTTGCAAGTCCTTGCAATCAACCGTCATTGCCTCCGCTCCCGCCGACGCCGCTCAGCCGTCTCCCTCAAGACCTCGCGCAGCTCCAACCGCGCGTGGTGCAGCCGCGCCCCCACCGTGCCCGGCGCCACGCCCGTCTCCCGGGCGATTCGCGAGTAGGACCACCCTTGGAGATACAGCTCGAAGGTCCGACGCAAGGTGGGGCTCAGGAAGCTCAGCGCCCACCGCAAGTCCTCCACGCCGACGTAGCCCCAGAGCTCGTCCTGCTCCAGCGCGTCGTGCTCCTCCGCGTCCACCGCCAGCTCGAGCAGCCCCCGCAGCCGGTCCGACTCACTGCGGCGACGCCGACACCGGTCCAGGAAACAGTTCTCCGCCACCCGCCCCAGCCAAGAGCGCTGCTTGAAGGAGTCCCATCGCTGTAGGTGCTCCCACCGGAGGAGCGCACGAAGCAATACATCGTGCACCAAGTCCTCCACTTCGTGTTCAATCCCGACACAGTACTTGCGAAGAATGGCAAACAACAGCGGCTGATACTGACGGGCGAAGGCCTCGAAGTCCGAGCCTGGCTCCCCTGACGGAGGCTCCACCACCCTCAATCGCGGCCTCGAGCGCATTGCCCCTCCTCCTTGACCAGAGAACGCGTCAGGTCTGCTTTATTGCCGACACCCCCTTATTCTTACAAACACGCCACCCCTGGGATGAGGAGGGAACGTCCAAGGTGGGGTGTTGTGATGACAACACGACACGGCCCCGCGGGGTGTCATGACGCAGCGGCGGAGAGCGGTGCGGGCTGCTTCAGCGGCAACGTGAGGGTGAAACATGCGCCCCCCAGCGACTCGGAGCGGCTGGCCCGCACGGTGCCTCCGTGGCGCTCCAGGATGCCTCGAGCGATGGCCAATCCCAGCCCTGTCCCCGGACGAGGACCCTCGCGCCGCCGCCCCGTGACGAAGGGCTGGAACAGCCGGGGCAACAGCTCCGGTGGGATGCCCGGACCGCTGTCCTCCACGTGGACCTGGAGCATCGTGTCGGATTGAGACAGGCGGACCTGGAGCCTGGGCCGCGCGACCTCCCCCAGCGCGAGCAAGGCATTCTCCAGGACAATGACAAACACCTGGGAGAGCTGGGATTGGTCCGCCTCGACGGCCAGGGGCTCGCCTTCCTCCAGGTCAAAGGAGACATCCGGCGCCAGGGTGCCCAATCCCTGTCGCGCGGTGGAGTACGCCAGCGCCACCGTGGCATGGACATCCACCCGGCGCAGCTCCAGCGGGCGGGGCCGGCCATAACGCAACAGCTCGTCGACGAAGTGCCCCGCGCGGGAAATCTGCTCGCGCATGCCGGCCAGGGTGTCCGCGTCCGCGCCCTGGCGCTCCAGCAGCTTCAGCTGCGCGGCGAGCACGCCCAGCGGGTTTCGCACCTCGTGGGCCACGGCCGAGGAGAACTGCCCCAGCTCCGCCAGGCGCGCGGCCTGGTCCGCGCGGGTCTCCTGCTCCGCCAGCGCCGCCACCAGCTCCGTGCCCGTGGCGCGCCCTCGCAGCAGCCTGCGTCCCAGCCACTCCTGGAGCCCCTGGCGCAGGGGCTCGAAGGCGAGCGCCGCCAGGGCGAGCAGGAAGAAGGCGCCCGCGCGGTACTCGGCGAGGAAGGGCTGGCCGCTGCCCGCCATCAGCGTCAGCACGCCGAAGAGGAAGCCCGCGGACAGCACCGCCGCCATCGCCGAGTAGACGAGGCTGCGCTCCAGGAGCCTGCGCTCGGAGGGCGGCTGGTGCGCGTTGATGACGTGCACGAGCACCAGCAGCGAGGCCAGCACCAGGTACATGCCGAAGGGCAGCGCGTAGCCGGCGGACAGGAGCAGCGCCGTGGCCAGCCCGCCCGAGTACGCGAGCGCGCCGACAATGCCCAGGCTGCGCAGGAGCGGTCGACGCTCGGGCGTCTCCTTGCGGTACGAGCGCGCCAGGAGCACCAGGGGCACGCCCGCCGCGGAGACCGACAGCGCCATGGTGGGCCAGAACAGCGGCCCCCGCCTCATCGCCAGGGGGCCGTACAGCGCGTCCGGGAAGAGCGCCCCCACCAGCGTGACGACGGTGGCCACGACGTACGCGAGCACCACCAGCCGGGGGGAGCGCTGGCGCGAGACGTCCTGCGCGGTGTGGAAGAAGGCGGCGGCGGTGAAGGCGCCACTGGCGGCGAAGCGCTCACCGAGCCACGCGGCCTGGGGCACGCACAGCAGCAGCAGCGAGCCGCTCCAGAACGCGGTGGCCAGGCAGTACAGCGTCAGCCCCGCGGCGTCGCGGCCTCGCAGCGCGGCCGTGAAACACAAGAGGAGCGACACCGACAGGACCGGCACCAGGCTGTAGGCGAACAGGGGCCCCATGGACGGAGTGTGGCAGATGTTCCTAGTGTGCGCCCCGTCGGCGCCTCGAGGCGCTCCGACGTCACCAGGAGTCATGAGCAGTGCGGCATTTCGCGATGGTCGCGGCAGGGGCCACCCTGTGGGGGTGCTGGTCCCTCTTCCTCCGGCCCGCGGGCCTGTCCTGGGCGCAGAACGCGTTCCTGGCGCTGGTCGCCATGTCGCTGCCGGTGCCCCTGCTGCTGCGCGGCGCCCCGCTCCATGACCGGCGCGCCACCGTGGCCCTGCTCGTCGTGGCCCTGGCGGACGCGGCCAACATCAGCCTGTTCTTCGCCGCCATGAAGCGGGGCCCCGTGTCGGTGGCCGTGCTCACGCACTATCTCGCGCCCCTGCTGCTCGCGCTCGCCGCGCCCTGGGTGCTGGGGGAGAAGCGCTCCGTGCGGGCCCTGGTGGCCGGGCCCGTAACGCTGGCGGGGCTGGTGATGCTCATCGGCCGGCCCGACGGACAGGGAGGAACGGGGATGACGGCGGCGCTCGGCGCGGGCAGCGCCCTGTTCTTCGCGGCCATCGTCCTGGGGACGAAGGCGGCGACGCGAGCCTACTCACCCCTGGCCGTGGCCTCGCTGCACGCGCCGGTGTCCGCCGGGGTGCTGCTTCTCATCGCCGGGACGGACGCGCTGCCGACCGCGCTGGACCCGGCCACCCTCCAGGTGCTCGCCGGGGGCGCGGTGTGCGGCCTTGCCGGGACGTGCCTCTTCAATGCGGGGCTGAGCCGTGTGCCCACGGCGGCGGCCGGGGCGTTGACGTACCTGGAGCCGCTCACGGCCTCCCTGGTGGGCTGGGCCGTCTTCTCCGAGGCGCTCACACCCGTGGGCGTGGCGGGGGGACTCCTGGTGCTGGCCGCGGGGGTCTGGGTCGCCTCCGAGCGTCGGGCGCCCGCGTCAAGCATGGCCCTCCCGTCCGCCACGTCTTGAAATCTCCACCCAACTCCCCACTTGCAAGGTCGGGGAATCCTTTGGTCCTCTTGGGCCAACGCAGCTCCTCCCCGCAGCGCCGTGCTTGCGACGCCGTATGCCCATGGAAACCGCAGCAGACAGTCGTGAGTACCGCGTCCTCTTCTTCTGCCCCGCGTCGAGCGCGAGGCTGGAGCGGCTGGAGGCGCCCGTGCGACGGCTGCTGTCGCGCATCCAGGCCCCGCCCGCGGAGCTGACGCCCATCCAGGAGTCTGGGGCGCTGTCGGAGGCCGGGTGGCAGGTGTACCTGGTGCGCTCGCTCACGGAGCGCTCGGCGGCGCAGGCCATGGCCGCGTACGTCAGCGAGGCCACGTGCGCGCTGGCGGCCGAGGTCGACGCCGAGGTGCTGGGGCTCTACGTGGACGTCTCCGGAGACTCGGCGCGCATCTGTCGCTGCGGGCCGGAGGATGGACCGGAGACCTTCGCGGGCCGTCGGCAGGCCGCGCTCAACCGCACGGCCGAGTGGCTGGAGGTCGCGCCCATCCTGCTCTCCGCCATCTTCCAGCTCGACGTGCCGGACGCGGACTACGAGCCGGACGCGGATGACCGCTTCGTGGAGGAGAAGCTTCGTGAGGCGCGCGTCCTGATGGAGCGCTACCGTCAGGGGAAATGAGGTCTCGAACTCCGGAGGACCTCGCGGGCCGCTGTCCGCGCTGCTTCCTGCCTTCCCCGCTGTGCCTGTGCGCCGAGCTGCCGAGCATCCCCACGCGCACGGAGCTGCTCGTCATCCGGCACCACAAGGAGACACTCAAGTCGACGAACACCGCGCGCATGGCGGCGCTCGCGCTGCCGCGCTGTCACATCGTCTCGTATGGCTCGCCGGGTCAGCGCTTCGATGCGTCGGTGCTGGAGGACGACGGCTCCACGTGGTTGCTCTTCCCGGACGCGCAGCAGACGGCCGCGCCGGAGGCCGAGAAGCCCCGGCGGCTCATCGTCCTGGATGGCAGCTGGGGACAGGCGCGCCGCATGGTGCAGCGGCTGCCGGGGTTGCGCAGGCTGCCCGGACTGAAGCTGCCTCCGCCGCCCCTGGATTCACGCCGGCTGCGCAGGCCGCCGCATCCGGACGGCATGTCGACGATTGAGGCCATCGCCGGCGCGCTCACGTACCTGGAGGGTGAGGACGTGTCCCGCCCGCTCTACGACCTGCACGAGAAGATGATCGACCGCGTGCTCGCGAGCCGCGGCCGGGGCCCCGCGCCTTCGTGTGACGAGGACGACTGCGACTGAGCGTCGCGTCGTCTCACGAAGCGGACAGCGGACTCAGCAGGAGGCGCCCTCGGTGCAGCGCGCCTTGCGCATCTGCTCGGCGAACGGCACGGGCTCCAGGAAGCCGGTGACGCGCGGGCGCTTGAGCTCCGTGCCCGTCTGCGACACGAAGGCCACCGTGGGCAGGCCCTCCACGCCGAAGCGCTCCATCAGCGCGTCGAGCGCGTCGTCGCTGTTCGTCGCGTCGATCTTGATGGTGAGGAACTGCCCCTCGGACGACTGCGAGATGACCTGCGGCGCCGGGTACGTCTCGCGGTCCAGCTCCTTGCAGGCCGCGCACCAGTCCGCGAAGAAGTCGATGAGCACCGGCCGCCCCTCGGCCTTCGCCTGGGCCAGCACCTGGTCGAACGCCTCGCGGGAGAAGGTCGCCTTCTTCGCGGGCATCACGTGGTCCCACGCCCACGTCGGCGCACGCGGACGCTCGGCCATGCCCAGGCGCACCCACAGCTCACCCACCGGGCCCGCGTCCAGCGCGCCGCCGCGCACCATCAGCGCCACCACCACCAGCGCCACACCGAACGCCTTGAACGAGAAGTCGCGCGCGCCTTCCTTGAACGAGCGGTGCACCGCGCCCAGGAGCACGCCCACCACCGCGAGCCCCCCCGCCAGCGCCGCGCCCGGCAGACGCCCCAGCTCCGCGCCCGCCGCCTTCACCACGTCACGCGCCCACGGCGACGCGTCCTTCAGGTAGCTGAACGCCAGCGCGACGAGCATGATGCCCAGCACGCTCTTCACCCACTCCATCCACACGCCGCTCTTGGGCAGCCTCACCGTGGACACCCCGAGGATGAAGAACGGCACGCCGATGCCCAAGGCGTAGATGAACAGCAGCGACGCGCCGAGCGTCACGTTCGCCGTCTTCGCCACGAAGGCGAGCAGCCCCGTGAGCACCGGCCCCGTGCACGGCGCCGCCAGGAAGCCCGACACGCTGCCCATCAGGAACGCGCCCGCCACCCCCGCGCCGCCCACCGAGTTCAGCCGCGTCTGCAGCCCCGACGGCAGCGCCAGCTCGAACGCGCCGAACATCGACGAGGCGAGCAACAGCAGGAACACCGCCAGCCCCGTCACCACCGCGGGGTGCCCCAACATCGAGCCGAACGCCTGGCCCGTCTTCGCCGCCAGGATGCCCAGCCCGCTGAACACCACGCCCATGCCCACGATGTAGGACGTGGTGAGCAGCATCGCCTTGCCCCGGCTCTCCGCCTTGCGGGCGCCGAAGACGGAGACCGTGATGGGGATGAGCGGGTAGACGCAGGGCGTCAGCGCGGTGAGCAGCCCGCCGCCGAAGACGATGGCCGCGCCGAGGAAGAGGCTGCCGGACTCCAGGAAACGCGCCGCGTCGAGCTCCGTGCTGGGGCCGGTGGGCAACAGCCACGGCACCACCACCACCGCCACGCCGGCCAGTACGGCCATCAACCCGAGCTTCTTGGCATCCATGCGCGCTCTCTTCCGTCATCCCCAGCAAAAAGGGCCCGCTTTGTATACGCAGGCCCCGGCCCGGGGGCTACTGCGCCGTGGGGGCAAGCGAGGAGGCGGGCACCTTCAGGCCCGCGGACCGCGCCAGCCCCATGACGCCCTCCACCGCGGCGGCGATGTAGCCAAAGGGGTTCGCCCCATCCACCGCCGTGACGTGGACCTCGCCCATCTTCTGCTGGAACGCGGCCGCCACCTGGGGGAGCTGCTGCGCCAGCGTCATCTGGATGACCTCCGGGCTGATGGTGTTCTCGATGTCCCGCAGGGCCCGGGCCCGCGACAGCTCCAGCTCCTGCCGCGCGTTCTCCCGCCGCACCTCCAGCTCCGCGATGGCCACCTCCGCCTCCGCGATGCCGCGCCGCGACTGCACCACCTGCAGCTGCGCCTTGAGCTTCTCCACCTCCTGGAGCTGCTCGGCCAGCTGCCCCTCGTGCCGGGCCGCCGCCTGCTCCTGCTCCCGACGCAGCCGCTCCAGCTCCATCTGCGCCAGCGCGTTCTGCTGCTCCTGCTCACGGCGCAGCCGCTCCAGCTCGATGGTCGCCTTGGCGCTCTCGGTCTCCTGCTCGCGCTGCAGCCGCACCAGCTCGAAGCGCGCCTGGGCGGCCTCGGCCTCCTGCAACAGCTTCTGCTTCTCCAGCTCCAGCTTCGCGCGGCCCACGTCCGCGTCCTGCTCGCGCTTGAGCTTCTCCAGGGCGATGCGCGCGCGGGCCCCCTCCAGCTCCTGCTCGCGCGACAGCTTCTCCATCTCCACCTGCGCGCGGCTCGTCGCCAGCTGCCGCTCGGAGACGATCTTCGCCTCGGCCAGCCGCGCCTCGGCGGTGAGCGCCTCCAGCTTGGCCTGCTCGTCGGCCACCTGCTTCTTCTGACGCACGTCCTGCTCGGCGGCGAGCTTGGTGAGCGCCACCTCGCGCTCCACCGTGGCCTGCTCCTGCTTGAGCGTGCGCTCCTGGGCGAGCTTCGCCTCGGCCACGCGCGCCTCGACGGCCAGCGTCTCCAGCCGCGACTGCTCGTCCGCGGTCTGCCGGCGCTGGCGCACCTCGTCCTCGGCCTCGAGCTTCTGGAGGCTCAGCTGCCGCTCGGCCTCCGTCTCCTCGCGGTGGACGAAGCGCTCCTTGGCCAGCTCCGCCTCGCGGGCCTGGCGCTCCTGCTCGCGGCGGAAGCGCGCCTGCATGTTCTCGAAGACGGTGGACGACAGGACGCGCACGTCCTGGATCTCAATCGTGTCCAGCAGCACGCCCCAGCCCGCGTCCGTCGAGTCCGCCAGGCGCCCCTGCCCCGACAGCACCGGCGCGATCTCGCGCATCAGCTCCGCGGCGATGCCCTCCTTGCGCCGGGACAGGCACTCCTCCACGGAGAGGTTCGCCACCAGCCTGCGCGCGGCGCCCACGAACATCTCGCGCAAGAGCTCCGCAAGCTTCTCCTGCGCCCGCTCCGGAAAGGAGAAGTTCAGCATGCGGAAGGCCACCAGCGGATCCGCGATGCGGTACACCGCCAGGCCCGTCACCTGCACGCCCACCTTCTCGCTCGTCACCTGGTCCGCGGTGAACTGCAGCCGCTGGATGCTGGTGGGGACGATCGCCACCGAGTCGCCCGGCAGCTTGAAGCAGCTGGCCCCCTGACCGCTGATGTCGCGCACGCGGCCGCGGCGCATGTGGACCAGGAACTCGCTCGGCCGGGCGGTGATGAGGCCCCAGCGCTTCATCTTCTCCGGGTCCTCCGCGGGCTTCCCCGCACGCCAGCCGTCCGAGTAACGGTTCTTATCCATCCCCCCACCGCCCCCCTCCATCCGGACGAGCTGTGCACGGCCCTGCTCTGTCGACTCCGACGACTCCTTCACCCGCTTCGCGTTCGCGCTCATGCCTGCCTCCTGGCGACGCGCCCCGGTTGCAGCCCCCCGGCCAGCCCCACGCCCCTCGGGAAATCAGCCGCTTGCGCGCGATGAGGCCCCCGCCTCGCCCCATTCCGGACCACCCCGCGCCAGGACGGCCCACCCGGGTGATCCACCCCGGCGCGGCCGTTCCAACGCCGACAGCCCCTCCTTCCGGCCAGTCCCAGCGGGTCTCCCGTACGCCTTATGTTCGCTTGACCCGAGGGCACCCGATTTTATAATTGACCAGTCCGGTCCACATTCATGTGTGACGGTGTATGCCCGCCGCAGCGCGCCCCCTGGGTGGCGCCGGGGTGCGGGGGCAGTCGCAAGCCCCTTCAGGAAGGTGTGGGACGCAATGGTGAAGCTGCCGATCTACATGGACAACCACGCCACCACGCCACTGGACCCGCGCGTGCTGGACGTGATGCTCCCCTATCTGCGCGAGGACTTCGGCAACGCGTCCAGCCGCAACCACGTGTTCGGCTGGAAGGCCGAGGCGGCGGTGAAGAAGGCCCGGCAGCAGGTGGCGGAGCTCATCGGCGCGACGGAGCAGGAGATCGTCTTCACCTCCGGCGCCACCGAGTCCGACAACCTGGCCATCAAGGGGGTCATCGAGTACTACAAGTCGAAGGGTGACCACATCATCACCCTGAAGACCGAGCACAAGGCCATCCTGGACACCTGCAAGCGCCTGGAGCGCGTGCGCCAGGAGCGCCTGGACGAGCTCAAGCTCTTGCGCCTGTCGCAGCTCGCCGAGCGCGACGTGTCGCCCGAGGAGGTGGCGGAGCTCTCCGCGAAGCATGATTTGGAGAACGACGCGACGTACAAGAAGTGGGCGGACCTGCCCACCGGCGGCGCGCGCGTGACGTACCTGGACGTGGAGCAGGACGGCCGGGTCAACCTGGAGAAGCTCGAGGAGGCGATGACGCCTCGCACGGTGCTGGTCTCCATCATGTTCGCCAACAACGAGATTGGCGTGGTGCAGCCCATCGCGGAGATTGGCGCGCTGTGCCGCAAGAAGGGCATCCTCTTCCACTGCGACGCGGTGCAGGGCATCGGCAAGGTGCCCTTCGATGTCGAGGCCATGAAGGTGGACCTGGCCTCCATCACCTCGCACAAGATGTACGGCCCCAAGGGCATCGGCGCGCTGTACGTGCGCCGCAAGCCGCGCGTGCGCATCGCCCCCATCATCGACGGCGGCGGCCATGAGCGCGGCATGCGCTCGGGCACGCTCAACGTGTCGGCCATCGTCGGCTTCGGCCACGCGGCGCAGCTGGCGCGCGAGGAGCTGGCCGAGGAGTCCGCGCGGATCCTCCGGCTGCGCGAGAAGCTGCGCAAGGGCCTCACGGACGCGCTGGACATGACCATCATCAACGGCTCGCTGGAGCACCGCCTGCCGGGCAACCTCAACATCTCCTTCGCCCACGCCGAGGGCGAGTCCCTGATGATGGGCATCAAGGACGTGGCGGTGTCGTCCGGCTCCGCGTGCACGTCCGCCTCGCTGGAGCCCTCGTATGTGCTGCGCGCGCTGGGCGTGGATGAGGAGCTGGCGCACAGCTCCATCCGCTTCGGCCTGGGGCGCTTCACCACGGAGGAGGAGGTCGACTACGTCGTCCAGCTCGTCGTGGACAAGGTGCGCAAGCTGCGCGACATGAGCCCGCTGTACGAGATGGCCAAGGAAGGCATCGACCTCAAGAGCATCGAGTGGACGGCGCATTAGCGCGCCTTCCCGAGCAATCAGCGGGGCGCATGGCTCCCCGGACGGTGGGCATTGCTCGCCGGAACCTTTGGTGCGAAGCATCGGTTGAAGGAGTTGGCATGGCTTACAGCGACAAGGTCATCGACCACTACGAGAACCCCCGCAACGTCGGGACGATGGACAAGGAAGACCCGAACGTGGGCACGGGTCTGGTCGGCGCGCCCGCGTGCGGCGACGTGATGCGCCTGCAGCTGAAGATCTCGGACGACGGCCTCATCGAGGACGCGCGGTTCAAGACCTTCGGCTGTGGCTCCGCCATCGCGTCCTCGTCGCTCGTCACCGAGTGGGTGAAGGGCAAGACGGTGGACCAGGCGATGACCATCTCCAACAAGGACGTGGCCCGGGAGCTGGCGCTGCCGCCGGTGAAGATCCACTGCTCGGTCCTCGCCGAGGACGCCATCAAGGCGGCCATCGAGGACTTCAAGAAGAAGCGCGCCGCGCGCAAGGCCCAGGCATCTTGAGTCCTGGGAGCACGGTGCTCTCCACATGACTCCAGGAGGTGAACCCATGAGCGAACAGGCGACCCAGCAGATGACGCCCGGCCCGGTGGCCAACGCGGCGCCCGTGGCCAAGGCCGCCCCCAAGGGCATCGTCGTGGCGGACAGCGCCGTGGCGCGGCTCAAGGAGCTCCTGGAGCAGCGCCAGACGCCCGAGGCCGGCCTGCGGCTGGCCGTGAAGGGCGGCGGGTGCTCGGGCCTCCAGTACTCCATGGAGTGGTCCGAGAAGGCCCGCGAGCGCGACAAGATCTTCGAGAAGGACGGCGTGCGCGTCTTCGTGGACCCGAAGAGCTACCTGTACCTCATCGGCACGGAGCTGGTCTTCGAGCAGACGCTCATGGCCTCCGGCTTCAAGCTCAACAACCCCAACATCAAGGCCGCGTGCGGCTGCGGAGAGAGCTTCTCCGTCTGACGTGGGGACAGCCCTCGTCCCTCGCCTCGCGCGGGGGACCTCCAGTCACGCGGGGTCCGGCCAGCCGCCGGGCCCCTTTCGTTTATCCGCCCCCTGCCCCCATGGAGCACACCGAGTGAGGACCCACTTCGACGTCTTCGGGCTGCCGCGCGCCTATGACGTGGACGTGCCGGCGCTGGAGAAGCAGTACCGCGAGCTGTCGCTCCAGCTGCATCCGGACCGCGTGGCCCAGGCCGACGCGCGCGAGCGCCTCAAGGCCCTGGAGGGCACCACCGCCCTCAACGAGGCCTTCAAGGCGCTCAAGGACCCGGTGCGCCGCGCCTTCTACCTGCTCAAGCTCCACGGCGTGGACCTGGACCGAGAGGACGCGGGCGCGCAGAAGGACATGCCCCTGGAGTTCCTCGAGGAGGTCATGGAGCTGCGCGAGGCGCTCGACACCGCCATGGAGAAGAAGGACCTGGCGCGGGTGCAGGCCATGGGCACCCAGGTGGAGGGGCGGCGCAAGGCGGCGCTCGACGAGGCGGCCGGTGCCCTGCGCGCCCTGGAGGGCGAGGGTGACTCACAGTCTCCGGTGAGAAAGGCGTCGCATGCCCTGGGTCGGGTGCGCTACTTCACGCGCTTTCTCGAGCAGGTGGAAGCGTTCGAGGAGGAGAGTCTGTCGTGAGCAAGAACGGCTACCTGCAGATCCATGATCCGCTCAAGCCCAAGGGCCAGGCGGTGGGCATCGACCTGGGCACCACCCACTCGCTGGTGGCGGCGGTGACGCAGGGCAAGCCCCGCTGCGTCCCGGTGGACGAGGGGGACTCGCTGCTGCTCCCCTCGGTGGTGCACTACGGCCAGGACGGCGGCGTGGTGGTGGGCGTCCGGGCGCGCGCGCTCGCGGCCTCACACCCCACGGACACCATCGCGTCGGTGAAGCGCTTCATGGGCCGAGGCCCCGAGGACGCCGAGACGCGCAAGCTGGGCCACTACAAGTTCGTCCCCGGCGCCAAGGTGGTCCGCTTCGACGTGTCGGGCGGCAACCCGGTGACGCCCATCGAGGTCTCCGGCGAAATCCTGCGTGCGCTGAAGCGCCGCGCCGAGGCGCAGTTCTCCAGCAAGGTGGAGCAGGCCGTCATCACCGTGCCGGCATACTTCGACGACGCCCAGCGCCAGGCCACCAAGGACGCGGGGAGGCTCGCGGGCCTGGAGGTGCTGCGCCTGCTCAACGAGCCCACCGCCGCCGCGCTCGCGTACGGCCTGGACAAGGGCAGCCAGGGCACCTTCGCCGTCTACGACCTGGGCGGCGGCACCTTCGACATCTCCATCCTCAAGCTGGTGGACGGCGTCTTCGAGGTGAAGTCCACCGGCGGCGACTCGGCCCTGGGCGGCGACGACTTCGACCGGGCGATTGCCACGAAGGTGTTCGAGGCGCTCGGAATCACCGAGCCCTCCCCTGCCCTGGTCGCCGAGGCGCTCGCGTCCTCGCGCAAGGCCAAGGAGGCCCTCACCGACGCTGCCGAGGCCACCGTCACGGTGGATGGCCGGACGCACGCGGTGAAGCGCGCGGACTTCGACGCCTGGATCCAGCCGCTGGTGGCGAAGACGGGCATCGTGTGCCGCCGGGCCCTGAAGGACGCGGGCGTGGCGGCGGGCGAGCTGGACGGTGTCATCCTGGTGGGCGGCTCCACGCGTGTGCCGGCGGTGCGCCGCTTCGTGGCGGAGATGTTCGGCCGCGAGCCGCTGGGCGACATCGACCCGGACCAGGTGGTGGCGCTGGGCGCCGCGGTGCAGGCGGACCTGCTCACCAACGCGGACCGGCAGGACGAGGTGCTGCTCTTGGACGTGATTCCGCTGTCGCTCGGGCTCGAGACGATGGGCGGCATCACCGAGAAGCTCATCCAGCGCAACTCCACCATCCCCACCGCGGCGGCGCAGGTGTTCACCACGTTCAAGGACGCGCAGACGGGCCTGGACGTGCACGTGGTGCAGGGCGAGCGGGAGCTGGTGGAGGACAACCGCAGCCTCGCGCGCTTCACGCTCTCCGGCATCCCCCCGCTCGCCGCCGGCATGGCGCGCGTGGAGGTGCGCTTCCAGGTGGACGCCGACGGCATCCTCTCCGTCTCCGCGAAGGAGCAGAGCACCGGCGCCACCCAGTCCATCACCGTCAAGCCCAGCCACGGCCTCACCGAGGATGAAATCGAGCGGATGCTGCTCGACTCCATCGAGTACGCCGAGGACGACATCCAGGCCCGGCAGCTGCGCGAGCAGCGGGTGGACGCCGAGCGCGTGCTGGCCGAGGCGGACCGTCAGCTGGGCGAGCACGCCTCGCTGCTCCAGGACGGCGAGAAGGCCACCATCGACGCGGCCATCGCCCGCGTGCGAGAGGTGGCCCAGGGCAACGACTACCTGAAGCTCAAGGAGGCCGTGCACGCCCTGGACGAGACGTCCCGGCCCTTCATCGAGCGGGTGATGAACAAGGCCATCACCCAGGTTGTCGCTGGCCACTCGGTGGAGGAGTACTGACGTGCCCAAGGTCACCTTCAAGAGCCCGCTGGCCGAGGTCAGCGTGGACGTCCCCCCCGGGACCATCCTCCTGGACGCCGCCGAACAGTCGGGGGCCCAGGTGGGCCACAGCTGTGGCGGGGTCTGCGGCTGCTCCACCTGTCACATCTGGGTCCGCAAGGGCCTGGACTCGCTCAGCGAGCAATCGGACGCGGAGGCGGACCGGTTGGACATGGGGTTCGACGTGCGTCCGTACTCCCGGTTGAGCTGCCAGACGGAGGTCAGCCAGGAGGACGTGGTGGTCGAAATCACCGAGGAATCCCTCACGGCCTTCATGGACGAGAACCCGGTCATCCGCCGGGCCCTGGAGGCCGAGGGGAAATGGCCGCTGAAGAAGTGAGGTTGTTACGTAGTTCTTGACGAGCCGGGGCAGGACACCTATATGTCCGCCCCATCGCAGCGACGCCACGGCGCCGAGGCGGTGAAGCCACCTGCCCAGGTGGTGGAATTGGTAGACACACTAGATTCAGGGTCTAGCGCCTGCAAGGGCATGGAGGTTCGAGTCCTCTCCTGGGCACAAAGTCGATAAGGGGTCCCGGTTTCAAACCGGGGCCCCTTTTCGCTTTTCAGGGGTCCGCGCTTCGCGCCCGGCTCACTGTGGCGCCGGCTCCACCGCTTCATGCGCCACGTGCTGCGCGGCCTCGCGCGCCAGGCTGCCGCCCTTCCTCAGGTCGCGGATTCGAATCTTCCGGATGTAGACGGAGACGGCGCCCACGCCGGCCTGGCTGAACACCGTGCCCAGGTGGGTGAGCGTGGCGAACGCGGCCGCGTCCTCGGGGGTGGCGCCCAGGCTGCGGGCCGCCCAGCTGGTGACGAAGTAGTAGATGCCCATGCCCGCGGGCACGCCCGGCAGCGCCTGCCCCAGGGAGATGGCGCCCAGCACCACCGCGCCCGCGAAGAGACCCCCGGAGATGCCGATGCCGTGGAGCGCCAGCCCGTAGGCCAGCGCCGACGCGAGCACCGGGCCCACCGAGTAGAAGAGCACCTTGCCCATGCCGATGAAGGAGCGCGCGGAGCCCAGCCCGTCGCTGACGTGGTGGAGGAAGCCCTCCAGCCGCGGGAAGCGGTGGCGCCGGTGCATCGCGTTCGCCAGCGGGAGCGACCAGTGGGCCAGCAGCACCACGAGCGCGACGAGCCCCACGCACAGGGACACCGCCACCTTCAGCTGCCCCTGGAAGCGCGTGAGGGTGGAGCCGAAGGGCCCCAGCAGCGACAGCGTCACCAGCATCATCAGCGCGGCGAACTCCATCAGCTTGCCGACGGCGACGGTGCCCAGGCAGCGCAGGAACGGGATGCGCTCGGTGCGCGACAGCAGGAACGAGCGGAGGATGTCGCCCAGCTTCCCCGGCAGCGCGTTGTGGACGAAGGCGCCGATGGCCACCAGGTGGTAGCGCTCGCGGAAGGGCACGCGCTTGCGCAGGGTGCTCTGCCACTGCACCGCGCGCAGCGGGATGATGGAGCCCTGCAGCATGACGAAGGGGACCAGCCACACCAGGTGACCGGGCAAATCCCGCAGGAAGTCATCCAGCGGGAAGCGCGGCTGGAGCAGCGGGCCGGGGCCCTTCGGGTTCCAGTGGAAGAAGGCCGTGGAGAGCAGGACGACGGACAGCACCAGCCCCACCATGCCGAGCAGCACCTTGGGCAGGCTGAGGCCCCGCGCGGACGGCCTGGGCCACGCCCCCTTCGCGCGACGCGTTGGGGTCTTCATTGCACCCACCTCAAGCGAGGCGCTTGGCGCACGTAGACCTCCGCGAGCCGGTCATGCAGTTGGGCGCAGTGCCCCAGTCCGGACAGGTCCACCGGCGCGTGCGCGGGCCAGCACACCAGGCTGTTGGCCTCCGTGCGAGTCAGGCCCCCGTGCGAGCCGAACTCCCACGCGAAGCCCACCGTGCCGCCCCGACGCACCGCCTCTCCGAAGACGACCAGGTCTCCCGCCGTCGTCATCGCCGGCAGCCCTCGCAGGAAGTCCGCCACCGCGCGGCGGCTGAACTCGGGCGACAGCGGCGCGCGCTCCACCTCGTCCGGGCCGTACACGCCGCCGCGAATCACCGCCACCGCGGAGTGACCTCGTCTCAGCGCGATGATGCCGATGTCCTCGCTGCGCGTGGCGCGCGCCAGCACCTCCGGATGTCGCGCGAGCAGCGCGCGAGCCTCCAGCGGCTCTCGCGCACCGGAGAGATAGACGTGCGCGAAGTTGCCGCACTCGACGATGACGGGCTCGAAGGGCGCGCTCGGCACCGAGTCCTGAAGCGGACGTCCGTCGCGCAGTCCGCGCACCACGTCCTCGGACAGCTCGCCAGGCGCACCCTCGAGGAGCAGCGACTCCAGCCGTCGCCCCTGGCGCTGCTCCAACGGCACGGCGTCCACGTGGCCGTGGTCCGACAGGATGATGACGTCGTAGGGGCGCTCCACCGATTGGGACATCGCGTAGAGGTCCTCCAGGTACGCGTCCACGCGGTGCAGCTCGGACAGCGCCAGCGTTGAGCGAGGCCCCCGGCGGTGCGCCACCTCGTCGTAGTTTCCGAACACCAGGTAGATGGCGGGCACGCCGCGCACCATGTCCACCAGCGCCTTGGTGTACGCGAAGCTCCAACCCAGCCGCTGCAACAACACGCGGCTGACGAGGAAGGACTGCTCGTGCCGCCAGTCGTGCAGCGCGTGGGCCCAGCGGGCCACCTCGCGCGCCGAGCGCCACGTGTCCATGCCGAACGCGCCGAGGAAGTCCCAGAGGCCGCGCGTGCGCCCCGCCGACAGGCCCATCATCTCGTACGAGAACGCGCGCGACATCTGCTTGAAGCTCGCCAGCGTGCTCATGCTGAGCGCGTTCCGGGCGCCCGCGCGGAACAGCGAGAAGTAGCCGTGGCCGCCTCCATCCAACAGGCTCTCGCGCCCCTGGCCTCGCAGGCGCTCGTCGATGACGTGTGCATCCGTGGGCGTGCTCATCCGCACCTGTCGTCCCAGCTCCCTGTCGAACCAGGAATATGCGGGCAGGTTCGAATTCCGCAGGCCGTACAGGAGCCCCGCCTGGAAGTACGGCGTGGAGGTGGGCGCGCCCCAGAAGGCGTCATCCAATTGAAACGTGCCGGAGCGGATGAGTCGTGAGACGAACGGGAGCTTGCCGGCGACAATCGCCTCGTCCAGCAGGGCCTTGGGTACGCCGTCGAGGTGGATGAGCAGCAGATTCCTGCGCCGATGCGCCGCTGCGGGCGGAACTTTCGTTCCAATCCGCCGCGCGAGCCCATGGGCCCACATCCAGGACGCCGGAGTAATCACACCACTCACGTTGACGCCTCCCCTCCCTCACCCGCCAGAATGAGCACTCGGGGGGACGGCCGCCTTCAGTCGAAGGCAGCCCTCCTGGAAAGCAGGCGGGCAGGTAGCGCCGTCCTTCTGTCGGGATGGTTCCGACTCAGAGAGACGTCACCACGGTCCCCATGCTCCTTCCCGCTGTCCTCCTCGTCGTGCTCGGCGCCGCTCCGGTGAAGTCGCCTTCCCGTCCGGCGCCCGGGCTGCCTCAAACGAAGGCGGACTCCGGCTCGGACATCATCGCCCTGCCGATGATGACGTTCAGCTCGGACCACGGCATCAGCTACGGCGCCGTCGGCGGCATCTACCTGTACGGCCCCGGCAAGACGCCGTACGCGCACGGCATCGGCGCGCAGGTGCTCTTCAGCAGCCGCGGCGTGCAGAGCCACTACGTGCGTTACGACGGGCCCCGGCTCATCGGCCCGCTGCGCCTGGAGGCCGGCCTGGAGTACAGGCGCGAGCTGAAGAGCCCCTTCTTCGGCGCGGGCAACCTCTCGGCGCCCGACTTCCGGGGCGACCTGGACAACGAGCGCTACACCTTCGACAAGGGCGCGCCGGGCGGCTGGTTCC
This sequence comes from Myxococcus faecalis, assembly GCF_050039385.1. Lineage (NCBI taxonomy): Bacteria > Pseudomonadati > Myxococcota > Myxococcia > Myxococcales > Myxococcaceae > Myxococcus > Myxococcus faecalis. Next base: position 8,274,275 of record NZ_CP144336.1, on the reverse strand, counting down.
GGCTGCGGGGGCGGCCCTTCGGTCCCACCCATCCGCTCCAGTCCTACGTGGGCTATGCGCTGCGCTACACCAGCGTGGACACGTACGACGAATCGATGCTCCACCAGCAGCGTCCGCTGGGCATCGAGGGCGGCATGACGGGGCAGCTGCTCGTGGGCGCGCTGTGGGACACGCGCGACGACGAGACGGACCCGCTGGAGGGCGGCGTGGAGGAGATCGCCCTGCGCGTCTCCGGCATGGCCACCGGCAGCCGGTACCAGTACGCGGGCATCACCTTGAGCGAGCGGCGCTACCTCAAGCTGTCGTCACGGCTGACGCTGGCGCAGCGGCTGACGTTGGACATGCTCTTCGGCGAGGTGCCGTTCTTCGAGTGGAGCAACACCGGCGGCGTCAACGTGTCGGAGGGCATCGGCGGGATGAGCAGCGTGCGCGGCATCGAGCGCAACCGCTTCTCCGGCAACGTGAAGGCCTTCAGCAACACGGAGCTGCGCTACCACGCCGCCAACCTCCAGGTGTTCGGCAAGAGCATGAAGGTGGGCGCGGTGATGTTCCTGGACCTGGGCCGCGTGTGGCACCCGGGCGTGCCCGACGGCAAGTGGCACGAGTGGCACCCGGGCATCGGCGGAGGCCTGCGCCTCATGCGCCGCGCCGCCGTGGTCCGCATGGACTACGCGCGCTCCACCGAGACGGGACGCCAGCGCGTCTACATCACCTTCGGCCACATGTTCTGACGCTTGCTCGCCATGACGCCGCGCGCTGTCTTCAACGCTGCGAGTCAAGCTCCGCGTGAGGCATGACAGAACCATGACAAAGGCATGGAGTCGTCATGGACCTTCCGACACCACCCCCGCTGTAGGTTGGCTGCAATCGCTGACCTGCAACGGGGCTTCTTCCATGCGTGTCATCTCCCCTGGCCTCCTCGTGGCGGCCGTGACGGAACTCTCCTTGTCGCGGAGCGCGAAGCTGGTCCGGCTCAAGGACGTCATCGCCTGGTGTGAGTGGAACGGCGTCGACTACGAGGGGACGGGCGGCAAGCAGCAGGCGCTGTGGGACGCGGACCGTGACGAGGCCCAGGGCCAGCACCGGCTGCTGAAGTTCAAGAGCGGTGAGTGCAAGCAGTCGCGCGCGGGCTGGGCGCTCATCGCCCACGGAGAGAAGGCGCGCGAGGCCGCCACCCAGCTGGGCTGGCGGGAGCAGCTGTGGGACGGAGAGAAGTGGGACTGGCTCGGCGGCAACGCCCCCGTGGTGGCCCGGCGCCCCAACGCCCGGCGCGCGCGCGCGAGCAACGAGCCCGCCCAGGAGCTCCTCGACGAGGGGCCGCGCCTCTCGGTCGGCTGATGCCTGAGGGGCCCACCGGGGCCCCGCTTCAGACGAGCGCGTCCACCCAGGCCCGCAGGCGCGCGTCCAGGTGCGCCTCGCCGCGGACGCCGGGCTCCGGCTCCAGCAGCAGCGTGTGGAAGCCGCGCGCCTCCAGGCCCTCACACAGCTCGGCGCGGGCCGCCACGTCCGGCGCGAAGAGGATGCAGCCATCCCCTCCGCCCGCGCCAGACAGCTTCCCGACACCACCGTAGGCCGCCGCCAGCGACAGCACGCGGCGCATGCCCTCGGTCTCCAGCGGGCCCAGCTCCAGCAGCAGCGCGTGCTGGGCCTTCACCGCCTCGGAGAACGCCCGGAAGTCCCAGCCGGCGAGCCCGTCCTCCACCGCCTGCCCCACCGCGTCCGAGCGCGCGACGAAGGCCTGACGGCCCCGCTCCTCCAGCCGCGCCTCCACCTGGCCGATGAGCACCCGCGTGGAGGCGCTCTCGCCCGTGAAGGCATACGCCATGGGCACCCGGGGCGGAGGCAGCCGCCAGACGTCGACGGACGCGGACTCCGTCATGGCCGCGCTCAGTCGGCCGTGGTTGCTCGCCTCCACCAGCGCCGCCACGTCGTAGCGCCGGTAGCGCAGCACGCCACCCGCGAAGCTCGTCGCCACGTCCCCGCCGCTGCCCTTGCCGCCCTGCCCCTGCGTGTGCGCCAGCAGCGCCAGCTTCAGCGCGTCGTAGCGCTCGTCCAGCACCCAGCGCGCGCCCTCCGACGCCAGCACCGTGGCGCAGGCGCTGCCGCCCATGCCCAGCTTCTGGCCATTGGGGCCCACCGCGGACGGAGCCACCGCGAAGTCGAAGCCCTGGCTCGCCCGGCCGTGCGCGCGCAGCGCCTCGTCCAGCGTGCGCGCCACGAAGGAGAAGCCCGCCGGCACGTCGCGCTCCCAGCGGACCCCGCGCGGCGTCATGCTCCCGGCGAGCGTCCCCTCCTCCAGGCAGACGTGCACGCGCGCGTCCTCGCGCCGCCGCACGTAGGCGTGCGTGCGGGGCGCCACCGCCACCAGCCGCGCCACCCCACCCCACAGCACCGCGTACTCGCCGGAGACGAACAGCTTGCCCGGAGCCGAGAGCGCGCGCTCCATCAGAAGAGGTGCTCCGACTTCAGCGTCGCGTCACCACCGGGCACGCAGCGAATCACGTCCAGCGCGCCGCACGCGCGGGCCAGCGCCTCCGCCGCCACCTCGTTCGCCGCGTCCGTCAGCAGCACCGGGTTGGGGCCCGCGTCCAGCGTGAACCAGACGGGCACGCCCTTCTTGCGGTGCTCACGCAGGTGGTGGATGAGCCCCACCGTGGCCGCGTTCAGGTAGCAGAGCGGCGGGTCGGCCGCGAGCGACGTGGAATGCATCCGCCAGGCGTTGCGCTCACACATCTCGCCCAGCGCCTGCAAGTCCCGACGGGCGATGTACTCGCGCGCGCGGGGCACCTCCGCCTCCGCGTCCTTCACCCAGGCCGCGTAGTAGGGGCTGGTCTCCACCGCCTGCTTCATCCCGTCGCGCGACTTCACGTCCTTCTCGCCGCGGTCCAGGATGGCCACCACCATGCGCAGCTCCGGCCAGTGCGCCGCGTCGAAGCGCTGCACCGCGAAGCTGTCGTCGCCGTCCGGGCGCTCACCGCGCTGCCACTCGCAGAAGCCGCCCTGCACGCTGCGGCACGCCGAGCCGCTGCCCAGCCGGGCCAGGATGCTCTCCGCCTTCGTGTCCCGCGGCAGGCCCGCCGCCGCGCGCCCCGCCACCGCCAGCGCCGCGAAGCCCGCCGCGCTGCTGGCCAGGCCCGCCGCCATGGGGAAGTCGCCACGCGAGACGACCTTCGCCGGGCCCAGGGACTTGTCGCCGGCCTGCGCGCGCACGGACTCCAACAGGCGCAGCACCCGCTCGCGCTCGCTGCCCTTGGCGACGTGGCCGTTGAGCTCCACCGCGTCCGTGGGGACGCCGAACTCCACCGTCGTCGTCACCGACAGCGGGGAGAGCGTCAGCGACAGGCTGGACTGGTGCGGCAGGATGAGGGCGTCGTCCCGCTTCCCCCAGTACTTCACCAGGGCGATGTTGGGATGCGCCAGGACAGTGGCTTTCATGCGGACACCTAGGTCGCTCGCGGACCCGCGAGCTGGCTGCTGAAGCAGCGCACGCCGAGCCGGGTGAGCTGGTCCACCGCGGGCTCGGGTTCGAGGAACAGACCGACCACGGCCCCGCCGTCCCCACCGGCTCCGGTGAGCTTGGCGCCCAGCGCTCCCAGGCCCCGCAGTCGATACACCATCTCTTCCAATGCCGGCGAGGACAGGCCCAGCGCCGCCAAGAGGCCCTGGTTGACGTTCATCGCGTCGCCCAGGCCCTCCAGGTCACCGGCCTCCACCGCCCGCGCGCCCTCCGACGCCAGCTTCCCCATCTGCGCGAAGAGGCGCTGGTAGCGCTCGGGCCAGCGCGCCTGCCGCTCGCGCAGCGCCCCCACGGTCTTCTTCGTGGGGCTGCGCTCACCGGCCAGCGCCACCACCACGCGCAAGGGACGCGGACTGTCCACCACCTTGCCGCGCCCCACGTCGGAGGAGCCCGGCGCGCGGCGGTACAAGAGCAGCTGCTCCTGGGCGCTGGTGGTGTGGTCCACGCCCGAGGGCGTGCCGTGGAACTCCTGCTCCATCTCCCACGCCAGGCGTCCGGCCTCCTTGGGCGTGGGCTCCCGGCCCGCGGCACAGAGCAACATGCGCGCGCAGGCGACGGACACCGCTGCGGAGCTGCCGAGCCCCGCCGACAGGGGCAGCTCCGGGTCCAACGACACCTTCACGGGAGGCTCGCCCACCAGCCTGGCCGCGCGCAGGAAGGCGCCGGTGAGCTGGGCGCGCTGGGCGCGGCTCATCGTGGCGGGAAGCGTCAGCTGACACTTCCGGGCCGGCACGCCCCGCGCCTTCACCCCCTGCGACAGCGGCCCCGCGAGCGCGGGGTGGCCGTACACCACGCTGTGCTCGCCCAGCAGGATGACCTTGCCGGCGCCGAACGTGGACAGTGGGGGCGAGGTGGCCACGGGCGCGCTAGACGGTGGTACCGGTGGTGGCGGCCTTGGCGTCCTCGGCGGACAGGCTGGCGAGAATCTCCCGGGCCTTCTCCACCTTCACGTGGCCCGCCTTCACCAACAGGTCCGCCAGCTTCTCCACCCAGTCGCCGCGCGCGCCGGCCGTCACCGCCACGCACCTGGCATGCAGCGCCATGTGGCCCTTCTGGATGCCGATGCTGCCCAGCGCCCGGAGCGCCGCGAAGTTCTGCGCCAGGCCCACCGCCGCGAACACCATGGACAGCTCGCGCACGCCCGAGGCGCGCAAGAGCTTGAGCGCCATCTGCACGCCGGGGTGCACCTTGATGGGGCCGCCCACCATGCCCAGCGCCATGGGCAGCTCGATGCGGCCCACCAGGTGCCCCTCCTCCAGGTACCAGGTGGACAGCGGACGGTACTGGCCGTTGCGACAGGCGAAGGCGTGCGCGCCGGCTTCGATGGCGCGCCAGTCCTGGCCCGTGGCGATGGCCACCGCGTCGATGCCGTTCATCACGCCCTTGTTGTGCGTGGCCGCGCGGTACGGGTCCGCCTCCGCGAAGCGGCTGGCCTGGGCGATGCCCTCGGCGATGATCTCCCCCGGCATCTCGAAGTCCGCCAGCGCCGCCAGCGGGATGCGGCACGTGGCGCGCGCCAGCCGCCGGTCCGCCAGGTTGGAGAGGATGCGCAGGTACACCTTGCCGCCGGTGATCTGCTCGACGAGCGGCGCCACGCCCTCCGCCACGGTGTTGATGAGGTTGGCCCCCATCGCCTCCTGCGTGTCGATGAGGATGTGCACCACGAGCAGCGGCTCGCCCCTGGGGCCCTCGGGCGCCGGGAGGATGCGCACCTCCACGTCCCGGGCGCCGCCGCCGCGCGCCACCATGGCCGGGTGGAAGCTGTTGGCCAGCGCCAGCAGCTGCTCCTTGTGCGCCAGAATCTTCTCGGCGGCCTCCGTCGGGTCGCCGAAGCGCGTCACCTGGATCTGGCCGATCATCATCGACTCGTCCGCCTCGGCGCTGAAGCCACCGTTCTCGCGGACGATCTTCGAGGCGAAGGACACGGCCGCCACGACGGACGGCTCCTCCACCGCCATGGGCACCAGGTAGTCGCGCCCGTTCACCTGGAGGTTGAGCCCCAGGCCCAGCGGCAGGGAGAAGGTCCCCACCGCGTTCTCGATCATCTGATTGGCCAGCACCGGCTGGAGCGCCTCGGTCCCACGGAGCTGCTCCAGGTCCCCGGGCGACAGCCGGAACATGCGGGCGAGCGTCGCGAGGCGCTCGTCCATCGGCAGCTTGTGGAACCCGGATAGCCGGGACGTCACCGTCTCAGACATGATGAGTCTTCCCTCTTCCTGCGTTGGCGGTCCCCACTACAGCGCCGCCATCCAATCCTTCAATACACCGGTCACCACCCGCGGCCGCCGCCTCAGCTCAGCGCAGCTTCTGCTTCCGGTGAGCACGAGCGCCTGACGAAGCCCCGTCAGGATGACCTCCAGCGCCTGCTCGGCCGCCGCCACCCCGCCCGTCTGATGCGCCCGGAACAACGGCAGGGCCATGCCCGCCACGTCCGCCCCCAGCGCCAGCACCTTCGCCACCTCCAACCCCGTGCGGATGCCTCCGCTCCCCACCAGCCGCACGTCCGGGCCCACGGCCCCGCGGACGGTGGCCACCGCCGCCGCCGTGGGGATGCCCCACGCGCTGAATTCCGCGCCCACCTGGGCTTGTACGCCCGTGGCCCGAAGTTGTTCCACCCGGACCCACGACGTGCCTCCCAGCCCGGACACGTCGATGTTGCGCACACCCAACTCCACCAGGCGCCGCGCCACCTCCGGGCCGATGCCGCACCCGGTCTCCTTGACCAGCAGCCGCTCGCCCAGGGCGTTCACCAGCGACTCCACCACCGCGTAGCCGCCGCGGAAGTCCCGGTCGCCCTCGGGCTGGGTCAGTTCCTGCCCGGCGTTGAGGTGCAGCGCGATTCCGTCCGCGCCGATGCCGTCCATCAGCCGCCGCACGCCGTCCACGCCCAGCCGCACCGCCTGGTACAGGCCGATGTTGCCCAGGAGCGCCACCGTGGGCGCCACCTGCCGCACCTGAAACGAGGCCGCCCGCGTCGCGTCCTCCGACATGGCGCGCTGGCTCCCCACGCCGAAGGCCAGGCCGTGGCGCTCGGCCACCAGGGCCAGGTCGCGATTGACCACCCCCGCGCGCTCGGTGCCGCCGGTCATGCCCGTGACGAGCAGCGGGTGGCGCAGCCGCTTGCCCAGGAACAGCGTGGACAGGTCCACGTCCTCCACGGACATCTCCGGCATGGCGCAGTGGACCAGGTGGACCAGGTCCAGCAGGGTGCTGTTCTGACCGGGCTCCACGTCACCCGTCGCACACAGGTCGAGGTGAGCGTCCTTGCGCCGCGCTGTGATGTCCTCGACCATTTGGTGTGGGTCCGTCCCGGGTGCCCGACAAGGCGGAGGTGTGCGGAAGGCCCGAGTTACCTAGCAAGCGCCGGGGGAGGGGTGCAAGCCAAAGGGCCGAGCGGTCCAAGAGGGCATGCCAATGGACGAAATCCACTGCGGGACAGTATGAGGCCCGCATGAGCGCCCCCGCGTCGCCCAAGGTGGTCGTCTTCCTTCACAGTGGAGACTACGACCGCGTGCACCAGGGCCTGTCCATCGCGGCGGCGGCGACGGCGGCGGGACGGCGCGCGGAGATCTACCTCTTCTGGTGGGCGCTCGAGCGCTTCCTGAAGGACGCGCTGGACGAGCCGGACTTCGCGGGCCGCGAGGACGTGGCGGACCGCTTCGAGTCCCGGGGCATGCCCACGCTGCGCGCGCTGCTGGAGCACCTGACGGATTCAGGGCTGTGCACGCTCGCGGGCTGCACCGGCTCGCTCGGGGCGCTGGGCGGCGAGGCGCTCACCGGCGACAGCCGCATCCCGCTCTGGCTGGGCTGGAGCGCCATCCTCCAGCGCACCGCCGGGGTGACGGACCGCTTCTACCTCTAGGCCCACGCCGCCCCGGGAGTCACGGCCCGGGGCGGGGCCCGAGCGGGCCTCAGTGGGTGAGCTTGAAGCCCAGGATGACGGTGCGCGGCGCGTTGGGGCGCGCGCCGTACGGCCGGCGGGAGGCGATCTCCACCGTGTCGAGGATGTTGCGCGCGCTCAGGTAGAGCTGCCCCCAGCGCGAGAAGTTCCAGTTCGCGTTGACGTCGAACGTCAGCAGCGAGTCCGTCAGCTCCCCGGGAGGGGCCTCGCCCTGCCCCGCCTTCTCTCGCATCGTGTCGATGTAGAGGGCGCTCACGGCCACGCCGCCCAGCCGGCCCTCGACGCCGACGGACGCGGAGAGCTGGTGCCGGGGGACGTACGGCAGCTCGTCGCCGGCCTTCACGTTGCCGAACTGCGGGTCGGCGGACTGGAAGTCCTCGAGCAGCTCCGTGCGCGTGAAGGTGTACGACGCGGTGACGGGGAACGTCAGGCCGCCGCCGGGACGGAAGACCTTCTCCGCGAAGACCTCCAGGCCGTAGATGTGGGCGCGGCCCGCGTCCGTCTGGCGGTCCAGGTCGTCGTCCACGCAGCCGCTGGAGAAGGTGCAGATGGCGGTGAGGTTCGAGTAGTCGTTGAAGAAGCCCAGCACCTCGAGGCGCTCGCCGCGGCGGGTCCACCGCGCGCCCGTCTCGTAGTTGATGCTCCGCTCCGCGCCCACCGAGTCCGGCTGGCCGGGCGCCGGCGGTGAGAAGCCCCGGTACGCGCCGGCGAAGAGGCCCAGGTTCGGCGTCAGCGCGCCGAACGCGCCCATGCCGGGCATCAGCACCTCGAGCGCTCCGTTCGTGTCCTCGCCGGTGAGCCGGTCGTACGAGCGGGAGCGGATGACCTCCAGGCGCACGCCGGGCGTGAGCACGAGCGGGCCCCAGGCGATGGCGTCCGTCACGTGGAGCGCGAGCGCGTGCGTGGCGTCCTTGTTGTTCGCGGTGGTGGACGTGGCGGTGTGGGTGGCGACCAGCTCGCCGCCGGCCATGCGGAACGCGTCCTCGGTGTGCAGCCGGTCGATGCTGTCGAAGTGGAAGCGGGCGCCGAACTCCAGGTTGTGGCTCAGCGGACCCGTGGTGGTGGTCCACCGCGCGACGCTCTGGACCCCCTGGGACACGAAGGTCCGGTCATTGGGGCCGATGAAGAGCAGCTCCTGCGAGGACGAGCTGTCGAGCTGACCGGTGAGCACGCCGTAGTAGATGGAGTTGCGCGCGCTGGTCGGGTCCGCGAGCACGGTGGCGATGGCGGCGCCGCCCAGGCGGTTGATCTTCCGCCAGGCGCGCGTGAGGTCGTGGCGGTAGGCCGTCGTGGTGATGGCCAGCGAGCCCGCCTCCAGCACGTGGCTGACGGCCACCTGCGTGCGGTGCCACTCCATGCGGTCCAGCGCGCTGGAGGCATAGCGGCGCAGCGGGTTGGCGCGGAAGTCCTCGTCGGACAGGCCCAGGTAGGTCTCGTTGGAGACCTCGTCGGAGTAGCCCAGCTTGAGGTTCAGGCTCTGGCGCACCTCGCCGTCGGGCACCAGCCAGTAGCGGCCCTTGGCCATCCACTCGTTGCGGCGAAAGCCCGTGGTGCCGCCGCCGTCCAGCTCCTTGAAGCCGTTGCTGCGCAGGTGCAGTCCCTCCAGGAGGAAGCCCGCGCGCTCGGTGCTCGCGCCGAAGACGCCGTGCGCCTTGCCGTACAGGTAGCCGCCGCCGGCGATGTCCAGCCACGCGGACTCCGAGGCGGGGATGTCGCGGGTGATGAACTCCACGGAGCCCGCCACCGTCTGCGGCCCCTGCTGGATGGCCGAGGGGCCCTTGAGCACGCGCACCGACTGCATGCGCGTGACGAGCGGGAAGAAGTAGGCCGCGGGCGCGCTGTAGGGCGCCGGGCCGAAGAGCACGCCGTCCTCCAGCAGCGTCACCTTCTTGCTGCGGTCCGGGTTGACGCCGCGCAGGCCCACGTTCGGCCGCAGCCCGAAGCCGTCCTCGCCGCGCGCGTAGACGCCGGGCACCGTCATCAGGACCATGCTCGGGTCATCGCGCTTGAAGCGCTCCAGCTGGGACGGCTTGAGCACATGCACCGAGCCGCTGGTGCGCGTCTCCGACGTCCCCACCACCACGCTCTCGAACTTGCGCTGCCCGGGCTCGGGCGTCGGGTCCGGAGGCGCGGGGGGCACCTCGCCCGAGGCCTGCGTCGGGGCGTCCCCCGGAAGCCCGGGCGCGGGGTCGGACAGCGGCGCTCCCGCAGCCTCGCCGGAGGCGTCACCCGCCGCCGCGGGCGGGGCTCCGGCCGGGGTCGCGTCTGGAGCGACGGCGCCCTGCTCAGCGGCGGTGCGCGTCGCGGCTTCAGCCGGCGCGGCGGCGCCCTGCTCGGCCGACTGCGTCGTGGCTTCAGCCGGCGCGGCGGAGCCCTGCTCGGAGGAGGGCTGGACCGGTGCCGCCCCTGTCGAGGGGGACACCTGCCCGGTGGCGGCCGGCGCCCTGTCGGGGGGCGCAGCAACGGAAGCGTCCGTCGGAGCGGGGGCACCCTCCGCGCCCGACGCCTGTTGCGCGTGCCCGGCCGCGGGAGCCGCGACGATTCCCACCAGGAGCACCGGGGCCGCCCAGCCTCGTGCCCGCCTCAACCTGTCCTTGAGCCATGCCATCTGCGAAGTACGCCTCTATCCCGGTGCTGTGGTGGCACTGTGTCAGACGCCAGGAGCCGGGGCGAGCGGGTCCGGACATGGACCCACCTCCCCGGCTCCGGCACTGACCACTCCTACGTGACTACTTCTCGACCGTGGCCGCCACGACGATCTTGCCGTCGGACTGGACCACGATGCCGCGCACCGCCTCCTCCGTCTTGCCGACGGAGAAGTTGTGCTTCACGACGCCGCCCGTGCCGAACGACGTGTCCAGCACGCCGGCCGTCGTGTAGCGCGCCACCGCCAGGCGGTTGTCGCCGCCCTCGGTGACGAAGCCCGCCGCGTAGATGCGGTTGGTCGAGTCGAAGGCCACCGACCAGAACCGGTCGTTCTCCGTCTCGGAGATGGGCGCGGCGATCGCGATGTCCGCGCCCGGATTCGCGCCCACCGGGAGGATGACGAGCACCGCGTCGTCATCGTTGTCGCCGCCCGCGCGGTAGCCCGCCGCGGCCACCCAGTTGCCGTCCTGCGACTTCGCCACGCCGAAGAACGCCTGCTCCGGGCGCTCGAAGTCGTACAGCTTGTAGCCGTCCGTGCCGAGCTGCGTGGTGGGCACGCCGTTCTTGTCGGTGATGTGGATGAGGCCCTGGATCTTCTGCGCCGCCGGCGTCGCGCTGCCCACCGTCACCACGCGGTCGTCGTTGAGGACCACCAGGTTGCGGCCGCGGTCGTTGTCGCCCACCAGGTCCAGCAGCACGACGCCGCCGGTGCCGAACGTCAGGTCGCGCTCGCCATTCGGCTTGTACTTGAAGTTCACCATGTCCACCGTGCCGGTGGACGCGCTGCGGCCGTAGCCCGTGGTGACGTAGCTGCCGTCGGACAGCTGGCCCGCCGTGTACGCCTCGGCCATGCCCCACTCGGGGTTCACGTCACTCACCCGACCGAACGGCGCGTCGTTGACCACGCCCTTCCAGCCGAAGCTGTTGTCCGGCTTGCCCGCGTCATCCAGGCGCAGCAGGACGATGCGGTTGGCCGCCTGGGTGCCCGCGCCCGTCGGCTGGCTGGTGTAGCCCGAGGCGAGGATCTTCCCGTCCGCCTGCACGATGCCGTTGCGCGCGCCGTCGCTCAGGTTGGAGATGTTCAGCGTGTGCACGCCGTTGGTCGCGAACGTGGTGTCCAGCGTCCCGTTCGCCCCGAAGCGCACCACCACGCGGTCCGCGTCCACCCGGTCACCGTCACCGCGGCGAGCCCCGAAGACCACCAGCCGGTCCGTGGCATCCGCCGCCACGCCCCACACGGAGTCGCGCGCGCCGCCCGGCACCACCGTGGTCAGGTCCAGCCGCGTCGTGCCGCTCGCGCCGAACGTCGTGTCCACCGTGCCGTCCGCGTTGAAGCGCATCAGGCCGATGTCGCTGTCGAGCAGCGCCGTGCCGGGGCCCGCGTCGGGCGTGCCAGAGTCAGGCGTGCCAGAGTCGGGCGTGCCGGAATCCGGGGTCTGCTGCTGGGGCTGCTTCTCGTCGTCGTCACCGCACGCGCTGCTGAAAACGGCCAACGCCGCCGTGAGGAATGCTACGCCGACGAACTTTCGCTGCTCACTGCTTCGCTTCATGGTGGCCCCGCTCCCGGGTGATGGTAATAAGCAGTAACCTGCTAACGATAATCGTTCTCAAAATCGAATGCGGCTCCTAGCCCAGGGCTTCACTGGGTGTCAAGGCAAGAGCCGCGAACCCGACCGAGACAAGCGAGAATCCATGTCTTTCCCCTCCGTTTCCTCCCCTCGCGCGCGGAGCACTCGCGCGCTGCTTCTCATCACCGCCCTGGCGACGCTCGGGGGCTGCAAGGAGTCCGAGCGCGGCAAGGACGACGCGGGGCCCGGCGGTCCGGGTGGTCCGGACACGTCTCGGGGGGCGCTCCTGAAGGCCACGGGCGTGTGCGTGGAGCGCACGGCGCGCGAGTTCCACACGACGAGCACCGCGCTGTCGCAGGCGGTGTCCGCGTGGGCGGCCCAGCCGGACGCGGCGAGCCTGGCGCAGGCGAAGGCGGCGTACCACGCGGCCATGGATGCGTGGCAGGTGGCGGAGGTGATGCAGGTGGGCCCGGCGGCGCCTCGCAGCGCGGCGGGTGGGGCGGAGCTTCGCGACAACATCTACTCGTGGCCGCTGGTGAGCCGGTGCGCCATCGAGGAGCAGCTCGTCTCCAAGGGCTATGAGGCCCCGGGCTTCCCGACGTCGCTGGTGAGCCGGCGCGGGCTGTACGCGCTGGAGTATCTGATGTTCTACGCGGGCGAGGACACCGTGTGCCAGGGCACCTCGCCCATCGTCGCGCAGGGGACGTGGGCGGCGCTGTCCACGGAGGAGCGGGCCTCGCGCAAGCGCGCGTACGCCGCCGTGGTGGCGCGCGAGGTGGACGTGAAGGCCACGCAGTTGGTGAAGGCGTGGGCGCCGGACCAGGACAACTTCGCCAACACGCTGGCCACGGCGGGCTCCGGCAACGCGGTGTTCCCCACGAGCCAGGCGGCGCTCAACTCCATCAGCGACGCGATGTTCTACTTCGAGCGCGAGGGCAAGGACCTGAAGCTGGCGCGGCCCTTGGGCATGCGCGAGTGCTCCACGGACACGTGCCCGGAGCACCTCGAGTCCCAGTTCGCGCACCGCTCGAAGGCGAACCTGCGCGCCAACGTGAAGGGCTTCCGGCTGCTCGCGGAGGGCTGCGAGGAGGGCTACCAGGGCACGGGCTTCGACGACGTGCTGAAGGCCGCGGGCGCGGAGGCGCTGGCGCAGAAGCTGGTCGAGCGCGTGGTGGCCGCGGAGGCCGCGCTCTCCGCCATCGAGGAGGACGACCTGCACCAGGCCCTGGCGCAGGACAAGGCGTCGGTGCGCGCGCTGCATGACGCCTTCAAGGGCGTCACGGACGTGCTGAAGACGGAGCTCGTCACGGTGCTGGACCTGGAGCTGCCGCAGTCCGTCGAAGGGGACAATGACTGAGCAGGCTCGGGGGGCCGCGCGGCTCTGGAGCTGGCTGTTGGCGCCGCGGGACATCGCGGCGCTGGTGGCGTTCCGCGTGGCGCTTGGCGCGCTCATCACCGTCTCGTCGGTGCGCTTCCTGGCCTACGGCTGGGTGGACGTGCTCTTCACGGGGCCGCGCTACCACTTCACCTATTGGGGCTTCGGCTGGGTGCGGGCGTTGCCCGCGCCGTGGATGCAGGCGCTGTTCGCGGGGCTGGCGGTGCTCGGGGTGCTGCTGTCGGCGGGGCTGTTCTACCGGGCCACGACGGTGCTGTTGTTCGTCGCGTTCTCGTACGTGCAGCTCGTCGACGTCAGCAACTACCTCAACCACTACTACCTGGTGAGCCTGTTGCTGGGGCTGCTCGTCTTCGTGCCCGCGCACCGCGCCTTCTCGCTCGATGCGTGGCGCAGGCCCGTGCTGAGGAGCGACACGCTGCCGGCGTGGTGCACGTACCTGCTGCGCTTCCAGGTCACCGTCGTCTACGTGTTCGCGGGGCTGGCGAAGCTCACGTCCGACTGGCTCGTGCACGCGCAGCCGCTCAACATCTGGCTGTCCGCGCGGACGAGCCTCCCGCTCGTGGGGCCGTTCCTGGATGAGCGCTGGGTGGCGTACACGGCGGCGTGGGCCGGCTTCCTGTTCGACACGACCATCGTCGCCTTCCTTCTGTCGCGCAGGCTGCGGCCCTTCGCGTACGTGGTGGTGGTGGGCTTCCACGCGGCGACGTCGGTGCTGTTCCCCATCGGGATGTTCCCCTTCATCATGGTGACGGCGGCGCTCGTCTTCTTCGACGCGTCGTGGCCTCGTCGCATCGCGGCGCGGGTGCGCGCGTGGCGGCGAGGGACGGTGGCTCCAGTGTCCGTGCCCGCCCTTCCCGTCCCTGTTCAGCCCGTGACGCGGCTCGCGTGGGCGGGGCTCGCGGTGGCCGTGGTGTACGGCGTGCTCCAGGTCGCGATGCCGCTGCGCACGCACCTGTATGGCGGCAACGTGCTGTGGCACGAGCAGGGCATGCGCTTCTCCTGGCGGGTGATGGCGCGGGAGAAGAACGGCAGCGCGACGTTCGTGGTGACCTCGCCCTCCACGGGGCGTGAGTGGCACGTGCCGCCCAGCGACTACCTCACGCGGCTGCAGGAGCGCGAGATGTCCGTGCAGCCGGACCTCATCCTCCAGCTCGCGCGGCACATCGCTCGCGACTTCGAGGCGAGGGGGTTGGGGCCCGTCGAGGTGCGCGCCGACGTGCGCGTGTCGTTGAACGGGCGCGCGGCGCAGCTGCTCGTGGACCCGGACGTGGACCTGGCGCACGTGGAGGATGGACTCGCCGCGAAGCCGTGGATTCTCCCGGCGCCCGAGACGCCTCCCGTGAAGCTGCGCCCCACGTGGCGCGCTCAGGTGCATTGAGTCACACGCGACGATGGCCGCGGCACCGCGGGACACGTCTCGCGCGTGCCGCGGGTCAGTCGGCCTCTGCATCAGGTCGTGCGTGGGCCGGTTGCGCGTCGGCGAGGGATACGTGCTTGGACCGAGCATCGGCACGCGCGCGAGCGATGCGGCAGCACATGTCTGCCGGCCCCCGCATCATGTCGTGCGTGCGCAAGTTGCGCGTCGGCGAGGGGTACGTGCTTGGACTGAGCATCGGCACACGCGCGAGCGATGCGGCTGCACATTGTGCTCCGACACTGCGTCAGCACATGGCGCGTGATTGAGCGATACGCAGGCGCGTGACACCTGCACGGCGGATCATCGGCACAGGATGCATGCTCACGCGCTGCGCCCGCGCGATGCGCCGACTCGTGGTGCATGTTCGAGACATGCGTGAACGTCCGAATGTTGTTGTTCGGTCTCCGACCCTACACGGGAGCCCCGCTCTCGCGTCCTGGAGCGAGCGAAGCCGCGCAGCGGTCACCCTCCCGTCTTTCAAACAGAGGCCCGATTGAAACGTCGGCGCCTGGCGCGCATCGCGCTCACGGTGCCGATACATGCACACAGGCGCCTGCTCGCCAGCCCGCCAACGGACAGTCCGAGCGTCGAGGCGGAGCATGCGCAAGCCCTCGGATTCACGGAACTCTCCACGGGCTTTCATTGACGAGCCAGCGCCCCTGTTTACGTTTCTGAAGCCCCTGAGCGGGGGAAAGGAACGAGACGACATGGCTTTCACCGACACCCACGAAACTTCCCGGAACGGCGGCGGACGTCCGGCGCTGCACGGCGGCGGTGGGTGGCACCGCCTGGGCAACGCGCTCAAGACGACGGTGCTGCTCGCGGGCCTCACCGCGCTGGTGCTCGTCATCGGCCAGCGGCTGGGCGGCGCGCAGGGACTCATGTTCGCCGGCTTCTTCGCCGTGGTGATGAACTTCGGCTCGTACTGGTTCAGCGACAAGATCGCCCTGGCCATCCATGGCGCCCAGCCGCTGCCCTACGAGCAGGCCCCCTGGCTCCATCAGATGGTGGAGCGGCTGTCCGCCCGCGCGGGCATGCCCAAGCCGAAGGTCTACATCCTGCCCACGCGCGCGCCCAACGCGTTCGCCACCGGCCGCAGCCCCAAGCATGCCGCCGTCGCGGTGACGGCCGGCATCATGGAGATCCTCGACCAGCGCGAGCTGGAGGGCGTGCTCGCCCATGAAATCGGTCACGTGAGAAACCGCGACACGCTCATCGGCACGGTGGCGGCCACGCTCGCCGGTATCATCAGCTACGCGGCGCAGATGCTCTTCTGGTTCGGCGGCTCCATGCTCGGCCGGAGCGATGACGAGGAGGGCGGCGGTATCGCCGGCGCCTTCGCCAACCTGGGCCTGCTGCTGGTGGCGCCCATCGCCGCCACGCTGCTGCAGCTCGCCGTCAGCCGCTCGCGCGAGTACGGCGCGGACGCCACCGGCGCCGAGCTGAGCGGGGACCCCGATGCCCTCGCGGACGCCCTGCTCAAGATGGAGCGCGGCGCGGAGATGATGCCGTATGACCGGGCGCCGGCGACGTCGCACCTGTTCATCGTCAACCCGCTGCACAGGGGCGGCGTCATGGCGCTGTTCTCCACCCACCCGCCCATCCCCGAGCGGGTGCGCCGGCTGCGCGCCATGAGCGCCCGAGCGGGCGGCTCGCGCGCCCGAGGCCGCGGCGGCTGGGAGTACGCGTACTGACGGAACCGCCGAGCGCGGGAGCCCAGGACACCGGGCTCCCGCCGCGCTTCACCCCGGAGGACCGAACGCCGCCTCCGGGTCCTCCAGCAGCTCCTTCAACGTGTTCGCCAGCACGCCCGCGTGGAAGCCGTCGATGAAGCGGTGGTCGATGGACGCGTTGAGGCTCATCACCTTCCCCACCACCACCCGCCCCTGCTCCACCACCGCCACCTCGCGCACCGCGCCGGGCGCCAGGAACACCGCCGCCCGGGTGAAGGGCACCAGCGGCAGATAGGCCGCGTCCAGCCCCAGCGCCCCCACGTCCGTGACGATGGCCGCGCCGAACGCGTCCCGGGGCAGCCCGAAGCGGCTCAAGTCCACGTTGAGCGTCACCGCCAGGAACGACACCCACCGGGTGAAGCCCCGCATCAGCGGCCCAGGCATCCGCTCCACCCACCGCCAACCCCGCGAAGCCGCCGCCACGTCGCGCGGCCCCGCCTCCAGCTCCGCGACGATGTCCCGCAGGCCCTTGAGGTCCGCGTCCGCCACCCGCACCGCGCTCCACCGCGCCTCCCCACCCGAGGTGTCCCCCAGCAGCGCGGCCACCGTGGCGTGCTCGCGCAGGTAGAGCCGGTGGAAGCGCAGCACCGCGTTCGCGTCGGGACAGCGGCGCAGCGCCACCGCCAGGGCCTTGAGCACCAGGTGCGTCACCGTCAGCCGCGTCCCCGTGCCCCGCTGGAAGGCGTCCATGTAGGCCAGCGCCCGGTCCATCCGGACCGTGAGCGAGCCGTAGACCGTGGGGTCATACGGCGCCGCCCAGCTGCCGAGGGCCAGCTTGCGGAAGCTGGAGATGCGCGGCTTGGGTCTCAGCTCCAGGTGCGCCATGTCAGGCGGGTCCTCGACGGGGAGATCGACGGCGGTGCAGCATCGCGGCTCACGACGGGGCGGGGAAGACCCCGACCGGCCGGACGCCCGGCTTCGTGGAGATTTCCAGCAGTCCCCCCGCGCACGGACGAGGCAGGGAGGCGGTGAACCCCGCGCACGCCCCCAGCGCACCCTTGACGCGCCTGTGCTGGACGGTAGGCTGCCCCGCTTTTTGCAGATCCCTCCCGTGGAGGTCGTCCCGTGTCGTTCCTGGTCATCGCCCTGGCAGTCGGGCTCGCCATCTCGCTGTATTTCAACCTCTTCGGCGGCGCGAAGCAGGCCGCGCTCCCGTCGTCCTCCTCCGCCTCCACCAACGCGCCCCGCGTGGAGCTGGAGGCCGACCACAAGGCCGCGCGCGCTCGCGCCGAGGCGGAGCTGCAGCGCAAGCAGAAGGAGCTCGACGAACAGCGGGTCCAGCTGCAGGAGGTGAAGGAGCAGCTCAAGCAGACCAAGCGCAAGGTCTTCGAGCAGAAGGAGTCCGACAAGGGTTCCAATGACCTGGCCAAGGCCCGCGCCGAGGTGGAGCGCAACGCCTCCATCCAGCTGGAGCAGACCCGCCTGGAGCTGGCGCAGGTGCTCACCGAGAACCAGCGCCTGAAGGCCGAGTCCGAGGGCAAGGGCCGCCGCCGTGAGCCCCAGGCTCCCGCGCCCGTCGCCGCCCCCGCGCCGCAGATTTCCGCCCCCGCCAAGGAGGGTGAGTCCGTCGTCGCCGCCGCCGTGCCGGTGGTGCCCGCCGCCGAGGCCGCGCGCGAGGACCGCACGCCCCGCCGCGTCATCCGCGAGCTGAGCGAGGCGGACAAGGAGAAGATGGACCGGCTGGAGCAGGCGGCCAACAAGGACCGCCTCCGCGCCGTGGAGCTGGAGAAGGAAGTGCGCCGGGTCAAGGGCCGCGCGGAGACGCAGCAGCGCGTCTACACCGTGACGAAGCACGACCTGGACCTGATGAAGGACAAGTACAAGGCCCTGGAGAAGCGCCTGAACCGGACGCTGCTCGAGCGCGACCTCATGCGCCGCGCCATCAAGGACCTGGAGAAGAAGACGGGCATCCTCGCCGAGCGCACCGAGCTCACCCCCGAGGAGATGGCCGCCAGCGACCAGCGCACCGAGGAGACCTCGCGCGTGCGCGCCGAGTCCGAGGCCCAGGCCGCCGCCCAGCAGCAGGCCACCGAGGCCCCCGCCGCCACCGACTCGCACGCCGCCGACGGCGAGGCCAAGTCCGCGCAGCAGGCCTGAGCCCCACGCCGCGCCTGTCGAGCCCGAGGGGCTCGGCCTTCCGGGACATCCGTTCCGGTGGGCCGGGCCCTTCGTCGTTCACACGGCCCCCGCGCGCGCCGAGGCGTCACTCGCACCCGTCCGTCGGGGGCGCGCCGTCGCCGGACTGCCGCGTCACCAGCCCCTCCTGGAGCTTGCCCATCAGCCGCTGCAGCTCCGTCACCTCCGAGGCGGGCAGGTATTCCCCCAGCTCTCCATCCAGCTCCCGCAGCGCGTCCACCAGGAAGGACAGCTCGCGCTCACCCGCGGCCGTCAACTCCAGCCGCACGCAGCGCCGGTCCTCTCCCGCGCGCCGAAGCACCAGCCCGTCCTCCTCCAACCGGTCCACCAGCCGGCTCGCGGCGGGCGCGTCCACCAGCAGCCGCTCCGCCAGCGCCGCCTGTCGCCGCGCGCCCTCGGAAATGCCCTTCAACGCCAACAGTTGATTGAACGGCCGGTTCGTCCGCGCACCCAGCTTCTCGGTGAGGTGGCGGCGGATGGCACGACGCAAGGAAGCGAGTTGCTCCGCGAAAGTCATCTGACTTCCGAAATAGTTGTCACCTACAATGGTTGTCAATTACATCGGCTCGGCGCATCTGGCCGCACGGGGGGAATCCAGTCGCACCTGTCGTCACCCTTGCCTACCCCCTTGGTATGTCCGCCCCCACCGTCATCCTCCTGGCGCTCGTCGCGACCTCGACGCCGCCCGAGTCGAGCCCTTCCGTCCCTCCGCCCCAGCCCTTCCAGACGAAGGTGGAGGACCCGATGCTGGCCCCCGTCCCGCCCGCCCAGCAGCAGGTGCGCACCTGGGACGAGGCCCTGACGCTCGTCCGGGAGCGCTCCACCAACCTGCGCTCCGCCGAGGCGGGCGTGCAGCGCGCCGAGGGCCGCTGGCGTCAGGCCCTGGCGTCGCTCCTGCCCAACGCGAACGCCCGGGCGACGGCGGCCCACGACCTGCTCAACCCGGACACCGCCGTGGGTGTCTTCCCCTCCCCGGCGCTCGACGGCCGCACGCCCACCGCGCCCATCCTGGGCACGCTGACGGCGTCGCTGACACAGTCGCTGGTGGACGTGGGCGCGTGGCGCAACCTCTCCTCCGCGTCCGCGGCCGAGCGGGGCGCGGTGGCGAGCCTCCAGGACACCCGGCGTCGCCTCACGCTGGGCCTCGCGCGCACGCTGGTGGCCACCGTGGCCGCCGAGCGCGCCGCGGAGCTCAACCGCGTGGGCCTGCTCCAGGCGCTGGAACGCGCCGCGCTGACAACGCGCTCGTTCGACCTGGGCGCGAGCAACCAGCTGGACGTGGTGCGGGTGAACCAGGACGTGGCGCTGGCGCGCGGGTCGCTCGTGGCCGGTGACGAGCAGCTGCGGCGGGCGCGCGAGGCGCTCGGCATCGCGCTGGGCTTCGGCCACGCGGTGGGCGTGGACCCCTCCTTCAACCTCAACGGGCTGATGGAGGAGGCGCGCCAGGCGTGCACGCCGCTCCAGGACTTGGAGTCCCGTCCGGACCTGGTCGCCGCGAAGGCGCAGGTGGACTCCGCGCGCGACAGCCGGCGTCAGGCGTCCGCGGGCTACCTGCCCACGCTGGGCCTGGCCTCCAACCTGAACGGCGTGACGACGGACCCGGGCTTCGGCCGCTTCTCCACGTGGACCATCTCCGCCGTCATCGCCGTGCCCCTCTGGGAGGGTGGCCTGCGCGGGGGCCTGGTGCGCGAGCGCACGGGCATCGAGCGCCAGGCGGCCGAGACGCTGGAGGGCAACCGCCGCGACGTGTCCGTCGAGGTGGCGCAGGCCCGGCGCAGCGTCGAGGTGGCGGACGCGCTGGTGAAGACGGCGAGCGAGGCGCGCGAGCTGGCGGACCGGACGGACCGGCTGACGCGACGTTCCTTTGAAGTGGGCCGCGGCAGCAGCCTGGAGCTGGTGCAGAGCGGCGCGGCCCTGCGCCAGGCGGAGCTGGCCCTGGCGCTGCGTGAATTCGAGGCGGTCCAGGCGCGCCTGGACGCATTCTTGACGGAGGCCCGGTGCGACTGGTGAGACGGGTGCGCCCCCTGATGGCGCTGAAGATGACGGTGTGGAGCACGGCCCTGTTGATGGCGGCGGGGTGCTCGGGCAAGGTCGCGGCGCCCGCCGCGCCTCCGCCCCGCGAGGTGCAGGTGCTGACCTTGTCGCCCAGCGAGGTGCGGGACACGGGTGAGTACCTGGGCTCGCTGCTGTCGCGGCAGAACATCACCGTGCTGCCCCAGGTGGCCGGCTACGTGCGCCGCATCCACGTGAAGCCCGGCCAGAAGGTGGAGGCGGGAGCGACGCTCCTGGAGGTCGACTCGCGCACGGAGACGGCCGCGCTCGACAGCGCGCAGGCCCAGCAGAGCTCCGCGAACATCAACCGCGAGCTGGCCAGGCGCACCTTCGCGCGCACGGAGGCGCTCTACAAGGAGGGCCTCGCCAGCGCGCAGGAGCTGGAGCAGGGCCGCGCGCAATTGGAGGCCTCGGAGGCCGCGGCGCGCTCGGCGGCCGCGCAGGTGGCGCAGCGCCAGGTGCAGTTGCAGTTCCACGCCGTGCGCGCGCCCTTCGCGGGCACGGTGGGCGACGTGCTGGTGCGCCTGGGTGACTTCGTGGGCGCCACCACGCCCCTGACGACCATCGCCCAGGCGGACGTGCTGGAGGTCAGCGTGTCGCTGCCTTCGGAGCGGGCGCGCGCGCTCAAGCCGGACACGCAGCTGGAGGTCCTGGACGCGCAGGGCAAGGTGCTGCTCACCAGCCCCCTGTTCTTCGTCGCGCCGCAGGCGGACCCGCGCACGCAGCTGGTGGAGGTGAAGGCCGCGTTCCAGAACACGGTGGGGCTGCGCCCCAGCGAGCTGGTGCGCTCGCGCATCGTCTACGCCAAGCGGGACGCGCTGCAGATTCCCGCGCTCGCGGTGGTGCGCCTGAGCGGCCAGCCCTTCGCCATGGTGGTGCAGGAGAAGGACGGCAAGACGGTGGTGGAGCGCCGCCCGATTACGTTGGGCGCGCTGGGTGAGATGGCCTACGTCATCGAGAACGGGCTGAAGCAGGGGGACCGCGTGGCGGTGTCCTCGCTGCAGGCCCTGCGTGACGGGATGGCCGTGAAGGTGAAGTCCGCGGACAGCGCCCCGAGCACGGGCGCGGGCGCGGCGACGGCGGGCAGCCGCTGAAGCGCTGGATGGACCGGGCCTCGGACGGCACGCCGCGAGGCCCGGCCCCCACCATGATTTCGAGGGCTTGAACGCCGTGTTCGTCGACTTCTTCATCCGCAGACCCGTCTTCGCCATCGTCTGCTCCATCCTGCTGACGCTGGTGGGCTTGATTGCCATTCCCACCCTGCCCATCTCCCAGTACCCGGACCTGGCACCGCCGCAGGTGACGGTGACGTCCACGTACGTGGGCGCCAGCGCCGAGGTGGTGGAGAGCGCCGTCACCATCCCCATCGAGCAGGAGCTCAATGGCGTGGAGGGCATGCGCTACATCACCTCCACCAGCGGCAACGACGGCACCAGTCAAATCACCGTCACCTTCGAGCCCACGCGCGACATCGAGGTCGCCGCCGTCGACGTGCAGAACCGCGTCAGCCGCGCCGCCTCGCGCCTGCCCTCGCAGGTGAACCAGACGGGCATCGTGGTCAACAAGGCCTCCAGCCAGATGCTGATGACGGTGGCCCTGTCCAGCCCGGACAACCGCTACGACGCCCAGTTCCTCTCCAACTACGCGGATGTGAACCTCAAGGACGCCATCAAGCGCGTGCGCGGCGTGGGCGACGTGCGCATCTTCGGCGAGCGCAAGTTCTCCATGCGCGTGTGGCTGGACCCCACGGAGCTGGCGCGCCGCAAGCTCACGCCCATGGACGTGACGCGGGCCCTTCAAGAACAGAACCTCCAGGTGGCCGCGGGCCAGGTGGGCCAGCCGCCGTCCACCGAGGAGCAGCCGTACCAGATTGCGGTGCGCGCGCGCGGCCGTCTGGTGGAGCCGGCGGAGTTCGGTGAAATCGTCCTGATGCGCGACCCGAGCGGCAAGGCGGTGCGCGTGAAGGACGTGGGCCGGGTGGAGCTGGGCGCGGAGAACTACGGCACCATCCTGCGCTTCAACGGCCGCGTGGGCGTGGGCATGGGCATCTTCCAGCTCCCCACCGCCAACGCGCTGGACGTGCGCGACGGCGTGTACCGGGAGCTGGACCGGCTGTCCGAGCAGTTCCCCCCGGGCATGGAGTACCTGACGGGCACGGACACCACGCTGGCGGTGCGCGCCTCCATCCACGAGGTGCTCCAGACGCTGGTGGAAGCCATCATCCTGGTCATCCTCGTCATCTTCCTGTTCCTGCACGGGTGGCGAAGCGTGCTCATCACCGCCTTCACCCTGCCCGTCTCGCTGGTGGGCACGTTCGCCTTCGTGCAGCTGTTGGGCTTCTCCATCAACACGCTCACCCTGTTCGGCCTCACGCTGGCCACGGGCCTCGTCGTCGACGACGCCATCGTCGTCATCGAGAACATCGAGCGACTGATGGCCGAGCGGGGGCTGTCCCCCAGGCAGGCGGCGCGCGAGGGCATGAAGGAGGTGTCCGGCGCCGTCATCGCCATCTCGGTGGTGCTGGTGGCGGTGTTCGTGCCGGTGGCGCTCTTCCCGGGCACCACGGGCGCCATCTATCGCCAGTTCGCGCTGACCATCGCCGCGTCGGTGGCGCTGTCCACCTTCTGCGCGCTGACGCTGACGCCCGCCCTGAGCGCGCGCATGCTCAAGCACCACCACGGCGAGAAGTGGGTGTTCTTCCGCTGGGTGGACAAGGTGCTGGACACGACGAAGGCGGCGTACGGCCGGGGCCTGCGCGCCATGCTCCGCCACCCGGTGCTGGTGCTCCTGGCGTTCCTCGCCTGCATCGGCGCCACGGTGGTGCTGTTCAAGGTGGCGCCCACGGGCTTCATCCCGGACGAGGACCAGGGCTACGTCATCATCTCCGTGCAGGGGCCGGAGGGCATGTCGCTGGCGCAGACGGAGAAGGTGCTGGTGCAGGTGGAGGAGATCCTCAAGGCGCAGCCTGAGGTGCGCGCGATGTTCGCCATCGGCGGCTTCTCCATGCAGGGCTCCGGCGCCAACATGGCGACTGTCTTCAGCAGCTTGAAGCCCTGGGAGGAGCGCCCCGGCAAGGACAGCACCGTGGCGGCGCTGGTGGAGCGGCTGCGCGGCCCGTTGAGCCGCATCGGCGGGGCGCGCGTGCTGCCCTTCCAGCCGCCGGCGATTCGCGGCGTGGGCAGCGTGGGCGGCTTCCAGTTCATCGTGGAGGACGTGGCGGGCTCGCGCACGCTGGACGAGCTGGCCTCGGCCACGGACGACCTGGTGAACAAGGGCAACGAGGGCGGACAGCTTCGCGGCGTGTTCACCGCGTTCAACGCGAACACGCCGCTGTTGGACGTGGACGTGGACCGGCAGAAGGCCAAGGCGCTCGGGGTGCCCATCGAGCAGATCTTCGGGACGATGCAGGTCTACATGGGCAGCCAGTACGTCAACGACTTCAACTACGCCAACCGCACCTACCGCGTGTACACGCAGGCCGAGCAGCAGTTCCGCGACAGCCCGCAGGACATCGGCGCGTTCTACGTGCGCAGCGACAGCGGGGACATGATTCCGCTCGAGTCACTGGTGAAGGTGACGCCCACGGTGTCCGCGCAGGTCATCCGGCACTACAACCTGTTCCGCTCGGCGGAGATCAACGGCCAGCCCGCGCCGGGGGTGTCCTCCGGTCAGGCCATCGAGGCGATGGAGGCGCTGGCGGCGCAGAACCTGCCGCAGGGCATGGCGGCGGAGTGGACGGGCATCAGCCTGGAGCAGAAGGAGAGCGGCGGGCAGACGCTCATCATCTTCGGCCTGGGCATCCTGTTCGTGTTCCTGGTGCTGGCGGCGCAGTACGAGAGCTTCAGCCTGCCGTTCGTCATCATCCTGTCGGTGCCGCTGGCCATCATGGGCGCGGTCGCGTTGCAGCTGCTCCGGGGCTACGCCAACGACGTGTTCTGTCAGGTGGGTCTGGTGATGCTGGTGGGCCTGGCCAGCAAGAACGCGATTCTCATCGTGGAGTTCGCCGAGCAGCTGCGCGAGCAGGGCAAGAGCGCGCTGGACGCGGTGGTCGAGGCCGCCGAGGTGCGGCTGCGTCCCATCCTGATGACGTCGATTGCGTTCTTGCTGGGCGTGGTGCCGCTGATGCTGGCGCAGGGCGCGGGCGCGGCGGCGCGCAACTCGCTGGGCACCGCGGTGTTCGGCGGCATGCTGGTGTCCACCATCGTGAACCTCATCTTCATCCCGGGCCTCTACGTGCTGATGCAGAAGGTGCGCGGCGAGACGTCCCGGCGTGACGCGTCGGAGGACGAGCTGCCGGCGCCGGCCCACGCGCCCTGAAGGTTGGCGGTACGGCCCGCCGGCCGGTGAGGGAGCGACCAGGCTCCTTCACCGCGCCGGCGGAGTCGTGTCCGGGGAGGTGAGGGTTCAGGTGCCTCGGGCGGACTGGATGAGCTCGGCGAGAATGGTGCGGTGACACACCGGCTCCAGGATGCAGTCCTTGGAGCAGAGGAGCGTCACGGTTTCGCCGGCGTCCACGCGCCGGGCCAGTGACGTGATGATTTCACGCTGGGACTGCATCTCTTCGAGATAGCGGGCGCGATAGGCGTCCAGGGTGATGGGCGTCTGGCCCTTTCCATAGAAGGCGTCGAAGAGGTCGGGGCTGGGGGCGAGCTCGCGGCGCCACTCGTCCCAGGTCTCCTTGGCCTTGGGGAGGCCGCGGGGCCTGTAGCGGCAGATGAGGACTCTCCAGCCGTCATCGGGCTCGCCAGGGACACACCAGCGACGGGTCTTGATGGGCATTCAGGGTCAACGCGGTGGCGCGCTTTCGGTATTCCGGAAGGACGGCACCGGACTTCTTACTGGACCGCGTGACTCACTCGCTGGGGGTGCGGTGCAAGTGCTTGGAAAAACTTGGATCAGTGGAGGTCATTCGGACGGCACGCGCCCTGCTATGGGGTAGAGCACGCAGCGAAGATGACGCAGCGGTGGGCGGGTCGGGCGGGGCAGCACGGGCGGCGGGTTGGTCGGGGCGGTACGCAGGACCGGGCGGTACGGGGCAGCACGGGTGGCGGGTTGGTCGGGGCAGCACGCAGGACGGGGCGGTACGGGGCAGCACGGGCGGCGGGTTGGTCGGGGCAGTTCGCAGGACGGGGCGGTACGGGGCAGGACGGGCGGCGGGTTGGTCGGGGTAGTTCGCAGGACGGGGCAGCACGCAGGACGGGGCAGCACGGGCGGCGGGTCGGACGGGGCAGCACGCAGGACGGGCAGCACGGGGCAGCACGGGTGGCGGGTCGGACGGGGCAGTACGGGCGGCGGGTCGGACGGGGCAGCACGCAGGACGGGGCAGTACGCAGGACGGGGCAGTACGGGCGGCGGGTCGGACGGGGCAGTACGGGCGGCGGGTCGGACGGGGCAGCACGCAGGACGGGGCAGTACGGGCGGCGGGTCGGACGGGGCAGTACGCAGGACGGGGCAGTACGGGCGGCGGGGCGGACGGGGCAGCACGGGTGGCGGGTCGGACGGGGCAGCACGGGTGGCGGGTCGGACGGGGCAGCACGGGTGGCGGGTCGGACGGGGCAGCACGCAGGACGAGCAGCACGGGGCAGCACGGGTGGCGGGTCGGACGGGGCAGCACGCAGCACGAGCAGGACGGGGCAGTACGGGCGGCGGGTCGGACGGGGCAGCACGCAGCACGAGCAGCACGCGGTACGGGGTAGTTCGGGGCGGTACGGGCGGCGGGTTGGATGGGCGTGTCGCAGCGAGCGAGGCGGGAGACCGCTTCAACAAGGTGAGACGGCTCGGGCGTGAAGGATGGGCGGTGGGAGCCGGTCCTCGGCGGAAGCGTAACTTCGCGAGGACCGGTTCGCCTTCATCCCCGCGGCGACGTCAGAACACCGAGAGGCCCGTGAGCGTCGTGAATCGATCCAGGGCTTCCACGCCCGCGACCGAGTTCCCGTGGGCATCCAGCCCGGGGCTCCACACACACAACCCACAGCGATTCGGGATGACGGCGATGATGCCGCCACCGACACCACTCTTGCACGGCAGACCCACGCGATAGGCGAACTCGCCCGCGGCGTCGTAGGTGCCGCAGGTGAGCATCACCGCGTTGACCTGCTTGGCCTGACTGCGCGTGAGCAGCCGCCTCCCCGAGGCGCCCTGCCCATGCCGCGCCAGGAATCCACAAGCACGCGCCAGGTCCGCGCAGCTCATCCGCAACGAGCACTGCCAGAAGTAGTGCTCGAGCACTCGGGGCACCGGGTTCTCGATGTTCCCGTAGCTCGCCATGAAGTGCGCCAGCGCGGAGTTGCGATGGCCATGCTCGGCCTCGGACGCGGCGACGACCGGGTCGAAGTCCACCGAGGCATTTCCGCTCTCCTCGCGCAGGAACTCCCGCAGCAGACCGCGTGAGTCCCCGGTGAGACTGAGCAGCCGGTCCGTGACGACCAGTGCTCCCGCGTTGATGAACGGATTGCGGGGCACACCCTGCTCGTACTCGAGCTGAACCAGGGAGTTGAACGGATTGCCCGAGGGCTCCTTCCCCACCCTGCGCCACAGCGCGTCCCCGTCTCTCGCGAGCGTCAGCGCCAACGCGAAGACCTTCGAGATGCTCTGCACCGAGAAGGGCGTGCGCCAATCGCCCACGCCGAAGACCTGACCATCGAGCGTGGCCAGCGCCATGCCGAACCGCGACGGGTCCACCGCGGCCAGCGCGGGGATGTAGTTGGCCACACGGCCCTGCCCCACCACCGGCAGGACGGCCGTCATCACCTCGTCGAGAATCGCCTGGAAGTCGTCCATCGCGCGCCCACCTGCCTGGGCGCCAGGATAGCCGCGCGCGCCCGCCCTCCGTGCAGGTTTCCCAGGACACACCGCGGCAATGAACCGGCACGAGACACGGCCTGTCCCGAGGCCCTTCATGCGCACGCCCTGCCGGCAGCGCGAAGAGAGGCTCTCTTCGCAGCAGCAAGCATCTTGGGCTGCCGAACCCCATCGCGCAGCGCCCTGAGCGGATACGGCCGACACCAGGCGCGACGAGGAGGCGACCTGTCCCCGCGTCAGCGCGCGTCGTGGAAGATGATGCCCACCGTGTGCCGGTGACCGGAGCGGATGCGGCTGACACCGTGACGCATGTTGACGCGGTAGACGCCGCGAGTGCCCTGCACGGGGCGATGGTGGACCGGGAAGATGACGCCATCCCCCTGCCGCAGCGGCACGACCTCCACGCGAGACTGCATGCGGGGACGCTGCTCTGTGAGCACCAGCTCGCCACCAGCGAAGTCGCGCCCCGGCTCGGACAAGAGGATGGCCACCTGGAGCGGGAAGACCTCGTCGCCGTAGAGGTCCTGGTGCAGGCAGTTGTAGTCCCCTTCTCCGTACTGGAGCAGCAGCGGCGTCGGCCGGAGTTGCTCCGCCGCGTGACACCGCTGGAGATAAGCGGCGTGGGTCTCGGGGTATCGCGCGTCGATGCGCAGCGCCTCGTTCCACCGATTCGCGATGGACGCGAGCCCGGGATAGAGCGAGGTCCGCAGTCGAGCCACGAGTTCAGGGAGCGGATAGGCGAAGTACTTGTACTCCCCTCGCCCGAAGCCATGGCGAGCCATGACGACCCGACTGCGAAACGGTGCATCCGCCGGATAGAGCGCCGACAAGGCGCCGCACTCCTCGGGCGTGAGCAAGCCGCTCAGGGTGGCGCACCCGCGCGCATCCAGCTCCGCGCCGAGCCCGGTCCAGTCGAGCGCCTCCAGCTTCGTCTCCACCGACACGGCGCTGCGCATCGGCCGCGCACGAAGGGCTCGGGCACTCACGACGCCCCTCTCAGCTGGACTCCCGACAACCCCACCCTGCTTCTCCGCATGTGCCCACTCCCGTTCGTCACCGAGGCATGAAGCTCGCGCTCGGACACGGTTCAGGAATGACGCACGTGATGACGCAAGGCGACCCGGTTGTTGCGGTCAACCACCGCGCGCGGAGGCGAACCGGGCCCGCCCCCGCACGCGAGCACCCCGCCTGGCTTCAGCGCGGCGTCACCTTCAGCAGCTTGCCGTTCGAGTCGTCGGTGAGCAGGTACAGCGCGCCCTCCGGGCCCTGGACGACCTCGCGGATGCGGGCCTTCTGGTCCATCAGCAGGCGCTCCTCACCCACGACGCGGTCGTTCTCGAGCACCAGTCGCACGAGGGCCGTGCTGGACAAGCCGCCGATGAAGAAGTTGCCCTTCCACTCGGGGAACAGCGCACCGGAGTAGATGGTCATGCCCGAGGGCGAGATCACCGGGTCCCAGTAGTACACCGGCTGCTCCATGCCCGGGCCCTGCGTCGTCTTGTGGATGGGCTCGCCGGAGTACTCCTCGCCGTAGCCGATGGTGGGCCAGCCGTAGTCCTTGCCGCGCTCGATGAGGTTGAGCTCGTCACCACCGCGAGGCCCCATCTCCACCTCCCAGAGGCGTCCCTTGCTGTCGAGCGCCGCCGACAGGATGTTGCGGTGCCCCAGCGTCCAGATCTCCGGCCGCGCGTCCTTCTGCCCCACGAAGGGGTTGTCCTTCGGGATGGAGCCGTCCGGGTTGATGCGGACAATCTTCCCGAAGTCGCTCTTGAGGTCGCGAGCCTGGACGCGGCCCTCCATGATGGAGCGCTCGCCCAGCGTGACGAACAGCTTCCCATCCGGCGTGAAGACGAGTCGGCCACCCGCGTGCAGCGTGGACTCCAGCGTCGGCTCCATGCGGAAGATGACCTTCACGCCCTCGACCTTGGGCTTGGGTCCATCCACCAGCCTGGCGCGCGCCACCGCGAGGCCGTTGCCGCCCTTCCGGGGCTCGTAATAGGTCCAGTAGATGAGGCCACTGGTGCCGTAGTCCGGCCCCACCTCGACGTCGAGCAGACCGCCCTGGTTGCGACCATCCACCTTGGGCAGGCCCGCGATGGCCGGCGACTTCTTGCCCTCGGGCGTGACGATGAAGAGCTTCCCCGTCGGCTTCTCCGTGACGAGCATCCGCTTGTCCGGCAGGAACGCGATGGCCCAGGGCTTGTTGAAGCCGGAGGCGACCTCGGTGACCTGCAGGGCCGTGCGCGTGTTGACGGCGGGCGCGCGCGTCTGACCGGGGAACGCCGGCTTGAACTCGGGGACGTTGGGCGGGGCCTGCTCGACGGGAGCGCCCGTCGGGTTGGGGCCCTGCCGAGGATCCGTCTGCTGACTGCCCTTTGCCTGCCCGGGGGCCAGGTTGCCGCCCTGGTCCGCGGGTTTGCCCGCGGGCTGTGCGTGCGAGGTCCCCGCGAGGGTCAGCAGGGAAGTACAAGCCAGGGACGCCAACAGGGAACGCATGAGCACACTCCTCCAGGTGGGACGAACGACGCGCAGCAAACACGAAGTGCCGCGAGCCTCGCGCGAAAAGGATGTGGGGATGTCGGACGGCGGACGCAAGCCGCCTCAATCCAGGGGCATCTCCTCGCGAATCCAGCGAGTCACCGAGTCATGGCGAGGCGCCCAGCCCAGCTCGCGCCGCGCGCGCTTCCCGCGCACCCGGCTGTTGGAGCCGAACGAGTAGCGAGCGTGGCCCTCGCCCCACTCGCGTGACGCCTCCTCCACGGACCAGGACCGCACCGGGCCCAGCTTCAGCCGCGCCGCGATGGCCTCGCCAATCTCCGCGTAGGACGCCTCGCCGTTCTCCACGAAGTAGAACGCCCCCGACGGGGCCTTCTCCAGCGCCAGCGCGTAGAGCGCCGTGACGTCGTCGATGTGGACGTTGGACCAGCGGTTGACGCCCTTGCCGACGACGCGCACCACGCCGCTCTTGCGAGCCTGCGCCACCAGCGGAGGAATCTGCACGCTGTCGCGGCTCAGGCCCTTCCCCGTGCCGTAGATCATCGTGTTGCACAGCACGATGCCCCGAGCCCCCGGCGCCGCGAGGACGCTGTTGTCGAGCGCATGCCGCGCCTGCTTTTCGGGCTCGACGATGAACGGCGTGTCCTCGTCGAACACGTTGGGTGACAGCGCGTCGCCCTTCACGTCGTCGCCGATGACGCTGGAGCCGCTGGTGTGCAGCAGCGGCTTGCCCGAGCCCTTCACGCCTTCAATCAGGGCCCGGATGGCCTTCTCGTGGTCACTGCTCGCCGCGTTGATGACACCGTCCGCGCGCCGGGCCTCGGCCGTGAGCACCGCGACGTTGTCCAGGTCCCCCAGGACGGGCTCGACGCCGAGCGCCGCCAGCTTCCGGGCCTTGGCCTCATCGCGCACCAGTCCCCGAATCGAATGGCCCCGGGCCTTGAGGTCCACGGCCAGCGAGCCGCCAATGAAGCCGGTGGCGCCAGTGATGAAGAGGTTCATCGTGAGGTCTCCAGGAAAGGAAGGGCCTCACTGTGCCGCGCCTGGAGCGGAGAGCCTCGGATTGATGCACGGGCCGGGCACGCCCCGGCCAGCAATGAACATCCCGACTGGGGCAGGTGGCCTGCGTCGAACAACGGCGCGACTCAGGGTGTGGGTGGAGGCTTCGGCGGCGTCCAGTCCAGCACCGACCCACAGCTCTTGCAGAAGCGCGCGTCCAGGTCGTGTCCCTGGTTGCCACAGCCGGGGCACGCCTGGGTGTCCACGGGGCCACGGGCGGCGGCGGCCAGCTCCACGGAGACGATGCCCGTGGGCACCGCGAGGATGCCGTAGCCCATGATCATCAACACCGACGCGATGAACTGCCCCGGAATCGTCTTCGGCGTGATGTCACCGAAGCCCACGGTCGTCATCGTCACCACGGCCCAGTACATGGCGCGGGGGATGCTGTCGAAGCCATGGGCCTCGCCCTCGACCAGGTACATGACGGAGCCCATGATGACGACCACCGTCAGGACGAAGCCGAGGAAGACGGTGATCTTCCCCCGGCTCGCGCGCAGCGCCGTCATGAGGATCTCCGCCTGTCCCAACAGGTGCCCCAGCTTCAGCACGCGGAAGACGCGCAGCAGGCGCAGCACTCGGACGACGAGCAACGTCTGGGCGCCCGGGAACAGCACGCTCAGGAACGAGGGCAGGATGGCCAGCAGGTCCACGAGGCCAAAGAAGCTGCGCGCATAATCCAGCGGACGGCGGACGGCGACGAGCCGCAGCACATACTCCGTGGCGAAGATGGCGGTGAAGGCCCACTCCGCGATGGAGAGCGCGGTGCCATGGCGCTCCCGCACCGGGGCGACACTCTCCAGCATCACCGCGATGACGCTGAACAGGATGGCCCACATCAGGGCCACGTCGAACGCCTTCCCCGCCGGTGTATCGGCCTCGAAGATGATGGTGTGGAGACGGGCGCGGAAGCCGCCCACGGGGCTCTGCTCGGAAGACCTGGACACGCAGGGCAGTCTAGACGCGGCGGCGCTCGATTCGGGAAACCTTGCGTCCCGACGTCACAACCGCCCTGCCCCCTTGGCGGAATGCGCCGGCTTCCGGGCGCGGCGGGTGCGCTTCACCTCATCCGCCCGGCACACGCGCACGCCCAGGAAGCGCTGGAGCTGGTCCAACGCCAGGTCATGGTCCCCGTCGCTCTCCGCCGCGCAGCAGTCGCTCAGCACGGTGATGTCGTACTCGTGCATGTGCGCGTCATGCGCGCTGAAGAAGACGCACAGGTTCGTGGCCATCCCCGCCATCAGCAGCTTCTTCGTCCCCAGGTGCTCCAACAACGGAACCAGTGACGTCGCGAAGAACGCCGAGTGCTTCGGCTTGAGGACGAAGTAGTCCCTCGGCTCGGGCTTCAACGCCCGCGCCACCGGCCGTCCTCGAATCCCCTTGCGCGTGCAGTGCCGATAGACGTCCCGGAAGTTGCTGCGCCAGTGGTTGAAGTTGTCGTTGACGTAGATGACCGGCACCCCCGCCGAGCGCATCCGCCGGGCCAGCGGCCCCAGCCGCTCCACCATGCGCAGCGCCCAGGGCAGCACCTTCTCCCCGCCCGGGAACTCCAGGTCATTGATGACGTCGATGATGAGCAGCGCCGTGTCCGAGCGTCGCTCCTTCGTCGCGCGCGCCTTCCCGCCGGACCGTGCCCCTGACTTCGCCACGTGCACCTCCTGGCGGCCAAGCTAGGCACTCCCCCCGCACGCCGGCACCTTTCGTCCAGAACCGTGCACCCCGCCCCCAACACGAGAGGTCGCCTTCCCCCTGAGAAGACGGCCCCTCGCGGGCCTCCGGTCACGCGCGCATCGAGCGCGCGAACCCGCTCGGGGAACACCCGGCGTGACGCGAGAACGCGACGCTGAAGGCGCTTGCCGACTGGTAGCCGATCCTCTCGGCGAGCTCGGCGAGGGGCGTGTGCTCGCGAAGCAGGACGTCCTTGGCGATCGCGATGCGCCACTCGAGCAGGTACTCCATCGGAGGCATGCCCACCGTTCTCGCGAATCGCTCGGCGAACACCGCGCGCGACATGCCGGCGACACGTCCGAGCTCCGCGACGGTCCACCGGTGCGCGACGTCGGCGTGCATCTTCCGAAGGGCACGCGCAAGGTCAGGGTCAGCGAGGCCAGCGAGCAAGCCCGTCTCCCGCCCCGCCGCTTCCGCGGGTCGAAGGCGCAGCGCCTCGACGAGCAGCACCTCGACGAGCCGCTCGAGGATCAGCGCCCGCCCTGTTCGACGGGTCGCCGCCTCGTCTGCGATGAGCTCGACGAGCCGCCGCAGACGCACGGCACCGGGATCATCGCGTCGGATGAGGATCATCACGGGCAGGAACTTCTCGAGGAGACTCGCGTTCGCGCGGTCCACGAGGAAGTAGCCGCCGAGCTGGCGCATCGTCGGGCGGCCCGTGGGCGTACCGTGCCGTAGCTCGTTGCCGTCCGCCGCGGTGATGAGCCTCGGCTTCAGCCCCTGGGCGCTCGACATCGTGAAGCCCGGCGTCGAAGGCAGGAGCACGAAGTCGCCCTCCTCGAGCTGCACCCCGTCGACGCCGTCGACATCAAGGAAGCATGTTCCTTCCAGCATGATGCAGAAGCCGGGCTCGTTGTGCGCCGGGTACCGCACACTCCACTGCCCCGCGCCGCTGATGACCTTGGGCAAGACTGTCTGCGGACGGAGCAGGGAGATGACCGCCGCGAGCGGGTCGGAGGATTCGTGCGTGGGCGGCGGCATGTCGGACGCTGGCGAACGTTTTGCCATTTCGACATCATACATCGTCTTCACTCCTCAGCACGAGTTCGGTGATCTCCGGCGGAACGCCGAGCCGCATGGGTGGCCCTGAGTGGCCCGTGCCTCGGCTGACGTAGACGAGCGTGTCTCCCACCCTGCGGAGCCCATCGACGACGGGCTGCCTCGCCCGAAGCAGCCAACGCAGTGGCCAGAACTGGCCTCCGTGAGTGTGCCCGGAGAGCTGCAGGTCGACGCCGTGCCGCACAGCCTCCTGAACGGCCTTCGGCTGGTGCGCCATGAGGATGAGCACCTTGCTGCGGTCGCGGCCCTCGACGGCTCGCGCGAGATCGGGGCCATGGCCGACGTCGAAGTGCGCCGCCTCATAGTCGTCAATGCCCGCGAGGTGGAGGACCTGTCCGGCGCGCTCGAGGGCGACGTGCTCATTGCGTAGGACTCGGACGCCGAGCTTGCCAAGATGCTCGCACCACTCGGGCGCATCCGCGTGGTACTCGTGGTTCCCGGTGACGAAGAACGTGCCGTAGGTCGAGGTGAGCGCGGCAAGCGGCGCGATGTCGGCCGCGATGTCCGCGACGCGGCCGTCCACCAGGTCGCCCGTGATGAGCACGGCGTCGGGCGCGAGGGCGTTCACTTGCGAGACGACCTCCTCGAGGAACGCGCGCCCGAGCGTCTGGCCGATGTGCAGGTCCGAGAGCTGGACGAGGCGCAGCCGATCGAACTCTCGCGGCAGCTTGCGCAGGGGGATTTCCACGCGTTCGACACGCACCCTGCGGGCTTCATGCGCGGCCAACGCGGCCGCGCCGAGGCCCATCACCAGGACGACAGCCGCGCTCGACGCTCGGGACGTCGTGATGGGCAGCACCTCCATCACGGCCAACCCCATCGCGAGGAGCATGGAGGTGCCGAGCCAGAGGTAGATGGGCTCGAGCCACCAGACCGACCATCGATAGGGCACGAGTCGACTCGCGATCACGCCGAGCGGAACGCTCGCCGCGAGGAACACGAGGAGCGCCTTCAATCCGAACGCCGTCGTCGGCCCGAAGCCCACGTCGCGCACGAGCCGCGCCCAGAGGTAGTAGTGGATCCCGCCGATGATGGCGACGCCGGCGGGGAGGTACACGACGAGCGGAAGAAGGCGTCCCATGATGTCATCCGACCAGGCGCGGGAAGTCGCTGGGGACGGCGATGGTCTTGGTCTCAAGGTACTCCTCGAAGCCCTCGACGCCGTTCTCCCTGCCCAGCCCCGACTGCTTGTAGCCGCCGAAGGGTGCGTTCGGAGAGAAGAAGAAGGCGCCGTTGACGTTCATCGAGCCCGTGCGGATGCGACGGGCCACCCGCATCGCGCGCGACGGCGACGCCGAGATGACCGAACCCGAGAGCCCGTCGATGGAGTCGTTCGCGATGCGGACCGCGTCGTCGTCGTCATCGAACGGGATGACGACGAGCACCGGGCCGAAGATCTCCTCCTGCGCGATCGTCATCGAGTTGTCGACGTCGGCGAACAGGGTCGGCTCGACGAAGTAGCCCTTGCTGAGGTGCTTCGGCGTGCCGCCGCCCACCACGAGGCGAGCGCCCTCGGCCTTGCCTTTCTCGATGTAGGCGAGCACGCGCTCGCGCTGCCCCGCGCTGATCATCGGGCCCATGATGTTCTTCACGTCGGCCGGGTCACCGTAGGGAACGTCGCGGTAGATCTGCTCGAGGATCGCGATGGCCTCGTCGTAACGGGAGCGCGGGACGAGCAAGCGCGTGTTCAGCACGCAGCCCTGGCCCGCGTTGGCGCAGACGAAGGCCGCGCCCTTCAGCGCCTCTGGGAACTTCGCGTCGTCGAGGACGATCATCGCCGACTTGCCGCCCAGCTCGAGCAGCGTGCGCTTGATGGTCTTCGACGCGCTCTCCATCACGCGACGGCCCGTGGCCGTCGAGCCCGTGAAGGAGATGACGTCGACGCGCGGGTCGGACGTGAGCATCGAGCCGAGCGAGCCGCTCCCCGTCGACGTCAGCACGTTGAAGGCTCCCGGAGGCAGGTCCGGGCACTGGGCCGCGACGCGACCGAGCATGGTCGCCGCCCACGGCGTATTCTGGGCCGCCTTGAGGACCACCGTGCAGCCCGCGGCCAGCGCGGGGATGCTCTTCTGCATGTTGGTCTGCACCGGCGCGTTCCACG
Source organism: Myxococcus faecalis (assembly GCF_050039385.1). Taxonomy (NCBI): domain Bacteria; kingdom Pseudomonadati; phylum Myxococcota; class Myxococcia; order Myxococcales; family Myxococcaceae; genus Myxococcus; species Myxococcus faecalis. Next base: position 8,238,665 of record NZ_CP144336.1, on the reverse strand, counting down.
GCGTGATGGCCACCACCACTCCGGCGGCCTCCTTGCACACCAGGCGACGCGCGGGGCCTCCGATGGGCGAGCCAAGGTCCTCGAGTTCGCGCTCGAAGTCGTAGGTCTCGAGGAGCTTCAGCGAGTAGTCGATGTCCGCCACCGGGCTGTCGAGCATCGGGCCATGGGTGAACGCGAGGGGGCACCCGCTCTCGGCGACGACCTGACGCCGCCACTCCTCGCTGACCGCCTTGAGGCCATCACGCAATTGTGTCAGTGCGCGGATGCGCCTCGCGGTGTTGGTCGACCAGTCCGACTCGTCGAAGCACCGGCGGGCAGCGGCGATGGCGCGGTCGCCATCCGCGACGGAGGCGGCGGCTACGACGCCGACGATCTCCTCCGTCGCCGGGTTGATGACGTCGTAGGTGGCGCCGCCCTCGGCCTCGACGAGGGTGCCGTTGATGAAGAGACGATGTTCCGCGTTGAGCTGTGACATGGTGTTCTCTCCTGGGTGTTGAGGTTGAAGTGGGTGCCGACGTCAGGCGACCTTGATGAGCGACGCCGACTTCGCGAGCGCGACGGCGTCTGGCCCGGCTGGAAAACGGAGCGTCCCGGTCTCATCGTTGGCCGCGCGCCAGATGGCCTCGGCCACATCGGACGCCGTCGTCGTGAGCCCCGGCTGCGCGAAGGCCGCGAAGATGGGCTGCGCGAACGCCTCGTAGGACTTGGGGATCAACCCCTGCATGCGCGTGGTGCCGTTCGCGGTGAAGCGCGTGCCCGGTCCGTAGCCAGGCTCGACGAGCTTCACCTTCACGTTGAAGGCGCCCAACTCGTGGGCGAGCGAGGCGGTGAAGCCCTCGACGGCGAGCTTGCTGGCCGTGTACACGGCGGCGAGCGGCATCGGCGCGAGCGTCACGCTCGAGGTCACGTTCACGATCACGCCCGCCCGGCGCTCGCGGAACCGAGGCACCGCGGCCTGGAGCACCGCCATGACGCCGAAGGTGTTGGTCTCGAAGACCTCGCGAATCGTCGACATGGGGGTGGCCTCGAACGCGCCGACGACGCCGATGCCGGCGTTGTTGACCAGCACGTCGATGGGCCCCGCCTGCTCGAGGGCTGCTGCGATGGTCTCGGGCTTCGTCACGTCCAACGCCAGGACGCGGAGCCGGTCGGACTTCGGCAGCTCGCCGAGCCGAGGGGTGCGCATCGTCGCGATGACATTCCAGCCCTGGTCGTGGAAGTAGCGGGCCGTCGCCTCGCCGTAGCCAGACGAGCAGCCGGTGATGAGAACAGTCTTGAGGGTCTTCGTGGTGTTCATGGAAATCTCCTTCGGTGGTTGGGGTTTTGGGTTTGGGGTTCACTTCAGCCGCGCACGGAGCCGCCCACTGGGACGACATCCCGGTACTGCGCGGCGTCAGTCACGAGCGGCGCGAGCCTCGCGATCAGCGCCTGCGCCGACGCGCTCGCGAACGCCTCGGCGTGGGCCTCCTTCGAAGTCCAGCCCTCGGTGACGTCAATGACGTCGGGCTCGCTCGACGAGCGCCCCACGAGATAGACGAGGCAGTTCTCGTTGCTCGTCGGCGCTCCCGCGAGCAGTGCATCGATCAGCGCGTCGGCCCGCCCCGGACGAGCTCGCATCGTCGCATGGAAGCCGTGGGTCGCCTTCAGTCTTGCCTGGGGCATCACTTATCTCCTGGGTGAGCGTCGGAGCCGTCAGGGCCTCCGCGTTGTCCACACCCTCTCAATAAGCCCTTCTCCCCAAGACCATCTATAACGCGGCGTCTGAATCTCTTTCGAGATCGTCTTGGGCGTCGGAACCCGAGCAGTACGCCAAGGCGCACCAGCGCCGCTGGGGCACGTCGTTCCGAGCGCTGGCAGCCCGCTCCCGCGCAAGCGGCTCGGCGCAGGCCGTCCTGGGCCGCTACAAGCGGCGCAGCGAGGAGCTCGACGGTGAGCCGCGTGACGAAGTCCCTCGACGAGAAGGTGGAGGGCCTTCGCACCGATCCCTTCCCCTATCTGTACTTGGACGCCACCTTCCTGGACGCCCGGTGGGCGCGCACGGTGCAGCGCGGCTCGGCCCTGGTGGCCTACGGCGTGGGAGAGGATGGGAACCTGTTGGCCGTGCCCCTGGCTGGCAGCGCGTCGCAGGACTCCTGGCTGGAGCTGCTGCGGCAACTGCTCGCGCGAGGGGTGAGGGTTGTGCGGCTGGATGGACAGAATCCACTCCATCCGCCCAAGAGCCCCCTGGGCGTCGCCCTTCGCGCACCGAAGGGGCCATGACATGCACTGACGCGCTTCTTCATGGATGATGAGCAGCGCCGTGTCCGAGCGCAGCACCTTCGTCCAGAGCCATGCACCCCGCCCCAAACACGAGAGGCCGCCTTCCCCCTGAGAAGACGGCCCCTCGGCCCCCGACAACTTCTGAGTGACTCAGTGACCTTCTGCCCCCGTCGCGCCGGCGGGGATGGCCGGGGCCTCCCGCTCCTCGCCGCGCAGCGCGAGCTTCCGGATGACGATGTAGAAGATGGGCGTCAGCACCAGGCCGAACAGCGTCACGCCGAGCATGCCGGCGAACACCGCCACGCCCATCGCCTGACGCATCTCCGCGCCCGCCCCCGTCGCCACCGCCAGCGGCACCACGCCCATGATGAACGCGATGGACGTCATCAGGATGGGCCGCAGCCGCAGCCGGCACGCCTCCAGCGCCGCCTGAACCACGCCCATCCCCTCATCCTCCTGCGCCCGGGCGAACTCGACGATGAGGATGGCGTTCTTCGCCGCGAGCCCCACCAGCACCACCAGCCCAATCTGCGTGAAGATGTTGTTGTCCCCACCCACCAGCCACACCCCGGCAATCGCGCTGAGCAATGCCAGCGGCACCGTGAGCAGCACCGCCAGCGGCAGTGACCAGCTGTTGTACTGCGCCGCCAGGATGAGGAACGCCAACAGGATGGCCAGCGGGAAGACGAACAGGCCCTCCTTGCCCGCGAGCTTCTCCTGATACGTCAGGTCGGTCCACTCGAAGCTCATGCCAGCGGGGAGCGTCTCCGCGGCCAGTCGCTCCATCGCGGCCACCGCCTGTCCCGTGCTCACACCCGGCGCCGCCGCCCCGTTGATGTCCGCGGAGGGATACCCGTTGTAGCGCAGCACCTGGTCCGGCCCGAACGAGGGCGTCACGTCCACCAGCGAGGCCAGGGGCACCATCCCGCCCTGTGGGTTTCTCACCTGCAGCCGGCCGATGTCCTCCGGCTCCATGCGGTGCTTCGCGTCCGCCTGCACGTTCACCTGGTACGTCCGACCGAAGCGGTTGAAGTCGTTCACGTACAGCGAGCCCAGGTGAATCTGGAGCGTCTCGAAGACCGAGCCCAACGGCACACCCTGCTGCTTCGCCTTCACCCGGTCCACCTCCGCGTGGAGCTGCGGCACGTTGATCTCGAACCCCGACATCAACCCCATCACCTGCGGGTCCGCGGACGCACGCTGCACCAGGGCCTGCGTGGCCTCGTACAGCGCCTGCGAGCCCAGCCCCGCCCGGTCCTCCACCTGGAGCTTGAAGCCCGCCGTCGAGCCCATGCCCGGCACCGGCGGCGGCGGGAAGATGGCCGCGAAGCCCTCCTGCACGCCCATGAACTTCCCCTGGAGCTTCCCCGCGATGGCCCCGGCCGACAGCTCCGGCGACTGTCGCTTCTCGAAGTCGTCCAGGATGGCGAACACGACGGCCGAGTTGGGCGAGTTGACGAAGCCGTTGATGGAGATGCCCGAGAAGGCCACCACGTTGGCCACGCCCTTCTCCGCCAGCATCAGGTCCGACATCTTCTTCACCACCGCGTCCGTCCGCTCCAGCGACGACGCGGGGGGCAGCTGCGCCAGGCCCACCAGGTAGTACTTGTCCTGCATAGGCACGAAGCCCGCGGGCACCTTCGCGAAGCCCAGCCACGTCAGCACCAGCAGCCCGCCGTACACCACGAGCGCCAGCCCGCTGACCCGCACCCCCCTGCGCACCAGGGACACGTAGCCCGAGGACGCCCGGTCGAAGAAGCGGTTGAACGGCCCGAACAGCCACCCGCCGAACGCCTTCTCCATGAAGCGCGTCAGTCCATCCTTCGGGCCGTGGTGTCCGCGCAGCAGCACCCCCGCGAGCGCCGGGCTGAGCGTGAGCGAGTTGAACGCCGAGAGGAGGGTCGAGATGGCGATGGTCAGCGCGAACTGTCGATAGAACTGTCCCGTCAAACCACCCAGGAACGCCGTGGGGACGAACACCGCTGACAGCACGGAGGTAATCGCGATGATGGGACCGGTCACCTCCGTCATCGCCCTGCGGGCCGCCTCCTTCGGACTCACGCCCTGCGCGATGTGCCGCTCCACATTCTCCACGACGACGATGGCGTCATCCACCACGATGCCGATGGAGAGCACCAGGCCGAAGAGCGACAGCGTGTTGAGCGAGAAGCCCAGCATCTGCATGATCGCCGCTGTTCCCACCAGCGACACGGGCACCGCCGCCAGCGGGATGATGGAGGCGCGCCACGTCTGGAGGAACAGCAGCACCACCAACACCACCAGCACCACCGCCTCCAGCAGCGTCGTCACCACGTTGCGGATGGACGCGCGCACGAAGAGCGTCGGGTCGTAGGCAATCTTGTACTCCATGCCCTGGGGGAAGGCCTCCTTCAGCTCCGTCATCCGCGCGCGGATGCCAGCGGACACGTCCAGCGCGTTGGAGCCGGACGCCTGGCTGATGCCGATGGCCACCGCCGACTTCCCATCCAGTCGCGCTCGCACGGAGTAGGAGCTCGCACCCAGCTCCACGCGGGCCACGTCCCGCAGGCGCGTCACCTGCCCCTCCTCGCCCACCTTGACCACGATGTCGCGGAACTGCTCCTCCTCCGTGAGCCGGCCCTGCGTGGTGACGGTGAGCTGGAACGCGGACCGCTCGTCCGGCTGCTGGCCGATGACACCCGCGGCCACCTGCACGTTCTGCTCGCGGATGGCGGCCACCACGTCGCTCGCGGTGAGGCCCCTCGCGGCGAGCAACCGCGGGTCCAACCAGACACGCATGCTGTACTCGCCCGCGCCCAGCACGTTCACGCTGCCCACGCCGGGCACGCGCTGAAGCACGTCCCGCACCTGGAGCACCGCGTAGTTGGAGAGGAAGAGCGGGTCCTGCTTCCCCTCCGGGGACACCAGGTGCACCACCATCAGCAGGTCCGGGCTCGACTTCTCGGTGAGCACACCCAGTCGCTGCACCTCCGCCGGCAGTCGCGGAATCGCGCGAGCCACCCGGTTCTGCACCTGCACCTGCGCGGTGTCCGGGTTGACGCCCATGCCGAAGGTAATCGTCACCGCCACCCGGCCGTCGCTCGTCGCCTGCGAGGACATGTAGAGCATGCCCTCCACGCCGTTGATCTCCTGCTCCAGCGGCGCGGCCACCGTCTCCGCGATGACCGCCGGGTCCGCGCCGGGATAGGCCGCGCGCACCACCACCGTGGGCGGAGACACCGCTGGGTACTCACTCAACGGCAGCTGGAACAACGACAGGCCGCCGCCAATCAGCAGCAGCACCGACAACACGGCCGCGAAGATGGGCCGGTCGACGAAGAAGTGCGCGAACTTCACGGCTGCGCCCCCTCGGCGTGCTCGGAGCCGGCCATGGCGACCAGCGTCGGCGCCACCGCCATCCCCGGCCTCGCCAGGCCCTTGAGCACCACCTTCTCACCCGCCGCCAACCCCGAGCGCACCACCCTCAGCCCCCCCTCCGTCGTCCCCAGCTCCACGCGCCGCTGCTCCAGCGTCTGGTCCGGACGCACCACCAGCACGTAGCGCCCCTTCTGGTCCGTGCCCACCGCCAGGTCCTGGATGAGGACCGTGGGCCGCGCCGCGCCCGTTTCCAGCCGCACCCGCGCGAACAGCCCCGCCGTCAGCTTCCCGTCCGGATTGGGCAGCACCGCGCGCGCTCGCGCAGTCCCCGTCCCCGCCACCACTTGATTGTCCAGGAAGTCGAGCCGCGCCTCGCGGGGGAAGCCCTCGTCCCCCGTCAACGCCACCCGCACCGGCACCGCGTTGACGCGCCCGTCCTTCCCGCGGGCCCCGGAGGTCGTGCCCGCGAAGCGCAGGTACGTGGCCTCGTCCACGTCGAAGTACACGTAGAAGGGCTCCACCGAGACGATGGTCGTGAGCAGCGCGCCGCCGCTGACCAGGTTGCCCTGCGTCACCAGCGCCCGCCCCACCCGTCCACTCACGGGTGCGCGCACGCGCGTGTCCTGCAGGTCGACCTCCGCGCCTCGCACCGCCGCCTTGGCGGACTCGACGCGTGCGCGGGACTCCGCGCGCTCCGCCGTCAGCACATCGAAGTCACCCTGGGAGATGGCCTGCTCGGCGACCAGCTTCTCGCCGCGCTCGAACCGCTTCTCGGCCAGCGTGCGGCGCTCCTCGGCCTGACGCAGGTCCGCGCGCGCCCGGTCCAGCACGGCCTCGAAGGTGCGCGAGTCGAGCTGGAACAACACCTGCCCCGCCGTCACCAACCCGCCCTCCGCGAAGCGCACCGAGTCGATGTAGCCGCCGACGCGAGGCCGCAGCTCCACGCTCTGCACCGCCGCCAACGTACCGGTGAACTCGGCGCTGTCGGCCACCTGCCGGGTGACGACCTCCGCGGCGACAACGGGGGCCGCCGCCATCTTCGCGCCACCTGCTCCACCGGACGCATCCGCGCTCTCGCTCCGCGCGAGGACCAGACCACCGATGACGAGAGGAAGGGACAAGGCCCCTCCGACTGCTGCACGCTTCCAATTCATGGGGGACTCCGACTTCTTCCAAGGGTCGGGACACACCGGTGGCGTTCGCGCTCGTGCGCGCCCACCGCCGACGGCCCTGGGTGACAGGACGAGGAACGACTTCACGGACGTCTCCCGTGCGGCGTGCGACATCGCCGACGGGGGACTGGGATGGCTCTAGGAATGCGTCTTCGAGGACGTCTCCCGTGCGGCGCACGAGGTCGCCGACCGGGGACACGGGTGTCTGGGGCTACGACTTCACGAACGTCTCCCGTGCGGCGCACGAGGTCGCCGATGGGAACAGGGATGGTTCTACGGATGCGTCTTCACGGACGTCTCCCGTCCGGCGCACGAGGTCGCAGGCGGAGGACATGGAGGTGTCTGGGATTACGACATCAGGTGGACAGGACGGGAGCTGACACGCACGTCACCCGTGTTGAGGGCGACACACGGGGGTGTGGAGGCACACGTCGACCCTCCGGTGCATGCATCACCGATGGGAGGACGGCGGTACCTATCGAGGAGCTCGGAGCCGACGGCGCGACGCACCGGACCCGTGAGGTGGCCCGGCCCTCCGCGCGAGGTCCGATGACGACGCTAACGACACATGGAGGGACAACAGCGTCCCGATGAACGGAACGCCCGAGGCGCGGCGCGCCTCACCGCCGAGGCAATTTGCAACATATCCCATTACTAATTGCCCGGAGCCCCGGAGCGCAACGCAATCTCGCGGGGCCTCACTTGCCGGGGACGGTGCAGCCCGGGGGCGGCTTCCACTCGCGCAGGGCGGTGACACGGGCATCCTGGACGTGGGACACGCCCTCGGGTGCGTCGACCTCATTGACGGTGGTCGGACGGGTGAAGTCGAGCAGGTCCACGGGCACGGGGCGCGTCGGACAGCCCGCCTGGAAGGTCTTCTCGAGCGCCTCCACCAGGGTGTCCGCATGGTCATCGCCGGGGTCCGAGGCCTCGGGCCAGGTCAGGTCGCCCGACAGCGGCTCGCCCCGCTCGGGTGGGAACCACGTCCAGCGGAGGACGGTCTGCCCGCTGTTGCCCCACACCACGCCGCCCACGACGCCGCCCACGGTGGTGAAGTCGTCGGGGAGTTCCCGCCACTCGATGGCGAAGCCCTTGGGGACCTCTTGGCGGAGGGGAGCGGGCCGGAGCACGTCGTCGAGTTCGCCCGACAACAGCAGCATCCACGTCAGCTCTCGCAGCGCCTCGCGACTCACGGTCCCCACCGCCACGCGCGCCTGCCGGTTCGCGTCCGTGGTCTTCACGTCGACCTTGCCGACGCGCTCCGCGTCCTCGTACAGGGCCAGCTCGCTGCAGCTCTGCGACACCCAAGCCGTGCCCGTGCCCAGGTGGTAGGCGCGCACCTCGTCGCAGAAGGAGTAATGCCCGCGACGTCCGCGCAGCACCAGCCACCCCTCCGAGGGGACTCGCAGACCCATCAGCGGGAGCATCCGCACCGAATCCCCATGACTGGACAGGCACAGGCGCCACGCGGGGTAGCGCCAGCGCTTGGACTTCCTGCGGGCCTCCTTCTCGCAGGACGCGGGCCCGAAGCCCTCACCAGCGGAGTCCGCGTCCACGATGCTCGCGAGGTGCTTCGCCTCCTTCTCCCGGTGGGCGGCGAAGGCCGCCTCGGCCCGGACGACCCAGGGCTCGGTCTCCTTCACACAGGCGCTGTCCCCCATGGCGCACAGCCACGGCGCGAGCTTGTGGTCCGGCTTCACCGTGTCGAGCATCAGCACCTCACGCACCGTCGGCGGCAAGACCACCGTGCGGACACCCGGCCTGCCCAGCTCCAGATAGGACTCCACCCACGTCCGCCCGCCCCGACGCCACCAGTCCTTCAGGGCCAGGAGCGAGACGTCCTCGGGCACCGGCTCGCTCACCTCGCGGCTCAGCTCGAAGCAGCGCGAGGACAAGAGCTCACGCAGCGCCGCCACGCCCGGCTTGCCGTCGACTCCGTCGGGCAGCGACTCCAGCTTCGCGTCCAGCGCGACGAGGCGCTCATGGGCCGCGCTCCACTCGGGCGTGGCCTGGGGACACGGCACGAAGACCTTCGCGGCCGGCGCCGGCTTCGCGGACAGCAGCACACCCAGGAGGACGAGGAGCATGTGGCGCCCAGAATCGCGCAACGGACCGTCCCAAGACCAGGACCTGGAGGACTCGATGCCACTGGATTGCACCTCCAGCCGGGAAACAGGAACGAGCGCCTCGGGACGACCACACCGGGGGCCTCGGAGGCAGGGGGGCCCGGACGCCGCTCGGGGCACGGCCAGGGAGCCCGTCGGCAGTGCCTTCACCACCCCGGCCTGTTACTGAGGAGACGGGAGCCCTCGTCCGCGTTTCCCTCGGACGATGGGCGGCCTACATTCCCGGACAGCCATGAGCATCGAGCACGCCTTCCATCCCCCCACCATCACCACGGCCGAGGGCCGACCGCTGGACGTCATCGAGGTGCGGGGCCTCACGGTGGACTGCATCGTGGGCATCTTCAATCGGGAGCGCATCTCCGCCCAGCCGCTGCAAGTCGACGTGGCGCTGTTCCTGGACACGCGCTCCGCGGCGGGCGGCAAGCTCTCGCAGACGGTGAACTACGGACGACTCGCGGGGGAGCTGCGCTTCCTCTTGGAGTCGTGTCGCTTCGAGCTGCTCGAGTCCGCCGCCGAGGCCATCTGCCGCTACGTGCTGGCGCCGCCCACCGAGGACGTGCCGCGCGCTCAGGTCCACGCGGCCACGGTGCGGGTCACCAAGCCCCACGCGCTGGGCGGGCTGGCGATTCCCTCGCTCCAGGTGCACCGCAGCGCGGAGGAGATGGTCTACGGCAAGGAGGAGAAGTCCTTCGGCCGCGTGGACATCATCCACGAGGGGACGGGCTACGGCGTCTACCGGCTGCGGGTGCGCCCCGGAGGCCACATCCCCACGCACGTGCACCAGAAGATGGAGGAGAGCGAGCTGGTGCTGGGCGGAGGGCTGCACCTGCAACACCGGCCCGTGGCCCGAGGGCAGGCGTTCCACTGGCCGCGCGGCTTCCCGCATCGCTACGACAACCCCTCGTCCACCGAGCAGACCGTGCTCTGTGTCGACAAGCCCGGCTTCATCCCGTCGGACGAGGTGGAGACCGAGGCCCCTCCCGAGGGCCTGACGCCCGTCACGGGCACCTCCTACTATCCACACGATGAGCTGGTCGCCTCGGAGTCCTCGACGGGGACGCGGTCATGAGCGCGGTGGCAACGGACGAGCACCTGACCGGGCATGAAGGACAGAGGAGAGACTCCCGCTCGAACGACGCCCTTCCAGGTGACGCAAGCCCTGCCGGAACGCCTGTCACCGTGAGCGACCGCCGCGCACAGGTGGACGTACGCTGGGAGCGCTGCTCATGACGCCGACAGGCACCCGGAAGGTACTCATCACCGGAGGCGGGACGGGCATCGGCCGGGCGGTGGCGGAGGCCCTGCTGCGCGCGGGTGGTCGCGTCGTCGTGACGGGTCGTCGCGCGGACGTCCTCAACGAGGTGTCACGCGCGTGGCCAGGACAGGCCTTCGCCCTGCCCTGTGACGTGTCGTCCTCCAAGGAGCGCGAGGGACTGCTGCGTCGGGCCGCGGAGCTGCTGGGCGGCCTGGACGGCTTCGTCCACAGCGCGGGCCAGGTGGTGCATCAACCGCCGGGACACATCGGCGAGGACGCGCTGCGCTCCCAGCTGGAGATCAACCTCGTCGCGCCGCTGCGCCTGGGTGAGCAGGCGCTGGAGGTGTTGGAGCCCGGCGGCGCGCAGGTCTTCGTCGCGTCCACGCTGGCCACGCGGCCCATCGTCACCAGCGCGGTGTACAGCGCGGCGAAGGCGGGCCTGCTCCAGGTGATGAAGGTCCTCGCGCTGGCGGGCGCGGCCCGGGGCGTCCGCGCCAACGCGGTGCTGCCCGGAGTCGTGGAGACGGACATGGTGCGCGAGGTGAGGCTCGCACCGGGCGAGGCGACGCCACCACCCGAGGAGTACACCCGCCGTCAGGAGGCCCAGCTCGCGGGCCTGCGCTCTCTGCATCCCCTCGGCAGACTGGGACATCCGGAGGACGTCGCCGAGGCCGTGCGCCACCTGCTGGGCGCGTCCTGGATGACCGGCACGGAGCTGGTGCTCGACGGCGGGCTGCTGCTGCGCGAGTGAGTCAGCCCGCTTCGGGATAGACGACACACTGAGACGTGCAGGTCTCCGCGACGCGAATCTTCACCACCTTCGCGGTGGGGAAGCTCAGCTTGCTGAAGACCCAGGCGGCCAGCAGCTCGCTGGTGGGGTTCTCCAGCCCCGGCACGTCGTTCAACAGCCGGTGGTCCAGCTGCGCGTGCATCGCCTGCCAGGCCTCGGTGAGCGTGGCGAAGTCGACCACCCAGCCGTAGTGGGGGTCCACCGGACCGCGCACGGTGACTTCGACGCGATAGCTGTGCCCGTGGACGCGCGAGCACTTGTGCCCCGGCGGGACGTTGGGGAGGAAGTGCGCGGCCTCGAAGGTGAACTCCCTCGAGATTTCGGTCACCAGCGAGACTTTGGGCTTCGAAACAGGCTCCATTGCACCGGCCTTCTACCCACGTTCCGCCCCGGGCGTCGAGCCAAGACACAGGCCCGACGCCCCCTCCCCCGCCCCTACCGCCGCACGGCCGCGAGGATGTATCGGGGCAGCAATTCCTCCCGGAAGGTCTTCCAGACGTTGAACTGCCCGTAATTGCCCCCGGTGAACATCACCGTGAGCTCCAGCTCGGGGATGACCATGACGTACTGCCCGCCGTTGCCGCCCGCCTCGTATTCCGTGTAGACGCGCTCGCCCACGCGCACCTCGTGGCGCCACCACGCATACCCGTAGGTGCGCTCGGGGCTCATCACCGAGTGCCGCGCGGTGGAGCGCTCGACCCACTGCCTGGACACCACGCGCTTGCCGTTCCACACGCCGCCCGACAGGTACAGCTGCCCCAGCTTCAGCGCGTCCCGGGGCCGCGCGTAGAGGCCGCCGCCCAGGTACGCCTCCCCGTCCGGCATCAGGTTCATCGCGTAGTGACGGAACTGGAGCGGCGTGGCCACGGTGCGCTCGAAGTGCTCCGGCAACCACGTGCCCGTCGCGTTGCGCACCACGCCGCCCACCAGGTTGATGCCCGCCGAGCAATACACCGCCTGCGTCTCACCCGGCGCCCGCGCCATGGGCAAATCCAACGTGTACGCGTACCAGTCCCCCTCCTGATTCTGGAGGTTGTTCTCGTTGCCGGGCGTCTCCTCGTTGTCGTCGTCGCAGTCGAACCCCGACGTCATCGTCATCAGGTGCTCCAGCGTCAGCCCCGCCCTGCGCGCGTCCTGGGGCCCCTTCGGCTGATGGCCAGGGAACATCGAGTAGACGGGCGTCTGCGGAGACAGCTTCGCGCCCTTCTGGATGGCGGTGCCCACCAGCACCGGCGCCAGCGTCTTGGACGCCGAGCGCAAGTCGTGGAGCCGCTCCTTGTCGTAGCCGTAGAAGTACTCCTCCAGCACGAGCTTGCCCTTGCGCGCGATGAGCACGCCCTGGACGCGCTGCGCGGGCCCGGGGCCCACCTCCGTGTCGAGGAGCCGCTGCATCAACGCCTGGATGGGTGCCGCGTCCATGCCCACGTCAGACAGGGACGCCGTCGCCCAGCCGTCCTGCTCGGCCACGGGCGGACGGTAGACGTACGCCCCCGGCGCGGGCGTGCGCGGATACAGGCCCACCGCCTGGTCCCGCTCGCGACGGGTGAACTGGAGGTTCCCCAGGAAGAAGATGGGCACGGACAGCCGGCCCGAGTTCTCATCCAGCGTGCCCTCGAACGTCGTCGGCCCGCGCGGGTCCACCAGCTTCACGGCGCTGCCCTGCACGGAGACGTTCAGCGCGAACTGCCTTCCGAAGCCCTTCTCCGGGTCCCTCAGGTACGCGGCGATGGCGCCATCCGGCTTCTTGTAGACGACCAGGTACAGCGTGAAGCGGTCCGCCCACGGCTTCACCGTCCCGCGCCACACGCCCTTCCGCAGTGAGCGCAGCGCCACCGGCGTCGCGTACCGCACGCCACCCACCATGACGCGCGGCTGCACCCAGTGGCCCCTGAGCTCCTGGCCATCCGCCGCCACCGTGGCCCGGAACGTCCCCTGTCCGCCCGGCAAGGCCAGCGTCAGCGCGCCCTTCTCCACCTGGCCCGTGGCCTCGTAGCCCGAGATTCGCGCGCGCCACGTGGTGCCCTCACGGAACACCGTCAGCTCGCCCTGGACCTCGGGCCCATAGACGGGGTCCGCCGACCAGATGCCCATCAGCTTCTCCGCCGCGTCGGCCGCGGGGGCCTGGGCGGGGGGCTTCGGGGGCGCGGCCGGCTCGGCGGCCCGGGCCGTGGGGGACAGGGAGAAGAGCGCCAGCAAGGCGCCCAGGGAGAGGGAGGAATTCATCAAGATTCCTGGGTGGACGAGCGAGGGGGCAAGGCCCGTAGGGCCTTACGGCGGACCCCGGCGGCTGATTGCAACCGACTTACAGAAACGTCCCCGCCCCCCACCCACCCCGGGGCCGGGCTATCCTTTCGCGCCATGACTCCGGAGGTCTGGATGGCGGCCCGCCCCACGGGAGGGCGAGCGGGAGGACGGCATTGCTTGCGCCCGGGGTCCGGGTTGCGTAGCGATGGCGCCAGGACCCGTGCACGGTCCACGCGCGCATGAAGCTCTCCCTCGCCACCCGCATCTTCCTGGGCTACGCGGTGGTGCTCGTCACCTTCGGCCTGGTGTCGCTGTTCAGCGTGGCCGAGCTGCACCGGAACCGGCTGGAGATACGGCTGGTGAGCCAGGGCTACCTCCAGCTCTCCCAGGACGCGGCGGAGATGGAGATGAACCACGCCAACCAGCAGCGCCACACCGCGCGCATGCTGGAGGAGGACAGCGCGGAGATCCGCCGCGCCATCATCCGGCTGGCCCGCGTCTACGTGCCCACGGCCTTCATCTCCCAGCGCCTGGCCGCCACGCGCGAGCGCGCCACGCAGCTTCGGGAGATGGCCCCCGAGAGCGAGATTCCCTTCATCGGTGAACTGGAGGCCCGGCTCGCGGAGCTGGACTCGCGCTACCAGGAGTACGGCCGCGCGGCGGAGAGCGTGTTCGACGCGTTCAGCACCCAGGCGCCAGACAAGGCCGCGGTGGACCGCGCCACCGCGGACGTGCTCACCATGGAGGACGCCATCGGCCGCGAGCTGCGGCTCTTGCGCCTGTCGTTGTCCAACCGCATCCGCGAGCGCGTGGACGGCGCCGAGGAGCGCGAGCGCCAGACGGGCATCGCCATCATCAGCCTCTCGGTGGCCGCCATCCTCCTGGGCCTGGGCGCCACGGCGTGGTCGGCCCGCACGCTGCGCCCCGTGCGCACGCTCATCGAGGGCGTCTCGCGTATCGGCAAGGGCGACTACAGCGCGCAGCTGGGCGTGCGCGGACACGACGAGGTGGCCGTGCTCGCGCGCGAGTTCGACCAGATGGCCCGCTCGCTCCAGGCCCGCGAGGCGCAGATCAAGGCGCAGGCGGAGGCCCTGATGCGCGCCGAGCAGCTCGCCGCCGTGGGCCGCGTCTCCGCGCAGATCGTCCACGAGGTGCGAAACCCCCTGTCCTCCATCGGCCTCAACGTGGAGCTCTTGGGGGACGCGGTGGAGCGGGCCACCTTCCCCACCCCCGACGAGTCCGGCGAGGTGAGAGATTTGCTCTCCGCCGTCACGCGGGAAGTGGACCGGCTGGCGGACGTCACCGAGCACTACCTGCGCATGGCCCGCCCCCAGCGGCCCGATTTGGACCCTCGCGACGTGACGGCGGTGCTGGACGGCGTGCTGGACTTCTCCCGCGAGGAGCTGACGCGCGCGGGGGTGGAGGTGGTGCGCGAGTTCGCCCCTACCACGCCCCCGGTGCTCGCCGACGAGGGGCAGCTGCGCCAGGTGTTCCTCAATCTCTTGCGCAACAGCCGCGAGGCGATGCCCCACGGCGGCCAGCTCACCATCGCCACCCGCCCCGTGGAGCAGGACGTGGAGGTGACCGTCAAGGACACCGGCCAGGGGATGACGGAGGAGGTGCGACAGCACCTGTTCGAGCCGTTCTTCACCACCAAGGAGGGCGGCACCGGCCTGGGGCTCGCGGTGAGTCAGCAAATCCTCCAGGCCCACGGGGGCTCGCTCTCCTGCCAGAGTATTCCCGGCCAGGGGACGGCCTTCGTGTTAAGGCTTCCTCGCGCATGAGCTTCACACCGTATCGGGACGTGCTGCCCTCCGGGCTGCGCGTCGTCACCGTCGAGACGCCCCACCTCCACACCGCCCTGCTCGCCATCTACGTCCGCACCGGCAGCCGGCACGAGACGCCCGCCAACAACGGCGTCAGCCACTACCTGGAACACCTGTTCTTCCGGGGCAGCGAGAGCTGGCCGGACACGGTGCGGATGAACGCGGCCGTGGAGGAGGTCGGCGGCAACCTCAACGGCGTCACCACCCGGGATCACGGCTACTACTACACGCCCCTGCACCCGGCGCACCTGCGCGTGGGCATGGACATCCTGGGCGACATGCTCACCCGCCCCCGCCTCACGGACATGGAGGTGGAGCGGCAGATCATCCTCGAGGAGATGCTCGACGAGGTGGACGAGAAGGGCCGGGACATCGACCTGGACAACCTGTCCAAGCACCTGCTCTTCCCCCAGCACCCGCTGGCGCAGAAGATCGCCGGCACGCGCGACTCCGTCTCCGCGCTGAAGCACGCGCAGGTGCTGGAGCACTTCGCCCAGCACTACGTCACCGGCAACCTGGTCGTCACGGCCGCGGGCCGCGTGCGCCGCGAAGAGGTGCTGGAGCTGGCCGAGCGCGCCTTCGCCCACCTGCCGCGCGGCCCCGCCAGCTCCGAGACGCCGCCGCCCCGCGGCGCGCCCGGGCCGCTGCTCCACTTCGTCACCCACGACGAGTCGCAGACGGAGTTCCGCCTCAACTTCCGCGCCGTGCCGGAGCAGCACGAGGACTACCCCGCGCTCCAGATTCTGCGTCGCGTGCTGGATGACGGCCTGTCCTCGCGGCTGCCGTTCGAAATCGTGGAGAAGCGGGGCCTGGCGTACTCGGTCCACGCCTCGCTGGACGGCTACCACGACGCGGGCCTGTTCGAGGTGGAGGCGGCGAGCGCCCCGGAGAAGGCCTCGCAGGTGGTGGAGGAGTCCCTGCGGGTGATTGCCCAGCTGTGCGACACGGAGATTGGCGAGGAGGAGCTGAGCCGCGCCAAGCGCCGCCACCGGATGCTGCTGGAGTTCTCCCAGGACTCGCCGGGGGAGCTGGCCGGGTGGTTCGGCGGCACGGAGCTGTTCCGCACGCCGGAGACCTTCGACCACCGCGCGGACCTGGTGGACTCGCAGTCCGCCGCGAAGGTGCGCGAGGTGGCGCGGCGCTACTTCCGCCGCGACAACCTGACGGTGGTGGCGGTGGGCCAGCGCAAGGGCCTCAAGGCGCTGGAGCGCGTGGTGGCCGAGGCCCCGGGACTCCCGTGAGCCCCGGCGCCGCCGTCAGCGGCCGCCGCGGATGATGACGGGGCCGGAGGGCTTCTTCTTCGGCTTCGGCGCCATCGAGACCAGGGACTTCTTCACCTCCTGGTACTCGGCGTTGTCGGGCTCCTTCTGGAGCGCCTCGTCGATGAGCTTCATGGCCCGGGACATCTGCGTCTGGAGCTGGGCGGAGAGCCGGGCCAGGGCGACCTTCTCCTCCAGGGAGGCCTCGCCCAGGTTGAGCATGCGCTCCAGCGACGAGAACGCATCCACCTTGCGGTCCGTCTGGAGGTACAGCCGCCACAGCCGGGAGTGCACGGGCGCGAAGCGCGGCTCGGCGCTGAGGGCGAAGCGGTAGCTCTCCTCCGCGCCCTTCATGTCCTTGGCCTCCTCCTGCGCGCGGCCTCGCACGTAGAGGCCCCGGGCCAGCCGGGGACGGAACGTGAGCGCGCGGTCCACCAGCGCCAGCGCGTCCGCGCGGCGGCCCTGCGCGAGCACCGTCTCCGCCATCCACGCCAGGGCCTCGGCGTTCTGCGGCTCGGCGTCGACCAGCGCCTTGAGCGCGGCCTCGGCGTCCTTGGCGCGCCCTTGCGCGAGCAGCGCGCGGGCCCTCAGGGTGACGACGTCCGCGCGCTGGGCGTCCTTACCCTCCACGGCCTGCAGGTCGGCCTCCGCCATCTGCGGCACGCCGCTGACCAGGAAGTAGCGGGCGCGAAGCAGGCGCGCGGCGGTGTGCGAGGGGTTCTGCTGGAGCAGCCGGTCCATGAGGTTGGCGGCGAGCAGCTCGTCGCCCTTCATGAGGAGGACCTCCGCCTCCACCGCCTTGGCCTCGGGGTCGTCCGGGCTGTCGCGCAGCACGCTGTTCAGCGTGGTGAAGGCCTCGTCGATCTGCCCCTCGCGGGCCTGGAAGCGCGCCAGGTCCAGGATGTCCTGCTCCTGGAGGAGGCCCGAGTCTCGCAGCGTCACGAGGATGGCCAGGGCCTCCTGGGTGTTGCCGTTGCTCCGGTACAGCTCGGAGAGCTGCTTCTGGATGGACGGGTCCGTGCCGGGGATGAGGGCCTCGGCCTGCTTGAGGGACATGATGGCCGCGCCCATGTTGTTGTTCATGCGGTGGGCTTCGGCCATCAGCAGGAAGGGCTCGGCGCTGTCGGGCGCGGCGGTGGCGGCGCGCTTGAGGGCGTTGAGCGCGGCGGCGGGCTGTCCACTGGCCAGCTGGACGCGGGCCTCGCCCAGGGCGCTCTGGGCTTGTTGAGCACGGTTCTGGACGGCCGCGGCCTCGGGCTCCTTGCAGGCAAGCGGGAGGAGGAGCGCCAGCGTCCACGGCAGGTTTCGTTTTCTCCAGGGCATCGCTGAGCCGGAGGGTACCGGATGTTATCCTCCCTCGTCGATGGACCCATTCGTTCGGCGCCTCGTGGAGAGGCTCCATGACCCCAGCAAGCCGCTGTCGCGCAACCGGCACTTCCACACGTTCGACACCCCCGAGGGGCGTCTGGCGCTGAAGGTGTTCCGGCGGCTGCGCAGCCTGCAGAAGGACATCCTCGCCTGCCGGGCGGAGGGGCGGCGGGCGCGCATCTTCCGTCGCGTCAACCCGGAGGGAGAGCACCGCATCGAGCTGACGATGGAGCGCGTCAGCGGCAAGCGCGTCTCCGTCCTCCAGACGGCCGAGCTGGAGCTGCTCTCCGCCCTGCCCGGCGTCCGTGAGGCGCTGGAGATACTGGACGAGGCCGCCTGAGCTGCGCGGCCCCGTCCGGCGAATCGTGGATTCTACGTAGTGCGGGCTAGTCCTTCGTGCAGACGACGTCGTCGACCTGGAGGTGGTCGCGATCGGCCTCGCTGCGGCTCGGGTAGAAGAACAGGCGCCAGTCGCGCACGTTGCCGGTGAACTTGAAGAACACCGGCTGCCAGGCATCGCTGTCCACCAGGATGAAGTCCGTCTGCGGGCTCCAGCCGGCGCTCGAGTAGACGCGGTGGCGCAGGGTGCCGTGGCCCCTCACCCGGTACGAGCAGGAGTAGTTGCCGCTGGGGACGTTGAACTTCTCCAGGGAGAAGCGCTCGGCCACCTGGATGGGGACGACGAACTGGAGCGCCGTCGTGCCGCCGTGCACCGCGGCCGTGTAGGGCTGCAGGCGCGAGGCGCGAATCTCCGTGCCCGGGTCCGCGATGCCGTTGTCCAGGCCGTACCAATAATCGGGGATGAGGTGATTGCCCTGGTAGGGGATGGAGTAGACGTTCCAGCTCTCGAAGCCGCCGTTGCGGATGATGTTCGAGGCGTGGTCCGCGGGCACGCAGCGCCGGGTGGCCGAGTCACACGCGGGCAGCGCGCCCACGCAGTCGTACGTGGTGAAGCAGGCGCCGGGGGCCAGCTCGCACACGCCGGAGGTCGGGTTGCAGGTGGTCGCCGGGTTGGAGCACGTGACGCCCGCGCACGGGTCGCCCGGGATGCACTGGTGCGTGGAGAGCTGGCAGACGGGGGTCTCGGGCGTGCCGGCGCAGTCGGCGTGGCGGACGCAGCGGTCCTCGGCCGTCACGCAGGTGTTGTTGGCGTCGCAGGCCTGCCACTCGTCGCAGTCGACGGTGTCGTAGCAGCGGCCCGCGAGCGGCTCGCACGTCACGGTGGTGTTGTCGCACTTCGCCCAGGGCTCGCACGTCACGGTGTCACACGGCTGGGGGGCGCGCGTGCAGCGCACGTCGTCGAGGGTCAGGTGCTCACCGCTGGTGTTGCGGATGCTGAAGATGAGCTCGAAGGTGTCGAAGACGTCGCCGGCGAGGTTGAACGTGTACGTCAGCTGCCGCCACGTGGCGGTGTCGACGGAGGTGTAGCCGGTGTAGCTGGAGTAGTCGTCGTCGAAGAAGGCGTTGCGGACCTCACCGGTGCCACGCACCTGGTAGGTGCAGGTGTAGCGGCCCGCGGGCAGCGTCATCGCCGCGGTGGTGAAGCGGCGGTGCGTGGACGAGGCATTCGTCAGACGGGCCGCGTTCGAGCCCTCGAACGCGCCGCTCGTCACCTTCTGCACGTCGCTGCCGGCGAGGTTCGACTTGCTGCCGAGCCACGCGTCGGGCAGCGAGCCGGACCAGGCCTCGAAGCCCCAGTTCGCGATGACGCTCACCAAGGGCGGCTCGCCACCCGCGTCCGGAGTGCCGCCACCGGCGTCGGGCGTCTCGCCGCCCGCGTCGGGCGTTCCGGCGTCCGACGGCTCGTTACCGGCGTCGGGCGTCCCGGCATCGGGCGTCTCGTTGCCCGGGCCGGCGTCTCCACCCGCGTCGGGCGTCTCGTTGCCCGCGTCGGGAAGCTCACCACCCGCGTCGGGCGTCTCGTTGCCCGCGTCGGCGGGCTCGTTGCCGGCATCCGGCGTCACGCCCGCGTCGGGGAGCTCACCACCGGCGTCGGGGATTTCGCCACCCGCGTCGGGGATTTCTCCCCCCGCGTCCGGAAGCTCGCCGCCCGCGTCGGGGATTTCGCCGCCCGCGTCTGGAAGTTCACCGCCGGCATCCGGCGTCTCCCCCCCCGCGTCGGGAAGGTCGCCTCCCGAGTCCGGCGCTCCTCCCCCCGAGTCGGGTGTCCCGTTGCCTGAGTCCGGCGCGTTGTGCCCGGCATCAGGAACCACCACCACTGGATCCGAATCACCATCACCGCAGGCGACCATCAGGACCAGCAGCGAAGTCAAACACACCCGAACCAACGTCAAAGCGAGCCTCCGGTTTCAAAAATCCAGGCTCCTCGTACCACACTTCGCGCCCCCTCCCCGGTGGCGCCCCAGTCACAGGCCGCCCCTCGCGCCTGTTTCACGGATTGAAAGAATCTGACGCGACGAGGGGTGTCGATGACACCCTGAGCGATTCCACCCCTACAGAACCTGGACCTGGTCCGCGCCAGCCCCCACCAGCCCGCGCGCGCCCAGGGCCCGGACCTCGAAGGAGCTGAGCGCGGGACCCGATGGCGGCTGCGCCCCCTTCTTCCATCAACGCTGGAGATAGACGCCCGCGGACAGCCCCTGCTTGACGTTGCGGCTCACCTCGTCGGCGAGCACCTCGTCCTGGCCGGCCTCGATGGCATCCAGCGTCTGGCGCACCACGTCCGCGGGGCTCGACTTCGGCGCGGTGACCTTGTGGGCCATGTCCGTGTCCATGTACCCGACATGCAGGGCCACCACCTGCGTCTTCTGCGCGGCCAGTTCCTTGCGAAGCCCGTTGGTCAGCGCCCACGCGGCGGCCTTCGAGGCGCTGTAGCTGGCCGACCCCGGGAAGGCCACCCAGCTGAGCACCGAGAGCACGTTGAGGATGGCACCACCGCCGTTCCTCGCCAGCACGGGCGCGAAGGCGCTGCTCGTCGCCAGCGGGCCCAGGTAGTTCGTCTCCAGCTCGGCCCGAGCGGCGGCCAGCGCGTCCTGCCCCAGCAGGCTCGTGCCCTTCAGGATGCCCGCGTTGTTGATGAGCAGCGACACGTCGCCCGCCTCGCGGACCAGCGCCTCCAGTTGTTCGGGCCGGGTGACGTCCAGGCGGACCGGGATGACGCCCGGGATGTCCACGCTCGAAGGCTCCCGCGCCGCCGCGTACACCTTGCGAGCCCCCCGCTCCAACAGCGCCTGCGCGAACGCACGCCCCAACCCACGATTGGCGCCAGTAACCAGGGCAACCGCATTCTTCATCTGCATGACCCGACTCCCGTGTGACGAGAACCCTTCGACCACCATATGATGATCATAATATGGCGGCCCATGGCTTTCACGGCAAAGCGCAGCCCCGGGCGAGCGCCCACGGGGAGGGCCGCGCCTGCGTGTCGGGTCATCACGGCTGAACGACGAAAAAGAGAGCCCCCTCGCGGAGGCTCTCCGAGCACACCCGGGAAGGGCGCGCCTCGACTCAGTGCGTCTCGACGTAGATCTGGTCCAGCGTCGGGCTGAGGCCCTGGTTCTGGACATACAGACGCGCGCCGGGCCAGGCGCAGTTCAGGCTCGTGGGATAGACCTGATTCGGCGCCAGGAGGATGGAGATGTTGTTGCCGCCGCAGTACGCGTTGAAGCGCGTGGACCGCGTCGAGGACATGTTCCGCACATAGAACGGCGTCACACCGAACAGCCAGGTCGAGAAGTCACGCGTCTGCCCCCCCGCGATGAACGCGCTCTCCACGGCCTGCGTCGTTTCTCCCATCTGCGCGTCCTGGGCAGCCTCTTCCGGCGTGTACTCCCCACCGCAGCCGACCACCAGCAGAGACACCACTCCCACGACTCCCAGAGTCTTGCACAGCGTCATGACTTCCCCCTCATAGTGAGTTGCCTCCTGGGTTGGAGGCGGGCTCTGTGTATAAGTACTTGCACGCAGTGTAAATGGTGTATTCGCGACACCGCGTGAGTCTATTTCGAGGGGGATGATTGCCATTGCCCGTGCTGTGACATGACGGGTTACGGTCGGGTGCGGGGCGACCCGGGCGCCGCCCGATGTCTGTGAATACGCTCCGGGCCCGGCATCAGGCCCGGAGCACGGTGCTCACTCCGGAGGTCCGCGCCTCGGCGGAGGCTCGTGCTTCATGCGCTCGTATTCCTCGTCCGTGAAGACGCGGCTTCGTGTGAGGAAGCGGACGCCCAGCGGGGACTCGACGCTGAAGCCCGCGCCCCGCCCCGGCACCACGTCCAGCGTCAGGTGGGTGTGCTGCCAGAGCTCGAACTGCGCGCCGCCGATGTAGACGGGGCAGCCCTCGACCTCTCCCAGGAAGACGTCCCGCTGACCGATGCGGAACTCCTTGAGCGGGTAGCACATGGGCGCGCTGCCGTCGCAGCAGCCGCCGGACTGGTGGAACATCAGCGGCCCATGCGTGGCACGCAGGGAGCGGATGACCGCGGCGGCCTCGGGCGTCACCGCCACCCGGGCCACCGTGGAGTCCGCCTGCCCACCCGCGCCGGGCCCGGCACGGGTGTCACTCATCAGAAGAA
The DNA here is from genome assembly GCF_050039385.1 of Myxococcus faecalis. NCBI lineage: Bacteria > Pseudomonadati > Myxococcota > Myxococcia > Myxococcales > Myxococcaceae > Myxococcus > Myxococcus faecalis. The sequence goes on along the minus strand of NZ_CP144336.1, from coordinate 8,216,474 downwards.
CCCCATCGCCTTCGGGCTGTAGCTGACGAGCAGGTTCTTGGTCTGCTGGTAGTGGTCCAGCATCTTGCGGTGCGTCTCCCGGCCGATGCCCGACTGCTTGTAGCCGCCGAACGCCGCGTGCGCCGGGTACAGGTGGTAGCAGTTGGTCCACACGCGCCCCGCCTCGATGGTGCGCCCCGCGCGGTAGGCCGTGTTCGTGTCGCGCGTCCACACGCCCGCGCCCAGGCCGTACAGCGTGTCGTTGGCGATGCGCATCGCGTCGTCGAAGTCCTTGAACGTGGTGACGCTCACCACCGGTCCGAAGATCTCCTCCTGGAAGACGCGCATCTTGTTGTGGCCCTGGAACACCGTGGGCGCCACGTAGTAGCCGTCCTTGAGGTCGCCGGGCAGGCTCACGCGCTCGCCGCCGGTGAGCACCTTGGCGCCCTCCTTCTTGCCGATGTCGATGTAGCCGAGGATCTTCTCCAGCTGGTCGTTCGACGCCTGCGCGCCCAGCTTCGTGTCGGTGTCCAGCGGGTTGCCCGGGCGAACCTTCTTCACGCGCTCCAGCGCGCGCTCGATGAACTGCGAGTAGATCTTCTCGCCCACCAGCGCGCGCGACGGGCACGTGCAGACCTCGCCCTGGTTCAGCGCGAACATGGAGAAGCCCTCCATCGCCTTGTCCAGGAAGTCGTCGTCGTGCGCCATCACGTCGTCGAAGAAGATGTTCGGGCTCTTGCCGCCCAGCTCCAGCGTCACCGGGATGAGGTTCTCGCTCGCGTACTGGAGGATGAGCCGGCCCGTCGTCGTCTCACCCGTGAAGGCCACCTTGGCCACGCGGGGGCTGCTGGCCAGCGGCTTGCCCGCCTCGATGCCGAAGCCGTTGACGACGTTGAAGACGCCCTCGGGCAGGAGGTCCTGGATGAGCTCGGTGAGCACCAGGATGCCCACGGGCGTCTGCTCCGCGGGCTTGAGCACCACGCAGTTGCCCGCCGCCAGCGCCGGCGCCACCTTCCACGCCGCCATCAGGATGGGGAAGTTCCAGGGGATGATCTGCCCCACCACGCCCAGGGGCTCGTGGAAGTGGTAGGCCACCGTGTCGTGGTCCAGCTCGCCCACCGTGCCCTCCTGCGCGCGGATGCAGCCGGCGAAGTAGCGGAAGTGGTCGATGGCCAGCGGCAGGTCCGCGGCGAGCGTCTCGCGGACCGGCTTGCCGTTGTCCCAGGACTCCGCCACCGCGAGCATTTCCAGGTTCTGCTCCATCCGGTCGGCGATCTTCAGCAGGATGTTGGCGCGCGCCGTGGGCGACGTGCGGCCCCAGGACACCCGCGCCGCGTGCGCGGCGTCCAGCGCCAGCTCGATGTCCTCCGCGGTGGAGCGGGCGACCTCACAGAAGACCTGGCCCGTCACGGGCGTGATGTTCTCGAAATACTGGCCACGCTTCGGCTCGACCCACCGACCGCCGATGAAGTTCTGGTAGCGGGACTTGAACTTCACCTTCGAGCCGGGCTGGTTGGGGGCGGCGTAGATCATGGACGCTCTCCTTGCGGGTGGGGCTGCGGGTGGAAGCGCTCCGCCCCAGAGCAGCACCCGTGCCACTCACCCGCACCGCCGACGTCGCGCCGCGTCGTGTCCCGCGATGCGACACTCCCCGCGGACACACGTGGCGCATCCCGCGACAGTGTCGCGCGCAGGGTGTCCCACGCCTCGCTGGAATGTTCTGAAGTGGCTGTGAGCGGCAGGCCCGTCGGGCGTCAAGATGTGCGGTGGATGACCGCGACCGTGGCGCTCATGAGCGTGGCGGCAGCACCAGTCCGAAGCGCTCCACCATGCGGTAGAGCGTGCTGCGGGCAATCCCGAGCAGCCGAGCCGCGCGCGCCACGTTCCCACCGCTGCGCGACAAGGCCTCGAGGATGGCGTTCGCCTCCACCTCGCGAAGCCCCGTGGGGCCTGCGGGCTCGGCGCGTGAAGCCGCGAAGGGCTCGGCTCCCGGCACACGCCCTGGCGCGGAGCGCGATGCGTGCCGAGGCTCGCCCTGCATCGGCGTCGCGGGAGCATGCCCCGGCTCGGTGCGCGATGCGAAGCCAGGCTCGTCCTGGCGGGGCGACATCGGCGCCCGCACCGCCTCGGAGCGCGATGCGAAGCCAGGCTCGTCCTGGCGGGGCGACCTCGGTGCCCGCACCGCCTCGGAGCACGATGCGAAGCCAGGCTCGTCCTGGCGGGGCGACATCGGCGCCCGCACCACCTCGGAGCGCGCTGTGAAGTCAGACTCGCCATGGCGTGGCGACGTCGACGCCCACCCTGCATCGGAGCGCGATTCGAAGCCATGCGCGACATCCATCGGCGACGCGGGAGCGAATCCCAGCGCTGAGCGCGATGCGGGCCCGGCCTCCACGGGCACGGGCGCGCGCCCCAGCTCCGGCGGCAACGCGGCCACATCGATGACGGGCGAGCCATCCGCGCGGACCAGCGCCAGGCGCAACACCGTCTTCAGCTCCCGCACGTTCCCCGGCCACCGGTGCGCGCACAGCCTCGCGAGCGCCGCCGCGGACAACGTGCTCGGAGGATGGCCTCCCTCGCTCGCGAGCTGACGCAGCAGCACCTGCGCCAGCTCCGGCAGGTCCTCCCGCTCGCGCAGCGGAGGCAAGCGCAGGAGCGCCCCCTGGAGCCGGTAGTACAGGTCCTGCCGGAACGCTCCCGAGCGCACCGCCGCCTCCAGGTCCCGACACGTCGCGCAGACAAGCCGGAAGCGCGAGTGCCTCACGCGCGACTCCCCGACGCGCGAGTACCCACCGTCCTCCAGCACGCGCAGCAACATCACCTGCAGCGCCGCGGGCATCTCCGCCAGCTCATCCAGGAACAACGTCCCGCCATCCGCCGCCGCCAGCTTCCCCTCCGCGCCTTGCGAGCGCGCCCCCGTGAACGCGCCGGGAGCATGGCCGAACAGCTCGCTCTCCAGCAGCGCGGCGGACAGGGCGCCACAGTTGACCGCCACGAACGGCCCGGAGGCCACCGCGCTCGCCGCATGCACCGCGCGCGCGAGCAGCTCCTTGCCCGTGCCCGTCTCCGACAGCAACAACACCGGCACCGACGTGGGCGCGAACCGGGCCGCCTCTCGCAGCGTCGCGCGATGCGCGGCGTCGCTGCCCTTCAACTCGGACCAGACATCCTTCTCGAAGCGGGCATCCACGGAGGCCCGAGTCGTCCGCGCCTGCGCCCGCGTCAGTCGGGGCTCCAGCCGCACCAGCACCGCGAGCGCCGACTCCCCATCCCCCTCCCCCACCGCCTCCGGATGCACGCGCCAGCTCGCGCCCGTGTCACGGTGGCTCGCCTCCAGGACCTGCCCGCGCAGCGCCGCGTCCTTCAACGTCCGCCACGACAGCCCGAGCACCCGCCCCGGTGACACCTCCTCGGAAGACGACTCCACGCCGAACAGCGCGCGCGCCGCCCCATTGAGCCGCCGCACCCGCCCCGGTGACTCGACGAGCAGCACCGGCCCATCCTCGCGAGCCAGCCGCGCCTCCAGCCCACCGCGCGCCGCCGCCGCCACCCGCGCCCAGGCGACCTCGCGCAGCCGCGCCTCCGCCGAGTGCGCGATGCTCGCCACGGCCACCAGCACCAGCGGGTCCGCGCCACCCGCCGGGCCCGTGACGTCCAGCACGCCGAGCACCTCGCCGAACGGGTCTCTCACCGGCGCCGCGTAGCAGACGAGCCCATGGTGCCGCTGCGCATAGTGCGCCGGTCCCACCACGGCCACCGCCGAGGACTCCGCCAGCGCCGTGCCGATGGCGTTCGTTCCGCGGGACACCTCGTCCCAGCAGGCCCCCGCCACCAGGCGCACGTAGTCCGCATGGCCCGCGAAGTCTCCGCCCGAGCTGCGCGTGGCGAGGATGACGCCTTCCCGGTCCGCCAGCAGCGCCACCCGCCCCGAGGGCAGCGGCGCGGCGGCGAGCACGTCCAGCATGTCCCGGACCTCGTGCCACACCGGCTCCAGCCGGGCCCGCCGCTCCACGAGCGCGAGTCCCCCGACGCTGGGTCCCTCGTCCGGCAGCCCCGTACTCGGGGCCCCGAGCGCCCGGGAGCGCTGCCAGCGGGAGAGGATGGGGGGCGGCTCCGGAACAGCGACCCCGTCCTCGTCGAGCGCCCCGACGAGGAACTGCTCCCACAGGTGCGCCGAGGCGCTGAGCGTGAGCGTTCCCATGGGGCTGATTATTCGGTCATGCCCCACACCGTCGGCAACCCATGACCTTCCCGAAGTCGCGCTCGCGAACCGACGCGGTGCGGCGTCCGGGAAGGCCTGGGTCCCCGCCACCCGACCTAGTTGTCGGTGGCGTCCTCGATCTTGTCGCCCGCCTCCTCGGCGGCGTCCTTGACCGCGTCGCCCGCGTCCTCGGCGGCGTCCTCGGTCTTCTCCGCGGCGCGCTCGGCATCGTTCTTCGCGCTCTCACGCGTGTTGCGGTGGCATCCCACGCCGAACGTCATGGCACCCAGCACCGCGACCAGAAGCAGCTTCTGCACCGTCGTCTCCTATCGTGACGACACCGGGACGTCCGCCCCGGCGTCGAATGGTGCGCGGGAAGCTAGTCACGACCCGCCGGCTGCCAAGTGCTCACTGCCAACCCTTCGCGTCAGAAGGTGCAGTACCCGTTCGGCGCGCACGTCCCCTGGAGCCCCTCGCAGACGCAGTTCCAGTCCCCGGCGCAGCGCATGCCAGGGCACACCTGGGGCGTGGGCCCACCTCCGCCTCCACCGCCGCCCGGGTCCGGGTACGTGTACACGCAGTAGTTGTTCTCGCAGACCGCCGTGAGGGCCTCGGGGCAGTTCCACGCGCAAATCCAGTCGTCGCCGCAGCGGGCGCGCCCGCACGTGAGCAGCGAGGCCCCGGTCTCCTCGTCACAAGCCAGGGCCTGCTCCTCGGCAGGTTCGGCCCCCGCGACGAAGGCGAAGGACAACAACAGGGCGACGACCCACGGATACGACGCGCGACGAGAGGACATGCTCGGCTCCTTCGGTTGAACCTCGTTCGACGACGACAGCACGGGCTTCAGGGCGTGGCGCCCACCACCGGCTCGGCGCCGGCGAGCCACCGGGCGACGGCCTCCGCATCCAGGGACTCCATCTCATCGGGCCGCTGTGACCTCGAGCAGCGCACGCCCCCATCGCTCTTGAGCGCCAGCGGATCTCTCGCGAACACCATGAACCCGGTCTCACCGCCGGGCTCCATGCGCGACACCACGTAGTGGTTCTCCGAGGGCGCGCGCGTCTCCGGGTCCTGGAGCAGATACCTGGGAATGTCCGCGAGGGGCGTCCCCGCCTCCAGCCGCGCCACCGCCGCGTGGCACAGGCCCCGCGAGTTCCACGCGCTCTCCATCCTCCAGCGCGGCCAGTTGCTGCGCACCAGGGCCTCGCGTCCCGCCATCAACCAGCCCACGTGGTGGCCGATGCCCACCGACGCCATCGTCGCGCCGAAGAACAGCACCAGGAGCAGCAGCAGCGACACGCTCCAGCGCACGCGCCACGCGCTTGCCTCCGGCTGGAGCTGACGCCACAGCCACCGCAGGAACAGGTGCGAGCCCACCGCGAGAATCCCCGCCACGAGCAGCGCCTCGCCGATGGCGCCCCACCGGAACGTCACCGACGGGCCCACGCTCTTGAGGAAGTCCAGCCACCCGAAGGCGAGCAGGAAGGGCACCTGCAGCACCCAGGACTGACCGATGAAGAGGAAGAACACCATCGTCAGGAGGAAGGTCCCCAGCAGCACCTTCTTGAGCGGCCTCATGGCGCACCTCCCAGCACCAGCGCGCGGTGGATGTCCCCGATGGGCATCCGTCGGATGTCGCCATCCGTGAAGAGCACCCAGCGCTCCTTGCCGAACAGGCCCGGCTCGTACGCCAGCGGCGCGGAGGGCGCGTCCGCCTTCTGTCCTCCCACGTAGATGAAGTGCAGCCCGGAGTCCCCCAGCACCTTCCAGCGCGCGGCCGGCAGCTCCGTGCCCAGGTCGTTCAGCGGGAAGGCGCCGCCATTCGCCTGGGCATGCGCCCACAGCGCCGTGCGCAGCTCCTCCAGTCGCTGGCGTCGAGCCTGTGACACCAGCTCCGTGTCGGCGGGGAGCTTCGCCGGCGTGAGCTGGTACGTGGCGCCCGTCTTCTCCCAGGCCCCCGGCGTCATCAGCTCGCGTCCGCCGGCAATCATCGACAGGACGAGCTGGAGGGCCAGCCCCACCAGGAACACCAGCGCGAGCGCCGCGCCGTAGCCGAGCCTCGGCAGCCGGGGCACGTCGCGCCTCAGCCGGTTCCACAGCGCCCACACGCCCGCGGACACCAGCAGGAAGACGGCGATGAAGAAGGAGATGGCCTCCAGCCGCTGCTCGGCGAGCTCCGTGAGCAGGAAGTTCGGCATGCCGGCCAGGGCCACCGAGGGGCTCAGCGCGGACAGGAGGGCAAGGAGTCTCGGGCGCACGGCCGCCAGTCTGCCCCGCCTGCCCGGCCGGAATCCAACCAGGGGGCGGAGCCATTGCAGCGTCCGGCGCCCGGGGCATCACCCACGAGGCTCACCGCGTTGAACCCAAGGGCACACGCGAGACGGGGTGACATCCACCCACGGGAGGGGCTGGCGATGCGGACATGGAAACCATCCTGGCGCTGGCTGCGCGCGGGCGGCGCGGGCGCGCTGCTGGCCATGGTCGGCTGCGCGACGGGGAGCGAGCAGTTCGGTCCGCAGGTGAAGGGCAGCTCCACCACGCTGAGCAGCAGCGTGTCCATCTACCGCGACCTGCTGTCCCCCTACGGCGACTGGTTCGAGCTCCCCGAGGTGGGCTGGGTCTGGAAGCCGTACGAAGAGCAGGTCGGCCGCGACTTCGTGCCCTACGCCAGCTTCGGACAGTGGCGCCTGAGCGACTGGGGCTGGACGTTCGACACCGACTTGGAGTGGGGCTGGGCGGCCTTCCACTACGGCCGCTGGTTCGTGACGCCCGCGCACGGCTGGGTGTGGTGGCCCGACGACGAGTGGGCGCCCTCCTGGGTGGACTGGCGCTGGGGAGACGGCCACATCGGCTGGCAGCCCCAACCCGTGCCCGGGCAGCAGGTCAGGCGCCCGTGGACCTTCGTGGCGTCGAGCGACTTCGTGAGCCCCGACGTCAGCCGCTTCCTGGTGCCGCCGGACCAGGAGTCCACGCTCGTGAGCAAGACACAGCCCGTGGGCGAGCGGGTGATGGGGCGCACGGGGCAGTGGAACGCGGGGCCCACCGGCGAGGAGGTCGCGCAGGTGCTCGGCGAGCCCGTGCCGCGCACCGGGCCGCTCGCGCCGCCCACGGGCCAACCTCCGCTCACCGGCTCCTCCGCGTCACGCTGACGCGAGGGGGCCGGACACGTGCTCCCGCGTCGCGACGGGCGCGATGGCCGGCCTCCACGCGTCGCGGTAGCGCACCATCCGCCCCAGCGCCGGGTCCCACAGGTTCAGCCGCAGGCAGCCGAGGATGTCGCGCGGGCTCAGCGTGGTGACGTGGGGCGCCTGCAGCTCGGGGATGGCGGCCATCGCCTCCGGCAGCCGGTAGAACGGGATGCGCGGGTTGAGGTGGTGCACGTGGTGGTAGCCGATGTTGCCGGTGAACCACGCCATCACCTTGCCGCAGCGCAGGTAGCTGGAGGCCTCCAGCGCCGCGTCCGCGTGCGTCCAGTCGGACTCCGGCAGCAGGTTCACCTGGTCGAAGTTGTGCTGCGAATAGAACAGGTACGTGCCCAGCGCGTACGCGAGCACCAGCGGCACCAGGAAGGCGAGCAGGTACATCGCCGGCCCGAAGAAGACGCACAGGGCCACCGACAGCGCGAGGTGGACGAAGAGCGCCAGCCCCGACGTCCAGTAGCGCTTCGGGTCCTTCACGAAGGGCACCAGGCACAGGCTGTAGAGGAACGCCGTGAAGTAGCCCAGGAGGATGGTCACCGGGTGGCGCTCCACGCGGTAGCCCAGCCGCTGCCAGCCGGAGGCCTGACGCCACTGCTCGGTGGTCCACGTGACGAAGGTGCCCGCGGAGTCCGCGGCGATGCGCGCCGTGTTCGCGTGGTGGTGGTTGTGCGTGTCGTTCCAGATGCGCGCGGGCGTGAGCGTCAGGATGCCCTGCACGTGGAACAGCACCTTCGCCCACTTCGACGTCGGCAAGAGCGCGCCGTGCATCGCGTCGTGGAAGAGGATGAACGCGCGGATGAGGACGAGCGCCTCCAGCACCGCGCCCACCACCTTGAGGGGCCACCAGGGCGCGGCCACCGCCAGCGTCACCGCCGCCGCGAGCGCGGCATAGGTGGCCACCACGTTCCATCCCGAGCGCGCCACGTCCTGCGTGGCGAAGGGACGGGTCCTTGCGATGAGCTCCTTGCTCGAGAGCGGCGCGGCGCGGTCCATGGACGAAGGGCTCCTGACAGGGGTGTGGCCGGCGCGAACACGCCGGAGTCGATGAGCCTGCTTGTCTCATCGCCATGTCACGCGTGAGTCAGCCCGCGACGCATGCGCTCGCCGGACGGCCATGACGCAGTGCCTCTTTCATTCCCGCCGGGGTGTGGACTCGCGCACGGTGTCAGCGCCCCCGCGCGCCCGAGGGGCGGCCACCCGCCAGGCCTGGGGCCGGAGCGGGGCCTGGCTTCCTGGTGGGTTCGGGTAGAATCAGCAACCGCTGCCTGTTAGGTCCAGACGTACGCCAAGGAGCAGCCGTGTTCCGATTCGAGTCCGACCGGGACCTCATCGAGTCCTTCCGCCCCAGAGACCTCCGCGTCATGGAGATGCCGCCGGGCCTCTCCTTCCCCCTGTTCGTCCGCGACTACCTGGCCTGGACCGAGACGTCCGGCCTGCGCGTGTACCTCATCTTCTCCGCGCCCGGCAGCCGGCAGCCCATCGGCATCATCTTCCGACGCGACTCGATGGGCGGGGAGAACGTCACCCGCATGTGCGAGTGGTGCCACCACTCCGGCGCGTCGAGCGAGGTGACCCTGCTCACCACCGACGTGAACAACAAGCGCCGGGTGGGCATCAGCCTGTGCGCGGACCTCCAGTGCAAGGAGCGCCTGGAGGACGCGGCCGACCGCGCCGGCCGGCACGCGCTCGAGGCGCTGGAGCAGCTGCGCGCCCGGATGTTCCGCTTCGCGAACGAGGCGCTCGGCATCGAGCTCGAGCCCGCCGCCTGACGTCCCCCGCTACCCCGCGGAGGCGCTCGCGCGCTGGACCTGGGGCACACCCGGCAACATGGGCGCCGGGTTGAGGGCCTGGACCAGCAGCGCCCGCAGCGCCTCGCCCAAATCGTCCACCACGCTCAGCGCGCCGGCCGGAGAGCCCTGGAGACTCTGGGGCACGTCCAGCCCCACGACGACGACGGGCATGCGCGCCTCCCACGCCAGGTAGTGCGCCAGGCCCACTGCGGGCTCGGACACGTCCAGGAGCAGCGCGCCCACGGCGCCCGCGCTGAAGGGCCGCCACAGGGGCCGCGCGGCCTCGGCGGGAGGCAGCACGCAGAAGTCCAGCCGCAGCACCTCGCTGAGCACCAGCCGCCCCAGCGTGCCGAAGCCGCTCTTCACCGCGGTGGGCTCCGCGGACAGGGCCTCCAGCCCCGGCACGCGCGCCATGATTCGCCGCGCCGCCGCCGCGCCGCTGCCGCACACGAAGATCTTGGCGGTGGCCACCTTCGCCGGCGCCTTGGTGCGCAGGATGCGGCCGCGCAGCGCGTGCACCTCGGCGGCGCCCAAGAGCTCGCCCGCGTTCGCGTCCGTGCCCGCCGCGTCCGCCAGCTTCGCCACGCCCCGCTGCATCAGCGTGGACAGCACACCCAGCACTTCCAGGTCCGTGGCGGGCGCCAGGTCCAGCACCTCGCCCAGGGCCCGGGGCTGGCGCAGCAGGTCCACCACCTGCGCCGTCACCGGGTGCTGGTCCTGCTGCAGCGCCAGGTCCGGCGCGAGCATCAGCCGCGTGTGACGCGGAGGCAGGCCCGGCAAGAGCCGGTTCACCTCGTCCGACTGGCGCATGCCCTCCAGCAGCGCGTCGTCCATGGCGCGGTTGATGCGCGCCTTCGCGGCGTTCGCGCCCGGCGAGAAGGTGAAGGTGCCGTCGCCCCAGGCCAGCAGGCGGAACAGGGCCTTCTCCCCTTCCACGCGGCCCAGCTTCGAGTTGACGGGGCGGCCCTCCACCACGTGGATCTCCCCGCGCTCGTTGCCGCGCTCCAGCGACAGCTTGCCGCTGCGCCGGTTCATGCCGAGCAGCTGCATCAGGTCCGGGATGCTCAGCTGGCTGAGCGAGCCTTCGATCTCCTGCTGCTCGACCTTGAGGTCCTTGGCCGCCTCGTTGCGCCGGAAGATGTGCTCGATGCGGCTGAGCACCTCGTCCAGGTTGAAGGGCTTGCGCAGGTAGCCGTCGCGCAGGCCGCGGTAGCGGTCGCCGTCGAAGCTGGACGTGGTGAGGACGACGGGGATGTCCTCGGTGCGCGGGTTGGTGCGAAGAATCTGGATGAAGGTGCGCGCCTCCAGCAGCCGACAGTGCTCGTCGAACAGCGTGAGGTCCGGGTGGCGCAGCACCGCCACCTCCAGCGCCCGCGAGCCATCCGGCGCGTAGTGCACCTGATAGCCCTTGGTGCGCAGCGCGCGGGACAGCGCGCGCACGGACTCGAGGTCGGGGTCGGCGATGAGGATCTTGCGCACCTGGGCCACGACGACGCTCCGCTTCGTATCAGTAGGGCTGCAGGTCGTACTCGGCCTGCAGCTTGGAGATGAGCCCGTCCACCACCGCGGTGTCCGAGGTGTGGAAGCCCCACGTCGCCCCGCGCCCCCGCCGCTGGATGAGCGCGTACGCCGCGCTCTCCGACAGCCAGAGGATGAACTCGTGCCGCGCCACCCGCTCGTCGCCCTCCAGGAACACGGGCGTCAGCGCCGGGTGCGACTCCAGGTCCATGCGCCGGCCCAACAGGTAGATGCGCGAGGACAAGTCCGGCGGCGCCGACTCCAGGCCCGCGGCGATGGGCAGGTCCGAGCGGATCTCCGGCCCGCCCACGTACAGCAGGCCGCGCGAGCCCGGGTCTCTCATCAGCTCGCGGGCGATCTCCGCCTGCAGCTCGTCGAAGAGCACGTCCGCCACCTTGCCCCGGCGGCTGGGCTCGGCGCGGTCATCCACCGGCAGCTTGGGGCTGTTGGGCGTGCCGAGCAGCAGGTCCACCTCGTCCCAGAACGGCAGCCCGTCCAGCATCAGCCGCCGCTGCAGCGACGCGCGGCGCTCGTCCATGCGGCGCCGGCAGCGGTGCACCAGCTCGTCGAAGTCCTCCCCGTCCTTGGGGAAGGTGCTCGCGCCGCCCACCAGCGCCAGGGGCAGCCGCTGCTCCACGTCCTGGACCTCGGGCTCCTCGCGCACCGCCGCCACCGCGCGGCGCACGAACATCATGGCCCCGAAGAAGTCCGTCTCCGGCAGCAGCAGGTAGAACTCCTGGTCGCTCGCCTTCGCGATGACGTCCGAGTCGCGGATGATCTTGCTGAGCGCCTTGATGATGCCGCGCACCGCCTTCTTCGCGTCCGCCGCCCCCTGCCGCACCCGCACCAGCGGCAGGTTGTCGATGGAGAACGTCAGCAGCGAGAAGGTGCGGCCGTAGCGCCGGGCCTTGTAGATCTCCTTGGACGCGTAGTCGGTGAAGTAGCTGAGGTTGTAGGCCGCCGTCTCGCGGTCCCTCAGGCCCAGCCGCTGCAGCGCCATCATCCGGCGGCCGTTCTTCACGCCCACCGCGGCGAAGTCCGCCAGCACGCGCGCGTCGCGGGAGTGCTCCTGACGGAAGTCCCCGGCCAGCGGGTCGGACAGCTGCGCCAGGCCCACGATCTCCCCCGTGGCCATCAGCGGCACGTACAACACCGCCGAGCGCTCATCCCGCGCGAACCAGGGCTGTGCGTCCTTGAGCCGGCTGGCCAGCGGCCCCTCGGGGCTCATGCGCTCGGCGAGGAACTGCTTGTCGAGCAGGCCCCGGTACGCGCGCAGCACCAGGTCACCCCGGTCATCCAGCACCCACAGCGCGGCGCTCTGCGCGTCGCACACCGCCGACAGCTCCGAGATGATGCGCTCCTGCAGCCACTCCAGATCCGACTGGGAGATGAGCTCCAGGCAGCGCTGGTGCAGGTTGTGGAAGCGCGCGAACTCCATGTTCTCGTCGCGCAGCTGGGCCCGCTCCTTGCGCAGGGCGGCGCGCTCCAGGGCGCGGTCCACCGCGAGCACCAGGTCCGCCTCGTCCACGGGCTTGGCCAGACAGTCCGCCGCGCCCGAGCGCAGCGCCATCTCCGAGCCCTTGATGTCGGTGCGCTGGCTGACCAGGATGACCTCCTGGTCCGGGTCCCTCTCGCGCAGGCGCGCGGTGAGCGCGAAGCCGTCCACGCCCGGCATCACCACGTCGGTGATGACCAGGTCGAAGGGCGTGCGGGCCGCCTCCTCGAGCGCGGCCGTGCCGTTCTCCACGCAGACGACGCGGTGCCCATGACGGGCCAGCATGTCGCTGGCGAGCTGGCGGAAGAACAGGTCGTCGTCGACGACGAGAATGGGACCGGCCACGCGCTGTCTGACCCGGGTGCGAAGGGGGAGGTCGGAGGTTACCGGCCCCCAGCAAGCCCGACAACGCCCTCGAAGACGAAGGCGACCGGTCCCCGGAGGCGGATGTCGGACAGGTCGGCGGGCACGCGGATGCCCAGGTCGCCTCCCGGCAGGGTGACTCGCAGCCAGGTCTCGGGGGGCAGGCGTCCGGCCAGCACCGCCGCCACCGCGGACGCGCACGCCCCGGTGCCACACGCCTGGGTGAGGCCACAGCCCCGCTCCCAGACGACGACGGTGAGCCCATCCGGCTCCACGCGGACGAACTCCACGTTGGTGCGGTCCTGGAAGGAGGGATGCCGCTCCAGCTCGGGCCCCAGCCTCGGCGCGTCCTCCAGCGGCCTGTCGAGCAGGACCAGGTGCGGGTTGCCCATGCTCACCGCGGACGCGCGCAGCTCGGGGTGTCCGGGCAGGGGCGTGTCCAGGAACGGACGCCCCGTGGCGCCCGACGGGAGGTTCGGGGCGACGAGCCGTGCCGGCCCCATGGAAATGTCCACTGAGACCACCCCGCCGTCTCCGTAGCCGGGCATGCAGGTGAGCACTCCGGCGCCCGTCTCCACGTCGATGCGCGCGGGCGTCTCCGGGGAGTGGTCGACCAGGTACTTCACCGCGCAGCGCAGGCCGTTGCCGCACATCTCCGCGATGCTGCCGTCGGCGTTGTGGACGACCATGCGAGCCAGGCCGTGCTCGGAGGGCAGGAGCGAGAGCACACCGTCCGCGCCGATGCCCAGGCGGCGGTCGCACATCCAGCGTGACGTGTCGGCGTCGATGTCCACCCCGGACCGGCGACGGTCCAGGACGACGAAGTCATTGCCCAGACCCTGGTACTTGAAGATGCGCTCGCGTGCGTCCACGAGCGCAATCCTAGTCGCGGAACGTCACTCGCGCTCGTCCGCCTTTTTCGGCGGCGAGGGGTCGGGCATGTCGAGCGCGGGCACGGCGGTGCGTGGCGGCTTGACCTGGGGGATGGTGGGCGTGCGGACGGGGATGCCGCCCGGGGGCGTGTGCACCACGCCCGTGCGCCGGGACAGCTCGCTCTTGACGGCCTTGAGCTCGGCGTTGGCGCGCTCGTAGATGTCCTGGACGGGGTTGGCGCCGGTCCGCGCCGTCTGGCGGCGCAGGGTGGCCAGCTCCGTCTCCTGGGCCTCGAGCTGGGTCTGGAGCGAGTCCACCAGGGACTGGAGGTGCTCCATCTCCGCGGCCATCTCCAGGACGGCCTCGGGCTGGGAGGAGGCCTTGAGCGCCTCGGTGGCAGCGAGCAGCTCGTTGCGCTCGGCCTCGATGGAGGACAGGCGCGCCTGCTGGTCCTTCACGAGCGACTCCAGGCGCTCACGCTCGTAGCGGTCCTTGAGGAGCTCCTGCTTCTCGGCGGTGAGGGCCTGGGCCTGGTCCTGGAGGCGCGTCAGCTCCGTGCGCAGGGTGGCGAGACGGTCGGACGTGGAGCCGTCCTTCTGCTGGAGCTGGCGGCGGGCCTCGTCGAGGGACTCGGAGAGGCGGGTGCGCTCGGCGCGCTCGGTGTCGAGCATGCGGACGGCGTCGGTGGACGCGGTCTCCATGGCGGTGATGCGGCCTTCCAGGCGGACGCGCGCGGCGCGGGCCACGGTCAGGTCGGACTGGAGGCGCTCGCGCTCGGCCTCGGCGCGGGCTGCGCGCTCCTGGAGGGACTGGAGGGAGGCGGCGCTCTGGGTGGCGGCGGACTCCAGCTCGGAGAGACGTGCTTCGAGCTCGGCGCGGCGGGACTCGAAGCCGGTGGTGGCCTCTGTCAGGCGGGCCTCGAGGGCGGCCTTCTCCGCGAGCCGGGCATCGCGCTCCTCGCGCAGGCTGGCGGTGCTGGACTCCAGCTCGGCGAGCCGCGACTCCAATACGACGCGGCCCGCGCGCTCGGTGTCGAGCTGCGACGTGCTGTCACGGAGGTGGGACTCCAGCTCGGCGCTCCCCATCCGCGCGGCCTCGAGCAGCGCCGCGGACTCCGTGAGGCGGGAGGTCAGCTCGGCCAGCTCCGCGCGATGGGCCTCGAGCTGCTCGGAGGTCTGCGTGATGCGGACATCCAGCGCGGTGCGCTCCGCGCGCTCCGTGTCGAGCTGGGACGCGACCTCCAAGAGTCGGGCCTCCAGGGTGTTCCGCTCCGTCCGCTCGGTATCGAGCCGCGAAGTGGTCTCGGTGAGCCGCGCATCCAGCGCGGTGCGCTCGGCTCGCTCGGCGTCGAGCCGCGAAGTGGTCTCGGAGAGCCGGGCATCCAGCGCGGTGCGCTCGGCTCGCTCGGCGTCGAGCCGCGTCGTGGTCTCGGAGAGCCGGGCATCCAGCGCGGTGCGCTCCGCGCGCTCGGTGTCGAGCTGCGCGGTGGTGTCCGCGAGTCGCGCGTCCAGGGTGTCCCGCGCCGTCTGGTGCGTCTCCAGGTGCGCGGTGAGGTCGGCGAGCCGGGCATCCCAGTCCGCGCGCGCCTGCTCCAGCGCCTCGGTGGTCTCGCGCAGGCGGGTCTCCAGCGTCGCGGCGCGCGCCTGCTCCGTCCGAGCCGTTTCGGTGACTCTCGCCAGCTCGGCGCGGGTCGCCTCCAGCGAGGCGCGCTCGCTCTCAAGCGTGCTCTCCATCGCGGTGGCCTTGCCCGCGAAGCGCCGTGCCGTCTCGAGCTGCACCATGAGCAGCTCGGCGTTCTCGCGCTGGGCCACCAGTCGCTCGCGCGCGTCCACCAACTCCGCGTCGAGACGCGCGAGATGCGCCCCACGCTCATGCAGCGCGGCCATGGCGCGCTGGAGCTCCATCCCCAGGCGCATCACCTCCTGGCGCGCGGCCATCAGATGGGTCAGCTCACCGCGAAGGTCCAGCACCTCCTGACGGGTGGCCTCCAGGGTGTTCTCGGTCTTCTCCAGCTCCGCCTCGCGCGCGGTGGCGGCCTCGGCGAGCTTCGAGGCCTGGGCCTCGCCTTCGCGCACCTGCTCCCGCAGACGCGCCATCTGGGTCTGCAGCTCTTGCAGCGTCCAATCCCGCTCGGAGAGCTGGGCATCCACGGCGCGCTTCGCGGCCTCGGACTCGCCCAGGGACGTCTCGAGCGAGGACAGCCGGGCCTCCAGGGCCTCGCGCTGCGCCAGGGTCGAGGCTTCGACCTGGGCGCGATCCGTCTCCAGGCGCTCCACCGACTCGCGCAGCGACTGCTCACGGCTCGTGAGCTCCGCCAGCTCCGCGCGGACTTGCGCCAGGGCCTCACGCTCACGAGTCAGCTCCGCGCGAGTCGCCTGTCCACCTTCCTGCTCGGTCGCGAGGGCCGCACGGACCTGGGCCAACGAGGCCTCCAGCTCGGCGCGAGCCGTCTCCTCGGCGGACAGCGAGTCCCGGGTGCGAGCCAACGTCGCATCCACTTCGGCGCGAGCGCGCTGCTCGGCCTCGAGTCGTTCGTGGACGCGCGCGAGCCCGGCCTCACCGTCACTGCGCTCCTGACGTTCGATCTCCAGCTCCGCGCGGGTGGCGGCCAGCGCCTCTCGCTCCGAGGACAGCTCGGAGACCAGCGCCTCGCGAGCCTCTCGCTCCGCCGTGAGCAACCGGCGAGCCTCCGCCAATGAGGCCTGGGACTGGAGTTCATTTTGTTCCAACGCCTCGCGAGCCTGCACCAGCGACGCAGACTCCCGGGTGCGCTGCTCGACTTCCGACTCGAGTTGGAGCCGCGCCGCGGACAGCGCCTCGTCCGCGCGGGCCTTCAGCGCCTCGATTTCGGCGATGCGGGCCAGCGCCGCCTCGAGCTCCGCCTCGGCACGAGCCTTCTCGTCGGACTCCTTTCGAGCACGAGCCTCGACTTCGGCGAGCGTGGCTTCGACGCGGGCTCTGTCTTCTGCCTCCTTCTGAGCACGAGCTTCCGCCTCGGCGAGCGCAGCCCCGGCCTGCGCCCGCTCTTCGGCCGCCCGCTGAGCGCGGGCCTCGACCTCGGAGAGCGCCGCCTCGACGCGAGCCCGGTCCTCAGCCGACTTCAGAGCACGGGCCTCGACCTCAGAGAGCGCCGCCTCGACACGAGCGCGCTCCTCCGCCTCCTTCTGAGCACGAGCTTCCGCCTCGGCGAGCGCAGCCCCGGCCTGCGCCCGCTCTTCGGCCGCCCGCTGAGCGCGGGCCTCGACCTCGGAGAGCGCCGCCTCGACACGAGCCCGCGCCTCGGCCTCCTTCAGTGCCCGAGCATCAACAAGAGCCTTCTCTTCAGCCTCCGTCCGAGCTCGAGCCTCGACCTCGGCAAGCGACGCCTCGACGCGAGCCCGGTCCTCAGCCGACTTCAGAGCACGGGCCTCGACCTCAGAGAGCGCCGCCTCGACACGGGCCCGCGCCTCGACCTCATTCAGCGCGCGGGCCTCGACCTCGGAGAGCGCAGCCTCGACACGGGCCCGCTCCTCGGCCTCCCTCAGAGCCCGAGCCTCGACCTCGGAGAGCGCAACCTCGACACGGGCCCGCGCCTCGGCCTCCTTCAGAGCACGGGCCTCGACCTCGGAGAGCGCAGCCTCGACACGAGCCCGCTCCCCGGCCTCCTTCAGAGCCCGAGCTTCCGCCTCGGCGAGCGCCGCCTCGGTACGAGCGCGGTCCTCGGCCTCGCGCCGAACCCGCGCGGCCACGTCGGCAAGCGACTCCTCGACCCGGGCCTTGTCCTCGCCACCCTTCCGAGCGCGCTCCTCCGCCTCCGCGAGCGACGCCTCGATGCGAGCCTTCGCATCCACCTCCCGCTGGACGCGCGCCATCGTCTCGGTGAGCTCGGCCTCGACCTCGGAAGCACGAGCCTCCGCCTCGACGAGCGAAGCCTCGACACGGGCCCGGTCCTCCGCCTCCTTCTGAGCGCGGTCCCGAGCCTCGGCGAGCAACTCCGCGACCCGGGCCTTGTCCTCGCCCTCCAGGCGCAGACGCGTCTCCGCCGCCTCGACCCGAGACCGCTCCTCCTGGAGGCTCGCCTCGACCCGCGCCTTCGCGTCGCTCTCGCGCGACAGCTCGACGCGAAGCTCCGCGAGCATCGCCTCGACCTGCCCGCGCCGCTCGGACTCCTCCTGGAGTCGAGCCTGGGCCTCCGCCAGCGTGCCCTCGACGTGGGTGCGCTGCTGGCCCTCGCCCTGGAGTCGCCCCTGGACCTCCGCCAGGGACTCCTCGGCCCGGGTCCTCCGCTGGAGTTCCTCCTGGAGCTGGACCTGCACATCCCCGAGCGCAGCCTCCCACCGCGCGCGCCGCTCCGCCTCCGCGTCCAACGCCTCGCGGCTCTGCACGAGCGCCTGTCGCGCCTCGCTCAGCCCCGCCTCGGCCTCCGCGAGCGCCGCTTCCGAAGACTCCCGGCGCGCCTTCTCCGTCTCCAGCTCCGCGCGCAGCACCTCCAACGCGGAGCCCGACTTCAACCGTCCCTCCCGCTCGGCCTCGAGCGTCGCCTGGACCTCCGCCAGCGAAGCCTCCAGCGTCGCCCGCCGCGCCACCTCCGCGTCCAGCGCCTCACGGGTCCGCGCCAGCGTGGCCTCGGCCTCCACGAGCCGCTGCGTCGCGCTCTCCAGCTTGCCGCGAGACACCCGCAGCGCGTCCTCGACCGCGGCGCGAGCCTCGCGCTCCTGGTCCAGCTCGCCGCCCACCCGCGCGGCCAGCGCCGCCGTGGAGTCCCGCTCCTCCCGCGCCGTCTCCAGGTCCGCCTGCGCGGCCTGCAGCGTCGCCTCCAGTTCCTCCGCGCGCGCCGACTCCTCACGACGGGAACGACTGAGCGAGGAGACCTCCGCCTCCAGCTCCACCACCCGCCGCACCAGCGCCTGACGCTCGTCCTCCAGCTCCCGCTTGCGAGCCTCGGTCTCCGCGCGGATGGCGGCCTCGGTGCGAGCCTCCTCCCCCAGCACCTCCACCCTGCCCCGCTCGGCCTGGAGCTCCCCCTCCAGCGCCGACAGCCGCGCCTGGAGCTGGGCACGCTCCGCCTCCAACGTCCCGGCAAGCCCCGCCTCGACCCGGGCGCGCTCCTCCTCCAATCCGGAGATGCGCACGCGGGCCTCGTGAAGCGACTCCTCCAGCTTCTGGGACGTCGCCCGGGCCAGGGCCTCGCGCTCGGTGAGCGCCGCCAGCTCGCGCGTCAGTCGGGCCTCGCGCGCCTGCGCGGCGACGAGCTCCGTCTCCTGCCCGCGCCCCTCGGCCTGGAGCGCCTCCAGCCGGGCCTCCGCGTCCCGCCGCGAGCCCTCGGCCGACGCCGCCCGCAGCGACGCCTCCGTCAGCTCCCGCGTCGCGCGCGCCAGCTCCGCTTCCTTCAAGGACAGGGCCGCCGCCGCCTCGCGCGCGGCCTCCTCGGCCCGAGCCGTCCCAATCTTCAGGTGCTCCACCGCCGCCAGGGCCGCCGAGTACTGCTCGGCGATGCGCAGCTCCCGCTCCCGCGCGGCCTCCGCGGCCCGGCGGCGGTCCTCCACCTGCTCCCCGGCGCGCTCCGCCACCAACCGGTCCTTCTCCCGGTCGATGCGCAGCGTGGTCAGCTCATCCTGCAGCTCACGCACCTGCGTGTACGCCGCCGTCAGCCGCTCCCGAGCCTCCTCCAGGGACGCGGCCTGCTCCTCACGCCGCGCGCGCTCCAGCCGGAGCGTCTCCTGCCCCGCGAGCAGCTGGACACCGGCCTCCGCCTGCGCCCGCTGCGCCGCCTCCACCTCCAACCGCTGCGCCGTCAGCCGACGGTCCGCGTCCCCCAGCCGCTCGTGCGCGACCTGGAGCTCCAGCTCCCGCCGACGCAGCTTCCCGGCCAGGTCATCGCGCTCGCGCTGCGACTCCGGTGTGCCCCGCGCCTGCTCCAGCTGCGCGGTGAGCCGGGCCACCTCCTCGCGCGCCTCCTCCAACACCGGCTTGAGCGAGGCGACCTCCTCCTCGCGCGCCGTCAGCTCGGTGCGAAGCCGCGTCAGCGACTCCTTCAACCGCCCGCTGCGCTCCTCCCAGGACTTCGCGCGGGCGACCACCTCATCCAGCTTGCCCCGCGTGAAGGCCAAAGGCTCCGGCGGCAGCTGCACCCACGTGGGGTCCACCACCCGCGCCGGCTCCAGCCCCGCCACCACCACGAAGTACGCCGCCTCGCTGGTCTGCACCAGCGAGCCATCCACCTGCAGCCCATCCCCCTTCTCGAACGCCAGCTGGTACCCCAGCACCGGCGACTGCGTGGCCACCTCCACCTGGGGGAAGTGCACGTTGAGCGCATCCAGGAGCAGCCCGTACGTCGGCGGCGGCGAGCCCTCCTCGGCCTCCAGCAGCTGCGGCAGCGCCAGGCCCGCGATGTTGCGCAGGCCGCCCACCAGGAAGCCCTGCTTCGCCACCAGCCGCGCCAGCTCCGCGAGCAGCTCCGGGGCCCGGACGTACGGGGCCAGGTCCGCCACCATCACCACGTCGAAGCTGCCCTGCTCGAAGTCGTCGTAGATGTTGGCGCGGTAGCGCAGCGTGGGCCCACCGTGCGCCTTCTGCGCCGCCGACACCGCCTTCACGTCCGCGTCGCACGCCACCACCGCGCGCGCGCCACGCTCCAGCAGGAAACGCGCGCTCTCGCCTCCGGTGGAGGCCACCGCGTCGACCTCCAGCACCCGGCGGCGCGCGAAGAGGCTCTCGGCGAAGATGTAGCGGGGCAGCAGTTCACTGGGCCCCATGCGACGGAATGTGTGATGCATGGGTGTGTTCGGGGGTAGGAGTATAGCCGTGGGCCTCCGCGCCCCAAGGAAAGCGCCAGGCCACACGGTGGCCCCGGCGCCCGGACGTCAGGAGAGCAGGCGACATGAACGGAGCGGCACAGCAGGGCTTTGGCTATCGCGCACGGCGGACCTTCACGCGGTTGCTCGTGTTTTTCCTGATTATTGGACTCGGAGGCGTGGTCGTCTTCCTCCTGTCCCAGCTCAACGCGCGCACCTTCACCCTGGCCCCCGTGGACGGGCAGCTCGTCGTGATGAAGGGCCGCATGGCCCCCATGGGCGCCGTCCCCTACCGCCCCGGCGACCCCCGGCTCGCGGACGCCTACGCCCCCATCCCCCTGGAAGGACAGGACGTGATGGCGCTGACGATGAACAAGTACACCGAGCGTGACGAGCTGGACCGGGCCCTCTTCCCCCTCCTGGAGTCCCTGGCCCGCCCGCGCATCAACTCCGAGGAGCCCGCCAAGGTGGAGCAGGGCCTGTACTACCTGCGCCGGGCCGAGAAGCTCTCCGGCGTCACCGAGGAGCAGCGCCTCACCCTCCAGAAGCTCATGACCGAGGTGGCCTTCTTCCAGGCCCGCCAGAAGCTCGAGGACGCGCGCAAGCTGGTCAGCGACGCCCTGGTCCAGCTCAAGCTCGCCGCCGAGAGCCAGACGCGCCACGCGCGCAGCGCCCACCAGATGCTCACCGTCGTCACCCCGCCCGCCCGGGAGCTCGAGGAGGCCCTCCGCCGCGCCGTCCACACCCTCAGCGGGCCCCAGGAGGTCCCCCAGGCGGCGCCTCCCGCCCAGCCCGTCCAGTCACCCCCACCCGCACCCACACCGACCTCGCCGGAGGGGGCTCCCGAGGGGGCCTCGCCCACGCCGCCGGTCGATTCGGGCGTGGACTCGGGGACGACTCCCTGAGAGGGGCGCGCAACATCCGTCCTCCCAGGTCCGATTCGGGGCGCTTCGTACGGAGCGTCTCCGGACCTGGGACTCAGTGTTGTGAGGAGAACGTGACGGAGACCGTTGGAGATCGATCATAGATTGCAAGGGACGGACCTACCCAAGCACTAGATCTCGCGTTGACACCAACGGGTGCCCCCCATACCTTGTGCCCGGTCGACGACGCCCCACCATTCCGGTGGCGTCCCAAAGGGCTCAGGGAGGGGTTGTGGTTTCTTTACACACAGCAATCTACCCCGTATGTCGCCTGTGCCCTCCGGTCGCCTTGAGACCGTAGGTCCGCTGCGGTAGAGCGGGCCTTGTTCCCTACACATCCGTGCAGTTGTTTTCGTGGCCCGGGAAACCCCTCCCAGGGCAAGCTCCCCGCTTGTCCCTGTGGCCACGCCATCGCCATTTTGGAGTGAGCCGCTCGTGAACTTCGAGACGCCCGTGAAGCCCGCCTCCGCGCCCATGCCTGTCCCTCCCGCCACCCCCGGCCAATCCGGACCGAGCGCGAGTGCGGCACCCGTCGCGGCCCCCGAGCCCACGCAGAGCGAGTTCGCCCCCACCACCATGCGCGTGCGCAAGCGCAACGGCACCGCCGAGTCGGTGGACCTGAACAAGATTGTCCGCGCGGTGGGCAAGAGCTGCGTGGGGCTGTCGCGCGTGGACGTGATGCGCGTGGCCACGAAGACCATCTCCGGCCTCTATGACGGCGCCACCACGCGCGAGCTGGACAGCCTGTCCATCCAGACCGCCGCCGCGCTCATCGTCGAGGAGCCCGAGTACGCGCGCCTGTCCGCGCGGCTGCTCGCCACCTTCATCCAGAAGGAGGTCAGCAACCAGGACATCCACTCCTTCAGCCAGTCGGTGGCGGCGGGCCACAAGCACGGCCTCATCGCGGACCGCCTGCTGCAGTTCGTCCAGGCCAACGCGCGCAAGCTCAACGCGGCCATCGACCCGTCGCGCAATGACCTGTTCGAGTACTTCGGCCTGCGCACCGTCTACGACCGCTACCTCCTGAAGAACCCGCAGACGCGCGAGGTGCTGGAGACGCCGCAGGAGTTCTTCCTGCGCGTGGCGTGCGCGCTCAGCGGCGACAACGCGCGCGAGGCCATCGAGCTGTACCGGCTGTTCAGCTCGCTGGAGTACCTGCCCAGCTCCCCCACCCTGTTCAACTCCGGCACGCGCCACGAGCAGCTCTCCAGCTGCTTCCTGTTGGACTCGCCGGCGGACGACCTGGACGCCATCTACCGGAAGTACTCGGACATCGCGATGCTGTCCAAGTTCTCCGGCGGCATCGGCGTGGGCTACCACCGCGTGCGCGCGCGCGGCTCGCTCATCCGCTCCACCAACGGTCACTCCAACGGCATCGTCCCCTGGCTCAAGACGCTGGACGCGTCCGTGGCCGCGGTGAACCAGGGCGGCAAGCGCAAGGGCGCGTGCTGCGTGTACCTGGAGACGTGGCACGCGGACATCGAGGACTTCCTCGAGCTGCGCGACAACACCGGCGACGACGCCCGCCGCACCCACAACCTGAACCTGTCCAACTGGGTGCCGGACCTGTTCATGAAGCGGGTGGAGACGGAGGGTGAGTGGAGCCTCTTCGACCCGAAGGTGGTCCCGCACCTGACGGACCTGTACGGCGCGGAGTTCGAGAAGGCCTACGTGGAGGCGGAAGGCGCGGGCCTGGCGATGCGCAAGGTGAAGGCGCGGGACCTGTACGCGCGGATGATGAAGACGCTCGCCCAGACGGGCAACGGCTGGATGACCTTCAAGGACATCTGCAACCGCAAGAGCAACCAGACGGGCCGTCCGGAGAACGTCATCCACCTGTCCAACCTGTGCACCGAAATCCTGGAGGTGACGAGCCAGGGTGAGACGGCGGTGTGCAACCTGGGCTCGCTGAACCTGGGCCGCATGGTGGTGGACGGGAAGTTCGACTTCGAGCGGCTGCGCGCCAACGCCCAGCTCGCGCTCAAGCAGTTGGACCGGGTCATCGACCTGAACTACTACCCCATCCCCACGGCGGCGGACTCCAACCGCCGCTGGCGCCCGGTGGGCCTGGGGCTGATGGGCCTGCAGGACGTCTTCTTCCAGCTGAAGCTGCCGTTCGACGCCCCCGAGGCGCGGGCCCTGTCGAGGAAGATCTCCGAGGAGATCTACTTCGCGGCGCTGACCACCTCGTGCGAGCTGGCCGAGCAGTTCGGCGCGCACCCGTCCTTCCCGGAGACGCGGGCGGCGAAGGGGGAGTTCCAGTTCGAGAGCTGGGGCGTGACGCCGGAGGACCCGGCGCGGTGGGAGGCCCTGCGGGCGCGCGTCCTGAAGCACGGCCTGCGCAACTCGCTGATGATTGCCATTGCGCCCACGGCGACGATTGCGTCCATCGCGGGCTGCTACGAGTGCATCGAGCCGCAGGTGTCCAACCTGTTCAAGCGCGAGACGCTCTCCGGTGACTTCCTGCAGGTGAACCGCTACCTGGTGCGCGACCTCCAGGCGCTGGGGCTGTGGAACGAGTCGGTGCGCAACCGCATCAAGCTGGCCGAGGGCAGCGTGCAGGACCTGACGGAGCTGCCGGAGAACCTGCGCGCCGTCTACCGCACGGCGTGGGAGCTGCCCATGCGCTCGCTCATCGACATGGCGGCCGACCGCGGCGCCTTCATCGACCAGAGCCAGTCGCTCAACCTCTTCGTGGAGACGCCGAACATCGGCAAGCTCTCCTCGATGTACTTCTACGCGTGGCAGAAGGGGCTGAAGACGACGTACTACCTGCGCTCGCGTCCGGCCACGCGCATCGCCAAGGCGACCATCGCCGGCAACGGCGCCACCGCGACGGCGCCCGTCACGCCCGCCCCCGAGGCCAAGGCCGCCAAGGTGACGGACGCGGAGGCCGTGGCGTGCTCGCTGGAGAACCCCGAGGCCTGCGAGGCGTGCCAGTAAAGAGGTCCTGATTCACAGACTTTTCGTCCTGGCGAGCACGCGTTCTCACGCGTGCTCGTTTTGTTTTGTGCGGGTGTGTCACGCACGGTGCGGAACCCGCATGAAGGCGCACGTAAGCAAGAGTTGTCAGGCGTGCGACCGCCGCGGGAATCGGTGGTCGCGGAGGATCCACGCAGCAGCCTGCATGGTATGGATCGCGCCCATGCTGCTCGAACCCGGCCTGAACCTGACGCTGCGTCCCATGGCGTATCCGGTTTTCTTCGAGATGTACCGGAATGCCATCAAGAACACCTGGACCGTGGAGGAGGTGGATTTCTCCACGGACCTGGTGGACCTCCGCTCGAAGATGACGGACGCGGAGCGACACCTCATCCACCGGCTGGTGGCCTTCTTCGCGACGGGCGACAGCATCGTCGGCAACAACCTGGTGCTGAACCTGTACAAGCACCTCAACGCGCCCGAGGCGCGGATGTACCTGTCGCGTCAGCTCTACGAGGAGGCGCTGCACGTCCAGTTCTACCTGACGCTCTTGGACACGTACGTGCCGGACCCGGGTGAGCGCGCCAAGGCGTTCGCGGCCATCGACAACATCCCCTCCATCCAGCGCAAGGCGCAGTTCTGCATGAAGTGGATGGACAGCATCCACGACGTGGACGCGCTGAAGACGAAGGAGGACCGGCGGCGGTTCCTCTTGAACCTCATCTGCTTCGCGGGCTGCATCGAGGGGCTCTTCTTCTTCGCGGCCTTCGCGTACGTGTACTTCCTGCGCAGCAAGGGCCTGCTCAACGGGCTCGCGGCGGGGACGAACTGGGTGTTCCGCGACGAGAGCGCGCACATGGCGTTCGCCTTCGAGTGCATCCAGGTGGCCCGCAAGGAGGAGCCGGACCTCTTCGACGCGAAGATGGAGCGCGACGTGGAGGCGATGATTCGCGAGGCGGTGGAGTGCGAGACGCAGTTCGCGCAGGACCTGCTGAGCGGCGGCGTCGCGGGCCTGTCCGTGCAGGAGATGCGGGGCTACCTGGAGTACACGGCGGACCAGCGGCTGCAGATGCTGGGCCTCTCCCCGGTGTTCAAGACGAAGAACCCGCTGTCCTTCATGGACCTGCAGGACGTGCAGGAGCTCACCAACTTCTTCGAGCGCCGCGTGTCCGCCTACCAGGTCGCCGTGGGCGTGGGCGCCGCGGGCGACGTCGTGCTCGACGCGACGTTCTGAGTCGTCTCGACGACGGGCCCGAGCACGACCGGGCCCGTCGTTCTTCGTGGGAAGTCGTCTCGGTAGAGGCTGACGGCGCACCTCCTGGCGCCTCGCATCCCGAAACGACCCGAGACCTCCGGGCACGTCGAAACAGACCCCACCCGGGCGGTTGTCTTTGACGTCGCGATGCCACGCCCCCGCGGGCACGACGTGGTCGAGAGACAGAAGACCCCCATCACGTACGGCGGTCCCGAAAGGCCACTTCGGCTCGACTTGCGCTGAACCCTCAATCCCCCCACAAGAGACAGCTCAAACAGAAGACATCCATCACCATCCAGCGGATGGCGCACGACACCGTGTCCCGACACGTCGCTGTCGTCGGCGAAGCCCTGCTCCGCGAAGAGGTGACCATGGCCGTCAGCACTGGAAAGCTCATCGACCCCGGCGGCTGCGCCGCCTGTTCCATCGAGCTGACGGTGCCTTCAGGCACACAGGGCCTCGAGCCGCGCTTGGCCATCGCCCAAAGCTGGGAGCGGATGACCCATGACGCGCCCCCGTGGGACTTGAAGACCCACGCGCGCTGGACGAGCGGCGACACCTGGTAGTCCTATAGTTATGACCACGACGCCTGGGACAACCAGACTCGCATCGAGCTGCCGGGACAGGGCGTCATCACCGAGTCATTCGACTCCGACCTCCATGCCTACCTCAGCAAGCGCCTGCTGCCGCCCCTGAGGAGACCCCGAGCGCGCGCCAGCCCCTGCACCAGCATGGCCGCCACGCATCACCTCCGGACGCAATCCGAGACATCGGCGGCACGTCGACGAAGCACGGGCGGGTGTCCATCGGCGGAGCGCGCCCGCGGTGAATCCCCCGGGTGTCACGTGATAGACAGGGGGCACACCATGGACCGCGCCGCCCTGCTCTTCTGGCTCTGGATGCTCTTCTTCACCGTCAACGCGCTGTGGGCGCTGAGTCAGGCGGCCGTGGCCAGCTCATTCGGCGTCCGGCCCACGCTGGTGAAGCTGGGCGTCGGCCCG
Organism: Myxococcus faecalis; assembly: GCF_050039385.1. Classification (NCBI taxonomy): domain Bacteria; kingdom Pseudomonadati; phylum Myxococcota; class Myxococcia; order Myxococcales; family Myxococcaceae; genus Myxococcus; species Myxococcus faecalis. Next base: position 8,190,181 of record NZ_CP144336.1, on the reverse strand, counting down.
CGACTCTTCACCCTGTCACTCGGTGGCATCCAGTGGGCGCTGCGGCCCCTGGTCCCCTTCGGCAGCGCGGTGAGCTTCGAGGACCCGACGCAGGACGCGGCGTCCTCGAAGGCGCCGGCCGACAACCGCCTGCGCCAGCTGCCCGTCGCGCGGCACGCGGCCACCATCGTGCTGCCGTGGGCCGTGCTCGTCGGAGTCGCCATGGCCTGCCTGGGCCCTGGTGAGGGCCTGCGCCACTTCGTCACCGGCTTCGCCCTGCCCTTCCAGGTCTCGCTCCTCCCGGAGCGAATCGAGCGCTTCGTCGCCGTGCTGCGCGACGGAGAGCTCCTGCGCGCCTGGGGTCTGCTCAGCGCCAAGGTGGCCGCCGCCAACCTGCTGCCGCTGCCCGTGCTCGCGGGCGGCTCTCTCGTCATGCTCCCGTGGCGCAACCAGCGCGAGCGCGTGCCCGTCTGGGCCGCGAGCCTCAACCTGCTGATGATGGCCTTCGCGCTGCCCTGGGCCTGCTACGTCGTCTACCTGCTGGGCGCCGCGCTCCTCCGCTGAGGGCGCCTGGAGCGCGAGCCCCTCCCCCCACGAGCAAGGCCCGCCACCGTGAACCTCCCGGCGACGGGCCCTTGACTCAGCGACTCGCTGACGCGCACCGCGACTCCGGGCTCACACCGGCGAGCGCGTGCGGCTCCGGTCCTGCGCGATGCGCTCCGCCCGCTCGGCGTCCAGCGAGCGCTCCGCCGTGCGCGCCGAAATCTCCGCGGCCGGCGCGAACACGGAGCGGTACACCGCCGCCGCGAGCCCACCGCCCAACAGCGGTGCGATGATGAACATCCACAGCTGGCTGAGCGCCTGCCCGCCCGCGAACACCGCGGGCCCCAGGCTGCGCGCGGGGTTCACGGAGGTGTTCGTCACGGGGATTCCCACCAGGTGGATGAGCGTCAGCACCAGTCCAATCGCCAGCCCCGCGAAGCCCACCGGCGCCCGCGCGTCCGTCGCCCCCAGCACCGTCAGCACCAGCAGGAACGTCAGCGCCACCTCCGCCAGGAACGCCGCCCCCGCGCCATACCCTTCCGGGGACGCGATGCCGTACCCGTTGGAGCCCAGCCCCGCCACCGACGCCTGGTAGCCCCCGGGCACGCCCTTGGCGATGAGCAGCACCACGCCCGCCGCCAGCACCGCGCCCAGGCACTGCGCCACCACATAGCCCAGGATGTGCTTGGTCTCGAACTTGCCCGCCAGCGTCAGCCCCACCGTCACCGCCGGATTCACGTGGCAGCCGGAGATGGGGCCAATCGCATACACCATGGCCAGCAAGGACAGCCCGAAGGCGAACGACACGCCCAGGAAACCGATGCGGTCCCCCGCCAGCACGGCCGCTCCCACGCCGCCGAGCACCAGGACGAACGTCCCGATGAACTCGGCCAGGTACTTCCGCATCCCCTCATTCACCCCGGCTGACACCGCAGCCGGGGTCCTTCTGTCCGTCGGCGAACGCATGCGAATCCTCTCTCGCCGCGCTCCTGCCGGACACGGACACTCGCGCCCGGCGCCTCGCGGCGCCAGCAGTCCCAACCGGGACGCTGTGCACGCACGCTCCGGTGACAAAGCGCCACCCCGCTCCATGCTCGGAGACCAGTTGTCACGCGGAGCGCCCGAGGCGCCGCCACCCTCGAGCCGGCGGGAGGACGGGCCTCCTCCCACACGGCCGGGTCCCGCCTGGGCCTACTTGCCCTTCATCACGCCGATGAACGGCACGTTTCGCAGCTTCTCCGCGAAGTCCAGGCCGTAGCCGACGACGAAGAGGTCGTCGATGACGAAGCCCTTGTAGTCGATGTCGATCTTCGTGCGCGCCCGCGACGGCTTCTCCAGCAGCGAGCACAGCTTCAGCGACGCCGGGTGCCGCGCGCGGAGGTTCTCCAACAGGAAGCTCATGGTGAGCCCCGTGTCGATGATGTCCTCGATGATGAGCAGGTGCTTGCCCGCCATCGGCTTGCTGACGTCGGTGGTGATGCGCACCTCGCCCGTCGTCTCCGTTCCGCCCTGGTAGCTGGACACGCCCAGGAACTCCAGCGTGAGCGGGAGATCCACCGCGCGCGCCAGGTCCATGGCGAAGAACGTGGAGCCCTTCAACACACAGACGAGGGTGAGCTCCTTGCCCGCGTAGTCCCGGGTGATTTCGGCACCCAGCTCCTTCACGCGCGCCTGCAGCTTGTCCTCGGGAATCAGGACGCCGACTTCCTGCTCGTAGAACGCCAAGGTCTCCTCCGCGCTACACGTAGGCGTTGTTCATGATCTCCCCGAAGCCGCCGCCTCCGGGGACGATGTACTGCCTGTCATCCAGGCCCCGCTCCTTCTCCCAGAGCGCGCCCGGCGCCGTGCCGAACACCTCCGGCGGGGACAGCCCCCGGTCCAGCCGGAGCGCGTAGATGATGACGTCCGGGTGGTCCGTCGTCATGCGCCTGAGGTACTCCGGCGTGACGATGAGGTTCAGGGTGATGATGCGCCGGGGTGTGCCGGGCACCTTGTCTTTGTAAAGCGTGATGGCCGTGGACAGGCTGCCGCCCGTGGCGCCCATCGGGTCCGGGAAGAGCACGAACGCGTCATCCACGTCCCCGCCAATCTTCGCGCCGCCGATCTGCGAGCCCACCACGGCCTCGGCCGCGTCGATCATCCGGCTCATGATGATGTGGTCCTGACGCACCACCGACGGGTCCACCGTCGCGTTGAGCAGGTCGTACGTCACCTGCGACGGCAGCGTGCCCGCCCGCGCGATGTTCACCGTCACCACCCGCACTTGGGGGTCGATGACCTCGCCCTGGTAGAGCCCCTGCGGCGTGGAGTCGATCATCCGGGTGGGCAGGCTCACCATCTTCCGGGGGAACTCCGCGTTCACCACCGTCTTCACCAGGTCGATGTAGAGCGTCTCCACCAGCCGGTTGATCTGCGGCTGGATGACGCCCTTGGCGCACAGGGTGGCCAGCTGGGAGAGCAGGAACGGATTGCCCACCAGGTGGACGTTGGGTCCATAGTGGTGGGTCATCTCGTTCAGCTTGAAGGGCACGTTCGCGTACAGGGTGTCGCGCATCCGGTCGGTTCCTCTCGCGCCCGCGCCCCTCCGGGCGCCCACGCTGCTGTTAGTCGAACAACTCCAGCGTCTGCGGCGGCGTGCCCTCGGAGGGCTCCGGCACGTGACACTTGCGGCAGCGCGGCTCGTACGCGCCCGCGGCGCCCACCACCACCCGCTCACCACTGGACACGATGCGTTGGGAGCGATTGGCCGGATTCCCACACACCACGCAGATGGCCAGCTCCTTCGTCACGTACTCCGCGACGGCCATCAACTGCGGCATCGGCTCGAACGGGCGCCCCTGGTAGTCCTGGTCCAGCCCCGCGCAGATGACCCGCAGGCCCTTGTTGGCGAGCGCCTCCACCACCGCGACCACTTCGGTGCCGAAGAACTGCACCTCGTCGATGCCCACCACCTGCGTGTCGGGCGCCAACCGGTAAAAAATCTCTTCAGCCCGCTCCACCGGCGTGGACGTCACCCGGAGCTTGGAGTGGCTGACGACCGACGTCTCGTCGTACCGGTTGTCGATGCGGGGCTTGAACACCTGCACCTTCTGCTTGCCGTACACGGCACGCTGGACGCGGCGGATCAACTCCTCCGTCTTACCGGAGAACATCGAACCGCAGATGACCTCTATCCACCCGATATCTTTGGGGAATTGGTGCAAGTTAGCTCGCCTGGCCTGGGGGCGGAGGGGCGCGGATAGTCTGTCACCCCCCCGCTGGAGTCAACCGCCATCCGCGTGCCGTGACACGGCCCGCCACGTCCTCCCCGCCCGTCCGCCCGCCTGCCCCTCCACGCCGCCTTCGAGCGCTGGCAAGCCGCTTGAAAGGGAGTGGTCCGGACGCAGGCGTGGGCGGGGAGGTGGGGCGTGGCGACGACGACGGTGGAGCAGGTTCAGGGCGCAATCCAGGGTGGTCGGGCTTCCTTCTATGCGTCACCGGCGTCGGTGGCGCTGCTGATGCTCAACCTGATGGACGGGCTGTTCACGCTGCTGTTCCTGCAACTGGGCGTGGCGGAGGAGCTCAACCCGCTCATGCGCCTGGCCTACGAGCAGTCACCGATGTTCTTCATGTTCTCCAAGCTGCTCATCGTGAACGCGGGCCTGTGGCTCTTGTGCCTGCACCGCCGGCTGAGGGCCAGCCGCGTCGCCATCCGGGCGGGCGCCGTCGTGTACGGCATCATCGTGGTCTACCATCTGGCTTTTCTGACCCACCTGGTCCTGCACTGGCCGGGAGCCCTCGGGTAGTCCCGCTCGCGCCTGTCGGACTGTGAGCGAGTGGAACAATCGCAACACGAAGCCATCACCATACACTTGCATTTTGCACCCGGGATGTCCCAGGCTTCCCGCCAGCTCCGACCTTTCGGGTTCGGGGGGGGACCATGAACATCACCGACGTCCGGGTGTTTCCGGTCGAAGAGGACAAGCTCAAGGCGTACGTCACCATCACCCTGGATCACTGCTTCGTCATTCGCGACTTGAAGGTCATCCACGGCTCCTCGGGGCTGTTCATCGCGATGCCGGCGAAGAAGCGGAAAGATGGGACGTACAAGGATATAGCCCACCCGCTCAACGCGGATACGCGCAGTCAGATGGAGCGCGTCATCCTCATGGAGTACGAGCGGCACCTCCATCAGGCGCAAGCCGGGATGCTCGGTCCGATGCCAGCGGATCTCGACTAACGGCCTTCACATCGGCGCGTGTCCAGGTTAGTCAGCGGCTCCATCATGCAGCCGCGCGACTTCAAGATCTTCGCCGGGAGCTCGAATCCCGGCCTGGCTCACCGAATCTGCGAGTACCTCAAGCGTCCGCTCGGCAAGGCCGAGGTGGGTCGCTTCTCCGACGGTGAGATCCACGTCGAGATTGGAGAGAACGTCCGCGGTCACGACGTCTTCATCTTCCAGTCCACGTGCCCGCCGGCCAACGACCACCTGATGGAGATGCTCATCATGTGCGACGCCCTGAAGCGGGCGAGCGCGGGCTCCATCACGGCGGTGATTCCGTACTACGGGTACGCACGCCAGGACCGCAAGGTGGCGCCGCGCACGCCGATCACCGCCAAGCTCATCGCGGACCTGCTGGAGGTCGCGGGCGCCGAGCGCGTGGTGTCCATGGACATGCACGCCGGGCAGATCCAGGGCTTCTTCAACATCCCCTCGGACCACCTGTACGGCTCGCCGGTGTTCCTGGAGGACCTGCGCAAGCGCTTCCCGGAGTCGCAGGAGCTCGTCATCGTGTCGCCGGACGCCGGCGGCGTCGAGCGCGCGCGCGCCTACTCCAAGCGGCTGAACACGGGCCTGGCCATCATCGACAAGCGCCGCCCGCGCCCCAACGCCTCCGAGGTGATGAACCTCATCGGCGACGTCACGGGCAAGGACGCGGTGCTGGTGGACGACATGGTGGACACCGCCGGCACGCTCACCCAGGCGGCCGCGGCGCTCAAGGCCAAGGGCGCCCGCCGCGTGGTCGCCTACGCGGTGCACCCCATCCTCTCCGGCCCCGCCATCCAGCGCATCCAGGACTCGGTGCTGGAGGAGGTGGTGTTCACGGACACGGTGCCGCTGTCGCCCGCGGCCCTGGCCTGCTCGAAGATCCGCGTGCTCACCACCGAGCGCCTCTTCGGGGAAGCCATCGCCCGCATCCACCGGGCCGACTCGCTCAGCTCGCTGTTCGTCTGAGGAGACCGTCGCCCGGCCGTCGGGCGACTTGACTCCATGTCGGGGGGCTGGCATGTCCGGCCTCCTCCAACGGCCTCTTTCCATGGGCGCCGTCTTCGGGGCCCGCCACTGGGGCGGGATGCCGAGGGCGCCGGGGGTTGTTGGCAACCGTCGTTGCATCCCCCAACAAAGGTATTTCCATGTCCACCGACAAGAGCACCCTCGAGGCGAAGGCGCGTGAAGGTTCCGGCAAGGGCTTTGCCCGCCGTCTGCGCGGCCAGGGTCTGGTCCCCGCCGTGGTGTACGGCAAGCACCTGGAGAAGCCGGTGCACATCGCCGTGGACCCCAAGAGCGTGAAGGCGGCCATCAACACGCCGCACAAGTTCAACACGCTCATCCAGCTGAAGCTGGCCGGTGGCGACCAGCAGGTCCTCCTGAAGGACTACCAGATGGACCCCGTCACGCGTGAGATCCTGCACGTGGACTTCATCGGCGTGCGTGAGAACGAGCAGGTGAAGGTGAACGTGCCGCTCGTGCTGACGGGCAAGGCGCAGGGCGTGGCGGACGGTGGTCTGCTCACCCAGGCCCGCCGCGAGCTCGAGGTCTGGGCGCTGCCGAACGCCATCCCGGAGCGCATCGAGGTGGACGTGACGGCGATGAAGATCGCCGAGGCGCTGCACGTCAACGACATCAAGCTGCCGGCGGGCGTCTCCATCAAGACGAACGTCAACTACACCGTGGCGGTGCTGAGCGCGCCCGAGTCCGCCGAGGCGGCTCCGGCGGCGGCTGCGGCCCCCGCGGCGGCTCCGGCGGCGGCGAAGGCCGGCGACAAGGCGGCCCCCGCGGCGGCGGCCAAGGCTCCCGCGAAGAAGTAGTCCTCTTCCGGTGTACCCTGGACACGGGGCCGGCCTCGTCGGAGGCGGGCCCCGTTTCTTTTTGGAGTTCCCATGAAGCTCATCTGCGGGCTGGGCAACCCGGGGCGCGAGTACGAGCGGCACCGGCACAACATCGGGTTCATGGTGGTGGAGGCGATGCTGTCGCGCGCCCGCGCCGAGCTGAACCAGGAGAAGTTCGCCGCCAAGGTGGGCCAGGGGACGCTCGCGGGCGAGCGCGTGCTCTTCGTGGAGCCCCAGACGTTCATGAACCTGTCGGGCCGCTCGGTGGCCGAGGCGGCGCGGTTCTACAAAGTCCCGCCCGAGGACGTGCTCGTCATCCACGACGAGCTGGACCTGCCCATGGGGCGGCTGCAGCTCAAGGCGGGCGGCGGCTCGGGGGGCCACAACGGGCTCAAGAGCATCGTCTCGAGCCTGGGCTCGGAGGCCTTCATCCGGCTGCGCTTCGGCATCGACAAGCCGGAGGGCCCCAACGCCCGCGAGCGGGTGGCCGGCTACGTCCTGTCCAATTTCGACGACGGGGAGCGCCGCCAGCTGGAGGACCTCATCCCCCGGGCGCTGGACATGACGGAGTGCTGGGTGCGGGAGGGGCTGTCGGTGGCCATGAACCGGTTCAACCGGAAGGCCTGATCCACCCGGGAAGCGGCCGGGCGGGCTTTCCGGGTGCTTGACTTGCCCTGGGACGCCTCCTAGAAGGCCCGTTCGCTCGCTGGAGGCTGCTCTGGCGGGATGTTCTTTTCCAGCTTCCCGTGTTCTGCACGGGACGTAGCGCGAAGGTGACGGGCGCGCGGTTTCCCGTCCCCGGTGGTGGCCCTCCAGGCCGCTCGCCGTTTCCCCGCTCCTCGGATGGTCCGAGGGGCACTCGACCCCAAGGGGAGAGAAAACATGGCAGAGACGCAGGCCGCCAAGCGGCTTCGTGAGTACGAGACCATCTTCCTGGTCAAGCCGGACCTGACGGACGACAACGTGGACAAGCTCAAGGAGCGCGTCCGTGGCATCGTCGACCGCGAGGGTGGCAAGGTCCTCCGCTTCACGGTGTGGGGCAAGAAGAAGACCCTGTTCCCCGTGGCCAAGCAGCCCCGCGCCATCTACGTGCACGCCAGCTACCTGGGCGGCTCGAAGCTGGTGGCGGAGATCGAGCGCAACCTGAAGAACCTGGATGAGGTCACCCGCTACATCTCCGTGAAGAAGGCGGATGAGGTGGACCCCGACACGCGCCCGGTCCTCGAGGACCTGAAGCTGGCTGGCGACGTGGAGGAGACGCGTCCTGGGGCTCCCGCCGACCGCGAGGGTGGTTTCCGCGGCGATGGCGGCGAGGAGGCCGTTGGCGAGTCGGAGGAGGAGTCGTCCGAGGAGGCCTGAGCGCCACCCGGGACATTCTCTAGGGCCCTATCCAGGAAACGAGAAATTTCATGAGCAACGGTACGGACAGCAAGACGGGCGCGTCGTCGGGCGGCCGCAGTGGCGGCTTCGGCGGCGGTGGGCCGCGGGGTGACCGTGGTGGCGACCGCGGGGACCGTGGTGGCGACCGCGGTGATCGCGGCGGCGGCATGGGTGGTGACGACGAGAAGCGCGGCGGTGGCCGTGGCTTCGGTCGCAAGAAGGTCTGCCGCTTCTGCGCGGAGAAGGACGCTTCGGTGGACTTCAAGGACCAGGCGACGCTGAAGTACTTCGTCACCGAGCGCGGCAAGATCATCCCCCGCCGCATCTCCGGCAACTGCGCGAAGCACCAGCGCGAGGTGGCGACGGCCATCAAGCGCGCCCGTGGCATCGCGCTGCTCCCCTACAACGCGGTGGTCGGCTGAGCGCCGGTCCGCACAGGAGACTGAACATGAAGGTCATTCTGCGTGAGGACATCGAGAACCTCGGCAAGTCCGGGGAGCTCGTCACCGTGAAGGACGGCTTCGGCCGCAACTACCTCCTGCCGCGCAAGAAGGCGGTTCTGGCCAGCGAGCAGAACCTCCGTCAGCTCGAGCACGAGAAGGCGGTCATCACCGCCCGCAACGCCAAGCTGAAGGGCGCCGCGGAGGAGCAGGCGAAGAAGGTCGGCTCCATCAAGGTCACCATCAAGCGCAAGGTGGGCGAGCAGGACAAGCTGTTCGGCTCCGTCACGGCGCTGGACATCGCGGAGGCCGTCGCGGCCCAGGGCCAGACGGTGGACCGCCGCGCCATCCACCTGCCCGAGCCCATCAAGACGCTCGGCAACTACGAGGTGGAGCTGCGCCTGCACCGCGAGGTGACGGCGAAGATCAAGGTCGAGGTCGCCGCCGAGTAACGGCGCGTCGCCTTCACCCTCGTCGCATCGAAGAGGCCGTCCGGGGCAACCCGGGCGGCCTTTTCATTTCCGGCCCCCTGCCCTGTCCGGCTGGCGCCGTCGCCGGTCCGTCCCACGACAGACGCGTGGAGGGGCCAGCGCGGGGTGCGTATCCCGGTGGGGACAGGAGGCTCGCCCATGAGCACGCCCGCACCGACGACGTCTTCCGAAGCCCATCACCCGGACCTGGACTGGCTGCGCGTCGTGGCCATCCTCGTGCTGCACCTGTTCCACACGGGGATGATGTTCAACACGTGGGACTGGCACGTGAAGTCGCCCGTCGCGCTGCCGGTGTTGGAGCCGACGATGGAGGTGCTCCACCTGGTGCGCATGCCGCTGTTGATGGTCATCTCGGGCATCGGCACGGCGCTGGCGCTGCGGCGTCGCTCGACGGGGGTCTTCGCGGCGGACCGGGTGCGTCGGCTGCTGGTGCCGGTGCTCTTCGGGATGCTCGTCGTCGTCCCGCCGCAGATCTACGTGGAGCGCGTGCTCCAGGGGCAGTTCCAGGGGAGCTACGCGGACTTCTACCCCTCCGTGTTCCAGCTCGTGCCCTACCCTCGAGGCGGCAGCCTGAGCTGGCATCACCTGTGGTTCGTCGTCTACCTCTTCGTCTACTGCATGCTGGCGCTGCCGCTGTTCGCGTGGCTGGGCAGCACGCGCGCCCGCGCGTGGGTGGAGCGGCTGGAGGCGTGGCTGTGCCGGGGCCTGAACGTGCTGTGGCTGGTGGTGCCACTGGCGCTCAACGACGTGCTGCTGCACGGGCATCCGGTGACGCACGGCCTGTTCGATGACCCATTGACCTTCGGCCACTACGGACTGTTGTTCCTGGTGGGCCACCTGATGGGGCGGACGCCGCGCCTGTGGGACGCGCTGGTGGAGCGCAGGTGGGCGCTGCTGGGGCTGTCGGCCGTGCTCTTCGCGGTGATGGTGCCTCCGAACGAGTACCCGCGCGTTCCGGAGACGCTGGGCCGGGTGGCCTCGCAGTGGCTGTTCATCCTCACGGCGCTGGGCTGGGCGCGGCGCTCCATCACCACCTCGCGCCCGTGGCTGCGGCACGCGCGGGAACTCTCCTACCCGTTCTACATCGTCCACCAGACGGTCATCGTCGTGGTGGGCTTCGCGCTCTTGAGGTTGCCGGTGGGGCCGTGGGCGCTGTTCGGCTGCGTCCTCGTGGTGTCCTTCGTGCTCTCCTGGGGCTTGAGCGAGGGAGTCGCTCGCCTGCCCTGGCTGAGGCCGCTCTTCGGGCTGAAGGCCCGTGCGTCACGCCGGGTGCACGCACCGGGCGCGGCGGCTCCGGGGCATACTGCGTGACGAGGACCTCATGGACGCCCCCACCCTCGTGAAGCCCGCATGGCGCTGGCCACACCTCCGTGTCCGTCCGGTGCTCGTGACGCTGGGCCTCAGCCTGCTCATCGGCCTGTCGTATGGCACCGCGGTGCGGCTGGACCAGCTGGCCAACGGGCTCACCTCCCTGCCCGCGTCACGGGCCTACTTGTGGGAGCTCACCGGAGCGCTCTCCGGGTGGCTCGCGGCGCCCGTCATCCTGTTCGCGGCGCTCAATGCGCCGTCGCCCCGCGCATCGGGCTGGGTCCGCTTCGTGGGGCTGCACACGGTGTGCTTCGCGCTCTACACGACGGCGCACATCCTCTTCATGATGGGCTCGCGCCATCCGCTCTACGTGTTGCTCGGCTGGGGGCGGTACGACTACGGACCGCTGGGCTTCCGGCTGCCGATGGAGATGGTGAAGGACGTGCTCGTCTACGGGCTGACGGCGGCCTTCGTCATCCTGCTGGCCTCGTGGCGTGAGCGACAGGCTCGGGCCCTGCGCGCGGCGGAGCTGGAAGGCGAGCTGCGTTCCGCCCAGCTCCAGTCCCTCACCGGCCAGCTCCATCCGCACTTCCTCTTCAACTCGCTGCACACCATCAGCTCCGTCATGTACGAGGACCTGGCGCGCACGGACCGGCTGCTGAGTGATTTGGGGCAGCTGCTGCGCGCGAGCCTGGAGCGGGCCGAGCCCACGTGGACGCTGGCGGAGGAGCGGGCCCATGCGCAGCGCTTCATCGCGCTGCTGTCCGCGCGCTTCGGGGACCGCTTGAGGGTGAGCTGGAGCGTGGCGCCGGCCCTCGATTCGGCGCGGGTGCCCTGCTTCGCCCTGCAGACGCTGGTGGAGAACGCGGTGAAGCACAACCAGGACCGCCGCGAGCCGCTGGAGGTGCGAATCCGCGCTCGCGAGAGCGGTGGTGACTTGCGACTGGAGGTGGAGGACACCGGGCGAGGCTTCGGCGAGAGCTCACCTGCCTCGGGGCCGGGCGTGGGGCTCTCCCACCTGGAGCAGGCGCTGGCGCTGCTGCACGGTGGACGGGCCCGACTGGAGCGCGGACGCGGGCCCGAGGGCGGCGCACGCGTGGCGCTCACGCTGCCCCGGAGCGGCATGCCATGAGGACCCGCATGGGTGGTCGACGAGGCGCATGTTCCCGCGAGGCGAGGGAGTCGTCGCGCGGCGTGCCGACGGATGCCGCGAGCCGCGCCCGGACGAAGGGACGGAGCCTCACGCCATGACGACCTTCCGACTGCTCGTGGTGGATGACGAGGCGCCCGCCCGCGCGAAGGCGAAGCGCCTGCTCGAGCACGAGGCGCGCTTCACGCTGGTGGGCGTGGCGGAGGATGGAACGCAGGCGCTGGAGCGCATCGAGGCGCTCCGGCCGGACCTCGTCGTGCTCGACGTGCAGATGCCGGGGCTGACGGGCTTCGAGGTGCTCGATGCACTCGGCGCCGAGCCGGGCCCCGCCGTCATCTTCTCCACGGCCTATGACCACTTCGCGCTCCGGGCCTTCGAGGCCCACGCGGTGGACTACCTGCTCAAGCCCTACGACGGCGAGCGCTTCACCCGCGCCCTGGACAAGGCCCACGCCCAGCTCCTCGGCGGTAGGGGCGAAGCCGAGCGACTCCAGGCGCTGCTGCGCGAGGTGGCCATCGCGGCCCCCCGACGCGCGCTGGAGCGGCTGGTGGTGAAGTCCGGCGAGGCCTGGGTGCCGCTGCGCCTGGAGGAGGTGTGGCGCCTGTCCTCCGAGGACAAGTACGTGCGCGTCCACACGGCCGGCGGCGAGCACCTGGTCCGCCAGAGCCTCCGCGCCCTGGAGGAGCGCCTGGACCCGGAGCGCTTCGTGCGCATCCACCGGGGCGACATCATCAACCTGGAGGCCGTGGCCCGGCTGGAGCCCTGGACGCACGGCGATGGCATCCTCGTGCTGAAGAACGGCACGACGGTGGTCCTCAGCCGTACGTGGCGTGAAGCCTTCCTGCGGCGCTGGGGCTTGGAGGGGTGACCTGGTGGGGTGGAGGACGCCTTGTGCCCACCCGTTGCTACAGGTCTGTGGCGGAAAAATAGGGAGATGTCAGAGCCGCCTGTAGAGTGGGCGGGCAGCCATGGAGAACTCCCTCGACGTCAGAGATGGGCGAAAGGTCCACGAGGACCTCGCCGCCGAGCGCGCGGTCCTAGGGTCCGTGCTCGCCGACAACTCACTCATCGCCGCGGTGGGCGAAGTCGTCCACGCGGACGACTTCTCCAGCCCGGCGCACGCCCAGATCTTCGCGGCGATGATCCGCCTGGACGGCCAGAGCAAGCAGGTCGACCACCTGACGCTGGCGGAGGAGCTGAAGGTCCTCGGGCAGCTCGTCGCCGTGGGTGGCCCCGCGTACCTGATGCGGCTGGACCAGGTCGTCCCCCTGGCCTCCAACGCCGTCCAGTACGCGAACATCGTCAAGGACCAGGCGCTGCGGCGCCGGCTCGCGAACGTGGGCCGGGAGATTCAAGAGCTCGCCAGCCAGGAGACGGGCGAGCTGGAGGTGCTGCTCGACGAGGCCGAGCGCAAGGTGTTCCTCCTCGCAGAGAAGAAGCGCGAAGGAGATCTGCGTCCGGTCAGCGAGCTGATGGAGCAGACGCTCGACCTGCTCGACAAGATGAAGTCGGCGGCGACGGGCATCACCGGCCTGTCGACCGGCTACATCGACCTGGACAACCAGCTCACGGGCCTGCACGCCGGCGAGCTCATCATCCTCGCGGCCCGTCCGGGTGTCGGCAAGACGTCGTTCGCCATGAACATGGCGGTGCACGCGGCGCTCAAGGACAACAAGGCCGTCGGCATCTTCAGCCTGGAAATGCCCGCCGACCAGTTGCTCATGCGTCTGCTCGCGTCCACCGCGCGGGTGGACATGAAGAAGCTGCGTGGCGGCCGGCTCTCTCCGCATGACGAGGAGAAGTTCCAGGAGATGGCGGGCGCGCTCTACAACGCGCCCATCTACATCGACGACTCCGGCGGTCTGTCGCCGTTCGACTTGCGCGCGAAGGCGCGGCGCGTGAAGCAGAAGGACCCGCGCCTGTCGCTCCTCATCATCGACTACCTCCAGCTCATGCATCAGAAGGGCAAGGTGGAGAGCCGTCAGTTGGAGGTCGCCGAAATCTCCCGTGCCCTCAAGCAGCTGGCCAAGGAGCTGGAGGTGCCCATCATCGCCCTCAGTCAGCTCAGCCGTAAGGTCGAGGAGCGCAAGGGCGGCAAGCCCATGCTGTCGGACCTGCGTGAGTCCGGCTCCATCGAGCAGGACGCCGACGTGGTGATGTTCATCCACCGTGAAGAGGTGGAGGAAGGCGGCGAGGCTCCGCCCCCGTCCACGGGCGCCACCACCGTCATCCCCGTCGAGCTCATCATCGCCAAGCAGCGCAACGGCCCCATCGGCGAAATCCCGCTGGTGTTCCTCGCCGAGTACACCCGCTTCGAGAGCCGCAGCCGCGGCGAGTAGGTCCCCGCCCGGACCTCGGGCGGAGCCGCACTCACGACGGCTCATGGCGCCGCGGGGCTCGGCGCCGCTGCGCGAGTCGCGCAGCCAGTGAGTGCGTGATGACGCCCTGGGCCGCGCACCGCAGCCAGCGCGGTCCGAGGAGCGACCCTACGCACGGTCCGGCTTCACCTCGACGCTGCCGCACGTGCCTCGACGCCGGCAGGGCGCTGCCGCAGCCAGCGCGGCCCCGAGGAGTGGGCCTGCTCGCGGTCCGGCTTCACCTCGACGCTGCCGCACGCGCCTCGATGCCGGCAGTGCGCTGCCGCAGCCAGCGCGGCCCCGAGGAGTGGGCCTGCTCGCGGTCCGGCTTCACCGCGACGCTACCGCACGCGCCTCGACGCCGGCAGTGCGCTGCCGCAGCCAGCGCGGCCCCGAAGAGCGAACCTACGCGCAGTCTGGCTTCACCTCGACGCCGCCGCACGCGCCTCGACGACGGCAGGGCGCTGCCGCAGCCAGCGCGGCCCCAAGGCGTGCGCCTGCTCGCGGTCCGGCTTCACCTCGACGCCGCCGCACGCGCCTCGACGTCGGCAGTGCGCTGCCGCAGCCAGCGCGGCCCCGAGGAATGCACTTGCTCGCGGCCCGACTTCACCTCGACGCTGCCAGTGCTCTGCCGCAACCAGCGATACCTGTGGAGCCCTACTCGCGGCCCGACCTCACCTCGACACCGCCAGTGCTCTGCCGCAGCCAGCGCGACCCGTGGAGCCCTACTCGCGGCCTGTCTTCAGGTAGCGGATCACCAGCTTGCGCGCGGTGCGCGTGGCCGCCTCGAGCGACTGGCCGCGCCCCAGCTCCGTGGCCAGCGCCGACGCCAGCCGGCACCCCGTCCCGCGCTTCTCCGGGGAGCGCGCGAGCCGCTGACCCTTCACCTCGAGCACGCCATCAGGCGTGGCCAGCACGTCCGCCAGCGCCCCCGTGTCGGGCAGATGCCCGCCCTTCACCAGCACTCCGCCGAAACCATGCGAGAGCAGCTCCGTCGCCGCCGCGCGCGCACCCGCCACGTCCTCTGGCACGGGCCGCCCCAGAAGCCACCCCGCCTCATCGAGGTTCGGCGTGAGCACCACCCGCGGCCCCGCGAGCGCCAGGTAGCGCCGCGCGGACAGGCGCGACAGTCGCTGCCCCCGTGACGTGAAGACCACCGGGTCCACCACCCACCACGCCTTCGCGCTCTTCAGTGCGCGGCTCGCGGCCTCCAGCTGCGGCAGCCCCGGCACCATCCCCCACTTCACCGCGTGCACCTCCCCCAGCTCGCGCGCGGCGGTGAGCTGCGCGGTCACCACGCGCGGAGGAGACGCCGTCCAGGAGAACGTCCGCCGACCCTGCGCCGTCTGCGCCAGCGGCACCGCGACGGGCTGCCCACCCAGCGCGCGCACCGCGGCCACGTCCGCCAGCAGCCCCGCCCGCCCCGTCGGCTCCAGCCCCGCGAGCAGCACCACCCTCGGGCTCATCGCCGATGCTCACGCGCCTTCTGCACGAAGGTCTTGTACAGCCCCACGTGCACGGGAATCGTCGTGGACATGTACTCGGGGTGCCACTGCACGCCCACGGCGAACGCGTGGGTGGTGGACTCGATGGCCTCCACCACGCCGTCCGGCGCCATCGCGCAGATGCTCACGTCCTTGCCCGCCGTGCGCACCGCCTGATGGTGCGTGGAGTTCACCATCAGCTGGCCATGGCCCACGGCCTCCGCCAACAGCGAGCCGCTGCGCACGTCCACCGGGTGCTGAGGCTGGGTGCGGTCGTGCTTCTGCTCATGCTCGCGCGCGCCCTGCACCTCGCGGCCGATGTCCTGGAACAACGTGCCGCCCAGCACCACGTTGAGCAGCTGCATGCCGCCGCAGATGCCCAGCACGGGCATGTTCCGCTTGAGCGCCCCACGCATCAGCGCGGCCTCGAACGCGGTGCGCCCCTCCTTGAGCGCGCCCAGTCCCTCGCGCGCCGTCTCGCCGTACGCCTCGGGCGGGATGTCGAACGCGCCGCCGGTGACGAGCAGCCCCGACACCCGGTCCAGATACGCCTCCACGCACGTGGGGTCGTCCGCGTACGGCAACACGAAGGGAAGCCCTCCGGCGCGCAGCACCGCCTCCGCGTAGGGCACCTTCAGCTCGTACCTCGCGAAGGGCTGGTCCTCGGGCTGGCTCCAGTCCGGGGTGATGCCGATGTTGGGCCGCCGGGGCGGCTGACCATGGTGTCGCGGATGATTGTTCATGGGGGAGTCCGTCGGACGAACCTACCCCCCCACACGGCCTCGTTCAAACGCGCCCGCGAGCAGCCGCACCCGCTCGGCGATGTCCTGGGCGAGCAGCGCGTCCGACACCACCGCCGCGCCATGCGCGCCCGTCGCCGCCACGCTCGCCACGTTGGCGAGCCCCACGCCGCCAATCCCCACCACCGGCAACGCGCTGCCCTTCACCACGCGCGAAAGCCCCTCCAACCCCAGCACCGGCGCCGGCACCGCCTTCGTCGTCGTGCCGAAGACCGGCCCCACGCCCACGTAGTCCGCGCCCGCCTCCAGCGCCTCCCGCGCGCCGCGCTCATCTCGCACCGTGACGCCCACCAGCCGGCCGGGCCCCAACAGCGCCCGCGCATCCCGGGCGGGCAGGTCCTCGTCCCCCACGTGCACCCCGTGCGCGTCCGACAACAGCGCCAGGTCCACCCGGTCATTGAGCAGGCACACCGCGCCCGCGCTCCGGCACAGCGCCACCACCGTCCGCGCCACCTCCAGCGCCTCGCGGACGGGCGTGCGCTTCATCCGCAGCTGCACCACCCGCGCGCCGCCCGCCAGCAGGCGCTCCGCCTTGGCCACCAGCGGAATGCCCGGCAACACGGTGTCGTCGCACAACAGATAGAGGCCGGGGGGAAGCAGCGGACGGGGCGGGACGTTCATCGGCACTGGGAAGACGGGACGGCGGCGTTGACAGGCGGCCCCTCTGCTATAAGGTGGCGCGCTGTTTTCCAAGCAATTCTGAGGATTTGAAACATGGCGGACACGGTGGACCCCAAGCACCTCGATAAGCGCACCGCGGAGCGGTACCTGCGCTCGGGCCAGTTGGACGAGAAGGCGCACAAGCGCTACCTCGAGAGCCTGCCTGATGTGGCGGACAAGTCCGTCCCGGTGGAGACCTTCATGCTCGACGACGTGGAGGACGACTACGACGACGAGGACGAGACGGACGACGTGGACGAGTCCGATGAGGCCGACGAGGCGGACGACGAGGCCCCCGTCACCAACAACGACGAGGCCGACCTGGCCGCCGTCGCCTCCTCCGAAGACGAGCCGAACAATCCATGAGCCCCGCGGACGAGAAGCGCGGCGAGACCTTCGTCATGCGGGGGGAAGCGCGCTCCGCGTCCGAGGAGCCCATCGGCTTCACCACGTTCATCATGGGGCTGGGCACCGCGGTGCTCATCTACCTGGGTGATGCGCCGAACCCCGAAACGGGCCAGACGACGAAGGACCTGCCGCTGGCCCGGCAGAACCTGGACCTGTTGTCGATGCTGCGGCTGAAGACGCGGGGCAACCTGACGGCCGAAGAGGAGAAGCTCTTCGACGGGTTGCTCGCCGACTTGCGACTGCGCTTCGTGGAGGCAAGCAAGCGGTGACGGTGTCTGCTCCCCGCTCGGGCTCGCTGCCCGGGCACATCCGCTTCGCGGCGCTGGTGGCCTGCATCCTCGCCGCGTTGACGGGCTGGGCATCCCTGAACGAGGCCACGGAGCTGGCGCACTTCTACGAGGTGCGCTCCCAGCACCTGGAGAAGGGCCCGCCGCTCCTCCTCGGCAATGACCCGGCCGTGCTCCAGCACCTGCTGGAGACGCAGTACCAGGCGCTCGAGCCCATGCGTGAGCCGCGTGCCGCGCTGATGGGCGTGCTCGCCGTGGCGTGTGCCTTCGTCTTCGTGTCCGCCCTGCGCATGCTCCGCCCCGGCGACCTGCCCCGGGGCGCCATGGGCCGGATGCTCGGCCGCGCCGCCGTCACGGTGGCGGTGCTGCGCACCATCGACGGCGCCCAGTGGGCCGTGGTGGCCCGACGCGTGGGCGTCACCCTGGCCCAGACGCTCGCCCAGCGCCCCGAGTATCAGGACCCCTCCGCCGCCGAGGCCGTCACCACCGTGGCGCCCTGGCTCGCCCTGGGCATGACGGTGGCGGGCACCACGCTCATCGCGGGGACCTTCGCCGTGATTGGCCAGTTCTTCCGCAGCGAGTCCGTGCGCCAGGCGCTCGTCACCCAGGACGGCGCCGTCGACGGCTAGCCGTGCTTCCTCAGTGGGCGTGGGGCGCCACGGAGCCCGGCAGCAGGGACTCCAGCACCGCCTCCACGTCCGCGGTGGAGTCCTCCAGCCCCAGCACCTGCCCCGTCACGGGCAGCTTCAGGAGCGCCTGCCGCGACAGCCCGAAGACGTGCGCCAGGTGCCCCATGGGCCAGCGTGACTGCATGTGCAGGAAGGCGGCCTCGTCCAAATCCTCCGGACGGCCCTCCGGCAGGTCCACGTTGTCGTAGACCACCCGCTCGCCGCCCACGCGCCGACCGTTGCCGTAGGCGATGACCTCCTCGCCCTCGTCCGGGTCGTACACGTACGCGTGCACGGTGGTGTTGGCCGCGCGGGACAGCAGCCGGGGCAGCGCATGGTGCGCCGCGTACCAGTGGGCGCCGGGCCGGCCCTGGGTGAAGGGCGCCACGTAGGCCAGCCGGACCACCTTGCGGCGACGGTTGACCGACACCTGCAGCCCGGTGGCGCCCGACGCGCCGTCCAGCTGCAGCGCCTCGCGGGCCTGCCGGAGCAACTCCAGCCCGCCGAAGCTTTCGAGTCGAATGAGATAGCCGCCGTGCGCTTCCAGGTTCAGCCCCCCGCGGGTGCGCGCCGCCTATAACCGAGCCACGTCCCTCGTGGCAACCCAGGCACCTCGAAAAGCCAGCCGCTACCAGGAGTCCAAAGTATTCCGCTTCCGGCGCAGCCCCGGGCACGACTCGTGACGCACCGCACCAACTTGCCAAGGCCTCCGCGACTCTTACGTTGAGTGTATGCGACTCGATAAGTTCACGGTGAAGGCCCAGGAAGCCATCCAAGAGGGCCAGACGCTGGCCCGCCGCGCCGACAATCCCCAGTACGAGCCGGAGCACCTGGCCGCCGCGCTGTTGGGTCAGAAGGACGGCCTCGTCGACCCGCTGCTTCGCAAGATTGGCGCGGACGTGAAGCTGTTCGCGTCCCGTCTGGGCGAGGCGCTCGGCAAGCTGCCGCGGATGCAGGGCGGTGAGAGCGCGATGCTCGGCCAGCGCCTGCTGAAGACCTTCGACAAGGCCGACGACGAGGCCAAGGCGCTCAAGGACGAGTTCATCTCCTCCGAGCACCTGCTGCTGGCGCTCACGCAGGACAAGGGCACCGTCGGCGAAATCATGAAGGCCTCGGGCGTCACGCGCGAGCGCGTGCTGTCGAGCCTCAAGGAGGTCCGGGGCTCCGGCCGCGTGACGAGCCAGGACGCGGAGTCCACGTATCAGGCGCTGGAGAAGTACGGGCGCGACCTGACGGAGGCCGCGCGCGCGGGCAAGTTGGATCCGGTCATCGGCCGCGACGAGGAGATCCGCCGCTGTGTCCAGGTGCTCAGCCGGCGCAGCAAGAACAACCCGGTGCTCATCGGCGAGCCGGGCGTGGGCAAGACGGCCATCGCGGAGGGCCTGGCGCGGCGCATCGTCGACGGCGACGTGCCGGAGGGCCTGAAGAACAAGCAGCTCATCACGCTGGACCTGGGCGCCATGGTGGCGGGCGCCAAGTACCGCGGTGAGTTCGAGGAGCGGCTCAAGGCGGTGCTCAAGGAGGTCTCCGACTCCGCGGGCCAGGTCATCCTCTTCATCGACGAAATCCACACGATTGTCGGCGCGGGCAAGGCCGAGGGCGCGATGGACGCGGGCAACATGCTCAAGCCGGCGCTGTCGCGCGGCGAGCTGCACTGCATCGGCGCGACGACGCTGGACGAGTACCGCAAGCACATCGAGAAGGACGCCGCGCTGGAGCGCCGCTTCCAGCCCGTGTACGTGGGCGAGCCCAGCGTGCACGACACCATCAGCATCCTGCGGGGCCTCAAGGAGCGCTACGAGGTGCACCACGGCGTGCGCATCCAGGACAGCGCGCTGGTGGCCGCCGCCACGCTCAGCCACCGCTACATCGCGGACCGCTTCCTGCCGGACAAGGCCATCGACCTGGTCGACGAGGCCGGCAGCCGCCTGCGCATCGAAATCGACTCCATGCCCACCGAGCTGGACGACATGCGCCGGAAGATGACGCAGCTCCAGATCGAGAAGGAGGGCCTGCGCAAGGAGACGGACCTGCACTCGCAGGAGCGTCTGGCCACCATCGAGCGGGAGCTGGCCAACCTGCGCGAGCGCTTCGACGGGCTCAAGGCGCACTGGGACGCGGAGAAGGGCGCCATCGCCGGCATCCGGACGCTGAAGGAGAAGCTGGAGAAGGTGAAGAACGACCAGCTCGCGGCCGAGCGCCAGGGTGATTTGAACCGCGCCGCGGAGCTGAAGTTCGGCGTGCTGCCGTCCCTGGAGAAGGAGCTCCAGACGCAGAACACCAAGCTCATGGAGCTGCAGAAGAACCACAAGTTCCTCAAGGAGGAGGTGGACTCGGAGGACATCGCGTCCGTGGTGGCCAAGTGGACGGGCATCCCCGTCTCCCGGCTGATGGAGGGCGAGGTCCAGAAGCTGGTCCACATGGAGGAGCGGCTGGCGAACCGGGTGATTGGCCAGAGGAGCCCGATCGAGGCCGTGTCCAACGCCGTGCGCCGGGCGCGCAGCGGGTTGCAGGACCCCAACCGGCCCATCGGCTCGTTCATCTTCCTGGGCCCCACGGGCGTGGGCAAGACGGAGACGGCCAAGGCGCTGGCGGAGTTCCTCTTCGACGATGACTCGGCCATGGTCCGCATCGACATGTCCGAGTACATGGAGAAGCACGCGGTGGCGCGGCTCGTCGGCGCGCCCCCGGGCTACGTCGGTTACGAGGAGGGCGGACAGCTCACGGAGGCGGTGCGCCGCCGGCCGTACACCGTGGTGCTCTTCGACGAGATCGAGAAGGCGCACCCGGATGTCTTCAACATCCTGCTCCAGATTCTCGACGAGGGCCGGCTGACGGACAGCCAGGGGCGCACCGTGGACTTCAAGAACGCGGTGCTCATCATGACGTCCAACCTGGGCTCCGCGGACATCCAGGCGGGCATGGCGGGCAAGGACGAGCTGGACGAGAAGACGCGCGACGAGGTGCTGGACGCGCTGCGCGCGCACTTCCGTCCGGAGTTCCTCAACCGCGTGGACGAAATCGTCATCTTCGAGCCGCTGCGCAAGAAGGACATCTACCGCATCGTCGACCTGCAGCTGGCGAAGCTGGGCAAGCTGCTGGCGGACAAGCGCCTCACGCTGGAGCTGACGGACGCGGCCCGGGAGCTGCTCGCGGAGCGCGGGTACGACCCGACGTACGGCGCCCGTCCGCTCAAGCGCGCCGTGCAGAAGAACCTGCTGGACCCGCTCGCCATCAAGGTCCTCAACTGCGACTTCGCGCCGGGCGACACCATCCAGGCCGACGCGGGCCCCAACGGGCTCACCTTCGCCAAGGTGCTGGTGGACGCGTCGAAGAACGTGAAGCGCACGGCGTAGACACGGCCGCGGAAGCACTCGGAGCCCCCTGCCCCGTCCTTCGTGGATGGGCGGGGGGCTTCTTCATGGATGGGCTCAATCGGAGTCGGAGGTCTCCGTCATCTCGGAGTCCTCCGACTCCTCGGCCTCGGACTCGTCCCCGACGCCCCAGTGGGCCTCCATGGCGGCCACCATCGCGTCGACGTTCGCGTAGAGCCTTCCGAAGGCCACCGGATAGGCCAACCGGACGGAGCGGGCGTGCTGCTCGAAGAGCATGGCGCGCAGCTCGTCCAGGTTCTCGTTCGTCTGGTCGGGGTCGAGCCCCAGGGCGGCGTACTCGCCCTCGTCGTTCTCTCCGTCCTCGTTCGTATGCAGGTTCTGGACGGTGTCGAAGTCGAAGAGGCTGAACAGCGCGTCCCGGAGTTCGTCGTTGGTGACGCCACCACCATCGGCCGCGTTACCCGCTCGGGCGACGGCGGCGTCGTTCGCGACATTGCCCGCGCCGCCTCCGAAGTTGGCTTGAGACAGGGGGAGCTTGCTGCGGACGACCAGCCACTGCTGGACATACGCCTGGAGCGAGAATCCCTGGGCCATCGTCCCTGGAGCCGCGTTGTTGGCGGCATCGCGATGGGCGGCCAGCAGGTCGATCTCCTCCCGGAGGGCTTCCTGCCTGTCGTCCGTGAGGCTGTCGACCAGGTCCCAGCCCGGTAGCTGGTGCAGGTGGTTGTCCAGGGTGTTCATGTTGTTGATGGCGGTGGCAGGCGTCCGGCCGAGCAGGGCGCGGTCGAGGGTGTCGAGGTACGTCTGCCACGGCGTGGTGTGGTGGCGCTCCGTGGGCCACAACGAGCCGGCGCGCCCGCCCACGTTCACCTGGTTGATGCGCCCCGCGGCACTCGCGCCAAGCTGCACCGCGACCCGCTGGATGGGGAGGCTCGCCCCTGATGAGCCGGTGCTCGGAGCCGCCTTGAGCTGCGCGGTCGCGACGTCATGCGTGGACTCCGCCGGGAGCCTCGCGGCCCGCGCGGACATGGCGTCGGCCTCGTGCTCCAGGCCAGAGTCATCGTTGAGCGCGGCGCCCTGCAACTCGGCCGTGGGCCGCACGCGTCCCTGCTTCTGCTGCACGACGTGCCACGCCTCGTGGGCCAGGTGCTTCTCCTGGCCCGGCGCCACGTGGATGTCCGAGCCCTGCGTGTAGGCCAGGGCCTGGAGCTGCGCGGGCGCGGAGGAGTTGTAGTGCACGCGCACGTCGTCCAGCGACATGCCGGACAGGGACTCGACGCCGGACTTCAGCGAGTCCGGAAGGCCCGTGTCGTTGCGCGGCGAGGCACGGCGCTGGAGCGTCTGCGCCTGCTTCGCCTGCGCCACCACCCTCGGGGAGGAGTCCAGCGCCTGCTGGAGCGCGCCCAGCGCCTTCGTGCGCGACGAGCCCCCCTCCATGGCGCCACCTCCCGCCGAGGACGCGGAGGTGGACTCGCGCGAGGACTGTGACGGCTCGACGAACACGCCCATTCGATGCCTCCGGGGGAGACTCGGAATGTACCGTGCCCGTCTCCAGTGCCGACAGGATGCGCCGGGTGTCGCGCCATGAGGGCCGCGTCACGCCGGCGCACGTCCTCCACCCGCATGGGACGTCCTGGGTTCCCTCGCGAGCTCAGGACGGGGACGGCGGGGTCTGCGACACATCGGGACTGTCCGCGCGAATCTTGCGCGAGTTCTCGACGAGCTCGCGCCAGGACGCCTCGTACTCCCCCCGCAGCCTCGCCCACTCGCCGCCCCGGGCCTTCATCAATCGCCGCAGCGCCTCACCCGTGCTGGACAACGACGAGCGCAGGAAGCGCAGCTCCTCCTTCGTGAGCAGCGAGTCCTCCGCGCGGGAGCGGGAGATGTCCGCCTCGTACCCGTCGAACTGGGCCCCCAACTGCCGCAGCTCCGCCTCGCGCTTGCGCTCGTAGGCCGCGCGGCGCTGGCCCGCCTGCTCCTCCGCGTCATCGAGCGACTTGCGGGTGTCGTCGCAGGCGCGCAGCAGTTCCTGCTTGCCCCGCTCGAAGTCCTCGGTGCCGCGCTGGCGCAGCTCCTCCAGCTTGCGGTGGAACGCCTCGCGGCGCTGCTTCACGCCCCTCAGCTCCTTTACCTCGTCCTGTGCCTGACGGATGTCGGCCTGTGCCTCGACCTCCGCGATTCGCGCGTCGATGCGCTGCTTCTCGGCGTCCATCTTCTGCAGGTAAGCCTCGCGCTCGTTCATGGCCTGGATGCCTCCTCCGGTGGGACGCCGCGACCTGGCGCCCTCGCGGGGATATGGATGAGGACGGGACAGGGCATTGCACACAGGCAGAGGCACGAGGGCCGGGCGTGCCGCGCGGAGTGCTTGACCCCGGGCCCGCTCCGGGCGATGAGCCGGGCGCATGAAGCCCTGGGAGACACTCGAGAGCGCCAATGTCCCGGACGTGGGGGAGCTCACCCTGGTCCGCCGAGGGGACGAGCTCGTCCTGCGCGTGCGCGGACAGACGCTGATGTCCAGCCGCATGCACGGCTCCGAGGAGGCGCTCGCGAAGGCCGGCTGCGAGGAGCTGGCGAGCCGAGGCACCGGACGGGTGCTCGTCGGTGGACTCGGCTTCGGCTACACCGTGCGCGCCGTGCTGGACGCCGTGGGCCCGGGGGTCCAGGTCACCGTGGCGGAGCTGCTCTCCACCGTCGTCGCCTGGAACCGCGGGCCCCACCTGTCGCCCCTCGCCCGCGCGCCGCTGGAGGACCAGCGCGTCTCCGTGGTCGAGGCCGACGTCAGCCGCGTCATGGCCCGCAACCCGCAGACGTTCGACACCATCCTGCTCGACGTGGACAACGGGCCCACCGCGCTCACCCACCCCGACAACCAGGGCCTCTACGGCTTGCCTGGTCTGTCCAACGCGGCGCGCGCCCTGCGCTCCGGGGGCACGCTCGGCGTCTGGAGCGCGGGCCCCGCCCCTGGCTTCGAGCGGCGCCTGGAGAAGTGCGGCTTCACCGTGGAGGTCCTCCACCCCCACGCCCACGGCACCAAGGGCCCCCGCCACGTGCTCTTCATCGCCCGCCTGGGCAAGGGCCGCCGCTGAGCCCCGGCGTCGAAGGGCTCGACAGAATATGACGACCGGTATATTCATCCGGTCGTGAGCAAGGGAGAGGACACTCGTCGGCGGATGCTTGCCGCCGCGGCGGAGATGCTGGAGCGCTCGGGGTACGCCGGCGCGGGCATCAACGAGCTGCTCGAGGCCGGCAAGGCGCCTCGGGGCTCGCTCTACTTCCACTTCCCGGGAGGCAAGGAGCAGCTCGCCATCGAAGCCCTCCAGGCCTCGTCCGCGGAGGTGACGCGGCTGCTCGGTGAGCACCTCGCCTCATCCAAGGGCCTCGTCACCGGGCTGCGTCGCGCGCTCGCGCAGCTGGCGGACCGCGCGGAGGCCTCCGGCTTCGAGAAGGGCTGCCCCGTGTCCGCCGTGGTGCTGTCCTCCGGCGCCACGCCGGAGCCGGTGCGCGCCGCCGCCGCCCAGGCGCTCCAGTCCTGGCAGCAGCTGCTCACCGAGCGGCTCCGGACCGAGGGACTCACGGCCGCCGAGTCGCGCCGTCGCGCCGCCCTGGTGCTCTCCTCCATCGAGGGCGCGCTGCTGCTCATGCGCGCCCACCGCAGCCGGGCTCCCATCGAGGAGCTCTCCAAGGAACTGGAGCGCCTGCTCTCACTCGACTGAGCGCGGCCCACGCCGTGCGCGGATGGGCCGCGTCGGCGCGACTCCAGAATATGTAGACTGGTCTATATACAGAGGTCGTCATCATGAAGGATTCGTCACCGGACTCGCTCGTCATCGGCGCCACGGGATTGCTGGGGCGCTGGCTCGTGCCGGAGCTGACGAGGCGCGGGCGACACGTCGCCGTGCTCGCTCGCAACGCCCAGGGACGCAGCCAGCCCTACCGGGACTGGGTGGCGGCGCTCGGAGGCGCACCCGAGCGGCTCGTGTTCCTCGAAGGAGACCTGGACGCGCCGGGCCTGGGGCTCACGCCAGCGGACACCCAAGCCCTCCAGGGCGTGCGGGACGTGTTCCAGCTGGGCGCGCGCTTCGCCTGGCACCTGTCGCCCGAGGAGGCCCAGCGCACCAACGTGGAGGGGACCCGCGCCGTGGTGGAGCTGGCCTCGAAGCTGCCCGCGCTGCGCCGGCTCGTGCTCGTGGGGGGCTATCGCATCGGACCGCGGCTCGACGCCTCGGGGCGAATCGTCCCCGCCCCCCCGCTGAGCTTCGAGGACTCCGGCGCCTATGAGGCCTCCAAGGCGCTGTCCCACCAGGTGGCGGTGGAGACCGCCGGGAGCTTGGGCGTCCCCATCACCACCGTGCACCCGTCCTCCGTCATCGGAGACAGTCGCACCGGGGCGACGGTGCAGAGCCTGGGGCTCGGCGACACCGTGGCCCACGTCCACGCCGGGAAGATGCCCGTCCTCCTGGGCTCGAAGGACACCTTCGTCCCCGTGGTCGCGGTGGACACGGTGGCGCGCTTCATGGCGGGCGTGGTGGAGGTTCCGGAGGCCGCGGGGCAGGAGTACACGCTGATGGACCCGGGCTCGCCCACGTTCCACGAGCTGATTCGCTGGACCGCGCGACGCTCGGGCCGACGCGCGCCTCGCCTGTCACTGCCCGTGTCGTGGGTGCGCTGGCTGCCCGAGCGGCTGCTGGGCGCGGCCACCGAGTCACTCGACTTCCTCGACACCGCCCGCTACCCCGTGGAGCCCGCACTCGCGATGGCCCGGCGGATGGGCGTGGAGCTGCCGCCGGTGGAGACGGTGCTGGAGCGCTGGTTCGACTTCCTGCGCGGCACGGGCTTCGCGCCGGACGTGGAGCGGGCGCGACTCGCGTCGGTGCGTCCGGGATGACCCGGCGACCAAGGGGCGTGGACGCCGGGGCCTCGCGCGATGTGCTGTAGTAGCCCGGCCCTCGAAACGGACCGGAGACCTCCTGGTGAACCGCCCTTCCCTGCTGGCCGTGCTCGTCGTCCTGCTGACCGCGTCCGCCGCACGTGCGCAGCCGTCCCCCGTGCTGGGGGGACTCGACGGCCTCTATCCGGACCTGGACGCGCTGTACCGCGACCTGCACCAGCACCCCGAGCTGTCCTTCCAGGAGGAGAAGACCGCCGCGAAGCTGGCCGAGCGCCTGCGCAAGCTGGGCTTCGACGTCACCACGGGCGTCGGCGGCACGGGCGTGGTGGCGCTCTTGCGCAACGGCCCCGGGCCCACCGTCATGCTGCGCACGGACCTGGACGCGCTGCCCATGGAGGAGAAGACGGGCCTGCCCTACGCCAGCAAGGTGCAGGTGAAGGGCGGCGACGGGCAGACGGTGCCGGTGATGCACGCCTGCGGACATGACGTGCACATGACGGTGTGGATGGGCACGGCGACGCTGCTTTCGCGCAAGAAGGACCAGTGGAAGGGCACGCTGATGATGGTGGGCCAGCCCGCGGAGGAGATTGGGGCCGGCGCGCGGAAGATGCTCGCCGATGGGCTCTTCAAGCGCTTCCCCAAGCCCGACTTCGCGGTGGCGCTGCACAACACCACGGCGGCGCCCGCGGGCCGCGTGGAGTACGTGTCCGGTTACGCCATGGCCCACGTGGACTCGGTGGACATCACCCTCTTCGGCAAGGGCGGACACGGCGCGTACCCGCACACGACGGTGGACCCCATCCTGATGGCCGCGCGCACGGTGCTCGCGCTCCAGACGCTGGTCAGCCGGGAGAAGCACCCGCTGGAGCCCGCGGTGGTGACGGTGGGCTCCATCCACGGCGGCACCAAGCACAACATCATCCCGGACGACGTGCGCCTGCAGCTCACCGTGCGCTCCTACAAGCCCGAGGTCCGCAAGGCGCTCCTGGAGGGCATCGAGCGCATCGCCAAGGCGGAGGCCCTGGCCTCCGGCGCCACGCGGCCGCCCAAGGTCGACGTCACCGAGGGCACGCCCGCCACCTACAACGACCCGGCCCTCACCCGCCGCCTCACCGAGGCCGTGGTGCGCGTGCTCGGCGAGAAGAACGTCGGAGAGGCCCAGCCCGTCATGGGCGGCGAGGACTTCTCCGAGTACGGCCGCGCCGGAGTCCCCGCCGCGCTCCTGTGGCTGGGCGCGGTGGAGCCGCAGCGCTTCCTCCAGGCCCGCTCGGGCGGCGAGCCGCTCCCGTCCCTGCACTCCTCCGGCTTCATCCCGGACCGCGAGCGCACGCTGCGCACGGGTGTCACCGCGCTGACGACGTCCGCGCTGGAGCTGCTGGGCAAGCCCTGAGCCCTTGAAACCACGGCCACGACGAGGGCCTTCGATGACCCTCGCCGCGGCCCGTGGGAGCGAGGTCGCCCCCCAAGGCGGCCTCGCTCCAGTTCTCCTTCGCACGCTACCGGCAGGCCCCCAGCCGGACGGAGAGGCAGCCGTCGTTCCCGCAGCGTGTGAAGCGCGCGCAGCGCTGGGCCTCGAACTCGCCGAAGGCCCGGACGGTGGTGGTGCGCCGGCCCTCCGCCGCCGTCTCCACGCAGACCTCGATGTCCTGGATGGGGAGGTTGGGCGTGTCGGTGAGCACCTCCATCATCGGGTCGAACAGCGCGCTGGCGGTGGCACACTCCATCGCCTTCTGCGCCGACGTCGCGCGCACCTCCACGACGCGCACCGCGCAGAACTGCTTGCTCTGGATGCCCAGGGAGAACACCGTCCCGCCCGCGTCACACGCGGTGGCGGCAATCGACTGGCACGTCCCGCCCACGCAGTTGCTGCTGGCGTTGCAGACCTGGCTGCCCGACGAGTTGCAGCACGCCTCGCCGACGTCGCCGCAGTTGCGGCAGGTCTCCCCGCCCGACTCCATCACGCACATCAGCGAGCCGCCGCAGTACGTGGCGGAGGCGGCGACACAGCAATCCTGCCCCTCGCCGCCGCACGGCACGCACGTGCCGCTGTTGCAGGCCAGGCCCGTGTCACAGCTCGCGGAGTCCGTCCGGCACGCGCAGCCGTTGGTTCCATACTGACTGGGGTCGCATCCGGAGTTGCCGCCCTGGCAGCTTCCGCAGCCCGCCATGACGACCATGCACAGCATCAGGAGCCCCCTCAGGGGCGAGTTCAAGTTCACGATGGGGTTCCTCGTTGCTTGGAAGGACATGGGGTGCACCGGCTCCGCGCCGCTCACGGACTGAGCACCAGGTGCACGGACTTGCCGTCGCCATTCACGGCGCGGACCAACACCTCGAGGTTGTCGGAGATGGACAACGCCTCCACGATGCGCAGGCCCGCCTTCTCCAGCTCCTCGGGCGCGAGCTCGGAGAGCGGGTAGCTCTTCTCCCCGTCCGGCGGGGTGATGAACGCGCGCTGGGACTTGTCCTCCGCCGTGGCCGTCCCCACCACCCAGTTGCTGGTGTTGAGCCCCCCCGCCCTCGCGGACAGCGCGCCCTCGGGCAGGGGCAGCAGCTCGCCGCCCTTCTCGCGGGTCCACCGGAAGGGCTGGCTGTGCTTGCCGGAGACGCGCGCGGTGCCCAGCACCGTGCCCACGTCGTTGAGCGCGGCGATGTCCGCCTCCAGCTCCAGGAGGATGTGACGCTCCTTGCCGGCGATGAGCGCCGCGCGAGGGCCACTCTGCGTCTGCACCACGGCCGCCGACTCACCCAGCGCGTTGAAGAACAGGCGCCCCGAGCCGAGCCCCGTCAGCGCCTCGCGCTTCGCGGGGCCGACCTCGTCGACGACGTAGACGACGTCCTTGTCATCGGGCCAGCGCACCAGCGGCGTGCCGTGCGCGTTGCCCACCAGGGCCTCGTAACCGTCGACCCACAGCTGCGCGCCCGCCTTCACCTCGTTCGCCTTCATCCGGAACGCGGACAGGCCCTTGTACGAGTACGCGGTGCCGAACAGGTCTCCGCTCGCGCTGACGGCCTTCACGTCGACGCGGTCCACGCCGAGCGCCTCGCGCAGCGACTGCACGGTGGACCTGCTCGTGATGAGGCTGTCCGATTCGTCGTTCGCCAGACGGCCGATGACCGCGCCCTCGTTGGTGATGAGGCGGGCAATCGCCACCTCCGGGAGCTGACGCCACCGGTTGAAGTCGAACACCTGGGTGACGCACCGGTTGAGGGCGACCCGCTGCGACTGGAGCATGCCGCCCGAGGAGCCCTGGATGACGGTGGGCCCGCCCCAATGTGGGGGCAGCCGGATGGCGAAGCGCGCGGTGCGCTGGGCCTCGGGCACGCGCACGTTGAGGACCCCGACGCTCGCGTCCACACTGAAGAGCTCCACCAGCGTTCCGCCCGCGGGCGCGGGGCTGCTCAGGACGACCTCACCCGACAGCTCCGTGGCACTCGAGGAGGGGCAGCGGTTGGTGGACGTCAGCACCCGGAGCGCCGCCAGGCGCGGACGCGGCACGCCCGCGTAGGCGACGAACTGACGCACCTGCACCGGCTCCGTCCAGTAGAACTTGAAGACGATGTCCGTGTAGCCGTCCACCCAGACCTGGCTGCCCCCCGTCAGCACCAGCTCGACGTTGTGCGGACACGAAGCGCTCTCGCAGTAGGGGTCATCCGCGCCGCGCACCTGGCGGGCGAAGGCCTTGAGCGTGCCGCGCACGCGCGTGACGCTGTTGGCGTCGCCCAGGTAGTACGGCGAGGGCAGCGTGTCGTCGAAGGTCCAGGTGATGACGTTGCCGCTGCGCGAGCCCCACAGGTTCAGCACCAGGTCGGAGTTCACGCCGAAGGTGCGCGCCGGGACGTGCAGGTTCAGGGTGCCCGCCGACTTGGGCAGCAGCCAGTAGCCCGTGGCGTAGTCGTTGCCGCGCACGTGGATGCGCGCGGCGTTGAGGCGGACATTCGTGCCGCGCCACACGTCGTCCACGATGTCCGCGTGGGCGACTGGCGCCAGGATGAGGCCGAGCAGGACCACCAGGCCCAGCCCGTTGAGGATGCGTGTCATGAGGTTCTCGGAGGTGTTGTGGGAGTGAAGTGAAGGCCGCGTCGGGACTCAGCCCCCCAGCTCGGCGGAGGACTGGGCCATCAGCGACATGATGCGGGCGCGCGTGGAGGAGTGCTGGCCCGGGCGCAGCGCGAGCGCCTGGAGCATCTGGAGGACCGGCGCGCCGCCGCCCTCGATGCGGTGGGTGATGAGGTTGAGCAGCGTGGCCTCCACCCCGGAGACCATCCCCCCCGAGACGACCCAGGCGCGCAGCCGCTCCAGGTCCGCCCCGTCCAGCCTGCGTGCGTCCAGCGCGTCCAGCAGCGCCGCCTGCACCAACCGCTCCGGCTCCTGGACCAGCGAGTCGAGCAGCATGCGTGTGGCCACCTCCTGCGGCACGCCGCGCAGGGACTCGGCCGCCGCGGCGCGCACCTCGGTGGAGTCGTCGCGCAGGTAGGGCTGCGCCGCATCCAACACGGCCTCCTGCCGCGTGTTGCCCAGCGCGCGCAGCGCGTGCATGCGGTCCTGCGGGTCCTTCGCGTCGCGCAGCGAGTCCTGGAGCGGGCGCAGGTAGGTCGCCACGTTGGGGTCCCCGGAGGGGAGCTTCGACACCACGCCGCCCAGCGCGTACTCGGACGCGCGCCGGGTGGCCACGTCGTTGCCCGCGCGGGCCTGCTCCCGCAGCGTGATCAGCATCCGGGCCGTCTCCGGCTCGGGCGCCTCGAGGAAGCCCGCGCGCTGCAGCATCAGCCCGTAGGACGTCTCGTGCTCGCGCGCCACGGGGGCCTGGAGCAGCTCGCGCATCAGCGCCTGGGCCTCTCCATGCCCCGTGCCCGCGAGCACGTCCATGGTGAGCTCACGCAGTCCCGGATTCACGCCCGGACGCAGGAAGGACGCCGCGAGCTCCCGCGTCCTGCCGGGCTCCAGCTTGAGCGCGGCGATGGCCCGGCGCACGAAGCGGTCCAGCTCCGGGATGGACTCCGGGCGCGTGGCGGCGGCGAGCACGCGGAGGACCTCGTCCACCGTCATGCCGTCCGCCTGGCTGCGCAGGAGCGCCGTCTCCTTGTCTCCCTCGAAGACGATCTGCTCGGGCTTGCGGATGAGGGACTTGTCCTCGTTCGTCGCCAGCAGCGGCGCCATGCTCCGCGCGGAGAACGTCACGCGAAGGCGCATCCGGCGCGACATCAGCGGGGCGCCATCCGTCCGCGTCGCGTCCAGCGACTCGTCGTGGGACACCCCGGCCATCCGGCCATCCGGCGCGCGCTCGAAGCGGGTGAGCGAGCGCAGCTCCTGCTGGAACGGCCGGTCCTTCCCCGCGGCGTTCAGCGTCACGTAGCGCGTGCGCCGCCGCGTCAGGGCGGAGTCCCCGTCGAACTGGAAGCGGGCCTGGACCTCGCCCGTCTGGTTGGACTCGACGACGTCCCACTCGGCCGCGTCGCGCAGGGTGGTGGGGAACAGCTCCGCGGCGAGCGTCTGCGCCAGCTGGCGGAACATGGCGGGCTCCGACTCCGAGAAGCGCACCGCCAGGAGCGCGCCCTTCGCGTCCAGCTCCACCCAGGCCGACGCGGACTCGGGCAGCTGCGCCGCCACGGAGGCCGCGTCGGGAAAGAGCTGCTGCCCCGAGAGCACCGCGTCGTGCCGCTCCAGGGACTTCAGGGACAGCCGCACCCTCGTGCCGTCCGGGCGGACCTCGAGCGCGCGCAGGGCGAGCGAGCCCTCCAGGTGCAGCGTGCCCTCCACCGCGCCGGACGACGTCGCGCCCCCCGGGACGGGCATCGGGAGCTCCACGCGCTGCAGGTCATCCCAGGCGAACCGATAGATGCGCTCCTCCCCCGGCGTCCACTGGAACAGGGGCAGGCGGGAGTCGCTCACGACGACCGGGGCGGCCTCGCCCGCGACGACGGTGGGGCGCGTGAAGTACCAGGCGGACACTGAGCCGGTGAGCAGCAGGGTGGACAGCACGGCCGTACGGACGGCGAGCCTCGGGCGACGCATGAAGGACCTCGAAAGGAAGGGACTGGGGCGGGACGCCATGGCGATGGAAGGCCATGGCGCCCCAGGAGGACCGCCCCGACACGTGAGCGCCGGAGCGGCCCTGCCGTGTGACTAGAAGATGCGCGCCAGCGGCACCGTCTTGGTCTCGGTGTAGATGTTGTGCTTCAAGCCGAAGCCGCTCCACGAGAACACGGGGAACTCGGCCTTCAGGTCGAACAGCTGCGCGAAGAGCGAGATGCGCCCGTCGAGGAAGCGCGTCTCGATGTCCAGCTTCGAGGTGAGGCGCAGGAACAGCGTGTTCGGGTCCGTCGGGTGCGAGGGCGAGCTCAGGTAGATGCCGATGTCCGTCTCCAGCGGGAGGTTGGCGCGGGTGAGCACCACCAGGCCACGCACCGCGACCTGGAACTTGGGCAGGCCGATGCCCACCGACGCGAAGCCGTTGACGGTGAGGTACGGCGTGAGGATGCCGAACAGGTCCACGCCCAGCAGGTCCGCCGCGCAGTCACGGGTGATGGCGCCGCCGATGTCGAACTTGACGCCCGTCTCCGCGGACACGCCCGCCGTCAGCGTGACGGGGATGTACCAGACCATGAAGGTGTAGGACGTCTGGGCCTCGTCGAACGCGTACACGGGCTTGGTCTGCGCGAAGGTGACGCGCAGCGGGTAGGTCTGGTCGTGGGTGTAGACGGACTGCCCCAGGAAGCGGGCCCCCACGGTGAGCCGGATGCCGTTGCCCTCGGTGCCCGCGGAGCCGTCGATGTGGATGACCTCCATGCGGGTGGGGCTGAAGAGGTTCGCGTACGCGTTGAACTCGCCGTAGATGCGCGCGTTGTACTCGCACCACGGGCCCGTCAGGCCGAAGCCCTTCGCCTGCATCCGCGCGCTCGACGCGCCCGGCGCCGTGACTTCCCAGCCGGCGTTGTAGTCGTAGCCGGCGCCCATGAAGTTGTCGCCCGCGTAGCCGCTGTCACCGGCCTCGCCGCCATGGCGCACCAGGCCCGTGGACGGGTTGGTGGGCGCCGCCTGCGCCTGGATGTACTGGCCGTAGGCGAGCACGTACTGGGCCAGCATCGTCGTGTTGAGGGTGTAGTCCTTCTCCTTCAGGGTGGAGATCTTGAGCAGGTGCGCGTTGCGCACGAAGCTCGTCTCGCTGAAGTCGTTGCCCGTCAGGAACAAGCACGCCTGCAGGTCCGCGGCGCGGCGCGGCCCCATGGCGGCGTCCAGCTCCAGCTTGTAGCGGCGCGGGCTCCAGTCGCAGGACGTCACGTACTTCGAGTCGAGGCAGCCCTGCCCCTCGGCCTGGACCAGGCGCTCCTCGATGACCTTGTCGAGCGCGTAGAGCCGCTCGGCGGTGGTGGCGTTCAGCTCCTTCGTGTCGCGGTCCTTCTTCAGGAAGAGCGCGTACGCCTTCTGCCAGTCGGCGTAGATGCCCGCGCGCTGGGCGAGCAGCGCGATGAAGCCCTCCTGCTCCTCCTGGCGCACGGTGAGCTCGTCATCCGGGATGTGCGCGAGCTGCTCGGCCATCGCCTGGTGCCACGAGTCCGAGGCCACCGCCCACTGCCGGGCCTCCGGGTTGTTGGCGAGCCGCGCGGCGTCGGTGGTGAACTCGTAGGGCTTGGTGCCCTTCGGGTAGGGGCCGGGCGTGAAGGCGAAGTACGCGTTCTTCGCCACCCGCGTCTCGCCCCAGATGGACGCCAGCTTCTTGCCGTCGCGGCTGTACAGCGTGCGGTGGGCGATGCCGTCGCCCCCGTAGGCCGACTGGAACAGCGCGCGGTAGTCGTCGCCGTGCACGCCCGAGCGCCGCTCGAAGCGGCTGTAGTCGTAGTACTTCTCGTCCACGTACTCCTGGCAGGACGTCACCTGCGTCCCGTTCTTGTCCCAGGCCTGCAGCTGCCCCAGGTACGCAAGCTCCGCCTTCGTCAGCTTCTCCAGCTTCTTGCGGTAGAGAATCTGCCCCTTGAGCACCTGGCCCGACAGGCCCTGGTCCATGCCGCTCACGCGCGTGGTGCCCAGCGACACGGGCTGGGTGGCCACCGTCGCCGTCCCGCTGCCGAACTCCTCCGGCAACAGCACCGTGCGCTTGGGCGCGTTGTCCCAGCGCGCCCTCCACTCCGTCTCGATGATCTGCTGGCAATATCCGTCGTGGGCCTCGCCGCACTTGCTCGAGCGGTAGTCGACGTCCACGCACTGCTGCAGCGACGGCGTCGGGCAGTCCTCCGCGAGGCTCACGGGCGCCGACAACAGCGTCATCGACACTCCGGCCCAACGCAGCGGGCTCCCCAACAGACCCACTTTCTTCCCCTGGTTCATATGAAGCTTCGTCCTTGGTGAGGGCCGGCTTCGGGCACGGCCCGCCGGACCCCAGAGCACGTGCTGTGCCGCGGCGCGTGTCACTCGGGGGCGCGTGACGACGCGACCACCCCGCGAGGACCCGGGGACAACACGGCGAACCAGGACGTTGCCTGCGAGGCAACACGCACCAGGACGACGACGTGGGGAGCGTCAGTGCCCCACGCCTTCGCACAACCAGCCACGCGCGAAGGCCCAGTCCCGGCGCACGGTGGCGGGCGCCACGCCCAGCACCGCGGCGGTCTCCTGGATGCCCAGGCCCGCGAAGTAACGAAGCTCCACGAGGCGGGCCAGCCGGGGCTTGAACGACTCCAGCTCCACCAGCACCCGCTCCAACCCCAGCACGTCGATGTCGACGCCCACGGGGGACTCCGTCACCTCGTCGTGCAGGTACAACGGCTCACGCAGCGCGTCCCGACGGTGGGCGTTGCGCACCCGCACCGCCTCCACCAACGCCCGACGCATCGCCTGGGCCCCCACCCCCAGCACATGGCGACGTCGCTCCATGTCCGCGTACTCCCCCGCCCACCGCCCGCAGATGTCGCGCAGCAGCAGCATGGGACGCAGCGTGGCCCGCGAGGCCTCTCCGCTCATGGCCGCGTGCGTCATCTCGCGGAGCTCCTGGTACGCCACCCCCTGAAGGGCATCCCGGGCCTCTCCTCCTTCGTTGCGAGCGCCTTCCAGCAGCGATGTCTTCCCCGACATGCCCATGGTGTCCTCCTGGGTCTCACATCCCATCGAGTCGCTTCGCCACGCCTGCCTAGCCTGTCGAACGAAATCCCCCGCAAATCTTGAGAACAAAGAATTGTTTTCGTGAATACCGACAATTCCCTGCCCGCCGGGATGGCCAAGCTGCTCTCATGGTCGTCCTGGCGCAACGCAGGATCACCAACTTCGCTGGCTATTCGCTCTTATCCACATTTCCAAAGACGACTGGCGCACGTGCCAGCGAGAAAGCGTTCGGGGCCCCGCGCATGGGGGGTGGGCACGCCTCGGCTTCCCACGACGCCCTGGAGGGTGGGCGGCCCCGAGGTCCTGGGTCGACCTGGAGGCGGGCTACGCGGTGGGTAGCCAGAGCACGAAGCGGGCGCCGCCCTCGGGGGCCAGGGTGTAGCGCAGCTCCCCGCGCATGCTCCGGGCCAGCTGGCGGCACAGGGCGAGCCCCAGGCCCACGCCGGGCGCGGACCGGGCCGCGGCCTGAACGGACTTGGAGAAGGGCTCGAAGAGCCTGCGGGCCGTGGCGGGGTCCACGCCCGGGCCGTGGTCCCTCACCACCAGCCCCACCCGGCGGCCCCGCCGCTCCAGCTCCAGGTGCAGGCGTGGGTCGGTGGCGCCGGCGGCGTACTTGGACGCGTTGTCGACGAGGTTGAAGAGGACCTGCTCCACCGCCGACGGGTCCGTCAGCACGGTGACGTCCGGGGGCACGTCCACGCTCAGCACCAGCCCGGACTGGAGCGCGCGCTCGGCGAGCCGGGGCTCCAGCCGCGACACGAGCGCGTCCACCGCCACCGGCTCCAACCGGGCCGGCGCGCGCCCACGCTCGATGCGGGCATAGGCGAGCACGTTCTCCACCAGGTGGCTGAGCCGCTCCGCCTCGCGGTGGAGGATGTCGAAGTACTCCTGTCGCCGCGCGGCGTCCGGGACCATGCCCGCCGACAGCATCTCCGTGTACATGCGGAACGTCGTCAGCGGCGTGCGCAGCTCGTGCGTCACCGCCGACACGAAGGCGCCCCGGCGCTCGCTCAGCGCCATCACGCCCACCAGCAGCGCCACCACCGCCACGCCCGCGAGCGCCACGCCGCTCCAGGCCACCATGAGCACGAGCGGCAGGGACGAGAGGGCGCCCGAGGAGCCCTCCTCGCCCGAAGTGGAGCCCGGTACCAGCCGCACCGGCAGGGCCGCCAGGAGCCTCCCCTCCCCTGTCGCCGTGACGTCGCCCCGTGCGGGCTCCAGGGTCGCGCCCGGGAGCAGGTCCTCCACGCGGCCCTGGAGCCAGCGGCTCAACCCGGGCCAGTCCAGCCAGCAGCCCTGGAGGACCTCCTGGCCATCGACCCGGACGAGCCGGCCCAGCAGGAGCGCGTCGCCCACCCAGAGCGCCCGCATCTCCGCGCGGGGGGAGGCGCGGGCCGCCGATGGCTCCTGGGCCTGGTAGGTCACGACATTCTGACTGGCGGCCTGACGCGCGCTGCGCGAGCGGGCGTCGTACTCGCTGGCGTTCTTGAGCTCCTGGAACGAGGACGACAGCTTGCTCTGGACGCGTGACAACGGGCTGCCGGTCGAGGCGGGTGCATCCCGCGCCGCGAGCGCCTCGCGCAGCCGGAGGCCGCCGAGCTGACGCGACACGTGCTCCAGGCGCGCCCTCAGGACCTCCTCCCCCACGCGGGGCGGGGCCACTCCGAGCGAGGCGCGCAGCGACGCCTCGATGACCTGCGGAGAGGTGACGTTCCCGGCGGTGTCCACCTGGAAGTGGAGCAGGACATGTTCCGGCGGACCCGCGAGCAAAGGAGACGCCATCCACGCCTGCCCCTCGGGGAGCGGGGCGTTGCGCGCGTCCAGCACACCGGGCACGGGGGCAACGGCCGCGTACGCCTCCGCGGGCACCGCGCTCTCCCGGGCCACCAGCGGCAACAGCTCCGAGTCCAGCCGCCACAGCGCCAGGCGCACGTTCTCCTCGCGCGCCGCGCTCAGGCGGGCCTGACGGTCCGCGCGGTCCAGGCGAAGGGCGAAGACGGACAGCCACACCACGCCGGCCAGGGCCAGCGCCAGACAGGCGCTCACCGCGAGCCAGACGCGCCAGGAGCGAATCATCGGGCGCCGCCCGGCTGGGAGAACAGGGAGCCCTTGCCGCATGCCGCACGGGCGCTCACCGCGAGCCAGGAGCGAATCATCGAGTGCCGCCCGACTGGGAGAACATGGAGCCCTTGCCGCGCACCGTACAGGCGCTCACCACGCTCCAGACACGCCAGGAGCGAATCATCGGGCGCCGCCCGGCTGGGAGAACATGTACCCCTTGCCGCGCACCGTGAGGATGACGCGGGGCTCGGCGGAGTCATCGCGCAGCTTCTCGCGCAGCCGCGCCATCGTCATGTCCACCGTGCGCGTCTGCAGTCCGCGCGCGGGCAGGTGCCACACGCGCTCGAGCAGTTCCTCGCGGGAGATGGCTCGCCCCGGGTTCTCCCCCAGGTAGCGCAGCGCGTCCGCCTCTCGCTCCGACAGGTCCATCCGCGTGCCGTCATCGAAGCTCAGCTCGCGGCGCTCCACCACGAAGTGCCCGCCAGGGAAGTCCACGCGGGAGGCCCCCACGGGACGCTCGGCCGAGCGTCGGAGCACCGCACCCACCCGGGCCAACAGCTCCCGCACCGAGAAGGGCTTCACCACATAGTCGTCCGCCCCCAGCTTCAGGCCCTTCACCCGGTCCTCCTCCTGGCCCCGGGCGGTGAGGATGATGACGGGCAGCGTGGGCCGGCTCTTGCGCACGGCCGCCAGCAGGTCCAACCCGTCCCCGTCGGGGAGGACCAGGTCCAGCAGCACCAGGTCCACCGGCGTGCGCTCGGCCACGCGCTGGCCCTCTCCCTTCACGCCCGCCTCGAGGACCTCGTAGCCCTCGAAGCGAAGCGCATCCACGATTCCGCGCCGGATGGCGGGGTCATCCTCGACGACGAGCACTCGGCGCGCGGCCATGACGCATCCTACTCCAGGGTGAAGCTTCGCTTGCTCGCCTCGCGCTGCACCACCTGGCCGATGACGCCGTCCAGCGTGTCATCCCCCTTCGTCGCCTGATTCTTGCGCGCCTCCGCCAGGAACTGCTGGCGCTCCTTGCCGAGCTGCTGGATGCGCTGCTGGAGCGCCTCACGCTCCTTCTCCCGGGCCGCGAGCCACGCCTTGCGCCCCGCCGCGTCCAGGTTGCGCATGGGCTCGGGCAGCTCCTCCGCCGCGACGGAGCCCAGGTCCACCTTGTTCTTCTTCACCGCGTCCACCAGGTCCCAGCTCTCGTTGGAATAGTTCCCGGAGCTCTTCGCCATCGCACGCGAAGCCATGTTCGACAGCGACACGCCGCGCGAGAGCTTGTCCTGCGTGGCCTGTCGCTGCTGGCTCTCCTTCGCCTCGGCGCCGCCGTAGACCACGTAGGTGTTGTTCAGCTCGGTGCCCAGCCGGGCGATCTCATCGTCCTGCGGAGCGGCGAGCTCGACGACCCGCTGGTTCTGGTCGATGTTCATGTAGCTGCCGTCGGCGCGCGTGGCCGCATCCTTCCAGTGGTCCGCGATGCCCTGCTCGTAGTCACCGCAGTGGATGGTGTTCACGGTGATGCCCTTCTTGCGCGCGGCGGCCACGGCCTCCCGGTAGTCGACCGGCCCCTGGATGAAGGTCTCGTTGCCGGCGATGAAGATGAGCCGCATCGAGTCCTCCTTCGGGCTCCACTCCAGTTTCCGGGTGGCCTCCTGGATGACCTCGCCACCGTGCTCCGAGCCGCCGGAGGTGCGCAGGGCGAACAGCCGCTCGGAGAGCGCATCCAGGTCCGAGGTGAACGGCGTCACCTGGCGGATCTCGCTCGAGCTCGCGCCGGGGGTGGTGTCGCCGTACGTGTAGAGGGCCAGCTCCAACCGGGGCGCCACGCCGCCACGCTTCGCCTTGGCGAAGCGATTCACGATGTTCCACAGCTGGGTGCGCGCCTGGTCCAGGAGCCCGTCCATGCTGCCGCTCGTGTCGAGCAGGAGCGCGATCTGGATGACCGGCGCCGCCTTCGGGTCCACGAACTGGGGCGAGGGAGGCGCCACGGGAGCCGCGGGCACCACCGCGACGGGAGCAGGTGGAGCGACCGGAGGCGTCGCGACAACGGGGGCGGGAGCATTGTCCGTGGACGGCTTGCCCAACAGGAGCGCGGAGACCGCGAGCGCCGCGGCCGAGCCGAGGATGATGGGGAGCTTGAGGGCCGGTTTCATCGTGTGTCCTTTCGTACGGCGGTGCCCTGGTGAGCACGCTTGGGACAGTAACGAGTGAGCCCTGGTGAAAGGTGTAACCGCCCTGTAACCGCGTGCCGCGCTACCCCTCGTCCCAGAGGAAACCCAGCTCCAGTTCGATGGCCTCGAATGGCTCCGCGCGCACCTTGGCCAGCCCCTCATGCTGGGCGACTTTCTGGTACCCCGCGCCCTCCAGTCGCCAGACCTCCAGGGTCCGGACCTTCGGATCGATGAGCCACAGGTGCTTCACGCCTTCACGACCATAGATGGGCTGCTTGGCGAAGCGGTCCAGCCGCGAGGTCGACGGGGAGAGCACCTCGCAGACCCAGTCCGGAACGACGGTGCAGCCGACCCCGCTGGGAATCCCCGGCATCCGCTCGCGCCGCCATCCAGCGAGGTCCGGGACGAGGACGTTTCCGCCAGAGAGATGGAGCTCCGGCTCGAACAAGATGAACCAGCCACCGGGGCCGCCTCTCCCCTTGTCATAGGGACCGCTCAGTTCACCGTTCAGACGCGATGACACCAACGAATGCCGAAGCGCCGGCCTGGGACTGGCATGCAGCACGCCGTCGATGAGCTCCCCGATGACCGTCTCGGGGAGCGCCTCCAGGTCCGCATAGGTGGCCGGTTTCTTCTCCACGGTGCCCTCACTCCGATAAACCCCGACGCCCCACCCCGATTCCATGGTCATGCCCACGAAGTAGCACGGGGGTCTGACGTCCTGGGTTGTCCCTGCTTGAGCATCCCTCCAAGGTTGCATCGCCTGGAACGCGAGCGCAAGCCTCGCCCCGGGCCAGCCTCCCGCGCGCACAGCCCTGCATCCAGCGTTCCCTCGAGGCTCAGGCGCTGCGCAGCATCA
Organism: Myxococcus faecalis; assembly: GCF_050039385.1. Classification (NCBI taxonomy): domain Bacteria; kingdom Pseudomonadati; phylum Myxococcota; class Myxococcia; order Myxococcales; family Myxococcaceae; genus Myxococcus; species Myxococcus faecalis. The sequence goes on along the minus strand of NZ_CP144336.1, from coordinate 8,149,731 downwards.
AGCGCTCCACGACGGAGCGGACCTCTCGCAGGCGGGACGGGTCCGTCACCGCGACGAAGATGGTGTCGTCACCGGCCACCGTGCCGGCGAGCCCCGGCACCTCCGGCTCACGGTCCAACGCCAGCGCCAGCACCGGCGCGTAGCCGGGGCTCGTCTTCACCACGAGCAGGTTCGGCGGCGCCTCGACGATGCTCACGCGCGGCCGCTCCGGCGTCGCCACCGGCTCCGTCAGCGACGCGCGCTGATAGCGCCCGCCCACCTTCTGCACGCCCAGCTTCTTGAGCCGCCGCGACAGCGTGGACTGGCTCGGCGCCTGCCCCTCCGCCTCCAACAGCTCCTGCAAGACGGCCTGATCGCTGATCTCCCGCTCCGAGATGAGCCGAAGGATTTCGTCGTCCAGGTTCATTCCTTCCACCATGCATGCACGTGAATTTCCATGCAAGGAACCCGCATGAAAGATTGCGGGAACAATACTCTTGCGCGCCGCGTCCTTCTGCATAATATCCGCGCCCCATTCGCGGAAATGCACGCATGAAGGTGCATATTCATCCACCTATGCACCGGTCCAGGCCGGGGAGCGCAGGCCCATGAAGCACGTCACCCACATCAAGGATCTCGGCCCCGCGGGTGTGGAGGCCGTCCTCTCTCAGGCGGAGGCTTGGAAGAAGAAGGCCCCCGGCGCGCTCTTCCCGGGGAGCATCCTGGGCATGGTGTTCTTCAACCCGTCCTTGCGCACGCGCACCTCGTTCGAGGCGGTGATGCTGCGCGGGGGTGGCAACGCCATCATCCTGGACGTGGGCGCGGGCGTGTGGAAGCTCGAGCACCGCGAGGGCGCGGTGATGAACCTGGACCGCGCCGAGCACCTCAAGGAGGCCGCGCCCGTCCTGTCGCGCTTCGTGGACATGCTGGGCGTGCGCACCTTCTCGCAGGGCGGCGGTGACGAGGAGGACGAGGTCGACCCCATCATCAACGCGTTCCGCAAGTGGGCCACCGTCCCCGTGGTCAGCATGGAGTCCGCGCGCGAGCACCCCTGCCAGGGCCTGGCGGACGTGCTCACCCTGCGCGAGACGTTCGGCACCACGAAGAAGCTGCCGGTGACGCTGACGTGGGCGCCCCACATCAAGCCCCTGCCCAAGGCGGTGCCCAACTCGTTCCTGCTCAGCGCGGCCGCCGCCGGCTGCGAGGTGCGCGTGGCCCACCCGCCCGGCTTCGAGCTGCACCCGGCCGTCCGCGCGGAGGCGGAGGCGTACGCCAAGGCCACCGGCGGCAGCATCACCTACACCCACGAGCAGGACGAGGCGCTCGCCGGCAGCCGCGCCGTCTACGCCAAGTCCTGGGGTCCGACGGCCGCGGCGGCCTTCTCGCCCAACGACGTCACGGCGCTGCTCGCCTCGTACTCCGGCTGGATGCCCACGCTGCGCACCATGTCGCGTGCCGCCAAGGACGCCGCCTTCCTGCACTGCCTCCCCGTGCGTCGCAACGTGGAGGTCGCCGACGAGGTCCTGGACCACTCCAGCAGCCGCGTGGTGGACGAGGCGGGCAACCGCTTCCACGTCCAGCGCGCCCTCCTGCACTGGATGCGCTCGCAGTCCCTCTGAAAAGCGGCGCCCTTCGAGGCGTGCCCGTCACCCTTCTTCCTTTCGAGGTCTCCCGTGCCCTTGTCGCCCGACCCGTACTCCGCGCTTCGCAACGCCGCGCGCTATGTGCAGCAGTTCCGTCGCAAGACGTTCGTCGTGAAGCTCGGCGGCGCCATGCTGAGCGACCCGCGCCTGCGCCGCTCCGCGTGCGAGCAGATCGCCCTGCTGTGGACCTTCTCCATCCGCCCCGTCGTCGTGCACGGCGGCGGCCCGGAGCTGGACACGCTCTGTGACGCCCTCCACCTGCCGGTGGAGAAGGTGGCGGGCCGCCGCGTCACGTCCGCGCCCGTGCTCGACGCGGCGAAGATGGTGCTCGCCGGCAAGCTGCACACGGACCTGCTCGCGGACCTGCAGGCGGCGGGTGTGCCCGCGGTGGGACTGAGCGGCGTGGACGCGGGCCTCATCAAGGCGCGAAAGCGTCCTCCTGTCATGGTGACCGAGCCCGGCGCCACCGAGGGCAAGCTCGTGGACTACGGGCTGGTGGGTGACATCGAGGCGGTGGACACGCGCGTCGTCGAGCACCTGCGCTCGGCCGACTACGTGCCCGTCATCGCGCCCCTCTCCGGCGGCGTGGACGGCGCCGTGTACAACACCAACGCGGACACCGTGGCGGCGGCGCTGTCGGTGGCCCTGTCGGCCGAGAAGCTCTTCTTCCTGGTCCAGGTGCCGGGCCTGCTCAAGGACCTGAACGACCCCACGTCGCTGGTGACGCTGGCGAACCTGACGGACCTGGCGACCATGGAGAACACGGGCGCCATCTCCGGCGGCATGCGTCCCAAGGCGCACGCCATCCGCCACGCGCTCGTGGGCGGGGTGGGCAGCGTGCACCTGGTCAGCGGCGTCGCGCCCAACGCGCTGCTCGAGGAGGTCTTCACCAACGAGGGCAGCGGCACCATGGTCGTCCGCGAGAAGGCGCCCAAGACGGCCGCCGGGAACGCGGGATGAAGACGGCGGAGCTGCTCCAGGCGCTGGTGGCCATCCCCAGCGTGTCGGGTGACGAGCGTCTCATCGCGGACACGGTGTCCGGGTGGGCGGAGGGCTGGGGTGCGCGCGTCCAGCGCAAGGGCCACAACGTGTGGTTCTCCGTGGGCAGCGGCCCCCGGCGCCTGCTCGTCAACTCGCACCTGGACACGGTGAAGCCGTGTGCCGGGTGGACGTACGCGCCCCACGCGCCCGAGTGGCGCGAGGACCGCCTGTACGGCCTGGGCAGCAACGACGCCAAGGGCTGCGTGACGGGGATGCTCGTCGCGGCCCGCACCCTGCTCGCCGAGGGCGCGCCCCAGGGCGGCGAAGTCGTCTTCGCGTTCACCGCCGAGGAGGAGACCGGAGGCCAGGGCCTGGGCACGCTACTGCCGGAGCTGGGGCCGCTCGACGCCGCGGTGGTGGGCGAGCCGACCAGCCTCAAGCCCTGCACGGCCCAGCGAGGCATGCTGCTCTTGCGCTGCACCGCGCACGGCAAGAGCGCGCACGTGGCGCACGCGCACAAGGCCCAGGCGGTCAACGCCATCCACATGGCGGCCGGGGACATCTCGAAGCTCGCGGAGCTGCGCTTCCCGTCGCATCCGCTGCTGGGTGAGGCGCGGGCGCAGGTGACCCAGATTTCGGGGGGCCTGGCGCGCAACCAGGTGCCGGACGCGTGCGAGTTCTTCGTGGACCTGCGCACCACGCCGAGCATGGACCACGCGCAGGTGGCGAAGGAGCTGGGCGAGGCGCTCCAGAGCGAGGTGAAGGTGCACTCGGCGCGCTACCTGCCGAAGGCGACGGCGGACCATCAGCCCATCGTCCGCGCGGCGATTGCGGCGTCGGGCGAGGCGCCGGTGGGCTCCAGCACCACGTCCGACTGGGCGTTTCTGGGCGAGCTGCCCGCGGTGAAGGTGGGCCCAGGGGACACGCTGCGAAGCCACCTGGCGGACGAGTACATCACCCGGGCGGAGCTGGAAGCCGGCGCCGCCTTCTACACGCGCCTTCTGCGCGGCTACTTCGAGGAGGTGGCCCGTGGCTGACACCCTGTGGGGCAAGGGCGCCGCGCTCGACGCGGTCATCCACCGTTTCACCGTGGGCGACGACCCCATCGTCGACCTGTCGCTCGCGCCGCACGACGCGCTGGGCAGCGCCGCGCACGCGCGCATGCTGGGCAAGGTGGGGCTCCTGAAGGCCGAGGAGTCCCGCGTGCTCGTGCGCGCGCTCGAGACGCTGCACGACGAGGCCCGCGCGGGCCAGTTCACCATCCGCCCCGAGCAGGAGGACGGCCACACCGCGCTGGAGGCGGCGCTGGTGGAGCGCGTGGGCGAGCCGGGCAAGCGCATCCACCTGGCGCGCTCGCGCAATGACCAGGTGCTGCTCGCGGTGCGCCTGCTCCTGCGCGAGGAGGTGCTCGCGCTCGGCGCGGGCGCCGTGAAGCTCGCCGAGACGTTCCTCGACTTCGCCCAGGCGAACCAGCACGTGGCCCTGCCGGGCTACACGCACCTGCGTCGCGCCATGCCCTCCACCTTCGGCATGTGGGCCATGGCCTTCGCGGAAGGGCTGCTCGAGGAACTGGAGGCGCTGCGCGGCGTGTGGGGCCGGCTGGACCGGTGTCCGCTCGGCGCGGCCGCGGGCTTCGGCGTGCCCCTGCCCATCGACCGTGAATACGTCGCGTCGCTGCTCGGTTTCAGTCGCGTGCAGAGAAGTCCCATCGATGCGCAGAACGGCCGCGGTCGCCACGAGACCGCGGTGCTGACATGGGCCTGCAGCGTGGCGGGCACGCTGGAGAAGTGGCTGTGGGACGTGCAGCTCTACAGCACGGACGAGTTCGGCTTCCTGGGGCTCCCGGACGCCTTCACCACCGGCTCGTCCATCATGCCGCAGAAGAAGAACCCGGACGTGGTGGAGCTGGCGCGCGGCCGGTGCCGCGAGCTGCGGGGGCTGTTGCACCAGGTGGAGGCCGTGGCGAGCGGACTGCCGTCCAGCTACCACCGTGACTTCCAGCTGCTCAAGCGCCCCACCCTGGCGGCGCTGTCCTCCAGCCGCTCGCTGTTGGATGTGCTGTCCCGGCTGGTGCCGGTGCTCCAGGTCAAGGCGGACGCGGCGCTGGCCGCCTGTGACGACACGCTCTACGCGGCCCACCATGCGTACACGCTGGTGGCCGGGGGACAGGCCTTCCGCGACGCGTACCGGCAGGTGGGCCGGGAGCTGGCGGACGGCACGTTCCATCCGGACCGCGAGGCCCTGACGGCCACCCACCTGGGTGGCGCCGGCAACCTGGGACTGGCCCAGGCCCGTGAGGAGCTCGGCGCCTGGCGCGCCTGGCTCGACGACACCCACCGCGCCCTGGCCACGGCGGCCGAGCGCGTCTGGGATGTGTGACGACGATTCCCCGCGAGGAGTGACGACATGAGCAAGAAGAACGTGGTGCTGGCCTTCTCCGGCGGACTCGATACCGCTTTCTGCACGGTGTACCTGCGAGAGCAGGGCTACAACGTCACCACCGTCACGGTGGACACGGGCGGCTTCCCGCCCGAGCAGCTGGCGAACATCGCGGCCCTGTCGGCGAAGCTGGGCGCCGTGGAGCACATCAAGGTGGACGCGCGCGGCACCCTCTTCGAGGGCTACCTGCGCTACCTCATCGCCGGCAACGTGCTGCGCGGCCAGGTCTACCCCCTGAGCGTCTCCGCCGAGCGCGCCTGCCAGGCGGTGGAGGTGGTGCGCGTGGCGCGCGAGAAGGGCGTGCAGGCGCTCGCGCACGGCAGCACCGGCGCCGGCAACGACCAGGTGCGCTTCGACGTGGCGTTCCGCTCGCTGGCGGGCGACCTGGAGCTGCTCACCCCCATCCGCACGCTGGGCCTGAGCCGTCAGCAGGAGCTGTCATTCCTGGCCGAGCGCGGCATCCACATGCCGCCGAAGCTGGGCTCCTACTCCGTCAACGAGGGCATGTGGGGCACGTCCGTGGGCGGCAGCGAGACGCTCAACTCGTGGAGCGCGCTGCCCGAGGCGGCGTTCCCCTCCGGCGAGATTCCCACGGACCTGAAGCCCCGCACGCTGACCGTGGGCTTCGACAAGGGCGTGCCCACGTCGCTGGACGGCAAGGCGCTGGGACCGGTGGAGCTGGTGGAGGCGCTCAACGTGCTGGGCCGTCAGTACGGCATCGGCCGCGGCGTGCACCTGGGTGACACCATCCTGGGCATCAAGGGCCGCGTGGGCTTCGAGGCGCCCGCGGCGCACCTGCTCATCACCTCGCACCGCGAGCTGGAGAAGCTGGTGCTGTCGGGCAAGCAGCTGTTCTGGAAGGAGACCGTGGGCAACCTGTACGGCTCACTGCTCCACGAGGGTCACTTCTTCGACCCGCTCGTGAAGGACCTGGAGGCGTTCCTCACGTCCTCGCAGGAGCGGGTGACGGGCGAGGTGCGGCTGGTGCTGCACCCGCGGACGCTGGTGGTGGAGGGCGTGCGCTCGCCGTACTCGCTGATGGACGCGAAGGTGGCGACGTACGGAGAGGCGAACGTGTTGTGGACGGGCTCGGAGGCCGCTGGCTTCGCCAAGCTGTACGGCGTGGCGCAGATGCTCTCGCACAAGGCGAAGGGAGGCTGACATGAAGGTCTTCGTCGACAAGGTCGGTAGCGTCACCCGCAACCTGGGCCTGGGGCGCACGGTGCACCTGACGCCCGAGGTGAAGGCCGAGGAGGGCGCCGTCGTCGCCGTGCGCATCCACGGCGAGAAGAGCGTCTACAACCAGCTGGAGGACTGCCACGGCCGGCTCGTGACGCTGCACGCGGGCGACATCATGGTGGGCGCCCTGGGGCACCGCAACGCGCTGCACGGCTACGAGGGCGTGGTGCCGGAGTCCGTCACCGTGGGCCAGCGGCTGCACGTGCTGAACATGGGCGGCGTCATCGGCAAGTGCACCTCGCACAACCCCGGCGTGGGCATGCCCTTCGAGGCGGAGGTGCTGGGCCAGGTGCTGGAGTTCCCGGAGCTGTTGTCGCGCAACGGGCAGCCGGCGCACATCTCCTCGGGCGCGCTCAAGGGCACGGGGACGATGGTGAAGTGCCCCGTCGTCTACGTGGTGGGCACGTGCATGAACGCGGGCAAGACGTACGCGGCCAGCGCCATGGTGCGCAAGCTCGCGCAGGCGGGCTACCGCGTGGGCGGCGCGAAGCTCACGGGGGTGTCGCTGATGCGCGACACGCTGAGCATGCAGGACTCCGGCGCGGACGTGGTGATGGACTTCACGGACGCGGGCATCGTGTGCACGGGGCCTCGCACGGCGGCGCGGGTGGCGCGGGTGCTGTTCAGCGAGCTGGCGTCGGCGGACGTGGACGTCATCGTCGCGGAGACGGGCGACGGCATCATGGGTGAGTACGGCGTGCAGGCGATTCTCGCGGACCCGGAGCTCAAGGGCCTGGCGGGCGCGTGGGTGATGTGCGCGAACGACCCGGTGGGCGCGGCCGGCGGCGTGCGGCATCTGAAGGAGACGTACGGCATCGAGGTGGACGTGCTGGCGGGGCCGGCGACGGACAACGCGGTGGGCGTGCGCTTCGTGGAGCAGGTCGTCGGGGTTCCGGCGCGCAACGCCCGCGCGGACGCGGCGGCGCTGGGTGGTCTCATCCTGGAGAAGCTCACGCCGAAGCTGGGCGTGGGGAGGAAGTCATGACGCGGGCACATATCTACATCCTGGGCGCCTCCGGCTTCGGCGGCGGCGAGCTCTTGCGGATTCTCTCCGGCCACCCGGCGGTGGCGGGCATCCGCGTGGTGTCCCGGCACCACGCCGGTGAGCCCATCCACAAGGTGCACCCGCACCTGCGCGGACTGGTGGACGCGAAGTTCGAGGCGGAGCCGGACTGGCGCTGGCTGGCCGACTCGCAGCAGCCCGTCGTCTTCAGTGCGCTGGGCCACGGGGAGCTGGCCACCCAGTTCCTCGGCCTGGAGAAGAAGTGGGCCGAGGTCGGCCTCGCCGAGCGCGTGCTGCTGGTGGACCTGTCCTCTGACTTCCGCCTGGACCACCCGGGCCGCTACGCGGGCGCCTACGGCAAGCCCCACCCCGCGCCGGACCTGCTGGGCACCTTCACGTACGGCCTCACCGAGTGGAAGCGCGAGGCGCTCAAGGGCGCCAAGCGCATCGCCAACCCGGGCTGCTTCGCCACCGCGGTGCAGCTGGCCCTGCTGCCCATCGCGTCCACGCCGGGGCTGGGCCTCTTGGCCGTGTCGGGCGTGACGGGCTCGTCCGGCTCCGGCTCGCTGCCGGGCGAGGGCACGCACCACCCCACCCGCGCGCACGACTTCCGCGCGTACAAGCCGCTCGAGCACCAGCACGAGGCGGAGGTGGAGGTCATGCTGGTGGCCCACGGCGCGCAGCGCCACCGGCTGGCCTTCGTGCCGCACTCGGCGCCCATGGTGCGCGGCATCTTCGCCACCGTGCAGTTCGAGTGGCCCGAGCACGGCGGCGCGGTGGTGACGCAGTCGCTGACGGACAAGTTCCGCCGCTATTACGAGGGCTCGAAGTTCGTGCGCATCGTCGAGGGCACCCCGCGCATCGCCGCCGTCACCGGCAGCAACTTCTGCGACATCTCCGTCGCGACGAAGGGCCGCTCGGTCGCCGTCATGGCCGCGCTGGACAACCTGGTGAAGGGCATGGCCGGCCAGGCCGTGCAGAACTTCAACGTGTCCCTGGGCCTGCCCGAGGACACCGGCCTGCGTCAGGCGGCCTGCTACCCGTGACGAAGCCCGCGCCCGCCCCGAGTCCTTCCGGAGGCGGGCGCGGTGGCCTCACGACTCAGAGCACGCGGGTGATGGTGAGCTGGGCGACGCCGCCCAGCGAGGACACGCCCGCGGGGGTCATGCACGCCAGGTTCAAGAGCGCCGTCGTGTAGGCGATGGACCAGGTCGCGGTGGCGCCGTAGTACTTCCCGTGCAGCACCGTCCCGGCATACGTCACCACCGTCGTCAGGCCCGCGACGCTGACGTCGACGGACGTGTAGTCGAACCGGGAGAACTCCCCGGTGTTCCAGGTGATGGTGGCCTCACCGGCCCCCGTGGCCAGCGGGTTCGAGCACGTCAGCCCGGTGCGCTCATAGGGCCCCGTCGTCACGTTGCCGTTGAGGACGACCTGTCCCAGCACCGTCAGGCAGTTGCTGAAAGCCGATGAGGTCGTCACGTCGATGTCCCGGGGCGTCATCGTCGCCGCGGGGGAGAACGTCCGCGTGGAGGTCCCCAGCTCACAGATGACGCTCACCGGCTCCGCGGCGAGTACCGCGCCCGCGGGCGCCACCAGCGCCGCACAGAACAGACTCTTCGACAGCCAGACACCCAGACGACGCGTCAGCGTGCTCATGCATGCTCCAGGAATGGGGTTTCGGGTGGACCCGAGGCCCGCGGTCGACCCGGTGCCACTGTCACGCCGCACGCGCGCGCGGACCATTGAACCTGGGGACACGGCGACATCCACCTCCCGCTGCTGCGGGCGCTGTTGCGGGCCGCTTGTCAGGAGTCACCGTGCCACGCAGTCGCGTACGTGGAAGCCTCCAGCCTTCGTCGAAAGTCGTGCGTGCGCTCGCGCGTGAGAATTTTCCGCCAGCACGTCAGGCACTCCATGTGCCCGCGTCCGGGTTGCGCCCTTGCTCCCTGCTCTCGACGAAAGGCCGCGCATGCCCATCGCTGAATGTGCTGGAGGCTGTCCTCGCGTCATCTCGCTCTCGGTGGACCCCGCGGGAAATCCCGTGGCCGCGGCCCACCAGCCGGAGCACTTCGCCACCCACTACCGACACTGCCCCTCCTGCCGGCGCTTCTGGTGCGAGCGCTGCGTCGGTGAGGCCCTCTCTTGCAGCCGCTGCGAGGGTCCGCTCGAGTCCCCCACCCCGCGCCACGCGCTGGACATCCTCTTCGGCGGACGGATTCCCGAAGGGCTGCTGGCCAGCCTCGACCTCGGGGCCGCGGAGGACGACTCGAAGCGACAGGGAGGGAACTAGCCATGGCTCGCATTGCACGCGCCCTGCTGTTCGGTCGCAATCCCTCCCAGCACGACACCTTCGATGTGGAAGCCGAGGCCGCGGAGGCCCTGGGGTTCGACACGTACCAGGTGGACCTGGCCGCGCTGCTCAACGGCAACGTCGAGCTGGCGCTCGAGGCCGTGCCGCACCAAGGCCCCCTGCGCCTGCTCTACCGGGGCTGGATGCTCACCGAGGAGGAGTACACCTCGCTCGACGAGGCCCTCTCCGAGCGCGGCCACCGGCTCACCACCACACCCACACAGTACGCCGCCGCGCTGTACCTGCCCCTCTGGTACCCGCGCCTCGCGCGCTACACCGCGCGCTCCATCTGGACGGAGGGCACGGTGGCCCGCGAGGCCTGGAACGAAGCGGTCCGAGTGCTGGGCCCTCCGCCGTGGATCCTCAAGGACCACGTGAAGTCCGCGAAGGAGCGCTGGGAGGAGGCCTGCTACGTGCCCGCCGGCGCCACGCTCGAGGACTTCGCGCGCACGTGCGAGAACCTCGTGGAGGAGCGCGGCGAGCGCTTCGAGCGGGGGCTCGTCGTCCGCAAGTACCTGCCCCTCAAGGTCTATGGCCGCACGCCCACCGGCCCCGCCCACCTGGAGTTCCGCCTCTTCTTCGGCCACGGCCGCCTGCTCGCCGCCGAGCCTCAACATGAGTTCGACGTCGAGGTCCCCGACTTCTCATCCTTCGAGCCGTTGGGACGCCGCATCGACTCACCCTTCTTCGCCCTGGACGTCGCCATGCTCCAGGACGGTGGCTGGGCCGTCATCGAGGTGAACGACGGCGGCGTCTCCGGCCTGCCCCCGGGCCTGGACCCTCGCACCCTCTTCGAGCCCCTGCTGGGGACCGGGTAGACAGGCACCCGCCACGCCATTTGCGCCTGGGTGCCTCACCTCGTGGGGCATCTGGGTTATGGTCCGTTCCCTTGAAGTTTTGACGTCAAACCAGGCAAGGAACGATGCATTTCGAATTGGCCTTCGTCCTCATCTTCGCAGTCGCGACCGCGGTGGCCATCGCGGCGCGGTATTTCAAGATTCCCTACACGGTGGCCCTGGTGGTGGCGGGGTTGTCGTTGGGCGCGGTGCATCTGTTCGAGCCACCGCACCTCACCAAGGAGCTGCTCTTCGCCATCATCCTGCCGGGCCTCTTGTTCGAGGCGGCGTTCCACCTCGAGTTCCGCAAGTTCTGGAAGAACAAGCTGACCATCCACGCCATGGCGATTCCGGGCGTGGCGGCGTCGGCGGGCCTGACGGCGTTCATCCTGTCGCACTGGGTGGAGGGGATGAACGTGGTGACGGGGTTCGGGATGATTCCGGCGATGGTGTTCGCGTCGGTCATCGTCTCCACGGACCCGATTGCGGTGGTGGGCCTGTTCAAGTCGCTGGGCGCACCCAAGCGGCTGCTCATCCTGGTGGAGGGTGAGAGCCTGCTGAACGACGGCACCGCCGTGGTGCTGTTCACGCTGGTGGTGGCCGTGGCGATGGGCGGCCAGTTCACGGTGGGCGGCGCGGTGATGGACTTCATCAAGGTCGCCGGCATGGGCATGGTGGTGGGCAGCGCGGTGGGCTACGTTGCCGCGCGGGTCATCAAGAAGGTGGATGACGCGATGGTGGAGATCACCTGCACCGTCATCGCGGCGTACGGCTCGTTCGTCATCGCGGAGAACTTCCACTACTCGGGCGTCATCGCGACGGTGGTGGCCGGCATGCTGTGCGGCAACTGGGCCACGCACGAGGGCATGAGCCCCACCACGCGCGTCGCGGTGGAGAGCTTCTGGGAGTACTGGTCCTTCGCGCTCAACTCGGTGGTGTTCCTGCTCATCGGCCTGGAGGTGAACCTCACCTCGCTGCTCGCGTCGTGGAAGCCGATCCTGGCGGCCTACTTCGCGGTCATCGCGGGCCGCGCGGTGGTGGTGTACGGCGTGTCCGCCATCCTGAAGCTCACGTCGGAGCGCATGCCGTGGTCCTGGAGCGCGGTGCTCACGTGGGCCGGCCTGCGCGGCGCCATCTCCATGGTGCTGGTGCTCAGTCTTCCGGCGGACTTCGCGCACCGCGAGCTGCTCGTGAACATGACGTTCGGCGTGGTGGTGCTCTCCATCGTGTTCCAGGGCCTCACCATGGCGCCGCTGTTGCGCAAGCTGCGCATCACGGGCCTCAAGGACGAGTACCAGGAGCAGTACGAGCTGGCGCGCGGTCGACTGGGTGCCATCCACGCGGCGATGGCCGCGCTCGAGGCGATGCGTCGCTCGCGGGAGATTCCCGGCGACGTGGTGAGCCAGGTCGAGAAGGACTACCAGGAGAAGGAGCGCGTGATGGAGGCGGAGCTGGCGCAGCTCAAGCAGCAGTCGATGCGCTTCCACGAGGAGGAGCACCAGGAGGCCATCCGCCGCGTGCTCATCGTCGAGAAGGAGTCGCTGCTCAAGGCGTACCAGTCGGCGACCATCGGCAAGGAGGCCTTCGCGAGGCTCACCGCGGAGCTGGACGAGCGCATCGCCCAGGCCGACGCCGCCGAGGCCCACACCTCCTCGCCCGCTGCACCGTCGACGCCCACGAGCGCCGTCGGGACCTGAGTCGGGCTCCCCGTCACGATGGCCCGGGAGGACCGGGCGTCGTGGCGGGTGAGGAGTCGCCGCTCACGGGAGTCACCGGGACAGGCCTGTCACGCCGTCCCTCGGACAGCCCCGCTTCGAAGGCTGCTCAGGCCTCGGAGGGCTTCTGCGAATCCGAAGCTGCGGGGGCCGAGGATGACAAGGACTGCTCGGGCAGGCGAATCACCTGCCCGGGAAGCCCATCACTGAGGGAACCCGCTGTCACGGCGCTCGCCGTCGAGGTACCGAGCGCGTCCACCGCGCTCGGAGTCGTCGCCGCGTCAGACAGAGCGGCTGGCTCCGCGCTCGACGTGGATGCGCTGACTGCCTCCACCGCGCCTGTGGCCGAGGCATCCACCGCAACGGGAGTCACCGCGCCAGGCGCGTTCTCCTGCCCGAGGATGGACGCGCCGAGCGAGTCGACCGCGGTGGGAGTCGAGACACCGGGAGTCGCCACTGCGCTCGCGGAAGCGGAGCCCAGTGTCTCGGTGCTCGGAGCGGAGGCAGCTCCCATCGAAGCGCCCTCCACGGTGGCCGCCGTCGCGGCGCCGGAGGTCCCCTGCGCCTCGCGCTGCTCCAGCCGGGCGCCGCCCTGCTCCGCCGCGCGGAGGAACTCGTCGTACTCGGACTTGCGGGCCTCGGACTTCGCCTGCGTCTTCTCCGTCTGCTTCGCCGCCGCGTCCCGTCCGAGCTTCAGCGCACGCGCGCTGAGCACCACGCCGCCCGCGAAGGCGAAGACGTTCAGCACCGAGCCCAGACCGCCCAGCCACAGCGAATCCACGCCGCCCTGCACGAAGCCCAGCGCGAGGACGAAGGTGGCGCCGGACACCGCCGCGCCCGCCGCCGTCTTCCAGGGCCGCAGCTCCATCACCCGGCCCGCGCCGTAGCAGAGCGCCGGCAGCACGGCGAGCAACCACAGGTTCTCCAGCAGCACCGCGACGAGAATCTTGAGCGGCCCGAAGGACAGCGACTGCACCCGCTGACTCAGCCGCAGCGTCAGCGACACACTCAGCGTCGAGCCCGCGACCAGCGCGATGAAACCCAGTCCCACGATGAACTGGAAACGACGGATTCGAACGCGCAACGGCTCGAGGGCACTGGTCTTGGGGCTCACGGCCGGCAGCCTACTCCACTTCAGCCCTCGTCCTCGTCCGCGTCCGCCTCGCCCCCCGCTGAGCGAGGAGGCGGGCCGTCCGCATAGAAGACCTCCTCCAGCACCAGCCCCTGGGGCGGCGCGGTGGGCCCGGCCTTCTTCCGGTCCCGCGAGGCCAGCACCTCGGCCACCCACGCCTCGGACCGACGGCCCTTGCCCACCTCCACCAGCGTCCCGACGAGGTTTCGGACCATGTGCTTCAGGAAGGCCGTCCCCTCCACCACGAAGCTGATGGCCCCACCCGGCTCGCCCTCGACGGACAGCCGGCGCACCTCTCGCACAGCGTGCTTCGCCTGGCAGTCCGACGCCCGGAACGCCGAGTAGTCATGCCGGCCCAGCAGGTGCGCCGACGCCCTCCGCATCGCCTCCACGTCCAGTGGCGCGAAGACCTCCCAGTGCGTCGTGCGCAAGAGCGGCGAGCGCGTGCGGCGATTGTTCACCCGGTAACGGTAGCGCTTGCCCCGGGACCAGCGCCTCGGGTCGAACCCCTCGGGCGCCTCCACCGCGCTCACCACCGCGACATCCTCGGGCAGGAGGCTGTTGAGGCCCTGCACATAGGCCTTCAGCGGCAGCGCGCGCTCGGTGTCGAAGCAGATGACCTGCCCCGTCGCGTGCACGCCCGAATCGGTGCGCCCGGCGGAGCGCACGGACACCGGTTCTCCGAGCAGCCGTCCCAGCGACTCCTCGAGCACGGCCTGGAGAGAGCGGCCATTGGGTTGCACCTGCCAGCCCACGTACCGCGTGCCCTCGTATTCGAGCGTCAGCTTCAGCCGAGGCATGTCAGCGGTACTTGAGCCAGGACTCGAGGAGCTCCGCCACCAGGCGGCCCGGCTGCACGTTGTTGCGGCGGGCCACGGCCTCCAGCGCCTCCAACTGCTCCACGGTGAGCGGCACGGCCAGCATGCGCGGCTCGGTGCGCTCCTCGGGACCACCGGGCGCGAGCGCGGCGATTCCCGGCGGAATCGTCAGGGGCGCGGTGACGGCGGGGGAAGGCTCGGACACGGGCGGCGGAGCGGTGTCCAGCGCGCCGACGACCTCGGACAGCTCCAGCGCCTCCTCGGAAGTGGGCGCGGTGGCCTGGCGCGCGCGCTGGCGGCGCTGCTCCTCCTGGAGCTCCTCCTCGAAGAGCTGCTTGATGAAGTTGGCCAGGTGCAGCGGCGTGGGCGTGAAGTCGTACGCGTCCAGGAACGCGTCCAGGTCCTTCTGCATCTCCGCCGCCGTCTGATAGCGACGCTCGCGATCCCTCTCGAGCGCCTTCATCAGGATGACCTCGACGCGCTCGGGCAGGTCCTCGCGGAAGTACGAGGGCGCGTAGATCTTCCCCTCGGTGATGCTGCGCATCACGGCGACCTCGGACTCGCCCGTGAAGAGCTTGAAGCCCGTGAGCCACTCGTAGAGCACGACGCCGAGCGAGAACACGTCGCTGCGGCAGTCCAGCGCCTTGCCCAGACACTGCTCGGGGCTCATGTAGCTGAGCTTGCCCTTGATTTCGCCCGTGCGCGTCTGGCTGACCTGGTTGGCCGCCTTGGCGATGCCGAAGTCGAGGATCTTCACCGAGCCGTCGAAGGCGACGACGATGTTCTCCGGCGACACGTCCCGGTGAACGATGTTGAGCGGGTTGTCGTAGAGGTCCGCCTTCGTGTGCGCGTGGTGCAGGCCCGCGCAGACGCAGGAGGCGATCTTCACCGCGTAGACCAGCGGGAAGGGGATGCCGAGCGCCTCCGCCTTGGGGACGACGCGGCGCATGTCGCGGCCCGCCACGTATTCCATGGCGATGAAGTAGCTCTCCGCGATCTTGCCCAGGTCGTGGATCTGCACGACGTTGGGGTGGTTGAGCTGGGCGGCGAGCCGGGCCTCGTTGAGGAACATCTTCACGAAGGCCGCGTGCTTGGACAGGTGCGGGCGGATGCGCTTGATGACGACGGGCGACTCGCGTCCGTCCTCACCTTCCTGGTGCGCGAGGAAGATCTCCGCCATCCCTCCGACGGCGATGCGGTCGATGAGCCGGTACTTGCCGAAGCGACCGGTTTCGCGCTGCTGCGGTGCGGCGGGAGACATGGACCCTGCACCTTAACCCGCGCCAGGGCACGTCGCGCTAACGAAGTTGGACGACGTGGACCTTCAAGGCCGGCTCCTGGCCAGGAGGGCTCGGGAAGTCGAGGGAAGAAGGACCCGTCGAACCCAGCCCCCTCCCCTGTCGCCCGGCCAGGGCGATGCCCTCGGCCACCATCGTCTCGAAGCGCTTCAGGGGCAGGCCCGCATGGTTGCAGCAGGCGACCAGCCGGCCTCCGGGAGCGACGACGCGAGCGGCGGCCTCGGCCAGTCGGGCGTAGTCGCGCGCCGCGGAGAAGCGGGCCTCCTTCGTGTTCGAGAAGGACGGAGGGTCCGCGATGACGAGGTCGAACGCCTCGCCCTTCTTCGCCAATCGCTTGAGCCAGTCGAAGACGTCCCCGGCCACATAGTCATAGCGGTCCGCGGACTGTCCGTTGAGGCGCGCGTTCTCCTCGCCCCACTCGAGCACGCGGCGGCTCGCGTCCACGTTGAGCGCCCGCTTCGCGCCGGCCGCGGTGGCGACGACGCCGAAGGCGCAGGTGTACGAGAAGAGGTTGAGCACGGTGAGGCCGCGCGCTTCGTTCAGGAGCCACGCGCGGGTGTCGCGCATGTCCAGGTACAGGCCGACGGAGAGGCCTTGTCCGGGGCGGATGAGGAAGGACAGGCCGTTCTCGAGCGCAGTGAGGGACTCGATAGGCTCACCGCGCGCGGCGCTCTCCGGGGCGAGCGTCTCCTTCGCGACATTGGCCAGGACGCGTGCCTCGCGGGGGCGACGCTTGAGATAGAGGCTCGTCGGGGCCCACGCGGCCATGGCGGCGTCGAGGAGGGCCTCTTCTTCCGAGGTGGAGAGGTCGCGGTAGAGGCTGACGACGTAGAGTCCACCGAAGCGGTCGACGGTGACGTCGGGGACGCCATCCGCCTCGCCGTTCAGGACGCGGAAGGCGGTGGTGCGAGGGTCATCGAGCAGAGGGCCGCGCCGGGCCTGCGCGGTCCGCAGTGTGTCCACGAGGGTGGGCATGGGCCCTCCCTGTATCAGCTTCCCAGCCGCGCGCGGGACCAGACGCGCTCGAGCGCCTCGGTGGCGGCGAGGGACAGGTCCACGTAGTCGGTGCCGAGCAGCTGTCCCTCCCGCACGCGGACGCGGCCATCGACGATGGTCCACGCGACGGGAGAGCGGGCGAGCTGGCCGATGAGATAGGGCGAGTAGCCCGTCTCGGGGTCGGCGGCGGGAATCGAGTCGTAGACGACGAGGTCGGCGAGGCTGCCCTCCTCGACGGTGCCCGAGGGCAGACCGAACAGGCGCGTGCACAGCTCCGCGGGGCCGCTGACGAGCAGGTGCGCGAGCGTGCTGTCCACGTCGGGCAGGTGGCCCGCGCGGGAGATGCGCAGCACACCGACGAGGGCCGCGAGCAGTTCGTCCTGGAGCGTCCCGTGGCCGCCGGTGCCCAGGCCGAGCAGGTGCAGGCGCAGGAGGATGGCCTCCATCGGGTCCGTGCCGCGCTCGAGGGTGCGCACGCCCCGCGCCGCGAGGGACACGAAGGTCTCGGTCTGCTCCAGGCGGGTGGCCTCGGCGCTGTCCAGGGCGCGGGCATAGCCGGCGATGGCGCGAGGGCCGAGCAACCCGAGCGAGTCGAGGCGGGGCACCACGCGCTGACCATGTCGTGCGTAGGTGGTGCTGAGGTCGTCCTCGTTCTCGGCGAGGTGGAAGACGGTGGGGACGTCGAGCTCCGCGCTCAGGCGGGAGATGCGCGACAGGAGCGCGTCCTCGCAGGTGTACGAAGCGTGGAAGCCGAGCGCGCCGCGCACGAGGTGGTGCTTGGCGTGGCGGCGGGCGAAGTCCACGTTGGCGTCGAGCCACGCATCGGCTTGCGCGGCACCATCCATGCTGTGGGTGGCGTGGCTGGTGACCAGACGCAGACCAACGCTCTCGGCGGCGCGGGCCTGGGCGGCGAGGCCACCGGCGACATCGGCGCAGGCGAGGTGCTCGACGACGAGGGTGACGCCATCGCGCAGGGCACGGGCGGCGGCGAAGCGCGTGAGGGCCTCCACATCCTCGGGGGACACGAGGCGGGCCACACGGCGCATGCGCTCGAGTCGCTCGCGCGGCGGCAGGAGGAGGAACTGGCCATTGGGCGGCAACAACTGCCCGTTGACGAGGTGCGAGTGGCTGTCGACCAGGCCCGGTGCGACGAGGCGCCCACGGCAAGCGACCTCCCAGTCACCCGGCAACACCGGTACGTGGGCGTCGGGAGCGACGCGACGGATGACGCCACCTTCGACCACCACGGCCATGCCACGGCGGACCCGACCGTCCGCTCGGAACACAGCGCAGTTCTTCAGCAGCAGGCGACCTTCCATGTCCGACATCTGTCATAGCACGGCTTCCCCGAGGGGGGAGCAGGACAAGTCGGGGAATCCCGGGGCCACCATGGGGGCTCGCCATCCCTAAACGGAGCCACGCTTGTGCCCACTGAGTTTCCACAGAGACCTACACGCTGCTCGATGCAGGCCGGATATACTGCCCCGAGGACACTACAGTCCGCATCCACGAAGTTGGTCTAGGACAGCCCGCGCGTCTCCATCCACGATACGCCAAAGTGGCGTTTCACTGCCCACTGACCGAAGCTTCTCAATGAACAAATCCATCTCAGACCGAGCGACCCCTCGAAGCTCGCCCAGTCGCCTAAGGTAGCGTTCCACCTGGCGGGCGCAGATTTTCTGGTGAGCCAAGCGGTGCTCGCTTTCATTTGAGCAACGCCTGAGCAGCACGACTTGGGTTGAGACATCAACAAGAGCGGCTGCCACCGTAACAGGGTCGGTATGTTCCTCCCGATTTAAATACAGCATCCGTTCCGCTGGGATGAATGCTGTCTCCCTCCCGCTCCACAATACGGACAGCGCGGCCTTCTGCACTCTTCTGAATCGAGCTGAATCCGCATCCCGAAGCACACGGATGCCATCCTCCACCAAGGAGAACTCCTCCTCATCCCCCCCGTATATCGCAACCCCCCCGTACTCCTTGCGCTGGTGAACATAAAGCATGAGTCTGTAGGTATATCCACTGACCCAGGACCAGAACTTTCGACGGAGATCCATAAGCGAACTCCACTCTCATGCGGCCCGACAAAGCGAGCCGGAAACCGACATTTCATCGAACACATCGTCCCTACCTGACATTACTGCGCGGCAACGGGAGGATTCAACGAGCCATTCACAGGAAGTTGCCTACTCCGCAGCGCGCCAAGCCTTCGTCATCAGGCAGCAACACAGCAATTCAGTTCGAAGCCCGCGGGCGCCCCATCATCGAGCGCAGAGTGCTACCGCTGCGGAAGAAACCAGCACTCCCAGTCCTCATCCCGGATGAAGCCTGCCGCGCCTGCATGTTGGCCCAAGTAGGAGGGTCGACATGCAGAAGCCTGGCATGAAGCTGAAGCAGGCGGGGAAGGAGGCGCTGGACGCGCTGATGCGCCGGGGCCGTCATTCGGTGCGGGTGTTGAAGCGAGCCCGCGCTCTGCAACTGCTGGGGGACGGCTGGACAGGCGTGGCCGCCGCAGGGGCTGCAGGCATCTCGGAGCGCACGGTGTGGCAGGTGCGAGGACGCTACCGCCGAGAGGGACTCGAAGCAGCCCTACAGGAGAGGCCCCGACCTGGACGCCAGCGGCGCTTCACGCCCGGCCAGGCCTCCCAAGTCGTGGCGCCGGTGTGCAGTCGTCCGCCAGACGGGTATGCCCGATGGACGCTGAGCCTACTGGTGCGTGAAGTCGCAGGACGGGGAATCGTGCCTCAGGTAGGCATGGAGACAGTGCGCGAACTCCTCCAGCGGCATGACTTGAACCCGTGACGGGAAAAAGGTGGTGCGTACCCAGCCTGGATGCCCAGTACGTCCAGCGCATGGAGGAAGTGCTGGCCCTCTACGAGCAGCCCTTCAGCCGACGTGAGCTCTTTGTCTGCTTTGACGAGCGGCCCGTGCAACTGCTGGACTCCAAGCGCGATGCGTTGCCCATGTACCCCGGAACTGTCACCCGGCGTGACTTTGAATACGTGCGCTGCGGCACCGCCAACCTCTTCTGTGCGGTGGAGCCTCGGACAGGGAGCCACTTCGTGAAGGCGACTCGCTGCCGCAAGGCGGCTGATTTCGCAGAGGCTGTGCGGGACCTGGCGTACCGCTACCCCAAGGCATGGAAGATTCATCTCGTGCTGGACAACCTCAATATTCACATGCGCTTTTCACTGACACGTCGCTTCGGGTGGAAGAAGGGCTTGCGCCTGTGGAGCCGATTCTGCGTCCACTACACCCCGGTGCACGGCAGCTGACTCAACCAGGCTGAAATCGAGCTGAGTCTCGTCTCGCGCCAGTGCCCGGGACACCAGCGGGTCGCTTCAGTCGAAGCCTTGCGCCACAGGACTCGCGCCTGGGAATGCGATGCCAAGCGCCACCGCGTTCCCATTCGCTGGGCCTTCACTACGGCCAGGGCCCGGAACACCTTCCACTACCAGCCGGAGGACTTCATCCGGGATGAGGACTAGCACTCGAAGGCCGCTCAGTGCTCCTACGTGACACCGAGCTCGGTTGAACCGAAGGAAGAGAGGCACGTGGATTGTCCATTAGCATCGCTTGGCTGGCGCTGAGGACAACGCCACTGGCGGATGACATATGAAGATGCGACCATTCATGGCTCTTCGGCGCGGCATCAACTTGAGCCAGCAGCCCACACGGCGATACCCCGCGAGCGTCAACGTCGTCCAACCGCACCCAGGACGCTACCTCGGGCACGTTGGCATACAGGAGCCCAGCAACTGGACTCACGTATCATGGAGAGATTGCATAAGGACTCATTGGGGAAAGACAAGCCGCTGCAAATTCATCCACAACTCTCACGAGCACGCCGAGGACGCGCCTGCGCGAAAGATTTGCGTAGGATCGCGCTCTCAGGCGGCGCAAAGCTTTACGAGCGAAGCCTAACCAATGCAGCGCCCGTTGCAGCAAGAGTCGACACGTGGTGCCCCGTGCGGACCGTCAACTTGCGCACCGTCGCGTCCGGTTTCTACACAAACTTCGTGGAAGGTCAACACAATGGTCCGGCGAAGAGTCTCCGAGGGGAATTGCCTTATCCCAGAGAAGAGCGAGCCCCCACGTTCGTATCAGACGAGGCCGGGGCAACCAGCGCCTCTTTCAATTCCAGCCACGGCACCTGCATGTAGGCCCCTCTCAATCAGGCCAACATGCAGGCTCGGCAAACAACATCTGAAGTGAGGATTGGGATCGACCCCGCCTCCCGCCGTAGCGAATGGTAGAGGCCACGTGCTCGGGCGCAGCCCTCCACCATCCCATCAAACAGGAAGGAGGACGATTGCCTCCCTCCGCACCTCACCCGCAGAGTCGAACGTCAATCCGAGACTCTCGGCATTATGCCATAGGGTAGGAGTCCCAAGGACTGCTCCGCAAACTCGGAAGGCCGGGGACGCCTGGATCGAACAGCGAGGGGTCAATCAACAACATCGGAAACGGAAGCCAGTCCAGGAGATCGAGCGGCTCTGGATCCGGGTCGGGCGGGTCATTTCCCCCGCAAGGATCTTTCTTCCGTCGCCTTTTCTCCTTCCCTTTCTTACGCAGCTCTTCGATGGTTTGAGGAACCCGCTGCACAAGCTTTCCGGACTTTTGAGCCACATACAGGTGCACACTAAGCACAAACGCTCGAACCCATCTTGGCGAGCGACCATCTGGGTCAGTGACCATTTGAGGATTGTTTGACGCATAAGCGTAAACGGGCACGCCATACCCACCCAAAGCCACCCCATGCACATAATCAGGCTCATGCCCCAAGGGCTCTGGCTGCAAGTATCTTCCACTTCCCGGGTCGTAGTATCTGTTCCAATTCTCAGCGAGCCCAGTCTCGTCATCGTGGTACTGGCCCGGGAAACGCAGCGGAATCCAGAAGGGCTGCGCCCCCGACTGGTACCGCTGGTACTCGTACCCCTCCAGCACCACGCCCTGGTAGCCCGACGCCGCTGCCCCGCTCGCCGCAAACCGCACCTCCACCCGCCCATTCGCTGGCTGCACCCACGGCGTCACGACATTCCCCTTCCTCACCTCCGAGGTGGAATGCAGGCTCGCCGCCGTGTCCACATCCACCAGGCTGACGCTGGCCGCGCCACTCTGCGTATCCACCAGGTGGTACAGCGCACGCATCCTCACCACCTCCACTCCCGCACTCACCGGCTGCGTCAGCGTCCCCAGACTCACGCTGCTTCCGCTCGTGTACGGGTGCGCCGTCTCCGCCACCTGCGACACCCGGTTGACGTGCCCAAACGGGTCATAGTCCGCGGCCCCCGTCACTCGCCTCGAGGCGTCCAGCATCACCACCGGCTTGTCGAGGTGGTCCACCACCGGGAAGTACACCCCACACGCAGCCGCCTCCTCGTTGCGCGTGCAGCTGCCCACCCCGTCCGCCTGGCGCGCCCACGCGCTGCTGAATTTCGCGCGGATGACGGCCACCGACTTGCCTCCCAGCCACACATAGTCGTCCGTCGTGTAGTGCCCCACCGCCGTCGCGAAGCCGTCACTCCCCCGGTCCGTCAGCAGCTTGTGCCCGTAGCTGTTGAAGTACTCGTCCTTCGTCCCTCCGGGGTACGCCTTCAGTCGCCTCCGCCCCTGCGCGTCGTAGAAGTAGTTGTAGATGAGTCCATTGCGGTTGACGGCCCGGAAGACGGTGTCCGTCGCGACGCCCGTCTGCGCGCCCTCGTCGACGCCATATTCAAACCCTTGCACATACACCGGCGTCCCACTCACCCCAGGCGCCCACCGCTGCGACGTCACCCGCCCGTCCGCGTCATGCGCCAGCGCATACCTCAGCAGACTCCCTGACGCCGTCTTCCCCCACTCCGCCAGCCTGTCCACCGCTGGCGCAGACGCCATTGTGTACGCATACGCCGTCCCGTCCGCGGACATGCTGCTGCGGTTGCCTCGACTGTCGTACCCGTAGCTCCGACTCGTGTACGCACCTCCCGTCGCCGCCACATTCCCCGTCGGCCTCCCCGCCGTCACCAGCTTCAAACTCCTGTCGTACCCGTAGGTTTCGATTCGCGGCGTCGTCGCTCCCAGCACGCACGTGTCCACCTGCGACACCTGGTCCCCACTCCACGTGTACGTCCGCTTGTAGATGTCGCCACTCCCCGCCCCTGGCGTCAGCGCCCCCGTCGACACCCGCAGCGCCCTCAGCCTTCCCGTCAAATCCCCACTCGCCACACTCGGCGCCGACGCGGGGCACGCCGTGGGCACCTCCCCGGCATTGCCTCCCAGCATGTACTCCACCGCGCTGCTGTTGCTCGTCGTCGGGTGATTCACCTGGTAGCCCCTCAGCTGCCCATAGGGCTCCCAGACGACGCCTTGAATGAGTCGCGTGTCCGTGAAGCCCGAGCTGCCCCACAGCCTCACGTCCACCGCCTGCACCCTGTCCGCCGCCGCCCCCGTCCCGTACACGTACTTCACCACCCGGCCATGCGGGTAGGTGACGACGTCCACATTCCCGTTGGCCGTGTACGTGTAGAGGGTGTGCGGCTTGTCATTCAGGCCCGCCGAGGCGCACCCCGTCTGCCCCTCGCGCAGTCTCACCTCGCCAGCCAGTCGGCCGTGCGCGTCGTACTGGTACCAAGTGCGCCCGAAGGAGTCGTGCTGGTAGCGCAGCCGCCCCCGCGTATTCGCAGGCTGCGGGCAATCCACCGGCGGTGTGCTCGTCGCATCCCCCGTGTCCGTCACGTCGTATGAGAGGACGAAGAGGTTTTGCACCGCCGGCGTACTGGACGAGGAGATGAAGTGGCGCTTGCGCCTCAGCAGCCGGCCCACCGCGTCGTACTCCTGCGACACCCTCTCCCCGTGCGCTTGCATCTCTGGGGACGCCTTCTCCACCAGCAGCCCCAGCGCGTTGTATGCGTACCGCGTCGTCCCTGCCCCTCCCACTCCGTCCTGAGTGTGCGGCAGCTTCGCCCATACCAGGTTGCCGAAGTCGTCATGGGCATACTCGCTGGCGGGGCTTTCCGCTGTGCAACTCCCGCACTCATTCCCCGTGCCCACCGCGCACCCCTGCCGCACCGCCGTCACGTTGCTTTGCACGTCGTACGAGAAGCACGTGCGCTGACTCACCCCCGTGGAAGGGAATTCGTCCAGCTTCGCCAACCTGTCCAACCTGTCGTACCCCAGCGAAGCGCAGAGAGTCGACACGGGCTGCCCCGCGCTGTCCGGCCCTCCGCACACCGCGGGCGCCGCATTCGAGGCAAAGCCCACCCCCGTCAGGTTTCCATTCGCGTCAAACAGACGCGTGGCAGCAACCGGCGACGGCAGGTTGCCCAACCCCTGGTAGGTGGGGTTTCGGCGCGCGTCCGCCGCGAATGTCACCACCCGCCGCGTCTCCGCCGCGCTGCCCGTCCACGAGAGGTACGTCTCCGTCTTCACCGTCTCGTCCGGCCAGTACGCGTACTCCACCTTCTCCGTCCAACTCGCCCCATTCGCGTCCGCCCCCTTCGCCCTCCACTGCAGCAGGTATGTCGGCGTCCCTCCCACGCACCCCATCCCCGTCGTCGTCCCCGTCCGGTAGCAGAAGACGTCGTAGTTGCCCTGCGGGTGCTGAATCGCCTTCAGCCTCCCGTTGTCGTAGCTCACCTGCGTCGTCGTCGTCACGCTCCCCGCAACCACACTCTGCCGCGTCAACTGACTCTGGTTGTACTGACGCTCCACCACCACCCCGTTGAAGTCCTGCACTCGCGTCGCATTGCCGTAAACGTCGTAGTCCAGGTACTGCGTCTCCAATGACGTCGCCCCTCCGCACCCACCCGGCAGCACCGACTTCTTCTTCAACTGGTTGCGCTTGTGCCCCGTCTCCGTCGTCGCCCAGTACTCGTACTTCACGACGGGGAATACCGTCCCCACCGGGCAACCCGTAATCGTCGCCACGTCCGCCGTCTCATCCACGAAGCATGGGCCGTGCGTCTCCAACTCCCGCCCCTGAGCATCCGCCGTGCCCACCCCTCCGCACTGCGGCGCTCCGTAATGGAAGAGGCCCACCCGCTTCTTCACCACCTGCCACGCCCCCGCGGTGTTGTTCCACACCTGCGTCCACCCCGTCCGGAACTCCGCTTTCAGCCGGTTCGTCGCCGTGTCGTAGACGAATTGCGTCTGCGCCACCCCACCACCCGGCGCCAGCACGCTCGGTACCTCCAGCCTCTCCAAAAGCCTCTCGTACGCCGGCGCCGCGCGCCCCGTGCTACCCAGCGTGTACTTCAAATCCGTCTGCGCCAACGCCCCCGTCCCACTTGAGTCCTGCGCCCCCTCCACCAGCCTCGTCAGCGACTTCATGTGCTGAATCGGCACCCCAGCGTCCCCCTCGATCACTCCCGCGTCCGGCACCGCCGCGTGCGTGTACAACTCCCACGCATTGCGCCGGTCCTTGTGTGCCTTCGGCATCGCCGGAATAGTCGACGTGTCCCCGGGAGCCAGCGGGCACTCGTACTCCCACTTCTGAATCCCACCCACGAAGCCGGGGCAGGACGTCCCGTCGCATCGCTCCTCCATCGAGTTCAGCCGCCACGTCTGGTGCTGGTAGTGCGCCGGCGCCGACACGAAGCGCGACGTCATCGTCGTCGCCCCATTCGCCCCCGTCCCCAACCCCGCCTTCGAGTCCACGAATTCTCGCGTCGGACGCGTCCCTCCGTGCACCAGCGTGCACGCATCCGCCACCCCGGGGTTGCTGCTCGTCACGTCGTTGATGGTGAAGTCGTGCCCCTCCCCCTCGTCCCGCGTCGCCACCGTCCCGTTGTAGTAGTAGCTGTGTCGACTCGTCAGCGCTCCGCCCTCCTTGCGCTCGAACGTCGTCGTCGCATTCCCTGAAACGGGGTACGTGTACTCGATGCTCCGCCCCGTCTGCGGGTAGTCCACCTTCACCAGGAAATTCGACGCAGGCTTGTACTGGTACTGCACCAGCGTCTTCTCCGTCGCACCACCGTCCTCCTGCGACTCCACGTTGATGTGGTCCAGCACGCACTCCGTACGCCCTCGCGTATTCACCAGCCGCTGGTAGTAGAAGCGCAGCACCGTCCCGTCTCGCGTCGTCACCGTGTTGATGTACGGCACTCCGGGCGTCGACCCCGCGCCTCCCACCGGGCACAGCGTGTCCGGCGTCGTCCCTCCCGACGTCACCGGCACCGCGTACGTCACCACCGCGCGCGGAATCTCCGTCGCCCCCGTCGGAGCGTACTCCGTGTCGAAGATGCGCGTGAGGAAGTAGTGCCGCGCCCCCGTCCCGTCCGGGTGCACGTACACCGCCTCATGCTCGTACCTCCCGCTCTCCTCCCGGTAATAGACGAACTTCTGCGGCCACGTCCCTACCGTCGCCACGTCCTGCCACAACCGGTCCGCCGCATTCTTGTTGTTATCGTTGACGTACCACCGCCCAGACACCGCCGCCTTGCTGCTCAACTGGTACGTATTCCGAAACCCGTCCACGTCCCGGATTTCCGCCTCTGCTCCCGACGCGGACCACTTGTAGACGGCGCTGTAGAAGTTGTGCCACCAGTTGAGGCTTCCCCCATTCCGGTGCTCTCCAAACGGCCGCGCGAGGTAGTTGTTGCTTGTGCTCGGCAGGAACCCCTCCGAGAAACGTGAGTACGCATACGAGCGCGCCGGCGACACGTACATCCGGATGAACGGCAGGCTCCCCTGGCTCAGCTTCAGCTCGAAGTCCTGCTCCCGCAGGTACGAGTACCCGTCCGACACATTCACCGGGTCCCCATGGAAACCGGGCGCCTCAATCTTCGGCATCGGCGGCGGCCCATTCCCACCTCCACCTCCGCCTCCGCCTCCTCCTCCCCCACCTCCGCTAGGATTGCCTTGCGAATCCTGGCATCGCGGAATGACGTCCTGCGGGCAGAACTGCGCCAACGCCAGCGCCGGCATCACCACTGCCACCACGCACACACCTTGGATAATCTGTCTCAAGGCACTTCCCCCACCGCAAAGAGTCGTGTCACACGCCCACCCGCCAGCACCATCACCGCCTGCTCATCCTGAAAGAATATCTCTCGCCCATCGACGCCATATTGCGCGCGTGCACGAAAATCCTCCGCCAACAGCAGGCGGTGCAACACCCGGGCGGGACGCTTCAACGACGTCCACTCCTTGAGGACTGCATGCGGCCCATCCCTCGCCACGAAGACCAGTCGTTTCCCATCAGGGGAGAACGCCGGCTCATTCAAATCTTCCGCCGCGAGGACTTCCGGCTGCACCACTCCGTTCTTCATCAAATGCAAACTCTTCTTCGTCACGCTGCACAGCGTATGCACGTAGAGGAGTTCTCCATCTGGCCGAAACGTCGGACTGAGATGGCACCCCACCTCATCCGTCATCGCCTGCACCTCCGTCCCGTCCATCCTCACGCGATATAGCTGGGCATTGGCTTGCGGCTGGTGCTGCCCCGGTGGCCCTCCCATTTGCGGATGGTGCGCGTAGTAGACCCACTTGCCATCCGGACTGAGTGCCGGATCAGCGTGAAAGCCCAATTCCCTTCCGATTCGTACCGGCGCCGTATCCGAGCGCCACTCCCAGCGATACATCAAATCGTTCCGCGCCGTCTCATCATACGCGGTGAAGACCACGTACCGCCCATCTGTCGAGAGAGTCAGCGTCCTCGCTCTATAGGGCGGCGGAAGGACAATCCGCTCGGGCTTCCGCGAATGCACTTCCAATGCCACCCACTCTCCTGACCTCCCAAACGTCACGAACCTCGCCTCCACTTTCGCAGGGGGAGACGTTGAAACCAGCACTGCCAGCAGGGCGCCCAGTATCATTTATCCGCCCCTCTCACTTCGGTCAGGACAGGCATCCAATCCGAGGGAGGAATACAAACGCCTGTCGCAGCTTGCGGATGGACCGTTCCGCATTTCCATCCCGCCGGACATTCAGCTTCCGCTCGACAGCCCTTAGAGCAGACGTACCCCGTACTTGGCGCCGCCTTGACATGAAGACACACGCCCGACACACACCCGGCTTCGCCTGAGCTAGAGCAATCCTCCCCCAGACCCGTGGCGCGCGCGGAGGCCGCCTTCTGGCGATGCTCTCCAAAAACTTCCTCGATAGGAGCCTCTTGCGTCACCATCTCTGGTGATGGCTCCTTACACGCCCCGGCCAGTACCGCCATGACTCCAATCAACAGAGTAATTCGGTTCGTCACAGCGTCTCCAAGGCAAGACCTCACGAATCTTTGTCCAATAGTTCACATATCGCTCCCTTCACACGCAAGTCAACTAATCCCCGCATTCCCACGTCACGCATATTTGCCACCACGATACGCATGCATCAGGTGAACAGAACCCACACCGCGAGAGGACATCGCCTCCTCTGCGATTCATGAAGTCGTAAGTTTCGACCCTCACGCTCCAAACCTCTGACGCATCCGACGCCCGTGAATGGCCGGCCTGCAGGTTGCGGTTCGCATGGCACACCTGGATAGGCAGCCCATCGAGTCTTCTATTGAGAAGCAGGGATCACTGCCCCCGCCCTGCAGAAACGCGCCCGCTCAGCACGCGAATCGAATGCGCACACGAGGAGCAGTAAGGGACTTGCCAGCGCGATGCCTCGCTGGGATAACCGAACCATCCGACTTTACAGGGAAACCAATGGAAGCTCCTCCCCAGAAATCCTTCGCCCGCACCTACATCGGCATTCTTTTTCACCTCTGGGTCTTCCTTGGCTCCTTTCTCCTCTTCCAGGTCGAGCTCATCCTCGCCAAGCGGCTCCTCCCCTCTTACGGCAGCAGCGCGGCCATCTGGACAACCTGCCTTGTTTTCTATCAAGCCGTTCTGGTGCTCGGGTACTTCTACTCAAGCAGAGTGACTCTGGCGGTTCAGCAGGGAAGCTATCGCTGGGCGCATCTGATCTTCGTGCTGCTCGCGGTGGTCGTCTTTCCTTTCCGACTGCATCATTTCGACCTGCCACCCGTCGCGGCCATTCTCCTCACGCTGACGATATCCCTGGGATGG
This sequence comes from Myxococcus faecalis, assembly GCF_050039385.1. Lineage (NCBI taxonomy): Bacteria > Pseudomonadati > Myxococcota > Myxococcia > Myxococcales > Myxococcaceae > Myxococcus > Myxococcus faecalis. The sequence continues at coordinate 8,121,312 of NZ_CP144336.1, read as the reverse complement.
CCGTTCCTGGCTCTGTCAACAACAAGCGTCGTTGCACAGGGGTGGTTTACAAGAACGGAGCACCCGTCAAGGGCTGATCCGTTCTTCCTTTACGGGACATCCAACGCAGGGGCCCTTCTGGCCCTTCTATCCTTTCCCTTCCTGGTGGAGCCAGCACTCGACCTCGAAGTGCAACTCCTGGTCTGGTATGTCGGCTATGGGTGCTTTGTCCTCCTGGCGTGGCTTTGTATCCTGCAGGTTCGAACTGGAGCCCCCACCGACAGAACAGCGGAGACGTCCCCCAACGCAGAGCCCCGCCTTCAGGCTCCGCGCTCATCACGAGTCACCTGGATGCTGCTTTCAGCAAGCGCCAACGCTCTGCTACTTGCAGTCACGAACGTCCTCACCCTGGACGCATCCATCCCGCTGCTGTGGATTCTCCCCCTCTCACTCTACCTGCTTACACTCGTTATTTGCTTTTCCAAGCGACCGCCCACCGAAGCGGGGCTGAACCGGCTGGCTGTAGGAAGTCTGGCCATCGCCGTCATCGCGGCCGTCTTCGCACTGGCTCGGGCACAAACATCCATACCGTCGCTGGTCCTCCACAGCACCGTGCTGTGGGTAGGCTGCTTGCTGATGCATGGAAACCTCGTGTGGAGCCGCCCAAGCGACCCTCGCCTTCTGGGCTCCTTCTACCTGCACGTTTCTCTCGGAGGATTGGCCGGGACTCTATTACTTGCACTGATCGTCCCCCTGACCCTCGGCTCCCTGGCGCTTCCTTATCTGGATCACGGACTGGCCGGACTTCTTCTCCTGGCCGGGCTGGCGGCGCGCGATGTGATGCGTCAGGCCCAAGGGGTGCCTCGCCCCAAACTCGCGCCCTACGTTTCGGGCGGAGCAGCTCTTTTCATCATCGCAATCCTCACGCTCTCCGGGTGGATGCTTGCTCGAGGGCGAATCGAGGGGTCCCGGACCTTCTATGGTCACTACACCGTCAAGGACACAGGGACACTGCGACTGTTTCAGCACGGCAGCACCGTTCATGGAGTCGAGAACCTCCACCCGGATGAACGCGGAGAACCGCTCTCGTACTATCACCGCGGTTCTCCAGTGGGTCGCGTGCTCGCCGCGGAGCGCATTGGGCGAGGTCGGGTTGCCGTTGTGGGACTTGGCATCGGGAGTCTCGCCGCATACGGCCGGCGCGGTGAGTCCTGGGACTTTTATGAACTCGACCCAGAAGTCGAACGACTCGCCCGGCAGTACTTCAGCTTGCTCAACACGAGCCAAGCGCAGATCCGCGTGATTACTGGCGATGCGCGTTTGCGCATCGAGGAAGCCGAGGATGCTCGCTACGACATCATCGTCCTTGATGCGTTCTCCAGCGACTTCGTCCCAACACACCTGCTGACCCGTGAAGCGCTGGACCTCTATCTCCGGAAGTTGAAGCCAGAGGGGATTCTGCTCTTTCACGTTTCGAGCCGACTGTTCAACCTCATCCCAGTCCTCACCCGCCTGAGCACTGAACTGGGCGTCCAGGGACTCGTCAGTCAGAACGAGACCCTGACCGCCGACGAACTCGCGACGGGCCGCTCACCGAGCCTGTGGTTCGCAATGAGCCCTGACAGCACCGTCACGAGCATCCTCGAGCAAGAGCTTCCATTCCAGGCGATGGAGTCGTCTCCTGACCTCCTGGGTCGACGAGCCTGGACAGACAACTACGTCAATCTCCTGCATGCACTCGCCCAATGAAACCGAAGGGCCGCCCGGCCAACCTGGATAGCCCTGGGAAGGAGCTGCCCTACCGCGGCAGGCAGCTATCGAGCTTGCTCGGTCGGCTCCATCGAGCGCGCCTTCGCAGGAGGCCCGGGAGCACTGTAGGCTGCGGCCCACATGAGAACGCGGTCCCTCCTCCTCCCAGGACCGGCGGCTCTGGCGGCACTGGTGCTCACCGTGCGGCTCGGGATGTCGCCGCTCAAGAACTTCGACCTCTTCTTCCACCTCGCCGGGGGCCAGTTCGTCCTGAAGAACGGCTTCACCCGCGTGGACCCCTTCAGCGTCACGGGGACCGCGGGCTGGGTGCCTCACGAGTGGGGCTTCGGCGTGCTCTGCGTCGGCCTCATCCGCCTGCTCGGCGCCGCGGGCCCGGCGCTGCTCGTCGCGGGGCTCGTCGCGCTCAACCTCATGCTCCTGTGGAAGGTCCTCGAGCGCGCCGCCTCGGGTCGACGCGGACTGCTGGCCGTCGCCACGCTCGCCGCCCTGCTCGTCGTCTACGGCCCCACCTGGCCCCAGGAGCGGCCGTACCACCTGGGCCACCTGCTCTTCACCCTCGCGGTGCTCGCCATCCAGTCGTGGCGCGCGGGCAATGACCGAATCCTCTGGGTCTTCCCCTTCCTCGGCGCCATCTGGGCCAACGTGCACGGGAGCTGGTTGCTGGGCCCAGCGCTCCTCGGCTCCACCGCCGTGGGCCAGTACCTCGACGAGCGCACCCCGGAGTCGCTCCGGCGCTCCCTGAAGGCCGTCGGCTTCAGCGTGGCCGCGTTCCTCGCCGCGGGCCTGGGGCCCGATGGCATCAACATCTACCTGTACCCCATCCACCACTCGCTCCTCGCCTCCACGCAGACCATCGTCGAGTGGCGGCCCCTCAACCTCGACCTCGCGTCGAGCTGGGCCTATCTCGCGCTCGGCGGCGCGGCCTGCTTCGCGGTCGGCCAGTCCCGCGTCCGCAAGGTGGCCATCCTGCTGCCCGCCTTCGTGCTGGGGCTCGCCGCCATCAAGGTCCAGCGACATGCGCCCTTCGCGGCCGTGCTGCTCGCGCTCGCGCTGCTGGAGCATGCGGCGCTGACGCGCGTCGCGGGCGAGACCACGGACACGGCGGTCAGCGCCTGGAAGCGATTCTGGGGTCGGGTGGATGCGTGGACGGCCGGATGGAGCGCCAAGGCCGGTGGCGGACTCTGGCCCACGCTCGCGCTGCTGGGGCTCGTCGTGATTCACGCTCAGCACCCGCTGCCCTTCGACCAGGGCGTGAAGCGCTCCGTCATCCCCATCCCGGTGTTCGAGGCGCTGCGCAAGCACCCGCCGGGCAAGGTGCTCAACCCCTTCGTCATCGGAGGGCCCATCTCGTTCTTCGCGGGCGCCGACTACAAGGTGTTCATCGACAGCCGGAACGACCCGTTCCCCATGTCCATCCACGAGGACTACGACAAGCTCGTCTGGGGCGAGCCCGGCTGGGAGGACGCGCTGGCTCGCTATGACCCGGACTACCTCCTCTGGGACATCGAGAACCCGGGGAACATCCTGCTCGACAACCTCCGTGTGCTCGGGGGCTGGCGGGAGGAGGCTCGGGACGGCAACTACGTCCTGTGGATTCGCGAGCGTCCCACCGCGACGGGCCAGCCATGACGACGCGGAGACTCGAGGGACGCAAGGTCGCGCTCGCCCTCGTCGGGCTCGTGGCGATGCTCGCGTTCGACTACAGCCCCGTGCTGCGCGGTGAGCTGCTCGCGGGCCGCGACGTATTCCGCATCTTCTTCCCCGACTCCGCCTTCCTCCTCGAGTCCCTGCGCACAGGGGAGCTGCCCCTGTGGACGCCGTACATGCGGCTGGGACAGCCGTTCGCCGCGACGCTCTACTCGCAGGTGTTCTATCCGCCACGGTGGGTGGCCGTGCTCGTCTCCGGGCACATCGTCTCGATGACGGTGATGCACATCGCGCACGCGGCGCTCGCGGCGGTGGGCGTGTTCCTGCTCGCGAGGAGACTGCGCGCCTCATGGCCCGCGTCGCTCGTCGCGGGCGCCATGTTCGGTCTGTCGCCGATGATGACGGACCTGGGCATCCAGCAGAACGTCGTGGATGCCGCGGCCTGGAGTGGGTTCATCCTCCTGGCGGCGTATGACCTCGCGCTCCAGCCAGGACGCGGGCCGCTGACCCGCCTCGCCATCTTCTCCACCCTGTCCCTGTTCGCCGGCTCGCCGGAGACCACGCTGTGGCAGGGAATCATCGCGGTGCTCGTGGCCGGTTTCGTTGGCGCGACGAGGTCACCTGGAGCGCGGGGAACAGGCACAGCACCTTCGGCATCTCATGCCGCGAGCCTCGGCCCGTCGAAGCACGAAGGCAGCGTGACGCCTCGTTCAACCGAGGGACGCGTCGCGCCCTCCGTGGCTTCAGTGTCATCGCAACATGTCGTGGCGTCCCGCGAAGCCTCGGCCCAGGCCGAGGGAGAATCGGCTGCCAGACTCGCGCTCACGGGGCAGCACCCCACAGGCGCATCCACGACCGAGGGTACGGCTCACGTCGCCGAGCATCCCGCCGCACAGCGCCCGCTCGCGAGCCCCTCATCGCAGATCGCATCCGAAGGTGATGCCTCGGTCGGGCATCCCGCCGCGCTGCGCTCCCTCACGAGCCCCTCATCTCAGGTCGCGTCAGCATCCGACAAGGATGTCTCTGTCGGACGCCCCGCCGCGCAGGGCCCGCTCGCGGGCTCCGCCTCTCAGGTTGCGTCCGCGTTCGAGAGTGCGCCCCACGTCACATCCAGTTCCACCTCCGAGCCGGAGCAGACCCTCCACGTCACCACCGCCTCGCCACGTTCATTACGGAGGGGTCTCCGCTCCCGAGTCCTCGCCGTGGTGGCCGTCGCGGGTGGATTCATCCTCTCCGCCATCCTCGCGTCCGTGGTCCTGGTGCCCACGGCCGAGTTCGCGCTCAACTCGCTGCGCGCGCAGGGTGGCTGGTCGGAGCAGCTCGCGTGGTCCGTGTCGTGGCCGCAGGTGCTCTCGTCGGTGTGGCCGCTCGCGGACTGGCCTCGTGACAGGTACTGGGGCAAGGACCAGTGGTTCATCCTCAACCTGTTCCTGGGCACCCTGCCCTGCACGCTCGCCATCGTCGGTGGGCTCCACGGTCCACGGCGCGCTCGTCCCTTCCTCATCGGAGCACTCGCCCTGGTGCTGCTGAGCCTGGGGCGGCACTTCCCTCCCGCGGCCTGGGTCCTCCAGTCCGTGCCGCCGTTCTCCCTCTTCCGCTACCCCGCGAAGTACTTCGTCGGCACCGCCTTCTGTCTCTCCGTGCTCGCGGCCTTCGGGCTGGATGCACTGGGCCGGCTCGCGCGGAAGCTGCCTCCCTCGCGCGTGAAGGCCGCCGTGGCCTTCGTCCTCATGGGCGGTGCCATCGCCGCGAGCGGACCCGTGGTCCGCATGCTCCCCATGCGCGCCTCCGCTGAAGCCGGTGCCCCCTGGGTGCCCTTCGCGCTCGGTCTCGCCGTGGTCACCGTGCTCCTTCTGCCGTGGTCCTTCGCCCGCCCGCGCCGCGTGCGACACGGACTCGCGGCACTCGCCGTGCTGGAGCTCGCGGCCGCGCACTCGTTGCTCGGCGTTCCCAGGTACACGCCCTGGGAGGCCTTGAAGCAGCCCTTCTCCCTGCGCGCCTTCCTGCCCGAGCCCTTCCAGGGACGCATCAGCGCGGACATCGAGGGACCCGAGGACCCGACGCGCGTCGGCATCACCAACACCATCGAGCGCAGCCTCGACCGCCTCATCCCCAACCGCTTCGTCGAGGAACGCCTCCCCGCCCTCGAGGGCTATGGCGCCCCCGAGCCGCTGCGCTCGGACGTCTTCCACCTCGCGGGAGAGCGCGGCGCCTACGACCTCGCGGGCGTCACACACTACATCCGCAAGGGGCCGCCCCCCTTCGAGGACCTCGAGTTGCTCCATCAGGCCGAGGACGGCACCACGCTGTCCCGCTCGCGCACCGCGCTGCCTCGCGCGTTCCTCGTCCAGCGCGCCCGCGTCGTCTCCGACGAAGAAGCCCTGGAGGCCGTCCTCGACGAGGACCACCCCTTCCGGGAGATCGCCTTCCTCGCCACCGGCGAGCCCCTGGACCAGCCCGAGTGCGCCGGAGGCTCCGTGCGAATCGAGAAGAGCACCGCCCAGCACCTGGAGCTCGACGTCAGCGCGTGTGACGACAGCTACCTCGTCGTCTCGGACAGCTACTACCCCGGGTGGCGCGCGACGGTGGACGGGAAGGACACCCCCATCCACCGCGCCAATCACGCCCTGCGCGCCGTGCGCCTGACTCCCGGCGCCCACCGCGTCCACTTCGACTACGCGCCCACGAGCTTCCGGCTGGGACTCGCCCTGTCACTGCTCGGCTGGGCGGGGCTCGGCTTCGTGTGGCTCAGGGCGAGACGCCGCGCGTGACGCGTCTCATGACGTCACGCCGTGCCGCTCCGCGTTCGCCACGAAGGCATCCCGCAGGTACCGCGCGAGCCCCGGCTTCACGCGGTCCAGGTTCTCCGTGAAGCGCGAGTCCCCCACGTACATCTCTCCGAGCCCCCGCTGCATCACGTGTGAGCATGGGTAGAACCACTTCGAGATGAACTGGCGATACGCCTCCGCCAGCGTCAGCACCTCGGGGTCCGTCGCCACGCGCCCCGCTTCGAGCTGTTCCGCGAGTGCCCCGAGGAGGCCGTCCTGCTCCGCCTTGATGGCACTCCAGTCCTCCTTCTTGTAGCGCGAGGTCCGTCGGGACGACTCCCGGTACGCCTCGGTGTCACCCCAGCGCTCCTTCACCTCCGCCTCGTACTTCGACGGGTCGAAGTCCCCAAACGCCTCGAACATCTTCTCGCTGTCCATGTGCTTCCCCTGCTCGAGTGCCTCCAGCGCCTGGTCCACCGTGCGCCGGAGGGCGTCCAGTCGCGAGGCCCGCTCGGACAGCAACTGCCGCTGCATGAGCAAGGCCGCGCGGAGGTCGAAGTGAGGGTCGCCCAGGATGCGGCGGATCTCCTCCAACGGGAAGCCGAGCTCCCGGAAGAAGAGCACCTGCTGCAACCGCCGCAGGTCCACCTGCGTGTACAGCCGGTAACCGGCCTCGCTGCGCCCCGAGGGACTCAACAAGCCCAGGTCGTCATAGTGATGCAACGCCCGGACGCTGACCTTCGCCAGACGGGCCACCTGGCTGACTGTAAGGGCCATCTCTCTCCACCTCGGATGAGATGACTAAGGCCTCACGTCGCGTGAGGGTCAACCCCGGGCGTGCACGAAGCTACCGGCGCCTCGAGCAAGCCCCTGCTTCAGTCGCCGCGCGCCACGCTCGCGGGAGCGTCCATCGGCGGACGGAAGACGTAGAGCATCAGCGGCGAGCCCTCCGTCACGCGCACCGAGGCGCCCCGACGCAGCACCCACAACTGCCCCACCTTCACGGGCTTCTCCTCGTCCGCGGTGAGGACACCCGAGCCCTCCGCCACGTAGACGATGACCGGCTCCGCCCGTGTCGCCTCCAGCGAATGCGCCCCCCGCGCGAGCACCACGCTGGACATCCGCCCCTCCAACGCGGGCAGCTTCACGATGGCCTCCTCCCCGCCCGCCTCGGCCAGTTCCGCGAGCGCCTGCAACGGCGTGAACGTGAAGGGCTCCGGCCCCCGCTGCATCCGCGCGTCCTCCGCGTCGATGTAGAGATTCCCATCGAAGCGCGGCGCGGCGAACACCAGGTTGCCCAGCATCTGGTCCTCCGCGCGGTTGAACCACGCGTGCCCGGTGAAGGGCTCGGAGGCAATCAAGTCCCCGGGAGGATGCGTCCCGCGTCGCTCCGTCAGCGCCCCCTCCTGCCCCCAGATCTGCTGCACCTCCGCCTGCCCCGCGACGATGACCGTGGCCTCGTGCGTCCGGCGGTGGATGTGCAGCGGGCACGCCTGTCCCCGCCCCATGACGTGCAGGTGCACCGTCGCGCCGTCGGCGAAGAAGAACGTGTCCGAGATGTCCGCCGCGTCGGGGTTCTTCTTCGCCAGCGACTCGAAGACGGCGGGCACGTCGAAGACCTCGACCTCCGGGTCCTCGGGCACCGTCATCGCGCGCTTCACCGCGAACAGCACCGCCACCAGGAACACCGTCAGCACCAGCGACAGCGTCCGGTACAACACCACCCGACGTCGCAGCGTGGCGGACTCAACCGAGATGGGCTCGCTCAAGGAGGGCATCCTGGACGTCACGCCGGGCTCCTCGCACCACAGCCGAGCCCGACTGCAAAAAGAAACATGGCGGGGCCCTCCGTGAGGAGGACACCCGCCACATGATTCGGAGGAAGCGCCGCGAGGCGACTCCTCACGAGACCCGAGGGACTCAGTAGGCGTTGTTCTTGCCGAAGTCCTTCATCGTCTTCTTGTTCAGCGCGACGTTGGACGACTGACCGTCGTTGTCCACGTCGGAGTTGCCGGCGAGGGCGGCCGCGGAGGCGCCGAACAGCTTGCGGATGTTGTCACCGAACAGCGTCACAACGCCGATGGCGGCGATCGCGATGAGGGCCACGATGATGATGTACTCGGTCATGCCCTGACCACGAGCCTTGCGGAGCTGGTTCTTCTTCGAGATCGCCTTCATGGAAGTCTCCTGGGGTTCAGACGGGAAAGACACCCTGTTACTCGGGGTTGAAACGCACCCTAAAGGAGATCCCACCTGCACCTCCATCCGTCATCGGGAGGATGGGGGTAATCTCCTGTGATTCCGGGCGAATAGCTCACTTCTTGAGAATTGGAGGCCCGCTCAGGGGCCGACCGGGGCCGCAACGGGCGGAGAATCCCGGGTGCACGCGGAGGCAGGGAGAGCATCGCACAGGTTCCGTACCGCCCGTGACAGCTCCTCGTCCTGGGGGTGCTCGGCGGCGGCCTGCCGTCCCAGGGCGAGCGCCTCCCGGGCATCCACCGGCGTCCAGACCGTGCGCGTGGCCCAGGCCTGCTCGGCCACGAGCTTCAGGTACGCGGCGATCAGCTCCGGCTCACGCCCACCTTTTCGCACCTCGGGCTCCAGGAGGGAGGCGGCCAGCGACAAGTCCTTCTGGGCCAGGGCGGCGCGGGCCAGGGCCACGGCGGCCCCGCGGCTGTCGGGCGCCACCTGTCGCCACAGCGAGGCCACGCCCCGGACCAGGGGGTCATTCGCGGCGTGGTAGCGCTCCATGTTCCGGTAGAGCCGCTCCGCCTGCTCGGGGGTGGGCGGGTGCTGGCGCAGGTAGTCCTCGATGAACAGCCGTGAGCTTCCGTCCGGGGAGCGCCGCTCGTCCTTCACGCGCACATCCAGGTTCGCCACGAAGAAGGCGATGGGCGAGGCGTACTCGAGCAGGTTGTGGTCGTCCGTGTTGATGGGCCCCGGGCCCGCGAAGGCGAGCTGCCCCTCCTCGCTGTGCACCTGCTTGGACAGCAGCGAGAACACGTCCGTGAGCCCCACCCGCTCCAGGTCCTTGCGCACCTCGGGCAGCGCCATGCGCCGGGCCAGCCGCTCGACATCGAGGGCCAGCGGCTTGCGGCTCGCCACCATGACCAGGTCCTGCGGCCCCAGCCACGTGGTGGCGTGCGGGAAGGTGTCGCGCATGGTGCGGACCACCAGCCGGATGAGCTCGTCGTTGCTCTCGTAGGTGTGGATCCACTGAACCAGCACGCCGTCGTCGGTGAGGTGCCGGTCCACCGTCTGGAAGAAGTCCCGCGTGAAGAGGCCGGACACGCCCGCCACCCACGGGTTGGAGGGCACGCTCACGACCAGGTCGTACTTGCGGTCCGCCAGCGCCATGAACGTCTTGGCGTCGTCGATGTGCACGCGCGTGCGCGGGTCATCCACCGCGTTGCGGTTGTCATCCTTGAACAGGCGCGCGGCGTCGATGACCGCCGGGGCGATCTCCACCATGTCCAGCCGCTCCACCGGATGCGCCAGCACGCTGCCCGCCGTAATCGCCGCGCCCGCGCCCACCAGGAGCACGTTCTTCGGCTCGCGCGCGTGGAGCAGCGCGCCCAGGTGGCCGGCCATCACCTGCGTCTCCACGTCGCTGCCGTTGGAGGCGTCAATCTTGCCGTTGAGCTTCATGAAGCGCAGGTGGTCCTTCGGGTAGTCGGCCACCAGCACCGTCGCGAAGGTGTCGTCCCGGTAGAACACGGGCTGGAAGTTCTTCTCCGTGTCCGCCACCAGCTTCGCGTAGCTGTCCGGCGGCTTCTGGTGCGAGCGGATGGAGGCGATGCCCGACAGCCGCACGGACCAGCCGCTCATGCTGCCCAGCACCACCACGGCCAACAGCGCCGCCGCGCCCACCGGCCACAGCGCGCGCACGGGGCTCTGCGGACGGCCCGACAGCGCGTGGAAGGCCAGCGCCGCGGCGGCGAGGTTCGCCACCACACCCGCCACGAAGTTGCCCTCCATGCCCCACCACGGCATCAGCACCAGACCGCCCAGCGCCGAGCCGGTGATGGTGCCCACCGTGTTCCACAGGTACACGCTGCCCAGCTCGCGCCCCACCTCGGACACCTTCGCCGTCGCCACGCGCGCCGCCGCCGGGAAGGCCGCGCCCATGAAGAACGTGGGCACCAGCAGCACGAGGCAGCAGAAGCCGAACGTCAGCAACTGGAACAGCGGCCAGGTGTCCACCGAGCGCGTCATCATCCACTGCGCCGTGCGGAACAGGTGCGGCAGCCGCACGTACAACGGCAGCGCCACGCAGAGGCTCGCCACCAGTGCCAGCTGCGTGAATCCGTACACGCGCAGCGAGTCCACCTTCTGCGCGCGCGTCATCAGCCAGAAGCTGCCCAGGCCGATGCCCAGGATGAACGCCGTCAGGATGAGCGTGAAGGCGTACGTGGACGCGCCCAGGACGATGGACAGCAGGCGGATCCACGTCACCTGGTAGAGCATGGACGTGAAGCCCGACAGCAGCACGCCCACCAGCGCCGCGCGCACCGCCACGCGGGGATAGGCCACGTCCTGGGCCCCTTCCGCCACCGGCGCCGCCTGTCCGGGCGCGAGCGCCGGAGGGTGCCTGCGCGCGAGCAGCAACGCCGCCACCGCCAACAGGATGTTCAGCCCCGCCGCCAGCTTCGCGGAGGCCGACAGCCCCAGCACCGGCACCAGTCGCGTGCCCGCGATGAACACGCCCAGCGCCGCGCCCAGGCTGTTGACCGCGTACAGCCGCGCCAGCTCCCGCTGCACCCCCGACAGACTGTCCGCGAAATGACGAACCAGCGCCGGCAGCGTGCCGCCCATCAGCAATGTGGGCACCACCAGGGACAGCGCGGCCACCAGCAGCCGGGGCCCCACCCGCCACCCGTCCGGCACGCTGGGCGCCACCGCCAGCCACAGGGCCCCCAGGGCGTCGAGGACGTAGGGGAAGGCCAGCGCGTACAGCGCCACGCCCAGCTCCAGCACGCCGTACAGGGCCAGCGGGCTCTTCACCCGGTCCGCTGTCCGCCCGAAGACAGATGCGCCCAGCGCCAGGCCGCCCATGAAGGTGGCGAGCACCACGGCATGCGCCTGACCACTGTTGCCCAGGACGTTCCCGAGATACTTGGACCAGACCAGCTCGTAGACCAGCGCGGTGCCTCCCGACAGGAAGAGGAGGGCCGACACAAGGTTCTTCGGGAAACGCGCGATGAGGGACATAAGGGGACAGCGCGGAACCTTACTCGTTATGTTCGGGACCCACCAATGAACGCCCACCTCCTGCAAGCCGCATTGCTCGCCTGGTCTCCAGGCCTGCGGGTGACCCGCGCGCAGGGAGACTGCGCCGCCATACTCCAGCACCCCGCCGAGTCACTCGTGGACCGCCCGCTCCACCTGGCCCTCGGGGTCTCCCAGGAGCGCGCCCGCGAGTTGGACCGCGTCGCGCGCGAGGACCGCCGCGCCGTGGAGTTCGTCTCCGCGCACCTGGGCGGAGAGGACGCCACGCCCTTGAGGCTCACGCTCGGTCAGGAGGACGGCGAGGCCTGCGCGTGCGTCCAGGACCTCAACGTGCTGCTGGAGGGCGCGCCGCCGGTGCAGATCTCCCGGCTGTCCTCGTCGCTCAGCCATGAGATCCGCAACCCCCTGTCCTCGGTGAAGATGGCGGTGCAGACGCTCGCGCGGAACACCGCGCTGTCGGACCGGGACAAGCGGCGGCTGACCATCGCCAACCGGGAGATCCGCACCATGGAGCGCATGCTGTGGCTCCTGTCCGAGTACGGCCGCGACACCACGCCCAACCTGGACGCGCACGCGCTGCGCTCGGTGCTCCAGGAGGCCCAGGGCATGGTCGCGCTGGAATTGGCCGAGCGGCGCATCGAGGTGCGCGTGGACGAGGAGGCGGAGCTGCCGCGCGTGCGCGTGGACCTCAACCGGCTGCGGCCCGTGCTGGCACAGGTGCTGCTCAACGTGGCCATGGGCCGCCCCGAGGACAGCCCGGTGGAGGTCGCCCTGAAGCGGGGCGGACCGGGCCGCGTGCTCATGGTGCTCAAGGACCCCGCCGCCGCCCTGCCTCCCGAGGAGAGCGGCACCCTGTTCGAGCCCTTCGGCTCGCGGCTGGCCCGGGGGGCGGGCCTGTCGCTGGCGGCCCTGCGCCGGGTGATGATGGGGCAAGGGGGAGACGTGGCCGCCGAGGGCAGCGCGGAGCCCGGCATGGTGTTCACGCTGACGTTCGCCACCTGAGAGGGACGCCATGGAGACCCTCCTCATCGTCGACGACGACGTGTCGCTCCTCGAGACCTTGAAGATGCACTTCGAGGAGATCGAGCACGACAACCAGCCGCGCTACCAGGTAGCCACCGCCACCAGCGCCGCGGCGGGCCTGCGCGCGGCCCAGGAGACCATGCCCAGCGTGGTCATCCTCGACATGATGCTCCCGGACCGCACGGGCCTGGAGATCATCGAGGAGATGAAGGGGCTGTGCGGCGACGCCCGCATCATCCTCGTCACCGCGTACCACGACATGGAGACGACCATCCGGGCCATGAAGGCCGGAGCCTTCGACTACATCCACAAGCCCTTCCCGGACCCGGCCGCGCTGGACCTCGTCGTCGAGCGCGCGCTGGAGTACCGCCAGCTGTCGCGCCGCGCGGACGAGGTCAACCGCGAGAACGCCGCGGTGCGCCTGGGCGACATCGTGGGCACCAGTCCCCTGATGCAGCAGTTGGTGAAGGAGATCGGCAAGGTGACCGGCAGCCACGCCACCGTGCTGATTACGGGCGAGAGCGGCACCGGCAAGGAGCTCATCGCCCGCGTCATCCACAACTACTCCTACGACGAGCCCCGGCCCTTCATCGGCATCAACTGCTCGGCCATTGTCGACACGCTGCTGGAGAGCGAGCTGTTCGGCCACGAGAAGGGCGCCTTCACCGGCGCCACCGCGGGCAAGCCCGGCAAGTTCGAGCTGGCCGAGGACGGCACCGTCTTCCTCGACGAGATTGGCGACATGTCGCTGATGCTCCAGGCGAAGCTGTTGCGCGTGCTGCAGGAGCGCGAGTTCGAGCGCGTGGGCGGCGTCAAGCGCATCAAGCTGCGCGCCCGCGTCATCGCCGCGACGCACCGCACGCTCGCCGAGGAGGTGGAGGCCACGCGCTTCCGCGAGGACCTCTACCAGCGCCTCAAGGTCATCACCCTCCTGATTCCCCCGCTGCGCGAGCGGCGCGAGGACATCCCGCTGCTCGTCAAGCACCTGCTCGAGCGCATCAACGAGAAGGTCCACAAGCGCGTCACGCGCGTGCCCACCGAGGTGATGGAGCGCCTCACCCGGCTGCCGTGGCGGGGCAACGTGCGCGAGTTGGAGAACGTGCTCACGCGCGCTGTCGTCCTCGCGCCAGGGGATGTGCTCCGCGGGGATGATCTCCCGTCACTCGACACCCAGCCCTCACCGGACAACGGACGGCCCCCGAGCAACAGCCTCATGTTCGCCGCGCCCGCGGTGGACGACGCCAGCCAGATTCCGACGCTCGATGAGGCGGAGCGGATGCTGATCGCCCGTGCGATGGCCGTCACCAAGGGGCACAAGGGTCGCACCTGCCAGATTCTTGGAATCAGTCGCCCGACCCTCGAGCGCAAACTGCAGAAGTACAATCTTTCACAGGGACAGAACCCTTCAGGGCCGGGGTTCCCCGTGAAAGATGACCCGTGAACACTGTCCGGGCCGCGACAGAGGCCCTGGTGGATTTAACGTTTCGTTCAACTTGATCAGACTGTTTGAACGTTCTGTTTCAGGTTTTGGACACAGAAGGGTGGGTGCTACGGACCTCTAGCGCTAAGTACCCGGCATTCTTGGATGTGTTCCCCCTGGAGCACTTCATTCCCCGCTGGCACGTCTCTTGGAACTGGAAAGCCCCGTTGCCGCCGAAGCAGGCGGCCGCTTCTACCCCCGACTGCCTTCCACGGAGTGAATGCCATGCACGGTTTCAATCGCCCCCTCGGCCCTATCGGTTCCAACGTCGTGGCGCCGCTCCAGGCGACCAGCTCCGGGATGATGGTCACCGCGAACAAGCTCGTTCCGGGGCAGGAGGCCATCGACTTCAAGGGGTACTTCAAGGTCGAGTCCTTCCCGCACAACTCGACCATCTACCGCCCCGGCGACAACACGGACCGCGTCTATCTGCTCAAGTCCGGCCGCGTGCGCCTGATGCGCATCGGGAAGAACGGCACCCGCTCGGTGGTGTCCATCCTCCGCCCGGGTGACTTGTTCGGCGAGCTGTTCCGCCCCGAGGGGACGCCCATCGAGGAGATGGCCATCGCGGCGGGTGAGGCCGAGGTGTGGAGCATCGAGGGCCGTGACTTCCGCGCGCAGCTCGAGGCCCGTCCGGCCCTGGCGGTGGACGTGGTTCGCGCCTACGCCGAGCGCGTGCGTGCCCTGCGCAAGCGCGTGCTGGGGCTGACCTTCAAGGAGGTCCCGGCGCGTCTGGCGGACACCCTGCTGACGCTGGTGGAGGCGCACGGTGAGCGCTGCCCCCACGGCGGTGAGACGGACCTGCGCGGAATCACGCAGCAGGACCTGGCGGACCTGGTGGGCGCCTCGCGCTCGTTCGTGTCCACGCTCATCAACGAGATGAAGCGCGAGGGCGTACTGGGCAACGTCGGCCGCATCCTCTGCGTGCGCGACCAGAAGGCCCTGCGCAAGATCGCCTCGAAGGAGAAGTGAGCCACGGCCCGCGCTCGCGGGTGTGACGAAGCAGCGTTCAACGACGGGCCTGACCATGCGCTTCGCGTGTGGCCGGGCCCGCGTCGTTTTCTGGGGTGCCCTGGTTGATGCGCTCCGCGCGCTCGCCTGGCGTGGCCCTGCTCTCCGGTGCGGGCGACTTCATGCGCTCCCGGATGCGCGGATGATCAACTCGTTCAATCCGGAGGCCGGGTTGATCGAAAGTGGACGTCCGTGGCCATCAGACAAGCCGCGATGTGGGCGTGATTTCCACTGTCGTGGAACCCACGAAGCCCGCTCCGGTGCGGGGCTGAGGGAACGAACTCGACGAAACGCCCGGTGCCCACCGAACGCCGACGAGTGAACCTCTCCGTTCAACTCGTTCAATCCGTCCCGCGCCGCGCGAGATAGCGAACGCTCGACGGGATGAGCGCGGCCAGAAACTTGCCGCTCGCGCGAGTCGAGCCGTCTGTCCGCGTGGACCCACGGAACCGTCCGCCGACAGGGGACCTGCGGCGTGGGACTCGCGCCTGCCACGAGAGGCCACGTCACGCGAACCCCACGCGCGTGCTGGGGGTCCGTCGGGACCGCCTCTGCACCTGCGGCCCCGTCACGACTCAGGCGCGGGCCTTCAGCTCCTCGACCTCGGCGCGCAGGAGCCAGTCATCCTGGAAGTCCGTCGCGGCGGCGGCGATCTGCGCCAGACGCTCCGGCTTCGCGCGCCCCGACTCACGCAAGCCGCGCACCTCGCGGTAGAGCGCCGCGAGTGACGGATGCAGCGCCAGCGACTTGCGCTCGCGCGCCTTCGACTCGCCGTCGCCCTCCGCGAACGCCTCCAGCTCGCCGAACCACCGGTCCCACGTCGCCGGGTCCGCGGGCCCACCCGCCACCGAGGGCAGGTGCGTGCTCACGAAGAGCTTCGTCACCGCGGGCACCTCCAACACCCGACCCGCGAGCCGCGCGCGCAGCGCCAGCACCTCGCCCCCACCGGCGGCGAAGCCCTCCAGTTCCAACCCGCTCGACAGCGACAGCTTGAACGGCCCGCGCTCCGGCAACCCGCCCGCGCCGAACGCCACCAGCGCCGAGCCATTCCACGGCCGCGTCCCGTCCGCCGCCTTGCCACCGCGCGAGACGATGATGGGCCCCTCCATCCGCACCAGCGCGGACGTGAGCCCGGGCGCCACCGGCCCCGGCGCGAGCACCGACTCCATCACCCGCCCCGTCACCTCGCGCCCGTCCGCCAGCACCAGGTGATTCACCGTGCGAGCCTCGCGCGCCACCTCCAGCCCGAAGTCCCCACCGCGCTTGAACGCCAGCGTCGACTCGAACTCCGCGAGCACCTCGAACAGGTGCTCGAAGTCGCGCGCCACGAAGAGCTGCGGCTGCATCCGCGTGATGTCGTATTCCGTGTCCGCGCACGCCACCGTGAGCGGCAGCTTGCGCACCGCCGGCGTCAGGCAATGCTCCGCCTCGCCGATGCTCGACAGGATGCCCGCGCCGTAGATTCGCGGCCGCTCCAGGTCCCCCACCAGGCCGTACTCCGCGGTCCACCAGTACAGGCGGCTGGCGCGCGTGCTCTCGCTCACGTAGCGCCGGCTCGCGCTCGCCGCCGCCAGCCGCGCCTCCGCGTGCGCCACCTCGTCCTCGCTCGCGTCCGGGTCCTCCTTCACCACCGACAGGTTCCGGATGGCCTCGAACACCGCCTGGTCCTCCAGGCTCGCGATGGACTTGAACCCCACCAGGCCGCAGGCCTTGAGGTACTCCGAGTAGCGCCGGTTCGCGATGATGGGCGCATGCCCCGCGCTCTCGTGCACGATGTCCGGCGCGGGCGTGTAGCCGATGTGCTCGTGCGTGCGGATGTCCGACGCGATGGCCAGCACACCCATCGACTGGAGCTCCGTGAACACCGCCGGCGGGATGAACCCGCGCACGCCCACGCACGCCCAGCCCAGCCGCGACAGCCGCTCGTTCATCTCGTCGAGGCTGGGAATCGCCTCCAGGTTGATGCCCGTCGCCGACAGGCCCTCCAGGTACACCGGATGCGCCCGCTCGGAGAGATGTCCGCGCAGCTTGCCCAGGATGTGCCGCCACACCGCGTGGTCCCTCGGCGTGTACGCGTCGTAGTCCTGGCTCACCACGTAGCGCCGCAGATGCGCGGGCAGGCGGGATATCGTCAGTTCCGTTGGCGTCATATCCGAGTACTCCTGGTGAAAACTTCCAATCAGGAGAGGATACTGACGGCAGTCGGCTCCGGAAAACCGACAGAATCCGACGCCTTCGTCGTTTTATCGACGAGAACTCACACGCGCTGACGCAGTCCGTCGAGGACGCTGGCGGCCCCGGGACTGAGGGAGCCGGAGGGCCAGAGGGCCACGACCTCCACGGCCTGGGGCTCCTCCTCCTTCAGGGGCCAGGCGTGGATGTCCTCTGGGAACGGGTGCATGGGGCGCAGGTCGGGGGTGATCGCGCAGGCGCGAAACGCGCGCAGCAGCTCGTAGAGGAGCAGGAAGCTCTCGACACGGGCGACCTCCTGCACCGCGACACCGTGCTCCGCGAAGCGCGCGCTGTTCGCGCCACCGTAGGGGTCGTCGCGCAGCCAGTCGACGAAGGGCTGGCCCGCCAGGTCCCTCACATGCAGCGTGCGCCGGGCCGTGGATGCTGTCGCGAGCGAACTCCCGGGGCCCGCGAGCACGACGAAGGGCATGCGCAGCAGCGACTCCGACTCCACGCCCTCGTGTGGCGGCAGGGGCGTGAAGTCCAGGGCCAGGTCCAGCTGGCGCGTCTGCACCTGGCGCGTCAGCTCGTGCGGCCCGCCGAAGCTGAGCACCAGCTTGAGCCCCGTGGCCGCCGCGTTCTGGGCGACCTTGCCGAGCAGCGAGAGGGACAGCGTGGGATTGAGCCCCAGGCGCACCACGGGCTCGGCGCTGGCGAGGTCCTTCAGGCGCTTCATGTCGAGCTGGTGCAGGGGCGTCTGGGTGCCGGCGAAGAGCCGCTCCCCCCGGGCGGTGAGCTGGAGTCGACGCCCGGGGCCGCGCTCGAGCAGCGTGGCGCCGTCCGCCAGCGCCATCTCCAGCGCGCGGATGTGCTCGCTCACCACGGAGCGCGCCACGCCCAGGTGCTCGGCGGCGGACTCGATGCTGCCCGCCTCCACGGCGGCGGTGAAGGACTCCAGCCAGACGAGATGTCGCACCAGCTTGCGTGGCGGCATGCTCCCCATCCTGGCACCCCTCCCACACGCGGCACGAGGACTCTGGAGACGCCGGGCGCGCTTCCACTGCGAGGAAGCAGTCGGGCGCGCGTCGCTGCTTGAACATGCGCCGGGGGCGGGCTAGCAGAAGGCGCGATGTCCCGGACGCCTTCCGACACCCTCCCCGCCCAGGGGCTCCGCCAGCGTCTGGCCGGCGCCACGCCCCTGCTGGGCCCCGCGCTGCTGTGGTGCACGCTGCACGGGTTGCTCGCGCTGGCGTTCTTCGGTGCCCCCCTGCTCGCCTCCGTGGAGCGGCTGGCCGCCTCGCTGCGCCCCGTGCTGCTGGCGGGCGGCGTCATCCAGGCCCTGTTCCTGGGGCTGCTCACCTTCGTCGCCACGCTGCCGCTGATGTTGCTCGGGCGGCGCTACGCGGTGGCCCTGCCCATCGCCGTGGCGCTCGGCGTGGCGATGCTGGGCGTGGACGCGCTCGTGCTGTCCTCGCTGGGCTTCCACATCAACGGCCTGGTGCTCGCGGTGGCCATGCAGCCTCGCGCGCTCGCGGAGACGGGGCTCGCGCCGCACGAACTCGCGCTCCTCGCGGTCGGCACCCTGGCCGTGCTGTCGCTCGATGTCTGGGTGGGCGTCCAGTTCCTGCGCCGCGTCCATCGGCCCCGGCACGTGGCGAGGCTGGTCGCCGTCCTCGTGCTGACCACCGCGGTGGAGCGCCTGACGAGCGCGTGGCTCGTGTTCGCCCATGGTGGCGCGGTGCTGCACGCGGCCACCACCCTGCCCCTCCAGCCGCCCGTGCGGATGAACACGCTGCTGATGCGGCTGACGAGCCGGCCTCCCGCGTCGGGCCTGCGCCTGGGCGTGAGCCCCGAGGCCGGCGTGCCCGCGTCGACCATCGACCCCGCCACCGTGCGCTTCACGCGCAAGCCCGACATCCTGCTCATCCTCGTCGAGAGCCTGCGCGACGACTTCTTCCGTCCGGACGTCATGCCCCACCTGTGGAAGCGCGCGGAGCACGGCACGCGCTTCCTGCACCACCACAGCGCGGCGAGCTCCACGGACTACTCGGTCTTCAGCCTCTTCTTCGGCCTGGAGGCCCAGCGCCGTGACGCGGTGGTGGGCGCGGGCCGCGCGCCCCTGCTCTTCCCCGCGCTGCGGGAGAACGGCTATCGCCAGGCCTTCTTCGCCGCGTCCTCGGTGGACTGGATGGGGCTGAAGGACACGGTGTTCCGCGACGTGCAGGGCGGCCTGCGCACGGACTACGAGGGCAAGAGCCACCTGCGCGACGCGGCCATGGTGAAGGACGCGCTGGACCTGGCGCGCTCCACGCCCGTGGACACGCCGCTGTTCACGTTCGTGTTCTTCGCGGGCACGCACTTCGACTACGACTACCCGCCGCGCTCGGCGGTGTTCTCGCCCGCGTGGGACGGCAAGGGCGGCCTCGCCACCGCGCGCGTGCCCGCCGAGCACCTCAAGGCCCGCGCGTGGAACTCCGCCTACGAGGTGGACACGAAGGTGGAGGAGCTGTTGTCCCAGTGGGAGGCCGTGCGCGGCACGCGCCCCCTGGTCGTCTTCACCGGAGACCATGGCGAGGAGTTCCGCGAGCACGGCCGCGTGGGCCACGCCAGCGACGTCACCGAGCTGCAACTGCATGTGCCCATGCTCGTCTTCGATGAGCGCCTGCCGCCCGGAAAGGTCGAAGCCGTCACCGGCCACATCGACCTGGTGCCCACGCTGTTCGACCTGCTGGGGGACACGCACGCGCCGGAGCAGCTGGGCGATGGGATTCCGATGAGCCGTCCGGACCCTCGGCGCTACCTGCTCACCACCATCGGCTGGGAGCCTCGCTACGCGCTCATCGGACGTGAGCTGAAGGTGCGCTTCGGCGCGGGCCTGCCCGGCACCGAGCTGAGTGACTTGTGGGACCGCCCGCTGCCAGATGCGCAGGAGCGCTTCGCGGCCGAGGCGCCGCGAATCCTCCGCAGGCTGCGCGGCGGTGGCGCGCAGAGCGAAGCTTCCGAGCCCACGCCCCGGCCCGTCCCCACGGGGGCTCCCGCAACCGCGACCCAGCCGCCACGCTGAGGCACGCGTCCGTGACTCAGAAGCGGACGCGGGCGCCGAGCGCGAGCGAGAACAGGCCCAGCTTCACGGTGTCCGGGTTCCGGAGGAACTGGACGATGCGGTAGTCCGTGGCGACCAGCTCGTAGTACCCCTCGAGCCGCTCGAACCCGAGCACCTTCGCCGGCCGCCCCACGCCCCCTCCGAGCAGGAACGCCGGACGCAGCGCCGTCTTGAACCAGTAGTAGCCCGACTCGTACCGGTCCGGCAGCGTCAGGTAGAAGTCATCGCCGAACGTGTAGCTGAACGCCGCGCCCAGGGTGAGCGGACGGAGGTCCCACTCCCCATGGCGCACCCGGAACGGATGCCACTGCGCCTTGAGCGTCAGCGTCACGAAGTCCGAGCCCGCCACCGCCTGCGGCGCCCAGCCCACGAGCACCTCCAGGTCCACCTGCTCGTCCAGGAACGCCCACCCGGGCCCCGCCGCGAGCATCCCGATGGAGCCCGCGAACTGCACGGCCGCATGGTCCGGCACGTACCACGGCGCCCCCTTCGACTCGGAGACGTCCTCGTGCAGCTCCTGCTCCTCCGCGCGCGCCGAGGACGCCGCCAGGAGCAGCGACGCCAGCAGTCCTCCCGCGAGCCCGGAGCGCGACATCAGAAGAAGACCTGTTCGACATCCACCGACGGCCCCTCGACGGAGACCAGCAGGTAGCTGCGGATGTCGAGCGCGTCGGTGACGAAGTAGCGCACGCCCTGTCGCTCATCGCTCTGGAAGCGGTGGGCGTGGCCGTGGAAGGACACCGTCACGCCCCGCTCCGACTGGAGCTCCTCCAGGGGCCCGGTCAGCACCGGGTCGAAGTCCGGATGCCCGGGCGCCACATGCGAGAAGGTGAAGAGGTGGCCGTCCGGCGGAGCATCGGCGAGCGCCTGCCCGAGCCTGGCCAGGTCAGGCACGTCGCCGGGGAAGTCGTACTCGCGGGAGTTCGAGTCGAAGAGGACGAACCGGCTGCCGCCATGTTCGAAGGACAGGAACGTCGGACCGAAGCGGGCCAGGAACAGCTCCGTCCCCTTACCCACCATGTCGTGGTTGCCGATGACCGCCATCGTGGGGACCGACGCGTCGCTGAGCAGCTTCGACACCCACTTGTACTCGTCCGCCGAGCCGAACTCCGTCAGGTCCCCCATCTGCACGGCGAAGTCCACGTCCCGCCGCGCCAGGTCCCGCACCGCCGCTTCCGAGGAGCCCTGGAAGATGCCGATGTCCCCAATCACCGCGAAGCGGAAGGGCCCCGAGCTCATCCGCTGCTGGAGCCGCTCCACGGCCCGCGCATTCGAGTCCCGCTCGCCCCCGCGAACCTCGTACGGGTGCATCTCGAACGCGCCACAGCCCGAGAGGAGCAGCAGCAGCGATGGGAGCCAGGGTCTCACGACCCTCGGAACTAACGACCCGATGCCACCTCTTCAACCCTTGGATTCGCCCGGGCCGCCCCCAAGACACAATGGCTCATGTCGACCATCACCTGACCGACAGTCACCGTCATCGCAACACGCACTCCGGGCCGTTGCCCCTGTCGTCGGGACTCAGGCCGCGAGCGCCTTGGCGCCGTCCCAGTCCTCCACCTCGTAGAGGAAGCGCGAGCCCTTCACGAGCTTGCGGTTGGCGGAGGTGCTCTGCACGAAGACGACGTACTTCTCCAGGCTCGCGGGGCGGATGCGCACCGTCTCTCCCGGCGGCAGGCCCAGCATCTCCCGCGCCCGCTCTCCGCTGAAGAAGTCCCCCGTCTTGCGGTCCATGAGGATGACCTCCTTGTGGCCCTGGATGGTCTCCGTCTTGGTGAACTCGTAGAAGCCCCGGCCCGTCTTGAAGCCCAGGCCGTTCTCCTGGACGAAGGTCTTGATGGGCATGTCCGCGTCCACCTCCAGCGACTGGAAGCGGCCGGGAGGCACGGCGCGCAGGTCCGCCTCGCCGTAGACGGACGTGGGCGCGCGCCCGAGCATGGTGCTGAACAGGCCGCTCAGGCTCCGGCTCATGCGACCCTCGCGGGAGACCTCCGCCTCGTAGGCCTGGAGCTGGGCGTCCGACGCCTGCTTGTAGCAGACGGCCAGCAGCATGTCGGTGACGTGGGAGAACTGGTCCAGGCTCAGGTGGAAGCCGCCCGACTTCTGGGCAAGCTCCCGGTAGAACGGCGTCGCGTGGCGGCGCGCCAGGGCCTGGACCCCGTACACGGGGATGCCCAGCCTACCCAGCGCGTCCACTTCCTTGCGCCAGTCCAGCCGCTTCGGATTGTCCGAGGGCGCGTGCGGCACGTCATCGCCAATCAACACGAAGGCGTGCTTGTAGCCCGCGGTCCATGAGAGGGATTGCGCCTCGTGCAGCACCAGCTCGTAACACTCCGGCGCGTCGCCGCCGCCCGTCTGCCCCACCTTGTCCACGAACCGCACCACCGCGTTCACGTCGTCCGTGAGGTCGAGGATCTTCGTCACGTACGTCGAGCGCGCGTCGCAGTAGTCGCCGTGCGCGATGACGCCGATGCGGATGCCCGGAATCTCCTTCATCAGCCGGGACACCGTGCCGTGCAGCTTCTTTCGGACCTGCGCGAGACAGGGATACATGCTGCCGGTGGTATCGAAGCTGAAGACAATCTCGACGCGATTATCGACGACGGACTTGCTCATTCTTGGCTCCCCTCGTGTGCCGTGACGAGAGGAAGAATACGGGGTGGGTCTGACATTTTCGGGGCGCCGCAAGGGCCTACGTGAGGGGTGGTTCCGGGCCCTTTCCGACGCCAATCCTGGTGGGGTCCGCGTTGTCCTTGCGGGCTTCGAGGGGCCGTGCTGAAAAGCGCGCCACAGCCCCTGCCTGGGGCCCGGGGAGGACCTTGGTGGAGATCCAGAAGCCCTACCTGTTGTTCCTGGGGGATGTCCCCGACCAGCTCGCGGCGAAGACGGCGCATGGCATCGTCGACTGGCGGCCGGACTGGTGCGTGGGGCAGCTGCGGCTGCCGGGCTGCAAGGCGGACTGTGGCCTCGAGGACCTGGACATCGCGCAGGCGAAGGCCAAGGGCGCCCGGACGCTCATCGTCGGCGTGGCCAACGCGGGCGGAGTGCTGCCGGAGCACTGGGTGAGCAAGCTGGTGGAGGCACTGGACGCGGGGATGGACGTCGCCACGGGGTTGCACAAGCGGCTGTCCTCGTTCCCCGCCGTCGCCGAGGCGGCCCGACGCAACGGCCGCGCGCTGCACGACGTGCGCATCCCCGACCAGGACTTCGCCACGGGCAAGGGCACCAAGCGTCAGGGATTGCGCCTGTTGACGGTGGGCACGGACTGCTCGGTGGGAAAGAAATACACCGTGCTCGCGCTGGAGAAGGAGATGCGGGCGCGTGGCCTGAAGGCGGACTTCCGGGCCACGGGACAGACGGGCATCTTCATCTCGGGTCGGGGCGTGGCCATCGACGCGGTGGTGTCCGACTTCGTCGCGGGCGCGGCCGAGTGGCTGTCCCCCGCCAACGACGCGGACCACTGGGACCTGGTGGAGGGACAGGGTTCGCTGTTCCATCCCTCGTTCGCGGGCGTGACGCTGGGGCTGCTGCATGGCGCGCAGCCGGATGCCTTCATCGTCTGTCACGAGCCCACGCGCACCAAGATGCGTGGCGTCCAGCACGCGCTGCCCTCGATTCAAGCCGTCATCGAGCGCACCGTGCTGGAGGGACAGCTCACCAACCCCGCCATCCAGTGCACGGGGCTGGCCATCAACACCGAGCACCTGGACGAAGCCGAGGCCCTGGCGCTGCTGGAGCGCACCGGGCGCGAGCACGGGCTGCCCTGCGTGGACCCCATCCGCACCGGTGTCGGGCTGCTCGTCGACGAGCTCTCTCGCCGCTTCCCCGTTCGGAGCTGAAGGCCCATGCGCAAGCTCACCGTCCGACACGAGAGCTGGCCCATCGCCGGCAGCTTCACCATCTCCCGGGGCTCGAAGACGAGCGCCGAGGTGGTGGTCGTCACGCTGGAGGAAGGCGGCGCCGTGGGGCGCGGCGAGTGTGTGCCCTATGCGCGCTATGGCGAAACGGTGCCGGGTGTCCTGAAGGCGCTGGAGGCCGCGCGGGCGCGCATCGAGGGAGGGCTGTCCCGGGAGGAGGTTTCCGAGGTGCTCGAGCCCAAGGCCGCGCGCAACGCGCTGGACTGCGCCCTGTGGGACTTGGAGGCGAAGCGGACCGGCAGGCCCGTCTGGGCGCTGCTGGGGATGCCCGAGCCCCGGCCGCTCGTCACCGCGTACACGCTGAGCCTGGACACGGCGGAGGCCATGGGCCGGGCCGCGGTGAAGTCCGCGCACCGACCGCTGCTCAAGGTGAAGCTGGGACGCGGGAGCACCGAGGACCTGGAGCGTCTGAGGGCCATCCGCGAGGGAGCCCCGACCAGCCGGCTCATCGTGGACGCCAACGAGGGCTGGAGCCCCGCGGAGCTGCCCGGCCTGCTGGATGCGTGCGCGAAGCTGGGGGTGGTGATGGTGGAGCAGCCCCTGCCCGCCTCGGACGACGAGGCCCTGCGGGGCCTGAGGCGCCCGGTGGCCGTGTGCGCTGACGAGTCCGCGCATGACCGGCACGGGCTGGCGGCGCTCGTGGGCAAGTACGACGCGCTCAACATCAAGCTCGACAAGACGGGAGGGCTCACCGAGGCACTGGCCCTGGCCCGGGACGCGCGAGGGCACGGGCTGCAGCTCATGGTGGGCTGCATGGTGGCCACGTCCCTCTCCATGGCCCCCGCGGCCCTGGTGGCCCAGGACGCGGAGGTGGTGGACCTGGACGGTCCCTTGCTGCTCGCCAAGGACCGCGAGCCGGGCCTGCACTTCGAGGGCAACACCCTGTTCTGGCCGCCCCGGGAGTTGTGGGGCTGAAGGCCCGGGTGGGGCTTCGTCGTCCCGATGGCACCCGACGACAAGGGCCTCTTGCCCTGGGCGGGCCGGAAGCACAGCATGCGCGGCCACCGTGTCCGTGAACGCCACCCGCCCGAGTCCCCACCACACGTATACCGAGCGCCGCGCCGCCGCCCAGGCGGAGCTGTCCGTCCTGGACCGCATCAGCGCCCGCTACGCCAACCTGCGCACCGTGGCCGTCCTCGCCGCGGCCATCATCTCGGGCCTCATCCTCACCGGACGCCTGCCGAAGACGTGGTGGTGGGGGGCGCTCGGCTTCGTCGTCGTCTTCATCATCCTCGCCGTCATGCACCACCAGGTGTTCCGTCGCGAGGAGCGCCAGCGGCTCTACGTGACGCTCAACGAGCGGGGTCTGGCGCGCCTGGGACATGGCTGGCACGAGTTCACCGAGCAGGGTGAGCGCTTCGCCTCCCCCGCCCACCTCTACACGCCGGACCTGGACGTCTTCGGCCAGGGCAGCTTGTTCCAGCTCCTCAACGAGACGGCCACCCGCGCCGGCGAGGAGCGGCTCGCCGCGTGGCTGTCGTCCCCCGCCCCGCTGGAGGTCGTCGAGGCCCGTCAGGGCGCGGCTCAAGAGCTGGCCCCTCGCGTGGACTTCCGCCAGGACCTCTGCGTGGACGCGCGCACGGTGGCCAAGGAGAAGGCGGACCCCGCGCTCTTCATCCAGTGGGCGGAAGCCGGCTCCTCGCTCGACTCCATCCGCTGGTCCCGCCCGCTGGCGGTGGTGCTGCCCTTCGTGACGCTCGCGCTCTTCATCCTGGGCGAGGTGGGCGTGATTCCCGGCGCATCCGTCTGGGCGGGCCTCATCGCACAGCTCGCGCTGGCCGCCGCCACCCGTAAGACGCTCAAGCGGATGGACGACAACGTGGAGAAGGGCGAGCGGGGCTTCGCGCGGTATGCCCCTCTCTTCGAGCGCATCGAGAGCCAGCGCTTCGAGCATCCCCTGCTGCGCCAGCTCCAGGCGGGCCTCCAACAGCAGGGCGAGCCGCCGGTGTCCTCGCACTTCCGTCGCTTCAGCCAGCTCTTCTCGCTCATCGAGTTCAAGCGGCACCAGTTCCACCCCATCGTGCACTGGCTCACCCTCTGGGACATCCACGCGCTGTTCGCGCTGGAGAACTGGCGCGAGAAGCACGGCACCCGCGTGCGGCACTGGTTCGAGGCGCTCGCGGAGCTGGAGGCCCTGTCCTGTGTCGCCGGGCTCGCGCATGACCGCCCCGCATTCGCCTGGCCCACGCTGGTGAAGGAGGGCCCCATCGTCGAGGCGACGAAGCTGGGACACCCGCTGCTGGACGCGCCCGTGCCCAACGACGTGTCCCTCCCCGGCCCCGCGCACGCGTTGATCATCACCGGCTCCAACATGAGCGGGAAGACGACGCTGATGCGCGCTGTGGGCGCCAACGTGGTGCTGGCGCTCGCCGGAGCGCCCGTGTCCGCCGCGTCGTTCCGCCTGTCACCGCTGCATGTGCTCACCAGCATGCGGGTGAAGGACTCGCTGGAGCGCGGCGTCTCGTACTTCTACGCGGAGGTGCAGCGCATCAAGGCCGTGCTGGACGCGGCGCGCGCGGCGAACGGCCAGGCCCTGTTCCTGCTCGACGAAATCCTGCTGGGCACCAACACGCGAGAGCGCCAGCTCGCCTCGCGCGAGGTGCTGCGCCTGCTGCTCGCCACGGGCGCCAGCGGCGCGGTGACGACGCATGACCTGTCGCTCACCTCGCTCGCCGAGGAGACCACGAACGCGAAGGTCCGCAACGTCCACTTCAGGGACCACCTGGAGGAGGGACAGATGGTGTTCGACTACACGCTGCGGGAAGGCGTGGTGGACACCACCAACGCGCTGCGCGTGCTGCGACTCGCCGGTGTCCCCGTGGACGACCCCGAGGCGCCCGAGCGTCGGGAGTAGGCCCGCTCCACCCCGCCGCCCGTTCTCCGGGCGCGCAGCCCCTGCTCGCCATCACCGCCTGCCCTGCGTCCGGCCCCTGTCTTCGAGTCCAATCCCTTCGTGAGGTGCTGAGCACCCACTGGCGCGAATCATGTCGGACGAGCTCCGCCTCCGCGTGCCCATCGCACGACCGCTCCCGCGCCCGACCATCATCGGCTCACGTGGCGCTCGAGCCACGGTCCATGGAGGAACTGATGATGAACCACGCGCTCCACGCGGTCCTGTCCACCCTGTTCATGGCGACCCTCTTGCTGGCCCCGGCCAGCCGTGCGCAGCCCGTGGCCCTCACCTGCCCGGGCACCTTGAGGGTCAACTACGCGCCCGGGCTCTCGAACACCCCTCGGCTCATCACCGTCGACTCGAAGGCGCTCTACGGCCCCTGCACGGGGCTCCCCCTGGGGCTCGTGTCCGCGAGTCTCGATACGTTCGCGCAGACACCACTTTCGTGTGGCCTGCTCGAGAACGGAAACCTGTCCCTCACGCTGAAGTGGAACGACGGGACCTACAGCACGGGGCAGGGTCGAGCCCTCCTGCGCGCCGCGCCCCTGGGAGAGGTTGTCATCGCAACGGAGTCCACGGTGACCGAGGGCCGCTTCGTGGGCGCCACGGTGGTCGTCACCTCCACCCTGCTCCAGACGGACTTTCTCGCATGCTCGACGCCCCAGGGCGTCACCTCCGTCGCGGGCCCGTCCGTCCTCGTCATCACCCGCCTCTTCTGAGGTCTCCGAACGAAAACGGGCCCCGGGAAGCGCTTCCCCGGGGCCCGTGAACTTTCAGGAGCGTGCGGCGATTACTTCGCCAGTTCGATGAGCGCCGCGGCGCCCATGCCGCCACCGATGCACATGGTGACGACGCCGTAGCGGCCGTTGCGGCGCTTGAGCTCGCGCAGAATCGTCGCGACCAGCCGCGCACCGGACACGCCCAGCGGGTGACCCAGGGCGATGGCGCCGCCGTTCGGGTTCACCTTGTCCTCCGGGATGCCTAGCTCACGGATGCAGTACAGCGCCTGCGGAGCGAAGGCCTCGTTCAGCTCGAAGACGTCGATGTCCTTCACCTCAAGCTTGTTCTTCGCCAGGAGCTTGCGCACCGCGGGCACGGGGCCGATGCCCATGACCTCCGGAGGCACGCCCGCGACGGCGAAGTCCACGAAGTAGCCCAGCGGCTTGACGCCCAGCTCCTTCGCCTTCTCCTCGCTCATCACCACCGCCGCCGCCGCGCCGTCCGTCAGCGGCGACGCGTTGCCGGCCGTCACCACGCCCTTGGCGTTGAACGCCGGGCGCAGCTTGCCCAGGCCCTCGGCCGTCGTCTCCGGACGCAGGATGGTGTCCACCGACACCGTCACCGTCTGCGCGTTGCCCTCCTCGTCGTAGACGGTGGTGGTGACCGGAACAATCTCCTCCTTGAACTTCCCCGTCTCCCGCGCCGTCGCCGCGCGGCGCTGGCTCTCGGCGGCGAACTTGTCGGAGTCCGCACGCGACACGTTGTGACGCGAGGCGATGTTCTCCGCCGTCACACCCATGGAGCTGTAGATCTCCGGGTGGTTCGCCATGATGTCCGGGTTGGCGCTGACCTTGTTGCCGCCCATGGGCACCATCGTCATGGACTCGGTGCCACCACCGATGCCCACCTGGATGTGGCCCGCCTGGATGGCCGCCGCAATCTGCGCGATGGCCTGCGTCCCGGACGAACAGAAGCGGTTGATGGTCATCGCCGGGACGTCGACCGGCAGACCCGCCAGCAGCGTGGCCTGACGCGCCACGTTCATGCCCTGCTCAGCCTCCGGCATGGCACAGCCCAGGACGACGTCCTCGACGTCCGACGGCTTCAGGCCGGGGACCTGCGCCACGGCCTCCTTGATGGCGACGGCCGCCAGGGTATCCGGCCGCGTGTCCTTGAACTCTCCCTTGTGCGCGCGGGTGAACGGCGTGCGGACCGCGCTGGCAATCACGACTCGACCAGGCATCTTGATGTCTCCTTGCCCGGGTAACACCCGGGCATGCAGCGAAATTTATGTCGTCGCCAATGAGTACCGGCCGGCCGTCAATTCCGCAGCGGCTTGCCCTTTTCGATCATGTGCGTCAGGCGGTCCTGGGTCTTCTCCTCGCCGCACAGGCTCAGGAAGGCCTCGGCCTCCAACTCGAGCAGCTTCTCCTCGGTGACCAGCGCCGAGGTGCTGGTGTCGCCGCCGGTGAGCACGCGCGCCAGCTTCTGGCCGATCTTGCGGTCGTGCGCGCTGACCTGCCCGTTCATCTCCATGTCGTACAGCATCATGTCGATGGTGGCGTAGCCGCTGGGGCCGCCCAGCCGGAAGCGCGAGGGACGCGGCGCGCGGAAGCCCGCGTCCGCCATGCCCAGCACGCGCGCCTTCGCGTCCGACAGGAGGAAGTCGCGGTTGGCGCTGATGCCGTCCGCCTGCGAGAGGAAGCCCGCATCGCGCGCCTCCTCGGCGCTGGTGGCGACCTTCGCCGTGCCGATGGACAGGAACACCTTCTTGAGGAAGGGGAACGGATCGAAGTCCTTGTCCGTGGAGTACGCGCCGTAGACGTTGCGGAGCAGCTGCATGTTGCCGCCGCCGCCGGGGATGAGGCCCACGCCCACCTCGACGAGGCCCATGTACAGCTCGGCGCTCGCCTGCACCGCGTTGCCGCCCATGGTCACCTCGGCGCCGCCGCCGAGCGTGAGGTTGAAGGGCGCCGTCACCACCGGCACCGGGCTGTAGCGCATGCGCTGGTTGGCCGCCTGGAACGACGTCACCAGCTTGCGGATGTCCTCGTACTGGCCGCTCTTCGCCGCCCACACCAGCGCGACGATGTTCGCGCCCGCGGAGAAGTTCGCGCCGTCGTTGCCGATGACGAGACCCTTGAAGTTCTTCTCGGTCTCGTCCAGCGCCGTGTGCATCATCTCGATGATCTGGTCATCGATGGAGTTCATCTTCGTGTGGAACTCCAGCAGCGTGGCGCCGTCGCCCAGGTCCCACAGGGTGGCGGAGTCGTTGCCGGCGACCTTCTTGTTGCCGCGCTTGAGGTACTCCACGCGCTGGGTGCGCGCGTTCTCCGGCACCACCTTCACGGACTTCGTGGGGATGTCCCAGTACGTGTCCTTGCCGCCCTCCACGCCGTAGAAGGACTCGCGGCCCGTGGCCAGCATGTCCTCCACCCACTTCGCGGGCTTCAGGCCCAGTTCCTTCATCCGCGCGACGCCCTTCTTCACGCCGTACGCGTCCCAGACCTCGAAGGGGCCCAGGTCCCACCCGAAGCCCCAGCGCACGCCGCGGTCCACGTTGACCACGTCGTCGGCGATCTCGGGGATGCGGCGGCTGGTGTACGCCAGCACGTCCAGCGTCACCTGCTCGGCGAACTTCGCGGCCTTGTCCGTGCCGTTCATGACGACGGCGACGCGCTCCTTGACGTTCTCCACCTCGCGGGCGGCGCCCAGCGACTCGAAGCGCACCTTGCCCTGCGGGCGGTACTCGAGCGTCTTCAGGTCGAGCGCGAGGATCTCCTTCCCGCCGGAGCTCTTGTCCTTCTTGTAGAAGCCGCCGCCGCTCTTGTCGCCCAGCATCCCCTTCTCCACCATCTTCTGGAGGAAGCCGGGGATGGCGAAGACCTCACGCTCCTCGTCCTGCGTCAGCGTGTCGTAACAGTTCTTCGACACGTGGACGAAGGTGTCCAGGCCGACGATGTCCGCGGTGCGGAACACGGCCGACTTGGGGCGCCCCATCGCCGGGCCGAAGATCTTGTCCACCTCCTCGATGGACAGCTCCGCGGGGCCCATGGCCGCGATGGTGCGCATCATCCCGTACACGCCGATGCGGTTCGCGATGAAGTTGGTGGTGTCCTTGCCGTAGACGATGCCCTTGCCGAGCACCTCTTCGCCAAAGCGGTGGATGGCCTTCATCACGGCCGGGTCCGTGTCCTTGCCCGCCACGAGCTCCAGGAGCTTCATGTAGCGGACCGGGTTGAAGAAGTGCGTGACGAGGAAGTTCTTCTTGAAGGCCTCGCCCCGGCCCTCGGTCATCCCGACAATCGACATGCCGGAGGTGTTCGAGGAGATGATGGCGTCCTTGCGGGCGTGCTGCTCCACCTTGGCGAAGAGCGCCTGCTTGACGGCCAGGTCCTCCTTCACCACCTCGATGACCCAGTCGCACTCGGAGATGCGCGACAGGTCGTCCTCGAAGTTGCCCACCTCGATGGCGGTGAACACCTGCTCGGACATGATGGGGCTGGGCTTCTGCTTGCGCATGTTGGCCAGCGCCCCGAGGGCGAACTTGTTGCGGAAGGCCTTGGTCGAGGTGTCCTCGCCCGGTGCGGCCTTCGGCGGAACGATGTCCAGGAGGAGCGCGCGCACGCCCGAGTTGGCCAGATGGGCGGCGATGCCGCTGCCCATCACTCCGGCGCCCAGCACAGCTACCTTGCGGATCCGCGTCGTCATTGGGGAAGGCTCCCTTGCTCTTGTGGGAAGGAGGGGACTGCACAAATGTAGGCGATTGACCCGAAAGTCAATCGGTTCAGCGGGTGGGAGCACTCGCCACCCGGCGCGCCAGGGACTACAAACCGGACCTCCATGGCTCGCCCCGACCCGCACTCGTACAACGACAGCACGCAGCCCGAGACGGAAACCCTGGACTGGAGGGCCCGCGTCGACTTCCGCACGCGAAGGCTGCACGCCGAGGCCACCTTGACGCTGAAGGAAGCGTCCGCCGGTCCCCTCGACCTGGACACCCGGGACCTGGAGATTCTCAGAGTCGTAGACGGCAATGGTCGCCCCTTGCCCTACATGCTCGCGCCGCCCGAGCCGATCCTGGGGAGCAGGCTCCGCGTGGAGCTGCCCCAGGGCGTGCGCCAGCTCACGGTGCACTACCGCACGTCCCCCACCGCGAGCGCGCTGCAGTGGCTGACGCCCTCGCAGACGGCGGGCGGGCAGCACCCGTTCCTCTACAGCCAGTGCCAGGCCATCCACGCGCGCAGCCTGGTGCCGCTGCAGGACACGCCGCGCATCCGCATCCGCTACCGCGCGTCGCTGCGCGTGCCCAAGGCGCTCAAGGCGGTGATGGCCGCCAGCTTCGTCGGCCGCGAGGAGCACGGCGTGGAGGCGGAGGAGCACTACGAGATGCCGCAGCCGGTGCCCCCGTACCTGCTCGCCTTCGCGGTGGGCAGCCTCGCGCCGAAGGAGCTGGGGCCGCGCTCGCGGGTGTGGGCGGAGCCGGAGCTGCTCGAGGACGCGGCGGAGGAGTTCTCCGGCGTGGACGACATGCTGCGCGCCGCCGAGTCGCTCTTCGGGCCGTACGACTGGGAGCGCTTCGACCTGCTCACCATGCCTCCGTCGTTCCCGTACGGCGGCATGGAGAACCCGAGGCTGACGTTCCTCACGCCCACGCTGATTGCCGGCGACAAGAGCCTGGTCAACGTGGTGGCGCATGAGCTCGCGCACTCGTGGACGGGCAACCTCGTGACGAACGCGTCCGCGGAGCACTTCTGGCTCAACGAGGGCTTCACCGTGTTCGCCGAGCGCCGCATCCTGGAGGCGCTGGCGGGCAAGGAGGTGGCCGCGCTGCACGGGGCGCTGGGGCGCCGCGCGCTGGAAGAGGCGATGCACCACTTCCGCGAGCACCCGCACCTGACGGCGCTGCGCACGCACCTGACGGGCGTGGACCCGGACGAGGCCTTCTCCCAGATTCCGTACGAGAAGGGCTACCTGTTCCTGCGCGCGCTGGAGGACGCGGTGGGCCGCGAGACGTTCGACGGCTTCCTGCGCCGCTACCTGGCCACGTACCGCTTCCGCGCGCTCACCACCGAGGAGTTCATCGCCTTCACCGAGCGCGAGCTGCCCGGGGCCCTGGCCAAGGTGGACGCGGACGCGTACCTGCAGCGGCCCGGCATCCCCGGCGGCGCGCCCTCCCCTCGCTCCAGCCGGCTGGAGACGCTCCTGCGCCTGCGCGGCACCGTGCCGTCGAAGGACGAGGTGAAGGACTGGACGCCCGCGGAGTGGCAGCTCTTCCTGGAGTGGCTGCCGTCGGACGCGCCGCGGGACTTGTTCCGCCAGCTGGACGAGCGCTTCGAGCTGACGAAGAGCCGCAACTCGGAGGTGCTGGTGGCGTGGCTGGTGGCGGCCCTGCGCGCGGGCTGGGAGCCGGCGGTGGCGCGCACCGAGGTCTTCCTGGGCGAGGTGGGCCGCATGAAGTACCTCAAGCCCCTGTACGGCGTGCTCAGCGCGTCGCGCGAGCACAAGTCGCTGGCGCGCTCGCTCTTCCAGCAGCACCAGGAGCGCTACCACCCCATCGCCCGGCAGGGCGTGGAGCTCATCCTCTCCCGCGCCTGAGGAAGGCGCGGGGAGGAGGACGACGACGGACTACTTCGCCGACTGCGCCTTCAGGCGCTTCTCGGAGAGGTCCAGGTACTTCTCGTCCATGTCGATGCCCACGTAGCGGCGGCCCAGCTTGAGGGCCGCCACGCCCGTGGTGCCGCTGCCGTTGAAGGGGTCGAGAATCAGCGCGTCCTCGGGGGTGCTCGCCTCGATGATGCGCTCCAGCAGGGCCACCGGCTTCTGCGTGGGGTGGCTGCCGTGGGCCTTCTCCTCACCGCCGCGCGGGACGGTGAGCGTCCACAGCCGGCCCTCGCCGTCGTCCGTGACTTCCGCGTCGCCGGAGGGCGGCAGCACCCACGCGTCGCGCATCTGCTTGCCGCCGTTGTCCGACTTCATCTTCTTGTAGTTGAAGACGTGCTGCAGCTTGCCGCCCGACTTCGGCGAGGCCCAGATGAGCAGCTCCGTCGAGTGGGTGAAGTAGCGGCAGGCCAGGTTCGGGCTGGCGTTGGGCTTGAACCAGGTGACGGTGTTGAGCAGCTTGTAGCCGAGCTTCTGCATGGCGAAGCCGGCGTTGAAGATGACGTGCTGGGTGCCGCTGACCCAGAGCGTGCCGGTGGGCTTGAGCAGCCGCTGGCAGGCCTCGAGCCACGCCGTGGTGAAGGCGTGGTCCTCCTCCACCCCGCGCGACACGTCCCAGTTGCCCTTCTTCACCGAGACGCGCTTGCCACCCTTGCAGGTGGTGCCGCCGTTGGAGAGGAAGTACGGCGGGTCGGCGAAGATCATGTCGAACGTCTGGGGCTCGAACCGGTTCAGGAGCTCCAGGCTGTCCCCGTGCAGGAGCGTCCAGGCGTCGCCCTTCGCGTGCACGCTCTCGTTGAGGGAGCGCCGGACAATCTTCAGGTCAGGGGCAGCAGCTTCAGCCAACATCACGCCTCCGTCGGACTCTTCGTCGTGGGACGCGGCGGAATGTGCGGTGACTTGAGTGCTACGTCTAATTTCTGGCCTGTAGCACCCTGAAATTTGACCCGGGGGGCTTGCCGTGGAAACGACTCGAGCAGGGCGGGAGCGCCTCCAGTGAGGCCCTCCGACACCCTGCTCGACGGTGCTGCGAATGGCTGTCACGCGGCGAGCGCGCGACGGCTGGAATCAGGCCTTGGCCTTCTTGCCCTTGGCGGCCGGGACGGCGATGGCGCCCTCGGCGGCGGCGGTCTCCGTGGGGTTCGCCGCGTACTTCTTGCGGAAGCGGTCGATACGGCCGGCCGTGTCCACGAGCTTGTACTTGCCCGTGAAGAAGGGGTGGCAGTTCGAGCAGATTTCCACCGAGAACGAGCCGCGGGTGGAGTGGGTCTCGACGATGTTGCCGCACGCGCAGGTGATGCGGGACGGCGGATAGACGGGATGCACTTCCGGCTTCATGACGCTCTCCAGGGTGCCTTGCCCCCAGCCGCCCACGGCAGGGAGGTCCGGCACTGTAATGGCCGGCGCTTATAACGGCGCGCCGACCGGGGCACAAGACCAGCGCGGCTCAGTGGGCCGCCGAGCCCGGGGGCTCGACACGTTCCACCGCCTTCTGGACGACCGGGTCCGCCGGTACGTCGCTGCCGAGCTGGATGTACGACAATAGATGCGTCCGGGCCGAGGGCGTTGCGCCGCCCGCCAACGTCTTCTCCAGGGACTGGCGCCGGGTCTCCAGGCTGGCGACCGAGGCCTCGAGCGCCCGCTTCTGCGCCTCGTCCTTCATCTGTCCCAGCCGCTCCTTCGCCCGGGCGAGGTTCGTCTCGACGATGCGCAGGCTGTCGCGGGTGCGCTCGCGCTCGGAGACGTCCACGAAGCGACCGGGGCCGTCGATGGACAGCTCCAGCTTCGCCACCTGGTGGCCCCGCTCCCCCGGAGGCACCACGGTGGTCAGCCCCACGCGCTGGGCGATGCCGGAGCCCCGCCCCTCGTGCGACTGCATCACGAAGTCCACGCCCTCCAGCTCACCGGCGAGTTGGAGCAGGTCGTTGTAGGGCACGGCGGCCAGCAGGATGACCAGGTCCACCTTCTGCTCGCGCAGGCGCTTCACCTCGGCGGTGACGGCGGGGAGCACGGGCAGCCCCTGGCGCTGGACCGAGGCGGCCTTGCCCTGGGCGAAGGGCTCCATGGGCTCCGGGCGCTCGGTGGCGGGCGAGGCGCCCACGAGGCCCACCTTGAGGCCGCCCACCTGCGTCACCATCGACGCGGGGAACAGCAGCTTGCCCTGCGCGTCCGCGAGGTTCGCGGACAAAAGCTTCAGCTTCGACTTGCGCGACTGCTTGAGCAGGAAGTCCACGCCCAGCGACAAATCGCGCGTGCCCACGGCCATGGCGGTGGTGCCCTGCGCGTTCATCTGCGCGAACACCAGCTCGGCGCGCGCGCGGGCATCCGGGGCCTCACCGCTGTCCCGGCTCTTGAAGAGCGCGTTGCCCGCGTCCAACACGAGGACCGGCACGCCCTTCGCGCGCTCCTTCTCTATCGTGACTTTTCTTCTGGCCAGACCGCCAGACGGGTTGTGTCGTCAACCACAGGGGGCGACTTCGCCCCCGTTGTCTCCGGTGAAGAGGAGCACGAGCTGCTTGGGCGCGGCCCCCGCGACGAGCGGGAACAGCAGCGCGGCCAGCAGGGCGAGCCCGGGCAGGCGGAGGCTCACTTCTTGCCCCCCTTCTTCGCGGGCGCCTTCGCCTTGTCCAGCTCGGCGATGCGCTCCTTGGCCGTCTTGGCGGCGCCGGACTTGGGGTAGCTCTTCACCAGCTCCTCGAGCGCCAGGCGCGACTCGTCCTTCATCTTGAGCTGGGCGAAGCACTCGGAGGAGCGCAGGTACGCATCCGGCGCGGAGGGCGTCTTCGGGTGGTCCTGCACCACCTTGCCGTACTCGAAGAGGGCCTCGCGGCACTTGGACTCGGAGAAGTACGTCTCGCCCAGGCCGTAGTGGGCCTCGCCCACGAGCGCGTCCTTGGCCCACTTCTTCATCAGCTCGTTGAAGAGCTGGCGCGCCACGAGCAGCTCGCCGGCCTTGGCGCGCTCCTGCGCGAGCGCGAGGAAGTCCTTGGGGTTGGTGGGGCGCTGGAGCTCCTCGGCCTTCTTCTTGGCCTCGGCCTCCTTCACGGCGGCGGCGCCCTGCATGGCGAGCAGCTTCTGGTCCTGGGCGCCGAGCGCCGTCTCCAGCTCGGTGATTTTATGGAGGTAGGTCTCCACCTGGCCGCGCAGCTGGGACAGGTCCTCCATCGTCTTCTGGAGCTGGATGCCGATGTCCGCGTCCTTGCGGCGCGCGGCGGTGTCCAGGCCGTCCAGGGCCTTGGTGACCTCGGCGACCTTCTCGTCGATCTTCGGCAGGACGATGGCGAGCTGCGCGCGCGCCTCCTTCAACTCCGTCTGCATCTGCGCGGAGTCGGTGCCGAGCCGGTCGACCTTCGCCTCGAGGGCGCGGCCGCGGTCCGCGGGATAGAAACAGCCAGGGAGCGCTACCAGCAGCGCGAACAGGACGAGCCTTCGCATGGGGCCGGCATCTTAGGGCCAAATCGGCGCGTCGTCCGGACTTCTCGCCAAGGGGGCGGCTAGCGGGGCCCGCCCAGGGGCTCCAGGCGGCCGGCCGCGTGCGCGCACGCCACCCGCAGGCGGCTGGGGTTGAGGAAGAAGGGCACCGGCCGGGCGCGGCCCTCCTCCAGGGCGACCAGGGCGCGGCGGTACTCGGAGGCCGCCTCGAGGGGGCGGCGGCACTGCTCCAAGAGCAGGGCCAGCAGGTAGCGGGCGGCCGCATGGTCGGGGTCCAGCTGGAGGCACTGGCGCAGGTCCCGCTCCGCCACCGCGTCCGACACGCCCGACGCGGCGCCGTCCAGCACGCACGCGAAGAGCAGGTCCGCCTCGGCGAAGGCGGGCGCCAGCGCAGGGGCCTCGAGCGGGGTCGCCGAGGAGGACGGCGCCGTGCCCCGGGAGGGCCCCTTGGAAGGTCCCGTCGGGACGGAGGCGGGCGGGCCTCGCGTCGGCTCCACGAGCGCCAGGCGCTCGGCGTCGCTCCGGACGTGGAAGAACGCCGACTCCGTGCGGACCACGCGCAGGGTGGGCGGCACCTGGAGCAGCGGCTCCGAGGACGACAGCACCAGCGTGCCCCCGGGCGCGAGGCTCTCCGCCAGCGTGGCGACGGTCCGGTGGAAGGACTCCACCGTGAAGTAGATGAGGACGTTGCGGCAGAAGATGACGTCGAAGCCGCGCTCGGCCGGGGCCCGGGGATAGGGCACGTCCATCAGGTTGTGGACCTGGAAGCTGGCCCGCTCGCGAAGCCCGCCCACCAGCGCCTGGCGCGAGCCCGTCGACACGAAGTAGCGCTCCCGGAGCGCGGGCGGCACCCGACGCAGCTGCTCCGCGGAGAAGGAGAGCCCACGCGCGCGCCGCAGCGCCGCCTCCGAGATGTCCGTGCCCAGCACGGTGCTCCCGGGGCTCGCGCCCGCCTCGGCCAGCAGGACGAGCAGCGTGGCCACCTCCTCGCCCGTCGAGCACCCCGCGCTCCACACCCGCAGGGGCCCTCCCCTCGCCCGCTCCACCAGCGGCCCGAGCACGTGCTCGCGGAAGTCGGTGAGCTGCACCTCGTCCCGGAAGAGGTCCGTCTTGTTCACCACCACCGCGGAGATGAGCCCCTCCAGCTCCGCGGCGCCCGTGGGCGACTTGAGGAACGCCAGGTACTGGTGCGGCGTCAGCCCGCGACACCGCTCCGCCAGCCGGTCATCCAGCCGACGAATCTGGGGCCCGCTCAAGGCCATGCCCGTACGCGCCGTGAGGAAGGCGCGCACGAAAGCCCATGGCGCGCTCGGAGCACGCACCGCCAGCTCAGCGCCCCACGGCCAACGACTCACCCCGCGCCAGCCGCGACAGCGTCGCCGCGACCTCGTCGCCGTGGATGAGGTGGTCCACCGCCTTGCGCTCCACCGCCGCGCCCGGCATGCCGAACACCACGCAGGACTCCTCGTTCTGCGCCAGCGTCAGCCCTCCGGCCTGACGGATGGCCAGGAGCCCCTCCGCGCCGTCCGCGCCCATGCCCGTCAGCACCAGGCCCACCGCGCGCCGGCCGTAGGTCCGGGCCGCGCTCTCCAGCAGCGTCGTCCCGGAGGGCATGTGCCCGTCGCGCTCCACGCCCGCCTTGAGCGCCACCCGTCCCCGGAAGGGAATCATGGTGTGCTGCCCCGGCGGCGCGATGAGCACGTGGCCCGGCATCAACGGCTCGCCGTCCTGCGCCAGCCGCACCTTGAGTCGGCTGGTGTTGCCCAGCCACCCCGCCAGCGACTCGGCGAAGGCGGCGTTGATGTGCTGGACGATGACGATGGGCGCGGGGAAGTCCGCCGGCAGCTCCGACAGCATCCGGCACAGCACCTGCGGCCCGCCCGTGCTCGCGGCCACCACCACCACGCCCATGGACACGGCGGGCAGCACCGACGTCGTCACGCGGGGCGGGGTGATGCCCTTCTGGGGACGACGCAGGTGGCGGATGACGCGCACCGAGGAGAGCAGCTTGATCTCCCGCACCAGGTTCCAGGCCTCGGGGCCGGCGTCGATGGCGGGCTTGATCTGCAGCGCGAGCGCGCCCAGCTCCAGCGCCCGGTACGTCAGCTCCGGCGCCTGCGAGCGCGGGTCCGCCGTCAGCACCAGGATGGGCGTGGGGCACTCGGCCATGATGTGCTCGGTGGCCGTCAACCCATCCATGACGGGCATGTCCACGTCCATGGTGATGACGTGGGGCCGCAGCTCCTTGGTCATCTCCACGGCCTGCTTGCCGTCCGCGCACGAGCCGACCACCTCGATGTCGGGGTCCTTGCTCAACGCCTCGCAGATGAGCTGTCGGCAGATGAGTGAGTCATCGACCACCAGCACCGACACTTTCTTGCCCATGCCCTGTCCATACCCCGTGCGCGAGGCGCCGAGTATAGCCAATGCTCCGTCCTGTCCTCAGGAGGTTGAGCGGGGGCCCTCAGGACAACAGTCGCCCCACCACATCCACCAGGTCCTGGCGCACCAGGTCCCCCTTGGTGACGTAGGCGTCCGCCCCCGCCGCCAGCCCACGCCGCCGGTCCTCCTCTCCACCACGGGTGGTGAGGATGACGACGGGCAGCCTGGGCCGGGCGGAAAGTTCCTTCAGCCGGCGGGTCAGCGCCAGGCCGTCCATGCCCGGCATCTCCAGGTCGGTCACCACCAGGTCCACCGGGGTGCCCTCCAGGACGTCCAGCGCGTCCGCCCCGTCGGCGGCCATGACGGTGTCATATCCCACCGCCTCCAGGAGGTTGGAGATGAGCTCCCGGGTGAGGGGGGAGTCGTCCACGACGAGGATGCGCCGGCGCCGTGACTCCGTCTCCGGGGCCGACGAGCGGGGCAGCTTCAGCGGGGACGTCCCGTGGGCGCTGGCGGTGAGGTAGGCCGCCGACAGCACCATGGCGAGCCGGCCGTCCGCCAGGGAGGTCGCGCCCGTGAGGTGGCCGAAGCGGGCCAGCACGCCGCGCAGGGGGAGGATGGCCTGGACGCGCTCCTCGAGCACGCGGTCCACGACGACGGCGGCGGCGCCGCTCTGGCTGCGGACCACCAGGACGAGCTCCCCCTCCCGGACCTCGCGCTCCGGGGACAGGCCGAGCAGCGAGCCCAGGGACGCCAGCGGCAGCACGCGGCCCTCCACAAGCAGCGCGGGCCGGCCCGCCACCTCGCACAGGTGCAGGGGCTCCACCTTGAGGGCGCGCGAGACGTGGGTGGCGCTCAAGGCGAGCGTCTCCGTGCCCACCTGGACGAAGAGCAGCGGCGCGACGGTGAGGGACACGGGGACGCGCAGCTCGAAGATGGTGCCCCAGCCGGGCGCGGACTCGACGCCCACGTCGCCCCCCAGGCCCTGGATGGAGGCGCGCACGGCGTCCAGGCCCACGCCCCGACCCGACAGGTCCGTGACGACCTCCCGGGAGGTGAAGCCCGGCAGGAAGATGAGCTCGCGGGTGGCGGCGTCGGACAGCGCGTTGGCGGCGCTCTCGTCCAGGACACCCCGGCGCACGGCCACGCGGCGCAGCTCCACGGGGTCCAGCCCCATGCCGTCGTCCTCGACGCGCAGGATGATGCGGCTGCCCTCGCGCGCGGCGCGCAGGGTGAGACAGCCCCGGGGATGCTTGCCGGAGGTGACGCGGTCCACGCGCGTCTCCAGGCCGTGGTCCAGGGCGTTGCGCACCAGGTGCATCAGCGGCTCGCGCAAGGCCTCCACCACCGCCCGGTCCGCGCGGGTGTCCTCGCCGTCGACGACGAGCTCCACCTCCTTGCCCAGCGTGCGCGACAGGTCTCGCACCATGCGCGGATAGGGCTCGAAGAGGACGGACAGGGGGAGCATGCGCAGGCCCTGGACCTCCTCGACGACCATTCCCAGGTCGCGGAGCTC
This sequence comes from Myxococcus faecalis, assembly GCF_050039385.1. Classification (NCBI taxonomy): domain Bacteria; kingdom Pseudomonadati; phylum Myxococcota; class Myxococcia; order Myxococcales; family Myxococcaceae; genus Myxococcus; species Myxococcus faecalis. Next base: position 8,080,609 of record NZ_CP144336.1, on the reverse strand, counting down.
TTCGTTGGAGAGCAGCTTGGACTCGCGATGGAGGTCCGCGGCCAGCTCCTTGGCGGTGCCCAGCCGGGCCACCAGCGCGGCGGCGGCGGGGCCCAGGTCCTCGGCCTCGCGGGCCAGCTTTCCCAGCTCCCGGGCCAGGGCCAGGCGGCGGGCGTTGGCGCGCTCGCGGCGACGGGCGACCTGGGCCAGGTTCGTCACCGCGCTGGTCAACAGGTCCAGGCTGGCCACGTCGATGCGGACCGCGTCCATGCGCGTCTCGGGCAGACGGGGCGACGTCGAGGTCCCCTGCCCTGGCGCGGCCACGCGAGGGCCCGGGGCAGGCGTGGGCGAGGGACTCGCGCCAGTCGCTCCTGTTGAGGGGCGGGCGGGGCTCGTCTCGGGACGTGGCGCGGAGGGCCAACCGCGATTCTGCGCGACGGTCGAGATGCCTCCCGTGGGAGGTGGGGCGCCACCGCGCAGTGGAGGCTCGGAGGGTGCCACCGTGGACACGCGGGTCATCCCCGTCCCTGAGACCCGCCAGAGCGGATTGCCACCGGGAGCCGTGCGCACCCCGCTGCGAGCAGGCCCTTCGGCGACACCGCCCTCCAGCCAGAGGGGCGCATCGGGGACGGCGCCTCCGCTTCGGGACGGGACGTCGGAAACGCGCGCCTCGCCGTGCGAGGTCCCATCGAGAGCATGCGCCTCGCCGCGAGGCGCGACGGTGAAAGCCGGGGCTAGGCTCCGCGCATCGGCATCCCTTCGGGACGCGGCATCGGCGGCAGGAGCATGGCTCCTCGCATCGCCTTCGCTTCGGGATGCGGCATCAGAAGCGTAGCTCCCGCTTCTTTCTCGCCCGTCACTTCGGGTTGCGGCATCGGCCGCAGCGGCCACTTCCTTCCCGCTCCCGTCATTTCGGGACGCGGCGTCGGCAGCAGTTGCCCCACTCCTCCCCCTCCCATCGCTTCGCGAGGAAGAGTCGGCCGCGTGCCCCCAGCTCCGTGAGTCATCGTCACTTCGAGACGAGGAGTGGGGACCCGAGGCCTCACCACCGACGTCGCCAGTCGCACCACGCGGCGCCCCGCCCCCCGACGCGGCGGCGACGGTCCGCGCCAACGACTCGGCCCCATCGACCCTCGCGCTCGAGGACTCCCCCGCGCCCTCTCCCGTCGGACCGTCCCGGGTCTCCGCGCGGGTACAGGCCTGGAGCCAGCCCACCAGCCGCACCACCTCGGGCGAGGACGCCGCGCCCGGCTGCGCCCCCGAGAGCAACAGCACCGCGTCAGCGGCGCTCAGGAGCGCATCCGCGGAGTCCGCGGACAAGGCATAGCGCCGGGGCTCCACGCAGCGGACGAGCTCCTCCATCTCGTGCACCAGCACGTTGATGTCGTCGAAGCCCATCATCCGGGCCTCGCCCTTGAGCCCGTGCAGCTCGCGCAGCGCACCCCGTCCCGCATCCGGGCTCGCCCCTGCTTCCAGCTCCATGAGTGCCCGGTTGATGCGCTCCAGGCGCACCGTCACCAGGTCCCGGAACTGCCTGAGCAGGCGCTCGCTCGGGTTCACCCGCCCTCCTCCCCTCGCAGCGTCTCCTGTCCAATCTGGAAGCGCTCCACCACCTCACTCAGGTCCCTCGCCAGCACGAGCAGGTCCGTGTTCGCGGTGCTCACCTGCTTGGTGGCGTTGAGGCTCTGCTGGGTGATGCGCAGGATGTCCGCCATCGTCTCCGCGAGCTGGTCGGTGCCCGTCTGCTGCTGCTGCGTGGCCAGCGAGATGCTCCGCACCGCGTCCGACGTCTTCCCCGCCAGCTTCGTGATCTGCCGCAGCGACTCCGACACCTGCTGCGCCAGCGTGGTCCCGGACTCCACCGCGCGCACGCCGCCCTCCGTCGCGGACACCGCCGCGGCCGAGGCCTCGCGCACCTCCTCGATGAGCCCTTCAATCTCCTTCGTGGACTCGAGCACGTTCTCCGCGAGCCTTCGCATCTCCGCGGCCACCAGCGAGAAGCCCCGCCCCACCTCCGCCGCCTTCGTCCCCTCCAGCTCCGCGTTCAGCGCCAGCAGGTCGGACTTGTCCGCCACGCCGTTGATGAACTCGACAATCTTGCCGATCTGCTGCACGCGCTTGTTCAGCCGCACCACCGAGGAGGCGATGGCGACGTTGTCCTGCTTCATGCGCTCCATCGAGCCCAGGAAGGACTCCGCGCTGCGCTGGCCCTGCTGCGCCGCGCCCAGCGTGCGCTGGGCAATCTGCGCCACCGAGCCCGCGTTCTCGGCGATCTGCCGCGCCGAGCGCGCCAGCTCCTCCGTCGTCGCGCTCGTCTGGTCCAGGGAGCTGGCCTGCTCCGTCGCACCCACCTCGTAGCGTCCGGAGGTGGTGAGGATCTCCTCCGTCGTCGCCGAAATCTGCGCCCCGGCGCGCTGGAGCTGGGACATCACGTCCGCCAGGTGCGTCCGCATGGTGGTGAAGGCCGCGGACACGTCCCAGATTTCATCCTCCGTCGGCACCACGCGAGGGCTGGCCAGGTCTCCCTCGGCGATGCGCCGCGCCTCGCTCGACAGCTCCCGCAGGGGCCGCCCCAGCAGCGTGCCGCCCAGGTACGCGGTGGTCAGCGCCAGCGCGAAGACGAGCAGCACCAGCGGCCCGCCCGACACGAGCGCCTCCACGCGAAGCCGCGAGGCCAGCTCCGCGCTCGGCGCAGCATGCGCCATGAGCTGCCGCAGCGCACGCTCTCCCAGCGCAGAGGAGAGCTGCACGGACAACACCGCCGGCGTCACCACGGAGATGAAGGCGAACGCCACCAGCCGCGCGCGAATCTCCGCCCGCCTCGGCATCGCCGCGATGAGCTGGCCGTGCGTCATGCCCAGCTCCGCCAGCCACAGCACCACCTTGCGCGAGCGCAGGATGACCAGGCAGTGCACCAGCAGCGCCGTCAGCGGACCGAACAAGAGCCCCAACCCGGCGATGCGCCGCGCCGCGTCCGCGTCCACGCCCGCCGTCCACCACACCGCGAAGCCCAACAGGGGCGTGGTGAACAGCCACAGCCCCAGCGAGCGCAGGAACGCCTCGTCCGGCCAGCGCGTCACCTCCGTCACCGCGGCCTTCAAGACCTCCGGCGTCGGAGCCACCCGCCCGAGCTCCAGCGCCCGCACCGTGCGCAGCCGCGCGAGCGACACCCACGCGCCCAGGATGATGGCCACCGCCCCCATCCCGCACGCCCACCGGACGAACAGCTCCATCCGGCCCGCCATCCCCGGCGCGTCGGAGAGCGTGAGCCACGCGTAGTGCAGCCCGAACACCACGCCGACCAGGTTGGTCAGCGGCACGGGCAGCATCAGATGACGGGTGAAGGACGTCCGCCTGGAGCTCGCACGCGGGCTCATGCGTCCTCCCCGGCCACCACGTGGAAGCGCTCCACCACGCGCTTCAAATCCCTCGCCAGCGTGGACAGGTCCGCGTTGGCCACCGCCATCTGCTTGGTGGCCGCCGAGTTCTGCTCGGTGACGCGCAGGATGTCCCCCATCGCCGCGGCGAGCTGGTCGGTGCCCGTCTGCTGCTGCTGCGTGGCCAGCGAGATGCTGCGCACCGCGTGGGACGTCTGCCGCGCCAGTTCCAGGATGAGGCTCAGGCTCTCGTCCACCTCGGCCGCCAGCACCGTGCCCGCGTCCATGGCCTTCAGCCCCGCTTCCGTCGCCATCACCGCCGCGTTCGTCGCGTCGCGGATCTCCTCGATGAGGCCCTCAATCTCCTTCGTGGAGCGGATGACGTTCTCCGCGAGCCTGCGCATCTCCGCGGCCACCAGCGAGAAGCCCCGCCCCACCTCGCCCGCCTTCGTCCCCTCCAGCTCCGCGTTGAGCGCCAGCAGGTCCGACTTGTCGGCGATCTCGTTGATGAACTCCACCACCTTGCCAATCTGCTGCACGCGCTTGTTGAGCCGCACCACCGCGTCCGCGATGGCCTGGTTGTCCTGCTTCATGCGCTGCATGGCGCCCAGGAACGCCGCCGCGCCGCGCTGGCCCGTCTGCGCGGCGGAGAACGTCGACTCGGCGATGGTGGACACCGACTCCGCGTTGCCGGCGATCTGCTGCGCCGAGCGCGCCAGCTCCTCCGTCGTCGCGCTCGTCACGTTGAGCGAGCTGGCCTGCTCGTCGGCGCCCGCCTCCTGCTCACCGGACGTCGCCACCAGCTGCTCGGTGGTGGTGGATATCTGAAGGCCCGCGCGGCGCAGCTGGGTGAGTGCCTGGCCGAGCTGCGCCTGCATCTGCGCGAAGGCCGCCGAGGTGGCCCACACCTCGTCCTCCGCGGGGATGACGCGCGGAGGCCGCAGGTCTCCCTGGGCGATGCGGGTGGCCTCCTCGGTGATGGCGCGCAGGGGCCCCGCGATGACGGTGCCGCCCAGGTGCGCCGTCAACAGCACCAGCACCGCCACCAGCCCCGCGACGGCCAACCCCCGCTCGTCGTCCACCCGCCGCACCGCCATGTCCCGCTCCTGGGGCGACTTCGCGCGCACCACCTCGTCCATGGCCCGCGAGGTGCCGGTGACGGTGGCGTCGAGGATGAAGAGCGAGGGGGTGAGCACCGCGATGGCGGTGAAGAGCACCATGTGCCGGCGCATGTGCAGCCGCCGGGGGGGCGCCGCCGCCACCACGTCCAGCGGGGACAGCCCCCGGGCCGCCACCAGCTCCACCGCCCGACGACAGCGCCGAATCACCAGCAGGTAGATGAGCAGCGCCGTCAGCGAGCCCAGACACGCGCCCACCAGGACGATTCGCGGCGCGAGCCCCAGCGACGCGTCCGTCCAGGGGATGAAGATGAACGCCACCACCAGCGCGCCCAACAACCAACTGCGCAGCGCGAAGGAGAAGACCCTGTCGGGGAAGGCCCGGGCCTCCAGCAGCGCCTGGCGCAGGTGCTCGGCGGAGGCGGGCAGCGCCCCCTCCCCCACCGCGTGCAGCACCCGCAGCGAGCGCCGCGCGTTGAGCCGCACCAGCCACAAGGACAGCGCCGTCACCACCACCACCAGCCCCAGGAAGCGCAGCCACGCCTCCCGGGGCAGCGCATCCGTCAGCAACCCGTGCAAGAGCGCCAGGCAGATGCCCACCGTGCTCGCCGGCATCACCGGCCTCGCCACCCAGAGCGCCAGCCCCCGCACGTCCGAAGGCCCCGTCACGCCGCGCCCCCCATCCGCCGCCGGAGGAACCGCTCGAAGTCCGCCAGCCCCAACAAGGGCCAGAGCACCCCGCGCGCCAGCACGAAGCCGCGCAGACAACCACCCGACGCGCTCACCGCCACCGGCGGCGCGGTCAGCACCGGGTGCGCCTCCGCCTCGATTTCGAGCGCGTCCACGCCCACCGCCCCGCCCGACGTCGCCACCAGCACGCGCTGGGCGCCCGCGGACGCCTGGAAGGCCAGCCGGGCCGAGGCCGCGTCCTCCTCCCCCGGCGAGGTGATGGAGAGCACCTCATGGGCCAGGAACGCGAGCCGATGCGGGCCCGCGTGACACAACAACATGCCCCGCACGGGGCCTGCCGGGGCCATGACTCAGGCGCCCTGGCTGAGGTGGTCGAAGAGCCCTTCGGGGTCGATGACGGCCACATCCCGGGGGCCGCTCTTGGCGGGGCCTCTCAGGTGGACCTGGACGCCCGCGGAGCCCAGGGGCTCGAGCGCTCCCGTCACCGGGGAGACGCCGGCCACCGTGGTCGCCGTCAGGGCGAGGGTGCCGCGCGGCAGGCGCACGAGGACGGCCCGCCGCGAGGACTGGCTGGCGCCGCCCACCAGCAGGCCCATGTCCACCACCGGGATGACCTCTCCCCGGTGGGCGAACACACCCAGCAGGTGGGCTGGAGCCCCCGGTACCCGCGTGAGCTCGGGGAAGGTGACGACCTCCGCCGCGCTGTCCGCGGGTACCGCGTACCAGCTGCTACCGCAGGCGAAGACGAGATAGGACTGACGCGCTTCCGGCTCGTGGACGGCCATGTGGCGCCAAGCCTACCTCAGCCTCCACTAGCGCTGGAACTCGACCCGGCGGTTCTCGCTCCACGCCTCTTCGGAGGAGGCGTTGTTCACCGGGCGCGTCTCACCGTAGCCCACCGTCGTGACGGTGTTGGACTTGATGCCCAGGTCCGTCAGGTAGCGCTTGACGGCCGCCGCGCGGCGGTTGGAGAGCTGGAGGTTGTACTCCTCCGTGCCGCGCTCGTCGGCGTGGCCCGCCAGGGTCAGCTTGCCCGCCTGGCCCGTCTTCAGGCAGTTGGCCAGGTCCGACAGGCGCTGCTGGGCCTCGGAGTCCAGCGAGGACTCGTTGAAGCCGAAGCGGATGGGGCTCCAGTCGCACTTGTCCGCGGAGGCCGTCACGCAGCGGCCGGCGCTGCACTCCTGGCCGTCACCGCAGTCGGAGTTGGACGCGCACGTGTCCGTGGGGACCTGGCAGCGGCCGCCCTGGCACTTGCCACCGGACGGGCACGAGGAGTCGTCCTTGCACTGGGCCTCGGCGCACTTGCCGGCCTCGCAGATGCGGCCGTCACCGCACTGGTTGTCGACGGTGCACTCGGGCGGCTTGGGCGCGCACTTGTTGCCCTGGCAGGAGAAGCCCTCCTTGCAGTTGGCGTCGGTCGCGCACTCCTGGCACGTGCCCTGGACACAGACCTCGCCCTTCTCGGAGCAGGTCGAGTCGTCCTTGCAGTTGGGGTAGCTGGGGGGGCAGCCGGTCAGCACGGCCATGGCGAGGCCGAGACCCGCCCACAGAGAAATCCGACGCATCATTCCTCCCGAAATCATTGAAACGAAAGAAGCACCCGCAGGGGACGGGTAGTCGGGTCGCGTGTAGTCTCAGTCGCCGGGGTGAGTCAAAGCTTTTGTCCCTTTCGAGACACCCCTCCGCGCCCCGAAACCCTTGAATGTCCAAATATTTTCCGTGAGATTGTCGCTGTTGCCCGGGAGCGGCCGCGTGACGTGGTCCCCGGGCCGGGAGCGCCCCGCATGCCCGCATCCGTGCTCATCGTCGATGACGAGAAGAACATCCTGCTGACCCTGAGCCAGTCGTTGCAGCTTGCGGGATATCAGACACATCTGGCGGCCAGCGGGCAGGTGGCGCTCGACGTGGTGAGCGCGCGGCCGGTGGACGCGGTGTTGATGGACGTGAAGATGCCGGACATGGATGGGCTGACGGCGCTCGCCCGGCTCACGGAGCTGCGGCCCGAGCTGCCCGTCATCATGATGTCGGGGCACGGCACCATCGACACGGCGGTGAAGGCGACGCAGCTGGGGGCGCGCGACTTCCTGGAGAAGCCCATCGCGCGGGAGCGGCTGCTGGTCGCGCTGCGCAACGTGCTCAAGCACCAGGCGGCGATGGAGGAGCTGCGCGAGCTGCGCGAGCAGCTGGGGCGCTACGACATGGTGGGCAGCGGCCCGGCCATGCAGCGCATCTTCTCGCTCATCCAGCGCACGGCGCCGTCCGAGGGGCGGGTGCTCATCACCGGTGAGAACGGCACGGGCAAGGAGCTCATCGCCCGGGCGCTGCACCAGAACTCGCGGCGCAAGGCGTCGCCGTTCGTGAAGCTCAACTGCGCGGCGGTGCCGCACGAGCTCATCGAGAGCGAGCTGTTCGGCCACGAGAAGGGCGCGTTCACGGGGGCGGTGAGCGTGCGCCGCGGCAAGTTCGAGCTGGCGCACGAGGGGACCTTGTTCCTCGACGAGATTGGCGACATGCCGCCGGCCATGCAGGCCAAGCTGCTCAGGGTCCTCCAGGAGGGGGAGCTGGAGCGGGTGGGCGGCGCGGAGACGCTCAAGGTGGACGTGCGCGTCATCGCCGCGACGAACAAGAACCTGGAGCAGGAGATTGGCGCGGGGCGCTTCCGCGAGGACTTGTACTACCGCATCAACGTCGTGCAGATTCACTCGCCGCCCCTGCGTGAGCGGCGCGAGGACCTGCCGGACCTCATCGGCACCTTCCTGCGCGAGGCCTGCGCGAAGAACGGGCGGCGGCCGTTGACGCTGTCCCCGGACGCGCTGGCGGTGATGAGCGCCTACGACTACCCCGGCAACGTGCGCGAGCTGCGCAACCTAGTCGAGCGGCTGGCCATCCTGTGCGAGGGCCCCGTCGTCACGCGCGCGGACGCGCTGGAGCTGCTGCCCCGGGGACGCGGCGTCGTGCCGCCTCCGATGGAGACGGTGGCCGCGCCGGCGCCCACGCTGGACTCGGCCGTGGTGGCCGCGGCGAGCACGCCCGCGCACGCGCTGGTGGCGCCCCCTCCCCCGACGTCGGCACCGGCCACCGTGGTGGGCTTCCGACCTCGCGCGGACAAGACCTTCCGCGAGCAGGTGGAGGACGCCGAGCGGGAGATCATCCTCTACGTGCTGGCCCATACCCACGACAACGTCACGGAGGCCGCCCGGCTCCTGGACCTGGAGCGGGGCCACTTCTACAAGAAGATGAAGGCCCTGGGCCTCCGGCGCGGCCAATCCGAGACGTAACCCCAAGCGTCGTCACAAATGTTTCAGCGCCACCATGCTGAAACATTTTCAAACACACTGTTGTCTCAAGCCCCTCGCGCGACGCCTTGGGGCCCCGCGGACATGCCCACCAACTGGGCGATGAACTCGCGGCGGCTGCGGACCCTGGCCTTGGTGAAGATGGCCTTCAGGTGGTCCTGCACCGTCGCCGGGGTGATGGCCAGCGTCCGGGCGATGGTGTCCGTGGTGTGCCCCTGGGCCACCAGGATGGCCACGTCCTGCTCACGGGCCGTCAGCCCCAGGCTCATCAGGGCCATGGGCAACACCTCCGCGGGCGTGGCGGGCGCCACGACGATGGCGACCTGCCCGTCCGGACGCCCCTCCAGCAGGGACGCATGCAGCGTGAGCCACTGCCCCGTGCGCGTCCTCACCCTGGAGCGCGACGGCACGTCCCTGCGCCCCGCCGCGCCCAGGCCCCGGGCATGCTCGGCCACGGTGATGACCCCGGACGGCACCCCCGTCGACGACGGTGACGTCTCCGCGAGCTCCGCCAGCACCGCCTCCGCCCTCGGGTCCGCCGACATCAACTGCCCCCGGGGCCCCAGCACCGCGATGCCCGGCAGCGGCTGCCCCTCCCCCTTCGGCACCGTGCCCTGGTACGAACGCCACAACATCTGCCCGATGTGCGCGGAGAAGCGCTCCATCATCCCCAGCTCCCGCTCCGTGTAGGGCCCCCGGTCCGTCGCGCGGAGGAACGTCGCCGCGCCCCAACACCCCGAGGGCAAGTCGAAGTTCACCCGAAGCTCGTCCCCGAAGCCGAAGGGCGCGATGAGCTCGCGGTAGCGCGCGCTCTCGTCGAGCTTCTCCCCCGCCGCCCTCCGCAACGAGCCCACCCGCTGCCCGGACGCCCGCAGCCCCGCGAACGTCAAGGGCTCCGGCGCCCACAACTCCAGATACGCCGCCCGCTCGAACCCCCGCGGGTCCAGGTTCTCCATCACCGTCGACGTCACCAGCCCCGTCGCCGGGTCCGTGCCATGCCAACAACTCGCATCCACTCCCAGGGGCTCGCGAAGCAAGACATTCAGCCGCGTGAACAACTCCCCCAAGGGGAGCTCCGCTTCGGACAGCTCACGCAAGGCGCCCAACAACTCTCGCTCCATCCGGGAACGCGTCACCATTCCCTGACAATATCCAGCCCAGACAAGAATTCCCCACTTTTCTGGGATAGACGCGCCCGACGGGGCCAACGCACCCTGTCGGCAATCCCTGTCCCTCGTGGAGGAGCCGTGCGCAATCACCCCCGTGGTCGCGTGACGATTCGCGTTGTCGCCCGGAGTGCGACCTTGGCGCTCTGCGCGTCTGTCCCCGCGGATGTGAGCCCCCTGACAGTCCTGCATCAACAACAACAGCAATACTGCATGAAGCCAGCCATCGGGACTCCCGGCGGCAATGTCAGCGCCGCGCCTTGTCATGCCTCGGGGCTCGACTGGGAATTCGAGCCGGTGCGGGGAACCCAGGCCCACCGGGAGCGCATCCGGAATGGAAGTTTCTGTCTGGGTGCTCGCGGGCGACGTCTGGTCTCCGCGCGCTGTGATGACAGTCTCGAGCAGCAATGGGTCATCACCCCGTTCGAGACACCCGGCGCCCCTCCGCCTCCGGGGTTCCGGGGCATCCAGCTGAAGAGCGCCGCGACGGGGGAATGCGTGGAGGGGGCGCCGGAGCCCGTGGGAGGGGCGCGCATCCGCCTCCATCCGGAATGTCAGCCGCACCCCTCGCAGCAATGGAACGTCCATCGCTCGGTGTTCGAGCGGCTCCTCGTGGAAGCGCCCCCCGAGGCCCCCCGCGCCCCGCGACGAGCACTCCTGGCGTCCGGCCAGAGCGAGCGCCTCCAGTTCTACGCGGACGAGGGCCGCACCCTCCTGGTGGGATGGCGCGGCAGGGATTGCCTCGGTGCCCAGACGTCCTGGGGCGTGTCGTCCCCCCATGAGACGCGCGTGACGGCCCCCTGCCCGCGCGAGGCAGGGGCCCTGGAGTGACGGCTCAGAGCGGGTCGGCCGTCGCGCAGCTCGGCGACGCGCTCTCCGCCACCTGACGCGTCAAGGACTTGCGGCTCGCGTCGGTGAACGGGGACACGCCCATCACCAGACACGTCCGGTAGAGCAGCGCCTTGCTCGCGGGGAAGGCGTCGATGGCCGTGCTGAAGTCGTTGTTGAAGTACACCGAGGTGAACGCCGAGCCGTAGAACGGGCTGGAGCCCCAGGCGAACTTCTTGCCCGTCACGCCCGTGGCCGCGTTGAGCCCGCTGTACTGCGCGGACTGGAACGGCCACTCGCCCGCGGAGAAGCCGTCGCTCAGCAGCGCCCGCCCCGTGGCGGCCTTCGTCGCGCCGTTGTTGGTGCTGTAGCCGCCGTAGACCAGCCCCGCGTCCTGGCCCAGCTTCAGCTCGACCAGGCCCAGCTCGTACAACACGCCCGTGCCCGAGTGGCGCGCGAGCAGCGCGTGGTACTTGCGCGTGGCGCCGATGGGCTCGTTCCACGTCCAGTTCGCCTGGGTGGTCAGCACACCCGCCACCGGTGCCTGCGTGGTGAAGTGGTTGCGCGTGTCGCCCCACTGCACGTTGCTCAGCGGCGCCTGCGGGTCGGCGTCCGCGAACTCGACGACACCGTAGGGGCCTCGCATGTCGAACGAGAGCTGCCCCGCCGTCGCCTCGCCCAGGTCCAGCCGGATGTCCAGGCGCGGGAAGTCGACGCCCTTCTGGAAGACCCAGCGCAGGGTGAGCGGCACCAGGAACTTCTGGTGGGACGCGGTGGCGGCCGGCGTCGCCGCGGTGACGTCCGCCATGGCCACCCGGGTGCCCCACTTCGGATAGGTCGTCGTGAAGGTGTGGCTGGCGGAGGTGCTCGCCGGGAGGATGGACGAGGGGACACCCCGCACCGCGAAGCCATACCCGAGCGGCGAGTCGTCCTCGCCGTTCAGCCCCGCGATGGTGCCGGACGCGCCGTTGTCGAACTGGCGGTACAGCTCATGGCCCACGAAGTAGCCGAAGCCGCGCTCGCCGCCGCCCGTGCCATCCACCGTCACCGTGCGCCAGTCGGCGCCCGCGGCGACCTGATAGGTCATCTGGACCGCGTACCCGCCATTGCCCGCGGCGGTCTGCCGCTTCAGCGACAACGTCCTCGGGCGCCCCTTCGAGTCCGTCCACGTGTAGCGGTCCACGTCGACGCCCCCCACCACGGCGGACTCGCGAGAGACACCGTCCCCCTGCTCGAAGGCGGGCACCTCGGGCCCCGCGTCCGGGGTGCCCGCGTCCGGCGTCCCCGCGTCACCACCGCCGGCATCCGGGCTGCCCGCATCGTCCTTCGAGTCACTGGAGCCGCAGGCACACAGACACAGCGCCGTCGCCAGGAGCGTCACCTCGAGCCACCGCTGATTCATTCGCATCCGTCGCGGTTATCACGCCTCACGGTGCGTCGACATCCGCCGACCGGGACGTGAAGAAATACACGCAGCGCCCGAAGGAATCCCGCCCTCGACGTTGCGCGCGGCGCCGCGCTCCTTCATCCAGACAGTGTCTGTGGCGCGGCGCCCGTCTTCGAGGGCAGCCTGACGCCCTACCCCAAGACCTACAACCAGAGCACCTGTCCCTGAACCTCACGCGCTTCGAGCACGGCTGACCTCGGCCCTGCTCGACGTGCTCACGGCACGCCGAGCAGGCGCAGCCCCGCCGCGGTCGCCGCCGCGGCCACCACCACCGCGATGAAGGGCAGCCGCAGACACGCGAGCACCGCGCCGACGAGCACCCCCGTCGGCCGGGCCCACCCGGCGAGGCCTCCCTGTGCCAGCAGCGTCGACGTGGCCACGAGCGCCGCCAGCATCGCGATGGTCGCCAGCGCCATCCGCTCCTGCACCCGCGCCGACAGCTTCAGCCGCTCGCTCAACAGCGGCCCCGCCACGCGAAAGCCATACGTCCCCAGGGCCAGCACCAGAATCGGCAGCAAGGTCATCGCAGCGCCACTCCCACGGCGAGAATCGACAGAATCACCGGCAGCCCCATGGGCAGCCACGGCGTCAGCACCAACGCGATGAGCGCGCCCACCAGCGCCACCTGGCGCGCCTTCGCCGCCCGCTCCCTCGCGCCCGCCTCCGCGTCCTGCTCCCGGGGCGGCAACAGCGATGGCAACAGCAGCGCGACCATGCACGCGGGGAACGCCGCGTCGAGCCCCAGCGACTCGGAGCTGCCCACCACGCGCCCCGCCCAGCCGCCCAGCACCACGCCCGTGTTCCACCCCACGAACAACATGCCACCGCACAACCAGTAGGCCGCCCGACGCCGTCCCGGCTCCCGCTGGGACAGGGCGAAGGCCACCGACTCGTCCACCATCAGGTGCGCGCCCAGCAGCCGCGTGGACCACCGCTTCCCCAACAGGTCCGCCACCGCCAACCCGAAGGGAAGATGCCGCGCGTTGAGCAACAGCCCCGCGACCACCGCCGCCGCCGGACTGCCCCCCGCCGCCACCATCCCCACCACCACGAACTGCGCGCCGCCCGCGAACACCACCACCGACATGAACAGCGCCATCCACACCGACATCCCCGCCGCCACCGCCAGCGCCCCGAACGACACCCCCACCACGCCCGACGCCAGCGCCACCGCCCCCACGTCCCGCACCAACACCCGGTCCACGTTCGCCATGCATCTCAATCTGGACAGAAGCCACCCGTTCGTCAATAAGAACGACCATGCCGGTAAAACGAACACCCAAGCCCCCTCGTCCGCTGGACGCCATCGCCGTCGCCCTGCGCCGGGAGCGTGAGCGCGCGGACATGTCCCTGTCGGAGCTCGCGCGCCGCGCGGACATCTCCAAGTCCACGCTGTCGCAGCTGGAGTCGGGCGCCGGCAACCCGAGCATCGAGACGCTCTGGGCCCTGGCCGTGGCGCTGGGGGTGCCCTTCAGCCGGCTGGTGGACCCGCCCGCTCGCGAGGTGCGCGTCATCCGCGCGGGCGAGGGCGCCGCCATCCGCTCCGAGCAGGCCCACTTCACCGGCATCATGCTGTCCGCCTGCCCGCCCGGCGCACGACGGGACCTCTACGTCATCACCCTGGAGCCCGGCTCCGCCCGCCACGCCCAGGCCCACATCCCCGGCAGCGTCGAGCACCTCATCGTCAGCAAGGGTCGGCTGCGCGCGGGCCCCTCGGACCACCCGGTGGAGCTGGCCCCGGGCGACTACGCCACCTTCCCCGGCGACGTGCCCCACCTCTACGAGGCCCTCGCCCCCCACACCGTCGCCGTCATGGTGATGGAGCACGTGTAGGCGGGTGAACCGCGACTCCGAATCCCTGGAATCTCGGAGCTGAACCGCCGGGCCAGACATGGGAGACTCCGGGGCGCATGAGTACGGCCCCCATCCTCGGAATCGACTTCGGGACCACCAACACGTCGGCGGCCTTCTTCGACAAGGCGGGCAAGCTGCGGCTGGTGCCGGTGACGGACAAGAGCTTCACGCTGCCCTCGGTGGTGTGGTTCCACGCGGCGGACAAGGCCATCGTCGGCCACGCGGCCCGGCGGCAGATCATCGACGACCCGCGGCACACCGTGTTCGGCGCCAAGCGCTTCCTGGGCCGACGCTACCAATCCGAGTACGTCACCCAGCACAAGGACAAGTACGCCTTCGAGCTGGTGGAGGCGCCGGACGGGTACACCGCGGTGACGATGTACGGCAAGCAGACGTCGCTGACGGACGTCACCCACCTGGTCATCAAGCAGATCCTCACCCTGGCCACGCACGCGGCCGGCGAGCCCTTCAAGGAGTGCGTGCTCACGGTGCCCGCGCACGCGAGCATCCGCCAGCGCGAGGCGGTGCGGCAGGCCGCCGAGATGTGCGGCCTCAACGTGCGCGCCATCATCAACGAGCCGACGGCGGCGGCGCTCTACTACGCCAACCTGCGCAACCCCGAGCAGACGGTGATGGTGTTCGACCTGGGCGGCGGCACGTTCGACGCCACGCTGCTGGCGGTGCAGAACCGGGTGGTGAAGGTGCTCGCGACGGGCGGCGACGCGTTCCTGGGCGGCGCCAACTTCGACGAGCGCATCGTGGAGCTGCTGGTGGCGGACTTCCAGCGCCAGCACGGGTTGGACCTGCGCGGCAACCAGGTGGTGATGCAGCGGCTGGTCTTCGCCGCCGAGTCCGCGAAGATGGCGCTCAGCACGCGCGAGTCCACGGTGCTCCGCGTCCCCTGCATCGCGCAGAAGGACGGCGGCTTCATCGACTTCGACTACACGCTGACGCGCAAGCAGTTGGAGGAGATGGTGTTCCAGCTCATCGAGCGCACCGCGTCCGCGTGCGACGACGTGCTGGAGCGCGCCAGGCTCAAGGCGGAGCACATCGACGAGCTGGTGCTGGTGGGCGGCCAGACGCGCATGCCCGTCATCCGGCAGCGCTTCTCCCACTTCAAGCGGCTGTCCTCCGACAAGGAGGTCAACCCGGAGCTGGGCGTGGCGGTGGGCGCGGCCATCCTCGGGCGCAACCTGGCGCGCGGAATCACGGGCCTGTCGGACGTGGTGCCCATGCCCATCGGCATCATGGTGCCCGGCGGCGCCCAGCACGAGGTCATCCCCGCCAACACCCCCGTGCCCGCGACGAAGTCCGTGACGCTGGAGCTGCCCCTCATCCCCGGCCCCATCTCCGTCGCCCTGTTCGAGTCGCTCGACACCACCACCGTGGACCGAGAGCTGCTCGGCACCGTGCGCATCGACCTGGACTGGCGCACCACGCACAAGGGGCCCACCACCCTGGAGCTGCGCATGGGTCAGGACTTCGTCCTCGCCGCGGCCCTCGTCTCGCCCCAGGGCACCCGCCACCCGCTGCCGATTACCGATTTGCGCGCCCCCAAGCGCGCGTCCTGAGCCAGCCCGGGCGGGGAGCAGCTGTCCCCGCCTCCCACCCGGCGCTGACGACGTGGGCTACGTGCAGTTGCCGTTGTAGCCGGGGCCGCCGAAGTAGAAGTACCGGCCCCAGCCGCCCGGGTTGCTGGACTGGCTGATGTCGTAGCAGTTGCTGTCGTTGCGCCACGCGCTCAGCGAGGTGGGCTCACGATAGACATTGCCCGTGTCCACATAGAGGATGTTGCGGGTGTACGCGGCGTGGCTCCAGCCCGCGCCCGGGTACGCGCCGCTGCCCATGTCCGTGGACGTGTGGAGGTTGAGGTTGCGGTTGTCGATGATTTCGCCGCCGAAATCGATGACGTCCGCCCGGTCCGCCAGGCCCGCCGCGTCGAAGCGCGCGCGCGGGTAGTAGCCCACCCACGTGTCCTGGAACTTCAGCCACCAGGCGCCCGTGGTGCCGTCCTTGAACCACATCAACTTGAACTCGTACTGGGCGCCGCCGGCGACGCTGTAGTTGTCGAAGCCTCCGCCGATGAAGACGGACGTGTTCGTCTGCACGAACGCGCCACAGCTCAGGTTGTAGCAACCCCCGCTGCCGTAGTTGTCCGGCGTGAAGTAGATGAAGAGGCGCGAGCGGTCATCGCCGTAGAGGTCGCGGTAGCGCTGCCAGCCGACCTCCACCGTCTCCAGCGATGCGCCCGAGCCGCGCACCACCCACATCTGCGACAGGCTGAACTCGCTGCTCAGCTCCGTGTACGGGCTCCACAGGTTGAAGATGGCCTCCGCGCCCATGTTGTTCACCCACTGGGACGTGTGCGCGTACTGGTGCAGGTCCGTGGGGCCCGCGCGCAGGGACGGCGTGGGCGCCTGCTCGGAGCGCCGCTTGCCCGTCTCCACGGAGACGTTGCCCGTCAGGTGGCTGGGAATCTTGCGGCGGAAGTCGTCCAGCGACTCGAAGCGCTTGAGCGTGTCGAGCGTCAGCTTGACGATGGGCACGCTGCCTTCCGGGCAGCGCCTGCGCGCGCCCGTGGCGTCCAGCTCGTCCGCGCGGCCCTCCAGCGTCGCGGGCTCGGCGCGCCACTTCGCCGCGAGCGAGTCCCCCGGCGCCACCGGCCGCTCCGGACGCGCGATGGGCTCGGTGCCCGGCGCCAGCTGGATTCGGTGGTTCTCCATGCCCGGCTGACGCAGCGCGGGCTGCGCGTACAGCGGCACGCAGTCGATGGCCTCGCCGCCGCGACTGGTGAAGCGATGCACCACGTCCTTCTCGTCATAGAGCGACTCGGCGTAGGCCTTCATCCGGGCCAGCTCCGCCGTGTCCCGCACGCGCTCAACCAGCGCCGTGCTTCCCGTGGCCTCGGGGGCGGCGACCTCGGGCTCCGCGACACCTCCGCACGCCAGCGCGCCCAGCATCACTCCCGACACCGAGCCCAGACGCCAGCCACGCGACGACCTTCGCTGCTCGTTCATGCAATGCCCCTCTTGGTTGGTGCAATGCCCGGCCTGTTTCGTGGCGAGGCATGGAATGAACGCCTGTCATGGAATCCTTCGTTTGGAGCCTTTCATGTCTCACGAGGGGAGGTGCGGACACGCAGGAGGAGGAACGGCGGGATGGGAAGATTGGCGCGGGACTGGAGTCCGAGCCGGGGCTGAGTGTCGGGGCTTGGACATCCGTCCCGAGGACGTCAGCCCGCACGGGGCGTCCCAGCCAGACTCGGGACCATGACCTCTCTCAATCCCTTGCATCGTGTCGTGGTGGCGGTGGTCCTGGCGGTGGCGGCACTCTGGGCCTGTGGTGACGAGCCCAAGGCGGCGTCTCGAATAGACGCCGCCGCGTCCACGGATGCACCGGCGTGCGCCTTCGTCGACAACACGCCGCCCGACGTCGCCCGGCAGTTGGAGGGCGCGGTGCTGACGCCGCTCGGGGCCGCGCGAAACCACGAGGAGGACGGGAAGAGAATCTCCACCCTCTCCGTCCGCGTGGAGTTTCCCACCGCCTCGCACTCGGCATCGAACGTGCCGCCCGTCGTGATTCCCGGAGGCGAGGGGACCATCATCTGCACGGGGACCTGCACGGGCGGGAACGGGTGCCCTCCTCCCACGGGTTGCGTCGCCGTTCCGACGGGATGCTCGCAGCTCAACTGCGGCTTCTGCGACGGGGGCTGCTCCAAGACGACGATCTTCATCCCGTCCGATGCCGGCACCTCCGATGCGGGAGCGTCGGACTCGGGCACTCCGGACGCGGGGCCGCCGAACCTCCAGTAGTCGCAGGCTCGCGCCGCGCGTCGACAGGGACGGCGCGGCGCGGGCGGACGCCTCCGCTCAGGCGCCTTCCGCGCGCGAAATGAGCTCCTGGACCATGGGCTCCAGCCAGGCACCGCGCTCGATGATGTTCATGTGCGTGGTGTTGGGCAGCACGGCCAGCTTCGAGCCGGGGATGAGGCGGTACATCTCCGCCGCGTGCTCCAGGCGGGTGAAGTCGTTGTCGCCGAGCGCGAGCAGCACCGGCGCGCGGATGCCGTTGAGCTGCGCCGTGCTCCAGCCCTTCCACTCGGTCAGCAGGGTGTTCAGTCGGGCCAGCACGGACTCGAAGCTGGACGGGTCCGGGTTGTACTTGTCGAAGTTCGTCTTCCACGACACGAAGTCCGCCTCGGTGGGAAGGAGCGGAATCAGCTCGGGCGAGGGCACGTGCGTCGGGTCTCGCTGCATCTTCACCAGCTCGGGCAGCATGCCCTCGAGCGTGTACGTGACGCTCAGGAGCGTGGCGCTGGCCACGACCTCGGGATGGTGGACGCACACGCCCGTGGCGATCATCCCGCCCAGGCTGTGGCCCAGCAGGTGGGCCCGCTTCACGCCGAGGTGCGCGAGCACGCCCACGACGTCCTTCACCATGCGCTCCAGCTGGATGGGGCCCGGCCTGTCTCCCGTGTGGCCATGCCCCTGCATCTCCATGGCGATGACGGGGCGGCTCCGGGCGAAGCGCGGGAGCAGGTCCTTCGTGAAGGCCGTCTCGATGGCCAGCATGCCGCCCGGCAGCAGGACGAGGGGCGTCTTGCCTCCTTCGAGCGAGCCTCCGTGGACCTCGAAATAGACCTTCAGGTCGTCGACGGTGGCGTAGCCACCCTGCTGCGGCTTCGTGTTCATGGCGTGTCCCCGGCAAGAGAGTCCAAGACTCGCGACACACGCGGCCCCGGCCCCCAGGATGAAACGGCGGCTGAGACCTTCCCGACCCCGGTCCTTCATCGCGAATCCTCCGATGTGTTCGACTTCAGGAGGCGAACGAACGGGGCCCGCGCATTTCGACAGGGGATTTATTTTCCCGCGGCTACGCGGCCACCCGCTCCACGCAGGCCGGCACGTCGTTCGTGGGGGAGTTGACCACGCGCGCCACCTCGTAGGCGTCCAGGCCGTCGTCCGCCACGGGCACCAGCAGGGGCAGCAGGACGGAGGACTCCTGGGGCTCGGGGCGCAGCCACACCTCCTGGGCCGGGGGCGGCAGGATGACGGGCATCCGGTCGTGGATGGGCGCCATCAACGCGTTGGGGCTGGTGGTGATGATGGTGCAGGTGCGCAGCACCTCGCCGGTGTCCTGCGCCGTCCACTCCTCCCACAGCCCCGCGAGCGCCAGGGGCTTGCCGTCCGCGCGGTGGAAGTAGAAGGGCGTCTTCGGCTTCGTGGACTGCTTCCACTCGAACCAGCCGTCCACCAGCACCAGGCACCGACGACGCTTGAGCGCGCTGCGGAAGCTGGGCTTCTCCGCCACCGTCTCCCCGCGCGCGTTGATGAGCTTGTTGCCGATGCTCGCGTCCTTCGCCCACGAGGGGATGAGCCCCCAGCGGAAGGCGTCCAGCATCCGCGCTCCGTCATTGGGCACCACGGGCATCAGCTGCGTGGGCGCCAGGTTGAAGCGGGGGCGGTCCACCGCCATGCGAATGCCGGCGAGGCCCAGCTCCACCACGAGCTGATCAGGAGAGGTCCGAACGGTGACACGGCCGCACATGGGTGGGGAGTATCACCTCGTCCGGAGGCGGACCCAAGCAACTCATGCGTGGCACCGGCGCTCGGTCGCCGTCCGGCGGTGCGCGCGGGGCCCGGGAATGAACGTTCGTCCTCGAGTCACCAGAAGAAGCGCATCGGGGCGACACGGGCCGGGGGGCTTGAACTACATACGCGGGCCATGACCCGCCTGACCCGCCTGTCCGTCTGCGTCGCCGCCTCGCTCGTCGCCTGCACCGAGCGCACCGCCACCCCCGCCGGGCCCGTGGACGCGGGGGCTCCCGCCTCGGCGGTGGCCCCCTCCCAGCCTGTCGTCCCCGACTCCCCTCCCGTCGCTCCCGGTACGGCGGGGGACGCGGTGGACCTGGCCGACGCGGGCACGCCTGACGCGGGCCCGGGTGACGCAGGAGAGCTCGCGCGGGCCTCGGGTGGCACGGACTGCTCCGCGGCGAAGCTGAAGGCCTCCACGAAGGCCGCGCCGAAGCCGCCCCTGCCTCCCGCGGTGGAGAGCATGCGCACCCGCATCATCGCCGCCGCGCGGGCGTGTGACTACGCGGAGCTGGGCAGGCTGGTGGACGAGAAGGGCAAGAGCGTGCGCTTCAGCTTCGGCCCCGACGAGGACGCGGTGGCGTTCTGGAAGCAGGAGGAGACGAAGGGCGAGCCCACCCTCGCGCGCATCGTCCAGGTGCTGGAGCTGCCCTACGCCCAGGAGGGAGACCTCTACTACTGGCCCTCCGTGCACATCACCGGCTTCAAGACGGAGAAGGACGTGAAGATGCTCGCCGGCGTCTACCCGAAGGCCGACCTCGAGAGCATGCGCAAGGAGCTGGGCAGCTACCTGGGCCTGCGCGTCGGCATCGACAAGGACGGGGACTGGCAGCTCGCGGTCGCGGGCGACTGAGCCCGGCGCTCCACCACTCGCCGCTCCGGGCGCGCACTTCGCCGCGCCCGTCCCGCCATTGGCTGCAAAGGCACCGGGAGCCCACGGGCGCCTCGGCATCCTGGGGGCATGAGACGAACCACTCCGCTGCTCGTGCTCCTCGGCCTGTTCCTCGCGTCCTCCGCCCTCGCGGCCGAGGACGTCGCGCGTGCCCACCTGCGGGCCTCGCTGGAGGCCATGGGGGGCGAAGCGAAGCTCCAGGCCCTCTGCGCGCTGCGCATCCAGGGCATCGGCCACTGGAACCTGATGGAGCAGTCCGAGCGCCCTGCCCCACCGTGGCTCGTCAGCTACGAGCAGGTCGACGAGGTGCGAGACCTGCGACAGCGTCGGCTGCGGATGAAGACCGAGGGCCGTGGCTCCCCGGGGCTCGAGGACTGGCAGGGCGCGACGATGGTGCTGTCCGACGGTGTGGTGATGATGGAGCGCGGCGGCCAGCGACGTCCCGCGGGAGGGGCCCAGTTGCAGGACCTGAACGAGCGGCTCGACTTCGCGCCCGAGCGCATTCTCTTCACCGCGCTGGCCGCGCCGGAGCTGCGCGCGCTGGCGGACACCCGGCTGCAGGACGTGCCGCACCACGTGGTGGCGTTCCGCCATGGCCACGCGCGGGTGAAGCTGTATCTCAACGCGCGGACGCGGCTGCCCACGATGGTGGAGACGCTGGACGCGCACCCGTCGGACTTCTTCTGGAGTGTCTGGGGTGATGTGACGACGCGGTGGTTCTTCCAGGCGTGGTCCCTGGAGCCGGGCGGGCTGCGCCATCCACGCCACTGGGAGTGGGAGCGCAAGGGGCAGGCCTACCACAGCTTCACCGTGACGCGGCTGGAGCTGGCTCCGAAGGTCTCCGAGGAGGACTTCGCCATTCCCGAGGACGTGAAGAAGGGCTTCGCGGCGCGGGGGCGGATGACCGCGGATGACCTGCCGCTGGGTCGCCCCGACCGTCCGGCCGTCGAGCTGGCGCCGGGCGTCGTGCATCTGCCTGGCGCGTGGGATGTCACGCTGGTGAAGCAGGACGATGGGCTCGTCATCATCGAGGCGCCCATCTCCTCGGGCTACTCGGCGCGAATCCTGGAGGAGGCCCAGCGTCGCTTCCCGGGCGTCAAGGTGAAGGCGGTGGTGTCCACGAGCGATGCATGGCCTCACGTGGGCGGGGTCCGGGAGTACGCCGCGCGCGGCATCCCGCTTCACGTGCTGGACCTCAACCGGCCGCTCCTGCAGGGGGTGCTCACGGCGCCTCGGACCCTCGCGCCGGACGCGCTCGCCCGTGCGCCTCGGGCCGCCTCGCTGGTCAACGTGGGGCAACGCGTGAAGCTCGGCGCCGGGAGGAACCGGTTGGAGCTGGTCCCCGTGCGCACGGAGACCGGGGAGCGGATGCTCTTCGTCGCGCTTCCCGAGCACCGGCTGCTCTACACCAGCGACCTGGTCCAGCCTCGCCCGGACGGGACTTTCTTCAACGTGCAACAGGTCTCCGAGACGATGGAGGTCATCGCGCGTGAGCGGCTGGAGGTGGCCCGTGTCTTCGGCATGCACCTGGGCGCCACGGACGTGTCCGCGCTCGCGGCCGCGGTGGAGAAGCAGAACGCCGTGGTCTCCGAGGTGAAGCCCTGAAGTGAGGCGCGTGTGCGAGGATGGCGAAGAACGCACGGGGGCGCATCCGCCATGAACGACACGATGCTGTTCACTCCGCCGTGGATGGGAGTCCTCGAACCCAAGGTCCGGGGCTTCCTCCAGCAGCGCGGTGTCCTCCAGTCGCGCACGGTGCCCATCGACACCGTGTGCGCGGAGCTGGAGGGCCTGGGCTACCAGGTCCACGACTACGCCCAGGCCGTGATGTCGTTCATGGACGGGCTCGACGTGCGCGGGGTCGACCATCGCCACCTGGAGTTCGGCGCGAGCGATGCGGCGGATGGCATCGACGGATGTGGCCACGAGCGACTTCGCCATCCTCTTCGTGACGGCGGAGGGCGGCTGGTGGCTCCTGGATGAGACGTGGATCCTCTACATCCGGTTGAGGGACTTCAACGACGTCATCCGGCTCATCCTCTTCGGCGAGCGGGATATCGGGACGCGGGTGACACTCGAAGGAGAGCAGATTCCTCCCGCGTATCGACGGGACGCCTAGCGAGCCCGTCCGAGCCTGCGCTCCAGTTCCTCGCGTCGACTCCGGCTGACCCGCAGGCGCTGGCCGGTGCTCAGCACCACCACGAGTTCCGTCGCCGAGTCGTGATGCAGCTCGCGGATGCGCTCCACGTTGACGATGACCGAGCGATGGATGCGCACGAAGCGCTCCCCGTCGAGCCGGGCCTCCAGTGACGCCAGGCTCTCGCGCAGCACGTGCTCCTTGTCGCCCACGTGCAGCGTGACGCAGTAGTCGTCCGCGCCAATCCAGTCGATGTCCGACACCGGCACGAGCACCGAGCGCGCCCCCACCTTCACCACCAGTCGGCTCGGGTGCTCGTCCTGTGGCGGAGTGTCGTCCTCCTTGGGAGGAGCGTGCCCCGTGTCCGCGAGCAGGGCCGCGAGCTTTCGTCCCAACGCCAAGGCCTCGTCCTGGCGCAGTCGTTGCCGCGCCCGGCTCAGCGCCTCGTCGAAGCGTTCGTCCGCAAAGGGCTTCACCAGGTAGTCCACCGCGTGCATGTCGAAGGCGCGCACGGCGAAGGAGTCGAACGCGGTGATGAAGATGACCGCGGGCATCCGTGTCACGCCCACCTCGCGGATGACCCCGAAGCCATCCAGCTCCGGCATCTGCACGTCGAGCAGCACCAGCGCGGGCTTCAGCGCGTGGATGGCGTCCACCGCCTCGCGCCCGTCGCGGCACTCGCCGCACACCGTCACGTCCGGATGCCGCGACAGGGCCTGCCGGAGGCCACGTCGGGCGAGCGGCTCGTCATCCACCAGGAGGACGGCGAGCTCAGCCACGCGAAATCTCCGCTCCGAAGACCATGGCCCCGCGATGCGCGCCCCCGTCCCCTGGCGCCGTGCCCATGCCAACGCTCCTTCTCGGGAGGACGCTGTGCCCAACGACGCGCGGCCGCGTTTCAGAAACGGCGTTCATGCCTCCGCTGCCCATGGGGAGGACACTGAGCTCAGCCATGCGCGGCCCCCCGCCCTGAAGGAGCGTCCTCGCGCTGGAAGGGCAGCCACACGGTGGCCACGGTCCCCACGCCCTCCGGCGACACCGCCACGCTGACTCGCCCCGCCGCCCCGTAGAGTTGGGACAGCCGCGCCCGGGTGTTGGACAGCCCGATACCCGGGCTTCTCTCCATATCGAAGCCGACAGGCAACCCCGGACCGTCATCCGCCACCATCAGCTCCAGCGCCTCGCCGTGGCGCCGGGCCCGGATGCGCAGCGCTCCCGCCGCCGTGCGGGCCGACACACCGTGCCGGATGGCGTTCTCCACCAACGGCTGGAGCACCAGGTGCGGCACCCGCGCGTCCATCAACGCCTCGTCCACATCCCAGTCCACACGCAGCCGGTCCTGGAAGCGCAGCCGCTGTATCTCCAGGTACCGCTCCAGCACCGACAGCTCGTCCCGGAGGGACACCTCCTGCGTCGCGCCCTGCTGGAGCAGCCGGCGCAGGATGTCCCCCAGCAGCACCAGCATCCTCGCGGCCGTGTCCTTCTCCCCATCCCGCACCAGCACGACGATGGCGTTCAGGGTGTTGAACAGGAAATGAGGATGGAGCTGCACCTGGAGCGCCTGGAGCCGGGCCTCCGCCAGCTCGACGGCGAGCGCCGCGGCCTGCCGCTCCCGCTCACGCTCACGCCGCCGGGCCGCGAGTGACTGCGCCACCCCCACCGTCGCGACGTACGTCATCGCCATCATCGGCAACCAGCCCAGCGCATAGCGCGCCAGCATCCCCCCGAAGGACGCGCCTCCCATTCCCGCGCCGAAGGCCCGCTGGCACACCGTGTACACGAGCGCGAACAGCCCGCTCACGCCCAGGCACGCCAGCACGTGCCCCGCCCAGGCCCCCGCGCGGAACGGCCGCCCCAGCGGCAGCCGCCGCGCCAGCGCGAAGACCCACGGCGTGGCGGGCACCCACACATACCAGCCGGGAAGCTGCGACAGGAACGCGCGCCACGGCTCCATCGGCCGGGGCGACGACAGGCTGAAGAAGTACGTCTCCAGCGCGGACAGCGTCCCCGGCACGCTCCAGACCGCGACGAGCCCCAGCGCTCGCCGCCACAGGGGGGCAGGTGTCTCTTCCATCGGCGTCACGGTGCCCCGAGTCTAGCGGAGTCGCACCGCGCCACCCATGTCCATCCACGCGAGCCGGGAGGCGGCAGCCGCGACGCACCCTCGCTTGCGAGTCGCCCGGCCGGTGCCCACTTGTCCTCCGAGGAGGACTGACACATGGGACTGGGAAGAACGAAGGCGGTGCCCACGCTGGCGGTGACGGACCTGAAGGCGGCCCGGCGCTTCTACGGCGAGGTGCTCGGGTTCGACGAGGTCAAGGAGATCTCCGAGGAGGGCGCGGCCATGTACCGCGTGGGCGGTGAGTCCTTCCTCCTCGTCTACGAGCGCTCGACGCCGTCCGGCTCCACCGCCACCGCGTGCTCCTTCGCCGTGGAGGACGTGGAGGCCAGCGTGGACGAGCTGCGACAGGCGGGCGTGAAGCTCGAGGAATACGACATCCCCGAGATGGGCATCCAGACGAAGAACGGCATCGCGACCATGGGCGACTTCAAGTCGGCGTGGTTCAGGGACCCGTCGGGGAACATCCTGGCCATCGACGACTCGCTCGCCCTGATGGAGCGACGGGGACGGCAGGCGCACACGAGCGCTCCTTCGGAAGGGCTGCACGCCTGAGCGGCACCGGGCACCCCGCTAGGTCGGCAGCTTGATGCCGGACAGCCGCTGGTACAGCGCCACCGCGAAGCCGTCCGTCATCCCGGAGATGTAGTCCGTGACGCACAAGAGCCGCTGGTACATGGACAGCCGCGCGAGCGCGTCACCGATGTCCTCGCTGGTCAGCGGCTTGTCCGGCCGCTGGAACAGCTCCAGGGGCAGCAGCTGCCGCAGCTTCTTCTCCTCCCGGTTGGGCGTGTCCGTCACCACCGCCTGCGCGAACATGTCCAGCAGGCCGCCGAGCGTCTTGAAGCCGGCGCTCTCGATCTGCAGCACCCGCTCGCTCTCGTAGCCCTTGCGACGCGTCAGCTTCTTGATGGCGTCGAGCGGCCCACGGATGTCCTCTCGAGCGGAGACGAGCGGCTTCTCCCACTCGCCCTCCTCCATCTGCTCCACGTGCTCCAGGAACACGCGGACGCTCGCCTGGATGAGCACGCCAATCACCCGCGCGCGCGCCTGCGCCAGGCGCGTCTCCAGGTGCGCGGGTGGCAATCGCGTCGACTTCTCCGGGGGAGGCAGCACCTGGTCCAACAGCTCACAGGCCACATCCATCGGCACCAGCCCCAGCTTCGCGGAGTCCTCCAGGTCGATGACCGCGTAGCAGATGTCGTCCGCCGCCTCGACGAGGAAGGCCAGCGGGTGGCGGGAGAAGACGCCCTCCTCGCGCTCGGGCAGCCCCGCGGCACGGTAGGTCTCCAGCGCCAGCACGTGGTCGTCCTGGAAGTAACCGAACTTCTTCTCCGACACGCGCGCCTTGTTCGCCTCGCGTCCGCCTGGGAGCACCGACGGCCGAGGGTACTTGCTCATCGCCCCCAGCGTCGCCGCGGTGTAGCGCAGCCCGCCCCGCCGCTCGCGCGACTGGAGCCGGTTGAGGATGCGAAAGCCCTGCGCGTTGCCCTCGAAGCTCTCCAAATCCCTCCACTCCTCCGCCTTCGTGAAGGGGCTCGGCTTGCCCGCGAGCGTCTCACCCGGCTTCGCCAACCGCTGCGACACCCAATGCTGGATGGCCGCCTCGCCCGAGTGGCCGAAAGGCGGGTTGCCGATGTCGTGCGCCAGGCACGCCGCCGCGACGATGGTCCCCAGGTGCGAGGGCTCCACCTTCACCCCCTGCGACTTCAGCCCCAGCCCCGCCAGCTGTCCCAACGAGCGCCCCACACACGACGCCTCGATGCTGTGGGTCAACCGCGTGCGCGTGTAGTCGCTCGTCGACAGCGGGAAGACCTGCGTCTTGTCGTGCAGGCAACGGAACTCGCTGGAGAAGACGATGCGGTCGTAGTCGACGTCGAACGGCGTGCGCTCATCCAGCGGCAGGGACACCTCACCCGCGGGCGCCTTCTCCACCCGCGCCTCCACGGGCTTCGGCTCCGAGCCCACCCGGTGCCCCGACAAGAACCGCTGCCACCGCTCCGTCCGACTGCTGCCGCCCACTGAAAGTGCCTCGCTGCCGTCCCTTGGAGAAGGACGACGGGAGCATGCTGCTCCGCCCGTACGCGGAGGCAAGTTTCATGGGACGGGTGGGCACGGCGCCATTGTCCCACCCGGCGAGCGGACGGCGCCCGGGTCGCTCGCCGGGCCTCGTGACGCTGGACGGACGCGCGTGCCCTGGGCAGCCTGCGCCCGGTTCCCTCCTCCAGCGGAACCCAAGGAGTCTCACCGTATGAAGCTCAAGGCGTTGTGCATCGCCGTGTCGCTGTTGGCCCTCCCGGGTGTGGCCGCCGCGCAGAGCCCCTTCGACAACCTCAAGAAGGCCGCGGGTGACGCGGGCAAGTCCACCGTCGAGAAGCGCGTCAACGCCAAGCTCCTCGAGGAGGGCCAGAAGAACCAGTGCAGCTTCAAGACGGGCACCGCGGAGCTGGCCGCCGGCTGCGAGGACAAGCTCAAGAAGCTGACCAACGCCCTCATCGACGCCAAGAAGCAGCTCACCGCCGGCGGGGTGAAGAGCTACAAGTTCGAGGTCTCCGGCCACACCGACTCGACGGGCGACGCGGCGAAGAACAAGAAGCTCAGCGAGCAGCGCGCGGAGGTCATCGTCAAGGAGCTGGTCGCCCGGGGCATCCCCCGCGGTGAAATCGTCGCCGTGGGCCTCGGCTCCGACCGTCCCCTGGTGAAGCCGGACAACACCGAGGCGAAGAAGGCGAAGAACCGCCGCTACGAGCTCCAGGTCCGCCTGTAGCGCACGGACTCAGGACGACCGCCGGGCGGGTCGCGGCGCTTCGTCTTCCCCGGTCCGCGCGTGGGGGATGAAGGTCATGGCTCGCTCGGCCAGCGCGGTGATGGTCAGCGAGGGATTGACGCCCGGGTTGGCGGAGATGGCCGAGCCGTCCACCACGTACAGTCCCTCGTAGCCGAAGAGCCGGTGGCGATGGTCGATGACGCCCGTCGCCGCCGAGTCTCCCATGCAGCAGCCGCCGAGGATGTGCGCGGTCGTCGGGATGCCCAGCACCGTCTCGCTCACCATCGTCATCGGATAGCCGTCCAGCTTGTCCGCCACGCGGCGCGCCAGGTCGAACGCCTCGGGCATGTTGGACGTGGGCGCGGGGCCGGACTGCAGCCCGGTGGACAGCCCGCTCTTCAGCAGCCGACCGCGCCGCATGCGCAGGTGCCCCTCCAGCGTGCGCATGTAGAGCAGGATCAGCGTGCGCTTGGCGAAGTCCGGGACGAACCACGCCTTGAGGAAGCGCAGCGGGTGGCGCGCGAGCAGGCCCACCAGCCGCGCCATCCGACCCAGCATCGACTTGCCGGGCACCTGCGGCGCCATCAGCAGGCGGAAGAAGCCGGAGCCCTCCGAGAAGCGCACGGGCTCCAGGTGCGAGCGCTCGTCGGTGTGCAGGATGGAGCCGATGGCGATGCCCTTCGACAAGTCGTGCTCCGGGCGACCGCTCACGATGCCGATGAGCGCCTCGGAGTTGGTGCGCACGCCGTCGCCCAGCCGGTCCGACAGCCGGGGCAGTCCGTCCTTGTGCTCCTTGAGCCGCAGCAGCAGCGACAGCGAGCCCAGCACGCCTCCAGCGAAGATGACGTTCTTCGCGGTGAGGCGCAGGGTCTCGCGTCCGAAGAGGCCGGCGCCCTTCTTCGCCTCCACCTCGTAGCCACCGTCCGGCAGGGGCCGCACCCACGTGGCCTCCGTGTCCGCGTGCAGCGTCAGGCCGCGCTTCTCCGCGAGGTAGAGGTAGTTGCGGTCCAGCGTGTTCTTCGCGCCGTGGCGACAGCCGAGCATGCACCCGCCGCAGGACGTGCAGCCGGTGCGCTCGGGGCCCTCTCCGCCGAAGTACGGGTCCTTCACCGTGACGCCCGGCTCACCGAAGTACACGGCGACGGTGGACGGCTCGAAGCCCGGGCGGCCCAGCTCCTGGCCCACCTGTTCGAGCACCCGGTCCGCCACGGTGCCGCGCGGGTTGGTGGTCGCGCCGAGCATCTTGCGCGCGGTGGCGTAGTGCGGCGCCAGCTCGTCCTTCCAGGAGGCCAGGTGTCCCCACGAGGAGGCCTGGAAGAAGTCGTCCTTCGGGATGGGGAGCGTGTTGGCGTAGACGAGCGAGCCGCCTCCCACGCCCACGCCGGACAGCACCGTGACGTGGCGGAAGAAGCTCATCTGGAACAGGCCCCGCCAGCCGAGCTGGGGCATCCACATCCAGCGCTTCAGGTTCCAGTTCGTCTTCGGGAAGTCGGAGGGAGCCAGCCGCCGCCCCTTCTCCAGCATCACCACGCGGTAGCCCTTCTCGGTCAACCGCAGCGCGCTGACGCTGCCGCCGAAGCCCGAGCCGATGATGAGCCAGTCGCAGTCCATGCGTCTCCCGTCCTTCGCATTCCCCGGCATCGGCACTCGCCGAGGGCACTCTATGCGAAACACGCTGGGGAACCGCGACTCGCGAAGCACGCTGCCGCCGCCGTGGCGCCCGCTCGTCCTCCGGGCCGGCGCCACGAAGCGGGTTTTCCGGGACGCTCTCCTGCCCAGGCCCGCGTCACGGCTGTGCCACTCACCGACGCCCTGGGCCGCTCGGCGACTCCCGCCACCGTCCGAAGAGGACGTCACACGGCCCTCCAGGGGCGCGCTACCAAGAGCACCGACGTACCGAGGACCTTGGAGGCACAGAGCCATGAAGCAGCACTTCAGAAGCGCAGTCGCGGTGGGCGCGGTCCTCGTGGGAGGCGTGCTCGCTTCCGGGAGCGCGCGTGGAACCCCCGCGAGCACGCAGGATGTGGTGGGCGCCCGACGCGCGGTGGAGCTGTATCTGGAGGGTCACGCGACGGGCCAGGTGGCCCCCTTCCGCGAGGCGATGCACGACGAGATGAAGATGTTCCTCAACCGGGACGGCGTGCTCGTGCGCAGGACGGCCGCCGAGTACCTGGCCGGCGTCAGCGGGAAGCCCGCCGACGACGAAGCGAAGCGCAAGCGCCGGCTGGTCAGCCTGGACGTCACCGGCGACGTGGGCGTGGCCAAGGTCGAGCTCGACTACCCGGGCGCCTTCATGACGGACTACCTCACCGTCATCAAGACGGACGGGGGCTGGAAGATCATCAACAAGGTCGTCCACGTCCAGAAGCGGTAGCCCCCCGCCTGCGGCTGGGCGCGCGAAGTTTGTGTTTGCCGGGATGGCTCACCACAAGAGGGGCGCGAAAGATTCCCGCGGGTCATTTCCCTCCCGGGGAAGTGGCTCGGGCGGACGGCCTACGGTCGGCGCATGGCCCACGACGTCTTCATCACCAGCCTGGGGAAGTTCCTCCCGGGCGAGCCCATCCCCACGACCAGATGGAGGACGACCTCGGCAAGGTCCGGGGCAAGCCCTCCCGGGCCCGCGCCCGTGTCCTCGTCCAGAACGGCATCACCCAGCGCCACTACGCCCTCGACCGCGAGCAGCGCACCGTGCTGTGCAACTGGGACCTCGCGGCGAACGCCGTCCAGGATGCGCTGTCGCGCTCGCCCATCACCCTGGGAGAGATGGACCTGCTCGTCACGGCGTCCCCCAGGGCGACCGGGTACTGCCGGGCTTCGCCAGCCAGGTGCGCCGCGCGCTGGGTGGCCCCGCGTGTGAGGTGGCGTCACTGCATGGCATCTGCTCCAGCGGCATGCAGGCCCTGCGCGCGGCGGCGCTCCAGGTCGGAGGCGAAGAAGGCCGTCGTCTGCGCCAGCGAGCTGGTGAGCCGGCTGCTCAAGGCGCGCCACTACGAGGAAGTGACGGCGTACCCTTCGAGGGATGGAGGAGATACGGCGGAGCTTCTCCAACGACGACCTGGATGCCGGGCTCACCGTCTCCTTCATGTTGCTGCTGGCGACGGTGGCGTTCGGGGAGCGCTCCGCGCTCGCGGCCCGGCGCTCGGCGACACCCACGGCGAACGAGACGCCGTACGTCCCCGTGACGGCGGTGGAGGGGCCCTGAGATGACGACCTGGGTGGAGGTGCCGCGACGTGGCTGGCGGCAGGCCGTCCGGGTGGCTCGGCTGATGATTGGGGTGCCGGACTCCGAGGCGTATGCGCCGCACCTGCGTGCGCATCATCCGAGCGCCCGATGATGACCTACGAGGAGTTCTTCGACGAGCGAATGGCGGCGCGCCACCGGGCGACCCTGTCCCAGGGAGCCCGAGCGGGTCACCCGCCGTGAGGTGCGAGCACGGCGGGTGACGTAGTCCCCCACCGCCGCGCCGCCACAACGCGAGCGCGACGGGGAGCCGGTACGCCTACCGCCGCGTCGCCGCCTTACGAGCACGACGCGCGGCGGGCGTGTTCGCCACGTACTGCCGACCTCTCCGCGAGGCCGTGCGCTTGCGGCGCTCCGTGGCCTGCTTCTGACGCGCGCTGAGCCGTGACCACGCCTTCTTCGGCAGATAGCGCGCCGTCGTCGCGCCGCGGCGCGCACGCGTGCCACCGGTGCTCGTCTGCCAGGCCTCGCGCGTCCACGTCGTGAGCGACTTCTGGCTCGTGGCCTTCCGTCCGCGATATCCACCGCCGGCCTTCACGTATTCAGCGGCCAGCAGCTGGGCCTTGCGCGCACTCCACTGTCCCGCGCGCCCGCCTCGCGTCCCCGCCATGAGGCGCTTCTTGAGGCGATCCCTCAGCGCGGGCCGGGTGTACCGGCTGCTCGTCGAGGCACGCGCCCCGGACGCCACGCGACGCCGGGGCGTGGCGGCGGCACGTCGAGGCTTCGACATGCGCGTACGAGAAACCATCCGCTTCTTGGGCATCCCACGGGCGCGCGACGTAGCGCGCGAGCTCTTCTTGGCGACCATCCAGTCTCTCCCCCTCAGTGACTGCACTGCGCGCCTCAGTTGGGGACGGCCAGCGCACCTCGCAATCACCCTGTCTTGCCGCCTGCTCCTCGCGACGAGGGCACGTTCCCTCTCCTGCCCTCGCTCCAGTTCAATCCTTCACACCCGCCAGCGCCGCGGGGCGGAAGAGCGCGCAAGCCCGCACCGGCTGCGGCGGGTACTTCCCCGGCAACAGCGGGCACATGATGAACACCGAGGTCCGTGACTGGACGTAGCGCGGTGGCGCGGCGCAGCGATGGCAGAGGCTGTCCGGGAACGGGAGCGACTCGGGAGGGGGGGGCGTCATGGGCTCTCGACGGGAGGTGAGCCGCTATAGCGCGGACTACGCGGCCAAGGCGCTGGTCGCGCAGGGCGCGGGCCAGGGCTACGACTGGGAGAAGGGCATCGACTCCGGCAAGAAGTGGGCGGACCTCAACCCCGAGCAGCAGGGCGAGCTCATCCAGGACGCGTACAAGCAGGGCTACTTCGACGGCAAGCGCCCCTTCATCGGAGAGAGCGGCAAGGACCACACCGCGTATCTCGACGAGGCGGTGAAGCAGATGCGCGCGGGCAAGGGAGACCCGAACTGGGACTTCTCCAAGGCCACGGGCAAGTGGAACGAGGTCAAGGACGCGGTGGTCGACGGCGTGAAGGACGCCGGGAAGAAGGTCTGGGACACCGTCACGGAGCCGCTCGAGCGCGTCAAGGACGGCATCCTCGACCGGCTCCCCTGGCGCTGAGGCTTACGGCACCGCGCCTGACGCGGGGCTGTCCGCCGGTGGGTTCGGTTCACGAAGCCACCGCGCGGCGGCCTGTGCGACGTCGGCCGGAATCGAGTGGCCTCCGGTGAACTCGTGGAACCGCACGTCGAAGCCCGCCGAGCGCAGCTCCGCGCCGATGCGGCGCCCCTCCTCCACGGGGATGGCCTGGTCGGCGTCGCCGTGGGCGATGAACACGCGCGGCACACCGCGAGGCTCCGCCGCGTCCACGAAGCCCGGCGCGAAGGCCACGATGCGGGAGAACACGTCACCGTTCAGGATGCCCAGCGACAACGCATAGGACGCGCCATCCGAGAACCCGGAGACGCTGACATGCTCGGGCGCCACCGCGTAGCGGGAGAAGACCCGCGCGAGCGCCATGTCGATGAAGTCCAGGTCCGCGCCGCCCGTGGCCAGCTTGTGGTCCCACGTCACGCCGCGCGACTCCGGAATCACCAGCAGGAATCCCTCCGACTCCGCGACGGGCGCCAGCGCCTGCAGCATCTGCCGCGCGTTCCCCTTCGCGCCGTGCAGCAACAGCATCAGCGGCGCGGGCTGCTCCGGACGATAGGTGCGAGGCACGTACACGAGCCCGTCACGCGCGCCTCCCAGCCCCAGCGGTTGCTCCCCGACCGCCGCGGACACGTCCGACACCGGGCCCGGACGCGAGCGCACCCGCCCATCCGTGGACACGTGGGCGATGGGCCCCGTCGCCGTGGCCTCACCCGCTGGCGCCACGCTCCGGGGCGCCACACAAGCCACGAGCCCCAGGCACATCACCACCACGAGCCCACGCAGCGAGGGCTCTCGCGGCGAGCGGACCCGAGACCTCCTCGTCGGCATCTTCACGGCGCCTCCTTCGCGGTTCCGACTCCGGGCGGAGGGGTTCCTCGAACGCGTCATCAGCAGGTCCTCGGTCAGGGGCAGCGAACACAGCGGGCGATGCTTCCCATCCAACACAGGAGCCCACGGGCTCCACGAACACTTCGTCTCTCATCCGCGGGCCGGTGAGCCACCGCGAGCCCCAGCATGCGCCCTCCGGGAGCGCGGGCCCGAGCGGTCCTTGCGCCAGGGAGGACACCCACGCGCATGGCGCGCCGCGCCTTGCCACGCCCTTCACCAGAGCGGCGCCATGTTCTCCACGTACTTGAATCCCGTGCCCGTGTTGAAGACCACCACGGACTCCTCGGGAGTCACCTGCCCGGACGCATGGAGCTTGCGCAGCGCGGCCACGCAGGCGCCGCCCTCCGGCGCCGCGAAGAGCCCCTCGGCCGAGGCCAGGTCCTTCGTCCCCTGGACGATTTCGGCCTCCGTGACGCAGACCGCCGTCCCCCCGCTCTCCTTCACCGCGCGCAGGATGAGGAAGTCGCCCAGGGCCTTGGGTACGCGAAGGCCGTGCGCATGCGTCGTCGCGCCCTGCCACATCGGCGCATCGGGCCTGCCCTCCTCGTGGGCCTTCACGATGGGCGCGCAGCCCTCCGCCTGCACCGCCACCATCCTCGGCCGCTTCGAGTCGATGAGGCCCATCGCCTCCATCTCCTCGAACGCCTTCCACATGCCGATGAGCCCGGTGCCGCC
Source organism: Myxococcus faecalis (assembly GCF_050039385.1). Taxonomy (NCBI): domain Bacteria; kingdom Pseudomonadati; phylum Myxococcota; class Myxococcia; order Myxococcales; family Myxococcaceae; genus Myxococcus; species Myxococcus faecalis. Next base: position 8,046,945 of record NZ_CP144336.1, on the reverse strand, counting down.
GCCCGTCGGGTACAGGATGACGTCGGGCAGCGTCCAGCCGAGCTGCTCCGCGACCTCGTAGCCCATCGTCTTCTTGCCCTCCACGCGGTAGGGCTCCTTCAACGTGGCGCACTCGTACCACCCATGCTCGCGAGCCAGCCCCGCGCACACCTTCCCCGCGTCCGTGATGAGCCCGTCCACCGTCTCGACGTGCGCGCCATAGGCCCGCGTCTCCAGGAGGAAGAGGCTCGCGATGTCGCGAGGCACGAAGACATGCGCCTCCAGGCCACCGCGCGCCGCGTACGCCGCCAGCGCACTCCCCGCGTTGCCCGCCGAGGGCAGACACACCGCCTTCGCTCCCAGCACCTTCGCCATCGACACCGCCGCCGACAGGCCGCGCGCCTTGAACGAGCCGGTGGGGTTGCCGCTCTCGTCCTTCACCCAGACCTGCTTCATCCCCAGCCGCGCCGACAGCCGGGGCGTCGCAAGCAGCGGCGTCCAGCCCTCGCCCAGGCTGAGCCGCTGAGCGGGGTCCGCCACGGGCAGCACCTCGTGGTAGCGCCACATGGAGCGCTCCCGCGTCGCCAGGGCCTCGCGGCGCAGCGTCTTCGCCGCGCGCTCCAGGTCATAGCGCGCGAACAGCGGCGCGTCGCAGGTGGTGCACAGGTTCAGCACGGCGCCCGGCGCATACGTCCGGTCGCACTTCGTACAGTCGAGTCGGAGGACGGACATGGCCCGCCGACTCTACGGCGAACCCAGGCCCGCGGCCTACCGTGCGTCCCCGGCGGTGTTCACCGGGGGCAGCCACTTGCGCAGCAGGGCGGGCGCGGTGGAGCGGTAGATGTTGTCGTGACGCAGGTCCGGTCGGGGCTCCACCTCCCACGTCAGCCCGGCGGGTGCGCTCGCCTGGAGGATGTCGTTCAGCCGCGCCACCGCCGGGACGATGTCCTCCGTCTCGTTCGCGGAGGAGACATACAGCCGCGCGCGCAGCGACGGGTGCTGCGCGAAGAACGTCCCGGCCTGCTTCACCAGCGCCTCGCCGTTCCACCAGAGGCTCGGACTCAGCGCCAGGTACGTGTCGAACAGCTCGGGCTGGAGGAAGAAGGTCTCCATGATGAACAGGCCCGCGGCCGACTCGCCGATGATGGCCCGCTCCTCGGTCACCCGATAGCGCCGGGAGATGTCGGGGAGCAGCTCGTCGCGGATGAACGCGCGGAACGCCGCCGAGCCACCCGAGACAGGGATGAGCTCCCGGTCACTCGCGAGCTCGGTGGGCCCCGTCATGTCGCGCCTGCGCACCGTGTTCTCGATGCCCACGACGATGAGCGGCCGCATCTCCCCCGCGCGGATGGCGGCGTCCACCGCGGAGGCGACGTGCGGGAAGTCCTCCTGGAGCCCACCGTCGGGCATGTACAGCACCGGGAAGCGAGCGTCCTTCGCCGTCTCGTAGCCGGGCGGCAGGTAGACGGTGATGCGCCGCTCCTCCTTCAGCACCGAGGAGGACAGGAGGTACAGCTCATGCGGCGGCACCGGCTCCGGCGCGACGGGTGGCATCCGCCGCACGGAGCAACCCGCCAGGAACAGGCTCAGCCCCACATACGCCATCCATCGTCGCGTCATCATGATGTCCCCCACCCGCTTCAATCCTGGAGTTCCAGCCACACCGGCGCGTGGTCCGAGGGCTGCTTTCCCTTGCGCGCGTCGCGGTCCGTGTCCGCCCCCGTCAGCCGGGGCACCAGCGGCGCCGACACGTAGAGGTGGTCGATGCGCAGGCCCAGGTTCTTCGGGAAGCCAAGGTTGCGGTAGTCCCACCACGAGAAGCGCTGCGTGTCGGGGTGCAGCTTGCGGTACGCGTCCGTCAGGCCGAAGGCGCGCAGGCGCTGGAGCGCGTCGCGCTCCTTGAGCGTGAAGAGCGTCTGTCCTTCCCACAGCTTCGGGTCGTAGGTGTCGATGTCCTCGGGCGCGACGTTCCAGTCACCGCCGAGCACCAGCGGCTCGTCCGGCTTGTGGCGCGTGTCCAGGTAGCGGCGCAGCCGGCCATACCACTCGAGCTTGTACTCGTACTGGGGCGAGTCCACCGACTGCCCGTTGGGCGCGTACGCGCTCACCACGCGGACGCCCTTCACCGTCGCGGCGATGAGGCGCGCGTGCGTGTCGTCCACGCCGTCCGACAGCCCCTTCACCACGTCCCGCGGCTCCTCCTTCGCCAGGATGGCCACGCCGTTGTAGGTCTTCTGCCCGTGGAGGGCCACGTGGTAGCCGGCGTCGCGCACCGCCTCCAGCGGGAAGTCCGCCTCGGTGCACTTGAGCTCCTGCAAGCACACCACGTCCGGCTGCGCGCTCTTCAGCCACTCGAGCAGGCGCTCCTGCCGGGCCCGTACCGAGTTCACGTTCCAGGTCGCGATTTTCATCGCGGGCACCGTCGCACGGCACCCACGCCCCCGCCACGCTTTTCCCCTCCTCGTGCGGCTACGCGGCCACACCCCGTCCCATGCTCCGGGGCAAGGGCCCTGGCACGCGCATCGCAATGACTCCGGGTGGGAGGACGCCCACAGGTGTCCTCCCGGAGCGCCCTTCCCGGACGCCCCGCCTGGAGTCGAGGTCGCCATGAGCCCGAGGACGAAGAAGACCTCCCGCCGCACCCTGGGTTTCACCCTGCCGCCCACGCTCAAGAAGGCGCTGGTGCCTTCCTGCCTCGCCGCCCTGGGCCTGGCCGCGTGGACCGACGTCCCCCTGCCCGCCACGCTGCGCCCCTGGCTGGCCCTGGCCGAGCACGCGCGCACCCGCGATGCGGTCATCCCCGTGGACCTCGCGCCGGCGTTCGCCGAGGCGCCCCTGCCCATCCCGGCCACCCTCCCGGCCGCCGAGGAGCTCCCGTCCACGCCCGCGCCGCGCGTGGCGGTCGAGGACGCCCTGGCCCTGCCGCACGAGCACACCCGCCGCGTGGACCACCTGGGCCGCGCCCGCGCGCTCAGGGAGCTGGGGGATGTGTCCGGCGCGCTCACCGAGGTGCGCCGCGCCCTGCACGATGAGCCGTCCGACACGGAGGCGCTGATGACGGCGGCCCGGCTGGCGCGGCTGCAGGGACAGTCGGAGCTGGCGCTCGCGGCCTACGCGCGGCTGGGGAGCCTGATGCCCGAGGAGGCCGGCGCGCTCATCCAGCAGGCCCGCCTGCTGGTGTCCCTGGGGCGCCACGCGGAGGCGGTGCGCGTGGGCGAGGAGGCGGTGGTGCGCGCGCCGGAGGACGCGGAGGGCTACCAGGCGCTCGGCCGGGCCCACCTGGCCTCGGGCGAGCTGTCCCCCGCCATCCTCCGCTTCCAGCAGGCGGTGCACCTGGAGCCGGAGCACGGCTACGCGCTCAACAACCTGGGCTTCGCCTACCTGCGCGCGGGAGAGGACGCGAAGGCCGCGGAGGTGCTCGCGCGGGCGGCGGAGCTGCTGCCCCACGTCGCGTACGTGCACAACAACCTGGGCGTGGCCTGGGAGCGGCTGGGCCGCAAGGAGGAGGCCCGGGGCGCCTATGCCCAGGCCACCCGACTGTCGCCCCGCTACGTCCAGGCGCGCGTCAACGCGGACCGGATGAGCCGCGTCGCCCGGGCGGACCTGGCCCCGAGCGACACCCGGACGCCGGAAGCCCTTTCACCCCTGCCCGAGCCGCATTAGTGCCTCCCCGCCTGGAGACCGACCTCCAGGCGGGCGTCGGGCCGGTTCCCGCCGCCGGCCCATCGGTCTAACGTGCAGCCCCCGTCGAGAAGCACATGACCCTGGCCCCTGTGATGCCCACTCCGCCCGAAGCCCCGCAGCCCTCCACGCCGCCGACCGCGCCCGAGCCGCCCCGCCCCGGGCTGGGGGCGCGCCTCTGGAAGTGGACGAAGCGGCTCTTCATCACCGGCGTGGTGGGGCTCGTCCTGGTCCTGCTCGTGTGCGTGGGCGCGTACGTCTACTACAGCCGGGATTTGCCCTCGGTGGACGCGCTGCGCACGTACGAGCTGCCGCAGGTCACCAAGGTGACGTGCGCGGACGGCAAGGTGTGCGCCGAGTATGCCTACGAGAAGCGCACCGTGGTGCGCGTGCAGGACCTGCCTCCGCACGTGCGCGACGCATTCCTCGCCGCCGAGGACGCGGACTTCTACAAGCACGTGGGCCTGGACCCGTTCGGCATCCTCCGCGCGGCCATCAAGAACCTCATCCCCGGAAGCCGCAAGTCCGGCGCGTCCACCATCACCCAGCAGGTGGTGAAGAACCTGCTGCTGTCCCCCGAGCGCAAGCTGTCGCGCAAGATTCGCGAGTGGATCCTCACCCCGCGCGTCGAGGAGGCGCTCACCAAGGACCAGATCCTCAGCCTCTACATCAACCAGTCCTACTACGGGCAGCGCCGCTACGGCGTGGAGGAGGCCGCGCTCTATTATTTTGGCAAGCGCGCCAAGGATTTGAGCGTGGGCGAGGCGGCGGTGCTGGCGGGCACGGTGCAGATTCCCCACCGCATCAACCCGGTGACGAACATGACGCGGGCGAAGTCGCGCCAGCGCTATGTGCTGGGGCAGATGGCCGCGCAGGGCTTCGTGCCGCGCAAGGTGGTGGACGAGGAGCTGGACAAGCCCATCGTCCTGGCGCCGCGTCCGGAGCAGGCCGTGGGCCCGTACTACGCGGAGGAGATTCGCCGCACGCTCATCGAGCGCTACGGCGAGCACGCGGTGATGCAGGGGGGCCTGCGGGTGGACATCGCCATGGTGCCCAGGCTCCAGGTCGCCGCCGAGCAGGCGGTGCGCGAGGGCCTGGAGGCGGTGGACCGTCGCCAGGGCTACCGCGGTCCCAAGGGCACGCTGGAGGACGCGCAGTGGACGCGGCTTCGGGCCATGGTGCTCACCCGCATCGAGGAGGCCGGACGTCGGCAGAAGGACCAGGGCTATGTCGCGGACCTGGAGCCCCTGGCGCGCGTCACCGCGCCGGGAGAGCCCCCCAAGGAGGTGGCCACCGCGGAGGCGGACGTGGACGGCGCGGAGGAGCAGCGGCCGGAGCTGACGCCCGAGGACGAGGCGCCTCCGTCCGAGGAGGAGCTGCTGGTGCGCGCGGTGCGCCTGAAGCCGCTGGAGGAAGGGCTGCGGTTGACGGGCTACGTGACGGAGCTGGACGAGAAGCGCAACGTGGCGCGCGTGGACCTGGTGGGCCGCACCGCGGAGGTGGCCTTCCCGGGCGTGAGCTGGGCGCGGCAGAAGGGCAAGGGCTCGCCGAAGAAGATTGGCGACGTGTTCGAGAAGGGGCAGCTGGTCTTCGTGCGCGTGCTGAAGGCCCCGCCCGCGCCAGCCTTCGTGGAGGCGACGCTGGACCAGGTGCCCGTGGTTCAGGGCGGCCTCGTGGTCATCCGCCCCGACAACCGCAACGTCGTCGCGCTGGTGGGTGGGTATGACGCGGAGCGCTCGTCGTTCAACCGCGCCACGCAGGCCCGACGTCAGCCAGGCTCGTCCTTCAAGCCGTTCCTGTACGCCGCCGCGCTCGCGAGCGGACGCTACACGCCGCTCTCCAAGGTCAACGACGCCCCCGAGACCATCCGCGACCCGTACACGGGCAAGGCGTGGAGGCCGCAGAACTATGACCGCCAGTTCGAGGGGCCGATGACGCTGCGCCAGGCGCTCACGAAGTCGAAGAACACGGTGTCGGTGCGGCTCATCGAGGCGCTCACCCCGCCCACCGTCATCGACTTCGCGCGCCGGGCGGGCATCCGCTCCGCGATGCCGGAGAACCTCACGCTGGCGCTGGGCACGGGCGAGGTGACGATGCTGGAGGCGGTGAACGCGTACGCCACGCTCCAGGCCAACGGGAAGCTGGCCGAGCCGCTCATGCTGCTGCGCGTGCGGGACTCGCGCGGCAAGCTGCTGGAGGACCACCAGCCCGCGTTCGAGGAGACGCTGCCGCCGGCCGTCGCGTACCTCACCACGTCGTTGATGCGCAGCGTGGTGGAGGAAGGCACGGCCAAGGCGGTGCGCGAGCTCAACCGTCCGGCCGCGGGCAAGACGGGCACCACGCAGGAGAGCAAGGACACGTGGTTCTCCGGCTACACGGCGGACTGGGTGGCCAGCGCGTGGGTGGGCTTCGACGACAACTCGCCCTTGGGTGGCAGTGAGACGGGTGGTCGCGCCGCGCTGCCCATCTGGTTGCAGTTCATGCGCGTGGCGCACGAGGGACTTCCCGCGCGCGAGTTCGAGGTGCCTCCTGGAGTGCTCCAGGTTCGCATCGACCCCGCGACGGGGCTGCTGGCCGGCTCGTCCGTGCCGGGGCGACTGGAGCCGTTCCTCGAGGGGACGCAGCCCACCGCCGAGGCGCCGCCGCCCGGACAGGTGACGACGGATGAGTTCTTCCTCGACGACGGCAGGAAGGGTCTGTGAGCCGAACTCTCGTCCTCGCGCCGCTGCTGGCCTCGCTGGCGGCGGGCGCGGCGTCTTCCTCCGCGGAGGGCACATCCGCTGTTCAGCGGCTCGCGGGTGAGCTGGCCACCGCCGTGCGGAAGCTCCCCGCCGAGGCCCCCGTGGGCCTGTACCTGTCGGGAAGCTCGGCGGAGCTGCGGCGGGCGGTGGGCAGTGTGCTCACTTCACGGCTCGCCTCGGCGAACCTCGCCCCCGTCCTGGTGGATGCGCCGAGCGCCGAGGCCGCGGAGTCCGTGGCCCGGGCGCAGGGTGCCCGCACACTGGTGCGGCTGACGCTGGATGTGGAGGCTGGCGCCCTGCGAGCTCGTGGCGATGCGCTGGGCACGTGGGTGAACTTCTGGTCGGGCCGGGTGCCGACGCGTCCGGCGAAGCCCTCGGGCGCGCTCGTCGAGTCGGTGGACGCGGACGCGGAGGTGCTCGCGCTGGCCTCGGTGGGCGCTCCCGCGACCACGCCTCCCGCCGCGGGGGCTCGGAGTGTGCGGTTGTTGGGCGCCGTGCTGGCGCGACTGGAGCAGCCCATCGCCGCGCTCGCCGCGGGCGACCTGGATGGTGATGGGCGGGATGAAATCGCGGTGCTGACGGAGGCGGAGGTCTCCGTCTTCGACGCGGACGGACGCCTGTTGGCTCGACGCGAGCTGGACGGCCTGCCCTTCTCGAATGCGCCCACGCGAGAGCCCTTCGGCGCGCTGGCGGTGCTTCCGGGGCCGCCCCGCCTCGCCGCCTGGAGCACCCGGCGGGCGCAGGGGGAGCTGCTCGTGCTCGACAAGGGGCGTGGGACGCTGCGGCCCGTGGGGACCTTGGACAGTGCCCCGCTGGGCCCCGCCGAGCGCGGGAGCTTCGTCCCCGGACAGACGGCGTTCCAGGCCGAGGTGAGGCTGGCGGACGGCAAGCCCGTGACGCTCTCCGCGCCCTTCACCACCGCCGGCTTCGCGTCCCCGAGGATGTTGTTCGTGCACCCGGATGGCACGGGCTCGCTCTATTCGCGCGCGGGGACAGCGCCCACGCGGTTGAGCGGACTGGGAGCTGGCAGCGCGCTGGGGGACCTGGATGGAGACGGCACTCCGGAGCTGCTCACCACGTCGCCCTTGTTGCAGCCCTCACCGGATGCGCTGCGGGTGCACGCGCTCAATGGCGCCGACCCCACCGTGCATGAGCCGCTGTGGCAGGGGGCGCTGCCTCCAGGGCGCGCGCTGTACGTGGTGACGGCCAACCTGGACGGCGATGCGCGTCGGGAGGTGGTGGTGGGCCTGTTGAAGCCGGATGGCACCGGTGAGCTGTTCCTCCTTCGCCAGGGGGCCCCATGACGCCGCGTCTCGCGCTCGCCAGTCTGGTCCTCCTTGGCGCCTCGCCCTCGCTCGCGGCGGGGCGGACGCGTTATGGCGGAGAGGTGCGCATGGCCCACGCGGGGCCGCCCGAGGTCGGGGAGCCGTCGCTCGCGGACACGCCGCTGGAGGCCACGTTGCTGGGCCTGCTGTCGCGCCCCGTGTGCACGGTGACGCCGGAGGGCGAGGCCCATCCCGCGCTCGCCCGGGAGATGTCGCGTCCCACGCCGCAGGTCTCGCGCCTGACGCTGCCCAACGCCGCCACGGCCGGAGCGCTGGCTCGCGCGTGGATGCGGCTGTCCAGCGCGGAGGGCGCCTCGCCGTACCGTGCGCTGCTCTACCCGCTGCGGGGCGAGGGGCGACAGGTCAACGCGAGCGACGCCACGCTGGAGCTGGCGCTGTCGTTCCCCTGGCCCGACATGGAGCGCGCGCTGTGCCATCCGGCGCTGGCCGCGCCCGTGTCTGGCACTCCGGCGGGGCCGTTCTCGTCGGCGGGGCGCGGCGCGCTCGATGCGCAGACCCGTTGGCCTCGTGGGAGGCCGTACCTGGACCGGCTGCTGCTCACGGCCACCGATGAGCGGGGGCTGGCGCGCCTGTGGTCCTCGCGACAGGTCCAGGTGGAGCTGGGCGTCTCGTCCGAGTCCGACACCGTGTCGGGCGCGATGCTGTACGCGACGTACCTGGCGTTCTCGCCCCGTCGGCTCCCCGCCGACTTCCGCCAGGCGGTGGAGAGCTCCATCGACCGCGAGGACCTCACGCGGCTGTTCGTGCATGGACCCGCGGTGCCCATGCCGCACCTGCTGCCTCCCGCGCTGATGCCGCAAGGTCCTCGCTCGCGGCCCACGGCGCCTCCCTCGGGCCCGTCTCGCAAGGTGACGCTCATCTACGACACGGCGCTCGAGGACCAGCGCGCGGTGGCCGAGCGCATCCAGGTGAAGCTGCATGAGCGGGGCTACACCGTGGCCCTGGAGCCCTTGTCTCGAGCGGCCCTGCGAGCGCGGTGGGCCAAGGGCGACTTCGAGCTGATGCTGCATGCGCTGATGCTGCCGCCCGCGCCGGGGCCCGCGCTGGCCGTGGTGCTGGACGCGGGTGGGCGCAAGGATTTGCTCGGCGTGGAGCTGCCCGCCATCGGCGCCCTGACGGACATGGCGGCGCGCGACGCGAGGGCCCGTGAGCGTGCGTTGGCGCTGGCCGCGACGCTGCCCCTGCTGCCGCTGTATGCACAGGGTCTGGGCGTGCGCGCCATGCCGGAGGTCGGCGGGCTGGTGATGGACACGCAGGGCCTGCCGACGCTCGACGGCGCGTTCCTGCTGCCCGCTGAAAGTGCCTCCATGGGAGGGCGCCCGTGAGCGTGACGCGATGGGCTCTCCGCGCGGGTGAGCGGCGAGCCGGCGCAGCCGACATGCGGTGGCGCATTGCCCCAGTCCACCGAGCGCGTCGCGCAGAGAGGCCATCGGTGCGCTCGGCACGACCTCCTCATTGCGAAGGTGCGCGGCAACCGAGCTCCGCGGACGTGCATGGGGGCGGTCCTGCTGCCCACGGAGGACTCCGCGATAGGACGGCATCCATGCACATGTCGCGATGCCCGAGTGGCGTGGATGAGCCACACGCTTGGAGGAGCCACTCTTGAGACTGAGGACCCGGCTGGCGCTCGCCTTCGCGCTGCTCGCGTTGGTTCCTCTCGCGGTGGTCGTCCTCCCCACGCTGTCGCGCCTGCGTGACACGCTCTCGCGCGAGCTGGATGCCCGCATGGAGGCGGCCACCCTCAGCGCGAAGGAGTCGCTGGAGCGCTCGGCCGCGACGGCCCGCCGCGCGGTGGAGGAGCTGGTCGACAGCCCCGCCATGGAGGACCTCGCCCGCGAGGCGCGCGAGCGCCCCACCCGCGCCATCCAGGCCGGCACGGCGGAAGCGCTGATGAAGACGCGCGGCCTGACGGTGCTCGCGCTCTTCGACCGAGGAGGCACGGTGCTCTCCTCGGGCCACCTGCCCGCGCGGCGCGGAGACCCGGACCCCGTCCTCTTCGCCGTCACCCGCGAGTCGTCCCCCAAGCCCGTCCCCGTCCGCGTGGAGGTGCGCACGTCGTCGGGGCTGCGGCAGATGCCCGCGCTCGTCACCGCGCGGCCCATCGACTACGGAGACCTGCGCCTGTGGGCCGTGGGCGGCGTGCTGCTCGATGACAGCCTGGCGCAGCACCTGGCGCGACTGACGCAGGCCCAGGTCACGCTGGTCTCGGGAGAGAACGAGCTGGCGCGCGCCGGCACCGCGCTGCCACCCACCGTGGCTCGGGAGCTGCCGTTGGGGGACACGGCCACGGTGCGGCTGGTCTTCAGTCGCGCCGCCGCGCGCGAGGCCGAGGAAGGCGTCATGCGCGCGTTCGTCCTGCTCGCGGGCCTGGGCGGTGCGTTCGCGGTGCTCCTGGGACTGCTGGTGTCCCGGTGGATGACGAGGCCCGTGGAGGCACTCACGGAGGGCGCCCGCCGCGTGGCCGAGGGTGCGCTGGACGTCCAGGTGACGGCGGATGCCACGGGCGAGGTGGGCGAGCTGGTCCGGACGTTCAACCACATGACGTCCGAGCTGAAGGCCACCACGGAGCGACTGGTGGCCAGCGAGCGCATCGCCGCGTGGCAGGAGGTGGCGCGGCGGCTCGCGCATGAAATCAAGAACCCGCTCACGCCCATCCGAATGTCGCTGGAGACGTTGCTCGCCGCGCAGGAGGCACGTCATCCGCGCTTCCCGGAGCTCTTCAAGGAGAGCGCGGGCGTGGTGCTGGAGGAGGTGGACCGGCTGCGTCGCATCGTCGACGAGTTCAGCCGGTTCGCGCGGATGCCCAAGCCGCAGCTCGCGCCGGTCGACCTGTCCGAGCTGGCGCAGAGCGTGCTCGCGCTCTACGCCACGCCGCCCGAGGGCATCCAGATTCTTCCCGCCCTGCAGACGGGCGTGGTGGCGCGGGCGGACCGGGACATGCTGACGCAGGTGCTGGTCAACCTCGTGAAGAACGCCGAGGAGGCCATGGCCGGCAAGGGCGGCAACCTGCGCGTGCGTGTGAAGGGCACGGACACCGACGCGCTCATCGAGGTCGAGGACAGCGGGCCGGGCATCCCCCTGGAGCACCGGGCGCGCATCTTCGAGCCGTACTTCACCACGAAGGACGGAGGCACCGGGCTCGGGCTCGCCATCGCGGCGCGCATCCTCCAGGAGCACGGCGGCAAGCTCGAGGTCGGCGGCGAGCCGGGCCAGGGCGCGCGCTTCAGCGTCGTGCTCCCCCGCACCGAGAGCATCGGGACCGTCAGCGCCCGGTAGGCCAGGCGCCTCGAACCGGCGTCCAGCGCGCGGGCCTGGGACACGAGGCCTCGCGCAGGCGTGGCCCTCGCGACGCACTGCATGTGTGGAACAAGGGGCGGCGAGCCTTCTGCCTCGAATCGATACGAAACGCGCGGACGTGCCTGGAGCCCAACGCACCGGACACGAGCCGCCGCGTGCCGCGGCCCCGGAAACGAACGAAGCCCGAGGCAACCTGCGCCTCGGGCTCCGACTGTCACCTCACGGTGAGCGCCGCGCTCAGTCCTTGACGGGCGTGGCCTTGAGGGCGGCCTTGCCCTCCTTCACGTAGACCTGGAAGCGCACCGTCTTGCACGCGTACTTCTGGACGAGCTGCTCCTTGTTCTTGCGCAGCTTCTGCACGAACTTGTCGTACGTCAGGCCGTCGGCCGGCTCGCCACAGCGCTCGCGCGTGGTGACGAACTCGCGGAAGACCTCCTGGAAGTGCTGCTCCTCGGAGAGCGCCACCGCGGAGTTGCCCGAGGGCCCCGCGCCCGGCAGCGGAATCGCCGCGGGAGCCGCCCCACCCCGCGCCGGCAACGGAATCGGAGCGTCGGGAGGACGCGCGCTCGCCTGGAGCAGCTCGCGAGGAATCGCCGCGACGCGCGTCGTCTCCGGGTTCTCCGGAGACTGCGCCGCCGCCAGCGCGAACGGGTTGGCCGCCTGCTGCAGCGAGTACGCCGCCGTGGGCTGGTCCTCGAAGGCGAACGCCCCCCGACGCGGCGACGCCGGCGACAGCGACTCCCCATTGGGCTCCGGCTCGAACGGCATGGACGACGCGGAGCCGAACGGCGTCGCGGGCGGCACCGCCGGAGGAGGCGGCGTCGAGGCAGGAGGCGCCGGGAACGGGAACGGCTCCGCCTGGGCGAACGGGTCCGCCCCACCGAACGGGCTGGACGGAGCCGCCGAGGGAGGCGGCAGCGCGAACGGGTCCGCCATCGGCGCGGGCGCCGCGGGAGGAGGCGGCAGCGCGAACGGATCCGCCCCGAACGGCTGAGCCGCCGCGGGCGCCGGCGCCGCATGGGCGAACGGATCCGCCCCGAACGGCTGGGCCGCGGGAGGAGGCGGCGCGGAGGCGAACGGGTCGGGCAGCGGCCCCGGCGTCGGCACGGGAGGCAGCGGCGAGGACGCGAACGGGTCCGGCAACGGTCCCGGCGTCGGAGCCGCGGCCACCGGCTGCGGCGGGGGCGGCGTGGAATGCGCGGCGGGCATGGCCGCCGGAGCGCTCGCCGCCATCGCGGCCGACAGGCTCAGCGTGTCGGAAGAGCCCTGGACCTCGTCACCCGAGGCCCGAGCGCCGCCCATCATCGCCGCCCACACCAGCGTCAGCACCAGCAGGCCCGCCAGGGCGAAGAGCGCGCTCTGCTGATAGTCCGCCAGCGCGCCCAGCACCGCCTGCGTCCCGGCCACGGAGAACACCTCCACCGAGGTCCCCTCCAGCGTGCGGCGAGAGGCCACCGCCAGCGGCGCCTGACCGCCCATGACGTCGCCGTCCGTGAGCATCGGCAGCGCGACGGGCCCCAGGCTCTTCACGGCCCCACGGCGCACCACCACGCCGTTCGTGTTCGCGGCCACCTGCGCGAGCGAGCCCTCCGCCAGGAGCTTGTCCGGCCCGAAAGCCGTCACCGAATCCCCCTTCACCAGACCGAGCGCCGTGACGCCCGAGGCCTGCACCGCGGCCTCCAGCGCGCCCTCGTCGAACAGCGGCGCGCCCACCACCAGCGTCACCGCCGGCTGCACGCCGAAGTCCCCGCCCCACAACACCGGCACCGCGGCGAACACGTGGGTCGTCCCCAGCGCGTCCACCACCGTGGTGCCCGCCTTCACCAGCGCCGCGACATCCAGCTTCGCGCTGTCGGAGGAGGGCTCCCCGCCGACAACGGCGTGGAACGCCGCGTCCGGAGCGGCCAGCGCCACCACCGCGCCCTTGAGCTCCTTGGGCAGCACGGCCTCGGCGGCGGTGCGAACGGCGGAGAAGCGCTCGGCGGTCAGCGGCTGCAAGCCGGCCTTGTCGTCCTCCTTGTCCTTGTCGCGAGAAGAGGCGCCGTACTGGGGACGCGCGGGCGTCGCGGGCTTGGGCGGCTGCAGCGCGTGCACCGCGCTCGCCACGTCCGGCGTGGCGGCCAGCTTCAGCGCCAGCGCCTGGACCTCCGCGCGACGCGCATCCACGCGGCGCGCCACCTCCGTCACGCCCGAGGCGGACTGAGCCGTGGCTCCTTCCACCGCGCGCGCGCGAAGCGGTCCCGACAACATCGGGAGATGAGCAAGCCCCAGTCCGATGACCAGGAACGCGAAGAGGAGGAACTTGAGGCGGACCATCGCCGTCCTTTAGCCCATGGGTGAAGGGTTCCGCTTATAGCGTTCACCATTCGGACCCAGCAAGATTCGGACAGCGGACAACTGGGGCCCGGCCGCCTGGCCCACAGCCAGGAAGACCGGGCCCTACACCCTGATACGTGTTGCGCTAATAGGTGGGCACGTTCGCCGCCACGTCGTCGGGCAGCCCGTCCGTGCGCACCTCGCGGCGCCGCTCCACGGCCTTGCGCACGCTGCGCTCCAGCCGGTCACGCGCCGCGTCGATGGCCTGGAACAGCGTCTCCGCCGTCTCCGTGACGTGGATGGCCGCGAAGTTCGGCATGCGCACCGTCGCCCGACACTCCTTGTCCACCCCGCCCTTCGGGCCGTTGATGTCCACCAGCGAGATGTCGATCTCCGCCGCCTCGTCGTCCGCGTACCGCTCGATGTGGCTCACCAGATGTTCCTGCAGATAGTCCCTCAGGGAATCCGTCAGGGTCAGATGCACGCCCCGCATCAACACCTTCATGGCATCACCTCCGGGGCCAAAGATGGACAGTCCCCGGCGGATGGACAGCCCATTGCCCCGCGGTGAGGGGCGCTCTTCCGGCCGCCTGCCCTCCGAGCGGAGCGGCGCGGGTGGCGCGGCCTTCGCGGCGGACGTTTCCGACAGGTGCCAGGGTTACCCAGACGCATGGGTGCCGAGCGAATCAAGGTCCTCCTCGTCGAGGACGACGCAGACAGCCGGGAGCTCCTCGCGGAGCTGCTCGAGTTCGACTTCGACGTCGTCACGGCGAGTGACGGCCTGTCGGGCTGGAGGGCCTTCGAGAGCACGCATCCGGACGTGGTGGTGACGGACGAGTCCCTGCCGGGACTGACGGGCACGGAGCTGGCCCGGCGGGTGAAGGCCCGCTCCGCGCGCACGCGCGTCATCCTGGTGTCGGGCTACACGCAGGTGGATGGCGCCGAGCACTGCGACTTGATGCTGCGCAAGCCCATCGACGTGGAGCGGCTGAGCAGCGCCGTGGGCAGGTTGGGGGCGGAGGCCCGCCACTGGTCGGGCGACGACGCCCGGCAGTGAACGGAAGGATGGGCCCCAGGTGCCGCGACGGGACAGCGGCCCTACCATGTCCCTCCAGGACATCCACGGGCAGGAGGGACGGACATGAGATACTGCACCAGCTGCGGCTCGGAGTACCGGGATGACATCGAGCAATGCTCGGACTGCCCGGGCAGCCCCCGGTTGGTCGAGGCCAGCGAGATGAGCCGGCGAGGCCTGCCGCTGCCCCACGAGCTGGACCAGCGCGTCTTCGCGCGCGCGGGCACGACGGACAACCCGCTCATGGTGGAGGTCTTCACCGGGATGCTCGAGGAGCGGGACATCCCGGTGCTCGTGCGCGCGGGACGCTCGGGCGTGGTGGACAAGCTGACCACCGGGAACCTGCTCCCCTGGTGGGAGATTCTCGTGCCCGAGGAGATGCGGGAGCGCGCGGCGCTGCTCATCGAGCGGGAGCGAGCCCAGGAGGCCGCCACCAATGACGAGGCCGCGCGGGCCGCCGAGGAGGAGGAGCGGGAGACCGAGCGCTCCTCGCCCCCGCCGCCCGCCTTCTGACGGCCCCGTCAGGGTGAGCGCACCACCGCGCTGGAAGGAGCGCTGTCCGGCCTCCGCGCCTCGAAGAGACTCACGCCGGTGACCTTCCACTTCGCGTAGCGCGAGTTGCGCGTGAGGAAGGTCTCCAGGTCCTCGTCCACCACGCGGTTGTAGCCGCCGCGCGAGGCGTGACGCAGGAAGGTGCGGTGCTTGCGCTGCACCACGAAGCCCAGGTGGGTGATGCGCGTGGCCTTGAGGGGCAGGTCCTCGCGCATCACCACGAGGATGGTGCCGGAGGGGATGTCGCGCGCGTGCGCCATCACCTTCTCCAGCGGAATCATGTCCAGCGCGAACGTGCCCGTCGGCTGACGCTCCCGGGGCAGCTGGAGCGACTGCGACGAGCGCGACTGCCAGGTGGTCTTCGTCAGCGTCTTCGTCACGCTGACGGTGTCCTCACCGCCGAGCGCGCGCGTCACGTCGCGCAGGAAGCCCTTGCGGATGTTGTTGGGCAGCCACTGCGCCTCCATCAGGTGGTTGCGGTCCTCGTACGAGGGCGTCCGGGCGTAGCGGATGTGCTCGAGCAGCGCGCCCACCTCCGGCTCGGAGCGCGCCAGCCCCAGCGCCATCGACTGCTCGACGAAGGTGAGGCAGTCCACCGCGTCCAGGCGGAAGGTCGGGTCGGGGTCCACGCCCGAGCCCTCGCCCAGCGGGGACAGCACGTAGGGCGTGTTGATGAAGCGCGCGCTCATCGACAGGAGCCGCTCGGAGAGGGGCGCCTCCGTCGCCTGGGCCACCAGGGCCGCGAAGCCGCTCGCGTCCAGGCCCGTCCAGCCGTTGGCGCGCGCGGGCGTGGCCGTGGCCGCCTGGGCCGCGGCCGAACCGGATTCCACCAGCCGCGCGGCTCCGGGCGCGACGTCCTGCTTCGAGGAGGCCCCCGGCGCCTGGGTGAACAGCGCCGAGGCCAGCACCACCGCCCACGTCATGGCGCCACGCCCGCCCTTCGCAGGATCACCTTGCGGCGATCATCCGGGAGCTGGAGCGTCTCCAGCTCCTTCTCGTACGCCAGCTTCTCGTCGTTCTTGGCGTTCCACGACGCCAGCACCAGCCAGTCCAGCATGGACGGGTCGCCGCCCTGGTAGAGGATGCGCGCGGCGCCCGCGGCCAGCGTGCGGTCCTTGTCCTCCAGGAGCGGCTTGAGCGCGGGGCTCGCCTTCTTCGCCACCACGCCCTCGAACAGCTCCAGCCCCTGGCGCCGCTTGAAGCGGTCCGAGTCGCCGAGCAGCTTGTTGGCGAAGGCGAAGCCCTCCGGGGCGCCCAGCCGGCACAGGCCGCGCGCCGCCGCGAAGCGGGTGCTCTCCGAGTCGTTCTCCAGGAACTCCTTGAGGGACTTTGCCTGCTTGGCGTCCCCGGCCTCGCCGGCGGCGGCCAGCATCGCGGCGCGCACCTCCAGCTCCTGCTCCTCCTTGGCGGCCGCCATCAGCGCCTTGCCCACCTTGGGGTTGCGCGAGGCGCCCAGCGCGCGGGCCGCGTCCCGGCGCACGCCGCTGCTCTTGTCGTTCAGCAGGGGCAGCAGCACCTGCACGTTGCGGCTCTTGAGGCGGGCCAGGCCCTGCGCGGCGTACATGCGCACCGTGCTGTCCCCGTCGCCGGCGAGCTTCACCAGCGCGGGCTCCGCCGAGCGCGTGTCCAGCCCCGCGAGCACCGCGACGAGGTTGCGGCGGACCCGCTCGTCCAGGGCGCGGCGCAGGGCCTCGGTGATGAGGTCCGCGGCGAAGGGCTCCTCGCGCAGGTAGCGCAGGCGGGAGACGGCGGCGGGCACGGCGCCGCCCTGCAGGACGGTCTGGACCACCTTCTCCGTCTCGGCCTGGCGCTCGGCGCGCTTCGCGGCGGATGCCTGGGCGGACAGGGCCAGGGGGGACACGAGCAGCGTCAAGAGCAGCAGGAGGCGGGCGGGGAGGACGGGCGGGCGCACGGGAGGGGGACGATGGCAAGCCATGCGCCGGCCGTCAAAGTCCCTGGCGCCGGGCCGCCCCCCCACCAACAGGGTCTGCCCGATTCTTGACCCCCCAAGAGGCGATTGATACGACCGATGCCTCTGTCCCTCCTCTAGAGGCGCCACGCTATGAAGAAGCTGACGGTGCTGGTGTCGGTGGCCGGGGCGCTCGCCGCATGCGGCCCCGTGAAGTCCACCGCGAACATCCTCGACGCCGAAGTCCAGATTCAGGCCGCGCGCACGGCCGGAGCCGACAAGCTGGCTCCGTACGAGTGGACCGCCGCGAACCTGTACCTCGACAAGGCGCGTGAGGAGGTTGGCTACTCCGACTACCAAGCCGGCGTGGACTTCGCGGTGAAGGCGTCGCGCTTCGCCAACGAGGCGCGCGAGAAGGCCATGTCCGTGTCGGGCAGCAGCGACACCGGCGAGAGGACCCCGAACCCGTGACGCTCCGAGTGCTCCCGATGACGCGTCCCTGTCTTGTAGCGCTCCTGTCCCTCCTGCTCGCCAGCTGCGTGAGCGGCAGCAAGATTCGCGCGGACACCCAGGTGCTCGCCGCGGACGTCGAGCGCGCCCGCCGCAGCGGCGCCTTGCGCTGCGCGCCGGTGGAGCTGGCCACCGCGGAGGCCCACCTCGACTTCGCCAAGGGCGAGTTGAGCCAGGGCAACAGCGGCCGTGCCGCCTCGCACGTGCGGCTGGCCGACACGGCGGTGGACCGGGCGCTGGAGCTGTCGAAGAGCTGCGGCCCCCGGCAGGTGCTGGTGCGCGAGCGCCCCGAGGCCCCGCAGGCGACGACGCCGACGACGCCCGAGCCCCAGAAGCCGCCCCAGGTCGTGGTCCGCATCGAGGAGACGGACAGCGACGGCGACGGCGTGCTGGACAAGGACGACCCCTGCCCCGACCAGGCCGAGGACAAGGACGGCTTCCAGGACGAGGACGGCTGCCCGGACCCGGACAACGACAACGACGGCGTGCTCGACGCCAACGACAAGTGCCCGCTGGAGCCCGGCGTGCTGGAGAACCAGGGCTGCCCCGCGCTCGCGCCGACGGACCGCGACGGCGACGGCATCAACGACAACCTGGACAAGTGCCCGGACCAGCCCGAGGACAAGGACGGCTTCCAGGACGAGGACGGCTGCCCCGACCTGGACAACGACAATGACGGGGTCGTGGACACGCAGGACAAGTGCCCCAACGAGTTCGGCCCCATCCAGAACCTGGGCTGCCCGGACCGGGACAACGACGGCGTCAACGACGGCCAGGACAAGTGCCCGGACGAGCCCGAGGACAAGGACGGCTTCCAGGACGAGGACGGCTGCCCCGACCTGGACAACGACGCCGACGGTCTGGCGGACGCCCAGGACAAGTGCCCCAACGAGGCGGGCCCGCCGGAGAACTCGGGCTGCCCGGACAAGGACACGGACAACGACGGCGTGGTGGACCGCCTGGATGCGTGCGTGGACGAGCCCGGCACCAAGGAGCAGCGCGGCTGCCCGAAGCAGTACAAGAACGTGGTCATCAAGAAGGACCGCATCGAGATCAAGAAGCAGATCCTCTTCTCCTCAGGCTCCGCGAGGATCCTCGGCAACAAGCAGAACAACGGCATCCTCGACGACGTGGCGCAGGCGCTGCGTGACGCTCCGTGGATCGCCAAGGTCCGCATCGAGGGCCACACCGACTCGCTGGGCAAGGACGAGGCGAACCTGAAGCTGTCCCAGAAGCGCGCCGACGCGGTGATGGCGCAGCTGTTGCGGCGCAACATCGACCCGGGTCGGATGGAGGCGGTGGGCTTCGGTGAGACGCGGCCCATCGGCCCGAACACCACCAAGGCGGGCCGCGCGCAGAACCGCCGCACGGAGTTCAACATCATCACGCAGTAGCCTTCCGCTCCACGCGGAAGCAGGCACAGCGCCTCCCGGGCTTCGTCCCGCGGAGGCGCTTGGCTTTCAGGGGTGCGTCACCGCGCGGGACGGACCGCCCCTCGCGAGGACAAAGGCGCCTGCCGCCGCGCCTGCGTCCAGGGGCCCGTCACCGCGCGGGGCGGGCATCCCTGGTGATGACGCGGGGCCTTCCAGGCGCGGCGACCACGGCAGGGCCCGCGCCGTCATCCCGGGCGAGCGGCTGGCTGGAGCGCCCGAGCATGAGAAGGGCCTCAAACCCGACATCGGGGCCGTCATCGGATGAGCGCGGTGGCCGCGGGGCGGGCCCCCTGTCCACAGGGCCCGATGGCCCGGGAATCAAGCCTGGTGCAAGCCAGCTCTCGCGCCGGCGGCAATATCGGAACAGGGCGGACAGCGCCGCCTCGACGCCTCCAGTTCAGTCGTCCTTGAGCAGCTCGTGGAGGACCTCGGTGGCGTACGCGCCCCGGGGCAGCTCGAAGGTGAGCCACAGGTCTTCACCTTCGGGCGTCAGCTCGGGCGAGCCCAGGCGGACGCGGTACGGCCTGCGCCCGCCCTCCGTCTCGCCGCCGCCGCGCTTGAAGTCGTCCAGCGTGACGCCCTCGCCCGCGAGCAGCCTCGCCTCCACCTCCGCCACCTCGCCCGCGGAGGCCGTCATCTTCGGGCCGAACAGCGGCCCCGCCGGGCTCACCTCGAACGCGGCGACGCGAGGCCCGTCCACCTCCGGCGCCTCACACACGAAGAGGCCACCGGTCTCCTCCTTGCGCAGCACGTCTCCCAGCAGGGCCGTGGACAAGGTGCCCGCGCGCACGCGGTCCGCGAGCGCCCGGTTGAAGATGCGCGACTGGAAGGCGGAGAGGTACAGCTTGCGCTGGAAGCGCTCCGGCCGCTTCGGCAGGCGCTGCCCCAGCACCAGCAGGCGCCCCAGGTCCGCGTTGTCACCCGCGCGGCCGAAGCGCTGCTCGCCGAAGTAGTTGGGCACGCCGCCCGCGGACAGCCGCGTGAAGGACTCCCGCGCCGCGCCCACGTCGCGCACGCCGCGCAGGCGCAGGCGGAAGCGGTTGCCCTTCAGGTGCCCGGTCCGCAGCTTGTTGCCGTGCCGGCGCGACCACAGCACCTGCACGCCCTCCAGCGCGAAGTCGCCCAGCTTGGGCTCCGCGCGCGCGGGCACCGAGATGAGCTGCCGCGTGACGGCCTGCCGGTCCTTCATGCCCGCGACGCCCACGTCGTCCTCGGACACGCCCAGCACCTGGGACAGCGCGCGCACCACCTCGCGCGTGTCCCGGCCCCGCTTCTCCAGCCACAGGTAGAGGTGCTCGCCCTCGCCCGACGGCTGATAGGCGGGGAGCTCCTCGACCTCGAAGTCCTCGGGGACCAGCTTGAAACCACCACCACAGCCGGGGACATCCGCCGTCAACCGCGGCCAATCCGAATCCGTCGTCACGAGCCCTCGAGCGTCGCCAGCAGCTTCTTCACACGACGGGCGAGGTCCTCGTCCGCGCGCGACTCCAACAGCTCACCGGCCTGGAACAACAAGAAGAACATCACGTCGCTGAGCGCCTGCTTGAAGGAGGCCAGCGGCTCGGA
Source organism: Myxococcus faecalis (assembly GCF_050039385.1). NCBI lineage: Bacteria > Pseudomonadati > Myxococcota > Myxococcia > Myxococcales > Myxococcaceae > Myxococcus > Myxococcus faecalis. Next base: position 8,026,540 of record NZ_CP144336.1, on the reverse strand, counting down.
GCCCAGCTGCGCGTGGTGCCGCTCGAAGGACTCCATCAGCTTCGCCTCGGCCAGGCTGCCGTCCGCCTGGAAGGACAGCCCCTCCAACACCGGCGAGGACGACAGCGCCTGCCCGGACAGCGCGGCGTTGGCGGCGGCGATGAACTCGCGGTCCATTCCCTGCTTGGCCACCTCGTCGCGAATCTCCCGGAAGATGAAGTTGAACACGCGCGCCGCCGGACGCGGGTCCACCGCGGGCGCAGCGCTCGCCGCGGGCTTGCCCTGCGCGGTGCCACCCTGCCCCACCGACTGCCCCGGCGTCGGAGCGCTCCCCGTCGCGACGGCCACGGGCACCAGCAGCGGCTTGTCCGTCACCGACGCGAAGCCGCCCTCGAGCAGGCGGAAGACGACCTTGGTGATGTCGAACTCCGACAGCCGCGCCGCGTGCCCCAGCTCCAGGATGGTGCGGCGCCCGTCGACCAGCCCCAGCACCCGGTCCTCGTCCTCCTCCAGCTTGCCGTCGGAGCCGCGCTTCTTGGCCACGTACAGCCGGCCGTGGGGGATGCGCTTCCGGAAGTGCGCCATCTCGTCGATCTTCCGGATGCTGTCCATCAGCAGGCTCTGGGTGGAGAGCTGGATGGAGTGATTGGCCTTCTCGTCCACCGGCTGGTCGATGAGGAAGAAGCTCCCCTCCCGGCACAGCACGATGGCGTGGAAGATCTCACTGACCTGGTGCGTGACGCACTTGAAGAGGTCATGCGCCTGCAACAGCCCCTTCTCCACCAGCGCGCGGCCCACCTTGGACGGAGGCTGGCCCTTCAGCGCGGCCTCCACCTGGGGACGCTCCACGTAGCCCAGGCGCACCAGCACCTCGCCCAGCCGGTCCGCCGGGTCATCCGAGGACGCGCCCCGCACCTCGCCGTCGCGGAACGTCACCGAGCGCTCGCCGCCGGGCGAGTGCACCCGGATGATGCCGCTCCAGCGCGACTGGCTGAGGAAGGCCATCAGGTCCGACAGCGGGAAGCCGCCCGCGTCGCCGGAGAGCACCACCCGGGGCGCGGGGATGCTGCCGCCCTCGCTGGGCCCCCGGGAGAAGATGAGCAGGTCCGGCGCCGTGGGCATCAGCGCGTACGTCCCCGAGCGCCCCGCCAACGGAGAGGGGCTCTGGCGATCCTCGGGGACGAGCTGCCCCGCGTCGATGCGGAACCGTTGCGTCATCTGCCGCGTCAGTCAGCCGCCCAGGCGTTCTTGTTCGTCACCCACTCCAGCTCATCCTCCATGCTGTGGGTGAGCAGCTCCTCCTGGATGAAGCTCAGGTCCAGCGCCCGGCCGTTGAAGTACACCGTCGGCGTGCCCGACAGCCCGGCCGCGCGGCCCTGGTTGCGGAAGCCCTCCAGCTCCTGCTTGTACGAGTCCGACTTGAGCACCGCCGCCAGCCGGTCCTCCTCCAGCCCCAGCTTCTTCGCCAGCGCCACCAGGGCCTCCGGCTTGAGGTTGTCCTGGTTCTCGAAGAGCGCGTCGTGCATCTGCCAGAACTTGCCCTGGTCGCGCGCCCACAGCGCCGCCTGGGCCGCCGGCACGGCGTTGACGTGGTTGGACAGCGGGAAGGGCAGGTAGCAGAAGCGCACCTGGGAGGCGTTCTTCTTCGCGAAGGCCTCCAGCACCGGCCGCGCCTTGGCGCAGTACGGGCACTCGAAGTCGGAGAACTCCACCACCGTCACCGGAGCGGACGCGGAGCCCATGCACATGCGCTCGTCCACCTTGAACTTCGCGCGCTGCTCGCGGAAGGCGCCGTAGTACTGGGACAGCTGGACGATGACCTCCGTGGCCGGGCTGCCCTCGGACACCATGCGCGCGGCCACCCGCGCCATGCGCTTGGCGTGGCGGCAGCCGGTGTGCGACTTCAGGCAGGCCCCCAGCGTGTGGGGGCAGCCGCAGTAGCAGAACTCATCGCTGAGGACCGTGGCCAGCTCCCGCTTGGAGGCCGCCGACAGCGAGGAGAAGTCCATGCCGGGGATGCCCAAGAGCGCCTGGGAGGGGTCCGCCGGCGGGGCCGCGGGCTCCGGGGGAGGCGCGGGCGGTTTGGCCTGGGCCGCCGGAGCGGCGGGCGCCTGGGTGGAGGCGGGCGCGGAGCCCTCCGGGTTCTTGCAACCCGAGCCGGTCAGCGCCACGGCGACCAGCAGGGGAACGACAGGCTTCCAGCAGGAGAGGAGCACGCGGCGGGTCTTAGCCACGCGCGAGGGGCTTGTAAAGCAACGCAAGCCTTGCCAAGGAGGGCCCCTTGCCCATGCCCAGAGTCCTGCTGCTGCACACCGGAGGCACGTTGGGGATGGCCGGAGGTCGGCCCTCCGCCCTGCGCCCCGCCGCCTTCTTCAAGACGCTCAAGGCCCGCGTCCCGGAGCTGTTCCAGCTCGCCGACATCGAGCTGCAGCTCTTCAGCAACCTGGACAGCTCCGAGATGCAGCCCGAGCTGTGGCAACGCATGGCCACCCACCTGCACCACCAGCTCCAGGACTTCGACGGGGCGGTGGTGACCCATGGCACGGACACGCTGGCCTACACCGCCAGCGCGCTGTCCTTCATGCTGCGAAATCCCCCCTGCCCCATCGTGCTGACGGGCTCGCAGCGGCCGCTGGGCGAGGTGCGCTCGGATGCGCGGCTCAACCTCATCGACGCGGTGCTCTCCGCGGTGAAGGGGCCGCGCGAGGTCACCATCTGCTTCGACTCGCACCTGTACCGGGGCAACCGCACGCGCAAGGTGAAGGTGTCCGAGTACGACGCCTTCGAGAGCCCCAACTGCCCGGTGCTGGGGACGCTGGGCGTGGACGCGACCTTCGAGCCGGGGCTGCGCGCCCGGGGCCCCTTCAAGCTCTACGAGAAGCTGGACCCGCGCGTCTTCATGCTCAAGGTCTATCCCGGGCTGGACCCGGCCCTGCCCCTGCAGCTGTTGCCGCACGTCCGGGGGCTGGTGCTGGAGGCGTACGGGGCGGGCAACTTCCCCATCGCGCCCGAGCTCGGACGCTCGCTCATGCCGCTGTTCGTCCAGGCGAAGGAGCGCGGCGTGCCGGTGGTGGTGGTGAGCCAGGCCCACCGCAACGGCGTGGACCTGAGCCTGTACGAGTCCGGGGCGGCGTCCCTGGCGCAGGGGGCCATCGGTGGCGCGGACATGACCCCCTCCGCGGCGCTGGTGAAGCTGATGCAGGCGCTCGCCTACCACCCCCGCTCCCCGGAGGCGCTGGCGCGGTTCATCCAGACGCCGGTGGCGGGGGAGCTGAGCGTCGGACGGAGGACAGTCGAGCCGGAGGTGCCCAGCCGGCCCCGGACGACGCGGCGGATCCACGCGGGATGAGCGATTGGGCCGCGTGGAAGCCGGCAGCATGCTTGCCGCCATGAAAAAACGGCCCATAAGATGGGTGTTGCGATGTCCGAGGAGAAAACTTCCGTCCATTCCATTTCGGACCTGCTGGGCAACGCCCAGCGGCAGAGCGCTTATTTGATTGTCATCAGCGCCAAGTCCGCGGCGGGCATCGGCCGGATGTTCAAGCTGGACCGCTCCGAGGTGGTGCTGGGGCGCAGCTCAGAGGCGCAGTTCCAAGTGGAGGACGACGGCATCTCCCGCAAGCACGCCAAGGTGGTGGCGCTCGGCGACGGGCGCTTCCAGCTGATGGACCTGGCGAGCACCAACGGCACCTACCTCAACGGCCTGAAGGTCAACGCCGCCCCGCTGTACGACGGCGACAAGATCCAGATCGGCTCCAACACCGTCCTCAAGTTCTCCATCCAGGACGAGCTGGAGGAGCAGTACCAGCGCAGCATCTACGAGTCCGCCACCCGCGACGGCCTCACCCGCGTCTACAACAAGAAGTACTTCCTGGAGACGGTGCGCAAGGAGTTCAGCTACTGCCTGCGCCACCGGGTGCCGCTGTCGCTGGTGCTCTTCGACGTGGACCACTTCAAGAAGATCAACGATGCGTACGGCCACCCGGCCGGGGACTACGTCCTGACGCGCATCGCCCAGCGGGTGACCGACACGGTGCGCACCGAGGATCTGCTCGCGCGCTACGGCGGCGAGGAGTTCGCGCTGATGCTGCGCGAGTCCGCCGAGGACCAGGCCCTGGCGTGCGCCGAGCGCTGCCGCCACGCGGTGGACAAGGCCGACTTCGTCTTTGGCGGCACGCCCATCAAGGTGACCATCAGCCTGGGCGTGGCGACGCTCCTGGACTCGGACTTCTCCCAGCCCGAGGACCTCATCGCCGCCGCGGACAAGTACCTCTACCGCGCCAAGCGCGCGGGCCGGAACCGCGCCGACGCCAAGGCCATCAGCGGCCCGTGAGTCGTCACCGTCGGGCGCGGGGACGCCCCCTCGCGCCCGGGCACCGCTGACGTCGGTGCCCGAAGCCTGGCTTGCCATCGCCATCAGGCGCGGGGTTCCCGCTCTCGCCCGGACGTCTGGCCGCTCTTCTGACGTCAGTTCCCGAAGCCCAGCTTGCGCAGGCCCGCGCGGGACACGTGCTTGACGTGGGTGTCCGCGTCGCGCGCCGCCGCGTCGGAGAGCGCCGCCGCGGCATGGGGCCCGCCCAGCCTCCCCAGCGCGAGCGCCGCCGCCACGCGCACATCCGACACCGGGTCCTCGCGCAGGCACGTGGCCAGCACCTTCACATGGGCCGCGCGGCCGATGGCCTCCAGCGCCCGGGCCGCCGCGGCGCGCACCACCGGGTGCTCCGAGCCGAGCAGCTCCGCGGCCATGTCCCCCCGCGTCGACTGGCGCTGCCCCGCCACCACGTCCAGCGCGGCGGCGACCACCTCCGGCGAGCCGTCATCCAGCGCGCGCTCGGTGGCGTCCATCACCTCGGGCTTGCGCACCGACAGCGCGCCGAGCACCCGCACCGCGCCCGCCCGCACCACCGGCTGCGAGTCCTTCAGGAAAGGCGTCAGCGCGTCCAGCCGCAGGCTCTCACCCTCGCGGCAGTCGGAGAGCGACGTCAGCGCCTGGCCCCTGAGCGGCGCGGGCATGCGCGAGTCCCGGGCAGCCTCCAGGAAGAAGCTCCCACAGCCCTTCTCCCGCTCCATGGCCTCCAGCCACGGCCGGGCCACCTCCAGGTCCTTGCCCTCGAGCCGGCGCTCGGCGGCCACGCGCAAGGACGTGCCCTCCGACTGGGCCATCCGCCGCGCCGCCGAACCCCGCACCTTGCGGTCCACGTCCGTGAGCGCGCGCTCCAGCTCCTTGCGCGCCAGCGGCCCATAGACGCCCAGGGCCAGCACCGCCGCGTCCCGCCGCTGGGGCTCGGGCGCCGTGAGCTCCGGCTGGAGCGACTCCAGTTCGCGCGAGTACACGGCGAACAGCCGGTTCACCAGCACCTCGTCCGCGGGCCGCGCCTCCTCCAGGAGCAGCCGCCCCACCGAGGAGTCCAGGCGCAGCGCCACCGCCTTGAGCGCCGAGGCGCCAATCCCATCCGTCTCCTCGGGCCGCGACGCCGTCGCGTCGAGCAGCACCCGGGCGGGCCTCCGCCCCAGGAAGGCCCCCAGGTGGGCGAGCGCGGTGCCCCGCTCGCGAGGGTCCTCCGAGTACAGCTCCACCTCCAGCGCCTGCCGGATGGCCTCCCGCCGCGCCCACACCCGCGCCGCCGCCTCCGGCCCCCGGGCCCCCGCGTCCCGCAGGAAGGTGGCCGTGGACTGCCCCGCCTCCGCCGCCGCGCGCGCCGCGGTGAGGCAGGCCGCCAGGTCCGAGGACGCGGGAGCCCCCGCCACCCACTCGGCCAGCACGCGCTTCTCCGTCAGTTGCCGCGCCTTCGCGTCGGCGCGCACGGAGGCCCAGCGCACGCGCCAGTCGCCATCCTTGCGGGAGGAGGCCAGCGCCTCACGTGGGACGGGCCGGATGTTGCCCAAAGGCGCCACCCAGGAGTCCACCCGCCCGCCGGACAGGCACGAGCCGCACACCCGGGCACGCAGGGCGCGGTCCGCCACATGGCGCTGGCAGGAGTTCCAGCAGTCGGTCGTCCCGGTGCCACCACGCTGACCGGTCGCCAGCAGCACCATCAGGAGGAGGGCAGGGCTCACGCAGGCGACACTCTAGTCCAACCGCGCGCGGCTTTTCCCGCCAGCGTCCTTGCGTTTTACCGGCCACTGGGACATACCGCTCCCCCTTCGAAGTACGCACACATTGACGCATGGCGGAAGGAGGTGAACGCATGCCCGGTATCCGAGTGAAGGAGGGAGAGTCCATTGAGAGCGCCCTCAAGCGCTTCAAGAAGGCCACTGAAAAGGCCGGAATCCTTTCCGAGATCCGCAAGCGCGAGCACTACGAGAAGCCTTCCGTGAAGCGGAAGAAGAAGGCCCTCGCCGCCAAGAAGCGCGCGGTGAAGAAGGCCCGCAAGTCGTTCTAGTTGCGAGGCCGGCGTGTGAGCCGGGGCGCCCCCCAGTCAGGTGCCCTGGCTCCCGTCGTCTGAAATCCCCCGAATCCCAGCCAGCGGAGTTGCGAATATGGCCACCCTCAAGGAGCGGATCGACGCGGACCTCAAGGACGCGATGCGGTCCAAGAACGAGCTGCGCACCACCGTCATTCGGGCGATCAAGAGCGCCGTGAAGTACAAGGAAGTGGAGCCCGGTGCCTCCGCCCTCGACGACGCGGGCGTGATGAGCGTCATCACAGGCCTCATCAAGAAGGGCCGCGACTCCGCGGACCAGTTCAAGGCCGCGGGCCGGCCGGAGCTGGCGGAGAAGGAGGAGGCCGAGATCGCCGTCCTCCAGAGCTACCTGCCCCAGCAGCTCACCCCCGACGAGCTGGTCGCCGCCGTCCAGGCCGCCATCGCCGAGGTGGGCGCCAAGAGCGCCAAGGACATGGGCGCGGTGATGAAGAACCTCTCCCCCAAGCTCCAGGGCAAGGCCGAGGGTCGCGCCATCTCCGAGGCCGTCAAGGCGGAGCTCGCGAAGCTCGCCTGAAGTCCCCTGTCCCACCCCTCTGGAGGCCACCCGGCGCAGGCGGTGACCCCCTGGGGTGGAAGGCCCGGGGTGAGCGGAAACTTGCTCCCCCGGCCCCCCGTCATTAAGTGCCTGGGCCAGCCCATGGCGTACCGCCCCTGTCCAGGGGAGGTACCCAGCGGGCCGTAGGAGCCCCAACGTGTCCCCACACCCTCACGACGCCTCGCGCCTCCGGTCCTCCGCCCTCGTGGGCGGGGAGAGCCACCGGGTTGGCGGCCGGACGGGCGACGTCAGGCCCGGCTGGCAGGATGCCGGCGGTGCGCCCGCCCTGACGCGGGCCCAGGGGTGGGCGACATGATCCCGGAGCACAAGATCCAGGAAATCCTCGAGCGGGTGGACCTGGTGGGCCTCATCTCCCGGCACGTGGAGCTGAAGAAGGCGGGCCGGGAGTGGAAGGGGCGCTGTCCCTTCCACCAGGAGAAGACGCCTTCGTTCTACGTGGTGCCGGAGAAGCGCTTCTATTTCTGCCATGGCTGCCGGGCCAGCGGCGACGCGGTCTCCTTCGTCCAGCGCTACCTGGGCAAGACGTTCCTGGACGCCGTGCGGGACCTGGCGCGCGAGCTGGGCATCGACCTGGAGGCGCAGCAGGACCCCGGGATGCGGGAGCGGCAGCAGATCAAGGAGGCCACGGACCTGGCCGCCGAGCACTTCCGCTCGCTGTTGTGGCACCAGGAGGAAGGCCGCTCCGCGCGGGCCTACATCGCCAGCCGCGGGGTGTCGGATGAAACCGCGCAGGCCTTCGGGCTGGGCTGGGCGCCCCACGCGTGGAGCCTGCTCGCGGAGCGCTGCCAGAAGTCGGGCATGCTGGAGTGGGCCATGAAGGCCGGGCTCGTGCTCAAGCGCAACACGGGGGATGGCTGCTTCGACTTCTTCCGCAGCCGGCTGATGGTGCCCATCCGCGCGCCGGAGGGCAGGCCCATCGCCTTCGGTGGCCGGCTGGTGGGCGCCGACGAGGGCCCCAAGTACCTCAACTCGCGCGAGTCGCGGCTCTACAACAAGAGCGAGACGCTGTTCGGCATGGACCTGGCGCGCGACGAGCTGCGCAAGCGCAAGGCCGCCATCCTCGTCGAGGGCTACTTCGACTGCATCGGCCTGCACCAGGTGGGGGTGCGCCACGCCGTGGCGCTGTGCTCCACCAACCTCACCGCCGGCCACATGCAGCTGCTCAAGCGGGCCGAGGCGCGGGAGCTGGTGCTGCTGCTCGACGGAGACTCCGCGGGGCTCGCGGCCGTGGAGCGGCTCGCGGGCCCCCTGCTCGCCGCGGGAGCGACCGCTCGTGTGGCGCTGCTTCCGCAAGGGGATGATCCAGACACCTTCGCGCGTCGTGTGGGGCAGGACGGTGTGGAGTCGCTCATCGACGGGGCGCAATCCCTCACCACGTACCTGTTCGCCACCCTGCTCCCGCAGGGAAAGGCGGCGACGTTCGAGGAGAAGATGGCGGCTCTGGAGCGACTCAAGCCCGTGGCGGCGCAGGTGCCGGTGGGGCTGGTGCGCTCCTCGCTCTTCGCCGCCCTGGCCGAGCACTTCGGCTGGCGCGCCCCGGACGTGGAGGCCGCCCTGCGCAGCAAGGTCCCCACGCCCAAGCCCGCCTCCTCCCACCTGGGTGCCCAGGACGCCGCGCCTGCCCGCCCGCTCCCCGAGAAGCCGCCGCCGCCCATGGAGGCGCTCTACGTGGCGGCCGTGCTGAGGGAGCCCCGGCTGCTCGGCCGCGACCTCTTCCGCGTGTGTGACGAGCTGTCGCACACCGGCCTTCGAATGACGCTCATGCACGCCACCTCCGGGCGGGGCTCCAACGACGCCCTCTATGAGGCCTCCGAGGGCGTGAAGCGGGCCATCGAGACCTCCTGGCGCCAGCTCCCCTCGGAAGGACAGGAGCTGGAGCAGGCGTTCTCCACCATCTGCCAGGAGATCATGGTGCGGCGCATCAACGAGCGTCTTGCTTATATAACCCGTGCGACGGAGCAGACGCTGGGCGCGTTCGACCTCACGGAGGAGACGCGCCAGCTCCAGGCGGAGCGGGTGGAACTGCTGGCGCTCAAGAAGCGTGTCCTGGAGGAGCTCAAGCCGGCCTCCGCGGGAACAAAGGCGCCCATGCAACCGGTTTGAGTTCGCGTTTGTAAGAAACCCTGACTTTGCGGTAGATCGGCCGGCTCGCCCCAGGCCTCAAGCCCCTGAATTTCTTAAGGAGAAGTACCCGAATGCCGACGCAGAAGCCCTCGAAGGCGTCCGTGAAGCCCACCAAGAAGAAGGTGGATCCGGTGATCCGCAAGAAGAAGGCTCCGGACAGTCCCGCGGCGAAGGGCGCTGGGGTGAAGGCGGGCGAGGAGGAGAAGGAAGTCCTCGAGGCGAAGGAGGCCCCCGCCGAGGCCGTCGTCGAGAAGAAGAAGAAGAAGGGCGTCGCCGCCGTCTCGGAGGACGTGGACCCCGAGGAGGCCGCCGAGGAGGCCGCCGCCGCCGTCGAGGTGGACCCGGACGCCGTCGAGGACGACGTCGAGGAGGACCCCGTCGCCGAGCGCAAGGAGGTCAAGGACCTGCTCGCCCAGGGCCGCGAGAAGGGCTTCCTCACCTACGACGAGGTGAATGACGCGCTGCCCGCCGACATCGTGTCGTCCGATCAGATCGACGACGTGATGAGCATGTTCGGCGACAACGACATCGAGATCGTCGACGCGCAGAAGGCCGCGCAGAACAACGAGATCAAGCCCACCGTCACCGTCGAGGAGGAGAAGGAAGACGTCGACGAGGACGAGAAGGACGAGGACGACGAGCCGGGCGGCAAGTCGAACGACCCGGTGCGCCTGTACCTGCGCAAGATGGGCAGCGTCAGCCTGCTCACGCGCGAGGGCGAGGTGGAGATCGCCAAGCGCATCGAGGAGGGCGAGAAGGAGGTCCTGCGCGCCCTGCTCGCCTGCAAGGTCGCCGTCGAGGAGATCCTCGACATCGGCAACAAGCTGAAGACGGCCAAGCTGCGCGTGCGCGACGTCATCAAGGACGCTCCCGAGGAGGCCCAGTCCGAGGGTGCCGAGGAGGCTCCCGAGGAGGTCGGCGAGGGTGACGCCCCGGCGCAGCTGGCGCAGAGCGAGCTCAACAAGATCGAGCAGATCTGCAAGCAGATCGAGCGCTTCCGCAAGTTCGCCAAGGACTGCGACGTCCTCGAGGAGGAGCTCGCCTCGAAGAAGAAGCTGACCGAGGTGCGCAAGAAGGAGCTCAAGCAGGAGATGAAGGACCTCCGGACCAAGATGATGGAGGTCCTGGAGGAGATGCGGCTGAACAAGAAGCAGGTCGACCGCATCGTCCTGAATCTCAAGTCGCTCATCGAGCGCGTCGAGAAGGCCGAGGACGAGCTGCGCGACCTGGAGCGCCGCTACGGCATCTCCATGAAGGAGCTTCGCCCGCAGCTGAAGGAGTCGCGGGAGAACCCCAACATCGGCAAGAAGCTGCAGAAGCAGCTCAACCTCACGCCCGAGCAGCTCGAGGTGCTGGACCGCGACGTGCGCACCGCGGTGCGGAAGATCAAGAAGGTCGAGGAGGAGGCCAACCTCCCCGTGGATGCGCTGCGCCGCAACTACGACGCCATCCGCCTGGGCGAGAAGCGCGCCGAGCGCGCCAAGAGCGAGCTGGTGGAGGCCAACCTGCGCCTCGTCGTCTCCATCGCGAAGAAGTACACGAACCGCGGCCTGCAGTTCCTGGACCTCATCCAGGAGGGCAACATCGGCCTGATGAAGGCCGTGGACAAGTTCGAGTACAAGCGCGGCTACAAGTTCTCGACCTACGCCACCTGGTGGATTCGTCAGGCCATCACCCGCGCCATCGCGGACCAGGCCCGCACCATCCGCATCCCGGTGCACATGATCGAGACCATCAACAAGCTCATCCGCACCAGCCGCTACCTGGTGCAGGAGATTGGCCGCGAGCCGACGCCGGAGGAGATCGCGGAGAAGATGGAGCTGCCGCTCGACAAGGTCCGCAAGGTCCTCAAGATCGCCAAGGAGCCCATCTCCCTGGAGACGCCGATCGGCGAGGAGGAGGACAGCCACCTGGGCGACTTCATCGAGGACAAGAGCCTCGTGTCGCCCGCGGACGCGGTCATCAACATGAACCTGGCGGAGCAGACCCGCAAGGTGCTCGCCACGCTGACGCCGCGCGAGGAGAAGGTGCTGCGCATGCGCTTCGGCATCGGCGAGAAGAGCGACCACACGCTGGAAGAGGTCGGCCAGGACTTCGAGGTGACGCGCGAGCGCATCCGTCAGATTGAAGCCAAGGCGCTGCGCAAGCTGCGCCACCCGAGCCGCTCCAAGCGTCTGCGCTCCTTCGTGGAGAGCTGACGCGGACGACAGGCCCCAAGGCCTGAAGCAAGAAGGCCCCCGCTCCCATTCGTGGACCGGGGGCCTTCGTGTTTCTAGAGTCCCGCGCGGCATGGCGCTCTTGAGACCGAGGACGAAGACGCGGGTGAAGCAGGCGCAGACAGCGCCGAAGCGTGCGCCCTTCACGGAGGCGGTGTGGCGCACGGTGCGCTCGATTCCGCGCGGAGAGGTCCGCACCTACTCCCAGGTGGCCCTCTATGCGGGGCGGCCCGGCGCGGCGCGCGGCGTGGGGCGGGAGATGGCGATGCTGCCCACGGGGAAGGAAGTGCCCTGGTGGCGGGTGACGCGCGCGGGAGGGGTGCTCGCGCCCATGGTGGCCCAGGAGCAGGCGAAGCGGCTGCGCGCCGAGGGCGTCGTGGTGGAGCAGCGAGGGCAGACGTTCCGCGTCAAACGGGACGAGGACGCGGCGCCCAAGGCCAGACGCTGACACAGGGCCGGGTGGCGCTTGCCAGACCCGGTGCGCGGAGTTATGCCCAGGCCCACGCGGGTTGCACACGCATGAGGGCCCTTAGCTCAGCGGTTAGAGCTGTCGGCTCATAACCGATTGGTCCCTGGTTCGAATCCAGGAGGGCCCACTCCCCTCAACCCCGCCCAGAACCTCGGGAATCTCCCCGGCGGCGTCTGCGCGTTGAGCCGCCTCCGCCGAGTTCCGCAGTAACTCCTCGCCGCGCCCCGTCTGGTGCGGCGAGGAGATTCGTGAAAGGGGCGGCGCGGGAATCAGCGGCGAGGGGCGCGAGCTTCTGCCCAAAGGGAGACGTCACCGTTCGGCGCCTGGCGGAGTTCCCAGGCGCCGATGCCACGCAAGTCACGGGCGAAGAGCTGGCGCTTGCGGGCCACCAGCATGTCGATGGTAGCGCGCATGGTGGAGCGGCCCGGTTCTGGTAGCGCGTCGAGCCGGCGGTAGAGGTCCGGCAGCAAGTCTTCCCCGCCCCAGGCCGCGGTGACGAGCGCATTCCAGGCGGTGATGGCCACCTGGAGGATGCTGCGACGTTGCTCGAGGGGCACGCTGGGGGGCATGCCTTCGAAGAGCGGCGAGGCGTAGTCCAGGAGGGTTGCCGAAATCTTCGTCTCCATGGAGGAGCTCCTCAGTGGGCCATCATCTGATGGGGTAGTAGTGGCGGCTGCCCGCGCAGGGCGGCGAGCGCGGCGGCGCGCAGGTAGGCTTTCGGCTCGAGGCCGCACAGCTTCGCGGACTCCAGCAGTGAGTAGAAGAGGGCGGCGGCCTGGGTGCCACGACGGCTTCTGCTGCCGTAGTGATTCTTGCGTCCCACCACGGGCCCCCGCAGGGCGCGCTCGGTGGAGTTGTTGTCCAGGGACACGCGCGCGTCGTTGACGAAGCAGGTGAGGCCTGGCCACAGCTTGCCCAGGTACGCGAGCGCGCGTCCGAAGCCCGACTCGGGGAGCGCGGTCTGCGCGAGGGCCCACGCGTGCAGGCGCTCCAGCAGAGGGCGGCTGTGCTGCTGCCGGAGGGCCAGCAGGCGGGCTTCGTCGGGTGGCCCGGTGCGGTACTCCCGCTCGATTCGGTACAGCTCGCCGATGAGGTGGAGTGCGACGTCGGCCTCGGGCGCCCCGCATTCCAGGAACTTCCTTCGCGCGTGGGCCCAGCAGTGCGCGACACCGAAACGCCCCTGGCTGGCGGCGGCCAGCGCGTCGTACACCGCGTAGCCGTCCGTCATGAGCAGGCCAGAGTACCCCTTCAGCAGCTCGCGCGCCGCCTGGGCGCCGCGGCCCTCGGCCACGCGGTAGACAACGGCGGTGGACGAGGCGAGCGCCCACAGGTGCCACTTCGCCTGGCCCTGGCTGCCCAGCAGCGGCCAGCGCGTCTCGTCCGAGCCCAGCACGCCTTGCAGCAGTTGGTAGGCCCACAGCGCGTCGTAGGTGGGCAGCAGCAGACGCACCAGCGCCGCCAGCTGGTCCCACAGCGTCTGGCTGTCGCAGGTGAGGCCCTCGCGCGCCATGGCGCGCACCTGCCTCTCCAGCGGCAGGTGGTCCAGGTACTTGGAGGCGGCCACCTCGACGGCGAAGTCGAGGGAGTAGCGGCCGCCGGGCTGCAGCTTCTGGGGGCCAGGGGCCGTCTCGACGCACGCGTTGCACGCGCAGCGGTACTTCTGCCGGCGGTGGCGCTTGAGGACGAAGCGGCGCTCGAGGACGTCGACTTCCTCCGACTCCTCGAAGCAGCCCTCCATGGGCGCCAGCTGCCCGCCGCAGGAGGGGCATTGCGTGTCGGCCTCGTCCAGCACGTGCACCACCTCTACCAGCGGGAGGGCCTGCTGCACACGCGGGCCATGGCCGCGCCGCACCGCTTCGGGGGCGCATGCGGCCTCGGGCCTGGGGGCCGGGCGCTTCTCGCTGGAGGGCGCGAAGAGCGCGGCGCGCGCATTGTCCAACTGGCGCTCCAACTCGGCCAGTCGTAGCTGGAGGTGCCTGGCGTCAGTGCCCTGCGCCGTCAGCAGCGCGCGGGTGAGTTCCACGTTGCGCCGCACCAGCCGGGCATTCTCCGCTTCGAGCAGGAGGGCGGCCTGTCGCAGCCGCTCCACGTCCTTCTCCTGTGCGAGGTGCACCGCCATGACTTACGTGCATGTGCCATGGCGGTGCGTCCGGAGGCAAGCGTCAGCGCCCGGTGCCGACGAAGGGCGCGCTGTCGGCATCCGCGCCTGCGCGCTGGCCACGCGCTCGCGCGAAGAGGGACAGCGGTGTCGCCGAGGCGGGAGCGCGCCCGACGAGCTCGCTGCCCTCGAAGAAGAGCGCGAGCTCGGAGAGCGCCAACTGCACGGGCGAGCCCGGTGCCTCGTGTTTCCAGAGGGCCGCGAAACGGCCTCGCTCCAAGCGCTTGGAGAACAGGCACAGCCCCGTACCATCGAAGAAGAGGGCCTTGGCCCGGCGACGACTCCTCCCCACGAAGAGGAAGACGTCACCCGACAGCAAGTCGCGGCCCATGTGGCCCGTCACCAGCGTGGCCAGCGTGTCGAAGCTCTTGCGCATGTCGCACGGCTGTCCATACGCGTACACCGCCAGCCGCCGGGTGGAGCCAATCATCCCCCCAACTCCCGCAGCAACCGCGCCACCTGCTTCAGCGTCAATCCTTCCACTCGCACGCCCCCGGCAGCGTGCACCACCGGGCGCTCCTGCTCTGCCTCGCGCTTCACCGCGACGGGGCGGAACACCCGCGACGTCTCCTTGCCTCCCTCGGGACTCACCCCTCCTCGCCGCACCTGCTGGTGCCACCTCGACAACGTCCAGGACGACATCCCCAACTCCTTGGCCGCCGCCTCCTGTGTCACCCCTTGCGCTTGCCGGCCCCTCACGTACTCCACCGCCTGCGCGCGGAAGGCCTCGTCGAACCGCAGCTTCACTCCCACTCCCGCTCGCGCCTTCGCCTGCGCTCGCAACGTCTCCCTCATCTGCTCCATGTCCATTCACTCGCTCCTCTGCCGGGGAGCGACAACCTCCTCACCTCATGCCTCACTTGTCACGACGGGCTCCGGCGAGGAGTTACGCTACACCCGCGCCTTGAGCAGCAACGTTGCCGTGGTGTTGCGCAGGTCGTGGAAGCGGATGGCGCGCGGCTTGGCTGACGAAGGGACCGCCGGGCGCGGATGCTCCAGCGGTCTCTGCTCCAGGCGATTGGCACGACGCATGTGCCTCCTTCTCGCCTCATCGCAAGGATAGCGATTGCGAAGTTCAGCCTCCCCTCGGCGATTTCCTGGGGCGTCGGGGAAGCACCGACAAGTACCCGGCCTCACTGTGTGGACCACCTTTTACAGGCAGGCTATTCTTAGCGACACGTGCGGTAAGGAGGGCCAATGCAAGACTTGATCGCCAGCTTCACCTCCCCCATTTCCTCGGCGGAGGACGCGGATAAGGTACTCAAGGAAGCATCAAAGGCGCTCTGGTTCGTTGCCGGACTACAGACGCTCATTCTGCTGGTCTTGGCCTTCTTGGCGGAGGGTGATTCCGCGAGGCACATCAACGGTCTCACTGACGCCCTAATACTCGCAGTCGTGGCCTACTTCCTGCCGCGTCGTCGGAGTCGCGCCCTTGCTATTGGGGGGCTGCTGCTCGCGTCGGCCGAGCTGGCGACGACGGTGCTCAACCGGATGGGTGCGGCCTTTCCAGGGGGCCGCAATGTCTGGTTGGGACTCGCGCTCGTTGCGGTCTCTGTCTCCGGCGTGAGAGCGGCCTTCGCTTACCACCGCTACGTTCCTTCGCGCGCTCAGCCGGGAAACATCGCACTGGTAGTCGTGCTGACAAGCGTCTACGCGGTCATTACTTTGGTGGCCGCGTTTGTTCTGGCAGTCGTGCTCGGGCTATCGGACGATCAGTCCGGCTTCGCCGCCGTCGTTGCAGTGGTGATAGTGCTGACAGCGGGCTACGCAGGCTTCCTGCCCTTTGTCAAACACCGCCCTTTTGCCATCCCAGTGCCTACAACACCTAACGAGAGTGGAAGCCGGACTGGTTAGGAGTGTGGGCCATCTCCAATTTGAGGAGCATGGTCCGCAACCCCGTTCTCGACGCCTTCTGGCAGCACGTGGCGCCGCTGCTGCCTGCGCCCGGTTTAATTACTTCGCGGACACTCCACTACGCGATGGAATAGAGCACCAACCACGAAAGCCCAGCGGCGCTTACGTCCTACGCCGCCCTCACCTGTCTCAGGGACCCCCGTTTCTCCTTTTCGCGCTTGAGGGCGAGCATCCTCCTCCACAGGACTTCAAGGCTGAAGTCCGGGGTCACCGGCTCGTAGCCAGCGATGAACAACTTGAAATGCGTGTCGAGCTGCGCGGCCATGTGGTCATCCAGTCGCCTCCACCCGTCGCGATGCTTGAGAATCGACTCCCGAAGGCGGCTCACGTCCTCTGCGCTCATCGTCGCGGATGTTTGGGCATCACGCTCGATCTCTCGCAGCCGCTCCTCAGCACTATCTGGTGAGAGCTGCACCTCCCAATGTGAGTCGCCGCACCTGCGCAACGCATAGAGGCTATCTGACTCAATTGGGGGCCAGTCGAAGACGCGGTACTCGTACAGCATCGCCATCTCGACGAAATCGAACTCCCACGTGTCCGAGAACACATCTTGGCGCTTGTGGACTGTCATGCGACGGAGGGCCATCGCGCGCTGGAATCTCTTCGCGCGCATGGCGCTCCGAACCCACCAAACCGCCAATAGCGCGGCTAACCCAAGTGTGATCTCCACGCCTGCTCCCTCCGTCTCCCGTCGCGCGCAAATTTCGCGCGCTGTTGGCGGACGGGCAGCCTTCCGCACCGCGCCGGGCCGGGTCAACGGAGCCACGAGAGCGTGACCTCCGCTGAACGCTGGCCATGTCTGCCGGCCTGATGAGGACTCAACCGGCTCCGGTTCCCCCATAAGGCCGGGAACCGGGAACCGGGAACCGCCGGCCCGAACATCAGCGCCGCTCCCGGGCGAGAAGAGCCTCCAGCAACGCAGCCGGGATGCGGATGGCCCGCCCGACCCACACCCACTCCAGTTCCCCGCGTTCGAGGAGCGCGTAGACGGTGGCCCGGCAAAACGGCCAACGCCTCCGCCACCTCGCGCACCGTGAGCATCTGCGGGACCACAGGCCGCACCACGTTCCGCACCTCCGGCGCACCACGCCCAGTCGAAACCGTGGGAATAGTGCCAACGGGCGCCGCCCCCGCGCCCTCGGGAGCCTCAGTCTTTTCCGCAGGTTGCGAGCCAGTGCCAGTGCCTGCGAGCCCCTGCCAACCGGTCCCACCCCGGCTCATAACCGATTGGTCCCTGGTTCGAATCCAGGAGGGCCCACTCCCCTCACCTTCCGCGCGGCGCCGACGTCAGCGCGGTGGAATGCCGTCGCCATGCGCGTGGTCCACCGGCAATCCCAGGCGCGTGTATGAGAACACCAGCGACGTCTCGATGCGGCTCACCTCCGGCCGGCTGGTGAAGGACAGGATGGTCAGCCGCCGCAGGTGGTCGGTGTCCCGGCACACCACGTGGACGAGGAAGTCCGTGGTGCCGCCCAGGCAGTAGACGGCCACCGTCTCCGGCAGCGAGCGCAGGTGGTCTCCGATGTTGCCGAAGGCCTCGCCGGCATGGAGGCGGAGCTGGACGGCGATGAGCGCCTGCAGGCCGAGCCCCAATGAGTTCGCGTCCAGGTCCGCCTGATACCCCTTGATGACGCCTTCCTCCTCCAGCTTCCGCACCCGCGTGAGGCACGACGAGGGCGCGAGCCCCACCTGCGCGGCCAGCTCCTTGTTGGACAGCCGAGCATTGTTCTGGAGGGCGGTCAGAATCGCGCGATCGATTCGGTCGAGCTGGGGCATCGAGGTCTCCCGGACGAATTCCATTCGATGGATGGACGATAATCCGCACTCATATTCTGTCTCCATGCCAAAGAACAGAATCGGCGTGCTCGTCTTCCTCGTGGCGGGCCTGGCCTCCGCCGCCCCGGCCACGCCCGCCAACCCGTTGCTGGAGCCATGGACGGGCCCCCATGGCGGAGTGCCGCCCTTCGACCGGGTGAAGGTCGAGCAGTTCGAGCCGGCGTTCGAGGTCGCGATGGAGGAGAACCGGCGCGAGCTCGCCGCCATCCTCCACACGAAGGAGGCCCCGACATTCGAGAACACCATCGCCGCATTGGAAGACGCGGGGCGGACGTTCACCCGCGTCTACGAGGTCTACAGCGCCTGGTCCAAGGTGATGAACACGCCCGACTTCCAGCAGGTCGAGCGCACGATGTCGCCCAGACTGGCGGCCTTCTGGGACGAGCAGTCGCAAGACCTCGCCCTCTTCCAGCGAGTCCGGGCCGTCCATGACTCGCCCGAGATGGCGCGGCTGACGCCCGAGCAGCGGCGCCTCGTCCAGTACTACTACCGGGACTTCGCCCGCTCCGGCGCGAAGCTCGACGCCCCGGGCCGCAAGCGCATCGCCGAGCTCAACCAGCGCTTCGCCGCCCTCTACACCTCCTTCCGGCAGAACGTGCTCGCCGACGAGGCGAACGCGGTGGTCATCGACGACGAGGCGGACCTCGCGGGACTGCCGGAGGCCCTGCGCAAGGCCGGGGCCACCGAAGCCGAGGCACGCGGCCTGAAGGGCCGGTGGGTGGTGTCCAATACCCGCTCGGCCGTGGCGGACTTCCTCACGTACCTGGACGACAGGGCGCTGCGGGAGAAGGTGTGGCGCAACTACGACAGCCGGGGTGACCACGGCGACGCGCACGACAACAACGCCATCGTCCGCGAAATCCTCACCCTGCGCGCCGAGCAGGCCCGGCTGCTGGGATTCCCGACCTACGCGCACCGGCAGCTCGAGGGGACCATGATGGCCACCCCCGAGCGCGCCATGAAGCTGCTGATGGACACCTGGGCCCCCTCCGTCGCGCAGGTGCGCGCGGACGTCACCGCGACGCGAGCGCTCGCGCGGCGCTCCGGGCTCACGGGGGACCTCGCGCCGTGGGACTACCGCTACTTCGCGGAGAAGGTGCGCAAGGCGAAGTACGACTTCGACGACACCGAGGTGAAGCCCTACCTCCAGTTGGAGAAGCTGAGGGAGGGCATGTTCTGGGTGGCCGGCGAGCTGTTCGACTACACCTTCGCGCCCGCGGCCCGCGTGCCCGTCTACCACCCCGACGTGCGCGTCTTCGAGGTGAAGGAGCGCGCCAGCGGGCGTCACGTGGGGCTCCTGTACTTCGACCCCTATGCGCGCCAGGGCAAGTACAACGGCGGCCAGACGGACCCGTACCGTGTCCAGGAGCGGTTCCGGGGGGAAGCCACCCCCATCGTGACGAACAACCTGCCCTTCGTGAAGCCAGGGCCCGGCGAGGCGGCCCTGGTCGGCTGGCGCGACGCGCTGACGCTCTTCCACGAGTTCGGCCACGCGTTGCACGTGCTGAACTCCAACGTGTCCCATCCCTCGCTGAGCGGCGGACGCGTGGTGCGCGACTACGGGGAGTTCTCGGGCAAGCTGCTGGAGCGCTGGGTGGCGACGCCCGAGGTGCTGGGACGCTTCGCGATGCACCACAAGACGGGCAAGCCGATGCCGCCGGCGCTGCTGGCGAAAATCCAGAAGGCCGCGACGTTCAACCAGGGCTTCTACCTGGTCGACTACCTCACCTCCGCGCTGGTCGAGATGAAGTTGCACCTGGCGAAGGAACAGCCCCTGGACCCGGACGCGTTCGAGCGCGACACGCTCCAGCAGCTCGGGGCCCCTGCGGAGGTCGGCATGCGCTTCCGGATGCCGCACTTCACCCATGTCTTCGAGGGCGACTCGTACGCCGCTGGCTACTACATGTACCTCTGGGCGGACGTGTTGGCCGCCGACGCGTTCGCGGCCTTCAGACAGGCGCGGCGTCTGCACGACCCCAAGGTGGCGGCGCGGCTGCGACAGCACGTGTTCTCCGTGGGCAACACCGTGGACCCGTTCGAGGGCTACCGCGCGTTCCGCGGCCGGGACGCCACCAGCGAGGCCCTGCTGCGCGAGCGCGGCATCCACTGACTCCGTCTCGTGAGACGGAGGTCACACGTCGCTCCACGGGGTGCCGCTCACGGCACCACGTGGACCGTCGTGCTGGAGCGACTGGCGCCGTAGCCCAGGGAGAGGGTCACCTTGTAGCGCCCCGGCAGCCAGTAGCGGTGCGCAAGCGCGCCGACCACCGCGCCGTCGACGTCGCGGGCAGGCACACCTCGCAGGCGTTCGCTGGGTTCGCCCGTGGACGAGGCAAGGGGTATTCCAGCGGCCGGTCATCGGGCTGAGGTCCCCGTCTCAGCACGTGTGACATGAAACGCTACTCAGCCCGTGACACAGATCGCCACTCACCGAGAAGTCAATCAGCACCCATTGTGAACACCATTCAAGACAGTCAGTCTGCATGTGCAACTCTTTGACGGAGGTTACACATGTTCCCCTCGCAGACTGGCCTGATTCGTTTCGCGTCAAGGCTCCCCTTGCTCGCGCTCCTCGTCGCCCTGAGCGTCGTCCCCTGGAGCGCGTCGGCTCAGCAGGCACGGATCCCCGGTGGACTCATCGGCGTCGGGTATCAAGGCCACATCGGCCCTCCGAAGTGGGTCCAGCTGGCCTGCAAGTACACGGCGGTCTACGCCCCATGTCACTGCCCACCTCCCACCGTCGCCAACTTCGATACGGCGCAGGGCTGCTCCAATGAGAGCCAGGAGTGGGCCAATCGGGACGCCTTGAACACCTGCATCAATCTCTGCGCGAAGGCCGCCAAGGACTCTCCGGGCGCCGGCGGTGGCATCAACGGCGGCGTCCTGGGGCGCCCGGGAGGCTCGACGAAGGGCGGCATTTCGACTGACGGCGCGGGCACCGTGGCGGCCCTGGGGGCGGAGGGCTTCGTGGGGTTCGTCCCCTTCCGCACCGAGCCCCTCTTCGACACGAAGAAGGAGCCGCTGGCCAACGCGGTCGCGGACGCCACGCGCGTGCCCTGGGTGTTCCTCGATGGCCTGGGCGAGTCCATCCCGTGGGAAGACCCGCACGGCTCGGCGGCCTTCGTCCAGGCCTACTGGAGCGAGCGCGGCGCGCCCCGCCCCATCGGCCACTGCAAGCACGCCCTCCAGGTCTCCTGCCCTCTCGAGAGCGTGAAGCTCGGTGACAGCCTCCAGGTCTGCTCGGGGGAGAGCGAGGACGACGCCAAGGCCATCGCCGAGACGAGCTGCGCGCCGCTGCGCTACGACGCGCTGAGCCGCACCTGGAAGGCGTGGGGCCTGTTCGGCATCCCCGATGAGGGGCCGTATCGCGTGCCGACCGCCACCGTCCTCGCCGTGGGGCACCAGAAGTTCCTCGGCTTCATGCCCTCCAGCCTGGAGCCCGTGGGCCCCTACGAGGACTGGAACAAGCTGGCGGACGAGCTGCTGGAGCGCACGGAGGGCACCACCGTGTGGCTCGCCGGCCCGGCGAAGTACTACTCCGCCCAGGAGTAACTGCCCCCTCAGCCCGCCTCGCGGCGCATGCACGAGGCGGGCACCTGGACGGTGCGGCGCGGCCTGTCACGGGGTAGGAGGCTCATGCGTCCTACGCTCCAGGATGACCATGACCTCGCCCCCTCCCCCTCCGACTGCCGAGGACCTGCAGCGCCACCGCCCGCGGCTGCTGGGGCTCGCGTACCGGATGCTCGGTGAGCTGGCCCCCGCCGAGGACGTGGTGCAGGACGCCTACCTGCGCTGGCACCAGGAGGGCTCGCGGGACATCCAGAGCGCGGAGGCATGGCTGATCACCGTGGTGAGCCGGCTGGCGATCGACCGGCTGCGCCGCGCCGCCACCGAGCGCGCCGCCTACGATGGCCCCTGGCTGCCAGAGCCCGTGCTGACCGAGGCGCCCACTCCGGAACAGGCCGCGGAGCGCGCCTCGGACCTGTCGGTCGCGCTGCTGGTGTTGCTCGAGTCGCTGAAGCCCGAGGAGCGCGTGGCCTTCCTGCTGCGCGAGGTCTTCGGTGAGGAGTACGAGACGCTGGCGCGGGTGCTGGGGCGCAACGAGCCGGCGGTGCGGCAGCTGGTGCACCGGGCGCGCGAGCGGGTGCGGGAAGGACGTCCGCGCTTCCCTTCACCTCCCGGGATGAAGGAGCAGCTCCTGCAGCGCTTCCTCTCCGCGCTCGGTACGGGAGACCAGGCGGCGCTGGTCTCGATGCTCGCCCCGGGCGTGACGTTCACCAGTGACGGAGGCGGCAAGGCCTACGCGGCGCGCAAGCGCATCGAGGGCGCCGAACGCATCATCCGGATGTTGCTCGGGCTGAGACAGAAGCTGCGCGGCACGATGGAGCACCGCATCGTGTCGCTCAACGGGCAGCCCGCCGCGCTCACCTTCCGCGACGGGGTGCTCTTCCATGCGACGATGCTCGAGGTGGACGGCGAGCACATCCGCGCCATCTACCGGGTGCTCAACCCCGACAAGCTCCAGCGGCTCGAGCGCGACGCCATTCACCTCGCGTGAGTCACGGCCCCAGGCGGCGTGCGCAGGGGGACGCCGATGCGATTGAGCGCGTTGATGAGCGCCACCTGCGCGACCAGCGCCGCGAGTGACGCGTCGTCGAACGCCGCCCGCGCCGCGTCCCACACCGCGTCCGGTACACCCTCGGGCCCCAGCTGGGTCGCGGCCTCGGTGTAGGCGAGCGCGGCGCGCTCCGCGTCACTGAAGAGCAGGGACTCGCGCCAGACTACGACCTGGTGGAGGCGCTCGTCGGATTCTCCCAGGTGGCGCGCTTCACGCACGTGCATGTCCACGCACAGGACGCAGCCGTTGTGCTGCGAGGCGCGAATCTTCACCAGCTCACGGAGGTTCGGAGCCAACGGGCTCTCGCGCAGCGCCGCATCCACGGCGAGGAAGGCGCGGTAGGGCGCGGGGGCGAGCCGGGCGATGTCCAAACGGGGACGCGGGTGTGACGTGTCGTTTCGGGGGGTCTGCATCGAGGGGTCTCCTGATGGGTGCGCGCAAAAGACGTGCGGCTGTTTCGCCTGTGACAGCCGGAGTCCGCGGGCCCTGTCCCACCCGGATGTGATGAACCTGGAGTCGCCACGCTGAGAAGAAGTTTTCCCATCCCCGCCGGGCACACGCATTGCTGGGATTCCCGTGACGGCGAGAGTCAGGGAGGGCGGATGCACGGTGGATGGCGATGGGCAACGGCGGTGGGCATGGCGGTGTTCCTCGGCGCATGTGGCGAGTCCTCGGACAAGGACGCCCCCTCGGGTCCGGGCCCCTGGCCCACGGACGCGGTGAAGGACTACGCGACGGCGTTCGGTGTCGGCGCGGGGGTGCGGAGCATCGGCGTCGACGAGGGCCACAACATCTGGCTCTTGAAGGGCGACGAGATTGGCGTGCTGCGTCCTGGCGACACGGCGCCCACATGGACGCGTGGCGTGGGACAGGCCGCCGGGGGCTTCGGGCGGGACAAGAAGGCGCTCGGCTCCACCGTCATCTGCGGGGGTGAGGCGGGGCGCGCCTACGTGGGTTACCACACGTACGAATTACAGCCGGAGGTACCGGACAAACCTCACGCCTACATCCCCGGACCTGGGGAGCCGCACCACACCGAGGAGCGCTTCGCGGAGTACCAGAAGGGCGACCTGGACGCGGTGCGCGTGGAGTCCGACGGCACGGTGGTGCTGGAGGAGCACCTGTGGCGCAGCGCGGGTGTCTCGGGCGGACAGCAGCAGCTCGGCATCCGCAACACCAACGACTTCCACTACGACGAGGACCGCTCGGTGCTCGCCTGCCAGCGGGTGATGCGCGGCAGGGACCGGGGTGATGTCTACATCGGCACCAACCACGGCGTGACGTTGATTCGAGACCTCACGTACAACAGCCACCGCCACGCGGCCTGGTATCTCGAGACGCCGCGCGCGGACGGCAGCGTGTCCCAGTCACTCCAGGCGGGGTTCAACTGGGGGCTCGGAATCGGACCTGACGGTGAGGTGCTGGTGGCCAATGACTGGCTGGTGGGCATCCTCCAGCCGAACGGTGTGCTCGCGGACTTCGACCGGGAGCTCACCTGGGAAGGGCCGGTGCCCTGGAGCTACAAGGGGCACAACGCGCAACTCAACAGCCTGGAGTCCTTCGACCACTGGCGCGCCATCGCTCGCACGAAGGCGGGGACGACCTGGGTGGGCAGCCGTGACTTCGGCCTGTGGCGCATGGAGCAGACGGACCGCTCCAGCGCGAACTACACGCGCATCACCACCCTGCCCTCCTCCAACGTGACGGCGCTCGCGGCCACGGACGGCGGCATCGTCTACGTGGGCACGCAGGACCAGGGCCTGTGGCGCATCGAGGAGGACGGGGCGACGCTCACGCGCGTGGAGACCGTGACCGGGCGACAGGTGCTCCAACTCGTCTACGACCCCACCGTGGCACCGGCCATGCTCTATGTGCTGACCGACCTGGGGCTGACCGTGCTGCGGGAGTAGCGCGCCACAGACGTCCACCCGTGCCGTGAGAAGCTCACGGCAACGGGGCTGTTTTACCTACCACTTGGGAGGTATGGCTCGCGCCCGTCCATGGACTCAAAGTCTCACGCGGTGCCAATCGGCACGACAAGCCGTCTACCGAGGACGGACGGGGAGACCAACATGGCGACCGTGGGACAGCGATTCAAGACAGGCGAGACGTGCCCGACCAGGGGCAGCTACATCTTCGATGGATATACGGACAACACGACCACGCCAGCACCGACCAGCGAGGAGCGCGTCATCCAGCTCAACGTGAACGCGACGTTCCCGCCCATCAGGTCCTCCAACAAGGGGGCGTACTGGAAGCTCGCGCGAATCCTGTAACCTCACGTGACTTCCACGTAGCCAGCGTCACGACGCCACGAGTTCACGCGTCGGAAGCTGCCTGCGTGACATGAGGCAGGCCACGCCGAGGTTGGGGACCCAGCAGAGCCACGCGACGATTCGGTAGGCCGTGACGAAATCGCCCAGCGAGTGGACCAGCACGGGCATCCACAACCTCAGCGTGACCGCCGCGAAACAGGCCGCGAAGCTGTACGTCATCATGAGCCGGTGCTCCTCGACCCGCCGGTTCCTGATGAACCACCAGGCACTGGCCGTCGTCGCCAGCCAGATGACGCCCAGGCTGACGAAGCCCGACGCGGCGACAATGCCTCCCGTGGCGAAGAAGCCGATGTACACGGCCGCGAGCCCGCTCAACATGACCGCCCCGACATAGACCTTCCCGAGGAGCCGGTGCACACCCGGGTACTTGCCCCGCAACCTCGCGACGAACTGCGTCCAACCGACCGCCAGAGCGAGCCCACCCATCCCGACGTGGATGTAGAAGGCCGCGTTCCAGACGACGTCCATCAGCAACGCCTCGTCCTTCGAGCCGCGAATCCCGAAGCTCGAACCCGCGAGGAAGTAGCTGATGGGATACAGGCCCACGGCCACGCAGAGGAAGCCGAAGAGGAACCAACGGGCCTTGCGTGTCATCGTGGAGCCCCGGGGTTCGACATGGAGCGGCGTCGCGCGAGAATCCATCGCCCACGGCTACGGACCACGCCCCCTCCCGATTGCATCTCCCCCTAAAGAGAGGGCGCTCGCAGCTCCATCCGCAGCGTCTGCTTGCCCACCCACTCGCCTCGCAGCAGGTTCTTCCCCACCTCCAGCCGCAGGCTCGCCGCCGGGTTACCCTCCGCATCCCTTTCCTGCAGTTCGAGCTTCCCGCCCTCCACCCGGCCGTCCAGCTCGATGGGCTTGCGGTGCTTCTCGTAGAAGTACACGCCGGAGACCGAGTCGTCCCTCTGCCGCTCCAACATCATGACGATGGGCAGCTTGCCGATTCGCCCCCGCAGCACCTGCCCGAAGACTTCACCGGACACCCCTTGCCCTTCGCCCAGCAGCACGTGCTTGCCGTAGGCCGTCAGATGCGGACGCAGGGTGGCATACGGCAGGGCCAGGCTCACGCTGTCGACGTCATCGAGCGCACGTGACGCGTGGTTGCTGCACCGCTCCGCGGTCATCCGCGCTTCCGCACCGGTGAACTCCCAGCGCTCGTGGAACGTGTTCCTCGTGCGCTCCTCCTCCGCGTTCGCCTCGACGCCCTCCAGGCACTCGCGATTGAACGCGAGGCGCTCCTCCAGGTCCGCCACCGTGTCGCTCGCGGCCTTCTTCTTGCTCGACGCCTTCAGCTCCCGCTCATACTTCGCAACCTGCTCCCGGTAGAGCCGCAGCTTCTCCTTGTTCATGCGCAGGACCAGGGCCCGCACGCCCGCGGGGGTGAACAACTCCCGTGGATTCAGCTGACGTCCCGTGCGCACGTCGAAGCTGTACGCCACGCCGTAAGTCTCGCAGTAGGCCCCGCAGCCCTCGACATCGAAGCGAATCGTGAGCAGGCGCCCATCGTTCCGCGTCACAGTGAAGCCCTGCTCGGAGAGCCCCGACAGGTCCAGTCCGTCGGCCGGCAGCCGCGCCTCCACCTTCGTGGGCGTCAACGCCTTGAACCGACCGATGAACAAAGCGTCGTTGATGTTGGCGGCCACCTCCGGCTTCTCGTGCGTGACGAACGCCATCTGGAGATCCCCCACCGGGAAGACGCTCTCCGCCTCCGGCTTGGGGAGGACCGTGAGCGTGCGCACCTCCAACCCCTCCGCCCCTGCCCTCCCAGTGAGCAGAATGGCCAGGAGCGGGAGCAGCACGAGACGCATGGGAAGACGCTTCATCGGAAGACCTCGGACAGGACGACCACGCCGACATCCTGCCTCAAGGCCCGCCGGAGCACATCCCGAGCAGCGCGCTTCAATACCGCGCTGTCACCCAGCCCCGAGGCGTGTACACGTTCGCGCTCACGGAGCGGACATCCACGTCGACGCCAATCAGGCTCTCCGCGTGCCCCAGGAAGAAGTACCCCGTGGGCGCGAGCCGCTGGACCATTCCGCCAATCACCCGGCTTCGCGCCTCCGCGCCGAAGTAGATGAGCACGTTGCGACAGAAGATGAGGTCGAACGGCCCCGGAGGCCACTCGCCGGGCGCGTTCAGGTTGACGCGCGCGTAACGCATCAGCGCCCGCAGCTCCGGCCCCGCCTTCATCATGCCCTCCTGCGTCCGCACCCCCTTGAGCATGTACGCCCGGAGCAGCGGCTGCGGAATCGTGGCCGCCCGCTCCAGCCCCCACAGCCCCTCCTGCGTCCGCGCCAGCGCCCACGTGGACAGGTCCGTCGCCAGCACCTCCAGGCTCCACCCCGAGCCTCGCGGGAAGGCCTCCAACAAGCTCATCGCGAGCGAATAGGGCTCCTCTCCCGTGGAGCACGCCGCGCTCCAGACCCGCAGGCTCCGCGCCCGACGACCCGCCTGGGCCTGCGCAATCCAGTCCGGGAAGATGCGCTCGCGCAAGAGCTCGAAGTGCTGGGGCTCACGGAAGAACGCCGTCTCATGGGTGCAGAGGCTGTCCAGCATCCGCACCTTCTCGGCCTCGTGCCCCCGCTCGGTGACGTACGTGTAATACGCGCCGAACGACGTCAGCCCCAGCTCCCGGAGCCGCCGCGAGAGCCGGTTCGCCACCAGCGCATCCTTGGCCTGCGACAGGTGGATGCCCGCCTCACGCTCCACCAGCGCCTGGAACAGGGCGAGCTCCCGCGACGTCAACACCGGGGGCGCGGCGGGTGGACGCGTGAAGTCGCTCATCGCGTCAGCCGTTGCCGGGGGCCTCGTCCGGGACAGGCTCTACCGCGACAACGGAGACCGGCGTGCTCAACGGCTCGCCCCCGGCGGCCTGCTCGGCGGAGGCGGTCTCCAGGCTGAGCAGCTCCGCCACGGACAACAGCCGGTCCAGGTCCAGCAGCATGATGAACGTGTCCTCGTGCCGCCCCAGGCCCACGAGGAAGTCCAGCCGCACGCGCGTGCCGAACGCGGGCGGCTGCTCGATGTCCTCCGGCCCCAGCTCCAGGACCTCGCTCACCGAGTCCGCCAGGAGCCCCATGGCGCCCTGCCGCCCGTCGAGCGACACCTCGACGATGACGAAGCACGTCCACCGGGTGATGGGCCTCGGCGGCAGGCCGAACTTCACCGCCAGGTCCACCACCGGCACCACGCTGCCTCGCAGGTTGATGACCCCCTGCACCGCCGCGGGCATGCCCGGCACCCGGGTGATGGGGCGGTGCTCGATGATCTCCCGCACCCGCAGGATGCCGACGCCGTACTCCTCGCCCGCGAGCATGAAGCTCAGGTAGTTGGACCGGCCGGACTTCTCCATGGAGTCGCTCATGGCTCGGGCGCGCCCCTAGAACCGCTGGAAGTCCTGGTTGGACCCAGGCGCCGGTGACGCGGGCAGCGGCCCCTGCGCCGCCGCGAACAGCGACCTCGCCGGCGACGAGGGCGGACGCGGCGCGGGCGGCTTCGGCGGCGACATCCCACGCCCCACATACCCCGAGCCATCCGCGAGGCGGAAGAAGGTCATCATCTGCAAGAGCGACTCGGCCTGCGTCGCCATCTCCTCGGCCGTGGAGGACAGCTCCTCCGCCGCGGACGCGTTGCGCTGGGTGACCTGGTCCACCTGCACCATCGCGCGGTTCATCTGCGACACGCCGATGGCCTGCTCCTTCGACACCGTCGTCACCTGCTGCACCAGCTCCGCCGTGCGGCGGATGGCCGGCACCAGCTCCGCCAGCAGCTGTCCGCTGCGCTCGGCGACCCGGACGCTGGAGCTGGCCAGCGCGCCAATCTCCTTCGCGGACTTCTGGCTGCGCTCGGCCAGCTTGCGCACCTCCGTGGCCACCACCGAGAAGCCCCGGCCATGCTCCCCGGCGCGCGCGGCCTCCACCGCGGCGTTCAGCGCGAGCAGGTTCGTCTGGTAGGCAATCTCCTCGACGATGGAGATGCGCTCGGCGATGGCGTTCATCGCCTCCACCGTCTCCTTCACCGCGCGCCCGCTCTCCTCCGCGTCCCGCGCGCCCTTGACCGCCATCTGCTCCATCTGCCGGCTGTTCTCCGCGTTCTGGCTGATGGTGAGGTTGAGCTGCTCCAGGCTCGCGGTGGTCTCCTCCACCGAGGCCGCCTGCGTGCTCGTCCCCTGGGACAGCCCCTGCGAGGCGGCGGCCACATGGGTGGACGCGGAGGACAGCGAGCCCGCCGCGCCGCGCACCTCGCTGATGACCCCTGACAGCCGGTGGATCATCTCCCGCATGCCCGTCATCATCTGCCCCGTCTCGTCCCTGCCACGCACGGAGATGGTCGCCGTCAAGTCGCCGCCGGTGACCTGGTCGGTCACCTGCACGGCCTCGGTCAGCGGGCGGACGATGCTCCGCGTGAGGATGAAGGACAGCAGCCCCGCGAGCACCACGCCCAGCGCGCCGCCGAAGACGAGGGTGTCGTACAAGAGCTCCACCAGCCGGGCGACATCCTCCGAGCGCTTCGCCTGCAGCGAGCCCTCCTCGGTGGCCACCTCGGTGAGCAGCGTGCGCATCCGGTCCGCCATCTCCTTGCCGCGCGCGCCCTTCACCTCCTCGAAGAGGGCGTTCAGGTCCGACTTGCCCGCGAGGACCTCGCGCCGCCGGGCGATGGTGGACTCCAGGTGCTGGCCCTGCCACTGCTGGACCAGGTCCCGGACCTCCTGGAGCCGCTCCTGCTGCCGGGAGTTGTCCGTGGTCAGCTCCCGGATGTGGTTGAGGTTCTGCGCGAAGCTGACGCGCGCCGCGGTGTAGGGCTCCAGGAAGCGCTCGTCGCCGGTGATGAGGAAGCCGCGCTGGCCCGTCTCCAGGTCCGCGAGGTCGCCCTCCAGGGTCCGCACGGCCATGAGCACCTCGGTGATCTGCTTGCTCTCCACGTCCGCGACCGCGGTGCGGTTGAGCGTCGAGTACGTGGCCATCACGATGCCGATGAGGATGACCACCATCGACGTGAAGGCCAGCAACAATTTGCGGGTGATGCTCAGGTTGTCGAACACGTTCAGGGCTCCGAAGCGCGGGAGGCGGAAGGCGCGCGAGCGTCGGCGCCCGGGATGAGCGCGGCCTCGGTGAAGGGGGACTCGGGGGTCTCGGCGGCGCGGCGGATGGCCCGGCGCACCAGCGTGGAGGTGTCCAGGATGAGGCCCACCCGGCCATCCCCCAGGATGCTGGACCCGGAGATGCCGGGGGCGTCCTGGAACAGCCGCCCCAGGGGCCGGATGACGCGCTGACCCTCGCCCTGCAGGTGGTCCACCGCCAGCCCGACGATGCCGTCCGGGTGGCGGAGCACGACGACGTTCTCCCGGCCCGGCGCCGCGCCGCCCAGGCCGAAGACGCTGCGCAGGCGCAGGTAGGGCAAGGGCTGCCCCCGCAGGGCCAGCATGCCGGCCTCCTCGCCCGTGCGTTGGGAGGCGGGCAGCTCCAGGCACTCCTGCACCAGCTCGATGGGGACCACGTAGACCTGGTCGCCCACGCCCATGGCGAACCCCTGGATGACGGCGAGCGTGAGGGGCAGGCGCAGCGTCATCGTGGTGCCGTGGCCCTCCCGGGTCCGCACGGCCACCGTGCCGCGCATGGCCTCCACGTCGCGGCGGACCACGTCCATCCCCACCCCGCGCCCCGACAGCTCCGTCACCGTCCTCGCGGTGGAGAACCCGGGCTCGAAGATGAGCCGGTCCACCTCCTCGTCGCGCAGCCGCTCCGGGCTGGCCACCAGGCCCCGCTCCCGGGCGCGCTCGCGCACGCGCTCGCGCTGGATGCCCCGGCCATCATCCGACAGCTCCACGACGACGCCCCCCGCCTCGTGGACGGCCCGCAGGCGCAGCAGCCCACACGCCTCCTTGCCCGCCGCCTGCCGCTCCGCCGGGGTCTCGATGCCGTGGTCCAGGGCGTTGCGCAGCAGGTGGAGCAACGGGTCGCGCAAGGCCTCCAGCACCGCCGTGTCCAACGTGACGTCCTCGCCCTCCAGCTCCAGCAGCGCCAGCTTCCCCTGCGCCCGGGCCAGGTCGCGGACGGTGCGCAGGTGCTGCCGGAACAGCGGGCCGACGGGGACCATGCGCACGCGCATCACCTCTTCCTGCAGCTCCTGGAAGAGCGGGTCCATCTCCCGCTGCTGGGTGAGCGCCTCGTCCCAGCTCGCGCCGGAGGCCTCCGCCTCCATGAGGAACTGCGTCATGCGCCCCCGCGCGATGGACAGCTCCGCCGCGAGGGTGACGATGCGGTCCAGCCGCTCCACGTCCATGCGCAGCGAACGGCCCCGCGCCGCCACGCGGGCCTCACTCCGGAGCGGGACGTTCTCGAACGGGACGACCACCGTGGGAGGAGGGCTCGTGTCGCTCGACTTGCCGGTGGCCCCGCCCTCGAGCAGCCGCGCCAGCTGCGCCCGGTGCACGGGCCCCAGCTGGTCCACGCCCGCCAGCGCGGCCCGCGTCAGCTCCCGCAGGTGGTCCACCGAGCTCAACAACAAGGAGACCCAGGGCTCGCCCACCGTGAGGCGTTGGTCGAGCAGGGCCTGGATGAGGTCCTCGGCCCCGTGCACGTAGTCCGTCAGCGACTGGAAGCCGAGCGAGCTGCCGCTCCCCTTGAGGTTGTGGGCCAGTCGGAAGAGCGCTCGCAGGTGCTCGTCGTCCGGGCGGGCCTCCAGCGCGATGAGGGTCTCCTCCATCGAGGAGAGCAGCTCCTCCGCTTCCTCGGAGAAGATGGCCAACACCTGCTGCCACTCCGCACCCAGGCCTGGAGGGGGACCCTTCATCTCGGTGCTCACGTCTCACACCTCTCCAGCTGGACGTGCGTCCCCATCAACCGGGCCCCCGGGCCGGGGAGCGCCTCGAAGCAACACATCATGTCGGAGGTCATGCGGATGGACGTCGAACGCCAGTGTCACGAATCGGACACGACGCTATCGCGCGTTGATAAAAGTCTCAATGTCTCGAATCAATTCATGCCAACCCCGACGAGCACGAACAATGATGAGTCATTGAGGGGTGTTTACGACCTTGACCGGGGTGTATCGGACCCGCCAATCCCAGACACGCCATGTCGACACGAGACCTACGGCACGCCTGGATTCACTCCACTCCAGGCGCGACAGCCTCCAAGGGCTCGCGAGAATCACGGCCCGGCTGGAATCAGTGGCCAATACGCACCTTCGCGGGTCCGCGCGGAAAATGCCCGCTGTGCAAGTCGCCGGCCAGGGTGGCCTCGAACCCGGGCTTGGCGCGCCCTGCGGCCGGAGTCCCCTTCGTGGCGCAAACACTCCCGAGCCCTGGGACAACGGCGCCCTGAGCCACCCCGTGGACGGGCACACTCCTCGGTTCTCCCCATCCCGAGGTCCTTCCGTGACACGCACCTATCGCACCCTAGGGCTCCTTCTCTCGACGTTGTGTCTCGCATCGCTGGCGGGTTGCGACGAGGACACACCCTCCCCGCCCGACGCGGGCCAGGACGCGGGCCTCGATTCGGGCTCCGACTCGGGACACGACGCGGGTCCCTCCGAGGACCCCGACGCCGGGCCGGACGCGGGTGGCGACGCGGGCCCCTATGTCTGGGATGGCACCTACGTCCCGCTCGAGGAGACGGGCGACATCGAAGACAAGGGCCTGCTGGCCACCTGCAAGTACGACCCGAGGACCGTCCCCGCCACCATCTGCAACGAGTTGGACCGCGCCGACCTCTTCGACTTGTCGCCATGTGACCTGACGACGCTGGGCGCGCTCCCCCAGGCGGGCATCTACCAGGCCGAGCTGCGGGGTGAGCGACTGCTGGCGGACGGCGGCACCCGCATCGTCCCGGCCGGGACCGGCTTCCACCTGAAGGAGGATGGCGGGACGAGCACCCTGTATGACAACCCCCTGCTCAAGCTCGACATGGAGGGAGACCGCTTCGTCCTGCAGGGCCAGCAGGCCCGGACCCAGACCGTCATCAACCTGACGGGCTGCGAGACGAAGGCGCCCAACATCCTCACCGGCTGCTTCGCATATTGCTCCCGCGGCAGGTTCTCCTTCGGCGGCACCTTCGAGGCCCACCGCGTGGCGCTGCAGGACGCCGAGCCCGAGTCCTCGGGCGGGCTCGAGCTGTTGTCCGAGCGCGCGGTCCCCACGGGCCACACCGTGGACGTCCACGTCGCCAAGGGCCACGCCTACGTCGTCTCCACCTCCTTCCGGGAGGAGCAGGGGGGACTCGCCGTGTTCGACGTGAGCAACCCGCGCAGCCCGGTGCAGACCGCCGCCATCAGCCTGCCCGGGGACAACTTCTGGAACAGCGTGTGGGCCAAGGGCGACGCGCTCTACATCGCGAGCAGCGCCTCGGGCTTCATCGTCTACGACATCTCCCGGCCCGCCGAGCCGCTCTTCGTGCGCAGCGTGGCCACCGGTGGCTCAGGAGGCGCGCACACGGTGCTGGTCGAGGGCAACTTCCTCTACGCCATGGACCCCATCTCCGGGACCTTCATCTACGAGCTGACCGACCCCTTCGACCCGGTGCTGCGCGCCGTCATCCCGGGAGGCCCCCATGACGCGTTCGTCTACGAGGGGCGGCTCTACCTGAGCGACTCCTTCGACGGCTACGCCATCCACGACCTCTCCAACCTGGAGGACATCCGCGAGCTGGGCCGCTTCACCCGTCCGGACGGCTTCTCGCACCACAACGCGGTGGGCACCTTCGGCGGGAAGACCATCGCCTTCGAGGGCGGCGAGTTCAACGCCTCCCACGTGCGCGCGCTCGACGTCAGCGACCCCGCGAACATCGCGAAGATCGGCACCTACAAGCTGCGGCGGGTGACCTCCATGCACAACCTCATCCTGCGCGGCAACCTGCTGTACATCGCCTGGTACCACGAGGGCCTGCGCGTGGTGGACGTCTCCAATCCCACCCAGATGCGCGAGGTGGCGCACCACCACGTCTTCCGGGAGGCGGACCCGCGCCGGGCCGACAGCATCTTCGAGGGGCTCTTCGGCGTGCGCCTGCCGGGCGACGGCTACGTCTACACCGCCGAGTCCTCGCGCGGGCTGATGATCTTCAACGAGCTGTGAGCCTTGCTGGCCTCCGGGGTGAGCCCGGGGGCCGGAGGCGAGGCGCGCCGATATCCCAGACATCGGCGGCCGCGACGGACGGGTGGGGTACGCTGCGGCCCGACTCCGTCAGCGAAGGTACCGCCATGACCGCGCAGCTCCACGACACCGTCGAGTACCGCAAGCACGTCTTCGAGCTCGCGGGCATCCAGGGCACGGACCTGTTCGAGCCCTCCGCCCACGGGCTGAGGCCCTGGGCCATGTCGACGGCCTGTCAGCGGGGCTTCCTCTGCCGCTACCGCGTCGCGGACAAGCGGCTGCTGCTGGAGGAGCTGCGCATCGGCTTGTCCGCCCAGGAGGAACAGGCCGTCCGGGAGGGCCACGGCCCGGCGCTGTCCGGGCAGCTCGCGACCTATTCCAGCGAGACGCACGAGCGGGTCGTCTACACGCGCCTGCGTGCCCCCGTGGCCTTCACCGGGGGCCTGTTGCTGGTGGACGGCTTCAACCGACGCGCGCCCTTCCACGAAGGGCTCCACCCCGCCTGGGGGCGCAAGCGCGCCCAGGAGCTCCTCTTCGAGGGAGGCCGACTGGTGGAGGAGCGGGACTGCGACGGAGTGATGGCGCGGGTGCACGAGCAGGCGCGCGAGAAGTCCCTGGAGCTGGAGCTCGCGCCCCACCGGGCGCTCGTCGCCCAGTGGCTCGCGGATGCGTTCCGCAGGAACTACGGCGCGGACTGAGCCGGGGCGCGCGCTGTCGGACCTGTCTCAGTTGCAGCCCTGGCCGGTCAGCCAGTCCACGCCCCGGGTCCGCGAGGCCGTGCCTCCCGAGCCCCCTCCATCCGTGTTGGAGAAGGACAGCGCCACGCTCGCGCCCGACGTCTGGTTCCTGATCTCCATCGTCAGGGTGTTGGGAATCAGCGCCGTGGTGTTCGGATAGCTCGCGCCGATGGTGTAGCGCAGCCGGCCGCTCGGCAGGCTCCCGCACTTGGCCATCTTGTTCTCGAGCTGCAGCCAGTTGCCGCGATTGAAGTTGGCATCCTGCGGCACCAGGTTCGCCCGGCCACCCCAGCCCCCCAGCTGCGAGCCGATGAGGTGCCCCCCGTCGTAGTCATTGCTGGGGTTCTCCGCATCGCCCCACTGCCCCACGCTCGTCTGACAGGCGTCGATGCGCGGCGCCGCGACGATGGCCGGCAGGTTCTTGTACGCCCGGCTCGGACGGCCCGCGGTGTCCAGGAAGTAATACTCGCCATCGAAGTCGTGCCAGAGGTTCCGGTCACTCGACGGGAAGTACTTCGGACAGTCCCGGATGGCCGCCCCGGTGACGTCCCCGTGGCGCACGTAGCCGACGCCGTACGGCGCCAGCGCCCCACGTATCTGCTCCTCGGTGTGGCTGTCGAAGAAGGCCATCAGGCCACCAGGCCCACCGAAGTCCTGCTCCAGCTGGCCGACGACGTCATCCCCGCCCAGCTCCAGGCCGGGGTCTCCACAGCCGCCGAGCCACAAGACAGACACCACCGCAACGGAAAGCTTGCTCAGGATGCGCATCCTCTTGGCTCCCTCTGGGCCGACCTGCGTGACATCGGGCAGCGTGTTGACCAGGAGACATAGAACCGAAATGCGTGAACTTCCAAAAAACTGAGAAGAACCGCGCCGCCCCTCCTCCAGCGCTCGTTGGCACCCGACGCTCACGACTTCCGCCGCAGGTTCAAGGCTCCAACAGCACGCGACAGCGCGGTAGGCCGAGGTGTGCGGGCCCACGCACCGCTCACGTGCATGTCACGTCATCGCCCTTGCGAACATGCTTTCAATGTAAAACGAGAAAGAATCATTCCCCCTCCACGCGGCCCCCAGCGGCGTGAACCTGTTCGACCGGGAGAGACAACAATGCAAACACAGGCAAGCAAGTGCACAGGCCCAGGGTGGCCCAGGCCGCTCACGCTCGTGGGCGTGGCGCTTCTGCTCATCACGGGTTGTTCGACGCCGCCGACGGAGCCCTCGGAGCTCGCGGGCTCGAGGGCGGGCGCCGTCATCCAGGATGCCAACTTCGCCGACTCGGTCTTCGTCACCGGCCTGAGGGGTCCGACCACGATGACCTTCGCGCCCGACGGGCGCCTGTTCATCTCGGAGAAGAGCGGAGCGCTGCGCGTGGTCCAGAACGGCCAGCTGCTGGCGACGCCGTTCATGACGCTCGCCGTGGACACCGGCAACGAGCGGGGCCTGATGGGCGTCGCGTTCGACCCCAACTTCGAGAGCAACAACTATCTGTATGTCTATTACACGTCGGTGGACGGCACCATCCACAACCGGGTCAGCCGCTTCACCGCCAACGGCAACGTGGTGGTGCCCGGCAGCGAGCTGGTGCTCGCCGACCTCCCGACGCTCGACGCCGCCAACCACAACGGCGGCGCGGTGCGCTTCGGGCCTGACGACAAGCTCTACGTCTCCGTGGGCGAGAACGCGGTCTCCTCCAACTCGCAGAGCCTGAACACGCCGCTGGGGAAGATGCTGCGCTTCAACTCGGACGGCACCATCCCCGCGGACAACCCGTTCCACGCGACGGCCACCGGGCTCGCGAAGGCGACCTGGGCCATGGGGCTGCGCAATCCGTTCACCTTCGACTTCCAGCCCGGCACGGGGCTTTTGTTCATCAACGACGTGGGTGAAGGCGGCTGGGAGGAGATCAACCGCGGCCAGGCCGGGGCCAACTACGGCTGGCCGATGACGGAGGGCTATTTCACGAACCGCCCGGGGCTCACGCAGCCGTTCTACGCGTACCCGCATGGCCCCGGCACGGCCGCCGGCAACTGCATCGCCGGGGGAGCCTTCTACAACCCGCGCGTCTCCGCGTTCCCCGGTGCATACCTGGGGCAGTACTTCTTCGCGGACTACACCAACGACTGGATTTCGCGCATCCACCCGACCACCGGCGCCGTCTCCCTGTTCGCGACGGGCGTCTCGGGCCCGGTGGACCTCGATGTGGGTCCCGACGGCGCGCTCTACTATCTGGCGCGGGGCACGGGGCAGGTGGGCCGCATCGCGTACACGGCCGCGCTGCCGCCGACCATCGCGCAGCAGCCGGCGGACCTCCTGGTCTCCGTGGGCACCCCGGCGAGCTTCACGGTGTCGGCGAGCGGCGAGCAGCCCCTCACCTACCAGTGGCAGCGCAACGGCGTGGCCATCTTAGGCGCCACGTCGGCGACCTATACGCTGAGCGCCGCGCAGCTCACCGACAACAACGCGCGCTTGCGCGTGGTCATCACCAACGGGATTGGGACGGCCACCAGCACGGAGGCCGTGCTGACGGTGACGTCCAACAAGCCGCCGGTGGCCACGATTGTCACGCCGGCCGTGGGGACGACCTACATCGCCGCCACGAACCTGGTGTTCTCCGGCTCGGCCAGCGACGAGGAGGATGGCGCGCTGCCGCCGAGCGCCATGACGTGGAGCATCGTGTTCCACCACGACACCCACACGCATCCCGCCATGCCCGACACCACCGGCATCGCGAGCGGCGACTGGCCCATCCCGAACATCGGCGAGAGCTCGGCGAACGTCTGGTACCGGGTGTGGCTCACGGTGCGGGATTCGATTGGCCTCACCCACACGACGTATCGCGACGTGCACCCCGTCACCGTCCCCATCACGGTGAGCAGCGTGCCTGGCGGGCTGCAGGTGTTGATGGACGGCCGTCCCGTCCCCTCGCCCCACGCCACGACGGGCGTGGTCGGCGTGCTCCGCTCGGTGGGCGTCGAGTCCCCGCAGTTCGCGAACGGGAAGCTCTGGGCGTTCTCGTCGTGGTCGGACGGCGGCGCGCAGTCCCACGCCTTCACCACGCCGGCCAGCGCGGTCAGCTTCACGGCCACGTTCACGGAGACCGCGAGCGGCAGCTGCTACCGCATCCAGAGCGAGCGCAGCGACAAGTGGCTCGCGGTGGATGGCGCTGGGAAGGTCGTGGCCAGCAGCACGGCGCAGACGGGCGGGCAGATCTTCCAGTTGGTCCCGGTGGGCTCACGGTTCAAGCTCAAGGGGACGGGTGACACGTTCATGACGGTGGTGGACAACCAGCTGTCGATGACCGGCAACTTCACCAGCGGGGAGTCGTTCACGCAGCACCCCTGTGGCTATGGCGGGCGCACGCGCGTCGGCTTCCAGGCCTCGGTGGGGACGGCGCCCCACTGGAAGGAGACGACGCCGGATGGGCCCATCCAGAGCGGCGACGGTGGCAACGGCGGCGCCTGCAACCCGGCGGATGGCGGCACGTGGGAGGGGTTCTATCTGGAGCCGGTGGCCTGCTCGGGTGGCACCACGAGCCCGGTGTGCGGCAACGGCGTCCTCGAGAGCGGCGAGCAGTGCGACGACGGCAACACCCAGTCCGGTGATGGCTGCAGCGCGACGTGCACCCTCGAGAGCGGCAGCGCGGGCTGCGTGCGCATCCAGAGCGAGCGCAGCGACAAGTGGCTCACCGTGGATGGGGCGGGCAAGGTGGCCGCCATCAGCACGACGCAGGCCGGGGGCGAGGTCTTCGAGCTCGTCACCAGCGGCACGAAGTACAAGCTCAAGGGGGCGAGCGGCGCCTACGTGGCGGTGGTGGCGGACCAGCTCACGGTGAACGCCACGCTCGGCACCGCGGAGGCGTTCACCCGCCACGCGTGCGGCACCTTCGGTGGCCGCAATCGCTACGGCTTCGAGTCCTCGACGGGCACCGCGCGCAACTGGAAGGAGAACACGCTCGCCGCGCCCATCCAGAGCGGCAACGGCGGCAACGGTGGCATCTGCAACCCCACCGACGGCGGCTCGTGGGAGGGCTTCTACGTCGAGCCCGCGACCTGCCCGGTGACGGGAGGCTGAAGGCCCACGTCCCGGGGAGGCCCGCTCAACCGCGAGCCTTCCCGGGGCGCAGCAGCGCCCAGCCCAGGCAGATGCCGTAGAGGGCGGCGGAGCCGTGGACGGCGAACGCATAGGCGAACGACACGCCCTGCCCCATCACCGTCAAGGCATCCGTGACGGGCATCACGATGGAGGCGACCACGAAGATGCCCGCCGCCTTGCGCTGACGCGCGGCCACCAGGCCGAAGAGCGCCAGCGCGATGCCGAAGTCCCGCCCGGCCTTGACGCTCATCCACGCAATCGCCTCCGTGTCCGTCAGGGGCAACCCGAAGCCACGAGCGGCCTCCACCGGGTTCAGCAGGCCGCCCACGCTGAGGTAGAGCATGAAGCCCCCCAGGAGCAGCGTGAACAGGGCCGTGGGGGAACCGAGCCTCCAGGACAAAGGCGCTGACGTCGTATCCATGGCATCTCCTCGTGCTTCGAGCCGTGTGTTCATGCGGACAATCTGCCGCCCGGGGCTCGAGGTCGCCATCTCCGGCCGTCTCGATTCTTTGTCTGGAACGCTCATCACCTGAGCGCCTCGGGCAGCCCACGGCTATACTGGAGGCATGGACCCCACCCCTGGCTCCGACCTGCTCGGGCAGATCCTGGAACACACGCGGCTGAGGGGACGGCTCTACTGCCGCACCGTCGCGCGGGCCCCCTGGGGGCTGCGCATGGCGCCCACGCGGACGGCCACCCTGCACCTGGTCGTCGCGGGCACCTCCGTCCTCGTCCAGGGAGGCGAGACGCTCCCCCTGGGCCCCGGAGATGTCGTGCTGCTGCCGCGCGGAGACGGACACGCGCTCGCGGACTCGCCGCGCAGTCCGAAGATGGCGCTGGAGACCTGGCTTGAGACCCGGAGCGAGGACGCCTCCGCCTATGTGCTGGGAGGCTCCGGCGTGGAGTCCCGCCTGCTCTGCGGCTCCTTCGCGTTCGACGACCCGGGCGCGCACCCCGTGCTCCGCCTGCTCCCCGAGCGGGTGCATCTGCGGGGCGCGTCCGAGGAGGCACGGGCGCTGCTGCCCACCGTGGCCCTGCTCGACAGCGAGGCCTCGCGGGGCGAGCGCGGCTCGTCGCTCGTGGTGTCCCGGCTGCTCGACATCCTGCTGGTCCAGGTGCTGCGCGCCTGGGCCGAGACACAGCCTCCCGGCGGCGCGGGCTGGCTGGGCGCGCTCGGGGACAGGACGCTCGCGAGCACGCTGGGCTGGATGCACGCGGAACCTGGACGGAGCTGGACGGTGGACGAGCTCGCGAAGCGCGCCGGCACGTCACGGGCCACGCTGGCGCGTCGCTTCACCCACGCGGTGGGAATGGCGCCCCTGGAGTACCTCACCCAGCTGCGGATGCAGGAGGCGTCGCGCCAGCTGCGACAGGGCCAGGAGGGGCTCGCGGCCATCGCCAGCCGGGTCGGCTATGAATCGGAGTTCGCCTTCAACCGCGCGTTCCGCCGACACATGGGCGTACCTCCTGGCGAGTACCGGCGGACCGCCCAGGGATGACGCGCGAGTTCGGCGCCGATGGGTCAACACCTTCGCCGGTGGCACCACGATGCGAGCGGTGACGTCCCGCTCGGACTACGTCTTCAAACCCGACCACTCCTTCCAGTTCAAGGACGTGGGGGGCTCGGGGCCCGCGGGGGCGATGACCTTCGGCACCGAGTCGGACACGGGGACCTGGAGCGTGAAGCACGACGTGCTCCCGCTCGCCGGGGCGCAGCGCACACGCCGCGACCTCCTGATTGGCGCGGCGCGCACGCCCGAGGGCAACCGCACGCTCTTCCTCATGCCCGAGCACTCGGGCTGGTCCCTCCAGCCCGGAGCCATCGGCATGAGCGGCGAGCTGTACGTCAAGATGGAGTGAGGCCTCCCGCGGGGCCGCGCGGGAGCCCTCGGTCGTCACTGGATGAAGAGGACGAACGTCTCCCACGCGCCGATGGCGGAGCGGTTGGCGTTGACCGCGCCCGAGGCATTACCGCCGCCGCCGTTCTCCGCCACCACGTACTGGCCATTGGAGGCCTGGAGGGCCACGCGGTCCCCGGCCTGGAAGCGGCTCCTGCCCTCCAGGTTGATGAAGCGGAAGGTCTCCCAGCCCTGGGCCGTCGCGCGGTTCGCGTTGACCACGCCGCCACCACCGTTCTCCGCCACCACGAACTGGCCGTTGGCCGCGCGCAGGTTGATGAGGTCGTTGTTGAGCATCTCGCCGCCGTTCAGGTCCACGTAGCCGAAGCGCTCCCAGTCACCGATGGCCGTCCGGTCGGCGCCCACGAACGTGCCGCCCCCATTCTCCGCGACCAGGAAGTTCCCCGTGGCGGTGCGGAAGGACAGCCGCGTGCCCGCGGCCTGCGGGTACAGCGCGAGCAGCGCCGTGACGTCGCTGCCCGTGAACTCGCCCGTCTCCGCCGAGCGGAAGCACGAGTTCATGATGGAGCCCCCCACCGACGCGGTGGTCGGCGTGCCAGGGATGTGGATGGCGCCGACTCCGCCATCGCCCTCGTTGCCCCCCGTCCCGCAGCTGATGGTCCGGTTGTAGAAGTCCGTGTGGCGGAAGCCGAGGGTGTGCCCGAGCTCGTGCGTGATGACGTGCTCGATGACGTCGACACCGTACTGGCTGAGCCGTCCACCGATGGTGATGGAGCCGAATGGCAGGCCATTGGCCGGGAACCCCGCGACGCCGCCGTTCATGTTCGGGTCGAGGTTGGCCTGGATGGTGAAGCTGCAGCCGGTGCTCGGCGCGCGCGCCATCGTGAAGCGTGGGGAGCGCTCGTTGTAGTTCTGGATGGCCAGGTCCAGCGCCGTGCTGAACACCCCGGTGAAGGCGGGGCCGTTGACGCAAATCCTCGTCACGGCCGCGCCGACGAGGTTCGTCGTGCGGTACTGCTCCTCGGAGGAGTCGGAGGCCGTCGACAGCTCGCGCGAGGCCTCCAGGGTGACCTCCGCGTCCCTGCCGACAAAGACCGTCTCACCGACGACCTGGATGTCATTGGCGGGGAAGCCCGCCTGAATCAGGTTGTCGACAATCTCCTGCGTGGGTGCGGGCTGCTCGCCACAGCCCCACGACAGGACACTGCTCGCGGCGATTGCGAAAACGAGAGACTTCAAGGACTTGGGGGTTGGAGACACGGGGCAACTCTTCGTGAAGGCTGGGCGACTGAAACATGCGGCTGCTCGAGCCTTCTCGCGAGCAGGCCGCCATCGCCCTATCCCTCTCCCCACGCCCGCCGCGACGAAATCGCGTGAGCCGGGTGTCCACGTGTCGACTGGCGCTCACGGCGTCACGACGCCACGCAGCCAGCTTCCTCGACTTCACAATGTATCGGTATCGCGGTCCGAGAGCGGACGCCCCCCACGTCAGCTCGCGCGCGCGTAGCGCCCCGGAGACTGGCCCACATGGCGACTGAAGGCCGTGGTGAAGGTGCTCGCCGAGCTGTAGCCCACGCGCTCGGCCACCTCGTGGATGCTCAGCTCCCGGCCACGCAGCAGCCCCCGCGCGACGGCCATCCGCCAACCGAGCAGGTACTCCATGGGCGCCAGCCCCACGGTGTGCGAGAAGCGGTCGAAGAACGCCGAGCGGGAGAGCGCCGCGCTCTTCGCGAGCTGCGCCACGGTCCAAGGGCGTGACAGGTGACGGTGCATCTGCCGTATCGCGGGCGCGAGCCGCGCGTCCGCCAGTCCGCGGAGCAACCCCGGAGGCGTGTCGTCGCGCGCAGCGCTTCGATGAGCAGCAGCTCCACCAGCCGCGTCAGCACGAGCTCTCGCCCCGAGCGCTGCTCGCCTGTCTCATCCCCGACGAGCCGCACCAGCATGGAGAGCCGCTCCACGCCGCGCACGTGCACCACGGCCGGGAGCAGTGACACCACCAGGGCCCCGTCCGGTGAATCGAAGACGAAGCAACCACCGAGCAGACGCACGTCCGGGCGCCCTCCCCGTCTGCCATGGCGCA
Source organism: Myxococcus faecalis (assembly GCF_050039385.1). NCBI lineage: Bacteria > Pseudomonadati > Myxococcota > Myxococcia > Myxococcales > Myxococcaceae > Myxococcus > Myxococcus faecalis. The sequence goes on along the minus strand of NZ_CP144336.1, from coordinate 7,984,053 downwards.
CCTCGCCCCGGGAGACACGGCGACCTTGGGGTCCACACGCTCGGCCATCACCGGCTCGAACCCGGAGATGGTGAAGCCCGGCGTCGCCGGCAGCAGGACGAAGTCGCCCTCCTGGAGCGTGATGGGCGACTGTCCGTCCACGGCGAGCCGACAGCTTCCTTCCAGCACGGCGCGGAAGCTCGGCGGGCCGAAGTCCGATTAGCGGACGCCCCAGGCGCCGGCGCCGCTGATGCCCTTCGAGAAGACTGCCCTGGGCTGGAGCAGCGCGATGACTTCCGACAGCGGGGCGCTCATGGACTGGACTCTAGCAAAAGAAATCCGGACGCCGTGTGGTGGAGCGTCCGGGAGGCCGCGCGTACCTTGGGTTCATCGACGCCGCGAACCGCGGCAGGGAGTCGACATGACGGCAATGTACGAAGTCACGGGTGGATGCCATCAGGAGGCTCGCTCATGAAGACGGTGCTCATCACGGGGTGCTCCTCCGGCTACGGGCTCGAGACCGCGCGCCACTTCCTCGGCCTGGGCTGGAACGTGGTCGCCACCATGCGGACACCGCGGCAGGACCTCCTCCCGGCCTCGGAGCGGCTGCGGGTGGTGCCGCTCGACGTGACGAAGCCCGGGAGCATCGCCGCGGCGCTGGAGACGGCCGGCCCCATCGACGTGCTCGTCAACAACGCCGGCTCGGGCAGCCGACCGCCGTGACGCGCGAGTCCGACGTGGAGGAGGCCGTCTGGCGCGCCGTGAACGACACTTCAGGGGCGCTCCGTTTCCCCGCAGGCCCCGACGCGGTGGCCCTGGCCCTGGCCCGCTCGGCGTAACCGGGCTGCGGGCCGGTCCCCGCCCGTGTTTCATGAAACAGACATCCGGCCGCCGAGACACCTGGCCCGCCACCTCTCCCGCATCGCCCCAGGAGGACCGGGACGGATTGCACCAAGGTCAACTGGTTGGAGTTGCAGGCAGGACACAAACTCTCTCAATGAGTCCTCCAGGACTCGAACCCCACCTGTCTGGCCATGCGCCAGGAGCCTCACCGCTCCGCCGCGGGCGCCAGGGGACTCACGGAGAGAGGAGACGCTTTGAGGCTCTCGGAATGGCTCAGTGGGACCCGCCCCAGGTCATGGCGCGGCTTCGGCATCCACGTGCTCATCTTCGTGGCCGTCGCCGCGCTGTTCACAGGATTCTGGGCGTTGAACAACCGCCCCGTATCCGCGCCGGACTGGCCGGAGCGCATCTCCGGCTTCACGTACTCGCCCTACCGGCTCGGCGAGAACCCGAGGAAGGGCCGGTACCCCACCGAGGCCGAGCTGCGCGCGGACCTGGTGCAGCTGAGCCAGTGGACCGACCACATCCGCATCTACACCGTCCAGGGCTCCCAGGCGGAGGTCCCGAGGCTGGCCGAGGAGCTCGGCCTGCGGGTGACGCTGGGCGTCTGGATCTCCGACGATTTGGAGCGCAACGAGCGGGAGCTTGAGAAGGCCATCTCGCTGACCCGCGCCCACCCGAACATCGTGCGCGTGGTGGTGGGCAACGAATCCATCTATCGCCTGGACGTCACCTTCGACGAGCTCGTCGCCTACCTCGACCGGGTGCGCGCGGCCGTCACCGTCCCCGTGACGACCAGCGAGCAGTGGCATGTCTGGCGGGGGATTCCGCGGCTGGCCGAGCATGTCGACCTCGTCTCGAGCCACGTCCTGCCCTACTGGGAGGACGTGTCGATGCAGGCCGCTCCGGGCTACGTGCTCGAGCGCGTGAGCCTGCTGCGGGAGATGTTCCCGGACAAGCCCCTGCTGCTGGGGGAGGTCGGCTGGCCGAGCAACGGCGGCGTGCGCGGCAGCGCGGTCCCCTCCGGCGTCGACCAGGCCGTCTTCCTGCGCACCATGGTCGACCTGCTCAATCGACACGGCTACGACTACTTCGTCATCGAGGCCTACGACCAACCCTGGAAGGACAGCATCGAAGGAGCCGCCGGCCCCTACTGGGGCGTGTTCGATGCCTTCCGTCAGCAGAAGTTCAACTTCGTGGGCCCCGTGGTGGCCGTCCCGAAGTGGCGCTCCCTGGCGCTCGCCTCGGCCATCCTCGCGCTCGTCACCCTGGTGCTGCTGCTCATCGACGGCTCGGCCCTGCGACAACGCGGCCGCACCTTCCTGACCGTCACGGCCTACTGCTTCAGCACGGCGCTGGTCTGGATGGGCCATGACTACAGCCAGCGCTACCTCCACGGGGTCGGCCAGGCCGTCAGCCTGCTGCTGCTCCTGAGCACGTTCGGCGTCCTCCTCGTCCTGCTCACCGAGGCCCACGAGCTGGCGGAGACCGTCTGGGTCCCCAAGCGCCGCAGGGAGTTCATCCCCGTGAGGGCGGACCGGGCCTACCGGCCGAAGGTGTCGGTGCACGTGCCCTGCTACAACGAGCCGCCGGAGATGGTCCGCCAGACGCTCGACGCGCTCGCCGCCATGGACTACCCCGACTACGAGGTCCTGGTCATCGACAACAACACGAAGGACCCGGCGGTGTGGAGGCCCATCGAGGCGCACTGCGCGCGGCTCGGCAGGCGCTTCCGGTTCTTCCATGTCGCCCCGCTGGCCGGGTTCAAGGGCGGCGCGTTGAACCACCTGATCCGGCACACGGCCCCGGACGCCGAGGTCATCGCCGTCATCGACTCGGACTACCGCGTCGAGCGCGACTGGCTCAAGCACATGGTGCCCCACTTCGCCGACCCGCGAATCGCCGTGGTGCAGTCACCCCAGGACTACCGGGACCACGACGAGAGCGCCTTCAAGCGGCTGTGCTACAGCGAGTACCGGGGCTTCTTCCACATCGGGATGGTCACCCGGAATGACCGCGACGCCATCATCCAGCACGGCACGATGACGATGACGCGCCGCTCGGTGCTGGAGGAGCTGGGCTGGGCCGAGTGGTGCATCTGCGAGGACGCGGAGCTGGGCCTGCGCGTGTTCGAGAAGGGCTACTCGGCCGCCTATGCGCATCAGAGCTACGGCAGGGGACTGATGCCCGACACGCTGGTCGACTACAAGAAGCAGCGCTTCCGCTGGGCGTATGGCGCCGTGCAGATCATCAAGCGGCACGCCGTCATGCTGCTGTGGGGTGGCAGCAGCGAGCTGACGGCGGGCCAGCGCTATCACTTCCTCGCCGGCTGGCTGCCGTGGCTCGCGGACGGGCTGAACCTCTTCTACACGCTCGGCGCGCTCGTCTGGTCGGTGGTGATGGTGGTGGTGCCGCACCGGGTGGCGCCGCCCATGCTCATCTTCACGATTCCGCCGCTGGCGCTGTTCCTGTTCAAGGTCGGCAAGACCTTCTTCCTCTACCGGCGCGCGCTCTGCGTCGACTTCCGGGACGCGCTGGCCGCGGCGCTGGCCGGGATGGCGCTCTCGCACACCATCGCCAAGGCGGTGGTGTATGGGTTCTTCACGAGCACCCTGCCGTTCATCCGCACGCCGAAGAACGCGGACCGCCATGGACTGTGGATGGCCCTCTCCGAGGCGCAGGAGGAGCTGGCGCTGCTCGTCCTGCTGCTGGGGGCGGCGGCCGGCGTCTACGCGGTCCACGGGCTGACCAGCCGGGGCCTGTGGTTCTGGGAACTCCAGCTCCTGGTGCTGTCATTGCCCCATCTGGCCACGGTCATCATGGCCGTGCTGTCCAGCCAGGGGCAGCAGCAGCGCCGCGCGAGGCTCCCGCTCGGAAGCAGGAGCGTGCCGGCGGGCCACTGAGCCCACGCTCAGGGCTTGCGCCACCGGACATCCAGGCCGCGCACCCAGGCCTCGCCCCGGCCGCCGCCCCGGTCCTCGGCGTGGAACACGACCTCCCCGGCCTCGGCCTCGAAGACACACAGCTTCGACCGCGGCTGGGGGTCGTGCACCTCGAACGTCGCGAGGACTCGCGCTCCCTGTCGCACCACCAGCCGCCCACACCATTCGTGGGCGTGTGCATTCACGCTCACCGTCCCCGGGCGCTCCAGGGTGACGGTCGCCGACTCGTGGGCCCCCGCGAGCACGAAGAGCATCCCGTCCCGCTTCGTGTACGTCCCCCTGACGTCCCCGAGCGGGTTCGGCTTGCGCAGCAGCGTCAGGCAATCCAGCTCCGCAATGCCATCCCAGGTCAGCACCTGCTGCGAGAGGACCCGCAACCCCTCCTTGTGCGCGTAGTGCGCGAAGAGGTCCTTGCTCATGAAGTTGCGGATGCTCGGGCTGTCCATCCACCGCCCGGTGGGGTTCGCGGTGTAGTTCGAGTGATGGATGAACGCATGCGCACCCGGCGCCAGGACGCGGGTGAACTCGCGCAGGTAGGCCCGCACCACGTCACTGTCGAAGTGGACCATGGCGTCGAAGCTGTAGACCAGCGTCACCGACCCGGTGGGCACTCCAGCGAGGCTCGTGCCGTCATTGACGACATAGGAGATCCTCGAGTCGCGGCCCTCGAACCTCCGACGACAGACGTCGATGTTCTCCGGTGGACCCTTCCGTGAGCGGCGTCGCCGTGGAGCGGGAGGGTGAGCTCATCCGCGCGGCGAAGGACGTGGAGGCGGCCCTGGACAAGGGGCCCGCGGTGAAAGCACCGACGCGCCTTGCCTGGCTGAAGCGGGAGTTTCCACGCGCGGCCGTGCGGCACGTGCTCGACTGCGAGATGAACCTGCGCGCAGGCAGGCTGGGGCCCGCGAAGACATCGTGCCGGAAGGCGGTCGCCGCGTATGACGAGGCGGTGCAGGCGCACTTCATCCTGGGCTGGATGGCCTCCATGTCCGGCGCCCGCGAGGAGGCGCGGACCCACCTGGAGCGCGTGGTCACGCTGGAGCCCCTGCACACCGAGGCGTGGCGACTGCTCGCGGAGCAGTACCGCGCCGCCGGCATGCAGGAGGCGCTGAAGACACTCCAGGGCCGCTATCGCGAACAGTTCGCCCAGGAGCTGCGCTGAGACGCCCCAGGCTCCGGCCAGCCGCGAACACGAGGACACACGGCCGACTTCAACCGCGCGCCGGCCCGTCCCGGCGACGACGGCTCAGCCCCAGCACCAGCACCATCAACAGCGCGGACAGCGAGAACAGGCCGGCCACACGAGAACGAACGGAGCCAGGAGGGTGCAGGGTGACTCCCTGAACGCACCCACGTGATTTGCTTCGCCCGAAAAGGCGCCCGCTACTTCGGCATCTCGGTGGGGGCCTCGCCGAAGGTCCGCCCCCTCTGGTCCCCCAACCAGAAACCGCGGTACTCGAGGCCGTACTGGACACCCCCCGAATCGAGGAACACGGGGACCGTCTTGCCGTCGGTGTCACGGGCCTCGAAGTCGGCGTAGTGGTTCTCCAGCCCCGCCCCCGCCTTCACCCGCAGGGACCTGGCGCCGCTGAGCGGCACCTCGAGCCGGCCCTTCACCTCGTTGACGGCGGGCCCGTTCGCGTCGAAGAACACATACAGCGGGCCGCTGAAGCCCTTGGGGACGATGAAGTGCACGGGCTTCGCGGTGCGCGCGGCCCACCAGGACGCGGTCAGGTCATCGAACACCACCGCGAACAGCCCCACGCCGCCCACCACCACCAGCACCAGCCCGATTCCGACCGACGCGGCCATCGACAGGTTGAAGAGCTTCTTGATGAGCAGGGCGCCCCCCATCCCGACAGCGCCCCCCACGACCACCAGGAACAACATGCCCAGCATCACGCCAATGGCCATCCCACTGTCCGGACCGTTCACGTCGCACGACTCCTCGCCCCCTCGGGCTGCAATGGGCACGAGGTTATACGCAAACCGTGACACTGGGGATGACACCCCTCGGGAGACATGAGTCACCCGTGACTATCCAAGAGCCTCTGTCTTTGGGTTGAATGGCCGGATGGCCCCAGCCGCACCCCAGCCGCCGCCCGACTCCCGGAAGCGGGGCGTCGCGAAGAACCTGCTCTTCGTCATCGCCTGTCTGCTCGTGGGTGGCTCGGCGGCCTTCGTCGTGCTGCACCAGGACAGGCCCCCGGACGGCCTCCCCATCCCCGAGGTGGCCGTGCCGAAGGCCGAGGCGCCGAAGGACCCGCCCCCCGTCACGAAGCCGCTCACCGGCCCCTATCGCGACCCTCGAATCCCCCAGCGGATGCCACCAGGAGACGAGCTGCGCCGGCCCACCGAGGACGTCTGGTGCGAAGGCCTGTCCGTGGAGCGCTGCGACGACTTCCCCAAGGACTGCGAGCTCGCGGCGTATTGCGACGGCGTGAGGTTCTGCAGGACCCAGCCGATGTATCCGAACAAGGCGGAGTGCGCGGAGGAGGGCGTCCTGGGCGCCAGCGTGGCGTGCTGCCCCGGCCTCGTGCCGCGCTGTGGCGCCCTGGAGCACCACGTCGGCCCCAGGTGCGACCCCATCGAGGGAACCACCCTGGAGTCGGTCTGCGTGCGCTGCGGCGATGGCGTGTGCGGGAAGTTCGAACAGGTCTGCAACTGCCCGGAGGACTGCGCCCGATGAGCCTCGTCCATGTCCAGCGGCTCACGCCCGTGACGCTCGTCGTGCTCCTGCTCGGCGGCTTCGCCGACGCGCGTCCCAAGTACCTGTCCCAGGCCCGCTTCATCGAGGACACGCCGGTGATGCAGGCGGCGCTCGACGGGGATGCGGCGCGGATGAAGGACCTGCTCGACAACAAGTCGGCGGTCAACATCACGGGCCATGTCACGAATGGCTACCCCCACATGACCCCGCTGATGGTGTCGGGGGAGAAGGACGACGTCGCCCTCGTCCGGATGCTGCTGAAGGCGGGCGCGGACCCGCTGCTGCGAGTCCCCCGACACGACAACAGCGCCTGGCCTCCCTTCGGCTGGTCCGCGCGGTGCTTCGCGCGCTCCACGGGTGCGGCTCGCGCGGAGAAGCTGCTGGTGAAGGCGGGCTCGCGCGGTGACGAGGCGTGCCTCGTGGAAGCGGACTTCCTGGCGGCCGTGGCCAAGGAGCAGGTGCGGAAGGTCGAACAGCTGGGCCAGCGCGCGAAGGGGCGCATCCAGCAGCGCGTGCTCGCGGACGCGCTGAGCCTCGCCATGGACCAGAAGAGCGTGCCCATGGTCCGCGCCATCGAGGCGTCCGGGCTCTCTCCCCGGGGAGGCCTCAACCTCAACATGGCCGTGCCCGCCGGCGCCGACGTGTCGATGCGCCCCGGCTCACGCGTCACCATCACGCCCCTGCCCGCCGTGGAGGTGGCCCTGCGAGAGGACGACGAGAAGGCCCTGCTCGCCCTGGTGAAGAAGGGCGCCGCGCCGCCTCCGCTCTCCCAGCTCGTCGAGAAGCGGATGCGCTCGGTGGTGAAGCACCTGCTGAAGACGGGCGCCAATCCCAACGACACGCTGCCCTGGTCGGACACCGCCCTCATCAAGGCCGTGCAGGCCCGCGATGGGGACCTCACGGAGGCCCTGCTCGCGGCTGGCGCGGACGTCAATCTCGCGGGGGCCAGCGCGGCCACGCCCCTGCTGACCTCGATGCAAGGCAATGAGCCCGTGGACACCACGCTCGTGCGGCGCCTGGTGGAAGCGGGAGCGGACATCGACAAGAGCGACAGCACCCGGCCTCCCTTGCAGCACGCGGCGGGCATCTGCCTGCCGGACATCGTCTCCCTGCTCCTCCAGCGCGGGGCCCGGTGGAACCGGCCTCCGCGCGGCGGCACGGGGCTCTACGAAGACGCGCTGCGGCCTCGCGCCCCCTGCACCGAGGAGGACACCCTCCGCGTCGTCCAGGCCCTCCGCGCCGCAGGCGTCCTCATCCACGCACAGGAGCTCCTGGACCCGGGGCACTTCCACGAGCGCGCGCGGCAGTCCCCGGCCCTGGGCGCCGAGCTCTTCGCGGCAGGACTGGTGCCAGAGCGCAAGCAGCCGAAGTCCCTTCACCCGGAGGGCAGCCCCCTGCGAAACCTGGAGGACCTGGGTAGGGCCGTTCGGACCACAACGCCTCTCATCGAGCGGGAACGCTACAACCCCTGGCTCTGGGGAACGTGAGACCGGTGTGCGATTGACGCTCCCTGGCAATGGGCGACATAGACCCGCCCATGCCGACAAAACGGAATAGCTTCACATCACTGCTTATCCTGGCAGTGGCCTGCATGTCCGCGCAGGCGTTCGCCGCGACGCTGAGCTCCGCGTCCTCCACCGTCTTCACCTTCCCCAATGGGACGTTCGAAATCCCGGCGCTCGCGGCCTCGCCGGGCTACCAGTACGCCCCGGCGGGCTCGGGCTGGACGTTCGTCGATGGCGCGGGCCTCACGCGCAACGGCACCGCCTTCACGTCGGGCAACCCCAGCGCGCCGCAGGGCGCCCAGGTGCTGCTGCTGCAGGGCGTGGCCTCAGCCTCGCGGGCGGTCAACATCCCCGCCGGCTACTACGTCTTCAGCTTCGCCGCCGCGCAGCGCGGCAACATCCCGAGCACGCAGCGGGTGGAGCTGCGAGTCAACGGCGCCACGGTGCTGGGCGTCACGCCCGCGGGCAGCACGTACCAGCGCTTCACCACGGGCCCGGTGCTGCTGGGCTCGGGCGCGCACACGGTGGCGATGCACGGCACCAATCCGCAGGGCACCGACAGCACCGCCTTCGTGGACGACCTCACGGCGACGCGTGTGCGGGACATCGTCATCAGCGGCTTCGAGTCCCCCGCCCTGCCCGCCTCGCCCGGCTACGCCTACACCCCCACGGGAGGCCCGTGGTCCATCAACCCGGGCGCGGGCCTGGCCCGTAACGGCAGCGCCTTCACGGTCTCCAATCCCAACGCGCCCGAAGGGAGCCAGGTGCTCTTCCTCCAGGGAGACTCCTCCGCGTCGACGTCGGTCAACATCCCCATCACGGGCCACTACCGCCTGCGCGTCAGGGCCGCGGCGCGCGCCAACAGCCCCACGATGCCTCCCGCGAAGAACCTCCTCGTCAGCGTGGCCGGCACCCAGGTCGGCGCGTTCCGCCTGACGGCGACGCAGTACGTCGAGCAGGTGTCCATGCCCATCTACCTCGCCGCGGGGGCCACCGTGGTGAGCCTGGCGGGCCTGGACACGGCGGGCGGCGACCACACGGCGCTGGTGGATGACCTGCGGATGGAGCTGGTCCACGACTGGAGGGACCCGCAGGTCTGGGGCGGCGCGGTGCCTGGACCGAACGACACCGCCACCGTGGGGGCCGGCAGCGCCGTGTGCCTCCGGGGCTCCGTCAGCACGACGTCCATCACCGTCGGAGGGGAGCTGCTCGGCGTCCAGAACCAGGGCTTCGACGTCACCACGCGCTACGTGATGGTGATGGGCAGCGGCGCGAAGCTCGAGGTGGGTCAGGAGCTGACGCCCTTCCCGAACGCGGGCGTGTTCACGCTCGTCGGCGCGCCGGCCGACCCCGACGTCATGGGCATGGGCAACAAGTTCCTCGGCGCCATGAGCTCCGGCGTCATCCGGCTCCACGGCGAGGAGCGCGTGAGCTGGTCCCAGCTCGGCGCGAACGCAGCCGCGGGGAGCACCTCCCTCCTCCTCAAGCAAGCGGTGGACTGGCGCGTGGGAGACACCCTGGTCGTGGTCTCCAGCCACCTGAACCCGAACGAGGCGGAGAAGCGGACCATCACCGGCCTGTCGGAGGGGAACACCCGGGTGGCGCTGTCGAGCCCGCTCACCTTCGCGCATACCGGCGTGGTGATGACCTATACCCAGGGCTCGCGCACGTGGACGGCGGATCTGCGCGCGCAGGTGGGCCTGCTCACCCACAACCTCAAGGTCCAGGGGGATGCCGCCTCCACGGCCACCCGACACGGGGGCCATGTCATGGTCATGACCGACGCGGCCGCGTACATCAGCGGCGTCGAGCTGTACAACATGGGCCAGAAGAAGCTGCTCGGCCGCTATCCGTTCCACTGGCACATGCTCGGAGCAGCGGGGGCGGGCCAGTACTTCAAGAACTCCAGCATCCACCAGTCCTACAACCGGGCCATCACCATCCACGGCACGGAGAGCACGCTGGTGGAGAACAACTTCTTCCATGACCACGTCGGGCACGGCGTGTTCCTGGAGGACGGCAGCGAGCGCTTCAACGTCATCAAGAAGAACGTGACGCTGCTCACCCGGCGCCCCGCGCCCGGCGACCAGCTGACGCCCTCCGACAACGAGTTCGTACAGCTCCAGAACCGCACGCCCGCCAGCTATTGGATCACCAACCCGCAGAACACGTTCGAGGACAACGTCGCCGCGGGGACGGAGGGCACGGGGTTCTGGTTCGCCTTCCCCAAGAAGCCCATGGGGCAGTCCGCGACCGATGGGCGCTTCAGCAGCCTGGAGCCCTGGCGGCTGCCGATGATTTCGTTCAAGGGCAACAGCGCGCACAGCACCGGCTCCGGGTTCGACATCTTCGACGGGCTGTCCCCCACCCACGCCATCCAGCCCAACCTCGGCTGGGATGACCCGGCGCTCCACCTCATCGAGGACAGCACCTGGTACGCGAATGACCTGGCCATCTACACCGGCATCGGCGCGGGCGGCCCGTCCGACAACCTGGTCTTCCGCAACAACATCTTCGTCGACAACCACACCGCGGCGATGATGGCCAGCTACAGCATCATCGACCAGAGCCTGTTCGTGGCGAACTCCGGTGAGTCGCTCTACACCGGAGCGCAGCATGCCTACCGGGTGTACGACGGCGCGGGCCAGGTCCGGGACTCGCACTTCGTCGGCTGGAACGCGGCCAACGCCAACCTCCTCATCAACACCGGCGCCGCCATCAAGCACCCCAACCACCTGTTCACCGGGAACACGGTGTCGCCGGCGGGGACGCCGCGCATCAGCCTGGGCAACTACGACCTGCCGCCCAAGGCGAACACCGACGCCAACGACAACGAGCACCCGCGCTTCTGGTCCATCGCGCTGCGCGACCTCACGGGCGGCATCAGCGGCAAGCCGAACACCACCATCGTCTCCAGCCATCCCTTCATGCGCGTGGGCGACGAGTTCCGTCCCGCGAACTGGGAGAACGCGTACCGCAGCGACCACCGCTTCGTGCTGTCGCGACTCACCTATGGCGTGTCCTTCGAGCAGACGCCCGACGTCGCCGTCACCCGGGAGAAGGTGGGGACGCCCACCGCGCACGTCTATTACATCCACGGCTATCGGGAGTGGCACCAGCTCCCGTTCCTGGTGAACGAGGGCTTCGAGTACACGTATGCCTATGCGTCCCTGCCCTCCGTGAGGACGGTGGCGATGAACATGGAGGACGCCAGCGTGGGCGACACCTACGTCGCCCGGTTCAAGGACTTCGGGAAGCTGGGGGGCCTGGGTGTCGCGTCGTCGCAAGCGGGCTTCGGCTCGCGCACCTCGCTGGCCAACCTGCGGGCCTCGGCCAACTCCGCGTACTTCGTGCAGCAGGGCGGGGACCTGTACATCAAGGCGGTGGCCACCGGGAGGGCGCAGAACTTCGTCATCCACTGGAGCACGGACTTCGCGGTGCCGCCGCTCGACACGGACGGGGACCAGATGTCGGACGCCGCCGAAATCGTCGCGGGTCGCCACCCGTTCGACGCGGGAGACCTGGGCGCCGAGTTCAACGCGGCGGGGGACGTCGAGGGCTGGAGCGCATCCGCGAACGTCGCCGGGCTCGCCGTCACGGGGGGCGTGCTGACCGGGACGGGCTCGGGCACCGGCGACGCGCAGGTGGTGAACACCGCCTATCACTTCCGCGCCAGCCGCGTGGCGAAGGTCCAGGTGCGGATGCGCGCGACGCAGAACACCACGCTGGAGCTCCTCTTCGCCACGGCCACCCTGCCCGGCTTCTCCGGCACGCGCGCGACGAGCACCGTCTACACCGGCAATGGCGCGTACCAGACGCTCACCTTCGAGGTGGCGGGACATGTCGCCTGGACGGGCACCATCACCGACCTGCGCCTGGACCCGGTGAGCAGCGTGGGAAACCCGTTCGACATCGACTGGATTCGCGCCGTGCCCGCGCCCGGCGTCACCCGGGACTGAGCCGGACCGGGTGACGCGCGGGTTTCTTCGCCTTGCGCGTCACGAAATCGGACGTGGGGGGTGCCCCGGGAAGGGCCTTGTCGCGCACGGTGGGGCGTCGCCGTGCGAGGGGAAGTCCCGGGATGCACCGCCGGCCACCCCGCGCTCGCGAGGACCGACAGCGCGGCCACCAGGAGGCCCTCCCCGGCTGTTTTCCGAGGGGTGTCTGGCCATGTCGCGCGTCACCTCGCGCGCGGTGGGAAGGGGGTCATCAATCCCGTCGTCGCCCTTGGAGGGAGCGTGCATGATGAACGCGCGCCCCGCCCGGCTCGTCGAGGAGGTGCTCCGCGTGTGGGCGGGGCACGCTCCAGGCTCGCGTGTGGTGGCGGGTCGAGGAGACAGCGGACATGACGACGGAGCGCGGGATGGACACGGAGGTGGTGGAGCGGCTCGTGCGCGAGGAGTCGTTCGCGAACGAGACCTTCGTGGGGCTCGACCTGCAGGGCGTGGTGCTGACCGACAAGGAGTTCTATCGCTGCACGTTCGAGAACTGTCAGCTCCAGGAGAGCCGGTGGAAGGGCTCGCGGCTGGAGAACTGCGCGGTGCGCGGCAGCAACCTCACGCGGGCGCAGCTGCCCTCCACCGCGCTCCGGGACGTGCGCTTCGAGGGCTCGAAGCTGATGGGCATCGACTGGAGCAACCTCGCGTCGAACCCTGAGTTGGGGTTCGTGGAGTGTGGCCTGTCGTATTGCTCGTTCGTCGGGCTGAGCCTGCGGAAGACGGACTTCCTGCGCTGCATCGCGCGGGAGTCGAACTTCTATGATTCGGACCTGACGGACTCGGACTTCACCGGCACCGACCTGAGCGGCAGCAACTTCCGGGGCTGCATGCTCGCGCGCGTGGACTTCCGGGAGACGGTGGGGACGTTCCTGGACCCACAGCACAACAAGCTCAAGGACGTGAGGGTGCCGGTGGAGACGGCGGTCGCGCTCGCGCGGAACCTGGGCATGTTGGTGGCGGGCTTCCACGACGAGGCACCCAAGCGCGCGCCGAGGAAGGCCCGGTAGGGACTCAGGGGCGGCCCGCGCGCTCCAGGAGGGGCTCGAGCACCGCGGCCAGGTCTCCCATCACGTTGATGCTCCCCGTGAGGTAGCGACGTGTCTGGGGGAGGTAGAGCATGAAGCTCTGGTAGCCCGCGGTGGTGCCCAGGTGGCCGAGGGCGACGACGCCCTGGGACTCGAGCCGCATCACGCCGAGCCCGTAGCCCACCAGACGTGACTCGGGCTCGGGCGCGGACTGGAACGCGAGCATGGACTCCAGCGTCTGCTCGCGCTCGAAGAGGGCGCCCGCGCGCAGCTTCTTCCAGAAGGTGAGCAGGTCGGCGACGGTGGTCTCCAGCGCGTGGCCACCCGAGGCCCCGGCCATGGAGGGGTCGACGACGGTGAGGTCGGCCATCTCCTCATCCATGGGGACGTAGCCGCGTGCGCAGGGCGCGGGGCAGGACAGGTCTGCGGGCTCGGGCGCACGGGTGTGGGAAAGGCCCGCGCGCTCGATGACCCGCTCGCGGACGACCTCGCGCCAGCCGCGGCCCTCCACGGCGGAGAGGATTTCGCCGAGGAGCACGTAGTTCGTGTTGGAGTAGCCATATTGGGAGCCGGGAGGGAACGCCGGGGACTGCGCGCCGGAGATGCCGAGAATCTCCTCGAGCGACCAGACGTGCTCCGGGTCCATGACGATGGCCAGGTTCGTCTCTTCGGTGACCCACTCGGGGATGCCCGAGCGGTGCGCGAGCAGCATGGCCACGGTGATGGAGGAGGCGTTCGCGATGCGCGCCGTCACGCTCGCGGGCAGGTGCTGCGTCAGCGTGTCCTCCAGGGTGAGCTTGCCCTGCTCGACGGACTGGAGCACCGCGGTGGCGACGAAGGTCTTCATGATGCTGCCCGCGCGAAAGCGGTGCTGCGCGGACATGGGCTGCTGGCCCGGGGCGTCACTGACACCGGCGGCGCCCGACCAGGTCGACCCCTCGTCGGAGGCGACGGCCAACGCAATGCCAGGAGTCAGCCCATGGGTGACGGAGTCCTCCATCAGGGCCTGGAGGTCCGCGTGCAGCGTCGAGGGCTCCTCGTCGTCATTGCACGCCGTGACGGTACCGGTCAGTGCGAGGAGCAGGAGGAGGGAGGAGAGTCTCTGTCTCGAACAGCCCCCGTGGTGCGCGAGTGAGGCACCACGGGGAAGGTCCGTACTCCGGGAGTGGATGTTCATGCACAAGGAACACCGCCCCACACCGGCGGTGTCACCTCAGGGATGGAGCAACACGAGGCTCGGTGGCACCGGATTGGCCCCCACGAGACAGAGCATGGTCCAGAGCTTTCCATCCGCCGCGATGGCGAGCGCGGCCCCTGCCGAGTAGATGCGGGTCCCATCTCCAGTCTTCACCTGGAACTCCGGGTCCAGGGCGCCCGAAGGCGTCAGACGCACGAGCAGCCCGCCGAAACCGCTCTCCTCCGTACCGAATCCAGCGGTGACATAGACACGGCCCGCTGCATCCCGGGTGAATGCTCGAATACGGAATGGACTGGCCGTGGTCCCCGTGACCTCCTTGATGTTCACGGCCCCGTTGGTTCCGAACGTCACGTCTGGCGTGCCGTCGGCGCGATACGCGAAGAGACTCTCAAGGTTCCGGGCGATGAACGTGTCGTCGGCGCCGACATGAAGGGCCAGCCCCACACCGGGAATCTCACCGCCCTGCCCGAAGCTCGTATCGAGGGCACCCGAGGGAAGCAGGCGGATGAGTTTGTCGGGGGTGCCCGCCCCGATCGGCCCCAATGAAACCAGGATGCGACCATCGGACTGGGCCGAGATCGAGTTCACGCTGTCAAAGTCCCCCAGGATGCCGTCGGTCCCAAAGCTGCTGTCTCGAGCGCCACTCGCGGTCAACTGGACGAGTTCGGCCCCCCCGCCACTCGTGCTCAACAGGATGGAGCCAGAGGGGAGCGCGATGATGTTGTCGACATTTCCATAGCGCATGTCCGTGAATGACACGCATCCGCCGTCACCAAACGTGGGGTCGCGCGTCCCCTCGCTCGCAAGGAGCCGGCACACCTTCAGCAAGAAGGCCCCCTCGACACTGCCGACGGCGGTCAAGATACGATCCTGGGCATCCCGACCAATGGCTCCCTGTGTCGACACTGCCCCGTCGAGCAGGACCGTCTGCGAAAGCCCCGCCTCACCCACGGTGTAGCGGACGAGGTCGACCCAACCTCGGACGTTCCTTGAGTTGACGTACGGCTGACCTCTCCCGACGACGCCCCCGGAGGCCAGGGGAACGAACTGCACCGGCTGGTCGTCGATCTTCTGGGGCCACCCCTCCACGAAGTCGCCCGGTCGGGGTCCGGAGGGCTCCGGCTCCGAGGACGAACACGCAATATTCAGGATAAACAGGGCTACCGCCCAGGAACGAAGAGACTTGAACAAGGAAATCCCCCTGCACTGACACCATCACCGGCCCTGGAGTGGAGCCTGCCTGGAAGGCGGGTGTGACGCAATGCAAATCATTGCATCCCCAGAACACAGCCTCGGTGTAAGACGCGGCCATGCGCCCCAACCCAAGAGAACCTTCCCGAAGTCGCAGATTGCTGCTGGCGGGAGGGCTCGCCGCACTGGGCGTGGTCCTGCCCCAGCTCTCCGCCGCGGACCCCGCGTGCGTCCCCGCCGATCCCCGCCCCATCTGCAATACCACCGACCCCGAGGACCCCTCCGAAATCCCTCCTGAAGGACCCTTCTGGATTCACGAAGGCAAACGCTTCTTCGTGATCGGGGTCTTCGACTATCCCACCACGGCCAGCACGCCAGATGGCGGCCCTGCTAGAGACAGACCCAACATCAACAAGTCAGACCTCGCGCAGGGGGAATTGGGGCGCGTGGGCTTCAACACCATCATCCACGAACTCCCCGACCTGACCGCCGCCGACCTGGACAAGTTCGAACAGCATGGCGTGCACGTCCTCGGCAAGGCCTGGAATTGGAAGCGTCTCGAGGAGGCAGGCAGCGAGCGGCACTGGGTGCGGGAGAAGGATGCCCAACACCATGTCGGCAGCGACCTGGACCTCAAGATCCAGGAGCTGAAGAACAAGCCAGCGCTCCTCGGCTACGACTCCATGGACGAGATGGGCTGGAACATGGAGGGCGGCGGACAGCTCGTGCGAACCGACGGCGTCATCGACGCGGGCGCGACCGCCGCGCTGAGAGCGCGCCTCCCCACCTTCGACGCCGCGGTGAGCTTCCGCCAGTTCGTCAACAGCCGGGATCCTGCCCATCCCGTCTATTACACGGAGGTCGCCGCAACCAACGCGTCCGTGGGAGTCCCGCCGTGGGCGGACGTGCCAGGCTTCCCACCCGCGCAGTATCGCAAATGGATGGCCGCCGCGAACGCCTGGGGACAGGACCGGTATCCCGTCCCCCTCCTGCCTGACGGTACCTCCCCGCCATTTCCCCTGGCGCCCCTGAATGCACCCGCGGAGACCGCCGAGGCCATGCGCGCGCTCTACGACGATGACTTCGTGGCCCCCTATACGCCCAAGGGGCCCATCCTGATGGTGCTCCAAGGGCAAGGGATTGCGGAGTGCTGTGATTGGGACGAAGTGAACGACAAGTTAGGCCGGCGCCCCAACTACACGGAGACCCGCTACATGGCCTATTCCTCCATCATCCAGCGCGCGCGCGGCATCTTCTGGTGGGGAACGGATGTCATCCCGCGGGACTCACAGCTCTGGTGGGACATCAAGAAGGTCGCGGCCCAGCTTCGCTTCCTGGAGCCCGCCCTGGTTTCCGACATCCGAGGGGCCGTGACGCTCCCCACCGGGCTCGTGGGCATCCAGCGCAAGGTCGGGCACCGCCGCACCGTCATCGTCGCCAACAGCACGCCGACCCCGGTCACCGGCAATATCGTGCCAGTGGGCTGGAACGCCGGGACGCCAGCCCGCGTCCTCTTCGAGCAGCGCGGCCCCATCCCCTACAGCACCCCCCTGAATGGCTGGACGGACACCTTCGGCCCCTGGGAGGTCCACGTCTACACGGACCTTCCCCAGCAGCGGCGCAAGGACGACTTCGACGGAGATGGGACGTCCGACTTCACGTGGTACTGGCCATCGCCCATCCTGCCCCAGGCGGGCATGCTCACCGTCCAGGCCAGCTCGCTGCCACGGCTCATGCGCTTCGCGGGCGGAATGCCTGGAGATGTCTCGCTCACGGGTGACTACGACGGAGATGGCATCACGGACTACGTCGTCTACACCCCGGCCCCGGACGCCGGGACGCCCGGGTACTTCACGGTGTGGCGGAGCCGGGGGCAGCACTGGAGCTGGTTCGACCTGGGCAAGCCCGGCGCCATTCCGCTCGCCGCGGACTACGACGGAGATGGCATCACGGACATCGCGGTCTACGAGCGCTTCGCGACCCCGCAGTTCCAATCCGAAACGTCCCAGTGGATGTATGGCCAGTTCGTCTGGCACTCGAGCCTGACCGGCGGCCCCCCTCGGACGTTCCTCATGGGCGAGCCCGACGACACGCCGGTCGTCGGTGACTTCGATCACGACGGCAAGGACGACTACGCCCTGCACAAGGCCAAGGACGGCTCGGGCTGGGGCGGCTGGTTCACCGTGAGGAAGAGTCAATCCGCGATATGGGATTGGGACACGATGGGACAGGTGGGGGACCTCCCCATCGTGGGCGACTACGACGGCGACGGGTTCAGCGACCTGGCGGTCTACACCCCACGCTGGCCGGCGAATGACGGAGGGGGCTACTTCACCGTCATCCACAGCTCCACGGGGACATCCCATGTGAAGTTCCTCGGAGGGGTCGGTGACGTCCCCGTCACGGGCGACTACGACGGCGATGGGAAGACGGACTTCGCGGTCTACCGGCCTCGCACGAGCACTCCCGCGGCGGGGGGGGACTACACCGTCACGTCCTCGAGAACCGGGCTCACGAGCGTGGTGAGCCGACCCGGCGTGCGTCCGGGCGAGCTGCCCATGGGCCGAGCCGGGCAGCAGTAATCCTCCTGCCTGGCGTGGTGGACTCGAACGTCCACCCCGCCGTGCGGCGGCGTGTGTCATCCGCCTTCGTGTAGCGGGCCTCGCCACAGCGGCCGAGGGTCGTGTGTCCCCGGAGGTGACAGCACGGGGCGCCCCTCGTTCCGCAATCCGAGTCCACGTCCCATGGCACATGGAGTGCTTCGTGTCGCGAGCCCCGCGCAACCCCGCGCGGGACTTCCCCTCGAGGCTCTTCATGCAAAGGTCCGCCCCTCCCCTGCTCAGGCTGTGCACGCTCGTGCTCGCGCTCGTGCTGCCCACGGTCTCCCACGCCGCGGTGGTGACGTTCTGCGCGGGAACGCTGGCGAACTCCGGCCAGAACTTCGTCAACTACAGCGGCACCTCGTCCGGGCTCGCGACGGGGATGTACCGGATGACCCTGTCACAGTCCGGCGCCTTCACCGTGCAGAACCTCCAGGCCTCCTGGAATGGCATCGCCGTGGGCGCCTTCCAGCCCATCTCCGGCTCGGCGACCGTGTCCCTGAGCGGCATCATCCCCTCCGGACTCGCGCCGGGCCAGAGCGTCACGGTGACGCTCTCCATCCAGAACATCATGGGCCAGCTCATCGACCAGAGCACCACCACGGTCGCCGTCAACGGCCAGAGCCCCGGCTGGAACAAGGTCTGGACGGCGACGAGCCAGGGCGGCGTCGCCGCCTTTGCGAAGCACTATGTCGGTGACTTCGATGGCGACGGCACCGAGGACCTGCTCGGCGTGGACACCAATGGCTGGATGACGATGTTCCACTACCGCAACGGCGACTGGCAGTGGGGCTGGAGCAACAACGGCTCCCCCAGCGCGGGCGGCGGCATCTACGACTATCGCAACAACCTGGTCATCGGTGACTTCGACGGGGACGGCAAGGACGAGGCCCTGGGAGTCGCCTCCTGGGTCACGCTGTTCCACTTCGACAACGGCACCTGGAACTGGGGCTGGAGCAGCTACGGCAGCACGTCCGACCAGCTCTTCGCCCACTCCAACGGGGGCGGTTACCTCGTCTCCGGCAACTTCGACCTGGCGGCTCCCGCCCAGAAGGATGAGCTTGTCGGCGTGAGCGCGAGCGGGTGGATCACCCTCTTCCGCCTCAACGCGGCGGGCACGGGCTGGGATTGGCTCTGGAGCACCCAGGGCAACACGGCGCATGGCATGTACGGCTACCGCCACCACCTGCGCAACGGCGGCGACACCAACGGTGACGGCAAGGAGGAGCTGCTGGGGCTCGCCAGCTGGGCGACGACCTTCCACTACGTCAACGGCGAATTCGCGTGGGGCTGGAGCACGTACGGCGCCAACCACATCGGTGGCGTGGGCTATCCGCAGGGCCCCCAGGACGCGCTCCTGACGGGCAACCTCGACTCCGTGGATGGACGGGACGAGTGGTTCTTCATCCAGGGGGGGCCGACGGCTTCCTGGGCCATCACCGAGGACTGGGCCGGCAGCGGCTTCTCCTGGAACTGGTCCAACCACAACTTCACCCCGGCCGCGCCCTTCATCGGTGACTGGCCGCTCGCGAACAACGGCGGCAGCAACGCCAGCTACCTGCTGGTCCGCGCCGTCGCCGGACAGCCCAAGCACCTGGTCGCGCGCCGCACGTTCTGCGCCCACCGCGACATGCGCATGTACGTGATTTCCAACCCCTGGGCCAACTACTGAACCAGACGCGGGACACCTGGAGCCGGGGCCCATGCGGGCCCCGGCTTCGGCTTGTTGCCCCTCCGGCGAAAGACTCATCTCGACAGTCCCAGGCAGGGGCCCGCCTGGACAACGACAAGGGAAAGGAAGAATAGTCACCCGCAAAGGCAGTCGAACCTGCGCGAGGCCCCATGAGCGCCAGTGGACGCGTCTCGGTCGGACACCCTGTGGACGTCGCGTCAGGGGTTCTCTTCAACACCTGGCTCGACTTCGCCATCCCAGGCACGCTTCCGCTCGTCTTCGAGCGGTTCTATAGCACCGCGCTCATCACCCAGACCGCCGAGGCGCCGCTGGGCCCCGGGTGGCGCCATGGCTTCCAACACGAGCTCCGTCAGACATTGGAGGGGTTCGCCTATCTCGACCCGCAGGGGGTCGAACACCCGCTCGAGGACTCGAAAGGCAGCTTCGACACCTGTGGCAAGCTGCTCAGCCCTGCGCATCAGATGGAGCTGCGGGGCACCCGAGACGACCTGGAGCTCCAGCACTACGGCGGCCCGCATCCCCAGTGGGTCTTGCACTTCAGGCGCCGCCCCAAGTCCACGCGCTACCGATTGGAGACCCTGGGGCTCAGTCCCCAGGCCCGATTGCGCTTCGAGTACAGCTCCACGGGCCCGCTCAAGCGGGTCATCCATGCACGCTCGGGTCGCGCGCTCCGCCTCGAATCCACCCCGCAGGGCCGACGAGGGGCCGCCCTGGAGCAGGCTGCCCCGCAAGCTTTGCATCGTCTATGCCTTCACCTCGGCCCTCGCCTATGCGGACGAGACCTCCGACGCCGAAGACCCTCCTGTCTTCGAAGTGCGACCGGAGTCACCCACGCCGGTGATGTCGTGCCCCAGCTATGTGGATGCCGTGGTCCATGCCACCATCCTGAGGGTGATGTCGCTGCGCAGGGCCCTGGTGCTGCCCGGTCCCCCGTTGAAAGGACCCGCCCCCTTCGCACCGCTCTTCACCGGCCTCTGGGAGTTGGGCGATGGCGTCTGGGGATTGGGCCACGACCCACGCCACCTCCACGGCAAGCCGCCGCCTCCCCAGGCCTTGACGAACTTCGTCTTCCGCTCGTTCGCCCACTACGTCGACTTCGCCCTCTCGGTGCCCACGGAGCAGCTCCCCACCCTGGGCCCTCCCGGCTCCGGCTTCACCTTCATGACAGACGGAGGCAAGGAGCTGGAGCCCGAGCACCCCACCCTGCCAGGACTGCGAGCCTTCACCTCCCAGTCGTCCCCGCGGGAAGCGCCGCGCCATCATGCCTTCGGCATCATCGACGGGATGCATGTCTGGATATCCCGGCATCCCCCCTCCCCCACGCTCAGCGTGCTCGTGGAGGCGCAACACGGCCCCCAGATGCTGGAATGGCTCAAGGCCCACAAGGCTCGTGTCCGGCAGAAGGTTGCTCCGAACAAGGACCCCTGGGCGGGCCCCCCACCTGAAGCACCCGCGCCCTCCACACGGGCCCCTCGGAGCAAGCGCCCCGCGAAGACCCCTGCCGTCTCTGAGGAGGCCCTGACCATCCGTCAGGAGGCGACCGGGTTGCACCAACTGCTCGCCACCCGGCTGAAGGACTTCGCGTCGTCTCGCAGGGACGTGGAGCTGGGCGACAAGGAGCCCGCCACGCTCCGCGCCTTCTGGGAACCGGTGGGCTGGTCTCCGCTCTTCGCCGGGTTCCTCGGTGAGCCGGAGCTCGCCAAGGGCCGCAAGGAAGTGAAGCGGCTGCTGACCGAGTACCGCTCCTGGAGCGACACGTTCCGGCTCGACCTCGAGGACCTCCCCAGACAGTTCCGGCTCGCCTACGAAGACCCTCAGGGCGTCGGCTTCGCCATCACCGACGAGTCGACCCATCCCGAGCGGCCCTCCATGCTCGGAATCTCGGCGGACCGGGGCACGCTGGAGCCCAGCACCCCTGACTACCTGAGCTGGGCGGGCACGCAGCTGCTCTCCCTGGCCTTCTCCGACTGGCTTCACACGACCTGGCGGAGCAAGCCTTCACCGGACCAGTTGCCAGGGGCCACCCAGCCTTTTCCCAGACTGTCTCCCGGCACCCTCCAGCTCACCGAGGACGTGTGGGCCCTCCCCTCCGAGGCCTGGTCCCAGCGTCCCGGGGAGCGACTGGTCTTCCGGACCTTCGACGCGCTCATCCATTGGATGACCCACGCCCAGGGGCTTCAATCCCTCTCATTCGAGCCACTCCCTGGCGACAGCATCCCGCTCCGCACGAGCCCGGGTGCCAGGGAGCTTCCCGCGACGGTGAAGCACCTGCCCGGCCTGGAACCGGGACGGTCCTACCGCGCGGGCGCATGAGAAGACATGAACATCCTCCTCGAATCGAAGGGGGCCACCGTCCGACTGGCGACCTCGCCTCGTGACCATGAGCGCCTGTCCATCCTCGTGAAGGAGCGCGGCTGGCGTTGACGGCGGGGCGGCGCGATAGAGTCACGGCATGACGTACCTGGACCACGCGGCCTCCACGCCCGTGCATGAAGCCGCACTGGAAGCCATGCTGAGCGCGATGCGCGAGGGCGCAAGCAACCCCTCCTCCGTGCACGCGGCGGGACGCAAGGCCCGCGCCGCGCTGGACCAGGCCCGCATCGAGGTGTCCAGCTACCTGGGCTGCCTCCACGCCGAGCTGCGGTGGGAAGCCAGCGGCTCGGCCGCGCTGGGACGCGCCTTGCGCTCGGCCCTGTCCCTCTGCTCGGGCCCCCTCGTCTCCAGTCGCCTGGAGCACCCCGCCGTACGAAACGTCGTCGAAGAAGCCGAGTCCTCCGGCCGTGAGGTGCGCTGGCTGTCCCAGCCGGGCGGAAGCCTGACGCCCACCGTCGCCGCTCCGCTGCTCGAGGGCGCCGCCGTGGTGGCCCTGTCCGCGATGAACCAGGAGTTGGGCACCGCCCCCGACCTCGCGCCGCTGCTGGCGCTGGCTCCCAGCGCCTGGTGGGTGGTGGACGCGGTGCAGGCGGCGGCCTGGAGAGACCTCCGCCCCCTGCTCGCGCCTCGCGTCTTCCTCGCCTGCGCCTCCCAGAAGCTCGGAGGACCTCCGGGTGTCGCGGTGCTGCGCGTGCCTCGCGAGCTGGCCTTCGCTCCCGCGGGCCGACGCGAGCCGCGCTTCCCCGAAGCCCCCGGGACACCGCCCTGGATTGCCGCCATCGGCATGGGCGCGGCCTGCCGCGTCCGCGCCCCTGCCCTGCGCGAAGGACTGCCGCGAGCGAGGGCCCAGGCGGAGCGGCTGCTCGCGGGGCTCCAGCGAAGCTGCCCGGACCTCGTCCACAACACGGGGCCCGACTGGGTGGGCCCCATCCTGGATGTCTCGGTGCCTGGCGTGGAGGCACGCAGGATGGAGACCGCGCTCGACCTGCGCGGCCTGTGCGTGGCGAGGACCTCCGCGTGTCAGCAGGCGCGCGTGGTGGCCTCTCCCGTGGTGGCCGCCGCGTTCCCCGGGGCGCCATGGCGCGCGGACTCCGCCCTGCGCTTCAGCCTGGCACTCCAGACCTCCGAAGAGGACCTCGACGCCGCGCTGGAGGCCTGGAGCTCGGCCCTGTCGGAGCTCCGCCCCGCGACGTCCACCGGGAGCACATGAAGTCCCGCACGCGCCGGTGAGGGGAATTCCGGGCCAGCTCCGTTCAGGGACAAGGGACGAGCCCATTCCGGGCACCTTCCCCGAGAAGGAGCTTCCGTCCATGTCGCCGATTCCATCCCGGCGTCTCGCGCTCGTGTGTCTCTCGTTGGTGGCCGCCACGGCCTGCATGACCGGCCCGCACAACGGCACCACCACCGGGGACCCGGTGATTGGCGAGACCTTCCGGTTCGAGGGCTACTACCCCGAACCCAACATCCCCATCTCGCTCCAGGTCATGAACAATCCAGGCCTGGACCCGACCCTGGACTCCAACTGGACCCAGTTCGCCACGGCGACGACGGTCACCACCCCCACCTCGTTCAACAGCACCGACCCGCTCTTCCACTGGAGCGTCACCGCCGCGCCGGTGCCGCACATCGGCTTCTCGCTGCGCTGGTCCACCGGCGGCCTGGTGAAGGTGCGCGCGGTGGCCAAGGACCCCGACGGCGACACCACGCTCTACACCTTCGACGACATCACCTACCCGGACTGCTTCGCCGCCAACGTCAACGAGCCCTGGAACGTGCTCGGCACCGAGTGCCAGGGCGTGGGCCTCAACCGCTCCGCGCTGGTCTCCACCCGCAACAGCCCCGTCGACGCGGCCCCGGGCGCGCGCACGGTGTTCCTGGGCAAGAAGCAGAGCAACCTCCCGAGCGCGGCCGCGGAGGAGGCGGAGACGCTGCAGTACTACGCGCAGATCCAGGCGCCCGCGACGCTCGCCGCCTTCCGCACGAAGTTCGGCTTCCCCAACAGCGAGGTCACCGCGACCTACTACAACGACGGCGACCTGGGGATTGGCCGGGAGATGCACTGCCGCTCCTTCCCCGTGCCGTCGCAGCCCAATGGCGTCGCCTGCTACGTGAGCAACTACGCCGAGCAGCTCAACGGCGTGCCCGTCTTCGGCGGCAGCTCCGCCATCGCGCTCGCGGACGCGGTGAGCCGGACGAACGAGTTCGCCACCGTGGCCATGGTCTTCACCCCGCCCGCGAACACCGCCAACAGCGTCCAGTTCATGGTGTACGACGCCCAGGGCGCGCTGGCCCCCAAGGCGCAGCTCGACAACGCGGCCGACAACACCTTCGTGCCCGGCAACTGCCTGACGTGCCATGGCATCCGGGCGACGTACAACCCGGTCAACAACTCCGTGTCCGGCCAGGCGAAGTTCCTGCCCTTCGACGTCTTCAGCTTCCGGTACTCCAACGCCCCGGGCTTCACCTACGCCGAGCAGGCCAACGCGCTGCGCTCCCTCAACGACCTCATCACCAGGACCTCGCCCACGGCGGCCATCACCGACTTCATCACCGGCATGTACGCACCCAAGGCGGTGAGCGACGTGACGGCGATGGCCAATGACACCTACGTGCCCCCTCAGTGGAAGCAGACGAAGCAGAAGGGACTGGCGCTCTACAACGGCGTCGTGAAGCCCTACTGCCGCACCTGCCACATGTCCGCCGGGGACGGCAGCGCGTTCCTCGACCAGGCCGTCTTCGAGGCCTACGCGCCCATCATCAAGACGGAGGTCTGCGGCTCGGGCACCACGCGCACCATGCCCCAGGCGGAGCACGTGATGCGCAAGTTCTGGAAGAGCGGCGCGCGCGCCTACCTCGACCTGGGCCTGGACCTGCAATCCCACTGCAGGCCGTAGCGCCCACACGCCCCGCTCCGGAAGGCACCGTCCCTCCGGAGCGGAGGTGTCACAGGGACTACGGCCCCGTCAGCCGGCTGAAGGTGAACGACGGGCGGTTCCACGTCCCACCCGGGAAGCTCAGCGACAGGGACGAGGACACGGCGCCGGGCGCTCCCACCGAGCCGGAGACGGAGAGCGTGCCCACGGGGATGGACGACGTGGACGGCGTGCCGCCGCAGCCCGGGCAGAGGTTCGTGCCGGTGACATATGTCAGCGGGAACGACAGCGTCGTATACGGGCTGGTCGCCACGCCCTGCACCCACACGGGCGTGCTGCCCTGATAGACGGTGACGTTGGCGAAGTGGGTGTTGCCCATGCTGTGGACCGTGGCGCCCCAGCCGGACTCGGTCGCCTGATACCAGGCCCCCGTCAGGTTCATCACCGGCGTGCCGCTGGCGAACGCGAAGAACTGCACCGGCTCGCTGCCCGACAGCGCCCCCAGGCTCCAGTGGAAGGTCCACGCTCCGGCGCTGTGCGTGAAGCGCATGCCGCCCACCGTCGTCAGCGTCGCGCTCGAGCCATTCCACGACGCGCGCAGCAAAGCTCCCCGCCACTCGCCGGGCTCGGCCTGCAGGTGGCTCACGTACCAGATGGGGGTGCCCGAGGCGGTGTACGTGTACCAGGTGACGTAGAGCGCGTCGGGCGCGGTGTGCTGGATGTCCAGCCCGTTGCCCGGGCGCGAGGCGTTGTACCAGGTGCCCTGCTGGGGGAGCGGCGGCAGGTTCGTGTAGACGGCCGCGGCCGCGTTGATGAGGCCGGAGCCGCAGTGGGAGCCACAGCCCGGAACCAGCGTCGCCGTGCTCCTGAGGCGCGCGGCGACCTGCGCGGGGGTCATGGACGGCTTCTGCGACAGGATGAGCGCCGCGAGGCCCGCCACGTGCGGGGCCGCCATGGACGTCCCGCTCAGGTAGCGGTGGCAGTAATCCCCTGTCAGCAGCGCGCCGTGCGGCTTGCCGATAACCCAGGGCGCGACAATCTGGTCCGTGCCCGAGTACGGGTCCCACGTGTTCGGGTCATTGGCGGGACAGCCGATGCCCTCGCCGAAGAAGCCGGAGCTGGCGGTGCCGCCCGGCGCCATCAGGTCCACCCGGGAGCCCCCGTTGCTCCACGCCGCCCGCGTGTTCGTCTTCGTGGTGGCGCCCACGGCGAGCACGCCGTTGCAGGAGGCCGGCGTGACGTTCGCGGCCTGGAAGCCCTGCACGCCGTCATTGCCCGCAGCGGCCACCACCACCACGTTCCTGGAGACGGCGTAGCTCACCGCGCTCTGGATGTCGGGATAGTTCGAGCAGGGATAGATGGCGGAGGGATTGCCGGCGTCATACGCCGTGCCGAAGCTCATGTTGATGACGCGCGCGCCGTGGTCCGCCGCGTACCGGATGGCCTCGTCCACGGTGGCCAGGGTGACGCCGTTGCCCGTGTTGGAGACCTTGACGGGCATGAGCTGACAGCCCCAGCAGATGCCCGCCCCGCCCACGCCGTTGTTCGCGCGCGCCGCGAGGATGCCCGCCACGTGGACGCCGTGGTGGTAGGTGTTCGTGTCGTAGGGGTCCGCGTCCCCCTCGCCGAAGTCATAGCCCGGGGTCCACGCGCCCTGCAGGTCGGGGTGGTCCAGCCGGCCCGTGTCCAGCACGGCGATCTTCACGTTGCCCGTGACGGTGTTCCACGCCGAGGGCAGGCCGATGGCCGGGGCGTTCCACTGCAGCGGGTAGAGCGGGTCCGACGGCGTGGCGAAGAACTCCAGGTACAGGTTCTCGTGCGCGTACTCCACGCCCGGGTCCTCGCGCAGCGCGGCGATGGCCTCCAGCGTGCGCGCCTCCTCCTCCGCGATGGACGCCGCCGGGCGCCCCGCCTCCGGCTCCAATGACATCACCACCGCGCCGCTCGAGAGCGCCTGGACGTGCGTGGAGCGGAACCCTCGCACGGTGGGGAGCGCGTCACCGGAGAGGCCCCGGACCGAGTCCTTGAGCTTCACGATGGCCTGCCCCGGGACGAAGCGTCGCTTCGCGGCGCTCGGGGACGGCGGCGCCTCCGGGGGCGCGGCGGGTTCGGCGCCACAGGCGCTCCACAAGAGGGATGTCAGCATCAGCGGGACAAGACACACGCGTGCCAGGTTCGTCACTCGACCTCCACTGAGAGGGGATGGAAGAGATACCAAGCCAGACGGACACGACGTGGGTCAACCCCGCGCCAGGGTGAAAATCCTTATCATCCAGAGCAGGGCCCCTCACCCCGAACGGGGCATGGCACGTCCCAGGTCGCGTCCAATCACAGCCATCCGCCCATCCCTCACGTCGCGCCCCCCGAGGGGCGGCGCCCCGGTCAAGCCGTGCTTCGGCGTGAGGCCTCCCGGGTCTGTTCCACGGCGGCCAGGAGCGCCACCTTCGATACGGCGAGGAGACACACTGTCACCTCGGAACTCGGGAGAACATGCATCCAGCACCTTGTCGCGGCACCGATTCTCTCGCAGTCCGATCCACGAGACACCCCAGCAGGCGGACTTCACCGCGACCACCTTGCTGCCATTCCCCGTGAATGCGTTCGACGCGTACCCCGACCATCCGTCGGGCGCCGCCTCCAGTTGCGTGCGGACGCCGCCGGGGGTCGACCTGCCGTGGGGCGCCAGCGCGCCCACCGTCAACGTCCTGGCGCCCCGCGCCAGCACGAACAACTGGCTCTGCTTCGTCGGGCCCGGCTGGAACCACAACAACACCAACCCCCTCCCCGTGAAGCCCACCCTCATCGTCAACGGCGAGGACGACTTCGAGCTGGCCTTCCTCAGGCCCGTCTCGGCGGTGGGACTGGAGCTGCTCACCAACCATCGGGCGGTGCACAAGGTGACGTTGACCTTCACGGACGCCACCCAGGAGGTCATCGAGGACGCGGCCCTCGACACGAACACCCACACCTTCGAGTTCGTGGGCTTCCAGTCGAGCAAGCCCATCCGGTCCCTCTTCGTCGACACGACGGGTGGCGCCTCCGAGAACGAAGGCATCGCCGCCATCTGGACCGCGCCCTGAGGTCCACTCCAGCGCCCGGAGCCACCCCGCTCCGGGCGCTGCCGCGCACGGCCGTCAATCGAACTCGAGCGCCCGCTGGAAGTCGGCGGGGTTGGAGGCCGCGCTCTGCGCCGTCTCCAGGGTGATGATGCCCTCGCGGTACAGCTGCGTCAGGTGCTGGTCGAAGGACTGCATGCCGAACATGTCGCGGCCCTTCTCGATGACATCCTTGAGCTCGCTGGCGCGGTCATCCCGGATGTACTGCTCCACCGTCTTGGTCTGCACCATGATCTCCAGCGCCACCGTGCGGCCCTTGCCGCTGGCGCGGGGCAACAGGCGCTGGGAGATGGTCCCCTTGAGGCAGTCCGCCAGGCGCATGCGCACCATGGTCTGCTCCTCGGCGGGGAACACCGACACCAGGCGGTTGATGGTGCGCGAGGCGTCCGTGGTGTGCACCGTGGAGAGCACCAGGTGGCCCGTCTCCGAGGCCTTCAGCGCGATGTCGATGGTCTCCGTGTCGCGCATCTCGCCCACCAGGATGACGTCCGGGTCCTGGCGCAGCGCCGCGCGCAGGGCGATGGCGAAGCCCTTGGTGTCCGGGCCGATCTCCCGCTGGGAGATGGAGGACTTGATGTTCTTGTAGATGAACTCGATGGGGTCCTCGATGGTGAGGACGTGCAGGTTCTCCGTGCGGTTGATGTGGTCGATCATCGACGCCAGCGTGGAGCTCTTGCCCGAGCCCGTCGCGCCCGTCACCAGCACCAGCCCGCGCTCGTTGCCTGCGATCTTCTTGAGCACCTGCGGCAGGCCCAGCCCGTCGATGGTGGGAATCTCATCCGGGATGATGCGCAGGATGCACGCCAGCGAGCCGCGCTGCCGGTAGATGTTGACGCGGAAGCGCGCGACCCCCGGGAGGCTGTACGAGGCGTCGCACTCCTGCAACTGGTCGATCTGCGGCTTGATGGCCGGGTCGGAGATGACGTGGATGGCCACCTGGCGGGTGTGGTCCGCGTGGAGCTTCTCCATCTTCAGCGGGCGCAACACGCCGTTCACCCGGTAGATGGGCGGGTCGCCGGGCCTGAAGTGGATGTCCGAAGCGCCGTTCTGTACGCCAACCGTCAGGAGCTTGTTCAGTGTTGCCAGGTCCAGGTGAAGACCTCTCGGATGTGGAAGGCTTTGACTCTAGGCGAACCCGCAAACCCTGCCCACGGTGGGCATCGGTGCGCGCCAGACGCCCTTGTCAGCGCTGACCCGCCTGGGTTGGGGAAGATTTCAAGGCCTCGCCCTTCCCGAATGATGACCCAGACACCCCGCCCTCCCCTGGAGCCCCTCGCATGAGAAGCCTTCAACGCCTCACTTCACCTGCCCTCGTGGCGGGCCTCCTCCTGCTCAAAGCCACGCCCGTGCTCGCCCAATCCCTGCACTCCGAGCGCGGAGGACTCCACACCAGTCCGCTCGCCCATCGCGCATCCCTCACCGCGACGACGCTGGACCCGCTGCGCTCGCTGGCCATCTCCGACCACGCCACCGTGTCGCCCATCACCGCGCGCCGCGTGTTCGAGCAGCTCGTGCGGCAGGCCGGGGGTACGGGCTTCACCGCGGAGCAGCTCTTCCGCCAGCTCTGGGACACGCAGAACCCCGCGCCCGGCCAGCCGGACCTTCCCGGAGGTCCCCATTGCTCCGACGACGGGAACACCGTCAACGGCGCGCCCTATCCCTGCCGGACCCTCGAGGGCACCGAGGCGAGCACCACGACGGCCGCGCTCGACCGGTATGTGCTCGTGGGCCTCTTCAACCGCTTCGACCTGGCCCCGGTGGACGGCGCCCACTGCGGCGAGTACCGCATGTCCTTCGCGCGGTTCGTCCCGGCCCCGCAGGTGCGCTCCCGCAACCGCTTCATCCTGGAGGGCGCGCTCCCCAATCCCTCACCCGAGCTGGGGCTGGAGGGTTGCCGTCCGGTAGCCCAGGCGTGGGCAGCACTCTCCACCCTGGAGGACGCCGCCGAGCGGCGGGCGCTCTTGGACGCGCTCTTCTTCGAGGGCCTGGCCCCGGGAATCCCGCCCGTCATCCACCCCCAACACTATGGGGACAACCCCGCGGGCCTCGGGCAGGTGCGCGTCAACATGTTCATGCAGGCGGGCATCGGCGCGCCCAACCCGTGGATGCTGCGCGAGTTCAAGCTGAAGCGGCAGTGCGACGCCACGGGCTGCACCTTGCGATTCCTCCCCACCACGGTGAAGTCGACGCCCCGGGGAGACTTCTTCAACCTCCAGAATACCCACCCCCTCGCGGTGGCCTTCCGGGACTTCTTCGTCACCCAGGTGGAGGCCCTCGCGGTGGATGACTTCAACCGCTTCAACTACGCCGTCCCGGACGTCTTCAACGCCGCGCAGAGCAGCTCCATGCCGTCCTTCGGCAGCGTGGACGACTTCCTCGCCGAGTTCGACAAGACCGCCGCGCCCACCCCTTTCACCGACGCGCTCCAGGCCGAGCTGCTGCGCATCGGCAGCCCGCTGACGCCCCGTCACCTGGTGGCCCGCGCCCAGGCGCTGTCCTGCGGCGGCTGCCACGACCTCAGCCGGGGCACGGAGCTGGGGGGAGCCCCGGGCGTCTTCCCTCTCGCCTTCCTGCGCTTCGTCCAGACACAGGACATCCTGTCCCCACTGCCGACGCCCGGACCGGACTCGCACTACCCCCTGTCCCCGTCCCTGACGACGGCCTTCCTCCCCTTCCGCCAGCAATTGCTCGGCGCCTTCCTGGACACGCCCGCGCTGGACGCACGCGTCGTCACCACCGAAGGGGCGCTCGAGGTCCAGGCCGGCCAGCCGTTCCAGGGAACGGTGACGCTGGAGAACACCGGCACCACGGCCTGGAGCGACCGCGGCGGCTTGCGCGCCACGTCGCTCGACCAGACCGCGGACCTGGGACTCTCCCCGGGGGAAGCCATCCACCTGGGGCAGCGGAAGACGTTCGTCTTCACTCACACCGCGCCGACGTCACCGGGACGCACCACCTACCGCTGGAGGCTGCACCGCGACGGTCAGGCCTTCGGCCCACCGCTGTCCTTCACGGTCGACGTCCCCTGAGGCCCGCGCGCCAGGGGCCCCGCGCCTACTGGATGGTGATGGGGATGTTGTAGAGGAAGCACACGGGGACCTTCTGGGGCTTGTACTCCCAGCCCGACTTGAGCCCCTTGATGATGTCCTCATCCGCGCCGGGCACGGACTTCACCGGCGTGACCTCATAGACGCTGCCATTGGTGGCCACGCAGACCTTGTAGATGCCCTGCAGCGTCTGCCCCCGGTGGCCCTGCTTGAAGACCTCCGACAGGCGCGGCGCCGTCTGCCGCACCACGTCCCGCTGGATGACGAAGGGCGGGACGTTCTTGGGCTTCACCGGCTCGGCCGGCCCCGTGCCACCCACGGCACCGCCCACGACGCCGCCCACCACCCCACCCACCACGCCTCCGGCGACACCGCCCTCCACCCCACCCTCCACGCCGCCTTCCTCTGGCGCCGCGGGCTCCGGCTCGGGCTCCGGCTCCACCTCGACCGGCTTCTGCTCGACAACGGGTTTGACCTCAACCGGTTGACGCAGCTCCGTCTTGGGCTTCTTCACCTCCGTGCGGGGCGTCGTCTTGCGCGCCGCGGGGGGTGGAGGAGGCGGAGGGGGCGGAGGCGGGGCCTTGACGAGGTTGAGCACCACGTCGATGGGCTCCTCCGTCTCGAGGACCATGGGCTTCACGAACAACACCAGCGCGGCCACGACTCCGACGTGGACCGCGACGGAGAAGGCGGCGAAGCCGAGGATGCGTGAGGAATGAGGGTCGGTCTGCTGCGCGAACATGCCGGGCACGCCTTACCACAAGCCCGACAAGAGTCGTCGGGATGTAATCCTGCTGCATCAGCAGAATCGTGTGAGTGTCATGGAGACGGCACGCAACTGATACCTCTGGACCGGCCACTCGTGCTAGAGGGCCGCCACCTCGTCCCCATCCCCAGAGGTATTTTCCGTGCAGACAAAAATGAAGTGCGCGCTCGGGCTCGTGGCAGCCCTGAGTGTGTCCTGTGGTGAGTCGACCGATGAGGTCGGCGACCGTTACCAGGGCGTCATCGATGCCTCGACGCTCGACACCAAGTTCCGGCCGACCAGCGGCAACTACCGGCCCACGACGGCCCGGGTGCGGGGCACCAACGTGCCCTTCTACAACCTGGGACAGGTCGCCACCGAGCGCAAGGACGACCGGGGCGTCATCACCAACGCGGGCGTCCCCGTGGACGCGGACGGCCGGCCGTACGTGCCCGCCGCGCGCGCGGTGAACACCTCCTATGAGTTCGCCGAGGGCTGTGTCACCGGCAAGGCGGACTTCGACGTCCGCACCGACAACTACCCGGAGACGGTGCAGTGGCCCGTCTTCACGAACCTGCCGCTGACCGTCACGGGCAACACGACGCCGCCGGTGGTCCCACTGGTGAAGGTGACGCGCTGGAACGGCACGTCCTCCGAGCAGTGCAACGCCATCAAGGACGCGGCCTCCCTCACCAAGGGGAACTTCGGCGGCGGCGCGGGCGACACGACGATTGCGCTGCGCGCCATCATCGACGTGTCCGCGAACCTCAACCCGCTGCGCGCCGACTCCGCCTTCACGTCCCAGGGCGGCTGGTACCGCGGCCTGCAGCTGGCGTACCTGGACGGCGGCGAAATCCCCGTGGATGACCAGGGCAACCTGAAGGTGATGGACGGCGTGCTGGTGAGCCCGCCGACGGGCGCGCCCACGTCGGAGACGCCCGTGTACCTGTTCTCCGCGCTCCCGGGCGAGGAGGGCTGGTCCCCGGTGGTGCGCCTGCGCACCTTCACCGCGACCACCGCGAAGCCCGCCTCCAGCTACACCGGCCTGTGCACGGACGTGTGCGCTGAGACGGAGCTGAACATCAGCACCCTCACCCGGTACTCCGGCGTGCTCTTCGCCGTCGGGAGCTCCCTGTGAGCGCCCCTTCCCCTGTCCCGAGCCCCTCCATGAAGACGCTTGTTTGCCGTGCCGGTGGCGCGCTCGCGCTGCTGCTGCTCGCGCTGGTCGCGAGCCTCCCTTCCCCCGCGCTCGCCGCCGGCCAGAACTACGGCCGCATGGCCGGCTATGTGTATGACCCGACGGGCGCGCCGCTCGCCGAGGTGCCGCTCACCGTCACGGGCCCCGCGCTGCAGCAGCCCCAGTCGCGCACCAGCGGCGAGGACGGCCGCTTCGAGTTCGACACCCTGCCCCCGGGCGAGGGCTACGTCCTCGAGGTGAACGTCCCAGGCTTCGCCCCCATCAAGAAGGCGGGCATCACCGTCCTGCTGGGCCAGGCCACGCAGGTGGACGTGAAGCTGGAGGTGTTCACCGAGCAGGCGGCGGTGGCCACCTACGAAATCGTGGAGAAGGTCAACCCCATCATCAACCCGGACTCCGCGCAGATGGGCGCGGTGATGACCGCGGAGAAGGCGGCCACCTCGCCCGTCTTCACCCAGGTGCAGGCCATGCCGCAGCTGGTCGCCGGCGTGGGCAACGGCAACGCGCCCAGCCTGCGCGCCGGCCTGTCGCGCTACGGCAAGTTCTTCATCGACGGCATGGACACGTCCGACGTGGTGGACGGCAGCATCAGCTCCCCGATGAGCTTCTACGCGGTGGAGAACTTCGAGGTCATGACCGGCGGTCTGGACGCGCAGTACAACTCGCTGGGCCTCATCCAGAACGTCGTCAGCAAGAGCGGCTCCAACAAGTTCACCTACGACGTGACGATGATTCTGTCGCCGGCGTGGGCCAACGCGAAGTACCGGGGCGCGGCCAACCAGAACCCCAACGTGGCCAACTACACCCAGAACGAGGTGCCGCTCTCCGAGACGGCCTTCTACAGCCCGCTGGTGGGCGTGGGCGGTCCCATCATCAAGGACAAGCTGTGGTTCTATATCTCCGGTCAGTGGAACTTCTCCAAGCGTGACACGCCGCTGGGCGAGGAGAGCCGCACGTCCGACACCCAGACGCGCCTGGCCCGTCTGAAGCTCACCTGGCAGCCCACGACGAAGGACCGCCTGTCCCTGGCGTTCAACTACGACAACAACACCATCACCAACCAGGTCTCCACCACGTTCGTGACGCCGGAGGCGGAGACGCAGGTCGACCGCGGCGGCTTCTTCGCCATCGTCAACTACGACCGCAACATCTCCGACAACGTCCTCTTCCAGCTCCAGACGGGCCTCACCTACAAGGACATCTGGAACGGGCCGATGAACGAGGACTCGCAGGACATCGCCCACATCTACAACAGCACCACGTACCGCAACGCCGGCGCGCTGCGCAACGAGGTGGGCAACCTGGTCACCGAGAAGCGCATGCGCTACCAGTTCGACCCGACGCTGCTCTTCAAGGTGAAGAACCACCAGATGAAGGCGGGCTTCCAGTTGAGCTACCTGAGCGGCGACAAGACGGCGCAGGTGATTGGCAACCAGCGCTTCAACGACCGCAACGGCGAGTGCAACCCGGACGACCCGGAGACGTTCGCCTTCTGCAACGAGCGCATCGACTTCTACAACAGCGAGGGCGTGCGCGGCCCGCTGACCACCGAGGCCGGGACGCTCATCTCCGGCGCGTTCGTCCAGGACCGCTGGAACGTCAACCGCTACCTGACGCTGGTGGCGGGTCTGCGCGCGGACGTGGGCCGGCTGTACGGTGACAACAACCAGTTCATCACCAACCTGGTGGGCATCGGCCCGCGTCTGTCCGCGACGGTGGACCCGTTCGGCAACCGCACCACGCTCATCAAGGCGCACTACGGCCGCTCCAACGAAGTGGGCGACGTGTTCATCGCGCAGCACGCCAACCCGGAGCTGCTCCAGGTGCGCTCCACGTTCGCCAACGGCGCGTTCGCGGACTGTACGCCGGACACCGTGGGCAACCCGCAGTGCAGCGTGGCGGGCGGGGCATCGGGCCGCTTCTTCGACAAGACCAACCACACGCCGCCGCACGTGGACGAGCTGGCGCTCGGCCTGCACCACGCCATCAACGAGGGCGCGGTCATCGGCATGGACCTCACCTACCGCAAGTACTCCAACATGTGGGTGGACGAGGAGGTCAACCGCATCTGGGACCCGTCCGGCACGCGCGTGGTGGACTACGCGGACGGCATCAACCACACGGTGGTGAAGATCCACAACCCGGACGACGCGTGGCGCGACTACCGCGGCATGGACCTGTGGGCGCAGGGCCGCACGGGCCCGTGGGACCTGCTGGCCAGCTACACCCTGGCGTTCAGCAACGGCACGGTGGGTGACTACTTCGACGGCTACGGCGCCAACCCGCGCTTCAAGCACTTCTTCGAGGGCCCGTCCCCCGAGGACATCCGCCACACGCTCAAGGGCGCCATCGGGTACACCACCCAGTTCGGCCTCGACTTCGGCGTGCGCTTCAACTACCGCACGGGCGCGCCCATGTGGATGTTCCAGGAAGGCTCCGTGGACCGTCAGCGCGTGGTGCGCTCGGACCGCGGCACCGGTCACTCGTACAACACCAGCACGGGCATCCCGGACTTCAATGACCCGGCGGCCATCTCCGAGCTGCGTCAGCCGAGCCAGTTCCTGTTCGACGTCCAGGCCCGCTACGACCTGAACCGCGTCATCAAGACGAAGGAGACGAAGATGGAGCTCACGCTCATCTTCTTCAACGTCCTCAACAACAGCGACGTGACCTTCGTGCAGGAACAGTGGCGCGCCACCAACAACCGGTTCGGCACCGCCACGGGCCGCCGCAGCCCGATGCAGGCCGAGCTGCTCTTGCGCGTGCGCAACTAGCCACATCGCCGCACCACACGGGGCCCTCGCTTCCATGCTGGGAGGCGAGGGCCCTTGAATCAGACGGGGCCGCGTTCTAGAGGGGCGTGTGACTTCCGCCCTCCGTCCGCTCCGCCTCGGGCTCCTGTCGGCCCTCGTCGTCTCCTGCGCCTCGCATCCGCCCGCGCCGGAGGCTCCCCCCACGGCCCCCGCCGCCGTCAAGGTCGCGCCCGAGCCGGTGCGCCTGAGCGTGGTGGGCACCAATGACTTGCACGGCTGGGTGATGCCGTCGCGCGGGAGCCTGGCGGACGGCACGGCCGTGGAGCAGGGAGGGCTCGCCACGTTCGCGGGCTACCTGTCCATCCTGCGCGCGGAGAACCCGGACGGGGTGCTGCTGCTGGATGGTGGCGATCTGTTCCAGGGCACGCTCGCGTCCAACCTGACCGAGGGCGCGGTGGTCATCGACGCGATGAACACGCTCGGGTACGTGGCCTCCGCGCTGGGCAACCACGAGTTCGACTACGGCCCGGTGGGGCCGCGCTCGGTGGCGATGGAGGGGGATGACCCGTTCGGCGCGCTCAAGGCGCGCATCACCCAGGCGCGCTTCCCGATTCTCGGGGTGAACGTCACCGACGCGCAGACGGGCGTGAGCCCCACGTGGCTGGGGAACACGGGCACGCTGCTGGTGGAGCGGCGCGGGGTGAAGGTGGGCATCGTGGGGCTGGCGACGCCGCACACGCCGGAGGTCACCAACCCCGTGAATGTGGCGAGCCTGCGCTTCGCGCCGCTGGCGTCCTCGGCGCTCGCGGCGGCCAACGATTTGCGTGCGCGCGGGGCGGAGGTGGTCATCGCGATTGCGCACGCGGGCGCGGTGTGCAAGCGGCAGGACGACCCTCGGGACATCTCGTCGTGCGACCGGGGCGACAGCGAGATCATCGAGATGCTGGAGGCCCTGCCCGAGGGCACGCTGGACGCGGTGGTGGCCGGGCACACCCATCAGCCGGTGGGGCACTTCGTGCGGGGCACGCCGGTCATCGAGACGTCGGGCCGGGGCCGGGCGTTCGGCCTGGTGGAGCTGTTCGTGGACCCGACGACGCGCAAGGTGCTGACCGAACTCACGACGCTGCAGGGCTCCGTGCCGGTGTGCGAGCGGGTGGAGGCGACGCTCGGGACGTGTGACGAGCGCAAGCTGAAGGACCGCAACAAGGTGGAGCTGGTGCCGACGACGTTCCGTGGGCAGCCGGTGGTGGCGGATGCGGCGCTGGGGACGCAGCTGGCCGGGGCGCTCGCGAAGGTGGAGGAGATGCAGAAGCGCCCGCTGGGCGTCAACGTGCCGGCGAAGCTGACGCGCGACTACGACGCGGAGAGCCCGCTGGGCAACGTGCTGGCGGACGCGCTGAACCAGCTGGGCATGACGGGCATCGCCGTCATCAACAGCGGCGGGCTGCGCGCGGACCTGCCCGAGGGCGAGCTGACGTACGGGGCCGTCTTCGAGGTGCTCCCGTTCGACAACACGCTCTCGGTCGTCACCCTGACCGGGGCCCAGCTGACGAAGCTCCTGGAGGGGGCCTACTCGCGCAAGGGAGGCACGCTCCAGGTGGCGGGGCTGAAGGTGAACCTGGAGCAGTGCAACGGCGTGACGCGGATGGTCTCCGTCACGAAGGCGAACGGGAAGCCCCTCGAGTCCAACAAGCTCTTCCAGGTGGCCATGCCGGACTTCCTCGCGCGGGGTGGCAGCGGGATGGACGAGGTGCTCAAGACGCTGCCGCCCGGGAGCGTCAACCTGGGCGAGCAGCAGGCGCTGACGCTGCGCGACGCGCTCGTGGAGCACTGGAGGAAGCGGGGCAAGCCGCTGGTGGCGCCGACGCCCGGACGCATCCTGCGCAAGAGCGCGGCGGCGGACTGCGCCGTGAAGGCCTCGGGCCGGGACTGAGGGCGTGAGGGAGGGCGCCGCGACGTCAGCGGCGCCCCACCGAAGGCTTTTCACGCCCCCCGTTCAGGTGGCTGCAGCCCTGAACGAGGAGTCCCCCGACATGTCGAGCCACCCCGCCCCGCGCTCGCGGGCCATGCTGTCTTCCGCTCTGTGCACACTGCTGCTCGCCGCCTGCGGTCCCCAGGGCACCGAGGCGCCTCCCGCCGAGGCCCCCGCGCCCGAGGCCACCGAGCAGGGCACCGTCCTGCACGAGCTCAAGCTCAGCAACACCCGCAGCGTGCGCTTCATCGAGTCCGCCCCGGGCGAGGTCTTCGTCGCCGAATCGGGCCACATGGACCTCGACGCCGCCCACCTCCGTGAGGCCATGAAGACAGGCTCCACCCAGGGCCAGGAGCTGGCGGACGTCTACCTCGCGCTCGTGCCCGGAGCTACCCGCGAGGACGTCCCCGCCGCCCTCGTCGCCGCCCAGGGCCGCGTCGCCATGGCGCGCCACCTCCAGGAGCGCGAGGCCGCCCGGAGCGAGGGCCGCGCCGCCGCCAATGCCCCGCTCGCCGAGGGCCCTTCCGCCCTGAACACCGAGCGCGGCCCTTCCGCCGCGAGCCTCAACGACACCTGGGACTGGGTCGGCGACAAGCAGTGGTTCACGAGCAACTTCTGTGCGACCACCGCCACCCAGGGCCGCACCTGTATCACCGACTACTGGTACGGCTCGTACAGCGGCGCGAAGGACAACACCGTCTACTTCCGCGCCGTGGGCCTCGCGGCCGGCTTCGACTCCACCGCGTACTTCTATACGAAGTTCAAGTCCTGCGGCTTCTGGCCCTGGGATGGCTGTGAATGGAAGGTGAACTACAGCACCACCCTCCAGGCCCGCCACTACATGATGGTCACCTGGGACACGGGCCCGCGCTCGCGCTGGGCCGGCATCGACCAGAGCTCCGACCGCGTGTACCTCAGCACCATCTGGAGCACGTCGTCCTCCACCCCGCCGCCCGCGCAGGAGCCGTGCACCGTCTACGCCCGCGCCCACGCCACCACCTGCTACAACCTGGACGGCACCATCTCCTCCATCTCCAACACCCTGTGCGGTGACGCCTGCGCGGGCACGTACGCCACCGCCTCGCAGTGGGCCACCCAGGCCCTCGGCACCCAGACGTGCCTGGGCGCCTACGCCGGCTGCTGCCTCTACTACGTCGACCAGAACTTCAACCGCTGCGGCGGGTGAGTTGTCTGGGCTTGCTCCCCGGCGACCTGCGATGCTCCCGCCATGGAACGCTTCGTCCAGGTCGCCGAGGGAGTCTCGCTGTGGGTCGAGTCACGCGGGCCAGAAGACGCGCCCGCCATCCTGCTCATCATGGGCTCCACCGCGTCAGGCCTCGTCTGGCCCGACGCGCTGATGGACGCCCTGGCCCGACACCACCGGGTTCGTCCCCGCGCTCGCCCAGGCGCTCCTGGGCCACGTGGAGGCCGCGGCGGCCTATCCCTTGCGCAGCCCCACCACCTCGCCGTAGCCGCCGGGGATGAAGAACTGGTGCGTCTGCATGCCCATGATGCGCAGGGCCGTGGTGACGACGTCCGCGGAGCGGGGCACGCGCTTCTGCGTCTGTCCCGTCTCCTCGATGATGTCCACCGGGGTGCCGAGCCCGCGCGTCGTGTACGTGCCCACCTGCCGGTTGTGGGCCACGTTGCCACCGGCGAAGACCACCGAGGTGTACGGGTGGTGGTCGTCCGGCAGGCTGTAGCTGCCGTCACTGCCGCGTGACGCCCAGCTCCGCCCGAACTCGCTCATCACCAGCACCAGCGTGTCGTCGAGCAGCGTCTTGCCCGGCTTGCCCGGCGCGGGCGTGGCCTTCATCTCGCCCAGGAAGCGCGCCACGCAGTCCATCAACCCGCGGCCATGCGCGCAGCTGTAGGCATGCCCGCCGCCGTTGTGCGTGTCGAAGTCGAGCCTGAGCGACACGTGCACCGACGTGGCCAGGTCCGACTTGAGCAGGCGCAGCGCCATGTCCATCCGCGGGTCCAACCCCACCAGGTGGAAGTTCGCGTTGCCGAACGTGTACGTGAAGGACTCGCTCAGATAGCTCGACAGGTACGAGGGCCGGTTCGTCTTCAGCGCGTCGATGCCCTTGGTCTTCTCCAGCACCGACACCACGTCCGTCGCCAGCACGCGCGAGACGCTGTTCAGCGAGCCGTGCAGCCCCTCCAGGTAGTTGTCCACCTTCGCCGTCGAGCGGCCCAGCCGGCGCCTGGCCTGCCCCAGCGAGTAGCGCTCCACCGTGGTCGTCTTCAGCTGGGCCCCGGTGGGCTCGCCCTTCGCGTTCAGCTCCGGCCCCTCGGTGCGCGCCTCCAGCCCGTTCCACCAGGCGTTGTCCGCCGCCTTGCCGGAGAGCATCGGCTTGAGCGCGTCGATGGACGGCACCCCCACGGGCCCCGCGTGCGACGGCAGGCCCATGCCGGACGGCATGCCGCGCTCGCCCGCCACCACCACGAACGGCAGCGGCCGGCTCTCCCGGTGCCGCTCGTACAGGTGGTTGGCGATGACCGAGTGCACCGCCGGCGCCCGGTAGTCCGCGCCCGCCACGCCGCACATCGCGGAGATGAAGGCGCTCGCGTGGTCATTGGTGCCCTGGTCGATGCCGTGCAGCACGCTCAGCTGCTCGTGCAGCGCATAGTGCTGATAGCCATACATCAGCGGGCTGAACGAGCCGCGGGCGGCGGGGTTCGCCGGGTCCCACGACTGCCAGGTCCGCAAGGGCTTGTACGGGCCGTTGGGGGCCGCCAGGTCCACCACCTTGCTGGCATCGAAGAAGACGGGCTCGCTGCTGAAGCCCGCGGGCGCCGGGACGCAGAGCGGAATCTCCGCGTCCTCCATCGGCGTGAAGTAGTACGCCGGACGGAAGCCGCCCGGGACATAGAGCACCACGAGCCGCGAGGGGACATCCGCGTCCGCGGCGTGCGCGGTGCCGGAGCCGAGCAGCCCCGCCTTCTCCAGGAGCGCCAGCTGGCTTGCGCCCAGGGCCCACTTGAGCAACGTGCGTCGAGAGGTGTTCAGCATGGGGTCCTCGGCTCAGTAGGTAATCCACAGCGGGTGACGGATGAGCGCCGCGCAGGTGCCCACCCAGGCCAGGCGCGTGTTCTGCGCCTCCAGCGGGAGGTAGACCTGCTCGTACAGCTCCTTCAGCTCCGCGTCCGTGGGCGGCTGCCCGAGCATGCGGAGGTAGAGGTTGCGCAGGTTCTTCCGCACCGCGTCCGGGTTCTGGGTGGACGTGTCCGCGAGCGTCACGTAGCGCAGCACCGCCTTGTTGTTCTGCTTGTCCACCGCGCGCCCGCACCAGGCCTGGGACATCTGCACCAGCGCCTGACCGGCGGAGGGGCCGAACATCGGGTTCTTCTTGCGGTACTCCAGGGAGTTGCCGCCGCCCAGGGCCTCGTAGCGCTCCGGCGCGCGCGAGTCGGAGACGTACTCGCCGGAGATGCCGGGGGCCCAGTCCCCGGGCCACACGAAGAACTTGTTCCAGTTCACCACGTAGGCCCGGTTGCGCCAGTCGGGGTTGCTCGTGCTCACGAAGTCCTCGAGCGTCAGGCCCAGCTGGTCCATCAGGCTCACCACCATCTCGTCCGCGGCCAGCCGGCGGACCTGGAACTCCTTGGGGGACGGCGTGTCCATCGGCTCGGGCGGCGCCTTCAGGTCCCGAATCCAGTCCTCCACCTGGGCGATGGTCATGGTGACGCGGCCATTGGCGACCAGCTGCTCGTAGGGCTGGCCCGGCGGCATCTGCGCGTAGCTGCCCGGGGCGTTGCCCTTGAGCATCTTGATGAGCAGGCTGCCCTCCGGGTCGCCGCGCTTCACGAAGCGCTCGTCGTAGACCAGCCCGCTCTCGAACGCGGCGAGCGAGGCGAAGAAGGGCTTGTTGCCGTTGATGTGGCAGCCCTCGCACGCGGGCGCGAGCGCGAGGCGGACCGCGTCGTTGTCGCTCGCCGCGGCGCAGGTCCCCGAGTCCGGCTCATCCGAGCTGCCCTGTCGGTACGAGCTGTCACCGAAGCAGGCGCCCAGGTTGAGCGCGAGCACCGCCAGCGCGGCGGCGCACACGAAAGAAGTCGGCGTGCGCATCACAGGCCCCTCCGCAGCTCGGACTGCTCGAACAGGTAGCGGATGAAGGGGCGCAGCTTGCGCTCCCCCGCGACGAACTCGCGCGCGAGCTTGTCGATGAAGCCCTTCTCCGTGGCCGGGTTCAGCTCCCGGCCGATGAACATCGCGTAGAGCTTGCGCGCCGCGCAGCGGTCGAACTCACCCGAGCGCACCAGCAGCTTGCCGAAGCCCAGGGGGCCCATGGTGCCGTCGCCGTGCTGGCCCAGCAGCGTGTACGACTCCGGCATCGTGTCCAGCAGCA
Organism: Myxococcus faecalis; assembly: GCF_050039385.1. Taxonomy (NCBI): domain Bacteria; kingdom Pseudomonadati; phylum Myxococcota; class Myxococcia; order Myxococcales; family Myxococcaceae; genus Myxococcus; species Myxococcus faecalis. The sequence continues at coordinate 7,941,940 of NZ_CP144336.1, read as the reverse complement.
CCGCCTCCGGGTTCGCCTTGAGCTCCTCGGGCGTGACGGGCGTGAGCACCGTGTTGGGCAGGAAGGCGTTTTTCCACCGCAGGCCCGGCGCGTTGCCGGTGTGCGGGTACTTGCCGGACAGCCACTCCGCGGTGACGCGCTGGTTGCCCATGCCGCCGATGAAGGGCCAGGGGACGTAGTAGCTGGAGAACGGCGTGAAGTCCCAGCGCTTGAAGGCGATGGCCGCGGGGTCCAGCGTCTTGTGGCAGTGCAGGCACGTGCCGCCCGTGGCCGGGTCGATCTCCAGCGGCGGGAAGTGCACGTCCGCGGGGGGCGGCGAGAAGTTCTGGCAGGCGAAGATTTCGAGGAAGCGCGCCGCCCGGACCCGCTCGCGCGGGAACGAGGACATGGAGCCCATCATCGTGAGCACGCCCGCGGCGGGCAGCCCCAGGGGCGCCTCCGTCGTCGTGCGCGGGTCGAAGCGGTAGGTGCGCTCCATGCTGCCGGAGCGCGACTTGTCGGGGGTGAGCGAGAGGTGGAAGGGCTCGAGCTGCTCGACGACGAACTCCCGCCACGCCTGCGGATCATTCGGCGTGGGGTGCATCGGGTCACGCGGCTCGTTGCCCACGTCCGGGCGCCACCAGGTGGTGTTCTGGTCCACCACGGTGTTGCCCATCTGCCGGCCGAAGCGGACGTACAGCGCCCGGAGCCAGTTGGTGCCGACGGTGTAGTTGCCGACGACCAGGTCCGACAGCGGGCGGTCATGCCACGCCAGGTGCGCGAACAGGCGCGCGGGCTCCTCGTAGGGGTGGCGACGCTGACCGTTGAGGCTGCCGGTGCCCCCGGACCCGAGGCCCGCGAGCGGCGAGCACCAGATGAGGTTCGGTCCGCAGCCACAGCCCCGGTTCAGCGCCGGGTCGTAATAGCCGCCGGAGGCGACGCCGCAGTCCAGCACCTTGCCGGTGCGGGTGTCGGTGACGGTCTTGGTGTCACCGCCCGCCTTGCCCAGCACCTGGACGGTGGTGCCCGGAGCCCACCAGGGCTCGACGGTGTGCACCTCCGGGACGGCGGGGTTGCCGGCGCCATCCTTGTCCTGGCACTGCTGATTCGGGCTGCCGGTCTCGAACTCGTTGACCGCGTAGTACGCGCCCGGGTGCAGGCTGTTGGCGTCACAGCGGTGCAGGTGCCCGGACATGTCGCCCTGGTACGCGTCCCCCTGGGCGCCGGTGGTGTAGGCTCCCACGGTAATCCACTCGTGCCCGAAGCGGACCATGCGCTCGTAGAACTTCGGGGAGGCGAGCACCTCGTCGAGCGTGGAGCGCAGGAGCGTCGCGCGGGCCGCGGGCGTCGCCGCCGCCTCCATGGCCTCGTACTGCTCCAGGGTCGGGGTGGTCCCGGTGAGACCGAGCACGATGCGCCGCAGCACGCGCGTGTCGCTCATCGGGTCTTCGGGAGGGTCCTCCGGGGCCGTCGGCTCGGGCTCACATTGCTGCGCATGCGCGTCGGACACGATGAGCCCGGACATCGCGAACAGCACGCCCGCGAGGGCCGCGCTCTTCAGGTGCAGGTGCCAGTGCATGCGTGCGACGGTAGCATCGATTGTCGCAACGACACACAGCAGAACCCTGTCTGTCATTCAGCGAGAATGAGGGGTGGACTGCCCTCCACACCTGATTGTCTTTCCGGCCCCCCCGGACGTGAGCCGGGCCCCCGCTGAGGTGGACTCCCCACCACACCTGGGGCTCCGGGCCCGCGCTCCCCGGAGTGCGTGGAGGTGTGTCTCGCGCACTCCGAGGGGACGAAGTCGCTACGGCTGGGGGAGCTCGCGGAAGACGAGCAGGCCTCGCGAGGAGTCCGCCGCGTACACATACCCGTCGCCGGGGACGCGGATGCCGAGCAGTCCCTCGAAGGGGCTGTCGGTGCGGTCCGGGTCCGAGTCTCGGAAGGAGTTGTAGTGCGCCACCTGCCGGGGCCTGGTGGGGTTGGACACGTCCAGCACGCGCACGCCGTCGTGGTACCAGGCGACGTAGAGCAGGTTGCCGCGCAGGAGGATGTTGTGGATGGAGGTGAAGGGCCGGTGGGTGCGGAACTCGCCGATCTTCACGATGCGCGCCGGGTCGGTGACGTCGAGCACGCGCAGGTGGGAGTGCTGGAACTCACCGCCCTCGAACGCGAGGGTGCGGCCGGCGAAGGTGCCCACCGCGCTGTGGTGCGCGAAGCTGAAGTCCGGACGGACGTACCCGCCCAGCTCGCGGACGTCGTCCAGGTTCGTGACGTCCATCACGAAGTAGCCGCGATACGACTCGCTGACGTAGAGGCGGTTCTCGTACACGAAGGCGTCATGGGGACCGCCCAGCGTGGCCACCTCCGGCGAGGCGATGACGGTCCGCAGCTCGGGCGCCAGCGGATCGGAGATGTCGTGTACGAACGTGCCGAGGCTGGGGGCCATGGAGTAGAGCCGGTCGCCGTCGACGAGCACCGTGTGCGTGCCCGTGGCGCCCGTCGTGAAGCTCCGGACGAAGCGGGGGTTGGCGGGCTCGGAGATGTCATAGACGAGCGTCCCCGAGTCGTTGCTGGCCACGTACAGGGCATCGCCCTTGGCCCAGACGGCGTTCCAGTAGTTGTCGTGGGGCAGGGAGAGGGTGGTCTTGAGGACGGGGGCCGCGGGGTTGCTGACGTCGAAGACCGAGAGGCCGCCCAGCCGGACCTGCTTGGGGATGGAGACGACATAGGCGTGCCCCTTGGTGACGTAGAGGTCCAGGGGGTGGCCCAGGGGGGTGTACCCCTCGCCGTGCAGCGCGAGGCCGCCGGAGGACTCGGGCTCACCGCCCCAGTGGGAGACCCGGTGGGCCTCGAAGGTACCCGCGCGGGCGAACCGGTTGCGGTAGCAGTAGGCGAAGCAGCCGGTGATGAGGTCGGGCGACTTCTGCTCACAGCCCAGATAGGTGACGGTGGCGAGCCCGTTGGCCGAGGCGCCGCGGACGTGGAAGCGCCCGGGGCCCGTGTCCTTCACGGCCAGGGGCTGGGCGAACATGGTGCCGCCATCCTCGGTGAACCGGATGCCCCCGATGTCGGTCAGTCGGTAGCCTCCGTCCGGCACGTGCCGCCCGTCCCGCATCGGCGCGAGGTAGATGGCCCCAGGCTCGACGTCGGTGAGCGTGCCCAGGTCGCAGCCGGAGAGATCGAAGCGAGACAGCTCCGTGCAGGCCAGGCCCCCCGCGTCCCGGGTATCGACGGTGCACGGGGCATAGGGGCCCGGGTCCTTGAAGTCTCCGTGCTCCTCGAGCTCGGTGTAGGTGCCATCCCAGGCGTCGGAGCCGGCGTCGGGGGTGCCGGCGTCCGCGGGCGGCCTCGGGTCGGAGTCGTCGTCGCAGCCGGAGAGGCCCGGCGACGACAGCAGGAGACAGGTGGACAGAAGGGCGCGGAGTGACGGCGTCATGTGAGGGCCTCCCGGAAGGCCGCCACGTGACAGCGGCGGCCTTCCGGGAGGAACGTCACGGCCCCTCATCCCCCCTCAGGGAATTTATTACTGACAGTTCGGCGGTCCCATGCACGAGAAGGTCAAGAACACCTCCGCCGAGGCGGACTCTCGTGTCGCGAAGCACTCGCCTCGCTCCTCCACCGCGTTGCAGACACCCCGGGGACACTGCGCCGCCGCGGCCGCCCGGGCACTGTCACTGGCCCTGAGATAGGCCCCGGCACACCTGGGGTGGGTGCCGCCCCCAGCGACCGAGTGCCTCTCGGGCTGACAGGTGCAGGCGGTGACGGCGGGACACCAGGTCCGCACGCCATCGCACTGCACCCAGCCCCCATTGTCCGCCCCCGAGGCACAGATGCCGCTCGCGGAGCTGCACGACACCGCGGTGTTCGTGCACTGCTGCGTCACCTGACAGGACACCGCCGCCTCGCTGCTCTCCAGCACGAGCTCGTCCCCGGTCGGGGCGTCGCCGCCACACGCCGTCAACGTCGCCACCAGGAAGACCACCCCCGCCAGGGGCACATCGAATCGCATCCGCATGCAGGCACCCTCCCATCCTCATCGAATGGTCAATGACACACACACCGACGCTCCCACGCGTACCGATGAGCGTCGAAGGCACGCGGAGTCTGCACGCGCGCACGAGGGCGGAACAATCCCACGTTCCTGGGAGGATTCCGCCCTCGATGGCGCTGCTCAGTACATCTTCAAGTCATACGTCGGGGTGGGCCGCCAGTCGGAGCCCGCAGGGACGGTGCGCGTGTCGGTGACCTTCACGGCGTAGACGCCCGGCGCCACGTTGACCGAGGCCCGGAACATCATGCAGGCAGGCGTGAAGTCGGAGCAGACCGTCGTCTGGGTGCTGGTCAGCAGGGCCCCCAGCGCGCGGTTGGCGTAGTCGTAGGCATGCACATCCACGCGGAGCGGGCCGACGTTGCGCAGGTTGTAGACCTCCACTGTCAGGAGCTGGTGGACGTTGGTGGCCCCGAGCACCCAGTCCGCGTCCTGCGCCTTGTGGAACGTGTGCCCGAGCTGCGGCGTCCCCACGTAGGACGAGGCCGTGGTGTGGGAGTTATCGCTCTCGTACGCATCCGGCGGCGCGACCAGGCAATTGGCGGGCGGGCTGAACTTGCCGTTGTCGACGCAGACGTTGTTCGAGCAGGAGCAGCCCGACGCGCAGTCCGCCCCCGTCGTGCAGGCGCGCACCGGCGGCACGTCGCAGTAACCCGCGGGAGGAGGCGGACCGAAGCCCCCTCCGGAGCAGACGCCGTTGGTGCAGACACAGTTCGCGCGGCAGTCGAGCGACGTCGAACAGGCGCGCAGCTCCGCCGACTGCGCCTCCACGACCTCCGGCGGCCCCACGGCCTCGGAGGCGCCCTCGACGCTCCCACAGGCCGCGGCAAACACAGACACAACACAAAGACACCAACGAACCAGATGCATGAGTCTCTCCTGGGTGGACACAACAAAGGATGGAGACCCGCGAGACGATGCGTCGGCGCAAGGGTCCATCCCGCGAGGGCTTTGACGAATGTCGAGAAACCAAGAGACAGGCCCCGTCCTTCGGGAATCCAGCGCCTCGGTTCACACAGGATAGGGGCTGCCGAGGAGATGACCATTCCCCTGAACAGGGGATAGCCTCGGGAGCATGTCGGACCTCGTCACGTGGCGCGACGCACGCAACGCCTTCCGCCTGCTCGATGAGCTGGGGCAGCTGAGTCACGACACGCTGGCGTGGAGGCGTCACCTGGTCGCCGGGACGAGCACGCTCGTGGGCGCCCAGGTCGGCATGGCGGCGGAGACTCCGGAGGCAGCGCTCCTGGATGCGTCACGACACCAGGGCAGCGTGGACCTGGGGTGGGCCACGGCGTCCGACCGCCGCGTCTGGATGCAGGTCTGCGAGCGTCACGAGGCCGCGCTGGACCCTTCCGACGCCAGAATCGCGCAGCTCGGCGAGGACACCTTCACGGCGCCGAGGCAGGAGCTCGCGAGCGACCGGAGCTGGTATGCGTCCACCATCTTCAACGAGCACTACCGCCCCGCCCGGCTCAATCACTATCTGCTGTCGGCGCTCCACGTCCCCGAGCACCGGGCCATGCACTTCGTCTTCCTCTTCAGGGAGTCCTCCTCGGGTCCGTTCGACGCGCGGGAGCGCCAGCTCATCCACCTGCTCCACGGCGAGCTGGGGCTCCTGTGGCGCAGCGCCCAGGCCCTGCGACTCCCCCGGCGGCTCCAACAGGTCCTGGCGCTGTTCCAGGCGGGCCTCGGCGAGAAGGAGGTGGCCGAGCGGCTGGGGCTCAGCCCCGCGACGGTGCATGACTACAGCAAGGCCCTCCACAAGCGGCTGGATGCGCGCAGCCGCACCGAGCTGCTCGCGAAGGCCCGCGCCCTGCCCCGAGCGCCCCGCCTGTTGCTCCAGGAGGAGGACCTTCCCGCCCCGCGATGAGCGAGGGCGGGCCTTCCTCACTGCGCCGCCATCTCCTGGGCCACCAGGGGCGGCACGCCATAGCGATAGTCGAAGTGGTACCTGCCCTCCGCGTCGAGGCGGAAGAGCAGCCAGGTCCACGCCTCGCGCTGCCCCGCGGGGGTGTGCTCCTGCAAGGTGCGCAGCGCCTCCAACGCCTCCAGCGTCAGGTCCACGTCGGAGCGCTGTTCGTGAAGGAAGCCATTGGCCACGTAGATTTCAGAGGTGTCCCCGCCCCACGCGTAGCGCTCGTAGTGCACCTCGACGCGCTCCCAGGGCTCGGGGACGGACTCCAACAGTGCTTCGATGAACCGCTCCTGCAGCTCCAGCATGTCCGCTCCTGTCACCCGCGCACTGTAGACCGGGGCTGGTGGACGCGTGGTGTCGAGCACCAGAGGGCTGGCGACGGACGGGACTTCGAGGAAGCTGCGCTCGACCCACCTGGAGCCGGGGACGCGCCGTCAGGAGCCGCTGCAGCGAATCTGGAGCGGATGGCTCTCCAGCACCATGCACTCGCCGCTGCTGCACGTGAACAGGTCGCAGATGGCCGGGGACTGGACGCAGCGGATGTCACGGCCCGCACCCAGGTCGAACCAGGCACAGGCGTAGCCCTCCGGACAGGTGAGCTCCACGCCCTCGCACTCCGGCCCCAGGACCTGGTCACCCTTCAACGACAAGGGGGAGTGGGAGGACGGGGGCGGCTCGCCTTCGGGGCCACGACAGCCGGCCAGGAACACCACCGCCACGAGCCACGTCCATCCCGGAACAGACCTGCCCGGCACCCTCGAGAGACCCTTGCTCGACGTCATGCGCGTCGCGAAAGCAAGACAGACGCCAGCAACGAACTCCGGCCGGAGGCCGCTGCCCTCGTCCGGAGCGCACCACGAACGTCACGTGGCCTCGCGTCCGGCCACGTGGAAATCCACGGCCCCCGCTCGCCCCTCTCAGTTTTCCGAGGCACCACGACGTCGAGGACCCGCCCCCCGGAGCCCAGCGGCCCCGAGGGCGGAGCCGCGACCACTCATTCACAGAGGAAGGCGTACTCGTCGTAGTACGACGTCACCACGCCGGACTGGGTGATGTAACCCAAGCAGTCCCCATGCAACGCCCCCGCCCACCGCGTCTTCGCGGCGTCGTGGTAGTACGTCCGGTGGAAGCCCTGGCGCCCCCCTCCCGGCGGCTCGGAGCGCTGCGCCACCGAGGCCGTGGTCTCCGGAGCAACACCCTCCTCCATCTCGGCCGGTCCACCACAAGCGCCGAGCAGCAACGCGGAGAATCCAATCACCCAACGAGACAGCGTCATCCGGGGCCCCTTGTCGTGAGAACTGTGTCGAAGTTGCAGTAACAACGATATCGAGTCCGGGTCCGCCCCGTCTACCCGGAGAGGGCCGTGAAACACGGGTGAACCGTGGCCGCGCGGACTGTTTCAAGCGAGGGCGCGACCTACACTGGGGCCACTCCACCCTGTCCTCGGATTCGCTCGCACATGAAGCCCACCGTCGGTGACATCTTCGTCGTCTACACCCCTCGGCTCGCGGCCTACACCGCGGTGCAGGTCACGGCGTTGAAGCAGGAGGGGAAGGACGAGCTGGCCTGTGTGCTGTCCCTGGATTGGGTGGGGCCCGAGCTCCCGGACGCGGCGGCGGTGGCGGCGATGAAGCCCATCGTCGTCAACTTCTTCTTCTGGAAGGAGCACCACGTCCACGTCTGGGCGCCCATCGACGTGCCGCATGGCTTCGTCCACGTGGGCAACCGGCCGCCGCTGCTCACGGAGAAGAGCGTCAGCTACAGCCACTGGCCCACGGGCCGCCACATCTTCAGCCAGCATCGTTGGGAGACCATTCCCCAGGCCACCCGGGACCTCTTCAAGCAGACCATCGCCAAGGAGGACCGCAGCGAGCTGGTGACGCTGGGCGGCCTGGAGCTGCGCCGCACGACGCAGCGGCTCGACACGGACCGGCTCCGCGCCGTCTCCAACCTGGCGGTGTTCGAGGCGCTGCCCATCCTGACGTCGGTCAACGCGGATGCACCTGTCACAGGATTGTTCGACTTCATCCGGCGCAGGCCCTTCGTCTACGAGTCCCAGGTGACGAACCACGGCCAGCGCGTGGTGGACGTGCGCGGGGCGCGGCTGAGCCGATTCGTGCTGGACGTCACGGGGGTCCAGGAGGTGTATCTCAACGACGAGCTGGAGACGCTGTCGCTGCTCGGAGAAGCCTCGCCCGGGCTGAGGATCCACGCCGAGGCGGACGGGCGCTGGCTGCACCTGCACACGAAGGACACCTCCTGGGTCTGGTCCGGGCTGGATGCCCTGGACGAGCTGCACGTGCATTCCTTCCGGGAGCTGGATGCCGGGAGCATCGTCCGCCGCTTCCCCAAGCTCACGGAGCTGCGGGCCACGGGCGCTCCGGGAAACCTGCGCGACACGGCGGAGTTGGGCGCGCTCACCGGGCTTCGCGTGCTCATGTTCAACGAGGTGTTCGGGATGTCCCCCGAGGAGTTCCCCGGGCCGGAGCGCTTCCCCGACCTGGGGCGGCTGTGGCTCACCAGCCTCCCCGCCGACGTCGCCGCCAGCGTGAAGAAGGCCTACAAGGCCGCCGCGCAGCGGGGCGTGGATGTGTCGGTGCGACAGCCGCGCAAGCCCGAGTGGCTGGCGGAGAACCTGGACAATCCCTTCCGCCACTGGGACGGCGAGGACAACATCCCCCGGCCAAGGCGAAGAAGGCGGCGGCGCTGTATCGCCAGGCGCGCTCGGCCGCGCTCGCGGCCACGCCCCAGCACGGCGGCTCACCGTCCGCGCTCGTCTCCGCGCTCACCCCCATCGTCAAGGACTACACCGAGGGCTTCAACACGCTGGATGCGCGCCACGCCTTCATCTTCACCGTGGAGCGAGAGCACATCCACGACGCGCTGATGGGCATCCTCGACGCCGTGGATGGGAAGCTGAGGGCCGCCGGTGACGCGTCCGTCGTCCCCCTGGACCGCGACGCGCTCGTGGCGGTGATGGACTCGGTTCGCGACTTCTAGCGGGTCCTGGCACCGGCCCTGTTCTCCATGGTTTTCTGTCTTTTCACCTTAGACGCCGCGCACGTAATGGGAGACACGCCCTGGAAGGCCTCGGGGCACCCCATCCGTCGCGGCAAAGGGAGACGACATGAAGAGGGCAGCATGGAGAACGACCGCCAGCAGCGGTCTGCTGATGCTGGGTTTGATGGTCACAGGGAGCACCGGCTGTTCCGGCGGTGATGGGGCGTCACCAGCGACCCACCTGGGCGCCAGCACGGGTTCCCTGGTGAATGGACCGGACCTGGTCATCACCGACATGGTGGTGCCGCCGAGCTTCCGCGCCAGCAACTATCCCTACTCGCAGGCGCCGAAGGCGAAGGTCACCGTCTGCAACCAGGGCACCTCCCACAGCGACTCCACGGAGGTGGGCTTCTACATCTCCATGGACGACGTGCTGACGTCCCGGGGGCCCAGCGCGCCACCTGTCCCCGTTACGGACCAGGCGCAGGTGGGCAACGCCTGGGTGCCGGACCTGTATCCCAGTCAGTGCGCCACGCTCACCGCGGACCTCTGGCCCCACCTGCCGCCGGACGCCAATGGCCTCCAGGGGGCCTACTACTTCGGCGCCCTCGTCGATGAGTTCGAGAACGTGGCGGAGACGCGCGAGGACAACAACGCGTTCATCCACGGCCTGGTCGGCTTCGGCGACAAGTCGGACCTCGTCATCACCGCCATGAAGGTGCCGCCCAGCCTCCACATCGGCTGGCATCCTTCGTCGCAGCCCGTGACGGGCACGGTGACGGTCTGCAACCAGGGCACGCAGGACAGCGGGTCGACGCAGGTGCGGCTGTACCTGTCCATGGACGACGTGCTGACGGCGATGGGCCCCAACGCGCCGCCCAATCCGCCCATGGACCAGTCGCCGCTGGGCTTCGTCCCCGTGCCCTCGCTGTTCGCCGGGCGCTGCGCCACGGTGTCCACCCAGCTCACGCCCCAGCTGCCTCCGGACGCGCAGGGCAACAACGGCGCGTACTACGTGGGCGCCATCGTCGATGAGGACGCGAACGTCCAGGAGCTGCGCGAGGACAACAACACGTTCATCCACGGCCTCGTCGGCGCCGGCAACGGGTCCGACCTGGTCATCACCGCCATGGTGGTGCCGCCCAGTCTGCACAACAGCGGATATCCTTCGTCGCAGCAGCCCAAGGGCTCCGTGACGGTGTGCAACCAGGGCACGCAGCCCAGCGGGCCGACGCAGGTCCGGCTCTATCTCTCCATGGACGACGTGCTGACCGCCATGGGCCCCAACGCGCCGCCGCAGCCCGTCACGGACCAGGCGCCGCTCGGACATGCTCCGGTGCTCTCGCTCTTCCCCTCACAGTGCACCACCGTCTCCACGAACCTCTCGCCCGCGCTGCCTCCGGCGGCGCAGGGCCTCGAGGGCGCGTACTACGTCGGCGGCATCGTCGATGAGCAGGAAGACGAGCAGGAGCTGCGCGAGGACAACAACGCGTTCATCCACGGCCTCGTCGGCTTCGGAGTCCAGGCGGACCTGGTCATCACCCGCATGGAGGTGCCACCCAGCCTGCGCGGCAACAGCTACCCCTCCTCGTCGGCCCCGAAGGCGAAGGTCACCGTCTGCAACCAGGGTACCTCCCACAGCGACGCCACGGAGGTCCGGCTCTACATCTCCATGGACGACCAGCTGACCTCCATGGGCTCCGGCATGCCGCCCTATCCCGTCACCGACCAGGTGTACGCAGGCAGCGCCTGGGTGCCGAACCTCTACCCCACCCAGTGCATCACCGCCTCTGCCGACATCTGGGGCAACCGGCCTCCGGGCGCGCAGGGCCAGGACGGCGCGTTCTTCATCGGCGCCATCGTCGACGAGTACGAGAACGTCCAGGAGCTGCGCGAGGACAACAACACGTTCATCCACGGCCTCGTCGGCATCGGCGACAAGCCGGACCTCGTCGTCACCGCCATGAAGGTGCCGCCCAGCCTCCGCACCGGCTGGTATCCTTCGTCGCAGCCCGCGACGGGCACGGTGACGGTGTGCAACCAGGGCACGCAGGACAGCGGTTCGACGCAGGTCCGGCTCTACCTCTCCATGGATGACACGCTGACCGCCATGGGACCCAACATGCCGCCCTACCCCGTCATGGACCAGGCGCCGCTGGGCTTCGTCCCCGTGCCCTCGCTCTTCCCCGGGCGCTGCGCCACGGTGTCCACCCAGCTCATGCCCCAGCTGCCTCCGGATGCCTCCTACACGGACAGCACCTTCTACGTGGGCGCCATCGTCGACGAGGACGCGAACGTCCAGGAGCTGCGCGAGGACAACAACACGTTCGTCCACGGCCTCGTCGGCGTCGGCAACGGGTCCGACCTGGTCATCACCGGCATGGTGGTGCCGCCGAGCCTCCGCTCCCAGAGCTACCCGTCCCCGCAACCCCAGACAGGCTCGGTGACGGTGTGCAACCAGGGCACGCAGGACAGCGGGTCGACGCAGGTCCGGCTGTACCTGTCCGTCGATGACACGCTGACGGCCATGGGGCCCAATCCGCCGCCCTATCCGCCGATGGACCAGTCCACGCTGGGCTTCGCCACCGTGCCCTCGCTCTACCCCGGACGCTGCGCCACCCTGTCCACCCCGCTCGCGGCCTCGCTGCCTCCGGCGGCCCAGGGCCTCGAGGGCGCGTACTACGTCGGCGGCATCGTCGACGAGCAGGACGACGAGCAGGAGCTGCGCGAGGACAACAACGCGTTCATCCACGGCCTCGTCGGCTTCGGGAACAAGTCCGACCTGGTCATCACCCACATGGTGGTGCCGCCCAGCCTGAACACCAGCGGCTACCCCTCCTCGCAGCCCCCGAAGGCGAAGGTCACCGTCTGCAACCAGGGCACCTCCCACAGCGACTCCACGGAGGTCCGGCTCTACATCTCCATGGACGACCAGCTGACGCCCATGGGCCCCGGCATGCCGCCCTACCCTGTCATGGACCAGGTGTACGCGGGCAGCGCCTGGGTGCCGAACCTCTACCCCACCCAGTGCATCACCGCCTCCGCCGACATCTGGCCCAACCGGCCTCTGGATGCACAGGGCCAGGACGGCGCGTTCTTCTTCGGCGCCATCGTCGACGAGTACGAGAACGTCCAGGAGCTGCGCGAGGACAACAACGCGTTCATCCACGGCCTCGTCGGCATCGGCGGCAAGCCGGACCTCGTCGTCACCGCCATGAAGGTGCCGCCCAGCCTCCGCACCGGCTGGTCTCCTTCGTCACAGCCCGCGACGGGCACGGTGACGGTCTGCAACCAGGGCACGCAGGACAGCACGTCGACGCAGGTGCGGCTGTACCTGTCCATGGATGACGTGCTGACGGCGATGGGGCCCAACGCGCCGCCCTATCCGCCCATGGACCAGTCACCGCTGGGCTTCGTCCCCGTGCCCTCGCTCTTCCCCGGACACTGCGCCACGGTGTCCACCCAGCTCGCGCCCCAGCCGCCTCCGGACGCGCAGGGCAACAACGGCGCGTACTACGTGGGCGCCATCGTCGACGAGGACGCGAACGTCCAGGAGCTGCGCGAGGACAACAACGCGTTCATCCATGGCCTCGTCGGCGTCGGCAACGGGTCCGACCTGGTCATCACCGGCATGGTGGCGCCGCCGAGCCTCCGGAACGGTCCTTCTTCTTCCGTGTCGGCCTCGGTGACGGTGTGCAACCAGGGCACGCAGGACAGCGGGTCGACGCAGGTCCGGCTCTATCTCTCCATGGATGACACGCTGACCGCCATGGGACCCAACACGCCGCCCTACCCCGTCATGGACCAGGCGCCGCTCGGAATGGCCCCGGTGCCTTCGCTCTTCGCCGGACGCTGCGCCACCGTGAGCGTCCCGCTCTCCTCCGTGATGCCTCCGGCGGCGCAGGGCCTCGAGGGCGCGTACTACGTCGGCGGCATTGTCGATGAGCAGGAAGACGAGCAGGAGCTGCGCGAGGACAACAACGCGTTCATCCACGGCCTCGTCGGTGTCGGCAACAGGGCCGACCTGGTCATCACCGGCATGGTGGTGCCGCCCAGCCTGCGCACCAGCGGCCCCTCCTCGCCGACCCCGACGGCCTCGGTGACGGTCTGCAACCAGGGTACCTCCCTGAGCGACTCCACGGAGGTCCGGTTCTACATCTCCATGGACGACCAGCTGACCTCCATGGGCCCCAGCATGCCGCCCTACCCCGTCACCGACCAGATGTACGCGGGCAGCGCCTGGGTGCCGAACCTGGCCTCCGGCCACTGCACCACCATCACCACGGACATCTGGCCCAACCGGCCTCCGGACGCGCAGGGCCATGACGGCGCGTACTTCATCGGCGCCATCGTCGACGAGTACGAGAACGTCCAGGAGCTGCGCGAGGACAACAACACGTTCATCCATGGCCTCGTCGGCATCGGCAGCAAGGCGGACCTCGTCATCACCGGCATGAGCGTGCCGCCGAGCTTCCGGTTGGATGGGCCCCCTGCGCAGAACGTGACGGGCACCGTGACGGTGTGCAACCAGGGCACGGAGGGCAGCACGCCGAGCCACGTGCAGCTGTACCTGTCCATGGACGACGCGCTGACGGCGATGGGCGCCAACTCGCCGCCCTATCCGCCGATGGACCAGTCGCCGCTGGGCTACGTCCCCGTGCCCTCGCTCCTCCCTGGGAACTGCACCACGGTGTCCACCCAGCTCACGCCCCATCTGCCTCCGGACGCCTACAACACCGAGGGCGCCTACTACGTGGGCGCCATCGTCGACGAGGACGCGAACGTCCAGGAGCTGCGCGAGGACAACAACATCTTCATCAAGGGGCTCGTGGGCGTCGGCAACAAGGCGGACCTGGTGGTCACCGCGCTGACGGGTCCCTCCTTCGTCCGGATGGGGAACTCCTTCACCGCCACGGTGACGGTCTGCAACCAGGGCACCCAGCCCAGCGACCCGAGCAGCGTGCACCTCTACACCTCGCTCGGCACGGTGCTCACCCCGGACTCGGTGCAGCCCGCGCCGGATCAGGCCCTCCTCGGGGTCGCGAACCTCAACTCGCTGAACCCGAACAGCTGCAGCACCCAGCCGCTGACCGTGTCGGCCAACCTCCCGCCCGGCGCGATGGGACTGGCCGGCGCCTACCACCTGGGCGCATTCGTGGATGCCACCGAGTCACTGCACGAGCTGCGTGAGGACAACAACACCCGCGTCACCGGGCTCATCGTCACCCCGTAGCCCGCGGCCTTGAAGCACCGCCGGGCATCCCACGACACGGGATGCCCGGCGGAGGGTCTCACTCAGGGCTCATGGCACAAGGGGTCGCCATTGCACGGGTTGGGATTGGGGTTCGTCGGCCCGCCGCAGTACGGGGCGATGTACCCATCGCAGTTGTTGTCGATGGTATCCAGGCAGGACTCCGGCTGGCCCGGGTTGATGGCCGCATTGCTGTCGTGGCAGTCGATGCCGTTGTTCGTGTAGCCCCCCGGACGGTTGCACGCGTACTGCCAATGGCCACCGTGCCCGTAGCCGTCCCCGTCCTGGTAGCGAGTGGTACGCCCCCGGCGCGACCCGCGCCACCGACTGCCCGCCCGCGAGCGAACCGCGCTGGGTCCGCGACTCCGACTCCGACGCGTCGATGGGCAGCGTCTCGCCACAACCCATCCCCAATGCCAACAAGGCCGCCCGACACCAGCGGAACCCTGGGGGTCCTGCTGCCACTGTCTGCCTTTCAAGAGCGCCACTCCTGACACACCTCGGCCTTCCTCCCGAAACCGGGGTATCCGTGGGGGAATCAAGACATGGGAGGGCCGGTGACCGTAACCCAAGCATCGACAATGAAACACGGGTGAGCCGTGACACCCGAGCCAGGTGTCAGTCCCCCAGTTCCAAATGACCCGGTGTGGAAGGAGCGCCGAGGCGCGCTACTGGGCCGCGAGGACTTCCTGCGGGATGGGCTCCAGCGGCACCATGACGAAGCGCTGCGCGGAGTCCACGGAGACCACGCCCTTGGCAAGGGTGGCCATCTCCCCCGCGACGCGGCGCCAGCGGCCCTCCTCGACGAGGAACTCGCCGCGCCCCACATAGGACATCTCCATGGTGGCGGGGATGGGTTTGGCCAGCGCGGGGTTCTCGTAGCGGCCGGCGTGGCGCTCCGCGACGGTGAAGTCGATGACGGCCACCGTGGTGCCCTCGGCCTCGCGCTCCAGGGACACCAGCTCCACGCGGTTGATGGCGTCACTCTCGCCGTTCCAGTTCTTCCCCATGTCGACCAGGTCGGCGCTGTGGGTCCACACGTCGCCCACGGACACCGGGCGCGACGGCAGCTCCACCATGAAGGCCACCAGGTTGCGGTGCTCGCGCTTCAAGTCGCTGGTGACCAGTCCCGAGGGCGTGAGGGTGGCCCGAATCTGCACGCCGCCCTCCATGGCCTTCAGCTGCCGGGCCAGCTCCTTGGACTCCTTCGACGCGCGCTTCGTCCTGGGAATCTCCATCTTCGTCACCACCACCCGCGCGGCCACGTCACCCGAGGGCTTCGGAGACAGCACGAGCGCCATGGCGGACTGGGTCGGCTGCGCCATCTCGAACAGCTTCTTGCGCTTGCCGGCGGGCTCGCCCCGCAGCCGCACGCCGGAGATGTCCACCTTCATGGTGCTCGACTTCGGGGACATCGTGTCCATCGTGTACGAATAGCCGAGCGACGACGGCGGCACCTTCCAGCGGAGCGTCACCGGCGCGCTCCCCACGGTCGGGGACGCCGCGACGGCCCACCCTGGCACCAGCATGGACAGGGCGACCAGCAACGTGACGCGGCATTCCAGAGACCTGGGCATGACACCATCATCAAGCGTGCGCGGGTGTTTTCGATAGCCCCGCCCGCCACGAGCCTCGCCGCCGTCTGGCACTGGCATTGCTTTATCGTGAGGGGCGCGGTCCCGTGGCCACGCTCGCCCGTCATTCCCCCATCCCGCATGAGGCCTCAATGCCACGCCGTGGCAGTCTCGCCGCCCTGCTCCTGCTCCTGGGCCTGGCCGTGTCGTGTCCGCTCCAGCCGGCGCCCCCACTCGCCCCCCGCGTCGTCCTGTGGGCGTGGGAGCGCCCCGAGGACTTGAGCTTCCTCGCGAATCCCTCCGTCGAGGTGTCCGTCCTCCTGGCGACGCTGGAGCTGCGCGCGTCGCGATGGCGCACCCACTCGCGCCAACAGCCCATCCGGCTTCCGGCCGGCAAGCGCCCTCGCGGCACCATCCGCCTGGAGATGCGCGACGGCGCCTCACTGGCGCACTACTCGCCCGCCCAGCTGCGCGGGGTGGCCCAGCGCCTGGTCGACCTGGCCCGCGCCCGGGACGTGTCCATGCTCCAGATCGACTTCGACGCCCGCGAGTCGGAGCAGGCGGCGTATCTGGTGTTGCTGCGCCAGACGCGCGAGCTGCTGGGCGCCTCGCGTCCCTTGTCCATCACCGGGCTCGCCTCGTGGTGCACGCAGGGGAGCTGGTTGGAGCAGGCCCCGTGGACGAGGTCGTCCCCCAGCTGTTCCGCATGGGCCCGGAGGGGCCCACGTGGCGCGCCCGGTTCGCGCGCGGCGGCGCGGCGCCGTGTGGCCGAAGCGTGGGCCTCGCGCTCGACGAGCGACACCGCGCGCCCTCCGGCGTGGACACGCTCTACCTCTTCAACCCCCGCCCCTGGACGTCGGAGTCGCTCGCCCAGGCCCTGAAGGACCTGACGCCATGAAGCCCCTCCTCGCGCTCTGCCTGTGGCTCCTCCTGTTGTGGCCCGCCGCTCCGGCCGAGGCATGTGGTCCCGGGGGTGATCAGGCCAGCATGTACTCGCATCCCGACGCCCCCTTCGAGCGCTTCGCCGCGGGGCACCTGGAGATGCTCGCGGGCACACACCACCCCATGCACCTCGCCTATGCGTGGCGTTGGATGATGGGGGTGCCCACCACACCCGAGGAACAGCGCGCGGTGGTGGACACCTGGAAGCGCATGGAAGGCGAGCTGGAGCGCGGTGACACCTCGAAGGAGCAGGGGGTCTGGAACGAGGCCAGGTCGCTGGCCCTGCACTCCCTCGGCCTGGACTCCGCGAGACTCACATCCCCCCGCTCCGACATCCCGGAGGAGGAACGTCACATCCACGGCGACGCGTTCGAGCGCGCCGCGGAGACCGTGGGGACCTTGTCCCGGCTGTGGCGAAAGCACCCGGCGCTGCTGCTCGAGTGGGTCGACGCCCAGAACGCAATCTTCGCGGGCTCCTGCCAGCCCCTGCCCGCGCTGAGCGCCGGGGACCTCGATGACGTCGGGCGCCCCGTTAAACCCTCCGCGTCGGTGCAGGCCCGCCGGCAGGCCGAGCGCGACTACCAGGTCGCCGCCTCGCACCTGTATTGCAGCCGCTTCGACGAGGCCCTCGCCGCGTTCCAGGCCATCGAGGGACACCGCGACACCCCCTACCGGGCCCGCGCCGCGTATCTCGTGGCCCGCACGCAGGTGCGCCGGGCCCTCAAGGAGCACAGCCCCTGGGGCAGCGGACAGCCCGAGGAGCAAGCCCGCTTCATGGCTCGCCTCGACGAGGCGGATGCGACCATCACCCGCATCCTCGCGAGGCCCCGACTGCGCGCCGTCCATGCGCAGACCCGGCGCCTGCGCAGCCTCGTCCGCTCCCGCACGCAACGCGAGGCGTGGGCCTGCACGCTGCCGACGCTCGTGCTCCAGCCCGGCACGGGGTCCGCGCTCGCGGCGGAGCTGGGCGACTTCGACCTGTCGTTCGAGCCGGGTCGCAAGTGTCCGTCGAGCCCCGCGCCCACCCAGGAGCTGCTCCAGTGGATTCACGTCATGCAGCAGGCCGCCGAGACCTGACCCCCGGAGCAGGAGCAGCAGAAGCGGGAGGCCTATGTCGTGGCGCTCGCGAGATGGAAGCAGTCCCACCTCGCCCCCTGGCTCGTCGCCGCGATGCTCAAGGCGCGGGGAGACTCTCCGGAGGTGGGCGCGCTGCTCGTCGCGGCGGCCCGGGTGCCCCTCTCCGCCCCCCAAGGGCTGACCCTCGCGCTGCACAGCGTGAGGCTGCTGCGGGAGCAGCGATTGCTGGACGCGGCACGCGAGCGCCTGGCCGCCGTGCCACTCGAGCAGGTGCGGGCACGCCCCACGAGCAACAAGTTCGTCCACGCTGAGCGGCTCCTGCTCGCCACGAGCTGGGAGGCCTTCCTGGGCATCGCCCTGGAGCGCGTCGCCGAGGAAGCACCGTGGACCCGCCCCACCCTGGCCGACGGTCGCATGGAGCAGCCCGCGGCCTTCAGCTACGCGGCGCTCTCCCTCCTCAACACGCCCATCACCGCGCGTCGCCTGGTCGCGCTGAGCTCTGACGAGCGGGTGCCCCCGGCCCATCGCCAGCAACTGCGATGGACCGCCTTCGTGCGAGCCGCCATCCTGGGCGATGATGAGACCCTCCAGGCCCTGGCGACAATGCTGGCCGAGTCGGAGCCCACCGCCCGGAGCGAGCTGCGCGCGATGCTCGGCAGGACGACCGTCGAGGAGCGGATGTTCGAGGCGCGGCTGCTCGTGATGGGGCTGCCCGTGCTCTCGGTCACCCTGGTGACCGACCCGAGGCGCATCTGGCACCCCGGCCTCACCACCTTCACCTCCGGGAAGGACAACTGGTGGTGCACACTGTACCCGGTGCAGGCGACACCGTTCTCCTTCGTGAGTGAGGAGGAGCGCGTGACGGCGGTCTCGGAATGGCAACGGATTGTCGAGGCGGGGAGCGCCGTGGTGTACTTCTCGAAGGTCGCGCTCGCCTGGGCCAAGGAGCACCCGAAGGACCCTCGCTCGCCCATCGCCCTGTACCGCGCCGTGCGCGCCAGCAAGCGGGTCTGCAACCAGAACACCCCCGAAGCCATGGCCGCCTTCCGCCATCTGCACCGGCACTACGGCAAGAGCACCTGGGCCCAGCAGGTGCCCTATGTCTATTAGTGCCCCGTCACGGCCGGTCCGTCACTGAATCGTGGAGTTGGTGACGGTGATGGGCGTGTCCGAGTGATTCGAAATCTGGGGGTGCGTCACGTACCAGGAGCCGCCCAGGTTGTTCTGGATGACCGAGCGGTCGATGCGGATGTCCCCCGAGTGGTCATTGCTGACGAAGAAGATGGCGCTGCCGTGCGCGTTGACCTCGTTGTGCTCGATTCGCGTGCCGCACAGGGACAGCGTCATCCTGTTGCCGTCGTTGTAGATGGCGCCGCCGCTGCCGCCACCCGGTGTCCCCGGACGCGAGGGATTGGCGCCGTTGCCGATGGCCCGGTTGTGGGAGAACAGGCTGTTGATGACGGTCCATGACACGCCGATGCTGCTGATGCCGCCGCCGTTCGAGCAGGCCCCGCCATAGCCCGCCTTGCCTCCGAAGGTCGTGTTCACCACGTACACGGGCAAGTCATTGTACTGGTCGAACACACGGAGCGCGGCGCCGCCCACGTCGGGGCCCACGTCCGCGCACGCGTTGTTGAAGAAGCGGGAGTTGATGACCTTCACGCGGCCACCGCGAACCCAGACCGCGCCGCCGCCGTCGAACTCCGTCTCGCTCTTGGAGCTGGCGTCGATGAAGGTGAGGTTCTGGAGCGTCAGCCGGGGGTGGTCCTGGTTGTCGCAGTGCGCGGTGGTCCAGACCTGATTCCTGTCACAGGTGTTCATGTACAGGATGCGGTGCCGGCCCGCGCCGCTGAGCGTCACCAATCCCTTTCCGTCGATGACGATGTCCGGCCCCTTGTCGTTGAAGACCTTCGCCGTCCGGTCGAGCGTGAGCGTCACCGGCTCCGGCCCACAGTCGAAGGTGATGACGCCGCCCTTGGCCACGGCGTCGATGAACGCGGCGCTCGTGCAGCTCGCGGGCGTGCCCGTGCCGACCACGGTGGTGGGCCTGGAGACATCCGCGAGCCCCGCCTCCGCGGGCACGCCGCAGGTGGCCTCCGCGTTCGGGTTGCCGGCCGGCGGACCGTCCTTGGGATTGGTCAGCGGGTTTGGGACATCCACGCCGGGCGAGTCGTCGCTCGAGCAGCCCGGCGCGACGATGAGCGCGACGCCCAAGCCGAGCACCGCGCAGCGAGCAGACCATCGATGACGCCTCTTCGGATGCATGGGGTCTCCAGGTGGCGGTTGGGGGACCCCGCCTCGGCGCGAGGATACAATCCTTGGAACCGCTACGGCGCGAGGACCTTCACGCGCATCCTCTCCCTCCTGGAGCAGCACCTCCGACGAAGCGGTGCACGACCAGGAAGCGAGGCTGCTTCCGAATAGACAGGGGATGACCCTCTCGCGCCGAGTCCTCACCGCCTGCGTGCCGCTGCTCTGCGCGGGCTGCGTCACGCCCTACCAGCCGATGACGGGCTCGGGCGGCTATCACGACATGGAGGTGGCCCCGGGCGTCATCCAGATTGAGGTGCGCGGCAATCCGCAGACACACCTGGGCACGCTGCAAGGCTACTTCCACCGGCGGGCCGCGGAGCTCTGTGGGGGGCGCGAGTACGACTGGTCCTTCGACACGGGGAGCCAGGGAGGGCCGCTCCTTTTCGTCGGGAAGAGCTCCAGTACGTCCATCATCGTCACGGATTCGCCCGTGAACCGGCGGCACTGGGTGAAGGGCACCATCCAGTGCGGCGACGCCGCGCGGGCGACCTCGGATGTGGCGCTGGAGGCGGCGGTGCCCCTCGAGGAGGCCCCGCCAGGCCCCTGAGCCCCTCCGTCACGCCTTCGCGGGCTTCTGCTCGTGCGCGCCCTCGTCGCGGCCATGCACGGCGGCCGGAGGGCTGGTGGCCTCCACCGCGGAGAACGTCTCCAGGATTTTGTATGTGTGGCTGGCGCCGCGCGGCACGAGCCACGAGTCACCGGGGTTGAGCAGGATGAGCTGCCCTTCCAGGTGCAGCTCCGCGCGGCCCTTCAGCACGAAGCCCACCGTCTCGTAGTCACGCGGCGCGGCGGGCTTGGGCTCCCCTGGCGGCTCGTCCTCCCACAGCCGCATGGACAGCCGCACGCCGGAGGCCAGGTACTTCTGCCCCATCTCTCCCCGGGGCGAGTGCCGGCTCTCCACCTTCTTCACGCTGGTATCCCCCATGGCTCGCGTCCCCTTCGCCCTCGGGCGTCTGGCGGCGGATGCGCCGCGCGTTCCCGTCGAAGGTAAGCCCCGACGCCCGGCCCGACGCGGCTGGCGCCCACGCCCGCCTGCCCCGCGGCCCTGAGCCCGCAAAGACGAAGGCCCAGCCTCCCCTAGGGAAGACCGGGCCTCGGGCTCACTCAAGGGTGGCCAGGATGACGCGATTAGCCCGCCGCGCGGACGTTCTGGGCCTGCAGCCCCTTGGGGCCACGGGTCACCTCGAACTCCACCTTCTGCCCCTCCTGCAGGGTGCGGAAGCCATCCATGTTGATGGCGGTGTGGTGGCAGAACACGTCCTCACCGCTGTCCTGCGCGATGAAGCCGAAACCCTTGGCGTCGTTGAACCACTTCACAGTACCGAATGCCATGTGACCTTCTTCTTTCTGCTAGACGGCGACCCGGGACCAGCCGGACCGCCAGTGCGGGGCGGACATCGCTCCGACACTGAAGCGAGAATCTACCTCAAGGACCGTTTTGTCCACCCGACCCCCACCCAGCGGGCAGGCGGTCGTCGGCCAGAGGACAGTCCCAGGGGCTGAAAATCGCTCCAGAGGTCAACAGGCCACATTCGCCCCTTCATCCCGGGACGGTGCGAAATCCCTTCACGTTTCTTCACGGGGCCCCGGGCGTTGGCTTCACACCCGCCCTCTACCTTCCTGCCCATCCAAGACGGAGGCGCGCCATCCCGGCCCGCTCCGCTGGGAAGGAGCAGGACCTTCATGTTCGGATTTCTGTTCGGCTCGGCCTGTCTGGCCGGCCTCATCTACACCGTGCGGGGTGGCCGAGGCTGGCGCCACCATGGACCTCGGCGGGGAGGTCGCTTCGGCTGGCGGATGCGCCTGCGCTGGCTGTTCGAGCGGCTGGAGACCTCTCCGGGCCAGGAGAAGGTCATCGTCCAGGCGACCGAGGAGCTCACCGAGGCCTTCGACAAGCTGCGTGACGAGGTGCGCCCCAGCCGCGCCGCGATTGGCACCGCGCTCAGGGGGGAGCACTTCGACGGCGCCGCGCTGCGGGAGCTCTTCGCCCGCCACGACGTCGCGGTGGACAACGCGCGCAAGACGCTCCAGGGCGCGCTGTCGCAGGTGCACGAGGCACTGGACCCGCGCCAGCGCCGTGAGCTGGCGGACGTGCTCGAGCACGGCTGGGGCCATGGCCACGGCGCGGGCCCCGGGTGGCACGGGCGCCGCTGCGGCGGGCACCAGGGCTGGCGAGGCGATGACCACCCGATGGTCTGAAACCCTCTCACACACGAATCGAGGAACCCCATGTTCATGATGCGACCCCGCCGCGGCATCCTCATCGTCGTCCTCACCCTGGGAGTCATCGGAGGCTTCATCTCCGGCTTCCAGAGCCTCTCGCGCCACCACGGTCCCTGTCCCGGCGACAGGGGCGCGGAGCGCTGGGGACGTCGCGCGCCTGCGGCCAACGGGCCCGAGTGCCCCCCGGACGCCACCGCGACCGCCGGCTCGCCGTCCTCCACCACGACCCAGGCTCCAGCGCCCGGGCCGCGTTAGTATCGACTCCGTCCATGTCCACACGCGTCCTGCTCATCGACGATGACACCCGCATGTATGAACTGCTCGCGCAGTACCTCGGGCAGAACGGCGTCAGTGTGACGCATGCCCCGGATGGGGGGCGGGGGCTCGCCGCGCTGGAGGCCAGTGCCTACGACGCGGTGCTGCTGGACGTGATGATGCCGGGCATGGACGGCCTCGAGGTGTGCAAGCGCATCCGCGCCAAGAGCCGCATCCCCGTCGTCATGCTCACCGCGAAGGGTGACGAGACGGACCGCGTGGTGGGGTTGGAGCTGGGCGCGGACGATTATCTTCCCAAGCCCTTCAGTCCCCGGGAGCTGCTGGCGCGCTTGAGGGCGGTGCTGCGGCGCTCGCAGCCGTCGGCGGTGGCGGACCGGTTGGAGGCGGGCGGATTGTCCATCGACGTGGCCGGGCGCGAGGTGCGAGCGGAGGGCAAGCTGGTGGACCTGACGGGGCTGGAGTTCGACCTGCTGGTGGCGCTGGTGCGCCGCGCGGGCCGCGTCATCCCCCGGGACGCGCTGCTGGGTGAGGCGGGGCGCAGCGACACGGTGGTGGGCGAGCGCACGGTCGACGTGCACATCTCCCACTTGAGGCAGAAGCTGGGCGACATCGGCACGCGGCTCATCAAGACGGTGCGCGGCGTGGGCTACGTCTTCGCCAAAGAGGGCCTCTGATGGGCCACCGGGACGACAAGGGTGGCAAGGGCGAGCCGAGGCGCTCCTCCCCCTGGCGCCGCGACGACTGCGGCCCGTGGGACTTGAGCTGCGAGGAGGCCGAGGAGTTCTCACGCTGGCTCCACCGCGAGGTGGAGGAGGCACGGGCCCAGGGACAGGGTGGACAGTGGGCGAACGACGACTCCTCGTCGGACAAGCGTCCGGGCTGGGGACGACGTCCCGGGGGTTGGGGGAAGCATCCCCGGCACGAGCACATCGAGCGGTGGCGGCGACACCATCAGGCGCGCTGGAGTCACTGGCGCATGAGCCGGTTGGGCCACTTCGTGCGTTCCCGGCTGCACCGGCGCCTGTTCATGTGGTTCGGGTTGACCATCTCCCTGACGGGCCTGGTCGTGGGCCTGGTGTTCAACATCGTCGGAGGCACCACCTGGAAGCAGGAGATGGTCCGGCTCAAGAACTTCGCGAGCCACCGCTTCGAGGAGGTCTGGGACGAGCCCGCGCGCAGGGAGGCGCTGGCGCAGTCGGTGGCGCGGGACCTGGACATCGACGTGGAGCTGAAGGACGCGTCGGGCAAGCTGCTCGTGCTGGCCGGAGGGCTGTGCAACAGCACCGAGATGTCCCTCCCGGTGGTGCGCGGAGACACCACGCTGGGGCAGGTGCGGCTGTGCTACGGGAGCGAGCGCGCCAAGAACAAGATGAAGTTGATCCTCCCGCTGGTCGCCGCGTGCCTCATGCTGTGGATGGCCTCGGGGAAGATGGCGCGCAGGCTGGCCAAGCCCGTGGATGCGCTGGTGCAGGCCACCAAGGCGCTGGGCGCCGGACGGCTCGACGCTCGCGCCGAGGTCCTCCCCCACGCGACGGGTGAGTTCACCGTGCTGGCGGTCGCCTTCAACGACATGGCGGGGCGCATCGAGAAGCAGGTGGCGGACCAGCGCGAGCTGCTCGCGGCGGTGTCGCACGAGCTGCGCACGCCGCTGGCGCGGATGCGCGTGCTGACGGAGCTGTTGCGCGACGGCGGCGGGAATCCCAAGACGCTGGACCAGGTGGACCGCGAGGTGGTGGAGCTGGACGCGCTGGTGGGCGAGCTGCTGGCGAGCTCGCGGCTGGACTTCGGACAGCTCACGCCCCGGGTACTGGATGGGCGCACGCTGGCGAGTCAGGCGCTGGAGCGCGCGGGGCTGCCGCCCGAGCTGCTCGACTCGGAGCTACCGGAGGCGGTGCTGGTGGGCGACGCGACGCTGCTGGGGCGCGCGCTAGTCAACCTGCTGGACAACGCGCGCAAGCACGGCGGCGGCGCGAGCACGCTGCGGGTGGAGGAGCGCGAGGAGGACATGTGCTTCTGCGTGGAGGACCGGGGTCCGGGGCTCCTCCAGGGTGAGGAGGAGCGCATCTTCCAGCCCTTCTACCGGAAGGACCGGGGCGGCGAGGCCCGCGAGGCGGGCTCACTGGGCCTGGGGCTCGCGCTGGTGCAGCGCATCGCGAAGGCCCACGGTGGCGAGACGTTCGCGGAGAACCGCGAGGGTGGCGGCGCGCGCGTGGGCTTCACGGTGAAGAAGGCGGGGCCGCCGGGCTCGCTGGAGCAGCCCGCGGCGTAGGCGGGGCCTCCTCGCGAACGTGGCGAGGAGCCCTTTCCATCGAAGCGGACCCTGCGTCGTGCGCGAGGCCCGCGCCGCGAGGGGCCTTCCGTCTCACGGAAGGCGCCCCTGCCACCCCTACTTCTTCGCGGACGCGTCCTCGGCGGTGAACGCGAAGGCGACGGTGGCCGGCGCGTCGTCCTTCACCGTGACTTCGGCGCTCTTGGTGCCGAGCGTCTCGTGCCACGCCTCCAGGGTGTACGTGCCCGCGGGCAGGCCCTGGATGGCGAAGGTGCCGTCCTCTCCCGTGGTGGCGAAGAACGGGTTCGGGTTGCTCACCACGAACGCGGTCATCCACGGGTGCACGTCACACTTGAGCTTCAGCACGTCATCCGCGGCGGGCACGGACTTCTGCACCGGCGCGCCCGAGGGCGGCTGGGCCACGTTGAAGGCCGACTTGGTGCCCACCACGCCGCGCACGTTGTGCAGCGTGCCGTCGCTGTTCTTGAAGACGACGGGCTGCCCCGCCACCGCGCCCTGCACCCGCGGCACGTAGGTGCACTTCGACTGGTCCACCACCACCGGCTCGCTCGGCACCGTGGAGGCCCCCGGCACGGCGCCTCGCACGCGCACCAGCACGTTGCGCAGCTTGCCGTCCTTCACCAGCACCGCCTCGTCCTTCGACGCCCGCCCCTCACAGGCAGGGTCCGCGCTGGGCGGCAGGTCCGCCGCGACGGGCGCCGTGCCCGTGAAGGTCACCGTGCCCTTCACCTCGCCCTTGCCCACGGGGACGTTCGTCGTCTGCCCCGGCGCCTGGATGGGCGTGGCGGCGTGCGGCGCCTTCTCCTCGGGCGCGCGAGCCGCCTGGGCGGGCGCGGCGGGCGGAGGCGTGGCCGGGGCCTCCTCCTTCTTGCAAGCGGGCAGGGCCAACAGCCCCGCGGCTCCCAGCATCGACAGGCCGAGCGTGCGCAGCGTCATGTGCAATCTCCTCGGTGAACCGGTACTTCGTCCGCGCTCCCTCGTAGTCAAAGGACGCGGACCTGTCCAACGGCCCGTCCGCGCTATTCGCGCCGGCTGACGCTCGCCGCCGCCAGCCCCAGGAACACCGCCGCGAACGCCAGCAGCACCGGCACCTCCCAGCCCGCGCCGGACAGGGGCGAGCCCACCGCCACGGACGCCTCGGCGCCGTACAGCGCGCGCCGCACGCCCTCCACGGAGAAGCGCATCGGGTTGAGCACCATCACCCACGACAGCCAGGTGTCCGCGCCCTTCAGCGGGAACATGGCCCCGGACAGCACCCACATGGGCAGCATCACGATGCTCATCACCGCGTGGTAGCCCGCGCTCGAGCGAACCCACCACGCCAGCGACATGCCCATGCCCGTCAGCGCCAGCGCCGACAGCACCATCACCGCCACGAGCAGCGGCAGGTCCAGGGTGGCCGCGCTCACGCCGGCGAGCGGCGCCAGCAGCAGGAACAAGGACGCCTGCATCAGGGCAATCGCGGACGAGCCCAGCGCCTTGCCCAGCACCACCGCCAGCCGGGAGCCTGGCCCCGCGAGCACCGCCTGGAGGAAGCCCTCGCGGCGGTCCTCGATGACCGTAATCGTGGCGAAGATGGCGCTGAACAACAGCACCATGGTGACGACGCCCGGGAAGAAGAACTGCTGGTAGCCCAGCCCCTGCGCTCCCTCCACGCGGAACGAGCCCGCGAAGCCCGAGCCGATGACGAACCAGAACAGGATGGGCTGCGCCAGCGCGCCCACCACGCGGCTGGGCTGACGGAAGAAGCGCACCACGTCGCGCGCCATCAGCACCCGCACCGTCGCCCACTGCAGCGCCAGCGTGCCCGGCGCGCCCGGTGCCCGCGCGTCCTTGGCCACGGGGGGCGGCTGCGCGGTGGAAACCTCGGCGTTCATCGGCGTCTCCTCGGCGCGGCCTCCACGGCCGGCACGTCGGCGCCCAGCGCGCGCCCGGTGAGCTGCAGGAACACATCCGCCAACGTGGGGCGGCGCAGCGCGACGGACGTCATCCGCCCCGCCGGGAAGGACTCCACCAACCGGGGCACCAGCGCGTGGCCCTGCCGGGCCTCCACCTGCACCCGCCCCTCCACCACCTTCGCGTCCACGCCCAGCTTCTCGCGGACCTCCCGGGCCAGCGTCTCCGGCTCGGGCGCCTCCACCGTGAGGAGGTCCCCGCCCATGCGCGCGGCCAGCGCGGCCGGCGTGTCACACGCGACCAGCTTCCCCGCGTCGAGCACCGCCAGCCTGTCGCAGACCTCGGCCTCGTCGGCCCGGTGCGTGGTGAGCAGCACCGTCAGCCCCTCCGCGTCGCGCAGCCGCTTCAGGTGCGCCCAGAAGGTGCGGAAGGCGGCCTCGTCCAGGCCCTGCGTGGGCTCGTCCATCAACACCACGCGGGGCTGGTGCACCAGCGCCCGGGCCAGCTCCAGCCGGCGGCGCATGCCCCCGGACCACGTGCCCACCCGCTCGTCGCCCCGGTCCAACAGGCCGATGAGCCCCAGCATGGACTCCACGCGCTCGCGGGCCCGCTCGCCCGTCAGCCCGTACAGCCGGGCCCCGAGCATCAGGTTCTCTCGCGCGGTGAGCAGGTCATCCAGGCTGCCGCGCTGGAAGATGATGCCCATCTGCCGGCGCAGCGCCGGGTCGCTCAGGGACAGCTCGCGGCCGGCGAAGCGCACCTGCCCCGCGTCGGGCGCGAGCAGGCCCGCCAGGATCTGGAAGGTGGTGGACTTGCCGGCGCCGTTGGGGCCCAACAGGCCCAGGATTTCGCCGGGCCGCACCGACAGCGTGAGGCCGTCCACGGCCACGCGGTCCTTGAAGCGTCGGGTCAGCCCCTCGAGGTGGAGCAGCGCGGGTGGAGGGGTGTGAACCGAGGTATCAGGCATGGGCGGGCTTTCCGCCGGCTGCCCCGCGCGCCTAGCCGCGGGGAACGCGGTCCAGGCTCAGCGCCGCGAACAATCCGGTGAGGTAGATCAACGAGAAGATGAACGTCTGGCGCGCCCAGGGCTTCCCCAGCCGGCGGAAGAACCCCCACGCCCCCACTCCCAGGAAGCTCAGCCCCAGGCCCACCGCGGCCGCCAGGTACCAGGAGCCGGCGATGTGGAGCTGGAAGGGCAGCAGCGTCATGGGCACCAGCGCCACCAGGTAGAGGACGATCTGCGCGCGGCTGGACTCGTCGCCGCGCTCAATCGGCACGGACTTGAGGCCCGCCGCCGCGTACTCCTCCTTGCGGAACAGGGCGATGGCGATGAAGTGCGGCATCTGCCACAGGAAGAGGATGGCGAAGAGCGCGAAGCCGCCCGCGTCGATGCGGTCCGTCACCGCCGTCCACCCCATCAGCGGGGGCAGCGCGCCGGGGACGGCGCCCACCAGCATGGCCGCCGAGGTGCGCGCCTTGAGCGGCGTGTACGCCAGCACGTAGCTGAGCAGCGCGAGCAGGCCCAGCGCCGCCGTCAGGAGGTTGGCGCCCAGGGCCAGCGCCGGCAGGGACACCGCCGCCAGGGAGATGCCGAACCACAGCGCCACCGCCGGCTCCATGCGTCCGGAGGGCAGCGGCCGGTTCTGCGTGCGCGCCATGAACTTGTCGCTGTGGCGCTCCCAGTAGCAGTTGAGCGCGTTGGCCGCGCCCACCGTGCCGGCCGTGGCCAGCAGCGTCACCAGGGCATGGCCCGTGGACAGGGGACCTGGGGCCAGCCACATGCCGCCGGCCGTGGTGATGAGGACCAGGCTGGAGAGCCGGGGCTTCATCAGGGAGATCAGGTCGGACGCGGTCGTCGACACGGACTCGGCACGCGCGCTCAAGCGGACTCCAGGGGAGAGCGTGACAGGGACGCTGCCGACGCGGGAACCGCCCTCCCATACAGGCACCACCGGGGGGTGGGCAAGGACACGTCACCACGACGCGCCGGCCACGAACGGCCGCCCGCCCGGCGCCACACCGTGGCTCGGGCTCGCGTCCTCGTGTCTTGAAGGGTTCGGGAAGGCAAACACCCGGGGCATAGCCCCACTCGCGGGGGCCATCAACCCGGGGGGCCGGGGCCGTGCGCGCCCTGCTGGCCGCGCGCATCAGCCCCACTTGTCCGACCTGCTCAGCCCCCGGTGAGGGTGCGCGCCGCGGTGGCGTGCTCGCCGCTCGGCTCGCGCTTGAGGTACTCCTGCGCCAGCATCTTCGCCTTGGGCCCCTGCTTGGCGTCCTTGGAGAGCAGCGTGGCGTAGAAGTAGTACGCCGGGGAGAAGGCCTCGTCGGCGTTGAGGGCGCGCTGGTACGTCTCGTCCGCCTTCGCCGCGTCGCCCTTGCCCTGGTAGACGCGCGCCAGCTCCGTGAGCGCGATGGCCGAGCGCTCGGGCTGGCCGACGAACTCCTGGCTCGCCTTCTCCAGCTGCGTCTGCGCGTTCGTCCAATCGGAGCGCTCGCGGTAGATGGCACCCATGGCCAGGCGGGCCTCGGGGTTCTTCGCCTTGGGGTCCTTCACCGCGCGCTCGTACTGCTTGAGGGCCTCATCCAGCTTGCCCTGGCGGCGGTAGGCGTTGCCCAGCATGACGACCAGCTTGGGGCTGTCGCCCATCGTCTTGAGGGCCGTCTGGAGCGCCTCGGCGGCCTCCTTCTCGCCGCCCTGCTTGCCCATCAGGGCCTTGGCCAGCTCGACGTGGAACTGCGCGCGCGAGCCGTCCACGCGGATGGCCTTGCGGATCTCCTCGGCGGCCTGGTCGAAGCTGCCCTCGGTCAAGAGCCGGCGGCCCTTGATGAGGTGCAGGTCCGGGTTCTGCTTGTCGAGCGTGAAGCCCGTCTCCTCGCTCTTGAGCATCTCCGCGCGCGCCTTCTGGGCGTCCAGCGGCACGCCCGTGGCCTCCACCAGCTTCTGCTGCATGTCCGGCTTCTCGTTGGGCAGCGACGCGGAGACGCGGCTGACCAGGAGCGAGCGGGCCAGGTGCGCGGCGGCCAGCTGACGGGGCGAGGGCGGGGGCTCGGCGTCCAGCAGCTTCTTCAGCATGGACTGGACCAGGGGGTAGTTGGGCGAGTCCTGGTCGAGCATCAGGAGGGAGCGGCCCAGGAGCGACTCCGGGTGGTCCTTCTCGTAGCGCAGGGCCAGGTCGTAGTTCTTCCAGGCCGTGTTGTCCTGGCCCAGCCGGCGGTACACCGCGCCCAGGCCCGAGTAGATGCGCGGGTCGTCGGGCGCGAGCACCTGGGCGCGCTCCAGCGAGTCGCGGCCGCGGTCCAGGTCACCCGCGTTCATCTGGATGAGGCCGAGCGTCAGGTAGAGCAGCGAGCTGGAGCGCCCCTGGGCGTCCAGGCCCTTCACCGTCTCCTCCAGCTTGCCCAGGGCCTCCTTGCCCTTGCCGCCGTAGGTCTGCACCAGCGCCTCCGCGGCGATGAGGTGCGAGCTGACGTCGCCCGCCTTCATGCCCGCGGCCAGGTGCTCCTCGGCGCGGCGGCGCGCGTCGTCACCGCCGCCGTGCTCACCCCAACGGATGGCGTAGGCGTACGCCAGGTAGCCGTGGGCCAGGCCGGAGTCGGAGTTCACCTCCAGCGCCTTGTCGGCCGCCTCACACGCCTTCTTGTAGCTGTCGAAGGAGTCGCGCTTGAGCAGCTCCGCGGACGCCTCCAGGTGCTTCTTCAGCTCCCGGGCCACGTTGCGCGTGTGCCGCGTGTACATCATGTAGCCGGGGATGAAGAGGACCAGGGCGCCCAGCAGCGCCACCGTCACCCACTTGCCGCGTCCCCCACCCTGAGACGAATTGCGACGGCCGCGGGGCGAGTCGTCCTCGTCGTCGTCCTCCACCTCATCCACCACCACCGGCTGGGGGCGGCGGGGCTGGGCGGGGGCCGGACGCTGCGCGGGCGACTCGGCACGCACCGGGGCCGAGGAGCCCGAGGGCGCGCGCGGCGTGGCCGCGGGCTTGGGCGCGGAGACAGGCTCGGCCGTGGCGGCGACACCGCTGGCCAGCGACGCGGCGGACTGCTGCGTGGCGCTGGGCGCGAGCACCGGCGGCGCGGCGACGGGCGCCTGGGGCGCGGCCGGCCGCGGCGGGTCGATCTTGTGCTGCTGCAGCAGCGTGACGGTGTCCGGGTCTCCCGGGTCCACGCTGTACGCCTTGAGGAGGTTCGCCTTGCCGGGCTCGGCTTCGCCCGTCTTCAGCTGCAGGGCGCCGGCCATGCGCAACG
Organism: Myxococcus faecalis; assembly: GCF_050039385.1. NCBI lineage: Bacteria > Pseudomonadati > Myxococcota > Myxococcia > Myxococcales > Myxococcaceae > Myxococcus > Myxococcus faecalis. The sequence goes on along the minus strand of NZ_CP144336.1, from coordinate 7,910,905 downwards.
CGCCCTTGTCCTCGGGCTGGACCTGGAGCGCGCCGAGCGCCTCCTCCAGGGCCTTCTTGTCCTTGCCCTGCTCCGCGTACACACGGGCGAGCAACAAGCGAGGGTCGGCGGCGTTCGGATGCGCCTTGACGCCCTTCTTGCAGACGACCATCGCCTCCATGAAGCGACCCATGCTCAGGTACGCTTCGGCTAGAGGCTTGTAGGCGGCGGACGAGGGGTCGGAAGCGAACGCGTGTTCGAGCTTCGCGAGCTCGGCCGGGCTCAACGTCTTCGAAGGGGAGGTAGACATTACCGGGGGGAGGGACACCGGGCGGAAAGGGTACGCCTGAGAAGAGGGGTTTTTATGGCATCCGCTGCGCGGCACGTCAATCGCACGGATGAGACCTGAAGGCTTGCGCTTGACAGCAGGGAAGGGGTCCGGTACTAGCCCGTTCACCTTCGGCGGCCCAAAACGCCGGGGCGCAGCACGCAGGGCCATTTGTGGGGGTGTAGCTCAGTTGGGAGAGCGTCGCGTTCGCAATGCGAAGGTCGTCGGTTCGATCCCGTCCACCTCCACCATGCAGCAAACGAAGGGCCTCACGGGAAACCGTGAGGCCCTTTGCATTTGGGGCTTTTCGAGCAACTGCCGAATTGCAAAGCAGGCGGGCTTTGTTATCCGGAGCCGATGACTGACCCGTCCGCCTCCCTGTCGTTCTTCGCGCGGTTCTGGCTCGCCTGGCTCTGCTTCTGGCGCTGCCTCGTCTCCGGAGACTTCGCCCGCGCGGTTCTGCCGGCCAGCCGGGCCTACGACGAGGGGCAGCTGAACCTGCTCCCCTCCGGTGAGGCCACGCCCGCCGCCACGCCCCCGGCGGTGAAGCCCCCCGAGCTGCCCCCTGCCCTGCCGCCCGAGCGCGAGCACGCCAGCGCCCTGACGCTGCTGGCGATGCTGCAGCGGGAGGGTCGGCTGGTGGACTTCCTCCAGGAGAACGTGGCCGCCTACTCGGACGCAGAGGTGGGGGCCGCGTGCCGCACCGTCCATGAGGGGTGCCGCAAGGTGCTCGGCCAGTACTTCACGGTGAAGCCGGTGCTGCCCGAGTCGGAGGGCGCGTCGGTGACGGTGCCCGCGGGCTTCGACGCCCAGCGCATCCGCCTCACCGGGAACGTGACGGGCACCCCGCCCCACCACGGGACGCTGCGCCACCATGGTTGGGTGATGACGGAAGTGAAGTTCCCGGCGGTGAGCACCGCCATGGACCCGCGAGTGCTTGCCCCGGCGGAAGTCGAGCTCGCCTGAGCGTCACCCGGCGGACAGGCAGACCGGACAAAAGGGAGTCCCCCAGGAGTTCAAGCCCGATATGGCCCGCTATTCCATCGGCATCGACCTTGGCACCACCCACTCGGCGGTGTCGTACTTCAACCTCGAGGACGGCAAGCCTCGGGGCCGCTCGCAGTCCATGCTGCCCATCCCGCAACTGACGGCGCCCGGCACCCTCGAGGCCCGTCCGCTGCTGCCCTCCTTCTTGTACCTGCCCGCGGCGCAGGAGTTCCCACCAGGGAGCCTCGCGCTGCCGTGGAACCCGGACGCGTCCTCGGTCATTGGAGAGCTGGCGCGCTCGCACGGGGCCAAGGTGCCCACGCGGCTGGTGTCCTCGCCCAAGAGCTGGCTGTCGCACCCGGGCGTGGACCGGCGCTCGCCGCTGTTGCCCTGGCAGGCGCCGGAGGACGTGCAGCGCGTGTCCCCGCTGGATGCGTCCGCCCGGTTCCTGCGCCACCTCAAGGAGGCGTGGGACTCCACCTTCGCCGCGGGGCGCGAGGAGGCCGACAACCAGCTGGCCCGTCAGGACGTCATCGTCACCGTCCCCGCCTCGTTCGACGCGGCGGCGCGCGAGCTGACGCTGGAGGCGGCCAAGGCGGCGGGAATCGAGCACCTCACCTTGTTGGAGGAGCCGCAGGCCGCGCTGTACGCGTGGCTGGAGGCGATGGGCGAGACGTTCCGCCAGCAGGTGAAGCCCGGCGAGGTCATCCTGGTGGTGGACGTGGGCGGCGGCACGTCCGACTTCTCCGTCATCACCGTGAAGGACCGGGACGGCGAGGTGGAGCTTTTGCGCGTGGCGGTGGGCGACCACATCCTGCTGGGCGGCGACAACATGGACCTGGCGCTGGCGCACACGCTCAACCAGCGCCTGGCGGCCGAGGGCAAGAAGCTGGACCCGTGGCAGTTCAACGCCCTCACCCATGGATGCCGGCAGGCGAAGGAGACGCTGTACGCGGACACCTCGCTGGACAAGGTGCCCATCTCCATCCCCAGCCGGGGCTCGTCGCTCATCGGCGGCACGCTGCGCACGGAGCTGACGCGCGAGGAGCTGGACCGGGTCCTCACCGACGGCTTCTTCCCGGTGACGCCGCTGTCGGAGCTGCCTCGCACGGCGCGGCGCACGGGCCTGGCGCAGATGGCGCTGCCCTACGCGCAGGACGCGGGCGTGTCGCGGCACCTGGCGGCGTTCCTCACCCGGCAGGCGCAGGCGCTGAAGTCCAGCCACGACGCGCCGGTGGACGTCGGCGACAAGTCCTTCCTGCACCCGACGGCGGTGCTCTTCAACGGTGGCGTCTTCAAGGCCGGGCCGCTCAAGGCGCGCGTCATGGAGGTGCTCAACCTGTGGTTGAGGGCGGACGGCGGCGAGCCGGCGAAGGAGCTGGAGGGCGCGGACCTGGACCTGTCGGTGGCGCGCGGCGCGGCGTACTACGGCTGGGTGCGGCAGGGGAACGGCCTGCGCATCCGCGGCGGCACGGCGCGCGCGTACTACGTGGGCGTGGAGTCGTCGATGCCGGCGGTGCCGGGCTTCGAGCCTCCGGTGAAGGCGCTGTGCGTGGCGCCCTTCGGCATGGAGGAGGGCACGCAGGCGGACGTGCCGCCGCAGGAGTTCGGGCTCGTCACGGGGGAGCCCACGAGCTTCCGCTTCTTCTCCTCCTCGATGCGGCGCGACGACCGCGTCGGCACGATGGTGGAGGACGTGGCGGACGAGCTGGCGAAGGGGGAGATGGAGGAGCTGGCCCCCATCGAGACCACCATGCCCGGACAGCCCGCGGCCTTCGGCGACCTGACGCCCGTCAATCTGCAGGCGGCGGTGACGGAGGTGGGGACGTTGGAGCTGCGGTGCCTGGAGAAAGGTGGCGACGGGCGTTGGAAGCTGGAGCTCAACGTCCGCATGAAGGAGTAGAACGCCGACCGGCAACCGGAGGTGTATGCGAATCGTCGGCATCGACCTGGGCACCACCCACTGCGCGGTGGCGTCCGTGGACCCCGCCCGGGGCGCGAGCGCGCCCGTGGAGGACTTCCCCGTCTCGCAGCTCGTCCGACAGGGGGAGGTGGCGCCGCGCGCGCTGCTTCCCTCCACCGTGTACGTGCCCGCGGGCCACGAGCTGAGCGCCGAGTCGCTGCGCCTGCCCTGGGGTGACGACGGCGGGCCGTGGGTGGTGGGAGAGCTGGCGCGCTGGCAGGGCTCGCGCGTGCCGGGCCGGCTGATTGCCAGCGCGAAGAGCTGGCTGTGCCACCCGGGTGTGGACCGCTCCGCGCCCATCCTCCCGTGGGGCGCGCCCGCCGACGTGGCGAAGCTGTCCCCCGTGGACGCCAGCGCGCTCCTGCTCACGCACCTGGCGCGAGCGTGGGACTTCGCGCACCCGGAAGCGCCGCTGTCGCGGCAGGAGGTGGTGATTACGGTCCCCGCCTCGTTCGACGAGGCCGCGCGCGCGCTCACGGTGAGCGCGGCTCGCAAGGCGGGGCTGGAGAAGTTCACGTTGTTGGAGGAGCCCCAGGCGGCCTTCTACGACTACACCGCGCGCCACCGCTCGGACCTGGAGCAGACGCTCTCCCACGTCCGGCTGGTGCTGGTGGTGGACGTGGGCGGCGGCACCACGGACTTCACGCTGGTGCACGCGGGCGTGTCGCCCGAGGGCCCCATGCTGCGGCGACTCGCCGTGGGCGACCACCTGATGCTGGGTGGCGACAACATGGACGCGGCGCTGGCCCGGCGCGTGGAGGAGAAGCTCTTTTCGGACGGGCGGCGGTTGTCCGCCACGCAGTGGACGCAGGCCATCCAGGCCGCGCGCACCGCGAAGGAGGCGCTGCTCGGCAAGGCGCCTCCGGAGAAGTACGGCGTGTCGCTGGTGGGCGAGGGCAGCCGGCTGTTGGGTGGAACGCTGTCCTCGGAGCTGTCTCGCGAGGAGGCCCACGCGCTGGTGCTGGATGGCTTCTTCCCGCGCACGCCGCCCACGGAGCGGCCTCGCCGGGCCGCGCGCATGGCGCTCCAGGAGCTGGGCCTGCCGTACGTGCAGGACGCGGCGGTGACGCGGCACCTGGCGGCGTTCCTCGCGCAGCACGCGGCGGCGGGCTTCGCGGCGCTGGGCGAGACGCCTGCTTTCGAAGGCGCCCTCCCCCGCCCCGACGCCATCCTGCTCAATGGCGGCGTCTTCAACTCGCCCTGGATTTCGGAGCGGCTGGTGGAGGCCGTCTCGGGGTGGTGGCCGGACGCGCCGCGCATCTCGCTGTTGCGCCACGAGTCCCTGGAGCTCGCGGTGGCGCGGGGCGCGGCGTACTACGGGCTGGTGCGGCGTGGGCATGGCCTGCGCATTGGCGGTGGCGCGGCGCGCGCGTACTACGTGGGGTTGCAGCGTCCCGCGGACAGCGCGGAGCAGCCCGCCCTGTGCCTCATCCCTCGCGGCTTCGAGGAGGGACAGAAGGTGGACCTGGGCGAGCGCCCCTTCACGCTCACCCTCGGCAGGCCCGTGCAGTTCCAGCTCTACTCGACGACGAGCGACCGCATCGACAAGCCCGGGGATTTGGTGCCCCTGGCGGAGGACCTGAAGCCGCTGCCGCCCATCCACACACTGCTCAAGGGGGCGGCGGGCAAGGTGGCGGAGGTGCCGGTACACCTGCAGGCGGCGCTGACGGAGATTGGCACGCTGGAGCTGTACTGCGTCTCCGACGTCGCGGACGAGCGGTGGAGGTTGGAGTTCGAGCTGCGCGGCACGGGGGGCTCGCACGAGCTGACCGTCACCGAGTCCATGCCCGCGCGCTTCGTGGAGGCCAAGGACAACATCGAGCGCGTCTACGGGAACAAGCCACTGCCGTTGGGGCCCAAGGACGTGAAGCAGCTGGGGCGGACGTTGGAGAAGGCGCTGGGGCCGCGCGAGACGTGGCGGGTGCCGGTGCTGCGCGAGATGTGGAGCACGCTGTACGCGGGCGCGAGCAAGCGACGACGCACCGAGGACCACGAGCGCGTCTTCTACAGCCTCACGGGCTTCACGCTGCGCCCGGGCTTCGGGTATCCGCTGGACGGCTGGCGCGCGGAGCAGACCTTCAGCCTGTTCGACGCGCTGGTGCAGCACCACACGGACAAGGCGGTGTGGACGGAGTTCTGGGTGATGTGGCGGCGCATCGCCGGTGGGCTGACGGAGGCGCAGCAGCAGAAGCTCTACGCGTACCTGCAGCCGCACCTGTCGCGGAAGGTGCCCCCGAACGCGCCCGCCGCCGGGAAGCTCAAGGGCATCCAGCCCGAGGGGTTGGAGGAGATGGTGCGCACGGCCGCCTCGCTGGAGCACCTGTCGCCCGGGGACAAGGCGGAGGTGGGCCGGTGGATCGCCGAGCGGCTGAAGGCCGAGGCGAAGTCCGGTGGCCCGTGGGCGTGGTCCCTGGGACGGCTGGGCGCGCGGGTGCCGCTCTACGGCAGCAGCCACAAGGTCGTGGACGTGGAGACGGCCGAGGCGTGGCTGACGCTCCTGCTGGAGCTGGACCTGCGCAAGATCGACGGTGCGCCGTTCGCGGCGGCGCAGCTCGCGCGGCTCACCGGAGACAGGACGCGGGACGTGGACCCGGGCTTGCGCGAGCGCGCGGCCCAGGCGCTCGTCGCGGCCAAGGCGTCCGAGACGTGGGTGCGCATGGTGCGTGAAGTCGTCGCGCTGGAGGCGGCGGACGAGGCGCGCGCGCTCGGCGACACGCTGCCCGCGGGACTCCGACTGTCCTGAGCGCAGCGGCGGCCTCCACGGGGCACCCTGCCCCGTGCGAGCCGGCGGGCGCCCTCACGAGGTGACGCGGGACACGAACCCTCGTGGGAGGCCCCTTTCAGGCGTCGGTCGAATGAGCAGTCCCTGCGCTCCCTCGAAGGCCGGTGCGGCGCACGCGACCTCGTGGGCGTCTCTCCGAGGCATCGACGAGACGATCAGCCCATGCGCTCGCCCTGACAGGTCGGTGCCATGCACACGACCGCGTGGGCGTCCCTCTTCGAGGCATCGACGCTGCGCGTGGCCCATGCGAGCCGAAAGGACTCCCTCACGGGTCGGTGCGGGGCACGCGACCTCGTGGGAGTCCTCGCTGGAGCCTCGACGGGGCGATCAGCCCCGGATGTCCGGGAGCACGTCGGACGAGGCGGGCTCGGCGACGGCCTTGGGCGCGGCGCGCTCGACGACCTGGAGCACCGGCGTCGGCTCCGAAGGCGCGGCGGCCTCACCCTTGCCCGCCTTGGGCTTCTTGGTCCCCGCGCCCGAGCGGCACGTGCGGCACCAGGGCTGGTTCCGGATGGCACCGTCCGCCATCTTCCGCAGCCCGAACTGGGCCAGCGGCTTGAGCGTACGGCACTTGATGCACATCAACGAGATGAGGACCTCGTGACCATCCGCGTCGTAGACGGCGGACTTGCGCCGCTTGCGCGGCTGCGGCTGCCCCGGTTCACGCGGCTTCGCCTTCTCCGGCGGAGGCGTCATCATCGGGGTCACTTTGTAGAGCATGTCAGTCCCTCCCGCTCTCGGGGGCCCTCGCACGCAGTCCCTGATGGGGCCACCTCGGCACGGGCACTCGCGAGCCATAGAGTAAGGTGCCTTCCCTCCGTTGAAAACTGATCCCAGGCCGAAAATTCGGCCCGGGAGCGTTTTCATCGAAGTTTCCAAGGGTTGGACGGCCCCGTTCACTCCCAGCGGATCAACCCCCGGGCGAATTTTCAGCCCTGGCTCCCTCAACGCGAGGCGGTGGGACACGCCTCCGCGACACCGCTGTAGCGCACCCGCCCCAGAGTGGGCGTGGGCAGGACACCCCCATGGGAGCGGCCGTAGGCGATCAACGCCTCGCGCAGGTCCATTCCCTGGAACGGGGCCAGCTCCGCGCGCTCGGGAGGCAGCGGCCGCGTCACGCCCTCCACCCCGTCCCCACCCCGCGCGAGGAAGTCCGGCACCGCCACCCGGTAGCGCTTCTCGGCGACCAGGGGCTTTCCGCCCTCCAGCGTGACGGACAAGAGCCGCCCCGGCCCCGGGCAGCGCGCCAGCGTCAGCTCCAGCCCGGACACCGCGAACACCGCGCCCCGGTCCACGCCGTGCGCCAGCTTCAACAGGAGCTCCAGCTCCGTACCGGTGAGCGTCAGCACCGCCACCGTGTTGTCGAAGGGCAGCGCCTGGTAGACGTGGCCGAAGGACAGCACCCCACCCGGCAGGTCCGCGCGGATGCCACCGGGGTTCATCACCGCGGCGTCCGCGCCCACCGCCTCGCGCAGCGCGTCCGCGACGACGTTGCCCAGTGCCCCCTCCTCCGTGAAGCCCCGGACCAGCGGCGACGCACAGGACACACCCGCTTGCCGCCGCTGCGCCGCGTCCACCTGCGCCAGCGTGGGCGCGAGCAGCGCCTCCACGTCCGAATCCGGGCGCACCTCGGCGCCCAGGAACCTCGACGGCACCAGCGTCACCTCGGCGCGCTCGCGCAGCCGCCGGCCATCACAGTCCCCATGGACCGCGTCCACCTGCGAGCACAGGGGAATCGCCGCCTGGATGCGGGTGAGCGACGGCTCCACGCGTCGGCGGACGGGGTCGACGAACAGCTCCACCACGCCCACCGAGCGCGCCAGCCCCGTCGTCTCGATGACGGGCACGCCCTGGATGAAGTGGCCCATCACCTGGTGCGTGTGCCCCGCGACCACCGCGTCCAGCGTGCCCGGTGGCAGCGCGGCCAGCATGTCGACAATCTCCGCGTCGCCGCGCTCGCAGCTCGCGGTGTCGCGCGGGTTCGACAGGTCCGGGCAGTGCCCGCCCGCGTGCGCCACCGCCACCACCACGTCCGCGCCGCGCGCGCGCAGGGAGCGCGACGCTTCCAGCGCCGAGGACGCCAGGGGCAGGAAGCGCAGCGAGCCGACGTTGGCGGGGTTGGTGGCGCTCGGCGTGGACTCCGTGGTGAGCCCCAGCACGCCCACGCGCACGCCCTTCACGGTGAGCAGGTGCGTGCCGTCGTTGCCGAGCCACGCGGGCGTCCTGCCCGTGGCCGCGTCACGGAGATTGGCGGACAGCATGGGGAAGCGCGCCTGCTTCACCCGGGCCTTCAGCGCGCCGAGCGGATCCTCCCCCGGAGTCAACGCCATGGGCGAGGCGCCCACCGGGCCGTAGTCGAACTCGTGGTTGCCGATGGCCGCCGCCGTGAAGCCCAGGTGGTTGTAGACGTCCACCACCACGGCGCCCTCGGTGAGGTTGGAGGCCAGCGTCCCCTGGAAGAGGTCGCCACCATCCAGCAGCAGCACGCCGCCCGGATTGTCCGCGCGCAGTCGGGCGACGTATGCGGCGAGGGTGGCCGCGCCGCCCTCCTCCACCACGCGCCCGTCGGAGAGCCGCGTGCGGTGCGGCTCCACGTTGCCATGGAAGTCGTTGAGGCCCACCAGGGTGAGCCGCACGGGCTCGGCCGGGGACGCGGCGGGCGTCGGGGTGGCGGGCGTGCCGGCGCAGGCGGCGGCACAGGTCGCGAGCGCGACGAGGAAGGGACGCGGTGAACGCATGAGCGTCCGCACTTCACCCCGCCGCGCGCCGTGATTCAACCGCGCTTCAGCGCTCGCGGCGACGTCGCACCGACAGGCCCAGGGCCAGCAGCCCGAGCACCACGCTGCCAGGCACCGACGCGGTGGCGCACGAGCAACCCGACCCGTCGTCCGCCTCGGGGAAGCCCCCCCCTCCCGGGATGCCCGGCCCGGGCCCACCGCCCCCACCTCCACCGCCGTCCGAGCCCGCGTCGGAGCCGCCATCCGTGCCGCCGTCCCCCTGCGAGGGACGCGTGTCGATGCGCAAGGGCGGCGTGAAGGCCTGCGCCACCTTGTCCCAACCCACCAGCTTCAGGTTCTGCTGGTTGCTGTTGTCGGAGTCCTGCGCGACGAACAGGCCATCGAGGAACTCGGGACCCACCGGCTGCGCGGACACGGCCAGCGCGAACGGCGACTCCACCGCGCCGATGCCGCCATCCCCCGCCACCATCTGGAACGAGCCCAGGAACGCGTACGTGCGGCGGTCCAGCACGCCGAACGAGTTGGAGGTCGTGTCCGCCGCCAGCAGGTAGCCCTGCGCATTGGCGCCACGGTAGAGCGCGAGCCGGCTGACGGAGCCCGACAGGTTGCGGCCCGTGCCCGTCAGCGAGGCCACCTCGGTGCGACTGGTCCCCCCGTTGGGCTCCGCGTTGTAGCGCCAGATGGCCACGCCGGACTGGACCACGTACACGTAGCCCAGCTCCTCGTCCGCCACGAGCCCGGTGATGGCGCCGCCCACATCCAGCGCGTCGCGCGCCAGCGTGGCCGACATCCCACCGTCCTCACCGGACAATTCGAACTGCAGGAGCGAACCGGACGGGTTGCCCGCGAACACATAGAACCGACCGGAGGAGGGGCTGCGATAGAGCGCCACGCTGTTGAACTGCGTGCTGTTGTTGACGAGCGGCGCCACGTTGATGCGCTCCACCTTGTTCGTCGCCCGCCGCCCATCCACCCGGTAGGCCGACAACCCGTTGACGCTGTTCGCCGTCACCGCGAGCGACAGGGTGTCGTTGCCCAGACGGAAGCCGTCACGCAGGGAGATGCCCAGCGTGGGCCCATCGAAGTCCGACTCCACCTGTTGACCATTCAACCCGAAGGTGAAGAGTCCGGAGTTGGCATTGTCATACGCCGTCAAGAGCAGGCTGTCGGCGCCCCCGTCCGCGCTGCCCACCCAGATGGCGACGTCGCGCAGGTTCGCCCCGCTGGCCCCGGGGTCCGGCGTCGTCTGACGGACAGGGGACACCCGCACGGGCTGGGCGGAGGCGGCCGCTCCACTGAGGAACGCCGCCAGGGCGAGGATGAGAGGGTGGCGCATGACCGGGCTCCAGGCAGGTGGGTCCGCCGTAACTTCGCACGCGGAGGATGCCTTTCAAGTGCGAAGGCTTCGGGAACGGTTGGCTCCAGCCAACCGTGTCGAGTACAAAGTGCGTCTTCCAGCCAACAGCGAAAAGACCATGGCGACCAAGCGCGCACTCATTACGGGCATCACGGGGCAGGACGGCAGCTATCTGGCGGAGCTGCTCCTTTCGAAGGGCTACGAGGTGCACGGAATGGTGCGCCGCTCCTCCGAGGAGAAGTTCGAGCGCATCCAGCACCTGCACGGGAAGATCCAGCTCCACCAGGGTGACCTGCTGGACCAGTTCTCGCTCGCGGCGCTGCTGAACCTGGTCAAGCCGGACGAGGTCTACAACCTGGCGGCGCAGTCGTTCGTGCCCACCAGCTGGAACCAGCCGGTGCTCACCGGTGAGTTCACCGCGCTGGGCGTGACGAAGATGCTGGAGGCCATCCGCCACACGCGCCCGCAGGTGCGCTTCTACCAGGCGTCCTCGAGCGAGATGTTCGGCAAGGTGCTGGAGGTCCCCCAGACGGAGGACACGCCCTTCTACCCGCGCAGCCCGTACGGCGTGGCCAAGGCGTACGGCCACCACATCACCGTGAACTACCGCGAGTCGTTCGGCCTGTTCGCGGTCAGCGGCATCCTCTTCAACCACGAGTCGCCGCGCCGGGGCCTGGAGTTCGTCACGCGCAAGGTCACGTACAACGTGGCGCGCATCAAGCACGGCCTCCAGGAGAAGCTGCCCATGGGCAACCTGGACGCCAAGCGCGACTGGGGCTTCGCGGGTGACTACGTGGAGGCCATGTGGCTGATGCTCCAGCAGGAGAAGCCGGCCGACTACGTGGTGGCCACCAACGAGACGCACACGGTGCGGGAGCTGGTGGAGATCGCCTTCGCGCGCGTGGGCCTGGACTGGCAGAAGCACGTCTTCATCGACCCGGCCTTCGTGCGCCCGGCCGAGGTGGACCTGCTCATCGGTGACCCGGCCAAGGCCAAGAAGGAGCTGGGCTGGGAGCCCAAGGTGCGCTTCAAGCAGCTGGTGGAGATGATGGTGGACGCGGACCTGGAGCGCGTGAAGGCGGGGCAGCGGTAGATGCGCATTCTCGTCACGGGAGCGGATGGGTTCGTCGGCAGGCATCTGTGCGCGCTGTTGCGCGCCTGCGGCGATGAGGTGGTGGAGGCCCACGGGCCCCGCGGCGAGGGTGTGAGCAGCAGCGCCCTGCATTTCGACGTGGCCAACGAGGCCGCCGTGAAGGCGGCCGTCGCCGAGGCCCGGCCCGAAGGCGTCATCCACCTGGCCGGCTTCAGCTCGGTGGCCAAGAGCCACCACAACCCCTCGCGCGTGTTCGCGGTGAACACGATGGGGGTGGTGAACCTCCTGACGGCGCTGCGCGAGAACGCGCCGAAGACGCGCGTGGTGCTCGTGGGCTCGGGCGAGGTGTACGGCCCGGTGCCGGAGGGCACGCGCGCCCCCGAGAGCACGCCCGCCGTGCCGCTGAGCCCCTACGCGGCCTCCAAGTCCGCGGCGGAGCTGGCCGGCGTGCAGTTCCACCGCAGCTACGGGCTGGAGGTGATGATGGCCCGGCCCTTCAATCACCTGGGCGCGGGGCAGGACCCGACCTTCGTCGTGCCCTCGTTCGCCTCGCAGATTCGCGCCATCGGCCTGGGCACGGTGGACCCGGTGCTGCGCACGGGCAACCTGGACGCGGTGCGGGACTTCTCGCACGTGCGTGACGTGGTGGAGGCCTACCGGCTGCTGCTCGACAAGGGCGAGCCCGGGCAGGCGTACAACATCTGCTCCGGCGAGGGCCGCACCATCCGCAGCCTGCTGGAGGAGATGCTCCTGCTGGCCGGCGTGGACGCGCGCATCGAGTTGGATCCGGCGCGCCTGCGCCCCTCCGACATCCCCAGCCTCGTCGGCTCGCCCGACAAGCTGCGCGCGCTGGGTTGGGCGCCCAAGCTGACCGTGACGGACGCGCTGCGCGACGTGCTCGGTCCCAAGGTGCCCGGCGCCCAGCGCGCCTGAGTCCTCCCCCGAGACGCCTGTCAGGATGCCGGGCCCCTGGTCGTTGGTGTAAAATCAACACGAACCAGGAGGCTCGGCATGGCAGGCACGCGGCGGCAGGACAGGTTCACCTTCTTCTGGACCCAGGAGTCCCCGTTCTCGCAGTGGCATCCCTGTGAGTTCCTGGTGGAGGGGGCCCGCTACAACTGCATGGAGCAGTACATGATGGCGGGCAAGGCGCGCCTCTTCGCGGATGAAGAGATGCTCGCGCGCATCATGGCGTCCGCGTCTCCCAAGTCGCAGAAGGCGCTGGGCCGCAAGGTGCGCGGCTTCGTGGAGGAGACGTGGGTGAAGGAGCGCGAGCGCATCATCTACGAGGGCAACCGCGCGAAGTTCACGCAGAACGCCGCGCTGCTGGAGGTGCTGCTCGCGAGCCAGGGCACGGAGCTGGTGGAGGCCAGTCCCATGGACCGCATCTGGGGCGTGGGGCTCGGCATGGATGACGCGCGCATCATGGACCCGTCCCAGTGGCGTGGGCTGAACCTGCTGGGCAAGGTGCTGACGCGCCTGAGGGATGACCTCATCGCGCAGGGTGTGGTGGCTCGCTAGCGCTCCACATGGGCCCAGGCCTCCAGCCGCCTGTCCAGGGCGGTGAGGGTCCACAGGTCCGCGGGATTGTCGGAGCGCACCGCGTCCAGGGCCGCTCTCAACGGAGCCCTGGCGCGCGCCTCGCCCCACTCGGACAACACGCGCAGCGCCATCAACGAGGGCTGACGCGAGAGCAGTCCGAGCAGTTCCTCCACCACGCGAGGGCTGCGCTCGTCGGCGAGACGCTGCACCGACTCGTGTCGCTCCTCCGGTGTCGAGGCGGTGTCCCGCAGTCGCTCCGCGAGCGCGTGGAAGCGGGCCTCGTCCAGCAGCTTGCGCGGGCCCGGCGTGTCCCAGTGCTCCACCGTGACGCTCGTGCGCGCGAAGGCGACACACTCGCGGCGCAGGCCGTCATCGTCGAACAGGCCCATGAGGCGCTCGGGCGCGGGCCGCCCGCCCACGAGCAACCCCGCCGCGCGCTCCGCCAGCCCTTCAGCGGCGCCGAGCAGGTGCACCCGAATCACCGTGGCCTCCGCGTCGGCGCGGGCCTCGACGGGCACCCGCTCCGACTTGAGGAACACCTCGGCGAGGCCGCGCTGGGACACGTACCAGCGGTACTCCAGCCACACCGCGCTCGGACGCTCGACGAAGCGCGCGTCCTCGGCCTCGACGAGCCGGGGCGCGCCTTCCGCCACGCCGCCGAAGCAGCGCTCCAACAGCGCCAGGGCCTCGGTGAGCTTCATGTCGCATCCACGCGCATCAGGCCGGCGCTCCCGCTCAGAACGAGTACGGCACGGGCGCGGACACGCCGAGCAGCGACAGGTCCACCGTGCCGCGCGTGTTGCTCTGGCCGGACTGCGCCTGGGCGATGGGGCTCACGTCGAAGCGGAGCTCGGCGAACTTCATGGCCTTGCAGCGGTCCCCATGGCCATCGTGAATCAGGACCAGGTTCGCCACCGGCGTGGCCCCGGCCTTCGACTGGAGCTGCCCGTCCCAGGCCAGCTCGTACGTGTGCTCGGCGCAGCCGCCCCCGTGCGCGACGTTGAGCGTCAGCACGTTGCCTTCGAGCTTCGCGTTCTCGATGTTGATGGGGTCCTGAGGCTGAGGGTCCGCCTTCACCACGAGCGGCGTGGCGTCGGTCCGATTCGCCGGGGACGCCCCCTCTTCCGCGGGCGTCTCCGTCTCCGGAATGGCCACCGCGTCCTGCGGCACCGACGGCTCCGCGGGCTCCTGCCGCGCGGGCTTGCTCGCACAGCCGATGAGAAGACCGCTCAACACGAGGCCACTCCACATGAGCTTCCGCATCCGCATCCTCCCGTCACGACTCCTCGGCGGAGCCCGATTGCCCGCCGACCCGACACACGCTTGCGAGCCTCAGCGTCGGAGCGCGGCCTCGTAGGCCGCCAGCGTCCCCTCGGCCGTCCGTTTCCAGGTGAACTCCGCGGCCCGCGCGCGGCCCCGCTCCGCGAAGGCCCGCCGCTCCTCGGGGGAGCGCAGGAGCCGGTGGATGGACTCGGCGAGCCCCTCCGCGTCGTCCGGGCGCACCGCCAGCGCCGCGTCGCCGCAGACCTCCGGCAGCGAGCCCGCCGTCGAGACGATGGCGGGGGTGCCCAACCGCATCGCCTCCAACGGAGGCAGGCCGAAGCCCTCGTAGCGCGAGGGGAAGACGAACAGCGCCGCGCGCCGCATCAGCTCGTAGAACACGGGCTCGGCCTGATAGCCGAGCGGACGGATGTCGTGCCCTTCCGCGCGCAGCCGCGCGATGCGGGACTCCACGCGGCCGGAGCCGAACCAGCTCTGCCCCGCGAGCACGAGCGACGCGGGCCGCCCCTGCGCGCGCAGCCGCTCCATCGCATCCAGCACCAGGTCCACGTTCTTGCGGACATCGAGCGAGCCCGCGTACAGCACGTAGTCCCTGGGCAGCGCGAGCGAGCGCAGGTAGTCCGCGCTCGTCGCATCCAGCACGGGCGCGCTCACGTGGTCCACGCCGATGGGGACCACCACCGCGCGCGAGGCGACCTCGGGGAAGCGCTCCAGCAGGTCATCGCGCGTGCGCGCGCTGATGCACAGCACCTGGTCCGCCAGCAGCAGGCTGCGCGACAACCACAGCCGGAACTGCCACCGGAACTTCGCGGACACGGTGTCCGGCATGATGAGCGGAATCAGGTCCAGCACCGTGAGCACGTAGGCGGTGCCGGGCACGCGCGTCAGGGGCAGGTTGAAGTTGCCCAGCGCGTGGTAGAGCGCGGGCCGCGAGCGCTCGAGCAGCTTGGGCAGCCGGGCGAGCGTCCAGGCGGTGCGGCCGCCGTTGCCCCTCGGATGGTCGCCGGAGTCGCGCGCGCCCAGCTTCTCCAGCGAGACGCCTCGGGCCTCGAGCGCGCCAGCGAGACAGCGGGTGTACAGGCCGATGCCGGTGGTGGGCTCATCCCAGAGCGTGGCGTCGAAAGCGATGGAGCCGATGGACACGGGGCGCCTCATAGCACGGCCGTGTGATAGGCAGGGCGCGCATGGCGATCCACCAGTTGATAGCGAGCTTCGTGCCCGGCGACGCCACCGGGCAGGCCGCGCTGCACCTCCAGCTCCTCCTGCGCCGACTGGGCGTATGGGGCGGCCTGTACGCCGACGAGGTGGGCGCGGGTCTGGAAGGGCTGGCGAGCCCCGCCTCCGAGCTGAAGCCGGCGCCGGATGACCTGGTGCTGTACCACCACGGCATCGCCTCGCCGCTGAGCAGTCGCCTGATGCACCTGCCCTGTCGCAAGGGGCTCGTCTTCCACAACATCAGCCCCGCGCGCTTCTACACGGGCCTGTCGCTGGAGAACGCGCTGCTCGCCGGACGCGCGCAGCTGGCCGCCATGGCGCCCTTCGTGGACGTGGCCATCGGCGTGTCGGACTACAACGCCGCGGAGCTGCGCGTCGCGGGCTATCGCAACGTCCACACGGTGCCGCTGCTCATCGAGCCGGAGCGCTTCGGGCCCGACCGCGCCGACGCGAAGCTCCTGAGCAGGCTGGCGGGCCCGGGGCCGGTGCTGCTCGGTGTCAGCCGGGTGATGCCGCACAAGCGCTTCGAGGACCTCATCGCCCTGCACCGCGAGGTATTGCGGCTGCGGCCCCAGGCGCGGCTGTTGATGGTCGGCGGCTATGAGCCGGGCAGCCGCTACTTCCGCTCGCTCGAGAAGCAGGCCAAGGGGCTGAGCGGGGTGAGCTTCCTGGGGCGGCTGAGCCACGCGGAGCTGGTGGCCGCGTACCGCTCCGCGTCCGTGTTCGTGTCGATGAGCGAGCACGAGGGCTTCGGGGTTCCGCTCATCGAGGCCATGGCGTCGGACGTGCCCGTGCTGGCGTACGGCGCCGCCGCGGTGCCGGAGACGCTGGGCGGCGCGGGCATCGCGTTCGACCAGAAGCGCTTCGCCTTCCTCGCGGAGCTGGCGGTGGACCTGAGCGAGGACCTCTCCCTGCGTGAGCCCGTCATCGCGGGCCAGCGTCGAAGGCTGGAGCACTTCTCCGCGCCCTCGGTGCAGCGCGCGCTGTCCCGAGCGCTGGAGCCCTACCTGCCGGCGCCGCGAGTCCGTCGGGCGGCGCCGAAGCGGCCCCGGGTGGCGGTGGTGGTGCAGCGGTACGGCGAGGTGACGGGCGGCGCGGAGATGCTGGCCGCGCAGGTGGCCGAGCGGCTCACGCCGCACTGGGACCTCACGGTGCTGACCACGTGCGCGAAGAACCACCTGTCCTGGGAGAATCACTTCCCCGCGGGACCGGACCGGGTGCGCGGCGTGGACGTGCTGCGCTTCCCCGTCACGCGCGTGCGCAACATCCGGGGCTTCAACGGGCTGTCGCGCAAGCTCTTCGACAAGAGCAACGAGCGGCTGCGCGAGGAGCAGTGGGTGGCCGAGCAGGGCCCCCTGGCACCGGGGCTGCTCCACCACCTGGCCTCCACGCGCGACGCGTATGACGGCTACCTGTTCTTCACGTACCTGTATGCGCCCACGGTGTGGGGCATGCCGCTGGTGGCGGACCGCTCGCTGCTCGTGCCCACCACGCATGACGAGGCGCCCATCCGCTTCGATGCGTACCGCGACGTCTTCGAGCTTCCTCGCGCGCTGCTGTGCCTGACGCCGGAGGAGCTGACCATCATCGAGAAGTACTTCCCGAACCACGCGAGGACACGCGTGGTGGGCGTGGGCGTGGAGCGGCCCTCGGCGGACGGGGCGCGCTTCCGACAGAAGCACGGCGTGCACCGCGACTACCTCCTGTACGTGGGCCGTCAGGAGCCGGGCAAGGGTGTCCCCGAGCTGCTCGAGTTCCATCAGGCCTTGAAGCACCGGTACGCGGACGCGCCGGACCTGGTGCTCGCGGGGGACGCGCACATGTCCCTGGAGGGCGATGGCGTGCGCTATCTGGGGCGCATCCCCGAGCAGGACAAGCACGACGCGCTGGCCGGAGCGCTGGCGGTGGTGGTGCCGTCGCGCTACGAGAGCCTGTCGCTCCTGACGCTGGAGGCGTTCGCGCAAGGCACGCCGGTGTTGGTGAACGGGCGCTCGGACGTGCTGGTGGGACAGGTGGAGCGCAGCGGCGCGGGGCGCGCCTATACGGACCTGGCGTCGTTCATCCAGGGGCTGCGCGAGGTGGGCGAGGCGCGCAAGGCGCTGGGGGCGAAGGGGCTGGCGTACGTGAAGAAGCAGGGATGGCCGCAGGTGGTGGCCACCTACCGGGACGAGCTGCAACGCATCCTCGAGGAGAAGCACCGATGAAGCTGCTGGGACGCGACATTCCCGCGCGGGAGCTGCTGGCCCGCATCGAGGAGCGCCTGCGAACGCGCGGGCTGCCCACCTCCGAGCCGGTGGAGGTGCCCGCCGAGGGCGTGGAGCCCCGGCTGGAGCCGCTGACGTTCAACCTGCACGCGCTCGAGGAGAACGCCGACGCGACGCGCGCGCTGCCGCTGCAGACGCACCGGGGCGGCGTGGGGCAGCTCGTCGTGGTGGCGAAGTGGGCGTTCCGCAAGTCGTGCCAGGTGTTCATCAACGAGGCCCTGGGACGGCAGCGCGTGTTCAACGGGCACGTGCGTGACTCGTACGCCCAGCTCTCCGCGGAGGTCCTCCGACTGCGCCGCGAGGTGGAGCAACTGCGCGCGCGACAGGCGAGCACCCCGGTCGAGGAGTCGCGAGGCCCAGTGACGTCGGGTACTCCGGAAACGGCGCCACGCCCCTCGCTGACGAGGAGCACGTCCAGAACGGAGAGACAGGGGTCACACGCGCCGACGAGCGTCGAGCCGCCTGCTCCACGGCCTCCGCGCGCCGCCGGAACGGCGCACACCGACGAGGGGCCAGGCGCGGACAAGGTCATGCAGCAGAAGGGGACTTCGACCTCGCGGAGTCACGAAGCGAAACAGGGTCGTGAGGCGACGTCGTCGCAGGACGGGCATGGCGCACGGAGCACGCCGCGCGATGCCGCGGAGGTACTGCCCAAGCCTCGCACCACCAGGACGGAGACCGTGACGTCGGCGAAGGAGCAGACGCCACCGACCGACAAGTCGGCTCGCCCCAAGGATGGCGCGAAGTCCCGTCGCCCCAAGCGACGCCGATAGAGCACCGCGCTCCATTGGGTTCCTGGGGCAGCGCGAAGCCTCGCCGCCCCATGCGATGTCACCGCGCTCCTGGCGGCTCCCAGAGCGCGCCGAGCCCTCCGGTCCAAGCGGCGCCGCCAGGACACAGTGCGGCGCCAGGCCCCGCCACTCCCCGCGGTGCGGTGGAGCCACGGCGCGCCTCGGGTGACTCGAAGCAGCATCCGCGCCAACCCGGTGCACCTCGCTCACCGGGCGAGGAGCCTCCATCGGCGTCGCGCGACGGCCCGTCCGGAGGCCATGACCGATACAGCAACCCCGTTGCGATTCCCGCTTCGCCCAAGCACGGAGTCCGGAGGGCCTCCTGAAGTACCGGCCCACACGCCCGCCCCCTCGCGTTGACGCCCCTGCCCCACCGTGCTCAAACCGGCGCGTGGGAGCTCCGTCCATCAGCGTCGTCATCCCCGCGTACAACGAGGGGCAGCGCCTGCCTCGCTTCGTGGCGTCACTCACCCACGTCGCCCTCGGGCAGCCGACGCCACGGGTGGAGTTCCTCGTCGTCGACGACGGCAGCGCGCCCGAGCACGCCACCCTTCAGCGAGCCAGCGTCGAGCAGGCCCAGGCCCGGCTCTCCGCCGAGGGCTCGCACCACCGCTTCACCTACGTCGCCGCGCCTCGCAATGGCGGCAAGGGCTCCGCCATCCGGCTCGGCTGGCGCCATGCCTCCACTGACTCCACCTGGCTCGCGTTCCTGGACGCGGACGGCGCCATCAGCGCGGACGAGCTCTTCCGACTGGTCCGCCTTTCCGACGCCCCCGAAGCCCAGGCCGTGGATGTCCTCGCCGGCTCACGCATCCTCATGGCCGGCCGCCGCGTGGTGCGAAACCTGGGCCGGCACCTGCAGGGCCGCATCTTCGCCACGCTGACGGACATGAACTTCGGCCTGCACTTCTACGACACGCAATGTGGCGTGAAGCTCATCCGCGCCCGCGTGCTGCACCCGCTCCTCGACGTGCTGCGCGAGGAGCGCTGGCTGCTCGACGTGGAGCTGCTCGCCCTCCTCAAGCGCCAGGGCGCCCGCTGCCTGGAGGTCCCCATCGACTGGGAGGACTTCGGCGGCTCCAAGGTCATCCCCGGGCTCGACGCGGCCCGCATGTTCTGGGGGCTGTTCAAGCTCCGCCGCCGACTGGACCACCTCACCCTCCCCGCTCCGGGCTCGCGCGAACCACTCCCCGCGAACCTGCCCCCCACTGATACCCGGTGACAGCCGCAGCGGAATGGCCGGGCCCCGGGTGCGATACGCCCTCCCCAGGGCGACATGTCGGAGGGGTACGGAGCACCCTCTCCCGAAGGGCGAGCGGCCGGCGGGCCGTCCGAGCCACCCGCCCCTCGTCGGGCCAACCCATTGGCCTCATTCCAACCCACGAGCGTCCCGGTGCGGGCCGCGCGGGCCCTGGCGCATCCTGCCGACGGCCCCGACCTGTCCCGGAGGCCAGCAGATGGAGGGCGGCTGATGTCCGCCCTTCGCGTTACAACCCCAGGGAAGCCACTTGCTCCCATCGCCCGGTTTCACGCGGCGTCGCGAGGCCGCTTGCTTTCCGGGCGGCTCACCGCGAAATAGGCCCCGCACGCGAGCCGTTGCTCCGGGTTCCTCCTACACCTTCAGTGATATGCGCGCCCTGACCGACCTGCCCAATGACCCTGGCCCCTCCCTCCAACTGGGCCTGCCGGGCTTCACCTTCGAGGACCTCTACCGCCCGCGCGGCCTGCGCCGGCTGGCCCAGAGCTTCGACGCACGGCTCGCCGAGGACGAGCCGGAGCTGTTCCAGGCGTTCGACGCCTATCGCAAGTCCCAGGGCAAGAGCCTCACCGGCCCCGCCGAGTCCGACCTGCTGGTGCGCGTGGCCCGCCACATGTCGCGCTTCGTCGCCCGGCTCTTCCGCGTCGAGTCCGAGCTCGACAGGCTGATGGGCCACCTCAAGGGGGAGCTGCCCCTCTTCGACTTCAAGCGCGAGTTCATCACCCGCCGCGTCTTCAAGAAGGGCGCCCCGGACCGCCCGACGCTGGCCGAGTTCCCCTCGCTGGACGGCCGCATGCGGCGGATGCTCCAGCTGGGCTTCCCGGAGGCGCTCTCCACCGGCGACTTCGAGCGCGGGCTCGCCGAGTCCGTCCTCAGCCTGATGGAGCTCGAGCGCCTGTTCTCCGGCAACCTCCCCGCCGAGCAGCAGGAGAAGGCCCCTGCCCTGCGCGAGCGCTGGACGGCCCTGCGCGCAGCGCTCGTGGCGACCCCGGAGGGCCGCGAGGCGTTCGGCTCCAGCCTGGTCACCCAGGGCGATGACGCCGCGGAGCTGCAGGCCGTGCGCGCCCTGCTGTCGCTGGCGGACCGCTGGACGTACGCGCGCGCGCTGCACCCGGAGACCAAGGACCAGTTCCACGCGTGGCCCACCCACCGCGTGCCCAAGCCGCTGGTGTTCGACCAGCTGGTGCATCTGCAGCGTCCGGACGCCGAGCTGCCCGAGGCCACCGAGGGCCTGGAGCACCACCTGCGCCACCGCGACGGCTTCAAGCTCACCGACCGCCGGGGCACCCAGCGCGACGTGATGAACGAGGTGGACTACTGCGTGCTCTGCCACGAGCGCCAGAAGGACTCCTGCTCCACGGGCTTCCCCGCCAAGGACAAGGTCGCCGAGGGTCACAGCTACAAGAAGAACCCCCTGGGCATCCCCCTCACGGGCTGCCCCCTGGACGAGCGCATCTCCGAGGCCCACCTGCTCAAGCGCGAGGGCAACTCGCTGGCGGCGCTGGCCATGGTGACGCTGGACAACCCGATGTGCCCGGGCACCGGCCACCGCATCTGCAACGACTGCATGAAGGCCTGCATCTTCCAGAAGCAGGAGCCGGTGAACATCCCCCTGGCGGAGACGGCCGCGCTGACGGACGTGCTGGACCTGCCCTGGGGCTTCGAAATCTACGGCCTGCTCACGCGCTGGAACCCGCTCAACGTGCGCCGGCCGTACGCGCTGCCCTACGTGGGCCGCAACGTCATGGTCGTGGGCCTGGGCCCCGCCGGCTACACGCTGTCGCACTACCTGCTCAACGAGGGCTTCGGCGTCACGGGCGTGGACGGCCTCAAGATTGAACCGTTCTCCGACGAGCTGGTGGGCCGCAACGGCCACGCGCTCACGCCCATCCGCGACTGGCGCTCGCTGACGCGCGAGCTGGACGAGCGCGTGCTCGAGGGCTTCGGCGGCGTGTCCGAGTACGGAATCACCGTGCGCTGGGACAAGAACTTCCTCACGCTCATCCACCTGACGCTGGCCCGGCGCGAGGGCTTCCGCATCCACGGCGGCGTGCGCTTCGGTGGCACGCTCACCATCGAGGACGCGTGGGAGCTGGGCTTCGACCACGTCGCCATCGCCGCCGGCGCCGGGCGCCCCACCATCATCGGGATGAAGAACAACCTCATCCGGGGCATCCGCAAGGCGAGCGACTTCCTCATGGCGCTGCAGCTCACCGGCGCCTTCAAGAAGGACTCGCTGGCCAACCTCCAGGTGCAACTGCCCGCCATCGTCATCGGCGGCGGCCTCACCGGCGTCGACACCGCCACGGAGCTGATGGCGTACTACCCGGTGCAGGTGGAGAAGGCGCTCGCGCGCCACGAGAAGCTCGCCGCGGAGCTGGGCGAGGAGGCCGTCTTCGCGCGGCTGGACGCCGAGGAGCGCGCCACCTACCAGACCTTCCTGGAGCACGGCCGCGCGGTGCGCGCCGAGCGTGAGCGCGCGAAGGCCGAGGGCGGCACGCCCGACTTCATCAAGCTGGTGCGCGCCTGGGGCGGCGTCAGCCTGGCCTACCGCCGCAGCCTCACCGAGTCCCCCGCCTACCGCCTCAACCACGAGGAGGTGACGAAGGCGCTGGAGGAGGGCATCCGCTTCATCGAGCGGATGAGCCCCGTGGAGGCCATTCCGGACGCGACAGGCGCGGTGCGCGCGCTGCGCTTCGAGCGCATGGTGACCGTCGACGGCAAGCTCAAGGGCAGCGGCCAGTTCTTCGAGCTGCCCGCGCGCACGGTGTGCGTGGCCGCCGGCACCTCGCCCAATGTCACGTACGAGCGCGAGTATCCGGGCACCTTCCAGCTCGACGAGGGCGGCGACTACTTCCAGGGCCACTCCCTGGTGGAGACGGCGGACGGCTTCACGCTCGAGCGCGTGGAGGCCAGCGAGGACCTGGACGCCAAGGTGGGCTTCTTCACGTCGTACGCGAAGGACGGCCACTTCATCTCCTTCTACGGCGACAACCACCCCACCTACGCGGGCAACGTGGTGAAGGCCAT
Source organism: Myxococcus faecalis (assembly GCF_050039385.1). Classification (NCBI taxonomy): domain Bacteria; kingdom Pseudomonadati; phylum Myxococcota; class Myxococcia; order Myxococcales; family Myxococcaceae; genus Myxococcus; species Myxococcus faecalis. Next base: position 7,888,297 of record NZ_CP144336.1, on the reverse strand, counting down.
GGCCAGCGCGAAGGACGGCTACGGTGAGGTGGCCCGCCTGTACGCGAAGGAGGTGGCCGCGCTCGACTTCGACGACGAGGTGGCCCAGGCCCGCCGTGACGAGCAGCGCGCCGCGCACTTCGCGAAGCTGGACGCCGCGTTCAACGCCACCATCGTCGCCGTCAAGCGCCTCACGCCGACCATCGTGGAGGTGGTGGTGAAGGCGCCCTTCGCGGCCAGCCACTTCCAGCCCGGCCAGTTCTACCGGCTCCAGAACTTCGAGCGGAACGCGCCCGTGGTGGACGGCATGCGCCTCACCATGGAGGGCCTGGCCCTCACCGGCGCGTGGGTGGACAAGGAGAAGGGGCTGATGGGCACCATCGTGCTGGAGATGGGCTCGTCCTCGCGCCTGTGCTCCGCGCTCACCCCGGGCGAGAGCGTGGTGCTGATGGGCCCCACGGGCGCGCCCACGGAGATTGGCCACAACGAGACGGTGGTGCTCGTGGGCGGCGGCCTGGGCAACGCGGTGCTCTTCTCCATCGCCCGCTCGCTCAAGGCCGCGGGCTGCCGCGTCGTCTACTTCGCCGGCTACCGGCTCAAGTCGGACTCCTTCAAGCAGGACGAAATCGAGGCGGGCACGGACCAGATTGTGTGGTCCGTGGACACCGGGGAGACGATCGAACCCCGGCGCCCGCAGGACTCGGCCTTCCGAGGCAACGTGGTGCAGGCCATGCTGGCCTACGCCGAGGGCAAGCTCGCCGCGCCCTCGCTCATCCCGCTCTCGGAGGTGGACCGCATCATCGCCATCGGCTCGGACCGGATGATGCGCGCGGTCGCCGAGGCCCGCCACGGCGTGCTCCAGCCGTACCTGAAGCCGGACCACGAGGCCATCGGCTCCATCAACTCGCCGATGCAGTGCATGATGAAGGAGATCTGCGCCCAGTGCCTCCAGCGGCACGTGGACCCGCGCACCGGCAAGGAGACGTGGGTCTTCTCCTGCTACAACCAGGACCAGCGCCTGGACCAGGTCGACTTCGTCAACCTGAACCAGCGGCTGCGCGGCAACACGGTGATGGAGAAGGTCGCCGACCTGTACCTGGCGCAGCTGCTCAAGAAGGCCCCGCACCTCAAGCGCGTGTGAGGGGCCTCGCGCGTCTTCACCGTCGTGTGCCGGTGAAGACGCGCAGCATCTCCTGGTAGTTCTTCATCAGCTCGTCCTCGCGCGTGAGCACCACGTCCACGTTGGCGTCGCCGTACTCGCGGCGCACGTCGGTGAGCTTCTGGAAGGACTCCACCTGGCGGCGCATGGAGGCCACCTGCGCGGCCAGCTCCTCGCGCTGCTCCTGCGGCAGCTTCTGCTGGAGCTCCTCCAGCTTGCGCAGCTCGTCCTCGTACTGGAGCGTGCGCCCCAGCTGCCGCTGACCGATGACGGCCGTCACCACCTGGGCCAGCCCGTTGATGTCCGCCACGCTCAGCCCCGCGGACGCCCGGGCCTCCGCCTCCGCCTTGGCCTTGGCCTCCACCACCTTGAGGCCCGCGCGCACCTCCGCCATCGCCTCCGGCGTGCCCGCATCCACCAGCACCCCCAGCCCCTGCAGCCCCTTCACCTGCGAGCCGTACACCTCCAGCATCCGCCGCTGGTAGGCCACGTAGGCCGTCAGCTTCTCGGGCGTCACGACATAGGCCGCGCCGACCTCGGCCGCCTCCAGGGCGTCCAGCCCGGCGGCGCCCGCATCCTCCACCCCGGGTGCCTCACTACCCGCGGCCCCATCCTTCTTACATCCCGAGAGGGCCAGCGCCCCCGCCAGGACCCACAGCGCCTTGCGCATCCGGACTCCTTCCCTGAAGAGACGGCTCGTCAGCCCCCGCGTGTATGCTGCGCGGACGCGTGCGGAGGAGGGCGGCCCCCTCCTGTCTGTCACGTTGAAGGTTGTTCAGGCCACTGAACAATCGCCGCATTACCTTTGACCAACCCGGCGGCGGTCGTGTACGAACCGCGGTCCGGTTGCTCCGGTGGAGGGACTTTGAGGATTTTCCTGGTTAGGCACGGCGATGCGGACGCGGAGATCCCCGAGGGTCTCGGCGATGAAGCACGCTGGCTCACGGCGAAGGCGCGAGCGAACACGGCGGCACACTTCGCATCGTTGTCCGAGCGCATGGGGCCCATCAGCCTCATCCTGACCAGCTCGCTGGTTCGCACGGTGCAGACGGCGCAGATCCTCTCCATGGCGATGAAGTACGAGGGGCTGCTGCAGGTGCACAAGAGCCTGCTGCCGGACATGCCCGTGGGCACGGTGGACTCGCTCATCAAGGAGCACGAGGGCGAGAACCTGGTCCTCGTCGGCCACCAGCCGACCATGGGCGCGCTGGCCGCTCACCTGCTCGGGATGCAGTCGTTCCCCAAGCCCGTCAACCCGGGCACTGTCATCGCCCTGGAGCGTGCCGAGGGTGAGAACGCGCAGTACAAGCTCCTGTTCTACGCGGCCCCCGGCCACCCGGTCCTCGACGTCATCCAGTGAGGGCCCCCGGTCGGCCATGATGGACGAAGCACGCTACAACCAGCTCGTCGCCGCCGTGTTCAAGCGGATGCTCGCCGCGGCGGACGCCATCGACCCGGACGTGCTGGAAGCCGAGAGCACGGGTGACATGCTCACCCTGACGGCCCGCTCCCGGGAGAAGTGCATCGTCAACACCCAGCGCGCCGTGAAGCAGATCTGGGTGGCGGGTCAGGGCCAGGGCATCCACTTCAGCCACGACGAGGCCACCGGCACCTGGCTGGACGACAAGGGCCGGGGCCTGGAGCTGTTCCGGTTCGTCGCCGACGTGGTGCACCACATCAGCGACGTGGACTTCGTCTACCCGTCCTGATTCCGGCTGGCGTCGCTGGCCACCTCCACCCAGTCGCCTCCCGCCGCCTGCGCGCGTCGCAGCGCGTCTCCCGCGTCCTTCAGCATCCCGCCGAAGCTGATCTGCTGGACGGGAGCGCCCGGCCCCGCGCCCTTCCCCGCCGGAGGCTCCGACACGGAGACACCGACCGAGGCCGTGCCCGCGGGCAGCGAGGTGACGCCCTTGAGCTTCTCGCGCAGGCGCTCGGCCACCACCCGGGCTCCCGAACGGGGCGTGTGCGGCAGGAAGACGACGAAGCGGCTGTCCGCGAAGGGCACCGCCACGTCGATGTCGCGCACCCCCGCCACCAGCAGGCCCAGCGTCTCCGCCAGGGCGCCCTTGCGCGCGGCCGGCGCCAGCGATGAGGCCCGCTCCTGGAAGCGGTCCAGCTCCACCATCAGCAGGGCGATGGGGTAGCGGTAGCGGCGGCTGCGCTTCACCTCCATGAACATCAGCCGCTTGAGGAACTCGAAGTCCGCTGACGTCGCCCCCACGGGGGCCTGCGGCGTGCGCGGCGCTGGAGGCTCCACCGGCGCCGGAGTCACGGGCGCCGGAGCGGCCTGGGGCGCGCGCCGGGCCTCCTCGCGCTGCACCAGCAGCGACACGCACGTCAGCACCGTGGCGCGCTTGAGGGGGCCCACCAGGCTGCCGTCCGCGCCCGACTGCAGGGCGCGCTCGTCGGCGTGCTCCTCGTCCGGCGGGTACATGAGCAGCACGGGCGCCGTGAGGCCCTGGGCGCGCACGCCCCGGCACAGCGCCTCGCCGTCCAGCGCTCCCGTGCCGGAGGCCAGGAGCACGGAGGGCGGACGCTCCCGGGCGGCGCGCAGCGCCTCGTCGACGCTGGCCACCCACGCCACCTCGTGGCCGGCGCCCTCGAGGTACCGGCGCAACACACCCGCCACCGGAGCGGCGGGCTCGGCCAGGAGCACGAAGGCCATCAGACCGACATGACCTCCTTCTCCTTCGCCTGGACGATGGAGTCGACCTGCTTGACGCCGTCGTCGGTCTCCTTCTGGACCTTCTCCGTGATTCGCTTCTGGTCGTCCTCGGTGATCTTCTTGTCCTTCAGCTGCGTCTTGAGGACTTCGTTCGTGTCGCGGCGGATGTTGCGGATGGCGACCTTGTGGTCCTCACCCTTGGTCTTCACCTGCTTGGCGATCTCCTTGCGGCGCTCCTCGGTGAGCGGCGGGAAGGGCAGGCGGATCATCTCCCCGTCGTTCATGGGGTTGATGCCGAGGTTGGCCTCGCGCAGGGCCTTCTCGATGTCCTTCAGGACGCTCTTCTCCCACGGCTTGATGGTGATGAGCCGGGGCTCCGGGGCGTTGACGCTGGCCACGCCGGACAGGGGCGTGGGCGTGCCGTAGTAGTCCACGCGGACGTTGTCGAGGATGGCGATGTTGGCGCGCCCGGTGCGCACCTTGGTCAGCTCGCGCTTGAGGTCCTCGAGCGTCTTGTTGATGCGCTCCTTCAGCTCTTTGACGAGGTCGTCGCTCATTTGCGTGTTCTCCTTGAACTCTGGAATCGGGATGAGTGCGTGACGTCAGGCCCAGACCGTCTCACTGCCGCCCACGACGGTACCAATCTCACCGCCGCCCAGCACCGCGCGGCGGATGTTCCCCGGCACGGTGAGGTCGAAGACGATGATGGGCAGCTTGTTGTCCATGCACAGCGAGATGGCCGTGGAGTCCATCACATTGAGGTTCTGCTTCAACACATCCATGTACGTCAGCGAGCGGTAGCGGCGCGCGGTGGGGTCCTTCTTCGGGTCCGCGCTGTAGATGCCGTCCACCTTGGTCGCCTTGAGGATGACCTGGGCGTTGATTTCCATGGCGCGCAGCGACGCGGCCGTGTCCGTGGTGAAGTACGGGTTGCCCGTGCCCGCGGCGAAAATCACCACGCGGCCCTTCTCCAGGTGGCGCACCGCGCGCCGGCGGATGTAGGGCTCGGCGATCTGCTCCATCTTGATGGCGGACAGCACGCGCGTGTGCAGGCCCTTCTTCTCCAGCGCGTCCTGCATGGCCATGGAGTTGATGCACGTGGCCAGCATGCCCATGTAGTCCGCGCTGGCCCGGTCCATGCCCTCCGTCGCCCCGGCGACGCCGCGGAAGATGTTGCCTCCGCCAATCACCAGGGCCACCTCCACGCCCGCTTGCGCCAGCTCGATGACCTCATCGGCGATGGCGCTGAGTGTGGGTGGGTGGATGCCGTACTTCCCCTCTCCCATCAGGGCCTCGCCCGAGAGCTTGAGGAGAATGCGCTTGTATCGGAGCGGTTGGGTCGTGTCGGAGGACATGCGCGTCCGCTTCTATCCCCCGGATTGCGGCATATCAACGCCCGAGTCGGACAAGGCGGCCACACCGTCCACGGCCAACGCCCCGAGGGCCCCCTGGACCCCTCCAGGCGCCACCAAAAGAGGAGGGCCGCGTCCCCCGGCTCCCCAGCAGGGAGTCGGAAGGGTCGCGGCCCTCGGGGCCAACCAGGAGGACCTCCGAGCGAGGCCCTGGGGAATCAGCCCTGGCCCAGCGTCTTGGCCACTTCGGCGGCGAGGTCGTCCTTCTTCTTCTCGATGCCCTCACCCACCTCGAAGCGGACGAAGCGGCGCACGGAGACCTTCTCGCCAATCTTCGCGGCGCGCTCGGTGATCATCTCGCCGACCTTCTTCTTGTCGTCCTTCACCCACAGCTGGTCCACGAGGCAGACCTGCGTGTAGTACTTCTCCATCTTCCCGACGAGGATCTTCTCGAGCATCGCCTCGGGCTTGCCCTGCTGCTTGAGCAGCTCGCGCTCGATCTCGCGCTCCTTCTCGAGGTTCTCGGAGGGCACTTCCTCGCGGCGGACGAACTTGGGGTTGGCGGCGGCGATCTGCATGGCCACCTCCTTCACCAGGTCCTGGAAGTCCGGGTTGCGCGCGACGAAGTCGGTCTCACAGTTGACCTCCACCAGCACGCCGATGCGACCGCCGTGCACGTAGGTGCCCACCAGACCTTCGGCGGCGACGCGGCCTTCCTTGCCGGCGGCGCGGGAGATGCCCTTCTTGCGCAGCCACTCCTCGGCCTTCGTGAAGTCGCCGCCGGACTCGGCCAGCGCCTTCTTGCAGTCCATCAGGCCCGCGCCGGTCCGCTCGCGGAGGTCCTTCACCATCTGGGCGGTCACTTCGGCCATGTTCTTCTCCTGCCTCCGCCACCACGTGGGCGCCATGCGCCGGGCGGAGCATTGATGTTCAAGGGGTACGGCGTACGACGGGAAACACGGACGGCCGGGTGACAGGCGTTCTGCTCCGCCACCCGGCCGCCACGAAGACACTGGAGTGAAACGGGGGGATTACTCCGCCGCCGTCTCGCCCGCGGCCTCGCCGCCCTCGGTCGCGGGCTGCTCGGCGACGGCCGGCGCGCCCTTCATCTCGACGAGGGGGCCACGGCGCTCGCCGCCACGGTCACGGTCGCCACCACGGCGGTCGCCGCCGCGGTCATTGCGGCGCGGGCCACGGCGGTCATCACGCTCACGGCGGTCGTCACGGCCCTCGCGCTCCTCCTGCTCGTCGCGCTCCGCCGCGCCCGAGGCACGGTAGCGGGCCGCGCCCTCGATGCAGGCCTCGGCGATCTTCGACGTGAAGAGCTTGATGGAGCGGATGGCGTCGTCGTTGCCGGGAATCACGAAGTCGATGCCGTCCGGATCGCAGTTCGTGTCGACCAAGCCAATCACGGGGATGCCCAGGCGGGTCGCCTCGTGGATGGCGATGTGCTCCTTCTTCGGGTCGATGATGAAGACGCAGCGGGGCAGCTTGGACATCTCCTTCACGCCGCCCAGGTTCTTCTCGAGCTTCTCGCGCTCGCGCTCCAGCGAGGCGACTTCCTTCTTGGGCAGGCGCTCGAAGGTGCCGTCCTCGGCCATCTTCTCCAGCGTCTTGAGCCGGTCGATGCCCTGCTTGATGGTCTTGAAGTTGGTCAGCGTGCCACCCAGCCAGCGGCTGGTGACGAAGAACTGACCGGCGCGCGAGGCCTCCTCGCGGATGACGTCCTGCGCCTGCTTCTTGGTGCCGACGAAGAGCACCGAGCCACCGCGGGCCGTCACGTCCGCCACGAAGCGGAAGGCCGAGCGGGCCATGGTGACGGTCTTCTGGAGGTCGATGATGTAGATGCCGTTGCGGGCACCGAAGATGTACGGCTTCATCTTCGGGTTCCAGCGCTTGGTCTGGTGGCCGAAGTGGACGCCGGCCTCCAGGAGCTGCCGCATCGTGATGCCGCCGGCGGCGGCCATGGCCTGCTGCTGGTTCTGCGTTTCCTGCGTGTCGATCGACATGTTGTTTCTCCGGTTCATCCGCCACACCCGATGCGAAGCTCCGGCCGTGACATCCGGGAGAGGGCCGCTCCTTCCGGAGGGGCTCACCCACGGTTGCACCGGCGACCGGCACGGGCGTGTGTGAAGTGGGTACGACTCGGGGTAGATACCCCCACCCCAGACTACGAGGCGGGGCGTCCTTAACAGAACCCTTCCGGGCGGCGCAAGCTTCGCCTCACCGTCCGTGCCGGGAAGCAGGCGGAAGGCCCCCTCCCCCACCCTCCAGGCGCCCTCCGTGTCCCCTAAACACCACCGGCGCGGACCACCGCCCGGACCTCGGGGCGGCGCCGCGCCGGCGCGTGGGACACCGTGGGAGCGACAGGCGGCCTAGACGTTGGCCTCCGCCGCGCCGTGGCACTTCTTGTACTTGCGGCCGCTGCCGCAGGGGCAGGGATCATTGCGGCCCACGCGGGGGCCCTGCTGGGCCGCCGGAGGACGGGCCGCCTGGGCGACGGAGGCCTCGTCCAGCTTGCCCTCCGCCGTGCCGCGCCCCTCCACCGCCTTGCGCTGCTGCTGGGCCAGCTGCCGCTGGATGCGGACGGCCTCTTCCTCGGCGCTGGTGGCCGAGCGCGGCTGCACGCGCATGAGCTGGGAGACGAACTGCGCCTTGATGGAGGCCAGGGTCTGGATGAAGCCCTGGTAGCCCTCGCGCTTGTACTCCTGCTTCGGGTCCTTCTGGCCGTAGCCACGCAGGCCGATGCCCTGGCGCAGGTGGTCCATGCCCAGCAGGTGCTCCTTCCAGAGCCGGTCGATGGTCGCCAGGTAGTTGTACTGGAGGAAGCGCAGGAAGTTCTCGCCGAACTCCTCGTCGCGCTGGCGGAAGACCTTCTCCGCCGCCCGGTAGATGTGGTCCTGGAGCTCGTCGCGGTTGCCGACGTTGTCGAAGTTCATGTCCAGGTCGAACGTCTCCTTCACCGTCCTGGTGAGGGAGGCCAGGTCCCACCCGTCCGAGCTCTTCGTCGGCGCGTACGTGTCCACCGTGGAGACGATGACGTCCTCCACCGCGTCCAGCACCATCTCCTTGAAGTCCGCCCAGCTCACCATCCGCTCGGAGCGGCTCTTCACCCGCGTCTTCGGGTCCTCGGTGAACTCGACGAGCGGCAGGCCCGCGCCCGCGGCCAGCACCTGACGACGCAGCTTGTAGATGGTGCGCCGCTGCTGGTTCATCACGTCGTCGTACTCGAGCAGGTTCTTGCGGATGTCGAAGTTGTGTCCCTCGACGCGCTTCTGGGCCCCCTCGATGGCGCGGGTGAGCCAGATGTGCTCGATGACCTCGCCCTCCTCCATGCCCAGCCGCTCCATCAGCCCCTGGATGCGCTCGGAGCCGAAGATGCGCATCAGGTCATCCTCGAGGGAGAGGAAGAACCGGCTGCCACCCGGGTCACCCTGACGACCGGCGCGGCCGCGCAGCTGGTTGTCCACGCGGCGCGACTCGTGGCGCTCGGTGCCGATGATGAACAGGCCGCCGGCCGCCATCACCTCCTCGCGCTCCTTCTTGGTCTCCGCCTCCAGCTTCGCCTGCGTGTCGGCGAGCTTCTGCTCCCACTCGGCCAGGGCCTGCTGGTACGCGGCCTGCGGGTCCGGCTGGGCGACCGCGCCCTCGACGGGGGCCTGCGGGGCCACGGGCGGAGGGGCCTCCGGCGGGGGGCCCACGGCCGCCTTCGCCAGCACCTCCGCGTTGCCGCCCAGGAGGATGTCCGTGCCGCGGCCGGCCATGTTGGTGGAGATGGTGACCGCGCCCTTGCGGCCCGCCTGCGCGACGATGTCCGCCTCGCGCTGGTGCTGCTTGGCGTTGAGCACGTTGTGGGGGACGCCCCGCTTCTTCAGGAAGTTGGACACCACCTCGCTCTTCGCGATGGAGACCGTGCCCACCAGCACCGGCTGCCCCACCTTGTGCAGCTCTTCAATCTGCGCGGCCACCGCCTCGAACTTCTCGCGCTCCGTCTTGTAGACCACGTCCTGCTGGTCCTTGCGGATGTTGGCGCGGTTGGTGGGGATGACGCGCACGTCCAGGCTGTAGATCTTCGCGAACTCCTCCGCCTCCGTGTCCGCGGTGCCCGTCATGCCGGACAGCTTGGAGTACATGCGGAAGTAGTTCTGGAACGAGACGGTCGCCAGCGTCTGGTTCTCGTTCTCGATCTTCACGCCCTCCTTGGCTTCAATCGCCTGGTGGAGGCCGTCGGACCAGCGGCGGCCCGGCATCTGGCGGCCGGTGAACTCGTCGACGATGACGACCTCGCCGTCCTTCACCACGTAGTCCTTGTCGCGCTTGTAGAGCGTGTGCGCGCGCAGGCCCTGCTCGACGTGGTGGAGGGTTTCAATCTCACCCGGGTCGTACAGGTTGGAGACGCCCAGCCGCTTCTGGAGCTTGTCGATGCCGTCGTCCGTCAGCGACACGGAGCGGTGCTTCTCGTCCAGGGTGAAGTCCTGGTCCGGGACGAGGCCGGGGATGACCTGGTCCACCCGGTAGTACTTGTCCGTGCTGTCCTCGGTGGGACCGGAGATGATGAGCGGCGTGCGGGCCTCGTCGATGAGGATGGAGTCCACCTCGTCGACGATGGCGTAGTTCAGCTCGCGCTGGACGTAGTCCTGCAAGCGGAACTTCATGTTGTCGCGCAGGTAGTCGAAGCCGAACTCGTTGTTCTGCCCGTACGTGATGTCCGAGCGGTACGCCTCCTGGCGCTGCTTGTCGGACAGCTCGTGGAGCACGCAGCCGGTCGTCATGCCCATGAACTTGTAGACCCGCCCCATCCACTCCGCGTCGCGGCGGGCGAGGTAGTCGTTCACCGTCACGACGTGCACCCCGCGCCCGGACAGGGCGTTGAGGTAGCTGGGCAGCGTGGCCGTCAGCGTCTTGCCTTCACCGGTGCGCATCTCCGCGATGCACCCCTCGTGGAGGAACATGCCGCCGATGAGCTGCACGTCGTAGTGGCGCTGGCCGATGACCCGGCGCGAGCCCTCGCGGATGAGCGCGAAGGCCTCGAACAGCATGCTGTCGAGCGACCGTCCGTTCTGGATCTCCTGCTTCAGCCGAGCCGTCTCGGCGGGAAAGTCCTCGTCCTTGAGGGCCCGCATCCGGCTTTCCAGCTCGTTGATGCGGATGACCTTCTCGCGGGCCTTCTTGAGCTCGCGCTCATTCTTGGTCCCGATGAGCTTCTTCAGCGTCCATTCGATCATTCGTTGACTCTCTCGCGGCCGGAGAATCCTCGAAGGACGGCGGCGAGTGAAGGGAAATCCCTGGAGATGTAAGGGAGGGCTGGTGGGAAACCACGCGCGCCTCCGTAAACTTCCTCTCGGCCGGTTGCCCAGCGCGCATCGGTTCAGAGTAAAGCGGAACCGAGCCCACGCAATGTCCCCTTCACGAAATCCCCGCCGCCGGCCTGTCCGGGGCGCTTCCTCCAAGCCCCCCGCGCGCCGCCCCGGCCCTCCGCCCTCCAGGAAGCCCTCCTCCTCGAAGGCCCAGGCCGCCCCAGCGCGCCCCACGCCGCCCCCCGCCCCACCGAGGGCGCGGATTCCCTCCATGCCCGCACAGACGCAGCCGCCGGTGGCCGGGCGCTGGCTGTGGACGTGCCGGGCGGGCTTCGAGTCGCACCTCTTCGAGGAGCTCGCCTGGGCGGGAGCGGCGCCCCGGCTCCTGGGAGACGCCCTGGTGGAGAGCGAGCGGAGCCCGAGCCCTCCTCCGGCCTTCGCGCGGGCGGGCTACCAGGTGGTCGCCTCCCTGCCCCCTGGCGCGCCCGAGGTCCTGGCGGAGGCGGCGGCCCGGTCCATCGGCGCCCTGCCTGGGACGGGGCCGTGGCTTCTCCAGTCCTTCACGCCCGACAGCCCTCGGGGCAATCCCCTGGCGACGACGGCAGAGGCACTGGAGGCGGCGGTGAAGGCGCGGCTCCCCTCGGAGCGGTTGCTCGAGGATGGGGCCCGGGCGAAGGAGGCGGGCGCGCGGCTCGTCGCGCTCTGCGTCGCCCCGGATGGCGTGACGGTGGTGGGCAGCATCTTCGCGCGGGAGGCACTGTCGCTGGCCCCGGGTGGACGCCGGCGCATGCGCCGCGAGGTCGAGTCCCCTTCGCGGGCGGCCATGAAGCTGGAGGAGGCGCTGGACGGGCTGGCCTTCGAGCCCGGGCGCGGCGACGTCTGCGTGGACCTGGGCGCGGCGCCAGGTGGGTGGACGCAGCGACTGGTGTCCCGGGGCGCGCGGGTGGTGGCGGTGGACCCCGCGAAGCTGATGCCTGAGCTGGCGTCCCATGGCCGGGTGAAGCACGTGCAGGAGAGCGCCTTCGCCTACGCGCCCGAGGAGCCCGCCGACTGGCTCTTCTGCGACATGGCCTGGCGCCCGCTGGAGGTGGCGCAGCTGCTCGCCAAGTGGGGGCGCCGGGGCTGGGCGAGCCATCTGGTGGCCAACATCAAGCTGCCCATGAAGGACAAGAACCCGGTCCTCGTGCGCGTGCGGCACACGCTCGTCGAGGAGGGCGGCTGGGAGGGCCTCACCGTCCGCCAGCTCTACCATGACCGGGACGAGGTCACGGTGACAGCCCACCGCCTTCGCTGACAGTCGAGCGGGAAGCGCCTGCGCGAGGGCGCGCGACGCGCTAGAGAAGCGCCTGAGATGCCCTATCCGCTCGACGACGCCACCGCCACCGCCCTCATCGCCTTGTATCCCTGGGTGCTGACCCGCTCGCCCCAGGCCCCCGTGCAGGCCGCCGTCGAGGCCCTGCTCCAGGCCGAGCAGGCCCGGCGCGGCCATCCGGACGCGAAGACGGGCGCGCTCCAGGTGCCCGCCCTCACCCAGGGCAGCCTCCTGAAGGAGGAGTACGACCTGTCCACCCACGCCCACCACGACGGCTGGCGAGTGGGGGCCGTCATCGCCGACGTGAAGGGCATGATTTCGCACAACGCGCGCTTCGGCTTCGGCGTCGGCGACGCGATTCTGCGCACCACCGTGGAGTCGCTCGGTGCGCAGTACCCGGGCGCAAAGGTGATTCGCCTGCACCCGGATGCCTTCGCGGCGCTCCTCGTCCCCACCTCGCAGCTCACCGTGAAGGAGGACCTTGCGGGCCCCACCCACGAGCGACTGGTCCAGGACGTACGTCGCGTGCTGCCCGAAGGTACGCCCGACGCCGAGGTGCCGGAGTGGACGGTGAGCCTGCTGGAGGTGACGGTGGACGCGCCCTCTCACTGGCAGGTGCTCGGGCCCCTCATCTGGGCCGAGCTGGAGCGCGCGCACGTCATGCAGCGCAGCGGCAGGGCCGAGGGGCTCCAGCGTCGCCGGCTGCGCCTGGACGCCTCCATCCCCGGGCAGGCGACGTTCCTCTGACGGGAGGGACGCGTCGCTGCGGCGCCACGCCGCACATCGGGAGCACGGCCTCGGAGTCGAACTCGTCTGGACGCGTCCATCCCCAGAGAGGCCACCTGCCGCTCACGGGACGGACGCGTCGCTTCTGGCGCCGCATTCCCATCCGGCACACGGGCTCCGAGTCGAATCTGGAGGAAGGAGCGGCCCGGTGCCTCCACCGGGCTTCGCGGTCTCATGGGGACTCTCGTAAGCCCGCCTTCCGAGGACCGCGCTTCGGAGCACCTGTCACCGGGGCAGACCTGCCAGGGTCCGGCGTCCCGCGCGTGTCACGTGCTCCCAAACCACCTGCCCCGAACAAGCCGCCCGGGGCCCTGCGCGCCTCGGCCTACTCCTCGAGGATGAACTTGCGCGGGTTCTGCGGGATGCCGTTGACGCGGACCTCGTAGTGCAGGTGCGGTCCGGTGGAACGGCCCGTGTTGCCGACCGCGGCGATGAGCGCGCCGCGCTTCACCCGGTCACCGGCCTTCACCAGCATCTTCGCCAGGTGGCCGTAGCGCGTCTTGATGCCGTAGCCGTGGTCCACGACGATGACGTTGCCGTAGCCACCCTCCAGGCCCGCGAACACCACCGTGCCGTCCGACGGCGCGTACACTTCCTTGCCGTGCGGGGCCGCGATGTCGAGGCCCGAGTGCATCACCCGGTCCGCCGTGTACGGGTCCACGCGCTGACCGAAGTCGCTCGTCACCCAACCGCGCGCCGGCCACACCGACGGCGTGGAGGCAAGCAGCGACTTCTGGTCCTGGAAGTACGCCTGCAGCTCCTGGAGGCTCTGCTCCTGCCGGGTGGCCTCCGCGCTCAGCTTGTCCAGCCGGCCCATCAGCAGCTTGGGCGTCTCCGTCGTCGTCAGCTGGGTGAACTGGGTGTCCGTCGTCGGCACCCGCGCTTCGGGCTCCGTGGGGCCCATCGCCAGGTTGCGCTGCGGGTCCGACAGCAGCGTCATCGCGCGCAGCTTCTGGTCGAAGCGCTCCACCCGGTCCAGCGTCGAACCGATGTGCTCGATGCGCTCACGCACCGACTTGAGCTGCGAGCGCAACGTCAGGTTCTCATCCCGGAGGATGCGGTTCTCCGAGGCGTCCGCGGCGACCTGGAAGTAGTGGATGCTCGCGCCCGCGCCCAGTCCCACGACCAACATCAGCCCCATCCCCACCTGCATGAGGAACGAGCGCTGGATGGTGTACCGCTTCACCGGCGCGTCGTGGTCCGGGATCACCATCAACGTGAAGGACTTTTTCGCCACGGGACAGCTCCCTGCTTGCGTGGGACATCCGGCGCCAGAAGCTAAGTCGCTCCCCGGCGCTCAACACCTCCCCCCACCGCCACACCCCTCCAGCTCCGTCACCTGACGGCGTCTGTCAGGATTGGAAACGTTTGGGCAGCTACCATTCAGCTTCCAAGAGTGTCAAGGTCAACAGTGACCTGACGAGGTGTTTGCCGGCCACCACTTCGTGAGTCGCCGTCAGGCGGCGACCCGCACCAGGATGACGGTGATGTTGTCGTCGCCGCCGCGCTCGTTGGCGAAGTCGATGAGGCGCTTGGGGATGTCCTCGAAGGACTTCGCCTGGGCCACCACCTCGTGGATCTCCTTGTCCTCGAGCATGTTGGCCAAACCGTCCGAACACAGCAGGAACACGTCGTTGGGCTCGGAGACGAGCCCCATGACGTCCACCTGCACCTCCTCCTCGAAGCCGACGGAGCGGGTGATGATGTTCTTGTAGCGGGAGTGCTTGGCCTCCTCCGGCGTGATCATCCCGGCCTTGATCTGCTCGTTGACCAGCGAGTGGTCCTCGGAGATCTGCTGGATGAGGTCACCCCGGATGAGGTAGGCGCGGCTGTCTCCCACGTGCGCGAAGAAGGCGTGCTCCTCGCGGACCACCAGGGAGATGACGGTGGTGCCCATGCCGGACAGGCGTGGGTCCTCCTGCGCCGCCGTGTAGATGGCGAGACATGCCTTCTCCACGGCCGTGCGCAGCGCCTCCGGAATCGGTGAGTCCTGGAGGTGCGGCACGGAGAGGAAGGGGTTGTCCTTTCCTTCCCGTGCCCGGCGCAGCTCCTTGTCGATGGTCTCGACGGCGATGCGCGACGCGGTACCACCTCCCGCGTGACCGCCCATGCCGTCCGCCACGACGTAGAGCTGGAGCTCATCGTCGATGAGGAAGCTGTCCTCGTTGTGGTTACGCTTCCGCCCGACGTCCGTCAGGCCAGCGGAAACGACTTTGAGGCGGGAGGCCGCGGTCTGCCCTGCGGTGTTGGACACACCAAGGATGCTATGTGAGACCCAAGGATGGGGCAAGGACACGGATGACCTTGCAGCGCGTCAAGCCGTCCGCCTGAGGCGTCCCCGGGGTCCCCCCTCGGGTCCGGACTCCCGGCGGGTCCTGGGCGCCCCCAGGGAACGGTGGGCCGAGCGCACCAGGGCCTCCGCCGCCCCCAGCGCCTCACGCGTCACCTCCACGCCGGACATCATCCGGGCCAGCTCCCGCGTCCGTTCGCTGCCCGCCGCCAGGACCGTCACCTGGGAGACGGTCCGCTCGCCCTTCACCGCCTTGCGGATGAGCAGGTGCGCGTCCGCGTAGGCCGCCACCTGCGGCAGGTGGGTGATGCAGAGCACCTGACGGTGGCCGCTCACCTCCTTGATCATCCGCCCGACGACGTCGGCAATCGCGCCGCTGACGCCCGCGTCCGCCTCGTCCAGCACGTACGAGCCGCACGCGTCGCTGTCCGCCAGGGCCCGCTTCAGGGCCAGCAGCAGTCGGCTCGCCTCGCCGCCCGAGGCCACCTTCGCCAGGGGCCGGGCGGGCTCGCCGGGGTTGGCGCTGAAGAAGAACTCCACGTCGTCCAGGCCGTCCGGACGCAGCACCTCTCCAGGCGTCACGCGCACCTCGAAGGCCGCCTTGCCCATGGCCAGGTGCCCCAGGCCCTCGCGCACCTGCGCGGAGAACTCCACCGCGCTCTTCGTGCGGGCCCGCGACAGCGCCAGGGCCGCCTTGCGCGCGCGCTCCTCCACCTTGCGGCGCTCCGAGGCCAGCTCCTCCAGCACCTCCTGGCGGTTCTCCAGCGTGCCCAGCTCGGCCTCGATTTCGCCGCGCTTCTTGAGCACGCCGTCCAGCGTGGCGCCGTGCTTGCGGCACAGCCGCTTCAGGCCATCCAGCCGCTCCTCCACGTCCCGCAGGCGCGACGGGTCCGACTCCAGGCCCTCCACGTACCGGTTGAGCCGCCGCTGCGCCTCCTCCAGCTCCGACAGCGCCGTGCTCAACGACTGCGCCACGGGCGCAAGCGTCGCGTCGCACTTCACCGCGTCGTGCACCAGCCCCAGCGCGCGGCCCACCGTCTCCAGCGCCGAGGACTCGTCGCCGGCCACCAGCAGCTCCGCCTCCGCCCCGTGGCGCTTGAGCTTCTCCGCGCTCGACAGGCGCTTGCGCTCGGCGTCCAGCCGCGTGTCCTCGCCCGCCTCCGGGTCCAGGCGCGAGATTTCATCGAGCTGGAAGCGCAGGAACTCCGCGCGCTCGCGCACCTTCGCCTCGTCCCCGCCCAGGGCCTCCATGCGCGCGTCCACCTCCCGCAGCGCCTGGTACTCCCCGAAGTAGGTCGCCAGCGGCGCCTCCATCTCCCCGTACCTGTCCAGGAGCACCCGGTGCAGGCCGGAGTCGAAGAGGCTCACGTGCTCGTGCTGTCCGGCGAGGTCCACCGCCCCCCGCGTCAGCTTCCCGAGCACGCCCACCGTCACCAGCGCGCCGTTGACGTAGACCTTGCCCCTCCCGGTGCGCCCCAGCACCCGGCGCACCAGCACCTCGTCCCCGAGGTCCGGCAGGCCCAGCTCCTCCAGGCGTGTGCCCAGGACTGGCGTCCGCGCGAAGACGCCCTCCACGGACGCCTCCTCGCAGCCGGCGCGGATGACATCCGCGTCCGCCCGCCCTCCCAGCAGCAAGCCCAATGAATCCACGAGGATGGACTTGCCCGCACCTGTCTCACCCGTGAGGACGGTGAGGCCGGCTCCGAACGCCACCTCCACCTCCTCGATCACCGCCACGTTCGAAATCCGCAGACCCAGCAGCACGCGCGCCCTCCAATGTCCGTACGACGGCCCTGGCACTGAACACCCTAACAGGTCCCCCTGACACTGCACAGGCATTCAGCCCAACCGGACGGACGGAGGGCGGGTGAGGGCGGGGCCCGTTGGAGCCCCAACCCTTTGTTCCGACTCAGGTCTCGGTGAAGAGCTCCTGGATGTCCTGCTCGGTGAGCGTGCGGGCCATCTCGTCGCCCTCCCCACCGAGGACGCCCGCGGCGAGGTCGCGCTTGCGACGCTGCAGGGAGAGGATCTTCTCCTCCACCGTGCCGCGGGTAATCAGCTTGTAGCTGATGACCGCGCGCGTCTGGCCGATGCGGTGCGTACGGTCCGTGGCCTGGTCCTCGACGGCGGGGTTCCACCACGGGTCGAAGTGGATGACGTAGTCGGCCGCCGTGAGGTTGAGGCCGGTGCCGCCCGCCTTCAGCGAGATGAAGAACAGGGGCGGTCCGTCCGGGCGGTTGTACTCGTCCACCTTGCCCATGCGGTCCTTGGTGCGACCGTCCAGGTAGAGGTAGCGCAGACCCTTCTTGTCCGCCTCCTGCTTGAGCAGCTCCAGCATCTCCGTGAACTGGCTGAACACCAGGGCGCGGTGGCCTTCCGCCACCAGGTCCTCCACCAGCTCCAGGAAGCGCTCCACCTTCGCGCTGGGCGGCAAGAGCGTCCCGGGAGGCAGCTTGAGCAGGCGTGGATCACAACACACCTGCCGCAGGCGCATCAGCGCGGCCAGAATCGACACGCGGCTGCGCTTGAAGCCGACCTTCTCGATGCTCTCGCTGACCTTGCGTTTGCTCTCCTCCATCACCTCCCGATAGAGCGCGGCCTGGCCGGGCTCCATCTCGCACCACGCGACGCTCTCCGTCTTCGGCGGCAGGTCCTTGGCCACCTCCGTCTTCAAGCGGCGCAGGATGAAGGGCTGGATGCGGCGGCGCAGCCTGTCCCGGGCCGACGCGTCGTTGGCCACCTGGATGGGCTGCTCGTAGCGGTCTCCGAAGCTGTCCGCGCTGCCCAAGAAGCCCGGCATCAGGAAGTCGAAGATGCTCCACAGCTCCGACAGCCGGTTCTCCAGCGGCGTACCGGTGAGCGCCAGGCGCGTGTCGCTCGGCAGCGACTTGCACGCCTGCGCCGTGGCGCTGTCCGCGTTCTTGATGTTCTGCGCCTCGTCCAGGATGACGAAGCGGAAGCCCACCTGGGACAGCTGGTCCAAGTCGCGTCGCACCAGCGCGTAGGAC
This sequence comes from Myxococcus faecalis, assembly GCF_050039385.1. NCBI lineage: Bacteria > Pseudomonadati > Myxococcota > Myxococcia > Myxococcales > Myxococcaceae > Myxococcus > Myxococcus faecalis. Next base: position 7,870,449 of record NZ_CP144336.1, on the reverse strand, counting down.
GTGAGCACCAGGTCCATGCCCTTCAGGTCCTCGGCGCGCTCCTTGCGGTCCTGCCCGTGCCACACCATGGCCTTGAGGCCCGGCGTGAAGCGCTCCGCCTCGCGCTCCCAGTTGGCGAGCACGCTGGTGGGCGCCACCACGAGCGACGGCTTGCGGCCCTCCTCGTTGGCCATCTTCTGCAAGAGGCTGAGCGACTGGACCGTCTTTCCCAGACCCATGTCGTCCGCGAGGATGCCGGACAGGCCGTGGCGGCGCAGGAACCAGAGCCAGGACAGGCCCGCCTCCTGGTAGTGACGCAGCGTCGCCTGCAGCCCGTCGGGCACCGCCACCTTCGGCACGCCCGCCGTCTCGCGCAGCTCCAGCATCGCCTGGCGCGCCTTCGCCTCCACCTCGGTGAACTCCCCCAGGTCCGCGAGCAGGTCCAACGCCACCGCCTGGTGCAGCGGCAGCCGCGTGCGCGAGCGGCCCGGCATGGCGCCCGCCTCCTCCAGGAGGTCCGCCACGCGCTTGAGCTCGACGGCGTCCGCCTCCGCGAAGGTGCCGTCCTTGAGCGGCACGAAGCGCCGCCCCGAGTCCAGCCACATGCGCACCGCGCCCAGGTCCACCGCCTGGTCGTCGGTGACGAACTCGGCGTCCAGGTCGAACCACTGCACGCCGCTCATGCCCACGCGGATGCGCGGCTTGAGCTTGGGACGCAGCCGCACCTTGGGCGCCTGCACGCCGAAGCGCTCCCACTCCGCCGGCAAGGACGCCAGGCCCCGCGCCCAGAACTCCAGCGCCACGTCACCCGTCGCGTCGAACGCCTGCGACTGCGGCTCGAAGCGCAGGCCCAAATCGAGCAACTGCTTGCCCGCGGCGCGCTCCAGGTCCTCGCGGCGGCGGTACAGCTTGCGGCTGTCCCCGCCCACGCCGCTGGCGTAGCCCAGGTGCGTGGCCGTGGGGGACACCGGCGCCGTGGTCTGCCCGTAGCGCGCGGCCAGCTGAACCTTCACCTTCTCCGGGTTGCCCTCGAGCGTCAGCACGAAGTGCGGCTCGACCGCCTCGTCGACCTCGATGTCGTCCGCCTTCAGCGACATGCGGAAGCGCGGCAGGTGCGCGGCGAAGAAGGTCAGCACGCGGTCCAGCTGTCCCGAGGGGAAGGACATGTTGGGCTCGAGCAGCCACTTGCGCAAAAGGCGCGGCGGGAAGTCCGGCTCCACCGGGTGGAGGTTCTGCGCCTGGATGACCCAGGTGCGCCGCCCCGACAGGATGATGACGTCCTTGAGCGAGAAGCTGCCCCCGTCCGGGAACAGCAGCTCGATGCGCGCCGTGGCGCCGTCCGGCCGGGACTCCAGCCGGATCTGCGGGCGCACGGGTGTCTCCGTGTTGATGAGCGCGGTGCCCCGGTAGATGACCCGGCGCTGGCGCAGGATGTCCATCACCTCGCTCAGGTCCTCGTCGGAGAGCACCAGGCGCGAGTCGTAGCGGTGCTCGTGGCGGGAGAGCGCCATGAAGACGCGCTCGTCGGCCGGGGACAGCCGCCCGCCCGTCTGCAGCGTGCGCTTGACGTGGATGGGGCCCTTGGTCTGCGCGTCCTGACGACGCACGTCCACCACCCACTGACGGGTACCGGCGTTCGTGTTCGCCGCCGTCAGCCGGTAGAAGAACTCGTAGTCCGGCTGCGAGGACAGGCCCAGCCAGCTCTCCACCTTGGCGAGCGCCGGCAGGTTCGCGGCGTCCACCGGAGGCGAGTCCGGCTCGATGGGGACCTCGTTGTCCACGACCTCGTTGCTGGCGCCGGACGCGGTGGCCTGTGGCTGCTGCTCCACGGGCTGGGGCGCCACCGGCTGCGGGCGAGGCGGAGGACGGAAGCGCGCGGCATAGATGAGCGCCGCGGCGACGACGTGCTTGCAGTGGGGGCCATCCGCGTTCCACGACTGACAGGTGCAGGTGGACGTGGCCTTGCCGTCCCCCAGCGCAATCACGACTTCATAGCGCTCGCCGGTGGAACCGGCGACCTGCGCGCGGATGTGGTCCCCTTCGCGCTGGAGCCCGAAGACGCGGCGCGACTCCGCCACCTCCCGGCCCTTCTTGAAGATGGTGGGTTGGACTTCGGCCTTCAGGGCCCTGAGCCACTGGGTGTCCTGAGGAGGGAGGGCGTCTCGGATGTCGGCGGTGGATTGCACGGCTGGCACAGGCCCCAGGCTCCTAGCGCCGGGGAACCCCTGCCACTAGCACAGCAAGGGGGCTCCCGCTCGCGGGAAATGTGGATGAGTCCGCCAGCGGAAGCAGCCACCGGCATCAGGCTATGAGAGCATCAACGTTCGCCATGACCCGGACCGTCCGCCCCCGTGTCTTCGTGACCCGCCAGTTCCCCGGGGAGGCCCTCGGGCGACTGGGCAGGCTCGTGGACCTCCACGTCTGGCCCCAGGAGCTGCCACCCTCCCGTGACACCCTGCTCGCCGAGGCGGCCCGCTCCCAGGGGCTCGTCACCCTGCTGACGGACCGGGTGGACGCTCGCCTGCTTGCCCAGGCCCCCAGCCTGCGGGCGGTCAGCAACGTGGCCGTCGGCTACGACAACATCGATGTACCGGCCTGTACGCAACGGCGGGTGGTGGTGGGTAACACCCCCGGCGCCCTCACGGAGACGTCCGCGGACTTCGCCTTCGCGCTGATTCTGGGCCTCGCCCGGCGCGTGGCGGAGGCGGACGCCCATGTCCGGGCGGGGCACTGGCGCACCTGGAGCCCCACCCTCCTGTTGGGGACGGATGTGTACGGCGCCACGCTGGGCATCGTCGGCCCCGGGGCCATCGGCTCGGCGGTGGCCCGGCGCGCGAGGGGCTTCGGGATGCGCATCCTCTATGTGGGCCGCGAGCCCAGGCCCGCGCTGGAGCAGGAGACGGGGGCCCGGCGCGTGGACAAGGCCACGCTGCTCTCCGAAGCGGACATCCTCACCCTACACGTGCCGCTGACGCCCCAGACGCGGCACTGGGTGGGGCGCGCGGAGCTGGCGGCGATGAAGCCCGGGGCGCTGCTCGTCAACACCGCGCGTGGCGGCGTGGTGGACCCGGACGCGCTCGTCGAGGCCCTGCGCGAGGGCCGCCTGGGCGGCGCGGCCCTGGACGTGACGGACCCCGAGCCGCTGCCCCAGGACAGTCCGCTGCTGGGCCTGCCCAACGTCCTGCTGGCGCCCCACATCGCCAGCGCCACGCACGCCACCCGGGGGCGCATGGCCTCCATGGCGGTGGACAACCTGTTGGCCGCGCTGGACGGACAGCGGCCTCCTCACTGCGTCAACCCCGAGCTCTTCCCATGACCCTGCCCGCCGCGAGCCTCGCCGACACCACCCTCGTCGATGACCTGAAGGCCCGTCTGCGCGACGTGCCGGACTTCCCCAAGCCCGGCATCGTCTTCAAGGACATCACCCCCGTGCTGGCCGACCCGAGGCTGTTCGGCCGCGTCATCAACGCCATGTCCGCGCCCTTCCGGGGACAACACATCTCCAAGGTGGTGGGCGTCGAGGCGCGGGGCTTCCTGCTGGGCGCGCCCATGGCCCTCGCGCTGGGCGCGGGCTTCGTCCCCGCGCGCAAGCCGGGCAAGCTGCCCTATCGCTCCGTCGTCGAGCGCTACTCGCTGGAGTACGGCGCGGACGGCCTGGAGATACACGAGGACGCCCTGGCCCCGGGTGAGCGCGTGCTGGTGGTGGATGACGTCCTCGCCACGGGCGGCACGGCGGAGGCCACGGGGCGGCTCGTGAAGCGGCTGGGTGGAGAGCTGGTCGGCTTCAGCTTCCTCATCCACCTGGGCTTCCTCGACGGTGGCAAACGCCTGGCGCCCACGCCCGTGACGAGCCTGCTGACGTTCTGAGGCAAGGGCCGACCCGGGCCCCCGCCCCTTCCCCGCTCGCCTGCTGCGACGCTCCGTTCAGGTGTCCACCCTCTGACGAGAAGCCTCGTTCCACAGGGGGAGACATGCCCGAGGTGCGCTCCACCGGCGATGCCCGCATCCGCTTCGACGACGTCGGCGAGGGCGAGCCCACGCTGCTCTTCATCCCCGGCTGGTGCACGCGCCGGGAGGTCTTCGCGCCCCTGGTCCCCCTTTGCTCCGCGCGACACCGCATCCTCTGTGTCGACCTGCGGGGCCACGGCGACTCCGAGCAAGGCGAGGGCGACTTCGACAGCGGCACGGTGCTCGAGGACCTGAAGGCCGTGGTGGAGGCCAGCGGCGCGAAGCAGGTGGTGCCGGTGACGGTGTCCCACGCGGGCTTCTTCGGACTGGAGCTGCGCCGGGAGCTGGGCGCGGAGCGGGTTCCCCAGCTCGTCCTGCTGGACTGGATTGTCACCGAGCCGCCACCGCCCTTCCTCGCGACGCTGCGCGGCCTCATGTCGGAGCGCTGGGGACGCACGCGCGACGCGCTGTTCAAGGAGTGGACGCGCGGCGTGGAGCACGAGGACGTGCTGCGCGTCATCCACGAGGACATGCTCGAGTTCTCCGAGGAGATGTGGGCCCGCGCGGCGCGCGAAATCGCGGCGGCCTATGCCCGGGAGGGCTCGCCCCTGCGCGCGCTCGCGGGACTGAATCCGCCCACGCCCACGTTGCACCTGTACGCGCAACCGGACGCGCACGACTACCTGGAGACGCAGGTGGCCTTCGCAGTGCGGCACCCCTGGTTCCACGTCATGAAGCTCCCCGCCGTCAGCCACCTGCCCTCGCTGGAGGTGCCGGCGCTGGTGGCGACGGGAATCCAGGCCCTCGTCTCGGGGCGACACACCGCGGTCCAGACGGGGGACCTCTCCACCCCACGGTGAGCCCACTCCATCCCGAGGACGGGTTGACGACTTCCGCTCGCCTGTTTATAAGTTGGTCAAACAACCAATAAACAAGGCCACCATGCCCCGTCCGTCCAACACCGAGGAGCGCCGCCAGCAAATCGTCGCCGGCCTTTTGCGCGTGATGTCCGAGCGGGGCTACGAGCGGGCCTCGGTCAACGAAATCGCGAAGGCGGCGGGGCTGAGCCCGGGGCTGGTGCACTACCACTTCAGCGACAAGCAGGAGATTCTGCTCGTCCTGGTGGAGCAGCTCGCGGCGCGGGGCCGTGCGCGGGTGGCCGCGAAGCTCGCGAAGCTCGCGCCCGAGGACACCCGGGGCCGCGTGGACGCGTTCGTGGACGCGTTCCTCTCGCTGGGGCCCGACGCGGACACGAGCGCGGTCGCGGGCTGGGTCACCATCAGCGCGGAGGCCATCCGTCAGCCCGAGGTCCGCGCGGCCTATGAGCAGGTGGTGCGCGCGGACCTGGAGCAGTTGGAGTCGCTGGTCGCGGCGAGCGTGGGCAAGCGCAAGGCGCGGGCCCTGGCGGCGGGGCTCTTCGCGGCGGTGCAGGGCTACTTCGTGCTCTCGGCGAGCGCGCCGGGCCTGGTGCCCGCGGGTACGGCCGCGAACACCGTGAAGCGCATGGCCGCGGGTGTGCTGGATGGGGAGGAGGCATGAGCCCGCTCCTCCCACACTGGACCGGTGGCCGGGAACCCGGCGTTGCGCGATGCGACGACACCCATGCCACGGGGCCCACGCCCGTCGCGGCCCTCGCTCGGCGCATCGCGGCGACAGGCTGCCGCGACACGACGTCGCGCGATGCCATGTCCGCGCGGAGGCTCGCATGAGCGCCCTCCCAACCCCGCCCAGCGGGCGCGGACAACGCGAAGACACGCTCACCCCTTCGACGATGCTCCCTGGAGCGAGCCTCGTCGCGAGCCCCGACCTGGGCACGGTGACGAAGCTCGGGCTCCTGTCGAGCCTCTACCTCTCGCAGGGCCTGCCCTTCGGCTTCTTCACCCAGGCGCTCCCGGTGCTGCTGCGCCACCAGGGCCTGTCGCTGCCCGCCATCGGCCTGTCGCACCTGCTCGCGCTCCCATGGGCGCTGAAGTTCCTGTGGGCGCCGTACATGGACCGGCACGGCTCGGCGCGCTGGGGCCTCAGGCGCGGCTACATCCTCCCGCTCCAGTGCCTGAGCGCGGGCCTGCTGCTCTCGCTCGCGCTGCCCGACACCACCGTGAGCACGCAGGTCCTGTTCGCCGCGGTGCTCGGCGTCAACCTGCTCGCGGCCACGCAGGACGTGGCGACCGATGGACTCGCGGTGACGCTGCTCTCCCCTTCCGAGCGCGGCTGGGGCAACGGCGTGCAGGTAGCCGCCTACCGCGTGGGCATGATCCTGGGCGGCGGCGTGATGCTCGCGGTCTTCGATGCCGCGGGCTGGCGCCCCACCCTCGTGGCCCTCGGCCTCATGCTGCTCGTCGCCACCATCCCCGTGGCCCTCTATCGCGAGCCCCCCTCCGAGCCCCCGCCCCGCGTGAGCCTGGGCCTCGGCTGGTGGGTGCGGCGCCCGGGCGCGGGGACGTGGCTCGCCCTGCTCGTCGTCTACAAGGCCGGTGAAGCGCTGGCCACGGGCATGCTGCGCACCTTCCTGGTCGACCGGGGCCTGACGCTCACGGACATCGCGTGGTTGCTCGGAATCGTGGGCTTCACCGCGGGCCTGGTGGGCGCGCTCCTCGGCGGCAGCCTCGTGGTGAAGCTCGGACGCAAGCGGGCCCTGCTCCTGTTCGGCGTCATCCAGGCCACCGCCGTGCTCCTGTACGCGCTCGTCTCCAGCGGCACCGTGTCGGGCCTGCCCTGGCTCACCGCCGTCTGCGCCGTGGAGCACGTGGCCAGCGGCATGGCCACCGCCGCCGTCTTCACCGCGATGATGGACGTCTGCCGTCCCGACCACGCCGCCACCGACTACACCGTGCAGGCCTCGCTCGTCGTGCTCGCCACCGGCGCCGCTGCGGCCCTCAGCGGCTTCAGCGCACAGGCCCTCGGCTACACGGGCCACTTCCTCCTGGCCGCGGCCCTCTGCGTCGCGGGCACCCTCTTCGTCACCATCGCCTTCCCGAAGTCACAAGCGCTCACGCCCGGAACACCCGAGGTGTCGCCATGACCATCGCCGTCTACGCAGGCAGCTTCGACCCCGTCACCGCCGGGCACCTGTCCGTCGTCCGGCAGGCCGCGCGACTGTTCGGCCACGTCGTCGTCATCGTCGCCATCAACCCCGCGAAGAACACGCTCCTGTCCCCCGACGAGCGCGTCGCACTGGTGCGCGAGGCCGTGGCCCCCCACCCCAATGTCACCGTGGCGTGGACCGAGGGGCTCATCGTCGACTACGCGCGGGCCATCGGCGCCAGCGTCCTGCTCCGCGGCGTCCGGGGCGCGACCGACGCCCAGTTCGAGACGGAGCTCGCGCACAACAACCGCGTGCTCGCGCCCGAGCTCGCCACCCTCTTACTCCCCGCGGAAGCACACCTCGCCGAGGTGAGCAGCAGCGGCCTCAAGGCGCGCGTGCTCCGGGGCGAGGACGTTTCCGACTTCTGTCCTCCCGCCGTCGCGGCGAAGCTGCGCGAGCGTCTCCACCCGTCCCACCCGAGCCAGCCATGAGCATGACTTTCATCCCCCTGGGTGTCGGTGACGCCTTCTCCGCGCTCCACTACTCCTCGTGCCTGGCCGTGGAGGTCGAGGACCAGGTCCTCCTCATCGACTGTCCCCACCCCATCCGGAAGATGATGCGCGAGGCGTCACTGACGTCCGGCGTCCCGCTGGACGTGGACCGCGTCAGCGCCGTGGCCCTCACCCACCTGCACGCGGACCACTCCTCGGGCCTGGAGGGCCTGGGCTACTTCTCCTTCTTCATCCTGCGAAAGAAGCTGGAGCTGCTCGCGCACCCGGACGTCGCCGAGCGCCTGTGGGAAGGCCACCTGGCCGCGGGCATGGAGTGCCTCATCGAGAAGCGCGGCGAGGCCCCCAACCCCAAGCACTTCGAGGACTACTTCGAGCACACGCCCCTCTCCACCGAGTCGGCCGTGCGCCACGGGCCCTTCCTCATCGAGGCGCGGATGACGTACCACCACGTGCCCACCACCGCGCTGCGCATCCACGCCGGAGGCCGGTGCCTGGGCTACAGCGCGGACACCGCCTTCGACGAGGGCCTCATCGACTGGCTGTCGCGCGCGGACCTGGTCATCCACGAGACGAACTACGGCGTGCACACACCCTACGAGAAGCTCGCCGCGCTGCCGGAGGGACTGCGCGCCCGCATGCGCCTCATCCACTACCCGGACGACTTCGACACGGCCGCGAGCGTCATCGAGCCGCTCCAGCAGGGCCGCCGCTACACCGTGTGAGGAGCCTCCGGGCGCCCGATTCAAGCCGGGCGCCCGGGTGCCTCCTTCACGCGTTACTGCGAGAAGACGAGCAGCGAGTAGGGACCAATCGCGAAGGACGCGTTGTTGCCCATGCCGTCCTTGGCCCCGCTGTACGCCGTGGTGTTCGCCGACGCGGTGTTGCCGAAGTCACCCGAGTACCCGTTCCAGTCGCTGTTGAAGCGCAGGTACCAGGTGCCCGTGCGCGGGAAGCCGATGTTGTAGCTGGGGAAGTACGTCCCGCTGAAGTTGGCCACGATGATGACGTCATCGCCCGGGCCGCCGTTCTCCCACCGGTGGTAGGCAATCACCTTGCCGGAGTTGTTCACGTGGTGGACGTTGACGTTGCCGCCGCGCAGGCCGCGCGTGTTGTTGCTCCAATTGCGGCGCAGGCGGATGAGGTCGCGGTACAGGTTGTGGATGCCGCCGTAGGTGGAGAGCTTGCCCCAGTCCACCGGATCTCCGTCCGCGAAGAAGCCATCCTCCAGAATCTCCTGGCCCTGGAAGATCATCGGGATGCCCGGCGACGTCATGGTGATGCCCGCGGCCAGCGTGGAGCGCTTCTTCGCCGCCCAGCTCCCCGCGTTGCCCGGCCAGATCTCCTCCGGCACGCGGGCATGGCCGTTGGCCACCTCGTCGTGGCTCTCCGAGTAGATGATGCGCGCGTGCGAGCGCCCGCTGAAGCGCTGGGTGATCGCGTCCCGCACCGCGTTCATGTTCCGGTTGGCGTCGTTCTGCTCGATGACCGCCGCGCGGATGGGGTGCACGAACTCCGCGGTCCACTGCGCGTCGAAGCCCGCGCCGCCCGCGAAATCGCTCGTCGCGTCGTTGGTGATGGAGTCTCCGCCACCGAAGTCCTCCGCGATGGAGATCTTCCAGGGCTTGTTCGCGTTGATCTCCCGGTTGACCGAGCGGAACACCTGCCACGCCGACGAGATGTCGCCCGAGCCGTCGATGGTGCGCATGTACTTCGTCGCGTCCCAGCGCAGGCCGTCGCCGCGGAAGTTGTCGAGCAGGTTCATCATCGAGTCGCGGATGTACGCGCGCACCTCGGCGCGGCCGTAGTCCGGGCGCGTGTCTCCCCACGGCGTGGACTTGCGGTTGTCGGTGAAGAAGTACTCACCGCCGTTGCCCAGGCAGTCACCGCTGAAGCACCACATGGGCAGGTCGCTCGGTCCCCAGTGGTTGTGCACCACGTCGAAGATGACGCCGATGCCCCGGTAGTGCGCCTCGTCCACGAAGCGCTTCATGTCGTTGGGCGAGCCGTACGCGCTCTCCGGCGCGAACGGGAAGGCCACGTTGTAGCCCCAGGAGAAGTCGCCGGCGAACTCGTACGCCGGCATCACCTTCACCATGTTGATGCCCAAATCCCGCAGGTAGTCGAGCTTCGCGATGGCGCTGGTCCAGTTGCCCGGCCCCCAGCCCGGAGAGTCGTGGAACGTGCCCACGTGCATCTCGTAGATGACCATCTCGTTGAAGCCCGGCGTGCTGTACTGCTGCGCGTTCCACCAGTACTCGCCCTGGTCGTAGATGATGCTGGCGCCCGTGGAGTTCTCCTGCCACGCCGAGCGCGGGTCCGCGCGCCACGCGTCGTTGCCCCACGCGTTGCGCGTGACGAACTTGTACTTCTGGCCCTTCACCGCGCCCGCCACGTCGCCGGAGAAGTTGCCGTTACCCTCGCCGCCCAGCTCCACCCATCCCCAGCCGCTGAAGTCGCCCGCGACGAAGACCTTCTGCGCCAGCGGCGCCCACGTGCGGAACGTCACGCCACCCGAGTAGACGGTGGCCCCCATGCCCGGACGACTCGACGGGCCGAGCCGCTGAACGACCTCCGCTGTCTCCTCGCCGGAGCGCTGCTGATTCTCGAGCGCGCTCTCGCCGCAGCCCAACAAGCCGGCCAACAGCAGCGCGCTCCACGTGTTGTGTCGCATGGTGACGACCTCCCTAGGGTTGTTCAGGGCGGGTCCTAGCAATCGCAGTGAAGTACGGGCAAACCGGCTTCATCAGATTTCTGTAACTTTCACCCATGACACACTGCGGCGGTTTTCCTGGCTGTCCTGGGATGGTCGTGACTCAGGGGCCTGAGGTGAAGGCGGGTGTGCTCGCGTTCGTCGCGTGAGTGCGCTACTCCGGCGAGCCCGGCGCCGTGCGGGCGCCCCTGGAGAACGACTCGCGATGACGACGACGACAGCGCTGGCCCGACGTGGGGCCCTGCTCCTGCCGCTCGCGCTGCTCCTGACGCTGGCCCCGGGCCTCGGCCGGGGCGCGGCGCCCGCGGGCACCACGCGCCTGACGTTGCTCCACCTGGCGGACGTGTACCAGGTGCAGCCCCAGCAGGAGCACGGGGGCCGGGGCGGCCTCGCGCGGGTGGCCACGCTGCGCAAGCGGGTGCTGAGCGAGTCGCCTGCCCCGCACGTGCTGACGCTCCTGGGCGGCGACACGCTGTCCCCGTCGGTGGAGTCGCTGCTGGAGGTGGACGGCAAGGCACTCAAGGGCCGGCACATGGTGGACGCGTGGAACGCGCTCGGGCTGGACGTGGCGGTGCTGGGCAACCACGAGTTCGACTTCGGCGACGACGTGCTGAAGGAGCGCATCCGCCAGTCGCGCTTCACCTGGCTGGGCGCCAACGTCGTCGACGCGAAGACGGGCGCGCTGTTCGAGGGCGTCAAGGCGTACGAGGTGCGGGAGCTGGGTGGCGTCCGCGTGGGCCTGTTCGGCGTGGTGCTGCCGGAGACGAAGACTTCGACGAAGGCCGGGCCCGACACGCTGTTCACCGACTTCTGCCAGGCGGCGCGGGAGGCGGTGGCGAAGCTGCGCGAGGAGGGGGCGCAGGTGGTGGTGGGCCTGACGCACCTGGAGCTGGCGCAGGACCGGAAGCTGGCGAGGTGCGTGAAGGTCGACGCCATCCTCGGAGGGCATGACCACGTGGGCGCCAATGACCGCACCACCGGCACGCCCATCTTCAAGGTGCCCGCGGACGCGCTGGAGCTGGGCCGGCTCACGCTGGACGTGGACACGGCCACGGGCAAGGTGCGCAAGCTGTCCTGGGCGCGGCTGCCCGTCACGAAGAAGGTGCCCGAGGACGCGGAGTTCAACGCGGCCATGAAGCCCTACGAGGCGCTGTTCGCCAGGCTCGCGGAGCCGGTGGGCAGGACGCCCGTGGCGCTCGACGCCCGCGGCACGCAGGTGCGCTCGCGCGAGACGAACCTGGGCTCGCTCGTCGCGGACATCTTCCGCGAGGCGGCCGGCGCCGAGGTGGCCTTCGTCAACGGGGGCGCGCTGCGCGCCGACACCATCCTCCCCGCCGGCACGCTCACGCGCAGGGACCTGCACGCGCTGATGCCCTACACCGACGAGCTGGTGGTGGTGGAGATTCCCGGCGCCACGCTGCGCGCCGCGCTGGAGAACGGCGTCAGCCTGAGCCGCGAGGACGCGCGCCCCGGCCGCTTCCTCCAGGTCTCCGGCATGCGCTTCACCTTCGACGCACGCAAGCCGCCGGGCTCGCGCGTCGTCGACGTGAAGGTGAACGGCAAGCCGCTCGACGACACGGCCACGTACCGGCTCGCCACGCTGAGCTTCCTCACCAGCGGGAAGGACGGCTACGACATGCTCAAGGGGCTGCCCTCCACGCCCGCGATGAAGGACGGGCGCACGCCGCTGGACCTGCTCGCGCAGGCGCTGCACTCGGGCAAGCCCGCGCCGCGCGCGAAGGCCGAGGGCCGCATCGTCCGGCTGGATGGCGCGACGCTCTCACACGACGCGCGCCGACCCTCGCCTCCCCTGAAATAAACCCCGGGCGGAATTCGCGCGCCCTCGCATCCACTTCCCGACAATCTGACCCCCCGAAACCTGGGTGGATTTGGCCCCGTGTCTGGCGATGAACGCGAGGGATTGCTCCACTCGCGCGCCGGCGGAGCGCCCCCGTCGCATCTTCCGACTCGGCCAGCTTGTTTCCGGGAGCGCCCCCAGCCCACCCCCACCCGGGAGCGCCCATGGCCGAGTTGGAGACATTCCGTTTGCCGCACGTCGTGAGTGGAAGTGAAGCCGATGTCGCGCTCGGGCTCGCGATGATTCGAGCCTGGCGACGCGACGGCATCTTCCAGATTCGCATGAGCCCCGCGCAGGCGGACAAGGCCCGTCACGCCTTCGAGCTGAGCCGGCGCTTCTTCCGCCAGCCCTTGGAGGAGAAGCAGCGCTGCGTGAGTGACTCGACGTACTCGGGCTACGTCGCCTCCGGCGAGGAGCTGACCGCGGGCGAGGCCGACTACTCGGAGGTCTTCACCGTCTGCAAGGACGTGCCCCTCACCGACGCGCGCGTGCACTCCGGCTGGCCCTGCCATGGCCCGGCGCCCTGGCCGGACGAGGCCTATCGGCTGGGCATGACGGCGCACACCGAGGAGCTCGGCTCCGCGGGCGAGCGGCTCCTGCGGCTCACCGCGCTGGGACTGGGCCTGGACATCGACGCGCTCACCGCGCTGACGAAGGACGGCTGGCATCACATGCGCGTGCTGCGCTTTCCCGCACGCTCTCCCGCAACGACGCGAGGCATCGGCGCGCACACGGACTACGGCATGCTCGTCATCGCCGCGCAGGACGACGTGGGCGGCCTGTGGGTCCGCCCGCCCGTCGAGGGCGAGCCGCGCAAGCGCAACTGGCTGCAGGGCGAGAGTTCCGCGGGCATGTACGAGCACGACGAGCCGTGGACCTTCGTGAAGCCCGTCCCCGACGTGCTGACGGTGTTCCCCGGAGACATCCTGCAGTTCCTCACGCGGGGCTATCTGCTGTCGACGCCGCACAAGGTGGTGCTCGCCTCACACGAGCGCTTCGCGATGGCGTACTTCCACGAGCCCCACTTCGAGGCCTGCGTCCGCCCGCTGAAGGACCCCACGCGCGACGAGTTCATCCACTACGGCACGCACTTCACGCACATGTTCATGCGCTGCTACCCGGACCGCGTCACCACCCAGCGCATCCTCGACGAGGACCGGCTGACGACGCTCGCGTGGCTGCGGGAGGAGGCCGTCCAGCGCACCGCCCCCGTGGAAGAGGTGCCTCGACGACTCGCCGCGGGCTGACACGTCAGGGCGAAGTCCAACCCCGGAGCCGGTAGACGACGCGCCCCGCGAGCTCCCGGAGCACGTCCGTGCTCTGCGACAGCGCTCCGGCGCGGGGCAGCCACCCGAGCCGGCCCATGCGGAAGGCCGGCATCCTCGCGTCCACCGGCAGCGTGTCCGGGCGCAGGCCCACCGCGGCGAAGCACCCCTGCGCCCGGGGCATGTGGGCCGCGCTCGTCACCAGCAGCAGCCGCTTCCAGCCGCGCTCCTGGATGATGCGCGCGGACTCCACCGCGTTCTCGCGCGTGTTGCGGCTCTGGCCCTCGGTGACGATGCGCTCGGCGGGGATGCCCCAGTCCTGGAGCATGCGCGAGAGCACGTCCGCCTCCACCACCGCCGTGGGGCGCGGGTCCAGCGAGCCGCCGGAGATGAGCACGAAGCGGGCGTGTCCCTCGCGCATCAAGTCATAGCCCCGGAGGATGCGCTCCGGCGCGGCGTTGAACTCGAGCCGCCCCGAGCGCTCCATCGCGGAGGGGTCCAGTCCTCCGCCCAGGACGATGACGGCGTCGTAGGGCTCGCCGGGCTGGAACGTGTCGTGGGCCCCCTCCTCCACCTGGTACGTCAAGAGCGTGGACATCGCCTCGGTGGAGAAGACGTAGAGCACCCCGAGCCCCGCGACGAGGAGCCCTCGGGCGAGCGCGGGGCGCAGCCGGGGCAGCCGGCTCACGAGGATGAGCAGCAGCGCCCAGGTGAGCGGCGCCAGGAACAGGTCCAGCACCTTCGAGAGGAACAGGAACACGGAGTGTCCGTCAGCGCTCGCCCCAGTGGAGCTTCTGCCGGAGGATGGAGAAGTAGGCCACGCGCGGGTTTCGCACCAGGTTGACCCGGTTGGCCGAGCGCACCACCTCGATGCAGTCACCGCCCTGCAGGCCGTGGCCCGTCTGGCCGTCCAGCGTCAGGTACGTGTCGGCCGTCTCGCTGCGCAGGGTGATGCGGATGGTGCGGTCGGCGGGCACGACGATGGAGCGCTGGGTGAGCGCGTGCGAGCAGATGGGCGAGAGCACCGTGCAGTCCACGGACGGATGGACGATGGGGCCGCCGGCGGACAGCGAGTACGCGGTGGAGCCCGTGGGCGTGGCGAGGATGACGCCGTCCGCCTTGTACGTGGTGATGGGCACGCCATCGATGGAGGTCTCGTGGTCGGCGATGCGCGCCAGCGCGCCCTTGTTGATGACCACGTCGTTGAGGATTTCGTCCTCGATGAGCACGCGTCCGCCGCGAATCAGCCGGCAGGTGAGCTTCATGCGGGAGTCCACCTGGAAGCGGCCCGCGAGCACTTCCTCCAGCGTGGTGAACAGCTCCTCGACGGGGACCTCCGTCATGAAGCCCAGGCTGCCCAGGTTGACGCCGAGGATGGGCACCCCGCGTCCGCCGAGCAGCCGCGCCGCGTAGATGAGGGTGCCGTCCCCGCCGAGCACCACCGTGAGGTCCGCGCGCGCCGCCAGCTCGCGGTCCTCCACCCGGGGCCAGCCCAGCTCGTGGGCCAGGGAGCGGTCTCCCAGGATGGTGAGGTGCGGGTAGGTCTCGCGGATGCGGGACGCCAGGGCCACCGCCTCGGGGTTGTCCTTCTTCGCGACGATGACGAGGGTCTGCACGCAGCCTGCTTCATAATCCAGCCAGGCGCCCGGGCGCTCCCCTGAATTGTCGAAGGTCCCGCCCACCGGACAGACGCCCCGGCGTGCCCGCCTCCGGGGCGCTAGCTTTGAGGGGTCCATGGACCTCTTCGAACACGCGGGACAGAAGGAGCAGGCCCGCCGGGCGCCCCTCGCCGAGCGCATGCGGCCGCGCGCCCTGGATGAGTTCGTCGGTCAGGAGCACCTCACGGGCGAGGGCCGGTTCCTGCGTCGGGCGCTGGAGGCGGACCAAGTCCCGAGCCTCATCCTCTGGGGGCCTCCCGGCACGGGCAAGACGACGCTCGCCTGGCTGGTGGCGCGCTCGACGGGCGCCGCGTTCGATTCGGTGTCGGCGGTGCTCGCGGGGGTGAAGGACATCCGCGAGACGGTGGCGCGGGCGCAGGAGCGCTGGAACCTGCATCGCCAGCGGACGTTCCTGTTCATCGACGAAATCCACCGCTTCAACAAGGCGCAGCAGGACGCGCTGCTGCCCCACGTGGAGAAGGGCACGGTGACGCTCATCGGCGCCACGACGGAGAACCCCTCGTTCGAGGTGAACGCGGCGCTCCTGTCGCGCTGCCGGGTCGTCACGCTGCGCGGGTTGGAGGACGAGGAGCTGGTGGCGCTCCTGCGTCGGGCGCTCTTGGACACGCGCGGGTTGGGAGGACGGGTGACGGCGGACGACGACGCGCTGGAGTTCCTGGCGGCGTCGGCGGGCGGGGATGCGCGCAAGGCGTTGACGGGGCTGGAGGTGGCCGCGGCGCATGCGGGGGCGCACGTGGACCGCAAGGCCGCAGAGGAGGCGCTCCAACAGAAGACGCTGCTGTACGACAAGGGCGGCGAGGAGCACTACAACGTCATCAGCGCCTTCATCAAATCGATGCGCGGCAGTGACGTGGATGGGGCGCTGTACTGGATGGCGCGGATGCTGGAGGCGGGCGAGGACCCCATCTTCCTGTTCCGGCGCATGGTCATCTTCGCGTCGGAGGACATCGGCAACGCGGACCCGCGCGCGCTGAGCGTGGCGGTGGACGCGCTGAGGGCGTTCCAGTTGGTGGGCCTGCCGGAGGGCACGCTGCCGCTCACGCAGGCCGTCACGTACCTGGCGCTGGCGCCCAAGTCGAACGCGGTGCTGACGGCGTACACGTCCGCGCGCGAGGCCGTGACGAAGGAGGGCGCGCTGCCCGTGCCGATGCACCTGCGCAACGCGCCCACGAAGCTGATGAAGTCGCTGGGCTACGGCGGCGGCTACAAGTACCCGCACAACTTCGAGGGCAACTACGTCCCCGAGGACTACCTGCCCGACGAGCTGCGCTCACGGAGCTTCTACACGCCGACTCGCAACGGCGAGGAGGCGCGACTGGCGGAGCGGTACGAGGACATCCAGCGCCAGCTCGCGGAGAGGACACGCGAACCGGGCGAAGACGAAGGGTGAGGCCTCTCGTAACGAACAGGCGCCGGTGAGGGAGTCCCTCACCAGCGCCAGGAGTTCATCCAGTTCGTCCCGTCGCGACTACGACGCGGCCTCGAGCGGCTCAGCGCCCTCGTCGTCCTTGAGGACGCGCGGCTTCATGGAGCGGCCCGCCACCTCGTACTGCTTGAGCAGCCGGCGGAAGTTGGAGCGGTCCACGCCCGCGGCGCGCGCCGCGCTGGAGACGTTCTGGTTGTTCTTCTCCAGGAGCGCCGACAGGTAGCGCCGCTCGAACGCCCGCATCGCCAGACGCTTGGCCTGCGCGTACGGCAGGTGCGCCAGGCTGAACACCTCCACCGCCGAGTCGGCCTGAGGCGCCGACTGGAAGCCGGGCGGCAAATCCTCCACGTCGATGACGTCATTGCCCGTCAGCACCACCGCGCGCTCGATGACGTTCTCCAGCTCGCGCACGTTGCCCGTCCAACGGTTGCAGGTCAGGGCCTCCATCGCGCGCGGGGAGATGCCCGTCACCTTCTTGTCCGCCTTGGACGCGTACAGCTTCAGGAAGTGGTGCGCCAGCAGCGGCACGTCCTGCGGACGGTCCCGCAGCGGCGGCAGGTCGATGGTGATGACGTTGAGCCGGTAGAACAGGTCCTCGCGGAACTTGCCCTGCTCCTTCGCCCGCGACAGGTCCACGTGCGTGGCCGCGATGACGCGCACGTCCACCTTCACCGGCTCGTTGGCGCCCACCCGCTTGACCTCGCCCTCCTGGAGGACGCGGAGCAGACGCACCTGGGTCGCCGGCGGCACGTCGCCAATCTCGTCCAGGAAGATGGTGCCGCCGTCGGCCGCCTCGAACAGGCCCTTCTTGTTGCCCGTGGCGCCCGTGAAGCTGCCCTTCACGTGGCCGAACAGCTCGCTCTCCAGCAGCGTCTCCGTCAGCGCCGAGCAGTTCACCGCGACGAACGGCTTGTCCTTGCGCGAGCTGCGGTAGTGGATGGCGCGCGCCACCAGCTCCTTGCCCGTGCCGCTCTCACCCTGGATGAGCACCGTGGCCGTGGAGTGGCTCACCGTCTCCACCAGCTTGAACACCGAGCGCATCTGCGGCGACTGGCCGATGAGGTCCTCGAACTGGCTGCGCACGGTGAGCGCCTCTTCCAGCGCGCGGGTGCGGTCCTTGAGCGCCTTGCGCTCGGCCGCCTTGGCCACCGTGAGGCTCACCTCGTCGATGTTCTCGAACGGCTTGGTGAGGTAGTCGTACGCGCCCGCCTTCACCGCCTCCACCGCCGTCTCCACGGTGGCGAAGGCCGTCATCATGATGACCTCCACGTCCGGACGCTCGGCCTTGATGCCGCGGAGCAGGTCCATGCCGGACAGGTTCGGCATCTTGATGTCCAGGACGACGACGTCGATGGTCGGGTCCTTGGCCGCCGTCAGACCTTCCACCGCGTCATCAATGGCCACCACCGGGTGGCCCTCGCGCTGGAGAATCTGCGTCACGGCCTTGAGGACGACCGAATCGTCATCCACGACGAGGACTTTGGCGCGCTTGACTTGGTTCACGGCAACCTCTCGAGCTGCAGGGGAATGGGCAGGAAGACGGTGAAACGGGAGCCGGCGCCCACCTGGGTGTCGACGTGGAAGCTGCCCCCGTGGTCCTGGACGATGCGGTACGCGATGGACAGGCCCAGCCCGGTGCCTTCACCGGGGGGTTTGGTGGTGAAGGAGGGCTCGAAGATGCGCGGCAGGTGCTTCTCCTCGATGCCGCACCCCGTGTCGGTCACCGCGAAGAAGCAGCGGTCACCCTCACGGCCCGTCTCCAGCTTGAGCTGGCCTACACGCTCTGGAAGCGCCTGCAGGCCGTTCTGCAGCAGGTTCAACACCACCTGCGCGAGCGTGCCCGGGTCGCCATAAACCTTCGGAAGCCCGTCCTTCAAATCGAGCGACAGCTCCGCGCGCGGCGTCGTCTTCAGCTGCGCCCGGAAGAGCACCGCCGCGTCCTCCACGCACCGCGACAAGTCGAACAGCCGCCGGTCCTCCACGCGGCTGTGTCGGCTGAACTTCAGCAGGCTCTCGACGATGCGCTTGCACCGCAGCGCGCTCTCTTCAATCAGCCCCAGGGACTCCAGGTCCGCGTCGCTGCGGCCCGCGTCGCGGGACATGAGCTGGGCGAAGGCCAGGATGCCCCCCAGCGGATTGTTGATTTCATGCGCCACGCCCCCCGCCAGCTGCCCCACCGCCGCCATCTTCTCCGTCTCGATGAGCCGGCGCGTCATCGCCTGCTCCTCGGTGACGTCGCGATAGGTGCACACCACCCGCTCGTCCCCCGCCATGGGGTAGGCGGCCACCACGTACGTCCTGCCCCCCTGCTGCACCTCTCCGCGCGCGCCCTTGCCGCTCTCCATCGCCGCCGGCAGCGGGCAGCCCGTGCACGGCTCGTTGCGACCGAAGAGATACCGGTAGCAGGCCATGTCGGACGGAATCTGCTCGATGGAGCGCCCCGCCACGTGCGCGTACGCCAGGTTCGCCCGCCGCACCGCGAAGTCGCGCCCGCGCACCACGCACAGCGGCGTCTCCATGCAGTCGAACGACAGCTCCCACTCGCGCTTGGCCTGGCTGAGCATCCGCGTGCGCTGGGCGACGCGCTCCTCCAGGTCCGCGTTGAGCAGCTTCAGCTCCGCGTTCTGCGCCGTCGTCACCCGGTACAGCCGCTCGTTCTCCGCCTGCAGCGCGTACTGCTCGAACGCGCTCTTCACCGTCAGCACCAGGTGGCTGTCGTTCCAGGGCTTGGAGATGAAGCGGAAGATCTCCGAGCGGTTGATGGCCTCCTCAATCGCCTGCTGGTCCGCCTGGCCGGTGAGCATGATGCGCTGGGCGCGCGGCTCCTGCTGCTTCACCCGGGTGAGGAACTCCACCCCGTTCATGCCCGGCATCCGGAAGTCGGAGATGACGACCTCGGGGCGGAACGCCTCCACCGTGCGCAGCGCCTGCTCCGCGTCCGTCGCCGTCTCGATGTCCCAGTCCCCCCGGCGCAGCACCCGCCGGATGGACTTGAGGATGTTCTCCTCGTCGTCCACGAGCAGCAGCCGCCCGCGCGGCGCTGCTTCCGTCTGAGTAATCTGTGCGGCGAGGGGGCCCATGGGATTCTTTCCGTCCCATGACATTTGCAATGTGTCTGCCAGCCGGTGGGGCGTCGCAAACCCATGGAATCACGGGATGATTCGACTCCCCGACAATCGAGGAGCGGGGTCATCCTAGACTCCCCCCATCCTTATGGGTCAACAACACCCCAGGGTCTTTGACCCAGGTCACTCGCCCTGCGAGGGATTGGGCGGCAACAGGGGCATTTGAGAGTGGAGACAGACCCTGTCCCTGCCCTCCGCCTTGGCCCGGTAGAGGGCCTCGTCGGCGGTGAGCAGCAGCTGCTCGGGGCTGAGGACGGTGCGGTGGGGGAAGCTGGAGAGGCCCAGCGACGCCGTCACCCGGAGCGAGCCCTGGGGCCCTACCTGCAGGGTCGCCAAATCCTTGCGCACACGCTCCGCCACGGTGAGCGCGCCCGTCAGGTGGGTGCGCGGCAGCAGGACGGCGAACTCCTCGCCTCCGTAGCGGGCCACCAGGTCCGTCTCCCGCACGCTCTGCTGGAGCGCCGCCGCCACCTCTCTCAGGACGCCGTCCCCCGTGGTGTGGCCATGCCTGTCGTTGACCTGCTTGAAGTGGTCCAGGTCCATGAGGATGAGCGACAGCGGGTCGTCGTAGCGCTGGGCCCGGCGGAACTCCTCGCGCAGCCGCTCCTGGAAGTGGCGGTGGTTGTGGACCCCCGTCAGCCCGTCCGTCGAGGACAGCCGCTGCAGCTCACCCACCTGGTTGGATAGTTGCGAAAATCGGGCGTGGACCGTCAGGCACCGGGCCACCCGCGCCCGTAATTCTTCCACATCCCATGGGTCGAACATGACCTCGGCGCCGCGGGTGAGCGCCTCCAGCCAAGACTCGCGAGGTTCCCGGGGGGTCAGAACCATCACCGGAGGACCTGGCGGGCCCTCCTGGCCCAGCAGCTTGTCGAGCCAGTCACCGGTGACCTGTCTTCCGCCCACCCACACCACCAGGTCCACCTCCCTCGCCAGCCGGCCCACCTCCGGGCCCGGGGAAATCAGACGGAGGCAGTAGTCCTCCGGACCGAGGGCCCTCGCGAGGCGGGCCAGGGTTGACTCCGCTTCATCCACCACCAGCAGGGTATGAGGCCTAGAGGTCACAGTGTCCCCGTAAAATGGTGATTCCACGGTAGCACAGGGGTGTTCGCGAGTGGGAGCCCCCTGATTGATTTAGGACCCGGGCCTTGCTACCGAGCCGCCCGGAATCCCCTTCTCCGAGCATCGAGGTCCGTCGTGGCCAAGTACCCCAGCATCAGCCTCTTCCTCCCCGCATGGAACGAGGAGGACTACGTGGAGCGGGCGGTGAGTCGGGCGCTGGAGGCGCTGCCGCAGCTGACGGACGACTTCGAGATCATCGTGGTCAACGACGCGTCGACGGACCGCACGCAGGAGATTGCGGAAGGGATGGCGAAGCGGATTCCGCAGCTGCGGGTCATCAACCATCCGGTGAACCTGAAGCTGGGTGGGGCGATGCGCACGGGGCTGGCGGCGTCGACCAAGGACATCGTCGTCTACTCGGACATCGACCTGCCGTGGGACCTGCGGGAGCTGGAGCGCTCGCTGCACCTGATGGACTACCTGGAGGCGGACATGATCTGCGCCTTCCGGTTCGACCGCACGAGCGAGGGCCCCAAGCGCATCGTCTACTCGTTCGTCTACAACATGCTCATCCGGGCGCTGTTCGACATCCAGATCAAGGACGTCAACTTCAGCTTCAAGGTGATGCACCGGCGGGTGCTGGAGTCGATGGAGCTGAAGAGCCAGGGCTCGTTCATCGACGCGGAGCTGGTGGTGAAGGCCATCCGCAAGGGCTTCCGCGTGTTCCAGATGGGCGTGGACTACTTCCCGCGCACGCGTGGCGTGTCCACGCTGGCCTCGCCGTCGGTCATCGTGAAGATGGTGAAGGAGCTGGTGAAGCTCTACCCGGAGACGCGCACGCCCGCGCCGCCGTCGCAGCCGGTGCGCCTGCCGCCGTCGGTGCAGCCGCTGCGCACCGCGAACAGCCGCTCGGCGCGGGGCTGAGTCGTCCGTGAGCACGCGGCCCCGGCGCCTCATCGTCAACGCGGATGACCTGGGGCTGCACCCGTCCCTGGACGCGGGCATCCTCCGCGCGAACCGCGAGGGAATCGTCACCAGCGCCACGCTGCTCGCCATGGGGCCGACCGCGCCCGAGGCCGCGGCGCGTGCGCGCGGGCAAGGGCTCGCGGTGGGGTTGCACCTGGCGCTGTCGACGCGGCTGGAGCCCGCGGCGGGCGCCCACCGGGTCCCCACGGTGGCGCCTGACGGGCGGCTGCGTGCGAGCTGGGCGGAGTTCGCGAAGGCGTGGCTGACGGGCAAGGTGCGGCGCGCGGAGGTGGAGCTGGAGCTGGAGTCGCAGCTTCGGCGCGCGCGGGAGCTGGGCGTGGTGGTGGACCACCTGGATGGACACCAGCACCTGCACCTGCTGCCCGGCATCCGGCCGATGGTCGAGGCGATGGCCGCGCGGGAGCGGCTCCCCGTGCGCTGGCCGGACGCCCTGCCCCGCGCGCGGTGGCTGCGCACGCCGGGCCCCGCGCTGAAGGCGACGCTGCTCACGGTGCTGGCGCGCACGGCGCCCCGGGCTCGGCACGGCGTGCGTAGGGTGAGCGCGGGCGGCGTGTTCGAGGCGGGCCGGTTGGATGAGGCCGCGCTGCTGGCGGTGCTGGACGCGATGCCGGCGGGAGACTTCGAGGTGGGCTGTCACCCTGGCGAGGGCACACCGCAGGTGCCCGAGGACCCGGCGTGGACCTACGGCTGGCAGGCGGAGCTGGAGGCGCTCACGAGTGCCCGCGTGAAGGCGCAGCTCGCCGAGCGAGGCATCCAGCTCCACTCCTACGGGACGCTCGCTTCCGCGACGTAGAGCACGTGCGATGGCGTGGATGCCCCGCGCCTCCGCTGCGCATGGTTGCGCGCGTTGCAGCCACCTCGCATGAGCAACACGCGCCTCGGTGCGATGGCGCTCTACGGCTCGGCGTATTCACCTCGCCCCTGTGCCCGCCGAGGGGACTCCGCCTCTGCGGACGTAGCGCCCACAGGACGTAGTGGCGCCCGACGCCACGACGCCACCACCGCGCGCACCGTGAGGCCCCAGCGACTACGGAGCACTCGCCTCCGCGACGTAGAGCACGTGCGGTGTGGTGTAGCCACGTCCCAGGTCCACCACCTCGCGCACCGTGAAGCCCGCGTCCTCCAAGAGCGCTCGCATCGCCGAGCGAGGCTTGAGCACCATTCCTCCGCTCGCCTTCGTGCGCCCCAGGAGCGACACCATCACCCACTCCTGCGCCAGCGCCTTGCGGTGCTTCCAGGAGCCATCCCCCTCCACCTCCTTCAACAACAAGCGGCCGCCAGGGCGCAGCAGCCCGCGCGCCGTGCGCAGGAAGCCGGGCCACTTCTCCTCGGGCAACAGGTAGAGCACGTCGCACACCACCGCCGCCTCGCACGTCCCCGGCAGCGCGGGCGCCAGCACCTCCTCCAACGTCCCCTCCGCGAGCTTCACCCGCGGCAGCCCCGCGAGCGCCTCGCGCGCCCACCCCACCTTGCGCGGGTCCGGATCCACCGCGTGCACCTCGCGCTTCGGGTCCGACAGCGCCAAGAGCGCGGACAACAACCCGTGTCCACAGCCGATGTCCGCCACCGTGCCACCGGCGGGCATGCGCTCCACCACCGCGAGCAGCGGCGCCGAGGACGCACGCGCATGCACATGGAACCGCTCGGCCGCGGGCAGCCGGGAGTACAACGCGAGGGCCTCGTCGAGGAGCGTGCTCATGAGATGTAGTAGTCCGCGCCGAACGCCCACGACAACACGAGCAACGACACCGCGCCCACCGCCAGCGCCCCCTGGAGCACGCGCGGCCGCTCACGCAAGAGCATCGCCCCCGTCAGGAACACGGGGAACGACGACAGCAGATACCGCCCCATCCCCATGAAGTCCTTCGTGGACCACGCGGGCAGCCCGACGATGGCCAGCACGTAGACGGCGTACCCCCACCCGAGCAGCTTGCGCGTGGGCCACACCAGCGCGAGCGCCAGAAGCGTGAAGAACGCGTGTGCCGCCAGCCGGAACGCCTCGCGCTTGTCGGTGGGGTTGAGCACCACGTGCTCGAACCACGACACCTTCAGCCACGTCCTCCACCCCGGCGTCTGCGCCCACCCCGCCGCGCCCTGCACCTTCACGAAGGCGAACGGGTCTCCGAACTGGTGCCACAGGTAGAGCATGTAGCAGCCGAACCCCACCCCCGAGAGCACCGGCAGGAAGTCCACCGCGGTCCACTTCTCGCCCCGCGCGTGCTTCCACTCGAGCCTGCGAACCAGGAGTCCCAGCACCACCGCGGGCGCCACGGGCCGTGCCGCCGTGGCCACCGCCGCCACCAGCACCGCCGGCCCCAGGTGCCCCTTCTCCAGGAGCACGAAGGACGTCACCACCAGCAGGACGAACAGCGCGTCCGAATACATGGCCCCGTAGAAGTACATCGTGAACGGGTACATCGCCATCAAGAGGCCCGCCTTGAGCGCGGTGTCCTCGTCCGCGAGCAGCCTGGCCCAGCGCGTGAACATCACCAGCGCCAGCGGGCCACACAGCAGCGTGATGAGCACCCCCGCCTGATAAACGTTGGGCCCCAGGGTCTCCACCGCGCGGATGAGCAGCGGGTAGAGCGGGAAGAAGGCCACCGAGCTCTGCTCGCCCGGCGTGTACTGGTAGCCGTCCTGCGCGATGCGCATGTACCAGCTCGAATCCCACGCCACCCAGCCCATGGTGACGTACTCGTCGAGCCGCACGACGGGGTTCTGCGGATTCTTGTGGAAGTAGCGCCACGCCCCGGCCGCGGCGGCGGCGCTGCAGAGCAGGACGGCGACCAGGACGACCAGGGCGATGGTGCGAGACGCGGAGCGGGCCATTCGGCCGGCAGGCTGGTCCCAGAACGCCGCCCCGGTCAAGCACCGGAGCGGCGGGAACCCACGCCTCAGCGCGGGTAGAACGTCTTGCCTTCCTTGACCATCTCCACCAGGAGCGGCGCGGGCGTGAAGCGCTCACCCAGCTTGTCCTGGTAGTGCTCCAGCTTGCGCAGCACCTCCGAGAGCCCCCGCGCGTCCGCGTAGTGGAACGGACCGCCGAGGAACGGCGGGAAGCCCAGGCCGAAGATGGCCCCCACGTCGCCGTCGCGCGCGCTGCGGAGGATGCCCTCGCCCAGGCACCGGATGGCCTCGTTCACCATCTGCAGCACCAACCGCTCCGCCATCTCCGAGGCGTCGAAGCCCTTGCGCTCCTTGCCGTGCGGCAACAGGCCATAGACGGTGGGGTCCACCTCTTTCTTCTTCCCGTTCTCGTAGAGGTAGAAGCCCTTCTGGCTCTTGCGGCCCAGTCGGCCGTCGGCCACCACGCCATCCAGCGCCTTGGGCGCCACCATGCGCTTGCCGAAGGCCGCCTCCATCATGGGGCTGACCTTGTGGGCCACGTCGATGCCCACCTCGTCCAGCAGCGTCATCGGCCCCACCGGGAAGCCGAACTCCACCAGCGCCTTGTCCAGGGCGGCGATGTCCGCGCCCTCGGCCAGCAGGTACGCCGCCTCGTTCAGGTACGGCGCGAGGATGCGCGAGGTGTAGAAGCCCGGCCCGTCGTTGACGACGATGACCGTCTTGCCCTGCTTGCGCCCCACCTCCACGCACGTGGCCGTCACCTGGTCCGCCGTGCCCGCGTGGGTGATGATCTCCAACAGCGGCATCTTGTTGACCGGGCTGAAGTAATGCATGCCGATGACCTGGGCGGGCCGCTTGCTGCCCTTGGCCAGCTCGGTAATCGGGATGCTGGAGGTGTTGGACGCGAAGATGGCGTCGGGCCCGGTGACGGCCTCCACCTCCGCGAGGATGCGGTGCTTGAGCTTCAGGTCCTCGAACACCGCCTCGATGACCAGGTCCGCCGACTTGAAGCCGCTGTAGTCGGTGCCCGCGGTGATTCGCGCCTGCTTCGCCGCCGCCTCGCGCCAGGTGAGCGAGCGCTTCTTCACGCGCTCATCCAGGATGCCCTGCACCTGCTTGAGCGCGCGCGCCACACCCGCGTCGTCCTTGTCCTTCACCCGCACCTGCGCGCCCTGCAGCACGCCGGCCACGTAGGCGATGCCGCCGCCCATCAGCCCGCCGCCCAGCACCGCGACCTTCTTCACCTCGCGCGGCTTCACGCTCGCGTCCGACGTGCCGTTCTCCTTCTTCAGCGCCGTCGTCGCGAAGAACACCTCCACCAGCCGCTTGGAGACGTCCGACATCACCAGCTCGCCGAACGCCTTCGCCTCGGCCGCGAGCCCCGCCTCGCGCCCGGACTCCAGGCCCGTGCGCACCACCCGCAGGGCCTTCTCCGGAGCGGGGTACTTGCCGCGCGTCTTCTTGAGCAGCTGCTTCCGGGCCGCATCGAACAGGACCTTGCGCCCCAGCGGGTTGTCCTCGAACGCCACCTCCGCCCACAGCTCCTTGTTCGCCAGTCCCTGGAAGAAGCCCGCGAGCCCCTTCTTCTTCCCCACCGACTTCAGGCCCTGGCCGTGCGCGCGCACCGGCTTGAGCGTGCCCGCCGCCAGCTCCCTCGCGCGCTGCACCGCGATGGCGCGCAGGATGGGCACCGGCACCACCTCGTCGACGATGCCCAGCTTGCGAGCCTTCGCCGGCTTCACGTTCTTGCCCGTGAGGATGAGGTCCAGCGCCGCCTGCGCGCCGATGAGCGCGGGCAGCCGCTGCGTCCCGCCCGCGCCCGGAAGCAGGCCCAGCTGCACCTCCGGCAGGCCGAGCGTCGTCTTCGGGCTGTCCGTGGCGATGCGGTAGTGGCACGCCAGCGCCCACTCCAGCCCGCCGCCCAGACACGCGCCGTGGATGGCAGCCACGACAGGCTTGGGGAAGGCCTCCAGCCGGTCGAACCCCGCCTGCCCCTGCTGGCTCATCGCGGTGGCCTCCTCCGCCGTCTTCAGCGTCTGGAGGTAGTCAATCTTCGCCCCGGCGACGAAGCTGTCCTTCTTGCCGGAGATGAACACCAGGGCCTTCACGTCGGCCTCGCGCTCCGCCTCGTCCAGCAGCCGGGAGAACGCCGCGCCCACCTCCGGGCTCAGCGTGTTCACGGCGGAGTCCGGCAGGTCGAACGTGACGACGGCGACGCCGTCCTCGACCTGGAGGGAGAAGCCCTGCTTCGCCTGAAGCTCTTCGAGTTGGATGGCCATCACGCACGCTCCAGGACCACCACGGCGCCCAGGCCGCCGGCGGCGCAGACGGTGCACATCACCGTGTTCTTGTTCCGACGCTTCAGCTCGTTGAGGGCCTGCGTGACGATGCGCGCCCCCGTCGCCCCGAAGGGATGACCGATGGCGATGGAGCCGCCCGTCACGTTCAGCCGCTCGCGGTCCACCTCCCCCACCGGCTCCGCCCAGCCCGCCTTCTTCGCGAAGCTCTTCGACGCCAGCGCCTGGAGGTTGCTCGCCACCTGCGCGGCGAACGCCTCGTGCATCTCGACGAGGTCGATGTCCGACAGCTTCAGCCCCGCGCGCGCCAGCGCCGTGGGCACCGCGTACACCGGGCCCTGCAACAGCTGGTCGCCCGGGTCCGTGGCCGCGTACGCATACGAGCGCAGGTAGCCCAGGGGCTCGTAGCCCAGCTCCCGCGCCCGCTCCTCGCTCATGAGCAACAGCGCCGCCGCGCCGTCCGTCAGCGGCGACGCGTTGCCCGCCGTCACCGTGCCGTACTTCCGGTCGAACACCGGCTTGAGCTTGCCCAGCGCCTCCAGGCTGGTGTCCTCGCGGATGATGTTGTCGCGCGTGGCCGTCTGCTCGTACTTCGGCGGCACCGACACGTGCATCACCTCGTCGTCGAAGCGGCCGTCCTTCCACGCCGCCGCCGCGTTCTTGTGCGACGAAAGCGCGATGCGGTCCTGCTCCTCGCGGGAGATGCCGTTCTCCTTCGCCATCTTCTCCGCGCTCTCCCCCATGGACAGGCCCGTGGAGTACTCGGCGATGGCGGGCGGCACGGGCACCAAATCTTGCGCCTTGAGCTTCTGGAAGGGCTTGAGCTTCTCGCCCAGCGAGCGCCCCTTGGACGCCGCCGCCAGCGCGTGCGCCAGGGGCCGGCTGGTGAACACCGGCGGGTCCGACATCGCCTCGGTGCCCCCGGCGATGGCCACGTCCGAGTAGCCCAGCGCAATCGCGTTGCCCGCCGTCGTCAGCGCCTGGATGGACGTCGCGCACGCGCGCGTCACCGTGGCCGCTTCAATCTTGAGCGGCAGCCCCGCCGCGATGACCACCTCGCGCGCGATGGACGGCCCCGTCAGCGTCGGAATCACCTGCCCGAAGACGAGCTGGTCGATGACGTTCGGGTCCAGGTCCGAGCGCTGCACCAGCTCCTGGACCACCATCCGTCCCAGGTCCAGCGCGGTGAGCCCGGAGAACACCGTGCCCGCCTTCACGAACGGCGTCCGCAGCCCCCGGACGATGGCCACCCTCCGGTGACTGTTGCGCTTCTGGCTTGCCATGTGTGCCTCACCCTCCTGGACGTCGAGTGGGGCACTTCTAATGAGCGCTGATGCGGCGCGTCAACCCTCTGTTGATTCAAGAGTCAATCCGCGAGCACTTGGCGCGCTCCCTCCTCCAGCGAGGGAGCCACGGGGCGGAGGGGGTGAGGCCTCCGCCCCGTGTGCTTCGGTCGTCCCTCACTCACGCGAGGGACACGCCTTCGCTACTTCTTTCCGTCGGCCTGCGGTCCCAGGACGATGTCGAAGCGGACACCGCCCGCCTCCTCGACCTTGTCGGGCTGCTCGGGGCTGGCCGAGTGCTGCACCACCTCGACGGCGAAGCGGCCCTGCTCCACGGCGGTGCCCTGCGAGACGAAGCGCACGTTGACGTGGTGCGCGCCGTCCGGGTCCAGCCACAGGCCGTCCAGCCGGGCGCCC
This sequence comes from Myxococcus faecalis, assembly GCF_050039385.1. NCBI lineage: Bacteria > Pseudomonadati > Myxococcota > Myxococcia > Myxococcales > Myxococcaceae > Myxococcus > Myxococcus faecalis. The sequence goes on along the minus strand of NZ_CP144336.1, from coordinate 7,842,029 downwards.
TGCGGATTGACGATGCGCACGGTCTGCTCGCCCACCACCTCGAAGCCCTGGCCCTCGTGGCCCCAGCGGTCCCACAGCTCGGAGGGCAGCGTGACGAGCACCTGTCCACGCTCCAGGAAGGACGGCAGGTCCACGTCGCCGTTGCGGATCTCCAGGTGCGCCAGGCTCGGCCTGTCGCGCAGCAGGTTGCGCACGCGGAAGTCGAAGTCACGCACGGGCGCGAAGGGCGACAGGTTGACGACGTTGACGTTCTTCCACGCCAGGTTGTTGTTCCAGCGCGTGTTGTTGAGCGTGTTGGAGTTGGTCGCCTCCACCAGCGTCATCGGGTCCTGCGAGGACACCCAGCGCGTCAGCAGGCAGTAGTGGCCCGGCGCCGGCACGCCGTTCCACGGCACCATCACCTCCACGTTGGCGCCCGGGGCGATGCCCGCCACGGAGATGGAGCCGATGGGCGCCCAGTCCATGGGCCACAGCGCCGCGCCACCCGAGCCCGTGTAGTAGACGTGCAGCGTGCCGCTGGCCGTGTTGCCCACGGGTACGAGCGGGCCGTTGTTGCGCAGCGTGACGTAGACGTAGTTCGTCTGGCCGAACTCCGGGTTCTGGTGGCCCACGCAGCCGGCGTTCTGGCACACGCGGATGTCCGGGCTCACCCAGATGGGGTCCACCGTCGGCGTGTTGCCGAAGTCGCCGCCGTTGTCCTTCGAGTACACGTCCACGCGGCACTGCGTGACGACGAGCGTGACGAAGTCCACCGCCGAGTCATCCTGGGCGAAGACGTCCACGAAGCCCTGCGCGTTGAGGGTGGGGATGAGGTTCACGCCGCCGGGCAGCGCGGCCAGGTTCAGCGAGACGGTGCCGGAGCCGTAGAGCGGGATGCCCAGGCTCGCCAGCGACGCGCCCCAGCCCGTGGCCAGCTGCGTGCCCGCGGGCCCCATGAAGAGCAGGCCCATGGAGTCGTTGGTGTCACCGTTGCGCACCACCATGCGCAGCGTGGCGCCACAGATGGGGCCCAGCCGGCGCAGGTTGGTGAAGGTGGTGGCGAACCACCGGTCGATGCTCATGTCGTCGAACGGACGCGAGCCGGGATAGGTGTAGTTCGCGGCGATGTAGTTGAGCATGCCCGTGCTGGGCGACACCGCCTCGGTCGGCGCGGCGAAGTTGTCCGCGATGCCGTGGGTGAAGGTCTGCGCGCGCGCGGCGCCGCCCCAGGTGACAGCCAGGAGGGCGAGCATGCTGAAGACGGTGCTGAAGTGGACTCGGGGATGAGGCGAAGACATGGAGCTCCTCGGGGTGTGGCGGGTTCGGCCGCGCCAGGCCACGTCGGAGAACTCCAGGTCGAGAAGAAGGAAGGGCGCGCCGCGGCCGGCCACTGAGCAACCGCCATGCCCTCCCGTCCGTCAGAGGATGACGCGCCGCTCGAGGACCTCGCGGCGAGACATTCCACGCCACAGTCCGAGCGGACTGTGGCGTGTCCGGTTACGCCCGCGCGCGTGGAGGAGCCACGCCGACCTGCGGGAAACCGCTACGGCTTGAGCGTGCCCTGACGCAGCGCCGTGCCCAGGCGGTGCACGGCCTCGACGGCGAACTTCGCGGCCTCCGGGTCCGTGGGCGGGAGGATGCCGTGGCCCAGGTTGAAGATGTGCCCCGTGGGGCCCGCGCGCAGGAGGATGTCCTTCACGCGGCCCTCCAGCTCGTCGCGCGGCAGGAACAGGTGCAGGGGGTCCAGGTTGCCCTGCACCGCGACGTCCGGGCCCAGCACCTTGCGGCCCTCGTCCATGGGCAGCGTCCAGTCCAGGCCCACCACGTCCGCGCCCGTGCGCTTGAGCAGCGGCAGGTGCGTGGACATGCCCACGCCGAAGACGATGACGGGCACGCCCGTGGCCTTCAGCTCGGACACCATGCGCGTCAGGTACGGCAGACAGAAGCGCTCGTAGTCCCACGGCGACAGCTCGCCGCCCCACGAGTCGAAGATTTGAACGATGCTCGCCCCCGCCTCGACCTGCATCTTGAGGTACGGGATGAGCGTGTCGGTGAGCTTGCCGAACAGGCGGTGCGCCAGCTCCGGCTGCTCGAACATCAGCCGCTTGATGAGGATGTAGCTCTTGGAGCCGCCGCCCTCCACCATGTACGCGGCCAGCGTGAAGGGCGCGCCCGCGAAGCCGATGACGGGCACCGAGTCGTTGAGCGCCTTGCGCGTGCGGCGGATGGCCTCCGCCACGAAGCCCGTGCCCTCCACGGGGTCCGGCACGCCCAGCCTGTCGATGTCCGCCGCGGTGCGCACGGGCGTCGGGAAGTGCGGCCCCTTGTCCCCCAGCTCCAGGTGGATGCCCATGGCCTCCACGGGGATGAGGATGTCAGAGAAGATGATGGCCGCGTCCACGCCCAGCCGCGTCACCGGCTGCACGGTGACTTCGGCGGCCAGGTCCGGGTGCTTGCACAGGTCCAGGAAGGCGATGTTGCCGCGGATGGCCCGGTACTCGGGCAGGTAGCGGCCGGCCTGGCGCATGAGCCACACGGGCGTGGTGTCGGTGGGCTGGCGGCGCGCGGCGCGGAGGAGTCGGTCGTTCACTTCGGGCTCTCGGTCAGTCGGTGCACAGCTTGGAGGTCGACATCGCCAACAACGGCGGACAGAAGCGGAGGAAAGGCGGCCCCTTCACGGAGCGCTGCTCCCACGCCACGGGCACCTGCACGGGGCCCTCCTCCGTCTTCAGCTCCGGGACGAAAAGCAGGCGGTTGGGGCCGCCCTCCCAGGAGAACTTCCCCGGGCCGTCCTCTCGCACGAGCTTGTACTCGAAGACCCCGCCCTCGGGCAGCGACAGAGTGACGGCGCCGGCTTCCGGGCGCAGCGAGCGCTCGGGCTTCCAGCCTCCCAGCTCCGGGCCTCCGCCCACCACCCTCACCGCCGCGTCTCCCGTCTGGAGCACCACGGTGCGTCGAGGCCCCTCCCCCTTCCACCCGGTCCGAGCCATCTCCACCAGCGCCGCGTGGCCGCCCGGCGTGGCCGCCTTGAGCCGCACCAGCGACACCTCGCCCGGCTTCACCTCGACGTGCCAATAGGCCGACTCCGCGAGCCGCCCCAGCATGGAGCGCTTTCCCGTCAGCGGCTCGATGCCGTGCCCATCCCCGAGCCCCGAGGGCAGGAACGCGACACGCCGCTCGGTTCCGGAGTTGATGCCGACGAAGAACGCGTCATCCGGCGTCACGCGGACGTAGGCGAAGAAGTCCTCCCGGGCGGCGAGCACCATCGTCTCGCCACGCTGGAGGGCCTCACTGCCTCGACGCGCTTCCAACAACCGGGCAATCCACGCGCGCAGCGGATGGTCCGCGGTGAAGCGCATGTCGCCCCGGTTCTCCGGCTCCTTCGCGCCAGTGAGCCCCTCTTCGATGCCATACGTCAGCGCCGGCACGCCGCGCGCCGTAAGCTGCACCGCGAGCGCCCGCTTCACCTTCTCCACATCCCCGCCACACTCGCTCATCACCCGGGGCAGGTCGTGGTTGTCCAGGAGCGTCACCAGCGACTGGGGAGAAGGCTGGAACCGGTCGTTGAACAGGATGGCGCCCAGGTGCGAAGGAGAGCGCCCCCGGCAGAAGACATCCACCAGCGCGAAGGCCAGCGGGAAGTCGAACATCGTCCCGAAGCGGCCCTCCTTCATCACCCGCGCCAGCAGCACCGGGTCGCCGTCGAGCAGCTCGCCCAGCAGCAGGAAGTCCTTGCCCGCGTGCGCGCGCAGGTCATCGTTGTAGCGGGCCCAGAAGTCCATGGGCAGGTGCTTGACGGCGTCCAGCCGGAAGCCCGCGGGCTTCACCGCGTCCACCCACTTCAGCGAGTGCGAGAGCAGGTGCTGGTAGACCTCCTCCTGCTCCACCGCCAGGTCCGGCAGCCCGTGCACGTCGCGCATCACCAGCTCGCGCGAGTCGTTCCAGTTCTCGATGGGCCCCAGCCCGTGGAACCACGTCGGCTGCTCGCGCGTGAGCCGCGTCTCCGGCCCCACGTGGTTGAGCACCACGTCCAGCACCAGCCGCATGTCGCGGCGGCGAAGCTCCGCGGACAGCTCCTTCAGCAGGGCCTCGTCACCGAAGCGCGGCTCCACCCGGCCGAAGTCCTCCACCCAGTAGCCGTGGAAGGCGCCGTACCCGTAGAACTTGTCGGTCCGCATCTGGAAGACGGGTGAAAGCCACACCGTGCGGACACCGAGCGCCTTGAGCCCGTCCAGTCGGTCGATGACGCCACGCAGGTCTCCGCCGTGAAAGGCCTGCGCGTCCTTCGCATCCACCACCCCGTCGTTCTTCACGTCCCCGTTGGCGAAGCGGTCCACCATCACGAAGTAGATGGCGTCGCCTTCCGGCGGCGCCCACTGGCCCCGGTACGGCTGGGGCGCGGGCTTGGGCGGAGGAGGCGGCTCGGTGGGCGTGCTCGTGCCCGGCTCGATGCCCTCTCCGGCCGGCGCCGACAGGCCGGGCACCAGCCCCGGGCCACCGTCCGTGGACGGCACCAGCATGGGCGAGGCGAGGAACGAGTCGAACAGCGCGCCCGCCTGTCCCGCAATCTGCCGGGCCACCTCCAGCTGCGCGTCATCCTCGCGCTGCTGGTCGAACTGGAGCGCGGCGCCGTAGTCCGCCGAGTCGCTCGTGGCCTCCAGCGCGGACGTGGCGCGGTTGGCCGTGGTCTTCACGTACACGTCCCACGAGAAGCGCCCGCCCACCTGCCCGAAGAACGTCACCCGCGTCTCCACCAGGAGCAGCAGTGGCGCGTCCCCGGCGCGGGCCTTGAGCATCGCGAAGCGGCGCTGCGTGTCCGTCACCTTCGCGAACTCGGCGGCGTACTCGTCGTAGGGAACCTCGCGCGCCTGGAGGTTTCTCTTGGCCAGCACCTCCGCCACGCGCTGACGCACGCCCTCCGGCACGTTGGACACCGCGCCGCGCCGCGCGTCGTCGCGGATGTACGCCACCGCCACCACCGTCCCTTCCGGCGCCAGCACCGGAGGCCCCTGCCGCTTCAGACAGCCCGAGGCCGCCAGCGCGAGGACGAGGCACCACAACCACCGCTGTCTCAGAACCATCCTTCGGCCTCGATGGCGACCACCGAGTGCCAGTGGCGCTCGGGGCCGACGTACTGGTTGTACTGGTTCAGGCTGTCCACGAACGAGTTGCCGAACGCCGCGTGCTGCGACGAGTACTGCAAGCCGTACAGCAGCCGCAGGCTGGGGCGCGCGTAGATGCCGCGGCCGGTGGGGTTGAGCACCACGCCCACCTTGCCCTGCCACGTGTCGCGCGTGTCGCTGTCGCCGAACTCCAGGCCGCGCGCGTCGGGGATGCCGCGCGTGCTGGTGAACACCGAGTCCACGTGGTTGCGGTACGCGTTGCCGTTCTGGCTCTTCTCGCGCGCGATGCTCGTCTCCATCAGGAGGTGCACGCGCTCGGTGAGGAAGTACTGCAGCCGCACCACCGTGGACGCGATGATGCGGTCGTCGTCGCCCGGCTTGATGGCGTTGTCGTTGTTGTAGGCGTAGCCCAGCCACACGCCCCACAGCGCCTCGAGCTTGTCGGGGATGAGCTTGATGTACGCCTCGTTGCCGAGCGACGCCTCGTAGCGCTCGTCGGTCTGGTCCGCGATGAACACCGTCCAGTCGCGGTTGCGGTAGCGCTCCGTGTAGCCCTGCTCCGGGTGCTTCTTCTCGAACGTGAGGTAGAGGTTGTCCCAGATGAGCGGCCCCAGCCCGCCGAAGCCCACGTAGCCGATGGCGCGGTAGGACAGCGCGCTCCTGGGCGCCAGGTCCGGCACCAGGTAGTCCTCCAGGCCCGGGTTGGCCTCGAAGTAGCGCTGCACCACCTCCCGGCGCACGTAGTCCTCGTAGTTGACGTACTCCGAGCGGTAGAGCGCGTTGCGGTTGCCCCGCACCTTGGGCTCGTAGCCCAGCTGGCCGCGCAGGCCGACCTCCAGGTGCCCGGGAATCAGCCGGTAGCGGAAGGACGCGGCGCCGGTGAGCACCGTGTTGTACTTCTGGGGCCTGAGCGTGTAGCCGCTGTCACCCACCGCGAGCAGCACGTCGTAGCGGTCGCCCTGGTACGTGCCGGACAGGCCCACCGTGTCCCAGAGCAGCGTCGCCGGGCGCTGGTCGTAGATGTGCAAGTCATTCCAGCGGTCCTCGAGCGTGCCCAGCTGCCACGTCACGCGGTCCAGCAGGATGTTGCCCGCGCGCACGAAGAGGTAGTCGGCGCGGAAGTTGAGGAACGAGCCGTTGCCCGGGTCCGCGGAGCGGAACGAGGTGCCGGAGAAGCGCGAGTGCACCTCCGCCCAGACCTCGTCGGAGCCCGGCGCGGCCTGGAGCACGTCCAGGCGCAGGTTGAGCTCACCGTAGGGGCTCTCGTTGAGGAGCCGGCCGTAGAGCCAGTAGTAGCCCAGCTGGCCGGAGCCGCCCGAGAAGTCCGGGCGGGTCATGATGCGGAAGTAGCCCGCGGCGCCGAAGCGGTCCCTCGTGGCGTCGGCCAGGGTGACGAGCGGGATGAGGAGCAACAGGAGGGCGCCGAGGCGCGCTGGCAGGACTCGCATGGACGGGCCCCGCTTATAGCGCACCTCGCCTGCCTGCCCCTACTCCGCGCGCAGGACGACGATGGTCCGCTCCGGCACCCCGTAGGTCGCCCCCGTCACCGGGGACGGCGCGTCCAGCCACGAGTTGCCCGTGGCCCTCGGGTCCAGGCCCGTGGCGGACAGGTACTCGGGGCTGTCGAAGTACGCCTGCGTGTCGATGAGCCGCTTCCACTGACGCCCGGGCGGCAGGGTGAACTCCACCGCGCGCGGCTCCATGTTGATGAGCACCACCAGCTCCGGGCCGTGCGTCGTGTCCGGGTAGTGCATCATCAGCTGCTTGGTGTCCCAGCCCACCTCCTCGCTGTTCTGTGCGCTCTTCCACACCAGCGGCGAGCCCTTCTCGTAGTCGGGCGGCGCGAAGGCGTAGGCGTGCTCCTTGCGCAGGCGGATGGCGGCCTTGACGAACTCGTACATCCGGTGGCGCTCGTCGCGCGCGAGGTACGCGCCCCACTGGTACCAGTTGAAGGGGTTGTCCGCGCGCGTGGAGTAGGCGTTGTTGTTGCCCAGCTGCGTGCGCATCCACTCGTCGCCGCCGAGAATCATCGGCGTGCCGTGGCTGACCATCATCGCCATGAAGGCGTTGCGCATCATCTGCCGGCGCATGCTCTCCGCGCGCGCGTCGCCGATGGGGCCCCAGTTGCGAGAGCGGTTGTGGTCCTCGCCGCTGACCTTGTCGCAGAAGGGGCTGTTGGGCGTGTCGCAGCACACCGGGTTCAGCGGGCCGCACTTGTTCTGCTTCACCTCGTAGGCGAACAGGTCGTAGAGCGTGAAGCCGTCGTGCACGGTGATGAAGTTCATCGAGTGGTACGGCCGGCGCCCGTTGCGCACGTACCACTCCTTGCTGCCGTACATCAGGAACGCGCCGTCCGCGGAGCCGGGGCGCCCGCACAGCGAGCCCTCGTTGGAGTTGAGCTTCCAGTCGTCGCGGTTGATGAACGCGCGCCACCAGTCGCGGAAGCGGCCGTTCCACTCGTACCAGCCGTTGCCCGGCTGGGTGAGCGAGTTGGGGAACTCGCCCATCGGCATGCAGTACCAGCCGCCCGCGCTCCACGGCTCCGCGATGATGCGGGTGTTGTACTTCTGGAGCACCGGGTCGTCGATGATCTCCTGCAGCACCGTGTTCTTCGGGTCGTCCCAGCGGTTGTAGTCCTGGTCTCTCTCGCCGAGGATGGGCGCCAGGTCGAAGCGGAAGCCGTCCACGTGCAGCTCTTCGACGTAGAAGCGCAGGCTGTCGATGATGAGCTTGCGCATGGGGCGGTGGTTGGGCCGCGTCTGGTTTCCCACGCCCGTGTTGTTCCAGTACGTGCGCCGGTCGCCGTTGAGCCCGTAGTACGCCTGGTTGTCGATGCCGCGGAACGAGTACAGGCCCGCGACCTCCGCCGGGTCCAGCGAGTCCAGCGGCTCACCGGGCAGCACGTCGTCGGACTCCAGCTTCTCGCGCCACAGCCCGCCCTCGCCGGTGTGGTTGTAGACGACGTCGACGATGACCTCGATGTCGCGCTTGTGCAGCTCCTCCACCATCCACTTGAACTCGTCGATGACCTGGTGGGGCAGCTTGTGCGCGGCGTAGGAGACCTCCGGCGCGAAGAAGTTGATGGTCTGGTAGCCCCAGTAGCCGCCATCCAGCGGCTTCTCGTGGATGGGGAGCAGCTCCACGGCGGTGATGCCCAGGTCCTTGAAGTAGTCGGCCTTCTCGCCCATGCCCCGGTAGGTGCCCGGGAAGCGCACGCCGCTGGCGGGGTCCGCGGTGAAGCCCTTGGCGTGGACCTCGTAGACGATGAGGTCCTGCCACTTGTGGCCCGCCCACTGCTCGTCCTCGCGGTTGGCGCGGTACTGCCGCTCCAGCTCGCCCCACTGGTAGCCGCTCTGCACCAGCACGCTCTTGGCGGAGGCCGCGTACGTCACCTCGTTGCGCGCGGGGCCACTGGCGGTGCTGCCCTTGCTCCAGTCGTGGTCGCGGTGCAGCGCCTTCGAGTACGGGTCCGTGAGCAGCTTGTTCGGGTTGAAGCGGTTACCATACACGTCCGCGTCCGCGCGGAAGCCGTGGATGGAGCCGGGGAACCAGCGCGGATCGAACTCCCAGTTGGGACCCCAGGCCCTGAAGCCGTAGTGCTGGCCCAGGCCCACGCCCTCCACGTAGACGTTCCACACGTCGCCGTAACGGGTGAGCTGATACGTGCGCGAGGGCGAGTTCACCTCCGGGTCGTCGAACAGGAGCAGCTCGATGCGCGTCGCGTTCTCCGAGTACAGGGCGAAGTTGACCCCCTGATCCACGAAGGTAGCGCCCATGTGCTTCAGGGACTCCACGTCCTCCACCGTGTAGCTCGGGGCACGTGCCTCGCTGTGATACAGCCGGACGTAATCGCTCTCGCTGCACCCGAGGGCGAACAGCAGCGAGACCAGGGTCATGCCCCTCGGAAGGGACCAGCGGGGAGTGCTCATGCGGTGGGGTAGACCTCGACGAACCAGGTGCCGGCTTCCATAACAAGCGACTTCCAGGGCTGACAAGGCGGCCATCCCCGCCCCGTCCCCCTCCAGGCATTGCTACGGACACCGGAAACTTCCGGATGACTTCCGTCGAGAATAACGCACTGCGCCCAACCGGGGAGGTTTGGGGAAAGCGCGAGGCTCCGGGTAATGTGCGCGGCCGTTCTCCCCCCATTTTTCCGAGAGCGTCTTGTCCGAAGTCACCCTGAACGGCATCAAGAAGTCGTTTGGCTCCAACCTCATCGTGAAGGGCGTGGACCTTCAGGTGGGACAGGGCGAGTTCCTGGTCATGGTGGGCCCGTCCGGCTGCGGGAAGACGACGCTCCTGCGGCTCATCGCAGGGCTGGAGCAGGTGGACGCGGGCGAGGTGAGCATCGGCGGCAAGCGGGTCAACGACGTGCCGCCGAGAGACCGCGACGTGGCGATGGTGTTCCAGTCGTACGCGCTCTACCCGCACATGACGGTGCGCGAGAACCTGGCCTTCGGCCTGACGCTGCGCAAGCTCCCCCAGGCGGAGATCGACTCGCGGGTGGCGGAGGTCGCCTCGATGCTGGAATTGGGGCACCTGCTGGAGCGCAAGCCCAAGGCCCTGTCGGGTGGTCAACGTCAGCGCGTGGCCATGGGACGCGCCATCGTCCGGCGGCCCCAGGTGTTCCTCTTCGACGAGCCCCTGTCCAACCTGGACACGGCGCTGCGCGTGCAGATGCGCGGGGAGCTGGCGCGGCTGCACCGCCGGCTGGGCGCGACGATGATCTACGTCACGCACGACCAGGTGGAGGCGATGACGCTGGCCACCCGGGTGGCCGTCTTCAACGGCGGCGTGTTGCAGCAGGTGGGGCCGCCGCTGGAGCTCTACAACCGCCCGGCCAACCGGTTCGTGGCGGGCTTCCTGGGCTCGCCGTCGATGAACTTCCTGGAGGCCCGGCGCGACGGCGGAAGCCTCGTGGGCAAGGGCTTCACCCTGCTGAGTCCTCAGGATCTACCCCAGGGCGGTGAGCGGGTGCTGGTGGGCCTGCGGCCCCAGGACCTGCGCGTGGCGGCGCTGGGGCCCCTGTCCGGGACGGTGGACGCGGTGGAGCGGCTGGGGTTCGACGGTTACGCCTTCGTCACGACGGAGGCGGGGCACGTGGCCGCGCGCTTCGACAAGGGCACCCACGTCTCTGTGGGAGACAAGGTGGCGCTCGCGCCCGTCGCCGACGCGCTGCATGTCTTCAGCGAGGACGGCGCCAAGGCCCTGCGCCACCCCACCCAGCGCGAGACGCTGGAGGTGGCGTCTTGAGGAGACTCTGCGCCCTGGTGCTCCTCGCGGCGGCCTGGTGCGCGCACGCGGCGGAGGGCCCGGCGCCCCTCAAGCTGTGGCACGCGTACCGGGGCGGCGAAGAGACGGCGCTGCTGGAGGCGACGAACCTCTTCACGAAGCAGACGGGCGTGCGGGTGGACCTGCTCGCCCTGCCCTATGACGCGTACGCGGCCAAGCTGACCAACGCCATCCCCCATGGCGCCGGCCCGGACGTCTTCATCTTCAACCACGAGCGGCTGCGCAACTTCCACTCGCAGAACCTGGTGGCGCCCACGGCGGGCGCCTTCCAGCGCGAGGACTACTTCTCCAACACGGTGGAGGCGCTGGAGGTGGATGGCCAGGTGTTCGGCTATCCGATGTCGCTCAAGTCGCTGGCGCTCTACGTCAACACGAAGCTCGTGCCCCGGCCGCCCGCGACGACGGCGGAGCTGCTGGCGCTGTTGCCCACGCTGTCCAACCCCGCGCAAGGGCGCTTCGGCCTGGCGTACGAGAGCGGGGACTTCTACTTCCACGCGCCCTTCCTCTTCGGCTTCGACGGCAAGCTCTTCGACGACACGGGCAAGGCGAGCTTCGACACGCCGGGCATGGCGCGCTCGCTGGCGTTCGTGAAGAAGCTCCAGGACGAGAAGCTGATGCCCCAGGAGGTGAGCGGGGCGCTGGTGAAGACGCTCTTCAACGACGGCCGCGCGGCGATGATCATCAGCGGCCCCTGGTTCGCGGGGGAGATTGCCCCGTCGGTGTCCTACCGCGTGGTGGCGCTGCCCACGGTGAGCGAGACGGGCACGCCCCTGCGTCCCTTCCTCGGCGTGGAGGCCGCGTTCGTCTCGGCCCGCACGGAGCAGGCGCCGCGGGCGCACCAGCTGGCGCGCTTCCTGTCGCTGGGCGAGGCGTCTCGGGTGCGCACCACGGTGGGCCGGCAGATCCCGGCGGACGTGCAGGCATACCAGCTCCAGGCGGTGAAGGACGACACGCTCATCTCCTCGTTCCGCGAGGCGGCGGTGAACGCCACGCCCATGCCCAACACGCTGGAGATGGCCCGGGTGTGGGAGCCGATGAAGCTCACCCTGCGCGCGGTGCTCCAGGGCGGCGCCCAGCCCGAGGACGCGGGCGCGCTGGCGGACCGCCGGTACCGCGCGCTGCACCGCGAGCGTCCCCCCGAGGCCAACCCCGTGCCCTGGCTGGGGCTCGCGGGGGTCATGGCGCTGGGTGGCACCGCGTGGGTGCTGCGCCGGCCCGCGCCGGGGATGACCTTCCGGCAGCGCTACCCGGACGTGGCCCGCGCGGCGAGGTACGTGGCGCCCGCGGCGGTGGGCCTGCTGGTGCTGGTGTTCATCCCGTTCTCGGTGGGCCTGGGCCTGTCGCTGTTCCACCACGACGCGGGCCAGTACACCTTCGTGGGCCTGGCCAACTTCGTCGACATCCTGGCCAGCCGTGGCTACAGCATCACCGAGCCGCTCTCGTTCTACTTCACGCTGGTGGTGACGCTGCTGTGGGCGGCGGTGAACGTGGTGCTGCACGTGAGCATCGGCCTGGGGCTGGCGCTCCTGCTCAAGGACCCGCTGCTCAAGCTGCGCGGCGTGTACCGGGTGCTGCTCATCATCCCGTGGGCGGTGCCCAACTACATCACCGCGCTGATGTGGAAGGGCATGTTCCACCAGCAGTTCGGGGCCATCAACGGGCTGCTCGTGGCGCTGGGGCTGGAGCCGGTGAGCTGGTTCACGCGCTTCTCCACCGCGTTCGCGGCCAACGTGGCCACCAACACGTGGCTGGGCTTCCCCTTCATGATGGTGGTGGCGCTGGGCGCGCTGCAGTCGATTCCCCCGGAGCTCTACGAGGCCGCGGAGGTGGACGGGGCCAGCCGCTGGACGCAGTTCCGGCACATCACCCTGCCGCTGCTCAAGCCCGCCATGCTGCCCGCGGTCATCCTGGGCAGCGTGTGGACGTTCAACATGTTCAACATCATCTACCTGGTGTCCGGAGGCGAGCCGGGCGGCGCCACCGACATCCTGGTCTCCGAGGCGTTCCGCTGGGCCTTCCAGCGCAACGAGCAGTACGGCTTCGCCGCCGCGTACTCGGTGCTCATCTTCGTGGTGCTCCTGGGCTGGTCGGTCTTCACCAAGCGGCTGATGCGCACCGAGGAGGCGGCGTGATGAAGAAGCCCTCGGGCCTGAAGATGGCCTTCATCCACGCCGGGCTGAGCCTGATGTGCATGGTGACGCTCTACCCGGTCCTCTGGGTGGTGAAGATGGCGCTGTCCCCGTCGGACGGCCTGTCGCTCACGGCCAACCCCTTCCCGGACGCGGTGACGTTCGACCACTTCCGCGAGGTGCTGCTGAGCACCGACGTGCAGGGCCGGTGGGTGTTCGGCCGGCAGGTGCTCTCCAGCATCATCGTGTCCGGCGCGACGACGGTGGTGGGGCTGACGCTGGCGGTGACAGCGGCGTACGCGCTGTCGCGCTTCCGCTTCCCGGGGAAGGAGGGCGGCATGCAGGCGCTGCTCATCACCCAGATGTTCCCGGCGACGCTGATGCTGGTGCCCATCTACAGCATCCTGCAGAAGCTGCGGCTGCTCGACAGCCTCACCGGGCTGGTGCTGGTGTACGCCACCACCGCCCTGCCCTTCTGCATCTGGATGTTGAAGGGCTATTTCGACACGCTGCCGCGCGAGCTGGAGGAAGCGGCGGTGATGGACGGGGCCTCGCCCCTCCAGGTGTTCCTCCGTGTGGTGCTGCCGCTGGCCCGGCCCGCGCTGGCCGTGACGGCGCTGTTCTCCTTCATGACGGCGTGGAACGAGTTCGTCCTCGCCGCCACGCTGATAAACGACCCGACCCGCTTCACCCTGCCCGTCGCCCTCCAGCGGTACGTGGGCGAGTACAAGGTGGAGTGGGGCAAGTTCGCCGCCTGCGCGCTCGTGGTGTCCGCGCCGGTCATGGCGTTGTTCTTCGCTCTCCAGAAGCACCTCGTCGGCGGGTTGACCGCCGGCGGCGTCAAGGGGTGATGGCCGATGTCCCGTTGTCTGCGGTCCCTTCTTCTCGTGTTGCCGTTGCTCGCCGTGGCCTGTGGTGATGACAAGGAGGGCAACCAGCCCTCCGAGCAGACCGCGCCCACCGTGAGGGAAATCACCCCCTCGGGCGGTCCCATCGCGGGCAACACGCTCATCAATGTCTACGGGTCCGGCTTCAAGGACGGCGCGAAGCTCTACCTCGGCGAGCAGGAAGCCCTGCGCGTGGTGGTGGTCAACGCGTTCCGCATCTATGGCTACTCGCCCACGGCGACCACCGCCCAGGTGGACGTGCGGGTGGTGAACCCCGACGGCGCCTACGGCGTGCTGGTGAAGGGCTTCACCTACGAGGGTCCGCCGGGCAGGAACATCGACCAGGCGGAGGTCATCAACGGCAACACGGAGGCCGTCAGCGGCGGCCAGCCGGTGGGCGTGCTGGTGCGCGGCGCCATCACCGTGGCGGGCCTGACGCGCGGCGTGGGCCAGGGCGGCGGGGTGCGCGCGCAGGTGGGCTTCGCGCCCGCGGACTCCGCGCTGCTCCAGCAGGACAGCTACACCTGGGAGGAGGCCACGTACGAGGGCGACTCCGACAGCGGCGAGGCGGACATCTACAAGGGCAACGTGCTGCTCCAGCCGGCCATCGGCGGGGAGAGCCGCGAGTGGGTCATCACGATTCGCTTCTCCATCGACGGCGGCACCACGTGGGTGATGGCGGACGGCGACGGCATGGCCAACGGCGTGGCGGAGAACATGCTGCGCCGGGTGTTCATCTCCCGGCCGCGCGTGGACTACTGCAAGCTGGGCCCGGACGGGAACCGCGCCAACCCGGAGCTGTTCTACCGCCCCACGGACACCACGCTGCTCAAGGTGCAGGGCCAGGTGTACGCGGCGGGCATCACCCAGGGCGCCGGCGCGGGCTCGGGGCTGGTGGCGCAGCTGGGCTACGGCCCGGTGGACACCGACCCGCGCGACTCCGCGGCGTGGACGTGGATTCCGGCCGTCTACAAGGCCGAGCACGGCAACAACGACGAGTGGGAGGCGGAGCTGCCCAACCCCGGCACCGAGGGCCAGTACAAGCTCGCCTTCCGCTTCAGCATCAGTGAGAACGCCTGGCGTGTCTGTGACGCGGACGGCGTCAACGACAGCACCGAGGGCGAGCTGACGTTCAGCCTGGCCAAGCTGGGCACGCTCACCGTGGGCACCGAGGCGCCGAAGCCGCCGGTGGGCTGGTGCAAGATTGGCGAGGACCAGAAGGACCCGGAGGTCATCAACTACCAGACCACGCAGACGTCGGGCTTCAAGACCGTCTACGCGCAGGTCTACATGGCAGGGGTGACGGACAAGGTGGGCGCGGGCCCGGGCCTGTCCGGTCAGCTCGGCTGGGGGCCGGCGGGCGAGGACCCGCGCACCTCGCAGCTGTGGAACTGGTCCACGGCACTCGCGTTCAACAAGGACAACTTCCAGGTCAACGACGAGTGGAAGGCCACGCTGCCCAACCCGGGCACCAACGGCGAGTACCGCTACGCGGTGCGCTTCAGCGGCAACGGCGGCCCGGTGCGCGTGTGCGACGGCAACGGCGTGGATGACGGCGGCCAGGAGTTCGAGCTGGACAAGCTGGGCCAGCTCACCGTCACCGGCGAGGTGGTGGTGCCCAAGGTCATCGGCTTCTGCAAGCTGGGCCCTGCGGACAATCAGACCCCGGAGACGGTGACGTACGCGTCGGGCGCCGCGGGCACCCGCAAGGTGCTGGCGCAGGTGTTCGTGCAGGGCGTGACGCAGGGCGCGGGCGCCGGCGCGGGAATCGTGGGGCAGCTGGGCTGGGGCCCCGCCGGTGAGAACCCGGCCACGTCCGCGCAGTGGAACTGGACGACGACGGCCGCCTACAAGGACGAGTCCGGCAACAACGACCAGTTCGAGACCACGCTGCCCAACCCGGGCGCCGAGGGCAGCTATCGCTTCGCCTACCGCTTCAAGGTGAACGACGGCGCGTACCTGCTGTGCGACTCGGACGGCAACAGCGGCGGGGCCACGGGCTTCGACCCGGAGAAGACGGGCACGCTCACCGTGAGCGCGGCGCAGGACATCTCCGTGGGCTGGTGCAAGCTGGGCGGCGAGTCCAACGAGCCTCCCCCCAACGAGGTGTACCAGGTGGGCCAGGCGCCCATCGACATCTACGCCCAGGTCTACATGGAGGGCGTCACTCCGGGCACGGGCGGCGGCGCGGGCATCCAGGGCGAGGTCGGCTACGGCCCGGAGACGGACGAGCCGACGGCGGCGAGCTGGCAGTGGACCACCACGGGGACGAGCTTCAACCGTGAGTCCGGGAACGGAAACAACGACGAGTGGAAGGCCGCGCTGCCCAACCCGGGCACGGTGGGCCGCTACAAGTTCGCCATCCGCTTCAATGTGAATGGCGGCGCGTACCGCTACTGCGACGCGGACGGGCTGGGCAACGGCTTCTCGCTCGAGCAGGCCGGCACGCTGACGGTGCAGGCGCCGGCGGCGGCGGACTTCTGCCGGCTGCAGAGCGTGAGCGGGACGACGGTGGGCAGCGGCGCGGCCGTCACCGTGACGGGCCGGGTGCGCCTGGCGGGCGTCACCAACGGCGCGGGTGCGGGCGCTGGGCTCCAGGTGCAGGTGGGCCTGGGCAACGCGGACGTGGACGCCTCCGCGACTCCCGCGGCCTTCTCCTGGAAGGCCGCGGCGTACGCCCGCGAGGCCGAGGGTGAGGCGGATACCGACGAGTTCTCCACCAGCATCCACCCGGCCTACACGGGCAGCCGTGCGGTCAGCCTGCGCTACTCCACGGACGGTACGGCGTGGACGTACTGCGACAAGGACGGCAGCGACGTGGGCGGGTACACCCCGGGTCAGCAGCACGCCCTCACCGTCGGCAACCACCAGGACATCGAGTACTGCAACCTCCAGTGGCCCTTCTCGGTGACCGTGGGCCCCAACCCCACGACCATCTATGGGCAGGTCTACAAGGCCGGCGTCACGACCGAGAGCGGCGCGGGCGTCGGCCTGGTGGCGCACCTGGGCTACGGCGATGCCCAGCAGGACCCGGGCGTGGGGGGCTGGACCTGGATTGCCGCCCCGTTCCTCAGCGAGGAGGGCGGCGGCAACAACGACCAGTTCTCCGCTGAGCTGCCGGGCAACCTCCCCGCCGGCACCGTCTACGCCTACCGCTACGCCCTCAACGGCGGTTCCTACTGCTTCGGCGACCGGAATGACCGGGATGGCAGCGGCAACGGCTTCCAGGCCGCGGACGTGGGCGTCGTGAGCGCTCCCTAGGCGGATGACTCACCGACCGCACGGGCGATTTCACGCTCCGCGCGGTCGGTGACGGAATGATCAGGGCCTTCGAAACGTATGCTTGACAGTGGAGGGAGCCCTTTATAAAAGCCCCCCCGTCGCAACGCGGAACACGCCCTCGGGCGGATAGCTCAGCGGCAGAGCGTCGCCCTTACAAGGCGAGGGTCACAGGTTCAATCCCTGTTCCGCCCATAGTTGTGGGGAGTTAGTTCAGTTGGTTAGAACGCCGGCCTGTCACGCCGGAGGCCACGGGTTCAAGTCCCGTACTCCTCGCCAAAAAGAAGGCCCCCAAGTCCTAGTGGCTTGGGGGCCTTCACCTTTTTGGGCTCCCGACATCGCGACGCACTCCGCTCCATCCACGTCGATGGATCCCTGACGCCCGGGCAGCACGGGCGCGGTGGTGGGGCAGCTCGACGACGAACCGCCAGCGGCTCCACGATGGCTCGCGAGCCGGTCGACTCCGGCGACGAGCAGCACGCTCACGACGACCCATCCCAGCACCAGGCGCATCACGCCCCCCACGTTCGAACGAAGGCCCGCAGGCTGCCCGCCACCACGGCGACTGCCCATGCAGCCACGGGACGAGTCATGCGCGCAGCCGCCGACAGTGGCCGTGGCCTCGGTGTTCGCCGTCAATCGGGACAGCGACGTCGCCACTGCATAGGCATTGAAACGCGAGCGTCCGCGTTACATCGATACCCGCGTGTACCGTGACGGCGCTTCGACTGCAGTGCTCAGCACGCTCGAGCAGCGTGAAGTCAGCTCGACGGCTCGCCCGGAGTGCCCGCCAGTGAGCGGAGAACATTCACGTATAGTCGAACCACCTGAGCCGTGCTACGCCAGCCACGACATGCCTAGAGCCCGTCGCGTTTCCCCCTCCCCCCGAAACACCCGCTCTCAGCCCGCGCGCGGCGCTCCCTCGGCGACGCCGTCCCTGGATGAGGCCTTCCAGTCCATCGTGCAGGGCGCCGTGCAGGAGTCGTTCGCCTCGCTGGTGGCCTCGCTGCGCCGCCTGTCCGAGCGCATGAGCGGGCAACCCATCACCACGCCGCGCGCGGCCCCCAAGACCCCTGTCGCGCCCCAGCCTCCTCCCAAGGTCGAGGCCGTCGTCGAGCAGCCCGTCGCCTGCGCCGTCATCGGCTGTCGCCAGCCAGTCCGTACGCTCGGCTACTGCTCCGCGCACTACCAGAAGCGTCGCCAGATGATCGCGACGGGCCGGCTGCACTCCGCCTGGGTGGAGCATGCCGCGCCGCACTCGCTGCCGGATGTCATCCTGTCGCGCCGCCGTCGCTCGGAGTCGCGTGAGGAGAAGCCCACGCCCGCGGCCGCTCCCGCCGCTCCCGCGGGCCCGCGCGTCTGGGTTCGCAAGAAGGGCCAGACGGCCGCCCAGGGCGACGACTCCACCAATCCTGCCACGCTGGCCGCGGCCCTGCGCGCGTCTGACGGCGACGCGGCGGACACGGTGAAGCGCTGGGCCGAGGAGTTCCTGGCGAACAAGCGTCGCAATTAGTCGCACGGACGCACGAAGGCCCCGTGCTCACCCGGAGGAATGCGTCCCTCGCTTCGCGAGTCGAGACGCTCCGAAGGAAGCGCGGGGCCTCACACCACCGGGCACAGTCCCGGGGGACACCCACGGCGACTTCCCAACCACAGCCAAGACAGACACGATCGACCGCCCATCCCCGGGGGCCCGGCCCCGGAAACGAGCATCAACCCAGCTCCAGGCTCAGGGACAGGAGAAGGACTCTTCGATCCACTCCCCGCACACGCTCTTGCGGCACAGCGTGTAGTTGCACGCGCCACCCAGGTAGCCACAACAGGCGACGTCCGCGTCCGCCGTGCCAGAACACGTCACCCGCCTGGCGTCCTTGTAGGTCTCCGGCGACGTGTTGTCGTCGCACGAGTCCGAGTCACTGCCACATCCCGCCAGCACCAGCAGCGGGACCGCCCACAGCATGCAAATGAGTCTTCGCATGCTTCGCATTGGAACATGTCGACGGCGCGGAGCGCCAGCGAACCTGGGTGAAGGCTGACCACTCCTTGCGCCACGAAACCATTTCTTGTGTCTCGTTTTCAGAGAACACAGTGCATCGGCCATTCGTGCGCACCGCGCCTGGCTCGCAAGCCTGTCAGAAGCGGGCCTGGAGCATCACCGTGGCACCCCACGCGCTCGCCTTGATGAAGACGGGCTGCGCCACCCCCGTCACGTCGTCTCGGAACTCCGTCTGGTTGGGGTCATTCATATAGGAGATTTCGCCCACGACACCAGCCACGCGTCCCAGGTCCCATCTCGCCGTGGCCTTCAGGGTGAAGATGGTGCCGCGGTCCCCGTCGGCGGGCAGCAGGGAGAGCTGGTTGCGCCCCTGGAGGACGAGGAGCCTGTCCGGGACAGTCCCCCACGAGGAGCGGAACGCCGCCGGCAAGGTGACACGCGCCAGCAGGCCTGGCGTCAGGCCCCAGTCCGCCAGATGGTAGTCCACGCCCAACGAGCCGGAGACCTCGGCGCGAGGGTCCGCCTCGTGCGCGAAGGCCATGAACGGAGGCAAGCCCGGCCCATCCAGTTGGAGGAAGCTCGCCGTCCGGAACCAGGCAAGGGCATGGACACGCCACGCTCCCAGCCGCAGCCGCCCGTCCAGGGCCGCCGCCTGGGACGTCTCGGCGAGCTTGCCGAAGCCTCCGGCCGGGTCCTCCAGGTCCTGGGAGATCAGGCTGCCCTCGAGCGAGAGCGACGCGGAGACCCCCGTCGAGGACGCCGAGGGCGTGAAGAACCGCTCGAAGAAGGTGGGGTCCCCCCGGAAGAGCGACAGGTCCACGTTGTCGCCGATGGGCTCGCCCCGGCTCCAGAACACCCGAGCGGAGCCACCTCGCAGGATGACCGACAGCTCACGCCCCATGGTGGCCAGCCCGGGACTGTCCCCCCGGTCGACGTACATCCCCTCCAGCTCCACCCGCAGCCCGGGCGCGAGCTCGACCTGTCCGCCCGCGAGCACCGCGTAGTGCCGCGCCCGCTCCAGCTCCCACGTCGTCAACTCCGCGGACTTGAGCGCCACGAAGGCCGCCCAGCGCTGACGCACGAGCCGCAGCTCCACCGCGGGCTCGCTGCTGCTGTCACCGGAGGGAAAGACGTCCCGCCCCCACGTCACCGGGTAGACGGAGCCCAGGTACACCCGCGTGGAGCTCAGCGGAAAGACACTCAGCGCCAGGCTCTCGTCAGCGGCCCAGGCGGCGGGACGGTAGCGCAGCCGGAAGTTGCTCCCATTGTCCGCGAAGCTCACGCCCTGCGCGCTGTTGGCGTTCACGAAGAACGACAGCTCCGCCTCCGCGCGCAGCCCCGCCGTCAGCTCGGGCGAGCGCGCATCCAGCGCCGCGTTCCAGCTGGTCGTGGAGCCCGAACGGTCCACGTTCGGGTCACTCGCCAGGAAGGACAGACGGGCCTGCCACGAGGACGCCTCCGGGGTTGACTCGGACACCTGGGGCACGGTCGACAACAGGGACAGCAGCAAGAGCGAAGGAGACATGGCGCGCCGCCTCTATCACGCGCGACAGGCCTTGTCCTTTCGCGGTGCGGAATCCACCGCGCTCGCGCGCTTTCGCTTCGCGAAACAATCCCAGCCATGTTTCGCGAAGCGGAACAAATCATGAAATAACTGAACAGATAGAAAAATAAGATAGACACGACTCCGGATGCGCCGCTTTGATTCCGGATGGGACGCCCGCGCCTGGCTTGCGCGGCGCTCCCATGACTGTCGACAACCACGAGGAGAAGTCATGAAGAAGAGCGAGCTGAGCTTCCGTCTTGGATTGCTGCTGGCCCTGGCCTGGTCCTCCGCCGCGGGGGCACAGACGTTGAGCAGTTTCTCGGCGACATACCGGGGTGGTGGCACGTCGCTGTGTGGCTCCACGTACAACCTGCGCGGCCAGGAGCCCGCGGCCTCGGGCAAGTACCCTGTGTTCATCTACACGGTGGGCACCACGGAGAACTATGACCACTCCTCGGCGCTGGCGGCGGTGGAGGAGATGGCGCAGCGCGGCTATGTCGCGGCCACCGTCGAGTACGACAACGCCACGTTCGGCTCGTGCTCCACGCTGACGGCCCGCTCGCGCTGCATCTTCGACGGCAGCCGGTCCACCAGCGCGGTGGGCACGCTGTGCTCGCGCGCCAAGGCGGACTGCTCGAAGGGAATCGTGGTGGCGGGCTTCAGCCAGGGCTCCGTCATGGCCATCCTCGCCAAGAACCACGACTCGCGCGTGCAGGCCGCGTATGGCCTGGGCGCCGGCGTCCAGTACTCCATCTACAACCTGTCCTCCTGCGTCGCCAATGGCAACCGCGCACTGCCCAGCAGCCGCCTGCGCATCATCAACGGCGAGCAGGACGTCTTCGTCGGCCCGACGGAGGCCCAGGTGCGCGCGCAGAACACGGACACGACGGGCTACTCCTGCCCGCTGGCCACGTCCTGCCTGCAGAGCAACGGCAGCGGCTGGTACATCATCAAGGACAGCCAGGTGGGCGACCTCAACGCCGACCACTGCTACATGCGCACGGGCAGCTGCGTGGGGCTCCTGCTCGACTCCACCTGGCGCTCGGGCAGCCAGCCCTGGTCCCTGCGTCCCAACCTGAACTGGTTGACCCAGTTCACCACGCCCTGAGCGTGCGCTCTGTTGAGTAATCCATCCGCGCCCGCCTCGCGCGTCCCGAGGCGAGGCGCGGCTGTGTATGCCTCACGCCATGACCTCCTCCCCGAGCATCCTCATCCTGGGCGCGAGCGGCACCACCGGACGACGAGTCACCCGGCTGCTGCGCGGCCAGGGCCACACCGTGAGGGCCGCCTCCCGGCACTCCGACATCCGCTTCGATTGGACGGATTCGAGCACCTGGGAGGCCGCGCTCGGCGCGTCCTCGCGCCTGTACCTCATGGCGCCCCATGAGCAGCCCATCCCCGCGGAGTTCGTGTCGCTCGCCGTGTCCCGGAGCGTGCGCCGCATCGTGCTCCTGTCGAGCCAGGCCATCGAAGTCATGGGGGACGAGCGCCTGATGGCCGCCGAGCGGCTGGTGCGCGGCGCGGGCGTGGAGTGGACCCTGGTGCGCCCGCCGGCGGACCTTGACAACCGGCACCTCCAATCGCACGATTCAATCAGCTGATTGAACCCACACCCTCCGGGAGGCACGGGCGAGCCATGCCCTAGCCTCCCGTGCTCGAGAGCCGCGCGCCCGGGCCCTGTCGACGCCGACGTGTCACCTCGCGCCGCCCGCGCCTCGCCCTCCGTCTGTCTTCACCTCTCCGCGCGGGAATCATGTCTGTGATTTCCACCGGGCGATGACAGAAATAAAGGGCCACGGTGTTCGAGCCTGCAATCCCTCACAGGAGATTGCACACCATGGGTTTCACCCTGAATCGACGTTCCCTGCTGCACGTGGGCCTGGGGCTCACCGGCGGGCTCGCGCTGCTGCGCGCGCCTTCCGCCCTGGCGGCGCCGGCCTCCACGCCGGGCACGACGCCCCCGGCCGAGGAGCCCCAGCGGCCCTGGTACGAGCTGGGGTTGCTGGAAGACGACCCCGTCATGCAGAACCAGCTGCTGCACTTCCTGGCCGCGACCTACAGCGCCCAGGCGGACATCGGCGAGGTGCTGGACACCGCGACGCGCATCGACGTGAGCGATGACTGGAGCTGGCCCACCGAGTGGGTGAGCACCGCGGACCGCCTGCGCGGCATGGCCGAGGCGAGCCTTGCCCGTCACCACAAGACGAGCGCCGGCCACGCCTACCTGCGCGCGGCCAACTACTACCGCGCCGCGCTCATCCACCACCCCGAGCCCAGCCACCCGAGCGTGCTGCAGACGGGGCGCCGCGCGGTGGACGCGTACAACAAGGCGCTCGTCCTGCTGAAGATGCCGGGCACCCCCGTGCGCATCCCCTACGAGAACACCACCCTGCCCGGCTACCTCTTCCGGGCGCGGGGCACGCGGGGACCCGCGCCGCTCCTCATCTTCCAGCAGGGCCGCGACGCCTGGCCGGAGGAGTCCAAGTATGTGGTGGACGCCGCGCTGGAGCGTGGCTACCACTGCCTGCTCGTCCACGCCCCCGGCCAGGGCATGGCCATCCGCGAGCAGAACCTGCCGTTCCGCCCGGACTGGGAGAAGGTCATCACGCCCGTGGTGGACTTCGCGGTGCGAATCTCCGGGGTGGACTCCCGCAGGATTGCCCTGCTCGGCTGGAGCATGGGCGGCGCCCTGGTGCCGCGCGCGGCCGCCTTCGAGCGGCGCATCAAGCTGCTCATCCCCAACCCGGGCGTGCTCGACTGGGGCCAGTCGCAGTTCGACAACTTCAACGGCTACTTCCCGGAGCTGATGGCGCTGCTCGACACGGACCCGGCCGCCTTCGACGCGGCCATGTACCAGCTCATGACCCAGGTGTTCCTGTACCGCTGGTACATGCGCGACGCCATGCACAAGCACGGCGCCAGCTCCCCCTCGGACCTGATGTTCAAGCTGAGGACCTTCACCAACCGGCCCGTCGTCGAGCGCATCCGCTGCCGCACGCTCGTCATGGACGGCACCGCGGAGGCGTACTCCGGCGGCCAGGGGAAGCTGCTCTTCGACGCGCTGACCTGCCCCAAGGACTACCTGCTCTTCACCGAGGAGGACACCGGCCTGTTGCACTGCCAGGAGGCCGCGCAGGCCGTCGCCAATCACCGCATGTTCGACTGGTTCGACGAATACATCTGAGCCCTGGAACGACGACGTCGGGCCAGGAGCGAACCTGGCCCGACGTCATGGACAGCCACGGCGCGAAGCGGTGATTAGAACCGGAACTGCGCGCGCACGCCGCCGTTGATCCACCCGTGGATGGCCTTCTCCTCGATGTCCTGCGACTCCTCGTCCTCACCGTCGGAGAGGGACGCCGACGAGTACTGGCCAACCGTCGCCGTGATGTAGGGGCCCACCGAGAACTTCGGCGAGATGCGGAAGTCGACGCCGCCCTGCGCGGAGACGAACTCGAAGCCCTTCACGGACGTCTTGACGGACAGCTCCTCACCCAGCAGCTCGAGCGAGATCTTCGTGTTCAGGATTTCGTAGCCGATGCCCACGCCCACCCAGGGGTCCACCAGCGGCGTCGCGTCGAAGTGATAGGCCGCGTTGACACCGAAGCGCAGCTGGCTGGCGCTGCAGCTCACGCCGTCGACGCTGCAGGGGTCCTCCTCACCAGCCACCTCCTCGGTGTTGAGCGAGCCCAGGCCGTACTGGAAGAAGGCGCCCAGGTAGAAGTTCTTGTTGAAGAAGTAGCCCGCGTTGAGCTCCAGCGGAATCACGCTCGAGACTAGGTCACCCACCGGAGCGCCATCACCCTCGCCGTTCGGGTTCCCCGCCAGGTCGCCGTACGGAACGGCGAAGCCCGCGCGCAGGCCGAGCGCGAAGCCCTTGCCCTCACCGGCGGACGAGTCCTCGCGGACATAACCCTCTTCGGAGTAGCCCTCCGCGGCGTCATCCTGCGCGAACGCGGGGGCGGCGATGAGAGCGAAGGACATCGAGCACAGCATCATCTGGGTGCGGCTGGTCATGAAGGTGGTCCCGCGAAAAGTGATGTGAGTTGCCCCACACCGTCGAGGTGTCGGACGCGTGTAGAGACGCCCGGAGGCGTCACTTATTTAAAACGGACGGGACATAAAAGGCCGGGTTTCAGGAGACCCAGGCATTTTTCCAGTCCACACGCCTCACATCGCGAGACTTCGTTTCACGGCCAAGAGACTTGACGCGGCAGGCACACTCCCGGAGTGAACCGCCCTTTTTCCGCGTCGTGGCCCATGCAGCTTCAACGCATCAGGTCGCGACGAAGTTCTTCCAGCCCCGCAGATAGTCGATGAAGCCCGGGGAGACGCCCTCGGCCCGCAGCAGGTCCACGGAGAGGGGCGGCTGGTGGATGGGCGCACCGCGATGGATGCGCTCGGGCCAGTCGTGGTTGGCGATGGCGGAGCGGCCCAGGGCCACCGCGTCCGCGCCGCGCGACAGCTGCGCCTCCGCGTCCTCCTTCGTCCAGATGGCGCCGGCGACGACCATCTTCACGCGCGCGGGCACGGCCCGGCGGAACAGCTCCGTGGCGTGCTCCTGGGGGCGCTTGGTGGTGTTGAGCCCCGCGCGCCAGAGCGACAGGTGGAGGATGTCCATACCCTCGTCCGTGAGCATCCGCGCGACCTCCAGGCTCTCATCCAGGTCCAACCCGCGCGCCTGGCCGAAGTCCTCGGGTGACAGGCGCACCGCGAGCACCAGCGAGGGGGCCGCCTTTCGCACCGCGGCCAAGGTCTGACGGATGAGGCGCGAGCGGTTCTCCAGCGAGCCACCCCAGCGGTCCGCGCGGCGGTTGTAGGTGGTGCTCAGGAATTGCGACAGCAGATAGCCATGCGCGCCGTGCAACTCCACCGCGTCGAAGCCCGCCTGGGCGCAGCGCCGGGCCGCATTCGCGAAGGAGGCGATGACGGCTTCAATCTCACCTTCCGTGCCCTCACGGCACTCGTCCGCGCCGCCGTGCGCGCTCGCGCTCCAGCGCGGCAGCCCGCTCACGGTGGGGTCCGCGCGCAGACCTCCGTGGAAGAGCTGCGCGGACAACAGCGCGCCGCCCTGGTGGACCTTCTCGGCGAGCCGGCGCAGGCCCGGCAACATCGCGTCGTCGTGCACGCCCAGCTCGCCGGACCAGGCCTTGCCATCCTGCTGGACGTGCGCCGCGCAGGTCTCCACCAGCCCGAAGCCACCTTGAGCACGACGCTCCAGGAAGTGGAGCTCCGCGTCGGAGAGGGTTCCGTCGGCTTGGCTCTGCTTGTTGGTGAGCGGCGCCAGCCAGACGCGATTGCGCGCGACGACGCCTTCTCGCAGCACCAGGGGGTCGAACAGTCCTGCCATGTCTCGTGTCTCCGGAGGGTTCCAAGCCGGTGGGGGACCGGGGAGGCGGACAGTCGCCTTCCCGAGGCGGCTGCACCCCGACATTTCGTGTCCAGACTTCGGGAGATGGCGGATACCACTCAATCGGGGTCTCCGAAGAGAGGCCCGCGCGCATTCCTGTCCAACAATGGGCTGTCGCTCGTCCTGCTCGCCGCGTTCCTCCTGTGCTGGGTGGGGCAGGCCGTCTCCGGCTTCCTCCATCACAACGAGGAGCAGCGCCAGCATGGCCAACCCGAGGCGCGGTTCGGCGAGTACCTGCGCTCGGGCGACTTCCTGGAGGCCACGTTCGAGAACCGGGAGAGCGAGTTCTTCCAGATGGGCGCCTTCGTCATCCTGGCGGCCTTCCTCAAGCAGCAGGGCTCCGGTGAGTCGAAGGACCTGAACGGCGGCAAGAAGGAGGAGGACAAGGATTTGGAGCCCCAGGAGGGCTCCCCGGCGCCGCGGCCCGCAACGAAGAGGCCCTGGCGCACGGTGAGGCGGCCATCACCGTGCTCCAGTACATGGTGTCCTCCCGGTTCTGGTTCGAGTCCTTCCAGAAATGGCAGAGCGAGTTCCTCTCCGTCGCGGCCCTCGTCCTGCTGTCCATCTGGCTGCGGGAGAAGGGCAGCCCCGAGTCCAAGCCCGTCAACGCGCCCCACGCCCGGA
Organism: Myxococcus faecalis; assembly: GCF_050039385.1. Taxonomy (NCBI): domain Bacteria; kingdom Pseudomonadati; phylum Myxococcota; class Myxococcia; order Myxococcales; family Myxococcaceae; genus Myxococcus; species Myxococcus faecalis. The sequence goes on along the minus strand of NZ_CP144336.1, from coordinate 7,815,764 downwards.
CCGGGAAGTAGCGCTCCTCGTCAGGCGGAGGATTCGAGGCGGCTTCGCAGCTCGCCGCTCGTCACCGTGGGTGTCCCGTGGGGCCCCACCCAGGTCCCCGCCTCGGTGGGCGAGTACAGCGCGGGACGCGCGTACAGCGCGCGCAGCGCCTGGACGTGGGGATAGACGGTGGAGGCCTCCGGGCTCAGCTCCCGCAGTCGCTTGCGCAACAGCGGCGCGAAGCGGGGGCTCATCGCCGGGAAGATGTGGTGCTCCTGGTGATAGCTGAAGTTGAGGTGGGCCCAGTCCATCACCGGGTGCGTCTTGACGCTCGCGGTGTTCACGAAGGGGTTGTCGTGCTCCTCGGACGCCGGCTGCAGCCAGTGGTTGGTGGCGATGTAGACCATCAACGTGATGTTGGCGACGACGAGGGGGAACACGAGCGCGAAGAAGGCTCCGCGCGGCCCCATGGCCCAGCCCAGCGCCCCCCAGCCGAGCACCAGGAGCACCGTGAGGATGCGCTCCTTCGCGCGGTTCATGCGCACGTGGCGCAGGTGGGGCTGGTCGATGTGGTGCCACAGGAAGGCCTGCCCCTGCGCGGTGAAGAACACGCTGAAGCTGACGTAGCTCAGCCAGGTGCCGGAGCCCGGTGAAATCGCGTGGAACATCCGCGCGAAGCGCTGCGTGCCCAGGTCCGGCTGTCGCGGGAGGATGTCCGGGTCTCTCTGGTGGATGTTCGCGGCGCTGTGATGCGCCTGCACATGCCACGCGCGCCAGTTGCCCGGGGTGACGAGGAACGGGCCGAAGCCGACCCAGCCGATGACATCCTCCCAGCGCCGGCTCCTGAAGACGGCGTGGTGCAGCGCCTCGTGGGCCGCGAGCCCCACGGTGGTGACCATCTGTCCCAACACGAAGGAGAGCGGGAGGCAGGCCCACCAGGGCAGCCCGCCCCAGGCGAGCAGCCACATGGAGGCCAGCATCACCGGCACCAGGGCCAGTGCGATGACACCCCGGTGGGGTTGAGGTTCGAAGGATTCGGCGGGCATCACCCGGCGCAGCTCCGCGCGGAGCGGCTTGGGGTCATCGAACGGCAGGGCAACCGGCGACGGTGTGGAGGAGCTCATGGGGTCCATTCCGTGGAAAGGGTTTCAGGCCATGGGGCGCGCGAGGCCGCCCTCGAGCAGCATCCGCAGGCGCCCCGCTTCATCGACCGCCGCGACGGTGCCGCACTGGAGGACGTCACCTTCCAGTCGCGGGCGCAGGGCCTTGAGGGAGAGCTGGAGCGGCGCGCGGCTCCGCCCGTCCACCAGCTCCCGGTCGAACGTCGCGCGCTGGAACTGGATGGGCGCGAAGACGTCGTTCGACACACCGTGCACGTGCATCGCGCTCAAGCGCAGCGCCGCGTCCAGGACGAGCGCGGGCACGGTGGCCCCCGCCTCCTCCCGCCGCGTCGGCAGGCCGAGCTTCGCGAAGCGCGCCGCGGGCTCCAGGCGGATGTCCTCCAGGCAGTCGAACATCTTGCGCAGCTCGATGGGACCGCCCGGGGCGCAATGAGGGTCCTCGACCAGGATGCCTCGCCCCGAGGGCGCCGCCGCGTCGAGTCCCGGCACGCCCTGGGGTGGCTGCCGGGTCAGCGTGAAGCGCGCCTCCGCGTAGACGAGGTCACGCTCGAGCACCACGCCGGAGGCGTGGACGATGTCCCCCAACAGCCGCACCCGCACACCATGCACCCCGGGTTCATCGACCCACGGTGTGCACTCGGCGCGCAGGGCCTGGTGGCCGCCGGGCCGCACGCGGATGAAGCGTGAGAAGCGGACGTCCTCGATGGTGACGGTGTTCAGCTCCGGCAGCCGGTCTCCCACCGCGGCCCGGAGCATCAGGTCCAACGCCCAGGCCCCCGGGAGCGTGGGCGTGCCGCGCACCAGGTGGTCCTCCAGGCACGGCACGCTCGCGGCGTCGACCCGCACCTCGCGGACGACGGGGCGCGGCGTGGTGGCCCCCGCGGAGCCTTCGGGGAGGAGTCGCAGGCCGTAGAACTCGCGCTCGTTCTGGGTGAGCTGCACGTTGATGGCCTCGCGCGGCTGGCCGTCCACGAGCTGGAGGAACAGGGCCTCGCCCTCCTCGGCACGGATGCCTCGGAGCTTGCGGCTGGCGCCGAGCACCCGGTACTCGGAGCCCCGGGTCATCCCGATGCCATCCCAGGCGAGCCACCCCACGCTGCACCAGTGTGCGCGGGGGTTGACGTCGTCCACCCAGGCGCAGAGCCGGTCCAGCGCCTCGTTCGCCGCGCCGTAGTCCGCCTGTCCGTCATTGCCGATGAAGCTGAAGGCGGACGTGAGCACGTGGAAGGGCACCGTGCGTCCGAAGCGACTGGCGCAGGCCGCGTGCAGGTGGTGCAGCCCGAGCAGCTTGGTGTCCAGGTTCGTTCGCAGCTCCGCGAGCCGGCGGCGGTTGAGCTTCTTGGAGGTCTGCGTGCCCGCGCCGTGGACCACGAGGTCCAGTCGGCCGAACTCGCGGACGAGCTCGTCCATGACCTTCGCCACGTCCTGGGGACGGGTGACATCCGCGACGCGGTAGACGGTCCGCCCTGGCAGCCGGGCGAGCCCCATGAGCGTGGAGCGAAGCTCGCGGGCGGCCAGGTGACGCTCGAAGCGCGCGCGCAGCTCCGGCATCCGGACGCCCCACGTCGTGGCCAGCTCGTGGGTGTAGAACTCCCGCTCCAGCGCGGGGAGTTGCTCGTCCGTCGCGACGAGGATTCTCTCGGGCGCCGCCTCCGGGTCGCTCCGGCCCAGGAGGACCACCGTGCAGCCGTAGCGCTTCAACAGCGCGCCCGCAAGCACCGCCGTGACGCCACGGCCGCCGCCTGTCAGCAGGACCACGGAGCTCGAGTCGAGCAGGGCCGGTCCCGAGGACGGTGACGAGGTGGGGCGCAGCCTGCGCACGCAGCGCGTCTCGCCGTCGAAGCAGACCTCGACCGACGGGCCTTCCTCGTCCTCCTCCGAGCCCAGCTCGAGGAGCGCCTGGTCCAGGGACTCGGGCAGCAGGGTGCTCGTGGTCGAGATGGCCCGGACGTTCCTGGCCGGGACTTCCCTCGCGATGGACTTGAGCATCCCCGCGAACAGCCCCGTCACGGGATGCAGGACACGCCGAGGTCCCAGCCCGCCCATGCAGAGACTCGCCAGCTCGACTTCTCCGGCGACGAGCTTCTCGTAGGAGCGACGGGCCGCGAGGAACAGCAGCTCGAGTGCCTCGTGGCGCAGGGCGGTCTGCTCGACGACCTGGGGCTCGTCGCCACCGTGGACACGCGTGACGGCGAGGATGAGCTGGGGCTCGAAGCCGAGGGCCTCCAGTCCCGCCTCGGCGATCTCCTCGCTCGACAGGTCGATGCCGCGCACCCTGCCCTTCGTGCTCGTCGCGGGGCCCGCGAAGAGGATGAGGTGGTCCGACACACCGAGCCGGCGCGCCTGGTCCTCCAGCTCATGTGCCAGGGTTTCGTCTCCCGCGATGAACAGGACCCGTCGCCCCGTGAGCACCGAGGTCCGCGTCACTCGCGCTGGATGCTCGACGAGCACAGGGGCGTGGTAGCCGATGAACGCACGGAGGTCGAAGCCACTCGCCTCTGCCTGGGGCGCGGACGCATCCACTCTCGCGCTCACGGCTTGAGCCCTCGCTACCGTCTCACCCACCTTGGAGGTCGACATCGCGGCGGCTGGGTGCGAGGTCCTTGCTGTCGAGGTCACCGCTTCGTGCTGAGCGCCCTCGATGCGCGGGTTCTCCATGACATGAGTTCGCGCTCCGGTGACACGTGCCTGCGGAGGGATGAGCTCCACCGACAGACGCGTGCCCTTCGCCGCGTCCGGGTGGAAGCACAGCGTCCCCGCGCGTCCCTCACTCGCCGCCTGCACCGCGCGCAGCACCGCGAGCCCCTCGCTCGCCGAATGCGCTGACAGTCGCGTCACGGCGTCCTCTCGTACAGGCTCCGACGAGGACAGGCGCAAGCCGCACATCACCTTCAGCCCTCGCTGTGCGGCCTTCTCGGCGGTGGTGACCGCCAGCAACATCACCCCCTCCGACGCGCTCGCCGCATCCACTGCGCCCGGTCGGAGCACGTTCGCGCTCCCGACGAGGACCAGCTCGAAGCCCGTCTCCAGCACGTCCCTCGCGGCCTTCAGCGCCTCGGCCAACGAGGCCGCTCCCGCGTCGATGACGAAGTTGGGCCCCTTCGTATCCAGCGCCCCCGCCACCCGCCCCGGCGTGACGTTCGCCATCATCCCCTGGAGCGTGTAGGGCCCCGACGGCCGCACACTCCCCAGCACCGTGTCATGCAGCGCCTCCGCCAACGGGAGCAGCGCCGCGCGCTCGGGAGTGCCCAGGACGAGCTCGCGAAGCCCACGCCGCGTCGACGCGGCCAGCACCCGCTGGATGGCCTCCACGCCCCTGCGCGTCTTTCCCTCGAGCCCCAGCACGATGGCCGTTCCCGAGCGCAGCCCGTCGAAGCCACCCAGCTTCTCCACGAGCGCGCTCGCCGCCGTGAGCGCGAGCCCCTGCGTCAGGTCCATGTCCTCGGCGATGTCCGGCAACAACCTCAACGAGGAGGGCAGACGGAACGCTCCGACCTCGAAGCGCGTCCCCACCTCCGACGGCACGCCCACTCGCGGCGTCCCTCGCGCATCCGGGTACACGCCCTCCGCGGCGACGACCACCAGCTCGCTCATCGACCCGGACCGCGTCGACACGGGCGACGCATCGCCTCGGTACTCCTCGAGCACCAGGTGCGCGTTCGTCCCCCCGAAGCCGAAGCCGTTCGTCGCGGCCCGCCGGGGATTCGCCCCGTTCTCCGGCCAGGGCTGCTCACGCTGACTCACCTCGAAGTCCGCGCCGAGCGCGCGCAGCGCGTCGCCAGGCCGCTCGAAGTTCGCCTGCCTCGGGAACAACCGGTGCTCCAGCGCCTTGCACAGCTTGATGACCGACGCGGCGCCGGCCGCCCAGCCCACGTGTCCGATGAGCGCCTTCACGCTCGCCAGTTGGATGCCCGCGCGCTTGCCCGCGAAGACCCGGCCGATCGACTTCAGCTCGGTGGCGTCTCCCGCGGGCGTCGCGGTGCCGTGCGCCTCCAGGTACTGGATGGAGGCCGGGTCCACCTCCGCCGCCGCATAACAGGCGGTCATCGCCGCCACCTGTCCCTCCACGCGAGGGACATTCGCGGAGCTGCTGCGGCCATCGCTCGACAACCCCGTGCCTCGGATGACAGCGCGAACAGGCAGGCCCCGCGCGAGCGCATCCGACAGGCGCATCAGCCCCACCACCCCCGCGCCCTCACCGAAGATGACGCCATCCGCGCTCGCGTCAAACGGCCTGCTCCCCGTCGCCGACAGCCCGTTGAACTGCGAGAAGAGGCAGTTGTTGCCAGGCCCCGGAGAGAAGACTCCTCCCGCCAGCACCAGGTCCGCCTCCCCTCGCTGGAGCGTCTTCATCCCCAACGCGATGGCGTAGAGCGAGGACGCGCAGGCCGCATCCAGAAGCACCGTGGAGACACCGCGCCCCACCACGTCCGTCACCACCGCCTGGAGCGTGGGATGCGGTGCCAGCTCCGACGAGCGGGCCTCGACGCCCATCACCTCGCGCGCGGCCCGGGACAGCAGGGCAACGTCCGCGCCATGCATCCCCTTCGCGCGCAGCAGCGCCTCGCCCGCCTCCAGACTCAGCGCGGCGTCGTACTCGGAGGAGCCCTCCGCCGTGGAGCCGAGCAGACACTGGATGCGCTCCGGAGCATGCGCCCCGAGGCCCTCCATGGACTGGGCCAGCGCGATGGCCAGCAGCTTCTGCTCGCGGACATAACGCCGGAAGCGCTCCGGGTCCGCCCCCTCCGGCGCCACCAGGTCCTCGTCACGCACGGCCCCCGTGAGCAACGTGTAGGCCCGGTCCGGCGTGCCCACCGGCCCGATGAAGTCCGTCACCAGCGACGGCTCGCGGGCCCCAGGGTCCACGATTCCACTGATGCCCTGCCGGATGTTGCGCCAGAAGGATTCGGGGTCCTTCGCACCTCCCGGCAACATGCAGCCGAGCGACACGATGGCAATGGTCGCATCCGCCTTCGGCGGCTCGCTCTTCACGGGAGCCGACGCCACCGGCTCGGAGCGAGGCGGCAGCAGCGCGGAGATGGCGCGCACGTCGAGCGGCCCCGTCGGAACCGGGATGCGCTGGACGATGCGCGCCAGCCGTCCGTCCGTGCCGCAGTCCAGGAAGCGCGTGCACCCCGCGCTCGACAGCCGCTCCACCGCGCCGAGGAAGTCGAACGGCTTGAGCAGGTGCGCCGCCAGCGCCTCCGCCAGCTCGTCCGGAGCTCCCGCGTACACGCGCCGCTCGATGGGCGAGTAGATGAGCCCCCGCGGCGTCTTCATCTCGACCCGCGACAGCGCGACCCGAAACGCCTCCGCCGCGGGCCGGAGGCCTGGATGGTGGAAGGGGTACCGGCTCGACACGAAGGTGAAGCCCTGCCCTCGCTGCTCCAGGTGGGCTCGCAGTCGCTCCAGCTCCCAACGGGCCCCCGCCACCACCGTCTGCTTGGCGTGGTTGCGCCCCGCCACCGTCACCCCCGTGACGCCACTCTCGACCAGCGCACGCGCCGTGTCCGCCTCGCCCAGTGCCACGGCGGCGAGTGTCCCCAGGTCCTCCGGCACCGTCTCGAGCGCGAGGACCCGCAGGCACACGACCTCCGCGCCGGAGCGCAGGTCCATCGCCCCCGCCGCCGTCATCGCGGCAATCTCCCCGAAGCTGTGCCCGACGAAGACGCCCGGCGCCGTGCCCTCGCGCATCAACCACCGCGCGCCGAGCACACCGGACAGGAAGATGCCGAGCTGGTCGAGCCGCGGCTCCTGCTCCAGTGCGTGACGCACCTCGGCCGCGTCCCGCGCCTCCACCAACGGGCGCACGTCGAACCCGTGTCCTCGGGCCACGTCCACGACGGACATGAGCTCGTCGCGGAGCTCGGGCTGCAGGGACTTGAGCCGCGCGAACAACTCCGGCTCGAAGGACCCCTGCCCCGCGAAGAGGAACGCGGTGGCCCCCGTCGGCAACTGGAGCGTGGGGCTCCGCGCCGGCTCCACCGCGACCGGAGCGCTCGCCACCAGGGCATCGACGTCGACCAGCCTGGAGGTCCCCAGCGAGGCCGGGTCCTCCAGCAGACGCCGGGCCAGCGCACGCACCGGCTCGGAGAACAGCTCCTGGATGGCGGAGCCGCCCTTGAGCACGCGCTCGCGGAAGCTCTGCGCGGACGCGGGCTCGAACATGTTCGACAGCGACTCGAAGCAGGGGCGGAACGAATCCGGGAAGGCGCACAGGGCGCCGGTGGCCCTGTCCGCGCAGAGGACCGTCTGGTAGCCGCACGCCACGGGCGTCCCGTCCCGCTTCAGCGTCCGGAAGCAGAAGCGCACGCCGACCTCGCCCCGCTCCTCGAACGTGGTCAGCACCACGAGGCTGTCCCCCAGGTTCGCGGGCGAGAGGTTGCGCGAGTACCCCTCGTAGGTGAGCAGGAGCACCCGGTCGAAGTCGCGCCGGAACTCCGGCACCTCGAAGAAGTGCGGGCTGAAGAGCAGGTGCTCACGGCCCGCGCACTGGAACTTGAAGTTGGTGAGGAAGTGATGGCTCCCGTAGGCCATCGTGTCATCGAAGTGGATGACGTACGGGACGGCGAAGTAACCCATGGCAGGTCTCCCGAGCGAAAGGGTTCAGGCATCCAGGGCGAGCTGTGCCCGGTCATCGTGTCCGTGGGTTCGCGCGGGCCTCGAGGGCAGCAGGCCATCCACCGTTCCGGAGAGCCCACCGTCCACGACCCAGACCGCGCCGTTCACCCGCTGCGTCCTGGAGCCCAGCAAGAGCTCCGTCACGTCCGCCACGTCGTCCGCGGTGCAGAGCTGTCCTCCCGGCGTCGCGGCCTCCCAGCGCGCCACCCGCCCGGGCGCATCCGGGAACATCCCCAGCAGCTCGCCGTGCACCGGGCCCGCGGACACGCAGTTGGTGCGGATGCCCTCGGGGGCCAGCTCCGCCGCCAGATACCGGGTGAGCGACTCGACCGCGGCCTTCACCACGCCCTGGCACCCCAGGTCGTGCATGTACCGCTGGGACATGGACGTCGACATCGTGACGATGGCCCCGCCCCCGCGCCGCGCCATCAGCGGGCGGGCCCGCATGGCGCACTCGTACGTCCCGGTGACGCAGGTGCGGAACGCCTTGTCCCAGTCCCGGGGCGCAATCCGGTCGAACGGACCGATGAGCCCGTTGGACGCGTTGCACACCAGGAAGTCCAGCCCGCCGAGCCGCTCGCCGATGGCGGAGAACAGCCGCTCCAGGTGCTCCTCGTGCGCGACGGAGCCCCACAGGTGCAGCGCCTTGCCGCCCGCCGCGAGGATCTCCTGCGCGGTCCGCTCCCCGTCGTCCCGCGAGTGGAACGAGTTGACCACCACCGTGGCCCCCGCGCCGGCCAGGCGCATGGCGATGACCTTGCCGATGCCCTTCCCCGAGCCCGTGACGAGCGCGACCTTGCCCTCGAACGGCAGCGGCGGCTGGCGCCTGGACGGCGGTGCGACCCGCACAGGCGCCTGCTCCACGGGAGGGCTCGTCACCGCCGCCGCGCCCTGCTGGGAGCGGATGGCCTCGCAGATGGCGGAGAGGGTGCGCAGGCGCTGGGACGGCTTGGGCGCCACCTCCCAGCCGAGCTCCTTGATGAGCACGGCCACCACCTCCGCCTGCTTGACGGAGTCGATGCCCAGCTCGTCCTCCAGGTCGGCGTCGAGCGTCAGCAGCTCCTCCGGATAGCGCGTCACCCGCGCGAACACGGCGCGGACCTTCGACTCCAGGTCCACCGACGCGCCCTCCACGGGCCGCGGCGTGGCGGCCGCCTGGACGCGAGCCGCGACCGACGCCCTGGGCGTCGCCTCCGCTGCGACGGGAGGCGCCACGACGGGCGCGGACTCCGCGAGCAACGAGGCGACGCCCTCCGCGATGGCCCCGAGCGTGCGCGCCTTCGCGCCCCTGGGCAGCCGGTCCGCGGAGAGGTTGAACTCGCGCGCCACGACGGCGGCGATCTCCGCGAGCTTCACCGAGTCGATGCCCAGCTCGTCCTCGAGCGAGGCCTCCGCCGTGAGGATGTCGAGCGGATACCGCGTGACGGACGCCGCGCACTGACGAATCCGCTCCAGGACCTGAGCGGAAGAAGGAATGCCCTGCGGGGATGACGGAGACATGCTGAACCCTCACGATTCTGACAACGCATGGATGAATGAGACACGTGCGTTGTGCATGAGGGGTCTGACATTGCGTGTCCGGACCCACGGAGCGTGAAACAATGACAACCATGAACGGACGTTCGTGGTGTCCGTGCATGGGAATGAATTGACGCTGCCCGGGTTTCTTCCCGCAATGCGGGCCGCGCCCACGAGGGGCATGCGGGTGAACCCACGCATGCGCTCTCAAGCGAGCGTTCGCTCGTCCATGGCCATACATGGCCTCATGGACAATCCAGACACACTGAAACACAGCCATCGTCGAATGGCCGTGCGGGCGACAAAAGACTTGCACGGGCCCGCGAGGTTCCCGGGGCCCCGTGCCTTGGGGTGTGGTGGTGGGGCGAGGCGCTCAATTCTTGGCGGTCGCCTCACGCAACCGCTCTTCCTGGGCCCGCAGCTCCGGCGTCATCGCCTCGCCGAAGTCCTCCATCTCGAAGACCTGGCGGATTTCGATCTCGGACTCGCCCAGCATCGGGTTCGGGCAGCGCTTCACCCACTCGATGGCCTCCTCCTTGGACTTCACCTGGAAGAGCCAGAAGCCGGCCACCAGCTCCTTCGTCTCCGCGAAGGGCCCGTCAATCACCGTGCGCGAGGTGCCGTTGAAGCGAACACGCACGCCCTTCGAGCTGGGGTGGAGCCCCTCGCCGGCGAGCAGCACCCCGGCCTTCACCAGCTCCTCGTTGTACTTCCCCATCTCGGTCATCAGCTTCTCGTCCGGCATCACTCCGGCTTCCGAGTTCTTGTCCGCCTTCACAATCACCATGAATCGCATTGCGTGCTCCTTGTCGTTCCGAGGTTCCGCGCCGGTTGTCCTCCGGCTTCATTGCTTCGTCGAACAGGCGCGCGGGAGATCGACACGGCCTCGATTTATTTTGAGGACCGCCGCCAACCCCCTGGAATGACTCGCCTCTTAGGACCTTCTTTCGAAAATAGGGACGGAAATGGGCGTCCGCGCGGGCGGGGCGGCGCGAGGGTCGCCGGAAGCCGGAATCGAGGTTTGACCCGAAAAATGGGAGCCGCCTCTCTCTGCCAGGGGGTGCCTACGGGCGCCTCTTCCCCCAGCTGAAAGGCAGATGCCATGCAGCTTCCAGGTCTCCTCCACCGGGCGGGCCTCACCGCCTTCGTGGCCCTCACCACCCTGCTGTGCCTCCTGCTCCCCGCGCACGTGCTGGCGGCGGACCGGGGCGCATGGGCGCCCAACACGCCGTACACGGTGGGCGACATCGTCTCCTATTCCGGCAAGGGCTACGACTGCCGGCAGTCCCACACGTCGCTCGTCGGCTGGGAGCCGCCGAACGTTCCCGCCCTCTGGCTGGAGCGTACGGGGAATCCACCGCCGGACACCCAGGCGCCCTCGGCCCCACCTTCGCTCACGTCCACGGCGAAGACCCATGAGAGCGTGTCGCTGTCCTGGGGCACGTCCACGGACAACGTGGGCGTCACCGGCTACGAGGTCTTCACCAACGGAGGCACGGCCGCGTCGGCCACCACGTCGGGCGCCACCAGCGTCACGGTGACGGGCCTCGCGGAGAACACCACGTACACCTTCACCGTGAAGGCCCGCGACGCCGCGGGCAACCGCTCGGCCGCGAGCAGCGCGCACAGCGTGACGACCTCTCCTCGCCCGCCGGTCGACACCGTGCCGCCGTCCACGCCCGGCAGCCTGCGCTCCACCGGCGTGAGCAACAGCAGCGTGTCGCTGAGCTGGAGCGCGTCCACGGACAACGTGGCCGTCACCGGCTACGAGGTCTTCGTCAACGGCGGCGGCAGCGCCTCGGCCACCACCACGGGCGCCACCAGCGTCACGGTGACGGGCCTCAACGCGAACACGACCTACATCTTCACCGCGAAGGCGCGCGACGCGGCGGGCAACCGCTCGGCGGCGAGCAACAGCGTGTCCGCGACGACGACGGGCACGCAGCCCACGGGCAACAAGCTCATCGTGGGCTACTGGCACAACTTCGACAACGGCTCGACGAACATCCGCCTTCGCGACATCTCCGCGAAGTTCAACGTCATCCAGGTCGCCTTCGCCGAGCCCGTGGGCGGCGCGGGCTCCGGCAACATGGCCTTCACGCCGTACAACTCGAGCGTCGCGGACTTCAAGGCGGACATCGCGCTGCTCAAGAGCCAGGGCCGCAAGGTGCTCATCTCCATCGGCGGGGCGAACGGCACGGTGCACCTGGACGACGCCACCGCGCGGCAGAACTTCGTCACCACGATGCAGAACCTCATCACCACGTACGGCTTCGACGGATTGGACCTGGACCTGGAGGGCAGCTCGCTGTCGCTCAACGGCGGGGACACCGACTTCCGCAACCCGACGACGCCGCGCATCGTCAACATCATCCAGGCCACGCGCCAGCTGCTCAACCAGAACGGCACGGGCTTCATCCTCACCATGGCGCCCGAGACGGCCTACGTGCAGGGCGGCATGTCCGCGTACGGCGGTCCCTGGGGCGCGTACCTGCCCGTCATCCACGCGCTGCGCGACAGGCTGAACTACCTGCACGTGCAGCACTACAACACCGGCACCGTCATGGCGCTCGACGGCCGGGCCTACGCGCAGAGCACGCCGGACTTCCACGTGGCCATGGCGGAGATGATGATTCAGGGCTTCCCCGTGGGCGGCAACACCAGCGCGATGTTCCCGGGGCTGCGCGCGGACCAGGTGCTCATCGGCCTGCCGTCGTCACCGCAGGCGGCGGGCGGCGGGTACACCACGCCGGCCAACGTGCACAAGGCGCTCGACTACCTGCTCAAGGGCCAGTCCTTCGGCGGCACCTACGTGTTGAGGAATCCCGCGGGCTACCCCGGCTTCAAGGGCCTGATGACCTGGTCCATCAACTGGGACCAGTTCACCAACTTCGAGTTCTCCAACAGCCACCGCGCGTACCTGGACACCTACCCGTAGGCCCGTCTCCCACGGACCCGGCGCAGGCGAGGATTGCGCCGGGTCCGCCACGGCGCTAGGGAGGCGGTCCCCGTATGTCCGCGACCGCCGACCTGCTCGAAACCATCCAGGAGGAAGCGCGCCCGGAGACCTGGTCCGCCGGCATGGGCCTGGCCCGCGCCGGCGCCGTCTCGGTGCAGTCCGTCGGCGAGGAGGAGACGGTGCTGCGCATGCGCGCCACCGGCCGCCCCGCCCCCGTGACGACGGTCCTCTATCCCGAGGACGAAATCTGGGAGTGCGACTGCCGGGGGAAGCATGACCCGTGCGAGCACGTGGTCGCCGCCGCCCTCTTCCTCCACCACGCCGCGCAGAAGGGCGCTCCGCCCCGTCCCGCGGCTCCCGCACGTCCCGCCGCGCCCGCGCGACCCATGGCGTCCGCGCGGCCCTCGGCGCCCGCCGCGCCCGCTCGTCCCACGACGGCCCCAGCGCCCGGTGCGCGGCCTGGAGCGACGGCCAAGCCGGAGCGGCTGGTGTACCGCTTCAAGCGCGTGGACGGGGGCCTCCAGTTGGAGCGGCTGGTGGTCCGTCCGGACAACACCGCGCGGCTGCTGGCGCGCAGCCTGTCCTCGCTGCTGACGAACCCCGTGGAGGCCGCGCGCATCCAGGTGGAGCCGTGCGACCGCGTGGTGGACGCGCTGCTCGCCAGGCCCACGCGCGGCGCGCTCCCGCCGGAGCGACTGGATGCGCTGCTGCGAGCGCTGGAGCCCGCGCGCACCATCCTCTTCGACGGGATGTTGATGTCCGTCTCCAGCGAGCTGCTCCTGCCCCGCGTCACGGTGGAGGACCGGGGCGAGCAGACCGTGATGAAGGTGGACAGGGACCCGCGCGTCACCGAGGTCATCAGCCCCGGCATCGCGGTGGGCGGCGGCGTGCTGTTCCGGCTCGGCGAGCAGTCCCTCTCCGGTTCACGGCTGGAGAAGCTGCCGCAGGAGCGCGCCTTCTCGCCAGACCAGATGGGCGAGCTCACCGGCAAGGTGCTGCCGGAGCTGGCCAGGCGCCTGCCGGTGGACGTGAAGAGCAAGCGGCTGCCGGCCATCGACCGCACGCTCAAGCCGCGCATCTCCCTGGAGCTGGACCCGCTCGAAGGCGGGCTCTCGGTGTTGCCCACGCTCGTGTACGGCTCGCCGCCCACGGTGCGCATCGACAACGGGCGCATGGTGTACCTGAGCGGCGCGGTGCCCGTGCGCGACGAGGGCGCCGAGCAGAAGCTCATCCACGGCCTGCGCGACGAGTTGAACATGGTCCCCGGCCGGCGCGTGGCGGTGCAGGGCAAGGAGGCCGTGCAGCTCGCCGACAAGCTGCGGCGCTGGCGCGGCGGGCTCACCGGCGACGCGGCGCGCTTCGTCAGCCCGGACGTGAAGCTCAAGCCCGTGCTCGGCGTGCAGACGGGCACCACGGAGGTGGGCGCGCCGAGCGTCGGCGTCTCGTTCAACTTCGAGGTGGAGGGCGCGGGCCCGGACGCGCCGCGCATGGTGGACGCGGCCGCGGTGATGAAGGCCTACGAAGAGGGCCTGGGCCTGGTGCCGCTGGAGGGCGGAGGCTGGGCGCCCCTGCCCACCCAGTGGCTGAAGTCGCATGGGCAGCGCGTGACGGACCTGCTGGCGGCGCGCGACTCGAATGGCCGCATCGCCAACCACGCCATCCCCCAGCTCACGGACCTGTGCGAGGCGCTGGAGCACCCGCCCCCGCCCGGCCTGGAGAAGCTGGCGCCGCTGGTGAAGGGCTTCGAGAAGCTGCCCGAGCCCCACCTTCCCCAGGACCTCACCGCGAAGCTGCGCCCGTACCAGCTGCACGGCGTGAGCTGGCTCACCTTCCTGCGGCAGGCGGGACTGGGCGGCGTGCTCGCGGACGACATGGGTCTGGGCAAGACGCTGCAGACCCTCTGCATGCTCGGGAAGGGCACGCTCGTCGTGGCGCCCACCAGCGTGCTGCCCAACTGGCACGCGGAGGTGCGGCGCTTCCGGCCGTCGCTGAAGGTGTCCGTGTACCACGGCCCCGGCCGCTCCCTGGACGAGACGGCCGACGTGACGCTCACCACGTATGCGCTGCTGCGGCTGGACGCGGAGGTGCTGGGCGCGAAGACGTGGGACATGGTGGTGCTCGACGAGGCGCAGGCCATCAAGAACCCCGACAGCCAGGTGGCGCGCGCGGCGTACGATCTGGAGTCGAACTTCCGGCTCGCGCTCAGCGGCACGCCCATCGAGAACCGGCTCGAGGAGCTGTGGAGCCTGATGCACTTCACCAACCGGGGCCTGCTCGGGGGGCGCAAGGACTTCGAGGAGCGCTGGGCGCGGCCCGTCTCGGACAACCTCAAGGGCGCGGCCGAGCGGCTTCGCGCGCGCATCCGGCCCTTCGTGCTGCGCAGGCTCAAGCGGGACGTGGCGCCGGAGCTGCCGCCGCGCACCGAGTCCGTCCGCCACGTCACCCTGAGCGAGCACGAGCGCGCCGTCTATGACGCGGTGTACTCGGCCACTCGGGAAGAGGTGGTATCGCAGCTGGAGGCCGGCGGCAGCGTGCTCAAGGCGCTGGAGGCGCTGCTGCGCTTGCGGCAGGCCGCGTGCCATCCGGCGCTCGTCCCGGGTCAGCACGCGAAGTCGTCGTCGAAGGTCCAGGCGCTGGTGGAGGCGCTCGCCACGGCGGTGGAGGACGGGCACAAGGCGCTCGTCTTCTCGCAGTGGACGTCGATGCTGGACCTCATCGAGCCGGCGCTGCGGGAGGCGGACATCGGCTTCATCCGCCTGGACGGCGGCACGTCCAACCGAGGCGCGGTGGCGGAGGCCTTCCAGGACCCGAAGGGCCCGCCGGTGATGCTCATCTCCCTCAAGGCGGGCGCCACGGGCTTGAACCTCACGGCGGCGGACCACGTGTTCCTGGTGGACCCGTGGTGGAACCCCTCCGTGGAGAACCAGGCCGCGGACCGCGCGCATCGCATCGGCCAGCAGCGACCCGTCATGGTGTACCGGCTGGTGTCCCAGGGGACGGTGGAGGAGAAGATCCTCACGCTCCAGGACAAGAAGCGCGCGCTCTTCGAGTCCGCGCTGGGAGGCGCCTCCGGTGGCGGCGCCGCCATCACCCGCGCGGACCTGATGCAGCTGCTCGACTGAGGTGGTGGGCCTCGGCTCCATTCGAGGCTCGCGACACATTGGCGCGGAAGCATCGGCCGCGTCGCTCACGAAGGCGGTCGACCGCGACGTGGGGCTCGACCTGGTGGCGCGACCCGCTCTTGGGAGGGCGCCCGCTACCCTCCGCGACAGTGCCCCAGCTCGGCCCGCGCCTCGCGCGTCTCCTGGGCGTAGGCCTTGCTCCAGGCGCCCAGCTCCTCCCACGCGCGCCGCGCCTGCTCGCAGCCCTCCTCCGCCGCGCCCGTCAGGCGGAGCGCTCGCGCCAGACGGCGACGCACCCTGGGCACTCGCGCGGAGACCACCTGTCGCCGCGTGAGCGCCTCCAGCGCCGTGCGCAGCGGAGGGAGCGCCTCCGCGGGTTCACCCCTCGCGAGCTGGACGTCCCCCAGGACGAGCAGCGCCTCGATGCGCTCGGAGGACACCGGGCCCAGGTCCTTCTCCATGCGCACGAGCGCGTGCTCCACGTGGCGCTTCGCCTCGTCCACCTGGCCCAGGAAGAGGAGCGCGTCCGCGAGGGCTCGCAGCCCCGTTGCGTCCACCTCGTCCTTCGCGACGAGTGGCTGCTGGAGCGCGACCCCACGCGCATGGACACCTCGCGCTTCCTCCTGGAGTCCCGAGAGACGCAGCAGCCGGCCCACCTCGTGGAGGTCCAGGGCCACCTCCGGATGAGCGACACCGTAGACTTTCTCGCGATGCGCCAGGAGGCCTCGCGCGTGTGCGAGCTCCCGTGTGCGCTCGCCCTGCTCACCCAAAACCCCGAGCCGGTTCGACGCCATGCCCATCAACACCGGGCTGTTGGCGGCCACGCTCTTCTGGGCCACCGACCAGCTCTCCTCCGCGGCCTCGCGCGCCTGGGCGCCATGCCCCCATTCGAAATGGACGAGCGCCAGGTTCGACCAGGCCCGGGCCACCGAGAGGTTCGCATCCCCCAACGTGTGACGGAGGATGTCGAGCGCGCGGTGGAGGACGGCCTCCGCCTGGGACAGCTCCCCCAGCATCGCCAGCGTCCCACCCAGGTTCACCAGGGCGCGTCCGGTGTCCCGGTGCGTCGGTCCGAAGTACGCCTCGTGGAGCCGCACCGACTCCTGCTGCCAGTGTCTCGCCTCCATGAAGCGCCCCTGCTTCCGGGTGAGCAGCCCCAGCCGCCCGCTCAGCTCCGCGTGCGCATGCGTCCGCCCCTTCGAGCTGGCGGCCTCCAGGGAGGCTCGCAGCAGCGGCTCGGCTTCCGCGAAGCGTCCTTCCTGCTCCAGCAGCTCCGCCTGCACGTGGTTCAGCAGCGCATCCAGCTCTGCGTCCCTCAGGGACTCCGCCACGGCCCTCGCGCGATGGAAGTAGGGCCAGGCCTCTTGCGTGCGCCCCAGGCTGTACCCGTGCAACCACGCCTGGGACTTGAGCACCCGCCCGAGCACGCCCAGGTGTCGCCCCGCCTCGGCCGCCAGCGAGCCCTGGGCCAGGGACTTCCGAGCCTCGTCGAACGCACCCGCGTCCTCTTGCAGGAGCGCACAGAGCAGATGTGCCTCCGCTTCGAGTGGCCGGTGACGCGTCGCGAGCGCGCGCTCCCGGGCGGGCAACACCAGCTTGAGCGCCTCCGGGGTATGGCCCGCGAGCAGCTCCGCGTTCGCACGCGCCAGCTCCACACGCACCGCGTCCACCTCCGCGCGAGCCTTCGGGTCCTGGGGAAGGGAGACCGCCTCCTGCAACGTGCGCACGTCCGCGCAGTGGACCACGCCGCCAAGCGACGTCCCGAGACCGAAGCCACGCTCCACCGTCCGCGCGTCCGCGCCCTGGAGCGCCACCGTCAAGCGCGACAGTTCGTCCAGGCGCTGGTCCAGACACGTCATCCGCAATCCCAGCGCCGCCTCCGACTGCTCGCCGAAGACCCGCGTCGCCTCGCACGCGGATTGATGCGCGTGTGTCCAATCCCGGGTCCACCGGTCCAGCGAGGACGCCACGGCCTGGAACGAGGCCTCCGCGGAGACGTCCCCTGTCTTCAGGAAGGACTGATGCACGGCCTCCCGCACCGACGCGTCCCAGACGCCCACGAGGTGCCTCTCGCTACCATGGCAGAGCTCGCTGGAGTCCTTCGAGGCAGGCCCCAACACGAGGAACCCCAGGCCCACCAGTCCACCCGCGAGCACGGCCACGGCGGCGCTGCGTTTCCAGGCGCCGACCTCGCGCGCGAGGCGGGCCCGCAGGACCTCCATGGACTCGAAGCGTCGCGCCGGGTCCACCGCGAGCCCGCGTCGGACCACGGCCGCGAGCCACGAGGGCACGCCGCGCTTCTCGGGACGCACCTCCATGCGCTGCATGGACGCCAGCAACTCCTCGCGCGTGTTGCCGGCGAAGGGACGCTGTCCGTTGAGCGCTTCGTAGAGCGCGACGCAGAAGGAGAACTGGTCCGAGCGCGCATCCCCGCGCTCGCCACGGAGCTGCTCCGGCGACGCATACCCGGGGGTCCCCAGGAACACGCCCGTGACGGTGAGCGACTCGCCGCCGGTGACGACGGGGCCGTCCTCCCGAGAGGGCTCCAGCGCCGCCGCGTTGGACAGGCCGAAGTCGGTGATGCGCACCTGCGCGTCACGCGTGAGCAGGACGTTGTCGGGCTTGAAGTCGCGATGGGTGATGCCCAGCGCATGCGTGGCCGCGAGCCCATCGGCGGCCTGGATGAAGCGCTCGAGAATCTCCCGGCGCGTGCGCGGCGTCTCCGCGAGCCACCGGCGCAGGGTGCCGCCCTCGACCAGCTCCATCACCAGGAAGAGCTGCCCCTGGAACTCGCCCACGTCGTGCAGGTGGGCGACGTGGGGATGCGACAGCCGGGCCATCGTGCGGGCCTCGCGCTCCAGTCGCTGCCGTGCCTGACCGAGAGAGCCCTCTCCGAGCCTCGTGAGGTTCAGCAGCTTGAGCGCGACCTTGCGGTCCAGCTCCGGGTCGTAGGCGGCGTGGACGCGGCCCATGCCTCCCTCCCCCAGGAGCCCCAGCACCACGTAGCGCCCCACGCGCGCGCCCGTTCCCACCGATGGCTCAGGCGACTGCAGCCCGCTCAGCGCGGCGAGCACGCTCCGACACTCCGAGCACCCCGCGACGTGCTCGCGCAGGCTCGTCGTGCTCTCGGGGTCCAGCGCACCCCTCGCGTAATCGGAGAGCGTGTTCTCGTCGGGACAGCTCACGGCCGTCCCTCCAGCAGGCCCGAGAGGCTCAAGTCCAACCGGCCCTGGATGGCGCGCATCAGGCTGTCCACCTCCGGCTCGGGCAGGGACAGTCGCTCGGTGAGCGCGCGGCGCGTGCGCTTCTCCAACAGGGCCTGCACCGCGGAGAGCCGACGGGAGAGCGTGGATTTGTGCAGGCTGAACAACGCCCCCATGCGCTCGAGCGACAGTCGCTCGACGAAGTGCAGCCGCAACAACTCCCGGTCCTCGTCATCCAGCGACGCCACCGCGCGGATGAAGGCCGCGCGCACGTGCCCTCGGGCCTCCTCGCGGACGAAGCCCAGCTCCAGTCCACCGGGCGCGGGATGCGCGGCGAGCACCTCGGCGTCGACCAGCGACTCGTCTCCGAGCGCCTTGCGCATCCGCAGGGCGAGCCGCACCGCGGAGATGCTCACCCAGTGCAGCAACGGACCCGAGCCCGCGTAGCCGAGCAGCCGCGACGGTGCGTCCGCGCGAGGCATCAGGAGGTTGGCGCGCAGCACCTGAAGCACCTCGTCCACGAACACGGGCGAGGGGTGGATGCGCGACAAGGGGACGTGCAGCTCGCGGAGGACCTCCTGCTCCAGCAGCGCACGGGCCGCGGGCACACCCTCCGCGCACGCGAGCGCGAGTGCGAGGTCCCGGCTGTGCAACCGCTGCAACGTGAGCCCCGGGTCCGTGGCGCGCGCGAGCTGCGCACCGAGATGTCGCGCGAAGGAACGAGACTCGGGCGCGGCGTCACCGAGGGCGACTGCCTCGGAGACAGCGCGCGCCACGGCCTCCCGGGCTCCTGGTGATTCGCGAAGCCTTGCGGCGGACGACTCGCCAGCGGACCGCAACACCGCATCGAACAGCTCGGCGTCAGCCCCATGCATTCCAAGCACTCCTGTCATCAAAGCCGCGAGTCGACGGAGCCAGGGCCTCGCCCATTCACACCTGGCGCACGAAGGATGAACAGGGAACCCACGCCTCCGGAAATTACCACGGAGGCTCCGGCCCGCCGAACGTGGCGTGCCCACTCGCTCTTTCTCAGCGGGCCTGGGTCCCCCTCGCGTCCCACGAATGAAACGACCCACACTCCAGGAGAAACGTCTCGCAACTCCAAAGAGGGCAGGAAGGCGAGCCGCCCCCCAGAAGTGAGTTCCCACGAGCAGCACTTCACGAGGTGCTTCGCTCCGAGCTACCAATCGGGTCTTCGCCTCCGTCTGACGACTTCCTCGCGCGGCCGCTCGTCTCCGGGGAGCCCCACGCACCACAGCTCGGGACCAGCGCTCGCGCCTCGCGCGGCAGGGCCGAACTGGACCTCCCCGTCTGACGACTCCCTCGCGGGGCCCTCCGTCGCCAGGGGCCTCATGCACCGCGCGCTCGGGTCCATCGCTCGACGCTTCGTCGCTCGCCCGCTGTTCGTTGCGCCCTCCCGACACCAGATTGGGTAGGACACCCGGCAGGAGCCCACTTCATGAGCCGACCCCGCCGTCCCTCCCATGCAGGCACGTCCAGCGACCGCCCGACAGGCTTCGTCCGCGTCCGAGGTGCTCGGGAGCACAACCTCAAGAACGTGGACGTGGAGATGCCCCGCGACGCCCTGGTGGTCTTCACCGGCGTCTCCGGCTCGGGCAAGTCCTCGCTCGCCTTCGGCACGCTCTACGCGGAAGCCCAGCGACGCTACTTCGAGTCCGTGGCCCCGTACGCCCGCCGGCTCATCGACCAGGCGGGCATCCCGGAGGTGGACGCCATCGAGGGCCTCCCGCCCGCGGTGGCCCTCCAGCAACACCGGGGCGCGCCGACGACGCGCTCGTCCGTGGGCAGCGTGACGACGCTGTCAAACTCCCTGCGCCTCCTGTACTCGCGCGCCGGCACGTACCCGCCGGGCCAGCCCCACCTGGACTCGGACGCGTTCTCCTCCAACACGCCCGCGGGCGCCTGTCCGAACTGCCACGGCCTGGGCCGCGTGTACGAAGTCACCGAGCGCTCGCTCGTCCCCGACGACTCGCTCACCATCCGCGAGCGGGCCATCGCCGGCTGGCCTCCCGCGTGGCACGGACAGAACCTGCGCGACATCCTGGTGACGCTCGGCTACGACGTGGACCGCCCCTGGCGCGAGCTCCCCAAGAAGGACCGCGACTGGATTCTCTTCACGGACGAGCAGCCCACCGTCCCCGTCTACGCGGGCTTCACGCCAGCCGAGACGCGCCAGGCCCTCAAGCGCAAGTCGCCCCCCAGCTACATGGGGACCTTCAGCAGCGCGCGGCGCTACGTGCTCCAGGCCTTCGCCACGACGCAGAGCCCGCTCATCAAGAAGCGCGTGTCCCAGTACATGGAGAGCGGCGAGTGCCGCGTCTGCCACGGCAAGCGGCTGCGTCCCGAGTCCCTCTCCGTCACCTTCGCGGGCCTGGACTACGGCGAGCTGTCCCGACTGCCGCTCAAGCGCGTCGACACACTCCTGCGCCCCTTCGTCGACGGCACCGCGCCGGGCTTGAAGAAGCTCACCCGCGAGCACCCGGAGAAGGCGCTCGTCACCGAGCGCATCGCGAAGGACCTGGTGGAGCGCCTGCACGTCCTGATGGAGCTGGGGCTGGGCTATCTCTCCCTGGAGCGCGCCACACCCACGCTCTCGCCGGGAGAGCTCCAGCGACTGCGGCTGGCCACCCAGGTGCGCTCCAACCTGTTCGGCGTGGTGTACGTGCTCGACGAGCCCTCCGCGGGCCTGCATCCGGCGGACACCCAGGCCCTGCTGCGCGCGCTCGATGCGCTGAAGGGCTCGGGCAACTCGCTGTTCGTGGTGGAGCACGAGGTGGACGTCATCCGTCACGCGGACTGGGTGGTGGACGTGGGCCCCGCCGCCGGCGAGAAGGGCGGCGAAATCCTCTACAGCGGTCCGCTCGACGGTCTCCAGCGGGTGGAGGGCTCCCAGACGCGGCGCTACCTCTTCGGCGAGCAGACCGCGCGCACGCACGCGCCCCGCGAGCCCCAGGGCTGGCTGCGGTTGAAGGACGTGTCGCGCAACAACCTGCACGGGCTGGACGCCGACTTCCCGCTGGGTGTCTTCACCACCGTGACGGGCATCTCCGGCTCCGGCAAGTCGAGCCTGGTGAGCCAGGTGCTGGTGGAGCTGGTCGCCACGCACCTGGGCCACGCGCCGCCCGAGGAGGACGAGGAGGGCGAGCCCCTGGAGCGCTCCGAGGTGAAGACCACGGGCGGCCGCATCGTCGAGGGGATGGAGGGGCTGCACCGAATGGTGCGCGTGGACCAGAAGCCCATCGGCCGCACGCCGCGCTCCAACCTGGCGACGTACACAGGCCTGTTCGACCACGTGCGCAAGCTCTTCGCCGCCACGCCCACCGCGCGCTCGCGCAAGTACGACGCGGGCCGCTTCTCCTTCAACGTGGCCAAGGGCCGCTGCGAGACGTGCGAGGGCGAGGGCTTCGTGAGCGTGGAGCTGTTGTTCCTCCCCAGCGTCTATGCGCCCTGCCCCACCTGCCACGGTGCCCGCTACAACGCGAAGACGCTGGAGATCCGCTACCGCGGCAAGAACATCGCCGAGGTGCTGGGCATGACGGTGGACGCCGCGCACGCCTTCTTCACCGAGGAGCCCCACGTGGCCCGCGCGCTCGGCGTGCTGCGCGAGGTGGGCCTGGGGTACCTGCGCCTGGGTCAGCCGGCCACGGAGCTGTCCGGCGGCGAGGCCCAGCGCATCAAGCTGGCCACCGAGCTGCAGCGGCCACAGCGGGGCCACACGCTCTACGTCCTGGACGAGCCCACCACGGGCCTGCACGCGGCGGACGTGGACAAGCTGATGACGCAGCTCGAAGGGCTGGTCGACGCGGGCAACACCGTCATCCTGGTGGAGCACGACATGCGTGTCGTCTCCGCCAGCGACTGGGTCATCGACATGGGGCCGGGGGCGGGAGACGAAGGTGGGAGCATCGTCGCGGCGGGCCCTCCCGCGAAGCTCGCCCGGTCATCGACGAGCCGCACGGCGCCGTTCCTCACACTAGGATGACCGTCCCCAAGCGCCCTGACGGGCGGAGGTGACGGTTCATGAGACGCTGGCTCGCGCCGATCTGCATCGCGTTCGTCCTGCTGCCAGGCTGCGACCCGGCCGACCCCATCAAGCCGGGCCGGCCCTCCACGGAGACGGACGCGGGAACGCAGCCGCTCACCAAGAGCGTCAAGCGCGGCCTCGCCTTCGACCTGGCCACGCCCGAGGACCTGGCCGCCGTCTCCCCGGGCGTGAGCTGGTGGTACAACTGGAGCCCCCAGCCGCACGCCAACGTGCCCACCGACTTCCGCACCCGCTACGGGATGGACTTCATCCCCATGCTGTGGAACGGGAACTTCGACGCCGCGCGCATCGAGCAGATGCTGCGCGCCAATCCCCACATCCAATACCTGCTGCTGCTCAACGAGCCCAACCTGACGGACCAGGCCAACATGTCGCCGCAGGCCGCCGCCCGGCTGTGGCCCCGCTACGAGAGCGTCGCCGCCAACACCGGCGTGAAGCTGGTGGGCCCGGGGATGAACTGGGGGACGCTCGCCGGCTACTCGGACCCGGTGGTCTGGCTGGATGCCTTCTACGCCGCGTATCGCGCGGAGAACGGCAACCGGGAGCCGCGCATCGATTACCTGGCGTTCCACTGGTACGACTACGGGCTCGACGGGCAGCTCAACCGGCTGACGAAGTACGGCAAGCCGTTCTGGGTCACCGAGTTCGCCAACTGCCACCAGCAGCGGGACGGCGCGCAGATCGACTCCGTGGCGAAGCAGAAGGCGCAGATGACGGAGATGGTCGCCGTGTGCGAGCGGCGCGCGGACGTGTTCCGCTACGCCTGGTTCACGGGCCGGTGGACCAACGACCCGTGCTTCGCGAGCCTGCTGGGCCCCAACGGCGTGCTCAACGAACTGGGCCAGCACTACCTCTCGCTGCCCGTGCAGTGAGCCGCCTCGGCCCTGGAGACAGGGCCGTCGTCACGGTCGCGTGGAGCACGAAGGACTTCGTCATCATGGCGCCTCACGCATGAGAAACGGGAGACGCATCGTGTTGCCTCCTTGTAAAGCCATGCGCACCGCGGCAAATCGTCGCGACAAGGTAAAGGCGCTCGGCTCGCGGTCCGCATGTGGCAACTTGCCACATCATTCAGAGACCCATGTCCGATAGCATCGCGCACGATTTTCAACCGCAACACAAACAACACCCAGCTCACCCCCCTGGAATCACATCGCCTCCAGAACAGCCCCAGGCAGCGCTCGGGAAAGTCCAGACAGCCTGAAGACACCCAGGGCCCACGTCGCCTCCGCCGCCCGGTCGCTTGAACACACCACACGCAAGGAGCGCGAGGCGAGCAACACGATGCAGGCCATCAATTCCTCCAGCCGACCGCTCTCCGTCACTCCGCAGTCGACACCAAGCCCCCCCCTCCGAACCGAGCGCAAGCACCCTGGCACGTCAGGGGCGGAGACCGACCAACAGCTCGGACTCGAGTGGCTGCTGAGGCTGCGCTGGGGGGCGGTGAGTGGGCAGTTGCTCGTGTTGTCGTTCGTGACGCTCGTCGCGCAAGTAGACCTGCCCTACGGATTGCTCTATGGGCTCGTCGGGTTCACGGCCGCGAGCAATGCCGCGCTCGCGCTCTGGGGGCAGCCCGGGCTGTACACCTGGCGCCTGCCGCTGGTCCTCACGGTCGACGTGGTGGTCCTGACCGTCATGCTGGCGAGCACGGGCGGCAGCAGCAACCCCTTCACTGCGTTCTTCATCGTGCACGTCGCGCTGGCTGCGCTGCTGCTCGGGCCGCGCCTGACCTGGGCCATGGTCGCCTTCACGGTCGTGGGCTATGCCAGCCTCTTCTTGCTCCCCATGGGGCATCTGCCGCATCCCGAGCACAACCCCTGGTCGACGCATCTGCTGGGCATGTGGCTCGCCTATGTGCTCTCGGCCATCTTCGTCGCCCACTTCGTCGGGCGTGTCTCCCGGGCCATTCGCGACCGGGACCGGCGCCTGGCGGAGGTGGCGAACCTGGCGGCCCAGAACGAGCGCCTTGCGACCCTCTCCAGCTTCTCGGCCAACGCCGCACATGAGCTGGGCTCACCGCTGGCGACCATCGTCCTCGCGGCGAAGGAGCTGTCCGCCGGACTCCAACGCATACCCACCAGTGCCCCGCTCGTCGCGGACGCCGAGCTCGTGTGCCGCGAGGTGGCGCGCTGTCGCGCCATCCTCGCGGACCTCTCCGCCCGGGCGGGGGAATCCGTGGGGGAGATGCCGGTGCGCATGACGCCAGCACAGGTCGTGGATGAGTTGCTGCGGTGGATGCCAGCCTGGCGCACGACGCTCCTGCGCATCGTCTATCGCGACTCGGCCAGCCCCGGCGCGGCCATCGTTGCGCCAATGAAGACGTTGACACAGATGTTGCACAACCTGATCCGCAACGCCTTCGACGCCCAGGAAGACCTCCACGGCGAGGCGGTGGTCGAGCTGCACATCGAGGCGGGGGAACGGCTCTGCTTCCGGGTGCTCGACCGAGGGCCCGGGCTGACGCCGGAGGTCCGCGCGCGACTGGGCGAGCCCTTCGTCACATCCAAGGTGGACCAGGGCGGGCTGGGGCTGGGCGTCTACCTGGCCCGTGCATTCGCGGAGCGGACGGGAGGCCATCTCGTGTTCCACGAGCGGTCGGGTGGCGGCCTGGAGGTGGAACTCTGTCTGGCGCGTGACGCGCTTCGGTGTGAGACATGACGAGCATTCCCATTCGCGACGGCCAGGTCCCGGACGTCGAGCGGCGCACGATCCTCGTGGTCGACGATGAAGATACGTTCCGAGAGCGCCTGGTGCGCGCGCTGCACGAGCGCGGCTTCCAGGCGACGGGCGCCGCCTCCGGAGACGAGGCCCTCCGTCTGGCCGAGCGGGAGACACCGGAGTACGCCATCGTCGACCTGCGCATGCCTCGCATGTCCGGCCTGCATGTCGTGCGCAAGCTCCACGCGATGGACTCGACCACTCGCATCGTGGTGTTGACCGGGTACGGCAGCATCGCGACCGCGCTCGACGCGGTCCGCTCCGGCGCCGTCAACTACCTCACCAAGCCCGCCGACCTCGACGAAATCATCGCCGCCTTCAACCATGACGGCGCGCCCGCCATCGAGCCGCCGCCCACCCTGATTCCCTCGCTGGACCG
This sequence comes from Myxococcus faecalis, assembly GCF_050039385.1. Taxonomy (NCBI): domain Bacteria; kingdom Pseudomonadati; phylum Myxococcota; class Myxococcia; order Myxococcales; family Myxococcaceae; genus Myxococcus; species Myxococcus faecalis. The sequence goes on along the minus strand of NZ_CP144336.1, from coordinate 7,790,078 downwards.
CGTGGAATGGGAGCACATCGACCGGGTTCTCACGGAGTGTGACGGCAACATCACCCAGGCGGCGGAGTTGCTGGGTCTTCACCGCCGTTCGTTGCAACGAAAGCTGAGCAAGCGGCCAGGGCCGCGCTGAGAGGAGCGTGCAGCATGCAGACCCGTCGTGAATCCAGACGTGCCTTCCTGCAACAGACCGGACTGGTGGGGCTCGCCCTGATGGTCCCCTCCACGGTCGGCTGCGTCCGCGCCCCGCCCGGCCTCGGGGCCACCGACGGGCTGCCCCAGGCCCGACCGGAGGACTGGGACGCGGTGGACTTCAACCAGCGGCGAGGCGCGGCGGGCGCCATCCCCACCGGCTACATGCGGAAGATCAACGCCCCTGACGGCATTACCCAGCACCTGGGCAAGCACCTGCCCTACGTGCCCCGCTTCGAGCAGACGCCATCCGGCATGCTCGCGCTGATGTGGGGTGATCCGTCGCGCGGGTACGCCCGCCACCCGAACGCCGCCGCGAGCCCCGAGCTGCCCACCGGGCACTGGTACGACTGGATCCGCCTGCGCCGCGCCACCGAGGAGCAGACCCAGGAGGTGGAGTCGCGGTACTCGGACTGGCCGCTCGCCCAGGCCAGCGACAGCGGGCGCTACGCCGCGCTGGAAGGCTCGGACCCCGCCCAGGACCGTGGGGAGAACACCATCTACCTGGTCGCGCTCCCGGCCGACGCGCGGCCCGGAGAGTGGCTCCGCGTCCACGGCCACTGTCTGACTCACGGCGAGTACGTCGACTTCATCCGCGTACCCGCCTGACACCTGCCAGGAAGGGGCACGCCGGTAAGGCCTGCCCCTTCCACGGCACCGCGGCCGTGCGGCGAAGTGTCACGCGACGCTTGGCCACGCTGAAACAACGCCTGATTTGATTCAAACGGTGGGCATGGACCTGCCCGTGTTCCACCTCGACTTCCTCAACAACCGCATGCTCATCGCGCTCATCGCGGTGCTGCACGTGGTCATCAACCATGGGATGGCGGTGGGGGGCATCCCGCTCGTGGCGTACCTCGAGCGAAAGGCCGTGGCGACAGGTGACGCCGCCTGGGACGCCCTGGCCTACCGCATCCTGTCGTGCTTCTTCATCATCACCACGACGGTGGGCGCGCTCACGGGTGTGGGCATCTGGCTGTCCGCGTCGCTGGTGAATCCGTATGCCATCGGGAGCCTCATCCGCGTCTTCTTCTGGACCTGGTTCACCGAATGGCTGGTGTTCGTCACCGAGGTCATCCTCATCCTGGCGTACTACCTGACGTGGAAGAAGTGGACCGGCGCGCGCAAGCAGGCCCACGTCAAGCTGGGCACGGCGCTGTCCGTCGCGTCGTGGGTCACCATGGCGCTCATCGTCTCCATCCTCGGCTTCATGATGGACCCGGGCTCCTGGCGCAGCGACCGCACGCTGTTCAGCGGCATGTTCAACCCGATGTACCTCCCGCAGCTCGCCTTCCGCACGCCCCTGGCCCTGCTCATGGCGGGCGGCTTCGGGCTGGTGGTGCTCCTGTGGGCGACGCCGAAGGCCTCGGCCTTCCGCGCCCAGGCGGTCCGGGTGGTGTCCGCGTGGACGTTGTTCTGGACGCTGCCCTGCATCGCGGGCGGCTGGTGGTATGCCCGGGTCGTCCCCTCGTCGATGCGCGGCAACCTCCCCGTGGCGCTGCTCACGCAGGCGCTGGAGGGCTGGGCCCAGTCTGCGCTGTGGGTGCTCGGCGGCGTGTCCGGGGTGATTGCGTTGGTGATGCTGTGGGGGACGCTTCGCCCCCAGGGCCTCCAGCGGTGGGCCTACGTGGTCCCCGCCCTGCTCTCCATCGTCCTCATCGGAACCTTCGAGCGCGTGCGTGAGTTCGTCCGCAAGCCGTATGCCATCGCGGGCTACCTGTACTCCAACGGCTTGCGCGAGGAGGACTACCCCCTGCTCCAGCGCGACGGTCTGCTGGCACATGCCACGTATACGCCGGTGCGCGCCATCACGAGCGACAACGAACTGGAGGCCGGTCGCGAGGTCTTCAACCTGGCCTGCACGCGCTGCCACACCGTCGACGGCGTCAATGGCATCCGCGAAATCCTGGACGGCATGTACAGCAACCGCGACCCTTCCGGGTACGCGGAGTCCTGGGACCGCGAGGACATCGCCAACTACATCGGCGCGATGCACAACGTCCGGCCGTTCATGCCGCCCTTTCCCGGCAATGAGCGGGAGAAGCAGGCGCTGGCCGCGTGGCTCGTGAGCCTCCAGACGCGTCGAGACATCATCGAAGGTGCCCAGGTCACGGGAGTGACGGCGCCCCCGCGCCCCACCCGGCAAGAGGGTGGGCTGCTGGCGACCGAGCGGTGACGCGCCCCTCCAGACGCCAAGGACCCTTCAGACCATGACCCCGATTCCCCGAGACATCCCCCTCCCGCTGCCAGCGAACCAGACGTTGCTGGAGGTCCTGCTCGTCGTCGCGTTCCTCGCGCACATCCTCTTCGTGAACCTGATGGTGGGCGGCTCCATCCTCGTGTTCGGCTTCCAGCTGCGCGGCCTGCGCGACAAGGACTACGACGCGCTGGCGCGCGCGCTCGCGACGACGGTGACGGTGAACAAGAGCCTGGCGGTGGTGCTGGGCGTCGCGCCGCTGCTGCTCATCAACGTGCTGTACACCATCCACTTCTACACAGCGAACGCGCTCACCGGCACCGCGTGGATCCTCCTGGTGCCCGTCATCGCGGCGACGTTCCTCCTGCTGTATCTGCACAAGTACACCTGGGATCGGCTGGCCGCGCAGAAGGGCGTGCACATCTCCATCATGGGCATCGCGGTGGCGCTGTTCCTGGGCATCCCGCTGGTGTTCCTCGCGAACGTCAACCTGATGATGTTCCCCGAGCACTGGACGGGGGTGCGCGGCTTGCTCGGCGCGCTCGCGCTGCCCAACGTCTTCCCCCGCTACTTCCACTTCCTGTGCGCGTCGCTCATCCTCACGAGCCTGTTCGGAGTCTGGTACTTCGGCCGGGCGAGCTTCCCCGTCGAGACGACCTTCGAGCGGATGTCGCGCCCCTCGCTGCGGCGGACATTCTATTCGGTCGCGTTCGTCGTCTCCCTGGCCCAGTTCGTGGTGGGACCGCTGGTGCTCTTCACGCTCCCCTCGAAGGGCTTCCACACCTCCGTGCTCACCACCCTCCTGGTGGGGGCCACGCTGGCCATCCCCGCCGTCTGGATGATGTGGCGGGAGCTGTCCGTGGCGGAGCCGCATGGCCGGCGGCTGCCGTTCATCGTCGGGTACCTGTCGCTGACCGTGCTCTGCATGGTGGTGGGCCGCCACCTGTACCGCAGCGTGGCGCTCAAGGAGCACCGCGCGCAGATGCAGGCCGTGACGCGGCAATGGGTGGACGACTCCGCCCAGGCGGCGCACGACCTGCGCACCGGGCGCCAGCGCGAGGCCAGCGGCGTGAGCCAGGGGCAGGAGCTCTTCCAGACCACGTGCGCCGCCTGCCACAGCGTGGACCGTCAGCTCGTGGGCCCGTCGCTCACGGAGATCGCCCGGCTCTACGCGGACAACCCCCAGGGCATCGTCACCTGGGCGCGCGCGCCGGGCAAGAAGCGGCCGGACGCCCCCCAGATGCCGCCCTTCGCCTCACTGGGAGATCAGCGGCTCGGGCAGATCGCCGACTACATGCTCGAGGCGGGCGCGGCGGCCAGCCCGTGACGCGCCCAGCCCCGCTGTCGATTGATGCCCCACGGTAACCCCCGAGGTCCAAGCCCCATGGCTCGCTTTCTCTTTCCGCGCTCGGCCAACCGGGTCCTCCCCATCCTCGTGTTCGGAGTGATGGGGCCCCTGGTGACCGCCAGCGCGGCGGGTGTCTGGTATTACGGCACCAACAAACACACACAGGTGGGCTACGCCCCCGTCCAACCCGTCGACTTCAGCCACAAGCTGCACGCGGGGGAGCTGGGGATGGACTGCCGCTACTGCCACTTCACCGTTGAGCAGTCGGCCTTCGCGGCCGTCCCGCCCACCCAGGTCTGCATGAACTGCCACGCGAAGGTGAAGACGGACAGCGTCAAGCTGCTGCCGGTCCAAGAGAGCGCCCAGACGGGACAGCCCATCCCCTGGGTACGCGTCCACAACCTGCCTGACTACGTCTTCTTCGACCATGGCGCGCACCTGAGCGCCGGCGTCGGCTGCTCGACGTGCCACGGCCGCATCGACCAGATGGACCGTGTGCGGCAGGACCAGCCGCTGAGCATGAGCTGGTGCCTGGACTGTCACCGGGACCCCGGCACGGCCATCCGCAAGCCCGGGACGCTCACCCAGATGACCTGGCGGCCCGACGCCGTGGCGGCCCATGGGCCGCGGGGCGCGGTGAGCCTGCTGACCGGCCGCAACGCCAACCCGCCGACCCACTGCTCGGGGTGCCATCGATGAAGCGATTTCCCTTGCCGGTCCTCGACGCCTCCCCCGGGAAGCACTACTGGCGCAGCGAAGACGAGCGGCTCCAGCGTCCGGAGTTCGAGGAGCAGTTGGCACGCGAGTTCCCCCCGGGCGCGTCCGAGCTCGGCGGCGTCGACCGCAGGTCGTTCCTGTATCTGATGGGCGCCACCACCGCGCTGGCCGGGCTCGCCGGCTGCCGCCGCCCCGTGGAGAAGATCCTCCCCTACGCGAAGGCGCCCGAGCACGTCATCCCGGGCATCCCCCGCTACTTCGCGACGACGCTGCCCGCCTTCGGGACGGCCGTGGGCGTCCTGGTGGAGAGCCATGAGAACCGGCCCACCAAGCTCGAAGGCAACCCCGACCACCCGGCGAGCCTGGGCGGCACGCTGCCCCAGCTCCAGGCCGCCGTGCTGGGGCTCTACGACCCGGACCGAAGCCCCGCGCCGCTCCAGGAAGGTCAGGAGTCCACCTGGGAGCAGGCCGCGCAGGCCCTGAAGCAGGCCGGAGCGGCCGCGGACACGGACGAGGGCGCGTCCGTCGCGGTGCTGGTGGAGGACCACCGCTCCCCCTCCCTGCGCCGCGCGCTCGACGCGTTCCAGGCCCGCTACCCCCAGGCCTCCCTCTTCCAGTACACGCCGGTGAGCTACGACGCGGTCCGCGAGGGCCTGGCCCTGGCGTTCGGCCGCCCGCTGGAGCCCGTGCTGCGGCTCGACCGGGCCGAGCGGGTGGTCGCGCTGGACGCGGACCTCTTCGGGCGGGACTACAGCCCCATCCGACAGGCCCGCGACTTCATGGCGGGCCGCAGGCTGGACGTCCACGCGGAGAAGAAGGGCCACGGCGGCGAAGCGCACGGGCACGGCGAACAGCAGGCCCACACGGACCTGTCCGCGCTGCGGATGAACCGCCTCTACGTGGTGGGCGCGTCGCTGAACACCACGGCGGCGACGGCCGACCACCGGCTGGCGCTCCGACCGTCCCAGGTGGGCGCCTTCGTCTTCGCGCTGGCCCGGGAGCTCGCGCAGTTGGGGGTGGCGGTGCCCGCGGCGGTGCGCGCCGCGGTGGCGCCCATCGGGATGGCGGACTTCGGCAAGCGGCCGTGGGTCCAGGAGCTCGCCAAGGACCTGGCGGCGCATCGCGGGCGCGCGGTGCTCATCGCCGGGCCTCACCAGCCCGCCGTCGTCCACGCCGTCACGCACCTGCTCAACCACGCCCTCGGCGCGGTGGGGCAGACCGTCGACTACGTCACGCCCTTCACCCCGAGGACGACGGATGGCCGCGGCCTGGGCGCGCTGGCGCGGTTGCTGCGCAAAGGGAAGACGCGGACGCTGCTCGTGTTGGGAGGCAATCCGCTCTTCCACGCGCCGCCGTCCATCGGCCTGGAGGCGGCGTTCCTCGCCGTGCCCCAGCGCATCCACGTGGGGCTGGACCGGGACGAGACGGCGGCCCGGAGCACGCTGCACATCAACGGCGCCCACCCGCTGGAGTCCTGGGGCGACCTGCGGGCCTCGGACGGCACGGCCTCCGTCGTCCAGCCGCTCATCGCGCCGCTCCATGGAGGCAGGACGCACTGCGAGGTCCTGGAGGCCTTCCAGGGGCGCGCCACCACGGCGCACGACTTCGTCCGCGCGACCTGGGAGGCGCTGCTGGGCGCCGACGCGGAACAGGGCTGGCGGCAGGCGCTGCATGACGGCCTGCTGGCGGGCTCCGCGCTGCCGCCCGAGCCCGTGACCCCCACCGGCGACGCGCTGGCCGCGGCGGTGGCGGCCTGGGCGCCCCCGGCCCCGGAGGACGGTACCTTCGAGGTCGACCTCCAGCCGGACTTCCATGCCTGGGATGGCGCCACGGCGAACAACGGATGGCTGCAGGAGACGCCCGAGCCGATGACCAAGTCCACCTGGGACAACGTCGCGCGCATCGCGCCTGGCGACGCGGCGCGGCTCGGCGTGAAGGACGGGGACCTGCTCACGCTGGACTCCGCGGGACACGCCGTGCAGGTGCCCGCCCTGCTCGCCCCCGGACAGGCGTTGGGGACCCTGCACCTGACGTTCGGCCAGGGCCGGCGGGTGGTGGGCAAGGTGGGGAGCGGCTCGGGCGTGGACACCTACCCCCTGCGCTCCCCGACGGGCGCGGGCGTCGTGCGGGTCAAGCTCACGCGAGCCGCCGGCCGTCGCGCCGTCGCGCTGACGCAGGAGCACCACGCCATGGAGGGGCGCCCGCTCGTGCGGGAGGGGACGCTCGAGACGTTGAAGCACAAGCCCCACTTCGTCGACGCGATGGCCGAGGTCCACGACCTGGAGAGCATCTACGCCAACCACGCGTACCGCGAACAGAAATGGGGCATGGTCATCGACCTGACGGCCTGCGTGGGCTGCGGGGCCTGCATCACGAGCTGCCAGGCGGAGAACAACATCCCGCTCGTCGGCCGCGAGGGCGTGGCGAACTCGCGCGAGATGCACTGGCTGCGCATCGACCGCTACTTCGAGGGTGACGACGCGGACGCGCCGCGCTCCGTCGCGATGCAGCCGGTGACCTGCCACCACTGCGAGACGGCCCCCTGCGAGGCCGTCTGCCCGGTGGGGGCCACCGTGCACAGCCCCGAGGGCCTCAACGACATGGTCTACAACCGGTGCATCGGCACGCGGTACTGCGCCAACAACTGTCCGTACAAGGTCCGGCGCTTCAACTTCCTGCACTACCAGTCGAACCTGTCGGAGAAGACGCGCATGCAGCTCAACCCGGACGTGACGGTCCGCGGGCGGGGCGTGATGGAGAAGTGCACCTTCTGCGTGCAGCGCATCAACCACGCCAAGGTGGAGGCGCACAAGGCGGGCAAGGACAAGGTCGCCGACGGGCGCATCCAGACCGCGTGTCAGCAGGGCTGTCCGACGCAAGCCATCACCTTCGGCGACCTCAATGACGCCAAGAGCCAGGTGAGCCTGCGCGCCAGCGATGCCCGGAACTACCGGATGCTCGAGGAGCTCAACGTGCGCCCGCGGCTGTCCTACCTGGCCCGCATCCGCAACCCGAACCCCGCACTGGAGCAGGCATGAGCGCAGAGCATCCGGGCGTCCGCGCCCCGCTCGTCCTGGGAGACGCGTCGTTTCAGAGCGTCACCCAGGACGTGGCGAACATCATCGAGAAGAAGACGTCGCGCACCTGGGCGGTGCTGCTCGGCGTGGCCCTGAGCGTCGTGCTCATCCTCGCGGGCTCGCTGGGGCGGCTCGTGTACGAGGGCACGGGCATCTGGGGCCTGAACACCACGGTCGGCTGGGCGTGGGACATCACCGGCTTCGTGTTCTGGATTGGCATCGGCCACGCCGGCACGCTCATCTCCGCCATCCTGTTCCTCTTCCGTCAGAAGTGGCGCACCAGCGTCAACCGGGCCGCGGAGGCGATGACCCTCTTCGCGGTGATGGCGGCGCTGCTCTACCCGCTGTTCCACACGGGACGCCCCTGGCTCGCCGCCCATTGGATGTTCCCGCTGCCCAACCAGATGGACGTCTGGCCGAACTTCCGCAGTCCGCTGCTCTGGGACGTGTTCGCCGTCTCCACCTACGGCACGGTGTCCCTGCTGTTCTGGTTCATGGGCCTGGTGCCGGACCTGGCGACGCTGAGGGACCGCGCGACGTCGAAGGTGAGGTACTTCGTGTACGGCGTGCTCGCGCTGGGGTGGCGCGGCTCCGCCCGCCACTGGGTCCACTACGAGCGCGCGTACCTGCTGCTGGCGGGCCTGTCGACACCGCTGGTGCTGTCGGTGCACACCATCGTCAGCTTCGACTTCGCGGTCTCCGTCGTACCGGGCTGGCACACGACCATCTTCCCGCCCTACTTCGTCGCGGGCGCCATCTTCAGCGGGTTCGCCATGGTGGTGACGCTGATGGTCCTGGCGCGAAAGGCCTTCGGGCTGGAGCACCTGCTGACGCTGCGCCACCTGGAGAACATGAACAAGATCATCATGGCGACGGGGACCCTCGTCGGGTACGCGTATGGGATGGAGTTCTTCATCGCCTGGTACTCCGGAAACCCCTACGAGAAGTTCACGTTCGTCAACCGGGCGTTCGGCGCCTACTCCTGGGCCTACTGGACGATGATTACGTGCAACGTCCTCATCCCCCAGTTGTTCTGGTTCAAGAAGATACGCACCAGCGTCCCGGCGATGTTCGCCATCTGCGTGCTGGTCAACGTGGGTATGTGGTTCGAGCGGTTCGTCATCATCGTGACCAGCCTCGCCAATGACTTCCTCCCGTCGTCGTGGAGCTACTTCCGGCCATCCGTCTGGGATGTCTCGTTCTTCGTGGGCACGTTCGGACTGTTCTTCACGCTGTTCCTGCTGTTCTTGCGGTACCTGCCAATGATTGCCATCTCCGAGGTCAAGGGCGTCATGCCGGCCGCCCATCCGCACCCCGGGCACGAGGAGGGCGCGCATGGCGCCCACGCCAGCGGACCGGTAGCGACGCGCGACGCGGAGCCCGCCCATGGCTGAGCGCGCCCATGCCGTGGTGGGGTACTGCCGGACGCCCTCGGAGCTGTTCCTCGCCTGCGCGGCCCTGCGGGACGGCGGCTACACGCGCTTCGACGCTCACACGCCGTTCCCCGTCCACGGGCTGGAGAAGGCGATGGGCGTCGCGCAGAGCCGGCTGCCCTTCATCGTGCTGGTGATGGGGCTGCTGGGCGGCGGCGGGGGCCTGGCGCTCCAGTGGTGGACGAGCGCGGTGGACTACCCGCTCGTCATCGGGGGCAAGCCCTTCTTCGCCCTGGAGTTCGCCGTGCCCGTCACCTTCGAGCTGACCATCCTGCTGGCTGCCTTCGGCACGTTCTTCGGCCTCTGGGCCCTGTGTCGCCTGCCGCGGTTCTTCGACCCCGTCATGCAGCACCCCGAGTTCGGCCGCGCCACCGATGACCTCTTCTTCATCTGCGTGGAGACGGCGGACCCGCGCTTCCATCCCGACCAGACGCGGGCGCTCCTGGAGCGCCACGGCGTCCAGGACCTGAAGGAGGTCCTCCCATGAGACACGCACGCTGGCTCGTCCCGCTCGGCGTGAGCGCCGCCGCGCTGGGCGCCTGCCGGGGACAGGAGAGCGCCGAGTCGCCGGTCATCTTCCACCTGGTTCCCCACATGGAGTTCCAGCCCCGGTACAAGCCCGAGGGCGAGAGCGCCTTCTTCGAGGATGGCCGAGCCATGCGCCCGCCCGTGGAGGGCACGGTGGCCCGGGGTGAGCTGCCCCGGGGGACGCCCCTCGAGACGGGGCGCGACGGGGAGGGGTACGTGCAGGTGGCGCCCGTCACGCTGGACCGGGCCCTGCTCGCGCGGGGGCGGGAGCGCTTCGACATCCACTGCACGCCTTGCCATGACGCCACCGGACGCGGGCGCGGCATGGCCGTGCAGCGCGGCTATCCCAGCCCGCCGGACCTGACGGACGCGCGCGTCAGCGCGCTGCCGGACGGGGAGCTGTTCAACGTCATCACCCACGGCATCCGGAACATGCCCGCGTACGCGACGCAGCTCGGGGTAGAGGACCGGTGGGCCATCGTCGCCTGGGTCCGCGTCCTGGAGCAGGCCCGCAACAGCCGGGAGGAGGACGTCCCGGTCGCGGCGAGGGCGCAGCTCAAGCAAGGAGGAAGGAAGCCATGAGGACAGTGCCCTTGGGGGAAGTGGAGTGGGTGGACGCGGAGCGGGTGGGCGATGGCGCCCGCGCGCGACTGCGGGCGGCGGGGTTCGGGCTGGCGGCGCTCGGGCTGGCGGCGTGCGCCGTGGCGTGGGTGGCGGATGCACGGCGCTTCGCCTTCTCGTACCTGGTCGGCTTCGAGTTCGTGTTGACGATGGGACTCGGCGGGCTGTTCTTCGTCATCATCCAGCACCTGGTGAAGGCGGGCTGGTCCGTGGGGCCGCGCCGGCAGATGGAGTGGCTGGCGGGCGTGCTGCCGCTGCTGCTGGTGTTGTTCGCTCCCATCGCGGCGATGTCGGGGCACCTCTACTCCGCGTGGATGGGGCCGGAGGCGGCGACGGACTCCCTGGTGGCCCAGAAGGCCGCGTACCTGAACGCGCCGGCGTTCTTCCTCCGCGCCGCCGTCTACTTCGCCATCTGGACAGGGCTGTCGTGGTTCTTCCGCAGCCGCAGCCTGCAGCAGGACGTTTCCGGCGACCCGGCGCTGACCCTGACGCTGCAGCGCGCCAGCGCCCCCGCCACGGTCCTCTTCGGGCTGAGCCTGACGTTCTCCGGCGTCGACTGGCTGATGAGCCTGAACCCCAAGTGGTACTCGACGATGTTCGGCGCCTACGTCTTCGCGGGCAGCACGGTGAGCGGCATCGCGGTGCTCGCCTTGATGACGGTGGCCCTTCACCGCAGCGGGCTCATCCGCCGCGTCAGCAACGAGCAGCACCGCTACGACGTGGGCAAGCTGCTCTTCGGCTTCACGGTGTTCTGGGCCTATATCGGCTTCAGCCAGTACTTCCTCATCTGGTACGCGAACATCCCGGAGGAGACCCTCTTCTTCCGCGAGCGTGCGGTGGGGAGCTGGCGGGACGTGTCCATGGCGCTGGTGCTGCTGCACTTCGCCCTCCCCTTCGTCCTGCTGATTTCGCGCACGATGAAGAAGCTGTGGTGGGGCCTGTCGCTGGGCGCGGTGGTGGTGCTCGTGGGCCACTACATCGACCTGTACTGGCTGGTGATGCCGACCCTCGACCGGGAGGGAGCCCGCTTCACCTGGATTGACGCCGCCGGGCTGATGGGCCCGGTGGGCGTGCTGTGCGCCTGGCTGGCCTGGCGGGCGACGAAGGACCCCCTCTACCCCCTGCGCGACCCGCGGCTTGCGGAGGCCGCGGCGCTGGACCAGCCGTGAGGAGCACTCGATGACGACCCATTCTGGAGTGGAGCTGCCCGGCCCCGTCGTGGAGACCACCGCGGGAGCGCCCTGGCACGCCGGACGAGCGGGGGGCCCCGACGCCGGCCGCGGCACCGCGGGGAGGCCGCTGATGCTCGCCGCGGGAGGCGCCATCGTCGTGCTGGTGGTGGTGGTCCAGGTCATCTCCTGGTCCATGGACGCCGAGCAACAGCGCCTGCGCAGCGCCCCCACGCCGGCGCTGGCCCAGCTGCGCGCCGAGGAGGCGGAGGCGCTGGGCCGGTACCGGTGGCTCGACGCGAAAGCGGGCGTCGTCCAGGTGCCCATCGAGCGGGCCATGGAGCGGGTGCTGGAGCGAGGACGGCTCGGGCCGCTGCCTGCCCGAGGGCCCGTGGCGCCTCCGCCCCCCGAAGTCGCGCCGACGAAGTGACCCCCTTCTCCTCACGCGCATGTCAGCTCCCATCTCCATCGACCTCAGACAACGCATCGTGGATGCCTGGCGCGCCAGGCAGGTGCCCCTGGACACCATCGCCCGTCAGTTCCAGGTAGGGAGCGCGACGGTGAAGCGGCTCATCCGCGACTACCGGCAGACCGGCTCGGTGGCGCCCCGCCCGCATGGCGGGGGCCGCCCTCCCCTCATCTCGGACGCGAAGCTGGAGCGGGTCCAGCGCCTGGTGGAGCAGCACCCGGACTGGACGTCCCAGGAGCTGACCGTCGCCTACGCCAGGCAATTCGACGAGGCGGTCAGCATCGCGACGATGCAGCGCGCCCTGGTGCGGCTGGGCTTTTCTCGTGGGCGCCGGCCCGCCGCGCGCCCCGCGGACGCGTGGAAGCACGCCCTCCACGCGCCAGCGGCCGAGCTCTGAGCGGCACCGGGCCCTTCCCCGGCGCAAGGCCCCGAGCCGAGGAGCGAGGCATCACTCAGCGAAAGGGTCCACAGGTCCGCAGGCAGCGGGCGTCCTCCTCGACCTTTCGGGCGGTCTCCGGCGCATCGGCGGAGGACGCGTAGATACCTCGCACCGCGCCCGCGGGGTCGACCAGGACGAGCAGCCGCCCCGCGTCCGCGGGCAGGTGGGCCCGCCCCAGGGCGCGCGCCGCGGACTCCAGCGCGGCGCCGCCCCAGACACGACGCCACCCCCTCGGGAGCGCGCCCTCGGAGGACTGGGGCACCGGGTCGTTCACCACCAGGACGACCTGCGCGCCGACCCCCACGTTGGCCAGCGAGGTCTGGACCTGGAGCACGGGGGTGAACTCGACCGCGGGGCGTGGGCTCGCGCCGCTGGAGAACTGGACCAGGGTGATGCGGCCATGCAGGTGCGCATCCTCGAAGGGGACCCCCTGCTCATCGGGCAAGGAGAAGGCTGGCAGCCGCCCGTAGACGGGTGGCAGCGGGAGCTGCGTGGCCACGTGCTCACCGCGCCACCTGTCCAGGAGCGTGCCCCCCACCACGCAGAGAATCGCGCCACAACCGAGCACGAAGAGGGTGACGCCCAGTCCCTCCAACAGCGTCAGCAAGACCAGCATCGCGCGTGCCGTCGGGCGTGGCGCGGACGGTTCGGTGCGGCCATCCATCCTCGGACCTTGGCCCAGGTGAAACCACGGCTCACGCGGTGAATTGTCGCAGCCTCCAAGCCACGCGCGGAGGGACACCTGTGACAACTTGCCACACGGACCCGCCATCCTTTGCCGATAGCGTGACGCGCGACCCTGGTGACTCCAGCGTCTGGGAGACGACATGAAGGAACTGGTGATGTGGGCGCTGTTGCAGGCCGCGCCCGCGCAGGCGACTTTGCCCCCCGCTCAGCCGGCGGAGGCCGTGGCCACCGAGGCCACCGTGGGAACCACGCAGAGCGTGTCTGGCAGATGGCACATCAAGGTGCTCGCCTCATCGGACAAGCTGAAGCGTGGGCCCCAGCGCTTCACGGTGCGCGTGACGGATTCCGCCACGGGCAAGCCGATGTCGAAGGGCACGTTGCACGTGGAGCCCTGGATGCCGAGCATGGGGCATGGCATCTCCGAGACGCCCCGCGTCACCCCCCAGGGAGAAGGCCTGTTCGAGGTGACGGACCTGGACCTGTTCATGCCTGGGACCTGGGAGCTGCGATTCACGCTCGAGGGCCCCACCCAGGACACGGCGAAGGTGACGCTCAAGCTGGGACGTTGAGCTCCGTGCGGGGTGGCCCAGCGGTGACGCCCGGCCAGCACGAGGGGGCTGGACAGCAGGCGGCAAGTTGCCGCGCGGCAAAACGCCACAGTCCCAACGCACTCCCGCCCGGGCAGATTGTCGTGCCATGAAAATGCCCACCCTCCGTTTCCTATTCCCTGCCATGGGCAGGGCGCTCGCCCTCACCACGTTCGCCCTGCTGGCGCTGCCGGCCTGCGGTGATGACGGCCCCACCGACGCGCAGGTCCAGGAGGCCGAGAACCAGCGCCGCCAGTTGGAGCAGCAGGTCGGCGTGCTCGAGGCGGAGATCACCCAGCTCAAGGCGCAGCTCGCGCAGCAGGCGCAGGACTCCAGCGCGACCCAGGCGCAGAACCAGGCCATGGCCGCGCAGCTCGCGGACATCTCCGCCCAGCTCACCGAGGCCCGTGCGCTGCTGGCCTCCCAGGACTGGGAGGGCGTCTACAACCAGCTCAACGCCGCGCGCTCGGAGCTCGAGACCCTGCGCGCCAAGCTGGCCGCGACCGACGGCAGCCTGGAGCTGAACGCCGCCTTCGTGTTCGGCGCCTCGCCGCTCGCCCTGGGCGAGACGTACACCACGGCCGGCGGCGACTCCGTCAGCTTCTCCCAGGTCCGCTACTGGCTCTCCAACGTCACGCTGCTCAAGCAGGACGGCTCCACCACGGCCCTGACCGACAGCTACCACCTCATGGAGGTCATCAACTCGCAGGGGGTGGAGGGCACGGTGGATCCGGTGTCACTGCCCGCCAACCGTCGAGAGAGCATCCTGGCCCGCGCGGTGCCGGCCGGTCACTATACCGGCATCCGCTTCTCCATCGGCGTGGACCCCACGTACAACGACGACCTGAGCCGTCACGCCGGTGAGCTGCACCTCCTGAAGAACATGACGTCCGTGAGCTGGATGTGGTTCACCAGCTACATCTTCACCAAGGCGCACGGCACCTTCAAGCCGGCCTCCGGCACGCAGAACAACTTCACCTGGGACACCGGCACCAACGCCAACTACCGCACCGTCGAGCTCCCGTTCGCCTCGGCCGTGACCGTCAACTCCCAGAAGCGCCTGGCGGTGAACCTGAAGGCCGACGTGGCGAAGCTGCTCACCTCGCTCAACCCGGGCACCACGCCCAGCATCGGCGCCACCCAGGCCGGCGCGAGCGCCACGCTGTCCGACAACTACGCGAGCATGTTCTCCGTGGTGTCGGTCGAGAACCCGAACCGATGACCCCCGCCGCGCCCCGGAGCCTGGCCGCGCCGTTGCTGGCCCTGCTGCTGGGCGCGTGTGGCCAGAGCCCTTCCTCGCCCGTCGAGGAAGGGCCCTTCCCGCGACACCTCCCGGTGGGGATGACCTCCATCCCCTCCCGCCCGGACAACCCGCTCACCCCCGAGGGCGTCGCCCTGGGGCGGTGGCTGTTCCATTCGCCGCGGCTGTCCTCCAACGGCCAGGTCTCCTGCGCCACCTGCCACGAGCAGGGGCGGGCCTTCGCGGACGACGCGGCCCTCACCCGGCGCGGCGTCAGCGGGCGCCCCTTGGTGCGGCACGCCCCGGCGCTCATCAACCTGGCCTGGATGGACGGGTTGTTCTGGGATGGGGGCTCCAAGAACCTGGAGTCGCTGTCCCTGGCGCCGCTCACGCACCCGGACGAGATGGGCAACGTACAGTTGCCGCTCATGATGGCGCGGCTGGAGGAGCAGCCAGAGGTCGTCGAGCGCTTCGAGGCCGCCTTCGGTACCGGAGGCCTCAGCCTGAGCAACCTGCTGCGCTCGCTGGCCCAGTTCCAACGAACCCTCGTGTCCGCGGACTCCCGCTATGACCAGTGGCGCAGGGGTGAGCCGGGTGCGCGCCTGAGCGACCAGGAGCTCCAGGGCCTGGAGCTGGTGCAGCGCCACTGCGCTCCCTGCCACGCCTCGGAGCTCTTCACGGACAACGCCTACCACAACAACGGGCTGGATACGGACGAGGCCTTCGGCGAGGACGAGGCGGAGACACGGGGCCGGGCTCGCGTGTCCCAGCGCCCCGAGGACGAGGGGCACTTCAAGACGCCCACCCTGCGCAACATCGCCATCACCGCGCCCTACATGCATGATGGACGACTGGCGACCCTGGAGGCCGTCCTGGAGCACTACCGCGGTGGAATGGTGGTCTCCACCACGCTCGACGCCGCGTTCCAGCGGGTGGGGCAGCGGCCCGGCCTGCCCCTGGACGACGCGGACAAGGCCGCCATCGTCGCCTTCCTCCACACGCTGACGGATGAAGCGTTCCTCTCCGCCGCGGAGCTCGCGCCGCCCCCCTGAGGGAGGCGGGCGTCAGTCGGAGCGTCAGGGCGCGGAGAACGGGTCCGAGAAGCGCGGGTCCGTCAGGAAGTCCGTGTCGGTGAGCGACTCGAGGAACGCCAGGACGTCCTGCTTCTCCTCCGCCGTCAGCGTGAAGCCCCGCACGAAGCCACTCTGGAGCGGGCTGGCCTCACCGCCATTGCGCAGGCGCGCATGCCCGCCCGCCGCGTAGTGGTCCAGAACCTCCGACAACGTGGCCATGCTGCCGTCATGCATGTAGGGCGCGGTGACGCTCACGTTGCGCAGGGAGGGGGCGCGGAAGCGGCCCATGTCCTCGGGGCGCCCCGTCAGCTCGATGGCCCCCTGGTCCGCCGCCGGGTACGTGCCCCTGCCGTCCTCGTTGTAGAGCCCCGTGTTGTGGAACGGCAGGATGGGCTCCACGGTCGACTCGTGCACGGTCGCGTCCTGGAAGTTGAAGCCGGAGTGACAGTGGTCGCACTCCATCCTCTCCGACAGGAACAGCTCCAGGCCTCGCTTCTGCTGTCGCGTCATGGCGTCCACCTGCTTGCCGTACACGAAGCGATCATACGGCGAGCTCCCCGAGATGATGGACCGCTGGAACGCGGCCAGCGCCCGTATCAGCGTGGCCAGCGACACGGGGGTCTGCTCGTCCGGGAAGGCCCGCCGGAACTCCGCTTCCAAGGCCGCGTCCGAGCGCAGCCGCTCGATGAGCTCCTGCTCGCGGTCGGCGAAGCCGAGCTCCACCGGCTCCGTCCCGAACAAAGGCACCAGCGCCTGGGATTCCAGTGAGGTGAGCGCGGGGTTGGCCCAGGTGAGGCTGGTGGCGTAGACGATGTTGGCCAGCCCCTGCGCGTTGCGGCGATGGACCTGTCCGGTGCTGCCCACGGGAGACACGCGACCGTCCGTGAAGGCCCGCGCCTGCTCATGGCAGGAGCCACAGGACTGGGTGCCATTCTGGGACAGTCGGACGTCGTAGAAGAGGCGCCGCCCCAGCGCCACCTTCACCTCCGTCATGGGGTTGTCCGCGGGCACCCGGGGCGTGGGGAATCCCGCCGGCAACCGCCAGTCATAGGGCGCGGCTCCGCGAGCCTCCTCGCCACACCCGGTGCCCAACCACATCACCGCGAACACTCCCGCGAATCCAGCGGTCCGTCGCATCATGCCGCCTCCCTACTCCGCTCGGATGAACGTCTGGGGGCCCGGGGCCGCGAGCTGCGACTGATGCCGCAACCCCAGGTGAGCGAAGATCTCCCTGCAGTCGGGGTCGGTCTGGTGCGACATGCAGCCCATGGAGGTGTTGGGCACTGCCGCGTTCACGTCCAGATTGGCGCCCTCGAAGAGCGTGGCCAGGTCCAACACCACCTTGCCCGTCTTGAAGTCCAGGGAGTCCAGGGCGATCTCAGGCCGGTTGCCGTAAGTACAACCCGCCGAGCCATTCGTCTGGCCTTCCGGGGGAGGGGCGCAGTCGGTGCTGCCCAGATGCGTGAAGTGCCCCCCTGGCAGCCCCGTCGTGCGTCCCTCGATGCGAACGAAGAGGTAGCCGGTGCGCCAGTTCCAGTGGAGGCTCGTGTCGCCCAGCGGAGCAGGCGCCGTGGACACGTCCAGGTGGTTCATGCTCTCCGGCACTCCCAGCTTGAAGCGGAGCCCCGTGTACGAGCCTCCCGGAGCTGTGCCCACGATGCGTCGGTTCGTCGCCGCGGTCCCCTGCGTGCACAGCCCCGACTTGTCCGCGAAGTCGAGAAGCGCCGTGCCCTCATGCTGCCACTGCCCATCCTGCGTCAGCTCCAACGGCACCTCGGCTCCGCTCGACGTGACGAGCCGGATGTCGTGGACGAACAGCCGGAACTCGAAGGGCTCATACGTCGTCCGCGTCGACCCCAGCCCGGTATAGGTCCGCTCACAGGAGAAGGACTCGCTTCCCACACGCGCCTCGAAGGGGATGACGATGTCCACGCGAGGTGCTTCATCCTCGCCACACCCCAGGGCGCCCAACAGTGCGAATGGCAGGAGACGTGCAGCAGAACGGACAGACATGGCGGACTCCGTGGACCGAGGATGGATTCCGCGTACCCCAATCCCGCCAGGCCGGAAACGTGGCAAGTTGTCACAGCGCTTGGGGACGTCTGGATTCCTGCTGCCGAGAGCCTGCGCGCCACGCCTACATCAACAACTCGAGCGTCCGTGCTCACCACTCGAAGAACTTCGGCGCCTTCTGGAACGCCGTCTTGCAGCCCTCCGAACAGAACCCATAGTGCTGTCCTTCATGGTCGAGCGACGGCGCACGCTTCGGGTCCACCTCCATTTCACAAACCGGGCACAGCGGGTGCTCCGCCGTGGACACGGGCCGCTTCGCGAAGGCCGCGTTGCTCGCGGGGTCCTTCCAGCCAGTCCCCTGGTACTCGAGCTGTTTGGCAGTCGCTTCCGCGACCTCGCGCCCGAAGGTGCGCCCCACCACATGCAGCGCCAGGTCGATGCCCGAGGTGAGCCCACCCGCGGTCGCGACCTTGCCGGAGTCCACGAAGCGGGCGCCGCGCTTGACCGCGATGGTCGGGTGGTTGGCCGCGAGCAGCCCCAGGGCCGAATGATGTGTGGTTGCCTGCTTGCCGTCGAGGATGCCCGCCGCCGCGAGCACGAAGGCGCCGGTGCAAACAGACATCGTCAACTCCGCGCGAGCGCCGACCTTCTTGAGCCAGGCCAGCATCGCGGGCGAGGGATTCCCCTCGATGGCAGGGACGACGACCACGTCGGGCATGGGGGCATTGGCAAAACTGAAATCAGGCACCACGGTGAGCCCGCCCGAGACCTTCAACGGACGCGTCGCGTCCGCCACCGTGAAGAGCTTGTACGGACTTCCCGAGCCGCCAGGCACCGTCACATATTCGAACACCCCCCAGGGCCCCGTGAAGTCGACCACCTCGGCGCCGGCCGCGAGCACGAAAGCCACGGAGATGGGAAGCTTCGGCCGAGCCTGGGGCGCCGTGGGTT
Organism: Myxococcus faecalis; assembly: GCF_050039385.1. Lineage (NCBI taxonomy): Bacteria > Pseudomonadati > Myxococcota > Myxococcia > Myxococcales > Myxococcaceae > Myxococcus > Myxococcus faecalis. The sequence goes on along the minus strand of NZ_CP144336.1, from coordinate 7,771,340 downwards.
CGGCGGCGATCGCAGCAGAGGCCAACCAGAGGGCTGGAAGCACGGCATGAAGTGGTTTCATGGCGCTTCATCTTGCCGAACCAGGCAAGACACCTGCTGCGTCTTGTTGCCGCAGGCGACAACGACAAGCGTCATCCGCCATTCACTTGCATCATGCTCGTGGGCCATTTCGGAGCGAGGCGAGTCCACCCCGCGCCAGCCGCGACGTCTGGCGGTGCGAAGGGCCGTCTCGGGGTGAGCCCGCGCCGGCGAAAGAGGCTCAGTGGGTCAAGAGCGTCATGGACTCGTACTTGCTGCCCTCGAGCTGGAACGCACCGGGGGCCTTCGAGTCCTTCTCCAACTGGTTCTGGATGCCCTTGGGGAGCTGGGCGTACAGGTCCTGGCCGAGCAGCTGCTCGATGCGGTCCACCGGCACGCGCGCGTCCTCCAGCAGCGGCACGATGGCTTCCTTCTTCGAGGGGCCGTCCTTCAGGTTCGGCACCATGTACGCGAACATCGTCAGGTTGCCGTTGGGCAGCTCCAGCAGCACCGTCTTGAAGTTGTGCGTGGGGACGGCGATCTTCCGGTCCTTCGCGCCCGTGGTGTCCACCTGGTCCTTCGGCAGGGGCTTGCCCTTGTCGTCCAGGAACAGGTTGCCCGTCACGATGTAGGCCTTGCCGCCCGTCTGTTCCACCAGGCCGTGGATGGCCTTCTCCAACGTGCGCCACACCTGCTGGTTGTGGTTGCCGTACTGGGGCGCGATGTTGGTCATCTGGTGGCTTTCGTTCATCGCCTCCTGCGTGGGCGAGTCCTCCGCGGGCTTCATGTGTCCGCGGTCGAAGCCGGTGTTGTTGTAGTCCGAGTCGGTGATGCCCGTGAGCGGCAGCGACGGGTCTCTCACGAAGGTGCTCTTGTTGCGGTTCACCTCCACGGGCGTCTCGTGGATGTCCGCGGCGGAGAGCATGTGGCTGACGAAGGTGGGCAGGTTCTTGCCCTCGTCCAGCATCAGCCGCGAGTACTGCTTCACCATCTCCAGGCCCTTGCCCGCGCCACCCTTGGGGCGCAGCGGGTCCACCTCACCAGCGGCCTCCGCGACGCGGCTCTGGAAGGCGGCCATCTGCTGGTCGGGCACCCACTTCGTGCCGTCCACCTGGTTGGCCTTGGACTTCGTGATGTAGGCCGCGAGCTCTTCCTGGCTGACCTTGCCGTCGCCGTTGCCCCCCAGCAGGTCGGCCCGCTTCGCGAGCCCGTCCTGCCACTTCGAATCGAAGGCATCCACCTTCACGGAGCCGCCGGCCTCGGTGAGCTTCGTGTCGAGCGCGGCGCGGCCCTGCTGGAGCGCGGTGGAGGTGAGGTAGCGACCGTCGGTGGGGGCGGTGAGGTAGGCCTGGATTTCGGCCGCGGAGACCTTGCCGTTGCCCCCGCGCGTCTTGGTGCCCGCCTGGTCCGCGGCCTTCAGCAGGCCCGCCTCCCAGCTCTGGTCCGTCCAGCCGAACTTGGTCTGCAGCTCGGTGATGGAGACCTCGCGGGCGCTGGAGCGAGCCCAGGCGCTGGTGTCCTGGGCCTTGAGGCCATTGACGGGCGCGGACTCGGTGGACACCGAGGGCGACGGGGTGCTGGCACGAGAAGTGGGTCGCAGCGTCGTCATGGGGGTGACTTCCTTGGGCCGACCAGGGGCTGGCGCGGAGTGAGGCCCGGCATCTCTATCGTCGGCCTGACACGGTGCCCGGTTGCGTCATGGGCCCACATTTCTGTCACGAAGTCGTGACTAGGGCTTCTTGCCCTGGGACGCCTGGACGGTGCGTGCGTCCGCCTTCGCCTGCTGGAGCGTGCCGACGATTTGCGCCTCGGCCTGGAGGCGCTCGACGTAGTCGGCGGCGAGCCCCGCGCGCTCGGCGGCCAGGGCCAGCGTGACGAGGAAGGCCTCGCTGATGGGGCCCTGGGGGGCGGGGGTGGCCCTGGGTGGGGGCGTGAAGGCGTGGGCGGAGAGCAGCGCGCCGGTGGCGGTGCGCACCTTGACGGGGCGGGAGGTGGAGGCCTCGGCGATCACCGACTCCAGCCGGCTCACCGCGTCCCAGGCCTCCGGGGAGAGGCGGCGCAGCACGCCGGGGAGCTTCTTGCCCGGGGCATCCACCAGCCGGGCCACCTTGCCGCCCCAGGCCAGCGAGGGCACGTCGTAGACGAGGTCCACGTCCAGTGCCTCGACCAACTCTCCGTCCGGCAGCGAGGGCAGGGCCGGCAGCCCCGACAGGCGCTCACGCGCCGTCACCGGGGACAGGTCGACGGAGTAGGCGAACCAGGAGCGCGGCGAGGGCGTGGCGGCGGGCATGGTGTCGAGTCTCGACGGGGCGAGGCCCCGGGACAAGCCCCCGTGGGTGTGGGCCGGGGCGTCGGGCGCGAAGCCTGGTGGGGTGAGCGCCAGGGTCGTGGGCCCGCAGCGACGACGCATTCCGGCGCAACACCGGGCGAGCGCACTACCGGGCGGAGGGCGTCAGCGACGACGCATTCCGGGGCTACACTTGGCGAGCGCGCCACCGGGCGAGGGCATCAGCGACGACGCCTTCCTGGGCCACACCTGGCGAGCGCGCGACCGGGCGAGGGCGTCAGCGACGACGCATTCCGGAGCACCACTGGGCGAGCGCACTACCGGGCGGAGGGCGTCAGCGACGACGCATTCCGGAGCACCACTGGGCGAGTGCGCCACCGTGCGGAGGGCGTCAGCGACGACGCCCTCCGGGACGAGGCAAGGAGGGCTACTCCTCGGTCGTGCGGTTCGCGGCGAGCTCGATGACGTTGACCATCAGGTCCTTCACGCGACGGGGCTTCTCGCCACCGTTGTCGCGGAGGATGAGGTCGATGTCGTCCTCGGGCTCGTGGTACTCGGGGATGAGGTCGCCGCCGCCCTTCGGGTTGGACAGGCCCTCGAAGAGGAAGAGCACGTCCTCGCCCTTGCGGCCGAAGACGGCGCCGTCCTGACGGTCCCGGTACATGTTGATGTCACGGTTGATGCGGTCGAACGGGTCCGGCAGCTGCGCGTTGGCCTGCTCCACCACGTCGCGGAAGTAGTTCGCCTGCCCGCGACGGTCCGTGTCGACGACGGACAGGCGCTGGTCATCCCAGCGGCCCACCATGTCCACGTTGATGACGCCGGTGATCTGCTCGGTGCCCAGGCCCGGAATCGGGTGGTCCACGAAGTACTGCGAGCCGACCAGGCCCTTCTCCTCCGCGCCCGTCCAGATGAAGAGCACGGAGCGGTCCAGCTCGCCGCGCTTGGCGGCCTCGGCCAGCTCCGGCACCGCCGCCATCAACACCGCGCTGCCGGACGCGTTGTCGTCCGCGCCGTTGTGGACGTTGCCCCGACGGTCCGTTCCCACGTGGTCCAGGTGGGCCATCACCACGATGACCTCGTCCTTGTGCGGACCCGAGCCCGGCAGGAGCGCCATGGTGTTGACCGCCTGCCCGGACTCCGTCGCCAGCGCGCGCAGCTCCTCGACGCCGCGCAGGCCGCCGTTGCGCGCCGGCGTGAGCGGCTGGCCCTCGGCCTTCATCGCGCTCTCGTACTTCTTGTTGAGCATGGCCAGCGTCTCCTGGGGCATGCCCTCCTCCAGGTAGAAGCCCTCCTCGAAGAGCTTGTGGCCGAACTCCTTGTGCGCCTTGTGCTCCTCGCCGCCGTGCACGTGGTTCTCGTCCGTGTTGCCCAGGAACGAGAACACGTCGAAGCGCTGCTGGAACGGGTTCTCGGGGCTGTTCACGTTGGGGCCCACGAGGCCGTACTTCTCGACGTGGGCCTGCACGTAGGCGGAGGCCGCGTCGAGCCCGGGCGACGGGCTGTCACGCCCCTGCAGCTCGTCCGAGGCCAGGTACGCGATGTGCGTCATCGGGTCCGAGTCCGCCACGTTCGGCGTGGGCTCGGTGGGCGTCTCCGGCGTGGGCTCCACCGGGCCCTGGCACGGAGGCGGGGGCACGGGCGCCGGCAGCTGCGGCAGCGGCTGGGGCACCGGGGCCGGCAGCTGCGGCAGCGGAGCCGGCAGCTGGGGCGCGGGGAGGCGGGGCAGCGGCTGGGTGGAGCCGGTCTCGAAGCGGTCCTTGTTCCAGCTCAAGTCGGGCGCCTTCGCCTTGTTCTCGGGCGGCGGAGGGGCCTTCGCGGCCGGGGCTCGCGACGACGCGGTGGGCAGGGGGCGAGGCGTGTCGCTGATCTTCGAGGCCATGGTTTGGGGGATCCCGATGGAGAGCGTGAATGGCGCGCCTCGGGATTATCGCCACAGTGTGCCTCCAGGTTGCGAGGAGACCTCACTTCACCGTGATTTCAGAGGGTTGTATCAACACATGTTTCAGCGGCGGCGGATCATCCGGCCCCGGGGACCAGGGTGGTGGGCGCGCAGGGCGTCCACGAAGGCGCTCAGCGCCGGCTCCCGCTCCCCTGCCCGGGTCGCCACCGCCCAGTCCAGCCAGAGGCCCCGAGGGCCGACTCGCACCGCGTGCAGCCCCCCCTCCGAGAGCCACGGCGCCACGGCCCACTGGGGCAGCACGGTGACGCCCAGGTTGGCGCGGACCATCTCCAGTGCCACGCCCCCCGTCATGGGGATGAGCGTCGCCTTGCGTGGCGAGAGGTTGCCCGCCTTCGCGAGCGCCCGGCCCAGCGGCGTGTGCGCCGCGAGCGCGCCCTCATCGACCCAGACGTGCTCCTCCGCGAGGGCCCGGACCTCCACCTCCTTGCGACGCGAGGTGGCCCACGCATGCTCCCGGCCCACCACGGCGACCAGCTCGTCCCGGAAGAGCGGCTCCACCTGGATGCGGGGACCGGGCCGGGCCTCACCGGCCACGAGCGCGACGTCGAGCCTGCGCGACAGCAACCACTCGGTGGGCGCCTCCCCCGCCTCGGCGACGATGGTGACCTCCAGCCCGGGCCAGTCCCGGGAGAAGCCGCGCAGGAGCTCCGGCAGCCAACGGTAGGACTGCAGACACGCGGTCGCCACCCGGAGCGTGCCGCTGGCGCCGCTCAACAGCTCCCGCGTCTCCGCCTCGGCCCGGACGAGCTCGCTCAGCACCGAGCGCGCGGCCTCGGTGAGACGCCTGCCCGCGGAGGTCGGCTCCAGCCGTCGCCACTGACGATGGAACAGCGGCCCCCCGAGCCGGTCCTCCAGCTCCCGCAGTTGCTGGCTCAACGCGGAGGCAGACAGGTGGAGCTTGCGTGCGGCGGCGTTGAGGCTGCCCAGCTCCTCGATCGCGGCGAGCAACAAGAGGTGACGTGTCTCCACGAGCGGGCTCGGCATCGATTCAGCCTGCCTTAACACTGCCTCCGGAACAACGCGTTCGACTGAATCGAAGCCAGCTCGCATCTTCGCGTGACGGAACACCCCGCCGCGAGGTCCGGGTCTGGCTCGCGCGCCGGGAGGAACACCGACCCGAAGGATGGATGGACACCATGAATCGTCACCTGCGCACGTCACTCGCGGCGCTCCTCGTCACCCTGCTCGGCTGCGCGGGCTCGACGACGGGCGGCCCCTTGGCTTCCCGGTCCACGTCTCCGAGCACATCGAACGTCGAGGCGTATCCCGTCGAGCACCTCGCGGTGCGCTCGCTCATCGAGCGCTTCGCGGACGCGGCCAACCATCAGGACTGGCAGACCATGGAGTCGCTCTTCACCGAGGACGCGGTCTGGGAGGTGAAGGCCGCGCCGCCCATGGGCTGGACGTTCGAGGGACGCAACGCCATCCGAGAGGGCATGACGGGCAATACCGCGCGCGTCGAGCTGCGCGTCATGAGCGTCACGCCCATCGTCGTCCACGTGCAGGGCCCCGAGCGGGCCACCGCGCGCTCCACCCTGGACGAGGTCCTCCGCGTCAGGCAGACGGGCAAGGACCTGCGGGTGGTGGGCACCTACTCCGACCAGCTCGTGAAGCAGGACGGCCAGTGGCGCTTCGCCCGGAGGACCTTCGAGTTCCGCTACGAAGAGGAGCTCGGCACCCCCACGGGAGATGCGCGATGAGCGCCGCGGCGACACCGCGCGTGGCGCTCTGAGGCTGGGCGACGGGCTCGGCTCAGAGGTGACGGACCTCGGCCGGGGGCTTCGTGAAGTCGTCGTCGCGTCCGTTGACGTAGGTGATGGGCGAGCGCATCAGCTCGTCCACGTCCACGTCGTCCAGGCAGTTGACCTTGATGGTGTAGTACTTGCCCAGCTCCGTGTCGTCGCCCCAGCCGAACGCGTGCACGCCGCAGTGCTTGCAGAACAGGTGATGGAGCTGCCTGGTGCGGGACTGGTACTCGGTGAGCGCGGACTCACCGGCCAGGAGCCGGAAGTCCTCGGGGCCGATGACGGATTGCCACAGCCGCGCCTTGGTGCAGATGGAGCAGTTGCACTTGTAGGTGCCCTGGCTCAGGTCGACATCCGCTTCGTACCGGACCGCTCCACAGTGACAGCCGCCGACGTACGTCTTCTTCACGAGTGACGCTCCTCATGGCCCCAGCCACGAGCCCCTCCCTCCCGAGAGCCCCGCCGCCAGCCCCCTCTCGTGGGGGCTTTTCCGTTCCGGAGAAGCAGAGCACGAGACGGCGCCCGGGCCACGGCCGGATTTCGCCCGACCGCGCCCTCCTCCACGAGGGCGACATCCGGGACGTCGTCACGCCAACGACCCGCCGCGCGAGCGTCGCATACCGTCGACGAGGCCCGGGGCGGCACGTCCGACATCCGACGGAGGACCGGGCGCCCGAGCGCTCGTCATGCGCGCCCACCCCACCGCGTCCGTGCCCCGGCACGGACAGTCCGGAGCTACTCTCCGGCCGCGCGCACCCGACCTCATGGACCTCACGCTCTGGGCCACCTTCACGCTGACGATGGCGCTCTTCGCCATCACTCCGGGACCCGCCGTCTTGCTGGTGGTCTCGCAAGCGATGTCGCGGGGCTTCCGGGCGGGGATGAGCGCGACGCTGGGCATCCAGGCCGGCAACGCCGTGTACTTCCTCGTCTCCGTGGCGGGCCTGGGCGCCGCGCTGGCCACCTCGCGAATCGCCTTCAACGCCATCCGCTACGCGGGCGCCGCCTACCTCGTCTACCTGGGCGTGAGCACGTTGTGGGCCGCGAAGCAGAGCCTCACGCTGGCCGAGCGCCCCAAGCCGCCCCTGTGGCAGGGCGCCTTCGTGCAGGGCTTCGCCAAGCAGCTCGCCAACCCCAAGTCCATCCTGTTCTTCGGCTCGCTGCTGCCGCAGTTCGTCCAGCCGGGCCCTCACGCGGGGCTGCAGTTCACCGTGTACGGCGTCTCCTGCATCGTGGTGGAGGTGCCGGTGCTGGCCGGGTACGCCTGGCTGGGCGTCGCCGGAGGCCGCGTCTCCAGCTCACCGCGCGCCCAGGTCTGGCGGGAGCGGCTGTCGGGCCTGGCGCTCATCGGCATCGGCGTGGTGCTCATCACGATGCGTCCGCCGGCCTGAGGCCCACGCACGGCGCCCTCGGCCCCGGGGCGCCGTGCCGGACGTCCTCTCAGGGCGACGGCGTCGACTCGGCGGGCGCGTCCGCGGGCGGCTCCTTCAGCGCCTCCAGCTCCCGCGCGGTGGCCGCGCGCGTCTTGGGCTTGCCCTTCTCCAGGCTGATGAGGGTGGCCTTGTTGCCCAGGACGCAGGCCAGGGTCTCCCCCAGCGCGGGGGCCTTCTTCGCCGCGTCGCAGCGGCCCACGTAGGCCACCTGACGGCGCGCGGGCTCGATGCCGAACGCCACCGCGAAGAACTTCCCCGGGGTACCAGCGAAGGGGCCTCCGGACACGAGCGTCACCCAGGTGTCCTCCAGGAGCTCCGGCGTGTAGAGCACGTCGTAGCTCTCCGGCTTGCACTCGCGCTGGGTGCTCCCGGCCTTGCAGCGCTGCGCGCCCCGAATCTTCTCGAAGAGGCCGTTGTCCACCCGCGCGGTGAACATGGGCGCGGGCAGCTCGTAGCGCACGGGCCCGGCCTTCTCCAGGCCCGCGCAGGTGCGCTTGCCATCCGTCGCGGAGACTCGCAGCGTCAGCGGCATCTGCTGCGTGCCCGTGGACGAGGTGAGGATGAACGCGGTGCCCGTCTGCGCCAGGGACTCGGGGACGGTGACGGAGAAGGCCCCGATGAAGTCCGAGGGCCCCTCGTCCGAGTCGGTGAGCAGCAGGTGCAGTGAGCCGCCCACGCCCACCGGGAGCCAGGCCCCCGAGCGCGTCTCCTCCAGGAAGAGGCTGTTCCACAGGAGGACGCTGGCGTCCTCCTGCTTCGGGCCGATGACGACGGGCGAGGCGCCCTCCACGTCGACCGCCATCGCGGTCAGCTCCGGGTCCGCCGAGGAGCCTTCGTCCCACGCGGAGCCGCTGGCGTTGGTCGACTCGACCTTCGCCGCCAGCGGGGACACGAACAGCTCCTTGCACGCCCGATAGTCCTGCGCCCACGCCTGCGTGGAGACACAGAGCCCCAGCAACAGCCACCCTCGCATCATGCTTCCTCTCACTCCAGCCTGGGCGTCAGCGCCTCGGCTATAGCCCCAACGCGTATACCTTGTTCCGGTCCACCACGTAGACACGGTCCTTCACGATGACCGGGTCCCGCAGCGCGCCCCCGTCCGACGTGCCCACCAGCGACAGCTTGGTGGCGCTCCACAAGGTCGACAACGTGGAGACGGCGACGACATGCAGCCCGGTGCGCGAGGTGATGACCAGCGTGGGGATGCTCACGCCCGAGTCGTCCTTCGTCCCCGACGCCGCCGCGATGCTCGTGCTGCGCCTGCCCGCGAAGGGCGTGGTGGAAAAATCCAGCAGGTCTCGCCCGTAGAACGGGACGACGACGTCATACACCCCCGTCAGCGTGGTCGTCAGGGGCGTGCCGCCGGAGAGCGCGTCGAAGGAGTACAGGACGGTGCCCAGGTTGGAGCCGGAGGTCTCCTGCGCCGCGAAGATGGCCCGTCCGGCCACGAGCACCGGCGCCTGGAAGCCGGTGAGGTGCGAGGCGGGGAGCGGCGCGGAGCGGAAGAGGCTGGCGCCGTTGTAGCCCGCGTTGCGGATGTTGAACGTCACGGTGCCGGTGGCCGGGTCCCGCTCCAGCAGATAGATGCGATTGCCCGACACGCTGATGTGGCTGGCGGGCTCCAGCGCCACGCGGGGCCAGCGCGCCGTGCCCGTGGCGACATCCCAGCCATACAGGCCCGTGGCGAAGGGACGGGGCTCGGTGGCGGAGCAGTTGGTGGAGCACTGGAAGTTGTAGAGGGCGGCCAGGTAGATGAAGCCGCCGTCCGCGGCGACGGAGCCCAGCCGATCCTCGGCCGTGTCCCACTGGTGCTGCGGGAAGACGCGCGTGCCGCCGTAGTAGCCGTAGGTGTTCAGCTCCAGGAGCAGGTTGCCGCGCTTGTCGAAGGAGCGCAGGCCCAGCTTGGGGCCGTGGTAGTGGAGCTGGTTGTAGACCCACAGGCGCGTGCCGTCCGACAGCGACTGGCCCCAGCTGTCGTTGGGTGCCTGCTCGTACTCGGCATAGGGGATGGTGCCTCCGGAGTAGTAGTTGGCGCCGAACTGCTGGCTCCAGGTCCGGATGCCGTCGTCGTTGCGGACGATGCCCTCCTTCGCCTCGTAGACACCGCCGCCCACGTTCTTCTCGTAGGTGAACATCGTCGGCCAGTGGCCCCGGTTGTCATTGAGCTGGCGGTCCACGCTCCACACGTTGGCGCCGGTGTCCACGGCGAGCTTGTCCAGCGCGGGGCTGCCGCCGGAGCCGACGTAGTTGGGATTGGAGTTCCACGTCAGGTAGACGCCGCCGGTGTTCGCCACCACGCGCTCGACGCCCTGCACCGTGCGCCCCACGCCGGCGGTCGGTGCGTACTCCCAGAGCTTGCGCAAGGGATGCCACGCACAGCCGTCGGAGGTGGAGGAGCGGCGGGCATCATGCCCCAGCGTCGTCCAGGCGTTGGTTCCCGTGCACGCTGGCACCACGGCGGAGGTGACGACTCCCGCTGTCTCGGCTGGCGGTGGCGGGGCTTCCGTCCCCGGGCCTCCACAAGCGACGAGCCCCACGGCGGACCCCATCAGCACCACGCCTCGTGTCTTCAGCGTCATGGCACGACCTCCCCGTTTGTGGGCCCACGCTAGCGGTTCACGACACCGCTGTCCCCACCTCCCCCTTGCCCGCTTGCAGCCGGAGGGGCTGGGCACGGCCATACGTGAGCGAGCGCCACAGCCACTCCACTGGCCCGAAGCGGAAGCGCGAGAGCCACAGGTGGCTGAGGACAATCTGGAGCGCGAAGATGCCGAGCGACAGGAAGATGACGCGTGACGGCGGCAGCTTCGTGATGAGCCCCAATCCCCAGCCGTTGTAGATGAAGACACTGACGACCGACTGCATCAGGTAGTTCGTGAGCGCCATGCGGCCCACGGGCATCAGCACGGCGAAGACGCGCTGGACCCAGCCACGCCGGGACAGGAGCGCGAAGATGGCGACGTAGGCCGCGCCCAGGAAGAGGCAGCCGAGCTCCTGCACCTGGTTGAGCAGGATCGACGTGTCACGGCTCATCTGGTCCATCAACCCCAGCGAGCGCAGCCGCCAGAGCACCAGCCCCAGGCCGTTGCCGATGACGCCGAGGAAGAGCCCCCAGAACAACAGGCGGTGGTGCACGGGCCGGTTGCCCTCGATGTCCTGGAGCAGCAAGAGCCGCCCCGCCAGCAGCCCGAAGAGGAAGCGGCCCAGCGCGAAGCTCATCCAGACGAGGCGGTTGGGTTGAAGGAAGGTCTCCACGTTGAAGAGCATGCCGCCGAGCATCGCCGTCCAGAGCGAGTCACTCGAGTACGCCTCCAGCAGGCGCGTGCGCGCCGCCAGCTCCGCCGCGCGCGTGGCCGTCGCCGCGGCCTTCGCGGCCTCCGCGCCGTGGAGCCATATCGGGATGTGGTGTGAGAGCAGCTGGACGGTGCTGGGTATCACCGCCATGCACAGCACGGCCCAGATGAGCACCGTCCTGTTGGAGGCGTTGCGGAACAACAGGAGCAGGAAGCCCACCAGCGCGTAGGTGTGCAGGATGTCGCCCACCCAGATGACGTACTGATGGAACAGACCCAGGCCCAGGAGCACCAGCAGGCGCCGGGCATAGAGCCGGGTGATGGAGTCGCCCCGCTTCTCCGCGCGGGACATCTGGATGCTGAAGCCCAGGCCGAAGAGGAACGAGAACAGCGTCACGAACTTCTGGTTCACGAAGAACAGGTAGAGGTTGTTGATGACGGTCTCGAAGAGCGGCGCCGTCAGCGCTCGCGCCTCCTGGGGCGGCATCAACACCCGACCACTGAACCAGGCCGCGCTGTTGGAGACGAACACACCGCAGAGGGCAAAGCCTCGCAGGGCATCCAACAGCGTGACGCGCTCACCGACGTCCACCGGGCGAGCCTCGGCGGGGGGCGGCGAGGAAACGACAACGGGCTCGGACATCGCTCAAGCAGATGCCCGAGCCCGTTCGTCGTCAACCGGGACTTGCTACGTGAGCACCATCCAGCTCGACCCGAGGTCGACTACCCCCGGCGCGGCGAGTTCGACGCGCACCAGCCATACCCGCGGCGCTCGCACTCGACGCGCTCCCGACGCTCACGCTCCAGCCGGGCCAGACGCTCACGCTCCTGACGCTCGCGCTCCAGCCGGGCCAGACGCTCACGCTCCTGACGCTCACGCTCCAACCGCGCCTGCCGCTCACGCTCCTCACGCTCACGCTCCAGTCGGGCCTGACGCTCACGGTCCGCGCGCGAGACGTTGCGCTGCCCCTCCGCCCACTCCGTCACCTTCTGCGTCGCGACGGGGGAGGCACCATGAACCGACTGCGCGAGGACGGGAGAACCCATCGTGAGGGAGCACACCACCAGGACTCGCATCAGCTTGCTGTTCATGACGACCTCCTTCGCAGCGGGTTGCGCCGCGCTCTGTACCTTCTGACGCGCCTCCCTCGGGTCTATTCAGGTTCCGTCCCCCGCACCGGGCAGGGCACACACGGAGTCCAGGCGCCACTCGGGACGGCATGGGAAACAGCGCCACGCTGCGTCCTGGCGGCGGCCTCGCATACATCCACCTCCTCACGGTGAGGGACGACGCGAGAGGCATCGCCCTCATCGCCGCACATCTCGCACGGAGGCGTCGGAGGACCACCGGGTCGCCAGCCGTCTGTCCTCCCCGTGCGAGGAGCCCGCCGAGGTGCTTCGGTGCACCTTCGCGCCCGGCGCGCGCAGGAGCCTGAGCACCTCCGCAACCTCGCGTGACTGGCAGTCGGCCCTCGTTGCGCGATGACCGCGCCGAGGTGCTTCAGCCTCAACTCCTCATGCACCCCGCACGAAAACGCCGGAGTCTCGGCGACCTCGTGCCGCGAAGACACAGGACAGACGCCTGACGTGATGCCGTACCGGGCCTATCGTGCAGGCAATGGCTGCTCAGCCCTCCGCGCAGCCGGGCGTCTTGTCCGGGTCCGGGAAGGGATGCTCCCGGTGGGGTGCCTCGTCATCATCACCTTCCGCCACCCCGGGCGTGTGCCCGGGCACCTCCTCCTCGTAGCCCGTCTCCCGCGCCGTCCTGCCCTCCGAGGGGTCGCCCGCGCGTTGGCGCTCATCGATGTCCGGCATCACGTCCTCCTGGGTCGTCCTCGCGAAAAAGATAGGCAGTGCCGCGCACGAAGACGGCGCGCCGGGCGATGATGCGCGGCACAGCGGAGGCGGCGGCATGGGCACACACCTGGGAAGCACCTTGCGACAGTGGAAGGACCACGCCTCGCGGCTCGTCCAGAACACCGTCTCCCTGGCGGCGACGGTGTACGTCACCCTCCGGCCCGACCGCGCGGGGAGTGAGCGGGCCCAGCAGAACGCCGAGCGGCTCATCGCCGCGTGTCGCGAGTTCGAGGCGCGACGTGGCCGGCTCCCCGAGGCGCTGTCCGAGCTCGTCCCCGACCTGCTGCCCGAGCTGCCCCGGGCGAAGTTCGACGGCCCGCACTTCGGCTTCACCTATGACGTGACGCAGCAGCGCCACGTGCTCGGCTGGACGGACCGGCTTCCCTTCGGCCGCCCCTACTACGTCTTCGAGGAGGACCGCTGGGGGTATCTCGACTGACACACGTCCGGAGGGCGTCCTCCACGCGTGACACGGTGTTGGGCTAACGTCCCCCGACATGCGCGTCTCGCGACTGTCGGCCGCCGCCCTGTTGCTGTGCCTCGCCATGGTGGGTTGTGAGCGCAAGGCCTCCACGGCCCCGCCCTCGGCTCCCCAGCCCGCGACGACTCCCGACAGCTTCGCCAAGGCGGGCCTCACCGCGCCCGCGACGGTGCCCGGTGTCATCGAGCCGGGTGAGGTGGACGTCACGGAGCTTCGCGACGCCCTGGCCAACCCCACGCTCCTCGACGACGAGGCGATGGAGCGCCTGCTGAACCACCTGCGGGCCGAGAGTGGCTTGCCTCCAGACACCACCGGAGAGCTGCTCGAAGGCGCGCCCGGAGGCGCGCCGCCCAGGCCACAGTCGCTCCGAGCGGCCATCCCGCCTCCCGCCGCCGCACCCGCGCCCCGAGAGGCCCAGGAAGCCCTCTCCCTCGAAAGGCGAACAGCGGACGCCGTGGCCCGTCAGGCCGTCATCCGGTCGCGTGAAGCCATGCAGGTCATCCGCGGGAGCAGCGGTGGCGGTGGCGAGCTCACGCAGGAGCCTTCCAAGAAGGAGCGGGCTGACGGCGCTCCACCGCCCACGAACCTGCCCACGCCCGTGTTGCCCAAGGTGGACGCGGCGCCTCGCGCGGCCAAGGTCCTGGTGCGTGACGAGTCCGGCCGCTACCAGCCGCTGAAGACCCGCGCGATTCGCGTCGTCACGTACATCCAGGGCGCCCGCGCGCGCACGGTGGTGGACCACCTCTTCGAGAACGACACGCCCCACGCGCTCGAAGGCACCTTCTACTATCCGCTGCCCGGAGGCGCGTCCGTCGCGGGCTTCGCGCTCTACTCGGGCGCCGTCGCGGTGAACGCCCCTTCCCTCTTCCAGTCCTCGGACCTGCTGCCCGCGCTGGGCGACGGCACCGCCGACCTGGAGCGCCTCACCGCCGCCGCGCCTCCCAGTCCGAAGGGCGCGAAGCGCTCATGGGGCGAGGTGCAGGAGGCCCGCGTCGTCGAGCAGAAGCGCGCCCGCGAGGTCTACGAGGACATCGTCCGCGACAACGTCGACCCCGCGCTGCTCGAGTGGGCGGGCGCCTCCACGTTCAGCGCGCGCGTCTTCCCGCTGCCGCCCCGCTCGCTCAAGCGCGTGATCATCGCCTACGAGCAGACGCTCATCCACGACGGCCAGCACCTGCGCTACACGTGGCCCCTCCCCGTCGGCGCGGGCAAGGACGTGCAGGTGTCCGCGCGCGTCCACGTGGACCCGACGCAGGTGCGGCAGGAGCTCGTTGCTCCCGACGCCAAGGGCAGCGCTCGAATGCTCGGCGCGTGGCGGGTGCATGACTGGCCCCAGCTGAAGGGTGACGGAGCGCTGTCCGTCGCGCTCGCGCCGAAGGACGCCGACGCGGACGTGCTCGTGGGCAAGGACGACGCGGGCCTTCCCGGCCAGGCCTTCCATGCCCGCGTCCGTCTGCCCGCGAAGCTGACGTCGACGGCCGAGGGCCCGCCCACCGGGCGCGCCGTCCTGGTGGTGGACACCTCCCTCTCCACCGAGGACGGGAACGCCTGGGCGCTCCAGGCCGCCACCCTGCGCGCGCTCCTGGAGAAGGACACCACGCTGAAGGAGTACGCGGTGCTCCTCTTCGACGTGCGCCCCCGCTGGCTGCACGGCACGGGCTGGCGGACGAACGACGCCGCCCGCCGTCGGGAGACGTTCTCCGAGCTGGAGCGCGTGTACCTGGAGGGTGCGTCGCACGTGGACGGGATGCTGGCGGAGCTGGACCGTGCCGGCGCTGACTGGCTCAAGCCCGCCCGGCCCGGCACGCGCGTGACGGCCCTCCTGCTGTCGGACGGCAACGTCACGTGGGGCCCGAGCACCGTCGAGTCCCTCATCTCCCGGCACACCAGCGCCGAGTCGCTGCGGTGGGTGACGTACCGCTTCGGTGAGGCCGCGGTGAACACGGAGCTGTTCGACGCGCTCGCCCGGGCCAGCGGAGGCCGGGGCGTGTCGGTGCTCTCCGGAGCCCAGGTGGATGCCGCGGCGACGGCGCACCGGGCCAGTCCCGTCGTGCTCTCCCGCGTGGAGGTGAAGGGCGCGCCGGTGAAGGACCTGGTCATCGCGGGCCGCCCGCACCTGGTGTTCCCGGGCCAGGAGCTGCTCGTGGCCGGGCGGCTGACGGAGCCCGGGGCCGCGGCGCTCGTGGTGTCCACCCGCGCGGGCGAGGAGGAGAAGACGCTCGAGGTGCCCCTGCCTCGCGACACGAACAGCGCGTTCGCGCCTCGCGCCTGGGCGGACCTCTTCGTCGCCCGACTCGTCGCGCTGGACGACGTGCGGCTGGACCGGATGGTGGTGGCGCTCAGCCAGCACTACCACCTGGCCAACGCGCGCGCGTCCATGCTCGTGCTCGAGACGGCGGCCGAGTACACGCGCTTCGCCCTGAGCGACGAGCGCGTGGAGCTGACCGACCTGGAGCTCCTGCGCAAGCGCGAGCAGGACCAGCGCCGGGATGCGCTCGTGGGGCTGGACCTGGACGCCGTCCCCAAGTCGGGGCGCGCCGTGGTGGACGCCCTGACGCGGCAGCGCGCGGCCCTCGCGCCCACCCATCCGCGCCAGCCGTTGCGCGACGAGCCCTACGCGGGCGGCGAGGCCCGCCTCACCGCGGAGCTCACGTACCGCAAGGCGCGTCGGGAGAACCGGGACGATGTGACGCTGTACGAAGGCATCGCCCGGGAGCGCGCCTTCGCGGGTGACACCGGAGGCGCCGTGCGGGCCCTCTCGTCCCCCGTGGAGCTGCGCCCCAAGGACCCGGAGGCGCTGCGACTGGTGGGCTACGGCCTGCTCGCCCTGGGCCAGTACGCCGCGGCGACGGAGCTGTTCGAGCACCTGCGGCTCAGCCGCACCTTCGAGGGACAGGCCTACCTGGAAGAGGCGCTCGCGCTGGACGCCGCCGGCCGCTACGCCGAGGCCGCGCGCAACTACGAAATCCTGCTCGCCCGCCCCTTCCCGCGGCACCCCGGTGAGCTGAGCCTGGTCGCGACGTACCACTACGGCCGGATGCTCTCCGCGCTGGCGCGACACCCGCGCGCGGAGCCCATCGTCCAGGAGCTGCGCGCGCGCCTCGCCGAGCTTGGGAGCCCCGGGACGTCGGGCATGTACAGCGACGCCTTCTCCCGCGCGCCCATCGGCTATCAGCTCACCACCCACTGGAACTCGGACCAGACGGACATCGACCTGTGGGTCATCGAGCCCGACGGCGAGCGCTGCTACTACCAGCACAAGCAGACGCGGCTCGGAGGCCAGCTCTACTGGGACATCACCGATGGACTGGGGCCGGAGCTGTACCACGCGCGCAAGCTGGTGCCAGGGCCCTATCATGTCGTGGTGCACTTCTACGGACACCGCGCGCCCAAGCTCGCCGTGCCCACGGCCGTGCTGCTGGTGAGCGACAGGAACGTGTTCTCCGTCGACGAGCCGACGCAGCGCCGCTTCCAGCTGCGCATCCTCCCGAAGAAGGATGCGAAGCTGCTGCTGCGCCGCGAGGAGTTCATCTCCCGGAAGACGGCGACCATCGCCACCCAGCCCCCACCCTGACGTCTCCCCCCGCGAGGTCCGGCATGAGTCACCATCGCAAACCCCGAGGCCCCATCGGTCGCGTCGGAGGCCTGCGCCGCGTCGAGGGCGCCGACGCCATCCTCCGCGTCCGCGCCCTCGAGCGCGTCTCGGGGCCCCAGCGCGTCGAATCCAACGACGTGGCCCGACGCTCCTTCGCCGAGGCGCTGGATCGCGCCTCGCGCGGGCTGCACAGCCCGGAGCCCCTGCCCACCGTGCACCGCCCTCCGCCTCCCCCCGCGCGACGCACGCGCGAGGAGGACGAGCCGATGACACCTCCGGAGCCTCCTCCGGAGAGCTTCATGGGAATCCTGTGGTGGAAGATGCGGGGCCACCGCTAGCGACCCGCCGTCCCCGTCAGAAGGTGAAGCCGCCGCCGAAGTAGGGGCCGTGCATCCTGTCCACGTGGGCCACGCCGTCCACAGTCCCCAGGTCATCCAGGTACAGGCCGCGCCAGCCGCCGCGCAGCATCAGGCTGCCCAGGTGCAGGGCCAGGCCCACCGTGGCGTCGACCTGGAGGAACGGCAGCGGCGTCAGCTGCGCGCGCGCCTCGAAGTCCAGCGGGGAGAACAGACATGCCTCGAAGGACAGCGCCACGCTCGGGCCCGCCAGGGTGATGTCCGGGGCGTGGGCCGTGCTCAGGCCGCCCTCCGCGCGCAAGCGGAGCGCGTCGTGCACCACGAAGGCATACGTCAGGTGCGCCGACACGAGCATGAGGTCGTCCTCGCCCGGCGTGCCGTCATCCGTGGGCTGCTTCAGCCACATCATGCGGGTCTCCACCCCGAAGCGCTGGCCTTCCAGCCCCGCGAGCAGGTCCACCCCGCGCACGTCGTCGAGCATCACCAGTCGCTGCGCGCTCAGCCGGAAGGACAGCGGCACCGCGTGCCGTCGCCCCGCCAGGAGGGGCTGGGACGTCTCCGGGTCGAGCCGCTCCGACAGGTGCGTCCCCGTGTTGGCGATGGTCCGGGCGGCGCCCTGGAACAGCCCGCTGAGCAGGCTCGCCACGATGCCGCCCGATTCGTCGTCTCCTTCGTCCGAGCAACAGTCATCGTCGGTGAACGCGTCGCGCGAGCGGGGCTTCTTCCCGTCGTCATCGTCGTCCTCGGTGCCGATGGCCGAGGCCTCGTGCGTGTCCGGGTCCGCGCTGGAGTCGTGCGTGCTCGACTTCGAGTCGCTCGGGGTGTTTTTCTTGCCGAAGCGCGCCTCGGCGGCGGGCGCCCAGACGAGCCCCGCAAGCACCCCCAGACACCACAACGTCTTGAATGGGAACACGCCCGCTCCCGCGTCGATGGACGCGGACCGGCCACCGCGCGGAGGGCATTCAACCGCGAGCCGGGGTCTGATTGTCAATCAGCCCCGTGGCGGCGCTTCAGCGACGACGGCGTGGAACGGATTGGGCCCCGAAGGTGTCACACGCCTCCAGGGTGCCCTGCGTCAGGCCGCGCTTGAACCACTCGACGCGCTGCGCGGACGAGCCGTGGGTGAACGACTCGGGGACGACGTGCCCCTGGGCGCGGCGCTGAAGCGTGTCGTCGCCGATGGCGGACGCGGCGCCCAGGCCCTCCTCCACGTCACCCGCCTCCAGAATCTGGCGCTCGCGCTGGGCATGGTGCGCCCAGATGCCGGCGAAGCAGTCCGCCTGGAGCTCCTGGAGCACCGACAGCGCGTTGCCATCCTCCGGCGACGCGCGCTGCCGCGCGGCCTGCACCTGACGGGAGATGCCCAGCAGGTTCTGCACGTGGTGCCCCACCTCGTGCGCCACCACGTAGGCCTGCGCGAAGTCGCCGGGCGCACCGAAGCGGCGGTCCAGCTCGTCGAAGAAGTCCAGGTCCAGGTACACGCGCTGGTCCGGCGGACAGTAGAAGGGCCCCACCGCGCTCTGCTGGAACCCGCAGGCCGAGCGCACCGCGCCGGTGAAGAGCACCAGGCGCGGGTCCACGTACTCGACGCCGTGGGGCTCCAGGAGGCCGGGCCAGGTGTCCTCCGTGTCCGCCAGGATGACGGAGACGAAGTCCTTGAGCTCGGCCTGCCGCGGGTCATCGGGTTCGCCCGAGCCGCCCGTGCCGTAGTCGCTGGACGGCCCGCGTCCACCGCTCGGCGTGGTGACGACCGACGGGTCTCCCCCGAGCAGCATCACCAGCAGCGCCACCACCAGCGACGCCGCCCCGCCGCCCACCGCGAGCGGGCGTCCCAACCCCGCCCCCCGCCGGTCCTCCACATTGGAGCTGCGACGTCCTCCCTGCCACTGCATGCCTGCCCCCTCGCGGATGTCTTCCTGTCCAGGCAAGGTAGTCAGCGTCGGAGCGGGAGGACGCAGGGCCCCGCCTGCCTCGCCTGGGTGGACGGACACCAGGCGAGGGAGCACGCCGCCCGTCAGGGTGACGACAGGGCCTGGAGCATCGGCAGGACGCGGCTCTTGTCCGCGACGACGCCCACCACCAGACGCTTCACGCAGCCGTCGAACTCCTGCTTCACCTGCTCGGCCGTCACCGCCTGGAGGTGCGCGGGGCGCTGGGCCAGCGACTCCGCGGGGAAGCCGCGCACGCGCGCGTCCAGGAGCGACTGGACCCACGACTCCGAGGAGACGAACGACACCGCGTCGCGGGACAGCAGGCGCTTCCTGGCGCGCGCCAGCTCCGCCTCGTCCACGCCCTGGGCGAACGACGCGAGCGTGTCCTGCACGGCCTTCGCGCCCTCCGCCATGCGCTGCGCGTCCACCAGTCCCTCCACCAGCAGGTGCGAGGCGCCACCGCGTCCCAGCCAGGTGCTGGCGCTGAAGCCATACGACGCGCCCTGGCGCGCGCGCACCTGGTCGAAGATGCGCCGGCCCACCAGCTCCGCCATCACGTCGTAGCGCGCCGCCGCCTCCGGCGTGGCCGTGGGCAGCCGACACGCCAGCTGCAGGTGGCCCTGCGTCGCGCCGGGGCGGGACGTCACGAGCGTCCGGGGCTTCGCGGCGGGCGACGGCAGCCCCGGCGCGGCGGGCACCTCCACCGGCGAGGCCGGCCCGTGCTTCCAGCCGCCCAGGTACTCGCGCACCAGCGGCTCCACCGTCGCCACGTCGAACTCACCCGCGATGACCACCACCGTGTTGGCCGGACGGTAGACGTCGCGGATCCAGGCGGTCATGTCCTCCTCCGACACGCGGGACAGCTCCTCGCCCGTGGCGTGGCGCGAGTAGGGGTGCGGCTCGTAGAGCAGCTGCATCAGGTCCCGCTGCGCGCGCTCCTCCGGGTGGGAGTCCAACGTCTTGCGCCACGGCACCAGCTGCTCCTGGAGGAACCGCCACGCGTCATACGAGGTCCGCGTGGAGGAGAGCTGCTCGGCCAGCATCGCGAGCATGTTGCCGACGTTGCCGGACGTCCCGGCCACCTCGAAGCGCTGGTGGTCCCGGTGCATGCCGCCGTGGACGTGCAGACCCCAGTGGCTCGCGTTGCCCTCGAACCAGGACTCGCGGAAGGAGCCATACTCCGCCATCTCCGCCACGCCCGCCTTGGGCCCGTACGTGCGCCCTCCGCCCAGCACCGCGCCCACGCGCACCACGGGCAGGCCCGGCCGGGGCGCGAGCAGCACCTCCATCCCGTTGTCGAGCTTCAGCGTCCGCACCGGCGCGGACAGCGCGGCCTGGGCCGCCTGGGAGACGCGCTCCGACTGGGCGCTCGCCGGCGGCTCCTCCGGCAGCGACACCGGCGCGGCCACCACCGCGCCGCCCGACTCACCGGGCCGCACGAGGATGACGCGCGCGCGCTCGCGCTGGAGCCACTTGTAGGCGAAGTCCGTCACCTTGCCGCCGTCGAGCGTCATCAGCGCCCGCTGCGAGCGCGTGTACCCGCGCGCATCCAGCATGAAGTGCGTCAGCTCCGCGCGGCGCACGGTGCGCGACAGCAGCTCCTCGGACTCCAGCACCATGCCGGTGATGACGTTGCGGCGCAGGGCCTGGAAGTCGTACTCGCGGCCGAGCACCGCCCCCGCCTGGCCGGCCTCCTGGCTCCACGTCCACTGGACCTCGTCCAGCATGTTGTCCGCGGACCTGCGAGGGTGGCTGCCCTGGGTGAGCACCACCCTCACCACCAGCAGCGACGCGCGCGTGCCGGGCAGCAGCATCGTGGAGAACCCGGCGATGTCCCCGTCCCGCCGCATGGAGCCCCCCAGGCTGCGGCCCAGGTTCACCCGCACGAAGTCGTGGATGGCGCTCGCCTCGTCGAAGGAGCGCGGCAGCACCCAGGAGATGTACAGCTCCGGAGAGCCGACGGCGGCCTGGTACTCGGGCATCTGCGCGGGCGCGGCGCGCAGGGGCGGCTCGGACACGGGGGGCATGCGCGAGTCCACCGCCAGCGGGGCCCCGGTGCCCACCCACTCCGGGGGGAGGTTGTCGAGCAGCACCGCCTCCACCCTCGCCAGGTCCACGTCGCCGGCGATGACCAGCGTCGTGTTGTCCGGCCGGTAGTGGGCGCGCGTGAAGCGCTGCGCGTCCGCCAGCGACAGGGCCGTCAGCGAATCATGCGTGCCGATGACGGGCCGCGAGTACGGGTGCTCCGGCGCATAGACGGACGCGTGCACCCAGCTGAAGACCTGGCCCACGAAGCCCGTCTCGTTGCGCTGGCGCAGCTCGTTGCGCACCACCTCCCGCTCCACCGCGAACATCTCGGGGGTGAGGCCCGAGAGGGGCGCGGACAGCCGCTGCCCCTCCATCTTCACGAGCTGGTCCAGCGACTCCTTGGGCGCCACCGTCTGGTACACGGTGTGGTCCATGCTGGTGAAGGCATTCGAATAGCCGGCCGCCGCGTCCTCCAGCCGGGTCGACACCGAGGGGCTTCCCCCATGGCGCGCGCGGAAGGCCAGGTGCTCCACCACGTGCGCCAGGCCCTCCTTGCCCATCGGGTCGCCGGAGCCGCCCACGCCCACCAGGGCCACCATCGCCACCACGGGCGCTCGCGGGTCCTGCTCCACCACCACGCGAAGCCCCGACGGCATGCGGAAGTCGCGCAGCGGGAAGGACACGTCCCGCATCACCACCTGTCCGCGCTGCGGCAGCGTGGAGCACGCGCCCAGCACGACGCAGAGCAACCCCACGACAGCCGACACCACCCTCCGCCCACGCGGAGGATTCCCAACCTGGATTTGTGAGCTCATATGAAGCGGACTCGCGCGACTGCGGGACGGACACACCGCGCCCCCTCCGGGCGCCAGCCCCAGGTCCATAGACCAAAGGCAGCCTGGAGCGCCATCAGCGCCCGGTCTGGAATCACTGTCACGCGGAGCCACTCACCGCGGCGGCGACGTGCTGGCTGCCCCAATGCGCGACGCCGAGGATGCTCTCCATCGGGTTGACCCCTAGCGCGGTGGGGAAGACCGAGCCATCCACGACGAAGAGGTTGTCACAGTCCCAGTAGCGCAGCGTGCTGTCCACCACGCTCGTCTCGGGGCTCCCCCCCATGGCGCACCCTCCCATCTGGTGGGCGCTGAGCACCGAGCACTCGAGCGGGGCGTAGGGCGCGTCATCGAGCAGCGGGATGTCCTGCTCGCTCCGCATCACCACCGGCTTCGAGTGCGGGCTGAGCACCACCTCCGCCCCGGCGGCGAACTGGATGCGCGCGGCGACCTTGAGCGCCTCTCGGAAGGCCTCCCAGTGCAGCGCCGTGAGGGGATAGTCCACCTTGAAGCGCGAGTACTCGCCCGCGCCGCGCAGGGCCACGGTGCCGCCCTCGTCCCCGGGCTGGACGCCATCCAGGCAGATGGAGATGAGCGCGTTGGCGTGGGGCAGGCCCGCCATCAAGTCCTGGTGCCCCGCGCCGAAGCCGTTGAGCGCCACCGCGCTCAGGAGCGGCAACAGCGGGGGGACCTCCAGGAGCCACCCCATCCGCCCCTGCCCCCGGTCGATGAACTGCCGCGAGTACACGGTGAGCGGCGCGCCCGAGTACGCCTCCACGCGCTCGCGGAAGCGCGCGTTGGACACGACCACCGGATGCAGGAACAGCCGCTTGCCCACCCGTCCTCGTCCGGTGAGCCCGCTGCGCAGCAGCAGGCCCGGCGAGTTGATGGCCCCACCGCACACCGCCGTCACCTTCGCCTTCACGGTGAGCCGCCTGCCCGTGGGCCGGTTCGTCCTCGGGTCGAGGATGTCCCCGTGCACGGCCGTCACCCGGCCGCCGTTCGTCTCCAGTCGCCGCGCGCTGACGTTGGCGTACAGCCGCATGCCCCGCTCCACCGCCTCCGGGATGAGCGTCACCAGCGTGGACTGCTTGGCGTCCGTGGGACAGCCCAGTCCACACGCGCCCAGCGACGCGCACGCGCGCACGTTGCGCTTCACCGTGCCTCGGCCATACCCGAGCGCGCCCAGCCCGTCCCAGAGGATGCGGTTGTTGCGATTGGCCTGCTCGATGGGCCAGTCACGGATGTTCAGCCGATCCTCCAGCCAGTCCCAGTGCGGCGCGAGCGTGGCCGCGTCCAGGCCCTTCACGCCGTGCGCGTCGCGCCAGTGCTCCAGAATCTCGGGCGGCGTGCGGAAGCATGCGCACCAGTTGACGGCGGTGCCGCCGCCCACGGTGCGCCCCTGGTAGATGCCGATGGACAGGTCGTCCGTCGCCCGGTTGCCACCCTCCTGGTAGAAGGTCGCGTAGGCCTTGGCCTCCTTCAGGTCGAAGTCGCGACGGGTGTGGTAGCCGCCCTCCTCCAGCATCACCACGTCCAGCCCGCGCCGGGCCAACTCCAACCCGAGCACTCCGCCGCCCGCGCCGCTGCCCACCACGCAGACATCACACGTGAGCGCCTGGTCCCCGGTCAGCTCAGCTCCCGTCCGGATGCGTCCCGTCATGGCGTGCCCCCTCCCGAGCCCGCGAAGGGTCCATCCTCGGGCCCACGCCACACCGGCGCGTCCGCGACGTGGAAGCCCTCCGGCGCCGCGTAGCCCGTGGCGGCCATGGCGGCCGGGTGCGAGTAGTAGGCGGCGTAAAGGAGCCCGCGCAGCGCGTGGTAGCCACCGCGGCGGAACACCAGCCGCGACGTCCTCCAGGACTCGAGCACGGCATCCTGCGCCTCGGGACCGAGCCGCGAGAACGGCGTGACGCGTCCGGTGAAGAGCAGCCCCGCGAGCGCGTTGTCGAACAGACCCACCACCGCCTTCACCTCGTTCGCGACGGCCGGGTCCAACCCCGCCAGCAGCCCATCCACCAGGAAGGCCACGCGCACCGTGTCCGCGTCCGGCCAGCCGTCTCGCGGTTGGAAGGCGCGGCGGGCCATGGCCTGGAGCGTGGCGTACTCGCGCGCGCCGAGCACCTTCAGGCCCTCGGGCGGAAGGGGCAATGACAATCCCTCACGCGTCCACAGGAAACCGCCGCCCCCCAGCGCGAGCAGCGCGCCTCCGAACAACCCTCGCTTGAGCAACCCTCGGCGCGAAAACGAGGGCGGCCCCACAGGAGACGGGGACATTCATCCTCCGGGACGACACGGGTACAGGGGCGTGACGAGACGGACGGGACTCTAGCGCGCGGCCCCCGCCGCGACGCAATCACTCACGTGTCCCAGGGGTCACGGCGCGGGAGGCGAAGGCTTCGACTCAGGAGCAGGCGGCGGAGCGGCGGGAGCGGGCGCATCCCTCAACACCTGCCCCGTCAATTCCTTGCGCGTGGTGGCGTCGTCATAACCTTCCACCACCAATGCGCTCAGGTCGAAGGGCACGCCCTGCGCCTTCTCGACCTTGTTGGCAATCGTCTCCAATGCCTGTCGCGGCTGCTTCTCGGCGTAGGGCACGCCCACGAAGATGCGATTGGCGGCGTTGGCCACCCTGAAGGTGTAGAGCTGGGTGAAGCCCGCCTGCCACGTGCGGAGCATCGAGGGGAACAAGGGGTTCGGCGGGTATTCCCAGACGTTGCCCACCACCGCGCCACGCGCCGTCAGCCTCGCCCGCACGGCGGCGAGGAACTCCACGGTACCCAGGTGCTCGGGGATGCTGTCGGGGCCGTAGGCGTCCAGGAAGATGAGGTCGTACGCGGGCCGCTTCGCCTCGATGAAGGTCCGGCCGTCCGCCACGTGGGCCTTCAGGCGCGCGTCCTCACGGAAGCCGAAGAAGCGCCTGGCCACGTCCACCACGTCCGGGTCGATGTCCACCACGTCGATGTGCGCCTCGGGCAGCACCGCGCGCAGGAACATGGGCATCGCGCCGCCGCCCAGGCCCACCACGAGCACGCGCTGGGGCTTGGGTACGAAGGCCAGCGCCACCATGGACACGCGCGTGTACGCCAGCTCCAGCTTCTTCGGCTGCCCGGGCCACACCACGCTCTGCAGCGCGCCGGAGTCATCGAACTGGAGATAGCGCCGGCCCTCCCGGTCCTCCGTCACGGTGATGAGCGTGAAGGGTGACTGGCCGCGGTGCAGCTCCGTGCGCGGACTGGAGGACGAGCACGACAGGAAGGCCAGCACCAGCAGCACCAGCCGAGGGGTGAACCGCCGCATGCCCGCTCCTTGCTCTCACGATTCAAAGTAGCACTTCCGTCAGGAAAACCAACGGGTTGACGCGCCAGTACCCCCAGGTTCACCTTGCCGCCCATGACGCACGCCCCGCACGCTCTCGCCGAAGCCGACCAGGCCCTCATCGCCGAGGAGGAGGCGCTCCTGTCGCGCGTCCAACAGGCGCTCGAGGCGGCGCGGCAGAAGGCCGGACGCACGCAGGAGAACCGCCTGCTCGTCGCGCAGCTCCAGGCCCTGCGCGAGGACGCGGCCACCGCCGCCGAGGCGGACCTGCCCCACCTGTTCTTCCAGATGGACCAGACGCGCGCCCTGCTGGACCGGCAGGAGTCCGCGAACCTGCCCGACGCCCAGGCGCCCTACTTCGCGCACCTGCGGCTCGTCGGCGAGGCGGGACCGCGCGACTACCTGCTCGGGCGCACCACCTTCGCGGACGTGGGCGCGGGCGTGCGGGTCATCGACTGGCGCTTCGCCCCCATCGCCCGCGTCTTCTATTCGTACGAGGAGGGCGACGCGTTCGAGGAGCAGTTCGGTGAGCGGCTGTCCGAGGGCACCGTCGAGGTGCGCCGGCTCGTCGTCATCGAGAAGGGCGTGCTCACGCGCATCATCTCCGGCGCGCGCGTGCTGGAGCGCGCCGCCGACGGCACGTGGCGCTCGGTGGGGCGCGACTTCACCTCGCTCCAGGCGGGAGGCGCGGGCACGGCGGCACGTCCCGGCGCCCTGGGCACCGGCAAGGGCGCCCGGCGCGTCGAGGACGTCTTCGGCGTCACGGCGCTGCTGGACGCCGAGCAGTACGAGGCCGTCACGGTGGAGGCGGGCCAGCCCCTGCTGGTGCTGGGCAGCGCGGGCAGCGGCAAGACGACGGTGGCGCTGCACCGGCTGGCGAAGATCGCCTTCGACGACGCGGAGCGCTTCCCGCAGTCGCGCATGAAGCTCATCGTCCCCGAGGAGGGCCTGGCGCGGCTGTCGCGGCGGCTGTTGGCGCCGCTGGGCCTGGGGCGCGTCACGGTGGAGACGCGGGACGCGTGGCTGCTGGCCGCGGCGCGCTCGGCGTTCGACCTGCCGGGCATCAAGCTGAGCCCGGAGACCCCGCCCCTGGCCGCGCGCCTCAAGCGCCACCCCGCCCTGCGCCGCGCGCTGCTGGCGCGCATCGGCGCGCCGAAGACGGAGGCGGGCACCACGCTGGAGCGACTGCACCGCAGGCTCGCGGACGCCTACCTGGACCGGCGCTTCCTGGAGGAGGTGGTGCGCGCGGCGAAGGGCGAGCTGCCCTTCACCGCCATCGACGAGGTGCTCGAGCACACGCGCCTGCAGCGCTCCACGCCGCTGTCGAAGGAGCTCAAGGACATCACGGACCCGGACCGGCTCATCACCGTGGACGGCAAGGCCATCGAGGAGGACACGCCCTACGCGCTCGCGGGCACGGTGGACCTGGAGGACCTGCCCATCCTCATGTTCCTCAAGGCCCAGCAGGGCCCGCTCGGCCTGGAGCGCCTGGCCCACGTCGTCCTCGACGAGGCGGAGGACTTCTCCCTGTTCGAGCTGTTCGTGGTGCGGCGGCTGCTGGGCAAGGGCAGGAGCTGCACGCTCGCGGGCGACGAGCTGCAGCAGACGGACGCGGGCTTCGCGGGCTGGCCGGAGGCGCTGGACGAGCTGGGCATCCGCGACGCCGCCACGTGCCGGCTGCAGGTCTCCTATCGCTGCCCCGCGCCCGTGGTGGAGCTGGCCCGGCGCGTGCTCGGCACCCAGGCCAAGGCGGAGTCCGCGTCGCGGCCCCAGCGCCCGGGCGCGCCGGTGGGCTTCCACCACTTCCCCG
The DNA here is from genome assembly GCF_050039385.1 of Myxococcus faecalis. Lineage (NCBI taxonomy): Bacteria > Pseudomonadati > Myxococcota > Myxococcia > Myxococcales > Myxococcaceae > Myxococcus > Myxococcus faecalis. The sequence continues at coordinate 7,744,392 of NZ_CP144336.1, read as the reverse complement.
TGGAGGCCCAGGCGCAGCTCTTCATCGGCGAGGCCTTGAGGGACCTCGTCGCGCGCGAGCCCCACGCCTCCGTGGGCGTCATCGCCAGCAGCCCCGAGTCCGCGGACGCCGTGTACCGCGTCGTCGCGGACCAGTCCTGGGCGCGCCGGGTGAAGGACGGGGAGTTCTCCTTCGAGCCCGGCGTGGACGTCACGGACGTGGGCAGCGTGAAGGGCCTGGAGTTCGACTACGTCATCCTCCCGGACGTCACCGCCAGGGCCTGGCCCGTGGACGACGAGACGCGCCGCCGCCTGCACGTGGCCATCACCCGCACGTCCCACCAGCTCTGGGTGGTGTCGTCGGGCGCGCGCTCGCACCTCATCCCGCGGGAGGTCGACGCGGCAGTTCCACGGTGAAGGTGGAGCCCTGGCCGGCCGCGCTGCGCACCAGGATGCGGCCGTCCATGGCGTCGACGATCTGCCGGACGATCCAGAGGCCCAGCCCCAGCCCGCCGTAGTGGCGCTCGCTGGCGAGCCGCTCGAAGCGCTGGAACAGCCGCGACTGCGCCTCCACCGCGATGCCCACGCCCTCGTCGCGCACGAGCAGCCAGGCGCGCTGCTCGTCCACGCCCACCTGCACGTCGATGGGGCGGCCCCGGCCATACTTGATGGCGTTGGACAGCAGGTTCTGGATGACCTGCTCCACGCGCAGCTTGTCCCACGAGCCCGTCGCCGTCGGAGGCGTCTCCAGCCGGAGCGCGCACCCCGCCCGGGCCAGCTCCTCCGCGTAGCGCGGCACCAGCTCTCGCACGAGCGCCGCCAGGTCCATCTCCTCGCGCTCCAGCCGCAGCTTGCCCGCCGTGATTCGCGAGACGTCCAGCAGCTCCCGCACCAGCCCGGACATGCGCGACAGCTGCCGCTGCACGGACAGCACCTTGCTGGAGATGGACTCGGACGCCACGTCCCCGACGCTCGCCGGGTGCGCCTCCAGTTGCCGCCGGAGCGCCTGCACGTTGAGGGTCAGCGAGGTGAGCGGCGTGTTCAGCTCGTGCGAGGCCACGGACAGGAACGAGTCGCGCGCCCGCACCGCCTCGTGCGCCTCCGTGTAGAGCCGGCCGTTGTCCAGCGACGTGGCCGCGCGCCGGGCCAGGTCCTCCGCCAGCCGCACGTCCGCCTGCGTGTAGCGCCGGCCCTTCTCCGTGTTCACCAGCGAGAGCGCGCCCAGCACCCGCCCCCGGCTCATCAACGGAACGATGATGTACGCCGACATGCCCAGGGCCAGCGTGGCCCGCCCGTGCGCTTCGTCCTGGAACGCCCGCGCGACGATTTCCGGCCGCAGCTCCGCCACGTACTCCGTGGTGCCCGTGCGCAGCACCTTGCCCACGCCGTGGGGCGCGTCCATCAGGATGGGGTAGCGCGCGTGGTACGCGCGGGTGGCCTCCACCATCTCCGGCCGCACGTGCGCCATGGCCACCCGCCGCACGCTCCCGTCCGGCATGGGCACGTCCACGCTGCACCCGTCCGCCAGCGGCGGCACGGCCAGGTGCGTGAGGCGCTGGAGGATTTCGTCGTGCTCCAGCGACGAGGTGAGCACCTCGCTGGCCTGCGCCAGGAAGGCCGCGTGCCGCTGCGCCCGGCGCGTCTCGTCGTAGAGCCCGCGGAGGATGGCCTCCTGCTTCTTCTCCGACGTGTTCTCCCGCGAGAAGACGTAGACGCGGCCCCGGCCCCGGAACAGGCGCAGCACGAACCAGCGCTCACGGCTCGCGAAGTGCCACTCGAACTCCTCCGGCTCGCCCGTGGCCGCCACCCGGTCGAAGCGCTCCTGGAGCTGCTCGCGCAGCACCTCCGGGTACGCCTCCCAGGGCATGCGGCCGAAGAGCTCCTCGCGCCGGCCACCGAAGGCGCGCTCCAGCGCCGGGTTGGCGTAGAGGCACACCCCTTCCAGGGAACAGATGGCGACGCTCTCCGGGAACTGGTCCCACAGGGCGGTGTCGTCGCTGGCAGGCCCCTCTGCGGTCAAATGGTGTTCCACGCGCTCGGTGCGGATGCGGGTCAAGGCCCCTGCTCCCGCTTAACACTTCCCTCGTCCCGGCCCACCGGCTCCTCCCACGCGTCTGCTCGTCAGACAACACTCCAAGGCCCCGGAGTGCAAGTTTCAGGGCCTGTCCAAGGGCGGCGCGGGAAGCGGCAGGCGGACGCTGAAACAAGCCCCCTTGCCCGGCGTGCTCTCCACGGACACGCGCCCTCCGTGAAGCTCCACCAACTGCCGGGAAATCCAGAGCCCCAGACCGAAGCCCGGCCGCCGCGAGTCCAGTCGGGTGAAGCGCTGGAACAGCCGCGCCTGGTCCTCCTCGCGGATGCCCGGGCCCCCGTCGCGCACCCACAGGAGCGCGAAGCCGCCCTCCGTGGTGAGCACCACCTCGATGGGCGTCCCCGCCGCGTGCCTGAGGGCATTGGTGAGCAGGTTGGTGAAGACCTGCTCCACCCGCGTGCGGTCCCACGCGCCCACCACGCCCGGCGGGGCCCGCACGTACAAGTCACAGCCCGCCCGCCGCACGTCCTCCTCCATGCGCTCCACCGTGCCGCGCACCAGCGCGCCCAGGTCCACCTCCTCCAAATCCAACACGGGCCGCTGCGTGGACAATTGCGACACGTCCAGCAGCGTGGCGATGAGCCGGTCCAACCGGCGGCACTGGTCCTGGACACGCCCCAGCCTCCGGGGCACGTCGTCGGGCGTGAGCGCCCCCACCTGCGCGGAGCGCACCAGCCCGTCCACGTAGAGCCGCAGCGAGGTCAGCGGCGCGCGCAGCTCGTGCGAGGCCACGGACAGGAACTCGTCGCGAACCCGCAGCGCGGCCTCCAGCGCCGCCGTGCGCTCCGCCACGCGCTCCTCCAGCTCCCCCGCGGACCGGTGCACCTGCTCCGGAGAGCCCGCCTCGGGCTCGCCCGCGCCGGGCGCTCCCGTCCGACTCGTCTCCACCGCCATGCGCCAAGTCCTAGCGCCAGGGGGGCCATGGCTCCAATCCGCCCCCCGCACGCGCCAGCCCGCAAGCTTCCACTACCCAACACGCCCGCGTCAGGGAGGTGTCTGCTCCCCCTGCTGCTGCTGCTGTTGCTGGCGCCACTGCTGGCGACGCGCCTCCTGCGCGCGGCGGTGGGCGAGCGCGTCGGCCTCCTGGCGCGGGTACTCCGACAGCCGGGTGCGGTGCATGTTGATGCTCAGCTCGTACAGGCCCCGGTCGCGGTCCGGCAGCTCGTCCCCCTGCTCCTCCAGCACCGTCGTGGCGAAGAGCAGCATGTCCTCTGACACCTTGCGTCGTCGTTCGTAGTACTGCTGGATTTCCGCCTCCGTGGCGTCACCCGCCTGCACGCGGCCGAAGAGCTCGTTCCACCGCCGCGTCTCCTCCTCGCGCTTGCGGATGAGCTCCGGGTCCTTCGTCGGCGCGCCCAGCTCCCAGTACAGGTTGTCGGGCAGCCTCGCGCGCAGCGCCTCCAAATCCAGGGGATAGGGCTTGGGCTGCTCATCCTCCGGCTCGGGGGCCTGGAGCGCCGGGGGAATGACGCTGCTTGTCATTCCTGGCGGCTTCACCGGCTCCGGCGCGGGGGTGGGCGGCGCGGGCGGAGGGGTGGGCGCGGCGACGGGGGCTTCCGGCTCGGGCGGAGGCAAAGGCGCCTCTTCCCAGAGGGAGAACACGAGCGCGGCCGCCAGCGCCACCCCCGCGAGCCCCGCCAGCCAGCCCATCCGCTTCGACCCCGCTTTGTCGGACATGACGCCCGAATACCGCGCACCTCGCACACATGGCAACCAACGCTTGTCATGCCGCAATGCATCACAAACCAGGCGGATGCTCGAAACATGAAACAACACATTCAAGACTGACTCGGGTGTCAACGTGGGCTATAGACCGGACTTCCCCCCAAACCCGGAGGAGCCTGCATGAAGCGCGTACTCGTGGCGTGCCTCGCTGTCGCTGCGCTGATGGTCCCCAGCGCCGCCCGCTCGGAAGTCATCGTCTCATCCATCGTCAGCGTGCTGGTGGATGGCGGCAACAACTACAACTGGCAGAAGGTGGAGCTGCCTGGGACGAAGTGTGGCAATGGCTCCCAGTTCAAGTTCTTCATCCACAAGACGAACTCGCCCAACCTGCTGATGCTGCTCGAGGGCGGCGGCGCGTGCTGGGACTACGACACCTGTAGCGGCCGCGCGGGCCTGTTGGGCGCGGCGAACCCCAACGGCATCGCCGACGACTACATCACCCAGTTCACGGCGAAGTACGTCTCGCCGCTCGTCAACGGCGCGGACCCGGGCCTGCCGGGCCGCAGCAAGACGAACCTGGTGACGAACGGCTGGAACATCGTCTACGTGCCGTACTGCACCGGCGACGTGCACATCGGCAACAACGTGAAGACGTACGTGGACCAGACGGGCGCGAACCCGCCGCTCACGTGGCACCACAACGGCTACACCAACACGCTGGCGGTGGCGAACTACGCGAAGACGCAGTTCCCCAACGTGCAGAAGTTCCTGATGACGGGCTACAGCGCGGGCGGCACGGCGACGTCGGCGGGCTACTACTTCGCGCGGCGCATCATCAACCCGGCGCGGGGCTACCTGCTCAACGACTCCGGCCCCATCTTCCTGGCGCCCAACGCCAACTTCAAGTCGCGCGCCCTGCACGACAAGATTCGCGAGTCGTGGAACCTGAACTCCGTGTTCGGCCTGCTGCCCGCGTCGTTCAGCCAGAACGACTTCGGCACCATCAACCGCATGGTGGCCACCGAGTTCCCGAATGACCAGCTGGCGTACACGGGCTACACGCGGGACTACAACTACTCGCGCTTCTCCTATGAGCGCTTCCACACGCCGAACGACAAGGAGTCCGTGCACGCGTACTGGAAGACGGACGAGGCGGCGCTGGTGACGGAGCTGAGCAAGTACAACAACTTCAGCTACTTCATCCCGCACGAGCGCGCCATCAACTCCAGCCACTGCAGCACCATCATCACCTTCATCGGCGCGCACGCCTGCCAGCAGATGGAGAAGAAGAAGTGGTACGAGTACATCTCCGCGCCGTGGCAGTCGTGGACGTGCCGCAGCGAGTTCGTGGGCATGGACGTGTTCCTGCAGCGCTTCGTGGGCAACAACCAGCGCGTGCGCATCTACGAGCCGCCCAACGGCTACAACGCCGAGGACCCGGGCATGGGCATCGTCGCGCCGCTCATCAACGGCGCGCTCGGCGGGTAATCCCTTCCGAGGCGTGAGGTGACTGGCGGCGGGGCGGCGGAGGCGACTCCACGTCCCGCCGCTGGTGTTTGGAGGGACAAAGGCGCTAGAGGCCCAAGGCGCCATGGACAACCTCACCCACGGGCTGCTCGGACTGGCCATCGGCGCGCTGCGCCGCCCCGACGTGCGTCCCGGCGCCCCCGAGCGGTCGACGCCCACGGACCGGGCGGTGCTGCTGGCGAGCGTGCTGGCCGCGGAGCTGCCGGACCTGGACACGCTGCTGGCGCGGGGCGACGCGGTGACGGTGGCGCTGCACGCGCACCGGGGGTTGTCCCACTCGCTGCTCTTCACGCCCGTCGTCGCCCTGGGGGCCACGCTGGTGGCGCGGGCGGTGTTCCGGGGCGCGCGGTGGACGCCCGTGCTGGTCACCAGCCTGGTGTCGGTGGTGTTCGCGCACCTGCTGCCGGATTTGTGGACGGGCTGGGGCACCCGGGTGCTGCTGCCCTTCTCGGACGCGCGGCTGAGCCTGGACTGGACGGTGGTGGTGGACCCGTGGGTGACGCTGCCGCTCGTCGTGGGCGCGGTGGTGGCCTGGCGGCGGCGGGCGGTGTGGCGCAAGGCGGTGCTGGTGGGGCTCGCGTGCTCCATGGCGTATGTCGGCGCGAGGGTGGTGTCGTGGGGCGTGCTGACGGGGCGCGTGGACCGGGCCTATCCCGAGGCCCAGGCGGTGCGCGTCTTCCCTGCCCCGCTGTCGTTCCGCACGTGGCGGTACGTGGCCCGGCTCCCGGGCGACGTGCTCGCGGCGGGGGAGCTGTCGCTGTTCGGGGAGCCGCGCGAGGACCGCCGGGTGGAGGCGCCGGTGGAGGTGCTGCCCGCGGACCTGAAGGCCATCCCCACCGTGCGCGAGGCGCTGGCGTGGGCGCGCTTCCCCGTGGTGACGGTGGTGCCGGTGGAGGGCGGGCGCGAGGTGCGCATCGCCGACCTGCGCTACCACCTGCGCGGCGAGCCGACGCTCACGTTCGTGGTGCGCGTGGACGCGGGTGGACAGGTGACGGACGCGCGGCTGGAGCGCGGAGGGAGCGCGTCCGAGCTCTTGCGGCGGTGGCGTGGTGAGGATGCGCGCGAGGCACGCCCCGACTGAGGCGGAGTCATGCGCTCGGGGGAAGGAGGCCACGACTCGCGCGCGGAAGCGGCGCAAGTGGCCCGCCCCGACTGAAGCAGCGCAGTCACATGCTCGGACGAAGGAGGCCGCGACTCGCGCGCGGAAGCGGCGCGAGTGACTCGCCCCGGTTGAAGCAGCGGAGGCATGCGCCCGGGCGAAGGAGGCCGCGACTCGCGCACCGAGGCGGCACGCTCGCTCCCGGAAAGAGCCTCGCGGCGGGGTGGTGCTTCCCGCCGCGAGGAGGGACCGTCAGGTCAGCCCGGAAAGGGGCCCCTTGAAGTCCTGATGGCCGAAGGTGTTCACGTTCACCCCGAAGGCCTGGGCGATGGACACCAGCAGCTTGTTGTGCGCGACGGCGCCCGGCAGCGGCGTGCCCGGCCCGCCCCAGTTGCTCAGCGGGTTGGAGCCCGCCGGACGCAGCCGCAGGAAGCGGCCCATGCGGAACTTCCCGCCCGCGCCGCCCGCGAGCACCGTGGGCACGCGCACGTTCATGTGCCCGGACGCATCCCCCAGCTCGTTGCCCCAGAGGATGAGCGTGTTGTCCAGCGCCGTGCCGCTACCCTCCTGCACCGAGGCCAGGCCGTTCATCAGGTACGCCACCTGCTCGGCATACCAGCGCTGCACCTTCACCATCTTCCCGCGGATGTCCGAGCGCAAGGGCTCGTCCGTCACGTCCAGGCGGTGCGCCAGGTCGTTGTGCGTGTCCTCGTGGATGCCGAGCCAGGGCATCGACGGACCAGGAATCGTCAGCGTCGCCACGCGCGTCAGGTCACACGCGAAGGCCCGGACGATGAGGTCCAGGTGCAGCTTGGTCAGCGTCGGCATGTTGTCGAGGTTGCCGAGCTGGCCCAGGTCGAACGCCGGGGGCGCCGTGCCGCCACTGCACGCGGCCTCCGCCGGCAGCGGCTCCTGCTGCGCCGGCGTGGGCGTGGTGCTCAGCGTGCCCAGCCGTCGCTCGATGTCGCGCAGCGACTCCAGGTGCGTCTCCAGCTTCTGCTTCTCCGCGCCCGCCAGCCGCTTGCTCAACCGGGTGGCGTCCTTGATGAGGTAGTCCAGGAGGCTCTTGCGACGCGCGGTGTTCTGCGCCGCCTCGCCCGGGTCCTGCGAGGGCGACGGCGCGTTGCCGAACAGGCGCTGGTAGACGCCCGCCGGGTCTCGCTCGAAGGGCACGCGGCCCCCGTTCGGCGTGAAGCTGATGCTGTTGTAGACGTGCTGGCCCCCGAACTGCTCCCAGGCGTTGAGCTGGATGGAGCGGAAGCGCGTGGCGCCACCAATCTGCGCCGCCAGCACCTGGTCCAGCGAGGCGTTCTCCGGCAGGTCGTCACCGCTGGCGGTGTTGACCTTGCTGCCGGTGAGGAACGTGAGCGGACCGCCCTCGTGGCCCGTCAGGCCGTGCTCGTAGAGCACCTGGTAGTCCAGGCCGTCCAGCACCAGCAGCTTGGAGCGGTGGGCCTGGAGCGGCTGCAGCATGGAGTTGGGGAAGTCGAGCGTGAAGTCCGTCTCCCCACCCTGCGGGTTCCAGTACTCCGGAAGGCACCCGTGGGCGGTGAAGATGGCGATGAAGCGCAAAGGCGGCGTGGTGGCCTGGGCGTACGCGTCCGTGGTGCCGAGCAGGTTGGCCAGGGGCAGCGCCGCCGTCGAGCCCGCCAGGGCCTGGAGCAGGGAGCGTCGGGAGAGATTGCGGAGCATGGTGGCTACTCGGGGGAAGTGGTGCGCCGGTGGACGAAATAGGGGGAGCGGACGAGCGCCACGAGCGCGTCGCCCAGCTTCAGCTTCGGGTCCGCGCGGAAGCTCCTGCGCATGTCCTCCAGCGTCCTGGCATCGACGGTGTCCTCGTCGCGGCCCATGACGTAGCGGAACAGCTGCAGCGGCACGCAGTTGGCCACGTCCGGGCTCTCCGACAGGAAGCGCGCGAGCGCGGCGCCGCCGGTGAACGGGTGCGTCCCGTCCTCGGTGACGACCGAGCCATTCGCGTCCACCGGCAGGCCGTTCTCCTCCGTGCGGTACTTGCCCAGGCCGTCGTAGTCCTCCATGCCGAAGCCGATGGGGTCCAGGTCGCGGTGGCAGCCCGCGCAGGCCGGGTTGTTGGTGTGCGCGGCGAAGCGGGCGCGCGTCGTGGCGGTGGGGTCCACCGCGGGCGGGATGATGATGATGGACGGCGGCGGCGGCGGCACCTCGCGGCACAAAAGGCGCGTGAGGACGAACTTGCCGCGGCGGATGGGCGAGCTGGAGTCGAACAGCGCGTACGTCGTCAGCACGCTGGCGTGCGTGAGGATGCCCACGCGGTTGGCCGGCAGCGGCACGCGGCCGATGGTGCCATCCGGCGTCAGCGTCGTGCCGTAGAACAGCGACATGCGCCCGTCCGCGAACGTGTAGTCGGCGCCGAGCAGCGTCTTGATGGACGCCTCCTCGTTGGCGAGCACGTGGTCGATGAACGTCAAGGTCTCCCGGCGGCTTGAGTCCTTGAACGCCACGCTGAAGTCCGGGAACACCTGGTTGTTCTTGTTCAGGCTCTCCAGGCCGGACAGGCCCAGCCACTCGATGACGAAGCGCTGCAGGTACTGCTGGGACTGCTTCGTCTTCAGCAGGCGGCGCGCGTGCGACTCGCGCACGTCCGCGGACTTGAGCACGCCCGCGGCGGCGGCGGCCGTCAGCTCCACGTCCGGCGGCGAGCCGGTGATGGCGAACGAAATCGCGGAGGCGATCTCCTGCTGCGTCAGCCACACGACCTGGTTGGCGGGCGCGCCGGACTCACCCAGCTCCGTGCGGTACAGGAAGGACGCCGACGTCAGCACGGCCTGGATGACATACTCGGCCGCGGCCTTGGGGCTCGTGTCCTTGCGGACCGCCTTCCACAGCTCGAGCAGGTCCGTCTCCTCCTCGGCCACCACGGGGCGCCGGAAGGCGCGGGCTCCCAGCGCGCGGATGAACGCGCGGGCACAGTCCTCCTCGTCCTTCCCCGCGGCGCACTCGTACTCGCTGGCCAGGTTGTTGGCGGCGACGGGCCCCCAGTTGCGCTCCGCCGCGCTGTCGAGCTGGTCCGCGAGCAGCGGCGTGACCTGCAACCGGTCATGCGTGGTGAAGCCCAACAGCGTGTCCTCGGGCGCGAACAGCTGCGCCATGGGCACCGGCGAGGGGTTCTTCACGATGGAGTAGACGCTGTTGTCGTACTCGGCGCGGGTGATGCGGCGCACGCGCGCGGGGGCTGCCTCCGTGACCTCTGGAGGGTCTCCGCCGGATGAGTTGCCTGAGCAGGAGGCGGTCACCAACAACAGCGCCGCGGGGAGGCAGTAACGGATGATTCGCATACGAAAGGCACCCTCTGAGCCAGCAGCCCCTGGAAACCCCCTCTTGAAGCGCCGGAACGCAGCGGAGTCTAACCGCGCGCCCTGTCGCGTCCTCCGGACTTTTTGGTGAGTTCAGTGAGGGCCGCGCTCCACGCTCTTCCAAGCCCGCGAGAAACACTCCCGCTCGCCCGACAGTGGCCTACGTCCACATCGCGCTCCACACGCGCAAAGCCTGCGCGCATGGAGTGGGAGTGGACCCACGCGACACCTGACCACCCACACGCGGCGCACCGGGTGGCTCGTGCTCCGAGCGGACGAGCACGCCGCGCGCGGGCGACAGGGATTGACTCAACCTGGACGCACGCGGTGCTCGACGCCCGAGGGGCCCGCGACGACGAGGTCCGTGACGAGGTTGAGGAACAGGCCATGCCCCACGACGCCCGCGCGCGAGTCCAGGCGCGCGGCGAGTGACGCGGGCGTGTCGATGGGACCAAAGGCGCAGTCGAGCACGAGGTTGCCCTGGTCCGTGTGGAAGGGACTGCCGTCCGCGCGAGTGCGCGGTGTCACGCGCGCGCCGAGCGACTCCAGGAACAGCCACTGCGAGCGCCAGCCGAAGGGCAGCACCTCCACCGGCACGGGCCAGTGCGTGCCGAGCCTCGGTGACAGCTTCGCCACGTCCGCGACGATGACGACGCGGCGGCTGGCCTGCGCGACAATCTTCTCGCGCAGCAGCGCTCCGCCGCCGCCCTTGATGACGGACAGCTCCGGAGCGACTTCGTCCGCGCCGTCGAGGGTGACGTCCAGCACCGGCTGCGCGTCCAGCGTGGTGAGCGGCACCCGCAGCTCCCGCGCGAGCGCCTCGGTGGCGAGCGAGGTGGGGACGCCGAGCACATCGAGCAGCAGCCCGCGCTCACGCCGCGCCGCCAGCGCGCGCACCACGAAGGCCGCGGTGCTGCCCGAGCCCAGGCCCACCCGCATGCCCGCATGGAAGAAGCGCTCCACCGCCGCTTCCGCCGCCTCGCGCTTGTAGCGCGCCGTCTGCTCGGCCGCGTCGTCCGCCATCACCCGCTCCTTCCTCACCTCGCGAGAGAAACGTACAACGCCCCCTCGCGCCCATCAGGGACAACCTGCTTCCCACCCCGCACGGGGACAGGGTGGGAGGCAGCCCGCACGGGCCCGCACCGAGCGCTCACCTGGCGGGTGGTGAGCGGATGGGGCTAGAAGCGGAACACGGTGGCGTCGAAGCCGCCCGCGTTGACGTTCCCGGGCAGGCTGCCCCAGGAGTAGCCCACGACGTACACGCCGCCGTCGGCGCCCACCGTCACCGCCTGGCCCCGGTCGGAGGCGCTCGAGCCCACCTGCCGCGTGCCCAGGGGCTTGCCCGCGGTGTCGTACGAGCTGACGAACACGTCGCTGCCACCCAGCACGACGTTGCCGTCCAGCGCGCCCGACGTGTGCCCCACCAGGTGCACGCGACCGTCAGCCCCCACCGCCACGCCCTGTGCGTAGTCCGTCGTGGTGGTGCCCAGCTGCCGCGTCCACTGCTTGTCGCCCGCCTCGTCGTACTTCACCAGCACGGCGTCGTAGGTGCCCACGCGGACATTCCCGTCGAGCGCGCCGAAGGTGTAGCCGGAGACGTAGGCCGCGCCGGACGCATCCACGGCGACCCCCGTGGCGTAGTCGTCACTGTTCGAGCCGAGCTGCCGCACCCACGCCTGGTTCCCCGCCACGTCGTACTTCGCCAGGAACAGGTCCACCGTGTTGTTCGTGGACGTGACGCCGTCGAGGCTGCCCTGCGTGTAGCCGGCCAGGTAGATCTCCTCGCGCGAGCTCACCGCCACGCCCAGGGCCACGTCGCCGCGCGAGCTGCCGAACTGGCGCATCCAGTACGGATTGCCGCCGGTGTCGAGCTTCGCCACCACCACGTCGTAGTTGCCCGGCGTCGGCGTGCCGTCGATGCGGCCCAGCGAATAGCCCGCGAGGAAGAGGCCGTCCTGTCCCGACGTGCGCGTGACGGCCAGGCCCGTGGCGAAGTCATCCGTCTGCGTGCCGTCCTGCCATACCCACTGGAGCACGCCCGATGCGCTGAGCTTCAGCACGAAGAAGTCCGTGCCGCCCTTGTTCACGTACGGCAGGAAGCTGCCCCAGGTGTAGCCGGCGACATAGACGTTGCCCGCCGCGTCCGCCGTCACCGCGAGCGCCCGGTCATTCATCGCCGTGCCCACCTGATGCACCCAGTGCACCTTGCCGTCCGTGCCCTGCTTCACGACGAACACGTCCTGTCCGCCCGCCGCCGGCGCTTCGCCGAACTGCCCGCCGGTGTGCCCCGCGACATAGACGGCGTCACCGACCGAGGCCACGGCCAGCGCCTGCTCATCCGCGGCGCTTCCGAACTGTCGTTGCCAGACGGGTGCGTTCAGGGCCTGGGCACTCGCCAGCGGTGCTCCCAGGATGGCCACCGCGCTCGCGACCGCACCTGCGCCACACCACCACTTCCGAACCATGGGCGACTCCTCTCGAGATGAAGGTTCCGCCCCGTACTCTGGCGCGGGGGAAGGCCCTGGCGCATCTCGCAAAGGACTCCGCACCTCCTGTCCGAAAGGTGCGACGCGGAGCGTTGTGCACTCCGCGTCCTTGCGGGGGCGCGCCGACGCGTGCCCCCCACTTCACAAGCTCAGATGTTCCAGCTGCCTCGGACACCCAGCATGACCGACCCGTACGGGCCGTCGTCCGCGTAGCCGAGCGGCGACGTCGTGGTGGGCAGCGGCGAGGGCAGCGTCAGCGTGGTGTCGCCCGAGCGCGTCGTGTAGCGCCCGACGGTCGCCGTCAGGAACGGGCCGAACGACAGGGAGTGACCCAAGCGCCACTTGCCACCCACCGTGACGTTGGCGAACTCGGGGCCCCGCGTGCTGCTCTTCAGCTTCAGGTTCGCCGCGAGCGGGCCCTGGGGTCCCTGCACCTGCGTGGGGCCGGAGTTCTCGTTGCGCAGGATGACCATGCCGAAGCCCAGTCCGACGAACGGGTCGAACGAGGCCGTGGGCGAGAAGTGATACTGGACCTGCGGACCGAAGCGAAGCTGCGAGGCGGCGCACTCCCAGCCCTCGAAGCAGGAGTACGGATTCTCCTTGGTCAAGATGTGCGTGTAGCTGCCGTAGGCGCCGATGAACCAGTTCGGCGTCACCCGGTAGCCCACCTCCGCCACCACGGGCACCGCGCCGTTGGCCGCGTCGCTGAGCTTCACATCACCGATGGTCTGATTCAGCCGCAGACCATTCTTGTAGACATACCCCACGCCTGCCTGGAACCCGAGTCCGACGGTGACTTCCAAACCTGTCGGCGCACTGTACGTCGCGACTTCCTGCGCGCTCGCGCCCGCCGAACCCAGTGCAACCGCTGCCGCCAGGGCCCAACTCAGCCTTCCCGTCATAAACCCCTCCGTCGAGTGGAGCGTTGAATCTAGAACAAGCCGCATCTCACAAGTAAGCCGCGTTGCGTCAGGGTGACAGTTGTGACGGTGGGTCAGCGATGACTGTCAGGGACGTGCACAATGCGGGGCATGAACGTCACCCTCGAACAGGCCCGGGCACTGGACGCATTGGCACGACACGGCACCTTCGCGGCGGCGGCCCAGGCGCTCGGAAAAGGGCACACGGCAGTGCTCTACACCCTGCGGACGCTCGAGGGACAGACGGAGCTGGAGCTGTTGGACCGGCGGGGCTACCGCACCCGGTTGACGGCCGCGGGCGAGCGGGTGCTGGAGCACTGCCGCAAGTTGTTGGCAGTTGAGCGCGACCTCGAGGCGACATGTGCGGAGATACGCGCGGGGTGGGAGCCCACGTTGCGAATCGTCTTCGACGGCGTCTTCCCGGCCGAGCCGCTGTTACGCGTAGTGAAGGCGCTGAGGGCGGAGGGCGCGGGCACGCGCTTCCACGTGTCGTCGGAGTTCCTCGCGGGCGTGGAGGCGGCCTTCACGCGGGACGACGCGGACCTCATGGTGTCGGTGCTGCCGCCCGCGCTGCCGGGGCTGAAGAGCTACGCGTTGCCGGAGCTGGAGGCGATGCTCGTGGCCCACCGCTCCCATCCGCTGGCGAGGCGGCGTCGCGGCGTCATCAGTGAGGAAGAGCTGTCCGAGCACCTGCTGCTCACGGTGCGTGGCTCGGACCCCCGGCTGCAGTTGAGCACGGTGTCGCTGGAGCTGCGCTCCACGGTGCACCTCAACGACTTCGCGGCGAAGAAGGCGGCCATCCTGGAGGGCCTGGGCTACGGGTGGCTGCCCGAGCACCTCGCGTCGAAGGAGCTGCGGCGCGGAGAGCTCAAGCTGCTCAAGCCCGCAAGCGGCTCCACGCACGCCTTCCTCCCCAAGCTCCACCACCGCGCGGGCGTGAGGCTGGGCCGCGCCGCGCGCCGCGTGGTGAAGGCGCTCACCGGCACCGAGCCGCCGCAGTAGCGCTACTTCGTCGCCGTGGTGCAGTCGCCCGACACGTTCGTCGCCGCGCGGCCGTCCACCAGGTTGTCGCTGAAGACGTTGTCGTCCGTCACCACCAGCTCCACGCCGCCGCTGCCGCGGTTGCACACCACCACCGCGCCCGCGCCCGCGCGGTTGCCGACGAACCGGTTGCCGCGCAGGGTGAGCCCGCGCGTGCCCACGTCCTCCAGGTAGACGGCCGCCGCCGGTCCGCGCGTCACGGTGTTCCCCACGAAGACGTTGCCCTCCACCAGGTCGTTGTTCGGCTGGAAGTAGTGCAGTGCCCCGCCGCCGCCCAGGTCGTAGATGCCCTGCGCGTTGGGCCACGCGAGCAGCGGGCGCTGCGCGAGCGAGCTGTCGGTGGCGCCCCGGTAGGCCTCCAGGACGTTGTCGCGGAAGGTGTTGCCGCGCACCACCGAGTCACGCCCGTGCGTCACGCACATCGCCCCGCCGCCCGCCATGGAGGACGTGCCGTCCTGCGCGAAGCGGTCCACGTCCCGGGTGCGGTTGTTCTCGAAGAGGGAGTCCTCCACGCGCGAGCCCACGGTGAACATCAAATCCAGCGCGCCGCACTTGGCGGACACCTCGTTGTCGCGGAACACCGCGTGGCGAATCGTCACCGGCCCCGGGTAGTAGGCCCACAGCGCGCCGCGCGTCCGGTCGCGGTTGCCGTTGTAGTCGTTCTTCTTCACCTTCTCGAAGACCATGTGCTCGAAGACGGGGTCGCCGTCGCCCACCGAGCCGTCTCCGAAGAAGTTCATCCCCCACCAGCCGTGGGGATTGGTGGAGGTGAAGAGCACGGGCTTGTCCGCCGTGCCGCGCACCTGGATGCCGCCGTACACGCGCACCTCCACGCGGCCCTCGTGGTGGTTCATCACGCTGTCGGCCGCGCCGGGGTCCACGTCGGCTTGCGTGACGTCGGGGCGCCCCTTGAAGTCGAGGATGACGCCCGGCTCCACCGTGAGCACCTGGCCCTTGGGGATGGTGACGACGCCCTCTGCGTCCCCGACGACGCGGTAGGGAGAGCCCGCCTCGGTGAGCGTGCCCGCCAGGGTCCCCGTCACCACGGTGCCGCCGTCTTCAGGGACCACGATGACGGGCCCTCCGTCACCGCCACCCGGAGTCCCTCCGTCCTCACCGCCGGGCACCACGCCGGGCTTCTCGGGCGTGGAGGAACACGCGGCGAAGGACAACCCCAGGACCACGGCCCACAAGAGGCGCTTCACGGACTCGGAGGCGGACAGGTGCATGGCTTCGCGCGCTAGCACGGCGCCGAGGCGCGCCGCAAACCGCGCCCGGGCTGATAGAAGCCCGCGCCATGGCGAACGACCTCCTCGTGCTCTCCTATTCGGGCTGTTCCACCTGCAAGAAGGCGCTGAAGTGGCTGGAGGCGAAGGGCCTCTCCCCTCGCGTGCGCCCCATCGTGGACGAGCCCCCCACCCTCGCCGAGCTGGACGCGTGGATTGCGAAGAGCGGCCTGCCCGTGCGCAAGTGGCTCAACACCAGCGGCCTGAGCTACCGGGCGCTCGGCAAGGCGAAGGTGGACGCGGCGAGCGAGGCGGACGTGCGGGCCTGGCTCGCCGCCGATGGCAAGCTGGTGAAGCGGCCGGTGCTCGTCACACCCTCGGCGGTTCTGGTGGGCTTCCAGGAGGAGGCCTGGGAGCGCGTGTTCTCCCAGCGAGGTTGAGGGCCGAGCAGCCGGGCGGGCGGACGTGCGCCCGTCCCTCGCGAAGCGCGGCCGCGCGTGAAGATTCCTCTCCATGGAATCCAGCACCAGGCGTCCGCTCGGAGAAATCCTCCTGGAGATGGGGGTGCTCAACCGCGCCCAGCTCCGGGTGGGGCTGGTCCACCACCACGAGACGCATGTCCCCCTGGGACGCGCGCTGGTGCGCGAGGGCGTGTGCACCGAGGCGGACGTGCTGCGCGGCCTGTCGGCGCAGCTCGGCGTGGGCGCGGTGGACCTGGACCTGCAACCTCCCGAGCGCGGCATGGCGGACCTGCTGCCCGCGCGCATCGCCCGGCAGTATCGCGCGGTGCCCCTGCGCGTGGAGCTGGTGCCCATGGAGCAGGGCGAGCGCGAGGTGCTCCACATCGCCCTGCCCGCCCCCGTGTCGCTGGAGGCCGTGGACGCCGTGCGCGCCGTCACCGGCAAGCCGCGCGTCGAGGCCTACGTGGCCTCCGACCCCGCCATCACCCGCGCGCTCTCCGAGCTGTACGGCTTCGAGGAGCCCGCCGAGCCCGCCGCCACGCCCGCGCCCGCCCCCGGTGGGCACCTGCTGCTCTACGGCTGGCCTCCCGTCACCGCCGTGCTCATCTCGCGGCAGCTGGCGCGCAGCGGCTTCCAGGCCCGGGTCGCGACCCCACTGGAGGTCCTCCACACCAGCGCCAACGACGTGGTGCTCGCGCCCCTGCAGGCCATGGAGGGACTGCTGGCCGACGAGGTCCACATCGAGGGCGCGCTCATCGTCCACGGCACGTCGGACGACGAGGGCTTCGAGCGGGCGCGGAAGCTCGGCGCGCGGGGCTTCCTCGCCAATCCCCGCGACGAGCAGCTGCTCCTGCGCGCGGTGCGCCGGCTGATTCCCGGCGGAGGCTCCTCCATCTCCGGTGAGTCCGGCTCGTCACACCACTCGCACTGACGAGGGTTCGGCGCGCTACCCCTGGAGCAGGCCCAGCGCGTCGAGCACCTCGGGGTACACCTTGCTCGCGAAGTAGCGCCCGCCCGCGATGGTGAAGTGCACGCCGTCGCTCATGCGCAGCTTCATCGGCTTCCTGAAGCCCTCGACGCGCGCCTGGAGCAGGGCCTTGCCCTTGGCGTCCGTGAAGTACGGGCGCGTGTCGACGTAGCGCGCGTCCGCGCGGGAGCCGATGACCTCGCGCTGGAGGCCCCGGATGAGGCCCAGCTTCTGCTCGAAGCGCTTGAGCCCCGTCGCCGGCAGCTCCAGCCAGATGATCTTCCGTCCCGGCGCGGCGAGCACGCTCGCGAAGGAGTCGATGCGCTGACGGTACGCATCCTCCCACTCGGGCTTGCCCCAGTGGACGGGCTTCTTGCCATCACGCTCCAGCAGGGACTGGCCATCGTTGCCCCCGAGGATGACCACCACCACGTCCGGCTGGTGGCGCTTCACCTCCTCCTCGCCCACGGCCATCCAGTCGAAGAAGTCCGGTCGGGCCAGCCCCGTGGAGGAGCGGGCGCGGCGCGACGCGCGAATCGTCGGATGCGCCTCCAGCCGGGCGAGCAGGTAGTCCCCGAAGCCCGTGGCGATGAGGCTGTCACCGAGCAGCAGCACGGAGCGCGGACGCTCGGCCGCGGGAGCCGCCGCGTCAGCAGGCGACGCTGGCGCCGCGAGCACGGCCTCGGACGCGGGGCCCGCATCCGGTCCGGAGGGAGCAGCCCAGGAGAGCCCGGTGGAGAACACGACGAGGACGACGAACCAACCCGTGAAGCGCTTCCGCATTCGGGCCGCACGCTAGCGGCACACCGCCGTCAGGTACACTCCCTTTCACGACGCCTCCCGGGCCCACCGCCCGACTCACGCCGCCGACACCTTCGGGGTGGACGTCAACCTCGCGAGCCACGGCGCCAGCAGCTCCGCGCAGGCCTCCGGGTGGGTGAAGTAGGGCACATGCCCCGCTCCCTTCAGCATGTGGTGCGGCGTCCCTGGCGGAAGCGATTGCAGCAGTCGCTCCACGGTGGAGGGGGGCACCAGCACGTCCCTGTCCCCCTGGATGCAGAGGCAGGAGACGTCCAGCCGTCGCAGCTCGGGCGGGTGGGCCTCGCGTTGGATGGCGAGCGCGCGATGCCACGTGGTGCCGCGCTCCACCACCGTCGTGGGGACCACCTCCGCCACCTGCCCGAAGGGAACCGGCTTCCACGCGGCCAGCCCCGCGGCGACCACGCCGGGCCGCGCCCACACGGCGATGGGGCCCATCATCCCGATGAGCAAGCCACGCACCCCCAGGTGGGTGGTGCGCGTGAAGGCGCCCAGGAAGGCCACGCCGCGAGCGACGCCCGCCGCCGCCAGGTGCGCGGCCACCATCCCACCGAAGGAGCTGGCCACCACCGCGTCCACCGGGCCCGCCGCGTGCGCCACCTGTCGCGCGAGCGCGCCCGCGCCCACCGCCGCATGCGCTCCTTCCGGATACTCGACGAGGACGGGACGACAGAGGGGTGACAGCGCCTGGGCGAGCGCGCGGAAGCCGGAGCCTCTCGCCCCCAGGCCGGGCAGCAGGAGCACCCTCGGCCCCTCGCCTTGCCCCACCTCTGTCAGCTGCACGTCCGAGCGCATCTCATTCCCTCGCGGTCGCGGCGGGGAACAGCGTGACGACGCCGCTTCTGCCCGCCTCCAGCGTGGACACCTCCGGCTCCGGGGCGGGCTGCTCCCGCGCCAGCCCCAGGAAGGTCCGGGTGCGCTCATGTCGGGGCCGCTCCAGCACCTGCGCGGGAGGGCCCTCCTCCAGGATGCGCCCGCCGTGCAGCACCAGGACGCGCGAGGCCAGCTCGCGCGCGAAGCGCATCTCGTGCGTCACCGCCACCAGCGTGAGCCCGTCCTCGCGAAGCCGCGACAACAGCGCCACCAGCTCGCCCACGCGCTCCGGGTCCAACGCGCTGGTGGGCTCGTCCAGGAGCAGCGCCTCGGGCTCCATCGCGAGCGCGCGGGCGATGGCCACCCGCTGCTGCTCACCGCCGGACAGCTCGGACGGGTAGGCCTCCTCGCGGTGGGACAGGCCGACCTTCGCGAGCAGCGCGCGCCCCAGCTCCGTGGCGCTCCTCGCGTCCAGGCCCCGCACGTGTCGGGGCGCCTCGATGACGTTGCCCAGCGCGGTGCGGTGCGCGAACAGGTGCCACTGCTGGAAGACGAAGCCCACGCGGCGGCGGATGTTGGAGACGGCGGCGCCGCTCGCTCGCGACGCACTGGGGCCGAGCACGTCGTCCCCCACCCGGATGCTGCCCGCGTCGAAGGGCTCCAGCCCGTTCAGGCACCGCAAGAGCGTGCTCTTGCCGCCGCCCGAGGGGCCCACCAGCGCCACCACCTCACCCGGCGCGAAGGCCGCGCTGATGCCATCCAGCACCATGCGCCCCTCGTACCGCTTGCACAGGTCCTTCACTTCAATCATCCGCGCGCCAACCTCGCTTCCAACCGCCTCGCCAGGAGGGACAGAGGGTAGCTCATCGCCAGGTAGAGCGCCGCGCACAGCGCCCCGGGCAACAACCAACTGCGAACATCCACCGCGGTAATCGTCATCCGCTTGGTGAGCTCCACGACGGAGATGACGGACACCAGCGAACTGTCCTTGAGCAGCGCGATGAAGTCGTTGGTGACGCTCGGCAGCGCCACCCGGAAGGCCTGCGGGAACACCACCCGGCGCAGCGCCAGCGGCGTGGACATGCCCAGCGCCAGCGCCGCCTCCATCTGCCCCCGGGGCACCGCCAGCACCCCCGCCCGGTACACCTCCGCCTCGTAGGCCGCGTAGTTCAGCCCCAGCCCCAGCACCGCCGCGCTCAGCGCGTCCAGCCGCAGCACGCCCGCGAGCCCGTAGTACAGGACATAGAGTTGCAACAGCACCGGGGTTCCACGGAACACCTCCACGTAGAAGGACGCCATCCCCGACAGCCACCGGGGCCCGTACAGGCGCACCAGCGCCAGCCCCACGCCCAGCGGCACCGCGAGCGCCATGGCGCCCACGGACACCACCAGCGTCACCAGCGCCGCCTGGAGGAACATCAGGCCCTGGCCCCAGCCGAGCTTCGCCGTGCTCGTCTGCGACAGCACCTCGCGCGTCTGCGCGTCGGTCCACTCCACCATCTTCTGCTGCTGGGCGCTGTCGATGTTCCACCGGGCGAAGATGCGCCGCAGCTCCCCCGAGCGCGCCACGTGCCCCAGCGCCACGTCCAGCGCCGCGCGCAGGTCCTCGTCCCCGGGCCGCACCGCGATGGCGTAGTAGCCCTCGCCCACGTCGCCCACCACGCGCAGTTGGGGCCTCGGCTGGCCGTAGCGCTGGGCGATGAGGTCGTCCATCAGCACCGCGTCCACCCGCCCCTGCTCCAGGTCGATGTAGGGCTCCTCCACGCCTTCGTACGGCACCGCCTGGATGCCCTCGCGCTGGAGCAGGTCCCACGCCTGCGAGTTGGCGAGCGTCCCCACCCTCCTGCCACGCAAGGACGAAAGCCCCGTGACGCTGTCGTCCTGCCGCCGGGCCAGGAGCCGCAGCTGGAAGATGAAGTACGGCCGGGTGAAGAGGATGCGTCCGCTGCGCGCCGGGGTGACTTCAATGCCGTTGAGCGCCACGTCGAACGAGCCCCGCTCCAGGGAGGGGATGAGGCTGGACCAGTCGTTCTGCACGAAGCGCGCGCGCACGCCCAGCTCCCGCGCCAGCGCGTCCGCCAGCTCCACCTCGAAGCCGCGCATGCGCCCGGGCACGTCCGGGTCCTCCATGGCGTACGGCTCGCCGCCCTGCGCGTCCGCGCCCCAGCGAAGCTCGCCTGCCCTCCGCACCCGCTCCAGTCCGGGCTCCTCCCGCTGGACGCAGGACGTCAACACCACCGCGAACACGAGCAGCGCCCCGCCCCTCCTCCACACACCGCTCACATCCATTTCAGGGACTCCCACTCTGTAGCAGGTGCAGGTGTGACCCAGTATTCAGGTCCTGACACTTTCTCCGGGACTGCGTACTAGAGTGTCGCGACAGAGGAGCCAAGGCGTCATGGAAGCATACAAGGTGCTGGTGGTGGACGACGAGCCGCAGGTGGCGCACGCCTTGAGGCGGCTGCTGCGGCGCGAGGGTTTCGACGTCCAGCTCGCGTTCAACGGAGAAGAGGCGCTCGAGCGGCTGAAGACCTTCAGCCCGGACATCGTCCTGACGGACTTCCGGATGCCGGGGATGACGGGCAGCGAGCTGCTCCAGCGCATCAAACGCAGCCACCCGCTGGCGCTGCGGCTCATCATCTCCGGCTACGCCGACTTCAAGTCGGTGGTGGCGTCGGTGAACGAGGGCGAAATCTGCCGGTTCATCAGCAAGCCCTGGGATGACGCGGAGCTGGTGACGTACCTGTCGGGCCTGCTGCGCCACCGCGAGACGATGGCCCAGCTCTACGCCCCGTTCCGCGCCGCGCCCCTGGGTGTCAGCGCGGAGGTGAGCCCCACGGACGCCGCGCTGGTCCTGAAGGTCCAGGTGGCGGACCCGTCGTTCCCCGCCGAGCAGGCCGTGTCCATCATCGAGCGCTTCGCGGGCCTCTTGGCCGACGACAGCCTGAAGGTGGTGGGGGGCTTGCTGGAGCGCTTCGGTGGCCGGCTGTCCTTCGTGGCGGAGGTGGGCGGGCCGCAGCGGCTGCGCCTGGAGCTGCCCATGCGCGCCCAGAGCGCGCCGAGTGTTCGACCGGGGCTGGGCGAGGCGTGATGGCCCCGGAGGTCGACGCGGATTGGGTGAACAGCCGCCTCAAGCGCTTCACCCTGCTGGCGTGCCTCCTCATCCACGGCCTGCTCATCGTCAGCCTCTGGGGGCGCTGGCACGAGGTCCTCGTCGTGACGGTGGCCTTCGCGGGGGTGACGGGGGCCAACGTGGTGCTCGCGCGGGGGTTCTTCTCGCGGCACACCCAGGCCGCCGAGGCCACGCGCTTCACGCTGAACATGGTGGGCACCGTGTTCTACGGCGTGGTGAGCGACTGGGCGCTGCCCGTGTGGCTGTACCTGCCGCTCAACGCGCTGTGGGTGGACCGCTTCGCGGACTCGGGCGCCCGGCGCCGGCTGGGGTTGATGCTGGTGCTGGTGGCCGGCGCGGCGCTGTCGGACGGGGCCGCGCCCGAGGTCGCCGCCAGCTTCGTGCTGCTGTCGGTGCTCACGTACGCGCTCTCCGAGGGCCGCGTCTTCCTCACGCACTCGACGCTGCGCGAGCTGGCGCGCCAGCACGACGAGCTGGCCCTGGCCCACGAGCAGTTGGAGATGGCCCACCGGCGCGCCCGTGAGCAGGAGCGGCTGTCCAGCCTGGGCATGCTGGCCGCGGGCGTGGCGCACGAAATCAACAACCCCATGAGCTACGTGAAGAGCAACGTGAACGCGCTGCTCATGGACCTGCGCGCGTGCGAGAACCTGCCGCCGGAGCTGCAGGAGTACGTGGACGACGTGCTGCCCGCCACCGCGGACGGCATCCGGCGGGTCGTGGCCATCGTCGCGGACCTGCGGCGCTTCGCGAGGGGAGACCCGGGCGCGCTGGAGGAGTACGACCTCAACGAGGAGATCGCCGTCGCGCTGCGCATCACCCGCACGCAGGTGCAGTCGCGCTGCGAGGTGGAGGTGACGCTGGGGGATTTGCCGCGCCTGCTCGGACGTCCGGGGCAGCTGGCGCAGGTGGTGGTCAACCTCCTGATGAACGCCGCGCAGGCGATGCCCTCGGGCGGACGCATCTTCCTGAGCACGCGCATGGAGGCCGACGAGGCCGTCCTGTGCGTCCAGGACTCCGGGCACGGCATGACGCCCGAGGTGCGCGCGCGGCTGTTCCAGCCCTTCTTCACCACCAAGCCCGCCGGTGAAGGCACGGGCATGGGGCTGGCCGTGGTGCACGGCATCATCACCTCGCACCAGGGACGCATCGACGTGGAGACCTCGCCCCAGACGGGCACGCGCTTCACCGTCCGCCTCCCACGCATCCCTCCGCTCGCCATGCACCTGCCCGGACTGTCAGGCGGAGTCCCCACCCCGCCGAAGTCGCATCCGGACACGGCCTGAGCCCGCACGCGACTGTCCCTCGAGAGCACCATGTCCTCCTCGCCGCCCGCCTTCGCCAGCCGCTTCGAGCCTCGCTACGTGGAGGACCCGTATCCGCTCTACGAGCGCCTGCGCCACGAGGCTCCCGTCCACTTCAGCGAACAGATGCACCTGTGGGTCGTCTCCCGCTACGAGGACATCAAGGCGGTGGTGCTCAACCCGGACGACTTCCTGTCGGCCAACGCCTTCCGCAACCCCGTGCCGCCCGCGCCGGAGGTGCTCGCGGTGCTGGCGGAGGGCTACCCCCAGGTCCCCGCGCTGGTGGATGACGACCCGCCCAAGCACACGCGCATGCGGGTCATCGTCAACAAGGCCCTGGCGCCGCATCGGCTGAGCGCGATGGAGGCGCGGGTGTCCGCGATCGCGACGGAGCTGCTGGACGGCTTCGCCCACGAGGGGAAGGCGGACCTGGTGGAGAGGCTGGGCTACCCGCTGCCCGCGCGCGTGGTCGGCGCCATCATGGGGCTGCCGGACTCGGACGTGACGCGGCTGAAGCAGTGGACGGAGGACCTGGTGGTGATGTCCGCGGGCAACGCGCCCGTGGAGCGCCAGGTGGAGTGCGCCAGGGGGCTCGTCTCCATCCAGAAGTACCTGGCGGAGCACATCGCCGCGCGGCGACGCGCGCCCACCGATGACCTCATCAGCGCGCTCATCGAGGCGCGGTACGAGGACACGCCGCCGTTGAGCGACGTGGAGCTCATCAGCCTCATCTCCATGCTGCACTTCGCCGGGCACGAGACGACGTCGAACCTGCTGGGCAACCTGCTCGTGTGGGTGCTGCGCGCGCCGGAGCGGCTGCGCGAGCTGCGGGACGACCCGGGCCGCATCCCCCGGGCCATCGAGGAGACGCTGCGGCTGGACGCGCCGGTGCAGGGGATGATGCGCACCACGCGCCGCCGGGTGACGCTGGGCGGCGTGGAGGTGCCCGAGGGCGCGCGGCTGCTGGTGCTCTATGCGTCGGGGAACCGGGACGAGACGGTGTTCCACGCGCCCGGCGAGGGGGTGCTCCGCCGTCCGGACGTGGGCAAGCACCTGGGGTTCGGGATGGGCATCCACTATTGCATCGGCGCGCCGCTGGCGCGGATGGAGGTGCGACTGGCGATGGAGCTGCTGTTGAAGCGGCTGCCCGGGCTGCGACTGGCGCCGGGAGAGGCCGTCCGCTACCTGCCCAACTTCCTGCACCGGGGCCCGCGGCAGCTGCTCGTCGAGTGGGACCCGGCCTGAGGTTGTTTCAGCGCTTGAGCGCGGCGTCGATGTGCGTGGCGAAGGTGTCGAGCGACTGCGCGCCCGTCACGCCGGTGCCGTTGATGAAGAAGGTGGGCGTGCCGACGATGCCTCGGCGCTGGGCCTCCAGGCGGTCGGCCTCCACGTAGTTGTCCCAGGCCTTGGTGTCGAGCGCGCGCTTGAAGCTCGCGACGTCCAGCCCGAGCGCCTTGGCGTACTTCTCCAGCGAGGCGCGGTCCAGGGCGCCCTGGTTGTCGAAGAGCACGTCGTGCATCTGCCAGAACCTGCCCTGCTCGTGGGCGGCCATGGCGGCGGCGGCGGCGAGCCTCGCGTTCTCGTGGCGGGGCAGCGGCATGTGGCGGAAGACGATGCGGATCTTGTCGCCGTAGCGCTCGCGCAGCCCCTCGACGGTGGACGCGCCGCGCTGGCAGAAGGGGCACTGGAAGTCGCTCCACACCTCCACCGTCACCTGGGCGTCGCGGGGCCCCAGCGCGGGGGCCTCCGAGCGAGGGGTGGCGGAGATGAGCTTGGGCTGGGCGCGGGCGGTCTTGGGCTGCTTGTCGCAGTCGGGGGTGGGCTCGTCACCGGCGAGGGCGGGGTTGAGCGAAGAGAACACGACGGCGGCCGCCAGGAGGGCGGGAGCGCGGAGCTTCATGGTGGACCTCTGGAGTGGGATGGATGCGGCACGCCCGGCGTCCTGCCTGGAGGCCTGGCGTGACGAGGGGCGATGCCCTCGCACGCAAGGAGTGACGCGAGCGGCGCGGGAGTTTCAGCGCCGTGTTATTTCCCGCGCACCATGACGACCGAGCGCCTCGATTACGCGGACCCCTTCCTCCATCGATTCACCGCGCGGGTGGTGGGTCATGGCGCGTGGAATGGCGCGCCCTCGGTGGTGCTGGACCGCACGGCCTTCTATCCGGAGGCCGGTGGGCAGATGGGGGACCAGGGCGTGCTCGGGGGGCTGCCCGTGCGCGACGTGCAGGTGGACGACGCGGGGGTGGTGCATCACCTGGTGGAGGGCGTGCTGCCCGCGCCCGGTGAGGCGCTGGAGGGCGTGGTGGATTCGGAGCGGCGGCGCGTGCACATGTCGCTGCACACGGGGCAGCACATGTTGTCGCGGGCGCTCTTGGACATCGCGGGCGCGGCCACGGTGTCGTCGCGACTGGGGGCCACGTGCACCATCGACACGGACCAGGACACGCTGGACGAGCAGCTCGTGGCGAAGGCGGAGGCGCACGTCAACGCCATCATCGACGCGGACCTGCCCATCCGGGCCTTCTTCCCCACGCCGGAGGAGCTGGCGGCGCTGCCGCTGCGGCGTGCGCCCAAGGTGACGGACAACATCCGCGTCATCCAGGTGGGGGACTTCGATGTGTCGCCGTGTGGCGGGACGCACTGCACGCGCACGGGACAGGTGGGGATGGTGCGGGTGCTGGGCGTGGAGCGCTACAAGGGCAAGGGGCGGGTCCTCTTCTCGGCGGGGCCGCGTGCGCGGCGCGAGCTGTGGGAGGAGGCGGGGGTGCTGCGCGCGATGAGCCGGGCGTTCACGTGTGGACCGGCCGAGGTGCCCACGGTGGTGGAGAAGCTGCGGCGTGAGTTGACCGAGGCCCGCGAGGC
Source organism: Myxococcus faecalis (assembly GCF_050039385.1). Classification (NCBI taxonomy): domain Bacteria; kingdom Pseudomonadati; phylum Myxococcota; class Myxococcia; order Myxococcales; family Myxococcaceae; genus Myxococcus; species Myxococcus faecalis. Next base: position 7,718,673 of record NZ_CP144336.1, on the reverse strand, counting down.
GTTGGGCGCGGCGCGAGCGCGGCTGGCGGAGCACACGGCCGTGGAGCTGGCGCAGGCGCTGGAGGCCTCGGCGGACAAGCAGGTGGTGGCGGTGCTCGACGGCGCGGGGCCGGAGCAACTGCGCGCCGTGGCGGCGAGGCTCACGTCCCGGCCGGAGGCGGTGGTGTTCCTCGCGGGCCGCGCGCCCGAGGGGCTGGCCGTGCTCATCGCGCGGGGCAGTGCGTCCACGTTCGGCTGCGGCGCGTTCCTCAAGCGGGCGGCGGAGGCCGCGGGAGGACGCGGGGGTGGACGCCCGGAGCACGCCGAGGGACGGCTTCCGGCGAGCACGGATTGGGCGGCGCTCGTGGCGTCCCTGCGGGGCTGAAGCAGGCCCCACCCCACCTCCGGGGCGGACCGTGGGAGCGGAAATCACCCTCCCCCTCCCTGGACATGAGTCTTTTCCACCCGCACCCACCCGCAACGCATCGCGTCACGAATCACTCCACCCGAAGGGATTTCCTCGGACGCGTTCACATCGTACGGAGGGGGCGCTCCACCGGTGGAACGACATGAGAAGATGGGTGTAGGGGTTCGCGCCACGATGGACGACGGGCAGCACCGCCAGTTCGATGCTTTCGCACGCTCGCGACGACCGGGGCTGCTTCGCCTTGCCCGACGCCTGTGCTCCGGGGGTGGAATCGACCCGGAGGACCTGGTGCAAGAGACCCTCGAGCGCGCCTACCGGAACTTCGACCGGCTGGTGGCGGAGAACCCAGGCGCCGTCAGCGTGTGGCTCAGCACCACGCTGAGCAACCGCTTCCTGGACCATTGTCGTCGCAGACGCACCGAGGTCCTGGGGGCCCCCGCGCTGCGTGTGGTGCAGGACACGGAGTCCTCCGGCGAACCCGCCGCCCTGGAGCAGTGGGAGCAGGTCAGCCGCGAGGACTTCCAGCGGGCCATCGACAAGCTGCGGCCTCCCCATCTCCAGGAGGCCTACCGGCTCCACGTGGCGGGACTTCGATACCGGGCCATCGCTCAGCGGTTGGATGCGCCCGAGGGAACGGTGGGACGGTGGCTCAGCGAGGCGCGGCAGGCTCTGCGGGGGCTGCTGACCCCTAGCGCCGCCTCGAGTGAAGGCAGGGCCAGACCATGACCGAGCAGTGCGACAGACTGGAGTCCTTCATCGACGGTGAGCTGGCCCCGGCGGACGCGGAGAACTTCCGCCACCACCTGACCGGCTGCACCGCGTGCGAGACACGGATGAAGGAACTGCTCGCGCTCGAGCTCCTCGCCGACGACGCCCTGCACGAACCCGGGGACTCCACACTGGCCTTCGTCCCCCCACCTCCCCAGCTCAAGCGGCGCAGGAACTGGATGATGGTGGTGCCGCTGGCGCTGGCCGCGGGCCTGGCGGCGTGGGTTCTCGTGACGCGGACCGACTCGTCCCCCACTTCCCCCGAGCTGTGGCTGGGGCAGGACCCGGGCCGCACGCTCGAGGCCCGCCTCACCCATCCGGGCGCCGACCGCCATCGCCCCTACGAGGTGATGCGCAGCGGCGGCAATTCGCCCCGCGCGCTGTCCCTGCGCGAGCTGGCGAAGCTGGAGGAGGTCGGTGACGAGCGAGGCATCGCCTCCGCCTACCTGCTGCGCGGAGACCCCGCCCAGGCCGCCGCCTTCCTCGACAAGCTGCCCGCCTCCCCCGACCTGGACTCGGACCGCGCGGCGCTCGCCCTCCAGCGCGGCGCCCACGAAGAGGCCCTCGCCCTGGTGGACCGCGCGCTGAAGGCGAAGCCCGGCCATCCCCAGGCGCTGTGGAACCGCGGCCTCGCGCTCGAGAAGCTGGGCCTGTCCCTGCAAGCCGCCGAGGCCTTCGAGCAGGTGGCCGCGCAGCAGGAGCCGGGCTGGAGCCAGGAGGCCGCCGAGCGCGCCGCCAACCTGCGCCGTCAAGAGGACACCCAGCGCAAGGGCTGGAAGGGCACCAAGCAGGACTGCGACCAGATGGTGTCCGGCGGCCCCGTGCTCGCCCAGGCCCAGGTGGAGCAGCACCCCGGCCTGTCCCGCCTGTGCTTCTACGATGCGCTGCGCACCGCCACCTCCCCCGAGCGCGTCGAGTCGCTGCGACCCCTGGCCCGCCAGCTCGACGCCGTGGACGGCGGAACCCACCTGGAGGACGCCCTCCAGCGCGCGGCCCGCTCGGACTTCTCCGCGCGCGCGCCCTTCGTCGCGGACTACGTGCGGCTGACGCGCAACGAGCTGTCCCCGGCGCAGCTCGACACCTTCCTCGTGAAGCTGCGCGAGGCCCGGCAGGACGACCTGCTCCTGGGCGCCCTGCTCTTCCCCAAGGACCTGCGGCAGCACGAGCGTGAGTACCGCGAGCTCGCGCTGGCCACGAGAGACCCGTGGTTCGCGCTGCTCGCCGAGGAGCGCCAGGCGCGCGCCGACATCCAGCGCGGACAGATTCCCCAGGCGCGCACGCGGCTGACCGAGGCCCTGCGCACCTGTCCTGACGGCGCGCGCTTCAACTACCGCTGTCTGGAGCTCGAGCGGAACCTGGCCCTCGTGGAGCGGCAGCTCCACCGCCCCGTCGAGTCCCGTGCGCACGGCCTGCTCGCGCTCGCCCGGGCGCGCGCGGGGCACGAGTGGACCAAGGAGTGGCGGCTGCTCCAGGAGTTGGGCCAGGTGGCCCTCTTCCACGGAGACCTGTCGCTGGCGCGCGCCTACCTGGAGGAGAACATCCAGCGGCTGCCCGAGCGCTGCGCGGACCACGAGTCGGCCTACGTCAACCTCGCGCTCGCCTTCCACCGCACGCTCGACTTCAACGGCGCCCGGGAGCAGCTGGACCGCGCCGCGCGCTGCGGCAACCCGCCCTCCCTGGCGCGCGCCTTCGCCATCGCGGACCTGGCCCACACGCAGGCCCGCCGCGCCGAGGACACCGAGGTGCTGAGCCGGGGCCTGGAGGCGCTGCGAGCCTCACCGGCCCGACTGGAGACCGCGGGCGAGGGCGCGATGCTGCGCCACATCGAGGGCCGCTTCTTCGTCGAGCAGGACCGCCGTCGGGGACAGGCGCTGCTGCGTCAGGCCATCGAGGAAGCGGCGCCGCTCGTGGGCTCGGACGTCAACGCCCGCAAGGCGCGCGTGTACAGCTTCACGTCCCTCATCCTCGACGCCTCCCGGCACGAGGAGCTGGAGCGGGCCATGGCCCTCTTCGCCGAGGAGCGCGCCCTGCCCCTGCCCGAGCGCTGCGCGCTGGGCGTCACCGTGGACGACGAGCGCACGGCCCTGGTGGCCCGCGACGCGTCGGGGCGTTGGGTCGGCCACTTCGACACCCAGCGCCGTGAGCGGCTGGAGCGCGTGGAGGGGCTGGTCCCCGAGCGCCTCGCACAGGCCCTGCGCGACTGCCCCCACGTGGACGTGCTCGCGCGGCCGCCGGTGCTCGGCAAGCCGGACCTGCTGCCGCCGGACATCGCCTGGGCCTACCGTGTCGGAGCGACCCCCGACGAGCCCACCGGACAGCCCTCGCGCCGGCTGGTGGTGGCGGACGTGCATGCCCCCGCGGAGCTGCGCCTGCCCTCGCTGCGCGCCTGGCGCCCCTCGGAGGACGAGGACGCGACGCTGGCCACGCTGCGAGGCGCCTCCGCCACGCCGTCGCAGGTGCTGCGAGCGATGCGCGAGGCCACGGAGGTGCAGATTCACGCGCACGGCGTCGTCGACCCGAGCGCCGCGGATGGCTCGCTGCTCGTGCTTTCTCCGGAGGCGCAGGGCGGCCGCTACGCGCTGACGGCGTCGGACCTGCACGGTGAGCGGCTGCAGGGCCGGCCCGTGGTGCTGCTGGCGGCGTGTCATGCCGCGCACAGCAAGGCGTACTTCCATGAAACGTTCGGCCTGCCGGTGGCGTTCGTCGAGTCCGGGGCCCGGGCCGTGCTCGCCGCCACGCAGGAGATTCCCGACGCCGAGGCGTCGGACTTCTTCGAGCCGGTGCTGGCGCGCATTCGCGAGGGGCTGCCCGCGGCCCGCGTCCTTCGCGATGCACGTCAGGACTGGCTCCGCAGTCGGGGAAGCGCCTGGGTCCGCCAGGTGCTCCTCTTCGAGTAGTTGCCTCGTCTCATCCCAGAGTCTCGAAAACCCATGAAGAAAGTCCTCCTGTTGGTCCCCCTGCTGCTCGGCGTCGCGGCGTGCCGCCACATCGAGACGGTTCCGTCGACCGAGCAGATTCAGCGCAAGGCGCCCAAGGGCGCGCTCGTCCGCGTCATCCTCCGCGACCGGGCCAACCCCCAGCGGCTCACCACCTACGTGGTGGACGTCAGCCGCAACGAAATCGTCGCCCAGTCCAACCGCGACCCGTCCTCGACGCGGGGCGCCCAGGGGGAGACCTCGTCCGAGAAGGCCACCACGGACGGCGACACCTCCGCGATGCAGTCGGGAGGACCGCTCTACGTCGGCGACGTGGAGCTGCTCACCGACTGTGTCCCCCAGACGGACAAGGAGGGCTGCCTGAGCGTCGCCGACCTGCATGACGGAGACCCGGGTGGCGCGTCGGGCGGCGGCGGCGACCCCACGGGCCACCAGCAGCTGGTCGAGAAGGTGAAGCGGCTGGCCGCGCTGACCTACTGGTCCACGCTCGAGGTGGGCATCCCGACCGTCAAGCGGACGGCGGCCCCCGGACGCGTGAATCAGTAATCACGTGAGGCGCTGAGGACAGGAGGCTCCGGTGTCGCGAAGGTGCGGCGCCGGGGCCTTCGTCGTTTCAGGCGGACCTGCCACCCTCGGTGGGGGCCAGGCCCGAGAGCGTCTCCACGTAGGACGCGGCGACGCGCAGGAAGCGCGCGCCCTTCACGCCGGTGAGGTACTGGCGCTTCATCGCGCGCGTGGCGCCCACGTAGAACATGGCGCGGCGGATGCGCTCGTTCTCCCGCGCGTTGCGCTCCTTGGCGCCGGCCATCCAGTTCTCCACGGTGTCCAGCGCGTCCAGGCCCGCGAAGAAGACGACGGGGCACTCGTGGCCCTTGCAGGAGAACACGGTGGTGGCGCGCACGTGGTCCACGCCGCTGACGCGGAAGTCCGTCACGTCGCGGCCGCCCTTGCCACCGTAGGCGTGCGCGGGCACACCGGCCCGGTTGAGGGCCTCCGTGTACTGCGACGGCATGACGGGCGCGACGACGAGGATGTCGCCGGGGTGCACGCCCTCGTCGCGGATGAGCCGCGCCACTTCCTTGGCCACCTGACGGGCCTCGCTCGCGCCGGAGGCGAAGCCGCGCACCTGGGGCAGCACGCCGCCGCGCTCGGTGGACTGCACGCGGTAGAGGCCCTCCAGCGTCTCCTCGGGGAGCCACAGGAGCCCCTCGCGCGCGAGCTCCCCGGCCTTCATGTACTCGCGCATGCCCGGGTCGCTGGTGCCGTGCTGGCGCAGCGGGTCCAGCACCACGTTGAAGGCCACGTCGAGGATGTCGCGCGTGGCGCGGAAGGTCTCCTTGAGGATGCGGGTGCGGCCCCGGAAGGACAGCCCCTCCGGGAGCTGCTCCTTGAGCGCGTCGATGGGCACCTGGCCGTAGACGTTCTGCGAGTCGTCCATGAACAACTGGAGGCAGCGCACCCCCTTGCCGTCCTGCGACGTGCGCGGGCGGACCAGGGCGTGGAGCATGGCGAGCGCGCGGGCGTCCATGTCCTGGGCCTCGTCGACGAAGACGCCGTCGAAGGACCCGGGCTCCACGCGGCGCAGCGCGCCCACGTGCTTCACCGTCACGCGGGCCCGGAGCGCGCGCACCCGCTCGCGGCCGGCGCGCTGGGCAATCGCCTCCACCAACAACTTCTCCACCAGGGGCGAGAGCGCGCGGTTGAAGAACGAGACGAGCACCTGGGTGTCCTCGTGCTCCAGCAGATAGCGCGCCACCCAGTGGGCCAGGACGAACGTCTTGCCGCTGCCCGCGACGCCGCGCACCAGGTGGTGGCCGTCATCGAAGCGCCGCTCGAAGAGGGACACCTGCTCCTGGGTGAACAGGGGCCGCGTGGGGCGCGAGCCCTCGATTTCCCCGCCGAGGCTGGTGGGCGCGGCGGGGGGCGGTGGCGGCGGCGGGGGTGCCTCGCGCGGCAGGGGCAGCGCCTCCAGTCGGAGCGGCGAGCCGGGGAGGACGCGCAGGCGCGGCAGGAGCGAGAGGAAGCGCTGGGGGATGGTGGCGCCCCGGGCCTCGTCGCGCGAGGCGAGCACCAGCAGATAGTCGCGCGCGCGGCTGGCGGCCACGTTGAGCATGGGCACCAGCGTGTGCGGCGGGAAGGGCCGGCCTCCGGCCACGGTGTCCACGAGCACCACGTCGTACTGGGTGCCCTGCTGTCGGTGGATGGTGGAGGCGCTGAACGCGTCGCCCCGGAAGCCCGCGGAGTTGCCGAGCCTGCGCAGGAGCGAGGCCTGCGCGCGATAGGGCGTGACACACAGGACGCTGAGGCCGGCGCGCACGGCCTCGCGCGCGAGCGACACGGCGAGCTCGGCGGACAGCTCGCGCTGGTAGCCGGAGCCCGTCTCGCCGCGGCCGTGCGTCAGGCGCTTCGCGTCGCGGCTGAGGCCATCGAGCACCACCCAGCCCGCGCGTGTCCCGGCGAACGCGGGCACGGGTGGGGCCTTCTCGGCGCGGGCCTTGACGATGTCACCGTCCTCGAGCGCGCCGCCGTAGCAGAAGTGGCTGACGACGCGGGCGATGTCCGGGTGCATGCGGTGCTGGGTGCGCAAGAGCAGCACGTCCGGGCGCGCGGCGTCGCGCACCGCGTCCTCCAGGTGGGACAGGCCGCTGGCGCGCAGCCACTTCTGGGAGCCGCGTCCGGCGCCCTCGGCGGCGCGGCTGACGGGGCCGATCTGCTTGGGGTCTCCGGCGAGCGTCACGCGCTCGGCCAGGGGGGCCATGAGCGCGGTGGCGGCGCGGGTCACCATGCCGGCCTCGTCCACCACGAGTCGCGCGAAGGTGCACTTGCCCTCGAGCTCCGACACCAGCCGCAGGGCGCGGTGGACGGTGAGGACCATGAGGGGACAGTCGCCCTTCTCCGCCTCCTTGAAGGTGGGGTCCTTCATCTTGCCGCGCAGGCCTCGCAGCTCAGCCTGGAGCTTGGCGAGCTCGTGCGCGGGGCCGCCTCGGACGCGCTGGAGGTACAGCTCGCGCTCGCGCTCCTCGATGCTCGCGCGCAGCTTGCCGCCCTTGGTGTCCTCGAGGGTGACGGTGGGCAGCTTCGCCAGGGCGTCGCTGGCGCCGGTGCCGCCGCGGAAGATGCTGCGCGCCAGGGGGCGCAGGGGGATGGGCTGGCGCTCCAGGAGGGCGCTGACGCGCAGGACGAGCTCATCGGCGGCGCGGTTGGTGGGGGCCACCGCGAGGATGCGCTCGTTGGGGAAGGCGCGCAGGGCGCGGGCGATGAGGTCGGCGACGGCGGTCGTCTTGCCGGTGCCGGGAGGTCCCCAGATGCAGCCCCAGGGCTGGGCCCAGAGGCGGTCGGTCGGGAGAAGCTCGGCGTCCTGGGGACGCGGGGTGGGCGCGGGCTCGTCTCCGCTGGCGCGGCGCAGGGCCTGATGGAGGGCGGGTTGACGGTCCTCGTACGCGGATGCGGCGGTGCAGAGGGCCTCGGCGAAGTCATAGGGCCGATAGCACCAGCGGTCGGCGGCGAGGGCGCGGCGGTCCACGTCGTCACCGTGGTCGGGGGCGGCGAAGACGCGGCCGGACTCGAAGTCGAGGTGGACGACGTCTCCGCCGAAGACGCACTCCTCGCCGAGGAAACCGAGCAGCGAGCCACCGGACCAGTCCGGGTCCGCCGCGGGCACGGGGACGAGGGACAACACGCCGGGGCCCTGCAGGGAGACCTGACGCGCGTCCTGGAGCAGCTTGGCGCGGTACTGGCTGCGCTCGGAGAGGAGCGCGTCGCTCAGGTCCTCGGGGAGGTATTCGGGAGGGCGCCAGGCCTCGCGGCGCTTCCCGGTGGCGACGGCGGCCTGGATGACCTGGCGCTCGGACGCGGTGACATCGGAGGGCGCGGCGACGTCGCGTGCGGGTGGCTCCTCGGGTGAAGGGGCGTCCGGGCGCGGAGCGGGAGGCTTGGGGCGCTGGGACCTGGCGCGGGAGAGGGCCAGCAGCGGATTGGGCGAGCGCGGGATGTCCTCGGGGACAGTGCGGGAGGACGGAGGTGGGACGGGCGCGTCGTCGTACTCGACGTGAAGCTCTCGGACGGAGTCTTCCTTTTGCGGCGCGGGGCGCCCTTCGGAGACCTCGTTGTGCGTCCGGTGCGTCATGGCGGCGGGCCCCGGGCCCCTCGGCCCAGGCCGGGTACGGGCGCGCGAAGGTAGGGGAGGCGTGGATCCACGTCAATGCAAGCCCCAGGGGCGAGGCTGTGCGCTCACGTACGGCTGGCTCCCAGCAGCCGGCCAGGCGCGGGGCGCCGAGGGGAGTCAGTCGAGAAAACGTCGCCACCAGCAGTGGACTTCGTCTTCCGAAAAGCCACGCCACGCGAGTGCGTATCCCGGCCTGAAGGGCTCCAGGACAGGCTCCAGCACACGCGCGAGTTCGCGATACGCGGGCAGGTCGTCGCCCTTCGAGAGGTCCCCCGACTCAGGGCCCGTGCCGAGGGTCACCACGACGGTTCCTGCGTTCCCCACTTCTCGAACCGTGGTCCCCGGTGACTGGAGGCGACCTCGAAGCGACTCGCGACCTCCAACAGCCTGAAGCAACGAGGCGCCCAGGAAGTTCAGCCAGTGCACGCCCTCCACATGCTGCCCCACGGACAGGTGAGCATCCACCCTGGGGACATCCACTCCTGGATATCGAAGAAGCTCTTCACGGACGAAAGGCAGGACCTTCCATCGCGCGCCTGCGAACTCCAGCGCGAGCCCCGCATGACCCGAGGTAAGAGGCAGGACCGAGGCCAACGACATGGCCAGGTCCCTCACGCGTCCTGGGCCATGCAGTTCCAGGTACTCCGTGGGCAACGTGGCGCTCAGCACGCTGACACTTCCCTCCAGCGGTGTCTTCGACGGGAGCCGAGCCAGATAGCGGAGTGAGTACCCATCGAAATCATCACCCGTGAGGGTCCAGGAACACTCCGCCTGAAGTCGGGTCATCCGCTGGAACGAGTCGGAGTCTTCGGCAAGCTCTTCGATGAAGCGAAAGGAGGCACTGGGCCGCAGCGAAGCCTGGACCTCTCCCCATCCTGCTTCCGTCAGGGGAAACGACTCCCCATCCGAGTCCCAGGCACGCGTGAGCATATCCCCCACCGCATGCCGGTAGAGGGTCAGTGTCTGTTCGACCCCGGCCCCCAGTTCCACATGGTCATGAGGCAGGTAGAACACGATGCGCACCACGTCCCGGGCCAGTAGACGCGTATCTTCGGCATCCGAGTCGACCAGACGAATGCGTGGGTAGGCCTCAGTCACGGCTGACTCCGAGTTGAGGCGTGATGATGGCCGGTGGGCAGTGTCCACCCAGTGCCTCGTACCGTTCCAACTGCTGGAGAAGCTCGGGGCTGGCAAGCGGATTGCTCTTGCTGGCCTTCGTGCAAGGGAACTTGAAGTCGTAGACACACTGGACGCGACTGGGCTCCTTCGCGAAATGAATCACGACATCCGGACGGAGTGAGCCCACCCATCGTTCCGTCAGGACAGGGCGCCCCGTCCTTGCATCGAACCCATAACGAGGCTCCACCGAGACATTATCGGGGAAGAGTCGCGACAGCTCACGCCGAACGCAGGCAAATGCCGCTGCGTGTTTCATCGTCCCCAGTTCCATGCGGCGCCTGAGCGGCTTGCCATCGATGTATCGGACCACCCGCTCACACTCCGCATCATCCGGCTTCTTCCCGGGTCCGTATTCGCGCTCGTTGACTTCCTGGTCCGCCGCCTTGGAGCACTGGACCAAGAGCTGCTCGATTCGCGCCAGTTCAGCGGCGTCCAATATCCGCAGCGCCGTGCCCACCCCTCTGGCCGCGGTAACAGAACGTCCGACGCCTGGAAGGATGGCCTCGCTTCCCGTTTGGGAGTAGCAGGCGGGATTCCGCATGCAGCCGCTCGTCGCCGAGTCCAGGCTCTGCTCATAGCGAGTCACACCCTCGGCACCCGACGGCCCTACACCGCTCCGAGGCGGAGTCGCACACGCTACGACCAGCAGGAACATCACACCCCAAGCCCTCAGGCTCATTGTCAGAACGCTCCCACTCCAAGGGGACCACGCCGAGCGCCCCCTTTACCGTGTTTTCCCGGGTGGCCGTGCGCCGGGTTCAGGAACGGCCTCTCCCAGAAGCGCCACTGAGGCCTCGCCCCATCCCCCACCCAGCAAGGGTGTAGGCCCTCCACCCCTCTTGGGTGTACACCCACGCCCCGCCCTGTTTGCTTCGGGCGCCCGGGGGTGTTTAGGAGAGAAGCCCCCCGCCGACGCCGCCCCACCGCCATGGCCCAGACGACGCGTTACGCCCATCCCTTCCTGCCCATCACCCGCGCCGACATGCAGGCCCGGGGCTGGGAACAGTGCGACATCATCATCGTGACGGGAGACGCGTACGTGGACCACCCGGCGTTCGGCCCGGTGCTCATCGCCCGCTTCCTGGAAGGCCGGGGCTTCAAGGTGGGCCTCATCCCCCAGCCCGACTGGCACTCGGCCGAGCCCTTCAAGGCCCTGGGCCCGCCGCGCATGTTCTTCGGGGTCGCCGCCGGCAACCTCGACTCCATGCTCAACCGGCTCACCGCGCAGAAGAAGAACCGCTCCGCCGACCAGTACAGCCCCGGCGGCCGCACCAACTGCCGGCCCGACCGCGCCACCATCGTCTACGCCCAGCGCTGCCGCGAGGCCTACCCCGACGTCCCCATCGTCCTCGGCGGCATCGAGGCCAGCCTGCGCCGCATCGCCCACTTCGACTACTGGAGCGAGAAGGTCCGCCGCTCCATCCTCTTCGACGCCAAGGCCGACCTGCTCGTCTTCGGCATGGGCGAGCGCCCCATCATGGAGGTCGCCGACCGGATGCGAAACGGCGAGCGCATCCAGGACATCCGCGACGTGCGCGGCACCGCCTACCTCATCAACGACGAGGAGATGCGCGCCCACGAGGCCGACCCCGCCCGCCGCGCCGCCGACCGCAAGACGGTCGTCCTCCCACCCTACGAGGCCGTCGTCTCCGACAAGCAGGCCTTCGCGGTCATGAGCCGCGACTTCCAGATGGAGACCAACCCCGGCAACGCGCGCCCCCTCGCGCAGCGCCACGGCAACCGCGCCATCTTCATGAACGCCCCCGCCCTCCCGCTCGAGGACGGCGTGGGTGACACCGCCGCCGGCAAGGCCACGGTGGCGATGGACGAGCTGTACGACCTGCCCTTCAACCGCGTCCCCCACCCCATCTACAAGAGCGAGGGCATCCCCGCGTACGAGACGGTGAAGCACTCCATCGTCCTCATGCGCGGCTGCTTCGGCGGCTGCACCTTCTGCTCCATCACCGAGCACGAGGGCCGCGTCATCCAGAGCCGCTCCGCGGAGAGCGTCCTGCGCGAGGTGCGCGCCCTGCGCCGCATGGGTGACTTCCGCGGGACGATTACGGACCTCGGCGGCCCCACCGCCAACATGTACAAGCTCAAGTGCAAGAGCGAGGACATCGAGAAGCGCTGCCGCAAGCTGTCCTGCGTGCACCCGGGCGTGTGCGAGAACCTCCAGACGGACCACGGCCCGCTCATCAGCCTGATGAAGGACGTGCGCGAGGAGGACGGCGTCAAGCACGTCTTCATCGCCAGCGGCGTGCGGTACGACCTGGCCGAGCGCTCCCCCGAGTACGTCAAGGAGCTCGCCGCGCACCACGTGGGCGGCCAGCTCTCCGTGGCGCCCGAGCACGTCTCGCCGCGCGTGCTGGAGAAGATGAAGAAGCCCGGCATCGAGAGCTTCGAGCGCTTCCAGCAGATGTTCGCCTGCGCCAGCGAGGAGGCCGGCAAGGAGCAGTACGACATCCCCTACTTCATCAGCGGGCACCCGGGCTCCACCCTGGAGGACATGGTGGACCTGGCGCTATGGCTGAAGAAGAACGGCAAGCGCCCCCGTCAGGTGCAGGACTTCATCCCCACCCCCATGGCCATGGCGACGGCCATGTACTTCACCGGCATCGACCCGCTGAAGATGGAGCCCGTCTACACGGCCCAGGGTCTGCGCGAGAAGCGCCTCCAGAAGGCGCTGCTCCTCTACTGGAACCCCGAGCACTGGCCCCTGGCCCGCGAGGCCCTGAAGCAGGCGGGCCGCACGGACCTCATCGGCCGTGGCCCGCACGCGCTCGTCCCGCCGGAGACACCCGCCGAGGCCGCCCGACGTCAGCGCACCGAGGAGCGGGATGGGCGCGAGCTGGACGACGCGCCGCGTGAGTCCCAGGCCCCCGCGCCCCGAGGTCCGCGCCGTCCCGGTGGCCCACGCCCCCACGGCTCCAGGGCCCGCTGAGCGAAAAGCGGCCGTCCAGCCGACCGTTTGAATAAACTGCGGTGACGTTCGTCGGGGGGGCCACATGCTCCCCTTGATTGCCCTGTTGCTGTTGACCGCGGCGCCGCCGACGCCGCCCCAGGTCACGCCCGAGCCCAAGCCGCCCCCGGAACAGCCCAGACCCCAGTGCATCACCGCCCAGGGGCGCGAGCTATGCGGCTTCCAGTGCAGGACCAGCGGCTCGAAGGCGGGCTGTGCCCAGACGCCCTATGGGACGTGTCAGGTCCTCCGCGACGAGGTCCACTGCTGGGACCCGCCACGGGTGGCCATCCAGCATCCGCCCCGCACGCCGGTGCGCCCCGAGTGCAAGGCGGTGCGCGGCAAGGTCGACTGCGGCTTCAACTGCCGCATCTTCAATGGCGAGGTGGCGTGCAACTCCACGCCCTACGGGCTCTGCGACACGCACTTCGGCAGGCTGGTCTGCTGGGACCCGCCCGACAGCGTCATCCATGAGTACGCGCAGGCCATGCCCGCGGCCCGCTGCCTCAACGCCTCCGAGGCGATTGCGTGCGGCTTCGACTGCAAGGCCAGCCGCACGGAGGTGCGCTGCACCAACACGCCCCGAGGCGTCTGCACGCTGAACGACCAGCGGCTCACCTGCTTCGACCCGCCCTCCCTCCTGCACTGCGACCACAGCAACCCGCCGCCGCCGCCCAACTGACGGCCCCGTCCCAAGCGGAGTGCTCGCCTCCTCGCTCGCGTGGCTACGAATCCCTGGGGCTCCACGCAGTCTCACGACGCGAGACAAAACCGGTGCGCACGCGCGCAGAGCTTGCACGCCCCGGTTGTGGCACCATTGACGTCGCATCCACTCCCGCGATGCGTGTCGTCTCACCATGCGCACCCCGTTTCTGTCTTCGTCGCGCCGACTCGCGAGCTTCGCGTTCATGGGGCTGTGCCTCATGCTTGGCTGCACCCGCGCGCCCCCGCCGCCGCTCGGGCACGCGGCCTACGTGTGGCAGCGGGACTGGAGCCCGTCGCTCGTCGAGTCCCTCACGCGGATGCCCCCGGAGCTGGGCGCGCTGCGCGTGCTCGCGAGGGAGCGCTCCGGCGACACACGCGCCCCCGTCTCCATCGCGGTGGATGTCGCGGCCCTCGCGAGGACGGGGCGCGACGTCGTGGCGGTGATGCGCGTGGATGGCACCGCGCCCCTCGACGGCATCTCCCTGGAGGAGGTCGCCGCCATCGCCCGCGACTGGAAGGCGCGCGGCGTGCGCGTGCGCGGCGTGGAGCTGGACCATGACTGCGCCACCACCGCCCTGCCCGCATACGCGGACTGGCTCGCGCGTGAGCGGCGACTGCTCGGCGAGCTGTCCCTGTCCATCACCGCCTTGCCCACCTGGGCCGGCGCGCCCGAGCTGGAGCGCCTGACATCCATCCCCGACGACGTCGTCGTCCAAGTGCACGCCATCCGCGCCCCCACCCTCTTCACCCCCGAGGAGGCGCGCGGCTTCATCGAGCGCTGGTCCCAGGCCACGCGCAGACCCTTCCACGTCGCGCTGCCCACCTACCGCGTGCGCCTGCGCGACGGCACGCCCCTGGTCTCCGAGCCTCGTGAGGTCTCGCGCTTCCTCGCGGAGCTGCGCGCGCGACCGGTGCAGGGCGTGAAGGGGCTCGTGTGGTTCCGCTGGGGCCACGCGGGTGATTCGGAGGCCTGGAGCCCGTCCACGCTGACCGCCGTCCTCCGACAGGAGCCGCTGACGCTCCAGGTCGAGCCCCGGCTGGTGGACGCGGGCGGAGGCACGCTCGACATCGTCCTCGAGAACACGGGCCGCCTGGACGGCGAGGCCCCGGCCCGGCTCACCCTTACTGGAAACCTGGAGGTCCTCGACGGCGTGGGCGGCTATGCCCCGCGGGGGAGCTCACTCGTGGCGCGCAAGCCTCCCCGCCTGCGCGCCGGCGAGCGACGCGTCGTCGGCTTCGTGCGGGGAAGCGAGGTGTCCCTTGTGGCTCCGTAGCCTGCTGTCCGCCGTGGTCATCCTGGTCGCCCTGACGCCCGTCCGCTCCGCGGAGGCCTGCGGCCCCGGCTTCCAGGACCGCCTCCTCGCCGACCGCGCGCTCACGCTCGGCGAGCTGCCCGGTGGGCTCTTCGCGCTGGAGGTCCACCGGCTCCTGCCGAAGCCCTCGGACGTGTTCGCGGTGAACGAGTTCCACGACGAGCCCCCCGACGCGCGTCAGGGCGGCGGGGCCCGGGAGACCGCGCTGTACGAGGCCGGCGCCAAGGCCTTCACCGCCGGAGACGCCGTGACGGCGCGGGCGCGCTTCCTCGAGGTGCTCGCGCTGCCCGCCGCGGAGCGACGCCGCTTCTCCACCTTCGCCGCGTACATGCTGGGCCGCAACGCGGGCGCCGGCTTCGAGGACGACGCGAAGTACGGCTTCGAGCTCACCCGGCAGCTGGTCCGCGAGGGCTTCGACGACCCGCTGGGCCTCGCGGTCTCCAGTCTGGGCATGCAGGCGCGCGTGCTGCTCCAGCGCGGCGACGACGTGGGCGCCATCCACCTGTACGCGGAGCAGGCCGCGCACGGCAGCGGCGGAGCGGAGGTGTCGCTACTCTTCGTCGCGCGAGCCCTCGCGCGAAACCCCGAGCGCCTCCAGGTCGCGCTGAAGGACCCGCTGGCGCAGCGGCTCATGGCCACCTTCGTGTGGACGCGCGGCCGCGAGTCCGCTTGGTCCGAGGAGCCCTCGGCCGGAGGGCTCGGCGCGGTGCTGGACGCGCTGGCCGCGGTGCCGGACCTCGCGGGCGCGGACCGGCTGGCCGCGGGCGCCTGGCGCGCGGGCCGCTTCGACCTGGCCGAGCGCTTCGTCGCCTCCGAGCAGACCCCGCTGGCCTCCTGGGTGAAGGCCAAGCTCGCGCTGCGCCGGGGCGACGCGTCCTCCGCGGAGACGTACCTGGCCGAGGCCGTGCGCGGGCTTCCCGAGCGGGAGTGGTGGCATGACTGGTACCTGGACGACACCAACCGCCCCCTGTGCCGCGCGGAGGGAGAGCGCGGCGTGCTCGCGCTGACGCAGGGCCAGTTCACCCGCGCCGCCGAGCGACTGTGGGCGGGCTGCTCCTGGCCGGACGTCGCCTACGTCGCGGAGCGGACGTTGAGCCTGGAGGAGCTCCAGCGCTTCGCGGCCACCCACCCGCGCACGGAGAAGAGCCACTGCGACCTGGTGCCGGAGTCGGAGCCGGAGTCACCCGACAGCGTCGGGGACGGCAACACGTCGCTCGGGATGCCCGAGCGGCTGCACCTGCTGCTCGCGCGGCGACTCCTGCGAGAGGGCCGGCACGACGAGGCCCTGGAGGCCTTCCGCGGCACCGCGGTGGAGGACGCGGCGCGTCGGTACGTGGAGGCGCTGCGCCGCGCCGACAGCGCGTGGGACGACCTGGACCGGGCCGAGGCGCTCTTCGCGGCGGCCAGGCTCGCGCGCTCCGAGGGCATGCGCCTGCTGGGGACCGAGGCCGCGCCGGACTGGGGCTGGGTCGACGGCAACTACGACGTCTCCCGCTATGACCGGGACGACGAGGAAGGGGACGCCACCGAGGACGAGCAGCGGGCCCGCGCGATGTTCCCCCGCGCGTCGCTCATGGGCGCGCAGGAGCAGCGGCTCTCGGCCCTCCACGGCCCGCCCCTCACCGAGCGCTTCCACTACCGGCACGTGGCGGCGCGGCTGGCCCAGCGCGGCGCGGAGCTGCTGCCGCCGCGCAGTCAGGCCTACGCGATGATGCTGTGCCACGCCGCGCTCCACGTCGCCAACCGGGACCCGGCGATGTTCGAGCGCCTGTACCGGACGTACATCCGCAACGGCGCGCGCATCGACGACGTGCAGTGGTCCTTCGGGGCGTCGTGCCTGGAGCCGAACTTCGCGAAGGTCCGCGCCGAGCGCCCCTTCTACGCCCAGGCCCTGCCCCAGCGGCACCGGGTCAAGCTGATGGTCGGCGGGGGCATGCTGCTGCCGACGGTGATGGGCTTCGCCTTCTTCCTGCGCCGCAGGCGCCGCGCCCCCTCCGCCTGAACCGGGCACTTCAGCGCGCGCGGAGGATGGCGCGCGCCGGAGCCCCGTCGCCCCCCGCGATTCGCAGCGGCAGACACACCAGCTCGTACGTCCCCTCATGCACCTGGGACAAGTCGAGCCCCTCGATGATGCAGATGCCCGCGTCCAGCAGGGCGCGGTGCGTGGGAACGCCCTCGTCCGGGCTGCCGATGGACAGGTAGTCGATGCCCACCGTGCGCACCCCCAGCTCCGCCAGGTAGCGCGCGCCCTCGAGCGACAGGTACACGAAGTCCGGCTGGAAGGGCTGGGAGGGCCACCGCCGCGCGGAGTTCGCCGTCTTGAAGAGCAGCCGCTCCCCCGGCTGGATTGCGTGCGCCTTCAGTTCCTCCACCTGGATGGCGCGCGCGTCGCGAATCTCCAGCACGCGGGCCACGCCCATCAGCCGGTCGAAGGACAGCGCGTCCACGCCCTCGGCGCCCTTGACGAAGTGCACGGGTGCGTCGACGTGGGTGCCCGAGTGCGCGCCGAAGGACAGGTCCGACACGTTGGCGTCGTCCCCCTTGTCCAAGTCCTGCGAGCGGGTGATGCGCACCTCGGGGTTGTCCGGCCAGTGCACCATGCCGTCGCGCAGCGGCACGGAGATGTCCACCCACGGCGACGCGGGGGCGGAGCGGCTCGTCTCGGCAGCGGTCTCCATGACTCTGAATCCTGGCCATCCCCCGCGCGCCGCGCCGACGGCCACGGGGCCCGGCCCCCTGCTCGCCCCGAGGCCGGACGAGCCGCCACCCGCACCTCGTGAATAACGAGACAGCCGAAGGCGCGAAGGTCCGCGTCGAGCGTCCACGCAGGGACATCCGACCACCTTTTCTCCTCGGGAGGGGTCGGCTAGGGTGCGCCGCCCTTCACGGTTCACAGGAGCACAGAAGATGCCGAGGACGTCCCAGGAGCAGACCCAGGAGCGACACGCGTTCCTGCTCACCCTCTTCCGCCAGCAGCCGGACATCAGCAGCAAGGACGCGCTGGAGTCCTTCAAGACGAAGTTCGGGGCGACCATCAACCTGAAGACCTTCAACCAGCTGCGCGCGGAGGCCGAGGAGGAGGTGGCCGCCGCCGCCCCGGTGGCGGCCGAGGAGCCCGAGGCCGAGGTGGACAGCACGCCCGAGCCCACCGTCGATGACGCCGCCCTGCAGCTCAAGGCCGCCGCCAACCCGGAGGCCCTCAACGGCGCCGCCGCCCCGGCCAAGAAGCCGAAGGCCAAGGGCAACGGCTCCAAGAACGTCTTCGTGGACGCGCCCAAGGAGCACCTGACCTTCCTGGAAGGCATCGTGCAGCAGCTCCAGGAGGCGGGCGCCGCCAACGTCCGCATCGACCACTCCACGGACCGCTGGATGGTCCTCGTGGTGGACGCGAAGTAGGCCCCGACGGTCCGGGCTCCCCGTCGAACGTGGGGGCCCGGCGCGTCAGCGACGCAAGAGCTCCAGGGCGCGCTGGAAGTCCGCCGGAAGCGCGGCCTGGACTCGCACCAGCTCCCCGTTCAACGGGCCCGGCAGCTCCAGCTGGAATGCATGGAGCGCCTGTCGGCCCAGGGCCTTCGCCGCGGGGTGCTCGCGGGCGGCCTCGGTGCCGTAGAGCGAGTCCCCCAACACCGGGAAGCCCGCCTCGGAGAGCTGCACGCGAATCTGGTGCGTGCGCCCCGTGTCCAGGTCCACCTCCAGAAGCGCGGCCCCCGCGAAGCGCTCGCGCACCTCGAAGGAGAGCGCCGCCCTGCGCGCGGAGTGCACCCGGGTGGTGAAGCGGCGCGGGTCCTTCGGGTCTCTCGTGTAGGGCCCCTCCAGGCGCCCCTGCTCCGGCGGGTGGCCCAGGACGAGCGTCCGGTAGCGCTTGTCCACCTGCTTCTGCTGGAAGGCGCGCAGGAGCGCCGCCGCCGCGGTGTCCGTGCGCGCGAAGGCCAGACACCCGCTGGTCTCCCGGTCCAACCGGTGCACCACACCGGGCAGCGCCTGTCCCTCCACGTCGAAGGGTGGGCGCTGGCTCGCGAGCAGGTCCACCACGGAGGTCGCGCGCCCCTCGGGCTCCACCACGAGGCCGGGCGGCTTGTCGATGATGACCAGGGCCGCGTCGTCGTGGAGCACCGTCAGCGCGGGCCCCTCGACGGGCGGGCGCGTGGGGGCCTTGGGCTCGGGACGCTCCAGCTCGATTTCCTCGCCGCCCCACAGCTTGCGCGTGGGCTGACACTTCTTGCCGCGGATGCGCACCCCGCCCGACGCGATGAGGGCGCGGGCGCGCTCCAGCGAGAAGCCGGGCACGTGCTTGGAGACGAAACGGTCCAGCCGCTCTCCCGCGACCTCATGCGGGACGAGGAGTTTCTGCTGCGCCATGTCCACCCCGTCCCTCATGCGCCGCGGGGAGTCAACGCCCACGTGGCGCCACCTACCCCTGGAGTCCCCCTACGCTCCGCCCGCCGCGCGTGTCACACCCGGAAAGGCTCGCGATGTGACAGGCCGGGTCGCGGCTGACCAGCGAGGCCGATGACTTGTCATTCGTTGACTTTCCGACACGGAGCGTATGACAGTGTTTGTCCGGGCTCGAACCAGGCCCGCTCTGAGGGGGAGCTCATGGATTTGACGCACAGTCGCATCGCGACACGTCTCGTCGTTCTCGCAGGATGCCTGTCTTTGCTGCCCGGATGCCCGTGGGTCATCAAGCCCACGCCCAAGCCCAGGAGCATCGAGGAGCAGCGAGAGGTCGTGATGGCGGCCTTCCAGAAGCGTCCGCCTCACGAGGACTTCGTGATGCTGGACCTGGCCGATGACGACCAGTACGAGTACGCGCGCCACCGGCTCCAGGAGGCCGCCGCCGCGCAGGCCACCCAGGGCGGTCAGGACACGCCGGGGCCGACGGTGGCCCGCGACTTCGCGCGCGCGCTGAAGACACTGGAGATCGCCCGGGCCAAGGCAGTGCGGGGAGGCCCGCGCCCCAAGCCCACCGACTGGGACTGCGACCACTTCATCCACGTGAACGACTCGCGCACGGTGGGCGGTGGCAAGGTGCAGCAGGCGGACAAGGCGCAGGACCACCGGCCCTCGTTGATCCTCAACCCCTATGCCACGTGCGCGGGCGGCGCGACGCACGTCTTCACGGACGTGACGGCGTACGACAGTGACTTGTCCGGCAAGAAGCTGACGGTGCTGGCCAAGAGCGCCAACGAGGAGCACAACGACGGCAAGACGTTCGACGACACGGCGGTGTCGGTGCGGCCGTCGATGGCGCCGGAGAGCAAGGTCGTCGTGGAGTCGCTGATGGTGGCGCACAACGACCAGACGGGCGAGGAGCACGTCTCGTTCTCGAGCCTGGACACGACGCTGGCGCCCGAGCCGGTGAGCTTCACGATGGACCACCCCCGCTTCGCGAGCAACGAGCCCCGCTCGAACATCAACCTCACCACGTGCCAGCTGCGCGGCGGCGCGGACTGTGACTACGCCATGGTGACCAACGCCCAGGGCACGCTGGCGCCATACCCCCAGACCCCGGTGGGGCTGGCGCTGCGCAAGACGGGCAACCCCTGGACGGGAGACCCCGCGGCCTACTTCCCGTTCCAGACGGGGCAGACCTTCGACATCACCAACATCTACGTCCCCACGCAGCTCACGTTCGACGCGGGCGCGATGTCGCAGCCGTGCACCATCCAGGCGATGAAGAACGGCCCGACGACGACGCGGATGCGCCTCATCAAGACGGACTCGGGCGGCACCTGCACGACGCTCGCGGACCTGTCGGACCTGTTCGCCATCAATGGGAAGACGGCGAGCATCCAGCGGCTGGTCAACCTCTCGCAGAACACCACGGCCAACGGTGGCACGGGCTGCACGATGGAGAAGATCGTCAACGAGCCCGTGGTGATGTCGATGACCCTCTACTCGATGGCGACGTGTGGCGGCGCCGCCGCGGTGCCGCGCCTGACGACCTTCACGAGCACGGCGCTGCCCACCAACCCCTTCAACCTCAACGTGCTCAACAGCTGCATGGCGGAGGGCACGAAGGTGACGCTCGCGGACGGGACGCGGGCCCCCATCGAGACGCTGAAGGTGGGCGACAAGGTCCGCGCCAACGCGAGCGGCCGGGTGCTGACGGTGCAGGACTTCATCTTCGGGCGGGAGCCCAAGCCGCTGGTGCGGCTGCGCGATGACCAGGGCCACGACGTGCGGCTGACGGAGAAGCACCCGGTGCTGCTCACCTCCGGGCTCGTGGTGCCCGCGGACAAGGTCCAGGTGAAGGACCAGGTGCGCACCGAGTCCGGCACGGCCTTCATCACCGCCACCGAGCGCGTGCCGTACGACGGCAAGGTCTACAACCTCAAGCTGGGCACGGCCGAGGAGCTCGAGTCGCTCGGCCCCAACGAGCGGACCCTGTTCGCCGATGGCGTGCTCGTGGGCGACGACACCATGCAGCGCGAGCTGACCTCGCCGCGCCGCGCGTCGGCCACGCCGTAGTCCACCCCCGATGTGCTGTGCCGCGCTGGGGGCGCCTCTTCGGCCATGACGGCCGGGTTGTCGCCCTCGGCGCGAGTCCTCGCGGAGCCCGTGAACGCGCTGGGAGCGCGCCTTCGTCCAAACGTGTCGCCCTCGGCGCGAGTCCTCGCCGAGCCCGTAAACGCGCTGGGAGCGCGCCTTCGCTCAAGCGTTTCGCCCTCGGCGTGAGTCCTCGCTGAGTCCGTGAATGCGCTGGGAGCGCGCCTTCGTTCAAGCGTGTCGCCGGAGGCCCAGGGCGCGCGAAGCGGAGGCAGCGGTGCTCCACCTTCGCCAGTGCGCGTCAGCCGAGGGCCGCGATTCGCGCCGCCACCAGGATGGCCGCCGCGGTGCTCCTTCCCGAAGCCGCCGCGCCCTCCATGTAGCCCTGGGCTTCGTAGAACGAGCTGGTGTGCTCGCCCGCGAAGAACAGGTGGCCCACGGGGGGTGCCTCGTAGCCCGCCAGGCTCGTGAACTGTCCCGGTCCGTAGGCCGTGTAGCTGCCCAGCGTGAAGGGGGAGCTCGGCCAGTGCTCCAGGTGCGCGAGGATGCGCCGGTCCACGCCGCGCTTCACCGCGCTCGCGGTGCCCGGCACCACCCGGTTCATCGCCGCCACGAAGCGCTCGGCCTCCAGCGCCACGTTGCCCGGGTCCATCGCCGCGCCGCGCGCTCCGCTCGCGTAGTCCGTCAGCACCGCGTCCCTGGCCGTGGCCCGGCTCGGGTTCGTCTCCCACGTCGCCTGGTGGTGCATCAGGTCCGAGTACGTCGCGCCGCTGCCCCCGCCCGCGCGCCACACCGGCCCCTGGTAGCCCACCATCAGCTTCGCATTGGTGCCGTAGCCCAGCTCCTGGATGACCTTCGTCTTCCAGGGCGGCAGCCCCAGCGAGCCATCCAGCGCCACGCGCCGCAGGGTGGTGAAGGGCACGGCGAGCACCACGACGTCATAGGTCGCGGTGAAGCTCCAGGAGTCCCGCCGCAGCGACAGGGCCAGCGCTCCCGCGGGCGTCCTGCGTACGGCCTCCAGTCGCTCGCCCCAGCGGACCTGACCGGGCAGGCGCGCGGCCAGCTCGCGAGGAATCTGCTGATTGCCGCCGAGCAGCCGGTAGCGCTCGTCGCTCTCGCCATAGGGCTCGAAGCGGCGACACTGCTCCGTCCCAATCAGGAACAGCAGGTTGAGACAGCTCAGCGTGTCCGCCGTCCGTCCATACTCCGCTTCGTATGCGGCGATGATGGCGGCCGATATCAGGGGCCCCGCGTCGCGGGACTCCAGATAGGTCATCAGGTCCATCACGTCGAAGGCGCGGTCCACGGGCGTATGTCGCGCGGCCGTGGGCGCGTCGGAGAGCCGTGACAGGTCCTGGCGGATGGCGGCGATGAGCGGGCAGTACTCCGCCAGGATGGCGGACTCCGCGTACCGCTGCCCTCCGAAGAAGTACGTCACCTCGCCGTGGAACCGCGCGAGGTCCTCTCGCTCCAGATGGAACTGGCGCGCGTAGCCCAGCATCGTCGCATGTCCGGAGTCGATGAACTCGCCTCCCCGCTCGACGACCTGTCCCGGGAACGTGACGGGCCCGCCGAACGCGCCGCCCATCGAGTACACCCGGCCACCGGTGCGCTCACTCGCCTCGTGCACCGTGGCAATGACGCCCGCGCGCCGCAGCTCGTAGGCACACGCGAGCCCGGCGAGCCCCGCGCCGACAATTCCCACCCGCGGCGATGGGAGCGCATGCGCCTCCTGCGCCCGCGCGCTCCCGACGGCGAACCCCAGCCCCAGGACCGTCAGCCCCTTCAACACGGAGCGGCGGTCCACGCCGCGCCGGGCCTCGAACGGACGGGTGACCTCGCGTCGCGTGATGGAAGCGGCGAGTGCCTTCCGGGTGGTCTGGCGGAACGAATCGAAGAGCGCGGTGCGGGGCATGCGGGGCTCCAGGAGGTGCGAGGACGACTGCCCTCTCCTTCCGGAGCCCGCCTTCTGGCGCAGCGCCGACCTCCGGCGTGCCCTTCACCGGACATCCCGAATGTGAAGCAGCGCGCCCTTTTCCGACGCGCCCAACCCCGCTAAAGCCGCCCGCACGCGGACAGCCTCATGCCCAGGGGACCCATGCTTTGCAGAATCGCCGACCGCCAGGTGCCTTGTTCGTGGCTGTACTTCCGCGAATTCGACGACGGGCGCGGGAGGACGACGAGGACATCCTGCGGTTGCGAGCACTCGGGTGGCCGCCCCTGACCGGGTTGGTCGAGCGGCACGCCCACGTCCTGGAGACCTTCATCGCCAGACACATCGGTTACGACGTCATCCAGTGCCTGTTCCCGCCCGCGGCGGGAGCAAGTCCCCGCTACCTGATTGACAGTGTCGAGCGCGCTCGCATCGCTGCCCAGGTCATCACCCTGAGGGGCCAGGCCATCGCCATCCCCCGCGCGACAGCCACGTCCTCATGACCCGGCGTGGCTCGCGCGCCCCACCCCGCGTCGGCCTTCCGCGTTGCGCCAGCCAGTGTCGCGGTGAGGCCGCCCACCGTTGAGCCGGTGCTTCGACTTGCGCCGAAGGAAGCTGCTCGCATCCGCGCGGCGGTAACAGGTGAGGAGGCGCTCGTCGTCGCTCACCAACACAATCCAGCCACGCGCCTGCCGCGCGAGAGACGAGTCGCGCAGGGCCCGCGAGAGGTCTCGCTCCAGCACCGTGACGTGCGTCGCCCCCGCCGCGCGGACCCGCAGGCCGTAGTCGAGGATGAAGTCCAGGACCTCCTGACGCAGCATCCCGCGCGCGCTGTGCTCCAGGAACGTGAAGGTGGGGAGAGTCGGGCGGGAACTGGACGGGCGACACCGGGCCATGGGGCTTCCTCCTGTTGCCTCCCCTCCTCTTCACATGCCGTTCCAAGCCACCCCCTACGAGATTCCAGGGGGTTGCGGGCTCAACGCCCGGGCCGCGCGAGACATTTCGTCAATGCGCCGCCGCCCGCGTGACAGCACGACGCACGCCCCTCCGTCACTCCGGCGGAATCAGCACCGCAGGCTCCACTGTGCTCCCGCGCCGCCAGGACTCCCACCCACGAAGCAGTCGCGGATACAGCGCGCGGAAGGCGACGAACCACACGACGCCCGCGAGCAGGTCGACCGCGTAGTGGTAGCGCAGCACCAGCGTGGAGACGAAGAGCAACACCGCCACCGGCAACATCCCCCGGAAGCGCCACGGATGCGCGAGCCTGTCGTGCGCGAGCAACACCAGCGTGATGTACACGTGCAGGCTCGGGAACAGGTCGTAGGTGGACGAGCCATGGGCCACGACGGCCGCGTTCAGCCAGGTCACCCACCCTCCCTCCACGGGCACGGTGAACAGCTCGGGATACGCCGCCACGGGTCCCACCGCGGGCACCAGGTAGTAGCCCACGAGCCCCGGCACGTAGGCGGAGAAGACCTGACCGAAGAACGCCTCCGCGCGCTCCCGCGAGCCCACCACCGCCCACGCCATGGACAGGTGCAGGTAGACGTGGAACGACAGGTAGCTCGCGCTGAACACGTCGTTCACGGCCGGCGAGCTCCAGCGCTGCAGCCACACCGACGGCGTGCTCCCACCGAACACCCACGCGTCCAGGCCGAACAACACGGCATCCCTCGTCGGAAGCCCGAGCGCCGGGAGGGTGTCCTTCACCGACGCATAGAAGAAGAACGTCGCCGCATAGGCGCACAGCAATCGGACGCGGAAGGCGTGTCCCCAGCGCTCCAGACGCGCGAGCCCCACCACCGCGAGGATGAACAGGAGCGTCGCGCCGAGCACCTGGAGGAAGACCGCCGAGCCCGCTCCCGCGACGACGAGGAGCCCACACGACAGCACGCCCCCGAAGCCCGCGAGCAACCCCTCGTGCAGGAAGGGACGCTCAGACATCCGGGGACGCGGCGCGCCGGGCCTCGCGCATCAGCGAGCCACTCAGCACGCCGCGGACGAACGAGAAGTACGACGGGATGAAGGGCGCGCCCTGCGCGACGAGCCCGGCCCGCAGGGACTGGTGCAGCGCGGGCAGGTTGTACCAGGGCACCCGCGGATACAGGTGATGCTCCAGGTGGTAGTTCTCGTTGCACATGAAGAAGCGCGTCACCGGATTGGAGAGGATGGTCCGCGAGCCCCGGACCGGATGCGTATTCTCCGTCAGGAAGGTGTGCTGGCTCATGCCCCGGATGTTGACCAGCGTGTTGATGATGACCATGGGCAGCACCCACGCATGCAGCAACACCTGCCACGGCACGAAGCGTGCCGCGAGAACACCCGCCACGAGCACCACGGCGACCTCGAACGCAATCCATCGCCGCTCGGACGGCGTGCCGTGCTTGAAGCCCAGGATGGGAATCATCGTGATGTACGCGGGGTAGCCGAGCAGCAGCCGGCCCAGGTGCATCGCCAGCTCCAGCCAGCGCCGCCCCGTGTAGTTCGCGTAGTGGTCGGGGTCCAGGCCACCGCCCAAATCGCGGTGGTGCCGCAGGTGCAACACCTTGTAGGCCGCGAAGTTCTGGAGCACGGGCCAGGCACACAGCATCCCGCCCAGTCGATTCAGCCAGGGCCGCGAGGACAGCCCACCATGCACCGCCTCGTGGGTGAACAGGCTGATGCCATGCAGCGCGGCGGCCGAGACCAGGTAGAGCGGCAGCCGGACGAGCCAGCTCGCCACCGAGTCACCGTCCCTCGCCAGCAGGACGACGAGCCACGCAGACACGCCCTGGAGCAGGAGGAACAGGACGAGCCGGGGCAGATGACGGGCGTCGACCCGCTCCAGCTCGCGCAGGGACTCGGGGGACAGCACTGCGGAGGGCGTGGGCATGGCGCGTCCTGATGACTTACAATCCCGCTCCGAGTCGAAGCAACCCTCGCCCCCCCACCCGGCCTTGAGCGCACCTCTCCCCCGTCTGAAGTTCGCCGTCGTCCGCGAAGACCCGGCGCTGGAGCAGGCGCTCATCGAGCACACCCGGGCCCGCTCGCTCCTCACCGTCGCCTCCGGCGGCTGCACCCTGCTGACGCTGGCGAAGGACAACCCCACGCTCGAGCTGGTGGGCTTCGACTTCAACCCGAGGCAGTTGGAGCACGTGAAGGAGAAGGCGCGCTGCCTGGGCACCGCCGCGCCCCAGCACTTCAACGTGCTCTCCAACGACGCCGCGGGGCTGAATCAGCGCGGCGAGTTCGAGGGGCTGTTCCGCACGCTGCGCCTCTTCGTGGAGGAGTTCGTCGCGCCCCGCCGCGAGCTCAACACGTTCTTCGACCCCGGCGTCCCCGAGTCGGAGCGCGAAGCCTTGCGCGCCGGCTGGTTCGCGTCGCACTACTGGCCCGTGGCCTTCCAGCTCGCGTTCGCCGACCCGCTCCTGCACGCCATGTTCGGCCCCGCGGCCACCCAGCACGCCCGCCCCGGCTCCTACCCCGGCTACTTCCAGGCGCTGTTCGAGCGGGGCCTGCGACGCGAGGACGCCTGCCGCAATCCGTATCTGCAGCACGTGCTGCTCGGCGCCTACCGCCCCGGCGACGCGCCCGGCTACCTGCGCGCCACCGCGCCGCTCCAGGTCTGCCTGGTGCAAGGCTCGCTGCCGGACGTGCCCGACCTGGGCCGCTTCGACGTCATCTCCCTGTCCAACATCTTCGACTGGTCCGATGACACGCTCGTCGAGCAGTGGGCCACGCTGCTGTCCCAGGAGGCCCGCCCCGGCTGCGCCGTGCTGCTGCGCCAGCTCAACAACCAACGCGACCTGAGGCGCTTCTTCGCCCCTGCCTTCGAGTTCGACGACGCGCTCGGCGCGCGGCTCCAGGCCCGGGACCGCAGCCTGTTCTACGAGCGCGTCGAGGTCGGCTTCCGACGGGCGTCGGGCACATGAGCGGCATCCGCTACGTGGTGCTCCGGCCCGACACGCTCGGGCCCTATGTCGACCGGCTGCGCCAGTTGGAGCGCGGAATCGAGTACCCCATCGCCGACGGCGCGGACCACTTCTTCATCGACCACGGCCGCGAGTACCACCCCTTCTTCTCGTCCATGGGGGAGGCGTACTTCCTGCTCGCCCTGCGCGGAGAGGCGCTGCTCGGCTCGGTGACGGGAGTCCTGAGACAGGTCCACCGTGGCACCCGCGCCCTGCCCGGGTTCTACATCTGCGACCTCAAGGTGGCGCCCCACGCGCGCGGCTCGGGGCTGGCCCGAGGGCTCATCCTCCGGGGGCTCACCCACCTGTTCCGCATCCCCGCCCTGCGCGGCATCCGGTTCCTCTACGGCGCCGCCATGCGAGGCGCGCGGGGCGACGTCATGCGCACCGCGCGCGGCTGGAACCCGCTGCGGATGGGACGCCCCCAGAGCCGGCTCGCGCTCTACTTCACGCCGCCCGCGCGCCTGGCCACGTTGGAACTGGCGGACGCGCCCGGGTGTCCACGGGGTGAGGGGCTGGTGCTCGGCCCCGCACCGACCCGCCGGCTCGAGGGCGCGGGGTGGTGCACCACCTCCGGGAGCAAGGACCTCCAGTTGATGTCGACGCAAGCCCCCTGGCCGCTCGTGCACCTGGCCGCGCCGCCCTCGGCGTGGACCCGGGGATGGGGGCACTATCTCAAGACCTGCGGCGAGGAGCTCACCGCGAACAGCCCCCAGTCACTCGCCTGCTTCGTCATCGACGAGCGTCTGGAGGACCACGTCCGCTGGCTGCGAGGACAAGGGGTCTCCCCTGACGCGGCGTGCACCGTCTACTCTCTCGACCTCACCCGACTTAAAGGGTCCCCGGCATGGGTGCACCTTCCCTCCTCCGAAATCTGAACCTGCGCCACCACGTCGGCGCGCTGAAGGCCGAGTGGAACGCGCGGGAGTCTTCCGCGTACCTGCGCGCGCTGCGGGACGGCACCTTCGAGCGAGGGGACTTCGTCGAGACGCAGCGTCAGTTCTTCGCGGCGGTGGCGCACTTCACGCGGCCCATGGCCATGCTCGCCAGCCGGCTCCCCCGTCCCGAGCTGCGCCTGCCGCTGGTGGAGAACGTCTTCGACGAGCACGGACGGGGCACGCTCTCCCACGGCCACGAGCACACGTTCCGCCTGTTGCTCGAGCGACTCGGGGCCTCGCTCGACGGGCTCCACGACGACACGTCCTGGCCGGAGGTGCGCAAGTTCAACGTCGCGCTGACGGGCATCGCCGCCTTCGAGTCCACGCACACCGGGCTCGCGGTGTTCGGCATCATCGAGGACCTGTTCAGCGGCATCTCCCTGGAGCTGGGGCAGGGCATCGTGGCGCGCGGGTGGCTCGCGGCGGACCAGGTGGTGCACTACCCCACGCACGCGACGCTCGACGAGGAGCACGCGGACGGGTTCTACCGCCAGCTCGACGCGCCCTTCGCGAGCGACGCCTCGGCCCGGCGGGACATCCAGCAGGGGCTCCTGCTCGGAGGACACCTCTTCCTCGGCCTCTACGACGACCTTTACCGGGCCCGCCGTCGTCGGACGTGACACGGCCCGCCCGCGTCCACCCTGGCCGTGACGCCCGGGTTGGGCTAGCAGGAGGCCATGCCCCTCCTCGCCCTCGTCCGTCATGGCCAGTCCCTATGGAACCACGAGAACCGCTTCACGGGCTTCGTGGACGTGCCCCTCACCGAGAAGGGCCGCGAGGAGGCGCGCTCCGCCGCGCGCTCGCTCCAGGGACTCACCTTCGACGTCGCCTACACGTCCGGGCTCACCCGCGCCCAGGAGACGCTGGCGCTCATCCTGGAGGCCCTGGGCCAGCGCCCCCCCATCATCCGCGACGCGGCCCTCAACGAGCGCAACTATGGCGACCTGCAGGGCCTCAACAAGGCGGACGCGGCCCAGCGCTTCGGAGAGGCCCAGGTGAAGCTCTGGCGGCGCTCCTACGACGTGCCGCCGCCCAACGGCGAGTCCCTGGAGATGACCGCCCGCCGGGTGCTGCCCTTCTACGAGCGCGCCATCGGCGGCGACCTGCGCCTGGGCAAGAACGTCCTCGTCGTCGCGCACGGCAACTCCAACCGCTCCCTGGTCATGAAGCTGGACCAGCTCACCGGCGAGCAGGTGGTGGGGCTGGAGCTGGCGACCGGGGTTCCCCTCCTCTACGAGCTGTCCCCCGAGGGAACGGTGCTGTCCAAACGAACCCCCTCTCCCTGAGGGTGGGGGCCTTGTCGACAGGGCGGAATGAATGCGAAGAGGGACGGCTCGTCCGAGATGTTGAGTACACGAACAAGGAAGCCCCGATGAAGGCCCTCGCGCTCGCAGTCGCCCTGCTGTCCGCCTCCACCTCCTTCGCGCAAGACGCGGCCGCCGAGAAGTTCCGTCCGCCCCCGCCGGGCCGGCCGATGCCGCAGCCCCAGCCGCAGCCGCAGCCGCCGAACTACCCGCCGCGCCACAACCCGGGGCAGAACTACCCGCCGCAGAACCACACCGGCACGCTGGTGGTGGTGGGCCGCGAGGAGCTGGCGCAGAAGCTGGCGCGCCTGGAGAAGCTGCTCGAGGACATCGAGGACCGGGCCGACCGTGACACCCGCGCCAAGGTGCGCAAGGCCCAGGACGTGCTCGACGGCGTGGCCCGCCACGTCGAGGAGGCCCCGCTGCTCGCCACGGTGATGCCGCGCCCGCCGCCCCCGCCGCCGGAGCCGATGGTCCGGCCGATGAGCGACAGCGCCTTCCAGCGCTGGTACGACGCCATCTCCCGGGAGACGTTCACCGACGACAAGCTCCGCGTCCTCCAGATGGGACTCCAGGACAACTACCTGCTGGTCTCCCAGGTGCTGCGGCTGATGGAGCGCATGCAGTTCAGCGACGACAAGCTCAACGTCCTGCGCATCGTGAAGCCGCGCATCCTCGACACGGAGAACAACTACCTGCTCTTCAACGCCTTCACGTTCTCCACCGAGAAGAAGCGCGCCCAGGACATCCTGTCCGCGCGCTGAGCCGAAGCATCCAAGAGGCACCGGGGCGTCGCGGGGAATCCCACCGCGGCGCCCTTCGTCTTTCTAGGGCCGCGTGAGCAGCTCCAGCAGCGCCTTCGCCTCCGGGGAGTCCACCTCGCCGTGCACGGCGGCGAGCACCCGCCCCTGCTCATCCAGCGCGAAGGCATACGGCATGCGACTGGACGGCAACGACAGCCGCTTGCCCATGTCTCCATTCTTGTCGAGCCAGGTGTCGGACCAGACCGCCTCCGGGACCTTCTTCCGGGCCTTCTCGCGCACCGTCCCCAGGCCCACGAAGAAGGGCAGCTTGAAGGAGAGCAGCGAGGCGCGGTGGACCGAGTCGGGGACGCCAAGCGCGGCGGCTTCATCGAACCAGCGCCGCATCGCCTCGCCGCCGTCCTTGTCGGTGAGGACCACCAGCAACGTGCGCCGGCCGCGCCACTCCTGGCTGCTGTGCTTCTCACCCCGCAGGTCCTCGGCGGAGAACGCCGGCACCACCTCGCCCTGCTTCAGCGCGGCGCTCGCCAGCGTCGCGGCCAGGAGCGCGCCCACGAGGCATGCGCCCTTCAGGCCCCGTCGAACCGTCCTTCGCTCCAGGCCCGCCATGCCCACCTCCCCATCGCGCGCGAGGGCGCCAGGATGAGGTGGTCATTGCCCGGCGAGCACGCCAGGGGAGCGGACGCCCGCGAGGCCCGCCTGCCCGCCCTCCTACACCGTCCGGGAGAAGCGCGGTCGCTCGGCCCGGGCGAGCCGGGCATCGAACACCATGGCCACGTTGCGCACGAACAGCCGCCCCAGCGCGGTCAGCTCCAGCTGGGAGCCCGAGCGCACCAGCAGCCCGTCCTCCTCGAACGTCCCGAGGCGCTCCAGCTCCGGCGCGAAGTCGCGCACGCCCTCTTCGCCCAGGTCCACCCACGCGTTGCACATCAGCTGGGTGATGACGGCGCGGCGCTTGCGGTCGTCCTCGGTCAACAAGAGCCCGCGCTCCGTGGCCAGTCGGCCGTGGGAGATGCGCTCGTAGTAGGCGGGCAGCGCACGGACGTTCTGCGCATACGCGCCCGCCACGTCGCTGATGCCCGTGCTGCCCAGCGCCACCACGTCCGAGGCGGCCTTCACCGTGTAGCCCTGGAAGTTGCGCCCCAGCCGTCGCTCGGAGAGGGCGCGCGCCAGCTCGTCCTCGGGCACCGCGAAGTGGTCCATGCCGATGGCCTGGTAGCCCGCGCCCACGAAGCCCGCGTAGGCCGCGCGGAACAGCTCCATCTTCACCTCGGCGCTGGGGAGCGCGTCCGCGGGCATCCGCTTCTGGTGCTTGAGCACGTCCGGCATGAAGGCGAAGGAGTAGACGGCCAGCCGGTCCGGACGCATCGCCAGCACCGTCTCCAGCGTGCGCGCCCAGCCCTCCGGCTCCTGGTACGGCAGGCCGTAGATGAGGTCGAAGTTCACGCCGGTGAAGCCCAGCTCCCGCGCGTGGTCCAGCAGCGCCCGCGTGCGCTCGGGTGTCTGCAGCCGGTTCGTCACCTCCTGCACGCGCGGGTCGAAGTCCTGCAGTCCCATGGACAGCCGGTTGAAGCCGAGCTGCCGGAGCAGCGACACCTGGCCCGACGTCGTCACGGACGGGTGCACCTCGATGGCGACCTCCGCGTCCGGCAGGAGCGTGAAGCGGCGCATCAGCTCCGTCCACAGCCGCTCCAGCTGCTGCTCGGTGAGGAACGTGGGCGTGCCGCCGCCCCAGTGGATCTGCGACAGCGCGCGACGGGGGCCCAGCTGCTCGGCCACCAGGTACAGCTCCATCACCAGGTGGTCCAGGTACCGGTCCGCCGCGCTCGAGTCCTTGCTGATGACCACGTTGCAGCCGCAGTACCAGCACAGGCTGTGGCAGAACGGCAGGTGGACATACAGCGACAGGGGCGAGGCTTCGTCCTGCGCTCCGGCGACCCGCAGCCGGGCCTCCAGCGCCTCCGGCCCGAAGTCCGGCCGCCACTCCGGCGCGGTGGGATAGCTGGTGTAGCGCGGCCCGGAGACGTTGTACCGGCCCAGCAGCTCCGGCGACGGACGGGGGACTCCTGGAAGCATGTCCATGCCCCTCGTCCCAATCCAAGGCGCGTGCCACGTCGCGCGCCCTGAGAACGGCGGGCCCCGCGCACAATCCGCGGAGGCCCCCGGGTGACGCGCACGATTTTCGTCCGCCGCCTCAGTGGGCCTTGGACGGCGGTCCCAGGAAGCGCGCCTCCATCCGCTTCACCTCGCCCGACGCGGAGTCGGCCACCTCGACGATGAAGTTGAACGGCACCTCGGTGCTGCCCTGGGGCGCCAGGATGAACAGCGGCACCCGGAAGCTCTCCAGCGAGCCGAGCTTCACCTGGGACTGCGGAATCACGCCTCGCGCGGACGGCGGCGCCTGGATGGACAGCGTGAAGGTGGTGGGCTCCGGGTTCTTGTTCACCAGGTGCAGCTCGAACTGGTTGCGCACCTGCCCCTCCTCGACGAGGTAGGGCATCCCCTGGAAGCGCAGCAGGTTCGCCTCGAACGGCACACGGCGGGCGAGCGTCCACACCAGGCCCACCACGGAGGCGACGAACAGGAGGCCATACAGCGCGAGCCGGGGGCGCAGGATGCGGCGGGGCTCGCCCGCCAGGCCCTTGAGCGAGTCGTAGCGGATGAGCCCGCGCGGCCGGCCAATCCGGTCCATCACCTCGTCGCACGCGTCGATGCACTGCGCGCACGCCAGACACTCCATCTGCAGGCCGTGGCGGATGTCGATGCCCGTGGGGCACGCGGTGACGCACCTGCGGCAGTCCACGCAGTCGCCCCGGGGCGGCGCGGCGTGCGCGGGGAGCACCTTCACCATCCGCCCCCGGGGTTCGCCCCGCCGCGTGTCATAGCCGACGATGAGCGAGTCCCGGTCCTGCATCGCCGACTGGAGCCGGCCGTAGGGGCACACCACGACGCAGAGCTGCTCGCGGAACCACGCGAAGTTGAAGTACAGCGCGCCGGTGACGGCCATGGCCCAGGTGAAGGCCACCGGGGACGTGGCCGGGCCGCTGGACACCATGGACACCAGCCCGCCCGCGGACACGAAGAGGCTGAGCGCCGCGTGCGCGACGAGGAGCGACACGCCCACGTAGGCCCCGTGCTTCGCCGTCGCGCGCGCCACGCGCAGAGGCGTCCACGGCGAGGTCTCCTGCTTGAGCCGTCGCTCGCGGGGCCCGTCGAAGAGCCGCTCGATGGGACGGTAGAGGCCCTCCAGGAACACCGTCTGCGGACACGCCCAGCCACACCACGCGCGGCCCAGCCACGCGGTGACGAACAGCAGGCCGAACCCCAGCGCCGTGCCCAGGAAGAGCACGCGCCAGAAGTCCTGCGCGTTGTACGTGGCGCCGAAGAGGTAGAAGCGCCGCGCCGCCACATCCAGGTGGACGGCGGGATGTCCCCCCACGTCCACCAGGGGGAGCGCCACGTAGATGCCGAGCAGCACCGCGAACATCACCCGCCTGCGCGTGATGAAGCGCCCGCTCACGTCCGAGGGATGGATGGCCTTGCGCGAGCCATCCGCGTGGATGGACGACAACTGGTCGATGCGCGGAGGGCCGTCTCGCTGAGGTGCTGTCGCCATGATGTGGGTTCCTGGTGGAGCGAGAGGACTACGGCGTCTCCGGCTCGCCCTGCGGGGCCTTTCCCCCCGGCGCGTTCGTGCCCTTGAGCGTCAGCAGGTACGCGGTGACGGCCTTGACGCGCTCGGCCCCCAGCGTGCGCTCCCACGCGGGCATGCCCTTGGCCACGGCGCCGTCGGCCACCACCTTGTGGATGGCCATGGGCGAGCCGCCGTGCAGCCAGAAGCCGTCCGTGAGGTTGGGGCCGATGAGCCCCTGCCCCTGCGCGCCGTGGCACGCGGCGCAGTTGGCCTGGAACACGCCCTTGCCGTTCTCCAGCGACGTCGGGTCCTTCACCAGCGCCAGCAGCAGCTCGTCGGAGGCGGGCGTGTTGCTCGCCATGCGCTGGGCGTGCTCCGCGGACTCGGCGGCGTACTCGCCCAGCTGGCCGGGGCTCACCTCGGCGACGTGGTACCAGAACCAGTACCCCGCGCCGAAGACGAGCGTGGTCCACAGGATGGCCAGCCACCAGTTGGGCAGCTGGTTGTCGTGCTCCTCGATGCCGTCATAGACGTGGAGCACCGGCGACTTCTCGTCACTCATGGCCGCCCTCCCCGCGCTCCGACAACGGCAGCTGCGACAGCGCGTCGAAGTCCTGGCTGCGGCGCGCCCCGAAGACCCAGGCGCACACGCCCAGGAAGACGGCGATGAACAGGACGAGCGCGAAGAGCGGCAGCTCTTCCAGCGTCATCCCCTGGTAGAATTGCTTGTACATCAGCGGCTCCCTTCCTGAACGCCCGCCGCCGACGCGGTGGGCGCGACATCCGACGGCGCGGGCACGTCCTGCGGTCCACGGCCCAGGCGCTGGAGGTAGGCCACCAGGGCCACCATCTCCGAGTCCCACGCCACCTGGACCCCCTGAGTGGCCAGGTCCGCGGCGATGGCCTCACCCTGCGCCTTCTGCCGCGACTCGGCCGCGTCCACCTCCGCGTTCGTGTACGGCACGCCCAGCTTCTGCATCAGCGTCAGCTTCCTGGGCGCGTCCTTCACCTTGATGGAGTTCTCCGCGAGCCACGGGTACGCCGGCATGTTCGAGCCGGGGCTGGTCGCGCGCGGGTCCATCAGGTGCGTGTAGTGCCAGAGGTTCGGGTAGCGGCCACCCACGCGGTGCAGATCAGGCCCCGTGCGCTTGCTGCCCCACTGGAACGGGTGGTCGTAGATGAACTCCTCCGCGCGCGACACGTCGCCGTAGCGCTGCGTCTCCGCCACGAAGGGGCGAATCATCTGCGAGTGGCACGTGTAGCAACCCTCGCGGACGTAGAGGTCGCGCCCCTGGAGCTCCAGCGGCGAGTACGGCTTCTGCGCCTCGCCGTGCGCGGGCACCGCCTGCTGGATGAGGATGGTGGGGAGCAGCTCCGCCACGCCGCCGATGAGGATGGCGATGAGCGTGAGCACGGTGAAGGCCAGCGGGCGCCCCTCGATGAGCGCGAACCAGGACGGACGGCCCGCCTCGCGGTCCCTGCGGGTGACGATCCAGGCCAGCTCACCCAGCACGATGATGCCGCCCATCAACACCAGCGCGCGCACCGGCTTCGCCCAGCCCAGGAACATCGTCACCGTGAGGATGGCGATGGCGAAGATGAGCGGACGACCGGTGATGACCTGCACCCAGGCCGGCGCCGTCGGGACGGGCACGGGGGCTCCCGCGTGGTGCGGCTCCTCGCCCACCACCACCGTGGTCTCGCCGTCGACGGCCTTGCCCGAGCGGGCCGTCTTCCAGAGGTTCCACGCCATCATGCAGAAGCCCACCAGGTACATGGAGCCGCCGACGAAGCGGACGATGTACATGGGCCGGATGGCCAGCAGCGTCTCCACGAAGTTCGGGTACATCAGCGTGCCGTCCGGATTGGTGGCGCGCCACATGAGGCCCTGGCTGATGCCGCTGACCCACATCGACACGATGTAGAGGAGGATGCCTACCGTCGCGAGCCAGAAGTGCGCGTCCGCCGAGCGCGTCGAGTGCAGCTTCGTGCCGTACAGCCGGGGCACCAGCCAGTAGAACATGCCGGCCGCCATGAAGCCGTTCCACCCGAGCGCGCCGCCGTGCACGTGGCCGACAATCCAGTCCGTGTAGTGGCCCAGCGCGCTCACCGACTTGATGGAGAGCAGCGGTCCCTCGAACGTCGCCATGCCGTAGAACGTCACGGCCGCGATGAGGAACTTCAGGACGGGGTCATCGCGCAGCTTGTACCAGGCGCCCTTGAGCGTCAGCAGGCCGTTGAGCATGCCGCCCCACGACGGCGCCCAGAGCATCACGCTGAAGACCATGCCCAGCGACTGCGCCCAGTCCGGCAGCGCGGTGTAGAGCAGGTGGTGCGGGCCGGCCCAGATGTAGATGAAGACCAGGGCCCAGAAGTGGATGATGGACAGCCGGTACGAGTACACCGGCCGCTCCGCCGCCTTGGGCAGGAAGTAATACATGATGCCCAGGATGGGCGTGGTCAGGAAGAAGGCGACGGCGTTGTGGCCGTACCACCACTGCACCAGCGCGTCCTGCACGCCGGAGAAGACCGAGTAGCTCTTGAGGCCATCCAGGGGCAGCGCCAGGCTGTTGACGATGTGCAGCACCGCCACGGTGATGATGGTGGCGATGTAGAACCAGATGGCGACGTAGAGGTTCTTCTCGTTTCGCTTCGCCAGCGTCCAGAAGAAGTTGATGGCGAACACCACCCAGATGAGGGTGATGCCGAGGTCGATGGGCCACTCCAGCTCCGCGTACTCCTTGGAGGTGCTGATGCCCAGGGGAAGGGTTATCGCCGCGGCGACGATGATGAGCTGCCAGCCCCAGAAGTGGATGTTGGAGAGCAGGTCCGACGCCATGCGCGCCTTCAAGAGGCGCTGCGTGGAGTAGTAGACGCCGGCGAACATCATGTTGCCCACGAACGCGAAGATGACCGCGTTGGTGTGCAGGGGGCGCAGGCGGGAGTACGTCAGGTAGGGGATGCCCAGGTTGGCCTGCCACCACGCGAGCTGGCTGGCCACCAGCGCTCCCACCGCCATGCCCACGATGCCGAAGATGACCGCCGCGATGATGAAGCGGCGGACCGTGGTGTCGTCGTAGACGATTCGCTGTTGTTGCACGGATTCACTCCTGGGAAGCCGAAGGCGAGGTCCGCTCGTCGGACGGCCGCGCGGGGCGGGCGCTGTCCTCCTCGAGCGGGAAGAGCGCGAGCCGGTCCGCCTGCTCGTGGTCGCGGTGGCGCATGCTGTAGACGAACAGCAGCACCGAGCTGGCCACGAGCATCAGGCTCACGAAGACCTGGAGCACGAGCACGTTCATGCGGGCACCTCCGTGGGGCGAGGGAGGCCCGCCGCGTCGCGCCGGGGTGCACGGGGCGCGGACAGGCTCCACACGGTGAACAGGACGGTGGCCAGGCTGGTGGCGGGCATCGCCACCGCGGCGCGCAGGGGCGTCATCCAGCCCACCAGGCACACGGCGACGGCCACCACGTTGTAGCCGATGGCCAGCGTGAGCAGCCGGCGCACCACCTGGTGCAGCTCGCGCGACAGGCGCAGGGCCTCACGCAGGGACGCGAGGCCCTCGCCCACCAGGAAGAAGTCGCTCTTGCCCGGCATCACCGGACGGTCGATGGCGGGCGTACCCGCGCACAGGGCCCGCTCGAAGGCGAGGCTGTCGTTGACGCCGTCACCCAGGTACAGCGAGTCCGTCGAGCCCAGCCGCGACACCGTGCACGCTTTGTCCTCCGGACGCAGGCCGCCGAGCGCCTGCGCTTCGGGGACCCCGATCGAGGTCGCCAGCTCGCGCACCCGCGCGGGGGCGTCGCCGGAGATGAGCCACACCGCGTGGCCCTCGGCCTGGAGCGCGGAGACCTCGCGGCGGGCGTCGGGGCGCAGCGCTTCGCGCAAGGGGAAGGCGGCGACGCGCGTGTTGTCGCGAAAGAGCACCGTGCCACGTGCACCACCCACCGAGGCCGGCGCCGGAGTGGTCCCGGCAGCAACACTGACCGACTGCGTGGTCAGCGGCGCGAGGCCAGCCACCTCCGACACCTCACCGCCACGCGCGGCGCGCCAGTCCGCGCGCCCCAGCCGCCATGACACGCCGTCTCGCACCCACTCGAGCCCCTGTCCCGGGTGCTCGGTGACGCGGGCATCAGGGACGAAGCGGGCGCCCGTGCGCGACAGCGCCTCCGCCAGACACCGGCTCACCGGGTGGTTGCTGCGCGAGGCCAGGTTGAAGGCCACATCCCGCGCCTCGTCGTCGAGCGACTCCACCACGCTCCGGTCCACCAGCTCCATCCGACCGAGCGTCAGCGTCCCCGTCTTGTCGAACAGCACCTGACGCACACGCGGCAGCCGGTCCAACAGGTCCGTGGCGCGGATGAAGAAGCCCTCTCGACGCAGCCGCGCCTGCACCAACTCGTACGCCAGCGGCGTGGCGATGCCGATGGCGCAAGGACACGTCACCACCAGCAGCGCCACCGCCACCTCGAGCGCCTTGTCCGGCCCCGACGGCCACCACAGCGCGAGCCCCAGCGCCGACACGGCCAGCACCGTCACCACCCAGCGCCGCGACACCGACTCCCAGAAGCGCGTGTGCCCCGCGCTCCGCCCCGAGCCCTCCGGAGGACGCCGCAGCAGCGCCACCAGCGGCGAGTCCTGGAACGACTGCGTCGCCAGCGCCCGCACCGCCTCGCGCCCCGCGTTGAACGCGCCCGCCGGCAGCGGCTGCCCCGCGAGCACCTCGCGCTCGTCGGGCTCTCCCGTCATCCAATCCGTGGAGACCCGCGCGCGGGCATCGAGCAACTCCGCGTCGACCGGCACCAGGTCGCCCGGCGCGATGACGAGCAGATCCCGCTCCTCCACCTGCGACACCCGCACGGTGACGAGCTGGTCCGCTTCCTGTCGACGGACGAAGAGCCCCTCGGCCCCATCGTCCTCGAGCAGGAAGCGGCGGTTGCGCTCCAACACGCGCTGCTGGAGCCAGCGCCCCACCAGCATCAGCGTCACGAAGGTGTTGAGCGTGTCGAAGTACGCCAGGTCTCCCCGCCCGCCGCGCGCCTGCACCAGCGACGTGCCGAACACCAGCAGGATGCCCAACGCGATCGGCAGGTCCAGGTGCGGCACGCCCCGACGCAGCCCCTGCCATGCCGAGCGGAAGAACGGCCAGCCGCCCACCAGCACCACCACCGTGGACAGCCACAGGCTCAGCCGCGTGAAGAGCCCGAAGACCTCGCCGTCCTCGGGCGTGAGCCCCACGTAGAAGCTCACCGAGAACAACATCACGTTCATCGTCAGCGCGACGCAGATGCCCAGCCGGATGGGCAAATCCAGGCTCGCTGGCGCGGGCCGCTTGCGACTGGGCCCGAACAGGTAGCCGAAGCCCTCCACCGCGCGCAGGAAGCCCGCCACATCGAAGGCGCCGCGCCGCCACTGCATCCGCGCCTTGCCCAGCGCCGGGTCCACCGTGAAGCCCGCGCCTCCAGGCTGCCGACGGAACAGCTCGTTCATCAACCACACGCAGGCCGCGCAGTGGATGCCTTGCACGTCCAGCTCGAGCGAGCACAGCGCGCCCGGCGCCGCCTCCGCCTTCGTCACCAGCGGCTCCAACCACGCAAGCCCCCGCCCCCGCGCGGGCTCCGCCGCCGGCGACGTCTTGCCACCCGTGAGCTGGTAGTAGCGGGTCAGCCCCTGCGACACCAACAGGCCATGGACCGCCTCACAGCCCGCGCAGCAGAACTCGCGCGAGCTGGCGCCCTCCGGAACGCGGCTGCCACAGTGGAGGCAGAGGGCCTCGTCGGGCCGGGTTTGCGCGGGATCAGCCATGCAGGCTGTCACCTTGCGAACGGCATGCCTGTTGCGAAGGAGTCGTGCATGGCCCTCGACACCTCGCTGCTGCTGACGGCGCTGACTCCCACTCCCACGCTGGTGGCGGGTGCGCTGGGAGCACTCACGGTGGGCCTGACGGGGAGCGTGCACTGCTTCCTCATGTGTGGACCGCTGGCGTGCGCGGGCCTGCCCGCCCTCCAGGGCCCTGAGCGACGTCGAGCCCTGCTCGCCTACCAGGGCGCGCGCCTGGCCGCGTATGCGCTCGTGGGAGGCCTGCTGGGCGCGCTGGGCGGCGGCGTCACGAGCGTGCTCGCCGTGTCCACCCGCCCGTATCTCCCCTGGCTGATGGCCGCCGCGCTGGTGGCCTCCGCGCTGGAGGTGGGAAAGCGCCTGCCTCCTCTGCCTGGGCTCGCGCGGCTCACGGGCACCATCGCGCGATGGAGCGCAAAGTTTTCGTCGACGGCGCGAGCGGGCGCAATGGGTGCGGTGACCCCGCTGCTCCCCTGCGGCCTGCTCTACGGCGTGTTCGCGGTGGCGCTCGCGAGCGGCTCGTTCAGCGGTGGCGCGCTGGTGATGGGCGCCTTCGCGCTGGGCGGGATTCCCGCGCTGCTCGGCGCACAGCTCCAGTCGAGCCTGTGGAGTCGTCGGCCGCGGCTCTCGGATTTCCTGCTTCGTCGGGCAATGCCGCTCATCGCGGCGGCGGTGCTCGTCATGCGCGCGGTGGACACGTCGCCGCACTGCCACTGAGGGTCGCCGTCCCGCGCTTGTCGTGGGCCCCTGGCTCGGCGAGGCTCACCTCCCCTCTCTTCCGCCGAGCTGACATGACCGCGCCACGCCTCCTCGCCGCGTTGCTGCTGTTGTCCACGGGCTGCACCACGTCGCGCACCGCCACCGCGGAGGCGCCGTCGACACAGGCCGCGCCCACGCTCGCGCCCGCGCAGGTGGCGCTGCGGAGCTTCGTCGACGCGCACTTCGACGAGCAGTTCCGCCGCTTCCCCCTGTCGGCGACCTCGGCCGGCGTGCACACGTATGACGGCGAGCTGCGGGGCTTCACCGCCGAGGAGCGCGCGTCGCACCTGGCCTATCTGAAGGACCGGCTCGCGGCGCTGCCGAAGACCGTGGACCGCCGCGCGCTGCCCGCGCAGGACCGCGCCGACTACGACATCCTGGAGAACCACTTCCGCGCGCGCATCCTGGACTACGAGGGGGTGCGCTCGTGGGAGCGCAACCCCAACGCGGCGCTGGGACAGGCGTCCAACGCGGTGTTCCAGCTCATTAACCGCGACTTCGCGCCGCTGGAGGAGCGGATGCGCTCGGCGGTGGGCCGCATGACGAAGGTGCCGGAGCTGTTCTCGGCCGCCCAGGCCGCGCTGAACAACCCGCCGCGAATCTGGACCGACATCGCCATCCAGCAGTCGCAGGGCACTCGCGCGCTCTACGCGCAGACGCTGCCCCAGGCCTTCGCGCCCGTGAAGGACGCTGCGCTCAACCAGGCATTTCAGCGGGAGCAGGCGCGGTGTCTCGCGGCCATCGACGCGTACATCCGCTTCCTGCGCGAGGACCTGCTGCCGCGCTCGAAGGGTGACTTCGCGATTGGCGAGGACACCTACCGCCAGAAGCTCCTCTACGAGGAGGGCGTGACGGAGAGCATCGACTCGCTGCTCGCGTGGGGGCACGCGGAGATGCAGCGCACCCAGGCCCGGTTCCGCGAGGTGGCGGGCCGGCTCGGTCCGGGCAAGGCGCCCATGGACGTGTACCGGGAGCTGAGCAAGGAGCACCCCACTCCCGCGGAGCTGGTGCCCACCACCACCGCGACGCTGGAGGACATCCGCGCGTTCCTCATCCGCGAGCGCATCATCACCGTGCCCAGCGAGGTCCGCGCGCAGGTGGCGGAGACGCCGTCCTTCAACCGCTCGCTGTCCTTCGCGAGCATGAGCACGCCGGGCCCGTTCGAGCAGCGCGCGACGGAGGCGTACTACTACGTCACGCCGCCAGACCCGACGTGGAGCGCCGAGCAGACCGAGCAGCACATGAGCTTCTACAACCACCACGCGCTGCCGCTCGTGTCCATCCACGAGGCCTATCCCGGGCACTACGTGCAGTTCCTGTGGACCAACCGGGTGGAGTCCAAGGTGCGGCGGCTGCTCGGCTCCGCGTCCTTCTCCGAGGGCTGGGGCCTGTACACCGAGCAGATGATGCTCGACGAGGGCTACGGCGGACGCTCGGGGCAGGGCGCGGACAAGCTGCGGCTGAACCAGCTGGCGCTCTACCTCCAGCGGCTCGCGCGCTACGTGGCGGGCCTGTCCCTGCACACGCGCGGCATGACGTACGAGCAGGCGGTGCGCCTGTTCGAGGAGGAGGCGTTCATGACCAGGACGAACGCGGAGCGCGAGGCGCGCCGGGGGACGTCCGACCCCACGTACCTGGTCTATGCGCTGGGCAAGAAGATGCTGATGGACCTGCGCGAGGAGGCGCGCGTGAAGTGGGGCAAGGACTTCTCGCTCCTGCGCTTCCACGACGAGGTGGTGTCCTACGGCTACCCGCCCGTGCCCATCGTCCGCCAGTTGCTGCTCGGCGAGGAGTAGCGCCCTCGAGGGCCAGCGGCACTCGAGGCGCTGCAGCAGGTGACGCGTGACGGGGCTGGGAGGTCCCAGCCCCCACGCTTCACGCCACCGACTCGCTACGACGCTCCGGGGGCGGCGTGGGCTCCAGGACGACAAGCCCGTAGCGGCTCGAACCCTGGTTCTCCGAGGCGAATTTGCTCTGTCGCTGCACGCAGTCGCTCACCTGCTGGGCGGCATCCGGGCCGGTGAAGGTCTGGGTGAAGGTGCCTCCCTGCGGCGCCGACATGCCCGCCATGACCCAGTTGCCGGGCGCGGACTGGTGGATGCGGTACTCGTCCTCGGAGACGCGCTCCACGATGACCCAGTGCCCCGTCGCGTCGCCGTTCGACGTCCCGTCGCCGTTCAACGGGCGCATGACGATGGCGCGGGACTCCCCCACGGGAATGTCCGCCAACGAGGTCAGCGTCGGCGGGGAGTCCATCGAGGTATCCGTCTCGGAGGTGAAGGTCTCCACCGCCTTGAAGTCCAGCGACTCTCCGGTGGAGGATACCGGCAGGCTCACCGCGAGGCCTGCCTCGGGAACCTGCTGCCCCACGACCTGCGCCCAGACGGCCTCGGAAGAGGTCTTCTCGTAGTCCGCCGCCGCGCCGTCCCGTGTCGCCTGCGAGGACCACCCCGGCACGGCGGCCCCCAGGAAGTCCCACGCCAGCGTCGCGCACCAGTTGGCGTTGTCATCCTCGCGCACCGCCTGCGCGTCCGGCTCGATGAGGTAGACGGAGTCGTCCTGGCGCCGCACCTCCCCCAGCCACGCGTATCGCTCATACGGCACGTCGACCGGGCTCCACGTCTCTCCGTCATTCAGGAAGGCTTGCCCTGCCTCGGGGTCCCAGGTCGGACGCGTCGGCTCGGGCGTGGGCGTCTGCGCCTGGAGCAGGTGCGTCATCGCGACGCTGGAGGTCCCACCGTCCAGCAGATGGGCCCTGCTCCTTCCCCTCGCGCCCGGAGTGCCCACGAATTCATCCACGGGCCCTCGCACACCGCCCGTCTTCACCGGGACCTCGGACGACACCTGAGCTCGGGCCTCCCGCGGCGGGACGTACACCCGTGCCTGTGGTGACAACTTCACGCGCCAATCACTCATCTCCCCCTCGCTTCTCCAGCCCCCCAAGGGCCGGCTCATTCAAGCTCACGAATCTACCACGAGCAGTGAACAAGAAACACACGGACGAGCCCACCCGCCGACGCGGAGAATCCCCGGGTCCCCGCGAGCGACACCTCGGTGGGCTCGAGCACCTGTCGCGGCCCGGGTCTCTCATCGGGACTCCCAGGGCCGGCGCCGAAGGTCTCCAACAGGAGGTCGTCACTCCAGCAGGCGCAGGGCCGCGGCCTGACGCAGCACCTCGGCGAGCACGTCCATGCCGGG
The DNA here is from genome assembly GCF_050039385.1 of Myxococcus faecalis. Classification (NCBI taxonomy): domain Bacteria; kingdom Pseudomonadati; phylum Myxococcota; class Myxococcia; order Myxococcales; family Myxococcaceae; genus Myxococcus; species Myxococcus faecalis. The sequence goes on along the minus strand of NZ_CP144336.1, from coordinate 7,675,434 downwards.
CAGCGAGCTCACCGTCCGCACCGACACATTGTTCGTCGACGTCTGCGTCGAATCGCCCACCACGAAGGGAAGCGGACGTCGTCCCAGCCGCAGGAGCCGCTCGTCGTGGAAGGCCTCCGGTGCCCGCTCGCACAACCTCCGCATCAGCACCGTCATGTTCGCGATGCGCGAGGGTTGCATCCCCGGGCCCAGGCAGGAGAACTCCATGTCGTGCTCGCTCAGCAGCGCCCCCTGGCCGTCGCGAGAGAAGACGTAGATGACCTGCGTCGTCTCCTCCGACTCCTGCCGCACTGTCTTCGCCCCCGTGCGCGGCAGCATCAGCCCATGTGAGGCGATGGCCAGCCCGTAGGCCTTGGCCACCTCCATCTTGCTGGGCTGCTCCTTGTGCTCGCTGCGCGTGCGCACGGAACTCGCGCCTCGCAGCACCACCGCCACGTCACGCCAGCGCCAGGACTGCGCTTCACCGGAGCGCGCGCTGAACGTCACCGCGTCCTCGCCGAACGTCACCCGTCGCGCCGCGAGCCACTCACGCCCCAGCCCCTGCTCGTCCACCGCGAGCACCGCGAGCCCCTCGCTACGAAGCGCCTCCACGAGCGTCTCCGCCGCCTCGGGCGCGAGCCGCGCCAGCAACGCCGGCGCTTCCGGCGCCAACCGCATCCGCGCCTCCGCCAGCGCCATGCCCGTCACCGCCGCCAGCGCCTTGGCCGCAGACTGCATGTCCGGCGCGGCCTCCACGAGTGCCACCACCTTCATGTGCCCACCTCGCTCTGACGGCAGTGGAGCACGTTTCGCCGCGAAGGACATGAGGGGCGCGCCCACCTCCACCGCACCGTGATGCCCCCGCTGCCGGAGCGTACTTCCGGCCACCTCGCCCCCTGAGAGCCGCTCGACTCAGGAGCGTGAGCCCGCCGCGCGGGGCCATGCGTCCTGCGCCACCGGCTCGCGCGCCAGCTCCGCCAGCTCGGAGGGCTCGAGCACCTGCCGCAGCTCGATTTGCGCATCGTCGCTTCCGGGCAGGAGGGGACACCGGCGTGCCCACTCCAGCGCCTCCTCGCGCGTCTTCACCTGAATCATCCAGAACCCGGCAATCAGCGCGTCGGACGAGGCGAAGGGCCCGGTCGTCACCGTCCGCTTGCCTTGTGAGAAGTCGATAAGCGCGCCGCGTGACGAGGGATGAAGTCCCGCCGCGTCGAGCAACACCCCCGCCCGCACCAGCTCATCGTTGTAGCGGTCCATCGCGGTGATGAGCGCTCGACTCGCCGGGCCTCCCGACTCCGTCTCCAGGCGGGCCTTCAACAACAGGATGAATCGCATCGTCGCGCCTTTCTGCGGTGCACACGCCACGCCTCCTCGCCCGCTCTCGCGGGTGTCGAGCCGTGGCTCCATCTGCGCGACGAATGAGACATGTCGAGATCGACACACCTGTGTTGCCCACCCACGCCCCAGGTATGCCACCCGGTGAGCGCGCGGAGGGCGTGGGCGCCGCGTGAATTATCCGGGCATTTTCGCACGCCGGGATTCCCCAGCAATGCCAGGAGGTTGCGCCGTCCAGCGCGGGAAAAACGAGGGTCGTGTCGATCCCCCGAAAGGCCGTTCGTCGCCCTTTTGAAGCCGGGATTCCAACCCACCCCCCAGGGAGAACTCACATGGCCAAGATCATTGGCATCGCTATCGTCATGCTCATCGTCGGACTGGTTGCCTTCATCGCCACCCGTCCGGACTCGTTCCTCATCGCGCGCAGCCGAGAGATCCAGGCGCCGCCGGAGGCCATCCACGCGCTCATCAACAACTTCTCCGAGTGGCGGCAGTGGTCGCCCTACGAGAACGTCGACCCCAACATGACGCGCAGCTACGAGGGCCCCGCGGAGGGCGTGGGCGCCACCTATGCCTACCAGGGCAACCGCAACATCGGCTCGGGCAAGATGACGATTCTGGAGAGCAAGCCCGGCGAGCTCGTCACCATCCGCCTGGAGTTCATCGAGCCCTTCGCCGCCGTCAACCGCGCGGACTTCACGCTGCGCCCCGGTGAGAAGGGCACGCTCGTCACGTGGAGCATGTCCGGCCCCAACACCTTCATGGGCAAGGCGATGACGGCCTTCGGCTTCATGGAGTCCTTCGTCGGCGGACAGCAGGAGAAGGGCCTGGCGGACCTGGAGACGGCGGCGAAGGAGCTGGCGCGCAAGTCCACCCAGTCCGCGCGCAGCGAGGCCTCGCCCGCGCTCGCCCACTAAAGCCGCTCCTTCCCCACGCGTCCCCAGGGCCGTTCCCTGGGGAGGACACCTCGATGATGCTGATGATGCTGTTGGGACAGCTCGGCTCAGCCGCGCTCCAGCACCGCCGCCACCGCCTGCCCGCCACTGGTGCACAACGTCACCAGCGCGAGCGACTTCCCCGTGCGCTCCAACTCGTCCAGGGCGGTGCCGACCAGGATGCTCCCCGTCGCGCCCAGCGGATGGCCCAGGGCGATGGCGCCGCCGTTGACGTTGACGCGGTCGATATCAATCTCCAGCGCCCGCGCCGTCTGTAGCACCACCGCGGCGAAGGCCTCGTTGACCTCCCAGAGGTCGATGTCCCGCGCCTTCAGCCCCGCGGCGTCCAGCGCCTTGCGCGACGCCAGCGCCGGCCCGGTCAGCATCAGCACCGGGTCGCTCCCCACGGCGGACACCGAGCGGATCCGCGCCCTCGGCTTCAGGCCGTGCGCGCGCAAGTAGTCCTTCGACGCCACCAGGATGGCGCCCGCGCCGTCCGCGATTCCGCTCGCGGTGCCCGCCGTGTGCAGGTGCCGCACGGCGCCCGCGCGCGGGTAGGCCTGGAGCGCCAGCTCGTCGAGCGTCTCACCGTTCGGGCCCTCGACGCGCGCGCCGAGCTGCGTGAAGGCGGGCGCGAGCGCGGCCAGCTTCTGGGCCGTCGTGTCCGGGCGCGGGTGGTCATCCGCCATGAGCAGCACCTCGCCCGTGTGCGGGTCCTTCACCGGGAACAGGCTCCGCAGGAAGCGCCCCTCGGCCTGGGCGCGCGCCGCGAGCTGCTGCGAGCGCAGGCCGAAGGCATCCAGCTCCTCGCGCGTGAAGCCCTCCAGCGTGGCGATGAGGTCCGCGGAGATGCCCTGGGGCACCTGGAAGAAGCGCCGACGCAGGTCGACGTTGCCGCCGTCCGTGCCGCCCCCGTCCGCGTTGAGGCCGTAGCGGCTCATCTGCTCGACGCCGCCCGCCACCACCAGGCGCTGGGCCCCGGAGGCCACGCCCATGGCCGCCACAGACATCGACTGGAGGCCGGAGCCACAGAAGCGGTTGAGGCTGAAGCCCGGAATGGAGAGGGGCCAGCCGGCGGCGAGCACCGCGTTGCGCGCGATGTTCGCGCCCTGCGCCTCGATTTGCGACACCGCCCCCACCACCACGTCGTCCACGTCCGAGACGTCCACGCCGGTGCGCAGCGGCAACTGCTTCAGCGTCTGGGCCAACAGCTCCTGCGGGTGCAGCCCGCTGAGCGCTCCCTTCCCGGGCCTCGCCCGGGCACGCGGAGTCCGGACCGCATCCAAGATGTAGGCATCCATCGACCAGCCCTCCATTCACGGGCGACGTCGCGCCACCCTGTCTCAACAATATTATGGACATAATATGGTCGCAACCCGGAGGTGACGAGGAAGCGGACGGAGCTGGATGGGAGGCGGCGCGCACCCCATGACGTGTATAATGGTATACAGCGAGGTGAGAGTCGGATGCCGCATCCCCCGGAGCAGAAGCAGTCCACGCATGAGCGAATCCTGGAGGCCGCTGGAGGGCTGTTCCGCCAGAAGGGCTTCCTGACGACGAGTGTGGACACCGTGATGCGCGCGGCCGGGCTGACGGTGGGCGGCTTCTATGCGCACTTCGGCTCGAAGCAGGCGCTGCTCATCGAGTCGCTCCAGCGCATCATGAGTCGCCAGCGGGTGGACTGGCCGCAGGGGCTGGAGGACCTGAAGGGCGCCGAGTGGCTCAACCACCTGGTGCGCCGCTACCTCTCGCGGGCCCACCGGGACGCGCCGGTGCCGCCGTGTGCCCTGCCCGCCGTGCTGTCGGACGTGGTGCGCGGCGAGGCGGAGCTGAAGCAGGCGCTGGCGGAGGAGCTGAACCTGACGGTGGAGAGCTTCACACCGCACCTGTCCTCGGACGAGCGCGCCACCGCGCGGGAGCGGGCCCTGGCGACGTATGCGCTGTGCGTGGGCGCGCTGACCCTGGCGAAGGCGACGGCGGGCAGCCCCATCTCGGATGAGGTGCTCAAGGCGGCCCGCCGCGTGGCGATGCTGTCGGCGGAGGACTCGCGGGTCGCGGAGAAGAGCGACCCGAAGAAGTAGGAGCCGCGGGCTCTGGAGGCTGACGAACCGCGGGCACTTCTCCCGGACGAACAGCGCGTGTCCGCCAAGGACTCGCAGGCCCTGGAGAAGAACGTCCTCACGAAGCGGGGGCGTTGTGACCGGGCAGTTGACGCCCGCGGAAGAGAGCACGCGACGGTATCTTCCGCGAACGCGGGGAGACGACCGGCTGCGTCGTCGGGGGTCACCCTGGCGCCAAGCCGCTTCAGCGCTTGTCGCGACCCTGACTCAAGGTCGCGACGCTCGAGGCATCACGGGGTGGGGCCGCGCGTCACTCCGGGGTGGCGGCACGCAGCGCCACCGGGTGTGTCTTCAGCCATTCCTGGCAGCGCTGGATGCGCTCGGCCGACGCGGGCAGGTTCATCTGGAGGAGCAGCTGCCGGTAGGGCTCGAAGCTCTCGGGCGTCCAGGTGGTGAGCGCCTTGAGGTCCGCGAGCGCCACCATCTCCTCCGCCGAGCGCCCTTGAGCCTCCTGCCTCGCGGTGAGGAGCGCGGCCAGCGACATGCGCGCGGGCTCGGCCTCGAAGGCGATGGCTGCGTCCGCGTAGAAGGCACGCAGGGCCTCGTCGACCGCGGCGTCCTGGGACTTCTGGCGCATGCGGTTCAGCATCCCCACGAGGAAGTCCTCGTCCAGCGCGCCCTTCACGCCGCGCAGCAGCGCCGTCACGGCCTCGCGGCGCTGCGCCGGCTCCGCGCCCTGGGGCAGTCCCTTCAGGGCCTGCATCGGCTCCCAGAGGACACAGGTGAGCCAGAGCTCCTCCTCGGGCGCGAACACGGGCGGAGTCGAGGGCTCACGCAGCTTCGCCTCCACGCGCGCCGCGCGCTCCTTGGCCTCGCGGGCGATGCGCTCGGCGAGCCCGGGGTCCTCCTTCACGTAGTCCACCAGCGCGTCCACGTCGCCGTCGCGGGCCTGCTGGAGCGCCTTGCGCGCCTCCTCCGACAGCGAGCCCTCCGACATCCCGCTCGCGAGCAGCTCGTACTTGGCCAGCCACTCCTTGTGGCGCGTGCTCCACTCGCGGAACTGCACGTCGAAGACCACGTCGAGGATGGGGTTGTTCTCGGGGCGCAGGCGGCTGGACGCCTTCGAGGCGCCCGCGATGACGGCGCAGGCTCGCAGCGCGCGCTGGTCCTCGGCCGGGAGTCCGGGCTCCTCGCTGCGCGCACGCAGCACGGCCGCGAGCCGGTCCAGGAACGACTTCGTGGCCAGGGCCTTCACGGTGCCCACGAGCAGCTCCCGGTGGGCCTGGTTGGCGTCCAGCGTCTCCACCTCGGAGATGCGCGCGAGCTCCTGGCCCACGTGCTTGTCGAACGCCTCCGCGTCGAAGCGCAGCCCGGGCCCGGGCCCCCACTCCGCGAGCAGCTTCCCGAACCGGTCCAGCGCGACGGCCAGGTAGCTCACGTCCGGGTTCTCGAGCTCCTTCCGGACAGCGGTCTGCCCCGAGGTGGGGGCAACAGGCGGCGCGGCGCGGGCGCGGTCCTCACTGGCGTGGCAGACCTTGTACTTCTTGCCACTGCCACAGGGACACGGGTCGTTTCGGCCGGGCTTCTTCTGACTCAAGGGCTGCGCCTCTCGGCTCGCGGGGGCGAGCGGTGGAATCCGCGCGCACCGTAGCAGGAGGCCCCCGCCCCGGGCAGCCTGCTGGCGACGCCCTGTCGGGAACCGAGCCAGGACCTTGGACGTCTCGACAACACCGGGCCGGGTCCTCTCTGATGCTCGGTGAGGTGACACACATGGGGAAGCAGGGGCTGTTCATCGCGGTGGCATCGACGGTCGTCCTCCTGTCGGCCCTGGGCCAGGCGCGGGAACCCGGGTCCACGCCGAAGGCAGGGCCTGGCTGCGCGAAGACGGTCCCCCTCACCGCGAAGCTCGTCGAGGACGCGGCCGAGTCAGGTCTCCAGGGCGTCGAGTCGCGGGACGACCTCCTCATCGGCACACTGCGCTACCTGAGGGAGCCCAGCGAAGCCGCCGCGGCCGCGAGCGGAACCGTCCTCTTCCTCAAGGGTCCGAAGGGCTGGCGCGCGGTCCTGCCTCAACACGAGGAGAACGAGGTCGGGCTCTATCTCGCATCCAAGAGCCGCAAGCTCGTCGTCGTCACCCAGCGGCAGATAGGAGACCCGGGGCAGTCGTTCACCGTGGTGGTGACGAGCAATGACTTCGCCACCTCGACGTGCGCCACCCTCCCCTTTCCGCGCGAGCTGAACCAGCCCACCTGGAACGGCGAGTACCTCTCGCCGCATGACCTGGACCTCGACTCGCGCGGACGGGGCGTGCTCATCGGCACGGCGTCGCTGGAGCGACAGGAGGAGCCGCCACGCACGCTGTGGTTCAGCTATGCCACGCGCGACGGAGGCAGGACCTGGGGCGCGCCCCGCTCACTCCCGGGTCAGCAAGACGCGCCCTCCGGCACGCTCGCTCCGGCGCGGCGAGTGGAGGCCCCTGCCCTCATCGCGGACCTGCGCGCCTTTATCTCTGGAATACATTGAATTGCTGCTCAAAACGAAAGAGCTGAAAAATTGAGTATGACGACTCGATCTCCAGCAGGCTGAATACAGCCATGTCCTCCGCCGCGGACACGACAAAGAGAACCAGCACGAGTCCGTGCAACCCCACCCGAATCACACATCACCCACACTCCACCCTCTTCAGCTCATCGCGCGCCCTTCCAACTCATGCGCTATACTGAACACTCCTGCGCACACATTCGGGAGCAGGCGCCGCAACAAGCAGCAGCCACGAGGGGGCCTCATGCAATCGATACGACGCGTCCTTGCATTCGCCGTCTTGCTTAGTCCAACACTGACCTTCGCAATCAACGAAGGCACGGCCCTGAACCAGGCTGGCACGACGCCCACGTCGCCTACCTACAGAGAGCTTGAGAAGACCTTCCAAGATACGAAATCAGAGATCCAGAACATCGAGATCAAGCAAGCATCCCCAGCCACTCCACCCTCGACCCCTCTCAAGATCGACGCGCCCACCCTCGCCAATCAAATCAAGGCAGCAGACGAAGCGGGGAGGCGCGCACAGGAAGAACTGGTGGATGCCAAGTACAAGGGTGGAATGAGAATCATCACCCTCATCGCGGGGAGCGCCAACACTGTTGACTTCATCGTCTCAGCGCTCGATATCAGCAATGACCTCGCACGCCTCTCAAATCTCTGGTCCGACAAGGATTTCCGAAACGCATGGGATACTCTTGAAGATTGGGGAATCCTTGCCGGAGCGGTCACCAGCGGTGCCGGCGTGGCGGTGGCAGCATCCGGGAGTGACTCACGTCAGAAGACCGGGGGATGGATCGCCGCTGGAGGGCTTGGCGGAATCGCCGTCTTCAAGCTGGTCGGGACCCTTTTCGGCGAACAGAACGGAGACAAGTTCAAGGAGAAAGCTCGTTTCATCGAATACACCCGGAGAGCCTATGATGACCTTGTCGCGCGGGTCATGATGTTTCGCGCGTTCCGCGAAGCAAACAAGGATTTCCTCAACGAGCTCTCTTCATTCTCCGTTCAATACTCTGACCTGAAGAACTTCAAGGGACCGGAGGACACGGATGCCTCTGACGAGGCCACACAGCGAAGGCAAAAGATGGAGCGACAGCGCCGAGCCATCTCCATGCTCTACTCAAAGTATCAGCGCTTCTCCATCATCATGAATCAGATCTCGGAGATCCTGAACAACTACGAGATAGCGCTCAATCGCCACCTCAACAACGAAGAAACGCCAGCGGCCGTCAAGAAAGCGCTGACAACAGCGCCTGAAGGATTCAGCGAGAGCGTGCAAGTAAAGATTGCCAAGGCAAAGGAGAAGTTCGAGCAGAAGGTCAAACCCTTCCTCCTTTTCCAGGATGTCGCCGCGGAGGTCTTCGCCCAGAGCAACTGACGACGAGCCGCCACTTCACGGGCCCTCAATCCACGCGAGGGCCTGACCTCCTCACGGAGGAGCGTCGCCAAGGAACGAAGCGACCTCCTCCGTGGTCAGCGCCAAGCGATGCGCATGACCCCGGCGTGAGGAGAGAACCCCCGCCTCCAGCACGGCTGCCACGGCTACCACCTGCGTGGGCGTCACCGGATTGGGTGCGGAGCCACGCACGGCGTCCCGAATGCCCGCGTAGAACTGGCGATAGTCACCCCGAGGAGCCGTCGTTCCTCGTGACGCGCCCGTGGGCCCCAGGATGAGACGCCCGGGCCAGACATCCTCGCCCCAGTCCTTCGCGCCCGGCAGTTCGCCAGCGATGAGCCGGTCGGCCTGGGTGTCCATGCCGTGCTTGAGCCAGGAGCCCTTCGTCCCGTGCACCGCGAAGCGAGGCATTCCGCCCGCGATGAGCATCGACGCCTGGAGCACGACGTGGCGCTGGGGGTACTGGAGCGTCACCTGACACCAGTCATCCACGGTGGCGTTGTCACGGTGGATGGCCAGCAGGCCGTGCACGGTGTCCGGCAATCCGAACAGTTGCAACGCCTGGTCCACCAGGTGCGGGCCCAGGTCGAACCAGATGCCCGCGCCGGGGACGGGCTGCTCGCGCCAGCGCTGGCGCACCTCGGGCCGGAAGCGGTCGAACCGGGACTCGACGTGCGTCACCCGGCCCAGCGTGCCTTCGGCGAGCAGCGCTCTCAGTTCGAGGAAGTCGCTGTCCCAGCGTCGGTTGTGGAACGCGGACAACAGGCGCCCCTGTGAATGCGCCAGCGCCGCGAGCGAGCGCGTCTCCTCCAGCGTCACCGCCATCGGCTTGTCGACGACCACGTGCTTGCCCGCGCGAAGGGCCGCCTGGGCGAGCGGGACGTGTTGCTCGTTCGGCGTGGCCACCACGACCAGGTCCACGTCCGGATGCGTGGCCGCCTCGATGGCCGAGGTGAGCACCGTCACGCCCGGAAGGTCCGCATGCACGGCCTCGGGCCGGCTGGACGCGATGACGTGCAGCGAGAGCCCCTCCACCGTGCGAAGCAGCGGCGCATGGAAGGACTTGCCCGCGAAGCCGTAACCCAACAGGGCGACGCGGAGCGGAGGCTGGGAACGCGCGGGCTCACTCATGGCGACCGGGATTGAAGCACATCATGTGCCCCTCATCAGGGCAGAGGTCACCCACAAAAAACGAGGCCATCCGCCTGAGGAGGAAGCGGATGGCCTCGCCGCCGCGGTCACACGGGCCCCAAGGTTCCGGAAGGAGCGGGGCCAGTCCCCAGGGGCCGTGTTCGCGGACTTGATTCACTCAGCCCATCACGTGTGGTGATGCAGGCTCTCCACCAGGTACGGGTCTCCCACCGGCAACATCGGCGACGTGCGCACCGCGCGCGTGACGGCCAGCGTGAACAGCGCCGCCACGCCCACCAGCCCCGCCAGCTCATACAGGCCCAGCACCGGACCGTGAGGCTGATGCGCCGGCGCCACCATCAGGTACAAATCCAACCACCGCCCCACCAACAACACCCCGGCGACACGCAACAGGTGCGACGGGTTCATCTTCGCCGGGCGCGGCAGGAGCAACACGAACGGCAGCGCCCAGTTCAACACCACGTTCGCGTAGAACGGCACCTCCCACCCACCGTGCATCCGCGCGATGAAGTACACCGTCTCCTCGGGGATGTTCGCGTACCAGATGAGCAGGAACTGCGAGAACCACAGGTACGCCCACAGCGTGGCGAAGCCGAACATCAGCTTCCCCAAGTCATGCAGGTGACTCGCGTTGAGCTGCGGCAGCGCCCCCGCCCTGTTCAACAACACCGCCACCACCGTGATGGCGCAAACGCTGGAGCTCAAGAGCCCCGCCACGTTGTAGAGCGCGTAGATGGTGCTGAACCAGTGCGGCTCCAGGCTCATCAGCCAGTCGAACGCCGCCAGGCAGAAGGTCAGCGAGAACAACACCAAAAACACCGCCGACACCGTCACGTTGCGCCGCGTGAGCGCCTCGCCAGGCTGAGCATCCTGCCGCAGCGAGTTGCGCCGCAGCATCCACGTGAAGGCCACCCACAGCGCCAGCATCACCGCCATGCGAATCGCGAAGAACGGGACGTTGAGGAACGCCTCCTTCTGATGCAGCAGGTGGTCCGTCTCCATCACCCCCGGCTTCGCCCACGGGTACAGCGTCGTCGCGAAGGGCAACAGCGCCAGCATCGTCGCCGCGCCCCAGGGCACGTACGACGCGAACGCCTCGGGGATGCGCTTGAACACGGTGAACCACCCCGCGTTCGCCACGTACATCAGCGCCAGGAACACCGCGCCGCCCAACCCGAGGCACAGGAAATAGAAGCCATTGGTCAGCAGGCTCGTCAGCGCCCGCTCCCGGGCCTGCACCAGGCCGAGCACCAACACCCCCAACCCCGCCCCCGCCGCCACCTGCGCGGCGCGGTGGAAGACGGGCGAGACGGCGAAGCCGCCCTGCGACTCGGGGCCGTGGGCCTGAACGGGGGCGCTCATGGCGTCTCCTTGCGCGCCGTGCGCGCGGGGTTCTGCAGCGAGCGGAGGTAGTGGACCAGCTTCCACCGGTCCTCCGGCGCCACCTGGGAACCATGGGCCGGCATCAAGCCCTGCCCATGCGTGATGATGTGGAAGATGCGACCGTCCGGGAGCGCCATCGCGTGCTCCGCCAGCAACGACGGCGGCACCGGGAAGCGCGCCGTCACCGGCCCATCCCCCAATCCCCCCGAGCCGTGGCACGGCGTGCAATAGCGCTGGAACGCGGTCTGCCCTCGCGCCAGCACCTCCGGCGACGCCGGATACGGATTGCGCAGCTCGCGGCCCGCCTTCTCCGCCGCTTCCGTCCCGGCCGTCAGCTTCAGCGGCACATGCCCGCGAGGCACCGTGCCCTTCGCCGGCGTCAGCAGCGTCTTGCCGTCCGCCGTGTTCGGGTTGCTCGCGAAGCTGTCGTACGGCACCGAGGACACCATGTCCGGGGCGTACTCGTAATTGGGGCGCGTCTCGTCCTGCTCGCACCCCGCCAGGGACAACACCCCCAGCGTCGCCGCGCCCACCCAGGTCCGCTTCACGACGGCACCTCCCTCACATCCGTGGCCACCGCACCGTGGCGTCGCATCAAGTCCTCCGCCGCCTCCAGCGACTCCGGCGTCTGACGCGGCGCCACGACGATGGCGAACCGGTCATCCGTCACCCGAGGCAACGTCGGCCGCTTGTTCCCCGGAAACAGCTTCGTGCGGACCAGGAACGCCGCCACCGTGGTCAGCGCGGCGAACAGCACCGTGAGCTCGAACGTCACCGGGATGAACGCGGGGAACGAGTTGAAGGGCTTGCCCCCCACGTTCAGCGGCCAGCTCACCACGCTGGTGTAGAGCTGGAGCGACATCGCCAGCGTGGCGCCCGTCAGCCCCGCGCCGAAGCACACCCACGTGAGCCGACTGGGCTTGAGCCCCATCGCGTCATCCAGGCCGTGCACCGCGTACGGCGTGTACACGTCCCGCAGGTCATGGCCCGCCTCGCGCACCGCGCGGGTGGCCTCCAGGACCTGCTCCTCCTTCTCGAAGTAGCCGATGAGAACCGGGGCACTCATACGGGGACATCCTTCCGGGTGGCGATGGCGAGCGGCGGCGTGTGCCGGCCCGAGGTGTCTTCCGTCGGCGCCTCGTGCGCGGCGGCGGGACGCGACGGAGGGTGGGCCTCCCCGTGTCCGGGCTCGCTCCTGGCGAAGCCGAGCACGCTCTTCACCTCGCCAATCGAGATGATGGGCAGCACGCGGACGAAGAGCAGGAACAGCGTGAAGAAGAGGCCGAAGGTCCCGATGAAGGTCCCCACCTCCACCATCGTCGGCGTGTACATGGACCAGCTGCTCGGCAGGAAGTCGCGGTGCAGGCTGGTGACGATGATGACGAAGCGCTCGAACCACATGCCCACGTTGATGACCAGGGACAGCGCGAAGATGGCCGCGGGCGAGGTGCGGATCTTCTTGAACCAGAACAGGTGCGGCGACACCACGTTGCACGTCACCATGATCCAGTAGGCCCAGGCGTAGGGGCCGAAGGCGCGGTTCATGAAGGCGAAGCGCTCGTACGGGTTGCCCGAGTACCAGGCGATGAAGAACTCCGTCGCGTACGCCAGCGAGACGAGGCCACCGGTGACGATGATGACCTTGGTCATGTTCTCCAGGTGGCGAATGGTAATGAGGTGCTCGTAGCCCAGCACCACCCGGGTGATGATCATCAGCGTCAGCACCATCGCGAAGCCGCTGAACACCGCGCCCGCCACGAAGTACGGCGGGAAGATGGTGGTGTGCCAGCCGGGAATCACCGATGTGGCGAAGTCCATCGACACGATGGTGTGCACGCTGAGCACCAGCGGCGTCGCCAGGCCCGCGAGCAGCAGGTACACCGTCTCGTAGCGGCTCCACGTGCGGTGCGAGCCCGTCCACCCCAGCGACAGCACCTTGAAGACGGCCTTCTTCACGCCCGCCTTCAGCCTGTCGCGCACCGTGGCCAGGTCCGGAATCAGGCCCACGTACCAGAACACCGCCGACACGGTGAAGTACGTGGAGATGGCGAACACGTCCCAGAGCAGCGGCGAGCGGAAGTTCACCCACAGGCTGCCGCGCGTGTTCGGATACGGCAGCACCCAGAAGGCCAGCCACGGGCGGCCCATGTGGATGACGGGGAAGAGCGCCGCGCACATGACGGCGAACAGGGTCATCGCCTCCGCCGCGCGGTTGATGCTGGTGCGCCACTTCTGCCGGAAGAGGAAGAGGATGGCGGAGATGAGCGTGCCGGCGTGGCCGATGCCCACCCAGAAGACGAAGTTGGTGATGTCGAACGCCCAGCCGATGGTCTTGTTCAAGCCCCACACGCCGATGCCCGTGCCCACCTGGTACGCCACGATTCCCGCGCCGGTGCCCAGGACGGACACCGCGATGGCGAACGCCGCCCACCACTTCCACGTGGGCGCGCGCTCCATGGGCGCGCAGATTTCCTCGGTGAGCTGACCCAGGGTGCGCGGCTCGCTGACCAGCGGCACGCGCAGCGGGGACAGATGCTGGTTGCTCATGTTCCGCTTCCCGACCCGGTGTTCCGGATCTTCGTGAGGTAGGTGATGGACGGCCCGATGTTCAGCTCCTCCAGCAACCGGAACGCCCGCCCGTCCTTCGCCAGCTTCGCCACCCGGCTCTCCGGGTCATTCAGGTCCCCGAAGTGGATGGCCTTCGCCGGGCAGCTCTGCTGACACGCCGTCTGGATGTCGCCGTCCCGGAGTGGCCGGCCCTCGCGGTTCGCCGTCGCCTTGCCCTCCTGGATGCGCTGCACGCACAAGGAGCACTTCTCCATGACGCCGCGGCTGCGCACCACCACGTCCGGGTTGAGCACCATGCGCTCCAGGGGCTCGTCGTGCGGGTAGTCGAACCAGTTGAAGCGCCGCACCTTGGTGGGGCAGTTGTTGGCGCAGTAGCGGGTGCCGACGCAGCGGTTGTAGACCTGCTGGTTGAGCCCCTCCGACGAGTGCACCGTCGCGAGCACCGGGCACACCGTCTCGCACGGCGCGTTCTCGCAGTGCTGGCACATCATCGGCTGGTGCACGACCCGCGGATTCGCCGCGTCGCCCTGGTAGTACCGGTCGATGCGCATCCAGTGCATCTCGCGCTGGCGCAGCACCTCGTCGCGCCCCACGCTCGGGATGTTGTTCTCCGCCTGGCAGGACACCACGCACGCCGAGCACCCCGTGCACGCGCTCAGGTCCACCGCCAGCGCCCAGCGGTGGCCCTTGTACTCGTGGCCGGACCACATCGAGAGCGAGTGTCCGCCGTTGCCACCGCCGTGGCCGCCGTGTCCCTCGTTGCCCGCGCGCGGGTTGGCCAGGAACGCGGCCAGCTCCGCCTCGCGCACGTGAGGCCGTCCCTCCAGGCTCGAGTGCGTCTGGGTGAGCGCCAGCTGCTGCCGCTCCCCCGTGGCCGCCACCGTCGCCCCCGGCACCGAGCGGCGCACGCGCCCGTCCACCACCGCGGCCAGCGGGTAGACGCGCTCCCCCACTCCATCGCCGATGCGCCCGGCCCGCGTGCGGCCGTAGCCCACCGCGAGCCCCAGCGCGCTGGGGTGCGTGCCGGCTTGAATCAGCACGGGCAGCGAGACCGACCTGCCGCCCACGCTCACCTTCACCACGTCGCCGTCGGACAGGCCCAGTTCCTTGGCGCGCGCGGGTGAGATGAGCGCGGGGTTGCCCCAGGTCGCCTTGGTGATGGGGTCCGGCACCTCGTGGAGCCACGCGTTGTTCGCCATCGCGCCGTCGCGCAGACCGACCGAGGGGAACAGCACCAGCTCCCACTCCACCGAGGGACGCGCCACGCCGGCGAGCACCTTCGCCACGCCCTCCTCACGGAAGGTCAGCGGCGCCGCGGGCACTGACGACAGCGTCACGACACCCCGGCGGACCGAGTCATCCCAGAAGTGGGCGAAGTCCGTCCCTGTCACGCCGGCCATCGGGAAGACCTCCGCCTCCCAGCGCGCGCGCAGGAAGTCGTGGTGGGCCTGGGCCGCGCCGGCCCACGTCAGCAGGGACTCCACCGCGTCGCGCGTGTCGTGCAGCGGCGACACCGCGGGCTGCCGCAGCGACACCACGCCCCGGCGAGGCTCCGCGTCGCCCCACGCCTCCAGCGCCGTGGAGGCCGGAGCGTGCAGCCGCGTCAGCACCGCCGTCTCGTCCAGCCGGTCGTTCAGCGCCACCGTGAGGGGCACGTTCTTCAAAAGGGCCCCCAGCGAGTCACCGCGCGCGTCGGTGTGCGCCGGGTTGACGCCGAGGAAGACCACCGCGCCCACGCTCCCGGCCTCCAGCTCCGCGAGCAGCTCGCCGTACGACAGCGCCTTCTCGTCCAGCGCCACGCCGTCCCGGGGAAGCACCGTGGTGCCCTCGTTGCCGAGCAGCACGTTCGCCGTCGCGGCCAGCACCTGGCCCGCCACCTCGTCGCCACCACACACCACCAGCGACTCGGTGCGGTGGGCCCACAGCGCCTCGGCCAGCTCATCCAGCGAGGCAGGCTCCAGCCTGGAGGCAGGCAGCGACTTCAGCCCCGGCACCTCTCGGCCCGCCTTCACCGCCAGCCTGCGCACCACGTCGCCCAGGGCCAGCGTCACGTCGGACGGCGCCACCACGAAGCGACGGTCCGCCGCCGCGCCGGTGAGCGTCATCACCGGCTCCACCTGGAAGTGGCGCGCCATCGCCTTGCGCGCGGCCGCGTCGCGCGCCTCCACGTACTGCCGCGTGAAGGCCACCGGCGACACCCAGGTGCCCAGGAAGTCCGCGCCGAAGCTGGCGATGACCTCCGCCTTGTCGAAGCGGTAGTCCGGCACCACGCGGGCGCCGTGCGTGACGCGGTACGCCTCCCCCAGCGACGACAGCTCGCCCAGGGGCTCGTAGCGCACCGTGCGCGCCGTCGGGTGCGCGGCGAGGAAGCGCGCCACCGCGGCCTCCGCCGTGGGCCCCATCACCCAGGGCAGCACCAGCCGGATGGCCTTGCCGTCCTCGGTCGCCCTGGCGAGGCCCTTCTTCACCTCGGCGTCCAGGTCCGTCCACGACACGCGGCTGCTGGCGCGCGAGGGGAAGCGGGCGCGGCTCGCGTCGTAGAGCGAGAGCACGGAGGCCTGGCCCACGGCGCACACACCGCCGCGGGACACGGGGTGCTCGTCGTTGCCCTCGACCTTGATGGGGCGACCGTCGCGCGTCTTGAGCAACAGACCGCAGCGCGCGGGGCACGCGTCGCACGTGGACGCGTACCAGAGCGCCGTGCCCGGCGTCACCTCGTCCGGCCGCGACACGTAGGGGATGAGCTTCTGCACCGGCGCGCGCTGGCAGGCCACCATGGCCGCCGCGGCGCTCAGGCCCATCATCTTGAAGAAGTCACGACGGCTGCTCGCATCCGGAGGCGCGGCGGCGACGCCCACCGGAAGCTCCTCGGCGAACTCGTTGCGCTGCGTGTCGAGCCACGAGGCATCCGTCGCGCGCTCGGCCAGGCTCTGCCAGTACTGGGGAAGTTTGTCGGACATGGCGCGGGGGTCCTCAGCGGTGGCAGCTCGAGCAGTCCGAGGGCGGCTGGAGGGTGCGAGGGGTCTTCGAGGGCTCGGGAAGCGGCTCACCGGACATGAGGGCCAACAGCTCCCCCTTGCGCGGCGCGGAAGCGATGGGCGCCGTCAGTCCTTGCGCGCCCGTCTTGCGGTGACAGTCCAGACACCAGCCCATCGTCATGGGCTCCACCTGCTCCACGCGCACCATCTGCTCCACCGCGCCGTGGCAGGTCTGGCACTTCAGGCCCGCGGTGACGTGGCTGGCGTGGTTGAAGAAGGCGTGGTCCGGCAGCCGGTGCACGCGCACCCACTGGATGGGCGCGTTGGCTGCCACCGCGGCGGCGACCTTCTGGATTTCGGGCGAGTCCTTCTTCACCTGCGTGTGGCAGTTCATGCAGACGCTGGCGGACGGCACGCCCGCGTGACGGCTCTGCTCGGCGCCCACGTGGCAGTACTGACAGTCCAGCTCGTACTGGCCCGCGTGGACCGCGTGCGAGAAGGCCACCGGCTGCGCTGGCATGTGGCCCTGCTGGTTGTTCACCGGCCCGCTGCACCCGCCCAGTCCCAGCGCGAGGAGCGCGCCGGCCTGGCCGAGCCCGCGGATGGATGCGCGGCTCATGGCGTCTCCTCCCGAGGCGTGCCGAGCAGGCCCGGCTCCACCGACTCCTCCGCGCGCTGGGGCACCGTCGCGCGGTTCATCCGGATGAAGGGCGCCAGCGCCAGCAGCACGAAGCCCAGCAGCACGTGCACCTGGTAGACGGTCGGCGCCGTGAGCATCCGCGTCGCGTCCGGCTGGAACGTCATCAGCGAGCGCACGTACGGCACACCGATGTGCAGGTACCAGGCGGTGCCCCAGCGCAGCGCCACCGCGATGTACACGGCGGTGAGCACGTGCGCGAAGAGCAGGCCCAGGGTGAGCGCGGGCGTCCACTGCCCCGCCTTCGCCTTGCGAAGCCCCAGCGACGCGAGCCCCCAGGCCAGCAGCATCGCGCCGATGAGCTGCAGCGACTCCAGCGTGAACAGGCGCGCGGGAGAGGCGTTGAAGGCCTGCATCGCGCGAGGCGCGGCCAGCCCCAAGAGATGGAAGAACGCGACGATGGCGACCCCCGCCAGCACCGCGCGCCCCGCGGACGTCCAGGGCGTGGTGGGCGGCGCGGGCTCGCGCGCGGTGACCCTCCAGATGGTGCCCGCCAGGGCCACCCCGGCCGCCGCGTACGGCAGGGCGTTGAAGAGGAACGCGTCGCTCACGACTGACCTCGCGTGGACGGAGCCGAGAACATCACTCCGATGAAGCCCAGGACCGCGGCCATGCCGACGAGCCCCAGGTAGAAGAAGTCACGGTCCCCCCGGGGACGGCTGCCATCGCGGGACACGTCCGCGAGGTACGCCTTGAGGGCGTACTGTTCCTCCTCGTCGAGCGGCGCCTTCGCGTAGAGCGGCCCCATCATCGGCCCCTCCAGCTTCGCCAGCGCCGGACGCATGCCCTTCTCGCCCATCCGCGCGAAGGCGAAGGTGAGGTTGGGGCCCAGCGTGCCGCCGCCCGCCACGCCCAGCCCGCGCACGTCGTGGCAGCCGATGCAGGCCGCGCCGCCGTTCTTCAGCGACTCCGCGCCCTCGAAGAGCCGGCGGCCCCGGGCAATCTCCTCCGGCGTGGCGTCCGTGCCCATCTTCTCCGCGGGCGAGGGCTTGCAGCCGCCCTTCCCCTTCTGCGTGCAGTCGCGGATGAAGGCGTAGAGGCTGTCGCGCTCCGCGTCGGAGAGCGCCTGGTCCGGCATGCGCACGCCGTTGAACTTCGCGAGCAGCTCGGTGGCCACCGGGTCGCCCGAGTCGATGAGCGCGCCGGGGCTCTTGATGAAGCGCGTCACCCAGGCCTCGTCGCGGCGCTCCAGCACGCCGTGGAGGTCGGGGCCAATCCGGTCGCCCTCGCCCATCGAGTGGCACGTGGCGCACCGCTGGGTGAAGAGCTGAGCGCCCTGGCGCGCGGCGCCCTGCGCCAGCGCGGCCGGCGCCGCCAACAGGGCCAGGAGCGGAATGATGGGGACGAGCGTTCGCTCCTGTCGCGGCCGTCCTCCCAGCTCACGTGTCCGCATTGCTGCGTGCCCCTCCTCGCGGGGAGGCCGGGCTCATTGCCCGGCACGCGGGGACGTCAGTGCAACGCGAAGGCCAGGATGATCCACGCCCCACGGCGGCGCGAAGCTCCGGAAATCAAGCGAGCGGTGCGCAGCATTTGCGCGCGGCGACACACGCCGACGCACTGTTTGCCAGCAGGCATCCCGAGAGGGCTCGCGGTGCCCGCGCCAGCACGCGCGCGGCGCACTTCATGACGAAGAGGGCCTCACGGCGGCGAACCTTGCGCTCGGCTCCCCGCGAGACACTCGCGAGATGGAGTCCATGCCCCCGCCCTGCTGAAACACGAAGGCCCCGAGGCGAGACACGCCTCGAGGCCCGGGCCCACGCGGGGAGCACGAGGCTCCACCCGCCTGGAGCGACAAATCACATCGCGGTGGTGGTGAACACGCCGCGGCCGATGGCCATGATGCCACCGATGATGAAGAGCACCGCGAGCCCCACGCCCGCCAGCGGCAGCGCGTAGCCCGGCTGGGGACGCCGGCGATTCACCGAGAGCAGCGCCTGCGCGGAGCCGGCCGCGAGCACCATCATCACGATGTGGCCGATGAGCGCCGGGTAGTAGAAGCGCGTCACCAGCACGAGGATGCCGAGCAGCACCTGGAGGTGCAGCAGGCCCGCGAAGGAGGAGCCGAGGATGCGGCCTCCCTTGTCGAACGGGCGCTTCGTGGCGAGCCCGAAGGCGAAGTAGGCGATGGCCAGCACGCCCGCGAGCAACACCAGATAGCGGAGCCCGGAGTGGGCATAGAAGAACATTCGGTCCATGGGTCTCTCGGGGTTTAGCTCAGGAAGGGTCCGGCTCGGGAGTCTTCTTCGTGCTGGGCGGCAGGGGCGGCGCGGCGATGTGCTCGCGCGGCGGCAGCTCCCCGGTGAGGCTCTTGAGGAAGGCCACCAGGTCATCCACCTCCGCGTCCGTCAGCGTCCGCGCCAGCTGGTGCTTCGCCATCAGCCGCACCATCGTCGGCAGCTCCTCCACGCTGCCGTCGTGCAGGTACGGACCGGTGCGCTCCACGTTGCGCAGCGTGGGCACGCGGAACTTGCCCCGGTCGTCCTCGTTCTTCGTCGCGTCGAAGCGCCCCGCGTCCTTCAGGCCCGGGTAGTCCTCGATGAGCCCCAGCTTCTGGAACGACGTGCCGCCCACCGCCGGGCCGTTGTGGCACGTGGTGCAGCCCGTCACCACGAAGAGGTGCAGGCCGCGCTGCTCCGCCTCGCTCAGCGCCGAGTGCTGGCCGGCGAGGTACTGGTCGAAGCGCGACGGCGTGGTCAACCCCCGCTCGAAGGCCGCGATGGCGCGCGCCGCGTTCGCCAGCGACACGGGCTTCTTGTCGCCGGGGAACGCGTCACGGAAGCGCGTCACGTACTCCGGCATGGAGGAGAGCGTGGCCACCACGCGGCGCTCGTCCGGCATGGCCATCTCCACCGGGTTCAGGATGGGGCCGGACGCCTGCGCCTCCAGCGTGTCCGCGCGCCCGTCCCAGAACTGCGCGATGTGCCCCGCCGCGTTGTAGACGGTGGGCGAGTTGCGCGAGCCCTTCTGCCCGCGGTGCCCGTCCGACAGCGCCTTGTTGTCCACGCCGTAGGTGTCCAGGCCGTGGCAGGTGTTGCAGGAGACGTCGTGGTTCTTCGACAGCCGGGGCTCGAAGAAGAGCATGCGGCCCAGCGCCACCTGGGCCTCGGTGTCCTGGGGCACGGGTTTCGCGTCCTTGGCCGGCGGCGTCGGGCGGAAGAAGTGCGAGAGCTGCTCGGGCGTCATCGGCTTGGGGCCCGGCGGCTTCGGCGCGCTCGCCGTCGTGGGCGGCGCGACGGGCTCCTGCTTGCGCTCACAGCCCGACAACGCGCCCAGGGAGGTCAGCGTGAGCAGGGTGACGAAGCGGGTTCGGGACATGACGCACTCCAGGGGGTGTGGACGGCCCGGCACGCTATCAGCCCCGCCTCCGGCCGGGGCCCGCGTCTTTGTGACGCACCCCGCCCGCGCTTCCCGCGTCCATCAGCCCGTCAGACGCCTGCGCTCCGCCGCTCCCCTGCTCCTCGGACGAGGAGCCCCTGGGTGCGAGGCCGCGCCCTGGCCGCTACCTCCCGGGAGCGACAGCTTTGACGGGCCGCTTTCGCTTCAGCGCCCACGCAGCGGGGCGTCCACCGGGTGCGGCAAGCCCGGAGCGCCCCGGCTCGACGACTCGGAGGATGGATGCGGGATGAAGACGGTGGAGACGCGAACCGGGACGTCGATGTCCTCATCTGCCGCAAGTGCCTGATGCGCGGCGCGCGCAGCGGGGGCGGCATCGAGCTGCCGCGCTGGCTCCAGCGCTCGCTCGCCGACCGGGGGCTCGCCGATGAAGTCCGCGTCATGCCCACCGGCTGTCTGCGCCAGTGTCCTCGCGGCAAGGTCACCGTGCTCATCACGGGGGGCCACGCCGAGCAGGGCAGCGCCTTGATGACGGTGGAGCCGCTGCTGGAGCGAGAGCCCCTCCTGCGCCTCGTCGAGGCCCGCGCGCGTCCCGACCAGGACCTCTTGTCCCCGTCGCGTCCCGAGGACGAGCACGACGGGCGGAGCGGCCCGTAGCGAGCCCCGCGCCTGGGGGCTGGGCGTGGGGCCGAAGAGGAGCCGGTCCACGAGCCACGACACGCCCAGGCCCGTCGCCGTCCCCGCGGCGTCCCAGGCCAGGTCCTTGAACGAGAAGGTGGTGCCCCGCCCCAGGTCGTACAGCTCCTTGCCCACGCCCACGCCCATCGCGAGCCCCGCGCCCGTCCAGAGCCGCGCCTCCGGCGGCTCGAAGAGTAGCGCGCCCGCGCCGTAGCCCACGCCCGCGAGGACGAAGCAGGCCGCGAAGTGCTTGGGCTTGTCCGGGCCCAGCCAGTCATCCCCCGACGCGGCGCTCGCGACGGGGCTTGCCAGCAGCGCGACGAGACAGGGGGCGAACCCGCTCCGGTTGGAAAGCTTCATGAGCAGGGATGTAGCACCCCACGGACCGTCCAGGTGGCCTGTCCCTGGGTGTGGGGATGACCTCGCCGGTGGTGCGTTTTCGAGACGAGTCCAGCACATCGTCCTATGCTCCGGGTCGCGTGAACCGACTCGGCCCCTCGTTCACCTTCCAGCAGCAATCGAACCGGCACCCCGGGCTCGACGGGGCGCGCGGTCTGGCGGTCCTCGCGATGGTGCTGGGACACACGCTGGACGCGCTGCTCTCGGCCGAGGCGCGCCTGCTGCCGTGGGTGCAGCACTACTGGGCCTTCCGCGGCGTCACCGCGCCCCTGTTCCTGCTGGTGAGCGGCTGGGCGGTGGTGGCCGCGCTGGGGACCAAGCCCAACGCCGCGCGCGACACGCTCGGGCGTCGGGTGCGCCGCTCGCTGTTGCTGCTGTTCCTGGGCTACTTCCTGCACTGGCCCGGGTGGCACGCCGTGCGGGACCTGGGCTGGACGGACGCGATGGTGTCGCACGTCCTCACCTTCGACGCGCTCCAGTGCATCGGCTTCGCGTTGCTGGTGGGCTCGGTGCTGCTCGCGCTCGTGCCCGCGCAGGGCGGCCGGCCGCTGGTCCTGCTCGTGCTCGCGGTGGGCATCCCGCTGGTGAGCGCCACCGTGTGGAAGCTGGGCGTGGGTCTGCCGGGCGCGGTGCAGCAATTCCTGGGCAGCGCCGCGGGCAGCCGCTTCCCCTTCTTCCCGTGGGCGGGCTACTTCTTCGCGGGTGCGTTCGCGGCGTACGCGCTGCACCTGCTGCGTCCGGGCTGGCCGCAGGGCCTGGCGCTGCTGGCGCTCGGCGCGGGGATGCTCGGGCTGACGCGGATGACGACCGCGGACTGGACGCCCGCGAGCGCGTGGCTGGTGGCGTACCGCGTGGGTCAGGGGCTCCTGGTGCTGGGCGCCGTCAACCTCGCGCCCGTCCGGTTGAGCAAGCTGCTGGCGCCGTTCGGGCGGCTGTCCTTGTGGATCTACGTGCTGCACCTGCCGGTGGTGTACGGCTGGGCGGACATCGCGGGCCTCGCGGGCCGCATCGGGCCCCGGCTCGGAGTCCCCGCCGCGGTGGGCATCGGCGTGGCGCTGCTCGTGGCGTGCGCGGTGGTGGCGTGGCTGGGCC
This sequence comes from Myxococcus faecalis, assembly GCF_050039385.1. Classification (NCBI taxonomy): domain Bacteria; kingdom Pseudomonadati; phylum Myxococcota; class Myxococcia; order Myxococcales; family Myxococcaceae; genus Myxococcus; species Myxococcus faecalis. The sequence goes on along the minus strand of NZ_CP144336.1, from coordinate 7,652,911 downwards.
GCTGGCTGACGGAGCAGGCCCGTCCGTGGCGCGCCGGCTCCACCACGCTCAACGCGAGCCTGAGCGGCACGCGCATGAGCCCGCGGGCCTGAACGCCGGCCTCAGTGCCTGGGCTCGTCCTCGGTGAACTCCGCGTCCACCTCCGCGCGTGACGCGCCGGAGCGGATGCGGCCGGGAGGTCCCTTGGGCGCCGTGTCGGACCAGGACTCGGGGAACGGCGTGCCGCCCCTGGGCTCCCCCGGGAACGGACCGGGGAACCCCATGCCGCCAATGGTGGTGACCTGGAACGAGCCGTCCCGCATGCGGCGCTCGACCGCGCGGCGCAGGCGCGCCGTGACGAACCGGCGCACCGGAGGCAGGAGCAGCGACAGGCCCACCACGTCGGTGAGGAAGCCCGGCACCAGCAGGAGCAGGCCGCCGAGCATCACCAGCGCGCCGCTGAACAGGCCCTCCTCCGGCACCTGCCGCATGGCGAGCGCGTCGCGCCACCGACGCATCACCCGGCTCCCCTCGCGGCGCGCGAGCCAGGAGCCCACGAGCCCCGTCAGGAGCACGACGGAGAGCGTCGGAAGGAAGCCCACCTCCCGGCCGATGGCGACCAGCAGGTACAGCTCCACGAAGGGGAGAATCAGTGCGAGCAGGAAGTACTTGAACACGCCCCCAACCTAACGCCGAGCGGCCCCTCGTGCTGGACAACCCGACGGCAGGGGCGGCGCCCCTCCCCTCGCCCGCTGTCTACCTGCCGCCGAGGCTCCCAATCATCGAGTCCACCAGCAGGTACAGGAAGAAGAAGGCGCCGATGGCGATGAGGAAGAACCTGGCGCCGGGCTGGAAGCCGCGCGAGCTCTCGCTCGTGGCCGGGGTGAACGACATGGAGCCCACGGACATGGAGCCCTCGTAGCGGACCGTGCGCAGGTACTGGTCCACCACCACGTGGTCATCCGTGGCCGCGAGCGAGCGCCCCAGCTGGGGGTCCACCAGCCGCGCGCCGGCCGCGCTGGCGATGCCAGCGGCCTCGGCCACCACCTCGCGCACCAGCTCCGTGCGCTCGGACAGGGGGATGCGCAGCTCGGTGGCCACCACCCGTCCGCCCTCGCGCAGCTCGCCCACCTCCACGTCCCCGTGCTCGAGATGCCAGAGCCGGTTGCCGTCCGGACGGGCGCTCACCCGCCGCTCGGAGAGGAGGCCATCCACCCGCGCCGCCTCGTAGGGCGTGCCCGGCGTCTTCGTCTGTAGGAGCAACTCGTATCTCACGCGGGTTGCGAGTATACGCCGCCCAACGCCATGCCCACCTCTTCCAAGCCCCCCTCCGGCCCCCATCGCGGCGGCAGACCCTCCTCCCCGCCGTCCGGACAGGGCCGAGGCCGCCCCCACCACCGCCCCGAAAAGGTGGCCCCGGACCGCACCTCGCCCGAGCTGGGCCCGGATGGCCTGCCCCAGGTCTCCCTGCTGCGCCGGGGCGTCGAGCGCTGGCAAGCGGGCCACCCGTGGATCTACCGCGCCGACCTCAACGGCGACCCGGGCCTGCAGGGCGGCGAAATCGTCCGCGTCACCGACGGGCGCGGCTGGTTCATCGGCAAGGCGTTCTACTCGCGCCAGTCGAAAATCTCGCTGCGCTGGCTGAGCTTCGACGACGTCGCGGTGGACGAGGACTTCTTCCGCCAGCGCCTCCTGTCCGCCCAGGCCCTGCGCAAGAGCGCGCTGCCGGGCGAGACGACGTACCGGCTGGTGCACGGCGAGGCGGACGGCATCCCGGGCCTGGTGGTCGACCGGTACGGCGACTACCTGAGCGTGCAGTTCCTGGTGCCCGCCACCGAGCAGCGCAAGGCGCTCATCGCGGACCTGCTCGAGGCGCAGTTCAAGCCGCGCGGCATCGTCAACCGCTCGGACGTGGGCGTGCGCAACCTGGAGGGCCTGACGCCGGAGAAGGGCCTGCTGCGCGGCGAATTGCCCCCGGGCCCCATCTCCTTCGACGAGGGCATGGTGCGCGTGCGCGCGGACCTGCTGGAGGGCCAGAAGACGGGCGCGTTCCTGGACCAGAAGGAGAACCACGTCATGGCGGCGCAGTACGCCGCGGGCGAGGCGCTGGACTGCTTCTCGTACGTGGGTGGCTTCGCGCTCCAGCTCGCCACGCGGGCCCAGAGCGTCACGGCGGTGGAGATTTCCGACCAGGCCGCGGCCCAGCTGCGTGAGAACGCCCAGGCGAACAAGCTCTCCAATGTGGATGTGGTGGCCGCCAACGCGTTCGACTTCCTGCGCGACGCGGTGGACGACGGCAGGAAGTTCGACACCATCGTCCTGGACCCGCCGTCGTTCGCGAAGAACAAGGACGCCTTCGCCGCCGCGGTGCGCGGGTACAAGGAGATCAACCTGCGCGCCATGCAGCTGCTCAGGCCCGGCGGGCACCTCATCACCGCGAGCTGCACGTACCACGTGGACGAGCAGGCCTTCGAGGACATGCTCGCCTCCGCCGCCGCGGACGCGAAGCGGCGCATGCAGATCATCGAGCGGCGCGGCGCGGGCAAGGACCACCCCGTGCTCGTGAACCTGCGGGAGACCCGCTACCTGAAGTGCTACGTGCTGCGCGCGATGTGAGCGCCCGGCGCGCGGCCAGAGGGCGAGGACATGCGGAGCCGGGACTGGGATGACGAGGAGGAAGCGCCCACCACGCGGGGCTCCCACCAGAAGGAGCGCGCGCTCAAGGAAGTGCGCGCCATCTTCCGCCAGGCCGACGCCGCCTACGGCCCCTTCTCCTGCCCCGCCAGCGGTGAGTGCTGCCAGCTGTCCCGCACGGGCCGCCAGCCCTGGCTGTGGCTGCCCGAGTGGGAGCTGCTCACCCAGGGCCGCCCCCTGCCGCCCGCGCGCGAGGACGGCGGCTGTCCCTACCTGGACGCGGCCGGCAAGCGCTGCACCGTGTACGCGGACCGGCCCTTCGGCTGCCGCACGTTCTTCTGCGAGCGCATCCGCGGCCCCGCCCGCCAGCCCGCAGAAACCGTGGGGGCGTTGCTGGAGCGGCTCGAGCGCGTCTCCCAGCAGCGCGAGCCCTCGCTGCGCGCGCCCCGGCCCCTGCTCGAGTGGCACGCCGAGGCCCTCGCCCGGGCGTCAACCAAGACACCCTGACGGGTCATCCCTACCCACCCCACCGCTCCGGGTCTGCATTGAATCCCACTCTTGGATTCAAGCTATTGAGGCAATTCCAGAAGTTCACAGACACATGACGCATGTATCAGTGTGAACTCGCCCGCCGACGAGGCCATGATTGCGCCGGCAATCCGGCTGCGGAGGCGTGGGCGTGCGGAGAAGTCTGACTGCGAGGACGAGGGGGAACGGAGACCACCCGGTGGCCGGTGGAGCGTCCTCGTCGTGATACCGCCGCGTTGGCTCGTCGCACCGCAGGAGTACAAGGGCACCCTCACGGCGTCGGAGGCCGCGGAGGCGATGGCCCGGGGCGTGCGGGAGGTGTCGCCCGAGGTGGTGCTGGACCTGGCGCCGCTGGCGGATGGCGGCCCTGGCACCGTGGAGGCGTTGCTGTCGGGGACGCGTGGCGAGCGCCGCGTGTGCCGGGTGCATTGTCCCCTGGGCAAGCCGATGGAGGCCGCGTGGGCGCTGCTCGAGGACGGGCGCACGGCGGTGGTGGAGATGGCCGCGGCCTCCGGGCTGGCGCACCTGGAGCCCACTCCCGTCAGCGCGAGGAAGGCGTCGACGTACGGCGCGGGTGAGCTGATGCGGGCCGCGCTGGACTCGGGCTGCGAGCGGCTCATCATCGGACTCGGTGGCAGCGCGACGACGGACGGCGGCACGGGCGCGCTCACGGCGCTGGGCTATCGGTTCCTGGATGCGAACGGACATCCGCTTCCGCCCGGTGGCGCGGCGCTCTCGGCGCTCGCGCGGGTGGACGCGAGTGGACGCCATCCCCGGCTGGGCAAGGTGGAGCTGATGGGCGCCACGGACGTCACGTCGCCGCTGCTGGGCGCGGATGGAGCGGCGCGGTTGTTCGGTCCGCAGAAGGGTGCCGACGCGCAGGGCGTGGAGGAGTTGGAGGCGGCGCTCGCGCACTACTCGCGCGTGGTGGGGGATTTGTCCGCGGGCTGGCCGGGCACGGGCGCGGCGGGAGGCTTCGGCTTCGGGCTGGTGGCGCTCGCGGGCGCGCGGCTGGTGCCCGGGTACGAGCTGGTGGCGCGGGCACTGGGGCTGGAGCGGCGCGTGCTGCTCGCGGAGGTGGTGCTCACGGGCGAGGGACGCTTCGACCGGCAGACGTCGCTGGGCAAGGGCCCCGGGGGACTGGCGCGACTGGCGCGTGAGCACGGCACGCCGGTGGAGCTCTTCGCGGGCTCGGTGCGCCGCGATGAAGGCGTGGAGCTGGACCTGTTCCACACGGTGGTGGACCTGAGCACCCAGGCGCGTCCCGGCGCAACGGCGGCGGAGGTGCTCCAGGAAGCCGTGGCGCGCTGGACGGCGGCGCGACTCAAGACGACGCGCTGAGGCCGGGGCGGAACCTCGGACTCGCGTGACGGGCCCAGGCGACTGGCGTGGGCCCGACGCACGCGGGACCGGATGTGGGGTACCCCACCGGATGCGCGCCTCAAGGCGGCGCGCGGAGGCTCACGCACGCGACCAGGCCGGGGGGCACCTCGGACGCGCGTGACGGGCCCAGGCGACTGGCGTGGGCCCGACGCACGCGGGACCGGATGTGGGGTACCCCACCGGATTCGCGGCTCAGTCCTCCAGCGGGTCCGCCGTGCGCACCACGCGCATGCCCGCCGCGCGAAGCTCCTCGATGGCCGCATCCGCCATGCGCGGGAAGTCGAGCGCGGGAGGCAGCGGATTCAGCGGCGGCGCGGGCACCGGGCTCATCGCATCCACCAGGATGTGCACGCGCCCCATCCGCGAGCGGTCCGTGCGCTCGATGTGCTCGCGCAGGTCGCGCAGGGTGGACAGCACGCAGTGCGACTTGGCCTGGCCGAACACGTAGACGCGGTCGAACGTCATGAGCCGCTCGAACAGGCGCGTGTTGAACTCCCCCACGCGCTGGCCCTTCACCTCCGTCACGTCCGGCGACAGCACCGAGTAGTTCTCGGTCAGCGGGTGCTCGCCCTTCAGCTCGAAGTGCGTGGGCGTGTCGCGCACCAGGGCGTGGAACGCGCTCGCCTCGTAGAACGCGGGCACCAGCGCGTGGCTCAGTCCGCCCAGCAGCGCGTGGTACGGCCAGATGGTGTGCACGTAGCGACCTCTCGCCTCCAGTCGCTCGCAGTACTCCAGGCTCTCCGCCTCGAAGCGCGTGGCGCGCCAGCGGCCCGCGCGCACGTCCGCGGCGGTGATGGACGTGAGCGGCGGCGGGGGCTTGCCCTCCGCGTCACGCCACCACGCGGGATGGAAGATTTGAAAGACGCGGTGCGTGTCGAGCGAGAACACCAGCTCCGTCACCCGCCCCAGGTTCGCGTAGAGCCAGCGCAGCGTGCGCTGGGTGTCCTCCACCGCGCCCGGGACGAAGAGGCTGGCGCCGGGCGTGCAGAAGGCCACCTGCACGTCGATGCCGAAGGCCGCGATGCGCACGCGGTCCTCGCTCGCCGGACGCACGCGGTGCTCGGCCGCGTAGCGCAGGGCCTCCTCGGCGACCTCTCCGGTGCGCTCCAGGTAGAGCTGTCCGGCGCGAGCGTCGTCGTGGAACCGGGGAATCGGCAGCGTCATGGGTCGTCCTCAGCGTCCCTTGGGGAAGTGCTTGCGCGTGAGCTCCTCGACGAGCGCGCGCGTGGCCTGCGTCTGGGCAATCTTCGCGGGCTCCGAGTTCACCTCCAGCGCCCCCACCAGCGAAGGCGTCTCGGGCTCGGCCTCCATCAGCGGGAAGTACCCATCCGGCACGGGCTCGCCCTCCTGTCCCACCAGCCCGATGGGCCCGGAGCCATGGCGGCGGCGGAACAGGACCGGCGTGCCCGGGATGCTCTGCTTGCCCTCGGCCAGCTCGTTGCCGAACTTCATCACCGGCTGCGGGCCCGTCTGCGACAGCTTGTAGATGGCGGCCACCTTGTCGCGCGTGAACGGACACTCCATGGTCCGCGCGACGATGTGACCTCCGTAGCCGTAGAACTGCGAGCCCGGCTCCCAGCCCACCTGTCGACGCAGGTCCTCGAACTCGCGCGTGGCCTCGGCGTCCAGGCCGTCCTCGAGGATGTTGACGGGCTTGATGCCGATGTCGCGCGCGCGCGTCACCGCGTACAGGTACTGGAGCTTCTTGTTGCCCGAGTCGAAGCGGATGGAGTCCCCCGCGCCCGGCTCCTCGCGGATGAGCTGGAAGGCGGCGGGGATGCCGGAGGTGAGCGTGTCGAAGGTGTCCAGCAGGTAGCTGGAGCGCTGCGGACGGCGCTCGCGCATGGCGCGGAAGGCGGCATCGTCCGAACCGAAGCGCTGGATGTGCTCGTGGCCCATGGTGCCCACGGGAATCATCCCCAGCTTGCGCGCGCCCTCCACGTTGCTGGTGCGCGTCACCCCCACGTCCTTGCAGGCCCGCAGGGCCAGCTCGTGCTGCTGCTGGCAGGTGGCCGCGCGCAGGCCCACCTCGAAGATGCGGGCCGGGTCCTCCACCGCGTCGATGAGCTCCTTCACGGTGGCGCGCACGCGCTGCAGGTAGCCCTCCGAGTCCACGGTGATGGGCACCGGCTTGACGCCCACCGCGTCGAGCGTCTCCAGGGCAATCGCCTTCTGCTCGTCGCAGGTGACGCGGGCGAGCGCGCGCGCCAGTCCCTCGCGGTCCGTCAGGGCCTGGGTGGCCACCTGGATGCGGAAGTTGAGCTGGAGCAGCAGCGGCTCCACCCACGAGACGAGCGCGGAGGGACCGGTGACGGTGAGGATGGGCTCGCGGGGGAAGAAGCACGCGCCCTGGGGGATGGCGCGGACGGAGAGCTTCTCCTTGCGGAGGATGGCCGCCTTGAAGCCCACGCCCATCTCGTAGTCGTACTTCGCGAGAAAGTCGTAGTCCTCGGGCTTGGGCTTGGGCAGGAGGGCACGCACGTAGGCGGCCAGGTCCAGCGGCATGACCTGGAGGCCACCCTTGCGGTGTGAGTAATAGAACGTCTCCCGGCGCAACGGCCAACCGGCCTCCGCCATGCTGAACTTGTAGCCATCCGTCGCGAGCAGCGAGGTCGCCATCCTGGGTACCTTCCTCCGATGTCACAGGAGACTACGCGCGCCATGATGGGTTTCCTACCCTTCCACCGCGCTTTCCCAAGCACACCGGGCAGGCGTGATTAAACCTGGAACCCATGTCGCCGGCCCCCTCCCGACGCCTCCTCCCCGCGCTCGTCGCCAGCCTCGCCCTGCATGGGCTCCTGTGGCTGGGCGTCGACAGCGTTCCGGAGGGCGCCCTCCGAGGGCCTCGTGCGCCCCAGCCCCCGCGCCCCGCGCTGGAGTGGGTCGAGGTGGAGGTGCGCTCACCGCCCGCCCCGCCTCCAGTCCCCCCGAATACGCCACCGGAGGACCGCCGGGTCGATGACGGCGATGCCGTTGCGAACGCCCGCGCGCCTCTCCCCAACGCATCCATTGGCGGCGCCCGAAGCGGTGACAGCGGCGCGGCCCCACGGAGGTCCGAAACCAGCCCTCCTCGGCCCGACAAGACCGCACGAGCACCTGAGGCCCCTCCAGCGGATTCCGACCGAACCGACGGCGCCGTCGCACGCGCTACTCCCCCCCCGAAGGAAGGCATCGTCCGAGCCGCGCCCCAGCGCGACGCGAACACCCTGACCGCGGACGCGCCGCGCCCCGATACTTCGGGTGCCCTGTCCGCCCAGCCTCGCGAGGACAGCCCGAGCGGGGAGCTGGCCGACACGCGAGCCATCACGAACCGTCCACCTCCGGCCGACGCGCCCCTCATGGCGCAGGCCCCCAGCGAGAACACTCAGTCAGCTGAGTCTTCCGACGTGCCGCGACAGGCTCCACACGGTGACATCCCGCGCGCGGCGCCCACCGACGCGCGGCGCGAGGGAGCACGCCTGCTGCTCGCGGCCCGGACCCAGCGCGTCTCCGCGTGGCGCAGCGAGGAACAAGCGCCCCAGGAGCGCGAGCTCCGAGGCGCCCGTGAGCCCACCTCCCCCCAGGCGCTCGTCGAGGAGCTGGTCGCCGAGGGCGTCGGCCGGGGCAAGGTGGACCGGGGGCTGGTGCATCCCTACTTCAGCCAGCTGGGCAAGACACTGCTGGGCCTCTGGGACGCGGACCGCGCCGTGAAGGAGCATGGCCTCCAGGGCTACTTCGACATGGGCATGGAGCGCAGCCGCGCGTACGGCCGCGTGTGGGGCGAGCGCGCCGCCAACTACGGCGCCACCGGTGCCTTCGCCGCGAACAAGCCCCTCGAGGAGGACCGTCGCCGCCCCGCGAGCCAGGTCGGAGACCCCACGCTGCGCATGCGCCAGGAGCTGCGCGAGAAGATGCGCGAGGAGTTCCGGGCCACGCGCCGCGCCCTCATCCGCGTCGTGCAGGACCCTCAAGGACGCCTGCTCGACGTCGAGCTCGTGGAGCCCAGCCACCAGCCCGAGGTGGACAACGAGGCGATGAAGGACGTCCGCGCCGCCGCCCAGAAGCTCCCGCCCCCTCCCGCCGAGGCCGTGGGCAAGCGCGAGCGAATCACCAGCCTCTGGGAGTTCGAGCTGATCCTCTCCATCAGCCCGCCCATCCCCATCTTCACCTTCGAGTTCGACGAGGCGCTCGGCTTCATCGACACGCGCCTGCCCCTGGACAAGCGCATCTACAAGCGCGTGCGGCTCGTCGAGCTGCGCTGAGCCGCTAGAGACAGTCGATCAACCCGTCGTAGAGCGTGGTGCTCGTGCCGGGCAGCGGCGCGTCCATCGGCTCCGGGCCAGACAGCGCCTTCAACAGCGCCGCCATCGTCGTGCCCGGCACCAACGGGCTCGTGCAGGCCCACGTGCGCGCCTCCGTGGTGATGGCCCCCGACCTGGCATCGATGTGCTCGTAGCTGCCGCCGAACACCCAGAGGCACTGACCGATGACTCCCGAGCGCTGCCCCACCGAACAGCGGAACACCACCGTCTCGATGTTGCTGTAGTCCCCCTCGCAGAACGTGTCCCCGCAGATGTCATCGAAGTTCTTGCGCAGGTTGGCGCGCAGCTGGAACCAGGCGCGGAAATCCTCCTCGGAGCTCAGGTACTCCACCACGTCCACGAACGGCCCGTGCTCCTTGCCCGGAACGAATGCTCCCGGAAGCCCACGCGCCCCCGCCAACGTCGACAGCCCCAACAGCGACAACAACCCCCACGAACGAATCCGCATCACGACGACCTCCGGATGGTGCCGTTCCACCCCACCCGGCCTTGACGCGTTTTTCAAGTAAAGCAGTGTTCACAATTTATCCAAGATGACGTGGAGTGACGCCTTCCAGAAAGGCAGGCCGGCATGCCGTCACCTCTTCGTCGTGTTTCCGAAGTGCTGGTGTCCACCCTCGTCACCGTGTCCCTGGGGCTGCTCGCGGGCTGCGGCGAGGGGTACTCCGAGGACGACCCGTTCGGCGAGGCGCAGCGGGCGCTGCTTGACGGGGTCGGCTCGACGGCGGCGCGCGCGGCGCTCACGAAGCGGTGGGCGCCCATCCACTACCAGGACGTGGACGTGACGGGCTCCCACTCGCTGGGCGGCAAGTCGGACTTCCTCACGCGCGTGGACTTCGACGGGGACTGGAGCGGGACGAACAACTGGGACAACACGGGCTCGCGGCTGTTGTCCGCGCACGCGTACCAGTCCGTCGTCGAGACCAGCTCGCACTGGTACCTGCTCTACCTGTTCTTCCACCCGCGCGACTGGTCCGACAACATCTTCGACAGCGAGCACGAGAACGACGGCGAGGGTGTGCTGCTCATCGTCCAGCGCGACGGCAGCGAGTACGGCGCGCTCGTGGGCGCGGTGACGGTGGCGCACAAGGACTTCTTCTCCTTCGTTCCCACCGGCAGCCCGCTCGGCTCGGGCGCGGAGAGCGTGGACGGCACGCTGTCGCTCGCGTCCTTCGAGGGCGTGCTCCATCCCATCACCGCGCAGGAGGCCAAGGGCCATGGCCTCAAGGCGTGGCCGGCCTACGACATCGTCGGTGACGGCGTGAAGTACTTCCCCTCCCTCACGCTCGCCGAGCAGCCCGCGTCCGCCACCGCCGCGGACGTGCGCTACAAGCTGCTCGACTTGTACGGCGGCGAGGGGCTCTGGCAGCGCCGCGAGCTCTCCACGCTCTTCTCCGGCTGGGGCACCTTCCGCGGCGACACCAGCGGCGGCTGCGGGCTCGTCGCGGGCAACTGCTCGTCCAACTCCGCCAACGCGCCGTGGGGCTGGGACGACGGGAATGACGGCCCGGTGCTGCGAGGAGAAATCGCCACGGACCCGGCGAAGCTCGCCGCGCACTACTTCAGCCCGTCGTCACAGTTCTCCCGGACGTACACCTTCAACCCGTACCAGGGCATCGGCACGGACCCGAACCAGCCCTGAGTCCCAATCACCGAGGAGCGGACGACACCGCCCCGCTCCCCGGTGAGGCACCGTCAGGACGCGCGGCTCTTGCGCGCCACCGGACGCCGCGCGCGGCTGCGCACGGGCGTGGTGGGCGCGTTGCCGTAGACGCGGTCGTAGTCCTTCATGCTGCGGCGGATGACCTCGAGCGCCTCGGGGCGGTCATACACCTCCGCGATCTCGACGCTGCGCTTGCCCTCGCCGGGAATCTGCTTGTAGGTGAGGAAGTAGTGCTTGAGGCGGTCGAGCAGCGGGCGCGGCAGCTGCGCGATGTGCTGCAGCTCGCCGTAGACCAGGTCGGACTCGAGCACGGCGATGATCTTGTCGTCCGCCTCGTCGCCGTCGACCATCCGGAAGCCGCCCACCGGCACCGCGCGCACCAGGAGGTTGCCGTTGCTGACCACCTTCTCCGTCAGCACGCAGATATCAATCGGGTCGCCGTCGCCCTTGATGTCGCGCATGCCCGTGCGCTCGGCGCAGCGCTTCGCCACCAGCTCGTCGCAGAACGTCTGCGGGATGAAGCCGTACAGCGTGGGGCACTGGCTGCTGAAGCGCTGCGGGCGGTCCAACATCAGGATGCCCGACTCCTTGTCCAGCTCGTACTTCACCGCGTCCGTGGGGACGATTTCGATGTACGCGGTGACGACCTCCGGAGCGTCGTTGCCAGGGGTGATTCCGTGCCAGGGATGAGATGCGAACGACTTCTGAGGTGCGGGCTTCTTCATGTAGGTACGTCTCCCGAGCGTCGACACGCCTCGGAGTAGAGTTGCGCGACCGCGTCCTCCAGCTGGCGCGTGAGCGCCTCGCGGTCCTGAATCGTCAGGCCTTGCGTGGTGATGGGCGCTCCCACCGCCAATGCCACGCGCTGTCCCCACCGCACGGCCCGTCCTCCCTTGGGAAGGATGAGCCGGGTCCCTGACACGGCCATGGGCACCACCGGCACGCCCGCCTGGATGGCGAGCGTCGCGGCCCCCTTCTTGAACGGCCGCAGCCGGCCGTCCTCACTGCGCGTGCCCTCGGCGTAGAAGAGCACGCTCACCCGCTCGCGCAGCGCCGTCACGGCCTCCTCCAGCCGGGCCCTGTCTTGACTGCTGCCGCTGCGCACCACGGGGATGTTGCCCGCCAGCCGCAGCGCCGAGCCGAACACCGGAATCTTGAACAGCTCCGCCTTGGCCACGAAGCGCGTGTGCTTCTCCAGGTAGGCCAACCCCAGCGGCGCGTCGTAGTGCGACTGGTGGTTGCACACGAAGACGACGTGGCCCTCCGTCGGAATGTGCTCCAGGCCCACCGCCTCGTGACGCACGCCCGCCGACGCCAGCACGCCCTGCGCCCAGAGCTTCAGGAGCTTGTCCGCCTCCCGATGCGCGCCGGCCACCGACAGCGCCGATATCGCCGACGACGCAGCGCCCGTCAGCCCCACTGCTGAAACACCCGCGAACGCTGTCCGGACGATGTCTCGAATCACACGAACTCGTGGGCGGGGAACAGGAGCACATCCGAGATGCGCTGGACCCCGAGCAGCAGCATCAGGATTCTGTCGAGCCCCACGGCGATGCCCGCCGAGGGTGGCATTCGACCTACCGCGTCGAGGAACCGCTCGTCCAGAGCATACACGGAACGTCCCAGTCTGCGTCGCAGGTCCTGTTCCTCGAGCAGGCGGGCGCGCTGCTCGGCCGGGTCCGTCAGCTCGCTGAACCCGTTCGCCAGCTCCAGCCCCTTCGCGTACAGCTCCACCCGCTCCGCCACCGCCGCGTCCCCGGGCTTGAGCCGTGACAAGGCCGCCATCGACGCCGGGTACTCGATGAGGAACGTCGGCCGGTCGAACCCCAGCCCCGTCTCCACCCGCTGCAGGAACAGGTGGAAGAACACGTCGTCGAAGCTCTCCGCGTCGCCCGTCCGCACGCCGATGGCCTCCGCCGCCCGCTTGAGCGAGGGCCCGTCCGAGTGCACGCGGATGTCCACCCCGGTGGCGCGCAGCACGGCGTCGCGCACGGTGAGCCGCTCGTAGGGGGTGCGCGTGAAGAAGGCCGGGTCCGCGCCTGGCTCACCCTCCGTGGCCGAGCGCCCCGCCTCCGCCAGCGCCCCCTCCAGGTCCGCCATGATGGCGTGGTAGTCCGCCTGGGGCCGGTAGAACTCCAGCATCGTGAATTCCGGGTTGTGCGTGGTGGAGACCTCGCCGTTGCGGAACACCTTGCAGAGCTGGAACAGGGGGCCGGCCCCGTCGGCGAGCAGGCGCTTCATCGCGTACTCGGGGCTGGTGTGGAGGTAGAGCGGGCGCTCGACGCCCACGTTCGTCTCCGGGACGAAGCGGGCCTCGAAGGCGTTGATGTGCGGCTCCATCCCGGGGGTGGGGATGAGCAGCGGGGTCTCGACTTCCAGGTAGCCTTGTGCCGCGAAGAAACGTCGCAGGGCGGAGTAGAGGGCCTGGCGTCCGCGGGCGGCCCGCCATTGAGAAAGGTTGGGCATGGGCGGGCCGGAAGTAACATGAGGCCCCACATGCACCCAAGGATTCCCCTCCTCCTCGCAGTCGCCTGCTGCCTGAGCGCCTGCCACAAGGCGCCTCCCGCCGACAACCGGCCGCCTCCGACGGAGGAGCAGCTGCTGACGGCGGACGTCCGAGCCCTGGCCTCACGCGCGGAGACGCTGCTCGAGGCCCAGCACCGCCTGGTGTGGGTGTTCTGGACCGAGGGCCGCCACGTGGACGTCTCCGGGACGTACGCGGGGCAGGAGGACCTCTTCACGCTCGACAACCTCCGGAAGCTGGACCGGCTGCGCCAGCTCACCCAGGACCCGCGCGAGGTGCGCGCCCTCACCGCGCTGCACTCGCACTTCGCGGGCGAGTACCTGTCGCACGCGCTCGCCGAGCACAACGACGCGTCCGCCAACCTGGAGGCGTCGCTCACCTTCAACCTGGACGGCAAGGAGCTGCGCTACCGGGATTTGGAGCGGCTGCTCGCCAACGAGCGCAGCGGCAATCGGCGCAAGGCGCTCTACGCGGCGGCGACGCCCGCGCTGGAGCGGCTCAACCAGACCTTGCGGCGCAAGGAGGAGGAGGCCGAGAAGCGGGTGAAGGAGCTGGGCTTCCCCTCGTACGAGGCCTTCGGCAGCGAGCTAAGGCAGGCGGACCTGGGCAAGCTGAGCGTGCTGGCGGAGGAGATCCTGCAGGCCACGCAGGGGCCGTACCGCGTCGTCATGGAGCGGCTGGCGCAGCGCGAGCTGAACCTGGCCTTCAAGGACATCACCCGCGCGGACATCCCGCGGCTGTTCCGCTCGCGCGAGGTGGAGGACGCGTTCCCCAAGGGCGTGTCGCTGAAGAAGGCGCACGAGACGCTGGCGGGGATGAAGCTGGACCTGTCCACGCAGAAGAACGTGGAGATCGACGAGCGCGACTTGCCGAAGAAGAACTCGCGGCCCCTGGCGCTGGCGGTGCGCGTGCCGGAGGACGTGCGGGTGTCGTTCAAGCCCGGCTCGGGGGTGCTGCACCAGGCGAGGGTGCTGCACGAGTTCGGGCATGCGCTGCACGCGGCCTTCACCGCGGAGACGCGCTTCGAGCTGGCGCGGCTGGGCAACCCCACGGTGGGCGAGGCGTACTCGTCGCTCTTCGAGGACCTGTTGGAGGACCCGGTGTGGCTGGAGGAGCACGCGGGCCTGAGCGGCGAGGAGCGCGCGAAGTACCTGGCGACGTCGAGCGCGCACAAGCTGTACCTCATCCGTCACGCGGCGGGCCGGCTGCTGTACCAGTTGGAGCTGCACCGGCGCGCGGACGTGGACCCGAGGGAGCTGTACCGGGAGATCATGTCGCGCACGGACGACATCCCGATGACGGCCGAGGACACGGCGCGCTACCTCGTCGACCAGGAGGACTTCTTCCAGTCCGCGGACAGCTTCCGCGCGTGGTTCCTGGCGGGGCAGATTCAGGCCCAGCTCAAGGCGCGCTTCGGTCCGTCGTGGTGGCACTCGCCGGAGGCGGGTGAGTTCCTGAAGACGCTGTGGGCGAAGGGCAACGCGCTGTCCGCGCGCGAGGTGGCCCAGGCCATCGGCGAGCCGGGCATCGAGCCGGACGTGCTGCTGCTTCGCCTGGGCACCACGCTGCAGGTGCCCATCCGGTTGGACATGAAGTCAGAGGACACCGTCAGCGCACCCGGGCCCGAGGGCACGCCTGCTCCCACGGCCCAGGATGCGACGCCGCAGGGCGCCGCCTCCTCGATGCCCGCCGCTGGCCCCGGGCAGTGACGCGACGGGCCCTGCCTCGCGAGGGGCAGAGGCCTTCGTCATGTGGGCCCCATCAACGACAAGGGCCCCCGCCCTCACAGCGGAGGACGGAGGCCCGGTGTCGCGTCAGCGACGCTGAGGACTACAGGAGCTTCATCAGCTCCGCGCGCTTGGCGTTGTACTCGTCATCCGAGAGCACGCCCGCGTCCTTCAGCTCCTTGATCTCCTTCAGGCGCTGCGCGGGGCTGCGCGTGTCGGCCGGGGCCGCCTGCTGCGCGGGCTCCGCAGGACGCTGCTGCTGTTGCTGCTGGTTGTTCATGAACTGCTGGGCCATGCCGAAGCCCATGCCCATGCCCATGCCGCCCAGCGCGTTGCCGCTGCTCTCGCCGCCCTTGGCCATGCCCTCGGCCGCGCCGAGCATCGCCTGACCCTGCGCGTACTGCTGGAAGCCGCCGGCGAGGCGCGAGTACGCCACGTCCTTGCCCAGCTTCTTCAGCGTCGCCTCGTCCTCCTCCTTGATGCTGACGTGGAAGTTGCCCATCCGCACCACGGTGAGCCCGTAGTCGTCCACGTGCGGCTTGAGGCCGGCGATGACCTCCGTCTCGATCTCCTCCGTGTACGCACCGCTCGTCACGTCGAGCAGCGGCCAGCGCTTCTTCACCAGCAGCTCGGCGATGCGGTCGCGCGTCACCTTGAGCACCTGGTTCTTGAACCAGCCCAGCAACGCCTCGTTGTTGGAGCGGCCCATGCCCACCAGGCCCACCACGAGCTTCTCCGGGTCCGTCACGCGGATGGAGAAGTCGCCGTACACCATGGTGCCGATGCCCAGGCCCGTCTCCGGGTCGCGCACGTCGCCGATGGGACCGCCGAACTTGATGCCCGGGAACTCACGGACGGAGACGAAGAAGACCTCCGCGACGAACAGGTTGCCGCCGGTGAACTTCTCCAGCAGGCGCGACAGGAAGGGGATGTTGTTCGAGTCGAGCTGGTGGCGGCCCGCCCCCAGCTTCCCCTCCACCTTGCCGTCCTTGACGAAGAGGGCGACCTCGTCGGCGTCCACGGTCAGCTGGGTCAGCATCCGGATGTTGTTCTCCGGATACTTGTAGATGATCTCCCCCTTCGCCGTGTCCGCGCGAGCGATGAAGTTGCGCTTCGCCTCACCCTTGATGGTGTCGAAGATACCCATTGCTAGTCAGCGCCTCCGTGGCCGCCGTGGCGGCCGGCAAATCCGCGCCACCACCCGACCCTCTCTAAGAACATGGCCCCCGCGACGAAAGCGCGCCCGCTTTCCGACCGGCTGCCCTGCCTGCAACATGCCAGTTTCACTGGCCATTGCCTAGCCGCTCGCCCACCGGGCGGCCCTGTGTCTGATGCCCGGTCAACGGCGGCGTTCCGGCCCTTATTTCAGCCCCAGCGGCTGACCAGGCGCTCCCGGTCCAGCAGGCGGATGCTCGCCCACAGCAACACCAGGTCGAGCACCAGCACCACCGCGCCCTGGAGCGCGTAGTACATGAAGCCCGCCTTCAGGACGCCGGCCACCTGCCCGCCCACCATGCCGACGAGCGGCAGGACCACGAGCGCGGAGATCTGCTGCGCCATGCGGGCTTCGCTCACCCGGGCGGAGATGAGCACCGCGACGCCGTTGCCGAAGAAGGCGAACAGGGGCGCAATCACCAGCACGCCGAAGGTCCACAGCGCGTTGGGCATCAGCGGCCCCTGCACGAGCGGCCACGCGACCAGGTCCACGCCCACGCAGAACAGGATGAAGGCCACCCACGTAATCACCACCGCGGGCACCAGCGACGCCAGGCTCTTGCCCGCCACCAGCTCCGCGGCCGTCACCGGCGAGGCGAGCAGCGGCTCCAGCGTCCTGCGCTCCTTCTCCCCCGCCACGCTCTGCGACGCGATGAGGATGGGCACGAAGATGGGCATCACCAGGAACAGGCCGAACCAGTCGGTGAGCGTCTTGTCGATGAGGAAGCGCGCGGCCGACGCACCCAGGGGCAGCGAGGGGTCATAGAACTGCGCCACGCTGCGCAGGTCCGCCTGGTTGGGCGTGTTGACGTACGTCCACACCACGATGATGGGCACCGCCACCATCACGGTGGGCAGCACCGCCATGGACACCAGCAGGCCCACGTTCTTGCGCAGGTCCAGGAAGTCCTTCCAGAACACGGCCAGGGCCCGGCGCGGACGGAATGCCACGGCTACACTCCCCCTTCGCGAAGCAGGTCCAGGTACACCTCTTCCAGGGGCCGCTGCGCCGGCACCGCGCTGTGCACCCGCGCGCCCGCGCCCACCAGGCACGCCAGCACGTCCGGCGCATGCGAGTCATCCTCCAGCATGACGCGCAGCCGCATGCCCTCCGTCAGCACGTTGGGCGCGAAGGGCAGCGACGCGAGCACGTTGCGGTAGCGCTCCGCCTCACCCTCCACGCGCACCTCCAGCGCCTGCCCCGCGCGCCGCAGCTCGCGCACCGGCCCCATCAGGAGCAGCCGCCGCTTCACCACCGCGACGCGCTCGCACAGCCGCTCCACCTCCGCCAGGTTGTGCGAGCACAGGACAATCGTGCGTCCCTCCGCCGCCAGCTCCGCCACCGCGTCGCGCACCGTGCGCGCGGACTCGGGGTCCAGGCCACTGGTGGGTTCGTCGAGGAAGATGACCTTCGGGTCATGCACCAGCGTGCGGACGATGGCCAGCTTCTGGCGCATGCCCTTGGAGAAGCCGCCCACCGGCTCCAGCTCGCGGTCGCCCAGCCCGAAGCGCGACAGATAGTGCCGGGTGCGAGGCCACGCCTTGGCCTCGTCCAGCTCGTGCAGCTTCATGAAGAAGCGCAGGTTCTCCCGCGCGGTGAGCCGGTCGTAGAGGCCGGGCTGCTCGGTGAGCAGTCCCACCACCTTGCGCAGCGCCTCGCCGTCCCGGTCCACCCGGTGGCCCCACACGGACACCTGACCCTCGCTGGGAGTCAGAAGGCCGGTGAGCATGCGCACCGTCGTCGTCTTCCCGGCGCCATTGGGGCCGAGCAGGCCGAACACCTCGCCCGGCCGCACGTGGAAGGTGAGCCCCTCCACGGCGACGCGCTCGCCGAAGCGCTTGCCCAACCCCTGGACGTCGATTCCGCTCAATCGATGGTCACCAGCACGAACTTGTTGTTGATGTCCCGGTCCACGGG
This sequence comes from Myxococcus faecalis, assembly GCF_050039385.1. Lineage (NCBI taxonomy): Bacteria > Pseudomonadati > Myxococcota > Myxococcia > Myxococcales > Myxococcaceae > Myxococcus > Myxococcus faecalis. The sequence continues at coordinate 7,635,039 of NZ_CP144336.1, read as the reverse complement.
CGTGACGACCTTGTCCGGGCCCACCGCGTTGCGCAGCGTGGCGAGCATCTTCTGCTCGGCGAGCACCCACTCGCGTCCGGGCCGGGCCACCAGCGAGCGCAGCTTCGCGTTGTAGTCCCCGCTGCGGTACTGCTCCACGGTGTTGCTGGAGTAGAGCGTCTCGCCGCGCCAGTTCATCAGGTACGCGACGATGGGCTCTCCTTCCTGCCGCTGCGCGTAGTAGCGCCAGAACAGGTCGCGCTGCGTCCAGTGGTGGGACAGGTCCACCCAGTGGTTCCAGTTGAACCAGAGCGCGAAGCCCGCGGCCAGCATCCAGAAGGTGCCGAACAGCATGGTGCGCGCGCGCATCAGCGTGGCCACCACCGCCATGGCGCCCGCCACCGCGAAGACGAAGCCCAGCGCGCCCTTGACGTTGACGGGCTCCGACAGCGAGCGCAGCAGCGAGTCCTCACCGGCCGGCGCCTTGAACCCGCGCACCGCCATCACCACGCCCACGACGGCCACCACGCCCGCCATCAGCTGCAGCGACGAGCGGCCCTCCGGCTCCGACTTGAGCGACTGCCACCCGAGGAACGCGGCCGCCGCCGCCACCGCGACGCCGATGAGGCCCGTGGCGGACACCTTCGCGCCGGAGGCCACCGCGGTCAGCGTGGCCGCGCCCGCCAGGAGCAACAGCAGCGCGACCGCGCGCGAGCCCGGCGTCACCTTCTCCCGCGTCTTGGGCGAGAAGGCCTCGAAGGAGAGGTAGACGCCGAAGGCCAGCAGCACCAGCGTGACGAGGTCGCCGGTCCACAGCGCGCGCGAGAAGAAGGCGATGGGCCGGGTGACGAGGTCCTGGGGATAGGGGCGCTCGTAGTTGTAGACGAACAGGTCCGTGAAGTTCTTCGGGTTCTCCGCCAGGTCCTTGCCCACGAGCACGAAGAGGACCAGGCCGAAGATGAGGCTCACCGCGTGCGTGGGGATTCCGTCCTCCCACAGCCGGTCGATGAACAGCGCGATGAGCACCGCGAGGCCCGGCAGCACGGGGAAGACGTAGTGGTGGAACTTGGTGGCGCTGGAGGCCAGGAGCCAGAAGGCGAAGGCCACCCAGATGACGGTGATGAGCGCCAGGTGGTCCGACTTCTTCTCCGAGCGCAGCTTCAGCTTCGCCACGACGGAGAACGCGCCGGGCAGGAGCGCCACCCAGGGGAAGATGCCGAAGCCGCCCTGCTCGATGAAGTAGATGAACGTGCCGCCCGGCGTGGTGGTGTGCACGCCCGCGGTGAGGCGGTTCAGGTGGTCGTGCACGAAGAAGCGGTACCAGAAGAGCTTGCCCTCGTCGTCCACGCTCTTGAAGAGCGACATCACCACGTACCAGGGCGCGGCCACCGCGAAGAACACCAGGATGCCCGTGCCCAGCTTCATCTTGAACATCTGGCCCCAGAGCACCGGCATCGGCTGGCGCCCCTCGCGCACGTCCTTGCGGAAGCCGCCGTCGGTCAGCCAGCGCAGGTGCGCATCCAGGCTCGCCCCGTCCCACGGGATGACGGCCAGCGCCGCGTAGAGCACCAGGATGACGGCCGGCAGGCCCACGCCAAGCAGACCCTTGGCCAGGGTGGACAGGCCCGCGAAGAAGTAGAAGCCGTACCACCACGCGGCGCGGTGCTTCGTCGAGTCATCCAACTGACCGATGAGCGCGCACGCCATGGCGCAGACGAACGTGGTGACGAAGGGCGTGTCCGTCACCGTCTGGCGGGTGAGCAGGAAGTACAGCGGCATGGTGGCCAGCACGAAGCCGGTGGCCAGACCCGCGCGGCGGCTGACCACGCGCGACACGGCGAGCGACAGCAGCGTCACCGCGGTGATGCTCAGGAGGACGAAGGGCACGCGCATGCCCCACTCGGTGTACAGGCCCAGCGCGCCGCCGGATTGCACGGTGCCCACCACCTGCATGCCCAACGCCTGCATCCACATGGTGAGCGGCGGCTTGGAGAAGAACCACGCGTTCTCCCAGAAGGGGAACACGTAGTCGCGCCGGACGATCATCATCCGCGCCACTTCGCCGTAGTGCGTCTCCCAGCAGTCCCACAGGCCCACCGCGCCCAGGTACGGAAGGAAGAGCAGGGCCGCGAAGAAGGCCGTGGACGTCACCACGCGCCAGGTGGTCGGCAGCGCCAGCCAACGCCGCATCCAGGGCGCCGAGAGAAGCTCCTTGCCGAGGATGGACTCGGCGAAGGTCTGCGCTTGCTGCTGTTCCTGCTGTTCGCCGTCGCTCGCCACGGGTGATGGGCTCCTTGAGTCGTTTCGGGCGGTTGCCTGCGCGTCACGGGCAGGACGCGGCCTTATAACCCCGCCACCCCCGCCGGTCGACCTCCGCCGGAGGCACACCGTGCGGGAGCTTGCGCGCCATTGTGCAGGAGCCTGCACGGAAGAGGGAGGCCCACATGCCGCGAGCCCGGGGAGCGGCCAGGGGCACGGGCCTTGTAACGGCCGCCTCCGTCCGGTTCGCGGAGGCTCCATGCTCGTGTCAGCGGTGACGTTGGGTTGTGCCTTGTTGCTCGCTCAGTGGGAGGGAGCGCCCCCCGCCGGGCCCCCGCCCCCCCAGGGCAGGGATGCCCCCGTGCGGCCCACGCCTCCCCTCCTCACGCCGCCCCCCTTCGAGCCTCAGCCCGCGGACGGGCAGCCGACCCACCGCGATGAAGGCGCCCCTCCGGTGACCCCGGTATCCGGGGGGACGCCTCCTCCCGACAGCGAGCCCGCCCCCACGCCTCCGCCCTCCGAGGGACAGGGCCGCGCGCCCGACGAAGCGACGGGGCCGCTGTTCGAACGCACCCCGGACGAAGGTGCGCCCCTCGTCGCGTCCGCCATCCAGCCTCCGGCCGACCCACTGCCCATGCAGGACCCGGAGCGACCCGTGGTGTGCCTCACGTTGCCACCCACACCCGCGGTTCCCTCGGGGTACTGGAGGGCCCAGTGCGATACCCGCGAGCGACGCTGCCTCATCGCCCCGCAGCACGAGCTGGACATGGACGGGCGGGAGACGGACCGGATGCTGGAGCGCGCTCGCGGCTGCATCCTCGAGCGTGACACGTCCATCCCCGCGCACGTGCTGCGCCAGTATCGGCTGGAGCCCTCCATCGCGGACGCGCCGCCCGGCTGGTATCGCGATGAGCGCGGCCGGGTGATGCAGTTCAACTTCGACCTGCACCGACGCATCTGGTTGGGCGGCGCGTGGAGCCCGCTGTGGCGGGAAGGCGTCCCGCGCGAGGACCGCGTGCGTCTGGACTTCGGCATCGCGTTGGAGCTCGCCGACGACCGGCATCTGCACCGGCTGCGCATGCTGGAAACGGAGGTGATGTTGGGGCAACGGACGCTCGACTCGACGCTCTTGCGCTGCGACTTCAGCGTCGAGCGCGATGACCCGCTGTTCCGCATCACCACGTTCTTCGGCGAGCCGCGCCGGTATGACATCAGCCTCGACATGGGCCTGTGGCTGGAGGCGCTGCGCGTGGAGGAGGTGGAGCGCGGTGAGCTGCAGGGCGGCTTCCTCACCTGGGGCAGCGTGCATGCCACCCTGGACTTGTGGCACTCGCGCGACATGGTGTCGTACGTGCGCGTGCGCGCGGGCCCGTCCGCCGAGCGCGACTACGAGAACGACGTCAACTCGCTCGTCCCCGGCGCCGTGCTGGAGGCGGACCTCACGCTGGACCGGGATGGCTTCCATCACCTGCGCCTCGGCGTGGAAGCGGAGAAGGTGCTCCTGTCGCGCGCCATCCTCGGGCGCCCGTTGCGGCCGGAGCGACTCAAGGTCTCCGCCGGCTACGAGCTCATCCTCATCGCCATCAACGACCAGCCGCTGTCGCTGGTGGTGGATGCGCGCGGGATGTGGCGCAACGACATCCCCTACCTGCCGCAGCGCTGGGAGTGGTCCGCCTCCGCGGGGCTCCGCTTCTCACTCTGGGCTCCCGCGCGCCGCTCCGCGCCCAAGGCCCAGCAGGCGCGGGACTGAAAGCCCGTGCTCGCGCTCGGTCTCACCTTGCTGCTGACCATGGCCCCCACCCCAGGCGTGGACACGCCCCACGTCGACCCGTGTGCTCCACACGACGCGCTCGGTGACCCGTTCCCCGTCTGCTTCGACCCGGGCGAAGGGCTGGTGGTGGGCTCGGGCGTCGTGATGAACGACGGCGTCCAGGCCCTGTCCCTGCGCGCGAGCGTGCGTCTGCGCAGCGGCCGCACCAGCCGGAGCAAGGGCACCCCGTGGTTCAACAACCATCGACTGGTCGACGTGGAGCTGTGGGACGGCGCGCGTCGGGGCCTGTCCTTCACCGCGTATGACGGGCTGCTGCGTCGCCACCTGGAGGAGGGCTTCATCTTGATTCCCACCGCGCGCCCGCTGCGCATCCCCTTCCCGTTCGACGTGACGGTGGCGCTGCGCGCGGCCCACCTGGAGCGCCGCGTCTGGGAGGGACCGGGGTGGACGTTGGAGACCGGACGCGTGGGGCTCCTGGTGGACCCGATTCGCTCGGAGACCGAGCGCGTCTGGTTCGGCGTGGGCCCCGTCGCGACCCACACGCTGCGCCATTCGCGGGACGGCACCTCGCAGGAGCTGTCCCCCTTCACCTCGTTGATGTTCGACGGAGGGCTGGAGAGCGAGGACGGGCTGTGGGCCTTCCGCGCCTCGGGGCTCGCGGGATGGACGCACGGCGTGGACGGAGGCACCTCCTTCCGCATGCGCGCGGACGCGTCACTGGAGCGGGTGTTCCTCGCCGTGGCGGACCAGCCCGTGGCGCTGCGCCTGTCCGGCGGCGCCGTCCAGGGCGATGCGGGCCTCTTCCGACGGGACACGTGGACGGTGGGCGCGAGCCTGGTGGTGCGGGCCTTCAGCGCGAGGTAACAAGGCCCCCGGTGTGCCAGCGGGGCTGTCAGCCCGCGAGGCACGTGGCGTCACCAGGGAGCCCGCCCCTCGTGGCGGCGCGATGGGAGGTCCGTCATGGAGAGAAAGCTCGTCTCGATTCAGCGCATCGACCACCTGGAGGACATCCCCGGAGCCGACAACATCCTGAAGGCGCGGGTGATGGGCTGGGACGTGGTGGTGAGGAGGGGCGAGTTCGCGCCCGGGGATGCGTGCGTCTTCTTCGAAATCGACAGCCAGCTTCCGGAGGGCAAGGCCTGGGCGGAGTTCCTCCGGGCCCGGAGCTTCCGCGTGAAGACGGCGAGGCTCAGGGGCGTGTTGTCCCAGGGGCTCGCGCTGCCGACCTCCATCCTGGGGGGCGAGGTGCCGCCCATCGGCACGGACGTGAAGGATGCGCTGGGCGTCGTGAAGTTCGAGCCCACGCCCTCCGACGGGAACGACGTGGCCGGCCCCTTCCCGGGCCAGGTGCCGAAGACGGACGAGATTCGACTGCAGTCGGCGCTGGGCGTGCTCGACGAGCTTCGGGGCCTCGACTTCTACGTGACGACGAAGCTGGACGGCACCTCGTCCACGTTCTTGCGGACGCTGGAGGGTGAGCTGGTGGCGTGCTCGCGCAACTGGGCGTTGAAGCCCGGCAAGCACCCGGCGTGGCGCGTGGCGGAGAAGTACGCGCTGGCCACCGTCCTGCCACCCGGCTTCGCCATCCAGGGAGAGCTGTGCGGACCGGGCATCCAGAAGAACCGCCTGGGGCTCGACGCGGTGGACCTGTTCGTCTTCAGCGTCCACGACACGCGCACGGGCCACTTCCTGGGCCACGCGGAGCACCTCGCGTTCTGCGAGCGGCACGGGCTGCGCTCGGTGCCGGTGGAGCACGTCGTCACGGGCGACGCGGCGCGCACGTTCGAGCACGGTCTGGAGCACTACCTGCGACTGGCCCAGGGCCTCTACCCCGGGACGAAGAACCGCAAGGAAGGCATCGTCGTCCGGCCGCTCGTCGAGCGGCTGTCGCCCACGCTGGGCGGCGGCAGGCTGTCGTTCAAGGTCATCAACAACGACTTCCTCCTCAAGGACGAGGAGTGAGTCGGCTCCCCCCTTCCAGGATTCCGCCCGGACGCGGCGACTCCTGGGAGGGGTGAGGCGCGGAGGTCTCCAGCACCGCGCGCAACGCGGCCTCCGCGGCACGCAGGCGCGCATCCTGCGGGTCCACGCGCCGCGCCCGCTCCAGTCGCTCCAGCGCCCGGGGGAGCGCGCCCCGCGACAGCTCGCAGCGCACGCCCGCCTCGAGCGCGCCCGTGTCGGAAGGGCCGTAGACCTCCGCCTCGTCGGCCGCGTGACAGCCCTCGTCCACGCGCCCGGCATCGAGCAGCGCCCGCGCCAGCTCCACCCTCGCGCCGACGTGTGAGGGCGACAGGCGCACCGCCTCCGTGAGCGGGACGATGGCCTGCCTCGACGCGCCCAGCCGCCGCAGCACCGCGCCCAGCTCCCGCTGCGGTCCCGCGGCGCCTGGAGACAGGAGCGCCCGTCCCCGCGCCTCGCGCAGCACCGAGGGCTCATCGAAGCGCAGCTCCGCCACCATCCGGCTCACGATGTCCTGGTACGCGGGCCACTGCGCGGGCCAGATGAAGACCAGCCGGTAGACCCACTCGCCGCGCGGCACGAAGAAGGCGATGAGCCGCCTTCCTCCCGCCGGCCCGTCCAGCTCCGCGCGCAGCCTCAGCGCGAGCCTGCCGCCTATCTGCGTGCGCTGGGGGCCCTGGATAGAGAGCGTCCGTCCCTCGGGTCCGGGCACACCGAGCGGCAGCGTCTCCTCCTTGAAATGCCGCGCCTGCGCGAGTCCGTCGCCAGGCTCCCCCGCCTCGATGGCCTCCGCGGAGAACGTGGCGCGCCCCAGTCCCGGCAGCCCGTTGGAGAACGTGCGCCGCCCCTGCCCGTCCACCTCGCCACTCCATCCTTGGGGCATCATCACAGCGACGCCGAAGCCGTCATCCCGCTCCATCCGCCAGCCCGAGCGCTCCGCCACCACCGCCGTCGCCACCGCGATGGCCGCCAGGACGCCGACCACCGGCCGCGCCACTCCCGGCCGCGTCATGCCCTCCAGCTCGCGCGGCTCCAGGAACGCTCCGGCGAGCAGCCCCGTCACCAGGCCGCCCAGGTGCCCGGCGTTGTCCACGCCCACGGATGTCCAGCCCATCCAGAGAAACACGAGCACCGTGGGAATCGCGCTCTCCCCGGAGAGCCAACGCACGCGGAAGGCGGCGTGTGATCGGTGACGGCGTCCGAGCACGAGCAGCGCGCCCATGCATCCATAGACGAGCCCCGACGCGCCCACGCTCACCGCGCCAGACCAGGCAAGCGAGCTCGCCATGGTGGTGAGCCCCGCGGCCACGAGCAGCGCGACATAGTCGCGACGTCGGCAGACCTTCTCCAGCGCCACGCCCGCGGCCACCAGCACGACGACGTTGAGGGCCAGGTGCAGCGCATCCCGGTGCAGCAGGTTGGCCGTCGCCAGGCGCCACACCTGCCCCGCCTCCAGGACGAGCGGCCCCGCCTTGGCGCCCCAGCGCACCAGCGCGTCCACGTCGACGGGGCCCCGCATCACCAGGGCGCCATGGACCCCCAGAAGGACCCCCACCAGGGTCAGCGTGACCCAGGGAAACGCCCGAGCGCCCCCCTGCCCGGCCGCTTGACCGATGGACAACAGGCCCGGCTGCCCCACCTGCTGGGGAGAAAGTCCTGTCATTTGAGGGGGATGCATGACTTGTGGTTTGAAAGGGCGTTCTGCTATGACTGTACGCGGATCGGACCCGTGCTGAAGCTCATCATCGAAGACGACGAGGGGCGCAAGACCGTTGTTCCCTTCGTGCGCGACGAGATCACCATCGGCCGTCAGGAGGGAAACACCATCCGCCTGACGGAACGTAACGTGTCTCGTCGTCACGCACGACTGGTGCGGTTGAACGGCCATGTCGTGGTGGAGGACCTGGGTAGCTATAACGGCACCCGGATCAACGGCGAGCGTATCGCGGGTCAGTCGCCCCTGAATGAGGGCGACCTGATCCAGATCGGCGACTACGACCTGGCACTCCAGGCCGAGGGCGCCGCGAACGCCGTAGGCCCCATCACGACCAAGGTGCCCGCGCGCCGGCAGGAATCAGAGCCCGACGAGCCTGAGGGCTCCGAGGACGAGTCGCCCGGCGACGGGGAGGAGAACGACCACACTCCTCCGTCCCTGGACGGCGCGGACAAGCGTCGAAACTCCACCTCCATCATCCGGTTGGATCATGTGGAGGCGGACCGCCCGCGAAAGCTGGAGGACATCGACACCAAGGACGCGCCGCGTCTGGTGGTGTTGACCCCGGACGAGCTGCGCGGTCAGGAGTTCGCGTGCATCCGGACGGAGCTGCGCATCGGCCGGACGGACGACAACGACATCACGTTGGATCATCGCTCGCTGTCGCGCACGCACGCCAAGCTGGTGCGCGAGAACACCGGCGAGTGGCGTGTCATCGACATGCAGTCCGCCAACGGGATGACGGTCAACGGCGAGAGCTACGCCCAGGCGACGCTGAACAGCGGCGACGTGGTGGAGCTGGGCCACGTGAAGCTGCGCTTCCTGGCCGCCGGTGATGCCGCGGACGAGGCCGAGGAGCAGGGCGCGAGCGAAGGCGGCATGTCGAAGCTGCCGCTGGTCGCCGGGCTCGTCGCGCTGCTGCTGGGTGGCGGCGTCATCTTCTGGATGTACAAGCAGGGTCAGCTTGGCGGGGGGACTCCCCAGCCTGTCGACCCCGTGGCCGTGGTGCCGAACACGAAGCCCGTGGATCCGCCCCCGGTGGTTCCGGTGAAGCAGCCGCCCGAGGACGTCAAGCCGCCGGAGACGGTGGCGCAGCCGGAGACGCCTGCCGCGCCGGCGAAGCCGACCTACAAGGAGCTGATGGACAAGGCCCGGGCCGCGTTCGACAGCAAGGACCTGGAGCTGGCCGAGAGCACCCTGGCGGAGCTTCCCGAGGGCGACAAGTCCCGGAAGGAGGCCAAGCAGCTGCAGGGCAAGGTCGACTCCGAGAAGAATGCGCAGGCTCAACTCGAGAACGCGCAGAACTCACTGGGCGCGGGCAAGCTCGAGGACGCCAAGAAGTCGCTGGATGCCGCCGCCAGCACCGAGTTCTTCAAGGACCGCTACGCGGAGCTGAGGAAGCAGGTCGGGGCGCTCGAGAAGAAGCAGCAGGATGAGGCCGCGGCGGCGCAGGCGGCAGCCCAGGCCCAGAAGCCCCCCGCGAACACCCCGCCCGCGAACGCCAAGGAGCCCGACAAGGCGAACGTCGAAGACCCCACCATCGAGTTGGTGAGCAAGACGCGCGAGCTCCTCAAGCAGCAGAACTACCGCGAGGCGCTCACCTTCGCGGAGAAGTGCGCGAGGGTGAACGACTCGAACGCCGACTGCCACCTCGTGCTGGGAATCACCCGCGCACGGCTCAACGAAATCGACGAGGGGGCCAAGCACTACCGAAAGTTCCTGGAGCTCGCCCCGGCGAATCACCCCTCTCGCAAGGGCGTTACGGATCTCCTGAAGGCGTACGACAGCAACCGATAGCAGAAGCTCAAGGGAGGCGGACCATCCCCCATTGGCTGCGCGTGCTCGCCCCCTCCCCGAGCCCCAGCTCGACGACGTTCACCTGCAGCGAGGAGACGCTGTGCAGATTCGCATCCTGGTGGTTGATGACGAGCAGGACAACTGCGACTACCTCAAGCTGGTGCTGACCCGCGAAGGCTACGAGGTCGTCACCACGACGGACCCCACGCAGACGGTGGAGATCCTCCGTGGCTCCGACTTCCACCTCGTCATCCTCGACATGATGATGCCGCAGATGTCGGGGACCGAGGTGCTGGAGCAGATCCGCAAGTACGACACCGACGTCGCCGTCATCGTCGCCACCGCGTACCCCACGGTGGACACGGCCGTCGCGTCGCTCAAGGCCCAGGCCTCTGACTACGTCAAGAAGCCCATGGAGCCCGAGCAGTTCATCTCCGCCGTCCGCAACGCCCTCCAGAAGAAGGGCCTGTCGCAGGACCCGGAGGCGGATCTCCACCGCGCCATCGGTCGCACCATCCGCGACGCCCGCAAGACGCAGGAGCTCACCCTCAAGCAGCTCGCGCGGCGCACGGGCCTGTCCGTGTCCCTGCTGTCGCAAATCGAGCGCGCCGAGTCCTCGGCGTCCATCTCGTCGCTCTACAAGATCGCCTCCGCGCTCCAGCTGCGCATGGGCGAGCTGTTCGGCGACACCTGAAGCACCCCCACCGCCTCGCCGGCCGCTCCAGTCTCTAGCGGCCGGTGAAGCGGGGCGGTCTCTTCTCCAGGAACGCCGCCCGCCCCTCCTTCGCGTCCTCGCTGGCGAACGCCCTCGCGCGCAGCTCCCGGAGCCGCGCCCGCTCCGAGTCCCCGAGCGGCGAGCGACCCAAGAGCCCGAAGGACTCCTTCATCCCCGACACCGCCCCGGGAGCATGGCCCGCCAGCGTCGCGCACAGCGCGTCCGCACGCGCCTCCGCGTCCTCCTCGCACACGTCCAGCAGCCCCCAGTCCAGCGCCTCGCGCGCGTCCAGCTTCCGCGCCGTGAGGAACAGCTGCTTGGCTCGCGACAACCCCACCAGCCGCGTGGCCCGCGCCAGGCCCTCCGGCGAGTAGACGATGCCCAGCTTCGCCGGAGGCATGAGGAAGACCGTCTCCGGCGCGCCCACGCGGAAGTCACACGAGGCCGCCAGGTCGAACCCTGCCCCCACCGCCGCGCCGCGCACCAGCGCCACGCTGGGCGCCGGGTGCCGCTCCAGCTTGAGCAGGCAGTCCACCAGGATGTCGTCCGGGAGCCGCCCGTCCTCCCCGGGAGGCCCCAGGTGCGTCAGGTCATAGCCCGCGCAGAACGTCCCGCCCGCGCCTCGCACCAGCAAGGCGCGCACGTGCGGCGCGGGCTCCAGCGCCGCGTCCAGCCGCGCCAGCATCGCGTCGTTGAGCGCATTGCGGCGGGCCAGGTTGGAGACCGTCAGCACCCGCACGCCGTCCTCCCGGTCCTCCACCTCCACCCCGGGTGACTTCTCCATCGTCATGGGCTTCGACTCGCCTCCACACACGGATTTCGCGCGCGAACCTCCCACGCTTCCGCCCCGGGATGCCTCAGCAAATACGGCCGTCCGCGCGCATCCACACCTCGTCGCGCGGGCCCTGCTCCCCTGCCCGCTCGACGGGCGAGACACCGTGCAACAGGTCCCTACAATCCAGTAAATTTGCGGCTGTAGGAGGGCATGGCGTACCTTGTCACACCGTGAAGCCCTCCTCTTCCTCAGGCACTGGTGTTGGTGTGGTCGACCTCCATGGCGCGCGTCGCGCGCGGCGGATGGACCTCTACCGTGGCCGTCACGCGGACCGCGTCCGCGGAGTCCGAGGCACGCTCGAAGCACTCACCCAGAGCGGCACCCTCTTCACCCAGGACGGCACGCGCCGCGGCCTGTCGCTGCTCAAGGCCCTGCAGCTGCTGCAGCGGGCCGGCGCGCGACTGGAGGAGCTGTCGGGGAGCGGTGTGATTCCGGCGCCCCGCAAGCAGGAGCGCATCGACGCGCTGTACGAAGAGCTGGACACGCTCTTCGCTCGCGCGGACAAGCTGGCCGGGCGGGACGAGGCCAGCGTGGCCCAGCTCCCCGCCCGCTAGTCCTTCGCGGGGACTACGGCAGCTCCGTCTGACCCTGCCGGCGCAGGAACGTGGGGATGTCGAACTGGTCCTCGTCCAGAGGCAGCGCCGACTCCTTCACCACGGACGTGCGGTTGCTGATGCTCTTGCTGGACTCCACCGGAGCGAGCGGACGCGGCGCGCTGCCCTTCGCGGGGACCAGGCTGGCCACCTCCTCGCGCGCGCCAATCAGCACCGACTGCTGCGGCGAACGGGACAGCGGCACCTGCACCACCGGCGCCACGTTGCGGACCTTGGGCGCATCGCGGTGCACGAAGCCCGTCGCGATGATGGTGATCTTCACCTCGTCCTGGATGTTCTCGTCGATGAGCGAGCCGAAGATGATCTCCGCCTCGCTGTCGGCCGCGTCGTGCACCAGGGTCAACGCCTCGTTGACCTCCTGGAGCGTCATGTCCCGGCCGCCCGTGATGTTGATGAGCAGGCCCGTGGCGCCGTCGATGGAGACGTCCTCGAGCAGCGGGCTGGAGATGGCCTGCTGCATGGCCGTCAGCGCGCGCTTGTCACCGGACGAGTTGCCCGTGCCCATGAGCGCCAGACCCTTGTCGCTCATGATGGTCTTCACGTCGGCGAAGTCGACGTTGATGTAGCCGTGGTACTGGATGAGGTCGCTGATGCCCTGCACGGCGTTCAGCAGCACCTCGTCCGCGCGCTTGAAGGTCTCCAGGAGCGGCATCGGCTCGTTGGAGAGCGACAGCAGCCGCTGGTTCGGAATCGTGATGAGCGTGTCCACCGCGGCCTTGAGCTCCACGATGCCCTGCTCGGCCTGCTTGCGGCGCTTGTTGCCCTCGAAGAGGAAGGGCTTGGTGACGACGCCCACCGTGAGGCAACCCAGGCTCTTGGCGATGTCCGCGATGATGGGCGCGGCGCCCGTGCCGGTGCCACCGCCCATGCCCGCCGTCACGAAGACCATGTCGGCGCCCTCGAGCACCGCGGCAATCTGGTCCCTCGACTCCAGCGCGGCCTCGCGGCCCATCTCCGGGTTGGCGCCGGCGCCCAGACCCTTGGTCAGCGTCTGCCCCAGCTGCAGCCGCGTGGGCGCCTTGCTGGCGGCGAGCGCCTGGATATCGGTGTTGGCGGCGATGAAGTCCACGCGGTCCAGCTTGGACATGATCATCGTGTTGACCGCGTTGCAGCCTGCCCCACCTGCCCCGACGACCCGAATCTTGGCGGCCTGCTTGTTCTGATCGAACTGGTCCATACGCGGTCCTTTCGGCAGGCGTCGCGCGATGCAGCGCGCGGGCCTCCAACCTCCACAATCATCAGCAAGTCCCGATCTTTGGCAAGTATTCCGCTACGCACATGTAGCGGGATGAGGCGGCACCGAGTCCTGACGCGCACTTACGCAGCGGCGTCGGCAGCAAGCAGCGTGGCGTGGAGGGTCCACTTCGCCCCTTGACTCGCGAAAGGCGGCGCGCCCTGGCGGGTCCCCCACCCCGGCGTGACGGGTCTTCACGCACCGTCAGGCGCCCAGGACTCATGGTGGAGGACGCGCCTCACGACAAAAACCGAGGGTGGCCCCGGACAGGATTCCGGGACCACCCTCGGGGTTCAGCGCCAGCTCAGGTCAGCTCAGGGGCTCTCGCGCTCCACCTCGACCTTGCCGACGCGCAGGATGGTGAACTCCACGCGGCGGTTGTTCTCGCGGCCCTTCGCCGTCTTGTTGGTGTCCACCGGCTTCGCCTCGCCGAAGCCCTGCGACTCCAGGCGGCCGGCGTCGATGCCCTCCTTCACCAGGAACGCGCGGACGTTGGCGGCGCGGCGGCGCGACAGGTCCAGGTTGGCCGCGTCGTTGCCCTGGTCATCCGTGTGGCCCTCCACCCGCAGCAGTTCCACCTGCGGATTGGCGCGAAGCACCGCGGCCACCTGCTTCAGCAGCGGGAAGCTGCGCGGCAGGATGATGTCCTTGCCCGTGGCGAAGTAGACCTTCTCCAGGATGAGGATGCGCTCGCCATCCACCTGGACCTTCACCTTGCCCTTGTCGGGGCAGCCGTCCTCGTCCTGGACGCCGTTGATGGTCTCCGGCTCCAGCGGGCACTTGTCCGCCACGTCCGGGATGCCGTCCCTGTCGTTGTCCGGGTCCGGGCAGCCGTCCTCGTCCTGGAAGCCGTCCTTGTCCTCGGGCTGGTTCGGGCAGCGGTCATCCGGGTCGAAGATGCCGTCGCCATCCGTGTCCACCGGCGGCGCCACGTCGGGGCAGCCGTCCTCGTCCTGGAAGCCGTTCTTCGTCTCCGGCTCGTTCATGCACTGGTCGTCGCCGTCGAGGATGCCGTCCTGGTCGTTGTCCGGGTCCGGGCAGCCGTCCGCGTCCTCGAAGCCGTCCTTGTCCTCGGGCTGCGTGGGGCAGCGGTCGTCCGGGTCGTAGAGGCCGTCGCCGTCCGTGTCCACCGGCGGAGGCGGCGCCGTCGGCGTGGGCGACGGCGGCGGGCTGAAGCTGAAGCCCGCCAGCAACCGGTAGCCGGGCGTGCCGTAGCCTCGGGTCAGGCCCGGGCCACCGCCGAGGTGCGCCGAGAAGCCCTTCGCCGAGCGGTACTTCAGCGCGGCGAGCAGCTCCAGCGGGCTCTCCTCCGTGTCCTGCTCGTCCAGACCGATGGCGCCAATCACCGTCGCCTCGGCGGCGAGCGGGACGCGGCCCAGCGTGAAGGGAATCTCCGTGCCCAGGCCGTAGGTGAAGGCGTTGCCCGCCGTCAGGTTGCGCAGCACCTGCTTCTCGCGCAGGTCCACGCCGACGTTGGCGGCGAAGCGGACCCGCTGCCCGTACTCGGCCACCAGCTTCGGCTGCACCGCCACCCCCGAGCCCCCGAGGAAGTCGTTGCCGCCCGCCGTGGGGAGCACCACCGGCACCGCCAGCGCGAGCCCGAAGTCCTCCCCGTCGATGATGCGCGCCTTCGGAACCAGCCGCAGGTCACCGATGCCGCCGGAGCTCACGCCATCCGCCAGCGAGGCGTCCACCTGCGGCGCCGGGTCCGAGCCCTGGATGGTCACCGGCAGCACCACGCCGATTTCGAAGCGGTCGAACAGACCCACCGCGCCCATCAGGTCGATGCCCACCTGACGGCTCACCACCGCGGTGATGAACCGGTCCGAGCGCGGGTCCAGGAAGTTGAGCGGCTTGCTGGCGTAGTTCAGCGACAGGCCCAGGTTGAGGCCCAGGTGGCGCTGCACGCGGGCGCTGTGCAGACCGAGGATGTCCTCGGCGCCCGGGCCCGGCTTGTAGCGCTGCACGTCGATGGACTGCGACGCGCCCCGGGGCGGCGTCACCTGCGCGTGGGCAGGCTGGGCCGCGAGCGTCCCCGCGAGGACCAGGCCTCCGGCGACGCCCGCCGCCACCGCCCGCGACGAGCGGCGGAGGCGACCGAACAGGGGCAGCGCGAGCAGCAGCAGCGCCAGCGGCGCGAAGGTGCCCGCCCCGCCCGTGCTGCAACCACGGCCCACCACGACGAAGTCGTCGTTGCCATCGAGCGGGTTGGAGCCGCCCTCGACCTCGTCACCGTCGCTCGCCCCACCACGGTCGGTGTCGGCGTCGTTCGGGTTCGTCTCACCGTTGTCGAGACCGCCGTTGTGGTTGGCGTCCTCCTGGCCATCGCGCAGGCCGTCGCCGTCCGTGTCCGGGTTGAGCGGGTCGGTGGCGTTGGAGCCCTTCACCTCCACGCCGTCGCTCAGCTCGTCGTCATCCGAGTCGGCGTCGTTCGGGTCGGTCTCCGTGGCGTCACGACGGCCGTCGTGGTTCTTGTCCTCCTCGCCATCGCGCAGGCCGTCACCATCCGTGTCCGGGTTCTTCGGGTCGGTGGTGGTGGAGGGGTCCGCGTCCGGCACGAAGTTCGGCGAGTCGATGTTGGTGCCCGGGCCCGCCGTCTCGCGCGTCACGCCGCGCTCGGTGCCGTCGTTCAGCCCGTCGTTGTCGCTGTCCGGGTCGAGCGCGTCGATGATGCCGTCCCCATCCGTGTCGGTGAGGCCGTCCTCGCCGTCGGGCACGCCGTCGTCGTCGGAGTCCGCGTCATGCGGATCCATGCCCAGCTCGATTTCGCGCGCGTCGGGCACGCCGTCCAGGTCGGAGTCCAGGTCGTCCGCGGCCACGTTCGGGTCCGTCTCGCCCGGGTCGACGCGGCCGTTGTGGTTGGTGTCCTCGTTGCCGTCGAACACGCTGCCGCCGTCGGTGTCCCGGTTGAGCGGGTCCGTCGTCGTCGTCGGGTCCGCGTCCGGGATGAACACGCTCGAGTCCGTGTCCGTGCCCTGGGGCTCGGTGATGCCCAGCTCCGTGCCGTCCTGCAGCCCGTCGCCGTCCGTGTCCGCCTTGTTCGGGTCGGTCTCGCCCGGGTCGACGATGCCGTCGTGGTTCTTGTCCTCGTTGCCGTCGAGGATGCCGTCGTCATCCGAGTCGTCGTCCAGCGGGTCCGTCCCGCCGACGTTCACCTCGATGCCGTCGGAGATGCCGTCGCCGTCCGTGTCCGGGTTGTTCGGGTCCGTGCCGCGCGCGATTTCGTCCGCGTCCGTCAGTCCGTCGCCGTCCGAGTCCAGGCCGATGGTCCACGTGAAGGTCGCCGGCGTGGGGTCCACGTCGCCGTCCGCGTCCACCGCGCGCACCTGGAAGGTGTGCTCCCCGTCCGCCAGGTTCGTGTACTGGGTGGGGCTGGTGCAGGGGGTGAAGGCGCCGCCGTCGATGGAGCACTCGAACGTCGCGTTCGGGTCGGCCAACACGGTCTCGAAGCTGAAGTCCGCGGTGGCGCTGCCGGAGCTCGCGGGCGGGCTCGCGGTGATGCGCGTGTCAGGCACCGTGTCCACCGTGAAGCTGTGGGTGTCCGTGGCGGTGTTGCCGTTGGCGTCCTCCGCCGTGGCCGTCACCGAGTGGGGCCCGTCGGCCAGCGGCGTCGACACGGGCACCGACCAGGTGCCGTCCACACCGACCGTCACCGTGCCCACCGTGGTGCCGTTCACCACGACCGTCACCGTGGCGCCCGGCTCACCCGTGCCCGAGTAGGTCACCGTGCCCGTGGTGAGCACCGCGCCCTCGGCGGGCGTGGTGATGGCCACCGACGTCTCCGCGTCCACCGTGAAGGTGTTGGTGTCCGTCGCGGTGTTGCCCTGCGCGTCCTCCGCCGTGGCCGTCACCGTGTGCGAGCCGTCCGCCAGCGGCGTGGCCACCGGCAGCGACCAGGTGCCGCCCGCGCCCACCGTCGCCGTGCCGACGACGGTGCCGTCGACCGTGACGGTCACCGTGGCGCCGACCTCGCCCGTACCGGAGTACGTGACGACGCCGTTGTCGAGCACCGCGCCCTCCGCGGGCGTGGTGATTTCGACCAGGGTGCTCGTGTCCACCGTGAAGGTGTGCGTGTCCGTGGCGGTGTTGCCGTCCTCGTCCTCGGCCGTGGCCGTCACCGTGTGCGAGCCATCCGCCAGCGTCGCGGCGACCGGCACCGACCAAGTGCCGCCCGCGCTCACCGTCACCGTGCCCACCGTATTGCCGTCCACCACCACCGTCACCGTGGCGCCCGGCTCGCCCGTACCGGAGTACGTGACGACGCCGTTGTCGAGCACCGCGCCCTCCGCGGGCGTGGTGATGGCCACCGTGGTGGCGGTGTTCACCGTGAAGGTGTGCGTGTCCGTCGCGGTGTGGCCGTGCTCATCCTCCGCGGTGACCGACACCGTGTGCGAACCATCCGCCAGCGACGAGTTGCCCGGGACGCTCCAGCTGCCGTCCGGCCCCGCCGTCACCGTGCCGACGACGGTGCCATCCACCGTCACCGTCACCTCGGCGCCCGGCTCGGCCGTGCCCGTGTACGTCACCTCGGCGGTGTTCACCACCGCGCCCTCGGCGGGCGTGGTGATGGCCACGCGGGTGCTCGTGTCCACCGTGAAGGTGTTCGAGTCCGTCGCGGTGTGGCCCTGCGCGTCCTCGGCCGTGGCCGTCACCGTGTGCGGGCCGTCGTTGAGCGAGGAGTTGCCCGGGATGCTCCAGCTGCCGTCCGGACCCGCCGTCACCGTGCCCACCGTGTTGCCGTCCACGCTCACCGTCACCGTGGCGCCCGGCTCGGCCGTGCCGGAGTACGTCACCGTGCCCGTGGTGAGCACCGCGCCCTCGGCGGGCGTCGTCACCGCCACGTTGGTACCCGTGTCCACCGTGAAGGTGTTCGAGTCCGTCGCCGTGTTGCCGCTCGTGTCCGTCGCCGTGACGCTCACCGTGTGCGAGCCGTCATCCAGCGGCGCGGCCACCGGCAGCGACCAGCTGCCATCTGGGCCCGCCGTCACCGTGTCGATGACAGTGCCATCGACCGTGACGGTCACCGTGGCGCCCGGCTCGGCCGTACCCGAGTACGTCACCACGGGGTTGGTCAGCACCGCCCCCTCGGCCGGCGTCGTCACCGCCACCGACGTCGTCGCATCCACCGTGAAGGTGTTCGTGTCCGTCGCGGTGTTGCCGTTCGTGTCCTCGGCCGTGGCCGTCACGGAGTGAGCACCATCCGTCAGCGGCGTGGCCACCGGCACCGACCACGTGCCGCCCGCGCCCACCGTCACCGTGCCGACAACAGTGCCGTCGACCGTGACGGTCACCGTGGCGCCAGGCTCGCCCGTACCCGAGTACGTCACCACCGGGTTGGTCAGCACCGCGCCCTCGGCCGGCGTCGTCACCGCGACGGACGTGCCCGTGTCCACCGTGAAGGTGTTCGTATCCGTCGCCGTGTTGCCGCTCGTGTCCGTCGCCGTGGCCGTCACCGTGTGCGGCCCGTCATCCAGCGGCGTGGCCACCGGCACGGACCACGTGCCGCCCGCGCCCACCGTCACCGTGCCCACCGTGGTGCCGTCCACCACCACCGTCACCGTCGCGCCCGGCTCACCCGTACCCGAGTACGTCACCACGGGGTTGGTCAGCACCGCGCCCTCGGCCGGCGTCGTCACCGCCACCGACGTCGTCGCATCCACCGTGAAGGTGTTCGAGTCCGTCGCCGTGTTGCCGCTCGTGTCCGTCGCCGTGGCCGTCACCGTGTGCAGCCCGTCCGCCAGCGGCGTGGCCACCGGCACCGACCACGTGCCGCCCGCGCCCACCGTCACCGTGCCCACCGTGGTGCCGTCCACCACCACCGTCACCGTCGCGCCCGGCTCACCCGTACCCGAGTACGTCACCACCGGGTTCGTCAGCACCGCGCCCTCGGCGGGCGTGGTGACAGCGACCGACGTGCCGGAGTCCACCACGAACGCGTTCGTGTCCGTGGCCGTGTTGCCGCTGACGTCCTGCGCCGTGGCCGTCACCGTGTGCGGCCCGTCCGCCAGAGGCGTGGCCACCGGCACCGACCAGGTGCCGCCCGCGCCCACCGTCACCGTGCCCACCGTCGTGCCGTCCACCACCACCGTCACCGTGGCGCCCGGCTCACCCGTACCCGAGTACGTCACCACCGGGTTCGTCAGCACCGCGCCCTCGGCGGGCGTCGTCACAGCAACGGACGTGCCCGCGTCCACCGTGAAGGTGTTCGTGTCCGTGGCGGTGTGGCCCTGCGCGTCCTCGGCCGTGGCCGTCACCGTGTGCGGACCGTCGGCCAGCGGCGCCGCCACCGGCACCGACCACGTGCCACCGGCGCTCACCGTCACCGTGCCCACCGTGGTGCCGTCCACCACCACCGTCACGGTGGCGCCCGGCTCACCCGTGCCGGAGTAGGTCACCACCGGGTTCGTCAGCACCGCACCCTCGGCCGGCGTCGTGACGGCGACCACCGTCTGCGTGTCCACCGTGAAGCTCGAGGTCGTCGCCGTGCTGGTGCGCGTCGCGTCGCGAGCCACGGCCGACAGGTTG
This sequence comes from Myxococcus faecalis, assembly GCF_050039385.1. Classification (NCBI taxonomy): domain Bacteria; kingdom Pseudomonadati; phylum Myxococcota; class Myxococcia; order Myxococcales; family Myxococcaceae; genus Myxococcus; species Myxococcus faecalis. The sequence continues at coordinate 7,615,637 of NZ_CP144336.1, read as the reverse complement.
TAGAGACCGTCCGCCAGCGTACCCGGCACCGTGAAGGTCCAGTTGCCGCCGGAGACCGGGATGTTCGTGTACGTGGTGCCGTTGATGGTCAGGTCGACCAGCGTGGCGCCGCCGGACGCCGTGCCGGTGATCTGCGTCGGAGACGCGAGGAGCACCGCGCCGTTGGCCGGCGTGGAGATGACCGGGGGAGGCAGGGCGTTCTGCACGGTGAAGGTGTTCGTGTTGCTCACCGCGCTCGTCGCGCCGTTCAGCACGGACACCGCGTTCACCGTGTGGTTGCCTACCGCCAGGTCCGCGGTCGGCGTGTACGTGAAGTTGCCCGAGGCATCCGCCGGGACGGTGGCCAGCACCACACCATCGACGGAGATGACGACGGACGAGTTGGGCGTCGCCGTGCCGGAGATGGGAGGACGCACGCCCGTGATGGAGCCGTTGGCCGGCGTCACCACCACCGGAGCCGCCGGCGTCACGAAAGCGCCAGGGAGCGTGGTGATGACACCCACGCCGCCCGCGATGGCGCCGTAGGTCAGCCCGTCCGGAGCGCCGGCCGTGGGCTGCGTCCCCGGAAGTCCACCCGTGACGGTCGCCGTACAAGCCACGTTGGCGCCCTGGAACAGGATGCGACCACCACCGCCACCACCACCCGTGCCGTGCTCGGCGAAGGTGGTGCTGCCGCCGTTGCCGCCGTTGGCCGTGACGAGGTTGTTGTTGCAGATCAGGTTTCCGGTGGTGCGCACGGAGACCGTGCCGCCGGAGCCACCGCCACCCGCGGCGTCGTTGGCGTCGTCCCGGGCGTTCTCGCCCGCCACACCGTTGGCCGAGACACGGCCCGTGCCCGACAGCGAGGCCGCGCGGATGTACACGATGCCGCCCGCCGCGCTGCCACCACCACCGAAGTCGTCGTTGCTGTGACCCGCGCCGCCACCACCGCCGAACAGCAGGGTGCTCACGGGCGAGTAGATCATCTGGGTACCACCGCGACCACCGACGTCACGGGAGGGAGGCTCGTCACCGCTCCACGTCCGGCCGCCCTTGCCACCCGCGCCCGCGCCGCCGCCACCACCTCCTCCTGAGTTGTGGCAGATGCCGCCACCGGCGCCGTTCGCGACGTTGCCGTAGCCCGAGGAGCCCGCAACGAACGGGTCGGTGTTGTCGTAGGCCGACAGCACCACGCCCTCACCCTTCTGCGCGCCACCCGGATACGCCTGGTTGATGCCAGTGCAGCCGTCACCCGAGCCGTTCCAGAAGATGCCGCCGCGGAAGCCTCGACCATCCGCGTGGATGGCGCCGTTGTTCGTCACCGCGCCAGTGGCCAGGAAGATGAGCACGCCGCCCGTGGCGCCGTCCCAAGGCGCTGCGACGATCGAGCCTGCGGCATTCACCGTCACCGTGGTGTACTCGGGGACGCGGATGACCTGGATGGGAAGAGTGCTGCTGGACGCGAAGGACACCGTGAACCCAGTCGCGAAGGAGAGGCGCGTCGCGGTCAGCGCAGTGACACGCGCGAACTCCCAACGCCCAACCGGGGCGTTCGCCGCCGTGCTCATGTCGATGGGCGTCTGGTTGCCTGAAGCCGGCGCCGTGAGCCCGGCCGGCTGGTAGACCATCACCAGGTTGCCCACCGCGAACCCGGTGGTGGACGCGACGTTGACGAAGGTCTGTCCAACTTGGACCGTCCCCGACGACACCCGGGTATAGGTGTTGATGACGGTGTTGGGGACGTTGACCGTCAGCGCCGTCGTTCCGTTACCGAGGTGGAAGCGGTCGGGCTCCGCGTGAGCCGCGGGCGCCGCCAGCGCGGCACACAGGAGCGCCAGCAGACCGACGACGGGCAAGCCAGCGCGTCCACGACGTGCCGCGACCTGCGAAGTGGGAGTTTTGGATGTGGGAGTCATAGGACCGGGGCCGCGGGGTGTAGGGACTGGCCCGTGCGGCAGTGAACGCCCATAGCAATCCAGGAGCCACACTCCGTCCACTTCCGGTCCACGCCCTGTTTCAGGGGGGTTCACTCGGACGCCCCCCTCCCTCCAGGCCCGCGGATCCGAATCACGGATCCGGATTCTGGAAACCGGATGACCCACCCCTCACGTCTCCCTCGGGCTGACCTGTCAGGACCCTGCGGGGCAGCCGCCCTGACACGTCAACGAAGGGGGCACCGCTGACGCATGCCGCCAGAAAGCGACGAGGGGCCCTCCTTCCGGAAGAGCCCCTCGCGTTACGACAGGACGCGCGCTGCGTCCCAGGCGCTAGAAGATTTCCTCGAGCCACTCGCGCATGCGGCCCTTCACCTTCTTGTACACGTTCTCCTCGCGGATGCGGAACATGCGCCGGTCCAGGTGCTTGGCACCGTAGACGACCAGGCCCACGCCCGTGGCGTACATGGGGCTCTTCACCACGTCCACCAACCCGCCGATGCCGCGCGGCATGCCGCGACGCACGGGCAGCCCAAGCACCTCCTCGGCCAGCTCCGGCATGCCCGCCAGCAGCGTGGAGCCCCCCGTAATCACCACGCCCGAAGCGAGCAGGTCCTCGTAGCCGCACTTCTGGATCTCGCGGTGCACGAGCTGGAAGATCTCCTCCACGCGCGGCTCCAGAATCTCGCAGAGGATCTGGCGGCCGAGCACGCGCGGCTGACGGCCCCCGACGCTGGGGACCTCGATGGTGTCGTCCTTGTTGATGAGCGACGCCAGCGCGCAGCCGTACTTCTGCTTGATGCGCTCGGCCTCGTGCGCGGGCGTGCGCAGGCCGATGGCGATGTCGCTGGTGAGGTTGTTGCCGCCCAGCGCAATCACCGCCGTGTGGACGATGGAGCCGCCGGAGAAGATGGCGATGTCGGTGGTGCCGCCGCCGATGTCGACGAGGCACACGCCCAGCTCCTTCTCGTCCTCGCCCAGCACCGCCTCGGCGCTCGCCAGGGGCTGCAGGACGATGTCGGAGACATTCAGGCCCGTGCGGTTGGCGCACTTGACGATGTTCTGCGCGCTGGACACGGCGCCCGTGACGATGTGGACCTTGGCCTCCAGGCGCACGCCCGCCATGCCCAGGGGCTCCTTGATGCCGCCCTGGTCATCGATGATGAACTCCTGGGGCAGCACGTGGATGACTTCCCGGTCCAGGGGGATGGCCACCGCCTTCGCCGCGTCGATGACGCGCGCGATGTCCGCCTCGCGGACCTCCTTGTCCTTCACCGCCACGATGCCCTGGGAATTGAAACCCTTGATGTGGCCACCGGCGATGCCCGTGTAGACGTGGGAAATCTCCGCGCCCGCCATCAGCTCCGCCTCTTCGATGGCGCGGCGGATGGAGGAGACGGTCGCCTCGATGTTGACCACCACGCCCTTGCGCAACCCCTTCGACGGATGCGTCCCGATACCGATGATGTCGATACCGCTGTCGGTCAGCTCACCGACGATGGCGCAAATCTTCGTCGTGCCGATGTCGAGGCCGACAATGATCTCCCCCGACTTCTGCTTCGCCATGACAACCCTCCCAGGCCCCCCACTCTCGTGAAAGGGGCGTCCTCTTACGGCTTCGGGCTCCCGCTCCTCTCGGACGCGGGGCTCGAAATCTTCACCGCCACCCAGCCGGGCCGGGCCCGGTTATCCAGGTGAATGATCTCCGCTGCAAGCCCCCTCGCGCTCAGTTCGCGACGAACACGGGCCAACCGCTGCAGCTTGACCTCGGAATCTCCTTCGCCTAGGCGCACTTCCTGGCCAGACGCGGCCACCAGTGTCACCTCCCGCCCTTCCATCCGCACCTCGGACAGCCGCTCGGGCTTGCCCGGGGACGCGCTCGTGTAGGCCCGCGCCACCTCCAGCGCCGCCTGGAACCGCTGGCGCGCCACCTGCGGGTCCGCCACGTACCCGTCCCTGTCCACCCCCGTCACCAGCGGCAGGTCCAGCCCGTCGCCGGGCGTCACCCGCTTGAAGGGCTCGCCCTCCTCGTCCAGCACGTACAGCTCGCCCAACACCGCCAGCGCCTCCGGGACATGCTCGGACACCTGCACCGAGACCCGGTTCGGGAAGCGCCGCGTCACCTCCACCTTCTTCACCCACGGGTGCTGGCGCATCGCGCGCTCCAGCGCCCCCGTGTCCAACGTCCAGAGGTTCTGACCCTTCGTCAGCGCCGCCAGCCGCAAGAGCTCCACGCGCGAGGCGCGCTCCAGGCCGGTGAAGGACACCGCCGCCAGCTCGAAGCGGGGCGACGACAACGCCCACTTGCGCGTCTCCACCCCGCCCCACACCAACAGGCCCGTCGTCAGCGTCAGGGCCAGCACCTTCACGACGCCCGGGCCCTTCGAACGCACCGCGCTCTTCACCGCCTCATTTCGCTGGGCGGAGTCTTGACGGCGGCGGTTTTTGCTTCGTCCGAAGGCCATGGTGAGGGAACGGTGTCACGCATGCTGCGCGCGGATGGATCTCCACGCCAGTTTTTGGCAACAGCCACGTTGCTGTAGCGCGTGAAACACCCCTGAGGAAACAAGGCTCCCGCCCCAAGCGGGCCCCTGGCGAAGGGCGGCGGACCTTGATCTTCAAGCGGCTGGATTTCAAGGGGACTTTTATCAAGCCCGCGCGCGGAAGCGTCAGCGGGTGAACTCACGGCGAGTACCGGAGCTTTCATCCCCGCCTCGAAACGCTCGCCGCCCTCCCGCGGCCCGACCGGACGGGCTCATGCGGGAGGGCGCCCCGGCCTCCTGGACTTCGGGACGATGTCCCTGCACCGGGCGGGCGGGGGAGGCCCACCCGGTGGCGGACCTCACAGCCGGGTGCTGGCCTGGAGCACGGTGACGCGGTCCTCGACGAGCTGGTGCCATGTGAGGCGGTAGGTGCCCGCCTCGAAGTCCAGCGTCGCGCTGTCGTACTGAACGCCGGTAGAGGTCTCGCCCGGAGTGGCCCCCGCGTGGAGCGGGCCGGTGCCCACCGCGTAGGACAGGGCGAGCACGCCCGCGAAGTCCCGGGGCGACGCCGCCACCGCGCCACAGCCCTTGTCGTCACAGACCATGCGGCCCGCGTTGGCGTTGGCGGGGCGGCTGCTCGCCGCGACGTGCACCCAGTTCGCGCCATCCCAGCGGAACCACGCCTTGCCCGTGTGCAGGCGCAGGCCCTGGGGGGACGGGCCCACCAGCGCATAGCCCCCCTGCCCCGGGATGCGGGTGAAGGTGTGGTTCCAGGTCTCGCCGTTGAAGGCCCGCCAGCCAATCTCGTCGGAGAGTCCCTCCACCATCATCAGCGTGTTGCCGTGGACGACGTACTGCTCGTCATCGATGTGGGCCGAGCTCCCGTAGGTGTTCTGGAAGATGCCGCCCATGCTCACCCTCGCGAGGAAGTTGATGTACCGGCGCGCGGACACCACGAGCTGGCTGCCCACCGCGTCGACATCCAGCCGGTCGATCTGCCAGTTGTTGATGGTGTCCGCGGGAAGGGTGGTCGTCGCCGCCGACCACGACAGGCCATCCGCGCTGTAGGAAGTGCGCACGTTCGCGATGCCCCACGCGACGAGGAAGCCACCACCGCTCTGGTCCACGTCCAGGTGAAGCTGGGTGGCCGTCACGCTGTCGAGCAGGACGGCGGTGCCCAACTGGTCGTCCTCGTAGCTGACCACCCGCACGTCCAGCTTCCCGTCCGTCACCGGCTGCTGAAAGGCGACGACACTGCGGCCCTCGTGGCGCGCGACACGCGGCTTGCGCGCGGGACGGGCCACGTGCACGGGCTGCCCCCAGGACGTCCCGTCGTATTCGGCGAGGAAGACGCTCCACTCCCCGGCGTCGAACTGCTCCCAGGCCGCCACGCCCCGCCCGTCTGGCAGGAAGTCGATGGAGCTCACCCCCACCGTGCCCGTGGCGGCGGGCGCCGCGAGCGGCCGGGGCTCGGCCCACTCGCCCGCCCCTTGGTACGCGCGCACGGTGAGCTGTCCGGGCGCCGCGAAGACCACGCCCTGTCCTGAGTCGATGGGAATGAACGAGGCACGGCCCGCCGTGGAGTCGCGCAGCAGGACCGCGGGTCGCCAGCCCTGGAGCGTGAGCGCTGTGCCCCACACCTGATGGTTGGCGGTGGCGCTGCCCGTCTCGGTGAGGACGAGCAGGTCGTCGCCCTGCACACGCAGGTCGCGGACGCGGCTCATCCCCGTCACCACGGTGGCCGTCACCGGCGAGGACCAGGAGCCGCCCGTCTGGTACGTGGCGCGCAGCTGGCTCGTGCTGACGCTGGCGGTCCACAGCGCCACGAAGTTGCCGTGGCTCCGCGCGACGCCCCACAACGTGCTGACCGAGTTCTCCGCGAGCCGGACCTCCGGCTGCCACGTGCTCCCCACGCGGTCCGCCGCGTACGGGAAGCCGTTCGCGTGGACGTAGACGGCGGTGATGCCCTGTCCGTCCGTGGCGAGCTTCACCGCGTCCGAGTCCGAGGTGGAGATGAGCTCCGGGGCGCTCCACTGCCGCGTGGCCCGGTCGAAGCGCGAGAACTCCGTGCCCCGGTCGCTCACCCACGCGCGGACGAAGGTGTCTCCCACGCGGAGGTAGTCGGCGTCCGCGCGGGACGAGAGGGAGCTCTGCACCCACTGGACGCCGTCGTAGGTGACGGCGACGCGGGGGTTGGCGCCCGGCGTGGAGGCAATCAGCACGGCGCCGCCGTTGTGGAGGAACGTGGGGTTCGCCCCCAGCGTGCCGGTGGCGAAGACCTCCGCCCACTGGTTGCCGGAGAGGGCACGGATGCGATTCGACTCGACCATGAACAGGCGCCCGGCCGCGCTGAACAGGCGCCCGGTGGTGTTGGGCCCGGCGGTCGTGAGCGTCGTCCCATCGAAGGCGACCACGCGCTGGTTGATGCCCGTCGCATCCGGCCAGGAGATGGCGAAGCGGTTGTCCCAGACGGCGACCTGAGGAACCACCGCCGCCGAGGTGCTCACTCCGAGCAGCCGTGATGCACCGTAGCCGCCGCCGGAGTCGAGCGCCGCGCGCACCTGGACGCCCTCGCCGGTGTCCTCGTTCCAGACGGCCAGCGTGCCCAGGGGGCCGGTGGCGAACACCAGGCCGCCGGGCTGCCCGTGCGTGGCGCCGCTGACCTGCGTGCGCGTGTCCACCGTTCGGAGGGTGTACGTGAAGGGCGCGGCGAGCGTCTGTCCCTGGGGCGTGCGGACGTCCTTCACCGTGGCCGTGTAGACGGTGGCCGGCGCGAACGGCGGCACCGGACGGAATACGGCGGTGCGGGTGGAGGCCTCGTAGTTCACCAGGCCCGAATGCCCCGCGACCGAGAAGGTCGTGGTGTTGACGGAGGCCGGGTCCAGCGGACGGTCGAAGCTCACGCGCAGCGCGCCGTCGCGCGAGACGAAGCGCGCGTCCCCGACGGGCAGCGCGCCCGTCACCTGGGGAGGTGCGGGCTGGAGCTCCGTGACGAACCAGAATGGGTTGGAGCCCATCCACGGGTAGCCGTTACCCGCGAGGTCCTCCACGTCGTCGATGGTCACCCGGTAGCGCGTCTGGTACGCGAGGGGCGAGGTCGGCGTGAAGATGGCCGCCATCCGTCGGTCATCGTAGCGCACGGTGCCGGGCACCTTGCGGACGGGCTTCGCGCCAATCTCGTCCATCTCCTCCAGATAGAAGCGCTCCACGCTCACCGTGGTGGGGCGCAGGGGCTCCGCGAAGATGCCCTCGATGGCGGCGATGCGTACGGGGACACCCGTCGCCCCGTATGCGGGGAAGGTCGATGCGAGGCTCGGCGCTCCGTTGTCCGCGACGATGCTCAGGGTGAACGAATAGCTGAAGCTGCTCGTGAGCGCGTTGCCCGCCAGGTCCTTCGCCTGGGTGGAGAGCGTGCCGGTGACGACGGCGCCCGGCGCGGGCAGCGGGTTCAGCCGGAAGTAGGCCGTTCGGGAGCTGGGCTCGTACGAGATGGCCCCCGTGAGCGGCGCGGCTGGTGAGTCGTCCAGCTTCTGCTCGAAGCGGAGCGTCTCCGCGTTGAGGGTCCGCGGGTCCATCTGCTCCTCGAAGGTGAGCGAGTACACGGGGTAGCCCACCGCCACGTACCGCTGCTGATGCGTGGGTCGGGTGGAGGACACCGTCGGTGCCCTCGTGTCCGTCTCCGCGCCCACGCTGAAGCGGAAGACATAGGGCCCGGGCAAGCTGTTGCCTGTCGTGGTGCGCAGCGCGGTCGCGACCGTGACCGTCACCAGCGTGTCGGCCGCGAAGGTTCGCGCGGGGACGAAGGCCAGGGAGCGCGTGGCGGCGTCATGGGTGACGGCGCCCGCCACCGCCACACCGTTCTCCGTCACAGCAAGGCTCGCGGGTCCCACGGTGGTGTCGTCGAGCGCATCGACGAAGGCCACATGGATGCGCGTGTTGCGAGGCACCTGCTCCGCGTCCTGCATGGGGAGTGTGTAGTCGATGAAGCCCACGCCATCCGACGTGGGCCCGCCTCCGTCCGTCGGCTCCTCTCCTCCGTCCGGGACATGGGCATCGGGTGAACCTCCGTCAGGACTCCCCGCATCCGAGCCCGAGTCGACGACGTCCACCGGAGGGTCGTCGGACTCGGAATCCTTGCAGGCGGAGACTCCCAGCCAGAGGGACAGGATGAGCAGGACACTGCGCTTCCACGGAGCGTTCGCGTTCATGAGAGGTGGGGGCGCGGTGAAGAACCGACGGGCCACTTTTGCGGACCCAATCCAGCCCCTGCTCAAGAACGGATGGCGCCGAAAAAGTCGCACATTCCGTTGCATCTGCCATCACGTCTCGCCTACGCGGAGACTGAGAGTCCTGGGAAAGAGGACGCGACGACGCCTCCACTCTCACCACGGCACACAGTGGCGGACGACAGGGGTGGTCGAGGTGGACAGGTCGCGCCGAAGCGAACGTGCCGGCCGAATCGTCCGAAGTCTTCACGCGCGCGGCATGAGGGCCACGCACAGGACAGCGCGTTCCACCAAGACGTCCGGCGTCGCCACGCACACGGAGGAATGCCCACGCGCAGGCCAACTGGCGGGACCACCTCGACTCAGTGCCCGCATCGGCGGCAGTGACACCACCTTGTCGCCGAGCGCTCAGTGGAGGGACCACGCGCAGCCCTGTTGAAGGGCGGCCATTTCACCTCAACTTCCCCCCGCAGCAGCGCCACCGTCATGCCAACTCACGCTCGTCAAAGGGGCCAGGCGCAGCCCAGTCGAAATGCGCCACCTCGCATCAAGGCCCCGCAGCAGTGAGAGCACGCAGCACCAACGTCATGCCGCTTCGCGCTCACCACAGAGGCCACGCACAGCCCAGCGGGAGCGCGGCCACCTTGCATCCCCCCTCAGCATCGAGTGCGCGCAGTTCCACCGTCATGCCAACTCACGCTCGTCACAGGGACCAGGCGCAACCCAGCTGAAGGGAGCCACCTTGCGTCAGCGCCCCGCATCAGCGGAATCAAGCAGCGCCGCCATCGCGTCGCCGCGTGCATGAAGGAGCGCCAACGCGCAGTGCAGCTGAAGGAGCCGCCTTGCGTCAGCGCCCCGCATCAGCGAGGCGCTAGCAGCACCGGCATCCCGAGCCGCCCCCACTCAGGGGGCGAGCCGCCCGCTCAAGCCTTGAGACATGCACCCACGAGCAGCCGCTCGCACAGCGCCGGGAAGTCGATGCCACGTCCCGCCGCAATCTTGGGCAACAGGCTGGTGGCCGTCATGCCCGGCAGCGTGTTGGTCTCCAGCAAGAACACATCGCCACTCTCGGTGACGATGACGTCCGAGCGCGAGCCACCCGCGCAGCCCAGCGCCCGGTGCGCGCCCAGGCACACCTCGTTCACCCGCGCGTACTGTGCCTCGGGGAGCGGCGCGGGGAAGAGATACTGGGTACCCGTCCCCGCCTTGTACTTCGCGTCGTAGTCGTAGAACTCGCGCGCGGCACGCACCTCGATGACGCCCAGCGCCTCGTCGTCCAGCACGCCGCCCTGAACCTCACGCCCCTTCACGAACTGCTCGACCATGAGCGTGCCCGCGTACTTCGCGGCGTCCTTCACCGCGGCATCGTACGCATCCCGCGTCTTGCAGATGTGCACGCCCACGCTGCTGCCCTCGCGGCTGGGCTTCACCACCACCGGGAAGGGGAACGGCAGCGAGTCCCCCGCGGCCAATGCGGACGCCTCGTCCTGGAACGCGCGATACGCGGGCGTGGGAATGCCATGCGCCAGGAAGATCTGCTTCGCGTACACCTTGTCCATCGCCATCGCTGACGCGAGCACACCGCTGCCCGTGTACGGGATGAACATGGACTCGAGCAGCCCCTGGAGGCTGCCGTCCTCGCCGTAGCGGCCGTGCACCGCCAGCCACGCCACGTCCACCTTCTCGGCGACGAGCCGCGCGGGCAGGTCCTTGCCCACGTCGATGTCCACCACGTCGTAGCCCAGCGAGCGCAGCGCGCCCGACACGGCCGCCCCCGTGCGCAGGGACACCTCGCGCTCGGACGACAGGCCGCCGAACAACACGCCCACGCGCTTGTGCTTCAGCTCGTCCTTCGTGAAGGCGCCGCGATTGACTGTCATGGCAGGAAGACTCCCACGCGTTTGACTTCGGGTTTCATGTCGACGCCAGTGGCCTCCTTCACGCGCGTCTGCATCAGCGTGATGAGCCCCAGCACGTCCCGAGCGGTCGCCCCGCCCAGGTTGACAATCCAGTTGGCGTGCAGCGTGGAGATCTGCGCCCGCCCGAGCGTGTGCCCCTTCAGGCCCACCAGCTCGATGAGCCGCCCGGCATGGTCACCCGGCGGATTGGTGAAGACGCTGCCGAAGTTCGGCTGGCTCAACGGCTGCGTGCGCTTGCGGTACCCCAGGTCCGCGTCCATCGCGACCTTGGACGCCGCCACGTCCCCGCGCGGCAACCGGAAGCGAACCCGCGTCACCACCCCTCCAGCAGGCAGCTCCGAGTGACGGTACGCATGCGGCACCTGCGCCTTCGTCAGCCACCCCACCCCGTCCGGCGTCGCGACCTCGACGGCCTCGATGACACGGAAGGCCTCGCCGTTCTTCGTGCCCGCGTTCATCGCCACCGCGCCACCCAGCGTCCCGGGGATGCCCGCGAGGAACTCCGCGCCCACCAGCCCCTGCGAGCGCATCACGTTCACCAGCTTCACGATGGCCGCGCCCGCCCCCAACGTGATGAGCCCACCCTCCGGCCCCACGTCGATGAGCTCCGGGAACAGGTCCCCGGGCAGCTTCACCGTGACCCCCGGCACACCGCCATCCCCCACCAGCGTGTTCGCGCCACCACCGAGGATGCTCAAGGGCGCGCCCTCGTCACGCGCCAGCTTCAGCACCTCCACCAGCGCATCGCCGGAGCGGGGCCGCACCAGCGCCTCCGCCGCGCCGCCCACCCGGACGCTGATGAGCGGAGCCAGGGGCTCGCCCGCCTTCACGTCACAGTCCGGAACTCGCTCCGCGCGCAGGGCCAGCGCCGTCTTCACGCCTGCTTCCACCATATCGCGCTAGCCCTTCGTCGGAGCCGCATGGCCCAGCAGGCCGAGCAGGTCCGGCCCCACGTGGGTGATGTCACCCGCGCCCAAGGTCAGCACCAGGTCCCCCTCGCGCAGCCGGGGCAGCAGCGCCGCCGGCAGGTCCGTGCGCTTGGGGACGAACGTCACGTCGCGGTGGCCGTGCGCGCGGATGGCGTCCGCCAGCGCGTCACCCGTGGCGCCGGGAATCGGCTCCTCACCGGCGGCGTAGACGTTGGTCACGAAGAGCAGGTCCGCGTCGTTGAACGCGGTGGTGAAGTCCTTGAACAAGTCGTGCGTGCGCGTGTAGCGGTGCGGCTGGAAGGCCACCACCAGCCGGCGACCGAAGGCGCGCCGGGCGCCCGCGAGCGTGGCCAGCACCTCCGTGGGGTGGTGCCCGTAGTCGTCCACCACGGTGATGCCCTTCGCCTCGCCCTTCACCGTGAAGCGCCGCTGCACGCCGCCGAACTCGGCCAGCGCCGTGCGCACCGTCTCCAGCGGGATGTCCATCTCCTCCGCCACCGCGATGACCGCCAGCGCGTTGAAGGCGTTGTGCGCACCCACCATGCGCACCCGGAACTCCCCCAGCGCCTCGTCCCGGCGGAACGCCTGGAACGTGGTGGTGAACCCATCCAGGGTGATGCTCTCCAGGCGGTAGTCCGCCATGTGCGAGCTGCCGTAGGTGACGAAGCGCTTCTCGATGCGCGGCAGGAGCGCCTGGACGTTGGGGTTGTCCAGGCACAGCACGTTGAGGCCGTAGAAGGGCACCCGGTTGCAGAACTCCACGAAGGCCGACTGGAGCACCTCCAGCGAGCCGTAGTGGTCCATGTGCTCCGGGTCGATGTTGGTGACGATGGAGATGGACGGGTGCAGCTTGAGGAAGCTGCCGTCGGACTCGTCCGCCTCCACCACCATCAGCTCGCTCTTGCCCAGCTTGGCGTTGGAGTCGAGCACGTTCACCTTGCCGCCCACCACCGCCGTCGGGTCCAGGCCCGCGGCGCTCAGCACCGTGGCCACCATGGACGTCGTCGTCGTCTTGCCGTGGCTGCCGGCGACGGCCACCGCGTACTTCAGCCGCATCAACTCCGCGAGCATCTCCGCGCGGGGGATGACGGGAATCTTGCGCTGGCGCGCGGTGACGACCTCGGGGTTGTCCTTGCGCACCGCCGAGGAGATGACCACCACGTCCGCCTGGACCAGGTTCTCGGCCTTGTGGCCCTCGAAGATGGTGGCGCCCATGCGCGTCAGGCGCCGGGTGATGTCGCTCTCCTTCAAGTCGCTGCCGGACACCCGGTAGCCCAGGTTGAGCAGCACCTCGGCGATGCCGCTCATGCCGATGCCGCCGATGCCCACGAAGTGCACCTGCGCGGCGTGCCGCGTCTTGAAGAGACTGGGGGGCTTGTTCCTCGTCACGACTCGCTCCTGGGCGCCTTCTTCGCTTCGGGTGTGGCGCGCTCGCGGCCACTGGGGCCCCAGGTCTGCACCATCAAATCCACGCACACGTCGGCCAACTCCTTGGCCGCCTCCGGACGGCCGAGCAGCGCCGCCTTCTTCTCCATCCCCTTGAGCCGCTCGGGGTGCGCCTTGAGCGCGCGCAGGGTCTCCGCCAGCTTCGCGCCCGTCAGCTCCGACTCCTGGAACATCAGCGCCGCGCCCGCGTCCACCAGCGCCCGCGCGTTGACCGTCTGGTGGTCATCCGTCGCATGCGGGAACGGCACCAGGATGCTGGCCTTCTTGCACACCGTCAGCTCCGCCAGCGTGGTGGCGCCCGCGCGACAGATGACCAGGTCCGCCTTCGCGTACGCGCTCGACATGTCGTCGATGAACTCCACCACCTCCGCGTCGAAGCCCTTGTCCTGGTAGCCCTTGCGCACCATCTCCAGGTCGTTCTTGCCCGTCTGGTGCACGAAGCGCAGCTCGCCCTTCAAGTCCCCCAGCGAGTCGAGCGCCTCCAGCATCCGCTGGTTCAAGCCCCGCGCGCCCAGGCTGCCGCCGAAGACGAGCACCGAGAAGTGCTCGTGCGCCACGTGGCTGCGCAGGTAGTTGTCCATCAGCTTGCGACGGATGGGGTTGCCGATGAGCTGCACCTTCTTCTCGGGGAAGAACTGGCGCGCCTCCTCGAAGGCGATGAACACCACCCGCACCACCTTGCCCAGCACCTTGTTGGTGAGGCCCGGCAGCGCGTTCTGCTCCTGGATGGCGGTGGGGATGCCCATCAGCCACGCGGCCAGCACCACCGGCCCGCTCGCGTAGCCACCCACGCCCACCACCACGTCCGGCTTCTGCCGGGCGAGGATGCGGAAGGACTCGATGAACGCCAGGGGCAGCGCGATGAGCGCCTTGAGCAGGGAGAAGAAGCCCTTGCCCTTGAGGCCCTGCACCTTCACCAGCTCCAGCGGATAGCCCTCGCGCGGCACCACCCGCGCCTCCAGGCCCCGCTCGGTGCCCACGAAGACGACCTCGTTGGCGTGGTGACGCGTCACCACCTCCTCCGCCAGGGCGATGCCCGGGAACAGATGCCCTCCCGTGCCGCCTCCCGCGATGAGCACCTTCACGCCGCCACCTCCCTCAGCTCCGAGCCCGACCGGGCGCCCCTCGGCGCCCCCTGCGCGCTGGCGCTCAGCGACAACAACACGCCCGCCGCGCCCATCAGCACCACCAGCGACGAGCCGCCGTACGAGACGAACGGCAGCGTCAGCCCCTTCGTGGGCAGCAGCCCCATGGCCACGCACATGTTCACCGTGGCCTGGAAGGCGATGATGGAGGAGATGCCCAGCCCCAGGTACGTGCCGAACGACTCGCCCGCCGCCAGGCTCGCGCGCACGCCGCGCCACAGGACGATGGCGTAGAGCACCACCAGCACACCCACGCCGATGAGGCCCGTCTCCTCGCCGAGGATGGCGAAGATGAAGTCGGTGTGCGCCTCCGGCAGGAAGAAGAGCTTCTGCCGACCGTCGCCCAGGCCCAGGCCGGACACGCCGCCGGAGCCGATGGACATCAGCGACTCGGCCACCTGGTAGCCCACGTCATGCCGGTGGGCCCAAGGGTCCAGGAACGCCAGGATGCGCTTCATGCGGTACGGGCTGGACGCAATCGCCACGTACGCCAGGGGCAGCGCGAGCAGGATGGAGCCGACCAGGTAGCTCAGCTTCGCGCCCGCGGCGAACAGCAGCACGAACAGCATGAAGACCAGCAGCACGCTGCTGCCGAAGTCGGGCTGCAGCATGCAAAGCATCACCAGGATGCCGCACAGCGCCAGGTGCGGGAGGAAGCCCACGGAGAACGTCGCCACCTTCTCGCGCTTCTTCGCCAGCGAGTACGACAGGTAGACCACCCACGCGAACTTGGCGACCTCCGCCGGCTGCAGGCTGAAGCCCGGCAGCCGAATCCAGCGGCGCGCGCCGCCCGCCGTCGAGCCGATGCCGGGGATGGCCACCAGCACCAGCAGGACGATGGCCGCCAGCAGCAGCGGATACGCCCAGCGCGCCAGCTTGCGCCACCCCACCTTCATCGCCACGGCCATGGCGACCAGGCCCATGCCCGCCGCCGTCACCTGCCGCTTGAAGAAGTAGAGGCTGTCGCCGAGCTTGTCCTGCGCCAGCACCGCGCTCGCCGAGTACACCATCACCAGCCCCATCGTCACCAGGGCCAGCACCGCGCACAGGAGGATGGGGTCGAACCGCACGGGAGCGTTCGACGGAGGAGAGGTCTTCATGCCGTCACAGCGCTCCGACCAGGCGCTTGAAGCTGTCGCCCCGGTCCTCGAAGTTCTTGAACTGATCGTACGACGCACACGCGGGCGACAGCAGCACCGTGTCCCCCGCCTTCGCCAGCTCGCGCGCCTTCGCCACCGCCGCCGACAGCGTGCCGCACGCATGCACCGCCGCCTGCCCCTCGTAGGCCCGGGCGAGTGCTTCCGAATCCGCGCCGATGGTCAGCACGCCCTTCACCCTGCCCCGCCCCGCCTCCACCATGGGCGCGTACGGCGCGCCCTTGCCCTTGCCGCCGGCAATCAGCCACACCCCGTCCCGGAAGGCGCGCAGCGCCACCAGCACCGAGTCCACGTTGGTGGCCTTCGAGTCGTTCACCCACTCCACCCCGTCCAGCACCCGCACGCTCTCCAGCCGGTGGGGCAGGCCCGGGTAGCTGTCCAGCCCCGCCTGCACCGCGTCCGCCGGCACACCGCCCAGCCGCGCCAGGAGCGCCGCCGCCATCGCGTTCTGCGCGTTGTGCGCGCCGCGCAGCGCGCGGTTGTCCAGCCGGTACGACTCGCCCAGGAACTCCAGCCGGAAGCCGCCGTCCTTCGCCACCGCGAGCCCCGCGAGCTTCGGCGCGTCCACCACCGGCCGGCCCGTGACGCTGAAGCCGTACACCGGCACGCGGGCCTGGGTCGCAAGGCCCATGACGGCCGCGTCGTCGGCGTTCACCACCGCGAAGTCGCCGTCGCGCTGGTGCTGGAAGATGCGCGCCTTGGCCTCGCCGTATTCCTGGTGGCTCGCGTACCGGTCGATGTGGTCCGGCGTGAGGTTGAGGATGGCGGCGCCGCGCGGGCGCAGGGACTGGATGCCCTCGAGCTGGAAGCTGGACAGCTCCACCACCAGCGCGTCCCAGTCCGAGGGCGTGAGCGCCGCCTCGCTGAAGGGCCGCCCCAGGTTGCCGCCCACGAAGGTGCGCCGGCCGCCCTTGGCGAACAGCTCCCCGGTGAGCGCCGTGGTGGTGCTCTTGCCGTTGGTGCCGGTGATGCCGAACAGCGGTACGGCGGTGAGCGCACGCCACGCCAGCTCCACCTCGCCCCAGATGGGCACCCGGGCCGCGGCGGCCGCGCGCAGCTCCGGCAGCGCCAGCGGCACGCCCGGGCTCACCACCACCAGCGCCTGCGACTCCAACAGGCCCGGCGGCGCGGGCACGGTGACGAGCGCGGCCCCCAGCGCCTTCACCTCACGGGCCACGTCGCCCAGGGCTTCCTCGCTGCGAGCGTCGAGCGCCGTCACGCTCGCGCCCTGCCGACACAACAGGCGGAGCGCCGCGACGCCGCTCTTCGCCAGCCCGTACACCAACACCTTCTGCCCGGACAGCGAGAGCGACATGGGAGGCACCACCCCTTGGGGGAATCAGCGCAGCTTCAGCGACAGGAGCGCCACGCCACCACAGAGGATGGAGACGATCCAGAAACGGACGATGATCTTCGGCTCGGCCAGGCCCTTGAGCTCGAAGTGGTGGTGCACCGGCGCCATCTTGAACACACGCTTGCCGGTCATCTTGAACGAGGCCACCTGAATCATCACGCTCAGCGCCTCCGCGAAGAAGATGCCGTGGATGATGGCGGAGACGACCTCGTTCTTGGACAGCACGGCGAGTCCGCCCAGGGCCCCACCCAGCGCCAGCGAGCCGATGTCGCCCATGAACACGGAGGCCGGGTAGGTGTTGAACCACAGGAAGGAGATGCCCGCGCCGACGATGGCCGCGCAGAACACCGCCAGCTCCGCGCCGCCCTTCACCTGGAGGATGCCCAGGTACTGGTACAGCGGCGTGGCCACCAGCTTCGTGGTGCCCCCCACCGTCACCGAGTCGGCGATGCTCAGCGTGGTGCCCGCCACGTAGCAGAGCACCGCGAACGTAATCGCGGAGACGATGGTCGGCACGATGGCCAGGCCATCCAGGCCGTCGGTGAGGTTCACCGCGTTGGACGTGCCCACCACCACCACCCACGCGAACACGACGTAGAACCACCCCAGGTCCAGGTTGAACCAGTGCGAGGGGATGAAGGGCAAGGTCAGCCGCGTGTTGATGAGCAGCGTGGGGCCGAACGAGCCGTCTGCTTGCGTCCACGTGGTGAGCAGGCCGAACACCGCCACCAGGTAGAAGAAGGTCTGCAGCACCATCTTCTTGCGGCCCGCCAGGCCCTTGGAGTTGCGCTTGGACAGCTTGAGCCAGTCGTCCAGGAAGCCGATGAAGCCGTAGCCGAAGGTGAGCAGCAGCACCACCCAGACGACGCGGCTCTTCAGGTCCGCGAACAACAGGGTGCCCGCCGCGATGCAGATGAGGATGAGCGCGCCACCCATGGTGGGCGTGCCCTTCTTCTTCTGATGCGAGTCCGGCGTGTCCTCCCGCACGTTGCTCTGGCCGTGCTGCTTGAGCCTGAGCCTCGCGATGAGGCGCGGGCCGATGAGCATGCCCAGCACGAGCGCGAAGACCCCGGCGGCGATGATGCGGAAGGTGGGGTAGCGCAAGAAGTTGAGGATGCGCCCCGCCTCCGTGTTCTGGATGAGCTCGTAGAGCAGGTACAGCACTAGTGGTTTCCTCCGGAGGACGTCGGGGTGCCCGTCAACGCGGCCACCACCCGCTCCAGCCGCATGCCGCGGCTCGCCTTCACCAGCACCACGTCCTGGGGGCGCAGCCGCGGCGTCAACCACGCCACCAGCGGCTCCACCTCCGTGAAATGCGCCGCGGCCTCTGCCAGCCCCGCGCGCTTGAAGCCTTCCGCCGAGCGCGGGCCGAAGAACGCCACCAGCGCCGCCTTGCCCGACACCTGCTCGCCCAGGCGCGCGTGCTCCTCCAGCTCGCCCGGGCCCAACTCCAACATGTCGCCCAGCACCGCCACCGCCCGGCCGCCCGAGGGCACCAGCGTGCCCAGGGTCTCCAGCGCCGCGTCCATGGACGCGGGGTTGGCGTTGTAGCAATCGTCGATGACCGTCACGCCGCCCTGCCCGTCCAGCACGTTGAGCCGCCGCGAGTACGGCCGCGCCGCCTCCAGCCCCCGCACGCACTCCTCGGGCGTGTAGCCCAGCGCCAGCGCCACCGCGAAGGCCGCCGTGGCGTTCTGCGCGTTGTGCGGGCCGATGAACGCCAGGCGCACCGGCCACTCGCGGCCCAGGTGACGCACCGTGGCCACCATGCCGTCGCGGCCCTTCGTCTCCACCGACACCAGCCGCACGTCCGCGCCGTCCGTCCGGCCGAACGTCAGCCGGTTCGCCGTGCTGCGCTCGGCCTGCGCGGGGATGAGCGCGTCGTCCGCGTTGACGACGATGGTGGTGCCCGGCCCCATCTCCTGGAACATCTCCCCTTCCGCGTCCGCCACGCCCTGCAGGCTGCCCAGCCCCTCCAGGTGCTCGGGCTGGACGACGGTGATGACGCCCGCGTCGGGGCGCACCATGCGGGTGAGCCGCTCGATTTCACCCGGGCGGTTCATCCCCACCTCGATGACGGCCGCCACGTGCTGGGGCTCCAGCCGGAACAGCGTCAGGGGGACACCAATCTCGTTGTTGAAGTTGCCCTCCGTCTTCAGGGCAGGCCCGCGCGTGGCCAGGATGGCGCCCACCATCTCCTTGGTGGTCGTCTTCCCGTTGGAGCCGCCCACCGCGCAGATGGGGATGCGGAAGCGCTGACGGTGGTGGCGGCCCAGGGCCCCCAACGCCATCAGCGTGTCCTCCACCTCGTACAGCACGAAGCCCTCGGGCAGCGCCGGCAGCGCGCGGCCCCTTCCCACCACCGCGCCCGCCGCGCCACCCCTGGCCGCGGCGTCCACGAAGGCGTGCGCGTCGAAGCGCTCACCCACGAGCGCCACGAACAGGCAGCCCGGGGTGAGTGCCCGCGTGTCCGTGCAGACCGCTTCGAAGGCGGTCGGTCCGGGCCCCAGGCGCCGGGTCGCCCCGGTCGCCTGCACCACCTCTTCGTCGCTGAATCGAGCTGCCATGGGGTGTGAGGGCCCGCCTCGCGCGCCTTGTCTCAGCTGGGTTTGCGGGCGGCCAGCACCGTGGCGGCCACCTGCCGGTCGTCGAACTTGTGCTTCTCCTGGCCCACCTGCTGGTAGGTCTCATGGCCCTTGCCGGCGATGAGCACCACGTCCTCCCCGGTCGCCAGGCCGATGGCCTGCTCGATGGCGGCGCGGCGGTCCGCTTCCACCAGGTAGCCCTTCTCACCGGACTTCACCTTGGCGGCGGAGATGCGGCGCAGCCCCGCCTTCTCCAGGCCCGGCGTCACCTGGGCGATGATGTCGTCCGGGTCCTCCGTGCGCGGGTTGTCGCTGGTGATGACGGCGACGTCGGCGGCCTCCGCGGCCACCTGCCCCATCAGCGGGCGCTTGCCCTTGTCCCGGTCCCCACCGCAGCCGAAGACCACGATGACGCGGCCCTTGGCCAAGGAGCGCGCCGCCTCGAGCGCGCGCTTGAGCGCGTCGTCCGTGTGCGCGTAGTCCACCAGCACCGCGGGCGCTCCGCCCGGGCCGTAGTTCTCCACGCGCTCCATGCGGCCTTCCACCGGCGTCATCCGCTCGATGCCGACCTTCACGTCGCTGCGCGAGAAGCCCGCGCCGATGCCGATGCCCACCGCCAGGAGGATGTTCTCCAGGTTGTGGGGGCCCAACAGCTTGCTCTTGAGCGCGATGTCACCCGAGGGCGTCTTCAGCGTGCCCTTGATGCCATCCAGCGAGAACGTGACGTCCGAGGCCGAGATTTCACCGCTGCCCTGACGGCTGAACTTCCACGCCATCTTCTTCTGGCCGCGCTGCTCGTTGTAGATGCGGCTGGCGTAGGTGTCGTCGCCGTTCACCACCGCGACGCCCGAGGCGGACAGGTTCTCCGCGAAGAGCTTCCGCTTGGACTGGAAGTAGTCCTCCATGTCCTTGTGGTAGTCGAGGTGGTCGCGGCTCAGGTTGCTGAAGCCCGCGGCCTTGAAGGTCAGCCCGTGCACGCGCTCCTGCGCGAGCGCGTGGCTGGAGACCTCCATCACCACCGTCTCCACGCCCGCGTCCACCATCTCCTTGAAGATGCGGTGCAGCTCCAGCGGGTCCGGCGTCGTGTTCGCCGTCGGCACCGTCTTGCCGCCGAACTTGTAGCCCAGCGTGCCGATGACACCCGTGGACACGTAGGCCGCCGCGCTCATCGCCTCCAGCAGGAAGGACGTCGTCGTCTTCCCGTTGGTGCCGGTGACGGCGAGCAACGTCAGCTTGTCGGCCGGACGGCCATGGAAGTTCGCCGCGATGAGGGCCAGCGCCTTGCGCGCGCTGCCCACCTTGAAGAAGGGCACCTGCGAGGAGGGCACCGGCTTCTCGGAGACCACCGCCACGGCTCCGCGTGACACGGCCTCCCCGATGAACTGGGCACCATCCTCCTTGGTGCCGGGAATGGCGACGAACAAGTCGCCGGGCTTCACATGCCGCGAGTCCTGGGTCACACCGGTGACGTCGACCGCGGAACGACCACCCGAGGTCTGCTCGGCACCACACCCTGCGAGGACATCCGTCAGCTTCATCTCTTCCCCTTCTTCACACGCATTGCAAGCGCGGGGCCTGGAGCAAGCGCGGCCTCATTGCCGCGTCGCCATCTCCAGCGTCACCCGGGCCCCCTTCTCCACCAGCGAGCCGGCGGCGGGGGTTTGAGACACCACACGACCACTTCCCAGTACCTGTGGCTCCAACGCCGCGGCGAGCAGCTTCACCACGGCCTCACGCCCCCCGGCCCCCTGGACGTCCGGCACACGCACCGTGCCGGGCTCAGGGCTCTCCGAGACCGCTTCCTCCAACGCCGGGCGGGCGGGCTCGACGGCCGCTCGGGCCACCGGCTTCGCCGCGCCAGGCGCGGGGGACGCGGCGGCCACGGCCGTCCCGGGTGCCACCGTCCGAGACGGAGGCACGGCCAGGTGGGCCATGGCGGCGGTCGCAATTTCCTTGAAAGCAGGGGCAGCCACGAGCCCCCCGTACACGTCTGTCTTGGGTTCGTCCACCACCACGAGGATGACGATGCGAGGATCCTCGGCCGGCACCATGCCGACGAAGGAGGCGATACGCTTGTCCGAGTAGCCCCGGGCCACGGGGTCCGCCTTCTGGGCGGTGCCCGTCTTGCCCGCCACCCGGTATTCATCCATGGCCGCCCGGGGCGCGGTGCCTCCCTTGACGACCACGCTTTCGAGCATGCCCACCACCTGCCGGGCGACCTTGCTGGACACGACCCGGCGGACCTCCGTGGGACGGTTCTCCAGCAGAACCACCCCGTCCGGGTCCACCACCTTCGACACCAGGTAGGGGCGCATCATCACGCCATCGTTGGCCAGCGCACCATAGCCGGCGGCGATCTGCACCGCGGTGGCCGTCATGCCCTGACCGAAGGACTGGGTGGCCAGGGACACTTCGGCCTTCGGGAAGGGGATGACGCCCCGGCCCTCGCCGGGCAGCGACAGCCCCGTGCGCTCGGCGAAGCCGAAGGCGTGGTAGCCGGCGACCATCTTCTCGCGGCCCAGCACCTGGGCGATCTTGGCCATGCAGATGTTGGAGGACACCTGGAGGATGCCCTGCGGCGCCAGCCACCCGTAGGAGTGGGTGTCGTTGATGGTGTGGCGCCCCACGCGCCAGGCGCCGTTCTCGCAGAAAAAGACGCTGTCGGGCGTAATCGCCTTCTCCTCCAGCGCGGTGGCCACCACGAAGGGCTTGGTGGTGGAGCCGGGCTCGAAGGTGTCCAGCGCGGCGCGGTTGCGCATGCCGCCGCGGGAGCTGGACTCGGGCGTGTTGGGGTTGAAGCGCGGGTGGTTGGCCACCGCGAGCAATTCCCCCGTCTTGGGGTCCAGCGCCACCACCATGCCGGCGACGGCCTTGGCCTCCTCCACCGCCTTGGCCAGGGCCTTCTCGGCCACGTACTGGAGGTGGCGGTCCAAGGTCAGCGTGACGGCGGCGCCCTGGCGCTCCAGGGGGTCGGTGGCGCCCTGCACCAGCAGCTTGCGGCCCTTGGCGTCGCGGAAGCCGGACATGCGCGAGTTCTGCCCGGACAGCTCGTCCTCGAAGGCCTTCTCCAGGCCCTCCAGGCCCTTGCCGTCCATGCCGACCAGGCCCATCACGTGCGCGCCCAGCTCGCGCTGGGGATAGAAGCGCTTGGGCTCCTTGGTGAAGCCCAGGCCGGGCAGGCCCAGCGCCTTCACCGCGGCGACCTCCTGGGGCTTGGCCTGGCGCTTGACCCAGGCGAAGCGCTTGGAGCGGGCCAGGCGCGCGGCCAGCTCGTCCGCGTCCACCTTCAGGGCCTTGGCCAGCTGCTTCGAGGCCTGGCGCACGTCGGGCAGCATCGACGGGTCCACCCAGACGGAGTCCACCTCCACGCTCTGGGCGAGCGGCGTGCCGCGCCGGTCGAAGATGTCGCCGCGCCGGGCGGGAATCTCAATCTGGCGGACGTACTGGTCCTGCGCCATCCCCCGCAGCTTCTCCTGCTCGAAGACCTGCAGCTGCACGGCGCGACCGAAGGCGACTCCCAAGAGGAGCAGGAAGAGGCCGAACAAGAGCTGCACCCGCAGCTTCAGCCCCTTCGCGTTGGGCTCCGGAGCCCGGGTCGCCTTGAAGTCCCTCACCGGCCCGCGCCTCCACGGCCAGCCACGCGTACGGCGGGCTTGGGGTCCTGGGGCGCCTGGGCGGAGGCGCTGGCGCGAGAGGGCTTCTCCGCGGACAGCGACACCACCGCGCTGCCGGCGGGCATGCTCATGCCCAGCTGCTCACGCGCGACGCGCTCCAGCCGACCGGGGGCCTTGAGCGTGGCCAGCTCCAGCTTGAGCCGGTCGTTCTCCCGCGTCAGCGAGCGGCTCTCGGCCTCCTCGCGCGACAGCCGGTAGCCCATGTCCACCACCATCACCCGGCTGGTGACGTGGAGGATGCCCACCGCCGCGAACAGGGTGAACAGCAGGACCGCGGGCAGCAGGTGCAGCAGCACGCCCGTCACCGAGACGGAGCCACGCTGGGACGACGCCTTGCTCATCGCACTTTCTCCACCACGCGCAGGTGCGCGCTCCGAGAGCGGGGGTTGACCTCCACCTCTTCCTCCGAGGCGGACACGGCCTTCTTCGTCACCACGCTGAAGTTGCCCACGCTCTGACAGACGCAGACGGGCAGGCCCGGAGGGCAGGTGCAGCGGCCCTCCAGCGCGCGGAAGGCTTCCTTCACCTTCCGGTCCTCCAGCGAGTGGAAGGAGATGACGGCGGCGCGCCCGCCCACCTTGAGCAGGCCCGGCAACGCGGAGAGCAGCGCGTCCAGCGCCTCCAGCTCCTGGTTGACGGCCATGCGCAGCGCCTGGAACGTCCGGGTGGCCACGTGGATGCGGTTGGGCCACGCCTTGCGCGGCACCGCGCGCTTGACGACCTCGGCGGCCTCCAGCGTGCGCGTGGGCAGCGCGCGCTTGAGCTCGCGGGCGATGGGCCGGGCGAAGGGCTCCTCGCCGTACTCCTCGAGGATGTGCTTGAGCTCGCGCTCGTCCAGCGTGGCGATGAGCTCCGCGGCGGTGGGGCCGTCCGGGCCCATGCGCATGTCCAGCGGGCCGTCCTTGTTGAAGGAGAAGCCGCGCTCGGCCACGTCCAGCTGGGGCGAGGACACGCCCAGGTCCACGAGCACGCCGTCCACCGGCAGCAGGTCCTGGGTGACGCGGGGCAGGTCGGCGAAGTTGCCGGCGCGGCCCTGGAAGCGGGGGTTGGGGCCCAGCCGGGAGGTGGCCGCCGCCAGCGCCACCGGGTCGCGGTCCACGCCGACGACGGACGCGCCCTGGGCCAGGAGCGCCTCCGTGTGGCCACCACCCCCGAGTGTGCCGTCGATGATCACCTTGCCCGCTCCCGGTCGCAGCAGCTCCACCGCTTCACGCAGCAGGACGGTGTGGTGCTGGAATTCCAAGGCCCCCACGAGCACTCAGACGAAGGGAGCCCGCGCGAGGCCGAAGGCGGCGCGAGCGTCGTTCATGTGCGGGTAGATTTCGAAGGCGTCGTGCGCGCCGGCGGCCCGGAAGATGGCCGCCAGGTACGGCGACAGGCCGGACAGCTTCAAATCTCCACCGGTGCGGCGGAAGGCCTCGGCGCGGGCCATCAGCGGCTTGACGCCCTTGTAGTTGAGGTGGCCGACGTCGGACAGGTCCAGCACCACCTGACGCAGGCCCCGGTGCATGCGCTGGGTGAGCTCGTCGCACAGGGTCAGCAGGTCCTGCTCGCTCAGCTCGCCCTCCAGCATGAGCGTCTCCACGCGCCCGGCACCCGCCAGCGCGCTCGCCGCTCCTCGCCGCACCTCCAGAACCTGATTCATACGGTGTCACCCTCTGGGGACTTCAGCCCTCTGTCGACTTTCCGGACTACGGCTGCCGCAGCTCGGAGAGCACCTTCATCACGTCCGCGGAGGCCGCCTCCTGGCGGGCCTCTTCCTGGGCCTTCGCCCAGCCCTCGCGGCTCCAAAGCTCAATGACCTTCACCATCCCCGCCCACACCACGTCCTTCTCCAGCCCCGCGTACGTCCGGAGCGACGGCGGGATGAGCAGCCGTCCCAGCCGGTCCAGCGGGCACTCCTGGGCGCTGGCCACGTACAGGCGCATCAGCGTCTTCACCCCGGGCTCCATGGGATTTCGCCGCGCGAGGGAGGTCTCCAGCGCCTCCCACTCCCGCACCGGGTAGGCGTGCAGGCACCGGTCCAGCGCGGTCGTGACGATGAGCCGCTCGTCGTAGGCCCCCACCAGGGTCTCCCGGAGCTTCGCCGGGAGGCTGGTCCGCCCCTTCGCGTCGATCTGGTGCTCATAGACGCCTCGGAACACGGGGGGCGATCCACCTTTTCAGCCCATCAAGGGATGAAGCTCCACTCCTTCCCACTTCTTGCCACTACCGGGCGGCATTCATACGCGCCCACATGGGGGGGGTCAAGAAAGCGCAACAGGTTGGAACACGCCGCCAGTGCAACGCCGACATCCGGACAACCCGTCACACCTGGAAGGTCAGGTGTTTGGCGCGGCGCGGCGCCCTACCCGTGGCGCTGGGGTAAACTTGAGCTCCCCCCGAGAAGGGCGCAGAGTGACGGGTGCGTGAACACGAACGTGCGACTGAAGGTGGCCTACAAGAGCCCGCAGTCCCTGGTGGGGGAGTACACGCGCAGCGTGGGTCAAGGCGGCGCCACCCTCCACACGCGGCGCAGCCTGCCGCTGGGCACCCGTTTCACCTTCGAGCTGCACGCCGGAGGCGCGCTGCGGCCCGTGGAGGTGCTGGGCGAGGTGGTGCAGGTGGAGCCGCGCCCGGAGCGCGACTACCTGCTCACGGTGCGGTACGGCGCCACCGAGGACCGCTCCGCGCTGGACGCGGTGCTCCAGCGCATCTTCTCCGTGCAGGAGAAGGAGGGGCTGCGCCGCTTCCCCCGGCTGCCCTTGCACCTGCGCGCGGTGGAGGCGACGCCCCTGTCGCCGGCCTTCCTGGTGCGCGACATCTCGCGCGGCGGCGTGGGGCTGGACGTGATGGCGCCCGCCCTGCCCCGCCACGTGCGCGTGGGCACGCCGTTCCTGTTGGAGATGGACCTGACGGGCGGCGCGCTGCTGTTGCACGGCGAGGTGGTGTGGACCGCGTCCACGCCGCGCAAGAACGCCACCGAGGCGACGCCGGGCTTCGGCGCCACGTTCGGCCGGCTGCGCGCGCCCATGCAGGAGCGGCTGGACGCGCTCTTGGCCTTGAGCTCGTTGCCCCCCGCGCCGTGGAAGGCGCGGGTGAGCTTCGGCATGGACGCGGTGACGCGGATGCCGTGAGGGCGGCGGGAGGCTACTCCGCGAAGGGGTAGCCGCCGGCGGCCTCGACGGCGGTCACCACCGTCTCACGCAACTGGGCCGGGTTGTACGGCGTGAAGACGTCCAGCGTGCGCAGGCGCGTCAGCTCCTTGTCCAGCGCGTCGCCCTCCAGCGTGGCGCACAGGGCGCGGCGGGTGCGCTCGTACACGCGCGGGGCGCTGTCGAACGCGAACAGGCGCACCAGCGCCAGCCGCACCGGGTCCACCTGCCCTCCCGCGGCCACCTGCCGGGTGCGCGTGACGAGCGAGTCCAGCGCGAACGCGTCCATCATCACGTCGGAGAGCGCGGCGAGCACCTCCTGGTGCTTCTCCAGCTCCGGGCCGAACTTCTCCGCGGCGATGCGCAGGGCGTGCAGCGCCAGGCGCTTGGTGCTCTCCGCGGCGACCTCCTCCGCCGCCAGCGCGTCCTCCGTGCGGGCGCGGGGGCGCTCCCCGCGCGACAGCTCGTCCGCGATGTTCTTCGCCACGGAGAACAGCGGCAAATCACCCTTCACCGCGCGCTTGAGGATCATGCCCGTGATGAGCATGCGGTTGATCTCGTTGGTGCCCTCGAAGATGCGGTTGACGCGCGCGTCGCGGTAGGCGCGCTCGATGGGGTACTCCTCGATGAAGCCCGCGCCACCGTGCAGTTGCACGGCGTCATCCAGCAGGTGGCCCAGGGCCTCCGAGCCGTAGACCTTCATGATGGAGGACTCGATGGCGTACTCCTCCACCGCAGCCAGCAGGTGCGCCTCGAAGTCCGGGGCACTCTTGTCCCGCGAGGCCAGGCGCGCGTCGACCAGGCCCGCAGTGCGGTAGGTCATGCTCTCCACCGCGTGGACGAGCATCGCCATGCGCGCCAGCTTCTCGCGCGACAGCGGGAAGTCGGCGATGGCCGTGCCGAACTGCTTGCGCTCCTGGGTGAAGCGCAGGGCGTTGGCCAGGTTGAGCTTCATGCTGCCGAGCACACCCGCGCCCAGCTTCAGCCGGCCGTAGTTGAGGATGTTGAAGGCAATCTTGTGGCCTCGGCCCACCTCGCCCAGCAGGTTCTCCGCGGGCACCTTCGCGTCCTCGAAGTAGAGCGGGCACGTGGACGAGCCACGGATGCCCATCTTGTGCTCCTCGGGGCCCACGCTGAAGCCCGGGGTGTCCTTCTCCACGATGAAGCCGGTGAACTTGTCACCGTCCACCTTGGCGAAGACGACGAACACGTCCGCGAAGGCCGCGTTGGTGATGTAGAGCTTGGAGCCGTTGAGGACCCAGTGCTTGCCGTCCGGCGAGCGCACCGCCTTCGTCTTCGCGCCCAGCGCGTCGCTGCCGCTGCCCTGCTCGGTGAGCGCGTACGCCGCCACCCACTCGCCCGTGGCGAGCTTCGGCAGGTACTTCGCCTTCTGGGCCGCGTTGCCGAACCAGACGATGGGCAGCGTGCCGATGCCCACGTGCGCGCCGAACGTCACGGACCAGGAGCCGTTGAGGCCCATCGCCTCCGCGAGCAGCAGCGAGGTCGTCTTGTCCAGGCCCGTGCCGCCGTAGGCCTCGGGGATGTCCGTGCTCAGCAGGCCCAGCTCGCCCGCCTGTCGCAAGAGCTCGCGCAGCAGCGCGTTGTCCTTGTGCTCGATGCGCTCGGACTGCGGCACCACCTGCTCGCGGCTGAACTGGAGCGCGGTGCGGAAGAAGAGCCGTTGCTCCTCCGTGAAGGTCTCCGGCGTGAGGACGCGGGCAGCGCCGACCTCCTGGAACAGGAAGGCACCTCCGGTGGGGTTTTCCTTCGACGCGGCGGGCTCATTCACTGCGGCCATCCAAGACCTCCCAAGGTGAACGGAAGGAACACCCCTTCCGCCGGCGGGCACACGGCCCACCGTGCAAGCTATGAAGCGCGCCATCTTAGGGGGAGAAGCAAGCGGGCCAGCCCTTTTCTCGCTGCGGGCCTGTCCGTTCCCCGCGGCTTTCCGCACTTCGCGTCCGGTATTTCCGCGCAGCGGAACGTGCGGGGCCCCGTGCCTGTGGCGTGAGCGACAGTCACAGGGGTCCCGCAGACGTCGACACCGCTCACGATGACCACCCATGGCCCCTCACTCCAGGCCGGAGGCGCTCCGCCTCCAGGGAAGGGTGGCTGTCATGAGAACGAGCGCGAGCGTGCTGGTGGCGTTGTTCGTCGCGGGTGTCGTCACCGGGCAGCCCCAGTGGCGCCGCCGGCTGGACGGCGCCGTCGGCTTCGCGCTCGGCGTGGCCACGCACGGCAACCGCGTGGTGGCGGTCGGCACGTTCGCCAACACCTTCACCTTCGCGGCACGGGAGCACTCATCCACCGCCAACCTCGGCATCGACCAGGACGCCTTCGTCGCCGCCTGGACACGCGACGGCGAGGAGCGCTGGGCGTGGAACTTCGCCTTCGACATCGACGCCATCGCCATGGACCTGAACGACGGCGTCACCCTCATTGGCGGCTACCAGGGCCTCAGCCCGGATACGGCGGCCCTGGGAGTTCCTGATGGCAATGCGGCGAGCGCCGCCAACGTCTACGTCGCGAAGCTCGACCGCATCCACGGCTCGTGGCGCTGGGTGCGGACCTTCCCCGGCGGACAGGACCGCGGCAGCCCCGGCTTGGATGAGGGCACCGTCGCCGTCACCCCGGATGGCAGGCCCGCGGTCATGGGACGCTTCCACGACACGCTGCGGGTCGGCTCGCGGGCGTGGACCGCGAACGGCCTGTCGGACCTGTTCCAGTTCGGCTTCGAGCCCTGAGGCTCAGCCCGCGTCCCCGGCGCGCCGAGGCGTCGGGTAGACGAGGCACAGCGTCTCGAACAGGGGCTCGCCCGGGGACGTGTACACGGCTCCGAGCGCCCTGGCCGCCTGCGCCACCTCGGTGCCGAACGAGGGCACCAGGCAGATGTCCTCGGACTGCTTGAAGCGCCCCTTCAATAGCCCCAGGCCCCGGCGCAGCATCGCGAGGTCCTGACGCCCCTCGCGCACCGGCACCGACGGGCCGTTCGCGTCCGGGCCGGGCAGCTTGCCCACGCTCGTGCTCAATTCGAACCCATCCGCGCGCTGGATGATGCGCAGCTTCCCCGGGGCCACCTCCGCCAGCCACTCGCGGAAGCCCTCCTCGTCGCGGAGGACCAACCGATAGGCGACGGGCGCGTCCGGATGCGCGAGCCACACCGAGCCCGCCGAGTCCCGCAGCACCGCGAACAGCTCCGACACCTGCGCCAGGAACGTGTCCGCGTCCGGCACGAGCAGCACGTCCCGGCCCTTCACCCGCGAGGCCAGGCGCGCGAGGGAGTCCGGGTTCATCGGCTCGAACGTCTCCGCGTCCACGCGCACCTGCTCACCCGCGAGCGCCATCCGCAGCGCTCCAGCGGGGAGCTTCTCTCCGTAGACCGGAGCATCGACCCGGGGCCGCGCGCCCCCGTCGTCGGCGGCGGTGGCCCGAGTCCCCGGGGTCAGCGACGGGAGCGGCTCGGGCTTCAGCGACTGCAGGGGCTGCGCGGGCTTCTCCTCACGACAGCCCGTGAGCGCGAGCCCCATGCACAAAAGGCCCCCGAGCCATCGTCGCCCCGAGACTCGCGCCGCTCGATGAATGCATCCGCGCGCCATCACCGCCCCGAACCTCACGACGTCACCCCCGCCCGCGTCCCCGAGGACACCTCCGACGACCGGCCCACCTCCCCGCCTTGAAACACTCGCATGCGACATCCCGGTGCGTCATGAATCCAGCCGCGCGTCATGACCTCAACGCAAGACGTCACGGGGGTGACGGGCTGGCCGTCGCGGGCGGCGTCTGCGCGGGCTTCGGCAGCGTGCTCGCGACACAGGCCGCGTCGGCGAGCCCCAGGCCCACCGCGTGCTCCGCCGCCTGGCGCGCGTCCTGGAAGAGCACCATGTCCGTGAAGCGCTGGGGGTCCTTCGTGCGCCCCGCGTCACGGATGTAGATGGCCTTCACGCGTCCGGGGAACTCCTCGCGAATCTGCGCGTAGACCTCCGGGTCCTTCTCACCCGAGTCCCCCACCAGCACCACCGGCTGCGGGAACTGCGTGAGCAACCGTCGGATGATGGGCTGCTTGTAGTCGGACAGCGAGCCGGGCCCCAGGTCCCGCAGGTACACGCCGAACCCCGCCGGGAAGCCGTGCCGCGTCAGGAACGACTTCACGCGCGGCAGGTACTGGACGGGCGAGCCGCTCACCAGCGCGAACGCCGAGGGCACGCCGCCCCGCAGGCACCCGTAGAGCGCCGACATGCCCGGCACCACCTCCAGCTCGTCCGCGTCCTTGAGCAGCGCCGTCTGCACCAGCTTCGTCGGCTTCGTCACCTGCGTCACCACCACCGTGTCGTCGAAGTCGGAGACGACGAGCAGCGGCGTCGCCGCCGGCACCACCTCCACCCGCGCCGACGTGGCGGCGCCCTCCACCCACGCCTCCGCCTCGAACGCCCCCACCTCGAAGGCCTTGCCCTCGGGCGGCAGGAGGTTCACCTCGAACCCACCGTCATGCCCGCTGGTGAGGGTCGCCGTCACCCCCTGGAAGCGCACCGACACCTTCGCGCCCTCCCAGTTGCGAGCCGCCAGGCGACGCACGTTGCGCGTCAACGCCGAGCTGCCGTCACCGGGCGCTTCCTTCAGCACCCGCCCCTGCAACATCACCCGCTCCGGCTGCCCCAACACCGGCGTCAGCAACACCGCGGGCGCCGCCATGACGCGGGGCGCGCAGAGAAATCCAAGCAGGACAAACCATCGAGCAAGCGTGTTCAACGGAATTTTCCCGTGTTAATGTTTACGGAGACCTTGATGATAGCTTCACGCGGTCATCGAAGGGCGTCGTGGTGGGGTAGCACATCGGCCCGGTGCGCCCAGAGGAGCCGGAAGACACGTGGAGCACCCGTCCGAAGGGCGCGATTTCGGCAAGTACACGTTGCTCGAGCGCATCGCGACGGGCGGCATGGCGGAGATCTACCGCGCCCGGATGACGGCGGTGGCGGGTGTCACCAAGCCGGTGGTCATCAAGAAGATCCTCCCCGGCTACGCGGACCAGAGCGCCTTCGTCTCCATGTTCGTCAACGAGGCGCGCATCGCGGCGGGGCTGAGCCACGGCAACATCGCGCAGGTCTTCGACTTCGGCGAGGTCGACGGCCAGTACTTCATCGCCATGGAGTGGGTGGACGGGCATCCGCTGTCGCGCGTGCTGCGCCGGGCGCGTGAGAAGGGACTGTACACGCTCCCGCAGCCGCTCGCCCTGCTGGTGACGGTGGAGGTGCTCAAGGGGCTGGCATACGCGCACACGCGCCTGGATGACCGGGGCCGGCCGCTGCACATCATCCACCGCGACGTCAGCCCGCAGAACGTGCTGCTCAGCTTCGAGGGTCAGGTGAAGCTGGTGGACTTCGGCATCGCCCGCGCGCGGATGGCGGGCGGCTACGAGTCCGACGCGGGCGACGCCAAGGGCAAGTACGCCTACTTCGCGCCGGAGCAGGCCCGGGGCCGGGAGCTGGACGCGCGCGCGGACATCTTCGCCGCGGGCACCCTGCTGTACGAGACGCTGTGCGGGCGACTGCCCTTCGAGGGCTCCGTCACCGACGTGATGCGGAAAATCGCGGTGGGCGACTTCCCCCGGCCGCGCGAGCTGGAGCCGGACATCCCGCCGGCCCTGGAGCGCATCCTCCTCACCGCGCTCGCGGTGGAGCGCGAGCAGCGCTACCCCACCGCCGAGGCCTTCGCGGAGGTCCTCACCCGCTACCTGCACACCGCCACGCCCGACGTCTCCACCAGCGCGCTGGCCCACTTCATGGGCTACCTGTTCGAGACCGAGCTCGTCGCGGACGGTCGCCCCGTGCTGCTGCCGCGCGAGTTCCTGGGGCAGATGGCCCGCTGGACGCGCCCGCTCGCCGAGCGCCGCACCCTCCTCCGGGAGCTGCCGTCCGCGCCCCTCGAAACGCCGCTGGAGTCGCCCGCCGCGCCCCGCCCGCCCGAGGGCCGCCGCGAGCGCACCACCCAGCCCATCCCCGCCGTCCCCGGCCCGTCCTCCGACGCGCCCACCGCGGAGGCCCCTCCTCCCGAGCCCGCGCCGACCACCGACGCGCCAGTGCCGCTCCGCCCTCGCGTGCCGAACGCCATGGCGCTGGGGACGCCGGTGCTCGCGGCCATGGGCGTGGCGCTGGTGGTGATGATGCTGGGGCGCAACGGCACCTTCTCCGTGGAGCTCAGCTCGTCGCCGCCGGGCGCCAACATCCGCGTGGATGGCCGCCCGCTGGACACGCTCACGCCCGCGCTCCTCACCCACCTGCCCGCGGACGCCGAGCACCTGCTGGAGGTCCACATCCCCGGCATGGTGCCCTGGAGCCAGGTGGTCCGCGCCGAGCGGGGCACCACCCTGGCCGTGCACGCGCGGCTTCGTCCTCGGATGAACACTCCGGCCGCGTCCGCCATGTCGGCCCGCGCGCACCACGCGCCCCCCGTACCGGAGATGGACTGGGCCCCGGGCGGCATCCGCCTGTCCGCGGTGAGCCACGCCTTCCGCGTCCCCGTCACCAACGCCGCCCGCGTGCAACTGGACCCGGCCCGCACGTACCTGGTGCACACCGAGGGGCGCATGTCGCTGGGCGGCCCCATGTCCGTGGAGCACGCCGGCTACTTCCTGGAGGGCGACGCGAACCTGCCCGCGCACGACTCCTTCGGCGTGCTCGGCCCCGACGAGCAGCTGGTGCGCCACGCGTCCGTGCTCCACGTCTTCGCGCTGGATGCCCGCCGGGACGACAACCGGGGCGGGCTCCAGGTGTGCATCCGCGAGCTGGGGGGAGCGAGCCTCGCGCCCTTCCGCCTGGACTCGCGCCAGCACGCGGTGAAGCTGTCACGCGCGGACCGCTTCGTGCTCCGCGCGCTGGACCCGGGCACCACGTACGACGTGGTGCTGCGCTACACCGCCGAGCCCGCCCGGACCCGCGGCCTGGGCGGAGGCCCGGTGGGCCGGGTGCTCGGCCTGGTGGGCACCGGCCCCGGTCCCGAGGGCTCGCCCAGCGGCCTGGCGCTCCTGGAGGTGGGGCAGCCCACCCGGCTCAGGGGGGCGTCGTGGCTCCAGCTCGCCTTCCCGGACGACAACCTGGCCGACAACACCGGCACCCTCCTCCTGGAGGTCATCCCCGTGGTCCACCCCACCGGCGGCCAGACGGCCCCCGCCGAGCACCGCCACGGCCGCACGGCGCAGTGAGCCCTGCTACAGCCGTGCAGCGGCCTGTCGCCGAAAAGTTGATCCTCCAGTCGCTCCCCCTACCCTGAGCGACAAGGAGGGCTCAACATGTTGAAGCTGGTGGCAGTGGCCGTGGTGGGAGCGGTGGTGCTCGGGACGGTGGGGCTGTCGGGCCGCGTGGACGCGCGTCCCGGGAGCAGCGAGGCGGAGCCGACGCAGGCGCAGGTGGAGGCGGCGCTGGACGCGCGGCAGAAGGAGCTGCTGGGCATCCTTTTGGAGGCTCAGCGGACGGGCGAACGCACGGCGTCGGTTCACCGGTAATCTCGTGGCGTCGAGCGCGACTCGGTGCTAAGCCCGGGCCTCCGTTTGACGTCTACCTGCCCGCGAGGGGGACATGCCTGAAGGGTCCGCGTCACTCAACCAGCTCGCGGTCGGCGACCGGGTCGTCTACCCGAATCAGGGTGTCTGCCGCGTCACCGCCATCGACACCAAGGAAGTGGCGGGACAGAAGCTCATCTTCGTCACGATGCGCCGCGAGGAGGACAACGCCCTCCTGATGGTGCCCCAGCAAAAGGTCGTGGCCATCGGTGTGCGCCGGGTCGCCAGCCCCGACGACGTGAAGAACCTCTTCGCGTTCCTGCGCTCCGACGGCGACAAGGCCGACCTGGACTGGAAGCAGCGCGCACGCACCAACCAGGAGCGCATGACCCAGGGCGGAATCCTGGGGCTCGCCGAGGTGGTCAAGGACCTCCAGGTCCTGAGCGAGCTGCGCCCCCTGCCGACCAAGGAGCGTGAGCTGTACGACAACGCCCGGCACCTGTTGGTGTCGGAGGTCGCCACCGCGCTCGGCACCGCCGAGGTCAACGCGGAGGACGCCATCGACCTGGTCCTCTTCCCGCCCGGCCGCGAGCGCCCCAAGCGCACCGCCGCCGAGTTCGCGAAGGGCGACGAGGACGACCTGGGGCTCGACGGAGACCTGCTGGGGCTCGACGGAGACCTGGACCTGCCCTCCGACGAGGAGCCGCAGTCCGAGTCCGACGAGGAGAGCGCCTCCGAGGAGGAGGGCGAGGAGTCGTCCGAGGAGAAGGGCGATGAGGAGTCCTCCGCGCCCAAGAAGCGCGGCCGTCCTCCCAAGGCCAGGCCCGCGGAGGCCGAGGGCGCCGAGCCCGCCGCGCCCAAGAAGCGCGGCCGTCCTCCCAAGCCGAAGCCGGAGGCGCCCCCCGAGGGCGCCGAGCCCGCCGCGCCCAAGAAGCGCGGCCGTCCTCCCAAGCCGAAGCCGCCCGAAGTGGAGGGAGCGGCGCCCGCCGCGCCCAAGAAGCGCGGCCGTCCGCCCAAGGCCAAGCCCGCCGACAGCGAGGACTGACCGCCAACACCATCCAGGGGGCCCTGACGCGGGCCCTCTTCGCGCCGAGGTGATTCCCCGTGATTCGCGTCGTGACGTTGGACCCCTTCGACGACAAGCAGCTCGCCAAGCTCAACCGCACGCTCTACACGGCGTTCGGCGTGGGCAGCGAGCACTCCGGCAGCGCCGAAATCCCCCCGGGGCTGGGCGAGCCGCTGGACGCCGAGAAGCTGCTGGACCAGGTGAAGGGCATCCGCGCCTATCAGGACGACAAGGTGCTGCTGCTCACCACGCGCAAGCTCAAGGAGCGCGAGCTGCCCAGCGGCGTGGCCCCCACCCCGGGCTTCGCGCGCCAGGGCAAGGACCGCTCCATCATCTCGCTGCAGCCGCACAAGGACCTGGAGACGGGCTTCAAGCCCGTGGCGCGGCAGGCGCTGCACCAGCTCGGCCACCTGTGGGAGCTGCACCACTGCCTGGACCCGCGGTGCTCGATGTATCCGCCCTGGACGCCGTCGTTCTCCCAGGGTGAGCCCATCTTCTGCACCTTCTGCCGGGAAAAGAGCGAGCAGAAGATTCGTCTTGCGAAGTCCTAGCCTCCCACGCGCGCTGCCCCTCCTGGAGCTGGGGGGCCTGCTGCTCGTCGCGCTCCTGTGCCTGCTCTTCCACCTGCGGCTGCCGGGCAAGCTCCCCACCGAGGAGGGCTATCGCGCGGTGGCCCGGCGGCTCCAGTCGCAGGCCCGCCCCGGTGACGCGGTGCTGCTGTTCCCCTGGTGGACGGAGCGCGCGCGCCTGTTCGTGCCTCCGGGCCTGCCCGTCTACGGCTACCTGGGCTCGGACACCGACGACCTGTCCGCGCACCCGCGCGTCTGGGTGCTGGGACAGCCGGAGCTGCCGCGCTCGGACGAGGCGGCCTTCCTGAAGGACTTCCTGCCCCAGCGCCGCGCTTTGGGGGAACCCGAGCGCGAGGGCTCGCTGACGCTGACGCTCTACGAGAACGGGCGCCACCGGCCGCGCCGCTTCACGGCCTCCGACGTCGTCTCCCGCGCGCGGGTGTACCTGGAGTCGGACGACGGCGCGCGACAGGCGTGTCCCTTCAACGGCTCGGCGCACCGCTGCCCCGGCCAGGGCAATATCTACGTGGCAGCCGAGTGGCACGAGGTCCTCTATGAGCCGCGCCACTGCCTGTGGATGCCCGCGCCGCCGGGAGACCAGAAGCTGGTGGCGGAGTTCGACGGCGTGCCCGGCGACGTGGGGCTGCGGCTCGAGGGCGGCATCATCTTCGAGTACGCCTTCCCCAAGGACGCGCAGCTGACGACGGCGCTGCTGGGCGTGGACGACGCGGCGAGCGGCGAGCGACTGCTGGACGTGGCGATCGCGCCGGGCCAGGAGGGCATGAAGAAGGCCGAGGTGCGGCTGCCCCCGGGCGCGCCGCGCACGGTGAAGGTGTGGGTCCGCTCGCGCAATCCGGACCGGCGGCAGGTGTGTCTGGACGTGCTGGCGGTGGAGCCGGCGGTGGGAGTGAAGGGATGACGGGCAGGCCGGCGACCCGCGAGGAGAAGCGCTGGGCGTGGGCGCTGTGGGCCCTGGCCTTCGTGGCGCTGTGGTGGACCGAAGGCCACGTGGGCTTCACTCGCGACGAGAGCGTCTACTTCGCCGCGGCGGAGGGGTACGCGGGCTGGTTCCGCCAGCTGTTCCAGTCGCCGACGCGGGCGCTGACGGACGCGGCCATCGTCCGCGCGTGGGACTACAACCACGAGCACCCCGTCCTGATGAAGACGCTGTTCGGGCTGAGCCACCTGCTCTTCCACGACACGCTGGGGTGGATGCGCTCGGCCGCCGCGTTCCGGCTGCCGGCGTTCGCGCTGGCGGCGCTGGTGCCCGCGCTGAGCTTCCTGTTCGGCAGCGCGCTGTACGGCCGCGCCGCGGGGCTGTTCGCCGCGCTCGCGTTCATGCTGGTGCCGCGCCAGTACTTCAACGCGGAGCTGGCGTGCTTCGACGTGCCGGTGGCCGCGCTGTGGCTGCTCGTCGTGTACTGCTTCTGGCGCGCGCTGGAGGACGTGCGCTGGGGCGTGGCGTGCGGCGTGGCCTTCGGCCTGGCGCTGACGGCCAAGCACAACGCGCTGTTCCTCCCCTTCGTGCTGACGCCCTTCGCGCTGTGGCGCGCGTGGGAGGCGAGCGGGACGGAGCCCCAGGCGCGCGGGTGGCTGCTGCGCTTCGTCGGCCTGTTCGCCTCGGTGGCGGTGCTCTACGGGCTGCTCATCCTGTCGCTGGGCGGCGGCGAGGGCTTCCAACGGAAGTTCTTCCTGCTCAGCCCCCACACGCTGTTGTTCATGGGGCTGGCCGTCGGCGGCACGTGGCTGCTCAAGGGCGTGGAGAAGGTGAACGCACAGGTGACGCGGGCGCTCGTCCCCATCGCGGCGATGGCGGTGCTCGGCCCCATCATCTTCTACCTGCACTGGCCCTACCTCTGGCACCACCCGGTGGACCGCACCGCGTGGTACCTGGCCTTCCACGCGAAGCACAACCACTACGCCTGGTTCTACCTGGGCACGCTCTTGCGCGAGCCCCCCTTCCCGCTCGCGTACGTGCTGGTGAAGACGGCGCTCACGGTGCCCACCAGCCTCTTCGCGCCCATGGTGACGGGCTTCCTCGCGCTCGCGGGCCGGGGGGTGCTGGGGCAATGGGAGCGCACGCGCGCGTGGGTGCGGCCGGTGACGATGGTGGAGGCGCTGGTGGGGGTGAACGCGGTGACGTCCATCCTCATCATCAGCCACCCCCAGGTGCCGCACTTCGGCGGGGTGAAGCACTGGTTCCCGTCCATGGTGTTCCTGGGCCTGCTCGCGGGACAGGCGGTGTCGCGCGGCTCGACGGCGCTCCTGGAGCGGCTGCGCGAGAAGAAGCCCTCGGTGCCCGCGCTCGCCGTGCTCGCGCCCGTGTTCGCGGTGCTGCTGGCGCCCGCGCTGGTGTACTCGGCGCGCGTGTTCCCCTACGGGACGGCGGCGTACTCGGAGCTGGCCGGAGGGCTGCCCGGCGCGGCGACGCTGGGGATGCAGCGGCAGTTCTGGTCCAGCCACGTCACCGGCGTGCTGCCGTGGATCAACGAGCACGCGAAGCCGAACGCACGGCTATTCCTGCATGAGGTGCACGGCGGCTCGTTCCGCGACTACCAGCGCAACGGGATGCTCCGGCCGGACCTGCGCGCGGTGGGCAGCCCCTTCGAGGCGGACATCGTCGCGTACCAGTACCACCAGGAGTTCCGCGAGTACGAGTTCCAGACGTGGCAGGCGTTCAACACGCGCACGCCGGCGACGGGGCTGTACCTGGACGAGACCCCGCAGGTCATCGTCTACGTGCGGCCCGAGCCTCGCTGAGCCGCGACGAGGCCCCCGTGATGACCCACGGGGCCCTCGCTCACGGGTGACGCGGGCGCTACGGAGTCAGACACCCCGGGCCCGCCGAGCAATCCGAGCACCAGGCGCTGGACTCGTAGGACGATTGGCAGACGCCGTCGCCGCAGTAGCCACTGTACGGACAGTCCTCGGGACAGGACTGCGGCTCCAGCCGGAAGCACAGGCCGTTACCACAGACATCGATGAGCCCCTCCGGCTCACTTGGCCGCGCGGCCTCCGGCGCCAGACACCCTGGGCCCGCCGAGCAATCCGAGCACCAGGCGCTGGACTCGTAGGATGATTGGCAGACGCCGTCGCCGCAGTAGCCACTGTACGGACAGTCCTCGGGACAGGACTGCGGCTCCAGCCGGAAACACAGGCCGTTACCACAGACATCGATGCGGGCCTCCTGCTCCCCCAGTTCCTGCTCCAGCGGAGCCTGCGCATCCACACCACCACAGGCCGACAACACCACGAACGACACCACGGCCATCCAGACACGAGTCCATCGCTTCATTCGACGCTCCTCGGGGTGAAGGGAAACAGTCCATCCTAACCACCGGACAAAGGACGACCGCAAACCCTCACACCCACACCCGAAGCGCCTCCTCACCTCCAGCACAAACATCCAACCCGGATGCAAAAGCAACCCGGGAACACCCCTCACGCGCTGGGCACACCTTCCCCACCCTGCTCCCCCGCGAGGAGCACCGGGAGCACATGCAGCACATCGTGCCGGTCGACCTGGCTCCACCCGCGAGTCACCGCCAGGTCGGCCAGCTCCGGTGAGGGCTCGAACGCCAGGGGGAAGCCCACCAGCGCGAGGATCTCCCCGTCGGAGAGGGAGTTGCCCATCGCGAGGGAGCGCTCCAGCGAGGCGCGGTGGAGCGACGCCAGCTCCTGGAGGATGCCCGGCTTGCCCCCGCTGCGGCCAGGCCCCTGGAGCACCTGTCCCGTATAGCGATTGCGTTGGATGGCCATCTGCGCGCCCCGGTACACGTCGATGCCCAGGTCCTCCGCGACCAGATGGACCATCTCGATAGGCCCTCCGGAGACCAGAGCCACCAGGAACCCCTCGGCCTCGAGCATCCGGAGCAGCGGCCGGACGAACCCGAACAGGCGACCTCGCGCCTGGGCCCAGACATCCTCCGCGGCGCGCTCGACGCTGGGGACCGCCACACCCGCGAAGAGCCGCTCCCAGCCCCGGTAGACATCCGCGACGGCGTCGAAGAAGTCCTGTCCGCCCACGTCATGGCGTTCGACCGCCGCCAGGAGTTCGCGCACGACCGTCCCATCACAGACACCGCGCGCCGTCAGCTCACGCACCAGCAAGGCCCCGAGCGTGTCCGGGGTGAGCGTCCCATCCAGGTCGAGCACCGCGAGCCTTCTCATACACAATCCTTCCTGTCGGGCAGGGCCCCTGTCGGAGTCCCTGGCTCCTCCACGAACCAGGACGGAGGACCTCCTCCCCTGGATGTCGGCTCGGAGCGCGACGTGTTGCTCATCGGACGAGCAACCCCGTCGAACACCGTCCTGGCGTCCGCGAGTCATCACCTGAGGCCTCCCAGGTGTCGCCCGGCACGATGCTGCGTCCCCTCGAGGATGGAACCCCCGTCTCCAGGGCGGGGCGGGCGACCCGGGCGCGGTGGGGACGACGTTGGCGGCCTCCGCCCCCCTGTCCACCTTCCGCGAGTCGGGCTCTCGCCCGGAGGGGGACATCCACATGCAGCTGTTCAGGCTTCCGTCGATTCTCGCCGTGTCCGCGGCGCTGTGTTTCTCGGTCGGCTGTTCCAAGCGGGGCTCGCAGTCCCAGGGCGCCGAGCCCCAGGCCAGCACGCAGCCTCCGGCCCCACCCCAGCCGCCACCTTCGATGGCACAGGGCGCGCCGCCGCCCGACGACGCCCACGGCAAGCACCATGGCAAACACCACAAGGGC
The DNA here is from genome assembly GCF_050039385.1 of Myxococcus faecalis. Taxonomy (NCBI): domain Bacteria; kingdom Pseudomonadati; phylum Myxococcota; class Myxococcia; order Myxococcales; family Myxococcaceae; genus Myxococcus; species Myxococcus faecalis. Next base: position 7,575,831 of record NZ_CP144336.1, on the reverse strand, counting down.
GTCTCCGAGGCCAACTGCCCCATGGCCGTCCCCGGCGCGGTGGCCCGGGCCGAGGACGTGCCCGAGGGCGTGGCGCTGGTCCTCAGCACGCCGGAGCCCACGCAGGTGGCGGAGCTGCAGCAGCGCAGCCGCCGCATGCTGCACGAGCAGGCCGCCAGCACCCAGCGCGCGCAGGAGACCTCCGTCCTGGACGAGGTGCAGCGCGAGGACCTGGGCGACAGCGACACCGAGGAGCAGTACGGCCGCGATGACAGCGGCACGGGGGGCGCCGGCATGGCGGGCGCGCCGACGATGCCCTCCAGCGCGAGCGTCCAGGACACGCCGGATGGCGTGGTCATCGTCTACACGGCGATGGACCCGTCCCAGCAGCAGCAGCTCAGCAGCGAGGTCCACCAGACGGCGAACGAGATGAAGCCCGGCCAGTGCCCGGGCATGTGAGCCGCGCCTTCTGTCAGCCCCTGCCCCCCGGCGACTTCCGGGGGCGCAGCGCGGCCAGGGCGTAGTCCACCACCGTGTCCGCGTAGGACTCGGAGAGCGGCGCGGTGCGCAAGAGCCAACGGTGGAACAGCGGGCCGAAGAACAGCTCCACGGCGACGTCCAGGTCCACGTCCCGGGCCACCTGCCCCGCCTTCTGCGCCGCGCGCAGCCGCTCCTTGGTGACCTCCAGGTTCGGCCGCAGCAGCGTGTCCACGAACTGCTTCGCCAGCGTCGGGTCCATCTGCGACTCCGCGGTGAGCGCGCGCGAGGGCACCTCGAAGCGCGGTGAGCCCAGCTCGGCGACGGTGGCCCGAATCACGCCCTTCAGGTCCGCCACCACGTCGCCCGTGTCCGGCAGCGGCGCGACGTCCCCGATGAGCGCGGCGAAGGCGTCCAGCACCAGCGCGCCCTTGGTCGGCCACCAGCGATAGATGGTCTGCTTGCCCACCCCCGCCCGCGCGGCGATGGCCTCGATGGTCAGCCGCGTGTAGCCCTGCTCCCCCACCAGCTCCACCACCGCCTTCAGGATGGCCTGGTGCGAGCGCTCACTGCGCCGCCCCGTGTCCGGCGTCTTCGCCTCACTCATGGGGCACACGCTAGCGGGGCGGTGGCGATACGCAACGTCTCGTCTTGACAACAAGCACCCCGGGCCTCATGGTGGCCAAACGAGACGGACCGTCTCGTCTCAATCCAGGAGCCCTTCCATGAAGCGACGCGCCCATATCGCGATGGTCAGCATCCCCGCGCACGGCCATGTGAACCCGAGCCTGGAGGTCTTGCGAGAGCTGGTGGCCCGGGGCCATCGCGTGAGCTACGCCAACGACGCCTCCTTCGCGGAGCCCATCGAACAGACGGGCGCGAAGCTGGTGCCCTATCCGTCGACGCTGCCGCGAGAAGGCGTCGCGGACCGGCAGTGGCCGGAGGACACGATTGGTCAGCTGGAGGTGTTCCTGAAGGACGCGCAGGAGCAGTTGCCCAGGCTGCGCGCGGCCTGGGAGCAGGACCGGCCGGACCTGTTCCTCTACGACATCGCGGGCTACACGGCGCGCATCCTCGCGGAGAACTGGGGGAAGCCCGCCCTCCAGCTCTCCCCCACGTTCGTCGCGTGGGAGGGCTACACCGAGGAGATGGCGCCGATGATGGAGGCGCTGCGCGCGGCCCCGGGTGGCGCGGACTACTACCGTCGCTTCTCCGAGTGGCTGAGGGACTGCGGCGTGGCGGAGACGGACTCCACGCTGTTCGTCGGTCTGCCGCCGCGCTCGCTCGTGCTCATCCCGCGCGCGATGCAGCCGAACGCGGACCGCGTGGACACGCGGCGCTTCACCTTCGTGGGACCGTGTCTGGACGAGCAGCGCGCCCACCAGGGGACGTGGAGCAGGCCCGCGCACGCGAAGAAGGTGCTGCTCATCTCGCTGGGGTCGACGTTCACGAACCAGCCGGCGTTCTATCGCCAATGCATGGCGGCGTTCGGAGATTTGCCTGACTGGCACGTGGTGCTGAACATCGGTCGACATGTCCAGCGCTCGGAGCTGGGGGAGGTCCCCGCCCACTTCGAGGTGCACGCGTGGTTGCCGCAGCTCTCGGTGTTGAAGCAGTCGGATGTCTTCTTCACCCACGCGGGCATGGGCAGCACGCAGGAGGGGCTGTGGTGCGGCAAGCCGATGCTGGCCGTGCCCCAGGCCACCGACCAGTTCGCCAACGCGGACCGCATCGTCGAGCTGGGCGTCGGCTTGCGGCTGGACACGGAGCAGGCCACCGCGGCGGCGCTGCGCGAGGCGTTCCAGCGACTCACCACGGAGCCCCGCTTCGCCGAGCGGGCCGCCGCGATTCAGCGCGAGCTTCGCGACGAGGGAGGGGCGAAGCGCGCCGCGGACCTCATCGAGCAGGCGCTCGGTGGGTGAGGCGCGACGTGCTCCACCGGCCGTCGCCGTGACTCCCGACACGCGCGACGACGAGTCGTGGCAGACTTGTGGGCATGGACGCGCGGGACATCCATCCGAAGTGGGTCGTGAACCTGGTGGATGAGCCGCGGGAGCTGTACCTGTGGCTCGGCTGGTCCTCGCTGGCGGAGCTGCTCGAGGCGATGACCGAGCTGTCGACGACCCCCAACACCTACTTCCGCTTCACCTTCTCGGAGAGCACCCTCGCGAGCCTGGGTGAGCTGCTCGCGCGCGTCGAGGACTGTCATGCGACGCCGGAGCCCTACCGGGCCCACCCTCGTCAGCTCAGCGTCGAGCGGCTCGCCAGCGCGGCGAACGAGGTCCACCAGCAGGCACAGCGTCTCCAGGACAAGCTGGCCGAGCCCGGTTTCGCTCACTCCCTCGCGCTCCAGAAGGTGTTGGCTCCACGAGCCTTCCTCGATGCGTGGGCGACGATTCTCCGCCAGCTCGGCTCGGGGGGAGACGGCCCGCGACCTCCTCTCCTGGGTTGCACGGGTGACGTGGACGTGTCGCTCGAATGGGGGTGGTAGCCTCCTGCGCCACCGCCATGGAAAGCAACGCACCGTCCTCCGCGCAGCCGCTCGCCAGTGACAAGCCCGGGCTGTTCGCGCGCTTCGGTCCTGGCATCCTCGTCGCCGCCACGGGTGTCGGCGCTGGAGACCTGCTCACCGCCAGCCTCGGAGGCTCCGCGGTGGGTGTGTCCATCTTGTGGGCCGCCGCCGTGGGCTCGGTGCTCAAGGGCTTCCTCAACGAGGGCGTGGCCCGCTGGCAGCTCGCCACCGGGACCACCGTGCTGGAGGGCTGGGCCCGCCTGGGCGCGGGCCTGCGCTACGTCTTCTTCATCTACCTGCTCGGCTGGAGCTTCTTCACCGGTGGCGCCCTCATCTCCGCGTGCGGCGCGGCGGGGGATGCGCTGTGGCCCCTGGCCAGTGACCCGGAGACCTCGCGCCGGCTGTGGGGCGTGATTCATTCGTTGGTGGGCCTGGCGCTCGTGGGCCTGGGCGGCTTCCGGCTCTTCGAGAAGCTGATGGCCGCCTGCATCGCGTTGATGTTCGGCGCGGTGCTCTTCACCGCGCTCGCCTCGGAGCCGGACTGGGCCGCCGCCGCGCGCGGACTCGTCGTCCCCTCGCTGCCGGACCAGGGCGCGCCCTGGGTGCTGGGGCTGCTGGGCGGCGTGGGCGGCACGGTGACGATGCTCTCCTACGGCTACTGGATTCGGGAGAAGGGGCGCGAGGGCCCGCGCGGTCTGCGCATCTGTCAGACGGACCTGGCCGTGGGCTACGCGCTCACCGGGATGTTCGGCGCCGCCATGGTCATCATCGGCTCGACGCTCCAGTTGGAGGGCACGGGCCTGCGGGTCGCCACCGTGCTCGCGACGCGGCTGGAGGCCATCATCGGGCCGGTGGGCTACTGGGTGTTCCTGGCCGGCTTCTGGGGCGCCGTGTTCTCCAGCCTGCTGGGCGTCTGGGAGGGCGTCCCCTACCTCTTCGCGGACTTCCTGCGCATCCAGCGCAGAGAGGCCCGGGGCCTCGTGGATCTGCGGACGACGCGCGCGTGGAAGCTGTATCTGGTGGCGCTCTCGCTCGTGCCCCTGCCCATGCTCTGGGCGCCGCTGCAGCGCGCACAGCTCGCGTATGCCGTGGTGGGGGCGCTGTTCATGCCACTGCTCGCCGCCGCCCTTTTGTGGATGAACAACCGGCGGGACTGGGTGGGCTCGCTGCGCAACGGCTGGCTCGTCAACGCCGCGCTCGTCGCCACGCTGGTGCTGTTCGTCATCGTAGGGTTTGACGAAGCGGTCGACGCGCTGCGCAAACTGAGGATCCGCTGAGAGCGGTGCGCGCGGCGGGACACTGGAATGAACGAGGGTTCGGGCTCCGGTGTCGAAGCGCACGGATGTGCACTTACGGTCTTTGTGTCGCGCGGCCTCCAGGCGGGCGGGCGACAGCCCATCCCCCGAGCATGACGCTCGGAGTAGGCTTTCGAACGCGGATGGTGGATCTTCCACGCCCCGGGAGGGACACATGAAGCGCTGGAGCATGGTGCTGGCAGTGGCGGCGATGAGCGTGGGTTGCCAGAACGGCAAGAAAGAGGACCGCGGCACACGGGCGCAGGTCCGCAAGACGGGGCCCGCGACGATGGAGGTCATCCCCTCCGCCGGACAGCTTCCGTACTGCATGCTCTACACGGTGTCGGAGAAGGGCGTCATCCGGCAGCTCACGCTGACGCGGGAGAACCGCTCCATCCGCTGCGACGCGAACAAGCCCGTCGCCAACACCAGCTTCCGCGTCCCGACACAGGAGGGGAAGGTCAAGGTCTACATCTTCTTCTCCGACGAGCGCATCCCCGCGGGCCCCGTCGCGCAGCAGCTCTACGACCTGCGCGGACAGGACCGCATCAGCGCCATGGACCTGCGGCTGCCGGGACGCGTGTTCGTGGAGACGATGGACTTCGTCCCGGAGGAAGGCACCGCGGAGATCACCGGCGCGGTGGTGGGCACCCACGGCGAGGTGACGGACTCGGGCTCCGGCGCCGCGCCGGACCAGGACCTGGGCGCCACGGTGCTCGGCGACGGAGGCACCGCAGGCGCACAGCCGGCGGCCGCGGACGAAGGGACCTGAGCCCGGCACCGAGGAGGACGCGAGACCTCCTCGACGCGTGTCACACCGCCTGAGCGCCACGCGAGCCGGACGCACGGCTCGGCGCGTATCGCTCACGTCGAGCCACACGGGCGCCGGGGCACATCACCCGAGGAGGACGCAGGCCTCCCCGAGTCACCTCCCCTGAATCACCAAGCCTCGCGGGCCATGGCCAACAGGTCGGCCTCCGTCACCTTGCGCGGATTGCTCAGGTGCGAGGCGTCCAGGAAGCCCTTCTGCGCGATGAGCGGCAGGTCCTCCTCGCGCACGCCCACGTCCCGCAGCCGCGCGGGGATGCCGATGGCCGCGTTGAGCTTGCGCACCTGCTCGATGGCGTTGCTCGCGAGCACCTCCTCGCGCGCGTTGGACGTATCGCCCATCGCCACCGCCACGCGGGCCAGCCTGGCCGTGCTCGCCGCGCGGTTGAACTCCATCACCACCGGCAGCACCACCGCGTTGGCCAGGCCATGGTGCACGCCGGAGATGGGCGTCAGCGCATGCGCCAGCGCGTGACACGCGCCCAGGCCCTTCTGGAAGGCCATGGCCCCCTGCATCGCGGCCACCATCATGTCCGTGCGCGCCGCCAGGTTCGTCCCCTCGCGCACCGCCGTCACCAGCGAGCGGCTCACGCGGTGGATGCCGTCGATGGCCACCGCGTCCGCCAGCGGATGGAAGCCCTGCGACAGGTACGCCTCCAGGCAGTGCGTGAAGGCGTCCATGCCCGTGGCCGCGGTGACTCCCGGAGGCAGCCCCAGCGTCAGCTCCGGGTCCACGATGGCGGCGCCCGGCAGCAGGTGCGGACTGAAGATGACCGTCTTGCGCCCCGTGTCCTCCAGCGTCACCACGCCCGAGCGCCCCACCTCCGAGCCCGTGCCCGCGGTGGTGGGAATGGCGATGAGCGGCGGCAGGTCGTCCTTCACGTACTGGTCGCCGCCCTTGGCGTCGTCGTAGCGGCTGAGCGGCGGCTCGTGCGTGGTGAGCAGCTGCACCAGCTTGCCCGCGTCCAGCGCGCTGCCTCCGCCCAGGGCGATGAGCCCGTCGCAGTCGTTCTTCCGGTAGACCTCCAGGCCCGCGAAGACGTCCTTCTCCGTGGGGTTGGGCTCCACCTTGTCGAAGACCGCGCACGGCAGGCCCGCCGTCTTGAGCACCTCCAGCACGCGGGAGACCAGGCCCGCCTTCACCACGCCCGCGTCCGTCACCAGCAGCGGGCGCTTCATCTTCAGCCGCTGCGCCTGGGCGGGCAGCCGCTGGAGGGCCCCCGCGCCGAGCACGATGCGGGTGGGCCACGCCATCTCGGTGACACGGGGCTCGGTGGGGATGTCGAACGGCTTCATCTCGGGTTCCTCCCTCGGGCTCATCAGATGAGCTCCAGGTAGCGCTCCAGCTCCCAGTTGGTGACGGCGCGCTCGTACTGGCGCACCTCCCATTCGCGCGTGCGCACGAAGTGGTCCACGAAGCCCTCGCCCAGCAGCTCCCGGGCGCGCTCGCTCTGCTTCAGCAGCGTCACCGCGTCCTTGAGGTTGCGCGGCAGGGGCGCGGCCTCGTGGGACGCGTACGCGTTGGCGTTGCACGCGGGTGGCGGCTCGATTTCGTTCTCGATGCCCCACAGGCCCGCGGCCAGGCTCACCGCCATGCCGATGTACGCGTTCATGTCCGCGCCCAGCTGGCGGTACTCGATGCGCATCGCCTTGGCGCTCTCGCCGATGACGCGCACCGCGCAGGTGCGGTTCTCCAGGCCCCACGCCGCGGTGGTGGGCGCCCAGGTGTTCTCCACGCTGCGCTTGTAGCTGTTGATGGTGGGCCAGTAGAGCGCCGTCAGCTCCGGCATCAGGGCAATCTGCCCGCCGATGTAGTGCCGCATCAGCCGGCTCATCCCGTGCGGCGCGCCCTCTTCATGGAAGAGGTTGCGCTCACCCTTCGGGTCCCACAGCGACTGGTGCACGTGCCCCGAGCAGCCCGGCAGCTTCGCGTTCACCTTCGCCATGAAGCACGCGGACAGGCCCTGGCGCGCGCACAGCTCCTTCACCACCGTCTTGAAGAGCGCCGCCTTGTCCGCCGAGCGCTCCACGTCGTCATACCGGATGGCCGCCTCGAACACGCCGGGGCCCGTCTCCGTGTGGAAGCCCTCGATGTCCAGCCCGAAGCCGTTGCATCCGTCGATGAGCGAGTGCACCAGCGGCGCGTTGAGCGACGTGCGCAGCCACGAGTAGCCGAACATGCCCGGCGTCAGCGGCGTCAGCTCCTGGAAGCCCTTCTCCCGGAGCGTGTGCGGCTGCTCCTTGAAGATGAAGAACTCGTACTCGGCGCCGAAGCGCGGCAGGTAGCCCTGCTCCCGCGCGCGCGCCGCGACCTTCTGCAGCAGCTGCCGCGGGCTCGCCTCGAACGGGGTGCCGTCCGGGTTGACGAAGTCCAGCAGGAACGCCGCGGTGTCCGGCTCCCACGGAATCATCCGCCCCGTGGACAGGTCCACCGTGGCGTGCGCGTCCGGGTAGCCGGTGTGCCAGCCCGTCACCTGCGTGTTGTCGAGCAGTTCGTCGCTCAAGTCCCAGCCGAAGACGACGTCACAGAAGCCCAGCCCGCTCTTGGCGGCGCTGAGGAACTTGTCCACGGAGATGTACTTGCCGCGCCAGACGCCATCGATGTCGACGGCGCCGACCTTCACCTTCTTCGCGCCGCGCTCGTCCAGCCAGCGCCGCATCGAGTCCGCGCCACCCGAGTCCCGGGGCACGGCGGCGCCGCGCACCGGCCCCCCGCGCTCCTTCGCGCGAGCCCTGCGAGCCACGGCCGGGTGCGTGAGTACCTTCGCCTTGGAACGGGTCGGCATCGGGACCTTCCTTCGTGGGGTGAGGGAATGCTCAGGTGTCCGTGGGCAGCTTCGTCCACACCGCCTTCGTCTGGAGGTAGCCCTCCAGCGCGTGGTGCGACAAGTCACGGCCCCAGCCGGACTCCTTGTAGCCGCCGAACGGCGCGGCATCGTCGAACTCGTTGAAGCAGTTGATCCACACCACGCCGCTCTTCACCTTGCGAGCCAGCGCGTGTGCCTTCGCCACGTCGCGCGTCCACAGCGACGCGGCCAGCCCGTAGAGCGTGCCGTTGGCCAGCTCCAGCGCCTGCGCGTCGTCCTTGAAGCGCATGCACGCGAGCACCGGGCCGAAGATCTCCTCCTGGGCGATCTTCATGTCCGGCTTCACGTCGCCGAAGACGGTGGGCTTCATGAAGCAGCCCTTCGCCTTGGCGCTCTCCGTGTCGCGCTCGCCGCCCGCGAGCAGCCGCGCGCCCTGCTGACGCCCGCTCTCCACGTAGCCCAGGATGGTGTCGAGCTGCTTCTGGCTCACCTGCGCGCCCATCTCCGTGGACGGGTCCAGCGGGTCACCCACGCGCAGCTTCTTCGCGCGCTCGGCGAGCCGGCCCACGAACTCGTCGTAGACGCTGTCCTGCACCAGCACGCGGCTGCCCGCGTTGCACGTCTCACCCTTGTTGCCGAAGATGCCCCAGAAGCACGCCTCCACCGCGCGGTCCATGTCGGCGTCGGCGAAGACGACCTGGGGGCTCTTGCCGCCCAATTCCAGCGTCAGCTTCTTCAGGTTGCTGCCCGCCGACGCCTGCATCAGCCGGCGCGCGGTGCGCCCCGAGCCGGTGAAGGAAATCTTGTCCACGTCCGGGTGGCGCGCGAGCGCCTCGCCCGCGGGGTCTCCGTAGCCGGGCACCACGTTGAGCACGCCGGGCGGGAAGCCCGCCTCCAGCGCCAGCGCGCCCAGCTTCATCGCCGTGAGCGGCGTCATCTCGGAGGGCTTCACCACCACGGTGCAGCCGGCGGCGAGCGCGGGGCCCAGCTTCCAGCACAGGATGCACGTGGGATAGTTCCAGGGGACAATCAGGCCCGCCACGCCCACCGGCTCCTTGAGCACGTAGGTGTGGAAGGGCCCGTCCACCGGCAGCACCTCGCCATGCACCTTGTCCGCCCAGTCCGCGAAGTACGCGAGCGTGCCGGCGCCCGGCGCCACGTCCCCACGGATGGCGTCGCGGAAGGTCTTGCCGTTGTTGAGCGACTCGACGAGCGCGAACTCCTCGCGCCGCTGCCAGAGCAGGTCGGAGAGCTTGCGGATGAGCTTGCCGCGCTCGCGGGCGGACATCTTGCTCCACGGGCCGGACTCGAACGCGCGCCGGGCGGCCTTCACCGCGCGGTCCACGTCCGCCGCGGTGGCGCTGGGCACGTCGCACACCTTCTCACCCGTGGCGGGGTTCACCACCGGGAAGGTGCCCCCTTCGATGGGGTCCACACCCTGTCCGTCGATGAGCAGCTGCAGGACGGGAAGCCGTGGGGAGAGGGAGCGTGCATCAATCATGGGGATTCCTCGGGGCGCACGGGGGCGTTCCAGACGGATTGGCCAGGAGCGAACACAGGTGGCACGACAGGGTAGGAATGACGTCCAGACGCGGCAACCTGCGGCGGTGAAGAACGTCTTGTTGCTGAAAGCCGGCGAGGCGGCCGTGTCCGTGCGCCTCAGTGTGGGTGATTACGAGCAGTGGTTCCTGCGCACCATTGGACTGGAGGGTCATCGCTTCGACATCCTCCCCGTGCACCGCGACGCGCCGCTGCCCCGCGACGCGCGCGCGTATGACGCGGTGATGATGACGGGCTCACCGCTGTCGGTGACGAAGCTCGAGCCCTGGATGGAGCGCGCCGCGGACTTCATGCTGAGCGCCGCCGAGGCGGGCACGCCGGTGCTCGGCGTGTGCTTCGGTCACCAGTTGCTCGCGCATGCGTACGGCGGACAGGTGGCGCGCAATCCGCGCGGCCGGGAGACGGGCACGGTGCAGGTGCGCCTCACCGAGGAGGGACGCCGGGACGCGCTGTTCGACGGCGTGCCGGAGCTCTTCGCCACCCAGGCCACGCACGAGGACATCGTCACGCGCATGCCCGAGGGCGCGAGGGTGCTCGCGGGCAACGACAATACGGCCACGCAGGCGCTCGCCTTCCGCCCCAAGGTCCGGGGCGTGCAGTTCCACCCGGAGGCGGGCCCCGACGCACTGCGCGCCGTCATCGACGCCCGGCGCGAGGGGCTGGAGAAGGAGGCGCTGGCGCGGGGGCGTGCGCCCGGCGAGGAGGTGCCGAGGCTGCTGGCGGGCCTTGCTCCCACTCCCTTCGGGCGCCGAATCCTGATGAACTTCCTGGAGCGCTTCACCTGACCCGCTTCCCGAGGCCTCCCTTGCCACGCATCCTCCTGTCCATCCTGCTCGCCCTCCTCGTCACCTCCTGCTCGGATGGGAACCCGTGCGACCAGGCGCCTCGCTGTGACGAGGGGGAGGCGCTCAACTGTGAGACGGCCTGCACCGTGGGCCCCTGCTCCACCGGCCCCGTCTTCCAGCAGTGCGACCGGGGCGCCACGTGCACCGTCGTCGCCGGAGACCGGAGCGACGCGCGCTTCTATCGCTCACGGGCCGTGTGCGCGCTGAGCCTGACGGCGTGTGACCCGGCGACGGCGCCCGAGCCGGTGTGCGAGGACGGGCGCTTCGTCACCGGCTGCGGCGCGCACCGCCGGGACATCCGGGTCTTCTGCTCGCAGTCGGCGCTGTACTTCGACCAGGTGCCCGCCTGCTGCATCACCGGCCCCGGGGATGGTGGCACGGACGCGGGGACGGGGGATGGTGGGATTCCCGACGCGGGCCCGGGAGGCGCGGACGCGGGACGTTGAGCAGATAGCGTTCGCGGTTCGCGAGCGCCCCGCACCGCCTGCATCGGGTGGCGGGAATCCACAGGTTGAGCCCGGACGGCGCCTCGCGCGTCGCTCGAGTGCGCCATGAAACGTTTCCTGCCGCGCTATCGCCGGTGGAGCCGCCGGCTCAAGAGCCTCATCGGCCAGCTCCACCTGGACGCGGACGCCAACCGCATCGTCCGGAGGACGGACTTCGCCCACTGCCCCAGGCCCGTGCTGCTGCTCTATGGCTTCTTCAGCACGCGCCGGGTGTTCGAGGTCCTCGAGCAGCGGCTGCGGCGCGAGGGCTACGCCGTGTGGTCCATCCACCTGGGCGGCGCGCTGGACCGCTTCAACACGCACGGCATCGACGCGCTGGCCGAGAAGGTGCGCGAGAAGGTGGAGCGCATGTACGCGCGCTACCCGCACATGGGGCCCTTGAGCATCATCGGCCACTCGAAGGGCGGCCTCATCGGCACGTACTACGTGAAGCGCCTGGGTGGAGACCAACGGGTGCAGAACCTCGTGACGCTGGGCACGCCGCACCAGGGGTGCCCCCTGGCGTACCTGGGATGCGCGACGCTCGGCTGGTTCAGCCGCAGCATGTGGCAGCTCACGCCCGTGTCCCCCTTCCTGCGCCAGCTCTCCACCGGCGCGTTCCCCCGGAACGTGCGGGTGTCGTCGCTCTACTCACGCACGGACGAGGTGACGCCGTGGACCTCCGCGCGTCTGAAGGTCGACGGGCAGCCCAATGTCTTCAACCACGAGCTGCCCGACGCGGGCCATGGGGAGCTGCTCACCCGCAAGTCCGTCTACCAGGTCATCCGGCGCGAGCTGGCCGCGGGGTATGGCGAGCACGCCCCGGCGCTGCGCGCGCTGCCGCCCTCCGCCTCTTGAGGTAGAGAGGGGGACATGCCCTCGCGGTGGGACCATCTCTTCGACCTGAAGCCCGTCACCCTCCTGGAGCACCTGGTGGAGGAGGTGGCGAAGCTGCTCGCGCAGGACCTGCAGCGCTGGCCGCCGCCGGTGCAGGAGGTGGACCTGGACACCGGAGGCCACTTCGCGCCCCTGTTCACCGAGCCCCGTCCCCGCCCCTCCCCCTCCGTCTACACGGAGGCCCTGCGGCTGACGCGCTGGGAGCTGTCCCACGAGACGGACGCGTATGACGACTACATGCGCCACCAGCGCTACCTGGAGCGCGGCCTGGGCCCCGACGACAGGCTGGCCCTGCTGTTCCTGTCGCGCTGGCTGACGGAGCAGATGCACGGGCTGGGCGAGGCCACCGAGGGGCGGGTGAAGCGCAAGCACATGCACGAGTGCCTGGACCGGCTGGAGCGGAAGCTCCGCCTCCAGCAGCCCTCCGCCTGAGCAGCCCCGCCGGTTGGACCGGGGATGGGGGAAACTTTCCGTCACCCCGGCACCCGGGCGAGCCCCTGCTTGGGGCACGAACGAGAACGTGGGCGAGCGGGCCTTGTCAGCGCGCGGGCGGTGCCATAAGCCCGAGACATGTCGCCGCAGCCCGTGGACTCTCCGCCTCCGACGCCCATCGTCGACCGTCGCCATCGCCTGTGGGTACTGGGGGCCCTGTGGCTCGTGGTGGCCCTGGTCCTGGTGACGTTCCGCTCGGTGGTGATGCCCTTCGCGGGCGCGGCGCTCATCGCCTATCTGGTGCAGCCGCTGGTGTCGCGAATCACGCGGGTGAAGGTGGCCGGGCGGCAGGTGCCGCACTGGGTGGCCATCCTGCTCATCTACGCGGGCTTCTTCGTCGGCGTGTACCTGTTCTTCGTCGCGCTGGTGCCCCAGCTGTACCGGGAGATGGCGCGCGTGAGCCGCGACCTCATGGCGCTGGCCAACACGCTGACGCCCGAGCAGGTGCAGGTGCTCGCGCAGCGCGCGGAGACGTGGCTGAGTGCCCAGGGCATCCCCGTGGCGCTGTCCAACCGCGCGCTGGAGGGCGCGGACGCGGCCGGCGCGGGGCAGTTCAGCCTGGCGTTGGATTTGGAGCAGCTCATGGGGGACGCGGTGAAGCGCGTGGCGTCCCTGGTGCAGGAGAACCTGGGCGACATCGTCAACGTGTCGCGCCGCATCGTCGCCAGCGTGGCCGCGGGCGTCTTCATGCTGTTCTTCATCCTGATGGTGGCGGCCTTCTTCTCCATCGACGGGCAGGCCATCCGCCGCTACTGCGGCACGCTGGTGCCTCCCGAGTACGCGCAGGACGCGCGGCAGCTCGCCGAGCGCCTGGACCGCTCGCTGTCCGGCGTGGTGCGCGGCCAGGTCACCATCTGCGTCGTCAACGGCGCGCTGACCTTCGTGGGGCTCCTGCTCTTCGGCGTGAAGTTCGCGTTCCTGCTGGCGACCATCGCCACGTTCTTCAGCCTCATCCCCATCTTCGGCACCATCCTGAGCTCGGTGCCCATCGTCCTCATCGCGCTGGCGGACGGCTTCCAGAAGGGCGTGGCCATCCTCTTGTGGATCATCGGCATCCACGCGGTGGAGGCGTACTTCCTCAACCCGAAAATCATGGGCCAGGCCGCGCGCATCCACCCGGTCATCGTGGCCTTCTCGCTCATCGCGGGCGAGCGGCTCTTCGGGCTCATCGGCGCGCTCTTCGCGGTGCCCATCACCGCCATCCTCGTGGCGTGCTTCGACTACGCGCGCCTCAAGGCGCAGCCCCAGGCCGTGGTGACGCTGCCGGGCGCCGAGCCGCAGCCGGCCGTCGCCACCCCGGGGCAGCAGACGCCCGCGGCCTGAGGGAGAGGCACGGCCTCACTGACAGGCGGCGGCGCAGCGGTCTCCGCGGCAGATGGGCATGCAGCGCCCGCAGTCGATGGAGCCCTCGGGGCAGCCGCTGGTGCAGCTCACGCCGCGGCAGTTGGGCCCCTCGTCCGCGTGCGTGACGGCCGTTCCCAGCCCGCAGCACGCGTCCGCGACGCAATCGTCGTCTGTGTAACAGGTGCGGCTGGACAGCACCGGCGGCGGGTCCAGCAGTGGCCCCAGGGGGTCCACATCGCATCCCACGGTTCCGAGTGTCACCCCCACGAGGAGGGGAAGCAGGCGGACGAGCATGGGACCCAACATGGGTCCTCCCCGGGCCAATGGCTACCTCTAGCGGTTCATCGAGCCGAGGAAGTCGGCGTTCGTCGCCGTCGGGCGCATGTGCTTGAGCACGAACTCCATCGCGTCGATGGGGGTGAACGGGTGCAGCACCTGGCGCAGCGCGGTGATGCGGACCAGGTCTCCGGGCCCCAGCAGCAGCTCCTCCTTGCGCGTGCCGGACTTGTTGATGTCCAGCGTGGGGAAGATGCGCTTCTCCATCAGCTTGCGGTCCAGGACGATTTCGGAGTTACCCGTGCCCTTGAACTCCTCGAAGATGACCTCGTCCATGCGGCTGCCGGTGTCGATGAGCGCGGTGCCGATGATGGTCAGCGAGCCGCCCTCCTCGATGTTGCGCGCGGCGCCGAAGAAGCGCTTGGGCTTGTGGAGCGCGTTGGCGTCCACGCCGCCGGAGAGGATCTTGCCGGACGCGGGCACCACCGTGTTGTAGGCGCGCGCGAGCCGCGTGATCGAGTCCAGCAGGATGCAGACGTCGTACTTCTGCTCGACCAGGCGCTTGGCCTTGTCGATGACCATCTCCGCCACCTGCACGTGGCGCGTGGCGGGCTCGTCGAAGGTGGAGGAGACCACCTCGCCGCGCACGCTGCGCTCCATGTCCGTGACTTCCTCGGGTCGCTCGTCCACGAGCAGCACGATGAGGTAGACGTCCGGGTGGTTGCGGCTGATGGCGTGCGCGATGTTCTGCAGGAGCACCGTCTTGCCGGCCTTGGGGGGCGCCACGATGAGGCAGCGCTGGCCCAGGCCGATGGGGCAGAACATGTCGATGATGCGCGTGGTCATCTCCGACGACTCGTGCTCCAGCTTGAGCTTGCGCGTCGGATACAGCGGCGTGAGGTTGTCGAACAGGATGCGCTCGCGCGCCGCGTCCGACATCGGGTCCGTGAAGTTGACCTTGTCCACCTTCTGGAGCGCGAAGAAGCGCTCGCCCTCGCGGGGCTGGCGGATGGGGCCCGTCACCGTGTCGCCGGGCCGCAGGTTGAAGCGGCGCACCTGCGACGGGGACACGTAGATGTCGTCCGGGCTGGGCTGGTAGTCGCTGTCCGCGCTGCGCAGGAAGCCGAAGCCGTCGCTGAGCAGCTCCATCACGCCCTCGGCGTGGACCTCGAAGCGCTTGTCCGCGATGCCACCCAGGAGCGCGAAGATGAGGTCCTGCTTCTTCAGACCCTGGTAGTTCTCGATGCCCACGTCGTGGGCCATCCGGGACAGGTCCGTGATCTTCATCCGCTTCAGGTCATTGAGCTTGATGACCTGCATGGGAGCGCCGTCGCGGCTGACCTCCGTGATGGTCGGGGCCTCGGGGGCCTCCGGCGGGGGCGGCAGCGAGGCCGCGGGGGACTCGTCCTCACCAGAGATGCGAGCCTCCTGGAGGTCGTCGTCGCGGACCGGACGGGAGATCGGCGTCAGCACGGGGCGGGGCGGCTCGGCGCTCGCCTCGGCGGCGTCGCCCTCCACCTCGGTGCCCGTGTCCTCGTCACGGCGAGGGGCGCGGCGCGAACGGGACGGCTTCTCGGCTTCCTCCCTGTCGGCGGTCTTCGCCGCCGCGCGCTTGCGACGGGGCTTGTCGTCGGCCTCGACTGGAACAGCGACGTCGGCGGCCTTCTCTCTCGAAGTACGGGCTTTGCGCATGGCTGGGAACGCTTGGGGAGGTGTGGGGTGCCCGAGGACTCGGACGCTCGATTGCCGGGGGAGATGTCCGCTCGGCCTCGGAAGCACCTTCTCCAGTGAGGAGCGACCCTTACCGGAATCCCTGGAGGGGACTGCGCGGGCGCGGGCCGATTGGTTTTGGGGAAGAGATGGCGCCGTCGAAATTCCTGCGCCAGTGAACCGCCGAGGGACGTTATTGACCCCCTCCAGGCCTGTCAAGGCATCTTGAGGGCCACCCTCCGGACTCTTCCTGATGAGCAACATGAGCCCGGCGGCGGACATTTCCCACCCGCCACGGGGCGTCGTGGCTCCCCACGCCAGGACCCGACGAGTCTCTTCGCTGGGGGTGGGCCCGCGCGGGCAGGACTGACGCCCCCCCACCCCGCCCCGCACGACGGGCATCACGCGGGCGCGCCTCACCGCCGGCATGAGGCGGGGCCTACGTGGCGGGGCGTGTGGCCCCGTGCACGCGGCGGACATGGCGGGAGGCAGTCGACGCGATGTCGGGGTGTCGCTCTAGATTGCGCGCCATGGACACGCCCTCACGCGGGGGCGTTTTGGGGTAAGGACCGCCCACCGTGGACGACTTCCAGAAAGCCGAAGCCCGAGCCCGCGAGCTCCGTCGTGAGCTGGCCCACCACAACCACCGCTACTACGTGCTCGACTCGCCGGAGATCAGCGACATCCAGTACGACACGCTGATGCGCGAGCTGCAGGGGCTGGAGGAGCAGCACCCCACCCTGCAGACGCCGGACTCGCCCACCCAGCGCGTGGGCGGCCAGGCCGCGGACGAGTTCGGCCAGGTGGTCCACCGCGTCCCCATGCTGTCGCTCGCCAACCTCTTCGAGGACGAGGGGCTGGTGGAGTTCGACGAGCGCATCCGCAAGATGCTCGGCATCCCCGCCGTCCACTACGTCTGCGAGCCCAAGCTGGATGGGCTCGCGATCGCCCTGCGCTTCGAGAAGGGCCTCTTCGTGCAGGGCGCCACCCGCGGCGACGGCACCACGGGCGAGGACGTGACGGGCAACCTGCGCACCATCCGCAGCCTGCCCATGGAGCTGTTCCCCCAGGACGGGGTGAAGGTGCCCGAGCTCCTGGAGGTGCGCGGCGAGGTCTTCATCCGCAAGGCGGACTTCCAGAAGCTCAACGAGAAGCGCGAGGAGGAGGGCGAGCCGCTCTTCGCCAACCCGCGCAACGCGGCCGCCGGCAGCCTGCGCCAGCTGGACCCGAAGGAGACCGCGCAGCGTCCGCTCTCCGTCTACCTCTACGAGTGTGTCCCCACCGAGGGCGTGCCCGCCTTCAAGACGCACATCGAGAAGCTCGAGTACCTGAAGTCACTGGGCCTGCCCATCAACCGCTACGTGCGCGCGGCGGGCATCGACGGGGTGCGCGCCGCCTATGACGCCTCACTGAAGGGCCGCCACGAGCTGCCCTTCGAGGTGGACGGCATGGTGGTGAAGGTGGACGACGAGGACCAGCGCAAGCGCCTGGGCCAGGTCTCCAAGAGCCCGCGCTGGGCGGTGGCGTACAAGTTCCCGCCCGAGGAGGAGTCCACGCTGGTGCAGGACATCGGCATCCAGGTGGGCCGCACCGGCGCCCTCACGCCCGTGGCGCACCTGAAGCCCGTGAAGGTGGGCGGCGTCACCGTGGCGCGCGCCACGCTGCACAACGAGGACGAGCTGCGGCGCAAGGACGTGCGCAAGGGCGACACCGTCTTCGTGCGCCGCGCGGGGGACGTGATTCCGGAGATCGTCTCCACGGTGCTCTCCAAGCGCCCCGAGGACTCCAGGCCCTTCGAGTTCCCCAAGCACTGCCCGGTGTGCGGCGCGGTGGCGGTGAAGGACGAGGACGGCGCCGTCATCCGGTGCACCGGCGCGTCCTGCCCCGCGCAGCTGGTGGAGAAGATCCGCCACTTCGCCAGCCGCATCGCCATGGACATCGAGGGCCTGGGCGACAAGCTGGCCGCGCAGCTGGTGGCCACCGGCACCGTGAAGACGTTCGCGGACCTGTACGCGCTCACCAAGCCCAAGCTGATGACGCTCGAGCGCATGGGCGACAAGAGCGCGGAGAACCTGCTGGCCTCCATCGAGCGCTCCAAGACGACCACCCAGCGCCGCTTCCTCTACGCGCTGGGCATCCGCCACGTGGGGGACGCCACCGCCAAGGCGCTCGCGGAGGCCTTCCCCCAGGTCAAGCAGCTCTTCGACGCGTCCCTGGAGGACGTCTCCCGCGTCAAGGACGTGGGCGCGGTCATGGCACAGGTCATCCACACCTTCTTCCAGGAGCCCCAGAACCGCGAGGCCATCCTCGCGCTGCTCAACGCCGGGGTCGCACCCGCCCCGCCCCAGGTGGCCACGGGAGGCCCGTTCATTGGTAAGACGGTGGTGCTCACCGGCTCGATGACGGGTATGACGCGGGAGCAGGCGAAGGAGGAGGTCGAGCGGCGGGGTGGGAAGGTCGCCGGAAGTGTCTCGCGCAAGACCGATTTCGTGGTGGCCGGCGACGATGCGGGCAGCAAGCTGAAGAAGGCCCAGGAACTCGGGGTAAGAATCCTGGATGAGGAAGCGTTCCTCGGGCTGTTGCGAGCGGACGCCTAGAGGGTGAGGCATTCGGTTCATGAGCGGTTCCAGGCGGGTGTCCCTGCGCATCCAGGGCAAGGTGCAGGGCGTCTTCTTCCGGGAGAGCGCCCGCGTGGAGGCCACGCGCCTGGGGCTGTCGGGCTGGGTGAGGAACCGCTCGGAGGGCTCGGTGGAGGCGGTGGCGGAGGGAGAGCCTGAGATGCTGGAGGAGTTCATCCGGTGGTGTCACCGAGGTCCCGAGCAGGCGCGCGTCACCGGCGTCGAGCGCACGGACGGCGAGGCCACCGGCGAGTACCGTCACTTCATCGTGGAGCGCACATCATGACGCCCTACGCGCTGGCATCCCTGCCGGCCATGCTGGGCATCCGGGCCGGGTCCAAGGTCTCCGTCATCAACCCGCCGCGCGGCTTCGTGCAGAAGCTCAATCCGCTGCCGGACGGGGTGGAGTTCCTCATCACCGCGCAGACGGGCCTGGATGTCATCCTCTTCTTCTCCCAGGACGCGACGGAGCTGGTGCAGCGGCTGCCCGCCCTGGCGCGCGCCATGGCCCTCACCGGGGGCATCTGGGTCTGCTGGCCCGGCGGCGAGGGCGTCAAGACGACCCTCTCCGAGGACTTCGTGCGCCAGGCGGCGCTCGACATCGGCCTGGTGGACAACAAAATCTGCACCATCGACGCCACCTGGACGGGCCTGAGGCTGGTGCGCAGGCCCCGCGGGCGGCTGGACAAGCCCGAGGGCCGCAAGCAGGCCCCCGCCCAGGCCTGAGACCTGCCAGGGAGGCACCCGGCATCTGCCCGACAGTGGATGGATGCCGTTTCTCGGCTTTACACGTGTGCCGGGGGCGTGAAAAACTCCCCGTGTTTCTGGGCGCTTGTGTGACGCTCCGCATTGGCGAAGGTCACGCCCAGTCTTGAATTTTTGACGGGTTGCGTTCCCGGATACCTCCGGGCGCGTCGGCTGCGCCGGGGCTCCAAGTCGCCCCCCCAAGGTGACCCACTGCAGGGCACCGACCGGGTGTGGAAGGAAGGAGCGGGCGGCACGCGCGTGGTGGAGGACCTCGAACGCGGTTGAAGACAAGGCTCCGCCCGGCAGGGTGCCGGTGGCAAAGCGGAGCAATTGAACTCGGAGGAGCAGGCGGTGGTCCCCTTGGCCCTCGACAGCGTGACGTGTGCCGTTCCCGGACAGACCGGGGAGGACGTCCTGACTGGAGGGCCTCCGGAGGCCGCCTCTCCTTTCGCAGCGTGCACGCAGGCGCGGCGTCTTGCCGCCTCCCGTCCGGTGAGGTCCGCCCTACCGCGCGCGCGTCCAGGATTCGTCCATGAGCAGCATCCTCGTCATCAACGCCGCGGGTCGGGAGACCCGCGTGGCGCTCGTCGAGAACGGGCACATCGCGGAGTTCTATCTCGAGCGTAAGAAGGACAAGGGCGTCGTCGGCAACATCTACAAGGGTCGCGTGGTCCGGGTGCTGCCCGGCATGCAGGCGGCCTTCGTGGACATCGGCCTGGAGAAGGCCGCGTTCCTCTACGTCAGCGACGTCGTCTACGACCCGGACTTCGCCCGGGCGCAGTTCGAGCTGACCGAGGGCGAGCACGAGGACGCGCCCGACGTTCCCACCGAGTCCGAGGCCGAGGCCGCCGAGGCCGCCGCCCGGAACGGGGGTCCGCAGCACCACCACCCCGTGGAGCACGCGGCGGAGGCGGAGGTCGAGGAGCTGTCGGCCGAGGCTCCCGCGCACCTCGAGGGCCTGCCGAAGGACACCCGCCTGGAGCTGGCGGCGAACGCGCCGTCGGTGGAGGTGGCTTCCGGGACGGAGTCCGCCGTGGCCGAGGCCGCGCCGACGACGTCCGAGGCCGCGCCGTCCGCCAGCGAGCCTTCCGTGACGGTGGTGGCCAGCGAGGTGTCGGTGTCCGTGGAGGGCGCGACGGCCTCGGTGGAGACCGCGTCCGTGGCAGTGGCGGTGCAGGAGGTCCCCTCCCCCGCGTCGGAGTCGGCCGAGGCCGCGTCCCAGGCGCCGGTGTCCGAGGACGGTGTGGCGGCGGCGCAGCAGCAGCCCGAGCCGCCGCCGGCCGCGGCCACCGCGCTGAGCGAGCTGATTCCGCCGCCCGCCGGTGAGGAGGGCGCGCTGGCCGTGGCCCGTCCCGCCGAGGTCTCCGGTGAGCGCCGCACGCCGCGCGAGGCCCGGGAGGCGCGCGAGCCGCGCGGCCGGGAGAAGGAGAAGGACAAGGGCCGTCACAAGCAGGACGAGAAGCGCCGCGACAAGCGCGATGACGACGGCAACGGCAAGGAGAAGGTCAAGCAGCGCCGGACGGACAAGATCGAGGACTTGCTCAAGGTGGGCCAGGAGGTGGTGGTCCAGATTTCCAAGGACCCCATCGGCACCAAGGGCGCGCGGCTCACCTCGCACATCTCGATTCCGGGCCGTCAGCTGGTGTTCATGCCCACGGTGGACCACGTGGGCATCAGCCGCCGCATCTCCAACGAGAAGGAGCGCCGGCGGCTGCGAGAAATCGTGGACCGGCTGCGTCCGCCCGGCACGGGCTTCATCGTGCGCACGGTGGCGGAGAACGTTCCGCAGGAGAAGCTCGAGAGCGACATCCGGTTCCTCATCGAGGTGTGGAACCAGGTGGTGCGCAAGAACGAGAAGCGGGGCGGCCCCGGTCTGTTGCATCCGGACCTGGACCTCATCCTGCGCGCCACGCGCGACTTGTTCGCGCACGACGTGGAGAAGCTCGTCGTCGACGACCGCGAGGAGTACGAGCGCATCCTGGGCTTCGTGACGGCGCAGGACCCGGCGCTGCGCGACCGGGTGGCGCTGCACGAGGGCGACGACACCGTCTTCGACGCGTACGGCATCGAGCAGGAGCTGCAGCGGGCCACCCAGCGCAAGGTGTGGCTGAAGAGCGGCGGCTACCTCATCATCGACCAGGCCGAGGCGCTCACGGCCATCGACGTCAACTCGGGACGCTACGTCGGCAAGAAGAGCCTCGAGGAGACCATCACCAAGATCAACGTCGAGGCGGCCAAGGAGATTGTGTACCAGCTCCGGCTGCGCAACATCGGCGGCATCATCATCTGCGACTTCATCGACATGGAGAAGGCGCAGAACCGGGACAAGGTCTTCAAGGCGCTGCAGGAGGCGCTGGGGCGCGACAAGGCGAAGACCAACGTGCTGCGCATCTCCGAGCTGGGCCTGGTGGAGATGACGCGCAAGCGCGTGCGAGAGTCCATCGGCCGGGTGCTGCACGAGGACTGCCCGTACTG
The DNA here is from genome assembly GCF_050039385.1 of Myxococcus faecalis. Lineage (NCBI taxonomy): Bacteria > Pseudomonadati > Myxococcota > Myxococcia > Myxococcales > Myxococcaceae > Myxococcus > Myxococcus faecalis. Next base: position 7,554,484 of record NZ_CP144336.1, on the reverse strand, counting down.
CGACGGCAACGGCTTCGTGAAGACGGCGACGACGGTGGCGTACGAGATCTTCCGGGAGATTCGCCGGGAGGCGCCGGGCTACAAGGACTCCACGCTGGTCATCAACTGCAACGCGGAGGTCGCGCGCCTGCTCCAGGGCGAGGAGCGCAACGAGCTGCGGCACCTGATGGACCGCTACAACAAGTCCATCCAGGTCAAGGCGCAGCAGAACTACCACCGCGAGCAGTACGACATCTATGGTCGCTCGGCGACGGGCCCCGAGCACAAGGTGGCCTCGTCCCCTGGCTCGGGTGACGGCGAGCTGGCGATGCAGCAGCGCAAGCCGGACAGCGGCGGCTTCGGGCGGCAGGACCAGAACCGCCGGGGCGGTGGTGGCGGCAGGGATCGCGACAGGGACCGGGGTGGTGGTGGTGGTGGTGGTGGCGGCGGAGACCGGCGCGATGACCGCCGTGACGGCCGTCGTCCGGACCGTGGCGGAGACCGTCCTCGCGGTGAGCGGGGTGGTGACCGGGGCGAGCGCGGTGAGCGTGGTGACCGGGCCGGTGAGCGTGGTGGCGGTGAGCGCGGTGACCGGGGCGGTGAGCGCGGTGGCGGCGAGCGTGGTGACCGGGGCGGTGAGCGCGGCGACCGGGGTGGTGAGCGCAACGAGCGCGGTGAGCGTGCCGACCGTGGCGGTGAGCGCGGCGAACGCGGTGAGCGTGGTGACCGCGGCCCACGGGGCGAGCGCGGCGAACGCGGTGACCGTCCTCGCGGCGAACAAGGCGGCGAGCGCGGTGACCGGGGCGGCGAGCGTGGCGAGCGCGGTGGCAACCAGGGCTCCGCGGGAGGCAACGGCGGCGAGAGCAGTGGTGGCTCGACGCCTCCGGCATCGGGCCAGGGTGGCTCGGAGCCGTCGGGCGGTAGCTCGACCTGATTCCGCGAGGTGAGGCGGGGCGGCGCTTAGGTGACCGCCCTTCTCACCCAGGCATCAGCCATCCCATGGAAGCCAAGTGGAGTGGGCTCCGTAGTGGCCCACTTCCTCACCCTCGGGATTGGAACGGCAGCACCCTCCTCTGGCATCACGGACTGGAACTGCCGCCCCTTCATGGGTGCGAAGTGGTCTGGGCCCGGTGCCAGGTCCGGACCGCTGGGAGGGGCCAGCCATCAGGCTCCGCGTCGCCCCAATCCTCGGCCAGGAGCCGGAAGAATCGCGCTTGTGGGAGCAGGCACCGTCGAATCACGCATGACGTCCCGTGACGGATGCGCGCGCCTCCCTCTTCTCAACGATGAGGCCTGCGTCCGGCCCTGGCTCGCACGAGGCCTCCTGGATGTCGGTCAATGTGCCGCGACAGGCGCCTATCCACGGGAGGTGGGCTGGCCCTGGAGGTACAGGTTTGGCTAGCCTTACGACTCCATGTCGCGGAGCGTCGTCGGCTCCCGGTCTGCTTCCGCCTCGGATGACACCCACCTCCGCTCCACTCCAGCGCCCTCACCGCCCACCGAGCCACCGCGCGGTGCACCAGCGCATGGGCAGGAGCGCCTGAGGTTGGCCACGCCCTCGACTCCAGCGTCGTGGTGGCGGAGCACGCGCGAGCGTGCCCGTGACTGGGCGCTGCGCGTCTGGGAACCCGTGCAGGGAACCCAGGTGGGCCGCTTCGCGACCGACACGTTCCTCGCCGCGAGGACCGTGGCCCAGGGCTTTCGCGGAGAGAACCTCCGACTCCGCGCCGCCGCGCTCACCTACATCAGCATGTTCTCGCTGGTGCCGCTGCTGACGGTGGGCCTCGTCCTGCTCAACGCGTTCCACCAGGACCGCTTCGAGGAGCGGCTGCGCTTCGTCGTGAGGGAGATGCTCGCCCCCGGCGTCCAGGAGAAGTCCGCCGCGGTGCTCAACCAGCTCCTCGAGCAGAGCAACTCCGTGGCCATCGGCAGCGTCGGCTTCCTGGCCATCCTCCTGTCCGCGGGCTCCCTGCTGCGCCACATCGACGGCGCGGTGAACGAGCTGTGGGGCATCCGCCGCCAGCGCCCCTGGGGCACCCGGTTGCTCATCTACTCGGGCCTGCTCCTGTTGGGCCCCGTCTTCCTCGCGGCCTCGCTCACCGGGACGCGGGCCGTGCGCGGCGTCCTCCAGAGCCTGCCCTTCGCCAGCGTCCTCATCGCGCTCGGCACCACCCTCATCGCCGTGGTGGGCCTGACGCTGCTCTACTTCTGGACCCCCTACGCCCATGTCCGGGTCCGCTCCGCCCTGGCGGGAGGGCTCGTCGCGGGCCTGGGTTGGATCCTGGCCAAGTCGGTGTACGCCGAGTTCGCCGCGCGCAGCTTCCGCTACAACCTGCTCTACGCCTCGCTGAGCGCCCTGCCCCTCTTCCTCGCCTGGGTCTACGTCAGCTGGCTCGTGCTCCTCTTTGGAGCGCGGCTCGCCTACGCCGTCGAGCACACCGCCTTCCGCGACTCCCTCTTCGCCTTCGGCACCCACCCACGCGCCCATGAGCTGGTCGCCTCGCGCATCGCCCAGGAGACGACGCTGACGTGGGTGGACGGAGGTCCAGCTCCCACGCCCCGGGTGCTGGCGACCCGGCTTCGCGTCCCCGAATCGCTCGTCCACGAGGTGGTCGACCGCATGGTCACCGCCGGCCTCCTGGAGCGCCTGCGCCGGGGGGGCTTGAGGCCCGCCAGGGACCCCGCCTCCCTCACCCTGGCCGACACCACCCTCGCCGTGCACGGGGTGATGATCTCCGGCGGGGCGGACACCTGGGATGGCCCCAAGGCCACCGGCTTCGAGCAGGTGGAGCACTTCTTCCAGGAGGCGGACTGCCTCGGCGTCGAGCGCCTGCGACGCACGCGCTGGACGGACCTGGTGGCGCCCCTGCGGCCTGAAGTCGCCCAGGAGGCCCCCTCGGAGCCCCCCCGAATGGCAGCCAGCGGAAATCCGTAAAGTTTCTAGGTGGTTGGGAGTCCACCCTGCTTGCAGTGCCGGCGCGTTCTGTTATGTTTTCCTGATTCGACCACGGGCCAGAGTGCCCTGTTGCGAAGGGGTCACCGGGTTTGCGGGAGCGTCCGATGCTCAAGTCCGATCTGATCAACATCCTCGTGGCCAAGCGGGGCGTGACGCAGAAGCAGGCTGAGGCCACCATCGAGACGATTTTCGAGTCGATGAAGGATGCCCTCTGTCGCGGCGAGAACATCGAGATTCGCGGCCTCGGTGCCTTCCACGTGAAGAACTACCAGGGCTACCAGGGTCGCAACCCGAAGACGGGCCAGGTCATCCCGGTGAAGCCCAAGCGGGGCCTGCTCTTCCGCACGGGCAAGGAGCTGCGCGACAGGGTCAACCGCCCCGCCCCCCAGCAGGCCCAGGCGGACCTGGCGTCCCCCGAGAGCAAGGGCCCCGGCAGCACCGGCACCGGCCTCTGACCCACCCTCACATCCCATGGGACACCGGCGACAGCCGACCAATGGGACGAATCTGCAGGGCGCCATCCAGCTCGCCGTACGTGAGCACCGCCACGTCCGGGAACGCCCCCTCGCACAGCCTGCGCAGTGACCTGCGCACATCCGGCGCGGTGAGCAGCACGGCCTTCCCGCCCGTCGCGACCTGACGCACCCCCTCCAGGATTTCCGCCACCCGCTCCGGGTCCGGCGCGAGCCCCCTGGGCCCGGCGGCCCGGAGAATCTCCTCCACCTCGGGGTCCACCAGGTACGCATACAGCGGCCCCGTGGGCGCGAACTTGTGGCTGAGGTAGCGACGCAGGGCCTGTCGGCAGCGCTCGGCGAGCGCGGTGGCGTCCCCCTCGGTGGTGGGTGACACGAGCGCCTCCAGGATGGCCCTCAAGTCCCGGATGCTCACGCCCTCCTGGAGCAGCTTGCGCAGCACGTCCGTCAACAGCGGCAACGGCACCTTCTGGAGCGCCTCCTTCACCAGCATCGGCGCACGCGGCTCCAGCCCCTCCAGGAGGCCCTGGACATCCTGGAGCCCCAACAGCTCCGCCGCCCGGCTCCGCAGCACAACGCGCAGGTGCTCGGCGAGCAGCGCCTCGGGGCGCAGCACCTGGACCTGGGCGAGCTCCACCGGGCCGCGGCCCGACTCCGGAATCCGACTGATGCTCCTCCCCGTCGAGGGCTCCACCGCCGGCTCCGCCTTCACCTGGAGGAACGCGAGCTCGTCCGGAGGCGCCAGGGCATAGAGCACGCCCGGGGTCAGCTGCCCGCCGCCCGCGGGGACCTCGTCCACCAGGATTCGATACTCCCCCGGGGACAGATAGGCGGCCTGGGTCCTCACGCGGATGCCGGGGACACGGATGCCCAGCTCGAAGAAGAGCTCGTCCCGAACCGCGTTGAGCTGTTCATGCACGAACGCGCCCCCGGAGGACTGCGTCAGCACCGTCAGGTCCGGCGCGAGGTCCAGGGTGAGCGGGGACACACCCACGGGGAGCGCCGCGCTCATCGGCGGAGCCGCTTCCTTCCCGGAAGCCCCCGCCTTCTCGCCCGACGCCTCCGACTCGCTTGCCGCCGCCACCGGACGGGCCGCGCCGCGTGACAGGGCATACCCGAGTCCCGCCAGGGCCGCCGCCAGCACCAGGAACGTCAGGTGCGGCATGCCCGGCATCAGCGCGAGGACGCCACACAGTCCCGCGACGACCCAGAGCGTCCGGGCCTCGCCGAAGAACTGCGCGCCGATCTCCGCGCCCAGCGAGTCCTCCTCGCGCTCCGAGGCCACCCGCGTGACGACGAGCCCCGCCGCCACGGTGATGCAGAGCGAGGGTACCTGCGACACGAGCCCGTCACCGATGGCGATGAGCGCGAACGTCGCGGCCGCCTCGGAGAGCGACAACCCTCCCTGCAACACGCCGATGAGCGAGCCACCGAGCAGGTTCACCGCGACGATGACGAGGCCCGCGATGACGTCGCCCTTCACGAACTTCATCGCGCCGTCCATCGCGCCGAACATCTGCGACTCGCGCTCCAAATCCCTCCGGCGCTTGCGGGCCTGAGCCTGGTCGATGGCCCCCGCGCGCAGGTCCGCGTCGATGGACATCTGCTTGCCTGGCATCGCGTCCAGGGTGAACCGGGCGGACACCTCCGCGACACGCTCCGCGCCCTTCGCCACCACCAGGAACTGCACCAGCGAGAGGATGGCGAACACCACGCCGCCGACCACGTAGTCCCCCTGCACCACGAACTCACCGAACGCCTGGATGACGTCGCCCGCGTGCCCCTCCGCGAGCGCCAGCCGCGTGGACGAGACATTGAGCGCCAGTCGGAACAGCGTGGTGAACAACAGCAACGTCGGGAAGGACGTCACCTTCAGCGCGTCCTTCGCTCGCAGCGCCGCCACCAGCAGCGCCACGCCCGCCGCAAGGTTCAGCGCCAGGCCCGCGTCCAGCAGCCACGCCGGCAGGGGGATGATGAGCGCGCCCAGCACGGCGGCCATCGCCACCGCGAGCACCAGGTCCGATGAGCTCTTCACCTTCGACAACCACGACGTCAGGGCCTTCATGAAGTCCGTCTCCGAGATGATTCGTCCGCGTCCCGCGCTTCCATCGCCGTGCGGAGGACGACCGCCGCCGCCTGGTACAGCTCCTCGGGGATGGGCTCCCCCAGGTCGTAGTGGATGAGGCTCCGCGCCAGCGGCACGTCCCGCACCACGGGGATGCCGAGCCGACGTGCCTCCTCGCGCAGCGCGAGCGCCTCCTCCTCACGCGCCTTCGCGACGAGGTAGGGCGCCTCGCACTCCTGGGTGTCGTAACGGAGCGCCACCGCGAGATGCGTGGGATTGACGACCACCGCGGTGGCCCGGGCCACGCCCCGAGCCGGTCCGCCCTGCGCGAGCTGCCGGTGCAACGCCTTGCGCTGTCCCTTGTGGCGCGGGTCTCCCTCGCTCTCCTTGTGCTCGCGCTTGATCTCCTCCCGGCTCATCCGCAGCTCACGAAAGTGGCTCCGTCGGGCGAGCAGGTAGTCCCCCACTCCCAACACCACCAGCACCCAGGCCAGGGTGTGCACCAGCCCCTCGATGCGCCCCAGCAAGAGCGGCAGCCCCTCGCCGCCCGCGAGCCACGCGGTCCGCAGCACCTGCGGCCCCAGCTCCTCCACCTCGCTCCACACGAACATCGCGACCACGGCCACCACGACCAGCGCCTTGCCCAGCTCCAGCCACGGCTTCACGCTGAACAGCCGCTTCATCCCAGCCGCGGGGCTGACACGCTCCCACTGGGGCGCCACGTGCTCGGGATTCATCTCGAACCCCACGGTGGCCACGCTGACGCCCAGCGACGCGATGAGCGCGCCGCCGAGCACGGGCCCGCTCATGCCCATGAAAATCCAGAGCCCCTCCTCCCAGGCGCCCGCCCCCTGCTGCTCGAGGAACAACCGCGACGTCCAGTCCCGCAGCCGCGCCACCTGCGGCGCCGAGCCCGCCATGAAGCCGAGCACGCCTCCCAACGTCACCGCGCTGGAGGACAACAGTCGGCTGCGCGGAATCTGACCCTTGCGGCGAGCCTCGCGCAGACGCTTCGCGGAGGGCTGCTCCGTCTTCTCCCCACTCATCGGGCCAGCTCCCCCAACACCGAGAGCGCCCCGCCCGTGGAGACGACTTCCGCCAGCAATCGCTCACACAACACGCCTGTCCCCAACCACAACACCGCGCCGCCCCCCAGGATGCGCAGCGGCGCTCCCAGCTCCTGCAGGTTCAGCTGCGGCGCCGCGCGCGACGCCATGGCCAGGAAGCAATCCACCGTCAGCATCGCCGCCGCCATCGGCGCGCCCACCGCCAGGCCCGTGGCCAGCGCGCCTCCCGCGAGCACGACCACGTGCAGCGTCGCGGCCTCCGTCGGCACGAAGGCCCCCAACCCCACCACGCCGAACCCACGCACCCAGGCGCCGAACACGAGCGGCGCCACCGCGCCCGACATCACCAGCCCCACGAGCAGCTGATACAGCCCTTCGCCCGTGGCGGACTCACGGCTCCCCGACACCGGCAGGCTCGCCTCCGCGGACGTGCCCCTCAACAGGTCGATGAACCGTCCCCCCATCCGCGCCGCGTCGAACGGCAGCGCGGAGACCATCCCCACCGACACGCCATAGGCCAGCTCCCGCAGCAACCAGCCCGCCAGCGTCCACGACGACGTCACAGGCGCCGGCAACTCCACGCCTCCCTCCACGCGGAGGAACAACGCCAGGGAGAGCACCAGCCCCAACCGCACCGTCGGCGGCGTGACCTGCCCACCCAGCACGGGGCACAGGAAGGCCACGGGCACGAGCCGCGCGCAGCACAGCGCCACCACGGCGGCGTCCGGCCCGAGCGCCTCCAGCGACGAGCGAACCAGCTCCAGGTTCATACCGAGACCTCCGCGATGAGCGTCAGGAGCTGGTGGGTGAAGCGCGTGAGCTGCGCGGCGATCCACGGCCCCGCGAGCACCAGGGCGAACACCGCAGCGCACAGCTTGGGTACCACCGACAGGGTGCTCTCCTGCAGCTGCGTCGTCGCCTGGAACAGCCCCGACAGGAAGCCCACCAGCAGGCTGGCCCCGACGGGCGGCAGCGACGCGAGCACCATCAACAACAAGGCCTCACGGCCCAGCGACAGCAACACGTCCTGGGTCATCGCGTCACCGGTATCCGAGGATGAGGCCGCGCGCGAGCAGCGACCAACCATCCACCGCCACGAAGAGGAGGATCTTGAAGGGCAGGCTCACCTGGCTGGGCGACAGCGTCTGCATCCCCAGCGCGAGCAACACGTTGGCGATGACCATGTCGAGCACCAGGAACGGGAGGAAGACGAGGAAGCCAATCTGGAAGGCCTCCTTCAGCTCGGTGATGACGAAGGCGGGGATGATGACGAAGAGGTCCGTCTCCTGGACCGCCTCCGCCTCCTCCGGCGGCCGCAGCTCACGCGCCAGGTCCACGAAGCGGGCCCGCTCCTCGGCGCTGCCATGCTTCACCAGGAACTCGCGCAGGGGCTCGGCTACCCGAGCGGCCGAGTCAAGAATCCGCGCACCGGAGCCGGACTCGAGCTCCTGGTAGGCGAGCTGCCCCGCGTCGTACATCCGCTCCATCACCGAGGCCATGATGTGGCCCGTCAGCACCGCCGCCAGCCCCGTCAGCACCAACGTCGGCGGCGCCTGCTGCGTCCCCATGGCCGAGCGCGCCAGCGACAACACCACCGCGATTTTCGAGAAGCTCGTCAGCATCAGCACCGCGAACGGCAAGAGCGACATCAGCGCGAGCATCCCCATCATCGACAGCGGACTGCCCGCGTAGGACTGCTGACCGAGCATCCCTTCCGGGGACGCCGCGGCGACCAACGGCACGAGCCACCCCAGTCCGCCGCTCATGACCGCATCCCCCTGCGCATCCCACGTCCCGGACGGGGCCGACGGGCCGGCGCCAGGACGAACGGAGCCGCCTGTCGCCGCTCGGGCAGCGCATGCACGTGCGCGAACGCATCCCCGAAGGTCACCAGGAAGTCGCGCCCCTCCACCTCCACCAGCGCGAGACCACACCGCGGTGACAGCCCCGCCCGGGAGACGACCTTCAAGCGCTCGAGGCCCGCCGCGCTCGTCCCCCTCGCCCTCCGTCTCCACCACCATCCAAGCCCCCCCAGTGCGCCCACGAGGAGCACGCACCGGGCCACCGAGACCATGGACACCCCTCCCATCGGCCCCAGCAGGGCCAGCGCGAGCACCAGGAGCGTCGCCACCTGCAAGCGAGCGCGCGGGGAGAACGAGAACCGACGGGCATTCATGGGCGCGCTCACGGCAGCAGGGCCAGGATGCGGGCACCAACCTCGCCCTCGATGTCCACCAGCTCGGCGCGCGCCACCACCCGGTCGCCCACGCGCAACAACACCGGCGTGCTCGCGTTGATGTGCAGCGGCAGCACCACGCCCGACTTCAACGCCGCCAGCTCCGAGAGCGGCACGAGCACCCGCGTCAGCTCCACCTCCACGTCCACGGGGAGCGGGGGCATTGCGTCGCTGCTGCGTTCATTCGAGGCCTGCATGTTCGACTCCGGGAAGGGCGCACGGACCTGCGCGCGCGTCAGACAGAAGCCCTCGGGATGGAACGTCCCCGCGAGCGAGAAGCCACGGCCCACCAGCCGTCCGTCTCCCAGGAGGCGCGCGTTCTCACGGCGCACACCCTCGAAGACCACCACGTCCCCCACCGCGAGCGCGTCCAGCGCCTGGTTCGTGAGCGGCATGCGCCCCACCAGACACCTCAGCTCGAGCGATGCGGCGAGCACCTCGGGCGCGACACTCGCGCCGCGCTCCACCGGGTACTCCAGGAACACGCTCTGGAGCAGCGGCGCCGGCAACAACAACCGGGCCCCCGCGCTCACCTGCCCCACCGTGACACGCAGCTCCACGCCCACCAGGGGCTGCCGGCCCCGCAGCCGGGCCGTGATGTCCTCGCCCCGCATCGTCAGCGCGACCAGGCGCGGCGCCAGCACCGGATACAGCTCCGACCGGGCACGCACCGCCGAGAGCCCCACCAGCACGAGGTACGCCAGCGTCGCGTCCTCCAGACGGGACAGCTCCGTCACCACACCCGCCCGGCCACCCGCGCCCGCGATACGCTCCAGCGCCGCGATGGCCAGCGCGGGCTCCAACTCCAGCACCGCCACGCCGCCCACCGCCGACAGCTCCAACAGGACGAAGACCGCCGGCCGCATCAGCCCACCGAGCGGAGAGACCACCGCGTCCAACAACCGGGCCTCGGCCGTCACGGAGCAACCCAGCTCACGGCCGAGCGCCTCGCAGACATCCCCCAAGGCCTGACGCCCCTGGTTCGCGACACGGGGACGCGCGGCGAGCACGAGGTGCGCCCGGCTCATCCTGCGTGCCCCCAGCCGGCGCAGTCTGCGCGGCTCGGGTGGAATCGACGGTTCGGTGTCCAGGTTCATCGAAGAAGGCTCTTGGGGGGAGTGAGACGACGCACCCCTCTCGTGCACGGCCCCCGCCAGGAGGCCGTGTCGTGAAGTCGCGGAGTTGGACGGTGTTGGAATCCGGGCTCGGGATGCCCGGTACGCAGAACAGGACGGACGTCAGCGCGTGGCTTCGCGGATGAGCCGCTCGGCCAGTGAAGTCAGCAGCGGCGGCGCCAGCGGGTCCACCGGCTCCACCACCCTCCCGGGGAACAGGGTGCGGTGATAGGGCGGCAGGCGCCGGAACACCTCCTTGCGAAGCGGCTCCGGCGCCTCCTCCATCAAGGCCTTCAACCTCGCGGCGGCGTCAGCCCGCTCACCAAACTCCAGCGCCACCTTCGCCTGTCGCCGCGCCGAGGGCATCGCCGCCAGGGTCCGCAGGTGCACCTTCGCGCGCCGCATCGCCCCCGTTCCCAGCCCCTCCAAGAGCTCCCCTGCCCGCTCACGCCCGAGCACCCACGCCACCAGCGCGTACCGCTCCAGGGGAACCACCAGGAGCGGGCGGTGCACCGTGGCCTCCAGGTCCACGGGCGGCGGTGGCGGCGCCACGGGCACCTCCTCCTTCCGCGCCGGACGACGCACCCGCCCCACACGTGTCGCTTCCATGTCGAGTGTCCCTCCTCTCAGGCGACCTTGCGCGCCGCACCCGGCGACAACACGGGCCGCGCGGGCACGGGCGGAACCACGGGCGTCGCACTCAGCTCGCGGAAGTGCCGCATCCGCAGCGCCACCCAGACGAGGGCTCCCGACAGCCCCGTCACCAGCACGCCGAGCACCGCGAGCAGCACCCGCAGCCGCCATGGCGAGGACAGGCCCTGCGCCGCGGCCACCTCCCCCCTCGCGGGAACCTCGTCCACCAACAGCGACACCGACTCGGTGGACAGCCCCTCCACGCCTCCGGCCACGAGCGCCTTCAGGACCTCCGAGCCCTGCCGCACCCTCGCCGCCTGGCCGGGCATCACCCGCACCATCGCCGACGCCTTCGATGGCATGGGCGCGACACCCGGACGCGGCGGCGGGGGCACCACCAGGTGGACTCTCGCCAGCAGCACCCCCTCCATGGACTGGAGCGTCTTCTCCAGGCCCCGCTCCAGCACTCGCACGCGGCACAGCCCCTCCTCCGTGGGCGTGCGCACCAGCCCGCTCCCACCGAAGACGTCACAGCCCACCTCCGCCGCGGGCCTCGGCAACCCCAGCTCCGCGAGCACCCTCACCGCCTCCGTCGACTGGTCGCCCATGACTTCGATGGACCACGAGGGCTTCTTGCCCGCCTCCAGGACCTTGCGCGCCTCCACCCCTCGCTGGATGAGCACCGTCTGGAGCTCGTTCGCCTGCCGCTCATCCAGTCCGTGCTGGATGCGCTCTCGACACGCCGCCGTCCCCAGGAGCAACAGGACGGCGAGCCACCTTCGGGAAGTCGATGACATGGCGCGCTCAAACCTGCGTCTGGAGGACCTGCTTGACGCCGCCGGTCGCCTTCTCGACGACCTTGCCGGCGAGGTCGAGCTCCTGGCTCGCCCGATAGACCTGCGCCTGCAGTGACAGCAGCTCCGCCGACGAGAAGTCCCGGCCCGACTCCGCCAGCCCCAGGATGTGGTCCAGTCGCTTCTGCGCCTGCCCCACGCGCTCCACCACCTGCGCGGCCTGCTGCTCCCTCGCCGACTGGACCGAATCCACCCGCTCGCCCGCCTGCGCCCGCGCGCACCCCGCGGAAGCCCGCGCCCCCGTGCCCTCGGCCCGGACCACGCCCGCGGAGGCCTCGCCCACCGGACGCGTCGCCCCCTCCACCGACACGGGAGGCCCTCCGCTCCGTCCAGGGTTCCGGGCCCCCTCCAACACCTGACCGAACCGCTCGCGCCCGGGCTCCACGGGCGACAGGCCCGGGCCCCCCACGGCGCCCACTTTGTCCACGCTCATGGCTGCCATGCCCTTTCAGCGGATGTTGTTGATGGCGGCCTTCGCCGAGTCGTGGCGGACCTTCATGATGTTGGAGACCGCGTTGTGCTCACGGCTCTCGCGCTGCATCTCGTTCTGCAGATGCAGATAGGCCGCATTGAACTTCTGGCCCTCCGCGCTGAGCTCCTTCTGCGCGTTCAACAGCTCCCACGCATCGGTGCTCCCCGACGACGTGCCTCCCGTTCCCAGCGAGGCGCTCGCCGTGGACGCCGACGCCGTGGAGGCCGACGCCGTGGACGCGAAGTCGGACGTCTTCATGGGCGCCACCTGCGCCACCGCCAGCTTCGTGCTGGAGACCGCCGCGCTCAGGATGGCGCCGGTCGGAATCATCCCGCCCACCACGCCCGCCCCCTTGTTCACGACGGTGTGCGCCGCGTGCGCCAGCACCGTCCCGAAGTCGTTGCGCGGCGTCTGCCGAGGCAGGGTGTGGGTGGTGCTCAACAGGTACGGGCTGCGCTGACTCGGTTCCAAGCAAGACCTCCGGCGATGGGTGCCGGAAGCCCCTGTTCAGGGGCCATGCCAGGAGAAATCCCGAGCAATCCCGCCTGCCTCGGCGCCCACCGGACTCCACCCTCCGGGAAGAGCGTCCGGACGATGGGATGGGCGGACGGGACGGAAACTTGCCTCGCACGCCAGGTGCCTCAGAGTTGTCGCACCCTGTCGCACGCGGAGGAGCAGATGCAGACTTCCAATGGTGGCCCCCACATCGCCGAGCGCTTCCACCCGCGCGTCGAGGCGGACATCGCCGTGAAGGTGCTCCTGCCGGGACGCGCCGTCATGGCCCGGGCCCGCGATGTGTCCATGGCGGGCCTGTTCCTGCTGGCCCACCCGGGCGACTCGCAGCGTCAGCTCACCCTGGCCCTGCCGCTGCCGGGGGACCGCGAAATCGTCACCACCTGCACCATCCGCCGCCGCGAGGCGAACGGCGTGGCGCTGGAGTTCGGCGAGCTGGACTGGGACGACCTCATCGCCCTGGCGCGCTTCCTCCACCCGCGCCTGCCCTGAAGCTCAGGCCGGCTCCGAGCGGGGCGGCGCCATGCGCAGCCGCTCCACCAGCGCCATCAGCTCCGCGCCTCGGAAGGGCTTGTGGATGTAGCCGTCCGCGCCCGCCAGCGTGGCGCTCTCCATGTCCGACTTCTTCGCCTTCGCGGTGAGCATGTAGAGCGGCACCGCCGCCGTGACGGGGTCGCTCTTCAGGATGCGACACGCGGAGATGCCGTCGAGCTGCGGCAGGACGACGTCCATCAGGATGAGGTGGAAGGTGCGGCTGCGCGCCAGCTTCAGCCCCTCCAGCCCGTTGGCCGCGCACACCACGTCCACCGTGCCGTCGCTCAACATCGAGCGCACCAGCTCCCGGATGACGGGTTCATCCTCCACGAGCAGGATGTGAAAGGGTGCCTGGGACATGCCAACCATGTTTCTCCGGCGCGACGCTGGACGACTCGAGGGCGATGACTCGCGGGCGCGCCACCCCCACTTCCGGTGCCACCTGCCGCGCGCGGTATAGCCCCGCCGACACCACACGCACCAGGGTTGCCATTCATTTGTGTGGAGCACCACGCATCCGACATGTCTGCCTGGGATTCACGGGGAAATCCGCGCTTCGTCTCCGAGCCCCGGCCGGCCGACCGCTCCCCGGGCCAGCAGGCCCTCCGCGCCACCCACGCCCCTCGGAATTCCACCCCACCAGGTCACCTCCTGCACGCCCCTCCCTCCAAGGCTTCGGTTCTCCGTTGTCCCGGAGCGCTATGATGGGCCTGAAATGGCGGCAAAACTAGAATGTCCTGAGTGCCGAGGCACGGTGGGGCGAGACGACTTCCAGTGTGAGCACTGTGGGTTGCTCCTGGACCCGGAGCAGGCCAGCGGGGAGTACGTCGTCACCGAGCCCACCATCGTCCGGGCCATGCTCTCTCCGCCCCAGCGCACCCGGACCATGGAGCTGCCCCGGCCGCCGCCGCAGAAGCCCGCGGCCCACCACCTGGCCACCGCGCGCTTCACCATCCCCATGGATGCGCAGACGGTGCCGCGCCTGCGTGCCGGGTTGGACATCGCGCTGCAGCCGCTGCATCCCTTCGAGGCGCATATCGCGTCGTTCGTCGATGGCGTCCTCGCGGTGCCGCAGCTCGCGCTCGCGGCGCGGCTGCCCGAAATCGAGGTGAAGGTCGTCCTCAAGGGCCTGCTGGAGCGCGGCGTCGTGGAGCTGCGGCGCGAGCCGGCCCCGCCGCCCAAGCGCAGCCTCACGGCCGAGATGCCCGTGCTCGACGGCTCCGAGTTCCTGGAGCCCGAGCCGCTCGGCGCGGACGAGGAGGCGGAGCCCTTCACCCTCCGGGACGTGCAGGTCCCCACCCTCTCGGGTGTGGCTCCCCTGCCGCCGATGGCCCTGGGTGACGAAGACGGCCTGACGCCCATGGCGCTCGGTGACGAGGAGCCCATCGAGGACCGTCCGACCCGACGCGACAGGCCCCTGGATACACCCTCGCATGACGCGCCCGCGAAGCCCTCGCGGGGCTTGCGTCCCGGAGCCGCGCCCCGTGGGGCCTCGAGCCCCGCTCCCGGGGAGCGCCCCCTGCCCGCGGGCCTGGCGCGACCGCCAGCCTCTCGGCCCGGCGCATTCATCGGAGCGACTCCCTCACGGCCAGGGCCCCTTGAAGGAGCCGCGCACGCGTCGCGGCCCGCCGCCCCGGCGAGCCCTGTCATCCCCTCGGATGAAGCCCCCACGCTGCGAAGCTCGCATCCACAGTTGGGTGGCGCCTCGCGCGTGGTGCACCCCGCCGCTTCCGCACAGCCCGCCCGGACGCCCCCGCCGCTCGTCACGCCCAGCGGGGCGACCACCCTGCCCGCCGTCCCCTTCCCCGGGAAGGTGGCCCCCACGCCCGTCGAGCACGCCACGCGTCCCCAGCGTCCCTCGATGCCGCTGGATGCGCCGCTCCCCGGCGCGGCCCCGAATTCGCCCGAGGACCTCCTCCAGCGCGCCGTGCGCCTGGAGCGCGCCGGACACGTGGAGCGTGCCATCGAGGTCCTCACCAAGGCCATCGACCGCGCCCCCGACGCCGCCGCGCTCCACAGCAAGCTGGCCCTCATCCTCATCCACCAGCGCAAGGACTACGCGCAGGCGGCGCGGCTGCTGGAGCGCGCCGTGGAGCTGGAGCCGGGCAACACCGTCTTCCAGCAGAACCTGCTGAAGGTGACGGCGCTCTCCGCGGCCAACGCCGGCGAGCGCAAGGACCGCAAGCCCGGCCTCCTCGCGCGGCTCACCGGCAGACGCGGCTGAACACCGCGCCGCTCAGGGTCCTCCGCCGTCCAACAACCGCTCGGCCTCCTCCAACGAGAAGGCCAGATACGCGTCGTAGCCCATCTCCCGGCTGGTCCGCTCGAAGTGCAGCGCCGCTTCCACCGAGCGCCCCACCACCCGCACCACCCGACGGAAGCCTCGCGCCTTCGCGGCCTCCATGATGCGCCGCAGGTGCACCGTCCCCTCGTAGTCCAACGACGTCACGCCCTTCAGGTCCGACAACAGGTCGAACCGCGGACGCATCCGGTCGATGGCACTCACCGCGGCATCGCCGACGCGCTGGGCCTCTTCCTTGTCGACGTCTCCCCAGATGCGCACCACCAGCCGGTTCTTGCCGACGTGGACCTCGACCTCGAACACTGGGCACCGACCTCCAAGGAAAACCCGATATCCTCTGAGTC
The DNA here is from genome assembly GCF_050039385.1 of Myxococcus faecalis. Lineage (NCBI taxonomy): Bacteria > Pseudomonadati > Myxococcota > Myxococcia > Myxococcales > Myxococcaceae > Myxococcus > Myxococcus faecalis. The sequence continues at coordinate 7,538,941 of NZ_CP144336.1, read as the reverse complement.
AGTCTACTCCTGCAGGAGCACCGGCATCCAGGCTCCTTCCAGGAAGCCCTGTCGTTCAGATTTCCGCGACGCCCTCGCGCTCGGCCCAGCCCTCCAGGCCGTTGGGCAGCCGGATGCGCACGAAGCGCCCCGTCTCCTCGAGCAGGCGCACCTTCAGGCCCGCATGCACCTCGAAGATGGAGCGCGCGCCGGGCTGCGGCAGCTCCCGGGCCACCAGGGTGGGAGCCAGCACCACCGCTTCATGCACCGTGTCATCCACGTGCGCGTGCGCGGCCAGCAGCACGCCCGAGGGAAGCGCCACGGCGAACAGCAGCGCCGCCAGGATGCCCACCACCGTGCGACGCCCCGGCGCGAGAAACCGCCACACCAGCACGAGCAGCAGCGCGCCCACCCACGTGCCCAGGAAGGTCCACGCCACCACGTTGCCGTCCGTGGCCGCCGTCACGCGCGGCAGGAACTCCTCCTCCGCCGTGGCGCCCACCACCTTGTCCACCTGTCGGGCGCGGGCCACGGCCAGGTTGGCCTCCAGGTCCGGCGCGCGGCCGCCCTGCTTGCGAGCCTGCTCCAGCGCGAGCACCGCCCGGCCCAGGTCCCCGCGCGCCAGGTGCGTGGTGCCCAGGTTGTAGAGGACGTCCGCCCCACCGTGGCCTCGGGACAGGAGCTTCTCGTAGCCCTCCTGCGCGGCGGCGTAGTCCTCGCGCGCGTAGGCCTCGTTGGCCTTGAGGAAGACGTCCTGCGCCTCTTCCGGCGAGTAGTAGCCGCTCACGCCCAGCCCTCCATGGCGGCGAGCGCCGCGTCCATCACCTTCTGCCGCGCCGCCGCGTCACCCCCGCCGCCGTAGCGGCCCAGGTCGCACGCCTCCAGCACGTACAGCACCTGCCCGCGTCGCTCGTCCGCCACGCCCGCCGCCTTCATGCGCTCGCCGATGACCTCCCGGGTGAGGCCGATGACGGGCCCCCCCAGCCGCGCGCCCAGGAAGCCCTGCAGCGCCTTCTCCACCTCGGCGTAGAAGGCCCCGGCGTCCGCGCCCGACTGGAGCTTCTCCGCCTCCACCAGTCGCTTGCGCGCGGCCTTCGCCTGCTGACGGCTCTTGTCCGACTCGGTCCGCGTCGCCAGCCGGCCCCGCAGGCCGCCGATGAGCGCCACGCCCGCGAGCAACCCCAGCGGCGCCAGCACCATCGGGACGAAGAAGCCACGCTTCCACGGCGGCTCGGACGGCGCCACGAAGCGCGCCTGGTAGCGCACCGGCCTGAGGCCTCCCGCCGTCAGCACGTTCTTCTGCTCGTTGGCCGCGTCCGCCACGTGCGCGGAGGACGTGGGCGGCGGCGTGGGGCTGCCCGCCGCGGACTCCACCGTGAGGGTGATGGGCTCGGTGCGCGCGACCTCGTAGGAGCGGGCGCGCACGTCGAAGAAGGGGAACTCCAACGCGGGCAGCGTGAAGGTGCCCGTGCGCTGCGGCATCACCAGGTACTCCACCACGCGGCGGCCCTGCACCTTGTTGCGCTGCGGCGCCACCTTGTCCGTCGTCGTGGGGTCATAGATTTTCAGCGCGGAGGGGCCGGTGAGCTTCGGCGGGGTGACGTTCTTCACGTTGCCCGTGCCCTCCAGGATGACCTTCACCGTGACGGGCTGGCCCAGCTCCACGCGCGTCGTCGACACGTCCGTGGACAGCCGCCACGCGCCCACGTTCGCGTTGGACATGCCCGGCGGCGCACCGGGCGGCAGCGGCGCCACCTTCACCTTGAGGCCGTTGGACACGCGGTGCACGCGGTGGCCCGCGAACAGGAAGCCCGTGGTGATGTCCGCCTCCGCCGGCGAGATGGCCAGCGAGCCGGCCTTCACCGGGAAGAGCGCGCGGCGGCGCAGCAGATAGGCGCGGTACGGCACGCCATCCACCACCTTCTGCTCGCCCGACAGCTGCGTGGGGCTCTCCACCTCCTCCGTCCAGAAGCCCTCCAGCTTGGGCATGGTGACGGCGTCCACGCTGGTGAGGTCCACGCGCGAGTAGATGTAGAGCGACAGCGTCACCTGCTCGCCCACGTAGACCTGGTCCCGGTCCAGGCTCGCGCGCAGGAACAAGTCGGAGTCGCCCCGCGGGATGCTCGGCGTGTCCTCCTCCTCGTCGTTGGCGAACGGGTCCGGCAGGCGCGAGGGGAAGTTCGCGAACGGGTCCGGCAGCCGCTGTGGATTGCGGCCCGACTGCGCGGGCGCGGGCCCCAGCTTCCCCGGCATCACGACGATCTGCACGGAGTCCGTGCGGTGCGTCTTGCCCCCCGCCGTCATCTCCGCGGGCGGAATCGTCAGCTTCCCCGTCCGGTTCGCCCGGAGCACCATCACGTACTTGGTGACCTCCTGGATGTTGGCGGGGCCACCACCGGACCAGGACACCGAGCGCTGGGTGCTGCGCGAGCTGTTGAGGACCTCGAAGTCGTCCGACTGCGGCAGCCGCACCTTCGCGTCCGGGGGCGCATCCGCCGTCACCACCGTGAGGCGGAAGGTGTCCTCGCTGCCGACCTCCTGCCGGTCCACCGTCTGGTAGAACTCGAGGCCCGCCGACCACGCCGGCCCCGAGACCAGCAGGGCCAGCACGGCCAACACCACCCCGGCGCCGAAGCTACCAGTCCTTCTCATTGGGCTTCCTCTGCTTCTTCTTCTGCTGGAAACGCCAGAGCTGGAGATTCTTCTCGTTCTGCTTCATCGCATCCAGCAAGCGCTCCGCTTCCTGCTGGTCCAGGTCCGACGGGCTCACGCCCGCATCCGCGCCCGACGACTCCGAGTCGCTCTCCGACTCGCTGCCGCCATCCGCGCCGCCATCCCGCGGGTCGCCATCTCCGTCATCGCCGCCGCCATCCGCGCCGCCGTCGCTGCCGCCATCGCCCTTCTGCGGAGGCCCCTGGTCGCCGCCGTCGCCGCCATCCGCGCCGCCGTCACCCCCGCCGTCCGCGCCCCCATCGCCGCCGCCATCCGCGCCGCCGTCGCTGCCACCATCCTCCGTCCCACCGTCGGCGCCACCATCCGCGCCGCCGTCGGTGCCGCCGTCCACAGGCGCGCCGCCGTCCGCCTTGGTGCCGCCATCCTCGCCACCATCCGGGCGCCCGCCATCCGTCCCGGAGTCTCCCCCACCGTCCATTCCTCCATCCGCCGCGTTGTCCTGCGGCGGAGGAAGGTTGCGCAGCACCACCTCGTAGTTGTGCCGGGCCTGCACGTCCTGCGGGTCCAAGGTCAGCGCGCGTCGGTAGGACTTCAGCGCCTCCACCCTGTCCCCGGTCGTGGCCGCGAGGTTGCCCAGGTTGTACCAGGCCTTCTGTCGCAGGTCGGGCCGGTTGGACTCCGTCACCCCGCGGAACACCTCCTGCGCGTCCTTCACCCGGCCCAGCTTCGCCAGCGCGTCGCCCCGGTTGAAGTCCACGGTCGGGTCGTGCGGCCGCTCCTTCTTGGCCTCGTCGAAGGCCTTCAGCGCCTCCTCGTAGTTCCCCGCGAGGTACGCCTCACGCCCCTTCTGGACCATCGGGTGGTCGCGCTCCAGCGGCCCGGCGCCGAGCGCCGTCCACGGCAGCATGAGCAGCCACGCAAGCCCCAGCCACCGCGCGCTCATGGCGTCGACCTCCGGCGCGTGGATGGCAGGAGAATCATCCCCAACACGAGCAGCACCAGGCCCGGCACCGCGAAGGTCTGGAAGCGCTCGTCGTAGCGGACCGTCACGCGGCTCTCCAGCTCGCTCTTCTGCATCTGGTCGATGCGCTCCACCACCTGCCCCATGGCCACGCCGCGCGGCTGGAAGAAGAACGCGCCGCCCGTGGCCTCCGCGATGGCCGTCAGCCCCGCGCGGTCCAGGCGCGTGATCACCGTCTCGCCCGCGCCGTCCTTCTTGTAGTCCACGAACTCGCCGCGCCGGTCATACACGGGGATGGGCTCGCCGGACTCGGAGCCCACGCCCACCGTCAGCACCTGCACGCCCGCTTCCTTCAGCGCGTCGCTGGCCTCGCCCACCTCGCCCACCAGGTCCTCGCCGTCCGACAACAGCACCACCACGCGCTCCTTCGAGCCGCGGTCCGCGTTGTCCAACACCTGCTTCGCCAGCCGGAGCGCCGAGCCCACGTTGGTGCCGCCCTGGGGCATCACCTCCGGGTCCACCGCGCGCAGGAACAGCTTCACCGCCGAGTAGTCCGACGTGAGCGGCGACTGGATGAACGCATCGCCCGCGAAGACCACCAGGCCCACGCGGTCGCCCTTGAGTTCATCCAGCAGCGTCGTCAGCTCCAGCTTGGCGCGCTCCAGGCGGCTGGGCTGCACGTCGCGCGCGAGCATGGACTTGGACGCATCCAGCGCCACCACCACGTCGATGCCGCGCCGCTTGGTCAACTCGCTCTTCGTTCCACACTGCGGCTGCGCCAGCGCGAAGCCGAACAGCATGAGCCCCAGGCCGTACAGTCCGCCCTGCGTGGCCGGACGCCACACGGAGATGCCCGGCGTGAAGCGCTCGGCGTGCCGCTCATGCAGCACCGCGCGCACACGCGAGCGGCGCCGCAGGGACAGCATGAGCGCGAGCAAGCCCAACAGGGCCCCCAGCAGCACCAGGCCGAGGAACACCGGCTGGGCCAGTCCCGCCTGATAGCCGAGCACGGTGAAGCGCCAGGGTTCCACGGGCGTCACGGGAAGACCCTCAGGAAGGTGGAGCGCAGCAGCAGCTCCAGCGCGAGCAGGCCGAAGGCGGCCAGCAGGAACGGGTGGAACTCCTCGCGGTAGGTGGCGGACGCGCCGCCCTCCATCAGCTTGGAGCGCTCCAGCGAATCGAGCACCTTCTGCAGGCCGCGCCGGAGGCCCTCCGGGTCCGTCGCGCGGTAGTACTCGCCGCCCGTGCGGTCCGCGATGTCCTGCATCAGCTCGGGGTTGATGGGAATCTCCGTCTCGCGCCACACGGTGTTGCCGAACAGGTCCGTGCCCTGCGGGAAGGGCACCTTGCCGCCCTTGCCCACGAGGATGGTGTAGATGGGCACGTGGAGCGCCTGCGCCATGTTCGCCGAGTCCATGGGCGACAGCTTCCCCGCGTTGTTGTCGCCGTCGGTAATCAGCACCACCACGCGGCTCTTCGCCTCCGAGTCGCGCAGGCGGTTGAGCGACGTGGCCAGCGCGTCACCAATCGCCGTGCCGTCCTCCAGAACGCGGGTGCGCAGTTGCTTGATGACCTCCTTCAGCACGCCGTAGTCCAGCGTGAGCGGCGCCTGCGTGTACGCCGCGCCCGCGAAGACCACCAGGCCGATGCGGTCGTTCACGCGGTTGGCGAGGAACTCGGTGAGCACCTCCTTGGCCACGTGCAGGCGGTTCTGCGGACGGAAGTCGCCGGCCTCCATCGACGTGGACAGGTCCAACGCCACCACGATGTCGATGCCCTCCACCGACAAGTCGCGCACGCGCGAGTCGCGCACCTGGGGCCGGGCGATGGCGAGCACCGCTGCCGTCACCGCCACCACGCGCAAGAGCGGCAACAACGGCAGCATGTACGTGCGCAGGCCCTTGCCGCTCCTGGCGAACACGTTCGCCGCGGAGAAGCGCAGGGGCGCGCGAGCGCGACGCTCCCGCCAGGCCTGCACCAGGAGGAGCGGGACGAGCAGCAGCCCCCAGAGCGCCTCGGGGTTATTGAACGCGGGGAGCGGCGGCATTGTCGGGAGCTTGAATCGGCTGGGGCGGAACGTAGGTCTTGTCGACGAGCTCGTAGCCGAACAGGAGCGCGTCACGGCAGCTCTCGGGCGAGGCGTCCGCCCGCGCGTATTTCACCATGTCCGACTCGGACACGAAGCGCATGAGCTTGTCCTCGGGGAGGTTCGGCGGGGCCAGGCGGCGCAGCGAGGACATCAGCTCGGAGCTGGTGCACTCCAGGGCCTCGAAGCCGTAGCGCTCGCCCAGGTAGCCACGGACGATTTCGGACAGGCGGAAGTAGTGGTCCTTCACGCGGCCGCGCGCGGGCAGGTTCTCCGCCTTGAGCGTGTCCAGCGCCTTGCGCGTGCGCACGTCCAAGGGCTGCGGGGGCGGCACGTACACGTGCTTGGGGCGGTTCTTCCACCAGCGCAAGAGCGCCCACGCCAACAGGCCCGCGGCGAGCGCGCCGAGCAGCGCCAGCACCAGGCGCCACGAGCGGATGGGCACCTCCTGCGGTGGCTGGATGTCGAACAGGTCCGCGCCCTGCCCCTCCGCCTCCGGAGGCAGCGTGGACGTCACTTCAATCTGCCGACCCGGCAGCGAGTACTGGCGCGGGCCCTCCGGCGTGGCCACGTCGAACGCGAGCGCGGGCACCTGCACCGTGCCCAGCGCGAAGGCCGACATGCGCACCGCGAACGTCGTGGTGGCCGATTCCGCGCCGTCCTGCCGCTGGCGCGTCTGGTCGAGGAACTCGAAGTCCCCCGTCTCCTTGGGCACCGCCAGCTCGTAGCGGTGGTCCTTCGGATGGGTGAGCACCACGTGGTACGTGAACGGGTCGCCGATGCGCACCTGCTGCGGGTCCACGCGCACCGACACGTCCAAGGGCTGCGTCTGTTCGTGCGTGGGAGCCCCGGGCGGGCTCGCCGCGGCGGGCGCGGTCCCCTGCGGCGCCTGGGCCCCGGCCGGCGACGCGAGCGTCAGCGCGCCCACGCACAGCCCCATCGCGAAGCGCGCCATCCACCGGCTCATGCCGCCATCCTCCGGGCCCGCGCGCGGAAGAACTGCGCGAGCGCCTTGCCGTGGTCGTCTCCGGCGCGCAGCTCCACGTGGTCCAGCTCCAGCTTCTTGAAGAGCTTGCGGCGCTCGTCGCGAGCGGCCTGCATGGCGCGCGCGTAACGGCCCCGCACGCGCGGGTCGCTCGTGTCCACGACGAAGCGGTCCCCCGTCTCCGGGTCCTCCATCTCCACCAACCCCAGGCGCGGGAAGGCCTCCTCCAGCGGGTCCTCCACCACCACGGGGACCAGGTCGTGCTTGCGCCCCACCAGCCGCAGCGGCTTCTCGTAGTCGCGCGCCTGGAAGTCGGAGACGAGGAAGGTGACGGCCTTCCGCTTCGCCACCTGCGTCAGGTACGTCAGCCCCGCGGACAGGTTCGTGCCCTTGCCCGCGGGCTGGAACGTGAGGATGTCGCTCACCAGCCGCAGCACGTGCGTGCGGCCCTTGCGCGGCGGCACCACCTTCTCCACCCGGTCCGAGAAGAGGATGAGCCCCACCCGGTCGTTGTTGGCGATGGCGCTGAAGGCGATCTGCGCGGCGACCTCGGCCGCGATTTCGGCCTTGGTGCGCTCCTTCGAGCCGAACTCCTTGGAGGCCGACACGTCGACCAGGAGCATCACCGTGAGCTCGCGCTCCTCGGTGAAGACCTTGACGTAGGCCTCGTTCATGCGCGCGGTGACGTTCCAATCGATGATGCGAATCTCGTCGCCGGGCTGGTACTGCCGCACCTCGGAGAAGGCCATGCCCCGGCCCTTGAAGACCGAGTGGTACTGGCCCGCGAGCATGTCGGAGACCACCTTGCGGGTGCGGATCTCCAGCTTGCGGATGCGGCGGATGAGGTCCTTGGGCAGCACGGGGCGCTCGGCGGGAGGTCAGGGCACTTCGACGCGGTCGAACACCCGCTGGATGATCTTCTCCGGCGTGAGGTCCTCGGCCTCGGCCTCGTACGTCATCGCCACGCGGTGGCGGAGCACGTCGAAGGCGATGGCCTTCACGTCCTCGGGCGTGACGAAGGCGCGGTGGCGCAGGAACGCATGCGCGCGCGCGGCCTGGGCCAGGGAGATGGTGGCGCGCGGCGAGGCGCCGAACTGGATGTAGTCGGCCAGGTCCTTGAGGCCGTACTTGCCCGGCTCGCGCGTGGCGAAGACGACGTTGAGGATGTACTCCTTCACCTTCTCGTCCATGTAGATGTGGTGGACGAGCTCGCGGGCGCGCACCAGGTGCTCCACCGCGATGACCCGCTGGGCCCGGGGCGTGGAGCCTCCGGACATGCGGTCCATGATGATCTTCTCCTCATCCCGCGTCGGGTAGCCCACCTTCACCTTGAGCATGAAGCGGTCCACCTGCGCCTCGGGCAGCGGGTAGGTGCCCTCCTGCTCGATGGGGTTCTGCGTGGCCAGCACGAGGAACGGCTGGGGCAGCCCGAAGGTCTGGTCGCCGATGGTGACCTGGCGCTCGGCCATGGCCTCCAGCAGCGCGGACTGCACCTTGGCGGGGGCGCGGTTGATTTCGTCCGCGAGGACGATGTTCGCGAAGATGGGGCCCTTGCGGACGGTGAAGTTCGCGGCCTGCTGGTTGTAGATCATCGTGCCCACGACGTCGGCGGGCAGCAGGTCCGGGGTGAACTGGATGCGCATGAACGTGGCGCTGAGCGCGTCCGCCACCGTGCGCACGGTGAGCGTCTTGGCGAGGCCGGGCACGCCCTCCAGGAGCACGTGGCCGTTGCACAACAGGCCGATGAGGATGCGCTCCAGCATGTAGCGCTGGCCGACGATGACCTTGCCGGTTTCCTGGTTGAGGACCTCGACGAAGCTGCTTTCCTGCTGCACGCGTTCGGTGAGCGCGCGGATGTCCGTGTTCATGACGCCTCGGATGAGACTGGCGGCGGGCAGCCTAGGGTTGACCGGGTATCGGGCTCAACACCGCAGAAGCCCGGGCATTCCGGTAAGTTGGGTCCCCTTGTCCCCGAGGACCGTGTCCATGGCCCCATTGTCCCCCACTTCTCGTCCCGCCTCGCGAATTTCCAGGGGCCGTGGGGGGCGACCATGAAGCGCTCGGCCTGGGCCCAGGCGCCCTCGGCGGGGCCCGTGGAGGCGGGGCTGCTGGCCCAGTTGGCCCCGGCGGTGACGTCCACGGTGCACTGGCTGCCCGGAGGGGGGGCGCTGAGGGTGCTGGAGGGGGGCCAGGGCCCCACGGTGGTGCTCCTGCACGGGCGCGGCGGGGCGGCCTCCCTGTGGTTCGCGTACCTGACGGCGCTCTCGAGGGGGCACCGGGTGCTCGCGGTGGACCTGCCCGGCTTCGGGATGTCCTCGCCGACCGAGGGGCCCGTCCGCTCGGCGGAGGAGGGAGTGGGGTTCTTCACCGCGCCCGTGGAGGCGCTGCTCGAACAGCTCGCGCCCGGGCCCGTGTCCGTGGTGGGTCACTCGCTGGGGGGACTGGTGGGGGTGGAGCTGGCGCTGCGCTCGCGCGTGCCGGTGGAGCGGCTGGTGCTGGTGGACGCGATGGGGCTGGGGCCGGACATGGCGCGCAAGGCGCGGGCCTTCTTCCGCGCGGGACCGGAGCGGCTGGCGCGCTCGCTGGGGCCTTGGGCCTGGGCGCGGATGATGCCGCCCGCGCCGACGCCGCTGGGGGAGCGGCTGGGCGCGCTCGACTACGAGCTGATGTCGGCGCCGGGTGGGCACGACGAGGCGGCGCGGGCCTTCGACAGCCTGGTGCCGCTGATGGGGCCGGTGTTCCACCGTCGGGAGCGGCTCGGTGAAGTCACGGCGCCGGTGCTCCTGGTCTGGGGTGAGCGCGAGGACGTGCTGCCCCTGTCGCTCGCCGAGGAGGCTTCCCGGCGCTTTCCGAACGCGAGGCTGGTGCGCGTGGACGCGGGCCACAGTCCCCATCAGGAGCGCCCAGAGCGCGTGCTCCCCGAGCTGAAGTCGTTCCTCGCCGCGAGCGGAGCGCCGTAGCGAACCGCGCCCGCGTCGATGCCGCGGATGCCCGTGGACCTCCACGACGTGGTGGGGACGAGACGCGGAGGACGCCAACGAAGCGGGCGTCCTTCGGAGATGCGGACGCGCGCGAGTATCCTCGGAGCGACGTGTGCGGCTCACGGGTCGAAGCGGATGATGCGCTCGATGCGGTACGTGCCGGCGACATCCAGGGCCTTCAAGAGCATCAGGTCGCCACGCTGTCCCAGGGACAGCGACTGACGCGCGGGCCGCGCGAGCCGGACCGTATCGCCCGGCTTCGCGCCCTTGCCGGACAGCGGCACCGCGAACAGACCCGCGCCATCCACGGTCTCGACGGCGCCGAGGACTCGCAAATCTCCCAGCTCTTCAATCTTCCCCACGTGCGCGAGCACCCGCTTCTTGCCCTTGGCGCGCACGGCCCGGTTGACGGCGATGCCCACGTCGCCGGTGAAGGGCCTTCCATCCGCGCCGAACAGGCCGATGCCCCGGAGCAGCAGATGCACCACGCCAGAGCTCTCGTTCTGGGGGATGGACTCGTAGCGCGAGACATCCGCCGACTCGGCCCGACCGCTCGCGAGCGCATCGAGCGCCGTGGCCAGCGCGACGAAGTTGAGTCGCACCAGGGGCTCGTCCGGAGGCAGTGAGGTCCACGCCCCCGTCTCGATGAGCACCGAGGGGGTCCCCCATCGCGTCATGTTGTCGCCGAAGGCCCGCGACTCGAAGCTGTCGTCGTAGCGCCCCACCTGTCCGGGCGCGAGCGTCTCCACCGCGTCGCGAATCACCGCGCAGACCTTCTTCGCGAGCAGCCGCCCGGAGTTGTCGCTCCGCGCCTTGTCGAACGCGGCCGCGAGCACGGAGATGGACGCGGGCCGGCCCGTGTCCCCCACCCCATGTCGCCAGCCCTGGTTGTGCAGGTTGAAGCCGATGAACGGTTGGAGCTCGTCGCGCAGCTTCTTGAGCGTCCGCGCCTCGGGCGTCTGGAGCGCGAGCGCATCGCGGTTGATGTCGATGCCCTGCGCGTTGCGGCGCTGGAAGCGCTCGGCGCCATCCGGGTTGAGCATGGGCACCGCGTGGAGCGTGAGCGTGGAGAGCAACCTCGCCACCCAGGGCTCGTCACGGTGGGTCCTCAGGTACTCGAGCAGGTCCAACAGCGCGGTGGTCGCCGTGGGCTCGTCCCCGTGCATCTGGGACCAGAGCAGGACGTGACGCGAGCCCGTGCCCAGCGCGACATGGTGGAGCGCGCGCCCCTCCACCGAGTGCCCCACGACCTCGAGCCGGAAGAAGTCGGGTGAGCGCGCCTTCAAGTCCTTCAGGTGTCGCTCCACATCGGCGTGACGGACGAGCGGCGCCACCGGGAGCGACGCGAGATGGACCTGGTCCCACCGCTCCGCGAGCGCGTGGGGTTCGGGGACGGTGACGACCGGAGAGGTGGACATGGGCGAGGCCACGGGCTGCGCGGTTCGAGCGAGGGCCGGTGCGGGCACCATCCCCCAACAACAGGCGACGACACGAAGGAGACGACTGCGTCCAACCTGGAACATGGCGCGCTCCTGGCCGCGGGGCCATCAGGACTTCTGGGCGGGACGCAGCAACGTCTCGAGGAAGCGCAGGTACTTCGGGTCCTCTTGCTCGAAGATCTCCTTGTCCGCGCCCATGAAGGCCCGTGCCAGCTCGTCACCGGCGCGCCGCAGGTCGCCCAGCTCGAACTCGCACTGCCCCAGCCGCAGGTGGATGAACGGGTTGCCCAGGCCATCGGGCGCGTGCACGGCGTCCTTGAGCGCGGCGCGGGCTCGCGAGAACTCCCCCATCTGGAAGAGCATGTCACCGATGGCCGTGCAGACCCACGTGGTCGCCTCGTACTCCATCCACGGCTCGGGGATGAGCTGGAACGCGGCCTTGAAGGACCGCAGCGCCGCAGCGGGGTCGCCCTTCTCGGCGAGTTCATCCCCCTCGGCGCAGAGCGCCTGGATGCGCTCGTGGACCTCGTCCGGAATCTCGGGCATGTGCACCTCACCACGGGCGGAAGACCGCCGTGCACGGCTGCGTATACCACCCTTCCCGGTGTGCAGCGCGCTGCACAACCCGTGGGCAGGCGGCCATCCCACCGCGTGTCCCCGCGCCTCGTGCCGAGGAGAGCCCCGGTCGGGTACGACTCTTGGATAGACTCCGAGCGTGCCGAAAGACCTGCTCGAACTCGATGCGACACCCGAGCGACTGCGCGCGCTCGCCGAGGCCCGCGTCATTCCTCCCGGCGCCCTGGAGCGCGCGCTCGCGCTCTCCACGGCTACACCGACGTCCGACGCGTGGCGGCGCTTCGTCTCCACCGTGCTGCTCGGCCTGGGCGCGCTGCTGGTGCTCTCCGGCGTCATCTACTTCTTCGCCTACAACTGGGCGCAGATGCACCGCTTCGCCAAGCTGGGGCTCATCGGCGTCGGCATCCTCGGCACCGCGCTGCTCGCGCGCAGGCTCGGTGACACGCTCGCGGGACAGTGCAGCCTCTTCGCCTCGTCGGTCCTCGTCGGCGCGATGCTGGCCGTCTACGGGCAGGCGTATCAGACGGGCGCGGACGCGTTCGAGCTGTTCGTCGGCTGGGCCGCGCTCATCCTGCCCTGGGTGCTCGCTGCGCGCTTCGCGCCGCTGTGGCTGCTCCTGCTCGTGCTCGTGAACACCGGCATCGTGTTGTTCCAGGACCAGGTCCTCGGCGGCGGTGACGCCTCGAAGGGCTGGCTCGCCGTGGTGCTCGGGCTGCTCAACGGCCTGGCGTGGGCCACCCACGAACACTTCGCGAACCAGGGTGTCTCCTGGCTGCAGGGCCGCTGGCTGCCCCGCGTGCTCGCGACGATGAGCGTCCTGCCCCTGCTCGCCGTCGGCACGGCGTTCATCCTCATTCCCAGGGAGGTCCGCTCCAGCGGGCTCGCCGCCCTGGTGCTGCTCCTGGGGACCTTCGCCGCGGAGTACGCGCTCCACCGGCACCTGCGCGGCGAGCTGTTCCTGCTCACCCTGGGCGCGCTCTCGGCGATGACGCTCGTGACGACGGGCCTGGGCCGCGTGGTGTTCGAGGGCACGAAGGACGAGCTGGGGCTCTTCATCCTCCCCATCTTCATCATCATCCAGGTCGCCGTCGCCGTCCGCTGGCTGCGCGCCGAGGCCCGCGCCACGGGCGCCTCCGAGGAGTCCTGACATGTCCCTGCGCCCATCCATCCAACAGGTCCTCGCGGGTCTGCGTCACGAAGGCCAGGTCGACGAGTTCGCCGAGTCCCGCGCCCGCTCCACGCTCGAGGTGCATCAGCGCACCAGCACCGCCTCGCCCTGGTTCGTGAAGGCCTTCGCCGCCTTCGGCGCCTGGTTGGCCGCGATCTTCCTGCTGAGCTTCTTCGCCTGCGTGGGACTCTGGGATGAAGAGGAGGTGTTCGCGGTCATCGGCATCGTCCTCGTCATCGCCGCCGTCGCGCTCCGGCGCACCATCCATGGCGTCTTCCTGGAGCAGCTCACGCTCGCGCTGACGCTCGCCGGCGTGGGCATGGCCGGGGTCGGGGTCGCTCAATTCGGCTCGGACAATGCCGGTGTCGGAGCCGGCCTCGTCCTCTGCCTGGTCCTGCTCTTCGTCTACCCGGACTCCACCCTGCGCTTCCTCGCCACGCTCGGCGCGGGCGCGGCGAGCCTCTATCTCCTGCTGGAGCTGGTGTCCGGGCAGGTCATGGACCTGGGACTGCTCGCGTGCACGGGACTGCTCCACTGGCTCTTCCTGCAACAGGCGAGGTTGCGGACCGGCAAGTACGGAGACCTCGTCGGCCCCGTCAGCTTCGCGCTCGCCTGCGGCCTGCCCGCCGCGATGCTCACGCGCCTCGCGTCGTTCCTCGTCGAGACACACGAGTGGTCCCTGACGCTGCCGATGCCCCTGCTCACGCTGGGCCTCACCGCCATCACCCTCTACACCGCGTGGCACATCATGCGGGAGCACGACCTGCCCCCCTCCGGAGCCCCTGGCGCGGCCGTCTTCGCCGCGCTCACGCTCGTCGCCGTCCTCACGGTCCACACGCCCACGGTCATCTGCGCGGTGGGGCTCATGGCGCTCGGCTTCCATCGGCGCAGCAACCTGATGGTGGGAATCGCCACCGCGTTCCTGCTCGCCTCGGGCGCCTGGTACTACTACGACCTGAGCGTCACCTTGCTCGCCAAGGCGCTCGCGCTCATGGGCAGCGGGCTCATCCTGCTCGGCCTCCGGCTCTTCCTCTCACGCCGCTTCCCCCAGGCGCCGTCCCCCGTGGAGGCACGCTGATGCGCTCGCCCCTGTTCTTCGTCGGACTGCTGCTCGCGCTCGCCGTGCCACTGGGCCTCGTCGTCCAGAAGGAGCGCGTGCTCTCCACGGGCAAGGGCATCCTGCTGGAGCTCGCGCCCCGAGACCCGCGCTCGCTGATGCAGGGCGATTACATGGTGCTCGACTACGCGCTCACCCGGGAGCTCAACAACACGTACGAGAAGTTTCCCCAGGACGGCGTGCTCGTGCTGAAGCTCGACGGCGACGGCGTGGGGACGTTCGCGCGCATGGACTCGGCCGTCGTCCCCCTGGCTCCCGATGAGCACAGGCTGAGATACCGCATCAGGGACGGCCGCTTCCGACTGGGTGCGGAGTCCTTCTTCTTCCAGGAGGGCCACGCCAGGCGCTACGAGCGTGCGCGCTACGCGGAGCTGAAGACCGCCGACAATGGCGACAGCGTCCTCGCGGGCCTGCGTGACAAGGAGCGCCAGCCCCTGGACGCCAACTCCGCTGACGACGTCGACGCGACGACCCTCACCGACACTCCCGACGAGGGCGAGGCGAACTCCGTCATCAATGCGCCCACGGACGTCGATGCGCCCACCACCATCGATGCCCCCACCACGGTCGATGCGCCTGCTCCCGTCGAAGCGCCCACCATCGACAGCCCCAGCGCGGCCGACGCTTCTACCGACGTCGACACTCCCAACGAAAAGGAGCCCACCGTCATCGAGTAGCCCTTGCGAGGATGCCTTCCGACGACGCGGCGCCTACTGTCATCGAGCAGCCCTCGCAGGGCGGCTCCTGACGACGAGGTTCCTGCGCGTCATCCAGCACCCTCTCAGCGGTGACTCGCGATAGCGCGTATCCCACTGACATCCAGCCCCCCTCGCCCGGGGTGACACGGACGACGCAGCCCACCGGCCTCAGGCTCCTCTCGCATCGAGGCGCTTGAATCCGCCGACGCGGCTCCTTCCTCCAGCACCTCCCTCCGGGAGTAACACGGACGACGCAGCCCTACCGGCCTCAGGCTCCTCTCGCATCGAGGAGATTGAATCCGCCGACGGGGCTCCCTCCTCCTCCAGCCCCCCTCGCCCGGGGTGACACGGACGACGCAGCCCACCGGCCTCAGGCTCCTCTCGCATCGAGGCGCTTGAATCCGCCGACGCGACTCCCTCCTCCAGCGACCCTCCCGGGGTTGGCGCCCGCTGCCCATCATCCAGCCCCCTCTCCCCTCGGGATTGACTCCCGGGCGGGTTTCGCGCATCATTTTGTTGATTTCGATAATCAAAATCAAAATCATCAAGAAGGAGACACGCGATGCTCGGTCAGGGATGCGGCAAGAGGGTGCTCGCGCGGGGGCCATGCGCCGAGGTGACGCGTTGCACCTGCGGTCACATCCACCTGGCGATGGGGCCGGTGACGATTCGTGTCGAAGAGGAAGTGCTGCGCGCCATCGGCATGACGCTGGCGGAGGCGGTGCACAACCTGGACGAGCCCGAGCGCTCGCACGCCGACGAGGCGGAGAGCGCGCCGTCGATGCAGGCCCCGACGTTCGGCGGGTGGAAGCAGTGAGCGCCACCGGGACCTTGCGTCTGCCGCGCACCGAGCAGTCCGCGCGCGTGCGTCGACTGAGCGAGAGCGAGGCAGAGGCCCTCCAGCCCGTGGCTCCCACCTCCGCGCCACTGTCCGTGCTGCTCACGGAAGGCACTGCCCGAGCGCACGAGCAGGCCGAGCGCTCCGTGTTCCTCCAGTCGCTCTTCTGCGGCTCGTGGGAAGGCATCTACGGCCAGTACGTCCGCGCCCAGCACTACGTCAGCTACCTGCGCCAGCTCCACCTGCTCTACGCCACGTACGAGAGCGTGCTGCCCCGCGCCGCGCGCACGTCACTGACGCCCGTGCTGCTGATGCCGGAGCTGCGGCGCGCGGACGCGCTGGAGGCGGACCTGGCGTACTTCTGCGGCGAGACGCGCACGGAGACCTTCGCGTGCGTGGAGACGCGGCTGCACGCCGAGCGCCTGCGCGAGGTCGCCGAGGACGCGCCGCACCTGCTCGTGGCGCACGTCTTTGCGCGGTGCGTGCTGGACCTGTTCACCGCGCCGGAGCGCTCGCGCCTCGTCGCGAGCGCCTTCGAGCTCGAGGACTCCCGCGGCACGCTGTTCCACGGCTCCGCCACGCCCGACGAGCTGACGGCGCTGCGCGTGCGGCTGCACTCGCGCATCGACGGCCTGGAGCTGGAGGAGGACGAGGCGCGCGAAATCATCCAGGAGGCGCGCATGGCCTTCCGACTCCAGGCGCTCGTGTGCGACGAGCTGGCCCGGGGAGCGACGGGAATCTCCCCGCCGTCGGGCGGCTACCGGGGCGGGTTCAGCGCCTCCCAGTAGTTGGGCAGCCCGCGCAGGTGGTTGCCGCCGTCCACGTCCAGGCTCTCGCCCGTCACCCAGCCGGAGTCCTCGGAGCACAGGAACTGCACCACCCGCGCCACCTCGTCCGCCAGCGCGTGCGCGCGGCCCAGGGGCGTTCGCGCCAACAGCTCGCGGTGCATCGTCGGCCCCTCGATGAAGGCCGCGGCCTGGGGCGTGTGGGTGGCGCCCGGCGCGACGACATTCACGCGGATGTTGTGACGCCCCAGCTCCAGCGCCGCCGCGCGTGAGAGCTGGGCGAGCGCCGCCTTGGACGCGCTGTAGTGCCCCAGCCCCTCCGACACCACCGTCTGACACAGCGACGAGACATTCACGACCGCGCCCGGTTGATTCCGGGCGATGAGCGCGCGGGCGAAGGTCTTCAAGCAGAGGAAGGGGCCCTTCAGGTTCACCGCGAACAGCCGGTCCAGCTCGTCCTCGGGCAGGTCCATCAGCAGCGACAGCGACACCGTGCCCGCGTTGTTCACCAGGATGCCGGGCAGCCCCAGCTCGCGCGTGGCGCGCTCGTGGGCGCGCTCGACGTCATCCACGCGACACACGTCTCCGGCGAAAGGGACGGCGCGCGCGCGACCCTCCGCCTCGCGGTTGAGACGCTCGGCCGCCTCCACCACCTTCGTCTCCGTGCGTCCGAAAACGAGCACGTGGGTGCCCTCGCGCATGAGCCGCGAGGCGACGGCCAGACCGATTCCCTGCGCACCACCCGTGACGATGGCGCATTGAGAGAGGAGCTTCACCGTTCTCACCCCCGAGTGTCGTGTCTCTCGGAAGCTAGCAATGGCTCCTCTGCGCGAGCATTGTACCGCGGGCCACTTGGCGTCGACTCAGGCCGCCTCGTCCTCGGAGAGCAGGTCCGCGAACGGCGAGGCGTCCTCACCCAGCGCCTTGTAGAGCGCCTCCACCTTCTCCAGCTCGCGCTTGAGCGCCTTGTGGTGGTTGCGGTTCTTCACCAGGCTCTCGCGGCCCAACAGCTTGAAGCCGTCATCGCGCCCCACCTGCCGGATGGCCATGCCCAGCACCAGTCCCCGGAACGCGTCCGCCAGGTCCAGGTCCAGGGGCGCGTTGCGACGGCGCGCCTCCGCGACGAAGGCCTGCGCCGCCGCCTTCAGCGCGTCCGGCAGCGGCTTGCCGCCCGGCGCCTGCTCGTAGTCGAGCGCGCGCGCCACGTGCTTCTCGTGGAGCACCAGCTCGCCACCGGACACGGCGTGCTCCACCATGGCCAGCGTGTACGCACGGCGCACGATGTTGTCGAGCTGCCGCAGGTTGCCCGGCCACGCGCTGCCGACCAGCAGCCGCTCCGCGTCCGGCGTCACGCGCGCGCTGCCCTCGGGGGAGCGCTCGCGGTGGCGACGCTTCACCATGTACTGCGCCCAGAGCGGGATTTCGTCCTGGCGCTCCTGCAGCGCGGGCATGCGCACGGGCAGCACGTTGACGCGGTAGTAGAGGTCCTCGCGGAAGCGGCCCGCGCGCACCTCGGCGTGCAGGTCCGCGTTGGTGCCGATGATGAAGCGCACGTCCGCCTGACGCTCACCGGTGCCCTCGCCCAGCGGGCGGTAGCTGCGCGACTCCAAGAGGTGCAGCAGGCCCGCCTGCGCCTTGAGCGACAGCTTGTCGATTTCGTCGATGAACAGCGTGCCGCCGTCCGCGCGCGCCACGCTGCCGGGCGCGTCGCGCACCGCGCCCGTGAAGGCGCCCTTCTTCCAACCGAAGAGCTCCGCCATCTGGAGGTCCTCGGGCACCGTCACCAGGTCCAACGTCTCGAAGGGCTTGCCCCGACGGTTGGAGCGCTCGTGGCACCAGCGCGCCAGACGGGACTTGCCCGCGCCCGTCGCGCCGCTGATGAGGATGGTCTCGTCCTGCAGCGCGAACACCCGCAGGATGGGCAACAGCTCCGCCATGGAGCGCCCCACCACCGGCAGGTACTCGTCCACCTCCGGGGTCGCCACCGGACGCTGCGGCAGGCCGGCCAGGTACGGCGCCGCCACGTCCGCCAGCAGCTGGAGCCGCTCGCCCGACTCGCGCCAGACGAACTCCTGCCCCATGGCGGCCAGGCAGTCCGCCTCCAGGGAGATCATCCCCTCGATGCTGCCGCCCGGCGTGCGCAGGGGCAGCACGCACACGTGCGTGGCGTGGCGGCCCAGGAAGCGCTGACGGCTCTCGTTGCTGTGGAACCCCGCGAGCCCCGGGTCGCCCGTCACCGGGGCGTCCGGCGCGTGCGGCTGCACCGTGCCCACGTTGACGTCGATGGACACCGCGCAGCGATGCTCCACCACCGCCCGCCACGCCGTCGCCGACGTGAAGAAGGGCGTCCCCACACTCGCATCCGTAATCTCAGTAGCGCCCACATCCAGCGCGGCCAGGCGCCGGTAGGCTTCCCCCGGGCGCAGGTGGACGATTCCGCGAAGCACGCGGGCTCGGGCTGCGTACCGACTGGACGCAACGGCGTCCTGCGCCACGGCCAACATGTGCTTGAGGGTGGTGGTCGCAGCGGTCTCGAAATCCTTCGCCCCCCGCAGCGCGCTCATGAGCTGCGGCATCTCCTCGTGCATCCACTCGCCTCCGTCCGGTGCCATCCGAGAGTACCCGCCAAGGGCCGCATCGGAGGGGAGGCAGTGTAGCGGAGATGAAGAACGCGGAAGGAGCGGCCCCTCCTTCCGCGTTCCCGAACCTCGCTGACGGCTGGGCACCCGGTTTCCCGTGGCGCCGCGCCGAAACTCCATGCGTGATTCATGCCAGACACGCATTTCACGTCTTTTCAGGGGTTTGGCTCCGAAAGGGGCCTCCAGAGGCCCGAATCCGCGTCCAACTGGTACGCAGCCGCGTCCCAACGCGACGCAGATGGGACGTGTGAGGGGGGCTCGCTATGCTTGACGCCCCTTATGACGGATTTTTCTCGGCTTCCCACGCTGCCTGGGGTGGGGGCGACCATTGGTCCGTACGAGCTGCTCGAGGTGCTCGGGCAGGGGGGCATGGGCGTCGTCTACCGGGGGCAGCATCCGGAGACGGGCGAGGCGGTGGCGGTGAAGACGGTGCGCGCGGCCTCGGAGGTTCCGCTGGCCAGCATCCGTCGGGAAATCCATGCGTTGCGCCGGCTCCGGCATCCGGGCGTGGTGCGAATCGTCGCGGAGGGCGTGACGCGGGGGCTGCCCTGGTACGCCATGGAGCTGCTCCGGGGACAGACGCTGCGGCTGGCCACGCCCGCACCGGGGACGGGAGCGCTGGACGGCGAGCGGCTGAAGACAACGCTCAACCTGACCCGGCGGCTGTGCTCGGCGCTGGCGTTCCTGCACGGCAACGGGCTGGTGCACCGGGATCTCAAACCGGAGAACGTCTTCCTGCGTCCGGATGGGACGCCGGTGCTGGTGGACTTCGGCATCGCCGCGCGCTTCGGCGGCTCACGGGGGCGCGAGACGCTGGACGTGAGCGGCGTGGTGGTGGGCAGCGACACGTACATGGCTCCGGAGCAGCTCCGGGGCGACTACGTGGACGCGCGGGCGGACCTCTACGCCCTGGGCTGCATCCTCTACGAGCAGCTCACGGGACGGCCGCCCTTCGTCCCCGGCCGAGAGGGGCCGCTGCCCCATCAGCACCTGCACCTGACGCCCGTGCCGCCGGGCCTGCGCGTGGAGGGCGTGCCCGCGGCGCTGGACGCGTTGGTGTTGCGGCTGCTCGCCAAGCGCCCCCAGGAGCGGCCCGGGTACGCGGAGGACGTGTCGTCCGCGCTCGAGGCCCTGGGCGCGGAGCCTGGTGAGGAGGGCGCCGCCGCGGCGCCCCGGACGCCGGCCTATCTGTATCGGCCGGACCTGTCGGGACGCGGTGGTGAGCTGGGCCGGCTGCTGGCGGCGCTCGACGCGGCGTCGCGCGGACAGGGCGGCCGGGTCTTCCTCGGCGGAGAGAGCGGCGCGGGCAAGACGCGGCTGGCGCTGGAGCTGGCGGCGGAGGCGGGCTGGCGGCGCATGGCGGTGGTGACGGGCGAGTGCGTGGCCATGGGCGAGGGCGGCACGGATCTACACGCCGCGCCCCTCCAACCCCTGCGTCCGCTGCTGCTCGCGGTGGCGGACCGCTGCAACGAGCGCGGCGCGGCCGAGTCGGCGCGGCTGCTCGGTCCACGGGGCCGCGTGCTCGAGGCGTACGAGCCGTCCTTGTCGCAGCTGCCCGGTCAGCGCGAGCTGCCCGAGCCCCCTGCCCTGCCCGCGCAGGAGGCGCGCCTGCGCGTGTTGTCGGCGCTGCGCGACACGCTGTGCGCGCTGGCGGAGGCGCAGCCGCTGCTGCTGGTGCTGGATGACTTGCAGTGGGCGGACGAGCTGACGCTGAGCTTCCTGTTGGAGCTGGACGCGCGGCACCTGGCGAAGCGGCCGGTGTTGCTCGTGGGCACCTACCGGATGGACCAGATGGGGCAGGCCCTGCGCGAGGTGGTGGGCGCGTCCGACGCGGTGCGAGTCGAGGTGGGCCGGCTGGACGCGAGGAGCGCGGGGCAGATGGTGCGCGGCATGCTCGCGCTGCGCGAGGTGCCCGAGCCCTTCGTCGACGCGCTGGTGCACGAGACGAGCGGCAACCCCTTCTTCATCGCGGAGTACCTGCGCGCCGCCATCGACGCGGGCCTGCTCTTCCGCGCGCCGTCCGGCGAGTGGCTCTTCGAGGCGCAAGGCAGCGCCGGCGGCCGGCCCCTGCCCCTGCCCGGCAGCATCGCCGAGCTCATCGAGCGGCGCCTGTCGGACCTGGGCGAGCACGGGCGCGCGCTGGCGGAGGTCGCCTCGGTGCTGGGGCGCGAGCTGGATGAAGAGCTGCTGCTGTCCGCCGCCGCGCTGCCGGAGGGCGCGAGCGCGGAGGCCGTGGAGGAGCTGCGGCGTCGGCAGGTGCTGGAGGAGTCCGAAGGAGGCCGGCTGCGCTTCGTGCACGACAAGCTGCGCGAGGTGGCCTACGCGCGAATCCCGGACCCGCGCCGACGCGCGCTGCACCATCGCTGCGCGGAGCGACTGGAGACGCAAGGCGCGACTTCACCCTCGGGCCTGACGCCGCTGGCCGCGGGGCTCGCCCACCACTGGTCCCGCGCGGGAGTGCCCGAGCGGGCCAGCGGCTGGTTCGCGCGGGCGGCGGACGCGGCGCGCGCGGCGTATGCCAATGGTGACGCCATCTCCTTCTACGAGTCCGCGCTGCGCGAGGCCGCGGCGTCCTCGGGGAACGCGCATGCGTCCGGCCCGGACGCGCCCCAGGTGGCGCTGGATGTCGTCTGGGAATCGCTGGGTGAGGTGCTCGCGCTGACCGGACGACAGCAGGCCGCGCGTCAGGCCTTCCTCCACGCCCTGGCACGGATTGAGCAGACCCAGCGTGTCCGTCGCGCCAATGTGTTGCGGAAGGTGGGCAAGTCCTTGCAGACGCACCATCAGAACGAGGAAGCGCTGCGGGTGTATGCCCAGGCCCAGGCCGAGCTGGGTCCCATGCCCGACAGCGTCACCTCCTTGCCCGGGCAGGTGGAGGCCGCGTGGTGGCACGAGTGGGTGCAGCTGCAGGGTGAGCGCATCACCGTGCACTACTGGCTGGCCCAGCTCGACGAGATGCGGGCCCTGGTGGAGGGAGTGCGTCCGGTGATGCGGGCCCACGGCACGCCGCTGCAGCGCGCGCGGTTCTTCAACTCGCTGGTGCAGATGCAACTGCGCAGCGAACGCTATCGAGCATCGACAGAGACCGTGGCCCACGCCCGGGCCTACGCGGAAGCGGCGCTGGAGTCCGAGGGGGAAGCGGAGCACGCGGGGGCCCGGTGCGTGGTCGCCATGGTGTTGCTCTTCCATGGCGCGCTGGATGAGGCACAGAGCTGGATGGAGGAGTCCCTGCGCGGAGCCGAGCGGCAGGGGGACGTGACGTTGCAGACGCGCTGCCTCACCTACCTCACCGTCATCCTCCGCTTGAGGGAGCGGGTGGCGGAGGCGAGCGAGGCGACGGAGCGTACGCTGGAGCTGGCGACTCGCTCCGGCATGTCGGACTACCTGGGCGCGGCGCACGCCACCCGGGCCTGGGTGGCCTCGCGCGCTCAGGACCTCGTCTCGGCGAGACAGGCCGCCACGGAGTCGCTGCGGCTGTGGCAGGCGCTCTCGCTCGTGTACCCCTTCCAATGGCTCGCGCGCTGGCCCCTGCTCGCCGTGGAGCTCTCGGAAGGGGCGCTGCCCCAGGCGTTGGAGCAGGCCCGGGCGATGCTCGAGGCCCACCAGCAGCGGCAGCCGGACGTGCTCACGCAGGGGTTGACGCAGGCGTTGGCGCTGGCGGACGCGGGCCGGGAGGAGGAAGCGCGGAGCGCGCTCCTCCAGGCCTGTGAGTCGGCCCGGCGGCTCTGCTATCTGTAACTGGATTGACCGCAGGTGCTTCCTTCCACCCGCCAGGGCCTCGGGGCCCGTGGCCTTGTCTCCGAGGTGCGCATGGCAGGCCCGTATGTGTATTTCTTCTTCAAGCCCGAGCGCGTCACGCTGCTGGAGGGCTTCTCCACCCAGGTCACCGTGTGGGGCGTCCCGTCGCGCAGTCCCAACCTGCCCGAGAACGTGACCAGCAAGATGAACTTCCGCATCGAGGGCAGCGACGGCTCCATCGGCCTCTCCCAGCCGGCGCCGGACGTCCTCAAGATTTCCGGACTGGATGACAACATCAAGCCCGCCACCGTCATCGCCGCGCCCAAGAACAACGACACCGAGTTCCCCCGCATCGAGGCCCGCCTGGAGTGCTCGGTGGACCAGTCGGATTTGCTCATCTACGCGCCGGACGGGAACATCTACTGGCTCAAGCCCGAGGAGTGGCAGAAGGCCCAGAAGCTGTCCCCCAAGGACAAGAGCCTGACTGGAGACTTGGAAACGCTCCTGAAGAACGAGACGGTGGTCGCCAACCTCCCGGTGCCCGCCTACGTCGCGGCGCCCACGAGCACGGCGGCCGAGAACCTGTCCGACGCCGCCGAGCCCATCACCTGCTTCCTGCTCAACCTCAACAGCATCCTCTTGAGCTACAGCCCGGGCGCGAACCTGAAGGCCGGCGAGCAGGGCCCCGTCTACCGCAATCCCGACCCCCAGCCTTGATGCGCCCTTTCACCTTCGACACCAGCAGCGCGTCCCCCGGGACGTCCAAGCAGTTCCGCCAGGGGACCCACCGGGTGATGACACCCGAGCAGACGCTGGAGCGCGTGCAACGGCTCATGCCCGTCATGGGCATCACCCGCGTCGCCAACGTCACGGGGTTGGACACGATTGGCCTCCCGGTGGTGATGGTGACGCGGCCCAACGCGCGCTCGCTGGCGGTGTCGCAGGGAAAGGGCACGAGCCTCGCCGCGGCGAAGGCGTCCGGGCTGATGGAGTCGGTGGAGGCGTACCACGCCGAGCACGTCACCCTGCCCCTGAAGCTGGCCACGTACAACGAGCTGCGCTTCCGCGCGCCCGTGGTCGACGTGGACAGGCTGCCTCGGCTGTCGGTGAGCCTGTTCCATCCCAACTGGCGCACGCTCTGGGTGGAGGGCGTGGACCTGCTGGGTTCGGGCCCGCTGTGGCTGCCCTTCGACCTGGTGCACACGGACTTCACGCTGCCGCTGCCCACGGGGAGCGGCGCGTTCCTCATGAGCAGCAATGGGCTGGCCTCCGGCAACCACGTGCTCGAGGCGATGTTGCATGGGTTGTGTGAAGTGGTGGAGCGCGACGCGACGGCGCTCTGGCAGGTGCGTGGCGAGCAGGCGCAGGCCGCCACGCGACTGAAGCTGGACTCGGTGGACGACGCCGGGTGTCGCCAGGTGCTGGACCTCTACGAGCGCGCGGGCATGGCCGTGGGCGTCTGGGAGACGACGAGCGACATCGGCGTGCCCGCGTTCAGCTGCTACATCGTCGACCGGGAGCCGGAGCCGCTGCGCCCCGTGGCGGTGGCGGGCGGCATGGGCTGTCATCCCTCGCGAGCGGTGGCCCTGCTGCGCGCCCTGACGGAGGCCGCGCAGAGTCGACTCACGCGCATCAGCGGGGCGCGCGACGACCTGCACCGCAAGGCATACGAGGCCGCGCGCGAGGGCGTGACGGCGGAGCGACTGCGCAAGCGGCTGGCCGAGGAGCCCGCGGTGCGCGAGTTCCAACAAGCGCCCCATCACGACGCGGACACGTTCGAGGAGGACCTCGCGTGGGTGCTCGCGAAGGTGCGCTCGGTGGGCGCAAGCCAGGTGGTGGCGGTGGACCTGACGAAGCCGGAGCTGGGGCTGCCCGTCGTGAGGGTGGTGGTGCCGGGGCTGGAGACGACGCACGAGGCGCCCGGATATCAGCCAGGCCCAAGGGCACGGCAGGTGATGCGCGGAGACGCGCGATGAAGGTCTTCATCTTCACCGGCCCCACGCTGCGCGCCGAGGAGGCGAAGCTGGAGCTCGACGCGGTGTACCTGCCTCCCGCTCAGCAGGGCGATGTCTACCGCGCGGCGTGCGAGAAGCCGGTGGCTCTGGGCATCATCGACGGGTTCTTCGAGCACGTGCCGGCGGTCTGGCACAAGGAGCTCCTCTGGGCGATGTCAGAGGGCATCCACGTCTTCGGGGCCTCGAGCATGGGGGCGCTGCGGGCCGCGGAGCTGGCCACCTTCGGAATGGAGGGCGTGGGCTCCGTCTTCGAGGACTTCCGTCAAGGCGTGCTGGAGGATGATGACGAGGTCGCGGTGGCGCACGCGAGCGCCGAGCATGATTGGCGCCCCCTGTCCGAGGCGATGGTCAACATCCGCGCCACGCTCGCGGCGGCGCAGGCAGCGGGTGTGGTGAGCGAGCCTGTTCGCGCCTCACTCGAGCAGCGCGCCAAGGCGCTCTTCTACGTGGAGCGCGCGTGGCCGAAGCTGCTGTCCGGATTTCCCCGCGCGGAAGTGGAGGCGCTGGAGGCCTGGCTGCCGAAGGGGCGCGTGGATGTGAAGCGCGCGGACGCGGTGGCGATGCTGCGCATGATTCGCGCGCGCGTGGAGGCGGGCCTTTCGCCCAAGGAGACCCGCTTCCCCTTCCAGCACACGGATGCGTGGGAGGAGGCGCGACGGCGCGCTGCGCGGCAGCCGCTTCGACAGACGGCACGCGCCTCGGATGGCGTGGGAAGCGAGGCGCTCCTCGATGAGCTTCGCCTGCGCGGAGAGCTGAAGGACGCGCGACGGGCGAGCATGGCGCGAGCGCTCGCGGTGGAGGAGGCAAGACGGCTGGGGCGCGTCCCGGATGCAGGGGAGCTGCACGCGACGAAGGAGGCGCTGAGCCACGAGCGGCACCTCACGCCGGAGTCCTTCGAGCGGTGGAAGACGGAGCAGCACGTGGACGACGTCGCCCGGCTGCTGCGGGACGAGTCCCATGTGCGCTGGGTGGAGGCGCTCATGGAGCCGGATGTCTTGCGGCACCTGGCCGACCACCTGCGACTGACGGGCGAGTACGCCACCCTGCTGGAACGCGCGCGCGACAAGGAGCAGGTGCTCGACGCGGCGGGGCTTTCACTGCCCAAGCTGGAGGACGCGGGCATCACCGAGGGCGCGCTGTGGGCCTGGTACTTCGAGGAGAACCAGGGGCGCATGGTGCCCTCGCAGTTGGAGCAGGCCGCGCGCGACGAGGGCTTCGCCGACGTGGCCTCCATGCGCAGGGCCGCGCTGCGTGAGCTTTGCTACGTCCTCACGAAGGCGGGCGCCGCGGCCTGAGAGGGATTGGACCTCCCCCCGCAAATCTTGCATGACCGGGTTCACCCAAAGCCCGTGCTAAACCCCGCGCGCGCTCGGCGGCGCGAGGGGTTTGACACAGGGGGAACATCCGATGGACGCACCCGAGGAGCAGCGCGAACCACGCAGGCCCGACTTCCTCAAACAGTGGGGGCAGATGCTGGTGGGGACCCCCATCGTCGCCATCCTGCTCATCGCCTGGCAGGACCCGCTCGTCGTCTTCGGCCACGAGCTGGCTCCTCCAGTGAAGAGCGTCCTGAGCCTCCTGCTGGTCGTCCTGGTGGCGGTGGCCTGTACCGAGGTCATCCTGCGCCTCATCGCGGTGTGGCGCGACAACCGCGCGGACGAGAATCTCACCATGATGGTCCGAGTGCTTGCATCGAAGTACTCGATGGAGGGCGCGGACCCGGAGAGGCCCATGGCCATCTGCGTCCTCGAACACCTGAAAGCGCATCACGACTTCGGCACGGTGGAATGCCCCGATTGCGGCGGGGAGGGGTGCAAGCACTGCGGCCTCACAGGGGTCCATCTCGATTACACCGAGGGCCCCTGCGGCACCGACTGCCCCCTCCGCCCCGTCGTCCCGTCCTGACGCGCTCCGTCGCCGGCTACTTCCGCGGAGCGCTCGCGCGACGCGCGACCTTCTTCCGCGCATCCTCCGAGGGCTTCTTCACCTCCACCACCGGGCCCTCCGAGGCCACCGGTTGCAGGACGAAGACCCGGTCCAACCGTCGGCTGCCGCGCTCGACGGGCGCGCTCAGGTCGTAGTCGAAGTCATACGCCGCCACCACGCGCAGGCCCGCGTTGCGGAACAACCGGCTCGCCTGCGCCGCGTCGTACGTCCGGAAGAACCAGGTCGTCTCGATGAGCCAGTCCTTCCCCGGCCCGGTGATGCGCAGCCGGTTGCGCATGGGCGAGCGGCGGGCGCGCCGGTCTGGCAGGCCCTCGTGCGTGTTGCAGACGACCTTGTCCTTGCCCACCTTCCCCAGCCAGCGCTCGTGCTCGGCCGTGTTCCGCGCGTAGTCGGTGAGGTGGAAGCCCAGCACGTAGAGCCCCTGGGGCTTGAGCAGCCGCCGCGTCCCCTTCAGGTGCGCCAGCGCCGCCGCCTCGCTGTCCAGGTAGCGGAAGGTGGAGACCAGGTTGTGGGCGACGTCCACCTTGCCCTCCAGCGAGGGCTCGAAGAACTCCTCCATGCGCGACACGGAGAGCTTCACCTGACGGCGGCGCGCGGGCGTCAGCCGCTTGCGCGCATGCGCGAGCATCGCCTCCGAGATGTCGTAACCGGTGACCTTCAGTCCCCGGCTCGTGGCCTCGGCCACCAGGCGACCGGCGCCGCACGCGGGCTCCAGCCACTGCTTGCCCCCCGTGCCGTGCCGTTCGCTCAGCGCCTGGAGGAAGTCCACCTCGCGCACGGTGTCGGTGCCGAAGATGGCTTCGTAATACTCGGGGTGCTCGTACCAGTCAGTGCGTTTTTCCATGGGAGGCGTGCCCGCTCGGGCGCGCGCATCCTCCGGTCCTCCGGCTCGAAAGCCAAGTCAAAGCGTGCCTCGCCCTCACGCGGGCTCGTGCGTGGGTGACACCAGCGACGAGCGCTCCGACATCGCCTCGCGCAGGCGCCCCCCGAACATCCGGCGCAGGAGCACCATGCCCAGCGGCAGCGGCAGCCACAGCGTGTACCCGCGCAGCAACATCACCGCGGTGAGCCCCACCTCCACCGGCACGCCCAGCGACGACAGCGTCCCCACCGCGGTGGCCTCGAACGTGCCCACGCCTCCGGGGATGATGCTCAGGGTCATCACCAGCGTCGCCAGCATGAACGCGGCGAACACGGCGGCGAAGTCCACCGGGTGCCCCACCGCCTGGAACATGCACGACAAGGTGAGCGCATCCAGCGCGAAGGTCGCGAGCTGGAACGCGCTCGCTCGGACCAACAGCCAGGTGTCCCGCACCAGCGCGGGCGACACCTGGGAGATGGACTCGAGCAGCGAGGTGAGCCCCGGGATGCGCCGCGCCCAGCGCGGCGGTCGCCACCCACCATGCCGAGTCAGCCAGAGGATGCCGAACGGCACCGCGCACGCGAGCACCGCGAAGGCCGTGGCCAGTCCGAGGAGGGCCGCGTGCAGCGACGCGCGATACCAGAGGATGAAGATGGACACCGCCACGGCCACCGCGTGCGCCAGGTAGAAGGACACCATGTCGACCAGCAGCGCGCCCGTGGCCGCCCGGGGCGGCGCGCCCTCCCGCTGCAGCCCCTTCATCACCACCACCGAGCCGCCGATGCCCGCGGTGGGCACCAGTTGGTCGAACGAGAGCTTCATCAAGGCCAGGCTCGCGGTGCGCAGCCAGGGCGCCTTCACGCCCTCCACCTCCAGCACCACCCGCCAGCATCCCGCCATCGTCAGGTACGAGAGGAACTGGAGCGCCACGCCCACCAGCAGCCACTCCGGCCTCGCGCGCTGGAGCATCTGGGCGAACTGCTTCTCCTCCCCGAAGCGCAGCACCACGAACACCGTGAAGGCGACCAGCAGCACCACGCCCGGCAACCAGCCCCACACGTTGTGTCGGCCAGAGGCGGGCTCCGACGGGTCGCGCGCGGAGCCGTCACCCGACATGGAGGCGTCCTCGTGCATGCGCGCGCACCAGCCCGCCCTAGTGAGCGGAGGCCTCCGTCGCGTCTTCCCGACGGGCCTCCGCGGCCGTCAGCAGCCGCGCGGCCATGCGCATGAAGTCGGCCTCGGTGATGATGCCCACCAGCCTGCGCTCGCGGTCCACCACGGGCAGACAGCCGAAGCGATGGTCCAGGAGCTTGTAGATGGCCTCTCGCACCGGCAGGTCCGGCCGCACCATCTCCACATCCCGTGACATGAGCCGGGTGACGGAGATGGGCTCGTGGCCGGCAGCCGCGAGCTGCCGCGACAGCGCGCGGAGCAGGTCGCGATGGCTCACCATCCCCACCAGCCGGCCGTCGCGCACCACGGGCAGGTGGCGGATGTGATGGAGCTTCAACAGGTCGTCCACTCGGACCAGGTCATCGGTCTCGTCCAGCGTGACGACATCCCGGGTCATCAGGTCGCCCACGGTGAGCATGACGCGTCCGCCTCCCCGTCGGTCCACGAGCTCCCGCGCACCTCGCGTTTCTCGGGCCGACTATTCCCGAGGGTGCACCCTCGCCCCCGTTCGCGCAGCGACAGGGCGGACAGACGGGCAAGGGGCCGGCGCTGTCTCACCCTCGGGTCCGACGCTCGAAACCGGAAGTGTCAACCACGAGCGCCCGGCAGGTTGCTCACCTGGCGCTCCCGCGGCTTCCACACCGGCGACGGACATCACACCTCCGTCGCGTGGCGCCCAAGGCCTCCTGCTTGAATTCACATCCACCCTGGCGCGTCACCAGGACAGTGGAACAGCGGCAAGGCCGCCTCTGCTGGAGACACCCGCAATGGCTCTCATCCTTCTCGTCGACGACGACTCCACCCTTCTCGAGATCTACACCGAGGCCCTCCGGGGTGAGGGCTGGGAGGTGGCCTCGGCCCGCGACGGCGAGATGGCCCTCGCGCTCGCGCAGGCGCTGCCCCCGGACCTCATCCTCACCGACGTGTCGATGCCGGGGATGAACGGCCTGGAGCTGTGCCGGCACCTGCGCGCCGACGAGACGCTGTGCCACGTCCCGCGCATCGTCCACAGCAGCATGGAGCGGCTCGCGAGCCTCTCGGGCGACGTCTTCCTGAGGAAGTCCGGGGACCTGACCGAGCTGCTCGCCTGCATCACCCGGTGCTTGTCGCGGGGCTCGCTCGCGCCCACCATGCCGGCGGCGGCGGCGTGAGCGGCCACTCCACCTCGAACACCTCCTCGAGCCTCCTCGACGACGGGGATGCTCGAGGACCTCAGTGCGCCGGGTGGCCCACCAGCCGCGCCAGCGCGAACATGAGCGCCAGGCCCACGAAGAGCGCCAACACGTTGCGGCCCGGCTGGTCCTTGCCGTGGCGGTGCACGTGCGGCAGCAGGTCCGACACGGCGATGTACAGGAACGTGCCCGCGGAGAACGCGAGCGCCTTGGGCGCCATGCTCTCGAAGCGCAGCACCGCGTCGAAGCCGAAGTAGATGAGCGCGCCCGCGGGCACCATCAGCCCGTACAGCGTGGAGAGCAGCAGGATGGAGCCCTTCGAGCGACCCTCCGTCTTCAGGATGGACGCGAGCGACAGCGCCGAGGGCACCTTGTGCGCGACAATCGCGATGAGCGCCATCAACCCCACGCCCTCCTCCACCGCCGAGCCCAGCGCGATTCCGTCGAACAGCGTGTGCGTGGACAGGCCGAGGAACGCGGTGAGCCCCAGCACCTGACCGGGCTCCGTGTGGCGGCCATGGCCGGACATGTGGTCGCCGGGCAGGTCCTCCCCCGCGTGCGCCACCAGGTAGCGCTCCAGCACCAACAAGAAGACGAAGCCCCCGGGCACCAGCGCGAAGGCCCACCAGCCTCCGCCCTCGTACGCCTCCGGGAGCATGTGGAAGAACGCCGCGCCCAACATCACGCCGGCGGCGAAGGCCAGGAAGCGGACCAACTGCGTCTGCTGCTGGTTCCACAGCACCACCAGCGCGCCCAACAGCGCGCCGATGACGACGATGAGTGAGTAGAGGGCCACCGTGGCCAGGACCGACATGGGGCGCGCACCCTACAACAAATCCGCCACGTCAGTAGTAGCGCCTCACCACCAACAGCCCGACCCGTCCCGGCTTCACGTCCACCGTGTGCTCCGACACCCTCCCGCCCCCCTCCACCCGCACCACGTGGCTCCCCGCCGACACCCGGAAGCGCGCCACCTGGAACTCCGCAGGCAGGGAAAGCCAGGAACGCAGGTCCGCCGCGTTGCCGGCGTTGAGGATGAGGAAGGCCAGCGCGCCCAGCTCCTCGCTCTTGGTCGCCGCGCCCACGCCCGCCGCCAGGCCCGCCTTCACGGCCACGCCGGCAATCTGCTTCGCCAGCATCCCGCCGATGCGCGTGTCCAGGTGCAGCCTCGCCACGTCCGCCATGGACGTCACCGTGACGGCGCGCACGTGCTGCTCGCCCAGCGTCACGCCCACCTGCGGCGCGCTGCCCCGGTCCCGGTAGACGGGCACCTCGATGAGGTTGCCGCCGTTGACGTCGCGCGACGCGGGCTGCTTCTCCGGGGAGAGCCCCGCCTCCACGACGACGACGATCTGGGCCTCGTCCCGCGCCAGCGGAGGGTGCTCGACGCCCGGGTACTTCGCCTTCAGCTCCTCGTAGAGCTGGTCGCGTCCGGTGTACTTCGCCAGCCGGAGCAGCGGCTCCGCCAGCTCCCCCAGCCGGGGCTCCAGCTCGTACGCCTTCGCATAGTCGATGTAGGCCGCGTCCCAGTCGCGCTGGTCCTCGCGGATGACGCCGCCCAGGTAGCGGGCGATGGCGAGCTGCTGGTACGGCTTCTTCTCCTCGACGACCATCTTCTGGAGGCGCTCGTTGACCTGGCGCACCTCCACCATGGCCGCCTCGTCGTCACCCAGCTCCGCGTAGTTGAGCGCCTGGACGACGGAGATCATCAGCTTCTCGAAGTCCTCGCCGCGGTAGGCGCGCTGGCGCTCGTTCGTCACCAGCGCCCCGGCCTCCTCGCTGACGGAGACGGCGTCGAGCTGCGCGCTGAGCTTCTCGGCCTGCTCCAGCACCGCGTTGCTCTCCGCCCACTTGCGGGCCGAGTGCAGCACCATCCCCTTGTCCAAGAGGATGAGCAGCGTGTCCTTCGCCGAGCCGTCCTTGGCCAGGGCCTCCAGTTCGGCCAGGGCGTCGTTGTAGCGCCCCGATTGATACGACTCACGGACGCCGCGCGTGCGGGACACGTAGTCCCCCGCGCAGCCGGACAACAGCAGCGCGCTCACCAGCGCGAGCGCGCCCCAACCACGGGGGCGCGCCGGAGGGTGGTGGAGAGGAATCATGAGCAGTCGAGCCTTCACCACGAGCCGGCGGCCACCGTCGACGGAGCTACCAGCTCACGCCGCGCTTCTCGAACTTCTTGCGGATCTGCTTCTCGTCCGTCCACTCGATGAGACCGGTGCGCACGTTGCTGAGCTTCGCGGTCATCTTGTAGTACACGAGCTTGTCGCGGCCGACCTCCTGGATGATGGAGGCCAGGTCGCCCGACATCAGGAAGTCCACGGACACCTGCTGCCCGGGGCCCTTCGCCGCGTTCGGGTTCACGTAGCCGGACTGCTGGTACTCGTACTCCTCCGCGATGTCCTGGCGCGCGGCCTGGTCCACCATGGCGAAGCGGCCCGTCTGCGCGAGCGCCGTCTGGATCTTGTCCCCCAGGGAGCGCATGTCGATGTGCTCGGAGGTGCTGTTCTTCAGCTTGCCCACGAGGACGATGGGCAGCGAGCCGTCCGGCCGGGGCGTGGAGAAGCGCGGCGAGGAGGCCAGCGACTCCGCCATCTTCTTGGCGATGAGCTGCAGGTCGTTCTCGTTGAACTGGTCCGACAGCATCTCGATTTCGTTCGGGTCCTCGTACGTGCCACGCGTGAAGGCACGCGGGCCACCACACGCGGCGAGCGAGGCGACGAGGCTGGCGGACAAGAGCAGGCGATGAATCTTCATGGTGCGGTGACTCCTAGTTCCATTCGCATTCGAAGCGGCTGCCTTCGAAGTTCCACTTGTAGGCGAGCACCGCGTCGCGACGGTAGCCGGCCGTCAGGCGACACTGGCTCATCAGCGAGGCGCGCGGATAGTCGAAGGTGTACGTCTGCGCCTTCGAGCGCTCCTGCGCGTTGAGCTGGGAGGGATGCGTGAGCGTGGGGCTGGCGCTGGCGGCCACCATCACCGAGTGCTTGCCGTACGTCTTCAGGGGCACGCGGCCGGCCAGCTGCACCCGGCGCACGGTGCGCGCCACCAGGATGTCGCTGCGGTCCACGTTCGTCTCGTGGCGGTTGCGGCGCTGCAGCAGCTCCGAGATGTTCGCCGTGAAGACGCGGGTGAGGTCCCCGTCCTCCACGAAGAAGTAGAGGAACGCCTCGCGCGCCACGCGGCTCTCCCCCGTGAAGTCCAGGGTGATGAGCAGCTCCAGCTCCCGGTTGGGCGTGATGCCGTGGCGCGACACCGCCGCCAGCACCTTCTTGTCCACGCCCGCCTTCTTCAGCTTGATGAGCCCGTCCGCGCTCGCGTCACACGCGCAGCGGCGCTCCTCAATCATCTTCACCAGGTCCGCCGGCTCGAAGCCCGCCTGGGACAGCTTGGTCAGCTCCTCGTCAGTCAGGGGCAGCTGGTCCGAGCGCTCGTAGATGCGTGGCAGGTTGTTCGGGTCCCACTGGATGATGTTGTAGGTCTGCACGTTCCCTTCGGGGAACGGCAGGGCGATTCGAGGGCTTCCATTCGCCGTGGACAGGCTGACGGGCGACTGGCTCGCCGCCAGCGCCAGGGTCGCCGCGAGGACTTGGGCAATCATGTCGGGACCTCCCCCTCTAGAAGCGATAACCCACGGCCATGCCCAACCGGTGCGTCACGCCGCCACCGCCGATGGGAATGTCCGGAGTGTAGAACAACCCGAGCGACACCCGGTCGCGCGAGCCCATGAGCACCTCCGCGCCCACCTGGGGCGAGATGCCGAAGTGCAGCTCCTCCTTGCTGCCCCGCCCGCTGCCGGACGCGTCGTCCACGTAGTCGGGCGTGTAGATGGCGCCCGCCTTCAGGCCCAGCGAGAACACCAGCGGCCAGCCCCAGCTGCGGAAGCGCGGGCCCACCATGACGTTGGTGCGGCCGCCGTCGAAGACGTAGGTGACGTTGGCGTCCAGCGCGAACCAGTCCGCGCCCCACCAGGACACCGTGGCGCCGACATAGAGCGGGGGGCCTTCGGGCGCGTCCCGGGGAGGCTCCTCGGCGTTGACGGCCGCGCCCCACTCGAGCTGGAACGACACGCCCGTGCTGCTCGAACCCGAGTAGCCGCCCTTGCCATATTCGGATTCCTCGGGCCCATCCGTGCGGCCACGTTCCTGCGCGGCCGCGGTCAACGGCGCCGCCACGGCCAGCGACAGGAGGGCTCCGCACAACCTGGAATGACGCTTCATCTCGAAGACTCCCACATGCGGTAGGTGCGAAAATTCCACTGCGTCCGACGTCCGGCCCCCGCCAATATTCAAAACACCGCTCGGGCTGGCAAGCGCACCTTGGGCCCGGGCCGTTCTCTCAGGAAGCGCGAGGCCCCGGAGGGGTGGCGTCCTGGGGAGCGTCCGGCTGGGGGTCGACCTGCACGGGGGGCGCCTGCCGGGACTCGGTGCGGGTGAAGGGCAGCCACTGGGGGTGGGCCCTGAGGAAGATGACCAGCTTCTCGCGGACCAGGGCGCGCAGCTCGAAGAGCCGGTCCGGGTTGGCGGCGCTGACGAGCGCGCGGATGGTGAGCGTGCGGTCCTGGGCCTCGAGCACCACGACGGTCTGCACGCGGCCGTCCCAGAGGGCCTTGGCCTCGTGGTCGAGGATGCGCTTGAGCTCCCCGCGCAGCGCGTCCACGTCCGTGGAGTAGTCCACCTGGAGGGTGACGGCGCCGAGCAGCTCGGGGCTGACCTTGCTCCAGTTCTGGAAGGGCTTGTCCAGGAAGTAGGTGATGGGGATGACCATGCGGCGCTGGTCCCAGACGCGCAGCACCACGTACGTGAGGGTGATCTCCTCCACGGTGCCGAACTCGGTCTCCACCACCACCTGGTCGCCGATGCGCACCGGCTGGGTGATGGACAGCTGGATGCCCGCCAGCAGCGTGGCGATGGACTTCTGCGCGGCCAGACCAATCACGATGCCGGCGATACCGGCCGAGGCCAGCAGCGACACGCCGACGTTGCGCACCACCTCGAACTGCATCAGGAGCAGCGCGGCGGCCACCACGTATGTCGCCGCCTCGAAGACGGCGCGCAGCACGGCGAACTGGGTGCGCAGCGAGCGCGCCCGGGCGGGGTCGCGGCTCTCGGAATTGACCCGGTTCTGGATGAAGTCCGCGAACACCCGCAGGAAGCGCAGGATGAACCACGCCACCGCGACGATGATGAGCGAGTAGCTCACCCGGTTGAACACCGTCTGCGTGGGGCGCGGCAGGAGCAGGAAGGACGTGCCCACCGCCAGCAGCACCGCGAAGAACGGCAGCCGCAAGGGGCCCTTCCCCGCCGCCACCAGCTGGTCGTCCAGCTCGATCTGAGTCCAGCGCGCCAGCCTCAGGCCGAACGCCAGCGACACCTTCTCCAGGAGCAGCGACAGCCCCACCGAGGCGAGCAGCACCACCAGGAGGCCCAGCCACTGCCACGGCTCCAGGCCCAGCACCGTGCCGGAGAAGAAGACCGGCGGCAGCCACTCCGCCACGCGGGGGCCGTACGCCTCGAAGAGGGGGTCCACCAGCCGGACGGTGGACTCGCTGAAGACCCAGAGCAGCGCGCCGTCCTGCGTCACGCGCTGGAGCCGGACGCTCACGTTGGCCCCGTCCAGGGGGATGGTGCCCACCAGGTCGAAGCGCGGGTCGGCCGGGTCTCCCTCGGGGGCCTTGGAGAGCGCCGACAGGTCGATGGAGAGCTTGCGGTCCAGCACGAACTTGAGCCGGCGCGCCAGCTGGGCGCCGCGCTCGGGCTGCTGGGCCTTGGGGATGAAGTCCAGGTCCAGGTAGTGGGCCGCGGAGGCGTAGTCCCCCCGGTGCGCGGCGGACAGGAAGCCCTGCGCCGTGGCATGGGGCGTCTGGCGGTCCATCGCCGCGGAGGGTGGCGGCAGACCCGAGTTGAGCGCCTGGGAGGGCAGCGCCCCGAGGACGAGTCCCATCACGAGGAGGGCCACCCAGGCCCTTCCGTCTGTGTGCATCATGCGGCCCTCCTTACTCCTTTTCGGCTGCTTTGCCGGAAGAAGTCGGGGCCTGGCCCCCTGGCGGAGGGGCGCCGAGGGGGACGTCGGGGACACCACCCCTCTCACCCCGTGGGAAAGGCGTTGGTGCGCCGGCTGGGGGTAGGATAGAAACGGCGCCCAAGGAAGGTCGACGTGTCCGAGAAGCGAAGAATCCTCCTGATTGACGACAGCGAAATCACGCTCGCCATGGAGAAGGCCGTGCTG
Source organism: Myxococcus faecalis (assembly GCF_050039385.1). NCBI lineage: Bacteria > Pseudomonadati > Myxococcota > Myxococcia > Myxococcales > Myxococcaceae > Myxococcus > Myxococcus faecalis. The sequence continues at coordinate 7,502,884 of NZ_CP144336.1, read as the reverse complement.
GAAGCGCGCGGCTACGAGGTCGTCGCCACCTCCACGCTGATGGAGTTCGAGAAGACGCTCCAGGCCTGGCGCCCGGACCTCATCCTCACGGACATCCACATGCCCGAGGCCAAGGGCACCGACATCTGTCGCACCCTGAAGAACGAGTACGGCACCCAGGACATCCCCATCGTCCTGTTCTCCAGCCTTCCGGACGTGGAGCTGTCCAAGCTGGCCGAGCAGGTGGGCGCCGACGGCTTCCTCTCCAAGGAGAACGGGCTGGAGGCCATGGGCGAGAAGATCGACGAGCTGGTGCAGAGCATCCTCTGGTGATTCGCATGCCGCGCCCCGTCCTGGTCGCCGCCCTCTGGGGCCTGGTGCTGGTGCTCGGAGGCTGCAGGCGCACGGACCCCGCTCCCCGCCCGCCCGAGACACCCCAGGCGGGCGCGTCCCCCACGGCCGCGGCCTCCTCGCCGGGCGCCATCCTCTTCGTCTCCGCGGACACGCAGGGCTACCTGGGCCCGTGTGGCTGCAGTGAGAACATGCGCGGTGGCATCGCCCGCGCGGCCTTCCAGGTGAGCGAGGCCCGCCGGGGCGCGCTGCCCGTGCACTATGTGGACGGCGGCAACAGCCTCTTCGGGGAGAAGACGCTCAAGCCCGGGCAGGTGCCGCAGGAGGAGCTGAAGGCGAAGGCGCTCGCGGACGCCATGCGGATGATGGGGCTGTCGGTGCGCGCCACCGGCCCGCTGGACGACACGCGCGGCGCGGCCTTCCGTCAGGGATTGGGGCTGCCCGAGGTGGCGGACGGCGCGGTGAAGCTCCTGCCCGCGGGTCCTCGCAAGGTGGGCGTGGTGGCGGCGGACTCGCCGGAGCAGTTGGTGGCGGCGAGCGCGAAGGCCCGCTCGGACGGCGCGGACTTCGTGCTGGGGTTGTTGGATGCGCCGTTGGAGGAGGCGCAGAAGGCGGCGGAGCTGCCGGGGCTCGCGGTGGATGTGCTGGTGGCCACCCGCTCCGCGTCCGAGCTGAGCGGCGAGCAGAACCGGCTGGTGAAGGCCACGGTCCCCGTGGTCGCGCCGCAGAGCAAGGGCCGCTCGCTGGTGCGCGTGGACCTGAGCTACGCGAAGGCGCCCGGGAGCTTCTCGCTCCAGAAGGGACAGGCCGACCTGGAGCGCGAGGTGGCCGCGCTGGAGCAGCGCACGGCGCTGTTGGACAAGGAGATCAACCTCCCGGGCATCGACCCGAAGCTCAAGGCGCTCAAGCAGGGCAAGCGCGACGAGCTGGTGGCGCGCAAGCAGGCGCTGGTGTCGGCGCCGCCCGCCGCGTCGCCCGACGTCAATGGCTTCACGGTGCGCTTCGTGCCGCTGGAGTCGGGGCTGCCGTCGCTGCCGGACGCGCAGGCGCTGGTGGCGCGCTACGACTCGGAGGTGGGCAAGCTGAACCTCGCGTGGGCGAAGGAGCACGGCCAGGACTGCCCCGCTCCCGCGAAGGGACAGGCGGGCTTCGTGGGCAACGAGCCGTGTCGCTCGTGCCACGAGGAGAGCTTCACCGTCTGGGAGAAGTCCAAGCACCACCACGCGTGGCAGACGCTGGAGGAGGTGGGCAAGCAGCACCACCTCAACTGCGTGGGCTGTCACGTGACGGGCTGGGAGCAGCCGGACGGCGTGTGTCGGTTGGACAAGGTGGCGGGGCGCGAGGACGTGGGCTGCGAGAGCTGCCATGGCCCTGGCTCCGTGCACTCGGAGGAGCCGAGCGCGGACAACATCATCGCGTCGCCGGGTGAAGCGCTGTGCGTCACCTGCCACAACCCGGAGAACTCGCCGCACTTCGACTTCGCGACGTACCTGCCGCGAATCCTGGGACCGGGTCACGGGAAGCCCCTGGCCGCCGCGTCACCCGACAAGCCGGCGAACGAGCGGAAACCCGCGAAGCCGTAAACCCGCAGCGTTTGCCTGGCAGGCCGCACCCACGGTGGGTGCTTCATTCGGCCATACCGGGCGACTCGTTGTTTGACTGTCAAGAAAAAGGGCGAATACTTGGGGCTTCGCCTGCTTCTGGGCGCACTCTTCTTGCGACCGCATGCTGCCCTTCTGCCTCCTCGTGCTGAACCTGGCCTCGCTCCCCGCCTCGCAGGGAGTGCCGCCACCCATGCCGCCGCCTCCCGCCGGCATGCGCGTGCTCGCCGCGAGCGAGACGCCGGCGCCCGCCGCGGCTGAACCGAAGCCCGCGCCCGCGACGGACACCGCCACGCAGACGAGCATGCCAGACAGCGGCGCGGCCACGCGCCCCACCGGGCTGGCGACCGAGCCGTCGCGCGCAGGCACGGCCGATTCAGCGAAGGGCGCAAAGGTCGAGGGCGCATCGCCGTCGAGCGGCTCGCCTTCCGCGACGACGGTGGCAAAGGGCACGAAGGTCGAGAGTATCTCGCCCTCTACGGGCTCGTCTTCCGCGACGGCGGCGACGGGCACGAAGGCCGAGGGTGTCTCGCCCTCCACGGGCTCGCCTTCCGCGACGGCGGCGACGGGCACGAAAGCCGAGGTCGCCTCGCCTTCTACAGGTTCGACCTCGGCGACGACCGTGGCGAAGGGCACGAAGGTCGAGGGCGCATCGAACGTTGTCGCGCCTCCCGCCGCGGGCACCGCCGACGCGGCGAAGGACGTGAAGGCCGAGGGCACCTCGGGCACGGACATGGCGAGCAAGCAGGAGCCGGTGGCTCCCGCGACCGACGCAGCGCCGGGGGATGACGAGGCCGACGAAGCGCGCGCCCTCGCAGGCGCTCCTGACGACGCAGACGAGGAGCCCGAGGCCACTCGCGAGGTCGTCGAGTCCGAGTCCGCGGAGCTGGAGGAGATGCGCGCGCTGGAGAGCGTGACGCTGGACCCCACCGCGAAGCCGAGCGCCGAGGTGATGCAGTCGCTGCGACGCCTGGGCCTCGCCAACCCGCTGCGCATGCGCATGCTGGACGCGCTCGAGGAGCCCACCTTCCGCGAGGACGACTCTCCCGAGCAGCTCCCGCTCATCACCAACCTGGCCACGTTCGACGTCCGCAGCATCCAGGACCGCTACGACATCCCGGTGGAGATGCAGCCCCTGGTCGCGCAGTACATCCAGTTCTTCCAGGGGCCCGGGCGCCGCTGGTTCCGCAAGTGGATGTCCCGCTCCGCGCGCTACCTGCCGGTGATGCAGCCCATCCTCGAGAAGCACGGGATGCCGCTGGACACCGTGTACCTGGCGATGATCGAGAGCGGCTTCTCCGCGCACGCCTACTCGTGGGCGCACGCCTCCGGCCCCTGGCAGTTCATCTCCAGCACGGGCAAGCAGTACGGCCTCAAGCAGGACTTCTGGGTGGACGAGCGCAGGGACCCCCTCAAGGCGACCCACGCCGCGGCCACCTACCTCAAGGACCTCTACCGGGAGCTGGGTCACTGGTATCTGGCGTGGGCCGGCTACAACACGGGCTCCGGTCGCGTGCGGCGCATGATTGAGCGCCACGGCACGCGCGACTTCTGGGCGCTCGCCGAGGAGAAGGGCCTGGCGAAGGAGACCAAGCACTACGTGCCCAAGCTCATCGCCGCCGCGCTCGTCGCGAAGAACCCGTCCGCGTTCGGCTTCTCCGACGAGGAGTTCGACTACGAGCAGCCGCTGGAGTTCGACGAGGTGGAGCTCACCGACGCCACGGACCTGGACGTGGTGGCCCGCGCGGCGGGCGTGAACATCCAGGACGTGCAGGACCTGAACCCGGAGCTCAAGCGGTGGTGCACGCCCCCGGCGAGCACGAAGCACCCCTACAAGCTGCGGCTGCCCAAGGGCGCGGGCCCCCGGTTCGTCGAGGGGTTCAAGCGCATCTCCCCCGCGGAGCGGCTGACCTTCCGCGTGCACAAGGTGAAGCGCGGCGACACGCTGTCGCAAATCGCGGAGCGCTACGGCACGGCCTCCGAGGCCATCCTCCAGATGAACCGGCTCAAGAGCGCGCGCACGCTGAAGCTCGGCGCGGACCTGGTCATCCCCATCCCCGCGAGCAAGGCCGCAGGGGCCACGGGCGGCGCCATCGCGAGCAAGGTGGCCCAGGCCCGCCGCAGCGGTGTCGTGGCCCACCGCCCCGAGGACGAGGTGCCCGCCGGCACGCCCAAGGGCCCCGTGGCCGCGGGCCCGGTGAAGACGGAGACGCTCAACGGCCGCACGCGCGTGACGTACGGCGTGCAGTCCGGCGACAGCCTCTGGGTCATCGCCACCAAGTTCAACGTGTCGGTGGATGACTTGAAGAAGTGGAACAACCTGCGCCGGCGCAACCCGACGCTGCAGGTGGGCTCGCTCGTGTACGTGTGGCCCCAGGGCACGGCGCAGGTGCAGGAGCGCGCGGGCACCGTCGTGGTGGCCAAGCAGGTCGCGTCGAACGCGGGCAAGCCCGTGAGCGGCGGCAAGGTGCACGCGCTGGCCGAGGGCGAGACGCTCTGGTCCGTCGCGCAGCGCTACGGCGTCAGCGTCCAGGACATCATGCGGTGGAACAACATCAAGGACCACCGCACCATCCCCACGGGCAAGGTCCTCTCGCTGAGCGCGCCGTGAGCGCCTTCTCGACAGGGGCCTTCCGGACATGATGACGCCGGGCGAGTGAATTGCATCGGGTGGGCGCATGACTTCGCCCATTTCGCGGAACGGCGCGCTCACCCACCCCTTCCCGCCCGACACCGACCCGCTCCTCGCTCCGAGCAGCCTCGGGACACACCTTTCCCGGGCCTCCGGCAACATCGTGGAGCCAGCGCCACGGCAGGTCTCCAGCATCCCGGTAACGCGACGTCCGTCCCACGGAATCGGAACGTCTCAAATCGAAGACACGTCCGTGCGGGCCGGCGGCACGCGCGTGGACCTCACCGGGTCCACTTCACGCCAGGGCCTCCCTCCGGACCCAGTCACCCGCGCCACCCCGTGGTTGGGCGACCGCACGCGCGCGTCGGACGTCGGCGAGCTGGATGCCAACTCGCGAACAGTCGCTTCCGTCGAGCCGAGGCCCACGAGCTCCGCGAGCCCGGCGGATGAGATCGCCCGCGTGGCCCCCGAGGCGACCCCGGCGATGCCGATGGCCTCCAGCATCGCAAGCGCGAAGGGCCTCGTGCCACCAGAGCCGAGGCCCGTGCTCCCCCTGTCTGCGCGTCAGGATGATGCGAAAGCGCGCGCCTCGCGCGAGCCGTCCCCCGTGATGCCGATGGCCTCCAGCTTCGCAAGCGCGAAGGGCCTCGTGCCGCCCGAGCCGAGTCTCACAATCGCGCTGTCCGCGAGCCGGGGGGATGCGCAAGCTCGCGCGTCGCTGAATCTGGAGCCCACGCTCGCGCTGCCCGCGAGCCTGGCGGATGCGCAAGCCCGCGCGTCACTCGTATCCAAGGCTGGCCTCGGCGCCGTGAAGCTGGCCACCTCGTCGCGGGTTTCCCAACACGACACCACCCTGCTCGCAGGCTCGGTGAACGGCTGGGGCCTCTCCACATGGACACCCTCGCCTTCCCCGCTCGGCAACGCGCGCTTCGCCGACGTCGTACAGCTGTCGCCCGTGGCCTCGGGACAGGAGGTGCTCGGCCCGGGCTCACGCGGTGAGGGCATCCGCGCGGTGCAGGGCGCGCTGCTCGAAATGGGCTTCGCCCTGCACGGCGGCGCGGACGGACAGTTCGGTCCCCAGACGGTCCGCGCGCTGCGCAACTTCCAGGTGCACGCCAGCCGCACGCTTCCGGGCGTCAAGGTGACGGGCGCGCTGGACGCGGCCACGCTCAAGGCGCTCGACTCGCTGGCACCCGCGCCCGGTGCCCGTGGACAGTCGCGCGGGATTCCTCCCGCCGTCTACGAAGGCCAGCCCGTACGCGTCATCGTCGCCCTGCGCGAGCACCGCACGTTCCTCTACGACGCCGAGGGGCGGCTGGTGGACATCTTCCCGAACGCCTCGGGCACCCAGGCCACGCCCACGCGCGCGGGCCTCAAGGTCGTCCGCTCTCGCCTGGACCAGGCCGCCGCCGAGGCCGCCGGAGCGCGCCTCTGGAACGACAAGCACGTCTTCGGCACGCGCATCCTGGACCTGTCGTGGGCGGACGGACGCCACTCCGCCGAGGAGCTGCATGGCACCAACGCCCCCGCCCTGCTCGGCATGGACGTGTCCCATGGCTGCATCCGTCACTCGAACGAGGCCATCATCGTGCTCCACGACGCGCTGTCCGCGGGGGACCGCGTGGCCATCGTGGAGCACGTGAACGACCCGCACCTGGGCGCCGTCGCCCCGGTGCCGGTCTCCTGACCGACGAGCCGCTACCCCTCCTCGAGCAGCGCCTTGAGCTCCCGCACCCGACGGGTGATGAGGTCGCGGTCCACCGTGCGGTAGACCTCCGGGAGCAGCTCGCGGCTGGTGCACTCCTGCACCGCCACCAGGTTCTGCAGCTCGATTTCCAGCGGGTAGCTGGGCGGCACGAAGTCCGCGAGCACCGCGACCAGGTCCTCCTTGGACACGGCCTCGCGCCCCTCGGCCAGCGCGCGGAACTTCGAGCGCACCATGACGGCCTCGATGTCCGCGCCGCTGAAGGCGCGCACGCCCTCCGGAATCAGCTTGGAGTAGGACTCGATGCCCTCCACGGACACGCCCGTCTTCTTGGACATGGCCTGGAACAGCTCGTCGCGCTCCGCGTCCGTCTGCGGATAGAAGAGCGCCAGGTGCTCCTCGGCGCGCCCCTGCCGCTTCAGGTCGATGGGCAGCAGGTCCGGCCGCGCCGTCATCAGGAACCAGACGATCTTCCCGCGGTACTGCGTGTTGCCCATGAAGGAGGCAATCGAGCCGAACACGCGGCTGCTCGTCCCCGAGTCCCCGCCCGAGTCGCGGTTGCCCAGGAACGTGTCCGCCTCGTCGATCATCACCGCCACCGGCCACAGGGCCTTGAGCAGGTTGAAGATCTTCTCCAGGTTGGCCTCGGTGACGCCCTGCCACTGGCTGCGGAAGTTCAGGAACTTCACCACCGGGATGCCAATCTCCCCGGCGAAGCAGCTCACCATGAACGTCTTGCCCGTGCCCACGGGGCCCGACAAGAGGTAGCCCATGGGCATGACCTCCAGGCGCCCCTTCTTCAGCGCGGAGGCGGCCTGCCGCAGCATCTGCTTCGCCTTGGCGTGACCCGCCACCGCGTCCAGGGTGTGCGCCGGCTCGATGAACTCCAACAGGCCGTGGCACTCCGCCTGGATGATCTCCTTCTTCTTCTCCTTGAGGAGCTCCGCGGTGATGCGCACCTCGCGCTCCAGCGCCTCGGTCAGCACCCGGTCCAGGTTGATGCGCGACAGACCCGCCGTCATCTTCGCCAGGCCCGCGAGCGGCACGTCGGACAGCGACTGCAGCCGCTTGCCCTCCAGCTTGTAGCGCACGTACTCCAGCCGCTCCTCCTCGGTGGGCAGCGGCAATTCAATCGGCGCGACGTACGGGTTGCGGGAGATGCGCGGCGCGATGTCCGCCAGGTTCTCCGCCAGCAGCACCACGGACACGTCACCCGCGAGGAACTGCGGGTCGTGCGCCCACTTGTCCAGCGTGGCCAGCACGAAGCGGTCCTCGGAGGACAGGTGCGAAATCTCGCCGCCCGGCACCAGCGTCTCCGCGAAGTCGATGATGAGCGCCAGCGAGCGCCCCTCGCTCAGCCGCATCCGCAGGAAGTTCTCCAGAATCTGGAGCGCCCGGCCCGGGTCTCTCGGCATGACCTTGGCGTAGTCGGTGCCGTACATCGCGTCGTACCCGGACATCGTCCGCGCCAGGTCCTTCTGCGTCTCCGGCGTGGCCGAGCGGATGCCCGACGAGCGATCATAGAAGAGCACGTGGTCCCGTCCGCCGAAGAGCTCCTCGGAGAGGAACGTCTTGAGCGTGCCGAAGCCCAGCGAGTCGTCCTCCATCTTGAGCGGCTGCAGGTCCCTCACCGCTCCGTAGAGCAGGAAGGTGCTCACCGTCTTCGTGTAGTACTTGCGCGCAAGCTGCTGCGCCCAGCGGGGGAGGTCCGCCAGCGGATCTTCCTTGTGGACCTTGCGTACCTTGCTCACGGACACACGCCTCCTGTCACTCCCCACGAGAAGGGAGTCGACACACCCGCTTCCCACGAAGGGAAGCGGGGCTCGATTTCATGGAATCTAACGGCAGCGCGGCTGGCGCTTGAGCGAAACCGTCGTCGTGGCGATGGATTCTCCGGCCTGGGGCGCCGGGACCTCCACCTCCGCGTCGTTGTGGCAGCGCAGCTTCAGGGTGAGCTGGCGCTCGTTCGGCGACACCTGCACCGTGGTGGGCGTCGCCCCCAGCTCCCGGCTGCCCGCGAAGATGACCGCGCCGGCCGGCTTGGAGTCGATGCGCACCGACAGCTTGGACACCACGGGCTCCAGCTTCACCGCCACCTCGGTCGGCCCCTCACCGGACGCCGACACGCGCTTGGACGCGGACTTGTGCTGGGGGGCGCTCACCTCCACCACCCACGGGTCCGCGCCCACCGGAACGCCCTTGATGAACGCATCCGTCTGGCCCTGCTCGCGCACCACCTTGCCGTCCACCTTCACCTGGGCGTCGGCCGGCTGGGTGACGAGCACCAGCGACGCGGTGCGCACCAGGCTCTCCAGCACCACCTCCACCGGGATGACTTCCTTGCCGCTCTTGACCTCGAGCGTGCGGACGAAGGTCTTGTAGCCCTCCGCGCTGACCGTCACCATCACCTGGCCGGCCGTCACCTCGCGCAGCACCGACGTCCCCGGGCCCTCCACCGCGATGGGCTGGGTGTCCAGCAGCACCTGCACGCGGCCGCGCACCTCCGACGGAACGCGCTGCAGGTCCAGCATCACGTAGCCCTGTCCCGGACGGGACAGCGCCCAGCCAAGTCCACCGAGCACCACCAGGGCCACGAGGCTGCACACGGCGTACAGCACCCGCTTGTCCAGGCCCCGTCGGCCGAGCGCGGGCACCGCCGTCGTCGAGCGCTCCTCCTCCTCTTCCTCCTCGTGCGCCACCGGGCGCGCGGGCGGCTTGGCCACCGGAGCGCCCGTGCCGAGCATGGGAGGCGGCGAGGGAGGACGCGAGCCCCCCTGGAGCCCCTCCGTCAGCGCCTGCCGGGAGATCCCCTGCGACACGTCGGGCGGGAGCGCCGAGCGCGAGATGCCCTGCGACACGTCGGGAGGCGTCTCGCGCACGATGCGCGGCAGCGACTCTCCCCCACCCCGGCTGCCCCGGGGCGCCGACGCGGCGACCTCCGGCGGCACCAGCGTGGGCACCGTCGTCGAGGGACGGACCACCGGCGGTCCGGACGGCGACAACACCGGCATGGACGCCTGCGACAGGCGCGGAGGCTGCGGCTGGGGCGGCGCCACCGGCAGGACGGCGGTCTTGCCCGTGGTGGGCTCGTCCTCATCCTCCTCCTGGGCACGCGTCTCCAGCGGGGTGACGGTGCGGCCCACGTTGGCGCCCGGCTGCGTGGTGGGCTCCGGGCTGTCCTCGAAGACGTGGTCGCTGGAGACGAGCTGCGTGGCCTGGACCTCGTCCTCCTTCGGCGCGGGCGCGGCGGTGGCCGCCGTCAGCTTGGGCAGCGCGGCCAGCGTGGGCGAGCGGCGCACGCCTCCGGGCGACACGGCGCCCATGGTCGCGGTGGACCGGGGCTGCGGGGCCACCGGCTGCACCACGGGCACGGCCACGGGCGGAGGCGCCGCGACGGGCTGTGGCGCGGCGGCCTGGGAGGGCATGCTGCTGAAGCCGGCCGCGTCCAGCGCCGCGAGCATGCCCTCGGGGGGACGGATGTCGGCGTAGTCGGACAGGCGCTGCTTCTCGCGCTCCACTTCCTCCGCGAAGGTGGACTTCATGTACTGCATGAGGTCCTTGCGGCCGAAGATGGTCTCGCTGGTGATGAGGAAGCGCTGCAGGTCGTCGCCCAGCTCGCTGGCGTACTGGTAGCGCTCGTCCACGTCCTTGGCGAGCGCGCGCATCACAATCTTCTCGAGCGTCTCCGGGATGCGCCGGTTGTACGTGGACGGCGCGGGGACCTCCGCCTTGCGCACCTTCTCCAGCACGCTGAAGTCGCTGTCACCCACGAAGAGGCGCTCGCCCGTGAGCATCTCGTAGAGGCACACGCCGATGGCGAACACGTCCGAGCGGCGGTCCAACGGCAGGCCGCGGATCTGCTCCGGGCTCATGTAGCCGAACTTGCCCTTGAGGATGCCGGCCTGCGTCTTGGTCGCCTTGCCCGCGGCCTTGGCGATGCCGAAGTCGATGACCTTGACCTCGCCCTCGAAGGACAACAGGACGTTCTGCGGCGAGATGTCGCGGTGGACGATGTTCATGTCCCGCCCCATCCCGTCCTTCTTCCGGTGGGCGTAGTCCAGGCCCTCGCACATCTTGGAGATGCAGAACGCCACCAGCGGCACCGGCGCCGGCTCCCCCTTCTTCCGGCAGCGGTCGAAGATGGCCCGCATGTCCTTGCCGGGGATGTACTCCATCGAGATGAAGTAGCTGCTGGCGATCTGCCCCAGCTCGTAAATCTGGGCGATGTTGGCGTGGCTCAGCTGGACGCTGATCTTCGCCTCATCGATGAACATCGAGATGAACTCTTCGTCCTCGGCGATGTTCGGCAGGATGCGCTTGATGGCCACGAGCCGCTCGAAGCCGCTCGCGCCGAACTGCTTGCCACGCCACACCTCCGCCATGCCGCCAATGTTGATGCGGTCCAGAAGGAGGTACTTCCCAAATGGAATGGGCTGCCGCTTCGGTTGAGAGGTCGTCACGTGGGGGAGGGTCCGTTCAACGCGAGCCTAGCGATCGCCCGTCCGCAGGGTCAACCACACGGCACCTCCCCACGCGCCCTCCAGGCGAGCAGGCAACAGGCGCGTAGCGGCGCGTTTTTCTCAAGGTTGGAGACTCGAGGTGCTCCCCGCGTCCGCGGCGACATCCGTGGAGGGGGCCTGGGCGTCGCGGAAGGCGGAGCCCGGCTCGGGGGGCTCCTCGCCCAGGGCGGGCTGCACGAGCAGGAAGCGCGTCTGGCCCCCGACGGAGAGCACCTCGGCGGAGCCGAAGCGCGTCTCCGCGGCCAGGCCCACCAGCGTCACCCACGCGCCCTTGCGCTCGGGGGCCACGCAGTACAGGAGCGTGCCAGGGCGCACCCCTGGGGCTTCTCGTACCGGGCCCTCGCAGTCCTTTCGGACCTGGAGGGTGTACCCGGGGAGCTGCTCCCCCCGCACCAGGTAGGGCGGGCGGCCGAGCTGCTCCAGGAAGGTCTGGAGCACGCGGGGGTCCTCCACGACGGCGTCCTGGGTGGACTGCTCCTGGGCCAGCTTCTGGAAGCGCTGCAGGGCCATGGAGGCCGCGTCCGTGGGCTCGATGGGGATGCGGCTCTCGGCGAGCATCAGGTCGAAGAAGAGCGCGCCCACCAGGAGGATGGGCAGAAGGCGGTAGCCCTTGAAGTCGTCGGCCCTGCCCCGCGCGAGCCCGCCGAAGAGGGCCACGCCCACGGCGAGCACGGTCAGGCCGAGCACCACCGCGGGCCTTACCGGCGAGGGCAGCTCGATGAGGGCGGACACGTCCGCGCTCCGGGCCCGCACGGCGTCGGCGAGGTCTCCTCCGTAGATCCAACCGAGTGCGGCCAGGCTGAGCAGGTTGCCCAACAGCGTCTTACGGGAGGGAAGCGTCATCCTGCGAGCGTCCGTGCGGGGTCGGTGGCGGCGGCGCGGCGGCTGGGGAAGTAGGCCCCCGCCAACGCCGCCAGGAGTCCCAGTACCACACCCCCGAGCACCACGGGCCAGGGGAAGGAGAAGAAGCTGTCCGGCTTGTACGGGAAGTTGGGCAGGTAGCTGGCGGCGAGCCGGTTGACGGCGAGGGACGCTGCGAGCGCCACCCCGGTGCCGATGGCGCCCCCGGCGAGTCCCACGACGGCGGCCTCGGCCAGCACGATGGCCCGGATGTCCGAGCGCGACGCGCCCACCGCCTGCATCACGCCAATCTCCTTGGCGCGAGCGCGCACCGAGGCCGACAGCGCGTGGGCGATGTTCACCGCCGCCAGGAAGCAGATGAGGATGGACAGGAGCGCCAGCGCGGACGTGGTGAGCGCCACCGCGGCGCCGGTGTTCTCCGCCATGCGCCGCTCCTGGTCGTCGATCTCCAGCCCCATCCCCTTCACCGCGTCCACCAGCGCGGGCACGTGGGACGGGTCCTTGGCCACCAGCGTCACGCCCGAGTAGCTGTCCGCGTCCACGCCCGCCGCGCGGTTGAGGCGCACCGCCGTCTCCAGCGGGATGGTGATGCCGGCGAACATGGCGCGGTCGGACGCGCCCACCACCTGCGTCTGCGCGGACGTGGTGGGGCCGGTGGCGGACTGGGACACGTAGGAGCGGTTGAACTCCACCGGGAAGCCGAAGCCGACAATCATGTTCGCGGACAGCTGCGGCAGCTTGCGCGCGGGGGCGAAGGTCTTGTTGTACAGCTCCAACAGGCGCGTGGACACGAGCGCGGGGATGGGCTGGCCCTCGCCGGGGTCCTTGAACTCGCCCATCTGCACGTCGCCCTTCACGAGCGCCGGCTCCACGCCCATGGCCAGCACCTCCATGCCCATGCGCAGCTTCGTGCCGAAGAAGACGCCGTCGTAGCGCGTCACCGCGGGCACGCGCACGTTCATCTTCCGGTACGCGGACTCCACGCCGGGCAGCGCGGTGAGCCGCTCCACCGCCTCCCGGTCCAGCTTGCCGCCGCCGAGCAGCGAGCCCAGCGACACCGACGAGGGCACCACGTCCACCAGCCGCGCGTCGGTGGGGAAGATCTTCTCGCGGATGACCGCGCCCACGCCCAGGCCCAGGCCGATGAAGAACACGAGCGTGCCCACGCCCATGGCCACGCCGAAGGCGGAGAAGAACGCGCCCCGGCGCTCGCGCGCGAGGCTCAGCCGGACCAGTCGCGACAGCGCATCCAACCTCACGGGACACCTCCCGAGGCCACCTGGGACGTGGCGCGCTCCTCCACGAGCTTGCCCTCCTTGAGCCGCAGCACGCGCCGGGCGGCCGCGCTCATCCGGTCCTCGTGGGTGACGGCCAGCACGGTGAGCCCCTCTTTGTGCAGCTCGCGGAACAACTGGATGACGCCGTCACCGGTGGCCGCGTCCAGGTTGCCCGTGGGCTCGTCGCACAACAGCAGCTTCGGGCCGCCGTAGAGCGCCCGGGCGATGGCCACGCGCTGACGCTCGCCGCCGGACAGGCGCACCGGCGCGCGGTCCTTCTTCGCGCCCAGGCCCACGCGCTCCAGCAGCGCCTCCGCGCGCTTGACGGCCTCGGGCGTGCGCGGGCCGAAGTACGAGGGGAGCAGCACGTTCTCCAGCGCGGAGAGGTTGGGGATGAGGTGGAAGGACTGGAAGACGAAGCCCACGTGCGTGTTGCGGAAGCGCGCGAGCGCGGCGTCCTTCAATCCGCTGAGCGTCACGCCGCCCACCTTCACCTCGCCCCGGTAGTCGATGTCCAGGCCCCCCAACAGGTGCAGCAGCGTGGACTTGCCGCTGCCGGACGGGCCCACCACCGCGACGAAGTCCCCGTCGTCCACGTCGAGGGACATCCCGTCGAGCACCCGCACCCGGGTGCCATCGCCATCGAGGTATTCCTTGGTGACGTCTCGGGCTTGAATCACGGAGTGGCCGGCTGGGTCGTGGTGGAGGACGGAGCCGTCGGCGTGAGGCGCAGGGACAGCTCGGCCTGGAGCGCACGCTCCTTGCGCGACACGGCCAGCGTCACCGCGCGCAAATCGTCGGTGGCCTCCAGCCAGCGCACGGTGGTGGCCTTGATGGCGAAGCCGCCGATGCCCCACGCCTCCGAGGGAAGATTCTTCACCGAGTCCGACAGGCGCCGCAAGTCGAGCACCGCGCTGAAGGCGGCGTCCTTGCCCACGTCCTTCAGGTCCGCGGCCACCTGGCCCTCCGCGGCCTTCTGGGTGAGCGCGGCGAGCGAGGCCTCCAGCTGAGACTGGGGCGAGGCCACCAGGAGCTTGCCGTTGGGCGCGAGCGCGAAGTGGGCGCCCTCCCCCGCTCGGTAGGACGTGAGGTAGACGCGCTGGCCCTTGAGGTCCGCGGCCTCCACCTTGGCGCCGAAGTCGGTGGCGAGCTGGGGCAGCTTCTCCAGCAAGCCCTTCGTACGCTCCGGGTTCTCCAGGTCCGACAGGGCGACGAGGTTCACGAAGCGGAACGGGTTGGTGCGGCGCAGGTCCAGCGCGGGCATGCCCGAGCCCAGCTGCACCTTGGGCGACAGGGAGATGCCCAGCACCGTGCCCGGCTTGAAGTTGTCGAGCACCTCCGCCTTCACGTCGAGCCCGCTCTTCTGCACCGCGCGCGTCAGGTAGTCGCCGACGAGGTAGGGCCACACGCCGTCCAGGTGCGACGGGTCTCCCTGGAAGCGCGCGACGAGGAAGCTGTCCTGGGGCAGGAAGCCGCGCAGGTCCACGGCGTCCTTCACCGGGTCCAGCGCCGCGAGCGACGGCTTGGTGTCGGGCCACGGCGCGTCGGCGTGCAGGGTGAGGGCGCGCTCCTCGACGAGGCCGGTGAGCGTGAGGCCCTGCACCGTGCCGGCGGGCACCAGCAGGCCCGCGCCGCCGGGGAGGTACACGTGGAAGTCGCGCTTGGAGGGCAGCCGCGCGAGGGACGCGGTGAGGACGGGCTCCTTCGTGAGCGACTTGTCCTCGGGCTGCGTGGCCAGGGGCCGCAGCGACGCGACGGACGGGCCCACGCCCAGGAGGGCGAACTGGCCGCCGTCGATGAAGAAGAGTCCCAGCGCGGCGGTGGCGGAGCCGGGGCGACTGAAGGTGACGAGCTTGCCGCCCGCGCCGCCTTCCTCCTTCCGCTCGGAGGCGCCCAGGCGGGTGCGCGCGAAGCCGGCGAAGGTCTCCTCGAGCTTCTGCGCGTCCTTGACGCCGACGACGGAGACGGCGCGGCTCTCACCGAGGAACGCGGCGCCGGCGCCCTTCTCCGGGGCGAGCCCGGCGGCCTCCAGGGCCTGGCGGCTGCGCAGGTCCACACCCATCTGGCGCATCACCGCGTTCACGTAGCCCTCCGCGGAGGAGAAGCTCTGCAACTGCGCGGCGAAGGAGGCGACCTTCAGGTGCTGGAAGCGCGCGAGCTTCTCTCCGAGCGCGCCGAGGTCGTGGATGACGACGGACGCCTGCGCGTCGCGTGGCAGGTAGCGCGCCGGGCCGGAGGCACTCGGGGCGACGGGGCCCTGGTCCTTGCCACAGCGCGAGCAGCCCGCGACGGCGAGCAGGAGGAGGAGGGTCGGAAACCAGGCTCGGCGGAACATGACGGCAGGACAGGACGGCTGGGCCGGAGAGTCAATGGAATCCTGTGCGGGGCGGACGTCCGGCTCCCGGCCGAGGAGGCCGTATGACGGCCAGCCAACGTCCCACGTCTGGCCGCCCCCTGTCCCGCGAGGTCCCGGTCGCCTGCCCCTCTCAGGGCGACGGGTAGCTCAGCTCCGCGATGAGGTAGCCCGGCTTGCGCTTGAAGCCGAACGGCAGGATGTGAAGCGGCTTCACCTGGATGCCCGCCGCGTCGAAGTCCACCGGGTGGACGTCGATGTAGAAGCGAGGGCGCATCTTCGTCACGTACGGCGTGGTGGTGGAGCCGCCGAGCAGGTAGCGCGCCGAGTCATCATTCGCGAGGCCATCCAGGTTCATCACGTGCTCGGGCAGCAACATCCCGAGTGAGCCGCAGCTGTAGCAGGCCACCCGCTCTCCAGGCTGGAGCGGGACGTTCTGCTTCAGCCACAGCCCCGCGCGAATCATCGTGTGCGGCCAGGACTGCGACACCGGGTCGAAGGACGTGAAGGGCTGGAGCCGCGACAGCTTGCCGTACTCCCGGGGCACCCGCGCGATGAACACGGACAGGGCCCCCGCCACCATCACCACGCCGAGGGCGAGCGTCGCGGGCCTTCCTGGAAGGGCCTTCTCGCGCCAGGACTCACGCGCGTCTTCCAGCATCGACAGCCCTCGGACACACGCGACGCCGAGCGCCACGGCGAAGAGCACCGGTGCATCGAAGACATACCAGACATAGTACGTGAGCTCGCCGGGCCGACGCGTCGCGATGAGCGAGCCCTGCGCCACGTAGGCGAAGAGCAGGCCCACCAGGAGCGCGGCCACCAGTCCGATGACGCCCGAACCGTCCTGCAAGTCTTTCTGCTCCCGACGGCTCCGCCAGAGACCCGCGACGATGAGCGCCACGAGCGTCGCCACGGCGAGGGTCATCCAGAGCGCGCCCCGAGTCGAACCGAACACCATCCGCCCCACATCTTGCTGAGGCAGGTAGAGCCGCCCCGGCATCCCCATCGCGAAGGTCAACGCGCTCTGCAAGTAGCCCCAGCCCTCCGTGGACACCACGTCCCAGGTGATGGGCAGGGAGCTGGAAGCGAGGGCCTTCACGCGCGCCGAGGTCGGCAGCGGGTGACCGAACGCAAGGGTGGCATAACCGAACCACAGCACGAGCGGCACCGTGAACGCGCCCAGCAACGCCAAGGGCCGCCGCCAGCGCAGCAGTGCCCCGAGCCCCACCAGCCCCACGATGACCAACGACGTGGGCAACATCCGGCACAGCAGCAGCGCGGAGAGCCCCAGCCCCACCACCCAGGACATCCGGCGGCGCTCCTCGGGGGTCCGCGCATCCGTCGTGGCAGCGAGCAGCAACCCCACGAACACCAGGGCCGTCAGCGCGTTCTCCTTGCACGTCATCGCGCTGAGCAGCACGGTGCCGCGCGTGAAATAGAAGAGCCCCGCCACGCCCGCCAGCGCGAGCTGCAGGGCCCTCAGCCATGGAGCCTTCGCGTCGGCGACTCGCATCACCAGCAACACGATGAGGAAGCTGGTGAGCACGTGCAGCCACACGCCCATCGCCATCGCGCCACGGAAGAAGGACTCGAAGTCATCGTGGAAGAAGGCGAGCCCGGCCAGAAGCAGCTCGTACATCGGCTGGAAGCCATAGCTCGGCGAGTGCCCATCGAAGGTGAAGAAGAGCTTCGTCTTGAAGTGATACGCGGGCAGCAGGTAGTAGAAGCTGTCGTCCTGGATGGATGCCGCCAGCTCCAGGAAATCGCTATCCCTGACGCGCGCGAGGATTCGCGGCAACGCCAGGGCCATGACGAGCGCGACACTCCCCAAGGTGATGAGCACCCCGGGCTCGACGCCTCGGCGCACACGCGAGTCCTCCAGCGTGACGCCCAAACGAACGCCATCCATGTCAGTCCATTTCGCCGGCCCCGTACTCTTCAGCGCTCAATCCTGCCACAGAACAGACACCACCCCATCATTCCAAGACGCAATTCTTCACTTCACGCCCTGGGACGAACCGCGCATCCCCGCGGACGGGGACCCAATTCATTGCCAGACCCCATTCACTCGCGAACGGCCACATCCACCCTCAATGACAGGTCAATCCCTCCCATCTTGGAGAGGGCCTGGCCCTGACGCCCCTGAGGAAGGCGCGGTTTGGGGCTCCTTCACGTCAGCCCGCACGGGCCCGCACGGGACAGATTGACGCGAGCAGGCACCTGCTCGCGGTCGAGCCTCCTCGACGGCCCCCAGGGCACGGGGATTGAACAGGCGAGCGCACTCCTCTCCCAGGAGCGTCCCGCCCATGCCCCTCATCGAGCTGTTGGTGATCCTCGGCATCTTCGCCGTCGCCGGAATCGGCGCCGTGCAGGGCTGGGTCCTTCATCCCCTGCTCGGCCTCGTCGGGCTCGCGCTGGGAGGCTGGCTGGGCGCCTACGCGTTGCCCCTTCTCGGCTTCGTCTTCGTCGCCGTCTTCACGTTCCTGGAGGAGGCCCCACGGTGGCTCCTCACACGAACCCGGGCACTGCGGTCATCGCGCCGGCGCACCCGACCTGACCGGGACTGAGGCCAGGCCCCTGGACGCCCGGGCTCAACGCACCCGCGAGCCATGCGGCAGCGGCCCGCGCGTCTCCTCGGTGAACTCCAGGAACTGCTCCATCTGCCGCACGGACTCCTCGGTGGCCTCGGCCTCCGCGCTCAGCATGGTGAGCTGGCGGTTGACCACCTCCGGGTCCCGGATGGCGATGGACTGCTCGTGCGTCAGCCGCATCATGTCCTCGATGCCGGCCAGCTGGTGGCTCACCACCTCGCGGCTCTCGCTCGCCTGCTCGAAGCGCGCCAGCCGCTTGCGCAGGATGTCCACCCGGTTCTGCTTCACGTCCTTCAGCCGGGGGTTCGTCTCGCGCGCCACGTCCTCCTCCAGCTCGCGCACGTCCTTCTCCAGGTTTCCCCGGTCGGAGCTGTTCAGGTACGAGCGGTACTGGTTCAGCGTGGAGATGAGCCGCAGGAACGACGTCAGGAGCGCATCCAGCCGGGGCTCGCTGTCGGACTCCAGCACCTTGCCGCCCGGCAGCTTGCGGTAGTTGGCGAGGATCTTCTCCTTGAGCCCGACGAGCTGCTGGTAGTGCTCACGCTGCGACGGCGCCAGGTCCGCCAGCAGCGAGTCCACCGCCTTGCGCGCCGCCTCCGGGTCCGTGGGCTCCCGCGAGCGGATGGCCCGCTGGAAGCGCGGCATCGACGAGAAGAGCGCCAGGTAGAGCCCCTCCAACCCCAGCGCGATGAGCGCGGGCAACGGCTCGCCCGTCACCGCCGCGGACGCCGCCGCCGTGCCCAGCCCCATCAGGTTGGCGGGCATCATGAATGCGGCCTTGATGTAGTTCGGAGACTTCTTCGCCACGTCCGACCTCCCCTGCCCGGTCGCTCGGTCGCCGCTGCTTCAGGGACCGCGCGCCTCCGACACGTACTTCAACGCCCCCAGGTCCCTCGTATCCTCCGCGAGTGGCACCGGTGGTCCCTGCTTGAGCTTCTGGAAGAGCGCGGCGGCGCTCTGGTACAGCTCGTCATAGGTGACCGGCGCCTCGCCGGAAAGACCGAAGAACGCTCGATTGTCCGCCAGCGTCGCCGGCGGCGCGCTGCGGATGGCCTCCGTCGGGTCTCCCAGGTACGGCGCCACCTCCCCCAACATCCTCGCCCCCGCCGCCGGGTCCTTCAGCACCGCCTGCCCCGCGTCCAGCATCCCTCTGAGCACCCGCCGCACGGCGTCCGGGTAGCGCGCCGCGAAGTCCCCCCGCGCCACCAGCACCGTGGCCACCAGGTGCGGCGCGTCCGCCGTCGTCGCCAGCACCGCCCCACCCCTGTCCCGCGCCGCCAGCTCCACGTCGCCCCACAGCCCCACCACCGCGTCCGCGCGGCCCTCGCGTAGCGCCCGCCCCGCGTCCAGCGTGGACGGCAGGTCCACCCACTTCACGTCCGTCGTCCTCAGCCCCGCCCGAGCCAGCACCCACAGCGCGAAGTAGTGCGTGGAGCTGAACGGGTAGACGCCCACGCGCTTGCCTCGAAGGCTCGCCAGGTCCGTGACGCCCACCGCCGCGAGCGCCTCCTGCCCCCGGCTTCGCCCCACCAGCAGCAACGTGCGCGGCGCGGCGTCCCGCAGGCCCGGCGCCCAGGACGCCAGCCGGTCCACCGACAGGAAGCCCATGTCCACGCCGCCGTTCTCCGCGCCGATGGCCAGGGCCTGCCGCAGCTCCTCCTCCCGGGCGAAGAGCACCGCGCGCGCATCCAGCGCATAGGCCGTCTTCAGCACGCCCTGCGCCGCGCCCGGAGGCGCCGCCGGGTTGTCCAGCGTCGTCGCCCCGCCGGCCGCCACCAGCAGGCTCGCCGCCGAGCCGCGCGCCGTGAAGCCGATGAGCACGGGCCGAAGCGGCACCGAGGCCACGTCCGCCACCGGCGCGGACACGCCCGCGGGGAAGTCGCCGGGCGACAGCCGCACCGCCTCGCGCACCGAGGGGAAGAAGCGGGCCTGGAGGGTGTCCAGATATCCCATGCGGGACGCGACCACCCAGGCCGCGCCCAGCACACACAGGAACAAGAAGAGGAAGAGACCTGGTCCGCGGTGGAGCTTCATCCGTCAGTGTCCGGGGCTCTTCCCTTCTCCATGCGCCGACACGCTACTCGACGCCGACCTTCTTGCCGATGGTCTTCCCCGTCTGCCCGCTCACGTCGGACACTGGGGCGGGGCTGTCCATCAACCCCATCTCCATCTTGAACTGCTTCACCAGCTCGTTGGCCTGGATCTTCTCGGCCTCTTCCTCAATCTGCGCGGACTGGTGGTCCACCGACTCGAGCGCCATCTGCATGCGCGCCTCGTTCACGGCGGTGCGCTCCTCCACCTTGCGCAGCATCTCGTCGTGCGTCGAGTCGATGCCGGCGACGGTGAAGGACTCCATCGTGTCGGCCACCTTGGCCTGCCACTTGGCGCGCCGCGCGTCACGGATGGCCGTCATGGCCTCCGCCGTCTTGCGGTCCTTCTCCCGCATGAACGCCTTCTTGACGTTCAGCGCCTTCTCGTACGCCAGGCGCGCGGTGTTCAGCTGCGCCTCGTTGCGCTCCAGCGCTTCCTTCTCCACCTGGAGCTTCGTCGCGTACTGCGCCGCCAGGTCGTCGCGACCGGCCTGGATGGCGGCCTTCACCTTGGCCGTCAGCCCGCGCACGTCGTCCTTGTACTTGGCGTTCTCCTTCTCCAGCAGCGTCACGTTCGCCCGAACCATGGCGATGGACTCGTTCATCTTCGGGACCTGGTCGTTCAGGTCACGGATGTTCTGCTCGAGGATGAGCTCCGGATCCTCGATGGAGGAGACGAAGAAGCCCGCGAAGCTGCGCAACGCCCTCTTGAGTCTGTCCCACATATCGCTGGTCTACCTCCGTCCAGACCTACTTGCAGCCACCTTACACGAACTCCGGGGCGTGCAAGCAGCCACATCACCCCTCTGATCAGTGCTACGCGAACTCACCTAAGGCGATTGCCGACCACCCACAAGTCCACCCGCGCCTTCCCGCTCGCAAGCCCCGCGTGAGGCCCCTCGAGCCGCCATCCGGTGGGCTCCCCCGGTTGGGGGGCTTGCTCCACGGACGCGAAGCGGGAAAACCTCCCCCCGCGTGGACATCGCCCCGGGTTGGCCCCATTCCTCCTATGACGAATCGCTGGCGAGGGCGGTGGATGCCCAACGCCGGAGCATCCTGGGCACGGGGGCGGCGGTGCGGCTGGTGGGCGCGTCGCTCTTCCTGCTCGTCACCACGACGCTCTGGCTGACGGGTGGAGAGGACTGGACGCCCTACCCGCTGCTGCTCGCGCCCTACGTGGGCGTGGCCGCCGTGCTCTTCGCCGTGAGGCACCGCCCGGAGGCGAGCTGGCTGGGGGTGCTGCAGGCCCCGGTGGACATCGCGCTGGTGTACGGCCTCCAACACCTGGCGCTGCCCATCTCCCCGTTCCCCGCGGGCGTGGCGGGCTTCAGCCTGGGCCTCTTCGCGCTGGTGGTGACGCTCAGCGGCCTCACCCTGCGCCCCACCGTCGTCTACGGCACCGCCGCGCTGTCGTCCGTGGCCCAGGCCGCGCTGATGCGCGAGGCGGGCGTGGGCTGGGGCGCGGTGCTCATCGCCGCCGTCACGCTGCTGATGGTGGCCGCGGTGAAGCACTACGGCACCGGGCGGCTGCGCGTGCTCGCCGGCGCCCTCACCCGCGTGGAGGTGGACCGGGCGCTGGAGGCCCGACGCTTCCAGGAGGTGGAGGAGGCGCGGACCCTCATCGCCCGGCTGCTCGACGAGGAGCACGAGAAGAACGACGAGCTGCGCGCGCTCCAGCGAGACAAGGAGCTGCTCACGCAGTTCCTCGTCCATGACCTGCGCTCGCCGCTGTCGGCCCTGACGATGACGCTGTCGTGGATGCAGCAGGAGCTGCCCCAGGGGCCCCTCAACGAGTCCGCGAACACGGGACTGGCCGTCACCGCGCGCCTGGACCGCATGATCACCGACTTGATGGACGTGTCCCGGCTGGAGCAGGGGCGGCTGGCGCCGCGCAAGGTGCCGCTCGACGCGCGCCGGCTCCTGGAGGACGTGCGGCGCTCGCTGGAGAGCGTGGCCCGCGCGCGCCGGCTCACCCTGGACATCACCCTGCCCGAGGGGCTGGCCCTCCAGGGCGACGCGGACCTGCTCACGCGCGTCGTGGAGAACCTGGCCACCAATGCCCTGCGCTACGCGCCCACCGGCGGCAAGGTGCGCCTGGAGGGTGGAGCGGACGCGCGCGGCCCCTGGCTGGCGGTGCGCAACGACGGCCCGCCCATCCCCGCGGACCTGCGCGACAAGCTGTTCGACAAGTACGTGCAGGGCGCCCCGGAGCGCGACAGCCGCCGGGGCTACGGCCTGGGCCTGTACTTCGCGCGGCTGGCCACCGAGGCCCACGGCGGCAGGGTGGCCGTGGAGGACACGCCGGGCTGGCCCACCTCCTTCGTGGTGCGCCTGCCCGCCTGACGTCGCCCGTCAGCCCCGGGCGCGCTGCTTCTTGCGCTTGAGGATGCGCTCCACGTTGGACTTCGCGCTGGAGAGCACCGACGCCGCGTCCAGCGTGGTCAGCACGCCGTCCTTGAGCACCGGCCGCCCGTCGATGAACACGTGGGTGACGTCGCTGGAGCGCGCCGAGTGCACCAGCGGCACCAGCACGTCCTCCGGCGTGGGCCCCGCGTGCAGGCCGCCCAGGTCCACGACGGTGATGTCCGCGCGCTTGCCGGACTCGAGCGAGCCCACCTCGTCCTCCAGCCCCAGCGCCCTGGCGCCGTGCAGCGTGGCCATCTCCAGCACGCGCATGGGCGTCATCGCCAGCGGGCCCACGCGCGGGTTGTGCATCACCGCCGCGAGCCGCATCTCGTGGAACAGGTCGAGCGTGTTGTTGCAGGGCGCGCCGTCCGCGCCCAGCGCCACCGACACCCCGGCCTCGAGCAGCTCCGGCACCTTGGCGATGCCCGACGCCAGCTTCAGGTTGGAGCCGGGGCAGTGGCACACCACCGTCTGCGTCTCGCGGAGGATCTCCTGCTCCTCGGCGGACAGCCACACGCAGTGGGCCAGCGTCACGTGCCGCCCCGTGAGCCCCACCGTGTGGAAGAAGTCGACGTTGTCGCGGCCGCCCGTGTACTGGCGCACCGCCTCCGTCTCCTTCGCGTTCTCGCTCGCGTGCGTGTGGATGCGCACGCCCTTCTCGCGCGACAGCCGGGCCACCTCGCGCAGCAGCTCCGGCGTGCACGACAACACGAAGCGCGGCGCGAAGGCGTAGCGCAGGCGTCCCTCGTGCGTGCCGTGCCACTTCTCCAAGAGCGCCAGGCTCTCGGAGAGCGAGTCGGCGGTGGACTCGCGCAGGCCCGCGGGCACGCTGGCGCCCGCGTCCATCATCGCCTTGCCGCCCACCAGCCGGAACCCCGAGTCCCGCGCGGACTCGAAGACCGAGTCGTAGTGGTGCACGCTGCCCATGTCGAGCGCCGCCGTGGAGCCCGAGCGGATGAGCTCCGCGAACGTCAGGTCCGCCGACGCGCGCATGGAGGCCGCGTCATGCGACGCCTCGTACGGCCAGATGCGCTCGCGGAGCCAGTCGAGCAGTTCCAGCCCGTCCGCGCGGCCGCGGAACAGCGTCTGGCAGGCATGCAGGTGGCCATGGATGAGGCCGGGCAGGACCACCTTGCCCGTCACGTCCACCACGCGCCGCGTGCCCCGGGCCTTCAGGCCCCGGCCCACCTTCGCGATGCGCCCGTCCTGCACGAGCACGTCCGCGCCCACGAGCACCTCGCGCTCGCGGTTCATCGTCACCACGGTACCGCCGGTCAGAAGCAAATCCACGGGTACTCGCGCTCTCTCTAGAGGAAGTCCTTGGTGAAGGCGTGCGGCAGCAGCTCGCCCAGGGTGTAGCGCGCCTCGACCCCGTTCGGGGAGCGGCTGCGCACGGGCAGGTTCGGCCCCGCGAACTCCGCCATCACCTGTCGGCACATGCCGCACGGGGGCACCGGCGCCGCGGGGTTGGCCACCACGGCCACCGCCACCGGCTGCTTGCGCCCCTGGGCCACGCCCGCGGCCAGGGCGTTGCGCTCGGCGCACACCGTGAGGCCGTAGGTCGCGTTCTCCACGTTGCAGCCCGCCACCACGGAGCCGTCCGCGTAGAGCACCGCCGCCCCCACGGGGAAGCGGGAGTACGGCACGTGCGCCCGCTCGCGCACCCGGGTGGCCTCCTCGTACAGCCGCTCCCAGGCAATCTCGTCCGCCATGTCGCCCTCCTCCAACAAGGTGCCGCGGGTGGACTCAGCCCGGCTCGCCGGCCAGCCGCCGGTCATCCAGGTGGCGGGCGATGGCCAGCTCCGCCTCCACCGGCAGGTCCACGAAGCGCACGTGCGCGGCGGGCCCCTGCGGGCCGTTCGTCACGTGCAGCACCTCGCCGCGGGCCTCGACCTCGTCGGGGAGGATGGGGAGCTGGAAGCGCACCTCCACCTGGGCCCCCGCCTCCAGCCCCGGCCCGTTCCAGGCGCAGCCGCCAATGGACAGGTCGCCCTCACGTGTCTCGAACTCCGTCGAGCTTCCCGCCCGGCGCACCTTCAGGCGCATGGGAATCCGGGGGGAGTCGCGCCGGTCCTCGGCCTTGTCGCTCATCGAGTCGTTCCTCTCGGCCATCGCCGTTCCAGTCCTGCCACTCATGCCCGCGTCACCGTCGGGAGCGCCCGCGGGACGGCCCGCCTCCGGAGACACCCTCTCCGGAAGGTGCGCATCCACACCCGCTCCGCTCGCATGACTGCTGGCATCCGTTGAAGTCCCGCCGGGGCAGCCCCCGGCACGCGGCGCGCTCGAGGACACGTCACGGGCCCGCCCGGCCGCGCCAGGGAAAGCCCCGTGGGGAGGTCGAAGCCCGGGTGTGGCTTCCTCTCCCAGGCCCCCCGGCGAACGGCCTTCAGCGCGTCCGTCACGTGTTCCTGATGCACCATCTGCCGCCCATCATACGCTTGCCCACCCGCCGGGGAGGCGCGGATTTTCATGGGTGACGCGGGTTTGCCCCAAGAATGTCTTGTACCGGGAGTGAGGCGCCTTGCGCCCCGCGTCGAAGCCACGGGCCCGCTCAGGGAGGGACCCCCTGGCCCCGGGAGTCCCACCACTCCTCGCCGTAGCTGATGCAGATCTGCTCGCCGGGGTGGATGTCCCGGAGGGCGTAGAAGGTGAAGAGGTCCCGGTCCACCGCGCGGTAGTAGGCGGCGCTGGGCTCCTTGGCGTGGTTGTAGAGCATGCCGTAGCCCAGCACGAGCGCGACCCAGTCCCCCGCGGGCTGCTGCTCGCGCTCGCCCCAGCGAATCTGGAAGACGTAGTCGTCGAGCGGCGGGTGCCGGGTGTGCTTCTGCAGCACCTTGAGATAGCGACACTCCTCGATGAGCTCGCCGGCCTTGATGAATTCGTCGGTGAAGACGCCGTAGCCCCACTCGCAGGGCCGGACCTTCACACCCGGATGCAGATACAGCGCTTCGCCCGTGTTCATGCGCCCCTGCCGTTGGCGCGCGCGAAGATGCCTCTTTCCAGGGCCGAGGTGAAGACCGGAGCGAGGCTCAGGTCGGCCACGCCAGAAGCGACGTCCGGGCCACGCGCCGCAGCGACTCGCGGCTGGCGCCGGTGGCGGCCTGCACGGCCATCCCCTGCGTGACGGTGGTGAAGTAGCGCGCCAGGTCCGCGCAGTCGACGTGCGCGGGGACGTCACCCTCGCGTTGGCCCTGCTCCAGCCGCTCGCGCAGGGCCTGCTCCCCCGCCGCGCGCCGGGCGGCCAGCTCCCCCTGGATGGGCGCCGCGTCCGCCCCGCTCACCAGCGCGCCCTGCACCGTGATGCAGCCCTTGGGCTCGCGGGGCAGCGTCTGCGCGTCCGCCAGCCCCAGGAGCAGGTGCTCCACGGCCTCCCTGGCCGTGGGCTTCGCGAAGGCGTCGCGGTAGAGGCACAGGTGGCGCTCGACGTAGCGGTCCAGCGCCTTGCGGAACAGGGACTCCTTGTTGCCGAACGCCGCGTAGAGGCTGGGCCGGTTGATGCCGAGCGCCTCCGTCAGGTCCGACAGCGAGGTGCCCTCGTAGCCCTGCCGCCAGAACAGCCGCAGCGCACGGTCCAACGCCTCATCCACGTCGAAACCCCGGGGACGCCCCACCGGGGCGGCTGCCGTCTTTGGTTTCATACCGTTCGATACTAATCCCCTTGACCCGGGCCGGCCAGCGCCGCATATCTGTACCGGCCGGTACGAATCCAATGCGTGCGGCTCGCGTGTCCCGCGCGGAGCGCGCCCGGCGTGCGCCCAATTCAGTACCAATTGGTACACAACCTCATTGAAGGGATGACGAACATGTCGAAGAAGCTCGCAGGCAAGGTGGCGCTGGTGACGGGGGGTTCGCGGGGCATCGGCGCGGCGGCGGCGCGGGCGCTCGCGCGGGAGGGAGCGGACGTGGCCATCAGCTACGTGGCGTCGGCGGAGAAGGCGCAGGCGCTGGTGCGGGAGCTGGAGTCCGAGGGGGTGCGGGCGGCGGCCTTCCAGGCGGACCAGGCGGTGGCGGAGGAGGCGGCGAAGCTCATCCCGGCCGTCGCCGAGCGCTTCGGGCGGCTGGACATCCTGGTGAACAACGCGGGCGTGGCGACGCAGAGTCCCATCGACAACGCGCAGCAGGACGTGGCGGTGCTGGACCGGCAGCACCGGGTCAACGTCACCGGCGTCATCGCGGCCATCCGCGAGGCGGCGAAGGTGATGGGCGAGGGTGGGCGCATCATCACCGTGGGCTCGAGCATCACGGGCCGCGTCGGCATGCCGGGCATGGCGGACTACACGGCGACGAAGGCGGCGGTGGTGGGCTACACCAAGGGCGTGGCGAGAGACCTGGGCGCGCGCGGCATCACGGTCAACGTGGTGCAGCCGGGCTTCACGGACACGGACATGTCCGCGGGGCTGGAGCCGCACAAGCCCGCCATCAACGCGACCATCCCCCTGGGGCGCTTCGGCCGTCCCGAGGAGGTCGCCGAGAGCATCGTATTCCTCGCCGGACCGGGCGCTTCCTACATCACCGGCGCCGTGCTCGACGTGGACGGAGGCCAGGGCGCGTGAGCACCGTGGGGTGAGGAGATTCCTGGGTGCGAGCGGACCGAGAAGGGACCACTGCTCGGCCCAGGCGCCCTACCTGCGACCGCGGAGAGCATCAGCAAGCCGTAGACGATGACTGCGCGCTCCGAGCGCGTGCCTCGCGCACTCATGAGGCCGCAAACGCGGAGCGCTTCACCATCGCGGAAGGGGCGTGCCACTCCGGACGCTCCGCCTTGTACACTTGAGGGAGCGCGGACGCGGGGCACTTCACCGCGTCGCGCAAAGGGGCGCCCCACGCAGAGCGCCCTGCCCCGCACTCGCGCGGCGCCTCCGTGCAACCGAGAGGGGCGCACCACCGAGGCGCGCCCCCCCTTCTCACCTACTCCACGCGCTCGCGAACCAGCGGGCGCGGCGCGGGCGCGGCATCGCCGAAGCGATAGGCCGCGAGCAGCCGCGCCTTGACGCCCTCGACGGGCGCCTCGTCGTTGAAGTGCACGCGCACCACGGGCTCGCCCTTCTTCACCGCCTCGCCCGTCTTCTTCAGCAGCGTGAAGCCCACGGCCGGGTCGATCTTGCTGTCCACCCGCTGCCGGCCCGCGCCGAGCGCCACGCCCGCCAGGCCCACGCCCTCCGTGTCGATGCCCGTCACGAAGCCATCCCGGGGCGCCACCACGTCCACCGTGGCGCGCGCCTGCGGCAGGAGCGAGTAGTCATCGATGGAGCGCGGGTCTCCGCCCTGCGACTGGACGATCTCCTTCAACTTCCGGATGGCACTGCCGTCCTCCACCGACTTGCGCAGCTTCGCGCGCGCCTCGTCCACGGTGGCGGCCTTCTTGCCCAGCACCAGCATCTCCGCCGTCAGCGCGTAGGTGATTTCGGTGTAGTCCTCCGGCGCCTCGCCGCGGAGCATGTCCACCGCCTCCATCACCTCCAGCGCGTTGCCCACCTTGCGGCCCAGGGGCTGGTCCATGTCCGTCAGGAGCGCCACCACCTTGCGCCCCATCTCCGCGCCCAGGCCAATCATCGTCTTCGCCAGCGTGCGGGCATCCTCGTCGCGCTTCATGAACGCGCCGCTGCCCACCTTCACGTCCAGCACCAGCGCGTCGATGCCCTCCGCCAGCTTCTTGCTCATGATGGACGAGGCAATCAGCGGGATGCAGTCCACCGTCGCCGTCACGTCACGCAGCGCGTAGAGCTTCTTGTCCGCGGGCGCCACCTGCGCCGTCTGGCCAATCAGGCAGCAGCCCACCTCGCGCACCAGCCGGCGGTACTCGGCCGTGGACAGGTTCACGTTGAAGCCCGGGATGGACTCCAGCTTGTCCAGCGTCCCGCCCGTGTGGCCCAGGCCCCGGCCCGAAATCATCGGCACCGGCACCCCGCACGCGGCCGCCAGGGGCGCCAGGCTGAGCGACACCTTGTCCCCCACGCCGCCCGTCGAGTGCTTGTCCACCTTCACGGCCGGGGTGTCGGACAGGTCCAGCACCTCGCCCGAATTGAGCATGGCCCGAGCCCAGGCCCCCAGCTCCCGGGAGTCCAGCCCCCGGAAGAAGACGGCCATGCACATGGCCGCCATCTGGTAGTCCGCCACCGTTCCCGCCGTATACGCCTGGATGAACGCGGCGATGTCCGCCGGCTCCAGCCGGCCTCCATCCCGCTTTGCCTTGATGAGCTCGTAGGGTTGCACGGGGACTGCCCATACCAGGAACGAGGCCCCCCATGCACTTCCGCGAAAGGCGCCGCCGCATCTGGTAGATAGCCAGCCATGATGCTTCGCCTCCAGGTCCTCGCCCTCACGGCCCTCCTGTGCGCCTGTACCAAGTCCAAGGAGGAGTCGCCCCCCGCGGGCGCTCCCGCCACCTCCCAGCAGGCGGCGAAGAAGCCCCTCCCCGTCGGCCTCGTCATCGACGTGGGCGGCCGGGGTGACCATTCCTTCAACGACGCCGCCCTGCGCGGCCTGGAGCTGTGGGCCGCCGGCAAGCGCTATGAGGGCGGCAAGTACGTGGACGCGGCCCCCGACGAGGTGAGCAAGTCGCTCCCCGCCCACCTGTCCTCCATCGCCGCCACCCTGAAGCCGCTGCCCATCCAGCCCGTGGTCCTCCAGAGCAAGGCCCAGGAGGACTACATCCCCAACCTCCAGTTGCTCGTGGACCGGGGCTCGCAGCTGACCATCGGCAACGGCTACCTGCTGGCCAACGCCGTGCGCACCTCCGCCCAGGAGAACCCGAAGGCGCGCTTCCTGCTCATCGACAGCCAGGTGCTCGACTCGCAGGGCAAGGCGCTGAAGCTGCCCAACGTGCGCACCGTCCTCTTCAAGGAGCACGAGGGCAGCTTCCTCGTGGGCGCGCTGGCGGGCCTGGTGACGAAGACGAACAAGGTGGGCTTCGTGGGCGGCATCGAGGTGCCCCTCATCCAGCGCTTCGAGGTGGGCTACCGCGCGGGCGTGAAGACGACGAAGCCCGAGGCCGCCCAGGCCCTGATGTCCGTCTACACCGGCAGCTTCAACGACATGGCCGCCGGCAAGCAGGTGGCCCAGGACCTCATCGCCAAGGGCGCGGACGTCATCTTCCACGCGGCCGGCTCGGACGGCATCGGCGTCATCCAGGCGGTGAAGGAGGCGCGAGCCGCGGGCAAGAGCGTCTATGCCATCGGCGTGGACTCGGACCAGTCACACGTGGCGCCGGAGGCCATCCTCACCTCCATGCTGAAGCACACGGACCTGGTCGTGTACCAGACGGCCAAGGACCTGGTGGACGACAAGTTCACCGCCAGCGAGCAGGTGCTGGGCATCAAGGAGAACGGCGTGGCCATGGCCGAGGTGCGGGTGGACTTCCCGGGCAAGGCGGAGGCGCTCCAGAAGGTGGAGGCCTTGCGCCAGCGCATCATCTCCGGCGACATCCAGGTGCCTTCCGTCCCGGCGGACCTCGCCTCCTTCCAGGCCGCCGCGCCCTGATCTCCCTCCGGCACATCCAGAAGCGGTTCGGCGCCGTCACGGCGCTGGACGACGTGTCGCTCGACATCCGCGAGAAGGAGCTGCTCGCCGTCGTGGGCGAGAACGGCGCGGGCAAGTCCAGCCTGATGAACGTCCTCTACGGGCTCTATCACCCGGACTCGGGTGAGGTGTCCGTGGAGGGCGCGCCCGTGCGCCTCAAGAGCCCGCGCGACGCCATTGACCGGGGCATCGGCATGGTGCACCAGCACTTCATGCTCGTGCCCACGCTGACGGTGGCGGAGAACGTGGTGCTCGGCCGCGAGCCCACGCGCCGGGGCCTGTTCGATTACGAGCGCGCCGTCGCGGAGGTGTCCGAGACGTGCGCCCGCTTCGGCTTCGCGCTGGACGCCCGGGCCCGGGTGGACACGCTCACCGTCGGCTCGCAGCAGAAGGTGGAGATCGTCAAGGCGCTGCACCGGGGCGCGCGGGTGCTCATCCTCGACGAGCCCACCGCCGTGCTCACGCCCCAGGAGGCCGAGGAGCTGGCGCGCGTGATGCGCGGCCTCGTCGAGCAGGGGCGCTCCGTGGTGCTCATCAGCCACAAGCTCAAGGAAGTGCTCGGCGTGGCGGACCGCATCGCCGTGATGCGCCGGGGCCGGCTGGTCTCCGAGGTGCGCCCGGCGGACACCTCCGCGAGCGCGCTCGCCGCCCTCATGGTGGGCGACACCGCGCGCGCCGCTCCGACGGACACCGCCACGCAGGCCCCCGAGACGCCCTCCACGGGCGAGGTGCTGCTCGAGGTGTCGGGGCTGCAGGCCCAGGGCGACAACGGCCGGCCCGCGCTCCAGGGCGTGGACCTCACGGTGCGCGCGGGCGAAATCGTCGGCATCGCGGGCGTGGACGGCAACGGCCAGCGCGAGCTGGCGGAGGTGCTCACGGGCCTGCGTCCCTTGACGTCGGGCACCGGGACGCTGCTCGGAGGGAAGCTGGCGCACCTGACGCCCGCCCAGGCGCGCGAGCGAGGCGTGGGCCACGTGCCCGAGGACCGGCTGCGCCGCGCGGTGGTGAAGGCGCTCAGCGTGGAGGAGAACATCGCGCTGGGTCGGCACAACCGGCCGCCCTTCGCCAAGGGGCCGTGGATCGACTTCGACGGACGCCGCGCTCGGGCCACGGAGCTGCTCGCCGCCTACGACGTGCGCCCGCCGGAGCCGACGCTGCCGCTGCAGGCCCTGTCCGGAGGCAACCAGCAGAAGGTGGTGGTGGCGCGCGAGCTGGACGCGCGGCCCCGCTTGCTGGTGGTGGTGCAGCCCACGCGAGGCCTGGACATCGGCGCGGTGGCCCAGGTGCACGCGAGGCTTCGCGAGGCCCGGGCCCAGGGCACCGGCGTGGTGCTGGTGTCGTTGGACCTGGAAGAGGTGCTGGCGCTGGCGGACCGCGTCTACGTGCTCTTCGAGGGGCGCGTGACGGGCCAGTTCACCCGGCCCGAGTACGACGAGCAGGAGCTGGGACGTCGCATGCTGGGAGCGGAGCCGGGCCATGGGTGAGCGCACGCGGCAGGCCCTGCCGTCGGTGCTGTCGGTGTTGTTGTCGCTGGGGGTGTGCTGGCTGCTCATCGCCTTCACGCGCGACGAGGGCGGCCTCGCCACGGCCACCGCGGCGTACCTCCAGATGCTCTGGGGCGGCGTGGGCGACTGGCCCCGGTTCCTCATCGAGGACGCGCCGGCCACCGTGCTCACGCGTCCGCTGGGCGAGGCGGCCATGAAGGCCGCGCTGCTCACCTTCACCGGGCTGTCGGTGGCGGTGGCCTTCAAGGTGGGCCTGTTCAACATCGGCGCGCAGGGGCAGATGCTGCTGGGCGCGCTCGCGGCCGCGGTGGTGGGCGCGCACGTGGCGCTGCCCAGCGTGCTGCACATCCCCGCGGCGCTCGTGGGCGCGGCGCTGGCCGGAGCCGCGTGGGCGGGCATCGCCGCCCTGCTGCGGCTCTACCGGGGCGTGCACGAGGTCATCTCCACCATCATGCTCAACTGGGTGGCGCTGCGGCTGGTCGACAACTGGCTCGTCGTGGGCCCACTGCGCGGCACAGCGGAGGCCGGCGCCTCCATCACCGGCACCGCCGAAATCCACCCCACCGCGGCGCTGCCGCGCCTGCTGGGTGACGCCTCGCGACTGAACCTGGGCTTCGTGCTGGCCACCCTCGCCGCGGTGGCGGTGTGGGCGTGGCTGACGCGCACGCGCTCGGGCTTCGAGACGCGCGCGGTGGGACTGGGCGACGAGGCCGCGCGCGCCGCCGGCATCCCCGTGGCGCAACGGGCGGGACTCGCCATGGCGCTGGCCGGCGCGCTGTCGGGCCTGGCCGGCGCGGTGCTGGTGCTGGGCACCGAGGGCCGCTACCCGGGCACGCTCGGCGCGCCCTACGGCTTCGACGGCATCGCCATCGCGCTCATCGGAAACAACCATCCGCTGGGCGTGGGCGCCGCGGCGCTGTTCTTCGGCGTGCTGCGCGCGGGCGGCACGCGCATGCAGTTGCTCGACGTGCACAAGAGCTTCCCCGAGCTCATCCAGGGCCTCGCGCTGCTCTTCGTCGCAGGCCGCCTCATCTGGCTGGCCGTGCTGCGCCGGCGCGCCGCGCCCGCCCCCGTCGCCTCGCCCGCCGCGCCCACCGCGCAGGTGCCCCATGCTTGAGGTCCTCCATCGGCTGCTGTTCGCCACGCTGGACGCCGCCCCGGCGCTCGTCTTCGCCGCGCTGGGCGCGGTGCTCTCCGAGCGCGCGGGCGTGGTGGCCGTCGGCGTCGAGGGCATGATGCGCGTGGGCGCCTTCTGCGCCGCCGTGGCCGCGCTCGTCATGCCCACGCCCCTGGCCGTCGTCATGGGCATGCTCGCGGGCGCGGGGCTCGCGGCGGTGCACGGCTTCTTGTGCATCCGCTGGCGCTCGGACCAGGTGGTGTCCGGCATCGCCCTCAACCTGGTGGCCCTGGCCGGCGGCACCTTCCTCCTGGAGACGCACTTCGGCCCCAACGGCACGCCCTCCATCCAGCAGCTCTCCACGTGGGAGCTGCCGGGGCTGTCGTCCGTGCCCGTATTGGGCGCGCTCTCCGGCCACGCCGCGCCCACGTACCTGGCGCTGCTGCTCCCCGTGCTCCTGCAGCTCGTCCTGACGCGCACGCCGCTGGGCCTGCGCCTGCGCGCCGTGGGCGACAAGCCCCACGCGGTCGCCACGCTGGGCCTGTCCGTCCCCGCGCTCAGGTGGGGCGCGGTGCTGGGCGGCGGACTGCTCGCGGGCCTGGGCGGCGCGGTGCTCTCCACCACCGTGTTGGACCGCTTCGAGCAGCACACCCCCGCGGGCCTGGGCTTCATGGCCCTGGCCGCCATGGTCTTCGGACGCTGGACGCCGCTGGGCGCCTTCCTCGCCGCCGCCTTCTTCGCTTTCGGCAACGCGCTCCGGATCGGCCTCGCCTCCAGCGCCCCGGGCCTCCTGGACGTCGTGCCCCAGGGCGTCCTGCTCGCCCTGCCCTACGTCCTCACCCTCGTGGTCCTCACGCTCCAGGGACAGCGAAACAGCACCCCCGCCGCACTCGGCGTCCCATACGAGCAGGAGTCCCGCTGAGCCTCGAATACCCAGGCGGTGTCCTTCCACACCCGGGTATGAAATGATTCTTGGTCATGGGTGACACCCAGGTGTCGGGTGGCCAACGTCGGCTCCTTCGGGCAATGGAGGAAGCCGACACTCCAACCCCCTGCCGTTATTGGGGTGATCTCCGGGTTTCTCCGGGATTGAGACACAGAGCGTCGACGCACGGTCCGGCACGCGACTGGCATGTAGCCCAAGTGTCGGGCCGCGCCGGGATGGAGGAGGCCACCGGGGGGAGGTTTCATCCATTCAGACGCAAGGTTCGTAGGGACTCCTTGTGAACCCCGGGCCCGGTCGGCCCGGTCAACACGGCGGGGGTGGGTGATGCTGGAGACGACGGGAACGACCGAGGCGTATCGCCCCCGCGTGTTGGCGGTGGACGTGGAGTCAGAGGGCATGGAGCGGCTGTGCTCCATCCTGGCCCCGGCGGGCTATGACGTGCTGCCGGCGGGCGGGGCACAGGCCCATCAGCCCGCGGACCTGGTGCTCCTGGACGTGGAGCGGCCGGGGACGGACGGGCTCGCGGCCTATCGCCGGCTCCAGGCGGAGCTGGGCGGGCCTCCGGTGCCGGTGCTGATGCTGACGCGGCGGGCGGACCGCCAGACGCGGCGTCAGGTGCTGGAGGCCGGGGTGGATGATCTGCTCACCACCGAGCCGCTGGACCCGCTGGAGCTGAAGGTCCGCGTGCACACGCTCCTGGAGCTCAAGGCGCACCGCGAGCGCGGTGGCCAGCGGGCCGAGGAGCTGTTGGATCCGCGCACCCGCTGGGTGGAGATGGAGCGGCTGGCGCGCGTGGGCACGCTGGCGGCGGACGTGGCGCAGAACCTGGGCCACATCGGCGAGGGCCTGCAGCGGGCGCTGGGGCACGTGCGCGAGCGCGCGGTGCAGGGCCTGCCGCCGGACGCCGAGGAGCTCAAGAAGCTGGGCGTGGCGGGCGAGCAGATGCGGCTGTACGGCCAGCACCTGCTGTCGCTGGGCCCCACCAACCCCAAGGACATCCAGCGCTTCGACCTGCGGGAGCTGGTCCCCGCGGTGGTGGAGCGCCTGCGGGACAACGGCCGGCTGCTCACCGCCGAGGTGACGGTGGTGCTGCCCGAGGACCCCATCGCGGTGGTGTTCAACCGCCGTCAGCTGGAGCAGGTGCTGGTGGAGCTGCTCGCCAACGCGGCCGAGGCGGTGGAGTGCGTGATGGACCGCCCGCGCCGCATCCACGTGGGCGTGGAGATGCCGGACATGTTCGGCGACTTCGGCCCGCGCCTCTTCGTGAAGGACACGGGCATCGGCATCTTCGAGGACGAGCTGCAGGCCGTCTTCGAGCCCTACTACACGACGAAGCCGCCGGAGAAGGGCGCCGGCCTGGGCCTCACCGTGGCGCGCGCCCTGGTGGAGTCCATGGGCGGCAAGCTCACGGTGCAGAGCCGGGTCAACCTGGGCAGCACCTTCACGGTGGAGCTGCCCGAGCAGACGTCCTCCTGGTAGCCGCGCCTAGAAGCGGTAGGCGATGCCGAAGAGGGCCTCCATGGCGAACTCGCTCTCGTCCCAGTCGGGGATGAGGGCGGGCCCCATGCGCAGGTTGAAGGAGGCGGCCAGCTTGCTGTCGATGAAGTACTCCAGGCCGCCGCCCACCAGGATGGGGATGACGGGGCCGATGCTCCGGCCGAAGTACACGTGGAAGGGCATGTCCAGGCCCACGTTCACCATCAGCGCGCTGCTGACGGGGATGCCCACCACGAAGGCCACCGGCAGCGCCAGGCCCACGTCCGTGTCGCCGTCATCGAAGTAGAACAGCGGCCCGGGCTGGAAGGTGAGCGCGAAGGACACGTTGTTCGTCTTCGCCAGCTCCACGCGCAGCCAGCCCTGCAGCTTGATGCCGGGAGAGGTGTGGCGCACCCAGCCCTCACGGCCCCAGTTGAAGCTGAACTTGCCGCCGATATCGACCTTCTCCGACGTGCCGTGGAGCACGCCCAGGGTGAGGCCCGGCCAGCCAATCTGCCCCGAGAAGGCCGTGTTGCCCCGCCCCAGGGTGTCGGCGGCGAGGATGGACCAGCCCTGCCCACGCGCCAGCGCGGTGCCGGGGAGGGCCAGGAGACAAGCGAGGAGGAGTCCAGGGACGAGGCGCTTCACACGATGCCTTTCGGTGAGGGGCCGCAGCGACTGCGCGCGGCCAGGGGTGTGGAGTTGAGGAGTGATTCAGGACTCAGGTGGGTTGGCCCCGCTCACGGGCCAGGGCCACGAAGGCATCGATGAAGGCGGTCAGCCGGGACTCGGCGCGCGCGCGGGCCTGGGCCAGGGGCTCGCCCGCGGCGGGCGTCTCCTTGCGCTCGAAGTAGTATTTGATTTTGGGCTCGGTGCCGGACGGACGCAGGGTGACGCGGCCGCCGCCCTCCAGCTCCAGCGCGAGCACATTGGACGGAGGCAGGCCGTTGACGCCGCGCTGGTAGTCGAGCACCGCGCGCACCGCCTCGCCACCGATGTGCGAGGGAGGCCGGGCCCGGAACGCGTCCATGATGCCGCGGATGGCCTGCGCGCCGGCCGCACCCGGCAGCGTGACGTTGCGCTGGGCGCCGACGTAGAGGCCGTGCTTGCGCTGAATCTCCTCCAGGTACCCGAGCACCGTGGTGCCCCGGGCCTCGCACCACGCGGCCAGGTCCGCCATGACGAGCGCCGCGCCGACACCGTCCTTGTCGCGCGTCACGGTGCCGGCGGTGTAGCCGAGCGCCTCCTCGTAGCCGAAGACGAACTGCGTGCCCTCGGCCTGCTCGCGCTCCAGCGCGCGGTTGGCGATCCACTTGAAGCCCGTGAGCACCTCGTCATAGGCCGCGTCCAGCGAGCGGGCGATGTCGCCCAGCTGCGTGGAGGAGACGATGGTGGTGACGACATGCGGCCGGGCGCGCTTGGTCCCCTGGGTCAGGAGATAATGCCCCAGCAGCACGCCCACCTCGTTGCCGGTGAGCATGCGCAGGCCGCCCGTGGACTCGCGCGCCATGACGGCCAGCCGGTCCGCGTCCGGGTCATTGGCGAGCACCAGGTCCGCCTTCACGCGCTCGGCGGTGGCGCGCGACAGGTCCATGGCGCCGGGCTCCTCCGGGTTGGGGAAGCGCACCGTGGGGAAGCGCCCGTCCGGCTGCTGCTGCTCGGCCACCGGGGTGAAGCGCGGGAAGCCCGCGTCGCGAAGGGCTCGCTCCGCCCAGACGCCGCCCACGCCGTGCATCGCCGTGTAGACGATGGACAGCGTCGACGAGCCCTTCTTGTGCACGCGCAGGCCCAGGATGGCACGCAGGTACTCATCCCCCATCGAGTCTGGCAGGTCGCGCCACAGGCCCTGCTTGCGCGCGGCGTCCGGCGCGAGCAGCGGCACCCGGTTGGCGGGCTCCACCTTCGCGATGGCCGCGGCGATGCCCGTGTCGTGCGGGGGGATGATTTGAGCGCCGTTGCCCCAGTACACCTTGTAACCGTTGTACTCGGGTGGATTGTGGCTGGCCGTCACCATGATGGCGGCCGCGGCGTTGAGGTTCAGGCACGCGTACGCGGTGAGCGGCGTGGGCACGGGCTCGAGGAAGACGTGCGCGGGGATGCCCTCGGCGGCGAGCACGGCGGCGGTGTCCTCGGCCAGCTCCGCGCTCAGCCGGCGCGCGTCCCGTCCCACCACCACGCCCCGGGTGGCGACGTCCGGCACCTGCGCCTTGAGGTAGCGCGCCAAGCCCGCGGTGGTGCGCCGAACCACGGCGCGGTTCATCCGGTTGGGGCCGGCGCCCAGCACGCCGCGCAGGCCCGCGGTGCCGAACTCCAGGTCCCCCACGAAGCGGTCCGCCAGCTCCGCCTCGTCATTGGCGGCGAGCAGCCGCGCCAGCTCCTCGGCGGTGGTGGGGTCCGGGTCCGCCAGGCGCCACGCCTCTGCCCGCTCTCTCAATCCGCTGTCGCTCATGGAGCCTCGTTGCCTCGTGTCTCGAAAGAGGGCGCACGCGACGTCGTGCCCGGGCGCCTGTGGGGTTTCAGGAGTAGTCGGTGAGCTTGCGGCGGGTGGCGCGGCCCTTGGGGCCGTCCTTGCCGCCCTGGCACGTGACGCACAGCTCGGCGTAGGGCATGGCCCTGAGGCGACCGAGCGGAATCTCGTCGCCGCACTCCTCGCAGTCCCCGAAGGAGTCCGGCTCGTCGCGCAGCTTGCCCAGCGCCTTGAGCACGCGGGCCAGCACGCCGTCCATGTTCCGGTTCCGGTTGGAGGCGATGGCCTGCATCATCTCGTTGAGGGGCTGCTCGTCCTCGTCGCCGCCGATGCGCGCATCGTCGGTGCGGTTGGGCTCTATCTTCGCCGGCACCTTCTCCGTCAGCTCGGAGTGCAGCGCCAGCAGCAGGGCCTTGAGTTCGTCTCGCTGTTTCGCGTTCATCGAGGGCCCGCCGGTTCAGTACTTCGCGGTGGAGACCTGCCCGTTGACGATGGCCACCGACGCGGATGCACCCAGTCGGTTTGCGCCCGCGCGCAGCATCTTCAGCGCGTCCTCGGAGGAGCGGATGCCGCCGGAGGCCTTCACGCCCACGTCGTCGCCCACCGTCAGCCGCATCAGCGCCACGTCCTCCACCGTCGCCCCGCCCGAGCCGAAGCCCGTGGAGGTCTTCACGAAGGCGGCGCCCGCGGACTTCGACAGCAGGCAGCCGAAGACCTTCTCCTCGTCCGTGAGCAGCGACGTCTCGAGGATGACCTTCACCGGCACCGGACGGCACGCGTCCACCACCGCGCGGATGTCCTGGAACACGAGCGCATGGTCGCGCGCCTTGAGCGCGCCGACGTTGAGCACCATGTCGATTTCACGCGCGCCGGCGCGGATGGCTTCGCGCGCCTCGAAGGCCTTGGCCGAGGAGAGGCTGGCGCCCAGGGGGAAGCCCACCACGGCGATGGGCACCGTCCTGGAGCCGGCGAGCACCTTCGCCGCGGTGGCCACCTGCGCGCTGTTCACGCACACGGTGGCGAAGCCATGCTCACGCGCCTCGCGGGCCACCTTCGCCACGTCCTCGGCGCGGGCCTCGGGCTTGAGCAGCGTGTGGTCGATGTACGGCGCCAGGTCCGCGGCCGAGCGGATGGAGGCCGGGTCCACGCGGGCCGTGGCGGGCGGAGCGAGGTCGACAGGGAACTCGCCGGGCGAGTCCTCCCGGGTGGCCGTCCACGAGGACACGTGGCGGCGGACCTGGTCGGCGAGCTCCTCGACGAACTTGGAGAGGTCCTTGGAGTCGGACATGGCGGCCCCTTAGCCCACTTCGCGGTCCTCGGGAAGCGCTCGGGAGAGTCGTTCGTTTCCCGCTCACACCTGACGTGCCGAGGGTGGGAACGTGGCGGTAGAGTCCCCTTCGTGATGTCCCGTCTCCGCTGGTTCCCTCTCCTCGCCCTCCTGCTCGCCACGCTGCCGGGTCTCGCCGCGGGCCTGCCCTCCCCTCTCACCGCGACGTCCGACAAGCCGCTGACGGTCCACTTCCTCGACGTGGGCCAGGGCGACGCGGCCCTCGTCATCTCGCCCACGGGCAAGACGGTGCTCATCGACGGCGGCCCGCCCGAGGCGCGCGAGCGGCTCAACAAGCGCCTGCGCGAGCTGGTGAACGGGCCGCTGGACCTGGTCATCCTCACGCACCCGCACCTGGACCACCTGGGTGGGCTCGCGCAGACCTTGCGCACGATTGGCGCCCGGCGGTTCATGGACCCCGGCTTCGACCACCCCAGCGAGGCGTACCGCGACCTGCTGGAGGTCGTCGGGGACACGGTGGGCCAGGTGATGAACCCCGAGCCGAGCCCCTCGTCCCCCAACGGGCTGCTCACCATCGGCCTGGGCGAGGGCGTCTCGCTCAGCGTGCTCTGGCCGCGCGCGCCCAAGGAGCCCTTCCTCGTCGGCACGCGCTCGGATGCGAACTCCAACTCCATCGTCGCGAAGCTGACGTATGGGAAGACGGCCTTCCTGCTCGTCGGTGACGCGGAGCCGGACACGGAGGGCATGCTGCTCAGGAAGGGGCTGGACCTGAGCACCACCGTGCTGAAGGTGGCGCACCACGGAGGCCGTCACTCCTCCACCGCCGCGTTCCTCGACGCCGCGAAGCCCCAGGCCGCCGTCATCTCCTGCGGGGCGAAGAACGACTACGGCCACCCCGCACAGGAGACGCTGGAGCGCCTGGGCGCGGTGGGCGCGCACGTGCTGCGCACGGACCGGGACGGAGAGGTGGTGGCCGCCAGCAACGGCCACACCGTCACGCTGCGCACCCACGGCGGCGACGGGGCCATGGTGGTGGTGTCGGGCGGCCAGGGGCTCGCTCCCTCCGTCCCCGTCCTGATGCCCCCCACTGCGCCCGAGACGAAACGTCCGGGGGCCGGTGCGCGACAATCCCGCGACGACACGGGTGGAGCCTCGTCCCGAGGCGGCTCCGAGGGCCAGGAGCGCTACATCGGCCTCAAGGGCAGCAAGGTATTCCACCGCGAGACGTGCTCCACCCTGAAGCGTTCCAAGTCGGAACGCACCGTGTACCCGAACCGCGAAGCCGCCCTGCGCGAGCGTCGCCCCTCCGAGGATTGTCATCCATGAGTTCGCGCCTACTCGCCCTGCTGGGCACCCTGCTCGTCCTGGGGGCCTGCAAGGAGCCCGCGCCGGACCCCGCCGCCCGAGCCCCGGAGGCCCGGCGCTACTTCGGCGCGGCCCCGGATGGGAAGCTGCGCGTCTACTTCTTCGACGTGGGCCAGGGGGACGCGGCGCTCATCGTGGCGCCCAACGGCACCACGGTGCTGGTGGACTCGGGCCCGGAGAGCGCTTCCCGGCACCTGGTGAACCGCCTGCCGGAGCTGCTCACCAAGCCCCTGGACCTGGTGGTCCTCACGCATCCCCACGTGGACCACCACGGCGCGCTGGACGCGGTGCTGCGTCGGGTGGGGGCCCGCCAGCTGATGGAGCCGCAGTTGCCCACGGCGCCGCCGGACTACGACGCGCTGCTCACGAAGCTCGGTGAGCGCCGGGTGCAGGTCGTCTCCCCCGCGCCGCCCACGTCCACGCCCAACGCGCCCCAGCGCATCAACCTGGGGGACGGCGTGTCGCTGACCATCCTGTGGCCCCGTGCGCCCAGCGAGCCGCTGCTGGACGCGCCCTCGGCCGCGCTGGAGGTCAACTCCATCGTCATGCGCCTGTCGTACGGCGAGACGTCGGTGCTGTTCACCGGTGATGCGCTGGCGCAGACGGAGGCGTACCTGCTCGCGCGTGAAGTGCCAGTGCAGTCCACCCTGCTCAAGGTGGGGGCGCACGGGCTCGATACCGCCACCACGGCGGCGTTCCTCACGCGCGTGGGGGCTCGCGCCGCCGTCATCTCCGTGGGCGCGGGCAATGCGTTCAAGGCGCCGGCGCCCGCCACACTGGAGCGCCTCAAGGCCGCGCACCTGGAGGTGTTCCGCACCGACGAGCACGGCGAGGTGCAGGTGGTCAGCGACGGCAAGTCGTTGGTCATCTCTCCGCAGCGGCTCAAGCAGGGCACGCCCAGCGACATGCGCTACACGCTGGTGGGCCAGGGCCCCACGCCGCTCCCGGACTTCTGGGCCGGCAAGCCCCTGGTCGAGAAGAAGCCCGTCGTCGAGGAGGTGCCCGTCGAGCCGGTGAAGACGACCGAGGCTCCAGCGGCTCCGCCCAAGGAGGAGCGCAACAACAAGAAGTACAAGGGGCCGTACCACGCGAGCCGCAAGCGCGACAAATTCCACATCCCCGACTGCGACGGCGCGCGGAAGATCCACGCCGAGAACCTCATCATCTACAAGACGCGCGAGGAGGCCATTCGTGAGCGGCGGCCCGCGCAGGACTGCAACCCGTGAAGAAGAAACCCACCCAGTCGCGGGCCACCCTGGACCGCATCGAAGATGAGGTCGCAGTGCTCATCGTGGACGGGCAAGAGGTGACCAGGCCCCTCGCCTCGCTCCCCGAGGGCGCGCGTGAAGGCGACGTCATCCACCTGGAGACAATGACGGTGGACCCGGAGGCCACCGAGGCGCTGCGCGAGGAGGTGCGCGCGGCGCGCGAGCGGGCGAAGAAGGGCAAGACGCCGCCACCGGGCGACTTCGACCTCTGAGCGGGGCGTGGCGCGCCTCAGCGCCCGCGGCGCGCTGGGCCTCGGCATCACCGAGGTCCACCCTCCAGCGAGCGCCTGAGCCTCGCACGCGGGGCGACGCGAGGCTCGCAGGTGGACTCCCCCGCGCCGCCGCCGAGCATCCCTCTCCAGGGTCGCATTGGAGGGCGACGGGCCCGGCGGAGACCTCAGGTGACGGCTTCGTGCCGCTCGGTGACCCCCTGGTACTGATAGGCGCCGCCGTCATACGGAGTGACGGCGTCGTCGGCCTTCTTGGTGCAAGCCGCGGCGGTGGGGTCGAAGGCCTGGTACTGCCCCTTGTCGTCCTTGAACTCCACCCACGCATGGTCGCCCTGGGCCGTCTTGCCGAAGACGACGCGCGCATCCACGCCGGCCTTCTCGAAGCGCTGCTCGGCCTCGATGGCCATGTCCACGCAGACCCCGGACTTGCTCGCGTCGAAGTTGCTGGCGTTCTTCATGGCGGCGTCCCACGTCTTGCCGCCCGAGTAGTCGTACTTCCAGGACGTGGCCTCCTTCGCGATGTCCTGAGCCACCGCGTCCGCGCTCTTGCCCGGGGATGGACGCTTCGCGTCCTGAGCCTGCGTGGGAGCCGGAGCCGGAGCCGGCGCGGGCTGGGGCGGCCTGGCCTTGGCCGGCTCGAAGCTGTCGCGGCTCCAGTTCTGTTGGAAGCTCCGCGACTCGGTGGGCTTCGGGCACGTCCCCTTCCCACCGTCGCCCTTCAGCAGGGACTCATTCGTCAGGCCCAGCTTCTTCAGCAGCGCGGCGAACTCCTGGGGCTGCTTCGCGGAGTCCACCGTCTTCACCGCCGAGCCATCCGGGTTGACGACCTTCACCACGACACCTCGCGGAGCCTGGGCGGCTTCGGGCAGGCGCTTCGCACAGGAGGAGGAGGTCGGACGCGACAGGGAGGAGATCGCCATGGGACAGGGCCTCTCGGAGCCAAAAGGGGAGGCTCATCCCCAAAGCACCGCGCGTGCCAGTCCTGATGCGACCTGGGATGGGCGCCAAGCTCCCGTACTTCCTGGGCCCGTGGACAGGTCCTCCTCCGCGAAGGCCCGCGTCGCTGGTGACAGCCGTTGGCGGGGTGATGTGCGGAGGCATCACCCCACGCGCGCGTCACGGGCCTTGGCCGGGAGCGCTCGCACCGGAGGGGCGAGGACGCCCGTGCTCCCGTTCGACGACCGCGGCTCGAGGCCCGTGGCCTCCTCCGACACGAGGAGGCCACCCAGGCCGAGCCAGACGCGCTACCGACCGGAGAGGACCAGCGGAATCTCCAGCTCGATGTCCTCGCCGGAGAAGCTGGAGAACGTCATGCGCCGGGCGCGCTCACGGATGCACGAGCCCACCGCGTTCGCGTTGCCGTTGAGCTCCTTGCGGTCGAACTTCGCCTCCTTCACCGCGCCGGACGTGCCCACCGTCGCCGTGAGCGTCGCCTTGCCGCCCTTGTAGGACGGGTTGCGCTTGAGCTCCTGCTCCACGCAGTCGCGGAACGAGGTCTGCGCCTGCTCCACCACGCGCTCCACCTCCTCGTCCGACGGCCCACCGACGTCCTCCGAGTCCGCCGCAGCGACCTCCGCGCCCTCGCGAACCTCCGGGGCGACGTCCTTCTTCTCCGCGTCGTTGTAGACGGCCTGCACCTGCTCCTGCGTCGGAGCCGCAGCCGCTCCTTCCGCGCCCGGCGTGGGCTCGGCGGCCTTCGGCTCCACCGCCTTGGGCTCGGTGGGGACCGGCGCGGCCTGAGGCGGCGCCTTCGGAATCGGAGCGACCGGAGGCGGCGTGTTGCCCAGGAGCTTGTCGCGCAGCGCGCCCACACCCGCGCCGGTGAAGACGGACTGCTCCACCGCCTGCCCCTGCGCATCCACCGTGGTGACCTTCAGCGGCATCACCCCGAGCGCCTCCGACAACACGTAGGCGACGACCAGCGGCAGCAGGAGCACCAGCAGCACGACGGCGACGTACTTCATCGGCGAGTTGCGCCGCGTCACCCCTGCCTTCTTGGCCACCTGGCGCGTGTTCTCGCGAGGATCACGCTTCGCGGGCGCCTGGGTCTCCTCGCCGCCTTCCTCGCCCTGCGAGTCGTCGTACGGATTGCCGCCCTGCGCCTCGTCCTGCTCTCCACCCTTCTCGGGCAGATCCAGGTCGGAGAACAGCTCGTTGAGCGGCGCGGCGGTCGCGGCCGGCGCGGCGCCCTTGCGACCCGCGGGCTGCGGCTGGTTCCGGGGGTCCGGCTCGCCGAAGTACGTCGTGTCCGGATCCTCCTCCGGCACCCACTGGCGCGCCGACTGAGGCTCCTCCGGCTCGGGCTGCTGGAAGGCCTGCGGCTCCGGCTCCTGAGGGAACTGGGGCTCCGGCTCGGAGAAGACCGGATGCTGCGGCTCCGGCTCGCGGCGAGCGGGCGCGGGCTTCGCGGCGGCGCGCGCGGGCGGCTCCGCCACGGGAGGCGGCGGGGGCGGCGGAGGAGGCTCCGGCGCGGGCGGGGGAACGAACAGACCGGCGAGCTCCGGCACGTCCGCGCCGCGCTTCCAGTCCGCCATGCCCTGCTGCCAGAAGAAGCTCCGGCCGCTGATGGTGCCCGTGGCGATGAGCTCGCGCAGGGCACCC
The DNA here is from genome assembly GCF_050039385.1 of Myxococcus faecalis. Taxonomy (NCBI): domain Bacteria; kingdom Pseudomonadati; phylum Myxococcota; class Myxococcia; order Myxococcales; family Myxococcaceae; genus Myxococcus; species Myxococcus faecalis. The sequence continues at coordinate 7,458,734 of NZ_CP144336.1, read as the reverse complement.
TCGTCCAGCGGGCCCTCCTGCTTGTTCTTCACCATCACGAACCAGGGCGAGCCCGTGGCGCGCAAGGGCGCGGCCCTGGTGGGCTCATCGTCCCAGGGCGTCTGGAGCGCCGCGGGCGGCGCCTTGGCCACCGGTGGCGCGGAGGCCACCGGCGCGGGGACGCTGACGGACGGGTCGGCCAGGGAGCGCTCTTGCGCCCTGAGCCGCTCCACGTCCGCGAGCGACACCACGCGGGTGCTCTCTTCTTCGGCGGGTCCTTCGACGGTGATGACGTTCTGGCAGTTCTTGCAACGGACCTTGACCGTCTTGCCGCGGACTTTTTCGTCCGCAATGGAGTACCGCTTCTGGCAATTGTCGCAGGTGAAGTTCAAGGGGAGCGTCCGGCTCGCGGGGGGGAAACGAGGTCCCGGATGCTACCGCTAGAAATCTCCCGCGCAAACCAATCGGTTGACTCCGCCGTGCGGCCCAACTATGGAGCCCGCCTCTGCCCCTGTCTTCTCTCGCCTTATTCAGAAGGTGGCGAATGCCGGCGAAGGACCTCGGTTCAAAGTTCGTTTGCTTCAAGTGTCAGACGAAGTTCTACGACATGAAGAAGCCTGACCCGCTGTGCCCGAAGTGCGGCGCGGACCAACGGGAAAGCCCCGCACTGAAGCCTCAGCCCGAGGGACGCCGTGGCCGCCTGGCCGCCGCTCCCAAGGTCATCGAGCCCGAGCCCGAGGAGCCAGCAGCCGCGAGCGAGGAAGAGGAGGAGGATCTCGACTCGTTCGACGACGACGAGAGCGCGGCCGCCGAGCCCGACGACGACGACACCTGATTCAGGGGTGTGCGGGCTTCCTGGCGAGCGCCAGGAGGCCTGCGAGCCTCGGACGTCCTCACGAGGCGGCTTGTGTCCACCCGGTGCGCCCTTCGCGGGGCGCGTGCCGGGCCTGCTTCACGACCGACGTGCTTCCGCTCAGGTCCCCGATGCCAGCGCCAGCTCCGTGAGCGCGCGGCGGATCTGCTCGTAGAGGCCGGGTCCCATCTCCTGCATCCCCACCGGCCGCGGCTCCTTGCGGGGCGCTTCCAGGGTCTGCATCGGGCTCGTCAGTGTGGTCCGCTTCTTGGGCTGCATCGTCATGCCCCCCTCTCGTGTTGAAACCCAGCAGCAGCGTAGCAATTTTCCCGTCGCAGCGGAAATGAAATCCGGACGCACACGCCGCACCTCCTAGTACGTGCTGGGGCGAAAACCTTCCGCCCTTTCGCCAAGAAAGTTGGAAACGGCCGGCGCGGGCTACTGCTGGAGGTCCGTGACGGCCCAGTCTTGCTCCACCTGGACGCGCTCGCCCGCGCGGACATTCACGGTCTTCTCGGCCTGGGGCAGCCGCTCGTGCCAGAAGACGAGGGTGTGGGCGCCCTCGGGGACCTCCAGCCGGAAGCGGCCGTCCGGGGAGGTGGTGGCGAAGTACGGGTGGTCGAACGTCCGCACCACGGCCCGCATCCACGGGTGGATGTCGCAGCGGATGGGGACGACGCCGGGCTCCTCGGGCAGCGGCTTGCGCGTGCTCATCCCCTCCAGGGGCATGGCCACGTTGAAGAAGGAGCGCTTGGTGCTGGAGGACGCGCGCACGTTGTGGACGAGCGGATCCGAGTTGCGCAGGGTGAGCTGGCCGCCAGCGCGCGCGGCGAGGACGGGTGGCTCATAGATGCACTTCTTCTGGTCCAGCACGGGCTCGGCGGGCGGCTGGGCCGGTGCGGGCAAAGCGCTCGCCGACTTCAGGGACACCACCGTGTAGGCCAGCGCTCCCTCGCTCCCCACGACGAGGGAGCGGTCCTCCGTCTGCTCGCCGCACACGGACACCACGGTGCCGCTGGTGGGCGACGAGGTGGGAGGCGGCGGGGTGCCGGTGAGCCGGACGCGCCCCTCGATGACGCCCCACTTCACGTCGGCCTCGGGGCGCGCGGGCGCGGGGGCCTGCGCCTGAGGGGCCGCGGGCACGGACGGGGGCGGCGAGGAGGACTCGCGGCAGGCGAAGGCGAGCGCGAACAGGGGCAGAGAGCGGAGAAAGGTGGCGCGGAGCACGTGTTCCCGTCTAACGGGTGCGTGAAGCTCTTTCAAATGGTGGATGGCGCCCCGAGCGCCCGGGGGATGACTCTGGGTCGATTTGGGCGTTGGACCCCCATCATCCTTGTTGGTACAAGAGCGCGCGGCCGTACACGGTGCGGCTCTGTGGGAGGCAGCAACTTTGCGGGAGAAATTGAAGGCGCTGGCGGAGCTTCAGAATGTGGACCTGGAGGTCGCATCGCTCCGGAAGGCCGCGGACATCCACCCCCGTCAGATTGCCGAGTTGGAGCGGGAGCTGGGGGTGGCTCGCAGCGCCATCGAGGCCGAGCGCGCACGGGTCGCCGACATGGAGCGGCAGAAGACCCAGGTCGAGCAGAACATCACGGACGAGAAGGACAAGGTGAAGAAGTGGGAGGCGCGCCTGGCAGAACAGCGCTCCACCCGCGAGTACTCCGCCCTGGCCCGTGAAATCGACATCGCCAAGAAGGCCAATCTGACGATGGCCGAGGAGCAGGTGGAGCTGACGAAGCAGCTCGGCCAGGCTCGCGAGGCGCTCAAGGGCAAGGAGGCGGAGTTCGCCACGAAGCAGCAGGGCCTGTCCGCGAGGATGGGTGAGCTGCGCGGCAAGCTGGGCGAGTCCGAGGCGCAGGTGAAGGCGCTCGAGGGCCGCCGCGCGGGTGTCGCGGAGGGCGTCGACTCGACGCTGCTGCGGCGCTACGAGGTGGTGCGCAAGAAGAAGCTGCCCGCGCTGGTCGGCGTGGTGGCCGGCACCTGCCAGGGCTGCAACATGAACGTGCCCCCGCAGCTCTACAACCAGCTGCGCACCTCGCTCGGCACGGACATCTGCCCGTCCTGCAACCGCATCATCTACGCGGTGGAAGCGCTCCAGGAAACGCCCGCGGCGGCGAAGTAGGCCGCACGGATGCCCGCGCCGTCGCTGGTCGACATCCTCCGCCACATCGCGCGCGAGGAGCCGCTCTCGTCGACGGTGCGCGCCTTCCGCGGCCTCACGCGGGAGCACCTGGGGCAGCTCCTCGACGAGGCCGCCACCCGCCTGGACCCGTCCCCGCCGCTCGGGGACGAGGTGGCGCGGGCGCCCGCCGAGGCGCTGTCCCCTCCCCCACCCTCCGAGCCCTTGCCCCGCGTGCGCGTCTATTCGGACGGCGCCGCCAGGGGCAACCCGGGGCCCGCGGGCGCGGGGGCGGTGGTGACGGACGCCGAGGGACACGTGGTCGCCCGGCTGGGCCGGTTCCTCGGCACGCAGACGAACAACCACGCCGAGTACATGGGGCTGCTGCTGGGCCTGAAGCACGCGAAGGCGCTGGGCGCGCGCGAGGTGGACGTCTACGCGGACAGCGAGCTGCTCATCCGGCAGTTGGGCGGGCAGTACCAGGTGAAGAGCGCCACGCTGCGGCCGCTGTTCGACGAGGCGAAGAAGCTCCTGTCGGGCTTCACCCGCGTGAAGCTGCACCACATCCCGCGCGCGAAGAACGCGGACGCGGACGCCATGAGCAACCGGGCCATCGACGAGCGGATGTAGACTCTTCGGATGGCGCTCGAGCTACGGGCCTCCCACTGCCACTCGCTTCGGCTGGACATCGTCGGCTACCAGTTCCCGGATGGAACCGTCGACAGCCTGAACTGGCTGCTCATCCGCTTCACCGTCCAGGTGCCAGGACAGGAGCCCTGGACCAAGGTGGACCCCAGTCTGGAGACAGGGGAACTGCTCTCACTGGCGCGCTGGTTCGAGAACATGGGCACCGTCGACATGCGGGGCCCTCGGCCCGCCTATCACTTCCTCGAGCCCAACCTCTCCTTCTCCCTCGTGCCGGTGAAGGGCGGGAAGCGGCGGCTGCGCGTCCACTTCGATGCCGAGTCACGGCCGCCCTGGGCGCCCCCACGTGGCCAGGGCGCCCACAGCTCGGCCTGGGTCGAGTTCCCCCTTGAGGAGGTGGACCCGAAGGCCATGGCACGGTGGGCCCACGAGGAGCACGCCCGCTTCCCTGCCCGGGAGCCCCCTGGGATTGAGCCTCGCGGCCCGGAGTGGACCGCCCTCCCGGGCCTGTTGTAAGGGGCAGGAGTCGGAGTGGTCCAGATGAACGCCGGCCACTGCAATCCTGGGTGGCGGGAGGAAAGTCCGGGCTCCAGAGGGCAGGGTGCTGGCTAACGGCCAGTCGAGGCGACTCGCAGGAAAGTGCCACAGAAAACAGACCGCCCGCTCCGCGAGGGGCGGGTAAGGGTGAAACGGTGCGGTAAGAGCGCACCGCGTCCGGGGTGACTCGGACGGCTCGGTAAACCCCACCTGGAGCAAGAGCCAATAGGAGCGCGTCCCCGCTGTCCGGGGGACAGGGGTTGCCCGCCCCATGCGTTCGGGTTGCTCGCTGATGAGGCCCCTGGGCAACCAGGGCCCTAGATGAATGTTCATCGCCCGTCCCGAAAGGGGCGGGAACAGAACCCGGCTTACGGCCCACTCCGACGCTTTTCCCTCACCGCGCCACGGGCACCTGCGCGACCAGCAGGCGGTTCTTCCCGTCGTTGCGCACCGCGTCCGGGTTGGTCAGCGTCAGGCGCGTGTCCGTGCGGGGGTCCCACAGCCCCAGCCAGATGTTGAGCGCCTTCGGGTTGGCGTCCGCGGGGAGGTAGATGGAGAACTCGTCCTTCACCGTCTCGCCCGGCTTCCACTGGGACGTGGGCAGCATGCCGTTGGCCGGCTTGTGGTCCAGGTTCATCCGCTCCATGCGGCCGCCCGCGTCCTCGACGTGGACGAAGATGAGGTAGTCCTCATCGATGGCCTGGAGCACCTTGAAGTAGAGGGTGACCTGGGCGCGCTCGCCGGGCGTCAGCCGCCCGGGTTGCACGGTGGCCGCCACCAGCTCCACCTTGCCTCCCAGGTTCGCGCCGTTGCGCACGGAGAGCGCCGGAACCTGCGTCACCGTGGCGGCCTTGCGCTGCTCGGCGCTGGCGCCACCGGGAGCCTCGACGATGCAGGCGCTGGCCAGCAGGAGAACCGACGGGAGCACGACAGTGGGGAGCTTGAGGCGCATGGCCCGCTGTTTCTACTCGGCCGGGGGCGCTGCATCCACCGGCGTGTTGGTGTATGCGGAGCCGCGCCCATGAAGACCCCCAATGCCCTCGACGCCCTGACCGCGCAGGTGCCGCCCGCCCCCTCCCCCGCCCCCACCCCGGGCGGGGAAACCACCCAGCCCGGGACGGGCGTGCCCCCCTCGGACGGCCTCACCACGGGCGACGTGGTGGGCATCAGCGGGGCGGCCCTCTTCGCCCTGCTGATGGTGCTGGCGGCCCGCAAGCTCTTCTTCAAGAAGCGCGCGCCCGAGCCGGGCAAGAAGCCCGGCGTCCCCGTCCCGGAGAAGCCCGCGCTGCCCGCCGAGCGGCCGGAGCTGCGCGTCGAGCTGCCCCCCTCGGAGAAGGAGGCCGCCCGGCTGCGCGAGGTGGACGAGGCCCACGCCCGCGCCCAGGAGCTGGCCCGCCAGCGCGAGGAGCTCACCCGCGCGGCCCGGACCACCACGGACGCCGGCGAGCGCGCCCGCCTGGAGGAGCAGGCCCGCGCCCTCAAGGAGCGAGAGGAGGAGGAGAAGCGCGTCGAGTACCGCGCGAAGAAGGCCGCCGACGACGAGGCCCGCGAGCGGCGCAAGCGTGAGCAGGCCGAGGCCCAGCGACTCCTGGAGGAGGAGCGGGCCCGCGAGGCCGCCGCCGTCGAGGAGGCCCGCCGCGCCGAGGAGGCCGCCGCCCGCGCCAAGGTGGACGCGGAGGCCGGCCGCACGCTGGCCCAGGGCCTGGACAAGACCAAGAGCCAGGGCTTCATGGCCCGCCTCAACGGGCTGTTCGGCTCGCAGCGCCAGGTGGACGAGTCCGTGCTGGCGGAGCTGGAGGAGATTCTCTTCACCGCGGACATCGGCGTGCGCACCGCGAGCACGCTGGTGGACGTGGCGCGCGAGAAGCTCAAGCGCAGCGAGCTGAAGGACTCCGAGCGCATCAAGGACCTCATCCGCACGGAGGTGGCGCGCATCGTCGACCTGCCGGTGCCGCGCTCGCTGGAGGGCGGCGGTCCGCCTCACGTCGTCATGGTGGTGGGCGTCAACGGCGCGGGGAAGACGACGACCATCGGCAAGCTGGCCGCGAAGCTCACCGGCGAGGGCAAGAAGGTGGTGCTGGCCGCGGGCGACACGTTCCGCGCGGCGGCCACCGAGCAGCTCGACGTGTGGGCCGAGCGCGCCAAGGCGCAGCTGGTGAAGGGCGCCGAGGGCGGAGACCCGGGCTCGGTCATCTTCGACGCCATCAAGAAGGCCCAGGCCGAGGGCGCCGACGTCGTCATCGCCGACACGGCGGGCCGGCTCCACACCAAGGCGCCGCTCATGGAGGAGCTCAAGAAGGTCAAGCGCGTGATGGACAAGGCCATGCCCGGCACGCCGCACGAGGTGCTGCTGGTGCTCGACTCCACCAACGGCCAGAACGCCATCCAGCAGGCCAAGCAGTTCCACGAGGCCGTGGGCGTCACAGCCATCGCCCTGACGAAGCTGGACGGCACCGCCAAGGGCGGCGTCATCATCGGCATCTGCGACGAGCTCAAGCTGCCCGTGGTCTGGGTGGGCGTGGGCGAGAAGGTCGCCGACCTGCGCCGCTTCGAGCCGCGCGAGTTCGTCCAGGCGCTCTTCGACTGAAGCGTCCTGCCCTCACTGTCCCAACAGTGAGGGCAGCAGTTGCTCAAGCAGCTCCTTGGCCTGGGCGTCCAGCGCATCCGCGTCCAGGCCGCTGCCCGCCCCCAGCGTGTCCATCACCGAGTCCAGGTTGGGCAGACCCAAATCATCGTCACCGCGAGCCTCCTGCCACCAGCGCACGCGCAGCCGCTCGAGCGCCTTGCCGTTGCCGGGGCTCGCCTTGGCGAGTTCCTTGGTGAAGCACTCCTTGCACGTCCACTTGAAGCGGTACGTGTCCACGTAGGAGCGCAGGCCCTGGAAGAAGGCCGCGTCGCCCACCAGCTTGCGCGACGCGTGGTGCAGCAGCGGTGCCTTGCCGTACACCAGCGCGCCGTACTCCATCTCCCCATCGAACGCGCCCGTGGGCCGGTCCGCCCGCGCGTCCTCGCCGCCCGACATCCGGTACATGTGGTACGGCGCCACCAGCGCTTCCTTGCGCATCGACTCGGCGGCCTTCTTGCCGTGCTTCCACTCGATGTAGAGCAGCGCCGCGTACTGCGCCAGGGACTCGTCCACCACGGGCGCGTTGATGGGGTCCGAGCCCACCAGCCCCGCGAAGTACTGGTGCGCCACCTCGTGCGCGACGGTGAACTCCAGCGTGCGCTCCAGCGTCTCGCCCATCTGCGCCATCGGTGCCCCCGCGCCCAACGGGCCCAGCGCCTCCATCACTTCCTTCAGCTGCTCCAGATCCACGTGGCCCGCCACCATCTCGAGCGGGTCCACCACGCCGCGGTACAGCGACGTCGCCACGGTGATGAGGCCGGGGAACTCCATCCCGCCCGCCCCTCCGGACAACGGCGCCTCCACCACCCGGAAGTGCGTGTACGGCAAGGGCCCCAGGCGCTTCTCGAACTCCGCCAGCGCGGACGTGGCGTACTTGAGCACGCGCTCGCCCACGTCCTGGTTGCGCGCGGCGTAGTGGCTCTCCACCGTGACGCCGTTCACCGTGGCCGTGGACACCGCGTAGCCCTTCGACACGAGGATGGGGAAGTCGCGCACCGCGCCCGCGGCGAAGGCGTAGCGCACCCGGCCGTCACGCTCCGGCACCTCGCCCATGGCCGCGCCGGTGGCGTGCACCACCCAGCCCGACGGCACGGTGATGGACGCGAGCACATGCGCCGGCGCGTACAGCGCCAGATCTCCAATGCCCTGCGGCCCCGCCCACGGCTGCCCCTTGTCGTCCAGCGGCGGCACCTGGGGCACCACACCCACCAGGCTGACGAAGTCCTCCGTGATGGAGAAGGCGCCATGGTCTCCAGGGCCCTTCTTCCCGCCACCGGCGCCGGCCAGCAGCCCGCCCCCGCCCTTCTCCCCCCGAGGCACCACCGCGCGCACGGCGACGTCCAGCACCACCGCCATGCCCACGGGCATGGGCTCCGCGAGGCGGTGGCGATACAACGTGGGCTCCGGCTGCTCCAGGACGATGGGCGCGGTGTTCATCCGCGCGTCGGACAACACCACCCGCTTGCCACCCAGGGCGTTGGGCGTCAGCCGCAGGTAGAGCTCCTTGAGGGGCTGCTCACGCGCCAGCACCTCCACCTGCACCCGCCCGGTGGCTTCGCGCGTCTCGGGGTTCACGTCGAGTTGCACCCGGTAGCGCGGCAGTTCCTCCAGGGGGCCCAGTGCCTTCGCGGCGCGCTCGCGCTCGGCGGGCTTGAGGTGCTGGAGGCTCAGCGCCACCTCCGGAGGGATGTCCGCCCGGGCCGGCTGTCCGAGGAGCAGGCACCACGACAGCAGGCTGAGCAGGGCTGGGCGCATGAAGCGCATGCTAATTGACCCGGGCCACCACGGCTCGTCTAGCCTTGCGGGACATGCACTCTCGAACGCTCCTGCTGGCCGCCACCCTGGGGTGGATGGCGTGCGCGCGCAACGTCCCCGCGCCCACCGCCGCCCCGACGACTCCCCGCTCCGTCCGCCTGGTCGTGGACACGCCGCCCCAGGAGACGGAGACCCTGGACAAGGTGCGCGAGGACGTGGAGGTGGACACGGACGAGGGCGAGCGCACGCCCCGCGTCGTCACCTTCGGCGAGACGCCCGTGCTCCAGCGCGACGGCATGCGCGCGCGGCTCTACGGGGACGCGAAGGGCACGCTCGGCATCAGCGTGGACAACTTCCTGCTGTTCGAGGTGACCGACGCCAAGGGACAGGTGAAGCGCCGCGCCGTCGTGGGCTTCACCGAGAGCGTCCACCTGGGCAACGAGCAGGTGGACAACGTGGGGCGCCGGGCCTTCACCTTCGAGCCGGGAGAGGTGGACCTCACGGAGTTCCTGCCGGAGTCCGAGCCCTTCAAGGTGCGCACCACCGTGCTGGACACCTGGGGCGTGGGACGCGTGTCGGACGTGTACCTGGTCCTCTCCGCGCCCGAGCCCCGCGCCGTCGAGGACGACCTGCGCGGGGAGTGAGACGGAACCTCCGGGGCCGCGCCACCCATCCGAGGGGACGCGGCCTTTCGGGATGCTAGAAGCGCAGCCCGCCCACGGGCGCCAGCTTCTGCGCGCCACCGTTGCCGCGCACCGGGCGGATGCCGCCCCCCAGCACGATGTCGCAGGGGCCGTTGTTGCAGGCCGTCCCGAGGTTGGGGGGCTTGATGCCCGGCTCCTTCGTCGCCATCACCGCGCCCACGGTGCCCGCGGCCACGACGGCGCCCACGCCGGCCCAGACGTACCAACGGCCGTACCAGGGCTTGCTGGAGCCCTCCAGCTCGGCGTCCGGCGACTTCTCGTTGAAGGCCAGGGCCGGGTTGTAGTCATCCCCCTGCGACGTGGAGGACGGGTCCAGCACGGGGTTGGCGGGCACGTCCTCGCGCGGCGTGTTGCTCGCCACCGCGGTGTCCACCAGGGGCCGCATCTTGCCCACCAGCTCGTAGTTGGTGCCGGCCAGCACGTTGATGCGCTGGATGTCGGGGCGGAAGCCCTCCGCGCGGAACTCGATTTCGCGCGAGCCGGGCTTGAGCAGGATGTCGCTCAGAGGCACCGTGCCCACCTCGACGTCGTCCACCAGGACCTTGGTGCCGGCCACATCGGAGATGGCCCGCGCGAAGCCCATGGTGGCCACCAGCGCGACCTTCACGTCCTGCGTCGAGCCCTCCTTGACGGTGAACCGGCGCGAGTAGTCCTCGTAGCCGGCCTTGCGCACCACGAGCAGGTGGTCGCCGGGCGCCACGGGCACCGTCATGGGCGTGGCCGACAGCGCGCCCGCGTCGCGGCCATCCAGCGTCAGCCGCGCGCCCCGGACACCCCCGGCGATGACGACGGCGAGCTCCGTCTTCACCGGCGCCAGGGGCGCCAGCAGGCTGTCATCCGGTGGCGGGAGGTTCTTCTTCTTCGAGCCCTTCGCGGTGGCGGCGGGCCTGGCGGCCTTCGGCGGCTTCTTCGCCGTCGCCTTCTCCGCCTTCTTCTTCTTCACCACCTTCGGCTTGGCCGGCTTCTTCGTCGCCGACTTCGACGGCGTGAGTGGAGCGAGCAGGTCGTCGGCCTGAGCGAGCGCGGAGGACGGTGCCGCCAGGACGGCCACCAGCGAAAAGAGGACGAGGCGTCGAATGCTCATGACGGTCCGAAGGTTAGAGAGTCGTCCAAGGGGAATCAAACGAAGTCCCGCTCGCACGTCCATTCAGCCAATATCCGCGCCCCATGCACCGCGCCCTGCCATCGCTGGCCCTCGGCTTCAGTGTCCTCTGCCTCACGGCGTGCCCCGCCAAGGCGCCTCCCACCCTGGAGACGCGCTCCCCACCTCCACCGCCCATCCGTGTGCCGCCCGGCTGTGAGAGCAGCCAGGCGGGCGAGTACCGCCACGAGGAGAACCCCGCGTTCCGCTACCGGGGCGAGGAGGACGCGGGCACGCTGACGCTGGCCGTGGTGCGCGCGCTCGCGGACACGGATGCGGGCACCCCGGGCGCCGACTCGAGCGGGGCGACCATCGTCCTGCAGCGCACACCGGGCGGCTTCGTCGGGGAGACGCGCGCCACGGGCTTCACGGGCTCGGGCGCTCCCTGCCCCGTCGTGTTCCCCACGGAGCTGGTGGCATGCGACGACGCGGGCCTCACGCTGCGCGCGGTGGCCAGCACGTCCATCGACGAGGGCTGCCAGCCCTCCCGCACCGGACCTCCGCCGGTGCGCCTCAAGCAGGTGCTGCTGCGGGAGACGCCGGACGCGGGTCCCTGAAGGTCCCCGGCGCCCGGCTTCGCGTCACGCCCCGGAAGACCTCCCGGGGCGCGCACGGCTTGACCTCAGGCGGCGCGGCGCGCCTGCTCCTCGGCCGCGTTGACGGCGGGAGCGGCGTCGCTGAGCTTCACGCGGCCCGCGAACCCCTGCATCAGGCTGGAGACGCCCACGTACAGGAAGCCCGCCTGGAACAGGATGATGAAGGGCAGCGACGTGTAGATGCGCGCGTCGATGGCGAACCACAGCGCCCCGGTGAAGTACGCCGCGAAGAGCAGCTCCACCACCGGCATCAGCGTCTTGCTGCCGCGGTACGCCTTCTTCACCGCGACGACCTTCTTGCCCTCGGCGCCCGTCTTCGGCGTGCGGGCGAAGCCCGACTGCTGGTTGAGCAGCGCCTCCGCCACGGCCTTGGCGTTGTTGATGGCCAGGCCGATGCCCAGGCTCATCAGGAACGGCAGGTACTTCACCCGCTCCCAGCCCTTCACGCCCCGCTCGCGCTGCGCGGCCACGTAGAAGAAGCACACGCTCGCCGTGGCGGACACGAAGAAGGGCAGGTCCAGGAACAGCGTGCCGTACAGGCCGTGCTGGAAGCGCACCACCATGCTGATGGGCATCAGCACCGACAGCAGCACCATCAACAGATAAGCCATGTTGTTGGTGAGGTGGAAGAACGCCTCGCGCTTGACCACCAGCGGCAGGTCGCTCTTGAGGATGGTGGGCAGGAGCTTCTTCGCCGTCTGGATGGAGCCCTTGGCCCAGCGGTGCTGCTGGCTCTTGAAGGCGTTCATGTCCACCGGCACCTCGGCCGGGGAGATGACCTCCGGGAGGAACACGAACTGCCAGCCCTTGAGCTGGGCGCGGTAGCTCAGGTCCAGGTCCTCGGTCAGCGTGTCGTGCTGCCAGCCGCCCGCGTCCGCGATGGTGCCCCGGCGCCAGATGCCGGCGGTGCCGTTGAAGTTGAAGAAGCAGCCGGAGCGGTTGCGCGCCGTGTGCTCGATGATGAAGTGGCCGTCCAGGAAGATGCTCTGGGCCTGCGTGAGGATGGAGAACTCACGGTTGAGGTGGCCCCAGCGCACCTGCACCATGCCCACCTTCGCGTCGGAGAAGAACGGCACCGTGCGCAGCAGGAAGTCGGGGCTCGGCACGAAGTCGGCGTCGAACACGGCGACGAACTCGCCGCGCGCGGACTTCAGGCCGTTCTCCAGCGCGCCCGCCTTGAAGCCCTCGCGGTTGACGCGGTGGATGTAGACGATGTCATGGCCCTTCTGGCGGTGACGCTCCACGCACGCCCGGGCGATGCCACACGTCTCGTCCGTCGAGTCGTCGAGGACCTGGATCTCCAGGAGGTCGCGCGGGTAGTCGATGCGGCACACCGACTCCACCAGGCGCTCCACCACGTACATCTCGTTGAAGATGGGCAGCTGGATGGTGACGCGAGGCAGCTCCTTCAAGGAGCCCTTGGGCGTCGGCAGCTTGAACTTGTGCCGGTAGTACAGGAACGCCATCCGGTACCTGTGCGAGCCGTAGACCGCCAGCACGCACAGGACGCTGAAATAGACGCCCAGGAAGATGATCTCGACGGTGGTCATCGGTGACGCTCAGCCCCTCCCGCACGGCCCCCGTGGCCCGCGGTCCTTCCATACGCGGCGGCTCCGGAATCCCGTCCTCACGCCGACCGCCGCCTCCTGGGTCCGCTGAGCCCCCGCCCCGTATGTGCCCGAAAAGACAAGGGTTTGACCTTCCGGGACTGATCGCGCCGGACAATAGGGAGGCGTCAAGGACGTGTCAAATTATTCCCCGAATTTGAACGTTCCGTTCAGGTCCATCGTGACCCACCGCGTCGGAGCGGGTCACGAGGGCCTGGAGGAACGCCCTGGGGAGCCGGGCAGGCGGCCTGGGGCTGTCGGGGCGTCGCTTCAGCTGACGGCGCGGCGGGGCTCGTCGACGACGGGAGCGGGGGTGACTTCGGGCGCATCCAGGATACCCGCCTCGTCGCGCGTCGCGAGCGCCAGGATGCGCTCGACGAGCTCCGGGAAGTCCAGGCCCGCGTGGCCGGCAATCTTGGACAGGAGGCTGGTGGGGGTGAAGCCGGGCAGCGTGTTGACCTCCAGCACCACGTCGTTGTCGGTGTCCGAGCACAGCAGGTCCACCCGCGCGTAGCCCCGGCAGCCCAGGGCGCGGTACGCGGCGAGCGCCAGCGCCTCCACGTTGGCCACCCGCGTGGCGGACAGCCGGGGCGGCAGGAAGTAGCGGGCGCCCCCCTTGTACTTGGCCTCGAAGTCGAAGCCCTCGCGCGGCGTGGCCACCTCGCAGCTGCCCAGCACCGCGTCACCGAGGATGCCCACCGTCACCTCGCGCCCGGACACGAAGCGCTCCACCAGCGCCTCGCCCCCGAAGCGGCACGCCTGCGCCACCGCCTGGGCGAGCTCCTGAGGCTCGCGCACCACGCCCAGGCCCACCGAGGAGCCGCCACAGGCGGGCTTCACCACGCAGGGGAAGCCCAGGTCCCCATGCAGCTCCGGGGCGCGCGCAGCGTCGTCGCGGCCCACGCGGTACCCCTGGGGCGTGGGGAGGTTGTGCAGCCGGAAGAGCTTCTTGGCGAAGGGCTTGTTCATCGCCAGCGCGGACGCCAGGACGCCCGAGCCCGTGTACGGCAGCTCCAGCAGCTCCAGCAGGCCCTGCACGCGGCCGTCCTCGCCCATGCGCCCGTGCAGCGCGATGAAGGCCACGTCCAGCTCGGCGGCCCGCAGCGCGCGGTCCAGGCCCGGCCCCGCGAATATCCGGGTGACGTGGTGGCCGCGGGACTCGAGCGCCGCCACCACGGCCTCCCCGCTCTTGAGCGAAATCTCCCGCTCCTCACCCCACCCGCCCATCAGCACTCCGACGCGCTTGCCCATGTCGATGAAACCCTCCGTGGGTTCACGACAGAGCACGGCGGATGCCAACCCCACCCCGAGGGGTGGGACACAGGCGGCCAGGCCACGCGTCCCGAGTGGAGACGCGGGGTTGCGAGGACCAGCGGGCGGCCAGGCGGGCGTGTCCGCGGGGACGCGGCGCGGCAGCCCGGCCACGGGGCGCCAGGGGCTGTAGGAACTACCGCCCCTCGCGCCCGCGACTACAAGCCGCCGTCACCGGTTCCCGCGTCCACGGGGCCGGGGCCCGGGACAGGGCCGGCGTCACCACCCGCGTCCGGGGTGCCAGAGTCGGTGCCGGCATCCGTGGTGCCCGCGTCGGTGCCACCATCGGAGGGCCGAGGGGTGTCGTCCGCGGTGCAACTGCCGTCCTTGCAGACGTAGTTCTCCAGGCACTGGTTGCGGTCATCGCAGGGCTGACCCTCCTCGTCGAAGTCGACCAGGAGGCTGCACGCGGACAGGCCCAGGGAGAGGGCCGCCATGGGGATGAGCAAACGAAGGGGACGTCGCATGGCTAGTAATTCCGGAGATCGTCTTCGTCGATGGACGGCCGCTTCTTCTTCTCTTCTTCCTCGCGCTTGCGCTTCTCCTCTTCGTCGCGCTTGCGCTTGGCCTCCGCGTCGGCCTCCTCCTGCTTGCGGCGTTCCTCCAGCTCACGGCGCTGGCGCTCGACCTCCTCGCGGCGCTTCTTGAGCTCCTCCTCGCGCTGGGCGGCGTCCTCGTCGCGCGAGCGCTTCGTGTCGCGCGCGGGGGGCGGCGCCGGAGCCGGCTCGGTGGCCTGGGGCGCGGGCGTCGTCTTGGCCGGCGCGGGCGTCGTCGTCTTCGACGGGGGCGGAGGCATGGGGAGCGGCTCGCTCACGGGCCGGGTGCCCTTGGGCGGAGGCGGCATGTCCAGGGACTCGCTCTTGGAGGGCGCGGCCTTGGACGGCGGAGGCGTGGCGCGCGAACGGGAGGGCGTGGCCGCGGCCTTGGAGGAGGAGGAGGAGGACGAAGAGCTGCTTCCACCACCGGCGAAGGCGAAGTAGCTGCCCAGACCCGCGGAGACCAGACCCGTCACCAGGCCGATGTCGGCCACCAGGGCGTACGTCTTGCCCGTGTCCTTGAAGTCCTTGGCGCGGGGGCTCGTCTGGGGCGCGCGGCGGAAGTCATCCTCCTTCGAGGAGGCCTCCATGCCGAAGTAGATGCCGCCCGCCAGCAGCGCGACACCCGTGGCCATCAGCACGTAGCCCATCGTCTTGCGGTTGCTGCTGCCGCCGCTCGAGAAGTGCGTCACCGGCTTGTTGCCCGCGAGCCTCGCCGTGTCCGCGCCCACCAGCGAGGACAGGAACGTGTCGGAGCCCGTCGCCATGGCCTCGCCCACGGGCACCGAGCCCACGGCGTAGCCCAGGTTGTGGCCGTCCGTGACGTCCAGCCGCAGGCCCGTCACCTGCACGGGCGCCGTGCCCGTGCCGCCCTGGACCAGCAGCGCCAGCACCTGGGACACACCGGCCAGCGCGCCCAGCTCGCGCAGGGCCATGTCCCGCTCGACACCGTCGGGCTTGCGCACGACGCGCTCGGTGATGGCCTGCAGCGCGCGCTGCGAAGCCGAGGGCCGCAGCGTGAGCGACGTCTCCCCTTCGCGGGCGCGGCGCTGCTCGAGCTCGTAGCCCGGCGCCATCACCGTCACGAAGTGGTCCGCCGCCGTCAGGCCCTGGAGCGACACGGGCGACACGCCCCGGAACTGGCCGTCCACGTACACCTGCGCGGGCACGGGCTCGGTGCGCACCGTCAGCGCGACGGTGGAGCCGGCGAGCGCCGCCTTGCGCTCCTTGTCCACGAAGGCCATCTCGTCGGGCGGGAAGAAGTTGGACGAGAACTGCGCCCGCGGGTCCACCGCGAGCACCGCGCGAATCTCCAGCTGCGCGGCGGCGTTCTCGCCGTTGGCCACCTGCGAGGCAGCCTTCATCACCCGGGCGCGGACGAAGTCGCCGAAGCCGCGCGACAGGTCTCCCGCCTCGAACGCCTTGGCGGCCACGTCGAAGCGCTCGAGCGCCTTCTGTGTGTCCAGCTCGTCGTACGCCGCCTGGCCGTCCTTCATGGCCTGGGTGCCCTCGGCGGCCTTCGCCTCGCGCTCGGCCCTGCCCTGCGCGTCCAGCGCCTCCGACAGACGCACCAGCTCCAGCCGGCCCGAGCGCGCCACGGACTGCTCGGCCCAGTACGCCAGCCGCGCCGCCTCCGTGCGCGCCGTGGCATCGAGCGGGATGGCCACCACCGTCACCGAGGACGGAGAGGCGGAGGGGACTGCTCGGGGCGTCAGCCTGAGGGGGAGGCTCGACTGCGCGGCGGCGGGGCCCACGGCCAGCATGCCCACCAACCACCCGCTGAGGGCCGCGTGCATCGCGCGATTGCTCGAAGGTCGCATCACTCGTTCACCTTTGTCCGCCCGCCATCAAACGGAGGTCGCGGCGAAAAGCAAGGGGGAAGCAGTGTCTTCAGCGACCCTCGGCGCGCGCCGGAGGCCGTCCACCAGGGGCCGCAAGCCCGTTGAGGTACTCGAGCGCGACCTTCAGCGGCGGGTCCTTCAGCGGCGCGGCGACGTCCCAGGGCACCAGGTTCTCCGGAGGGCCCTTGAGCGTGGACGGCTGGGACGAGGCCTCCTCCGAGCCCTCCGCGCGGAAGTGACGCTGCAGGTCCTTCTCGCGCGGCGCCTCGCGTCCGGGCTTTCCACCCGCCTCGTCCGGGACGACGTAGTCGGGGGTGATGCCGCGCTCCTGGATGCTGCGGCCCTTGGGTGTGTAGTAGCGGGCAATCGTCAGCTTCAGGCCGGAGCCGTCCTCCAGCTCGATGACCGTCTGCACGCTGCCCTTGCCGAACGTCGGCGTGCCGATGAGCGTGGCGCGGCCATGGTCCTGGAGCGCGCCGGCGACGATTTCCGACGCGGAGGCGCTGCCCGCGTTGACCAGCACGACGACGGGGTAGTTCTTCTCCGTGTCGCGGTCCTTGCTGCGCTCCTCGGTGGAGTTGCGCCCGTCGCGCCCCCGGGTGGAGACGATGGGCAGGTTGCCCGGCAGGAAGCGGTCGCTCACCGCCACCGCCTGGTCCAACAGGCCCCCGGGGTTGTTGCGCAGGTCCAGCACCAGCCCGCGCAGCTCCTTGCCGCCGTTGAGGCCGCGCAGCCGGTCCAGCTCCTTGCGCAGGTACTGGTCCGTGCGCTCCTGGAAGTTCTTCACCTTGACGTGGCCGATGCCTCCGTAGAGCGCGCCCTCCACCGACACGATGCGGATGTGGTCCCGGATGATGGCGATCTCTCGCGGCGCGGTGAAACCCTGACGCTGGATGGTGAGCAGGACGCGGCCACCGGCGGGCCCTCGCATCTTCTGCATCGCGCGGCCCACGTCCATGCCCCGCGTGCTCTCACCATCGATGCCCACCAGCTCGTCGCCCGCCTTGAGGCCCGCGCGCGCCGCCGGCGTGTCGTCGATGGGCGCCACGACGATGATGCGGTCGTTCTTGCGCGCGATTTCGATGCCCAGTCCGCCCCACTCGCCCGAGGTGTCGATCTTCATCTCCCGGAACACGTCGGGCGGCATGAAGACGGTGTGCGGGTCCAGCGTGTCGAGCATCCCCTGGATGGCGCCGTAGACCAGCCGCTCGCGGTCGGGCGGCTCCACGTAGTTGTTCTCCACGTAGGAGAGCACGCGCGCGAAGGTCTCCAGTTGGCGATAGGTGGCGTCGTCCTTCTCCGCCCGCTCCGCCTTCCCCGGAGGTCTGCTCCCGCCCGCGTCCTTCTTCTCCTGTGCGGCCGAGGGCTCGGACACGAGGAGGAGCGCGGCCAGCGCCGCGCGCCATGGCTGGGAGAGACGCATCACGACGGTACGTCCTTTCGCGGAAGACAGCTCGAAGGGCGTCCCAGTCTATACCCGGCCCTCAGAGGCCCGACGCATCCGCGAAGCGCACCAGGTGCGACACCAGCTCGTCCGGACGCTCCATCTGCGGCACGTGGCCGAAGCCCTGCACCACCTTCACCTGCGCGTGCGCCGGCAGGTGGGAGCGGAACCAGTCCAGCGAGCGGGAGGGCAACAGCCGCTCGCTGCCGCCCCACAGGAACAGCACCGGCATGGCCAGCTTGCCCACCGCCTCCGGCGAGAGGCTCAGCCGCGACTCGAGCGCCTCGGCGGTGAGGGCCTTTACCGTGGGCGTGTCATAGAAGCGCCGCAGCTCGGTGGCCAGGAGCAGCGCCGGCAGCGGGGCCTGATGGAACAGGCGCCGGGTGAAGGCGCGGGCCTCGGCGGGCGTGCCCACCTTGAACGCGTTGAGCAGCGCGGTGCTCTCCTCCAGCGGCAGCTCCGCGCCCGCCGGGGCCACCAGCGCCAGCGCGCGCACCCACTGGGGAGACTCGGCCGCCAGGTTCACCGACATGGCGCCGCCCAGCGAGTTGCCCACCACGTACGAGGGCTCCTTCACCTCCTGCTCGACGAAGGCGCGCAGCACCTCGAACTGGTTGCGCACGCACACCTGGCCGCCGCAGTACTGCACGGAGAAGCCATGGCCCGGCAGGTCCGGCGCCACCACGCGCGAGAAGCGCTTCGACAGGCCGAAGAACGTGCGCCCGAAGCCGTTCGCCGAGCCGCCCAGCCCGTGCACCAGCACCACCGGCGGCCCCTTCCCCTGCCCCTTCAGCGAGTAGAAGTGCACCGACTGTCCACCGACGTCGACTGTCGAGGACTGGACACCCCGGGCCACCAGCACCCGTCGCACCGCCTTCTGCATTCCGCCCATGAGGTCCATGCGCCTGCTCGCTCCTCTCGTGCCGAAATCCCTTCACCCAGGATAACAAGCCCGCCTCAAGCGTGCCGCAATGCGTCAGGGCGTCGGGGCCAGCCAGGGTGCGGGGTCGACGGCCTGCCCGGCCTTGCGGACCTCGAAGTAGAGGTACGAGCCCTTGAGCGAGCCGGTGTCCCCCACCTCGCCCACCGGCTCACCGGCGACGACGGGGGCGCCCACCTCCGGGGTGACCGACGACAGGTGGGCCATGAGGGTGTGGTAGCCGTCCCCGTGGTCGAGGATGAGCAGGTTGCCGTAGCCGCGCAGCGAGCCGGCATAGACGACGGTGCCATCGGCCACGGCGATGACGGGCGTGCCGGAGGCGGCGCGGATGTCGAGCCCCTTCTGCACGGTGACGGTGTTGAAGCGCGGGTTGACGACCTTGCCGAAGCCCACCTCGACGATGCCTCGCGTGGGCGAGGGCAGCTTGCCCTTGAGCGCGCCGAAGCCGTGCGTGGCGGGCGCCTCCTTCAGCTCGCGCACCACCTGGGAGAGCTCCGCGTCCGCCTGCTCCAGCTCCTTCACCGCGCGGCGCGCCAGCTCCGCCTCACCCGCGAGAGAGCCCACCACCTCCTCGAGCGCCTCGTGCTGCGCGCGCGCCAGCCGCTCCTGCTCCTGGAGGAAGGCCACGCGCGCGGCGAGCGAGGTCTGCAGCCGCTTGAGCTCCAGCGTGGACTGGCGCTGCAGGTGAGCCACGCGCTGCACGCCGCGCAGCAGGTCCAGGTCTCCGGCCATGCTCGCCTCCAACGCGCGGGCGCGCCACACCAGCGCGGAGAAGTCCTCGGCGGACAGCAGCACCTCCAGCGGGCGGCGGCGCATGACGCGGTAGAGGGTGCGCAGCCGCGGGGACAGCCGGCGCAGTTGCACGCGCAGGGCCTCGCGCAGCAGCACCTCTTCACGCTCAGCCAGGATGACGCGCTTGCGGAACACGGCCAGGTCCGCCTCCAGCGCGCGCACGCGGCGCCGCGAGAAGGCGACCATCTCCTCCATCAGCTCCAGGCCCTCGAGCACGGTGAGCTTCTTGGCCTCCACCAGCGCCAGCGTCGCGCGCTGCGCGGCCAGCCTCTCGCGCAGCGCGGACTGCTCCGCCTCCTCCAGCTTCTGTGCGCGCGCGGGGAGGCCGAGGAGCGCCAGGCCGAGCGCGAGGACGAGGACGCGGCTCATACGCGCAGGAAGCGGCCCACCGCCACGAAGCTGCCGCCCAGCCCCAGGCCACAGCCCGCGCCCACCAGCTCCAGCACCAGGCGCGGCTCCACCCACGGCGCCGCCACGCCCGGCCCCAGGAGGAAGGCGAACAGCGAGCCCAGCGTGGGCCCCACCAGCTTGCCGAAGGCCCACAGCCCCAACAGCGCCACGCCCGCGCCGAGCAGCCCCTGCAGCAGCCCCTCCAGCAGGAAGGGCGCCTTGACGAAGCGGTCCGTGGCGCCGACCAGCTTCTGGATTTCAATCTCCTCGCGCCGCGAATAGATGGCGAGCTGGAGCGTGGCCGCGACGATGACGACGGTGGCGCCCAGCACCACCACGAAGGCCACCATCGCCCCGAAGCTCAGCGCGCGAGCAATCGCCGTGAGCCGCTCCACGGCCTGCTCACCGTAGTCCACGCCGGACACGCCGGGCAGCTGTCGCAGCTCCTTCGCCAGGGCCTGGAGCGCCTCGGGCGTGCGCTGCGCGGGCGGCACACGCAGCTCCAGCGCCGCGGGCAGCGGGTTCTCCGGCAGCTCCGACAAGGCCTCGCCCAAATCACCCAGCTCGGTGCGCAGCCTCGCCAGCGCCGCGTCCGGCGGCACCAGCGTCACCTGCCCCTGGCTGAGCGCCTCCACGCGGGCGCGCACGCCGTGCGCCTCGTCCTGGCCCAGCTCCGGCGCCAGGTACACCGTCACCTCCACCTCGCCGCCCAGGGACGCCAGGAGGTTGTCGAGCACCCGGGCGCCGCCGCGCGCCAGCCCCGCGGAGAACAGGGCAATCGCGATGGTCGTCACGGCGATGAAGTGCACGAAGGGCGAGTGCTTGAGCCCCACCGCCGCCGAGCGCCAGAAGTACCGCGTCTTCGCCAGCGCGCTCATACCACCATCCGCCGCGCCGCCTTGACGCCGTCCTCGTCGGAGACAATCTGCCCGCGCTCCAGGCGCACGGTGCGCTTCTGGTAGCGCGCGAGCAGCGTGGCGTCGTGCGTGGCCACCACCACCGTGGTGCCCCGGATGTTCACCTGCGTGAGCAGGTCCATGATTTCGACGGTGAGCGCCGGGTCCAGGTTGCCGGTGGGCTCGTCCGCCAGGAGGATGGTCGGGTCGTTCACGAGCGCGCGCGCGATGACCACGCGCTGCTGCTCTCCACCCGACAGGCGCAGGGGGAACGAGTCCGCCTTGTGCTCCAGCCCCACCAGCTTGAGCATCCGCCGCACCTTGTCGCGCGCCTGCGCGCGCGGCACGCCCAGCACGTCCAGCGTGAAGGACACGTTGTCCTCCACGGTGCGGTGCGGCAGCAGCTTGAAGTCCTGGAACACCACGCCGATGTTGCGGCGCAGGTAGGGGACGGCGGACTCGCGGATGCGGGCGATGTTGCGGCCGCCCACCAGAATCTGCCCCTTGGTGGCCTTCTCCGCGCAGAAGATGAGCTTGAGCAGCGTCGTCTTGCCCGCGCCCGAGGGGCCCGTGAGGAAGAGGAACTCGCCCTTCTCCACGCTGAGGTTGATGTCCGAGAGCACCGGCGGATCGCCGGGATACGCCTTGTAGACGTGGAAGAATTGAATCATGGCGCGGCGCGGGAGGACGCCAACCTACCACGGCCGGGCGCGGGCGACCCACGCACGCCCGGCGGGAGGACCGGCTTTCCCCTCCCACCCCCGGCACCACCTGTGCGACGGTCCCACGCCATATGGGTGAGCAGGCCGCGCGCGGCGCGACGACGGGACAGTGGGTGGGACGTGTCGCGGGCCCCCTGGCCGCTGGCCTCATCTACGGGGTTCCCTCCGGTCTGCACACCCTGCCCGGCCTGGACCACCGCCCCGCCGCCGCCGCCGCCGTGGCCGCGTGGATGGCCCTCTGGTGGTTCACCGAGGCCGTCCCCATGGCCTGGACGGCCGTGCTCCCGGTGGTGCTCTTCCCGGTGCTCGGCGTGTTCGACACGGACAGCGTCGCGGTGGCCGCGGGCCGCTCCGTGCTGCCCTTCCTGGACCCGTACATCTTCCTCTTCATGGGCGGCATGGCGCTGGGCGCCGGCATGGAGCAGTGGGGCCTGCACCGCAGAATCGCCCTGCTCATCATGCGCGCGGTGGGCACCGGCCCCCAGCGGCTCTTGTTCGGCATGCTCGCGGCCACCGCCGCCGTGTCGCTCTGGATTTCCAACACCGCCACCGCGGTGATGATGGTGCCCATCGGCATGGCGCTGCTCGCCCAGCTGCGCGCGTCGGAGGGCCGCCCGCTGGAGCACTTCGGCGCGGCGCTGATGCTCGCGGTGGCCTACGGCTCCAACCTCGGCGGCATCGGCACCAAGATTGGCAGCCCCACCAACTCCGTCTTCGCCGGCGTGGTGTCGCGGCGGATGGGCACGGACGTGGGCTTCGTCGAGTACATGGTCGCCGCCCTCCCCTTCGTCCTCCTCTTCCTGCCCGTGGCGTGGGCGGTCTTGTGGAGATGGGCCCGGCAGGACCGGATGGGCCCGGGCCAGGGCGGAGACGTCATCGCCCGGGAGCTCGAGCAGCTGGGCCCCATGTCCCGCGGGGAGCGCACCGTGGGCGTCGTCTTCCTCGTGGCCGCGGTGCTGTGGATTTTCGGCGACCCGCTGCGCGCGCTGCTCGCGCCGGGGGTGGCCCGCGCCTTCGACGGCTTCAAGCTGGGCGGCAAGCACTACGAGGCCGCGGTGGCCATCGTGGGCGCCTTGACGCTGGTGGTGCTGGGCCGGCTGTCGGTGGCCGCGCTGCGCCGGGTGCCCTGGGACACGCTGCTCCTGCTCGGCGGAGGCTTCGCGCTGGCGGCGGGCATCGAGGCCAGCGGGCTTGCCTCGTGGATGACCTCGCGCCTGTCGGAGCTGGAGTCACTGCCGGGGCTGGTCCAATACGGCACGGTGGCCAGCGCCACCATCCTGCTGTCGGCCATCGCCTCCAACACCGCCACGACGAACGTCATGCTGAACGTGCTGCCCGCCTCGCGGCCCTTGTTGGCGGTGAGCACCTTCGCGGCCTCGTGCGACTTCGCCCTGCCTGCGGGCACGCCGCCCAACGCCATCGTCTTCGGCAGCGGCGTGGTGCGCCTGCCGGTGATGATGCGCACGGGCATCCTGCTGGACGTCCTCGCCGCGCTGCTGCTCACGGTCTACGGCGCCACCTGGGTCCGGTGGGTGTTGCCCTAGCGATGCGGGAGGAGGTGTCGACTGGAGGACAGTCGACGCGCCCGGGGCCACGAGGCCACCGGGGCGACGAACGGCGGGGGGCTACTGCTCGCCCTCTCCCGCCAGGTAGCTGAGGATGACCTCGTCGAGGCTCTTCTCGGAGATGAGGTCCTCGCCGAAGAGGGTCTCCACGCCGACCTCGTTGATCTTCGGCTTCTCCTTGAGGGCCCGAGCGGCGGCGACCTCCGGAGGCAACACGGGTGCGACAGGCGCGACGGGCACCACCACCGGCTTGGGGGCCATCGGCTGGCCGGTCTGCAGCTTCGCCTGGGCCTGGTCGGCCTCGGAGGCGAGCTGACCGGGCTGGTACGACCGGACGGCGGACTCGTAGTTGTCGTACACGCCGTTGATGAGGTTTCGCAGCATCTCCTTGTGCTGCTCCTCCATCAACTCGCGGACGACCTCCGCCAGGCTCTCCGCGTTGAGGATGTCCGAGTAGGACGTCTTCTTCGACGCGAGGATGTTCCCGCCCACGAACAGGTGGGTGATGATGTGGGGATTGTTGACGCCCGAGTCCTCGGTCTGGACGTGGTAGACCTTCCCCTTGTGCTTGATGTTGTGGTTGAAGCCGGTGACGGCCTTCTCGAAGGTTTTCGTCATTGCCGAGTGGGCGGACCGTACCAGCCGCTTCCCCACGTCGCAAGGTAAGCCTCGCCCCCGCATGTCCGTCCCGCGCGCCTGCCCGCCGGGCATGACGCAAAAGCTGCGGCGGGAGCCCGCCTGCCTTGCGACCCGGCCTTCGAGTGCGCCCGAGACTCCGGTCCGTTGAAAAGCCAAAAGCGGCTGGGGTACGTACAGGCTATGGGTGTGGTGCTCCACGACACCCCCGGCCCAGGGACGCCACGGATGAAGAAGACGAACGAGATCAAGAACAAGGTCCGCCTGCAGGACGCCCAGGTCCTGGCCGAGGGCTACTCCCCCGCCATCCGCGCCATGGAGATTGGCGCCATCGTCAGCTTCGTGGCGCTGGAGCTCATCCTCGTCTACCGGCTCTACAACAACCCGCACGGTGGACCGTGGCTGCTGCTCGGCGCGGTGCTGCTGGGCTACCTGGCCGCGGACTTCGTCTCCGGCTTCGTGCACTGGATGGGGGACACGTGGGGCTCCACGGAGATGCCCATCCTCGGCAAGGCGCTCATCCGCCCCTTCCGCGAGCACCACGTCGACGAGAAGGCCATCACCCGCCACGACTTCGTGGAGACCAACGGCAACAACTGCCTCATCTCGCTGCCGGTGGCCGTGGCCGCGGTGAGCATGCCGCTGTCCAGCTCCGGCTGGGTGTTCGTGTCCAGCTTCCTGGGCGCGATGATCTTCTGGGTGATGGCGACCAACCAGTTCCACAAGTGGTCGCACATGGACGCGCCGCCGGCCCTCATCGGCTTCCTGCAGCGCATCCACCTCATCCTGCCGCCGGCCCACCACCAGATCCACCACACGGCGCCCTTCAACAAGTACTACTGCATCACCGTGGGCTGGCTGAACTGGCCGCTCAACCTGGTGTCCTTCTTCCCGCTGATGGAGCGGCTCATCACCCGCGTCACCGGGCTGGTGCCGCGCGAGGACGACATCGGCGACGAGGCCGCCCGCGCGCTCGTGGAGGCCGAGGGCGCCGCCGAGCCCCCCGTCGTCCAGGCCGCCAAGGAGCTGCTCACCAAGGCCACCACGACGGAGGAGGCCGCGCCCGCCACCGTCACCACCCGGCCCTCCGCCTGAGCGACTCGGGCCCGGGGCCGACCCGGGCCGTCAGAACTTCAGGTCCACCTGCTCGGCGTGGGTGATGGGGCGGCCCAGGAAGCGCGCCCCCACCTCCATGAAGCGCTCGGGCACGTCGGTGACGAAGTAGTCGTGAGAAGGCGGCCTCTCCCCCGTCGCGGGTGCCAGCAGCCCCTTCGCCTCCAGCAGCGCAGCGACAGCCTGCGCGGTGGCCTCCGCCGAGTCCACCAGCGCGACGTCCGGGCCTACCACCTCCGCGATGACGCCCTTGAGCAGCGGATAGTGCGTGCAGCCCAGCACCAGCGTGTCCACGCCGTCGCGGGCGAAGTCCCCCAGATACTCGCGCGCCGTCAGGAGCGGCACGTCCCCGGTGGTCCAGCCCTCCTCCGCCAGCGGCACGAACAGCGGACAGGCGCGGGCCTTCACCCGCACCCGCGGCCCACCGGCCTCCAGGGCCCGCTGGTAGGCGCCGGAGCGGATGGTGCCGGGCGTGCCGATGACGCCCACCCCGCCGCCCCGCGTGCGCGCCAGGGCCGTGGAGGCGCCCGGCTGGATGACGCCCACCACCGGCACCGGCAGCGAGGCCTCCAGCGCGGGCAGCGCGGCGGCGGAGGCCGTGTTGCAGGCCACCACCAGCAGCTTGATGCCGCGCTCCAGCAGGAACTCCGCGTTCTTCAGCGAGTAGCGCGTCACCACCTCGCCGGACTTGGTGCCGTAGGGCACGCGCGCGGTGTCGCCCAGGTACACCGTGCTCTCGTGGGGGAGGCGGGCCATCAGGGCCTTGAGGACCGTGAGCCCGCCGATGCCGGAGTCGAATACGCCGATGGGATTGTGGCTGCCTTGCCGCATGTCCCGTGTCCCTATCACGTTTGATGCCAGCGCCAGGGCCCACCCCCGCAAGCACGAAGGGCCGAGGCACCTGGCCCCGGCCCTTCTGTTCACCCCACGAACGGGTGGGTCCGACTAGTTGGGGAACAGCGACACCAGCAGGGCATTGTTCGGGCCCGGGAACGAGTGGCCCACGACGTCCACGGTGACGCTGTTGGCGACCGAGCGGTACTCGACGCCGTTGTTGGCCCGGGCGAACATCTCCACCTGGTAGCGGCCCGGACGCAGGAACTCGAAGACCACCGGCGCGTCGTTGCAGCCGTGCACGTCACCGACGATGCCGTACACCAGCTCTCCGGTGAAGACGTCGCGGAAGTTGATGGCCACGTCGTTGATGCCCGCCTGCGAGCAGCTCAGCGCGGAGCCACCGGCGCGCAGCTCCCACTTGATGGACGCGCCGCCAATCACCCACAGCGAGGCCAGCACGTTCGCCGAGCCACCCGACGGCACCGAGAACGACCCCGTGTAGTAGTACCAGGGGTTGTTCTGGGCATCGACCGCCACCAGCTGCAGGTCGTGGTTGCCCGCGCCCAGGTTGGTGTTGGTGATGGTGGCCCCCGCGCTGCCCGCCGAGCAGGAGAAGCGCTCCCACGGCCCGCCGTCGATGCGGATCTCCACGTGCGTCACCCCCGCCTGGCTGCAGTTGAAGCGGCTCGGCCCGTCCTGGAACTCCCAGCCCAGCGTCACGCCGGTGGCGGTGGAGCGCATCGAGCCGATGTACGAGGTCGGCGCGCCATAGTGCGTGGTCAGCCGGCCGTTGTGCTCGTAGACGGCGCGCAGCCGGGAGTCGAGCGCGACCATGATGACGTTGTGCTCCCCCGGGTCCACGTACAGCGACTTGATGGCGTTGCCGTTGCTGCCGGCCTCACAGTCGAAGCGGCCCCACTCGCTGTTGTCGATGCGCACGTCCACGTAGCGCACGCCGGCCGAGTTGCAGCTCGCGTTCCCCGGGAACTGCCACTCGAGGTACGCGTAGGACGGCGGGACGCCCGGCGGCAGCAGGTCGATCTCCACCGTCTGGTCGCCGTTGATGCGGAAGGTGCCGCTGCCCTCGTACAGCACCTCGTTGACGTAGCTGACCGCCTCCAACTGGAAGCTGTAGGTGCCCGGCTGGAAGCGGTGCAGGACGATGCCGTCGAAGCCATTGGCGCGGCACGGGTAGCGGCCATCGTTCTCCAGGCGCTCGCCCGGGATGTAGATGTTCACGCCCCGGACGTCCGGGTCCTCGTCGCAGCGCAGCCCCGCGAGGGTCCAACGGAACGTCACGTCACCTTCGTAGGCGGGCTCGTCGTGGATGATACAGCCGGAGGAGACCGCCGCCAGGCAGAGGAATGCAACCAGCAGTCGGGAGTTCATGGGGGGCAACCTGTCTTGGGGTGATGAGGTGTTCGGCCCGTTTCAGTCACCTCGGACGACCCCTCCCGGGAATTATTCACCGGCACGGCCAATCCACTTCAAGCAGCCGGGCTTGCCCCGTTTGTTTGACCCAGTTGTAGCGGAGTGTTACGCGCTCCACCCCATGACGCCCCACCTGCCCCTGGCGCTCGGCGCCATGAACTACGTGGAGATCATCCGCGACGCGTCCTTCATCGAGCTGGCCGTGCTGCTGCTCCTGATGGGCGTCTCCGTGGCCTCCTGGGCCCTCATCGCGATGAAGGCCACCCAGCTCGCCAAGGCTCGCGCACAGTCTCTCACCTTCCTCGACACCTTCTGGAAGGCCTCCCGGCTGGAGGCCATCTACCAGACAGCCCAGAAGCTGGACGCCTCGCCGCTCTCCAAGGTCTTCTGTGCGGGGTACGAGGAGCTGACCAAGCTGGCGCAGGCCAAGGAAGGCGGCGCCGAGGGCGCCATGGCGGAGCGGCTGGGCGGAATCGAGAACGTGGAGCGCGCGCTGATGCGGGCGTCCACGTCGCAAATCACCGAGCTGGAGGCCCGCGTGTCGTTCCTGGGCACGGTGGGCGCCGCGTCGCCCTTCGTCGGCCTGTTCGGCACGGTCATCGGCATCCTGAGCGCGTTCAACCAGATCGCCGAGCAGGGCAATGCGACGTTGGCCACGGTGGCGGCGCCGGTGGGCAACGCGCTGTTCGCCACGGCGGCGGGCCTGTTCGCGGCGATTCCGGCCGTGGTCGCCTACAACTCGTTCGTCAGCCGCATCAAGGTGTTCGACACGGAGATGTCCAACTTCTCCGCGGACTTCCTCAACATCATCAAGCGTCACTTCTTCCGGTAGGCGGACCTCGACCATGGGCATGGGCGGAGGCAATCGCGGCGGTGGCCGCACCACGATGAGCGAGATCAACGTCACGCCCATGGTGGACGTGATGCTGGTGCTGCTCATCATCTTCATGGTGACCGCGCCCCTCATCCAGCAGGGCGTGAAGGTGAACCTGCCGGAGACCAAGGCGGCCCCGGTGGAGGCGACCGAGAAGAAGGTCGTGCTCTCCATCGACGCGGGCAAGAAGGTCTACATCGGCGACGCGGAGGTGGCGCTCGAGGAGCTGGAGGCGAAGCTTGCCGCCAACGCCAAGGTGCAGGCCGACAAGGAGGTCTTCCTCCACGCCGACCGGGACGTGCCCTACGGCACCGTCGTGGAGGTGATGGCGGCCGCCCAGCGCGCGGGCATCAACAACGTGGGGATGATCACGGACCCTTCCACGGGCTCCAAGACGTCCAACACGCAGTCGACCTCGAAGAAGCCCAAGGAGGCGAAGCGCTAGCCCATGCACTCCGCGGTGAGCCACAGCCTGCTCCTCAGCAAGAGCTCACGGGTGTCGCCGTTCATCATCGCGTCGGTGGTGGGGCACGTGGCCCTGCTGCTGGCGGGGATGCTGTACGCCCACCTCAACGCCGGGCCCAAGGTGGACCTCACCGCGCAGCCCATCCGCGCCACGCTGGTGCGCCAGGGCAAGCCGCGCGACTCGAAGCTGCTGCCGCGCAAGGAAGCGCTGCCACCGCCGCCCAAGCAGGTGGACGCGCCCAAGCCCGCGCCCGAGGCGCCGCCCGCGCCCTCCTCCGCCGCCGTCGCGGTGCCCATCCCCGGCGTCAAGCCGGAGCCCTCGTCCGCGCCGAAGCCCACGCCGGTGAAGGGTGAGAAGGACGGCGAGGACCGGCGCAAGCGGCTGTTCGGCGCGTTCGACAAGACGGCCAAGGCGTCCGAGGAGGAGCCCGAGGGCGCCGAGGACGGCGACCCGGACGGCGACTCGGCCACCGCCGAGGGCGAGCGCTACTTCGGCCTCCTGCAGGCGCAGGTGCGCCGCAACTACAGCGTCGCGGACACGATTCCGGAGTCCGAGCGACTGCACCTCAAGGCCCTCGTGGCGCTGCGGCTGGGGCGCGCGGGCGAGGTGCTGGACGTGAGCCTCACCAAGCCCAGCGGCAATGATTTGTTCGACTCGGCGGTCGTCGCCGCCGTGCGCAAGGCCTCACCCTTCTCGCCTCCTCCCGACCACCTCCGAGACGCGCTGCAGAAGAACGGCGTCAACCTGATGTTCAACGCCCTATGAAAGCCCTGCTCCTCTCCCTCCTCCTCGTCCCGCTGGCGGCCTTCGCCCAGACGCCGACCATCGAAATCTCCGGCGCCAACTTCCGCCCGCTGCCGGTGGCGGTGGCCACGCCCCTCACCCAGAACGAGGGTGCCAAGGGCGCGGCGAACGCCTTCGACACCGCCTTCACCTTCGACCTCACCGCGTCCGGCATCCTCCAGGTGCTGGACCGCAAGAGCTTCACGGCCGACCCCAAGGAGGGCATGGCCGCGGGCACCATCACCTTCAGCCGCTGGGCGGACGTGGGCGCCGAGGCGCTGGTGAAGGTCTCGCTGGCGGACGACGCCGGCACGCTGCGCGGAGAGCTGCGCCTGTACAACGTGGGCACCGGCCGCGAAGACCTCAAGGTGACCAAGGACGCGCCGGTGAAGAACCCGTCGCTCTTGGCCCACCGGCTGGCGGACGCGCTCTACCGGCACTTCACCCGCGAGCCCAGCCCCTTCCTGTCGCGCATCACCTACGTGAAGAAGGCGGGCAACAACCGCGACATCGCCGTGGCGGACTGGGACGGCGGCAACGCCGTGACGCTCACCAAGGGCGGCATCAACATCCTGCCCTCGCTGAGCCAGGACGGCGCGCAGGTGGCCTATACGTCGTACCGCAAGAACCGGCCGGACCTCTGGGTGCAGCGCCCGGGTGGCGATGCGCGCATGGTGGTCTCCGACGGGCAGATGATCACCGGCGGCGCGTTCTCCCCGGACGGCAAGCGCCTGGCGTACTCGCAGGCCGAGGGTGAGAGCGCTCAAATCTACGTGGCCAACGCGGACGGCTCCGGCGCCAAGGCCGTCACCGACACGCCCTACGGCCTGAACACCAGCCCCACCTGGTCTCCCGACGGCAAGCGCATCGCCTTCGTGTCCAACCGCGGTGGCAGTCCGCAGATCTACATCATGGGCGCGGACGGCTCGGGCGTGCGGCGGCTCACCTTCCAGGGCAACTACAACCAGACGCCGGACTGGTCTCCTCGCGGCGACCTCATCGTCTTCACCGCGCGCGACGAGCGCAACGCGTTCGACCTGTTCACCATCCACGTCGAGACGGGCAAGGTCACGCGCCTGACGCAGGACCAGGGCAACAACGAGGAGCCCGCGTTCTCCCCCAACGGCCGGCTGGTGCTGTTCTCCTCCACGCGCGCGGGCGGCACGCAGCTGTTCGTGATGACGGCGGACGGCAACAACCAGCTGCCCCTGCGGGCGGAGAAGGGCACGCTGTTGACGCCCGACTGGGCGCCGCTCGCGGACAGCCAGCCGTAGGACTCGCGGAGCGTTGACAGGGGGCGCGTGCTCGGGTGCAGTCCCCGCGCATGAGCGCCTCCCTCCGTTCCCACTGGGGATTGGATCCCCAGGTCCGCTTCCTCAATCACGGTTCCTACGGTGCGTGCCCCACCGCCGTGCTCCAGAAGCAGTCGGAGCTGCGCGCGCGGATGGAGGCGGAGCCCGTCCGCTTCCTGCACCGTGAAATCGAGCCCCTGCTGGACGAGGCCCGCGGCGTGCTCGCGGACTTCCTCGACGCGGACACCGAGGACGTGTCCTTCGTCACCAACGCCACCAGCGGTGTCACCACGGTGCTGCGCTCGCTGCGCTTCCAGCCCGGCGACGAGCTGCTCACCACGGACCACGAATACAACGCGAGCCGCAACGCGCTGGACTTCGTCGCCGAGCACGGCGGCGCCAAGGTGGTGGTCGCGAAGCTGCCGTGGCCGGTGACGTCCGCTCGGTCCATCGTGGACACGGTGCTCGCGCACGTGACGCCACGCACGCGGCTGTTCCTCGTGGACCATGTCTCCAGCCAGACGGCGCTGGTGATGCCGCTGGCGAAGCTCGTCTCGGAGCTGCGCGCGCGCGGCGTGGAGACGCTGGTCGACGGCGCGCATGGGCCGGGCCAGGTGCCGCTGTCGCTGCGCTCGCTCGGCGCCGGCTACTACACGGGCAACTGCCACAAGTGGCTGTGCGCGCCCAAGGGCGCCGCGTTCCTGCACGTGCGCAGGGATTTGCAGCAGGGCCTGACGCCGCTGGCGGTGAGCCATGGGCGCAACTCGCCCCGCACGGACCGCTCCCGCTACCGGCTGTTGTTCGACTGGACGGGGACGCATGACCCATCCGCCGTGCTCTGCGTCCCGGAGGCACTGCGCGTGGTGGGTGGCCTGCTACCCGGCGGCTGGCCCGAGGTGATGGCGGCCAACCGGAGCAAGGCCCTGGCCGCGCGGGCCCTCCTGTGCGAGCGGCTGAAGGTCTCCCCCGCCTGCCCCGAGGACATGGTGGGCAGCATGGCGGTGGTGACGCTGCCACCGGGCTACCCGTTGGAGCCCGAAGCTCCGCTCTACCTGGACCCGCTCCACCTGCGCCTGTTCGACGAGCACCGCATCGAGGTGCCCATCGTCGCGTGGCCCCGGCCGCCCGAGCGGCACGTGCGACTGTCCGCGCAGCTCTACAACACCCCGGACGAGTACGCCGCGCTGGCAGACGCTTTGGAAGCGCTGCTCCGTTGAGTAGGCTGGATACACATATGCCGCGATTCGCCACCATCGACATCGGTACCAACTCCGTGCTGTTGCTGGTCGCGGAGCGCACCGGGGACGGCCGCTTCGAAGCCGTCCTCGAGCGCGCTGAAATCACCCGCCTGGGACGCGGCGTGGACGCCACCCGCCGCCTGTCTGCCGAGGGCATGGAGGCCACGCTGTCGGTGCTCGAGGCCTTCGCGCGCGAGGCGCGTGAGCAGGGCGCGCAGGACATCGCGGTGTCGGCCACCAGCGCCGCGCGCGACGCGGTGAACGGCGCGGAGTTCCTCGAGGCCGCGAAGACGCGCGCGGGCGTCACGGTGGAGATCATCTCAGGGCAGCTCGAAGCGGAGCTGTCGTTCGCCGCGGTGAGCTCGGACTTCTCGGGCGAGGCGGCTGGGCCCTTGCTGGTGTTGGACATCGGCGGAGGCTCCACCGAGTTCATCTACGGCAACCCCGCGGGCCACGTGGACTTCCGTCACAGCTTCGACGTGGGCGCGGTGCGGCTCACCGAGCGCTTCGTGCGTTCGGACCCGATGTCCGCCGAGGACCGCGCGCGCATCCAGGCGCACCTGCGCGACACGTTCAAGGCGCTGCCGCCTCCGCCTCCCGCCTCGGTGCTGGTGGGCGTGGCGGGCACGGTGACCACGGTGTACGCGGTGAAGCACGCCATCGACCCATACGACGCGGCGCGGGTGCACGGCGGCACGCTGTCGGTGGGCGAATTGAGCGCGCTGGTGGACCAGCTGTGCCGGCAGCCTCTCGAGGAGCGGCGCACGCTGCCGGGCATGCAGCCCAAGCGCGCGGACGTCATCCCCGCGGGTGCGCTCATCCTGCTGGAGGCGGTGAAGGCGCTGGGGCTGGATGGCTGCCGGGTGAGTGACCGGGGCTTGAGGTGGGGACTGCTCGCGCACCGCTTCGGCGCGGGGGCCTCCCGTTCATGAGCGCGCCCTCCGTGAGCGTCTCTCCTCCTCCGTCTCCGTCACCCTCGCCCACCAGCACGCCCGTGGCTCCGGCGACGAACGCCGGCTACGCGCTGCTCATCCTCACGCTCATCAACCTGGTCAACTACCTCGACCGATACATCGTCGCGGTGGCGCTGCCGGGCATCCAGCAGGAGTTCGGCATCAACGACACCCAGTCGGGCCTGCTCGGCACCATGTTCATCGTGGTGTTCATGCTGGCCTCGCCGCTGGGCGGCTTCCTCGGTGACCGGTATCCCCGCAAGTTCCTGGTGGCAGGTGGCGTGTTGTTGTGGAGCCTCGCCACGGGGGCCAGCGGGCTCGCGACGTCGTTCATCGCGCTGCTCGTCGCGCGGGCGGTGATTGGCATCGGCGAGGCGGGCTATGGCGCGGTGGCGCCGAGCATCATCTCGGACCTGTACCCTCGCGACCGGCGCACGCGGATGCTGGCGCTCTTCTACATCGCCATCCCCGTGGGCGCGGCCGCGGGCTACGGCCTGGGCGGCTGGCTGACGCAGAAGTACTCGTGGCACGTGGCCTTCTTCGCCGGAGGCGTGCCGGGCCTGATTCTGGGCGCGATGGCGTTCTTCATGCCGGAGCCCCAGCGTGGCGCCATGGACGGCCCGGACGCGCAGGTGAAGCTGCCCTTCATGGTCGGCCTGCGAGGCCTGGGACGCAACGCGGCCTTCTGGGCGGTGACGGCGGGCTACACGCTGATGACGTTCTCCATCGGCGGCCTGGGATTCTGGATGCCGACATACCTGGTGCGTGAGCGCGCGATGTCGGCGGACAGCTCCGGGTTCCTCTTCGGCGCGATTACGGCGGTGGCGGGCCTGTTGGGCACCGTGGCCGGCGGGTGGCTGGGCGACAAGCTGGACCGCAAGCGCGAGGGCGGTGGCCTGTGGATGTCGGGCATCGGCCTCCTGCTCGCGGCGCCGTGCATGTACCTGGCCGTGCACCTGAAGGACGTGGGGCCCACGTTCGCGGCCATCGGCGCCGCGCAGTTCCTCATCTTCCTCAACAGCGGTCCCATCAACGCGGCCATCGTCAACTGCGTGCCGCCCGCGTTCCGCGCCTTCGCCATGGGGCTCAACGTGCTGTGCATCCACCTGCTCGGGGATGCGATTTCGCCCACGCTCATCGGAAACATCGCCGACGCGTCCAACCTGCGCACCGCCATCGCGGTGAATGCCCTGCCCGTGCTGCTCGGCGGACTGGCGCTGCTCGTCGGCGCGAGGTTGTTCCGGGACGCCGTTCCCCGGGAGCGCGCTACCGCCTGACGGCGGCGTCCACCTTCGGCCGGTATTCGTCCGCCAGTCGCTCCACCTCGGTCGCCAGCCGCTCGCCATCCGCGAGCAGCAGCGCCTTGAGGCGCGCGCGGTTGCCCAGCATGAAGAACACGTCCACGTCCCGCCGCAGCACATCCGAGCGCTCCGAGAAGTAGAGCGTGAAGAGGGCCAGCGGCGGCACCGCGATGAAGGTGAAGAGCGCGAGGAGCGCGCCCCCCAGCACACCCGCCGTCACGGTGAGCGCCGCCCACCAGACGAGCATCACGACGAAGCCCGTGAGGAACTTCACCGTCGCCTGCACGTCGAGTTCCGCCTTGCGGCTGGCGGCCCGAGGCACCTGGTACGGCAGCCAGAACAGCACGAGCCCCAGCACGAACAGCGGCAGCCCGAACACCAGCGCGAGCAGGTTCTTCACGATGAACGACGCGACATTGCCCGGGCGGTAGACGAGCGCCAGGTCCGACGGTCCCGTCGCGTGCACCAGGTCCAACCGACGCTTGAAGGACGTGAGCTGGGCGCGCAGGTCCTCGAAGCGCTCCGGCTCCTGGGTGCGGAAGAGCTGCACGCCACGAGCCCACAAGCGCAGTCGCTCCGCGTCCAGCGCCCCTCCCTGCTTGAAGGCGAAGAGCTGCTCGGCGAGCTGAATCAACGGCAGGTCCGCCCACTGCTCCAGGTTGAGCGTCACCGCGCGCAGCCCCTCGGCGATGCGCTCGGTCAGCGCGCGCACCGAGTCCTGCTCCGAGGCGGCGTCCACGGGCTGGAACGCGGTGGCGTCGATGGCGGGCCCCACGTCGATGAGGACCTCGCTGCGGAACACGTGCTTCTCCGCGTAGGTGAGGCCCACGGGGACGATGCGCACGGGCGCGCCCTCTCGCACCGCGCTCAGGGCGATGCGCGACGCGCCCGTCTTCAGCTCCGCGAGCCCGGGCTCCGAGTGGCTCTTGCCCTCGGGGAAGATGGTGATGGCGCGGCCCTGCACGAGCGCGCCCTTGGCGGCCTCGAGCGTGCCCTCGTTGCCGCCCATCTTCGTCGGGTCATCCTGCTTGCGATACACCGGCAGCGCATCGAGCCCCTTCAGCAGCCAGCCGATGACGGGCATGCGGAAAAGCGGCGCCTTCGCGAGGAACGTCACCTTGCGGCGCGTGAGGATGAAGACGAGCCCGGGGTCGATGAGTCCATTGGGGTGGTTGCCCACGAAGAGCACGGGCCCCTCGGGCTCGGCGCCGGAGGCATTCACCCTCACCCGGTAGAACAGGCGCAGACACACCGCCACCACGGCACGGACACAGGCGTAGAACACGCCGGGGACTGTACCTCACGCGGCGCGGACGGCGCTCACGGGTACTTGTCCACCACCAGGATGACGCCCGTGTTGTCCTGCACCACGGAGAACCCCTTCATAGGGCTCGGGTAGGCAATCAACCCCTCGCCATCGCGGTCCCACCTCGCGTCGAGCAGGATTCCGCAGAACGGCACGGACATGGCGCCGCTCTCCGGCAGGAAGACGCGGTCATAGCGGCCGAACACGCGGTGCTTCGTCACATAGAGCCGCCCGCCAATGCGAGCGCCGGGAAGCACCTTCTCCCCTTCGTCCCGGGGCAGCGCGATGACGAAGCTGTAGTTGTAACGCGCCGGTCCCGGGTGGTCCTGGATGGCATCCACGATGACGGGGAGCTTGTCGCCAGGCTTGAGCCCCAGCCGCTCCATCTGCACCAGCGCGCCCTTCGGACACGTCCCCTCCGGCGGCATCCACTTGGGGCGCTCCGGCGCGTCGGTGACGTCCTGCGTGTGGCGGCACCCCGCGCCCCAGAGGCCCGTCAGCAGCAGCGCCATCCACCCCGTGGACCCGAGCCTCATCAGAACGTCCCGATGCTGAAGTGGAACTGCGTGCGCGCCTCGTTCACTTCCTCGTCCGGGTCCAGGTTGAAGCCCACGTCGAACGCGAGGGGGCCCACCGGCGTCATGTACCGCAGGCCCATGCCCGCCGCGTAGCGCAGCCGCTCCAAATCCAGCCGAGTCCTGTCCAGCCACAGGTTGCCCGCCTCGAAGAACAGGCCCAGGTCCAACGACGTCAGCGCAGGCAGCCGCAGCTCCGCCTTGCCCAAGGTGAAGAGCTCACCGCCCTGGCTCGCCGGCACCTGCCCCGCGAGCACCGCCTTCAGCTCGCCCGAGCACCCCGTCGGGCTGATGAGCGAGCGACAGTCGCGCAGCCGCTGATGCAGCGCCTCACGCACGTCCTCGGGCAGAACGCCGTCCTCGCGGAAGCCGCGCAGGCTCGACGAG
This sequence comes from Myxococcus faecalis, assembly GCF_050039385.1. Classification (NCBI taxonomy): domain Bacteria; kingdom Pseudomonadati; phylum Myxococcota; class Myxococcia; order Myxococcales; family Myxococcaceae; genus Myxococcus; species Myxococcus faecalis. The sequence continues at coordinate 7,422,543 of NZ_CP144336.1, read as the reverse complement.
CCGCCCAGGTAGAACAGCTTCGAGCCGATGGGCTGTGCGCCCATCTCCATCGGGACGATGGTGCCCGCGCGCGCCGACAGCGCGAGGCTCGCTCGACGCCCGAGCGGGATGTAGCCACTCAAGCTGCTCGCCAGCTTCAGACCGTTGATGGGGAACGCAGGCACGGCGTTGCCCGCGACATCCGTGGGGCTCACGCTGATGCCACGCGTGAGCTCCGCGCTGCTGATGAGCACCAGCCCACGCCGGGGGTTCGTCGCGTCGTCACGGAAGTCGAGCGTGATTGCGGGCCGCAGCGAGTGCAGCACGAAGTCGCCGAACGGATAGCGCAGCCGCTCCTGGTCCGCGCGGTTGAGCAGCTCCAGCACGCCGGCGCGCGAGCGCAGCCGGTTGTTCTCCACTTCGTACGACAGCGAGACGTTGAACCAGGACGCCACCGCCCAGTCCAACGCCGCCGCCGCCGCGAGCCGCGAGGACACGTACGAGGGCCGGTGCACACGCTCGGCGATCAGGTCCAGTCGCGCGCCCACCTCGAACGGCAGCAGGAAGTACAGCCGAGGCTGCGAGAGCGCGAGGTTGCCACGGCCACCCAGTCCGCTCAGTCCCTGGAGCTCCACGTCACAGCCCGCCGAGGCCGCGCCGCCCGACTGCTCACACGCAATCCGCCGGTCCGCCGACAATGCTTCCGCGCTCCAGCCCGCGTAGTTCACCTTGCCGCGCGCCAGCAGGCTCAGGCCCAGTCCATCCAGGTTGCGGTACGCCGTATCCAGGGTGATTCGAGGACCGTCGACCAGGAAGTAGCCGCCGGACACCTGGCCATCGAGGCGAGGGCGCTCGTGCACCGTCACCACCACGTCCTTGGACGCCTCGCGCCGCGTGGGGTCCGCGAGCGTCACGTCCACCTGACGGAACAAGCCCAGCCGCGCGAGCCTGCGCTGACCCTCGGTGAGCGAGTCCATGGCCAGCGGCTGCCCCTCCTCCAGGTTCAGGTTGGCCATGATGAGGTCCGGGTCCGTGCGCGTCAGGCCCTGCACCAGCACCTTGCCCACCTTCACCTGCGGCCCCGTGTCCGCGTTGAACACCACCGTCGCGACCTGGTCGCCCTCCTCCAGCGAGGACTTCGTCGTGACGCGGGCGAAGAGGTAGCCCTGCGTGCCCAGCCCGCGCTCCAGCGCCACGCGCGCCGCCTCCACCGCCTCGAAGCTCAGCGGTAGGCCCTCGTGCACCCCCATGCCCGAGGCCGTCGCGCGCGCGGCCTTTGTGTCCGGGAACCCGTCGGGGACGACCTGCTTCACGCGCGTCTGGGGCCCCTCCACCACGTCGAAGTCCGCCGCCGCCGTGCGCGTGCGAGCATCCACCGTCAGCCCCCGGAGCGTCACCACCACCGACAAGAAGCCCCGCTCACGGTACTGCTCCATCATCGACTCCGTGGCCTCCAGCCACGCGTCCTCGACGTACACCGTGGCCGGGTCCGGCACCGGCTCCGTGGCGCCAGGCCCGCGGCCGTGACGACCCTCGACGTCCAGCGGGTCGTCCTGGAGCCGCAGGTCCAGCTCCGGCTGGAGCTCCCCGGCGCGGATGCGCTCCGCCAGCACCTCTCTCAGAGTGCCCGAGCCCAGCGACGCGTTGCCATGGAAGCGGACCTCGCTGACGCGCAGGGGCTGGCCCTCGTCCACGTCGAAGGCCAGCACCGCCACCTCACCATCCGGCCGCAGCACCTCGCGCGGACGCACGCGCGCGTCGTGGAACCCCCGGTGCCGGTAGAACGACTCCACCCGCCGCGCCAGCCGTCCGGCCACCACCTCGTCGAGCGGCTCGGCCACGTCGTACGCCAGCACCCGCTCCAGCACCTCGGCCGTGAAGCGGTGGTTGCCATGGAAGCGCACGCTGTAGCGAGGCCCCGCCGACAGCGGCACCGACACCGACGCGGCGCTCCCCTCCACCAGCACCGCGGGCGCGCCCACCTGCGCGCGCCAGTGCCCCGCCTCGCGCAACACCGTGCGCAGCTGGTCCAACCCCGCGTCCAGCCGCACACGGTCGAACACCTCACCGGGGCGCATCGCGAGCGCCGCCAGCAAGCGGGGCAGCGGCAGGCCCGGGCTGCCGGAGAAGTTCACCTGTCGAACCAGCGTCGGCTGCCCCTCGGTGACGTGCAGCGACACCTGGATGCCCAGGGGCAGCGGCTCCTGCGTGGCCGTCACGCGCACGGAGTCGTAGCCCTTGCGCTGATATGCCTGGAGCACACCGGACACGGCGCCCTCCAGTTCCTCCTGGTCCAGCGGGCCGCCCTCCAGCAGGCCGCTGGCGTCGAGCAGCTCCCCGTCCGTCAGCACCTGGTTCCCGTCGAAGCGAAGCCGCGCCAACCGCGACACGGGCGTGAGCTGGAACACCAGTCGCACCCCGCCGCGCACCTCCTCCGCGCGCGCCACCACGTCCGAGAACCGCCCCGTGGCCCACAGTCGCTCCACCGAGCGGCGCACCAACGAAGGCATCAGCGCCTGGCCCTTGCGCACCGCCACCAGGCCGCTGAGCCCCTCGGCGTCCTCGCCTCCGGGCAGGTGCAGCTCCACGGCCACCACGTTCTGACCGGCGGCGCGGGCCTCGGGCGCCTGGGCGCGCGCGGAGGCCGAGGCCAGGACGCACAGCCAGAGCCCCAGCGCCACCGCGGCGCGGGTTACTCGACCTCCCAGCTGAGCTTCAGCTCGAGCCCGAGGTTGCCAAACGAGGCTTCGCTGTTCTCGTTGTCCCACTGGGCCTGCGCGGAAAGTCTGTCGTCGAAGCGGTACTCGGCACGCGCCCGCGTTCCGCGCCCACTCACCGGTTGAGTCATCCCGATTTTAAGCTGCTCGCTGAGGAACTTCGACTCCAGTTGCGCGGTGGGCTCCGCTTGTCGGGTGGCGTCATTGTAGGTGGTGGATATCTGGAGGGACAAATCCCTCAGCACCGGATTGCTGGGGAGAAACCGCTGGACCTGCCGGTCCAGACCCGACGCGTTGAAGAGGGCCTCGGCCGCCAGCCCGGCTCCGGCCGACGCCGCGGTGTCCCGGTCCGACGAGGTGAACCCCAGGGTGAGCAGGGAGACGATGTCCCCTTCCACCAGCGCGGGCTCCGACGAGAGGAGGATCTGCGGGTCCGTGGGCTTGCCGAAGGCGTGCAGCTTCACCAGGAACTCACGCACCTGCGTCTGGGCCTGGACCTCGAAGACGGGCTCCAGGCTGGTGGCGTCCTGGAACTCCAGCTGCCCCTGGCTGATGGTGAACGGGTTGTTGCGGAAGAACGCCTGGCTGCCCTCGGCCAGTTCCACCCGCCCCAAGAGGCCCGGCCGCAGGTCCGTCCCCGTCAGCCGCACGTCCCCGAGCATTCGCGCCTTGGCCAGGTTGTTGTCCACGCGCACGTCCCCGAAGTGGACGTTCACATCCCAGATGACCCACGGCTTCAGCGCCTCGCCCAGGGCCGCGGACGGCGAGGGCGCCTGCACCGGCGCGCGCTTCTGCATGGACTTCAGCAGCGCCTCCACGTCCAGCGCCTTCTGGTAGCGCATCTTGACGATGTCGATGCCGCCGGTGACGGTGAAGCCCTTGGGCGGCCCCACCACCTGGAGCAGGCCGGAGAACGTCGCCGGCAGGTCCTCGGTGAGCCGGTAGGGCACCTCGTCCAGCTGCACCGTGAGCCCCAGCCGCTGGGGCAGGAAGCGCGACAGCCGCACGTCGCCGCGCGCGGACACCTTGCCCTCGTTGACCAGGCCCCGCAGGTGCTCCACCAACACGCGCTGGCCCGTCAGCTCCACGCGCCCGGACATGTTGCGGACGTTGATGGGCAGGTCCCGCATCGCCACGCGCAGGTCCAACAGCTCCGCGCTCCCCACCACCGAGGGCGCCTCCAGCGTCCCCGTCGCCTCCGCGTCCACGGTGAGCCGCCCCGTGGAGCGCTCCACCATCGACGGCAGCAGGGACTCCAGGAGGCGCAGGTCCCCACCTCCGCGCAGCGTCACGCCGATGCCGCCGCGCGTGGTCATCCAGCCGCCCATGTTCAGGTCCACGTACGGCCCGAGGAAGCGGAACGGCTGCACCTCCAGCCGCCCCTTCTCGAAGGCGAGCGAGATGGGCGCCGTGTTCTCCGCGCGCACGTCGTCACGCGACAGCACCAGCCGGTCCACCGTCGCGCGCACCTGCGCGGCCTGGGGCTCCATCAGCGGCCCCTTCGCAGTGAGCGAGCCGGACACCTGGCCGGACACGCCCGCCCACAGCGGCTCCTCCGGCAGCAGCGTGCGAATCTCCGGCAGCGCCAGCGTGAGCGACGCGTCGTAGGGCCACGTGTCCTGCACCTTCATCTTCACGCGGCCGTTGGCGTCCTGGAAGGGCCGGCCCCAGACCTCGAAGTCCTTGCCCACCAGCCGCCCGGTGAGGTCCATGGCGCCCAGGTTGCGGCCATCCAGGGCGATGTGCGGCGACTTCAGCGTGACGTCCACCACGGGGACGTCGGACGTGCCGGAGACGACGCCGTCCATCACCATCGTCCCCGTGAGCCCCATGCGCTCGGCCAGCTCCGGCCCCACCGTCTCCCCGAGCGACAGCCCGTCCCCGCCGAAGCGGTAGTCCAGCCCGCCCGCGAACAGCAGCGTGCCCTCCGCCCAGGTGCGGCCCAGCGGGCCCTTCAGCTCCGTGCGCTCGAGCACCATGGCCTTGCCGTCCACGAAGCGCAGCCGCGCCGAGCCGTCCCCCATGCGCCGCCCGTAGTACGTGGTGTCCTTCACGTCGAAGGCCACCAGCCCCTCCAGCTTCTCGATGGGGCTGTCCACCTCCACGCGTCCGGACGCCGTGCCGCCCAGCGTGCCCTGCATCACCGCCAGCGACGGCGTGAGGCCCGCCACCACGTCGACCAGGTCCTCGGTGCGCCCCTGCGGGACGTTCACCTCGAGCTTCAGGTTGAGCAGCCGACCGAAGCCCACCGCCGCCTTGCCGTAGTACTGCGTGCGCCCCTTCTGTCCCGTGAACGAGGGGAAGGCCAGCACCCCATCCGAGTAGCCCAGCTTCCCCTGCAGCACGCCCAGGTTGAAGCCCCAGAAGACGAAGTCGCGGAACGACAGGCCCGACTCCACCTTCACCTCGGACACGGGCCCCGTGATCGAGTACGTCGCGTTGCCGCGCCCCGCCCACTTCAGCCCGGCGATGTGGCCGAAGTCCGACAGGTCCACATCGCCCTGCCCGTGGATGTCCAGCCCCAGGCCATTGCCGATGAGCAGCCCCACCTCGGCCTGCACGCGCGAGCGGCCCACCTCCGCCTGGACATGGTTGAAGGACACGCGGTCCGTCTGCAGCCGCACCTGCGCCTGCGCCCGCCCCTTGTCGAACTCCAGGATGTGGATGCCCTCGCTGGCGGGGGCGTCATAGGCGCGCGTGGCCAGCCGGAAGCGGCCGGTGCGCAAGTCGAGCGGCCCGGACAGCGAGAAGCGCGGCAACAGGTTGCCGGAGAGCTGCGCCTCGAGCGACGCGGGGAAGTCCACCCACGAGCCCTTCACGCCCGCCTTGTCCAGGATGCGCGCCAGCGACGCGTCCTCCGTCTTCAGGCTCACCTCCAGCGGGAGCAGCGGCGTCAGCAGCAGCTTGCCCGTGGCGCGCACCCGCCCCATGCCCACCGGAACCACCACCTCCTCCAACCGCACCTCGTCGCCCGCGTAGGACAGCCGCGCGGAGATGTTCGCGGGACCGAAGCGCTCGTAGCCCAGCCCGTTGCCGGACAGCTCCAGCGACACCGCGGGAGACTCGGGCCTGCCGGCGATGGACACGCGGCTCCACAGGTGGCCCGTCGCCGGCTTCGGCAACAGCTTCGCCTGCGACAGCGTGCGCAGCGGCAGGAAGATCTGCGCGTCCAGCGCCAGGTGCGGCTGGCAGAGCGAGTCCACCCGTCCTGATACCGTGGTGCTGATGTCATCCAGTGACACCTCCGCGCGCTCCAGCTCCAGCAGCGCCTCGTCCGGGTCCACCGCGCCGGCGATGGCCAGCCGCTGCAGCGCCAGCTCCTGGCCTCCGGGCCCCAGCCGCACGAGCCCCCGACGCGCCTCCACGTCCAGCTCGATGACGCCCCAGCGCTCCGCCCAGCGGACATCCAGGTCGGCCACCTCCACGCGGCGTCCCTCCGGCAGCGCCACGCGCACCTCGGCGCCGACGATGTCCAGCCGCGCCACCCGCACCCGCTCCAGCGGGTCCAGGAAGCAGCCCTCCGACTTCGTCTCGGGACGCTCGCGGGGCTGGGACACGTCCAGCGACAGCCGCGGACGCACCGCGCGCACCGAGGCGAACGTCAGCCTTCCAGAGAGGGGACGCAGGAAGCCGAACTGCACCTCCGCCAGGTCCGCCGCCAACAGCGGCGTGTCCGCACCCGGCTGGAAGAGCGAGAAGCCGTGCACCAGCACGCGCGAGCCGAGCGGGTCCAACTCACAGCGGCCGATGCCCACGTCCAGGCCGAGCACGTCCGGCAGGTGTCGCCGCGCCACCGTGCAGGCCACCTCCCACGTGGCGGGCATGCGCAACGCGAGGACACTCCCCGAGATGACGAGGAGCACGAGCAGCAGCGCTCGAAGCGCACCGTTGCGGCTCTGTGTGGCCAAAGCCCCTAGAGCTTACCCAGCCCTTCGAGGTAGCGGTCTATCTCCGCGAGGTCGAGCTTGTTGTTGGCCGCTCGGGGCAGGTTCGTGGCGGGCACGCTCGCCCGCTCGGCTGCTCCAGGAGCGGCCGAGTTGATGCCCTGCAGGCCCAGGTTCTTCCCGATGCGGTTCACCAGGTCCGCGGACACGGTGTCCGCCCGGGCCAGGAAGGCCTCGAAGAGCGCGTTGTCGCACAGCGTGTTGATGACACGCGGCGAGCCGGACGAGTGCTCGTGCACGGCCAGCAGCGCCTCGGGCGAGAACGGCATGCGCGGGCAGCCGGCGAGCCGCAGGCGGTGCTTGATGTACGCCTCGGTGGACTCCGCCGTGAAGGGCTCGAGCTTGTAGCGCATGGCCACGCGCTGCGCGAGCGGCGGGTCCAGCTTCAGGTTCTTCTCGATCTCCGGCAGGCCGAAGAACACGAAGGAGATGAGCTTGCGCTCCGGCACTTCCAGGTTGAGCAGCCCGCGGAACTCCTCCATCAGCTCCCGCGTCTCCAGCATCTGCGCCTCGTCGATGAGGACGACGGCCTTCTTGCCGGACTCGTAGATCTGCAGGAGCCGCTGGTAGAGCTGCGACAGGAGCGCGAGCTTCTCCTGCGCGGGGTTCTCCACGCCCAGCTGCAGCGCGATTCGGCGCAACAGCCAGTTGGCGGTGATGCCCGAGTGGATGATGACGAGCAGCGCGGCCTCGTACTCGGACTCGGGAAGCGAGTCGAGCATGCGGCGCGCCAGCGTCGTCTTCCCCGCGCCGATGTCGCCGACGAGGATGGACAGGCCCTTCATGTAGCTGACGGCATGCATCAGCCGGGTGAGCGCCTGCGAGTGCTGAGCCGAGTTGTAATAGAAGCGGCTCACCGGAGCGTTGGAGAAGGGCTCCTGGGTGAGGTCGAAGAAATCGAGGTAGGTCGTCATGGGCTCGCCGGACCTCGGGGGCAACTACACGTAACCGACCTTGCGCGCCTTGGGCGCGCCGGCGGCCGGCACGGGGGGATTGGCCACGGCCGCGGCTGCACCGCCGCCAGGGCTCTTCGTGCCGTTGGTGGTGGCGACGGGCGCGGGCATGGGGAGGGGGTCGTCTTCCGGTGACGTGCTGGCGGACAGTCGGGACACCTGCGAGCTCACGTCGCGGTACTTCGCGTCCATCGCCGCCACGCGCTGGTAGTGGTGCAGCGCCTTGCCCGGCTCGCCGCTCGCCTCCCAGGCCTGGGCCAGCTCGAAGCCCAGCGCCTTGGCGGCCTCGCCCGTGGCGTGGGGACTGGCGAGCCCCTCGCGGAAGGTGGCCACCGCGGACGCGCCGTCACCGCGCAGCAGGTGCAGCATGCCCATCATCGTGAGGCAGTCGAGCTCGCGCTTGGAGCCCATGGAGCCCTGACGCGCCACCTCGAACTCGTGGAGCGCGTCGTCCAGCAGGCCCATCTCCTTGTAGGCGATGCCCAGGTCGTAGTGCGTGTCCACGTCCTCGGGCTTCACCACCTTGGCCAGGCCCTTCTTGAACTCGGAGAACACCTCCTCCACCGAGTACTGGAAGTCCTCTTCCGCCGCGGGCGCCGCCGCCGTGTCGTCGCCCAGGTTGTCGATTTCGCCGGCCAGCTCCGCCGCCAGGTCGAACGCGTCGCGCTCCCCCGCCGGCTCCGTCATCGGAAGCACGGTGGGCACCGACACGGGCTCGGGCGGCTCCTCTTCCGGCGGCACGCCGCCGCTGGCCTCGAGCGCCTCCAGGCGCTCCATCAGCTCCGTGGCGCGCGCGTGGCCCGGGAAGGCGATGCTCACCGTCTCGAGGATTTCACGCGCCTCTTCCAGCAGGCCCTGGTCCAGGAAGAACGCGGCCTCGTCGCACTCCTCCGCGGCGGGCTCCTCCTCCGGCTCGCTGACGCTGTCGTCGGCGAGCTCGGCGGCGGCCTCCTCCTGAGGCTCCTCCACGGGCGAGCCGAAGTCCTGGGGCTCCTCCTCCACCGAACCGAAGTCGGTCTCCGGCAGGGACTCGGGCTCGGACTCGGCGAAGGGCGCGTCGTCCATCGCCACGATGGCGTGCGAGGCGGTGGGCTCCTCCTCCTCGAAGTCGCCCAGCGACGGCATGTCGGAGCCCGCGGGCTCCTCGAGGTCGTCGAGCATCGACGCGTCCAGCGGCGCGATGCCCACCCGCGTGGGGACCTCGTCCACGTCGAGCGAGGCCTCCTCGACGAGCGTCGGCTGCTTGCGCGTGTCGGGCGCGGCGTCCTGGAGGAGCTGACGCGTGGGCGCGCGCACCATCGTCGGCGGCGGCGCGTCGTCATCGTCGCCCAGCGACATGGCCGCCATCGTGGACGTGGCCTCGTCATCCGAGTCGCCCAGCGAGTAGCTCCCGTCGTCGGAGAGCGGGCCATCCAGGTCGGCCGACTCGACGAGCGGCTCGTCGTCCGTGGACGCGAGGCCGGGCTCGTCCGTGAGCACCATCCCGTCGTCGCCCGACACCAGGAGCTCGTCCTCGGCCGCCGCCGCCAGGTCCTCCGGCGCGGGGGAGTCGTAGACGTCGTGCTCGCCCGAGGTGATGGCCTCGCCGACGAGCGCCTCCTCGCTGACGACGGTGGCGTCGTGCTCGTCGTCGATGACCTCGTCGGAGTCGCTCGAGGGCAGCGTGGCCAGCGCGAGCTCGTCCCCCGGCGGATGCAGCAGCGCGTCCTCGGGCGGCGGCGCGACGAGCACCTCGTCGTCGCTGGAGTCCACCAGGATGGCGTCCTCGCCCACCGACTCCACCACCGTCGCGGATGGAGAGGCCGTCACCGGGCCCTCCACGCGCAGCACCGACAGGAACGCCGGCACCTCCGGGTGCGCGGGGTTCTGCTGGAGGATGGTCGCCAGGTACGGCTGCGCGCGCGTCGAGTCCGCGGCGCGCGTGCACAGCCGCAGCACGTTCAACAGCTGCTCGCCCGCCTGCGCCGTGTTCCCCGACGCGACGTAGATTTGATACGCCTTCTCGTGCGCGTCCAGGTTCTCCGGGTCGACGGAGAAGACCTTGCGCAGGTGCTCCAGCGCTTTGTCGTGGAGCCCGTACTTCACGTAGACGTCCGTCTCCGTGAGCAGCTTCGCCAGCTGCTCGCGCGCCATCCCCGCCTGCGAAGGGGGCGGCGCCGCGACGGGCGCGGGCTGCGGCTGGGCCGCGGGCTGAGGCGCGGCGCGGGCGGCCGGCTGGGGCGCGGAGGGCTGCTGGGGCTGCGGCGCGGCCACGGGCTGCGGCTGCGCGGGGGCCGGCGCGGGCGCGCGGCGCGCGAGCAGCTCCGGGTCCTGCGGGTCCAGCACCTCGATCTGCGTCCAGACGGCCTCGGCCTCGGTGAGGCGGCCGCGCTCCTGGTGGATCTTCGCCAGCTCCTTGTAGACGGACACCGTCTTGGAGGTCTGCCCCAGCCCCTGGAACGCCTGGGCCAGCAGCGACAGCGTCTCCACGTCGCGGCCGTCCGCCTTGAAGCACACCTGCAGCTTCGCGAGCGCGCGCTTCTGGTCACCGCGCTGCAGGTACGAGGACGCCAGCTCCTTGGCGAGCGGCAGGTTGTCCGGCTCGAGCGTGGACAGGCGCTCGGCCACGCGGGCCCAGTCGTCGCCGCGGCCGTTGCGCTTGAGGTACTCGGCGGCGCGCTTGAACTCCTGCACCGCCTCGCGCGACATGTTCTCGCGCGCGTACAGCTCCGCGAGCTTGATCTTCGACGCCACGTTCTCCGGGTCGAGGTCCACCATCTTCTTCAAGGTGTCGAGCGACGACTTGGTGTCGCCCGCCTTGTCGTAGTGGTTCGCCACGATCTGGAAGTAGGCCATCGCCTCCGACATCAGCCCGAGCTGCTGGTGCAACTCCGCCAGCTTGAGGTTCACCTCGAGCAGGTTCGGGTTGAGCTTGAGGACCTGCTTGTAGAGGGCGACGGCCTTGAGGAAGAAGCCGTCCGAGGAGTAGCTCTCCGCGACCTTGGTGAAGAAGTGCGCCGCCTGGGCGTTGTCGTTCTTCTTCTGGTACAGCTCCCCCATCTTCTGGAGCACCCGGATGTCCTTCGGGTCGACCTCCAGGACCTTCTGATACTCCTTGATGGCCTTGTCGTACGCGCCCTTCGCGACCAGCTTCGCGGCGGCTTCGATGATCTTGTTCTTGTCCATCGAGCGTGGGCTTCCGGCGAGCCGAAACCCCTTGGAACTTCGCGGGTTTCTATCTTCAAAAGGGGGAGAGTCGGAGGCTAACGGAATCCTCCGACGCGGGTCAAGAAACAGCCCGGCTCCCCCCAGGGCCAGCTCACCTGCTTGCACACCCGCCCATTAGACGGACGCGCCACGTAGGCGGACGTGCGCTACGGCGTCTCTTCCACGGCTTTCTTGAGTCGACGGGAACCCGTCTCACTCGCGAGCAGCCGCTCCACGAAGCGCGTGTCGTAGTTGCCCTCCTGGAAGGACTCCTCGCCGAGCGCCGCGCGGTGGAACGGGATGTTGGTGCGGATGCCCTCCACCACGTACTCGCCGAGCGCGCGCTGCATGCGGCGGATGGCCGTCTCGCGGTCCTCCGCGTGCACGATGAGCTTGGCCAGCAGGCTGTCGTAGTACGGCAGCACCGTGTAGTTCTCGTAGGCCCCCGAGTCCACGCGCACCCCGTAGCCACCCGGGACGCTGTAGCCGGTGATCTTCCCGGGCCACGGCGCGAAGGTGATGGGGTCCTCGGCGTTGACGCGGCACTCGATGGCGTGCCCGCGGATCTGGATGTCCTCCTGCTTGAAGCGCAGGGGGTGGCCGTAGGCCATGCGGATCTGCTCACGGACCAGGTCCACGCCCGTGACGAGCTCCGTCACCGGGTGCTCCACCTGGATGCGCGTGTTCATCTCCATGAAGTAGAACTCGCCGCGCTCGTCGAGCAGGTACTCGATGGTGCCGACGTTGTTGTAGCGCAGCTTGCGCATCGCCTCGACGGACACCCGGCCCATCCGCTCGCGCAGCTCCGGCGTGAGCGCCGGGGACGGGGCCTCCTCGATGAGCTTCTGGTGCCGCCGCTGCACCGAGCACTCGCGCTCGTTGAGGTGGATGATGTTGCCGTGCTCGTCCGCGACGATCTGGATTTCGATGTGGCGCGGCTTCTCCACGTACCGCTCGATGTAGAGGTCGCCGTTGTTGAAGGACGCCACCGCCTCCGCCTGCGCGGTGGAGAACGCCTGCGCCAGCGCGCTCGGCTCGCGGACGATCTTCATCCCCTTGCCACCGCCACCCGCGGCCGCCTTGAGGATGACGGGGAAGCCAATCTGGCGGGCGAACTCCTCCGCCTCGCGCGGGTCCTTCACGGTGCCGGGGCTGCCGGGCAGCAGCGGCATGCCCGCCTCCCGCGCCGCCTGCCGGGCCCGCACCTTGTTGCCCATCATCCGCAGCATCTCAGGGCGCGGACCGATGAAGCGAATCTTGCAGTTCTCGCAGACCTCCGCGAACTCGGCGTTCTCCGACAGGAAGCCGTAGCCGGGGTGGATGGCGTCCGCGCGGGTGATTTCGGCGGCGGACAAGAGCTGCGGGACGTTGAGGTAGCTCTCCTTGGACGACGGAGGGCCGATGCAGACGGCCTCGTCCGCGAAGCGCACGTGGAGGGCGTTGGCGTCCGCCGTGGAGTGCACCGCCACGGTGGCGATGCCCAGCTCCCGACAGGCGCGGATGACCCGCAGGGCAATCTCCCCGCGGTTGGCGATCAGCACCTTCTTGAACACGGGGATGTCTCCTGGAACGAGCAGCGTGGGGAGCGCGCCCATCATGGGGCGAGGGGCGCGCCCGCCAGCGTCAGGCCGGCTCGATGCGGAACAGGGACTGGCCGAACTCCACCGGCCGCCCGTTCTCCACGAGGATCTCCACCACGCGGCCGGAGACCTCGGACTCGATTTCGTTCATCAACTTCATCGCCTCGATGATGCAGAGCACCTGGCCCTTCTTCACCACGGTGCCCACGTCGACGAAGGCCGGCTGGTCCGGCGCCGGCGTCCGATAGAACGTGCCGACGAACGGGCTGGTCACCACGTGGCCGGGCTTCTCCGGGGCCTTCTCGGCCGCGGGGGCCGGGGCCGCGGAGGGCGCGGCGGCAGGGGCGGACGACACGGGGCGGGGCGCGGGCGCCGCGTACTCCACCGCCGGGCCCACCGGGACGGCCGACGGGGCCGCGTGGTGGACGATGGTCGTCTCCGGGGCGTGGCCGCGGCGGATGAAGAGCTTCTCCTCCCCGCGCTTCCACACCAGCCTCGTCACGTCCGAGGCCTCCAGGATGTTGACGATTTCCCGCAGGGCCTCCACGTCCAGCGACGTGTTGCCCGCGTTGGCCGCGTTCGCCGGAGCGGACGCGCTGGCGGGCGCGGAGGCCCGGGTCGACTTGCGCTTGGTTGCCATGCTCGCGTCCCCTCCCTCGGGCGTCCTGGGCTAGCCCGCGGTGGCCACGCGGGTCAGGTACTTGCCACCGTCGCGCGTGTCGATCTTGAGGACGTCACCCTCGTTGATGAACAGGGGGACGTTGACCTCGAAGCCGGTCTCCAGCGTGGCGGGCTTCAGCGCGCCGGACACCGTGTCGCCGCGCACGCCCGGGTCGCACTTGATGACCTTCAGGTCCACCGAGTTCGGCAGCGTGACGCTGATGGCCTTCCCGTTCCAGAACAGGATGGTCGCGTCGGTGTTCTCCTTCAGGAAGTTCTTCGCGTCGCCGAGCGCCTTCTCGCTGATGAAGGTCTGCTCGAAGTCGCGCTTGTCCATGAAGTAGTAGTCCTCGCCCTGGACATACAGGTACTGCATGTCCTTCTCTTCGATGTCGGGGCGGCCCACCTTCTCACCGGACTTCAGCGTCGGCTGCAGGACGCGGCCCGTGGTGAGGCTGCGGATCTTGGTGCGGACGAAGGCGGAACCCTTGCCGGGCTTCACGTGCTGGAACTCGACGATGACGAACGGCTCACCGTCGATTTCGATCTTCATACCGTTGTGAAACTCGGACGTATCGATGACACCGGCCATGGGGACCGACTCCTTCAGACTCGAAAATACGGAAGCTTGAAAAGTCGGGGGTGTCTAGCCCATGCCCCCTCCCATGGGAAGGGGAAAGCTGCGGAGCGCCGCGTCGTCCGGACGACTGCTTTACAGAGGGCGCGGCTAGAGCTCCGCGCTCACCTTGGGGGCCGTCACGCGAAGCACATAGCGGCCCTTGCCGTAGTTGCCATCCGCGCGCAGGGCGAGCACGAGGAAGTACTCCGGGGACACCAACCGCATCAGCGTGAGGACCTTGTCGCTGTTGACGCTGACCTCGCTCACCGCGCCCGTCTTGAGCGTCTCCGCGGCGTGGCGCAGCTGCGTGAGGAGGTTGGCGTACTCCACCCAGGCCCCGCCCAGGTCCAGTTCGCCCGCCTCCTCGCGCTGGTAGGTGTCCACGGAGATGCCGTCGAAGCCCATCACGCTGCAGGCGAGGGCTCCGTCCACCTGGTTGACGACTGACTCGAGGTGCGTGCGAAAGGACATGGGCTCGGGGGGGTTCCTGGGGGGCTGACGAAGGTCAGGGAGTCTCGCACTCCGGCACGACGCCATTCAGACCACGCAGGTCGCAGGCCTCCGTGGGTTGCGCGGGGACGTCGCCCGGCTTGGGGCAGACGAACCCCACGTTGGTGACGGTGAGCGGGAAGGTGAACTCGTTCGCTTCCACCTTGCTACCGGTAGCGGTCTTGCCCCGGAAGCGCATGGTGACGAGCGTGTCGACGAAGCCGCCACCCGCCGTCGCCGCGAAGAGCGCCGCCTGGGCGTCCCGCGTGAGCACCCCCAGCAGCAGGCTGCTGTCCTGATTCGGGCGGAACCCTCCGAAAAGAGGGATGTTCGCATCCTCGATGCCCAGGTCCGGCTCGGTCCGATACGACACGTCCACGGACGTGACGTAGATGGCCAGGCTGTCGGGATCGCTGACCTCACCACCCTCCCCCACGATGATGGGGCTGTCCACGAGGTTGGAGGTGATGACCAGCCCCAGGAGGAAGTCTCCCGCGAGCCCCAGGTTCAGGGAGCCCCGCAGAATCGCCTCGTCCTCCGGAATCGAGCAATCCGGCTCTGGAAGGGCCGCATGGATGACCTGCAACTTCGGAGTGTTGTCGACGCAAGACACCGAGCCGAACGCCATCAGCGCGGCGAGATAGATGGGCTTCATGAGCGTACTCTCTCCTCGGAGAAGAGGCGCGATGCCTTACAGGCTCTGCGCAATGGTCTGCCGGTTGAGGATGCGGGGCGTGATGAAGATGAGCAGTTCCTGACGCTCATCCGTGTCGTTCGTCTGCCGGAAGAAGAACCCGAGGACCGGAATCTTCGAGAGGAACGGCACCGAGTTGGTCCGCGTGGAGCCACGGCGCACGTAGATGCCGCCGATGACCGTGGTGTCCCCATCCTTCACCAGCACCTGGGTGACGGCCTCCTTGCGCTGGATGGAGGGCTGACCGTTGGCGCCCGTGTTGGCCGGGTCCGGCTGGTTGTTGGAGGCGTTGATGGCCATCAGGATGCTGCCGTCCTGGGTGATGTGCGGCGTCACCTCCAGCGACAGACGCGCTTCCACGAAGGTCGTGTTCACACCGGCCGCGGACGTCTGGCTGAACGGGATGGACACACCCTGGCTGATGCGAGCGGTGTTGTTGTCCAGCGTCGTCACGCGGGGCGCGGAGATGGTCTTGATGGTACCCTCGGTCTCCGCGGCGGACAGGCGCAGGTTGAGCTGCAGCGCGCCACCGGCAGAGCCGAAGACGAAGCCCAGCGCGCCACCGGCGTTCTCGCCCACCGGCGCCGGCAGGTTCACCGCGAAGTTCGGCACGGCCGGCAGACCCGCGGCGCCGATGCTCGGCGAACCGCCCGTCACGGCGACGTTGTTCGGGAAGATGAGGCCCGTCGAGTTGCCCGTGGCGGCGGCGGCGCGAGCCTGACCACCCCACTGCACGCCGAGCTGACGGCTGAAGGTCGTGCTCGCCTCGACGATGCGGCTCTCGATGAGGACCTGCGGCGTCTGCGTGTCCAGGCTGCGCACCAGCGAGCGGGCCTTCTCCGTGTTGGAGCGCACGTCCTTGACGATGAGCACGTTGGTGCGCGTGTCCACCGTCACCGTGCCGCGCTCGCTCAGGACGTCCTTCACGCGGGCGGACATGTCAGCGGCCACCGCGTAGTTCACCGGGATGAGGTTGACCAGCAGGTCCTCCTGCTGCTGGAGCGACTTCTTGCGCTCCTGGCGCAGCCGGGCCTCCTCCTCCAGCGTCTTGAGCGGGGCGATGCGGATGATGTTGCCGAACTCCTCCTTGCCCAGCTGCTTGGTGCGCAGGATGAGGTCCAGCGCCTGGTCCCAGGGCACGTTGCGCAGGCGGATGGTGACCCGGCCGCTCACGTCGTCCGCGACGACCACGTTCTTCTTCGAAATCTCCGCGATGACGCGCAGGAGGTTCTGGATGTCGATGTCCTTGAACTCGAAGGACACGCGCTTGCCACGGTAGCGGGCCTGCTGCGGCGCGCCCTCGGCGGCGTAGGCGGGCGCCTCGGCGGTGAAGCCGGCGGTGCGCTGCGCGACCGACACCTCGTCCGTCTTCACGCCCTTGACGTCCAGGCGCCACGACAGGGTGTTGCCGCTCTGGCTGACCTTCTCCTCGATGGCGCCGTCGGCGGCGACCACCACGCGCACCTTGCGGCCCTCACCGGGGACGCTGAAGGCGCTGATCATCTTCACCGGCGTCTCCAGCGCGCTGGTGTCCAGGCTGCGCTCGAGCTTCTTGGGCAGCCGGGCGTTGTCCAGCGTCAGCACCGCGCTGCGCGGGTCCGGACGGTCCACCTTCCAGCCCGCGGTGCCGGACAGCTTCAGCACCACGCGGCCACCCGCCCCACCCTCCTGGAACGACAGGTCCTTGACCTCGACCACGGACGCGGTGGCCGGAGCCTCCACGACCACGGGGGCCGGACGCAGGGGCTCCACCTCGGCGACCGAGGCGATGACCTCTTGCGGCGCGGGCGACGGCGCGGCCTTGCGGGCCACCGCGCCACCGAGCACCACCTCGAGGCCCTTGTCCGCGCGGTCCACGCGGTAGGCGGGCATCTTGCCGCGCACGTCGAGCACCAGCCGGACCTTGTCCGAGTGGGCGCCCACGCGCACTTCCTTCAGGGTCGCGCCGTTGACGCGGGGCGCGCGGGCCGCCAGGCCCACCCCATACAGGTCCACCGCGAGCCGGGGCGGGTCCGCCAGCTCCAGCACCTCGTAGCGCGCGATGTCGCCGTCCGCGCGGATGCGCAGGGTTTCATCGGCGTAGGCGAGCTGGGTGATGCGCTGGGCGGGCTGCGCCACCTCGCGCTCGTCGGCCTCGGCGGCGACGACGTTCTCGGGCAGCGCGGGCTTCGCGGCCGCCTCCTGCTTCACGGGGGCCTCCGCGACGACGGCCGGCTTCACCTCGGCGGCGGGCGCGGGCGTCGTCGGGGCGGCGGGGGCCGTCGCGACGGTCGCGGGCGCGGCGGGCTTCGCCTCGGGGGCGGAGGCCGCTCCATCCACGGAGATGACCACGCGGTTGCCGTCCGCGCGCACGTCGTACTGGGACGCCTTGTCGAGCGCCAGCAGCACCCGGCCGACGCTCGCGCGCTCGTCCGAGAACTGCGACGCCACGACGCCGGACACCGGTCCGGAGCCGTCATGGTGGCCCTTGATACCCGTCGCATCCGCCGACGAGAGGTCCACCACCAACCGCTCCGGCCCACTGAGCCGGAAGACGGTGAAGGTGGGGGGCCGGGTTCCGGTCACCACCACCTGGGCGCCCGAGCCGGTACGGGACACATCCAGGTCCCGAAGCGTATTCAGTTCGGCGCCGCTACTGCTGGCGCCCGCAAGGACGACCGCGAATGCAGTCGCCAACATCCACTTGCCCCTCGTCACAGCGCTCCTCTCGAGCATGCGTCCCCTCACCAAGTTGGAAGCGGGCTGCCGCCCGCGGGCGCGCCACGGGGGCGCTACTCCCCGTAGTTTTTGCCCGTCATTAAATTGTAGCTCGGGTCCTGCCGATCATCGGGCTTGAGCTGCAGGGTCACCGGATTCTTGATGATCTCTCCGTTGCCCGAGAACACCTCGGTCACCGTCAGCGAATCACGGAGGATCTGCGTGACCTTGCCGCCCTGGCGCCCCACGCGGGTGTTGCGGCGCACGATGTGGCCTCGACCCAGCGGGTCTTCGACCATGGCAAGTGGATTGGCGTCGCCCGTGACGACCGCGACCAGCTTCAGCTGGTCCAGGTCGAAGGCGCACAGCGGCTCCGTGCAGGTGGGCGCCGCGATGTTGGGGTTCACCGGCCCCAGCTCTTCCAGCGGGCTGCGGAACGGGTCGCGCTTGCCCACCGGGTTGTACGAGTAGACGTACGGCGCAGCCGCCGCGGCCTCGACCGCGGCGGGGGCCGTCTCCGCCGGCGCGGCGGGGGCGGCCGGCGCGGGAGCCGCCGCCACCGGCGGAGGAGGCGGGGGCGCGTCCTCGCAGGCGGCGAGCGTCAGCGCGAGCGCGGCGGTCGTCATGGTGGCCTTGAACATCTTCATCCTCAATCCCCTTGTCGCCCTACTTCCGGGACGGATCAAGTTTCTAGTTCTTCTGGGTCTCGACGAACCGGAAGGTCGTCGCCAGGAAGCTGCTCTGAAGGACGACCTTCTCGTTCTTCAGCGTCGGCTGCCCCAGGTTGATGTTGTTGACGTTCACGATGCGGCGCATGTTCGCCATCTCCTGCAGGAACATGGCGATCTCGTGGTAGTTGCCGCTCACCGTCATGCGGATGGGGATGCGGGCGAAGAACTCGCCGCCACCCACGTACTCGCGGTCGGGCTGCACCAGGGAGATCTCCAGGCCGCTCTTCTTGCCGATGTCGTTGATCTGCGCGAGCAGCTCCTCGACGTCCTTCTTCTCCGGCAGCTCCGTGAGGGCCTCGGCGAGCTTCTGCTCCAGCACGTCCATCTCGCGCCGGCGCTCGTTGAGGTTCTGGGCGATCTCGCTCTTCTCGGCCAGCTCCAGGTCCAGCGTGCGCCGCTCGCCCAGCTGAGCCTCGATTTGCGTTTCGGTCGGCTCGATGAGCAGGAAGTAGTTGGCGGCGGTCATCAGGATGATGACCGCGGCGAGGCCACCGAACTTGACGCCCGGGGACGCCTTGACGAATTGGTCCAGGTACTTGTCCATGGTGGGGCCTCGGTCAGATGGCGTAGTTCGCGCTGAGGGTGATCTTGAAGTCGACCAGGGGGGGCATGCCCGTGACACCCGCGGACGCCTTGGTCTGCACCGCGCTCGTCAGGTCGATATTGGTGAAGAACGGGGTGATCTGCCCGGCCGGGAACTCCTCGATGGTGGCCTCCGCCGTGAGCAGCTCCACGCGGGACGTCTTCGCGTCACGGCGCTGGTCCACCAGGCGCCCCATGCCCTTGGGCGTCCACACCACGCCGTTCAGGCCGCGCATGAACTCGGCGACCTCGTCGTGGCTGACGGCCGAGCCGTCGATGGACACCGCGCTGGCGGACTCGACGAAGCCCTTCACCCAGACCTTCTTGGGCGTCGCGGACGCGAGCGCGTCCATCATCCGGACCGGGCCGTTGCGCCCCTTGCGCAGCGAGTCGAGCACCGCGAGCTTCTTCTCGACCTCCGCCTTGCGAGCGTTGATGTTCTTCACCTCGCCGATGACCTTCTCCAACTCGGCGATCTTCGCGCGCGTCTGGGCGATGCCCTGGGCGTTGCGCTGGTATTCGGAATCACGGTCGTCGTACCAGAAGTAGTTGCCCACGGCGGCGCCGAGGAGCGCCAGCGCGAAGAGGACCAGGACTTGGCGGCCCTTCTGCTGGGTCTGGACCTTCCGGACGGGAAGCAGGTTGATGCGAATCATCATGTGCGTCGTCTCCAGGAGGTGGACAGGTCAGGCCAGCTTGTCGCCCGGACGCCGGAGCGCCAGTCCCACGGCCACCGCGGCCATGGGCGCCACGTCCATGATGAACGCGGGGTCGAACTTGCGGTTGTCCACTTCGATCTTGCGGAACGGGTTGAGGATCTCCACCGGCACGCCGGTGCGCGCTTCAATCGTCTTGAACAGGGCCGGAATCTTCGCCGTGCCACCCGACAGGTAGACCTTGGTGAAGTTCGAGTCCGCCGCCGTGCCCGCGTAGAAGTCCAGCGAGCGCTGGATTTCACCGGCCACCTGCTCGGCCACGCTGGAGAGCACGCGCTCGACGTCCTGGGGCACCACGGCGTCCGCGTCCGCGCGATTGCCGCCGATCTTCAGCGCCTCGGCCTCCTCGTAGGAGACGTTGAGCTGCTTCTGGATTTCTTCGGTGAACTGGTTGCCACCGATGGTGACGTCACGGGTGAAGACCGTCACGCCGTTGGCGATGATGTTGATGTTCACCACCGAGGCGCCCGCGTTGATGAGGACCACGGTCTCCTTCTCCGGGAGGTCGTAGTTGACGGAGAACATGTTCTGGACGGCGAAGGCGTCCACGTCCACCACCACCGGCGCGAGGCCCGCCTCGGAGACCACGGTGGTGTAGTCGTTGATCATGTCCTTCTTGGCGGCCACCAGCAGCACGTCCATCTGCCCGGTGGCGTCGTTGCCGCCGCCGTCGAGGATCTGCGTGTCGATGTTCACGTCCTTCACATCGAACGGGATGTACTGCTCGGCCTCCCACTGGATGCTCTCCTCGAGCTCCTCCTGGGACATGCGCGGCATCTGAATCTTCTTGATGATGACCGAGTGGCCGGACACGCCGATGGCGACGTCCTTGCCCTTCACCTTCAGCTCGGACATCAGCTCCTGCACCGCCTGCACGATGGCGGTGGAGTTCATCAGCGCTCCATCGACGATGGCCTCCGGAGGCAGCGGCTTCATGCCGAAGCTCTGCAACGCGAAGCCGACCTCGCCGCGCTTGCGCTGCTCCTTGAGCAGGATCATCTTGATGGAGGTCGATCCGATGTCCAGACCGAGTGCCAGTTTGCCCTTCGCCATTCTTGACTCCGTCGAGAGGCGGCCAGCGTAGCACTGGCCGTCAACCCCACCTAAAAAGTGCCCGGAGCCCGCCTGCTCTCCGTTCGGCCGGGACCCCTGCGTTCATGCTGCGCCAGGCCCCCACCACGGTCGCGGAGGCCCGATTTTCCGGCCTCGGACGCATTTGGTCAAATGGGGACGGCACACCCCACCCGGTCATCCCCGCTCCGCCTCGGCGTCCGGGTCGATGCCGTACTCCTTGATCTTGTACAGCAACGCCCGGTGGCTGATGTCCAGCACCTCGGCCGCCCGGGTGCGGTTGCCCTTCGTCCGACGGAGCGCCGCCCGGATGTAGGACTCCTCGAGGTCCCGGATGGCCCGCTTGAGCGACAGGTCACTACCGACCTGTTGCACTCCGCCATCCCCCGCCGTGGCCGGTCCGGGTGCGGGCGCGGCCCACAGCCGTTCGGGCAGGTTGGTCGGGAGGATGTGCGGGCCATCCGCCAGGAGCACCGCGCGCTCCATGGCGTTCTCCAGCTCGCGCACGTTGCCCGGCCACGCGTAGGCGGACATCAGCGCCTCGGCCTCCGGGGACAGCCCCTCCACGGGGGGCTCCCGGTTGAGCTCGCGGTTGAAGCGATGGAGGAACGCGCTCGCCAGGAGCGGCACGTCCTCGCGGCGCTCGCGCAGGGGCGGTATCCGCACGTTCACCACGTTGAGCCGGTAGTAGAGGTCCTCGCGGAACTCCCCCTTCTCCACCAGCTTGCCCAGGTCGCGCAGCGTGGCCGCCACCACCCGCACGTCCACCTTCTCCACCCGGCTCTCGCCGACAGGGCGAATCTCCCCCTCCTGCAACACGCGCAAGAGCTTCACCTGCGCGGGCAGCGGCAGCTCGCCCACCTCGTCCAGGAAGAGCGTGCCGCCGTCGGCCTCCGCGAACAGGCCGCGCTTGGCGGTGCGCGCGTCGGTGAAGGCGCCCTTCGCGTGGCCGAACAGCTCGCTCTCCAGGAGCCCGCCGGGGATGGCGCCACAGTTGACGGCGACGAAGGGCAGCGGCGCGCGGGGGCTCTTCGCGTGCAGCTCCCGGGCGATGAGCTCCTTGCCCGTGCCGCTCTCGCCACTGATGAGCACCGTGGTGTCCACGGGCGCCAGCCTCGCCACCTGCCGGAGCACCGCCTGCAACGGAGCGCTCGAGCCGAGGATGTGGCCCTGGGGCAGTGACGGCAGGCCCGACTGCTTCAGGCGCTTGTTCTCGCGCAGCAGCCGCTCGCGCTCCTCGGCCTTGCGCAGGACGAAGACGATCTCCTCGGGCTTGAAGGGCTTCTGGACGTAGTCGTAGGCGCCCGCGGACACGGCCTCCAGCGCCTGCTCCTGCGAGCCATAGGCGCTCATCACCACGACGGTGAGCCCCGGGTGCGCGGCCTGGGCCTCGCGCAGGAGCGTGAGGCCGTCCTTGCGGGGCATGCGCACGTCACACAGCAGGACGTCGTAGTCGCGCGCGGCCAGCTCCCTCAGGGCCTCCTCTCCATCCGCGACGGCGCGCACCTCGTACTTCCGGTCGGTGAGCACCAACGTGAGGATGTGGCGGATGGAGGGCTCGTCGTCGGCGACGAGGATGGAGCGGAACAGGGACATGGCGGCCTTGCCTCCATCATCCCCCAGAGTCGCGGGAGGAGATAGCTTCTGGCCCGCTCACACGGCGGGGAGGGCCAGGGTGAAGCGCGCGCCGCCCTCGGGGAGGTTCTCCGCGCCCAGTCGCCCGCCCATCACCTGCGCGAGTCGCAGCGACACCGCGAGTCCCAGGCCCGTGCCCTGACGCCCCTTGGTCGTGAAGAAGGGCTCGAACAGGCGGGGCATCACCTCGGGCGGGATTCCCGGCCCATGGTCCCTCACCATCACCCGCACCTCGCCCGCCTCCAGCCGCGTGGCGACGCTGACGCTCCCCTGCCCTCCCATGGCCTGCGCGGCGTTGAGCAGCAGGTTGATGAGGATCTGCGACAAGGGCCCCGGCTCCGCGCGCGCCAGCACCCCGGGCTCGAGCGCCAGCTCCACCGAGACGCCCTCAAGCTCCGGCGCGGCCCGCACCAGTCGCACGCACGTCTCCACCACCGAGCCGACGTCCACCGGCCCCGGCGACGCCGTCTCCGGCCGCCCCAGGTCGAGCAGCCCCCGGACGATGCGGTCGATGCGCTGCACCTCGTGGTCGATGCGCTCCAGGTAGTCATTCAGCTCCGCCGAGGGCGCCTTCATCCGCGCCAGGGACAGGTAGCCCAGGATGCCCGCGAGCGGGTTGCCCACCTCGTGCGCCACACCCGCCGCCAGTCGTCCCACGGTGGCGAGTCGCTCGGAGGTCACCAGCTCCGTCTGCGCGCGGGTCAGCCGCGTGTTCGCCTCGCGCAGGGACTCCATCTGGGAGCGCGTGAGGGACTGCTCCTGGCGCAGCGCATCCGCCAGCCGCTGCAGCGCGCGCTGCATGCGTGACAGCAGCGGGCCGCCCTGCGTGGGCGACAGGTGCGGGTCGGGCTCCAGGCGGCCGAGCTGCTCCACCATCTCCTCGGCCGAGCGCAGCGGACGCCCCACCGTCAGGTACAGAATTCCATAGGCCAGCAGCGTGAGCGCCACCAAGTCCAGTCCGAGCGCCAGCGGCAGGAAGCCCCGCACCTGCGACAGCACCTCCGCGTCCGGCGTGCCCGGCCGAGCCAGCCGCCGCCCCAGCTCCAGGAGCCGGATGAGCACGGGCTGGAGCGACAGCCAGGACAGGCCCGTGCAGAGCGAGGCCAGCAGGAACGCCACGCTGGCGATGCGCCACTTCATCGAGTGCCCGCGCGGCTCACGGCGCGCCCCCCAGGAGCAGCGCGATGTCCATGGGCAGCACCCGCGCCAGCCACGGACCGAGCAGCATCACCTCCAGCCCCGCGAGCGCGAGCCACGGACCGAACGGGATGTTGGTGGGGCCCGGCACCCACTCCTCCTCCTCGCCCGTCTCCTCGTCCACGGGTGCGTCGGGAATCGGCTGGACGAGCAGGCACCAGGGCACCAGGAGCAGCCGCTTCCACAGCGGAATGCCGGGCCGGGTGAACTCCCACGTCATGGTGGGCTCGGGCTCCTCTTCTGGTCCCGCCTCGGCCACGGGCGCGCCACCCGACGGGTGCGCGGCCATCCCGGGCAGTGACACATCATCGGGCGACGGCAGCGTGACGCCGCTCGAGGTCGACGTCGTCGCGACCCCCGATGCCCCATCACTGGCCGCAGACACGTCCTCGGCCGGCGTGGGCCCTGGCCCCGTCGGAGACGGTTGCGCATCCGGAGCCGGCGGTTGCGCCGCAGGCCCCGCGCGTCCCGTGAGGGCGAGCAGCGCAATCCCCACCACCGCGCCCTGGAGCGAGGACAGGAAGAGGATGCCGAGCAGCGCTCGCCAGGAGAGGAACGCCCCCAGCAGCGCGACGAGGAACTTGTCGCCGCCGCCCAGCGCCTCCTTCTTGAAGACCTTCCAACCGATGTACTCCATCATGCGGAAGACGAGGAAGCCGAGCACCGCGCCCACCGTCGCGTCCACCACCGCGTCCGCGCCGCGCGGCACCGCCAGCAACAGCCCCGCGGCGATGCCCGGCACCGTCAGCGAGAACGGCAGTATCCAGTGCGCCAGGTCGATGAAGGTGAGCGGTATCAACAGCGACACCAGTACCAGCGCGGGGAACAGCTCGTAGGTCCACCCGAAGCGGCGCAGGCACGCGAGGAACAGGAGCCCCGTGAGCAGCTCCACGAGCACGTAGCGCGGCGAGATGGGCGCGTGACACGAACGACACCGTCCCCTCAGCGCGAGCCACGAGAGCACGGGGATGTTCTCGTACCAGGAGAGCACGTGCCCGCACCGGGGACAGCGCGAGCCGGGCCGGACGATGCTCAGTCCTTCGGGGACGCGCGCGATGACGACATTGAGGAAGCTGCCGATACACAGGCCGAGGACCAGGAGGAAGGCGGTGAAGAGAGGCCCGGCCCAGCCCGGCACGAGGGAGAAGTCCGTCACGGAGCCCGGCATCCTAGCGTCGCGCCCGGAGAGGTCAGCCCCCTGGATCGACGATTTCCGTCAGAAGCAGTGACAAAATTTGGCAACCAGGCGCCCTGCCTGACCGGGTGCGCGGCCCGACCTCGTGGGAAATCCTCAGGTTGGGGTGACTGTTGGCCATGGCACCCTTCGTGCTAAGAATCCGGGCTGTCGTTCAACCCCCCTCTGCACCTGCGGAGCACTCCCGACATGCTGAATCGCCTCATGAAGAAGAAGGGTGGCTTCACCCTCATCGAGCTGATGATCGTCGTCGCCATCATCGGCATCCTGGCCGCCATCGCCATCCCGAACTTCATCCGCTTCCAGGCCAAGTCCAAGCAGTCCGAGGCGAAGACCAACCTGAAGGCCATCTTCACGGCCCAGAAGGCGTACTTCGGCGAGAAGGACAAGTACGTTTCCGACTTCAAGGTCGTCGGCTTCGACCCGGAGCCGGGCAACCGCTTCAGCTACGGCATCAACGGCGTCTGCAACGAGTCCGTCGAGACGACCGGGCGTAACTACAGCGGCGGCTGCATCGGCCAGGACAAGGCCCGCTTCACGGAGGTTCCGACGGTGGGCACCGCGCCGCTGACCGCTGGCGTGGCGGGCACCTGCCCGAACTGCGACTTCTCCGCCATCGCGGTGGGCAACGTCGATAACGACAAGAACGCCGACACGTGGGGCATCACGTCCCTGGCCTCCACGCCCACCACCCTGCAGGGCACCTGCGGCATCGACAGCAACAAGATCGGTGGCGGCGAGCCCGGCAACGCGTACAACGACGTGAGCTGCTAATCACGGGGCCGCCCTGGCTTGACCAGGGCCTCATGCGGTACGAACGGGGCGCCCGAGCAGACCGGGTGCCCCGTCTCCGTTTCAAGGAATGATGCGCAAGCTGACTCCCGTGCTCATGACCGCCGGCCTGCTCCTGGTGGTCCTCCTCTCTGGCCCCCCTCTCGCCCCGCTCTACCTGGGTGACCGCCCCGTGCTGCCACGCGCCGGGTTCCTCAAGGCGCTGTTCAAGGCGCAGATCGGGCTCGTCGCCGACTACTTCTGGATCCTGACCATCAACCGCGTCGGCACCGCACGGAAGCTCACCGAGTACCGGGACATCTACTACTACGCGGACCTCACCACCGACCTCGACCCCAGGTTCGCCAAGGTCTACACCTTCGCGGGAATCACCATCCCCATCCACCTGGGCCGCGAGGAGTACGCCAACGTCGAGGAGTCCTCGCGCATCCTCCGCAAGGGCATGGTCAACACACCCGAGGACAAGCGCATCCACTTCCAGCTCGCCTACAACCTGATGTTCTTCGAGCGGAAGTACCGTGAGGCCGCCTCCATCATCGAGGAGCTGGCCAAGGAGCCGGGCGCGCCGGAGTGGTACTCGGGCCTGGCCACCCGGTTGTATGCGCAGTCGGGTGACTTCGACACGAGCCTCGGATTGGCGCAGGCCCTGCGCGACAGCGCGGAGGACGACGAGACGCGCGCCTATTACGAGCGCCGTGTGAATGAAATCCTCCAGGAACGGCTGCTCCAGCAGCTCGACGCCGCCATCCAGCGCCACCAGCAGCGAGAAGGCCGACTGCCCGCCTCATTGGAGGCGCTCGTGTCCTCGGGTGACCTGAGGGAGCTGCCCGCCGACCCCCTGGGCGGAAAGCTCTTCCTGGGTGAGGACGGCCGCAGCTATTCCACGGCCGCGCGGTTCCGGCTGGAGCTCATCTACGACGAGAAGACCGAGGACGGCGACCGCCTCGTTCCCAAGCCCCTGGATTCGAAGAACCATGACGCCCAACCCCACTGACGCGCCTCCCATCCAGGTTCGAGGACTCTCGAAGACCTACAAGGTAGGCTTCTGGTTCAACAAGACGGTTCGAGCCCTCCAAGGGTTGGATCTCGAGGTGGGCGCCGGGCAGATCTACGGCCTGCTCGGCCCCAACGGTGCCGGCAAGTCCACGACCATCAAAATCCTCATGAACCTGGTGCGCCCCAGTGGCGGAACGGCGCTGTTGTACGGACAGCCCGTGGACCAGGCGGCGACGCGGCGGATGGTGGGCTTCCTTCCGGAGAACCCCTCGCCCTACGAGTACCTGACGGGGCGCGAGTTCGTGACGCTCGCTGGACAGCTGTGCGGCATGGGTGGCCACGAGCTGGACGTGCGAGTGAAAGAGGTGCTCGGCGCGGTGGAGATGAGCCACGCGGAGAAGCTGCAGATCCGCCGGTACTCGAAGGGCATGGTCCAGCGCGTGGCGCTCGCGCAGGCGCTGGTGTCGAAGCCGAAGATGCTCATCCTCGACGAGCCGACGAGTGGCCTCGACCCGGTGGGCCGCCGGCAGATGCGCGACCTCATCCTCGCCGAGCGAGACCGGGGCACCACTGTCTTGTTCTGCAGCCACATCATCCCGGACGTCGAAGCGCTCTGCGACAGGCTCGCGGTGCTCGTGGGGGGCCGCCGCGTGCGTGAGGGCAGCGTCCAGCAGTTGCTCTCCGCGCAGGTGCCCTCCGTCGAAGTCGTGGTCGAGGGCCTGAAGATGGACCAGGTGAAGAACCTGGGCGTGGCGCTGGAGTCCACCCAGGCCCTGGATGGGCGCGTGCTGCTGCAGGTCGCCGACTCGGACAGCCAGCGCCTGCTGGGTCAGGTGCTCGCGGCGGGTGGAAGGGTCAACAGCCTCCAGGCGGCGAAGTTCTCGCTGGAGCAGCTCTTCATGGATGCCCTGAAGGACTCCGGACGGGCGACGAGCGTCGGCGGGGAGATCAACACATGAGCGCGTTCGGCGCGATGGTCTGGAACGGATTCCGAGAGGCGCGCCGCAACCGCGTCACGGTGGTGGTGGGCGCCTTCGCCGCGGTGGTGCTGCTGTCGTCGACGCTGGTGACGGAGGTGACGGTCGCCACGTTCGACCGGGTGCTCACCGACTTCGGCCTGGGGATGATGAGCCTCATCCTCGTCTTCCTCACCATCTTCCTGTCGAGCGGCCTCCTGAGCCGGGAAATCGAGCGGCGCACCATCTTCCTGGTGGTGAGCAAGCCGGTGTCCCGCTCGCAGTTCCTGCTGGCGCGGCTGGCGGGCAACATGCTGACGCTCGCCGTGCTGATGGCGGCGATGATGCTCATCTTCCTGAGCCAGCTGGTCATCTTCCAGGTCAACGTCAACGCCACCCAGGCGCTGGCGGTGGTGGGGCTCTGGTTCGAGCTGCTCGTGCTCACCAGCGCGGGCATCCTCTTCTCCAGCTTCGCGGGCCCCGCCGTGTCGGCCATCGCCACCACGGGCATCTACTTCGCGGGCCACCTGGCCAATGACCTCTTCGACATCGCGCAGCGGCTGGACGACGGTCCCGTGAAGACCGGGGCCACCGCGCTCTACTACCTGCTGCCGAACCTGGAGAAGATGAACTTCCGTCCCCAGGCCACCTATGCCCTGCCCGTGGACGCCTCCACGTTCTTCTCCGGCATCGGGTACGGCCTGGGCTGGGCCGCGCTGTTCACCGCCGCCGCCATCTTCATCTTCGAGCGACGCGACTTCCGCTGAAGCCCCCCGCGAAACGAGGGCCCGTCCACCAGGGCCCCGTGCGCCTCATGGCGCGGCCCCCGCCGCGAGCCTCGCCTTCTGGAGTCCATCCCGCGCGGGAGCCGAGTCCGGCCGCAATCGCAACGCCTCCTCCAATGGCGCAACGGCCTCGGCCGGGCGTCCCAACTGCAACAACGTACGCCCCAGTTCCAGGTGCGAGTCCGCGCGCCGAGGCGCCAGCTTCAACACTGCCCGGAAGCGCTCCACCGCCTCCTCCAGTCGCCCCGACTTGCGCAATGCGAGCCCCAGATTGTGGAGGACGACGGGCTCTTTGGGGCGCAGTGAGTGGACCCGCTCGAGTTGGGGGATGGCCAGGTCCATGCGGCCTAGAAGGGCATATGCGACGGCCAAATCACTCTGCGGCTGGTAGAGGTGGGGCAGCGCCTCGGCCGCGACCTGGAGCGGCGCAACCGCCTCCTCCACTCGACGTGCCTTGAGGTAGGACGCCCCCAGATAGGCGTAGATGCTCGGCTCATCCGGCGTCTTCGCGAGGGTGTCCTCCCACAACGAGATGTCATCGCGCCAATCGGGCACTCGGGCCATCGTCAACGCGGAGAAGACCACCACCACACCTCCCGCGGCGAGCCCCAGCGCTCTTTGGTGTCCAGGCCAACGCTCGAGCAGCCACTTCACCCCCACCGCCAGCAGGAGGCAGAAGCCCACGGAGGGCAGGTAGAGGAATCGCTCCGCGTAGGCTTCCACGCCACGCAGTTGCATGAGGAAGACGGGCAGCAGCGGCGCCAACAGCCAGACTCCTCCGGCGAACAGGGCCGGAGACACGCGCCATGCGCGCCATAGCACCCCCGCCAGCAGCAAGAGCAGGACGCTCCCCACCACCACCTCCGAGGCCAGGGGGGGCACCTGCGTGGGAATCGTCACCACCAGCGGATGAGGCCAGAAGAGCTTCCCACCCAGCTTTCCCATCAACGCCAGCAGGTGGACCGGATACAAGCCCGCGCGCCCTTCACTGCCCTCGAGCGGCACGGAGAGACCCACGGCATTCAATCGGAGCGCCGCGTACGCCAGGGCGCCCACGCCGAGCGGCGCGTAGCGACGTACCCAGCCCTTGAGCCCCGGTGGTGACACGAGTCCCCCCACCGCCCTGTCGGTGGCCCACAGCACCCAGGGGAACACCACCGCCACTTCCTTGAAGAGCAAGCCGGCGCCCCACAGGAGGCCGGCCCCCATCCCCCTCCCCCAAGAAGAAGGCCCGCTCACCATGAGCCGCACCGCAAGCATCACCAGGAGCGTCGCGGCCACGTCCATGCAACCACTCACCCAGGCCACCGACTCGGTGTGCACGGGATGCACGGCGAACAGGAGCGCACCCACCAGGGCGCCCCACTCTGCCGAGGAGGAGGCGCCTGCCTCTCGCGCTTTCAAGCACGCACGCAACAGCCAGAGGACGAGCGCACAGACCGCCGCGTGCAGGAGCAGCAGCACCAGGTGGAAGCCCCAGGCCTCGAGCCCGAAGACGGCCTGCAGTGAGAAGAAGAGCACGTGCGCGAGCGGCCGGAAGTAGCTCGCCGCGGGGCCTCGCGCGGTGACAGGAGTCGGTCCATCGTCGCTGGGGAACAATGGATGCTTGAACGCGTTCGCAAGCCCGCTCCAGGAGCGCAGCCAGGGATTCTCCACCACCAATTGCACATCGTCGTAGACGAACCCGTTGAACAACGCTCCGGCATAGACGAGCGCCGCCACGGAAACAACGAACAGCACCTGGGTTCGAGGGGAGAGGCGAAACGGTCGGGAGTCGGCGGAATCCATCAGCGTCACGGAGGGCCCAGTCTACCGACTTCTGCCTGTCGGAAGGGCCTCAGCACCGCTCGCGACGGAGGCAAGGCACCTGACGGGCGGTTCCACGCCAGGCCTGGGGGATGGAGCCCAAGTCCGTCCGGGACAGCCCGAGGTCCGCGCCTATACTCGTCCGCGCGCCCATGGACCGGGCGCCGACAGGGTCCCCGTTCCATGCGAATCCTCGAGGTCTCCAACTTCATGCCGCCCCACCCCGGCGGCATCGAAATCATGATCGACACGCTGTTCCAGGGGCTCCAGCGCCGCGGCCACGACGTGCGGTGGATTGCCGCCTCCACGCCCCTGGAGCCGGGAACGACGGGCCCCTTCGTCCGGGTCTCCGCGTGGAACTGGCTCGAGAAGAACCTGCACGTCCCCATGCCGCTGTGGGCCCCCTCCGGCTGGAAGGAGCTCGACGAGCAGGTGCGCTGGGCTGACGTCATCCACGTCCACGACTGCCTCTACTTCTCGTCCTCGCTGACCACCGCGCTCTCGAAGGGCCGCAAGAAGCCGCTGCTCGTCACCCAGCACGTGGGTGAGGTGCCCTACGGCGGAGTGCTGGACTGGGTGCAGGCGGCCGCCTACCGCACGCTCGGGCGGACCCTGCTGAGCGCCGCCAGCGAGGTGGTGACCTACAGCCCCCACGTCGTGGACTACTTCCAGCGCGTCGGGGTGAAGAAGCCCCTGCGCATCATCCCCCTGGGCTTCGACCCGCGCTTCAAGCCCCTGTCCGAGCAGGAGCGGATGGAGGCGCGACGGGAGTTCGGGCTCCCGGGGAAGGGCGCGCTCGTCCTCTTCGCCGCGCGGCTCGTTCCCAAGAAGGGCGTGCACCGGGTCGCCGAGCTTCAACGCCTGCTGGCCTCCGAGGGCGTGACGCTCGTGGTGGCCGGAGACGGCCCGCTGGCGAGCGAGGTCTCGGACCTCCCGAACACGGTGCACTTGCGACAGGTGGACCATGCGCGCATGCACCTGCTCTATGGCTGCGCGGACGCCCTGCTCCTGCCCTCCGTCGGAGAAGGTCTGCCGCTCACCCTCCAGGAAGGCATGTCGACGGGGCTCCCCGCCGTCGTCTCACGAGACCCGTCCTTCGTCGCCAATGTCTCCGATGCGCCCGGCGTCAGGCTGGAGGAAGGGCTGAGCGCCCAGGCGGAGGCGTTGCGAGAGGTCCTGTCGAATCCTCCACCGCGGAGCGACATCGCGGACTGGGCCAAGGCGCGCTGGGGGCTGGAGCGCTTCGTGACGGAGTACGAGCGCACCCTCGCCCATCTCGTATCCGGCAGCTGACCGCGCGGCCGACCAGGGACTCAGACGCGCTCCAACACCGCGCACGTCACCTCGAAGGGCCGCACCATCCAGGGCCAGAGCCAGTGCGCCATCGACGCGCGGGGGGCATCCGTCGCGGCGCCTGCACCAGGCTTCAGCAAACGTCGGACGGCCCCGGGCACGTCATTGGCAATCAAGCTGCCCAGGCGACCGCAGGGAACAATCGCGGACGAAACCAGCCGGAGTCCGGGAAAAAGCGCCACCAACTCGGGGACTGTCGGTCGGAACAGTGTGTCGATGGGGTCCGGATGCCATGGGAACGCGCGAGGCACCGAGAGGAACAACAATCCGCCCGGGGCCACCTGCTCCATCAGCTGGTGGGCGAACTCGCGACGGTCTTCCACGTGCTCGAGCACGTTCGTGCAACACACTGAGCGCACCCCCAGCGCGTCGAGCCGCGCACGACAGCCTGGGTCCTCCAACGCACCGACAACATCCACGCCCTCCGCCGCCTTCATGTCCTGGTGGATGACCACGCCCCCTCGCCGCCGCAGCGGCGCGAACAGTTCCTGATCTATCCACGGCTGTTGGACCACTCGGAAGTAGCGCGTGGAGCTACCGATGTTGAGCAAGGGAGACACCTGGCTCAAGGGCGCGGCGGTCAGCGCGCGCCCCAGCCATCGAGCTTCCTGTTTCAGCATTCATGGCTCCTGGTCCACACAAACACGGAGGTCATGGCGCGTCCTCGGGGAAGTCACCGGGACGCTCGGGCACCGACGGAGGGAAGGCCGTGGCGGTCGCCTCTTCCAGGGGGATGATTTGAGGCTGGCACTGGCGATTGACCACCAACATGAAGCCCGAGCGCTGCGGGAACACGGTCCGCATGAACTGCCGGTCCCGTTCCACGTTGATGTGATTCACCCAGAGCACCGGCGCATCCAGGTCGGGCCCGTTGTTCGGCCTGAAGAACACGAAGTGATTGGCGGGAGCCGACGTACACGGCGGAGCGAAGCCGGGACGAACGAAGACGACCGAGTTGTCGGGCACCCGCCGCTCCACCGCGAGGCGAGGGCGGCGAACATCCGTCGTCAACCGGCGCAGGGTGTGGATGCGCGGAGGCAGGTACATCGTCGCGCTGGCCATCACCAACCCCACGAGCACGAAGGGAACGAACCGGATGAAGCCAAACTCCTCCGCCCACCGCCAGAGCGTGCGCAGCCCCACCGTGGACAACAACACGAGGGGCAACATCAGCTCCGAGTAGTGAACGGGGCCGAAGGTATCCACACCCGGGTCCGCCACCGGCAGATGCGCGACGCAGAAGCTGAGCACGGCGGCGGCCAGCCAGCGCGCGGGGACGCCCCTCGCCAGGAAGACGAGGATGAACCCCAGGGGCCAGCCGAAGGAATCCAGATTCAAACGGAACAGGGCAAGGACCATCCGCCCCGCGGCCAGCGTCGCGGAAGTATCGGTGAGGAAATACAGGAAGCTGTCACTCTTCACCTGGGATGGCCCGAAGGACACGAAGCGATAGGCATTCTGCTGCGCATATCGAACCCCGGCGTGGTAGCCGGTCATCCACGGCGAGCCCGTCATCTCCTGATTCGCCAGCAGGAACAACCCCGCCAGGGGGAGCGAGATGAGAGCGAAGACACCGACGTGTCCCCAACGCGCGCTTCCTCCTTGTCGCCAGACACGCAGGGCCCACATCAGCAGGAATGGCGTCCCCAGCCCCACCGCCACGGCGGGGCGCGTCCAGAATGCCAGACAGAACAGCAGTGAGACCCAGGCGCTGGCGGCCAGACCCGCCCTCGCCTCCAGGCGCTGGACGGCATGGAGCATCCAGGTCAGGGCGAAGATGGCTGCGGTATGGGACATCAGTGTGGCCGCGCCAATCATCGTCAAGGGAGAGACCAGGTACAGCACCACCGCCACCCGGCCCCATGCGCTGCCCCACCAATCCCTGGCAATGAGGAACAACCCCACCGCGGTCGCCCCCGACAGCAACGGATTCACCAGCCACGGCAACCCGACCTTCACGCCGAAGGCCAACAGGAATGGCCAGCCGAGGAAGTACTGGCTGTACATCTTCCCATCGTTGATGAGGAACCCGTTGTCGAAGAACAGCTTCATCGGCGGCGACGCGACATAGAGCCGGAACGAGCTGAGCAACTCCGCGGCGAACTGGTACGAGGCCTCGTCGTCCGTCACCGGTGTGTAGCCGAGGACCGAGGCCTGGATTGCCAGCGGCACCAACGCTCCCAGGACGCCCGCCAGCAGCACGCTTCGACGGTCGGGATAACCGCGCCACGCGGAGCGCCAGGTCTCCACCTGCTCGCCGCTCACCATGCGCCCGCCCGCCAGCGTCACGAAGGCAACCAGGGGCAGGCCCAGGAAAGCGAGGATGGCTGCCAACGTCAGCCAGCGGCTGGTCGGAAAGTTGATGGTGCCCAGATTCAGGATGAAGCCATCGAATTGCGACTCCCAGAAGGCCCAGTAGGCGAGCACACAGACGGCTGCGGCGGCGAGCGGGACGAGCGAGGCACGATAGCGGGGAGGAATCATCGGAGGGTCATCGAGGATGGTCCGCCCTCTCGCGACTTGTCCATGGGAGAGTAGCCAGGAGAGCCACGCCACCCCTCCCTACGCGAGACGACGCGATAGCGGGGTCCTGCGTTAGAGTCCCAGCGACGCCGAAAGGCGGCAGTCAATCCCCCCTGCTGGACGTTCCAGTCCCATGTCCCAGTCAGCTCCACGCATCGCGGTCATTCTTCCCTGCCACAACGAGGCGCCCGCCATCCGGGAGACCGTGCTCGCGTTCCGCCAGGCGCTCCCGTCCGCCGCCATCTTCGTCTACGACAACGCGTCGACGGACAACACGGGCGAGGTGGCCCGCGCCGCGGGTGCGCTGGTGCGCGGCGAGTCCAGGCGCGGCAAGGGCAACGTCATCCGGCGCGCCTTCGCTGACGTGGATGCGGACATCTACGTGGTGGCGGATGGAGATGGAACGTATGACGCCTCGATGTCGGGACGACTCGTGAGCCTGCTCTCCGAGGAGAGTCTGGACATGGTCATCGGGACGCGCATCCACCACGAGAAGGAGGCGTACCGCATGGGCCACGTGGCGGGCAACTGGCTCTTCAATCAAGTGGTGGCCCGGCTCTTCGAGAAGGGCCAGTCCGACATCTTCTCGGGCTATCGCATCCTGTCCCGCAGGTTCGTGAAGTCCTTCCCCTGCATGTCGGAAGGCTTCGAAATCGAAGCGGAGATGAGCATCCACGCGCTCCAGCTCCGGATGCCCGTGCGCGAGGTGCCCACCCGCTATTCGAAACGGGTGGAGGGAACCGCCAGCAAGCTGAACACCTGGCGGGATGGCTTCCGGATCCTCTCTCACATCCTCCGGCTTCAGCGATTGCACCGCCCCCGCCAGTTCTTCGGGACGCTGGGTTTGAGCACCATTCTCCTCGCGGTGTTGCTGGCCGTTCCCGTGTTCATGACGTTCCTTCAGACGGGTCAAGTGCCGCGCTTCCCCACGGCCATCCTGGCCATGGGCATGGTGTTGTTCGGCTCGCTGCTGGCCTTCCTCGGGCTGGTGCTGGAGAGCACCAGTCAGCTCGCCCTCGAGACCAAGCGGCTGAGCTATCTCTCCATCCCGCCTTCCCCCGGGGCCGATGCATCGCAACAGGCCTCCGTCGCGCAGGCGAGCTGAATGCCCGACCTCGCGCCCTCCTCTTCCATCACACGAGGTTCTCGGTGAGCTCATTCCACGAGCATCACGGACAGCAAAAGTCCTTCTTCGAAGTGGACCCCGCCCGCGTCGCGACACGCGTGTTCGGGCATCCCTCCTTCCCGCGGACGATGCAGTGCAAGTTCGCGTTCCTCGCGCACGAGCTCGCCGGCTGTCGCAAGGTGCTCGAGGTCGGCGTGGGAAAGGGCCTGCAGCTCACCTACTTCATGGACCGCATGCCCGAGGACTGTCAGTACACGGGTGTGGACATCGCGGAAGCCCCCCTGCGCGAGGCCCGGGAGCGGCTGGCACCCCATCTCCAATCCCGCGTGACGCTCCAGGCCGCGGTGGGGGAGCGGCTGCCCTTCGAGGACCGCGCCTTCGATGCCGTCTTCTGTGTGGATGTCCTCCATCACGCGGCCTCCCAGCCTTCCATGCTGGCCGAGATGCGACGGGTCGTTCGCGCCGGGGGGCACGTCATCTGCGTGGAGCCCAACCCGCTCCACCCCGCGAACCTCATGTACCTGAGGGATCCCATCGAGAAGGGGCTCTTCCAGCTCACGTCCGCCAACGCACGCGAGTGGACGCGGCACGCGGGGCTCGAGCAGTTGCGGCTGGAGAACCTCCCGGTGTTCTTCCCCAGCTTCCCCGGGGCCCTGGAGAATGCCTACGGGTTGATGGAGCGGGTGCTCGCGCGCGTCCCCGTGCTCAACCGCTTCTCCACGACCCGCGTCCTCCGCGCCTCGCGGCCCGAAGAGCCGCGGGACTGAGGCCCCGCGTCATCCGCGTCCCGTCGGCTCCTCCAGCTCATCCGTGAGACCGTGCTTCGCCAGCCGGTAGCGGAACGAGCGGAACGACAGCCCGAGCAGCTCCGCGGCGCGCGTCTTCACACCGCCCGCCTGCTTCAGGGCCGCCAGCAGGTAGCGCCGCTCGCTGTCGTCCAGGTGGCGCTCCAGGTTGAAGCCCGTGCCCAGCGACGGCTCGCCCGGCTCGCCCGGACGCGACATCGGCTCCGACTCGCCACGCACAGCAGGCGGCAGCGTGGACGGGCCCAGCAGGTCCGAGTCCGACAGCGTCGCCGCGCGCTCCACCATGTTCTGCAACTGGCGCACGTTGCCGGGGAACGCGTAGCGCTCCAGCAGGTCCAACGTCTCCTGCGCGAAGCGCAGCGCCGGACGCCCCAGCTCCTCCGCCATCCTCGACAGGAAGTGGCTCGCGAGCAGCGAGATGTCCCCCGCGCGCTCACGCAGCGGCGGCAGCTCGAGCGTAATCACGTTGAGCCGGTAGAAGAGGTCCTCGCGGAAGCGGCCCGCCTTCACCTCTGCCTCCAGCCGCCGGTTGGTCGCCGCGATGACGCGCGCCTGGAAGGGCACCTCCGCCGCGCTGCCCACCGGCTTCACCTTGCGCTCCTGCAACACGCGCAGGAGCTTCACCTGCGTGGCCAGTGGCATCTCCCCTACCTCGTCCAACATCACGGTGCCCTCGCCCGCGGACACCAGCAGCCCCGAGCGCTCGTGCAGCGCCCCCGTGAAGGCGCCCTTCACGTGGCCGAACAGCTCGCTCTCCAGCGTGCCCTCGTTGAGCGCCGCGCAGTTGAACGGCAGGAACGGCTGCGCCGCCCGGCTGCCCCGCATGTGGATGGCCCGCGCCACCAACTCCTTGCCCGTGCCGCTCTCCCCCGTCACCAACACCGTGCTGCGCCCCGGCGCCACCTTCTCCACCAGCGACCATACCGCCTGCATCCGGGCGCTCTGCCCCACCGCCATGCCCAGCCCGGGCAACAGCCGCGCGCGCAGGGTGGTGTTCTCCTGCCGCAAGAGGCGCTTCTCCAGCGCCTTCTGCACCAACAGCCGCAGCTCGTCGTTGTCGAAGGGCTTGCAGATGTAGTCGTACGCGCCCTCGCGCATCGCCTCCACCGCGGCGGCGGGCGAACCGAAGGCCGTAATCAGGACGACCTCCGGCGGCTCCTTGCGCGCGCGCGCCGTGCGCAGCACGTCCAGCCCGCTGCCCGTCCCCAGCTTCATGTCGGAGATGACCAGGTCCACGCCATCCCGCGCGAGCACCTCGCACGCGGGCTTCACCCCGGGCACGCTCGTCACCACATAGCCCTCGCGGTGCAGGAGCAGCTCCAGGTACTCACGCATGGACAGCTCGTCGTCCACGATGAGGACATGGCCTCGGAAGGCGCCTTCTTGGGCTTGAATGGTCGTCACAGCGGCAACCCCACGACGAACTCCGTTCCCTCGGCCGGGTCCGAGCGCACGCGGATGGAGCCCCCATGCGCGCGGACGATGGAATGCGCGGTCGACAGCCCCAGCCCCGTGCCCCCGTCCCGCGTGGTGAAGAAGGGCTCGAACAGGTGCCCCATCATCTCCTCCGTGATGCTCCCCGCAGAATCCCACACCCGAATCTGCGCTTCCTTCTCGCTCCGGGCCAATCCCACCTTCACCTCACCCCTGGGCCCCGCGGCCTGGAAGCCGTTGCGCACCAGGTTGATGAGCACCTGACGCAGCTGGTCCGGGTCCACCGCGGCCATCAACGGCTCGCGCGCGGACACCTCCACCCGCACGTCCCGGGCCAGCGGGTCCGCGCGCAGCATGTCCACCGTCTCCGTCAGGAGTGAATCCAGCGGCACCTCCCGCCGCACCGGCTCCGGAGGCCGCGCGAAGCGAAGGAAGTCCTCCACCAGCCGCCCCAGCCGGTCCGACTCGCGCACCAGGATGTTGGTGAGCTTCTGCACCACCACGTCGCTCGAGCGCTCCTGCGCGAGCAGCTGCGCCGAGCCCCGCATCGCCGCCAGCGGATTGCGCAGCTCGTGCGCCAGCTGCGCGGAGAGCGTCCCCAGGCTCGCCAGCCGGTCCGAGCGCTCCAGGTCCTCCTCCATCCTGCGCAGCTCCGTCAGGTCCTGGAACACGATGAGCAGCGCGCCCGACTCGCCCTCCAGCGGCGTCACCGACAGCCCGAGGATGCGCCGGCGGCCATGCTCGGCGCCCACCACCAGCTCGCCTCGCGACGAGCGCGGCGCCAGCACCGCCACCCCCGGCAGGAGCGCCTCCAACGGCTGGCCCACGCCTTCGACGCCCTCCACCTGGAGGATGGCGCGCGCGGCGGCGTTGACGAAGGTGACGCGGCGCTGCGAGTCGCAGGTGATGAGCCCCGAAGGCATGGAGGAGAGGATCTGCTGCTGCAGCCCACCCAACCGGCGCAGGTCCGCCTCGCGCGCCGACAGCGCTCCGCCCGTGGCGGACAGCTGCCGCGACAGGTAGCCCGCCAACACCGCGATGAGCCCCAGCGCCAGCAGGTTGCTGCCCAGCACGAACAGGCCGCGGCTGGACAACACCGGCCCCAGCGGCGCCGCGTCCGTCAGCCGCAGCACCACCACCAGCGAGGAGAAGGACACCGCGCCCGCCGCCGCCACCCACAGCGCGCCGCGCCAGTCCAGCACCACCGCGGCGCCGATGACGGCCAGGCTGTAGAGGAACGTGAGCGGCGAGTCGGAGCCACCACTCAGGTAGACGAGGCCCGTGGCAATGACCACGTCGCCCAGCACCTGCACCCATGCGTCCAGCCGCCCCGCCCTCTCGCGCCGCAGGCGGATGCCCACCACTACCGTGGACGCATAGGCCGCGATGATGACGCCCAGGGACAGCGAGTCCGCCCGGCTCGGCTCCTCGAGGGGCTGAATCAGCAGGCGCCCCACGGTGATGACGAGCGACAGGCTCGCCGCCACCGTGCGGAACAACACCAGCCAGACCAGGCGCACGCGGAGCCTCTCGGCCTCGTCCGCGCGCACGCTGGAGACGACGGAGCTACTTGATGGCACCGGCAATGGAGAAGATGGGCAGGTACATGGCGATGAGGAAGCCGCCGACCACGCCGCCGAGGAACACCATCAGGATGGGTTCAATCATCGCCGTCAGCGCGCTGACGGCGGTGTCGACTTCGTCGTCGTAGAAGTCGGCGATCTTGTTGAGCATGGTGTCCATGGCGCCCGTCGCTTCACCGACGCCAATCATCTGCACCACCATGGAGGGGAACACCTTCGTCTCGAGCAGCGGACCGGCGATGTTCTTGCCCTCGGCGATCTTCCCGCGCACGTAGTAGATGGCCTCTTCCACCGTCTTGTTGCCGGCCGTCTTCGCCGTCACGTCCAGCGCGTCGAGGATGGGCACGCCGGAGGAGATCATCGTGCCCAGGGTGCGCGTGAAGCGCGCCACGGCCACCTTGCGCAGCACGGGCCCGAACAGCGGCATCTTCAGGAACACCTTGTCCCAGAACTTGCGGCCCTTGGGCTGCTTGTAGCTCCAGGAGAAGGACACCACCACCACGGTGATGGAGGCGACCACGTGGAACCAGTACGCCTCCGCCCATGCGGACAAATCCACCACGAACTGGGTGGGGGCCGGCAGCGCCGAGCCGAAGTCCGCGAACATGGCGGCGAACACCGGCGTCACCTTGAGGAGCAGGAGCGCCGTCACGCCGACGGCCACCAGGATGACGATGGCCGGGTAGGTCATCGCGCCCTTGACCTTGCGCTTGAGCTTCTCGCTCTTCTCGCGGTAGGCCGCGAGCCGGTTGAGGATGGTGTCGAGGATACCGCCGACCTCGCCGGCCGCGCACAGCTGGACGTAGAGCTCGTCGAAGACCTTCGGGTGCTCCTTGAGCGCGTCGGCGAAGGTGCTGCCCTGCTCCACCTTGCCCTTGATGGCCAGCAGCACCTTCTTGAAGGCCGGGTTGTCCATCTGGCTGGCGAGGATGTCCAAGCACTGCACCAGCGGCAGACCCGCGTCGATCATCGTCGCGAACTGACGGGTGAAGACGAGGATGTCCTTACCCGTCACACCGCCCATGCCCGGCAGGGTGATGTCGCCGTCGAGCGCGCTCTTCTTGCGCACCTTGACGGGGTTGAGACCCAGGGACTTCAGACGGGCGTTGACGGCCTCGGTGTCCGAGGCCTCCATCTCACCCTTCTTGGTCTCACCGCTCTTGGTCTTCGCCTCCCAGAGGAACTGGGCGGTGTTCTTCTTGGAAGCTGACTTCTGGACTGCCTGTGCTGCCATGAGCTCGACCTCCGCGGACGCGCGCGCGAGTCTAACCGCTGAATCTCAAAACCAGGAACTAACGACCCGCCGCTCCCCCGGCCGGCCGCTGGGCCCCCGGTACCACGCCGCCCGTGGCCAGGATGTTGCGCAGCTCCTCCGG
Organism: Myxococcus faecalis; assembly: GCF_050039385.1. Taxonomy (NCBI): domain Bacteria; kingdom Pseudomonadati; phylum Myxococcota; class Myxococcia; order Myxococcales; family Myxococcaceae; genus Myxococcus; species Myxococcus faecalis. Next base: position 7,382,362 of record NZ_CP144336.1, on the reverse strand, counting down.
GTCGCTGGAGCGCCCGAAGGCCTCGTCCTGCGAGATGACCCGTCGGAGCAGCAGCGCCGCCAGGGCCTGGTTGAAGGTCTGCATGCCGTACTTGGCCTGTCCCACCTGCATGGACGAGTAGATCTGATGGACCTTGTCCTCGCGGATGAGGTTCCGGATGGCGGGGTTGGGCACCATGACCTCCAGCGCCAGCACGCGGCCCGGGGCCCCCGCCTTGGACACCAGCGCCTGGCTCATCACGCCCTCCAGCACGAAGGACAGCTGGGCGCGCACCTGCGGCTGCTGGTACGGCGGGAACACGTCCAGCACGCGGTTGATGGTCTGCACCGCGCTGTTGGTGTGCAGCGTCGCGTAGCAGATGTGACCCGTCTCCGCGATGGTGAGCGCCGCCTCGATGGTCTCCAGGTCGCGGAGCTCACCGACCAGCACCACGTCCGGGTCCTGGCGGAGGATGTACTTGAGGGCCGTCTTGAAGTTGCGGGTGTCCGCGCCCACCTCGCGCTGGTTGACCAGGCAGTTCTTGTGCGGGTGCAGGTACTCGATGGGGTCCTCGATGGTCATGATGTGCTCATGACGCTCGGTGTTGATCTTGTCGATCATCGAGGCCAGCGTGGTGGACTTGCCCGAGCCCGTGGGGCCCGTCACCAGGATGAGGCCGCGGGGCTTCTTCACCAGCTCCGCGACGATGGGCGGCAGGCCCAGCTCCTGGAAGGTCAAAATCTTGAACGGAATGGTGCGGAACGCGCCGGCCACCGCGCCACGCTGCATGAAGATGTTGGCGCGAAAGCGCGACAGCCCCTTCACGCCGAAGGACAGATCCAGCTCGTTGTCCTCCTCGAACTTGTGCTTCTGGGCGTCGGTGAGGATGGAGTAGCAGAGCTGCTTGGTCTCCACGGGCGTCAGCGGCGCCGTCTTCAAGGGGACGAGCTCGCCGTCCACGCGCAGCTGGGGCGGGGAGCCGGTGGTGATGTGGAGGTCGGAAGCGCCCTTCTCGACCATCGCCTTGAGGAGCTGGTGCAGGTTGGCCACGGTGGGGGTGTCCTTCGGTCAGGCTGGGGGAGGGAGTGACTAGAAGCGGTCCGGGGCGGTGTTGCCCACGACTTCTTCCAGGGTGGTCGCGCCGTCCATCACCTTCTTGAGGCCGCTCATGCGCAGGCTGCTCATGCCCAGGCGGATGGCCTCCTGCTTGAGCTCGGAGGCGGACGCGCCGTTGATGACCAGCTCCTTGAGGCCGTCCCAGAAGGGCATGACCTCGTAGATGGCCACGCGGCCCCGGTAGCCGCGGTCGTTGCAGTCGCGGCAGCCGACCTTCTCGTACAGGGTGAAGGTGCCCATCTTGTCCGGAGGGATGCCGGCGTCGATGAGGGCCTGCTCGTCCACCTTGTCCGCGGGCTTCTTGCAGGCCGGGCACAGCCGGCGCGCCAGACGCTGGGCGAGGATGAGGTTGAGCGAGGCGGTCACCAGGAACGGCTCGATGCCCATGTTGAGCAGGCGGCTGACCGTGCCCGGGGCGTCGTTGGTGTGCAGCGTGGAGAGCACCAGGTGGCCGGTGAGGGCCGCCTTCACGCCGATCTCCGCCGTCTCGAAGTCGCGGATCTCACCAATCATGATGATGTCCGGGTCCTGGCGGAGGAACGAGCGCAGCGCGGCCGCGAAGTTCAGGCCGATGTCGTCGTGCATCTGCACCTGGTTGATGCCGGCGAAGTTGAACTCGACCGGGTCTTCCGCGGTGGAGATGTTGGTGCCCACGTCGTTGAGGCTGGAGAGCGCCGAGTACAGCGTCGTCGTCTTGCCCGAGCCCGTGGGGCCCGTCACCAGCACCATGCCGTAGGGCCGGTCGATGGCCTCCTTGAACCACGCGAGCGGCTGCGCGTCGAAGCCCAGCTTGGTCATGTCCAGCTGGAGGTTGCTCTTGTCGAGCAGACGCATCACGACCTTCTCGCCGAAGAGCGTGGGACACACGCTCACGCGGAAGTCCATCTCCTTGCCGCCGCCCATCTTGATCTTGATGCGGCCGTCCTGCGGCAGGCGCCGCTCGGAGATGTCCAGCGAGGCCATGATCTTCAGACGCGAGGTGATCGCGTTGCGCAGCTTCATGGGCGGCCGCATCACCTCGTACATCACGCCGTCGATGCGGAAGCGGACCCGGAAGTCCTTCTCGTACGGCTCGATGTGGATGTCGGACGCGCGCTTCTTGATGGCGTCCATGAGGATGAGGTTCACCAGCTTGACGACGGGCGCGTCATCCGCGGCCTTCGCCATCTCGTCGATGTTCTCCGTCTCCTCCTTCGCCAGCTCGATGTCGTCGCCGACGTCGCCGACGATCTCCTCCATCGAGGGGCCCTTCTCCGCGTAGTAGCGTTCAATCGCCTCGCGGATGGAGACCTCCGAGGCCACCACCGTCTCGATGTTGTAGCCGGTGAGGAACTTCAGGTCGTCCACGGCGAAGATGTTGGACGGGTCGCACATGGCCACGATCAGCGACGGGCCCGCGCGGTTGACCGGAATCACCAGGTGCTTCTCGGCCACTTCCTTGGGCACGAGCTTGATGATGTCCGGGTCGATGTCGAAGTCCTTCAGGTTGATGGCCGGCACGCCGTACTGCTTGGAGAGGAAGTCGGTGAGCTTCGACTCCTCGATGGCGCCCGTCTTGATGAGCGCGGTGCCGATGCGCGTGCCGCTCTTCTGCTGCTCTTCCTGGGCCTTGCGAAGCTGCTGGACGGAGATGAGGTTCTCGCGGACCAGCAGTTCACCCAATCGACCGGACATTCGTGAAGCCTCTTCCTTGTGGCAAAGAAGGACGAAGCGGGCGGGGGCCCACCTCGCTCCAGGGGAGACGCGGGCGTTGCCTCGGGGCCCCACAGCACCTTTGGCACGGTTCCTGACAGCGAATTAGAGGGGAGCGGCTCACATCCGTCAAGGCGCCCCCTCGGGCGCCCTGATCCGCCAACCCGTTGAACACTCACGGGAAAAATGCGGGGGTCAGGCGCCGGTCCTGGCAATCACCGTGCGAGCGGCCTCGACATCCCGCTTGATCTGCCCCGTCAGCTCCGCCACGGAGCCGAAGCGCTGCTCGGGGCGCAGCCGCTCCAGGAACTGCACCCGCAGCTCGCGGCCGTAGATGTCCCCGGAGAAATCCAGGAGGTGCGCCTCGATGGTGACCTCGGTGCCGCCGAAGGTGGGCTTGATGCCGATGTTCGCCGCGCCCCCGTGCCACGCGCCCTCCCCCGCCTCCTTGAGGAAGCGCACCCGGATGGCGTAGACGCCCGGCGCCGGCCGCAGCTCGTTCTGCGTGTCCACGTTGGCGGTGGGAAAGCCGATGGTGCGCCCGCGACCCGCCCCCGCCACCACGGTGCCGTCCAGATCGAACGGGCGGCCGAGCAGGCGGCACGCCGCGGACACCCGGCCCTCCAGGATGTACTCGCGCACCCGCGACGACGAGGCGACGACGCCGTCCACCGTGACGGGCGTCACCACGTGCACCCGGGCGCCCCGGCGGCCCGCGGCCTCGCGCAGCGTGTCCACCGTGCCCGCGCGCGCGGCGCCATAGGTGAAGTCGCTGCCCACCACCACGTGCGAGACGCCCAGCCTGTCGAAGAGCGTGGCCTCGAAGACCCCGGGCCCCGTGCGGGCATAGTCGCGCGAGAAGGCCTGCACCACGGAGGCCTCCAGCCCACAGGCGGCGAGCAGCTCCAGGCGCCGGGGCAAGAGCGTGATGAGCTTGGGCGCCAGGTCCGGCTGGAGCACCTTGCCCGGGTGGGGGTTGAAGGTGAACGCCGCCGGGGACGCGTGCTTGCGCGCCTCCGCGAAGAGGGCCTGGTGGCCCACGTGCACGCCGTCGAAGTTGCCCAGAGCCAGCGCCCGGCCCTCGAGCGCCCGGCCCGCCTCCGCCACCGAGTGGAAGACCTTCATGCCCCCCCCTATACCAGTGTTTTTCCCTGGCCAGACCCCGCTTGGCCGTGGTTGGAGCGCCTGGAACATGCCCCGCCCTCGCCTGCTGCCAGACCCCGTCGGACTCCACCTCGTCGAAATGGCCACCCCTCCCGACTGGGACGCCGAGTTCGGCTTCGCGGGCCCCCTGGAGCTCGAAATCGGCTCCGGCGCCGGCGGCCACGCCCTGGAGTACTGCCGCCGAAATCCCCAGGTGCGCTTCGTCGCCTTCGAGTGGCGCAAGAAGTACGCCCGCGACACCCAGGACCGCGCCGCCAAGGCCGAGATGAAGAACCTGCGCGTCGTCGAGTCCGACGCCCGCTTCGTCGTGCCCCGCATCTTCGCGGACAACTCCCTGTCCGCCATCCACCTCCAGTTCCCCGACCCCTGGTGGAAGCGCTCCCACGCCAAGCGCGCCGTCGTCCAACCCGACTTCGCGAAGCTCCTGCTCGGCAAGCTCGTCCCCGGCGGCCTCTTCGACATGCGCACCGACGTCCAGGACCGCGCCGTCAACATGCTCTCCATCCTGGAATCCGTGGGATTCCACAACCCCTTGGGTTCCGGCGTTTTCCATCCGTATGACCCGGAGGAGGTGCCCTCCACGCGGGAGCGGCGGTACCTGTCGTCGGGGGAGCCGGTGTACCGGGCGCGGCTGCGCAAACCGCTCTGAGCGCGTGAAGTGACGGGCACTTGCCGTCCCCCTTGGCTTCGGTGGGGACGGCGGGTGAGAATCAGAGCCATTCTGGCAGCGCGGGATGATTGCACTGGGGGCGCAACCGCATGGCGGACGGCGAGAGGAAGAAGACGCAGGAGGTCGCGCGTCGGGCGGGGACAGGCGGGGAGCTGAGTGGGCGGACGGTGCTCATCGTCGACGACGACCCGGCGCATGTGGCGCACGTGCGCGAGGGGCTGGCGCCGCGGGGCTACGTGTTCAAGGAGGCGCACGACGGGACGCAGGCCCTGTCGGCCATCCGCGAGTCGCGGCCGGACCTCATCCTGATGGACGTGGAGATGCCGGGGCTGGGCGGCGTGGAGGTGTGCCGCATCATCAAGGCGAACGCGGGGGAGGACGGGTTCGGCTTCATCCCGGTGATTCTGATGACGGCGCGCCAGGCGGCCGGGAAGGTGGAGGGGCTGGAGCTGGGCGCGGACGACTACCTGGTGAAGCCCTTCGACATGCTGGAGCTGTCGGCGCGGGTGAAGTCGATGCTGCGGCTCAAGGTGCTCCAGGACGCGCTGGTGGAGAAGAACCGGGAGCTGGACCGGGCCAACAAGGAGCTGGCCAAGAAGCGCGAGGAGCTGCTCGCGCTGTCGCGCACGGACGGGCTGACGGGGCTGTACAACCGGCGCTGCTTCGAGGAGCGGCTGAGCGAGGAGTTCGCGCGCTCCAGGCGCTACCAGTCGCCCCTGTCGCTGGTGATGCTGGACATCGACCACTTCAAGCGCATCAACGACACCTTCGGCCACGTCTTCGGGGACCAGGTGCTCAAGGCGGTGGCCCAGACGACGCGCGCCCGGCTGCGCGAGGTGGACATGCTGGCGCGCTATGGCGGCGAGGAGTTCATCGCGCTCCTGCCGGAGACGGCGCCCCAGGACGCTCTCAAGGTGTGCGAGCGCGTGCGCGAGGCCATCGCGGCGCTGGGCGTGGAGCACGTGGGCGCGGACGGAAGGACACAGCAGGTGCGACTGACGGCGTCGCTGGGCGTGGCGACGGTGCCCTCCCCGGATTTGGAGACGGCGGAGGCGCTCTTGCGCGCGGCGGACGCGGGGCTCTACGCGGCCAAGGGAGCGGGGCGAAACCGTGTCCAGCAACACGTTCCGTGACACTGCCTCACCAGAGGCTTTCCCCCGGCGCTGGTTTGACCTAAACCCCACTCCCATGCGCCTGACCGCGACGACGCCCTGGTTGCTGGCCCTGCTCCTGGTGGGCATGGGCGGCTGCAACCAGCCCCGCTTCGGCACACCGCAGGACGCCTATACCTCCTTCCACCGGCTGGTGAAGCGCGGTGAGCTGCGTCAGGCCTGGGGCGCGTTGTCCCAGCCGACGCAGGCGGCCCTCCAGCAGCGGGCGCAGGCGGTGAGCGATGCCTCCGGTGGCGCGGTGAAGGCCGAGCCCCTGGGCCTGTTCTTCGCGAATGTCCCCCCTCCTCCGGATGTTACGGAGGTCTCCCTGGTCCGGGAGGCGGGCGACGAGGCGACCGTGCTCGTGCGCTCGTCAGGCAGCACCCATGAGGTCCGGATGGTCCGGGAGCCGTCTGGGTGGAAAGTGGACCTCTCAGCCTCCCTCCAGCCGTGAAGCCGGGCATGCCCGGGCTCCTCGCATCAGGTAACGTACGACTGTGAACGATCGGAAGACACGGCGGGTCATCCCCGCGGTCGAAGTCATCCGGCGGCCGGCCTCGACGCCCGGCAGCGCTGGGCAGAGTCCGTCCCCCTCGGACTCCCCTGCGCCCACGCCGCGCCCCACGCCCCGCCCCACCACGGCGGGTCCGGCGGCCCCCGTCGCGCCCCGTCCCGCGGGCGTGGCGCCCACGCCCCGTCCCGCCACTCCGGCGGCGGCCGCCCCGGCGAGCCCCGCCGCGCCAGCCCCCTCGCCCGCGCCGCGTCCTTCGGTGCCGGTGGCCTCCAGCGCCCCCCGCCCCGCGGGCGTGGCACCGGGCGCCCGGCCGATGGCTCCGCGCTCGCCTGGAGGGCCCGGTGGCCCGGGTGGACGTCCCAGCGGCTTCGGTGGCCGTCCCGGGGGCTTCCGCTCCTCGGCGCCCCGGCCTCCGCCCACGCCCGAGCAGATCCTCGCGCTCGCGCAGCGCGAGCACGTTCCGGCGCGCATCGCCAAGGGTGAGCTGGAAGGCAAGATGAAGTGCCGCATCTGGCGCAAGCTCCACGCCGAGGAGGCCAAGCGCTTCGACCAGGTCTACGAGCTGATGGGCCAGACGCCGGGGCTGTCGCTGGGGGACGCGTTCGGCGTGCTCCAGAGCGGCATGACGGTGGCGGAGTTCATGGCGCGCAAGGAGCGCACCCAGCGCAAGGCGGCCATCAAGCAGGCGCGCGGCGAGGTGGACAACGCCGTCGTCGCCGAGCTGCTCTCGGGCCTCATCGCCGGCAAGACGGAGGTCTCCGTGGTGCTGGCGGAGCGCTCGCTCCTGGACACGCTGGTCGCCGAGGAGCCCATCGCCTTCACGCTGGAGCGCACCGGGCGGCTGGAGAAGCTGCAGGTGGTGCTGCTGGCGCGGCGCGGGGAGTGGGAGCGGCTGCTGCCCGGGCTGGAGCGCGACGCGAAGCTCACCCAGAAGCCCGCCACGGTGGCCCGTCAGCCGGACAAGCGGCCGTACTCGGACCCGCGCGCGTTCCTGGACCACCTGGGCCAGCAGGTGAAGCTGGTGCTGCGCAACGGCATCACGCTCCAGTTGCCGCTGATGCACGTGGGCCGCTTCGACCTGCTGTTGGGCGAGACGGGCCACGAGGTGTTCGTCCCGCTCCACGCGCTGTTGCGCTTCGAGCCGGTCGCCGCGAGCGCTCCCGCCACCGAGGCCTGAAGCCAAGGCCGCGGAATTTCGCGGGGGCGCCGCCCCTTCCTCCATCTTTCGCCGAGCGAGGCACCCACTCCATGCGCCCCTTCATCTCCCGCATCATCAAGCCCTGGCTCGCGCTGGCCGCGACGGCCGCCATGGTGGGCGCCACCCAGCAGGGCTGCACCAAGGACACCCCGCCCGCCGCCGCCGCGGCCCCCGCGCCCACCGTCCCGGAGAAGCGGGAGAACGGCGTGCGCGTGGTGGAGCTGACGGTGACGGAGAAGGGCTACGAGCCCAGCCCCGTGCAGCTCAAGAAGGACGAGCCGGTGAAGCTGGTGGTGACGCGCAAGACGGACCAGACGTGCGCGACGGAAGTCGTGATGGACGACTACGGCATCAACACCGCGCTGCCGCTGGGCCAGCCGGTGGACATCACCTTCACGCCCAAGACGTCCGGCAAGCTGGTGTACGGCTGCGCCATGGGGAAGATGATTTCCGGCGTTTTCCTGGTGGAGTGAAGACGTAGGCCGAAATCTGGGCACCGCGCCGGGGAGGAGTAGTGTGCCGGCCCTGCATGGGCGGCGCGGCGGAGCTCTTCACGCGGCATGTCTTCCTGGACCTCGAGACCACGGGGTTGGATCCACGTGCCGACGAAATCATCGAGCTGGGGTGTCTGTTCTTCGAGAACGGGCGCGAGGTGGACCGCTTCGCGCGGCTGTACTCGGCGTCCAAGCCCCTGCCCCTCACGATTCGTCGGCTCACGGGCCTGACGGACGCGGACCTGGAGGGCCGGCCACGCTTCGGCGTGGACCTGGAGGACCTCAAGGCGCGGCTGACGGGCTGGACGGTGGTGGCGCACAACGCCTCGTTCGAGAAGGGCTTCCTGCCGGACCTCCTGGGCTCCATCCGCGCGCCGGTGCTCGACTCGTGCGAGCTGATGCACTACCTGCACCCGGAGCTGCCCAGCCACTCGCTGGAGTCGCTCTTGCGCTGGGCGGGGCTGGGCATCCGCCAGCCGCACCGCGCGGTGTCCGACTGCGAGGCGGTGTACGCGGTGCTCGTGCAGACGATGGAGCGCTGCATCAGCGACGGGCGCGGCGAGGACCTCGCGGACCTCGTGGCCACACTGGACCCTCGGGCGGCGCGGCGGCTGGGCTCCGCTGACGTCCTCGAGGAGGGCGCGTTCGATTACGACGAGTGGCCGCTGCTGGAGCTGCTGTCGCGACTGAACGCGGCCTGCCGGGCGAGGCCCACGCCGCTCGCGCTCGAGACGCAAGGCGGCTTCCTGCGCGGACGACCGGAGCGGCGTCGCGCGGCGGGCGTGCCCGCGGTCGCGGAGCCCGAGGCCGAGACGCCGGTGGTGCCGGTGCGGGCCGACGAGGTGTCCGCGATTCTGGGTGCGGGCGGTGCGCTGGAGCAGCGCGAGGAAGGCTTCCGCAGCCGGCCCGCGCAGCTCGACATGGCGCAGGCGGTGGCGCGCGCGTTGTCGGACGGGGAGCAGGTGGCGGTGGAGGCGGGCACGGGCACGGGCAAGTCGCTCGCGTACCTGACGCCCGCGGCCCTCTTCGCCGCGCGCAACGGGCGCAAGGTCGGCGTGGCGCCGCACACCAAGACGCTGCAGGACCAGTTGCTGGAGAAGGACCTGCCGCGCCTGCACCGCGCGCTGGGGGGCACGTTCGGCTACGCGCTGCTCAAGGGCCAGTCGAACTACCTGTGCCGCCGCCGCGCGCTGGAGGCCACGCGCGTGGAGCCGGGCATGGGGCACAACGCCCGCGCGCCCCGGGCGTACCTGCGCGCGTACCTGCGCCGCAGCGTCGAGGGAGACCTGGACCGGCTGAGCCACTGGTTCCGCGAGCGCTTCCCGGTGCTGATGGGGTTGATGCCGGCGGTGCGCTCCGAGGCGGCGACGACGCTGGGCGACAAGTGCCCGCATCACCACCGGTGCTTCTACCACTCGGCGGTGGCCCAGGCGCGCGAGGCGGACGTGCTGGTCATCAACCAGTCACTCGCCTTCGCGTGGCCCGCGCGCTACCCGAAGCTCGAGCACCTGATTCTCGACGAGGCGCACGAGGTGGAGGACGTGGCCACCACGGCGCTCACCGTGGAGCTGTCGGACCTGGCCTTCCACCGGCTCACCGAGCGGCTGCACGGACGAGACGGACGACACGGCCTGTTCGCCGAGCTGCGGCGCGCGCTGTCCGCCTCCCGGCGCGAGGAGTCCCGCGCGCTGATGGGCCAGGTGGAGGACGCGCTGCGCCGGCTGATGGACGAGGCGCGGGACCTGGGCGCGCGGGTGACGGAGCTGTGTGAGCCCTCGGCGACGGCGGCCGGAGAGGACCCGGACGAGGGCGCCTATGCCCCGGAGCTGCGCGTGACGGAGGCCGTGCGCGCGCTGCCCGCGTGGACGCCGGTGCGAGAGGGGCTGGAGCTGGTGCGCGGCGCGCTGCAGGCGCTGCACACGCTGCTCGCGGTGCGCGTGCTGGAGGCCCTGCCGGAGCTGGCGGCGCGGATGCCGGCGCTGGAGCGCGAGCTGTCCGGCGCGACGACGGAGCTGGGGGAGCTATCGACGCTGGCCACGGAGCTGTCGGGTGAGGCGGCAGCGGGGCGGTGCTACTCGGCCACGGCCGAGCCCCGGCGTCAGCGCTGGAGCGTGGGCGCGCAGCCGGTGGACGTGTCCTTCCACGTGTCGCGCGACTTCGCCGCGAACAAGCGCGCGCTGGTGCTCACCTCGGCCACGCTGGGCCCGAGCAACGGGAGCGGCACGCCCTTCGTGTTGAAGCGCCTGGGGCTGGATGGCCGGGGCGACAAGCCCGCGCCCCGGTTGTTGCGCGCGCCCTCACCCTTCCAACTGCACGAGCAGGCGCTCGTCGTGCTCGTCACGGACGCGCCGCGCGCGCACGAGGAACCCTTCGTCGACTGGGCCGCGACGCGCATCTCCGGCCTCGCGCAGACGATGGGCGGGCGGCTGTTGGGGCTGTTCGCGTCCACGCGGCGCATGGAGCGCGTGGGCGCGGAGGCTCGCAACCGGCTGGAGCCGCTGGGCATCGAGGTGCTGCGGCAGTCCCGAGGCCACGGCCGCTCCCTGGCGGCGCGGCAGGAGCGCGACACGGGCACGGTGCTCTTGGGCACGAAGAGCTTCTGGCAGGGCGTGGACATCCCCGGCCGGGGCGTGGGGTGCGTCTTCATCGACAAGCTCCCGCTGGAGCCCGCGCTGCGTCCGCTGGTCGCCGCGCGCGAGGAGCCGCTGGCCCGCGCGGGGGGCGAGTATCAGGGATTCCTCCAGTACCGGCTGCCGCGCGCGCTGCTCCTGCTCCGGCAGGGCGTGGGGCGGCTCATCCGCTCCACCACGGACCGGGGCGTCGTCATCATCGCGGACCCGGGGCACCCCAGCTACCGCGCGTACCTGATGAACGCCCTGGAGGGCTACCGCGTGGAGGCGCTGCCGTGGGCGCAGGCGCGCCTGCGCATCCACGGCGTGCTCAAGCAGACGGGGCTCCTCGTGGACTCACCCGCTCCGCGCTGAACAAGGCTCACGCGCCCAGGCGCGCTCGGAAGCGGGACTCCAGCGCGCGCAGCTCGCCTGACGCCCCGCCACGCTGAGCGCGGCTCAAGCGTCCAGGCGCGCTCGGAAGCGGGACTCCAGCGCGCGCAGCTCGCCGAGCGACTCGCCCGACGCCCCGCTCCGCTCCGCGACCTCCAGCGCCTTCGCCAAGGCCCGCGCGTCCTCTTCGCTCTGCTCGCGCAGCCGCTGCATCATCGTCCGCGTCGCGTCGAACAAATCCTTCAGCTCGTCACCATCGCGCAGGCCATACGACGGGGGACGCAGCTTGCCCTCCGCCACCTCCCCCACCATGCGCCGGATGCGCAGCAGCGGGCCCGCCACCCGGTGCGTCACGACGATGGTGCCCAGCGCCACCACGGCGATGAAGGCCAACAGGAACGCGCCCAGCACCCACCACGTGGCGCGCTGGCGCCACTCGAGCTCCGCGCGCTGCGCGACGATGGCCGCGCGCTCCTGCTCGTAGGCCGCGTCGATGGTCTGCGCCTTCTCCCGGAAGGCGGCCTCGAATGCCGGGTCATCCATGCGCGCGAGCAGCTCGTTGGAGAGCGTGGCGCTGGACAGCTCCCGGCTCACCTCCGCGGCCTTCGAGCGCGCCTCCACCGCCGTCGCCGTCTCCTGCATCAGCGCCCGCGCCGAGCGCACCAGGAACACGCCCAAGAGCGCCGACAGCACCAGCGTCACGCCGACGATGTACGCGGTCAGCTTGAGCTGGAAGCTCGTATCCAGCAGGAAGTTGCGCCAGCGCCGCTTGGGGGCCGCCTGCTGCGCCGTGCTGCTCGTCGTCATGTGTCGTTGCTCCACTCGAAGGTTTCGGCGGCGTCCTCCACGGCGCGGGGGACCAGCGCCTTGAGGAGGTCCGCGGGCTGCGCGCCCCCGGCCTTCACGTCCACCTGCCCCAGCAGGGACAGGTCCGGGTAGGTCATGCAGACGATGGCCACCCGCAGGCCCCCACCCTCCATGGGGTGGACCTCCGGGGTGATGCGGAATCCCCGCACGCCCAGCTTCTTCAGCGCGCCCTTGGCCTGCGCCTTGGTCTCCTTCGCCGGCGCCAGCACCGCCCCCCGGCGCACCAGCCGCGAGCGCAGCCGTGCCTCGGTGGCCTTCACCAGCTCCGGCGGCAGCGAGCGCGTCAGGTCCTTCATCCCCTCCATGGCGATGTACAGCCGGGCCGGTCGCGCCTGGTACTCCTTCAGCGCGCTCACCGCCTCGCGCACCGCCGCCTGCACCGCCGCGTCCGCCTCGTCCTTGTGGGCCTCCAGGCAGGGCAGCGCGGAGGACTCCAGGAGCTTCGCCAGCGACTTGGCGACGGCGGCGCGCACCAGCTCGCTTGCGTCCTTGAGGCCGGGGCACAGCACGGCCACGGCCTCCGGGTCCTCGGTGGCGCCCAGCACGAGCGCCGCCTGGGAGCGGGAGCGAGGGTCCTTGCCCTGCTGGAGCTGGCGCCCCAGGAACGCAAGACGGGTATCCCCCTGGGCGAGGGTCGCGCCGGGCGCGAGGAGGAGCAGGAGCAGGGAGAGAGCGGGCAGCCGCATGGCGGGGGAGGGCGACTCGCAGTGTAGCGCCGTGTGCCCGGTGACGAACAGTTGCCTGGAGGGCGGGCCGTTCACACCCACCTCCCCTCCCCTCGTAGGCGTCGTGGATCCGACCTGGGGCCATCCTGGGGTAACGTGCGCCCGGTCCAGGAGGGCATGCCCGGTGTCATTCGCTTCCCGGTTGGAAGGTCTGCTGCAGCAAGTGGGATTGAGCGGCGTGGTGGAGGAGGTGCGCACGCGCCTGGGCTACGCGCGCCCGAATCCTCCCCCCGCCCACAACGGCCATGGCGCGCCCCGCCCCATCGAGCGCAGGGAGTCTCCGGTCGCCCCCGCGCCCCCCGGCGCCCCCGAGCCCACGCGCGTCGAGCGCACCCCGCGCCCGCGCCCCATCATCGAGGAGCCACCAGCCCCCGCCGCCGAGGTCGCGGCCGAGGAGCCCGCGCCTCCGACGAAGGCCGCGAAGGCGCGAAAGGCCAAGGTGACGAAGAGCGCGAAGGGCGCCCCCAAGGCTCCCGCGCCGAAGCCGGGCAAGAGCAGCCCCGCCCGGAGCAAGCCCCGCGCGAAGAAGCGCGAGAGCCCGGCCGCGGCCGCATCGCCCACCGCGGACGCGGGACAGGCGGTGGACCGGTTGATGGCGGCGCTGCGGACGCATCCGCGTCACGAGGAGCTCGCCTCCGCGGGCAAGCTGAAGGACCAGCTCGTGCGCTCACTGATTCCGCTCTACCTGGCGCGCGCCGCGGAGCTGGACATGGAGGTGACGTCGGGGACGACGTCGCGCTTCTGGGGCGAGCTGGGCGTCACCTACGCGGCCCCCAACGCGGCCAAGGCCCTGAGGCTGCACGCCGGGTACGCCCAGGACACCAAGAAGGGCAAGGCCATCACTGCCAAGGGCGTGCAGTACGTCGAGGACGCGCTCAAGCGCCTGCGCGACGGCGAAGCCTCCTGAGCCCCCTTGGCCACCGGGGCGAGTGTCGGACCGGTGGCACTTGGAGGTCCAAGGGGGCGTGGTGAGGTTGGCTGGCGGACGCTCGCGGGCCCCTGGCCAACGAGCAACTGGCCGGGACGCGGGCTCCCCCTAGATTGGCGCGGAGCCATGGCTTCGACGCGCCCGTCCTCCTGGATGCCTCCTCCGACGCCCGCTGCCTCCCACTCCGGGATGGCGTCCTGGGCCGAGGAGCGCCTCCTGGCCCGGTCGTCGTCGAGCCGCCGGGGGACGGGACGGGGTGGGACATGGGTCCGACGGCGCTGACCTTCTACCGGGCCGCGAGGCGGCTTCGCACGCTGGGTGTCCCGATGCTGCCGGGCATGGTGGCCGCGGTGGGCGACCGACTCCTGCACAGCCACGTGGACATCGACGCGCGGCTGCATGCCTCGGTGGGACTGGGCTACGGCGGCGTGGGCGTGGTGGTGGCCCCCGGCGTGGAGGTGGGCGAGGGCAGCTTCCTGTCCCAGAACGTCAGCGTGGAGCCGCAGCTGGGTGTGCCCGGCGTGCCGCGCATCGGCCGCAACGTCTACGTGGGCGTGGGAGCTCAAATCATCGGCCCCGTCACCGTGGGGGACGGCGCGGTGATTGGCGCGGGCGCCCTGGTGACGGCGGACGTGCCGCCCCTGGCCGTGGTGGCGGGCATGCCCGCCCGGGTGGTGAAGGTGAAGCAGACGATGTCACACGGGCACTGACGCGGGGCCTTCCGGGAGGCGGCCCCTGTCCGGTGTCCCCTCCCCCACCGGCCATCCAGGCGGCTCGGGGGTTGTCGGAGTCTCGTCGGTCGGGGCGTCCACCCCTCCATGCAAACTCCAAGAACTCCTGCGCGGCCCACTCTTGTGGCATATACCCACACCATGCCTTCCGCCCTGACCGCCTCCGAGATTCGAGAGGCGTTCCTCAAGTTCTTCGAGGAGCGTGGACACCGCCGCGTCCCGTCCTCCTCGCTGGTGCCCGCCAACGACCCGACGCTGCTGTTCACCAACGCGGGCATGGTGCAGTTCAAGGATGTCTTCACGGGCCGCGAGCGCCGTGACTACAGCCGCGCCACGACGTCGCAGAAGTGCGTGCGCGCCGGCGGCAAGCACAACGACCTCGACAACGTGGGCTACACGGCGCGCCACCACACGTTCTTCGAGATGCTCGGCAACTTCTCCTTCGGCGACTACTTCAAGGCGGACGCGATTGCGTACGGCTGGGAGTTCGTGACGAAGACGCTCGGCCTTCCCCCCGCGCGGCTGGCCATCACCGTGTTCAACGGCGAGGGCGGCATCCCCTGGGACGAAGAGGCGTTCGAGCTGTGGGCGAAGCAGGGCGTCGCCCGTGAGCGCATCTACAAGCTCGGCCTGAAGGACAACTTCTGGTCCATGGGAGAGACGGGCCCGTGTGGCCCCTGCTCTGAAATCCACTTCCACCAGGGCGACAACATCCCCTGTGTCGAGGAGGCGGCGGGCAAGAAGTGTCAGGGGGTCGCGTGCGACTGCGACCGGTGGCTCGAAATCTGGAACCTCGTGTTCATGCAGTTCGAGCGCAAGGAGAAGGACGCGCCGCTGATTCCGCTGCCCAAGCCGTCCATCGACACGGGCGCGGGCCTGGAGCGCATCGCCTCCGTCGTGCAGGGCAAGCGCTCCAACTACGACACCGACCTGTTCCAGAGCATCATCGCCAAGGTGGTGGAGGTCTCCGGCAAGCCGTACTCGCAGGAGACGGGCGCCTCCCACCGCGTCATTGCGGACCACGCGCGCGCGGCGGCGTTCCTCATCGCCGACGGCGTGCAGCCCTCCAACGAGGGTCGCGGCTACGTCCTGCGCCGCATCATGCGCCGCGCCATCCGCCACGGCACGCTCCTGGGCCTGGAGCAGGTCTACTTCTTCTTCAAGATCGTGGACCGGGTCATCGAGCTGATGGGTGACGCGTATCCGGAGCTGCGCGACAGCCGCCCCTTCATCCTCAAGGTGGCCGAGCACGAGGAGGAGAGCTTCCGGCACACGCTCAGCCGCGGCATGAAGATGATCGAAGAGAGCGTCTCCCGGCTGAAGCAGTCCGGCGAGAAGCTCATGTCCGGCAAGGACGTGTTCCTGCTGCATGGCACCTACGGCTTCCCGTGGGATTTGACGCAGATCATCCTGCGTGAGCATGGGCTGGACGCGGACATCCCCGGCTTCGAGGAGGAGCTGAGGAAGGAGCGTGAGCTCAACGAGGGCGGCAAGCTCACCAAGGACAAGGCCATCGGCGACGTCTACCTCAAGCTCATCGAGAAGCTCGGGCCCTCGGAGTTCCTGGGCTACGAGGGCGAGGGCCACGAGGGCGAGGGCAGCATCCGCGCGCTGATTCGCGACGGCGTGGAGGCGGTCCAGGCGTCCCAGGGCGACAAGGTGGAGCTGGTGCTGGACCGGACGCCGTTCTACGGCGAGTCCGGCGGCCAGCTGGGCGACACCGGCAACATCGTGGGCCACGGCGGCAAGGCGAAGGCCAAGGTGCTGGACGCGCAGCGCCCGGTGCAGGGGCTCATCGTCCACACGGTGGAAATCACCGAGGGCACCTTCAAGGTCGGCGACATGGTGCAGGCGGCGGTGGACGTGGAGCGGCGCAAGGCCATCCGCGCGAACCACTCCGCGACGCACCTGCTGCACAAGGCGCTCAAGCTGGTGCTGGGCGAGCACGTGAAGCAGGCGGGCTCCGTCGTCGCGGCGGACTTCCTGCGCTTCGACTTCTCGCACTTCGGTCCGATGACGACCGAGGAGTCGGAGAAGGTCGAGGACCTGGTCAACGGCTGGATTCGCGACAACGCGGCGGCGCAGACGCGCGTCATGGCGCTGGAGGACGCGAAGAAGTCCGGCGCGGTGGCCATGTTCGGGGAGAAGTACGGCGAGACGGTGCGCGTCGTCACCGTGCACCCGGAGTCCACCGAGCTGTGCGGCGGCACGCACGTCAAGCGCAGCGGCGACATCGGCCTGTTCAAGATTTCGAGCGAGAGCGGCGTGGCGTCCGGCGTGCGGCGCATCATCGCGCTGACGGGCGTGGGCGCGTTCCAGCACGTGCGCGAGCAGGAGCATGAGCTGCGCAAGGTGGCGGAGCTGCTCAAGACGTCGCCCAAGGACGTCGTCAAGCGCGTGGAGGCGACGCAGAAGCGCGTGAAGGAGCTCGAGCGCAAGGTGGAGGAGGTCTCCGTCAAGGCGCAGACGGCGGGCAGCAAGGACCTGCTGGAGCAGGCGCGCGACGTCAACGGCATGAAGGTGCTGGCCACGCGCGTGGACCCGGCGGACGACAAGGTGTTCCGCGGCATGGCGGACCAGCTGCGAGACCGCATCCAGTCGGGCGTGGTGGCCATCGGTGGTGAGAAGGACGGCCGGGCCATCATCCTCGTCGCGGTGACGAAGGACGTGGTGGCCAAGGGCATCAGCGCGGGCGAGCTGGTCCGGGAGATGGCCAAGGAGGTCGGCGGCAAGGGCGGTGGCAAGCCCGACATGGCGCAGGCTGGCGGCCCGGACTCGGCGAAGCTGCCCGCCGCGCTCGACAAGCTGTACGAGCTGGTGAAGGGAGCTGGCGCCGCGTGAGCCCTCGTGTCCGCCTGGCCCTGGTGTCGGTGACGCAGCTCCTGGCCGTGGCCCTCCTGTCGGGGGGCTGCACGAAGGAGGAGCCTGCGTCCGGGGCCCTGGGCACGGCGGACGAGCGCACGCTGCAGAAGCTGCGTCAGGAGGTGGACCGGGTGAACCAGGGCGGCCGTCCCACGCCCGGTCCCGAGTCGACTCGGGGAGACCCGAACGCGCAGCTCGCGGGGCTCGCCGCGGGGTTGGACGATGCGGCGCCCCGGCGGCTGGAGCTGCCGGAGTCGAATGCCACGGTGCACGTGGACACGGTGGCGGTGAAGCTCACGGGCCTGGAGTCCTCGCACTCGGTGAAGGGCTCGGGGAAGCTGAGCATGACGACGGAGGAGCTGTTCCTCCGGGTGCAGTTGGTGACGCAGAACGTGGGTCCCGCGCCGGTGACGATGGATTGGGATGCGGCGCGGGTGGTGGGCGCGCGGGAAGCGACGTATGGGATTGCCCGGGATGCGCAGGTGCTCGCGGGGACGCGTCCGCTGCGCCGCACGTGGGCGCTCGAGGAGCGCTCGGACGTCATCCTCATGTTCGAGCTGCCCCCGCCGGCCCTGAAGGAAGGTGACCTCCAGCTGGTCATCCCGGGGACGGGGGGAGAGGTGCGGATCCCCCTGCGATGAGCGGGCTTGTTCCCAAGCTGCTTCCGCTGCGCATCCGTCTTCCGTACGGCACGGAGGAGGAGTTCATCGACAAGTATGGCTCGAACGTGGCGCGCGGCGGCGTGTTCATCGCCACGCGCGCGCTGAAGCCCGAGGGGACGGGGCTCGCGTTCGAGTTCGTGCTGGCGGATGGGAGCCGGCTGTTGCGCGGCGAGGGCGTGGTGGTGAAGGCGCAGGTGGAGTCGGGCGCGGGGCGCTCCGGCATGACGGTGCGCTTCGTGAAGCTGGACGCGGCGAGCAAGGCGCTCGTCGACCGCGTCGTCGCGCGGAAGGGGCCGCCCGAGCCCGCGCCGCATCAACTGGTTCCCGGGTTGGTGCGCAAGGGACGGCCCACGCCGGCACCCGCGGCACCGCCGGTGAGTCCCGGGGGCTCGAACTCCGAGGCGGCCCGGCCTGGTCCGTCCGAACTGGGTGAGCGGGCGTCGGACGCGGAGGCTGCGCCTCCCGCGCCTGGGTACGAGGCTCCGCGCGATTTCGGTTCGGAGGCGGAGTCGCGGGCCGCTGACGTCGAGGCTCCACGTGATGCGGCCTCGGAAGCCGCGTCACCGTCCGCGGGATTTGAAGCATCGCGCGCGGAGCCTGAGCATGAGGCCGTGGCCCGGCATGACGAAGGTTCTGGGACAGGGCCCGTCACTTCGGAATCGACGACGGCGGGCACGGCCGACAACCAGGCGGAGCCGGCACACGCGCAGGTGGATGCGAGCACCGCTCCGCCTCCCGATGCATCCGTGGGCGATACCGGGCTCGACTTCGACATCACCGCGAGCCTGTTCGGTCCCGATGACGACGAGCCCGCCGATGCTTCCCGCCCCCCTGAAACGCGGCCGCTGACGGCGGAGTCGCTGGGGACGACGGCCTCGCCAGAATCGCGGTCGACTCTCACGGCTGAGGCGCTCTTCGGCGACGACTTCGACGCGCGGGACACCCCGCCTTCATCGCCGACCGCGGAGCCCGCTGAGACAGCGGAACCTGCGACGAGTGCCGATTCAGACTTCATCTCGGAAGCACGGTCCGAGTCGACGCAGCGGCCATCGACTCCTGCCTCGACAGCGAGTGATGCGTCTCGCTTCGAGGCCGTGACGGACGGTTCGGAGCCTTCGACGACTTCGGCTACAGGCGTCGAGGCATCAACGAGCCCCGATGCTGCGGACACGTTGGGCACAGCTCCAACGAGCGATGCCGGGGCCTTCCAGTCAGTCGACCCGACGACCTCTTCGGGGCACGGCACCAAAGGCGTCACCCTCGCCGTAGCATCCGCATCCACGGGCACGACAGAACCCACTCCGTCGACCCAGACCACCGATTCGGTGGAGTCCAGCACCGCGAATGTCTCCAGTGGCCCAGAAGTGCCCCTCAACACGTCCGTGGCCACGGGCAGCACGACAGAATCCAGTTCATCGACGCCCAGCCTCACGAACATCACCAGGGCCGACGAGGTGTCCTCCATCACGGGCACGACCGAGTCGGCCTCGTCGACACAGCCCACTGAATCGACCACCGTCGGCGCGGCTGGCGTGCCTGCCACTGAGGGAACGACCGAACCGGCGTCATCGACACAGCCTGTGTCGAACTTCTTCAATGAACCGGAAGTAACGGCATCTACGAGCACGACCGAGTCGGCCGCGGCAGCGCCGACCACTGCATCGACCAGCATCGGTGCAGCGGACGTGACCGCCACCGCAGGAACGCCTGAGTCGGCTTCGGCAACACAGCCCACTCCATCGACCAGCATCGATGCTGCAGGCGTAACCGCATCGACGGGCTCGACTGAGTCGGCATCGGCAACACAGCCCACTCCATCGACCAGCATCGATGAAGCAGGCGTAACCGCATCGACAGGCTCGACTGAGTCGGCTTCGACGACACAGCCCACTCCATCGACCAGCATCGATGCTGCAGGCGTAACCGCATCGACAGGCACGACCGCGTCGGCTTCGACGACCCTGCCCACAGCGCCGAGCGGCATCGGTGCGGTAGGCGTGATCACCACCGCGGACACGACCGAGTCGGCTTCGACACTGCCCACAGCGCCGAGCAGCTTCGATGCAGCAGACGCGACCACCACGGCGACCACGCCTGAGTTGGCCTCGTCGACACAGCCCACTGAATCGACCGGCGTCGGCGCGGAAGGCGTGACGGCATCCACGAGCCCGACCGATTCGACCCCGACAACACAGTCCACTGCATCGAGCAGCCTCGATGCAGCAGGCGCGACGGCATCCACGGGCACATCCGAGTCAGCCTCGTCGACACAGCCCACTGCGTCGATCAGCGTCGGTGCGGCAGACACCGAGGGCACGACCGAGTCAGCTTCGTCGACACAGCCCACTGGATCGACCGGCGCAGGTACCGCAGACGTGACCGCCACGGCTGTCACCACCGAGTCGGCCTCGTCGACACAGTCCACGGCATCGACCAGCGTCGGTGCGGCAGACACTGACGGCACGACAGATTCGGCCCCGTCGACACAGTCCACTGCCTCAACCAGCGTCGGTACGACAGACGCGACCGCCACCACGGGCACGACAGAACCTGGTCAGTCGGCACACGCCACCGCTGCACCGCCCAACAGTACCGGTGCCGCAGGTACGTCCGTCACCACCGCCCCCACTCCCGCGACCCGTCCCCCCACCGAAGCGCGGACCGCGCCCAGCGACGCCCCGACTCCTCCACAAGATGCCGACACCGCGCGCAATCGCCGCCGCGCGCTGCTCGACGTCCCCGTCTCCGCGCCCACCACCTCCCCCTCGCTCCCCGAGGTCGTCCTCGGCATCGACCTGGGCACCTCTCACGCGCGCGTCGCCGTCTTCCACGACGGCATCGCCCAGCTCGTCCCGCTCCCGGGCACCGACGGCCACGAGCTCCCCGCCCTCGTCGCCGTGGACGGCAACGAAGAGCTGCTCGTCGGCCCCGCCGCTCAGGTCGAGGCCACTCGCGCCCCACGTCGCGCCGCGCCCGGGCTCATGCGACTGCTCGGCCTGCGCGCACGCTCGCCCCGCCTGCGCACCCTTGCCCCGCAGCTCCCCTTCCCCGTCGCCGCGGACCCGAGCGGGGATGCCTCCGTGGAGCTCGGGGGACGCCTCGTCGCCCCCACGCTCGTCACCGCGCTACTCCTGCGCGAGCTGAAGCACGCCGCGTCGACGTTCGTCGGCCGCAAGGCCACTCGCGCCGTCATCTGCGCCCCCACCCACTTCACCGACCGACAGCGTGCCGCCCTGCGTGACGCGGCCACCATGGCCGGACTCGATGCCCAGCGCATCCTCACCGCCCCCGCCGCCGCGGCCCTCGCCCACGGTCACGGCAAGGGCCTGGCTCGCAAGCGCGTGCTCGTCGTGGACCTCGGTGGCGGCGGGCTCGGCGTGTGCGTCGTCCAGGTCACCGGCGACGACCTCGAGGTCATCACCACCGGCGGAGACCCCACCGTGGGCGGCCTCGACTTCGACGCCCGCATCGCCGAGGCCCTCGCCAGCGACCTCGCGGCCCAGGGCATCCCCCGCCCCGAGCACCCGCTCGACTGGGGCCCCCTGCGCAGCGCCGCCGAGTCCGCCAAGATGGCCCTCACCGAGAAGGACCAGGTGGACGTCTGCCTGCCCTCGGGAAGCGTCCCCCCGCTCAGCCGCGAGCGCATGGAGGCCCTCACCGCGGACCTCGCCCAGCGCGTGACGTCCGTCGTGCGCGAGGTCCTCGACTCCAACGCCCTCTCGCCTCAGGGACTCGACGCCGTGCTCCTCGTGGGTGGCCAGGGCCGCACGCCCCTCGTCCGCCGCCGCCTGGAGGAGAGCCTCGGCGTCCCCGTGCGCGACGACGTGGACGCGCGCGGCGCCGTGGCCCTGGGCGCGGCCCTGCTCGGCCACGGAATCGTGCTCGCCGAGGGCGGCAAGCCCGCCGCCTCCGTCTCCGAGGTCCTCTCCGCCCCCATCGGCGTCGCCGAGCGCGGAGGCACCCAGCGCCGCGTGCTCGAGCGCACGACGCGACTGCCCGCAGGCAAGACACTCGTCATCCCCGTGCCCGCGCCCGGCCCGCTGGAGCTCGCCCTCTTCCAGGGCACCGCGCCGCTCGTCGCGGAGAACGAATACCTCGGCCGCCTCTCGCTCAACGTCGAACGCCCGGGTGAGGTGGAGCTGCACTTCGCGCTCACCGCCGACGCCGCCCTGTCCCTCGAGGCCACGCTGCCAGGCGTGCGCCGCCAGCCTGTCTCCCTCGCCCTGGAGGACCTGGACGACGCGGGGCGCGAGGCGCTCGTCGCCCGCTCGCCGCTGGTGGGCGAGCCCGAGGCGCGTCCCAGTGGCCTGCTCTCCGGGCTGAAGAAGCTCTTCGGCCGCCGCTGAGCGCCCCTTCGTCCGGCTCCTGTCGGACCTTCCGAACCACCGCCGCTCCAGTGGCCTCTCTCTGTAGCCGACTCAACGGATGCCCAGCTTTCCGCTGACCGGATTTACGAGGAGGTAGTCGATGCGACGTTCGATGGTGGGAGGAGTCGCCGTGGCGACCGTGGCGCTGGCGAGCCCCGCGTTCGCGATTGAGGCCCAGAAGGTGGCGGGGGCCCTGGACGTGAGGCAGCAGCCCGAGGTCGGCCTCGACGTGCGATTGGGCCTGGGCAGCTTCACGGGGGACCTGGGCGAAGACGTGGGCGTGGGCCCCCTCTTCAGCATCAACGCCGACGCCCAGGCCTGGAAGTACGTGGGAATCGAAGTCGGCTACGAGCTGCAGCGCATGCCCGTCGACTCGCGGCGCATCGACGATGAGGACGCGGGCCTGTGGCGCAACAACCTGGGCCTGATGGCCAAGGCAGGCCCGCTCATCGACGAGAAGTGGCGGCCCTTCGTCGGCGCCGGCGTGGGCCTGAGCTACGTGGACCCCTCCGACGGCGCGGATGGCGTCTACGACAGCGACTGGATGACCGAGCTCCCGCTCGCCGCCGGCGTGGACTACCGCCTGGGCAGCGTCCTCTTCGCGGGCGCCCGGGCCACCTACCGCCTGCTGGGCGGCGAGAACATGGTGGACCGCCCCGGCACCACCAGCGCCGCCAAGGGCAGCCTCTTCAACGCCAACCTCACCCTGGGCGGCCGCTTCTAAGTAGGTCGCCGGAAGTTCCGAGACAAATGCCGGTCGCATGCGCATTTTCTGGACCATGCGACCGGCAAGGAGCCCTGCCGAACTGGGGCTGACAGCAGAGGACAGGCGGAAGCTGGAGCATGCGCTGCGAAGCGTGCGCGACGCCCGCCACTTCCGTCGACTACTGGCAGTGAGACTCCTCGCAGAGGGCAAAGGCCCGGGCGAGGCTGCGCATCTGGCAGCCCTGAGCCGGCCAGCCGTCTACTTCTGGCTGGAGCGCTATCTGGCGCAGCGTGACCCCGAAGCGCTGCGAGATGCCCCGCGGCAGGGGCGGCCGAGGAATGCGCCGCGCCTGACGGCCGAGCGCCTGCGCGAAGTCGTCCGAGGCAGCCCAGAGAAGCAGTCCTGGGCGAGCCACGGCTGGACGGTGCCGCTGCTGTGCACGCACCTGAAGCGACAGGGCATCGAGGTGTCGCCCCGTACACTGCGCCGCCGGCTGCACGAGGCGGGCCTGGCGTGGAAGCGGCCACGGTACGTGTACGCCACGGCGGCGCCCCATCCAGGGCAGAAAAAGGGGGCCTTGTCCGCCGTCTGAAACGGCTCAAACGCCTGTTCCCCCGGGCCGTGCTGCTCGTCATGGACAGCACGGTGCTGCGGTGGTTTCCGCCGCTGCGCGCCGCCTGGGCCCCCAGGGGAGAGCAGGCCGTGGTGCCGATTACAGGCGAGAACGCCAAGCGCACACTGTGGGGCGCCATCAACCCTCGCACCGGCAAGCGCGTGCTGCTGGCAACCCAGCGCGCCAGACGCGAAGACTTCATGGATTTTCTGCGCGCCCTGCGTGCCGCCTACCCCGGTCGCCCTCTGCTGCTGGTGTTGGACCGCGCCAGCTGTCACACGGCCCAGAAGTCCCAGCAGCTCGCCGCTCGCCTCGGAATCCACCTGCTGCTGTTGCCCAAGCAGCGCTCAGAACTCAACTGCATGGACCACTTGTGGCGCTCCCTGAAGCAACGCGTTTCCGCCAACCGTCAGTACCCCACGGTCGAGCAGCACGTCGGCGCCGCCATCCGATGGGTGCTGGGCCTTTCTGCACGGGACGCCCTCCGCAAGGCCGGCTGCCTCGCCGAGGGCTTCTGGCTACGCGATTTGTTAGAGAACTTCTGGCGACCTACTTAGCCCGTCCGCTCACACCGTGCGCAGCGCGAGCACCGTCTCGGGGCGTGGGTCCTTCTCCCACGCCTCGAGCAGCTCCGCCGCCGGCGAGCGCTTCGACGCGGCGACCTCCGCGAGCGGCTCCAGCAGCGGCGCATCCGCCGCGTCCAGCCGATTCAGGCCCCGCCGGGCGATGCCCACCATCTCCTCCGCGAGCCGGTACAGCTCGCGCGCGCCCAGCCGCCCCGCCAGGCCCTCGCGCCGGGCCGTGTCGTGGAAGGCCAGGTGCTCCACGTACGTGAGCTTGGGCAACAGCCGCTCCGCCTCGTCCAGCGCCGTGGCGTCGTACAGGATGCCGCGCCACAGGGCCGCCAGCGCGCCCGTCATCGCCGCGCTGCCGCAGTCCGCGCCACGCACCTCGACGACCTTCTTCAGCCGCACCTCGGGGAAGAGCGTGGAGAGGTGGTCCGTCCAGTCCGCCAGGTCCGGCGGCTTGCCCTCGAAGCCCTGCTCCATCAACTGTCGGAAGGTGAGCTTCGGGTGCAGGTACTGCCCCTGGCGGCGCAGGAAGAGCAGCGGCGCGTCCAGCGCCCACTCCACATAGGCCCGGTAGGAGAAGGAGCCGTCGAAGAACGCCGGCAGGTAGCCGCAGCGCGTCGGGTCCACCTCATCCCAGACGCGGTTGCGGAAGGACAGATAGCCGGAGGGCCTTCCGTCCACGAGCGGGCTGTTGGCGTACAGCGCGTTCATGATGGGGGACAGCCGGGCCACCACCACCGTCTTGCGGACACAGTCCGCCTCATCCTTCCAGTCGAGCGACACCTGTCCGGTGGCGGTCATCAACATCATGTTCAGCGCCAGCCGGCCGCGCTCCGGCAGGGTGCGCCGCATCACCAGGTAGCGGCTCTTGGGCATCCACGGCTGGGTGAACGTGGTCCCCGTGGGCCGGTAGCCCAGGGTGACGAGCCGCAGCCCCAATTCCCCCGCCGCCGCCTTCACCTGCTTGAGGTGGGCCAGGTTCTCCGCGTGCGCCTCGCGCGCGGTGTGGAAGGGGCTGCCGGACAGCTCGAACTGGCCGCCGGGCTCCAGGGAGATGGTGGCCTCGCCGCGCTCGCGCTGCAGGGCGATGACGGGGGAGTCGGGCGTCTCCCGGAACGGGACGTAGCCGTCGGGGGCCAGCCGGTTCAGGAGCGCGCCCACCCCGGAGTCACCCTCGTAGGGGACCGGCTCGGACGAGCCCACGGGGTAGAGGAGCTTCTCGTGCTCGAGCCCCAGGCGTAGCTCGCCCTGGGGTTTCTCGGCGGCGCGAAATCCCGACACCAGCATGTCGACGGAGGTGATGGGCTCGGAGGCGGCTCGCTTGAGGTCGAGTGACATGGGCGCGCCCTATATAACGGGGACCTCCGGACCCGCTGTCGATTCGCGCACTGGCCCGCTATGAGCCCTCCCTCTCCCATCCCCACTGTGTCCCCCCAGCCGCGCCTGTCCGATTTCTTCCAGGGCCTGGGACTGCTCGGCCGAGCCGCGGGCCTCATCCTGCGCTCCCGCCGCCTCTTCGCCCTGTCCGCCCTGTGCGCCGTCGTCACCGCCATCGCCCTGGTGGGCCTGGCGTGGCTGCTGTACCACTACGCCCCCCTGGCCCTGGGCTCCGTCTGGACCCAGCCCGAGTCCTGGTACGGCCGGGGCGCCTGGTACACGGTGCTGGTGCTCGCGGGCTTGGTGCTCTGGGTAGTGGGCGCCAACATCGTCCCGCCCCTGCTGCTCGCGCCCCTGCAGGACCCGCTGTCGGAGGCCACCGAGGCCCTCTGTGGAGGAAACGACGGCCCGCCCTTCACCCTGGCCGGCTTCGTGCGGGGCATCACCACGGGCCTGTTGCACACGCTCGCCCGGCTCTTCTTCCTGCTCGCCGGGCTGACGCTCCTGCTACCCCTGCACCTCATCCCCGGGGTGGGCAGTGTGCTGTGGACGGTGCTGGGGGCCCTGTGGACCATGACCTGGATGGCGGGCGAGTTCCTGGCCGCCCCCATGACGCGCCACCTGTACCCCTTCGCCGAGGTGCGCCGGATGCTCCGCCAGCGCCGCGCCCTCTGCCTGGGCCTGGGGGCGGGCGTCTACCTCCTGCTCTGGGTGCCGATCCTCAATACGTTCTTCCTCCCGGTGGCCATCGTCGCGGGCACCCTCCTCTACCGGGGGTTCCTGAAGGCGGGCCTCCTGCCGCCCCCTCCCGGGGCCAGCCGGGGGGCGCTGCCCTGAAATAAACGCCTCCACCGGCTGTCGGAGCCAGCAGGGCGGGAACGCAGTGCCCGCCAGGGACGTTCTGCCTCTTCAGCGGAGAGTCGACGCCTTGAAGCACCAGAAAGCCGTGATTAGGCTTGCCCGGCCGCTTCAATGCCCAGCTACCGTTTCAAGGGTTCGGATTTTCTAGGCATTTCACGTCACACCCCGGAGTGCCGCACGGTGCTCCAGCTTGGATGAATCACATGCCGCGTTTTCTCCGCCGCATCTCCGCCGTAGCCGTGCTCCTCGGAGCATGGGCCCTCGTGGGCAGCCATCGCGCGCCGATACCGCTGATGATGGGCGCGGCGGAGGCCGGGCAGGGGCAGGGCACCTGGGACGGCAGCCTGCCCTCCGCCAAGGGCGAGAAGGCGCCGCATGACCTCAACAGCCTTCGCGTGCTGACCAAGGTCATCCTCTACGTGAAGGAGAACTACGTCGACCCCAAGCGCATCAAGCCGAAGGAGATGATGATCTCCTCGCTCGAGTACGTGGAGAAGAGCGTCCCGGACGTGCTGGTGGACGGCAACCCGGAGACGGGCAAGCTGGCGGTCAACGTCAACGGCAAGTCGCGCGAGTTCGACATCGCGCACGTCGACTCGCTGTGGAAGATGTCGTTCGCGCTCAAGGACGTCTTCGATTTCCTGTCGAAGAACATGCGCCCCATCGAGGACACGCGCGACATCGAGTACGCGGCCGTCAACGGCATGCTGTCCACCCTGGATCCGCACTCGGTGCTGCTGCGCCCGGAGCTGTACCGGGAGATGAAGCTGTCCACCAAGGGCGAGTTCGGCGGCCTGGGCTTCGTCATCCAGATGCGCGAGGGCAACCTCACCGTCGTCAAGGTGCTGCCCAAGACGCCCGCGCACCGCGCCGGCATCCAGAAGGATGACCGCATCAAGAAGATTGGCGAGGAGTCCACCGTCAACATGGACCTCAACGAGGCCGTGTCCAAGCTGCGCGGCCCGGTGGACAGCCGCATCACCATCACCGTGGAGCGCGACGGCTGGGAGAAGCCGCGCGTGATGACGGTGGCGCGCGCCATGATCTCCATCGAGAGCGTGCAGCACAAGATGCTCTCCGGGAACGTCGGCTACATCCGGCTGAAGAACTTCCAGGGCAACACCACGCGCGACCTGGAGGCGGCGCTGGGCGAGCTGCGCAAGCAGGCGGACACCAAGGGCGGCTTCAAGGGCCTGGTGCTCGATTTGCGCGGCAACCCGGGCGGGCTCCTGGAGCAGGCCATCCAGGTGTCGGACACGTTCCTGTCGAGCGGCACCATCGTCGCGACGGTGGGCCTGTCGGACAAGCTGCGCGAGGAGAAGCGCGCGCGTCCCACGGAGGGCGAGGACGCCTACCCCATCGCGGTGCTGGTGAACGCGGGCAGCGCGTCGGCGTCCGAAATCGTGGCGGGCGCGCTCAAGAACCTGAACCGCGGCGTCATCATCGGCCGGCAGACGTTCGGCAAGGGCAGCGTGCAGGTGCTGTACGACTTCCCGGACGACAGCGCGCTGAAGCTGACCATCGCGAAGTACCTGACGCCCGGCGACGTCTCCATCCAGGAGGTCGGCATCGTCCCGGACATCCAGCTGGTGCCCACCCGCGTCACCGACGAGCGCGTGGACGTGTTCGCGTCGCGCCGCTCCATGGGCGAGGCGGACCTGGACCAGCACTTCGGCAACCCGGACTCCACCACCGTCGCCAAGAAGCGCGAGGACGTGCTGGACCGCGAGAAGCCGCGCGAGAGCCTCAAGTACCTGAAGGTGGACCCCAAGCAGCAGGAGAAGCTGGCCGCCGCCGCCAAGGAGGAGCCCAAGCCCAAGGCCGCCGCCACCGAGAAGGTGGACAAGAAGCCCCACGGCGAGAACGACCCGCTGCTCGACGTGGCGGGCCAGGGCGAGGACCTGGACGACCAGCTCGACGCGGAGTCCCAGGATGAGATCAAGGAGGACTTCGAGGTGCAGTTCGCGCGCGACTACGTGCTGCGCGCGCCGGCCACCACCCGCCAGAAGATGCTGGAGCAGGGCAAGTCCTTCATCGAGCAGAAGCGCCGCGAGGAGGAGACGCGCATCAACAACGCCATCGCCGCGCTGGGGGTGGACTGGAGCGCCGGTCCCACGCCGAAGAACGTGCAGCTGACGGGCACGCTGACGCCGTCCCCGGACGCGAAGATCATGGCCGGCGAGCTGCTGGAGATGGTGGTGACGGCGGAGAACAAGGGCGGCGAGCCGCTCAAGCGCGTTCGCGCCTGGACCGAGAGCGACAACGCGTTCCTGGACCGCCGCGAGTTCATCTTCGGCGCGCTCAACCCGGGCGAGAAGAAGTCCTGGAAGGTGAAGGTGCGCCTGCCCAAGGACCTGACCAGCCGCCGCGACGACGTGACGGTGCGCTTCTTCGACGACCAGGGCGCGCTGCCGGAGACGCGCGTGTCGGAGCTGAACTTCGCCGAGCTGCCGCGTCCGTCCTTCGCGTTCAACTGGCAGGTCATCGACGACTGCGCCGCCTGCAACGGCGACGGCGTGGTGCAGCGCGGTGAGTCGGTGGCGGTGCTGCTGGACGTGACGAACGTGGGTCCGGGCACGGCGCTGGACTCGTTCACGCAGATCAAGAACGGCGGCGACGCGAACATCTTCATCGAGAAGGGCCGCTTCAAACTCGGCGAGCTGAAGTCGGGTGAGACGAAGTCCGCGCGCTTCCAGGTGGAGGTGAAGAAGGGCTACAAGGGCGACACCTTCCCGCTGAAGCTGGCCATCATCGACGAGCCCCTCGAGGAGTTCGTGATGGAGAAGATGGAGCTGCCGGTGAAGGACGCGGCGGTGGCCACGATGGAGCCCAAGAAGGGCTCGGTGCGCATCGCGGAGAAGGTGGAGCTGTTCGGCTCGCCGGTGGAGAACGCCCGCCCGGTGGCGAAGCTGAACGCCGCCGCGGTGCTGCCGGTGGAGGCCTCGACGAAGGGCTTCCTGCGCGTGGAGCTGGAGAAGAACCGCTTCGCCTTCGTGCGCACCCAGGATGCTCGCGAGGTGAAGGCCGGCAAGCCCGTGGCGCCCAAGATGGCCTGGACGACGACGCGCCGTCCGCCGGACATCAAGCTGGACGCGGACCCGTCCTCGGGCGGCCTGGTGGCCAACGGGGAGAAGTTCACCCTGTCCGGCGTGGTGACGGACCCCAACGGCCTGTTGGACGTCTACGTGCTGGTGAATGACCAGAAGGTCTTCTTCAAGGGCGTGGACCCGGCCAAGGGCGAGCCCAACACGCTGAAGTTCTCCACCGAGTTCACGCTCAAGGAGGGCAACAACAACGTGCTGGTGGTGGCGCGCGAGAGCACCGACTTCGCCAGCCGCCGCACCCTGGTCATCCGCCGCCGTCCGGCGGAGGTCGCCCAGACGGTGCCCGCGCCGGGGCAGCCGGCCGGGACGGTGAAGCCTCGGCAGCAGTAGTCCTCCGGCCCACGGGCCGGACGCAGCCATCCGGGCGGTCCGTTCCGCCAGTCCTCCTCACGGAGACTGGCGGGAGGGGCCGCCCGTTTTGTTGACGCTCCTCGCGAGCAGGCGTTAGCGTCCGACGCCGTGGGGCGCCCCCGGCCGGCGGGTGCTCGGGAGGCGGTGACTCGAATGCGGACGTTCAGTCGGTGGCTCGCCCTGGCGGCGTGTGTCTCGGGAGCGACCGCATACGCGGACCAGAACGACCTGCGCATCTCCGAGTTCGGGGACCCGACGACGGCGAACTCCTCCGCCAACGCGGACTTCCAGGCCTTCGCGCGCATCATGGGCGCCGCCATCACCTCGGCGAACCTGATGCCGCCGGAGACGACGGGGCACTCGGCCTGGGCCATCAACGCGGAGCTGTCCGTGGTGTCGCTTCCGGACAGCGTGCGCATCCCCACCGAGAACCCGGAGCAGCCCTCCACGGTGCTCATCCCCTCCTTCCACGTGCGCAAGGGCCTGCCCTTCTCGCTGGAGCTGGGTGGGCGCGTGGGCTGGGTGGAGAAGAGCAGCCAGGTGGTGGCCACCGGCGAGGTGAAGTGGGCCGTCAACGAGGGCTTCACGTGGCTGCCGGACGTGGGCGTGCGCGGCCACGTCACCAAGCTGTTCGGCACCAGGGACTTGAGCCTCACGGTGATGGGCCTGGACCTGGGCGTGGGCAAGCAGTTCCCCCTGGGCGGCATGGTGACGCTGACGCCCTACGGCGGTCTGGACCTGGGCTTCGTGGGCGCCACCAGCAGCCGCATCGACTTCCAGCCGAACCGCTCCTACGAGGACTCCACCGGGAACGACTCACGCGCGGCGCTGGAGGGTACGGCGCCGTACCGGAAGGTGTCCTTCGGCGACAACGTGAACCAGCGCTTCTACGGCGGCGTGCGCTTCATCGGCGGCGTGCTGCAACTGGGCGCGGAGCTGTCGATCACCCGCACGGGCAGCGTCGAGGACCCGGGCGCGAGCGAGGACCGGGGCCTGCCGGGTGTCTTCGCGTTCAGCACCACGCTGGGCCTGGACTTCTGAGCGGCGCCCTCAGGCCGCGGCGCGCAGGGCTTCGCGCACCGCGCCCGGCCTGTTGGTGATGAGGTAGCTGACGCCCATGCGCTCGAGCTCGCTCGCGCGGGCGGCGTCATCCACGGTCCACGCAGCCACGCGCAGCCCCGCGGCTCGCCAGGTGGCCACCCGCTCCGGCGTGCAGTCCACGTGGTACGGGTGCACCGAGTGCGAGGACACCAGCGGGCTCACCGCGTAGGCCTGCACGCCCCAGCGCCGGTCCGGGTCGATGAGGTAGCCCCGGCGCAGCTCGGGCGCGACGGCGAGCAGTCGGAAGAGGCACAGCGGGTTGAAGCTGGAGATGACCACGCGCTCGGCCATGTCCAGGTCGCGCACGAGCCGGGCCACCTTGCGCGCCAGGCCGTCGTCATCGAAGCGCTCGCACTTGAGCTCGATGTTGACGATGAACTGTGGGGGCAGTGACAGCAGCACCTCCTCCAGCAGGGGAATGCGGGCCGGAGCGAAGCCGAGGGGTGAGCCCACGTCGGCCTTCTGGAGCTTCCACCAGGGGGTGGTGCGCACCTCCCAGGGCAGGCGGGCCAGGCGCTCCAGGCGCTCGTCGTGACAGACGACGACCTCGCCCGAGCCGCACACCATGGCGTCCAGCTCCACGCCGTCGGCGCCCTGACGGGCGGCCTCGGTGAAGGCTTCCAGGGTGTTCTCGGGGGCGTCGGCGGAGGCGCCTCGGTGGGCAAGCAGGAGCATGGTCGCAGTGTGCGACGGAAGCGGCCGCCGCGTGCAGCCGAAGTGCGGGCAGGCGTCCACGGCTGGACGCGCGGCTTGCCTCCCCCGCCCCTTTGCTGCACTGTGCCTTCATCATGGGCCTCGGCCTCGGAGAATTCATCGTCCTCGGCTTCATCCTGCTGGTGGTCTTCTCGGCCGCCCGGATGGGTCAGCTCGGCAACGCGGTGGGCAAGTTCGTCTACTCGTTCCGCAAGGCGTCCAAGGGCGAGGACCTCATCGACGCCAAGTCGCTGCCGTCCTCACGTCGGGGCTCCACCGACGCCGAGTACACCGAGCAGGACGCCCCGCGCCGCCGCTAGGTCGGCCGCCCCTCCCCGCTGCTTCTCGACTGTCCGCGCGGGCCCGCGCCGTCGAGTCCAACGTGGGTTCCCGGCGCTCGGGGCCTCGTGAAGCGGAAGGCTCCTCGATTCAGTCCGGGCCGTGGTGCCCGACGCGAGTTCCGGGGACTTCCGTCGCGCGAGGGCTCGCGGGGCGGAGGGACTCGGGGCCCTCGGCCAGGAGCCGGGAGGCCTGCTCGCGCAGCGAGGCGTGCACGGCGTTGTCCGAGATGAGCTCGCGCAGGTCCCCCGTGTTGAGCAGCGGGACGATTTTCGCGCCCACCTCGGGAGGCAGGTACGGGTTGAAGACGAGCGCCCGGCGCACCGCGTGGCGCACGGACCAGCGCGGGGACCTCCAGATTTCGAGCAGCGGCTCGGGACGCGCGGGACGGCGCGCGGCCACGCGCACCACCAGCTCCTCGGTGAGGCGGGGGTTGATGAGGACGTTGCGCAGGACGGAGGGGTTGCTCACCGTGGCCAGGCGCGACAGCGTGTCCGGGTCCCTCGTCAGTCGGGCCTGCTGCTTGAGGTGCCCGAGCGACTGCGAGAAGGCGTTGGCGTCCGCGCGCGCCGCGGCATCGGGGTTCATCTCGCGCTTCGCGGGGCCCTGCGCGAACAGGTCCGCCACGGTGTCGAGCGACTGCACATGCGCGAGCCTGCGCAGCGCACCCACGTGGGGGATGTGCTCGGCCTCCTGCGCGAGCGCGGCCATGAAGTCGGACAGCACGCAGGTGGCGGGCTCCCAGCCCTGACGGGCCAGGGAGATGAGGTGCCCTACCAGTTCATTCGCGTCGAGCGGGTCTCCGCGCGACAGCTCCCTCGCGGCCGCCTTGCGACGCACCGACGCACCGCCACCGAGCGCGTGGAGGAATCGGGCGACGTTGCGAGCTTCCTCCAGCGAGGGCATGGCGGCTCACTCCGTGGGCTTGGCCTGGGCCGGCGCGGTGGGCTCGGCGGGAGGAGGAGTGGCCGCGGCGGGCGCGGGGACGGCCTCCACCGTGACTTCGAGGCGGAAGCCATCGAGGGCGGCCGGGTACTCGTGGAAGACGAGCAGGAAGGGTGCCCTGGCGCCGGGGGCCACGGAGACGGCGGAGGAGTCCATGCGTTGGCGCAGGGCCTGGGCCGACTCGGTGTTGCCCACCGCGAAGAGTTCCTCGGGCGTGGCCACCGAGCCCGCGAGGCCCTCGACGGAGCGCACGCGCTGGTTCCCATCGAAGAGGGCGCCGCGCACGCGCAGGTGCGTCGCCGAGCCGGTGCGGTTCTCCGCGTCCCCTCGGATGAAGAAGAGCGGCTTGCCGGACTGCGTCTCGTACAGGCCGTTGGACACGTCGAGAGCCACCAGCGGCGTGGGCGCGGGGACGACGAGTGAGCGCAGGCGCTCGGGAGAGAGGACGGAGAAGTCCACCCGGCCCTCGTGCAGGTAGACCCAGCCCAGCGCGCCCAGACCCACCACGAGGGCGGCGGCGACCACCAGGTTGACGAACAGGGCCGTCACCTTGCGCGCGCGACTGGGCGGGCGGGCCTGGGGGATTCCGACGTCCTCGGGCCGGGCCGTGGGCTTGGCCACGGAGACCACGGGCGCGGAGGACATGCTCGGGTCCAGTTCCAGCACCTCGCGCTGCCCCACCCCGCTCCCCACGCGTCCCAGGGTGACGCCTCCACCCTGGCCCGCGTCCACGGGAGGCACGTCGTCCAGGAGCGAGCCCAACGAACCGCCGTGCGAGCCATCGTGGTCGAGAGCGCCTGGTGACACGTCACCGAACAGCGCCGCGCGCCCGGTGTCCGAGGCCTCGAGTCCCGCGTGCTCGCCGAAGGCCTCGCCACCGTCCGAGTTCAGGTCGAACAGGTCCTGCGCGCCGGGAGGCGACGAAGGGGGATGTCCCGGTGACGCGGCGGTGGGCGAATGGCCTGGGTGCGTCGCGTCACCCAGGTCGAGGGAAGCAAACGGGTCTGCGGCCGAGGAAGGACGCCCCGGGAGCGTCGCGTCGCTCGGGGCGAGGAAGGGGTCCACGGGAGCAGGAGCAGCAGGTGGACGGCTCGGCTGCGTCGCATCGCGCGGGTTGAGCGGCGCGGCCCCGCGAGCAGCCGCGGCGGGAGGCTGCCCGGCTTGCGTCGCATCACTCGGATTGAGCGGCGCGCCGCCTCCGCGAGCAGCCGAGGCGGGAGGCTGCCCGGCCTGCGTCGCATCATTCGGATTGAGTGGCGCGGCGCCCCCGCGAGCAGCCGAGGCGGGAGGCCGTCCGGCCTGCGTCGCATCACTCGAGTTGAGCGGCGCGGCCCCGCGAGCAACCGTGGCGGGAGGCCGTCCGGCCTGCGTCGCATCACTCGGATTGAGCGGCGCGCCTCCTGCGCGAGCGGGCGCCGGGGGCGGACGCCCGGCCTGCGTCGCTTCGTTCGGAGCCAGGGCCGCGAAGAGCTCCACGCGACCAGGAGCAGCAGGCGGACGACCCGACTGCGTCGCGTCGCTCGAGTCAAGGGCCGCGAACGGGTCCGGCGGCTGCCCCGCCTGCGTCGCATCACCCAGGTCGAGCGAAGCGAACGGGTCCGCCGGAGAAGCCGGAGGTCGACCCGCCTGCGTTACATCCAGGTCGAGCGAGGCGAACGGATCCGACGGTGGAGCCGGAGGACGCCCCGGAAGCGTCGCCTCCTCGGGCGCCGTGAACGGCGAGGCACCCGCCGCCCCATGCGCGGGGGGCCGCCCTGCCGCTGGCGCACCAGCACGCGGGGCGCCAGGTGCCCCCGCCTGAGGAGCCCGAGGAGGCGGCTGCCCCGTCACGCCACGAGGAGCAGCGTTCTGCCCCGCCACCGGAGCACTCGCCGGAGCGAACGGAGGCGGCGCCGACATCGTCGTGTCGTCGATGTCGATGGACGCGAACGGGTCATCCTCGGCCGCGGGAGGAGCGGCGGTCCGAGGCGCAGGCAGCGCGTCATCGATGTCGATGGACGCGAACGGATCCGCATCGACCGGAGGCGCGGGAGGCTTCGCGCCAGGCCCCACGGGCGCAGGCAACGCACCGAACGGATCCGCCCCACCCACCGCCCCAACGGGCGCGGCGAGGAAATCAGCGAACGGGTCCGCGCCTCGCGACGCGGCGCTTCCCGCCCCGGGAGGCGGAGGCGGCGCGGTGCGGGCTGGCGCCCCCCGAGGCGCCGCGACTCCCGGAGGCTGCCGGGACGCGATTCCGGGCAGGGGCACGGGCCCCGATTGCCGCGATGCGGCGGCCTCATCGACCGGCGGAGGCACCGCGCCACCGTACAAGCCCGAGGAAGTGTCGACTGGCGGACGAACGGGCTGCGCGGCCCCGGGCAGTGGAACCGCGCCAGCGTTGCGCACCGCGGCGACGCCAGGAGCCCCGGCCACGGGAGGGCCCGAGGACTGCGCCGGCGGCAGCGGGATGGGACCCACGCGGGTGGGCTCGCGGAAGACGCCGTCCTCCGTGTCGAGGTCCCCATCCATGCTGTTCCACGAGCCACCCCCAGGGGGGCCCGCGGGGGCTGTTCGCGTCGCCGCGACGCCCTGGGCGAAGAAGCCGGGCCGCGTGATTTCAACGCCTTTGGGGTCGGCAGCGGCCCCGAAGGCGGCGAAGGGGTCGGCCTGCCCGGCCGACGAGGAAGGCGAGGACGCACCGGCATCCTCCCCGCCTGATTCACGGGTGACGCGGAACGTGTTCTGACATTTGGTGCAGCGGACCTTGACCCCCTTCTCGGTCACCTTCTCGTCGGGGATCTTGAACCGCGTCTGGCACCGCGCGCACTTGACGATCATTCAGCAGGCCTGGGGCAGGCACGAGTATAGAGGCACCGGGCGGGTCCGGCGAGACGGGTTCTCGCTGCTTGCTCGCCTCCAACCCCTCTGGTACGAGGTTCGCCCCTGCGAGACTCAGGCATGGAAGCTGGCTTGGAGTCGAGCCCAAAAGGGGCGGAGAAACCGATGAGCGAGGCCGAGCAAGCAGGCGCTCCCAGCAGCAAGGAGCCGAAGATCATCAAGCGGTACACGAACCGGAAGCTCTACGACACCGTGGAGAGCCGGTACGTCACCCTCGATGAGATCGCCGCGATGATCAAGGAGGGCACCGAGGTGCGGATTGTCGACAACCGCACGAAAGAAGACCTGACCTCGGTCACCCTCGCGCAAATCATCTTCGAGGAGGAGAAGAAGAAGAACCAGATGCCGCTGTCGGTGCTGCGGGAGATCATCCGCCACCCCGGCGAGTCCATCTCGGGCTTCATCCAGAAGGAGGTCAGCCCTCGCGTCGCCTCCATCCGCGAGGAGGCCGAGTCCCGCCTCGACAAGCTCCTGCGCCGCGAAGAGGCCGTGAAGGCCGGCCTGGAGGTTCCTCCCGAGGAGCCCCAGCAGGCCGCGGACGCCAACCTGCCCGCCGGTGGCCTGTCCCCCGCCGACCTGCTCAAGGCCAGCCAGCGTGCCTTCGAGGACTGGCAGAAGAAGATCGACGAGCGCGTGAAGCACGTCGTCGAGAACCTCACCGGCAACCTCCCCGCCCTGGGCCGCGACATGCAGTCGCTCACCCAGCGCCTCGAGGAGCTGGAGAAGAAGCTCGAGCAGCTCGAGCAGTCCAAGAAGTCCGAGTAGCCGTCAGGCCCTGGGCGCCGCCCGCTTCCGCTTCCGGGGAGCGGGCCCGCCGTGAATCTCCGAGGCGATGGCCGCCAGCATCTGCGCGCCCCGGCTGCGGGGCGCGTACTCGAAGATGGTCTTCCCGTGGCTCTGGGCCTCGTCCACCTTCACGTCGTAGCCCAGCGGCGTCGTGGCGAGTGACTCCGGGAAGTACGCCCTGAGCCGCTCCAGGATGGCCGTGGCCAGCGCCGTCTTGCGGTACAGCGTGGGCACCACCTTGGTGACGCTCAGGTCCGAGCGGCCCTCGGCCTCGCCCACCTGCCGCACCGTGTCCGCCACCTCGGCGCAGCCATCCAGCGCCAGGTACGTCAGCGCCACCGGCACCACCACCTCCGTCGCGGCCACCAGGATGTTGCGCGTGGTGAGCCCCATGGACGGCGGCGAGTCGAAGACGACGGCGTCGTAGCCCGCGTCCTTCGCCGCCTCCAGGCGGTCCGCCAGCCGGTGCGAGCGCCGCGCGTGGGACGCCACCACCACCGGGAAGTCCGCCATCTCCTTGTACGAGGGCAGCACGTCCAGGCCGGCCACGGCCGACGGCCGCACCACGTCCGCCAGGGCGACGGTGTCGTCGGTCAGCAGGTGGAAGACGTTGCGAGGAAGCGTGCGCACGTCCAGGCCGAGCGCCTTGCTCGCATGGCCCTGCGTGTCCAGGTCCGCCAGCAGCACGCGCAGGCCGCGCTCCCTGACGAGCCAGGCGGCGGTGTTCACCGCCAGCGTCGTCTTGCAGGTGCCGCCCTTCTCGTTGATGAAGGCGATGCGCCGCATGGTGGCCTCGGGCTCCCCCGGACCTGTCCGGGTGCTTACTTCTTCGACGGCGCCTTCTGCGCCACCAGGGTGTCCACCTTGCTCTCCACCGACGCCAAGAGCCGCTCCAGGTCATCCACCTTCGAGCGCAGCTGCTCCAGGTCCGCCGTGGATGGCAGGTTCATGGCCGACAGCGCCGAGCGCAGCGCGCTGTCCAGCGTGCCCTTGGCCGACAGCGAGCGCGACACCAGCGTCTGCACCGCCGCCACGAACTTCTCGTTGGAGAGCAGCTGCTGCGCCAGCTTGCCGACGCGCTCCTCGCCCGTCTCCACGAGCTTCTTCATCACCGGGTTGTTCTTCAGCATGGGACGCCTGGTTTTCACCCGCCCGGTGGAACCCCACCGTCGGGACGTCGGGAAAAAGACGCCGCACTCTGCGAGGGGGCAACGCGACGTGTCAAGCAAGGCAACAACCCCGGGCCAAACGCGTTGACTCCTGGAGACTCGATTCCTACGGTTCGCCGCTCGCTTATGGCAGGGCTCCTGGACAAGCGGTTGTGGGTGGTCTCCGGCAAGGGCGGCGTGGGCAAGAGCACCGTCGCCGCGGCGCTCGCCCTGCGCTCGGCGCGCGCGGGGCGTCGGACGCTGGTGTGCGAGGTGAACACGCAGGAGCGCATCAGCCGCTTCCTCGAGCACCCTCCCGCCGGCCCCGAGGTGAAGCTGTTGGAGGAGAACCTCTGGGCCGTGGACGTGCGCCCGCAGGAGGCCATGCGCGAGTACGGGCTGATGGTCCTGCGCTTCGAGGCCCTCTACAAGACGGTCTTCGAGAACAAGCTGGTGCGCTACTTCCTGCGCTTCGTGCCGTCCCTGCAGGAGCTCGTCCTGCTGGGGAAGATCATGTACCACCTGCAGGAGAAGCTGCCGGACGGGCGCTGGCGCTTCGACACCATCGTCCTGGACGCGCCCGCCACCGGCCACGCCATCTCCTTCCTGAGCGTGCCCCAGGTGCTCGTGCAGACGGTGCCCCCGGGCCCCATGTCGCGCGAGGCCCAGAAGATGCGCGACCTGCTGGTGGACCCGTCCGTGACGGCCGCCATCCTGGTGGCGCTCCCGGAGGAGATGCCGGTGAACGAGGCGCTGGAGCTGCACGCCGCGCTCACGGACCGGGTGAACCTCCGCACGCACGCGGCGGTGCTCAACCAGGCCATCCCCGAGCGCTTCACGGAGGCCGATTTGGAGGCCCTGGCGGGCCACCCCGAATTGCACCACGTGGCCCAGGCACACCATGACCGCGCGGCGCTGACGGTGCTCGCGGGCACCAAGCTGGAGCGCAACCTTCACACGCCGGTGTTCAACATCCCCCGGCTGTTCCTCCCCGCCTTCGGGCGGGACGCCATCGAGCAGGTCATGGGTCACCTCGAAACACTGGTGATGGGGGAGCGGTGAGCACCACGGCCCTCGCGCCCGCGCTCGCGAACAAGCGCGTCCTCATCTGTGTCGGCTCCGGCGGTGTCGGGAAGACGACGGTGGCCGCCACCCTGGCCCTGCGCGCGGCGGTGGAGGGCCGTCAGAGCCTGGTGTGCACCATCGACCCGGCGAAGCGGCTGGCCAACTCGCTGGGCCTGTCCGCGCTCGGCAACGCGGAGACACAGGTGCCGGCCTCCGCGCTGCAGCCGCTGGGCGTCACGCCGCGCGCGGCGCTGTACGCGATGATGCTGGACATGAAGCAGACGTGGGATGACCTCATCACCCGCGTCGCGCCTCCGGAGCAGCGCGAGCGCATCCTCGCCAATCGCTTCTACCAGTCGCTCTCCACGGCCCTGGCGGGCAGCCAGGAATACATCGCCATGGAGAAGGTGTGGGAGCTGCGCCGCAAGGGCGAGTACGAGCTCGTCGTGCTGGACACGCCACCCACCGCGCACGCGCTGGACTTCCTGGACGCGCCCAACCGCGTGCTGGACTTCCTGGACAACGAGGCGGCGAAGTGGCTGCTGGCGCCCGCGCTGAAGGCGGGCAAGCTGGGCCTGTCGCTCTTCAACCGCAGCGGCTACGTGCTGCGCGCGCTGTCCAAGTTCACCGGCACGGAGATGCTCCAGGAGCTCTCCAGCTTCATGCTGTCCCTGTCGGGCATGAACGAGGGCTTCCGCGAGCGGGCGCGCGGCGTGCGCTCGCTCCTGGAGGACAAGACGACGGGCTTCGTGCTCGTGACCAGCCCCCACCCCGAGCGCATGGACGAGGCCATCCACTTCAACAGCCTCCTCAAGCAGCACCGCATGGAGGTGGTGTCCCTGGTGGTGAACCGCGTGCACCCGCTGCCCACCGAGGCCATGTGGGCGGACGCGGCCACGCTGACGCCCACCCGCCGCGCCAAGGTGGAGGAGACGCTGCGCGAGCTCCAGGTCCTGGCCGAGCAGGACCAGAAGGGCATCGCCCAGTTGCAGGCCGCCTGCCCGGGCATCCCCCTCATCCGGGTGCCGCGTTTCGGGCTGGACGTCCACGACATCACCAGCCTGTGGCAGACCGGACGCTACCTGCTGGGAGACGACCCCTTCTGAGCGGGCCCGGGCTCACCCCTCGTCGCGGCCAGCAGCCACCCGGGGGCCGGACAGGCGGGACGGCGGCGCGCGCGCCCCGGACGCATTAAACTGGGCGCGCCCACCCTCGGCGGTGGGAACTCCAGGGCACGGCGCGTTGTCCGGAGACGGCAGGGCCAGGAGGACGCATTCCGTGACGCGGAACGAGCGAACGTACATGTCGGTCAGTCGCTGGGGCTGGGTGTTGGCGCTGGGCCTGGGTGTCGCCGGATGTCGGACGACGGGCGCGGCGGGCAGCTCGGACACCGCCCAGGTGGCCCCGGCCAAGCAGGAGATTGAGTTCGACGCGGTGACGGTGACCGCGGACCTGGAGCTGGACAAGCTCAACGACGAGGAGCTCTTCGCCGGGGGCACGTCCGCCTTCGCGGCCAACGACTTCAAGCAGGCGGCGCGCTTCTTCGGGCGGCTGGTGGACTTCCACCCGAAGAGCCAGCACCGTCGCGCGGCGCTCTACAACGCGGGGCTCGCCCACCAGCGCCTCAAGGAGTGGGAGGAGGCGTGGCTGCGCTTCTCCGAGCTGGCGGACGCGAAGGCGGGCCAGGGAGACGCGCTGGACGCGTCCTTCCGCGTGGCGGAGACGCAGTACCACCTGGAGCGCTACGACGAGGCCGTGGCCCTCTTGTCCACGCTCGCCGCGCGCGAGGACATCCCGGTCAACCGCCGCATCGAGGCGCGCGTGCAGCAGGGCGTGTGTGAGCTGGAGGCGGGCCGCACCGACGCCGCCGAGGCCACGCTGCGCAAGGCCCTGTCCGCCTACGAGGCCCTGTCCGACAAGGACGAGGTGGACGACTACTTCCCCGCGCAGGCGCACTTCTTCGTGGGAGAGCTGTACCGGCTGGACTACGAGGACGTGAAGCTGGACCCCTCCAAGGGCGCGGACAAGCTGGCCGAGGACCTCAACTACAAGGCGGAGCTGCTGCTCTCCTCGCAGGGCCACTACCTGCGCTCCATCCGCGTGGGCAACG
The DNA here is from genome assembly GCF_050039385.1 of Myxococcus faecalis. Taxonomy (NCBI): domain Bacteria; kingdom Pseudomonadati; phylum Myxococcota; class Myxococcia; order Myxococcales; family Myxococcaceae; genus Myxococcus; species Myxococcus faecalis. The sequence continues at coordinate 7,341,589 of NZ_CP144336.1, read as the reverse complement.
GCTACTGGGCCACCGCGTCGGGCTCGCGCATCGGCGCGATGTACGAGGACCTCTACGCGCAGATGGTGAGCTCGCCCGCGCCCGCGGAGCTCAACGCGGAAGAGGCCGTCGTCTACCGGCAGGAGCTGCGAAAGAAGATTCGCGTGCTGCTCACCAAGTCCATCAACATCTACGAGCGCACCCTGGAGACGGCCGAGCGCATCGGCTCGCAGAGCAGCTTCGTGGACCGCACGCGCGAGAGCCTCGCCAAGGTGAAGGCCCTGCTGCTGGCGGACGCGGAGGGCGAGCCCCTTCCCGAGCCTCCCGCGTCGAAGGACGAGCCCCACACGTGAGCCGCGGCTGAAGTCGCCCGGAGGCCGCCGCACTGGGCAGCCCCGGGCCGGGCGGCGTAGCCTGGGGCCCTGCCATGGAGCCCCTCTTCACGCCCGAGCAGCTCGCGGAGATTCACGCCTACCACCTGCCCCACTACATCCGCGCGGCGGTGAACCCCTTCGCACGGTTCGCCCTGCTGGCGCTGATGTTGGGCGTGCTGGTGCGGCCCTTCTTCCGCATGGCCACGGCGGCCGCGGCGGGGCTGGAGCGCCGCTTCGGCTTCCTGCGCACCGCGCCCGTCAGCCGCGCCTTCTTCAGCGCCATGGACCGGCTGTGGGGTGAGTCCGGCTGGGGCGCGGCCGTCCTCTTCGCGCTGATGACGGACCTGTTCGTGAAGCTGGTCTACGCCCCCGTGGACATCTGGTTCGCGTACACGCTGGAGCACCAGCACGGCATGTCCAACTACACCCCGGCCGCCTTCGCCCGGGACATGCTCAAGGGACACCTGCTGGGCGGGTTCGCCATCGCCGCGCTCGTCATCGGCCTGTATGGACTGGCCCGTCGCACGCGCCACTGGTGGTGGGTGCTGGGCGTGCCCGTGGCCCTGCTGATGCTCGTCTCCTCCGCGCTGGACACGTACCGGGGCCGGCTCTACTTCGAGCAGGAGCCGCTGCCCCCGGGGCCTTTGCGCACGCGGATGACGGCGCTGATGGCCCAGGCAAACATCACCTTCTCCGACGTGCTGGTGGAGAAGACCTCCGTGGCCTCGCGGCGCATCCAGGCGTACTTCGCGGGCCAGGGCCCCACGCGCGCCATCGTCCTCAACGACGTCATCCTCCAGGAGCTCTCCGAGGACGAGGTGCTCGCGGCCGTGGCCCACGAGGCCGGCCACGTGCAGGAGCAGAAGTGGCCGGGCCGCATCGCCTCCTCCCTGGCTGTCGTCGCGCTCCTCTTCGCCATCGACCGGATGCTGCGCGTCGCGGCGGCGCGGAGCTGGTTCGGCACCTCGCGCTTCGCGGACATCCGCACCCTGCCGCTGCTCTCGCTGCTCCTGTCGCTCGTGCTGCTGCTGGGCGCGCCCATCGCCGGAGCCTTCTCCCGCGAGCGCGAGCGCGCGGCGGACCGCTTCGCCCTCAACCTCACCCACGACGTCGACGCGTTCCGCCGAATGCTGGTGAAGGCCGCGCGCGTCAACAAGATGGACCCCGACCCTCCGCGCTGGGTCGTCCTCAAGGGCATGAGCCATCCCCCCGTGGGCGAGCGCCTGGCCGACCTGCCCGCGCCCTGACGTGAAAAAGCGGCCGGCAGGTGGGCTCTCCCCTTCCCCTCCCCTCTCCACCCGAGCCCACCCGCCGACAGCCGCCGCCGGGCCACTCCCCCGAGCGCCAGCGGCACTTCCTCCCCCCCACGCCACCCAGCTACGGCTGCTGGGCGTCCTGCTTGAGCTTCTCCACCGCGACCAACGTGATGGCCTTCACCAGCGCCCGCGCCCTGCGCCCCGCCGCCGTCTCACCGTGCGGGTCCACCTCCACCGCCTTCGACAGGTCCGTGAAGCCCTGCCGCTCCCCCTTGCGCAGGTACAGCTCCCCCCGGTTCGCCAGCGCCACCGGATGCCCCGCGTCCCGCGCCAGCGCCGCGCTGAACTCCGCGATGGCCTCCTCCAGCCGCCCGAGCTTCTGGTACACGGTGCCCAGCGCCGCGTGAGCGCCCGCGTCCCGAGGATTCCCGGCCACCAGCCCCTCGAAGAGGATGCGCGCCTCCTCCAGCCGCCCCGCGGCCGCCAGGTCACACCCCACCTGCGCAATCGCCTTCGCCTCCTCGAAGGTCATCCCCTCCACCTCCGCCCACGTCGCCTCGCCCCGCGCGAAGGACCGCATCCTGTGCACCGCCCCGGTCTCCATCCGCATGCCCTCGACTCCCTCGTGTTTGATGACGCGGCCCATGGACTCAGGCTCCGCGCAGGTTGGAGATGGCCGTCTTCGCCATCTCGTTGAACTTGGCGGACATGTTGCTCATCAGGTCGAACATGGCCTTGCGCTTCTCCAGCAGCCGCTGCAGCCGCAGCTCCAGCTCGCGCATGTCCCCGTCGAGCTTCGCCGCCTTCTTCTTGTCCACGTCCGTGGTGCCCAGCGTCGCGCGGTCCTCGCCCGCGGTCGCCATCTGCTCCATCACCTCCATGATTTCGGTGTCCGTGTCGCTGGAGATGGCGCCGAGGATCGCCTGCACCTTGTCCTCGATGCTCATGCGCGGGTTGTCGACGATGCCGCGAACACTCGAGCTCGCCTTGCTCGGCGTGTTCGTCTTCACGTCCTTCGACTGCTCCAGCTCCGCCTTCACATCCAACCAGCCGATGATGCCGTCGCGCCCGTCGATGCCCGCCGCCATCTCCAGCCGGTCGAAGTACTCCGGGTGGTCCTTGAAGAACTGCGCGGCCTTCTTCAGCGTCGAGGACGCTCCCTGATTGTTCAGCAGCGCCAGCATGTCCGCGCGAGTCACGCGGTCATCCTTCACGCCCGACGCCGTGTCGAACGTCCCCCAGTTGTCGCGCAGCACCGCCACCGCCTCGAGGTACTCGCGGAAGTCCGGGTCCTTCGACGTGGGCGGCTTGCCGCCCCCCACCGGCCCCGCGCCGCCCGAGCCATTCGAACCACCCGTGCCACCGGTGCCTCCCGTACCGCCCGTGCCATCTCCGGTCCCCGGTGACGGATTGCCCGGCGTGGTGGGACGCGGCCCCGGGGACGGCCCACCGGTGGTGGGCGGAGGCGTCGTGCCGGGCGGGCAGTCCTCCTGCTTGGGCGGGGACACCGGCGGCGCCGTCGGCCGGCCATAACGGGCGAACTCCTCCCCCACCCGCTTGAGCTCCGCGCGGACGCCCGACAGCTTGATGCGGTCGTCGTTGTAGATGCTCCCCAGGACCGGCATCAGCGACGAGAGCAGCCCCCGCGAGTCCACCCGCTCGAACAGCGCCGCGTTCTGCGTGAGGAACCGGGCCGCGTCGCGAAGCTGCGGGGACAGGCTGGCGTCGTTGGCCGCGCGCCGCAGCTCCTCCTTCGACAGCGAGCCGGACTTCTTCCCGTCCGCGAGGTCCAGCTGCTCGAAGTTCGCCTCCAGCACCTTCAGCGCGGCCTCGTACTCCAGCATCTTCGGGTCCAACGCGCTGGTGCTCGCGGGCAGCAGCGGGGCATAGCCCTGGGTCTTCCCGGCGGCCCCCGCCGAGGTCGCGTACTCCGTCTTCGCCGCCGGGTTCTTCTTCAGCTCCTCCGCCACGCCCGCCACGCCCGTCGCCGCCTGCAGCACGTTGCCCGTCATGACGCCCGTGGCGGCCTTGATGGAGCTGGAGACGAGCGGAGAGAGAGTCCCCGCGTCCCCCGCCCCCTCCATCGCCGTGCCCTCCGGGCGGGCCAGCAGGTTCGTCGCGCTCTTCAAGAAGTCCACCATGAGTCCTCCCACGCGGCGGGTTGATGGAGTGCCGCGCGATGACTCGTGGGGGTTGCAGCGACGGTGCCGGCAGGCGGCCCGGCGACCACGCGAGCGAATTCCGTCGGTTAGCCGGACTGACAACCCGGGCACGTCCCCGTCAACGGACGGCGCGGTCCGTGAGGGAGGATGCGGTTAAGTTGCGCCACGCATGCGAACCCTGGGTTTGGACTTCGGAACCAAGACCATCGGCGTGGCCGTCTCGGATGGCCTGGGCCTCACCGCCCAGGGCGTCACCACCATTCGCCGCACGTCCCTCAAGGCGGACCTGGCCGCCCTCGGCGCCCTGGCGCGCGAGCACGAGGCGGACCGCTTCGTCCTCGGCCTGCCGCTCAACATGGACGGCTCGGAGGGCCCGCGCGCGGAGGCCTCGCGCAAGTTCGCGGACGCCCTGACGCAGGCGCTCGGCATCCCGGTGGAGCTCTGGGACGAGCGGCTGTCCACCGTGGCCGCCACGCGCACGCTCCTGGAAGCGGACGTCAGCCGCGCCCGCCGCAAGGAGGTCATCGACCAGGTGGCCGCCCAGTTCATCCTCCAGGGCTGGCTGGACGCGCGCCGCCCCAGGGACACCGACTACCACCCGGACGACTACGACGACGACGAGCCCGGACACTCCGGGTGACGCCGGGCGGCTACGGCCGGCGCCGGTAGACGTGCAGCGGAGCGGTGAAGCCGTCCAGCTCCTCGTAGGCGACGCCGTCCAACGTCAGCGTGCGCCCCTCCAGCCTCACCCCGGGGTCCTTCGCCAGCGAGCCCTGGTCGAAGCGCACCAGCACCTCCGGCCGTGCCTCCCCCATGAGCTTGCGGAAGGTGTCCCAACGCACGCGCGCGATGCGCTCCTCGGGCAGCCCGGAGAAGAAGGCCACCTGCAGGTCCATGTAGTTGGGGTCCGTATCCAGCGCGAGCGCCCCGCCCTTCTCGGCCACCTCCGCCTTCACGAAGTCCGCCACGCGCATCACCGGCACGGGGTTGGTCGACGTGGGGCTCACCGGCCGCAGCGACGTCTGCAGGCGCCCGTCGTCGCGGAACGTGTACAGGCCCAGCGCCACCGGCAGCACCACCGCGAGCAGCGCGGACACCCCCGCCACCGCCTTGCGCGCGCCCTCGCCGCGCGAGCCCATCAGCGCCCAGAAGCCGAACGCGACGAACACCGGCACCACCGCCAGCTGCGTCACCGTGAAGCGCCCCAGCGGCACGAAGTTGAGCAGCACCACCGCGCGGAACGTGAAGTACGCCGCGGGCACCGCCGCCGCCGCCACCAGCCAGCGCGTGTCCGGCCGCGCCTTCCACGCCTTCACCATGCCCCACAGACCGAGCAGCCCCACGCCCGGCGTCAGGGTGAAGAGCGCCACGCCCGGCCAGAAGAACAGCTGCTGCGCGCGCCAGCCGATGGCCGCCCCCGAGCCCGCCGAGGAGAGCACCCAGTCCCGGTGGAAGTCCTCCACCGCCTTCACCGGGTAGAACGGGTCGCCGTGCATCAGCTCGTTGCCCTGCATCCACAACAGGGGGAACGGCAGGCACGCCAGGCCGAAGCCCACCGCGCGCGTCACCGCCGCCACCTTGTCCTGGCTGCTGAAGAACAGCCCCAGGCACAACAGCGGGATGTACATCCACGCGTCGTAGCGCAGCGCGCACGCCAGGTTGAGCATCAGCGCGGCCTGGAACAGCGGCGCGAAGCGGTTCTCGTCCACCCCCTCCGCGTAGAACGCGAACGCGGCCAGCATGAAGAACAGCGACACCGCCTCGCTGCCCGCGGTGGTGGAGAACTGCAGGTGCATGCCCCACGCGCTGAACACCAGCGCGGCCACCACGCCCGCACGCCAGTCGAACAGCCGCCGCGTCAGCGCGAACAACGGCACCACCGACAGCACGCCGAACAGCAGGCTCACCACGCGCCCGGCCACCTCCCGGTCGAACACCGACAGCGCGAGGCCCACCAGGTACAGGTGCAGCGGCCCGAACTGGTACGCGCCATCACCGTACGCGGTGATGAGGTGCGGGGCGCGCAGCCACCGCTCCGCCAGCTCCGTGCGCACCACCGCGTCGCCGTACAGGTTCTCGTTCACGAAGAAGACGAGCAGCCGGGGCACCAGCGCCACCGCCAACAGCACTCCGATGAGGAGGCGCGTGCTCGGCTCGGGCGCGGGGGACGGGACCGCCGCGAGACTCGGCACGGAGGACGGAGGGTGGGAGACAGAGGTAGGTGCGGTCGCCATGACGCGCGGCAGGATACGCAGGCACGGCCCAAAGCCAAGCCGGCGACCCTGTCTTCTCCAGCCTCCCCGCAGCCGACTTCACCCTCAGCGAACCGCGCGCCGGAGCGAGCACACCGCCGCCCTCGCGCGCCCCGGAGGCACAGCGGGCCCGAGCCAACGTGTACCGCGTGGCGAATGTATCACCCTTCGGTGCAGGCACGCCCGCCTGGCTGCTGTCAGGGATGTCTTGGCGCCCCTCACCTGCACCGCCGACATGTGGAAGGAACACAGACGCCGCCCCACAGCCAGCCAACAGTCCGCCTCCGGCAAGGCCGTCAGGCGTTCAATACCCCTCGCGTTCCGGGGGGGCACCTACCCCGTTGCACGCGCCGCCCTATAATCACCCTTGCCTCTTCACCCCGTGGAGGGGGCGCGCCTGTTCCGGCGTCCTGCCCCTGACACGAGCGTAACGCGCGGTCCCATTCCGCGGCGGGGTCCCGAATTGGCTGCAGGGCTGTCGTGCCTGGGACCTCGGCGGGATGGTTGTGGAATGGCAATCCAGCCCTCCAGGTTCACCATTCTGGCCCCCTAGGGCGCGAGTGCCTCGCACCCCAGGCCGGCTTCCGAGGGAGAGACATGAGGGACGCTGAGAAGGGTTCGTGGGTCTCCAAAATCGCCGCGCTCCAGGACGCGAAGACCTACGCGGAGCTCAACTGGGAAGGCAACTTCGAGGAGTACCTCGAAATCGTCCGGAAGAACCCCAAGGTGACACGCACCGCCTTCCAGAGGATCTACGACATGATCCTCAGCCACGGGAAGACGGAGTACATCGACAACAAGAAGAAGCTCATCCGCTACCACTTCTTCAGCGACGAGAAGTTCGGCGGCAAGGACGCCATCTTCGGCCTGGATGTGCCGCTGATGAAGCTGGTGAACGTCTTCAAGTCCGCCGCCCAGGGCTACGGCACCGAGAAGCGCGTCATCCTGCTGCACGGCCCCGTGGGCTCGTCCAAGTCCACCATCGCGCGCCTGCTCAAGAAGGGCACCGAGGACTACTCGAAGACGCCCGAGGGCGCCGCGTACACCTTCTCCTGGACCACCGACAAGAAGCTGCCGGACGGCACCGTCGTGAAGGAGAAGATGAAGTGCCCCATGAACGAGGAGCCGCTCAACCTGGTTCCCCGCGAGTGGCGCGCCAAGGTCTACCAGGAGCTGTCGCCGCCGGACTCCGGCTACACCATCCCGGACGGCTCGGAGCTGTGCCCCGCCTGCCGCTTCGTCTTCAAGGACCTGATGACCCAGTACCACGGTGACTTCGCGCGGGTGATGGACCACGTGCGCGTCAACCGGCTGGTCTTCAGCGAGAAGGACCGCGTGGGCATCGGCACCTTCCAGCCCAAGGACGAGAAGAACCAGGACTCCACCGAGCTCACCGGTGACATCAACTACCGGAAGATCGCCGAGTACGGCTCGGACTCCGACCCGCGCGCGTTCAACTTCGACGGCGAGTTCAACATCGCCAACCGCGGCATCATCGAGTTCGTCGAGGTGCTCAAGCTGGACGTCGCCTTCCTCTACGACCTGCTCGGCGCGTCGCAGGAGCACAAAATCAAGCCGAAGAAGTTCCCGCAGACGGACATCGACGAGGTCATCCTCGGCCACACCAACGAGCCCGAGTACAAGAAGCTCGAGAACAACGAGTTCATGGAGGCCCTGCGCGACCGCACGGTGAAGATCGACGTGCCGTACATCACCAAGCTCGCCGAGGAGGTGAAGATCTACGAGAAGGACTTCAACTCCCGCGCCATCAAGGGCAAGCACATCGCGCCGCACACGCTGGAGATGGCGGCCATGTGGGCGGTGCTCACGCGCCTGGAGGAGCCCAAGAAGCACAACCTGTCGCTCCTGCAGAAGCTCAAGCTCTACAACGGCAAGACGCTCCCCAACTTCACCGAGGACAACATCAAGGAGCTGCGCAAGGAGAGCATCCGCGAGGGCCTGGAGGGCATCTCCCCGCGCTACATCCAGGATAAAATCTCCAACGCGCTGGTGAGCGACAAGGGCGAGGGCTGCATCAACCCCTTCATGGTCCTCAACGAGCTGGAGGCGGGCCTCAAGACGCACTCGCTCATCAACAACGAGGACGCGCGCAAGCGGATGAAGGAGCTGCTCACCTCCGTGAAGCAGGAGTACGAGGACATCGTCAAGAACGAGGTCCAGCGCGCCATCAGCGCCGACGAGGACGCCATCGGCAAGCTGTGCGGCAACTACATCGACAACATCAAGGCCTACACCCAGAAGGAGAAGGTCAAGAACAAGTACACCGGCCTCTACGAGGAGCCGGACGAGCGGCTGATGCGGGCCATCGAAGAGAAGATCGACATCCCCGACAGCCGCAAGGACGACTTCCGGCGCGAAATCATGAACTACATCGGCGCGCTGGCGGTGGAGGGGAAGACCTTCAACTACCGGACCAACGAGCGGCTGCACAAGGCGCTCGAGCTGAAGCTGTTCGAGGACCAGAAGGACAGCATCAAGCTCAAGAACCTCGTCTCCTCCGTCGTGGACAAGGAGACCCAGGAGAAGATCGACCTGGTGAAGGACCGGATGATGAAGAACTACGGCTACTGCGAGATCTGCTCCACCGACGTGTTGAACTTCGTGGCGAGCATCTTCGCCCGCGGCGACGCGAAGGAGTAACCACCTCAGGAGAAGGGCGAGCCGTCGTGACCTTGAAGATCCACCAGGACCACTCCCGCTTCAAACAGATCGTCCGCGGGAAGATCAAAGCCAACCTGCGCAAGTACGTGCAGAAGGGCGAGATGATTGGGAAGAAGGGCAAGGATGCCATCAGCATCCCCATCCCCTTCATCGACATCCCCCGCTTCAAGTACGGCCACAAGGAGCAGGGCGGCGTCGGACAGGGTGACGGCGAGGTGGGCCAGCAGCTCGGCCCCGGGGCGGTGGAGCCCGGGGACGGGCACCAGGCCGGCCAGGGTGAGGGAGACCACGCCCTGGAGGTGGATGTCACGCTCGAGGAGCTGGCGCAGATACTGGGCGAGGAGCTGCAGCTGCCCCACATCGAGCGGCGCCAGAACGAGAAGATCATCACCCAGAAGATTCGCTACACCGGCATCAACACCACCGGCCCCGAATCCCTGCGCCACTTCAAGCGCACCTTCAAGCAGGCCCTGCGCAGACAAATCGCCGCCGGCACCTACGACGCCGCCAGGCCCGTCATCATCCCCACCCGCGAGGACCGCCGCTACCGCAGCTACAAGCTGCAGGACCTCCCGGAGACCAACGCCGTCATCATCTACATGATGGACGTGTCCGGCTCCATGGGTGACGAGCAGAAGGAGATCGTCCGCATCGAGAGCTTCTGGCTCGATACGTGGCTGCGCCACCAATACAAGGGCCTGGAGGCGCGCTACATCATCCACGACGCGGTGGCGCGCGAGGTGGACCGCGACACGTTCTTCCACACCCGCGAGTCCGGCGGGACGATGATCTCCAGCGCCTACAAGCTCTGCCGCGACATCATCCTGGCCGACTACCCGAAGAGCGCCTGGAACGTCTATCCGTTCCACTTCAGCGACGGCGACAACTGGAGCGCGGACGACACGCGCCAGTGCATCGAGATGCTGCGCAACGACGTGCTGCCCAACGTCAACCAGTTCGCCTACGGACAGGTGGAGTCCCCCTACGGCAGCGGTCAGTTCATCAAGGACCTTCGCGAGGCGGTGGGTGACACCCCCAACGTCGCGCTCAGCGAAATCGCGGACAAGGACGCCATCTACGCGTCCATCAAGGACTTCCTCGGCAAGGGACGCTGAAGAGCCAGCGCCCCCACCTGTCCTCCGGAGAGACTTCCCGATGCCCAAGAGCCTTACGCCCCGTCTCGCCGCGCTGAGGGATGAGATCCACGGCTACGCGAAGGAGTTCGGACTCGACTTCTTCGACACCGTCTTCGAGATGGTGTCCTACGACGAGATGAACATGGTCGCCGCCTACGGCGGCTTCCCCACCCGCTACCCGCACTGGCGCTGGGGCATGGAGTACGAGCAGCTCTCCAAGGGCTACGAGTACGGCCTGAGCAAGATCTACGAGCTCGTCATCAACAACGACCCCTGCTACGCGTACTTGATGGAGAGCAACCCGGAGGTGGACCAGAAGCTGGTCATGGCCCACGTCTACGGTCACTGCGACTTCTTCAAGAACAACTTCTCCTTCCGCCACACCAACCGGCGGATGATCGACGAGATGGCCAACCACGCCACGCGGGTGCGCCGCTGGGTGGACAAGATCGGCGTGGAGAAGGTCGAGGACTTCATCGACCGGACCCTGAGCCTGGAGAACCTCATCGACCAGCACTCGCCCCACATCCGGCGCAACCCGGACCCCAGGCGCGCCGAGGACGAGCTCAAGTCCAACGAGCGCGTGGAGGGCTTCAAGGTCGGCCGCGAGTACATGCGCGGCTACATCAACCCGTCCGAGTTCCTCGACTCCCAGCGCAAGAAGGTGGAGGACGAGAAGCAGCGGGCCAAGAAGTTCCCCGAGCGCCCCCAGCGCGACGTGCTGCTCTTCCTCCTGGAGGAGGCGCCGCTGGAGCCGTGGGAGTCGGACATCCTGGCCATCCTCCGCGAGGAGGCCTACTACTTCGCGCCCCAGGGTCAGACGAAGATCATGAACGAGGGCTGGGCCAGCTACTGGCACTCCACCATCATGACCCGCAGGGCGCTGCGCGACGACGAAATCATCGACTACGCGGACCACCACTCCGGCACCATGGGGACACGCCCCGGCGCCATCAATCCCTACAAGCTGGGCATCGAGCTGTGGCGGGACATCGAGGAGCGCTGGAACAAGGGCCGCTTCGGCAAGGAGTGGGACGAGTGTGATGACCTGCGCGCCCGCCGCAACTGGGACAAGAAGCTGGGCGCCGGACGCGAGAAGATCTTCGAGGTCCGCAAGCACTACAACGACATCACCTTCATCGACACGTTCCTGACGCCCGAGTTCGCGATGGAGCAGAAGCTCTTCGTGTATGGCTTCAACGACAAGCGCAACTCGTGGGAGATCCTCGACCGCGAGTTCCGCAAGGTGAAGAGCAAGCTGTTGCAGGGGCTCACCAACTTCGGCCAGCCCATCATCGAGGTGGTGGACGGCAACCACGAGAACCGTGGGGAGCTGTTGCTCGCGCACAAGCACGACGGCCAGGACCTCAAGGGCGACTACGCCCGCGAGACGCTGCGCAACCTCCAGTCCCTGTGGCGCCGCCCCGTCAACATCATCACCCGCTACGACAACAAGGGCGTGATGCTGCGCTTCGACGGGACGAACCAGACGGAGAAGAAGGTGGAGCTGTAGCGCCCCAAGCAGCCGGAGACCCGCTCACGGGCGGGTCTCCGCGATGGCGGCGGACCGCACGGGCGCGAAGCCCGCGGCCGGCCCCTGCGACACCAGACGCTCCAGCGCGGTGCACAGCGCATCCACGCGGCCGAAGCGCGCGGACGGGTCCTCCTCCAGACAGCGCTCGACGGCCTCCGCGAAGTCCAGGTCGATTCCCGGCACCAGGTCCACCAGCGGCACCAGCGCGGCCGCCACCCGGCCCGCCTCCAGGTCCGCACCGGAGGCGCGCACAGGCGGGACACGCCCCGTGCACAGCTCGTACACGAGCAGCCCCAGGGCATACAAATCACTCTGCGGCGTGGCCGGCGCCCCCAGGCGCACCTCGGGCGCCATGTAGCGCGGCGTGCCGACGACGCCCGGCACGGCCCACGGCTTCGAGCGGTCCGTCCCCACGAAGGCCGCGAGCCCGAAGTCGAGCAGCTTGATGCTGCCATCCGCGTCCAGGATGGCGTTGCCCGGCTTCACGTCCCGGTGGAGCACCCCGCGCTGATGCGCGGCCCTCAAGCCCCGCGAAAGCCCCAGCGCGATGTCCAGCACGTACCGCCACGGCAGGGGCGGCGCCAGCTCCGCCAGGCTCTTGCCGTCCACGTACTCGTACACCAGATACGGCCGCCCCTCGACCTGCCCCGCCCGGAACACGGTGACGACGTTGGGGTGCTTGATGCGGGCGATGGCGCGCGCCTCGATGGCGAAGCTGTCCAACGTGCTGGTGTCCGGCTCCAGCGCGACGCTCAGCTTGAGCGCGACGAGCCGGTCCAACGACGTGTCATGCGCCAGGTACACCGCGCCCATGCCCCCCCGCCCCAACAGCCGCACCAGGTGGAACTCGTCCAGCACCCCGGGCGGCACCCAGGTCCGCGCCACCGTGGGCCCCCAGGCAGGCGCGGGCGCGTCCACGCTCCCCGTCTGGCTGCGCATGACGGCGACCAGCAGCTCCCGACACGCGGGGCACTCGGCGGCGTGGCGATGGACGCGCCCCCTCGCCGCGCCGTCCAGCCGCTCCTCGACGAGCGCCACCACGTCTTCCTCGCACAGGCAGCCGGATGTAAGGATTTGACACCCCCCTGTATGCCCCCGGTCAGAGCCTCTCACAAAACGGACTTCATCCGGTAAAGCGAGAAAATCTCCCCTTTCATGCCCAAAGACGACCTTCACCCAGATTAACCCGCACTCAGAGTAAGTCAGGCTCCATCGGTTATAATGGCGGCATGGAGGAGGGGGGCTTGGCATTCGCACCGTTATTCCTGGCGCATGCGGGCGTCCCGCCGGAGGACGTCACGCCCGAGGTGTTGGAGCCGTGGCTGTCACGGCTCTGGAACGAAGGCCGGGAGCACTGGCCGGACATCCCGTTGGGCGCCGAGAGCTTCATGCGACACCTGGCCCTCCACCTCCCGCGCCTGGCGCCGGGCGAGGACTGGGGGACGGCGCTGGAGCGGCTCGAGGCCGGCGACCTCTATCTGGCGTGCGGCTGCGTGCAGGGACTGGGCACGGCGCTCGCCGCCTTCGAGCGGCACCACATGGCCAGCGTGCCGACGGTGCTCGCGCACATGCGGCTGCCGGCGGCGATGGTGGACGAGGTGCGGCAGCAGGTCCGTGAGCGGCTGCTGGTGCGCACCGCCGCCGCGCCCCGCATCGCCGAGTACTCCGGCCGGGGCACCCTGGCCAACTGGGTGCGGGTGGTGGCCCTGCGCACGGCCCTGAGCCTGCTGCGCAAGTCCCAGGAGCCCTGCCCGTCGAGCGACACCGTCCTGGAGCTGTTGCCCACGCCCGCGCCCGACCCCGAGCTGGAGGCCATCCAACGCCGGTACCACGACGCGTTCCGGAAGGCCTTGGAGGACGCCTTCGCCATCCTCCCCGGAGAGCACCGCTACCTGCTGCGCCTCCACTTCGTGGACCGCCTCTCCACCCCGAAGCTCGGCACCCTCTTCGGCGTCAACCAGTCCACCGTCTCGCGCTGGCTGCACAGCGCCCAGCAGGCCGTGCACGACGAGACGCGGCGCCTGCTCAAGGAACGCCTGGACCTCTCCTCCCAGGAGTTCACCAGCGTCCTGCGCAGCGTGGAGAGCCATCTGCATCTCAGCCTCACGCGCATCCTCGATGAAACAATTCACCCAAAGTGAATATCGAGAATTGATGCATAGGTTGATTCGGGCGTGCGTCTTCAAGACGCGAACGTCGCTCGGGCCCGCCTGGGGCTCGCGCTCACGCCATCCACGTCCACGCCTCCCCCCGCGGTAGCGGAAGCCCTCCGCCGCCGCGGACATCCCCCGTCCATCCCGAGAGGCCCCGTGTCGGCGCGGGCGTCGCTCGGCCCACCCAGACCGAGACACCATGCGGCCCCTGCCCCGACGTGCCCATCCCTTGCTTGGAATGAAGCTTGAGGCCCTGCCCTTGTTGGGGGCGCTCGTCCTGGGCTTCATCGCCTGCGAGGAGCGCCCGCCCCAGGGCGCCTCCGCCCAGGGGCCCGGCCCGGCTCCGAAGCTGGCGCCGTTGGGCCGCGCGCCCGAGGCGCGCCGCGTCCCCGACGAGTACATCGTCGTCTTCTCCGAGGGCATCACGGGGCAGGCCATCGACTCGGCCGTGGGCCGGGTGGCGCGCGCGGGCGGCATCAATCAGGTGCGGCACCGCTACCAGCTCATCCCCGGGTTCGCGGCGCGCCTGGACAGCGCCCAGGTGGAGCGGCTGCGCGCCGAGCCGGGCGTGGCGCTCATCGAGGAGGACCAGCAGGTCTCCCTCAGCGCCACGGTGCCCAGCCCCGCGGACGGCATCGACCGGGTGGACCAGCGCCAGGGGCGCGACGGCCAGTACAACGACTTCGACAACACGGGCGCCGGGGTGCACGTGTACGTGCTCGACACCGGGCTCAACACGGAGCACTCGGAGTTCACCGGACGGGTGGGCTCGTCACAGACCTTCGTGCCGGACGGCCGGGGGGTCGAGGACTGCCACGGCCATGGCACCCATGTGGCCAGCACCGCCGTGGGCACGCTCTATGGCATGGCCAAGGAGGCCACCGTGCACCCGGTGCGGGTGCTGCGGTGCAACGGCCTGGGGACCTGGGGGGCCATCATCGCGGGCATGGACTTCGTGCGCGCCGACTGTCCCCGGCAGGACGGGCCCTGCGTCGCGAACGTGAGCATCACCGGGCCGCTGTACGTGCCGGCGAACCTGGCCGCCGCGGCGCTGGTCAACGCGGGCATCCCGGTGGTGGTGGCCGCGGGCAATGACGACCTGAACGCCTGCACCCAGTCCCCCGCGAGCGAGCCCCTGGTCATCACCGTGGGCGCCGTCGACGACGCGGACGCCCGGGCGACGTTCTCCAACTGGGGCCCGTGCGTGGACATCTTCGCGCCGGGGGTGAGCATCCTCGGCGCCTGGATGGGCGACGCGGTGGCGAGCGTCGTCGACGAGGGCACGTCCATGGCCAGCCCCCACGTCGCCGGCGCGGTGGCGCAATACCTGGGCACCCACCGCACCGCCACGCCCGCGCAAATCGTCGCCAACCTGCGCGACTCCGCCACGCTCGAGTGCGTGGAGGACCTGAAGGGCTCGCCCGACTCGCTGCTCTTCAGCGACCTGACGCAGGGCAACGGCTTCTGCGTGGGCGAGGCCAACAGCTGCGTGGGCCTGTGCGGCGTGGGCGCGGAGGGCTGCTTCTGCGACCCGAGCTGCCTGGAGTTCAACGACTGCTGCCCCGACTTCCAGCAAGTCTGCATGTGAGAGCCGTTCCAAGCGGAGGAGGAAACACCATGTCACGAGCACGTCGTTTTCTGGTGATGGGTAGCACCGCCTGCCTGGCCCTGCTGTCGGGCTGCACCTCCAGTCCCCACGAGCAGCAGGTGGCGGACTTCGGCCGCACGCTGCGCGGGCTCGGCGACGCCACCCGGCTGAGCCAGGCCGAGTGGACCACGTACCGGGCGGACGAGGCCTACCTGCATTCCATCGCCAAGCCGGACGTGCGCGTCCGGTTGAACCTGGCGGACCCGGCCCAGTACCGCTTCGCGAAGGCGCGCCTGAAGCTGGCGGGCAAGACGCCGGAGAACTCGCCGTACCTGTTCGAGGCGCTGGCCGCGCGCCAGAAGGAGCACGTGTCGCGGGGCTTCGCGCCGGGCCAGCTGTCGTCGGAGGACGCCGGGCTGGCGACGTCCGCCGAGCGCAAGGAGATGCACGCCATCGAGTCGGCCAACGCGGGTGAGACCACGCGCGAGGAGAACGACGGGCAGGGCGTGTCCACGTCCACCTTCCCGGGCGGCACGTACTACACGTACACGGACACCAACTTCACCGACCAGACGGGCCACCCGCTCACCCAGCTCGCCTGGGCGGAGGAGTACGACCAGGGCACCAACCTCACCGTCCCGACCACCGCGAACCTGGGGCTCACCCAGCTGGGCCGCTACCGGGTCTCCTCGTACAAGGTCGAGGACTCCGTCGAGGGGTTCAAGGACTCGTACCTCTACTCGGAGTTCGGCTCGCCGCCGGGCACCACCTCCACGCGCCCCACGTACTCCGCGCTCACCGTCCAGGCGCCCGTGGACACGGTGCTCAACGACAACCTCATCTCCGTGTGCCTCAACCGCACGTGGACCCAGGACTGCGACTACGACCTGACCGGCACCCCGCAGGCCATCAAGCTGCCCCTCAAGGGGCAGCTGTCGCTCACCTCCGCGCCCCACACCTTCGACCAGGCGAAGATCAACCAGTTCAAGGCGGACCTGGCCCTGGGGACGCCGACGTATGAGGTGGGCCACCTCAAGCTCATCCTCACCAACGCGGGCGGCGGCTGCGACGTGACGGACGGCAACCTCATCGAGGCGAGGATGGGGCAGTTCTGGGACCGCGCCTCGCTCAGCGCCGACAAGAAGACCTTCTCCTGGGATTTGACGGGCGCCCACGCGGCCTTCTTCGACGACGGCTGCCGCCAGGTGCAGGACGAGGTGAAGCTCACGTTGAAGATCGTCCTGCCCGTCGTCGGGACGGGCGGCGCCACGTACCAGTCCTCCGTGACGCTGAGCAACGACCGCGCCGTGCCGCGCCCGGACTACACCTTCAAGAAGATCACCGTCACCAACAGCTGCCTGGCGGCGGGGACGCAGATCGCGCTGGCCGAGGGCAAGGTGGCGCCCGTGGAGTCGCTCAAGGCCGGCGACAAGGTGAAGAACCCGCACCAGCCCACGCTCACCGTCATGGACACGGCCGTGGGCACCGAGACGGTGCCCATGGTGCGCATCCGCAGCGCGGCGGGCCACAGCCTGTTGATGACGGAGATGCACCCCATCCAGGTCCTGGCGCGCGGCATGGTGCAGGCCCGCGCCCTCAAGCAGGGCGACGTGGTGATGACCCAGGCGGGCCCCAGCAGGCTCGTCGAGGTCAGCCGCGAGCCGTACGCCGGCAAGGTGTACAACGTGAAGGTCGGCTCGGACGCGGAGAAGCTCGCGCTCGCCCAGGACCAGACGGTGGTCTACGCCAACGGCTTCGTCGTGGGTGACGGGCAGATCCAGCAGAAGTACGAGTCCATCGCCCAGACGCAGAAGAGCGCCGACGTGCTGGCCTCGCTGCCGTCCCGGTGGCACCGCGACTACAAGCTGGCCGCCCGGCGCCAGTAGCCGCCCAGCAGCGAGGGCGCGGCCCCGAAGGCCTCCGCGCCCCTCGCCCGACGTCATCACCCTTCCAGACCGCCGGCCATCCAGTGGAAGTCCGCTGGATGGCCGTGCCCGTTGCCGCCCCGCCGTTCGCCTCCCGCCGCCCCAGACCTCGGAGTGAACCTGATGCAGCCTCGCAACGTCCCCCTGCTCCCGCTCGTCCTCGCGCTGGCCCTGGCATGTGGCGACGCCAGCCCTCCCGAAGCCTCACCGCCCCAACAGCAATCCCAAGCGACGCTCCGGGAGGAGGCGCAGCGCGCGGAGCGGCGGCGCATCGCGAGCCGCCAGGTCGTGCAACCCGCGGCCCAGCTCGCGCAGGCCACCGCGCCCGACCTGGCCGCGGCGCTGGACATCCCCGCGGGCATGCTGGTGAGCAGCCAGCTCACCGCGCCCGCGCCCGACCAGACGACGAAGGTCATGTCCAACTACGGCATCATCACCCCGCGCAAGGGCCCCTCGCTCATCGTGCTGGGCACCGGCTACGTCAATGACCGCGCCCGGCTGCCCGAGCCCGGCACCGACTTCGCCCCCGAGGGGGCCGAGGGGGACGTCGTCACCCTGCGGCTGACGCTGAACGTGCCCGCGGGCATGACGCGGCTGTCGTTCGACTACCGCTTCCTGAGCGCCGAGTCGCCCGACTTCGTGGGCAGCGAGTACAACGACCAGTTCACCGCGCACGTGCAGGACGCGCAGGGCACGCGCCTGGCCGAGCAGACCTCGGTCAACAGCGCGCACTTCTTCGACGCCTCCGCCACGCGCGCCAAGGACACCCAGTTCGACGTGCTGCTCGCGGACGACCCCTCGGGCGTGGACTTCTTCCCGGCGACCTACCCGGACGGCATCCAGCTCTTCCCGGACGCGGGCATCACCGACTTCAAGACGGTCAACGTGGCCATCGCCGGCGGCGGGCAGGTGACGCTCGTCTTCGAGATCCGCGACCTGGGCGACGGCATCCTGGACTCCAGCGTGGTCATCGACAACGTGAGCATCTCCAGCCTGGAGAAGATCGACCCCAACCCCATCCTCATCGACCCGCTGCTGCGCAAGGTGGAGACCAACCCGGGCCGGCTCGCCACGCTGGGCACGCCCGCCAGCGGCGTCGCCGCCGACGGCGTCAGCGTCATCCTGCTGCGCGCGCGGCTGCCGGGCCCCGGCACCCTGCGCTTCAAGCTGGGCGACACGCACCTGCCCGCCAACGGAGGGCTCAGCCTGGTGGGCTCCTCGGACGCCCCCACCAACGTCATCGACGCGACCGCCCAGCAGGTCGCGACCAACCAGTACTACGCCTTCGCGCTCTACACCGCGCCCGAGGACTTCATCCGCCCGGGCCAGGAGACCGCCGACAGGCTGCTCAAGAAGCGCGCCGTGACGCTCTCCACCCTCTACACCCCGGCCAATGGGACGCCCTTCCCGGACACCCACGAAATCGAGGTGGTCCGTCCGCCCATCGTGGCCATCCATGACCTGTGGTCCGACTGCCAGTACTGGGAATGGCACGCGGGCATCTCCTCCAACATCCTGTTCGACGTGACGTGCGCCGACTACTCGACGACCAGCTCGGAGAGCATCGACTCGGAGGCGAACCGCGCCGCGCTCGGCAAGGCCATCCGGGAGGCGCTGCTGGAGATGCGCCTGCGCTACATCGCCGTCACCCAGGTGGACGCGCTCGCCCACGGCATGGGCGGCATCATGGCGCGCAGGTTCGCCGCGAGGAGCGACTACCTGCGCGCCGACAACTTCAACAAGGGAGACCTCAACCGGCTCATCCTGCTGAACACGCCCCACGCGGGCAGCGCCATCGCCAAGGCCATCGTCGACACCCGCAACCACATGAAGGGGACGGCCAGCTACCAGGTCGCCTGGGACGAGCTGAAGCTGGAGATGCTCCGGGACTTCAACGTCTCGCTCGAGGTGAACTCGGGCACCACGTCCTTCGAGGACCTGCAGCCGGGCAACCCCCTGCTCACCTCCGTGGGCGTGACGAACGTGCCCACCCACGTGCTGGTGAGCCTCAACGGGAAGAACATCGAGCGTCCCCAGGGACAGGGCATGCTCTTCGACCACATCAAGGTCCTCTACACCAACATGGAGGCGTACCACCCGCTGGTGGACAAGCTCACGCCCCCCGCGAACTGGAACCTCATCATGCGCGCGAAGACCTCGCGCAACCCGCAGCAGGCCGCGCAGCCCAGCCGGCTGTTCTGCGACAAGGACTACGACATGTTCGCCTCGGAGGCGGACCAGCGCGGAGGCGCGCCCACCACCGCCACGACGTCCTTCGCCATGGACGCGAGCGTGCCGGACCTCGAGCACTTCAAGACGCCCTCCAACACCAGCTACTACGCGAGCATCGTCAACCTGCTCAACAGCCCCGTGGCCAGTGACAGCTTCGCCCCGTCCCTCCCCGCCCCCGTCGCGGCCACCAACTGCCCGCCGCCGGACGCGGGAGGCGGCGGGGCGTGGATGCCCGACGACGAGCAGCTCGCGCCGGAAGAGGAGCCGCTGCCCGTCATCACCGGGTGGGAGCGCCCCTCGCCCCTGCTGGCCTCCGGCGGGATGCGCATCGTGTCCCCCGCGCCCGGCACGGCGGTGAGCCCCGGGAGCACCCTCACCGTGGTGACCGAGGGCACCGGCGGCTTCGCGCCCCACCTGGTCTATGTCTCGAGCACCGACAAGGCGGTCGTCATCCCCGAGGCGCCCTTCACCACCACGTTCCAGGTGCCACCCCACGCCATCGGCACGGTGCAGCTGGTCGCCACGGGCATCGACGACGCGCGCCAGCGCAGGTCGTCGCCGCCCGTGTCCCTGCAGGTCGTCTCCTCCGCGCAGCTCAACCTCATCTCCGTGCTCAACGGAGATGGCGTCCTGCACGGGGTGGGCTCCACGCGCAACCTGGTGGTGACGGGCCTCTACAACGACGGAATCAAGCGCGACATCACCTCCCAGGCGGTGGGGACGGTGTACTCGTCATCGAACGAGGCCATCGCCACGGTGTCGACCGCGGGCGTCGTCACCGCGCAGGGGCCTGGCATCGCCACCATCGTCATCCGCAACGGACCGGCCGTCACCAGCATCTCCGTCACCGTCGTGGAGCAGCGCGTGGAGCACTGCATCCAGGTCCGCCTGGCTGACTACAACCTCCTCGTCGCGGAGGACTACCGACAGGGCAATGACGTGGCGGGCCGCGTCGCCGCCGGCGGCAGCATCTTCCTCAAGGACTTCCGCGTGGGCTGGAACCTGCCCGACACCGACACCGACAACCTCCTGGTCGCCGGGAGGGACTTGAACCTGAACAACGGCACCGTCTGGGGCCACGCCCGGTTCGGCGACCGCTACCTGCCCGCGGGCACCCTCACCTTCCCGCGCGGCTCGGTCACCCGCGGCACGCCCGTCCCCTTCACCGACGTCCTCGGCTCGCTGCGCAAGCTCTCCGCGGACCTGGCCGCCCTACCCCAGCAGGGCACCACCACCCTCGAGCCCTGGGGTGGAATCTTCCTGCGGGGCACCCACCCCAAGGTGAATGTCTTCCACGTCCAGGCCAGCGCCATCGCCAGCGCGGCGCTGCTCACCATCGAAGCCCCCGCCACCTCGCTCGTCGTCATCAACGTCCGAGGCACCTCCCCCCTGTTCACCAACTTCGGACATGTCTTCGCCGGCGGCATCGACGAGCACGGCGTGCTCTTCAACCTCCCGGAGGCCACCACGCTCACCGCGTTTGACTATGGCTTCTACGGAACAGTCCTTGCACCCCATGCCCACGTCTCCTTCAGTGATGGAGCCTGGGTGGGCGGCCTCTACGCGCGCTCGATGACAGGCAATGCGGTTGGCCATCTGGGCCAGCTGCGGGATAGTGATATCTGTCGATGAAGGCTTCGGGTCCCCTCGCGGGGACTCGCGCGACATTTCGTGGGGGGTCAAGTGCCCAAGCGTCCAGGGAGCGGTGTCTCCGTCGTGGTACTGGCCCTCGCCTGCTGGGGCGGGTGCGCGGTGGAGCCCCCCACGCCAAGCCCCGTCGACTCGCGCTCGCGGGCCGACGGGGCGGCGGAAAAACCTCACATCGTGACAGTGCTGTCGCGGGACGAGGCGCGGGGCCACCCCACGGTGGTGTGGGCCGGGCAGCGTGGCGCGGCGCCAGGCCTGCGTGTCCATGACACCCCGGAGGCCGCGGCCCGCGTCTATCTGGAACAACAAGCGTCACTGTATGGTTTGAGTGCCGCTGAGCTGGCGTCGGTGTATGTCCATCGGGTCCACGACACGGGCCGGGGCGGCATCATCGTGTTCTTCCGCCAGCGGGTGGCGGGCCTGGAGGTGGGGCGCACCGAGCTGAAGGTGCTGCTGGACCGGGGGCTGGAGCTGGTGGGGCTCACGGGGA
The DNA here is from genome assembly GCF_050039385.1 of Myxococcus faecalis. Classification (NCBI taxonomy): domain Bacteria; kingdom Pseudomonadati; phylum Myxococcota; class Myxococcia; order Myxococcales; family Myxococcaceae; genus Myxococcus; species Myxococcus faecalis. The sequence goes on along the minus strand of NZ_CP144336.1, from coordinate 7,320,179 downwards.
ACCTGCACGGCGGCGTGGCGGCGATGCACGCGGACGCGACGCGGCTGACGCGGGACGGAGGCTTCACGCTGCCCGCGTCCGAGGCGGTGCTGCGGGCCCTGGGGGATGTGCATGGGCTGTCGCTGGTGGGCGAGGTGGTGGCCGCCGGCTTCGCGCACGCGGACGCGCCCCGCTTCGACCTGGCGCCCGGCGGCACGCTCCAACGCGCGGGCCTGCGGCTGGTGGAGCCCGCGCGCGTCACGCGGCTGTACTTCCCCTCCGGGGGCCGGCTGGTGCCCGCCTACGCCGTGGACGCGCTCTCCACGCGGGCCGGGGACGCCCCCGCGCGCGGCTTCCTGCACGTGCTCGACGCGGCCACGGGCCAGGTGCTGCTGCGCGAGGACCGGGTGGCGCAGGACGCCTATTCGTATCGCGTCTGGGCGGATGCGGACGGCACGCCCGCGGACAACCCCCACGAGGACTACTCGCCGCACCGCACGGGCAACCCCGAGACGGCCGAGCCCGGCTTCGTCGCGCCCCGACAGCTCACGCACGAGGGGCGGGTGCACGCGCAGTCGGGTCGCGTGTTCCCGTGGCTCCCCCAGGGCGCCACGACCACCTGGGGCAACAACGTCCACGCCTACGCGGACCACTTCGACCCGGATGGCTACACCGAGGGCCAGGACCGACGCGCGCAGGTGACGCCCGGCACGCGCGACTTCCCCCACGTCTACGACCCGGAAGCCGCGCCCCTCGACAGCGTGGAGCAGGTGTCCGCCTCGGTGGTGCAACTGTTCTACACCACCAACTGGCTGCACGATTACTTCTACGACTCGGGCTTCGACGAGGCGGCGGGCAACGCACAGGACGTGAGTCACGCTCCGGGAGGGCTGGGGGGGGACCCCGTGCTGGCCGAGGCGCAGAACCTGGGCCCGGACGCGCAGGCGCGGAACCTGGCCAGCGCGTACGTGCCCCGGGACGGGCTGTCGCCCCGGTTGGAGTTCTCGCTCTGGGACACGGAGGAGGCGCGCGCGTTCACCGTGGGCGGTACGCGCTACGTCACGGGCAAGGCCGAGTTCGGCCCGCAGCGCATCCAGCAGTCCCAGCATCCGCTGGCCCTGGCGGAGGACGGCACGGGCGCGGGCACCGACGCGTGCGAGCCGCTCCAGAACGACGTCACCGGGGCCATCGTCCTGGCGGACCGGGGCGGCTGCATCTACGAGCTCAAGGCGGTGAACGCGGAGAACGCGGGGGCCGCCGGGCTGGTCGTCATCAACCATGTCCCCGGCGAGCCGCCTCCGGAGATGCTCGACGTGGACGCGACGCTCACCACGGGCCTGGCCACGCTCTCCATCACGCTCGAGGACGGCCTGGCGCTCAAGGAGCTGCTGTCGCGCGGCTCGCTGACCGGCGCCATGACGCGCGCGCCTGTGCCCCTGCGCGACGCCTCGCTGGACAACACCATCGTCGCCCACGAGTGGGGGCACATCCTGTCCCGCCGCCTGACGCTCTGCGCGGAGCCGCAGTGCCGGGCCATGGGCGAGGGCTGGAGCGACTTCCTGGCCCTGCTCATGATGGTGCGGGAGACGGACGCGCCCCAGGGCACGTACGCGGTGGGCGCCCATGCGGCGCAGGCCTTCGGCCAGAGCACGTACTTCGGGGTGCGTCGCACGCCCTACTCCACGAACCTCGACCTCAACGGGCTGCGGCTGCGCCACATCGCCAACGACGCGGGCCTGCCCGACCAGGACTATCTGCGCGACAACGGCCTGGAGAACGCGCAGATGCACAACGCGGGCGAGGTCTGGGCCACCCTGCTCTTCGAGGCCTACCAGGCGCTGCTCGACGAGGGGCGCAAGAACGCCCGCCCCTTCGCGGAGACGCGGCGTCGCATGGCGGACTACGTCGTGGACGCGCTGCAGCTCGCGCCCGCGGACGCCACCTTCACCGAGCAGCGGGACGCGCTGCTGATGGCGGCCCGGGCCCGTGGGCGGCGGGACGACCTGGAGGCGATGGCCCGGGCCTTCGCGCGACGGGGCGCTGGCACGTGCGCGGTCTCCCCGCCCCGGGACTCCACCGAGCACAACGCGGTGGTGGAGGACGGCGAGGCCCACTCGGACCTCCGGTTGGCGGCCGTGCGCATCGTGGACGGGCGGCGCTCGTGCGACGCGGACGGCGTGCTCGACGCCTCGGAAGAGGGGCTCGTTCGCGTGGAGGTCCAGAACCACGGGCCCCTCCCCGCGCAGCGCGCGACGGTGCGGGTGGTCAGCGACGACGCGCTGCTGACGTTCCCCCGGGGGGCCTCCTTCACCGTGGCCGAGGTCGCGGCCTTCGGCACGGGCGTGGTCGAGGTCCCCATCGCGCTCGCCGCGTCGCTGTCGTCGGCGCGAAGCGCCAGCTACCGCGTCACCCTGGAGAGCAGCGAGGCGTGTCAGCGAAGCGTCGAGCAGGCCCACTCCGTGCTGCTCCACTATGACCTGGCGCCCGCCATGACCGACACGGTCGAGGGCCTGCGCACGACGTGGACCTCCACCGTGCTGGGCGGCACCGAGGAGCAGCGCTGGCGCGTCGTCCCCTCACCGCTCGACGCCCGGGACCAGGTCTGGTTCGCGCCGGACGTCTACGAGTTCTCCGACACGGCGCTGCAGACGCCCGTGCTGAGCATCCCCTCGGGGAACACGTTCGTCCTGTCGTTCGACCATCGGCATGGGTTCGACTTCCGGCACAACCCGGGGCCGAACACCTTCGACTACTGGAACGGCGGCGTCATCGAGCTCACCGAGGTGGTGGCGAACCAGCCGGACGACTGGAAGGACGTCACCGCCTGGGTGACGCCGGGCTACACCGGCACGCTCGACACCCGGACCGGGAACAGTCTGGGTGGCCGTCCCGCCTACGCCGCGAGGAACCCGCGCTGGCCGCAGCGGGAGCGCGTCACGCTGGACTTCGGCACCGCGCTGCAGGGCAAGACGGTGAAGCTGCGCTTCCGCGCGGCCTCGTCGCTCGTCTTCCGGGCCCACGGCTGGGAGGTCGACAACATCACCGTGCAGGGCACGGCCACGCCCCCCTTCCTCGAGCGCGTCGCGGAGTCCACCGCCCCCTGCCGTCCGCTCGCCGAGGCGGGCGTGGACCAGCGCGTGATTGCCGACGCCACGGTGACACTCGATGGCTCGGGCAGCTCGGACCGGGGCTCGGTGCCGCTCGCGTTCTCCTGGCGGCAGGTGGGCGGCGCCGCCGTGGCGCTGCGCGACGCGGACACGGCGGCCCCCAGCTTCACCGCCCCGGACGTGGGACCGGAGCAGGAGCTCCAGCTCGACTTCGAGCTGACCGTCCGCGTGGCCGATGTCGCCGCCACTGACAGGGTGACCGTCACCGTGAGGCCCAAGCCGACGGACCCGGACGCGGGCACTCCGGACGCGGGCACCCCGGACGCGGGCACCCCGGACGCGGGCACGCCGGATGCCGGTCCTCCCCCACCCGACGCGGGTGAGGAGCCGGATGGGGGCCCCCCCTTCGAGCCGCCCCAGCGCCCCGGGATGCACAGCTGCGCCTCGACAGGAGGCGGCGCGCCCCTGGGCCTCGTGGGCGCGCTGATGCTCCTCGCGGCCCGTCGCCGACGGCCGGCCTGAGGCCCCGCTTCCCGAAGCAGCCGAGCAGCCGAGCGCGGGATTTCCCGAGCCGTCGATTGGGCAGGGGCGGGGGTGTCCACTAGACTCGCGCCCGCCCCATGCGATTCTCCCCCCTCTGTGCCCTGGCCGCCCTGCTGGCGGTGACCTCCTCGGAGGCCGCTGTCCGGTATGAAATCAAGAACCGCCGCATCGAACCGCGCCAGACGCTGGCGGGCGCGCTGCACGAGGCGCAGTTGCCGGACGCGCAGGTGACGGCCGTCATCTCCGCGCTCGAGGGCGTGTTCGACTTCCGCCGCTCCCGCGTGGGGGACCAGTTCCGCATCGTCCTGCGCGACGGGGAGCTGGACTTCTTCGACTACCGCCAGAGCCTCGTGGACGAGTGGCAGGTGCGCCGCGACGGCGAGAAGTTCGTCGGCAGCAAGCGCGCGATTGAGGTGGAGAAGCAGGTGTCGGTGGTGTCGCTCGAAATCCAGACGTCGCTCTACGAGGCGGCGGTGGACTCGGGCGAGGACCCGGCCATCGGCATGGTGCTGGCGGACGTGTTCGCCTGGGACATCGACTTCTACCGCGACGTGCGCAAGGGCGACACGGCCCGCGCGCTGGTGGAGAAGTTCGTCTCCAAGGGCCGCGTGCTGCGCTACGGCGAGGTGCTCGCCGCGCAGTACCAGGGGGGCCTGGTCGGCCCCAAGAAGGTCTACCGGTACGTGCTGCCGGACGGCCAGCCCAACTACTTCCAGGAGGACGGCGCCAGCGCGAAGAAGACCTTCCTCAAGAGCCCGCTGAAGTACGCGCATGTCACCAGCAAGTTCGGCTCGCGCTTCCACCCGGTGCTCCAGTACCTGAAGAACCACAACGGCGTGGACTACGGCACGCCCATCGGCACGCCGGTGTGGGCGGTGGCGGACGGCACCGTGACGCAGGCCGGGTGGGCCGGCGCCGCGGGCAACATGGTGGTGCTGCGCCACGCCAACGGCTTCGAGACCCAGTACATGCACCTGTCCAAGCTGGGCGAGGGCGTGCGCGTGGGGGCCCGCGTCAGCCAGAAGCAGGTCATCGCCTACTCGGGCAACACCGGCCGCTCCACCGGGCCGCACCTGCACTTCGGCATGAAGCGCGGCGGCAGCTACACCAACCCGCTCAACCAGCAGTTCCCCCGCGCGGACCCGCTGCCCAAGCAGCTGCTCCCGGACTTCCTCGCCAAGGCGCAGGAGCTGGCCTCGCAGATGGAGGCCGTCTCCGTGGCCGCCGTCGCGGGGCAGGCCCCGGCCGCGCCCTGAGGCGGTACCGGCGGGCTACGACTCCCAGGTGATGTCGTAGTCCGCCGCGAAGTAGCCGTGGGGCGTGCCCACGACGCGGCCGTTGCACTGGATGGCCTTGAGGGCCTCCTGCAGCACGCCCTCGTGGAACTGCACCGGCTGCATGTCGCCCTGGAAGGACAGGCGCACGTGGCGCTCGTGCAACACGCTGTATTCCCGGCGCCCGTAGCTGACCAGGGTGGAGTAGGCCGTGGGCGCGTTGGACAACAGGCGCTTGGGGTCCCCCTTGCCAATCAGCCGCGTGAGCGTCTGGCCCACCGTGGAGGAGAAGAACCCGGTGACGGCCGCGGCGCCGCACGCGCGCACCGCGTCCTCCTGCGTGGGGTAGCGCCCCGCCCGCTCCAGCGCCTCCGACGTGGCGTACAGCAACCGGATGGCGTCCACCGCGGAGTAGGAGAAGAAGTCCACCGGTGAGCGCTTGAAGAGCGGCTCGCGCAGGCGCGCGGCGGAGTCCGGGCCCAGCTGCCGCTCGGCGAGCATCAACACCGCGTTGAAGATGAGGCCGCGGACCGTGTCTTCCGGCCGCACCAGCGCCAGGCGCTGGTCCAAGTCATTCTTCGGGAAGGCCATGAGCGTTGATTTCTACATCAAACGGCGCCCCGGAGGGCGGCCCTTCCACGAGGGCCGTGTGGGAAAGCGAGCGGATGGGCGCGCGTGTCACATCGTCCCTGGACGTCCCAGGTCCTTGCCAGGGAGCATCCTCCCCCTCCCTGGCTCCGCGCTTTCCGCATGTGCCGGGCCTTCCGGCTGCGCTACCCTGACCGCCCTCTGCGTTCGTTGCATCCCACTCGACGACACACCTCGGATGGAGACCTCTCGCGACATGGCCTCTCCCGCCTCTTCCTCCTCGCAGCGCCCCGCCGCCCCGTCCACGTCCACGGCGGACGATGGGGGCCGCACCGGGCGCGACGCTTCGTCCATGCGCCGCTCGTTCCTGGACCACGTGCGCTACTCGCGCGGGAAGAACTACGAGACGTCCACCGCGCATGACCGCTTCATGGCGCTGTCGCTGGCGGTGCGTGACAGGCTGGCGGACCGCTGGGTGCGCACGGCCCGCACGTACTACGAGAAGGACGCCAAGCGCGCCTACTACCTGTCCGCGGAGTACCTGCTGGGTCGGGCGCTGGGCAACAACCTGCTGAACCTGGGCATGCACGACGCGGCCGCCGAGGCCATGCGGGAGGTGGGGGTGGACCTCACCAACCTGCTGGAGATGGAGCCGGACGCGGGCCTGGGCAACGGCGGCCTGGGGCGGCTGGCGGCGTGCTTCCTGGACTCGCTGGCGACGCTCGGCTACCCCGGCATGGGGTACGGCATCCGCTACGAGTTCGGCATCTTCACGCAGGACATCGTGGACGGCTACCAGGTGGAGCGCGCCGACGAGTGGCTGAAGTTCGGCAACCCGTGGGAGATCGTGCGGCCGGAGAAGGCGGTGCCGGTGCGCTTCTTCGGGCGCGTGGAGCACCACCAGGGGCCGGACGGCAAGCCGGTGGCGCGCTGGGTGGGCGGCAAGACGGTGGTGGGCGTGCCGTACGACACGCCCATCGCGGGCTACCACAACGACACGGTGAACACGCTGCGACTGTGGCAGGCGCGGGCGTCCGAGGAGTTCGACCTGCTGCTCTTCAACGCGGGCGACTACGAGCGCTCCGTGGTGGAGAAGAACGACTCGGAGGTCATCTCCAAGGTCCTCTACCCCAACGACGCGTTCCAGGCGGGCAAGGAGCTGCGGCTCAAGCAGCAGTACTTCTTCGTCGCGTGCTCCATCGCGGACATCGTCCGGCGCTACCTGAAGAACCACACCGACTTCAGGGACTTCCCGAAGAAGGCGGCCATCCAGCTCAACGACACGCACCCGGCCATCGGCGTGGCGGAGCTGATGCGCGTGCTGGTGGACGAGAAGCGGCTGGGCTGGGAGGAGGCCTGGTCGATTACGCAGGCGGTGTTCGGCTACACCAACCACACGCTGCTGGCGGAGGCGATGGAGAAGTGGCCGGCGACGCTGTTCGAGCGGCTGCTGCCGCGCCACCTGGAGCTCATCTACGAAATCAACCAGCGCTTCCTGCGCCAGGTGCAGATCCGCTACCCCTATGACCAGGAGAAGCTGCGGCGGATGAGCCTGGTGGAGGAGGGGCCGGAGAAGAAGATTCGCATGGCCCACCTGGCGGTGGTGGGCAGCCACAGCATCAACGGCGTGGCGGCGCTGCACACGGACCTGTTGCGCCGGGACGTGCTGCCGGACTTCGCGGCGATGTACCCGGAGCGCTTCAACAACAAGACCAACGGCGTGACGCCGCGCCGGTGGCTGGCGTGGTGCAACCCGCGGCTGTCCAAGCTCATCACCTCCCGCATCGGCGAGGGCTGGGCCACCAACCTGGACAAGCTGCGCGAGCTGGAGCCGCACGCGGAGGACCCCGCGTTCCGCAAGGCGTTCCGCGAGGTGAAGCGCGCCAACAAGGAGGACCTGTCGCGGCACATCCAGGACCTCCGCTCGGTGCGGCTCAACCCGGAGGCCATCTTCGACGTGCAGATCAAGCGCCTGCACGAGTACAAGCGCCAGCTGTTGGACGCGGTGCACATCGTCGCGCTGTGGATGCGGGCGCGCAGGGACCCGGGCACCATCATCCACCCGCGCGCGTTCCTGTTCGGCGCCAAGGCGGCGCCGGGCTACCACCTGGCCAAGCTGACCATCCGGCTCATCAACGGCATCGCCGAGGTGGTCAACAGCGACGCGGGCACGACGGGGCTGCAGGTCGTCTTCGCGCCCAACTACCGGGTGAGCCTGGCCGAGCGCATCATCCCGGCCGCGGACGTGTCCGAGCAGATTTCGACGGCGGGCATGGAGGCGTCCGGCACGGGCAACATGAAGCTGATGCTCAACGGCGCGCTGACGCTGGGCACGCTGGACGGCGCCAACGTGGAGATCCGCGAGGCGGTGGGCGACGAGAACTTCTTCCTCTTCGGCCTCACCGCGGACGAGGTCATCGCCAGGAAGCGCGCCGGCTACCGGCCGCGCGACGAGTACGAGAAGAACCTGGAGCTGCGCGAGGCGCTGGACCTCATCTCCACCGGCTTCTTCTCCCCGGAGGACCGCGGCCTCTACAAGCCCCTGGTGGACAGCCTCCTGGAGGAGGACCGCTACCTGGTGCTGGCGGACTTCGCGTCCTACGCGGCCAAGCAGGACGAGGTGGTGCGCGCCTACCAGGACGCGGACACCTGGGCGCGCAAGTGCATCATCAACGTCGCCCGCGCCGGCATCTTCTCCTCCGACCGCACCATCAAGCAGTACGCGGAGGAGATCTGGCGCATCCAGCAGACCCCCGTCGAGCCGTAGTCACGGGTGTCCGCCCCGCCCCGTCGCTCGAGTGACGGGACGGGGCCCCGCGCTCCCCCTCCATCCTGGGAGGGGCGAGCGGGACGGCTCCGGCGTCGACACGGCGCGACAGAAGTCAACGCACCAGGACGACGCGTCGCGCAATCACAGACAACGCAGTGCACCACAGAACGTCCGCCTCGTCCGGCGGGGCTGACGCGGCGCGATGTATTGACTCGCGAATCAACCCTGGTGCACTGATACGCCCGGAGTTCGGGACTCGCCTGGTCGTGGGGAAGGTCTGGGCCGTACCGGTGGGGGCCTTCGCAGTGTCCGAAGGCTGGCGTCCCGGTTCCGGGTCCGACGTGCATCGGTTGCAGCAGGCAATCCTCACCAGCAAGGAGTCCCCATGAAGCAACAGCCGCCGCTGTTCCTGGCAGTCCTGGCCGTGGGTGTACTGGGCGTGGCCGCACCCGCCCTCGCCGCGGAGAAGACGACGTACCCCGTGGTGTTCGCGCACGGGCTGGGCGGGTTCGACGACATCCTCGGGTACGACTACTGGGGTGACGACTACGGCGTGTTCGTGGGCGACCCGTGCGACGAGTTCCTGGAGGTGAGCTGCAACGGGGACCTGAACAGCAAGCAGAAGGCGTTCGCCGCCGCGGTGCAGCCGCTGCAGAGCTCCGACGTGCGCGGCCTGGACCTGGCCAACGACGTGGAGGGCTACATGGCCTCCACGGGCTCGGCCTACGTGAACCTGGTGGGCCACTCGCAGGGCGGCATCGACGCGCGCAAGGCGGCGAAGGTGCTGCGCGAGCGCAAGGGCTACACGGCGGTGAAGGCGCTGGTGAGCGTGTCCTCGCCGCACCGGGGCTCGCCGGTGGCGAAGTACGTCCTGGAACTGGGCCCGGGCGTCACCAGTGTGCTGGACGCGCTGTTCCGCATCTACGGTGACGTCGTCTACGGGCCGGGCAATGACGGCTACGCGGCGCTCAAGGCGCTCATCTACAACGACGCGGACGCGAACGACGGCAAGACGACGGGCGCCAAGGCCTTCAACGTGGCCAACCCCATCAACGCCTCGTACGCGGCGCACTACGCCTCGCTGGTGACGGCGCAGAGCGGCCTGAGCGTCAACCCGGCGCTGTGGCTGGTGCGTCAGTTCTTCTTCGACATCGACGGGGACGGCGCGTGCGCGGACGACTGCGACAACGACGGCGCCGCCGGCAAGGGTGACGGCATCCGCAACGAGCAGGACGACGACGGCCTGGTCGGCATCAACTCGCAGCAGATGGGCTACCGCCTGCGCTACACGGAGCGCCTGGGCGCGGACCTGGTCGCGCAGGACTCGGCGCTGGGCTACGTCAGCAACATCAACGCCCCCAGCGCGCTCCAGCAGACCTCCATGTCCAGCGTCATCAACCAGGACCACGTGGACGTCATCGGCATCGGCCCCGACACGTTCAGCGAGATGGAGTTCTACGCGGCCATCATCGACTACATCGCCAAGGTCGACTGACGCGCCGCACACCGGGAGGCCGCGGTGCAGGGCCTCCCGGTTCCCCACGCCCTGCCCGGAGACATGGCCATGCGACGGAGCTTGAAGGTCTTGCTGGTGGGCGCGGGGGTGCTGCTCCTCGCGGGGCTCGGGGTGACGCTCCTGCGGGAGGACGCGCCGGAGGTGACGCCCGTGCAGCCGCCGGGTGTGCCCGTAGCGGCCGTGGCGCCGACGGTGCCGGGCGGCGCGGTGCCCCCTGTGACGACGAGCGGCGCGCGGCCCTCCCCTGCCCCGGTCCCGGAGCCCACGGACACGGAGCTGGAGGAGCTGGCCGCGTCGCTCAAGGGGCGCTACGGGAAGAACCTGAGCGAGCCGCACGCGCAGATACGCCTCGTCGAGGACCTGATGCGCTTCTTCCAGCAGCGCTATCCGGACCGCTGGCGGGAGGAGCTGCTGGCCTTCCTGAAGGCGCACTTCCCGGAGCACTACGACACGCTGGCGGCGATGCTGCGCAACCGCGAGGACTACGAGAAGTGGGTCCGCGACAATGACCACTACCTCAAGGGCTTGAGCGAGCAGGAGCGACGGGCGGCCATCCGCGACGCGCGCAACCGGCTGTTCGGCAAGGACGTGGCGGACCGCATCTGGGCGGCGGAGCTGAAGAACCAGGCCATCGGCGACACGCTGCGCTCGCTCGACTCGCTCCAGGGCAAGAGCGTGGAGGAGAAGATCTCCACCTTCAAGCAGCGGCTCCAGGAGGTGCACGGGGAGCAGCTCGGGGCCGTGCTCGAGCGGCACCAGCAGGAGCTGATGAACCGCTTCCTCGACGTGTCCTCGGTGCAGACCGATTTGGGCGCCATGTCCGCGGAGGAGCGCTCGCGAAACCTGCGCGCCATCCGCCGGGAGCTGGGGTTGGACGACGAGGCGCTGAAGCGCTGGGACACGCTGGACCAGAGTCGTGATGCGCGGTGGGACGCGGGCCTGCGGTACATGGCCGAGCGTCAGGCGCTCGCGAAGGAGCTCTCCGGTGAGGAGCTGGAGGCGCGCCTCGTCGAAATCCGCTCGCGCTACTTCGGCGCCGAGGCGGAGAGCATCGGCCAGGAGGAGGCCAGCGGCTTCTTCCGCTTCGAGCGCCCTCGTCGGTGGGGACGCAACTGAGGGTCAGAGCGGAGTCTCGCCACCGACGCCCGCCACGGGGGGCTCCACGGGCAGGGGCAGCGGGCGTCAGCGGTAGTGCGTGGCAATCCAGTCGCCGTCGATGCACTGGATGGAGATGTCCAGGTCATATACGGCCCGCAGGATGTCGGGCCGCATGATGTCCTGGGGGCGTCCCTGGAAGGCCACCTTGCCATCGCGCATGGCGATGAGGTGGTCCGAGTAGCAGGACGCGAAGTTGAGGTCGTGCAGCACCATGACGATGCTCTTCTTCAGCGAGTCCACCGCGGTGCGAAGCTGCTTCATCATCGCCACCGAGTGCTTCAGGTCCAGGCCGTTGAGCGGCTCGTCCAGCAGCACGTGGTCCGTGTCCTGACAGAGCACCATGGCCACGAAGGCGCGCTGGCGCTGGCCACCGGACAGCTCGTCCAGGAACCGCTCGGAGAGCGCCTCCAGGCCCATGTGCTGGATGGCCCGCTCCACGTGCTCGCGGTCCACCACCGTGGGCCGCCCCTTCGAGTGTGGATAGCGGCCGAACGTCACCAGCTCCCGCACCGTGAGCCGCGACGTCAGGTGATTGTCCTGGCGCAGGATGGCCAGCTTCCGGGCGAGCACGTCCCCCGGCGTGGTGCGCACATCCAGCCCGTCCACCAGCACCACGCCCGAGGACATGGGCATCACCCGGCTGATCATCGACAGCAGCGTGGACTTGCCCGCGCCGTTGGGCCCGATGATGGAGGTGATTCCGCCCACGGGCAGCGTCAGCGTGACGTCGTCGACCACGAGCGAGCCGCCGTAGCGCTTGGTGACGTTCCTGGCCTCGATCATACCGGCGCCCTCCTCATCAGCATCCCGATGAACACCAGCCCGCCCACGAAGTCGATGATGACGCGGGGGCTGGTGTTGAACGCGAAGACCTGCTCCAGGACGAACTGCCCCGCGACCAGACACACCCCCGCGATGAGCGCCGCGGCGGGCAGCACCAGCGCGTGACGGTACGTGCGCACCAGCGTGTGGGCCAGGTTGGAGACCAGCAGGCCGAAGAACGTGACGGGCCCCACGAGCGCGCTCGACACCGACACCAGGATGGCCACCAGCACCAGGATGATGGCCGCCGTGCGCTGGTGGTCCACGCCCAGGTTGATGGCCGTCTCCCGCCCCAGCACCAGCACGTCGAACGTCTTGAGCATCCGCAAGCCCACCACGGACACGCCCAGCGTCAGCACGAAGGCGACGACGAGCAGCTCCTGGTCCGGGTTGTTGAAGCTCGCGAAGAAGCGGTCCTGGAGGAAGATGAACTCGTTGGGGTCGATGAGCCGCTGCAGGAAGGACGCGAGGCTGCGGAAGAGCACGCCCAGCACCACGCCCGTCAGCAGCACCAGGTGCAGGCTGCGCCCTCCCCCACCGAAGAGCCCCCAGAACAGGACGGCCGAGAAGGCCACCATGATGAGGACCTCCACGCCGAACCGCAGCCTCGGGTCCAGGCTCGACGCCTTGCCCGAGCCCAGGAAGTAGAGCAGGCACGTCTGGATGAAGACGTAGAGGTTGTCGAACCCGAGGATGGCGGGCGTCAGCACCCGGTTGCCCGACACCGTCTGGAACAGCACCGTGGAGACCGCGATGGCGTAGCCCACCAGCAGCGCCGTCGCCAGCTTGCGCCCGCGGAAGGGCAGCACGAAGTCCCACTGGCCGCTCGCGCCGAAGAGCAGGAACAGCACGGCCACGCCCACCATCACCCCGCCCAGGATGAACAGCGTGCGCTCCGGGCGCCGCTCCACCATCAGGCTCTCAACCGACACGGGCGTCCCGCCTCAACAGCACGGAGAGGAAGAGCACGCTGCCCAGCACCCCCGCGATGGTCGCCCCCGGGATTTCATACGGGAAGCGCACCACCCGGCCGAGGATGTCGCACAGGAGCACGAAGCCCGCGCCTCCCACCGCCACCCAGGGAATCGCCTTCCGCGCGTTGTCCCCCGTGAACATGCTGACCAGGTTGGGGACCAGCAGGCCCAGGAACGGCACCATGCCCACCGTGACGACCACCATGGCGGTGACGAGCGAGACGATGAGCAGCCCCAGCCCCATGATGCGCGTGTAGTTCATGCCCAGGTTGGTGGTGAACGACTCGCCCATGCCCGCGACGGTGAAGCGGTCCGCCGCGACATACGCGCAGCACGTCAGCCCCAAGGTCAGCCAGAGCAATTCGTAGCGCCCGCGCAGGATGGTGGAGAAGTCCCCCGTCTTCCACGCGTTGACCGACTGGAGCAGGTCCAACCGGTACGCATAGAAGGTCGTGACGGAGTCGAAGACGCTGCCCAGCACCAGCCCCACCAGCGGGACGATGAGCACCGAGCGCAGCGGAATCCGGCGCAGGATGAGCAGGAACAGCGCGGTGCCCCCCAGCGCGAACAGGGCCGCCACCAGCATCTTGCCCACCACGGGGAGCTGCGGCGCCAGGACGGCGGCGACCATCAACCCCAGGCTGGCGGACTCGGCGGAGCCGGCGGTGGAGGGCTCCACGAAGCGGTTGCGCACGAGCATCTGCAACAGCAGCCCCGCCACGCCCAGCGACGTGCCCACCAGCATCACCGCCAGCAGCCGGGGGATGCGGCTGATGACCAGCAGTTGGAGCGCCTGTTCATCGGGGCTCGGCGTCACGAGCGCATGCCACGACACGTCGCCGACGCCGATGAGCAGGCTGCCCAGCGCCAGGAGGAGGATGACGATGCCGGCGACGAAGAGGCGCATCAGGGAGCGGGCGTGGCGTACGCCTGGGCCACCTGGTCTCGCAGCAGGCCCACCGCCTGGATGCCACCGCCGATGAGGTACGCGTTGAGCGGGTCCAGGTAGACGACCTGCCCCTTCGTCCAGGCCGTCGTCTGGCGCACCAGCTCGTTGTCGAGCACCTGCTTCGCCCCGCCCTGCTGCCCCATGCTCGCGTCGCGGTCGATGACGAAGAGCCAGTCCGGGTTCTTCTCGCGGATGAACTCCGAGCCGATGGCCTCGCCGTGCAGCGACGCCTTGAGCCCGTCCGCGGCCACGGGCACGCCGAAGTCCTCGTGCACCACGCCGAAGCGCGAGCCCGGCCCATAGGCGCTGATGCGGCCACCGGTGACGAGCACCACCAGGCCCTTGCCCCGGCTGGCCGTCGTCTCCTTCAGCTTCGCGAGCGACTGGCGCAGGCCATCCACCAGCTCGCGCGCCTTCTCCTCCTTGCCGAAGATGCGCGCGAGCAGCTCGGTGTTGGCGACCACGGTGTCGATGTAGCGCGCGCCGCCCATGGGCACGTCCACCGTGGGGGCGATGCGCGACAGGCTGTCGTACTTCGCGCTGGAGCGGCCGCCGGTGATGATGAGCTCCGGGCGCACGGCGTTGATGGCCTCGTAGTTCGGCTCGAACAGCGTGCCGATGCGCGGGTACTTCGCGTCCGCGAACGGGGCCAGGTGCAGCGGGAACTGGTCCCCCGCCACGCCCACCACCGCGTCCACGCCCAGCGCCTGGAGGATGTCCAGGGCCGCCAGGTCGAACACCACCACCCGCCGCGGATTCAAGGGGACCACCGACTCCCCTCGCGCATGCTGGATGGTGACGGTGGCCGCCTTCGCGCCGGACGCGGGCTCCACCGCCGGCGCCGTGACGACCTCCGCCGGGGGCTGCTGGAGCTTCACCACCACGCCGATGACGGCCAGCATGGCCACGACACCGAGAATCGCGAAGGGAAGGAACGAACGCTTGTCAGAAGTGCTCACGGTTTCATCCAGCCGGTGCGCTCGCATGCGAACGCAAGAGGTCGCTCGGGAAGCGCGGCCCCACATACCAGCCTGGGCGTGAAGTCGCACTATTTGATTGTGCGACTCATTATCATTATCGCACACAACGCGTCAAACGAAGCTCCGGCGAGGGGTGCGTGCGCGGAAACGAGAATGGGGTGCCCCATCAGCGGAGCACCCCACCCGTCAGCCCGGCGTCACGCTCACGCGGCCTTGTTCAGCCAGGCCTCGTAGGCGGTGTAGTCGTAGTCGCGGCCCAGGAAGGCATGGACCAGCCGGGCCGCGTCGTCGGAGCCACCCGGCTCCAGCACCGCGCGGCGGTAGGCCTTCGCGGGCTCCGGAGACAGCAGGCCCTGCTTCTGGAACACCGTGAAGAGGTCCTTCGCGATGACCAGCGACCACATATACGTGTAGTAGTTCGACGAGTACCCCTCCAGGTGCCCGAAGGACAGGTGGAAGTACGTCCCCTCCACGTAGGGGAACGGCGTGTACTTGCCCTGCAGCTCGCGCACGAGCGCGGTGGCGTCCAGGCCCTTCGGCTCCCGCCGGTAAATCTCCAGGCTGAGCGCCGCGTAGAACATCTGCTGGCGCACCCACAGGCCCTTGCCGAACTCCTCCGCGCGGCGCATCCGCGTCACCAGCTCCGCGGGCAGCGGCTCGCCCGTCTGATAGTGCTTCGCGAAGGTCTGCAGGCTCGGCGCGTCGCGCGCCCACTCCTCCAGCATCTGCGACGGCGCCTCCACGAAGTCCCACTCCGTGCGCACGCCCGACACGCCGGCCCAGCGCGTGTGGCCACCGAAGATGTGGTGCAAGAGGTGGCCGAACTCGTGGAGGAACGTCTCCACGTCGTCATGCTGGAGCAGCGCGGGCTCGGCGCCGGGCTTGGGGAAGTTGCACATCAGCACGCCCTCGGGCAGCCGGCGTCCGGCCTTGCCGCTGGTGAGGGTGAACTGGGCCGCGTGCTTGTACTTGTCCGCGCGCGGGTGCATGTCCAGGTAGAAGCGCCCCTTGACGGCGCCGTCCTCCAGCACGTCGTAGGCCTCCACGTCCGGGTGCCACACCGTGGCGTCGGTGATGCGCCGGTAGGTGACGCCGAACATCTTCGCCGTCAAATCCAACATGCCCTGCTTCACGCGCGAGTACTCGAAGTACGGACGCACCGCCTGCGAGTCGAACGCGTACTGCTCCGCCTTGATGCGGTCCTCCAGGTAGGCCTGGTCCCACGGGTCCACGCGCGCCGCGTCCGGCACGTCGCGGCGCTTGCGCTCGAGCAGCAGCGCGTAGTCCCGCTGCATCCGCGCGCCGGACGCCTGGGAAATCCGCTCGATGAAGTCCGCGGCGGCCTGCTCGTCGCGAATCATCTTGTCCTCGGTCGCGAAGGCCGCCCAGTTGCGGAAGCCCAGGAGCGTCGCCAGCTCGTGGCGGCGGGCCACCATGCGCTCGAGCACGTCGGTGTTGCTCGGGTGGCCGCGCAGCCGGAAGGCGCGCCACATCTGCTCGCGGGCCTTGGCGTCGCGCGAGTACGTCATGAACGGGATGATGTCCGGGTAGTCGGTGGTGATGACCACCTGTCCGTCGGCGCCCGGCGGGTGCGCGCGGACGTAGTCCTCCGGCAGGCCGTCCAGCGCCGCGGGCGGCAGGGACACGGTGCGCGTGTCCTGGAGCATGTTGCGGCTGAACTCCTGGCCAATCTTCACCAGCTCGTCGTTGAGCGCCTTCACGCGCGCGCGGGTGGCGTCGTCGCGGTCCACGCCGGAGCGGCGGAAGTCGCGCAGCACCTTCTCCACCCACTTGCGCGTCTGCGCGTCCTGGCCGGACACATCCAGCGAGGCGAGGACGTCATAGACGCCCCGGTCCATGCGGATGTCGGTGGCGAGCGTCTCCAGCTCCTGCTCCGCGGCCTCGGCGGCGTCGCGCATGGCGGCCTCCGGGTGAGAGTGCCGGGCGACGCTCGCGCGGGCAGCCGCGTCGTCGAGCGAGGCCATGGCCTCGTCGTAGAGCTCCAGCACCTGGACCACGTCGTAGGGGGCCTTGAGGCCCTTGAGGCGGGCGATGCCGGCGCGCGTGGCCTCCATGGCGGCCTCTCCGGAGCGCCGGAACTCGGCGGGCGGACAGGTGATGAGGCGGACAGCGTCGGTGACGGGCGTTTCAGACACGGGCTGCTCTCCTGAGCGTGCTGACGGGTTTCACCCACGCTCCTCGCGTTCTTCCGAGGAGCGACGGAAGGATGCGGGGCAAAGGTAATCCGCCCGCCGCTCACGAGCAGCAGCCTTTCACGGCCGGACGGCACGCTGGCCGACAGTGGGCCGCCCCCACCCCACCCCCGGAGGGCACGTGGGCCCTCCCCGGCTGTCGGCTGGACTACCGACGAGGGGGCGTCCGGACCGGCAGCGCCGGAGACGGCGGGGCGTCCAGCACGTTCACCTCCTGGGACGCGGTCAGCGCCGGGGCCTCGGTGTCCTCGGCCAGGACGGTCATGGTGTCCGACTCGGAGAACGTCACGCTGAAGACGTGCACGCCCGCGCTGGCCTCGGTGAAGGTGAAGGGGGCCGGGAGGGTGGCCCCCGGGTCCTGGGCCACTCGCACCTCCACGGTGCCCCGGTAGCCCGAGGCCGGGTTCTCGTACGCATCCTGGAGCGTCACCGTGACGTCGACCGGCTGACCTACCGTGGGCATCGGTGTCGCGACCGACAGGAGCATCGACACCGCCGGCCCTGGCGTCACCTCCGCCTGGACCTCGACCGACAGCCCGCCCCCCGCCTCCGACACGGTGAGGGTGTGCGTGCCCGTGCTCTTCAGGGCCGCGGTGAAGGTGAGCTGCCCCGCGTTCGGGGCCGCGAAGTCGAGCGTCAAGGGGAACTCAGCCTGCGCATCACTCGACTCGAGCTCCACGATGCCCATGTAGTCGGTGACGACGTTGTCGAACGCATCCCTCATGCTGAGGGTGAGCACGTGCTCGGAGCCCGCCTCCACCTCGGCGGGGAGCCCCTCGAGCGTCAAGTGGTGGGGTACCCCGCTTGTGACCTGCGCCTCGACCGAGCCGGTGAGCTGCGAGGGGCCCGTGGCCGTCACGCGCTGCAGGCCCGTGGTGACCAGCACCACCGGACTGCCGAAGACGTGCATGCCCTCGTCCTGTGTCGTGAAGGTGTGGCTCGCGGGGAGCACCGCGTCCGGGTCCGTGGAGGTGAGCGCCACGGCGCCCGTGAAGTTCCGCACGGGGTTGCCGAACGCGTCCACCACCGTCATCGTCACCGTGGACTCGTCTCCCGCGGTGACGGTGGAGGCGAGCCCCGTGAGCACCAGCTCGGCGGGCGCGGCCGCGTCGATGTCGAACTCCTCGCTCTGCACGGTCAGCCCGTTCGCGGTGGCGACGAAGCGGTACGTGCCCGCCTCCTCGAGGACCAGGTTCGTGAAGCGCGCCACGCCGGCCACCGCGGAGACCTGCACCGGCTCGAAGTCCGCGCCGCCGACGAGCGACAGCGTGACGGGCAGCGTGGACGCGGTGACGACGTCGCCCTGCGGATTCAGGAGGGAGACGACCACCTCCGCCAGCGGCTGCCCCGCGGTGCCCGACGCGGGCTGCGGGGTGAAGGCCACCTGCGTCACGTCGTTGCTCTGCGTCTGGAAGGCCAGGCTGTTGGAGAGCGCGGTGTTGCCCCGGTTGTCCGTCACGCGCAGCGCCGCGTGGTAGGTCTGCTGCGGCGTCAGGTCCCCGATGGTGGCGGACTCGGCGGTTCCAGGCTCCGCGGGAGTTCCCACACCGCCCACGGGCGTGGCCCCGTCGAAGTCCGCGGCGGTGACGATGGGAGACACCGAGTAGCGCAGCGACTGCGCCGTGGCCCGGCCCAGGAGGCCATCGTCTCCGACGGCGGTCCACGTCAGCGTCACCGAGTCGGTGCCCGGCGTCCCGAGCGCGAGCGTGGGCTGCGCCGGCGGGAGGTCATCGATGATGGAGAGCGTCTGGCTCCGGGCCTGCGCGAGCCCGCTCGCCGTGGCGAGCAGGTGATGGTCGCCATCCGAGTCCACGCGCAGGCCGGTGAAGCGGGCCACGCCGTCCACCGGCGCCAGCTGGGTGACGCCCACGAGCGGGATGCCCTCCTCCAGCGCCAGCGTCACCTGGGGCGCGCCCACCAGCGCGACGTTGCCGTGGGCATCGTGGAGCTCCACCGTCACTTGCGACAGCTCGCCGCGCACGGAGGCCGCGGGAGGCGCGCGGGTGATGGCGAGCACCGACGCGGCGCCGGCCACCACGCCCACCGTCCGCCGCGTGCTGAGCACCGCCACGTCCACGTCGCGCACGGTGAGCTGGTGGCTGCCGGCGCGGTTCAGCGTGATGCCGGTGAAGGTGAAGCGGCCCATGTCCTGCGGGGTGAAGGCATGGGGCGCAGGCAGCGCGGCCGAGGCATCCGTGGCGAGCAGCCCGAGCGTGCCCCGGTAGGTCGTGACCACGTTGCCGGAGGCGTCACGCACCGTCACCTGCGCGGAGCGCGGCGTGCCCGCGACGGCGACGGCCTCGAGCCCCTCGACCTCCAGGGAGGCGGGCGCGCCCGGGAGCACGTTGAACGAATCCAGGGTGCCGTCCGCCACGCCCGGCGCGCTCGCCACCAGCTTGCGTCCCACCACGGCCTTGCGGACGAGCAGGTCGTCGAACTGCGCGAGGCCGTTCACCGGCGTCACGGTGAGCGTCCCCTCCAGGACAGCGCCCTCCGGATTGACCGGGAGCGACAGCGTCACGGGAGACGTGGCATCCGCGACCAGCCGTCCGTCCTCGTCCGCGAAGCGAACGGACAACGTCGGAAGCCGCGCGCCCGCCGAGCCATCCACCACCGACGTGGAGAACACGAGCCGGGTGGCCACGGGCGAGACGAAGGTGAACGTGGGCTGGGACACGAGCACCACCGAGCCGCCCTCGGCCGCGACGGAGACCGTCACCCGCTTGACGCCGCCGCGCGTGGAGACCACGGAGCCCACCGCCAGGCCCGCGGCATCCGTCCGGGCCGGCTGCGCCACCACGTTGCCCTCGCCCGACACCGCCACGGCGACCGTACGGCCGGCCATGGGCGCGCCATCCGCGTCCCTCACGTAGACGGCGATTTCGCCCCGGTCCTCGCCGTTCGCGACGAGCTGCCGCGCCGGCGTCAGCACGACGCTGGAGGCGACGGCGTCGGGCATGAGCGGCGGAGGCGCGAACTGCTGGGGCGGTGAGTCCTCGCCACAACCGAGCAACAGACCCGCGCACAGCAGGACCCACCCGAGGAGCCGGGTTGACGGACGAAGGCTGACGGACATGCGGTTCTCCGGGATGCGAGCGGCTCCCCCAGGGAAGAGGCCGCTCGTGTCGCCTTCTATCAGACC
Source organism: Myxococcus faecalis (assembly GCF_050039385.1). Classification (NCBI taxonomy): domain Bacteria; kingdom Pseudomonadati; phylum Myxococcota; class Myxococcia; order Myxococcales; family Myxococcaceae; genus Myxococcus; species Myxococcus faecalis. The sequence continues at coordinate 7,300,164 of NZ_CP144336.1, read as the reverse complement.
TCCCCCGGAAGACGTACCCGCGTGGCCTACATGCCCAGGGCGCCCATCAGCGCGGCGCCGCCCAAGAGGGACTGGCCGCCGTCACAGACCATGATGGAGCCGGTGATATAGGACGCGGCATCCGAGGACAGGAAGAGCGCCAGGCGAGCGATGTCCGCCTTGGTGCCGAAGCGCTGCAGCGGCAGCAGCTGGGAGAGCTTCTGGGTGCCTTCCTCGCTGGGGGCGAGGCGCCGCATGCCCTCGGTGTCCTCGATGGGGCCGGGGGTGATGGCGTTGACGCGCACGCCGGCGCCGCCCCACTCGAGCGCCAGCACGCGGGTGAGCATGTCCACGCCCGCCTTGGCGGCGCAGACGTGGGCCTGCATGGCCATGGGCAGGTAGGCCTGGGGCGCGGAGATGTTGATGACGGAGGCGCCGGGCTTGCGCAGGTGCTCGAAGCCCGCCCGGCACAGGTTGAAGGTGCCCAGCACGTCGATGTCCATCACGGCCTTGAAGCCGTTGGAGGACATGCCCAGCGCGGGCGCGGGGAAGTTGCCGGCGGCGCCACAGATGAGGATGTCCAGCTCGCCGTACGCGTCGCGCACCGTCTGGAGCGCCTTCTCCACGGAGGCGTAGTCACGCACGTCCGCGGGCACGCCCATCGCGGTGCCGTGGGCCTGCAGGCCCTTCACCGCGCCCTCGAGCTTCTCCACGTTGCGGCCGTTGATGGCCACCTTGGCCCCGGCCTTCACGAACGCCTCGGCGATGCCGAGGTTGATGCCGCTGCTGCCGCCCGAGATGAAGGCCACCTTGCCCGCGAGCAGCCCGTCCTTGAAAACGCCATCCGCCATGACTCGTCTCCTGTGGAAGCAACCGGGCGGCGACTTGACCAGAACCTGCCGCACCGCGTCCACGAGCGATTGAGGACGGACGCGGGCGCTTGCCCTCTGTGTTAGAGGTCCCGACATGCGCCGTCGTCCTGAAATCCTCGCCCCCGCTGGTGACCTCGACTCCATGAAGGCCGCGCTGGCCAGCGGCGCGGACGCCATCTATTTCGGCCTGGACGAGGGCTTCAACGCCCGCGCCCGAGCGGAGAACTTCTCGCTCGCCCGCCTGCCGGAGACGCTGGCGCTGGTGCACCGCGCGGGCGCCCGGGCGTACCTCACGTTGAACACGCTGGTGTTCGAGCCGGAGCTGCCGGTGGTGGAGGACATCCTGCGGCGCGTGGCCGCGGCGGGCGTGGACGCGCTCATCGTGCAGGACCCGGCGGTGGCGCTGGTGGCGCGCGCGGTGTGTCCGCAGATGGAGGTGCATGCCTCCACCCAGATGACGATTTCGAGCGCGGAGGGCGCGCGCTTCGCCCGGGGGCTGGGCGCCACGCGCGTGGTGGTGCCGCGCGAGCTGTCGGTGGCGGAGATTGCCCGGCTGGCGTCGGAGACGGACATCGAGCTGGAGGTCTTCATCCACGGCGCGCTGTGCATGTCGTGGAGCGGCCAGTGCCTCACCAGCGAGGCGTGGGGTGGACGCTCGGCGAACCGGGGACAGTGCGCGCAGTCGTGCCGGCTGCCGTACGACCTGGTGGTGGATGGGGAGACGAAGGACCTGGGCGACGTGCGCTACCTGCTCAGCCCCAAGGACCTCGCGGGCGTCATGGCGGTGCCGAAGCTGGTCGAGGTCGGCGTGCACTCGCTGAAGATTGAAGGTCGGCAGAAGGGGCCGCAGTACGTGGCCACGGCGGTGCGGGGCTATCGGCGCTGGGTGGACGGTGTCTCGGCGGGCCAGGGCGACACGGGCGCGCTGCGCAGGGATTTGGCCGACATGACGCTGTCGTACAGCCGGGGCTTCTCGCACGGGTTCTTCGCGGGCTCGGACCATCAGACGCTGGTGGAGGGGCGCTTCCCCAAGCACCGCGGTGCGTTCCTCGGCGTGGTGGAGTCGGTGCACGGCCGGGACGTGCGCGTCGTGGAGGACCCGAAGGGGCGGCCGTGGACGGGCGGGCTGGGCGCGGACACGCGAGCTGGAGCGCCGCAGGGCAAGGTGTCGTCACCGCTGGAGACGGAGGCGCCGGTGGCCGCCGAGCTGTCACCGCGGCCGGGCATGGGCGTGGTGTTCGACGACGGGCATCCCGAGGACAAGCACGAGGCCGGTGGGCCGCTGTTCCGCGTGGAGCGCAAGGGGCACGGGTGGGTGCTGGGCTTCGGCAACCCCGGGCCGGACATGTCGCGCGTCGCGGTGGGGCAGCGCGTCTGGGTGACGAGTGATCCCGCGCTGGTGAAGCAGACGGAGGAGCTGCTCGCGCAGGGGGAGCCCGAGGGGCGTGTGCCGCTGACGCTCACGGTGTCGGGCTCGGCGGGGACGCCGCTGGTGGTGACGGGCACGGCGCGCGGTGGGCATGTGGCCACGGCGTCGAGCACGACGCCGCTCGCGCAGGCCCGGGCGGGCGGACTGGACGCGGCGCTGCTGAAGGACAAGCTGGCGGCGCTGGGTGGGACGCCGTTCCATCTGGCAGAGCTGGAGGTGTCGGCGCTGGCGCCGGGGCTGCATCTGCCGGTGTCGGAAATCAAGGCGCTGCGGCGCTCGCTGGTGACGGAGCTGACGGAGTCGGTGTCCCGGGGCCTTCCGCGCACGGTGCGCGAGTCGTCCGTGCTGGACGAGGTGCGGGGCTCGGCGCGAGCGCGGGTCGTCGCCCGGTCGGTCGTCGAGGGCGCGCGGCTGTTGCCGCTGTGCCGGACGGACGAGCAGTTGGAGGCGGTGATTGCCGCGGGGCTGCCCGAGGTGGAGCTGGACTGGATGGAGCTGGTGGGGCTCCAGCGCGCGGTGGAGCGGGCGAAGGCGGCGGGGCTGAAGGTGACGATTGCGACGGTGCGGGTGCAGAAGCCCGGCGAGGAGGGCTACGACGCGCGCATCGCGAAGCTCAAGCCGGACGCGGTGCTGGCGCGGCACTGGGGCGCGATGATGCACTTCCTGGAGCGTCCGTTCGCGCCGGGCGAGACGCGGCCGGCGCTGCATGGGGACTTCTCGCTCAACGTGACCAACTCCGTGACGGCGCTGCACCTGTTGGGGTTGGGGTTGGACACGCTGACGTTCGCGCACGACCTGGACGCGGTGCAGCTGGGGGCGATGCTGGAGCACCTGCCCGCCGAGCGCTTCGCGGTGACGGTGCACCACCACATCTCGACGTTCCACACGGAGCACTGCGTGTATTCGCACACGCTGTCGCACGGGCGTGACTACCGCAGCTGTGGACGGCCGTGTGAGAAGCACCGGCTGTCGCTGCGCGACCACAAGGGCCTGGAGCACCCGGTGGTGGTGGACGTGGGGTGCCGGAACACGGTGTTCAACGCGCAGGCGCAGAGCGCGGCGTCGCTGGTGCCGTCGCTGCTGGCCCGTGGGGTGCGGCGCTTCCGCGTGGAGTTCGTGCGTGAGTCGCGCGAGGAGGCCACGCGGGTGCTGGGCGCGTATCAGGAGCTGCTCGCGGGGAGAATCTCCCCGGCGGAGACGGTGCGCCGCGCGGCCGTGCACGAGCAGTTCGGGGTGACGAAGGGGACGATGAAGGTGTTGAACCCCACGTTCACCGTGCAGCGCTGAGGCTCAGGGCCCTTCGTCGGGCCTGGTGACGGTGTCGCGGCACAGCCGCAGCACGGCGTGGAAGACCTCGTCGATGGAGCCGGTGTGGAGTCCGTCGTGCTCGGCCCACGCGCGTCGGGTGTCGAGCATGGAGGCTTCCCGCTCGGCGTCGGGGAATGGGAGTCCGTGTTCGGACTTCACGCGGGCCGCGTCCTGGACGAGTCGGGCACGGCGCGCGAGCAGTGAGACCAGCTCACGGTCGACCTGGTCGATGCGCTGACGCACGTCGAGCAGGGCGGGAGGCGCGGTGGGGCTGCGCACGGCCTTCGCGGAGGCCTCGAGTCCCTGGTGGAGTTCGGTGAGGGCCGCGAGCAGCTCCGCGCGAGCCTCGCGGGCGTAGGGGTTCTCCGACTGCACGACGTTGAAGAGGTGGGGCACCTCGGTGCGTGCGTACTCCTCCAGGCGGGCCACGGGCTGGAAGCTGGGCGGCGCGAAGGGAATGCCCTTCCCCACTCCGGCCTTCACGAGTCCGTGCGCGAGGAAGAACGTGAGCACATGCGTGCGGGCCATCAGCGCGTCGTGTGCCTCGGGAGTCATCTCCGTCACTTCACAGCCGAGCCGCTCGAACAGCGCGCGGGCCCGCTGGGCGGTCTCGGGATGCAGCGAGTTGGGACACACCACGGTGCGCCTGGCATCGCCACGCGCGAGGCTCGCGGGCCCGAAGAGCGGATGCGTCCCGACCCAAGGAATGTCGCGTCCCAACACGGAGGCGAGCGCCTGCACGGGGCTCACCTTCACGCTGCCCACGTCGATGACGAGCTGGGTGGATGACAGCAGGGGCCGGAGCGCGGTCAGCGCGTCGTGCATGGCGGTGACGGGCATCGCCAGCACGAGCATCGTGGAGCGCGCGGCGAGGTCCTCGAGGGAACCCGCCTGGAGCTTGGGAGGGACCTCATCGAGCTTCGGGTCGTGGACACGATGGGGGATGCCCGCGTCCGCGAGCAGTCCCGAGAGGGCGCGGCCGAAGCGCCCATAGCCCAGCAAGCCAACCGTCTCCGTCATTCCGAGGGACTCCCAGGACTGAATGCCCTGGGAATCCTCGCATCACGGACTCGAAAGGAGGAAGTCCTTCTGCATCTCGGTTACTGAGGCAAGAGGACCGGCACCGGCCAGAACTCTTGCGCGGCTGGGGCACCGTCCCCCAACTGTCCGAAGATGTTGTCCCCGGAGACCCAGACAGAGCCATCGCTGGACTGGTGCAGGGAGTGGTAGCTCCCCCCCGCCGAGGTCACTGCGTCGAACACCCCGGAGACACGCACAGGAGCAAACCGGTTCGTCGTGCTGGCGTCTCCAAGCTGGCCGAAATCGTTGTCTCCCCAGGCCCACAGCGTCCCATCGTTGCGAGTCGCATATGAAGAATAGTCACCAGCCCCCAAGCTCCTCACTGAACTCAGGACCTGGATGGGGGTGCTGACAGTTCGAAGAGGGCTGTTGCCTACGGAGCCACGGCCATTGGAGCCCCACGCCCAAAGGGAACCATCCGAACGTCGAGCCAGGGAATGAAAGTCCCCCGACGCAATCTCCACCACTCCCGTCAAAGAGGGGATCTGCACAGGGTAGAGCAAATTGGAAGCGCTCTGCCCGGTTCCCAGAATGCCTCCCTGATTATCCCCCCAAGCCCAAACCCTGCCGGCGACGTCCAGCGCCATCGAACTCGTGTAGGCCGCCGACACGGAGACGACCCCAGTCAACCCGGAAACCCGAACAGGACTGAGGCGATCTGCAATCGTTCCGTCCCCCAGGGCGCCCGTGGCGTTGTAGCCCCACCCCCAGACCGTGCCATCCGAGCGAACTGCGAGTGAATGATACTTCCCCGCGGCAATCGCAATCACGCGATTCAATCCTGGAACGGGCGCCGGCGCGGAGTGGTAGATTCGGGTTCCATCGCCCATCTGCCCATGGTTCTCGAAGTCGAGACCACAGGGGGTCGCGCTCCAGGTCCACACCGTCCCATCCGAACGCAAAGCCATGAAGTGGCAATAGCCAGCGGCGACCTCCACGACCTGACTCACGCCAGGAATCTGCTTCGGTACATGGGACCAGCCATTGCCAGACCCCCATGCCCAGACAGTTCCGTCGGAACGGAGCGCCACGGAGGTCATGTGTGCCGCGGCGACACCCACGATGTCCGTCAAGCCAGGAAGCCGGTAAGGGACCTCTCGCCGGTCGGAAACCCCGTTGCCGAGTTGGCCGTGGCGATTGGCCCCCCACGCCAGGAGCGTTCCGTCCGCGCGCTGCGCAAATGAGTACCCACTGCCCGCCGTGACCGCGGTGATTTCGCTCACACCCGCCAGTCGCATGGGCTGGCTGACGGAGCCCTCCGCCCCGTCTCCAAGCAGCCCTCCTCCCCAGATCCAGACGGAGCCATCACCGGCCAGAGCCATGGACTGGGAATAGCCCGCGGAGATCTCCGTCACCCCCGCCAGCCCCGTGATTTGAACCGGTAAATGGCGATCAATCCGAGTGCCGTCCCCAAGCGCGCCAGAGGCGTTCGAGCCCCAAGTCCAACCGGTGCCATCTGCACGAAGCGCGAAAGAGTGGTATGAGCCACCCGCGACGGCCACGATGTTGCTCACGCCTCCAATCTGCATGGGAACGGTACGTGATGTCGTCGTCCCGTCGCCCAACTGTCCGTAGGTGTTGCTGCCCCATGTCCAGACACTGCCGTCCGCACGCAATGCGAGGGTATGGTAGTCACCGCTCGCGATGGCCACCACGCTGGAGAGGCCGGGCACTTGAATGGGCGTTGTGTTCGACCCCAAGGTGGACCAAGCCCACACGGTTCCATCCCCTCTGAGGGCATGCACTGTCCACGACTCAGCGGCGACGGCGATCACGTTGGCAATTCCGCTGAGCTTCTGGGGAAGAAGGGAATCGCTGGAACCACCCCAGGTCCACACGGTCCCGTCCGCCAGGACCGCGACAGGAGAGTGGTCCGTCGCGGCAACATCCACGACGTAACCCAAGCCCGCGACCGGCACGGGAATGGCGCTGTCATTGGTGGTTCCATTGCCCAACTGACCTTCGCTGTTGTCGCCAGAAGCCAAGAGCGTTCCATCCGGCCTCAAGAACAAGGTGAAGGCACGGTAGCTGCTCGCGCCGCCTGGGGCGACCTTGCTCCATCCCGATCGGACATTCGTGGAGCCCGGAGTCGCACGGTCCTGCAACGTTCCGTTGCCGAGTTGTCCCAGGAAGTTCCCTCCCCATGACTTGACCAGTCCCGAGGACAAGAGCACCAGCGTGTGCGTGCTCCCCATGGCCACCATCCGGCCCTGAGACAAGCCGCTGACCTGGACGGGACTGGTACGGTCCACCTGCGTCCCATCGCCGAGCTGCCCATAGGCATTGAAGCCCCAGGCCCAGATGGTTCCATCCGACCGTACAGCGATGGAGGAAGACAACCCCGAAGCAATGGCTGTCCAGGTCCCCTGCCCCGCCGCTTGAACTGGAGTCAGTCGGTTCGTGAGGGTCCCGTCTCCCAACTGACCATAGGCGTTGTTGCCCCAGGCCTTGACAGCACCATTCGCCTGCAGCGCGAGAGAATGACTGTCTCCCGCGGCAATGGCGTTGACGTGGGTCAGCCCGGGGACCTGGGTTGGGGTGAGGCGACGGGCCGTCGAGCCATTACCGAGCTGTCCGCTGGCACCAGCACCCCACGCATGGACGGTTCCATCCGCGCGCAGCGCCATCGAGTGGGCACTGCCTCCCGCCAGCGCAACCACGTTGCCGAGGGTCGTCCCCACCTTGACTGGCGTCGTGCGCGAGGCCACGGAGCCGTTGCCCAACTGCCCATCTCCGTTGAAGCCCCATGCCCAGAGCGTCCCGTCCGTGCGTGCGGCCAGGGAGTGTTCCGTGCCCGCGCCAACGGTGGTGATGCCAGTCAGCCCTGGAACCTGCGTGGGAAGGGCGCTGTCTTCGCCGGAGCCGTTACCCAACTGTCCCGAGGAATTGGAGCCCCAGGCCCACACCGAACCGTCCGCGCGCAACGCCAACGAGTGGGAGAGCCCGGCTGCGACGGCGACCACATGGGTCAGCCCCTGGACCCGGACGAACTGAGCCCGGTCGATATAGGTCCCGTCCCCAAGCTGGCCATAGACGTTGGACCCCGCGGCCCAGACCGTCCCATCAGGACGGATGACCAGGGAATGCTCCTGTCCGGCAGCCATTCGCGCCGGAGGTGCGCGGCTGGCAGCCTGGGTCATGCCCTGGTTCGCAAGCGCCACCGGAGCTTCCTGGTGGGGCGTTTCCGCAACACCACAACCTGCCGCAAGAAATGCTCCGAACAGCATCGGGAGCAGCTTGACAAGCGCCCCCGTCGGACGGAACCCCGCCAAGAAATACATACAGAAAGGACCTTTCCACAAAGAGAGGACTCACAACCCGAGGGTCGCGAGCCCGCGCCAATCAAACCCAGGCCGCCATATAGCGCACAGGAAAGGGAATTGCGCCACAGACAAGACAGCACAGCGAATGGTTGACATTGCGGGGAGAGGATGAGGCGAGGAGTCTTCAAGGACCTCCCTGGCGCCTTCATGACTCCCGAGCGCATTCGGCGGGCAGGCCGGCAGGTCTTGCTGGCCGGGCCCGCTCACTGGAGGACAGCCCCCGGTTCCACGCAGGATATTAAAGGCATTGCCCGGCAAGAAAGGCAGACACCCACCCGAAGAGCCAGACAGGCTTTGATTCAATGTGTAGCCGGGAGGTTGCTTCCGACGAACCTGGAAGGAGGCACGAGGCAATAGCGGCGGTGGAGAGATGCGCACCCTTCCGCGCGGAAGGCCAGGCGCGGGAGTGCGCGCTCCTGCCATGCAGGAGCTGAGCGCCTCGCCACCACGATTGAGGCGCCCACGGTCCGGCCAGCCAACCCGCTCCGCCATTCCATGGGACGCCCAGGCCAGGAACGTCGGTGGAATCAGCGGCCCAGGAACCTGGCGGGGCGGCGCTCGGCGAAGGCGGAGAAGGCCTCGGCGAGGTCGTGGGACTGGAGGAACGCGGAGTTCCACACGGCGACGTAGCGCAGGCCGTCGGCGGTGGACTTGTCGGCGCAGTACTCCATGACCTGCTTGGCGCCCTGGACGACGAGGGGAGGATTCTCGGCGATGCGGCGCGCGGTGGCGCGAGCCTGGGTGAGCAGTTCCTCGGCGGAGGAGAACACCTCATTGACGAGGCCCATGCGCAGGGCGCGCTCGGCGTCCACGTCGCCGCCGGTATAGGCGAGCTCGCGCGTGTGGCCCTCGCCGATGATGCGGGGCAGACGCTGGAGGGCGCCCAGGTCCGCGACGATGCCGACCTTCACCTCGCGCAGGGAGAACTTCGCGTCGCGCGAGCAGTAGCGGAAGTCACACGCGGCGATGAGGTCCATGCCTCCGCCGATGCACCAGCCATGCACGGCGGCGATGAAGGGCTTGCGACAGCGGGCGAGGCCCTCGGTGGCCTGCTGCATGTCGCCAATGAGCTTGAGCAGCCGGGTGCGCTCCAGGGCGAGGTTGTTGTCGCCGGTGAGCAGCGGCCCCAGGGACTCCATCATGCCCATGAGGTCCAGGCCGTAGGTGAAGTGGTCGCCGTTGCCACGGACGAGCACCACGCGGACGGAGTCATCGTCATCGAGTGCGCGGATGGCCTCCGGCATCTCCCGCCAGAAGTCCGGGCCCATGGCGTTGCCACGCCCCGGGCCCAGCAGAACCACCTCGGCGACTCCATCCGCCTTCTCGATGCGCAGCGACTTGTACGTGGCGTCCATCACGGCCTCCCGCGAGAGTGGGCGCACCGTACCTCACCCACGCGAAAGCGGCGCGAGCTTGCGGGTTCTCAGCGAACCGCCAGTTCGCGGAAGATGACGCCTCCCAGGTCCAGCCGCCGCACGGCCTCCACGAATCGCTCGGTGACGATGAGCGTGGCCCAACCTTCTCGATGACGGAACACGTCGACATCTTCTGGAAGCGAGGCTGAATCCAGGAGGATGTCCTTCGGCCAACTTGCGGAAACGCGGCCACAGCTCGCGCAGGGCGAATCCCATGAGGACGGGCGCACATCGACATGAAGCCGACCCTGCAGTTGGAGCTGGAGCTGGAGCAACTCAGGTGGGTTCGCACCTCTGAATCGAATCTCGACGGGACAGGCGTCGAGGCCTCGAACTCCCTCTGCACGCAGCTCATCCAGCGCCCCGCGTCGGAGGAAGAGCGCAAATGGGTCTTGCATGAACAACCCACCAAAACTCCCCGAGCCCTTTCCGGTGTATGGCCCGAACTGGGCCCCTGGCTCCAGCAGCGCCCATGATGGCGCCAACGGGCGAACCAGCTCACGCAGCCGCGAGAACTCCTCGAACGGGACGGGCCACGGGTCCTTCAGCTTCCGCAGCACTTGAGGAGGCAACCCGGACAGGTCCACACAAGGATACGCAAGCCACGGCACGCCTCCGCCGAGGCGACACTTCGGGCAAGGCTCCACGCCCGGCAAGCACCACTTGTTCACCGCATCCAGGCGTCCGGTGAAGCCGAGCGACGTGTCCTCTTCGACCTTGTAGAACTTCACGGGACCTCTAGGGAGCACGGAGCTGAGGCATCGAATTGAACGGCGCCAGGGGCGCATTGTAGGGCACCACCGGCCCCGTCAGCTCGAAGCGGAAGATGAGCTCGACGGCCTTGCGATGCAGCTCCTCGCGCGTCACGAAGCCACCCTGCTTGCTGTCCCGATAGTCTCGCCACGCCTGGTTCCACTGTCCGCCCCTCCCCGTCCCGCTGTGCAGTTGCCGGTGGATGTGCTCGGGAATCAAGAGGGTGAACTTGTGGATGTCGATGCCATTCGCCCGGAACCATCGCGCGAGCTCCGGCTGCTGCGGGAACAAGTGATGATGCACGAGCTTCCCCGGCTCGCGAGGTAGCGCGGGAACGAAGCCCTCGCGGTAACGGAAGTGGAACGTCATCCTCGGCCGCGCACCCGCGCGGAGCCCCAGGCTTCGGAGATTGCGGAAGGCCGGAGGGGCCCGAGGCGGTGGGCGCATCGCCAGCGCCGGCTCCACCCGAGGAGTCTCGGTGTCGACGTCCTCACAGCCGAACAGGCCGCAGGCGCCCCCATCACAAGCAAGCACCACGCACTCTTCCTCATGAGCGCGCGAGCACGCCCCTACCGCTGCGGCTACCCCTCGAGCGTGAACCGTCGAAGGGCCACAAGCCGCACCGACCCACAGCAGGAATCCAAGGACACATCCGCGGAGCAGCCACATTCCGCGGACTGTAGTCACGAAAGAACCCCTTTCGCGGCACTCCAGGCGAGGTCCCCCCGGCCCCAGCAGGGCCGGAGGACGCAGCCCATCACCCGAACTCGACCACCTTCATCCCGAACAGTCGGTCCACGGCGAGCAGCAGGTCGTCATGCACCTGGACCTTCAGGGACGTGTTCCCGATGAGCGCCTCGCCCTCACCCGGGAACAGCACGCTGACGGCCACGGGCGTGGCTCCCGCGTACTTCTTCGCCAGGTCGTTGAGCTTCGCCACCCGGTCCTCCGTCAGCAGGTCCGCCGGCACCCGCAGCTCCAGCCGCTTGGTGCGCTTCTCCCGGACCTCCTTCAGGCTCTGGATGTTGTCGACGATGAGCTCCGGCGTGGGCGAGTCCTCGTCACGCTGGCTGATCTGCACCGTCCCCGTCACCAGGATCGGGTCGTCCGACTTCAGCAGGTGCTCCCAGTTCTCGAACCCCGGCTTGGGCCCCTGCTTCGTCCACTTGCCGTTGCTCCCCATCACGCTGCGCGTCCCCTCCTTGCCCGGGAAGCACACCAGCTCGATGGAGCCCGACAGGTCTTCAATCGTCACCCACGCCATGCGCTTGCCCGTCTTCGTGGGCCGCTCGCGCAGCACCGTCACGACGCCCGCCACCGTGAGCTTGTCGTCCTTGCGCGCGCGCTGCACCGCCGTGATCGGCTTCGCGTAGCGCTTGAGCTCCTTGTCGTACTGATGCAGCGGATGGCCCGACACGTAGAAGCCGATGGCCTCCTTCTCCAGCGCCAGCCGCTCCTTCTCCGACCACTCCTCCACCACCACGTAGTCGTCCTTCAGCCCCGCCCCACCCGACGCCGGCCCCGCCAGCATCCCGAACAACGAACTCTGCCCCGCCGCCTTGTCCTTCTGGCTGGCCGAGCCCCGGTTCATCGCCTTCTCGATGGTGTCGAAGATCTGCCGACGCGGCCGCTTCTCGAAGTCGAACGAGCCCGCCTTCACCAGCGCCTCGAGCACCTTGCGGTTCACCTTGCGGCTGTCCACGCGCTCGCAGAAGTCGAACAGGCTCTTGAAGTGCCCGTCCTTGCGCGCGTCCAGGATGGACTCGATGGCGCCCTCGCCCACGCCCTTGATGGCGCCCAGCCCGAAGCGGATCTTCCCCTCCACCGCGCCGAACTGCAGGTCCGACTGGTTCACGTCCGGCGGCAACACCTGCAGGCCCGACTCGCGCGCCTCGCCGATGTGCTTCACCACCTTGTCCGTGTTGTCCTTCTCGCTGGAGAGAAGGGCCGCCATGAACTCGCACGGGTAATGCGCCTTCAGCCACGCCGTGTGGATGGTGACGAGGCCGTACGCCGCCGAGTGGCTCTTGTTGAAGCCGTACTCGGCGAACTTCTCCATCAGGTCGAAGATTTCACCCGCGACCTTCAGGTCGACGTTGTTCTTCGCGCACCCCTCGAGGAAGCCGGCGCGCTCGGCCTGCATGACCTCGGCCTTCTTCTTGCCCATCGCGCGGCGAAGCAGGTCCGCGCGGCCCAGGGTGTAGCCACCCAGGACCTGCGAGATCTGCATCACCTGCTCCTGGTACACGATGACGCCGTACGTGTCCTTGAGCACCGGCTCCAGCGCGGGATGCGGATACGACACCTTCTCCCGGCCGTGCTTGCGGTTGATGAAGACGTCCACCATGCCGGAGTCCAGCGGACCCGGGCGGTAGAGGGCGCCGGCGGCGATGACGTCTTCGAAGCAGGACGGCTTGAGCTTCACCACCATTTCCGTGAAGCCGCTGGACTCCATCTGGAAGACGCCGGCCGTGTCGCCCTTGGCCATCAGCTCCCAGACCTTGTCGTCGTTGAGCGGAATCTCGTGCCGGGGGATGTCCTTGCCGTGGTTGCGCTTGACCAGGTCCAGCGCGTGCTGAATCACCGTGAGCGTCTTCAGGCCGAGGAAGTCGAACTTCACCAGCCCCGCCGCCTCCACCTCGTCCTTGGCGAACTGGGTGATGAGCGTCTTCTCACCCGGCGGCTGGTAGACGGGCACGAACTCCCACAAGGGCTTGTCGGCGATGACCACGCCGGCCGCGTGCATGCCGGGCTGGCGGTGCAGGCCCTCCAGCGCGAGCGCGATTTCCAGCACGTCCTTCGTCGTGACGGGCTTGCCCTCCACCTCGCCGATGTTGCTGGGCTTCTCCATCATCTCCTTGAGGCGAGGCTCCATCTCGATGGCCTCCTTCAAGGTGATGTTGAGCACCTCCGGCACCAGCTTCGCGATGCGGTCACCCTCGCTGAACGGCAGCGCGAACACGCGGCACACGTCGCGCAGCACGCTCTTGGCCTTCAAGGAGCCGAAGGTGATGATCTGCCCCACGTTCATCTCGCCGTACTTGCGGCCGACGTACTGGATGACCTCGTCGCGCCGGTCCTGGCAGAAGTCGATATCGAAGTCGGGCATCGACACGCGCTCCGGATTCAGGAAGCGCTCGAACAGGAGGTTGTACGGGATGGGGTCCACGTCGGTGATTCGCAGCGCGTACGCCACCAGGCTGCCGGCGCCGGAGCCACGGCCCGGGCCCACCGGGATGCCCATCTTCTTCGCCCAGTTGATGAAGTCCTGGACGATGAGGAAGTAGCCGCTGAACCCCATCTTCTGGATGACGCCGATCTCCAGCGACAGGCGCGCCTGGTACTGCTCGCGGTCGATGGGGTACGTCACGGTGGCCGCCAGCTCGTTGAAGCGCTCGCGCAGGCCCTCGTAGGCCAGCTCCGCCATGAAGCTGTCGGGCGTGTGGCTGTCGGGCACCTTGAAGGTGGGCAGCATGGGCTTGCCCAGCTTCAGCTCCAGGTTGCACTGCTCGGCGATGCGCTGGGTGTTGTGGACCGCCTCGGGCGTGTCCTTGAAGAACTCCAGCATCTCCGTGGGGCTGGTGACGTAGAGCTTGTCGGTGGCGTGCTTCAGGCGCTTGTTGTCCGCCAGCGTCTTGCCGCTGGCGATGCACATGAGCAGCTCGTGCGCGCGCGCGTCCTCGCGCTTGATGTAGTGCGCGTCCGCGGTGGCGCACAGAGGGATGTCCAGGTCCCTCGACAGCTGCATCAGGTTCTCGTTGGCCTTGTCCTGCTCGGGCATCCCGTTGGACTGCACCTCCAGGAAGAAGTGCCCGGGCTCGAAGATGTCCTTGTACTCCTGGGCCGCGCGGCGGGCGTGGTCCATGTCCCCGCGGAAGCACGCGCTCGTCACCTCACCGCCCAGGCACGCCGTCAGCGCGAACAGGCCCTTGCTGTGGTCGGCGAGCACCTTCTTGTCGATGCGCGGGTGGTAGTAGAAGCCCTGCATGTACGCCGTGGACGACAGGTAGCGCAGGTTGGCGTAGCCCTCCGCGTTCTTCGCCACGAGGATGAGGTGGTGGGAGACCTTCTCCGAGCGGTCCTCACGCCCCTTGGGGCCGGCGACGTACGCCTCCATGCCGAGGATGGGCTTGATGCCCGCGTCCTTCGCCTTCTTGTAGAAGTCGATGGCGCCGAACATGTTGCCGTGGTCCGTCACGGCGACACTCGTCATCCCCTTCTCCTTCACCGTCTTGATGAGGTCCTTCATCCGGATGGCCCCATCGAGCAGTGAGTACAGGGTGTGAAGGTGCAGGTGGGTAAAGGACATGGTGAGGCGAACAGTATGGCCCTCGCCCCCTGCTCGCCAGTCCAGTGTGCGCCCCGCGCGCGAGGGGCCCTGGAGGCCGGAAAATCGGCCTCTTGCGCCGTCGTGTCCCCGTCGGAAAATGGCGGCCCGGGGCCCTCGGAGAACTTGACTCCGCGCGCCTCCCCACCCGGCGTCCAGGCGAGCACGTCCGGGGCGGAACTCCGGGGGCGCACGGGCCTTCATGTTTCTTCACGCCCGGTACAAGCGCGCCCAAAACCCGGCCGGCACATTGGACAGCGTCGCCAGTACGGCGCAGCCACCCGGGGCCGCTTTCGGCGCGCCCCTTTGCCGGAGAGAAGACCATGATGAAGAAGCTCGCCATCGCCAGTTCCGCCGTCGTCGCCGTCGTGCTGCTCAGCGGCTTCGCCTTTCGCGGAGGGCACCACGGCTGGGGCCACAACCCCGAGCGCATCAAGCAGGTGGTGACGTGGAAGCTCAACGACAAGCTGGATGACCTGGACGCGACGGAGGCCCAGCGCCAGTCCATCCACGCCGTGAAGGACCGCCTGCTCGAGCAGGGCGCGAAGCTGGCCGAGGAGCAGCGCGGGGTGCGCTCGGAAGTGGTGGGCCAGCTGGAGTCCGCCACGCCCGACGCGAAGCGGCTGCACGCGCTGGTGGACGAGCGCATCGAGGCCCTGCGCGCGTTCGCCCACCAGGCGACGGACGCCGCGCTGGAGGTGCACGGCACGCTCACGCCCGAGCAGCGCAAGGCGCTGGCCACGGAGTTCCGCGAGCGCACCGGCCTGGAGTGAGGAGCCGCGTCCCCCACTCAACGGCCTTCGTCTGCCCGCGGGTAGGAATGGGTAGGCGACGAGGCGCGCCGCGCATAGGTTGGGAGCGTGAGATACCGGTACACCGACTACGCGCAACGCATCCGCTCCTTCGAGAACCTCGGTGAAGTGGCCGAATACGGACACGTCATCGAGGGCGGGCAGACCTACCCGCTCTTCCGCATCACCGTGCCCGGTGAGCGTTGGCTGGTCATCACCTCCGGCTTCCATGGTGAGGAGCCCGCGGGTCCGCTCACGCTGGCCGAGCGCCTGCCGGAGGTGGTGGCCTACGCGAAGGAGCGCGGCGTGGGGCTGCGCGTGTATCCGTGCATCAACCCCTCCGGCTTCGAGGACGGCACCCGCTACAACCGCAGCGGGGAGAAGCCGAACAACGACTTCATGCGCTACGAGGTGGCGCCGGGCGAGTGGCGAGGAGAGCTGAACTCCGGCCAGGCGCACCTGCGCTGGGCGCTCTACGACGGCGGGCCCAAGGAGACGCGGGCGGTGCGCGCGGACCTGGCGCGCTGGCCCGCGCCGAACGCCGCGCTGGACATCCACCAGGACAACTACCTGGGCGGCGCCGCGACATATGCGTACGTCTTCGGGGACAAGGCCGCGTACCTGCCGCTCGTCGACGCCGCGTCGAAGCACGCCACGGTGATTCGCAACCAGAAGGTGGACGAGAACAACTTCACCGATGACGCGGGCCTCATCTGGTACCACGACGGCAGCGTGACGGACTGGTACATGCGCCAGGGCGTGCCGTACACGGCGGCGCTGGAGACCACCACGCCCACGAGCCTGGACGCGTGCCACCAGGTGAACCTGGCCTGGATCCGGGGCTTCATCGACCTGGCCGCGCGCAAGGAGCGCTGACCGACGCGACGTGCGGCGTGACATGCTGACCCGCCGGTCCGTTCCCTGCGGGTCGCGCGAGGAGGCTGTCACCGTGCAACGTCTGGAGCGCCGTCCGCTGGGGATGACGGGCCTGAAGGTGTCCGCGCTGGGGCTGGGCGCGGGGCCCTTGGGGAGCGCGGAGCTGGAGGACCGGGCGGTGGAGGCACTGCTGCTCGGCGCGCTGGACGCGGGGGTGAACCTCATCGACACGGCGCCGAGCTACGGCGCGTCCGAGGAGCGCATCGGCCGGTTCCTCGGTGCGCGCCGGGGCGACGTCGTCCTGTCCACCAAGTGTGGCTACGGCGTGCCGGGGGTGGAGGACTGGACGCCCGAGTGCATCACGCGAGGCGTGGACCAGGCGCTGCGGCGGCTGCGGACGGATTACGTCGACGTGATGCACCTTCACTCGTGTCCCGAGGAGGTGCTGCGGCGCACGGAGCTGGTGGATGCCCTGCGGCGCGCGGTGGCGCAGGGCAAGGTGCGCGTGGCGGCGTACTCGGGGGACAACGCCGCGCTCCAGGTGGCGCTGGCCAACGGGGCCTTCGGCTGCGTGCAGACCTCCGTGAATGTGTTCGACCAGCGGGCGCTGGAGGGGGCGGTGCCGCGCGCGGCGGGGATGGGCGTGGGCGTCATCGCCAAGCGGCCCCTGGGCAACGCGGCGTGGCGCCACGACACGCGGCCCCAGGCGCACGACGTGGGGCAGTACTGGGACAGGATGCGGGCGATGCAGGCGGACCTGGGCGGGCTCGAGTGGGATGAGCTGGCGCTGCGCTTCGCGGCCCATGCACCCGGGGTGAGCGCGTGCATCGTCGGCACCACCCAGGCGTCACGGCTGCGGCGCAACCTGGACATCCTGTCCAGGGGGCCGCTTGCCGAGTCACAGGTCGCCGGACTGCGCGAGGTGTTCCGCCGCCATGACGTGGGATGGGACGGGGTGATTTGAGGGGCCTTGCCCCTGTCACCGGTCAGCGTCGCCGTCTCGTCGAGAGGCTCCGCTGAAGCAGGGCCATGACGCCGAGCACGGTCAGCACACCGGAGGACGTGGACGCGCCGTGGGTCGAACCACAGCCGAGGGACTCCTCGGCATCGCTCAGCATCTCGGTTCTCTCTTCGCTCACGGACGCCGTGACGCCGGCCCGCACCTGGTGATTCAGGACGCGGAAGTCACTGTCCGCGATGAGGGTCCGGACGGAGGCGCGGCCGAGGTCGTCGATGGGCGGCGCGCCCGTGCGGAAGACAAACCGGTTCGCAATCTGCACCTCACTGCCTCCAGGAGGCCGCACCCAGACGCTGTAGCGACGCGCGGGCAGGTCCGCGAGGATGCGCACGTGGTACGTGCGGCCATTGACGTACGGAACCCGGGTGAGTGACGCATACGCGCCCGCATTGCGCACGTCGAAGTGCCCCTCCAGGTTCATGCGCACCGTCATGTTCAGCGAGGCGTAGTCCGTCACCGAGGTGGAGCTGTCCGTGTAGCCGATGGTTCCATCCTGCCGGGAGGCGAGCGGCGTCACGTCGAACTCGATGGTGCGCACGCCGGTGTTGCCGCTGCCCAGCCGGTGCTGGCTCTCGAAGAAGGAGAGCTTCGAGTACCAGGGGTACGGAGGGTTGGGATTGAAGCGCAGCACCGCCTCCAGGAAGTAGTAGTCGCCGTAGATGAGGCTGACGTCGACCTCCTGGTTCGCGGGCAGGTGCCCCACGCCATGCAGCAGCAGTCCCGGGCTGTTGGTGCCCTGCGCGAAGTACGCGGGAGACACCAGGGTGTCGAGCGTGCGCAGGGCGGCGTCGCGGTAGCGCGTCTTGCGCGCGGCATCCGTCTCCAGCTGACTCAGCTCCAGCAGCGCCGAGGCGACGATGGCCGCTGCGGAGGAGTCCTTCTGCGTGCCTGGCGCATCGAAGTCCCACTTGGGCACCATGTCCGTCGGCACGCGCGACAGGTACCAGTCCGTCACCTTCCGCGCGGCGGCAAGCATCCGAGAGTCCCCCGTGTATCGGTACACCATGGTGTACCCATGGATGAGCCACGCGTGGCCTCGGGCCCAGGTGGAGTTGGTGGAGTACCCCTGGAAGGTGCCCTTGGAGCGGATGGCGCCGGTGGCGGCGTTGTAGTCCACATAGTGGAACGAGCTGCCATCCGGGCGCACCGCGTCTCGCAGCGTGGTGAGCGCATGGTTGACGGCCATGGTGCGCAGCTCCGCGCGCCCGCCGTTCGCCGAGGCCCACAGGAGCAGCTCCAGGTTCATCATCGTGTCCGTGACGAGCGGCACGTCCCACGCGGAGTTCCAGTCACAACAATCGATGATGCCGATGCGCGTGTTGTAGCGGGCCGCCAGGGACTCGGCGGAGGTCAGCAGCACGTTGCGGTAGTAGGCGTCTCCGGTGAGCCGGTAGGCATTGCCGAAGCTGAGGAACATCTTGAAGCCCAGGTCATGCGTCTTCCGGTTCGTCTTCTGCACCTCCAGGGGCCGCGTCCATCGGTCGGCCTTGCTCTGCCACGAGGGCTCAAGCCCCACCTGGTAGAGCTGCCACAGGCCGCCTGGGAAGAAGCCCTGCGTCCACGCGACCTCGTCCGTGTTGGCCACCGTCGTCCACGTCCCATCCGCGCGTGAGGCCTTCGGAGAGCGCGTCTCGTTCGGCATGGCGGACGCGGACTTCCGAAGCTGCGTCCGCGCGAACCCCACCACCTTCAGCGCGTCCGCGTCATTGAACGCACGGGCCCCACTTCCGCCCAGGAGCAACACCAACCCCAACACCTTCCATGTCCAGGATGCCAACGCCCTCATGCCCCCTCCCCTCACTCGCGGCCAAGGTGGTCTCGAGTGCATCCAGAAGCCAGGGCGTCCAGCACGGGGCGCACTGCTCGACGATGGGACTGTGAAGCGTCGTGCGCCGCCCTCCTTCTCGAGGGCATGACAGATGCCCCTCGTACCATGCCAACCCATGCGAACCCTGCACGCCCCTCTGGTTGCGTTGGTCCTCGCGTCCTTCTCAGGCTGCACCACCCTCGGCAAGCCACCCATGCAGCAGGCCTGGGACGCAGCCGAGGTGGAATGCCACACACCCGAGGAAGACCAATGCGTCTCCCTCCTGTGTCTGGGCGAAGCCTGCGGCTTCTACCCCTGCGAACGCGCTCCCGGAGACATCGAGCTGGCGCGCTTCCCTCCGGCGCGTCCACCTGCGGCGAGCGCGGCTCCAGGCAGAGGGCCCAGGCGGAACTGGGGCGGAGCCCAACAACTCCCACCAGGCGCGGTCATGGTCTTCCCGAACTGGAATGGCGCTCCAGCGACGGTCATCCCGCCTTCACGCCAGCTCACTCCGGGGCGATGGGAGAAACACCACATCTTCCCCCAGGCCCGAGACCTCGCCGACTGGTTCGAGCAACAAGGCGTCAAGATTCACAGCTACACGATGCCCATTCCCCTTCACGTGCACAGGCGAATCCATGACGGCACGGGGCGAGGTGGAGCCTGGAACGATGCGTGGCGTGACTTCATCCGAACCTCTCCCAGGGCAAGTCCCGAGGAGATCTTCCGGCATGCGGGAGAGCTGATTCATCGATTCGACCTCATCGGAGGTCCCATCCAGCCCTACTATTCCCGCCCAGGAGCCTAGGCACGCATGAGCCGTTACTTCTTGTTGGGCGAGGACAGGGCGGCCACCGCCAAGCACGGCGGGGAAGTCGATGCGACGCATCGGTGGCGACTTCCCGGAGTGAAGTGCCCTGCGTGCGGCGCCACCTGGAGCGACGTGGGGCATGACCATCCCTCCGTCGACCTCTCGGGCCTCGCCGAGCACCGCGCATTCGAGCGACCTCGACCGGAACCTCTCGCCGAGCTCAACCGACTGCGCGAGCTGGTGCGTCCCTTGTTACCTCCCCAAGCGGAGCTTCCACCCGGCACGCACTTCGGCCCGCTGGTGGGTCAGGCCTTCGGCGCCTTCGGTCCACTGGCCTGGGTCGGAGGAATCAGACTCCTCCTCCGGTCGGAGGTCCTGGAACAACTTCGCGCCGCCGGAGTCCGTGGACTCGTCGGCTGCCGCACCGAGCTCCGACACCGGCAGAAGAACCCCCCCGAGCTGCTGGAGCTTCAGCTTCGACCGACAGGCCGGCTGCACCCGAGCAGCCTCCCCGCGGACACGCCTCCGGCCTGCGCAACCTGCGGACGCCAGTCCTTCCGCTGGCCCGATGCGCCCATCCTGGAGGCAGCCACCCTCCCCACCGAGGCGGACCTGTTCCGGTTGGGCGACTTCGCCACGATGGTCATCTGCACGGAGCGGTTTCGCGATGCAGTGAGCCAACTCGCCCTGGAGGGCCTCACCTTCCGCGCGCTGCCGACGCGGTAGACGCTGTCCCTACCGGCCCGACGTCAGCACGCGCGACCAGAGCATCAACAAATCCCTGACCACGGGGCCCTCGGGCACCTCCGCCACGGGCGGCACGTCCACTTGAACTCCGTGGGACGCCAGCCGCGTGAACGGATTGTCCGGGTCCTCGGTCTTCAACGGCACCGCCGGGTCCGCCGGCCGGAAGCCGAACTGGAGCGCCCGCTCCTGCACCGGCCGGCTGTGCAGATAGCGCAGCCACTCCAGCGCCGCGTCCTTCTGCGCGGGCGTCACCCAGTCCCCCTGCAGCACCGCCGCCGGGTGGTCGCTCCACAACGTGAGCGCGGGATACGACACCTTCAGCTCACCCCACCGCCCCTGCGCCTGCGACACCTGCGCAATCGCCAGGTTCTCGTACACCACCGCGATGTCGTAGCGCGAAGGCCCGAAGCGGACCATGTCCGCCATGAAGGTCCCCGTCGAGGCCTCGAAGCGCGTCACCCCCCGCTCCAACGCCTTCATCCAATCCTGGTACCCCGGGTCCAGCAGGTCTTCCACCGTGAGCCCACCCCGCTTGCCGTAGTACTCCAGCGTCGCGAGCAGCAACGCCTGCAGCCCCGAGTTCGAGCGCGTCGGGTCCGTGTGGCCCAGCTTCACCAACCCCCACTCCCCCTTGCCCCCAATCGCCGGCCAGCCCCGAGGGCTCGTCACCGCCTTCTGGAGGACCTTCCACGACACCGCGCCGCCACCACTCGCCTTGCGCAGCACCTCCGCCCGGTCCGCCCACACCACGAACACCAACGGCGTTATCACCAGCGGACGCGGCGCCTGCTCACCGGCCTCCGCGAACAACGGCCGACGCGTGGCGTCCGTCGCCCAGTCCGACGCGAGCATCCGCAACACCGCGCTGTCCGCCGGGCTCCACACCGTGGGCTGCTCGCGGCCCTCCAGGATGGCCTGCGCGGCCTCCAGCGAGCCTCGCCCCACCAACGTCAGACGGATGGACGGGTTCGCGCGCTCGAAGTCCCGCGCCGCCGCCTCCACCCAGTCCTTCTTCTCCGTGCTGTAGAGGAAGGTGACGTCCACCACCTTGCCCGGCCTCGAGGGCCGGGACACCGAGGTGGGCAGCGGCGTCCCCGCCTCCGGGACCTCCGTCGACCGGGGCCCCCGCTCCGAGGTCAGGTACAGAACCCCACCCAGCGCGGCGATGAAGCCGACGACGATGAGAACCCTGGGTGTCATGTGCCGCCGCGTCCCCCATCCAGCATGTCGCGCCTCAGGCCTCCAGCCGGGAGAGTCGTCCCGCCAGCGGCGTCTCGCTTCCCGCACTCACGCCCTTGACCCACTCGGACAGCGAGCCGCCGGACTCGGACAGCTTCTTCTCCACGTGCGGCCGCAACTGATTCCAGCGCTTCGCCCAGCCCTCCTCGGAGGCGCTGCCCTTGAACCCGGGGCGCTCCGCCAACAGCAGCCCCAGCCGCAGCGCCAGCTCCGGCTCGCCCAGCGAGTCCGCGCGGCGCACCATGCCCAGCTCGCCCGACTCCGGCGCGGACTTCCACAGCGCCACCGCGCGGCTGAAGGCGGCCACGTCCAGCTCGCTCAACAACCCCAGCGCGTGGCGCAGCGGCAAGCGCCCCTCCTTCGGAGTCGCCACCACGCGCTTCATCAGCGCCTCGAAGACGGGGGCCAGCTGCGCGTGCGCGGCCGGGTCCACGCCGCCCAGGGCCCTGAGCGCCCTGCGCGCGCGACGGGCGCGAGAGGTGACCTCCCAGCTGCGCCAGCCCAGGCGGGCCCGGAGCCCCGCGAGCGCCTCGGCGGCGGCGTCCAGCGTCGCCTGCGTCGGCGTGGCCACGGGCACGCGGCGCGGCAGCGGCGTCTGCTTCGGCGCGGCGGGAGGCGCGGCCACGGCGACGGCGGGAGCGCCCCCTTCCGTCACCTCCTGGTAGCCCTCGCGCACCTTCTCTGCGACCTTCTTGTCGTACTCCTTCTGCGCGCTCGCGGCGTCGGCGAAGGCCTTCTCCTTGCGCTGCCCGGCGGTGCCGATGCGGCCGAAGGTGACGATGAAGACGTTGCCCTGAACCTCCGGCTGCCAGAACTTGGAGCTGGTTCCCTCGACGAACTCGAACCTACGCATGGCCCATCCTCCCGGTGCACTGGCCGCCCACAAGGCTACCGCACACGCACCCGGCGCGCCTCAGGCGGCCTGTGACGATTTCTCCTGGAACGCCGCCTCCATCTCCTTCAGTCCCATGGCGCGCGGCATCCGCCCCTCGTAGCCCAGCTCCTGGCGGGCCTTCTCGTCGCTCACCGTCACCTCGCGGCCGATGAGCAGCACCTCGGTGCGGCTGAGCGGCGGCCGGCCCGGAAGCCCGAAGGTCCCCCACACGAGGTCCGCCACCGTGGCCACCACCGCCGCCAGGCCATACGGAATCGTGCTCGTGCCCGGGTCCACGCCCTGCGTCTTGAGCATCGCGGTGACGAAGTCCCGGAACACCACGGGCTCCCCGTCCGTGAGGAAGTACGCCTCGCCGCCCCGCCCCTTCTCCGCGGCCAGCAGCATGCCCTCCACGCAGTTGACCACGTGGCAGGTGGAGCTCAGGTAGCGCCCGTCTCCCACCCACTTGAAGCGTTTGGTGCGCACCGCGTCCACCATCTGCGGCAGCACCGACGTGTCGCCGAGCCCCCACACCAACCGGGGCCGCACCGCCACGGTGGTGAAGTCCGCCGAGTTCACGCTCAGCACCCGGCGCTCGGACTCGTTCTTGGTGGACGGGTAGTCGCCGATGGGGCGCTCGGGGAGCGGCCAGGACTCGTTGGCCTTCACCAGGGGCGTGCCGTCCGCGAGCACCGCCTCCGTGCTGACGTGCACGAAGCGCCGCACCCCTGCTGCGCGCGCGGCCTCGAGGACACGCTCCGTGCCGCGCACGTTGGCCTCGTAGTACTCCGCGCGAGGGGCCCACGACTTCACCAGCGCGGCCGAGTGGAAGACGGTGTCGCAGCCCTGCATGCCGCGCGCGAGGACGTCCACGTCGGACAGGTCGCCCTCGAAGGGCTCGCCTCCGGCGGCCGCCACGGTGGACATGGCGACGGGCGAGCGCGCCAGGGCACGCGCCGGCTCGCCGCGCGACTTGAGCGCCGCCAGGAGATACCTGCCCACGAAACCGGAACCGCCGGTGACGAACGCCCGCATGGACCGCTCCTCCACGAATGAGGTCCCGGGCTCCTACCACCTCCTGCCCTCGGGGCGGTAGCCACCCGGGCCCCTGGCGGGCCTGCCGTGTCAGAACATGTCGCGCAGGGACGGCTGGGGGCCGCCGAACAGGGCCATCGCCGAGCGCACCGAGGCGTCATCCGCCTCCACGAGCCCCACCGAGCGCAGCGCGGCCGCGGACTGGAAGCCCGTGTACAGCGTCGCGAGCTGGCGGATGTCCAGCTTCAGCCGGCCCTCGCCTCCGCGCGTCACGCGGCCCACGCCGTCCTGGACGTCGAGCACGAAGCGACCGCGGTTCTCCTCGAACAGCTCGTCGGCCACCTCGAGGTGCAGCGAGCCGGACAGCCCCGGCGTCCAGCCTCGCGACTCGAGCGCGCGCCGCACGTCGAGCACGCGCGCCATCCAGTGCATGTAGACCTTCACGGTGTACGACTGCTCGCGAAGGAGCAGGAGGAACGGGTCGTCCGGGCCGCCGTACCAGACGACCTCCGTGCCCAGGGAGTGGTGGTCACCGAGGAAGCGCAGGAGCCGGCGCGCCGCCGCCGGGGTGCTGGCGACCAGGTCGGTCAGGGCCAGTTCCTGGCGCAAATCCTTGAGGGGCCTGCGCGCGAGGTAGACATAGCCCTCGATGCCGGAGGCGCCCTCGACGAGATAGCCGTGGACCTGCTCGGAGCGGGGGTTTCGCACGCGGGTCCACGAGAACTCGCTGCGGTCCAACCAGCCCGGGCGGAGGCTCGCCTCGCGGTTGTAGCAGGCGGAGATGGCGGCCTCATCGCGCGGCTCGATGGCGCGGAGTGACAGCGTGCGCTCGCCCATCTCGAGCGCGGCCATCTGCACGCGGATCTCATAGCGGGCTCCAGCCTGTTCGTAGCCGGCGCGCCGGTAGAGCGGCTGGGTGGCGGGGTACAGGATGGACAGCGCGGCACCGGAGGCACGGGCCTCCTGGACCAGCCGGGTCATCAGGCGACTGGCGGTGCCCTGTCCGCGGTGGACAGGGGATACACCCACGCCGCCCACGCCGACGACGGGCACGCTGCGTCCGCCGAACCACTGTCCCTTGCGGATGGAGACCAGGGTGCCGGCGACCTTGCCACCTTCGCGCAGCAGTCGGAGGTCGTTGGAGTCCAGGCGCTGTCGCCACGCGGCGCAGTCCGCGGGCGTCATGGCATAGGCATGCATCAAGATGTCCGACACGGCGGAGATTTCCTGCTCGTCTCTCGGCGGTCCAAAGTCGTCCGACGTCGCTTCCACGTCTGATGTCCTCCTGCCGGGCACATCCGCGAGCCCACGCGGCATCCTACCGGCGGTCCACCTCCTGCTCACGAAACTGGCGCGAGGCGGCTGACGCTGGCGGTAGCATGGGGTTCCCCCCCCGAAAGGACGTCGCCTTGCGATTCGGCGCCTGCGCCGTGGTTGTGCTGCTCCTGTCGGCCTGCGCGACGTCGGCACCTGAGCCTCGGGAGCGCACGTCCCGGAGCCCACGGCTCGCCAATCTCCAGCGAGCGGCCTCGCTGCCGTGGATGGACCAGGGCCGGTGCGCCGTTCGCGAAGCCTCCCAGCCGTGGCCCCTGCTCGCGGAGCGGTGCTATCGGGCCCTTGACCATGACCGGCTCGAGTTCCGTGACACCACGGGGAGATGCTCGGTGGCCTCCACTGGCGCCGCCGCCGTGGCGCTCGGGCTCTGTGTCCTGGCGGCCCCCGAAATCATCGTGGGCACCATCATCGTCCTGGGTGTCGTGGTGGTCGCCGCGGCCATTCACGATGCACTGGAGGTGCATGAGCTACGACACGGCTACGCCGAGGAAGCGGGAGATACCTCCGGAACGACGCAGACGCTCGGAGCAGCAGAAGGCAACCGGAAGCCTGAGTGGGATCCCGAGGAGCAGGGCGCACCACCGCCTGTGCCACCTCTGCCCGTGGGCCGCTCGCGCCATCCCCACTGCGAGCCCGTTCCCGTGCCACGTGCCTCCAAGGATGTGGCCCACAATGCCTGTGCCGACAGCTTCCCACCCAATCGGTACCCCGGCATGGACGTGAGCGTGAACGGGATTCGCTTCGATGCACTGCAAGTCGGCGCGCGCGTGCTGTGGGAAATCAAGACCCACCGCTTCGACACGTACAATGGCTTCATCCAGGAGCAGGAACTCGCGAAGGAGCTCGTGCAACTGCAAAAGGAACTCGATACCGCGAATGCCTGCGGATACGGATTCATCGTTGGCGTGAGCACCCCGGAGCACCGGCGGGCCCTGCTCAGCAAGGACCCCGCCCTCGAAATCGTCGTCACGGGGTGCCCACGATGACCCAGAACAAGCAACTCGTCCTCATCACGCATGGAACGACCTTCGAGCGAACCGACGGCCGTGCACTCGCCGTGGTCCGCGGGATGGAGCGCGCGTTGTCTGGGCTCCGGCTGGAGCAGACCGTCACCAAGACGCGCCAGATGTCCCTGTTGCCGCGTCGCGACGAATGGCTCTCGGAAGCGACGAAAGAGGAGCCGCTCCCCTTCTTGTGCAACGGGGACGAGCGTCACCCGGTCATGATTTCGGGTCGCCAGAAATCAGCACGCCTTGGTCCTGGTGGTCAGGCAAGCTTCGAGGTGCATGCCAATCTGCCACTGGATGTCGCGGGACCCCAGGCAGCGACGGACGTGCTCGAAGCCGTGGCGGAAGGTGCCCAGGCCTACTGGGGACATGCGTCACCGGATGACTACGGCCTGGAAATCTCCGAACAGTTCCGTCGCTCACCCGATGGGCCTGAGCGCTCGCGCCGTGGGCTCCCCATGCTCCACCTGCCCTGGCACCTCCGCGCCCCCGAGCTCCCGCATTACCTCGGATGGGTGAACTACTGGTCCGCGGCAACCGCGAGCATGCTTGGGTTCCCAGACCCTCGCTACGATGCCGCGCTGCTCACACGCGCACGGCGCACGGCCTCGGGCGGGTGGGTGGTGCGCTTGACGGACACACCCCTCGATTACGACAACCCCGCCCACCTGGAGACGCTCCTGCGAACCTACGAGCGCTTCCCGGAGATAGGCGGACGCGTGTCACGCTGACTCCGTCTCACGTCCCGACGCGCTTCATCTTCGCGTAGAAGGACGGCGCCAGCAGGTACGCGAACGTCGCGTCGCCGAACCCCAGCAGGTCTCCGTCCCGCAGGTGCATCTCCCCCCCGGACTCCACCTCCTGGGCGTTCACGAACGTGCCGTTGCTCGACTTGAGGTCCACCACCGTGCAACCCGCGGACGGCCCCCACCAGCACAGCTTCGCGTGACGCTTGGACACCGAGGGCTCGTTGACCACCAGGTCGCAGTCCGGCTGCCGCCCCACCGTGAGCACGTCCTGTCCGCCCACCGGCGGCAGCGTCGCCACCGTGAGCGCGTCGAAGTGCAGCCACAGCGCCACCTGCTGTCGCTCCAGGCTGGGGATGTCCCGCGCCATCGTCGTGCGCGCCGCGCCCATCTTCAGCGCCAGCTGCGCCATCACCGGACTGGGCGGCTTCTGCACCAACACGAACGGCCCCACCTGCTTGCAGAAGAAGGCCTCGGTCAGCCGCGAGCTCAACGCACGCAACTCCTGAACCGTCATCATCGCGACTCCCCCAGCGCTCTCACGCGCGCGATTCTGCGGGCACCCCCGTCACGCGTCGAGTCTTCTCGTCACCGAATCCTCCCACCCCGCCCCCAACGCCTTGAGTCGCAGGGGAACGTCCAGCCGATGCGCGAGCCAGTGCCCCAGGTGCTCCACCGGCCTCCGGTCCACCGTGTCCCGCATCAACTCGAACGAGCCCTCGGCCGACCGCAGCCACAGCGAGAACACGATGTCCCCTCCGTCCTCCGAATCCTGACGGCGCCGCGTCACCTCGAGCCGCTCCACCGGATAGCGCACCGCGTGAATGCGTCCCAGCCCTCGCGACCTGCGGACCAGCGCCCCCGGACGCACCTCCCAGGCATTGACGCCTCGCAGCGTCCACAACGCGAACCGCAGCATCCACGCCGCCAGCCCTCCCAGCACCCCCATCAGCAACAAGGCCACGACGCTCGTCCCGTCGAAGAGCTGCCGCCAGGCCAGGAGCAGCATCGACAGCAGCAACACCATCCCCAACACCCCCTGCACCCAGGCCCAGCGGACCCGGGTCGTCCGAGCCGGCAGGACCCAGACACCTCCCTCCACGGCCACCACCTCCCGCCCCATCGGCGCGACGTGCTTCAGCTCCGAGACGGGCCCCCCCACCCCCGACACCTCCCGCATCCGCGCCCACAGCGCTTGATGCTGCTCCGCCGTTCCCCCCTGGGACAAAGCCACCTCTTCGCCCGTGTGCCGCAGCCCCATCACCGCCTGGCCTTCACGTCGGAGATACACATCCACGAGCCCGGAGAAGTCGATCCGCGTGGACCGCCCCCACGGACCGACCATCGAGCGGCGCGTCACCCCTCGCGGGTCCACCGTCACCTCCTCCCGCACGAACATCGCCCACAGCAGCCCCACCTGCGCCACGAGGCCCACCGGAACCCAGACGCACAACCACAGCGCGAGGAACAGCACCGCCAGCACCGCGCCCCAGCTCGACGTGAAGCCTTGCGGCGCATCGACCGCCAGCGGGACGGACCTCAGCAGCGCGAGCACCAGCTTCCCGAGCGCCGCGCCGGGCACCACCACCCCCGCCAACCACCCCACCGTCCAGAACACCCAGCCGAGCCCCATCATCACCCGTGAGTGCGCGGAGGGCCCGAACCTCGCCCGCCAGACCTCGCCTTCCTGGGTGAGCCACGTCACGCGATGCCTCCTGATGAGCCTCCGTGTGCCCCGGTCACAAAGGCCCGTGCCCACGATGAAAAGTCTGTCACCCCGCTGTCACGTCCGCGACGACGAAGCGCGCTCATGCCTCCTCGTCGGACTCCTGGCCGTAGCGCTCGTCCCGCGTGGTGAGGATGTGGCGATAGGGCACCACGCGCACCAGCTCCGCCACCGTGGTGATGCCCGCGTCCACCTTGTCCAGCGCGTCCTCCACCAGCGTGCGCAGCCCATGGGACCGCGCGTGCCGACGCAGGTGCACCGTGGGCTCCCCCCGGGCGATGAGGTCCTGCAGGTCCGGGTCCACCACCAGGAGCTCGAAGATGCCC
The DNA here is from genome assembly GCF_050039385.1 of Myxococcus faecalis. Taxonomy (NCBI): domain Bacteria; kingdom Pseudomonadati; phylum Myxococcota; class Myxococcia; order Myxococcales; family Myxococcaceae; genus Myxococcus; species Myxococcus faecalis. The sequence continues at coordinate 7,271,340 of NZ_CP144336.1, read as the reverse complement.
AGACGCCCCTTGTAGCCCGTGTGGTTGCACGCGGCGCAGCCCTGCCCCACCTGCGTGCGCACGCCGTTCAACAGCCGCCCCAGCAGCTTCGACTGCTCGTCCGTGGGCCGCATGTCCACGGTGCACTGCGCGCAGATGCGCCGCACCAGTCGCTGCGTCAGCACCGCCAGGAGCGAGTCCGCCACGTCCACGTCGTCGAGCCCCAGGCCGCGCAGGCGCGCCACCGCGCCCACCGCGTCCGCCGTGTGCAGCGTGCCCAGCACCACGTGCCCCGTGGCCGCGGCCGTCAGCGCCATGCTGCCCGTCTCCAGATCACGCACCTCGCCCACCAGCATCACGTTGGGGTCCTGGCGCAAGAGCGCGCGCAGCAACGTCGCGTACGGCATCTGCGGCGTCACCTGCTTCTGGTTCACCTTGGGGACGTAGTACTCGATGGGGTCCTCGGCGGTGACGATCTTCTTCAGCCCGTCGTTCAGCTGCGCCAGCGCCGAGTACAACGTCGTCGTCTTCCCGCTGCCCGTGGGCCCGGTGACGAGCACCAGTCCCTCCGGATTCGCCAGCAGTTGCAGGAAGACGGCCTGCATCGCGGGAGACATGCCCAGCTGCGCCACCGGCACCAGCCCCACGCTCGCGTCGAGGATGCGGATGACGACGTCCTCCCCCGCGGGGCTCGGCACCACGCTGACGCGGAAATCCACCACCTTGCGCCCCTCGGGCCGCTCGACGAGCGCGCGCAGCCGCCCATCCTGGGGGCGCCGGCGCTCCGTGATGTCCAGTCCCGCCAGCACCTTCACCCGGCTGACGACGCCCGGCAGCGAGCGCGGGTCGATGTCCGTGTACGACTGGTGGAGGATGCCGTCGATGCGATAGCGCAGGTCCACGTCGTCGAAGTAGCTCTCCACGTGGATGTCGGAGGCCTTCAACTCCACGGCGCTCACCAGCACGTGCTCCACCAGCTCCACCGTGGTGGGCGGACTCGACATGCGCGTGCCGGGCGTCAGCACCACGTCCGCGGTGACACGCGGCCCCGCGCCGAAGCCCACCTCCAGCGCGGACTCGATTTCATACGGGTTGAGCCGCACCACGCGCAGCGGCCTGCGCAGGAACTCGGTGATGAGCTCCAGGACGGAGGGCTGGTCGGGGTTCGTCATGCCCACCGTCACCGGCGCGCCGTCAGCCTGGGGGTCCACCTTGTCCAGCACCGCGACCTGGTTGCGACGACAGAAGGACTCGGGCAGCCGGCGGAGCGAGGCACGGTCCAGGGTGAACTGCGCGAGCTCGGCGAACTGAGAGGGGGTGTCCTCGGCCATGTCCCGTCCGGCTTAGCAGCCTCGTCCCGGGGAGCGCCATCCTCTGGCGTCCCTACTCCTCGAGCTCTCGCTTGAACCGCACGCCGAGGCGCGGCGCCAGCCAATCGCCCAGGTGCTCCATGCGCGAGCGCTGCGAGCCGGCCTGGGACAGCTCCATCTGGCCCGAGCCCGTGCGAATCCACAGCGAGAACACCTCCCACGTGCTCCCGTCATGTTCGCTCTCGGTCCGTCGCAGCTCGAGCCACTTCACCTGATGACGCACGCGCTCGGGAGTCCCCAGGCCATGCCAGACACGCTCCAGTGAACCCGGGCGCAGCTCCCACTCCCATCGCGCCTGGAGCGTGGGCAGCGCGTTCAGCCCCGCCCAGATTGCCGCGGCCACGAGCACCACCGCGAGCAGCGTGTCCTCCACCGTGAGCCCATCGATGGACTGACGCCAGCCCACCATCGCCGCCGAGGACATCAGCAGGAGCGCCACCCCGCCGCGGACCCAGGCCTTGCGTGCCACATCCCCCCGGTCGTCGCGCAGCACCACGACGCCATCCGGGAGCGTCAGGGTCTCCTTCCCCCGGGGCACGCTCTTCTCGGGCTCCAGCGGCGTGGGCCCCAGCTCCGAGAGCGTGCACAGCATCTTCCACAGCGCATCGTGCTCCGACGACAGCCCCAGTGAAGCCAGCCGGACCACGCGGCCCGAGTGCAGTTGCAGCTCGACGCCGCCGATGGGCTTCGGCACGGCCGCCACCTCGGTGAACGGCAGGTAGCACCGCTCGCTGCCAGGGCCGTTCCACCGCCTCCACGTCACCCCTCGGGTGTCCATCGAGACCTGGTCCTCGCCCCAGAGCGAGCGCAGGAAGAAGCGCCCCACGCGGACGCCCACCACCAGCCACACCGTGAGGAAGGCGATGAGCGCCAGGCCTCCGAGCACCAGCCCCACCGCCTGGACGTTGCGCATGTCCGAACGGAGGCCCATCGGCGCGGGGTCGAACGACACCCGAAGCACCTCGACGAGGAGGTCCAGCCCCAGCTTCAGGCCCCCCAGCCCCACCGCGCACCAGACCAGCAGCATGACGCCATGGAGCGCGCGACGCTGAGGGTCCGCCTTCAGTCGCGTCTGCCAGACCGGTACCGCCCTCGCTTCGGCCATCCTGTGCTTCCCCCTCGATGCGCGACGAGCACGCGCTGCCTCCTCAGGCACTCGGGCCTCGTGAGGAAAGCGTGTCACCGCATTGTCACCCACCCGCCGTCGCGCTGCTATCCTCGGCCGCCATGAAGCGCCCCACGGAGCCGGACGCGCCCGCGATGCCGTCGCTGCTCGTCTTCGCCATCGCGGTGCTGCTCTTCGGCTCGCCGCTCCGGCGGCTGTGGTTGGCGGAGGACGCGCCCGGCTACCTGCCCTTCGTCGTCTGGCTGGGCGTCATCGCCCTGGGCGGTTGGGCCGCGTACCGGGGCGGTGGCCATGACGCTTGAGCTGGGCTCGCTCGTCGCCGCGTCCGTCGTCTACCTGCTCGTGCTGTTCCTCGTCGCCTACGCGGCGGAGCGGGGCCTCATCTCCTCGCGCATCACCCAGCACCCGCTGGTGTACGCGCTCGCCCTGGGTGTCTACGCCACGTCCTGGTCCTACTTCGGCAGCGTGGGCTACGCGGCCCGGCACGGCTACCGCTACCTGGGCATCTACCTGGGCGTCACCCTGGCGTGCCTGCTCGTGCCCGTGCTGTGGCGCCCGCTCCTGCGACTGACGCGTGAGCTGCAGCTCACCTCGCTCGCGGACCTGCTCGCCTTCCGCTACCCGGGACAGACGACGGGCACGGCGGTGACGCTGTTCATGCTGGCCGGCAGCCTCCCCTATCTCGCACTCCAGGTGCGCGCGGTGGTGGAGTCCGCGAAGGTGCTCAGCCCGTCGGCCTCGCCCACGCTCGTCGGCATGGGCTTCTGCGCGGTGCTCGTCGTCTTCTCCGTCCTCTTCGGCGCGCGCCACCTCACCCCGCGCGAGCGACACGAGGGGCTGATGCTGGCCATCGCCTTCGAGTCCGCCGTGAAGGTGGTGGCGCTCGTCGCCGTGGGCGCGTGGGCGGTGTCGCAGGTGTTCGGCGGCGTGGACGGATTGTGGACGTGGCTGGAGGCGCATCCGGAGGCGGTGGAGCAATTGCAGCGCCCCGCGCGGGAGGCGTCGTGGGCGCCCCTGCTGGTGCTCTCGTGCGCGGCGGCGTTCCTCACCCCGCGCAGCTACCACGTCGCCTTCACCGAGGCGCCCGAGAAGGACGCGCTGTCCACCGCGACGTGGGCCTTCCCGCTGGTGCTGCTGGTGATGAACCTCGCGGTCCCCGTGGTGCTGTGGAGCGGCGAGGCGCTGGGGCTGCCCTGGCCCGCGGACTTCCACCTGCTCGCGGTGCCCGCCTCGCGCGGCGCGACGGGCCTGGCGCTGGTGGCCTTCCTGGGCGGCGTGTCCGCCTCCAGCGCCATGGTCATCGTCACCACGCTGGCCCTGGCGCCCATGTGCCTGACGCACCTGGTGCTGCCCCTGGGCTACGCGCGCGGACAGCCGCACCTGTACGGCTGGCTGCTCTGGGCGCGGCGGCTGCTCATCGCGCTCATCATCCTGGCGGGCTACGGCTTCTACCGCCTGCTCGACACGCGGGGGATGGGGCTGGTGGACCTGGGCCTCGTGTCCTTCGTCGCGGTGGCGCAGTTCGCGCCCGGCGTGCTGGGGCTGCTCTTCTGGAAGCGGGCCACGCGCGCGGGGCTGCTCGCGGGCCTGGGCGCGGGCGCGGCGCTGTGGATGGTGACGCTGGTGGTGCCGCTGTGGGCCTCGCCGGGCGTGGTGGCGTGGACCCACCGCGTCTCGGCGCTGCTCGGCTTTCCGAGCGACGAGCCGTGGGGCTTCTCCACCTTCGCGTCGCTGACGCTCAACACACTCGCCTTCGTGGGCGTGTCCCTGGTCACCCGACAATCGCAGGCGGAGACCGAGGCCGCGCGGGCGTGCACGCGGGAAGGCCCCGGGCTCGTGTCCGGCGGCGTGGAGGCCGGCTCGCCGCGTGAGTTCCGCGAGCGACTGGCACCCCTGCTCGGCGAGGAGGCCGCGTCGGCGGAGGTGGACCGCGCGCTGGAGTCGCTCGACATGTCCCCGGACGAGCGGCGCCCCTCCGAGCTGCGCCGCCTGCGCGACGGCGTGGAGCGGAACCTCTCCGGCCTGCTGGGTCCGGTGCTCGCGAGGCTCACGGTGGCGGAGGCGCTGCGGCTGGAGCCCGGCACCCGCGCGGCGCTGGCCGAGCAGCTGCGCTTCGTGGAGGAGCGCCTGCGCGACGCGCGCGGCATGCAGGGCCCGGTGCGCGCGGTGGAGGCGGTGCGGCGCTACCTCAATCGCATCCTCGAGGACCTGCCCCTGGGCGTGTGCACCGTGGGGCCCGACGGTGAGGTGGTCATCTGGAACGCCGCGCTGGAGCGGCTGTCCGGGGTGCGCGAGCACGCCTCGCGAGGCCACCCGCTGGGGGACCTCCCCGCGCCCTGGGGCTCGCTGTTGTCCGCCTTCTCGGCCGGCGCGGAGGCCGACACCGAGACGCGCGTCGTCGTGGCCGGCGCCGAGCGCACGCTGCGGCTGCACCGCTCCCGACTGACACCCGACGAGGAGGGCGGCGGCACGTCCGAGGGCATGGCGCTGCTCGTGGAGGACCTGACGGAGAAGAAGGCCGTGGACGCGAAGCTCGCGCACCAGGACCGGCTCGCCTCACTGGGCCGCGTGGCGGCGGGCGTGGCGCACGAGATTGGCAATCCCCTCACGGCCATCGCCAGCCTCACGCAGAACCTCAAGTACGAGCTGGACGACGCGGAGGCGGTGAAGGAGCGCACCGGGCTCATCCTCCAGCAGTGCCGACGCATCGACGCCATCGTCCGCGCGCTGGTGGGCTTCAGCCACGCCGGCACCGTGGGCGGCGAGGCTCGCCCCTTCGCGCGCGTGGAGGTGGGGCCGCTCCTGGCGGAGGCGCTCCAGCTCGCGCGGATGGCGCGCTCGGCGACGCGCTCCCGCGGGGTGAGCTTCGAGCACCGCGGCGCCGAGGGGCTGGTGGTGCTGGGCGACGCGCAGCGGCTGGAGCAGGTGCTCGTCAACCTGCTCACCAACGCGGTGGATGCCTCGCCCGAGGGTGGGCGCGTGGAGCTGGAGGCGCAGGCCCAGGAGGGCCGCGTGCACCTGCGCGTGCTGGACCGGGGACACGGCATCTCCTCGGAGCTCACCCAGCGCGTCTTCGAGCCCTTCTTCACGACGAAGCAGCCGGGCGAGGGCACGGGCCTCGGGCTCGCGTTGGTGGCGGGCATCGTGCGCGAGCACGGCGGCACCATCCAGGTGGACAACCGGCCCGGGGGAGGGACTAGCGTGACGGTGAGCCTGCCCGACGCGCGAAGCCACCCGCCCCCCGCGCGTCCCGTCCCGGGAGCCACCCTGTGAGCCGCATCCTGGTCATCGAGGACGAGCCCATCATCCGCACGGAGCTGCGCCGGCTGCTCGTGCGCGCCGGGCACGACGTGTCCGAGGCGGGCGCGGTGCAGGAGGCCGCGAGCGACTACGCGCTCGACTCCTTCGACCTGGTGCTGTCGGACCTGCGGCTGCCGGGCGCGCCGGGCACGGACGTCATCGCGCTGTGTCCCGGGGTGCCGGTGCTCATCATGACCAGCTACGCCACGGTGAAGTCCGCGGTGGACGCGATGAAGCTGGGCGCGGTGGACTACATCGCCAAGCCGTTCGACCACGACGAGCTGCTCCTCCAGGTGGAGCGCGTGCTGCGCGAGGGCAAGCTCACGCGGCAGAACGCGGCCCTCAAGCGCGAGGTGGAGCAGTCCTACTCGGTGAGCGGGATGGTGGGCGGCTCCGCGGCGATGCGCGACGTCTTCGAGCGCCTGCGCAAGGTGGCCCCCTCCCCCGCCACCGTGCTGGTGCTCGGGGAGTCCGGCACGGGCAAGGAGCTGGTGGCGCGCGCCCTCCACGCGCAGAGCCCTCGCGCGGACGGCCCCCTCATCTCCGTCAACTGCGCGGCCATCCCCGAGGGCCTCCTGGAGAGCGAGCTGTTCGGCCACGAGAAGGGAGCCTTCACCGGCGCGCTCACCGCGCACGCGGGCCTGGTGGAGGCCGCGCACGGCGGCACCCTCTTCCTGGACGAGGTGGGCGAACTGCCCGCGCCCGCGCAGGCGCGTCTGTTGCGCATGCTCCAGGACGGAGAGGTGCGGCGGGTGGGCTCCACGCGGCCTCGCAAGGTGGACGTGCGCATCGTCGCCGCCACACATCGGGACTTGCCCCGCCGCGTGCAGGAGGGCGCATTTCGCCAGGACCTCTACTTCCGGCTGCGCGTGGTGGAGATCCGCCTGCCGCCCCTGCGCGAGCGCGGCGAGGACCTGCCCGTGCTGGCGAAGTACCTCCTGGAGAAGGCGTGCCGGCGAATCGGCCGCCCACCCGCGACGCTGTCCCCCGAGTCCCTCCAGGCCCTGATGACGCACCCGTGGCCCGGCAATGTGCGCGAATTGGAGAACGCCCTGGAGCGCGCCGTCATCCTCTCCGAGGGCCCCGTCATCACCCCGGACCTGCTCGCGCTGGAGCCACCCGGTGGCGAGCCGCTCGACGCCGCCGAGCCCGCCGAGCCGGAGCCCGAGGAGACGGGCGGCGGCTCCATGGAGGAGTACTTCCGCCGCTTCGTGCTCGAGCACCAGGAGCACATGGGCGAGACGGAGCTGGCCAGGCGCCTGGGCATCAGCCGCAAGGCCCTGTGGGAGAAGCGCCAGAAGCTCGGCCTCCCCCGAACCCGCGCATGACGCACCGCCGCACCGTCCTCGACGCGACAGGTCGCTTGTGCACGATTCGTTACGACGCATTGCGCGATTCGTTACCGAGGTAACGCACACGTCACCTTCCGTAACACCCTGACGCGCCGAGCCAACCTGCAACGTCCCGAATCTTGTCGGAGGCGGGGTTGGCCGGAGTGTTGCTCAAGGAGGGTGCATGCCCCCCTCCCCCCTGCGCTCGTCGCCGCTCCTGGTCGCGCTCGCCGTGGTCCTCCTCCCGCTGGGCTCCGCAATCGCAGGCAAGATAACCATCAACGACGAAGCGAACCTCAACATCAACCTGCTGCTCCAATCGCAGGCACAGGTCATCAAGGACGGGGCGCCCAGCGGGGGCGTGGGCACGGACTTCTTCATCCGCCGGGTGCGGCTGCTCGTCTATGGCAACGTGACGAAGCGCCTGTCCTTCTTCATGGAGACGGACCAGCCCAACTTCGGCAAGGACAACAACTACAACGTCGACTTCTTCGTCCAGGACGCGTTCGTGTCCTACGAGTTCGCGGACAAGCTCTGGGTGGACGTGGGCATGCTCATCGCCCCGTTCTCGCGCCACAACCTCCAGGGCGCCATCGCGCTCAACTCGGTGGACTACCACTCGAGCGTCATCCGCTTCACCGCGGGGGTGGGGAAGATATGGCGGGACATGGGCGTGCAGCTGCGCGGCTTCGCGGGGCCGGTGGGCTTTCGCGCCGCCATCATGAACGGCGCCGAGGGCACCAAGCGCGAGGACGCGCCCGCCGTCAACCCGGATGACCTGCCGCGCGGCGTGGCGATGGTGCGCTGGAACTTCCTCACCCGCGAGGAGGACCTCTTCTTCCAGGGCATCTACTTCACCGACAAGCCGCACCTGTCCGTGGGCGTGGGCGCGGACTACCAGCCCTCCGCCATCGCCACCGCGTCGGGCGTGCACGACTCGGTGGCCTTCTCCGCGGACACCTTCCTGGACTGGCCCATGGGCCATGACCAGGAGCTGGTGTTCCAGACGGGCGTGTTCCACTACCGCCAGGGCATGGACAACCCGCAGAGCGGCACGGGCGTCCAGGCGGAGCTGGGCTACCGCATCGCCAAGGTGGAGCCCCTGGTGTCCGTCGAGTACTTCAACTCGCGCGTCACGAACCAGGACTCGCTCATCTTCCGGCCCGGCTTCAACGTCTGGTTCCAGAAGCACACGTTCAACCTGAGGACCGAGGTCGCCATCGCGCGCGTGGGCGACCTGTCCAACGCGGACACCGGCGTCACCGGCACCGCGCAGCTCCAGTTCTTCTACTGACCCCCTGCCCGTCGAGGACCCCCGATGACTGCCCAGAAGGATTCGTTCGTCGCGCCCAAGGAGCACTTCTCCCGCCAGGCGCACGTGAAGAGCATCGACGAGTACCGCGCCCTCCACGAGAAGAGCCTGCGCGAGCCCGAGGCGTTCTGGGGCGAGCAGGCCCAAAGGCTCACCTGGTTCCACCCGCCGGAGGCCATCCGCGAGGTGGACGCGGAGCAGGTGGACTTCTCCTGGTTCAGCGGCGGCAAGCTCAACGTGGCCTACAACTGCGTGGACCGCCACGCGCGCGAGCGCCCCGGCAAGGCCGCCATCATCTGGGCGAAGAACGAGCCGGGCGAGTACGAGACCATCACCTTCCGCGACCTGCAGCACCACGTGGGACGCGTGGCCAACGTGCTCAAGGCCCACGGCGTGAAGAAGGGCGACCGCGTCTGCATCTACCTGCCGATGATTCCGGAGCTGGCGTACACCATGCTGGCGTGCGCGCGCATCGGCGCGGTGCACTCGGTGGTGTTCGCGGGCTTCTCGTCGGAGTCCTTGCGCGAGCGCATCCTGGACTCGGGCGCGAGGGTGCTGGTCACCGCGAACGAGGGGCCTCGCGGTCCCAAGAGCGTGCCCACCAAGGCCATCGCCGACGAGGCGGTGGAGGGGCTCACCCAGGTGTCCTCCGTGCTGGTGGTGCGCCGCACCTCGCGCGAGGTGCCCATGGTGGAGGGCCGTGATTCATGGCTGGACCAGGAGATGTCGCGCCACCGCGGCGTGTGTCCGGCCGAGTGGATGGACGCGGAGGACCCACTCTTCATCCTCTACACCTCCGGCTCCACCGGGAAGCCCAAGGGGGTGCTGCACACCACGGGCGGCTACCTGGTGTACGCGGCGACGACGCACCACTACGTCTTCGACGTGCGCCCCGACGACGTACACTTCTGCACCGCGGACCTGGGCTGGGTGACGGGCCACAGCTACCTCCTGTACGGCCCGCTCACCAACGGCACCACCACCGTGCTCTTCGAGTCCACGCCGTCCTATCCGGACTCCGGCCGGCTCTGGCAGGTGGTGGACGACGTGAAGGCCACCGTCCTCTACACCGCGCCCACCGCGCTGCGCGCGCTCATCAAGGAGGGCGACGGCTTCGTGAAGAGGTCCTCGCGCAGGTCGCTGCGGCTGCTCGGCAGCGTGGGCGAGCCCATCAACCCGGAGGTATGGCGCTGGTACCACGACGTGGTGGGCGAGGGCCGCTGCCCCATCATCGACACGTGGTGGCAGACGGAGACGGGCGGCATCCTCATCTCCCCGCTGCCGGGCGCGACGCCGTGCAAGCCGGGGAGCGCCACCCTGCCCTTCTTCGGTGTGGAGCCGGTGCTGCTGGACGACGAGGGCCGCGTCATCGAGGGCAACGGCGTCAGCGGCAACCTGTGCCTGGCGCGCTCGTGGCCGGGGCAGGCGCGCACGCTGTACGGCCACCACCAGCGCTTCGTGGAGACGTACTACTCGCGCTTCCCCAACCTGTACTTCACCGGCGACGGCTGCCGGCGCGACGAGGACGGCTACTACTGGATTACGGGCCGCGTGGACGACGTGCTCAACGTGTCCGGCCACCGGCTGGGGACGGCGGAGGTGGAGAGCGCGCTGGTGGCGCACGAGGCCGTGGCCGAGGCCGCCGTGGTGGGCTTCCCCCACGACATCAAGGGCACCGGCGTGTGCGCCTTCGTCACCGTGAAGCCCGACTGGCAGGAGACCTCCAGCGAGCAGATGGTGGGCGCGCTCAAGGAGCAGGTGCGTCACGTCATCGGCCCCATCGCCACGCCGGACCGCGTCGTGGTGGTCAACGGCCTGCCCAAGACGCGCTCGGGCAAGATCCTGCGGCGCATGTTGCGCAAGATTGCGTCGGGCGAGACGGAGAACCTGGGTGACTCCACCACCCTGGCGGACCCGACGGTGCTGGACGAATTGCTCACCAAGGCCACGCCCGTGCAGGCGCGGCGCTGATTCCCACCCCTACCCGGAGCTCAAGCGATGTCCTCCCCATCCCAAGAAGAGGCGTTGGAAAGACTCGCGGCCGCGCGCTGGCGGGTGGCCGCCGTCCTCACCGTGGCCACGCTGGTGGCCTACTTCGGCTTCATCCTGCTGGTGGCCTTCAACAAGCCGTTGATGGGCCAGCAGCTCGTCCCCGGTCTGTCGGTGGGCATCCTCCTGGGCGCGCTCGTCATCGTGACGGCCTGGGCACTGACGGGCATCTACATGATCTGGGCGAACGGCAAGTACGACCGGGCCCTGCGCGAACTGCGTCGTTGAGAGGAGAATCCGCATGAATCCCCCTTCGGCAACGGGCACGCAGCTGGGCCAGCCCAACTCCACGGCCATCCTCTTCTTCCTGCTCTTCGTGGGCGTCACCCTGGCAATCACGTACTGGGCGGCGCGCAAGACGAAGACGACGTCCGAGTTCTTCGCGGCGGGCGGAGGGGTGAGCGCGCTGCAGAACGGCTTCGCGCTGGCGGGCGACTACATGAGCGCCGCCAGCTTCCTGGGCATCGCGGGCCTGGTCGCCATGTCGGGCTTCGACGGCCTCATCTACTCGGTGGGCTGGCTGGTGGGCTGGCCGGTGGTGACGTTCCTCATCGCCGAGCCCCTGCGCAACCTGGGCAAGTACACCTTCGCGGACGTCGTGGCGTACCGGCTCAAGCAGACGCCGGTGCGGCTGGCCGCGGCGCTGGGCACGCTCACGGTGGTGAGCTTCTACCTGATTGCGCAGATGGTGGGCGCCGGCAACCTCATCCACCTGCTCTTCGGGCTGTCCTACGAGGTCGCCGTCGTCATCGTCGGCGCGGTGATGATCCTCTACGTGCTCTTCGGCGGGATGATCGCCACCACGTGGGTGCAGATCGTGAAGGCGGTGCTGCTGCTGGCGGGCGCGTCCGCGCTGGCGCTGGCGGTGCTCTACAAGTTCGGCTTCAGCCCGCTGGCGCTCTTCAGCGAGGCCACCCGCCAGTACGGGGAGAAGACGCTGGCGCCGGGCACGCTGGTGAGCAACCCGCTGGAGACGATTTCGCTGGGCCTGGCGCTGATGTTCGGCACCGCGGGCCTGCCGCACATCCTGATGCGCTTCTACACGGTGCCGGACGCGAAGGCCGCGCGCAGCAGCGTGTTCTATGCCACGGGCCTCATCGGGTACTTCTACCTGGTGACGTTCATCCTCGGCTTCGGCGCGTCGGTGCTGGTGGGCCGGCAGGCGATCACGAGCGTGGACAAGGGCGGCAACATGGCGGCGCCCATGCTCGCCGAAGTTGTGGGGGGCACGGGCTTCCTGGGCTTCATCTCCGCGGTGGCCTTCGCCACCATCCTCGCGGTGGTCGCGGGCCTGACGCTGTCCGGCGCGGCGGCGCTGTCCCATGACTTGTGGTCCAGCGTGGTGCGCAAGGGCCAGGCCCCCGAGCACGAGCAGCTCAAGGTGGCGCGGCTGGCGAGCCTGTTGCTGGGCGTGCTCGCCATCATCCTGGGCGTGGCCTTCAAGGGACAGAACGTGGCCTTCATGGTGGGGCTGGCGTTCGCGATTGCCGCGAGCGCCAACTTCCCCGCGCTGCTGTTGTCCATGGCGTGGAAGAAGTTCACCACCTACGGCGCGGTGGCGAGCATGTTGACGGGCTCGTTCAGCGCGGTGGTGCTCATCTTCCTGTCGCCCACCGTACAAGTGGACCTGCTCAAGAACACGAGCGCCCTGTTCCCGCTGAAGAATCCAGGCATCATCACCATGCCATTGGCTTTCATCGTGGGGGTGCTCGTGTCGCTGATGTTCCCGGAGCGCGAGTCCAGCGAGCGCTTCGCCGAGGTGAAGCACCGCATGCACATGGGCGCGGGCAGGCCTTCGGTGGCGCCCGAGGCCGCGGCGGCCTCGGTGGAACACACAGGTCGGACACCGACTCCCACGCCCAGCAAGGCTTGATGCCATCGAGATAGCCCTCCTCCGTCACTGCTCCTGGGGAGGAGGGCGGGGGTGGGCGCCGGGCCTCCAAGGGGCCCGGGGCCCGCCCCTCTTGCTCAATCCCTGACAGCAGACACGCTGGAGCGCTGCTCCCGCTGGCGCGTGCGCGCGGTGCAGACGGCGCTTGTGCGCGGGCGCGTCGATGCCCGACGGGCGCGCGGCCTCCTCCGCGGACAAGCCCTCCACGTCCCAGGGGCGCAGCGACTCCCGGTCCGACGTGGACAGTGTCCCGGGCGCATCCCAAAGCACCGCCCCCGACTCACGCGCGTGCGCCACGTCGTCGAGCGCGGGCTCGGAGGAGACCACCGGCCGCCCCTGATTCATGCGCGTGCGCCACGCCGTCGAGCACAGGCCCGGAGGAGACCACCGGCCGCCCCTGATTCACGCGTGCGCCACGTCGTCGAGCGCGGGCTCGGGGAGACCACCGGCCGCCCCCGATTCGCGCGTGCGCCACGTCGTCGAGCACGGGCCCGGAGGAGACCACCGGCCGCCCCTGAGTCACGCGCGTGCGCCACGCCGTCGAGCGCGGGCTCGGAGGAGACCACCGGCCGCCCCCGATTCACGCGTGCGCCACGTCGTCGAGCGCGGGCTCGGGGAGACCACCGGCCGCCCCCGATTCGCGCGTGCGCCACGTCGTCGAGCACGGGCTCGGGGAGACCACCGGCCACCCCTGAGTCACACGCGTGCGCCACGTCGTCGAGCGCCGGCTCAGGGAGACCATCGGCCGAGCCTGATTCACGCGCGTGCGCCACGTCGTCGAGCGCCGGCTCAGGGAGACCACCTGCCGCGCCACGGGCGCATCGAGCGACACGCGAGCCCCTTCCGCGCGCCTCCTTCCGGCGCTCCCGTGAGCAGTCAGCGCGCGCCACCGGGTAGAGCCATGTCGACAGCCGCGCCTGCTCCCGGAACGCCGTCACCAGCGTTTCCTGGAGCAGGTCCCTGGAGCCGCACAGGCGCAGCAGCCCGAAGCCGTGCACCGAGGGGAGGCTCATCGGGCGAGCAGCGCCTCCCGGTCCCCCCGCGTCGCCGCGGAGACGAGCACCGCGTCGCCGCGCCCCTTCGCCCTTCGTCTCACCACCGCGGCCCTGTCCTCTCCGCGCGTCGAGGCCCCGAGGGAGCCCGCGCGCCATGCCCGCCGGCCTGGGAGAACCCACCCGCCTCAACACGGGCCCCTGGGTGCTTTTCCCGGGGGCGGGCTCTCACATCCTGACCGGCGGCGTGCCACGCTCCTGAGCCGGTCGCACCGCTTGCCTCGATTCTCTTCCTCGTCAGGTGCCTGCATCGATGAACACGTTCCTCCTGCCGCTCCTGGGCGGTGTCCTGCTGGGCCTGGGCGCGGCCCTCCTGCTCCTCTTCAACGGCCACATCGCCGGCATCAGCGGCATCGCCGGTGGGCTCTGGGCGCCCGCGTCGGGTGACACCGGGTGGCGCGTAGCCTTCATCGGCGGGCTGATGCTGGGCGGCTTGGTGCTCGCGGCCGTGCGGCCGGAGGTGCTCGGGGCGCCGGTGCTCACTGGGGTGGCCACCCCGCTCATCGCCGGGCTGTGCGTGGGCTTCGGCACGCGGCTGGGCAGCGGCTGCACCAGCGGCCACGGCGTGTGTGGCCTGGCGCGGGGCTCCAAGCGCTCGCTGGTGGCCACGCTGACGTTCATGGCGGCGGGCGCGGCCACCGTCTTCGTCACCCGGCATCTCGTGGGAGGTGCGTCATGAAGCAGGCCCTCACGGCGGGCGCCGCGGGGCTGCTCTTCGCGCTGGGGCTGGGCTTGGGCGGCATGACGGACCCGGCGAAGGTGGTGGGTTTCCTCGACGTGGCGGGCGCTTGGGACCCCAGCCTCGCCTTCGTCATGGCGGGCGCGCTGGGCGCGTACGCGCTGGCGCGCGGGCTCATCCTCCGCCGCGCGGCCCCTGTGCTGGCGGACGCCTTCCCGAAGGCGCCCTCCGCCTCGGTGGATGGACGCCTGGTGGCGGGCGCGGTGCTCTTCGGCGTGGGCTGGGGCCTGTCGGGCTACTGCCCGGGACCGGCCCTGGTGGTGTTGCCGGTGGGCGGACTGACGGTGGCGCTCTTCGTGGTGGGGATGGTGGCCGGTATGGGCGTGTTCCGCGCCCTGGTGAAGCAACCTGGGTGAGCAGGCCCATCACACACAACCCCCACGGGTGTACGGTGCGGGCTGAAGTCACGCATTGCGGGGCGCCAAATCTCAGACTTCCGGGCATGTGAAGTGATTGGGACATCACATCCGGACATTTGAGTGCGTTTGCAAAGCTTTGAGTGGATCACCGCGAGGGGCGGGGGTGGCTAGGATGACTCCTCAATGCCACGCGCCGCGAATAGGTTGCTGGACGTCGACGAAGAGAAGCTCGTCCACCAGTTCCCCGGAATCGACCGCAAGGCGGTGGGGGCGTTCTTCACGCCCGCGCCCCTGGTGGAACGCACGCTATCGCTCGCGATGGCGCACCTGGGAGCAGGGCCGCTCACGGTGATTGACCCGGCTTGTGGAGCCGGGGCCTTCCTGTCGGCGGCCTCGAAGCTCTGGCCCGGAGCCCGCCTGTGCGGCCTGGAGCTGGACCCGGCCGTGGCCCGGCTGTGTCAGGCCCGCGTCCCCGAGGCGGACGTGAAGGAGGGCGACACGCTGCGAGGCGGGCTGGAGCCCATGCTCGCCGCCACGCCGCCCGAGCACCGCGAGCTGTGGGTGGGCAATCCGCCCTACAACGGCACCTCGCCGGTGCTGAAGGACGCGGGCGCGTACGCGAAGCTGCGTGCCTTGTTGCCGCTGGCACTGCCGCCGGGCACGAGCCTGCGCGACGACTTCGCCTTCTTCCTGCTCGTCGCCGCGCACCGGCTGTCCACGCGGCCCGGCGTGCTCGCCTTCATCACGCCCGCGAGCCTGCTGGACGCGTTCCTCTACGCCCCCCTGCGCCAGTCGCTCTTGCGCATGCTGACGCTGCGCGAGGTGGTGGACCTGGGGCCGGGCGCCTTCGCCGGCACGCAGGTGCGCACGTGCATCACCGTGTGGTCCTCGCTGCCGGGCCACGTGGACCCGCCGCGCTTCGAGCGCCGGGGGGCGTGGCAGCACTTCACCCCCGAGGCGCCCGAGTGGCGGCTGGCACCCACGACGCCGGAGGCGAGCGCGCTGGACGCGCGGTGGAGCGCGGAGGGCGAGCCGCTCACCACGCTCGTCCCCGTGAGCCTGCCCGGGGTGAAGACGCGCTTCGACGAGCTCCTGGTGGACGCGGACCCGGAGCGGCTGCTCGCGCGCATCCGCGCCTTCGCGGCGTCCTCGCTGGACGACCTGCCGGACTTCGCGCGGGTGCATGGGCTGTCCGAGGAGCTGCTCCCGAAGCTGCGCGCGCTGAAGGTGGGCCCCGCGCTGGAGGTGGACGCCAGGCACCTGCGGCCCTTCTTCCGGTATGGCGGCGCCCGGCACCGGGGCACGCTGCCTCCGGAGACGCGGGCGTACTGCTACCTGGACCGGCGGCTGATTCCGCGCGGAGACCACCGGCTGCGCGGGCCGTACGACCCGCACGTGGGCGCGGTGAAGCTGCTCTTCAACGTGCGAGAGCTGCCCCTGTCCGCGGCGCTGCTGCAGGAGGAGGGCTGCGTCCACGACCACCGGCACGCGCGCTTCGCGCCGCTGTTCGTTCCCAAGCGGCTGCGCGACGAGGGCCTGCGCGTGACGCGCTCGTCCGCGTCCGCCGAGGAGCTGGGGCCGCTGGTGCCCAACCTGTCGCCGCGAGGCCTCGAGTGGGCGGAGACGCTGGGAGGTCCTGAGGAGGCCTTCAAGGCCATCGTGCGATTCCTCAACGGCCCCGAGGTGCAGCGCACCTGGGCACCGGCCTTCGGCGCTTCACGCGTGGTGCCGGTGCCGCTGGTAGTGCCACCCATCGGACAGGAGTGAGGAGGCGGTGGGCGGCCCGCATGGTTTCCCTGCGGGCTGCGCGGACAACCGCTAGTGTCCACCTTCGCTGAGCAGCATTTCCCCTCTGGAGGAGGACCCCGACCCATGAAGATTCGCGCGCTGCTGACCGCCACCGTTCTCACCGCCGCCGCGCCCGCGCTGGCCCAGGCCCCCGCGGCGACGCCCCCCGCGCCCGCCCAGGCCGCCCCCGCCGCCGCGGCGCCGGCGAAGAAGGAGGCGCCCAAGGGCGAGACGGCGAAGGCGACGGTGAAGGACGCGCAGGGCAAGGACGTGGGCGAAATCACCTTCGAGCAGGCCAAGCAGGGCGTCCTCATCAAGGGCACGCTGCACGACCTGCCCCCCGGCCAGCACGCCTTCCACATCCACGAGACGGGCAAGTGCGAGGCGCCGGAGTTCAAGACGGCCGGCGCGCACTTCAACCCGACGAAGAAGGCGCACGGGATGATGGCCCACAAGGGCAAGCACCTGGGCGACCTGCCCAACCTCTACGTGGGCCAGGACGGCAAGGTGCAGTTCGACACGTTCGCCCAGGGCGGGCTGACGGTGAAGTCGCTGTTCGACAAGGACGGCTCGGCCGTCGTCGTCCACGTCAAGGAGGACGACTACGCCACGGACCCGACCGGTGACGCCGGCGGTCGCCTGGCGTGCGGCGTGGTGGAGAAGCAGTAGCGGCCCGATTCACCCGGTGACGCGCCCGTCTGGCATTGCTGGCCGGACGGGCGAGTCCCAGAGCGGCCCCTCTTCAGTGCACGGGCTTCGCGACGGCGTCAGGCGCCTTCTTCACGGGCGTGAAGCGCAGGTCCTGGAAGTCGAAGCTGAAGTCGGTGAGCGGTGAGACGGGCTGCATGCGCATCTCGCCCACCGCGCCGTCGGGCTTGAGCGAGAAGGACACGAACGCGTCCGCGTTGAGCGAGCGGTCCTTCCAGCGCGCGACGAAGGTGTCGTATTGCCAGTGCTCCACCTCACCCACGAGGCCCGGCGTCCGGCTGAAGCGCAGCACCAGCTTGTCCGCCTCCCGCGTCAGCGTCACGTCGCCGTACCAAGCGTCGCGGAACGTGCCGGTGTACGCGTCGAGCGGGAGCGACGGCTTGCTCTGGGCGTTGCGGCTGCCGCGGAGCCCCGCCACCTGGGCCTCCGCCTTGGCGCGCTTCGCGTCGTCATCCGCCTTGAACGCGGCCACCCAGTCCGTGGCGGGCCCGCCCATGAACGCGTCCAGCACCGTCCACATCGGCGCCTCGATGGCCCCGCGCTCCTCCTGGTTCGTCAGCACCGCGACGCCCAGGTTCAGCTCCGGCACCAGCATCACCCGGGAGTAGTAGCCCGGCAGCGCGCCGCCGTGGCCCACCAGCTTGTGGCCCTTGTAGTCGCGCAAGGACCAGCCCAGCGCGTACGCGGCGAAGTTCGCGCGCAGCCCGGCGAGCGGCTTGGACGGCTCGGTGACGTTCATCACCGTCTGCGCCGCCCACATCTCCTTCGACTGCGCCTCGCTGAACAGCCGCTTCTTGCCGTCCGTCCCCGGAATCACGCCCAAGGCCAGCTGCGTCATCATCCACTTGGACAGGTCGTTGACGCTGGAGTTGATGGCCGCCGCGGGCGCGTTGTTCTCGAAGCCCATGGGCGAGATGGCCTTGAGCACCCCGTCCGCCTTCGCGTGCGGCGTGGCCACGTTGCCGCTCACGCGCAACGCCTTGAAGAGCGTGCTGCTGTCGCGCATGCCCACCGGCACGAAGATGCGCTCACGCACGAAGTCGCGCCAGTGACGGCCGCTCACCTTCTCGATGACCTTGCCCGCCACGAGGTAGAGGATGTTGTCGTACGCGTACTTGCTGCGGAAGCTCGACGCCGGGGGGAGGTGGCGCAGCTTCGAGACAATCTCGTCCTCGGTGAACGTCGACTGCGGGAAGTAGAGCAAGTCCCCCGCGCCCAGCCCCAGCCCGCTGCGGTGCACGAGCAGGTCGCGAATCGTCAGCTCGCGCGTGACGTACGCATCGTGCATCTGGAACGACGGCAGGTGGTCCACCACGCGGTCATCCCACTGCAGCTTGCCCTCCTCGACGAGCATGGCCAGCGCCGCCGCCGTGAAGGCCTTGCTGTTGGACGCGATGCCGAACAGCGTGTCCGCCGTCACCGGCGTCTTGTCCCCGAGCTTGCGCACGCCATAGCCCTTGGACAGCACCACCTTGCCGTCCTTCACCACGGCCACGGCGATGCCGGGCACGTCGAAGGTCTTCATCGCCTTCTCGAGGGTGGCGTCGAAGTCGGCGGGCAGCGACTGCGCGAAGGCCGGGGACAGCGGAAGGACGACGAGGAGTAGCGCGAGGACGTGACGCACGAAGGGCTCCAGGAAGGGGCTCGAAGGTCCCCTCTCTACCGCACCTGGCGAACACGCCCCAGCCGCCCTTGTTCCGGGCCCGTGCGTCAGACGTAGCCGAAGCGGCGCCGCGCGAACCACTCCGCGCCGAGCAGCCCGATGAGGGCCACCAGGTAGTACCAGCGGTCCCACAGCGGCTGGTCCTTGGCGCGGCCCACCTCCACCACGGGCGGGTCCAACAGCGGCACATCCGGCAGGCTGTCCTGGGGCAGCTTGTAGGCCTTGCCGCCCGTCACCTTGGCCACCTGCTCCATCAGCTCCGGCCGCACCGACGCGTCCGACAGCTCCGGGCCCACGGCGCGCACCGCCACCGCGTCCTCGCCCTGGCCCAGCTCCGTGTCGCCCTTCTTCGCCGTGGCGAGGAGCTTGTAGGGGCCCGGCTCCGGCGGCGCGAACTCCAGCCGCACCACGCCGTCCGGCCCCGTCGCCCCCGTCTGCACCGCCACCGGCTTCTGCGCGGCCACGGAGAACAGCTCCACGCGCACCTGCGCGTCCTGCGCCGGCTGGTAGTCCGCGCTGCGCGCCTGCACCACCACCGCCACCGGACGCCCCGGCTCCACCGAGGGCGGGTCCGCCGTCACCTTCAGCGTCGTCAGGTCCGGGTCCCGCACCAGCCAGCGCAGCGCGTTGCCCCAGAAGCGGTCATACGCGCGGCTGGGCGAGCCATCCCGGTGCGCCGCGAAGGCCCAGTACCACGACGCATCCGTGGCCATCACCAGCGCGCGCCCCCGGCCGTAATCCCACACCGCGACGAGCGGCGCGTTCTTCCCGTCCGAGGTGAGATGCGGATGCTCCAGCAACACGGTGGCGCCCTGCCGCGCGCGCGTCAGGTTGATGCCGGGGATGGGCGGCAGCTCGCCCCACGCGGCCTCGGTGCTGGAGGCGCCGGTGCCGATGGCCGTCACCGGGTGGCGCAGGCCCTCCGGCGTCAGGCGCGCGGTGAACGCGTCCAGGTTGGCGGGGCCCGCGGCGGCCACGGGCAGCGCGTCCATCAGCGTGGGCATGGTGGCGCGCCCCTCGCCCAGCACGCTGTCGCCGCCAATCATCACGAAGGCGCCGCCGTTGTGGATGTAGCGCTCCAGGTTGCGCTCGTACTCGGCGATGGACAGCGACGGGTCCGAGTGCCCGAAGTTCTGGAAGATGACGACGTCGAAGGTGTCCAGCTTCGTGTCGAAGATCTCCTCCATGGGGAACGGGATGAGCGACAGCTCCCGGTCGTTCGACGTCCCCGGGTCGTCCGACAGCGTGCGCAGGATGTAGAACGAGATGAGGTCCACGTTCGCGTCCTGCTTGAGCAGCCCGCGCAGGTAGCGCTCGTCCCACGAGGGGCGGCCCACCACCAGCAGCACGCGCACCCGGTCCCGGATGACCTTCAGCGTGAAGGAGCGGCTGTTGTTGTCCGCCACCGCCTCGTCCGGGAAGGTGGGCACCGACACCGTGTAGACGAAGCGGCCCGTCTGGTCCGGCGTGAAGGTGAAGGACACCGGCTTCACGTCGTCGTTCGTCTCCAGGCGCACCGTCTTGGTGGCCACCGTCTTGCCCTCCTGGCTGAGGACGACGGGAATCTCCTTGCCCCGGAAGCCCTTGCCGTGGATCTCCGCCTCCACCGTGAGCGAGTTGCGCACGAAGGCGAAGTCATCGACCTTGAGGCCTTCAATCGCCAGGTCCTTGAGCGCCTCCTGGCCCACGGTGAAGGTGGACACCGGCACGCCCAGGTCCGCGAGCGCCGCGCGCGCGCGGCCCACCACGCCCGCCTTCAGCTCCGCGTTGTCCGCGCCGTCGCTGAACAGCAGCACGCCGGACAGCTTGCGAGCGCCCTGCCCCGCCCCCGCCGACGCACGCAGCGCGGCGAGCAGGTCCGTGGTGCCCGCCCGGGGCGGCTCCTTGGCGAGCGACGCGGGCGTCACCGGCGAAAGCTCCGGGTCCACGCCGTACATCTCCACCGTGAAGCGGTCCTGCAGCCCCGCGAACGCCGGGCCCGCCTTCTCCAGGAACGCGGCCACCTGCGCGTTGCGCGTGGGCCCGCCCGGCTCGGTGGGAAAGCCCATGGACGCCGAGCGGTCCACCAGCACCGCCACCCGGTTCTTCATCCGCGCCACCTGGAGGTGACGGATGCCCGGCTCCAGCAGGAAGAAGAGCGCGGCCACGCCCGCGCCCACGCGCAGGGCCCACAAGAGGATGCGACGGCCACGCGCGGGCTCGCGGCGCACGCCCCAGGCCGCCAGCCCCACGCCCAACAGCAGCCCGAGCGCGAGGAACACCAGCGCCCACGAGGGCAGCGGAGAGAGGCTGACGAGCTTCCAGGCGTTGAAGGTGGGGGAGTTCATCCAGGCTCTTGAGGTGAGGCCCTTCGCGTCAGCGCCGCTTGTTGAGGATGAGCTGCAGGTGGACCGCGTCGTCCTTGTAGTCCAGGCAGAGCGCGTACATGCAGACGTTGATGCCCAGGCGCACCGCCAGCTCGCGCTGCGGCTCGCCGCCGGGGCTCACGTCGAACTCGTAGTCGCCCGTCTCGTTGCGGCTCCACGCCCCCGCCACGTCGTTCTGCGAGTACAGCACCGCGGCGCGCTTGCCCAGGTTGGCCGCCAGGAGCTGCGGCTTGTTGAGCAGCCGCCCGGGCGCCGCGTCCAGCATGAAGAAGGACTTGAACACCACGTGCGTGGAGGGCACCTCGGTGAGCGGGCTCTGCGGCAGCACGCGCCGCATCTCCCGGCGGAAGCTGGCGTCGAAGCCGTCCCCGTCGCTGCCGTCGTTGGCGTCCGCCAGCATGAAGCCGCCGTACGTCAGGTAGCGGCGCAGGTTGGTCACCTCCGCCTCGCTGAGCGCGGGGAACGCGCCGTCGCCGCCGAAGTACAGGAAGGGGTACTCGAAGAGGTCGGGGCTGCTCAGCGCGAACGGGCGCGCGTCCGGCACCACCTCCACCGAGGTGCGCCGCTGCAGCTCCCACGCAATCCGACGCAGGCCCGACAGCCGCCCGTCCCAGCGGCCGCCGTGCTTCGCCACCGCGGGGATGAAGCGGTTCTTCTCACCGAAGGCGCGCGCACGCCCAGACAGCAGCGGGACGAGCGCGGAGGTGCCGAGCAGGAGGTTTCGTCGGGTCAGGCGCCGCGCGGACATAGAGCGCATCTATATACCGTCGACGGGTGCTCGCATTCCCCGGTATACAGCGGGCCCATGGCGAAAGGCGGACAGACGCCCGAGCCGCCCGGCGCCCCCGAGGTCCGCGCGGCCTGGGCCCTCAAGGAGGCCGGTGACGTCGCCGGGGCCCGACGCCAGGCCGAGCGTCTGTTGGCGAGCAATCCGGCCCCCCAGGACCGCGCCCAGGCCGAGGAGCTCTTGCGCCGCACGTCCACGCCTCGTGCCCTCTACGGCTTCGCGGCGCTGGGGGCCGCCGTCTTCGTGGTGCTGCTGCTGTTGGCGCTGAAGCGCTACGCTTAAGCTACATCGTCGGCGCTCGCGCCCCTCGGGGGCGGCTCGAGCCGCGCCGCAATGCGAAGGAGTCGGAAGTCATGGAAGGCCTCCTCCAGGCACTCAGGGCCTATCAGGAGTTCAATCCGTCGGGCTGGGTCGCCATCTACCGGCTGCTGCCGATGTGGGCGGGCATCGTCTGCTGTGTCCTCGGGGTGACGCTGCTCCTGGTCGGCGGAGGCCCCCGGGTGTTCCGGGTGCTCGCCGGCCCCATCGGCGCGCTGCTGGGCCTGGTGTGGACGGGCGCGGTGGCCGTGAAGCTGGGCCTGCCGGACCTGGACCCCCGGGCGCCGTCCATCGCCGCGGGAGTGCTGCTGGTGCTGGGCTTCCTCTTCCCGCCCGCCATCACCTTCGTGGGCCTGGGCGTGCCGCTGGGCCTGGTGGCCGGGCAGATCGCCGGCCCGCAGGACTTCCTGCTCGGCTTCGCGCCGGGGTTCATCATCGGCGGGCTGGTGGGCGCGCTCCTGCACCGGGTGGTCAGCGCGCTCGTCGCCTCCGCGGCGGGCGGGTGGGTGCTCGTCATCGGCGCGCTGGCGGCGCTGCACCAGTTCGGCAGCCTGGTGGAGGCGGTGGCGAGCCGTCCCTGGGGCGTCATCGTCGCGGCGGGCATGTTCGCCATCGCGGGCTCCGTCTACCAGCTGGCCATGCGCCCCTCCCCCGAGGAGGCCGACAAGCAGCGCGCGGAGAAGGAGCGCGTGAAGCTGCGGCAGGCGGAGCAACGGGCGCTCGAGAAACGTTGGGGGGTCAAGTAGCCGGCCTCCCCCGGTCGTCGGCCGTGCTTTACCTCCACCCGGGTGGCGCGTAGATTCCGCCGCCTTTCCCCCCGGAAAACCCCCAAAGGATTGATGGGCCAGGCCAGGCGCAAGGAGAAGGAGAAGCAGGAGTCCCCCCCGGAGCCATCCCCCGGTCAGGAGCCCCTGGCTCAGGGAGCCTGGGTGAAGCCCGAGGGACTGTCGCGCCGGGGCTGGGCCGTGCTCGTCGGCCTCATCCTCGTCATCCAGTTCCCCCTCATCCACTACGTCCTCTTCCGCGGTGACGCGGAGGTGACGGCGACAATCCCCTACACCCAGGACTTCAGCGACCCGGGCGTGGTGAAGCGCGACTTCTTCACCACGGGCGGCTACTGGCGGGTGATTCAGGGCGAGCTGCTGGCGCCGGGGGTGAAGAACAACCCGCTGTGGCTGCAGGCGCCCCTGCCGGACGACGTGGCGGTGGAGCTGGACGTGCGCTCGGAGCTGCCCGAGGGCGACATCCGGGTGGAGCTCTTCGGCAACGGCGTGGACCCGGCTTCCGGCTACGTGCTGATGCAGGGCGGCCAGAACAACTCCGTGTCGGCCATCGCCCGGCTGGACTTGAACGCGCCCACGC
The DNA here is from genome assembly GCF_050039385.1 of Myxococcus faecalis. Lineage (NCBI taxonomy): Bacteria > Pseudomonadati > Myxococcota > Myxococcia > Myxococcales > Myxococcaceae > Myxococcus > Myxococcus faecalis. The sequence continues at coordinate 7,247,840 of NZ_CP144336.1, read as the reverse complement.
TGGACGCGCTCCAGCGCCGCGCGCAGCGCAAGGCGGAGTCGTCGGGCGCCGCCGCGGACCTGGCTTCCGTGTTCAAGGACGACACCCGGGTGAAGGTGGAGGCGCGGGGCACGCCGGTGCAGGCGGGCCGCACGTACCACTGGCGCATCGAGCGCCGGGGCACGCTGTTGCGCTGGTCCATCGACGGGGAGCTGTTCCTGGAGCTGGATGACCCGCGCCCGCTCAAGGGGCCGGGAAACGACAGGCTGGGCCTGTCCGGCTTCGAGTCGCAGATCTTCTGGGACAACCTGCGCGTGGACACGCCGGACCGGCTGCCCGCCAAGGTCGCGGCCGCCACGCCGGCCATCCCCCCGGGTCCGTACGCGGACGACTTCGAGCGCGACACGCTCGGCGACGCGTGGAACGTCACCAACCCCACCGCGACGCGCATCGTCGACGGCGCGCTGGTGGTGGAGCAGCTCCACAACCGCCCCGTGTGGCTCAAGCGCCCTTTGCCCCGCGACGCGGTCATCGAGTTCGACGCGTGGACGGACAGCCCGCAGGGCGACATCAAGGTGGAGGCCTGGGGCGACGGCCGCTCGTTCTACGCGGGTGATTTGCGGCTGCAGTACACCGCCACCGGCTACGTGTTCATCTTCGGCGGCTGGAAGAACACCCAGTCCGCCATCGCCCGCAGGAGCGAGCACACGCCCGACCGCGTCACGCGGGATGGGGCCGCGGTGGTGCCGGGCAAGCGCCACCACTTCAAGCTGACCCGCCGCGGTGACACCCTCGCCTGGGAGCTGGACGGCCAGCCGTTCCTGACCCTCAAAGACGCCACGCCCCTCGAGGGCTCGCGCAACCAGTACTTCGGGTTCTCGGGCTGGCAGACCCGCGTCCACTTCGACAATTTGAAGATTGAGCCGCTCGCCCCCTAGCGGCCCAAGGAAAGTCACACCGTGCGCAGAGTTGGCATCTTCGGCTGGGGCGTCGTCGCCCCCCGGTCCAGGAACATCGAGGCGTTCGAGAGGAACCTCGCGTCCTCCGAGAGCTGGCTGTCCCCCTTCAACGGCTTCGGGCCGGACAACTTCCTGGTCGGTACGCCGGACTTCCAGCTGGCGGACTACAAGCCGTGGATCGACGAGCGCTTCCCCGCCAACCGCTTCTCCCAGCTGGAGCGGAAGATGGGGCAGCCGACGCAGTTCGCCATCGGCGCGTTCATCCAGTCGCTCGCGCAGAACCCGGGTCTGGAGCAGGAGCTGCAGGCGCTGGGGCCCCGCGCGCACGTCTACGTGGGCACGGGCCTGGGCGACCTGCCCACCATCCAGTCCATCTCATTGGACCTGTACCGCGCCCAGCGCCGGTGGGACCGCTTCTGGGCGGCCCCCGAGCGCAACGCGGTGCTGCGCCAGTGGCTGGAGACGCGCGAGCCCACCGAGGGCGTGCCGCCCGAGCCGTCCACGGTGGACGAGGGCGTGCGCGACGAGGCCGAGGACGCGTGGTGGCACTACTGGACGGGCCGCTCCACGGAGCTGCGCGAGTACCTGGCGGAGCTGCGCGACATCGAGGCCATCGGCGTGCCGGACGGCGCGGACGTGGAGTCCGCGAAGCTGGCCGTCATCAAGGAGAAGCGCACGCGCAACGGCCGGCTGCAGAAGAAGTGGAACGCGCCCGAGCCGCCCTGGAACGCCGTGTCCTCCAACGTGCTGTGGAACATCCACAACACGCCCGCCTCGCAGATTTCGATGCTCGGCCGCATCACCGGCATGACGTTCGCGCCGGTGGCCGCGTGCTCGTCGTTCGGCTACGGGCTGAAGCTGGCGATGAACGCCCTGCAGCTGGGTGAGGCGAAGGCCGTCGTCATGGGCATGACGGACGCGGCGCCCAACCCGCTCGTCGTGGGCGGCTTCTACAACGCGCGCGTCATCTCCGCGGACGCGGCCATCTCCAAGCCCCTCACCGCCCTGCGCGGCACGCACATCGCGGGCGGCGCGGTGGTCTGGGTGCTGGGCGACTACGACTACTTCACGGCCAAGGGCTTCAAGCCCCTGGGCATGGAGCCCGTCTCCGTGGGCGTCACCGCGGACGCGGACCACATCATCACCCCGTCCAAGGAGGGCCCCACGCTGGCCATCCGCGAGGCGCTGGCCCAGGCGGGCTGCGGCCCCGCCGACGTGGGCAGCTGGGACCTGCACGCCACCGCGACGCCGGGGGACTACCTGGAGGTCCAGAACCTGCGCGACGTGATGCCGGAGTCGGTGCTCATCACCGCGCGCAAGGGCACCTTCGGCCACGGCATGTCCGCGGGCGGCGGCTGGGAGCTGACGGCGCAGTACCTGGGCTACGGGCGCGGGCAGGTGTTCCCCACGCCGCTGAAGAAGACGGAGCTCAACCAGCAGATTTCGCGCGTCCACGGCCGCTTCGTCTTCGACGAGGCCCAGGCCGCGCCCGAAGGCTGCGCGGGCAAGCTGTCCATGGGCGTGGGCGGCATCAACGCCTGCGTCATCTCCCGCCCCTGGAAGAAGTGACGCGCCGGGCGGCGCTGGGAGGGCCCCTGGTTCAGGGGTACTCGAGCGCCGCCTGCTGCGCCAGCCGGCCGGCCGCGTCGGGCTCGATGCGCCGCAAGAGCTCCAGCTCCAGCTCCAGGTCCCTCGCGTAGCTCTGCTGCGTGGGCAGCACGCCGGTGGTGTTGGCGTTGGCGCGCGCCACGGCCTGCTCCTCCTGCGCGCGGGCGGAGCCTCCCTGGGCGATTCGCTGCTCCACGTTGCCCCCGCCGATGGCCTGCGACATCCGGTTGCCGCGCATCACCCGGAGGATGCTGCCGCCGTTGGGCAGCGTGTGGCCCTCAATCAGGAAGCGCGAGGACGACGTGGGCCCCAGCGTGCCGCCCCCCGCGTCGCGCCACTCCGTCTCCAGCACGTAGCGGCCCGGCATCTCCTTCCAGGAGTAGCCCTCCTTCTGGAGGTGCGCCTTCACCTCCGGCCACAGGTCCGGCAGCGTGCGCTGGTAGACATGGCTGGCCGCCTTGTCGCGCTGGTAGTTCTCCCGGAGCGAGCGGGAGCACCCCGCCAGCAGGCACAGCACGACGACGAGCAGACTGCGCATGGAGCAACCTCCGACCCGCGGAGACGGGGGCGCCCAGCATAACGCCCCCACCTCTCCACCGGGCAGCCCCCCGCCCGGGCCGGTCCGTCAGCTCTTGGGCGTGGCCACCAGGTCGAAGTCCGGGATGTGTTCGCGCATGAACTCCCGCATCCGCGCAATCAGGGCGGCTTCAATCTGGCGGGCGCGCTCGCGGCTGACGCCGTACTTGTCGCCGATGTCCTGCAGCGTCAGGGGCTCGTCGGAGGTGAGGCGGTTCTCGAAGATGAAGCGCTCCTTGCCCTCCAGCGTCCGGGAGAACTCGGCGAGCTTCTCGCGGAACAGGGCCTTGAGCTGCTCGGCGCCCAGCCGCTCGTCGGCGGGCACCGCGCCCGACGGCAGGTAGCGGTCCGCGCGCGTGGCCCGCGAGCCCTCGTCGTCCCCGCCCAGCGGCGCGTCGATGGACACCTCGTCGTGCCCCAGCCGCTGGTCCATCTCCATCACGTCCTGCTCGGAGACGTTGAGCCGCTCCGCCAGCAGCTTGGGGCTCGCCTCGAAGCCCTGGGCGATGAGCTTCTCCTGCTCCTGGCGCAGCTTGAAGAAGAGCTTGCGCTGGGCCTCGGTGGTCCCCAGCTTCACCATCTTCCAGTTGTCCATGATGTAGCGGAGGATGTACGCCCGTATCCACCAGGCCGCGTAGCTGGAGAGCTTCACGCCCCGCTCCGGGTCGTACTTCTTCACCGCCTGCATCAGCCCGATGTTCCCCTCCTGCACCAGATCCAGCAGGGACAGGGGGTTGCGGTGGTACTCGTGGGCCAGCTTCACCACCAGCCGCAGGTTGGAGGCCACCAGCCGGTACGCCGTCCTGACGTCCCCCGTCTCGCGGTAGTGCCGCGACAGGGCCAGCTCCTCCTCGCGCGTCAAAAGGGGGTGGCGCGTCACCTCGGCCATGTAGGCCTGCAGCGGGTCCCGGTTGGACAGCCCCGACTCGCTCGCCCGGACCAGGGCCTGGGGGGGCGCGGGCCGGGGAGCGGCCTCCTCCTCGGGCTCCACGTCGGTCAGCTCGGCCTCGTCCGGCTCCAGGGAATCCGGGTCTGGGGAGGCCTCCACCCCGGTGTCCTCGACCTCGGCGTCGACGGTATCCGCCCTGGCGGGGGCGCTCGCGGGCGCCCGCTTCGCCCGGCGTCCGGGCGACGTTCCTTTGGTTCTCTTCCCTCCACTCGCCATCGGCTCTCCATACCCCAAAGTGCCGCGATTGTTGCCAGAGGGTAATGCAGGGGCTATGCCCCTGCTTGATGAGCGACATCCAAGAGCCCACCGCGCCGGGCAGCCCGGCCACTGACGAAGCCCCGACGCGTCCCGCCGAATACATCGCGGACATCGGCTTCGACGACATGAATCTGTCCGAGCCCCTCCGCCGCGCGCTGGCGGAGCGCGGCTACACCCACCCCACCCCTGTCCAGGCGCGCGCCTTCCGGCCCGCCATCGAGGGAAAGGACCTGATTGTCCGCAGCAAGACGGGCACGGGGAAGACGGCCGCGTTCGGCCTGCCGCTGCTGGAGAAGATTCCCGCGGATGAGAAGCGCGTGCGCGCGCTCATCCTCTGCCCCACGCGCGAGCTGGCGCTGCAGGTGGCGGAGGAGCTGACGCTCCTGGCCAAGTACAAGGGCGTGAAGGTGGCGGCCATCTACGGCGGCGCCTCCATGAAGCAGCAGGAGGACGCGCTCGAGGAGGGCACGCCCATCATCGTGGGCACGCCCGGCCGCGTGTTCGACCACATCAACCGCGGCAACCTGAAGCTGGACGGGTGCGACCACGCGGTGCTGGACGAAGCCGACGAGATGCTCAACCAGGGCTTCTACGAGGAGGTCACCCGCATCCTCGACCGCCTTCCGAAGTCGCGCCAGGTGCTGCTCTTCAGCGCCACCGTCCCCACGGACATCCAGAACCTCATCGCCCGGTACACGACGAACGCGGAGACGCTCTTGCTCTCCGGCGACGTCTTCACCGTGGAGCACATCCACCACGTCCGCTACGACGTGTCGGACGCCTTCCCCAAGCCGCGCAACCTCATCTACATCCTGGAGAAGGAGGAGCCGCCCAACGCCATCATCTTCTGCAACACGCGGGATGACACGGCGCTGGTGACGGCGGTGCTCAACCGCAACGGCTTCGACGCGGAGCTGCTCAACGGAGACCTGCCGCAGAAGGAGCGCGAGCGGGTGATGGGCAAGGTGAAGCGCGGCGAGGTGGCCTTCATGGTCGCCACGGACATCGCGGCGCGCGGCATCGACATCTCCGGGCTGGAGTACGTCATCAACTACTCGCTGCCCGAGGACCCGGCCGTCTACCTGCATCGCGTGGGCCGCACCGGCCGCATCGGCAACAAGGGCACGGCCATCAACCTCTTCTCCGGGCGCGAGCTGGCCACGTACACCGCGCTGGAGAAGAAGTACGGCATCAAGTTCGACAAGCAGGAGATGCCCGCCCCCGAGGAGGCGATGCGCCTTTGGACCGAGCGCCACGTGCGCGAAATCCAGGAGGCCGCCGGCGGCTCGATTTTCGAGGGCTTCCTGCCCCTGGCCGCGCAGTTGAAGAACCGCCCCAACGCGGATGACCTGGTCGCGTTCCTGCTCAAGTACTTCTTCAGCCACCTGCGCATGGAGAAGCTGCAGGCGGCCCAGGAGACGGAGCGCCGCGAGCCCGCGCCCGAGCGCAAGTCCAGCGGCGGCGAGGGCCGTCGTCGGGACCGCGAGGAGCGCGGTGGCCGGGGCGAGCGTCGTGAGCGCGAGGACCGTCGCGAGCGCGGTGAGAAGCCCATGGCGCGTCCGGAGCATCCGGACCGCGAGCGCCGTCCGCGCCGCGACGAGCCCCGGCGGGAGCGTGACTCCGGCCGTGGCGGCGCCGCCGCGCTGGAGGCGGGCCCCGGCGAGGCGAAGCTGTGGGTGAACCTGGGGACCGCGGATGGCCTGGGGCCGGGCAGCATCGCCACGGCGCTGGAGGACGCGGGCGCGCCCCTGGGGAAGGTGGTGCGCGCGGAGCTGCGCCCCACGTTCGCGTACGTCTTCGTCGCGGAGGAGGACAGCGCGGCGTTCGAGACGCTCAACGGCAAGCAGCACGGGACGAAGACGCTGCGCGTGGAGAAGAGCAAGCCGCGCACCGAGCGTGAGCCCGGCACCCGTCCGCCCCCGTCCCCGGACGCGGGCCCCGGCGAGGTGAAGCTGTGGACCAACCTGGGCATGGACGACGGGATGGACGAGGCGAAGCTGCCCGCCGCCCTGGAGGCCGCGGGGGCTCCCGCCGGCAAGGTGCTCAAGGCGCTGCTGCGCCCCACCTACGGCTACGCGTACGTGGCCGAGGCGGACGCGGCGGGCTTCGAGGCGCTCAACGGCAAGCAGCACGGCGAGAAGGTGCTGAAGATTGAACGGCACCGTCCGCGCGGTTCACGCGAGGAGCGTCGCCCGCGTCACGAGGCGCTGCCGGACCTGCCGGGCCAGGTGCGCCTGTGGGTGGGCCTGGGCAAGCAGGACGGCCTGGACGAGGCGGGCGTCACCAGCGCGCTCGAGGCCGCCGGGGCTCCGGCCGGCAAGGTGGTGCGCATGGACCTGCGCCCCACGTACGCGTACGTGTTCGTCGCGGACGAGGACGCCGCGGGCTTCGAGGCGACGCACGGCAAGCAGCACGGTGAGCGCACGCTGAAGGTCGAGCGCGCTCGCAAGAAGTAGTCGCACCGCATGGGCGTCCGGCGGGCCTTCGGGCCATGCCGGACGCCATGGGCGCGGAGGGCTCGGACAAGGGCCCCGCGCGAGGCGTGCCGCGCGTCAGTCCCAGGCGGGCCGTGCCCAAGCCCTCCTCTCAGGGTTCCTCGGACGCGGCGGCCTTCCTGCGCCGCTCCCGGTGGTAGTGCGCGGTGCACAGGCCCCGGGCCAGCACGGGCCGCTCGCAGCCCGCTTGCGAGCACGGGACGGGCTCGGGCCGCGCGGGCCGCGTCGCCGACGGGCCGCCGCTGAACATCACCTCCGCCACCTCGAGCAGCCGGTCCACGTCCGGACGGGAGAGGTGACGGGTGCGCGCGAAGCCCTCCAGCCGGTGGCCCCCGGCGTCGTCCACGTCCTCCACCCGGAGCAGCTCCCACAGGGGCATCTCCAGCGCGGAGGCCACCTGGAGGAGCGTCTCGTAGCTGGGGCTGCGCTCCCCGCGCTCCAGCAGCGACGCGAAGGACACGGAGATGCCGCACCGGACGGCGAAGTCCTCCTGGGTGAGGCCCCGGCGCTCCCTCAGCGCGCGAATCCGTCGGGCCAGGCCCTGCAGGTGTCCGTTCACCGTGGAAGCATCCGGGGGACCGGGTGACATGGCAGTTTCCTATGGTAGCGCACCCCTTCTGTTAAGGTCTCGCGCGCGGTGCGGGCCCACCCGGGTCCACCGCCACCAGGAGCCCTGCGAATCATGAGCGCCGTCGAGGGTACCAACTACTACTTCCGCAAGGCCGCGCGGATCATGGACGTGGGAACCCCCATCGAAACGCTGCTCGCCACGCCCCTGCGCGAGGTGAAGGTCCAGGTCTCCATCGAGATGGACTCCGGGGAGATTCGCACCTTCCTCGGCTACCGCATCCAGCACGACAACAGCCGCGGCCCCATGAAGGGCGGCCTGCGCTACCACCCCGCGCTGAACCAGGACGAGTCCTCGTCGCTCGCGTCGCTGATGACGTGGAAGACGGCCGTGGTGAACGTGCCCTACGGCGGCGCCAAGGGCGGCATCGCGTGCGACCCGTCGCAGCTGAGCCTCAAGGAGCTGGAGCGGCTGACGCGCAAGTTCGTCGACCAGATCCAGGACGTCATCGGTCCCACGCGGGACATCCCCGCCCCCGACGTCAACACCAACCCCCAGGTGATGGCGTGGATCATGGACCAGTACTCGCGCTACCACGGCCACTCGCCCGCCGTCGTCACGGGCAAGCCGCTGGAACTCTACGGCTCCAAGGGCCGCGAGGCGGCCACCGGGCGCGGCCTGTTGTACGTGTGCCGTGAAATCCTGAGGGATTTGGGCCTGCCGGTGAAGGGCACGCGCTTCGCGGTGCAGGGCTTCGGCAACGTGGGCAGCCACACCGCGCAGCTGTTGTGGGAGGACGGCGGCGTGGTGGTGGCCGTGGCGGACGTGCTGGGCGGCATCCGCAACCCCGCGGGCCTGGACATCCCGTCGCTCTTCGAGCACGTCAAGCGCACCGGCACGGTGACGGGCTTCACGGGCGGCACGGCGTGCACCAACGAGGAGGTGCTCGCGGCCGACTGCGAGGTGCTCATCCCCGCGGCGCTGGGCCACGTGCTCACCCGCGACAACGCCAACCATGTCCGCGCGCGGCTCATCATCGAGGGCGCCAACGGCCCCACCCAGCCGGAGGCGGACGAAATCTTCGAGAAGCGCGGCATCTTCGTGGTGCCGGACGTGCTCGCCAGCTCCGGCGGCGTCACGGTGAGCTACTTCGAGTGGGTGCAGAACCTCCAGCACCTGTCCTGGGAAGAGGACCGCGTCAACGCGGAGCTGGAGAAGACGATGAAGGAGGCCTACGAGCGCGTGGCGCAGATTGCCCGCTCGCGCAAGGTCTCCATGCGGACGGCGGCCTACATCCTCGCCATCGGCCGGGTGGGCAAGGCCACCGTGCTGCGCGGCATCTGATACTCCGGGCGCCCGTCCGTCCCCCGGGCGGGCGAGCCTGCCGCATCGCGGCAACGCGTCGGGGCCCCAGGTCCGGTGCAGGCTGTCCCTTCCGCCCGGGGCGCGCTTCCGCTAGACGCGCACGCTCATGGTCACCCTCCAGGACATCCTCACCGCGCGGGAGCGTCTGCGCGACGCCATCCGACCCACGCCCTGCCCCGCCTCGGACTACTTCACCGAGCGCACCGAGTGCGGCGCGGTGTACTTCAAGCTGGAGAACCTCCAGCGCACCGGCGCCTTCAAGGAGCGCGGCGCGCTCAACAAGCTCTTGACGCTGTCGCCGGAGGAGCGCCAGCGGGGCGTCATCGCCGCGTCCGCCGGCAACCACGCGCAGGGCGTCGCGTACCACGCGCGCCGGCTGGGGGTGAAGGCCACCATCGTCATGCCGGAGCGCACGCCGCTCATCAAGGTGTCTCGCACGCGCGACGACTACGGCGCGCGCGTGGTGCTCAAGGGCACCAACTACGACGAGGCCTACGCGGAGGCGCTGCGCATCCAGCAGGCCGAGGGGCTGGTCTTCGTGCACCCCTTCAACGACCCGCACGTCATCGCGGGCCAGGGCACCATCGGCCTGGAGCTGCTCGAGCAGTGGCCGGACGTGGAGGTGGTGCTGGTGCCCATCGGCGGCGGCGGGCTCATCTCCGGCATCGCCTGCGCGCTGAAGGAGAAGAAGCCCGGCATCCAGGTCATCGGCGTGCAGACGTCCACCATCGACAGCATGAAGGCCTCCGTCGCGGCGGGGAAGCTGATGGAGCTGCCGGCGGCGGGGACCACCATCGCGGACGGCATCGCGGTGAAGCGGGTGGGCGAGCTCACCTTCGAGATGGTGCGCAAGTACGTGGACACCATCGTGTCGGTGGACGAGGAGGAGATCGCCGCCGCCATCCTCACGCTGCTCGAGCAGGAGAAGAGCGTGGTGGAGGGCGCGGGCGCGGTGGGCGTGGCCGCGGTGCTCAACGGGCACGTGCCCCAGGCGAAGGGCAAGCGCACCGCCATCATCCTGAGCGGCGGCAACATCGACATGAACGTCATCAGCCGCATCATCGAGCGGGGCCTGGTGAAGGCGGGCCGCCTGGTGCAGCTCGAGGTGCGGCTGCCGGACCGGCCCGGCATGCTCGCGCGGCTGACGACGCGCATCGCGGACCTGAGGGCCAACGTGGTGGACCTGCACCACGAGCGCGCCTTCTCCAAGGCGGGGCTGGGCGAGGCCATGGTGGAGGTGACGCTGGAGACCACGGGCCCCTCTCACATCCGCGAGCTGGAGCAGGCCCTGGAGGAGCTGGGCTGGCAGGTGGCCCGGAAGTAAAGGGAGGGGGCCTTGCACGCGGCCCGAGGGGGTCGGCCATACTGGGCCCATGCGTTCCCTGCTCGTCGCGCTGCTGGTCGCCGCCACTCCGCAAACCCCCGCCCAGAAGGCGAAGGAGCTCTCCGGACAGAAGGCCTGGGAGGAGCTGTACCTGGCCTTCTCCTCCGGTGACGCGACGGCGGTGCCCCCCGAGCAGCGCGCCGGGGTGTCCGGCGCGCTCGTGAAGGGCTGCCAGGCCCTGCTGAAGGACGACGCGGTGATGGCGTACTCGCTGGGCGAGCGCGCCGTGGTGTTCCAGGAGTCCGCTCCCGCGCTGCGCTGCCTGGCGAGCGCGGCCCGGAAGACCGAGCAGCGCGCCGCGGCCGAGGCGACCCTGGTCAAGGGCGTGACGCTCTTCCCCAAGGACGGCGCCTTCCCGCTGGAGTTGGGCAAGCTGCTGCTGGAGGAGCAGGACTCGGCGGGCGCCCAGGCGGCGCTGGAGAAGGTGCCCCCGCGCAGCCGCGAGGCCGCGGAGGCGAAGAAGCTGCTCCAGCAGGCGCGGCAGCAGACGCTGCAGGAGGACTCGGCGCGGGCGGAGGCGTCGCGCATCGAGAAGAAGCTCGGGGGCTCCCCCTCCCGGGGCGCTGAGACACGGCCGGCGAGCGCCCAGGCGGGCGACGACTCCACCGTCGTGGCCCTGGAGACGCGGCCAGGGATGAGCGTGCGCACGCCGCGCGTCGGCTTCGAGTCCGGCGTGAACTCCCTGGGCATGCGCGTGCGCGCCAACAGCCGGTACGTCATCACCTACTTCAACAACGACCGGGACTTCGCCCAGCGCGCCGAGTACGAGGGCCGCATCGTCGAGATACTCGATACGGCGCACCACTTCGTCCAGAAGGTCCTGGGCGAGACGCGTGAGCAGCCCGTGACGGTCGTCCTCTACACGTCGGCGGAGTTCCGCGTCGTGTTCGGTGACAGGGTCGCCAACAGCGTCGCGGGCATCTACAAGACCAACGCCATCCACATCAACAACGCCGCCGAACTGAACAGCCAGAACAAGGCGACCATCGTCCATGAGTACGTCCATGCCGTCATGGCGGAGATCTGCGGCAGTGGTGACCTCGACACGGCCTTCCTCCCCATGTGGTTCAGCGAGGGCGTGGCCATGTTCGTGGAGTGGAAGTACCTGGACATCCCGGGCCCCACCCCGGACATGATGGAGCAGATTCACGCCCTCCTCTCCACGTCGGACGTTCGCGTCATGAGCCTCCGGTCGATGACGAAGATCCCCCCTATCCGGATGGGGAACGCGGGGATGGCGTACGACATCTCCGGACTGGGGGTTAAGGAGCTGATGCGCCGTGAGGGGGCCTACCGCCTGATGACCCTCACCCGAGCCGTATGCAGGGGCCGGGGGCAGCCCTCCTTCGAGAAGGCGTTACTGACCCACTATGGGATGACCATGGATGACCTCGAAAAAGAGGTCGAGGAGTCGGTCCAGAAGAGGTAGCGGCCGGGCAAGCTCGGTCCATTTGGTTTACCCCTCCCCGGGAGTCACCTACACTCGCAGCCCCCCCATTTGCGCTGCGACGGTAACCGGGCAGTCCGCCGTCCGCAGCAAGGTGACGGATGTCGGACACGCGCGCGGCAATGAGAGAGTTTCGCTTCCTCGACGAGAAGCGAAAGCTGGGAAGCCTGTCTCCCGTGGAGGAGGCTCGCTGGGGTGAGCTGCGTGGTCTCCTCGGCATCCAGGATGCGCCCGCCGACGCCTCCGCGTGGCAGCAGCCGGAGGCCGCGCCCCAGGGCTACTACGGCGCCGATGGCCAGTGGTACGCCTACCCCGCCGGCTACGACCCCAACCAGGCCTATGCCCAGCAGGCCCAGGGCTACTACGGCGCCGACGGCCAGTGGTACGCCTACCCCGCCGGCTACGACCCCAACCAGGCCCAGGGCTACTACGGCGCCGATGGCCAGTGGTACGCCTACCCCGCCGGCTACGACCCCAACCAGGCCTACGCCCAGCAGGGGTACGACCCGAACCAGGCCTACGCCCAGCAGCCGTACGATCCGAACCAGGCCTACGCGGGCTACCCGCAGCAGGGCTACGACCCGAATCAGGCCTACGCGCAGCAGGGCTACGACCCGAACCAGGCCTATGCGCAGCAGGGCTACGACCCGAACCAGGCCTACGCGCAGCAGCAGGGGTATGATCCGAACCAGGCGTATGCGCAGCAGGGGTACGATCCGAACCAGGCCTATGCGCAGCAGCAGGGCTGGGCTGGGCAGGACCCGAGCGCCTACGCGCCGCAGCCCGCCGCCGAGCCGGAGAACCTGCACCTCAGCTCGGACGACATCGACATCCCGGCGCTGAGCGAGCCCGCGCCGTGGATGGCGCCCGCCGCGACGCCCGAGGTCAGCGCGCCCGCCTCTGACGCCACCTCTTTCGAGGACGTGCTGGAGGTCTCCGAGGCGGAGGTCGCGTCGGGGTCCGAGGCGGCGACGCCCGTGGAGGTTCCGACGAGCGCCGAGGATGACTTCAGCGCGCTGGGTGGCGCGGAGGAGCCCGCGGCCGCCGCGCAGGTGCCCGAGTCTTCGCTCGAGTCGTCCTTCGCTGACCTCTCCCTGGAGGTCGAGACGACGCCGGACGTCGCCGAGACGCCGGTGCTGGAGGCGCAGCCCGTCGAGGAGACCTCGCTCGAGTCCTCCGATGTGGAGGTTCCCTCGTCCGAGGTCGAGCTGCTCGATGCCTCGGCGGAGAGCGAGCCGGTGCTCGCGGAGGACCTCTCGTCGGCCCCCGTGGACGAGGCGTGGGCCTCGGCTCCGCTGGCGGTGGATCCACTCGAGTCCTCGCCGACGGAGGTCGCCGACGCGAACGACATCATCGATGTCGGCGCCATGGAGTCCGCCGAGCCCATCGCGCTCGACGCGGGTGATGTGGCGGAGGAGTTGGTGCTCGAGGCCTCGGAGGTGAGCGACGCGTCGTCCTCCACCGTGGAGCTCTCGGCTGGGGACGTCGATGCGGGCACGGCCGAGGAGATCTCGCTCGACGCCTCCGACGTCAGCGAGGTGTCCGCGTCCACGGATGACACGGCTGCCTCGACGCAGCCTGAGCCCACGCAGGAGGCGACGGACGCCGAGGTGTGGATGGCCTCCACGGCCACGCAGGCGACCTCGGGCGAGGACGGCGCATCCGCGGGCGAGTCGCCCACGCTCGACGTCGCGGAGGTTGGAGCGGAGGCGGTCTCGACGACGCCGCTGCCCTTCAGCTCGAGCACGGTTCCCTCGTTGGAGCTTCGCTCCGTGCAGGTGGGACCCGACCTCCAGGCGGACACCATCGAGGTCGACACGGAGGCCGCGCCCGCGTCGCAGGATGCGTTCGACCTGAGCGGCAGCCCCGAGGAGGCCGTTCCCCTCGCGACCGCGGGAGACTTCCTGGAGCCCGGGCAGTTCACCGCCTCGGCGGAGCGCAGCCTGGACCTTCCGGCCTACGGCGGCGCGGAGGAGGACTGGAGCACGCAGTCGAGCGAGCTGGAGCCGCTGGCCAGCAGCGCGGGCATGGCGTCACAGACGACGGGCGGCGCGGAGTGGTCCTCCAGCGAGGCGCCGGCCGAGGGTGGTTCCGCGGAGTGGAGCGCGGCGGCGCAGGGCTCGGAGGTCATCGAGCTGCAGCCGGAATGGGCTTCGGCCAACGCCGAGGCCGCGCAGCCCACCTGGGACGCGACGGGAGAGCAGACGGCGGAGGCCGCATCGACCGAGTGGTCGACGTCCGAGGCACAGCCCGAGTGGAGCGCGACGAGCGAAGGCGCTTCGGCGGGCGAACTCGCGGCGACCACGTCATCGGAGTGGTCGACGGGTGAGGCGGGAGCAGAGGCCCCGGCGACCGACGCCGCGGCGGACGCGACCTCGGCCGCGTGGAGCGCGTCCGAGACGGAGCAGGCACACGACACGTCGGAGAACACCGCCGCGCAGTCCGAGTGGGCCGCCACGGAAGAGCTTCCTGCTGACGCCGTGCAGACGGATGAGTCCGCGCCCGTGACGGAGTCGCCTGGAGCGCAGCCCGAATGGATGGCGGCCGAGGAGCTTCCCGCGGACACCGTGCAGTCGGAGTGGTCTGCGTCCTCCGCGCAGACGCCTGATACGCAGGCTGAGTGGGCGGCCACGCCGGAGATTGCTCCGGACGCGGTGCAGACCGACGGGTCTGCCTCGTCGACGGAGACGCCTGCCGCGCAGCCCGAGTGGGCCACCACGGAAGAGCTTCCCGCCGATGCCGTGCAGGCTGAGTGGTCGGCCACGTCGACGGAGACTCCCGCCGCGCAGCCCGAGTGGGCCGCTACGGAAGAGCTTCCCGCCGACGCGGTGCAGGCCGAGTGGTCCTCGTCCACGACGGAGACTCCCGCCGCTCAGCCCGAGTGGGCCGCCACGGAAGAGCTTCCCGCCGATGCCGTGCAGTCCGAGTGGTCGGCCACGTCGACGGAGACGCCTGCCGCTCAGCCCGAGTGGGCCGCCACGGAAGAGCTTCCCGCCGACGCCGTGCAGTCCGAGTGGTCGGCCACGTCGACGGAGACGCCCGCTGCGCAGCCCGAGTGGGCCGCTACGGAAGAGCTTCCCGCCGATGCCGTGCAGGCCGAGTGGTCTGCCACGTCGACGGAGACTCCCGCCGCGCAGCCCGAGTGGGCCACCACGGAAGAGCTTCCCGCCGACGCGGTGCAGGCCGAGTGGTCTGCCACGTCGACGGAGACTCCCGCCGCGCAGCCCGAGTGGGCCACCACGGAAGAGCTTCCCGCCGACGCGGTGCAGGCCGAGTGGTCCTCGTCCACGACGGAGACTCCCGCCGCGCAGCCCGAGTGGGCCGCCACGGAAGAGCTTCCCGCCGACGCCGTGCAGTCCGAGTGGTCTTCGTCCACGACGGAGGCACCTACCGCTCAGCCGGAGTGGGCTGCTACCGAAGAGCTTCCCGCCGACGCCGTGCAGGCCGAGTGGTCTTCGTCCACGACGGAGGCACCTGCCGCTCAGCCCGAGTGGACCGCCGCCGAAGGACTTCCCGCCGACGCCGTGCAGGCCGAGTGGTCCGCCACGGAAGAGCTTCCCGCCGATGCGGTGCAAGCCGAGTGGGCCGCCACCTCGACGGAGACGCCCGCCGCCCAGCCCGAGTGGGCCGCCACCGAAGAGCTTCCCGCCGACGCCGTGCAGTCCGAGTGGTCCGCCACGTCGACAGAGACGCCCGCCGCCCAGCCCGACTGGGCCGCCGCCGAAGAACTCCCTGCGGATGCGGTGCAGGCCGAATGGTCTTCGTCCTCGACGGAGACGCCTACCGCGCAGTCCGAGTGGGCCACCACGGAAGAGCTTCCCGCCGATGCGGTGCAAGCCGAGTGGGCCGCCACCTCGACGGAGACGCCCGCCGCCCAGCCCGAGTGGGCCGCCACGGAAGAGCTTCCCGCCGACGCCGTGCAGTCCGAGTGGTCCGCGACAGAGGCGAGCGCTCCGCAGCCCGAGTGGGAGGCGACGCCGGAAATTGCCCCGGACGCCGTGCAGGCAGAGTCATCCTCCTCGACAGATGTAATTGCCGCGCAGCCCGAGTGGGCGACCACGCCGGAGATTGCCCCGGACGCCGTTCAGACGGAGTGGACTGCGTCATCAACGGAGACGCCTGCCGCGCAGACTGACTGGTCTGCCGCGGAAGAGCTTCCCGCGGACGCGGTGCAGGCCGAGTGGTCTTCGTCCACGGCGGAGCCCCCTGCGGCGCAGCCTGAATGGGCCGCCACGGAAGAGCTTCCCGCGGATGCAGTGCAAGCCGAGTGGTCCGCCACCTCGACGGAGACTCCCGCCGCTCAGCCCGAGTGGGCTGCCGCCGAAGAGCTTCCCGCGGATGCGGTGCAGACTGACTGGTCCGCGACCTCCGCGGAGACTCCAGCCGCGCAGCCCGAGTGGGCGGCCACGTCGGAGCTTGCTCCAGACGCGGTGCAGACCGACTGGTCTGCCTCGTCGACCGCCGCGCAGCCCGAATGGGCCGCCACCGAAGAGCTTCCCGCGGATGCGGTGCAGCCCGAGTGGTCCGAGACCTCCGCGGAAACTCCCGCCGCGCAGCCCGAGTGGGCGGCGACAGAAGAGCTTCCCGCGGACGCCGTGCAGACCGATTGGTCCGCATCCTCGACGGAGGCGCCTGCCGCGCAGCCCGAGTGGGCCGCCGCCGAAGAGCTTCCCGCGGATGCGGTGCAGCCCGAGTGGTCCGCCACGGAAGAGCTCCCTGCGGACGCCGTGCAGTCCGATTGGTCCGCAGCCTCGACGGAGGCTCCTGCCGCTCAGCCCCACTGGTCCGCCACCGAAGAGATTCCCGTGGACGCGGCGCAGCCCGAGTGGGCTTCCACGCCGGAGATTGCCCCAGACGCGGTGCAGACCGACTGGTCTGCCTCGTCAACTGCCGCGCAACCGGAGTGGGCCTCCACGACGGAAGAGCTTCCCGCAGACGCCGTCCAGGCCGAGTGGTCCGCCAACGCCACGGCGGCCCCCTTCGAACAGTCCCAGTGGTCCGCGACGCCGGAGATTGCGGCGGACGCCGTGCAGACCGATTGGTCCGCGTCGGCCGCAGAGTCCCCCACCGCTCAGCCCGAGTGGTCCGCCACCGAAGAGCTCCCCGCCGACGCCGTCCTCTCTGAAGAGCCCACTGCTTCGACCGAGCCCCCCACGGCTCAGCCCGAGTGGTCCGCCACCGAAGAGCTCCCTGCCGACGCCGTCCAGGCCGAGTGGTCCTCGACCGACGCGCCCCACACGGCTCAGCCCGAGTGGTCCACCACCGAAGAGCTCCCGGCCGACGCCGTCCAGTCCGAGTGGTCCTCCGCCCAGGACTCGTCGACCTGGAACAACACCGCCACGGAGGAGCCGTCCAACGCGCAGGCCGAGTGGAGCGAGGCCCCGGTCGACGTGGAGCCGATGGTCGAGCTCTCCGCCACCGAGCAGCGCCCAGCCGAGCCCATCCAGGCCGAGGAGGTCTCCTGGGCCGAGGAGCAGCCCGCCGCGCCCGCCTCTTCCTGGCAGGCTCAGAACGGCCACGCGTTCGGCGCCCCCGCGACGGACCTCTCCGCCTCCATCGAGGAGGAGGTCCCCGTCGAGCTCGAGCAGGAACAAGAGCAGGAGCTCGCCGAAATCGAGCTGGTGGAAGAGGCCCCCGAGCCCACGCCGACGCCCGCCACCGCCGTGGCCGCCGCGGCGATGAGCGCGGCCCTGCGCTCGCCCTACCCCGCGCCTCCCGCGCGAGCCACGCCCTCCCTGGCCTCGAGCCCGCAGCCGCTCGCCGCCGTGAGGGAGCCGCTCTTCGCCGCCGCCGTGCCCCTGCACGCCGACTCCATCACCTCGTTCATCGAGGGCGAACACCGCGTCATCATCCACACCGTGGAAGGCCAGGTGAAGCGCGGCACCATCCGCGACGCGGACCTGCTCGACGAGGTCATCTGCCTGGAGCAGCAGAGCGGCTTCGCCCCGGAGCAGATTCCCGGCAAGCGCGTGAAGGCCATCTTCTTCATGCTCCCCGCCGGCGCGCGTCAGCCCCAGGCCGAGGGCCAGAAGATTCGCGTCACCTTCAACGACGGGCGCCAGGTCGCGGGCTTCTCCCAGGACTTCAAGAGCACCACCCCGGGCTTCTTCGTCGTCCCCGCCGACCAGCGCACCAACACCGCGCGCATCTTCATCTACCGCGCCAGCGTGCAGGCCGTCGCCGAGGGCTGAAGCCCTCCACGCAAGCCACACCCGAGGGGCCCCACCACCGTGGCGGCCCCTCTTTCATTTCCGCGCGCGCGCCGACACGAGGCGCCCACGCACGAAACGAAGAAGGGCCCCCACACCGTGGAGGCCCTTCATTCACTTCAGTCGCTGTCGAGCGACCCGCGGACTACTTCTTCGCGGGGGCGGCGGCGTCCGCCTTCTTCGTCAGGGACAGGTCCAGGTTCACGGTGACTTCCTCACCCACCGCCACGCCGCCCGTCTCCAGCGCCGTGTTGTAGGTCAGGCCGAAGTCCTTGCGGTTCAGCTTCGTCGTGGCGGACACGCCCGTGCGGGTGTTGCCCCAGGGGTCCTTCGACTCCTTCGACGGGCCCGTGACGTCCAGGACGACCGGCTTGGTGACGCCGTGCATGGTCAGGTTGCCGGTGACCTTCAGCTTGCCCTCGCCCGCCTTCTCCACCTTCGTCGACTTGAAGGTGATGGTGGGGTACTTCGCCGTGTCGAAGAAGTCCGGCGCCTTCAGGTGCTCGTCACGCTTGGCGTTGCCCGTGTTCACCGTCGCCGCGTCGAGCGTGGCCTCCACGGTGGACTTGGTGATGTCCTTGTCGTCCAGGTTCACCGCGCCCTGCTTGATGTTGAACGAGCCCGTCACGTTCGACACCATCATGTGCTTCACGGTGAAGCCCGCGCTGGAGTGGGCCGGGTCCACGTCCCACGTGGCGGCAAAGGCGAGGGACGGCAGGGCCACCAGCAGGGCAATCGCGCTCTTCAGGGTCGTCTTCATAGGGGTGTGCTCCTCGAATGATGAACTGCGGGTTCAGGCGCGCAGCGCGAAGCTGCGCATGGACAAGGTTCCGTGATGGAAGCCCTCGAACACGGGGGTGATGCGGTCTTCGGGGAGGGCGGCTCCGAGGACGAAGTACAGCGGCAACAAATGCTCGGCCCTTGGATGCGCGAGCGTCGCATTGGGTGCATCCAACCATGATTGAAGCCCCGTGAAGTCGCGCGCCTCCAACTTGTTCGCGACCCACGTGTCGAACGACTGCGCCCACGGCTCCGGGGACGCATCCTTCTCTCGGAAATTCACCCGGCGCAGGTTGTGGACGATGCCACCACTGCCCATCAGCAGCACGCCTTCTTCACGCAGCGGCCGCAGCACCTCGCCCATCCTCGCGATGTCCGCCGCGCGCGCGCCCAGCGGCATCGACACCTGCACCACCGGCAACGTCGCGCGTGGAAACGTGTGGAGCAGCGGTACCCACGCGCCATGGTCCAACCCGCGTTCGCCGTCCGCGACGGCCTCGAGGCCCGCGGACTTCAGCCGGCCCACCACGTCCGTGGCCAGCGCGGGCGCGCCCGGCGCCGCGTAGCGAAGCTGGTACAGCGCGCTCGGAAAACCGTGGAAGTCATAGACGAGCGGCGGCCGCTCGCTGGCGGTGACGCGCACCTCGCCGGGCGTCTCCCAGTGCGCGGAGACGACGACGAGCGCCTTCGCCGTGGACACGCCCTCACCGAAGCTCTTGAGCGCCCGCGGGTACGCGTCCGTGTCCAGCGCCACCATCGGCGAGCCATGGGAGACGAAGAGCGCGGGGGCCTTCGCCTGCCCGCTCGCGGAGCCCGTGCCCAGGGCGCCCGCCACCCCGGCCGCCGCCATGCCCTGCAGCACTCCTCGCCTGTCCAAGCCGCCTCCCATGATGGCGCCTTCTACTGCAACCCCAGGACCAACGTCCCCGGGATTCCAACCCCCTGAAATGACTCCCACCCCACAACCTGTCGTGCAGGAAACATCTCAAAACGATAGAGAGAGGCATCACTTTGGAAGGAGCGGGACACCGTGGCGGGTCAATTCGAGCTGGGGCTGGGCGAGCTCTTGTCCTTCGAACCGGGGGGCGGGCTCATCCACTTCGCGGGGCAGCGGGTGCTGCTCATGGACCCGGTGGCGCTGGGACTGCTCCGCAAGGAGCTGGTGAACCTGATGGGCATGACGGCCGCGCGGGGCATCTTCACGCGGCTGGGCTACGCGCACGGCTGGCGCACGGCGGAGGCGATGAAGGGGGCGGTGCCCTGGACGGATGAGTCCCTGTGGCGCCGCGCGGGCGGGCGGCTGCACACGCTGCAGGGCCAGGTGCGGGTGGAGCGGATGGAGCGCAAGCCCGAGGAGGGCCCGGAGCCCTTCGCCGAGGCGCAGTGGCGCGACTCGTACGAGGCCGAGCAGCACCTGTTGCACCTGGGCCGCGCGGACCACCCGGTGTGCTGGAGCCTCACCGGCTTCGCGTCCGGGTACATGAGCTACGTCAACGGCCGGGAAATCTACTGCACGGAGCTGCGCTGCGTGGGCCAGGGGGACGCGGCGTGCCACATCGTCGGCCGCCCCTCGGAGGAGTGGACCACCGAGTGCAAGGAGGTGCTGCGCTTCTACGAGACGCAGTGCATGGAGGGCGTGCTCGCGCAGGTGACGGACGCGCTGAAGCAGGCGGAGCGCAAGCTGCGCGCCAAGCGCCAGTCGCTCGCGCGCGTGGGCGTGACGGAGGACCCGGCCGGCATGGTGGCGCGCGCGGAGGCCATGCAGCGGGTCATCAACCTGGGCCGCCGCGCGGCGAAGGTGGACTCCACGGTGCTCGTCACCGGCGAGAGCGGCGTGGGCAAGGAGAGAATCGCCCGCCTCATCCACGACGAGTCCACGCGCGCGCACAAGGCCTTCGTGGCCGTCAACTGCGCGGCCGTCACCGAGAGCCTCCTGGAGAGCGAGCTGTTCGGCCACGTGAAGGGCGCCTTCACCGGCGCGACCCACGACAGGCCGGGCCTCTTCGAGGCCGCGCACGGCGGCACCCTCTTCCTGGATGAAGTGGGCGAGGTGCCGGCCTCCATGCAGGCCAAGCTCTTGCGCGCGCTGCAGGAGAAGGAGGTGCGGCGCGTGGGAGAGAACACCAGCCGCAAGGTGGACGTGCGCGTGGTGGCCGCCACCAACCGCGACCTGAGCGAGGAGGTGAAGTCCGGTCGCTTCCGCCAGGACCTCTACTACCGCCTGCGCGTCATCGAGCTGCGCATCCCCCCCTTGCGCGAGCGGCGCGAGGACATCCTGCCCCTGGCCCGGCTGCTGCTCGCCGAGGCCGCGGAGCGGCTGGGCCGCAAGGTGTCGGGCCTGTCACCGGACGCGGCCGACCAGCTCCTGCGCTACGAGTGGCCCGGCAACGTGCGCGAGCTGGGCAACGCCCTGGAGCGCGCGGTGGCCCTATGCGAGGGCAGCCGCGTGGAGCGCGAGGACCTGCCGGAGGAGGTCCGCGCCGCGCCGCCCAGCCTCATGCCCAGCGGCAACCCGCGCAGGCTCGAGGACATGGAGAAGGAGTACATCCTCGCGGTGCTGGCGCAGAACGCGGGCAACCGGGCGCGCACCGCCGAGCAGCTCGACATCGGCGTGGCCACGCTCTACCGCAAGCTCAAGCAGTACGGCCACCCGGAGGCGGCCCACTGAGCCCTTCGGCTCAGTTCAGGTACTGGTCGCGGTCCGGCTTGTCCTTGTTCCTGCCCACCACGTGCAGGTGCTTGGAGCGGTCCTTCAGCTGTCGCTGCAGCCGCCAGTGCTGCAGCTGCAGCATGAACCGCTTGGGGCTGGCGCCCTTGACGTAGGCGAACACCAGCAGCAGCGCGACGACGTGCGGCAGCTGGCTCAAGAAGCCCGCCGTCAGCACGCGCAGCACCACGAAGCCCGCGCCGATGCCGGCGAACGCGTTGCCCGACAGGGGGATGCCCCAGAAGTTCGTCTGCCCCTTGCCGATGACCAGGCCGTAGGCGACCCACAGCACCGAGCCCATCACCCAGCCGCCCTGGTAGCCCGCCGGCAGCGGCATGAAGAGCCCCACCACGCCCAGCACGAAGCCGGCGAGCGCCGTGCAGCCCACCGCCACCATCAACAGCCGCTTCGAGCCCCAGTAGCTCTCCAGCCACCCGCCGATGGACCACAAGAGCAGCGCGCCGAAGAGGATGCTGAACGGCTCGCTCTCGATGAAGGCGTAGGTGAAGGGCTGCCAGAGGAAGAGGTTGCCGAAGACGGTATTGGGCGACAGCAGCAGGAGCAGGCTGTTGCCCGCGCCCTGGTAGCGCAGCACCAGGAAGAGCACGGAGCCCGCCACCAGGCCCACCGCCAGCTTGGACGCCGTGGTCTCCAGGCCGGGGACCCCACCACCGCCACCCCGGCCGCCGAAGCTGCGCATCGGTCGCATTCATTCCTCCACTACGGGCTCGACAAGTCGACCAAAGGTGGTGGAACCCCGCCGGCTTCGCAACCCCAAACGACGAAGGGCGCCCCACCCGGTCCCGGGAGAGCGCCCTCGTACGTCGACGTCCAGCGTCGAGAACCGCCGAATCAGGCCGTCTTCGCGCGGTAGAAAATCGTGATGGTCAGACAGTGGAACTCCTTGTCCGAGGACTGGGTCACCACCTTGTCCACCACCTCGATGTTGACCAGATTCTCCTTGAGCCACTTGGTGATGTTCTCACCCATGTTCTCGCGATCACGCGCGAGCGTGGTGGAGAACACCTTGACTCCCGTGAAGCTCGTAACGCCCATTCCGACCCTCGTCTCAAGCTGAGATTCTGGACGTTTACCCCGAGACGATTCCGCTATCAAGAAACGGGCCCGATTTACCGGCCTTGAGCGGTCCTGGCGGCCCCACCCCGACCCCGCGTGGCGCCAGGGCTCCCACCGTCACGCAGTCGACAACGGGTGGCGGCGCTGCGGGCGAGGGCCTCGCGCGGGTGGACGCCCCGCCAGGCCCCGTGTCGGGTCACGGGCGCGAGGCGGCGGCCCGGCGGTTCTGGCAGGAGACCTCGTCCTTGCAGGCCGGGCCGATGCCCTCCGGGTGGGCGGTGAGGGGCGTCTTGTCGCTCTCCTCCACGCCGCACACGACGCACTTGCGCTTGCGGTTGCGGCGCTCCGCCCGACGCTGCTCGGCGATGGCCTTGGCCCGCTCGCGGGCCGTCTTCGCATCCACCTCGTTCGTCATCTCGCGTCCCGGTTGGAAGTCGTGTTCGGGCATCAGAGCGCCTCGACCAACACGGCGATGCCCTGACCGCCCCCGATGCAGGCGGAGCCGATACCATAGCGTCCACCGCGACGCTTGAGCTCATAGACGAGCGTCGTGGTGATGCGCGCGCCGGACGCGCCCAGCGGGTGGCCCACCGCGATGGCGCCGCCGTTGACGTTGGTCTGCTCGCGCGGCAGCCCCAGCTCCTTCTCCACCGCCAGGTACTGGGGCGCGAAGGCCTCGTTCACCTCGAACAGGTCCACATCGGAGAGCTTCGCCTGCGCGCGCTCCAGCAATTGGCGGATGGCGGGCGCCGGGCCGATGCCCATCACCTTCGGGTCACACCCGGACACGCCCCAGTTCACCAGCCGGGCGATGGGCTTCAGGCCGTGCTTCTGCACGAAGCTGCCCGTCGCCATCACCATGCTGCCGGCGCCGTCGCAGATGCCGCTGGCCGCGCCCGCGTGCACCACGCCGTCCTTCTTGAAGACCTTGGGCAGCTTGCGCAGGCCCTCCACCGTGGTCTCCGGGCGGTTGTGCTCGTCCTTGGAGACGACGACGTCGCCCTTCTTCCCCTTGAGGGTGATGGGCGCGATTTCATCCTGGAAGCGGCCCGCCTCCTGCGCGGCGGCGAAGCGCTTCTGCGTGAGCACCGCGTACTCGTCCACCTGGTCCTGGGTGAGCGCGTAGTCCACCGCGAGCTGCTCGGCGGTGAGCGCCATCGGCTGGCCGGTGTAGCTGTCCGTCAGCGCCGTCCACAGCATGTCCTCCAGGCTGCCCTTGCCCAGCGGCAGGCCCCAGCGCGCGCCGCGGATGACGTGGGGCGCCTGGCTCATGGACTCGGTGCCGCCGGCCAGCACGCAGCTCGCCTGCTCGGTGAGCATCAGCTCCGCCGCGGTGACGAACGCCTGGAAGCCGGAGCCGCACAGGCGGTTGACCCCCAGGGCCGGCACGGGGACGGGCACGCCCGTCTTCAGGCCCACGTGGCGGGGCAGGTAGATGGCATCCGCGCTCGTCTGCACCACGTTGCCGTACACGACGTGCTGCACCAGCTCCGGGGACACCTTCGACTGGGCGAAAGCGGCCTTCGCGGACTCCACGGCCAGGTCGGTGGCGCTCAGGTCCTTCAGGCTGCCGCCATAGGTGCCGAACGGGGTGCGCTTGCCGGAAAGAAAGAAGATTTCCTCGGTCTTGGACACGCTCTTCATGGTGCTCGTCTACCTACTCCCAAGGGGCGCGCGGTGCACGCGCGCAGTGATGGTCCTGGCGGGGTTTCAGGCCGCGCGCCGTCCCAGGAAGGCGCTGGCGACGATGGCAAGCGCCATCACCGTCCACAACAGCCCTTGCAGGTTCTGCCGGCGGATCTCCTTCCGGCCGAGCCCGCGATACCAGGAACGTCCGGCCTCCACCCGACCTTCCCACGAGAAGTCGCTGGCGGGCGTCAGGCCCTCCATGCGGCGCAGGTGGGCGCGCAGCAGGCGTTCGGGCGGAGCGTCCGCCAGTGAACCGCTCCGGTAGACGCCGGGCACGTCGAGCGCGGGCCGGCGATAACCGGCGGTGATGACGAAGCCTTCCGGGGCCAGGGGGGTGAGGAAGTAGAGGCGGGGCTCGCCGTCCGCCGTCTGGTACACGGTGGCGAAGACGCGCTCGGTGGGGTGGGCCCAGTCGTAGGAGCGCGTGGCCTTCTGGAGCGGCGGCTTCTCCTCGTGGCTGCCGAGCGCCACGAAGCCCAGGGCCTGCAGGTGGATGGAGACCTGCGCCAGCTCCAGGGGCAGGTCCATCTGGTCGGCGGGCGCCTCGGGCTCCACGCGGACCGTGTGGGGGAAGAGGAACAGCACGGCGCGCCAGAAGTTGAGCGCCAGGAGGACGATGGCGAGCACGAGACCCGCGACGACGATGCCCAGCTCGGCGAGGACGTTCATTCGGTGAGCACCTGGAGACGTGGCCCGCCCCTGGGGCTTGGGCCAGCGGGGCACCCTAGCCCAAACTCCAGGTGCTTTCGCACCACCCGCGTTCAGCGTCGGGAGGCGGTCGACGGCAGGGAGCGCCAGCGCTCCAGGTCGACGCCCTTGAGCGGATCCTTGCCCTCGAGGAAGCGCTCCAGGTGCCCCAGCGAGTCGACGCCGAAGAACAGCTCGTCGCCCACGAGCACGGTGGGCACGCCGAAGGCGCCCGCGGCGATGGCCTCCTCGGTGTTGCGGCGCAGGCGGTCCTTGATGTCCTGGCGGCCGGCGGCCTCGAGCAGCGCGGGGGCATCCAGGCCCGCGGCGCGGAGGGCCACGGTGACCTGCTCGGGCGACTCCACGCCCTTCCCGCCGCCCCAGGCCTCCGCGTAGAGGGCCGACACCAATCGGGCGCGGGCCTCCAGGTCATCCACGGCGGCCGTCACGCGCAACGGGAGCAGCGGGACGAAGGGATGCGAGGGAGGAGGGTCGAAGGGCACGCCCAGCTCGTGGGCGATGCGGAAGGTGTGCTTGAAGATATAGCCGCGCTTGGCGGGGACCTCGGCGGGGCCGATGTTGCCGGTGGCGTTGAGCACGCCCGCGAGCAGCACGGGGACGGGCTCCAGCACGCGGCCATGGCGCGCGGCGAGGGCGGGCATGCGCGTCCACGCGAGGTAGGCGTAGGGGGAGAGATAGTCGAAACAGAAGCGCAGGGGCGGGAGGGCCATGCCGCGCACTCTACCCTCCTGGCGCCGGCTGTTCGCCGTGACACCTGCGCGTGACGTGAGGCGGCGTACCTTCCGGCTCCCGCGCAGCGCGGCACCACACCCCTCCAAGAGAGCATCGCGTCCCGTGCGTTGCCAGAGCGCGCAGTGCTCCCTCAGCGGTGCTGCGTTTCACGTGGGCTCGCGCGCCCGCACGTCGCCGGAGCGTTCCGTCCATGATGCGGTCACTTCACGCGAGCCGTCTCAAGCGCTCCGTCGGGACTCCGCGCTGCGCTGGAGCGCGCCACGCAGCGACGTCGCCTGGGCCAGCAGGTTCGACGCCCGCGCCTCGGTGAAGGCCGTCTCCGCCGCCGTCAACTCCGCCACCGCCGCGTCCATCGTCATCGCCCGCTCCGCGAGCGCCAGGCGCACGTGCCCCACCTGCAGCACGTTGCCTGTCAGCTCCGCCAGCGCGAGCGCACGCTTGAGGTGCGTCAGCCCGTCCTCGCCCGGCAGCAGCGCGGCCATCGCCCGGCGCGCCAGCACCTCGTCCCAGGGATTCGCCAGCACCGGGTCCATCGACCGCGACAGCGCCGTCTGCGCCGCCTCGCGCGCCGCCTCCAGGTGGCCCTGCTCGCGCTCGAAGCGCGACTGGTAGACACGCAAGAGCGTCTCCATCCGGAGGCCACTCTCACGCGCCGCCGCCAGCGCCCGGGGCAGCGACTGGCGCACCGCCGCCGCGTCCTCGAACAGCACGTCCCGGCACGCCTGGTACGTCTGCACGTGGCACTGCAACCAGCGGTCCTCCGGCAGCACCCGCGCCAGCGCCTCGCCGCGCGCCACCACCGCCGCCACGTGCTCGTGCTCGCCGCGCTCCAGGTAGTAGGGCGGCGTGAAGATGGCCAGGTTGCGCTCCATCAACCGGGGGTTGCCCAGCCGGCGCACCAAATCACTCTTCTCCGTGAACGCCGGCACGAAGGCCGCCGCATCCCCCGTGAACGCCGCGCGCGTCACCACCGTGAACAGGTGGAAGGCCCGCACGTCCGTGAAGCCGTGCGCCTCCGCCACCGCGTAGCCATCCCGCGTCGCCTGCGCGTCCAGCGGCTCGCCGCGCAGCGCCAGGTTCATGTTCATCATGTAGCCGCCCATCCCCAACGCCCACGCCAGGCGCCGAGGCAGCCGGCCCATCACCTCGCGCAGCCCGCGCAGCCGCGTGAGCTGCTCGAACTGCGCCTCCACCACCCCCGCCGAGCGGCCCGTGTACGCGCTGAGCACCGCCGGCGCCAACAACGTCGCGGCCCGGTACGGCGACACCTCCGGCTGCTCGCGCCGCACCCGCTCCAGCAACGCGTCCAAATCCTTCGTGCGCCCGACGATGGCCAGCGCCATCGCCTGGAGGATGCGCAGCTCCGCCTGCTTCCAGAAGATGTCCGCCGGCGCCACCTGCGCGTCCGCCTCGCGCTCGCGGAACAATTCCCTCAGGCGTGCCGGCCGCTCGTCCTCGGGCGCCGAGCACGCCCCGTCGAGCTGCGCGAGCGCGACCCGCCGCCCCTCCTCCAGGTCCACCGTCGACGCCCAGTGCGCGAAGAGCTTCTCCGCGAAGGCCAGCGAGCTGGGCGGGTCACTCGCGTAGCCCACCTCCACCAGCGTCACCCAGATGCGCAACAGCAGCCTGTCGCGCCCCGGGAAGTCCGGCGCGGACTCCAGCAGCGTGGAGGCCTCCTTCAAGAGCAGCGTCGCCTCCAGCAACGCCTGCGCCTCCATCGCCGCGCGCCCCGCGTCCAGCAACGGACCGATCGCCAGCTCCGGCTCCGACGAGCGCAGGTAGTGCCACCCCACCGTGCGCGTCAGGTCCGGCCGCTGCGAGTAGAGCGTCTGCAGCGCCAGCGCCACCCGCGCGTGCGCCGCGCGCCGCTCGTCCTCCGACATGCTGTCGTAGACGGCCTGGTGCACGGTGTCGTGCGTGAAGACGTACCGGCCCTCCTCTTCCTGGAGGAACTGCCGCTCCACGATTCCATCCAGCACCGCGAACAGCTCCGACTCCGGCAGGTCCGCCAGCGCCCGCACCATGGGCAGCTCCAGGCTGCGCCCCGCCGGCGCCAGACGCCTCAAGAGCGACACCTGCTCCACCGGCGCGGAGGACAGTCGCTCCAGCACCGCCGCCTGGATGCTCGCGGGCAAGGGCCGCGTGTCCAGCCCCTCCTCCGCCGTCCAGCGTCCACCCACGCGCGTCAGCGCGCCCTCCTCCACCAGCGCGCGCAGACACTCCGTGGCGAAGAACGCGTTGCCCCCCGTCGTCTCGTGCAGCCGCGCGACGAAGCTCTCCGGCACCTCCAGCCCCGGCAGCGCCAGCCCCACCAGCGTGCCCACGTGCTCGGCCCCGAGCGGCTCCAGGTCCATGCGCCAGGTGAGCTTCTCGTCCACCGTCTGGAACGCCAGGCTCAGCCGGCTCAGCTCCCCCGAGCGGAACGTGCACACCACCATGCCGCGCGTGCCGTGCAGCGCGCGGATGAGCACGTTGAGCACCTCCAGCGACGCGGTGTCCGCCCAGTGCAGGTCCTCGAAGCACAGGACGAACGTCATCCGCTTGCCCAGCCCCTGCACCCACTCCGCCAGCGCGCCGAAGAACCCCAGCTTCTCCTCGCCCGGCACCTGCGCGACGCCCGAGCCCTCCGCCGACATCGCGGGCAGGAGCCTCGCGAGCCTCGGCGACAGCCGCTCCATCACCTCCGTGGGCGTGTGCGGAATCAGCGCGCGCAGCGCCTGCGCGATGGGCGTCAGCGGCGCCTGCCCCTCCGCGCGACACTGCCCCCGTCCGAACGGCAGCTCCGCCAGCTTCGCCTGCAGCTCGAACTCCTGCAGCAGCCGCGTCTTGCCCACACCCGCCGGAGCGCCCAGCAGCACCGCGCGCGACTGGCCCCAGTCCGCCTCCGCCAGGCCGTTCATCAGCGACTCCAGCTCCGCCGCGCGCCCCACCACCTCCGGCACGTGCAGGTAGCTGGAGCGCGCCGACAGGGGCTCCTCCGGCATCGGCTCGCCGCTGGCGTGGCACAGCGCCTCCATCAGCTCGGCGGCGTCCTGGAAGCGCTCGCGCGGGTCCTTCGCCAACAGCAGGAGGATGATCTCCTCCAGCTGCGGGTCCACCGGCCCCAGCGAGGACGGCTTGGGCGGCGGCCGCGTCAGGTGCTCGGCGAGCAGCGCCGCGGGCGTGTTGCGCTTGAAGGGCAGCTTCCCCGTCACCAGGTAGTACGCCATGACGCCCAGCGAGTAGAGGTCGGCGCGCCCGTCGATGCTCGCGCCGCGCTGCCACTCGGGGGCCAGGTACTCCAGCGTGCCCTTGAGCTTGCCGGGGCTCGGGGTGCCCAGCTGGTGCATCACCCCGAAGTCCATCAGCTTCACCGCGCCGGAGCGGGTGATGCGCACGTTGCTCGCCTTGATGTCGCAGTGCACGTACAGGCGCGAGTGGATGAACGCCAGCACCTGCGCCATCTGGAGGAGCACCCGGTACAGCGTGCGCGTGTCCAGCGGGGACTCGCGCGCCAGGGTGCTCAGGTCCTGCCCGTCCACCACCTCCATGGTGATGAAGCGGTTGCCGGCCTCCGTCATCCCCCAGTCGAACACCTTCAGCGTGCCGGGGTGCTGCAGCTTCTTCATCGCGAAGAACTCGTGCCGGAACATCAGCACCAGCTCCTCCGTCTTCGCCGCCGTCAGCCCCGCGGGGACCTGCATCTCCTTGAGCGCGACCTTGCGCCGCTCGTGCAGGTCCTCCGCCAGCCAGATGCGGCCCATGCCGCCCTCGCCCAAGAGGCCCTCCACCCGGTAGCGGCCCGTCACCACCATTCCGAGCTCCAACGAGCGTCGCACGCCCGCGGCGTCCCCCGGCAGGGTGACGGGCGTGCGGATGCGCTCCCCCCACGTGCTGCTCGGAGGACGGCTGCGCTCGTCCAGGACGGTTGTCTTCTCTTCGTCGCTCACGAAGGCGGGACCGGAAGGTCGGCAGAATCCAGAAGTCGATGGAATATCACGTTTCCATGTATCGGGACACGCTCCGACGACACGGAAGAAACCCCTGCCCCCCACCGCCCAGGCAGGCGGCCTGATATCTGCCAGCACTTGTCCCGCGCATCGGGACTTCGGAGGTTGAGTCGGGCAGGCAACACCCACACCCAGGCAGGTGCAACATGGCGGGCACTCCTCGAGGACCCAACGACACGCGGCCGACGCGCGGGGACTTCCAGCCGAGGAATCGCGGCGAGGTGGAGGACGCGCAGGATGAGGGCGCGCGCGACGTGAGCCGTCGGCTCGCGGACGAAGACGCCGGGGACGTGGACCCCACGCGTGACACGGACTGGGAGGCCCGCGTGGAGCGCGGGGAGGAGTGGACAAACGAGCAGGTCCCCGAGCGCGAGGCCCGCGGCGACGAGGAGCCCGACTCGGAGGTGTCCCGGCGCGGCCTGGAGAATCCCCCGCCCGAGGAGTAGGCCTCCCACGCCCGCTCGGCCTTGTACCTCCGTCCAGGGGTGGGGGCAGACCCCTTGCGACGGCGGGCGCGGTGCGGTGATGCTCGTGGTTTCGGACGGTCGTCGCCCCACGGCGCGCCGCCGGCACCGGAGGAGCCCGAGCACCGTGAAGCCCAAGGTCCTCATCGTCGAGAACTCGTGGACGATGCGCGAGACACTGCGCCTGCTGTTGTCCGGGGACTTCGACTGCACGGCGGCGTCGAGCGGCGAGGAGGGCCTGGAGAAGGCCCTGGCCCAGCCGCCAGACCTGCTCCTGTCCGACGTGAACATGGAGGGCATGGACGGGTACGAGCTGTGCCGCCGCTTCCGTCAGGAGCCCTCGCTCCAGCACATCCCCGTCGTCTTCGTCAGCGGCTTCGCGCCCCGCTCGGACAGCGACGCGAGCCTGCCCGTGCCGGATGCCTACCTGGTCAAGCCCGTGAAGCCCGCGCTGCTCATCGCCGAAATCCACGCGCTGCTGCAGCGGGGGAGCGCGCCCGTGTCGGCGGCGGCCCCCACCGCGCAGGTCGTCACCAAGGCCTGAGGTCAGCTCCCCCGGTAGGTGGAGTAGCCGAAGGGGCTGAGCAACAGCGGTACGTGGTAGTGCTCGTCGGGCGCCCCCAGCTCGAAGACGACGGACACCGACGGATAGAAGCCCTTCACACCGAGCGAGCGGAAGTACGCGCCCGTGTCGAAGGACATCCGGTAGACGCCTGTCTCCACGCGGGCGCCCGCGGGCAGGAAGTCGCGCACGCGCCCGTCGTCGTTGGTGACGCCCCGGGCCAGCTCCTTCCAGTCGCCGTGGGCCCCCTGCAGCTCCAGGGTGATGGGAACACCGGAGGCCGGGCGGCCGCGGTGCGTGTCGAGGACATGGGTGGACAGGGTGCTCATGACGCCAGCAGCTTCTCCAATCGGATGCGGGTGATTTTCGCCTGCTCACCGGCGGCGATGCGCAGCTCCTCGTCCGGGGCGTTGCCCAGGCGCGCGCGCAGCAGGCCGAGCATCTCCTGGGCGCTCTTGCCCGTCGCGCACACGAGGAAGATGAAGCCGAAGCGCTCCTCGTAGGCCTGGTTGCCATCGGCCAGGCCCTGGAGCACCTCCTCTCCCGCGCCGCTCACCCCGCCCTGCTCCTGCGAGGACCAGCTCGCCGTGGCGGCGAACTTCGCGCGCAGCGAGGCCACGTCGCCGATGCGCGGGTGGTGCGTGAAGGCCTCGCGCCAGTCCTCCGGGCCCGTGCGGCTCCACTGCTGGGAGGCCTCGGAGAACAGGTGCTCGGCGTCACGGAAGGGCCGCGCCTTCGTCATCGCCTCCGCCCAACGCGAGGCACCGCAGCAGCGCTTCAGCTCCGCGCGGGCCTCGTCGGGGGGCAGCGTGTTGAGTCGCTCGAGCGCGCTCACGCCGGACGTCCGTGGACGAGCAGCCGGCTGACTCCGCCGTCGGGGAAGATTTTGAGGCGCACGTGGGTGAAGGGGCCCTTCGCCTTCAGCTCGGCCTCGAAGTGGTGACGGTGGTCCGCCTGGAGCTTCGTGCGCGGCAGCAGCTCCGTCCACGCCAGGTCGTGCGCGTTGGCGAAGTCCACCAGCGGCTCGCGCAGGTAGAGGCCTTCGAGCGACGCGCTCTCCGGGAAGTTGCCCTTGTAGAAGGCGGTGTCCACCTCCACGCGCTCGATGGTGCCGGGCACGGCCAGCTTCACGACAATCCAGTCGAAGCCCGGCAGCAGGCGCTTGCGGCGCGTCTCCCAGCCCTCGCCCATGTTGGCCGCGCGGCCGGGCAGGATGAGGTTGTCCTTGGTGCCGAAGAACGCGTCGTTGCACGCCACCACCGTGCCGCCGTTCTCCGCCGCCGCCAGGTCCACCGCGCCCTTCTCGCGCGTCAGCCGCGCCAGGTCCGGCCGCACCTCGCCGTGCACGCGCAAGCGCGCCACGCCGCCGTCCGGGTAGATGTTGAGGCGCAGGTGCGTCCAGCGCCGCTCGTCGGCAATGGCGAAGAGGTTGCGCGTGCCACCCTGCAGCTTGAGCTGCGGGAGGATGCGCGTCCACGCCGCGTCCACCAGCGACTCGGGCGACGGCGAGCCTTCGACCTCCAGCGCGTCCACCGAGGCGTACTCGGGGAAGTTGCCCAGGAAGTGGTTCGTGTCGATGTCCACGCCGCGAATCACGCCGGGCAGGCCGAGCTTCAGGATGCACCAGTCGTGGCCGGGCACGCGCTTGCGGCGCGACTCCCAGCCGTCCATCCACTTGCCCTGCTCGGTGTACTTGTCCGGGATGAAGACGCCTCGGCCGGGCTTGAGCAGGTTCTCCTTGCCGGCGAAGAACTCGTCACTGGCCAGCAGGGCCTGTCCGCCGACCTTCTCGGCGGCCAGGTCGATGAGCTCCGTGAAGCCGACGCGCAGCTTCCCCTCTTCGGGTGCATGCATTTTCGTGTGTTCTCCCGATGGAATGATGTCAGGCGGCGATGCGCGCCGAGGACGGCCGGCGCACCCAGCTTCCCGTGGGACGCGGGAAGGGCTGCCCGCGCTCGTAGATGGTCTCTCCGCGCAGCAGCGTGCGCTCCACCACGCCCGCGAGCGTCCTGCCCGCGTACGGCGTCAGGGGATGACGGTGCTGGAGCCGTGACGGCTCGACGGTGAAGGTGGCCTCGGGGTCGAACACCACGAGGTCCGCGTCCGCGCCCGGCACGAGCGAGCCCTTCGTCCCGCTCAGGCCCACCAGTCGGGCCGGCGCCTCGCACATCCAGCGCACGAGCGACTCCAGACCGTGGCCCCGCCTGCGCGCCTCGGTCCACACCGCCGACAGGCTGAGCTGCAGCGACGCGATGCCGCCCCAGGCCGCGCCGAAGTCACCGCGCTCCAGCAGCTTGAGCGCGGGCGTGCAGGGCGAGTGGTCCGACACCACCAGCTCGATGTCTCCGCGCGCGAGCCCCTCCCACAGCCGCTCGCGGTTCTCCGCCTCGCGGATGGGCGGCGCGCACTTGAAGTGGGTCGCGCCGTCCTCAATCTCCTCGGCGGTGAAGCTCAGGTAGTGCGGACACGTCTCCACCGACACGTCCAACCCCTCGCGCCGCGCATCGATGAGCAGCGGCAGTGCGTCCGCTGAGGACAGGTGGACGATGTGCACGCGGCAGCGGTGCTTTCGCGCCAGCTCCATCATCATCCGGATGGCGTCCTGCTCCCAGCTGCGAGGCCGGGACTCGAGATAGGCACGGTACGTGCGAGCCCCCTCTGCGCGGACCTCCGGGAGCGGTGACTCCAGCTCCGCGTGCACGATGAGCGGCACGCCGCGCCGCGCGAGAATCGGCATGGCCACGTCGAGCACCGCGCGGTCCGCGGGAGGGAACTCATCCACGCCGGAGGGGCACAGGAAGCACTTGAAGCCCGCGATGCCCGCGTCGATGAGCGCCTCCAGCTCGTCCGCGTTGCCGGGAATCACGCCGCCCCAGAAGCCATGGTCCACCTGGCTTGCGCCCCGGGCCGCGTCCGCCTTGAGCTTCAGCGCGTCGAGCGTGGTGGTGGGCGGCAGCGAGTTGAGCGGCATGTCCACCACGGTGGTGATGCCTCCGGCCGCCGCCGCGCGCGTGGCGGTCTCGAAGCCCTCCCACTCGGTGCGGCCGGGCTCGTTGATGTGCGCGTGGCAGTCCACCACGCCGGGCATCACCACGTGATGGCCCACGTCCGTCACCGCCAGCGCGCCGAGCGCCTCGGAGGGCCCGGCCACCTTCTCCACGCGGCCGTCCTTCACCACCACCACCGCCTCGCGCAGCCCACCGCCCGCCAGCACGCGGCGACTGCGCAGCCCGAACTCACCCCTGCTCATGGCTCGAATTCCCTCTCGTCGAAGCATTCCAGGGAGCGGAAGAACGCATCCCGGTCATCCAGGTAGAGCTGCCGCGTCACGCCCGCCGTCAGCTTGGGCAGGCTGTACTTCATGCCGGAGATGCTCGCCCCGCCGAAGCCCAGCGAGAGCAGGCACCCGAAGGTGTAGTTGAAGATGGAGCGGAGGTACGGCGCGCGGCCCGGCTGCTTCTCCTGCAGCTCGAAGCCCGGCCCCAGGTACGGGTGGCGCAGCAGGTCCGCGTGCGACTGCCCCTCGGGCGGCGTGAAGCGGTCCTTCCAGAGCGCGATGTCCGTGTGCACGTTCGCCAGCTCCGGCCGCAGCGACAGGTCCGTCACCGTGCCGCTTCCGACGATGAGCTTGTCGAAGGTGTACTGCCCCTGCGGGGTGGTGATGCGGGCCTGCCCGTCCACCACCTCGGCGTCCAGCCACGGGCTCTGGGCGTGCAGGTGGAACTGGGGGAAGGCGCACGCGCGGCGGTACGTGTCCGCCGGGGGCAGCTGCCCCATCTCGAAGATGCGGTGGATGAAGCGCCACTTGTCCGCGTCCGGCAGGTCCGCGTGGTGCTTGAGGAAGCCGACGAACTCCGCCCAGCGGTACGGGTTGATGCACGGCAGCGACTTGCGCCGGTAGAACAGGTGCACCTCGCCGGCACCGTGCTCCAGCGCGACGGAGGCGTTGTCGAACGCGGACGCCCCCGCGCCGAGCACGCCCACCTTGCGGCCGCGCAGGGCCTCGAAGTCGATGTCCTCGCGTGTCTGCGCGTACAGTTCGCGCGGCAGGTTCGCCACGATGGATGGGACTTCCCAGCGCCCCGAGCCGTCGATGCCCGTGGCGAGCACCACCTTGCGCACGAAGAGGACCTCGGTGGCGCCGGTGCGCAGGTCCTCCAGCGGCACGTGGAAGCAGTCGTCCTCGGCGCTCCAGGTCAGCGCTCCGGCGCGCGAGCGGCAGCGCACGGGGATGTTCAGCGTGCGCCGGTACCAGCCGAGGAAGTCCGCCCACAGCTCCTTGGGGATGCGCTCCAACGACGCCCAGGCGGCCTCGCCGTACTGGGCCTCGAACCAGGACTGGAAGCTGAGGTTGGGCAGGTTGTGGTCCGGCCCGGTGAGGTGCTTGGGCGTGCGCAGCGTGTGCATGCGCGCGAACGTCTTCCACGGCCCCGCGAGGTCCTGCTCGCCGT
Source organism: Myxococcus faecalis (assembly GCF_050039385.1). Taxonomy (NCBI): domain Bacteria; kingdom Pseudomonadati; phylum Myxococcota; class Myxococcia; order Myxococcales; family Myxococcaceae; genus Myxococcus; species Myxococcus faecalis. The sequence continues at coordinate 7,212,884 of NZ_CP144336.1, read as the reverse complement.
CGTCCACCACGAGCAGGTTCGTCACCTTCTCGCGCAAGAGCCCGAAGGCCGCGGTGAGGCCGCTCTGCCCGCCTCCGATGATGAGCACGTCCAGCACGGCCTTGCCGTCACGGGTGTGTCGCGGGAGCACCCAGGAGCGCTTCGGGTACTCCAGCCGCTCCAGGTCCCTGCGGAGCGCGTCCTCCAGGGCGGGGAGGCCGGAAGGAGGCGGCATCGCGGGGCTCGGAGGCGGGATGCGCATGCCTCCATCGTAACCGCGCGCTATGTCGCCCGGTCAATGTGCCCCCCTCCCTGGGTGTGGGCTGACAAGGGGCTCCCGAGGGAAATAGCCGGGCGCGTCAGGGGTTGACAGCGGGTGTCCGAGCGCTGACGACGGCCCGCTTCGACGCTTCCCCGGAGGAGCCGGTTGGTTATGCTCCCCCGCCCTTTTCGCTCCGTCCCGAGGTCATTCGCGTGATCAACGCCTTCCCCCGCGTCCCGGCTCCCCGCAACGAGCCCATCCTCCCCTACTCGCCCGGTTCGCCCGAGCGCCGCGAGCTGCAGGCGACGCTCAAGCGCATGAGCGGCGAGCAGATCGACATCCCGCTCATCATCGGCGGCAAGCAGGTGCGCAGCGGCAAGACGGACACGGTGCGCATGCCTCACCGGCACTCGCACGTGCTGGCCACCCTGCACGAGGCGGACGCGAGCCACGTGGAGCAGGCCATCCAGGCGGGCCTCGCGGTAAAGGAGGACTGGGCGCGGATGCCGTTCGCCTCGCGCGCGGCCATCTTCCTGCGCGCAGCCGAGCTGCTCGCCACGCGCTACCGCCCCATCATCAACGCGTCCACCATGCTGGGGCAGTCGAAGACGGCCCACCAGGCGGAGATCGACGCCGCGTGTGAGGCCATCGACTTCCTGCGCTACAACGTCCACTTCGCCGAGCAGATTCTCGCCATCCAGCCGGAGTCCTCGCCGCAGACGTGGAACATGTTGGACTACCGCCCGCTGGACGGCTTCGTGTTCGCGGTGGCGCCGTTCAACTTCACGTCCATCGCGATGAACCTGTGCACGGCGCCCGCGCTGATGGGCAACGTGGTGCTGTTCAAGCCGTCGTCCACGTCGGCGCTGAGCGCCTGGTACTTCATGGAGATGCTGCGCGAGGCGGGCCTGCCCGACGGCGTCATCAACATGCTCAACGGCGACGGGCCCACGGTGGGCAACCCCACGCTGGCCAGCCCCCATCTGGGCGGCATCCACTTCACCGGCTCCACGCCGACGTTCAACACCATGTGGAAGACGGTGGGAGAGAACATCGGCAAGTACAAGCAGTACCCCCGGCTGGTGGGTGAGACGGGTGGCAAGGACTTCATCGTGGCGCACGCGTCCGCGGCGGACGACGTGGAGGCGCTCGCGGTGGCCATCGTGCGCGGTGGCTACGAGTACCAGGGCCAGAAGTGCTCGGCGGCCAGCCGCGTGTACGTGCCGGAATCGCTGTGGACGAAGCTCAAGCCGCGGCTGCAGGCGCTCATCGGCGACATCCGCATGGGCGACGTGACGGACTTCCGCAACTTCATGGGCGCGGTCATCGACGAGAAGTCCTTCAAGAAGGTCTCCTCGTACATCGAGCTGGCGAAGCAGGACAAGGACGCGAGCATCGTCGCGGGTGGCGAGACGGACCGGAAGGAGGGCTGGTTCGTGAAGCCCACGCTGGTGCAGTTGCAGGACCCGCGTCACCGCATCATGCGCGAGGAGGTCTTCGCGCCGCTGGTCGGCGTGCACGTGTATCCGGATTCGAAGTACGTGGAGACGCTGCGCGAGGTGGACCAGAGCGCGGCGTACGCGCTGACGGGGGCCATCTTCGGGCGGGACCGGAAGGCCATCGACACGGCGATGAGCGAGCTGCGGCACGCGGCGGGCAACATCTACATCAACGACAAGCCCACGGGCGCGGTGGTGGGACAGCAGCCCTTCGGAGGCTCGCGTGCGTCGGGGACGAACGACAAGGCGGGCTCGCTGCTCAACCTCATCCGCTGGACGAGTCCTCGGACGGTGAAGGAGAACTTCGCCCCGCCGACGAAGGTGCCGTATCCGTTCATGGACAGCGACCCCCACGATGGGGGTATCTAGGCTCGCATGAGCCGAGCATTCCCGGGCATCGCGGGGCTGGAGACGTACTCGCTGAAGGGTGACGACTGCTGCGTGGAGGTCATCCCTTCACGCGGCGCGCTCGTCACGAGCTTCATGGTGGGGGACGAGGACATCCTCTACCTGGATGAAGCCACCGTGGCGGACCCGACGAAGAACGTGCGCGGGGGCATCCCCGTGTTGTTCCCCAACGCGGGTCCGCTGCCTGGGGACACGTATCCGGCGCATGGCAAGTCCTTCAGCCTGTCGCAGCACGGCTTCGCCCGGAAGATGGCGTGGGCGGTGCGGCAGGCGGAGGACTCGTTGTTGGTGCTGGGGCTGAAGTCCAACGAGGAGACGCTGCGGGTCTATCCGTGGGAGTTCGACGCGCAGCTCACGTTCTCGCTCGTGGGGCGGAGGCTGACCATCGACTTCGACATCCAGAATCCCGGGATGGAGCCGCTGCCCGTGCACCTGGGCTTCCATCCTTACTTCCGGGTGCCGGACGCGGCGAAGTCGGTGACGACGGTGGAGACGGACGCGACACACGGCTGGGACAACCGGACCAAGCGCGAGGTGCCGTTCACCGGGTGGGATTTGACGGCGGACGAGGTGGACTTGCACCTGCGAGACCACTCGAAGCAGGAGACGCGGCTGTCGCGTGGGCCGGGGCTGCGCCCCATCCACCTGTCGTGGAGCCCTGAGTTCAAGGTGATGGTGGTGTGGACGCTGAAGGGGAAGGACTTCGTCTGCGTGGAGCCGTGGACCGCCGCGGCGGGTGCGCTCGCGACGGGCGAGGGGCTGCTGCACGTGCAGCCCGATGAGCGACTGTCGCTCGCGTTCGATATCGAGGTGTAACGGACTTCGGTCAGGGCAAGCGGCTCCTGAACTGGAGCCAGTCCTTCAGCTCGGGGTGCTTCTCCACCACTCCGGACTCAGAGATGTGCGCCAGTGTATTGAGCGCGCTCTTCATGTACCGCAGCTTGAGGAGTGTCTGCGTCGGGATGGTGCGCCAGTCTGGGGTGGCCAGGAGCTTGGCCGCCTCGTCCATCGACATGACGATGAGTCCTTGGAACCATCTGTAGATGACGTCCGGGTCCAGGACGGCATCTCCCGCCCGTGCACCGAGTTCTCCAATCATCCACGCTCGCAGGCTCATCTCCGAGAGTCGGACGGAGTGGGCGTTGTCACCAGCCTCCAGTCCTGCGAGGACGCCATAGATGTGCAGGGCGACGTGTGCCCAGTCCAGGCTCCGCTCTTCCCTGGCCCGAGCAGCCGCAGTGAACGCGAAGCCCACCCAGTTGAAGCTCTCGCCCTGCACGGGCGCGCCGATGACCAGCCCGTCGAGCCATGTCCGAACCTGGGGAAGCGGCCACCCCAGGACGGTTTGAAGTTGGGAGGTCTTCGGTTCCATGGTCGTCCTCACGGGGGGAATGTAATCCCGTGCCGCGCAAATGCCCTCCGTCCGATTTCGAGGGCGCTGTCACTCACGGCCTTCGACACCCCGTTCAGGAAATGCCCGCTCAAAGGCTCAATCCGGATCCCGAAACGGGTCGTGCCATGGACCGCGAGTTCGGCTTCGCCGGCAGCCAACACGGGCCGCCCACCACTCGCGACAGCATGCGAGATTTCGACGCCCTGCCATCTGTACGGGATGACCTGGAGCTGATTGTCCGCAGTGACCACCCACTTGATGCGCTCCTCGCTCGCGTAGCGCATGAAGTCTGGAGAATCGACGCGGACAGGCCGGACACCCAATTGCTCGGCCATCTCCAATTCCGAGGCGAGCTGCTCTGGCATCTGATTCTCATGGAGCGGCTCCTGGGACGGCCTGCCAGGACTCGCTTCGTCCTGGCCGCCCCGTGTCCGAGCAGACATCGCGACCGCGTTGGGGGCGAGCCCCACCGTCAGGACGCCCTCCGCGACAGCAATGGAGCGGACTCCCCCAGACATCACCGCGGACCACAGGAAACCCGCATTGACCTCCGTCGCCAGCACCGCACGTGCGAAGCCAGGAAGCAGGGGGCCTTTCGATGCCAGGTTCGCCGCACCGCCGCCCAAAGCCGCGGTGAGGGCCATGATGAGGACACGTGCGCCATTCGCGCCCATCACCTCTCCAAAATCACGCCCTGCATCCTCCAGTCCCCGAAAAGACGTCGCACGCGCTGAATCGGCGGACAACCGCTGCCAGCCCATCACGAGGTTCGTGAATGCGTCCAAGCCGATGTACGCGATGACATAGGTCGTCAAGGCGAGGGCCACGAGCTTCGTCACCGGCTCGGGCGCCACAACAAGGAGCATGTAGGCAGCCATGGCCGAGGTGATCATCGCCTTGAGCACCAGTGGGTTGACAAACTCCTGCACTGCCTGCTGAACCCCATCCCAGACCCCGTCCCAGGCAAAGGACAAAGCCATCTTCCGGCGCACATCGGCATCCAGGAAGGTAAAGCCGTCCTCCAACAACGTGAGGCATTCGCCAGGATCATCCTGACGAGAGCACCAGGCACCGTAGTCCCTTCCACGCGAGGGGGATTCCGCCGCCCACGTAGCCCGCTGGAGTCGTGAACGGCTCGCTTCTTCGGGACGTACCGAGAAGCGCATCTCCAGGACGAGGCGGGTCATCGCACGCTGGAAGTCGCCAGGGTCTACATCAATGGGACTGACCCGCTCAGGAGGTGCGTAGAGGAGGGGCTCACCCTCCCCTGTATCCAAGCGAACCACTCGAGAGGTCGCACAGCCGAACGAGAGGCACGCCAGCAACACCGAGACCCAACGCAGCATCTTCTCGCTCCCGCAATCGAGTTCTCACGACAAGAGCAGGGGGAGAACTAGCAGCAGGGTCCGACAACCCCAGCGAAGCAGCTTGGGGGTGTCACTGGCGCGGAGTCATCCTCGGCACCCATTCTCGCATCGCAGAGGCCACGGCTTCCGGACGTTCAATCCAGGGGAAGTGCGCGGCTCCTGCCACGGTCCTGTGGAGGATGTGCGGTCCCTGGAAAGCGGCCCGTGACCACGGTGTCTGCTGGACGATGCGGTCCTCGGCGCCGCTGATGATGAGCGTGGGCAGCGTGCGCGGCCACCACGTGTGGACATACGTCTCGTCGAAGTTCCGGTCCGACCAGTCCACCGCCGCGCGGTTGTAGGGCATCCGTCGCAGCAGCTCTCGCCCCTCCGTCACGCCCTCCGGCGTGAAGTTCCACTCCGCCGACGCCACCGCGATGTCTCGCAGCCGCTCATCCGTGCGCTCGGATTCGTAGCGTTGGGTCGCCGCGTCGACCTCGGGCAGCGGATGCCGCTGGGTCATCTCGAAGAACGGCGCACGCCAGCCCGCGTCCGGCGCCGTGCTCACGAGCACGAGCCCCACCAGGAGCGACTCCAGCTCCGGCACGGACAGCAGATACATACCTCCCGTGGAGTGCCCCAGATAGACACAGTTCGGAAGCGCCTGGGCAGCCTCGATGAGCACCCTGGGCCACACGTCATGGGGATTCGCTGGCGCCCCCGGAGGCGAGACATTGGACCCGTCTCCTGGCAGGTCCACCATCCAGCACGTCCCCGGGACATCCAGCGCGTCCGCCAGTCCGAACAGGCTCTCCGCGCCAATCCCTGGCCCGCCCGGGAGGAACAGCCAGTTGAAGGCCCCCGGACGGGCACCTCGTCGCCGGAGCCGAACGCCTGATGCCGTGAAGAACTGTTCCATCGTGCTGCCTGGAGGCATTGCCCGCCCCCTCCCTCACCGCGTCATCGATGCAAGAACCGCCGGACACCTGCCTCCGCACCCCCAAAGCTCGCACCCACGGCAGCGTCCTCCGACGAGTGAACCTGCGTACAATATCCCACCGATGCGACTGCGACGATCCTCTCTTCACTCGCGCAGGGAGGAATCACCATGTCGAATCGCATGTCGTGGTTGGCTGGAGTGGGCGCATTGCTGCTCGCGATGGGCTGCGGCCCCATCGAGGATGAACGCGCCGAGGTGCCCGTCCTGGACGACGCCCCCGTCGCGGACGGAACCGTCCACGCGACCGGGCTGGTGAACTGCACCAATGAATGTCGAGAAGAGTCCATCCAGTGCATCGCGGACTGCAAGCTCACGCTGACCGACCCACTCCCACTCATGATCTGTTTCAACGCCTGCGCGGGCGATTTCGCGGACTGCAACCTGGACTGCGTGAACTGAAGAGACCTTCACTTCCATCACGCGCCACGCCGCGGCCCCATCAGCACCTTCGCCAGGGACTGCAGTTCCGAACGCAACCACTGACTCCGAGGCTCGCTGTCTTCGGAGCGGTGCCAGTACAAATGCAGCTCCAGTCGCGGCAGCGCGAGCGGCATGGGCAGCAGGTGCAGGTCATCGTCAAGCACCCCGTTGATCTCCTCCGCTCTCCGCCGGGGCATCGTCAGCAACAAATCCGAGCCCGATACGATGCGGCACGCCGTCTCGTAGTGCCGACATCGCACCGTGACCTCCCGCTGATACCCCAGCCGGCTGAGCACCAGGTCCTCCACCGCCAGCCCCGTGCGCCGCGAGGACACCGTGACGTGCTTCGCCGCCATGTACGCCGCCACGTCCAACCGCCTGCGCTTGCGACTCACCACGCAGAACGCATCCCGCGTGAAGGCCGTATGCCGCAGCTCCGCGCTCGTCGGCTGCTCCACGTCGATGGCCAGGTCCAACCGCCCCGAAGCCAGGTCCCGCTCCAGCCGCGTCCGCTCCAACCGCACGCTGCTGATGCGCGCCTCCGGACTCCGCTCCTGAAGCCGCGCCACCAGTCGGGGCACGATCGACGGCTCCAGCATGTCGCTCATCGCCAGGGTGAAGGTCCCCACGTCCCGCGCCGGCTCGAAACCTCGCGTGTGGTGCACCGCCTGCTGGAGCAGCGCCAGCGCCTCCCGAATCTCCGGCGCCACCCGCTCCGCCAACGGCGTCGGCGCCACGCCCCTCCCCTGCCGGACGAACAGGGGCGCCCCCAACTGCTCGCGCAGCCTCGCCAGCGCGTGGCTCACCGCCGACTGACTCAGGAACAGCACCTCCGCCGCGCGCGTCAGATTCCGCTCCCGATAGACCACGTCGAACACCCGGAAGAGGTTGAGGTCCGGAGGCCCGGGGCGCCGAGTGGAATCCTGAACTGGGCTCATGACGACACATGACCAACATTCAGTGGATTCAACAAGGGCCGGGTGCCAAGGATGAGCGCCTCTCGTGAGAGGAGGCAGCACCGTGGACTTCGAGCCGAGCGCCAGAGGCAAGGACTACCTGGAGCGCGTGAAGCAGTTCATGCGCGAGCACATCGAGCCCAACGAGGCCCGCTACTACCAGGAGGTCATGGAGGCCTCGCGCGGCGGTGACTGGAAGACCTGGCCCGTGTCCTCCGTCATGGAGGACCTCAAGGCCAAGGCCCGCGCGGCCGGGCTCTGGAACCTCTTCCTCCCCGACGAGAAGCTCGCCCCGGGCCTGTCCACGCTCGAGTACGCCCCCATCGCCGAGGAGACCGGGCGCAGCCTCATGGCCCCCGAGGTCTTCAACTGCAACGCCCCCGACACCGGCAACATGGAGGTGCTCTGGAAGTACGGCACCCCCGCCCAGCAGAAGCAGTGGCTCACCCCACTGCTCGCCGGCGAAATCCGCTCCGTCTTCTGCATGACCGAGCCCGGCGTCGCCTCCTCCGACGCCACCAACATGGAGGCCACCGCCGTCGTCGAGAAGGACGAGGTCGTCCTCAACGGCTCCAAGTGGTGGACCACCGGCCTGGGTCACCCCAAGGCGAAGATCGCCATCTTCATGGCGCGCACGCCCGACACCGGCGGAGACCGCCACCACCAGCACTCCATGGTGCTCGTGCCCCTGGACTCGCCGGGCGTGTCCATCAAGCGCATGCTCCCCGTCTTCGGCGAGTACGACGCCCCCCACGGCCACGGCGAGGTGCACTTCACCAACGTCCGCGTCCCCGTCTCCAACATCATCGGCGGCCCCGGCATGGGCTTCGAGATCGCCCAGGGGCGCCTGGGCCCCGGCCGCATCCACCACTGCATGCGCTGCATCGGCGCCTCCGAGCGGGCGCTGGAGCTGATGATCGACCGCGGCATGAACCGCACCGCCTTCGGCAAGCCCCTGCTCAACCTGGGCGGCAACCGCGAGCGCGTGGCCGAGGCCCGCATCGCCATCGACCAGGCCCGCCTGCTCACGCTCTACGCGGCGTGGAAGATGGACCAGGTGGGCGCCCTCGGCGCGATGACCGAAATCTCCGCCATCAAGGTCGTGGCCCCCAGCGTGCTCCAGCGCATCGTCGACGACGCCATCCAGATTCACGGCGGCGCGGGCGTGTCCAACGACACGGTGCTCGCGGGCTTCTTCGGCCAGGCGCGCACGCTGCGGCTCGCGGACGGCCCGGACGAGGTGCACAAGGGCGTCATCGCCCGCATCGAGCTGGCCAAGCGCGGCTTCTCCAAGAGGTGACGCACCATGGCCACCCACGCCGCCCCGAAATCCACCCTGGATTCACCCAGCTCCGTCCGCGCCGGTGAGGAGCTGAACGTCCCCGCCGTCGATGCCTGGCTCAAGAAGCAGGTACCGACGCTCGAGGGCCTGCCCACCGTGACGCAGTTCTCCGGCGGCGCGTCCAACTGGACCTACCGGCTCAAGTACCCCAAGCGCGACCTCATCCTCCGCCGCCCTCCCGCGGGCACCAAGGCGAAGTCCGCGCACGACATGTCGCGCGAGTACCGCGTGCAGAAGGCGCTCCGGCCCGCCTACCCGTTCGTGCCGGAGATGGTGGCGCTGTGCCAGGACGCGTCCGTCATCGGCGCGGACTTCTACGTCATGGAGCGCATCGAGGGCATCATCCCCCGCGCCAACATGCCGCGCGGGATGAACCTGAGCGCCGGCGAGACGCGCAAGCTGTGCGTCAACGTCATCGACAAGCTGCTGGAGCTGCACGCGGTGGATGCCCAGGCCGTCGGCCTGTCATCGCTCGGCAAGGGCGCGGGCTATCCCCGCCGCCAGGTGGAGGGCTGGTCGGACCGCTACGAGAAGGCGCGCACGTGGAACGTGCCGAGCTTCAAGTACGTGCGCGACTGGCTCAAGGACCACATCCCCGACGACATCGCCACCTGCGTCATCCACAACGACTGGCGCTTCGACAACGTGGTGCTGGACCCGGGCGAGCCCACGCAGGTCATCGGCGTGCTCGACTGGGAGATGGCCACGCTGGGCGACCCGCTGATGGACCTGGGCAGCGCGCTCGCGTACTGGGTCGAGTCGGATGACGACTTCTTCATGCGCGCCACGCGCCGTCAGCCCACGCACATGCCGGGCATGATGAGCCGCCGGGAGGTCGTCGACTACTACCTCCAGCGCTCCGGCCTGAAGCCCGCCAGCTGGACCTTCTACGAGGTCTTCGGAATCTTCCGGCTCGCCGGCATCATCCAGCAGATCTACTACCGCTATCACCACAAGCAGACGCGCAACCCGGCGTTCAAGAACTTCTGGACGCTGGTGACGTACTACGACTGGCGCTGCAAGCGGCTCATCAAGAAGGGAGGGCGGTGATGGGCGTGGTGTACCTCATCCGCCATGGACAGGCGTCCTTCGGCGCGGAGGACTACGACCAGCTCTCCGAGACGGGCTTCGTGCAGGCGCGCGTGCTCGGCGAGGCGATCAAGACGCGGCTGCCCCGCCTCGACGCGGTGGTGGCCGGCACGCTCACCCGCCACCGGCAGACGGCGGAGACGTGCCTCGCCGCCATGGGCGTGGACCTGCTGCCCACCCGCAGCCCCGGCTTCAACGAGTTCGACCACGACGAGCTGGTCGTCCGCCACACCCCCCGCTACGCCAACCACGCCGCGCTGGCCGAGGACCTCGCCTCCACGCCGGAGCCGCGCCGCGCGTTCCAGGCGCTCTTCACCGAGGCCGTGGCCCGCTGGGTCGCCGGCAAGCACGACGCCGAGTACACCGAGCCCTGGCCCGTGTTCCGCGAGCGCTGCCTGCGCGCGCTCGACGCGCTCATCCAGGGACTGGGGCCGTCCAAGACGGCGCTGGTGTTCACCTCGGGCGGCCCCGTCACCGCCATCTGTCAGCAGCTGCTCCAGATTCCCGACGAGCACGCCTTCCGGCTCAACTGGACGCTGGCCAACTGCGGCGTGACGAAGGTCATCTACAGTGAGCGCGGGCGCTACCTGTCCTCGCTCAACGAGCACACGCACTTCGAGGGGGCGAACCAGGCCCTCATCACCTACCGCTGAAGGAGTCCGGCCATGCGAAGGAACATCCTGATTACGGGCGCGAGCTCCGGACTGGGTGAGGGCATGGCCCGCGAGTTCGCGGCGCGGGGACGCAATCTCGCGCTGTGCGCTCGACGGACGGACCGGCTGGAGGCGCTGCGCACGGAGCTGCTCTCGAAGCACCCCGGCATCCAGGTCTCCGTGCGGGAGCTGGATGTGAACGAGCACGAGCGGGTGTTCGAGGTCTTCGAGGCGTTCGCCCAGGACCTCGGCGGGCTGGACCGCGTCATCATCAACGCGGGCATCGGCGTGGGGAAGCGCATCGGCACGGGTCACTTCGCCACCAACGCGAAGACGGCCCAGACGAACTTCGTGGCCGCCGTGGCTCAGTGCGAAGCGGCCGTCGGCATCCTCCGCAAGCAGGGCCACGGACACCTGGTCACCATCTCCTCGATGAGCGCCATGCGCGGGCTGCCCCGTCACCTCACCGTGTACGCGGCGACGAAGGCCGGGCTGGCCACGCTGACCGAGGGCATCCGCGCGGAGCTGCTCGGCACGCCCATCAAGGTCTCCACGATTTATCCCGGCTACATCCACACGGAGCTGAACGCGGGGGCGAAGAACCTGCCCTTCGCGGTGGACTCCGAGCGGGGCTCGCGCGCGCTCGTGAAGGCCATCGAGAAGGAGCCGGCGAGCGCCTACGTTCCCGGATGGCCGTGGGGCGTCGTCGGCTTCTTCCTGCGCAACCTGCCGCTGAAGCTCGTCGCGAAGATGTCCTGAGTCCGAGCAGGCGGCTCACCGGGGCCCGGCGTCCACGAAGACCTCGTCGAGGAACGCGCGCATCGCGGCCCAGGTCCGCCGGGCCGCGTCGGGGTGGTACTGGAGCCCGGCCTCGGGGTTGTGGAGCCCTGGATAGGTGAAGGCATGCATCGCGTGGCCGTGCGCGTGGAGCTGCCAGTCCGCGCCCGCCTCCGTCAGCTCGCGCGCCACCGCGAGCACGTCCTCCTTCGAGCTGGTGGGGTCCTCCCAGCCGTGCAGGATGAGGACCTTGGCCGTGATGGAGGGCTGAGGCCCGAGCCTCGGCGGCACGAGGACTCCGTGGAAGCTCACGGCGGCCTTCAGGCCCGGCACGGCGCTGCGCGCGAGGTCCAATGCGCAGAGGCCACCGAAGCAGTAGCCGATGACGACGATGCGCTCCGGGTCGACCCGCGGATGGCGCAGCGCGGCCTCGAAGCCAGCGACCATCCGGCGACGCAGCATCGCTCGGTCCTCCATGAAGGGACCCATCAGGCGCGAGTTGTCGTCCGCGACGCCGCCTCGCACGCCCTTGCCGTACACATCCACCGCGAAGCACAGGTAGCCCAACGCGGCGAACTCCTCCGCCTTCGCGCGGATGGGCGCGTTGAGTCCATCCCAGGCATGCGCCAGGAGCACGCAGGGACGTCGGCGGTCCTCCCGACGGTCCCAGGCCACGTATCCCTCACAGAGGGTCTCTCCCTCGCGATACTCCACGGGCTCTCCGTGGATGACTGCCTCCTGCCGTCCCGACATCACCGTGTCTCCTCGCTGCCTGCGAAGCGACAATCTGGAGCCGGGCGCGGCGCGGGTCTTGAACGAATGCGACATGCCCGTGGGCCCTCCGCTCACGCGAGCGGCGCCCTTGTCGCGATGATTCGCCTCCATTCCTCGCCGCGGCCCTGCCGTCGCGGGGAGGCGCGCTGGTGCGGCGCCGTGCCCGCCGGCGACGCATGGGGTCGACGTTCTTCAGGGCGCAGGCACGCGAGCCCGCCCTTCAGAAGAAGTGCGCGAGTCCGTCGGGCGCGGCGTCTCGCGCCTGGGCGAAGTACTCGGCGAGGATGGACCACTTCCTCCGCTCGTACCGTCCCGGCGTCACGCCGAGGTAGCGACGCCACTGGCGAATCTGGTGGGCCTGGTCGCTGAACCCCTGCAGCGGGTCACCCTGCCCCGTCTGCGTCGCATGGAGGCTCGCCTGGACGCGGTCGAGCCCGAGCAGTTGCTTGGGCGTACAACCCACGTGCGCCCGGAACCACCTCTCCAGCTGTCGCGTCGACACCCCCATTCCTCGCGCCGTCGTGCTCACGCGAGAGGTCCTCGCCAACGTCGCCCAGGCCCTTTCGAGCCGCTCCAGTTCACCGCCCATCCGCATCCGCTGGAGCAGCCACGCATCCAGCCGGTCCGCGACCCGCCTGGGAGTCCCCGCCGCCGCGAGGTCGTCACAGAGACGTCGCGCGGGCCCGTCCCCCAGCAGCCCGCCCAGCTCGATGAGGTCGTCACGGCTCTCCAACCCCGTCGAGGGAAACAGCCGCGCCAGTCCTGGCGGCCGCAACATCACCATGACGAAGGAGCACCCCTCCCCGGAGCTCCAGCTGCGCGGACGACTCTGGACGCCCAGCAACGAGGCGCGCGGCGCTCCGGCCGAGAACTCACTCCCACACGGTCGGCCGAAGTTGAGCGTCAGCACCGCCGCCGCGGTGGGCGTGGTGCGGATGGGCTTGCCCTCGTACGAACCCTCCAGGTCCTCGATGAACCAATAACCGAGGACCTGCGGCGAGAGCGTGGTGTGCGGAGCCAGGGCGAGGAAGGCCATGTGACGGAATCCCGGGACGACCCTACACAATGGCAGACGCGTCTCGAAGGTCGTCGACGACCCGTGTGGACTCCACCCTACGCACCGCCGACGTTGACGCCGGCGTTCGAGCCCACGCTAGACTCCCCGGCTTACGGGCTTCGCGTGACTCCGCGAGCCTTTTCGAGGGGGAACACCACATGGGACTCAAGCAAGCCATCGAGAAGCTCAACACGGCGGTCGACGACCTCGTCACGTTGGAGGTCATCACCTACACCGGTCAGGTGAAGCACATCATCAACACCACCGGCGGCAAGCCCACCATCGACTGGGACAACCTGACGACGAGCTCCGTGGGAAGCGCGACGACCCAGGCCACCATCAAGCTCGTCGCCGCGACGCAGGTGAAGTTCGACGGCGACATGAAGCTCTTCCAGACCGATGAGCAGGACATCCCCCGGCTGCAGGAGCTGCTCGACCTGCATCGCAAGTCAGTGGAGACCAGCATCGCCGCGCGCAAGTCCGTCGTGGACTTCTTCGGCGACCTGCTCAAGGACATCGTCAAGAAGGGCTGAGCGACGATGCCGTCCTCTCCCGAGTCGGTCCGCATCGCGGCGCTGTTCGACGCGCCGACACGGCTCCCCGCGGCGCGAGGCGTGCCGCTGAAGGGCCGTGGGCTCGACCCGTTGGAGACCGCCATGAACCTGGAGGAGAACCTCCAGGTCCTGGAGCAGCACGCGGGGCTGGTGCCCCTGTCGGAGCTGACGCCCTCGTCGCAGGGCGCAAACTACGAGCGCTACAAGCTGGTGGTGCGCGCCGTCCGCCTGCGCCTGAGTCACCTGGGCTACGACGTGGGGGACCCCACCAGCGACAAGATGGACGCGGCGCTGCTCAAGGGCCTCAACCCATTCCGCGTGGACATCGGGCTCGCGCCCAGCGGCGCCACCATCGAGCAGGCGACGTGGGATGCGCTCCAGGAGCTCGTCACGTTGGAGGACCCGCTCGACATCGACCGGTGGTACCCCGCCCATGGCGTGGCGAAGCCCGTGCTCCTGCGCGCCGCGCAGCTGCGGCTGACGACGCTGGGCCTGCGCGACAACGTCAAGGTCGACCCGAGCGACGCGAACAACCTGCGCATCCAGTTGGCGCGCTTCCGGGCCGTGATGTTCGAGCTGGGCCTGACCGCGTCCTCGAGCATCACCGAGCGGGAGACGCTGCGGCTGCTGATGTCTCACGATGAGCTGCTGGAGAAGGTGGCCCAGGGCACGCCCGAGCTGCGCAGCTTCCTCCCCGAGCGGGAGCTGGAGGAGAAGAAGCTGCCCACCGCGTCGCGGCGCTTCCTCCTGCGGCTCGCGCGCAACGAGCTGTGGCTGAACGGCTACCCGCTGGGAGACATCCGCGAGCCCGTCATCGCGTCGAAGCTGCGCAAGGCGCTGGACCAGTACTGGAGGAACAGCCCGGCGCGGCCCACGTTCGAGGCGCTGGTGCTGCTGCACACCACGCAGGTGACGCCCGCGCTCTTCGAGGACTTCGTGCGCCAGCAGCGCGAGGAGGACGTGTCCTCCGACGACCTCGTGAAGTTCGTCGAGAACAACCAGGCCGAGCTCCAGGACTACTGGACGAGCGAGGTCGACAACTCGGACTTCTTCCTCTGGGACGGCATCAAGCGCACCTTCAAGTGGCTCAAGCGCCAGGTGCAGCGGCTCGGTGAGACGGTGGTGAGCATCTTCCGGTCCGTGGGGGAGTTCTTCAAGACGCTGGCGCGCAACGTGTTCCGCTCCCTCTTCCAGGTCGCCAACGACGTGCTGGGCGCGATTGGCCGCGCGGCCACCGCGTTCGCGGATGGCGTGGGCATCTTCCTGAGCGGACAGCTGCTGCCTCCCGCGCCCCGGCTGGACATGGGCTGCCGGCTCAACATGGACTGCGACACGGTGCTGTTCATCGACGCGCAGGCATCGGTGGCGGACGCGCGGCAGCTGCTCGGGCGCCTGGAGCGGGTGTCGGCGGCCATCGGGCTCGCCGGGGCCGTGCTGTCACTCGTCATCCGGCTGGTCAGTCGGGCCGTCTCGGGGGTCATCGGTTGGCTGCTGCTGATCGCCACCCTGGTGCAGTCCGCCCCGGAAATCATCGCCAAGGTGTCGGCGCTCGCGGCGCTGGGCTGAGCCGCGTCACGCCAGTCCGGACTGGAGGGCCTCGCCGTCCCCGTCCTCGTTGTCGGCCTCGCGGCGCAGCGTCTCCCACGCGAGCATCACCTGCTTGCGCGAGCTGCCCCAACGGTAGTCGCCGATGACGCCCGTCTTGCGCAGCACGCGGTGGCAGGGAATCAGCAATGCCACCGAGTTGTCCCCCACCGCGGAGCCCACGGCACGCACCGCCTTGGGTCTGCCGATGGCCTTCGCCAGGTCCTCGTAGGTCGCCACGTCGCCCGGCGCCACGCGCAGCAGCGCCTGCCACACCTGCACCTGGAACGGCGTCCCCTTCACCAGCACCGACAGCGGCGTGCGCTCACGCGGCGGCGTCTGGGGGAAGATGCGTCCGGCCCACGGCGCCGTCAGCTTCGTGGATTCGATGAAGCTCGCCTTCGGCCACTGCTCGCGCAGGGACTCCAGCGCCTCGACCTCCGACTCGCCCGTCAGGAAGTGCAGTCCGCAGATGCCTCGCTCGCAGACGGCGATGAGGCAGTCCCCGAAGGGCGACGCGTGCACGCCATGGTGAATCGTCAGGCCGTCCCCCGCGAGCTTGAACTCCCCGGGCGTCATCGCCGTCAGCGTCACGAACAGCTCGTGCAGCCGACCACCTCCGGACAGCCCCACGGCGAAGGACGTGTCGAGCACGCTGCGCCGCTCGGCCAGCAGCCGGCGCGCCGAGCTGAGCGTGTGAATCTGGAGGAAGCGCTTGGGGCTGATTCCCGCCCAGCGGGTGAACAGGCGCTGGAAGTGGAAGGGGCTCAGGCCCACGTGCGCGGCGACGTCGTCCAGCGAGGGCTGCTCGCGCGCGTGCGCATCGAGGTAGAGAATCGCCTGCTCGATTCGGGCGTAGTCGCTGTTGGCCATGTCCCGGCTCCCAATAGGTGTGTCCATCCCTGGGTATGGCCCCAGGGCCCGCGCCCTTCAACCCGGTTCTTGCGGCCATCCCCCTCCGGCTCACAGCAAGGACCGGGTCGTCCGCCCGCTGGCGGGCGCTTACAGTGTCCTCATGCGCCTCTACGACTGCGCGGCCTCCGCCAATGGCTACAAGCTGCGCCACGTGTTGTCCTGGCTCGGCCGGCCCTATGAGCTCGTCCCCGTGGACATCTTCGCGGGCGAGAGCCACACGCCCGACTTCCTTCGCCACAAGAACCCCGCCGGACGCATCCCCGTGCTGGAGCCGGAGCCCGGACGATTCCTCGCCGAGTCCAACGCCATCCTCCTGTTCCTCGCCGAGGACACACCGCTGCTGCCGCGCGACGCCTTCGAGCGCGCCCAGGTCCACCAGTGGCTCTTCTTCGAACAGAACTGCGTCGAGCCCAACATCGGCACCGCGCGCTTCTGGGTGCTCACCGGGCGCGCTCGCCTGCACCCTCCCGAGGTCCTCCGCGTGCGCGTCGAGGCCGGCCGCGCCGCGCTCGCCACGTTGGAGCGGCATCTCCAACATGAGGACTTCCTCGTCGGCGGGCGTCCCACCGTCGCCGACATCGGGCTGTATGCCTATGCGCATCTCGCGCCCGACGTGGGCCTGTCCCTGGAGGACTTCCCCGCGGTGTCCCGGTGGCTCGCGCGGGTGAAGGCCCAGCCCGGGCACATCGGTGCGCTCGCCCCGTATCCGGCGAACGCGATGGTCACCGCGCCGTGACGTGCGAGCCCGCACGGAGAATCACGTGTCCTCACGGAATCCCATGTCGGATGTCCGCCGCATGGGGTGCCAGTTCCATGGGTCGACTTGACTCGCGAGGGGTGAGCGTTTATCCGTTGGGGCCATGACGTCCTTCTTCGCCATGCGTCGAATGTCGATGACCGGTGGGCTCTCGCCCGCCTGTGTCGGCTGACGTCGCGTCCGACCCTGGCGAGCCACCGAGCCCACCCACCCGCGAGGGTCGGTGGGCTTCGTCGTTCCTGGCCCTCCCGTAGCGCCCTCGCATCACCCGCAGGAGCGCAGCGAAGCCAGTCCCGCCGTCCGTTCACTTCACACCCCACTTCCACTTCCCTCACGGGCGCACGCTCGCGCCCGCGCAGCCACCCGTCTGTCCGGAGACATCCCTTGGCTCCCCTCACTCGCGCGACCTCGCCGCGCCTCTTCGAAGTCACCGCGCCCGAGCTGACGTTGGAAGCCGGCGCTCGCATCACTCCGCACCTGGTGCGTGGTTGGTGGTGGGGCCCGGAGGACGACCTGTCCTGGCTCCAGTCCCACGCGCACCTCCTCTCGGAGAAGGAGTCCCAGGCCACCACGCCGCGACTCGTGCGCCGCACGCGCGAGGAGCTGCGCCACGCCGCCGAGCGTGCCCGTCGTCACGGCGGAGCGCGGCCCTCGACGCGCGTCCCCACCGTGCTGCTGGTGCACGCGCTCACCGGCGACATGCGCGCGGGTGGCGAGGGCGGCTGGTGGGAACCTCTCATCGGCGCGGGCCGGGTGCTGGACCCGACGCGCATGCGGCTGCTGTGCTTCAACAATCTGGGCTCCTGCTACGGCACCGTCGGTCCCGCGGATGAGGGGTTCCCCCGACGCACCGACGACTCGCGCTTTGGCCCCGCGCCCGTGCTGGCCAAGGGCGACCTGCGCCAGGACGAGCAACACCTGCCCGCCACGCTCACGCCGTGGGACCAGGCGCGAAGCATCCTCCTCGCGCTCGACGCCTTGGGCATCCAGGAGGTGGAGCTCGTCACCGGTGGCTCGCTGGGCGGGATGATTGTGCTCTGCCTCGCCGCGCTCGCGCCCGAGCGCTTCGCTCGCATGGCCCCCATCGCCGCCGCGGAGTCGGCCTCCGCGTGGGTGGTGGGACTCAACCACGTGGCCCGGCAGGCGTTGCTGCTGGACCCGGGGTTCCCCGAGTCGTCACACCGGGGCCTCGAGCTGGCGCGGCAGCTCGCCATGCTGACGTATCGCGCGGAGCCGGGATTGGACACGAACCAGCCGCGTCCCGCGACGTGGTCCTCGCGCGCGCTGCACCCGGTGCAGAGCTACCTGGAGCACCAGGGCCGCAAGCTGGAGGCGCGCTTCGACGGGCGCGCGTACCTGGCGCAGCTGGGGGCCATGGACCACCACGACCTTTCGAGAGCGCCACACGGAGGACTGGAGCGCATCCGCGCGAGCGCCCTGTGCGTGGGCATCGACCAGGACCTGCTCTTCTTCCCGCAGCACATGGAGACGCTGGCCCGGCGACTGCGTGCCCAGGGCGTCCACGCCGAGCACGCGGAGCTGTCCAGCCCACACGGCCACGATGGCTTCCTCATCGAATGGGCGCCCCTTGCGGAACTGCTTGCCCGGGCCCTCACACTGCCCTCGGGGCTCGCGCTCGCGCGCTCCGCGCTCATGGCTCGAGTCGCGGATGAGGACACTCGATGTACTCGCGCGTCATGAATCGAGCGGCCTCGCGCGCCGTGTCAGGGACGCCGTCCGCGCCCGGGTGATTCGCGGGCCCCGCGGACTCAGCCCGCCTTGCGCGGCCACACCGGGCCAATCTGGTCCTGGTGCGCGAAGATGGGCGGGTCCGCCTCGTTGGTGAAGGCGCGCAGGCGGCAGTACTCCGGATACGACGCCTGCACCGTCAGCACGTCCCCCGCGCGCATGACCTCGTCCCCCACCGGGTGGAGCTGCTCGTGGCCGTCGCGCAGGAGCGACAACGCCAGCCCACCGAAGCGATCTCGAATGGCGGAGATGTTCAGCCCCGGCAGGCCCTCGCGCGCCTCGAAGAGCGACACCACCATCAGGTGCTTTCCCAGATGGAACGAGTGGATGATGCGCGGGTCCATCGCCGCCAGCGCCATGGCGGGCGCGGCGAGCGACGAACTGGACAGGGCCTCCGCCTTGAACGTGTCGCGCACCTTGCCGCTCAAGTCCTCGTCGAACAGGCGGATGACCACGCGGATGTTCGGGTTCAACTTCCGCGCATCCAGCGCGATGTTGAGGTTCGCCAGGTCGTCGTCCGTGGCGCACACAATCGCGGAGGCGTGCTTCACGTTGGTGCGCGGCAGGCACAGCGGGCTGCGCGTGTCGTCGATGAGCAACGGCACGTTCTCGTCCCGCAGCGCGGAGACGAAGGCCGCGTCCTCGCGCTTCTCCACGACCACCACGTCCTTGTCCATCTCCTTCAACTGCGTCACCACGCGGTAGCCCACCCGCCCCGCCCCGCACACCACGACGTGGCCCTTCATCGTCTCGGTGACCACTTCGATCCACTCCTTGTCGTTCTTGTGTCGGGCGAAGTAGAGGTAGGCGAAGCGCACCACGCCGTCCGCCACCAGGGCGATGCCCGCCGGCGGAATCACCACGTTGAGCGCCTCGATGGCCCAGTCATGCACGTACGGCAGCGACGGCTGCCCGTAGAGCAGGAAGTAGACGTGGTGCAGCGCCTCCCCGAAGGAGATGGGCACCCCGTCCGGGCCGATGTAGCGCCAGTGGAACAAGAGCGGCCCCAGCACGAACAGCCCCGCCGCCAGCACCAGCGTGGTGCGGAAGCGGCGCAGCAACGCGCGCAGGTAGCGCAGGTTGGCTCTCAGGTGTCTTCGGGAGCCGAACATGGCCTGCCGCCCCTCCTCAGGACACCGGGGTGATGCCCGTCTCCGCCGCGTTGCGCGCCCGGCGCCGCTCCACCAGCCACACCAGGAAGACGCCCAGCTCGTAGCACATCAGCATGGGGCCAGCCATCAGCGACAGGTTCACCACGTCACCGGTGGGCGTGATGATGGCCGCGGCGATGAGGCAGAAGACGAACGCGTGCCGCTGATACTTGAACAGCCAGCGCGACTGCACCACGCCCACGATGCCCAACAGCGCCATCACCAGCGGCAGCTCGAAGATGATGCCGAAGGCCAGGATGAGCAGCAGCACCAGCGACAACTGCTCGTGCATCGTCAGCATGGGCCGCGTCCACCGCTCCGCCTCGTGCCGCGCCTCGCCCGCCGACAGCTCCTTCTCCAGCTTCCACAGCCCCGACAGCTCCTCGCTGCGCGTGGGCGCCACGCCCGCCAAGAGGCTCGCCGCCTCGTCCATGGCCACCGACGCCGCCACGTAGTCCTGCTTGCCGTAGGCCGTCACCGCCGCGACCTTCTTCTCCACCGCCTGCCGCAACACCGCGCGCGACTGGACACCGTAGCCGTCCGCCGCCGCGTCCAACAGCTTGCCCAGGCCATCCAGCCGCGACTTCAGCTCCACCGCCTGCGACGGCGAGCGCGCGGGCTCGGTCAGCTGCCCCTCACCTTCCGCGCGCAGCGACGCGCTGGTCTCCTTCGCGAGCACCCCCGCCCGCTCCGCGTCGCCCACGCGCAGGAAGCGCAGGGCGTCATCCGCGCGCAACCGCGCCGTGTCCAGCCGCTGCTCCAGCGCGAGCGTCTCCTCCTCGTTGAGGAGGAACTTGAACATGGAGGGCAGCACCGCGAAGTAGCAGAAGCACGCGCCCAGGATGAACGCGAGCGAGCCGAACAGGACGAACGGCGCCGCGTACTTGCGCTCCTCCGGGAAGAGCCCCGGCGAGACGAAGCCCCAGATCTGCCAGAGGATGACGGGCGTGGTGAGGAACACGCCGCAGTACACGCCCACCTTCATGAGGACGTTCAGCTCCTCGATGCCGGACGTGTAGATGAGGGCGCGGTTGCCCTCCGGCAGCGCGTCCAGCACGGGCCGCATCAGCACGCCGAAGATGGGCTTGGCGAACAGCAGCGACACCAGGCCCAGCCCGAGCACGGCCAGGGTGCACTTGAGCAGCCGCGAGCGGAGCTCCGACAGGTGCTCCATCAAGCTCATCCGCAGCTCGGAGTCGGCGAGAGGCTGGGGACTCAGGGGTCAGCTCCGTTTCGGCGCGTTGCGCGCCACCGTTCCAGGCAGCGGCGCGAGTCGAGGCAGGCCATCCGCGCCCACGCTCTCGGTGGCGGCGGACGGGGAGGAAGAAGAAGCCGGCTCGGCGGGCTGCGGCTCGGGCGGCTGGAGGCCCGGCTGGGCCTCGGCGACGGGCTCGGGGAGCCCTGGGGGCTCGTCACCGTCCAGCCCCAGCGGGGCGCGGGAGCGAGGCGCCTCCACGGAGGACGGCTCGGCGCCCGGCTCCACGGGCGCGCCGAGATGCTGTGCCCCTTCGGGCGGCAGCGCCTGGGGCGCGGGCGAGGGCGGGAAGACGGGCGTGGGACGCACCGGAGGCGGAGGCTCGCGGTTCAGGTCCTGGTCCATCGTGTAGAACTCGCGCTCCACCACGTTGCGGACCTCGTCCGTCTGGCGACGGAACTCCCGCATGAACTTGCCGATGGCACGCGCCAGCTCGGGCAACCGCTGCGGCCCGAGGATGAGCAGCGCGGCCACCGCGATGAGCACCATTTCGCCTGCGCCGATGTTGAACATGTCCTGACGGCTCTCCCCGAAGCAGCCCGGTTTATCGCGCCCCAGGCCCCCTGGCGCAACCGCTCGACGCTTCCGGACGTCCGCCCGACACCGTGGCCGGGGGACGGCCGGGCCCTTTCCAAGGGCCTGAGACTACTGGTGTGGGTGCGCCTGGGGAGACAGGGGGACGGCCAGCCCCTGGGAAGCAGGCACCGCCAGGGCGCGCGCCTGCTCCCGGGAGCGCACCTGCCGCTCCACCACCCACAACATCGGCGGCAGCGCCACCGTCAGGCCCATGCACACCCAGGCCACGCGCGTCATGCCGCCCAGGGTGCCGTCCGGCAGGTCCGTCAGGAGCTGCGCGCTGAGGAAGGCCCCCACCGCGGAGGCCATGTGCTGGATGGCGGACTGGAGCGACATGAAGCGCGCGCGCACCGGGTTGTCCGGCACGCGCGAGGTCAGCGTGTTGTAGGACACGTTGCGCACGCCCATGGCCGTCATGAAGAGCACGAAGAGCAGCGGAATCGGCAGCCAGCGCGGGTAGTCCACGAAGCCCACGTAGGTCGCCACCAGCAGCAGCACCGAGCCCGCCGTCCCCAGCCTGAAGGCGCCATAGCGGTCCACCAGCGGCCCCGCCAGCCGCAGCGTGACGAAGCTGACGATGCCGCCCACGAAGTACGGGAACCAGAGCAGGTCACGCGGGTAGCCCAGGTTCTGCTGGAGGTAGGCGGAGATGTTGGGGATGAGCACGAAGCCCGCCATCATCACCACCGCCGTCATGAGGTAGGACAGCTGCACCTCGCGGCGGCCGAGCAGCTCCAGCACGCCCACGCTCGGGGCCCGTCCGGTGGCACCCGTCAGGTGTCCGCGCATCGGCGGCAGGAAGAAGATGGCGCCCACCACCACGAGCAGGCCCAGCGCCGCGACGACGAAGAACGGCAGGCGCCAGCCGCCGTGCTCCGCCAGCTTCAGCGCCATGGGCACGCCCGCGACGGAGGCCACGGAGAACGCGCCCATCACCGCGCCCAGCGCGCGTCCGCGCCGCTCCACCGGAATCAGGTCCGCGATGATGGACAAGGACAGCGACGTGGCGGGCCCGCCGAAGATGCCCGCGGCCACCCGAGCGAGCATCAGCGTGGACAGCCCCGTGGCCAGCCCTCCCGCCGCCGTGGCCACCACCAGCCCCAGCATGGACACCGCCAGCGCCCGGCGCCGGTCATACCGGTCCAGGAAGTAGCCGCCCAACAGCCCCGCGACGCTGGCCGCCGCCGTGTACGCGCCGCCGATGGTGCCGATATGCGACGAGGCGATGCCCAGGCCCTTGGCGAAGTCGGGCCCCAGCGGCATCACCATCACGAAGTCCAGGATGTTGACGAACTGGACCGCGCCAATCAGGAAGACCACCCAGCGCTCGGACACCTGTCGCTCTGTCGGCATGTCCTCCTGTCCTTAAGCCATTCGCGGGCCGCGCGCACGGCTAGACACGGAAACGGCGCACCTCGCCCCGGAGGATCTCCGCCTGCCGCTGGAGGTTGTCGATGGCCTCCTCCAGCTGCTTGACGGAGCGCGTCTGGTGCTCGGAGACGCCCTTGATGGTCTCCACCGCCTTGAGCACCTGCTCGCTGCCCTTGGTCTGCTCCTTCTGGGCGCGGTTCAGGTGGGTCACCATCTCGTTGATGCTCTCGATGGAGCGGGTGATCTGCTTGCTGCCGTGCGCCTGCTCCTGGCTGCTGCGCTGCACGTGGGCGGTGAGCGTCTTCATCTTCTCCGCGCTCTTCATGATCTGCTCGCCGCCCTTGGCCTGCTCGTTGGATGCCTTCGAAATCTGCTGCACCGTCTCGCTGATGCGGTGGATGGAGGCCGTGACCTGCTTGCTGCCGCGGGCCTGCTCCACGGTGGCACGGGCGATGGCCTTCACCATCTGCGTGGACTTCTGGGTGCTGTCGTTGATCTTCCGCAGCGCCCCTTCCGCCTCGCGGCCCAGCTGCACGCCCTCCTCCACGTTGCGCGCGCCCTGGTTCATCACCACCACGGCGTTGCGGCTCTCCTCCTGGATGCTGCGGATGAGCTCGGCGATCTCCTTGGTGGACGCGCCGGTGCGCTCGGCCAGGTCCTTGATCTCCTCCGCCACCACCGCGAAGCCCTTGCCGTGGTCGCCGGCCTGCGCGGCGATGATGGCCGCGTTGAGGGCGAGCAGGTTGGTCTGCTCGGCCACGTCGTCGATGACGTTGAGGATGTTGCCAATCTCGGAGATGCGCCGGCCCAGGCTGTCGATGACGTCCGCGGCGGCGCGGCTGGAGCCCTTGATGCGGTCGATGCCGGTGAGCGTCTTGCGCAGCGCCTCCACGCCCGTCTGCGCGTCGTCGAAGACCTGCTCGGACAGGCGCGCGGTCTCCTTGGCGTTGGCCTCCACCTGACCGATGGCCGCGTCCATCTGGCTGATGGCCGAGGACGTCTCCTCCGTGGAGGCGGACAGCTCCTGGATGTTCTTGGCGACCTCCTTGATGGAGAAGGTCATCTCTTCAATCGCGCTGGTGGTCTCCTCCACGCTGGCGGCCATGGCGGTGACGTTCTCCGCCACCTCGTCGTTGGTGGCGGCCATCTCCATGATGGAGGAGCTGCTCTCCTCGGCGCTCTGGTAGAGGACCTCCACGTTCTCCGCGATGCCGCGCAAGGACGCCATCATCTCCACCATGGAGGAGGACGTCTCCTCCACGCGGGCCTGGACGGTGCTGGCGCCCGAGGACACGGTGGTGCCGGTGCGGTGGATCTGCTCGATGACACCGGCCACCACGTCCGACACGCCGCGCACCCGGCCCAGCGTGTCGCGCCAGCTCTGGGCGATGCGGTTGAGCGCCTCGGCGAGCAGGCCCAGCTCGTCGCGCGAGCCCACGTCCACGCGGCCCGTCAGGTCCGCCTCCGCGAGCCTCCGCGCCATGGTCATCATCGCGTCCAGCGGCACCAGGATGAACGCGCGCGAGATGAAGAAGGCCACCACCAGGAAGAGCGCCAGGCCGATGCCGAACGCCAGCAGCACCACGTGCCGCAGCGAGGTGACGACCTCCTCCAGCGAACTGAAGTTCACCGCCACCAGCACGTGGGCCGGCCCCTCGTGCAGGGACACCGGACGGACGCTGGCCTTGTTGCCGTTCTCGAAGACGGCGCCGTCCAGCGTGGCGGGGTCCTTCGACGGCTGCTCGCGCAGGTTGTTGAGCAGCCACCCCTCCGCGCTGGGGGGATGCACGGCCTGCACGCGGCCATCCGGGGTGATGAGGGCGATGAGCGCGAAGTCGTCGTCGCCGCCGTGGAGCGTCTCCAGGAGGGGCGGCAGGATGGTGAGGGAGAGGTTGGCCAGGTCACGCGACGCCTGGAGCGCCTTGTCGTCGCCGTGCTTCGTCAGGCGCGTCTCCAGGAAGTCCTCCACCCGGGACGGGACGACGAAGTAGAGCGTCCCGAGGATGAGGGCGAGCACCACGGCGAAGGAGCCGAGCAGGATGCTGCGCAGGCCGGGTTTCTTGAAGCGCGGAGCCAAGGCGGGCCACTGTAGGAATGGAAACACCGGCAGGGCAAGAACCGGGGTCAGGCCCCTCGGCCGCCCCTCCGCCCGGCGGGAGCCTGACATCCCCGCGCCTGGATGCGTAAGGTCCTACCCTGATGAAGCCCACCCTGCTGCTGACCGACCCCCTCTTCCTCAAGCACGACCCGGGAGAGGGCCACCCCGAGTCCCCCGCGCGCCTGCAGCGCATCCTCGGGGTGCTCGCGAGCACCCCCGTGCGGGGCACGGTGATGGGCTCGCCGCGCTCCGCGACGAACGAGGAGCTGTTGGCGGTGCACACCCCCGCCCTGCTCGAGCGCCTGCGCCAGCTCAACGGACACACCGCGCGCATCGACGCGGACACCGTCGTGTCCCCGGACAGCGTGGACGCGGCGAGGCTGGCGGCGGGCGCGGCGGTGCAGTCCGTGGAGGCGGTGATGGCGGGCCAGGCGCGCAACGCCTTCGCGCTGGTGCGTCCGCCGGGGCACCACGCGGAGCCGGACCGCGCCATGGGCTTCTGCCTCTTCAACAACGCGGCCATCGCCGCGGAGGCCGGGCGGCGGCTGGGCGCCGAGCGGGTGCTGGTGCTCGACTGGGACGTGCACCACGGCAACGGCACCCAGGCGGCCTTCTGGGGCCGGCGTGACGTGATGTACCAGTCGGTGCACCAGTTCCCCTACTACCCGGGCACCGGCGCTTCCCCCGAGGTGGGCCAGGGCGCCGGCGAGGGCTACACCGTCAACGTGGGCCTGCCGGGCGGCAACTCGGACGCGGACTACGGGATGCTCTTCGAGGAGCTGCTGCTCCCCGTGGCCGAGGCCTTCCGTCCCCAGCTGGTGGTGGTATCCGCGGGGTTCGACCCGCATCAGCACGACCCGATTGGCGGCATGGACGTCACCGAGCGTGGCTTCGCGGCCATGTGCTCCTCGCTGCGCTCGCTCGCCGAGCAGGTCTGCGATGGCAGGCTCGTGCTGCTGCTCGAGGGCGGCTACTCGCTGGAGGGGCTGTCGCAGTCCGTGCACGCCTGCGTCGAGGTGCTCGCCGGCCGCTCCGACAGCTTCCCCACCGGCGACACGCACACCGACGCGCGGGAGGCGCTGCGTGAGAGCCGACAGGCGCTCAAGCCGTACTGGAGCGCGCTGTCCTAGTTCGCCTCGGCGGGTCTCCGGAGTCCTCCGCCTCGCGGCCCCGAGGGCTCCGGCGGCTTCGTCCGCGCCGGACGCTCACCCCGCTCCTCCGCCGAAGCGCGGGCGTCGTGGGACAGGCCGAGCATGAAGGCGAACATCAGGCCCAGCACCAGCTGCAGCGCGACCAGGAGGATGTCGAACACGCGCGCGTCGTCCCCCTGCCCCGGCACGCCGAGCAGCGCGAGGATGGCCCGCGTCCCGATGAACCCGGGCGCGAGCTGCAACAGGCCGGGCATGATGAGCGTGGATGAGAGCCGCTCGGGCATCCGTCCGTAGAGCTGACCCGCGATGCCCAGGATGAACGCGGAGACGAGTGGGCTGCCCCGGTCTCCCAGCACGCCCTTGGTGAGCTCCTGGATGCCCCACGCGAGCAGCACCGCGCCCACAATCCACGGCGTGTCGCGACGGCGCGCGGACATGCACACCGTGAGGGCCAGGCCGCCCACCGCGATGATGGGCAGCACCGCCGTGTGTGGCAGTGACTGCGCGCGGAGCTGGAGTGGCAGCGGCCCGAAGAAGCGCCACAGCGTGGCCGCGGCCATGATTCCCACCGCCAGCATCAAGAAGCGCAACAGGCCATAGGTGAGCCGTGACAGTCCCGCCTCCACGGACTCTCCCACCAGCTCCGCCGAGCCCAGCGTCACCACCATCGCGGGCACCAGCAGCGTGATGCCCCCGAAGAGCGCCCGCGCCGCGTCGAACGACGGCAGGACGAACGTCAGCCCGAACGCGAGCAGCGTGCCGAGGAACGCGCCGAGGAAGCTCTTCTGCAGGTCCACACGCATGGAGCGCAGCGTGCCGAAGTGGATGGCTCCCGCGAGCACGCCCACGACGAGCCCCGCCACCAGCTCCCAGAGGCCGCCTCCCACGCGCACGGCCACGGCGCCGCCGTACACGCCATAGGCGAGCAGCACGAGCCACTCGGGGTGGGCGGGATGCGGCGTCATGATGCGGTCCAGTTCGGCGCGCGCGCCCGGCACGTCGAGCCGCCCGCGGGCAATCGACTCCGACAGGAGCAGGAGCCCGGCGGCCCGGCGCAGGTTCCAGTGGGGATTGAAGGGCAGCCGCTGGATGTCGACACGGCGGGCCGCGCCGGAGCGCACCTCCGTCACCGCGAGCGTCTGCAGCGTGAAGACCTCCACCTCCAGCCCCCACGCCCTCGCCGCGCGACGCACGCGCTGCTCCACGCCGAAGGCCGGCACGTACGACAGGTGCAGCGCCCGCGCGAGGTCCAGGAGCACCGCCACCGTGGCGTCCTCGCTCGAGGGCATGTCGTCGGTTCGAGCGTCAGTCATGCGGGCACGGCCTCCCCTGGCATCGAACCATCGTCGCGGAGCGCACGCGTGCGAGGACTCCGACACCTGCCACTCGAGGTGAGCGCCCTCGCGCTGGACGCACACCCCGCCCTCCAGGGTGACTCGACGGCTCGCTCGCCGCGACGCCCTCGGGCAGGCGGAGGACTCGCGACGGCCTGAGTCCAAGGGCATCGACGCCTGGGGCGAGCCCTTCACCGTCCGCCGGGCCCCGCTCGCGTTCGACCTGCGCGCCGACCCGCTGGTGCGCTCCGAGGACGCCGTCGGCTACCAGGCCTGGCTCATCGACCACGCGTTCTACTTCGTGCCCGCGCAGCAGGCCGTGGCCCGCTTCCTCTCGACGTTCCGCGAGTTCCCCCGCGCCAGCGCCCGTCGAGCTTCTCCGTGGACCAGGTGATGGAGAAGCTGGAGCAGGCCCCGTCCGGCCTGCACTGAGGAAGTGACGAGAAGGGCCCGCGCGCTCGACCTGGCGCGGGCCCGGTTCCTCATGCGTGCGGCGAGTCCCCTTCGGCAGAGGCCGCGAAGCGGGACACGGCCCCCAGCAGGCGCTCCACGTCCACGGGCTTGCGCAGGTAGTCGTCCACGCCGAGCGCAATCACCTCGCGCGCGCTCACGCCCTGGCCGGAGATGACCACCACGGGGATGGAGGCGAGCGAGGCATCGGCGAGCTGCCGGTCCCGGAACTCCCAGCCGTTGCCGTCAGGCATCATCAGGTCCAACAGGATCACGTCCGGTCGCTCGCCTCGCCCGAGCAGCTCCAGCGCCTCGCGGCCTCCTCGGGCCAGGAGCACGCGGTGCCCCTCCAGCTCGAGCACGTCCTTGAAGGCCATCAGGATGTCCGGGTCGTCATCGACCGCCAGCACGCAGTTGAGCATGGTCGAGCCCCTCCTCCTGACTCAAGGTGAGGACGCGCGGCGCACACGTCATCACCCCCACGCCCGGGCCTCCCCCAAAGGCCGCCGCGCGTCGGCGTGACGACACCTCGCGCCCGCCATTCCCACCAGCCGGGCGAGGCGGCGCTCCAGCGTCCGTGGACTTCTGGCGGTTCCACCGGGCGACTTGGATTTGTGTCCCCCCTTCCTCTTCAACCATGCGAGAAGCACCCTCGCGGCCACCTCACGAGGAGACACCATGGCGGAGATGAGCTACCGGACGGCGCTGGTGACGGGCGCCTCGAGCGGATTGGGACGCGGACTGGCGCTCTGGCTGGCCCGGCGGGGCCTGCGCGTCTTCGCGGCGGGCCGGCGCGTCCCCCAGTTGCAGGCCCTGGCCGCCGAGGCCCAGGCCGCAGGCGCCACCGTGGAGCCCGTGGAGCTGGACGTCTCGCGCGCGGAGCCGCTCATGGAGAAGCTGCGCGAGCTCGACTCGGAGTGCGGCGGGCTGGACCTGGTCATCGCCAACGCGGGCGTCGGCGGCGTCACGCACGGCAAGCGGCTGGAGTGGGACAAGGTCCGCTCCATCATCGACACCAACGTCACCGGTGCGGTCGCCACGCTGACAGCGGTGTTGCCGAGCATGGTGGAGCGCCGGCGCGGTCACGTGGTGGGCATCTCCAGCCTCGCGGCGCACCGGGGGCTGGCGGGACACGCGGCGTACTCGGCGTCGAAGGCGTTCCTCGGCACCTTCATGGAGAGCCTGCGCGTGGACCTGGCGGGCACCGGCGTGTGCGTCACCTGCATCTTCCCGGGCTTCGTGAAGAGCGAGATGACCGCCGCCAACCACTTCCCCATGCCCTTCCTGATGGAGACGGACGCGGCCGTGGAGCTGATGGGCTCGGCCATCCTCCGCGGTGAGACGGAGGTCTCCTTCCCGTGGCAGTTGGCCATCCCGTCCAGGCTGGCGAAGGTGCTGCCCAACCCCCTCTTCGACGCGGCCGCCCGCCGGCTGCGCTGAGGTCCCATGTCCTCGACGACTCCCCCGTCCTTCGCCCAGCGCTTCGCCCGGCTCGCCGACGAGCGCTCGCCGTTCTGCCTCGGGGTCGACCCGTCGCGGGACCTGCTCAACCGCTGGGGACTGCCCGACACCGCGCAGGGGCTGTCCGA
The DNA here is from genome assembly GCF_050039385.1 of Myxococcus faecalis. Lineage (NCBI taxonomy): Bacteria > Pseudomonadati > Myxococcota > Myxococcia > Myxococcales > Myxococcaceae > Myxococcus > Myxococcus faecalis. The sequence continues at coordinate 7,183,395 of NZ_CP144336.1, read as the reverse complement.
CTTCTGCGAGCGCATCGCGGAGGCCGCCGGTGACAGCGTGGCGGTGGTGAAGCCGCAGAGCGCCTTCTTCGAGCGCCACGGCCCCGCGGGCCTCCAGGTGCTCCAGAAGCTGATGAAGCGCTTCCAGGCCGCGGGCTCGCTCGCGCTGCTGGACGTGAAGCGCGGCGACATCGGCTCCACGATGGATGCGTATGCCGAGTCGGTGTTCGGCCCGGACAGCGCCTACCAGGCGGACGCGGCGACGTTCACCGCGTACCTGGGGCTGGGCGCGCTGGTGAAGACGATTGAGCGGGCGCGGGCGTCCGGCGCCTGCGCGTTCCTCGTCGTGCGCTCGTCGAACCCGGAGGGCACCTCGCTCCAGAAGTCGAAGGGCGAGGATGGACGCACGGTGGCCGAGGCGCTGGCGGACGGCCTGCGCGAGCTGAACGAGAAGGCGGGCCCGGGCGTGCTGCCCGCGGGCGCGGTGATGGGCGCCACCCTGCCCGACTCGGACCGGAGCGTCATCGAGCGGCTGGGCGGCGCGCTCCTGTTGACGCCGGGCATCGGCGCGCAGGGCGCGGGCTTCGACGACCTGAAGCGGCTGTTCGCGGGTCGCGAGGCGCAGGTCATCCCCACCGCCACGCGCTCGGTGCTCGAGGCGGGGCCGGAGGTCGGTGCGCTGCGCGCCGCGATTCTCCGCCACGTGGAGCCCGCGCGCCGCTTCCGCCAGGGCGCCTGAAACGACTCGGGCCCCGCGTCCTCCCGGAGGAGGCGCACGGGGCCCAAAGACTCGCGCGGCGGGGACGGGCGCTACTGCGCGCCCATCATGAACTGGTCCACGTCGACGGTGTTCTTGTCGGGCACGGCGTCCTTCGGCTCGGTGCCCTTCTTGAAGAACATCAGCTCGGAGTTCTTCGAGCCCGCGGGGGCAATCTTCCCCGTCTTCTTGTCGATGTGCAGCCGGACCAGGTCCATGGACTGCCACGGGTAGAACTCCGACTGCGGCCGGCCCTCCAGCGCGCGCTTCATGTAGTTGAGCCAGATGGGCAGCGCCGCGCGACCACCCGTCTCGTAGCGGCCCAGCGGATGCGGGTTCAAGTCGTACCCCACCCACGCCACCGTCACGAGGTCGCGGGTGTACGCCGCGAACCACGCGTCGAACGAGTCGTTCGTCGTGCCCGTCTTGCCGGCCGCGGGCTTGCCCAGCCGCGTCGCCGGGCCACCGGTGCCCTGGAGCACCACGCCACGCAGGAGGTGCGTCAGGATGAAGCCCACCTCCGGGCTCATCACCTGCTCACCGGGCTCGAACAGGCGCGCGTAGCCGGCGGCCACGCGGTCCTGCAGGGGCGCCCACGCGTCGTCGAACGCGGTGTGGTCCTCCAGCGTGCGGCCCCAGCGGTCCTCCACCTTGCGCACGAAGTACGTGGGCTTCTTGCGGCCGTAGCGGTTGAACGTCGCGTACGCGTTGGCCAGGTCCACCGGATACACGCACGACGAGCCGAGCGCCGCGGAGAAGTCCATGTTCATGGGCGTGGTGATGCCGAGCTTCGTGCTCCACGCCGCCATGTTCTTCACGCCCACCGCGCCGAAGGTCTTCACCGCGGGGATGTTCATGGAGTTCACCAGCGCCGTGCGCAGCGTCACGTCGCCCACGAACTCCTCGCTGTAGTTGGCCGGCTTCCAGGACACCTTGTTGTCCGGGTCGTGCTCGACGATGGGCGAGTCGACGATGACGGTGGCCTCCGACCAGTTGAGCTGCTCGAGCGCCGCCGAGTACACGAACGGCTTGAACGAGGAGCCCGGCTGACGGCACGCCTGGAAGGCGCGGTTGAACTCGTTGTCGTCGAAGTCGTAGCCGCCCACCATCGCCGTGAGGTACTGGCGGTGGGGGTCCACGGACACGAGCGCGCTCTGGGCCTCGGGCGTCTGCTCCAGCCGGAAGAGCTTCACGCCCTCGGCGGGGATGTCCTCGGCCAGCTTCTTGTCCCACTGCTCCTTGTCGTCGGTGAGGTCCTTCTTCGTCACGTGGCGCACCACGACCAGGTCGCCCACCGCGATGGCCTTCTTCACCGACGAAATCATCATCGCCGGGTAGTAGCCCTCCGGGTTCACCTTGCGCGCCCAGCGCATGCCCAACAGCGGCAGCCGCGCCGTGTGCGGCCCCACCTGGATGTCCGCGCCCTTGCCGTCGTCATCAATCTTCGTGACGGCCGCCACGTACAGCCGCCCCTCCACGAGCTCGTCCTGGCCCATGGCCTTGCGCGACTTGTCGAGGAAGACCTTGAGCTCGTCGGCCGTCAGCTGCTTCACCGGCCCGCGCCAGCCCTGGCGCTTGTCGACGGACAACAGGCCCTCCATCACCGCGTCCTGCGCGGCGCGCTGACGCTCGCTGTCCATGGTGGTGAAGATCTTCAGGCCCTCCTTGAGGAGCACCGGGTTGCCGTAGCGGTCCACCACGTCCTTGCGGACCTGCTCGACGAAGTACGGGGCGAACTCGTGGAAGACGTCCTCCACGGGGAACACCTTCACCGCCTCCGCGTTGGCCGTGTCGTGCTCGGCCTGCGAAATCATGCCCTCGTTCAGCATGCGGCGCAGCACGTAGGCGCGGCGCTTCCTGGCCGCCTCCGGACGCAGGAACGGCGAGTAGCGGCTGGGCGCCTGGGGCAGGCCCGCGATGAGCGTCATCTCCCCGAGCGTCAAATCCCGCACGTCCTTGCGGTAGTAGTTCTCCGCCGCGCTCTGCACGCCGTAGCTGTGGTGCCCGAGGAAGACGTTGTTCAGGTAGAGGTAGAGGATCTCCTCCTTGGTCAGCGACTGCTCCAGCCGGAGCGCGAGGATGGCCTCGCGAATCTTGCGGGTGAGCGTCTTGGCCGTGGCGGACTTGTAGCCCTCGGCGGAGATGAGCACCGCCTTCGCGGTCTGCTGCGTCAGGGTGGAGCCACCCTGGATGCCGCCGGAGCGCAGGCCCAGCTTGGAGCCGATGGTCTTGAACGCCGCGCGCGAGGTGCCCAGCACGTCCACGCCGAAGTGGTCGAAGAAGCTGGAGTCCTCGCTGGCGATGAAGGCCTGGACCAGGCGCTTCGGGATGCGCTCGTAGGGCACCACCTTGCGCCGCTCGTTGTAGAACTCGCCGGCCAGCACCGCGTCGTCGGTGTAGACCTCCGTGACGATGGGCGGCCAGTACTCGTCCACCTTGGGGATGGCGGGCAGCCCGTCCGCGTACACGTAGTAGATGGCGACCAGGCCCACCGCGCCCGCCGTCGCGCCCGTCAGCGCCAGCCACCCACCCAGCTTCAGCAGCACCTTCCACCAGCGGCCCGGGGGGACCCCCTTCAGCACCAGCTTCGAGCGGCTGCGGTCAGTCGTCTTGGAGTCGGACATACGTGTTTCGAAACCTCGCGGGCTTCCAATGCCTCAGGGCAGCAGTGCGGCCCGCTTGAGCACGTCTCGGAGCTCGGGTGGGAGGGGGGCCTCCACGGCCACCTTGCCACCGCCCTCCGGGTGGGGAAATTCGATGCGCTCGGCGTGCAGGAACAACCGCTTGAGCCCCCAGCGCGCCTGCACGTCGCGGTTGAAGGCGAAGTCACCGTATTTCTTGTCGCCGACCACGGGGTGTCCGATGGCCGCCAGGTGCCTTCTTATCTGATGGGTGCGCCCGGTCTCGATGGCGCAGGACAGGAGCGCCACCTCGCCAGACTGCTTGACGACCTTCCACCGGGTGAGGGCCTCCTGCATGTTCACCCCGCGGCGGGCCTTGGACTCGGCCGTCTGCTGGTGCTCCGACAGGGGCAGGTCGATGACGCCGGACTCCTTGGGCATCTTCCCCTTCACCAGGGTGAGGTAGCGCTTCTTGGAGAGCCCGTGGGTGAAGACCTCCGTGAAGTGCACCATCGCCGGGCGCCGCTTGGCGACCAGGATGACGCCGGAGGTCTCCCGGTCCAGCCGGTGGGCGGGGGAGGCGGTGAAGTCGTTGCGGACGGCCTTGGGCCCCAGGTAGGCGCGCACGTAGTCCACCAGCGTGCCCCCGGTGATTCCGGAGCCGGTATGGACGGCCATCCCGCTGGGCTTGTCCACCGCCATCAGCCAATCGTCCTCTCTGAGAATCACCAGCCGGCTGGGGTCCACCGGCGGGGGCGGACGGTCCACTTTCGGACGGTCCTCCCCCTTGAGCGTCTGCTCGTCGCCCCGGATGGTGAGCACGTCTCCTTCGGCGAGCAACTGCTCGGGCTGGGCGCGCTTCCCGTTCACCCGCACCTTCTTGGTGCGAATCATCTTGAACAGGTGGCTGACGGGAACGGTGGGGAGGCGCTTGCGCAGGTGCTTGTCCAGGCGCATCCCGGCGGTGTCGGTCTCGATTCGGTACTCGATCATTTGTGCTGGCGCGCGGACCAGACCATACGAATAATCCCCGGTCCATGCCGAAAGCCCCCAGTATCGAGAAGCTCCTCCAGAACGGGTCGGCCGAGTGGAACCGACTGCGCAAGGGCGGTCAGGTCCCGACCGAGCACACTGGCGCCACCTTCACGCAACTTTTCTCCGCGAACGCGGACCTGTCGGGCCTCGGGCTCGTGGGCTCCGAGTGGGAGCGGTGCGATCTGTCCAAAATCAACTTCCGGGACTCGGACCTGTCGAACGCCTATTTCCACGGCGGACGGCTGCAGGACTGTGACTTCCGGGGTGCGAACCTCGAGGGCGCGACCTTCGAGAAGCTGAAGCTCTTGCGCTGTGACTTCACGGGCGCCAAGGGTCTGGATGACCTGGAGATGGACGACGTGGACATGGACCGCGTCGTCGGTCTGGACGGTGAGGAGGCCCCGCCTCCGCCGCCTCCGCCGGCCCAGGGAATCACGGCGTTCACCCGCGAACAGCGGGAGAAGGCGCTCGGGGTGCAGGCCTCGGCGCTGCTCCAGGGTGAGCCCGCGCAGGAGGAGCTGCCGCCGTTCAAGCCGCAGGACCCGCCCGGCTCGTTGTTCTTCCGGGGCCTGAAGCGCCTGGCGATGCCGCCGTTGTGGGTGTTGGACGTGCCGGGGCTGAGGCCGCTGGTGCCGCAGCGGATGCCGCCGGGCAGCTCGCTGGAGACGCTCTACCGCGAGGCGGTGAAGACGCGGCTGGAGAACAAGAAGCCGCTGGCGGACAGCTCGGTGGTGGAGAAGGCGCAGAAGGCGCTGCACCTGGGCGCGAAGGACGCGGCGGTGGGCGCCATGTACCTGCGCGAGGTGGGCGTGGTGCCGCTGTTCCGCTTCTCCGCGGCGCAGGTGCTGAAGAAGGCGCTGCGCGAGGAGGTGGAGGTGGATGACCTGACGGGCTCCATCGACCCGCGGACGACAGGCGCGCTCCTGGAGCTGCGGCTGACGCACGAGGTGGTGGAGCACCTGCCGGTGGCGCGGCAGCGGCTGGCGGCGACGCAGCTGTACACGGCGCTCCTGGAGGCGGGCTTCAACCCGGAGAACAACTGGGACGAGGCGCTGGAGTCGAGCGAGTTCTCGATGCAGCTGGCGCGTGAGGCGACGGGCGAGGACCGTGACGCGCTGTTCGAGGGCTTCCAGGTCTTCTCGGCGCTGCCCGAGGAGGCGCGGCTGCGCCGGCTGGCGTACCTGGCCGAGTCGGTGACCAACCTGGAGCTGGTGAGCCGGCTGCCGGAGGGGATGGAGCCGTCGTGGCTGAACGGCCCGGAGACGCGCGAGTGCGACAACCGGGAGATGACGTACGTGCAGTCGCTGAAGGCCGAGGACATCCCGGTCAAGGTGGCGGCGCTGGCGAAGGCGGAGCTCGGCGTGCCCGAGGGCGAGGTGCCCGAGGAGAGCGACGGGGACCTGTTCATCCACCTGCGCTGTGACGTGTGTGGCAAGGAGAAGCTCATCGTCCAATCGCCGGAGGAGTGACGGCGCGTTGCACGGTGTGAGCCCTCGGGGCCGCTGGGGTTCCCTTTTCGGGACCTGGCGGCCCCGTGGTGTTTGGGGGCTGAGCCTAGACCTCCTCGAACTGCGCGCCCGTGGCGTTCGCGCGCTCGACGGCGGTCTTGATGTCCTCCGAGACGATGAGGGCACCTTTCCATCCCCAGGTGCGGAACACCTTGGCGTCGCCCACCTTCGCGGGGTCGATTCGCAGCCCCGCCACGCTCCGGTATTGACCGACCCGCTCCGGTCGCCCGTCCTCTGGCTTCCAGCGCAGTATCTCCTCCGAGGCTTCGTCATCGATGCAGCGGATGAGCTTCGTGGCCACGAGCACGACATACTGCTCCGGGCAGTCCGTGATGTCAGCGGGGAGGAGCTGCACGTCATCGGGGGCCAACTCCGCGAACAGGGTGGCCACCCTGATGTGGAGGACAGGCGTCATGGCGACGCCCGCGGCGCTGTAGTCCAACCGTCGTCCCGACTCTCGGATGGGAAACTTCAGGTGGCCTGTGCTGCGGACAGGCCGTCCCTCAGTGAACTCCCAGATGTCCTCGAGCTCGTGGCCCGCGTCATCCAACGGGTCTCCGAGGTACCAACTCCCTCCCTTCACGTCCTCGTTGAGGCTGAAGTATCGAACCCGGTTCGCCATGGTGGAGGTCCTAGCCACGTCACCGTCGCTCAGTCAAAAGCCTGTGGACCTTCGTGCCCCGCGTCTGCGCTTCATTGGCGAGCGCGCGAAGCTCCAGCGTGAGGGCCCCCTGACAATCGACCACCTTCCGGCAGCCTCTCAATGCATCCGACAGGCGCTTGAAGACGAACGAGTGGTACGCCTCGGGATGGGGCCCCTTGTGGCCCACGACTTCGACGATGTTGTCCGGGTCTTTGAGTGTCATCCCAGCCTTCGTGAAGAGTTCCTGGAAACGTGGCGTCCAGGGACCACCTCTCGCGAAGGATTTCTCATTCTTGTTCGTCGCGAGGTGATGACGGTGTCCCCGACTGCCAGAGCCCATCTCCTGGCTGGCCATGGCGAGGGCGTTGGGCGCGAGCGCGATGGTGAAGCCCTCGGCCGTCAAGGCGACGGACCGGACGCCACCCACTGCGGCGTACTGGAAGCCGGCTTGGGATTCCACGGCCAGCGCCGCCTGAGCCGAGCCAGGGAGTCCTCCTGACTTGGCGACGAGCCCTGCCGTGTTTCCAATGGCCGCCGTGGACAGCATCACGAAGACGCGGGCCGCGTTCTCCCCGAGGACTTCGCCGTACAACTCCCCCGCCGCACGGAGTTGCGCGAAGGTGGTCGCTTCGTTCGCGTCTCGCACCAGGGTCAACCATCCATCCAGGAGGCGCCACACCGTGTCCACTCCCAGGTAGGCAATGGCGAGAGCTGTCAGCGTCGCGGCGGCTCCTTTCGAGAAGGGCTCGGGTAACGCCCAGAGCAGAAGGTACATCGTCGCCGCGGAGGTGACGCTGGCCATGACCGCACCGGGGTCCGTCATGTCCACCAGCGCTTCGGCGGTCTCGTCCCACACGGAGTCCATCGCGATGGCCAGAGCCAACGTGTACTTGCCATCGCTGGCCAACAGGGGACCCTCGTCCAGCAAGCGCAGGCAATCCCCAGGCTGGTCCTTCCGCTCGCACCACTGGCCATAGGCGCGCGTCAGTTCCTCGTCTGCGTAGGACGCCAGAAGGAAAGAGCCATCCCCGTCCGACTGCTGCTGGGGGATGAGCCGCGATGGACGCTGCTCGAAGCGGTACACCCCGGCGCGGGAGGGAACGCCAAAGAGGGCTCGCGCTTCCTTCATGGGGTTGTGGACGGGACGTACGTCCTGGGCGAGTTCCACCATGGCCTGCTCGAACTCGTCCTCATCGAGCTCGGCCTCCGCCGTTTCAGCACCCGGCGCCTCACGAGGCGTGACGACGGCGGAATCCTGACCGGTGTCCAGGCGCACCACTCGAGTCTTCGAGCAACCCGAGACAGCCACCAACAGCAGCAACAGCATTGCCCCGCGAAGCTTCATGGCCTGTCCTCGGAGAAGTGACCGCCCCATGGCAGTCGTGGGAACGCCGGACCACCGCTTCCGTGAAGAGTACCTGAGGGACTGAGCCGTATGGATTGACTGTGCGCGCGGTGCTCGCGCACGCTCGGGGGATGGTCGACGACGCTCGGGTGGCGGCGGTGCCCCTGGATGGTTGGTCCAGGTGGGGGCTGATGGCGCAGTTGCTGCTCGCCGTCGTCCTGTTCGCGGCGGTTCCGTATGCGATGTCGATGGTGCCCTTCGAGCGCATCTACGTCGACGGCCCCTACAACGCTCCGCACAGGGAGGACCCGATGTTCCCCGTGCGGTGGCGGCTCATCGCGCTCGGGGCCTGGGTTCCACTCTTCTCGATGCCCTTCGCGCTCCTCGCATGGAAGAGGAGACACATGCACCTCGGGCTCGCGTTGTTTCAAGTGAGCCTGCTGCTGTGCATCTGCGTCATCGGGTTGAGGAACTTCCCGTATTACGCGCTGGGCATCTATCGCGCCTACATGGGTGAGGCGCGCACCTGGGACTTCGACCCCGCGGGGCTGATGCATCCCTACGGCTCGGTCGGGTATGTCCCCGGCTGCGAAGCCCTGATGCTCTATCCCATCGCGCTGGTCGCCGTGCCTCGCATCGGCTATCGCCTCTTCCAGGAGCGACATCGAATCTCTCGCGCGCTCATCCTGGGCACGGCGCTGTGCCTCGCCACGACGGTGTTCGCGTTCTTCAGCACACCGCGATTCATCGACTGGTTCTTGGACTGAGCAGCCTCCCACGCCAGTCCCCAGGGGCCCCAGGCGACCAAGCGGAAGCTCTCCGCGAGGTGCTCACGAGAGGGCGGAGTGATGCTCAGCTTGTCCGCGACATCCGGGGAGGAGCCAGCATGCCGGCGGTCCAGCACAAGACGGTGGACGTGGATGGCCTCGAGATTTTCTACCGTGAGGCGGGCCCCGAGGACGCGCCCCTGGTGCTGCTGCCCCATGGCTATCCGTGCTCGTCCTTCCAGTTCCGCAACCTGCTGCCCGCTCTCTCGGACTCGTGGCGGCTGATTGCGCCGGACGCTCCGGGCTTCGGCTACAGCGCGACACCGTCACCCCGCAGGTTCAGCTACACGTTCGATGGATACGCGCGCTTCCTCGAGCGCTTCGTGGAGACACTGGGACTCACGCGCTACGCGCTGTACCTGCATGACTACGGCTCACAGTTCGGCTTCCGCCTCGCGCTGCGTGCACCGGAGCGCGTGGCCGCGCTCATCATCCAGAACGGCGACATCTACGAGGACCAGTTCGGCCCCAAGTACCGGATGCTGAAGGAGCAGTGGGCGAACCCCACACCGGAGGGCCGCAGGAAGCTGGTGGCCGCGGTGAGCGAGGAGGGATTCAAGGACGAGTTCATCGGCGAGATTCCCGAGCACCTCGTCGACCGCATCAGCCCGGACCTGTGGACGCTCCACTGGGCGCTGGTGCAGCGCTTCGACCGGCGCATGAACCTGGTCCACCTGCTGGAGGACCAACGCACGACGCTCGCGTGGATGCCGCGCTATCAGGCGTATCTGCGTGAGCACCGTCCACCCACGCTGATTCTATGGGGGCCCCACGACGGCTACATGCCCGAGGGCGCTGGACGCGCGTACCTGCGCGACGTGCCGGACGCGGAGCTGCACATGCTCGACGCGGGACACTGGGCGCTGGAGACGCACCTGAACGACATCGCCTTCCACCTGCGACGCTTCCTCCAGCGCGTGCATCTGTCCCACGCGGCGAGCACCTGGGTCACCTGACTCGCGTCCCCGCACGACAACACGTCTTGCTCGAGCGACCTCACGTGGGCGCCACGAGTACGAGCGTTCGTTGCTCGCACGCTCCCGTGCCGCGCGACTCCACTGACAAAGGCGTGCGCAATCTCGAGGCCGCAAGGTTCTCTCCACACGCAGCACGGCGATGAACCAGCCTCGAGAGGAAACAACCATGCGTGGAGCAGGATGGATTGTGGGCGCGATGTTGCTCGGTGCCTGCGGAGCGGAGGACGTCACCGCGAGCCCCGAGACCCCTCGGCCCGATGGGCAGCTCAGCCAGCAGACCCAGTCCCTGGACCTCCGGGACGCGGTGACCGGCAGCTTCGACACCACCGGCACGATGTACTTCACCGAGGATGGCGTGACGGAGGCGGTGGAGACCTTCGACGTCGTCAACGTCACCCCTCGCGGCGCGGCCCCTGGACTGGGGGTCTCCATCCTCTCGTTCGAGGGTTGCGAGATGCCCTCCCTCCAGACGAGCCCCCGCTCCTTCCTCGTCTTCCCGAAGACGTGCACGGCCAGTCCCGCGCCGGGCTGCACCCTCGTCATGGCCTTCCATGGAGGCTGGGGCTACATCAACCGCGAGGGCGACCTGGACATCTCGCTCCGCTCACTGCTCACGGGAGAATGTGGCGAGGGGCCGGTGGAGATCGACGTCGTCACGCGGCTGTCGGGCCCTCGCCTCCCTGCCTCCGCGCTCCTGGGCGCACCCGCACAGCCGCGCACGCGTGAGACCGGCATGAACGCCCTGCTCCGACACCTGTCGCGCGAGGCGCGCTGAGCCTCACGGCAACACGTACGTCACCGGCTTCGGCAGCATCACGCGGACTTCATCCCCCGCGCGGATGACGCCGGGCCGGTCCACCCAGGCCACGAGCCCCCGCTTCTCCCACGCGGCCTTCACGAAGCGGCTCGCGAGCTTCTCCTTGTCTGGATGGTGCTCGCCAATCACCTTGCCCGGCCCGATGCAGGGCTCGTTCTCCCCCTCCACCGCCAGCACCGCGTCCTCCGGGAAGAAGATGCGCGAGCCCGGTGGCAGGAACGTCAGCCGGGGGATGCCCACCAGCTCCAGGTTGGCTCCCAGCCATGACGCCAGGACCTTCGGGATGCCGAGCGTCTGGGCCACCACCGCCAGCTCCTCCGTCGACACCAGCGACAGCTGCCGCGTGTTCCGGATGGGCGTCCCCTTCGGGTACCACGGCGTACGCACGTCCGCCGGCCGCGTGTGTCCCGCGTGCCTGTCCCCGTCGATGCCCTCGAACGTCACGCGCACTTCCGCCAGCTCGCGCGTGACGAAGGTCTTCTTCTCGGTGCACACCAGGACTCGGACCGCGCGGCCGAAGAGCTGCGGAGACGGAGGCATGCCCCTCTTCTACTCCGCTCCCCTACCGCTTCACAGCAACGCGAGCTGCTGCGGCTTGCCCCCGAGTGGCCGGGCATCCACCCCGTCGTCCCGCAGCGCCTGCGCCAGTTCCTCCGCGAAGCCGAAGCACGTAATCACCTCGCTCGCCCCCGTCGCCTTCACGTACGCCTTCAACGACGGGAAGTCCGCGTGGTCCGACACCGGGAACGCCACGTCCGCGCCGTAGCGCCGCGCCGCCCCCGGGTCCATCGCCCACCCCGTCAACACCGCCGTCCCCCGAGGCCACAGGTGCGCCAGCGCCCCACCTCGCGCCTGGTGCGGCGGGAAGAACAGCACCTCGCCCGGCTCCACCGTCCCCGTGTAGCAGCGCAGGTTCTCGATCGGCACCCCCAGCTCCCCGTAGAGCCGGGCCACCTCGTAGATGGACGGGTGCGCCACCAGCGAGAACCCGCGGCCCGCGAGGAACTTCATCGACTCCTGGCTCTTGCCCAGCGGATACCCGAGCACCACCGGCACCGCACCCCGCTCGAGCTGCCGACGCACCCACGCCTCCACCTGCCCCATCACCTCGTCACGCGGCGGGAAGCGATAGCGCGGATGCCCGAAGGTCGACTCGATGACCAGCGTGTCGCACTCGGCCACCTCGGTCGCCTCGGCCGTCAGCGATGGCACCACGTTCAAGTCCCCCGTGTAGACCACGCGCCGACCATCCGAGCGGATGACCCGCAGCTGCGCGCTGCCCAGGATGTGCCCCGCTGGCAGCAGCTCCAACACCAACGGCCCCAGCTCGAACGGCCGACGGTACGGCGCGGCCAGGGGCGCGCTCACCGGCCCCAGCCGGTGCTCCATGAAGCGCAGCGTCGCCGCCGTGGCGATGGTGCGCTCATGCCGGGCGATGTGGTCCGAATGCCCATGGCTCACGAAGCACAACGGCGACTTGCGCTTCGCGTCCAGGGACAGGAGGGTGCCCGTCAGGTGCATCCCGTTTCGACGCAGCTCCACGCTCATGGGAAGGCTCGCGGATATAGCGCGTCACGGGCCCGGCGCGCCGCTTCTCTTCGGCCCGCCCCATGCCCGCTCGGAGGGCGTCAGCCCGGCCCCTGGACTGTGCGTGACTTCCACCACGCCCAGGCCGGTGAGCCCAGCTCCGCCACCAGCACACCCAGGAGGATGAGCCCGCCGCCCATCGCCTCCGGCGCGCCCAGCCGCTCGTAGCCCAGCACCACCGAGTAGATGGACGCGAACACCGGCTCCAGCGCGTAGATGACCGCCGCGCGCACCGCGGACGTGCGCGCCTGCGCCCACGTCTGCACGCTGATGGCGAAGGCGCTGGGCAACAGCCCACACACCAGCACCGCCATCACCAGCGAGGGCTGCCACTCCACCCTGCGCGTGACGAAGGGCAGGCACGCCGCGGACATCAGCGCCACGCCCCACAGCTGCACCGCCACCATCCCCAGCACGCCCTCCTTCGACGCGTACCGCTCCGTGAAGGTGATGTGCGCCGCGTACGCCACCGCGCAGCCGAGCGACAACATCTCCCCCAGGTTCAACCACCCGCCACCCTCCCCCGGCGCGGGCCTGGTGAGCAGGTAGAGCCCCGCCGCCGACAGCGCCACGCCCACCAGCGCCGCGGGCTTCGGCGCCCGCCGGAACACCAGCAGCGTCAGCAGCGGGACGAACAGCACGCACATCCCGGTGATGAACGCCGAGCGCGACGGCGTGGTGAACGTCAGCCCCCACGTCTGGAGCGCGAAGCCCAGGAACAGGAACGTCGCCAGCAGCGCGCCGTGGCGCAGGTTCCTCGGGTTCAACACCTGCCGGCCCGCGAGCGCGCTCAGCGCCACCGCGCCCACCCCGAAGCGCAGCGACAGGAAGGTGAACGGGTCCGCGTAGCTCAGCGCGTCCTTCACCACCACGAAGGTGACACCCCAGATGAGGGTGATGAAGACGAGCGCGCCGTCCGCCTGGAGACCCCGGAGTCTCGCCAGGAAGGATGGCTCACGGCCCAGGCTGTCGGGAGTCGAGGCGCTCACGGAGGGCACGACGTTTCGCCTACCCCGGCGTGCCGCGCAACCCCCGTCGCGTCAGGGCGCGGAGGCCCGCTCCAGGACGACCAGGCGCTTGGAGCGACCCGCCGCGTCCCACGCCTCGTTCGTGCGCCGGGTCAGCGCCTCCGTGGCGAGGCGGAAGCCCAGGCCCTCGAAGGTCTTCAGCGACGCGGCGTTGTCCTCGTCCACGTCCGCCTGCACGCTCGGCTCGCCCTGTCGGTGGGACTCCTCCAGCAGGCACTCCAGCAGTTGCGTCGCCACACCCATCCGCCGGGCCTGCGGCGCCACCACCAGCGAGCGCACCCAGACGCCGTCCAGGGGCAACCCCTCCTGGCGATACGAGTCCACCCACGCGAAGCCGTGCAGCCGCCCCTTCGAGTCCAGCGCGCCCGCCGCCGCGCCCCGCCGCTGGGTCGGCTCCAGGCCCCAGCGCTCTTGGAGCTGCCGGCGCAGGAAGCTGGCGGAGACGACCAGGCGCTCGCTCGCGAAGGTGACGAGCGCGTCCAAATCCTCGGCCCGTAGCAGGCGTATCTCCAGCGGCCCCACCAGGTGGCGCCGCAGGGGCCTGGACCAGTTGGAGAAGAAGAAGTCCCGCACGCCCCGATAGACTAGCCGGGTCCGGGGCTGTGCCCACGCGGTCGCCAGCGTCCACTGCGTCACCCACAGCGCCGGACCCAAGGGCCGGGGCAGCGGGAGCAGCCACCGTCCACGCCGCAGCGCGACGGCGCGCCCCAGCAGCTCCCCGTCCGACCGCTCCTCGGCGCCCAGCAGCGGCGCCGTGCTCCACGGCTGGGTGGCCACCACCACCTGGGCCGTCAGCATCCGCCCCTGGCGCACCAGCACCACGTCACCGCGCGCCGTCGCGTCCGGCCCGCAGCGCAGCACCCGCACGGAGTCACCGGCGCGCAGCAGCGGGAACAGGCCCCCGCCCACACCGCGCACCCAGAGCTTCTGCCCGGGTGGCAGCGCCCTCAGCACGTCCAGCAGCACCTCGGTGGAAGGCGTCTTCCGCGGCGGCACACGCCACCTCCGGGGAAGTCCGGCCCTGCTCGTGCCTTCCCCTCGTCCGCCGGAATGTAGCCCCTTCGCTCTCCCACACCAACCGACCCGGACCCGGCCCTATCAACCGCCCCTGGGTCCCGCTAAGAGGAGGACGCCACCCACCGGCCGGAGGGCGGCGCAAGGAGGAGTGAGGTCATGGACGCGACGCCCGAGGGCTCGCTGGTGCCGCAGCGGGGTTGGTGGAGTCGGAACTGGAAGTGGGTGGTGCCCGTGGGCTGCCTGGGCCTGCTGGCCTCGTGCGGCTGCCTGGGCTTCGCGATGGTGGGGCTCGGCATGAAGTCGCTGAGCAACATGGGCGCGTACACGGACGCGGTGGCCATCGCCCAGTCCGACGCGCAGGTGCGACGCGCGCTCGGCACTCCCATCCAGACGGGCCTGCCGAAGCAGTCGGCGGTCCAGTCCATCAACGGCCAGACACACGCGAAGTTCACCATCCCCCTGGATGGCCCGCAGGCCGACGGCACGCTCTTCATCGACGCGACGAAGCAGGGCGAGGGCGAGTGGCGCTACGACACGCTCGCCGTGGAGCTGGAGGACGGCAGCCGCATCGACCTGCGTGACGACGCGCCCGATGCCCCCGACGCGTTCCCCAGCGAGGAGACTCCCGAGGACGACGAGCCGCTGCCGCCTCCCCCGGAGCCCCCCGGCGCCGACGAGAACGTCCCGGCCCGCGGTGGCCGCGACAGCGACATCGAGCTGTAGCGACACGACAAGGCGCGCGGGCGCTGCGCGGCCATGCGCCCCGCCCGCGCCATACCCGTGGAAGCCCACGGGGCGTGGGGCGAGTGCCTCGCGACCATGGGCCTCGCCCGCCCTGCGCCCCTGCAAGCCCACGGGGGCGTGCTCGCCCGCCGTCCGGTGTGCCCCCGGAAACGACGAAGGGGCGAGCGTGGGAGCCCTGAGGTCCCCACTCCCGCCCCTCGTCAGCCCGAACGGGCCCGAAGCGCTACTTCAGCTTCTGCAGCTCCGAGCGCAGCTCGGGGAGGACCTTGAACAGGTCCGCGACGATGCCGTAGTCCGCCACCTGGAAGATGGGGGCCTCGGCGTCCTTGTTGATGGCGACGATGGTCTTCGAGCTCTTCATGCCCGCCAGGTGCTGGATGGCGCCGCTGATGCCCGCGGCGATGTACAGCGCCGGCGCCACGACCTTGCCCGTCTGACCGACCTGCAGGTCGTTGGGAACCCAACCCGCGTCGCACACCGCGCGGGACGCGCCCACCGCGGCGCCCAGGTCATCGGCCAGCGCCTCGATCTCCTTGAAGTCGCCCTTGGTGCCACGGCCACCGGAGACGACGACGCGCGCCTCGGTCAGCTCCGGGCGAGCGCTCTTCACTTCCTTGAACTCGACGAACTTCGTCTTGGAGGCTTCAATCTTCGGCGCGAAGGTCTTCACCTCGGCGGCGCCCTGGCCACCGGCGGCCGCGGTGAACTCCGTGGCGCGCACGGTGAACACCTTGACCGGCGTGGTGAGCTTCACCTCGGCGAACACGTTGCCGGCCCACATCGGGCGGTGGAAGGTGATGTCCGCGCCCGAGCCACCCAGGCCCGTGATGTCCGTGGCCATGGCGGCCTTCAGACGCGCGGCGAGGCGGGGCATCAGGTCCTTGCCCTGCGCGGTGGACGCCATGCCCACGAAGTCCGCCTTGAGCTCGGTGGCGAGCGCGGCGAGCGCGGGGGCGTACGTCTCCGCCAGGTAGTGCTCCAGCTCCGCGGCGGCGCCCACGTGCACGGCCTTGGCGCCGGTGCCCTTGAGCTCCTCGGCCACCTTGGCCGGGTCCTTGCCGAGGATGGCGATGTGCAACTCCGCCCCGGCCTTGTCCGCGAGCTGCTTGCCCGCGGTGATGGCGTTCAGGGAGGCCTTGCGGAGGTTCCCGTCCGGCTGCTGCTCGGCGACGATGAGAACGATTGGCATTGGAGTGTCTCCGTATCTTCCGAGAGGGTTAGACGACCTTCGCCTCGTTGCGCAGCTTGTCCACCAGCGTGGCCACGTCCGGCACCTTGATGCCGGCCTTGCGCGCGGGCGGAGACGCCAGCTTCAGCACCTGGATCTTCGGGGCCACGTCCACGCCAAGCCCCGCCGGCGTCAGCTCCTCGATGGGCTTGCTCTTGGCCTTCATGATGCCCGGCAGGCTCGCGTAGCGCGGCTGGTTCAGGCGCAGGTCCGTGGTGACGACGGCGGGCAGCTGGCACTCCAGCGTCGCGAGCCCGTTGTCGACCTCGCGCACCACCTGGACGGCCTTCTTGTCCGCGGTGAGCTTGACGGCCGGCTCCTTGTTCTTCTCCTCGGCGCTCTCCAGCGACTCCACCTTGGAGGCGAACGTGGCCTGGCCCCAGCCCAGGAACTCGGCCAGGTACTGGCCCACCTGGTTCTGGTCGTCGTCGATGGACTGCTTGCCCAGGATGACCAGGTCCGGCTTCTCCTTCTCGGTCACCTTCTGGAGCAGGCCGGCGATGCCCAGCTGGTCCAACGGGCCGGTGTGGTTCACCCACACGGCGCGGTGCGCGCCCATGGCCAGCGCGTGGCGCAGCTGCTCCTGCACCTCCTTGCCGCCGATGGACACCACCACCACTTCACCCTGGTGCTTGGCGACGAGCCGGAGGCCTTCCTCCACGCCAATCTCATCGAAGGGGTTGATCTTGTACTTGAGCCCCTCCTGGACGATGCCCGAGCCATCGGGCTTCACCTTGATTTTCGACTCGGGGTCTTCCACGCGCTTGGCGGTGACGAGGATCTTCACGGCGGCTTCTCCTTGCGGGAGGCGTTTTAGAAGGCTGGAAAACAGTCCGGCGCGCTTGGATTGACGCGACGCGCGAACGGCCTGGGTTAATAGGCATCCGGGCACCACGGCGGCAACGGGAAACGGCCGCCGGGCCCAGTTCTGCTTTTCTACTTGAACAGTTCTCGAGCGATGACGAGGCGCTGGACCTGGCTGGTCCCCTCGTACACCTGGATGAGCTTCGCGTCGCGCATCAGCTTCTCCACGGGGTACTCCTTGATGTACCCGTAGCCGCCGTAGACCTGGACCGCGTCGGTGGCGACCTTCATGGCCATGTCGGCGGCGAAGGACTTGGCGTAGCTGGACTGGAGGGTGTTGCGCTTGCCCTGGTCCAACAGCCACGCGCTCTCGTAGGTGAGCATGCGGGCCGCGTGGGTGTTCATGGCCATGTCGGCAATCATGAACTGGATGGCCTGGTGCTCGATGATGGGCTTGCCGAACGTCTTGCGCTGCGAGGCGTACTCCATGGAGTGCTCGAGCGCGGCGCGGGCGATGCCCACGGAGAACATGGCGGTCAGCGGGCGGCTGTTGTCCAGCGTGGCCATGGCGATGGCGAAGCCCTGGCCCTCCTCCCCGATGCGGTTTGCCACCGGCACGCGCACGTCCTCGAACGTGAGCGACACGGTGTCGCTGGCGCGCTGGCCCATCTTGTTCTCGTGCTTGCTGACGGACAGCCCCTTGGGGCGGCCCTCGACGACGAAGCAGGTGATGCCCTTGTGCTTCTTCGCCTTGTCCACGGTGGCGAACACCGTGTACTGCTCGGCGTGACCGCCGTTGGTGATGAAGCACTTCGCGCCGTTGATGACGTACTCGTCACCCTCGCGGCGCGCCGTGGTCTGCATGTTGGCCACGTCACTGCCGGCCTCGGGCTCGGTGAGGCAGAACGAGGAGAACTTCAGCTTCTCGGCGAAGTGGCCGAGCAGGCGCTTCTTCTGCTCCTCGGTGGCCGCGAGGATGATGGGCAGGTTGGCCAGGTCGTTGGCGATGATGGACGTGGCCACCCCCGCGCAGCCCCAGCTGAGCTCCTCCGCGACGATGGTCTGGTCCAGGTGCGACAGGCCCACCCCGCCGTACTCGGACGGGATGGCCATGTTCAGCAGGCCCAGCTCGAACGCGGTGGCCAGCAGGTCCCGAGGGAACGTCGCCGTCTCATCGTAGTGCGCCGCCTTGGGGCGGACGACCTCGCGGGCGTACTTCCGCGCCGTCTGCTGCAGCGCGCGCTGGTCCTCGGAGAGCTCGAATTCCATGAGATTCCTCGTGATGGGGTCGACGTGTTGACTCGGGAGTCAACGAATACATGCCGTCACGAGAAATCTCCAGCCCAACCCGCCTGGGAAGTGAGTGGTGCGCGGGGGGTCGGCCGACGCCCCGGGGGCCTGTCCTCTGGCACCCGGGGACGAGGCACGTGATTACTTCGCGGCCTTGGGGACCTTTTCCCAATCCGCGAGGAACTTCTTGATGCCCGCGTCGGTCAGCGGGTGGTTGGCCAGCTGGGTGATGACGTTGTACGGCAGCGTGGCGACGTGGGCGCCCATGCGAGCGGACTGGAGCACGTGGACGGGGTTGCGCACGCTGGCGACGAGCACCTGCGTGTCGAAGTCATAGTTCTGATAGATCTCCAGGATGTTGGAGATGAGCTCCATGCCGTCCTGGGAGATGTCGTCCAGCCGGCCGACGAAGGGCGACACGTAGGTGGCGCCGGCCTTGGCGCACAGCAGGGCCTGGTTGGCGGAGAAGATGAGGGTGACGTTGGTGCGGATGCCCTCGGCGGTGAGCGCCTTGACGGCCTTCACGCCCTCGACGCCCATGGGAATCTTCACCACGACGTTGTCGTGGATCTTCGCCAGGGTGCGGCCCTCGGCGATGAGCCCCTCGGCGTCCAGGGAGACGGCCTCGGCGCTGATGGGGCCGTCGACGATGGAGCAGATTTCGCGGATGGTCTCCTCGAGGCCGCGGCCGACCTTGGCCAGGAGCGAGGGGTTCGTCGTCACGCCGTCCACGCAGCCCATCGCGTGGGCCTTGCGAATCTCCTCCACGTCCGCGCTGTCGATGAAGAACTTCATCTGGTCACTCTCCTGGATGGGCCCGCGAATGAGGGCGAGGGATGGGGTCGGCTCCGAGGGAGCCGGGCGAGCAGGCGCGTAACCGATGCCCCCCCACGCGTCAAGGGTGGCCCCAGGCGGGAGTGGGAGGTAGAAGGCGAAGCCGTCGCCATGGCCCGCTCCCCACGCTCCGCCGCCAAGAAGCCCCGTCTGCGCGCCCTCCCCGGCCGCTCCACCCCGGCCCCCACGTCCGAGCTGGACGACGAGGCCCTGCTCGCGTGCGCGCGCGACGTGCTGGAGGCGGAGTCGCGCGCCATCCTCGGCGTGACGGCGCGGCTGGGCGCGCCCTTCGTGCGCGCGGTGCGGCTGGTGCGCGAGTGTCAGGGACAGGTCATCGTGACGGGCATGGGGAAGGCGGGCCACATCGGCCAGAAGCTCTCCGCCACGCTCGCGTCCACGGGTGTCCGCTCGGTGTTCCTGCACCCCGCGGAGGCGGTGCACGGGGACCTGGGCCGGGTGGCGCGCGGGGATGTCATCCTGGCGTTGTCGAACAGCGGCTCCACGGAGGAGCTGGTGCGGCTGCTCCCGTCGTTCAAGCGCATGGCCACGCCGGTCATCGCGTTGACGGCGGACACGCAGAGCGCGCTGGCGCGTGGCTCGGACGTGGTGCTGGAGATTGGCCACATCGAGGAGGCGTGTCCGATGGGGCTGGTCCCCACGGCGTCCACGGCGGCGCTGCACGCGCTGGGCGACGCGCTCACGATGGCGGTGCTGCGCTCGCGGCCGTTCGGGACGGATGACTACGCGCTGCTCCACCCGGGTGGGAAGCTGGGCCGCTCGGTGCAGCGCGTGTTCGAGCTGATGCGCACGGGGCCCGCCAACCCGCTGGTGCGCGACACCGCCACGCTGTCGGAGGTGGTGGGGGTGATGACGAAGACACCGGGCCGGCCGGGCGCGGCCTGCGTGGTGGACCGCACGGGGCGGCTGGTGGGCATCTTCACGGACGGCGACCTGCGCCGCCGCGTGGAGCAGGGGCTCACCGACTTCAAGATTCAGGTGCGCGACGTGATGGGCAAGCAGCCGCGCTGCGTGACGCCGGAGACGCTGGCGCTCTCGGCCACCGCGCAGATGCGCGAGCTGAAGGTGGACCAGCTGCCCGTGGTGGACGTCGAGGGCCGCGCCGTGGGCCTGCTCGACGTGCAGGACCTGCTCGCCGCGAAGTTCGTCTGACGGGCCGCGACGCGCGGGCGCTCGCCGACGTGCCCACCGGAGGGGTCCGTGGGTTCGTGCCACCCACGCGCGCCTCAAGGAGCACCTCGCCGCGTGCGGACTCAAAGCACGGCGCCATCGCATCAACTCGGTGGTGCCGCGCCCGCGCAAGCACCGGCATCCCTGAACGGTACGGACGCCCCTGCGTTCGCCAGGGCCAGCGCCCCCACGCAGCGCCCGCGTCAGCATCGATCTCGCTCGCCTGGACGGACGGACGTGCCTCCACCACCAGCGTCAACGCACCGCCGACGCAGTGCGGACCACACGGTGCACATCCTGGCATCTCGCGACGGGCGGGATTCCCCGCGATGCCACGAGCCATCGCACCGCCTCTCGGCGGCGCGGGCCCAGCCGACGCCTACCGCGACAGCTTCGCCTGGAGGCCGGCCTTGTTGTAGTCGGGCGCGTCCGAGGACAGCTTCTCCCACAGGGCCTTGGCGCCCTTGGCGTCACCCTTCTCGAGCAGCATGTCGCCCAGCTTCTCCACCGACGCCGGGTCCGACTGCACCGCCACGCCCCACACGCGCGCGGCCATGGGCCGCCCCAGGCCCACCAGCGCCCACGCCATGCCCGCCTTCGCGCGGCCGTTCTCCGGCTGGAAGGGCACCACACGCGTGTAGTTGCCGAGCGCCTCCTGGAAGCGCCCCTTCGCCAGGTGCTCCTCACCCTCCTCCACCAGCTTCGTCAGGCCCTGCTCCAGCTCCGGCGTGCGCTCGGTGTTCTTCACCGCGTCCACCATCTCCGGCGTCAGCGGACGCGGCGCGTCCTGCGCGGGAGCGGCGGCCAGCGCCTGCGACAACCGGATGCGGCGGTCCTCGGCGCGCGCCGCGAGCAGCTTCGCGCGCCCACCCGCCTTCACCGTCTCGTCCACCAGCGCCGACATCCGCTTCGCCGTGGCCGCGCGCGCGGAGTTGGGGTTGAGGGCCTGCACCGCCTCGAAGCCCTCGTGCGCCTGCTTCAGCGCCGCCAGGTCCTCGCCCTTCGTCTCGAACAACACCGAGGCGCGCCCGTAGAGCGCCTCCTCGTGCCGGGGCTCCACCTCCAGCACCGCGCCGTACGCCGCCAGCGCCGCCGCCGAATCTCCGCCCAGGTACAGCGCGTTGGCGCGCATGACCCCCGTCTCCAGCACGGGCTCCAGCGCCGCGCGAGCACAGGCCGCCGCGCCCGCCGCGTCACCCTTCTTCGCGCGCTCGCTCGCCACCTGCCCCATCGCCTCCAGCGGCTGGCCCGGCGTGAAGCCACACTTCGCGGCCTCCGCCGTCGGCACCGGCGTCTTGCCCAGCTTCTTCTTCTGCGCCAGGAACAGGTCGCGCACCGGCTTCGCGCGCTCCTCGGCCTGCTGCAGGTACGTGTCCGCGTCCACGTTGCGGCCGTTCACGTAGTACAGCCGGCCCAGCGACGCGGCGATCTCGAACGTCTTCTCGCGCCCCTTCAGCCCCTCCGTGGAGTCGAGCTGACGCAGCAGCTCGTCCGCGGACGGAGGCGCCTTGCCCGTGCCCGACAGCGGCGGGTGCCCCGAGGGCAGCGCGTCCGGAGACGTCGGCGTCTGCCCTTCGAGCGGAGGATGCCCTTGCGGCAGCGCGCCCCCTCCACCCATGGACGGCGCGGTGGGGGACGCCTGCGTCCCCGGGGGGACGGGCGGGTGACCAGGGGGCAGCGAAGAGGGCTCGGCGGCGAGCAGCGCCGCGGTGGCCAGGGCCAGGGAGAGGTTCATGTCTCGTTGCTCGGCAGGCTCGCTTCGGGCCACCAGGTGGCTTCACTCCTGCGGACATCCTGCGGGGCGAGTTTCCCGAGGAGCTCCTTCACCGTCGTCCCCAACACGGGGTGCAGCAGGTCCGGCGCCAGCTCCGCCAACGGCTCCAGCGCGAAGCGACGCTTGTGCAATTCAAGGTGCGGCACCTGGAGGTGCGGATCCGCCACCACCTGGCCCTCCCAGAAGAGGATGTCCAGGTCGATGGTGCGCGGGCCCCAGTGCTGCTCGCGGCGTCGACCCAGGTCCTTCTCAATCTGCTGGAGGATGACCAACAGGCGCTGCGGGGACAGCGCGCAGTCCAGGGCCACCACCGCGTTGAGATAGCGCGGCTGCGGCGGCCCGACGGGGGCGCTGTCGAAAAGAGAGGAACAACGAAGCACCGCCACCGCATCGATGCGGGACAGCGCGGTGAGGGCGGCGACCAGGTGGGACTCGCGGTCCCCCTCGTTCGAGCCCAACCCGACGTAGACGATGGTGCTCACGGCTCCAGCTCAACTGGATTGAGCAGCGTCCCGATTCCCTCGATTTCCACTTCAACCGAGTCACCGGCCGCAAGCTTCCCCACTCCCGAGGGCGTGCCGGTGGAAATCATGTCCCCTGGGAGCAGAGTCATGATGTGGGAGATGAACGACACCAGGCGAGCGGGGCTGAACACCATGTCGGAGGTGCGGCTGTCCTGGCGCACCTGCCCGTTCACCCGGCAGGAAATCTGGAGGTCGGCGGGCGACAGGCCCGTCACCGCCCACGGCCCCGCGCACGCGAAGGTGTCGTAGCCCTTGGCGCGCGTGTGCTGCGTCTCGCGCTTCTGGATGTCTCGCGCGGTGACGTCGTTGAAGCACGTCAGGCCCCAGATGGCGCGCGCGGCGGTCATCTCGTCGGCGTTCTTGAGCTTCTCGCCGATGACGAGCGCCAGCTCCGCCTCGAAGTGCACCTCCTGGCTCGCCTTGGGGATGCGGATGGGGGAGCGGGGGCCGTTGAGCGCGGTGGAGGGCTTGGTGAAGATGAGCGGCTCGACGGGCACGGGCTTGCCCATCTCCTCCGCGTGCTTGCGGTAGTTCTGGCCGATGCAGACGACCTTCGACGCGTCCGCGGGCACCAGCAGCGTCACCGCGGACAGCGAGCGGCGGATGCCCGTGTCCTTGACGCCGGTCAGCCAGGGCGCCGAGGAGAGCACCACCACCTCGGTGCCCTCGACGCGGCCGTGGTGCGCGCGGCCCTCGTAGAGGAAGCGGCAGTAGCGGGCGGTCGTCATGAAGTCCTCTGGAAGCCGAGCACGTCGGCCATGTCATACAGCCCCGGCGGGCGGCCCACCACCCAGCGCGCCGCGCGCAGCGCCCCCAGCCCGAACTGGTCGCGGCTGGTCGCCCGGTGCGTCAGCTCGATGCGCTCGCCCTCGCCGAAGAAGTACACGGTGTGCTCGCCCACCACATCCCCCCCGCGCAGCGTCTGCACGCCAATCTCCTTCGCGGGGCGCGCGCCCGTCTGCCCGTGGCGCGCGAACGTCAGGTCGTCCTGCGTGCGGCCCAGCGCGGAGGCGAGCACCTCCGCCAGCCGCAGCGCCGTGCCGCTGGGCGCGTCCTTCTTCATCCGGTGGTGCGCCTCCAGCACCTCCACGTCGAAGCCCGGGCCCAGGACACGCGCCAGCTCCGCGGCCACGCGGATGACCAGGTTGACGCCCACCGACATGTTCGGCGCGGCGACGATGGGCACCTGCTTCGCGCTCTCGGCCAGCGCCTGCGACGCCTCCGGAGAGAAGCCGGTGGAGCCGCACACGAAGGCCACGCCGCGCTCGGCGCACGCCTTCGCGTGGGCCACGCTGACCTCCGCGCTGGTGAAGTCGATGACCACGTCCGCCTTGGCCGCATCCAGCGCGCGGCCCAGGTCGTCGGACACCTGCACCTCGAGCGCGCCGATGCGCGCCGCAAGCCCCGCGTCCAGGCCCACCGAGGCGCTGCCGGGCCGCTCCGTGGCGCCGACGACCTGGAGGTCCTCCGCGTCGCGCGACAGGCGCAGGAGCGTGCTGCCCATGCGTCCGGTGATGCCGGTGATGACGGTGCGAATCATGGTGGGCCGCGCTCCTGGCGTGTCGTGGCGTGTGGCGCTCGGCAGAGCGGCTTCAGTGCTTCAGCAGGCCCAGCTGACGCAGCTCCTCGGCGAGCTTCGCCGCGTTGGGCTCCGTCATGGGCACCAGCGGCAGCCGCACCTCCGGCCCGAAGAGGCCCAGCAGGTGCAGGCCCCACTTCACGGGGATGGGGCTGGACTCCACGAAGAGCAGCCGGTGGAGGGGGTTGAGCTTCACCTGGAGCTCGCGCGCCTTGGCGATGTCGCCGGCCCGCGCGGACGCCACCAGGTCCGCCATCATCCGGGGCGCCACGTTGGACGACACGGAGATGACGCCCTTGCCGCCGCACGCGATGAAGGGCAGCACCGTGAAGTCGTCACCGGACAGGAGCGTCAGCCGCTCGCCGCACTTCTCCAGGATGTCCACGGCCCGGGCCATGTTGCCGGTGGCCTCCTTGATGGCCACCACCTCCGGGAAGTCGCACAGCCGCTGCACCGTCTCCGGCAGCAGGTCCACGCCGGTGCGGCCGGGGACGTTGTACGCGATGATGGGGAAGCCCGGGTGCGCCCTGGCCACCGCGCGGAAGTGCTCCACCAGGCCCGCCTGCGTGGGCTTGTTGTAGTACGGCGTGACGATGAGCGTGCCGTCCGCGCCCGCGTCCCGCACGCGCGCCACGCCCTCGATGACCTCGGCGGTGTTGTTGGAGCCCGCGCCGCCGACCACCAGGGCCCGGCCCTTCGACTCCTCCACCACCACGCGCACCGCGCGGGCGCGCTCGTCCGCGGACATGGTGACGGACTCACCCGTGGTGCCCATGGGGATGAGCACGCTGGTGCCGCCCTCGATCTGCTGCCGCACCAGCGCCCGGTAGGCCGACTCGTCGAGCGCGCCGTTGCGGAACGGGGTGGCCAACGCCGTCATGGAGCCTTCGAAGGTCTTCATGCCGGCGCTTATATGTTCAGGCCCGCTCGCCGCGCCAGAGATCCTCGGTGCGCTCGCGCTCCCGCACCACCCGCCAGGCCTCCTCGGCCACCAGCACCTCCGCCGGACGGGGGCGGGAGTTGTAGTTGGAAGCCATGCTCATGCCGTAAGCCCCGGCGCTGAGGAAGGCATACAGCTCGCCCGGCTGGGGGAGGACCAGGGAGCGCGCCTGGGCCAGCACGTCGGTGGACTCACACACCGGCCCCACCACATCCACCTCCACTTCCTTGCCCCGCCGCTTCACCAGCGGGACGAAGCCGTGGTGGGCCTCGTAGAGGGCGGGCCGCAGCAAATCATTCATGCCCGCATCGACGATGGCGAAGCGCTTGGCCGGGGTCAGCTTGCGGTACAGCACGCGCGTGAGCAGCACGCCCGCGTTGCCCACCAGCGAGCGCCCCGGCTCCAGCACCAGCCGCGCGCCCGTGTCCTTCGTGGCCGCGAGCACCACGCGCGCGTACTCCGCCACTGACGGCGGCGTCTCGTCCGTGTACGTGATGCCCAGCCCACCGCCCACGTCCAGGTACTCCAGCGGGTGCTTGCGCGCCTTGAGCTCGCGGTACAGGCCCGCCACCTTGGTGAGCGCCGCGCGCACCGGCGAGCTCTGCGTGAGCTGCGAGCCGATGTGACAGTCCAGGCCGAAGGCCTTGAGGCCCCGCATCTTCCTGGAGCGCTCGTACAGCGCCACCGCCTCCTCGAAGGGCACGCCGAACTTGGACGTCTTCAGCCCGGTGGCGATGTAGCGGTGCGTGCGCGCGTCCACCTCCGGATTCACACGCAGGGCGAACGGCGCCTTCTTCCCGAGCCGCCGGCCCACCGCGTCCAGCGCCTCCAACTCCTCGGCGCTCTCCACGTTGAACAGGAGCAGGCCCGCGTCCAGCGCGGCCGCCATCTCCTCCGGCGTCTTGCCCACGCCCGCGAACACCGTCTTCGCGGCCTCGCCGCCCGCCTGCCGCACGCGGGCCAGCTCCCCGCCGGAGACGATGTCGAAGCCCCCGCCCAGCCCCGCGAACAGCCGCAGGATGGAGAGGTTCGAGTTGGCCTTCACCGAGTAGCAGATGAGGGGCCGGGCCTCGCCGAAGGCGTCGACGACGGCGCTGAAGTGGCCGGTGAGCGCCGCGGAGGAATAGACGTAGGCGGGCGTACCCACCGCGTCCGCGATGGCGGGCAGCGGCACGCCTTCCGCGTGCAGCACGCCCTTTCGATAGGTGAAGAAGCTCACGGGACTCCGGCGTCCGCGTCGGTGGTGGTGGTCGGCGTCACCACGCCACCATCCGTCGTCGGAGACACGGAGGGCCCGGTGGGCGCCACCGTCGTCGGCGCGGTGTCCGACGGCGGAGGAGGCGTCTCCGTCGCGGGCGCGCTCGGCGCCAGCGGCGGCTTGGGCGCGCCCTTGATGCCACACGCCACCACCCCCAGCACGAGGAGGGCGGCGATGCTCAGCGAAGAGAGGGCGCGCTTCATGACTAGAACTTCACGCCCAGCCAGCCGCGGATGGTGTGCGGCGTCTCCAGGTCCCGACGCAGCACCTCCTGGTACTGCTGCAGGCCGCTCATCGGGAAGAGGATGCCGTAGGCCAGGCCCGCGATGAAGCCGTCCTCGGTGGTGTAGTCCACTCCCGCGTTCAGCTCGATGCCCAGCGACTTGCTGGTGAACGACGGCGTCGACTCGGCGTAGAGCGCCTGCGAGTAGATGAGGCGACCGTACACGTCGATGCCCGGCGCCACCGCGTACTTCACGGACGGGCGGATGTAGAACGCGTCGGTGATGCCGCCGATGAGCTGGCGCCACAGGATGAGGTCCACGCGGTAGTCGCGGTTGAAGCGGAAGTTGCGGATGGCGTCATCCGCGCAGCCGCCCGCGTCGCAGCGGTACTGGGGGCCTTCCACGTCGCCCGGCTGGGTGTAGTTGTTGGGGCCGTTCGGGTTGCCCGAGCCGGTGCGGCCCGGGTAGTTGCCGAAGCCCGGCGCCTTGTCACCGGAGGCGAAGCCCAGCTCCAGGCCCACCGTCAGCTTGTTCTCCACCGCCTTCACCTCACCCTGGAGCACGCCACCGAACTGGGCCACGCGCAGGCTGGGGTCCGCCATCGCCTCGTTCAGGCTGAGGCCGCGGCTGTTGATGCTGCCGAGCACCGCCGCCAGCTCCATCTCGATGCGCCAGGAGCGCTCCTCGTAGCGCAGCCAGAAGTCCGGGACGTACAGCTTGGCGTCGCGGGGGATGAAGCTCACCTGCCCCGTCGTGTCGTTGGTGATGTCCTGGTAGTTCTGCGTGCGGTAGGTGAAGTGCAGGCCGTACTGGAGCACGCCCTGGTTGTTGTCGAGCTTGGAGCGGATCTGCGCGTCCGTGTCCCGGCGGGCGATGGCGAGCACCCAGCTGTGGGCGTCATCGGCCTGGGTCAGGTCCACCGGCTCGCCCTGGGCGCCCGTGCGGTACACCGAGCCCTCGGAGTTGAAGTCCAGCATCGGCGTGACGTACCAGCCGGCGAACGGCTCGGTGACGAACTGGATGCGGTCCACGGTGTCGCCGAAGTCGCAGTCGAAGCAGTTGCCGTCGTTGCGCAGCATGCCCAGGCCCCAGTGGCTGCCCATGCGGCCGAAGCGCAGGATGCCCACCGGCGTGTTCACCTCGCCGTAGGCGCGGCGCAGCTTGATGGAGTCCGACAGCGTGTTGCCCAGCGACTCCTGGTCCTCGGAGAAGATGGTGAAGACGTTGCGCGCGTCACCCGGGTAGAGCGTGTCCGGCGTGGAGCCCAGCACCAGGTTGTCCAGGCCGTCCACCTGGAGCTTGATCTTCACCTGCTCGGAGATGTTGAACGTGGGGTCCAGGCGCAGGCGCATGGTGGCGAACGACTGGGTGTTCGCCGACGTGCGCGAGGAGCGCGGGAAGAGGTCCTGGCCCGCGATGGTGGCCGGGACGCGGCCCAGGTCGAACTTGTAGAAGAGCGTGGGGCGCAGGCGGAAGTAGCCGTCGAGCTGGAAGACCTCCAGCTTGCGCTTCTCCTCGGGGTACTCCTCGCTCCACTCCTCGCCGTTGAGGGACTGCTTGGCGGCCTCGGCGCGAATCTCTCCGCGCAGCTCCTGCTTGGTGGCCTCCAGGTCGTCCTGGGTGACCGCCTCGGCCGCGGGCACGGTGGTGGCGGCGGGCTGCGCGGCGGCGGGCTGCTCGGGGGCGGTGGCCGGAGCCTCGGGGGCGGGGGCGGGCGCGGCCTCCGCGGGCGCGGGCGGAGGCGTGCCCCCGGCGGGCACCTGGGCGGTGGCCGTGGAGGAAGCGACGAGCAGCGCCGCCAGCAGGACGTGAGACATGGGCAACGATCTCCAGGGCCGCTCGGGGCGGCCGGGTCGGAAAGGCGGGCGATTCAAGCCATGGGACAGGGGGGTGTCAACGCCAACCGGGACGTCGGTTCGCGCCGTTGACGACAGGACGCCCGGGGTCATTTCCCTGCCCTCCCCCGGGGTTGGCACTTCGGACAGGCGTAGGTGGTGCGTCCCGCCTGGGTGAAGGACTCCACCGGCGAGCCGCACCTGGAGCACGGGCCCTCACCGCGGCCGTACACCAGGAACGGGTTCTCCGAGCCACCCTCCTCCAGGTACACGGGCTCCTCGCCCTGCTGCTCCTCGAGGCCGAAGTCGATGCTCTCCCGGATGGCCTGGACCAGGCGCTTCCAGTCCTCCGGGGTGAGGGTGGAGGGCTTGCGCGCGGGGTGCAGGCCCGCTCGGAACAGGGCCTCCGCGGCGTGGATGTTGCCCAGGCCGGCGATGCGCCCCTGGTCCATCAGCGCCACCTTCAGGTCCTGCTTCGAGGACGCCACGGCCTGCTCCAGCTGGCCGGCGGTGAGGCCGTCCGCCAGCGGGTCCCTCCCCAGGGCCTTCACCACGTCGAGCGAGCGCAGGCCCGCGGCGGGGGTCGGCTCCATGCGCCCGAACATGCGCGCGTCGGCGAAGTGCAGCACCTGGCCGTCGTCGAGGTGGAAGCGGGCGCGGCTGTAGGGGACGACGTCGGTGGGGGCGCGGCGCACGAACTTGCCCGTCATGCCCAGGTGGCCCAACAGGCCCCGGCCTTCCTCGAAGGAGAAGAGCAGGTACTTGCCCCGGCGCACGAGCGACTCCAGCCGCCCCTGCAGCTGAGCGAAGCGCGCACGGTCGGCGCCGCGGAAGACGCGGGTGTCATCCGCCTCCGCGCGCACGAGTCGACGGCCCGTGAACCAGCGCACCAGATTGCGCCGGGCGATCTCCACTTCGGGTAACTCGGGCATCCGCCCGGGCACATAGCACCGGCCCCAAGCCCGGCCCACGCATTAATTGCGGAGGGCCCCGGACGCGCTCAGCCGCGAGGCTTCTTCGGATCCGGCGCCCCCAGGCCGCCACTGCCCTCCGGGGTCGTCGACCCGGGCGTCGAGGCCTCCCGTGGATCATCCGGCGCCCCCCCCACCCCTGGCTCCACCCGGAACGGCTTCGAGCCGAGCCCTCCCGAGTCCTCCCGAACCTCCCGCGCCGCCAGCCGTGGACGCAGCCGTAGCGCCCCTTCCACCGGCGTCACCTCCGGACCTCGTA
Organism: Myxococcus faecalis; assembly: GCF_050039385.1. Taxonomy (NCBI): domain Bacteria; kingdom Pseudomonadati; phylum Myxococcota; class Myxococcia; order Myxococcales; family Myxococcaceae; genus Myxococcus; species Myxococcus faecalis. The sequence continues at coordinate 7,153,802 of NZ_CP144336.1, read as the reverse complement.
CCTTGGCGCCTGCTGGAGCACCCACCTCCGGCGCCGCCCGGGGCACACGCCTCGACCTCGCCTGCGCGCGAGCCCGTCGCTCCAGGAAGGCCATCACCCGCTCGCGGTGCTCATCCGGATGACGCCGGGGGTCGAACGTGGTGGAGCGGGACTCGATGAGCTTGAGCGCGGCATCCAGCTCGGCCGGTGCCACGCTCGCGCCCGTCAGCTCCAGCTCGGAGAGCTGCTCCTGTGAGACCACCTCGTCCACGGCGTGCAGGGTGGACAGCACGAGCCCCCGAGCGTGGGGCCGCACCAGACACAGGTGGCCCTTCTGATACAGCACCACCCGCCCCACGCCCACGCGTCCCGACACGCGCAGCGCCTCCGTCATCAACGCATACGCCTGCTCCACGCCGCGCGCCGGCACCAGGTGGTACGAGGTGTCCAGCAGCAAGGGGTCCACCTCCACCGGGTCCACGAACTCCTCCAGCGCGATGACCCGGCTCGACACCGGGTCCAGCGCGTCCAGCTCACCGCTCGTCACGGTGACCTGCCGGCCGTCCTCCAGCGTGTACCCCCGCACCACGTGCTCGAGCGGCACCTCCTCGCCATCGGCGGAGCACACCCGCTTGTTCTGGATGCGGGCGCCGTCCGCGTCGTGAATCAGGTGGAAGCGGGCCTGCCGGGAAGAGACGGCGCCGTGCAGCCGTACCGGGAGCGTCACCAGCCCGAAGCTCAGCGAGCCCACCCAGACCGGACGAGCCATGTCGACCTCCTCGCGGTGTCACCCACGACCGACACCCCACGCATCAAACGTCGATGGCCTCCGACACCGCCGCAAGGCTCGCACGCACCACCGGAGGGCACGCGAGCCGCGCGACGCCCGAGCGACGCGGGTCCGTTGTCGGTCGGAAGCGTCACGAGGGGCTTGCCGTGGAGGCGGACGCTGCCCAAGAGTCCGGGCAGTCAGTCGCTCTCTCAACGCATCAACCGGTCAAGAAAGGCGCATTCGGTCATGCAGCGGATTCTCTCGGCGGTATGGAGCCTCGCCCTCGTCATGGGCGTGACGACGGGCTGCACCACGCAGCGCGTCCAGGCGGAGAAGGCTCTCGCGAAGACCTTCATCTCGGATGAGCAGGAGGAGGAGATCGGTCAGCAGGTGAAGAAGGAGCTCGAGCAGAAGGAGAAGATCAAATACGTCGAGGACCCGACCATCGTCGAGTACGTGCGGGGTCTGTCCGCGCCCATCCTCAAGCAGGCCACCAAGGACCGGCCTGGGGTGAAGTGGAAGATCAACGTCATCGACGACCCGAAGACGGTCAACGCCTTCGCGACGCCCGGCGGCTACCTCTACGTCTACACGGGCCTCATCCTCGCCTCGGACACGGAGGCGGAGCTGGCGGGCGTCATGGCCCACGAGGCGGGCCACGTGGTCGGCCGCCACTCGGCGCGCGCCATGGTCAACCAGATGGGCATCCAGACCGTCACCCAGCTCGCCCTGGGGCAGAACCCCGGCGCCGCCGCGCAGGTGGCCGCGCAGCTGGTGGGCGGCGGCGCGCTGCTCGCGCACAGCCGCAGCGAGGAGCTGGAGGCGGACGAGTTCGGCGCGCGCTACTCGTCCGGCGCCGGCTTCGACCCCAAGGGCCTCATCACCTTCTTCCAGAAGCTCCAGGCGCAGGGCGGTGACACGCCGGGCGTCATGAAGTGGCTGAGCACCCACCCCACCAACCGGCAGCGCATCGGCGACCTGGAGAAGTACATCAAGGAGAAGAACCTGCGCGGCACCAACAACAGCCCGGGCCAGCTGCCCGCCATCAAGCAGAAGCTGGGCGCGCGCTAGCCCCGGGCGTCGTCAGTGCAGCGTGGAGGGCGGAGGCTGCTGCTCCGCCGCGGAGGGCTCGGGGGACTTCCCCCGGGCCACGCGCCGACGCCAGCGCCAGAAGGCCATCCTCGAGCGCTTCGCGCTGGCGGCGCTCTTGGCGGCCCCCGGCGTCTTGAGGGGCGGCTCGGCGGGCGCGGGCTCGTCGAAGTCGCGCGCGCCCTTCTCCTTCCCCTCCGCGGAGGCGTGCTCGAGGATGGCGTTGATCTCCCCGCCCAGGATGAACACCAGCCCGGAGATGTAGAGCCACAAGAGCAGCACCACCACGCCACCGATGGAGCCGTAGGTGACGTTGTACTTGCCGAAGTGCTCCACGTACTGCGTGAACCCCCACGTGCTCCCCATCCACGCCAGCGTGCCCAGGGTGGAGCCGGGGGTGATGTACTTGAAGCGCTGCTTCACGTCCGGCAGCAGGTAGTAGCAGAGCGACACCACCAGCATCACCAGGCCCGCGGTGAAGGGCCAGCGCGCCCAGGACCACACCAGGTAGAACGCCTCCTCCACCTGCAGCCGCGTCGCGAGCCACGCCCCCAGCCGCCCGCCCAGGAGGAACACTGCGAAGGACAGCGGAATCAGCAGCGTGCCCACCAGCGTCACCACCACCGCCAGGCCCTGCGTCTTCCACACGGGCCTGGACTCGGGCACGTCGTAGGCCAGATTGAGCGCCTTGCGCAGGGCGTCCGCGCCGCGTGACGCCGACCACAGGGCGAGCACGAGACCCACGGTGAGCAGCCGGGGCCGGGGCTGGTCCACCAGCGCCGTCAGGTGCTGCGTCACAAGGCCCAGGGCGTCGCCAGGCACCAGCGGGCGGAGGCGCTCCAGCATCGCGTCCACCGCGCCGGGCGCGAACGGCAGGTACGCCACCAGCGTGACGAGGAAGAACAGGAAGGGGAACAGCGAGAACAGCAGGTAGTAGGAGAGCTGCGCCGCGATGTCCGTGACGGTGTCTTCCTGGAACTCCTTCACGAAGCGCCGCGCGAACTCGCGCCACGTGAGGTACTTGAGCCGTGGCAGCCGCATCCTTCCCTCCTCGCTCCCCACTCTCGGGTAACGGAAGGTGGGGTGCGTGACGCCGTTCGGCAGCAGGCGGCCGGCCGAGCCCTCGCCCTGCTAGACGACGTTCGGCGGGAGGTATCTGCCCAACAGTGGACGAAGTCGCGAGCGGACCTCGTCGGGGATGCGGGAGCGCTCGGTCCACAGCGCCATGGCCAGCGCGGAGTCACACCGGCAGGTGACGGGCGTCTCGGCGATGCGCGAGAGCGCGCGGCGGATGAGGGCGGCGCCCTTGGAGGTGACGGCCTGCACGTTGTGCGACAGCCGCGCCAGGAGGGCCTCGTGCTCCTGGCCCTCCGGTGGGGCCTGCCAGGAGTCGTAGTCGGTGGGCAGCGCCACCAGGGCGTAGTGCAGCTCCGCTTCCCGGGCGAGGCGCGCCTCGGGCATGGCCGTCATGCCCACCAGGTCCGCGCCCCAGGTGCGGTACAGCAGGCTCTCCGCGCGGGTGCTGAGCGCGGGGCCCTCGATGCAGACATACGTGGCCTGGGTGGCCACCACGGCGTTGGAGGCGAGGGCGGCGTTGGACAGCGCCTTGCGCAGCGTCGCGCAGAAGGGCTGGCCCAGCTCCACGTGCACGGCCACGTCGTCGTAGAAGGTGCAGGGGCGCCGGTAGGTCCGGTCGATGACCTGGTCCGGCACGACGAGCTGCATCGGCGGCAGGTGCTCCTGGAGGCTGCCCACGGTGCTGGTGGAGAGCACGTGCGTGACGCCCAGCTGCTTCAGCGCGAACAGGTTGGCGCGGTAGGGGGCGCGGGTGGCGTTGAAGAGGTGGTCCTGGCCGTGGCGTGGAACGTAGACGACGGAGACGCCGTCCAACTCCCCGGAGAACAGCGGCCCCGCATGGGGACCGAAGGGCGTTTCGAGGGTGTGGGTCTCCAGACGACCATTGAACCCCAGGAGGTGTTCCAGACCATGGCTCCCGATGATGCCCACCCTGACAGCCATGTTCCTCCTTGGGCGCTCCGGCCGCGCTCCCCGGACCATACCGCGCCCCCCTGGCGCCGGGAGGCACGAAGACTGGTAGTTTTCGCAATTGCCATGCGTTCCCTTCCCGTCCTGCTCCTGGTGCTCGCCGCCAGCCCCGTCAGCGCCCAGCGCGGCACCGTCCCCTCCGGCTGTCAGGAGGACTACGCCACCTGCAAGGAGGACTGCTCCATCGAGTACGGCGGCAGCGGCCGCACGCTCAAGAAGCTCACCCAGTGCCTCTCCATCTGCACGGAGAACCGCGAGGAGTGCAGCGACCGGCACTCGGCGATTCGAGGGCTGCCGTCGGGCGTGGTGGCGGACGAGCCGCGTCGCCCGTCGCGCCGTCCGGGCAAGCCGGTGAACCGAGAGGAGGACCCGTTCGGTGACGCCAACTCCAGCTCGGAGCCCCGGCGCACCACCAACCGCGAGGAGGACCCGTTCGGCGACGCGCGTCCGGAGCGTCCGCCCGGGCCGCGAGGCGCGTACCGCTCGCCCGACGAGATTCCCGCCGAGGACACGAGCCCGCCGAAGGAGCCGACGCCCGCGCCGCTCGACACGTCGCCGCCTCCGCCGCCGGTGTCGCGGCAGGGCGTCTATCGCGCGTCGGACTCCGAGCCGAAGCCCGCGCCGGAGCCCTCGGCGGACATCCCCGATGACCTGGAGCCGCTGGACGCGCCGCCCGCGCCCACGCCCACCGCCGCGACGAAGCCGTCGCCGCGCTCGGAGCCCGCCCGGACCGAGGCCCCCGCCGCCCCACGGACCGAGGAGAAGAAGGACCCGCTGCTCGACGACGAGCCCGCGCCGACGCCCGCGCCCACCGCGAAGAAGGCGCCGCCTCCCGCGCCCGCGGCGCCTCCGCGCCCCAAGCCGCCGCCGGATCCCAAGTACGACATCTCCGAGTGGGACCCGAACGGGGACTGATTCGCGCCTCGGGGTTCGTGTCCGCGTCCAGGCTCGGACGAATGTTCCAGCGATGAAGGGGAGTCCGTGCGCAGCGACGACGTGCGCACAGACTTCACGTTGCTCGCACACGTCGCGCGGCGTTAAGGCCGGCTCGCTACTCCACACCCCTGAGGAGCCGTTGCATGCGAGTCGCGATGAAGTGGTTGTTGGCTTGGAGCTGGCTGGCCCTGCTGGCCGCGTGTGGCGACAAGGCCGCGCACGATGATTTCGACACGGGACAGGACGCCATCCTGCCCGACGCGCGGACCCTGCCCTGCGCCACGCTCCAGTTCGAGCGCGGCGCCCTCCCCTCGGGACAGAGCGGCCAGGGGCTCAACACCCAGACGTTGTCCGGAACGCAGGACCGCTGGGCCGAGTACGTCGAGTTCGCGCCGAACAGCTCCGCCACGTGCACCTATCCGCTGCCCACGGGCGTGAGCGCGGACAGCGTCGTCGCGGCCGAGGTCGGCGTGAACTACCGGGGCCCCGCGAAGGCGCAGATGCGCTGGGTCATCGAGGCGTGGGACTACTCGACGAACAGCTGGGCCCTGGTGGGTGACAACACCTTCGCGCAGTCGTGGCGCTGGACGGCCACGTCGCTGGCCCTGCCCACGCCCGCGCGCTTCCTGTCCGGCGGCCCGGTGAAGCTGCGCTACCGCACGGACTCCACCGCGGATGCGTCGCTGCTGGACCTGCTCGTCGTGCGCGTGCAGGTGGCGGCGAGCGACGCGGGCACGCCCACCGACGCGGGGACTCCGACGGACGCGGGCACGCCCACCGACGCGGGGACTCCGACAGACGCGGGCACGCAGGTGCCCTGGGCGAACGTGAAGAGCTTCACGTACCAGCTCACCAACTATCCGCAGGGCAAGCTCGACGCGATTGCCGCGTCGAAGTTCGACCTGGCCATCGTCGAGCTCGTGCGCGACGGCTCCAGCGGCTACTTCACCGCCGCGGAGATTTCGGCGCTCAAGGCCCGGGGCAAGCAGGTGCTCGCCTACTTCGAGATTGGCGCCATCGAGGAGTACCGCCCCGAGTGGAGCCAGGTGCCCGCGGACCTGAAGCTCGGCCCCGTGTCCGGCTGGCCCGACGAGCAGTACGTGAAGTACTGGGACGAGCGCTGGTGGCCCATCGTCCAGGGCCGCATCGACCGCGCGCTCGCCGCGGGCTTCAACGGCTGCTACCTCGACATGGTCGTCACGTACGAGGAGATTCCCGCCAACTCCGCCGGCACCAACCGCGCCGACCTCGCGCGGAAGATGGTGGCCCTCATCGCGCGCATCAACACGTACGCGAAGGCGCGCAACCCGGACTTCAAGGTGGTGCCACAGAACTCGCCGGAGCTGGTCGATGACCCCGCCTACCTGCCCGCCATCGACGGGCTGGGCATGGAGGACATGTACTGGTCCGACGACGTGGCCTGCGACGAGGGCTGGTGCGAGGAGAACCGCACCAACGCCGCTCGCGTGCGCGCCGCGGGCAAGCTGGTGCTGTCCACCGACTACGCCACGCAGTCCGCCCATGTCGCGGATGCGTACACCCGCTCGCGCGCCGCGGGCTTCGTGCCCTACGTCACCGTGCGCGCGCTGGACCGCGTGACGGTGAACGCGGGATGGGACCCGCAGTAGCCGGCCCCAGTGGGAACACCGCGCCTCGGGAAGTGCCCTCGAGGCGCGGTGTCGGGCTTCAGCGCTCCCAGCGGAACACCGCCTCGAGCGGCTTGCCGAAGACCTCCGCGATGCGGAACGCCGTCTCCAGGCTGGGCGAGTACTTGCCCGCTTCAATCGCGGCAATCGTCTGACGCGTGAGGCCCACCTTCTCGCCGAGCGCGGCCTGCGTCATCTCGCCCGCGAGGAAGCGCAGCGTGCGGATTTCGTTGGTCAGCCGAGGCTCAGGCACGCAAGCCCCTGCGGTAGCCCGACACCGTCAGGCCCGTGTGCACCAGCTCCGCGATGACGATGGCGAGAATCGCCGCGTTCGCCACCTTCCAGCCACTGGCGCCGAACGGCATGATGCAGCCGACGAGAATCATCCCGCCCATCAACACGTAGTACGCGACGGACGCGGAGCGATGCGCGATGGCCCGGTCGCGCTCGTCGGGCCCGGTCCTCTCGCCCGGTGCCCGACGCATCCGGCCGACAATCGCCGAGACACCGAGCACCACGCCCTGGAACACCGCCGACGCGGTCAGCATGATGATCTGCGACCAGAACGTGAGCTCACCCCGCGCGTCCAGCACCGCGACCGCGGTGAAGTACGTCCCGTAGCTGACGACGAGCAACACCAGGAACACCCACGCGAACCGCTCCCGGGACGACATCTGCGTCTCCATGAACCGCTCCCTTCACGTACCGCACAATGTTAAGCATTCAAGACTCCATGTCAAGAATGCTTAACATCCCTCCAAAGGCCTCGTCGGCACCGCGAAAGCGAGGCACGAAAGAAAAAGGTCCTCAGGTCGCGGGACGGTCCGTCGTGGGAGCGAGGACCGGCGGCTTCGTCACGGCCGTCTGGGTGAGCCGCACGCCCGCGAGCACCAGCACGCCGCCCACGGCGATCTCCCAGTGCAGGGCCTCATCCAGCAGCGCCCACGCGGCCAGCGCCGTGGCGGCCGGCTGGAGGTTGGAGAAGATGGCCACCTTCGACGCCGACACCTTCGACAGCGCGTAGTACCAGAGCACGTACGCGACCACCGACGTCAGCAGGCCCAGGTACACGATGCAGCCCTTCGCGAGCGTGCTCGTGGCCACGAGCGCCTCCGGGTTCGCGACGAACGGCGCGAACGGCAGCATCATCACCGTGGCCATCGTCATGCACCACGCGGTGGCGCGCAGCGGCCCATGGATGGCGACGAAGGGCTTGCCCTCCGTCGTGTAGACCACCCACGCCATCACCGCGCAGAGGATGAGCAGGTCGCCCGTCAGCGAGCCGCGCGCCTCCGCGAGCCCTCGGCCGAGCAGCAGCACCACCACGCCCACGAAGGCCACGGCGATGCCCGCGAGGGTCCGCGTCGAGGCACGCTCCTGTCCTCGCGCGAGGCTGAGCACGTACACGCCCAGCGGCATGAGCGAATACAGGAGCGCGCCGTGCGCGGCGGTGGAGCGCGACAGCCCCGTGAAGAAGAACAGCTGGTTCACCGGGCCCGCCATCAGCCCGAGGAACAGGATGCGGCCCCAAGCGTTTCGCGGAGGCAGCTTGGGCCCGGGCACCAGCGCCAGCAGCGCGATGAACACGAGCCCGCTGAGCATGAAGCGCCAGAACACCACCGTGAGCGGCGGCAGCTCCGCCATGGCGCGCTTCGCGGCGAGGTACGTCCCCGCGCTGATGAGCACCTGGATGAGGAGGGCGGCGTAGACGCCGCGCAGCGAAGGCGTGGAGGAGTTCAGGGGACCAGCTGGCGCAGTGCCCATTGCGCCGCGCTACGTACCAATTCGCTCGAATCGTCGCTGAGCTTTTCGAGCAGGTGCCGCGCGTCCGCCTGTCTGGCCACCCCCAGCGCGTACACGGCGTTGCGGCGCAGCACGTCGTAGCGTGCGCGCGCCAGCGCCGTCCCCGGGATGAGCTGCTCGTACTGCTCCGTCGTCAGCCCCGCCAGCTCCAGCGTGCCCAGCTCCGCCACCGCGCGAGGCGCGAAGCGTGGGTGCTCCGCGAACACAGGCTTGCGGTTCAACGGACACACCTGCTGACAGATGTCGCACCCGAAGATGAGGTTGTTGAACTTGAAACGAAATGGCTCGGGCACCTCGCGCTCGCGGTTCTCGATGGTCTGGTAGGAAAGACACGCTCCCGCGTTCACCTGGCTGTTGCCCACCAGCGCGCCCGTGGGACACGACACGAGACACCGACGACACGCGCCGCACCGGTCCGCCGTGGGGCCGTCCGCGTATTCGTCCACCTCCGCATCGATGACGAGCGTGGCCAGCAGCACCCACGAGCCGAAGGGCTCGGTGATGAAGCACCCGTTCTTGCCCACGTAGCCCAGGCCCGCGCGCGCGGCCCACACCTTCTCCATCAGCGGGCCGCTGTCCACGCTCCCGTACGTGCCCAGCCCCGGGGCCATCTGGATGATGGCCTTGCGGAACGCCTTCATCCGGTCGCGCAGCGTGGAGTGGTAGTCGCGCCCCCGCGCGTACCGGGCGATGGGCGAGCCCTTCGACGGCTCCTCGTCGCGGTAGTAGTTGTTGACGAAGGAGATGACCGTCTTCGCGCCCGGCAGGAGACGGCCGACGTCCAGGCGTTCCTCCGCCCGCTCGCCCATCCAGTCCATGTCCGCCGCGTAGCCCGCCTCCAGCCAGCTCAGGAGGAAGCGCGGCTCGATGGGCTCCGCGCGGGCGAAGCCCACCAGGTCGAAGCCCACCGAGCGGGCGAGGTCACGAAGCGGAGCGGTGGGGAGCAAGAAGACGCCTTGAAGAGACTAGGACTCGGACGGCTTCTCCGGAATCCACTTCACGTCCTGCACATTCGCGCGGTGGTTCGCCACGCGCGCCATGACGAAGAGCAGGTCGGAGAGCCGGTTGAGGAAGATGACCACGTCCTTGGGAATCGTCCCCTCGCGCAGCAGCGGGACGGCGCGGCGCTCGGCGCGACGGCACACCGTGCGAGCCAGGTGCAGCGCGGCCGCCGCCTGCGTGCCTCCGGGCAGGATGAAGTGCGTCATCTTCGGCAGCTCGCTGTCGAACCGGTCCATGGCGTTCTCCATGTCCGTCACCCAGCTCTCCTTCAGCGGAGGCAGGTGCGAGGCGGCCTTCGCGTCCATGGGCGTCGCCATCACCGCGCCCACGGTGAAGAGCTGGTCCTGCAGCCGGTGGAGCATCGCGTCCAGCTCCGGCGGCGGGGAGAAGCCGCGCACCAGGCCCAGCGTCGCGTTCAGCTCGTCCACCTCGCCGTAGGCATCCACGCGCACGTCATCCTTCGGGACCCGGCCGCCCCCGAATAGACCGGTATCTCCGGCGTCTCCGCGCTTCGTGTAGATTTTCATGTCCGGGCTTCTACCGGCGGGATGCGCCGCGCGTCCAATCCGAAGGACGTGTGTGGACCCAAGTGAGATTGCAGGGTTGCGGGCACTGCGTTTCTTCGTGCTTGCCACTGGGGGCAACGACGCCTAGACGGCTGGGCCCCATGCAGCCCTACCTGAACCTGCTGGACCACGTCCTGAAGCACGGGACGAAGAAGGGCGACCGCACCGGCACGGGCACGCTGAGTGTCTTCGGCCCCCAGCTGCGGTTCGATTTGACGCAGGGGTTTCCGCTCGTCACCACGAAGAAGCTGCACGTGAAGTCCATCCTTCACGAGCTGCTGTGGATTCTCGCGGGTGACACCAACGTGCGCACGCTGCAGGCGCAGGGCGTCACCATCTGGGATGAGTGGGCTGACGCCGAGGGGAAGCTCGGCCCCGTGTATGGACACCAGTGGCGCTCGTGGAGCGCGCCGGACGGGGGCCACATCGACCAGATGAAGGCGCTGGTCGACGGGCTGAAGAAGAACCCGGACTCGCGCCGACACATCGTCAGCGCGTGGAACGTGGCGGACCTGCCGGGCATGAAGCTGCCGCCGTGCCACGTGCTCTTCCAGTTCTACGTGGCCGACGGGAAGCTGTCCTGCCAGCTCTACCAGCGCAGCGCGGACCTGTTCCTCGGGCTGCCCTTCAACATCGCCTCGTACTCGGCGCTGACGATGATGGTGGCGCAGGCGACGGGCCTGGTCGCGCACGAGTTCATCCACACGATTGGCGACGCGCACCTGTACCTCAACCACGTGGAGCAGGCCCGCGAGCAACTCTCGCGCGCGCCGCGTGCGCTGCCGCGATTGAAGCTCAACCCCGAGGTGAAGGACCTCTTCGCGTTCCGGTACGAGGACTTCACGCTCGAGGGCTACGAGCCCCACCCCGCCATCAAGGCGCCCGTGGCCGTATGAAGCTGTCGGCCATCGTCGCGCTGGCGTCGAACCGGGTCATCGGCGCGAACAACCAACTGCCGTGGCGACTGCCCGCGGACCTGGCGCGATTCAAGCGGCTCACCATGGGCCACACGCTCGTGATGGGCCGCAAGACGTACGACTCCATCGGCCGTCCGCTGCCGGGGCGTACGTTCATCGTCGTCACGCGGCAGAAGGACTTCGCGCCATCGGGGGTCACGGTGGCGCACTCGGTGGAGGAGGCGCTCCAACAGGCCGAGGCCCGAGGCGACGACGAGGTCTTCATCGCGGGGGGCGCGGACCTGTACGCGCAGACGATGGACCGCATCCAGCGGCTCTACCTCACGCGAATCGCGCGCGACTACCCGGGTGACACATTCTTCCCCGAGGTGGACCTGTCCGGCTGGCGGCTCATCGAAGAGGACCCGCATCCGGAGTCCGAGCCTCCGTACGCGTTCCTCACCTACGAGCGCTGACGCCGCTGCTCCCTCGTCGAGCAGCGCGGCGTTCCACGTCGGCTTTGTCTCGCTCCCGCGCCGTGCGCACCTGGAACGGCATGCGCACCTCCCTCGGCCCTCGACTCACGCTCAGCCCCTGGCTCCCCGCGCCGCGCCTGCCCTGGCGCGCCGCTTCCCTGCTCGGCGCCACGCTCACCCTCGCCAACACCACCACGCTCGCTCGCCTCTCGCGTCAGCTCGAGGCCCAGCAACGTCAGCGCCGCTTCCGCCCACGCGCCCTGCGCGCGCTCGCCGTCGGAGCCACCGCCATCGGCGCCACCGGCCTGGGCGCGCTCGCCATCGGCGCCGTCTCCATCGGCGCGCTCACCGTGGCCTCGCTCGCCCTCGGCCACCTGCGCGGCGGCGACTGGCGCATCGCCCGGCTGCGCATCCACTCGCTGGAGGTCGAACGGTGGACAGCCCTGGGCAACCCCGCCCCCATTCCGGGCCTTCCGACTCCCGCCTGAAGTCCCCATCTTGAGATTGAGTCGCAGAATTGAAACGACCGGGCCCCGCTGGTAGACGGGACGCATGAATCATGTGGTCCGCGTCGTCCTCGTCCTGCTCTTCATGGTGCCCGGGTCGGCCTTCGCCGCCGAGAGCGGCGCGGAGGAGCGGACCTGGCATCGGCTGGTGGGAATCCTCCAGTACCTGGAGGCGGACTACCCGGCCGCCATCGAGTCCCAGTCCGCGTTCGAGCTGGAGGAGCAGAAGAGCTTCGCGGCGGAGGCGGTGTCCGCGGCGCGGGAGCTGGGTGCGCAGGCCTCGGTCTTCGTCCCCCGCGTGAAGGCCATCCAGGCGCGCGTGGACCAGTCGCAGGACCCGGAGGGCGTCAGCCGCGACTGCGGCGCGCTGGTGCAGGACCTGGTGCTCGTCGGTGGACTCGCGCGCAGCCCCCGTCACCCGCCGGACCTCCAGCGCGGCGCCGAGCTCTTCCAGACGAACTGCGCGGCCTGCCACGCCGCGGACGGCAGCGCCAACCTGCCCATCGCCGCGACGATGGAGCCCGCGCCCGCCAACTTCCAGGACGCGGAGCTGATGGGCGGCCTCACGCCCTACAAGGCGTTCAACACCACCAGCTTCGGCGTGCCGGGCACCGCCATGCCCGCCTTCCCCACGCTGACCGAGGACGAGCGCTGGTCGCTCGCGTTCTTCGCCTTCACCCTGCGCCTGCCCCCGTGCGAGGGGACGCCTCCGCGCGCGTCGCTGGAGCGGCTGGCGAACGCCACCGACGACGAGTTGGTGAAGGACTTTGGCGCCGACAAGCTCGCGTGCCTGCGTCGGAAGCTGCCCCAGGTGGACGAGGAGCGCTCGCTGATGGCGGCGCGCGACGGCGTGCAGGAGGCCATGCGCCAGGGCGCCGCGGGCAACCCGTCCGCCGCGAAGGCCGCGCTCCTGGATGCGTACCTCAACGGGCTGGAGCCGGTGGAGCCCAAGCTGACCTCGCGCGACTCCGCGCTGGTGCTCAAGCTGGAGCAGGGCTTCCTCAAGGCGCGACTGGCGGCGGAGACCAGCAGCCCCAGGTTGCAGGACGAGGGGCGCGAGCTGATTGCGCTGCTCGACCAGGCGCGCCGGGACAGCGGCAGCGCGGCGGACCTGGTGTCGACGCTGTGGCTCACCGTGTTCATCCTGCTGCGCGAGGGCTTCGAGGCGGCCATCATCGTCGCCGCGCTACTGGCGGCCCTGAAGAAGATGAAGGCCACCGAGCACGTGCGCGTGGTGCACGCCGGTTGGATGTCCGCGCTGGTGGTGGGCGCCGTCGCCTATGTGCTGGGCCGCCACCTGCTGGCTGGCGCCGAGCGCGAGTGGATGGAGGGCGTGGCCGCGCTCGTGGCCGTGGGCATGCTGCTGTACGCGGCGCTGTGGCTCAACGCGCGCTCCAACATGAGCCAGTTCATGGGGGAGCTGCGCGAGAAGATGAAGGGTGCGCTGGGGCGAGGCAGCCTGTTCGGCCTGTTCCTCATCGCCTTCACCGCCGTGCTGCGCGAGAGCTTCGAGACCGCCATCTTCCTGCAGGGCCTGGCGCTGGACTCGCCCGCGGGCGTGGCGTGGGGCGCGCTGGTGGGCTCGGTGGCGCTGGTCATCCTGGTGCTCTTCATCAACCGGCTCGGCTTCCGGTTGCCCATGAAGACGCTCTTCAACATCTCCACGGTGGTGCTCGTCGTCACCGCGGTGATGCTGCTGGGCAAGGGCCTGCACTCGCTGCAGGAGGTGGGCGCGCTGCCGCTCTATCCGGTGGGCTTCGTCACCATCGACCTGTTGGGCATCTATCCGGACCTGCTCTCGCTGGTGCCCCAGGTGCTCCTGGCCGCCGCGCCGCTGGCCCTGGTGCTGCTGCGTCGGCGGGCCCGTCCCGAGCGCGTCACCGAGGTGTCCGCCAGTTGACGCGACGAGTACCCCAGCCTTGCGGTAGCGTGTGCGGGTGAGGCTTTCGCGCGCGCATCCTGTCCTCCTGGTGGGCCTGCTCCTTCTGAGCACGGGCCCCGCGTGGGGTCAGCACGTCTCCGAGGACGAGCCCGCGAAGCGCCCCGCGCCCGAGCTGACGCCTCCTCCACTCGTCCCCGTGTCCCCTGGCGACAAGGACGACGACGAGGGCTCGAGCGGACGGACGCAGGACACGCCCCCGGACGACGCGGGGACGCAGGTGGCGGAGGAGGCCCGGCCCAGCCGCAAGGCGGCCGTGGAGGACCCGGTCCCGCGCATCGCGGTGGAGTTCGTGGGAGGCACCGCCGGTGGCATCGCGGGCGGCGCGGTGGGGCTCGTGGTGGGCTACCTGCTGGGCGCGCCCACCGTGGGCTGTGACGAGTGCAACGTCGTCTCGCTGGTGGGCGGGCTCACCGGCGTCGTCATCGGCGTGCCCGCGGGGACGTGGGCGGGCGGACGGCTGATGGACGGCAAGGGCACCATCCTCGCCACTGTCGGCGGGAGCCTCGTGGGCTGGGGCGGCGCGCTGCTGGGCTCGCTCGTGCTCGGGGCCGACGACGACAAGGCCGTCTCCGCGCTGCTGCTCTTCCTGCCCGTCATCGGCGCCACCACGGGCTACGAGCTGTCGCACCAGTCGCACTCGGCCGTGAAGCCCGTGGCGCCCACGCGCGCGGACACCGGCGTGCGGCTGATGCCCGTGGCCGGGATGACCGAGCACGGGCCCCGCTTCGGTCTCATCGGGCGTTTCTAGCTCCCCTGTCGGAAGTAGCGAGCCGACTCCTCGCGCACGCGGCCCTCGGCCACCAGCTTCTCCAGCGTGGCCAGCGCGCTGCGCTCCGCCACCGGGTGCATCACCGGCGGCGTGTCCGCGTACGCGCGCTCCACCACCTCGGCCAGCGAGACGCCGTCCGCGGGCACCGCGTCGAGGATGAGCGCCTCGCGCTGCGCGCGGTGGTTCAGGTACTCCTGGAGCTTCGAGGGACCATCCGGCAGCGGCTGCCCATGTGCCGGGTACAGCGTCGTGACGGGCCAGTCGCGCAGCCGCGCGAGCTGCGCCAGGTAGTCGCGCATGTTGCCCTCGGGCGGGTCGATGACGATGGAGCCCACGCCGGCCACCATGTCCCCCACCACCGCCGAGCGACTGCGCTCGTCCACCAGACACAGATGTCCCCGCGCATGTCCCGGCGTGTGCAACACGCGCCAGCGCTGCGGCACATCCCCGGCCAGCTCCAGCACCTCGCCATCCTCCAGCAGCCGCTCGACGGGGAAGTCGAGCCACTCCGCCGTCTTCGCATGGCACCAGAGCGGAATCCCCAGTCGCTCCTTCACCGCGCGCGCCCCGCCCACGTGGTCACCGTGGTGATGCGTCAGCACCACCGCCACCGGCTTGCACCCCTCCGCCTTCAGGCTCGACACCAGCGACAACAGCTTCGCGTACTGCTTCACGTCCCCGGAGCCCGGGTCCACCAGCAACAGCTCGCCGTTGCCCAGCACGTACGCGTTCGTGTGCGTCGCCGGAGGCAGCGTGGCCGTCTCCAGCGCCACCACGCGCACACCCTTCTGGAACTCGATGCGCTGCGAGATGTACCCAGGGCAGTACGGCGGCGTCAGCAGCCGCGCCCGCGCATCCGCCTCGTCCTTGAACGAGCCCAGCACCTGGAGCGCATGCACCGCCGGAGGATGCAGCAGCGCCGTGCCGTCGTTCCACCGCGCCAGCGCCGCCTCGGGCGCAATCCACGCCCCCTCCGACAGCTCGCCCGGCCACAGCTCCGCGCGCGCCTTGGGCGGCAGCTCCACCAGGTAGAAGTGCGTGTCGAAGCGCACCGGCACCGACGGCGGCGTAATCCACCGCCCCGCGCCCCGAAAGTCGTCCGCGCGCAGCGCCAGCCCCTCCGCGTGCAGCAACTCACCCCACCCGAGCTTCCCCGCGAGCAACGCCTTGCGCAGGGCGTCCAGCTTCTCCTGCGAGAGCGCCTCGGCGCCCTCGGCCACCAGCACGCCCGCCTCCTCGAACAGCTCGCGCGCCGCCGCCGAGCGCAGCGCGGCCTCCTCGCCCGTGACACCCCGCACCGGCACCTGCGCGTCCGCCGCGTCCAGCTTCCCACCGGGGAACGCATAGAAGCCGCCGGCGAAGGCCAGCGCCTTGCCGCGCTTCACCCAGTACACCTCCACGCCCGCGCCCACGCGGCGGTACAACAACGCCACGGCCGAGCCCCTGGGCTCACTGGGGACATGCTGCAGGTCCAGGCCGAGGCCCAGACCGGGGAGTCGCTCGCTCATGTTCGCACCGTCTGGCCCAACAGCTGGCCCATCAGCTCGTGCGCCGCGGCCGACTGGTCCGGCCTCACATACAGCCGGGTGAGGCGCACCGCGCCACTGTAGCGCTGATACAGCGGCGTGTAGCGCGCCACCTCCGTCAGCCGACCCGTGGAGGCGTCGACGATGAAGAGGCTCGGCCCCGTGCTCGAGGGCCCCGAGGCGTACTTGCTGAGCACATTCACCGACTCGACGACGTAGTGCTCGAAGCCCGACGAGACGAGTGCGCTGCGCAGCACGTCCAGGTCATACCCGGCGTCGCGCTCGGTGAACTGCGCCAGCAGCTTGAAGCCCTGCCGCGTGATGATGCGCTGGGCCCACCGGTTGTGCGAGCGGCGCAGCGTGTACCAGAGCGCCGAGTCGTCACAGAGCAGGAACGCCTCCGGGTCCGAGGGAATCTCGAACTCGCCCGGCGACTCCTCGTAGTAGCGCCGCAGCATGTAGTCGAAGCTCACCGACGTGTGGTGCAGATAGACCGACACGAACATGTGGTAGCGGCTGAGCAGGAAGTCCTCGAAGGCGAACGCCGCCGCCCGACTCAACGCCAGATAGGCGCGCCCGTCCTTCACCGCCGGATTGAGGTTGTTGATGATCCAATCCATGTCGTACCGGCCGTAGTTCACCCCCGTGTAGAAGGAGTCACGCAGCAGGTAGTCCATGCGGTCCGCGTCCAGCTCGCCGGAGACGATGGCGCGCAAGAGCGGCGCCCAGTCCACGCCCTGCCAGGTGAAGCCCGGGTCCTTGGGCGGACGCGCGCCGGTGATCAGCGCCACCGCCGCCATCGGGGTGATGCCCAGCCGCCCGAACTCGCGCTCGATGATGGGCGTCAGCGAGCTGTCGAGCAGGATTTTGGCCGTGTAGTCCTCGTGGGTGGCCTGCTCGCCCTCGGCCGCCGAGTCCAGCCAGCCGGGCAGCCGCAGGAGCGAGCGCTTCGGAGCGATGCGCTCGGAGGCATGCGACAGCGGCATGTGCCCCAGGTCATGACACAGCACGGCCAGACGCACCGCGGTGCAGAAGCGCTCGCGCACGTCCTCGGGCAGCGTGGAGCGCGAGGCCACCGCGGCGAACACCCGCGCGGCCACGTGCATGGCGCCCAACGAATGGATGTGACGGGTGTGCGTGGCCCCGGGGAAGGCCAGGTCGCCGAAGCCGAGCTGCCGCACATAGCGAAGCCGCTGGTAGTGCCGGCTGTCGATGACCGCCTTCTCGGCGTCGCTCACCGGGATGGTGCCGTGGATGGGGTCGCGGATGCGCATGATGCCCTTTCCATACTCCTGGATACCCCCACCGGAGGTATTCCACCGTACTTCAAGCCCTGGCGGGAGGTAGCCCAGGAGGTAACCAACCGTCACCTGCGGACTGGGCGAGGACCGAGGGACGTGCTAACCCTCGGCCACCTCCGAATGCACATCATTCTGCTGCACAACCGCGACCACGAGCTCCTCCAGGATGACCCGGGCCGGGAAGCCCGCGAGGACGTGGTGCGGGTCGCCGCGGCGCTCGCCGAGGCCCTCACGAAGGGCGACACCCTCGCCGAGCCGCTCGCCATCGAGGGCGACCGGCTGGACTTCGTGGACACGCTGCGGCGGCGGCAGCCGGACCTGGTCATCAACCTCTGCGAGTCGCTCGCCGCCGACAGCCGCGGGGAGATGGCCGTCCCGTGCCTGCTGGACGCGCTGGGCCTGGCCTATACGGGCTCGTCCGCCCTCTCGCTGGGCCTCGCGCTGCACAAGCCCAAGGCGAAGGAGCTGCTCTGTGCGCGCGGCGTGTCCACCCCGGGCTTCCGGGTGGTGGAGCGGCTGGAGGATGCGCTGGCGGTGGACCTGTCCTGGCCCCTCATCGTGAAGCCCGCGCGCGAGGACGCCAGCATGGGCATCAGCGGGGACTCGGTGGTGCACGAGCGGGCGGCGCTGGTGCGCGCCTGCGAGCGGGTGCTGCGCGAGTTCCATCAGCCCGCGCTGGTGGAGCAGTTCATCGCCGGCCGCGAAATCTACGTGCCGCTGCTCGGCAACCAGCCGCGCCGCGCGCTGCCGTTGACGGAAATCCACTTCGGTCGGACCTTCGAGGACCGGCCGAACATCGTGTCGTACAGCGCCAAGTGGGAGGCGGGCTCCGACGAGTACCGGGATACGCCCGCCGGGCCGTGCCAGGTGGATGCGGCGCTGGAAGCTCGTTGTGTGCAGGTCGCGCTGGAAGCCTTCGCAGCACTCGATTGTCAGGACTATGGCCGGGTCGATCTCCGGGTGTCTCCGGAGGGCGTGCCCTACGTCATCGATATCAACCCCAACTGCGACCTCCATCCGGGAGCCGGGTTCGCCAGGGCCGCGGCCTCCGCGGGCCTGGACTACGCCGCGCTGGCCGCCCGGCTGGTGGAGGTCGCTACCGAAAGAGCCCATGGACATCCGTCCCATCGAAGAAAAGGACCGGGAGCCCCTCGCCGCGCTGATTCGAAAGATCGAAACCTTCTCGCCGCAGGAGGTTGAGGTCGCCATCGAGCTGGTGGGCGAGGCCCTGAAGTCGGGCAACACGGACTACGCCATCATCGTCGCGGACCGGGCCGGTCAGCTGGTGGGCTATGTCTGTTACGGCCCCACGCCGATGACGGAGGACACGTACGACCTGTACTGGATTGCGTCCGCCACGGAGGTGCGTGGCCAGGGCGTGGGCGCGGCGCTGGTGTCCGGAATGGAGGGCGATTTGCGCCGTCGCAACGGCCGGCTCATCCGCGTGGAGACGAGCGCCACGGAGGCCTACGGCCCCACGCGCGGCTTCTACGCGTCCATGAAGTACGGCGAGGAGGCGCGCATCCGCGACTTCTACAAGGTGGGCGACGACCTCATCATCCTCACCAAGCGGCTGTAGTCCACCGCACGGGGTGTGGGGCGGGTGAAGACTTTGCCCGCCTCCCCCGTTAGAAGGGGCGTGATGACCCGCACGCTCCGACCGATGTCCCTGGCCCTCGTGGCCCTGTGCGCCCTCTTGACGGGCGCGCCCTCCGCGAAGGCCGCCGCGCCCGCCAAGGCCGCGGCGCCCGCGAAGGCCGCCTCCCTCCCCGCAGACGCGTCCGACGTGCTGAAGGCGCCGCGCCCCCAGGGCGGCGAGTTCTTCGGCCTGTACCTCATGGACAAGAAGGTGGGCTGGCTGTTCACGGACCTGGTGCTGGTGCCCGGGGCGGTGCCCCAGGTGAAGAGCGTCAACCAGCTCGTGTTCAAGGCGCTGGTCGGCACCCGCCTGTCGGAGCGCAACCACCGCGAGGAGCGCGTCTACGAGGCGAAGGCCGGCGGACGGCTCCTGTCCTTCACGGTGACGCAGCGCGGGGATGGTGGCGACCAGACGCTGGAGGGCACGACGACGCCCGACGGGAAGCTGCGCGTGGTGCGCAAGCGCGTGGGCTACGCGGACGAGGTGCTGCCGCTGTTGCCCGCGCCGAAGGAGCACGTGGAGGACGCGGACCAGGCGCGCGTGGCGCTCTTTCGCAAGGCGAAGGTGGAGGGCTTCTCGCTCGACGGGATGGACCTGGAGACCTACGGCCTGTCGACGACGGTGGAGGCCCCGGAGCAGCGCACGCTCAACGGGGTGAAGGTGAAGCTGGGCAAGGCCAGCAGCCTGTCGCAGAAGGAGAAGGTGCCGGTGGACTCCTACGTGACGCAGCGTGGGGAGATGGTGCTGGTGGACTTCGGCAAGACGATGCAGGCGCGCAAGGAGACCGAGGCGGTCGCCAAGCGGATGGACCTGGTGGAGGTGTTCGGTCTCACGCGCGTGGTGCTGCCCAAGCCGCTGCCCGAGGCGGCTCGCGCGGTGCCCGGCAACGTGAAGCTGGTGGTGCAGGGGCTGCCGGAGAAGTTCCGCGTGGAGACGTACCGGCAGAAGTTCACGGCCCGGCCGGATGGCGGCGTGGACGTGACGCTCCTGGCCGCGGCGCCCGCGACGGCGAACCGCAAGCCCCGGCCGCTGACGGACCCGGACGGCGGGGAGAACCTCAAGTCCACGCTCATGGTGGAGAGCGACGCGCCGGCCATCCGCGAGCAGTCGAAGAAGATCATCGGGGACGAGAAGGACGCGTACCGCGCCGCGCAGAAGGTGAACACGTGGGTGGCCACACACCTGGAGAAGGACTACGGCGCCAGCGCGGACCGGGCGACGGATGTGCTGCGCCAGAAGCGCGGTGACTGCACGGAGCACTCGCTGCTGAGCGTGGCGCTGCTGCGCGCGGCGGGAATCCCGGCGCGGCGCGTGGACGGCGTCATCTACATGGTGAACCAGGACGGCGTGCCCGCGCTGTACTGGCACGAGTGGGTGGAGGCGTTCGTGGGGGAGTGGACCCAGATGGACCCCACGTTCAACCAGCCCGTCGCGGACGCCACCCACTTCGCGTTCGGCTACGAGGGCAACGCCGAAATCACGCCCCTCATCGGCACGCTGAAGGTCGTCGAGGTGAAGTAACGCGGCGAACCTCCGGGGGACGTGCTCACGCCCCCCGGGGCGCCAGCGCCAGTCGCTCGACGAGTTCCTTCGCATCCGTGCGAGGCACCTCGCACGCGAAGCCCCGGCACAGGTACGCGGCGCCCTTGCCGCCCACCGGCTCGCGTCCCTCGAACAGCTCCTTCAGGAGCGCGGGCACGGGCCTCCCCTCCTCCTTCCAGCCGAACGCGAACGTCGGCGCGTAGACGCGGTTCGCCACGCTCAAGAGCGGCGCCACCGCCTCGCGCGAGCCGCTGAACGTCACCCCCGCCGCGCCCTCCAGCAGCGCGTCCGCCGCGAGCCCCAGGTAGCCGTAGCCCATCGCGTTGGCCACCAGCCCCTCGCGCATCTTCCCCACGTACTTCGTCGGCAGCTCCAGGTGGTGCTCGTGGCCCGTGAGCGCCGCGAGCGCCACCTGCGCCTCCGTCAGCGTGGAGGCCCCCGAGGGGAACGCGTTGTCGAACAGGCCATACGTCGCCACCACCAGGTCCTTCTGACCGCGCGGCGCCGTGAAGTACGCCCGCTTCTCCTCATCCCAGAACAGCTCCACCGCGCGCTTCACCAGCGCCTCGGCCGCCTCCAGGTACTTCACGTCGAACGTGGCCTGGTACAGCGCCGTCAGCCCCGAGGCGAGGTTCCCGTAGTCCTCCAGGAACCCGTCGATGCGCGCCTGCCCCTCCTGGTACGAGCGCGAAAGCCGCGTCCCATCCCACAGCTTCGCCAGCACGAAGTCCGCCGCCGCCACCGCGAGCCGCGCCCAGTCCGGCCGCTCGAAGACCCGCGAGGCCAGCGCCAGCCCGCGAATCATCAGCCCGTTCCACCCCGCGAGAATCTTGTCGTCCCGCCCTGGCTTCACCCGCTGCTCGCGCGCCTCGAACAACACGCGCCGCGCCTCGACGAGCTCGCGCTCCACCTCCGCCACCGGGAGCCCTCGCTCCCGCGCGAGCGTATCGGCGGGCACCACCACCTCCAGCACCGTGGCCCCGTGCTCGAAGTTCCCCTGCGGCGTGACGTGGAAGTGCCGCATCACCAACTCCGCGCGCTCGGGCGACAACAACCCGTGGAGCTCGTCCGGACGCCACACGAAGAACTTCCCCTCCTCGCCCTCGCTGTCCGCGTCCTGCGCCGCAAAGAAGCCGCCGCCCGCGTCCGTCATCTCGCGGCGCACGTACTCCACCGTCTCCTCCACCACCTTGCGCCACAGCGGACGCGACTCCACCTGCTCGGCCTCCGCGTACAGGTGCACGAGCTGCGCGTTGTCGTAGAGCATCTTCTCGAAGTGCGGCACCAACCAGCGCGCATCCACCGAGTAGCGATGGAAGCCTCCGCCCAATTGGTCGTAGATGCCCCCCAGCGCCATGCGCTCCAGCGTGAGCAGCACCGCGTCCTTGAGCGGCGCGCCACCGCCCCGCCGCCACGCGCGCAAGAGCAGCGAGAAGTTCATCGGGTTGGGGAACTTGGGCGCGCCACCGAAGCCGCCGTGCACCGGGTCCACCTGCTGGACCATGCGCTTGCCCATCGTCACCACGTCCTCCGCGGACAGCACGCCGGGCGCCGCGTCCAGCCCATACGCGGCCAATTCCCCCAGGCCTTCGGCGAACTGCTCGGACTGCCGCAGCACCTCCTCGCGCTTGTTCGCCCACGCGTCCCGCAGCGCCATCAACAGCCGGGGGAAGCCCGGCCGGCCATAGCGGTCCTCCGGCGGGAAGTACGTGCCGCCGAAGAAGGGCTTCAGGTCCGGCGTGAGGAACACCGTCAGCGGCCACCCGCCGCCCTGCCCCATCAGCTGCACCACGCCCTGGTAGATCTGGTCCAGGTCCGGCCGCTCCTCGCGGTCGACCTTGATGTTGATGAAGCCCTCGTTCATCAGCCGCGCGGTGTCGGGCGACTCGAAGGACTCGTGGGCCATCACGTGACACCAATGGCACGCGGAGTAGCCCACCGAGAGCAGGATGGGCTTGTCCTCGGCGCGCGCGCGAGCGAGCGCCTCATCGCCCCAGGCGAACCAGTCCACCGGGTTGTCGGCGTGCTGGCGCAGGTACGGCGAGGGCTCCTGGGCCAGACGGTTGGCGGAGCCGGACGACGGAGGGTGGGTGGCCATGGGGTCTCCGGGCGGGAACTGCCGGACCCAGGGCATATGGAGCCCCGCCATCCGGAGCAAGTCCCAATGGCGCGACCCTCCACTGTCGAACGCGAGCAGGGTACGCTGTCGACAAGACGTGAGCATGGTTTCCCTCGCCCCCGCCCCGCCCAACCCCGTCGGCCTCGGACTGAAGACGTGCATCGCCCTGGTGGGCGTGGCGCTCATCGTGAGGCTCATGCTGGCGTTCGGCACCGACGTCTACTTCGACACCGCCTACTACTGGCAATGGTCGCGGCGGCTCGACTGGGGCTACTACGACCACCCTCCGCTCGTCGCGTGGCTCATCGCCCTGCTCGGCATCCACGCCACCGCGCTCGTGTGCGGCGCGGGCACCATCGCCGCGGTGTGGGGCCTGGCGCGCGACGTGTACCAGAGCCGTCAGGCCGCCTGGAGCGCCGCGGCCCTGTGGAGCGTGGTGCCCGGCGGCATGGTGGCCGGCGTCTGGGCCACGCCGGACTCGCCGCTGCTCCTGTTCTGGACGCTGGCCCTGTGGGCCCTGTGGCGCGAGCGCTGGGTGTGGGCCGGCGTGGCGTCGGGGCTCGCGCTGCTCGCCAAGTTCCCGGCGGTGCTCCTGGGCGTGGCCTTCCTCATCACCGCGGTGAAGGTGCGCCGCCTGCCCAAGGGCGCGTGGGGCACGGGCGCGCTGGCGGCGCTGTGCCTCCTCCCGGTGCTGCTGTGGAACGCGCGCCATGACTGGGTGGGCATCGCGTTCCAGTTGCGTCACGGCCTCGAGGGCAAGGGCGGCTGGGGCACGCTCGGTGAGTTCATCGCGGGGCAGCTCGCCTTCGGTGGGCTGGTGACTCTGCCCCTCGCGTTCGTCTATGCGTTCAAGGGCCCGCGCGAGCAGTTCCTCCTGCGCATGGCCGCGCTCGTGCCGCTGCTGTTCTTCGGCTACGCGGCGTCGCGCGCGCGCGGCGAGGTCAACTGGACCACCATGGCCTATGTCAGCGTCTGCGTGGGCGTCGCGGGCATGCGCAGGCCCTGGCAAATCGCGGCGGCCTCCTCGGGGCTCGCGGTGGTGCTCGCGGTGACGCTGCACCTGTTCTTCCCGGTGCTGAACTTCAAACGCGATACAGCCCTGTGGCGCACCCACGGCTGGGACGTGCTCAGCCAGCTGTCCACGCCCGAGAAGCTCTTCCCGGGGATGAAGCCAGACAGCGTCGTCGCGGTGTTCGCCGGCAACTATCAGCTGGCGTCACAAATCGCACACTACGCCCGCGTCCCCGTGGGCACCGCCGGCCCCGTCCGCTTCAGCCAATATGACGTCTGGGGAGAGCCCCCCATCCCGCCTGGGAAAGATGTGCTCTGGGTGGAAGAGGATGGCCCGTTCGCTCCCGCGGCCCTCACGGACCGCTTCGAAATCATGGACGAGCACGTCGAGCTGGTTGGAACTTTCCAAGGACGTCGTCTGCATTTCTTCCGGGTGTGGTGGGTCCGCAATGCCAGACCCTGACGTGCCCGGGAGGGCATGACAACTTTCAAAGCCTCTCACCGACAACAAGGGAAACCGTTTTTGCCCACTAAACGGAGGTCCCCCATGTCGACTGTCTCCCCTGCGGGTTCGCGTCGAGTCTCCACCTCCGCCACCGCGGCCGCCGCCACGCCCCCCACCTTGAAGAAGGGCTCCCAGGGCCCGACGGTGACGACGCTGCAGAAGAAGCTGGCCGCCGCGGGCTTCAGCCCGGGCCCCGTGGACGGCATCTTCGGGCCGAAGACGCAGGCGGCGGTGCTGTCCTTCCAGAAGGCGAAGGGCCTGGTGCAGGACGGAATCGTGGGCCCGAAGACGTGGGGCGCGCTGAACAAGACGGGCGGAACAAAGCCGCCCGCGCAGCAGCCGGGCACCAAGGGCAGCGCGGAGACCTTCGTGCAGAAGGCGCTCGCGCAGCGCGGGGACCGCTACGTCTTCGGCGCGGAGACGAAGATGAGCGACAAGAACCCGTCGAAGTGGGACTGCTCGGAGCTGGTCGAGTGGGCGGCCCACCAGGCGGGCGTCAAGGTGCCCGACGGCACGATGAACCAGCTGCCGTACTTCAAGCAGAAGGGCACCACCATCTCCGTGGACGAGGCCCTGCGCACGCGCGGCGCGCTCCTGTACCGCCCCGGCCACGTGGCCATCAGCCTGGGCGACGGGCGCACCATCGAGGCGCGCGGCTCCGCGTACGGGGTGAACATCTTCAGCGCCCACAACCGCGGCTGGACGGCCGGTGCGCTCATCCCGGGCCTCAAGTACGGGTGAGCCGCTGACGCCCCACAGGGTGTAGAGTCCGGACGTGGCGGCGCGGGTGACGCGTCGCTCGCGCTCCCCATGGACTTCACCCTCTTCGTCGTCGGGCTCATCAAGGTGGTGCTGGGCGGCCTCGTGGCCGCGCTGGGCATCTGGCTGGCGTTGCGCGGGCTCAGCCGCATCCTCGGCTCCCGGCCGGAGGAGGAGCTGCGCCAGGGCAACGTGGCGGCGGGCCTGGTGCACGCCTCCAGCCTGGTGTCGCTGGGGCTGCTGGTGCAGCACGCGGTGCAGGCCACGTCGGACGCGGTGGACCTGGCCGTGCGCGCCCCTCACTTGCAATGGTCCATGGTGCCGGGGCTCGTCGCCGTGGCCGCGCTGCACGTGGGCCTGTCGCTCATCGTCGGCGTCACCGTGCTGGCGCTGGGCATCCTCCTGTTCGACCGGATGACGCCCGGCATCGACGAGCTGGCGGAGGTGCGCAAGGGCAACGTCGCCGCGGGGCTCATCCTCTCCGCCATCCTCCTGGTGCTCGCGCTCTTGACGGCGCCCGGGCTCCAGGCGGCCCTCAACGGGCTCATCCCCTTCCCCCAGCTCCCCGAGGGGACGCTGGTGGCGCCGGCCTGACACGGGAGGCGACGGACGAGGCCATGTCCACGAGCGCCGGACTGAAGACGGCCCTGAAGCTGCTACTCGCCGTGTTCGCGCTGACCAGCGCGCTGTGCTGCCTGGGCGTGGGCATGGTGGGGCACCTGGTGGACACGAAGGCGCCGCCCGTGGAGCCGGGGCTGCCTCCGAGCGCGGATGTGGTGGACCTGGGCCTGGTGCTCATCCCGGCCGACACGTCGCCCTCGCGCGCGCTCACGTACGACTGGAACACGGAGGGGCTGCGGCCGCCGGGCAGCCGGCTGGGGTACGGCCTGGGTGAGCTCTTGGACGCGTGGCTGGAGGACCAGCACAAGGTGCTCGGGCGCAGGCTGCGCTACCGCTCGCTGGGCCAAGAGCGCTTCACCTACCAGCCCCCGAGCGGCTGCTCCGCGGACATGCGCTGCATCTACGAGGAGCTGATGCGCGGCAACGCGGGGCCCGTGGAGGCGCTGGGCGAGCGCTTCATGGTCACCATCCGCGAGCGCGGGCTGGACTCACAGCAGGCCGCGCGGCTCATCCTCGGCTTCGTGCAGCGCATCCAGTACGAGGTGCCCACCGATGAGCCCTTCGGCATCATCCCCCCGGCGCTGGTGCCGGCGAGGAACCGGGGGGACTGCGACTCCAAGGCGCTGCTCGCGGTGATGCTCCTGCGGCAGGTGGGAATCGAGGCGGTGATGCTCTACTCGGACCCGCTGGCCCACGCGGCGGTGGGCGTGGGCCTGCCGGGCGCGGGCACCCGCCTCAGGCACGGCGGGCGCAGCTACCAATACGCCGAGGTCACCGCCGAGGGCTGGCCGCCGGGCATGATTCCGCCCAAGTACGACAAGCCCCGGCTGTGGCGGGTGATGCCGCTGGACGCCGCCACCTCCGGCTAGCGCGGCTCCGGAGTGGCCCCGGCGAGCACGCCTCGCAGGTAGCGCTCGTAGGCCTCCTTCATCGGCAGCTCCGAGTCCACGCCCAGCCGGCGGCGCGTCGTCTGGTGCCTGGAGCCATCGCGCGGGTCCACGCCCTCCTTCACGTAGCGCTCCCAGAAGATGGCGGAGCCCCGGCGCTGCCACAAGGGCAGCTCGTTGAAGTGGATGCCGCGCTGGAAGAGCAGCTCGTTCTTGAAGGCGACCGGCTTGCCGTCCAGCTCGCGCGTGGCCTGCGCCGCGCTCAAGCCCTCCTTGCGCAAGGTCCAGTAGCACCAGCCCTGCAACGCGCACCGGCTGCCGTCCGCCTGCCGCCACGTGAAGTAGTCCAGCACCGCGCGCTCGTCCGCGCCCAGCCACACGCGCCCGTCGAACACCGCCGGCACGCCCGCCGCGTGCGTGAAGGTGGCGCTGGCGAGGCCCGCCGACAGCGACACCAGCTTCTCCACCGCGCGGTCGAACAGCGATGCGTCCGGCCGCAGCAGCACGGAGATTTCGTCGCTCTGCGTGTACGCGTACACGCCCTGGAGCTCCTCCAGCAGCGTGCTCGCGGTGCGGACCATCCACCGGTGGAAGAGCGGGTCGAAGGGCTTCTCGAAGCGCTCCTGCGTGAAGCGCGAGAAGCCCCGCCCGTCCACGCGCAGCACCGCCCAGGCGCCCGGCAGGAGGCGCAGCGCGTGGAAACACTCCCCCTGTCGCATGCGTCCGGCCAGCTCGTCAGCGTCCAGCATCCGTGTCCTCCTTCCAGTCCTCGACGATGAAGCCGCCCTCGGCGGCCCAGCGCACGTGGTACAGCGAATCGAAGCCCTCTTCGCGGCGCGGCCGGCACAGCCGCTTCACCGTGGCGTACAGCGCCACCTCCGGCACCCGCGCCCGACCCTCGCGCCGGGCGTTCCGGGCGAGGCAGTCCTCCAGGCGCGACTCGAAATAGAAGCCCGTGACGCGCGCGCCCAGCGCATGCCCCAGGGCGATGAGCGGGGAGCGCTGCTCACAGTCGGGGTGCGTGTTGTCCACCACCACTGAGCGCCCGGCCACCAGCGCCTCGGTGACGAGCCGACGCTGACGCGCCTCCTTGCGACGCGCGTGCGGCCACAGGTCCTTGCTCACCAGCACGTGCGTGTCCGCGAAGCGCTCGTGAAAGAAGCGGCTCTTGCCGGAGGCCTGCAACCCGATGAAGAGGATGAGTTCCATGGCGGAAGCCCTCCGGACGCGGCGCCGACAGACCGGCTGACGCTCGACCCCGCGCCGCGCATGCGCACCGCTCGCGGGATACCCACGCGCCACTCACCACGTCGCGCGGGCTTGGAGCCTCGCGTCTACCCGGATTCGCTCGCGCTGTACGCCGCTGCACAGCTCGCGCACCTTTCGCGGCGAATGTGTTGATTCGACTGGCTTTGCTCGATTAACAATCAAGTCTCGAATTAATTGATTTCAAGAGTTGTCGTAATCCGCCGTCCGGACTGAAGTCCGGAAGAGGCGGCCGCAGCACGAAGCGCAACCCGAGCAGGAGACACCCATGAAGACCTCACTCTCGTCGTATGCGTTACGTTGGCGTCGGCTCTCCGTCATGGCCCTGGGCCTGGGCATGGTGGCCCCCGTTCCGGTCCTCGCGGCCTCGAAGTCCCCCTCGCGCGTGGAGCGCGCGTCGCTGCTCCCCGCGCGGGTGGTGGACGCGGCGGCGTTGGGCTCGGCGAAGCAGGCCACGGGCCTGGTGGCGACGGCGGGCGGACGTCACGCGCTCGTCACGGGCGCGGGTCGCGTGCTGCACCGCACGGACAACACCATCCAGTCGCTGAGGACGCTGTCCGTCCCCAAGACGACGCTGCAGCTGCACGTCTGGGAGGAGACGGGCGCGGACGGCAAGCGCCAGGACTTCTTCGCCTACAGCCGCGGCGGCACGGAGCTGCTCGGGCGCGCGCAGCCCACCTCGTACCAGGTGCGACTGGCGCACGTGAGCTTCGACCCGGTGCGACAGGGCGCGCCGCTGGTGGCCGACGCGCTGGCCGCGGACACGGGGAACACGCTCTCGCTGGTGCAGCTGCAGGCCACGCCGCTGCCGGAGCTGCGCGAGGCGCTGGAGCGCGAGGGCGGCAAGGTGCTGCGCTTCCTCACGGACCACACGTACCTGGTGGAGCTGGACGCGGACGCGCGCAAGCGCGTGGCGGAGCTGCCCTTCGTGCGCTGGGTGGGGCCGTACCATCCCGAGTACCGCGTGGAGGACGTGCTGCGCGAATCGCTGACGGGGCGCGCGGCGAAGCTGGAGCCGCAGCGCTACTCCATCATGGTGGGCGAGCGCGGCAGTGCGCGTCAGGACGAGGTCGCCGAGGCGGTGCGCAAGCTGGGCGGCACGGTGGAGCTGGTGGAGGCCGGCGGGCTGCGCGTGGAGGCCACGCTCACGCAGGACCAGTTGGAGCGGCTCGCGCGCTCCAACGCCGTCCAGTACATCGACCGGTGGGGCGGGCCGGGTGAAGTGGACATGAACAACGTGCGCGAGGTCGGCGGCGCCAACTACATCCAGACGGCCGAGGGCTTCACGGGCCAGGGCGTGCGCGGCGAAATCTTCGACACCGAGCTGCGCACGACGCACCAGGAGTGGGCGACGCCGCCGCTCATCCACAGCACGTCCAGCGCGGGCAGCGCGCACGGGACGAGCTGCTACAGCATCAACTTCGCCAGGGGCGTGGACGCCACCGCGAAGGGGCTCCTGCCGGACGGCCAGGGCATCTTCTTCCTCTACAGCCAGTCCAGTCAGTTCGGCGGCCCCAAGTCGCGCTACGACATCAACCGCGAGCTGACGGACCCGGCCGGCCCCTACCGCGCCGTGTTCCAGACCTCCAGCGTGGGCAGCACGCTGGGCACCGCGTACACCACCATCTCCGCCGAGGTGGACGACTACCTGTTCAAGCACCCCATCCTGAGCACCCAGTCGCAGAGCAACTCCGGCACGCGCAACTCGCGGCCCCAGGCGTGGGCGAAGAACATCGTGTCGGTGGGCGGCTTCTACCACTACGACAACGCCAACCGCGACGATGACCGCTGGAACGGCGGCGCGAGCATCGGCCCCGCGGCCGACGGGCGCATCAAGCCGGACCTGTCGTTCTTCTACGACGCGGTCCGCTCGGCCAACAACTCGAGCAACACGTCGTACTACAACTTCAGCGGCACCAGCGCGGCCACGCCGCAGACGGCGGGCCACTTCGGCCTCCTGTTCCAGATGTGGCACGAGGGCGTGTGGGCGGGCTTCGGCGGCGGCGCGGACGTGTTCGACAGCCGCCCGCAGATGGCCACCGCGAAGGCGCTGATGATCAACCTGGCGCACCGCTACAACTGGAACGTCACCGGCAACAACGCGGACCTGACGCGCGTGCGCCAGGGCTGGGGGACCGCGGACCTGAAGCGGCTGCATGACCGCTCCGGCTCCACCAGCATCATCAACGAGACGGACACCCTGCTGCCCCTGGGCGTCAACGAGTACAAGGTCTCCGTGACGGGCACCGAGAAGGAGCTCAACGTCACGCTCGTCTACACGGACCCGGCCGGCACGGTGGGCGCGGCCCAAGCGCGCATCAATGACCTGTCGCTGCGCGTGACGTCGCCCTCGGGCATCGTCTACTGGGGCAACAACGGCCTGTCCGCGGGCAACGTCTCCACGGCGGGCGGCGTGTCCAACAAGGTCGACACCGTCGAGAACGTCTTCCTCGTCTCGCCCGAGGCGGGCAGCTGGAAGGTGGAGGTGCTGGGCGACGAAATCGTCCAGGACGCCGACCTCTCCACGCGCGTCATCGACGCGAAGTACGCGCTGGTGGTGAGCGGCGGCCTCATCGTCCCGTAGCGCCTTCGCGCCGGGCCCGGGAAGCGGGCCTCGGCGCGCGTGCCCGAACACATCGTCCGTGAGCGCATGGCTCACGGGACACCACCGGGGTCGGCCCGTCGGCCCCGGTGGTGCATCGCCCCCCCGAGGCGCCCTCCCGCCTCGCGCGGATGGACCGAGGTCGCCCCCACCTTGACGAGCGGCGCACCCGAAGCGCCTCGAGTCCGGCGGCGTGCCTCGGACGTCCGCATCCATCGTTCACGGAGCGCCGCCAGCGGCCGTCCTTCGCGTCCTCGCCGCGCGAAAGTCCGCTGGCCTGGCCTCGGCGCTGACCATCGCGACGTGCACGGGAACACCGCTCCGCCGTCCTGGCGACACGGGCGCACCCAAGACACTGGCCGCCCGACTCGCCCGCGTGGCATGACTCGGCGCCATGGCCCGTGACGTCTCCTTCTTCGACCAGCTCGGCTCCCTCCTCGCCAAGGAGCGCGAGGCCGAGAAAGCCCGCCTGGCCACCCTCGCCCAGGGCCTGTCCCTCCACGAGCGCGAGGAGCAGGGCCTGTCCGTCCTCGACCTGGAGACGGTGGAGGAGGCGGTCGGCCTGGGAGGCCGCGTCCTGTTGACGCTCGCCCGCGCCGACCGCGCGCGCCTGCCCGCCCGGCTCCACAACGGAGACCTGGTCGCCGTGCTCCCCCGCCGCGCCGAGGTGAGCGAGCCCGCGCGCGCCCTCGTCTCCCGCGCCAGCGCCACGCGCCTGCAGCTCGCCTTCGGCCGCTCCCCGCCGCCCTACGTCCACGAGGGCCTCCTGCGCCTGGACGTCGTCCCCAACGACATCACCTACGAGCGCATGCGCGCGGGCCTGCAGCGCGTGAAGGCCATGGACAAGGGCCTGGAGCGCCGCAAGCGCGAGGTCCTGCTGGGCAACGAGCCCCCGCGCTCCGACACGCCCCGTGACTTCGAGCCGAGCCGCCCCCTCAACCCCGAGCAGCTCGACGCCGTGAAGCGCGCGCTCGCCGCCGAGGACTTCTTCCTGGTCCACGGCCCCCCGGGCACCGGCAAGTCCACCGTGCTCGCGGAGGTCGCAGCCCAGGCCGTGGCCAAAGGCCAGCGCCTCTTGTGCACCGCCGCCAGCAACGCCGCCGTGGACCACCTGTTGGACCTGTGCCTCGCCAAGGGCCTGCGCGCCATCCGCGTGGGCCACCCCGCCCGCGTCGCGGCCCGACTCCAGGAGCACACCCTGGACATCGTCGTGGAGGAGCACCCCGACCGCGTCATCTCCCGAGACCTCTTCGACGAGGCGTTCTCCCTGCTCGGCTACGCCCGGCGCCAGCGCACCCAGGGCCGCAGCCGCGAGCGCTTCTCCAACGCCCGCGCCTCCACCACGGAAGCCAAGGCCATGCTCGACGAGGCCCGCGCGCTGGAGAAGAAGGCCGTGCGCTCCGTGCTCGCCAACGCGGACGTCGTCTGCGTCACGCTCGCGAGCCTGGAGTCCAGCGTGCTCGCCGGCGAGAAGTTCGACCTGGCCCTGCTCGACGAGGCCACCCAGGCCACCGAGCCGCTCGCGCTCCTGGGCTTCCTGCGCGCCCCCATCGTCATCCTCGCCGGAGACCCGCAGCAGCTGCCGCCCACCGTGCTCTCACAGGAAGCCGCGCGCGCGGGCCTGGCGGTGAGCCTCTTCGAGCGCCTGCTCGAGGACCACGGCGACGGCGTCAAGCGCATGCTGCGCGAGCAGTACCGGATGAACGCGCGCATCATGGACTTCCCCTCGCGTGAGATGTACGCGGGCGAGCTGCGCGCGCACCCCTCCGTCGCCGACCACACGCTCCAGGACGTGCTGCCCCCGGGCACCGAGGTCGACGCCCCGCCCGTCCTCTTCCTCGACACCGCCGGCAAGGGCTTCGACGAGGAGGTCGAGCCCACCACCCACAGCCTCTTCAACACCGGCGAGGCGGACCTCATCGAGGCCCGCGTGCGCGCGCTGCTCGGCCTGGGCTTGTCCCCGCGCGAGCTGGCCGTGATTACGCCCTACAGCGCCCAGGCCCACCGCCTGCGCGAGCGGCTGGAGCCCTTCGCCCCCGACGTGGAGGTCGACACCGTGGACGCCTTCCAGGGCCGCGAGAAGGACGCCATCCTCGTCTCCCTCACCCGCTCCAACAGCGAGGGCCAGGTGGGCTTCCTCAACGATTTGCGCCGCATGAACGTCGCCCTCACCCGCGCCCGCCGCCACCTCTTCGTCGTGGGCGACTCCGCCACCCTCAGCGGCCACCCCTTCTACGCCCGCTTCATCGAAGGAACTCAAACGAGCGCCGGCTACCGCTCCGCCTGGGAGTGGCCCGACGCCCCCTGAGCGCAATGCCTCACATCGGCAGGTCCACGCCGACCCAGCCCTGGGGTACTACGCAAGGACTGTCGGGGTCAGCCTCCAAAAATTGTCGCAACGGCGAACCAAATTTGTCACCTCCACCCACCTGTGCGGGGGAGCGCATCCGGATATCAGGTATTTGGCTCAAGCCCCGTTGTCGGGCATGAGACATGCTTACCGCCGTGGCGGGGAGGAACCGCCACATGTCTCAACGTCCGAACGTGACGAAGGAAAACGACGTCTGGGTTCTCCGTATCGAAAAGGAGAACGGCAAGGTGCAGGAGTACCGGTGCGCCACGGAGAACCAGGCCCGGCAGCTGGCCATGGTGATGTCCAAGCCGGACACGGGTGGGCCGCCGCGTCCGCCGTCGCCGGTCCGCTAGGCAGACCATGAGATAAGGCACGGGTCAGGAGCCGCCCGTGTCCCTCTCTCTCGAATCCCGCTTCGTCGACGCCCAGGGCCTGCGCCTGCACGTGCGCGTGCGTCCAGGCGCCCCCACCCGACCCGCCGTCCTGTTCCTCCACGGCTGGCTGGACCACTCCCACA
Source organism: Myxococcus faecalis (assembly GCF_050039385.1). NCBI lineage: Bacteria > Pseudomonadati > Myxococcota > Myxococcia > Myxococcales > Myxococcaceae > Myxococcus > Myxococcus faecalis. Next base: position 7,120,726 of record NZ_CP144336.1, on the reverse strand, counting down.
GCTTCGACGCCGTGCTCGAGCACGTACCCGCCGACTGGCGCGTGGCGCTGCTCGACTTCCGAGGCATGGGCCAGAGCGCCCACGCCCCGCCCGAGGCGAACTACCAGGCGGGAGACCACCTGCTGGACGTGGAGGCCGCGCTGGACGGGCTGGGCTTCGAGCAGGCCCACCTGGTCGGCCACTCGCTCGGCGGCATCATCGCGCTGACGTACGCCGCGGTGCGGCCCGAGCGCGTGCTGGACGTGGCGCTCATCGAGAGCCTAGGCCCCACCGGCGGCCCGCCCGAGTACGCGGTGGAGCGGCTGCGCGCCTTCATGAACGACGCGCGCCGGCCGCCGAACGCCAAGCCCTATCCGGACGTGGCGGCCGCCGCCGCGCGCCTGAGGGAGAACAACCCCACCCTGCCCCCGGCCGCCGCCTTGCACCTGGCCCGGCACGGCACCCGGCCCCATGAGAAAGGAGGCGTGGTCTTCACGTTTGATCCACGACACCGCCGCAGGTTCGCGCACGGACACGACGAGGCGCAGTGGCTGGCGCTGCAGGCCGCGGTGACGTGCCCGGTGCTCCTCATCCGGGGCCAGGACGGGCTGTGGCCGGACGCGGCGAAGCTGGACCGGCGGCTTGAGGCGCTGCGTACACTTTCGGGCCCTCCGCTCGTGCTCCCGGGTGGGCATCACGTCCACATGGAGCGTGCCCAGGATGTCGCCCGCGCGCTCGCGGACTTCATCCGCTGAAGGGCTGTCACCCGGTCAGAACGCCCGGAAAACTCTTTCCCAGGCGTGGGCAAGTCGGTTCCACCCCAGGCTCCTTACCGCCACTGCGCATCCCAACCCCTTGAATTCAGGACAGCGTCCTCGTCCTTTCGGTTGGTATGCGATTTGGATTACCGCGCCTCGGCGGATCACGCACCGGACCCATCCGGGGGCGTGTGGGGAGAAGGGTGAGGGAGCGGACAATGGGGATGGGGTTGAGGGGGCGAGTCCTCGCGTTGGCGGTGCTCGTCACCACCACGATGGCGTGTCACGAGGGGAATGAAACCCGCTCGGTGCAGGCCACCGCGGTGGTGGACATGGACGTGCTCGACTTCGGCGAGGTGCCGGTGGGCGAGTGGCGGGAGCGCGAAGTGCGCATCCGCAATGTCGGCTATGTGCCCTTCTTCGCCATCGAGGCACTGGCCATCATCGGCAACCCCTCATACGAGGTGGAGCTGACGGACGGTGGCGGCCGGGTGATGCCCGGTGAGTCGCACCTGGTGAAGGTGCGCTTCCATCCGCTGGCCGAGGGCGTGACGGAGGAGACGGTGTTCGTCTCCACGGACGCCAACCAGGGCGCGCAGGCGCAGGTGCGCGTCACCGGCCTGGGCACGCCGACGCAGATTGGCCTGTTCCCGCCGGTGCTCGACTACGAGACGCTGGAGGTGGACAGCGAGCGCAAGCTGACGGTCACCATCAACAACCCGGTGGACCTGCCGCTGACGCTCGCGGTGCGCGGCGACTGGCCGGACCCCTTCACGCCCGACACGATTACCATTCCGCCCAACTCCACCGTGGAGGTGGGCACGCAGTACCTGCCGCGCGCGCTGGGCAGCATGGACGCGAGGCTGGAGGTCCGCTCGTGCGAGGCGTGCACGCCGTCGGTGGTGGAGCTCAAGGGCAACTCGGTGGCGAGCGCCTTCGTCTTCGACCCGGCGCCCGTGCCGTTCGACCTGATTCCGGTGCACGAGCGCACCCAGTCGTTCACCCGCGCGCGCAACATCACCTGGCGGCCGGTGACGATTTCGCAGCTCATCACCAGCGACCACGCCTTCGTGCCGCTCTCCAAGCCGGAGGGCTCCACGGTGGCGCCGGGCGAGGTGGTGGAGCTGCCCATGGAGTTCGCGGCGCGCTTCTCCGGCCCCAACGTGGGGGACCTCAAGGTGCAGTACGCGTCCGACAAGCCGCGCCAGTCGGAGGTCATCCTGGACGCGCGAGGCGGCCGGCCCACGCTGGCGGTGACGCCCGTGGCGCTGGACTTCGGCGAGCTGCCGGTGGGCGGCAAGGTGGAGCAGGTCATCCGCATCACCAACGCGGGCACCAACGGCTCGCTGCGCTTCATGGGCGTGGCGTCCGACGGGGACAGCAACCAGTTCAACGTGGACGTGCCCACGCGCGGCACGCAGCGGCTGCCGTGGGCGTCGGGCGCGTGGCCCACGCTGGAGTCGGGCGGGCTGGAGATTGCCCCGGGCAACGACGCGCTGGAGCTGAAGGTCTACTTCGAGCCGACGGTGGAGGGCAGCTTCCGGGCCCGGCTGCGCGTGCGCTCGGATGACCTGTTCAACGCGGAGCGCGAAATCATCCTCACCGGTCGCTCGCGCACCAGCGGCCCGTGCGTGTACGAGCTGTCGCCGCAGCCGATGATGGACTTCGGCAACGTGGTGCCGGGCCGCGGCGCGGTGCTGGGCTTCCGCTTCAAGAACCCCGGCCGGGCCGAGTGCGCGGTGAAGGACGTGCACCTGTCCAACGACGCGGGCGGCGCGTTCTTCATGCCGGGCGGCCGGCTGACGGGCGGCGTGGTGCTCTACGACACGGCCTTCAGCGCCATGGTGGCCTTCCGGCCGCAGACGGAGGGCGAGTACACGGGTGAGCTCAAGCTCACGGTGAACAACCCCGCGGCGCCCACGGTGACGCTGCCGCTCAAGGGGGTGTCGCGCCAGAGCTGCCTGGTGGCCACGCCGTCCTACGTGGACTTCGGCCCCATCCGCTACGACTGCGCCGCGGCGCCTCGCAAGACGTACATCTCCAACCGGTGCAGCGAGCCGCTCACGGTGACGGGCGCGGACATCGGCCCGGGGACGAGCACGCAGTTCTCGCTGCTGACGCCCATCACCCAGCCGCGCACGCTGCAGGCGGGCGAGGGCTTCGAGCTGGAGGTGGACTACTCGCGCACCGTGCTGGGCCAGCACTACTCGCCCCTGTACCTGCGCACGGCGACGGACCCGACGCCCTTCCTGGTGCCGCTGCTCGGCGAGACCAACCACGAGGGCATCCAGGTGGACCGCTACACGCAGGGCACCGACAGCCAGCTGGACGTGCTCTTCGTGGTCTCCAACACGACGACGATGGACCCGTACCAGGAGCGCCTGAAGGCGGCGATTCCGGGCTGGCTGGACTACGCGCGGCAGCAGAACGTGGACGTGCGCATGGGCGTCACCAGCACGGGCCTGGTGCAGCGCGGGCCGCAGTGCGGCGGCGGGGCCAACGGCGGCGAGGCCGGGCGCCTGTTCCCGGTGGACGGCAACCGGGCGCGCGTGCTGTCCAGCTCCAGCCCCAACGCGGCGGCGGGCCTGCAGGCGAACATCGACGTGGGCCTGTGCCACAACCTGGTGCAGGGCCTGGAGACGATGCGGCAGGCCCTGTCGGCGCCCCTGTCCGAGCAGACGGATGACCCGCGCACCGCTCAGCCCAACGACGGCAACTGGGGCTTCACGCGGCCGGCGGCGCGCATGGCGGTGGTGGTGCTGGCGGACGAGGACGACAACTCGGGCTTCGCGCCGGACAGCTACATCCAGTTCCTCCAGACGCTGAAGGGCACGGGCATGTCGCACCGCAGCCAGCTGTACGCGCTGGTGCCCACCGACAACCGCTGCACCACGGCGGGCAGCGACGCGGACCGCTTCGTGGAGGTGGCGCGCGGCACGGGTGGCCGGGCGGAGTCCATCTGCGAGGGCAACTACCGGCCGCTGCTCGACTCGGTCATCCAGCGCGCTGGCGATTTGCAGGCGGACTTCCCGCTGACGACCACGCCCACGGGCCAGGCGGAGATGTCCGTGTACGTGCAGGGCCAGCAGGTGCCGGAGAGCCAGTGGACGTACGACGGGGCGACCAACTCCATCGTCTTCGGCGGCGCGGCGGTGCCTCGTCCCGGGCAGGCGGTGGAGGTGCGCTACCGCAGCGTGTGCAAGGCGCCGCCCACCTCGAGCCCCTGAGTAAGCGGGGCCCCACGTCCTCCGGGAGGTGGGGCCTTTCGCGTGGCGGGGAAATGACGCGCCGCGGGCTTCCTCAGCTGGCCCCGGCGCGGCTATCGTGGCGTCGACGTGGAGACATTCGGCCGCTACGAGCTGCTCCGGAAGATCGCCATCGGCGGCATGGGCGCCGTCTATCTGGCCCGGCAGAAGGGGCCGGTGGGCTTCCAGAAGCTGCTGGTGGTGAAGCGGCTGCTGCCCCACCTGTCCGAGGACGATGAGTTCATCGAGATGTTCCTGGACGAGGGGCGCATCGCCGCGCACCTGAACCACCCGAACATCGCGCAGATCTACGACCTGGGCGATGTGGACGGGCAGTACTTCATCGCCATGGAGTACGTGCACGGCGAGGCGGTGGGGCCGCTGGGACTCAGGGCACAGCAGCGCAAGCTGACGATTCCCCTGGGGCTCAAGTGCCGCATCATCGCGGACGCGGCGGCGGGGCTGGATGCGGCGCACAACGCGCGCAGCCCGTCGGGGCGCAAGCTGGCGTTGATCCACCGGGACGTGTCGCCGCAGAACGTGCTCGTCGGCTACAACGGCGGGGTCAAGCTCATCGACTTCGGGGTGGCCAAGGCGTCGGGGAAGTTCTCCCAGACGGTGGTGGGCACCATCAAGGGCAAGCACGCGTACATGTCCCCGGAGCAGGCGCGGGGCGAGCCGTTGGACCACCGCTCCGACATCTTCGGACTGGGGACGGTGTTCTACGAGCTGCTGACGCACCAGCGGCTGTTCAAGCGCGACACGGAGATCGCCACGCTCAAGGCGGTGGTGGGGACCAAGATTGTCCCTCCGTCCGAGGTGATGCCGGACATCCCGAAGGCGCTGGACGCCATCGTGCTCAAGGCGCTGGCGCGCAAGCGCGAGGAGCGCTTCGCGTCGGCGGGCGAGGTGCAGCTCGCGCTGGATGAGTTCCTGGTGCAGCAGAAGCTGCACGCGACGCCCGCGCACCTCGCGGCGTTCATGCAGGACACGTATTCGGAGGAGCTGGAGGAGGAGCGGCTCGCGGCCGAGCCCACCGTCATCCACTACGACCCGAGGCTCGCGGCCCGTCAGCAGGCGGCCGCGGCGGCCGCGGCGGCGGGTGACACGGCGGGCTCCGGGCAGCGGCCCACGGCGCGTCCGACGCCCGCGGGGACGCCGGCGCGCAAGCCTGGAGGCTCCTCGGCCTCGGCGCCAGCGATGGTGAAGGACCCGGGCGGTGTGTCCGCGTCGTCCACCTCGCCCATGGCGCCCGCCCGGCGTGCGCCCACGGGGTCCTCCGCGGCTGCGGCGCCGGTGGCCGGACGAAGCGGGACGAGTGGTGGCTCGGCGGCGCCCACGCGAAGCGGTGGCTCGACCTCGTCCGCCGCGCCGATGCCCGCCAAGGGAGGCACCGGCTCCGGCAAGGCGCCCTCACCGCCTCCGGGCAGGACAGCGGGCTCGGCGCCCAAGCGCGTGCCCACGCGGACTCCCGAGCCTCCCGAGGAACCCGAGGAACCCGAGGAGCCGTAGCCCCGGCACCCTCGCGTTCGGCTCGACCTCAGTCGACATAGAACTCGGTGTGGAGGTCGTGGACGCGGCCGTCACGGAAACACACCAGACGCATGCGGTAGTGAGTATCCCCAGGTGAGTGGGAGTAGCTCCAATACACTTCATCCAGGTCGACATCCCGAGGCGTCCACGTCTTCAGCGGCCCGCCCACGAGCCGCTCGACCTCGGCCTCGGTCATCCCCCGGCGAATCCGCCAGAACTTGAAGGCCGAATAGCCGGGCGCGAAGACGGTGTCCTCCCTGAAGGCGAGCGAGGCCAGCTCCCCCAGGTATCCGTCGAGCGGACGGAACACGTAGAGACACAGCAACGCACTGGCCACGACCGCGAGGACGCGGGCCCACCTCGAGGTGCTCGCAGTCCGAGGTGCTGGTGTTTGCATCACATCCCCTGCCCCGCGTCGGAACGACCTCCCACGCCCCCCGGGACACCGCGACCTCGTGTCCCGGAGGCGCGGTGACTCACTTGCTGCGGCCGTCGTACTGGAACGTCTTCACCGTGTTCAGGTCGACGCCGTCCAGGCAGCGCACGTTGATGGCCGCCATCTCGGAGCCGTCCGGGCCCTTGCCGCGCGCGAAGGAGCGCACGCCGCACTTCGAGCAGAACAGGTGGTGGATGATGTTCTGGTTGAACTGGTAGTCCGTCAGGACGCTCTCGCCCGAGCGCAGCGTGAACTGCGACACCGGCGTGAAGCTCAGCATCGTCCCCGTCTTCTGACAGATGGAACAGTTGCACTGGATGGCCGGCTGGGACAGGTCCAGCTTCACCTCGTAGCGCACCTGCCCGCAGTGACAGCCGCCCTCGTAGCTCTTGAGCTCGCTCATGCGCGGCATCCTGCATGTGCTCGCACGGACGTCCACGCGAAAACGCGCGCCGCGTCGCGGCATGCGGCCCACCCCACGCCAGGCGCTACAGGCTCGCGAGCGCCACGCGGTACAGCGCGCGGTAGCCCATGCGCGGCGCGGGCTCGAAGCGCTCCGCGTTGAAGATGTCCTTGAGCAGCGCCACGCCTTCGGGCGACGACTGCAGGCCCTGCAGCGTCGTCTCCAGCGCCGTCACCAGCTGCGGCTGCAGCCCCATGGCCACCGGCACGCCGTCGTTGGGCGCCTCGTCCGTGTACGCGATGAGCTCGAAGCGGCGCCCCGCGCCCGCCCCCAGCACATCCTCCACGCCCGTCGTGTACGTCAGCCCCGTGGAGGCCGGCGGACAGAACACGCTCGTCACGTCCGCCTTGCCGTCCAGCACCGACTCCAGCGCGCCCCGGTACGAGCCCGTGAAGTGCTGCGCGAAGAAGGCCCGCGCCGGCTCCAGGCCCTGCGCCTTCAGGTACGCGGTGGGGAGCAGGAACCCCGCCACCGAATCCCGGTCCACCCACGCCGCCGTGGCGCCCTTGAGCCGGTCCACCGACAGCCCCGCCCCCGCCCGACACACCAGCGCCGAGCGGTAGGACGACATGCCCCGGCGCACCCCGCGCACCACCACCCGCACCCCCATGGCCTCCATCCGCGCGCACACGAAGGGAGGCGCCCACGCCGCGTCCGCGCGTCCGGAGAGCAGGTCCTTGGCGAGCGTCTCGTAGCTCGACGCGACGCTCACCTCCACCAGCTTGCCCATGGCCCGCTGGAGGAAGGCCGCCAGCCGGTCCGCGCGCTCCCGCGCCGTTTCACTGCCCAATGACGGCGGCAGTCCGAAGCGGAACGAGTGTCGGGTCGCGGAAGGGACTTGAAGGGTCATGACCGCCCCCTGATTACCCCTCCCTGCCCAGTCGCGCCACTTCGTCGTCGGCCAGACCGAACGTCGCCTGGAGCAGGTCCAGGATTCGCTGCTCCGGCAGGCTGGGCTCCCCACCCGCGTGGGCAATCTTCGTGGCCAGCCGGAAGGCCTTCAGCCGCTGGGTGTGCGTCGTCAGGCCGTGGGCCAGCACCTGGAGCCGCTGGGGCAGCCCCTCCGCGGACAGGGCCGACACAGCCTCGCTCACGAAGCTCTGCGCGCGCTCCGGGCTGACGTTCTCGAACAGGGGGTCCGCCGCGAAGCTCTCCACCAGCGCCCGGGCCTCGGCCTCCTTCAGCCGCCCGTCCGCCGCGCTCACCAGCACCATCACCTCCGCGAACAGCCGCTCCAGCGGCTCGCCCAGCGCCTCCGCCAGGCTGCCGCCGTTCTCGATGACGTCGATGATCTGCGCCACCTCGTCCTCGGAGATGCCCAGCGCGGCCTGGAACGTCTTCAAGAGCCCCAGCTCCGTGCGCGTGGCCCGCTGGTCCGCCAGCGCCACCGCCGCCGCCAGCCCGAAGGCCAGCATCCGGTTCTTGTGGTCCGGCAGCCGCCGCCGCAACGACGCCAGCACGTCCTCCAAATCCCGCGCCTCCGACAGCCGGGCCGCGCTGGACTCCACCAGCGCGTTGAGCTCCTCCGGACGCGTGCCCTCGAACTCCGGCCGCTCCAGCACGCGGCTGATCAACGTCTGCATCTCCCGCTGAGAGACACGGCCGTCCGCCATCGCCGCCAGCAACATCACCTCCACCAGCGCGGCGTTGCGTTCCTTGCGCGCGCTCACTGCCTGCTCTCGAGCCATGGGCTGGCTCCCCCTTGCGTGTCCTGCGTGTCTTGAGTGGGCGCCCCCGACTCGGCCCCGCCGGCGTTGAGCGGGTCCGGGTTGAGCGTCCGGTCCATCAGGTGCGACGGCCGCACGTTGGCCATCGCGTTCAGCACGCTCTGACGGACGTTGGGAATCTCCTTGCCCAGCTCCTCCATCAGCTTCTGCATCCGCTTGCGCTGCAGGTTCTCCTGCGTGCCGCACAAGTCACAGGGGATGATGGGGAAGGCCTTCAGCTCCGCGAACCTCGCGATGTCCTTCTCCGGCGCGTAGCACAGCGGCCGGATGACCACGTTGCGCCCGTCGTCGCTCTTGAGCAGCGGCGGCATCGCCTTGATGGAGCCGGCGAAGAACAGGTTCAGCAGGAGCGTGTGGATGAGGTCGTCGCGGTGGTGGCCCAGGGCAATCTTGTTGTACCCGAGCTCCACCGCCGCCGTGTAGAGGATGCCCCGGCGCATGCGCGAGCAGACCGCGCACTGCGTCTTCCCCGGCGGGGTCTTCTCCAGGACGATGCTGTACGTGTCCTCCTTGAGGAGCTTGTACGCGTAGCCCTCTCGCTGGAAGTACTCCTCCAGGACGTGGCCGGGGAATCCCGGGTGTCCTTGGTCCAGGTTCACCGCGAGCAGGTCGAACTTCACCGGCGCGCGGCGCTGCAGCTCCCGGAGCAGGTAGAGCATGGTGTAGGAGTCCTTGCCCCCGGACACACCCACCATGATGCGGTCCCCGTCCTCGATGAGGCGGTGGTCCGCGATGGCTCGGCCCATGTGGCCAAGCAGACTCTTCTCCAGGCGCTGGACGTCATTCATCGGCGTGGCCATCCTAGCGGCGGCCCGGGAAAAAACACGTCATTCAGGCGGTCCGGTCCGCTAGCCTGCTCAGCTCGATGCCTACCTACCCGCAGGGTGACGTGGACGTGGTGGATGCCGCAGGGGCCCAAAGCGCCCTCCAGAAGCTGGAGGCGGCGCGTGAGCTGGCCGTGGACCTGGAGGCCGACTCCATGCACGCCTTCCGCGCCCGGCTGTGCTTCCTCCAGGTGGCCACGGACCTGGACGTCTTCCTCTTCGACACGCTCCAGCCCGACGTGGAGGCCCGGCTGCTCGCCCCGCTGCTGGCCGACCCGGAGCGCACCAAGTACTTCCACGCGGCGCAGGGCGACCTGCAGTTCCTCGCGGAGGCGGGCGTGCGCGTGCGGGGCCTGTTCGACACGCACCGCGCCGCGACGCTGCTGGGCTGGCCCAAGGTGGGCCTGGCGGACGTGGCCCGCGAGAAGCTGGGCGTGGAGCTGCCCAAGGAGCACCAGCAGTCGGACTTCTCGCTGCGCCCGCTGCCCCCGGGCATGCATACCTACATCGCCAACGACGTGCGCTACCTGTGCGAATTGGGCCGGCAGGTGCGGCAGGCGTGCATCGACGCGGACATCCTGGAAGAGGTGACGCTCGACTGCGAGCGGCTGTGTGACGAGGCCGTCGCCCGGCCCGACGTGGGCGCGGACTTCAAGCCCAAGCTGCCGCGCACCGGGCTGTCCCCCGCGCAGTTCACCCTGGCGAACGCGATTGCGCACGCGCTGCACAAGAAGCGGCTGGAGTGGGCGGAGCAGGAGAACGTGCCCATGGGGCGCATGCTCTCCAACATGGCGCTGGCGGACATCGCCACGCGGCTGCCCTCCACGCCCAAGGACCTGGCGCGCGCGGCCGGCGTGCGGGGCGTCTTCGTGCGGGCCCATGGCGACGAGGTGCTCGCCATCGTCCGCGAGCAGCGCGAGAAGTCGCAGAAGGGCGAGCTGGCGCCGGAGCGCGAGAACAAGGGCCCCAAGGACTCCAACCGCCGCAAGCGCGAGGACGCGCTCAAGGCGTTCCGCGTGGAGAAGGCCACCGAGCGCAAGGTGACGCCGAGCGTGGTGCTCACCAACCCGCTGATGGACGCGCTGCTCAGCCAGCCTCCCACGAACCTGGAGGAGCTCGCCCGGGTGCCCTACCTCGGCGAGAAGCGGCTGAAGCTGTACGGCCCCGCCCTCATCGAGCTGCTCGCCGCCTTCCCCGTGCAGGGCGGCTGACGCACCGCGCGTTCGCTCCGAGGGGCGCGTCACCCGCGACCCCCATCGAGGCGCTACCGTCCCTGTCGCGGCGGTGATGGAATGGACACCATCACGCGTCGCATGTGTCGGACGGGACGGAGCTCCTCGATGCGGTTGGGACACCTTGGCGCCATCCTCGGACTCTGGCTGACGCTCCTCCACGTGGGGTGCCTGGGGCGCTCACGCGACGCGGCGCCCACGCCGATGCCTCGCCCTCGCGTCGTGCCCGCGCCCGTGGAGACGCCCCAAGCGCTCGTGCCACCCGGGCTGCGCCTGGAGGCCGGCGTGCGTCCCACGCGGCAGTCGGTGACGTTGGAGCTGGACCCGCGTCAGGAGACGTTCCGCGGCGAGGTGGACGTGGAGCTGTCCCTGTCGGAGCCCACGCGCGTGCTCTGGCTGCACGGCACCGAGCTGGCGCTGCGGCGCGCGCACGTCCAGACGGCGGATGCGCGCGTGCCGGTGGAGGCGATGCCGGTGGGCGAGGACCTGCTCGCCTTCGTCGCGCAGGCGCCGCTTCCGCCGGGCACCGTCACGCTGCACGTCGAGTACTCGGGCCGCGCGTACGACAAGGAGGACAGCGGCGTCTTCCGTGAAGAGGAGGAGGGCCGCTGGTACGCGATGACGCAGTTCCAGCCGCTGTACGCGCGGCGCGCCTTCCCCTGCTTCGACGAGCCCGGCTTCAAGATTCCCTGGTCGCTCACCCTGCGCGTGCGCGCGGAGGACGCCGCCTTCTCCAACATGCCCGTGCGTGCCGAGGAGCCAGGGGCCGAGGGCTGGAAGACGGTGCGCTTCCAGACGACGCCGCCCTTGCCCACGTACCTGGTGGCCTTCGCGGTGGGGCCCTTCGACGCGGTGGACGCGGGCACGGCGGGCGAGGCGAAGGTGCCGGTGCGCATGCTGGTGCCCCGTGGGCGGGGAGCGGAGGCCGCGTACGCCGCGTCCGTGACCGCGCCGCTGCTCGCCCATCTGGAGGAGTGGTTCGGCTCGCCCTACCCGTACTCGAAGCTGGATGTGCTCGCGGTGCCGGGGCTCGTGGGCGGCGCCATGGAGCACCCGGGCCTCATCACCTTCGGCGCGCCGCTGATGCTCCGCACGCCGGAGACGGACACGCTGTGGCGACAGCGCGGCTTCGCCGAGACGCAGGCGCACGAGCTGGCGCACCAGTGGTTCGGCAACCTGGTCACGCCCGCGTGGTGGGACGACCTGTGGCTCAACGAGTCCTTCGCGGACTGGCTCGCCTTCAAGATGGTGAAGCGCTGGCAGCCCGGGTGGCGCGCGGACGTGCGCCGCGTGGAGGCGCGCGGGCAGGCGATGCAGGAGGACTGGCTCGTCACCGCGCGCAGCATCCGCCAGCCGATTGAGTCACCCGGCGACATCCACGGCGCGTTCGACGGCATCACCTACGGCAAGGGCGCCGCGGTGCTCGCGATGTTCGAGTCGTGGGTGGGACAGGACGCGTTCCAGCGCGGCGTGCGGCACTACCTGCGCGCCCACGCGCGCGGCACCGCCACCACGGAGGACTTCTTCCACGCACTGTCGCTCGAGGCCGGGCAGGACGTGGCGCCCGCGTTCTCCACCTTCCTGGACCAGCCCGGCGTGCCCCTGGTGGCGATGACGCTCCAGTGCCCCAAGGACGGCGCGCCCCGGCTCGCGCTGGAGCAGAAGCGCTACCTGCCCCTCGGCGCGAAGGACACCTCCGGGACGCGGGATTGGCGCGTGCCGCTGTGCGTGCGCTACGCGGTGGGCCAGAAGGAGGGCCGCGCATGCACGGTGCTCACCGGCGCCCGTGACACCCTGGCGCTGCCCGAGGCGAAGGGCTGCCCGGACTGGGTGCACCCCAACGCGGACGCGCGCGGCTACTACCACGCGCTCCTGCGGGGGGACGGGCTGGAGAAGCTCGCGCGACGCGGCGGCGCGCGCCTCACCGTCCCCGAGCGGCTGGTGCTGATGGCGGACGCGCGGGCGCTCGTCGGCAGCGGCGAGCTGGACGTCGGCCAGACGCTCACGCTGGTGGCGCGGCTGGGCGAGGGCGACGCGGAGCTGGTCAGCAGCGCGGCGGAGGTGGTGGACAGCGTGCATCGGGACCTGGTGCCGGACTCGCTGCGCTCGCACCGGGCGCGCTTCGTGCGCGGGCTCTTCGGCGGACGTGCGCGCGCGGTGGGCTTCGTGTCGCGCCCCGGGGAGAGTGAAGAGACGCGGCTGATGCGCCCTTCCCTGCTCTCGATGGCGACGACCGAGGGCGAGGACCCGAGGCTGCGCGCCGAGGCGCGCCGACTCACGCTGCGCTGGCTCCAGGACCGGAGCACGCTCGCGCCCGAGGACCGGGCCACCGTCCTCAACGCGGCCGCCGCGGCGGGTGACGCCGAGCTGCACGAGCGCCTGCGCGCGGCCGCGCGCACCGCCACCGACGAGGAGCGCCGGCTGCTGCTCGCCACGCTCGGCGGCTTCCGCGACGTGACGCTCGCGAAGAAGAGCCTGGAGCTGCTGCTGGACGCGAAGGTGGACACGCGCGAGGCGCTGGCCATCCTCTTCGGGCTCCTGTCGGAGGCGCCCACGCGCGAGGTGGCCTTCACCTTCCTGCACGAGCACTTCGACGCCCTGCGCGAGCGGCTGCCCCGCGACCTCACCACGTGGCTGCTCGGCGGCGGCGGGTTCTTCTGCGACGCCGCGCACCGCGACGAGGTGGCCCGGGTGTTCGGCCCGCGCGCCCGCGACGTCGAGGGCGGCGAGCGCGTGCTGGCCCAGTCGCTGGAGCGCGTGGACCAGTGCATCGCGCAGCGCGAGGCCCTGCGCCCCGGCCTCACGCGCTTCCTCGCGCGCTACTGACGTCAGCGCTTGCGCGCGAGCATCATCCCGTCACGCACCGTCAGCAGCACCGGCTCCACGCGCGCGTCCGCCACGACCTTCGCGTTGAAGGCCACCATCGCGTGGTCCGACTCCGACTCCGGGCTGAGCACGCGCCCGGACCACAGCACGTTGTCCGCGACCAGGAGCCCGCCCGGACGCACCAGCGGCACCGCCGCGTCCCAATAGGCGCCGTAGTTCCCCTTGTCCGCGTCGATGAAGACGAGGTCGAAAGGACCCCGCAGCGTCTTCAGGGTTTCCAGGGCAGGTCCGAGTCGAAGCTGGATTTTCCGACCCTGCGGACTCCTGGCGAAGAAGGCGCGCGCGATTTCCGCCGTCTCGGGATTGATGTCGCAGGTGATGAGCTCGCCGTCGCCCGGGAGCCCCTCCGCCATCATCAGAGCGGAGTATCCCGTGAAGGTCCCGATTTCCAGGACGCGCCTCGCACTCGTGAGCGAGACGAGCATTTTCAGGAAGGCGCCCTCGACGGGGCCCACCTGCATTCCGGGAGAGGTCGTGCGCGACTGGGTGATGTCCTTGAGTTCCTCGAACAGTGGCGCGGGTGCCGCGGTGTGCGCGCGGGCGTACTCCTCGATTTCATTCGGGACGAGCGTGAGCTTCGGCATGGTGAACGTTTAACATCGGGCATCCCATGGCCCACTTCCAGTTGCTCCGCCGCTCGGCGTGCATACCCTGGTGGGCGCAACGGAGGTGCCTGCGATGACGGGAGCGAGACTGGGCGGTGCTCGCGCGGACGTGTCGCGCTGCATCGATGCGAGCCTCCAGTGTCAGGCGTCGTGCGAGGCGGGCATGGCGCGCCTGCTGGCCCAGGGCCAGACGCTGAGCAGCGCCTCCGTGCGCGCGCTGCGGCAGTGCGCGGAGCTGTGCGAGCTCAACGTGCGCGCGCTGCGCAAGGAGAGCCGGCTGGCGCGGCACACCACCAACCTGTGCTTCGAGCTGAGCAACCAGGTGGCTCGCGCGGCCTGGCTGGACGCGGATGACGCCAGCTCGTACTCGCTCGCCCGGGACGCGCTGCGGCTCGCCCGCTCGTGCCGCCCGCTGCTGTTCTCGTTCTGAGCCGCCGGGACGCTCGCCCCGTCACATCCTCGTGACCCGGGCCCGCGCGAGACATGCCGGGATACATCCGGCCGAGCCCGCGCTACCATCGTTCCGAGATGAATTGCATCTACAACTCGACCATCAACTTCCTGTTCGCCCTCGGGCTGGTGTTCTCCGCCCTCCCCGCGCGTGGCCAGACCGCCGCCGCGCCCCCGGTGTCCGCCGAGCGGCTGGTGGGCACCTGGGGCGCTGAGCGGGTCCTCGGTCCCCAGGTCCGGGGTGAATTGACGCTGACGCGCGAGGCAGACACGTGGCGCGCGCGCATCGCCGGCTTCGAGGCTCCGGCGCGCGTGGAGGGCACCCAGGTCTCCGTCGTCCTGCCGGGCGGACAGGGCGAGCTGCGCGCCACGCGCTCGAAGGACGGCAAGCGCATCCGGGGCCACTGGATTCAGCCGCGAGTCCAGATGAGCGGCATGAAGTTCGCCTCGCCGGTGGAGCTGCGTGCGCTGCGCGCGGACGTGTGGCGTGGACAGGTGGCGCCGCTGGAGGACCGGTTCTCGCTGTACCTGGTGGTGCGCAAGGAGACCGACGGCACCGTGACCGCATTCCTGCGCAACCCCGAGCGCAACGTGGGCAACCGGGTGCTGTTCCGCGTGAGCGTCGAGGGCAACACCGTGCGACTGACGCCGACGAAGGGCGGGGCCACGTACCAGGGGACGTTCGACGCGGACTCGGAGCGGCTGTCGCTGCACTACCCGCCCTTCGAGACGACGTTCGACTTCACGCGGCGGGAGCGCTCGCAGGCGGTGGGCCTGTACGCGCGCACGCCCGCGCCGGGCCCCTACGTCTACCGGCCCCCTGTCGCCGAGGATGACGGCTGGAAGACGGCGTCACTCGCGGACGTGGGCATGGACGCGCAGCCGCTGCGTGAGCTGGTGCAGCAGATTCTCGACCAGGAGCCGAGCCCGGAGTCGGCGCCGGCCATCCAGGGCCTGCTGGTGGCTCGACGGGGGAAGCTGGTGGTCGAGGAGTACTTCCAGGGCTTCGACAAGGAGCGTCCGCATGACCTGCGCTCGGCGGCGAAGACGTACGCCTCCGTGCTGGTGGGCATCGCGCTGGACCAGGGCGCGCCCTTCACCGTCGACACACCCGTCCTCTCGCTGCTCCCCGAGTACCAGGGCAAGGTGGCGCACCTGGATGAGCGCAAGCGCAGGCTCGACGTGGCGCACCTGATGTCGATGTCCACGGGGCTGGCGTGTGACGACGATGACGCGGAGTCACCGGGCAACGAGGACCGGCTCGAGGACTCCGTCCCGGATTGGTACAAGTACACGCTGGACCTGCCCATGGTGTCCGAGCCGGGGACGAAGGGCGTGTACTGCTCGGCGAACATCAACCTGGTGGGCGGCGTGCTGCGCAACACCACGAAGCGGTGGATTCCGGAGTTCTTCACCGAGCACCTCGCCACGCCGCTCCAGATGCGCGACTACCACCTGGACCTGATGCCGGACGGCGAGCAGTACCTGGGCGGCGGCATCTACATGCGCCCGCGCGACGCGCTGAAGCTCGGGCAGCTGTACCTCTCGGGAGGGACGTGGAACGGCCGGCGCGTGGTGAGCAAGCGATGGGTGGAGCAGTCCATCGCGAAGCACGCGACGATGAACGAGAAGCAGACCTACGGCTACACGTGGTGGCGTCACGAGCTGAAGGTCGGAGAGCGCGTGTTCTCCGAGTACGAGGCCTGCGGCAACGGCGGCCAGCTCGTGATGGTCGTCCCCGAGCTGGACCTCGTCGTGATGTTCACCGCGGGCAACTACAACCACGTCGCGCTCTGGCGGAAGTTCCGTGAGGAGCTGCTGCCCAAGTTCATCATGGCCGCGGTGCGCTCCGGGAAGTGAGCGCGCCTCGACTCAGACTCGACTTTCGCCCTTTTGGGGTGGGATGCCCAAGCAGGGGGCCGAGAGGAGAGAGGGCTGAGGGTTGGTAAAGAGCGGCCATCGAGACCAGCTGAGAGAGGTGTCCGGCAAGACACGCCTCTTCCAGCACCTTCGAGGTCTGCGATGGCCGCTTCCCATTTGTATGCACTGCTTCGAGTCCTGCAGCTGGTTCGGCCGGCGTTCACCGAGCCCTCGTTCCTCCGCTTCCTGGTGCTGTTCGCCGGCTGGGTGTGCAGTGGAGGCACGCACGCCGTTACCGAGGCGCTGGTGGCCGCAGGAGTGTCGGGCGTGCAGCACCATGCGGCCTTCCATCGCTTCTTCTCCCGGACGCGGTGGAGTACGGACGAGGTAGGCCGACTGCTCCTGTTGAAGCTGGCGGCATTGGGACCCGTGCGGTTGGTACTCGATGACACCCTTTGCAGTCACAAGGGGCCGAAGGTTTTCGGCCTGGGCAGTCACCTGGATGCGGTTCGCTCCACCCGGGCCATGCGCGTCTTCTGCTTCGGCCACGTCTGGGTGACGCTCGCGGTGCTGGTGCACGTGCCCTTTGCTGCGCGCCCCTGGGCACTGCCCGTTCTCTTCCGGCTCTACCGCACCCAAGCCGAGTGCCAGAGGAGGGACATCCGGCACCGGAAGAAAACGCAGTTGGGCCGAGAGTTGGTTGAGCGTGTCCTCAGCTGGCTGCCAACGGGCCCTTTGGAACTGGCCGCGGACGAAGCGTACTCATGCAGCACCCTGCTCAAGGGGTTGCCGCAGCGGCTCGTCTTCGTCGGAGCCATGCGTCCAGATGCAGTGCTGACGCGCCCGCGCGTGCACCGCTGCCGCTCGCGGAAAACGGGGCGCTGGCTGACGCGTGACGTGCCGGTGCCCAAGCCCGAGGCCCTTGCCAGAGATTCAGCACTCCCCTGGATGCGGCTGACAGCCCAGCTCTACGGCCGCTCGCAGCAGGTGGACTACAAGGAGGTGGTGGCCCGGTGGAGGAGTGCTGCCGGCGAGCGGATGCTCAAGGTGGTCGTCGTGCGGATGACAAGTGGAAGCCGCCCCCTGCGAGTCTTCTTCTGCACCGCCCCCTCCCTGTCCGCCCTCGAAGTGGTGGAACGGTATGCCTTCAGGTGGAGCATCGAAGTGCTCTTCCGGGACTTGAAGCAACTGCTTGGCTTCGCCGACTCGCGGGCCCGCCGTCGCCTGGCCGTGCTTCGCACCGCTCCCTTCGCTGGCTTGAGCTACACCCTTCTCGTCCTCTGGTACCTGGAGCTGACCGCCAACTGGCAACAGCTGAGGGTGCCTCTGCGCCCCTGGTACACCACCAAGACCACGGTCAGCTTCGCGGATGTCCTCCGCCTGGCTCAATCCTCCCTGGCCCGGGCCCGCTGGCATTCGCCGCGTCGACTTCGCGCCAACTTACATGCTGCCTCTCGCGCCCCGCCATCTCAGGAGAGCGCGGAGTAGACCGCCGCGCTCTCTCCCTCGCTCTAAAATGGCGAAAGTCGAGTCAGAGCGTGATGCCGTAGAGCACGCCGTACTTCGAGCGCAGGTGCGTGAGGAAGTCCGCGTCGGTGAGCCCCTGCCCCGTCACCACGCGCATCCGCTCCTCGGCCGGCAGGCGGAAGCCATGCCGGTGCACCCGCTCTCGCAGCCAGTCGCGCAGGGACAACATCTTCCCCTGACGAAGCTGCGCGTCCAGGTCCGGCAGCTCCCGCCCCGCGACGCGGTAGAGCGACGCCGCGTAGAGGTTGCCCAGCGAGTACGTGGGGAAGTACCCCAGCTCGCCCCAGGCCCAGTGGATGTCCTGGAGCACGCCCTGCGTGTCATCAGGCGGCGTGACCCCCAGATAGCGCTCCATGCGCTCGTTCCACGCCGCGGGCACGTCGTCCAACGGGAGCGCGTCGCGAAAGAGCAACAGCTCCAGCTCGTAGCGCACGGCGATGTGCAGGTTGTACGTCACCTCGTCGGACTCGATGCGGATGAGCGACGGCCGCACCTCGTTGACCGCCGCGAGGAAGTCCTCCAGGTCCACGCCCTTCAGCGCCTCCGGGAAGCTGTCACGCAGCAGCGGGAAGTAGTGCTCCCAGAACGGCCGGCCCCGGCCCACCTGGTTCTCCCACAGCCGCGACTGCGACTCGTGCAGCCCCATCGAGGGAGACGCCGCCAGCGGCGTGCGGTGCAGCTCCGGCGCGAAGCCCTGCTCGAACAGCCCGTGCCCCGCTTCATGGATGGTGCTGAAGATGGCCGACAGCGGATTCGACTCGTCCACGTGCGTGGTGAGCCGCACGTCGAGCGCATGCGTGCCCCCGGTGAACGGGTGGATGCTCAAGTCCTGCCGCCCCGCCTCCAGGTCGAAGCCGATGTCCTCGAGCAGCTTCAACGTGAAGCGCCACTGCGCGTCCTTGTCGAAGCGGCGCCCGTCGAACACGGGCCGAGGACGCTTCCCCGTCCCCGTGAGCTTCCCCACCATGGGCACCAGCTGCTCGCGCAGCGCCGTGAGCACCGGCGTCAGTCGGGAGACCCTCATGCCCGGCTCGTACCCCTCCAGCAGGGCGTCGTAACGCTCACCGTCATGTCCGTAGGCGTCCGCCTGCTCGCGGCGCAGCGACAACAGCCGCTGGAGCGCGGGCTGGAACCGGGCGAAGCGGCGCTCCTTGCGGGCCTCCCTCCAGGCATGGAGCCCATGGCTCTGGGCCTCGGCCAGGGCACGCACCAGGGCGGCGGGCACGCGCACCTCGCGCTCCCGTTCCCGCTGGAGCACGGCCACCATGGCCTGCTCGTCCCCGGTCAGCCCAGGGTCCACGGAGGCCTTGGAGAGGGCCTCTCCCAGCCTCGGGTCCACCAGGCGCTCGTGGTGGAGCCCCTGGAGGGTGGAGAGCTGCTGGGCGCGGGCCGGACCCGCCTTGGAGGGCAGGTACGTCTCCTGGTCCCACGTGGCGAGGCCGATGAGCCCCTGGAGGTCCTTCAGCTCCTGCATCCGGGAGAGCAGCCAGGTATCCATGGGGACTCTATAGCGCGCCTCACCCCGGACTTCCGCCCCGGAGGACACAAGGGTATGAGGGCCCGGCAATGGCCAATGTCCTCCAGTTCTTCATGACCCCCGACGACGAGCTCGCCTTCTTCCGCTACCTGGAGCGCTTCGTGCTGGAGGTGTACCCCCGCCGCGTCCCGGAGGACTGGGTGACGTTCCGCGCCCACCAGGACCACATGGACCGGCTGCCCCAGGAGGACCTGTACCTGGTGGCCAGCGAGATTGGCCCCGCCATCGTCGACAAGGTGAAGCGCGGCCCGGACAAGGGCAGCTGGCGCGTGGACGAGGTGCGCTCCCCCGTCATCTTCATGGAGCGCTGCCGCACCAACGAGGAGGGCGAGCTGGTCTCAGGCAAGCTCTGGGCGGAGCTGGACATCACCGCGCAGACGGGCCGCAAGAACGCGGCGCCGGACCGCTTCCGGGGCCTGTTCCTCGAAATCGAGGAGCACGTGAAGAAGACGTACCGCCGGGGCCAGCCGAAGGACTTCTTCGTCGGCCCCAAGGCAGCCCGCCTCTACAAGGAGGGCCTGGTCCTTCGCGACTCCCAGTTCCGCGGCGGCACGGTCAACGTCTACAAGTAGCCGCCCGCCGCGCGGGGCGCCTCAGCTCCCCGTGTTGAGCGCCAGCGCCTTGCGCAGCTGCGGGGCCTCGTTGAGGAACTTCAGGTCCGGGTGCTTGTCCTCGGCGTGCTGGAGCGCCCAGTCGTCGCGGAAGAGGACCAGCGGCAGCCCGTCGCGGTCCTGCACCGTCTGACGGTTGCCCTCCCAGTCGAAGGACTTGGGGTCGAAGTTGGGCCCCACCACCCAGCGCGCGTGGCTGAAGGGCAGCCGGTCCAGGGCGATCTTCGCCCCGTACTCGTGCTCCAGCCGGTACTGGAGGACCTCGAACTGGAGCGCGCCGACCACGCCGACAATCGGGTCCTTCATGCCCATGGCCAGCTGCTGGAAGATTTGGACCGTGCCCTCTTCCGACAGCTGCTCCAGGCCCTTCTCCATCTGCTTGCGGCGCAGCGGGTCCTTGGAGCGGACCACGGCGAAGTACTCGGGGCTGAAGCGCGGCACGCCCTCGAACTCCACGTCCGTGCCCTCGGCGAGCGTGTCGCCGATGCGGTACTGCCCCGGGTCGAACAGGCCGATGACGTCCCCGGGCCACGCGTCTTCAATCGCGGTGCGCTCGGCGGCCATGAACTGGCTGGGCTTGGCCAGGCGCACCTCCTTGCCCAGGCGCGAGTGGTACGCGTTCATGCCCTTGACGTAGCGGCCGCTCACCACGCGCATGAAGGCGATGCGGTCGCGGTGCGCGGGGTCCATGTTCGCTTGAATCTTGAAGACGAAGCCCGCGAACCTGGGGTTGTTCGGCTCGCGCGGGCCGTTCGTCGTCGGGCGAGAGGTGGGCGCGGGCGCCAGGTCCAGGAACGCGTCGAGGAACGGGCGCACGCCGAAGTTCGTCATCGCGCTGCCGAAGAACATGGGCGTCAACTGCCCCGCGTCGCTCTTCTCGCGGGTGAACTCGTCCCCGCCGATGTCGAGCAGCTCGATGTCCTCGTGCAGCTTCGCCAGCTCCGCCTCGGTGAGCACCGTCTTGATTTCATCCGAGTCGATGGAGACCGAGCGCTCGGCGACCTCCGACTCGCCGTGGGAGCCCTCCGCGGAGAAGACGTGGACCACGCGGGCCTGCCGGTCGTAGACGCCGCGGAACTCCGGCCCCATGCCGATGGGCCAGTTCATCGGGTACGAGCGGATGCCGAGCACCTGCTCCAGCTCGTTCATCAGCTCGAGCGGCTCGCGGCCGTAGCGGTCCAGCTTGTTGACGAAGGTGAAGATGGGGATGCCGCGCATGCGGCAGACCTTGAAGAGCTTCTTGGTCTGCGGCTCGACGCCCTTGGCGGCGTCGATGAGCATCACCGCCGAGTCCGCCGCGGCCAGCGTGCGGTAGGTGTCCTCGGAGAAGTCCTGGTGGCCCGGGGTGTCCAGCAGGTTGACCGCGTGGTCCCGGTAGGAGAACTGGAGGACGGACGAGGTGACGGAGATGCCGCGCTCCTTCTCCAGCTCCATCCAGTCGCTGGTGGCGTGGCGCCGCGCGCGCTTGGCCTTGACGCTGCCGGCCAGGTGGATGGCGCCGCCGTAGAGCAAGAGCTTCTCGGTGAGCGTGGTCTTGCCCGCGTCGGGGTGGGAGATGATCGCGAAGGTGCGCCGCCGGGCGACCTCCCTGTCGAGCTCGTTCGTCATGACCCGAGGCCAACTACCACGGGCCGTGTTTCCTTGCAGCCAGCAAGGAGCCCCTGGCGGTCCGCCCGACGCCCGTGGGAGGGTCCGCCCACCCTTTCTCGCCCCTGGAGGCGGCCATGCAGCGGACCCACCACTCGACAGGTACTCCCTGGGAGCCCCGCGTGGGCTACTCGCGCGCGGTGCGCGTGGGCCCCTTCGTCTCCGTCTCCGGCACCACCGCCACGGACGCCCAGGGCCAGGTGGTGGGCCCCGGGGACGCCTACCTCCAGGCCACGCAGACCCTGCGCAACATCGAGGCCGCGCTGAAGGCCGTGGGCGCCAGCCTGAAGGACGTGGTGCGCACGCGCATGTACGTCACGGACATCTCCCGCTGGGAGGAGGTGGGCCGCGCCCACGGGGAGTTCTTCGCCGCCATCCGCCCCGCCACGTCGATGGTGGAGGTGAGCAAGCTCATCGACCCGGCGATGCTGGTGGAGATCGAAGCGGACGCCATCGTGGCGGACGCGCCGGCTCCGACGCCCTGAGGAGCGGGCGCTCCCCTGTCCGCCCGGTGTCCCGGGTCGGGGTGGCCGCCTGGGACGCGACGCTCCAAGTTGGAGGGAGCCATGGGCGTCGAATGGAAGGACAACATCAGCCTCGCGGACGCGCTGGAGCGCGTGGCGGACCTGCTCGAGCAGCAGGACGCCATGCCCTTCCGGGTATCGGCCTACCGCAAGGCGGCGGCGACGGTGGGGAAGTGGCCGGACTCCGTGGCGGAGCTGCTCGCGTCCAAGGGCGAGGCGGGTCTCCGGGAGCTGCCCGGGGTGGGCAAGAGCATCGCGGCCTCCATCGCGGAGCTGGTGCGCACCGGGCACCTGGGGCTGTTGCAGCGCCTGGAGGACGAGTCCTCTCCCGAGCAGCTGCTCGCCAGCGTGCCGGGCATCGGGCCGGAGCTCGCGCGGCGCATCCATGAGGAGCTGGGGGTGCGCTCGCTCGAGGAGCTGGAGCAGGCGGCGCACGACGGGCACCTGGAGGCGGTGGAGGGCTTCGGTCCTCGTCGCGGGCAGCAGGTGCGCGACCTGCTGGCGGCGCGGCTGGGCCGCAACCGGCGCGGGCTGGCGCGCAAGCAGGAGCAACGGGAGGAAGGCGGTCCCCAGCCGGACGTCGGGCTGCTGCTCCAGGTGGACGAGGAGTACCGCCGGCGCGCGGAGGCCGGCGAGCTGCGCACCATCGCGCCCCGGCGCTTCAACCCCACGGGCGAGGCGTGGCTGCCGGTGCTGCGGCGCAAAGTGGACGGGTGGAGCGTGCGCGCGCTGTTCTCCAACACGGCGCTCGCGCACCAGCAGGACGCGACGCGCGAGTGGGTGGTGCTCTACTTCGACAAGGACGGCGACGAGGGCCAGTGCACCGTCGTCACCGCGCACGGCGGGCCGCTGGATGGACGGCGCGTCGTGCGGGGCCGCGAGGTGGAGTGTCTGGCCTACTACGGCGTGGAGTCCGAGGAGACGGAGGCGCCGCCTCCCGGCGCGTGAGCGCGGCCCTCCACGCCACGTCCCGCCCGCGGCATCCCGCACGCGCGGGACATGACACCGCGTCTCAGGGCGCCGGGAAGTAGAGCTCCACGGTGGAGACCGCGCCGCTCGAGCCCAGCCCGCCAGTGACGAGCAACCGGTCCGAGCCCGCCAGGCGCGACACCGCCGCGCTCGACAGCGGATTGGACAGCGCGCCCGCGGACGTCCACAGGCCCGTGGCCGGGTCATACACCTCGGAGGTGGGCAACAGCCCCGTGGCGGCGCCCGCGTCCCCGCCCATGACCAGCACCCGGCCCGACGGCAGCACCGACGCCATCGCCCCGTAGCGGCTGCTCGACATGGGCGCCACCGGCATCCACAGGCCCAGCGCGGGCTCGTAGATTTCGGCCGAGGCCAACGCGCCCCCCTGCCCCCAGCCGCCCGCCACCAGCACCCGGCCTCCCGGCAGCGACACCGCGACGTGGCCATAGCGCGTGCCCGACATGGAGCCCGCGGGAGACCACACCCCGGTGTTCATGTCGTAGAGCTCCGCGGTGGCCGTGTCCCCCGTGGGCGTGGTGCCACCGGCCACCAGCACGTGTCCCGACAACAACATCGTGGCGGTGTGGTTGATGCGCTTCACGCTCATCGAGCCCGTGGCGCGCCAGGTGCCCGACGGCGGGTCATACAGCTCCGCCGTGGCCTGGATGCTGCTGAAGCTCGACGAAGACCGCCCTCCCGTCACCAGCACCTGCCCGGAGAGCAGCAACGTCGCGGTGTGCCGCGAGCGCGTCCCCGCGAGCGCGCCGGTGGTGCTCCAGAGGCCGGTGTCCGGGTTGTACACCTCGGCGGAGGACAGGTAGGACGACCCGGAGGCCTGACCTCCCGCCACCAGCACCCTGCCCGAGGGCAGCACCGTCCCGGTGTGCAGGAAGCGCGGGGTGACGAGGCTGCCCGTCGCCGTCCACGTGGCTTGGGCCTCGTCATACAGCTCCGCGCCGCCCAGGCCCGCGCCGCCCATCGTGCCGCCCGCCACCAGCACCTTGCCCGACCCCAGGAGCGACGCCGTGTGCTGATAGCGCGTCGTCGCCATGCTCGTGGTGAGGCGCCACGGCGGCGTGGGCACCGAGTACCGCTCGGCCGTGGCGGAGCGCTGCACGCTGTCGGGGCTTCCGCCCGTGACGAGCACGTCGCCCTGGACCAGCAACGTCGCCGTGTGGCCCAGCCTGCTCGTGCTCATGGACGCCACCTGCGTCCAGCGCCCCTGCGCCGGGTCATACAGCAGCGCCGTCTCCAGGTAGGGCTCGTTGCCGTCCGAGCCTCCGGTGACGAGCACCTCGCCCGAGTGCAGGAGCGTGGCCGTGTGCTGCGCGCGCTCCGCCGGCAAGGCCTGCGTGACGGGGCTCCAACTCCCCATGCCCGGGTCGAACACCTCCACGCCGCGCGTCGCGGTGAACTCGTCCACGAAGCCGCCCACCACCAGCACCTTGCCGGACAACAGCAGCGTCGCCGTGTGGCCCGCGCGCGCCACGAGCAGACTCGCCGCGACGCTCCACGTCCCGGTGGACGGCTCGTACAGCTCCGCGTCGCGCAGGAACGCGCCCCGAGGCCCCTGCCGTCCGCCGACCACCAGCACCCGCCCGTTGGGCAGCAGCGTCGCCGTGTGGCCCACGCGCGGCCTGCGCAGCGCCCCCGTCTGGGACCACGTGCCCGTGGCCGAGTCATAGAGCTGCGCGCTCGCGAGCCCCGCGCCCGCGCCGTTCTCCCCGCCCACCACCAGCACCTTGCCGTTGCCGAGCAACGTCGCCGTGTGGCCCGAGCGCAGCGAGTCCAGGCTGCCCGTCGGCGCCCACGAGCCCAGCGACGGCTCATACAGCTCCGCGGTGCCCGTGGCCGACGCCGCCGAGTCGCCCCCCACCACCAGCACCTTGCCGTTGCCGAGCAACGTCGCCGTGTGTCGCCGCCGCGCCGCGTTCAGCGTGCCGCCCGTGAGCCAGCGCGCGCCCGCCACGTCATACAGCTCCGCGCTCGTGGAGGACTGGCCCCCCACCACCAGCACGTTGCCGGAGCGCAGCACCGTCGCCGTGTGGTCCACCCGCTGCAACGTCATGCTCGCCGTCAACGACCAGCCCAGCTCCGGCACGGGCGCGGCGGTCAGCCCCGCACCCGCCCCCCTGGCTTCCGACGGCTCTGCAAATTCTTCGTGTGAGCATCCCGTGAGGACAAGCGCCGTCACCAGCGCGGCCAGGTGGCCGAGCCTGATACATCGTTTCATGGAGGGAGGTCCTTTCCCGAGGGGGATGTGGGGCCCGATGGCCCGCACAGGGCGGCGCTTAACCCAATCCCCGGGAGCGAGGCCAATCCCGCCTCTGAAAAAACACGCTCCACCCCTGCGACAGGTGGGGTTGATACACCCCACCGCCGAGTCGACAAGCGCCCGTCCGCCCGGCGGAACCGGGCGAGATGAAAGGGATTAGCTGCTGGCCGAGGTGTAATGGCCGATGGAGCGAATCCAGACGCGCCGCGCCACCCACGCGAAGAGCGCCGAGCCCACCACCGCTCCGACGAGGGACACCGTCGGCAGCCGGCCCAACATGGCTTCGGCCGGGAAGGTGGTCATCAGGGCGAGGGGAATCACGTAGGTGAAGACGAGCGTCAACGCGCCGCGCGCCACGCCCTTGAACACCGACGAGGGCCACCGCGCGAAGTCGAAGATGGACGAGAAGAGGAAGGTGAGGTTGTCCACCCGGACGACAAAGAAGGCGGCGCTCACCGTCAATATCCACAGCGAGTACAACAGCAGCGTGCTGGTGCCGAGCAGCAGCACGGACGCGAGCAATCCCAGGGGTGACGGCCCTCGGCCCAGCAGCATGAAGGCGTAGACGAACAGGCCCAGGCCGGTGAGTACGTTGAAGGCGCGCCACGGCAGGAAGCGCTGCGTCGACACGAGGAACTGCGCGTCCGCGGGCTTGAGCAGCACGAAGTCCAGCGTGCCCTTGCGGATGTGCTCCACCACGCCCGTGAGGCTGGGGTTGATGGCACCCTCCAGGACGCCTTGCAGCAGGGTGAACCAGCCCACCACGAGCAGCGACTCGCCGAAGGTCCACCCCTCCACCGCCGGCCGTCGCCCGTAGACGACGAACAGCGGCGCCAGCGCGGTGAAGACCCAGCACAGGGACGTGAAGCCCTCGGTGAGGAAGTCCGCCCGGTACTGGAGCGCCTGGAGCCCGGAGGCCTTGAGCTGTACGCCGAGCAGTCGCAGATAACGCCGCACCATTCCCCTACCCTCCGAACGCCGCGAAGCGCTTCACGCCCTGCTTCCAGAGCGTCACCGCCAGGACTCCCATCCCCAGCACCCACGCCCACTGCCGCGCGAGCAGCCCCAGCGCCGTGGGCACATCATGCGCGCTCGTCATCAGCTCCACCGGCAGGCCCATCTGGTAGCGGAACGGCAGCCAGTCGATGAGCGTGCGCAGCCCCTCGGGCAGCAGCTCCACCGGGTACATGTAGCCGGAGCAGACGAAGAAGAGGACCATCCAGACCTCCATCATCTTCTGGCTGCTGTCCATGAAGAGGCTCAGCGCGCCGATGGCCACGTTGGCCAGGAACGTGATCGCCCAGCCGCCCAGCACCGCGATGATGAACAGGGCCCAGCCCCACGCGTGCTGGGGGACCGCCTTGTCGGCGCCCACCAGCGCCACGCTCACCAGCACCACCGGCACCGCGACCACGACGCGCATGGGGAAGCCCGCGACGTTCTCCGACGCGTAGGCCCACAGGGGCGACACGGGACGCAACAGGCGCATGGCCAGCGTGCCCTGCTTCACCTCCCAGTTGATGAGCCACGCGGCCCAGGCGCTGGTGAGCTGGCGCACCGCGAAGGTGGCCAGGAAGTAGCTGACGAAGTCGACCTGGCCGTAGTTGCCCACGGGCGCGTCCTTGGACACCGCCATCCACAGCACCATGTTGACCAGCGGCATGGTGGTGGACAGCACCCAGACGAACATCTCCGCGCGGTAGGCAATCGACTCGGCGAAGCCCACGCGCAGCATGGTGGGCAGGGCGCGCAGCACGCCTCGGGCGCTCACGCCGGCACCACCTGGGCCGTCGACTCACGGCGCGCCTTGTTCTCCGCGAACAGCTCGCTCATGACCTCCTCGAGCGGCGCGTTCTCCACCGTGAGGTCCGTCACCGGCAGGCCCGACAGGGCGCGGGAGATGGTGGCGTTGACCGCGTCCTGGCGCACCTGGAGCACCGCCATCCCCGCCTCGTGCGTCACCAGCTTGCCCAAAGGCTCCAGCCGGCCCGCCTCCACCTGCTCGGACAGGCGCAGCACCACGCGCTTCTCCGGGCGCACGCGCTGCACCAGCGCGTCCAGGCTGCCGTCGTAGGAGAGCAGCCCCTTGTCGATGACGATGACGCGCGGACACAGGGCGGCCACGTCGTCCATGTAGTGGCTGGTGAGGATGAGCGTGGCGCCGTACTTCTCGTTGTAGTCCTTGATGAAGGTCCGCATGGTGGCCTGCATGGACACGTCCAGGCCGATGGTGGGCTCGTCCAGGAACAGCACGCGGGGGCGGTGGATGAGGGCCGCGGCCAGCTCGCACTTCATGCGCTCGCCCAGGGACAACTGCCGGGTGGGCTTGCCGATGAGGTCGCCAATCTCCAGGAGGCCCACCAGCTCGTCCAACGTCTGCTTGTATTGGGCCGCGGGCACGTCGTAGATGGCGCGGTTGAGCTCGAAGGTCTCCGCCGGTGGTAGGTCCCACAAGAGCTGCTGCTTCTGCCCCATGACGAGCATGATTTTCTTGAGGAACGCCTCCTCGCGCAGGCGCGGCACGTGGCCGTCCACCCGGACCTCGCCCTCGGACGGGTGCAGGAGGCCGGAGAGGACCTTGAGCGTCGTGGTCTTCCCGGCGCCGTTGGGGCCCAGGAAGCCCACGCGCTCGCCGGGGCGGATGTCGAAGGAGATGCCATCCACGGCCTTCACGGAGGTGTAGGTGCGGTGGAAGAGCGAGCGGAGGGCCGCCTTGAGGCCAGGCGGGCGCTTGTGGACTTTGTAGTGCTTGCGCAGCCCTTGGACGGAGATCATGTGCGACAAGGGTTTAACGCGGACGCCCCCGGGTGGCGACCGTGGAGTTGAGCAAGTGGCGCGGTGACAACGGGTTGACACGGGCCGCTGCCGGGAGCGGCCCCTCGGTCGAAGGCTTGGCGGGATGAGCAACGCATACAGCAAGGACCTGGAGCGGTGGATGCCGCGGCTCATCGCCGTGTGGCGTCAGTCGCGCGGCCGGGGGGACGGGCCGGAGACGAAGCTGACGCCGCAGGAGGTCAAGGAGGTGGGCGCCGGCGTGCGGCAGCTGTCCATGGGCCTGACGCGGGAGCGGCAGCTCGCGGGCGCGCGCTACATGGACGACCCGAAGCTCCTGGGCGCCTATCTCCTCTTCTACTGGCCGGTGTCCTACGCGCAGGCCCGGCAGGTGTTGGGAGAGCTGCCGAACCGGCCCCGGCAGGTGCTGGATTTGGGCAGTGGCCCGGGGCCGGTGGCCTTCGCGGCGATGGACTCGGGAGCCAAGGAGGTGACGGCGGCGGACCGCAGCAAGCCGGCGCTGAACCTGGCGCGCGCGCTGGCGACGGAGGCCGGCGAGGCGCTGGCCACGCGCGAGTGGGACCCGACGAAGAAGGCCGCGGCGCTGCCGGAGGGACAGTTCGACCTCATCACGATGGGGCACGTCATCAACGAGCTGTACGGCACGGGCGACGCGGCGACGAACCCGCGCGCGGCGCTGCTGGAGGCGGTGCTGGCGAAGGTGAAGAAGGGCGGCAGCCTGCTGGTGATGGAGCCGGCGCTGCGCGAGACGAGCCGGGGCCTGTTGCACGTGCGCGACGCGCTGGTGTCGCGGGGCTACGCGGTGCGCGCGCCGTGCATGTACCGGGGGCCGTGTCCGGCGCTGGTGAAGGAGACCGACTGGTGCCACGCGGAGCGGCCGTGGCCCATGCCTCGCGTCGTGGAGGAGCTGGCGCGCGCGGCGAGCCTGCACAAGGAAGCGCTGAAGATGAGCTACCTGATGCTGGCGCCCAAGGGCGAGGAGTGGCCCCAGACGCCGCCGGGGCGGCTGTTCCGCATCGTCTCCGAGCCGCTGGAGGGCAAGGGGCGCCACCGCTACATCGGCTGCGGGCCCGAGGGCCGCGTGGGCCTGGCGATGCAGGAGCGCCACCGCAACGAGAAGAACGAGCGCTTCCTCCAGTTGCACCGGGGTGACGTCATCGCGGTGACGGAGACGGAGCCCAAGGGCGACGGCCTGGCGCTCGGGGAGACATCGGAGGTGCGGATGGTGGCGCCCGCGGGCAAGGGCGTGCCTCCCCCGCCTCCGAAGGAGGACGCGCCTTCGAGCCCGGGAACCAGCCCGAGCCCCGGCGCGCCCTCCTGAGACGTCCACGTGCCCCTCGGGGACCGACACGCCCCGCGAGCACGTCGACGTCGGCTTCACGCTGACGCGCCCCGGAGTCGCCTCTGGGGCACGTCGAAGGGGTTCAGCCTCCGGTGGGAGGCACTGACCTCCCCTCTCGAGCACTCACGCCGCTCGCGCGTCGTCATGCCCGCGAGGGATGGCCGCCTGCGCGGTCGCGGTGCTACGGACGGGCCTGCGCGTAGGCGCCGGTGAGCACGTCGAGCATGTGGCGGAAGGACTTCACCTGGTCCTTGGCGACGGTGAGCGCGCCCTGGGCGAGGACGGTGGCCTGGACGCGGACCAGGGTGGTGAGGTGGGTCGACGTGTCCTGCGCATTCTTCCGAGGGGGGTTCATCAGGGAAGCGATGTTCATGGAACGCTCCGGGGTGTGGAGTTGCGGGCAGCATCCACCACCCCCACGAACACCACGTCGCACGCGGGCAACTTCGCCGTCACATCGCGCCTGGCGCGCCCCGGAGCCTGGGAGCTGTGCCCTGCCTGACAGTCTCCACGCCGAGCGAGAGGACACGCGAACACCCGCGCATGCGGGCCGGGGGCGTGGCGTCGCGGGAGCCGCGCGCATCCGCTAGCGTTCGGGCTCTCTCGCAGTCCCGGAAGGCGCATGTCCGTCCCGTCCCGGTCGTCGCGGACGCTGTACCCGCCCGTGGAGCCCTACCGCATGGGCCGCCTGCGGGTGTCCCCGCTCCACGAGCTGTACTTCGAGGAGAGCGGCAACCCCCAGGGCAAGCCCGTGGTGTTCGTCCATGGGGGCCCGGGTGGCGGCACGGATGCGCGGCAGCGGCGCTTCTTCGACCCGGCCGCATACCGCATCATCCTGTTCGACCAGCGGGGCTGTGGCCGCAGCACGCCGCACGCGAGCCTCGAGGAGAACACCACGTGGGACCTGGTGGCGGACCTGGAGCGGCTGCGCGAGCACCTGGGCGTCGAGCGGTGGATGCTCTTCGGGGGCTCGTGGGGCAGCACGTTGTCGCTCGCCTACGCGCAGGCGCATCCGGAGCGCGTCACGGAGCTGGTGCTGCGAGGCATCTTCCTGTTGCGCAAGCAGGAGCTGGACTGGTTCTACCAGCGGGGCGCGAGCGCGCTGTTCCCGGAGGCCTGGGAGGAGTACCTCGCGCCCATCCCCATCGAGGAGCGGCATGACTTGCTGGGCGCGTACCACCGCCGCCTGACGAGCGCGGACATGGCGGTCCGGCTGGAGGCCGCGCGGGCGTGGAGCGTGTGGGAGGCGCACACCAGCTACCTGCATCCCAACCCGGAGCTGGTGGCGCGAAACAGCACGGGGGACTTCGCGTTGGCGTTCGCGCGCATCGAGTGCCACTACTTCTTCCATCGCGGGTTCCTGCGCTCGGACACGCAGCTGCTGGAGGACGTGCCGCGCATCCGTCACATCCCGGCGGTCATCGTGCAGGGGCGATACGACGTGGTGTGTCCGCCGGAGAGCGCGTGGGCGCTGCATCGCGCGTGGCCGGAGGCGCGGTTCGTGATGGTGCCGGACGCGGGGCACTCGGCGAACGAGCCGGGGACGACGGCGGCGCTGTTGGAGGCCACGGACCGCTTCCGTCCAGGGTGAGGGGGCGCCGCGTGCTTTCGCTCGGCCCGGGGAGTCCCTAAGGTGGTGGGGACGGGTCAGTCCTCGGGAGACGAGCACATGTCAGCAGAGAAGGCCGCGCGAAGCTGGGTGGAGGAGAGTGCGTTGAGGGCCGCGGGGGCCGCCGCGCTGCCCATCCCGGTGCCGGGCGCGCACACGGCGCTCACGTCCGCCATCGAGGCGTACATGATTTATCACGTGGCGGGCATCTACGGAGAGAAGCTCAGCCTGGGTGAGTCGCTCGGGATGATTCCCACGTTGGGCGCGGGCATCGTGGCGCGCAAGGCGGCCAGCTCCATCGTGGGCGAGACGGTGGGCTGGATTCCGGTCGCGGGCTGGTTGCTCAAGGGCGCGGCCAGCGGCGGCACCGCGTTCGCGATGGGCGTGGCGGCGGTGACGTACTTCGAGAAGAAGTACCCCGGCCGCGAGGCCGTGCCCTTCGACACCGTGTCCATCAAGGACTGGGTGAAGGCGGCGCTCGCGCACCTGGGGTTCAAGAAGTAGTCACCGCGCGGTGAGCGCCCGCGCCAGCTCCTCGTAGATGTGGATGGCGCTGCGGATGGACTTCTCCCAGTCGCCCACGTGGAGGCTCTCGTTCTCCGAGTGGGCGTACGTGTACGGGTCCTCCACGCCGATGAGCAGCGCGGGCACACCGCCCAGTTCCCGCGCGAACGGCTCCACGAACGGAATGGACGCGCCACAGCCGATGGCCACCGCCTTCGTCCCGTACCCCTTCTCCAGCGCGCGGAACGCCGCCTGGAACGCCGGATGCGACGGGTCCGTGTACCACCACCCCGACGCGCCCTCGGTCTGGAACTCCACCTCCAGCCCCCACGGGCACACCTTGCGCAAGTGCTCCTTCAACCGCCGCTCCACGTCCGCCGGGTCCAGGTCCGGAACGATGCGGATGCCCACGCGCGCCCACGCCGCGTCGCAGATGATGTTGCGCGCGTCCTTCCGACTGCTGGCCTGGATGGCGTTGATGGCGATGCTCGGCTGACGCCAGTTCGTCTCGTACGGGTGCCGCCCGCCCAGCACCTCCACCCCCGGCAACAACCCCACCTGCTCGCGGAACGTCGCCTCGTCCCCCGGCAACGACTGGATGCTCGCGCGCTCCCCCGCCGTCAGCGGCTTCACCTTCTCACCCAACCCTTCAATCGCGATGGAGCCGTCCGCGTGCGTCAGCGTCGCCAGCATCCGGCACAGCGCCATCACCGGGTCCGGCACCGGCCCACCCCACATCCCCGAGTGCACCGCCTGCTTGAGCCCCCGCACCTCCACGTCCACCGTGACCAGCCCCCGCAGCGCCGTGGTGATGGACGGCAGCCCCGTGTCGAAGTTCGACGTGTCCGTCAGCACAATCGCGTCCGCCTGCAACAGCGCCGCGTGCCGACGCAGGAACTCCGACAGGTGCCCGCTGCCAATCTCCTCCTCCCCCTCGATGAGCACCTTCACGTTGAGCGGCAGCTTCCCCGCGCCCCTCAACCACGCGTCCACCGCCGACGTGTGCACCACGATGCCCGCCTTGTCGTCCGCGGTGCCCCGCCCGTACAGCCGCCCGTCGCGCAACGTGGGCTCGAACGGAGGACTCTTCCAGAGCGACTCATCCCCCGCCGGCTGCACGTCGTGATGGGCATACAACAGCAACGTCGGTGCACCTGGCGCCCGCAGGACCTCCCCATACACATAGGGATGGGCATCCCCGATTTCGAGTAGCTGGATGTTTTCAAACCCACGGTCCCTCAAGAGTCGAGAAGTCGCCTCGGCGCTCTGCCGGACACGGGCGGCGTCGAAGCCGGGGAACGAGACGCTGGGTATGCGCACGAGGGCCATGAGGTCCTCGAGGTAGGCGTTCTTCTGGGACTCGAAGTGAGAGAGGGCCTGGTCAATGGACATGCTCACCCCTTAACCCAAAAAGGCAGGCAGGCGACGCAGACCCTCGCGCGGATGTTGCGCGGTCCAAGTATCATGCGGCGCCATGTCCGACACCCCGACACTGCTGCTCGTCGACGACGACAGCTTCGTGCGCCGCATCCTCAAGGACGTCATCGCCGACACGGGCATCGAGCTGCGACTGCTCGAGGCCGCCGACGGAGAAGAGGGCCTCGCGGTGGCCGCACGCGAGAAGCCCGCGGTGATGTTCCTGGACCTGTTCATGCCGAAGAAGAGCGGCCTGGAGGTGCTCGGCGCCATCAAGCAGGTGTCGCCCGGCACGCGAGTGCTCGTCATCAGCAGCATGGACGCGGAGCCCGTGGTGGAGCAGGCCATGGCCGCTGGCGCGGTGGGCTTCGTGGGTAAGCCCTTCCATCCGCTGGAAATCGCCTCGGCCGTGCGCCAGGCGTTGGCTCACTGACTTCAGAGGTGTCTGCGTGTCGTCTCCTGCTGTCGGTTACTGGGTAGCGGACAATCTCGGCCGCGTACTGGGGCCCATCGCCCTCCAGGCCCTGCGCGAGCTCATCGCCTCCGGTCGGATGAAGGCCGCCGTGCGCGCGTCGCGCGATGGCACCCAATGGGTGGCCCTCCAGGAGCTGCCGGAGCTGGCGGACCTGTTCACCGCCGCGCGCCCGTCACAGTCGGTGGAGCAGCAGCAGGCCGAGCGCCTGCGCACCCAGCTCAAGGGGCTGCAGAACCTGCCTCCACACGAGGTCTTCGGCGCCAAGCCCTCGTCCTCGCTCGACGAGGTGCGCCTGGCCTTCTTCCGCATGGCCAAGCGCTTCGCGCCCGAGCACCTGGCCCCGGAGACGCATCCGGAGCTGCGCAAGGTGTCCGCGGAGATCTTCGACTTCCTGTCGCGCTGCATGCGCGAGGTGGAGGTCCTCTACTCGCAAGGCGCCTACCAGCAGGCCCGCCCGGTGCCGCCCCGGCTGGACATGAACGGGCCCCTGCCGCCCGCGCCTCCGCCCTCGATTGCCCCCGCGTACGCGCCGCCGCCGGTGGCCGCGCCCGTCCATGCGCCGCCGCCCGTGGCCGCCCCCGCGTACGCGTCGCCGCCCGTGGCGGTCGCCGCCAGGCCCCAGCCGCCGCCGCAGCCCGCGCCGCCGCCGCGTCCTCCGCCGCCGGTGATGCAGCCCTCGGCGCCGGTGGCGGCCCGGGTGCCCGCCGCGCCGCCGGTGCAGCGCACGCACACCCTGCCGCCGCCGCAGCCCGCGCCGCCGCCCCCGGCCGTGCCCCTGAGGCGGGCCGCCGCCGCGCCCACCTATTCCAGCGCGGAGTTCGTGGGGTTGGAGCGCCGCCAGGATGATCGCATCCACGCGGACGTGAAGGTGTCGATGCAGAACACCGGCATCTTCACGGACCACCGCATCATCAACCTGTCCTCCGGCGGCCTGTTCATCGCGACGGACAAGCCGCTGCGGCTGGGCACGCTGGTGGAGCTGACGTTGCGCTTCGATGACCCGTCGCGCGTGATGACGCTGCGCAGCTCGGTCATCTGGGAGAACTCGCTGGACGACGGGAAGAACCCTCGCGGCTACGGCTTGCGGCTCAGCAGCCTCCGCAAGGAGGAGCGCGAGTTCATCCAGCAGTTCGTCAGCCGCAAGCCCCCGAAGTAGGCCCGAGCGGTAGGGGCCGCTCGGACAGGACGCCTAGAGCAGCTGTCCGAGCAGCACCGCGCCCGTCATCACGAAGGTCGCCATCACCGCCATCACCGCCTTGAGCTCCAGGTCATCGCGGCCCATCACATTCATGAAGTTGTTCATGGTGTCCTCCGTCCCTCGTGTTGCCCCCTCCCCCTTTCCTACGGGACACCGCGCCGACGATTGCATCCCCCCTCCCGACGCCCTCCAGGATGACCTCCGTGCCTCCCGACGCCCCCGCCACGCCTCCTGACTACTGGCTGCTCGACGGGCTGCCCACCGCCGCGTCCGTCATCCGGGGAGAGCAGGTCCTGGTGGCCAACCAGGCCATGGCCTCGCTGCTGGGAATCTCCCTCGAGGAGCTGAAGGCCACGCCCGTCTCCGCCCACATCGCGCGCTTCATCTCCGCCGAGCGCGGCTGGGTGGAGGCCTTCCACGAGGCGCTCGTGCGCGACGGCAACCGTCCCGAGCATCCCCTGTGGCTGCGCATGCGCCGCGCGGATGGACAGGAGCGCACGCTGACGGCCACGTACGCGCCCGGCGCGTCGCCGGACGAGACGGTGGTGCTGCTGCACGACGCGGGAGGCGAGGACACCGCGCGCCGGCTCACCGAGGCCCTGGGCGCCGCCGCCACGGAGCTGCTCCACGCCCGGGACGAGCACGAGGTGCTGGAGACGGCGGTGGAGGCCGTGCACCGCCAGGGCTTCTACGCGGCCATCCTCCTGGTGGAGGGCGACACCTTCCGGCACGGGCCCATGCGGCAGGAGCCCGAAATCGTCGCGCTGGCCGAGCGCAAGTACGGCATGCCCGTCACCGAGGTGCGGCTGCCGCTCACCACCCTCCCCCATCTGGCGGAGGTGCTCTCGCGGCGCAAGGCGGCCTTCCATCAGGACGCGCTCGGCGCGGCCCACCGCATCCACAGCAGCGAGGTCTTCGAGGACATCCAGCGGGCCTACCCTCCCGGCATCCGCGCGCTGGACGCGCCCATCTTCGTGGAGGGCCAGCCCTTCGGCATCCTCTCCGCGCAGGGCTTGAACCTCACGCCCGCCGCCGCGAGCACGCTGGAGCTGTTCGCGCAGATGGTGGGCGGCGTGCTGGAGAACGTGCGCCACCACCGCGTCGCCTCACAGCGGTTGGAGGAGGTGTCACGGCTGCAGGACGAGTTGGTGGCGCAGGAGCGGCTGATGGTGCTGGGCGAGGCCGCGGGCGTGGTGGCGCACGAGGTGCGCAACCCCCTGGGCGCCATCCTCAACGCGGTGGCGGTGCTGCGGCGCGAGGCGCACCTGGGCCCCACGGGGCAGGCCGCGGTGGGCATGCTGGAGGAGGAGGCCATCCGGCTGGAGGACATCGTCCGCGACCTGCTGGACGTGGTGCGTCCGCTGGAGCCCAGGCCCCGGAGGGTCCACCTGGGCGAGCTGGTGCGGCGCGCGCTGGGGCAGATGCACGGCCCTCCGGACGCGCCCACGCTGCGCTTCACCGTGGACGAGGCTCCCGACACGCCGGAGCTGATGGGCGACGAGACGCTGCTCCAGCTCGCGGTGACGCACCTGGTGCGCAACGCGGTGCAGGCCTCGCCTCCGGGCGGGCGCGTGAAGCTGAGCGTGGAGCCCGGGGACGAGGGCGTGCGGCTGACGGTGGAGGACGAGGGCCCGGGCATCCCCGACGTGGACCCGCGCCGCGTCTTCGAGCCCTTCTTCCTCACGCGCGCCAACGGACGCGGGCTGGGGCTGGCCATCGTCAAGCGCGTGGTGCTGGCGCATGGCGGGCAGGTGCGCGCCAGTGGTCGGCCGAAGCGGGGCGCGCGCTTCGAGGTGGTGCTCCCGCTGGAGCCTATCCGTAGGTCTCCCGCCTGATGCGCTTGTCGTCGATGCCGAGCGCGTGGAGGTGGCCGAGCACCGTCTCCATGAAGCGCGGCGTCGCGGGCGTGCGCGTCTCCAGCGCCTTGCGTCGGTCCCACGGCGTAATCGCGGGGCCGCACGCGTAGACCAGGCACGTGTCGCGGTCCGGGATGAGCTCCTCGAGGAGCGCCTGGTGGACGCGGCCCTTGCGCACGTCGCCGCCGAAGCGCGACTCGTCCAGCTCGCGCGTGAGGGTGTGCACCAGCCGGACGCGGTCCGCGTGCCGCCGGGCCAGGGCCTCCAGCTCGTCGCGGTAGAGGATGTCGCTCCACGTCTTGTTGGACATGAGGACGGTGTGGCGCGTCTTCAGGCCGCGGTGCAGCGCGTCCTTGAGGATGGCGAAGTTGGGCACCGCGCCCGAGCCGGCCACCAGGTGGACGACGTGGCCCGTGCGCGTCTCCACGTCGTCGGGCAGCACGTAGGGGCCCATGAAGCCGAGCACCTTGAGGCGCGCGCCGGTGAGTCGGCCGTGGACGAGGAAGGGCGAGAGCAGCGGCGGGTAGCGGGTGAGGCCGGGGATGAACTCCTCGTCCTTCACGGTGATGGCCACGTGGCGCTCGTGGGGGGCGGAGGCCAGGGAGTAGGAGCGCTGGGGCTCCTTGCGCCCCTTCTGCTCCTGCAGGTAGGCGGACAAGCGCCCGAGCGCGGGGAACTGGTGCGGGTCGATGTTGATGAACTGGCCGGCCTTGTAGTCGGGCCGGACGTCCCCGAAGTCGAGGAAGAGGGTGGCCGTGTCGTGCGTGTCCATCCGCACATGGTCGACGGTGACCTCGTACTCCACGGGCTTCCTGCTGCGCGAGGGACTCGCTTCGGCGGCGCTCATGGCCCCTCCCTTAGCCCAAACCCGGGGTGCTCGCCGATGGGGTTGACGCGGACTGCGTGGGATACCGGTCCGTGACAGGGGCCCCGAGTGGCCCGTCCCGGAGTCGGTCCGGAGCGTTGGCTGCACGACGGGACGGCATGCGGGCAGGGGGCTGGCGCGGCGTGGGCGCTGACCGGTAAGGCGGCTGGGACTACATCTTCTGGTGGCCAGTGGTGGGGCTGAAGGATGGGTGAAAGAGGTCGGACGCCTGGGCGCCGACTTGTCCATGCTCTCAAGCCGTCCCGAGGTGGAGGCGACCGACGCGTGCTCCGCATTCTCTTTTCGCTGATGGCACGGCTGCCGGAGGGAGTCCGGCGCCACGTGGTGCGTACCCTGATGGACGGGGTGTGGGATGCCCTGGCCGACGAGGTGGTGGAGGGCCGCGGCAACCTCCCGGACGTGCCCTGTCTCTACATCTGCAACCACCTGTCGAACGCGGACGGATTCACGCTGGACCGCGCCTTCCGTCCCCGGAAGCTGGTGTTCCTGGCGGGCGTGAAGCTGCAGGGCACGGTGATGACGCGGCTGGCCTCGGAGGTGATGGAGACGATTGCCATCAAGCCCAACTCGCCGGACATCGAGGCGATGCGGCGCGCGGTGGAGACGCTCAAGGGCGGCAGCTCGGTGCTCATCTTCCCCGAGGGCGCGCGGAGCCGGACCCACGAGCTGCTCCAGGCGAAGAAGGGCGTGGCGCTCATCGCGAAGCGCGCGGGGGTGCCCGTGGTGCCGGTGGCGCTGATGGGGACCGAGAAGCTGATGCCCATCAACGACTCGGACATGGGGGGTGAGCGGCTGTACCACGCGCAGGTCCGTGTGCGGGTGGGGCCGGCGTTCCGCATGGAGGACCTGGAGCCCGAGACCGTCGGCGCGGAGGACGCGAGGCAGGCGCTGGCGGACGCGATGATGCGCCGGGTGGCGCGGCTGCTGCCTCCCGAGTACCAGGGCGTCTATGCGAATCCCCCGACTCCGCTGTCCGTGACACGGCTGCACGAGCCGCCCTCCGCGCCAGCCCCGTGAGGGCTTGCGTGTCGGGGCCCGTGGAGCCCTGCACGGGAGCTCCACGGGCAGGACCGCGGGCCCGCATCCCGCGCCTTGGCGTGGAGGACGCGAGGCGCGAGTGATGCCCCCGCCACGGAGGGTGCCCTCGGGCGAACCCGCGCTCAGTCACTTCGGTTCGCCACGAAGCGCTCGGCCTCGGGGAGCGAGGCCGCAATGAGTCGTTGCGGTCCGCACGGGAGCACGGACAATGGGCCTCCCGTGACGAACGCCCGCGCCTCCGAGCATGTCTATGTCTCCACCCTTCCTGGACTGGAGCCCGCGCTGGAGTCGGAGTGCGCCGCGCTCGGATGGAAGCCTCGCCGCGCCGAGGGCGGTGTGGAGCTGGAGGGGCCCACCGGGCTGCATCAGGAGGCGAACCTGCGCCTGCGCACCGCCAGCCGTGTGCTGCTGCGACTGGGCGTCTTCCGGGCGAACGACGAGGATGTGCTGGTCCGGGGCCTGCGCGGACTGGAGCTGTCGCGCATCTGGGACCGTCGCTCGCCACCTCGGATGTCGGTGACGCTGAAGCGCTCGGGAGTCCCGGGCGCGGACGTGGTGATGGACGCGGCGGCGGAGGCGTGGGGCGTGGAGTCGGTGGCCCGCGCGGGGCCGCTCGACGAGGAGGGCGGTCCCGGGCTCACGTTGCTCGTGCGCGTGGAGGGCGATGTCTTCACGGTGAGCGCCGACACCAGCGGCGAGCCGCTGCATCGCCGCGGCTATCGACAGGAGATCAGCCGCGCGCCCCTGCGGGAGACGCTCGCGGCGGGCATCCTGACGCTGGCGGGCTACGACGGCGCGGAGCCGCTCGTGGACCCGATGTGCGGCTCGGGGACCTTCCTGGTGGAAGGCGCGTGGATGTCGATGAAGCGAGCGCCAGGCTTGATGCATGGCTTCGCGTTCGAATCGTTTCCGGGCTTCGATGCGAATGGCTGGGCGGAGCGCAAGGCGCGGGCGGAGTCGGAAGCGCTGGCCGCGCCACGGGGGGCTCTGCACGGCTTCGACATCAACGCGGGCTCGCTGGGAACCGCCCGAAGGAACGCGCGCCGCGCGGGCGTGACGCTCGCGCTGGAGCGCAAGGACGTGAAGACGCTGACGGCTCCCCCCGGAGGCCCCGGGCTGTTGGTGGCGAACCCGCCCTACGGCAAGCGCGTGGGCGAGGGCGAGGACCTGCCCGGGCTCTATCGGGCGATGGGCGAGACGCTACGCAAGGGCTTCACGGGCTGGCGTGCCGCGCTGCTGGTGCCCGAGGACACGGGGCTCGTGAAGGCGCTGAACCTGCCGGAGGCCCGGAGCCTGCCCGTGCGCAACGGCGGCCTGCGCTGCAAGCTGCTCCTCACGGAGGCACTCTCGCCGCGCCGCTGAACAACCACGCACGTGTCCCCGGGAAGTGTGGCCCTCGCGGAGAGCGCCGCCAGCGCTCCGTCCATCGACAGCCTCGCACCCCTGCCGCCTGGAGCAACGGTCTCGACCCGTGACGCGGTCTTCAACTCCGCGAGCCACCACGGAGGTTCGGCACCTCGGCTCAATCGCGGCGACGAAAGGTCACCCGGGCGACGATGGCCACCGCGACGACGATGGCGAAGAGTGAGCCCACCCAGCCAACATGAATCGCCGAGGTGTCCGAATCCTCGACGGCCTTCGTCGCGGCCTCCGCGGGAGAAGGGGGCGCCTGACGCGCTGACCCGGCATCCACTTCTCGCTCCGATGGTGCCCTGTCCTGGGCGGCCGTGGGCGCGCCCCGCGGAGCAACGACATCCGGCGTCCCGCGAGCTTCTTCAGGCGCCGCTCGGGTCCCGGGCCCCGCCTCCTCGACGGGAGGCTCCTCTGGCACCTTGGGCCCTGTCGCTTCGTCCGTCACCTGCAGCGCCGGGTCCGGAGGCGGGGGCTGCTGCCGCTCGAGGTCACGAGCCAGCGCGTCCTCGGGCGACTC
Source organism: Myxococcus faecalis (assembly GCF_050039385.1). Lineage (NCBI taxonomy): Bacteria > Pseudomonadati > Myxococcota > Myxococcia > Myxococcales > Myxococcaceae > Myxococcus > Myxococcus faecalis. The sequence continues at coordinate 7,080,591 of NZ_CP144336.1, read as the reverse complement.
CGGAACGGGCTTGCGGGCCTCACGCACGAAGCCCCTGAACGACGCGAGCTTCGCGGGCGAGTCCGCCTCGAACGAGCGGACGTGCACGATGAGGAAGGTCTCGCCCTGCCCCTCCACGGGCAGCAACGCCAACCCCACCGCGACTCCAGGCGGCGGCGCGTTGAAGCTCTCCGGCGTGTGAATCCCCTCCACCGTGCCGCCCACGGTCAGGATGCGCAGCCGCGCCGGCGGTGGCGCGCCATCGACGACCTCGAGGACCTCGAAGTCGCGCAGCGTGTACACCTCGCGCACCGTGATGGGGCGTCCCTGGTCGTCGAACTGTCCGCCCAGCTCGCGCCAGTGGACCGACGCCCCCTCCAGGAAGCGGCCCACCACCACCGACGTGCCCTGCCGCACGATGTCCTCGGGCGGAATCGGCCCCATGGAGGACGAAGCCCTCGCCGACACCGAAACCGCGAACAGCACCATCAGCCCAAGCCGCGTGAGCGTGGTCCCATGCATGTCAATCACTCCTCGCTTCGCACGACGAAGGAACCATGCCCCCACCCCGCCCCAGGCGGAGACGGGATGGGGCGCTCCGGAGGAACTCACTGCAGGTAGTGCGCGAAGACGAAGCTGTAGTCCCTGTGCGCGGACAACGAGGGCGTGACGAGCGAGCCCGGCGCAATCTCCGGCCCCGCCGTGCCCCACGCGGAGCCATCGTTCGGCGACGTCCGCGAGTACAGCACCCCCGCGAAGTTGGTGCCCCGGACGGCCTGATGCATGCCACTGAGGCTCTTCGCCAGCGACGGCTGGGTGCGCGTCTCATCCGTGCCGTACAGCATCCCGTCGTAGACCAGGCCCGCCCCGTCCCAGTGCAGCTTCAGCGTCCGCACGAGGTACTTCGAGTGCAGGATGTCATCGGACCAGCTGAACCCGATCCGGATGAAGCTGTTGCCGGAGCTGGTGATGGAGACCCCCGCGAGCGCCCGGTAGTAGGCAGGCACCGGCACCACGACCTCCGGCCCCCAGTTCCAGCCGCCGTTGGTGGAGACGCGCGTCACCACCTGACCGTCATTGTTGGGATTGGCGCGGTCGAGCTTCGCGTACGCGAGAATCCACACGGTGTCGGTCAGCTTGTGCACCGCCGGCGTGCCGATGGTGGTGGCGCCGGCGACGTTGCCCACGCCGAACCAGCTGACGCCTCCGTCGGTGGACTTGACCATGCGGATCTGCATGGCGTCGTTGAGCGGGTCCACCCACGCCATGATGTAGTCATTGTTCCAGCCATGGCCGGTGGTGCCGTAGATGCTGCGCTCGCCGCCGAAGACGAACCACTTGCTGGTGTCATAGGCGGAGCCGTCCGAGTTGCCGCGAATCCACTGCGGGTTCTTCCCCGCGCCCGTGTAGAAGAACACCGTCTGGCTGGTGTCCCGCAGCGCCGTCGGGTCGATGGACGTCGTCACGCCGATGCCGGAGAGGTTCGTGGTGAACGCACTCCAGGAGACGCCGTTGTCCGTGGAGCGCTTCATGTAGACACGGTCGTAGTCCCGCGCACCGTAGAGCGCGCGCACGTCCGTGTAGTCCTTCGTCGTCGGGCCGTGGCGCATGCCCGCATGCACCGAGGGGAACATCACCGCCGTGGTGATTCCGTCCTCGTGGTCCAGGCCGAACGCATGCCCGAACTCGTGGATGGCCACGCCCTGCATGTCGATGGCGCCCGTGGTGTTGCGGTGCGGCGTGAAGGTCCAGGGCGTCCCGTTGGAGCTCTTGCGGTGGAAGATGATGGTGATGGCGCTGCCCGTCCCGAAGGTGGAGGCCACCCGGGAGCCATCGCCGTGCTTCTCGTTCATCTGCACGATGATTTCGCCCGACGACGCCACCGTGCGCGTCGTGTAGCCATAGACGGCGGGCTTGAGTCGGAAGGCGCCGATGGTGCGCCACTTCACGATGGCGTTGTAGAGACAGGACATGAAGGGGTCACGCCAACTGGCCGGAATCCCTTGCGCCTCGAAGCTGTCCCAGTTCACCCAGATGGGAACTTCGGCATCCTGATTGTAGATACGGACATCCGCGCGGGCTGACGTGGAGGACAACACCACGACACCCGCAAGCACTGCGCCCCACCAATTCGAGGACATTCTTTCCCCCTCGTGTTCGAGTCGTGCAGCAACGCGTGAACGGGCAGTCCGCGAGACCTTCGCCAAGGACTCGACGAAACAGGCGGCGACGCACGTATGCTTCCTGCTCCCACCCTGTCAGCACCCCCGGGCGCCCCACCCCACCATGACGACTGGAAGCGATTCGAGTCCCCAAGACGTTGGCATGCGGCGCGCCGTCTCCCGCTGGGAGCTGGTGGGCTTCTCCATCAATGACGTCATCGGCAGCGGGGTGTACCTGCTGCCCGCGGCGGCCGCGGCGAACCTGGGCTCCGCGAGCACCGGCGCCGTGGTGCTCGCCGGGCTGGCCGTGCTGCTGCTCGTGCTCTGCTTCGCGGAGGCCGCCAGCTACTTCGACAAGCCCGGCAGCGCGTACCTCTACACGCGCGAGGCCTTCGGCGAGCTGGTGGGCTTCCAGGTCGGGTGGATGACGTGGCTGGCCCGCGTCGCCTCGGTGGCCTCGCTGTCGGTCGGCTTCTCCCGGGCGCTCGGCTACCTGTGGCCCGGCGCCAATGCGGGCTTCGGTCAGAGCCTGGCCATCGCGATTCCGCTGCTCGCGCTCACGGCCATCAACGTCGTCGGGGTGAAGAGCGGCGCTCGCACCGCGGTCTTCCTGGCCATCACCAAGACGGTGCCGCTGCTGGTCTTCATCGGCGTGGGCATCTTCTTCGTGTCGGCGCCGCTGGCGACCTCCGTGGAGCCCAAGAGCACCGGCAGCCTGGGCGCCGCGGTGCTGCTGCTCCTGTTCGCGTATGCGGGCTTCGAGAACACGGCCGCGCCCGCGGGGGAGTTCAAGAACCCGCGCCGCGACGTGCCCTTCGCGCTCATCGTGCAGATTGGCGTCGTCACGCTCATCTACACCGCGGTGCAGTGGGTGGCGCTGGGGACGTTGCCCGGGGTGGTGGACGCGAAGACGCCGCTGGCCGATGCCGCCGCGAGGTTCCTCGGGGGCTGGGGCGGCCTGATGATGACGGTGGGCGGCGCGCTGTCCATCCTGGGCACCAACAGCAACACGGTGCTCGCGGGGCCTCGGTATCTGTATGCGCTCGCGCGGGATGGCTTCGGGCCCGCGGTGCTCGCCACGCTGCACCCGCGCTTCCGCACGCCCACGGCGGCCATCCTGGTGCAGACGGGCATCGCGTTGCCGTTGGCGTTCTCGGGCTCGTTCGAGGTGCTCGCCACGTTGTCCGTGGTGGCCCGGCTGGCCACGTACTTCGGCACGGCGGTGGCCGTCCCGGTGCTGCGCCGCAAGCTCCAGCAGCCGGCCAACGCGTTCCGCATCCCCGGCGGGCCGGTGATTCCCATCGCGGCGGCGTCGCTGTGTGTCGTGTTCGCGCTGAGCGCGGAGAAGAAGAACCTCATCGCGGGGGCCATCGCGCTCGGGGTCGGCTTCGTGCTGTATCGCTTCCAGCGGCGGCCCGCGGAGGAGAAGGTCGCGCTCGAGTAGGTCCGTCGCCGGGTGCCCAGGCCCGTTCCCCGTGGGCCTGGGTTTCGTGTTAGCGGTGGCGACGTGGACGACGCGCGCATCACCCTGCTCGACCCAGGATGGGAGGCGCCTCTCGACGGGGGCGGCCTGCCGAGCCCGTTCGATGAGCTGGGCCCCTCGCCGCTGGCGAGGCAGGCAGCGGAGGTGTTGCAGCGCGAGCTTCGTGAGGGGTGGGTGGCTCCGGGCGTCCCCACGCCGCCGCTGGAGGGCCGCGAGGGCGGGAAGATGTTCGGCGTCCTGGTGGTGCGCCTGTCCGATGGGCGTCTGGGGTTCCTCCGGGCCTTCTCGGGGATGCTCGCTGGACACTGGGACGTGGAGGGGTATGTGCCTCCGCTGTTCGACCGTGCGGCGCGAGCGAGCCTTGAGCCCCAGGGCGAGGCCACCGTGAAGGCGCTCCTCGCCCGCGCGGAGACCATGCGGGCCTCTCCCGAGCTGCTGACCCTGCGGGCAGCACATGCGGAGCAATCCGCGAGACACGCGGCGGAGCTCGCGGCGCTGCGTGAGCGGCACGAGGTCCGACGAAAGCAGCGGCATGCACGCAGGGCGGAGCTGACCGGGGCATCCTCGAAGCGTCCACAACAGGTGCCCAGCGCATCAAGCCGTGACGATGGAGCCGCGCCGGCATGGGTGGATCGTCCGGGTGGAACGGTGGAGTCACCCGCCTCGCGCCCGGCCGAGAGTCATGGCGAGGGTGCCACTCCGGAGGCTGCCACCCAGGCAGCGGCGCTGCGCACCAGTCTTCACGCGCTCGACCAGGAGAGCCGTGGCGACAAGGCCGAGCGACGACGACTGGAGGCCACCCATGCTTCAGAGCGAAGCAGCCTCGAGCCGAAGCTGCTGCGTCTGGAGCGTCGGCTTCGCGCACTAGACCGTCTGCGCCACATGGTGAGCCGTGCCGTCATGCGGCGCATCCATGACACCTACGTCATCACCAATGCGCGTGGAGAGCGCCGCCTCCTGCGCGGCCTCTACGAGCGAGCCCAGCCGCCCTCCGGCGCCGCCGACTGCGCCGCGCCCAAGCTGCTCGCATATGCACGGGCTCACGGGCTGCGTCCCGTCGCGCTCGCGGAGTTCTGGTGGGGCGCGCCGCCTCCCTCCGGAGGACGAGTCACCGGCGCGTACTACGCGGCCTGTCGCGACAAGTGCGGCCCCCTGTTGCCCTTCATGCTGGAGGGACTCCACGTCGCGCCACCACGGACCTTCACGCCTCCGTCCACCACTCCAGGCGCACTGAGCATCCTGTTCGAGGACCGCTGGCTCGTGGTCGTCGCCAAGCCCCATGGGCTGCTCTCCGTTCCCGGGCGCGAGGCCTCGCTGAGCGACTCGGTCCTCACGCGACTGCGGGCACGCCATCCCGACGCCACCGGTCCCCTGCTCGTGCACCGGCTGGACCTGGACACCTCCGGGCTGCTCGTCGCCGCGCTCGATGCGCGCACGCACTCGGCGCTGCAACGCCAGTTCGTCCACCGCGAGGTGCACAAGCGCTACGTGGCCTGGGTCGACGGCATCGTCACCGGGGAAGAGGGTCGCATCGACTTCCCGATGCGCGTCGACCTCGACGACAGGCCCCGACAGATTCACGACCCCATCCACGGCAAGCCCGCCGTGACGGAGTGGCGTGTGCTGGAGCGTCGCGGCGGTCGGACGCGCGTGGCCCTCTTCCCACTCACGGGCAGGACGCACCAACTCCGCGTCCACGCCGCGCATCCGCTCGGCCTCGGCGCACCCATCGTCGGCGACCGGCTCTACGGCCGCGACGGCGAGCGGCTCATGCTCCACGCGGAGTCACTCACCCTCCTGCATCCAGGGACCGGTGAGCGCGTGACTTTCGACTGCCCCGCGCCCTTCTGACCAAGGCGGCGCATCACCGACACCGAGCGCTCCTCGCTCCTCGCTCGCCGAGATGACTACGCCCCAGCGCGCCGAGCAGCACTCGCGGCCTCGGTGTCTCCGCCGCAGGAGCGGTGCCCGATGGCCTCGCTTTTCGGACTCCTTGGCTCAACGCATCGCGGGCCAACACCGCGCGCGGCGCCCGACGGCCTCGCTTTTCGGACTCCTTGGCTCAACGCATCGCGGGCCAACACCGCGAGCGGCGCCCGACGGCCTCGCCTTTCGGACGCCTCAGCTCATCGCGAGGCCAACGCCGCGAGCAGCACTCGCGGCCTCGGCGCATCAACCCTCGGACGGCACCGGAGCCTCCTCGACGGGAGCCTCCGCCACGGGCTCCGCGGGCAGCTCCGTCGCACCCGACGCCGCGGGCTTCACGCCCAGCTCCCGCGTCAGCTTCGGGTTCACCCCCGTCTCCGCCAGCAGCCGCTCCAACTGCACCCGCGCCCGGCGATTGTCCCGGTGCACGCGCCGCCCGAGGATGAGCTCGTTCTTCAACGAGTGCTCCCACCCCGTCAGCTCCGTCACCGTCACCTGGTACCCGAACGCCTCCAACGTCAGCGCGCGGACCACGTTCGTCAGATGCGAGCCGAACTCGCGACGGTGCCACGGGTGCGCATACAACAGCCCCATGCTCCCCTTCCCCGCCGCCCGCTGCTCCTTGAGCTGCGCCGCCACCTCGGCCTGACAGCACGGCACCACCGCCACGTGGTCCGCCCCGTGACGAATCGCCGCGATGAGCGCGTCGTCCGTGGCCGTGTCACACGCGTGCAGCGCCATCAGCAGGTGGATGCGCTCCGGATACGCCGCCTGGTCGATGTGCGCCGTCTGGAAGGTCATCCGAGAGAAGCCCAGCCGCTCCGCGCGCCCCTTCGCGCGCTCCGTCAGCTCCGGCCGCCCCTCCACCGACAACAGCGTGCCCCCGGCCGCGTCCTTCAGGAACAGCTCGTAGAGCACGAACCCCAGGTACGCATTGCCGCTGCCCGCGTCCACGAACACCGCGGACTCCGGATGGCGAGCCTTCACGTCCTCCACCGCCGGACGCATCAGCCCCATCAGGTGGTTGACCTGCTTGAGCTTGCGCAGCGCGTCCGCGTTGAGGTGCCCCTCGCGCGTGAGCAGGTGCAGCTCGCGCAACAGCGCCTTCGACTGGTCCGGCAGGAGCTCCCGCCGGACCTGCGACGCCTTGACGTTGCGCCTCAGACGGACACCACTTCGAGCACCTCGGGGATGATCTCCCGCAGACGCCCCTCGATGCCCATCTTCAACGTCGCCGTCGACGACGGACACCCCGCGCACGAGCCCTTCATGTGCAGGTACACGATGCCGTCCTCGAAGCGGTCCAGCGTGATGTCACCGCCGTCCATCGCCACCGCGGGACGAATCTCCGCGTCCAGCACCTCGCGGATGCGCGACTCCACCGAGCCCCCCCCCTCCGAGGACACCTGACGCGCCGCCGCCACCGCCGCCTCGTCCACCACCGGCTCGTTCGCCGTCAGGTGCGTGTCCAGGGTCTCCATCACCTGGTCGTTCAGCTCGTCCCACTCACCGTCCTCGCCCTTCGTCACCGTCACGAAGTTCGAGCCGATCATCACCGCCGTCACCCCGCGCACGTCCATCAGCTTGTGCGCCAGCGGCGACTTCGCCTGGGCGTCCTCACGATTCGTGATACTCACCGCGCCACCCGCCAACAGGCGCCGATCCACCACGTACTTCAGCGTGCTGGGGTTGGGGGTCCACTCAAGCTGGATGTTCACCGACATGCAGTTCTCCTCGGCCACTCCTCTAAGGCGCTCGGGGCCCCATAGCAACCCGACCCTCGGGGAATCAAACGTCCGCTCGGGCCCCTCCCACCAGGTCCCTCGCCTTCTCAACCGGGAATAAAAGAACAGCCGGAATTCGCGGCGGAACCTGAAACAATCTATGGTGGGAGGACCTCTGCACCCCGGTGAGCCGTACATGGCCTCGAGTCCGCTGCGTCGCTCCGTCGAGTCAACCGCGCCCGCGGCTCCACGCATCCCCGCGAGCGTGCTGGAGGGGTTGTTCGTCCGGGGGCTGAAGGTCTCCGGGCGGCTGGTGGAGGAGTTGGAGGCGCTGGGCTACGACATCAAGCGGCCGGAGGTGGACTATCCGGTGGAGGTCTTCCAGCGCGCGGTGCTGCTGGCGAGGCGGGAGGTCTTCGGCGCGCTGACGGACGAGGAGGCCTACCGTCGGTTGGGCCGCACGCTGGTGGACGGCTTCGCCTCCACGCTGGTCGGCCGGGTGGCGGCGGTGGCCCTGCCCATGATTGGCCCCGCGCGCGCGGCGGAGCGCATCCCGCGCTACCTGGCGCTGATGGGGCGCACGGACATCGACGTCACCCAGACGCCCGTGGGTGAGCGGGGCCGGCGCATCGTGTTCACGGACCGCTACAACCGCCCGGACCTGATGGCCGGCGGCCTGGAGCGGATGATGGAGCTGGCCAACGCCCAGCCGCGAATCACCGTGGAGGAGCGCAACGTCGAGGGCTACCGTCTGCTCGTCCGCTGGTAACCCGGGCCCGCACGGGCCCAGGAGAGTTCATGTCCTACCCTCCCCGACTCGCCCACCTCGCCACCCGCGCCGTCGTGGTCGCGAAGCTGGTGCCCACCTACGCCCAGGCGCACCGACTCGACGAGGAGGAGGCCGCGCAGCGGCTGACGTCCGCGATGTCCGGGCGGATGCTCGCGGCGCTGCTGGACGCGGCGTGGACCGCGATGCGCGGCAAGACGAAGCGGCTCACGGATGACGGGCTGTTGGAGAAGGTCGCCGGTACGTTGTCGGAGCGCCCGCTGCGCCCGGGCCGCGTGGCGGAGGTGACGCCCGCCTGGAGCGCCTTCCTGGTGCTGACGGACCTGGAGGCGGGCACCGCCAGCGACGCGGCCCGCCGGGTGATGGAGACCGAGGAGGGACGTCGACGGGGCGACGAGGGCATGGCCGAGGCGGGCCGCTTCCTTGCCGCCGAATTGACACGCGGCAAGTAGGGGCCGGCCGGCCGTGGCATGAGGGGCCCCGCGTCGTTATAGGCTGGCCCCACGCTCCACCGTGCGCCGCCGATGTCCACCCCGCTGCCCACCACCCTGCGCATCCTGCCCTCCATCCACGAGGTCCCCGCCTCCCTCTGGGACGGGCTCGTGGACGAGGCGGCCCTGCCCTTCCTGGAGTGGACGTTCCTCGCGGCGCTCGAGGACAGCGGCAGCGCGGTGCCCGAGCGCGGCTGGCACCCCCGCCACCTGACGTTGTGGCGCGGCTCCCGATTGGTGGCCGCCGCGCCCGCCTATCTCAAGGACGACAGCCAGGGCGAGTTCATCTTCGACGCGCCGTGGGCCACCGCCTCCGAGCGCGCGGGCCTGCGCTACTACCCGAAGCTGGTGCTCACCGTGCCCTTCACGCCCGCCACCGGCCGGCGCGTCCTGGTGGCCCCCGGCGAGGACCGCGCCGCACGCGAGGCGGAGCTGTACCAGGGCGCGCTGGAGTTCGCGCGCGCCGAGCAGCTCTCCGGCGTCCACGTCCTGTTCCCCACCCAGGAGGAGCTGCCAACGCTGGAGGCCCAGGGCTACGCGCTGCGGCTGGGCGTGCAGTACCAGTGGGACAACGCCGGCTACAGGACGATGGAGGACTTCCTCGCCCGCTTCCACTCCAAGCGCCGCAACCAGGTGCGCCGGGAGCTGCGCGCGCCCGCCGAGCAGGGCCTCGAGCTGAAGACGCTGCGCGGCGACGCGCTGTGCGAGGTGGACGTGGACACGCTCCACCGGCTGTACGCCTCCACGGTGGACAAGTATCCGTGGGGCGCGCGCCTGCTCACCCGCGACTTCTTCGCGCGGATGCTCTCCGGCTTCCGTCACCGCTGCGAGCTGGTGGAGGCCCGGCGGGAAGGCCGGCTGGTGGCGGGCGCGTTCAACTTCAGGGCGCCCCAGGTCCTGTACGGGCGTTATTGGGGGTGTTTCGAGGAGCACCCCTTCCTGCACTTCAACGTGTGCCTCTACCACCCGGTGGCCGAGGCCATCGCCCAGGGGCTGACACGCTTCGAGCCGGGCGCGGGCGGCGAGCACAAGCTCACGCGGGGCTTCGAGCCGCGCCTCACGTACAGTGCCCACCTCTTGCTCCACCCGGGGCTGGACCGGGCGGTGCGCGGCTTCCTGGAGCACGAGCGGGCAGCCGTCCAGGGCGGACTGCCGCAGTGGCGGGCGGAGACAGGTTTCAAGGGAGTGGCCTGAAACGGCGCGCTTCCCAGGTCATCAGAGGGAGTCGGACAGGAATATGGCGCAGAAGCATGACAACGACGGCTCCGTCGCCACGGAGACCGCCCCCAAGCAGAAGCTCAAGAAGCCGACCCTCTACAAGGTGCTTCTGCACAACGACAACTACACGACGCGTGAGTTCGTGGTGGCCGTCCTCAAGGAGGTCTTCCACAAGTCGGAGTCGGATGCCGTGCAGATCATGCTGCACGTCCATTACAACGGAGTCGGAGTGGCCGGCGTCTATACGTTCGAGGTCGCCGAGACGAAGCTCAAGACGGTGGAGGCCGCGGCCCAGGACAATGGGTTCCCGCTGCGGTTGTCCATGGAACCCGAGGAAGGTTGAACCGTGGCAGGACCGCTGATTGCCAAAGAATTGCAGGCCAGCTTCCGCACCGCCCTGGAGGAGGCGCGGAAGATGGGCCACGAGTACCTGACGCTGGAGCACCTGCTCCTGGCGCTCACCAAGGACTCGCGCACCCGCGAGGTCCTCAAGGCGTGTGGGGCCAACGTCAAGCGCCTCCAAGAGAGGCTCGTCTCCTTCCTGGAGGAGACGGTCGAACGGCTGCCCGAGGACGCGGAGGCCGACCCCCAGCAGACCATCGGCGTGGAGCGGGTGCTCCACCGCGCCGCCATGCACGCCCTGTCCGCCGAGCAGAAGCTCATCGACGGCGGCGACGTGCTGGTGGCCCTCTTCCGCGAGGAGGAGAGCCACGCGCTCTACCTGCTCCAGCAGGAGGGCGTCACCCGGTTGGATTTGCTCAACTACATCTCCCACGGCATCTCCAAGGATGAGGCGGGCGAGGGCGAGGAGGGCGGCGCCAGCAACGGGCACGCGCCCGCGGGGGACGACGACGAGGAGGGCGAGTCGCCGCGCAAGAGCCCGCTGGAGACGTACACCACGCAGCTCAACATCGAGGCCAAGGAGGGGCGCATCGACCCGCTCATCGGCCGCGACAAGGAGCTGGAGCGCACCATCCAGGTGCTCTGCCGCCGCCGCAAGAACAACCCGCTCTACGTGGGTGAGGCGGGCGTGGGCAAGACGGCCATCGCCGAGGGCCTGGCGCTCTACATCCACGAGGGCCGCGTCCCCGAGCCCTTGAAGAACGCCATCGTCTACTCGCTGGACATGGGCTCCCTGCTCGCGGGCACCAAGTTCCGCGGTCAGTTCGAGGAGCGGCTCAAGGGCGTGCTCAAGGCGCTCCAGGAGCAGCCGGAGGCCATCCTCTTCATCGACGAGATCCACACGATTGTCGGCGCGGGCGCCACCAGCGGCGGCTCCATGGATGCGTCCAACATCCTCAAGCCGGCGCTCGCCAGCGGGAAGCTGCGCTGCATCGGCTCGACGACGTATCAGGAGTTCAAGTCCTCCTTCGAGAAGGACCGCGCGCTGTCGCGGCGCTTCCAGAAGATTGAAGTCGCCGAGCCCTCCGTCGAGGACACCGTCCTCATCCTGGAGGGGCTCAAGAGCCGCTACGAGGAACACCACGGCGTGAAGTACACGCCCGAGGCGATTCGCGCGGCGGCGGAGCTGGCGGCCAAGCACATCAACGACCGGTTCCTGCCGGACAAGGCCATCGACGTCATCGACGAGACGGGCGCGGCGGAGAAGCTCAAGCCGGAAGGTGCGCGCACCAACACCGTCACCGGCGCGGACGTGGAGGCCGTCGTCGCCAAGATGGCGAAGATTCCCGCCAAGAGCGTGTCCGCGAGCGAGGGCGTCCAGCTCCAGAACCTGGAGAAGGAGCTGCAGGCGGTCATCTTCGGGCAGGACGGGGCCATCAAGGACCTGGTCAGCGCCATCAAGCTGGCGCGCTCGGGGCTGCGCGCGCCGGAGAAGCCCATCGGCTCGTTCCTCTTCTCGGGCCCCACGGGCGTGGGCAAGACGGAGCTGGCCAAGCAGCTGGCGCAGACGTTGGGCGTGGAGTTCCTGCGCTACGACATGAGCGAGTACTCGGAGAAGCACACGGTGAGCCGGCTCATCGGCGCGCCGCCGGGCTACGTCGGCTTCGACCAGGGCGGCCTGCTCACGGACGCGGTGCGCAAGCACCCGTACGCCGTGGTGGTGCTGGATGAAATCGAGAAGGCCCACCCGGACCTCTTCAACATCCTGCTCCAGGTGATGGACCACGCGACGCTGACGGACAACAACGGCCGCAAGGCCGACTTCCGCAACATCGTCCTCATCCTCACCACCAACGCGGGTGCCCAGGAGATGAGCACCAAGTCCATCGGCTTCGGCGACCTGGCGAAGCCCGCGGACGCGACGCGCGCGAAGAAGGCGATTGAGCGCACCTTCACGCCGGAGTTCCGCAACCGGCTGGACGGGTGGATCCTGTTCTCCGGCCTGCCGCCGGAAATCATCCTCAAGGTCGTGGACAAGGAGGTCCGCCTCCTCCAGAAGATGCTCGAGGAGCGCAAGGTGAAGCTGGAGCTGACGCCCGCCGCGCGCGCGTGGCTGGCCGAGCGTGGGTATGACCCGGCCTTCGGTGCCCGGCCCATGGCCCGCCTCGTGGACAACTCGCTCAAGAAGCCCCTCGCCGAGGCGCTGCTCTTCGGTGAGCTGAAGAACGGCGGCACCGCCCGCTACGACGTGGACAAGGGCGGCGACAAGCTGGACCTCCAGACGACCGCCGCCCCCGCCGAGCCCGTGCCGGCGTAGCGCCACGCGAGCAAGGCCCTCGAAACGAACGAGGCCCCGATTCCCACCGTGGGAGTCGGGGCCTCTGACGTTTCCAGCAGCCGCGCTACTCGACGCGGTAGATCTTCACCGCGCTGGAGAGCTGCTCGGAGATGATTTGCAGCGTGGTGGCGGCCTCGCCGGTGGAGCCGATGCGGGCCACCGTCTCGTCCATCATCTTGGAGAGGTCGTTCACCGCCAGGGTGATTTGGTTGATGCCCACGTTCTGCTGGGACACCGCGGCGGCAATCTGACGGACGGCGGCGGCGTTGTCCTGGACGATGGAGGACAGCTCGCGCAGGTTCTGCCCGCTGGTGCGCACCTGGGCCAGGCCCGCCTCCATGCGCTCGGCGCCGCGCTCGGTGATTCGCACCGCGGCCGTCACCGAGTTGGCGATGTCGTCGAGCAGCTCCCGCACCCGCGTCGTCGCCTGGATGGACTGGTCCGCCAGCGCGCGAATCTCGCGCGCCACCACGCCGAAGCCCTTGCCGTGCTCGCCCGAGCGCACCGATTCAATCGCCGCGTTGAGCGCGAGCATGTTGGACTGGTCGGCCAGGTCCTTCACCGTCTGGGTGATGCCGCCAATCTGCTGCGTGCGCTCGCCCAGCTCGAGAATCTTCTGGGCAATCTCACCCACCTGGACGCGGATGTCGTTGAGGCCCGCCATCGTCTGCTCGATGGAGGCCTCGCCCGCGCGGGCCAGCGCGTCCGCGCGCTCGGCCACCGACAGCACGCTCTCCGCCTTCTGCGCGGCGAGCATGGAGGTCTGCTTGATTTCCTGCGCGGTGACCTGCGTCTCCTGGAGCGCGGCGGCCTGCCGGGAGATGGTCTGCGCCTGGTCCGTGGAGGACGTGTTGAGGTGCTCGGTGGACTGCGTCAGCGCCTGCGCGGCCTGCTGGAGGTTGAGCGTCACCTCGCGCAGCCGGGCCACCATCTGCGCGAAGGAGTTGGCCAGCCGGCCCACCTCGTCGCCGCTCTTGGCGTGGATGGGGCGCGTCAGGTCACCGGACTCGACGATGTGGCCGGCGACCTCCGTCAGCTCGCGCATGGGGCGCACGATGCTGCGCCCGAAGGCCGCCGCCACCGCCACGCCCAGCGCCACCAGCAACAGCGCGAAGCCCATCATCCGCCAGCGCAGCGCGGACACCAGGTCGTCGATGTGGTCGCGGGAGATGCCCACGTGCACCGTGCCCAGCCGGCCACCGGCCACGGGCGCCGCCACGTTCGAGGCGTGCAGCGTGCGGCCCTCGGTCTCGAACTCGAGCACCTCGCCCCAGCCGTTCTCCTCACTCACCTCGCCCTGCGCCACCGCGGACGCCTTCAGCGCTTCGGGGAAGGCGCCCGTCAGGCTGTGCGCCACCACGTTGCCGCCCGCGTCCGAGACGAAGACGTAGGCGACGTCCTCGCTGGTGCGCGAGACGTCCAGCAGGGGCTGGAGCGTGGTGAGGCCCATCTTCGCGCCCTGCTCCGCGGCCACCGCGAGGCTGCGGGCGAGCAGCTGGCCCTCGCCCATGTGGCTGGAGACGAGGTCCGCCTCCAGCCGCCGCGTGGCGATACCGGTGAGGATGGCGGCCACCGTCGCGCTGACGAGCGTGGTGACGAGGACGAGCTTCGGCGCCAGTCCGAGCGACTGACGGAACTGCTGGCCGAGCTGCGTGGTGAACGAGGTCTGTTCGGTGCTCACGGCATCACCACCCGGAAGACGTCGGGACGACACCCGCGAGGGCGCGGGGTGAATACAAACGACTCGGGACTACCAGCAAGCGGCCCGCGACGAACAGGGGGCACTGACGGGCTCATCGTCCCACCCCACCCTCTCCGCGCCCACCGGCCCGGAAGTTGTGGGGGATGCAGCTCTGGAGGATGAGCTCCGGCACCGAGGCCAGGGGCACGCCCTGGTCCGTGGCGTGGATCTCCAGCGCCGCGCGGGGCATGCCGTAGACCACGGAGGTGGCCTCGTCCTGGGAGAAGGTGACACCACCGGCCTTGCGGATGGCGAGCAGCCCGCGCGCGCCGTCCTCGCCCATGCCGGTGAGCACCACCCCGCCGCTGCGCCGGCCGAACGACGCCGCGAGCGACGACAGCAGCACGTCCCCGTTGGGGCACGGACCGCCCTTGCTGCGCTGCAGCCGCGCCAGCCCCGCCGGGTCCACCAGCAGGTCGTGCCCGTCCAGCGGGAAGTACACGCGGCCGGGCTCCAGCCGCTCGCCGTCCCGCGCCACGTCCACCGTCAGCGGCGTCACCTGCGACAGCCAGCGCACCATGCCCTGCGTGAAGCCCACGGTGATGTGCTGCGCGATGAGCAGCGGGACGGGCAAATCCTTGGGCAGCTTGGAGAGCAGCTCCGCCAGCGCGGGCGGGCCACCGGTGGAGGCCACCACGCCGAAGACGTCCACGCGCGCGCCGATGGGCGGCGGCGTCACCACGTTGGCGCGCTGGCGCCGGGAGATGACCGGCACCTCCGCCATCAGACACACCGAGTGGGCCAGGTCCCGGCCCCACCGGCGCAGCTCCTCCACGTTGGTGACGTTGGGCTTGCCGATGAGCTCCAGCGCGCCGGCGCTCATCGCCTGGAAGCCCAGGTCCACGCCGCGCTGCTCGGCCACCGCGCTCACCACCAGCACCCGCGCGGGGGCCTGGGACATGATGGCGGTGATCGCGCTGGGGCCGTCCAGGCCCGGCAAGAGCAGGTCCATGGTGATGACGTCCGGGCGCAGCAGGCGCGCCAGTTGCACGGCGCGGTTGCCGTCCCCGGCGCGACCGACGACCTCGATGCGAGGGTCCTCGGTGAGCAGGGCCGTCAGTGTGTTCGCCATGGTGGGCGAGTCGTCCACCACGAGCACCCGGATGGGGCGTCGGTTGTTCACGCGCGCGCTCCCCTGCGGCTCATGACGTCGAGCACCTCGGCGAGCAGGCGGCCCGCGGCGCACTCGCGCTTGCTCAGGTAGCCATCCGCGCCCGCCGCCAGGCCCCGCTCCCGCGCCGCCGCGCTGTCATGCGCGGAGACGAGGATGACCGGCAGCGACGCCGTCTCCCGCTTCTCCCGCAGGCGGGCGATGAGCTGGGTGCCGTCCATCTCCTCCATGTCCAGATCGCAGATGACGACGTCGTAGGTGTCCGTCGCCAGCCGGTCCAGCGCGCGGGCGCCGCTGGCCGCCAGGTGCACGCTGAAGCCGCCCGCCTCCAGCATGGCCCGGTGCAGCGCGCGCGCGGTGAGCGAGTCGTCCACCACCAGCGCCCGGCGCTGCGCCGTCACCTGCGTCTGGCCCGACTCCGTCACCAGCCAGTCCGGCCGGCAGATGAGGAGCAGCTCACCGCGGCTCAGCGTCGCCGCGCCCTGCCACGCCGGCACGTCGCGGACCTCGGAGGGCAGCGGCCGGATGACCAGGTCCCGGTCCCCCACCACCGCGTCCACGCCCAGGGCCACGCGCTTGCCTCCGCTCTGCACGATGAGCAGTGGCTGGCCTTCCGCGGGCGGCGCCAGCGCGCGCAGGCCCAGCCTGGCGCCCAGGTCCACCACCGGCAGCAACTGCCCCTGGTACTCCAGATGCGCCTTGCGCTTGCCCAGCCGCAGCGAGTCCGCGCGCGCCAGCTGCGTGGCCTCCACCGCGAGCATCGGCAGGCCCACCAGCTGCTCCAGCGCGCGCACCACCAACACGGGCGAGCTGCCCAGGTCCACCGGCAGCGTCATCACGAACCGCGTGCCCTGGCCCGGCGTGCTGTTCACCTCGATGCGGCCCTGCAGGCCCTCCACCGACGCGCGCACTGCGTCCAGGCCCACGCCCCGGCCCGACGTGTCCGTCACGTCCGAGCGCGTGCTGAAGCCCGGCCGGAAGATGAGGTCGCGCAGCTGGTTCTCGTTGAGCCGCTCCGCCTCGTCGGAGGCGATGACGCCGCGCGACTCGGCCACCTTGCGCACCCGCGTCACGTCGATGCCCGAGCCGTCGTCCGCGCACTCGAGGAAGAGCAGGTTGCCCTGCTGCTCCACGCGCAGCGTGAGCGCGCCCTCGTGGTGCTTGCCCGCCTTCTCGCGCTCGGACGGAAGCTCCAGGCCGTGGTCCACGGCGTTGCGGAGCAGGTGCACCAGCGCGCCCTGGAGCTTCTCCAGGAGGCGCCGGTCCAAGGACAGCTCCGAGCCCACCACCGACAGCCGCGCCTCCTTGCCCAGCTGGCGCGACAAGTCACGCACCATGCGCTGCAGCGGGTCCAGGATGGTGCGCACCGGGCGCGTGGTGATGGCTTTGAGGCCCTCCTCCAGCGCGTCGACGATGTCGCTCGTCTCCTCGCCATCGGTGCGCAGCGAGCGCGACGTGCCGGACAGCAGCGTGCGCGCCTCGGCCGTCTCCGCCAGCAGGCCCTGCTTGGCCAGCACCGTCACCACGCGGTCCAGCTCGCGGCCGCGCTCCTCCACGCGCAGGCGCACCTCGCGCAGCCGCTCCACCTCGCGCATCAGCGCCGTCACCTGCCGCACGCTGACGCGCCAGCCCGTGTCCGCGGACTCCGCCTGCGGGTCCAGCTGCGCCGACAGCTCCGACGCCCCGGCCTCCTCCGAGGCGCTGTTCGGCTCCGGCTCCGCGGCGCCGTTCGGGCCCGGGGCCGCCTGCGCGCCCACCGACTCCGGCGCGGGGCCGTCCGCCACCAACTGCGCCAGCGCGGCGGCCGGGTCCGGCAGCGAGTCCCCGCGTCCATCCGCGTGCGCCTGGGCGCGCAGCATGAACAGGTCCAGGCCGTGCAGCAGCACGTCCACCACGGACCGGGGCATCTTCTGCGTGGTGGCCTTCAGCGGCGCGAGCGCGTCCTCCAGCTTGTGCGCGATGTCGCCCAGGTCCTGCAGCCCCAGGCTGGACGCGCTGCCCTTGAGGGTGTGCAGGTGCCGGCCCAGCCGGACGTAGAGCTTCGCGAGCGCGCCCGAGTCCAGGCCCTCGCGCTCCAGCTCCAGCAGGTCCATGGTGACCTTCTGGATGACCTCCTGGGCCTCGACGGCGAACCCCGTGACGAGTCCCTGCAGCATCGGGTCAACGGGCATTGCGTCCTCCCGTCGAGCGGGTGGTGAACAGGCGCTTGAGGTCGATGAGGTGGATGAGCTGCCGGTCCTGGGTGAAGACCTCCATCACCGGCCCCTCGGCCCGCACGCGCGCGGCCTCCACCGCGCTCGCCGGCAGCGTGGTGGGGCGCGGAATGGCCTCGCAGTCCAGCGCGCACAGCTCGCCGTCGCCGCGGTCCACCACCAGCAGCACCGCCGGATCCTGCCGCCAGCCGTGCCCGCCCAGCATGGACGCGAGGCTCAGCGCGGAGAGCACCTGGCCCTGGAAGCGCAGCACACCCACGACATGCGGCGAGGACAGCGGCACCGGCGTCACCATCCGCAGGGGCAGCGCCGCGCGCAGCATCTCCAGCGACAGCGCGTAGCGCTCCTCGCCCAGCGGGAACTCGGCAATCCAGTGGACCGCCTCCTCCACCGTCGTCTCGGCCTGCTCGCGCAGACGCGAGGCGCGCCGCTCGAGCAGCTCGACGGCCTCCTGCTCCTGGGCCTCCTCCATGCTTCTGGGAAGGATTTTCATTCGAGGGCCCCTTGATTGAGGTAGGCGTCAGCGGACGCCTGATAGAACCGCGCCGGCAGGGCCTCGGGCCCGTCCACGAGGTGGTCCGGCGCCAGCCGCTCCGCGCGAACCCGCAGCGCGCGCATCAGCGGCACCGCCGCCTCGCGCGCCCCGGTGCGCTCCCGAAGCAGCGCGAGCTCGAGCAGCCCCGGCAGGTAGTCGGGAGCCTGACGCACCAGCGACTCCAGCACCGCCGCCGCGCCCTCCACGTCGCCCTCCTCGATGCGCTCCAGCGCCTCCAGGTGCAGCCGGGACGGCGGGGGCGGCGGCGTCACCCGCGCGGGCACCACCGGCACGGGCGTGGCCTTGGGCTTGCGGAACAACGGCGCGGGCGGCTCGGCGCGCTCCACCGGGCGCGGCGCGGGCGCGGGCGTGGTCAGCTCACCGGGCGCCAGCATGCGGAAGGTCTGCAGCTCCGGCGGGCCCTCGCGCACCATGCCGGGCGGCACCCGGTCCGCCTCCACGGCGCCCAGGAACAGGAAGCCGCCCGGGTTGAGCGCCCGCGTCAAGAGCGAGATGGCCTGCTCGCGCGCGGCCGGGGAGAAGTACGTGAGCACGTTGCGGCAGAGGATGAAGTCGAAGCGGCCGAAGCGCTCGGGCAAGGGCGCCAGCAGGTTCCCCTGCGCGAAGGTGGTGATGCGGCGCACCACGGGGAGGATGGTGACCTGCCGCTCCGGCGCGTCCAGGTAGAGCGGGAACAGCCGCGGCGCCGACTCGCGCCGGGACCAGGTGCCGTAGGACGCGCGCCGCGCCGTCTCCAGGCTCGCCTCGTGCAGGTCCGTGCCCAGCACCTCCACCGGGAAGCCATGCGGCACCGACGCCAGCAGCGCCGCCGCCAGCGAGTAGGCCTCCTCGCCCGTGGCGCAGCCCGCGCTCCAGCCGCGCAGCGCGAGCGCGCCCTTGCGCAGCGCCGCCGGCACGCCCACCTGAGAGATGAAGCGGAAGTGCTCGGGCTGCCGGAAGAAGTACGTCTCCCCCACCAGCGCCGCGCGCACCAGCGTCCCGGACAGGGGCGACTGGGGGAAGAGCATCTCCCCCAGGAGGTCCGCCGACGAGCGTCCGCGCGCGAGTTCCTGGCGCACCACGCGCTCCATGGCCTCGGAGGCGATGGCGTCGTCGCGGAAGCCGGTGATGGAGGACACCACTTCCCGCGCTCGGGTCAGAAGCCGCGGGTCGAGCTCTGCGCTCATGCGCTCCGCCTGGCCTCCGCGGCCTCCACCATCTTGGGCAGGTCCTGCAACAGGCCCCGCGCCACGAACACCCGCGGGTCCAGGATGGGCAATAGGTGCCCCCCGGCGCGCAACATCCCGATGAGCCCCTCGCGCAGCGGACCATGGTCCGTGCCGCCCACGCGCTCGCGCCGGTCGATGTCCGCCGCCGCGTACTCCTCCGGGTCCTTCACCGTGTCCACCGCGAGCGCCAGCGCCACCCCGTCCACCTGGATGACCACCAGCATCCGCTCCACGCGCGGCAGCGAGTGCTCCACGCTCAGGCGGCGCGCCACGTCCAGCACGCACAGCGCCTCGCCGCGCACCTCCACGTATTCGCGCAGGTACGAGGGCGCCGTGGGCAACGGCCGCGTCGCCGGATGCAGGAGCACCTCGCGCACCGCGTCCAGCGGCACCGCGAACTCCAGCGTGCCCACCGTCACCCGCAACACCAGGAGCGAGCCGGTGCGCGCGCGGCGGCGCGAGTTGGCCAGCGCCTCCCCCACCGCGTGCAAGAGCTCATCCGCGCGGAAGGGCTTGGCCAGGAACGTCTCCGCGCCCAACCCCAGACACGCCTCCGCGCGCGACTTCTCCGAGGAGATGATGATGACCGGGATGTCCGACGTGGCCGGGTCCGCCTTCATCCGCTGGAGGACCTCGTCGCCGTCCATCTCCGGCATCGACAGGTCCAGCAGCACCGCGGCGGGCCTGAGGCGGGAGACCTTCTCCAGCGCCTCGCGGCCGTTGCTCGCGGTGTGGATGGTGTAGTGGCCGGAGAGGATGGCGCGCTCGAGCGCCAGGATGGCGTCGCTGTCGTCGACGAGCAGCAGGGACGGCAGGCTCACGGCATCAAGCCTTGGTCAAGAACTGACGGACGGTCTCCGTCAGCTCGTGGTGGGAGACCGGCTTCTGGATGAACGCGTTGGCGCCCGCCTCCGTGCCCCGCTGGCGCAGGGCCACGTCCTTCTCCGCCGTCAGCAGCAGGATGGGCACGGTGCGCAGCTGCGCGTTCTTGCTGGCCCGGACCTCCTTGACGAAGGTGATGCCGTCCATCCCGGGCATGTTGATGTCCGCGATGACCAGATTCACCGGGACGAGTTTGAGGAGTTGCAGCGCACGAGATGCATCTTCCGCCTCCACCGTCCCTACCTTGAGGTTCATGAGGTAGATCTTGACGATGTTCCGAACGGTCGGGCTGTCGTCCACCAGCAAGATGTTGGTGCTGTTGGTGCTCACGGTGCCACGGCTCCTGCGCAGGGGTTGGGCCAATGCGGCCGTCCCCTGCGAAACGTGGGAGGACTCTACCGTGAGCGCTCTCACGGGAGAAAGCGGGGGGACCTGTCCGCATTCACGGCGGGCGGGCAGGTGTCGGATGACCTCGACGCCGGGAGCGGGTGGCGCCTACTCGCTCGGAGGCTTGGTGCCTGCGGGCTGGGCGCCCGCCACGGACTCCGGGGGCACCGGTGGCGCACCCACGGCGTGATAACCACCGTCCACGTGGATCATTTCGCCCGTGGTGGAGGGCAGCCAGTCCGACAGCAGGGCACACGCCGTCCTGGACACCATGTCGTGGCTGTCCTTGGCGCTCCAGCCCAGTGGGGCCTGGGTACCCCACCCCGCCTCCAGCGCCTTGAAGCCCGGGATGCCCTTGGCGGCCATGGTGGACAAGGGACCCGCCGCCAGCGCGTTGACCCGGATGCCCTTGGGGCCCAGGTCCCTGGCCAGGTAGCGGACGGTGGACTCCAGCGCGGCCTTGCACACGCCCATCCAGTCGTAGATGGGCCACGCGACGCGGTTGTCGAAGTCCAGCGTCACGATGGAGCCGCCCGGCGGCATCAGCGGCACGCACGCCACCGCGAGCTCCTTGAGGGAGAACGCGGAGATGCGGAACGCCGTCTGGACGCTCTCCCAGGGCGTGTTGAGGAAGTTGCCGCCCAGGGCGTCGTCCGGGGCGTAGGCGATGCCGTGGAGCACGCCGTCCACGCGGTCCCAGCGCTGCTTGAGCGACTCGGTGAGCGCCTTGAAGTGCTCGGGGTTCGTGACGTCCAGCTCCAGCACCTCGAGCCCCGGCTTGAGGCGCTTGGCGCTGCGCTCGGTGAGGGACTTGGCCCGACCGAAGCCCGTCAGGAGGATGTCCGCGCCCTGCTGGAGCGCGTGCTCGGCGATGCCATAGGCGAGGGACTGGGGGGTGAGCACCCCGGTGATGAGCAGCTTCTTGCCCTGGAGCAGCATGTGAGGCGGCCTCTTGGGAGGGAGAAGGGGTTGGGGGAGCGGGCTGTCTAGCACTCCTTTCGACCGAAACGGGACGAAACGGGTGCTGGGAGTCCCCGGGTGTCGGGGTGTTCCCAGGTGAAGCTGGGCTCAACAGCGGCATGACTTGGCCTGCTCCCCTGAACAGGCCCCTCCCCTGGGGTGCCGCCAGGGCCCAACAAAGACGCCTCGAAAAACCCCCAACGGGGCGGTCATCCAGTAAAAGACGACACCGCCATGGCGAACTTCCAGGACTCGTTCCTTTCCGGCGCCAACATCGACTTCATCGAGGGGCTCTACGCCCGCTACCTCGAGGACCCCGCCAGCGTGGATGCAAGCTGGCGAGAGATCTTCGAGCGAAACGATGGCGCCGGCCGTCCCATCTTCAGCACGAAGCTCTTGGAGGTGCCCGCGGCGGCCGTCGCGCCCGGCAAGGGCAACGGCAAGGCCGCGGGAGCCGCCCAGGCCCCCGCCGCCGCGCCGGCCGCGGCCGCCCCCGTCGCCGCCCAGAGCACCGCCCAGGCCCAGGCGCTGGAGCTGCAGTCCAAGGTGGACCAGGCGCTCTTCGCGTTCCGGCTGCGCGGCCACCTGCGCGCCGACCTGGATCCGCTCAACCGCCCGCGCCCCGCGCTCGCCCACGTGGCGGACGTGAGCATGGTGGATGACGGCCACTTCTCGCCCAAGGAGCGCGAGCAGGAGGTGGAGACGCACCACGTCTTCCCGCAGCAGAAGGTGAAGCTGGACGAGCTGCTCGCGCGCCTGCACCGCACGTACACGGGCAGCGTCGGCGTGGAGTTCATGCAGATCCTCGACAGCGAGCGCCGCCGCTGGCTGATGCAGCGGATGGAGCACAGCGAGAACCGCACCGCGTTCTCCGTGGAGGACCAGCGCCACATCCTCACCAAGCTGTCCTACGCGGAGGGCTTCGAGAACTTCCTGCACACCAAGTACGTGGGCGCCAAGCGCTTCAGCCTGGACGGCGGCGAGGCCCTCATCCCCATGCTGGACGCCATCGCCGAGGTGGGCAGCGGCCTGGGGCTGAAGGAGGTCGTCATCGGCATGGCCCACCGCGGCCGCCTCAACGTGCTGACGAACATCCTGGGCAAGCAGCCCGGGCAGATCTTCAGCGAGTTCGACGGCCCCAAGGACCCCCGGGCGTACCTGGGCCGCGGCGACGTGAAGTACCACATGGGCTTCTCGTCGGACCACACCACGCGCCAGGGCAAGAACGTGCACCTGTCGCTCGCGTTCAATCCCAGCCACCTGGAGGCCGTCAACCCGGTGGTCGAGGGCCGCGTGCGCGCCAAGCAGGAGCGCTTCGGCGACACCGAGCGCGTGGGCGTGATGCCCCTGCTCATCCACGGCGACGCGGCCTTCATGGGCCAGGGCGTCGTCGCGGAGACGCTCAACCTGTCGGGCCTCAAGGGCTACACGACGGGCGGCACGCTCCACGTCGTCATCAACAACCAGGTCGGCTTCACCACCGACCCCCACGACTCGCGCTCCTCCATCTACGCCACCGCCATCGCGCAGATGCTGGACATCCCCGTGTTCCACGTGAACGGCGATGACCCGGAGGCCTGCGTGCACGTGGCGCGGCTGGCGGCGGAGTACCGCCAGACATTCCACAGCGACGTGGTCATCGACCTCATCTGCTACCGCCGCTACGGCCACAACGAGGGCGACGACCCCTCGTTCACCCAGCCGGCGATGTACGACATCATCCGCAAGCACCCCACGGTGCGCACGCGCTACGCGAAGGCGCTGGCGGACGGCAACCGCATCAGCGCGGAGGAGTCGGAGGCCATCAAGCAGCGCTGCCTGGCGGAGTTCGACGCGGCGCTGACCCGCGCGCGCCAGGAGAGCGAGTTCAAGGAGCCCAGCGCGCTGGAGGGCCTGTGGAAGGCCTACCAGGGCGGCTCGGTGAAGAACGCGCCCCAGGTGTCCACCGCCGTGGACAAGGCGAAGCTGCGCGACGCGCTCCAGCGGCTGTGCACGGTGCCCGAGGGCTTCCACGTGCACCGCGACGTGGAGCGCACCGTCATCAAGAAGCGCCTGGGCATGCTCGACAGCGAGGAGCTGCAGTGGAGCGAGGGTGAGTCGCTGGCGTACGCCACGCTGCTCTCCGAGGGCCACCCGGTGCGCCTGTCCGGCCAGGACTGCGAGCGCGGCACGTTCAGCCACCGCCACGCGGTGCTGCACGACGTGCAGACGGGCGCCAAGTACACGCCCCTGCAGCAGTTCTCCACCGGCCGCGCCAGCTTCCAGGTCGTCAACAGCGCCCTGTCGGAGATGGGCGTGCTCGGCTTCGAGTACGGCTACAGCCTGGACGTCCCGGACGGCCTCACCCTCTGGGAGGCCCAGTTCGGCGACTTCGCCAACGGCGCTCAAATCATCATCGACCAGTTCATCGCCGCCGCGGAGAGCAAGTGGCGCCGGCTGAGCGGAATCACGCTGCTGTTGCCACACAGCTACGAGGGCCAGGGCCCCGAGCACTCCAGCGCGCGCCTGGAGCGCTTCCTGGACCTGTCCGCCGAGGACAACATCCAGGTCTGCTACCCCACGACGCCCGCGCAGATCTTCCACCTCCTGCGCCGTCAGGTGGTGCGCCCGGTGCGCAAGCCCCTGGTCATCATGTCGCCCAAGAGCCTCCTGCGCCGGCCGGAGGCCACCAGCAAGGTGGACGAGCTGGCCACGGGCGGCTTCCAGGAGGTCATCCTGGACAGCGTGGCGCCCGCGGGCGTGACGCGGCTGCTCTTGTGCAGCGGCAAGGTGTACTACGACCTGGTGAAGGCGCGGAACGAGCGCAAGGACGACAGCATCGCCATCGTCCGGGTGGAGCAGCTCTACCCGTTCCCGGCGGACGAGCTGGCGAACCTGGTGGCGAAGCTGCCCAGGCTCGCGGAGGTCTACTGGGTGCAGGAGGAGCCCCGCAACGCGGGCGCGTGGCACTTCATGTTCCCGCGCCTGCATGACCTGGTGTCGTCGCGCTCGCAGCAACCCGTGAAGTTGGGCTACATCGGGCGCGCGGAGGCCGCCAGCCCCGCAACCGGCTTCCCGAAGACTCACGAAATCGAGCAGCAGCTCATCATCGAGGAAGCCATCTTCCGAGGGACCAAGAATGGCCGTTGAACTGAAAGTACCCCCCCTGGGCGAGTCCATCACCGAGGCCGTCGTCGGCAAGTGGAACAAGAAGCCGGGTGACGCGGTGTCCGCGGACGAGCCGCTCGTCGTCCTGGAGACCGACAAGGTCACCATCGACGTGCCCGCGCCCGCGGCCGGTTCCCTGGCGTCGGTCGCCTTCAAGGAAGGTGACAAGGTGCGCGTGGGCGACGTGCTCGGCCTCATCGAGGCCGGTGCCGGCGCCGCCGCCAGGCCCGCGGCGGCCGCTGCTCCCACCGCGCCCGCTCCGGCGCCCGTCGCCGCCGCGGCGCCCGCGCAGGAGTCCGACGCGCGCATCACCCCCACCGCCAGGAAGATGGCGGAGGAGAACAAGGTCGACGTCAGCCAGCTCAGGGGCAGCGGCGCCGGCGGCCGCATCACCAAGGAGGACGTGCTCGGTCAGCTCAACCGCCCGGCCGCGCCCTCCCAGCCCGCCGCCCCGGCCCAGCCCGCGGGCCCGCGCCCCAACGCCGCGCGCGAGGAGCGCGTGCGCATGACGCCGCTTCGCAAGCGCGTCGCCGAGCGCCTGGTCCAGGCCCAGTCCAACGCCGCCCTGCTCACCACCTTCAACGAGGTGGACATGGGCGAGGTGATGGCGCTGCGCAAGAAGTACAACGACAAGTTCCAGGCCAGGCACGGCGTGAAGCTCGGCTTCATGAGCTTCTTCGTCCGCGCGTCGATTGAAGCCCTCAAGGCCTTCCCCCAGGTCAACGCGGAGATCGACGGCGAAGACGTCATCTTCAAGCACTACTACGACATCGGCGTGGCGGTGAGCGGCAGCCGCGGCCTGGTCGTGCCGGTCATCCGCAACGCGGACAAGCTGTCCCTGGCGGAGCTGGAGAAGGGCGTGGGCGACCTGGGCACCCGGGCGCGCAACGACAAGCTCACCCTGCCGGAGCTGCAGGGCGGCACCTTCACGATTACCAACGGCGGCATCTTCGGCTCCATGCTGTCCACGCCCATCATCAACCCGCCGCAGACGGGCATCCTGGGCATGCACAACATCGTCGAGCGCCCCGTCGCCCGCGACGGCCAGGTGGTCATCCGGCCCATCATGTACGTGGCCCTCACCTACGACCACCGCCTCATTGACGGCCGCGAGGCCGTCCAGTTCCTCGTGCGCGTGAAGGAGTGCATCGAGGACCCCGAGCGGCTCCTGCTCGACGTCTGAGGCCGCCAACGCGACGCGTCAGTATTGACTGAGATGCCCGGCCTCAATGCAAACCGGGCATTTCAGGTCGCTGGCTGGACTTCCAGGCAGGCGTTTCACTAAAACCGGACATGTCTCCCGGTCGTCGGGGGGCGGGAAGAACGGGCGACTCTCACGCGTCGCCCCGCGAGACTGAAGGAAGTGCAATGGCAACCGGTACCGTGAAGTGGTTCAACGACGCGAAGGGCTTCGGCTTCATCACCCAGGACGGCGGTGGTGAGGACGTGTTCTGCCACCACACCGCCATCAACATGGACGGCTTCCGCACCCTCGCCGAGGGTCAGAAGGTGGAGTTCGAAGTGACGCGTGGCCCCAAGGGCCTGCAGGCGCAGAACGTTCGCGCCGCCTGAGACGTCGTTGCGATGAGCCCTTCCCCGCGAGGGGCTCACGAACGGAGGCCCGGTCCCTGTCCCCAGGGAACCGGGCCTCTTGCTTTCCGGAGCGTCCCCCGGGCGCGCGGACGCGCCCGGGCCCGCGCCCGTCACAGGTTCTTCTTGAAGTGCTCCATCACGCGCTCCCACTGGCGCTGCTTCACCAGCGGGTCGGGCACCATGTGCGTCAGGCCGCTCAGCGGGAGCAGCTCGTGCGGCTTGCCGGCGCGGAACAGGGCGTCGCTCAGCTTCAGCGTGTGGAAGAAGTAGACGTTGTCATCCGCGGTGCCGTGGATGAGCAAGAGCTTGCCGATGGGCTTGTCCGCCTTGGCGTAGGTGAGCAGCGAGCTCTTCTCGTACGCCTCGGGGTGCTCCTGGGGCAGGCCCAGGTAGCGCTCGGTGTAGTGCGTGTCGTAGTCGAGCCAGTCCACCACGGGGGCGCCGGACACCGCGGCCTTGAAGACGTCCGGGCGCTTGAGGGCGGCCAGCGCGGCCATGTAGCCGCCGAAGCTCCAGCCCTGGATGCCCACGCGCTTGAGGTCCAGCTCGGGCAGCTCCTTGGCCAGCGCCTGGAGCGCGTCCACCTGGTCATCCAGGGTGACGGTGGCGAAGTCGTACTTCACCTCGCGCTCCCAGGCGGCGCCGCGCAGGGGGGTGCCGCGCACGTCGAACTTCACGACGAGGAAGCCCTGGTCCGCCATCCACTGGGACATCAGGTGCGCGGCCATGCTGTGGTGCACCACGGTGGTGGTGGGGCCGCCGTAGATGTCGACGATGACGGGCAGCTTCTTGCCGGGCTTGAAGTCGCGCGGCCGGGTGATGGACGCCCAGTAGCGCTTGGGGCCCACCTGCCTGAGCTCCGTGTTGGGGACGAAGGGCGGCTCCTGCGCCACCTCCGGCAGCTGGCCCACGCGCGTGCCGTCCGCGCGCAGCACCTCCGTGCGGCTCATGCTCTTGAGACTGGACGTGTTGACGACGAACACCCCGCCCTCGCGCGAGGCGGAGCCCCCCTCGATGCCCTCGCCGTTCTTCGTCACGCGCTCGGGCGCCCCGCCGTCCCTCACGCGGTAGAACACGCTCTGCGTGGGGTTGGGGCCGCCGTTGAAGAACAGCGTGCGGTCCTTCTGCACGAAGCGCGTCATGCCCCGGAAGCCCGCGTCCGGCTTGACGAAGCTCTTGTCGAGCGAGCCGTCCGCCTTGCGCAGCTCCACCTCCGGGCCGCCGTTGCGCTCGGTGTACCAGAGGAAGCCCGAGCCATCGTCCAGCCACAGCGGGAAGTCCTGGTCCAGGTTGAGCCAGGCCGAGTCCTTCTCCACCAGCAGCTCCCGCGTCTTGCCCGTGGCCGGGTCGACGGCGAGCAGCTGCTGCTCCGTCTGGACGCGGTTCTGCACCAGGATGGTGAGCGGGCCGCCCTTGGGCCACACCACGGTGGCCAGGTACGGGTACTTCGCCGCATCCCACTGCACCCACGTCGTCTTGCCACCGGTGACGGCCGTGACGCCCAGGCGCACCTTGGCGTTGGGCTTGCCGGGGCGCGGGTACGCGAAGATTTCGCCGCCGCGCTCGGGGTGCATCACGTCGACGATGGTGAGCTTCTCCACCTCCGAGGTGTCGGACTCGGTGTAGGCGACGCGCCTGGCGTCGGGACTCCACCAGTAGCCGGAGAAGCGGCTCATCTCCTCCTGGGCGACGAACTCGGCCACGCCGTGCGTCTTCTCGGCGGTGCCTCCCTTCGTCACGCGCTGCTCCTTGTTCGCCGCGATGTCGATTCGGTAGACGTCGTTCTCGCGGACGTAGGCCACCTGCTTGCCGTCCTGGGAGAAGCGCGGGTCCAGCACGCCGGGGCCCGTCTTGAGCTCGGTCACCTTGCCGCTCGCGCGCTCGACGACATAGAGCCGGCCGGAGAGCGGGACGAGCAGGCGCGTGCCGTCGTCGGAGATCTGGTACGAGGTGAAGCCCCGGGCGCTGACGCGCATGCGCTCACGGCGGGCCTTCTCCTCGGGGGTGAGCGTCTCCTCGGTGCCCTTGAGCAGCGCCTCGGGGGTGAGCACCTCCTTCACCTCCCCGGTCGCCACGTCGAACGCATAGAGCGTCTGGACGTTGGAGGTGTCCTGGGTGCGCAGGAAGAGGACCTGCTTCTCGTCCGGGGTGACCCGTACGCTCACCGGGCGGCCGCTGGAGAAGTTGCGGGTCTCCGACAGCTGCCTCAAGAAGGGGTCTTGCGAGTGCGCCGTCTGGGGCATGGTGAGGGGCTTCATCTCCTGGGCGTATACGGGCGCGCTCACGAAAATGAGCGCTGCGGCGAGGACCTGGCGCATGCGTAGTCGAACTCCCGCCAGCGGCGGGGCTCCTTTCACGGAAGGGTGCGGGGAAGCCTACACTCGGCCGCCGCGCAAGCTGAGCAAACCCGCGACGGACGCGAGGATTCCCGAGGCATGAAGACCGACGACGACGCCCTGCTCCACCTGCGCCTGGCGGGCATCATCCGGCTGGGGCTGGGAGGCGGCCGGGGGCCGACGGACGCGTACGTCTTCGACCCCCACCGGCTCGCCCTGCCCTCCTGGGCCATGGCCCTGGGGGACACAGGGCCCGCCGCGCTGCTCGTCACGCTGGACCGTCACCTGGACGTGGTGGTGCCCCGGAGGCCGGAGGCGGTGCCGGACCGCTCGGCGGGCCTGCGAGCGCTGGATGAGCACGCCCGGTGGGAATTGGACGTGCGCAACTACGACCACATCCTCGCGGCGATGGAGGCGGGGCTGGTGGCGGATGCGTTGTTCATCGCCCGGACGCGGCCCCGGGGCGCCTTCGCGGGGGACACCTACGTGGACACGCGAGGCCGCTCGCACCGACTGGTGGTGGTGCCCACGGTGGACCGCGCGTCCGAGGCGTGGAGCCACCCTGCTCCGGGTGACGCGGTGCGGGACGTGCTGGAGGACGCGGAGCGGGTGCTGCTGGACGTGGACCTGGACTGCTTCACCTCGCTGAGCGACGCGGACCCGACGACGGTGCTGCCCTGGCCGCGCGCCATCATCCGAGAGTTCCTCCTGCCCGACGGCT
Source organism: Myxococcus faecalis (assembly GCF_050039385.1). Taxonomy (NCBI): domain Bacteria; kingdom Pseudomonadati; phylum Myxococcota; class Myxococcia; order Myxococcales; family Myxococcaceae; genus Myxococcus; species Myxococcus faecalis. The sequence goes on along the minus strand of NZ_CP144336.1, from coordinate 7,051,286 downwards.
CCGAGCCCTTCTGGGACGCGGTGCTCCAGCGCGCGGTGGCGCTGACGCTCGCGAGGGAGCCGCACCACTGCGGCGGACTGCTCGCGTCCGGGGAGCTGTTCCGGGATGTCGCCGAGGTGTTGTTCCGGGAGCTCTTGCGCGTCGAGCCGCCGTGAGCGGCTACAGCGGTGAGTCGAGGAAGCTGGGGCGCAGGTCCGTCACCTGGCCGCCGGCGAACGTGAAGCGGCTGCCGATGGGAGGCCGGTCGCCGTTGAGCACGTAGCCGAAGTCGATTCGGAACGGGTTGACGTTGAACTGAGGGAAGAGCAGCCGCAGGCCCACGCCCACGGACGTCACCATGTCCGGCCTGTCGTTGAACGCGCTGCCCGAGTCGAGGAAGAGCACGCCGCCCACGTGCACGGTCTTGATGACCAGCGGCGCGGTGCGGTACTCCACGTTCACGAGCAACATCCGCTTGCCGGAGTACTCGTCCGCGGGCGCGCCGCGAAGGCCGTTGCCTCCACCGAGGAGCGTCACCCGGTCGAACAGGTCGTCGATGTTGACGTCCAGCAGGCCGCGCGCGACGAAGCGTCCTCCGAGCACCTTGGGCGACACCTGCGTCAGCTCCGCGGCCCAGTGGCGGTTGTTCCAGGTCGCCGCGTCGCCCATCTGTCGACGGATGGAGCCGGAGGCGGCGACAGTGGTGAGCGCCTCGCCCCAGCGCAGGCGGTAGCGCGCGGCCAGCCCTGCCTCCGTGAAGTGCGTGTCGTCACCGAAGACGGGCGGCGCGTAGCGCAGCGTCGCGGAGAGCCAGTGCCCCATCTGGTAGTCCTCGGAGAGGACATAGGAGTCCACGTCGCGGAGGACTTCGTAGCGGGCCTCGAAGGCGCGCAGGGACATGGACACGTAGCCCGCGTCCTCGGCGCGCGGCAGGTAGTTGCGCCGGAACCAGGCGGACTGGTCCTCGGTCAACATCGACGACCTCGGCGGGTCGTAGGCGTAGTGGTACGCGCCCACGGAGCCGCTCAGGTTGAGCTTGTAGCGCAGGCCGAAGGAGCGCGTGTACGAGGCCGCGCCCGCGACCTCCTCCGTCCGGTACACGTAGGGCACCGTCGGGCCACCGGGGAACGGGAGCTGCCAGATGTCCGCGCCCCGGTAGACGCGATTGGTCTCCACGTTCCACGCCACGGATGAGCTGACGCTCCACGGCGTCGACAGCGAGTAGAGGGGCCGGCTCACGGAGACGCTGCCCCGCGAGCCCTCGGCCTGGCCGCTCTCGCGTCCGATGATGATGGCGGCGGACTCGGTGAACGACCAGCGACTGCCCAGCACGCGCGGGTCGGTGTAGCTCTGTCCGAGGCTGAGCGTGTCCAGGCGCAGGATGAAGTCCACCGCGAGCTTCTTGCCCCGGCCCAGGAAGTTCTGCTCCGTGCCCTGCAGCCGCAGGTACTGGAGCAGCGAGCCGACCGCGGAGAAGTCGCTGTTGAGTCGTAGCGACCAGATGTCCTTGGTGACGACGAGCAGCGACACCGTGCCGGGCGTCTTGCCGACGAGCGGGACGACTCGCACCACGGAGAACAGGCGCAGTGCGCGCAGGTTGCGCGCCGTCTCCTCCGCGAGGCGCGTGGAGTAGGGCTGACCGAGCGGCAGCAGCACCTCGCGCCGGACGACCTCGTCGCGCGTGCGCACGTGGAAGATGTTGAGGAAGTCAGGATACGGGTCGCTCTCGACCACCACCTCCTCGGTGTCCACGAGCACATCCGAGAGCGGCTTTCCTTCCGGGGAGGGGTCCACCTGGCGGCCATGCCGGACGAGCGACTCGACGACGAGGGCCTCCTCGTAGTTCTCCTGCGTCAGCCCGGGTGCGCGCGCGGGTGGAGGCTCCACCGTGGCGCCCTCGGGCTGCTCACCCTGCTGTGTCGCGACGGGCGCGTCCGGCGGCGGAGTCGCGACGACGGGAGCCGGTGTCTCGGAGACGGGCTCCGCCAGTTCGCTTTGCTGCGTCACGCCCAGTAGCGGCGACGCAACGGCGGGAGTCGGGGTCTCCGAGACGGGCTCCGCCAGTTCGCTTTGCTGCGTCGCGACGAGCGCGACCCGTGGCGGAGACGCAACGACAGGCGCCCGCTTCTCGGGGCTGGGGGCCGCCTGCACGCCCTGTGGCGTCGCGACAAGCGCGGCAGGTGACAGCAACGCGACGACAGGCTCCGCCTGGAGTGGAGTCAGGGCAAGAGGAACGACGATGAGGGCAACCAGTGGTAGCGCCACCCCACCATCCTGGCATGCGCCGCATTCCTGGCGAGCATCTTCATCGCGGGAAGCTCGGATGGCGCGGTTCGTCGACGTCGGCCCCCTCCGTGATGTCCGGGCTATCGCTCGGGCGAGAACCGCCCAGGTCCAAGGACCCCAGACAGCACCACCACGTGCACGGAGCACCGCCTTCGGTGCGGCTCCTGGCGCGGGCCTCTCGGTGGTGGCTGTCGCCCGAGTCGCAGGACGACCAGGGCCCTGTGTCGGAACCGAATCCGCCGCGCGGAGCCTCCCGAGCAACGGGCCCGCTGGCAGCACGCTCGCCGTCGAAAACCCTCGGGAAATGCCGCTGTAATACCGCGCGAAAGGTGGCGTCTTCCTCGATGAACGGTGGGTCGCGGCTCGTGGGTCCTCGAGCGCTCGCCCCCGGAGCCATCCATTCCTGGAGGTCCCTTTCCCCATGTCGGGTTCACACAGCCACGCGCCCACGTCACACGGCCGAGCCTTCGCGCTCGGCGTCACGCTCAACCTGGCCTTCGTGGCCATCGAGGCGCTGTACGGCTTCCTCTCCGGCTCGCTGGCGCTGCTCGCGGACGCGGGCCACAACCTGAGCGACGTGCTGGGGCTCGAGCTCGCCTGGGGCGCCAGCATCCTCGCCCGACGCCAGCCCACCGAGCGGCGCAGCTACGGCCTGCGCGGTGCCTCCATCCTCGCGGCCCTCTTCAACGCGCTCATCCTGCTGGTCGCTGTCGGCGCCATCGGCTGGGAAGCCCTCCGCCGCTTCGGCGAGCCAGCGCCCGTCGCCAGCCTCACCGTCATGAGCGTCGCGGGCATCGGCGTCGTCATCAACACCGCCACGGCCCTGCTGTTCTGGAAGGGGCGCAGGAACGACCTCAACGTGCGGGGCGCGTTCCTGCACATGGCGGCCGACGCGGGCGTGTCGCTCGCCGTGGTGCTCAGCGGCGCGCTCATCTACTTCACGGGGCAGGCGTGGCTGGACCCGGTGGTGACGCTCGGCATCGCGCTGCTCATCCTCGTCAGCACGTGGAGGCTGCTGGTGGACTCCTTCAACCTCGCGCTGCAGGCCGTTCCCGCGAACATCGACCTGGGCGCGGTGCGAAGCCTCATGACGCAGGCGCCCGGTGTCACCGGCGTGCACGACCTCCACGTCTGGGCCTTGAGCACCACCGAGTCGGCCCTCACCGCCCACCTCGTGGTGGATGCGCCGTCCGGCACCGAGGCGCTCGTCCCCTCGCTGAAGGCCCGGCTGCACGACACGTTCGGCATCGAGCACGTCACACTCCAACTCGAACCCGCGCTCGCCGCGACCTGCCACCCCTGCGCCCCTGGTGACACCCGCCACGCCGCATGCGCCTGACGGCACCGTGCGAGTCCGGCCCCGCCGCCGACCTCGACTCCCTCGCCCTGACGATGCCCCCCTCGCCAGCGCCCCACCGAGACCTCCGATGACCCCGACCCTGCGAACCCACTTCGACCTCGAGCTGCGCCGCGCCGAGCAAGCCCATGCACGCGGTGCCCATCAAGACGCCTGGCGCTTCCTGGAGCGCGCCCACGTCCTGAGTCAGGCCCATGCGTGGCCCCACCTGCGCGTCCACGGCGCCATGTTCCGTTGGGCCGTTGGACACGGAGACTGGCGGGAGCTGCTCGGACAGTTGCCGCGACTCCTCCTGGCCGCGCCGGGCTCGTGGCTCGGTCGCGCGCCGCTGGGCAACACGGGCGGCGCCAACGTGGGCATCTTCACACCCATGGACATCCCCGAGGACCTCCGCGCCATCCTGGCCGCGCGATAACTCCCCGCGTCGAGGTGACATCCCGCGTCGAACCGCCTTCGACCAAGGCCCGTGACGAACGCGGCACGCGATGCGTGCACGGACTGACGCTAGGCTCCCGCGCGGGTGGAGTCACTCCACTTGGGGGACAGGCCGCATGACCACGTCGGACGCCGCGCACCGTCAGCCATCATCTCGTCTGCCGAAATCGCTTCCGGAGCTGCAAGCCCTGCGCGCATGGCGCGAGCCCATCTCCGGCCCCGCGCACTTCCACGTGGAGCCGACAGACATCTTCGTCGCCACCTATCCCAAGTGCGGAACCACGTGGACGCAGCAAATCGTCCACGGCCTGCGCACGCGCGGCGACATGGGCTTCGAGGAGATCTCCCTCGTCGTCCCGTGGCTGGAGAGCCCACCCCTCCCGGGCGTCGACCTCGCGGGGCCCCAGGTCGCGAAACCGCGCGCGTTCAAGACACACCTGCATTGGGAGCGGGTGCCGAAGGGCGGGCGCTACATCCACGTGATGCGAGACCCGGCGGACACGCTCACGTCCTTCTACCACTACGTGAACGGCTGGATGTTCGAGCCCGACTCCGTCAGCGTGGAGGAGTTCTGCTTCGGCATCTTCCTGAAGGACGCGCGCTTCGGCCGCTACTGGGAACACCTGCGCGCCTGGTGGAGCGTCCGCGAGCGCGACGACGTGCTGCTGCTCGCCTACGAGGACATGAAGGAGGACCTGGCGTCCGCGGTCCGACGCATCGGCGCCTTCATGGGCATCCCCCTGGACGACGCGCTCGTCGCGCTCGTGACGAAGCAGTCCACCTTCGAGTTCATGCACGCGCACGAGTCCCAGTTCGACGACCACCCGACGACCGAGGCCGTCAATCGACTCACCGCGCTCCCACCCGAGGTCCAGACCACCAAGGTCCGAGCCGGCCGCGTGGGAGACTCCTCGGAGCTGTCCTCGGCGGTGCACGACGCGCTCGCCGCGACCTGGCGCGCGGACATCGAGGTGCCACTCGGAATCCCCTCCTATGCACGGCTTCGCCAGCAACTGCGGTCATCCCCACCCGCTCAAGCCCGGACGAGGCGCTCGTAGCCCAGCGCCTCCAGCACGTCCTCATGACCCGCGAGCGCCGTGTTGATCTCCTCCAGGTCCGCGGCGCTCATGCGTCCGAGCGAGTCCCCGTTGAAGTCACGGATGGTGCTGCGCTCGCCCATGATGTCGAACGCGCGGCCGACATCCAGCCGCCCCAGCTCCGGGATGTACTCGAGGATTCTCGCGGCGATGGTCTCCGGGGACTGACAGAGGTCCTCGTACCGGAAGAAGAGCGAGCCTCGCAGCACGGCCCGGTTGCGGAGCTGCAGCCGGCTGGAGCGCACCCAATGCGCCGTCGCGACGGACAGCGGATAGCCGCGCTTGCGCCGCACGCCCTCGGCGAAGGCATACGGACTGCGCACCGAGACGATGAACCGCGCGGGCGCGAACTGCTCCTGCAACAGCGGCGCGGCCATCACCATGGGCGGGCTCTTCTCCACGAGCACCGCCTTGCCCAAATCCCACGCGCGATGCCAGACGGCCTTGATGCGCTCCCAGTGGTAGCGCTGGGGGTCCGCGAACTTCGCCTCGTTCGTCGTCCAGTTGCGAAGCTCGTCCGACTCGGTGTCGGGGATGGGCATCGCCTCCGGGTCATCCCGGTGCACCAGCCACTGTCCCTCGTGGTTCATCGAGTCGAAGACGGAGACCTGGTCCGACGTGGCCAGCAGCCGCACCAGCAACGTGCTGCCGCTGTTGTTCGGACAGATGACGAATGTGTACAGCGGCGACCTGCGCACCACCTGCTCCACGAATCACCCCCGGGACCGGAGGGCAGGCGTCTCACGAATCGAGCACCCACGTCATGACGAGACGCGGCGAACCCTCGCGAATCCCCGCTCCCGCGCCGCCAGTCGCGTGACGCCCCAGAACCCCAGCGCCACGGCGGCGATGGTCGCCCCCTGCACGCACACGCCCACCCAACCCGCGTGCGCGAACACCACCGTGGACGCGAGCGAGCCCGCGCCACTGCCGATGGAATAGAAGACCATGTAGCCCGCCACCAACCGGCTGCGCGCCTCCGGGCGAACCGCGTACAGCTCGCTTTGGTTCGTCACATGCAACGCCTGGATGGCCAGGTCCAGACCGATGATTCCCAACCCCAGCGCCCACAGCGACTGGTGCGTCTGCGTCAGCACGATGGGAACCCACGACACCAGCAGCAGCCCGAGCGCGAACAGCGTCGTCCGATTCCCGAAGCCCCGGTCCGCCAGCCGCCCCGCCCTCGACGCCCCCAGCGCGCCCGCGACCCCCGCGAGGCCGAACAGGCCCACCTGCGTGTGCGAGAGCGAGAACGGCGGCGCCGCCAGCAGCAGCACCATCGGCGTCCACAAGGTGCTGAACGCGGCGAAGCCCAACAGCGCGAGCACCGCGCGGACCCGCAGCACGGGCTCCTCCACGAACAGCGTGAGCACCGAGCGCAGCAGCTCCGGATAGGACAGCCGCGTGCGCGCACGCTCGCGAGGCAGCACCCGCAGCAGCGCCAGCGCCACGAGCAACGTCGCGCCCGCCGACACGAGATAGACGGAGCGCCACCCGGCGACATCGGACAGGAAGCCCGCCACGGTGCGCGCCATCAGGATGCCTATCACCACCCCGCTCGTCACCAGCCCCACCACGCGGCCCCGCTCGGCTGGCGACGCGAGCGACGCGGAGAACGCCACCAACACCTGCGTGACGACCGCGAGCAGCCCCACCACCGCCAGCGCGCCGAGCAACACCGCGCCCGAGGGCGCCAGCCCCACCAGCGTCAACGCCGCCACCGACAGCAGCATCTGCAGGGCGACCAGCCGACGCCGCTCCACCAGGTCTCCCAGCGGCACCAGGAGCAACAGCCCCAACCCGTACCCCACCTGCGTGACAGTGACGACCACGCCCACCGTCGCGGGTTGCAACCCCAGCTCCCGCGCCATCGCATCCAACAACGGCTGCGCGTAATAGACGTTGGCGACGGCCAGCCCGCAGGCCACCGCCAACAACCCCGTCACCGCGCCCGACAGCCCGGGCCCCCCCCTGCCCGCAGGCTCCACCACCTTGGACTCCCGTCGCATCCACCACCTGCCCGCATCTGGTTTCAAAATGAAACCAGCGGGGAGTTAACGGGCCGGAGGGGATGTGGCAACCTCCGTTTCCGAATGGCGCAGCGAAAACCCCACAGCCAGGCCGAGTGCCCCGTCGAGCGGACCGTGGACATCCTCGGTGACGAGTGGTCCCTGCTCATCCTCCGGGACGTGTTCGACGGCCTGCGCCGCTTCGGAGAGCTCCAGAAGAACCTGGGCGTGGCGCGCAACATCCTCTCCGGCCGCCTGCGCAACCTGGTCGCGCACGGCATCCTGGAGACGGTGGCCGCGTCCGACGGGAGCGCGTTCCACGAGTACGCGCTGACGCCCAAGGGCAAGGACCTGTTCCAGGTCATCGTGGCCCTGCGGCAGTGGGGCGAGCACCACTGCTTCCAACCCGACGAGCCCCGCTCCCGACTGGTCGACACGGAGCACGGCAGGCCGGTGCGCCCCCTGGAGCTGCGCGCCGAGGACGGCCGGCCCCTGGCCTGCTCGGACGCCGTCGTGAAGAAGGTGTCCGAGCAGAAGCCGCGCAGGAAGCGCTGAGCGCTACGCCTCGGACTGCACTTCGATGGTCGGCTCCATCACCACCTCGGCGGTGATGCTCTGGCCGATGAAGCAGTACTTGTGCGCCTTCACGAACATCTCGCGCACCTTCTCCACGTCCGTGCCCGGCGCCACGCGGATGAGCGGCGCGAGGCGGACCTTGTTCACCCGCTTCACCTTCTCCACCGTGTCGAGGAACACCGTCACCTGGTCCTCGTACGAGCGCACATCCAGCCGCAGCTTCTTCGCCAGCGCCAGGAACGTGAGCAGGTGGCACTGCGCCACCGAGGCCCCGAGCAGGTCCTCCGGATTCCAGCGCGAGTCCTCACCGCCATACCCCGTCCCCGCGCTCACCAGGATGTCCGGCTTGCCATCCGTGCCAGCCACCGCGTTGCGGCTGTACTCGCTCGCGGTGGAGCCCTTCCACGTGAGCCTCAGCGGAAATCCTTCCACGTCCTGCCTCCTTGCGTTGCGTGTGTCCTCGGGCCCGAGCATAGGAGCCCCTTTGTCGTTCCGGCTCGACTGTCGCACCGGCTCCCTCCATCGAGGGAGCCCGTCCCCTACGCGGCGTCCGGACTTCCGTCATCCGCCGCGCAGGTCCGCGCCCTTCGGCACGGGCAGCTTCTCCCCGCGCGCAATCGCCGAGACGATGCGCGCGAGCTTCTCCACGCCGTCCGACAACGCCGCGGGGCCCGGCTGCAGGATGAGGCTGCTCTTCACCTCGTAGAGCTGGTCTTCCACCACCGCCGTCACCTTCTCCCAGCCCGGACGCGCGGCAATCTTGTCCCGCTTCGCCTTGCGGCCACACCAGCTGGCGATGACGCCGTCGGGGTTCCTGCGCGCCACCTCCTCGGGCTCGAAGATGCGCCCCTTCGCGCCCTGCGACGCGCGCGACTCGCGGCACACGTCCTCGCCGCCCACCAGCTCCACCAGCTCCGAGCACCAGCGGATGCCGGAGATGAGCGGCTCGTGCCACTCCTCGAAGAAGATGCGCGGCCGGCGCGGCAGCGCTTCCGCCGCGTCCGCGTGGCGCGTGAGGTTCGCCGTCAGCTCCTCCGCCAGCTTCTCCGCCGCCTCCGCGCGCCCCACCAGCGCGCCCGTCAGCCGCACCGACTGGAGGATCTCCGCCACCGAGCGCTGGTTGAACAGGTACACGGGCACGCCCCGCTTGCACAGCTCGCGGCCCAGGTCCGCCTGCAAGTCGGAGAAGCCCAACACCAGGTCCGGTTTGAGCTCCAAGATGCGCTCGAAGTTGGCGTCCAGGAACGACGACACCCGGGGCTTCTTGCGCGCCTCCGGCGGCCGCACCGTGAAGCCAGACACCCCCACCACCAGCTCCCCCGCGCCGATGCGGTAGAGCACCTCCGTCGTCTCCTCCGTCATGCACACCACCCGCCGGGGATAGGCGGGCGCGCTGGAAAGCAACTCGGTCAGGTGGACGCTCATCCCGCCACCCTAACCGCGCGCACCCTCTTCGCGGAGGCTTCATGAAATCCCGAAAACCTTGTTCCACACTCCGAGTCGCTCACGCTCCCGCCCCCCAGTCCGCGTCTGCCGGCTGATCCACCGGCCGCGTGTCCGGTGCCGGACGTTGCGGCGCCCGGGCCGGTTTCTCGGCCGTTGATGCACTGCGCCAACCTGGCAGGTCGCTTGGGCAGTGGACGATTGCGGTGTTAGCATCCGCACGCATGTTCGACCGGAGCGTCGTGTGCCTTCCCGGTCGGTGGGGGCAGACATGATTGAAAACAACGCCCCGACGAATGGCGCGCCGCCCGACATGGTGGATCCGCTGCTGGGGCGCGTCCTCAACGAGCGCTTCCGCATCCTGGAGACCCTGGGCGCCGGAGGCATGGGCCGCGTCTACAAGGCGGTGCAGGCGCCGCTGGACCGGCTGGTCGCGCTGAAGGTCCTCAATCCCCACTACAACGACGAGGGCAAGGACCCGGGCTTCCAGAAGCGCTTCTTCCTGGAGGCCAGCGTCACCGCGAAGCTGCGCCACCCCAACACCGTCACCGTCATCGACTACGGCAAGACGGACGACGGCATCTACTACATCGCGATGGAGTACCTGGACGGGCTCACGCTCGGCCAGCTGCTCACGCAGGTGGGCCCGCTGCCGTGGGCGCGCGCGCTCAACATCACGCAGCAGATCGCCCGCTCGCTGCGCGAGGCGCACAAGGTCGGCCTCATCCACCGCGACCTGAAGCCCGCCAACGTGATGGTCCTCAACCAGGAGACGGACCACGACATCGTCAAGGTGCTCGACTTCGGCCTGGTGAAGTCCTTCATCGGCGACGCGGACGTGCCGCAGGACACGTCGCTCACCCAGGCGGGCATCATCCTGGGCTCGCCGCAGTACATGGCGCCGGAGCAGGCGCGCAACGTCGCCGACCCGCGCAGCGACGTGTACAGCATGGGCGTGGTGCTCTATCAGATGCTGATGGGCCAGCCGCCCTTCCTGGCCGCGCAGAGCATCGACGTCATCGTCAAGCACATCAACGAGCCCCCTCCCGCCTTCGGCGCCGTCTGGGCCAGCCATGGCGTGCCCGCGGAGGTGGAGGCGCTCGTCATGAAGTGCCTCGCCAAGATTCCCTCCGAGCGCTACCAGTCCATGGACGAGGTGCTGGAGGCGATGCGTCGCCTCTCGCACGTGGTGGGCGTCAGCGGCGTCTTCAGCGGCCCGCGCCTGACGGGCACCGGCAGCGGTCCTCGCAGCGGCCCCATCAGCGGGCCGGTGAACGCCGCCGGCTCCGGCCCCAGCACCATGGCGCTGGACATCGCCGTGGAGGAGCCGGCCGCGAAGTCCGGCAAGGGCCTGCTGCTGCCCCTGGCCATCCTCGGCGGCGCCATCGTGATTGGCGGCGGGCTCTTCGCGGTGGCCATGATGATGCGCGAGCCCAAGCTCAAGCCGCTGCCGCCCGACTACGCCGCCACCCAGGCCGCCCTGCCCAAGGCGCCCGCCGCGCCCGCGAAGACGGCCCCGGGCCCGGCGGCCATCGCCGTGGACGACGAGCTGGCGCTGGCGCCGCTGGTGCCCGGCAACGTGCCCTCCGTGGTCTTCACCATCGAGAGCGAGCCCATGGGCGCCCGGGTGCGCGCGGGGAACAAGGACCTGGGTGTCACCCCCGTGAAGTACAAGGTCCGGCAGGACGGTGAGGGCCTTGCGAGCGCGGAGCTGACCTTCACGCTGGAGGGCTACCAGCCCCTCACGGTGAAGGCCGAGGGCACCGGCACCGAACAGACCATCCGCCACAGGCTCAAGAAGAAGCCGACTGCGCCGGCCCGCCCCCAACGGCCCGCTGAGTCGCGCGACAATTTCAAGGACAACCCCTACTAGTGAAACACTTCAAATCCCTTCGTCGAGTGGGCCTCGTGGCGCTGTGTCTTTGCGCGTCGCAGGCCCTGGCGGACGCACGCCTGGAAGCCCGTCGCCACTTCCGCACCGGCATGAGCCTCATCGCCCGGAAGGAGTACGACCAGGGCATCGCCGAGCTGGAGCAGGCGTACGCCATCAAGCCGCACCCCAACGTCCTCTTCAACATCGCGCGCGCGTACCAGGACGCGGGCCGCTCCGCGGAGGCGCTGGAGACCTACCGGCGCTACCTGGCGAGCAACCCGCCCGACGCGGCCACGGTGGAGACCACCGTCGCGGCGCTGGAGGCGAAGCAGCGCGAGGCGGAGGCCGCCGCCGGCGCGACGGACAACTCCGCGCTGCCCATGCCGCCGCCCCCCGCGAGCGTCCAGTCCCAGCAGCAGCTGGCGGGGCTCCTGGAGCGGCTGGAGAAGGCCATCGAGCGCGCGGAGTCCATGCCCTCGGGCCCCGCGACGCCCGCGCCCTCCACGTACGTGCCCTCCGTGCTGCCCGGCGTGTCCGAGGCGGCCACGGGCGACGACGGCGCGGTGCCCTACGAGGAGCGCGTGGTGACGGCCAGCCGCCGCGCCCAGTCCTCGCTGGAGGCGCCCAACGCCACCACCGTCATCACCGCGGAGGACATCCGCCTGTCGGGCGCCACCAGCCTGCCGGAGCTCTTGCGGCGCGTGCCGGGCGCGGACGTGATGTCGCTGGGCATCGGCAGCGCCAACGTGTCCATGCGCGGCTTCAACCAGCGCATCGCCAACAAGGTGCTCGTGCTCGTCGACGGCCGCACCGAGTACCAGGACTTCCTCGGCCTGACGCTCTGGTCGTCCATCCCCATCGGCCTGGATGAAATCGAGCGCATCGAGGTCATCCGCGGCCCGGGCAGCGCGCTCTACGGCGCCAACGCCATGTTGGGCGTCATCAACATCATCACCCAGGCCCCCGGCTCCGGCCCGCGCGCGCGCTTCACGGTGACGGGCGGCACCGGCCACAGCGTGGCGGGCTCGTTCCTGAGCCACGGCAGCTCCGGGGCGCTGCGCTACCGCGCGTCGGTGGCGTACTCGCAGGCGGACAAGTGGAGCCGCGACTACGCCAGCGACCGGCCGGACATCGTGCTCAGGGACCCGGACCCGGACATCGGCATGCGCGGGGCCCGGGCCACGCTGTCCACGGTGTACAGCTTCGCGGAGGGCCGCACGGTGGGCCTGTCCGGCGGCGTGCACCGCTACGCGACGGAAATCTACCCGCTGGGCCTTCTGCGCAACTACTTCATGGACGGCCTCAACGCGTACGCCAAGGGCGACGTGGAGCTGGGGCCGCTGAAGCTCAAGACGTTCTGGAACCACATCTCCGGCAGCGCCGGTCCCCAGTACGAGCCCATCGGTCAGCGCTCGCTGGGCACGGAGGTCAGCTCCAACCTGTTCAACGCGGAGCTGCTCTTCGCGCGCGCCTTCCACCTGGGCGGCGAGCACCAGCTCAACGTCGGCGTGGAGGGCCGCCTCAAGCGCGTGGGCTGGGACTACCTGGGCCCCTTGCGTGAGGAGGTCCACGCCGCCGCCTTCGTGCAGGACGAGTGGCGGCTGGCGGACCCGCTGCGCCTCATCGCCAGCTACCGCGTGGACCGCCACCCGCTGCTCGACGGGGGCTCGCCGGGCCTGGCGCACTCGCCTCGCGTGTCCGCGCTGTTCATGCCCGTGGAGGGCCACGCGTTCCGCATCAGCGCGGCGTCCGCCTTCCGCGAGCCCACGTTCCTGGAGAGCTACACGCGGCTGCTGGTCCCCGTGCAGGGCGTCAACGGCGCCAGCGCGCTGACGACGGGCAACACGGCCTTGCGCCCCGAGCGCCTCACCGCCTTCGAGCTGGGCTGGCGCGGCGAGTCCGCGGAGCTGGGCATGGACTGGGACGTGGCCCTGTACCAGAACCGGGTGAAGGACCTCATCGGCCTGTCCAACTTCGAGCGGCTGCCGGTGGGCGAGTCCTACGACGCGGCCACGGGCAACTACCTCATCGGCCGCTCGCGCTTCGTCAACGAGGACTCCATCTACACCGCGCGCGGCGCGGAAGCCGGCCTCACGCTGGCCCTCATCGACGGCCTGGGCCTCAAGGCGAGCGCCGCCTTCCAGACGGTCTCCTCGGACCTGGAGGACAAGGCGGAGTGCGGCCCGTGCAGCCAGGTGCCGCAGCTCAAGCTGTACGGCGGCGTCACCTACCGCACCCAGGCGGACCTCGAGTTCGGCGTGGACCTGGCCTACACCTCGTCCACGACCTGGATTGAGCGCGAGCCCGCGGCGGCGGACCCGACCCGCATCGAGCTGGCCTCCAACCCGCTGGGCGCCCACACCATCATCAACGCGCGCGTGGGCTACACGGCGGTGAAGAACCTGGTGGACGTGGCGCTCATCGGCAGCCAGCTGGGCGCCGCGCACTCCCAACACCCCTTCGGCAACCGCATCGAGCGGCGCGTCTACGCGACGCTGACGGTGACTCCATGAGCCGCACCTCCTCGTTCAAGCACTCCGCGCTCGTCGCGCTCGCCTCGTCCCTGCTCGTGCTGGGCTGTGAGTCCCCGTCCGTGGTCCCCACGGCGGACGGCCAGCAGGCCCTGCACACCGCCCGCATCGAGGGCAGCCTCGTCGTGCAGTCGGCCCTCCGGGGCAACGCGGTGGTGTTCCTCTACGACGTGGAGAAGCGCCCGCTGCCGCCGCCCCAGGGCAGCGGTCGTCCGGTGGCCTTCACCGTCATCCCCGCGGCGCAGCTGTTCGGCCCGGCGCTCGGCACCCACTCGCCCGGCCCCTTCACCGCGCCCTTCGCGTTCAGCCTGGTGGGCGCGGGCAAGTACATGCTGCGCGGCTTCATCGACGTGGACACCTGCGCGACGGGCGTCACGCCCTGCCACGTCCCCGACTTCAACCCCTGGTACGGCGTCACCAGCGAGCCCAACACGGGCGACATCGGCGGCGCCGCGGTGGACCTGACCAACGGCCAGCCGCTGGTCCTGGAGGTCACCAAGGACGAGGAGGGCCATCCGCAGCCGCTCACCAACGTCACGGTGAGCTTCTCGCAGGCCACCGCGCAGGTGCCGGTGGACCGGCCCGCCTTCCAGGTCACCGTCGCCGGCGGCGGAGACAACACCCTGGCGGCGGGCGGGCCCATGAAGGTGCTGCGGCTGACGCCGCAGGTGGTGGAGGCCAGCCCGGTGACGCAGCGGCCCAAGGCCTTCCTCGTCAGCTACGTGGACGCCAACCGCGACGGCGTGCCGGACGACGCCAACCGCGACGGGGTGCCGGATGTCTGGCCGCGCGTCGTGGTGCGCAAGCTGGCGGATGAGCCGGGCCTGCTCGAGGACAACGACAAGGACCGCGACAGCGTCCTCGACGCGGACGGCATCGACTACCTGCGCGCCGACGGCACCCGTGACGGCAGGCCGGACCTGGTGGTGCTCGCGGCGGGGCTGGTGATGGACCCCATCATCGCGGCGCTGACGGATGAGAACGGTCAGCCCCGGATGACGCCCGTCCCCCTGGCGGAGCTCCAGGTGGCCGTGCAGCCCATCGCCCTGGATGCCAGCGACGCGGCCGCCCCGGCCCGTCTGGACGGGCTGCCGAAGGGTCGCTACTCCGTGGTGCTGATCCAATCCACGGGGCAGACGTGGCGGGTCCCCAACGAGCTCGCCCCGCCGCTGGCGGCGAGCATCGGGATTCCGGGCGTCGAAAGTCAGGCCTTCGTGCTTGAGGTCCCCTGAGCCCCACCTCGTGGCGCGTAAGGGTGTGCGGCGCCCCACATCGGGAAAAAAGAGAGGAAGGACGGTGCTTTGACTTCGCCATGTCCTTCCGTCAACATGCTTGGGTCTGCAGGGGGACAGCCCCACCTGAGGTCGTGATCCGATGAAGGCCGGTACCCTTCCCTCCCCAGAGCCCGTTCCCAACCGCACCACGACGGACCCGGCGCGCCCTGGTGGAAGCCGGACCGCGACGGGCGGCGCGCCGCAGCGCGTGCTGCTGGTGGACGACAGCCGCTCCATCCGGACGCTGCTGAAGATCTACCTCATGGCGCGCAACTTCGAGTTCCTGGAGGCGGAGTCCGCCGAAGAGGGACTGAAGGTCGCCGAGGCGGAGGGCATCGACCTCATCCTCACCGACTTCCACATGGACGGGATGAACGGCGCCGACTTCGCGGCGCAGATTCGCGCCAACGCCAACCCCCGGCTGGCCAAGGTCCCCATCCTGATGATGACGGGTGACCCGAACGTCGCCGAGGTGCGCGCGCTGGGTCAGAAGGCCGGCATCAGCGCCTTCGTCCGCAAGCCGGTGAGCTGCGCACAGCTCATGACGCTGGTGGACACCATCCTCCCGCTGCCGCGCAAGTAGCACCTGGGGCCCCGTCCTCACGACGGAGCCCGAGCCGCAGAAGCAGCGCGAGCTCCTCGGCGGGTGGGCGCCTTCCTCCCGAGACCTCGCGAGCAGCACACCGGGCGAGCCGACCTTGCGTCAGGCTCCGAGCCACGGAAGCAGCGCGAATCCTTCAGCGGGTGGATGCCTTCCTCCCGAGACCTCGCGAGCAGCACGACGGGCGAGCCGCCCTTGCGTCAGGCTCCGAGCCACTGATGCAGCGCGAACCCTTCAGCGGGTGGAGGCCTTCCTCGCGAGGCCTCGCGAGCAGCACGACGGGCGAGCCGCCCTTGCGTCAGGCTCCGCGCCACTGAAGCAGCGCGAACCCTTCAGCGGGTGGAGGCCTTCCTCCCGAGACCTCGCGAGCAGCACGACGGGCGAGCCGCCCTCACCTCACGCCGGGGTACGGGCCGCCGCAGCGGCGCGGGCCCGGCGTTTTCGCATCGCCTCACCCACGCGCACCGCGAAGAGCAGCGCGAGCACCGCGCCGTAGATGAGCGGCTCGGTGACGTCCTGCTTCACCCGCCACACGAAGTGCACCACGCCCAGCACCGCGGCCACGTAGGCCAGCCGGTGCAAGCGCTGCCAGCGCGGGAAGCCGAGCCTCCTCACCCAGCGGTTCGTGGACGTGACGGCCAGCGGCACCAGCAGCACCCACGCGGTGAAGCCCACGGTGATGAAGGGCCGCTTCACCACGTCCTCCCCCAGCGCCCGCCACGCCAGCCCCTGGTCCAGCACCGCGTAGGTGAGCAGGTGCGCGCACGCGTACGTGAAGGCCAAAAGCCCCAGCGTGCGGCGCACGCGCGCGGGCCACGTCCACCGCGTGAGCAGCCGCACGGGCGTACACGCCAGCGACGCCAGCAACATCACCAGCGCGAGCAGCCCCGTCTGGTTGAGCGCCGCCTCGATGGCGTTGGGGCCCAGTTGTCCCAGCGGCCCCTGCACGGCCAGGAGCGCCAGGGGCAGCAGCCCGCCCACGGTGAGCGCGGGGTTCAGCCACGGATGGGGAGACGAGGCCATGGCGTCAGAAGTTCTCGCGCAGGTCCATGCCCGCGTAGAGGTGCGCCACCTGCTCGCCGTAGCCGTTGAAGGGCAGCGTGGGCCGGCGCTCGAAGTCGCCGATGCGCCGCTCGGAGGCCTGGCTCCAGCGCGGATGGGACACCGCGGGGTTCACGTTGGCGTAGAAGCCATACTCGTGCGGCGCCGCCATGTTCCAGGTGGTCATCGGCATGGTGCGCGTGAGCGAGATGCGCACGATGGACTTGCCCCCCTTGAACCCATACTTCCACGGCACCACCAGCCGCAGCGGCGCGCCGTTCTGCGCCGGCAGCTGCTTGCCGTACAACCCCATGGCCATGAACGTCAGCGGATGCATCGCCTCGTCCAGCCGCAGCCCCTCCAGGTAGGGCCAGTCCAGCACCGGCCGCTTCTGTCCGGGCAGCTGCTCCGGGTCCATCAGCGTGGTGAACGTCACGTAGCGCGCGTGGCTGGTGGGCTTCACCCGGGAGAGCAGCGCGGCCAGCGGAAAGCCCAGCCACGGAATCACCATGGACCAGGCCTCCACGCAGCGCATCCGGTAGACGCGCTCCTCCATGGTGAACCAGGACAACAGCTGGTCGATGTCCACCGTCTTCGGCTCGTGCACCTCCCCGTCCACGGTGACGGTCCACGGCCGGGGCTTCAAGGAGTGCGCGAGCCGGGCCGGGTCGTTCTTGTCCAGGCCCAGCTCGTAGAAGTTGTTGTACGTGGTGACGTCCTCGTACGGGGTGCGCGGCTCGTCCG
This sequence comes from Myxococcus faecalis, assembly GCF_050039385.1. Lineage (NCBI taxonomy): Bacteria > Pseudomonadati > Myxococcota > Myxococcia > Myxococcales > Myxococcaceae > Myxococcus > Myxococcus faecalis. The sequence goes on along the minus strand of NZ_CP144336.1, from coordinate 7,034,040 downwards.
TGTCGAACGCGCCCTTCGCCTTCACCACGGGCCCGGTGACGGCGCCCGCGTCCGGGACATACGCGTCCATGAAGCGGCGCTGCTTGCGGGTGAGCAGGTACAGGCCCCCCGCCACGGCGGCGGCCGTGCCCGTGAACAGGCCCGCGTTGCGCAGGAAGTCCCGGCGGCGCAGGTAGAGCCGTTCGGAGGTGATTTCGGAGCCGGGCGGCTCCACGGGCGGCTTGTCGCTCATGACCCTTTATAACGGCCCAGCGTCCCCGGCCGTTACATCGCCCGCCCGCTGCGGCACGGCGCGAGCATCCTTGACGCGCCACAGTCGCCACCAGGGCGTGCCGGGGGACTGGTGGTGCTCCCAGTGGTAGCCGAAGAAGTAGCAGGACAGCATGGCCAACGCGTGGTTGCGCGGCAGCGTGCGCGCGTGGTGCGGCGCCATGTCCGGCGTGTCCGGGCGCCGGTGAGGCAGGTAGGTGCCGAAGTAGAAGAGCTGCAACGTCCCCAGCACGGCCGGCACCACCCAGAACACCAGCACGCGCGGCTGGGACACGCCCAGGAAGACGAGGACGTTGAACTTGGCCGCCATCACCCCCAGCTGCGGCAGCGTGGTGTAACGAACCATGAACGTCCCCAGCCACGGCCAGAAGGACTGGGTGCGGGTGGAGAAGTCCGGGTCGTCGTCGCCCGTGGGGTGCTGGTGGTGCGCATGGTGGTTGAGCACCAGTCGCCGGTAGGACAGCCCCGCGAACAGGAAGCAGGCGAGCGTCCCCACCGCCTCGTTCACCCAGCCCTGGCGGGCCACCGTGCCGTGCATGGCGTCATGGCCGGTGATGAACAGCCCCGTGCACAGCCACGCCTGGAAGGCGACGTGCATCCACGTGAGGGGCGAGTCCAGGGGCAGCCACCCCGGGGACATCAGCATCCACGTCAGGTGCGCGCCCCACGCGCCGATGATGACGAGCGCGATGACGACGCCCCAGGGGCCGAGCGGCGGTGCGCGATGACGGGCCGAGGTCTCCATCTCACCTGACTCATGGGGATGACGGCGCCGCCGCGCACGGGAAAGCACCCCGGCGCGGCGAGCGGGCCGTCGGCCGTGGCTACTTCCGCACGCCGGCGTCGGCCGCGGGGGCGGTGGCCTCGCGCACCAGCTCCTCCGCGGTGACGTAGCGCGGCTCGATGTCCACCGGCACGTCCTTGAGCCGCTCGAGCACCTTGCGCACGGGCGGACGAATCACGCCCATCTTCGCCAGGAGCGCCTCGGCCGCCTTGCGGTCACCCCTGGCTTGAATCTCCATCAGCTGCTTCGTCAGCGCGGTGACGGACTTCTTCATCGTCTCCGGCACGACGGAGAAGGTGCCGTCGGCGGCGACCTTCACGGCGCCGGAGTCCAGGAAGTAGTTGAGCTGCAGCGCCACGCCCTTGCCGTGCGCCTCGTCGATGCCGAAGCGGATGGAGCGGAACGCGGAGGCCAGGAACGTCGTGTACATGGTGCGGCCCATCGCCTTGTCGATGACCCCCGTGTCCATCAGCCGCTGCAGCGCCCACAGGCCGGAGATGTCCGCCTTGGCCTCCTCGAGCGCGCTGGAGGACACCTGGAGCGCCTGGCGCACCGTCGTCGCCTTGCCGCCCACGGTGATGTTGTGCGGCCCCAGCCCGTGCATCAGCTCGTGCATCAGGATGTGCGTGAAGAAGGCGTCGAAGGCCACGTCCTGCTGGTCCTTGGCGGACAGCGCCACCTTGGCGATGGGCACCAGCACGCGCTGGAACTTGGCCTCCTGAACGTTCTTGAGCATCACGCGCTTGGAGCCCATGGCCTCCGTGACGCGCTCGTCGTTGGGCAGGTTGTACGCGGCCGTCTGCACGCCCCGGTTGGCGTCACCGGCGGAGAACAGGCTGTTGACGACGCGGATGGGGGCCAGCGCGCCCAGCTTCGGGTTGCGCAGCTTCGCGTCGATGGGCAGGTGGTTCTCCAGGTCCTGCAGGTGGTCGCCGAACTTCGCGAGCTTCTGCGTCTCCGCGTCGTCGCGCAGGCCGACGAAGGCCTCGAACGCGGCCTTGTAGTTGAACCAGCCGTCCTCGTAGACCTCGTAGGGCCCCACGGTGGGCTCGATGCTCGCGTCCAGCTTCATCCACGCGACTTCGCTCGCGTAGTAGTCGTTCGAGCCGAACGCGTCCGCGCGCGACTCCAGGAACGCCTTGAGCGTGGGCTGCTTGGTCAGCTGCGCGGCCTCGCGGAACAGGCGCGCGGCCTCGGCCAGCTCACCCTGGTACTCGATGCTGTACGGCACGGAGACGAACTTGCCGTCGGTGCCCCGGCGGATGGTGGTGTAGAAGCCCGTGGCCTCCTTCTGCTGGGCCTCCGGCAGCGACTTCACCCACGCCTCCACCTGCTCCTTGGTGGCGCCAGCCGGATAGAAGTTGCCGGCCTCCGGCTTCGCGGGCACACCCGGCAGGAACGGCCGCCCCTCGTCCAGGCTGTTCCACGGGCCCTTGTCCAACACGAACGCGTGCAGACGCGCGCGGCCCAGCGGCGAGTCGTCCCGCGTGAGCCCCAGCAGCACCGTCTCGCTGCCCGCCCAGCGCTGGCGCAGGAAGAGCGCGTCCATCAACTGCGAGGCCTGGACGATGCGCGCGAGCGCCTGCCGCTCGTTGGCGGGCAGCGCCTTCAAGTCCACCTTCAGCTCCACCGGAGCGAAGCGCGCGGTGAGGCGCTGCAATTCGGCGGCGTCGGGCAGGGCGACGGGGGCGGCGGCGTGCTCGGCGGCGAGGGCGGAGCCGGACAGCATCGCCGCACCGAGCACGGACAGGAGGGTTCGGTTCATGGCCCTTCCCTACCCCAACGTCGCGCCCCCTCCCAGCGCTCCCGTGCTCCTGTACGCATCGGAACATTCCAGCCAGGACGGTTTGGCGGCGCGCGTCGGAGCCGGCTGACAACATGCGCAAGCCTGGATTTCCCGGGCAACCCAGGTGCCCTTCAACCCGGGCACGCGAGGACTTCTCATGACGACGACTCGAACCGACCCCTTGGCCCGCCGGGGCGCGCTGCCGGGGCTGCTGGTGGCCCTGTGCGTGGGGCTGTTCTCCTCCTCCGCGCTGGCGGCGGACGAGGTGCGCCTGCTCAAGGCGGTGAGCACCGTGAGCAGCCGCTATGGGCAGACGTGGCAGGACGTCACCTACCTCCTGGTGGTGAAGAACCTGGCCTACGAGAAGCAGGTCGCCATCCATGACAAGCAGCCGGACGGGACGTGGCTCGATTTGGAGGCCAGCTACGCGGGCGACGCGGGCGCGGGCCACGAGCTGTGGAAGGTGACGCGGCAGTACCAGAGCTGGGGCACGTCCCCGCAGCCCACGCGCGATCTGGAGTTCGTGGCGAAGTACACGGTGAATGGCCAGACGTACTGGGACAACAACGGCGGGGCCAACTACCAGTTGGTGCGCACCAACGGGCCGCTGCTCCCGCGAGCCAACGTGCTGGTGGGCAGCAGCTACTGGCAGCCCACGGGTGAGGTGGACATCGGCATCGACGTGAAGAACCTCGCCTACACCAAGAGCGTCACGGTGGTGTACACGACGGACAACTGGGCCACGTCCCACGAGGTCGCCGCGTCCTTCGTCCCCGGCTACTCGGTGGGCTACGCGTACATCTCCAGCCCCAACGCGTACGGCGTGGAGCGCTGGCAGGCGCGCATCCCGGCCGTGTCCGGCACGCCGCTGTACTACATCCGGTACGAGGTGAACGGGCAGACGTACTGGGACAACAACTTCGGCTACAACTACCCGCCCATCTACCCTCCCCTCTAGCCCTCCCGAGGGCCGACCCGGGGGCCTGGCCGTCCAGCGCCGGGCCCGCCGGGGGGCATTCGGGCGACGGCCCTCGACAGGCCGGTTTGCATGGTTATGGGGAGACGACGCTTCGCGCCCACACGGGGCGCCCCGGAGGCCTTGAACCCATGACCGTCGACGCTTCCCCCCAGCGGGAAACCCACGCCTTCCAGGCGGAGATCAACCAGCTCCTCAGCCTGGTCATCAACTCGCTCTACAGCCACAAGGAGATCTTCCTCCGGGAGCTGGTCTCCAACGCCTCGGACGCGCTCGACAGGCTGCGCTTCCGCGCGATTACGGAGCCGGAGCTGCTCGCGGACGCGCCGGAGCTGGAGCTGCGCATCATCCCTGACGCCCAGAAGAACACCCTCACCATCGAGGACACCGGCGTCGGCATGTCGCACGACGAGCTGGTGAAGAACCTGGGCACCATCGCCCACTCCGGTTCGCGCGAGTTCATCCAGGCGATGACCCAGCGCGGCCAGAAGGACATGCAGCTCATCGGCCAGTTCGGCGTGGGCTTCTACAGCGCGTACCTCGTCGCCGACCGCGTGGAGGTCGTCAGCCGCGCCGCCGGCAAGGACAGCCAGGCGTGGAAGTGGACGTCCGAGGCGCACGGCACCTTCACCGTGGAGCCCGCCGAGCGCGCGGCCCGGGGCACCTCCGTCATCCTCCACCTCAAGGAGGACCAGAAGGAGTTCCTGGACGAGTGGCGCGTGCGCTCGCTGATTACGCAGTACTCCGACTACGTCGGCCACCCCATCAAGCTCCAGGTGACCAAGACGACGGGCACGGGGGACGACGCGAAGACGGAGAGTTCGCTGGAGGTGGTGAACAAGGCGAGCGCCCTGTGGCAGCGCGCCAGGTCGGACATCACCGACGAGCAGTACCAGGAGTTCTACAAGCACCTGACGCACGACTGGGAGAAGCCGCTCGCGTGGACGCACTTCAAGGCGGACGGCAACCAGCAGTTCACCGGGCTGCTCTTCCTGCCGAAGAACCCGCCGTTCGACCTGAACGCGCAGCAGCAGCGCGGGGTGCGGCTGTTCGTCAAGCGCGTGTTCATCATGGACCGCTGCGAGGAGCTGGTGCCGCAGTGGCTGCGCTTCGTGCGCGGCGTCATCGACTCGGATGACCTGCCGCTCAACGTGTCGCGCGAGCTGCTGCAGGACTCGCAGGTGGTGCGCGCCATCCGCAAGCACGTGGTGAAGAAGTCGCTGGACCTGCTCGAGAAGCTCGCCAAGGACAAGCCCGAGGACTACACGACGTTCTGGAAGGCCTTCGGCACGGTGCTCAAGGAGGCGCTGGCCACCGAGGCCGAGCACAAGGACAAGGTGGGCGGCCTCTTGCGCTACGAGAGCTCGCGCGACGAGGGGCTCACGTCCCTGGCGGACTACGTGTCGCGGATGAAGGAGGGCCAGGAGGCGCTCTATTACATCTACGGCGAGTCCCGGAAGGCGGTGGAGGACAGCCCGCACCTGGAGGCGCTCAAGCAGCGCGGCTACGAGGTCCTCTTCATGACGGACCCGGTGGACGAGTGGGCGGCGCAGGGCCTGCGCGAGTTCCAGGGCAAGCCGCTGGTGTCCGCGCTCCAGGCGGACCTGAAGCTGCAGTCCACGGACGAGCAGAAAAAGGAGCACGAGGAGAAGAGCGAGGGGCTCAAGGGGCTCACGTCGCGGATGAAGGACGTGCTGCAGGACTCGGTGCGCGAGGTGCGCGTGTCGGACCGGCTCACGGACTCGCCGGTGTGCCTGGTCGTCCCCGAGGGCGGCTCGCCCGCGTACCTGGAGCGGCTGCTGCAGCAGCGGGGTAAGGGAATGCCGAGGGTGAAGCGCATCCTCGAGGTCAATCCCAAGCATCCGGTCATCGAGCACCTGAAGACGCTCCACGCCCAGGACCCGGCCCAGGCGCAGGTGGCCGAGTGGATCGAGCTCTTGCATGACCAGGCGCTGCTCACCGAGGGCAGCACCATCTCCGACCCGAACCGCTTCGCGCGCCGGCTGACGACGCTGCTCACGCAGGTGGCGGGGCAGGCGGTGAAGGCGCCGGTGCCCGACGCGCCGAAGGCGGAGGCCCCGGCGCAGGCAGCGAGCTAGGGCACGGTACTGGGGTGAAAGGGCCTCCACTCGCGAGGGGTGGAGGTCCTCGTGCACCGGGCGCGGGAGGGGCCTTTCGCCGCCTTTCGCGCGATTCGCCGGCGCACAATTAGACAGCCTTGTGAGCGATAGGGAATGATGGCTGGATGTCCCAGACCTCCTTCGCCGTCTTCACTTGCGACATCCTCCCGACGGCGGACGCCTCTGTCCGCTCCGCCATCCAGGGAGTGGTCCGCGCGGAGCTCAGCAAGCCCCACCGTCGCGTGCGTCAGCCGCTCGGCAACCAGTGGCTGGTGCGCTTCGACGACGGTGGCTTCAATGCCTTCGTGCTGGTGCTGAGCACGCTGCGCGCGCGCTACCCGGAGTCCTTCCGCTACCTGGTCGTCGGCTGGAACGACATGGGCTCGGTGGCGCTCTATCCGTTGGGTGGGGCGACGCCCACGACGCTGAGCCTGGTCACCGCGATGGCCGCCGTGGCCTCGGGCGCGGACGAGCTGGCGGCGCCGCTGCTGCTCGCCTCGGGCCCGCTCACCGCGGACGACTTCCCGCTGCAGTGGGCGGACGAGGCCGGTGAGGCGCAGAGCCTCCTGGGCGCGTCGGCGCGGGCCCGGCGCGTGGCGACTCCCGGTCCTCGTCGGAGCGTGACTCGGAGGGCCCGCGCGGCAGCGCCCGTCATCAGCGCGGCGCCCGTGCAGGCCGAGGTGGTGGTGAGCGCGGTCGAGGTGGCGCCCGCGCCCGTGGTGAGCGAGGCCCCCGCGACGGAGGCCACCGAGGCCACGAGCGGCGGACGCAAGGGTGCGCGTCGCAAGGGCGCGCGCAAGGCTGGTACGGCGCGGGCGAAGAAGGCCGCGGGCGGCAAGGCGCGCGGGAAGCAGGCCGCCAAGGTGGCCCGGACGGAGCGCACGGAGGAGGCCGCGAAGCGTCGGCGTCCCACCGCGACGAGCAAGCGGACCGGTGGCAAGCGCCGGGGCACCGCGGTCAGCGCGAAGCGCTCCACGTCCGGCAAGCCCAAGGCGGCCAAGGCGAAGACCAAGACCGCTCGCGCGGCGACGAAGCGCAAGGGCAAGAAGGGCGCTCGCTGAAGCGAGGTCCGTGACGCCGCGCGCGGCTGACGTGCGCGGCGGCTTGCTTCACAACCGACGGTGGCTTCATGCGCTGGAGAGCCGGGCGCGCCTCCATGGTGTGCTCTCCGCGCGGCACCTTCGCGTTCACTCGCACCATTCGCGGCGCATCGCGCAGGGATGCTTCGCCGCGCGAGCCCACCCCATCACAACCCCATGTCGAGCAGCACCGCCTCCGCCGCGCGCCGCCCCGAGCCGAGCGCGCCATGGATGGACGCGCTGTCCCGGTGGTCACCACACACGTAGAGCCCCGGTGACAGTCGCACCGGCCGATGCGGCGGCTCCAGCGCGGCCATCGTCTGCGCCGGCAGCGCGAACGGCAGCGAGTACGTGCGCAGGTGCCGCCAGTCCGCCACCGCGGCGCCGAACCACTCCGCCAGCTCCACGCACACCTGCTCGCGCAACGCGGCCTCATCCGAGTGCACGCCCAGCACCGACACGGACACGAGCGCCTGTCCCGGGGGCGCATACGCGGGCGACACCTCGCTCATCACCGCGACGTTGTTCACCACGCCCTTCCCGTCACCATTGAGCAGCAGCCACGGCCCCTCCACCGGCGGCTCCGGCGCGGCGAAGTACAGACACGTCACCGCGTTCATCATCGGCACCGGCATCCCGGGGAGCAGCCGCGCCGCGGCCAGCGGGTCCGTGGCCACCACCACCGCCTTCGCGCCCAGCATCTCCCCGTCCTCCAGTCGCACCCGGTGGCCCCACACATCGGCCACGGGTGCATGCCTGCGCAGCGCGACAGGAGGCAGCTTCGCGGCGAGCTGCTCCGCAATCACCCCCATCCCCTGCTCCGGCACCCCGGCCTCGCCCGAGGCGAACATCCGGAAGACGAACTCGAGGAAGCGACTGGACGTGTTCAGCGAGCGGTCCAGGAAGACGCCCGCGAGGAAGGGCCGCAGGAAGCCCTCCACCATCTCCTCCGTGAAGCCCAGCTCCTCCAGGTAGCGCCGCGAGGTGCGCTGGGGACGCAGCCACACGTCCTCGTCCTCGCCCGAGCGCGACAGCTGCCGCAGCTCCAGCACACGCAGCTTGTCGCCGAACGTCCCGGGCACGTCGAGCAGGTGCGAGAGCGCCGTCACCGGCTGACGCAGCGGGTCCGCCACCGTGCACAGCCTCCCCTGTCGCCACACCTTCGCGCCCGGCATGAAGCGCCGCAGCCTCAGCGCCTCCAGGTCGAGCAGCTTCCGCCCCTCCGGGTAGGCCGTCAGGTACACCTGGAACCCACGGTCCAGCAGGAAGCCCTCATGAGCATCCGTGCGGACGCGGCCACCGGGAGCATCCCCGGCTTCCAGGACCACCACTTTCAAGCGGGATTGGACGAGCGCTCGCGCGCACGCCAGCCCCGCGAGACCCGCGCCCACGACGATGACGTCCGGGTTCGACACGCGCTCTCCCACATCCACGCTGGCTCCCCTCCATGCTGGTGCGGCGAGCGCGCGGGCCGCAACCCGTACCGTCGTCCGGGTTGCTCGGGAGCGAACACTTGTGCAGAACTGGGAGGCGAGGCGCCACATGCAAGAGCCTCGAAACGCCGGGCTTCCCGGCGTCACCTGAGTGGAGAGAAGGCGGGTTACCCCATGTTGATCGTGATGCGACCAGACGCGACGGCCCAGGACATCGAGCGTGTGAACGACGAGATCCGCCGCCGTGGCTGGCAACCGCACGCGATTCCAGGGGGCACTCGCACGGCCATCGGCATCACCGGCAACCCCGGCGCGGTGGAGCCCGAACCCTTCCGAGTGCTGCCCGGAGTCGCGGACGCGGTCTCCATCTCCCAGCCGTTCAAGCTCGTCAGCCGTGAGGTGAAGCCGGACGACACGCAGCTGCGCGTGGGCAACCTCACCATCGGCGGCGCGTCCTTCCACGTCATCGCCGGGCCGTGCTCGGTGGAGTCGCGCGAGCAGATTCTGTCGACCGCGCACGCGGTGAAGAAGTCGGGCGCCACCATGCTGCGCGGCGGCGCGTTCAAGCCGCGCACCAGCCCCTACGAGTTCCAGGGCCTCAAGGGTGACGGCCTCGCGCTCTTGGCCGAGGCGCGCCAGGAGACGGGCCTACTCGTCACCACCGAGGTGAAGGACACCGCGACGCTGGACGCGGTGGCGGACGCCACGGACATCCTCCAGATTGGCGCGCGCAACATGCAGAACTTCAGCCTGCTGGAGGCGGTGGGCGAGCGGCGCAAGCCCGTGCTGCTCAAGCGCGGCATGAGCGCGACCATCAAGGAGCTGTTGATGGCGGCCGAGTACATCGTCGCGCGCGGCAACACCCAGGTCATCCTCTGCGAGCGCGGCATCCGCACGTTCGAGACGATGACGCGCAACACGTTGGACCTGAACGCCGTGCCCATGCTCAAGCAGCTGTCGCACCTGCCTGTCTTCGTGGACCCCTCGCACGGCATCGGCGTGCGCAAGGCGGTGCCGGCGATGATGCGGGCGGCGGTGGCGGTGGGCGCCGACGGCATCATCGTGGAAGTGCACCCCGACCCGCCGCGCGCGAAGTCGGACGGCGCCCAGTCGTTGGACTTCTCCGAGTTCGACAAGTCCATGAACGAAGTGCGGGCGATTGCACAGGCCATGGGCCGTGAAGTCGTGCGGTTGGGATAGCGCGCGATGACCCTCAAGGAAGCGCTGGGCAAGGTGGTGGGCCGGCGCGACCTCACCCGCGAGGAGATGGCCCGGGTCATGGGCCTGATGCTCGCGGGCGAGGCTTCGCCTGCTCAAGTGGGGGCGCTGGCGACGGCGCTCAAGATGAAGGGTGAGACCGAGGACGAGATCCTCGGCGCCGCGGAGGCCATGCGGGCCTGCGCGGCGAAGCTGTCTCCGCGCGCGCAGGTGGTGCTCGACACCTGCGGCACGGGCGGGGACGGCGCGCACACCTTCAACATCTCCACCGCGGTGGCCTTCGTGGCCGCCGGGGCGGGGGTGACGGTGGCCAAGCATGGCAACCGCGCGGTCTCCAGTCGGTGCGGCAGCGCGGACGTGCTCGCCGCGCTGGGTGTGTCCATGGAGCGGCCGCATGAGCGCGTCGCGCTCGACATCGACGAATACGGCGTGGGGTTCCTCTTCGCGCCCTCGCATCACAGCGCGCTCAAGCACGTGGCGCAGGCCCGGCGGGACATGGGCTTCCACAGCATGTTCAACCTGCTGGGGCCGCTGACCAACCCGGCCGGCGCGCGCTATCAGCTGCTGGGCACCTTCGACGGCAAGCGCGTGGAGCAGACGGCGCGAGTGCTGGGGCGATTGGGCAGCCGGCGCGCGTGGGTGGTGCACGGCCACGACGGGCTGGATGAAATCTCGCCCTGCGCGCCCACCGAGGTGGCGGAGCTGCGCGAGGACGGCACCGTGCGCTGCTTCACGGTGAGGCCCGAGGACGCGGGGCTCGAAGTGGTGCCGCGCGAGGCCATCGCTGGCGGTGACGCGGACGAGAACGCGAAGCGGCTGCGCGCATTGCTGGACGGTGAGCGCTCCGGGCTGCGCACGGCGGTGCTGCTCAACGCGGCGGCGTCGCTCGTCGTGGTCGGGCAAGCGAACGACTTGCGCGAGGGCGTGAAGAAGGCGGAGCACGCCATCGACTCGGGCGCGGCGTCGCGCAAGCTCGCCTCGCTCATCCATGGGGCCGTGTCGTGAGCGGGGACCAGCGCGGTAGCACGTCGTCTCCGGTCGCGCCGGGGACGCTGGACCTCATCATGGCGCGCAAGCGACGGGAGCTGGCGGAGCGGCCGCCCCTGTCGCCGCGCCCCCGTCCCGAGCCGCGTGACTTCGCGGGCGGCCTGCTGCGACGAGCAGCCGGGCGTCCCGTGAGCGTCATCGCGGAGGTGAAGCGCAAGAGTCCGTCTGGCGGGGCGTTTCCGCACGCGGATGTGGTGGCGGTGGCGAGGGCCTACGAGGCCGCGGGCGCCAGCGCCATCAGCGTGCTGACGGATGGGCCGGACTTCGGAGGCGCGCTGGAGGACCTCGTCGCGGTGCGAGCCGCGGTGTCGGTGCCGGTGCTGCGCAAGGACTTCCTCGTCGCGGCGCGCGAGGTGGAGGAGAGCGCGCTGTGGGGCGCGGACGCGGTGCTGCTCATCGCGGACGCGCTGGAGGACGGTGAGCTGCGCGAGATGCTGGCCACGGCGCGCGCGGTGAACGTCGCCGCGCTGGTGGAGGCGCACACGGAGGCGCACGCCGAGCGGGCGCTGGCGGCGGGCGCGGAGCTGGTGGGCATCAACAACCGGGACCTGGCCACGTTGAAGACGGACGTGGGCACGGCGCTGCGGGTGATGCCCAGGCTGCGCTCGCGGGCCCGCGTGCTCGTGGCGGAGAGCGGGCTCAAGTCGGTGACGGAGCTGGTCGCCGCGCGAGAGGCCGGCGCCGACGCGGTGCTGGTGGGCGAGTCGCTCCTGCGCGACGCGGAGCCTGGACGGGCGCTCACGCGGCTGCTCGGACAGGAAGGCACGCCGCCGTGAGTGTCCGGGTGAAGGTGTGTGGGGTGACGCGGCTCGAGGATGCTCGGGCCGCGTGGGACGCGGGTGTGGACGCGCTGGGGCTCAACTTCTATCCGCCCTCCCCCCGGTATCTGGACCTGGCCACGGCGGCGAAGCTCGGGCGCACGCGGCCGCCCCTGGGGGCGCTGATTGGCGTGTTCGTCAACGCGGCGGCGGAGGACATCCGGCGGGCGGTGACGGAGTGTGGCCTCACGGCCGTGCAGCTCCATGGGGACGAGCCACCGGAGGCCTGCTCGGGGTTCGGGGTGCCGGTCATCAAGGCGCTGCGGGTGCGCGGCGCGGATGACGTGGCGCGGGCGCGGGCGTACGTGGGGGTGGGCGACGTGACGGGGCTGCTGCTGGACGGGGCGGCGCCGGGGTACGGCGGTGGGGGCGTGGGGTTCGACTGGTCGCTGGTGGCGGGAGTGGCGGGCAGCGGCGTGCCGGTGTTGGTGGCGGGAGGGCTGAAGCCCTCCAACGTGGCGGAGGCGGTGCGCGCGACGCGGCCTTACGGAGTGGACGTGGCCAGTGGGGTGGAGTCGGCCCCGGGCATCAAGGACATGGACGCGGTGCGCGCCTTCGTGCGGTCCGCGAAGTCCATCAACCTCTGGGAGTGACAGGGATGAACACGGAGACTTCCACCGGCCGCTTCGGCCGCTTCGGTGGGCGCTACGTGCCGGAGACGCTCGTCCCGGCGCTGATGGAGTTGGAAGAGGCGTATACGGCCGCCAGGGCGGACCCGACGTTCGACGCCGAGGTGGCGCGGGTGCTGCGTGAGTTCGTGGGTCGGCCCACGACGCTGACGCCGGCGCGCAGGCTCACCGAGGCGTGGGGCGGCGCGAACGTGTGGCTCAAGCGCGAGGACCTGGCGCACACGGGCGCGCACAAAATCAACAACACCGTGGGTCAGGTGCTGCTCGCGAAGCGGATGGGCAAGAAGCGCATCATCGCGGAGACGGGCGCGGGCCAGCACGGCGTCGCGACGGCCACCGCGTGTGCGCTCTTCGGGCTGCCGTGCGAGGTGTACATGGGCGCGCTGGACGTGGAGCGGCAGGCGCTCAACGTCTTCCGGATGCGGGCGCTCGGCGCGGTGGTGCGGCCGGTGGAGTCGGGCTCGCGGACGCTGAAGGACGCGATGAACGAGGCGATGCGCACGTGGGTGTCGCAGGTCTCGGACACGCACTACGTCATCGGCAGCGCGGCGGGGCCGCACCCGTATCCGTCGGTGGTGCGCGACTTCCAGTCCATCATCGGGAAGGAGCTGCGCACGCAGGCGATGGCGGCGTTCGGGCAGCTGCCGGATGCGATTGTCGCGTGCGTGGGGGGCGGCTCGAATGCGATTGGCGTGCTGCATCCGTTCATCGGCGATGCGAGCGTGCGGCTCATCGGCGTGGAGGCGGGTGGGCACGGGCTGGACTCGGGCCAGCACGGGGCGTCGTTGACGCTGGGGACGGAGGGCGTGTTGCACGGCTCGCGCTCGCTGGTGCTCCAGGACGCGGACGGACAGATTCAGGAGGCGCACAGCATCAGCGCGGGTCTGGACTATCCGGGCGTGGGGCCGGAGCTGGCGCACCTGGCGAAGATTGGGCGGATGGAGGTGCGCACGGCGACGGACGACGAGGCGTTGGCGTCGTTCTACGAGGTGGCGCGCATGGAGGGCATCCTCCCGGCGCTGGAGACGTCGCATGCGTTCGCGCGAGGCCGGGAGCTGGCGCGGGAGCTGGGGGCGGGCAAGTACCTGGTCATCAACTGCTCGGGTCGAGGGGACAAGGACGTCGCGACGATTTCGGCGCGCGGGGTTCCGCCGGCGGTGGGGGTGAAGGCGTGAGCGGCGAAATCGCGAAGGCGTTCGCGCGGGCGAAGGCTCGGGGCGAGGGCGCGCTGGTGGCGTACGGGATGGCGGGAGACCCGGACCTGGCGCGCTCGGTGGAGGTCTTCACTGCGATGGTGGAGGGAGGCGCGGACATCCTCGAGGTGGGCGTGGCGTTCAGCGACCCCATCGCGGACGGGCCGGTCATCCAGGGTGCATCGGAGCGCGCGTTGAAGGCGGGCTCCACGCTCAAGCGGGTGCTCGACGAGGTGGTGCCGGAGGTTCATCGGCGCGCTCCAGAGACGCCGCTGGTCATCATGACGTATGTGAATGTCATCATGGCGATGGGCGAGGAGCGGTTCGCGAAGCTGGCGCGTGAGCGCGGCGTGTCGGGAGCCATCCTGCCGGACCTGCCGCCCGAGGAGAGCGAGGCCTTGCGCGCCACGTTCGACGCGGCGGGCGTGGACCTGATTCCGCTGTGCGCGCCGACGACCCCACGTGCGCGAGCCGAGGCCATCGCGAAGGATGGGCGCGGCTTCGTGTACTGCGTGTCGGTGGCGGGCGTGACGGGCATGCGCGCGGAGCTTCCGCCGGACCTGTCACAGCGATTGGACCTGGTGCGCAAGGCGTCGCCGGTGCCCGTGGTGGCGGGCTTCGGCATCTCCAGCGCGGAGCAGGCAAGGACGCTGTCGGCGCACGCGGATGGCGTGGTGGTGGGCAGCGCGCTCGTCCGCGCCGCGCACTCGGATGGTCCGCAGGCCGTCAAGGCGCTGTGCGCGGACATCAAGCGCGGCCTGAAGCGCTGAGGTCAAAGGCACATGGGCACGGAAGCACCACTCCGTGCTCCGTGGCCCCTCTCACGAAGCTCCACGCGGCCGACGCGCCACCGCGAACCCGAGCAGTCCCAGGAACGTCATCGCGGAGACGCCCAGTCCCCACCGGGCAGCAGCATCCCGATAGGTCAACGTCACCTGGTGTCGCCCCTCCTTCACGGGCACGGCGCGCACCGCGACGTTGGCTGGAAGAATCGGCGTCTCCACGCCATCCACCGTCGCCGTCCACCCCGGGAACCACGCGTCATTCACGATGAGCACCGAGTCGCGAGGACTCTCCACGTCAAACTCCAGACGCTCTGCCTCGTAGCGTTCCACCGTCACCTTCCCACCTACGGCGGCCACCTCCCCGGACACAATCCCCGCCTCACCACACTCGACCAGCGCCACCTGTCCGGCACGCACGAGCGGGTCCGCCAGTCCCGGCATCGCCGCCTCGTACGACTCAACACAGCGCGCATTCGCCAGGAACGCCCGAGGCAGCACCTCCGGGTGCTCCACCAACACCGCCTTGATGGACCGGTCCGTGACCGCGTTCTTCTTCCCAGCCGCCTCCAGCGCCTGCCACTCCACGAGCGGATGCACCGTGTACGCGACGGAGAACAGCGGCGCGCGCTCCAGGAACCACGGCGTCACCTCCCAGACGACCGCACGCACCCGTCGACTCGTGGCGGGCAGGGTCCCATCCGCGCTCTCCATGCCCCACAGCCCCGGCGTGTCCGGCATGAGCGTCTGCGCCGCGACGAGCGAGCGCCACTGCCGCGCATCCATCCCCGGGATGAGCGACGTCACGCCAGCGACGTCGTAGTGCGAGGCCACCCGGATGGGCACCCGCGAATCCTCACGAGGCTGCGCGAGGATGTGCTCCGCGAACGGAGGCGGCGTGGACAGCACCTCCGGCGTGAGCAGCTCGTAGCTCCCGAACCCCACCACGAAGCCCGACACGAACTGCGTCACCAGCAACACCCCGGCGCGCCCACGCGTCCACAACACCCCGCCCCCACAGAGCACCGCGCTCACCAGCGCCACCCCACTGACGAGCACGAACTGCTGTGACAACAGCTCGCGCAGCTCGCCGGGCATCTCCGGCCAGCGAGGCACCAGCAGCAACGCGGTGAACCCCCGCCCCAGGGACTCGCCCACGATGAGCACCAGACACCCCACGCCCACCACCGCCGCGAGCCGGAGGAACACCCGCCGGCCCTCCCCCTCGAACACGTGCTTCCACCCCAGGGCCGCCAGGAAACAGACCCCCAGCCCCAGGAACGGAACGAGCTTCGACGGATAGCGGAACACGCGCCACGGAGGCACCCACGTGTACATCGCCTCGTAGAGCGGCAGCGCGGGCCCCAACGAGAGCCCCACGACGAACAGCCACACACCGCCCCAGAGCCACAACCTCCGGGAGCGGCGGTTCACCCACGCCGCCACCGCCGCGAGCAACAGCACGGGCACACCCAGATACAGCGACCCCACCCAGAAGCTCGCGAATCCCGAGGGCGCCAGCTTCGTGACGATGGCCAGCGTCACGTCCGGCCGCTCGTCCGGAATCTCCAGATACGCCCCCAGCAACGGCTCGAGCAGTCGCAGCGGATGCACCGCGTACTCCTGCGCGATGTCGAGCGTCCTGCCTCCCGCCTGCGCCGTCTTCATCAACGCCACGGACGAGAACAACTGCGGCGAGGCCAGCAGCGTCCCCACGCCCAGCACCGCCAACACGGACCCGAGCCGAGCCCGCCGCGAGTCCACGGGCGACGAGACCGCCAGCAGCACCACCAACCCATACGTCACGCTGAACGCCTGCACGTCCCCCGCGAGCAGCACCAACGCCAGCAACAACCCCGCGGCCAGCAACCTCCCCGCCCCTGGCGCGCGGAGCTGACGCTCCGTGGCCCACAGCGCCCACGGCACCGTGGCCGCGGCCATCAGGTAGCAGAGGTTGTTCGTGATGCAGACCAGGTAGCCGCTGAAGGCATACGCCATCCCCGCGAGGAACGCCCCCGCGCGAGGCACCTCCCACAGTCGCGTCAACGCATACACCCCCAGCAGCGCGACCGGAAAGCACAGCAGGATGTTCGCGTTGAAGGCGTGGTGCAGGGAGAACAGCAGGTACAGCAGCTTGCTCGGATGGAACGGCGCGACCACCAGCGTGCCGGCGAAGGGCTGACCGAAGCCATCCAGCGTCAGCCACTCCGGAATCCGCCCGCCCAGCACCGCCTCGCGCCAGTAATGGAACGCCGGCAGGTAGACGTACAGCGAGTCGCGCGCGCTGAACATCTCGCCGGTGGCGAACACCCGGGAGAAGTAGAGCGCCGTCAGCGCCGACGCGCACGCCACCAGCAACACGTACTGGGACACCCGCGCGTCACGCGGCGGAACACTCGGAGGCAGGGAGGGGGCGGGAGGCTCAGGAGAAGACACGCGAGCCCCGAGCATACCCAACCCCGCTCACGGCGTGGCGGAGCGCGTCTTCTCCCAGATGGGCCGGTAATCGTACGTCGGGTAGAACTCCGTGCGGAACGCGCCCCACGCGCCCTTCTCGAACGCGAGGTTCACCTCGCGCAGCTTCTCGGGAGGCAGGCGCACCGTGACGACCTGCCCCACGCCCATCATCACGTACCAGGACACCACCTCCACGCCCGGAGGCGGGAAGCTCTTGCGGAAGCCCGTGCGGTCCAGGTGCGCGTTGATCTCCTCCAGCGTCTTGCCCTGGTCGTGCTTCATGAAGATGGTCAGCAACATCGTGCCGTCCGTGCCGCCCTTCGCCGCGGCGGACTGCGCATGTCCGGGCAGGGCCAGCGTCAGCGCCAGGAACGACGCCAGGACGAACGACACAGGGGGAATCGAACGAAGGGAGTGCATGGACACGAGGCTACTGTCCGATCGCCACCGCGTGTTTCATGAAACGCGCGCCGAGCCCTCGCCGGGTGGCACAATCCGCCCCCTATGAAAACGCGCGGTCCCCAGGTGGTGCTCGTTCGTCACGGAGAGACGGCATGGAGCCGGGGTGGTCAGCACACGGGGCGCACGGATGTCCCGCTGCTCGAGGCCGGGCGGAAGATGGCGGAAAAGCTCGGTGAGCCCCTGCGCGCATGGGACTTCGCCCAGGTGTGGACCAGCCCCCTGAGCCGCGCGTTCGAGACCTGCGCGCTCGCGGGCTACGGTGAAGGGGCCGTGCGCCGCGACGACCTGATGGAGTGGGACTACGGCGACCACGAGGGCCGCACCGGCGCGGAGATTCGCGTGGAGCATCCCGGCTGGACCGTGTGGAAGGACGGCGTCCCCAACGGGGAGACGGCGGAGCAGGTGGGCGCTCGCGCGGACCGCGTCATCGCGGACCTGCGTCAGCAGACGGGCGACATCCTCATCTTCTCCCACGGCCACTTCCTGCGAGTGCTCGGAGCGCGGTGGCTGGGGCTCGCGCCCTCCGACGGGCGCCTGTTCCTCTTGAGCACCGGCTCCATCAGCGTGCTCGGCGCGGACGGGCCGGATGCCGCCCAGCCGGCGCTCGCCGGCTGGAACGACACCACCCATCTCAAGCCGTGAAGCTCAGCAGCCGCAGCTCAACACCCCGCCGCTGGTCTGCTCGTAGTCGGTGCACGACGCACCGGCAGGGTTGAAGCACACGCGGTAGCGCTCCTGCGTACCGTAGAGCGCGGGGAGCGGCTCGCGGTACAGGATGCCGCAACACGGGGGCAGCAGCTCCTGGCCATCCTTGGACACCGTCGGCTCGGGAGCCACGCCGTTCGGACAGCCCCAGGGATCCTCCTCGCAGACCCAGCGCGTGCCGCACGTGGAGCTGGCGCCGCAGTAGCTGCCCCCCACCGCGTACCAGGGGGACCAGTTCGCACAGGAGTCGTAACCCGGGCACTGGCCCAGCGACGAGTCCACCGTGGTCAGCTCCGCCTCGTCCATCGGGACGCCCGCGCCAGCCTCGGCGGACGGCTCCCCACCACACGCGCCCAGCACCAGCGCGCCGAACATCGCGACCAGACCGCGAGACACCGCACTTCGCACGTTCATCGTGGGCTCCTCCCGGCGCCGACTCCTGGATGGAGCCTCGGTCGCCGGAAGGGCGCACACTATGCGTGCGGTTTTTCCGTCAAGAACGTCGGAATTGTCGGGCGCCAGACAGTGTCACGGGACCGACAATCCCCTCGTACTCCAGGGTGATGCCCCCTCTCAGAGACGCCCCTCCAGGAAGTTGCGGACCAGGGTGGGCCCCTCGGGGGTGAGCACGCTCTCGGGGTGGAACTGGAAGCCCACGACGGGCCGCTCGCGGTGGCGCAGCGCCATGATGAGCCCGTCCTGACTCCACGCGATGGCCTCCAGCGACGAGGGCAGCGAGGACGCCTCCACCACCAGCGAGTGGTAGCGCGCGGCCTGGAAGCCCTGGCTCGCGCCGGTGAACACGCCCGAGCCCTCGTGCCGGATGCGCGCGGACTTGCCATGCACCGGCTCGGGCGCGCGGATGACGTTGCCGCCGAAGGCCGCGCCGATGGACTGGTGCCCCAGACACACGCCGAGCACCGGCACCTTCGCTTGCGCGATGGCGGCCACGCTGACCCCAGCCTCGTGCGGCGTGCAGGGCCCCGGCGAAATCACCAGGTGCGACGCGCCCTCGGCGGCGATGGCCTCCACCGTGAGCGCGTCGTTGCGCACCACCTTCACCTCGGCGCCCAGCGTGTAGAGGAGCTGGACGAGGTTGAAGGTGAACGAGTCGTAGTTGTCGATGACGAGGATCATCGCCCACCTCCCTCGCGGGCCAGCCGGAGCGCGGCGGCCATGGCGCCGGCCTTGGCCTCCGTCTCGTCCGCTTCCTTCGACGGCACCGAGTCCGCGACCAGCCCCGCGCCCGCGGTCCAGAACGTCTTGTCCCCGTCGACGAAGAAGGTGCGCAGCGCGATGGCCACGTCCAGCGTGCCGCAGAAGGACAGGTAGCCCACCGCGCCCGAGTACGGCCCGCGTCGCTGCACCTCCAGCTCGTCGATGATCTGCATCGCGCGAATCTTCGGAGCCCCGGACACGGTGCCCGCGGGGAACGTGCTGGCCAGCGCGTCGAGCGCGTCGAACTTCGAGTCCAGCTTCCCGCGCACCTGCGAGACGATGTGCATCACGTGGCTGTAGCGCTCGATGACCATCAGGTCCTCGACGCGCACCGAGCCGGGCGCCGCCACACGGCCGACATCGTTGCGGCCCAGGTCCACCAGCATGATGTGCTCGGCGCGCTCCTTCTCGTCCGCGAGCAGCTCCTTCTCCAGCGCCAGGTCCTCCGCCTCGGAGGCCCCGCGGCGACGCGTGCCCGCGATGGGCCGCACCACCACGTCCCCATCGCGCACCTGCACGAGCAGCTCCGGCGAGGCGCCCACCAGCGCGCGGGCCTCGCCCATCTCGACGAGGAACAGGTACGGAGACGGATTCACGCGTCGCAGCGCGCGGTAGAGCGACAGCGGCGGAGGCGCACCGCGAGACTCGAAGCGCCGGGCGAGCACCACCTGGAAGATGTCACCCGCGCGGATGTACTCCTTGGAGCGCTCCACCGCGGCCTCGTAGCCGGCGCGGTCCCAACAGGCGACGGGCGCCGAGTCCCCCTTCATGCGAGGCGACGGCACGTAGGCCTCGGGAGGCAGCGGCTTGAGCAGCTTCTGCGCCATGGCCTGCGCGCGCTCCTCCGCGTCCTTCAGCGCGTGGGCCACGCTGCCATGGAGCGACGGCCGGGCAATCGCGGTGACCTTGAGCGTCCCGGTGCGCGAGTCGTGGGTGACGAAGTCCTCGCAGATGAGCCACTCGGAGTCCGGGAACGAGGTGTCGCGCGGGTGCCGGTCCGGGACGGTGGGCTCCATCCACGAGATGCAGTTGTAGCCCATGTACCCCACGAGGCCGCCCAGGAACGGGGCCTCGCCCGGCAGTCGCGCCACCGCGAGCTCGCGCCACAACGTGCGCAGGACGTCCAGCGGCTTGCCCTCGCGTCGCTCCTCGCGCGAGCCACGCCACAACGTGGCCCCCTGCGCGTCCAGCCGCACACGCCCCGCGGCGTGGGTGCCCACGTGGCTGTAGCGCCCGAAGCGCTCGCCGCCGTAGCACGACTCGAGGATGAAGCCGCGCGAGCCTCCGCCCAGCTTCAGATACGCCGACAGCGGCGTGTCGAGGTCCGCCGGCAACTCCACCGACACCGGCACCGACTCGCCCTGCTCCGCGCGTTGGCGATACGCCGCCTTCCGCTCCTGTGCATCCATCGTCATGACCTTTCCCCCGCGACCAGTATCGCCCGTCCCGGACAGCGACGGGGAGCCGCGCCCGCGCCTCACTCCACGCGAGCAGAAACCACGGTTCGCGACGGCCTCTCCGGTGTAGCGCGGAGCCCCTGCCCCGGGCGAGGGACATCGCACCCGTTCACGATGACGGGAGGTTTCCACGCGCGGCGGGCAGGCGCGGGCGATGGGTGCCTGGCGAGCATGCCAGCAAGCGGCGGAGGTGAGAGGCACGCGCACCCTGGGTGGTCACCTCTGGAAGCCCTCGTTATTTCAGAAGGACTGTGGACGCCTCCGTCTCCTTCAACCCTCGAAGGCCGCTCGTCACGGTGACGCCCCAGGGCCTCTTATGTGAGCCCGGGGGCTTCCACATCGACCCCTGGCAGCCGGTGGAGCGGGCCCTCATCACCCATGCCCATGGCGACCACGCGCGCTCGGGCCATCAGCGCTACCTGGGCGCCCGAGCAGGCGAGTCCCTGCTGCGGCGTCGCGTGGGGGCCACTTCCGCCATCGACACCTTGGACTATGGCGAGCCGCTGAAGCTTGGCGACGTCACCGTCAGCTTCCATCCCGCGGGGCACGTGCTGGGCAGCGCGCAGCTCCGCCTGGAGCACCGGGGCGAGGTGTGGGTCGTCTCGGGCGACTACAAGCGCGCGGCGGACCCGACGTGCGCGCCGTTCGAGGTGGTGCGCTGCCACACGTTCATCACCGAGGCGACGTTCGGCCTGCCCATCTTCCGCTGGGACGACGCGCGGCGGGTGGCGGAGGACATCCTGCGGTGGTGGGACGCCAACCGCGCGGTGGGGCGCTCGGTGGTGTTGTTCTGCTACGCGCTGGGCAAGGCGCAGCGAATCCTCGCGGAGCTGGCGCGGCTGACGGGCCGGCCCGCCTTCATCCACGGGGCGATGCACGGCCTGGTGGATGCGTACCGGGAGGCGGGGGTGAAGATGATTCCCACGCAGCTCGTGTCGGAGGTGGAGAAGGGCACGTCCTTCGCGGGGGCGCTGGTGCTCGCGCCGCCGAGCGCGGGCGGCTCCACGTGGATGCGCCGGTTCGGGGAGATGGAGACAGGCTTCGCCTCGGGGTGGATGCGGGTGCGCGGCAACCGGCGCAGGCGCGGCTTCGACCGGGGCTTCGTGTTGTCGGACCACGCGGACTGGCCGGACCTGCTGCGCACGGTGGAGGACACCGGAGCGCAGCGGGTGCTGACCACGCACGGCTCCGCGGAGCCCCTGGCGCGCTACCTCCGCGAGAAGGGTGTGGATGCCTCCCCGCTGGCCACGCCCTTCGAGGGCGAGGCGGAGGACTGACGCGTGCGACGACTCGCGGACCTGTACGAGCGGCTGGACCAGACCATGTCCACCAACGCGAAGGTGGACGCGCTCACGCGCTACTTCACGGAGGCGCCGCCCGAGGACGCCGCGTGGGCGCTGTACTTCCTCACGGGACAGAAGCTGAAGCGGCTGCTCACCACGAAGCTGCTCGTCGGATGGACGCAGGAGCTGACGGGCATCCCCGACTGGCTCTTCGCGGAGGTGTACGCGTCCGTCGGAGATCTGGCCGAGGTCATCGCGCTGTTGCTGGACAACCTGGAGCGGCCCGCCGAGCCGGAGGAGCTGCCGCTCTCGGTGTGGCTCACCCAGCGACTGTTGCCCTTGCGCGAGTTGGACGTGGCCGAGCAGCGCGAACAGGTCGTGTCCTGGTGGCGCTCGATGCCCCGGCGCGAGGTGTTCCTCTTGAACAAGATGCTCACGGGCGAGCTGCGCGTGGGCGTGTCCTCCACGTTGGTGGTGCGCGCGGTGGCGAAGGTCGCGGGGCTGCCCGCGCCAGATGTCGCGCATCGACTGATGGGCACCTGGACGCCGTCGCGCGAGTTCTTCCAGCAGCTCATCTCGCCGGATGTCTCGGACGCAGAGAGCTCCAGGCCGTATCCGTTCTATCTGGCCTCGCCCCTGGAGCAGCCCCCCGAGGCGTTGGGCGAGCTGTCGGATTGGCTGGTCGAATGGAAGTGGGACGGCATCCGAGGCCAGCTCATCCACCGCCACGGAGACGTGTACCTGTGGAGCCGGGGCGAGGAGCTGCTCACCGAGCGCTTCCCCGAAATCACCGAGGCCGCGAAGGCCCTGCCGGAAGGCACGGTGCTGGACGGCGAGGTGCTCGCGTACGAGGACGGCAAGCCCCTGCCCTTCGCGCGGCTCCAGCGTCGCATCGGCAGACAGAAGCTGACGGCCAAGGTGCTCGCGGAGGCCCCCGCGGCCTTCATCGTCTACGACCTGCTGGAGCACGAAGGACAGGACATCCGCTCGCTGCCGCTGAACGAGCGACGCGCACGCCTCGAGACCGTGCTGAAGGCGCATCCCCGCTTCCCCATCTCGCCCGCGGTCGAGGCGGAGTCATGGGAGGCGCTGGCGCACACGCGAAGCGAGGCCCGCGAGCGCAACGTCGAGGGCTTCATGCTCAAGCGCAAGAGCTCCGCATACCTCACGGGCCGCAAGCGGGGCGACTGGTGGAAGTGGAAGATCGACCCGTTCACCGTGGACGCGGTGCTGCTCTACGCGCATCCGGGACACGGGCGACGCTCGTCGCTGTACACGGACTACACCTTCGCGGTGTGGAACGGGACGGACCTGCTGCCGGTGACGAAGGCGTACTCGGGGCTGACGGACGAGGAGATTGGCAAGCTGGACCGGTGGATTCGCTCGCACACGCGGGAGAAGTTCGGACCGGTGCGCTCGGTGGAGCCCGAGCAGGTCTTCGAGCTGCACTTCGAGGGCATCCAGTCTTCACCGCGTCACAAGTCCGGCGTCGCGCTGCGCTTCCCACGCATCGCCCGGTGGCGCACGGACAAGAAGCCCCAGGACGCCGACTCACTGGACTCGCTCAAGGAGCTGCTCCATGCCGGCGCGTAGGTCGCCTTCGCTGAAGGCGCAGCTCCAGGCCCGACGCAAGGCGCTCCGAGGCGAAACCCAGACACCCTCCCCTCCCAAGCGCCGCAAGCGGACGACCCCACGTGAGCGAGTCACCGGAGGCCCGCCGCCGATGGAGCGGCTGCGCGCCTGGTTCTCGTCGAAGGGCTGGACGCCCCATGCGTTCCAGGAGGAGTCCTGGGCCGCGTACGGCAGAGGCGACAGCGGGCTCATCCACGTCCCCACCGGCGCGGGGAAGACCTATGCCGCGTATCTCGGCCCGCTCGCGGACGTGGTGGAGCATGGCGAGACGGGGCTCCAGATTCTCTACGTGACGCCGCTGCGCGCGGTGTCGCGAGACGTGGAGCGGGCGCTCCTCGAACCCTTGAGCGTGCTGGACACGGACCTGGACGTGGAGAGCCGTACCGGGGACACCTCGTCATCCGTGCGTCAGCGTCAGCGCGAGCGGCTCCCCGAGGTGCTCATCACCACCCCGGAGTCCCTCTCCGTGATGCTGTCGAACGAGCGGGCACCGGAGCTGTTCTCCTGCCTGCGCGCCGTCATCGTCGACGAGTGGCACGAGCTGCTCGGCTCCAAGCGGGGAACACAGACAGAGCTTGCCCTGGCGCGGCTTCGGCACTTCGCGCCGAGACTTCGCACCTGGGCCCTGTCCGCGACGCTGGCCAACCTGGACGAGGCCGCGCGCCATGTCGTCGGCACCGGGAACACACCCACGCTCATCAGCGCGAACATGGAGCGTCCCGTCGAAGTGGAGACGCTGCTGCCGGAGGCGGTCGACAGCTTCCCCTGGGCGGGCCACCTGGGCTTCACCATGCTGGCCGGCGTGGCGGTGAGGCTGGACCCGAAGCAGTCCACGCTCATCTTCACCAACACGCGCTCACAGGCGGAGCGCTGGTACGAAGGTCTCCGTTTCGCGCGCCCCGATTGGGAACACCTGCTCGCCCTGCACCACGGCTCCATCGACAAGGAGGAGCGCGAGCGCGTGGAGCGCGGCCTCAAGGACGGCATGCTGCGCTTCGTGGTGTGCACCTCGTCATTGGACCTCGGCGTGGACTTCGGCCCCGTGGAGCGCGTGGTCCAGGTGGGCAGTCCCAAGGGCATCGGCCGGACGCTCCAGCGCGCGGGGCGCGGAGCCCATCGTCCTGGCGCCACCTGCAACATCCTCTTCGTGCCCACGCACGCGCTGGAGCTGGTGGAGATGGCCGCAGCCAGGGACGCCCTCGCGCGCAAGGAGGTGGAGCCACGCCTTCCACCCAGCAAGCCTTTGGATGTACTCGCGCAACACCTCGTCACCTGCGCGCTCGGCGGCGGATTCACCCGCGAGGCGCTGCGAGAGGAAGTCCGGAGCGCCTCCGCCTACGCGAGCCTCGCCGACGAGGAGTTCGACTGGACGCTTACGCTGGTGCGCGAGGGCGGCCCCACGCTGAGCGCCTACCCCGAGTTCCGCCGCGTGGAGGAGCACGACGGCCGCTTCGTCGTGAAGGACCCACGCGTCGCGCGGCTGCACCGGCTCAACATCGGCACCATCACCTCGGACGCGATGGTGGAGCTGCGCTACTGGACCGGGGGCCGCCTGGGCAGCGTGGAGGAGTCCTATGTCAGCCGCCTGCGCCCCGGAGACACCTTCCAGTTCGGCGGCAAGAAGCTCGAGTTCAACCGACTCCAGGGGCTCACCGCGTACGTGCGCCCCGCGAAGACGAAGGAGACGCGAACCCCGCGCTGGGGCGGAAGCAGGCTGCCGCTGTCCACCTCCCTGGCCGCCGCGGTGCGACGCACGCTCGATGCCGCGCGCCACGGTGACGTCACCTCCGATGAGCTGGCCGCCGCGTGGCCCGTGCTGGAGACCCAGGAGAAGCTGTCCCGCATCCCCGCGGCGAACGCGGTGCTCGCGGAGCTGTGCCACACGCGCAACGGCCACCACCTCTTCCTCTATCCCTTCGAGGGCCGCCGGGTGCACGAGGGCCTGGCCGCCCTGCTCGCCCTGAGACTGACGCGGCTGCAGAAGGCCACCTTCAGCGTGTCGGTGAACGACTACGGCCTGGAGTTGGTCACCCCCGCGCCCTTCCCCTTCGAGGAGGCGCTGCGCCCCGCGCTCTTCACGCGCGAGCATCTGGAGGAGGACGTGCTGGAGAGCGTCAACGTGGGTGAGCTGACGAAGCGCCAGTTCCGCGACATCGCCCGCGTCGCCGGGTTGGTGCTCCCGGGCCTCCCCGGAGCCCGCAAGTCTACGCGCCAGGTCCAGACGAGCGCCGCCCTCCTCCACGACGTCTTCGCCCGCCATGACCCCGGACACCTGCTGCTGCTCCAGGCCCGACGCGAGGTGCTCGAACAGCAGTTCGAACAGGGCCGCCTGGAGCACGCCCTGGAGCGACTGGAGGCGGGCCCCGTGGAGCAGGTCCATGTCCGCAGGCCCACACCCCTGGCCTTCCCCCTGGTCGTCGAGCGCATCAGCGCCAGCGTCTCCAACGAGTCCCTCCTGGAGCGCGTGGAGCGAATGAAGGAGCGATGGACCCGCGACGATGCCAGGTCCGCGTAGGCGGCACCCCGCTGGAGCTCCTCCCGGAGCGGGCCCTCTTCTGGCCCGAAGCCCGCACGCTCGCCGTGGCCGACCTCCACTGGGGCAAGACGGAGAGCTTCCAGCGCCACGGCATCCCCCTCCCCCTGGGCGTGCTCGACGAGGACCTGGCCCGGCTGTCCTCCGCGCTCAGCTCCACCGAAGCGCGCCGGCTGCTCGTCCTGGGCGACCTGGTCCACGCCCGCGAGGGCCTCACCCCCGCCCTCGTCCAAAGACTCGCCGCCTGGCGTGAGTCCCACGCCGACGTGACGATGGTCCTCATCCGGGGCAACCATGACCTCAGGGCCGGCCCGCCGCCGGACGCGTGGCGCCTGGACGTCCACGAGTCCCACCTGGATGAGGGGCCCTTCCGCTTCGCCCACCACCCCACCCCCGAGACAGGTCGCTACGTGTGGGCGGGGCATTTGCACCCCACGGTGCGGCTGGCGGCTGGCGGGGACAGGCTGCGACTCCCATGCTTCCACCTGGGCCGGGATGTAGGAGTCCTCCCGGCCTTCAGCGCCTTCACCGGCGGCTTCGACATGACCCGCCGCCCCGGCGAGCGCGTCTTCGCCCTCGCCGGCCCTTCCGTGGTCGAGGTGTAGGATGAGCACCGCCAAGCGCCGCAGGATCCTGGGCATCATCGCCACGGACCTCACCTTCGAGCGCACCGAACACCGGGGACGCGAGGCCTGGCTGGGCAAGTGCCTGCACTGCAACGCCCACCTGTTGGTGGGCCTGGATGGGGAGCCCATCAGCCGGGCCACCATCGAGCACATCGTCCCGCGGACCGCCGGCGGCACCGACGGCCTGGAGAACCTGGCGCTGGCGTGTGCCCGCTGCAACCAGGGAAAGGGCACCCGCCACGACCCCCACTACCACCGCGATGCCCGCGCCCGGGAGCTGGTCGAGAAGCTGCTCGCCCGCCGCCGCGAGCGCTGGCGCGCACCGGATGGGGGCGACGAGGACTCCGACCCGGAGTGAGCCACCTCACGCACCCGCGCCGCGCGACCTGTCTGTGAGGGCCGACACGCGCATCCGGGGGCGGCTGAAACAGGGCTGTTGATCCGTCTCAGACGGAAACGACTCAACGTCGCTTCCGCCCGCCAGAAGAGAGATTCATCGCTTCCGGACCGCGATTTCCCGCCTCCGCGCGAGGAAATGGTATCCCACGGCCACAACATCAGAATGGTTGACACTGCGGTGTCGATGGTCAATGGTCCCGCGCCGCGCTGGGTTGGACAGGAGGAGGGACCCGCCCGCGGCAACATCCATAGAGGTTTCGTTGGACGTGACTGCTTCGTCTTCCGCGCGCCAGGAGCCGCCCCCCCGCCCCCACGGGGCCGGGATCGTTCCGCCGCTGTTCGCGTCGAGTCACGCGTTGGCCTCTTCCTCCTCCTCGTTCACCGTAGTCGTTGAAGCCCCCTTGCCCATGGTCCTGGTATGAGCGGCCCTCTGTTTCCACGCTGGACGAACACGGTGTCTCGGCTCTCCGCCGCGGCGCTTCTTGCCGTGCCCGCCATCGGCATCGGCGGCCTCATGGCGTACGTACGGTCTCCGTACGTCACGAACCAGCAGATGCCCGTCGAACAGCCGATCGAATTCGACCACCGCCACCACGCGGGTGACGAGAAGATCGACTGTCAGTACTGCCACTGGTCCGTGGACAAGGCGCCCTCCGCGGGCATCCCGTCCACCACCGTGTGCATGTCCTGCCACGCACAGGTCTGGAACAAGAGCCCGTACCTGACCGAGGTGCGCAAGGCCTTCTTCGCGGACATGCCCATCCAGTGGGTGCGCGTCCACAACCTGCCCGACTTCGTCTACTTCAACCACGCCATCCACGTGAACAAGGGCGTCGGTTGCGCCACGTGCCACGGCCGCGTGGACCAGATGGGCGCCATCGAGCAGGCCGCGCCGCTGACCATGGCCTGGTGCCTCGAGTGTCACCGCAACCCCGAGCCGAACCTGCGGCCCGCGGAGTTCATCACGTCGATGACGTGGACTCCGCCCAAGGACAAGGCCGAGGCCGCCGCGCTCGGCAAGAAGCTGAAGGAAGAGTACGACGTCCACTCGCGCGAGAGCTGCTCCACATGCCACCGATGAACACGAAGCGCGACGGCGCCCCGTCGCAGGAGTCCTCTTCCTTCGCGCTCCCGGTCGTCTCGGACCGGCCTGCCCCGGCGCCCGACGCCGTGGGTGAGGCGCTGGACCACGCCGCCCGGCACGCGAACTCCTCCGAGCACGGCTACGGCCAGACGTACTGGCGCAGCCTCGAGGAGAAGCTGGGCACCTCCGAGTACATGGAGGAGACCCGCCCCGAGTTCCCCGCGGGCGCGGACCTGCCCCCCTCCGGCTTCGTCCGCCGCGAGTTCATGCAGCTGCTCGGCGCGTCGCTCGCGCTGGCCGGCGCCACGGCCTGCAGCACCCGTCCCCAGGACGAGAAGCTGCTGCCGTACACGAAGACGCCGCCGGAGGTCACCCCCGGCAACCCGCTGCACTACGCGTCCGCGATGACGCTGTCGGGCCACACCTCCGGCCTGCTCATCACCGCCCGCGAGGGTCGCCCCGTGAAGATCGAGGGCAACCCGGACCACCCCATCAACCAGGGCGCCGCCTGCACCTTCGAGCAGGCGTGGCTGTTGTCCCTGTACGACCCCAGCCGCGCCCGCGTGCTGCGCCAGGGCAAGAGCCCCCGCGCCCTGCGCGTGCTCAACGAGACCCTGGCCGGGCTCTCGACCAAGGCGGCCAACGGCGGCTCGCGCGTGCGCTTCCTCACGGAGGCCGTGGGCTCCCCGCTGACGGGTGACCTGCGCAACCGCATCCTGAAGAAGCTGCCCAACGCGCGCTTCTTCAGCGCGTCCTCCCACCAGGACAACAGCGCGGACGCCCTGCGCACGCTGTTCGGCGGCCAGCACGTCACCGCGCTGTACGACTTCGCCAACGCGGACGTCGTGCTGTCGCTGGACGCGGACTTCCTGGAGAGCTGCCCGGGCAACCTGCGCCACATCCGCGAGTTCGCCGACCGCCGCGACCCGCGCAAGGGCAAGCTCAACCGCCTCTACATGGCGGAGGCCCGCTTCTCCATCACCGGCGGCATGGCCGACCACCGCAAGCGCCTGAAGTCCCGCGAAATCCTGGGGCTGGCCGCCGCCGTGGCCCAGGCCGTGGGTGGCAGCGCCGCGTCGCTCGCCGGTCCCGCCGCCGCCAAGTCGGAGCTGCGCGGTGACATGGGCAACTGGGTGCAGGCGGTCGCCGCCGACCTGCGCGCCGCCGGTCCGGGCCGCTCGCTCGTCATCGCGGGTGAGCGTCAGCCGGCCGCCGTGCACGCGCTGGCCCACGCCATCAACGACGCGCTCGGCAACGCCAACAAGACCGTCCGCTACGTCCAGGCGTCCATCGCGGAGGCCACCGGCCTGTCGCAGGCGCGCGCCCTGGTCGAGGACATCGAGGCGGGCCGCGTCGACACGCTGGTCATCACCGCCTACAACCCCGTCTACACGCTCCCCGCGGACGTGGGCCTGGCCAAGGTGCTCAGCAAGGACCACCCGAACCGCGCCAAGCTGAACGTCATCTACACGGGCCTCTACGAGGACGAGACCAGCGCGCACGCCGACTGGTTCATCCCCGCGGCGCACCCGCTGGAGACGTGGAGCGACGGCCGCTCGGTGGACGGCACCGTCGCCATCGCGCAGCCGCTCATCCAGCCGCTCTTCGCGGGCGTGCCGGAGGCGGAGCTGCTCGCCATGTTCCTGGACGAGCCCTTCCGCCCCGCCTACCAGCTCCTGCGCGACTACTGGCGCGGCCAGTCCGCCAACGCGGCGGACTTCGAGGCGCGCTGGGAGACGTGGGTGTCCCAGGGCTTCATCGAGAACACCGCGTCCGCCGCCGTGGCCACCGCCCCGGACTTCGGCGCCGCGGCCTCGCTGGTCGCGGGCTACACGCCCCCGGCCACCGGTGACCTCGAGCTGAACTTCATCACGGACTACAAGGTCTACGATGGCCGCTTCGGCAACAACTCCTGGCTGCAGGAGCTGCCCGAGCCCATCACCAAGATGACCTGGGACAACGCCGCGCTCGTCGGCCCCGACACGGCCAAGAAGCTGAGCCTGTCCCCTGGCGACCTGGCGGAGCTGTCCTACGCCGGCCAGAAGCTGACGGTCCCGGTGTGGGTGGTCCCCGGTCACGAGGACGACACCGTCACGGTGGCGCTGGGCTACGGCCGCGACGGCCTGCACGAGCAGGTCGCCAAGGGCGTGGGCTTCAACGCCAACCTGATTCGCACCAGCAAGAACCCCTGGTTCGACGGCGGCGCCACGCTCACCAAGGTGCGCGGCACCCACAAGTTCAGCCTGACCCAGACGCACTGGCGCATGGAGAACCGCCCCATCGCGCTGGACATGCCGCTGTCCGAGCTGGAGAACCCCTCGGTCGCCACCCAGCACACCCTGCACCGCGTGAAGGGTGAGCTGAAGCTGGGCATCCAGGACAACCTCGAGCCCTTCGAGTACAACGGCTACAAGTGGGCGATGGCCATCGACCTGTCGCGCTGCACGGGCTGCAGCGCCTGTGTCATCGCCTGCCAGGCCGAGAACAACATCCCCGTGGTGGGCAAGGCCCAGGTGGCCGTCAGCCGCGAGATGAACTGGCTGCGCATCGACCGGTACTTCGAGGGTCCGGAGAACGACCCGAAGATGGTCATGCAGCCCGTCGCGTGCGTGCACTGCGAGAAGGCGCCTTGCGAGTACGTGTGCCCGGTGAACGCCACCGTGCACTCGGACGAGGGCCTGAACGACATGGTGTACAACCGCTGCGTCGGCACGCGGTACTGCTCCAACAACTGCCCCTACAAGGTCCGCCGCTTCAACTACCTGCACTACACCGCGGACAAGACGGCCACCGAGAAGATGCTGATGAACCCGGACGTCACGGTGCGCAACCGCGGCGTCATGGAGAAGTGCACGTACTGCGTCCAGCGCATCGAGCGCGTTCGCATCGACGCGCGCGTCAAGAAGGAGCTCATCAAGGAGGCCGACCTCAAGACGGCCTGCCAGCAGACGTGCGCCGCCCAGGCCATCGTCTTCGGCTCCCTCCACGACGAGAAGCAGCTCGTCTCGCAGCTCCATGAGGACGTGCGCGCCTACAAGCTCCTCCACGAGCTGGGCACCCGTCCGCGCACCGCGCACCTCATCCGCGTGCGCAACCCGAATACCGCCCTCGAGCCGGCCAAGGCCGCGCCGCAGGAAGGGAGCCACTAAGCCATGGCCGAGACCGCTGCCCACCACCCGCTCGACCCGCTCGAGCCACGGGACCTCGTCGCGCCGCACCACGACGACAAGTCACTCAACGAGACGCTGCTGGACCATGTCTGGCGCAAGCCGGGCAAGGGCTGGTTCATGCTCTTCGGCCTGTCGCTCAGCGCGCTGGGCCTGCTCGTCATCGGTGTCACCTACACGCTCGCCCGCGGTATCGGCGTGTGGGGCAACAACCAGCCGGTCGGCTGGGCCTTCGACATCATCAACTTCGTCTGGTGGGTCGGTATCGGCCACGCCGGTACGCTCATCTCCGCCATCCTCCTGCTCTTCCAGCAGAAGTGGCGCACGAGCATCAACCGCTTCGCGGAGGCCATGACGCTGTTCGCCGTCATGTGCGCGGGTCTGTTCCCGCTGCTCCACACGGGCCGTCCCTGGTTCGCCTTCTGGCTGTTCCCCTACCCCAGCACCCTGGGCGCGTGGCCGCAGTTCCGCTCGCCGCTGGTGTGGGACGTGTTCGCCATCTCCACGTACCTCACGGTGTCCGCGCTGTTCTGGTTCGTGGGCCTCATCCCGGACCTGGCCGCGCTGCGTGACTCGTCCAAGACGAAGCTGCAGCGGACCATCTACGGCCTGTTCGCGCTCGGCTGGCGCGGCTCCGGTCGTCACTGGCACAACTACAAGATTGCGTACCTGCTCTTGGCCGGCCTCTCCACGCCGCTGGTCGTGTCGGTGCACACCATCGTTTCGTTCGACTTCGCCGTCTCCCTGCTGCCCGGCTGGCACGCGACCATCTTCCCGCCCTACTTCGTGGCCGGCGCCGTGTTCAGCGGCTTCGCGATGGTCATCACGCTCATCGTCCCGGCGCGCAAGTACCTGGGCCTCAGGGACGTGATCACGGACCGGCACCTGGAGAACATGAACAAGGTCATCCTGGCGACGGGCCTGCTCGTCTCCTACGGGTACCTGATGGAGCACTTCATCGCGTGGTACTCGCAGAACCAGTACGAGTTCTGGACGTTCTACGTGAACCGCGCGACGGGCCCCTACGCCGGCGTGTACTGGCTGATGATCGCCTGCAACGTCATCACGCCGAACATCTTCTGGTTCAAGAAGTGCCGGACCAGCATCCCCATCATGTGGGTCGCCTCCATCGCCGTGAACATCGGCATGTGGTGCGAGCGCTTCATCATCATCGTCACGTCGCTGAGCCAGGACTTCCTGCCGTCGTCCTGGGGCATCTACTCGCCGACGTGGGTGGACTGGAGCATCTACGTGGGAACGCTGGGCCTGTTCGGCACCCTGTTCCTGCTGTTCCTGAAGTTCGTGCCCGCGGTGGCCATCAGCGAGGTGAAGGAGCTCCAGCTCGAGCTCAAGCACGCCGCCCACCACAACAGCCACGGAGCGCACTAGAGTCATGGAAGCCAAGGTCCTCGATTCCTGGGTGCTGGCCGAGTTCGCGACGCCAGACATCCTCGTGGATGCCACCCGCCAGATGCGGGAGAAGGGCTTCCAGGGGATGGATACGTACTCCCCCTATCCGTTGCACGGCGGCTCGGAGGCCCTGGGCCTCCCGCCGTCCCGCGTGCCCTTCATCGCCCTGTGCGGCGGCCTCACCGGCATGGTGACGGCGCTCTCCATGCAGACGTGGATGAACACCGTCGACTACAAGCTGAACATCGGCGGTCGCCCGCTGCTGTCGCTGCCGGCGTGGGTGCCCATCACGTTCGAGCTGACGGTGCTGTTCGCCGCGTTCGGCATCTTCTTCGGTCTGTTGGGGTTGAGCCGGCTGCCGCAGCCGTACCACCCCGTCTTCGAGTCCGAGGAGTTCCGCTCGGCGTCCACGCACGGCTACTGGCTGAGCGTGCCGCACGCGACGGGCCAGGACTCCACGGCCGTCATCGACCAGCTCAAGGCCCTGGGCGCCACCCAGGTGACCGTCGTCACGGGAGAGAAGGAATGAGGTGGCTCATCCCCGCCGCCGGACTCGTCGCGCTGTCGGGCTGCGACGTCCCCTCGGAGTTCCTGCAGCGCATGGAGCACCAGGCCAAGTACGAGTACTACGAGGCCTCGGACTTCTGGGCGGATGGCCGCGCCATGCGCCAGCCCCCGGCGCACACCATCCCGCGTGAGCGCTTCGCGAGCGTGTCCGAAATCAAGGACCCCGTCGCCCGCCAGACGGCCGTCACCGGCCGCGCCAACGGGCAGCCCACGGCCACCATCCCCGTGACGGTGGACCAGGCGCTGCTGACGCTGGGCCAGCGCAAGTACAACATCGTCTGCTCGCAGTGCCACGGCGTGCTCGGCGACGGCAACAGCGTGGTGGCGGAGAACATGGCCCTGCGCCTGCCTCCGTCGCTGCTGGAGCTGGAGACCAAGCCCGCAGGCCACTTCTACACGGCCATCAACGAGGGCTACGGCGTGATGCCGTCCTTCTCCGGCGAGCTCGACGTGCGCGAGCGCTGGGCCGTGGTCGCCTACGTGCGAGCGCTTCAGGAAGCCCGCAACATCCGGACGGCCGGTCAGCAGCCCGTCCCGCAGGAGAACCGATGAGCCCCGCAGCCGAAGCCTCCGTTCCCCTCGAGCGCTACACCGGCACGCCGAAGCTGATGGTGCCGGCGTTCGGCGTGGGTGTCCTGGGCATCCTGGCCACCCTGGCCGTGTACCTGGCCACCGACGCGAAGGGCATCGCCGCCCACAGCTACCTGCTCGCCTTCACCTACTGGGTGGGCATCAGCGTGGCGTTCATCATCATGATCGCCATCTTCCACACGGCCAAGGCCAAGTGGCTCATCCTGCTGCGCCGCGCCATGGAGACTGGCGCGTCCACCATCCCCATCTTCGTGGTGCTCATCCTCCCGCTCGCCTTCATGGCGAACTACCTCTACCCCTGGCTGGACAGCTCCCCGCTGCGCGCCAACATCACGGGGCTGGAGTCGGAGCACCTGAGCCACAAGGTCCACTTCTACCTGAACCCGGCCTTCACGGCCTTCCGCCACGTCATCTACTTCGCGGTGTGGATCTTCGCCGCGTGGAAGCTGCGCAAGCTGAGCGTGCAGCAGGACACCGAGGGGGGCCTGGACTTCACCCGGCGGCTGCGCCGCTTCTCCCCGGGCATGCTGCCCCTGCTGGCGCTGACCATCACCTTCGCCTCCTTCGACTGGCTGATGAGCCTGACGCCGCTGTGGCAGTCGACCATCTTCGGGGTCTACTACTTCGCGGGCAGCTTCCTGTCGGCCTTCTGCATCCTGACCATCGCGGCGACGTACGCCCGGGGCCAGGGCCTGTTCGGCAACCTGGTGACGACGGCCCACTTCCACAACCTGGGCAAGCTGATGCTGGCCTTCACGGCGTTCTGGGCCTACATCGCCTTCTCCCAGTTCCTGCTGGTCTGGGTCGCGAACATCCCGGAAGAGGCGCCCTGGTACGGTGTGCGCATCTTCGGCGCCTGGAAGCCGGCGTCCATCGCCCTGTTCTTCCTGCACTTCGTGCTGCCGTTCTTCACGCTGCTGTCGCGAAATCTGAAGCTGCAGCCCCGCAAGCTGTCGCTGGTGGCCTTCTACCTGCTGGCGGTCCACGCGTTCGACCTGTACTGGCTCATCTGGCCGGCGCTGACGGGTGACAAGGGGCCCAACGTGGACGCGTTCACCATCATCACGCTCGTCACCTCGTTCGTGGGCGTGGGCGGCATCGCGGTGGGCTTCGCGCTGAAGAACGCGAGCAATAACTACACGATGCCGGTGAAGGACCCCTACATCGCGGAGTCCCTGAGGTACGTGCAGCCATGAAGAAGACCCAGGTTGAGCTCGAGTCGCGTGTCATCGTCGGCGCCCACGGTGTGGCCGCCGAGGAAGACCACATCGTCATGAGCAAGGTGGTGGGCATCGGTGTCGGCTCGCTCGTCATCTTCGCGGTGGGCATCGTCTGGGCCTACGCCATCCAGGTGCGCACGATGAAGGAGGCCCAGCCGGACGGTCCTCCTCCGATTCCCGCGGCCATGGGGCAGTACGAGGTGGGCATCGTCAACCAGCGCCTGTTCGAGCAGGACTGGCACGCCGAGGAGAAGATCGGCGGCCAGCAGCAGGCGCTCAAGGCCGGCTGGGGTGACCAGCCGGGTGTCAAGGCCCATCCGTCCCTGGACGAGGCCATGAAGACGGTCATCACGAAGCAGAACGCCCCGCCTCCGCCCGCCCCGGCGCCGGCCCCCGAGCAGCCCCAGGAGCCGACCCCGGCTCCTCGGCAGTAGCTTCCGCCGCCAGCATCACGTAAGAGCCGCTCGCGATGATGTCCCTCTTCTCCCACATCCCCCAGTGCGCCCCCCGCCTGGGGATGCTCGTCGCGGTGGCCCTGGTGCTGGGCACGGCGACCCCGGCCCCGGCGATGCCGGGCGGTGGCAAGACGCCCCGCTCCATCGTCGAGGCCCAGCAGGACGCCCCGCCCCAGCTCAAGGGCGTGGACGTGGAGGAGCACCTGGGTGACCCGGTTCCTCCCCTCACCCGCTTCCTGGACTCCAACGGCCAGGAGGTGACGCTGGGGACGGTGCTGCCCAAGACGCTGCCCACGCTGCTGACGCTCGTCTATTACAACTGCCCCATGCTCTGTAACCTGGTGCTCAACGCCCAGGTGAAGACGATGCGGGAGCTGGGTCTGGAGCTGGGCCGCGACTACGAGGCGGTCACCATCAGCGTGGACCCCGAGGACACCCCGGCGATGAGCAGCGAGCGCCGGCGCAAGCACCTTCAGTCCATGGGCAAGCCCGAGAGCGCGCCCTGGCACTTCCTCACCGGGACGGACGCGGAGATCCGCCGCCTCGCGGACGCGGTGGGCTTCAAGTACACGTACGACGAGAGCACCAGGCAGTACGCCCACCCCGCGGTGGTGATGGTGCTCACGCCGGAAGGGACGCTGTCGCGGTACCTGTACGGGACGGACTTCCCTCCCAAGGACATGAAGCTGGCGTTGCTGGAGGCGGCCGGCGGCCGCGTGGGTACCAGCTTCGACCGCGTGGTGATGTCCTGCTTCAAGTATGACACCGCCACCCGGCGGTATGGCTTCTACATCTTCGGGTTCATCCGCCTGGGCGCACTGGCCGTCTTCTTCGCCCTGGCGACGATGCTGATCTATTTCTGGAGGCGCGAGCTGAAGAAAGGCGCGGCGGCATGAGCGAGCTTCTCAACAACCTTCTGTTCCTCCCGGAGAGCGCGTCCACGTTCGCGGAACGGGTCGACCTGCTGCACCACTTCGTCGTGGGAACGACGATGGTGATGTCCACGGGTGTCGGCCTCGCGGCGCTGTTCATGTTCTTCCGGTACCGCCGGCGGCTCCCCGCCCAGGCGACGGAGTACGTCGTCCCCACGCTGAAGACGGAGTTCCTCTTCGTCTCCGTGCCGCTGGTGTTCTTCCTGGCCTGGTTCGGTATCGGCTTCCGGGACTTCACCTGGGTCACCACCCCGCCCAAGGACGCGATGGACGTCTACGTCATGGGCAAGCAGTGGATGTGGAAGTTCTCCTACCCGGAGGGCCCCAACGGCGTGAACGTGATGCACGTCCCCGCCAACCGTCCCGTGCGCCTGCTCATCACGTCCCGTGACGTGCTGCACTCGTTCTACGTGCCGGCGTTCCGCATCAAGATGGACGCGCTGCCGGGTCGCTACACGCAGATCTGGTTCGAGGCGACCAAGCCCGGCACGTACCAGGTGCTCTGCACCGAGTACTGCGGCCTGTCGCACTCGAAGATGCTGGCCGAGGTCGTCGTGCTCCCCGAGGAGGAGTACGAGGATTGGATCAAGGAGCAGCGCCGCGGCCGGCTGCAGGACCGTCAGGACGCGCTCGCGGACACCTCGCTGGTGCCGCCGGTCGCCCGGATGGTCGAGCAGGGGCAGATCCTGGCCGGTACGCAGGGCTGCCTCAAGTGCCACTCGGTGGACGGCTCGGCGCACATCGGCCCCACCTTCCTCGGCATGTATGACCGCGTGGAGAAGCTCGACGACGGTCAGGACATCCGGGTGGACGAGGCCTACATCACCCAGTCGATGATGGACCCGGGAGCCCACCTGGTGGCGGGCTACCAGAACGTGATGCCGACGTACCAGGGCAAGCTGCAGGGCCCCGAGACGGCCGCCATCGTCGAATACATCAAGTCGCTTCGCACTCCGAACGTCCGCGAGGGCGCCTCCGAGGGACCCGCCTATGACCCCATCCAGTAGCATCGACACGGCGGGGGCCGCCCCGCACGACGAGCACCACGACCACCACCCGAGCTATCTGGTGGACGGCACCACCATCAAGAGCTGGCTCCTGACGGTGGACCACAAGCGCATCGGCCTGATGTTCCTGTTCTGGGTCCTGCTCTTCTTCCTCGTGGGCGGCATCTTCGCGCTGCTCATCCGGGTGGAGCTGCTCACCCCGGGCCCGACCATCATGGACGCGATGACGTACAACCGTACGTTCACGCTCCACGGCCTGGTCATGATCTTCCTGTTCATGATTCCGGCGATTCCGGCCGTCTTCGGCAACTTCATGCTGCCGCTGATGCTGGGCGCCAAGGACGTGGCCTTCCCGCGACTGAACCTGGCCTCGCTCTACATCTACCTGGCGGGCGCGGTGCTGGCGCTGTGGGGCATGCTCAACGGCGGCCTGGACACGGGCTGGACGTTCTACACGCCGTACAGCACGCACACGACGACGACGGTGGCGCCCGTGCTGTTCGGCGCGTTCATCATCGGCTTCAGCTCCATCGCCACGGGCATCAACTTCATCGTCACCTGCCACACCATGCGGGCGCCGGGCATCACCTGGTTCAAGATGCCGCTGTTCGTGTGGGCCATCTACGCGACGAGCTGCATCCAGGTGCTCGCGACGCCGGTCATCGGCCTGTTGCTGGTCCTGGTGACGGTGGAGAACCTGTTCAGCTTCGGCATGTTCGACCCGGCGCGCGGCGGCGACCCGGTGCTCTTCCAGCACCTGTTCTGGTTCTACAGCCACCCGGCCGTGTACATCATGGTGCTGCCGGCCTTCGGCGTGATGAGCGAGATCGTCAGCACGTACAGCCGCAAGAACATCTTCGGCTACCGCGCGGTGGCGTACTCGTCCCTGGGCATCGCCTTCGTGGGCTTCTTCGCCTGGGGCCACCACATGTTCGTGTCCGGCCAGTCCACCTTCGACGCCGGCGTGTTCGGCGTGCTGACCATGCTGGTGGGTGTGTTCACCGCCATCAAGGTCTTCAACTGGGTGGGCACCGTCTACAAGGGCGCGGTCGACTTCAAGACGCCCTTCGCCTACTTCTGCGGCTTCCTGTTCTTCACCGTGTTCGGTGGCATGACGGGCATCGCGCTGGGCACGGTGTCGCTGGACGTGGCGTGGCACGACACGTACTTCGTCGTGGCGCACTTCCACTTCATCATGGTGGGCGCGACCATCATGGCCTTCCTGGCCGCCCTGCACTACTGGTTCCCGAAGATGTTCGGGCGCACGTACCACGAGGGATGGGGCCTGGTGTCCGCGGCGCTCATCATCCTGGGGTTCAACGCCACGTTCATCCCCCAGTTCCTCTTGGGCAACAACGGCATGCCGCGCCGGTACTATGACTACCCGGAGCGCTTCCAGGCGCTGAACGTCGCCTCCACCGCGGGCGCGACGCTCTTGGCCTTCGGGTTCATCATCATCGCCATGTACCTGGCGTACGCGCTGGTCTACGGCAAGGCCGCTGGCAAGAACCCGTGGCGCAGCAAGGGCTACGAGTGGCTGAGCGAGTCGCCTCCGCCGACGCACAACTTCGTGGGGCCTCAGCCGACGTTCCCCGAGGAGCCCCACTTCTACGTCGACCCGAAGAAGGCCGAGGTTCCCGATGCAGTCTAGCGCTCACACCGCCGACGGCGCGGCCAACACGCCGCGCCTGGCGATGCACTTCGCGTCGCTCGAGGTGCAGAACCACGCCGCCCGTCTGGGGATGTGGCTGTTCCTGGCGACGGAAATCCTGCTCTTCGCCGGCCTCTTCGTCTGCTACGGCTGCTACCGCTTCCTCTTCCCGGAGGCGTGGGCGGCGGGCAGCCGCAGCCTGGACCTGACGATGGGCACGGTGAACACCGTGGTCCTCATCACGTCCTCGCTGACGGCGGCGCTCGCGGTGCACCACGCGAAGCACGGCGAGAACAAGAAGGTGGGCGTGATGCTGGCGCTCACCCTCCTGATGGCCGTCGCCTTCCTCGTCATCAAGTACTTCGAGTACAGCCACAAGTTCCACGTCGGGACGCTGCCGGGCCGCTACTACAGCTACCCGGACATCCAGCTGCCGGGCATCTCGCTGTACTTCACGGTCTACTTCTGCTCGACGGCGCTGCACGGCCTGCACGTCCTCATCGGGATGGGCGTGCTGACGGTGGCGATGATTCGCGCCTTCAAGAAGGGCGACTTCGGTCCGAAGAACTACACGATGGTCGAGCTGGGCAGCATGTACTGGCACCTCGTCGACCTGGTGTGGATCTTCCTGTTCCCCATGCTGTACCTGGTCTGAGGGCGACACCACCATGGCCATCGCCAACGAATCCCATCAGGAAGAGAAGAACATGACGGAGCACCACGGAGCGGGCCGCTACTGGCTCATCTGGGGTGTCCTCCTGGTGCTGACGGTCGTCACCGTCGTCACCGGCCGGATGCACC
Organism: Myxococcus faecalis; assembly: GCF_050039385.1. Classification (NCBI taxonomy): domain Bacteria; kingdom Pseudomonadati; phylum Myxococcota; class Myxococcia; order Myxococcales; family Myxococcaceae; genus Myxococcus; species Myxococcus faecalis. The sequence goes on along the minus strand of NZ_CP144336.1, from coordinate 6,994,248 downwards.
TGCCGTCGTTCGGCCTGCTGCTCGCCATCGTCATCGCGACGGTGAAGGGCACGCTGGTGACGCTGTACTTCATGCACCTCGCGGAGCACCAGGGCGTCAACCGGCTCATCTTCGCCGTGTCCATCGTCTTCGTGATTCTCGCGCTCGTCATCCCCATGGCGGACCTGGGCACGCGCTTCCGCGGCGCCAACCCGCCGGGCTCGCAGTACAGCGACCTGCAGCCGCCGGACATCGGCACGGGTGCGCAGCGCGGCCGCTTCGGCGGCGGCGTGCAGCCCCCGGAGCTCAAGGACACGCCTCCCGCGCCGAGCCACTGACGTCCCTCGAGGGGCACTCACCCGCCCCTTCGAATCAAGCCGCGGCGCCGAGGACCTTCCTTCGGCGCCGCGTTGCTTTTGCGGGCTAGAGCGCGACCTGGAAGTTGAAGGCCAGCGCGGTGTCCGTGGGCACCTTGCCCTCGGGCGGCTTGCTGTCGTGCTTCACCAGGAAGCTGACGCCCAGGGAGAGCGCCTCCGTCAGGTTCACCGCCAGCTGCGTCTGGCTGTTCACCAGCACGCGCGAGTCGCCGATGACGCTCAGGAGCACCTCGGCGTCCTCCTTGAAGAGCACGTCCTTGGTGATGCCGTAGCGGAAGGCGACACCGAAGCGGGGGCCGCCGATGTCCACGTCCGGCAGGTCCAGGCGCGAGGGGTAGTACTGGAAGCGCGTCTCGCGCGCATAGCGGAAGGCCAGGTCCGTGCGCAGGTAGGACTCGCGCTCGTCCTTCTTCTTCTCGTCCCACCACAGCACGCCCAGACCGCCTTCGCCGATGGTCCGCGACTCCACGCTCTTGACGTGGTCCGTCTCGGCGCCCGTCAGCAGGTAGCCGCTGAGCATCTGCGTGAAGCGGCGGTCTCCGCGCAGCTCCAGGCCCGCGTTGAGGGCGACGAGCTGCGACTCCTGCTCCTCCCCGGCCACCTCGGGCGGGCGGCTGCGGCCGTAGTTGCCGTAGCCCCGGATGCCGACAATCCAGTGCTCCGTCGTGCGCTGCGCGCTGGCCAGGCCGCTGAAGGTGAGCGTGGAGGCGTTGCCCGTCAGCGAGATGAGGCCCAGGCCCAGGGTGATGTCCCACTCCTCCTTCTTCTTCTTGTCGTCCGCGGGGGCGGCGGCGCCCGGGGCGGCCGGGGTGCCGGCGATGACCCCCGCGGCGCGCTCGGCGGCCTCGGCGGCGCGGACGCTGGCCTCCGCGGCGCGCTCGGCGGCGGCGGCGGCGCGCTCGGCGGCGACGGCGGCGCGCTCCTCGGGCGTGGTGGCCTGCGCGGCCGCGACGGGGGCGGCGGGCTCCTGCGCGGAGGGCGTGGGCGCAGGCGTCTGGGCCTGCAGGGAGGTGGCAATCAGAAGGGCGGCGGAAAGCATCGGTTCTCCAGTCGTCTCGGTGCCGCCGGACCTGGATTCGGGGCGACGCGAGACGTCCTCGGCTCCCCCCGGGCCGGCGCGCCTCCTTCCTGCTCCAAACACGCTCGGTGCGGCAATGGTTGATTCGCGGGTTGTGCTTAATTCCGGGGCGGGGCTGGCTTCACCCAGGAGGACTCCCACCATGCACCTCGCCCGCATCGCGTCGCTGTGCCTGCTCTTGTCCCCCGTGGTGGCCGCCGCGCGGAACGTCACGGTGCCCGTGGACGTGGGCGTGGGGCCCGCCGCGTTCCTGTTCTTCGGGCCCGTCTTCGACGACCAGCCCATCCACACCGGGCTGAAGCTCTCCGTCGAGGCGGTGCTGGACAAGGACTGGCTGAAGAAGAACCAGCGCGCCATCCCGTCCCGCTACCGCAAGTACGCCAAGAGCGTGGACGAGGTGCGCATCTCCCCGTCCATCTTCATCCCCGACTCGCTCATCATCTCCCCCAAGGTGCGCGACACCGGCATGTATGGCGTCACCTGGAAGCCCCTGGGGCTGGGGCTGCCGTTGACGTCCGGCCCGGTGCGGCTGGCGGTGGGTGGCGGGGTGCTCTTGACGTATGCGTACCTGCACTCGGACACGCTGGCGGACACGCACTTCGTGAGGCCGGGCGCGGAGCTGGGCGTGGACCTGGAGCTGCAGCTCTCCAAGAGCTTCCTCATCAGCCTGGGCTGGGAGTCCGCGCTCTACGTGCCGCAGGAGCTGGGCGGGCTGGGGCTGCCGGACCGGGTGCGCGACGGCATCTTCCACGTGGGCCAGGCCTACCTCCAGTTCCACGTGCGCTTCCCGTACAGCACACGCCTGTGAGGCGGACGGACGGCTTCGCGGGAACCGGGTGATGCACGGGATGGCCGGGTGGCGATACCCTGGCGTGACATGCCCTTGGTCCTCGCCACCGACGCCCAGAAAGCCGAGCGCGACCGCGTCACCCATGCCGCCTGGGGCTCGCCCCTCACCGTGGAGCAGTTCCACCAGCGCGAGGTGCGGCTGCGCGCGCATCCCTGGTGCCGCGAGGGCATGCGCACCTGGCTGCTCGTCGACGACGGCGGACAGGTGCTGGCCTCGTGCGAGACGTTCCGCACCGACAGCCACCTGCGCGGCCCGGACGGCGTGGCCACGCCCGGCGTCAGCGAGGCCATCGCCAGCGTCTTCACGGTGCCCGAGCTGCGCGGCCACGGACACGCCACGCGGCTGATGGACCAGGTCGCCGAGCACGTCGCCCAGGAGGGCCAGGACCGGCACGCGGCCCTGCTCTTCTCGGACGTGGGCGCGCCGCTCTACCGGCGCTCGGGCTATCGCGAGGCGCCCGCGTGGGACTGGAACCTGCCCGCCATGGGTGGACTGTCCACGCACGCGGTGGACGCGCTCCTGTGCGACGGGGACGTGCCGGAGGTGATGGGGCGCCTGCAGCGTCCGGACGTGCCCTTCCTGCTGTGGCCGAGCCCGGCGCAGGTGGACTGGCACCTGGAGCGGGAGCGGGTCTACGCGGAGCTCTTGCGTCGCCCCCGGCCGGAGGCCTGCGGCGCGGTGGTGGGCCGCTCGTTCGCGCTGTGGGCGATGATGGCCCGCTACGGCGAGCTGGTGGTGCTGCTGTTCGACGCGGAGTCGCTCGAGGACTCCATGGCCCTGATGGAGGCCGCGCGGGGCGTGGCGCACCGGGCGGGCCTGTCCCGCGTGGTCGTCTGGGAGGAGCCGGGCACCCTGCCCTGGCTGGCGCGGATTCCGGGCGCCACGCGCGTGGCCCGGGAGGGCTCGCTGCCCATGCTGCGTCCGCTGAGGGACGGGCTGCCGCCCGCCGAGCGGGTGACCTTCTCGCGCGCCCTCTGGGTGTGACGCGCGGCTAGGATGTCCCGACATGGCCAAGCGCACGCGCATCATCGAAGGCACCTGGAACTGCACCTCGTGCGACGCCAAGGACATCCTCGCGCGGCACAAGCGCTGCCCCACCTGCAACAACCCGCGGGAGCTGTCGGGCGACGAGTCGGACTTCGACTTCGGCGACGTGGACGCGGCGAGCGGCAGGTCCCTGCGCGAGGGCGTGACGGACGAGAAGGCGGTGGAGCTGGCGAACGCGGGCGAGGACTGGTTCTGCGCCTTCTGCGGCGCCGCCAACCGGGGTGACCATCCCCGCTGCAAGCACTGCAACGCCGAGCGCGAGTCGGACTCGAAGGTGGGGCCCCGGAAGGATTTGTCGGGACATCCGCCCGCTCCCGCCCCTCCCCCGAAGAAGAAGCCCCGGCTGGGGTTGTGGCTGTTGCTGGGCGCGCTGCTGTCGTGCTGCTTCGGGACCTGTGTGTACTCGGGATGGTCGAACCAGACGCACGACTACCCGGGTGAAGTGACGGGCACGTCGTGGAAGGTGGCGGTGGTGCAGGAGCGCTTCACCCGCGTGGAGAAGGAGGGCTGGGCGGACGAGCTGCGCCAGGCGAGCGCGCGCATGCCCGTCAACGGCGCGGGAGAAATCGCCGGCGTGGAGAACGTGCGCGGCTGCGTGGAGCGCCAGCGCGGCACGCGCAAGGTGGCGGACGGCACCGAGCGCGTGTGCCGCTCCAAGACGCGCAAGGTGGCGTGTGGCACCGAGGAGAAGTGCCGCCGACGCGACAAGGGCAACGGCTTCGCGGAGGAGGTCTGCGAGGACGTGACGAAGTACTGCAACGAGTCCTACGAGGACTGTCAGGACCAGACGCGCTACCGCAACGAGCCCGTCTACGCGCGGCGGTGCACCTATGACACGCACGAGTGGCGCAAGGTGGACCGGCGCGAGGCCTCCGGCCAGGACGGCGCCCCGCGCTGGCCCACGCTCCAGGTGGGACCGCAGGACCGTCAGCGGCGCGAGGAGGCGTACGTGGTGAACGTGCGCTACGAGGACGACGGGGTGAAGGAGCAGGTGCTGGAGCCGAAGACGGAGGCCGAGTTCCTGTCGTGGAAGAAGGGCCAGGGCGTGGTCCTCACGGTGACGAACGGCGGGGAAGTGAAGAAGGCCGTCCCACGTTGAGCCCACGAGGCTGAGGCCCCCATGGAATGCACCCTCTGTGGCGCCTGCTGCGTGGCGCCGGACATCGCGGCGCTCGACAAGCCGCTCGGGCTCAGGTGCCCGCACCTGCTGCCCGACAACCTCTGCGCCATCTACGAGCAGCGGCCGAACATCTGCCGCGACTACCAGGCCGACGAGGTGTGCCGCCTCATCGAGGCGCCCACCCTGGACGAGCGCGTGCACAAGTACCTGGCCCTCTTCGATTTGACGGAGGAGGCCCGCGCCGTGAAGGAGCAGGGCTGCCCCTCCATGAAGCGCGCCCGGCAGGCCGCCGCCAGGCTTCAGGCCGGAGCGCCCGGTGGAGAACGCCCGGACGAGCCGGCCTGACACGGCCCCTTGTCCCCCGCGAGCCGGGGCGCTATCCCCCGGCCGTGAGCTTCCAGCCGACCGAGCCATTCGTCGCCGCGCCGGGCCTGACGAACGAACACGCGCAGACCATCTACGCGAACTTCGTGCGTCCCCGTCACGCCCCTCCGCTGAAGCGCCAGCGGCGCGAGCTGCCCGACGGCGACTTCGTCGATCTGGACACCTTCGACGGCCCCAGCGGCGCGCCGCACGTGGTGGCCCTGCATGGGCTGGAGAGCTCCTCCCAGGCGGGCTACATCACCGCCATCCTCCGGGGCGCGGCCCAGCGCGGCTGGGGCGCCACCGCGCTCAACTTCCGCTCCTGCAGCGGCGAGCCCAACCGGCTGGCGCGCACGTACCACTCGGGCCACATCGACGACGCGCTCGGGCTGCTCCGGGACTTGCGCGCCCGCGTCACCGGGCCACTCTTCGCCGTGGGCTTCTCCCTGGGCGCCAACGTGCTCTGCCGACTGCTCGAGGACCAGGGCGAGGAGGCCCCCGTCCGCGCCGCCGCGTCCATCAGCGCGCCGTACGACCTGGACGCGTGCTGCGCCAAGCTGGATGGTCCCGGCCCGTTCCACCGCATCTACCGCGAGCGCTTCCTGCGCACGCTCAAGAGCAAGGCGCGAGCGAAGCTCAAGCGCTTCCCCAACGCCTTCGACGGCCGGGCCATGGAGGCGGCGCGCACGGTGCGCCAGTTCGACCACGCCGTCACCGCGCCCCTGCACGGCTTCAACAGCGCGGAGCATTACTACGCCGAGTCCTCGTCGGGCCCCAGGCTGCACGCCATCCGCAAGCCCACGCTGCTCATCAGCGCCGAGGATGACCCGATGCTGCAGGCGCCCGTCATCCCGCCGGACGCGAAGGACAACCCGCACCTGAGCGTGGTGTTGACCCCGCACGGCGGACACGTGGGCTTCGTCGCCGGCAAGCTGCACCGTCCCCGCTTCTGGGCGGAAGACCAGGCGCTGGCCTTCTTCGACACCTTCCGCTAGCCGAAGTTCAGGATGAAGCCGAGCTTCGCCGTGGGGCGCACGGTGCGCAGCATCCACGACCGGTCCTCCGCGGGCCCGACGGTGCCCCGGAGCGGCTCGTCCAGGTCCTTCAAGCTGGGGCCATACAGCTCCATGAAGCTCACCCCGCCGCGCACGAAGAAGGTGATGCTCCGGGGCATGCTGACCTCGAAGCCCACCAGTCCGCTCGCGTACGTGTAGCCCACGCGCTCGAGCGACGGCAGCGGCGGCAGTGACAGGTCCGCCAGCCTGCGCTCCAGGGCGCGCACGTCCGCGGGCTGCGCGTGGCCAATCTCCACGCTGAAGGCGGGCGACACCCGGCTTCGCAGCGGCAACAGCGTGAGCCCCGCCCTCGCGCCGGCGCGCACGCCGTTGTGCGTGGCGCCCAGATGCAGCCGCACCACCCGCGCGGGACGGAACGAGATGGACAACCCCGCGCCTTCCGTCACCCCCGCGTCCAGCATCAACCCGAAGGGCGCGACCCGCTCGGGGTCCTGTGTCGCCCGACGGCGAATATCCCCTGCCTCGAATGCGCTCGCCATCGGTGCCACGAGCAGCACCACCAACGCGAGCAGCGTGGACCGCGTCCCCATGCGTCGAATCCCCACCCCAAGCCGCCGCGACGCTCCGCGGCCCCTGACCTTGCCAACCGTCGTCATCGGGGCAACCCACCCCCGCCGACCAACGGTGCGCATGGCCTCGCCACCCTTCAACGAGGTGGACCAGGCTCCGGCGGATGCCTGCTTCGTTCCACCGGAGCCCGCCTCCTCGCCCCCCGCCCTTCCCCCTCCACCCGCCACGCCGCTCGCGTCGCCCGAAGCTCCGCCGCGCTTGACGTCCTGCTCCCCCCGACCGGCCCCCATCCCTCGTCCCACCGACAAGCCCTGCCTCCCCACTCCAGGCACCGACTCGTCCCCGCCCTTCCCCTCGCGACGACGCGCTCGCGTCCCCCCCAGCGCCCCCCACCGACCCGCCCCCATCGCCCCCCACCGACCCGCGTCGTCCCCCGCGGCGCGTGGCCATAGCATCCGCCGTGCCGTCCCTCGGACGCCGCTCGAAACCAATGACTTCGAGGGGTTGCGAAGGAGCCCCCGTCCCGCGGGATGGCCTGGGGGACCGAAACCGGAAAAATCTCCGGACCTCCGGGGAGGGCGTCCTAACGTGCGCGACTTCGCAGCCGAAGGGGAGGGAGCGCCTTGCGCCTGACAGCCATCGCCACCGTCGTGCTCGTGCTCGGTGGGTGCTCGCGAACGACGGAGGGACCCACGCCCGCCGTGGAGCGGGTGGTCAATCCGCGAGCCCGCGTGGGCGAGCTCACCCGACTCTGCAACGCCCAGGGAGGGGCCACGGGCTGGAGGCTGGAGCTCCAGGGCCGGCGCTTCTCCCCCGTGCCGGGCGAGGTGCTCACCGACGCGCCCACGGTGGAGCTGCCGGAGGTCACCCTGCGCGGCCCGTCCACGTACACGCTGACGCGCGAGCAGGTCTTCTATGTGCGGCCGGAGCTGCTGCTGCTCGACGTGCCCACGCGCGACAGCTCGCCGCCGGTGGAGCTCTCCCCGGGCAGCTACGCGGTGGAGGTGGCCAATCCCCTGGGCGGCACGGGCCGGCTGCCGGACGCGCTGCTGGTGGTGGAGCCGCCCTCGGTGGCGCGGGTGATGCCGCCCGCGGATGGCTACTCGGCCGCGGACTCCAACCCCATCGTCATCGAGGGCCAGGGCTTCCAGCCGGGCACCAGCCCGCTGCTCTCCCTGCGCCGCGAGGGCGTGGAGGATCAACCGCTCTTCTTCGTCACCGTCGTCTCGCCCACGCGCGTGGAGTCCGAGCTGCCGCCGGGCACGCCCGAGGGTGTCTACAGCCTGGTGGTCGCGCATGGAGACGGGTGTGAGGCCGTGGCGACGGGCGCCCTCGACGTGCGCTACCCGCGCCTGGGCACCCTCACCGTGTCACCGCGCTCCGGCGCGGAGCGTGGCGACACCACCGTCCTCATCCGCAACACACCCACCGGCGCCCAGCGCGCGTTCAGCGCCGTGCCCGAGGTCTACATCGTGGCCCCGGTGAAGTCGGCGCCGTCCCAGACGCAGCGAATCCCCCTGCGCTCGGTGGAGCTGGTGTCGCCGCAGGAGCTGCGCGCGGTGGTGCCCACGTGCTCGGGGTTCGACGAGCCCGGAGGTGACCCCACCTGCCCTGGCGGCATCGTCGTGGGCGGCCCCTATGCGCTGGAGGTCCTGGACCCCGCGGGCGCGCTGGGCGAGGTGCCCGCGACGGAGGGCTTCACGGTGGTGGGCGGACCTGGCTTCACCTCGGAGCAGGCCGCGCCCCTCGACGTCCCTGGAGCCGTTCAGCCATGAATGCCCTCGTGCTCGTCGCGCTCGCGGCGCTCACCTCCGGCGCGAAGCCCGCCCCCACGGAGGGAGGCAACGTGCTGCTCGCGCCCAAGGTGGGCTTCTTCAAGTCCACCACGTCGCTGGGCGGAGACCTCTACCTGGGGCTGGAGCTGGGCTACGTCACGCCCTGGCTCGAGCGACGGTTGGCCGTGACGCTGGAGGTGGGCTACCACCGCCCGCAGACGTCCGGCGTCCTCACGGACCCGCAGCTCGGAGGCTTCGGCGCGCCGCCGCCGGATGGCCGCTACACGCTCGCGGTGCGCGAGGTGGCCTTCCTGCTGTCGGCCGTCTATCGCTTCGAGCGGGCCTTCGGCTCGCTGACGCCGTACGTGGGCGGAGGCCCCGGGCTGTACCTGCACCGCGCCACGTCGGACCTGTTCGGCGCCACGGCGTCGGAGAGCGGCGGCGGACTGGGGCTCCAGGCCCTGCTCGGCGTGGAGCTGCCGCTGGGTCCAGGGGGCCTCTTCCTGGAGGCGCACTACCACCTGGCGCCGCTCGACTTCGTCACCACGGGCGACGTGAATGTCGGCGGCGTCCTCGCGGGCGGACTGGGCTACCGGCTGCGCCTGTGACGGGCGCTCAGGCCCGCCCCACCGGCGTGCGCAGGACGCGCAGCAAATCCTGCGCGACCAGCTCGCGCACCGCCGTGCGCAGCGACTCCAGGAGCTGGTGGAGGGACTCGGCGGACTCACCGGGCGCGTCCACGACGCGCTCGCGGACGCCATCGAGGATGCGCATCCGTCCGGGCACCAGGGCGATGACTGGCAGCGTGGGGTAGCGCTTGCGCAACAGCCCCAGGAAGAGCGGGTGGTCCTCGTCCTGCCGGCGCAGGTCCACCACCACGAGCGCGGGCGGCGAGGACGCGATGGCGGCGAGCGCGTCGTCCGTGTCGCCGGTGGCGGAGATGGACAGGCTCTCGTCGCCGACGGCGAGCACGCGGCGGAGCAGCTCCCGCGACGCGGCATGGGGACTGGCGATGAGGACGCGACGCATCTGCCTGGGAAGCTAACCCTTCCAGACCGCGATGGCCGCACCCGCGAAGGCGACCGCCGAGCCCAACACCCGGGCGGCCGTCGCCGGGCGCCCTTCCACCATCGCATCCCAGATGAGGCTGGTGACGAGCTGGGCGGCCATGAGCAGCAGCACGGACTGCACCGCGCCCAGCCGGCCGATGGCCCACGGCATGCCCACGACGATGACCACGCCGCACAAGCCGGGCAGCAGGTGCCAGGGGGTGAAGCCGGAGAAGCGCCCCTCGGCGGCGGCGGCCTCGGGCCAGAGCCCGGGCACGGTGCGCGCCACCGCGTACACGGCGAAGGTGGCCACCGTCGCCACCACCATGTTCATGAGGACCGCGCTCAGCAGGCCCCACTGGCCGGCGAAGCGCTTGTTGAGACCACCTTGGGCGACGACCGCCAGCCCACACAGCAGGGGAACGAGCGAGACAAAACGCATGGGCGCGGGTGGGTACCCCGAACGCCGGGCCGGCCGCAAGGTGGCACGCTCGGACTCGCGGGGGCTCTCGACGTCTCAAGAGGCTGGCGAAAGGGGAATCGACCGGCTACGTCCAACGCTCGCCCCATGGACGCCCCCCTCGAGCTCCACTTCGACTGCGGCACGCTGGTGGCACCCACGCTGCCGGACGACGCGCGACTGGGCGCCCTCTTCCAGAAGGACGGGCGCACGGGGGTGTACCGCGCCGCCGCCCGGCACTACCGCGAGGTGGTGCTGCGGTTGCGCGAGCTGGGGGTGGCGTACGAGGACCGCGCGAAGCGCTTCGAACCGCTCGAGGCGGAGCTGACGGTGCCCATCCAGCCGTTCCCCCACCAGCGCGCGGCGCTCGATGCCTGGACGCGCGCGGGGGGCAAGGGGCTGGTGGAGCTGCCGACAGGCGCGGGCAAGACGCTGCTCGCGGTGCTGGCCATCGCGCACGTGAGGCGGCCCACGTTGGTGGTGGTGCCCACGCTGGACCTGATGACGCAGTGGCAGGGAGTGCTGGCGCGCCACTTCTCGCTCCCGGTGGGGATGCTGGGGGGCGGGGTGAACGACCGGCAGGCGTTGACGGTGACGACATACGACTCGGCGGCGATGCAGACGGAGTTCCACGGCAACCGCTTCGGGCTGCTCGTGTGTGACGAGTGTCACCATCTGCCGGCGCCCAGCTATCGGTTCATCGCGGAGGGCTCGCTGGCGCCGTACCGGCTGGGGCTCACCGCGACGCTGGAGCGCACGGACGGCGGAGAGCGGGTGGTCGAGGAACTGCTGGGGCCGCTGGTGCACCGCACCGACATCCGCGAGCTCCAGGGGGAGTACCTGGCGCCCTACGAAGTGAAGCGCGTGGAGGTGCCGCTAACGGCGGAGGAGAAGGCGCGCTACGACGAGGCCCGGGCGTTGTACCTGGGCTTCGTGCGGAAGCTGGGCGTGCGGCTGTCGGCGCCCGAGGGCTGGGCGCGCTTCCTGGCGCAGAGTCAGCGCAGCGACGAGGGACGCGCGGCGTACCGGGCGTATCGCGAGCAGCGCCGCATCGCGCTCACCTCCAGCGGCAAGCAGGAGGTGCTGTGGCGAATCCTGCTGGAGCACCGCGAGGACCGGGTGCTCGTCTTCACGGACGACAACGAGACGGTGTACACGCTGGCGCGACGGCTGCTGCTGCCCGCGCTCACGCACCACACGCCGATACCGGAGAGAAAGGCGCTGCTCGCGGCGTTCGCCTCGGGGGAGCTGCCGGTGCTGCTCACCTCGCGCGTGTTGAACGAGGGCGTCGACGTCCCGGAGGCGCGTGTGGGCGTGGTGCTCAGTGGCAGCGGGAGCGTGCGCGAGCATGTGCAGCGGCTGGGGCGCATCCTGCGCAAGCGCCCCGGGAAGAGAGCGATGTTGTACGAGGTCTGCTCCGCGCAGACGGCGGAGAGCGGCATCAGCGAGCGGCGCAGGCAGCACGACGCCTACCTGGAGGAGGGCTAGATGCGACGTCAGCGCTCCGGCAGCATGCACCCAGCCACCATGCCCGGACTCCCGGGTGGTGACGCGCGTCCCTGGGCCTTCACCTGTGGAGTCCAGCGACATGCGAGCCACCGCCGTCCCGTTCGTCGATGGGCCTCCATTTCCCCAGGCGCTCTTCGCAGGGCGCGCCGTGCCGCCCCGGGAGTTGCTCGCATACCGCGCGCAGAAGCGCATCCTCCGTCCTGCGTTCGTGAAGCGCGACGTCCCCGCGTCCCTCGCGCGCTCCAGGGGAGGCGCGCCGTGCAGACCTGGCTCGCATGCCGCACGCAGGAGGGCATCCGCCGTCTGGCCTTCGTGAGGCATGACGCCCCCCGCGCCCTCCACGGGAAGTGCGCCATGACGCCCCGGCTCGCGCACCACGCTCAGAAGCGCATCCTCCGTCTCGCGTTCGTGAAGCGTGACGCCCCCGCGCTCTCCCCGGGAGGCGCGCCATGCTGACGCGGGAGCTGCTCGCGTACCGCACGCAGAAGGGCATCCTCCGTCCCGCCTTCGTGAAGCGCGATGACCCGGCGCTCCTCGCACTCGCGGCCGAGCTGCTCGCCTCCGTCGAGGCCTCGCGAGGCGCCATCTGTGACGATGTGGAGGAAGGCCTCGGCCTGCTCGCGGGCGCCTGGTCGCGTCCGAAGATCGCGCGCGGTCTCGTGAAGCTGCTCGTGGACCGGCTCACGTTCGAGGAGCCCGCGCCCGATGTCTCCGAGACCCGCTGGGCCCGGCTGAAGACCGCCGCCCAGGTGCTCCGCGCCCTCACGCCCGACACCACGGTGGAAGCCTACGAGGCCCGCCTCGAGCAGGCCCTCTCCACACCGCTCCAGGATGCGCGCGCGGCGCTCTACGCGGACCTGCCCGGAAACCGGAAGCTGCTCGGCTGGGACGGCGAGGCACCCACGGCGCAGGCGCTGGTGGACCGCTACAACCTCGCCCTCGCCCAGGGGCCGCTGCTGTCCGCGCGGCGGCTGACGCTGCGGGCTCGCGCACCGGAGCTCTTGCGCGTGCGCAAGGTGCTGCGCTGGCTGAAGTTCTGCCGGCTCGTCGCCGAGGTCCGACGCGATGGCCCGGACTGGGAGCTGGAGGTCGAAGGCCCCGGCGCCATGCTCGCCCTGCAGAAGAAGTACGGCCTGCAGCTCGCCTCGTTCCTGTCCGTGGTGCCGGTGCTGGAGCGCTGGGAGCTCAAGGCCACGGTGGAGCCCTCGCGCCGCCAGGCCACGCTGATGTTGAGCGACAAGGACCCGCTCGTCTCTCCCCTACCCGCCGCGTTGGGTCACGTCCCCGAGGAGGTCGCCTCCCTGTCCTCCAGCTTCGAGGATGACGCGTGGGAGCTGGACCTGACGCCGCTGCCCCGCCACGTGGGCGCCGCCAGCCTCTGCGTGCCGGACCTCACCTTCCGCCACCGCGGCTCGCGTCAGGAGGTCGCCCTGGAGCTGTTCCACGCCTGGCACGCGAGCGCCCTCACCCGCCGCCTCGCGGAGCTGCGCACCCGACCCGACGCGGGGCTGCTCCTGGGCGTCGACCGCGCCCTGCTGACGAAGGAACCCGCCGAGCGAGCGACGCTGGAGGCCCATCCCCAGGTCGTGCTCTTCCACGGCTTCCCCTCCGCGAAGAAGCTCAAGGACCGGCTGTCGAAGCTCTCCACGACGAGCCCCCGGAAGTAACGGGGACAAGCCGCGGCTCAGGTGCCCTTGGGCTTGAACTGCGCGGCCAGCACGCTCAACAGCCGGATGGCGCTGCGGTCCAGCTGCTTGGCCCGGCGCAACAGCCGGCGCAGCTCACCCGACTCGCCATACTCGCTGGGAGGCTCCGCGGCCCACTTCACCTCCTGCGAGGGCTTGAGCCCCAGCGCCTCGTCCGCGGAGATGGAGAGCACCACGCACAGCCGCCGGAAGGTCTGGATGCTCGGCAACATGTGGCCGCGCTCCAGCCGCCCGTAGACTTCGCTCGCGATACCGATGCGCTCCGCGACGTCGGCCTGCGTCAGGTTCAGCCGGGTGCGGGCCAGGCGCGCAGCTCCTCCGAGGCGGGATGCGAGGGTCTTTTCCATGTTCGTTAACCTAACGGGTTCGTCCATGTCGATATGACTTGAGAGGTTGGCATCCAAGAACTTCCCAGGTAGTCTTATGGGAAGCAGACCTGATGCGTCACCTCACCCGCGCCACGTCGAAGCCATGAGCACGCAGCCCTTCGTCACCTTCCTGTTCGTGGATGAAGACCCCCTCGCGCTGTCGGCGTGGCGTCGGCTCGTCCGGGACCTCCCCGGCGCCAAGCGCTTCGCGCGCGACATGGCGGAGGCCCTCGCGCTCGTGCACGAGCAGCCGCCGCGCGTAGTCGTCTGCGGAGACCTGCTGCCGGATGGAGACGGGCTGCACCTGCTCCAGGCGGTGCGCGCGCGTCACCCGCACACCGCCTGCGCGCTCCACGCGGTGCGCCCACCTCCCAGGTCGTGTCCGCGCGAAATCACCTGGGTGGACCGCGCCGCGCATCCCCGGGAGCTCCACTCGCGGCTCCGTGCCCTGGGACAGGCCACCACCCACCCCTGGGCCTGAGCCGTGGCGGCGCATGCCCCCCGGGCACGTTAAGGTGACGCACGCCCCCATGAAGCTCTACGCCATCAGCGACTTGCACCTGCGCCACGCCGACAACAAGCAGGCCCTGCAGACCCTGCCCGCCTTCCCGGACGACTGGCTCATCGTCGCCGGCGACGTGGGCGAGACGCTGTCCGAGATGGACTTCATGCTGCGCACGCTGACGGCGCGCTTCCGCCAGGTCATCTGGGTGCCGGGCAACCACGAGCTGTGGACCATGCCCTCCGAGCAACCCTCCCTGCGCGGCGACGCGCGCTACCAGCGACTGGTGGCGCTGTGCCGCGGCCACGGCGCGCTCACGCCGGAGGACCCCTACCCGCGCTGGCCCGGCGAGGGCCCCCACCGCGTCATCGTCCCCATGTTCCTGGGCTACGACTACTCGTTCCGCCCGGACCACGTGCCGGAGGACAAGGCGCTGGAGTGGGCGTTCGAGGACGACCTCTTGTGCACCGACGAGGTGCTCCTGCATCCGGACCCGTACCCCAGCCGCTCCGCGTGGTGCGCCGCGCGCGTGGAGTCCACCCGGGCCCGGCTGGACGCCCTGCCACCGGGCTGCAGCACCATCCTCGTCAACCACTACCCGCTCCGGCACGAGCACGTGCGGCTGCCGCGCATCCCCCGCTTCTCCATCTGGTGCGGCACCAGGCGCACCGAGGACTGGCACACGCGCTACCGCGCCGAGGTCGTGGTGACGGGCCACCTGCACATCCCGCTCACGCAGTGGCGCGACGGGGTGCGCTTCGAGGAGGTGTCGCTGGGCTACCCCATGCAGTGGAAGCACCGGGGCGGCATCGAGCGGTGCCTGCGCGAAATCCTCCCCGGCCCCGCCACCCGCCCGCTCTGAGGGCTTCGCGCCGCTGGAAATGAATCGGCCCCGGACGTCCGTGAGGAAACGGACGACCGGGGCCTTGGAGCGGCGCGGCCTCGGGGCCGCGCCGTCTACATCAGGTGATTACTTGTGCGACGCGATGAACGCGATGCCCTCGTAGCCACCCTTCGCGCCGTAGATCTCGATGTAGTACTTGCCGGCCGGCACGTTGATGAGGTTGCACACCTCGGACTGGTGCTCCTTCACGCTGCGGCAGTCGTAGTCGAACTTCGTCGGCGCCGAGCCGCGCTTCACGTAGATGTCCGGGTTGCCCTCACCCTCGCCCGTCTGGATGTACAGGCTGTTGATGCCGGTGCCGGGCTTACGCTCCGGAACCTCGATGGTGTACACGTTCGAGGAGCCCGCCGCGCCGGAGAGGTTCTTCAGCGCGATGCCGGACTGCACGGGGATGTAGCCACCCTTCCAGGTCACCGTCAGCGTCACGCCGGAGAAGGTGCTGTAGGCGTTGAGCATGACGACCCAGCGGCCCTGGCTCGGCGTCGCGAACGCGCAGGACTCGGCGTTGCCCGCGCGGTACGGACGGCAGTCGTACAGGCTGGTGGTGGGGACGTTGTTGTAGCGAACGTACAGGTCCGCGTCGCCCGTGCCGCCGGCGATGGAGACGTTCAGGTCGTACGCGCCCTCGGGCAGGTTGAACTCGTAGTACTTCTTCTGGCCGCTGGTGGAGCCGATGCCGGTGATGGGCACGTCCTTCTGGATGGGGGTCGTGTCCACGATGATGGGCACGCCCACGCCCACGGCCTTCCAGGCGTTGGTCACCGAGGCAATCTCATCCGCGGTGTAGCCCAGCAGCGCGGCGGCCTGCTCGGTGGCGACCTTCGCGTCCTCGAACGTGGCGTCCGACTCGAGGATGGTGTTGTTCGCGCGGTAGAAGATCTGCGCGGCCTTCTCGATGCCGATGCCGGTGACCGAGATGGTGGTCTTGCCCGTCGGGTGCGTGCCGCCCTGCGACAGCAGGTAGAACGCCAGGTTGGAGATACCCGAGCTGTAGTGCACGTCCACGCTGTCGTCGTAGTCGTGGAAGTAGTCGAGCGAGTCCCCGTCCTGCGTGGGGTTCGCCATGTAGCGCAGGGCGTCGTTCGGGATGTTCGGCGTCCACACGTCGTCGCCGACCAGCCACGTGCGCGCGCTGACGACGTTGCCGTCGCCGTACCACTCGCACACCGCGCCGAAGATGTCGGAGAAGGACTCGTTCAGACCACCCGACTGGTTGTCGTAGATGAGGTCGGAGGAGAACTCCGTCACGGCGTGCGTCAGCTCGTGCGCCGTCACGTCCAGGGAGTTGGCCAGGTTGCTGGCGTTCACGCCGTCGCCATCGCCGTACACCATCTGGGTGCCGTTCCAGAAGGCGTTCACGTACGCAACGCGGTGGTGGACCGTGCTGACCAGCGTGGCGCCGGCGTTGTCGTACGAGTCACGACCGAACAGCTCGCTGTAGCAGTCGTACACCGTGCCCAGGTGGTCGTAGTTCGTGTTGACGACCGGGTCGGCGACCTCGGGCTGCCCCTCGGTGCGAACCACCGCGCCAGGGAGCGTCGTGGTGTTGTTGCCGTTGTGCATCCGGCGGGCCAGGCCCTCCTTGATCTGCGGGTGGCGGGCAATCACGTCGCCGTTGGTCGCGTTGACCAGGACGACATCGCGCACGGGCGTCCCGTCGCGGCGCTCACCCGACTGGATGAGCTTGTAGACGAGCACCAGCTCGTCGCCGTCACGGAAATAGACCAGCTCGTGGCCGTCCTCGATCTTCAGGCCGTCGAACGTGGAGCGGTCCGCCTGCAGGGCGTCCTTCGCCACCGACACGTCCACGCTCGCCTTGGCCGTGGCCTTCAGGTCGCTGCGGGTGTTGGTGGACGCCGCGATGACCTTGCCACCGCGGGTCGTCAGACGCAGCTGGCCGTACAGCACGGGGATGTTGTTGACCTTCACGCCGTAGACGACGTGGCCGTCGCCCTGGCGGTCCGTGAACGTCTTCTTCAGGACCAGGTCCGCCGGGTTCAGGTTCAGCTGGGGCGCGATGAGCGCCGCCACCGGAGCCAGGTCCGCCTGGCCCAGGGCCGAGAAGCCCGCGGCCGCCTGCGGTGCGGGGCCGAGGTCGCCGGTGATGAACTTGGCGACACCGGAGGAATCCGTAGCAACAACCTTCTTCCCGGTCAGCTGCAGGGCCGCCGCGCTCTTCGTCGCGGTGTCCTGGGGCTTGGCCTCGGGAGCAGGGGTGGACTCGTTGCAACCAACGAGGAAGGACAGCGCCGCTACACCAAGAACACCGCGTACTCGCTGATTCACCATGTAATCCTCCTAAACGGAAAGATTAGAAAGCACAGTGTCACAGGATGGTTGTGTATTTCAAGGTTGCGCGATAATTTTACTAAGTAGCTTATTCTCACATTGCGAGTTTCAGCCAGAAGCCCCAACTATTTCAGCAACTTATCGGAGCCCTACCCGCCGCTTCCGCCGAGCCGCCCGACGTAGTGGGTAACCCTGGTGTGAACAGAATTTCGCGAAAATGCGTGGCCGAAAGGGCCTTCACGGGGTCCGCGCGCGGACCGCATTTCTCGCGGCATTTCCGGGGAATTTTGGGAGGAAGGAAATCCGGCGTCCGAGTGGCGCGGCCATGGTTTCAGGCTCGTGCTCTACCGCTGAGCTATCTCCCGATTGAAGTCGGGAGAGCTGGAGTCGAACCAGCGCCCCCAAGCACCCAAGTGCGTGTCGGGCCACACCGGACGGACGCCGGAAATCCTCACGGCGGACGCGCCCTTCAGGGCGAAGCTGACAGCGGCGCGCGCGTGGAGTTGCTTTGCGGAAGCGGACGGGTGCGCGAGGCTTGCGTCCCGGGAGGAAGGCACATGCGCGCACTTCAGCTGCAGCGACTGGACGGACCCGACGGGCTGGCGTTGGTGGAGCTTGCCGAGCCCGAGGCGCAGGACGCGGTGCTCATCGACGTGGTGGCGGCGGGGGTGAGCTTCCCCGACTTGCTGCTGACGAAGGGGCAGTACCAGTTGAAGCCGCCCTTGCCCTTCGTGCCGGGCGTGGAGGTGGCGGGCGTGGTGCGCTCGGCGCCCGAGGGCGCGTCGGTGAAGGCGGGAGACCGGGTGATGGCCTTCAGCTTCGGGCTGGGAGGCTTCGCGGAGGTGGCGGCGATTCCCGCGGAGATGGTGTTCCGCATCCCCCGGCGCTGGAGCTTCGAGGCCGCCGCGGGCGTGGTGATGAACTACCACACGGCGCACTTCGCCCTGCACCGCCGGGGCCGGCTGAAGGCGGGAGAGACGGTGGTGGTGCACGGCGCCGCGGGCGGCGTGGGCACGGCGTCCATCCAGGTGGCGCGAGGCGCGGGCGCGCGCGTGGTGGCGGTGGTGAGCGACGAGCGCAAGGCGGAGGTGGCCCGCAAGGCGGGTGCGCACGAGGTGCTGCTGTCCTCGGGCCCCTGGCTCACGCAGCTCAAGGAACTGACGGACGGCCTGGGCGCCAACGTGGTGTTGGACCCGGTGGGTGGGGACATCTTCGACAAGAGCCTCAAGGCGCTGGCGCCGGAGGGACGGCTGCTGGTGGTGGGCTTCGCCGGAGGCCGCATCCCCGAGGTGGCGGTGAACAAGCTGCTGCTGCGCAACATCGACGTCGTGGGCGTGGCGTGGGGCGGCTTCCTCATCCACGAGCCGTCGCTGACGCCCACCATCGCCAAGGACCTGGAGGCGATGGCGGACCAGGGGGTGCTCGAGCCCGTCGTCGGGCCCGTCTTCCCCCTGGAGCAGGGCGCGCAGGCGCTGCGCGAGCTGGACGCCCGGCGCGCGACCGGCAAGGTCGTCCTGCGCGTGCGCGAAGGCTGACGTCTCGGAGGGTGACGGTGCACTCCGGCCGCCCTCCGAGCATGCGGCCCACCGGGCCCTGGCGCCGCTTCGCTGCGGCGCTCATCCCTCGTCCGCAGGTTTGGAGCCAGGAGGTGACGGCGCCATGGCGGATGACTCCATCCTCGAGCGACAGCATCAACGGGAGCGGGAGCAGGAGCGACAACGGCTCCGCGAGCAGGAGCAGCGGGACCTGGAGGTGGAGGCCCATCGCGGGCCGCGGCCCCTGGAGGGTTACGCCGGCGGGCACACCACCTGGGCCAGCGCCCAGGATGACGCGGAGGCCGCCATCGTCCATGTGAACGACGCGGAGGAGTCGTGGGAGGCCAGCCAGCGGCAGGCGCGCCTGGAGCCGGAGCCCGAGGACCCCGACGCGCACGAGCGCGACTGACGAGGTCCCCGTGGCCCACGTCCGAGCCATGGGGTTACACGAGCAAGGAGGTTGCACGGTACAGTCGGGGCCATGTCCGCTCCGTCCTTCCGTGCCGACCTCCGGGTGTTCGTCAAGCAGCGGTGGGTGGGGCTCGCGGACCTCCAGGGCCTGGAGCGGGAGTACCTCGACGATGTGCTCCGTCGTCCCCGCGTGAGCTGCTGCAGCTTCGTCGGAGGCTTCTTCATCGACGTGGGCGGCGTGGCCTTCAGCGACGAGGACTCGGTCGACGAGCTCTGGATGACGTGGAGCTGGTTCTTCGCGTTGGACAAGCTCCTCGACGGTGCCGACGAGGCACGGACCGCCCCTTGGGAGGAGTCCGCCATGAAGCTCTGGCGCCACGGGGACACGCTGGTCCTGGAGGACCGGAGCGCGAGCGGCACGCCCATCACCCCACGCGTCGAGGTGGAGCTCCGCCCGTTCTCCCGGAGCCTCGCGCGACAGGGGCTCGAGTTCCTCGCGCTGGGGGAGCGGCTGCTCGCGCAGCTCGACGCGCGCTCGCCTCCCGTGCCTGCTCCGGTGCGCCTGGAGTTCGAGCGGGCCCTCCGGCTGCCCAGGGACATCGTGGAGCGCGTCGCCGAGAAATCCGGCCCCTGAGCCCACATGGCTCCGGCAAGCGGCCGTGGCGACGTTAGAGTCCACACCGTGCCCTCGCATCCTCCCGCCACCGTGCTTCCGCCGGACGAGGCCCGACGCTTCCTCGTCGCGCACCTCGGGCTCGCGCGCCCCTTCCCGCTGCAGGGGGCCCGGGGTGCGCGCGCGCTCCTGAAGCGCCTGCGCTGCATCCAGTTGGACCCGCTGGATGTCATCGGCACCAACGCGGACCTGGTGGCGCTCGCGCGCGTGGACGGGCTGGCGCGCGGCGACGTGTACCGACACCTGCTGCCGGGGCACGCCTTCGAGCACTTCGCCAAGGAGCGCTGCCTGCTGCCCGCCAGCGCGTTCCCCTACTACCGCGAGCGCGCGGCCCAGGCGCCCTGGTGGCGACTGGAGGAGCGACTCAAGCGGGTGCCGGAGGCGGTGCTGCACGCGGTGCTCGAGGAGGTGACGGCGCGCGGTCGCTCCTCGTCGCGCGAGCTGAAGGACCATGGCGCGGTGGTGCCCATCGACTGGAGTGGTTGGAAGGGCACGGCCCGCGCCACGGCGATGGCGCTGGAAATCCTGTGGACGCGCTGTCAGGTGGTGGTGTGTGGCCGAGGCCCGGGCGGCAAGCTGTACGACGTCCCGCATCGCGCCCTGCCCCGGATGGCCGAGGCGCGGGTGACGCAGACGTTCGAGCGCTGGGGGCTGACCGAGCGTGTGGAGGCCGCGGGCCTGCTCAGCCGCGCGAGCGGTCCCCACTGGTCCACGCTGACCGAGGTGCGCACCTCCTCGCTCCCCGACACGCTGGTCGACGAGGGCGTGCTGGAGGCGGTCAGCATTCCCGGCTCGCCCCGGCGCTACCTGGCGCCCGTGGGCTTCCGGGAGCGGGAGCAGCCGGAGCCCGACGCGAGGATGCGCATCCTCGGGCCCCTGGACCCGGTGCTGTGGGACCGGGAGCTGGTGCGCGTGGCGTTCGGCTTCGACTACACGTGGGAGGTCTACAAGCCCGCCGCGCAGCGTGAGTGGGGGTGGTACGTCTGTCCGCTGCTCCATCGAGGGAAGCTGGTGGGACGGCTGGAGGCGCGCGTGCGCGAGGGCGTGCTCCAGGTGGACAACCTGTGGCGGCAGAAGGGCGTGAAGCTGGACGACGCCGCGCTCGACGAGGCGCTCGCGCGTCATGCGGCCGCGTGCGGCGCCGAGAGGGTGCGCAGGCCCCGGGCGCGCGTCACGGGTCGCGCCTCCTGAGTCGAATCAGGGCGCGGGCTTGGGCAGCTCGCGCTCCAGCGCGTCGGCGGCGCCAGCGTCCTTGTGGACACCGAAGCGCTGGCGCGAGCACATGAGCAACTGCCCCGCGTAGACGGTGTCCGAGAGGGCGCCCACGAAGTCGCCGTGCTCGGCGAGCGTGCGTGCCCGCTCGTCCATCAGGTGGGCGAGGATGCGCGCCTGCTCGGCGTGCCCGAACAACCGCACGACGGAGCGCGCGTCGAACAGGATGAGCGTCTCCAGCTCCATGCCGAGCGTCGTCTGACAGGCCTCGCTCAGGCTGCGCAGGCTGTCCTCCAACGAGCGGTTGGCGCGGACGCGGGCGAGGTCTGGAGCCAGTCGACCGAGCTCGCGGAGGGCTTGGAGCGCGTGGGCCTGACGCAGGATGGGCATGCGAAAGCCAAGTACAGCCTGAGACAGGGGAATCATCCAGTCCCCCGGGTGATTCCCCGCGCCCGCCCGGAGGACCGGGTCACACTCCGTGAACTGTACGAGGACCCCGGGAGGCTGCGAGACTCGCCCCTGGTGGCCGAATCCCCTCCCCTCGCCTCGGACGCGCCCGCGATGCCCGACGCCCGTGTCGCGAGCCGACGCGAGCGGGGTGTCGTCTTCGCCGCGTCCTTCCTGTTCCTGCTCGTGCTGGAGGCGGGGCTGCGCCGCTTCACCCAAGACGGGCTGCGCTTCCAGGCGTGGAGCTCCGAGCGGATGATGCAGACGCTGTCGCTGCGCGAGCTGCGCGACGAGCCGCTGCGCTCCCTCTGGTATCTGCACATCCAGCCGCCCCTGCTGGACGTGCTCCGCGCCGCGCTGGCCTTGTTCCAGGGCCCGCTCGAGGACCTGGCCCTGGTCGACGCCGTGGACCGCTGGACCTATGTCGTCTGGGCGCTCGTGTTCGCTGGCACGGTGACGCTCGTGCATGCCTGGGTCTTCCAGGTGGCGGGGCGGCGTTTCGCCCGCGTCGCCGCGGTGCTGATGGCGCTGCATCCGGGGACCCTCGCCTTCGCGACCCTCCTGGACAGCACCGCCGCCAGCGCCCTCGCCTTCCTGTGGTTCTGCTTCGAGCTGTGGCGCCTCCCACGTGAGGACGGCTCCATCGCCCGGCTCGCCGCCGCGTCGCTCGTCCTCTTCTTCCTGCGCTCCATCTTCCAGTGGCCGTTCTTCCCACTGGTGGCCCTGTGTCTCGCGCTCCGGGGGGCCTCGGCCCGGAGCGTGGGTCGCTATCTCGTCGTCGTCGCGCTCTTCGCGGGCCCCTACGTCGCCAAGCAGCTCGCCCTGTTCAACACGTCCATGACGTCCAGCTTCGACGGGCTCAACTTCTGTCGGGCCATCGGCCTGGGCGAGCCGGACCTCGGCGCGGTGCGGCTGCCCGACAACGTGCTGCCCAGGTCCCTGCCGCCACCGTCCAGCGCCGCGGTGCTGCGCACGGACGAGAAGCTCGGGGGCTACTACAACTACAACCACCTGGATGCCCTGCGGTACTCGGTGGGTCTGAAGTACGTGTGCCGTCGGGCCCTCTTCGAGCGGCCCCTCTCCGCGACGCTCGCTTCGTTCGCGGAGAACGCGGTGATGTATGGCGTGCCGTCCAGCCGCTACCAGCCCAACGTCCTGGTGGACCGGCTGCCGTGGCGAGCGCCGCTCGACTTCGTCTTCTCGTCGCCCGTGCTCTGGGTGCTGGTGCTCCTCGCGGGAGCGCGGGCCGCGCGGGAGCTGAAGCGTCGTGTGGACTGGCTCCAGGTGGTCGGGCTGGTGTTGCCGGTGATGTTCGTCGTCTCGGTGAGCGTGCTCTTCGAGAAGGGCGAGAACATGCGGTTCAAGTACTTCATCGAGCCGGTGTTGCTCGTGTTCCTCTGCGCCCAGGCCGCGCGACTCGCCGCGCGAGCCCCTGCCCGGTCTCCAACACACGCGGTCTCCCCCGGGCCGGGTGACGGCTCGGTGGCGCGGTGACGTCAGCGGCCGTCTGCTAGGCTCGGGGCCAACATGAAGGACCTGGACGCCATCCTCCGCGCTCGCGCGCGCTCCCGTGGGCCTTGGGTACTGGCCACGGTGGTCGCCGTGTCGGGTTCGTCGTACCGCAAGCCGGGTGCCCGGATGTTGATGGGCGAGGACGGCTGGCTCGCCGGAGGCGTGAGCGGCGGGTGCCTGGAGGCCGACATCGTCCGCAAAGCGTTCTTCTGGACGAGCACCGGGCCTCGCGTGCTCCGCTACGACTCCACGGGAGAGGGCATCGAGGACGAGGGGAGCCTGTCCTTCGCGCTCGGCTGCAATGGTGTCGTGGACGTGCTGCTGGAGCGCTGCGAGCCCGGCCCGGCCGATGCCCTGGTCTTCGCGGACGAGACCCGGAACCTGGGACGTCGCGCCGTCATCGCCACCGTGTACCAGGGGCCCGCGCAGGCCGTGGGGACGCGGTGGATGGTGCGTGACGATGGCGTGGAGGCGGGACACATCGCGGGCGCACTGGGTGATGCCGTCCGCGTCGCGGCCCGCGAGGCGATGGAGCAGGGCCGCACGTGGAGCGGACCGTGTGGCGGCGCGGACGTGCTGGTGGAGGTGGTGGAGCCGCCCCATGAGTTGGTGTTGTTCGGCAGCGGCTTCGACGTCGCGCCCGTGGTGACGCAGGCCGCGAGCCTGGGCTGGCGTGTCACGGTGGTCGCGGACCGCCCCGCGCAGACGCTGCGACGGAGGTTCCCCCTCGCGCACGCGGTGGTCTCGGCGAAGGCGGGTGAGGCGGCGACGTCGGTGCCGGTGTCACCTCGCGCGCTGGTGGTGTTGATGACGCACAGCCTGCCGCAGGACCAGGAGCTGCTCGCGGGATTGCTCCCGCGTCCGCTGCGGTATCTGGGCGTGTTGGGTCCGCGCTCCCGCACGGAGCGGCTGCTCGCGGGGCTCGCCACCGCGCCGAGCGCGACGATGCTGGAGAAGCTGCATGCCCCGGTGGGGCTGGACCTCGGCGCGGAGGGCGCGGAGGAGATTGCCCTGTCCATCGTCGCCGAGCTGCAGGCCGTGGTGTCGGAGCGGGAGGGAGGCAAGCTGCGCGAGCGCCGCGCGCCCATCCACACGGTGGCGCCGCCCCCCGTACGGAAGCTCGCGTGAGGACCGAGCGAGACCTGGGTCCGGGAAAGCACGGCGGCTTCCACGGAAGCTCGCGTGAGGACCGCGCGCGACCTGGGACGAGCGCGAGTGGCGAACGCCACGCCGTCGTCGAGTTCTCCCGCGTGAGGACCAAGCGCGACCTGGGACGAGCGCGAGTGGCGAGCGACACGCCGTCGTCGAATTCTCCCGCGGAGACTCGCGTGAGGTTCGAGCGCGACCTGGGACGAGCGCGAGTGGCGAGCGACACGCCATCGTCGAGTCCTCCCTCGTGAGGACCGAGCGCAAGTGGCGAACGCCACGCCATCGTCGAGTCCTCCCGGGTGAGGACCGAGCGCGACCTGAGACGAGCGCGAGTGGCGAACGCCACGCCATCGTCGAGTCCTCCCGCGTGAGGTTCGAGCGCGACCTGGGACGAGCGCGAGTGGCGAGCGACACACCGTCGTCGAGTTCTGTCGCGAAAGCACGCAAGAGGACCAAGCGCGACCTGGGGCGAGTGCGCATCACGAGCACCGCGCTGTCGCCGAGTCCTCTCGCGGAAGCCCACCCACGGCCTTCGCGTGAGCGGGGGCGGCTGTGAACGAGCCGCGCTCCCTCGGAAGCAAGCCTGGAGCTGAAACGCGGGCAGGCGTGGTGTTGCTCGCGGCGGGAGGCTCGTCTCGGCTCGGACATCCCAAGCAGCTCGTCGTCCACGAGGGGAAGACGCTCATCCGACGCGCCGCCGAAGCGGCCCTGTCCCTCGGCGAAGGTCCCGTGCTCGTGGTCCTCGGTGCCCATCGGGACATCATCGCCCCCGAGTTCGTCGACCTCCCCCTGCGAGTCATCGAGCATCCCGACTGGGCGCGCGGTCCCGGCGGCTCCCTGACGATGGGGCTCTCGGCGATGTCCTCGGATACCCCCGACGTGGACGCGGTGCTCTTCATGCTCTGTGACCAGGTCCGCGTCACGGCATCACATCTCCGAGCCCTCGTGGACACCTGGCGGACCACCGGTGCGCCCATCGTGGCCTCCGGATACGACGGCACGCACGGCGTCCCCGCGCTGTTCTCCCGCGCCGTGTTCCCGGAGCTGGAGGCCCTGTCTCCCGCCCAGGGCGCACGTGGGGTGATTGCCCGCGAGCCGACCCGCGTCGCCATCGTGCCGCTCCCCGGAGGCGGCGAGGACGTGGACACACCCGCGGACCTGGACCGGCTCGACCCTCGGCGGCCCGTGTAACCCCATTGCGTCTCGATGTTCGTCCCATGAGTGGACAGAGCACCGGATTGCCCGCATCACCGGGATGGACCCGCCCAGGCCCTGTAACCGGTATGAATCCCTGGCGACGCCTGTAACCGGTATGAGCCCGGGACACCGCCGCTCGCGCTTGTCCGTACTGTCCGTCGAACGGCATCCCTCCTATGCTGAGTCACACGCGGTCGCGTCAGTCAGGCTCAGGTCGGGAGATTCTCATGGAGTCTCAGCAGCCCACCCTCATCCAGAAGGAGCAGGCGTCCCCTGACACGACAGGCTCGGACGAGCGCGAGTCCTCGTGGAGCGCCGGCGAGGTCCTCGTCATCGGCGGCCTCGGCCTGCTCGTCGCCATCGCCGTGGTCGGCCTCTTCATCGGCGTGGCGAAGTGGCTGCTCAAGTACAGCTTGCTGGCGCTCGGCATCTACGTCCTCTTCTCGCTGACACGGCGCTGGCTGCGCGGCTCGAAGCAGCAGGCCCCCTCGGAGCTCACGCCGTACACTTCGCCCCAGAAGACCCAGGCCAAGCAGCTCCAGGAGATCGACCCCGCGCAGGCCCTGGCCCGCTTCAAGGCCGAACACATGTCGGAGGCCCCGCCTCCCCCGCGGCCCCACCGCAAGCCGTGAGCGCGCCCCTCCTCCACCCGGCCGGAGCCCGCCCACATCCGGTCCCCGCTTCATGATGCGCCGTTCGCGCTGGCACCTCGGCTGGGTGCTGCTGCTCGTCGCGGCCGCGCTGCTCGTGCTCTTCCCGCGCGCCATCGACGCGCTCAAGTCCCTGGAGCAACTGCCCGCGGCGCCGCTCCGTGCGGGCTCGCTGCTCGTCGCGCGCCCCGGCCGCGTCTCCGAGAACTTCGACGAGACCGTGGTGCTGCTCCTCGACGCGGGCGCCCAGCGCAGGACGTGGGGCGTGGTGCTCAATCGCATGCGCACCCGTCAGGGCGAGCGCCTCCCCGAGGGCGTGGACCGCTGGGGCGGGCCGGTGAACCCCGCGCTCCACATCACCCTCACGCTGCGCCGCCCGGCCCCCGAGGGAGCACAGCCCCTCCTCGAGGGCATCGCCTGGTACGAAGGACGCCGCGAGGCGCACCTGCCCGTCGGTGAATCCCTCACCTTCGAGGGCATCTCCGCATGGTCCCCCGGACAGCTCGAGGAGGAGGTGGCCCGAGGCGCCTGGTGGGTCCTCGAAGGCCAGCCCGCCGACGTGTTCACCGCGCCGGGCTCGCTGTGGGAGGAGCACGCCGTCCGCCACCTCTGACTCGACTTTCGCCATTTTAGAGCGAGGGAGAGAGCGCGGCGGTCTACTCCGCGCTCTCCTGAGATGGCGGGGCGCGAGAGGCAGCACGTAAGTTGGCGCGAAGTCGACGCGGCGAATGCCAGCGGGCCCGGGCCAGGGAGGATTGAGCCAGGCGGAGGACATCCGCGAAGCTGACCGAGGTCTTGGTGGTGTACCAGGGGCGCAGAGGCACCCTCAGCTGTTGCCAGTTGGCGGTCAGCTCCAGGTACCAGAGGACGAGAAGGGTGTAGCTCAAGCCAGCGAAGGGAGCGGTGCGAAGCACGGCCAGGCGACGGCGGGCCCGCGAGTCGGCGAAGCCAAGCAGTTGCTTCAAGTCCCGGAAGAGCACTTCGATGCTCCACCTGAAGGCATACCGTTCCACCACTTCGAGGGCAGACAGGGAGGGGGCGGTGCAGAAGAAGACTCGCAGGGGGCGGCTTCCACTTGTCATCCGCACGACGACCACCTTGAGCATCCGCTCGCCGGCAGCACTCCTCCACCGGGCCACCACCTCCTTGTAGTCCACCTGCTGCGAGCGGCCGTAGAGCTGGGCTGTCAGCCGCATCCAAGGGAGTGCTGAATCTCTGGCAAGGGCCTCGGGCTTGGGCACCGGCACGTCACGCGTCAGCCAGCGCCCCGTTTTCCGCGAGCGGCAGCGGTGCACGCGCGGGCGCGTCAGCACTGCATCTGGACGCATGGCTCCGACGAAGACGAGCCGCTGCGGCAACCCCTTGAGCAGGGTGCTGCATGAGTACGCTTCGTCCGCGGCCAGTTCCAAAGGGCCCGTTGGCAGCCAGCTGAGGACACGCTCAACCAACTCTCGGCCCAACTGCGTTTTCTTCCGGTGCCGGATGTCCCTCCTCTGGCACTCGGCTTGGGTGCGGTAGAGCCGGAAGAGAACGGGCAGTGCCCAGGGGCGCGCAGCAAAGGGCACGTGCACCAGCACCGCGAGCGTCACCCAGACGTGGC
Organism: Myxococcus faecalis; assembly: GCF_050039385.1. Lineage (NCBI taxonomy): Bacteria > Pseudomonadati > Myxococcota > Myxococcia > Myxococcales > Myxococcaceae > Myxococcus > Myxococcus faecalis. Next base: position 6,966,900 of record NZ_CP144336.1, on the reverse strand, counting down.
CGAAGCAGAAGACGCGCATGGCCCGGGTGGAGCGAACCGCATCCAGGTGACTGCCCAGGCCGAAAACCTTCGGCCCCTTGTGACTGCAAAGGGTGTCATCGAGTACCAACCGCACGGGTCCCAATGCCGCCAGCTTCAACAGGAGCAGTCGGCCTACCTCGTCCGCACTCCACCGCGTCCGGGAGAAGAAGCGATGGAAGGCCGCATGGTGCTGCACGCCCGACACTCCCGCTGCCACCAGCGCCTCGGTAACGGCGTGCGTGCCTCCACTGCACACCCAGCCGGCGAACAGCACCAGGAAGCGGAGGAACGAGGGCTCGGTGAACGCCGGCCGAACCAGCTGCAGGACTCGAAGCAGTGCATACAAATGGGAAGCGGCCATCGCAGACCTCGAAGGTGCTGGAAGAGGCGTGTCTTGCCGGACACCTCTCTCAGCTGGTCTCGATGGCCGCTCTTTACCTACCCTCAGCCCTCTCTCCTCTCGGCCCCCTGCTTGGGCATCCCACCCCAAAAGGGCGAAAGTCGAGTCTGAGCGCGCCGCGCCAGCAGCACGCCTCATGGAGCACATGGGCTCCCAAGCCCCTCCATCCGTCGGATACCCGACAGCGCCGCAATAGCGCGGGGCCGCCACGCCTTTGGAAGAGCCTGGGCAGTGACTACCTCCCCAGGACCCCACGTCTTCCCGGCGGACTCCCCATGCGACGACTCCCTGCACTCCGTTCCTCTCACGCCCTTCGAGGGCTCGCGCTCGCCGTGGCCTTCCTTGGCGCCTCCGCGAGCGCCCAGCCCACGGCGACTCCGCTGGAGGACAACCAGCGCATCACCGAGGGCTACATCGCCATCGCCTACGAGCTGGGCGCGGTGCTGGACCCGGCCCTGCAGCCCGGTGGCGTCAGCGCCGTGCGCCCCACCTGGTTCACCTTCGCGCCCAATGCCTCGCGCACCGGTGGCGAGGGCATGCTCGGCACCGCCATCGCCAGGCGCATCATCGCCGCCGCGCGGGGACAGCCCTCGCTGTCGGTGCTCCAGGCGCTCCAGCGCGTGGGGCTCGACCTCCAGCTGCTCGCCACGCCGGAGAAGCTGGGCCTGGAGCTGGTGCTGCGCGGAGTGCCCACGGACGCGGCGGCCTCGCTCGGCGCGCTCATCACCTCGCTCAACACCGCGGCGCTCCTGGACGCGCGCACGCTGAGCATCACCGCCGCGCGCTTCGCCGCGCTCTACCAGTCCTCGCCGGGCTTCTGGCCGCTCGACAAGGTCGAGAACCTGGTGCTGACGCTGGAGCGCACCCTGCACGAGGGCAACCTCGCCATCTTCTCGGACATCGGCGGCTCGGGGCAGCTCTACCTGGCGTGGCGCCGGAGCGCCGTCGGCGCGGTGACGCCCGAGCGCGTGCTCACGGAGTTCACGCTGGTGGACGCAGTGCCCGCCCAGGCCGTGCAGGCCTACGACTACGCGCTGGCGCATGCGTTCGACACGCCGCGCCCCTATCAGCTCGACCAGCTCTTCCCGGGCATGCACTACAAGAGCCTGCTGGTCGCGGCCTTCGCGCTCTACGAGCAGGCCCGCCTGTCCACGAGCCCCGCCACCCGCGACGCGCTCATCGCCGTGGCCAACAACTACATCGCCTGGCGCGAGCAGCACGACATGGCGCAGCCCGTCTTCTCGCCCGCCTCACCCCGCTCGGACGAGGTGTCCCGCGTCGCGCTGCTGCGGGCCCTCACCCCGCTGCTGCGCACCGAGTTCGGCACGGTCATCTGGAACTACGCCGACTATGCGAACAGCCAGCCGGACCGCGACGGCAACCCGTTGACGTCGCCGCCCACCGAGTACAATTGGGCCGACTTCTGGGACCGCTGGAACGGCATCCTCTACGCCTTCGACCAGGCGTACCTGGACCCCACCGGGACGTGGGTCATGCCGGAACCCATCGTGGACCCGACCGCGCCGACGGGCGGGTCCTGAGTCGCATGTCCCGCCCTCGGCGCGGGGCCGGCCTGTGGAGGGGCCGAGGTCGGGGCTGGTGGATGTCCCGTCGTGCGGACGCCGCGCCGCAGCGTGATTCCCCAGGCGGAGCGGATGACTTGACGCATTTGGAGGGCCAGGGGACGGTTCAGGTCTACATGAGCCCCTCGCCGTCCACCGTGTCCTTCCCTCCCACGGACACCCCTGTCATCCCCACGGGAGCCATGCCCGCCGCGCCCGCCGACGAAGCTGCGCTCTCCGCCGAGGCCCGCCTGTGTGTGTTGCGGGAGATGATGAGCGAGGCGTTCCTCTGCCTGGACGCCCAGGGGCGCATCCGCGAGGTGAATGGCCGCGCCGCCGCGCTGCTCGGCGTGCCCGCCCAGGAGCTGCAGGGGCAGGAGCCCTGGACAGCCGAGCCCGCGCTCGCGGGCACCGTACTGCACGAGCGCTTGATGGCCGCGCTCTCCACTCGCGAGGGCGGACGCTTCCTGGCGGAGCTGCCCTCGCGTGTCTGGCTGGACGTCAATGTCCGCGTGGTGGGCGAGGAGACGTGGGTGCTCGCCGCAGACATCACCCGGAGGCAGCGCGCGGAGAGCGAGGTGGCCAGGACCGAGGAGCGCTTCCGTCAGCTCGGCGAGCGCTTCCAGGTGGCGCTGGACTCCGCGCAGATGGCCGTCTGGGAGACCAACGTCGCCACCGGTCAGGTGTTCCGCTCGGAGGGACATGACCGCCTCTACGGCTATCCCCATCCGCTGGCGGAGTGGACGCACGAGCGGTTCATCGAGTCGCTCCACCCCGACGACCGCCCGGCCGTGCAGACGCAGCTGAATGACATCGCCGCGGGCAAGACGGACTCATACGTCTCCACCTTCAGGACCCATTGGCCGGATGGCTCCTGGCACTGGCTCACCAGCCGCGCGCGGGTGCTGCGCGATGCGACGGGCAAGGTGATGGTGGTACGAGGCGCGCTGCTGGACATCACCGCGCTGAAGGAGACGGAGTTCGCGCTGCAGGAGGCGGTGCGCACGCGCGACGACTTCCTCTCGCTGGCGAGCCACGAGCTGCGCACGCCGCTGACGTCCCTGCGCCTGCAGGCCCAGCTGCTGCGGAGGCTCGCCGAGGGCCAACCGCAGGAGACGCTCGGCTCGCCCAAGGTCCAGGGGAAGCTGGACACCACCGAGCGCCAGCTGCGCAGGCTGGGCGCGCTCGTGGACAACCTGCTCGACGTCAGCCGCATCCGCACGGGCAAGCTGGACTTCCACTTCGCCGATGGAGACCTGGCCGCCGTCGTGGCGGACCTGGTGGCGCGCTTCGGCGACGAGGCCCGGCACACCGGCGTGCCGCTGAGCGCGAAGGTGGACGGGCCGATGGAAGGCCGCTTCGACCGGCTGCGCCTGGAGCAGGTGGTGAGCAACCTCTTGTCCAATGCCCTGCGCTACGGCGCGGGCAACCCCGTGTCACTGTCGCTCACGCGGCACGGCGACAAGGCGAAGCTGACGGTGTGCGACAGCGGCCCGGGCGTGCCCGTGAAGGACCGCGAGCGCATCTTCGAGCGCTTCACCCAGGGCGACAACGCGCGGCGACAGGGCGGGATGGGCCTGGGCCTCTACATCGTCCGGCAGATTGTCGAGGCGCACGGCGGCCACATCCACGTGGAGGACACGCCCGGCGGCGGCGCCACCTTCGCGGTGGAGCTGCCGCTCTAGGACGCGCCGGGCTCATCGCGGACGAAGGCGAAGCCCGGTGGCACGTCGAGGCGATAGCCCGGGTCCTCGAACACCAGCCGCGCGCCGGTGCCCTCCAGCATCTCCCGCAGGTGACGCACGTGCACGCGCAGCGCGTTGTCGTGCAGCCTCGGGTCATAGGCCGCCTCCCACATGGCCCGCACACAGTCCTCCTTCGGCAGCGTGCGGCCCGGACGTCGGGCCAGCGCGTAGAGCAGCCTTCGCGGGAGCACGCGTTTGGCGAGTGAGACGGAGCGAGCCCCCGCGCGCAGCTCGTGGTGGCGCGCGTCGAGCACCACCGCGTCCGACGCGGCGACGGGCGCCTCGACGGCCAGGCGCGCGCCGGTGGAGGTCACCACCCGCAGCGAGGCGAGCGTGCGCGCCAGCTCGGGAATCAGCTCCGGGTCCGCCTCGCCCTCCGCCGCGGAGCGCGCCGCGGCCTCCAGCGAGGCACGCGACTCCGCCGCGCGCTCGGCCAGCCGGTGCAGCAGCGCCCGCGCCAGGTGCGCCAGCGCGCGCTCCAGGGCGAAGTCCTCGCCGCGCGCCAGCGGCTCCAGCGAGGCCAGGAGTCCCTCGGCGCGCACGCTGTCCCCCGCCGTCGCCGAGGCCAGCGCCGCCAGCGCCCGCTGCCGCGCCGCCATGCCCGGACGCACCTCGCGAGGCTCCACCACCGACGGGCGCTCCACCTGTCTCAGCACGTCGGCGGAACGGGCGGACTCGGCGGCGCGGGCCAGTCCCTCGGCGCCTCGGGCCCTCGCGTCCGCCGCGGCCTCGTCGAGCAGCGCGAGCCCCTCCGCCCGCCGCCCCAGCTCCAGCAGCATGCGCCCGGCGCTGACGCGCGAGAGGTGGTGGATGAAGAGATAGCCGCCCTGCTGCGCGCGGGCCGACGTCTCCCGCAGGCCCGCGAGTGAGGCCCCGCGCTCTCCGCGCTCGCCCCGGACGAGGGCGGCGATGCAGTCGAGCTCCAGCGCCAGCCTGGGCGCGCCCAGCTGGCCCAGCTTCTCCCGCGCGCCCGCGAGCGCGGCCTCTGCTTGAGCGAAGCGGCCGAGCCTGCTGAGGATGCCCGCGGACATGGCGGCCACCAGCGGCCCGCGCGAGTTGAGCGGCGCGTCCTCCAGCAAGGACAGACACTGGTTGAGCGGCTCCTCCAGCCCGTCGTCCCGGCCTTCAATCCAACACATCAGCGCGCGGGCATAGGCCCCCCAGCCGAGCACGCGCCGGTCCTCGGACGCGGAGCACGCCGCGTCCAGCATCTCCAGGGACTCATCCAGTCGCCCCTGGAAGAAGCGCAGCGCGGCCCACGCCAGGAGCTGCTGGAGGAACACCTCCGCGTCGCGCGGCATGGGCATCGACTGCAGCGTCCGCTCACACGCGTCCAGTTGCAGCGAGAAGAGCGCCACGCGCACCAGCACCGTGCCCACCTGCTCGCGCAGGTCCGCGTCCCCGTCCTCACCGAGCGACGCGCGCAGCGCCGAGAGCTCCTCGTAGGCACGGCGCAGGTCCAACAGGCGCACCTGGGCACGGGCCCGCGCCAGCCCCACGTCGGGCGTGCACAGCGCGGGCGGCAGCGAGCCCAGGAGCGTGAGCAGCTCCCCGGCCGCGCCCTGGCGCACGAGCGCCTCCGCCTCCCCGACGATGAAGGCCCGACGCTCCTCGTGCCGCCCCAGGGCCTGCAGGTGTCGGGACATCGCACGCACCCGCACCACCTCCGGCAGCGGCTCGCGTGACAGCAGCGCGAGCAGCGCCTCGTGTGCGGCCCGCGACTCCTCGGCGCCGAGCAGCGACTGGAACGCCTCGCGCACCAGGTCGTGCACGCCATGGCGGCCGCGCGCGTCCGTCTCCACGAGGAGCCGGGCCGACAGCCTTCGCAGCGCCTCGCCGGCGCCACCGTCCGGCAGCACGTCGGCGAGCGCGGAGGCGGGCAGCGGCAGCTCCGACAGCGCGAGCACCGCGGCCACGCGCCGCTCATCCGGCGGCAGCGACGAGAGCGCCGCGCGCACCGGCTCCTCCACGTCCGCGTCGTTCGCGTGCGCGCGGCGAAGGAGGAACGGCACACCCCGGGAGCGGGCCCAGGCCGCGGCGAAGCCCTCGCGCGCGCCATACAGCGTGTCCAGCTGACGCCACAGCAGCTTCGCGGCGGACTCCGGCAGCCCATCCAGTCGCAGCTCGATGCGGTCCGGGCTCGTCGCCAGGCGCGGGAGCTCCTCGCGCGAGGTGGCCAGGAGCGCGCCCTTTCGCAGCCGCCCGCCGAGCCCCTCCACCAACGCCACGCGCTCCTCGCGCGCGAGCACGTGCAGGTCATCCACCACGAACAGCGCCCCGCGAGCATCCAGTTCCCGGGCCAGGTCCTCCAGGCGCGCGTCGTCCGACAACGCCTGCGCCACGGGCGCCTCGCGCAAGAGCCGGCGCGCGTCGTCCACCACCGAGTCCAGCGCGTCCCCCGGAGCGATGCGCCGGTGGACCACCGGCCCCCGATGGCGCGCCGCCACCGCGGCCACCAGCGCGGACTTGCCCACCCCGGGCAGGCCGTACACCACGCCGGTGCGCACGCGGCGCAGCAGGCCGCTCAGCCGCTGGAGCTCCTGCTTGCGTCCGACGAAGACGGCGGGCGGCCCCAACCCTCGCGGCGTGGATGTCCGCGCCACCGGCTCCCGCTTGCCACGCGGGGCCGTGCCCTGGGCACGTCGACGACCACGGGGAGGAGGCGTCGTGCCGGCGCGCATGCTCACCTCGTCACGACCTGACGCGAGTCACCGGCCCGGGACGCTCGCCTCCCCTCACCCTGTGTGAGGGACGGCGGGAACAACGTCTCGAACTCCAGCGCGCGGCCAGGTCTCATGTGCCCCAGCCTGACACACCCTCCTGTCCCATTCGTATGTCCCCCCTTGGACACCTGGGGTGTGCGCCCCACGCGAGCCGCACCTACCCGGTGAGTCCCCACCCGACATCGTGGGTTCCAATATCACTCCGATTTTTCACATTTTGTCGCCCGTCGAGAAGGAATTGGCGCCCGGACGAAAACAACCGGAAGTGAAATCGCGCATCATTCCCCGGTTACCTGAGGGCCAGGGAGCAAGCAGCCGTACCCGGTCAGCGAGCCCCCAGGTCTTACGTCCGGAGGGCGCTCCGATGTGGATCGAGACCATCATCATGCCCCGGGAGGAGCGCGAGCCACGTCCGGCTCCGCCTCCCCGAGACAGGCGCGCCGCCCTCGTCGCAGCAGGCGAGGAGAGCCGTGCCTTGCGGGATGACGTGATGCGGTTCCTGAGCGCGAACCACCTGCTGGGCGCGGTGAAGTGGATGAGCGAGCCGGGCTTCCTGCCGCTCATCACCCTGCACTGCACGGAGCGCGCGCTGGAGAAGCTGCGAAGCGCCGCGGAGTTCGTCGTGGGACGCGCGTCACCGGTGGATGCCTACCCGCCGCTGACCTCTACGGAGCCGGAGCTCTCCTCGGAGCCGGTGCCCATGGCCGCGTCCGCCTTCGCGCGCTACTCCTGACGCCACGCGGGCAATTCCACCCCGGCCCCGTCCCGGGCATTCGCCGCCTCGGACTCCAGCAGAAAGGCCCCCAGCTCCAAGAGATGCTCGGCGATGCGGGCCGCGTCGTCGGTGGAGGTGACGAGCCCCCGGAGGGCCTCCTCCGCGGACTCAGCGTCGGCCACGTGAGACACCCACTCCGGGCACCCCTCGTCCCCGGTGGCCGCGCACCAGTCCCGCGCGCCCTGGCGAAGCTGCTCCGCCTCCTCCTCCGTGAAGACGAGCACCGCCGTGTCGCCGTGCGCCGCGCACCGCGCATGCACCCGCCGCAGCGCACGCACGAGCAGCTGAGCCACGCCCCGGAGCGTGACGTCGTAGACGTGGCGCTCGGGCGCGTCCACCTCGCCCCGGATGCCCAGCACGACGTCGCCGAGCAGCAGCGTGTAGCGGAAGTCCTCCCGGCCCGTGCGAGCATCCTGGGTGAAGACGCTCAGCTCCCGGCCCCGCCCCGCCAGGCCCGTGGCCACGCGCATGGGCTGGAGGCCGCCCCGGCCCAGGAGCTGCGCATACGACGCGCGCCCCAGGACCTCGGTGGCGTCGACATCCAGCCGCCAGCCTCGCCAGCTCGCGCAGACGCCGGGCTCGAGCACCTCCGCCGCGGCGCCCCCCTCGCCGCGCGCGAAGTCCTCCAGCACCGTCAACATCTCCCGGGGGCCGCCGAGGACGCGAACGGTGCGAGCATCCAGCCGCCGGAACACGAGTGACGTCTCTTCCCGCGAGTCCCCAACACTGCGCCAGTCCCCATGCATCGGCTTCCCCCTCGAGCGGCTGCTCCAGGGAGTTGTCGTCCAAATCGGGACGGGCGTGGGATTAAACGGAGTTAAATCCGCGCCCCTCCGCCGTCGAAGTGCTCCTGGAAGGCGCGCAGGTTCGGCCCGTCCCCGCCCCGCTCGTACACGGCGAAGACCACGCGCGAGAAGGCGCCGTACAGCTGCGTCAGCGCGCTCGAGAAGGCCTGGGCCACCTCCGCCGGCTCGTTGCGGAAGACGCCGCAGCCCCACGCCCCCAGCACCAGGACCTCATGCCCCTGATGCGCAGCGACCTGGAGCACCTTCAAGGCGCGCGCCCGCAGCACCGCGTGGAGCTGACGTCGCTGACGCGGGTCCTCTCGCAGCACCACCCCCGCGTTGGGCCCGGGCGCGGTGAGCATCGAGAGGAGGAAGGGCCGCTCCAACAGCTCCAGCGAGTCGTCGCGGAAGAACGGCACGTCCGGCGAATAGATGAGGTGGTCCGTGTAGAGCGCCGAGCGCTCCTCGCGGTTGGCGTCGTAGTACTCGCGCTGCGTGAGCAGGCAGGGATAGAGCGCCGAGCAGCGCGCCAGGTCCTCCTCCTGCGCCTTGGCGCCGCCCAGGAAGCCGCCGCCCGGGTTCCTCGCGGAGGCGAAGTTGAGCGCCGCGACACGCGTCAGCCCCTCCTCCTCCACCAGCCTGCGCGCCGCCTGCCCCGTCTTCTCGCCCGTCACCTCGATGCGCGGCGCCGTGCCGGCCGCCAGCCCCCGAGGCGTCAGTCCCGAGAAGTCCTCGGGGCGGTAGAGCACCGTCCCCCGCACCGCTCGCTCCACCAGGTCGCCCACCTGGACCACCCGGCCCGAGGGCGCCACGTACTGTCCTTGCTCCGTGATGCGCACCGTCTGGCGCGCAAGCTCCTTCAACGACATGACCCGCTGCCTTTCGATGCCAGCCCCGTGGTGAGCACGAAGCTTCGTGTCACGCAAACACGAAGCTTCATCCTTCAACCTGACAAGGCGACGCGCGAAGGCCCCGGGCCCCGGAGCGGGAGGGGGCCCGGAGGCGCGGGGGCGCTACTCGCAGCCGATGCGCTGGGTGCTGCTCACCGCGACGTTGTCGATCCACGTCTCGGAGGCGGACGGCCCCTGCGGATGGACGAAGCCGTAGCCCACCATGAAGGTGTTGAACGAGCGCATGCCAATCTCGGTGAACTCGTGCGCCTTCGCGCCATCCACGTACACCGTGGTGGTGCCGTGCGTGCTGGACGCGGTGGGGCGACGGACCTCCCACTCCAGACACACCCAGCGGCCGGTGGACATGCCCAGGTTGACCGGCGGCCCCTGGCGGTTCCAGCCCTGGCCGTTGCGCGCGGACCAGTCATCCAGCGCGAAGCCCGTGTCCTGGATGACCTGCAGCTCGAAGCCGCCGAAGTCATTGCCCGCGTCCGAGAAGAGGACGAAGAAGGTCCCCATCTGCCCGAAGTCTCCCGGCAGCGAGGTCATGAACACGTGCGCGCGCACGAACAACTGCGTGCTGAACGTGGGGCTCAACGAGCGGATCCACCGGGCGATGGCCTCTCCCTCGCCCTGCTTCTCGTCGATGCCGTCCTCCGTCACCACGTGCAGCGAGCGCGAGCCGGTGTGTGGCTTCGTGCCATCCGCGGTGATGGTGGCGTGCGTCTTCTGCTCATCCCAGCTGCCCTGGCCGCTCTCGAACGTCTCGCAGAACAGCGCATGGGACGGACACGACGCGGTGCCCGTACCGCCATCACCGCCACCCGGCGTGCCGGAGTCGGGCGTACCGGAGTCCGGGGTGCCGGAGTCGGGAGTGCCGGAGTCCGGCGAATCACCGGCATCGGGCTTCGGGTCGTCGGAGTCGCCGGAGCACGCCGGCATCGCGCCCAACGCCAGGAGGGCGAGGGGCAGCAACAGAGTGGCTTTGAAGCGCATAGGGTCCTTCCAGGCCGGGGTGGACGCCGGCCATGTCTGCCTGATGGAGCGCACGCGAGGCCGCGGCTTGCTCGGGGGTCAGGGAGGCAGAGAACTACCACCGCGCGCGCCCCCCGGGCAGCGGGGCCCGGTGGACCCAGGAGCCCACGTCGTCACCCGAGCGACACCCGTCCGACCGACGAGGCAGGCCGTGGGAGCACCACGGAAACGGTGGCATCCCACCTCGGGAAGGTGCACAACTGCGCGCCGCGAATCCCACACGCGAGGTCTTGCACCATGAAGCTCTACTACACGAATGGCGCCTGTTCCCTGTCCCCGCACATCGTCCTGCGTGAGGCGGGCCTGAAGTTCGACGTCGAGAAGGTCGACCTGCGCTCCAAGAAGACGGAGACGGGCGCGGACTTCCTCGCGGTCAACCCCAAGGGCTATGTCCCCGCGCTCGTGCTCGACGACGGCAACGTGCTGACCGAGGGCCCCGCCATCGTCCAGTACATCGCGGACCAGGCGCCCCAGTCCAAGCTGGCCCCGGCCAACGGCACGCTGCCGCGCTACCAGCTCCAGGAGACGCTCAACTTCATCTCCACCGAGCTGCACAAGGCCTTCAGCCCCCTGTTCAACCCGGCGTTCCCCGAGGACGGCAAGGCCATCTACAAGGAGCGCATCGCGCAGCGCCTGAAGACGCTGGACGGCGTGCTGGCGAAGCAGCCGTTCCTGATGGGTGAGCAGTTCACCGTCGCGGATGCGTACCTGTTCACCGTGCTGAACTGGGCGGCGCCCATGAAGGTGGACCTGGAGCCGTTCCCGGCCGTGCGCGCCTTCCAGGCCCGCGTCGCCGAGCGTCCCCATGTGCAGGCGGCCCTGGTGGCCGAAGGCCTCAAGAAGTGAGCACGGCGTTCGTCAAGCTGCTCGTCACGGACCTGCCGCGCTCGCTCGCGTTCTACGAGGCGCTCGGCTTCGAGCGCACCCAGTCCGAGCCGCCCTTCGTCCGCCTCCAGTGGGCGGGCGCGGTGGACGTCTACCTCGTCGCCCCTCCGGCGCAGCTCCAGCTGGAAGGACGGCGGGGGCTGGGCGTGCTCGTGGGCATCCGTGTCGAGGGCCCCAGCGGACTGGACGAGCTGCTCCTGCGCGCCCAGGCCCAGGGGGCCCCGGTGGAAGGTCCCGCCGTGCAGCCCTGGCACACCCGGGAGGTCGTCGTCACCGACCCGGATGGCTACCGGCTCAACTTCATCGAGCCCGCTTGAGCCCCGCCGGGCTGGAGGGCTTCTTCGCGAGGCCCTCCAGCAGCAGCTCCACCATCAGCTCCGCCGCGCGCGGCAGCGGGCGCAGGTCCACCCACGGGTCGTCCTGGGTCTTCACCAGGTGCAGGGCCACCAGCCCATGCACCCCGCCCCACACCACCTGGCTCACCAGCTCCACGTCCTGGTGCTCGGGCTTGAAGCAGCCCGCGTCCTTCGCCTCCTGCACCGTCTTGCGCAGGAAGGCATAGGCGTCCTGCTCCGGGTTGTCCTGCTCGAGGGACTCCTCGGACTTGGACCCCACCTCTGCGGGGAGGCGGTCCATGAAGAGCAGCCGGTAGGTGGTGGGGTGCTCGCGGGCGAAGTCGACGTACGCGCGCCCCATCTTCCTGAGCCGCTCCAGCGGGTCCTTCACCCGGGCGACCTTGTTGAGCACTTCCGCGAAGCGCAGGAAGTCGTGCGTGCACAGCTCCCGCACGAGCGCGGCCTTGTCCTTGAAGTGGACGTAGATGGCGGTGGGGCTGTACTCGATGCGCTCGGCGACCCGGCGCATGGTCATCGCCTCGTAGCCCTCCTGGCCATAGAGCTCGCGCGCCGCGTCCAGGATGCGCTGCCGCGTCGCCTGCTTCTCCCGCTCTCGCCGCTCCTTGATGCCCATGATGCCTCGCTCGTGCCGCTACACCGCGCCTCCGGGGGACAGGACGCTACCGCCGGACACGGCCGGCTCGCGAGCCTCGGCTTCGGGCTCCACCTCCGGGGCCAGCAGCTTGTACACCACGGGCGTCACCACGCGGGTGAGCACGGTGGAGGAAATCAACCCGCCGATGATGACCCACGCCAGGGGTGAGTAGAGGCTGCTGTTCTCCAGCGCCAGGGGCAACAGGCCGCCGAGCGCCGTGAGGGTGGTGAGCAGGATGGGCAAGAAGCGCGTCTCGCCCGCCTGCTCGATGGCCGCGTCCACCGACAGGCCCCGGGCCCTCAGCTGGTTCGTGAAGTCCACCAGCAGGATGCTGTTCTTCACCTCGATGCCCACCAGCGCGATGAAGCCGATGGACGCGGTGAAGGACAGCGTGTTGCCGGTGAGCCACAGCGCGGCGATGCCGCCCACCAGGCCCAGCGGAATCACCGACGCCACGATGAGCGCGCCCCGGAACGTGCGGAACTCCAGCACCAGCACCGCCAGCACGCCGAACGCCGCGATGATGCCGGCGGCGGACACGCCGTCGAAGCTCTCCTGACGACTCTTCAGCTCTCCCGCCATCTCCAGGCGATAGCCCGCGGGCGGCTTCACCTCCGCGTCCAACCGGCGCATCGCCTCCTGGATGACGTTGTCGTTGATGAAGCCGGTGGCCACGCTCGCGGAGACGGTGACGGAGCGCTCGCCCTCGTGATGGGTGATGCGATTGGGGCCCGCCTCCAGTCGCACCCGCGTCACCTGTCCGAGCGGCACCTGGGCGCCGGTGACGCTCGCCACGTGCAGCCGCTCCAGCGCGCCGAGCGCGGGCCACGCGCCCGACTCCAGGGGCAGCCGCACCAGGATGGGGTGGTCGTCGCCCTCCTCGTCCCGGAAGGAGCCCGCGGGCAGCCCCGCGAGCCCGAAGCGCACCGCGCGCGCCACCTCCGCCGCGGGCACGCCCAGCCGGCCCGCCTTCTCCCGGTCCACCTCCACCTGCAGGTCCGTGCGGCGCGTCTGCACCGGGTTCTTCACGTAGAGGGTGCCCGGGGTGTTCTCCAATACGCGCTGCGTCCGGTCCGCCAGCTCGCGCAGCGGCTCCAGCTCCGGCCCCACCAGCCGCACCGCCACCGGCGCCTCGATGGGCGGCCCCTGCTCGAACTCGCGCACCTCGATGCGCGCGCCCGGGTACGTGGACAGCTCCGCGCGCAGCAGGTCGAGCAGCGCGGGCGTCTGGCGCGCGTCATACGACTCCAGCTGCGCGAAGACCTCGCCCACGTTGGGGCGCTCGGGGCTGGGCTGCACGTTGTAGTAGACGGAGGGCTGCCCCCGGCCCGCGTTGGCGGACACCGAGCGGACCTCCGGACGGCGGCGCAGCACATCCTCCACGAAGCGCACCGCGCGGTCGGTCTCCGTGAGGCTGGTGCCCTCGGGCGTCTCCACCTGGACGTAGAACATGGGCGCGCCGGCCTTGGGGAAGAGGCTGAAGCCCACCACAGGCACCAGCGCGAGGCTGCCCGCGAAGAGCCCCGCCGCCACCCCCAGCGTCAGCACGGGACGCGCCAGCGCGCGGTGCAGCACGGGCCGGTACACCCGCTCGATGCCGTGGTGGAGCCAGCGCAGCACCCGGTTGCCCTCCGGGTGCTCGTCCTTCGAGAGGACCAGGCTCGACAGCAGCGGAATCACGGTGAGCGACACCAGCAGCGACGCGAGGATGGTGAACACCACCGCCATGGGCAGGCCCCGGATGAACTGGCCGGAGGTGCCGGGCAGGAACACCAGCGGCACGAAGGCCAGCACCAGCGTGGCGGTGCAGCCGAGCACGGCCAGGCCAATCTGGGACGTCCCCTCGATGGCGGCCTGGACCCGGGTGCGCCCCATGCGCAGGAAGCGCGCGATGTTCTCCACCACCACGATGCTGTCATCCACCAGCAGCCCCAGCGCGATGACGAAGCCGACGATGGAGAGCTGGTTGAGCGTGAAGCCCGCGTGGTGCAGCGCGGCCAGCCCCAGGGCCAGGGACAATGGAATCGAGACCATCACGACGAGGCTCGCCCGGAAGCCCAGCGGCAGGAGCGTCACCAGCACCAGCGCCAGCGCCAGCGCGAAGTCCACCGCGAAGCCGCCCAGCCGCCTCTTCACCTGGAGCGACTGGTCGAAGCCCGTCTCCAGGCGCATCCCCGACGGCAGCTCCTGGGCCCACGCCCGGGCCACCTCCAGCACCGCGTCGCGCACCACGAAGACGTTGCCGCCGTCCTTCTGCGTGACGCCCACGAAGGCCGCGCGCTCCCCGTTGTAGCGGCCCAGGTGCACGGCGTCCTGGTCGCGGAAGGACACCTCGGCCACGTCCGACACCCGGACCACGCCGGACGCGCCGCCGGCCACCACCGTGGCGCGCACCTGCTCGAGCGAGGTGAACTCGCTGCCTGTCTTCACGTTGAAGCGGCGCGTGCCCACGTCCACGCTGCCCGCGGGGATGTTGAGGTTGGCGCCCGTGAGCGCCTGGAGCACCTGGTCCAGGGACACGCCCACGCGCGCCAGGCGCTCGGGGTCCAGGGACACGCGCACCTCCTGCTTCGCCGCCGCGAAGACCTCCGCCTTCTTCACGCCCGCCACGCGCCCCAGCCGGTCCGAGAGGTCATCCGCGCGCCGCTCCAGCTCGCGCGCCGGGACGTGCGGCCCCACCAACGCCAGCTGCACAACGCTCACGTTCGACGCGCTGTGGCGGATGACCTCCAGGCGCACCAGCCCCGACGGGAGCCTGGGCCGGGTGGCGGTGACCTGCCGCAGCACCTCCGCGTGCTTGTCGTCCACGTCGGAGGACGACTCGAATTCAATCTCCACCTGCGCCAGCCCGTCCTCCATCTGGCTGGACACCTCCTTCACGTCGTCGAGCTCCTCGAACGCGTCCTCCAGCGGGTCCACCACCAGCTGCTCGAGGTCCGAGGGGCTCGCGCCGGGGTAGACGGCGACGACCGTGAAGCTCGCCATCGGGAAGACGGGGTCTTCCGCGCGAGGAATGGAGAGCGCGCTGGAGACGCCCAGCGCCACCAACATGGCGAACACCACCAGGGTGAGCTGGGGATTCTTCACCGCCGCCGTGGACAGCCTCATCGCGCCTCCACCACCGCCACCGGCTGGCCCTCGCGCAGGAAGGACACTCCATCGGTGACGACCTGGGCGCCCGCCTCGACGCCCTCGGACAACGCCGCGCGGCCGGTTTCGGAGGAGAGGAACGCCACGCGCACCCGCCGCCGCGTCGCGCGCTGGCCGTCCTGGGCCAGGACGAAGACGCTGGCCGTGTCGCCGTCCCCCTCCAGCAGCGCCTCCACGGGGACGAAGCGCAGCGCCCGCCGCTCCGAGGGGAAGACGCGCGCCTTGGCGGAGAGCCCGGACAACAACCTCGGCGCGGCGTCCGACGGGGACATGAGCAGCTCCAGCTCCACCTCGGCCGTGCCGAGCCCCTGCGTGGCGGCGCTGGCGATCTCCCGCACCCGCGCCTGGAAGGTCCGCCCCGGATAGGCATCCAGGAACACCTCCGCGGAGTCCCCTTCCCTCACGCGCACCACGTCACGGTCCGCGAGCTCCACGCGGACGACCCAGCCGTCCTCCTCGCTGGCGAACAGGAAGAGCGCCTGTCCGGGCGCCACCACCTCGCCGGGCTCCACCATCCGCCGGAGGATGCGGCCGGCGGCGGGCGCGACGAGGCTCGTCTGACGCTGCTGGAAGGTGGCGACCTTCAGGCCCGCCTCCGCGACCTCGAACGCGGTGGCGGCGTCCTGGAGCTGCACGCGGGTGGCGACCTGGGCCTCGAACAGACTCCGGGCCCGCTCCAAGTCCCGCGCGGCCTTGTCCCGAGCCTCGCGCGCCTGCGCCACCTGCGGGCCCACCTCCGAGGGGTCCAGCGCCGCCAGCACCTGCCCGCGCGTCACCGCGCGGCCCTCCTCGACGGAGACCTGCCGGACGATGCCGCCCAGCTTGAAGGACAGCCGCGACTCCTGCTTCGCGGCCAGCGCGCCGCTGGCCCGCACGGGCTGGGCGACCTCCTCCTCCATCACCACCGCCGAGCGGACCCGCACCGGAGCCTCTTCACGGGAGGCGCGCTCCGACGCCGCGGTGGCGGGAGGAGAGCACCCCGCCACCGACTGCAGACCCAACAGGAGGACGGCGAAACCGCTCACCCACGCGGCGCACAGGCTCAACGACGGGGCACGCATCATGACGCGACTCCCGCCCGCACCGGCTCGGGCGGGCCAAGGCCCGGCCCTCTCGTGGGCGCGGGTTTACATCGGCCATCCACTTAACGACGTTAACTCATAGAGACAAATCACCTGACAAAACTTCACAAACCCAGGGATACACGTTCCGACACGGAGCCTGGTTGCACGGCGCCGCTCGCCCACTCGCCAGGGTGGTGCCGGGCGGCTCGCCCCACACCCAGGCATGACGCGGCCGGCGCGGCCATTCCCCCACCGCCTCCAGCGAGGTGTACGGTGTCCCGTCCGGCGCCCGTGGCGCCGTGCGCCTCCGCACCATGTCTTCCCGCATCGCCACGCTCCTCGACCACGTCCGCGCGCACGCCGAGAACCGGCCCGGCGTCTACCGGATGCTGGGCCCGTCGAGCGAGGTGCTGTACGTGGGCAAGTCGGTGCGCGTGCGCTCGCGGCTGCTCTCCTACTTCCGCGCGGAGCCGGGCGAGAAGGCCGCGGACATCATCGGCCACGCTCACCACGTCGAGTGGGAGCACACGCCCAGCGAGTTCGCCGCGCTCTTGCGCGAGCTGCGCCTCATCAAGCAGCACCGCCCCCTCTACAACGTGGAGCACAAGCGGGACCGGGGACACTGCTTCCTGCACCTCACGAAGGAGGCCGTCCCGCGCCTGCACGTGGTGGGGCGCGTCAACGGCGCCAGCGGCGACTACTACGGCCCCTTCCACGGGCCAGGCGCGGTGTCCGAGGTGGTCCGCGCGGTGAACGACCTGCTCGAGCTGCGCGACTGCGCGGCGGACACGCCGATGCGGCTGGCGGACCAGGGGCAGCTCTTCCCGGTGAAGCTGGAGCCCTTGTGCATGCGCGGTCAGCTCTCGCGGTGCCTGTCTCCCTGCGCCGCGGGCTGCACGCATGCGGAGTACCACGCGCGCGTCACCCAGGCCCGGGCCTTCCTGGAGGGGACGTCCGACGCGCCGCTCGTGCTCCTGCGCGAGCGCATGGCGCTGGCCGCGCGCCGCCTCCAGTTCGAGTACGCCGCGGAGCTGAGGGACCGCGCGGAGCGGCTCGAGGCGCTGCGCGGGTGGATGGTCTCCCTGGGACGGACGATGAAGCGCCTGTCCTTCGTGTACACCGTGCCCGGCTACGCCGGAGAGGACCGCGTCTACATCCTGCGACGAGGCAGCGTGCGCGATGAGCGCCCCGCGCCCCGCACACCCCAGGAACACGAAGCGCTCGCCGCGCGAGCGCGGGAGGTCTTCGAGCGCCCCGAGCCCGAGACGCTCGGCCTCAAGGCCCACGAGGCGCAGGAGGTGATGCTCATCGCGCGCTGGTTCCACCTGCACCCCGAGGAGCTGGAGCACGGCGCCGCGCCTGGGGCCTGAGCACCGCCCATCGCGCCACGTCGGTTCGTATGTCCCCGTAGGAATCCACCCGCGGGAGGGTGAGCACCGCCATCCCGGGTGTGGCGTTCACACGTCACGAGCGCGCGTCAGTCCCAGCGGCTATGACTGCGCCACTCCACACCCCTTGGGGGACTCATGAAGGCCCGACTCTCGATTGCCACCCTCGTGGCCGGCTTGCTGGTGTCGTCCACCGCCTCGGCGGCCATCACCGTGCGCTACTCCAACCGCGACTCGCGCGACTACACGTGGAGCGCGGTGTGCAGCGGCGTGAAGACCCACGTGTCCTTCGGCAAGAACCAGACGGCCTCCCTCACCATCCCGGGCTCCGGCCCCTGCACCGTCCAGACGGACAAGGGCAAGGTCGTCCTCAAGGGCGGCGAGGACCTGGACATCAAGGACGGCGGCATCGTCGTGAAGTAGCCAGGCTTGCCTCGAAGGCTAAAACTCGAAGTTTTAGCTCAAATGTCCGCATATTTATCCCCAAGGACCCACAATTAATCTCTGGGGAATTGAAATCAGCGGCCACCCTACCCATACTGCATCGCGTCAGTCCTTGCTGGGGAGGCGCGATGAAGAAGTGGTTGGCAGTGGCCCTGCTGGTGGGTGTGGGCGTGGCGGGCATGCTGGTGACGCCGGCGGCGCAGACCCGGCAAGGGGGGCCCATCAACCCGGCGGACACGGCGTGGATCCTCACCGCCACGGCGCTGGTGCTGCTGATGACGCCGGGGTTGTCGTTCTTCTACGGCGGCATGGTGCGGCTGAAGAACGTCGTGTCCACGCTCCTGCAGAGCTACATCGCGATGGCGGTCATCAGCCTGCTCTGGGTGGTGGTGGGCTTCAGCCTCTGCTTCGGTGACAGCTTCCACGGCCTCATCGGCGACCCGCGCACCTTCTTCATGTTCAGCGGCGTGGGGGGCGAGACGCATCCGGACCTGGCGCCCACCATCCCCCTGCTGCTGTTCGCGCTGTTCCAGCTCAAGTTCGCCATCATCACCCCGGCGCTCATCACGGGCGCCTTCGCGGAGCGGGTGCGCTTCAAGGCGTACGTGCTCTTCATGGTGCTCTTCACGCTCTTCATCTACGCGCCGCTGGCGCACTGGACGTGGCACCCGGAGGGCTTCCTGCGCACGTGGGGCGTGCTGGACTTCGCGGGCGGCACGGTGGTGCACATGTCCGCGGGCTTCGCGGCGCTGGCGGGCGCGCTGGTGCTGGGCCGCCGGCACACGCACCTGGAGAACGCCGCGCACACGCCGGCCAACCTGCCCTTCGTGATGCTGGGCACGGGCATGCTGTGGTTCGGCTGGTTCGGCTTCAACGCGGGCTCGGCGCTGTCGGCCTCGTCGCTCGCCACGCTGGCCTTCGCCACCACCAACACGGCGTCCGCGGCGGCGATGCTTGGGTGGATTGCGTTCGACTGGCTGCGCGGCCGGAAGCCCAGCGCCCTGGGCGCGTGCGTGGGCGCGGTGGTGGGCCTGGTGGCGGTGACGCCCGCGGCGGGCTTCATCACCGTGGGCCAGAGCATCATGGTGGGCCTGGTCTCCAGTTTCGTGAGCAACTGGGCGGTGCACTTCAAGAACCGCACCTCGCTCGATGACACGCTGGACGTCTTCCCCTGCCACGGGCTGGGCGGCGTGGTGGGCATGGTGCTCACGGGCGTGCTGGCCAAGGACGTGGGCCTGGTGCACGGCGAGACGACGACGTTCCTCAAGCACCTGGCCGCGCTGGTGCTGGTGTCCGTCTTCTCCTTCGTCGGCTCGTACGTGCTCTACAAGCTGGTGGACCGCATCGTCCCGCTGCGAGTCCCCCGTGAGCACGAGGAGCTGGGCCTGGACCTGAGCCAGCACGGCGAGACGATGGGCGAGTCCACCGGCTTCGCCGCGCCGCACGCCGCCCCCCCGAGCACGCCGGCCGTCGTGGAGCCCGCGCCGACGACCCCGGACTCGACACAGCCGCTGCCCGCCTGACGGGCTCCCACCGGGGACCGGGCCCTCGCGCCCGGTGCCCGACGGGACTGTTGACCACCGGCTGCGCCAACGCGCGGGTGTCCACCGCCGACCACGCATCCGTACGCTGTCCGACGCTCCCCTCGCCCGCCTCGCGATGGGGCCCGAGCGCGGCTCCTAGTCTCCCCGCCGTTCGCGCGCGCCCTTCGTGAGTCGGGAGCCGCGCCAGTCCCGGGGAGACACCATGCGCCGAGGTATCGCGGTCCACGCCGCTCGAGTGCTACTGCTCGTGGGACTCGTCACGGGTCCCTCGGGCGCGAGCGCCTCCGGCCCGCCGACGCGCGAGGAGTACTTCCGCTTCGTCCCGCTCTCCTACCCGCGCATCGTCCGCCAGACGAGCGCGAGCCAGGCGCTCGCGCTCTACGGCGACCCGGCGGACCCGGGCTACCGCGACGAGGCGCCGCGCGACGGCATCGACGACGAGCGCTTCCGGGTGCTGCAAGCGCTGGCGGTGCGCTTCGCGCCCATCCTGGTGAAGAACACGTACACCTTCCCCATGGACCACAAGGTGTTCCGGGACCTGCCGGGGGGCCTCCTGCTGAGCCTGGACACGTGGGACCTCGCCAAGCCCGGCTCGGTGCTGATGCGCAGCGACTCCATCAACTTCTCCACGCTCGGCCACCCGTGTCCCGAGGACGGCGCGCCGGAGAGCCTGTTGAGGACCGAGTCGTCCGGCCGCGACGCGCGCGACGACTGCCGCCTCATCGCGCTCCTGAAGGAGTTCCACCCGGACCACCCCACCATCCCCCGCCTGCGCCAGGACGCGGTGGCCGCCGAGCAGGCGCCCTTCACCGTCATGTACCTGGACTTCCCCGGGTATGACCCGGACACGTGGCACGAGGCCTACGCGAGCCCGCAGCCCGGGCAGATTGCGCGGCGCTACCTGGGCACGGAGAAGGTCTACGCCCACCCGTTCCTCGCGGAGGTCCGCGACGCGGAGCGCGGCCTGCTCGGCTACGAGCTGTTCATCCAGTACTGGTTCTTCTACCCGTTCAACGCGGGCGGCAACAACCACGAGGGCGACTGGGAGCACGTGAGCGCCGTCATCACGCCGCTGTCCGCCGTGGAGCGCGTGCTCACCGCGGAGGAGCTGCGACGCATCCTCTCGGGAGGCTGGCCGGCCGACGGCGCGGACCCGCTGGTGCTCAAGCGCACCGAGTACTTCTTCCACCACAACGCGATGGTCTTCGACTTCGCCCGGCCCAACGCGTACCTGCCCCGCAAGCGCTGGGAGGAGCTGATGGAGCTGCGCGGCGAGGACCGGCCCGGCGAGAAGAAGCTGCTGGCGCGGGTGCGCAGCTACGTCTGGGCGGACGAGGCGGAGACGCGCATCAACACGCACCCCATCGGCTACATCGGCGCGGACTCGAAGGGCCTGGAGCAGCTGCTCGCCTCGCCCGGCCCGCATGCGCGCGAGTCTCACGCCACCTATCCCTTGCCCGGCGTGTTCAAGGGCGTGGGGCCCGCGGGCTCCACGGAGGCGGTGCCCAAGCGCTTCGACCACCAGGAGTACCTCGGCGACCCGAAGCGGCCGCTCCCCGAGGGCGTGGTGCGCTACGACATGGCCGAGCGCATCGACCTGGTGCCCGACTGGGAGCGCGTCTACGACCTGGCCATCGAGGACCCGTCCGTGCGCCGCGAGTGGTCCTGGCTCATCCTCCCGCTGCGCTGGGGCTACCCGTCCGCGAAGTCGCCGCTGGCGGGAATCATCTCGCACTCGGACATGGGCAACCTGTCCATCACCGGCCCGGCCTTCAGCGAGGGCTGGAACCGGCCCGCGCCCAACGCGGGCTTCATCGGCTACGCGCCCGGAGAGCTGCCCTGGTTCTTCCCGCTCGACGTGCAGGACAACTTCTCCAACAACCTGGGCTTCCTCAACGGGCCGGTGGCCGTGCTCATCAGCCTGCCGCCGTTCGACTTCGTCTACCGCGTGCTGGGGTTGCCCGTGCGCGCGGTGGTGGAGAAGCACGAGCCCGTCTACACGCCCCAGGCGAAGCTGCCCCGGCGGCGCGCGAGCGTGGAGGCCGGCGTCAGCGTGGGCCTGCTCGACAAGGACTTCGCGGGCCTGCTCCTCAATGACCGCCAGCTCGCCGAGTGGGCCCCGCAGCTGCTCGCCCTGGACCCGAGCATCGAGAACGCCTCGTCCGACTTCATCCAGCCGGTGGTGGACACGGCCGTGTCCGCCACGCTGAAGGTGAGCTTCTATCTGGGCGACCGCTTCACGTCGGAGAACACGCTGCTGCACTCGCGCAGCACGGTGGGACTCGACGTCCCGCTGGCGGACCGGCAGACCCTCTTCCAGCTGCGCTCCAAGCTGAACATGTGGGAGTACGCGGGCAGCATCCGCTACAACATCCTGCCCGGCGGCTTCCAGCCGTACGTCAAGCTGGGCTACGGGTTGACGTGGTACCGGCTCGAGGACGGCGCCATCAACGGCGAGCGGATGGCCAACCCCAACTCCTATTGGGTCCGCCTGCCCGGCTTCTTCCGCAACCTGTGGCCCAACACGTTCCACCTGGGCGCGGGCCTGGACATCATCCTGGTGCGAGGCTTCTTCCCCGGGCTGCGAGGCCTGGACGGTGGCATCCGCGCGGGCTACGTGCTGTCGCGCCACGAGCTGGGCATCCGGGACCTCGCGCCCCCCGTCGCGCTCGCAGGCCCCCTGAACGAGCCCGTGCACGTGCTGCGCAACACCTTCGAGCTGCTCGGCACGCTGAGCTTCTGAGCGCCGCGCGCGACTAGGGAAGCTCGGCCTCCGAATCGGAGCGCGCCGAGGTGTCCTCGATGTTCCGCCCGAGGCCCAGCGTGATTCCGACGATGAGGGTGGCGTGGAAGACGTGCAGTCGCTGCGTCTCGCTCGGAGGGGGCAGCCCCGTCAGCGCCAGCAGCTCCGAGAAGCGCTGCGTGGACTGACGGCCCCACCCCAGGTCGGTGCCCACGGTGACGCGCGTGGTGCGCACGGGGAAATGCAGGCCGGTGGCCACGTGGTACAGGTCACTGGTCGCAAGCAGCGTGCTGGTGTTGGGCAGCTTGATGGCGGCGCTGAAGTCGGTGTGGACGCTCAGGAAGATGCGCAGCCGGTCTCCCACGCGGTGCTCGACGCCCAGCGCCGTGTTCACCACCGGCTCCGAGCCGTAGAAGATGTCGCTGTCGAGCACACGCTCCGGGCCCTCCACGGGGATGGGGTCGCTGTCGAGCAAACGGAACACCGGCACGCGCGCGAACACCTCCACCGCCGCGTGCAGCGTGGTGCCGCCGAGCAGGACGTTGCCGCCCAGCCCCACCGACAGCGGGCTCTGGAAGCGCGCGCGGACGCTCGACTGGAAGTCGGAGATGCGCGCGGGTCCCTGGATGGGGAGCCCCTGCTGGCTCAGCGCGCGCTCCAGCCCCACCTCGCCCTTGCCCAACAGGCCCAGCCCTGGCGTCGTCACCGTCAGGCCCAGGGCCCAGCGCTCACGCTGGTAGCACACGCCCACCTTGGCGAGCAGGCGCAGGTGCTGGACGCGATAGTCACGGTTCACCGCGGCGAGCACGGAGCCGCCGTCCGCGCCGCTGCCCTGGGAGATGGCCAGGAAGTCCCCATGCTGCTGACGCCCGGCGAGGAACGGGGTGATTCCCACGCCCAGCGTCTTGCTCAACGGATAGGCCCAGCTCACGCCGGCCCACAGCTCCTTCACGCCGTGCTCCAGCCGCACGTCGGAGGACAGCTGCTCCAGCCCCTGGACGCCCAGCAGGTTGCTCCCGGAGAAGTCGTCACGACGCGTGAGCAGCGTCTCGAAGCCCTGGCGCGTCAGCAGCGCGTAGCCCATGCGCGCGCGGCCCAGCCACTTGAAGCGCAGGGGGCCCGCGATGAAGGCGGGCAGCGCGTCGAAGCGCGACGTCGTCAAATCACGGCCGGGCCCCAGGCCGTTGACCAGTGCCAGGCGCGAGTACTCGAAGACGTTCCCCGTCAGCTCCAGCTCCAGGTTGCTGACGAGCACCAGCGCGCCGGGGTTGTAATAGACGGCGCTGATGTCCGCGGGGTCACCCAGCAGCGCGCCGCCGAGCAGCCACGCGCGGTTGCCGAACTGCCGCGTCCAGTAGTGCGCGTCCTGCGCCCACACAGGGCTCGCGAGGAGGAAGGCGATGAGCAGCCATCCCCCACGCCATCGCGTCTTCATCCGAGCAAGCCCCGAGGTCCGCTCCCGCGAAGGGGAGACACGGCCCGCGAGCATGCGGTCCACGTGGGCCCGGGCCCATGGCCCCCGGGTCCCACGCACCTGTCATCCAGCGGGGCTCAGCCCTTCTTCGCGGCGGCGCGGCCCTTGCGCGCACCGCCCCCACGCGCCGACGTGGCCGCGGGCGCGGGGCCGGTCGTGGGAGAGGTCGGATCCTCGCCCTCCGCCGCCTTCACGCGGCGCTTGAGTCGGCGAGGAGGCAAGAGGTCCGGCTCTCCCGGCACCTTCTGCGCGAGGAAGATGGCGGCATCCAGCTTGTAGAACGTCCTCGCCCGGTACCACGCCAGCGCGGACTCGTTGTTCTCCGCCACCTCCAACACCAGGTGCGTGCAGCCCCGCGTGCGCGCCAGGTGCTGGAGTTGATCCAACATGAAGCTGCCCACGCCGCGGCCCTGGTAGTCCGGGTGCACCGCGAGCTCCTCCACGAAGAGCGGCCGCATGCCGCGCTTCTCGAACCAGCGCGGGTTCACCCAGTTGTCGTCGCCGGTGGCCTCGAAGGCGCACTCGGAGTAGCCGACAATCTCCCCGTCCACTTCGTAGAGGAGCTGTTCGATCCACTCGGAGGTGTAGACCTCCATGAAGCGGCGCTTGGAGCGGGGACGCTGGTATTCGACCGTCTCGCGATTGACGTCGCGGAAGACGAGCTTGAGGAACTCCCAGGTCCGGTTGAGGTCACGGCGGTGGATGCGGCGGACCCGGACCTCGAGCGACTGCTGGGGCGCGACTTTCGTCATACAGGCTGCTTCCTTAGCAGGCTGGCGGAAAGCCACCAGTGCTTCTCATGGGCCGAGAGGCCCTCCGTCCGGAATCACGCCTCGGGAGGGTTGCCTCGCGGTGGGGTGGGAGGATGGAATGGGGCGGAAACTCCCCATTGAATCCCGTGCGAGCCACAACCCCATGAACCGACCGTCCGACGGTGACCTGTCCATCGATACGGTCCTGCGCAACACCTACAAGGTCGTCTCCATCCTCGGACGCGGCGGAATGGGCTCGGTGTACCTGGCCCAACACCTGCGACTGCCCGGCAAGCAGGTCGCGGTGAAGGTGCTGCGCGGCGGAGACCACCTGACCCCGGAGATCTTCGCGCGCTTCCGCCGCGAGGCCGAAATCGCCTCCCGGCTGGGCCACCCCAACATCGTCGAGGTGCTCGACTACGACACGCTGGAGGACGACACCCCGTTCCTGGTGCTGGAGTTCCTGCGCGGCGAGAGCCTCCAGGCCCGACTGGAGCGGGGGCGGCTGCCGTTGTCGGACGTCTACTCGTTCACGCGGCAGATGGGCTCGGCGCTCCAGGCCGCGCACGGCGCGGGCATCGTCCACCGCGACCTGAAGCCCGCCAACGTCTTCCTGGTCCCCACCGACTCGGGCGGTGTGGTGGGCGAGCGGCTCAAGCTACTCGACTTCGGCATCTCCAAGGTCCTCGACTCCGGCACGGTGCAGACGCAGGAGGCGATGCTCATCGGCACCCCGCAGTACATGTCGCCGGAGCAGGCCCAGGGCCGCAACAGTGAGATCGACGCACGCACGGACATCTTCGCGCTGGGCGCCATCGTCTACGAGATGATGACGGGCACGCCTGCGTTCGGCGCGGGTGGCATCGCGCAGATGATCTTCCGCGTCGTCTACGAGCCGCCCCCGCCGCTCGCCCCGCTGTGTCCGGAGGCCCCGCCCCACGCCATCGCCGCGGTGGACAAGGCCCTGGCCAAGCGCGCCCAGGACCGCTTCCAGGACGTCGCGTCCTTCGTGGAGGCGCTCACCGGCAGCCCGCTGCACACGCTCTCCTCCTCCACCGGCTCCCATGCCGCGCTGCCGCGTCCCTCGGGCACACCCTCCGGCGTCGCGCTGCCCTCGGAGGGGCCGCCGTCGCTGTCCAACACCCTGCCGCCGGGAAGCCTCCAGAAGGGCCCCGATACGGGCCGCCTCGCCTTCGACGACACCCTGGCCCCGGGCTCCTCGGGCAACCAGGGCGTGGTGCAGCCCGTGCGCGGCTTCGCGTCCGGCGGCACCGGGCAGATGGGCGTCGCCCAGGCGCAGGCCGGCTTCGCCAGCGGCGGCACCGGGCAGATGGGCGTCGCCCAGGCGCAGGCTCCCGCTGGAGGCTTCGCGGCGAGTGGCACCGGACAGATGGGCGTCGCCCAGGCGCAGGCTCCCGCTGGAGGCTTCGCGGCGGGTGGCACCGGACAGATGGGCGTCGCCCAGGCGCAGGCCGCCACGCCCAAGGTCCCGCTGATGGACCCGCCGGGCCTGGACCCCACGCTCATCTCCCAGCAGGCGCCGTCGCTCCCTCCTCCCGTCGCGGGTCAGAGCCTGGTCGCCCCCGCGCCGGTGCCCTCCGCCGTGGCCCCGAGCACTGCGAGCCAGCCCGCGAAGAGTCGCGCGCCCCTGGCCGCCATCGCCGTGGCGGCGCTCGTGGTCGTCATCGCGGGCGGCTGGTGGGTGACCCGCCCCAAGGACGGCCCTCAGCCCACGCCGCCCGTCGCCACGGGCACGCAGGCCGTCACGCCGACGGCGAACACCGGCGCGCAGGGCCCCACCCCGACGTCCCCGAACACGGGCACGCAGGGCACCACCCCGACACCTCCGCCCAACACCGGCACGCTAGCCCAGGGCACCGACACGCCCACCGGGACGACTCCCGTTCCGACGGGCACCACCCCGACGCCGGTGGACCCGCCTCCGGACGACCCCACGGGGGTGGCGACGAAGAACCCGCCCCCCTCCACACGTCCTTCCACCCGACCCGAGACTCCCGAAAAGCTGTCGGACGAGCTGCGGCAGCTTTTGGCGGACGCGGAGCGTGCTTTAAACGGGGGAGACACCGCGGAGGCCATCCGTCTGGCTCGGAGCAGCCAGCGGCGGGAACCCAAGGTCATCCCACTGGCGTCCTACTCGCTGCTCACCCGGGCCTTCTGCCGTCAGGGAGACCTCAGCAACGCCAAGGCCCAGTGGCCGAAGGTCTCCCGGGCGGAGCAGGCCCGGGTCCGGAAGTTCTGCAAGCAGCACGACATCGAGCTCTGACACACGGCGCCGTCCAGGAGACGGCCCCTTGATTCCCGAGGTGAATTTCTTGAGAAACCTGGTCGCGGTATTCGTCACCACGCTCGTGCTGGGGTCCACCGCCAGCCTCGCGGCGTCCCCCGTGGAGGCCGGCAAGGTGTTCGTCGGCCCCGAGGGCGAGGAGGTCGCCGTCGTTCCCCTCGCCCCGCGCTCGAACAAGAAGTACCTGCTGCGCGTGCAGGGCACCGGCTCCGAGATTGACGGCAAGGTGCTGCCGTTCGAGCTGAACGACAGCAGCTCCATGAGCAGCGAGCAGCACAGCTACAAGACCCAGTGGCGCGGCCGTGGCTACACGGTGCTGTACATGCGCAACTCCAAGTACGAGCTCTACGTCCCGGGCCGCTCCAAGGAGATTCGCGTCACCTTCGACGAGAAGCGCAGCAAGGCGCTCGACGCCGAGGACGTCTATGACCTGCACCAGAAGCAGAAGAAGGACGGCACCGTCGCGAAGCTGATGGCGTTCGACCGCAAGGGGGAGATCGCCAAGCAGGAGAAGGACTACGTCACCCACGTGCAGGACGCGAACACCGCGTGCGGCACGTCGCTCTCCGCCGCCATCGACTGGACGTCCATCAACGACGAGCAGCTCAAGGAGCTGAGCATCAGCAGCTACTGTGAGGCGCCGCTCGCGTCGCTCAAGCAGCTGTGCACCGTCTCCAACGTCGCGAAGCAGACCGTCAAGGAGAAGCTCAAGCAGGTCAGCTGCCGCTTCGGCGATGCCCTGGAGCCGAAGGTGGAGGGCGACAAGCTCATCTGGACCACCTCCCGCGACGCGTCGAATCAGCAGGAATTCGCCACGAAGTTCTTCAAGACGAACCTTTAGTCCATGAGATTTGAGATGAACTTCCAGCGTATCGCCGCCGTGGCGGTGTCCTTCGCCTGTAGCGCGTCCCTGGCCTCCGAGAGCATCCAGCCCCCCTGGGGCAAGGAGGAGAACCTGGGCCAGAAGATGGTCATGGAGTCCACCGCCGTCTGCACCGACGGCAAGGGCCACTACGTCGTCGTCACCCCCGAGGAGGAGCGCGGCGGAGACCAGCTCTTCTACGGCGACGGCAAGCAGTTCGTGCAGGTCCCGTCCATGCCCTGGACCTCCGGCACCAGCTTCGTGGACCCGCGCTTCTTCAACAAGTCCGCCAACCCGAACTTCCGCGGCCAGGACTGGCGCGTGGTGTCGGAGGTGGAGTTCGACCGCAAGGAGAAGAAGTGCACCATGCGGTGTGGTGAGAAGAACATCCCGCTCACCGTGGTGGAGACGGCCCAGGGCGCGGACATCCTGCGCAAGGCCAGCTACGCCCCCAACCCGCAGGAGTTCGCCCCGTACGCGCTCCTGCGCGACACCAAGGGCAACTACTACTTCGTCGACAAGGGCATCAAGACGCCGGAGCAGAAGAACTACCGCGTCTTCATCGGTCCTCGCGGCGGCCTGAAGTCGCAGAAGATGACCAACGTCATCGCCGACTCCGAGGGCGAGATCTTCTCCACCAAGAAGGGCGACCTCCGCCTGGTGTTGGACAAGGCGAAGAGCTCGGTGTGGATCGAGAACAAGAAGAAGTCGCTGGAGCTGCGCCAGGTGCCCGTCGAGGAGAACCTGCCGCTCATCTACAACGACCTGGGTGTGTACGAGGGCATCCGCCTGGGCACGCCCTGCGACGACCAGTAGTCGTGCCTTCGGGGCCTGGACTCGTTCGGAGCCCAGGCCCCGGCAGCACCCCGGGTCGAGCGGCGGACATCCCGCCATCCCCGAGGAACCGTGGCGCCCCACGTGACGCGTCGTTAGGTTGCCGGCCCCGAACAGGAGGCCGCCCATGCGTCCGGATGAGATTCGATTCCTTCAGCAGTCCATCGAGGCCGCGCGTCGCGCGAGCAGCCGGGGTGACCAGCCGTTCGGAGCGGTGCTGGTGGATGCCCAGGGCCAGGTGCTGCTCGAGGGTGAGAACACCGTGGTGACGCAGCGCGACTGCACGGGGCACGCGGAGTCGAACCTGATGCGGGACGCGACGAAGCGCTTCACGCCGGAGGTGCTCGCGGGCTGCACGATGTACGCGAGCACGGAGCCATGCGCGATGTGCGCGGGCGCCATCTTCTGGGGCGGCGTGCGGCGGGTGGTGTTCTCGCTGTCCTCGGCGGAGTTCGCGCAGCTGGTGGGCACGGCCCGGGGAGGGCTGGCCATGTCGTGCCGCGAGGTGTTCGAGCGCGGCAGCAGCCCCACGCAGGTGGAGGGTCCCATCCCCCTGCAGGAGGCTCGCGACGTGCACACGGCCTTCTGGCGCTGAGCCGGGGCGCTTGCGTGGCTCGTGGGGTTTGCGCGAGCCTCACGCCACCCTCGTGATACTGCCCCGCTACTTCGTTCCCCATGCCACCACGCCGCCGGTGCCCGTCCTGTCGGACGCGGCCTCGGTGGTCCACGTGGTGGATACGTTCCTACTCGACTTCCACCACATGGCGCGGTCGGAGTGGGTCGTCGGGCTCGATGCGTTGGGGGCGGTGCACTTCATCCCCGCGAGCGAGCGGAGCCGGCTGCCCGCCTCGGCGCTCGCGCAGCTCGCGCACCATGAGGTCGCCACTGGCCGCACGCCCCACAGCATCGCGGCGGCGACGGTGTACTTCTTCGAGGTGGAGCTGGTCGAGCACCCCGCCGACGCGGAGGGCTTCAACGACCCGGTGTACCTGTACGGGCACCTGTCCGGTCCCTGGCCGAACACGTCCCCCAAGCGCGTGCCTGGGCAGCTCACCGTGACGCGCGGGGATGTGCTCGCGGGGCTGACTCGGCAGGCGCCGTATGCCTTCGAGTACGCGCAGACGCCGGAGGGGCCCGCCGCGCCGCGTGGCTATCACGCGCTGTTGCCGGGGGACCGAGCGGAGGAACTCGAGGAGGGAGGCGGGGCGGTGCTCGCGTGGCCCGTGGTGCCGCCGGAGCTGCAGGTAGGCAACGCCTCCAACGGGCCGATGGTGGCGCGCATCCTCCATGACGTGCTCACGCAGCTGAAGGAGGACGCGGAGGCGAACGGAGGGCCCGCGGCGCTGGCGAAGCTGGAGCTGCCGGTGCCGAGTCGGGCCATGGCCGTCGCGGAGCTGGAGCTGCGCGGCTACGAGGTGAAGGGCGACGTGGCGGTGCTGCGCCATCAGCACCCGGGAGTGCTCACGCGCATGGCCGAGTGGCTGCGCGCGGAGAAGGTGCGGATTCCTCCCGAGGCGGGCGCGCCCGAGTTCCTGGAGCTGGCGAGCCAGGCGCTGGCGGTGCTTCCCGGCTGGCCCACGAAGACGGAGCGAGTGCTGCGCTCACAGGTCGGCGCGGGGGACCGGCTGCCCCCGGTCTCCGCGCCGGTGCCGGTGGCTCCGGTGCCCGCACGTCCCCTGCCCCCTCGGGCTCCGTCGCCGCCCGCGCGCCCGGATGAGTGGATGCGGGACTTCCTGTCCGCGCATGCCGCGCAGAAGCCCCAGGCGGCGAAGCCTCGGCTGACGAGGACTCGGCCCGTGGCGCCGCCGCCCGCGCGGGCTGGGACGCCTGCCTGGATGGAGGACTTCGGAACTGCTTCGGCGCCGTCCGCCGCGCAAGGTTTGCGTGAGCCGGGCGAGCCCTCCGCGACGGCGAAGAAGCCCGACTGGATGACCGACTTCGAGGACTGAGCCCCCGCTTGCGCTGGACCTTCCGGCCCGTTGGAAGGTGATAGCGTTCGGCGCATCCAGCAGGGGGAACGATGGGTCACGAGAAGCCAGTCGAGCCGTTTTCGGATCTCCACGTCGAGGAGGGGAAGGTCCGCGCGGTGTTGCTGCATGACCCGACGGTGGAGGGTCTGGACGTCGCCATCTACATGGACGCGTCCGGCAGCATGGAGGAGGAGTACAAGTACGAGCGCCCCAAGCGCTCCTTCCTGGAGTGGCTGCGAGGCGCGCCGCTGAAGGACCCGGCCAACCAGGTGGAGCCGCAGGTCCAGTGGATGCTGGAGTACCTGGCCACCAAGGACCGCAACGGCCTCTTGCGCGTCGCCTACTGGGCGGCGGGCGCGTCGGGCAAGGACGTGGAGGTGGTGGGCGAGCTCAAGGGCGTGGACGTCCAGCAGTACCGGTTCCCGGGCGCGAAGAAGCCCGGCGGGCACACCTTCATGACGCCGGCGCTGAAGGACTACGTGCGCTACCTCAAGGAGCAGGTGAAGCACGGGGCGCGGCGCGGCTGCGCGGTCATCGTCACGGACGGCAAGCTGCATGACGCGGAGGAGGTGGAGCGCTTCTCCGCGCAGGTGGCGAAGGACATCGTCGCGGGGCGGCTGCCCCGGATGAACTTCGTGCTGGTGGGCGTGGGGGACGGCGTGGACGAGGAGCAGCTCGAGCGGATTGCCCATCTGGAGTACCCGGGCGTGGGGCACCTGTGGTGCCACCGCATCGCCGAGGAGATTGGCCAGGTCGCCGAGCTGGTCGCGGTGCTGGTGGACGAGAACATGACGGTGGCCGCGGGCGGCACGGTGTACGACGACCAGGGCCGGGTGCTGAAGACGTACGAGGGCCGGCTGCCGGCGGTGCTGGAGTTCGACGTGCCGGAGGGCGCGGAGAGCTTCACGCTGGAGGTGAATGGCCAGCGCTTCACGCAGCCGTTGCCGGACGAGGACCACCACGAGGACGAGGACCACCACTGATGGCCGGGCACGAGGTGGTGGTGCGTCCGTTCTCGGACGTGCATCGGATGGGGAACAAGGTGGTGGCCACGCTGCTGCATGACCCGACGGTGGAGGGGCTGGATGTCGCCCTCTACATGGATGGCTCGGCCAGCATGGAGGACGAGTACGGTCCTCGGGGTGTGCTGGCGAAGCTGGCGCCGGTGAAGAACCTGGTCGAGCCGCAGATGCGGTGGATGCTGGAGTACCTGGCGAGCAAGGACCGGGACGGGCAGGTGCGCGTGGCGTACTGGGCCACGGGGGACGGCAGCCAGTTGGAGGAGGTGGGGCTGTTGTCGGCGGTGCAGGCGAAGGACTTCCGCTTCCCGGGGCCGCGCGCCTACGGCAAGGCGACGGTGATGCTGCCGGTGTTGCGCGACTTCGTGGCGCACATGAAGCAGCAGGTGGCGAAGGGGGCGCGGCGGGGGCTGGCGGTCATCATCACGGACTCGCAGCTCTCGGATGGGGATGACGTGCGGGCGTATGCGACGCAGGTGGCGAAGGAGATTGCCGCGGGTCGCCTGCCGAGGATGAGCTTCGTCTTCGTGGGCGTGGGCGACCAGGTGGACGAGGAGCAGATGGAGGAGATCTCCCACGAGACGTACCCGGGCGTGGGCCATCTGTGGTGTCACCGCATCGCGGACCGCATGGAAGAGATGGCGGAGCTGGTGGCGGTGCTGGTGGACGAGACGATGACGGTGGCCGCGGGCGGCACGGTGTACGACGAGCAGGGCCGCACGCTGAAGTCGTACGAGGGACGGCTGCCGGCGGTGCTCGAGTTCGAGGTGCCGGCGGAGTGCAAGGCGTTCACCCTGGAGGTCGCGGGGCAGCGCTTCACACAGCCGATTCCGGAGGAGCACGGGGACGAGGAGCACCACGAGGAGGAGGCGCCCGAGCCGGTGCGAGCGCCCGAGCCGGCTCCCCGGCGCAAGCACGGTGGTCATCGTCACTAGGGTTTCGAGCTTCAGGTTTCAGGATTCACGGTTCAGGAAGAACACGCCATGTCCGAGCAGAAGAAGAGCGGTGAGCCACGCGAGCACGTCCACGGTCCGGGCTGCAAGCACGACGCCGGACATGGCGACGCACCGTCCCTCGCGGTGGGCAAACCCGCCGCGAAGCCCGTGTTCAAGTCACTGAAGCTCGTGGGGACGAAGGACCCGGGGAAGCACGTCCATGGGCCTGGGTGTGCGCACGACCATGCGCCCGCCCATGAACACGGCCCGGGGTGCACGCATGACCATGACCATGCACAAGAAGGACACCCGCACGAGAGTGCGCACGCCCCGATCCATGAACCTGGTTCCGGTGGCACGCATGACCATGGCCATGCGCGAGACGGACATGGCATGGGGTGTACGCATGACCACGGCCACCAGCATGGGGCAGGCAGCCGACACATCGACGGTCCTGCGCACTCTCACGGGGACAAGCATCAGCATGGCCCCGCCTGCGACCACAACCACGCTCACGGAGGAGGCAGCCACGCGCATGGCGACAGCCACGCACACGCGGACGGAGCCGCGTGCGGCCACGACCACGGTGACGGACATCATCATCACCACCACCCGAAGCCGAAGAAGATCCGCCCTCCGGGCTATCGCGCGGCGGAGGGTGGTGGCGTCGCGCTCCAGCTCGACCTGGAGGGAGCGCTGCCGGGCGAGACGAACGACCACGGTCGCTTCCAGAAGTTGGAGGAGGCGCTGGAGGCCCATCACGGCGTCATCGACGTGCACATCCGCCGCGACCAGGGCTACGCGGAGGTCTGCCTCCACTACAACCCGAAGCTGGTGAACTCGACGGCGCTGCTCGCGACGGCACAGCGCACGAGCGCGCAGGTGGCGAAGCGCTACAAGGACCACACCTGGTTCGTGCGAGGGATGAGCTCGGCGGACTCGGCCACGGCCATCGAGCACGGCCTCACCAAGGTGAAGGGTGTGCTGTCCGCGAACGTGGCATACGCAAGCGAGCGGCTCGTCGTCGAGTACGACAGTGAAGAGGTCTCGCTGAAGGACCTCGAGTCCCGCGCGAAGTCGTTGGGCTACACGCTGGAGGTCCCGAGCCACGGGCACGCGTGCTCACACCACGCGCACGGAGGTGGCCTCGCGCCACTCCTGGAGATGCCGCTGGTGGTGGCCTCGGGAGTGCTGCTGGTCGCGGGCTGGCTGCTCGGGCGATTCGCCCCCGTGCCCGAGATGGTGCCGACAGCGCTGTGGGCACTGTCCATCCTGAGTGGCGGGTTCTTCGCCATCCGGGGCTCGGTGAAGTCGCTGCTCCAGCTGCGCATCGACATCGAGACGATGATGGTGGTGGCGGCGCTGGGCGCGGCGGTGCTGGGCTCCTGGTTCGAGGGAGCATTCCTGCTCTTCCTCTTCAGCGCGGGCCACGCACTGGAGCACAGGGCGATGGACCGGGCGCGACGCTCCATCGAGTCACTCGGGGCCCTGCGGCCCGAAGTGGCGCGAGTGCGCCGAGGCTCGGAGTTGGTCGAAGTTCCCGTGGCGCAGGTGCAGCGAGGAGATCGCGTCGTGGTGCGCCCGGGAGACCGGGTGCCACTGGACGGCATCATTCTGGAGGGCAAGAGCTCACTGGAGCAGGCCGCCATCACGGGCGAGTCGATGCCGGTCGCCAAGGTGCCAGGGGACGAGGTGTTCTCGGGCACGGTGAACTGCGAGGCCTTGCTGGAGGTGGAGGTCACCCGGCTGTCGTCGGAGTCCGTGCTCGCGCGAGTGGTGGACATGGTAGCGGAGGCCGAGGCGCAGAAGGGGCCGAATCAGCGCTTCGCGCAGCGACTGGAGCGCACCGTCGCGCCGCTGGTGATGATTGGCGCGGTGGTGTTCCCGGTGGTGCTGGTGGTGCTGGGCACACCGCTGAAGGAAGCCATCCTCCGCGCGGTGTCCCTGCTGGTCGCCGCATCGCCGTGTGCATTGGCCATCTCGACCCCATCGGCGGTGCTGTCCGCGGTGGCGGCCGCGGCGCGAGGCGGTGTGCTCATCAAGGGAGGCATCTACCTGGAGCTGCTCGGCAAGGTGAACGCCATTGCCTTCGACAAGACGGGCACGCTGACAATGGGCAAGCCGAAGCTGCTGAGCACGGCGCCCGTGGCCGGAGTGACGGAGGAAGAGCTGCTCGGCACGGCGGCAGCGGTGGAAGCCCTCTCCGCACATCCCCTGGCGCACGCCGTGGTGGAAGCGGCGGCTTCACGAAACATCAAGCCACCGGCCGGCGGTGACATGGAGGCCATTCACGGCAAGGGCTTGCGAGCGAAGATTGGCACGGACTGGGTGGACGTGGGCAGCCTCGCGCTGTTCGCAGGAGATGCCGTACCGGCCGAAATCCAGACATGGGTGGACCGACTGGAGGAGGCAGGCCAGACGACGATGGTGGTGCGCAGGGCAAGCCGATACCTCGGCGTGCTCGGAGTGGCGGATACGGTGCGAGCCGGAGCACGGTACGTCATCTCCACGCTCAAGCAGCAGGGCATCAGTCGCACGGTGATGCTGTCGGGAGACAACGCGAGGGTGGCGAAGTCCATCGCGGAGCAAGTGGGGCTCGACGAGGCGCGGGCGCCGCTGATGCCGGCAGACAAGGTGACAGCGGTCCGTGAAATGGGGCGCACGGGCTCCGTGGCGATGGTGGGCGACGGTGTCAACGATGCGCCCGCGCTGGCAGCGGCATCGGTGGGCGTGGCGATGGGAGGAGCGGGCTCGGACGCGGCGCTGGAGACAGCGGACGTGGTGCTGATGAGCGACGACCTGTCCCGCCTGCCCTTCGCGCTGAGCCTCGCCCGTCAGGCGACCTCGGTGATGAAGCAGAACCTGGTCATCTCCTTGGGCATCAGCGCGGTGCTCATCGTCGCCTCCATCTTCGGACTGACGAGCATCAGCTCCGCGGTGGTGCTGCACGAAGGCAGCACCCTGCTCGTCGTGGCGAACGGCCTCAGGCTGCTCGCCGTTCGCCCCAAGGTCCTAGGCTCCACGCCCCTGCCATCGATGGGAATCAGACCAACGCCTCATTAAGGGCAAACAACACAACAAAAAGAGCCTCACAAGCACCAACCACTCACAATCTCATCCACACCCATGCAACAGGAGATACCCCGGCGACAGAAAGCTATCATCACTCAATCTACCGCCAGGACCCACATTCTCGCCACGCCTCCACGAGTGCGCCTCTCAACTTCTACTTCTTCGCCATCTCCAATGGAATCAAAGAGCCATTCGGGTAGACAACCTGAGCCTCGCCACTCCGCACTCGCGCTGCCAAACTCTCCCCAACAAACACCGAGTGTCTCCCTCCCCCCACCAGTGGACTCCCTTTTTTCACGAATTCCTTAATCCCTCGCATCATCGTTCGCAGAGTCTTCAAGTCCCCGCCTTCAGACTGCGTATCCAAATAGAACCGTCCAGGAATGATCCCGCTCTCCTCTTTTGTGGAGCGTGTCCACTCGAGACACGCTCCACCTTTCGGAGAAACATGAAATTTCCCTTGCCGAGCTGCCAGAGGAACCACCCTTGAGCCAACCAACCCCAGCAGTTCACGCGGAAACACAATTTGCTCTACATCTGCACACTCCCCAATAGACACTGCATTCAACGCAGCGCTTTCGACAAACCGACCTGTGCACAGCGCATCCCAGCGCTCCTTCATGAACGCACACAAACGAGCCTCATCATGCTCATCCAGTACGAATTCAAACTGAATTCCCATCACTAGTCCCCTACATCTCCCCAGTTCGCCTTCAGATGCGGATTTGCAACCGGAGGAGCACCAGGACTTGCCTTATCCCAAAAATAGATAGTCTCGCCACGGTACTCATTTGAGTTCACAATATCACTAATAGCCTTTCTTTCCCTGAAAATTGGATCTCCCCGCTTATTCATTCCGCCAATCTGATGAATCTCACCAGGTCCAGCCGCATCTGCAAACCGGTCTCCAAACCTCACTTCGCGCTTCAGTCCGCCTTGAGTAGTCAGTCTATCTTGAATCTCCTTATGACCTGCCCCACCACCCCGTCCGCCTCGGCTGCGGGCAAACCACTCACCATACGATAGAGTTCCACCCTCCTTCAAATATCTCTCATGCCGCCACTTGTCGCCCTGAAAAGTTCCTTTAGGTGGCTTGCTCGTTTCGACTTGCCGAGCAACACTTTCAACTCCAGAATTCTGAGGCTGAGCCACCCTTGAGCCTGGGCTGGTCCCCACCTCCGTAACGGCGGCTTCACGCTCCCCTCTCTCTGGGCCCGCACCTGCGGCGGCCGAAAGTACGGCCACCCCATGCATAGTAGCAATGGGTCGCCCAACAACTGCCACTTGTGAGCGGCTAAACCCAAGCGAAACCCCTGCAGCAGCAGTTGAAGGGAGCATCGAGATACCGCTTGACGCACCTTGAGCAGTAGCGTGCAGCAATGCAACCTGCGCAGTAAAGTCTCCCAGTCCCTCTCCTGCGCCGTAGAGTTCGCCACTCTCCATCCTGCTAGCCATATGTGCCAAGCCACCAGTGAGCCCCTCCCAACTACTCTGGAGGAAATTGCTCGGGCTCGCCACGGAATGCAGTAACTTCTCGGCGCCAGCACCAAACGCACTTGACTGTTCCTGATACTGTTGCCCACCCGTTGCCGCATAGAGAAGAGCACCAGTGGCATTATAGGTAAGGAGCCCAATCCCCCCCACCACCTTCGCAACACCAGCACCATACCCCGCAAGCACTTCTCCTGACTCAAGGCAGTTGTTCAACGACACAACCTCCTTGGCAAAGAAGTTCACGCAATGCCCTGTCGGATCTGTGAACATCAACGGATTCGAATAACCATAGGAGTAGCGGTGCAGGCTCGGCGCATCATTGACGCTTCCTGCAAAAGCATCTCGACTAATGAACCGCCCCACCTTGCCGTTGTAGTACCGGGCCCGAGCATAGGTAAGCCCTGTTTCCACGTCGTACTGATGTCCCGTGAAGCCCAGTTTGAACTCACTCGCCGTGGGCGTCGATCCTCCTCGGTAATTTCCCCATGCGTCATACTGACGGACCGCAGTAACAAAGCCACCCGTCCTGGCAGAGACACCGTCTGTCACACTACCCAACACATCTGAGAGCAAGAAAGTCGGAATCCCATTCGGAGCATCACTGTCTTTGACCGCCAGCGGTCCCTTTGCATAGTGATAACGGCGCTGTGGCGCCCACGGACTCTGGCTTCCATCCACCTCCTGCAACACGAATCCATCATCCAGGACATATGCGACGTTCTCGGAGGGCGTCTTCCGCCGGATGCGCTGAAGGTCCGTGTCGTAGTCGTATCGCCCGAGTTCCACCCCGTTGTCGAACACCGCCGTCAACGTGTTCCGGACGTCCCACGCGAAGGTGCGCTCATTGTCCGGAATCTGCCCCTCAGCGGGACGCGTTGTCATTTTCGCCAGGTTGCCCGCCAAGTCGTACTCGTGCAGGACATCCAGCGCGGAGTTCTTCAAGTCCACGGACCAGCGTGGCCAGTCGACCCGATTGAACGTTGTGGCTACATCCCGAGTCAGCGCCGATTCCGGCACCGACTCGAATGCCTCGGGCCCAAGTCCGAGGCTCGCCACTGCTGACGTCGGAGCCTCGCGCTCGCCCGTGCGGTTTCCCACGAAATCCAACTGATAGAGCGTGGTCTTCCCGTCCGGCCCTGCAATCCCCGTGAGGCGGTTCAAGACGTCATAGCCATATGACGTCACTTCGACAGGGCCGCTCGTGTTCGTTTGAAGCGACTGGCGCGACTCGGCCTGTGTAAGGCGATTCCCATTCGCGTCATACGTATACGCATAGTGACTGATCGTTCCCGACGAGCAGTTCCCGCTACCAAAGCCACGCACCACCGACATCTGGGTGAGACGCCCAGCCACGTCATAGCAGCGGTGCTCTGTCACACCACTGGACCACTCAGTCCTCTTCAACAGTGAGTCGGGCCAGTAGTAGTAGTACACACCTCCGCTCGAAGGAAGCCCCGCGCTCTTCAACCGCCCCAGCGCGTCATACCCGTACACCGTCGCGACTCCATCCGGGTCCACCACACGTGTGCGGTGCCCCATGGCGTCGTACTCATACGCAATCTGCTTCCCGTCGAACTGGCGCAGTCGTGTCTTGACCCGGTCGAGCGCATCGAACGTAAACGTCGTCACTTCACTGACGTCGCCATTCGAGGTCTTCTTGAGCTGATTCACCTGCGTCGTATTGCCTTCGCCGTCGTACAGGAAGCTCTCGGCCTCCAACGAGGGCAGTTCTCGAGGCAACGTATGCTGCGAGTAGGCCTTTTCTGTCAGCCGATTCAGCAACCCATGCGTGTAGACTGTCCGCTGCCCTTTTGGGTCAACCGTTGACGCCAGATTCCCGTTCGCATCGTACGTGTACCGCCAGGTGAGGGTACCCACATTGCTGAAGGGAGCAGCTCCGGCCTCGAACAGAGGAATGACATTCTGGCGCCCACCCGTGATCGGCCTGTGTAGGTCGAGATGCTGATGCTCCGCCGTACGGAGATTCCGTGCGTCATACTCGTAGGTCGTGAGCTGCCCGTTGGCATCTTGCTTCGCTATGAGATTTCGCGCGGGGTCATACATGAAAATGTGAACAAGCGCGTTCTCGTCAAAAACGGACAGCCTCTTGCCAAACTCGTCGTTCGCGAAACTGGCAAAAGGCGTGTTCGAGTGGCACACCTCATAGGTGAGAAAGCGAGCATTCATGCCTGCTGCGCCACCATGAGGCAGCGTGGGCTGAGCATTAGGCTTCACCTCACATTGCAGGTTGCCCATTTCGTCAAAAGTGCGGACGGTGACTTCGTTGAGCGCATTCTCCTCACGAACCCGACGACCCAGGTCGTCGTAGGAGTAACGCATATCGAAGGAGAACCCGGTCACACGGGGTCCCTTCTTCTCAATCAACTGCCCAGCAGCGTCATACTGGAATGTCGACGTCGCCGAATCCGCAGTCCCCGCGCCTGTCGTCTCAGCGAGCACACGCCCCGCGCCGTCATGGAGGCGCTCCGTCGCGTATCCGTTCGCATCCACGGAGCGCACGACATTGCTCCCCGCGTCATAGTTCCAGGACTCCTCGGCAACCGCGTCCCCTTGCCCTCGGACCACGCGAACCTTGCGACCAAGGCCATCGGAATGACTCACCGTGGGCACGTTCCGACGATTCACATACGTCTGCTTGCGCTCCGCGTCGCTGTAGCTCCAGGACTGGCTGTAGGCCGCAGACTGTCCGACGGACTCGTGATCGGTTTGGCTCACCAATCGCCCCACAGCATCGTACGAGAACCGCGTCACCTGCCCCTTCGCGTCCTTCTCCTGTCGCTTGTAGAGCGCGTCGAAGCGCGTCTCCCAGGCGTACCCTCCCGCGTCGATTCGGCGAACCTCTCGCTTGAGTCCATCCCGGTGAAGCACGGTCAGATTGTTCCGCGCATCCAACACCTCCTCTTGGACAAGACCGTCGAGCCCTGGGACATCCTGGTAGGCCCGCTGACTCCAAGTGAGCCAAATGCTCTGTTTGGAGAACTTCTCCTTGATCTCCTCGGTCCGCACACGTCCCAGAGCATCAAAGTTGAAGCGCCGCTCCAGACCGCGCGGGTCCGACGAGCCAATGACGTTTCCTTCGCCGTCGAAGGTCTGGGACTCCGACACATCCATCGGGCGAAGCACCATCGTCCGACGCCCCAGGGCATCATGAACCGT
Organism: Myxococcus faecalis; assembly: GCF_050039385.1. Lineage (NCBI taxonomy): Bacteria > Pseudomonadati > Myxococcota > Myxococcia > Myxococcales > Myxococcaceae > Myxococcus > Myxococcus faecalis. Next base: position 6,926,859 of record NZ_CP144336.1, on the reverse strand, counting down.
CTCTGTACGGCGCCCGAGCGCGTCGACCTGCGCCGCCACGCGCCCGTAGGAGTCGTACTCCACCGTGCTCGTCAGATTGAGTGCGGGCCCAATCCCAGTCACGTCAGGCTGGCGCGACAACGGACCGCCGCTCGCGTCCTCCACCGCCTGGATGACTCGGCCCAATCCATCGAAGTACCTGGCCTGCAGGAAGCCTCGAGCATTGCGCGTCCACTCGACATGCGCGCCGTCGTCGTGGACCGTCTGGGTCGTGTAGACGTGCTGGCCCGACTCCTTCGCCACCGTCTCCACCGTCGAGAGCACGCGGCCCAGACCATCATACGCCGCGCTTCGCATGCGGTGCTGGACGCCACCGGCCTCCCACCGCACCTCCGTCACATTGCCCCGCCCGTCATGGCGCCGGCGCTCCACGCGCCCGGCCGCATCCGTCAGGACCGTGGCACGCCCCAACAGGTCGTATTCGACCGTACTCGCCTGCCCGTTTCCGTCCACTTGACGAACCCGCTGGCCCTTGAGGTCATACGCGGACGCCAACGTGTATCTCCCCGCGGCCGATGACTCCGTCGCCCCGGGTACCACGGGCGTTTTCTCCTCGATGACGCGATAGAGCGAATCCAGCAGGTACGTCCGGTCATGGCCAGACAGGTCCGACTCCCACACCTTGTTGCCCACGGCGTCGTAAGCGAACCGAGCCACCGTCCGCGTACGCCCCACCTCGTCGGCACTCCCTCGATTGGCGAGAAATCGAGGCTCATCCTCGACCGACACCCTGACCCTCACCGGACGGTCAGCGAAGTCGTACTCCGTGGACGTCTGGACACCTCGTCTGTCCGTCACCGACGTGCGATTTCCCGCCTCGTCGTAGGCGAACCAGGTCTCCAGTGGAGCCGTCAGCCCACCACCGGACTCCCGCGTGACCACCCGTCGACTTGCCGCATCCAGATCGTGCGTCCGGACAAAGTCTTCTCCAATCTCCTCCCGCCAGAGCACGCCCCCCGGAGTGAACGACATCGCGCGAACCGTCCCCGGTCCCTGGGTGTTGAGCTGCTCCTCCCGCACCACGCGGTCAAGCCCATCCCATTCCTGGGTCCGATGGCGCCCCAGTCCGTCCCACTCCGCCAGCAAGCGACCCCGGGCGTCGTGCGAATAGTCCACCGACACCGTGGAGGCGCCATTCACCTGGAGCGTCTTCGACTGCACCTGCCCATAGACGTCGTAGGCGGTTGCGCGCTCCACGTGTCCATCCGCGCCAACCGATTCGACCCAGTCACCCGTGAGCGCGCGTGTCGGACACGACGCGTTCTCGACACCGCAATACCTCCACCGCAACACCACATCCTGAGGAGACTCCGACAGCGAGGACACCGCGTCCGCACACGTCCCTACGGAGGACAGGACCTGACGCGAAACCCGATTCACATAGCGACGCGTCTCCAGGATTCGCCCCGTGCCGAACGGCAGGAGGTCCTCGGGTGCATCCCCTGTGGAGTCGACGCGAGACACCGTCGCATACCCCTCTGGATCCACATGACAGACGAGCACATTGAAGCTCGCGTCATAGCCCCACTTCTCCACCACTTCGGAGACCACCTGCCCCTGGGCATCCTTCACGCCCGCCGTGGCCGCCACACCGGCAGAAGACGCGAGAGCGCTCCCCTCGATACGACGGGCAATCAGGTTGCCCTTCTCGTCATAGGCAAAGCGCGTCACCCGCCCCCGAGCGTCTTGCTCCACTTCTCGCGTCCGATGCTGGCGGTCCCACAGCGAAGCCGTCGTTGCCACCACGCCGTCGGACAGCGGCCGCTCCAGCTCCGCGACACCACCCGTGGCAATCATCCGATATCGCGTCGCGGGCACCTCCGGTCGAGGCCCCTTCACCTCGGTGGCGAAGGTGGTGAGCGACTGCCCCAGCACGGTTCGCGACTCGGGCGCGATGCTGTACGTGAACAGGGTCGTGGCCTCCTGCGGCGGCTGCGTTGAGAGCGTCTCCTGCACGGCCCTCACCCGCGTGTCCTTGTTCGTCAGGAACAGGTAGTCGCTCTCACCCGCCATCGGGGCGCTGGCATCATGGTAGGTGTAGCGAACCACCTGACCATCCGGCCCCGTGTATTGAGACATCCGCGTCCGCCCCACCTCGGAAACGCCGGTCTCGTAGGCATATGACTCCACCCTGGCCGGCGAGAAAGCCCCACAGCCCTCGTCGTAGCGCGCCACCTCAGTCAGCCGCTGCTGGTCGTCGTATTTGTACTGGACACAGACATTCAATGAGGTCAGCGCCGTGGCGTCCACGCTGGTCGCGTGATGCAACTGCACGCGATGGAGCTGAATGCGGCCCGACTGCCGCTGATGGCTCAACTGGAGCAAGCGGCCACTCGACTCGTCGTAGATGCGAGTCAGCGCCCTGTCCACGGAAGCATCGCCGTAGCGCAACGAGACCTTGTGTCCCGTCGGAGCGACGATGGACGTCAGCCGGTACCTGGCCGGGAACACCGAGGTGTCGAAGTAGCCATGCCGATACTCCACGCCCGTCTTCGAGCGGAAGATGAACTCGCGACCAGCCCCCATCCCCTCGACACGCAAGGTTCCGTGGAAGCCGCGCTGGGGCACACACCCCACGCCCTCCCCCGTGCAGTTGAACGTTTGACCGCTGCCTTCACCTCCCACGACCACGTAGCGGAATCCGCCCCCCACGGGCAGCACGGCGCCCTCGTAGCCGTGAGACCAGCCCGGCCCCAGCAGCCCCTCCTCGGCCACACCCGAGGAGTACGTTCGCGTCCACGCCAGCCCGACACCTCGGCTTGGGGACTCGACATCCGTTGCCTGTCGCACCAGATGCCCATCCACGACACTGACGCCCTTGACGAAGGTATGGGAGACGGGAAGCTTGCCCATGCTCCCCACGAGCGTCGTCAGCGGCACGGCTTTGTGGAGGGGCTCCTGATTCGGATTCTCCGGAGCCAGTGTGACGTCCACGTCCTCGGTCCCCACCGAGCCCGGAGGCACATCCACCCATGCGAAGCCATCGAGCCCCTGGGTCACAGAACCGCTCAGGGGAATCACCTCGGTGATGCCCGAGAAATTCGTGCGCACCCTCGCCGAGGCCAGTTCCGTCCCCATCCGAGAAACCACGAGGCGCCCATCGATGTAGACCTTCACCCCCAGTTTCGCGGGGAAGGCCATGGGGGACTGTGCATCCTCATCGGGAGGCTGACCCGGCGCGGGCTTCTGGGCCGAGACGAAATCCCAGGCGGGCAACATCCATTTCGCCGCCAGCGGAAGGCCCGCGACAATGAGGTCGGAGTCGGGCCGATGGACTTCGACCTCCTCGCTGGACTGCAGAACCTTCACGGGTTGAGCTCCGACGTAGTCCTTCGCGAAGACCTCGAAGCGAACCCGTCCACCTTGAGTTCCGGTCAAGATTGGAAGAATGAACTGAAAATTGCTCGCCTCGGGCAGCACGATGTCGTTGTCGGCATCTCGCTCATAACTCCCGACAGCCAACACAGCGTCTCCAGCAGCATGAGGCTGCACCGAAACTCGGACATAGACTCGGTCGGAGGTGCGATTCACTACCAACGCCCCCAAACCCGAGTCCGAGGTCAGCGACAGTCCCCCCGTCGGAACAATCTGGCCGCCAGGAAGGACGCGACGCGATGCGAGCGAGGGAGTCGTGGACGAGTTGACGCCATAGAGCGGACGGTTGCAGCACACCTGCTCAACCTGATTGTTGGCACGACGCTCGTAGACGAACCCATACGAGATGACCCGCTGCCAACCCTCAGGCAGCAGGTAGCGCTGACGAAAGACCACCGTCTTGTCGTCATCCAATGGATCCGAACCGACCTGACTGGGCGGCACGTCAACCGATGCCACCTGGACACTGCCCAGTTCGTCCAAGGTCTGGATGCGAACCATGACACCGAGCAGGTCGGGCTCATTGCCGGTCACAGGGACCCAGTCAGGAGTATTCAAGGGCCTCCGCAGGATCTGGCTGACCATCTTCAGAGGAGAAGTCGTTTCGTAGGCTCCGTTGAAGTGGTGGTTGCTCGTGACCCGGTATGTATACGTCGCAGTGCTATTGACGTTGATCGAGATGGTCTTGCTGAGGGTGCCCACGGCCGCGGTGACGTAGTAGATCCCCCGGGTGGGCCCTGGGATGTAGCCGGGCCCCGCCAAACCATCGATGTCTGCCCAGTCATCCATCGCCATGAGCTGCAGCGGGCTGGTGGGATCCAGCACCTGGGGGCTCATCACCCCCTGAAACCGGAAGAAGCGCCCCGTCGTCATCGATTGGGTCCAGGACACCTTCTGATTCGTGCAGGGATTTCCGTAGCGATCGAGGATGCGCGCGAAGAGCGGCGTCCAAAGCTGAATCGCGGTTTCATGCAGGTCATTGAGGTTCGCCAGGCGATCGATGACCGCCGGAACGTCGGGCCGACCGACATGACCGAAGGGGGTTGACAGAGCGAAGGTCTCGGTGCCGTTCGTGGTCTCCGCCGTCACCAGGGTGTACCCAAGCCGCTGCATGTGGGGCGTACCCTGTCGACGAATGTGGTACCGGGCGATGTTCGTATCCGGGAGGACCCGGACCGATGCCAGGCCGTTCTCATCGGTGAGGACCGTGAGTTGCGTGGCAGGGGTCGTTCCCCCCGACACCGAGAGGAACCCTGGCACCGAAGGAGCGCCCCCCTTGAACGTCACCGGAGCCCCCAACACCGGCTCTCCGTTGGCGGTCGTCACGCGCACAGTGACGGGCTGCGGAAGTGGCTGACCGACAACACCTTCCTGAAAGTCGGTGGCGGAGAGCTTCTCGATGCGAGCGACCTGGCTCACATCATCGACAGTGAGTTGGGTCTCCCAGGCCAAGGACTTCGACCTCAACTCAAGAACTCCATCATGCGGATCTCCGTCCCGCAGCAGGAGCCATGCACGTGCGTAGCCGCCTTGCATGCGCTTCTCGAGGTCGTGGAGCCGCCGCTCGATCGACGCTTGAACGTCCGCGCGATAGGCACGCGTGGCCGCATCTCCGTCGCGCTTGGAATGGAGCTGCTGCAGGACCTCCTGCAACACTTCGCGCGACTTCTCGAGCGCACTCCTCTCGGAGTCCGACGGCCATGGAGAGTGCCAGAATCGCGTCCACCAAGGAGCCCGTTCGCCAAGGGCGTCATGGGACCTGGTCAATGCTTCGGAGAGTTCGGATTGAGCAACGTCTCGCTGCGACTCCCATACCGCACGAGCATCTTCATAGGCTCGCGTCCCGTCTTCCCCCAACTCCCTCGCTTCGGACCGCAGAAGCGGACTGGAAAGCTCGAACGGCGCGTCCTCTGCGACCGGGGGATAGGTCTTCACCCACGTCGGAGCCCTCTGCTCGGCGCGTGCGGTCATTCCCCCAAGGAGCACCAACGCTACAAGTACCCAGAGACCCGACATCATCGAGCCCCCCTGCCTATCTCTCGGTCCCAATGTCCACCCCAATCACTGACGTCTAGATTTCACACACCAGATCCAGGCGGGCCATTCCGCACACACACCGATAGAGGCCCTGTCCTGGGTCATCAATTCGCGAAGGCGCAGAGAAGTGCGGAGCACTCCCAAGCTGACGACCCCCTTGCAATTGGCTTTCCAGGGAAGCAGAGGCATATCGCCTCCAATCCCACACACAAGATTGGGGTCTTGCCCCTTGCTGCCGAGAGGCCCGGTCCAGCTCCGCACGCGCTCAATCGCCAGAGTGAGCAGCCACCGAATCGGTGTCCCGCAGCATGGACGGCCGTCTACCGCGAGAGACTTCGAACCAAGGCTCCTGGACGGATGGGGCCTCCCGCCTCATCCCCCCAGGGGTGGGGACGCATACAGTTCGATGCTCATGGTGGACGGGATTCATAGGTCCCTACGAGGGACCCGCATCCTTCCCACTCAGGACTGCAGGGCCTGGAGGATGGCCCCCGCGAGCAGTGCGCATCACAGAGCTCTCGAAACGCAGCCGGGTCGGGAACCGCGCGGACGTAGACCTCCTCGGCAACGGGACTGAGGGTGTTGTACTGGGCGGAGAGAATCGTCGGCTCCACATCCGTGAGCAGGTCGGTCCCTCGCTCGAAGACTCGGATCTGGGGAGCATGACGGAAGCGGGCTTCCACGGTGGCATTGGGGAATACCACCCGGGTGTGATTCCCCTGGTCGTCCCACAGGCGCACAGTGGGTCACCTCCGCGGACCTTGGACGCGGGGACTTCACGGGGGATACCTGTATGCAGCCTGTCGTCTGGGTCCTGGCACTCTCGAGCCTGTTGTCCCTGGGGCTCCTGGTTCGCACCGCGCTGCGCCTGCGTGCCCTCCAGGCGCGCTTCAAGCCCATTCTCGACGTGGAGGCCGAGCGCCAGCGTGTCCTCTCCGCGCTGGAGCGCACCCAGGCCGAGTCCGAGCACATGCTCGCCACCGAGCGGACCCGCGTGGCGGCGGAGCTGGCCCGGGAGCGCGAGCTCGCGGACACCGCCATCCGTGACGCCAGGGAGGAGGTGGAGCGCATCAACTCCTCCACGAACCACGCCATCCGGCTGGAGCGCACGCGCCTCGATGCCGAGGCCACCCAGGTCCGCGAGGAGAAGGCCCGCCTGGAGGCTCTCATCGTCAACCTACGGGCCGAGCTGCAACCGCTCGAGGAAGAAGCCGTCCTGCGCTCCTACGGCCTCTACAAGCCCATCTACAACCTCTCCTCCTCGGAGAAGTACGAGCAGCGCCTCGACCGCCTCCGCGAGGAACAGAAAGCCCTGCTCAAGAACAAACAGGCCGCGTCCTGTCGCATCCAATGGGAGGTCAATGGCAGCAAGGCCGAAGGCAAGAAACAGACGGACCGAACCCTCAGGCTCATCCTGCGAGCCTTCAACGGCGAGGCCGACGCCTGTGTCGCCAAGGTCACCTACAAGAACATCAAGGCCATGGAGGCCCGCATCCAGAAGTCCGCCGAGGCCATCAACGCCCTCACCGAGATTCAGCAGTGCTCCATCGCCGAGCCCTACGTGAAGCTGAAGCTCGCGGAGCTCCGCCTCGCCCACGAGTACGAGGAGAAGCGCCAGGAGGAGAAGGAGGAGCAGCGCCGCATCCGAGAGCAGATGCGAGAGGAGGAGGCCGCCCAGCGCGAGCTGGAGCGCGCCAAGTTGGAGGCCGAACGCGAGGCCCAGCGCGACGAAGAGGCCCTGCGCAAGGCCCGCGAGGAGCTGGAGAAGAGCCAGGGCTCGGCGCAAGCGAAGCTCCTGGAGCGCATCGCCGAGCTGGAGCGGCGCGTCGTCGAGGACCAGGAGCGCCAGCGCGCCATCTCCCAGGCCCAGCTCACCCGCACCGGCCACGTCTACGTCATCTCCAACATCGGCTCCTTCGGCGAAAACATCTACAAGGTCGGCATGACTCGACGGCTCGTCCCCCAGGACCGCATCGACGAGCTCGGCGACGCCTCCGTCCCCTTCGAGTTCGACGTCCACGCCATCATCCGCACCGCGGATGCGCCCTCGCTCGAAGCCGCCCTGCACAAGACCTTCGCCCAACGCCGCGTCAACCGCGTCAACGAGCGCAAGGAGTTCTTCCGCGCCACCCTCGACGAAATCGCCCAGGCCGTGCGCAAGCACCACGGCGACTTCGAGCTGACCCGACTCGCAGAGGCCGCCGAGTACCGCAAGTCACTCGCCATGAACGAAGAGGAGCGCGGCGGTGAAGCCACCGTCATCGCCCTCCCCGAACGCTCCGTCGCCTGACGCCCGACACGCGGGTTCCAGTCCCCCAAGAACACTCCGTCCACCACAGCCGCCGCACAGCCCGCAGTCGCGACGCAGTGCGTCCTCCTTAGGTGACGCGCGTCATTCCACCGCGCATGCCTGCTCGGTGTCCCGACAACCCCGTGCTCCTTGGCACGCCAAGAAGTCACGCGCCTCACAGGGAACCGCGACGTCACAGTGGGACGGAAGTGGAAACGTGGCATGTTGCGCCCGCGATGGCTGTCAGCGTCTTCGACCTCTTCAAGATTGGTATCGGTCCCTCGAGCTCTCACACGGTGGGGCCCATGCGCGCGGCGCGCTCGTTCGTCGTGCGCCTGGCGGAAGGGGGGCATCTGGAAAAACTCACCCGCCTGAAGGTCGAGCTGTTCGGCTCGCTCGGCGCCACCGGCAAGGGCCACGGCAGCGACAAGGCCGTGGTGCTCGGCCTCCGCGGTGACACCCCAGAGGCCGTCGACGTCGAGGGCATTCCCGCCATCGTCGCCCGCTGGCGCACCGAGGGCCGCATCAGCGTGCTCGGCCAGCGCGACATCACCTTCCGCGACGGCGAACACCTGGTCATGCACCGCCGCCGCACCCTGCCCTTCCACCCCAACGGCATGCGCTTCTCCGCGTTCGGCGCCGACGGCGTGGAGCTGGCCTCGCGCGTCTACTACTCCGTCGGCGGCGGCTTCGTCGTCGACGAGACCGCCACCTCCGGACAGGACCCCCTCCGCCCGGACGCCACCCCGCTGCCCTTTCCCTTCCAGTCCGCCGCCACCCTGCTGGAGCTGTGCGAGCGCGAGCGCATGCCCATCAGCGCCCTCATGATGGCCAACGAGAAGACCTGGCGCTCCGAGGCGGACATCCGCTCGGGCCTCCTGCGCATCTGGGAGGTCATGCAGGCCTGCGTGCGCCGCGGCTGCGCGTCCACCGGCATCCTCCCCGGAGGACTCAAGGTCGAGCGCCGCGCGGGCTCCATGTACCAGCGCCTGCTCAGCCGCCCCGAGGCCGGCCTCACCAACCCACTCACCGTGCTCGACTGGGTCAACCTCTACGCGCTCGCCGTCAACGAGGAGAACGCCGCCGGAGGCCGCGTCGTCACCGCCCCCACCAACGGCGCCGCCGGCATCATCCCCGCCGTGCTCCACTACTACTGGCGCTTCTCCCCCGGCGCGAACGAGGACGGCGTCGTGCGCTTCCTCCTCACCGCCGGCGCCATCGGCGTGCTCTACAAGGAGAACGCCTCCATCAGCGGCGCCGAGGTCGGCTGCCAGGGCGAGGTCGGCAGCGCCTGCTCCATGGCCGCCGGCGCCCTCACCGAGGTGCTCGGCGGCACCCCGCTCCAGGTCGAGAACGCCGCCGAGATCGCCATGGAGCACAACCTGGGCCTCACGTGCGACCCCATCGGCGGGCTCGTCCAGGTGCCCTGCATCGAGCGCAACGCCATGGCCTCCGTGAAGGCCATCAACGCCGCCCGCATGGCCCTCTCCGGCGACGGCCGCCACTTCGTCAGCCTGGACAAGGTCATCAAGACCATGCGCGACACCGGCCGCGACATGAAGGACAAGTACAAGGAGACCGCCCGCGGCGGCCTCGCCGTCAACGTGCTCGAGGTGGCCAACCTCAGCGTCGGCCTCCCCGAGTGCTGATCCACGCCCCCTGGTGAGGCCGAACATCGGCCTGATGTCTGCCGTCACCAGGGCGTGAGCCGCCCGCGCTCGCGCCTCCCAGCAACATCCAGGGTTTGCACGCCGCCCTCCTCCCCGGAGGCGCTGGCACACGCGCTGCTATGGCCTCCCGGGTCGCCACACTCCTTCCCCCGAGGCCTCCGCCATGAGCATCGCGCCCCTGCAGAAGACCGCCGTGTCCGCCCCCCAGACCTCCGCGCTGCGCGGCGCGGAGACGGGCTCGTGCATCCGCCCCACCACGCCCCAGCGGTGCGGCACCGGCGGCCCCGGGCTCCAGCAGGACGGCTTCGACCTGGGCTCCTCCAACAAGGCCCACCTGGGCAAGCTGCTCGAGAGCACCCTCTCGGTGATGAACACGCTGGTCCAGGTCGTCTCCCAGCTGTCCGCCCAGGGCGGCGCGCAGGGGCTCCAGGGCCTCCAGGGCGCGAAGCCCGGCACGTCCCCGTTCGACACCAGCGGCTTCTCCGCCGCGCCCACGTCGAGCGGCCGTCCCCCGCTGGACCTCAACCCCACGCCGACGGGCGCCCCGTTCCTCCCGCCTCCGCCCCCCAGCATCGGCGACGCCTCCACGCCGCCCTCCCACTTCGGCGCCTCCCCGCTGACGCCGCCCGGCACCACCTCCAAGTCCTCCGTGCCCACCGAGGGCTCGGGCAAGCTCGGCGGCAACCTGCCCCCGGGCCTGGAGAAGTTCCGGAGCGCCATCGAGTCCGCCGCCGCCAAGACGGGCGTGCCCGCGGAGATGCTCGCCGCGCAGATCTGGCAGGAGTCGCGCGGTGACCTCGCCGCCGTCACCACCAACGGCGGCAACGGGCTGACGGACACCGGCCTGATGCAGGTCAACCCCAACACCTTCAAGGAGCTGCAGGCGAAGCACCCGGAGCTGGCCGGCAAGGACCTCTCCGACCCCGCCACCAACATCCTCGCGGGCGCCTGCTACATGAAGGACATGAAGGAGCAGTTCGGCGGCTGGGACCTGGCGCTGCGCGCCTACAACTCCGGCCCCAACGGCGTGGACAAGAGCAACCCGGATGCAATCCCCGCCGGCACCGGTGACGCCACCTACGTGCGCAAGGTGAAGGACTTCATGAACATCCTCTCCACCGGCGAGGGCTCGCTGCCCGCCTGATTCCCATGGGCTCCCCGGGCGACCCGAGACACACGGGTCGCTCGGCACCAACCCGAGACACGACTCGCGGCGACTCGTTCTACAGCAGCCGTCCGACATGCCCTGAGACACCCACCTGGAGCACCCCGTACCTCCATTGTCCGACGTGGTTTCCCATCTCAGCGCGCGCTCGATACAGACGAAAAGTTGCGCGAGATGTCAATGAATCGCGAACGTTCAGTCAGAGACTTCGATTGGAAATGAGCACGATGTCTGGGTTAGACATGGCGCCGCCGTGCCTGCCTTGCCCTGTCGTGCCATCCCCCCAAGGAGAAGTCCGAATGACACCCCCGAAGTCACGACCCGCTCGGGTCGCGAGCGTGCCGCGTGTCCCCACGCTGGCGCTGCTCGCCGCGGTGCTGCTCATGCTGCCCGCCGCCGCCCGGGCCCAGCCGACGTTCACCCTGTTCACGCCCGGCTCCACCCCCGCCGTCGCGTCCGTCACCAATGACTTCGCCGCCGTGGAGCTGGGCGTGAAGTTCCGCTCGGATGTCGAGGGAGACATCCTGGGCATCCGCTTCTTCAAGGGCACCACCAACACCGGCACCCACGTGGGCAGCCTGTGGAGCGCCACCGGTCAGCGGCTGGCCTTCGCCACCTTCACCAGCGAGACGGCCACCGGCTGGCAGCAGGTCCTCTTCTCCACGCCGGTGCGCATCAGCGCCAACACGACGTACGTGGCCTCGTACCACGCGCCCAACGGCGCCTACGCGTTCAACAACGGCGGCCTGGCCGCGGGCCACGACGCCCCGCCGCTGCACGCGCTCGCCGGCCCCACCAACGGCGGCAACGGCGTGTTCACCTATGGCGCCGCCGGCTCCTTCCCCGCCACCGCCTTCGGCAACTCCAACTACTGGGTGGACGTGGTCTTCCGCCCGGCCGAGCCCGTCACCCTCTGGCCCTCCAACCCCACGCCCCCCGTCGCCTCCGTCACCAACGACTCCGCCGCGGTGGAGCTGGGCGTGAAGTTCAAGACGAGCGTCACGGGCGACGTGCTGGGTGTGCGCTTCTACAAGGGCGCGGGCAACACCGGCACCCACGTGGGCAGCCTGTGGAGCGCCAATGGCCAGCGCCTGGCGTTCGCCACCTTCACGGGGGAGACGGCCACCGGCTGGCAGCAGGTCCTCTTCTCCACGCCGGTCACCATCGCCGCGGATACGACGTACATCGCGTCCTACCACGCGCCCGTGGGCGCCTATGCCTTCGAGCAGGGCGGCCTCGCCACCGGACAGGACACCCCGCCCCTGTTCGCGCTGCCGGGCGCCACCAGCGGCGGCAACGGCATCTTCGCCTACGGCGCCGCGGGCACCTTCCCCGTCAACAGCTTCGAGAACTCCAACTATTGGGTGGACGTGGTCTTCCAGGCCACCGGCGCGCCGCCCCCGACGCAGCCGCAGGACGACGCCTACCGCATCTTCCCGCCCAACGCGCTGCCCGCCAACGCCACCTCCACCGAAACGCTGCCCGTGGAGCTGGGCGTGAAGTTCCGCTCGGACGTGGATGGACAGGTCAAGGGCGTGCGCTTCTACAAGGGCGCCGGCAACAACGGCACCCACGTGGGCAACCTGTGGAGCGCCACCGGCCTGAACCTGGCCACCGCCACCTTCACCAACGAGACGGCCGTCGGCTGGCAGGAGGTGACCTTCAGCGCGCCCGTGGCCATCACCGCCGGCACCACGTATGTGGCGTCGTACTTCGCGCCGCTCGGCGGCTACTCGTTCAACAACAACGGCCTGGCTAACGGTGTGGACGCGCCTCCCCTGCACGCCCTGCCCGGCGCCACCACCTCCGGCGGCAACGGCGTCTACACCTACGCCTCCGCGTCCACCTTCCCCAGCGGCAGCCACCAGAACACCAACTACTGGGTGGACGTCATCTTCGAGTCCTACGGCCCGCCGCCCCGTCCGGGCGTCCAGGGCGCCGGCCCCGTGCTCGTGGCCACCGCGCCGGGCAATCCCTTCACGGACTACCTGCGCGAAATCCTGGAGGCCGAGGGCATCGCGTCCTTCGCCACCACCGACGCGGGCAACCTGGGCGTCAGCGTGTCGCTCAATGACTACAAGGTCCTCATCCTCGGCGAGCAGACGCTGGGCGCCGCCCAGGTGACGCTCATCACGAACTGGGTGAACGCGGGCGGCAGCCTCATCGCGCTGCGCCCCGCCGCCAACCTCCAGTCGCTGCTCGGGCTCAATGCCTCGCAGGGCACGCTGAGCAATGGCTACCTCCTGGTGAACACCACCCAGGCGCCGGGCACGGGCATCACCGCGGAGACGATGCAGTACCACGGCCCCGCGGACCGCCGCACCGTCACCGCCGGCACGCGCACCGTGGCCACGCTCTACTCGGACGCCGCCACCCCGACGACGTACACCGCCATCAGCCAGCGCACCGTGGGCAGCGGCACCGCCACCGCCTTCATGTACGACCTGGCGAAGTCGGTGGTCCTCACCCGCCAGGGCAACCCGGCGTGGCAGGGACAGAACCGGGACGGCTCCACCATCGGCCCGGGCGCTCGCGCCAACGACATGTTCTACGGCAACGCGGCGTTCGACCCGCAGCCGGACTGGGTGAACATGGACAAGGTCCAGATTCCCCAGGCGGACGAGCAGCAGCGCCTGCTGGCCAACGTGCTGCATCAGACGAGCTCCGTGCCGCTGCCGCGCCTGTGGTACTTCCCTCGCTCGCACAAGGCCGTGGTGGTGATGACGGGCGACGGACACCCCAGCGGCCTCACCACCACACGGTGGAACCAGTACCTGACCGACAGCGCCCCGGGCTGCAGCGTGGCGGATTGGGAGTGCATCCGCGGCACCATCTACGACTACGTCGGCGGGCTGACGGCCACCCAGGCCAACAGCTACGTGGCCCAGGGCTTCGAGTACGCCCTGCATGTGAACACCGGCTGCGCGGACTACACGGCCAACACGCTGGACCCGGCCTTCTTCACCCCGCAGCTCGACGGCTTCGCGCAGGCCTATCCGCTCGTGCCTTCGCCCACCACCAATCGCACGCACTGCATCGCGTTCAGCGACTGGTCCACCCAGCCCAAGGTGTCGCGCCTGCACGGCATCCGCCTGGACACGAACTACTACTACTGGCCCCACGAGTGGGTGCTCGACCGGCCGGGCCTCTTCACCGGCACCGGTCTGCCCATGCGCTTCGCGGACCTGGACGGCACGCCGCTGGACGTCTACCAGCTCGCCACGCAGCTGACGGATGAGTCCGGGCAGACGCTTTCGACGCACATCGACACGCTGCTGGCCAACGCGCTCGGCACCAAGGGCTACTACGCCGCCATCAACGCCAACATGCACGTGGACTCGCACTCGTCGGCGGGGACCTCCGGCTCGGCGACCATCATCGCCGCCGCCAAGCGTGACGGCGTGCCCGTCATCACCGCGCGCCAGTTGCTCGACTGGGTCGACGCGCGCGAGGCGACGCAGGTGTCGTCGCTGGCCTTCACCGGGACGCAGCTGACGTTCAACGTCATCAACCCGGCGCGCAACCTGTCGCTGATGGTGCCCACGCGCGCCGCCAACGGCCGCAACCTGACGTCCGTCACCCGCGCCGGCTCGCCAGTGACGACGGTGATTCGCACCATCAAGGGTGTGAGCTTCGCGTTCATCGACGCCGCTCCCGCTGGCACATACACGGCCACCTACAACTGACACCCCTTCGCGCCCTCCAAGGCGCCCAGGGCATGCGGGGCTCGACACGGCGCGTCCGGGTCGGGCCCCGCTTCGTTTCCACCCCAGAGAAGCCCTGCGTTCGACACGGGGTGCCTTGTGCCGGCCGGCGGGGAGCCTCTATGACGCGCCCCCGGGTCGGCGCCCTGCTGGCGGCCGCCCGGACACAAGGACCGCACACCCCATGCTCCAGAAGCTGCTCGTCGGCCTCGCCGCCACCATCCTCATCCTGGTGGGCGTCATCGCCTCCCGCCCCGCCGAGTTCACCATCCAGCGCACCGCGACGCTGCCCGGCCCCTCGGACGTGGCCTTCGCGCAGGTGAACGACTTCCACCAGTGGAACGCGTGGTCGCCCTGGGCGGCGCTGGACCCGAACATGAAGACCACCTACTCCGGCCCCCAGAGCGGCGTCGGCGCGGGCTACGCGTGGACCGGCAACGAGCAGGTGGGCGAGGGCCGGATGACCATCGAGCAGAGCCGCGCCCCCGAGCACGTGCGCGTCAAGCTGGAGTTCATCAAGCCCTGGGCGGCCACGAACCTCACGGACTTCCACTTCAAGCCGGTGGCCGGCGGCACCGAGGTCACCTGGGCCATGAGCGGCACCAACGACTTCATGGGCAAGGCCTTCGGCCTGCTCATGGACATGGATGCGATGGTGGGGAAGGACTTCGAGAAGGGGCTCGCCAACCTGAAGGGCGTCGTGGAGGCGGAGGTGAAGAAGCGCGCCGAGGCCGAGACCGCGCGCGTGGCCGCCGTGAAGGCCGCCGAGGAGAAGGCCGCCGCCGAGGCCGCTGCCGCCGCGCCGGTCGTCGCCCAGCCCACACCGTGAACGGCGAGGGCCGAGCGCGCCTCGGCCACGCTGACTCCCGACGCCTCCGTGCCCCCATCGCGGGGGCGTCGTCGCGTCTGGCGTCCGGAGTGTCGACCTCTCGGCCCTCCTGAAGGCAGACATGGCGGGTGGTGAACGCTCGCGTGCCACGGGGCACGCGCCGTTCCCCTCTCATGCGGCGCGAGGCGTAGACCGCGAGCGCGCCAGGTGCCGGCGCGTTCCTCGCCGTCCGGGAGTTCTCATGCCGCCGCGAAAGACTCCGTCGAAGCCGAAACCGCCGCCTCCCAGCAAGAACGAGCAGTTGGAGCCCTACCGCATGCACCAGGAGGACACGGTGCTGACGACGGACCAGGGCATCCCCATCTCGGAGACGGACAACTCGCTGAAGGCGGGCCTGCGCGGCCCCACGCTCCTGGAGGACTTCCACTTCCGCGAGAAGATGATGCGCTTCGACCACGAGCGCATCCCCGAGCGCGCCGTGCACGCCCGGGGCGCCGGCGCGCATGGCTACTTCCAGGTCTATGAGTCCCTGGAGCGCTACACCCAGGCGCGCTTCCTCACGGACCCCAGCCTCAAGACGCCCGTCTTCGTGCGCTTCTCCACCGTGGGCGGCTCGCGCGGCTCGGCGGACACCGTGCGCGACGTGCGCGGCTTCGCCACCAAGTTCTACACGCCCGAGGGGAACTACGACCTGGTCGGCAACAACATGCCCGTCTTCTTCATCCAGGACGGCATCAAGTTCCCCGACTTCGTCCACGCGGTGAAGCCCGAGCCGCACAACGAGATTCCCCAGGCGTCCTCGGCGCACGACTCGCTGTGGGACTTCGTGTCGCTCGTCCCGGAGACGGCGCACATGGTGATGTGGCTGATGTCGGACCGGGCCATCCCCCGCTCCTTCCGGCACATGGAGGGCTTCGGCGTCCACACCTACCGGCTGGTCAACGCCAAGGGGAAGGCGACGCTTGTGAAGTTCCATTGGAAGCCGGTGCTGGGCACGCACTCGCTCGTCTGGGACGAGGCGCAGAAGGTGTCCGGCAAGGACCCGGACTTCCACCGCCGGGACTTGTGGGACACCATCGAGTCCGGGAACTTCCCCGAGTACGAGCTGGGCCTGCAGCTCATCCCCGAGGGCGACGAGCTGAAGTACGGCTTCGACCTGCTGGACGCGACGAAGCTGCTGCCCGAGGAGCTGGTGCCGGTGCAGAAGGTCGGCAAGCTGGTGCTGGACCGCAACCCGGACAACTTCTTCGCCGAGACGGAGCAGGTGGCCTTCTGCGTGTCCAACGTCGTGCCGGGCATCGACTTCACCAATGACCCGCTGCTGCAGGCGCGCCTCTTCTCGTACCTGGACACGCAGCTGACGCGCCTGGGTGGACCCAACTTCGCGGAGCTGCCCATCAACAAGCCCGTCTGCCCGGTGAACAACCACCAGCAGGACGGCTTCGGGCGCCAGAGCATCAATACCAGCCGCGCGAACTACCACCCCAACTCGCTGGGCGGCGGCTGCCCCATGCTGGCCAACCCCAAGTCCGCCTTCGTCCACCGCCAGGAGCGCGTGGAGGGGCACAAGATTCGCGCGCGCAGCGGCAGCTTCGCGGACCACTTCAGCCAGGCCACGCTCTTCTACAACAGCCTGTCCCAGCCCGAGCGCGAGCACCTGGTGGCCGCGCTCGAGTTCGAGCTTGGCAAGGTGGAGCGCGAGGAGATTCGCGAGCGCGTGGTGAACAAGGTCCTGGTGAACATCGACCGGGACATGGCCGTGCGCGTGGCGAACGCGGTGGGCGTCGCGCCGCCCAAGCTCGGCAAGCAGCCGGAGAGCAAGCCCGTCTCCAAGCTGACGGCGTCACCGGCGTTGAGCCAGCTGAACACGCCGCATGACTCCATCATGACGCGCAAGGTGGCGGTGCTCGTCGCGGACGGGTTCGCCGGACGGGAGCTGTCGCAGGTGCGCAAGACGCTCGAGGGGCTGGGCGCCATCGTGGAGGTGGTGGGCCCCACGCTCGGCCCCGTCGCCAGCGCGGACGGCGGCGAGGAGAAGCCGGTGAAGACGTACCTGACGGCGTCCTCCGTGCTGTACGACGCCGTCTACGTGCCCGGCGGCGAGCGCAGCGTGGCCACGCTGAAGAAGGTGCCGCTCGCGGTGGACTTCGTGCGCGAGGCGTACGTGCACTGCAAGGCGCTGGCGCTGTCGGGCGCGGCCACCTCCATGCTGGACGCCGCGGGGTTCTCCACGCCGATGGCGAAGGGGCTGGATGACGCGCTGGGCGTCATCCGCAGCGCGAAGAACGAGACGCGGGGCTTCGGGCAGATGTTCGCCAAGGCCATCGCCGCGCACCGCCACTGGGCGCGCGAGGCGCCGCCGCCGGCCTGACGCGGGCTTCAGCCCGGCGTCTTCCCGACGAACAGGCCGAGCGCGAAGGCGAGCCCCATGAGCACGAGCACCAGCACCATGGGGACGCCGCCCTTCGCGCGGGCCTGGACGGCCGGAGCCACCATCCGGGCTCCGGCCTGCTCCTCGGGGACGATGAGGCGGACCTTGATGACGGCCTTGGCGAGCACCTCCTCGACGTCGTTGAGGAAGCGCTCGTACTCCTCGGCCACCAGCTCCAGCGGCTCGCCGTGGTGGGACTCGTAGCGCTTCGCCACGGCGTCGTGGTTGCGCAGCTGGGCCTCGCGCTTGGAGACGTCCACCCAGCCGCAGACCAGGGACGGGCCGGAGCCCTTGCGCGGCACCAGGGAGATGTTCTGCCGGGCCAGCTTGCCGCCCGCGGTGCTGGGGCCCTCGGGCTCGTCGATGCGCAGCACGCGGTGCGGTCCGCGCCCGTACATCTTCTTGGACAGGGCCTCGCGCAGCTGCTCCGCGAGCAGCGCGGAGTGGTTGGCGAACATCGTCCGCAGCGCGGGGCCCTCCTCGGCCGCCGCGGCCACCTTGCCCGCCGCGGGCTCCAGGGGACTGAGACGTACGACGCCCGCCGCGAGCCCGCCGGAGGCCTGCGGCTTCTCGTTCCCGCGTGACAGCCAGTTGCTCGCGGGGACCTTCACCCGCTCCACGCGGGGAGGGCCACCGGGGACCTCTGTTTCGGAGGCTGGACCTCCGCGCACCTCCGTCGCGGGTGCCGAGCCTCCGCGCACCTCCGTCGCTGGCGCCGAGCCACCTCGCCCCTCCCCCGCCGAGCCTCCTCGCATCCCCGCGGGAGCCGAGCCACCTCGCGCCGCCGGGGCCGCGCCCTCTCGCATCCCCGCAGCCGGGGCCGAGCCTCCGCCTCGAAGCTCCGTGGCGAAGGGCAGGTGCTCGTCCTCGACACCGCCGCTGGTGAAGAGCTGGAACTCCTCGTCGTCACCTCCGGCGTGAGCGGCGGACGCGTTGGTGTCCTCGTCCTCATCCAGGTCCAACTCCTGGATGCGCTCCTGGGCGCCGCGTGCACCAGCGCGGCCCCTGGGGTCCTCCGGTGGGGCGCGGCCAGCGGTGCGTCCCTTCGGTGGCAGGTCACTCTCCGCGCCTCCTCGCGCGGGAGGTCGGCTGGGCCGGGCCTCGGTGACGATGGCCTCCTGGCCCCGGCCCGCGCGTGCATCGCCCGTGGAGGGGCTCCGATGGGAGCGGGCCTCGGTGACGATGACCTCCTGGCCCCGGGCCGCGCCACGGGCCTCGGGGCCTCGACCGGCGACACCTCGCGGCGGCGGTACGCTCTGCCCCTTGCGCGCCTCGGTGACGATGTCCTCCTGCTCGTCGACCAGGTCCTGGGGACCGATTCGAGTCTCGGAAGCGGGCGGATCCGGAGGCGCCACGCGGGTCTCCTCCGGGGCGTAGGACATCGGGATGTCGCGCGTCGCGTCCTCGTCCTCGGGCGCGATGCGGGGCTCCTCGTTCCGGCCGGGCCCCGCGCCCCGCCTCTGTCCATTCGCCATGGGCCGCTCCTCGTCCGGGCGAAGATAGCCCGGCCGGGGCCGCTTGCGTCAGCGCGCGTCCTGCTTCTTTCGTCGATACACGTCCGGGTCCACGCGCTCCATGATTCGCTCCGGTGCCGTCAGCGCCGTGAAACCGTATTGCGCGTACAGCCCATGTGCATCTCTCGTCGCCAGCATGAAACGGCGCAGCCCCTGGAGGTCCGGGTGGGAGAAGACGACCCGCATCAGCCACTTGCTCAAGCCCTTGCCACGCTGTGACTCCAGGACGAACACGTCGGCCAGGTAGGCAAAGGTCGCCCGGTCCGTCACCACGCGGCAGCCGCCCACCTGCGCGCCATCCGCCGCGTACAGACCGAAGGCCAGCGAGTGACGCCAGGCCCGCTCCACCGTCTCCCGGGGAATCTCCGGGCTCCAGTACGTCTTCGTCAGGAAGCCGTGCACCAGGTCCAGGTCGAGGCGGGAGAAGTCGTCGGAGATGACATGGCCATCCTCGCCCTTCACTTCGAAGACAGCGGAAGAGGACGGTACGGCGGAGTCCAACATGGGAAACGTGCCTCCCTGCGCGCGGGCAGCGCGTGCGACGGCGGTGGGAGCGCAGACCTAACGCATTCGCGTGCGCGCGACCATGTTTCACACTCGCGCCATGGCTGACCTGCACAGTTGGGTGCGAGGTGTTGCGACACAGATTGTCCAGCCGGCGGCAGGAGGACAAACCGCCCGGGACGCCCGGGATGTCATGCCATTGGCGTCCCTGGGAGGCCCCATCCGGTTGACGTGGGAGACCGGGGTGGGGACACTGCGTGCTTTCGTCCCACACCCTTCAGAGACAGGAACACACCATGGGTCTCGCAGAGCGTCGTCGCATCGTGGCCATCCGGGATTCTCATTCCCCGCGCTTCCAGTCGGAGCTCAATGCCGCCATCGGCTTCGAGATGCCATTCGAGATCGACACCGCCAGCTTCCCCGAGGACAAGACCATCCTCGATTGCTACGACTACTATTACGAGTCGTACGGCCCGGGCCTCGTCGTCAACGTGATGAAGAGCATCTGCGCGGATGACCTCGGGAAGGAGGCCGCGAAGGCGAAGTTCAGCAAGATCGTCTTCCAGAACGTCGCCAAGAGCGCGGAGAACCCGGGCGACAAGAGCGTGGAGATCAAGGACAACACCCTCTTCGTGCGCGAGAGCTTCTACGGCTACTCGGACAAGCTCTACGGAGAGGACGACCTGCGCGGCGCCATCGAGGCGATTCTCTAGGCCCCGCCCATGACCGAGGACGAACGAAAGCTGCGTGCGCTGTCGGCGCGGCCGCTCGCGGAGGTGCTGGATGACCTCGCGGCGCTCCAGAAGCGCGAGCTGCGCGGGGAGCAGGTCCGGCTGCCCCGCGTCACCCTGCATCTGCGCAGCGGGCGGGAGCTGAGCGGCACCATCCTGGCGCTCGCGCAGCTGCGCCAGGAGGTGTTCGTCCTCGTTCGCGGCGGCGCACCGTCGCGGAATGACGCGGGCACGGATGCGACGTACGTCGCGCTGGGGTCCATCGAGGCGCTCACCGTGCATGACGCCGCGGGCTTTGTCGGGACGCTGGCGCCCGAGGGCCTGTCCCCGCTCGCCGAGCCCGCACCCACGCGCCTTGGAGCGCGCCGATTGATGGAGGCCCAGCGCAAGGAGCTGGTGGCCCTGTTGGGCGGCGAGCTGAGCTGGGAGCCCGCCATCGACAAGACCGCGGACGGTGAGCCGCTCCGGGGGCTGGTCCTGCTCGCCAATGCCGTGGCGGGGGCGCTCAAGGCGACAGCGAATACCGAGCTCGGTCGCGAGACAGTGAAGGCAGGCATCCAGCGCGTCATCATCGAGGGAGGGGCCAGGCGCCTGGGGCTCGAAGGCGGCACCCTCCACGTCAGCGCGCCGCTCGAGGAGGACGACGTGCCCTCCGTGGAGGCGTTGACGACCGAAATCGAGTCGTTGCTCTGACGTCGCGCTGACGCGGCACGCCAATCCACCTGGGACTGCGGGTGTGTCAGGCCATCGGCGTCCTGTCGGAGGACTGCGTGAAGATGTCGTCATGACTCCACCTACCGTGCATCCCGCGCAGCGCATCGTCGACCTGGGTTTTGGCTTCATCCTCTCCGGCGCGCTGTCCACGGCGGCGGAACTGGGCGTCGCGGACCGCCTGGTCCAGGGGCCTCGGAGCGCGGCATCGCTCGCGGAGGAGCTGGGCGTGCATGCGCAGTCGCTCTATCGGGTCCTCCGGCTGCTCGCGAGCGTGGAGGTCTTCGCCGAGGATGAAGCAGGACGCTTCTCACTGACGCCCGCCGCGGAGTACCTGCGCACGGATGCGCCCGGCTCCCTGCACAGCGCGGTGCGCATGCTGACGCAGAGAATCTTCTGGGCCCCCACCGGCGAGCTGACGCAGACGGTGCGCACGGGGCAGACGCCGTTCGACCGCATCTTCGGCAAGCCCTTCTTCGACTACCTGACGAGCGACCCGGTCCAGGGCGACATCTTCCACCAGGGCATGTCCAGCCTCTCCGACATGGAGAACAAGGCCATCGCGGGCAGCTACGACTTCACGCCGCTGCGGCGCGTGGTCGACGTGGGTGGTGGGCACGGCGGATTCCTCATCGAGGTGCTCCAGGCGGCGCCCCAGGCGCGAGGCGTGCTCTTCGACCATGCGCACGTGCTCTCGGGGTCGCGGGTCGCGCGGGCGGGACTCACGGAGCGGTGCGAGCTGGTGGAGGGGGACTTCTTCCAGTCCGTGCCCGCGGGGGCGGATGCGTACGTGCTCAAGCGCATCCTCCACGACTGGAGCGACGAGACGTGCGTCACGCTGCTGCGCCACTGCCGGTCGGCGATGGCGGAGGGAGGCCGCGTGCTCGTGGTGGACACCGTCATTCCTCCGGGCAATGGGCCGCACGGGGGCAAGGTGCTGGACGTGATGATGCTGGCCTCGCTTCCGGGGCGCGAGCGGACGGAAGAGGACTTCCGCGAGCTCTTCGCCCAGGCGGACTTGAAGCTCTCGCGCATCCTGCCCACGCCGACGGCGATGAGCATCACGGAGGCCGTGGCGGCTTGAGCCGACTCCGCGGACCGCGACGGCTCAGCGAGTGCGCAGCTCGCGGAACGCGAGGCCGTCCAGTTCCAGGGGATGTCTTCTATTGAAAGCCCGTTGCGCTCGAATGCATCCATCCGGATAGGCTCACGCCATGCCCCGGTCCACACAGGTCCACCCATGAGCCAACGGCCTTGGCTTCTCATCGCCATCCTGAGCAGCGCGGTCTTCGGAGTGGCCTACGTCGGCTTCGCGGACATCGGCACCGTGTGCGCCTGTCACGACGGAACCTTCTCGGATGGCCTGCGACTCCCGCTCGACGACAAGGACGCCTTCTGCGCCAGCAGATGCAAGGGCCCGGGCGGAGGCCGCTGGCTCCGCGATGGAGGTATGTCCCTCGCGGAAATCGAGGCAACCCGGGCCTCGCTCGGCGACGCGCCGTAGCCCGCGCCCTGCTCAGGCCCCCGGAGCCGGAGCGGCCTCCGGTCCACGCGGCAGCACCGACTGCGCCACCAGACTCAGCGCCACGACGAGCGCGCAGCCGATGACGTTGTACCAGAGGTAGCCGATGTCACTGAGCATGAAGAGCCCAATCACTGTCGCCTGCGAGATGACCGCCGCGGCGAACACCGCATGCCCTCGCACGAACTTGAGGAAGAACGCGACCAGGAAGATGCCCAGCACCGTCCCATAGAAAATCGAGCCCAGGATGTTCACCGCCTGGATGAGGTTGTCGAGCAGCGACGCGAAGGTCGCGAACCCCACCGCCACCAATCCCCAGAACACCGTGAACAACTTCGACGCGATGAGCACGTGCCGGTCCGACGCCTCCGGACGGAACACCCGCCGGTAGAAGTCCACCGTCGTCGTCGCCCCCAGCGCGGTGAGCTCACTCGCGATGGAGCTCATCGCCGCGGACAGGATGACCGCGATGAGCAGACCGAACAGCCCGCTGGGCAGCCACCGCTTCACGAAGCTGATGAAGATGTAGTCAGAGTCCTTCGTCTCCGCCCCCGGCAGCGCCCGCGTCACCAGCGCCTTGGCGTCCTTGCGGACCTGGCTCGCCTCTCCCGCCGCGGCACGCAGCGCCTCACGCACACCCGTGCGCGAAGCCTCGTCCTCCGCCGACAGGTACCGCTCCACCTGCGCGCGCTTGCTCGACTGCACCTCTTCCCACTTCGTCTCCAGCGCCGCGTACTCCGCCGCCTGCCCGGAGCCTCGCATCCGCTCGCCCAGCGTCTCGTTGAACAGCAGGGGGGGCGTGCTGAACTGGTAGAAGACGAAGACCAGGATTCCGACGAAGAGAATCAGGAACTGCATCGGAATCTTCAGCACGCCGTTGAACAACAACCCCAGCCGGCTCTCCGTGATGGAGCGCCCCGTGAGATAGCGGCCCACCTGAGACTGGTCCGTGCCGAAGTACGACAGCGCCAGGAAGAAGCCGCCCGTGAGTCCGGACCAGAAGTTGTAACGGTCCTGCACGTTGAAATCGAAGCTCACCACGTTCATCCGACCGAACGCGCCCGCCACGTCCACCGCGTCACCGAACGACACGTGCGAGGGCAGCCGCCAGAGGATGACCAGCGCGGCCACCACCATGCCGCCCATCATCACCACCATCTGCTGCTTCTGCGTCTGGCTGACGGCGGTGGAGCCGCCCGTCACCGTGTAGAGGATGACCAGCGCCCCCATCGCCACCACCGTGGGCTCCAGCGCCCAGCCCAGAATCGTGGAGAGGATGATGGACGGCGCGTAGATGGTGATGCCCGCCGCCAGCCCCCGCTGCACCAGGAACAGGAAGGCGCCGAACAGGCGCGTCTTCAGGTCGAAGCGCGACTCCAGGTACTGGTACGCCGTGATGACGTTCAGCCGGTAGTAGATGGGGACGAACACCGCGCTGATGAGAATCATCGCGAACGGCAGCCCGAAGTAGAACTGCACGAAGCGCATGCCGTCTTCGTAGGCCTGTCCCGGAACGGAGAGGAACGTGATGGCGCTGGCCTGCGTGGCCATCACCGCCAGGCCGATGGTGGGCCACTTCAGCTCACGAGTCCCCCGCAGGTACTCCTCCGTGCTCTTCGAGCCCCGCGACTTCCACAACCCCCACGAGACGATGAACACAATCGTCCCGACCAACACCCCCCAGTCGAGCAAGGTCACGAGTACACCCAGGTGAGCGCCGCCGACAGGACGACGAAGAGGACGAAGGAGCCGACCACCAGCAGGTAGATGTTGCGCCACGAGCCGAGCAGCGGCGGCGCGTCATCCAGCTCCGGCCGCTTCTCGACGGGCGCGGGAGACGAGGAGGGATTCACGGGAGGGCTCATTGCGCGAGGACGTTCGCCAGGAGGCGGTAGGCGCCGGGGACCCCGGCGGGAAGCTGACGGAAGAAGGCCAGGCCCGTGTAGACGAACACGCCCTTGCCATGACGCGCGACGAGCAACGAGCCCTTCAGCGGCTCCTCGCCCGCGTCGTTCATCGCGAACACCGGGCGGTACTTGTCGTCCCACTTCGACGCGAAGTACAGCCCGCGCTCCTGCACCCAGCCGTCGAAGTCCGCGGACGTCAGCCGGTTGGGCGCGCGCAAGAGCGGCTCGTCCGCCGACACCGGCGTCATCACCGCCGTCTCGTCCGTCACACGCTCGCGGCCAATCTCCAGCGGGTACGGCCCGACGAACGCCGACAGCGGTCCCACGCGGCTGTTGGTGTTGTACTGCACCACCAGGCGCCCACCCTGCTTCACGTAGTCGAGCAGTCGCTCGCGGTGCACCGCGAGGCGCGGGTTCGCGTTGAAGGCCCGCACGCCGACGAGGATGGCGTCGAAGCGCTCCAGCGTCTCCGCGGCCAGCCGCTCCTCGGGCAGCACCGTCACCTCGTAGCCCACCGCCGCCAGGCTCTCGGCCACCTTGTCCCCGGGGCCGGGGATGTAGCCCAGCCGCTTCACCTTCGTCGCCAGCGAGAAGGGAACCAGCGTGGCCTCCGAGTCCTGCCGCACCGCCAGGGGAGGCAGGTGCTCGTACGACACGGTCCGCACCCGCCACGACTCGGCGCGCCCGCCCACGTCGACGACGACGCGCAGGCGCCCCTTCTCCGTCGCGCCCTTGGGCGGCGTCACCTTGAAGTGCACGGTGCGCGCATCACCGCGCGTGGCGAACTGGAACGCATGCTCCGCGGGCTCCGAGCGCCAGCCCTTCGGCAGCTCCAGCCGCGCCTTGCCGCTCACGTCCCCACGCCCCGCGCCCAGGACCACGGCCACCGACTGCGCCGCGCCGTTGGGGAACATCACCCGGTCCCGCTCCAGCGTCGCGGTGACGGCGGGGACGACCTCGAACGCGCGGTACAGCTCCCCGCGCACCGGGTCCGTCCACACGTGCACCACCGGCCGCGTCACCGTGAGGCGACGCCCCGCGGCCTCGTACACGAACGACACCGACAACGCCGGCCCCGCCTCGGGCAGCCCCGTCAGCGCGCGGTCCGAGTCGTCCAGCGCGAACAGGCCGCCAGAGGCGGGCTTGCGCAGCCAGTACGGCGTGGTGACGGCCGCGTCCTGTGGCAGGGCCAGCTTCTTCTCCAGCTTGAGCGGCGCGTGCTCCGCGAGCACCGAGTCCACCGCCACGCGCTCCCCACCCGGCAGCGTCACGCTCACCAGCTTCAGCGCCGCGGGCGAGCGGTTCAGCGCGTGCAGCGTCACCGCCACCGACGTGCCCGGCGTGCCCGTGGCCTCGGCGGCCCGCGCCTCCAGGAACAGTCCCGCGCACGCGGCCACCAGCGCCTCCGTCTCGCGCAGCTTCACGGCCTTCCACGGGTGTTCGTCCGGCAGCGCGGACAGCGCCTCATGCACCTTCAGCAGCGCGGGCACCGAGCGATACGGCGCGCGCGCGTCGAAGCCCCTCTGCGCTTCCTCCACCGCGCGGGCCACGCTCTCCGTGCCCTTCCAGCGGCGCCAGGACAGCTCCAGCCCCTCGAAGACGTCGGCCTTGGGGCGCGTGCCGTCCAGCGGCTGGAAGTACTCGAGCAGCGGACCGCGCTCGGCGGGGACCCCGAAGCCCTGGCTCTTGTGCTGGCTTCGGCTCTCCGCCGAAATCTCTCCCCACGAGCGCCCGAGCAGCGCGTCGTACCCGCCCACGTCCACCTTGAGATAGGCGGACATGTCCGCGTCCGGCTTCAGGCTCCACGTGGAGACGTTGTGCAGCAGCCGGTCCGCCTTCCACGGCTTCACGAGCGACAGCTGCTCCGGGAAGCGCGACGGGTCCGCGGCGGCCGCGAAGGCCTCGGCGGCAAGCAGCGCGGACGCGGTGTGGTGTCCGTGGTTGGGCGGCTTCGTGTTGAAGCGCGTGACGATGACGTCCGGCTGGAAGCGGCGGATGGCGAGCACCACGTCCGCCAGCACCGCGTCATGGCCCCAGATGCGCAGCGCCTCGTCGGCGGACTTCGTGTAGCCGAAGTCCCGCGCGCGCGTGAAGTACTGCTCGGCGCCGTCCACGCGGCGCGCGGCGAGCAGCTCATAGGTGCGGATGAGCCCGAGCAGCTCGTCCTGCTCGGTGCCGATGAGGTTCTGTCCGCCATCGCCGCGCGTGAGCGAGAGATAGCCCGCGCGCAGGCCGCGCTCTCCGACGAGCCAGGCGAGAAAGCGCGTGTTCTCGTCGTCCGGGTGGGCCGCGACGTAGAGCACGCTGCCCGTCACGCCGAGGCGCCGCAGGCCCGCCGCGATTTCTCCCGCGTGCGGTTGTCGAGGTGTCTGCGCGAAGGCCGTGGTCCCGATTCCAAGGCTCATGGCCAGCGTCATGCCGAAGGTGAGCAGGGTTCGCATCCGCCGCGGACCCTACAACAAGGACCCGCCTCACGCGCGCGCGGCCTTCATCCGCGATGACGCGGCCAGCCACGCTGGCACGTCGAGTGTGCGCCACGGTCCTTCTGCGTGCCGGAGGAGAGGCGACCTGTTATCACCGCGCACCGTGACGCCCTCGTTTCCCACCGCGTGGCTCCAGGGAGACCCACGCGCGCTCGCCTTCCTGCCCGACCGCTTCCGCCACCGCGCCGCTCGCGCGGAGGCCGCGGCCGCTGCCTCCACCCGCTCCGTCCCGCCCGCGCTGCTCGAGGTGCTGCGAGCCCAGAACGCCCGGCTGGCGCCGAGCCCCGCCAGGACCCGACATCTGGAGGAGCTCGCCCAGCCCGGCACCATCGTCGTGGTGACGGGACAACAGATGGGGCTGTTCCTCGGCCCGCTCTTCACGCTCTACAAGGCCGCCGCCGCCATCGTCGCCGCGCGAAAACTCCGGGAAGAAACCGGCCGCCCCTGTGTTCCCGTCTTCTGGCTCCAGACCGAGGACCATGACCTGCCGGAGGTCGACCACTGTTTCGTCGCGAGCCCGAGGGGCGCGCGCTGTCGCGTGTCGCTCGACCTCCCCGACGCGGCCCTCTCTCGCGCGCCCATCGCCCACCAGAAGCTGGGCCCCGGGGTCCTCAAGGCCCTGGAGGCGCTGCGCGCGGAGCTGGGCGCGGAGCCCCAGGCCGAGGAGCACCTCTCCCTGCTCGAGTGGGCCTACCGCCCCGAAGCGACGCTCGCGGAGGCCTTCACCGAGGTGCTCTCCACCCTCTTCGCCGAAGAGGGGTTGGTGTTCCTCGACCCGAGGGACGCGCGCCTCGCGCCGCTGGCCGCGCCCATCCACCGGCGCTCGCTCGAGCACGCGGCCACCCTCTCCACCGCGCTCACCCAGCGCGTGGAGGAGCTGACCCGCGCGGGCTTCTCCGAGCAGGTCTACATCCGCCCTGGCTCGCCGCTGGGCTTCTTCTCCCCGGACGAGGTCGACGGCGCGCGCTACCGGCTGGACCCCGCGGGGCCCCAGACGTGGAGCCTCGTGGGCCACCCGCGCGGCGCCACCGTCACCACAGAGGATCTGCTGCGCGCGCTGGAGCAGGAGCCTTTGCGCTTCACCACCTCCGCGCTCCTGCGCCCGCTGCTCCAGGACACGTGGCTGCCCACCGCCGCGTACGTCGGCGGCCCGGGCGAGGTCTCCTACTTCGCGCAGCTGGCGCCGCTCTACGCGCACGCGGGCCTGCCCATGCCGCTCGTGGTGCCGCGCGCGCGCTTCCGGGTGCTTGATGACCGCGCGCGCAGGCTGCTCCACAAGCTGGGCCTCACCGCGGACGAGGCGAGCCAGCCGCGTGAAGCGCTCCTGACGAAGCTGGCCACGCGCGACGCGGCCGAGCCCTTCGAGCCCGCGGGCGCCGTGGAGGCGCGGCTGTTCGGCGCGTTCTCCGCCGAGCTGGACACGCTGGGCGAGTCGATGCTGAAGCTGGACCCGCGGCTGTTGGACGCGCTCAAGCGCACGCGCGGCACCGTGCGCGCGGCGGTGTCACGCTTGTCGGCCCGCTACGGCCGGGCGCTCGCGCTGCGCGACGAGGTCACCACCGAGCGCGTGGACCGGCTGCGCGCCATGCTGCTGCCGGAGGGCGCGCCGCAGGAGCGCATCCACGGCATGGCCTACCACGCGTGCCGCTTCGGCACGCGGGCCTTCACCCGCCAGGTGCTCGACGCCTGCATCCCCTTCTCCGGCGACCTCCAGGACCTGACACCATGAGCGCGAGCGGCGCGACGTACGGGCTGGAGGCGCTGGCCTTCGGTCCCCACCCGGACGACGTGGAGCTGTTCTGCGGCGGGCTGATGGCGCGGCTCGCGAGCCAGGGCCACCGCACGGGCATCATCGACCTGTCGCGAGGGGAGAAGAGCTCGCGCGGCACGCTCGAGTCGCGCGCGGAGGAGACCCAGGCCGCCTCGCGGGTGCTGGGCCTGGCCGTGCGCGAGAACCTGGAGCTGCCCGACGGCTGGCTCAGCCCGTGGGCCGGCTTCGAGGCGCCCGAGGCCGAGCGCGTGCGCGCGTCCGCCGTCGCGCGTGTGGTGGAGGTGCTGCGCAGGCTGCGCCCGGAGCTGGTCATCGTGCCGTGGGAGGAGGAGCGCCACCCGGACCACGAGGCCGCGAGCGCCCTGGTGACGCGCGCGCTGTTCTTCTCCGGCGTGCGCAAGTTCGAGACCGAGCCCCCCGGCGCGGCCTTCACGCCCCGACAGGTCCTCTACTATCCGCTGCGCCACCTGGCCGAGCCGAGCTTCGTGGTGGACGTGTCCTCCGTCTACGAGACCAAGACGGCGGCCGTGCGCTGCTACGCGAGTCAGGTGGAACCCCGCCCGGGCGCGCCCGCGACGTTGGTGGGCTCCGCGCTGTCGCTCTCCTCCCTGGAGGCGAGGGACCGCTTCTACGGCGCCCAGGTCGGCGTGGCCCACGGCGAGCCGTACGTGGTGCGGGAGACGCTGGGGCTCGTCGACCCGGTGGAGCACTTCCGCCGGAATAGCTTCGAGAAGCCCCTGTTCTTCCCTCACCGCCGATGAGCCCTCCCCTCCGCATCGCCATCACCTGCTTCTCGACATTCGGTGGCAGCGGCATGGTCGCCACCGGCATCGGCCTGGCCATGGCCGAGCGGGGCCACCAGGTCCACTTCATCGCGCGCGAGCCGCCGGTGCGGCTGGCCGCCCTGCCCAGGGGCGTGTCGTTCCACGAGGTGAAGGAGAGCGACTACCCCGCGCTCCAGCGCTCCGGTACGTACCCGATTGCGCTGGCGTCCAAGATGATTGAAGTCGCCACCCAGGCGCACCTGGATGTGCTGCACGTGCACTACGCGGTGCCCCACGCCACGGCGGCGTGGATGGCGCGCGAGGTGTTGGGTGACCAGGCGCCGCGCGTCGTCACCACGCTGCACGGCACGGACACGACGCTCGTCGGCGTGCACCCCAGCTACCTGCCGATGACGCGCTTCTCCATCCTGAAGAGCGACGCGGTGACGACGCCGTCCGCCTTCCTGCGCGACGCGACGTGGAGCGGCTTCGGCATCCCCGACAGCTTCCCCATCGAGGTCATCGCCAACTTCGTGGACACGGAGGCGTACGCCCCCGCGCGCGAGCGCGCACAGCTCAAGGCCCTCTTCCCGGACCTGGGCGACGACGAGCCCGTGCTCGTGCACGTCTCCAACTTCCGCCCCGTCAAGCGCATCACCGACGTGGTGGCCGTCTTCGCCCAGGTGCACCGAGAGCGGCCGTGCCGGCTGGTGATGGTGGGCGACGGGCCGGAGCGCGAGCCCGCGGAGCGGATGCTGCGCGAGCTGGGGCTCGCCCACCGCGTGGCCTTCCCCGGCAAGCAGGAGCGCTTCGTGCGGGTGCTCGCCGCGTCCGACGTGTTCCTGCTGCCCAGTGAGCAGGAGAGCTTCGGGCTCGCGGCGCTGGAGGCGCTCAGCTGCGGGGTGCCCGTGGTGGCCAGCGACGTGGGCGGCATCCCGGAGGTGGTGCGCCACGGCGAGACGGGCCTGCTGGCGCCGCTGGGGGACGTGCGCGCCATGGCGGGCCACGTGCTGGGCCTCTTGCGTGACACGGCGAGGTGGCGGGCCTTCTCCCTCCGGGCGCGCGCCGACGTCGTCGAGCGCTTCAGGCAGGCGCCGGCCATCGACCGGTACGAGTCGCTCTACCGGCGACTCGCGGGCGGAGCCCCCCGACGCTGAAGGAGGGCTCCACCGGGACGGAGGGCTACTTGTTCTTCCAGTCCGCCAGGGCCTTGGAGACCTGGTCCTTGTAGAAGAAGTTCGGGGCCTTCTGGCCCAGGTCCCACGAAATCTGCGCGGCCTTGCGGGCCTCCGCGTACTTGCCGCTCTTGGCGAGGATGTCCGCGCGAATCCACTGGTTGTACCAGTTGGAGTCGATGGCCACGGACGCGTCCGCCAGCTTCAGCGCCGCCGCGTAGTCCTTGGTGGACTCCGCCACGTAGCGGGCCGCCTGGGCGTGCTCACTGGCGCTCTGCGCCACCGCCTTCTCGATGTTCGCCTTGGCCAGCGTCGCGGTGTCCGCCTTGATGGGGACGGAGACGCGCAGCTTCTCCCACTCCAGGTCCAGCGACGTGGTGTCCTCGGTGGTGTTGCTGAACACGTACGTCAGGCGCTCGCGGCTGGGAATCGCCGCCGTGGTGCCGGCGACGGTGACGATGTCGTTGGCGGGCGAGTACTGGGCGGGCGTGGAGAACAGGCCCAGCTCCTTGTTCAGCATCACCTTCCAGCCCTTCTGCGAGGGCAGCGTGACGATGGAGTACGTGCCCGCGGGCACGGCCTTGCCACCGAAGGTGACGTCGTGGCTGAAGGTAATCTTGGTGGCCGCGTTCGCACCCGAGCGCCACGGCTTGTCCCAGGGCACCAGGTCACCCCAGACCTTGCGGCCCTTCACCGCCGGGCTGGAATAGTCGACGGAGATGGACGTGACGCCCACCTCCTGCGTCACCTTGGCGGAGGGGCTGGCCGCGGGCAGCTCCAGCTGGGCGGAGGCGGGGGCCGCGACGAGGGCCACCAGCGCAGAGAACAGACAACCGAGGGCAACGTTCTTCATCGTCCTCACTTCATCCTTTCTGGATTCTGCATCCAGGGTTCTTGAGGGGTGCGAAAGCGCGCGGAGTGTATAGACGAGTCCGGAGCCCACCAAACGCTTCGCGCATGCCCGGACGCGTCATGCTCCGGGCGGCACACCAGACACTCCGGTGGGTGGAGTATTCCCGTCGGACCCCGGGAGCACGAAGCTGCCGGGTGAGGACCTCGCATGAAGCTCACCCGGCTCACCGTCCACCACTACCGCGGCGTCGCCCCCGGCACCGAGCTGACCCCCGGGCCCACGCTCAACCTCATCCTGGGTGAGAACGGCACCGGCCGCACCACGCTGCTGGAGCTGCTGTCCACCGTGCTCGGCTCGGACTTCTCCGGCCTCATCCACGAGCGCTTCGCGCTGGAGTACGAGCTGGCCTTCCCGGGCATGAAGCTGCACGTCTTCGCGCGCAACGACACGCGGGTGCCCGAGCGCGCGGACGCGACGCCCCGGCAGGGCGCGGGGCTGTTGCCGCTGCGCGTGCCCACGCACGAAGCGGGGCTTCAGCCGCTCATCGAGGTGGAGCTGTGGCTGTCGTCGCCTTCGACGCGGCTGGTGCTGCGCGCGGACTCGGAGGGCCTGGACTGCAAGGTGGATGGAGAGAGCGCGTGGTCTCGCACCATGCACTGGTCGCTGTTGGACCGCTCGGTGTGGACGCTGCTGTTCATGACGGCGCAGTACATCGACGCGGGGCTCAAGGAGCGGCTCAAGACGCTCCTGCGCCGCACCTTCCTGCTCGCGCCCCAGCGCTTCGACGAGGCGCTGGGGATGTACGAGAAGCTGGGCGCCATCCGCTACGCGATGGAGGCGCACGACGGGGAGATCTTCCCGCTGGGGTTGATGGCGCTGCCGTCCTGGATGCCAGGGTGGCTCAAGGAGCGCGTGGAGCTGGAGCCCCTGGTGGACGCGCTGGAGCTGCGCCATGACGCGCTGGAGCGCTCGTTCCTCGCGCGCTTCGTGGACATGGCGGGGATGGCCTCCGGGCGGCTGCGTGTGGAGGTGCTGGAGAAGCGCTCGTACGACAACGGCGGGCGCGTGGGCTTCGGCGGCTTCACCTTCCACTTCGCGCGCCGCGACGGGGGCGAGCTGTCACAGGCCGAGCTGGGCTTCGGCCAGAAGCGGCTGCTGTCGCTCCTGTACTACCTGGACGTCAACGAGGACTTCGCCATCCTGGACGAGCCCGCCAACGGCCTGCACCCGCGCTGGGTGGAGGCCGCGCTCGGGGAGATGGGAGGGCGGCAGGTGTTCCTCGCCAGTCAGAGCCCGCTGCCCCTGGAGCACGCGGTGTTCACTTCCGACGAGGAGCTGCGCGCGTCCCTCATCCACTGCGGCCCGGTGACTCACGAGGGGCAGCAGCGCATCGGCTGGGCCCACCCCACGCGGCAGCTCGCCGCGAGCCTCTTCGAGTCCCACCGCGGCGGCGCGCGGCCCCTGGGGACCCTGCTGCGAGAGCAGGGCGTGTGGTGAGCCCCAGGTCAGTCATGGACAGGTGCGGCGAATTGTCGCGGCACCCTCCGGTCTCCGGATGATTGTCGCTGGCAAGTGATTGGGATGCCCCCCGGGCTGCGGCAAAAGGCCACATCGGTGGCGCGCGGGCCGTCTGTTAACCCGGTGCTCCAGCGCAAACCCTTCCACTGGAGGCCCTGCTTGAAGACCTCACTCCCACTCCTGCTCGCGTCCGCGGGCCTGCTGGTCGGCACGGCCGCCCAGGCCCACATCGGCACCTCCGGGGCCGGCCCCGCCATCGAGGGCACGTCCTACGAGGTGCAGTTCACGGTCGGCCACGGCTGCAGCGGCGCGGACACCTGGCGGCTCCAGATTCGAATCCCCGAGGGTGTCACCTCCGTGCGCCCGCTGGACTCCCAGTTCGGCAAGGCGGTGGTGGAGAAGGACGCGAGCGGCAACGTGAAGTCCATCACCTGGACCCGCTCCTCCGCGGCCGAGGTGCTGGCCGCGGACACGCATGCGCACCGCGTCTCCTTGCGCGCGCGCATGCCGAACACGCCGTTCGCGATGGTGTACTTCCCCACCACGCAGACCTGCCGCGACGCGCAGGGACAGGAGACGACGGTGGAGTGGGTGGGCACGTCCGGGGACCACCAGCACGGCGCCACGGACGCCGGCGGCGAGCCGCAGGCCGAGCCCGCGCCCGCCGTCTTCATCTACCCCGCGCGCACGCCGGGCTGGAACAAGTACACCGTGCAGGAGCACGTGCATGACCTGAGCGTGTTCAAGGACGCGCTCATCGTCTGGTCGGGCAAGAGCGCGTACAGCGCCAACCCGGTGACGAAGGAGCTCATCGCGTCCGAACCGGACACGACGCCGCTGACGGAGATTCATCCCGGCACGGAAATCTGGGTCAAGTACTGAGGCGGGAAGGAGGAACGATGACCCGCCATCTGTGCGCCGTACTCGCCGCCTGCGCCGTGCTCGGCGCGTGCTCGGACGATGACAAGAAGCCCTCGGGCTCGCAGCAGGACGCGGGCCCCCTCTCCACCCAGGGGCTCACGCCCTCCGCGCTGGAGCGCCCTCCGACGTCGGGGGGACTGCCCGCGGACCTGAAGCCACCGGGGCGATGACGCAGGACGCGCCCGCTTCCTTTCGAGGGAGCGGGTTCGCGATTATGACGGTCCCATGAACACACTCAGGGACTGGGGTCTTGGGGTCCTGCCATTCGCGGCGCTGGTCCTGCTCTGGCGATTCTCGGTCTGGCGCGAGCAGCGACAAACCCAGACGCTCTACCGCGCCGTCGACGAAGGGGCCGTGAGCGAGGTCCAGGCCCTGCTCGCGAAGCACGCCTTCCCGAACCTGCGCTCGGTGGTCATCGCGAGCGCCGTGGTCAGGGCCGTCGAATCCAGACAGCTCGCCGTGCTCGACTTCCTGCTCAGCCCCGAGCTGAAGCCCGTGTCGCTCACCCAGAAGCTCGAGTCCTTCCTTTACGACCAGTCGATGAAAGGGGGCTGGAGGGGCGTGGTGCTCTGGCGCTCACGTCACGCGCACCCGTTCCTGCCCTGGAGGGACCTGAGCAGGAGGGACAAGTTCCGGCTGAGGTCCATGGCCACCCGAGGTGCCGGGGAGGGGACCTCGAAGGTCTTTCTTCGCCACCACTTCGGCCAGTGGAAGGTCGTCGTCTGAAACGACGTCAGAACTGTCCGGCGCGCGCCTGCTCGAAGGGCACGCGGTGCTTCACGTACATCGTGTCCATCATGTGGTTGCCGATGAGGTTCAGGTTGCCATCGGTGAAGCGGTGCACGACGGCGCCCTTGCCCGCGTCCTTCGCGAAGGCGATGGGGTCGAAGCTGCCGCCCAGGCCGGTGAGGGTGGGGACGGCATCCGCGTTGTTGATGTAGTGCACGTACTGGGGGCCGTCCGGGTAGCGCGTGGATGCCGCGCCGAAGGTCTCCACGCTCAGCTTGCCCATGAGCTTCTCGACCTGCGAGGAGGACATGCCGTCCTCGATGCGCAGCCGGCGCTCCACGTCGAACAGGGCGCGCGCGGTGATGAGGCCGCCCTGGCTGTAGCCCATGAGGTGGACCTCGCGGCCCGCCTTCAGCTCGCCGTAGACGGTGTCCGCCAGGGTGTCCACGGCGGGGTTCTTGCCCTTGTCCAGCTTGTCGCCCACGCACTGGGCCAGGTCCGCGACGAAGCCCTCGGTGGCGTTGTGGATGCCGATGACGCGCGCGTCCGCCTTCTCCGCGATGGCCCGCATCTCGCTGAGCTGGTTCGCTGCCGGCGTGAGGATGCCGTTGATGTAGAGGACGGTCTTGTCGGGGTTCGGGTTGTTCTGCGGCGTGACGCCAGGGATGTCCTTGAGCGGCGTGCCGGGCGGGAAGGTCTGGCCCTTGGCGCCCATCAGCTTGCCGTCCAGCGTCTTGTCCGGCTTGGCGTCGCCGCCGAACAGGCGCTTGACCTCGCTCAGGTGCGTGGCCTCGAAGACGTCCTTGCCCTGCTCCAGGAAGCGAGGGACCTCCTTCAGCCCGTTCTTCGCGGCCTCCACCAGCCCGCCCAGCGGGTTCTTCAGCGACGCGCGCTGGGTCTGCGACGGGGCGACGGGCGTGGAGACGGGGCGGTTACGGTCGATGGGGCTCATGAAGGGCTCCGGCCCATGGGGGTGCTGGGCGTTCCCATCATTTTCTCACACGGGCATCGGGAAGTTGCGTCGGGGCCCCTGGGACGCTCCAACCCCCTGGAATCCGGGGCGCCCCCTCCCGGTGCGCCTGCCCAGGACGTCGAGGACGGCCAACGCGAGCAGCGTGCCCAGGGCGACGAGGAGCCCCAGGCGCAGCCCGGGTGTCCGGTAGCGCAGCTCCACCTGGTGCTGGCCCGCGGGGACCGCCACCGCGCGGACCGCGACATTGGCGGGGAGGATGGCCGCCTCCTGTCCATCCACCCACGCCGTCCATCCGGGCTGCCAGGCATCATTGATGACGAGCACCGCGGGCTCGGAGGCCTCTACTTCGGCGAGCAGGTGCTCGGGCGAAGGACGATCCACGCGCACGGTGCCCGTCAGCCGCTCGGAGGCCTCGGGCAGGGGGCCGCCGGCGCACTCCACGACGGCGACATCGCGAGGCGGAAGCGGCCCCGTCAGCAGGAGACCCAGCGCCTCATCCTTCCCCGCGACACATCGGGGCCGGGCGAGCAGCACCCTCGCCAGCGCCTCCGGATGCTCCACCAGCTTTGTCTCGAACAAGGGGTCCTCGGCGAGCACCCGGACCGTGGGGGGCAACACCACGCCGGAGCCCGCGCGCGTGCTGTGCACCGAGAAGGGCGTGCCCAATCTGGGCGCGAGCTCCCCGTACCAGCGCGACACATCCCGCCTCAGCCCGCGCACCCGCACGCTCTCCCCGGGCATGTAGCCATTGGCGCTCTCCAATCCCCAGAGCGTCGCCGTGTCCGGGAGCAGCCCCGTCGTGAAGCCGAGGCTCAGCCGGCCGTGATGGTCGAGCCCCGGCACCGCCCTCGCGTTGCCGATGGCGCGGACCGACGACCCCACCCGCACCGGCTCGCCAGCGGGCACCCGCTCACGAATCCGGTCCGCGAAGGGCGGCGACAATTCCAGCAACTCCGCCGGCGCGAGCACGTACAGCGGCTCGTGCGCCCACACCAACGCGCCCAGCTCCAGCGCCACGAAGAGCCCGGCTCGCAGCCTGGCCGCCCCCCACGGCCAGGCCAGGGCCGCGCACGCCAGCGCGAGCACCGCCGTCACCGCGCCCGCCCACACGACGTTGCCCGACAGCCCCCCCACGACGACTGGGGGAACCTCCGGCCAGCGCGGTGTCAGCACGCCGCGCGTCCACCACCCGCCCGCCACCTCCCCCAACGCCACCACGGCCCCCAGCGCGCCCAGCACCAGCCCCGCGCCCACGACGGCGCGGCGCGCGCCGTCCTCCACCAGGCAGTGCTTCCAGCCGAGCCCCGCCGCCACCGCCAGACCCAGCGTGACGAGCGGCACCAGCTTCTCCGGGTAGCGGAAGGGGCGCCACAAGGGCAGCACCTGGTACACCCAACCATAGAGAGGGAGCGAGTCTCCCAGGCAGAGCGCGAGCAGGAGCACCCACGCCCCCGCGAGCACCCACGCCCTCGGCCGCCGCGCACAGGCCCAGAGCCCCGCCAGCGCCAGCACACACGCGGGCGCGCCCACGTAGATGGAATCCACCCAGACCCGGCCGAAGCCTCCCGAGGGAACGAGGTTCCAGACGACGACGTCAGGGACGCCGCGCAGCCCGTGCTTGTCCGCCAGGTACGGCCCCATCAACAGCTCCCCCAGCCGCAAGGGGTGGAGCGAGAAGCGCTGGGCCTCCACCACCGAGCGCGCCCCCGGCTCGCCGGACAACACGAGCCCCGCGGCCGGGAACAGCTGCGGCGCGGACAGCAGCGCGCCTGTCACCACCAGCGCCGCACACGTCGTCACCCGACGCCGCCAGCCGCCCGCCTCGGGGTCCACCAGCGCCACCAGCACGACGAGCGCGTTCGTCATCGCGAAGCCCTGCGCGTCCCCCGCGAAGGCCACCAGCGCCAACAACCCCGCCCCCACCGCCAGCCGCCGCGCCGAGGGCGCGCGCAGGAACCGGACCGCGCCCCAGAGCGCCGCGGGCACGGTGCTCGCCGCCAGCAGATAGGTGGGGTTGTTGGTGATGCACACCAGGTAGCCACTGAAGGCGAAGCAGCACGCGCCGAAGAGCGCGCCCGGTCGCGGCACGCCGTACTCGCGCAGGAGCGCCCAGACCCCGAGCATGGCCACCGGGTAGCAGGACAACACGGTGAGCTTCACCGCCGCGCCCAGGGGCAGCACCAGGTGGAAGAGCGACGTGGGGTGGAATGCGCCCGACAGGAAGATGCCCAGGAAGGACTGCCCGAAGCCGTCGTACGCGTACCACTCGGGCAGGTCGAACGCGGACACGCGCTCGGCCCAGAAGGCCCGCATCGGATAGAAGGCGCGCAGCGTGTCGCCCGCGATGAAGACGTCGCTCGAGAAGGCGGCCCGGGCGAAGAACCCCAGCGCCACCACCACCATCCCCGCGAACACCACCCAGGCGCGCCCGCTCGGGACGGCCGCCTGCTTCGATTCGTCCGTCATCGAGCCCCTGGCTTCAAGTCGTCCTCCGGACGCCAGACGGGCTCCTTCTTCTCATGACGCCCGGGCCACGGGTAGCCCCGCGCCTCAGTGCGGTGACGGAGGCAGCGGCTCCGGGGGTTCACCCGAGACCTTCTGCTCCACCTGTCTTCGCACCAGCCGCTTCGTCGCCGTCTCCTCGTCCTCGGTGCGCTGACGCCGGCGCACCAGCCCCTGGCTCTCGTCCACGAACCAGAAGAGCACCCGGTAGAAGGCCGCGATGACGGTGACGAGCAACGCGGAGAGAAACCACCTCAAGCCCCACCCCACCCAGCCTCCCACCACCACGTCGATGGCGTACGTCCCCGTCAACGGCACCAGCACGAAGGCCACGTAGTGGGACACGCAGTAGGGACACGACACCAGATACCCCCACCACGTCTCCTTGCCCCCCAGCCGCGCCCGGAGCGGCGCGAAGATGCGCTCACGCGCGACGGTCTGCGACACCCCCATCACCACCGCCGACACCGCGAAGAGCTGGAACAGGTCCGCCATCCACCCAAGGTGGCGACGATCCCACCCACCCGAGACGCCCCGCGCACAGCCGCCTCCCCGCTCGCCCGCGCTCCTCCCGACACCCACTCCCAGGCTCCGTCGACTGGAAGACAGTCGGAAGAGTCTTCGGATCCGCCCCCTGTAAAAACGAAAGAGGTCCGCCCTTAAGCACCCCTGGGCCTCGATGCAAACCCCTGGACTCATTGGGAAATGGCGCAAGTGGCCCGTGGCATGCGCATTGCGAAGGACCCCACCCGTGCCGCCGAGGCGCGGCTCCCAACGGCCCCCTTCCCCGAGAGACGCCATGCAGGATTCTTCCCACTTCTCCTCCCCGGACTCCCTCTCCACGTACCTCTCGGAGATCAACCAGTACCCGCTGCTGACGCAGCCCCAGGAGCAGGAGCTGTCGCGGCGCTTCCGCAAGGGCGACCTGATGGCGGGCCACCAGCTGGTCACCAGCAACCTGCGCTTCGTGGTGAAGGTGGCCTACGAGTACCGCTCCTACGGCCTGAAGATGTCGGACCTCATCCAGGAGGCGAACATCGGCCTGATGAAGGCCGTGCAGAAGTTCGACCCGGACAAGGGCATCCGCCTCATCTCCTACGCGGTGTGGTGGATTCGCGCGTACATCCAGAACTGCATCCTGCGCAACTGGAGCCTGGTGAAGCTGGGCACCACGCAGGCGCAGCGCCGCCTCTTCTTCAGCCTGGCGCGCACCCGCCGCGAGCTGGAGCGCATGGGCGCCGGCGACGCGAACATCGTCAACGCGGAGGAGATCGCCCGCAAGCTGAACGTGAAGGCCTCCGAGGTGCGCGAGATGGAGCAGCGCATGGGCGGGCGTGACCTGTCGCTCGACGCCCCCGTGGGCGAGGACGGCGACGCCACGCACCTGGACTTCGTCGAGTCCGCCACCGCCTCGCACGAGGACGAGGTGGCCGACCGCCAGCAGGCGGGCCTCACCCGGGAGCTGGTGCAGCGCGCCCTGCGCCGCCTGGACCCGCGCGAGCGCTTCATCATCGAGAACCGGGTGATGGGCGACTCCGAGATGACGCTCAGCGAGCTGGGCGAGCACTTCGGCTTCTCCCGCGAGCGCGCCCGCCAGCTGGAGATTCGCGCCAAGGACAAGCTCAAGGCGGAGCTGGCGCTGCTCATGGCCGACGCCGGCCTGGACGCCGCGTCGCTCGCCTGATTCCTTCCCATCGGCCCCTTCATCGGGGACGCTGAACCACACCGAGTCCGTCCTTCGAAAGAAGGGCGGACTCATTCGTTTGCGGAGCCCTACCTCCGTCCCCCCCCGCCCGAACGCGCGCGAGGCCGACAATCCGGCCCGGGCGGCGCTGACTCACCCTCTCCCGTCGACGCCCGGGCCGCCCCACCCGACCCGCGCTGTCCGGGAACACCCGCCGCCCGGACCCTCCAGGTGCGCCCCGGCTGACGGGCCTGGGGCCCCGTGCGTCCCTCGGGGAGGGGAATGCCGCGCGTCGGAATCACCGCGCCCCGCCACCCCTCCCCGCGCGGCCTCCTTCCCCAGACGCCAAAGACAGACACGACGGGTTTCAACAGACATCCTCCCCGCCACGTCTGCCCAATCCCCCTCGTTTGACACACAGGTTTTACCTGTTACTGTGACTTCACTCCGCGAGCAGAACCCTCGCGTGAGCGCATTCAGCGGCAACGACGTCGCGCCCTCTTCCGGTGCGCCCTCGTGAAGAAGCCCGGCGGCCCTCCGGGTCTCACTCCACCTTTGAAGACAGACGTGCCCCGGGGGCGCGCTGAGAGAGGTATGTCTTGGGCAAGATTGGAGGCACCTTGGAGCTCATCCGCGCGCGGCTGGATGAGTTCATCCGCAACGCGGAGCTCGCACCCCGGCAGGAGCCCTGGGTGGTGCTCTCCAACCTGACGGACCCCGAGGGCCGTCCGGCCGCGCCCGCGCGTGACGCGGTGGTGATGTACCTGGCCAACCTCCAGCACGAGACCATCATCAGCACGTACAACCGCAACGCCCCCGTGTCGCAGGACACGTACGGCATCGTCTCCCCGCCGCTCTACATCGACCTCTTCGTCCTCCTGTACGCCAACTTCGAGGACCAGGCGTACGCGGTGGGCCTGGAGGCCATCTCGCAGGTCATCAGCTACTTCCAGCAGACGCCCTGGTTCACCCAGCAGAGCCTGCCCGGGCTGGACCCGGACATCGACAAGCTCACCTTCGAGTTCGTCAACCTGGACCTGCTGGGCCTCAACCACCTGATGGGGCTCGCGGGCGTGAAGTACCTGCCGTCCGTCTTCTACAAGGTCCGGATGATTCCCTACCGGGGCACGGCCATGCAGGCCCAGGTGCCGGCGGCCAAGGGTGTCGAGGCGCCAGGGCAGCCCCGGGAGCAGGAGCCATGAGCCGCGCCCGCCGCGCCTACGAGCGCTCCCTGGATGGCCCCTCGCGGCTGAGGCCCGGCCCCCGGCAACAGCCCGGCCCCGTGCCCCACCGCAACGACGGGCCCGCGCGCCGCTACGCCTACGAGCGGCTGGTGACGGTGGACCTGCGCCACACGTACTTCAACGGCTCGGACGACCGCTGCCCCGTGCTGCGCTGCCAGCCCACGGCCGACACGCGAGCGCGGATGCGCGACTGGGGCCTGCTCTTCCTCGACGAGGGCACGGACTTCTCCGTGCTCTTCGACTCCAACCGCCTGGACGCCTTCCTCTCCGCGGTGGAGCGCAGGAGCCAGCAGGGCCAGTGGACGTGGCTGTCGTTCGTGCTCGTCCCCGAGACGCCCTACTTCGTCAACTTCACCGACCTGCCCAGCGACTTCCAGCCCAACCTCTACAACCTCTACTTCAACAACCTGGGCGCGCACTTCGTGGGCAGCCCCCCGTCCCCCACGGACCAGCCGCTCCACTGCGAGGGCGCCCTCACCCCGCCCATCCTGCTCAACCCCGGTGAGCACGTCACCGCCGACAGCCGGCAGCGCGTGGTGGGCACCCAGGTGCAGGTGGTGCTGGTGAGCGACGCGGTGGACCGCGTCGTGGTGATGGACGTGTCCGGGGAGCAGGTCCTCTGCAAGCCGTGCAGCATCCCCAGGTCCCTGCTGGCCCAGCGAACGCCCTACCTCATCACCTGCGCGCAGGTGGCGCAGGCGCGCGCGAAGGGGCCGGGGGAGGAGCAGCGCGTGGGCACGGTCCTCTACCTGGACCTCGTCGCCGTACCAGAGGGGCTCTACACCCTGCGGCAGCTCGCCGCCGACGGACAGGTGCTGGACC
Source organism: Myxococcus faecalis (assembly GCF_050039385.1). Classification (NCBI taxonomy): domain Bacteria; kingdom Pseudomonadati; phylum Myxococcota; class Myxococcia; order Myxococcales; family Myxococcaceae; genus Myxococcus; species Myxococcus faecalis. Next base: position 6,884,991 of record NZ_CP144336.1, on the reverse strand, counting down.
AGGAGGTCGTCCTCTACACGCAGGCGTACCCCGCGCCGCTGGGCTTCATCGACCTGATGCTGGCGAAGCCCGCGCCGCAGGACACGGGGCTGTATCCCCTGTGCGACGTGCCTCCGCAGGGAGAGGGCGCGCGCGTGGTCCCGCTGGAGCTGCAGCTGCGCTTCGAGCGGCGCAGCACGCGCTGGTGCTACTTCGTCGTCCCGCCCAAGGGTGTCACCTACGAGCAGCTGCGCCTGGTCGACACGGACACGTCCCAGCCCGTCACCTTCTCCGGCCCCGTCCCCGTCCCCGTCCCGGGCGCGGGGGTGACCCAGTGCTTCATCGCGGACCAGGACCTGCCGCTGCAGGAGCTCTCCAGCTTCGTCTTCGAGCTCAAGGGGCTGAGGACCCAGGGCCTCTTCGAGAACACGCTGATGTCGCGCGTGCCCGTCGCCACGCCCGCGCTGGTGCTGCCCCGGAGCGGACCTGCGCCCGGCAAGCCCCGGAGCACGCGCCCCACCCGGCGCTCCCGTGACTCGCGGGCCGCGCCGGAAGCAACGCGCGACTACTCGGACATCTTCCTGAACCTCTGAAACCCCAGAGCAGCAGCAGCGCCACCCACGAAACGAGGACCCGATGGCCACCCGACCCGCACGCAAGACTCCCGGCGTCTATGTCACCGAGCTGGACGCCTTCCCACCCTCCGTCGTCGGCATCCAGACGGCGGTGCCCGCCTTCATCGGCTACACCCAGACGGCCCAGCTGAGCGGCAAGCCCGTGCTCAACAAGCCCATCCTCATCAACTCGCTGGCGGACTACCAGCAGGTGTTCGGCGGCGCGCCGGACCCGCTCTTCCGGCTGGAGGAAGTCACCGACACCGCCAAGCAGAAGGCCGGTGACTACGACTTCAAGGTGTACGACGCGGCCACGCCCACCTGGAAGTACTACAACCTGGTCAACTCCACCGGCACCCAGTTCAACCTCTTCAACAGCCTGCGGCTGTTCTACGCGAACGGCGGCGGCACCGCGTACATCGTCTCCGTGGGCGACTACACGGCCACGCTGGGCGCCGACGCGCTCAAGGGCGGCCTGGACGTCATCGCCGAGCAGGTGGGCCCGACGATGCTCGTCGTCCCGGACGCGGTGAACCTCACCACGCTGGCCGACTACCAGAAGGTCTCCTCGAAGATGCTCGACCAGTGCGGGCAGCTCAAGGACCGCGTGGCGCTCCTGGACGTGTGGGGCTCCGCCACCGTCACCAAGGACACCCTCACGCAGGTCATCACCGACTACCGCGGCATCCTCGGGGACAAGTTCCTCAACTACGGCATGGCGTACTTCCCCTTCCTGCACACCTCCGTGCAGGAGGTGAGCGACTTCGACTACCGGAACATCACCCTGGAGGCGACGCTCAAGGACATCCTCAAGCTGGAGAGCGCCAACCTCTACGCCACCAACCCCACGCGCAAGACGGCGGTGGACGCGGACATCGACAAGATTGGCACCGTCACGCTCGAGGAGGAGGTGCTGGCGCTCAACCAGAACCTCACCGCCGCGCTGCCCCTGCTCACGGACATGCTGCGCGTCATCACCGGCAAGGACGACGTGCTGCCGTCCAGCGGCGCCATGGCGGGCATCTACACGTGGAACGACACCAACCGGGGCGTGTGGAACGCGCCGGCCAACGTCAGCCTGACGTCCGTCACCAGCACCACCTTCAAGCTCAACAACGACCAGCAGGCGGACCTCAACGTCCCGGTGGACGGAAAGGCCATCAACGCCGTGCGCGAGTTCGTGGGCCGAGGCTCCGTGGTGTGGGGCGCGCGCACGCTGGACGGCAACAGCAACGACTGGCGCTACATCCAGGTGCGCCGCACGCTCGTCTACGTGGAGCAGTCCATCAAGAGCTCGCTGGACCGCTTCGTCTTCTCCGCCAACGACGGCAGCACCTGGGCGTCGGTGACGTCCATGGTGTCCAGCTTCCTGCAGGGGCTGTGGTCGCAGGGCGGCCTGCTCGGCGCCACCGCGTCGGATGCCTTCAGCGTGGAGTGCGGTCTGGGCAGCACCATGACGGCCCAGGACGTGCTCGAGGGCTACATGGTCGTGCAGGTCACCCTGCAGATGATCCGCCCGGCGGAGTTCATCGAGCTGACCTTCAAGCAGAAGATGGAAGGCGCCAGCGCGTAGCGCCTTCGTGCCGTTCCACGACTGATTCCACCCGATTCAAGCCGAACGAGGAGCCGCCATGGCAGGAGAAGTTCAGAACGACATCTGGCCGTTGCCGAAATTCTATTTCTCCGTGCAGCTCGGGGACGACACCTCCGTGAGCTTCCAGGAAGTGGATGGCCTGGAGACGGAGACGCAGGTCATCGAGTACCGGCACGGCAACAACCCCAGCTTCTATCCCATCAAGATGCCCGGCCTGGCCAAGGTGGGGAACGTGAGGATGCGCAAGGGCATCTTCGTGAACGATGCCCGCTTCTGGGACTGGTACAACGAAATCAAGATGAACACGATTGCCCGGCGGACTGTCATCATCAGTCTGCTGGATGAGCAGGGCGCGCCGAAGATGACGTGGACGCTGAACAACGCGTGGCCCACGAAGCTCTCCGGCACGGACCTCAAGTCCGAGGGCAACGAGGTGGCCGTGGAGACGCTCGAGCTCGCCTTCGAGACGCTGGTCGTCGCCGCGCCTTAATCCCCTCTCATCGCCATGTCCGAACCCTACTATCCGCCAGGCGCGTTCTACTTCAGCGTCTCCGTGCTCGGCTCCGCGACGCTGCTCGCGGCGGCGAGCGATTTGGACGCGTCGTTCCAGGAGATCTCCGGCATCGAGGCGCGCTGGGACACCGAGGACGTCACCGAGGGCGGCGAGAACCGCTTCATCCACAAGCTGCCCAAGGCGGCCCGGTACTCCAACCTGGTGCTCAAGCGGGGCGTGGTGACGCGGGACTCGTTCCTGGCGGAGTGGTTCGGACAGAGCGTGGGCTCGGGGCTGTCCCTGCCCCTGCTCCCGCAGAACATCCTGGTGCTGCTGCTCAACGAGGAAGGCCTGCCGCTGGTGGCGTGGGGCTTCGTCAACGCGTGGCCGCTGCGCTGGCAGGTCTCCCCCATGAGCTCGCAGGAGAACCGCATCCTCACCGAGTCCTTGGAGCTGTCCTACAACTACTTCGAGCGGGTGAACCTGGGCAGCCCGGCCTCCGTGGCCATCAAGCTGGCCCAGCTCACCTCTCGGTTGATGTGAGGCGCGCATGCCGCTCGAGGTCAACGAGGTGGGCATCCAGGTCAGCGTGAAGGGCGGCTCGGGCGAGGACGGCCTGGAGGTGTCCAGCACGCCGGTGGCGGACTGCAACCACGCGGAGGAGAAGGCGGAGAAGGAGCGGATGATGGAGGAGTGCGTGCGGCGCGTGCTCCAGGTGCTCAAGGCCCAGCGGGAGCGTTGACCATGGGGTTCTCCGGCAGCCTCGAGAAGATGATGGTCTTCGCCTACCAGAAGTCCGACTTCACGTCGGAGGTGGGCCGCTACACCGTGTACATCAACCCGGCGTCGTACTCGCACACGTACTGCGTCAAGTACAACGACGTGCAGCCGCAGGGCAGCAGCGGGGGCTCGCCGGAGTTCAACCGGATTCCCTCCGACACGGTGGAGCTGGAGCTGGTGTTCGACGGCACGGGCGTGGTGCCCAGCCCGCTGCCGGGGCTGATGCCCTTCACCGACGACGGCATCTCCGAGCAGGTGTCGAAGTTCAAGAACCTGGTCTTCACCTACAACGGGAACATCCACAGCCCCAACTACCTGAAGCTGTCGTGGGGCACGTTCCTGTTCAAGTGCCGGCTGTCGAAGCTGAGCATGACGTACACGCTGTTCAAGCCGGACGGCACGCCGCTGCGCGCCCGGGCCAAGGGGACGTTCCTCGGCTACAACGACGAGGTGGAGCTGGCGCTCCAGGCCCGGATGAGCTCTCCGGACCTGACCCACGTGCGCACGGTGAAGGCGGGGGACACGCTGCCGTTGATGTGCTTCCGCATCTACGGCACCAGCACGCTCTACCTGGAGGTGGCCCGGGTCAACGGCCTGGTCGACTTCCGGCGGCTCACGGTGGGCTCGCAGCTCATCTTCCCGCCGCTGAAGGAAGGCCAGACATGAGCACGCCCACTCCGGCGAAGGACGCGGGCGCCCTGACGACGTTCGCCATCCAGGCGAACGGGGCGCTCATCCCCTCCACGTTCCGCGTCGTCTCGGTGGACACGTGGCTGGGGGTCAACAAGCTGCCGCGCGCGAAGCTGGTGCTGTTCGACGGGGATGCGTCCACGGGCACCTTCCCCATCAGCGCGACGTCCACCTTCCTGCCCGGCGCGCGCGTCACCATCTCGGCGGGCTACGACGGGGACAACACGCGCATCTTCGAGGGCGTGGTGTGCCGGCAGGGGCTGGACATCGACGCGGCGTCGGGCTCGAAGCTGGTGGTGGAGCTGAGCGACGAGGCGCTGAAGATGACGCTGGAGCGCAAGAGCGGCTTCTTCGAGAAGGTGAAGGACAGCGCGCTCATCCAGACGCTGCTGTCGCGCAACGGGCTGTCCGGGAGCGTGGAGGCCACCACCGGCGTGCACGACGAAATCGTCCAGTACTACGCCACGGACTGGGACCTGATGGTGACGCGGGCGCAGCTCAACGGCCTGGTCGTCATGGCGGATGGCGGGAAGGTGACGGTGGCGGAGCCGGACACGCGCCAGGCGCCGGTGCTCGCGGTGGCGTACGGCACCACGCTGCTGGACCTGCAGGCGGAGCTGGACGCGACGACGCAGTTCGATGCGTCCTCCATCAAGGGCTACACCTGGGACGCGGGCGCGCAGAAGCTCATCGAGTCGGGGCCTCGCGCGGTGTCGGTGAAGGAGCAGGGCAACGTCTCCTCGGCGGAGCTGGCCAAGGTCTTCGGCGCGAAGAAGGTGGTGGTGCAGACGGGCGCGGAGCTGACGTCCACGGACCTCCAGGACTGGGCCTCGGCGGAGCTGCTCCTGTCGAAGCTGTCGAAGATTCGCGGCACGGCGCGCTTCCAGGGCAGCGCGCTCGCCAAGGTGGGCAAGACGCTGGAGCTGGGCGGGCTGGGGCCGCGCTTCAACGGCACGGCCTTCATCAGCGGCGTGCAGCACCACATCGAGGACGGGCGGTGGCTGACGACGGTGGACTTCGGGCTGTCCTCGCGCTGGTTCACGTCGGAGGCCCCCGACATCGCGGCGCCCGGGGCGTCCGGGCAGCTTCCGCCGGTCAAGGGCCTGCAGACGGGCGTGGTGAAGCAGGTGGCCAAGGACCCCGGCGGGGAGCTGCGCGTGCTGGTGGGGCTGCCGCTCTTCCAGGACCCGAGCCAGGGCGTGTGGGCGCGGCTGGGGATGTTCTACGCGTCCAAGGGCGTGGGCGCGCTGTTCTACCCGGAGGTCGGAGACGAGGTGGTGGTGGGCTTCATGAACGAGGACCCGAGAGACCCCATCATCCTCGGCTCCGTGTACAGCAAGCAGCGCGCGCCCGCGACGGCGCCGGACGAGCAGAACACGAAGAAGGCCGTGGTGACGCGCTCCAAGCTGGAGCTGTCGTTCGACGACGAGAAGAAGGTCATCCTCATCAAGACGCCCGGCGGCCACACGGTGAAGCTGGACGACACGTCCGGGGCCCTCTCGCTCCAGGACAGCAACGGCAACACCGTGTCGCTGTCCAAGGGGGGCATCGCGCTGGACAGCGCGTCCGACGTGAAGATTACGGCGAAGCGCAACGTGGCGGTGAAGGCGGGTGGGAACCTGACGCTCGAGGCCACGGGGAATGTCTCCGTGAGCGGCGCGCAGGTGACGAACAAGGCCTCGATGAAGTTCGCGGCCAGCGGCAACGCGCAGGCCGAGGTGACGTCCAGCGGCGTCCTCACGGTGCGCGGCACGCTGGTCAAAATCAACTGAGTGCCGTGCCTGAAAGGAGTGCCTCATGCCTCCCGCAGCCCGACTCACCGACTTCCATCAGTGCCCCATGACGACGCCCGTGGGGCCCGTGCAGGTGCCGCACGTCGGGGGCCCCATCGCGGGCCCTGGCGCCGTCACCGTGCTCATCGGCGGGCTGCCCGCGGCGAAGGTGGGCGACATCGCCATCTGCGTGGGGCCTCCGGACGCCATCGTGAAGGGCTCCATGACGGTGAAGGTGATGGGGCTGCCCGCGGCGCGGCTGGGGGACAAGACGGCCCATGGCGGCACCGTGCTCGTGGGCCTGCCCACGGTGATGATTGGAGGGTGAGGCGCCATGGAGACCAAGGCCCCTTCGTTCCTCGGCACCGGCTGGAGCTTCCCGCCCACGTTCTCCCGGAGCACCGGCGGCGTGATGATGGCCAGCGGCGAGCTGGACATCCGCGAGAGCCTCTGGGTGCTCCTGTCCACGTCGCTGGGCGAGCGCACGATGCTGCCCAACTACGGCTGTGAGCTGCGGCAGATGGTGTTCCGCGCCGTGAACACCACGCTGACGCGGCAGATACAGGACTACGTCCAGCAGGCCATCCTCTACTGGGAGCCGCGCATCGTCGTGGACGCGGTGACGGTGCAGAAGGACGCCTCGGTGGACGGGCTGCTCTCCATCACCGTGTCCTATGTCGTCACGCAGACGAACTCGCGCAGCAACCTCGTCTATCCCTTCTATCTGCAGGAGGGGAGCATCCCGGTCACGGGGCCCTAGACCATGGCTCCGCTCGACAACAAGGTCGCCCTCAACGACGCGCCCAGTCAGCTCACGCGGTGGCTGCGCGCGCTGGAGGACGGGTATGCGCCGGTGGACGGGCGCACGCGCTCGGAGCTGCTCGACTTCGCGCCGCGCTTCGGGGCGCTCGTCTACTTCTATGACTTGAAGAACCAGCGCGACGGGAACTGGTCGGAGTTCTTCCTCGCGGACCCGGTGATGGTGCTCGCGTCCATCGACGCGCTGGACACGGGCTCGGTGGAGGAGCGGTTCCTGCGCACGGAGCGGGAGGTGGACCTGTCACGGACGCCGGAGCGCGCCTTCCAGACGCTGTCGGAGGGCTTCGAGCTCATCCTCGGGCTGGCGCGTCGGTTCGACCTCTGGCTGCGCGGCGCGGGGCTGGGCGCGCAGGGCGAGGCGGCGCGGCTCCTGGGGCAGGACCTGGTGAAGGCCGTCGAGGGGCCGCTGTCGGGGGCGCTGCGCTCGCTGGTGAGCCTGGCGAAGGGCGCGGCCGGGCCGCAGGCCTTGGGGCGGCTCATCCGCTTGGACGTCGCTGGGATGTCGCCGCTCTGGGGGCTGGAGGACCTGCCGGCGGATGGCTCGGCGTATCGCGGCGCGACGAAGGAGGCGCGGGCGCGCTCGGCGATGGCGAAGCTGGAGCCGCTGCTGGGGGCCTTCCTGGATTCGCTCTCGCAGCTCCAGGGGCTCGCGCGGCAGGTGCTGCCCTCGGTGCTGGCGAATGGAGACCATCCTCCGCACCTGGCGCTCTACATGGCGTTCGTGCGGCTCTTCCGCACCGCGCAGGACACCGTCAACTCGGTGTCGGGGCGGTATGCGTCGTTCTATTACCGCGACGTGCTGCGCCTGCGACCTCGCGGCGCGCTGCCGGACAGCACGTACCTCACCTTCACGCTCGCCGATGACGAGGCGGTGCGAAGTGAGGTCGTTCCCCGAGGCACCCTGTTCCCCGCGGGGAAGCGTCCGGACGGCCAGGACATCCTCTTCGCCTCGGACACCGCGGTGGGCGTCTCGCGCGCCACCGTGGCCCGACGCCTCGCGCTGCGGGTGCTGAGCGGACCGCTGGTTCCGGAAGTCGCGGCGCCCGTCGAGGGCGCGACGCCACTCACCGTCGTCAAGCAGGTGCTCGTCTCGGAGATGCCGCTCGAGCCGGATGCAACGCCGGACCCGGCGGTGGAGCCCCTTGCCGGCTGGGCGACGTTCGGCGCCGTGCGGGAGGGCGTCACCGCCACCACCGTCACCGGCCCCGCGACGCTCGGCTTCGCGCTCGCCTCCGGCTACCTGAGCCTGACGGGCGGCAGCCGCGTGGTGACGTTGAACGTGCCCCTCTCGCCCGAGTCCGCTCGCCTCCTGAGCTCCCGACTGGAGGCGCTCGCCGAGGCCACCGGCCTCGACGCGAGCACCGTGTTCCTGCAGGTGCTGCGCGAGTCGTTCACCCTCCAGGTCTCCATCGAGGAGGGCTGGCTGACGGTGGAGCGCTACGAGCCCATCCTCCCCGCGAATCTCGGACCCGTGGGCGTGGTGCCCGTGGTCACGTTCTTCGGGCTCTGGTTCGAGCTGCCCCCGTCCGCGCCCGCCGTGGTGCCCAACGGCGCCGCGCCCGCGCCGGACCTGCCCATGCTGCGCGCCTGGCTGAACCCCGAGCCCGTCGCCCTGCGAAACGGCGTCGAGGTCCATCCCGTGTCGCTGCTCGACGCGGTGGCCTTCCAGAACCTGGAGCTGCAGGTCCACGTGCGCGAGCTGACGGGCGTGAGCATCGAGAACACCCAGGGCGAGGTGGACCCGAGCACCCCGTGGGCCCTCTTCGGTGCGTCGCCCGTGGTGGGCTCGTACGCGCGCCTGCGTCACACCGAGCTGTTCGTCAAACGCCTCGACACGCTCTCGCTCGCGCTCGACTGGTTCAACCTCCCCTCGGACACGGAGGGCTTCGCGGGCTACTACCGCGACTATCGCGTGGGGCCGGACGGGCTGCCGACGGAGGACCTCTTCGACAACACGAGCTTCAGCGCGGACCTGCGCGTGCTCCGCCCCGGCGCCTGGACGCTCCAGCCCCTCGTGCTGCCCGACGCGCCGCGGTGCCCCGGCTCTCCCCCGAGCGAGGACGCCCCCCGGGAGGGCGTGCGCTGCTGCCTCTTCCGCACGAAGCCGGACTGCGACACGCCCCCGCCCGAGCCGCGCGGCACGCTGTGCCAGGACACCGTGCTGAAGCAGTTCGACGTGGCCCCCGGCACTCCACCCGACTACTACGACCCGGCGACGAGCGCGCTCGAGCTGCGGCTGGCCACCCCGTCGTATGCCTTCGGTGACTCGCTCTACACCGTCAACGTGCTGAACGCGGTGCTGGCGGAGCTGCCCGACGGCTCGCAACCCTCCACGAAGGAGTCGCGGCTCCTCAAGGACATCAAGTACCCGAATCCCCCCTGGCTGCCCCAGGTGCGGACGCTGGCCGTGCACTACTCCGCGCACTGCCTGCTCGACGAGGCGCGCTTCTTCCACCTGCTGCCCTTCGAGGGCTTCAAGCAGGTGACCGTCGACGCCCAGCGGCCCGTCGCGCTGCTCCCCCACTTCAAGGCCCCCGCGAACCTGTACCTCGGCTTCACCGGCCTGGACGAAGCCCAGGGCCTCACGATGCTGTTCCAGCTGAGCGGCACCTTCACCGGGACGGGCGAGGTCCCCACCGTGCAGTGGGAGTGGCTCACGGCGACGGGGTGGCGCCCGCTGCCTCCGGACCAGGTCCTCTCGGACTCGACGCGGGGACTGCAGGGCACGGGCATCCTCACCCTGGGCCTGCCCACCTTCACCTCGCGAGGCAGCACGCTGATGCCGAAGGTCGCCGACGAGGGCGACTACCAGTGGCTGCGCGCCTCCGTCCCCGATGAGGCGGACGACTTCCCCCGGACGCTCGCGCTCACGCCGCACGCGGTGACGGCGACGCGCAGCGCGCCCGGCGTCGATGTGGACACGCCCGTGCCCGCCGGGAGCATCACTCAGTCCGTGCAGGCGCTGCCCGACATCGGCGGCATCTCCCAGCCGATGGCGTCGTTCGGAGGACGTCCGCCGGAGACGGCGCACACGTTCGAGGTCCGCGCCTCGGAGCGCCTGCGCCACAAGGAGCGCGCGGTGCTGGCGTGGGACTACGAGCGGCTGGCCCTGGAGCGCTTCCCGTCCCTCTGGAAGGTGAAGGCCCTGCCCGCGCACGCGCCCCGTCAGTCCGGCGTGCCGGGCGCAGTGCTCGTGGTGGTGGTGCCCGGGCGCGACGCGTCGGCGTCGGCGGACCCGACGGTGCCCCAGGCCACGTCCGAGCTGCTCGAGCAGGTCGAGCAGTTCCTCGCGGAGCGCGCCAGCGGCTTCGCGCAGGTCCGCGCCGTCAATCCCCTCTACGTCCGCGTGAAGGTGGACGCGGCGGTGCGCTTCCGCGCCGGAGAGGAGACGGGCGCGAGCCTGGAGCGGCTCGACCGCGAGCTCGTGGAGTACCTGTCCCCCTGGTACTTCGATGCGTCCCGCGCGACACGGCAGGGCGAGTACGGCTCGAGCGCGGACGTCTCCGACTTCATCCAGACGCGCCCCTATGTCGAGGAGCTGCTCTCGCTGGAGCTGGAGCACTCGCCGCGTCCCGAGACGCTGGAGTCCGACTGGTACTTCCTCACCTCGGAGACCCGGCACGCGCTGAGCGCCGCGGACGCGCCCGCCGCCCTGCTGGCCGCGGATGGCTACTGAGCCCTTTCGGAGCACACCATGGCAGAGCCCGTCACCGTCACCGCCACGCCGCCCACGAACGTGGGCCTGGACTACGCCGCGCTCGAGAAGGCGGGCACCGCGCTCCTCCAGGAGCTCTCGGGGAAGATATGGACGGACTACAACGCGAGTGACTCCGGCGTCACCACGCTGCAGCAGCTCTGCTATGCGCTCACGGAGCTGTCCTACCGCGCGACGTTCCCGCTCGCCGACCTGCTGGTGGACCCCGTCACGGGCGTCATCGAGCCCGCGCGACAGGGGCTCTTCCCCGCGCTCGACATCCTCCCGTGCGACCCGGTGACGGAGCGCGACTACCGCAAGCTGCTCATCGACCGCGTGCCCCAGGTCGCCAATGTCTGGCTCACCCCCGTCACCACCGGAGAGGTCCAGGGGCTCTACGACGTGAGGATTCTCGCGCCGGGGCGCGACGACTGCGCCACCGACGAGCGCTCCCCCGACGCCATCCTCGACGCCGTCCGCCGCGTCTACAGCCGGCACCGCGCCCTGTGCGAGGACCTCCGCGACGTCTCGCTCCTGGAGCCGCTCGACGCCGTCGTCACCGCCGAGGCCAGCATCGACGAGCGTCGGACGCCCGAGGACATCCTCGCCGCGCTGTTCTTCCGCGTCGGCAACCTCCTCGCGCCCGAGCCGCGTCGCGAGTCGCTCAAGTCCCTGCTCGACGCGGGCCGGACCCCGGATGAAATCCTGGAGGGGCCGCTGCTGCGCAACGGCTTCATCGCGGACGCGCAGCTGCAACCCAAGGCGGCGTCCATCGCGCTCCAGGACCTCGTCCGCGTCATGGCGCAGACGCCCGGCGTCTCCAGTGTCCGAGGGGTGAGCCTGCGCGCGGGTGGCCAGGTCGCCACCGGACCTGACGGCGCGCTGCCGGTGGCGCCGGAGCAGGTGCTGCGGCTCGACACCCGCACGGACGCGAAGCGGGGCGGGTTTTCGATTCGGCTCCTGCGCAACGGCGTGGAGGTGAAGCCCCATCCCGCGCGCGTGCGTCGTGAGCTGGAGCGCCTGTGGGCCGAGCAGCGCCGCACCTATCCGCTGGGGAGCCAATACGAGGAGTACCTCGGCATGCCCCGAGGTCAGCGCCAGGACTTCCGCGCGTACACCTCCATCCAGACGCAGTACCCCATGGTCTACGGCATCGGGTCCGCGGGCCTCCCCGAGGGCGCACCGCCGCTGCGTCAGGCCCAGGCGCGCCAGCTCAAGGGCTACCTGCTCGTGTTCGAGCAGCTCCTCACGGACTTCTTCGCGCAGCTCGCGCACGTGCGGGACCTGTTCTCCGGCGACCCGGACCTGCAGCGGACGTACTTCTTCCAGCTGCTCACCGACGCGGTTCCGGATGTGGAGCCGTTGCTCGCGGAGCCTTCGGAGGGAGGGGACTCGCCGGGCTATGCGCTCGGACTGGAGGAGCTGGTCGCAAGCCAGGACCCCGTCACCGCGCGCCGCAACCGGTTCCTCGATGTGCTGCTGGCGCTCTGCGGGGAGCAACTGGACGAGGACTCCGTCGCGGGCACGTCGTGGGACGGCACTCCGGACGCGCTCCAGGCCGAGCGGGTGCTGCGCGCGAAGCTCGCGCTGTTCGAGCACCTGGTCGAGAGCACGCATTCGCGTGGACGCGGTATCGACGCGCTGGAGCGCCCCGGGCCGCGGAACGTCGCGGGCATGGCCATCAAGAGCCGCATCCAGCTGGGGATGCCCGTCGCGGACTCGCGCACGCTCATCGATGGGCTGGATGAGCATGGGTTGAATCTCTCGGACTCGGCGAGCACGGCGCCGGAGAGCCGCGCGCTGGCTCGATATGAGGACATGCTCGAGGAGCGCTTCACGCCCGTCGCCTCGCTGCCCGCGCCGGAGAGTCCTCCCGCGCCGCCCCTGCGCTCCCAGCTGCTGGGGGGCGAGTTCCTGAGCGCGGCGGGCGCGGTGGAGCACTTCCGCGTGGGGACGCTGCCGGGGGAGTCCTCGTTGTCCCTGGTGTGCAAGGCGCCTTCCGAGGCGGGCTGGCACCTGGCGGGGAAGTTTCCGACTGTGGAGAGCGCGGTGGCGCGGGCGCATGCGCTCGTGGAGCAGGCGCGCCAGCTCAACCGGCAACGCTCGCAGCTCTACATCGTGGAGCACCTGCTGCTGCGGTCCGCCCGGCGCGAGGGCGAGGACGCCTTCCCCTACAGCTTCACGGTGACGGCGGTCATCTCCACGGCGACGGGCGAGTGGCGTGAGCCGGAGTTCCAGTCGTTCGCGCGAGAGGTCATCCGGAGCAACGCGCCCGCGCTGGTGGTCGCGGAGTGTCTGTTCCTCGGGTCCTCGCGCATGGCGGCCTTCGAGCGGCTCTACTGGGCCTGGAGGAATGCGCTCCGGCAGGCAGATGAGCCCGGGCTCTCGCTGGCCTCGGCGCGGCTGAGGGACTTCCTGGAAGCGGCGGCCCGTGAGTCCGGGGCGGACACCGCATGACGGGCTCGCGGCATCATCTCCGCAAGCAGACGCTGCGGGTGACCTTGGCGTCGGAGGAGCAGGCGCTGGCGCTCCAGCCCCGGCTGAGTGACTTCAACCGGCGTCGGCTGCTCGCCATCATCGAGAAGGTGTTCGACGCGGTGGATGTCCCCGGGCTGCACCTGCGCCTCGACCGACTCGATGTGGATTTGGGGACCGTGCCGTTCGACGACTTCGAGCAGGTGGTGGAGGAGCGGCTCTCCCTGCGACTCCAGGAGGCCGTGGAGCAGGCGGTGCGGGAGCGGCGCTCGTCGACACGGGCGGAGGACCGGCCTCGGACCGAGGAGGAGCTTCGGCTGGAGTTGCTGGAGCATTACCTGCTGCATGGCACCCTGCCCTTCTGGGCACCGCATGGCGTGGCGTTCTCGTTCGGCGCGCTCTTCGCCGAGCTTGCCCGGAGCTCTCCGGCCTCGCTGGTGCGGCTGGTGGGCAAGCACGCCACGCTCGGGCGGGTGTTGGACCGGTTGGTGTTGCAGCTCGACCAGCGGCAGTTGGAGCAGCTCGTGATGCTCCTGGAGCCGAAGCACGCGGCGCTGCTCATCGACTACATCGTCAGCCTCCAGGCGCTCCATCGCATCGAGCCGGTGTTGCCGCTGAGTGACCGGGCGCTGTCACGGCTGCTCTGGTCGCTGACGCTGACGTACCTGGTGAAGGACGCGGGCTCGCAGTTCAACCGAAAGAGCGCGTTGAAGCTCCTGCTCGAGGGGGTCTCGGAGAGCCAGGGCCTGGACTATCCGGAGCTGCTGACGACGCTGGACTCCGGGTTGGAGCAGGTGCGGAAGCGGCACCCGGTGCTGGCGTCGCTGTCGTCCGTCATCGGGGAGCTGGTGCGCGAGCTGCCGCTCCCCGAGGTCGAGGAGGTGGAGACTCCGGTGCTCGATGAGGAGCTGGCGACCACGGAGTCGGCGTCGGCGCGGTATGAGCTGGCGGAGGCGCTTCGGTATTACCTCCGCCATGGGGAGCTGCCGTGGGCCACGCTCGTGCGCATGCCGGAGCTGACGGCGGAGCGGGTCGTCGCGACGCTGCCGGAGCTGCCTCGCTCGCTGCAGCGGCGGGCGCTCGGTTGGGAGCAATCGGGTGGCTCGTTGGCACGGCTGGTCCGGGCGGTGCGGCGGATTCCCGAGGAGGTGCTGTCGAAGCTGCTGGTGCGGCTGATGCCGCGCCCCGGAGATGAAGGGAGTCCGCTGCGCTCGGCGCTGCCCGTGTTCGCGGCGCGCGCCGAGGACAAGCCGTTGTTCTTCGCGCGACTGCTCGCGGCGCTGCTGGATGGGAAGCCGGTGGTCCTGGAGGAGCTCTCGGCGACGCGGGTTCCGGGAGGCACGGAGGACTGGGGAGTTCGTGACGCGGACCTGTCGCGGTGGGAGGCACATGCGCTCAAGTCCGCGCTGGTGAGCCGGCTTCGCTTCGGGACGAAGGCAGGGCCGACGGTGGAGGCGTTGCTCGGCGCGCTGCTGACGTCGTTTCCTGAGGACAGTCGGCACTTCCTCCTGGCGCTGCGGGACACGGAGGACTTGCGGACGGTGCTCGTCGACCGGAGTGGGGAGGATGTTCTCGGCAGGGCGATGGACTTGCTGCGTCCGCGCGAGTCCCGGTCGATGCGGGCGTTGCTCCGGGCGATGAGCGAGCTTCCGGAGCGGGTGCTGCCGGGCGGCATCGAGGGTGCGCGGCAGACGGTGTTCCATGAGCTGCTGTTGCTGGGAGAGACGGCTCCGCTTTCCCGGAGCACCGTGAGCCGACTGCTGCGGAGACTGTTCGGGGCGGAGATGCCCCTGGAAGCCCAGGGGTTCTTGTCGCGCGTCATCGCGGACTGGGGCGCATCGGGAGGCGTGCTCCAGAAACATGCGGAGGTCTTCGGTGCGGCGCTCGGCCACCTTCGTGAGCGAGGTGGCACGTCACCTTCCGGAGACGTTGATGGTTCGCTCAGGGAGGCTCCTCGCGACGAGGATGGCGACGTACGGTGGCGCGCGGGCGAACAAGCTCCGCACGTTCATGCGGACACAAGTTCGCGCACGCCGGACGGCATCCGTACCGACCACGGAGACTCGGCCCCTCGCGTGCAGATTGTTGAATCCGGCACCCACAGCCACTCGGTCGCTCTCTGGCGAGACGCGGCATCCTTCGACCGCGGCGACGCATCCTCC
Source organism: Myxococcus faecalis (assembly GCF_050039385.1). NCBI lineage: Bacteria > Pseudomonadati > Myxococcota > Myxococcia > Myxococcales > Myxococcaceae > Myxococcus > Myxococcus faecalis. The sequence continues at coordinate 6,869,919 of NZ_CP144336.1, read as the reverse complement.
CTCGGAAAGAGCAGTGTCTCCGTCCACCACGCTCCGCCAGGACAAGACGAAGCAGCCTTCAACCAAGGCGGCCCCACATCACGCGAAGAAGACACCGTTCCTCTGGGCCTCGGCCATGCGGCCTCGCGCAGACAGGACAGAGAATCCGTTGCCCAAGGAGCTCCAGCCGCAAACAAGCAGGCGGAGGAAGGTCTCGACCACGGCGACTCCGCTTCACGCGAGCACGGCAAGGTACCTATCGGCCACGAGTCCGACTCTCATGAACGAGCAGGGAGTTCTGACAGCCGCAGCGACGCACCTTCGCGTCCAGGCGACGCGGCAGCTATCGGCCACGAATCCGAATCGCACGAACGAACAGGGGCATCTGGCGATACACCTTCGCTCGCTGGAGACGAGGCATCCCTCGGCCACGAGTCCGACTCGTATGAACGAACCGGACGTTCTCGTAGCCGCAACGACGCACCTTCGCTCTTGAGCGACGCGGCATCCCCCGGCCACGACGTATCAGGCTCACGTGCTTATCTCAGCTGCAGCGACGCCGATTCGCTCGCTCGGGACGAGGCATCACTCAGTCATGACAGCTCAGACTCTCGTGGACTCGCCGGGACATCCCCCAGCTACACCGACGCAGCTTCGCGCGTGCCAAGCGGGGTACCCCTCCACGTCGAGGGTGCAGACTCGGGCGGACGAGCCGGCCCCCTTCTCAGCCACACCGACGCGGCTTCGCGAGCACCAAGCGGGGTACCCCTCCACTTCGAGGGTGCAGACTCGGGCGGACGAGCTGGCCCCCTTCCCAGTCACACCGACGCGGCTTCGCGAGCACCAAGCGGGGTACCCCTCCACTTCGAGGGTGCAGACTCGGGCGGACGAGCTGGCCCCCTTCCCAGTCACACCGACGCAGCTTCGCAAGCACCAAGCGGGGTGTCCCTCCACTTCGAGGGCGCTGCCCCAGGCGGACGGGCCGGAACACCCCTCAGTCACACCGACGCAGCTTCGCAAGCACCAAGCGGGGTGCCCCTCCGCTTCGAGGGCGAAGACTCGGGCGGACGGGCCGGGGCATCCCTCAGTCGCACCGACTCGGTTTCTCGCACCCAAGTCGCGCCCGCTCCTGGCGATGACAGCGTCCGCTCGCACGAACAAACCCAGGAACTCCTCAGTCGCAGCGACTCAGCTCCGCATGCTCACGACGAGGCACTTTTCGACCACGACGACCCCAGTTCGCACGAACGAACCCAGGAACTCCTCCGTCGCAGCGAGGCGTCCGCACGTGCGCGGACCGATGCACTCGACGTTCACAGCGACTCGGTCCCACCGGCGCGGGACTCGGCACCTTTCAGCAACGACGGCGCAAGTCGGCACGCCCAAAGCGAAGTCCCCTCCAGCCTCAGTGCCCTCGATGCGCGCGTGAGCGACTCAGCACCTCCCAACGTCGACACGGGAGGTGCCGCGCATTCCGGGCCTGCGACACATCCAACGGTGCACCACACGGATGCACCACCTCCCGCGGCACACGCATCACTCCCCACAGAGCACTTCGCGCACGGCCACACGGACGCAATCGCCGCGACCGTGAAGCACGTCCATCACGAACGTGGCGACCTCCACGCAAGAGACACACAGCCCTCCGACACAGCCCCACGGGCGGGGGCCAGACCTCTTCAACCCGGTGACACCTCCTCGCGCGCGGAGTCAGCCCCCCTCCATCGCCCCACCGCATCGCAAGCAAGCGGTCATCGGCCATCCACCGCGCGAGTCGCCCACCCGCTCGATGTCCCACGGAGCCCCTCCGAGTCCGCTCCACTCCCTCCACGCGCCGGCACGCACGACAGTCCTGAAGCACGCGAAGCCCTCTTCGCCTTCCTGCTCGCCGAGAGCGCGGACCGCTACGCGGGACTCTCCGACGACGCCCTGCTCCGCCTGCTCCAGTCACTCCTCGACGAATCCCCGGACGTGCTCCACGGCTTCATCCGCCGTCACGTGCACCGCCGCCACCTCCAGGAACACTGGGCCCGCATCCTCCCGGACCCGCTCCTCGCGCGCATCGCCGCGGTGCTCGCGCCGCGCCTCCACACCGCGCTCCTGTCCACCGTCGAAATCCTCATCGCCGCCTGGCAGGACGTCGCTCCCTCCGACGTGCCCTCCCTCACGGAGCGCTCCGCGTTCTGGCGCTTCGTCCTGGAGCTGCTCGGTAAACGCCCCGGAGCAAGCCTCGGACTCGAGCAACTCATCGCCGCGTTCCTCGAGCACTTCTCCACCCGCCTGCGCGGCGCCCACCCCACGCACCGGGACTCACGCGGCGTCGCCGAGCGACTCCTGGAGCGCGCCATCGAACTGGCCCACCACGAGTCCCTCCCCCGCCTGGCCGCCGTGCTCCACCAGCGGCGCTCCACCTTCCTCGCCGCCTGGACCACACCACCCCGCCCGCCCGCGCGCGCCACGAAACCCTCGCGTCAGCGCACCTCCTTCCAACTCGGCGCGGACGAGCACGGTGCCAACGACGGCAACCCCATCTACATCGAGAACGCGGGCCTCATCCTCACCAGCCCCTTCCTGCCCCACCTCTTCCGCGAGCTGGGCCTCACGCACGTGGATGACCAGGGCAAGACACGCCTGGACCCCGAGCCCGCCACGCGCGCCGTGCACCTGCTCCAGTACCTCGTCGACGGCCGCACCAGCGCCCCCGAGCCCCTGCTCGTCCTCAACAAGATTCTCTGCGGCCTCTCCGTCCCCACCCCCATCCCCAGCGGCATCGAGATGACCCCACAGGAACAGTCCCTCTGCGACCGGCTCCTCAAGGCCCTCATCGCGAACTGGACCATCCTCTCCGGCACGTCCGTCGCGGGCCTGCGAGAGACCTTCCTCCAACGCGAAGGACGCCTCGAACAACTCGAGGACCGCTGGAAGCTCCAGGTGCAACGCAAGACGCTCGACGTGCTCGTCGACCAGGTCCCCTGGAGCCTCTCCATCCTCACCCACCCCTGGATGCCCCAACCCCTCTACGTCTCCTGGTAGCGCCATGGACCTCCGCTCGCCCTCCACCAACGCCGAGTGCCTCCGCGCCGAGGTCGCCTGGCTCACCCAGTGGCTGGACCTCCGACTCCAACAACACGCCGGAAGCGCCCTCCCCGCGCCGCTCCTCGACACCCTCCCTCCGCCACCCCTCCCCACCCTCGACGCCCCCTACGCCGAGCTGCTCCGCGAACTCCACTGCACCCCCGCCGAGCGACTGCTCCTCATCCTCGCCGCGCTGCCCCACCTCCAGCCCGCCGCGCTGGACCCGCTCTTCCTGCGCAACCAGGCCCTGGACCGCCGCTTCACCGAGTTCGGCGGCGTCGTGGGCCAGTCCCACGGCGGCATCCTCCCCACCGGCGAGACTGCGCTGTTCCTCCTCGCCGGAGACGACCTCCAGACGCGGCTGACGCACCTGCCCCTCTTCCACCCCGACCACCCGCTGTTCGCGCGCCGCGTGCTGCGACTGGAGCGCCGTCACCCGGAGGAGCCCCCGCTGTCCGCCGCGCTCCAGCTCACCCCCGAGGCCCTCGAGCGCCTCACCACCGGCGCCCACTACCAGCCGCCCTTCGGCCCGGAGTTCCCCGCGCAGCGCATCACCACGATGCAGGGCTGGGAGGACCTGGTGCTCGACGCGCCCCTGCGCGACGACGTCGAGGACATCATCACCTGGGCCCGACACCAGGGGACGCTCCTGGAGGACTGGGGCCTGAAGAAGCAGCTCAAGCCCGGCTACCGCACGCTCTTCCACGGCCCTCCCGGCACCGGCAAGACCCTCACCGCGACCCTGCTCGGCAAGGCCACCGGCCTGCCCGTCTACCGCGTCGACCTGTCCAAGGTGGTGTCCAAGTACATCGGCGAGACGGAGAAGAACCTCGCCAGCCTCTTCGACCACGCCCAGCTCCAACGCTGGATCCTCTTCTTCGACGAGGCCGACGCCCTCTTCGGCAAGCGCACCGAGTCACGCAACGCCAATGACCACGCGGCCAATCAACAAATCTCCTACCTGCTCCAGCGCATCGAGGACTTCCCCGGCATCGCCATCCTCGCCAGCAACCAGCGCGCGCACTTCGACGAGGCCTTCGCCCGCCGCTTCCAGTCGATGATTCACTTCCCCATGCCCGGCCCCGCGCAGCGCCTGCGGCTGTGGGAGGCGTGCTTCAAGGACAAACCCTTCCCGCTGGCCCCCGACGTGGACCTCGCGAAGCTCGCGCGCGAGCACGAGCTGTCCGGCGGCGCCATCATCAACGTGCTCCGCCACGCGTGTCTCAAAGCCGTCATCCGCATGCCCCAACAGCTGCGCGCCGCGGACCTCCTCCACGGCATCCACCGCGAGCTCCACAAGGAAGGCCGCTACACCCTCCCCTCGCGATGAAACCTGCTCAACACGCCGTGTCAGGGAACCTTGATTGACGAATCAATCCCTCTCTACCGTGAGCGACCCCTCGCAGTCCGGTGAGGTGCTCCATGGCGCAGCGTCTGCTCTCGCGGTGGTTCCCCCGTTCGTCCCTGTTCGTCGCATTGTTGATACCCGTCCTCGCGACGGCGGCGGTGCCCTCGCCGCTCCCGGTTGCCCACGGCGTGCTCACGGCCGCGGCGACGACGGGCTTCAAGTTCGTGGACATCCCGGTGGGCGACGGGGTGGTGCTCAAGGCCAACCACATCGCCCCGACGACGCCCGGTCCCCACCCGGCCGTCGTGTTCATCTCCAGTTGGGGACTCAACGACCTGGAGTACCTGGCCCAGGCCAAGGCGCTGGCCGAGCGGGGCTACGTGGCGCTGTCGTACACGCCTCGGGGCTTCTGGGCGTCGGGGGGTGGAATCGACACGGCGGGCCCGGCGGACATCGCGGACACCTCGCGCGTGCTCGACTGGCTGGTGGCGAACACGCCGACGAACGCGGCGCGCATCGGCCTGGCGGGCGTGTCGTACGGCGCGGGCATCTCCCTCATCGCCTCCGGCTTCGACTCGCGCGTGAAGGCCGTGGCCGCGCTCTCCGGATGGACGGACCTGGTGGCGTCGCTGTACGGCGGTGACACGCGCAGGCCCCAGGCGGTGGCGCTGCTGGACCTGGCCTCGCGCTTCCTCGGCCGTCCCAGCCCCGAGCTGCGGACCCGCATCGACGACTACTTCGCCAACCGGGACATCGAGGGCCTCAAGCAGTGGGGGCGCCTCCGCTCCGCCTCCACCTACGTGGACCGCATCAACGCCAACGCGCCCGCCATCCTCATCGCCAACGCGTACGGCGACAGCATGTTCCCTCCCAACCAGCTCGTCTCCTTCTTCAGCCAGCTCACCGGCCCCAAGCGATTGGAGCTCGCGCCCGGGGACCACGCCGTCGTCGAGGCCACGGGCCTGGTCGGCCTGCCCAACCCCGTGTGGACCAGCGTGACGCGGTGGCTGGACCAGCACGTCGCCGGCATCGACACGGGCATCGCCAACGAGCCGCCGCTCGTCCTGCGCACCTACGACGGCGACGTGGAGGGTTATTCCACCTGGGCCGCTGTCTCCTCCAGCACCCAGCGCCTCGGCCTGGGCGCCATCCGGCTGCTCGATGGCACCGGCACGCTCGGAGGCGCCCCATCCACGAGCGGCGCGCGGACCCTCTGGGGCGGCGTCGATACCATCGCCGACGCGGGGGTGCCGCTGCTGACCAACGGTCTGCAGGCGCTGACGGGAATCCCTCCCATCGTGTGGCTGCCGGGCGTCAACCGGCTGCGCGCGGGCGTGTGGACCTCGCCGCCGTCCTCGCGCGAGCTGTCCCTGCGCGGCACCGCCACGCTGCGGCTGCGCATCACCCCGACGACGGCCTCCGGTACCGTGGTCGCCTATCTCTATGACGCCGTGGGGGACTTCGGCGGCCTCGTCACCCACGTGCCGCTGAGCTGGCACGGCGCCACGCCAGGCACGCCGCTCGACCTGGACCTGGTGTTCCCCGCCACCGCGTATGACGTCCCGGCCTGGCATCAGCTCGCGCTCGTGGTCGACACCGAGGACCCGCTCTACCTCGGCGCCAACACCCTCAACGCCACGCTGACCGTGGGCGGACCCTCCTGGTTGGATTTGCCGCTGCGCTAGCGTGAGGTGTTCCCACCCTCTCGGAGGGGGAGACTCCGGGAGGGTATGCCAGCACCCGCCCCCTTTCGCTGACACGTCAATGTCGCGTCGGTGCGGGCCAATGGACCTCCTGACACGTCAGCAAAGCCTCGCAGGTCCTCACGTCCCATTCGGTGACGCGATGGCCCGTGCCATGCAGCTGTCCATACCCACACAGTCGTGGCAGAAGGCCGTGCGCGCGCTCAGTGCGACGCCCGGACGTGGAGGAACCCTTGAATTCTCGAAGTCATCATTCCCTGCTCGGAGGGCTGGCCGTTCTCTGGGCCCTCTCCGCTCAAGCGCAGGTCCAGCGGATTCCCAACCTGGAGCTGGAGCGGTTGCAGCTCAACCCCGGCGCCAAGGACAGCCTGGTGCTGTCCACCGGTGACTTGCTCCCGGACGGCACCTTCCGGCTGGGGCTCACGGCCCACTACGAGCGCAAGCCGCTGGTGCTGCTGCGCAACGACGATGAAGTGGGCACCATCATCTCGGACCGCGTGACGGTGCACCTGAGCGGCGCCTACGCCGTGACGGACTGGTTGGAGTTGGGTCTTCAAGTTCCCATCGTCTCGCAGTGGGGCCCGGACACGACGGCGCTCGGCTTCCAGACGCCGTCCACGCTCGCGCTGGGCACGCCGTGGGCGCAGGCGCGCGCGGGGCTGTTGTCCGAGGCGCGCGGTGGCCCGCTGGACGTGGGCCTGCACCTGGGCGCGGCGCTGCCTTTGGGCAGCAAGGACACGCTCACGCGGGACCAGGGCTTCGTCTTCACCCCCCGCCTGGGCCTGGGCAAGAAGGTGGGCGACGGCTGGCGCGTGGGCGCGGACGTGGGCGCGCTGGTGCGCACCAAGAAGTACGCGCTGACGCCCAACGCGGACCCGCTGCAGGACGAGCTGGGCGTGGAGATGAACGGCGGCGTCAACGTGACGGCCCACCTGTTCGGCCTGCGTGAGGAGCTGGTGGTGCGCGGCACCCTGCCGTTCGCGGACGCGCCCGAGTCGATGGAGGTGCTGCTGGGCCTGCGCTCGCCGGTCAAGGCGGGCACCGAGTTCTACGTCATGGGCGGCCCGGGCTTCGGCCGGACGCCCGGAACGCCCGAGTTCCGCGTGCTGGCGGGCGTCAACTTCGGCCCCCGCGACGATGCGCCCGCATGTGTCGCGGGCCAGCCCCACGAGCCCGCGCGCTGTCCCGACCTGGACGCGGACGGCGACGGCGTGACGAACGCGCAGGACCGCTGCCCCACCACGCCCGGCCTCGCCGAGCTCAACGGCTGCCCGGACGGGGACGACGACAAGGACGGCATCCCCAACCTGGCCGACAAGTGCCCCGCCCAGCCGGAGAACATCAACGGCTTCCAGGACGAGGACGGCTGCCCGGATGACCCGGACTCCGACAACGACGGCGTCACCGACTCCAAGGACGCGTGCCCGAAGGAGCCCGAGGACAAGGACGGCTTCCAGGACGAGGACGGCTGCCCGGACCCGGACAACGACAACGACGGCGTGCTCGACGCCAAGGACGCCTGCATGAACGAGGCGGGCCCGAAGGAGAACCGCGGCTGCCCGGACAAGGACCGCGACAACGACGGTCTGGTGGACCGGCTGGACAACTGCCCGGACGAGCCGGGACCGGTGAAGAACCACGGCTGCAAGCAGAAGCAGCTCGCGCAGATTGGCGAGGGCCAGATTCGCATCCTCGAGGCCGTCTTCTTCGAGAACAACAAGGACCTCATCAGCCCGCGCAGCTTCAAGCTGCTCGACGGCGTGGCCGCCATCCTCGTGTCGCACCCCGAAATCGAGAAGGTGCGCGTCGAGGGCCACACCGACAACACGGGCAAGGCCGACTACAACCTGGACCTGTCGCAGCGCCGCGCCGAGGCGGTGGTGAAGTACCTGGAGGGCAAGGGCGTCAAGCGCGAGCGGCTGGAGCCGCGCGGCTTCGGTCCCCAGAAGCCCATCGCGGAGAACACCACCAAGGCCGGCCGCGCCAAGAACCGCCGCGTGGAGTTCCGCATCGTCGGTGACGCCGATGGCGTCGAGACGAAGAGCGGCGAGCCCACCGACACCCTCGAGAAGTGAGGAAAGACCTTCCATGCCATCATCAGACACGCATCCCATCGCCATGAAGCGGGCCCGGACGGGCCCGTCCGTGGCCGCGCTCGCCCTGGCGCTCATCACCACCCTCACCGGCTGCCAGGAGCAGCAGCCCACCGCGCTCGTCTCGACCGAGGCGCCCCGCGCGCAGCGCTCCGAGCTGGCCGCCCCCGTCGTCGGTGACGGGCGCATCCAGCCCGGAGAGGAGTGCGACGACGGCAACACGGTGAGCGGCGACGGCTGTTCCGCCACCGGCACCATCGAGGCAGGCTACCTGTGTCACGTCCCCGGACGGGCCTGTTCGCTCGCGTCGCTGTGCGGCAACAACGAGGTCAACCCGGGCGAGGCCTGCGACGACGGCAACACGACGCAGGAGGACAACGGCTGCTCGACGACGTGTGATTTGTCCCTGTGCGGCAACGGCGCGTTCAACAACCGCCAGTGGCCCAACTTCGACCAGGAGGTCTGCGACGACGGCAACCGCACCGAGGGCGACGGCTGCAACCGGATGTGCGAGGTGGAGCCCGGCTTCGCCTGCTCCGGCACGCCCAGCCGCTGCGTGAGGGCGGGCATCGCCTTCTTCAACACGGGCGTGGACCAGAACAACCGCCGCCTGGAGTCCGGCGCGGACCCGCACTGGTTCTATTCCGGCACCACGACGGGCGCGGCCATCGGCGCGCGCAGCGCCCAGGACTGGCCGCAGGAGATCCAGACCGCCACCTTCATGGTGGCCCCGCTGGGTGCCCCCACCTGCGTCTACCAGGACTTCATCATCCCCTCGACGACGAACGTGGCGCAGTTCCGCATGCGCATCGCCACGTTCAACGACAACTCGTTCGACGGCGCCACCGTCAACGGGCAGGCCTTCACGCCCGTCACCGTGAGCGAGCCCCCGGGCTCGCCGTGGCAGAAGAGCATCATCCGTGAGTTCGGCACCACGGCGGCCTGGAAGACGGGCCTCAACCGGCTGGAGCTGTGCAACGAGAACGAGGCGTCGCCCCCCAACGCCTTCCGCTACCTCTTCGTGGACGCCTACGACGACCGCTGCGGCGACGGCGTGGTGTCCCCCCGCGAGGAGTGCGACGACGGCGACACGTCCAGCGGCGACGGCTGCAGCGCCACGTGCGGCATCGAGCCCGGCTACGGCTGCAGCGGCCAGCCCAGCTCCTGCGCGGCCACGTGCGGCAACGGCCTGCTCAACTCCGGCGAGCAGTGCGACGACGGCAACCTCACGCCGAACGACGGCTGCAACGCGTCCTGCCGCGTGGAGTCCGGCTACGCGTGCCCCACCCCCGGCCAGGCCTGCGTCACCACGTGCGGCAACGGCGCGGTGGACCCGGGCGAGCTGTGCGACGACGGCAACAACATGTCCGGCGACGGCTGCTCCAACGCGTGCCGCGTCGAGAACGGCTACGAGTGCTCGGGCGCGCCCTCCAACTGCGCGCCCACGTGCGGCAACGGCGTGCTCAACCCGGGCGAGCTGTGCGACGACGGCAACACGAACCTGGGCGACGGCTGCTCCAACGCCTGCACCCTGGAGCTGGGCTACACCTGCCCCACCGTGGGCCAGCCGTGCGTGAAGACGTGCGGCAACGGCACCGTGGACCCGGGCGAGACGTGCGACGACGGCAACCTGAACCCGGGTGACGGCTGCGCCACCGAGTGCAAGCCGGAGCCGGGCTACTCGTGCAGCCGCCCCGCGAGCGGCCCGTCCGTCTGTGTCGCCACCTGCGGCAACGGCGCGGTGGACGCCAACGAGGAGTGCGATGACAACAACACCTCCAACGGCGACGGCTGCAGCCAGGGCTGCGCGGTGGAGTCGGGCTACCAGTGCTCCGGCGCGCCCTCCACGTGCACCACCGTCTGCGGCGACGGCATCCGCGCCGGCGCGGAGACGTGCGATGACGGCAACACCGTCGCGGGTGACGGCTGCTCGGCCACCTGCGCCGTGGAGCCGGGCTACAGCTGCCCGCCCCCGGGCAACGTGTGCAGCCAGACGTGCGGCAACGGCGTCGTGAACCCCGGCGAGACGTGCGACGACAACAACACCACCTCCGGCGACGGCTGCTCCAACACGTGCGCCCAGGAGCCGGGCTACACGTGCAGCGGTCAGCCCAGCACCTGCGCCACCACCTGCGGCGACGGCACGGTGGCCGGCGGCGAGGTGTGCGACGACGGCAATCTGGAGTCCGGTGACACCTGCTCGCCGCGCTGCCTGTGGTCCAACGGCCAGCCCTGCGCCGCGTCCGGCGTCTGCGACAGCGGCCTGTGCAACCCCTACTCGAACGTCTGCATCAGCGCCAACGTCTGCGGCAACGGGCTGTTGGACGAGGGTGAGCAGTGCGACGACGGTGACACCACCGCCAACGACGGCTGCTCGGCCACCTGCACCGTCGAGACGGGCTACAGCTGCGCGGGCCAGCCCTCCGCGTGCGCGGTGACGTGCGGCGACGGCATCAAGGCCGCCGCCGAGGCGTGCGACGACGGCAACACCACCGCGGGCGACGGCTGCTCGGCCACCTGCACCATCGAGGCGGGCCACGGCTGCAAGAACACCGACGTGCACGCCCTCTACACGCGGCTGGGTCGCTCGCAGTGCACCAACGTGTCGGACATCGCCCAGCCGGACCTGGCGGCGCTCGCCGCCGAGGCGGCGCTCACCGTGCCGGGCCGCTACCGCGCGGCCTATGTCTCCGGCGCGGTGAGCTACTCGGGCACCGACAACTGGTACCCGGGCCTGTTCGGCTTCAACCACGTCACGGGCGCGGGGACCCAGCGCTTCACGCTGGGCCGCCTGCCGCTGTCGGGCCCGGCCTCCGCCACCCGCGACGCGGCGATGGGCCTGGGCTTCGGGCATCACCAGGACTTCGACGCGCTCTCGGGCGAGGTGCGCCTGGCGCTCGTCGACACCGACTGCGCCGACAACAACAACACGGAGACGCAGGTGGCCTACCGGGTGGACTCGCTGTCCATCTGCCAGCTCATCCCCGTGCTGACGGACCCGGCGCCGGGCGGTGTGACGGACCCGGTCATCGGCGGCACCGGCTCGCCGGGCTCCACCATCGACGTCTACGTCGACGGTGGCACCACGCCGGTGTGCACCGTGGTGGTGGACGCCGCCGGCCGCTGGACGTGCGATCTAGGCAACATCCCCGAGGGCACGCACTCGGTGGTCCTCACCTCCACGGAGGTGGGCGCCACGGAGACGGCTCCGCCGGCCACCATCATCGTCGAGCTGACCCCGCCGACGACGCCCGTCATCACGGGTCCGGCCAATGGCTCCACGGTGTCCACCGGCACGCCGCCCATCAGCGGCACGTCCGACCCGGGCACCACCGTCACGGTGCGCGAGGGCACCACCGTGGTGTGCACGGCCACCACCGACGCCAGCGGCAACTGGAGCTGCACGCCGACGACGCCGCTGCCGGACGGCTCGCACACCCTCACCGCTACGGCCGTCACCCCGGAGGGCAGCACCAGCGAGACCTCCGCTCCGACGACGTTCATCGTGGACACCACCGCCCCGGGCGCGCCGGTCATCTCGGGCCCCGCGGGTGGCTCCACGGTGTCCACCGGCACGCCGCCCATCAGCGGCACCTCGGAGCCCGGCGCCACGGTGACGGTGCGCGAGGGTGGCACCGTGGTGTGCACGGCCACCGCCGACGCCAGCGGCAACTGGAGTTGCACGCCGACGACGCCGCTGTCCGAGGGTCCGCACACCCTCACCGCCACGGCCACCGACGGCGCGGGCAACACCAGCCCGCCCTCGGCGCCGGTGACGTTCACCGTCAGCACCACCGTGCCCGGCGCGCCCGTCATCACGGGGCCCGCCAACGGCTCGGTGCTGGCCGACGCCACGCCCGCCATCTCCGGCACCGCCACGCCGGGCGCCACGGTGACGGTGCGCGAGGGCACCACCGTGGTGTGCACGGCCACCGCCGACGCCAGCGGCAACTGGAGCTGCACGCCGACGACGCCGCTGGCGGATGGCTCGCACGCCGTCACCGCCACGGCCACGGACCCGACCTCGGGCAACGAGAGCGGGCCCTCCAACGTCGACACGTTCCGCATCGACACGCAGGCGCCGGACACGTCCTTCAGCCGCACGCCGGGCGCAAGCTCCGGGAACACCGAGTCCCCGTTCGCCTACGCCTCCAACGAGGAGGGCGTGACGTTCGAGTGCAGCCTGGACAACGGGCCCTACGTCGCCTGCCAGGACACCTACGACGTCCGCGAGGGTGAGCACGTCCTGCGCGTGCGCGCCATCGACAGCGCGGGCAACGTGGACCCGACGCCCGCCGAGCACCGGTGGACGGTGCTCAACTCGCGCGCCTTCGCGGGCGGCGGTTGCAGCGCGGCGCCGGCCTCATCGGCGGGCCTGGCCCTGCTGGCCCTGCTGGGCCTGCGCCGCCGCAAGGCGCGTCGGTAGTCCGTCTTCCACCGCCGGGGGGTCCACATCCCTTCCCCCAGTCCCCTGCCCCGGGGACTCGTGGACCTCCCGGCGGGTCTCCCCGCCCCGTCGCGCAACCCCGTATGCTGGGGGCCGTGGACAAGGCGGGGAAGACGCAGGAGAGGTACGAGGAGGAGCTGCTCCTCGCGCTGGACTACGGGCTCGTCTCCGCCCAGGAGGCGACCGCCCTGCGCGAGGAGGCGCTCGGCCTGGGCAGAAGCCCGCTGGAGCTGCTGCGCGCTCGCGGCGGGGTGAGCGAGCACACGCTGAGCACCCTGCGCGAGGAGCTCGGCCCCCCGTTGGAGGACACGGCCAGTGGGGGCGCCCCGCTGGAGGCCACCACGCTGGACCCGCGCACGCCCCCGGTGGCGCCCCCTGTCGCCGCCCTGGAGGATGACGCGAGCGAGGCCCCCGTCTTCCCGGTGCCGGACTGGAACCGCTACCAGCCGGTGCGCTTCCTGGGTCAGGGAGGCATGGGGCAGGTGTTCCTGGCGTATGACCCGCTGTTGCGCCGCAACGTCGCGCTCAAGTTCGTGAAGGGCGGAGACCCGGAGCTGGCCAGGCGCTTCCTGTCGGAGGCGCGGGCCCAGGCCCGGGTGCGCCACGAGCGGGTGTGCGAGGTGTACGAGGTCGGCGAGGTGCAGGGGCGCGGCTACATCGCCATGCGCTACGTGGACGGCCAGCCGCTCGGGCAGCTCGCCGCCACGCTCACGCCGGAGCAGAAGGTGCTCGTGCTGCGGCAGGCCGCCGAGGGCGTGCACGCCGCCCACCGCGCGGGCCTGGTGCACCGGGACATCAAGCCCGGCAACATCCTGGTGGAGCGCACCGAGGACGGGGGTTACGCGCCCTTCGTCATGGACTTCGGCCTGGCGCGCGACTGGCGCGAGGAGGCGGGCCAGAGCGGCGTGGTGATGGGCACGCCGCACTACATGGCCCCCGAGCAGGCCCGCGGGGACACGTCCCGGCTGGACCGGCGCGTGGACGTCTACGGGCTGGGCGCCACGCTGTACGTGCTGCTCACCGGCCAGACGCCCTTCGCGGGGAGCGGACAGGACGTCATCACCCGCCTGCAGACGCAGGAGCCGCTGCCGCCGCGCGCGGTGGACCGGGACATCCCCGAGGACCTGGAGGCGGTGGTCCTCAAGTGCCTGGAGAAGGAGCGCTCGGCCCGGTACGACTCGGCGCGCGCGCTGGCGGATGACCTGGAGCGCTTCCTGGGCGGGGAGCCGGTGCAGGCGCGGCGGGGCGTGGGCTACCGGCTGCGCAAGAAGGCGCGCAAGCACCGCGTGGCCTTGAGCCTGGTGGTGGCGGCGCTGACGGTGGTGGCGCTGGCGCTGGGGCAGGCGGTGGTGGCGCGCAAGGAGGTGGCCGAGCGCGAGCGGCTCACGCGCAGCTTCACCGAGCGGGTGGAGCGCATCGAGGCGGCCGCGCGCTACTCCTTCCTGTCGCGCCTGCACGACACGCGCGAGGACCAGCAGGCCCTGCGCGCCAGCATGGACGCGCTGGAGGTCGAGGTGCGCGAGGCGGGCGAGCACGCGGTGGGCCCCGGGCACTACGCGCTGGGCCGCGCGCTCCTGGCCCTGGGCGACGTGGAGGGCGCCCGGGCGCGGCTGGAGTCGGCGTGGCGCCACGGCTACCGCGAGCCCCGCGCGGCCTGGGCGCTGGCGCTGGTGCTGGGAGACCAGTACCGGGAGAAGCTGCTGTTGGACGTCGAGCGGAGGAGCCAGGAGCAGCGCGAGGCGCGCCGGCGCGAGCTGGAGCAGCGCTACCGCGACCCGGCGCTGGCCTACCTGCGCCAGGCCGAGGGGCCGGACGTGCCCGCGCCGCCCTTGTACGTGAAGGCCCTGTTCGCCTTCCATGAAGGGCGCCACGAGGAGGCCCTGGCGCACCTGGACGCCATGGGCAACACCTGGCCCTGGTTCTACGAGGCGCCCCTGTTGCGCGGCGACGTGCACCTGGCCCGCGCCACCGCGCGCTGGCACCAGGGCGACAGCGCGGGCTCCCAGGCGGACCTGGAGGCGGGGCGGCGCGCGTATGCCCAGGCCATCTCCACCGCGGAGAGCCAGCCGGACACGCACTACGCCCTGGGGCGCCTGGAGCTGGCGGCGCTCGTGATGGAGCTGTACGGCTCCGGCGACGTGCAGCCCCCGTACGAGCGGGGCCTCGCCGCCCTGGGACGCGCGCTCCAGGCCGCGCCCGGACACCACCGCTCGCTCATCGTGCTGTCGCGGCTGCACCGCCGGCTGGGAGAGCAGCACGCCAACCAGAACGCGACGGACGTGGAGGCGCTCTTCGGCAAGGCCATCGACGCGGCCAGGGCCGCGCTGAAGCTCGCGCCCCCCGCCGAGCGCGTCACGCTGGACCTGGCCATCATCCACCGGCTGTGGGCGCGCCACCTGCAGCGGCTCTCCCAGGACCCGCGCGAGCAGCTGGGCCACTCCATCGAGGCCTTCGAGCAGCTGGGGCCCGAGGAGCGCGACTACGCCTTCCACGCCAACCTGGGCGTGACGCATCAGGTGTGGGCCGACTACGAGAGCGGGCTCGGGCTGGACTCGCTGGAGCACCAGGGCAAGGCCATCGACGCCTACCTGGCCGCCATCCGCCTGCGCGACACCCAGGCCGACGCGTGGATCAACCTGGGCAACGCCTACCGCGCGAGGGCGGGCCTCACCCGGGCGCCGGACGCGCAGGGGGACCTCACCCGCGCGCTGGAGGCCATCCAGCGCGCGCTCGCCCTCAACCCGCGCAACGTCATCGCCTGCTACCAGGGCGCGGACGTGTCCGAGCAGCTGGCGCGCTGGCGCCAGGAGCACGGCCAGGACCCGAGGCCCGACCTGGAGCGGGCGCTCGCGCTCTACCGTCAGGGCCGCGACATCAACCCCAAGCTGCCCCAGCTCGCCAACGGCCTGGGCGCGGCCCTGCTGTGGTGGGCCGAGCAGCGCTGGGAGGAGGGCGAGGACGTGGAGGCGCTCCTGACGGAGGCGCGCGAGGCCTTCGAGCAGGCGCGCGAGGCGGCCCCCCAGCAGAGCTACGCCTACAACAACCTGGGCGAGGTGGAGGCGGTGCGCGCGGGCTTCCTCCTGGCGCGCGGGCAGGACCCGTCCTTCGGCCTGAAGACGGCGGAGGCCGCCTACCGCAAGACGCTGGAGATGATGCCCGGCGACGCGGACATCTGGACCAACCTGGCCCGCGTGCACGTGCTCGCGGCCACGCACGCGCTGCAGGAGCGGCGCGACGTGGCGCCCCGGCTCACCCGCGCGCAGGAGGCGCTGGACCGCGCCCGGCAGCTCAATCCGCGCCTGGGCTACGCGTGGCGCTACCAGGGCGCCCTCCTCGACGTGCACGCGCGCGAGCGGGTGCGCCTGGGCACCGCGAAGGAGGAGGACTTCCGACGGACCGAGGACGCGCTCGCCCAGGCGGTGGAGCTGTCCCCCCGGCGCCAGGAGTACGTGCTGGCGTCGAGCGAGCTGGCGCTGGCCTGGGGGCGCTGGAAGTCGCGCCAGGGCGGGGACGCGACCGGGAAGCTGACGCGCGCCCTGGAGGGCGTCGAGCGAATCCTCGCCGCCCGGCCGAAGTGGGCCCGGGCACGGCTGCTGCGCGCCGGGCTCCTGTGGGCGCTGGCGGAGGGCACCGCCGTCCCGGAGCAGCGTCAGGCGTGGACGGCGCGCGCCCGCGAGGACGCGGAGCAGGCGCTGGCGAGCAACCCGCACCTGGCCTCGACGTGGAAGGCGCGGCTGGCACCGGACCTGGAGCTCTCCGTCCGGCCCGCCGCGCCCTGAGCCCCACGCCCGATTACTTCTTCGGGTCCTCGGGCGGGTCCGTCGTCACGTCCAGGCCGCCCTTCTTCGTCTCCGCGTTGGAGCCGATGAAGCTCGCGGCCTGGGACGGCGGGGGCGCGGGAACCACGACGTCGAACGGGTAGAGGCGCTTGAGGCACGTCTGCGTCACCTGCTGGTCGCTCTCCTGCGCCAGCGGATTGGACGTGTCCAGGGTGAAGGAGCCCGGCCCCGAGAGGCAGGTGGTCCCGTCCTTGAAGACCACCAGGGCGGAGGAGATGCCTTGCAGCTTGAACTCCACCTCCTCGCCGTGCTTCACGATGTTCGAAGGGCTGTAGATGATGTCGTCGGACGTGATGGTGACGGTGACAGTCATGGGCCGTGACTCCTTCCGGGTTGGAACCGCAGATGCGCGGTGTGGGTTGCAGGCACCGTACCAGAGGCGACCGACGTGTCCGTCCCTCGGAGCGGGTGCTTCACGTGCTCACGGCGCGCGCACGCGGACACGTCAACGACGTGTCACCCCCGGGGACTGACGTGTCCGGCGCGCTCACGCGTCCGACAGGCCCAGCTCGCGCACGCGGCGCTGGAGCGCGCGGCGGGAGACCTCCAGCCGCTGCACCATCGTGTCCAGGTCTCCCGCGCACTCCTGGAAGCAGCGGGTGATCTCCTCCGGGCTCAAGTCCCGCGCGGTGCGGATGAGCGAGCTCTTGTCGATGAGCACGTAGACGGACGGGCGGGGGATGCCGAGGAAGTCCGCGGTGGCCTTGAGGTCCCACGAGCACGCGCGCAGCGCCTCGAGCAGCTCGTCCTCCCCCACCTCCGAGGGCTTGCGGCGCGAGGACTTCGCATCCCCCGCCGCCTCGGGGACACCCGCGCCGGCCGGGGCCAGCACCCGCCCGGGCACCGGCAGCGACTCGGCGTCCAGCGTCTGCTCCAGCCGCGAGTCCACGCGCAGGCCGGGCAGGCCGCGGCTGCCGATGACGAGCTGCCGGGTGATGTTGCGCAATTGCCGCACGTTGCCGGGCCACGCGTAGCGCAAGAGCCGCACCGCGACGGACGCGGGCAGCCAGGGCGCCGCGCGCGGGTCCGTGGGCGACAGCCGCCAGCCCTCGCCCGTCGTCTCCAGCTCCTGCCGGGCGAAGTGGAGGAACAGCGGGCCGATGTCCTCGCGCCGCTCGCGCAGGGCAGGCACGCGCAGCTCGAAGCCCGCCAGCCGGTGGAGCAGCGGCGCCTTGAACAGCCGCTCCTCGATGCGCGCCTCCAGGTTGGAGTCCGTGGCGGCCACCAGCCGCACGTCCACCGGCACCGGCGTGTGCCCGCCCACCGGGTACACCTCGCCCGTCTCCAGCACGCGCAGGAGCGCGGCCTGCACCTCGGCGGGCGCCTCGCCCACCTCGTCCAGGAACAGCGTGCCGCCGTGCGCCGCGCGGAAGAAGCCGTCCCGGTCGCGGCTGGCGCCCGTGTACGCGCCGCGCTGCGCGCCGAACAGCTCCGCGGCCACCAGCTCCTTGGAGAGCGCGCCCAGGTTCACGCTGACGAACGGCCCCGAGCGGCGCGGCCCCTGCTCGTGGATGGCGCGCGCCACCAGCTCCTTGCCCGTGCCCGTCTCGCCGCGGATGAGCACCGGCACCGCCAGATCCGCCACCCGCAGGATGTCGTCGCGAAGCTGCTGGATGGACTGGCTCTGCCCCACCAGCCCCAAATCCCGGTGGACCGACGGGGCGGCCGTGGACGCCAGGTGCAGCAGCAGCACCACGCGCTCGGCGAGCACCAGCGGCACCCCGGCCACCAGCTCCTCCTGGGTGAACTCCCGGCCCCCGGCCACCGACTCGCCGGCCACGCACACCTGGGTGCCATCCTCCGGCACCCGCAGGCGCAGCCCCCCCTGGGCCGCGGGCTCGAAGAGCACCGGCGTCCGGCTGAGGAAGGGGTCTCCCAACGGCAGCGCCAGCAGCCCCCCGGGCCGCGAGAAGTCCGGGGCGTTGCGCGACAAGGCCGCCGTCCGGCCCACGCTGGCGAGCACCTCCAAGAGGAGCTGCTCTCCGATGCGCTGGGGGTGGGGATGAGACACGACAGTCAGCGCTGGCACACTCCGCGGGGCCGTCGCGGGTGGGCCTTTCGTCTGCACGGCGGTCGTCGACATGTCGGCGGCGAGCTTCTGCTGCATGGGGCTGAGTTCGGTTTACAGGCGCTTCCAACCTATCAGCCTACACCGGCTCGACAGGGGTTGTTCGCCTGGACCGCTTTCACCGGACAACCCGGCGCCTGTCCGCCTCATGCCTCCCGCCGCGCCACCTCATTCCAGGGAGACTGGAAGAGGACCGGCGCGGCCCGGGAGCGTCTCCCCTACGCGGTGGAGGTCATCCACCGCGTGCGGGGCGTCTTCTTCAGGGGGTGGTGCCCGCCGGGGTGGACGCGGGTGCGGACGCGTTCTCCTCGGTGGTGGTGCTGGTGCTCGCCGCGGCGGGCGCGGCGGGCTTCTCGGCGGCGGGCTTCTCGGCGGAAGGCTTCTCCGCGGCGGCCTTCTCGCCGGGCGGCGGGCCGCGCTTGGCCTCGGCCGCGGCGGCGCGGACCTGCTCGCGGGCGCGCTGGGCCACCTTCGGGTTGGGCGCCAGAATCATGAACATCAAGCGCCCTTCCATCCGCGGCGGCTGCTCCACCACGGCGACATCCTTCAGGTCCTTCGCCACGTCGTCGAGGATGGCGGTGCCCTGCTCCTTGTGCGTGATTTCACGCCCGCGGAACTGGATGACGACCTTCGCCTTGTCGCCCTCTTCGATGAAACGGCGCGTGTTGCGGACCTTGAAGTCGTAGTCGTGGTCCTCCGTCTTCGGACGGAGCTTCACTTCCTTCAGGTGGACCACGACCTGGGCGCGCTTGGCTTCCGAGGCCTTCTTCTTCTCCTCGTACTTGAACTTGCCGTAGTCCATGATCTTGCAGACTGGCGGCGAAGCCATCGGGCTGATCTCGACGAGGTCCAGCCCCTCGGAGCGCGACTTCTCGAGCGCGGCCTCGAGCGGCATGACGCCGAGCTGCTCGCCGCCCGAGCCGATGACGCGGACTTCGCGGGCGCGGATGCGGCGGTTGGTCCTCTGGTCGCGGCTCTGGCCGCGGCTGCTTCTCTGATCACGAAGAATGTTGCGCTCCTTCGAAGGGGTGTAGGACCTGCTACCCAAGGGTGTGGCAGGTCGCGAAGTTACGGCATGGCTCGGGTGAACCGAACCTCGAATCTAATCGCTCCCTTGCCCGGTGAGAAAGGGAGCTGGCGGGGTGAACACGCCCCCGGGGCGAGGACTAGCCCACCGGCGGACATAACACCAGGGCCCCCGTCGTGCCCTGGAATCCCACGCGTGGGGTCAGCCAATGGACGGAGCCGCGCGGCGGGCCCGCCACTCCTCGCGGGTCTGCCCCCACAGCTCCACCGTGGCGGCCTCGAAGGGGGCGGGGAGTCTGCCGGGCCCCCTCAGGCGCGAGCCCAGCCGGAGCGCCACCTGTTGGGAGGGGGCGTTCTCCGGGGCGATGGAGTGGATGATGTCCGTCCAGCCCAGGTGGTCCACCGCCCAGTCCATGGCGGCGCTGGCGGCCTCGGTGGCGTAGCCACGGCCCCACGTCTCCTTCAGCAGGGACCAGCCGACCTCGGTGCCGGGCCAGCCCTCCGGGCACCAGGGCCCCACCCGGCCAATCCACCGGCCCGTGGAGCGCTCCAGGACGGAGAACATGGAGAAGCCCTGGAGGGCCCAGCCTCCGGCCATCCCGCACATGCCGCGCCAGACGACGGAGCGCGGCTGCACCCCGCCGATGTGCCGCGCCGAGTCCGGGTCGGACATCAGGGCGACGAAGCCCTCGAAGTCCTCCAGCGCCGTGGGGCGCAGGATGAGGCGCGCGGTTTCAATCCTCGGTCCGGGTGCTTGCATGGTGTCCCTCGCGAAGAGCCAAGGCGCGGGAGGGTGGCACCCGCCCCCCACCGGGGCAAGCGCCGTGGCGGCCTGCTCCCACAAGGCGGGCTTCTTCGCGCCTTTATTGGAAAGGGGGCATGGCGGGCCGTCTACCCGGACAGGGCGGGGGCGCCTCGCTACGACAGGGCACCTGGAACGACGACGAGGGCTTTTCCATGTGGACCGACACGCGCGTGGCACGGAAGCTGGGGACCCGGCTCCCCCTGGTGCAGGGGCCGTTTGGCGGAGGGATGTCCTCGACGCGGCTGGCGGCGGCCGTGTCCGAGGCGGGGGGGCTCGGCTCGTTCGGTGCCCATCACCTGAGCGCCGAGAACATCGAGGCCACCGTCCGCGAGCTGCGGGGGCTCACCTCGCGCCCGTTCGCCATCAACCTGTGGGTGCCGCTGGAGGGTGAGAAGGCGCTGCGCCCGACGCCCGCGGAGTTCCAGGCGGCCGTCGACCGGCTGAAGCCCTGGTACGACGAGCTGGGGCTGGCGCAGCCCACGTACCCGAGCGCGTTCTCCCAGGACTACGAGGCGCAGGTGGAGGCGGTGCTCGCGCTCAAGCCGCCGGTGTTCAGCTTCATCTTCGGCATCCCCTCGGCGCGGGTGCTGGAGGCGTGCCGGGCGGCGGGCATCCTCACGGCGGGCACGGCGACGAACGTGGACGAGGGGCTGGCGCTGGAGGCCGCGGGGGTGGACCTCATCGTCGCCTCGGGCAGTGAGGCGGGAGGCCACCGGGCCTCGTTCCTCCGGCCGGCGGAGGAGTCCCCGGCGACGACGGCGCTGGTGCCCCAGCTGGCGGACCGGGTGAAGACGCCGCTCATCGCCTCGGGTGGCATCGCGGATGGGCGCACGGTGGCCACGGCGCTGGCGCTGGGGGCCGAGGGCGTGCAGGTGGGCACGGCCTTCCTCGCGTGCGAGGAGTCCAACGCGAGCGACGTCTACCGGCAGGCGCTGCGCCAGGAGTCCGCTCGGGGCACGGTGCTCACGCGCGTGTTCTCCGGACGCTACGCGCGCGGCATCAAGAACCGCTTCCTGCGGGAGATGACGCCGCACGAGCGGGAGGTGCCGCCCTACCCCATCCAGAACTGGCTCACCCAGCCGCTGCGCCAGGCGGCGGCCCGGCAGGGACGCGAGGACCTGCTGTCGCTGTGGGCGGGACAGAACGCGCCCCTCATCCGGCACACGCGCGCGGCGGCGCTGGTCGACTTCCTCGAGCAGGACACCACGCGTGTGCTGGGACGGCTCGCGGGACTGTAGAGGCCGGGCGCTCACGCCTCCGTCACCCGCGCCGGACGACGGGCCTTCAAGCCTCGTCACGACGACAGCGCCCGAGGTGGAGCGCTCCGCTGCCCGCCCCGCCTTGACGGGGCGGGAAGTCCCGTGCTCAAGCACCGCCCATGTCGGACGCGAGTGACTCCAGCACCGCCCTGTCCCCCGCAGCCCCGGCGTCCCCTCCCCCGGAGACGTCGCGCCGCCCCCCCTTCGTCCGGTGGTGCGACGAGCAGCAGGGACCACTCCTGGCAGCGCTCGCGGGGCTGCTCACGTTCCTGGCGACCCTCGGCGCCGGAGCGCTCCAGCCTGGGAAAATCGGCTGGCTCATCCGCGACGACTTCAGCCAGCACCTGATGGGGTGGCTCTACTTCCGGCAGGCCCCGCTGGGCTTCCCGCTGGGGTCGACCCCCCATTACATCCATCCGCTGGGGACCTCACTCGGGTACACGGACTCGATGCCCTGGGTGGGCCTGCTGCTGCGGCCCCTCTCCCCGCTGCTGCCCACGACCTTCCAGTACGTCGGCCCGTGGCTGTGCCTGTGTCTCATGCTGCAGGGCGCGGCCGCGGCCTGGGTCGCCCAGCGCCTGGGCGCCTCCAAGCAACAGCAGGCGTGTGTCGGCGCGCTGCTGGTGCTGTCCCCCACGCTGCTGTCGCGGATGGCCCTGTCGCACGTCGCGCTCTGCACCCACTGGCCCCTGGTCCTGCTCGTGGGGTTGCACCTCATCCCCCAGCCAGACGCGCGCGCGGCACGCCAGGCCCTCTGGCTCGCGCTGGCGCTCTGCGTGTTCACCGCGGGCATCCACCCCGTCATCGCGGTGATGACGCTGCCGCTCGCCATCTCCCTCTGCGCGCGCACCGCGCTGGAGCGACAGCTTCCCGTGAAGGTGCCGCTGCTCGCGGCCGTGGCATGTGTCGCGGCCATGCTGGGGCTCTTCTTCGTGTTCGGCTACCTGGGCACCCGCACCCCCGTGGGCGCGGGCGGCTTCGGCGAGTTCTCCGCGGACCTCAACACGCTCTTCAACCCGCACGGCCACCACTACAACTGGTCGCGCCTGCTGCCCTTGCTGCCTCGACTCGGAGGCCAATACGAGGGGTTCGGCTACCTCGGCGCCGGAGGGCTGCTCGGGGCCCTGCTCGCGGCCGTCCTGCTCGCGCGCCAGCCCACGCCGCACCTCGCGCTGTGGCGACGCTGGCTCCCCGTGAGCGTCTTGTCCGTGGGGCTCGCCTTCTTCGCCCTGTCCTCGCGGGTGACCTTCCTGGGCAAGGACGTCGCCGACCTGTCCGCGCTCTATCGGCCCGTGCTGCCGTGGGTCGAGGCGTTCCGCTCCTCGGGGCGCTTCATCTGGCCGCTCTACTACCTGGTGCTCCTGGGCGGAGCGCTGGTCCTCGCCAGGAGGCTGAGCCCCGCGCGTGCTCCCCTGCTCGCGGGCCTGCTGCTCGGCCTCCAGGTGATGGACCTCAACCTGGGCGAGGGCCGACAGGCGAACCAGGGCGCGGGCCGCTGGGGCACGCCCCCCTCTCCCGAGCTCACCGCGGCGTCGAAGGGACGCGAGCACCTGGTCCTCTACCCACCGCAGATGCATGACAGCTCCGGCCGTGGCTGCCGCGCGGGCCCCATGGACTACCACCGCTGGGCCTACCGCGCGTACCTGCTGGGCCTCACCTTCAACAGCGGCTACGTGACACGGCTCGACGACGCTCGCGCCCAGGAGTACTGCCTGGGCCTGGACGCGGACATCGCGGCGGGCCGGTTGGACTCGCGCACCGTCTACCTGTCCATCCCCGCGCGCGTGGCCCAGCTCCAGCGAATCCCGGGCACACGCTGTACGCCCGAGGATGGCCTCTGGCTGTGTGTCCGCGACGCGCCCTCGGACGCGGCGCCCGTGACGGGCCGCTGAGGGCTCACGTCGTCGGGGGCGGCTGCGTCGGCTGCGGCTGCGCGGGGATGATGGCCGTCAGGTTGGCGTAGATGGTGGAGCAGATGAGGTCCAGCGGCAGGTCGTTGTCGTCGTGGCCGAAGGGGTCCTCGATCTCGACGCCAATCTCCTCGATGCCGAAGAACACGTACGCGACGCAGAACGTGGCCAGCACCGTCAGCCCGCCCAGCGCGTCCAGCAAGGCGAAGGGCAGCGTGTAGCAATACACGAGCAGCGCGCGGCGCAGGTGCATCACGTACGCGAAGGGGATGGGCGTCTTGCGGATGCGCTCACAGCCGCCGAGGTAGTCGAGGAGGAGCTGGACGTTCTGGTCCAGCTGCATCTGCACGTACTCGGAATAGCGTCCCTCGCGGCGGCCGGCGTCGAGCAGCGAACTCAGCTTGCGTGTCACCGCGAAGGGCACGTGCTGGGCGCCCATCACCTGGGCCACCTCGTCCGCGGGCAGCTCCTGCGCCAGCGGGCCCAGCGACGCCTTGCCTCGCAGCGACGACGCGGAGGCGAAGGGGAAGGCCGCGGTCCACCTCAGAATCGCGGTGTAGAGGACGGGCTGGGACTGGAGGAAGACGCCCGAGGCGCGCGCCAGGTTGCGCGTCTCGTTGACGATGCCGCCCCAGAGCTTCCGGCCCTCCCAGAAGCGGTCGTAGGAGGAGTTGGTGCGGAAGACGAGCAGGAGGCTCAGCGAGATTCCGGCCAGGGTGTGCACCGTGGCGGGGATGGCCACCGAGCGGACGTGGGTGTGGAAGAGGGCGACGCCCAGGGACCACAGGACGCAGACCATGACTCGGGCCACGATTTCGCGGACCATCGAGCCCTTGAGGTAGTGGAAGTAACTCCACCAACGATGCGGGTCGTACTCAACCATGGTGTCGGTGGGCGTAACCTGCCACGCCCTCGTCATGAGGCCGCAACCTTTTTCGGAAGGGGTGTCGCGCCAACTACTCCGGCGGCTGTGCGATGAGGCGGGAGAGGAGCGCGAACCCCGGCCCCTCCAGGGGCACGCGCCCCCGGAGTGCGGCGAACAGCGACCACCCGTGGTCCGCCAGCAGCACCACGCCCGTATCCGCCGTGGGCGCCAGGCCGATGAAGCCCACATAGCCCCCCATGACCGACGAGCACCACGCCACGGTGTGGCCCCTCACCTGGGAGAGCGACCAGCCCAGCCCCATGCGCACCTTGCCCGCTTCCGCGCGGGGAACCCAGGTCATCGAGAGCGCACGCGCCAGGCCCGCGTCCTCGCGGCCGAGGCACGCGTCGAGAAACTTCAGCAGGTCGAGCGTCGTGGAGTGGAGCGCGCCGGCGCCGGGGAGCGCGGGGAAGGTCCATCCGGGCACGGGGCGGCCTCGCGCGGTGTGGCCCGGCAGGAGCCTGGGCGCCAGCTCCTCCGTCACGCGCGTCGAGGTGTCGTTCATCGTCAGCGGCTTGAAGAGCCAGTCGCGGAGCGCGTGCCCGTAGTTGACGCCCGCGCGGCGTGAGAGCGCATGTCCCAGCACGCCCATGCCGAGCAGGGACTCGGAGAAGGGGCGCGGGGGTGGAGCGGTCGGGTGGTAGCCGCGCAGGAAGTCGCCGAAGCGCTGGGCGGAGTAGTGACCGAACGGGTCCTCCGGTCGCGACTCGGGCGCGTCCAGGTTGGGCGGCAGGTGGGGCATCCCGGCGGTGTGGGTGGCCAGCTGCTCCAGGGTGATGCGCCCCGCGTCGGCGTCGGGAAGCAGCGCGCGGGGAATCACCTCGCCGAGCGTCATGTCCAGCCGCGCCTGGCCCTTGTCCACGAGCAGGGCGAGCAGCGCGCCGGTGAAGACCTGCGTGAGGCCGCCCAGGCCGAAGAGCGCCTCGTAGGCGGGAGCGTTGCCCTGCTTCCGGTAGGTCTGGACATGCCACTCACCGCGCCAGGTGACGCCGGCGCACAGCGATGCCGAGCGGTAGCTCCGCACATAGCGGCGGGTCTCCTCCTCGATGAAGTCGACGGCGATGGACGGGGGTGGGGTCACCAGGCTCCTCTACACCAAGGCCGCGGGGGTCCGCAGCGTCACTTCCCGGTTGCCCGGACGTGCGCGCCTGTCCATCGTGGGCGGCAAAGGAGATGGAGAATGCTCGCAGGTCTCGCGGCGGATGGAACGTATGCGGCAGGGGCTCGCCACACGATGGACATGAGCGCCGAGGACGCTTGGAGGAACTGGGCCGAGGGCTCGGGCCTGGGGCGGTGGCTCTCCTCGCCGCGCGCGGCGTTGAAGGAGGGTGAGCGGACGACGCTGAAGGATGGGACGGAGGTCCTGGCGGTCCGGGTGCGTGCGCCGGCCCTGCTGCGCATCCGCCTGACGCGCGCGGACTGGCCGCGACCGAGGACCGCGCAGCTCCGCGTCCTCCCGGCCGCGCGAGGGCACACCGTCGCGCTGCACATGGAAGGGCTCCCCGACGCGGCGTCGCGCGCCGAGTACATCCAACAGTGGAAGAAGGCGCTGAGCGGCCTGGAGACGACGCCCGCGAAGAAGTCGGCGTCGAAGAAGACTGGCGCCAAGGCGGCCTCGAAGCAGAAGACAGGCGTCAGGAAGGCCCCGGCGAAGAAGGCCAGCGCGCGCAAAGTGGCGTCGAAGAAGACCGGCACCAAGGCGACCTCGAAACAGAAGGCAGGCGCCAGGAAGACCCCGGCGAAGAAGAAGGCGAGCACCTGAGCCGCTTCCCTCGCGGACGTCTCAGTCCTCGCCCGACCCGGGCACGGTCCTCACGCGCACCTCATCTGCCCAGCTTGAGCGTCACGCTCGCGGTGTCCTGCTCCCGCCCCGCGAGCGTGAAGCGCAGCTCCCACGTCCCCGGCATGAACAGGTCGAGCTCCGAGACCTCGAACACGCCATCCGAGCGCGACGTGACGCGAGGGGCCTCATCGATGCCATGTCCCATGGACGGCATCCACGGCTGCACGCGCAACTCCAGTCCCTGAGCGAGCTTCCCGTTCGCCGCATCCGAGACGCGAACGGTGAAGCGCTGTGGCCCGCGTTTCAGCGGCGTCGCCGTGGACAGCACCTTCACGTGCCACCGTCCCGAGGCACTCTGCGTCATCCCCACCACGGACTCCGCGGTGCTCGCCTCGGCCTGCGAGCGCGGCGTCGCGAACGCCGGCGCTCCCGACAACATCATCCACACGACCCATGTCCTCACGTCGACGCTCCATGGACGCGTGTCTTCATCACGCCCCACGGTGACTGTAGCCAGACAAATCCTCCGTCCCCTTGCGACATGTTGCCGCAACCAGGCATGCGTCCCGCGCCCTGCGACAATTCACCGCGTTCGCCACGACAGAGCTTGAGTCAATGTCGTCAGCACGATGTCCGCGCCCGCTCATCCGCCGACGCATCGTCGCCCGTCCTCGGCGATGCTCTGGTTCCTCACGCTGCTGGAGTGGCTGGGCATCCTCCTCTTCGTGCTGACGTGCGCCGCGCTCGTCGGCGTCATCGGGAAGACGCTGCACGAAGGACGTCCGGCGACGACCCATTCGCCCGTGCTCCCCGACTACGGCCCCCTGCCCGCCTTCTCACTGAGCGACGACGCGGGCCGCCCGCTCGAGAACAAACACCTCCGAGGCCGCGTCACCCTGCTCCACTTCCTCTCCGAGTCCGAACTCCAGCCCGCTGGCCTGCTCGCGGTGCACACGAGCCTGGAGGCCTCCGGGCTCGGCGTGGACGTCCTCCTCGTCACGCGGGACGAACCACCCGTCCCCCTCCCCAGTCCCCTGCCCCGCGGCTGGCGCAGGCTGTGGCGGGGAGACGCCCTGGAGCAGGCGATGCGCGCGGTGACGCGGGGACATCCCGCCGAGGACGCCACGTCACTGCTGCTCCTGGTCGACCCCCTGGGCTCCGTGCGCGGCATCTACACGAACGCCCTCACCCACCCCGAAACCGCTCGTCAGGTGGAAGAGGACGCTCGATGCCTCGACACCTGCGGGCTCCAGCACTGAGCACCCCGCCCATGAACACCAGGCCCCGCCGTCGCCTCCTCCCCGTGCTCGCCATTGGCGCGAGCCTCAGCCTGCTCGTCGTGGGCGCGTGGCCCTGGCTCCAATCACGGACCCTCGCAGCGAAAGCCCGAAGCCTTCCCGACTTCGGCCCCCTGCCCCACTTCGAGCTGCGGGACCAGGAGGCCCGCGCCTTCACCCAGGCCCAGCTGGAGCGCCGCGTCGTCGTCGCGGACTTCTTCTTCACCCGCTGCCCCACCGTCTGCCCCCTGCTCACCGAGCGCATGGCCCGACTCCAGCGACGCGCCCGCGAGCAGGACGTCCCGGTGCACTTCGTGTCCTTCAGCGTGGACCCGCGCTACGACACGCCCGAACGGCTCGCTGCCTACGCCCGGGACCACGCCCTCGACACCGCCAACTGGAGCCTCGTCACGGGCCCCCTGGAACAGGTGGAGACCACCGTCCTGAAGGGCTTCCGCGTCATGATGGGCCGTGCCGAGGAAGCCGACGAGGACGACTTCCTCTCCCTCTTCCACGGCGAGCACTTCGTCCTCGTGGACGCCGCGGGTCGGCTCCGCGGCTACTACCGCGTGACGGAGGACCCCCAGGGGCTGGAGCAGCTCCTCGAGGACGCCTCCGCCCTCGCCCACGCCGCGCGCTGACGGACCGCTACGCCTCACGCCACCCGCTCACCGTCCCGAGGCCGCCTGACGGACCTCACCGCGCGCGCGGAACGGCGCGAACAGCTCCACCGCCCAGTCCACGAAGGCGCGCAGCTTGGCGTTCATGTGCCGGTTCTGCGGATACACGATGAAGACCGGGAACGGCTCGCATCGCCACTCGGGCAACAGCCGCACCAGCGCGCCGCTCGCCAGATGCGGGCGCACGACGAACTCCGGCAGCTGCGTCACGCCCAGCCCCGCAAGCACCGCCGTCAGATGCGCCGTGCTCTCGTTCACCGCCACGCTGGCGCGCCCCAGCACCTCCAGCCGCTCCTCGCCCTGGAGGAACGACAACGGAATCACCCGCCCCGTCCGCGTGGAGAAGTAGCTCACGATGTCGTGGCCATCCTGCAAGTCGGTGGGCTGCGCCGGAGTGCCCCTTCGCTTCAGGTAGCCCGGCGTGGCGCAGGACACGAACTCCAGCTCACCGATGCGCCGACCGACCAGGGCCGGGTCCGGCAACACGCCGCCGCGAATCACGCAGTCCACGCCATCCCCCACCAGGTCCACCGAGCGGTCCCCCACCCCCAGCTCCAGCTGGATGTCCGGGAACTTCTCCCGGAACGACGGCAGCGCGGGGATGAGCAGGAAGTTGGACACCGACGAGCCCGCATCCACCCGCAGACGTCCCCGGGGCCGGGTCCGCGCGCTCGACACGTCCGCCTCGATGTCCTCCAGGTCCGCCAGCAGCCGGGACGTCCGCGCGTAGTAGGCCGCGCCCTCCGGCGTCACCGTCACCCGCCGCGTGGTGCGCTGGAGCAGCTTCACTTGAAGGTGCGCCTCCAACCCCTGCACCAGCTTCGTCACGGAGGGCTTGGGCATCTTCAAGGTGTCCGCGGCCCGGGTGAAGGTGCCGGCCTCGACCACCCGGGCGAACACCCGCATCGCGGTGAGCTGGTCCATGACGTCGTCCTCGAAGTGTCCAGGGAGGGAGTCCCGGGGACCCCATGATTCTTACCCGAATGAAAACATCCGTGTCCCCAGCCATCGCCTGTCGACAAGGCTGGAACAGCCGCCACCCTGAAACCCATGTCACCGGATGATGTTAGTCTTTGGGCTCCCCTTCACGAAAAGGCGGTCCCCATGAAGACGTGGCTCGCGGTGACGTTGGGCGCAGTGGTCGGACTCGCGGCGGCGGTGGTTCCTCCGGCGGCCGTCGCGGGCGCCTCGGAGCAGGAGCACGAGCAGAAGGACCCCTCGGCCTATCCCGGCCCGTGCTTCCTGGAGCTCATCTGCGAGAACGGCTCGGTGCTCCGGTGCAACGGCACCTGGGAGTGCGACTACGGGAGCAACTGGATTCGCTGCGACGGCGCCGCCTGGGGCTGTGACGGCTCCAGCACCTGACCCACCGGAGTGCTCCCGGGAGCCCGTGGCGGCGCCCGGGAGCACCCCTCCCGCGACTGACGGGCGACGCGCTCGAGCCGGAACGGCGTCCCCGACTCGCTCATGGTGAAGCAGCCCGAGCCGTTCGGCGCGTACTCGAGGGCCTCGCCCTGTCCCTCCACCGTGTCCGTGAGGGCGACGGGGGTTGGCCGCGAGGGCCGTCTCGAAGGCCGCGCCCGGAGACGCCGTCTGGAAGGCTCACGCCGTGCTCACGGCGCGACGTCGAGGAGCCCCACGCCCTTCGTGTGCCACTCGGTGCCGGGGGCGGTGCGCAGGTCATCGGCGGGGGGCGGCAGCAGCTCCCAGAGGGCGGCGTTCTGGGGCGGCACCTTGTTGGTGTGCTGCGCGCGCGCCCGGTAGAGCTGGCCGTCGTGCATCACCAGCGCGCCCGCGGCGTACGTCACCTCCGGTGAGCTGGGGGCACGGATGGCGCGGTCCGTCCACATCTCCAGCGCGCGCGTCGCGGTCCCCGCCGGCAGGCCGGTGTTCACGAAGGTGAGCGCGGGGACGGCGCCGTTCACGTTGCCAGTGGCCGTCACGGGGCCCACGGTGCCGGTGCCGCCCGTGAGCCCCGCGATGAGCCGGCGACCGCCCTCCCAGCGATTGTCCTTGAAGGTGATGGGCGAGGTGACGGTGTTCGCCTTGCTGAGCACCACGCCCGGGTCCGAGGAGGTCGGATAGACGCTCTGGTAGCCGAACTCCAGCCCGCGGAAGGCGTTGCGCTCCCAGAGGAACCTCGAGCCCGTCCCCACGGTGCCACCGAACCAGATGCCCAAAGACAGCGTGTCCGCGAAGTAGTTGTCGGTGAAGTCCACGTCGAGCGGCCCGTCGCCCGACTCGGGCTGGGCGAAGAAGTTGAGCAGCGCGCCCGCGCCTCCCACGAAGACGTTGTGGTGGAAGCGGATGCGGCCCGAGCGCACCGTGGCCTGGGAATTGTTGTCCTGGTACTGCTGGAAGACGGCGCGCCAGTCGATGGCCCCGAAGGCGAAGACGTTGTGGTGCACCTCCGCCCCGTCGCCCAGGCTCTGGACCTGGAGCGCCTCGCTGCCGGTGCGCACCAGCCGGTTGTTGTAGACCTTGAGGTTCGTGGCGAGCGGCGTGGGCGCGCCCTGCGTGGAGCCGAAGTAGATGGCCTCGCTCGCGGTGTCGTGGATGTAGAGGTCGTGCAGCTTGATGTCGTTGAGCGGCGGCGCCACGCCCCCGCTCGCCGCGCGGTTGATGCGCACGCCGGCGAAGCCCGAGCGGGTGATTTCCAGGTACTCCAGCTCGAAGCTGTGCGCGTCCCCGATGCCCACGCCCATGTGGCCTTCGCTCAGGAAGATGCCATCGCTCAGGATGCCGTAGCGGTTGCGCGACGTGGCGTACTGGCCGCAGCGGTGGCCCGGGAAGTCCGCGTGGCCGGTGCCGGAGTCCGGGTCATACCGGCCGGTGAGCACCCAGTTCGAGCCGCCGCCCATGGACCAGATGTAGCCCTGGGTGCTGCCCGCCTTGGGACGGATGACCACCTGGCCGCCCTTGTTGGTGATGACCAACGGCCGGCTCGCCGGGCGCTGCGGCAGGTTGCCCAGGTTGATGAGCGTGTAGTTGCCCGCCGGGATGTAGAGCCGGTCCAGCGTGCTCCAGTCCACGTCGGGGTAACGCGTCTGCACGTTGGGGATGTACATCTCCCCGTTGCTGGCGTTGGGCCCCGGCAGCGTGAGGGTGTTGCCCGGCGGGCCGAAGCGGCCGAACGGCTCGCACGCGGCCTCGGTGACGCCGCCACCATCCGGGTTGCCCGCACCGCCGTCCGCGGGAGGGTTGCCACCGTCCGGCGTCAGCCCACCATCCGCCGTCCCCGCGTCCCCCAGCGAGTCGGGGCCCTCATCGGGCGGGTCCTCCGAGGAGCAGGCCGACGTGAGGCAGACGACGAGACACAGCGCCCAGAGACTCCGAATCATGAGGTGGCTCCTGAGGGGAAAGGAGGCCACCAGCCTAGCCCGACTCCACGCGGAGTCCGCGCGACCTGCACGCGGACCCGCGGGTCAGTTCTTGTCACACAGTGACATCTTCAACGAAATGGAGGGTTTACCTCCTCCCGCGTCGGGCGGACGGCTCACGCCACCTTGCCCACGATGATGGAGTACGGGCCCTGGGTGGGGACGACGCGGTCCAGCTTGAAGCCGCCCTCGGCGAAGAGCACGTCGTACTGGACCTGGGTGCGCTCGCGTCCGCCCGCCAGCGACAGCATGACGATGTCCATCACCAGCGCGGGGTGCAGCTCCGGCCCCTCCGGCAGCATCATCTCCAGCACGAGCAGTTCCGCGTGGGCCGGCGCCGCCTGGCGGATGTTGCGCAGGATGGAGATGGCCTGCGGGTCCGCCCAGTCGTGGAGGATGTTGCTGACGATGTACGCGTCCGCGCGCGGCAGCGGCCCGACGAAGAAGTCACCGCCCTGCTTCTGCATGCGGGCATGCGCCTGCGCGTGCTCCACGACGTGGGGCAGGTCGAACAGCGTGCCGCGCGAGCGGGGCGTCGCGTCGAGCACCGCCGACAGCACGTGGCCGCGGCCACCCGCGATGTCCGCGATGTGCTCGTAGCGGTGGAACTCCATCGCCTGGAGCATGGCCGCGATGGCCATGTGCGACTTGCCCGTCATCGCCGCGTCGAAGATGCGCGCGTCCTCCGGGTGGGACTGGAGATACGGCCACAGGCCGCCGGGCGTCACCGTGTCGCACGCCGTCTGCCCCGTGCGCGCGGACACCGTCAGCGCCTGGGCGCTGCGCCAGTTGATGTCGTCGTTGAACATCATGACCAGCGCCTTGAGCGAGTGCGGGTGGTTGGCCTTGAGGTGCTCGGAGTAGTCCGTGTGCGCCCAGCCCTGCGCGCGCCGCTCGAACACCCCCTGCGCCGACAGCAGGCGCAGCATCCGGTGCAGCGAGTCCGCGTGCGCCCCCGTCGCCTTCGCCAGTTCCTCCGTGCTCATCGGCGTCGTCCCCAGCACGTCCGCCACGCCGAGCTGTGCAACCGCATACAGACACCGCGGGGCCAGATACGACGTGGTGAGGTTGAAGATGAACGCTGGGGCGGGAAGTCGTTGCATGTGCGCTCCTGGTCGGCAGGCCTTCAATTGCCTGCAAGCTGAAATTCTACCTGGACCCGGGAACGACCCAGACACTCCCGCATACCGCCCTGCCTTCAAATGAACACAGATGCTGTATCCCATGACAATGACTGACATGGCGCACTCCGTCACGGAGCGTTGACTAAGGGGTTGTCGCCAGCCCCGCGGGGAGGGGCCATTCCAACACCGGGGGCGCCGAGGTGCCCGGCCCGGGGCGCCCTTTCATGCGTCCCGCAGGCCCCTTCGCCAAGGTGGCTCCCGGAGCGCCCCGCGCGGGACGGCGCTGGTATTGCCAGGAGGGCGCGGGCACTCGTGGCCTGATGGCAGCACAGGCGCTGGATGCATGAGAACCCCGGGGGTTCTTGAGCCACATCGCGCGAGGGTCCATCGTCGACGAGGCGGCGCTCATCCGCGCGCTCCAGGAGGGCGCATCGCCGACGCCAGCCAGGGTGTCTTCGAGCACGCGCCGGACGTCCCTCCCACCCTCGCGGCCTGTGGGAAGGTCGTCCTGACGTCCCATGCGGCCAGCGCCACCGGCGCCGCGCGCGGACCAGGTCTTCGCCAGCGTGCGAGACCATTTCAGCAGCAAGCTCTGACAGCGCTCAGCTGTCTCGAATCTCGGGGTTCGAGAGGGATTTATCATCCAGACATGTCACTGAGGACTTGGGGTGGGGGCACGCTATGAGACCTGGCGCGAAGCCCACGCCGGGCGGCGCATTCCCCGTTGTCAGATAGACGAGCATCCATGTTCAAGCAGGCAGCAGTCCTCGCCGCGACCGGTGTCGCATGGCTGGCCGGTTGTGGCGGTGTCGAGCCTCAGATGGAGCAGGAGGAGATCATCGCCAACCTCATCGAGGCGGGCTACCCGGCCCGGGACATCCAGGTCATCGACGAGGCGGTGTTCGTGGGCGGCGACGCGCACGTGACGCTCCAGGCGTCCCGCGAGATGCTTCAGGCGACCGAGGGGAGCCAGGAGCAGTTCCGCACGACCAACCTCGTCGGCGCCCACGTGACGAAGATCTGCATCAACCCCGCGCCTGGGTACGACGACTACATCTTCCTGCGCCAGGGGCTCGACCTGGCCATCGAGAACTACAACGCGCTGGGGCTGCGCTTCACCCTCGCGCGCGGTCCGACCGACGGCTGCACCGCGAACATCACCATCGCGCCCACCTCCGAGAACGTGAGCAGGGCGGGCTTCCCTGATCTCGGGCTGCCCTACGCGAACATCACGATGACGACCCAGCTGGGCGAGTTCTCCCTCGACGTCACCGAGCACACCATCACCCACGAGATTGGCCACGCGCTCGGCCTGCGCCACTCGGACTACTACAACATCTACATCAGCTGCCTGCAGTACTACGGCCACAACGAGGGCGACATGGGCGTGGGCGCCATCCCCATCTCGGGGACGCCGGAGGCCGCCACGTGGGACGGCTCCGTCATGAACACCTGCCCTCACGTCAACAGCAGCGGCGAGTTCACCAGCTCGGACGCCGACGCGCTGTTCGCGCTCTATGGAAAGCCCTGCGGGAGCGTCAACGTCGCGGAGTATCGCGGACAGACAGGGAAGCAGCTTCGCTGCGCCTGCTCCTCGGGGGGCTCGGGCTCGGTCTGGGGGACGAACAACTACACCGATGACTCGGACATCTGTCGCGCCGCGGTGCACGCGGGGGTGATGCCCCCCAGCGGGGGGAAGGTGACCGTCGAGGTGCAGCCGGCCCAGAGCACGTTCATCGGAACCACCCGCAACGGCGTCACCTCGTCCTCCTACGGCTACTGGGGCGGGAGCTACCGCTTCATCGGGGCGCAGATTCCACAGCCCCAGACGACGCCGCTCTGCTCGACCTACAACTTGACGTCCTATCGCGGGCAGACCGGGAGGGCCATCCGCTGCGGCTGCCCGACGGTGAGCCTGGGCGCGTCGATCTGGGGCACGGACCTGTACACCGATGACTCGGATGTCTGCGCGGCCGCCGTGCACGCGGGCGCGATTCCCGCCTCCGGTGGAGATGTCACGGTCACCATCCAGCCGGGCCAGAGCAGCTACACGAGCACCAGCCGCTACGGCGTCACCTCGTCCTCCTACGGCTCCTGGGCGGGGAGCATCTCCCTGAGCCCGTAGTCCTCCTCGCGGCAACGGGCGGCCCGGAGGAGAATGCTCCGGGCCGTCTCACCCAATCACAGACGCCGCGAGGGACTCGGGGCCGCGTGGTGCCTCCATCGGCGAGCACCTGCCTGCCAATACGGCGCGCTCCCGGGGCAGCACCCTGACGGGATGACGCGCCTGGAGTCAGGAGCAGACCTTGGCGCACGAGGAGGCCATGCGGGCATGGGGTTTGAAATGCCACCGCGCCCATGAATGACACCGACGCCCCACCGCCCCTCCCGGACTCCCGCCCGCGCCCACGAAAGGTGTGGCCCTGGGTGGTGGCGCTCAGCCTGCTGTCCTGCTGTGGCTTCAATGTGTTCGCGGTCATCCTCCCCAATTACAAGGCGGCGCAGCTGGACCGGGCCCAGTACGACCTGAAGAACCTCCGGCGCATGCTGGTCGGCTACCGGATGAAGACAGGGCGATACCCGACGCGAGAAGAAGGGTTCCAGGCCCTGGTGACGAACGGGCTCATCATCGGGGCCGTGCCGCTCGACCCCTGGGAGCGCCCCTATGGCTACTCGGTCGAGGCAGACGCCGTGGAGATGTGGAGCCTGGGCCCGGACGGCCGTCGCGGCTGCGAGTGCGACGACCTCGTGGATGGGTATCCCGAGAGCCGACGTCCACCGTGCGCGGCGCCGCCGCACGCGCGATGACGACTATCGCGCGGGGCCGGGCGGGGACCTCCCGCTCGGCCTCACACGGTGCGAACACGCCAGGGACCTCCACGAGGACTCAGGCGACGCGGGGGAAGTCCACCTCGGTGCCCGCCACGACGTTGAGGTAGTTGGTGAGCACGTTCTGCGCGACGGCGGCCACCACCTCCACCAGCTCCGCGTCGCTCAGCCCCACCTTGCGCGCCTGCGCCAGCTGCGGGCCCACGTCCGCCGCCCGCGTCCGGGCGATGGCCACGGCCAGGTCCAGGATGGCCTGCTCGCGCGGGTCCGCCGAGCGACCCGAGCGGAACCCCGTGAGCTCATCCGCCTTCACCCCCTGCCCCTTCGCCAGCGCCGTGTGCGCGGAGAGGCAGTAGGTGCAGCGGTTCAGCTCCGCCACCGCGATGGCGATGGCTTCCTGCGTGCGCGCGGACAGCTTCGCGCCGCCCATGGCGTTGAAGTAGCCCGCCACGGCCTCCAGCGCCGCGGGCGAGTGCGCAAAGGTGGAGAACATCTTCGGCACACCCCCGAACTTCGTCTTCAGGGCGGCGAGCGTGGGCTCGGAGGCCGCGGGCGTGTTCGAGGGGCCAACAGGGGCAATCAGGGGCGTCGTCATGGGGTGCTCCCAGGGACTGCGGGTGGTTCAGCGGGTCGATTGGTATCGACTCGACACTAAATGCGCCCGTCCACTTCGCTTGTCAACTCAGTATCGACACGATACCTTTTGACCCATGGCCGGCGACCGCCTCTACGCGCTGCTCGAGCGACTCGGGAACCTGCTCCGAACGGAGGAGCGGGCGGCGGGGCTGCCCCATGGGTTGCAGCCGGTGCACCTGCAGGCGCTGCGCTACCTGCAGGCGTGCAATCGCTACAGCAACACCCCCGCGGCGCTGACGGAGTACCTGGGGCTCACCAAGGGCACCGTGTCCCAGACGCTGCTGCTGCTGGAGGAGAAGGGGCTGCTCCGAAAGGAGGCGGACACGGAGGACCGGCGCGTCGTCCACCTGCTGCTGACGGACGAGGGCCGCGCCGTGCTGAGGGCGGCCCTGCCACCGGAGCTCTTCAAACGGGCCCTGGCGCGGCTGCCCGGCGATGGCGAGGGACTCGAGGAGGCGCTCACCGGACTCTTGAGCGCGCTGCAGGCGGCGAACGCCCAGCGCAGCTTCGGCGCCTGCGCCACCTGCAAGCACTTCCAGCGCGAAGGCTCGGGGCGCTTCCGCTGCGGACTGACGCGCGAGCCGCTGTCTCGCGAGGACAGCCAGTTGTTGTGTCGGGAGCATGAAGCCCTGCCCGTGCCTCACTGACACGAGGCTCCGTGCGTGCGCCCGGCTGCGATTCCATCCGGTGGAACGGCTCCCGGACACCCTTCCCACCGAGGGCTTCGACTTCACCGTCGCCCCAGCGCCGCACGGAGCGTGCTGAAGACGCGAGACGCCCCGTGGGAGGCAGATGGTTGCCGGATGAGTGGCATCCAGACACCTCCTTGAACCTGTCTCCTCGGAGGAGGTCTCATTGCATCAGGGCACGCGGTGGTGATTCACGGCCCCAACGGAGGAGGCATCGGATGCGGAAGGCGACGTTCGCGAGATTGGGAGCCATCGGCACCGTGGTGATGCTGTCGACGGGGTGCGGCTTCGAGAAGAGCGTTTACGACATCGAGCTGAACGAGGCCGAGCTGAGCGCCGTGCCCTACGTCTGCGACAACGGCCGGAAGGGCTTCTCGGCTGCCTGGGAGGTCTCTACGAAGCAGCGATGGACCATCACCGCGGGAGAGCATGGCGACACGCGCATCGAGGTCCCTGGCTACTTCCGGACCCAGCTCCACAAGGTCCCCCTGGATGAGACGCCCTTCATCGTCAACGGAACCTCGGTCGAACGAGGCCCGTTCCAGTTCGTGGGCCTCGAGACCTTCATCGAGGACGACACCGGCAGTGGGACGGTGGTGCAGCGCTTCGTCATCGAAAGCGATTCGCTCGAGGCAGACCGCGTCGAGGGATTCATCGACCTCAGGACCCAGCTCATGGATGCCAACTTCGACACGCCCACGTGCAACTACGTGGTGAGCTTCACCGGCCGCCGCGTGGACTGAGTCTCGCGATACTCCACCAAGAGGCGCGCCTGGCGCACCGCCAGCCCCTGACACGAGCGGGCTGGCGGCACCGGAGCAAGCTCAGCGAGTCACCTTCGCGCGGCCCTGCACGGCCTGGGGCCGGGTGGGGCTGGACGCGACGGCGGCGGAGACTCCGAACACGACGTCGTCGTTGTCATCGTAGAAGCCGAAGGTGCAGCTCAGCTGCGGGCTGGACGCCTCCACGAACTGGGCCCGCAGGACGTGCTGGCCCACGCTGCTGCCCACGGTGAAGGTGTGGCTGAAGGTCTTAGCGCCGCTGCCCGTGCACTGCAGGCCGGTGACGAGCGAGGACCAGAGCGGGAAGCCGGACACGGGGGCGTAGTAGAGGTTGAGCTTGTCCGTGGCGTCGTAGCACCACACCGTCACGTCCACCTTGACCTGCTTGCCCGGGGTAATCGGCCCGCCGTCCACGCTGCGCAGCACGACACGGTCGATGCTCTCGTCCAGGTGGTAGAAGCCGAACGGACCATCCGGGCAGCCATCCAGCGTGTTGGGCTCGTTCGGCTCCGCCGCGAGGAACTGGCTGCCACGGCTGTTGACCAGCGTTCCGGTGTCGCAGCCGCAGCCGTTGCCGCAGACCGGCGTGCCGAGCGTGGCGTCATACGTGGCCACGGGCGGCGTCGTGCACGTCCCGCCTCCGCCCGTCTGGGTGGTGAAGCTGAAGCCCGCGCTGTAGTTGCCCGCGCCGCACGCATCCACCGCGCGCGCCCGCCAGAAGTACTGCGTGCCGGCCGTCAGCGCGGGCGTCACGCTCCAGGTGCTGGTGGGGAGCGTCGAGGCCGAGCGCACCACGCTGGAGAAGCCCGCGTCGGTGGCCACCTGCACCTCGTAGGACGTCGCGCCCGTCACATCCCCCCAGTCGAGCACGGGGGACAGCGCGACGCCCGTCGCGCCATTGGACGGCGTGGCGAGCACCGGGGCCGCCGCGGGCTGACAGGTGGTGTCCGCGGTGGTGAAGCGGAAGGCCGCGCTGTAGTTGCCGGCGCCGCAGCCGCTCACCGCTC
Organism: Myxococcus faecalis; assembly: GCF_050039385.1. Lineage (NCBI taxonomy): Bacteria > Pseudomonadati > Myxococcota > Myxococcia > Myxococcales > Myxococcaceae > Myxococcus > Myxococcus faecalis. The sequence goes on along the minus strand of NZ_CP144336.1, from coordinate 6,831,255 downwards.
GCACGCGCCAGAAGTACTGCGTATTGGCCGTCAGCGCGGGCGTCACGCTCCAGGTGCTGTTGGAGGGCGCCGTCGCCGAGCGCACCACGGTGCCAAAGGCCGCGTCGGTGGCCACCTGCACCTCGTACGACGTCGCGCCCGCCACGTCCGCCCAGTCGAGCACGGGCGACAGCGCCACGTTGGCCGCCCCATCCGCCGGGGTGGAGAGGGTGGCGACACCCGGGGGCGTGCACGGACCGCCGGCCGTCGCGCAGGTGCACGCGGCGGCGGGGCCGTAGCAGGCGCTGGAGCTGGCCGGCACGACGGAGTAGCAGTACTGCCGGCCATTGGCGACCTCACCATCCGTGTACGTGGTGCCGGTGACGGTGGCGACGCGCACCTTGCCGAAGTCACAGCCCGCGTAGCCCTCCGTCTTCATCACCCAGTACTCGCTGGCGCCGGGCACGCTGTTCCAGCCGAGCGCCACCTGGCCGTCGCTCGGCGTGGCGGTGGCGGTGGGCGCCGTCTTCGGGCCCGTGGCGCAGCCGGAGTTGGCGGGCGCGGGCGTGGAGCAGGCGATGCCGTGGCGGTTGAACGCCGCGTGGATGGCCGTCATGTGCGGCGTGCCGTCGTTGAGGTTGCCGTTGTCGTCGTCCGCGGCCAGCCACTGCATGTAGCCGTGGCTCGCGCCGCAGCCATCGGACGTGCCCGCCGAGCAGTTGCAGGCGTGCCACGAGCCCACGTTGCCGCTGCCCTGGTAGAAGACCTTGTTGCCGATGATGAACGCCGTGTTGGAGTCGTAGTTGAACGGCGCGGCCTGCAAGTCACGAGCGACCAGGTCCCACGCGGCCTGACGCACGGGCGCCGCGGCGCAGTGCACCTGACGGCCGCAGGGTCCGGTGCCGGAGGAGCAGCGCGAGCACACGAAGTTCTGCGGCGTGGCCGGCGTCTGGTTCGCGTGCGCCAGGTAGTCCGCGTCGCGCACGCCGGAGCAGCGGGTGTTGCACCACGTCCCGCCCGCCTGCGCCTCGTTCTGGTTGTAGCCCGTGCCGTCCGGCGTCATGCCGCAGCCCAGGTTCGTCGTGGCGAAGAAGCCATAGCCCACGCACGAGGCCTGCAACCGGTAGATGGACGCGATGTCCGCGTACGCCTCGCTGGAGTTGCTCAGCGCGCCGCCGGAGTCGAAGTCATCCATGCCGTGGCCCCACTCGTGGTCGAACACGGCCGCGATTTCGCCCGTGTTCCGGCAACCACCGCCGCTGCGGTAGAAGTTGACGGTGGAGCCGTTCCAGAAGGCGTTGCACGTGCTGTTGATGTTCACGTTGGCGGTGAGCTGGTTCTGCAGCCACGTGTTGTTGGGCAGCCAGCCGCGGCCCAGCTCGGCGATGCGGTTGAGCTCGTAGAAGGCGGAGCGGGAGGCCGGCGTGTTGCCCGCGCCACCGCCGCCCGTGGTGCAGTCGTGCTGGTTGTTGGCGCCGCCCAGGTTGAGGTTGCCGGTGGCCGAGCTGGTGCTGGGCGAGCCGCACGTGTCGCTCACTCGCACGTAGCGGCCGGCCAGCGTGGTGGTGACGTTGCCGGAGGAGTAGTTGAAGACGCCGGCGCCGTCGGTGAAGTTGTTGGGCGAGGCCAGGCCCGTGTTCGCCCAGGGCATGGGCGTGTCCAGCTGCATGGTGCCGCAGGTGGTGTTGTCGGGGCAGATGCCGGTGCTGCTCAACGGATAGATGCCGCCCTTGATGGTGGCGTCCAGGTAGTGGTTGTCGTCCTTGAGCGCGAGCACCTCGCCAGAGTGCGCGTCCACCGTCACCTTCCAGCGCTCCACCTCACCGGGGTTCTGGAAGCCATACGTCCAGACGAGCTGGTGACGGTAGCCCTCGCCGAAGGCCGCGTCGGCGCGGGCCAGGGGGGCGAGCTCCAGCGTGGGCTCCTGCCACAGCGTGCTCGGCGTCTCCAGGAGGCCAAAGCGCTCACCGCCGAGCGTCAGGGCCTGCTCGGGGCTCAGCGTGGGCTTCGTGGCCGCGGTGACGTTGCTCCACGCCTCCGTCCCCAGGAGCACCATGTTGCCGTGGCTGAGCGTGGCGACCAGCTTGCCGTGGCGCACGGGGATGCCGTCGACCTCCTGCGGGATGAGCACGTGCCACAGCACGTCGGTGACTTGCTTCACGCGGGGCTGGCCCAGCTGGCGCAGGTCCACGCCGAGCGCGGCCTCGTTGTCGCTCAGGAACTTGAAGAGTGCATCGGCGACGACGGCCTCGTCGACCTCGCCGGTGGAGCGGCCCAGCTGCTGCTGGAGCGAGCCGAGCGTCACGGTGTTGCCCACGCCCTTGCCGGGGATGAGGGGGATGGCGCCCTGGACGGCGGAGGGCATGCCCGTCAGCGGGTCCAGGTACACGTGGAAGTCGCGCCCGTTGCGGGCAAAGAAGTCGTCCCACGCGCCGGGCGCCGCGCCCTTCAGCTTCGAGCGGGCTTCATCCAGGGACACGTTGGAGACGGGCAGGTACAGCTCCGGCTTGAAGAACGCCTGGCTCGCCAACGGGCTCGGTTGTGAGGGCTGGAGTGCCCACGCCAGCGCGCTGCAACACAGCACGAGACAGGCGACCCACTTCGACGATTGACGCATGCGGTCCTCCCGCGAAACGCGAAAGACAGACACTCCCCCCTGGGAGCACGCGTCCAGTCGAGCCCGCATCTGCGGGGCGTGAAAATCGCTACTTTCAGGAACTGTCGGACTTGCGGAAACCCCTCTGGGGACGCGGAGCTGGACAGCCCACGAGTGAACACTCACAGAGACTTCGAGTCTCACGCGTTCAAGACGGCGGGAAAGCAGCCGTTGCACTGGAGTTGACGCTTCGCGCCGGGGTGGGGCTCAGGCTGGGAAGAGCAGCCGTGTGTATTGCTTCACCCAGGCGCGGCGGGTGTCGAGGGTGCGGAAGTCGAGCAGGAGGACCTGGTCGAAGACGCGGGGGAGCATGGACACGAGGAGGATGGAGGACCAGACCTGGGTGAGCGCGAGTCGGCGGCGTGCTTCCTTCAGGTGGGGTGTGGCGGGGGCGAGCTTTCGGGACAGCGCTTCGAGGAAGGTGTTGAGGCGTTGGACGGCGGCGCCGTCGTAGCGTTGGTGCACGAGCGCGTCGTGCAGGTGGGCGTGGGCGATGCGGGGGTAGCGGCCGACGTTGCCGACGACGTCCTCGAGCAGGGTCTCGAAGGCATCACGGACGGAGAGCCCCTCATCGAGGAGCCTGTCGAAGTCGAGGAGGACGTGGGTGAAGGCCTGGTCCAGGGTGGAGTCCAGGGCCTGGGTGATGAGCTTCTCCTTGCTGCGGAAGTAGTAGCTGATGGCGGCGCTGTTCACCTGCGCCTCGCGGGCAATCTCGCGGATGCCGGTGGCATCCAGCCCGTCGCGCTCGATGCAGATGATGGTCGCCCGGAGGATGCGCTCCCGGGCGTCCTGTTCCTTCGTTCCCATGCGCCACCATACGGTGGACCTCAGACCTCAGTGAAGCGCATCCCCGTGACACCGAGCGCTTCCAGCGCGAGCTTGAGGTCCTCGGAGATGATGAGCGCCACGGACCAGCCCCACGTCCGGAAGAGCTTTGCCTCACTCACCTTCGAGGGGTCGATTCTCAGCCCGTCCACGTCCCGGTACTGGCCCACCTTCTCGGGCCGGCCGTCCTCGGCGGTCCACCGCTCCACCTCCCGGGACGCCGCGTCGTCGATGCACTCGATGAGTTTCGTCGCCACGAGGATGCTGTACTGCTCGGGGTACCCCGGAATCTCCACCGGGATGACCTGCACATCCTCGGGCGCCAGTTCCGTGAGCAGCGTCGCCACTCGGACGTGGACGATTGGCACCGCGAGGCCCGTCAGTGAGAATTCGAGCGCTCGACCTGCGCGAGCGACAGGGACTCTCAACGGCTCAGGGGCGGCGATACGTGTCCCCGCCGTGAAGCTCCAGGGGTTCACCTCCTGGCCTTGAAGGTTCACGGGACTGCGGAGGTGCCATCGCCCTGGCACCTCGGCGTCATCCGTCCACCTGAAGTATCGCCCTGGCATCTCTAGGAGTGTCGCTTCCTTCCTGTCGAGTCACCAGCACGCCATGCCGTGTTCGTCCTCGCCGTGAACAAGTGCGTGCCTTCGCATGCCGTCACTCGCCGCGACGTCTCCGCACGGTCAGCTCCCCGGGAGCGCCTCCGCACGCCCCAGCATCTGCGCGCTCTTCGACCACAACACCGCGCAGAGCGCGCCAATCACCAACTCCGCCACCATCGCCGCGACCAACTCCGGCGCGGGCGTGCCATCCACGGCCAGGCTCAACAGCCGTGACACGCCATAGGACAGGTACATCGTCGTCGACACCGCCAGCGACGTGAACGTCAGCCGGCTCCAGATTCCGCCGGCCATGATGAGCAGCCCACACGCCAGCAATGCCCCTCCTGGCGCGCGCACCTCGCTCAACAGACTCACCTGCCCCCCATGGTCGATTCCACTCCACCCGTGGAACGCCTGCGGTGTGAACAACAACGCCGCGCCAATCGCCCCTCCGATTGCGCCCACGACCAGCAACACCCCCTTCGTCATCCGGTTTCGCATCGCCGCCCCTCGCTTGACACCGTGTCAATTGACTCCGCGAGAGATATTCGTGACTTTACATCATGTCAAGTGAACCGCCGGAGACCCGGACCCGCATCCTCGCGGCCGCGCTGCACCTGTTGGAGACACGCCAGGGGCAGGCCGTCCGGATGAGCGACATCGCGAAGAAGGCCGGCGTCAGCCGTCAGGCCGTCTATCTGCACTTCAACACCCGGGCCGCCCTGCTCATCGCCACCACGCTCTACCTGGACGAGCTCAAGGACGTGCGCACGCGCCTGGTCCCCAGCCGCACCGCGAAGAGCGGCGCGGAGCGCCTGGACGCATACGTCGGCGCCTGGGCCGACTACATCCCCGAGATTCGCGGCGTGGCCAAGGCGCTGATGGCCATGGCCGACACCGACGAAGAGGCCGCCGAGGCCTGGAAGAAGCGCATGGAGGACATGCGCGAAGGCTGCGCCGCCGCCATCGAAGCCCTGCGCACCGACCACACCCTCTCCCCCGACTACACACCGCGCGAGGCCACCGACCTGCTCTGGACGCTCCTGTCCGTGCGCAACTGGGAACACCTCACCCTGGAGCGCGGCTACTCCCAGCCTCGCTACAAGGACCTGCTGCTGCGCACCGCGCGCCGGCTCTTCGTCCGCGCCCCGCGCTCGACTTCATGAGCGTGCGCCAGCCGCTGCGCACCGTGCAGTCCCCTGCACACGTCCCACCCCCTGCCTCCGCTGCAACTTCCTCCAGGTCCGTGCGTTGCAACTCCAGCACGCCATGAACCCACGCCTCCTCTGCGCCCTCCTCGTCCTCCTCCCCTTCGCGTCGCAGGCCCAGGTCTCCTTCCCCAAGAACGAGACCTGGCTCACCGTCGGCCCCCTCGTCAGCATCGACGACCTCACGGGCAAGCCCCGCTACGGGCTGGGGCTGGAGTCCACCCTCAACTGGGTCCATGAAGTCCAGAGCCTGGGCGCCTTCGCCCAGGCCCAGTGGATGACCCAGGGGGAGGCCCGCCTCGCCGGCGGCATCCAGGGCACCCTGCTCTTCGCGGGCCTGGAGCTGGGCGCCTACCACCTCACCGGAACCGAGGACCACCTGCCCACCACGGGCCTGCAGCTCACCCCCTTCCTCACGGGCATCTACGGCTCGCTGGGCGTGCGCATCAGCCTGCCCCTGAGCGACAAGGGCGGCGCGCTCGGCCCGGACGGCGTCCCCGGCCGCGTCCGACAGGGCCGCGAGGTGGGACTCGTCCTGACAGGCAAGCTCCCCTTCCTCCTGGGCGGCACGAGCACCTACGAGCCGTCCTATCCCTGGAACTAGGAGCGCATCCCTCCTCGGGCCCCCTTCCCTCCCTCGCTCCGGGTGCTATCAAGCACCCACCATGCCTGAGTCAGCGCCCCCCGCCCTGTTCGACGCCGTACCCGCGGAGATGGACTTCCCGGCCGAGGAACGCCGCATCCTCGCCTTCTGGAAGGACCGTCGCATCTTCGAGCGCTCGCTCGAGGCGCGCGAAGGGGCCAAGAGCTTCGTCTTCTACGAGGGCCCGCCCACCGCCAACGGCCTGCCCCACAACGGCCACGTCCTCACCCGCGTCATCAAGGACCTGTTCCCCCGCTACCAGACGATGCGCGGCCACTACGTGCCTCGCAAGGCGGGCTGGGACACCCACGGCCTGCCCGTGGAGGTGGAGGTGGAGAAGGAGCTGCGCATCCACGGCAAGGCGGAAATCGAGCGCTATGGCGTGGAGCCCTTCACCGAGCGCTGCATCGAGTCCGTCTTCCGCTACACCTCCGAGTGGGAGCGGCTCACCGAGCGCATCGGCTTCTGGGTGGACCTGAACCAGGCCTATGTCACCTACCACCGCCCCTTCGTGGAGAGCGTCTGGTGGGCGCTGGCGGAGCTGCACCAGAAGGGCCTGTTGTACCAGGGCCACAAGGTGGTCTGGTGGTGGCCGCAGGGTGGCACCGCGCTGAGCTCGGCCGAGGTGGGCCTGGGCTACAAGACGGTGGACGACCCGAGCGTCTACGTCGCCTTCCCGCTGCGCGACGCGCCGGACACCTCGCTGCTCGTCTGGACGACCACGCCCTGGACGCTGCCGTCCAACATGTACGCGGCCGTCAACGCGGGCGTCGACTACGTCACCGTGGACGCGGGCGACCGCAAGCTCATCGTCGCCGCCGCGCTGCGCGAGGAGCTGGCCAAGAAGCTCAAGAAGGACCTGCCTGTCCTCGACACGCAGCCGGGCCGCGCGCTGGTGGGCCAGCGCTACCTGCCGCCCTTCGACGTGTACTTCTCCAAGGAGGGGGACACGCGGCTGGCGCTGCGAGACGGCGGCGACGACGTGCGCGCCTGGCGCGTGCTGGCCGCCGACTTCGTCACGCTGTCGAGCGGCACGGGCATCGTCCACATCGCCCCGGCCTTCGGCGAGGACGACTACGACGCCTTCCGCAAGGACCGCGAGCGCTTCGCCCAGCCGCACGCGATGGAGCTGTTCTGCGCGGTGAAGCCGGACGGCACGTTCTCCGAGGACGTGCCGCTCGTCACCGGCAAGTTCGTGAAGGACGCGGACAAGGACATCCAGCGCAACCTCAAGGAGCGGGGCCTGTTGCTCGTCACCGAGCAGTACAAGCACGAGTACCCGTTCTGCTGGCGCGCGGACGACGACCCGCTCATCCAGTTCGCCCGCCCCGCCTGGTACATCCGCACCACGGCGGTGAAGGACCGCGCCATCGCCAACAACCGCGCCGTCAACTGGGTGCCCGAGCACATCAAGGAAGGCCGCTTCGGCGACTTCCTGGCCAACAACGTCGACTGGGCCCTGTCGCGCGAGCGCTACTGGGGCACGCCGCTGCCTTTGTGGGTCCACTCGGAGACGGGCGAGGTGGAGGCGGTGCCCTCGCTCGAGGCGCTGCGCCAGAAGCCCGGCAGCAACCTGGGCGCCGTGGAGTCGGAGCTCGCCGCGTTCCTCAAGGGCAAGCCGCACGAGGCCAACGCGCGCCACCTCATCGTCCACAAGCCCTGGATTGACAAGGTGACGTACGAGAAGCCGGGCACCCCGGGCCGCTTCGTGCGCGTGCCCGAGGTGGTGGACGTGTGGTTCGACTCGGGCTGCATGCCCTTCGCGCAGTGGGGCTTCCCGCATGCGGAGGGCTCGCACGCCCTCTTCAACCGCGCCTTCCCGGCGGACTTCATCTCCGAGGCCATCGACCAGACGCGCGGGTGGTTCTACTCCCTGCTCATGGTGAGCACGCTGGTCTTCGACGAGGAGACGCAGGCGCGCCTGGGCCTCGTGCCCCAGCGGGAGTGGCCGCACCCGTACAAGAGCTGCATCGTGCTGGGGCACGTCTCCGACAAGGAGGGCCGCAAGGAGTCCAAGTCCAAGGGCAACTACACGCCGCCCGAAATCATCCTCGACGAAGTGCGCATGGACTTCGCGGTGCTCACCGCCGCCGAGGCGGGCATGCCGGGTGAGCCGGGCGTGGCGCTCATCGCGCGCGAGGACCTGGAGGGCCTGGACCTGGTGGAGGGCGCCAAGGTGCAGGTGTTCCGCCCGGACCGGCCGGACGTCTTTGTCACCGTGACGGTGAAGGCGCACAAGAAGCTCAAGCGCCGCGTGGTGCTGCTCGGGCCCGCGGAGCACGAGAAGCTGGGCGTGGCGCCGTCCGCCAAGGGCGCGGGCGTGATGCCGGTGGAGGTGCCCAGGCTCGCGGCCTCCGAGCGCGTCACCGTGAAGGACCCCAACGCCAAGGCCCCCGGCGCGGACGCGTTCCGCTGGTTCTTCTACGCGGCGAGCCCCACGTGGTCCAACACGCGCCACTCGCTGGCGAACGTGCGGCTGTTGCAGAAGGACTTTCAAATCAAGCTGCGCAACGTCTACTCGTTCTTCACCATCTACTCGAACATCGACGGCTTCAACCCGGCGAAGGGCAACCCGGACGCCAAGGCGGCGCCGTGGGAGGCGGTGAAGCAGAGCCAGGGCTGGCGCGAGGTGAAGCAGCGCCCGCTCCTGGACCGGTGGATCCTCTCCGAGGTGCAGCTGGCGCTGCGCGACGTGGAGAAGGCGCTGGACACCTATCAGGTGTACGACGCGGCCCAGCGGCTGGTGGCGCTGGTGGACGGCCTGTCCAACTGGTTCCTGCGCCGCAGCCGGGACCGGTACTGGACGGCCGGCCTGGAGCAGGACAAGCAGGACGCTTACTTCACGCTGTACGAGGCGCTGACCACCATCGCCGCCATCTCCGCGCCGTTCATCCCGTTCTTCGCCGACGAGATGTGGGGCAACCTGGTGCGCAAGCCCTGGCCCGCGACGCAGCCGGAGAGCGTGCACCTGGCGGACTTCCCCAAGGCGGACGCGAGCCTCATCGACGCGGAGCTGGCCGCGGACATGGCGGCGGTGCGCGAGCTGGTGTCGCCGGGCCTCAAGGTGCGCACGGACAACAAGCTCAAGGTGCGCCAGCCGCTGGCGCGCGCGGACATCATCCTCGCGCGCAAGGAGCTGACGGAGCGGCTGGCCGCGTACAAGGACTTGCTCGCGGACGAGCTGAACGTGCACGAGGTGCGCTTCGTGGAGCCGGGCAGCCCGGACGCGGACGTGGTGCGCTTCCGGGTGCGGCCGAACCTGCGCGCGGTGGGCGGGCGGCTCGGGCCCAAGCTGGCGCCGGTGCGCAAGGCGTTCGACACGGGCGACGGGCGCGCGCTGCACCGCGAGCTGCTCCAGACGGGGCAGGTGGCGCTGGAGCTGGGCGGCGAGAAGCTGGTGTTCACCGGCGAGGAGCTGGAGACGCTCGTGGAGGCCAACCCCGGCTTCGCGGCGGCGGGCACCGGCGCGGGCGTGGTGGTGCTCCACACGCAGCTCACCGAGGCGCTCGTCGACGAGGGGCTCGTGCGCGAGCTGCTCGCGCGGGTGCAGGGGGCTCGCAAGGATTTGGAGCTGGGCTACACGGACACCATCCAGCTCTGGGTGGACGGTGATGCGCGCGTGAAGCGCGTGACGGACGAGGGCCGCGCGTTGATTGCGCGGGAGACGCTCGCCTCCGCCATCCACGTGGGGCCCGAGGGCTTCACCGGGCAGGAGGAGGAGGTCAGCCTCAACGGCCTGCCGGCCCGCCTGCGCGTCCAGCGCGGCTGAGCCTCACCGGCCCGCGTGCTCGACACGCGGGCCGCGCCCCGGGGTGCGCTATTTCGCGCGAGCGCGCGGGCGCCAGGCACGCCCCGGGCCCACCCTCACGAAGCTCGCGGGTTCAGCGACACCCGGCCCTGGCGCGAGGGCAGGAGCAACATCCGCGCGAAGCGCGCATGGCTCCGCCGGCCCCACATCGCGGCGCGAGAGCAAGGCCGACACCGGCGCGAAGCCCTTGTGAACCGGCGACGCCCTCGCGAGCCCGCGCAGCCTCAACGCACCAGCAGGAACAGGAAGACGCCCAGGAACACCAGCAGCAGGAAGCCCACGTGGCTCAGCCGGCTCAGCCCCTCCTCCCCGCGACCCACCGCGCGGAGGAAGAGGTCCCGCATCCGCTCGAACCCGCGCAGCGTGCGCACCGTCAACTCACTCGGCTTCGAGTCCTCGCGCTCCGCCCCTCGCGTCAAGAGTCGCCACCCGGGGAGCACCCGCCGCGACAAGGGCCACAGCACGTCCCCCGCCGGTATCTCCGGCACGCTCCGGCCCATGCGCCACGCCACGACGCTCACGGCCACACCCAGCGCCACGGGCCAGGCCGCGGACAGCAGATTCTTCGGCTCCAGGAGCTTGGGCAGGAACTCCGAGCCCACCGGCGGCCCTACCAGCAGCACCGTGTCCACGACGAGCAGCAGCACCCATGACAACCACATCCCTCCGGTGGCGCGAGTCCCCTGCTCGGGCGCATCGGGGAGCACCGTCACCAGGAAGCGCGCCATGATGAGCGTGCTGCCCACCGCCGCCAGCGACAACAGCGTCGGCACCACCTCCGGCGCGTGCGCCACCGCCTCCGCCGACTTCAACGACAACTTCGCCAACGCCCCGCTCGTCAGCGGCGCTCCGGCGATCTCCAGCCCGGCCCACACCAGCCCCACCCACACCACCACCGCGCGCCAGCCCCGGCGCCCCGTCTCGTGCACCAGCCCCGCGCCCAGGAACAACAACCCCTTCGCCAGGGAGTGGTGCGTCGCATACACGAGCACCGCGCCCACCAACACCGGCGCCGCCTCCGGTGCGCCCAACGCGAGCCCCACCGCGAGCGTCAAGAACCCCATCTGGCTGATGCTCGAATAGGCGAGCACCGTCTTCGCCTCCCTCTGCGTCAGCCCCACCAGCACGCCGTAGAAGCTCGCCGCCAGGCCCAGGACCACGAGCACCTGCCCCACCTGGGGCACGCTCGCCTCGCCCAGCGGCAGGAAGCGCAGCCAGCCCAGCACGCCCACCTTGATGATGGTGCCGCTGAGCACCGCGCTGCCCGGCGCGGGCGCCACCGGATGCGCCAGGGGCAGCCACATGTGCAAGAGCAGCACGCCCACCTTCACGCCGAAGCCCGCGAGAATCAGGACGCAGATGAGCGCGCGCTCGGGCGACTGCGCCACCACGCGCGGCACCTCGTCGAACGTCAGGTTGATGCGCGTGCCCGCGATGAGGAAGAAGGCCGCGAGCAGCAGCACCTCGCCCACCAACGCCATGATGATGTACACGCGCCCCGCCCGCGCCGCGCGCTCGTCCCGCGAATGGACCACGAGCCCATACGCGCAGAAGGTCATCATCGCGAAGAACAGGTAGAAGCTCGCCATGTCCCGCGCGAGCACCGCGCCCACGTTCCCCACCAGCGTCGCCAGGTAGAAGCCCCAGAACGAGGCCTTCCGCCCGTCCTCGCGCAGATACCCTCGCGCGAAGAGCCCGGAGAACAGCCACAACACGCCGGTGAAGAGCAGGTACGTCCGTGTCACCTCGTCCGGCGCGTACAGCCGCATGCCCAACAGCACGTGCGGCCAATACACCGTCGCCCCGGCGCTCAAGCCCAGCACCACCGTCGGCAGCGCCGCCCACGGCGCCAGCAGGGCGCCCCCCTTGCGCGTCGCCGGCAGCATCACCGCCACCGTGAGCAAGAGCGGCACGCCCAACGTCGCCATGACCAGCAGCGTGGGTACCTCCTCCCAGCAGCTCATGGCCGGAACTCCCGGTCCGTGATGAGCCGCGTCCAGCCCAGGGGACTGAGCTCCGCGCCCGCGAACAGCCCGGCGGCCACCGACAGCGCCGCCGTCACCACCGTCGGGAACAGCAGCGCCCAGCCAATCTCCCACCCGTGGGGACGCGTGCTCGGCGTCCAGTCCTCACGCGGCGCCTGGAACCACGCCGAGTAGACGATGGGCAGGAAGTAGCCCGCGTTGAGCAGGCTGCTCAAGAGCAGCACCACCACCAGCCACGACTCGTCCGCCTCCAGCGCGCCGATGCCCAGGTACCACTTGGTGATGAAGCCCGCGACGGGCGGAATCCCAATCATCCCCAGCGCGGCGATGGTGAAGGCCGCCGTCGTCAGCGGCATCCGCCGCCCCACCCCACGCAGCTCCTTCACCCGGTGCAGGTGCAGCTCCTCCGCGTAGTTCCCCGCGCAGAAGAACAGGGTGATTTTCATCACCCCCTGATGCACCAGGTGCACCAGCCCTCCAATCGTCGACACCGTGCCGAAGATGGAGATGCCCGCCACGATGTACGCCACCTGGCTCACCGTCGAGTAGGCCAGCCGCTTCTTCAAGTCCCCCTGCTGGAGCGCCTTCAGCGAACCGTAGAGGATGGTGATGGCCGCGACGACGGCCAACGGACGGGTCACCCCCAGGTCGTGCACCAGGTAGACGCCATACACGTCGTAGATGACGCGGGTGATGCCGAACGCCCCCGCCTTCACCACCGCGACAGCGTGGAGCAGCGCGCTCACCGGGGCGGGCGCCACCATCGCCACCGGCAGCCAGCCATGGAACGGCACCAGCGCCGCCTTCACCGCGAGCCCGCCGATGAGCAGCGCGAAGGCCACCGTCAACTCCGCGCGGTGGCCCGCCACGGCCGACAGCGCCCCCCGCTCGGTGAACTCCACCGAGCCCGCCAGCGTATAGAGCAGCACCACGCCCGCCAGGAGCAGCGTGGCGCCGCTGAGCGTGTAGCGCAGGTACACGTTGCCCGCGCGCAGCGCCTCCTTCGTCCCGCGGTGGATGACCAGCGGGTACGTGGACAGCGTGAGCATCTCGTAGAAGAGGAAGAACGTCAGGAGGTTGCCCGCCAGGGCGATGCCCATGGTCGAGGCGACGCACAGCGAGAAGAAGCCGAAGAAGCGGCTGCGGTGCCCGGTGCCCTCCAGGTAGCCCACCGCGTAGATGGTGGTCACGAACCACAGCACCGCGGACAGCGTGATGAAGAGCAGGCTGAACGAGTCCGCCCTGAGCACCAGGTCCGCGTTGGGGAAGAAGGTCACGCGCGACTCGTACTGACGCCCCTGGAACACGCCCCAGGCCATGGCCGCCGTGAGCAGCAGCTTCGTCGCCGCGGCCGTCAGGTTGAGCACCGTGCGCGTGCGCCGCGCCTCCTCGGAGAGCAGGAAGATGATGAGCCCCGGCAACAGCGAGCTCAAGAGCACGCACATGGGCAGCCAGGTGTTCATCGCGCCGCCCCCACCGCCAGCAGCCCCAACGGGAACCAGGGCACCAGCCCCAGCACCAGCGCGATGAGCGCCAGCGCGAACGGCGCCAGCTCGTTGCCCAGCGGGATGGCGCGCACCGTGACGCCCTCGGGCAGCGGCAGGAACGAGCCCCGGAGGATGCGGAAGACGTACGCCGCCGCCTGGAGGCTGCCCACCAGCAGCACCACGCCCCACCACCACTGGCCCGTGGAGATGGACGCGTTGAGCAGCAGCCACTTCGCGATGAAGCCCCCGCTCGGGGGAATGCCAATCAGGCTGATGCCTCCCAGGCCGAGCGCCAGGAAGGTGAACGGCATCCGCCCCGCCAGCCCCTGCACTCCGCCCAGCGTGGTGATGCCCACCGCCTGGTGGATGTTGCCCACCGCCACGAACATGGAGGCCTTGGCCGCCGCGTGCGAGACGACCAGGTAGATGGCCCCCGCCCTCGCGTCCTCCGTCGCCATGGGGAAGACGAGGAACAGGTAGCCGATCTGCGCGACGCTCGAGTACGCGACCACGCGCTTGAGCTGCGACTGGAGCAGCGCCAGCAACGAGCCCCAGATGACGGCGGCCGCGCCCAGGGCCCCGAGCAACTGCGCCACCTGGGCGTCCATCACCGGCGCGAAGACCTCCATCCACAGCCGGAACAGCACGTAGTAGGAGCCCTTGGAGATGAGCGCGGACAACAGCGCCGTCACCGGCGTGGGCGCGCCCGCGTACGTCGGCGGCAGCCACACGTGCAGCGGGAACAGCGGCGTCTTGAGGCACAGCCCCACCGTGACCAGCGCCGCCGCCACCCACGTCACCGGCCCGGGCTGGACGCGCTCGGCGAGCAGCCCCACGTCCAGCGCCGCATAGGCCCCATACAGCAGCGCGATGCCCAGCAGGTAGCAGAGCGAGCCCGGCAGCGCGAAGAGCAGGTAGCGCAGCCCTCCGTCCAGCCCCGGCGAATCCCGCCGCACCGCGATGAGCGCCACGGCGCCCAGCGTGGTCAGCTCCAGCGTGACGTAGAGGTTGAAGGCGTCCGCCGACAGCACCAGCGCGTTGAGCGCGCACCAGACCAGCAGCCACAGCGGCAGGAACTCCCGGTCCTCCCGGTCCGGCAGGTGGTCCAGCGCGTGGACGCTGGTGAGCGAGCCCACCAGGGCGATGGTGAGCATCATCAGCACGGCGAGCCCGTCCGCCCGCCACTCGATGCCCAGCGGCACGCCCCAGCCGCCGATGCTCTGGCGCAGCACACCCCGGTGCGCCACCTCCCACGCCAGCACGGCGGACGCGCTGAGCGTGGCCACCGACGTCACGCCCGAGATGAGGCGCACCGCGGGCCGTCCCACCAGCAGCGCCAGCACCGCGCCCAGCAGAGGGATGACGACGGGCCACGCCATCAAGGCCGAGGCTCCCGTCATGAGAGCTCCCCATCGGAGACGGGCTCCCGCTCCGGGGTGTGGGACTGCTCGGCCTGCAGCCGCGCCATGCGCCGCGCCAGCGCCACCGCGAGCGCCGTGGCGCTCACCGACACCACGATGCCCGTGAGCACCAGCGCGTGCGGCACCGGGTCCGGCACGCCCGTGGGCACCCGCCGCGCGAGCGCCACCAGCACCAGCAGCACGCCGGAGCCCGCGATGTTCGCCGCGAGGATGCGCTTCACCACGTGCTGATGGGAGAAGAGCCCCACCAACCCCACGCTGAACATCGCCACGCCCGAAAGCGCATAGACGACCCACGGGCTCACGGCGTCTCCTCCGGCAGCGCCCGGGGCGGCCGCGTCCCGGGGAAGAACATCAACAGCACCATGGCGATGGAGACCGTCAGCGCCGCCTCCACGACGAAGATGAGCGTGCCCGCGTACTTCTGGGGGTACTCGAGCAGCCGCCCTCCGGAGACGAGCGGCGCCACCGCCACCAGGATGAACATCAACGGCCCGGTGAGCAGCGCCCAGCGCACCCGGGGGGACGACATGCGCGGCGTGCCCATGCGCGCGGTGAGGATGGCCACCACCCCGCCGCCCGCGAGGATGGCGCCCGCCTGGAAGGCTCCGCCCGGACCGTGGTCGCCCACCCAGACCAGGTAGCCCGCCACCAGCAGCAGCGCGGGCGTCATCATCCGGAACAGCTCCCCCGTCAGCGGGTCCTCCATCGCCTCCTTGTCCGGCCGCTCGCTGCGCGGGTTCACCGCGCGCGCGCCCAGCGCGGCCACCAGCAGCACCGCGATTTCCAGCAGCGTGTCGTAGCCCCGGAAGTTCAAGAGCACCGCGGTGACGGGGTGCTCCACGCCGCTGTCCCCCTGGCGCGCGGCGATGAGCGGCCCCAGGCCCCGGCTGTCGGCGGGCAGCGCGAGCACCGCCCAGCCCAGCGGCGCCGCCAGCGCCACCGTGCACAACAGCGCCCAGGGCCTGCGCCGCGCGCGGGCGCGCACGTCCGAGGAGTCCTCCTCCGTCCAGCTCAGCGTGTGCATCAGCAGCGCGCCCGTCAGGCCCGTGCCCACCGCGGCCTCCACCAGCGCGATGTCCGGAGCGTCCAGCCGCGCCCAGCCCAGCGCGGAGAACAGGCCGAAGGCCACGAAGAGCACCACCGCCTGCGACAGCGCCTCCGTCCTCAGCACCAGCCAGGCCAGGAGGGGCAGACAGATGGCGAGGCTCGCGTCGAGCAGCCCGTCCATCATGACTCCCGCCGTCCAGTCCAGGCGGGCGTGCCCCGCCGCAGCGCCGCGCGGGCGATGAGCTGACACGTGAAGGCGCTGGCGACGAGGACGAACAGCCAGACCAGGAACAGCTTGAGCGCCGTGGCCCACGAGCCCGACTGGAGCGCCAGGCCCACCACCACCAGGCCCAGCCCCAGGTTGTCCACCTTGGTGAGCGCGTGCAGCCGGCAGTACACGTCCGGGAAGCGCAGCACGCCCACCGTGCCCGCCAGACAGAAGCCCGCGCCCGCGAGCATGAACGCCGAAGAGACACCGTCGAGGAGGGTCATCGGCGCGGCTCCTCGCCGCGAGCGCGCGCGTCCTCCGCGTCGCTGCCCACCGCGAAGCGCACGAAGGCCACCACCGTGACGGGCGCGAGCAACGCGAAGATGAGGGCCACGTCCCGCAGGGGAGCGCTCCCCTCGTTCCCGGCGAGCAGCACCAGCACGCCCACGCCCGTGGTGCCGAAAAGCTGCGCCACGATGAAGCGGTCCGTCAGCGTGGGCCCACGAACGACGCGCACCATGCCGGCCAGGATGTTCAGGAGCAGGAAGAGGGCCAGGCCCGTGCGCAACTCATGCATGGGCGCCCTCCCGCGGCGGAGCGGACGCGTCCAGGCCGAACAGGCGGCGCACGCGGCGCTCCAGGTCCTCCAGCTCCTCATGGATGCCCTGCCCCCGGTCCACGAGCGCGTGCACCACCAGCTCCTCGCCCTCCACGTCCGCGTTCAGCGTGCCGGGCATCAGGCTGAGGGTGATGCGGAACAGCGTCTGGGGCGCGCCCTCGGGCAGGCGCATCGGGTAGCGGACGAAGACGGGGGAGATGGGCAGGCTGGGCGAGAGGGCTCGCTTCGCCACGTCGAAGCCGCCGTGCACCGAGCCCTTCAGGAAGAAGAGCGCGAAGCCCGCCACGCCCAGGAGCGTCCACGCGTGGCGACGCGGCGGACTCAACACGAAGCTCACCCCGGACACGACGCCCACCACCACCAGGCCGAACGTCAGGCTGCTCGGGTCGCCGTCACACAGCGCCCACCACGTCAGCGCCAGGAAGACCACGCGCGCCACCGCGCTCTTCCAGGCCCCCACGTCCAGCCGAGGCGTCCGACTCCGGCCCTCCTCCGCGCTCGCGCGCGCGTCTCCAGTATCCACGTGGTCCACGCGTCGGACCCTAGGCCAGCCACCCCGCACGCGGCGGACGGAGTCCCTCGTCACGTTCGTCATCGGACGCTTGGTGGACGCAGTGGCGCATAACCGACGAAGCCCGGAGGCTCCAGGGACGCGCTCGGGGCCTGTCGATTCCAGACATGCGCGGAGGCGCTCTGTCCGGGGCCCGCAAGCAGCTCGCCCTGCGGGGCATCGCCCTCGAGGACTGTCCGTCGGTTCAATGGGCAACGGAACCTCGGCGCCGCAAGTTCGTCGTCCCCAGCCCCCTCGATGAGGAGCGTCGCCGATGACGAAGCCCCAGGTCCTGCCCGAGCCCTTCCGCATCAAGATGGTCGAGCCGCTCGCCCTGCCCTCGCGCGACACCCGCGAGACGGCCCTGCGCGCCAGCCACTACAACATGTTCCAGCTCAAGAGCCGGGACGTGTATCTGGACCTGCTGACGGACTCCGGCACCGGCGCCATGAGCAAGGCGCAGTGGGCCGCGCTGATGAACGGCGACGAGTCCTACGCGGGCGCGGACAGCTTCTACACGTTGAAGAAGACCCTCCAGGAGCTGCTCGGCTTCGACCACTTCCTGCCCATGCACCAGGGGCGCGCCGCGGAGCACGTGGTCTTCAGCTCGCTGGCCCGCGAAGGGGACCTCATCCCCATGAACATGCCGTTCGACACCACGCGGGCCCACATCTTCCAGGCCCGGGCCCAGCCGCTCAGCTGCGTGGTGGAAGAGGCCTACCAGCCGGAGGTGGACGCCCCCTTCAAGGGCAACGTCGACCTGAGCAAGCTGGAGGCGGCCCTCGCGCAGCATCCGCACTCGCGGCGCATTCCGCTCGTCATGGTGACGGTCACCAACAACTCCGGCGGTGGCCAGCCCGTCAGCCTGGAGAACCTGCGGGCCTGCGCGCGGCTGACCCGCGCACGCGGCATCCCCCTGTTCCTGGACGCCGCGCGCATGGCGGAGAACGCGTACTTCATCCAGCAGCGCGAGGCGTCCTGTCGGAACCTCACGTGCGCGCAAATCCTCCGCCGGATGATGGACTGCGCGGACGCCATCACCGTGAGCTGCAAGAAGGACCCGCTGGTGAACATCGGCGGCCTGGTGGCCATGCGAACCGAGGCCCTCTACTACCAGCTGGCGCCCCGGACCATCCTGCACGAGGGCTACCTCAGCTATGGCGGGCTCGCGGGGAGGGACCTGGAGGCCCTGGCGAGAGGGCTGCGCGAGATGGTCGACGAGGAGTACCTGGCCCACCGCGTCTCCCAGGTGCGCTACCTGGGGGACCTGCTCACCGAGGCGGGGGTGCCCATCCTGCGCCCGGTGGGCGGACACGCGGTCTTCATCGACGCCGGCGCGTTCCTGCCGCACATCCCCCAGCGGTGCTACCCGGCGGACGTGCTCAGCGTGGAGCTGTATCGCGAGGGCGCCATCCGTGGCGTGGGGCTCGGCGCGCTGGCGTTCGAGGACACCGACCCGGTCACCGGCAGGAAGAAGCTCCCGCGCCTGGAGCTGTTCCGGCTCGCCATCCCGAGGCGGGCCTACACGAACCACCACATGGCCTACGTGGCGAAGTGCGTGGCCGCCGTGCATCAGCGCCGCGCCTCCATCCGCCACGGCCTGAAGCTGGTCCAGGACTCGCCCGTGCCGGGGCTGTCGCACTTCGTCGCGAGGCCGGAGCCCACGCCGCTCTGAGACACCCTCCCCCATCCGGGGGAGTCGGGCGCGCCTCGGCTTGGGGTGGGGCGCGACCGTGCACCTGGCTACGGTGGCTCTCGCGGAAGTCACTTCCCGAAGGAGCCGGCACGATGAGCATCGTCACGACGAAGGATGGAGCGCGCATCTTCTACAAGGACTGGGGCACGGGTCAGCCCGTCGTCTTCAGCCATGGCTGGCCGCTGAACTCGGACAGCTGGGACGAGCAGCTCCAGTTCGTCGCCTCGAACGGCTACCGCGCCATCGCGCACGACCGCCGGGGCCATGGCCGCTCCACCCAGACGTGGTCCGGTCACGACATGGACACCTACGCCGACGACCTGGCCGCGGTGCTCGACGCGCTCGACGTCAAGAACGCGGTGCTCGTGGGCTTCTCCACCGGCGGCGGCGAGGTGGCGCGCTACATCGCCCGGCATGGCACCCGGCGCGTGGCCAAGGCGGTGCTCGTGGGCGCGGTGCCTCCGCTCATGGCGAAGACGGCCAGCAACCCGGGCGGCCTGCCCATCGAGGTGTTCGACAACATCCGCGCGGGCGTCCTCGCCGACCGCTCCCAGTTCTTCCAGGACCTCACCACGCCCTTCTTCGGCGCCAACCGCCCCGGCGCCAAGGTCTCCCAGGGCGCGCGCGACGCGTTCTGGCTGGCCGGCATGCAGTGCGGCCTCAAGCCCGCCTACGACTGCGTCAAGGCGTTCTCGGAGACGGACCAGACCGAGGACCTGAAGAAGTTCGACGTCCCCACGCTCATCATCCACGGCGATGACGACCAGATCGTCCCCATCGAGGGCGCGGCGCGCGCGGCGGCCCGGCTGGTGAAGGGCTCCACGCTCAAGGTCTACGCCGGCGCTCCGCACGGCCTGACGGTGACGCACCGCGAGCAGTTCCACGCGGACCTGCTCGCCTTCCTGAAGTCCTGAGCCTGAACGGGCCCGTCGTCAGGGCGGGCCCACCTGGATGACCTGCGTGGCGAAGGCGCTCGCCCCCAGGTCGTCCGTGGCGGTGAGCGTGACGGTGTAGCGGCCCACGCCCGTGTAGCGGTGCTCCAGGTACGCCGCGTCGGACGTGGTGCCGTCACCCAGCTCCCACCGGAAGCGCTGAATCCAGCGGCCCGCGCCCGTCGCGGTGCTCGTCGTCGCGTCGAGGAACACGTTCAAGGGCGCGCTCGTCCCGGAGAAGGGTCCACCGGTGATGCGCGGCACGGGTCGCGAGCCTCCCCCCGAGGCGGGCGCGAGCAGCTTGCGCACCGTGGACGCGCCCTGGTCCACCACCAGCACGTCCCCGTTGGGCAGGCCCGCGATGCCCGCGGGCAGGCTGAAGGTGGCCTGCTCCGCCGCGCCATCCCGAGCGCCATGCGCGCCCGTGCCCGCGTACGTCCTCGCCCGGCCGGAGGCGACGGCGCGGATGCGCTCGTTGCCCGTGTCCGTCACCAGCAGCCGGTCCTGGACGTAGGCCGCGCCGAGCATCGGCAGGAACAGCGCCGCGCTGCCCGCCCCGTCCGAGAAGCCACCGGTGACGGCGCCCGCGGCGGTGGAGGTGGTGAAGGAAGCGTCCAGCGCCACGCGGCGGATGAGGCGGTTGCCCGTGTCCACCACCCACAGCGCGCCGCCGCCGAAGGCCACGCCCGTGGGCCGGTGGAGCTTCGCCTGGCTGGCGGGCCCGTTGGTGCTGCCCGAGCCGCGCGCGCCAATCAGCGTGCTCACCCGCCCGTCCGGGGAGATGCGCGCGAGCCGGTGGTTGAAGGTGTCCGCCACATACAGGTCCGTCCCGGCGAACGTCACGCTGGAGGGTGTCTGGAAGCGCGCGGCGGTGCCCACGCCGTCCACCTTGCCCTGTCGTCCGTCCCTCGAGCCCGCGAAGGTGCTCACCGTCCAGCGCTCGTCCCGGGCGATGCGGACGACGCGGTGGTTGCCCGTGTCCGCCACGTAGAGCGTGCCGTCGGTGGCGATGGCGATGGACTGCGGCGAGCGCAGCGCCGTCGTCGCGCCGGCCCCCTCGCCCACCCCCGGCGTGCCCGTGCCCGCGATGGTGGTGACGGTGCGCGCCGCGTCGTTGGCGATGCGCCGCACCGCGTGGTTGCCGGTGTCCGCGACGAACACGTTGCCCTGCGCGTCCACCGCCACGCCCACGGGCCGGCGCAAGCGCGCCTGCGTCGCGGGGCCGTTGACGAAGCCCTCCTGGAACGCGGCCCCCGCGAAGGTGGACACGCCCGCGGACTGTCCCGTGCGGTCCACGGGCTTGGGGTCGTCCGCGCCGAAGGTGTCTCCCTCCAGCGGAGGCACGAGGCCCGCCTTGCGCAGCACGTTGTCGGTGATGCGCTGCACGCGCAGGTCCGCGAAGTGCGGATGCGACAGGCCGTGGGACCAGGAGATGCCGCCGCTGGCGAAGACGAACGCGCCGGAGGGCACGGTGTAGAGGGTGGAGGTGTGCCGGTTGGGCTCGCCCCTGCTGCTGATGGCCGGCGAGTCGGCGAGCGCGACGAGCCCCGGCGGCGAGGCTCCGTTGCTCCATGCGCGGTCGATTTCGTAGCCCACCACGGAGAGGATGGAGTCGCCCTGCGCCAGCCCCGTGCCGGCGAAGGGCCAGGCGCCCGGCGTGCGCACCACGTAGGGCTGCGGGATGATGCCCCACGCGTCGGACATCACGCCCACCAGGCCGTTCTCCGGCTCGCCCAGACGCGCGTTGCGCCAGCGCACCGTCATGAGGTTCGTCCCCGCCTTCGGGTCCTCCTGGGGTGCCTCGTCCTTGTAACAGACCTGCCTGCGCCTGGACGTCCCCGTGGGCCCGGCCTCCAGGCGGATGAGCCAGCAGCTGGTGTCGCTGCCCAGGAACGCCAGGTTCACCCCCGACGCCAGCGCCGCGTCCACCGCATCCTTGAGTGGACGCGACCAGTACTCGTCATGCCCCACCGAGATGAAAAGCTTCTGTCCCAGGAGCAGCGAGGGGTCCCGGTCCAGGTCCACGTTGGTGACGTAGTTGAGCTCGTAGCCCTTGGACTCGGCCCACAGCACGAAGTTGTGCGAGGCGTAGAAGTACTCGCCCGCGCCATTGCCATCCAGGTACGGCCGGTCGAACGACGCGACCTTCGCGTGACCTCCGGACAGTCCCAGCGAGGTGGCGTAGAGGCTCTCTCCGCCCCAGGCGTTGTAGGCCTGGAACGTGGTGAACGGAATCAGGACCACGCCCGTGTTCTTCCGCTCGTCGGCGCGCACCACGAAGATGACGTAGGACTGCGGCCCGTCGTCGCGCACGAGCTTGAGCAGGTACACGCCGCTGGGCCACGAGGCTTGCGTCGCCACGGTGAAGCTCACCGGCCAGCGACACTCGACGAGCCCCGTCGTGCTGTCCGCCACCGGCGTGGGCTGCGGGCCGACGGTGACGGGACCTCCGGACGCCATGCGCCGCGAGCCCGCGCCGCCGTAGTGGCCCATGCGGTACAGCTCCCAGCGCACCGCGCGCGCGCTGTCGGTCCGCACGTGGATGTCGATGGACTGGCCCCGCTGCACGCTCGTCGCGCTGGCGTAGCCCTCCAGCTGCGCGCCCGTCGCCGGCTGGCTGAGTGCCCACTCCGTGCTGCCAGGCAGCCGTGCCTCGCCGCCCGCTGGAGCGACGGACATCAGCCCCACCCACATCGTCAGGAACACCGACAGTCCCATGCGCGCTCCTCCCCACGCGCCGTTGTCCCCGCACGCCTCGCGCGCCTCAACCCTCCGGGCCCGCGAGTGGGCGCCCCCGGACAGACTCCGCGCGCGATGTGCCAGGGCCGACGCGGCGACTGTCCGCCATGCCCCGCGCGACTATGGGGTTCCCACGGGTCAACTGGCCCTCGGTACACTGCCGCCTTGTGCGGCAACGTGAGCGCCCCTGCGCGCGGCGCCACGTTCCGTCGGGTGGACGACTTGCGAGCATGCGGGCTGCATCGTCCCGGGAACCCCGCATCATCTAGACTCGCGCCATGTCCAAGTCAGTCACCACTCGAAACAATGTGCAGGTCATTGGCCGAGGCGACGACGTGATTGTCTTCGCCCACGGGTTCGGCACCAACCAGAGCGCGTGGCACCACCAGGTGCGCGCCTTCGAGGACACGCACCGCATCGTCCTGTTCGACCACGTGGGCACGCACGGCACGGACCTGGAGGACTACAGCCCGCACCGCTACGCGGCCCTGGAGAGCTACTCGCTGGACCTGCTCGAGGTGCTCGAAATGGTCAAGGCGCGCAACGTGTTCTACGTGGGCCACTCGATGAGCGGCATGATTGGCATGCTCGCGGGGCTGGTCCGACCCGAGTTCTTCCGGGGCATGCTCTTCATCGGCGCTTCGCCCCGCTACCTCAACTCCCCCGACTTCAAGGGCGGCTTCGAGCGCAAGGACATCGACGAGCTGTACAGGACCATCGAGCAGCACTTCGAGGCCTGGGCCAGCGGCTTCGCGCAGGCGGCCATGGGTCCCTCCGCCACGCCGGAGATGGTCAAGGACTTCAGCTCGTCCCTGCTGGCGTTGCGCCCCGACATCGCCGTCGGCGTGATTCGCATCATCTTCGAGTCGGACTACCGCGAGCAGATCACCCGGCTGAAGGTCCCCACCTGGGTCGTCCAGCCGCTCAACGACTTCGCCGTCCCCACCGCGGTGGGCGAGTACCTGGCCAGGAGCCTGCCGAGCGGCAACATCCGCTACGTCCCCAACCAGGGACACCTGCCGCACCTGAGCGCGCCAAACGAGGTCAACACGCTCATCTCGGATGCCCTCGCGGCAAGCGCCCTCGCGGCGGCGTGAGCGCTTCCTCGACGGAAATGACGGAACCGGGGGACCCCACCGGTTCCCTCGCCGTGGACGCGGCGGTGGGGGAGCTGATGGTGGCCGCGGTGCGAGCGCTCGGCACGCGCGACGGCGGCCAGCTCACGCGCCTCCTGGAGGTGGTGCGACAGGCCTGCCGCGCGGACGTGGCCGTCAGCCTGCGCCGCATCGACCCCCTCACCATCTTCGAGCTGGCCGGCACGCCCGCGCAGCGCCCCCGACTGGCGCACCTGGGCGAGGCGCTCTTCCGGGGCTCCCTGGAGGAGGACTCGACGTGGCGCTTCCATGAGCCCCGTCCCCAGGAGGGCGGGGTCCCCGAGTCGCTGCGCGGCGCCATGGCCGTGCTGCCGTGGCACTCCGTCGATGACCGCAAGGGCGGCCTCGTGCTGGTGCGCCAGGGCTCCGCGGGCTTCTCCGCCTCCGAGCGCGCCTGCCTCCAGGCCCTGACCGGCCTGTTGCTCACCTGCGCGCGGGAGTGTGATTTGGAGAGCGCCACGGAGACCTTGCGCGCGCGCGTGGACGCCATCACCGACGCGGTGCCCTGCGCGCTGGTGTTCCTGGAGCACAACCGCGTCGAGACGTGGGTGAACAAGCCGGGCGCGGTCATGCTCGGGCTGCCCGAGGGCCAGGTGCCGGCCCACCAGATGTCGCGCGCCATGGCCTCGCTGCGTGAGCGCGCGACGAACCGCGCGCAAATCGAGGAGCGGATGGCGCGGCTGTTCGACGGCAGCCAGCCGGAGCTGCGCGACATGCTCTGGCGCTTCGAGTCGCCGCACCAGACGCTGTCCGTCTCCTGCGTGCCCGCGCGCCGGGGCTCCGCGCGCGGCAGGCTGTGGGCGCTGCTGGACGTCACCGAGGCCCAGGACGCGCTCTCCAGCATGGGGGAGAAGAACCTGGCGCTGGATGCCGCGCGCGCGGAGGCGGACGCCGCCAACACCGCCAAGTCCAGCTTCCTGGCCAACATGAGCCACGAGATTCGCACGCCCATGAACGGCGTGCTCGGCATGGCGCAGCTGTTGCGCGAGACGTCGCTCACCGAGGAGCAGCGCGAGAGCGTGGACGTCATCCACACCAGCGGCGAGGCTCTGCTGCGACTCATCAATGACCTGCTCGACTTCTCCAAGATCGAAGCGGGCGCGTTCGAGCTGGACGGACAGTCCTTCTCGCTGCGCCAGAGCCTCAAGGAGTGCCTGGGCCTCTTGGGTCCGCAGGCGGCCTCGCGCGGCCTGTACCTGAAGCACACGGTGGACGCGGACGTGCGCGACGCGCTGTGGGGTGACAAGACGCGGCTGCGGCAGGTGCTGGTCAACCTGGTGGGCAACGCGCTCAAGTTCACCCACGAGGGCGGCGTCACCGTGCACGTGTCGCGCGGGGAGCTGAAGCCGGGGCTCGAGCCCGACAGCTGGCCCCTGCGCTTCGACATCCAGGACACCGGCATCGGCATCCCCGCGGAGCGGATGGACCGGCTGTTCCGCTCGTTCAGCCAGGTGGACGCGTCCACCAGCCGCCACTACGGCGGCACGGGCCTGGGGCTCGCCATCAGCCTGCGGCTGGCGGAGCTGATGGGCGGCACCATCCGCGTGCACAGCACGGTGGGCCTGGGCTCCACCTTCAGCGTGGACATCGTCCTG
This sequence comes from Myxococcus faecalis, assembly GCF_050039385.1. NCBI lineage: Bacteria > Pseudomonadati > Myxococcota > Myxococcia > Myxococcales > Myxococcaceae > Myxococcus > Myxococcus faecalis. Next base: position 6,806,095 of record NZ_CP144336.1, on the reverse strand, counting down.
CGCGAGGGCGAGGAGGTGGCCACCCGCGCCTCCGCGGAGCTGGACGCCACGCTGGGACATCGGCTGCCCCTGCGCATCCTCCTGGTGGAGGACAACCCCATCAACCAGAAGGTCGGCCTGCGCCTGTTCAAGAAGCTGGGCTACGACGCGGACGTGGCGGGCAACGGCGTGGAGTCGCTGGGCGCCCTGGAGCGCGAGCGCTACGACGTCGTCTTCATGGACGTGCACATGCCGCAGATGGACGGCCTGGAGGCCACGCGCCGCATCCGCGCGGACGCTCCCCGGTATGGCAGCCCCCGCATCATCGCGATGACCGCGAGCGTCATCCAGGGAGACAAGGACCTGTGTCTCCAGGCGGGGATGAACGACTTCGTGACGAAGCCGGTGGACGCCACGCTGCTCATGGCGGCGCTGGAGAGCGCGGCGCGGCTGCCCGACCTCCCGCTGGCGCCGCCGCCCGAGGCGCCCGGGTTCGACGCCTCCGCGGTGCAGAAGCTGGAGCTGCTCACCGGCCCGGACCGGGGCGAGCTGGCCACGCTGGTGCGCGACTTCCTGCGCAACGCCGACAAGCACCTGTCCTCGTTCCAGCAGGCCCTGGAGACCTCCGACGCGGCGGCGCTCACCCGCCACGCGCACAGCCTGCGCTCCAGCGCGGCCCTGTTCGGCGCGGCCCGGCTGTCGCGCCGGTGCGAGGCGCTGGAGACGCGCGCGCCGCACGAGCCGCTGGAGCTGCTCCGGGAGTGGGTGGACCTGGCGCGACGGGACTTCGAAGAGGCCCGTCAGGCGCTGGAGTCCGCCGTGCCGGAGGTCCTCGCGGGCCCGCCGTCCGGCGCCTGACGCGGCGCTTCGTCGGACAGGGCCAGCTCGTCCAGCCGCGCGTCCGGCGCCTCGACGATGCGCCCCAGCAGGTGACGGAAGGCCCGGGCCAGCTGCTCCACCTCCGCGGGATGGAAGACGGCGGAGGCGTACTCGAAGGCGCCGCGAAGCCCCGCCAGGTCCTCGCGCAGCAGCAGCGTCAGCGCATGGCGGGCGAACCCCGGCACGGATGCGTCCGGCGTGTCCGACAGCAGCGTGCAGGACAGGCCGGGGATGGACAGGTCCACCCCCGTCGCGCTCTCGAACACACACGCGGCCTGCAGCCCGTGCGGGAGGCTCGCGGCCACCTCGTCGAAGGGGAGCTCCTGGTGGCCCAGGTCCTCCGTGGTGCGCAGGCGGTGGCGCCGGAGCAGCTCGCGGAAGGACGGGTTGCCCGTCAGGTCGCAGCGCAGCGCCACGGTGTTGGAGAGCAGGCCCACCACGTCGCGCAGCTCGCGGCGTCCCCGGTTGGCCACCACCGTGCCCACGAGCACGTCCTCCTGGCCGGACACCTGGCGCAAGAGCGCGGCGAACACCGCGGACAGGGCCGTGAACAACGTGGCGCCCTCCGTGCTCGCCAGCGACTTCCAGGCGGCCGTCAGCGCCACGGGCACCTCGAAGCGCACCAGCCCGCCCTGCCCTCCCGCGGCCTCCTCGCGAGTCCATCGCGACGTCAGCGAGAGCGGCGGGGCGCCCTCCAGCCGCGCGCGCCAGTACTCGCGCTGCAGGCGGGCCGCGTCACTCGTCGACCAGCGATGTTGCCAGCGCGCCACGTCCACGGGCTGACGCGCGGGAGGCGCCAGCGGCGAGGGCACCCCGGCCTGGAAGACGCGGTACAGCGAGGCCAGCTCCCGCCCGAAGACCCCGAGCGACGGCCCGTCCGTGATGAGCTGATGCTGCGTCACCAGCAGGACGTGGGTCTGCTCCGCCAGGATGACCAGCGCGGCGCGCATCAGCGGACCGGACGCCACGTCGAAGGGCGCGCGCGCCTGGGCATTGTTCATCGCGCGGAACGAGGACGAGTCCAGCGCCTCCTCCGGCGCGCCCCCACCTCCGCCCCGCAGGTCGACGACCGGCAGCTCCAGTCGCGCCGCGGGCGAGACGACCTGGGTCAACGCGCCGTCGCCCTCGCGGAACGTCGTCCGGAGGGCCTCGTGCCGACGCACCAGCTCCTCGAGGCCGAGCTTCAGCGAGTCGACATCCAGCGGCCCGTCGAACCGCAGCCCGAAATGGACGTGGAAGCGCGGGCTGTCGGGCACAGGACGCATCAGCCGCCACAGCCGCCGCTGCCCCGAGGACGCGGGCGCGGTGTCCGACGCCAGCCCCCCCGCCGCGTCGCCCGCATCACTCACGGGCGACAGGGAGAACAGCGTGTCCGGCGAGGCCAGGGCGCGCGCCAGCGACTCGATGGTGCGCTGCTCCCAGAGGAACGACAGGGTGAGGGGCAACCCCAGCCACTGCTCCAGGTCGTACGTGAGCCGCATCGCCCCCATCGAGTCGAGGCCCTGCTCCACCAGGGGGCGCCGGGTGTCGATGGAGGCCGTGGGCATCTGCCAGTGCAGGGCGAGCCACTCCACCACCCAACCCTCGATGGTCACATTGTGAGCAGGCAGCCGTGACGCGGACAACCCCGGCCGCGACGGGCGCTCCCAGGACACCTCTCGGTCATCGGCTCGGAGCTTCACCACATCCTTCTCGTCGCGCACGCACGGCCACCAGGGCTGAGGTGGATGCGTGGAGGGGCGACGTCAAGGAGCGCTTCCAATAGTCTGACATCCGGTCGTGCAAGAGCAGACGCGGCGCACCCAGGGGCGCGCCCCCAGGGCAGGGTTGCTGTCGCCTGGTCACCGCGCGCGCGCGGGTCTACGAGCACGCACGCCGGCCAGGAGCAGCTCCAGGCCGAACGTGAAGCGCGCGTCGAAGTCGGGGTCCACCAGGGCCTCCACCGCCCGGGCCACGTGGGGGAAGCGCGGCGTGGCCAGGGCCCGCATCTGCTCGGCCGCCGGGGGCGCCTGGGCGTCGCGCGTGCCCAACGACTGCTCCTCGATGGTGAACCCGAGGACGTAGTCGAGCAGCGTGAAGGTGGTCCACCCCGCCTCCTTGGAGGACAGCCCCGCCTGCGTCAGCGCCTCCATCAGCCACTCGCTGACGCGGAAGGTGTTCTCCGTCGCGACGACGGTGCCCGCGAACACCCGGGCCGCGTCCCGGTGGCTCAGGAACGCGCGCCGCAGCTCCCCCGCGACGGCCTTCACCACCACCTCCCAGCTCCTCCCCGTCGGGCGCTCCACCGCCACGTCCGCCAGCAGCGCGTCCGCCATCGTCTCCAGCAGCGACTGCTTGCTGGGGAAATGCCAATAGAGCGACGGCGCCTGGATGGAGAGCGCCTGCGCCAACGAGCGCATCGTCAGCCCCTCCACACCCACCTCATCCACCAGCGTCCACGCCGCCTGGACCACCTGCTCCTTCTGGATGCGCATGCGCCCGTGCCACCTCGTGTTGACGGCCCAGCCTAACGCCGTTAGATGAAAACTAACAACGTTAGATTCGTGATGAGGAGGCAGGTCATGGAGCTGGACGTCGAGGTGGCCATCGTCGGAGGTGGCCCCACCGGGTTGATGCTGGCGGCCGAGCTGGCGCTCGCGGGCGTGGAGGTGTGCGTCCTGGAGCGAAGGGAGGCGCCGGTGCGGGAGTCACGCGCCCTGACGATGCATCCGCGCTCCCTGGAGGTGCTGGCGCTGCGGGGGCTGGAGGCGCCCTTCCTGGAGCGCGGGCGTCCCCTGCCCACCGGGCACTTCGGCCTGCTGGACACGCGGCTGGACTTCTCCGGGCTCGACACGACGTTCCGCTACACGCTGTTCCTGCCCCAGGCGCTCACCGAGGCCCTGCTGGCGGAGCACGCGCGCGGGCTGGGGGTGGACATCCGCCGAGGCCACGTCGTGGAGTCCTTGCACGAGGACGAGGAGGGCGTGGTGCTCGCGGGGAGCGTCCAGGGGACGGCGTTCCGCTGCCGCGCCCGCTACGCCGTGGGGGCGGACGGCGCGCGCAGCGTCGTGCGACAGCTCGCGGGCATCGGCTTTCCGGGGACGGACTCCACGCGCACGTCGATGCTGGGCGACGTCACGCTGGAGCACCCTCCCTCCACGCCGTTCCTCGCGCTCACCAACGCGCGCGGCAACGCCGTCATCGTGCCCCTGGGCCAGGGCCAGTACCGCGCCATCGTCACCGACGCCCGGCGCGAGCACACCGCGCCGCGCGAGCCGCTGTCCCTGGAGGAGCTGCGTGAGAGCCTCACGCGCGTGGCCGGCTCCGACTTCGGCATGAAGGAGCCCCGGTGGCTGTCGCGCTTCGGCGACGAGACGCGGCTGGCGGAGCACTACCGGCGAGGCCGCGTGCTGCTCGCCGGAGACGCGGCGCACATGCACTACCCGGCCGGTGGACAGGGGCTCAACGTGGGCCTGCAGGACGCGATGAACCTGGGCTGGAAGCTGGCCGCCGTGCTGCGCGAGGGCGCGCCGCCCACGCTGCTGGACAGCTACCACCAGGAGAGACATCCGGTGGGGCAGTCGCTCCTGAGCAACACCCAGGCCCAGTCCGCGCTCATGGGCTTCACCCCGGAGGTCCTCGCGCTGCGCGAGCTGATGAACGGCCTCTTGCGCCTGCCCGCCATCAACCAGCGGCTCGCCGAACAGCTCGGCGGACTGGACGTCGCCTTCGCTGGTGCACCCATCCCCGCGCCTTCACCGAGCACCCTGCCGGGCTGGACGGGACGCAGGCTCCCGGACTGGACGCTGCGACTCGCCGACGGAGGCCAGCGCTCGCTCTACTCCGGCCTCCATGACGGCCACTGGCTGTGGCTGCACGCGACACCCGCCGCCGCGCCGTCCTCGGACTGGGAGCCCGCACCTGGCTGGCGCCCCCGCGTCAATGCCCTGGCGCTGGAGACTTCCGCCGACACAGCCGCGCTGCGGGGCGTGGACGGACTGCTCGTGCGTCCGGATGGCCATGTGGCCTGGGCGTGGACGGCCTCTGCGTGAAAGCGGATGTTGGGTGTTTCACCTTTCAGTGGGACACCTCGCATACCGAGACGCGTCATACGACTCTGCTAGGGTGTCGGCCTTCAGAGGTTCTCCCCTGCGGACACGCTTCACGACAGGTTTCTTCCGGGCTTGGGGTACGGCCGCCCTGCTCTTGCTGCTTCCCTGGGTCGTCTACGGAAGCGCCGTCTCGCTGCGCTACGGCCTGAGGGACGACTACGCCATTCTGCGCGAGGCGCGCGAGGAGCCCGGGAAGATTCTGCGCGTCTGCGGCGCCATGGGCCGTCCGCTGTATGGCTGGATGCTGGAGCGCACCACGCGCGCGGCCGAGGACCTGGACGGGCTGCGCGGCCTGCGGGCCCTGGCGGTGCTTGGCCTGGGACTGCTCGCCGTGGTGCTCTACCTGCTCTTGCGCGCCGAGGGCTGGAAGCAGGTCCCCGCCGCGCTGCTGGCCGCGTTCATCCCGCTGATTCCGTCCGCGCAGGTCGTCGCCAACTGGAGCATCTGCTGGCCGCAGGCGGTGGCCCTGCTCGCGAGCGCGGGGGCCTTCGCGCTGACGAGACAGGCCATCGGGCCAGCTGGCGCGTGGCTCGGCGGCGTCCGCGGACGGCTGCTCCTGGTGGGCGGCGCGCTGGCGCTGGCGGCGTCGACGCTCATCTACCAGGCCAGTGGTCCGTTCTACGCGGTGCTGCTCGCGGCGGTGCTGGTGACGCGGCGACACGAGGACGTGCGCGCTCCGGCCCGCTGGCTCCTGGGCCACGTGTCCGTGCTGGGCGTGGGGCTGGGGCTGGCGTACGTCGTCACGCGCCTGAGCTTCGCGGTGGGGCTGTTCACCCCCTCGCCGCGCATGGCGCTGGAGCGACACCTGCTGGACAAGGCGGCGTGGTTCGTCACCCAGGTGCTGCCCAACGCCCTGGCGCTGACGGCCATCGACGACACGGACACCGCGCCCGCGTGGGGCTACTGGCCCATGGTGGGCGTGACGCTGGGCCTGCTCCTGCTGACGCTCGTCGTCGAGTGGCGGCGCGCGGGGCGCACGGGCGTGGCCGCGTGGCTCCTGGCGCTGGTGGGGCTGTCCGGCGTCGCGTACTGCGCCAGCCTGCTCGCCGGTGAGCGCTGGCCCACCTACCGCACGCTCTTCGCGCTCGCGGGGGTGTGGAGCGTGTTCTTCTTCGCGGGCGTGGTGAAGCTGGGCGAGCACTGGCCCCGACACGGGCCGCGCGTGGCCGGCGCGGCGCTGGCGCTGCTCGTCGCGGTGAGCGGACTGCTCGCGCATCAACAGTCGCTGGAGCTGTTCGCCTGGCCCCAGCTGCGGGAGCTGGAGCTGATGCGCCAGGGGGCCGCCGCGCTCGTCCCCGAGCGCACGCCGCGCGTCTTCGTGCTCACCGCCCGACAGACGGACTCCTCCGCGCCCCAGCGCTACCTGGACGAGTTCGGCTCGGTGTCCGTCGACACGGAGTGGGTGGCCAAGGAGCTCTTCGCCCTGGCGGCCCGGGAGCGCTTCCCCGACGTGCGCGCCAGCTACCGCTTCGACGCGGGGCCGGTACTCCCCAAGGCGCGGGCCTACGACATCCTGGTCGACATGCGTCAGCTCCGGACCTCCACCTCCCGGCCCATTCAGCTCGCCCGCTGACGCTGTCACCCTCCGAGCGCACTTCCCCGTTGACGCGGGGGAGCCCATGGAGGGATGCCACCGATTCGTGCCCTCCTACGAACAGCTTTTCGAGAACAACCGCCGCTGGTCCGCCGCCAAGACGAAGGACGACCCGCAGTACTTCGAACGACTGTCCGCGGAACAGAGCCCCGAGTACCTCTACATCGGCTGCTCCGACAGCCGGGTGCCCGCCAATGAAATCATGGGCGTGGAGCCCGGGGACGTCTTCGTCCATCGCAACGTCGCGAACCTCATCAACAACGTCGACCTGAACGTGATGTCGGTCATCAACTACGCCGTGCGCCAGCTGTCGGTGAAGCGCATCATCGTCTGCGGCCACTACGGCTGCGGGGGCGTGCGGGCCGCCATGCAGCCCAAGGACCTGGGCATCCTCAACCCGTGGCTGCGCAACGTGCGCGACGTCTACCGCCTGCACAAGGCGGAGCTGGACGCGCTCGAGGACGTCGAGGCGCGCTATGCACGGCTGGTGGAGCTCAACGTCACCGAGCAGTGCATCAGCGTCATCAAGACGGCCGCGGTGCAGCGCTCGTACGTGGAGAAGGGCTTCCCCACCGTGCACGGCTGGGTGTTCGACATGCGCACCGGCCTGCTGAGGGACCTGGAGCTGGACTTCCCCCAGCTGCTGCGCGGCGTGCAGGAGGTCTACAACCTCACCGACAAGGACTCCATCTTCTAGAGGGAGACCGCGCTTCCGCGCCGGGGCGCACCGGCGCGGAAGGCCTCAGGCCGCCTTCGAGGGACTACTGGCTCTCCTCGGCGCCCGTGGGAGCCGGGTCGTCATCGAGGCTGCCGTCCGTGCCGTCCGCCGCGTCCACGCCCGAGCCACCCGTGCCCTCGGTCGAGTCACGCGGCTCGGAGCCACCCGGCTCCTCCATGACGTCCCACTTCTCGCCGTCCGGCGTCGTCACCTGGGTGCCCGTACCGGAGCCACCCGTGGCCTCGTTGTCGTAGATGGTCGGCGCCCCGCCCCGGTCCCGGCGCTCGTTGTCCACCACGTCCGCGGCCTCACCCGGGCTCTCGTTCGCGTCGCGCTCATCCTCGCGCGCCTGACGCTCCTGCTCGGCCGCGTCCACCGAGCCCGAACCACCCGTGGCGCTCGGGACGCTGGAGCCCGAGGGGCTGTCCGCCCGCGTGCTCGCCGAGTGGCTGGAACAACCCCAGAACGTCAGTGCGGCCACGGCCGCCATCAGTGGAAGCTTCATGGAAGTCTCCTTGGGAAAGGATGGTTCCTGAAAGCTGGAGACTGTTCCGGAGAGGACAACCCGGGACACAGGCCCGTGTCGGCCGGCCCGCCCCAAGGCAGGCGGCCGGACGGGCGCTCACTCCTGACGGAGCGCGATGATGGGGTCCACCCGCGTGGCGCGCCGCGCGGGCACCCAGCTGGCCAGGAGCGCCACGGCGACGAGCAGCACCGCCACCGCGCCATACGTCACGGGGTCCCACGGGGCGACGCCGTACACCAGCCCCTCCAACAGCCGGCTGACGACGAGCGCCAGCCCGAGCCCCACGCCGAGCCCCACCAGCGTCAGCCGCAGGTACTGTCCCAGCACCAGCCGCATGAGCTCCACGCCGCGCGCGCCCAGCGCCATGCGGATGCCGAACTCCCGCGTGCGGTGGCTCACCGCGTGGGCGATGACACCCGACAGGCCCACCGCCGCGAGCAGCAGCGCGAGGAGCGCGAAGCCCGTCGTCACCAGCATGTAGAAGCGCGGCCGTGACAGCGCCTCGCCCATCAGGTCCTCGAGGGTGCGCACGCTGCCCAGCGGCAGGCTCGCGTCCAGGGCGCGCACCTCCTCGCGCACCTGGGCCATCAGCGAGAGCGGCGCGTCCTTCGTGCGCACCACCACCGTCATCTTCCCGTACAGCGCCTGGGAGAAGGGCACGTACACCTGGGGGAAGGAGGCCTTCTCCAGCCCGTTGTTGCGCGTGTCCCCCACCACGCCCACCACCTGTCCGCCGAAGCGGCCCAGGCCGAAGTTGATGCCCATCTCCACCGTGCGCCCCAGCGGGCTCTCCCCGGGCCAGTAGCGCCGCGCGGCCTCCTCGCTGATGAGCAGCGCGCGCTGCCCCTCGCCCAGGCCATCCGCGGACGTCAGCCACCGGCCCGACACCAGCCGCAGGCCGAGCGCCTCCGCGTAGCCGGGGGTGATGACGCCCACCTGCACGCCCCAGCTCTGTCCCGGCCCGGGCTCCGGCCGCGCCGAGTCCCACATCCCCGTCACCATGTAGCGGCCGTCCAGCGGCACGCCCAGCGCGGCCCCCGCGGCCTGCACGCCCGGCAGCGCGCGCAGCCGCTCCAGCAGCGCGTCGTAGAAGCGCTGGTTCCGCGTCGACGCCCAGCCGTAGGCGCTCTCCGGCAGGTCCAGCTCGAAGCTGAGCACCCCGTCCGGACGGAAGCCGGGGTCCACGTCGGAGAGGCGGTGGAAGCCCTTGAGCAGCAGCCCTCCACACACGAGCAGCACCACCGCCAGCGCCGTCTCGCCGACGATGAGCAGGTGACGCGCGCGAGCACCACCGCGCGTGCCGACCTTGGCGCCCACCTCGCGCAGGCTCACCGCCGGACTCTCGCGGGAGGCCTGGAGCGCGGGCAACAGGCCGAACAGCAGCGCGGTGACGAGCCCCAGTCCGCACGTGAAGGCGACGACACGCGCGTCGATGGCCACCTGGGCCAGCCCGGGGATGTCCTGCGGGGACAGGCTCACCAGGACATCCAGGAGCCACCCGGCCAGGAGCACCCCGAGCCCCGCCCCCATCGCCGCCAGCACGCCGCTCTCCACCAGCAGCTGGCGCAGGATGCGGCCCCGGCTGGCCCCCAGCGCCATGCGCACGGACAGCTCCCCCCGACGACTCACCGCGCGGGCGAGCAGCAGGTTGGCGAGGTTGGCGCACGCGATGAGCAGCACCAGCCCCACCGCGCCCAGCAGGAACAGGAGCGCGGGACGGACATTGCCCAGCAGCGCCTCGCGCAGCGGTACCAGCGTGGCGCGGTACCCGCCGTTCGAATCCGGGTAGGCCACCGCGAGCGCCTGGGCCACCGCGGCCACGTCCGCGCGGGCCGCCTCCAGCGTGACGCCCGGCTTGAGCCGCGCGTAGACGCGCAGGCTGTGGGTGGCGCGCATCGTGGCCCCGGTGAGCGACTCGTCCCACACGAAGGGCACCCACAGCTGCGTCTCCAGCGGGAAGCTGAAGCCCTCGCTCGCCACACCCACCACCGTGTGCCGCTCACCGCCCAGCCACAGCGAGCGGCCCAGCACCTCCGGGTCCGCGTTGAAGCGGCGCCGCCACAGCGCATGGCCGAGCACCACCACCCGCTCCTGCCCCGGCTGCTCGTCCTCCGGACGGAAGGCCCGGCCCAGCGCCACCCGCGCGCCCAGCACGTCGAAGAAGTCCGCGGTGCTGGTGGTGCCGCGCAGCCGCTCCGGCGCCGCCCCGTCGCTGGCCAGGCTCTGCTCGCCGCTGCGCACCGCCGTCATCCCGGAGAAGGAGCGGGTGCGCTCGCGGAAGTCCACGAAGTCCGGCCCCGACGACGGCGAGTCACCCGGCGAGCCGTCCGAGCTGTACAGCCGCACGAGCCGCTCGGACTCCGCCATGGGCAGGGGCCGCAGCAGCACCGCGTCCACGACGCTGAAGATGGCGCTGTTGGCGCCGATGCCGAGCGCCAGCGTCAACACCGCCACCAGCGTGAACCCCGGCGAGCCGCGCAACCTGCGCAGCGCGAGGCGGAACTCCTGGACCAGGCCCGTCATGCCACTCTCCCAAGCTGAACCAGCGACTCGGTCCCGACAGCAAGGCGGGTGCCACGGGCTCTCCACTGGGAGCCCCCCGTGGGACACACCTCCGCCTTCCCACATCCGGGGGAAGGGTGCCCGAAAATGGGATGTGCTGATACGCCGGCTGGCGGGTGGAATTTGGCGACAACGGCGCAATACACAGCCATCGCCGAGTTTGTCTCGGATTCACCGCCTGTCGCGTGTTACGAGAGGACGGGCTGTCTGCCTGTCTTTCCCTCACCCCCTCGGAAGACGCCCCCATGAATCGGATTCCCTCCCGCCGAGCGCTCTGGCTCGCCGTGCTCGTTCCCTGGCTGAGCGCCTGTGGCCCCACCACCTCCGAGCCTGTCTCGGAGCCCCCTGGCGACACGGCCGAGGCGCGGGCGCTCCAGGCCATCACCTTCATCGCCGCGGGGAGTACGTGGCGCTACCGCGACACAGGCGTGGACCCGGGCGCGGGCTGGACGTCGGTGGGCTACGCGGACACGTCGTGGGCCCAGGGGCCCGCGCAGCTGGGGTACGGCGACGGGGACGAGGCCACCGTCGTCGCCTACGGCCCGAGCACCAGCTCGCGCCACGTGACGACGTGGTTCCGCCGGGCCTTCACCGTCGCGGACCCGGCGCGGGTGAGCAACGTGGTGCTGAGGCTGCTGCGCGATGACGGCGCCATCGTCTACCTGAATGGCCAGGAGGTGCTGCGCAGCAACCTGCCCTCGGGCACGGTGACGGCGTCGACCTTGGCGAGCACCGTCATCGCCGACAGCGCCGAGCAGGCGTGGCACACGGCGAGCATTCCCAGCACCGCGCTGGTGGCGGGCACCAACGTGGTGGCGGTGGAGGTGCACCAGTCCACGCTGAACTCGTCGGACCTGAGCTTCGATGCGTCGCTCACGGCCGAGGTGGAGGACGCCCCGGCCACGCCGTGCTTCGCGCTGAACCTGCCGGCGCTGAGCACGCTGCGCGCGTCGCCGAAGAAGGTGTTCGCGCACTACTTCTCGCCCTACCCGCTCTCGCTCGACAACCGGGAGCCCTCGGTCGACTACTACGCGCGCAACTACCTGCAGCCCACCGGGGAGAACTCCAAGTTCGCGTACTGCGGCGGGCTGCTCAAGCAGCGCCCCCTGCCCCAGGCCCCGCGCGCCTCGGGCGTGGACTACGAGCTGGCGAACTTCGAGGTGGAGGTGCGGCGCGCGGCGGCGCTGGGGCTGGATGGCTTCACGTATGACATCCTCAACCACACCGGCACGCACTGGAACCGGCTGCTGAAGCTGCTCCAGGCGGCGAGCAACGTGGACAGCGGCTTTCGAATCGTGCTCATGCCGGACATGAGCTCCACGTACTCGGGCACGGACGCGGAGGCGCTGTCGGCGTTCGTGAGCTCCATCGGCTCGGTGGCCTCGCACCCGGCGGTGTATCACCTGCCGGACGGGCGGCTTTTGCTCTCGCCGTACATGGCGGACAACCGCACGCCGCAGTGGTGGGCGTCGGTGCTGCAGGCGCTCCAGGCGCGGGGCATCCCCTCCGCGCTGTGGCCCGTGTACGTGCGCCCCTGGGTGGCGGCGACGAACACGCTCCAGGCGGTGGTGCCGCTGCATGGGACGTCCACGTGGGGGAACCGAACGCTCGGTAGCGCGGCGGGACAGCGCACCAACGTGGGCACCGCGCACGGGATGGGGCTCCAGTGGATGGCGCCCGTGGCCGTGCAGGACTCGCGGCCCAAGGACCTCGTCTACACGGAGGCGAACAACTCCCAGGCGTACCGGGCGCTGTGGGACGCGGCCATCCAGGGCGGCGCGGACTGGGTGCAGCTCATCACCTGGAACGACTACTCGGAGGCGACGGAGATTTCGCCCTCGTCCGGCACGCAGTGGGCGGCGTTCGATTTGACGGCGTATTACACCGCCTGGTTCAAGACGGGCGTCCAGCCGACCATCGCCCGGGACGCGCTCTACTACTTCCACCGCGTGCACTCGACGAGCGCCGCGCCGGACCTGACGCAGCAGCGCGCGCCCTACGAGCTGCGGGGCGGGGCTGCGGCCGCGAACGAGGTCGAGCTGCTCGCCTTCCTCACCGCGCCCGGGACGCTCGAAATCGAGTTCGCGGGCGTCGTTCAGCGCAGGGACGTGGCGGCGGGCATCCAATCGTTCCGGGTGCCGCTGCAGCAGGGCACGCCGCGCTTCCGGCTGGTGCGAGGCGGCGTCACCGTGGCGTCGGTGACGAGCGCGTTTTCCATCAACAACACCATCGTCTACCAAGACATGCTGTATCGCGCGGGAGGCAGTCTCGCTTGCGACCGTTCGTTCTTCTTTCCCTGACATGAGTCGGGTCCGCCGTTGAACAGACATGGCGGACTCGACGGCCGTGAAAGACTCGCATGCCTAGCTTTGGGCCGCTTCACCTCCCACAGGAGTGGCTCACATGCGATTCGTCCCAGGCAGGAAGGCTCGGGGTTTGTTGACGGCGGTGGTGTGCGCGGGGTTGTTCGCGGGCTGCGCGGAAGAGGACGCCGTGTCACCGTCGTTTGACGCGGCTTCGTCGTCACAGGCGCTCACCGCGTTGCCGCCCCGCGTGGGGCTGACGTTGCAGGCCATCCGGGACGCGGGGTCGAACCTCCCCTACTGCGACCTCTACAAGGACTACCTGACGCCGCAGGTGCTCCAGGCGTACTACTCGGACCAGGGGTTCGACGGGTGCGTCGTGGCGTGGATTGGGGACACGGGTGAGACGCTGGAGGTGAACACGAACTACGCGGAGGATGTCTACCGCGTGTATGTGAAGCGCTCGGGGCCGGTGCTCAACAACACGGTGTACCGCAAGCTCGGGGACGGAGTCGGTCCGGTGGACCTGCGGCTGGGTGGGCCGCCGGGGAGCGCGGTGAACACCTTCACGCTGACGCTGGATGAGCGGGGCTTTCCCACCGTCGCCTGGCTGAAGAAGGCGTCGCCCCACTTCAGCAACGTGGAGCTGCGCGCGGCGCGCTGGGATGGGCAGGCGTGGCATCCGCTGGGTGGGGTGCTCAACGTGAATGACGCGCAGGACTCCGTCGCGTCCCAGCCCGTGCTGAGCTGGGATGTGCAGGAGCGCCCCGTGCTCAGGTGGGTGGAGACCACGGGGGCGTCCACGGTGAATGTCACCCGGACGTGGAACGGGAGCAGTTGGGAGTAAGGGCCGCGTCCGTCAGGAACGGCGCCGCGTCGCCTCGAGGAAGAACTGCGTCAGCGAGCAGTCCAGCAGTGATTGGCTGGACTGCATGCACCGGCGCGCGCGGAGGAAGGGCAACCAGACGCGATTGCCAACACGGACCTGGGACTCCTCCAGCTTCCGCCGAGGTACCCAGGTTCCATTGAGCCGCCGCACCAGCACGTTGCCCAGGTAGGCCCCCAGGGCCGGCACGGTGTGCTCGTCGATGAAGTCCCTCAGGTACCGCTCCGGGAAGCGCTCCTTCAAGAAATGGAGGTCGAGGTCCGTGAGCGACTCGGGCGTCGCATCGAAGAGGCTCGGGATGTTGACGTGCAATGCCGCCACGAGGCTCTCGGACAGTTCGTCGAAGTGGGCGAGGGCGCGCTCCGGGTCCTCGACGTCCGCAGGGAGGGCGGCAGGGAGCCACTCTTCTGGCTCCGATGGGCGCCAGGCGTTGAGCTCGGCGATCTTCCTCTGGCGCTCGCTGAGCCTGAGCTCGGGTATCAGGCGCGAGAGAAGAGGAGCAAGGTCCGGGTGGAAGCGAGGCTCCACGGGAGCAAGCGCGGCACTGCGCGCCCGCAGCGCGCGGAGCACCGCGTCGAAATCCAGGTCGGGCCTCAAATGGACCAGGGCACGGGCCTGAACCACCCGCGCCTCGTCACTGGCGAAGTCGGCGGCGGTGGGTCGAAGCACCACGAGCACCGCGCCACTGGGAAACTCCTCGACCCGATATGCAGGCGTCGAGAGTACCCGCTCGCGGCCCACGGATGCCACTTGCTTGGGACCGAAGATATTCAGCCAGGCCACTTCATGAATCCCGTCGGCGTCCAGCGTCTCCGAGGCCACCGCATCGCGCGTTTGATTGGCGGCATCGACCAACTGCTCCTCCGCGACACTGTTCGCAGTGGCGAGAGTCACCGGGTAATGAGAAGCCCAGGCTCGCACCATGTCCATGAACCCCTGGCAAAGCGCGGCGTCGCCGAAGAGCGCAATCGGCTGGACCGAAATATAAACATGAATCCTCTTCCCGGACGGCGGCAGCCAGAGCCCAACGGACATGTCCGCCAGGTGCCCCGACGTTTGAGAAAGGCTGACAGAGGTGCTCCTCCGTCGACGATTCTCCTCCAGTGCGGTCAGGACGGCACTTCGTGAGTAGGGATACGGGCGTGAGCCTTCGACGAAGTCCGGCATCCACGCACCTGCTCGCGCCTCGAGCGCCTCCAGAAGCGGAGCCAGTTCTGACTTCAGGTCGGCGGTGGGGTCGTACGTCGCCTCGAAGGAGAGAGTGAGGTGGTCCTCAGCATCGTATTTTCGCGCTGCTGAGACCTTCATCGGAACAACACCTCGACTCCCTCGACTTCGTGCTCGGTTTCTCGCACGGCTGCTCTCTCTGCCTTGGGGTTTGCAGGCCTGAGACTACCGCCATCATAAACGACGCGGACCCTCTGGACTTGCGCCAACTGCTCGATTCCAGGACGGCGGATGCTCAAGGTCTCACCGTAGTACCGCATGGCCATGCCTGCGTCCTCGTTCATCTGCCTCTTGAGCGCACCGACTTCGGTCCGAGAGAAGTCCCGACTCTTGAAGCTGAAGGTCTCCACACGCGGAGCCTGCCCGGGAGCTGGCCGTGTTTCGATGACCAGCACGTCCGCGAAGCGGAGGTCCGCCTTCAACACCCCCACGTGCGTTTCGATGCGCGGCAGCTCGAAGTCCCGCAGCCATCGCCGCTGCGCTCTCGGCAAGGCCGCGTCCGCCTCCAGGATGCCGACCATCTCCCTCTCGAAGGCCAGACCTCGTGCGTATCGCTCGCGCACCAGTTGGTAACCGGCCCACGGTAGCGGCCCCTTCGACGCCAGGCCCTGCTGGATTTCAGCGGCCCGCTTCTCCAGATACGCCAGGTAATCCGACCAGAGGGGATGCACCTCCGCACCACGAGGCGCGGCCTTCGTGAGCGCATCGCGATGTGCCCTCAGGGCAACAACGTCCATCGATAGCCGGGCCCCTCCGACCTCGGCCTCCACCTGCCGGAACTTCGCCTCCGCCACTTCGGCGGGGAGGCCTGCCGAATCGAGCGTTGACGAGGACCTGCCCCTCCCACCGCCACCCTTCGGCGGCGGCCTCGCGGACTCGCCGTGCCTCACCGCCAACAAGGCTTGCGCTCGAGCCGGGTGACCGCCCGCTTCATGGAGGGCCAGCGCCCCGGCCTCCCCCCACTCCGCAACCAGGACGGCCGCTTCCCGACGCTCCTGGAGGTGGCGAGCCAAGTCGCCCACGGAGTTCGTCTCCGTCCGCGACTTCAACCGCTCCAGCACGGCCTTCAGCGCCTCGACGCGAGGCACCGTCACCTGCAGCGGTGTTCCTTCCCGCCTGGTCTGGCCCATGTCGCGAAAGGAACGCGCCCCTGTTCCTCCCACGTAGAGGCCCACCAGGAGCGCCGCGGGCGCCAGCTGTCGCGTGGCCTCCTCGTACTCTCCCTTCGCGAGAGACGCTCCGCCTTGCGCCGTTCCGGCGGCCAGCGAGTAGAACCCCAGTGGCACACCGAAGCTGAGGTGGTCGAAAGAAGCCAGAGCCACGTTGCCGGGCGCGAAGGCTCCCAGGTACCGCGCCTTCTCCACCTCCTGGTACGCGGTCCGGTAGACCGGTGGAAGCTGCGCGGGCAGCGAGGACGCCTCCACGCTCCGGCTTCCAGCGACGAGCGGAATGGAGGACGCGACGTCGTCCGCCGCTCTTCCCAGTCCTCGCGCGATATCTCTCGCGCGGAAGTCCCTCTCCGGGAAGTCGACCAGCGCCATGCCGCGCTGACGCAGCTCCTCGGAGACGACCTCCATGCCCCCCAGGGCCCGACTCAGCAGCTTGTCCTCGGCCAGCAGACGCAGCATCTCCCGCACCTCGTCGTCGAAGGCCGTGTGCAGGACGAAGAGGACGAGGACTTCCGCCTGCCCCGGGCCATGCTTCTCGGCGACGGTGGCCAGGAACGCGACGCGCTTCTTGAGCAGGACGGTGGCGGCCGCTGCTTCCAGTGGACCCAGAGCGCCCAGCCGGACGGCATTCCAGTCTGAGAGGGACTGCACCAGCCGAGGCATGTCCACCGTGCGCTGCAGGGCCAGGAAGGCCGCTGGCGTGGTGCATCCCAGGAAGGGCGCCAGCACCTCCTCGTCCGTGGACAGGCGTGGCCATCCCGGAGGCGCTTCACCGCAAGCGCTGGCCTGGATATCGGCGACCGGAAGAGGCGCGGTCTCACTGCGGACGCCCGGCCCAGGAAGCAGCTGCGGAGCACGACGACGGTGCAGCAAGGGGCCCACTTCCGCCTCGTCGTCCGGCGCGTCACCCGTGGGAAGGCTCGCGACGGCGCCGCGCTCCAGCGCGGACATCGGCGTTCGGCTCGCGAACGAAACCAGGGCGACATCCGAGCCAGCCCGCGCGGCACATCCCGCCGTGAGGAGCGCCAGGACCCATGAGAGGAGGACTCCGCCACGCGGCGAGCGATCAACGCACATTGTCCACCCCCAGCCCGACGCCAACGAACGCCCCAGGCCGCAACGCGCGCTCCGGCGTGGGAAACAGCAACGTGCCGCCCTGCCCCACGGCGAACAGCCGCCCGCCGAGGAAGCGCCACCGCGCCTCCGCCGACACGAGGTAGCGCGCCCTCGACTGGCCCATCCCCATCGCCAGCCCGCTCACACCCAGGCTCAAGTCACGATGGAAGAGCTGCGCCTCCATGCGCCCATCCACGTCCACCCGGCCCCACGTGAAGGCTTCAACGCCCAGGGAGACGAAGACGTGGCGCTGTCGCATGCCGCTCAGGCGCACTGCATCCCAGCCGAGAATCACCTCGCCGTAGGCCGAGCCGCCGCGAGGGAAGGACGACTCCGCCAGCGGCGCCGGGGACGAGCCCGCCACCTGGAAGCGCGCCAGCTCGTAGTCCGGACCGAAGGCGCCCTGTCGAAAGCCGCCTCGCTGCAGCCGCCCCTCCAGTCGCGCGCGCAAATCCACCGTCGACGACACGGCCTCCAACCCCAGGCCCGCCACCGCGCCCCACGCGCCGCCCTCGCCAGGACGTCCGCCCCATCCTCCCAACACGTGGACCTCGAGGCCCGTGTCCCGACTCCGACGCCTCAGCACCACGGCGGTGCCATCCACATGCGCCAGCGTCATCGGCGCCGATACACCGCCCGCCCTTCCCCAGTCGTGGACCGCTGAGAACGCCAGCGTGTAGCGCCCGGGCACAGCGGGACGTCCGAAGAGGACATGCTGCACATCCAGCGCGACCTCCGCGCCGGTGAGGCGAGCGCCCAACAGGTCCGAGACGAAAGCCTCCGCGTACACCGGCCCCAGCGTCCCCGAGGCCCCCAGACCCGCCGGGTGGTAGTCCGGGTTCAGTTGGTTGCTGTAGCGCCGCACCAGGTGCCCGGACAGCAGGGAGTAGCCCTCCATCCGCCCCGCCCACACCGCGTTGGACGCATCGACGCCCACGGAGAAGAGGCGCATGACCTGCCCCCAATCGGACAGCGTGTCCCAGTCCTCCTTCCTCACGAGGCCAGCCCCCGCGCTGTCGCCCCACAACCGCAGCCGCAGGGGGGCCCCGACGTTGAGGCGGATCCACTCGCCCTGGTCCAACGCCACCATGGGCTCCACCTGCACGAAGCCCTCGGCCCCTCCCGCCCCACTTCGGGGCAACAACGTCCACGTCGTGCTCTCCAGCCGCAGGACGTTCGTCCAGGACGACGTCGCGTCGGATTCGACAGGAGGAGAGGCCGCCTCCAGCTCGCGAATGACGGCTTCTGCCTCCTCCCAGAGAGGAGGGACAATGGGCTCCTCCGCCCTTCCCACACCAGGAAGAAGCAGCGGCAACACGACGGCCCAGCTCCGATGCGAGAACATCGACGCCTCCTCGAAAGCCCCCGTCTGGGGATGGAGAAGGGCAGAGGTTCTCAGCCCAGTCCGACACGATGCCGCGCATCGAATGGAATGGAGAGGAGGTCCGGAGTTAAGTCACGGGAATGCCAATCCGTCTGGTCATCCGCGTCAAGAATCAACTCGAGCGAGCAACCTGGCTGACCGTCGAGCCGTGGGGAGAGGTCAAGGAACTCGCCCCCAAAGCGCATGTCAATATCCAGGCCCAGGGCCCCGGTCCAGACGAGGCGCCCGATGGAGGACTCGTCGAAGTGCAGATGACTCCCGACGGCATCAAGGTCTGGGGCTGGAGTGGCTCCGATCTAGAAATCGTCGAACCGGCCCCGAAGTAGACGGGAAACCTGCCCGCGAGAGCTATTTCCCCGCCGGCCGCAGCGGCGCCAACCGCGCCTTGTCCAGCTTCGCCGCGACACCGACGCTGCGGCCCGCGAGGTTGGCGACGACGTACTGCACGCTCGTGCCCATCACCTGCGCGCTCTCCGAGAGCGACAGCCCGTAGTCCTGCGCCAGCCACTGCGTCAGCCCGCTCGTCGCCTGGCGCAGGGCATCGTCGAGCGAGCCCGCCTGTCCCAGCACCATCAGGTGCGTGGGGGACTCCACGCGCGGCATCGACGGCGCCTTGCCGCGGATGACTTCCACCGTCAGCTCCACCTCCATCGACGTCTCCAGCGCGAACTGCGACGTCTCACCATCCCCCTGCCCCGCGTGCGCATCCCCCACGTAGAGCAGCGCCCCCGGCTGGAACACGGGCAGATACACGGTGTTGCCCTCCACCACCTCGTTGAAGTCCATGTTGCCGCCAAAGCGCCCCGTATCCCCCGTGGAGACCGGCGGCGACCCGAAGCCCGGCGCCACCGCCAGCCCGCCCAGCATCGGCCGCAGCGGCACCGTGAAGGCCTTCAGCTTCTCCGTGGGCGTCTCCGGCCGCGCCACGCCCTTCTCCCAGTCCAACGTCCAGCGCACCGGCTTGCCCAGCTCCGTCGCCTTCGACGCCAACAGCGGCGTCATCGCCCGCCCGACGATGCTGTCCAGGCTGTCCGCGCTCCTCCGGTTCAATCGCAGGCGCTTCAAGTGGACCGCCAGCATGTCCCCGGGCCGCGCATCCCCGATGAAGAACGGCCCCGTCTGCGGATTGCCATACAGCGCGCGCGACACACCGCGCTCATCCATGCCACCGGAGTCGAGCGTCGTCGTCTTCACCGTGTCCCCGGACCACACCGTCAGCACCGGCGCCCGGTCCGCGGAGAACTCGTTCGACCACGACGTCGGGGTGAACTCATGCCGACGCGGCGGGCCCGCGGGTCGCTCCGGAATCCGGCGCGCCGTGAAGGCCCGCTTCACCCGCGCCTTCTTGTCGTTCGTGTCCGGCACGTCCGCCGTGCCCTCCAGCCGGTCACCCCGAACCTTCCCCGTGTAGACGTAGCGCGCCTGACGCGAGTCGGTGACGGTGAAGCGGACCTCGTTGCCCGTGCGCTCGCCCTCCAGCGCGTCACCGTCGAACGTGCCGGACAGCTTCTTCCCCGAGCGCTCCAGCGTGAGCCCCTGGTGCAGGGCGTTGCCCCACATGTCCGTGGTGACGACCCACTCCTCCTTCACCACCGGCTGCGCGAGGACGAGGGACGGGACGCAGCAGCACAACCAGGCCAGGAGGAGTCGTCGCATGTCCGCGGCACCATGCCAGAAGCCCGCTCTGGATGTGTGGGTCAGCGCCACGCGGTTGGTCGAGTCGCCCCACCGCGATAGCCTGGGCGACCGGCCACCATGACAGCGCTGAACCACACCTATCTGTACGCGGGCCCCTCGGAGCTCGTCCCCGTGGAGAAGGGGCACGCGCTGCGGCTCATGACGTCGGGCGGCGGCGCACCCCAGCCGTATTTCTTCGAGGGGCGCCTGCTCCAACCCCGATTGACGGCGCTGTCGCTGCGAGCCCTCTCGCGCGTGGTGGGCTCGCGCTTCTTCATCCCGCCCGCCATGTTGAACCGCATCCTGCGCGAGGCCGACCCGGTGGTGACGTGCGGGCGAGGCATGCTGCGCTTCGAGGGGTTCTCGGGCTGCGCCAGCACCTACGCCCGCGTGGACCTCCCCCCCGCCGCCTACGAGGGAGACGTCGCGTCCTTCGGCACGACGAACGTGGACTTCAACGCCGCCATGCGCGCGGCCCTGTCCACCGTGCGAGAGGACGAACCCCTCTCACTGTCCGTCGGCCACGCGGAGGTGGCGCTCCAGCGAGGCGACACACGCGTGGTGGAGCGCAAGGTCCCCCTGCCCCTGCGCTGGCTCAAGGGCTTCGCCGAGGTGCAGGCCTACCTGTCGCGCCTCACGCCCTTCGCCGAGCTGTCCGCGACGGAGGCCCTGCGCTTGCTGCGAGGACTCCCCCGGACCCGCGCCGACAAGAGCATCCACTACCTGGTGCCCCAGGGGCGCACCGTCCGCCTGAGCTCCACCGAAGCGAAGGGCGCGATGCGCATCACCGGCCTGGAGCGGCTCCGGGTGCTCGAGGACCTGGTCCCCTTCGCGAGGCGGCTCGTCCTGCACGCGGACCCTCGGGGACAGGCCAGCGCCTTCGTGCTCGACCTGGGCGCGCCACGCTTCACGCTGGCGCTCTCGAGCGAGGTCTGGCGCGGCTTCTCCGGCGAGGGCCAGGCGTTGACGGCCCTGGCGCAGCAGGGCCAGGTGGAGCAGGTGCTGAGCACGCTGCGCGCGGAGCTCCGCTGGGAGGCCGTGCTGGAGCCGCGGGCGCTGGCGCGCAAGCTGGGCGCCCCCGAGGAGCTCGTGCGGCAGGGCCTCCAGGTGCTCGGCGTGCGAGGGCTGGTGGGGTTCGACTCCCAGACGGCCGCCTTCTTCCACCGTGAGCTGCCCTTCGACTTCGCGCAGGTCGAGGCCCTCGCGCCGCGACTCGCCGATGCCCGGGCCCTGCTCGCGGCGGGCGCGGTGGAAGCCGACGCGAAGGCGCCCGGAGCGTTCTGGGTGCGCGGCTCGGACGTCACGTACCACGTGCTGCTGGATGGCGAGGGTGAGCCCCTGCGCTGTGGCTGTCCCTGGTTCTCAAAGCACGCGCTGGACCGCGGGCCGTGCAAACACCTTCTCGCGGCGCGGCTGCACGTCCATCGCGCCGAGGACGACGATTCCCGATGAGCGCCCTCCTCCTCGACTCCCTCCTCGCCGCGCCGAGCCTCGAAGCCAGCACCGCCCTGCTGGAGCGCCTGACCCAGGCCGAGCGCAGGCAGCTCGGCGCCGAGCTGCCAGACCGCATCAAGGCGCTCCGGGACGAGCCCTATACCCAGACGCTCCCGCCGCGAATCCAAGCGCTGGCCCTGCTGTCCTTCTTCTGCGTCCCTCCCTCCGAGTGGAAGCGGATGCACCTGTCCGCGCTGCCCGAAGAGACCGCCCAGGTCGCCGTGAAGCTGAAGGCTCCCGGGCTCGAGGACGCGGCCGAGCGGCTGGTCGCGCTCGACGCCGTCTTCGGCGCCGTGGCCCGCAAGCTGGTGCGCGCGGGCGTGTCACGGCGCCCCACCCACGACAACTACATCCTGAGCCTGCTGAGCGTGGACGTGCGCTTCGTCCCGAACCCGCTCGACGCCGACCCGCGCGTGCGCGAGGACGAGGTGTGGCACCTCTTCGAGGTCGAAGGCGGCGGAGAGCTGAGCCTCGCCGCGAGGGACAAGTACACGCCCGACGCCAAGACCTGGATGCAGACGTTCCTGAGACACATGCGCCAGGGGACCCTGGACCGCGCGCGGTTGCTGGACGCCACGCTGGGCGCCCTGGAGCGCGACTTCGCGGCCTTCCGCGCGGGCTGGTTCTCACGCTTCCATCAATCACTGGAGCCGACGCACGAGGAGCTGGAGCGACACCGCGAGCGCTATCTGCGCCTGCTGGGCAGCACCCTCCCGGCGACGGTCAGCCTCGCGCTCGACGTGGTGGGCACGCTGGACGGGCGCCATCCCTTCCCCGAGTCCACCTTGCGGCCCGCGCTGGAGCCCGTACTCCTCGCCCGCCACAAGGCCGCCGCGCAACAGGCGACGAAGCGGCTGCTGGCCCTGGCCGAGCGGGAGACCACGGACGCCCGTCAGCGTGTCCTGCTCTCGCTATGCACGGGCCTCGCGCACGAGGAGGTGGACGTCCAGAAGGCGGTGTTCAAGGCCCTGACGTCCCTGGCGAGCGTCCCCGAGGCCGCCCTGCGCGCCGCCGTCGAGGAGCGCATGGAGGGCGTCGCCGCGTCGCTGCGCAAGCAGGTCCAGGCGTGGCTCGGCGCCGTCCGCGACACCCCGCCGAAGGCAACCCCCATCGAACCGCCGCCCCACCACGGACCGGTGTCGCCGTGCGAGCCCCGCTTCGCCGTGGCCCCCATCGAGGACCTCGACTCGCTCATCGCGGCCTTCTCCGCGGGCCTCGAGGACGCGAGCGACCCGATGGAGGTCGAGCGCCTCCTGGACGGCGTGGCCCGACTCGGAGGACAGCGCCCCGAGGACTTCGCGCGAAAGACCTCCGCGCTGGGCAAGCGGGCGAAGAAGTCGTGCGCGAATCCCTACCAGGAGCCCATGGCCTTCCGCCTCGCCAGCCTCGCCCTCGCGTGGCTCGCGCCTCACGGACAGGCCGTGACCGCGCTGCGCGAGCTTCCCAAGACCCCGCTCTCGCCCGCGCACAAGGTCTTCCTCCCGTTGCTGGACGCGCGCCTCCTGGACATCGCTCGCGCGCTCGACAAGGGGCACACCGACGGGCTGTTGTCGTTCCCCACGCACGCGGGCGGCTGGATTGCGCCGGAGCCACTGGTGGAGCGCGTGCTCGCGAGTGCCACCGAGCCCTCGCCCACGGACCTGTGTCTCGCCCTGTCCCGGCTCGCGCCTGCGGAAGAATCACGCACGGCCCCGGCTCCGTCACGCAAGGGCCAGCCCCACGTGGAGACGTTGAAGCTCATCGACTGGGCCTCGGGGCGCGGACGCACCGAGCCTCGCGGCCCCGAGGCGCTCCTGGCCATGGGCCGCAGGCACCGGGGAGACACCGCCCCCAGTGTCCACACCTTCACCGTGAAGGCCCGGCGCTCCGGTGAGTACACGTTCCACGACCTGCACGTGTCGACGAAGCCCAAGCCCAAGGCGACGCGCGGAGACCTCCCGAGCCAGGTGCTCTCAGCGAAGTACGGCGGCGTGGACAAGCCCTACGCGCGCTGGGCGGCGACGCTCTGGCCCGCGGGGATGGAGGCCTGCTTCGCCAGCCGCGCGGAGGAGCTGGCCGGGAACCTGGACTGGTTCGAGGCGAGCTGGGGCAACGCCGCGTGCTACGAGCAGCTGCTCCATCCCTGGCTGCACCTGGGCCCCATGGCGCGATTGGTCCTCGCGCTCGGGCTCGCGGCGAAGAAGCCCGGGGAGTCCGGCGTGAGCGTGGACGCGGCCATCGCCGCCCTCGAGACCGGGCGACTCTCGGAACAGGAGCTGGGCGCGACGATGGGCGAGCTGCGCACCACCGGCCTCGTGAAGCTCAAGCGCTGGGCCACGACGCTCGCGCGGGTGGCCAGCGCGTCCGACCACCACGCCCGTCAGGTCTCCGTCGCCATCCAGCGTGCCTTGCGCAAGAGCCCCCACGCCGCGCCTCGCGACGAGGGCTCGCTCGTGAAGCTCCTGCTGGAGCTCCTGTCCCAGACGGAGACGCGGCTCGAGGACACCGAGGCCTGGGACTACCTCCGGGAGACGCCCCATCGGAAGTCCCTCGAGGCCCTGGCGCCTATGACTTCTTCAACTGCGCCTCCACCGCCTTCAGGAGCGCGTCGAACGACTCCTCGAAGAGCCGCACGCCGTCCACGGCCAGCCGCTCGGTGACGCTCTTCATCGACACCCCACCGGCTTCCAGCTGGCGCATCGTCTCCTTCGCGCCCGCCAGGTCCTCCAGCAGCGTGGTGCGCACCTTGCCATGGTCCCGGAACGCATCGATGGTCGCCGGCGGCATCGTGTTCACGGTGTCGGGGCCAATCAGCTCCTCGATGTAGAGCACGTCCCGCAGCTTCGGGTCCTTCGTGCTGGTGCTCGCCCACAGCACCCGCTGCACCTTGGCGCCCTTCGCCGAGAGCGCCTTCCAGCGCGGACTGCTGAAGACCTCCTGGTAGATGCGATAGGCGAGCTTCGCGTTGGCGATGGCCACCTTGCCGTGCAGCGACTCCAGCACCTTGCGCTGCTCCGCGGTGACGCCCGCCTTCAGGCGCTGCTGAATCTCCTTGTCCACCGCGACGTCGATGCGACTGACGAAGAACGAGGCCACGCTGGACACCTTGCTCAAGTCTCCGCCCGCCTTGGCGAAGCGCTCCAGGCCCGTCAGGTACGCGTGGGTGACCTGCCGGTAGCGCTCCTGGCTGAACAGGAGCGTCACGTTGACGTTCAGCCCCTCCGCCGTGAGCTGCTCGATGGCGGGCACCCCGGCTTCCGTCCCGGGGACCTTGATCATCACGTTGGGCCGGTCCAGCGTCTTCCAGAGCCTGCGCGCCTCGTCGAGCGTGGCCTTCGTGTCGTTCGCGAGCCGCGGGGAGACCTCGAGCGAGGCGTAACCATCCTTCCCCTTCAGCGCGTCGTAGACGGAGCGCAGGATGTCGGCGGCGCCCTGCACGTCGCGCACGGCGAGCTGCTCGTAGACGTCACCCGCCGAGCGCCCCTGGCCCCGCGCGGCCTGGAAGAGGTCCTCGTAGTCCTCGCTGCCCGACACCGCCTTCTGGAAGATGGTGGGGTTGGAGGTCAGCCCCTTGAGCCCATCCTCGGTGATGAGCTTCTGGAGCGTCCCCTGGGTGATGTAGCTCCGCTGGAGGTTGTCCACCCAGACGGCCTGGCCGAATTCCTCGAGCTGACGCAGTGGATTCATGGCGGTTCACACCCCTGGCTCTGAATCTGCCCACGCGCGCCGGAGCGTGAGCGGGCCTGCACACGGGAGCCCCCTCGTCGGGTTGCCCTGCGGGGAGAGGCCCCTCGTCCGCCCTCTCCCCGCGCGCGCCCGCGCCGCTTCACCCGGGGCCCCGCCATCAACACCCTACGGAGGTCCCCCAGCCTGGAGAGAGACGATGGCAGACACACTGGCAGGGCTCGCGGCGCAGCTGCGGGTCGACAGCATCCGCGCGACGACGGCGGCGGGCTCCGGACATCCGAGCTCGTCCATGTCCGCGGCGGACATCGTCGCGGTGCTGTTCCAGAAGTACCTGCGCTTCGACTTCCAGCACCCGCACGCCCCGGACAATGACCGCTTCGTGCTCTCCAAGGGCCACGCCTGCCCGGTCCTCTACGCCGCGTTCAAGGCGGCGGGCGCCATCGACGACGCGGAGCTCCTGACCCTGCGCCAGTTCGGCAGTCGCCTGGAGGGACACCCCAACCCGCATGTGCTGCCGCTGGTGGACGTGGCCACCGGCTCGCTCGGCCAGGGACTGGCCATCGGCGTGGGCATGGCGCTCACCGCGCGCCTGGACCAGCGCCGCTTCCGCACGTACGTGATGATGGGCGACAGCGAGACGGCGGAGGGCTCGGTCTGGGAGGCGTTCGACAAGGCCGCGCACTACAAGCTCGACACCCTGTGCGCGCTCATCGACATGAACCGCCTGGGCCAGAGCGGCGAGACGGAGCTGGGCTGGAACGGCGAGGCCTATGTCGCCCGCGCGCGTGCGTTCGGCTGGCATGCGCTGGCCGTGGACGGACATGACCTGGGCGCCATCGACCGCGCGCTGGCCGAGGCCCAGGCCACGAAGGGCAGGCCCACGTGCCTCGTCTTCAAGACGGAGAAGGGCCATGGCTACTCGCTCATCGCCAACCATGAGCACTGGCACGGAAAGCCCCTGCCCGAGGACAAGGCGCGCGAGGCCATCCAGGAGCTCGGCGGCGAGCGGAACCTGCGCTTCGAGGTGCGCAAGCCGGAGGTGACGAAGCCCACCGCGAAGCCCGCCGCCGGGCCGCTGAAGCTGCCCACCTACGCCACGGACGAGAAGGTCGCCACGCGCAAGGTGTACGGCGACGCGCTCGCGGCGCTGGGGGACGCGCACCCGGACCTGGTCGCGCTGGACGCGGAGGTGTCCAACTCCACGTACTCGGAGGAGCTGCGCAAGGCGCACCCGGACCGGTACTTCGAGATGTACATCGCCGAGCAGAACATGGTGTCCAGCGGCGTGGGCATGGCGGTGCTGGGCAAGCGCGTCTTCGTCAGCACCTTCGCCGCCTTCCTGTCGCGCGCATATGACCAGCTGCGCATGGCCGCCGTGTCCAACGCGACCTTGCACGTGTGCGGCAGCCACGCGGGTGTGTCCATCGGCGAGGACGGTCCCTCGCAGATGGGGCTGGAGGACCTGGCGATGATGCGCGCCGTCGCCGGCAGCACCGTGCTCTACCCGAGCGACGCCAACCAGACGGCCCGACTGATGGCCGCCCTGGTGGACCTGCCCGGCATCAGCTACCTGCGCACCACGCGCGCCAAGACGCCCGTGCTCTACGCGCCCACCGAGGAGTTCCCCATCGGCGGCAGCAAGGTGCTCCGACGCTCCGACCGGGACGTCGTCACCATTGTGTCCGCCGGGATTACGCTGCATGAAGCGCTGGAGGCCCACGCGCGCTTGCAGGACGCGGGCGTGTCCGTGCGCGTCATCGACCTGTACTCGGTGAAGCCCGTGGACGTGAAGACGCTGCGGCAGGCCGCGAAGGAGACCCAGGGCCGGCTCCTGGTCGTCGAGGACCACTGGGCCGAGGGCGGCCTCGCGGACGCGGTGCTGGAGGCCTTCTCCGACGGCGCCGAGCCCCTGCCGCGCGTGAAGCGGCTCGCGGTGCGCAAGCTGCCCGGCTCCGGCAAGCCCGAGGAGCTGCTCGGCGCGGCGGGCATCGACGCGACACACATCGTCGAGGCCGTCCACGCCCTGCGCGACACCCCGGCCTCCGAGGGCTCGCGCGCCACCGGCACGGCGCAGACCCGTCGCACCCATTGAACCCGATGGAGGGTCGCCGCGAGAATGCGGCCCTCCATGCCCCACGACCTCGCCTCCCTCACCGAGCTCTCCACCCTCGAATCCCTCCTCGCCGCCGAAGGGGTGGACGGACTGCTCGCCGCGCTCGACGACGCGCTCGCCCGGACACCCGCGGACACGCGCGTGCTGCACGAGGACGGGCCCACCGTGGGCCCCCAGACGCTCGGCGTGCTGCGCAAGGCCGTCGCGCTCGACGCGGACTTCCTGCGCGAGCACCCCGAGACCCTCTTCCAGTGCCTCTACAACCGACTGCGCTGGTACGACGCGCCGGACGCCGCGCCCCACTACGCCACGACGGGACAGGGCCCCTGGGACGACCCGGAGGCGCACCTGTACCAGCTCGCGGCATGGTGGCGACGACAGCGCGAGGCCTCCGGCGGCGCGGCCTGGGTGGAGTCCCTGCTGCCGCTGCGTGGCGCACTGGACGGCGCCGACACGTACCTCTGGCACGAGGCCCACGTCCTGTGCGCGGCGTTCGATGCGACGGGGACGCGGCTCGCCACCGGCTCACACGAGGACGGCGACAACGTCCAGGTCTGGGACGTGGCGACGGGCCAGCGGCTCCAGACGATGGAGGGCCACGAGGGTGAGGTGCGTGGGATTGCCTGGAGCCCGGACGGCAAGCGACTGGCCTCGGGCTCTAGGGACCACGACGCGCGCGTGTGGGACGTGGAGACGGGCGAGCAGCTCCACGTGTTCGGGCGCCAGGAGGGACAGGTGACGTCGGTGGCCTTCAGCCCGGACGGCACGCTGCTCGCGGTGGGCAACCTGGGCTGGCGCATCCACCTGTACGACCTGGACACGGGCGAGAAGGTCCGCACGCTCAAGGGGCACCAGCAGTCGGTGCTGAGCGTGGCATTCCATCCCTCGGGCCGCTGGCTCGTGTCGGGCGCGTCGGACGACACGGTGCGCGTGTGGGACGTGTCCACGGGCGAGCAGGTGGCGCGGCTGGACGCGCAGCGCTCCGTGAGCACGGTGGCCTTCAGTCCGGACGGCGAGTGGCTCGCGTGGGCGGACCTCGACGACGTGGGCGTGGCGGAGACGAAGACCTGGCAGCGGGTGCGCGGCCTGCAGGGCCAATCGCGCTACTCCCACGTGCAGTGGCTGGGGACCTCGCGGCTGGGCCTGTTGGGGTACGACCGGCTGGAGGTGCTGGACGTGAAGGACGGCGCCACGGTGTGGTCGCGACCCTATTCCTCGGACGGGCATGAGCGCGGCGCGGCCTTCTCGCCGGACCTGAGGCACTTCGCGTTGACGGCCGTCGATGGCGGCGTGCTCATGAGCCGGCTCGACGCGCCCATTCCGCCCAGGCTCCTGTCCGAGCAGCACCGCGTGAAGCAGCTGTGGGGGCGGGCCGAGGGGACCCTGGCCGTCGCGAAGCGGATGGACGGCATGCTCGTCATCGACGCCCAGGGCCGCGTGCGCGAGCCGCCCCGTGATGCCCACGACTCCGGCCTTCATCCCTGGAACCTGAGCCCGAACGAGGCGTGGGCCGCCTATCCCGTCACGCGCTACCTGGATGACGGTTGGCGGCGGGGCATCCAGCTGTTCGACGTGGCGCGCATGACGCCGACGACGGAGCTGACCGACAAGCCGCTGGAGGGGCGGGACGCGTCCCGGAAGATGACGATGGAGCAGGTGATGACCTTCTCCCCGGACTCGACGCTGCTCGCGGGCACGTTCGAGCTGGGCGTGGTGCGTGTGTGGCGCGTGGCCGACGGACGGCTGCTCCACACGCTGAAGGGCCCCGAGGCCGTCGTCACGATGGTGGAGTTCACGCCGGACGGCGCCCATGTCGTGTCGGGCTACGAGGCCCTCTCACGCCTCCAGGTGCACGACGTGAAGACGGGGCGGCTCGTGCTCGACACCCAGGCCCTGATGAAGCCCGCGGTGGCGTACACGGCGGCCGAGCGCGTGCCGCGCATCGCGGTGGGCCGGGCCACGGGGGAGCTGGAGCTGCTCGACCTGCCCGCGGGCTTCCGGCGCGTGCTCCAGGTCTCCGAGGAGCCGGTCATCGCCGCGCGGTTCTCCGCGGATGGCTCGCGGGTGGCGGTGTGTACGCTGGACGACCGGGTGCGCCTGTACGAGGCGGACACGGGGCGGCGGCTGTACGAGGTGCCGCACCCCGCGCTGCCGTTCGAGGTGGCCATGGAGGGGGACGTGCTGGTCACCCGCTCGGATGACCAGAAGACGCGCTTCTTCGACCTCGCCACGGGCGCGCCCCGGGAGGTGCTCGACGGCAACGCGCCGCCGGACGAGGTGACACGCCGCGCGTACTGGGAGGTGCTCGGCGACGCGCCCGTCGCGTTCCACCGCCGCCTGGACACCACGCCCCTGGCGCACTTCCACGACTCGCTGGAGGAGACGCTCATCCTGCGCGATGGAATCGTCGTGGCGCGCGGCCTCACCGTCCCGGACTTCCTCTACGTGCTCAAGCTCCACGACCCCACGGGCGGAGCCTGAAGCCCGCCATCACTCGCAGCCCACGCGCCGAGGGCCCACGGCCAGGTCATCCAGCCACCAGTCCGTGGGCGTGGAGAGCCCCTGGTAGAGGAACACCCCCGCCTCCAGCACCGTGAAGTCGCGAGCCTTCTCGCGAATCAACGGTGCCTCGGTGGGCGGGTCGGAGAAGACGAACGTACGAGGCCACTTCAGCTCCACGCCGTCGAGCCACACACGGGGCTCGGCGGCCTGGGGCGCGTCACCGTGCGCGCCGTCGAAGAGCCACTCCACGCAGGCCCACCGGTCCAGCACGAGGGGCGTGTCGGAGACCTGCACCCACTCCGGGAAGCCGGGCGGCTCCGGCGGATGCCAGATGGCCATGTACTTCTCCTGGTACGTCGCCACCTCGTACCAGTCGAGCGCCTCGAACGCGGTGTCCTGGCTCCCCGGGCGCGGATACCGCGCGTTGAAGAGCCCCGCGTGCGAGGCCGGCCGCGCGGGTGTCACGTAGACGTGGACACGCCCCCAGAGCACGGGGCCGAAGTCCTTCGGGAGCTGGAAGCGCACCGTCTTCTTCGGACCGCCCTGCTCGCCTTCGCGCCCCCCGACGAGCTGGCTCGCGTGCAGCGCATACCTGCCACCATGTGCACGCGTGGCATCCACGAGGAGCTGGCCGCTGAACTCGTCACGGAACGGTGTCCAGCCTTCCGGCAGTCGCCCCTCCTCGAAGTCCCAGCACAGGGTCCCGGGTGCCGAGCACCCCGTGGCCCCCGTCCGCTCCGAGGAGGCAGGGTGTGCACACGCGGACACGAGCAACACCACGAGCCATCCAGGAGCGACTGCGACGCGCATGTTCCCCACCTCTCGGTACCCGGGTGGACGGTACACCCGCACAAAACACGGAGGCCATGAGACTTGCCGCGAGCGGCCCCGTTCTTCTCCAAGAGCCCGAGGAGGAGGACACCATGCGAAGGATTCCGTCTCGACTGTGCACCCTGGTGATGGGCGTGCTGCTGGGTTGTGGCACCCCCGAGGAAGCTGGCGGCCCTGAAGCCCTCTCGCGACAGGCTGCGGCCCTCGCGGAGCCCATCAACGTCACGCTCCACAAGCCCGCCACCGCGAGCGCCACGCAGGGCAGCTTCCTGCCGGAGTACGCGGTGGATGGGGACATCAACAGCGATGACTCGCGCTGGTGCCCTGGCGTCTACAACGAGACGCGCCTGTTGGACATCGATCTGCAGGGGACATTCGACCTGGTGCGCATGGAGCTCTACACGGGCTTCCGCGCCGACCGGCCCATCAAGAGCTACGAGCTGTTCTACGACGACGGCACGGGCTGGAAGCCCATCCCCGGCGCGAGCCAGACGAACAACACCAGCATCGCGGTGTCGACGACGTTCACCCAGCCGGTGACGGCGAAGAAGGTGCGATTCTCCTGCAAGGACCCGCTCGCGGACAACTGCCGCGTGAAGGAGCTGTGGGTCTTCGGCACGCCGCACGCCACCGAGGTGAACATCCCGCCGGTGGCCAACGCCGGCCCGGACCAGGCCATCACCCTGCCCACGAACAGCGTCACCTTCAGCGGCGGCGCCACCGACGCGGACGGCACGGTGGTCTCGCTGGCATGGACACAGGTGAGCGGTCCCACCGCGACGCTCTCCGGCGCCAGCACCGCCACGTTGAGCGTCACGGGACTGACGGTCGGCACCGCCGTCTTCCGGCTCACCGCCACCGACAATGACGGCGCCACCGGGACGGACGAGGTCAGCGTGACGGTGGCCCCCGCGCCCCAGACGCTCACCAACGTGGCACTCGGCAAGCCGGTCTCCGCCGGCAGCAGCAACGCCAACCTGCCGCCCTCCAACGCCGTGGACGGGAACCTCACCACGCGCTGGGAGTCCGGCTACCACTTCCAGACGCACAATTATTTCGACGTCGACCTCGGGAGCGCCCACGAAGTGCACGGCGCGACGCTGCACCTGTCCACCAGCGCGACGTCGTCCTACGCGATGACCGCGTTCGAGCTGCAGAGCTGGGACGGCGGCTGCTGGAAGACGATTCCGGGCTCCGTGGTGGAGGGCAACCCGACCAACACCACGCAGCGCTCGCTCACCTTCACCGCGCCCGTCACCACCACGAAGGTCCGGGTGGTGTGCAAGGACCAGCCCTACTGCCGACTGCGCGAGCTGGAGCTGTCGGGCCGACCCGGGGTCGCGTCGACGGCGCCCACCACGTGCGCCGCCGGACAGCAGACGCTGGTGCGCAACGTCCGCTACGACTACGCCCTGTTCCTGCCCCAGCAGTACAACGCGGACCGCACCACCCGCTGGCCGCTCATCATCGCGCTGCACGGCCTGGGCGGCGCCACGCTGGCCACGGACCGCTCCGGCGTTCTCGCCAACCCCGAGGGCCTGGCGCGGCAGTTCAACTCCGCCAGCTTCCGCGCGGCGATGAAGGCCATCGTCATCTCCCCGAACCAGCGGCTGCCCTTCACCAATTCGGGCACGGGCTGGTTCAACAACGACGCGCTGCTGGCCCTGGTCGAGGACGCCAGGAAGGACTACCGCGTGGACACGGACCGCATCTACTTCACCGGCCTGAGCGGCGGCGGCAACCGGAGCCTGGAGCAGGGCATCACGGACAGCGGGCCGCTCGCGGCCATCGTCCCCATCGCCTTCACGTCCACGCCCACCAACGACGCGAACGTCTGCAACCTCAAGTCCCTGCCCATCTGGTCCTTCCAGGGCGAGTTCGACACGCCGAGCCGCCCGAGCAACCTCAAGAACTGGCTGGACACCCGCTGCGGCGCGGGCTCCAGCGCGATGCGCTTCACCGTCATCCCGGGTGGACGCCACGACGGCTCGACGTGGGACACCGCCTACGCCACGCTCGAGCTCTACGACTGGCTGCTCCAGCAGCGCCGCAGCCACCGCCCGTAGCCGGCCCTCGGGCGGAGGGACAACGCCGTCACTGTCCCCCGCCCCACATGGCGCTGCCCACGGGGCCGATTCCCGCCACGTCCTCCAGCCCTAGATTCCGGGGGGCCGTAGGCGGGGAGCATGGGGATGAGCCTGGAGAACCTGGTCGTGCTCATCCCGCCCCTGTGCTGGGGCATCCAACCGCTGCTCGTCGCGAAGGTGGGCGGTCTTCCCAAGCAGCAGGTCCTGGGCAGCACGCTGGGCGCGCTGGCGCTGGCCCTGTTCGCGCTCAACGTCGTCTCACCGCACCTGTCGCGCACGGTGGTGCTGGCTGGCTTCGCCTCCGGCGCCTGCTGCGCGGTGGGCCAGACGAACCAGTTCCGCTCGTTCGCGCTGCTCGGCGTGTCGACGGCGATGCCCGCCATCGTCTGCCTCCAACTGCTCGGCACCTCGCTGATTGGCGTCCTGGTATTCCACGAGTGGCCCACCACCGCGAAGGTGGCGCTGGGGACGACGGGGCTCGTCGTGGTGATGCTGGGCGTCGCGATGACGTCCTACAAGGAGGTCCGCGACACCGCGAGCCCCGCCCAGCGCAACGCGGGGCTCACGGCGCTCCTGCTCTGCGGCGCGGGGCTGGTCGCCTACGTCATCATCCCCAAGTGGTTCGGCGTCAACGGCTGGGACGCCATCCTCCCCCAGTCGGTGGGCCTGTTGACGACGGCCTTCCTGCTGTCACTGCGTGGCGAGAGTCGGCCCTTCGTGAAGAAGACCTGGCTCAACATCCTCCCCGGCCTCATCTGGGCGACGGGCAACCTGGCGCTCCTGCTGGCCGACGAGCGCGTGGGCGTCACCACCGGCTTCACCGTGTCGCAGATGGGCGTCATCATCTCCACGCTCGGCGGCGTCTTCCTGCTCGGCGAGCACAAGACGCGCAAGGAGCTGGTGCTCGTCTTCATCGGCGTCGCCCTGGTGATTGCAGGGGGAGTCCTCGTGGGGCAGGCCCGCGCCTGACGGAGGGGCCTCCGGGTCCGAGCCCCCTCCTGGAGCGGTGGCACACCGCCATCCGCCTCCAGCGGAAGAACGACCCCGTGAAGGCGATGGAGGACCTGCGCCGACTGGTCGACGCGGGACACATCCCCCCGACGAGTACGAGTCGAAGCGGACCGAAATCCTGTCCCGCATGTGAGGCCGGGACGTCAGGCAGGGAGCCCCTCGGCCTCGAGCGCCTTGCGCACGGCGGGACGCGCGGTGACGCGCTCCATGAACGCGAGCAGGTTCGGGAAGCCGGACATGTCCACCTTCACGTACTTCGCCCAGCGGGTGACGGTGTACAGGTACGCGTCCGCGATGCCGAAGGTGTCCCCGAAGAGGTAGGGGCGCGTGGCCAGGCGCTCCTCGAGCAGTTGGTAGCGCTTGAACAGGTAGGCCGTGCGCTCCTCGCGCACCTCGGCCGACGTGTTGTTGCGGAAGAGCGGGGCGTAGGTCTTGTGCAGCTCGGAGTTGATGTAGCCGAGCATCTCCTGCACGCGGTAGCGCTCCAGGCTGCCCGCCGGAGGCACCAGCCCCGCCTCGGGCCGCAGGTCCGCCAGGTACTGCACCAGCGCGGGGCCCTCGGTGAGGACGTCGCCCGGCTCCAGCTCCAGCGCCGGCACATAGCCCTTGGGGTTGACCTTCCAGAAGTCACCGCCCGACTGCATGACCTTCGTCTGGGTGTCGACCTTCTCGAGCTGCAGCGTGAGGCCCGCCTCGTGCGCGACGATGTGGGGGGACAGCGAGCAGGCGCCCGGCGCGAAATAGAGCTTCATCGGCTTCCTCGTGGTGGATGGGAACGACGGCGCATGAGTAACGGGGCTGGGTTACCTTTGGAAAGTTGTGCGGCTAAGGTGAGCGCACTTTCCACTCACCCCGCGGTAACTCCACTCACCTGGCGGTAAGTCCCCATGTCCCTGAAGCTGCGCAAGAGCAAGGCCCCACCGCCACCGCCCGGCTGTCCCATCCATGCCTGCATGTCGCTCCTGGGCGGAGCGTGGACCACCAACATCGTCTGGCAGCTGTCCGGCGGCCCGCGGCGCTTCGGCGAGCTGCTGCATGACATCCCCGGCATCTCACCCAAGGTGCTCACCACGCGGCTGAAGGAGCTGACGGAGAAGGGCGCGGTGACGCGCGAGGTGCGGCCCACGTCACCGCCCTCGGTGGAGTACGCCCTGTCCCCGCTCGGCGAGGAGCTGCTGCCGGTGCTCCAGGCCATCGTCCGGGTGGGAACGCGGCTGCGCGAGGTGACCCTGGACCCACATCGCCACGAAAGGCCCACCCGCCGCGCGCAAAGACAGACCTGACCCATCCTCGATGTGGCCCCAGGTCCAAGTGCCGTCTGGTCAATGTTTGTCACGCCAGGAACCCGACAGCCTCCTTGCCCGCAGGTGTCGGTCCCCACGGCGCCAGGGCACGTATCCGTATGATGTATGCCCATCAACCCAAGGGGCATTCATGCGTTGTCACGTGTCGGGCTTCGTCGCGGGGCTTCTCGTCATCGCGGGGTGTGGTGTCGGACCGGAAGCGCTGGAGCCGGAGCCAGGAGCCTCGACGAGCCCGGCAGAGGTCGGCGCCGCCGAGCAGGGACTGCTGACGCTGGTGACCTGCGGAGGCACGGTCATCTCCACCTTCGACCCGCCCCTGAAGAACGAACCGCAGGACGTGGTGGCCTCGGCGGGAGGCGTGCTGTCCAACTGCCTGCTCTCGGGACTGACCGCCACCTTCGTGCCTCGGACGGGCCCCATCAAGGCCGCGTCGTGCCTGGACCTCCTGCACTCCAGCTACGGCACGCTGCGGCTCATCTGGAGTGAGCCGGGAAACCCAGCCCCGGGAGAGTCCGAGGTCCTCTTCTCCGCCACCGTCATCGGGGTGGGAGACGTGGCGACGACCATCACCGACACGGGCACGGTGAGGTCGGGGAGGTTCGCGGGCGCGACCATGGTGCGGGTCAGCACCTACGCGAACGACCTGCTCGGCAACAAGTGCGCGTCGCCAGAAGGGCTCGCCACGCTCAACGGGTCCGTGACGTTCGTCCTGACCAGGCTGTTGTGAGCCCTTGGAGGCACGCCAGGGACTGCCCCGAGGTGCGCTGAGCCGACGGGCGGGGGCTCGTCCGCGCGGATGCCCCCGATGAGTCCGCCTTCAACGAGGCCGGGGCGTCCCCACCCTGCCCCGGCCTCGCGTGTTACAGGGGCGGCATGATTGTCCGCCCGCGAATGCACTGGCTTCGCATGCTCTTCGTCTGGCGTGGCTCGGTCATGCCACGCATCTTCCCCCGGCTCGGCTTCTTCCTCGCGCTGGCGTGCCTGGCCGTCGTCCTGCAGCCGCTGCCCTTCGACCTGAAGTTCAACCTCCGGGAAGGTCCGCTCGGCCTGTTGGGCGTGGCGCTCGCCATCTTCCTGGGGTTTCGCAACAGCACCGCCTACGACCGCTTCTGGGAGGCGCGCAAGCTGTGGGGCTCGCTGCAAATCGTCTCGCGCTCCTTCATGCGCCAGGCCCTCTCGCTGCCCACGCCCGCCCTCTCCGCCGAGGAGCGCCGCGACGTGACGGACCTGCTCCGCGCCCTCGCCCTCACGCTCAACCACCAGCTGCGCGGCACCCCCGTGGCGCTCGACGCCCTGCCCCCGGGCGTGCGCGAGCGCGTGGAGCAGGCCGGCCAGCGCGCCCCCCGCGTCATCCTGGCGCTGGCGGACTGGGTGGCCCGGATGCGGCGGGAGGGACGGCTGGGCGAGCTGCTCGTCGCCCCGCTCGAGGCCAACCTGGACCGCTTCTCGGAGGTGCTCGGCGGCTGCGAGCGCATCGCCAGCACCCCCATCCCCTACGTCTACAGCGTGATGCTCCACCGCACCGTCTACATCTACAGCCTGCTCCTGCCCTTCGCCCTGGCCGGCAGCCTGGGCTGGTCCACGCCCCTGGTCTCCGTCTTCGTCACATACACGTTCATCGCGCTCGACATGGTGACCTCCGAGCTGGAGGACCCCTTCGGCACCGAGCCCAACGACTTGCCGCTCGACGCCCTGACGCGGAACATCGAGCGCGCCGTGCTGGAGCTGGCCGGCGAGCCCCTCCCCCCACCCACACGCCCCGACGACAGCTTCCTGCTCACCTGAGCTCCCCCGGATTTTTCCGGTGTCTCCCGCGCGACACCATATTACGCTCATCATACGTCACGCGGGAGCGGGAACCATGCAGGTGAAGAGCGCACTCTCCTCGGAGGCCGAGGCCAGCGGCGAGCAGAAGGCGGGCGCCACGGGCGCGGACATCCGGCAGGCGCTGCTGCACGGGCCCATCCTCCCCACGCTCTTGAAGCTGGCGGTGCCCACCACGGTGGTGCTGGTGGCGCAGTCCTTCGTCGGCGTGGCGGAGACCTGGTACGTGAGCTTCCTGGGCACCGACGCGCTGGCGGGCGTGTCGCTGGTGTTCCCCATCTTCATGTTGATGACGATGATGTCCAACGGGGGCATCGGCAGCGGGGTGGCCTCCGCGGTGGCGCGGGCGGTGGGCGCGCACCGCAGCCAGGACGCGGACGCGCTGGTGTGGCACGCGGTGGTGATGGGCGTGGGCCTGGGGCTCGTCTCCACGCTGCTCGCGTGGCTGGGAGGCCCCGCGCTCTACCGCGCGCTGGGCGGCGAGGCGGGGGCGCTGGACGCGGCGGTGGAGTACTCGAACTACCTGTTCCTGGGGGCCATCCCGTTCTGGGTGGTGAACCTGTTGGCGGCGGCGCTGCGAGGCGCGGGCAACGTGAAGCTGCCGGCGAAGGTGACGCTGGCGGGCGCGGGGGTCCTCGTCGTCATCTCCCCGGCGCTCATCTTCGGCGTGGGGCCGCTGCCGGCGCTGGGCATCGCGGGCGCGGGGCTGGCCATGGACCTGTTCTACCTGGGTGCCGCGCTCTGGCTCCTCAAGCACCTGGCGTCGGGGCGCACCTCGCTGCGGCTCTCGCCCGCGCGGCTGGAGGGGCGGCTGGTCCGCGACATCCTGCGCGTGGGGCTGCCCACGGCGTTCAGCGCGGTGCAGCCGAACCTCACGGTCATCGTCGTCACCGGCGCGGTGGGCCTGTTCGGCGTCGAGGCGCTCGCCGGCTACGGCATCGCGTCCCGGTTGGACTACCTGCTGGTGCCGCTGCTGTTCGGGCTGGGGACGGCGGTGCTGACGATGGTGGGCACCAACGCGGGCGCGGGGCAGTTGGAGCGGGCGCGGCGCACCGCGTGGGTGGGCGCCTGGCTGGGCTTCGGGGTGACGTCGGCCATCGGACTCGTCGTGGCGGTGGCGCCCGGCCTCTGGCTGCACCTGTTCAGCCAGGACCCTGCGGTGCTCGCGCCCGGGGCGCTGTACCTGCGCATCGTCGCGCCGTTCTATGGCCTGCTGGGCCTGGGCTTCGTGCTCGGGTTCGCCTCCCAGGGCGTGGCGCGGGTCTTCTGGCCCGTCGTCGGAGGCACCGCGCGCATGCTCATCGCCGCGGGCCTGGGCTGGCTCGCCGTCTCCCACTTCGGCGCGGGCCTGCCCACCCTCTTCGCGCTCGTCTCCGCCGCCCTCGTCGCCTTCGCGGCCGTGACGAGCGTGGCCACCCTGGCCGGCGCCATCTTCCGCGAGGGGCCCCGGTAGCGCGCTTCATTCCCACGAAGTGACGCGGACAGGGGTGATGGAACATTCCGGCCGGCAAAGGAAGACAAGCCACGTGTGAGGAAGGGGGCCAGGAGCGCCACGATGTCCT
The DNA here is from genome assembly GCF_050039385.1 of Myxococcus faecalis. Lineage (NCBI taxonomy): Bacteria > Pseudomonadati > Myxococcota > Myxococcia > Myxococcales > Myxococcaceae > Myxococcus > Myxococcus faecalis. The sequence goes on along the minus strand of NZ_CP144336.1, from coordinate 6,767,590 downwards.
GGTAAGATTTGCATCGCATTGAGCGCATGGCCCCTCGCCCGAGCAGCCGGGCGCAGGGTTCCCTCTCGACATCCCGTCGGTCCTCGCCAGGATGAGGAGACCATCTCGTCCGGAGATGGCCACACCTCTGACTCGAAAGGATTCGCGATGCGATGGAGCTCCGTCCCCCTGTTCCTGATGGGCGCCGCGCTGATGGGCGGCTGTGGTGGGCCCGAGACGCCGTCCGCGGGTGGCCCCGGTGGCGCCCCGGAGGAAGGCACCCTGATTCCTCCCATGCACGTGGAGACGGGAGGCGCGCCCTCCGGCACCGGCTCCGTCACCGCCAGCGCCATCTGTAGCGACGTGGCGACGTGGGACCCGGCCTGGGCCGCGTTCGAGGAGCAGGTCCTCGTGCTCGTCAACCAGAAGCGCGCGGCCGGGGCGACCTGCGGCGGCACGGCCTATCCCCCGGCGCCCGCGCTCACCATGAACGACCAGCTGCGGTGCGCGGCGCGGCGCCACTCCAAGGACATGGGCGTCAACAACTTCATGAGCCACACCGGCTCGGACGGCTCCACGCCCTGGCAGCGCATGACGGCGGCGGGCTACTCCTACCGGCGCGCCGCGGAGAACGTCGCGGCGGGCTACGCCACGCCCACGGCCGTGGTGAACGGCTGGATGGCCAGCAGCGGCCACTGCGTGAACATCATGAACGCGCAGCTCGTGCACATCGGCGTCGGCTACTACAACGCGCCCTCCAGCACCTACAAGCACTACTGGACCCAGGCGTTCGGCGCGCCTTGAGCCTGTCGCACCCGGGCCCGCGCCTCACCGGCGGGCCCGGGGCAATGACTGCTCATCCAACGCCGTATCGCGGGATGAGTCAGACCTCGCCACCCGTTTGCCAATCAAACCTTCACGCGGCTGTAGCGCTCCTCGCCACGCGTCGGACGGATTCGTGGCGGAATGGGTTACGCCCTTTCGTCCACCGGTCGACACTCCCACCTCCCCTCGGTCGGGGAGGTCCGGGGGCTGTCTCAGGAAAAACAAACAATCCATGTCACGGGCACGAGACCTGCTTTGACAGACACCACGACCGACAATCCCTGTCGGCCGTGCCTCCTGTCTCATAAGGGGTTTCCCCATGTCATACCGTCCCACGCGGGGTCTTCTGGACCTCGTGCTGCAACCGCTGCGCTCGCTGCCCCTGTCCGTGCTCGCGCTCGGAGGCCTGCTGCTGGCCCCGATGGCCCGCGCCGCCGACCCAGACCCGCAGGCGGAGAAGGGCGCCGCGGCGACCATCACCGGGCTCTCCCTGGTGGGCGAAGGCGGACTGAAGGTCCGCATCCAGTGGGCCGACAACCAGGAGCTCCCCTCCGGCCTCGTGCTCACGTCCTACAACGGCAAGGACGAGGGGACGGCGAGCGTGGAGGTGCAGCCGGAGCCCGGCAAGGAGACGGAGATCTCGCTGGATGGCGCCATCAAGGAGTTCTGGGAGACGGGCTGGTCCCAGCGGCTGGTGCTCGAGGACAGGGAGGGCAAGGAGACCCTCCTCACGCAGCCCTACAACCTCAACCTCGACTGCCCTGACGACAAGGAGTGCCAGCTCACCGTGGCGCCGGGCGCGGGGACGAGCGGCGACGTGCTGCACGTGAGCGAGGAGCTGGACGCGGCGCTCGCCGAGGTCGCCGCGAAGGCCGGTGAGGGCAAGGAGGTCGACCTGCTGGACGAGGTCGTCGCCATCAATCCCGCCCTGCGCGGCCAGGCGGTGGCCTACTCACTGGCGCTCTCGAAGCTCCAGGTCCAGGGCCCCTGCACCTGCGTGTGGCAGGCCGTTTATGGCCAGAGCCCCTCGGGCTCCGGTTACAGCGTCTACATCAACAACAGCGGAGGCATCGTCAGCGGCACGAACGGCCCCGGCGCCAAGCACGCGCTCACCGCCCTGGGGCGCAATGGCATCTCCTACGGGTTCTCCGGCATCAGCCAGGTCAACCTCCGGCTCAACTGCTCGCGGTGGATCATCACCTATTACATCGAGTGGATCGTCACCTGGCCGGGTGGCCCGCGCTTCCCCATCCTCGTTCCCCGCCTGAGCATCGCCGCGTGCACCTCGACCTGCCGGGTGCGCTTCGACCACCAGGGCCGCATCAGCGGCTCCACCTTCGCGGCCTATACCAGCCCCGGCGCGGCCACCGCGTACGAGCAGGGCTCCTATCGCGTGGACGGCACGTATCTGTTGAACACGAGCGCCAGCAACGGCGGGTTCTTCAACCAGCTCAGTGGCGTGTCCCTGTTCTCCAACGTCGGCACCATCGGCCGCGTGGACTCCTACGGCTACGTGTATGCCTACTCCCCGACCTTCCCCTACTTCGCGTCGGCGTCCATCTCGAATGGCCACTCCATCGCCATCCACGGCCAGTCCTCCTGCCCGAACGGGCCCTATGGCCACGCCGCCGTGTGGACCTACGGCACGTCGCAGGGCACGCCGCAGACCACCAGCCTGCGCAACTCCATCCGGAACTTCTTCCTGAACTGGGGCATCTGGACCAACCCCTGAGTCCCGAAGCGGAGTGATGGCGCCCCGGAGGCCAGCCCGAGCACCTGGGCCGGCCCGCCGGGGCGCCGTCGTCTTCAGCGGCCCGAGGCCTGGGCGTCCACCGCGGCCAGCTCGTCCTTGCTCAGTGAGAGCTCGGCGCCCGCGAGGTTCTCCTCCAGGTGCTTCACCGAGGAGGTGCCCGGGATGGGCAGCATCACCGGCGAGCGGGCCAGGAGCCACGCGAGGGCAATCTGCGCGGGGCTCGCCTGGTGCTTGCGCGCCGCCGCGTCGAGCGCGCCGCCCGGCTTCGCCAGCCCGCCGGTGGCCAGCGGGAACCAGGGGATGAAGCCCAGCTGCTCCTGCTCGCAGTACGCCAGCACCTGCTCGTGCACGCGGTCCGTGAGGTTGTAGCGGTTCTGCACCGACACCACGTCCACCACCTTGCGCGCGCGCTGGATGTCCTCGACGGAGACCTCCGACAGGCCGATGTGGCCGAGCTTGCCCTCCTTCTGGAGCGCCTTGAGCTCGCCCAGCGACTCCTCGACGGGGACCCTCGGGTCGATGCGGTGCAGTTGGAACAGGTCGATGCGCTCCAGCCTCAGGCGGCGCAGGGACATCTCCACCTCCTGGCGGAGGTACTTGGGCGCGCCCACCGGGTGCCACTGATTGGGGCCGGTGCGCACCAGGCCCGCCTTGGTCGCGATGACCAGCCCCTTCGCGTACGGGTGCAGGGCCTCGGCGATGATTTCCTCGCTCACATAGGGGCCGTAGGAGTCGGCGGTGTCGATGAAGTCCACCCCCAGCTCCACCGCGCGGCGCAGCACGCGCACCGCCTCCGCCCGGTCCTTCGGCGGTCCCCAGATGCCGGGGCCGGTCAGCTGCATGGCGCCATAGCCCAGGCGATGGATGGGCAGCACTCCGCCCAGCTTGAAGACGCCGCTCTTTTCGACAGGTCGTGACGAGGTGCCGCTCATGGAACGCTTCCTCCTGCTCTGAAGGTAGGGCGCCTGGATAACGCCCCTGGAGGACGCCTGCTCGCCGCGATGACGGGCGACGGGGCCTGCGTCCCCCCGGGCCCTCCAGCCGGGGAGCGGGCGTGCTCGACGTGGTGCGTCGCCCTGGGGGCTTGCGGCTCCCCGATATCCTTTTCGACCCCGAGCGTTCCAGCCCCGCCACTGAGTTCTCCGACGCGACAAGGGAGGCCATCGATGCACCGAGCCCTGGCTGGTCTGGTGTTGCTGCTCGCGGGTTGTGCGAGGAACGTCCGTCCCCCCGAGCAGGCCGAGGCCACCCAGCCCGCCCCGCCGCCCGTGGAGCCGGAGCAGCCGAAGTACGAGCACATCTTCCTGATGCCGCCGGAGCGGGCGCTCGCCGAGGCCGCGAAGCTCCTGAAGAACGAAGGTTGGGTGCTCCAGCCCATGGAGGACCCCCGGCTGTTGCTGACCGAGTGGCGCGCGGCGCAGATCGGCACGAAGTCCTGGGGCTACCAGAGCGACGGCGACCACACGCGCTACCTGGTGTCCAGCGAGTCCCTCTCCGAGCGCGAGTGCATCATCCGCATCTTCCGGATGAAGCGCGTCGCCTTCAGCAACGACGTCGAAATCAAGCCCGAGGCGAGCGGCGCCATCCACAACCGCTTCGTGGGCATGAAGCGCTTCGAGGACGAGTTCCGCGCCCGGGGCGCGCCGGTGGAGCTGGCGCAGCGCGAGCGGGACACCGCGGCGTGGGTGGAGCTGGACGGCGCCACGCAGGGGACGCGGGACTTGGAGCTGGAGCGGCAGCTCACCCTGATTCTGGAGTCGCGCCCCTCGCTGGAGACGCTCACCGGCTCGCTGAAGCTGTCGCGGGATGACTCGTTCGCGCGGGATCCGACCTTCTATCTGCGGCGGTGGAAGGAGCCGGTGCAGGAGCCCTGTGAGCGCAAGGTCCCTGGGTTCCAGCCGCTGCTGAAGGCGGGGCTCACGGTGCTCATCGGTGAGCAGTTGGGCACGCGGGAGGTGCCGGCGAGCGTGGGAGATTTGATGTGCGAGGCCTCGCAGGCGGGCCATGCCGTCACGCTCGCGCTCACCGTGCCCGACAAGGAGCAGGCGCGTATCGATGCGTACCTGGCGAGCGCGGGCAAGCCGGCGGACCAGGACGCGCTGCTCGGGGGCCACTTCTGGCGCAAGGTGCAGCAGGACGGCCGAGGCAGCCGCGCGATGATGGACTTGCTGGACCGGGCGCGGGCGCTGAAGGCGCAGGGCCGTGCGATTTCCGTGGTCGCGATGGACACGGACATGAGCCAGGGGAAGGCGCGTGACGCGCACATGGCGGGCAAGGTGTTGAAGCCTCGCGCCGCGCGGCCCCAGGACGTGTTCCTGGTGCTGGCGGGCAATGCGCACACGCGGCTCGGGGACGCGGACTGGAACGATGACTTCGTGCCCCTGTCGCGGCACGTGGTGGAGAAGCACCCGGACGTGAAGGTGCTGGAGGTGGGCTACGCGCAGGGCCGCCGCTGGGGTTGTGACGTGGAGCTGAACGGGGACATCACGTGCAACGTGATGGGCATCACCCCAGGCCCGGTGGTAGAGATTCGTCCCCAGACGCCCGTGGGTATCCGGATGCTCCCCAAGGTGCACTCGGAGGGGTTCCATGGCTTCCTGGACGTGGGAGCGCTGACTGTGTCGCTGCCCGCCATCGCGCTGCGCGGACATGAGCCGGAGGCGCCGGCCGCCGAGCCCGCGAAGCCCCAGGTTCCCACGCCAGCGGCCAGTGGGGCGGCGACGACGCCCAGGTCCGCGCCGTAGCTACCGGAGTCGGGGCACCAGTTCCGGCACGGGCGGCGCTTCCGGATGCCAGCCATTCAGGGAGGAGCGCTCGCCGGGCTGGCGCTTCTCGACGCGCCACTCGATGCGCTCGGTTGGGGCGCGCACGTCCAACGAGAAGCAGACCACCCAGTGCGCCGCGTACTCGTCGAGCGGGAAGCGGCTCTGTACCAGCGACTCGCGAATCACCACGCCCCCGGACATCCCGGTGGACCAGCGCACCTCGATATCGACGGCGACCTTGGCCCGGTCCGAGTCGTCCTTCAGCAGCGTGAAGTGGGGATACACCTCGGGAGGTGCATCGACGACGCGCAGGCCGTGGCGGTCCGCGATGTCGACGAGCAGCGGCTGGCAGTAGAGCTCCAGCAGGGACGCGAGCAGCCGTGAATCCAACGTGGCCAACTGCGGCTGGATGACGGGCTCCAGCAGGCTGCGGACGGCGAAGTGGATGTCTTGACGTCGAACCGCCGCGGCGAACTCGGTTTGCAGGTTCACGAGCGTTCCCCCCACCTGATTCCCCGCAGCATTAATCGAACCCGTCCCCCGCCGCCAGTTCCCGCCGCTTCCGGCCACGAGGGGCTACCCACTTCGTTCAGGCTTCGTCGTCCGGCAGGAGCGTGCGAAGCAACTCGTCATCAGGACCGAGCGGGCGCCAGCCAACGGGCGGGGGATTGGCGAAGAGAGCGTCACTCGCGCGGTCAACACGCTCTTGGTGTGTTTCCGGGGTGTAGGCGAACCACTGTCCGAGCGCTATCGCAACATCCGTTCGTGCCTCTCCCTCCAGTGCGACAGGCCAGCCACCAGGGAGATGTTCGTACAACTCCCTCACGAGTTGCCCGCGCACCAATCGAGTGAGCCTCTTGTTGCGCTCAGCCTCGGCGACCAGTCCCTTGAAAACCTGAACGCCCGCAACGTCATCCGGGCCAAGCTCCTCTGCAAGCGCGATGAGGGATGCGGTGGGGCGGTCCTCGGCAAAGGCAGTGACCGAGTCGTAGCCTCGCTCGCGGACCCGTTCGTACAGGCGAGCCTTGATGTTGCCCTGCCAAGCTGCTCCGTCGCTCATCGCCTTCTCCTCTGCATGACGTCCAGATTGACTCGTGGCGGCGCTACAACGTGGTGCCCCGCCTCACCCACTGGCGGGGCCACCATCTCCGGCTCAGGCTTCGTCGTCGGGTAGGAGAATGCGGAGCAGCTCATCGTCGGGGCCCATCGGACGCCAACCGGGCGGCGGCGGGTTTGTGCGAAGCGCAGCTCTGGCGTGCTTCACGCGCGCCTCATGCGTCTCCGGGGTGTAGCTACTCCAGCGAGCGAGGGCTTGGGCAACATCGAATCGGTTTGTGTCATCCCGTACAGAGGGCCACCCAGTAGGAAGGCTCGCATGCAGTTCGCGCACGAACTGCCCACGCACCAAACGAGTGACCTGATGGCTTCGCTCCGCTTCAGCTACGAGCCCGCTGAACACCTGCACTCCGGCAACATCGTCAGGCCCCAGTTCCTCGGCCAGTGCCGCGAGCGAAGCAGTCGGGCGTGCCTCGGCAAATGCGGTCAGCGAATCGTAGCCGCGCGCTCGGACGCGCTCATACAGACGGGCCTTCCAGTTCCCCTGCCACGAACGCCCGTCGGTCATCGGCTCGTCCCCTTCATGAACTTCATCGGGATGTCGTACTCCTTCAAGTATCCCGCGATGAGCCTCAAGATCTCGTTCCGCGTCAACCTCTGGCCGTTTTCTGCTTCAGCCTCCCGCAGCGCCTTCATGATCATCCGGTTCCACTCCCCGGGCCATGTGCGTCCCAGCCTCCAGTTCCCCCCTCCGTGAATCGCCTCGTGATGGGCCTGCTCCAGGCGGACACAGAACTGGTCGATGTCCATGTCGCCCTTGAAGCCGCGCTGCTCGAACCACTCGCGGTGCTCCTTCGGCATGACATGGTGCCTTGGCACCTCGGACATGCCCGCCCCAGCTCTACCTGTCACCCGCATACCGCGCACCTCGGGACTGTCCCCCAGCGCTTCTCGCACGCCCTCGGGCAAGTCCTGGTGCGCCTGCGCCATCATCACCTGTCCACTGTGGATGCGGACCGCCGCGCTAACGACGGGAAGTGAGATGACGCCTGCCTGCACCAGCCTTCGCATCATCTCCACCCACTCAGCGGAGACGACGAGCTGGGAGCCCGCCATGACGCCGCCTGAACTCATGACGAGTCCCACGCCGAGCGTCGCAGGGGCGGAAGGTGGAAGCCTGGGCATCCCCAGCTTCAGCGTGGAAATCATGGCGAGCATCTCCAACACCTGCGCCGCCACCATGACCTTGCCTCCGGTCTCCATGGCGGCCCTGGCATCCGCGTGCATCCTGTTGAACTCGCGCGTCAGCTTCCCCATCAGCTCGGGCATCGCGAGTGCCGCCGCCTCCACTCGCTCGGGGTCGCGAGAGGCGAGGTCCGCGAGCGTGGGCTCCATCAAGCCCTGAACGCGGTGGAGGTCCACGAACAGCTTCTCGTCGCCGCACATCGGGCACTCGCGCAGCAGGACGTCGGAGAGCTGGAGGAAGTCCACCCAGGTGGCGAACAGCAGGGCACCGAACATCGCGGACTGGAGCCGTGGACCCGCCATGCGAAGGAGGGCCAACTCCAGCTCCGAGTCCCCCACCTCCGACGCGTCCCCCGCCAGCATCGTCGCGCTTCCGAGGGCGCCGCGAATCCACGCCACTTCATGGGTGCCGTGGTCGAGATAGCGCGTGAACGCTCCCCCACTGAGAGCCCTGCCACTGAACACGGGAGCGCTCTTCGCGAGTTTGGAGAACATGGCTTCGGACTCCTTCAGCGAGTCCTTCACCTCGTCGAGGGAGTCAAGGAAGGCTTGCCGCGCCGAGGCGGCTTGCGGGCCTCTGCCTCCGACAGCTCCAGATGCGGTGCCAGGTGCTGCCTTCGTTCCCTCACCTCGTGGCCCGACATGACGGAAGAGGCGCTGCCCAGCCCCAGAGCCCGCGAGGGAGTACGGAGGGGAGCCGGAGGCATGAGGGCCTTCGTCACTCAGCACGTCCACCCGCTCGGGAGAGGTCGTCCCGCGAGGCGTGTAGTTCAGCGTTCCACCACGCCCGGAAGCATGCGGCACCGACGCGCATCCCGTGGCCAGCACCACGACCAGGAGCAGGGCTTCAGCGCGCATTGTCCACCCCCAAGCCCATCGAGGCGAAGGCCCCCGGTCGCAACGTCCCGTCCGCCGTGGGGAACAACAGCGTGCCGCCTGTCCCCATCACGTAGAACTTCCCACCCAGGAACCTCCAGCGGACTTCCGCGGCCCCCAGGTAGCGCGCCCCGATCTTCCAAGCTCCAACCGCGAGCCCCTTCAACGCGACTTCCAAGGCGCGCTCGAAGAGCTGCACCGCAACGCGACCGTCCACGTCGACGCGCCCCCACGAGAAGGCTTCCGCGCCCACCGAGAGGCTCAGGTGCTTGTAGGGCCCTCCGTAACTGACGGCATCCCACTCCACGAGGGCTTCTCCGAATGCGGAGTAGCCGTCCGGGAAGTGAGCCTCCGCAAGTGGCACGCCGTCAGGGCCCGCCGCCTGGAAGCGCGCCAGTTCGTAGTCCGCGCCGAAGTAGCCTTGTCGGAAGCCGCCATGCTGGCGCCTCGCCTCCAGCCTAAGGCGCAGGTTGAACCTCTCGGAGAGGGAGTCCACCCCGCCTCCCATGACAGCGCCCCAAGCACCGCCCTCTCCCGGCTGCCCGCCCCACCCCGCGTTCACGTAGGCCTCCATGCCGGGCCGCACCACCATCACCGCCATGGCATCCAGGTGGGCCAGCGTCATCGACGCCGCTGCTCCTCCCGCTCTCCCCCAGTCATGGGCGGAGGACAGGGCCAGCGTGTACCGGCCCCGCTGCTCGGGTTGCCCGAAGAGGATGTGCTCCAGGTCCAGGGAGAACTCCGCGCCCACCAGCCGCGCGCCGAGCACATCCGAGGCGAACGCTTCTGTGTAGAGCGGACCCAACGTGCCCGTGAAGATGCCCCCAGCCGGGTGGTAGTCGGGATTCGTGCGGTTGGAGTAGCGACGGACGAGATGGCCGGAGAGGAGTCGGTATTCCTCCAGCGCGCCGAACCAGACGCCAAGGGGCGCGTCGTCGGAACCCAACTTGAGGCCGCGAACGAGCTGCCCCCAGTCCGAGAGCGTGTCCCAGTCCTCGCGACGCACGAGGGTCCCGCCGTCGTTCCCGCCCCACAGGCGAAAGCGCACGGGCGCTCCCACGTTGACGCCGAACTCTGGACCACCGTCGAGGATGAACGTGGGCGCAACCTGCACGAAGCCCTCGTCATCCCCCGCGCCAGCGCGAGGCAGCAACGCGAACGACGTGGTTTCCACGCGCGTCAGGTAGTGCCACTTGCGCGCGGGTGGTGCGGCCGAAGCGGTGGAGGCTTCTTCCTCCGGGGCTGAAGGCTCCGAGGCCCCTCCTGTCGCCGGCAACAGCAGCAGCGCGGCGGCCAGACAGCTTCGACTCCTGTGCATACACGCCTCCTGTGCGTGCCCCGGGATGAGGCACGAAGAACACACGCCTCCCGGTCGGCTGGAGCGACTCGCGCCGCGCCGATGGTGGCTCCGTGGTGGTGAAGGGAACGGGGTGCCGCCGCTACGCGGTCAGCGGCTTCGTCAACGTGCGACGGCGCGGAGCTGCACCGGGCTCCGTTGCCACCGGGTTGACGATGCCGAGCGCGAAGCTCGCGTCGTCCATGCGCGCATGCACGCAGGCCAAGGCCACCGCGACCTCCGCGCTCCCGTAGAGGATGAACGCCTCGGAGAAGTAGCGGTCACGCGCCTGGGCAACGGACAGCAGGGTGTTGAGCGGCAACCCTGCGACGCTCTCCATCGTCACACGCAGGCCCGTCTCCGACTCGAAGAGGCCATGGACGCGCGCGATGCTCGGGCGACATGGGACAGCGCTCCCGGCAGGCCGAGAGTCAGATGGATTGGACATGGGCAGGACGCTCCGAGTGCCAGCGCAACAGGGGTCGCGCAAAGGCAGACTCAAGGTACTACCAGTCCTTCCACATCTGAACGACGTGACAGGTCCAAAATGCTCGAATCACTATCGTCAAGGAGAACGCACACTGGAATAGTCCAGCCGTCTGGAAGCTGGGCCTCCGTGTAGCGCCCTACTGCAACTCAAAACCTGCAAGACCCGCAGGGAGCAGACCGGCCGGGCCACTCGCCACGGCGTGAGCACGAAGCGCTTCCACCAACTCGGCGTGAGCGAAGTGGCTCGCCCCCCTGAGGATGACGAGCCCTTTCAACTGGAGGCGGCGGGAATCGAAGCCGCACAGGCGGATTTGGTCCCTACTCGGACCGAAGCCTGCCCGCCCGGTTTCCCCTCTGAAACAGGGCTGGCTTCCCGTCCAGGAGAGTTCAGGAGCGTCCAGGTGATTTGGTCCAAATTTGGTCCCATCGGGACCATGGCCATCCCAGAACCAGTCGCATTACCAGTCTGGCTCTGACTGGCGTCCGCACATTACCCCCAGAGGCTCGTACGGACACCTCCACCTGAGAGGCTCAGTTGGAGTGTGGCAGCAGCAACACGCCCCAACGGGGCAATGGAGGCAACCCACGTCCGGTGTGCATCCGGCCATGGCCTGGGCACCGCGCTACCACGAGGGGTTGGATTCCTCTGTATTCGCCAGTCCCGCGTACCGCACTTCCCGTTTCGCCCGCGTCGAGCACCACATGGACCACCGCTCATGACTCTCAATCGGGGCTGGTGAGCAGCCGAGCGTGAGCTGACCGGGACGAAACGGCAGGTGCGCTTCCCGTTCGGCTCTGTGTGCGCAGAAGTCTAGAAACCGGGAAGGCCCTGCCCAGGGGTAAGGTAGGGTTCGTGTGTGTCGCGGCCGCAGCGCCGCTCACTGAAGGAGTGGCTGCCCGCTCCCCCCTGCGGCGGTGCCTAGCGGTGGTGGCCGTGGCGCGTGGTGAGTTGTGCAGCAGTCGTGCAGCGCCCCGGCTCGGGCCTTGTCGTGCGTACCCCAAAGCTGTACCTGGCTGGAGCGCTCCACCCGGACACAGGGAAGCTGATGTGGGTGGAGGGCAAGACGAAGGCGAGCGGCCGCGTCGCGCTGCACTTCCTGCCGCCCTACTGCCCCCGGACGCCAACCGCATTGAGCGCGTCTGGTTGGACCTGAACGCCAACGTCACCCGCAACCATCGCAGCCGCACCCTGAGCGGGCAGATGGGGCGGGTCCATGCCAACCTCACCGCTCACAACGCTCGGGGCACTGCCAGTCCATGCCTGCGCCAGACCGAGTTCAACCGTGCCGTCTGAGTCCGTGCGAGAATCATGATCGGCCGTTTAGTCATCTGAAATATGGGTCGGCCTGTTACTGAAAGCACCGACCAATCGCGAAATAATTAGCTTCATGCCACTCCAGTCGAGAGTCTTGATGAGGGAAGGATCGGCGCTTGCGGCGGCGACCTTCTGAGAAAACCTAGCCTGCAACACAGCCTTGCTAGACAGCTCGCCCTGATATGAACTTGTAGCATCATCAAAGCTGCGCCAGACAACAGGCACGAACAAGCCGCTCTCTTGACGCAATACGTCTTCACCAAAATAAAGCTCCACACTCCCAGCCAGCCCATTAACATCCATCGTGGCCGCGCCTGATGGCCCTAGAGTAGGATAGTTCTTGGCAAAATCGAGTGGCGGGTAGTGGGCAATCACCATGGAGGCAGGGAGCTTGATACGGGACAAGCCGCGAACCGCAGCTCTTGCGGCCGTGTCATTGTCAAAGAGGGCAATCACTCGATTTGCAATGCCGGCACCAGCAAACGCCTTTACGGTGGCCACAAGGGGACCCGCTCCGCCAGCAACAGCCGCGCCCTCAAAGTCCATAAATGCAAAGGATTCGCTCAGATGTGGATACAAAACCCCAAGTGCCCCCTCAAGCGCCCTACGGTCTGTCACCCCTTCTGTAAGTATAATGACGCGCGTGTTGGCTAGGAGATCTTCTGCTGCATTCGTGCTGGCCGTGGAGGCCACCAAGTCTGAATATCGGTAGTGGCCAGCCGAAACCACTTCATTCAGGTCTTGCGACAGCACGGTGTTGTCACCGCAGGCCTCAATCACAGCGCGGAGAAAGAAGCGAGGATCGACAGAGGGAAAACGGAATAAATACTCACTCTCACCACCTAGCAGATAAGCACCTATCGGCGAAACGCTGATGTGGTCTTTTGCAGGCGTGTGCAGGGGATCGGTATTGTAGCCGTATGCTCTGCGGCGCTTGAGTTCAGCGAACTCAGTAAGCCACTTTTCAAATGAGAGCTGCTGTAGAAACTCTATATCTTGTAGCCAGTGCACCGAATCGGGGAACTCAGTGAGCCAATTTCTAATTCTCTCCAGCCGAGCCTTAATGCCGCGCTGATATACGTCTCGGGTCGCATCGAGCGTGAAGCCCATGACGTCGAGACGATCTTTCACCGCCCATCCTGGGGCCGCATAGCCGATGTCAATTTGTTCATCCTCTTCATCAACCTCGAAATCAGTGGGAACTGACTTGCCAGTCTCATGGCGAGTCCCATCATCGTCAATTCGGACAACTCGGATGTACTTATCCGCTTCACGGAACACCGTCATGACCGTCTCATCGACTATGCTCCTTGTCGAAATAATCACATAGTCGTCAATCATTAAGTCTGTGTAGCTGCCCATTATTTATTCTCGCTGTCTTAAGTGGGTGTAGCTGCGGGCGTCGAACCGGAGGGCATGTGTAGCGTTTCTCAGCCCTGAATTAGACGAACTCCACTGCGTTTGATGTCTATGCGCTCCATCTGGCCGGAGGCTGTGCCAGCTGCTTCCCAAACGAAGAGGCAGCCAGCACTGCGATGACCGACACGGCGCGCCGGACGGATTCTACGGCCGCAAGGCAGCGCTCGGGGTGAATAGGCCCCAATGCCGTCATCGAGTGGCTGAAGGAACCTCGTCCTATTCATTCGGCACGACTGGGCAGGTGGGCATATCGGGACGAAACATAGCCCTTGCCCGGTAGGTTATGCACGCGCAACTCGTTCTTGAACGCCTCTTCTGCCTGTTTCACAATGGCAGGTTCCCTGCCGAAAGCGCTGCGGTCATGGCCGACTGGCGGGCCACCCCAGCGGAGCGCTCACGGTTCTCCTCGGAGCCGGAGAGTCAAGGGTCGGCGACGCCGAAACCCGAACGACTATACGCCTTGACCATCCTGCATCGCGCGCGTACAGGGCAACAGACCTCATGCGGCCAGTCCTGATCACTCAGGAACTGCTAGCTGCTTGACCGACCTGGCCACGCTCCGCTTGCCGAGCGTCGCCTCGGAGCCATAGGGCCACCTTGGTAGGCGGTGGAAGGTACGAGTTCGCCATGGACCGTCCTTGCTAGCGACTGGTTTCCACGCAGCGAAGTTGTCGGCGAGCGTCGAAAGTACGTAGGCTGCCGTAGCATGAGCGACAACCACAACGAGTACATCCCTTACGAACCGTCGGCAGACATCGCGGCAGCGCTCGTGTTTGGCGCCGCGTGGCCCGGTGCTCAGGTTCTTGAGATCGGCTGCGGCATTGGAGATGACGCTTTGTTTCTTGCAGAATCGGGCTGCCGGGTGACGGCCTTTGACCGATCAGAACTTTGTGTTGCCTACGCACGATCCCGGCGCAAGTGGCTTCGAAATCAGATCGAGCACAAGTGCACCTTCTCAGTTGGCGACCATCGCGACCTGATGAAGTTGGCAAAGTTGAATAAATCATTCGATCTTGTTTCGGACCGTTTGGTCTTCTCGAATATTGGCAACCAGCGCATCAGGACTAGCTATCTAAAGCATATTGCCCACCTAGTTCGTAGAGGTGGAATTTTCTTCCTGCGCGTGGGGACAGAGCCTATCGCAACTGCTTTTGCCAAGCTCAATTTTACACCAACCGACAAGGCAACATTGGAAGAACTATTTCAGCCAGTGGATTTTTGGGTAGGACGACGTGGAGCATCCACGCCGCGCCGCACGTCGTTGCCTGGCAGATGGATGCCGATGCTTCCAACTCGTGGTGGATATTCTGCTGCCGCTGCGGTCTTCTTGCTCGAAGCGAAAACCCATCAAGGAGCATCGAAGCCAGTGCGAAGGGCGTAAACTGACATCGTGGAAGTAACTCACTCAGGGAGCCACCTTGGCCCCGAGCCTCCGTCGCACCTACATTCGCCGGGGGGGAAGGTTGCGCGCCGAATAGTGCCTTCATGTCCTCCCCCATTTCATTCGACCCACCCGCACTACGGCGCAACCCAGCCGCTTTGGAAAGACAACACCCACAAGTTGCTATCAGCAGGGGGAGACACTCAGGGAGGTGCCCGCCATTGACAAGCGCCACCGGCACCATCTCCAGCGTCAACAACTCTGGGCGCATCATAGGATTGTCCGAGTGCCGCTTTGGGTGATGTCTAGCACTCCTCACCACAACCCTCACCATAACATGAGCGCATGGAAATCTTGCTTGCCTGCACATGTCGCCTAGACTCTCCATGCCTCGTCTCTAGCAGGAAACGCAATGGCCTTCTTCGAATCTACATCCGGCGCACAAAAGAACCTCGTCGAGCTTTTTGACTTTGTTTGGCCAACGGCCGCCGCGATGTGGAACCTGCGTTGGCAAGTCAGTGGCTACCTTCAAGCGCTCCCTTCCGCCCCCCAAGAAAGCCTTATGGGGCGATTCGTTGAGGGCAGCGGAATCCAGGGAGTTAACCTAAGAAAAACCTGCCTTGATCAAACATGGGAGTCGCAGCAAGAAGAATTCGCCCGCTTCGCACTCATCAACACGATAGCTACCTTTGAGGCATGGCTGCGTCAGACCCTCAGAACCCTAGGGGCAGATACAAAAGAGAACGAAAAGGAACTCCAGTTCCCTACCGAGACCACCAAGGCAAAAACAAGAGGGGTACAAAATGCAATTGACCGAATCACTACATCAGAATCAAATCTGATCAAGGGGGTGTTTTATCCATTGCTTCGGCAGAATCGAAAATATGCAACTGGCCATTTGGAGAGCCTCCTGATCTGCTATCGCTATTTCAAAGAACTCAGAAACTCACTCATTCATCATGGAGGGGAGGCAGACAAAAAAGCAGAAGAGGCCTACGCAGCCTTCGCGGCTATAGCAACGCCTAGCCAACTACATGTTGCAGAGGTTCCAAAGCACCATGCAGTTTACAGCGGCACTCCCATAAAGCTTGACCTCCGGGGAGTGGCCGGGTTCAGCGATATCATCATAAAGATCATCACAACGCTCGATGCCGAGCTGGCGCGTGCGGAATCAGCAGAGCTGGAACTCAAGAAACGCATTTTGAAGGTCTCAAAAACTAAGCACCAGCTATCATCCGACAAAAACAAGCGGCACCAGCAGTTACTCGGACTGACGCGGAAGCTTGGTCTTCCCAAGCCAACCAGTACGATAGAGTTCGAGACATTTCTCCGAAGTCACAATCTCGCCAGTTGAGAATGTGCTATTCATAAGTTCGAAGAAAGGACATTCGGAGCTAAAGATAGCGCACAGGTGCGGGCGCGGCCCAATAGACATCGCCCGTGCGCCGGGTCGGCGCGTGCTCCGCTGACCCGGCAGCCGCGCGGACGCAAGGCCGAAGTCCATCAGCTTCACTTCCCCCGCGAGCGTCATGCGAATGTGTACCGGGTCAGTCGCGCGGTGGACGATCTTGCGGCCCCGGAAGGCGCGCGTGCCGTGCACCACCTTGGAACCCTGTCCTGTCCGGTGTGGGTAGCCAGGGCCTTGCCGAGCACCGGCTCAGCTCCGTGAACGACATCCTTGCCGAGCGTAACCTCGGCCATAGGGTCCGCCGGTGCGCAGTGGCGGCTAGAGTTCACGCCGGGCACCTCGGGCCGTGGTGCCCCGCTATGCGGTGGTCGCCAATCCCCGTGCCGAGCGCCACCCTGGAGCCGTGGTGCTTGCCTGTGCCAAGCATCATCTCGGAGCCGTGGCGCCCGGGGCGCGGCAGCCGCCAGCGCCGCGCTGCCCCCCTGGCGTAGCGACGCCAGCCTGCGCCGAGCGACACCTCGACGGCGTGGTTGCCCCCCCCGGCAGTGGTGGCTGCCAGCGACCGTGCCGAACACCCTCGGCGCCATGGTGCCTGCCCGGCGGGAGTCGCGGCCAGTGTCCGTGCTAGGCGCACCTTCGGGCCGTGGCACCTCGAAGGTGCTAGCGGTAACGGCGGCCATCGCGATAGGGACATACTTGGTAGCTTATCCCCCGAGCCAATAGGAAGGCGAAGCCCCCACTGGAACCTACTCTGAGTCCCTGGGAGTCGTGTGATACAGCGATGATGACCTCGTACCTGCGGGCTGGTAAGGTCAAGGGGAGACACTAAGAACTCGTTCCCTCTGTCGCTGGCCTGGAAGCACCGACAATGTACATATCTCATGTTCGCATCGAAAATGTCCGCGGTTTCGGCTCCAGGAATGCCGTTGATATTAAATTTGGTCGGAAGGCTGGATGGACCGTAATCGCCGGACGCAATGGCGCAGGGAAATCCACGTTCCTACGTGCCATCGCTCTTGCCGCTGCTGGCCCGAGTGCGGCTAGAGCCCTTACCGAAAGTTTTCGGGGATGGGTGCGGGACGGAAGCACGCACGGCAGTGCTACTGTGGAGATGGTTGCTTCTAGTGAAGATAGGTTTCAAGGGATGGGCAAGCTGCCAACGAGCGGCTTCAAAGCATCATTGACATGGAACCTCAGCGGGGGGGCGCAAGAGCCATCGCTTGAGGCAAGCCCAAAGCCAGAAAAAGTTCTGAGAGGGCCGTGGCGCGGGCCTTGGTCTGACAACCCATCCGGATGGTTCGTAGCAGGATATGGCCCGTTCCGCCGCCTAACTGGCCACGCCGCCGATGCTCAGCGTCTCATGGTTGCACCTAATCATGTCGCCCGGATGGTGAGTCTTTTTCGAGAAGACGCCTCTCTGATTGAATGCGTACAGTGGCTAAAGCATGTCTATACGAGAAGACTAGAGAAAAAGCCGGGATCCGCCGAGCTTGAGGAAGCCGTATTGGGCCTTCTGAATGATGGATTGCTCCCAGACAAAGTCAAAGTAATACGCATTGACTCTGAGGGGCTATGGGTCGCCCAAGGCAACTCTGAGCTTCCTTTGCGCGAACTGAGCGATGGATACAGGGTTATTGTTGCTCTGGTTCTCGATATTGTTCGGCTTCTCCAGCAGTGCTACGGGGAACTGCCAGTCAAGAACAACAATGGCCACCTCGAAGTCGACCTGCCTGGGGTTGTGCTCGCCGATGAGATTGATGCGCATCTGCATGTCTCATGGCAGCAGCGGGTGGGCTTTTGGATGAAGCGTCATTTCCCTCGGATCCAGTTCATTGTTTCAACACACAGCCCATACATCTGCCAAGCTGCCGACGAGGGCGGACTTATCAGGCTGCCAGCGCCGGGCGAGCTAGGGTCGGCCTCAATGGTCGACAAAGAAACTTTCAAGAGAGTTGTGCATGGGACTGCCGATGAAGCTGTTCTGACAGCGCTTTTTGGACTTGAGAAGACTTGGTCTGATGAGACTGATCGACTGCGGCGCGAACTCAGCCACTTGCGTGCCAAGCAGTTGCAGGGGCGGGCTTCCAGAAAGGACCTATCTCGGGCTCAGCAACTTGAGATGGACCTGCCTCTAACACCCACAGCATCAGTTGAGCGGGCTCTCGACGACGTCAAAGCGCTACTTGGCGTTCAAGCCGCGAAATGAAGGCCCAGCCCACATGAAGCGGACAACTAGAGGGCAACTCTCTACGCGCGCCCAAGCTTTTCTTCATGCCCGCGCAACCAAAGTGGCCAACTCCAAAGATAAAGTTGGAGAGGTGGATCGACTCTGGCAGTTGCAGAGCAATAGCGCATTTAAAGAGGTTCGTGAGATGCTTAGGCAGATGGCATCTGGCATTCAGCGCTGCATGTATTGTGAAGATAGTCTAGGCACGGATATTGAGCATTTCTGGCCTAAGAGCCAGCACCCAGAGCGAGCTTTTGACTGGCTCAATTTTCTGCTCGCGTGCTCTTATTGTAATAGCAATGCCAAGCGCAGCCAGTTTCCATTGGATGCCAACGGCGCACCATTGTTGATTGATCCAACAGCGGAGGATCCTGCTGCTTATTTGCAGTTTGTGCCAGAAACCGGCTCCTTTGTGAGCAGTACACCTAAGGGAGAGAAGAGCATCGAGGTTTTTGGTCTTGATCGGCAGACACTGGAGCAGGGGCGAAGGAATGCGTGGGTGACGATCCTTGCATTGCTTGAGATGTATGCTCAGTTAAAGGCCGCTGGCGATCTTGTGCGAACAAAAATTCTAGCGACCGTGCTGCGGCAACACTCGTTCTCAGCTGTTCTTCAATACGCAATCAGGATTGCACAACAGCCAATGGCACATACGGCTATTCCTGCTTCTGTGCTCGAATTGGTGCGCAATAACAAAGAGATTCAGGAGTGGGCTACCTGACCTGGGTTCCCGGTCGTCCGAACTTGATCGACACTGCTTTTTCCGCCTGTCCGACGTAGGCGCGCGTGGATCTAATGCTGGCTGCCACGTCCGCTTGACTGAGCCCCAGCCGCAGCCGCGCTGCTTTCGCGGTGCGGCGTATCCGTCCGGTCATCGACGTGGCGTGAGGGGTTGAAGACGGACGAGGTCCGTGCCCGACAGAGGCCGGGGCCGTAGGTGTGTTCAGGAAGCGGGTTGGGGGTGTGACTCGGGCGGGCCGGTGGTCTGCCGACGCTTCCACTCGTGAGGCAGCAGCTCCGCGATGCGCGAGTTGGGATGCGTCTGGACGCGGAGCAGGACGTCAGCCAGGTATGCCTCAGGGTTGACGCCGTTGGCCTCGCAGGTGGCCACCAGGGCGTAGAGGCCCGCGAGGTTCTCACCCGCAGCTTCGTGCCCGACGAAGAGAAAGTTCTTCCTGCCGAGGGCAATGGGAGTTTCATTGTGCGTCACCTCTTCGGGGCGTTGTCGACCGCTTCACGCGACGGCGGGGCTTGCTCGCGCCGCGAGGGCTCCTACGTCGCTTGTGGACGGCCTCGAGCACGTGTGTCGCTCGCAGGTCCTCCGCTCGAATCTGCCACGGAGCATCCGGCATCACCTGCTTGGCGGGGAGAAGCCCACACTGGATGAGTTTTCGAATGGCTTGGTTCGGCACGCCGAGGGCTGCGGCAGCATCCCGCATGGTGAGCCAGCCGCTGTCCTGCCGGCCAGAGGCGTAGGCTGGAATTCGGGCCGTCCGTCGGTACGCAGCGACGCGCCTATGGGTCCACGCAAGGCCGTGGCCAGTTCGGTGGCCCGCCTGGTTGAGACGTACCGCCATGGCCGCGTCCGACTGCTCGCCAGCCATCGCACGAATCATCGCATCGGCGTCGGCGGAGGCACGCTTGCGGTGCTCTCCCGTGGCGGGCTTGCGTGCTCGCACCTCTGAGTGCTGCCCACCCCGCCAGTGAATGATGAGCACCAGCTCTCGGCGAGCATCGTCGATGTCGACGACTACCTCCTCAATCAGGGTACGCACCAGTCGCTGCTTCAAGGCGGCATCCGCCCCTGAGGCGTCCCATGCTGTGCGCAGGTCGCCTGCCAAACGTAACAGCGCTTCGCGGTCCGGGACGGAGGCAGACGAAGGCTCCCGCTCACTGACGCGCTGCTCGCATGCACGCAGTTGCGTGAGTGCCGCATTCCATCGCGCTTCCAACTCGGCGGCGACGAGTCGATTGTCCGGGTCAACGGCTTCGTAGCGACGCTGTGCGAGACGCACCTCCTAGTTCGCCTGCTCCTTCTCGAGTTCGAGGGCGCGCCGCCGCTCGGCGTGTTGCTGCTGGGCAAGGTCCATGGCGGCTATTGCTGCTTCCACGGCGACGGGAGCGACGGCTCGCAGCACCTCGGCCGCAACGAGGTCGTCCGGCCGAGAGGAGCCGAAGGAGATGCAGGGCGCGGTGCCGTGGGCCTCCCGGCCCCGGTGACAGAGGTAGCGCGCGCGGCGCGGCGGACGCCCGGTGTACGCCACGAGGAGCATGCGCCCACAGCGGCGGCAACGCAGCAGGCCCGAGAGCAGGGCTCCTCCGCCTCTTGCCGACTTCGCGCTGCCAGCAGGGCGGCGGTGCGCGTTGCGCCGCAGGCGTTCCTGGTTGCGCTCGAACTCTTCCCAGCGAATGTAGCCTGCATGATGGTCTCTCAGCAGCACCGTCCATAGGTGCATGGGACGGGGGTGCCCGTAGCTCTTCGTAAGGCGCCCCTCGACAAGCTGGGTGCGCTGGGTCGACTTCCCATACGCATACACGCCTGCGTAGACAGGATTCTGTAACACGCTGATGATGTTGCGGTAGGTCGGTGGCGTCCAGCACCTGGGTGCCCCCCACCGCTTGCCATCGCTCGGCCGTGGGAACAGGTGGCGCTCACGGCACATGGACAGATGCACCTGCCGTGCGCTCTCCAGGCGCGCGAAGAGTCGGAATACCGTACGGATGGCTTCCTGCACGCGCCGGTCCGGGTCTATTTCCAAGGCAGGCCCCTGGGCCCACAGGTAACCGACCGGCACGGGAATATGGAGTTCCCCGCGCCGTGCCTTGGCCTGCGCTCCGTCGATGAGCCGGCGGCGCATCAGGGTCAGCTCGAATTCACTGATGGTCCCCTTCAGCCCGAGGAGTAGCCGGTCATTCGGCACGCTCGGGTCATAGGCACCGTCGCCGTCGACAACGCGAGCATCCACAAGGCCACACAACTCCAGGAGGTGGTGCCACTCACGACCGTTGCGCGCCAGCCGGGAAGCCTCCAGGCAGAAGACGGCTCCAACGCGGCCCTGGCAAAGTTGTGCTACCAGCGCCTCGAAGCCCGGACGGGCGATCGTCCCGCTGGCCGAGCGGCCAAGGTCTTCATCGATGGTGACGACGTCACGGAATCCGTAGGCGCGCGCCAGGTCAGCGAGCGCATACTGGCGGCGCTGACTCTCCACGTTGTCCTGAACCTGCGCGACGGTGGATTGACGGACGTAGACGATGGCGCGCCGCTGCAGGACCGTCTCCGGCAACTCAGTACGGTTCATCGCCGGCCTCCGTCGCGGCGCCGTCGCCGCGGCTTGGCGGAGGCACCGTGCTCAGCAGGAACTGCGCGAGCAGCAGTACCACTTGGTGGTGCTGCTCTTCGGTGACCCGGGGACTCGGCGCCCTTCCGAGCGGGAGCGAGAGCTGTTTCGGCTTCCTTTCCTGGTGGTTGGCCATGCGCGACCTCCACCCTCAAGCCTGAGGTGGTTGCCGACGCGTGCTCGGATGCCTGCGCGTCGAGCAACCGGCGCAAATCGCGAAGTGCCTCCAACGAAACCCGCGGAATGCCGAAAGTCAGCGTCGCGCAAGCCGCCCGCTCCAGCATCCAGGCGGGGACAACCGCTCGCGAGCCATCAAGCAGTTCGCAAATAGCGACTTGCTCTCCTTTGCGATGTTCTCGGTACAGGACTGGAACCTGCTGGCCCACCAAGGGGTGCCATTGGTATTGGACCTGGGCAACTTCCGCGATGCTTACGGCAGAATGAACGGGGCGTTGCGGCTTTTCTCAGCGCCGCCTCCGAGCGGTTGTTGTCCAAAGGCAGTCGCGCGTCCTCGACGAAGCGCGTCAGCGCTTCCCATTGCTTCGTCGCATAAGAGAGGGCCTGCCCCATGGGACTCTTCGGCGGGTGGAGCGGCGTCTGGACTGCGAGCCACGCGCGCAGACGCGCGAGAATACGAGTGCTGGACTCCTGGCGCAGCGCTTGGTGCGCCGCGGTGCCCACGAGGCCCGCGTCCCGTGCCTGGGCCTCCACGCGGTAGAGTTCGAGGATGAGGTCCATCGCTTCACGGGCCTCAGGCGCGGTGGACAGCGCCTCGAAGAAGCGACGACGCAGGTGGGCCCAGCAGCCGACGCGAGTGCGGCCCTCCGGCAGCGTCACCGCGTTGTAGCCGGTGTACCCGTCCACCACGAGCGCGCCCGTGGTGCCTCCCAGCACGTCCTTGGGCGTCTTGCCCGCGCGCCCCAGGCTGAAGCGGTAGCCGATGAGCCACTCGCCCTGGGGCGTCTGGGTGAGGAATGTCCACAGGTAGCCCCGGCGCGTCTTCTTCACGTCCAGCACGCGCAGTGGCGTCTCGTCGGCCCACACCACCTCCGCAGAGGCGATGCACTGCAGCAGGTGCGAGGACAACGGCAGCAGCACCTCGGCGGACTGGTGGAAGAGGTCCGTCAGCGTGCTGCGGCTCATGGGGACCCCGCCGCGCTCCATCCGCTGAGCCAGCCGGTGCAGGGGCATGGCGTCCGCGCACTTGGAGACGACGACGTGGGCCAGGAGACCCGGCCCGTACTCGCCCTTGTCCACCACCTTGGGCGGCGCGGGCGCGGTGACGACACCTCGGCCGCAGGCGCACGCCAGGACCTCTTGCACGTGCACCTGCTTCTCAAAGAGAGCCGGCACGTACTCGTACACCACCGTCCGGCGCCCCTCTCCCAGGGGCTTGAGGGCCTCGCTGCCGCACGCTGGGCAGCGCCGCTCCTCGGCGGGCACCTCGTGCGGGACTACGCGCTCCACGGCCCCGGCGGCCTTACGGGCCGCGCGCTCGCGTCGCGTCTGCAGTGCGCTCGCGGCCCGGGCCGCCTCGTCCTCCGGGCTGGTGGACGACGGCTTCAGTTCCTTTGCCACCGGAGGCAGCTTTTCCGTCTTGCGGCCGAAGACGCGCCGCTCCAGCGCCGCCATCTTCGCCTCCAGCGACGTCATCCGTTCGCGAAGCTCTTCGGCTTCCTCGCGCCAGGGACAGAAGTGGTCTTGGGGCAGCTCTCGTGGCACCTGGTACCAACACCTCGCGGCGCCACGGCCTGTTCTCGCGCTACGAGGACGTGCGCCCGGGTGGCGTCCAGACGGGCGAGCGTTTGACGTCGGTGACATCCATGCCGTCCAGCAGCATCGCCAACTGCGTCGCGTCCAGGTGCACCGCGCTCGCGTCCGCGTCCACCTTCGGCAGCCGGAAACGGCCCGTCTCCAGTCGCTTGTACAGCAGCACGAAGCCTCCCCGACTCCACGTCAGCACCTTGATGCGGTCGCCCCGCCTCGAGACGAAGGCGAAGAGGTGGCCGGAGTAGACGTCCTCGCCCCAGGCGGACTTCACCAGCGCCATGAGGCCGTCAATCGACTTGCGCATGTCCACCGCCTCGGTGGCCAGCACCACGCGCACGGACGCCGGAAGCGTGAACACGCGCTCACCCGCCCAGCGCGGTGACGAGCCGGACCACGTAGTCGACGTCGGCGCCCCCAGGGAACCGCAGCCGTGCTCCGCTGGCCAGCACCACCTCGAGCAGCGCGGGACTCGGCGGTGGTGCAATGGCCGAGACCTCCACCGGCAGCAACCGCACCGCAGGGACCTTCTGCGGGTGCTGGCGGCGGCGCCGGTACACCCACGACTGCAGTGTGCTCAGCCTCAATCCTCGCTGCGTGGAGAACTCCTTCTGCGTCAGGCCGCTCGCCTCGAAGGCCTCGGCGACCTGGAACCACTCCTGCTTCTCAGCCGGCTTCGACATTCCGGCCAGGGTCCACCACGACTGCTGCCTCGGCAATGCCTCCCGCCACGTCGCTCGCCGGACGGTTACGGTGCGGCCGATGGAAGCGCGCAGAGCTTCGTCTGTCATGGCAGCACGAAACGGTATTGCAGGCGGGATGGGGCCCTCAAGCGGGAGTCGGCTCCGTCGTAATATCGTCCTGGCAGAACGCGCTCCGCGCTCCATCCTCGTCCCGGGCCATCGCTTCGCCAGCCCGCCGCAGGGCCGCTTGGATGGCATCGGCCGCATTCTTGGCACTGTAACCCCCACGCTCCCGGAGCACGTTGGACAAGCCCTCTTGCAGTTCTAGGGCGGATGGGTAGCGCTCTGCCGGGTCGCGGCCCAGCAACTTGCGGAACACGGCCCGCGTGGATTCGGACAGTCCCTTCGTTGCTGCGTCCACGTCCGCCGGGGTGAAGGTGGCCGCCCGCAGAACGGTGTCCTCTGGATTTACTCCTCCCCATTCCTCCTGTACCCGCGCAATGGCGCCACCCAACCGCTCCCGCTCCCCTTCCGGGACCAATTCCCACAAGTCTTCCGTGAGCATGGTGGGCGCACTGAGGAGGTGCCTGCCCGTGGCGAGTTCCACCAGCACCATGCCCAACGTGAACAGGTCCGAGCGCGCATGCTCGGGCTGCCCGAGCAACGCCTCGGGCGAGGCCCAATAGACTTCTCCCCGTGCACCGGGTCGGCGGGTAGTGCGCTGGCCTGGAAGCCGCGCGGACGCAATGCCGAAATCCATCAGCTTCACTTCCCCCGCCAGCGTCACGCGAATCCGTACCGGGTCAATCGCCCGGTGGACGATGTTCAGCGGCTTGCCCTCCTCACTCTGGCAGGCGTGCGCGTGCGCGAGGGCCCCGGCAACCTGGGTGCCCACGTACAGCATGAAGGATTCGGGAAAGTGGCGCCCATGCGTCAACGCCACTTCCACCAACGTATTGAGCGAGCACCCGGAAACGCACTCCGTAATCACGTACAGCGCGCCCCGGGCTTTGTGCATGCCGAAGACGCGGGCAATGTTCGGGTGGCGCAAATAGCTGGCGAGCTTCACCTCTTCCTCCAGCCGCTTGCGCGCCAGCTTCAACTCGGACGTGACGGCGGGCAGGGGCAACGCCTTGAGGATGACTCTTCCGCTTGCGTCGCCATGGGTGCGCCGCAGCGCCACCAGCACCCGCTCGCCGTGGTGGCCGGGGCCCAAGTCTTCCACCAATTCGTAGGTGGACTTGCCACGGGAGAAAAGGACTGTCCCCAGGGGAAACCACGGGGCGCCAGCGTAAGGCATGAGGGTGTCTCCTTCCTGAATGCGCGGCCACGGAAGCCGCGCGAACGCAGGGAGGAAGCTACTGGCGAGTAGTCCCGGAAGGGAACGACTCTCCAGGTTTGAGGCCCGGGTTATCGCAACATTATTGCTAGAGCAACCGGGGCCAGTTTTCTGCAAAGACCCTTTACACCCTGCCTTATGGCCACCGCCCGTGAATGATGCGTGCGGTTTCGTAGGCGTACACTCGCGCGGCGCCGGGCTTGGAGCCCTCCCGCTTCTTCGCGCCGCCGTTGTTGCCGAGCACGGCGCAAATGGGGAAGGCCCGTTCGGTGCCCTCGGCGTAATACTTGGTTATCCCGGGAGGAATCACGGCGCGGGTGTAGCGGATGACCACCTCGTCTCCTGCCGTCCAGACTTGGCCGTACAGCCGCGTGCCATCGGGCAACCCGTACCGGCCCTCCGTCACGACGCTTTCAATCGGCCCGTCGCGCAATGTGACGTCGCAAAACTTCCCCTTCGGGCATGGCTGACTCACGTCAATTTGGACGCTGAAAAAAGCATCGTGCTCCAGGCGCCTTTCCTGTGCGGCACTCACGGCTTCTTTGGGGCACGTCTCCCGCGTGGGCGTCACCTGGGGGCCAGGGCAGCCCATCAACGCGGCGGCACTGGCACCCGCCATGGCGCATTTCTTGAGGAATTCGGGGCTGAAGACGGGCGCGGCCTTCTTCGGCTTCTTCGCGGCAGACGCACTCGGGGGCGGATTCGTGGGGGCACTCACAGAGGGGCTTTCCTTCTCAGCAGGGGACACCTGGGATGGGGACGGTACTGCACCCGCAGACGGCGCGGGCGGGGTTGGTGGACTGTCCGGGGCTGGCGCCTGCGGCGTGCTTGGCGCCTCCGGCGCGGCCTGGGACGGCGCCACATCCTGCGAAGGGACGGCGCGTAGCCACGCGAGCGCCGCGACTGCCGCGAGCACGCCAGCGGCCATGGCCCATGCCAGCACGCGCCGCCGCTTCCGGGAAAGCTGTTGCTCGGGGGCCGGGGTGCCCTCTTCCGGCGAGGGCTGGACGGTGGCCAGCCATTCCGCGCCGCCTTGCTTCGCCAACTCTTCCAGGGAGCTAGGCATGGCATCCAACGCGGGCCGCCGCGTCTCCACGTCGCGCACCAACCACCGCTCTACCCATGCACTCAATGCCTCGGGCACGCGCGGGTTGACCTTGCGGGCTGGGGGCGGGGCCATGGTGGGGCTGTTGACGTTGAGGCGCGGGACCTTTCGTGCGTTCGCCTTGAGGGTGGGTTCCGCGTCCGTCAGCGCGTCATAGAGACACACCGCCAGCGAGTAGAAGTCATCTTCCGGGGGGAAGTCGTACCGGGCGCTCGGGTCGTTCTGGTGGGCCTTGAGGAAGCGGGCCGCCTCGGGCGAGCGGTAGCGGTCGGTACCCGGGGGCAAGGGCCAATCCGTCAACTCATGTGCCCCGGAGTAGTCCCCCGCCCCCAGGTCAATGAGGACGGGTTCGCCGTCCGCCTTGCGTACCATGACGTTGGACAGCGACACGTCCCGGTGCCGCACGCCCCTGCGGTGCATGTACGCGAGCGCACCCGCCAGTTTGGCGAAGACGTGCAGGACCTGGGCGAAGGTGGGGCGCGTTTGCTGGAGCCATTGGGCCAGCGTCCACCCCTCGACGTACTCCAGCACCAGATAGCCGTAACCCTCGTCAGTGCGTGTCCAGCCCAGCACCTTGGCAATGTTCGGGTGGTCCAGTTGGACAAGGCACACCAACTCCCGCAGCAGCCGTTGGTCCGTCTTGCCCGGGTCATCGCTGGACTGGCGGTGCTTGGACAGCTTGAGGGCGTAGGGCCTGCCCTGCCTTTCGCACTCGTACACCTCGCCATAGGCACCGCCGCCCTTCCAACCGCGAATCCGGTAGGGGGCCCCGAGGCGGGCGCCGGGCTTGAGGAAGTTGGGGGGATCCACGGTCATCATGGGCCACTCTTCTCCTGCGCTGTGTCCTGCATCACCACGCCCGCGACTGAGAGGCGCCGGGCGCCGTCCGCGTCCTCTACCACCAACCGGAAGACTTCCCCCACGCTCCCGGGCGGCCCGTCAAACTCCACCGCCACGCGGCCCGAGGTTTCGGGGGCCAGCACTTCCGGCGCCATGCTCACCGTGCGCGCGTCCGTGCGGCGCCCGGTGGCCGCACTTTCCAGCCATGCCCGCCCTGGCCGCCAAGGCTGCCCGGAGCCGTTCCCCACCTGCACGCGGAGCACCGCCCACCCATCCGCCAGGAAGCGGCGGACGGACGTTGCCTCAATGCCCGCCGAGCCCACGTTGGACAGTCGCTTGAGTTCGTCAACGCGCACTCCCGCTGCATCAACTTGTCGGGAGAGGACCCATGCGGCGGGGCCCGTGGCCTTGCTGCGCTCGCGCTCGGTGGAGAGTTGCGCCTCGCACGCGGCGCTGCGGGCCTCCAACTCCGTCAGCCGTGCTTGCATCAACTCCGGCGCGTTGGCGCTGCGGTAGACCATCACCTGCGAATCCGCCACGTCCGAATCCGTGACGAGCTGAAAGGCAGGCTCCGCGAGGGAGGGCTCAGTCAGGAACGGCACGCGCAACGTCACGCCTTCGCCCAAATCGCCCTCGGCAAGCAGGGTGACAGAGCGCTCCCCGGTGCTCAAAATTTTGACGCGGGCCGGAGCATCCAGCCGCACCTTCTGCGGGTTGATCGCCGCGTCGAAGTTGAGCGTTGCGGGAATGCCCGTTGCGAGCCGCACCACCTCGGGCTTTCCAGTGAGGGGCACGCGGCGGAAACGAAGGGAAGGGCCGGGGGCCGTCTGCGCTTCGGCTGCCCATGCGGCCATGGACAGCAGCACCAGCAAGAGCCCGGGAACGTGGGGCAAGGGACGTGACCTCATGGGTAGACCCTAACAGACGCCTGCCCGTGCCGAGCGCGCTCCCGGCTCGGCACGGGGCAACGCGCGGGTACGAGGGCCAGGTCGGAAGCCCCGGCGCGTGCGCGCCAGTGGGCACACTCTCGGGGTGCTCCGAGGATGCGCTCGGCGCGGACACTGGCCAGCGCAACGCACCGGGCAGGCGTCACGGCCCGAGGTGGTGCTCGGCGCGGGCAAGCTTTACTGCCCGAGGTGGTGCTCGGCACGGGCGCTGGCGCCACCACGCACCGGACGGACACCACGGCCCGAGGTGGTGCTCGGCACAGGTGAAACTCCGGCCGCGCGGAAGGACGGTGGCGGATGGCGGCCAGGGCCCGAGGTGGTGCTCGGCACGGGCGCTGGCGGCCACCACGTACCGGGCAGGCACCACGGCCCGAGGTGACGCTCGGCGCGGGCGAAACTCCAGGCCGCGCGGAAGTGCGGTGGCGGATGGCTGCCAGGGCCCGAGGTGGTGCTACGCCCCGACGTGGTGTTCGGCGCAGCGCTGGCGGCCACCACGCACCGGACAGGCACCACGGCCCCGAGGTGGTGCTCGGCGCGGGCAAGCTCACGGCCCTGAGGTGGCGCTCGGCGCGGGCGAAACTCCGGGCCGCGCGGAAGTGCGGTGGCGAATGGCCACCACGCACCGGGCAGGCGCCACGGTCCCGAGGTGGCGCTCGGCACGGGCGAAAATCCGGCCGCGCGAAAGGGTGGTGGCGGATGGCTGCCAGGGCTCCGAGGTGGTGCTCGGCGGGCAAGCTCTACGGCCCGAGGTGGCGCTCGGCGCGGGCGAAACTCCGGCCGCGCGGAAGGGCGGTGGGCGGATGGCGGCCACGGCCCGAGGTGGCGCTCGGCGCGGGCGGAACTCCGGGCCGCGCGGAAGTGCGGTGGGCGGATCGCCACCACGTACCGGGCAGGCGCCACGGCCCCGAGGTGGCGCTCGGCGCGGGCGAAACTCCGGCCGCGCGGAAGGGCGGTGGCGGATGGCTGCCACGCACCGGGCAGGCGCCACGGCCCGAGGTGGCGCTCGGCACGGGCGAAGCTCCAGGCCGCGAGGAAGGACGGTGGCGGATGGCGGCCAGGGCCCGAGGTGGTGCTCGGCACGGGCGCTGGCGGCCACCACGCACCGGGCCGGGACCACGGCGCCGGGGTGGTGCTCGGCACGGGCGAAACTCCGGGCCGCGCGGAAGGGCAGTGGCGGATGGCGGCCAGGGCCCGAGGTGGTGCCACGGCCCGAGGTGGTGCTCGGCGCGGGCAAGCGCTACCTACGGCCCGAGGTGGTGCTCGGCGCGGGCGCTAGCGGCTGCCACGCACCGGGCAGGCACCACGGCCCCGAGGTGGCGCTCGGCGCGGGCGCTGGCGGCTGCCACGCACCGGGCAGGCACCGCGGCCCCGAGGCGGCGCTCGGCACGGACGCTGGCGACTGCCGCGCACCGGGGCAGGCACCACGGCCCCGAGGTGGCGCTCGGCGCGGGCAAGCTCTACGGCCCGAGGTGGCGCTCGGCACGGGCGCTGGCGGCCACCACGCACCGGGGCAGGCACCACGGCCCCGAGGTGGCGCTCAGCGCGGGCGAAACTCCGGCCGCGCGAAAGTGCGGTGGGCGGATAGCTGCCAGGGCCCGAGGTGGTGCTACGCCCCGAGGTGGTGCTCGGCGCAGCGTAACTGTTCGCCGTGCCCCGTCTGGTGTTGTCAGGGCATCAAGCCTTGTTCATCGCATGGCGCAAGCTTCGGATATTCCAGCGCCGCAGGCCTGCTCAAAGAGCGTGGCGGCCCGCCGCTCGTCCTTGGGCACTCCGAGGCCATTGGCGTAGAGCAGGCCGAGGGTGTAGCACCCCCCGGCATTCCCACCCGTGCAGGCCTGCTCAAAGAGCGTAGCGGCCCGCCGCTCGTCCTTAGGCACTCCGAGGCCCTTGGCATAGGAAAAGCCGAGGTTGGTGCACCCCCCGGCCTCTCCACCCGTGCAGGCCTGGTCATACAGCGTGGCGGCCCGCCGCTCGTCCTTGGGCACTCCGAGGCCCTTGGCGTAGAAAAAGCCGAGGCTGAAGCACCCCCCGGCCTCTCCACCCGTGCAGGCCTGGTCATACAGCGTGGCGGCCCGGCGCTCGTTCTTGGGCACTCCGAGGCCCTCGGCGTAGAAAGAGCCGAGGATGTAGCACCCCCTGGCCTCTCCACCCGTGCAGGCCTGCTCAAAGAGCGTGGCGGCCCGCCGCTCGTCCTTGGGCACTCCGAGGCCCTGGGCGTAGCGCTTGCCGAGGCTGAAGCACCCCAGGGCCTCTCCACCCGTGCAGGCCTGCTCAAAGAGCGTGGCGGCCCGGCGCTCGTCCTTGGGCACTCCGAGGCCCTCGGCGTAGCGCAAGCCGAGGCCCAAACACCCCAGGGCCTCTCCACCCGTGCAGGCCTGCTCAAAGAGCGTGGCGGCCCGGCGCTCGTCTTGGGGCACTCCGAGGCCCTCGGCGTAGGAAAAGCCGAGTTTGGTGCACCCCCTGGCCTCTCCACCCGTGCAGGCCTGCTCAAAGAGCGTGGCGGCCCGGCGCTCGTCCTTGGGCACTCCGAGGCCCTTGGCGTAGGAAAAGCCGAGGTTGGTGCACCCCCCGGCATTCCCACCCGTGCAGGCCTGCTCAAAGAGCGTGGCGGCCCGCCGCTCGTCCTGGGGCACTCCGAGGCCCTTGGCGTAGGAAAAGCCGAGGTTGAAGCACCCCCCGGCATGTCCACCCGTGCAGGCTTGCTCAAAGAGCGTGGCGGCCCGCCGCTCGTCCTGGGGCACTCCGAGGCCCTTGGCGTAGGAAAAGCCGAGGTTGAAGCACCCCCCGGCATGTCCACCCGTGCAGGCCTGCTCAAAGAGCGTGGCGGCCCGGCGCTCGTCCTTGGGCACTCCGAGACCCTGGGTGTAGCGCGAGCCGAGGTTGTAGCACCCCAGGGAATCTCCACCCGTGCAGGCGGCCTGCTCATACAGCATGGCGGCCCGCCGCTCGTCCTTGGGCACTCCGAGGCCCTTGGCGTAGGCAAAGCCGAGGTGGTTGCACCCCCTGGCCTCTCCACCCGTGCAGGCCTGCTCATACAGCATGGCGGCTCGGCGCTCGTTCTTGGGCACTCCGAGGCCCTCGGCGTAGCGCACGCCGAGGTTGAAGCACCCCCTGGCCTCTCCACCCGTGCAGGCCTGCTCATACAACGTGGCGGCCCGGCGCTCGTCCTTGGGCACTCCGAGGCCCCGGGCGTAGAGCACGCCTAGGTTGGTGCACCCCCCGGCCTCTCCACCCGTGCAGGCCTGCTCATACAGCGTGGCGGCCCGGCGCTCGTCCTTGGGCACTCCGAGGCCCTGGGTGTAGCGCATGCCGAGGTGGTAGCACCCCAGGGCCTCTCCACCCGTGCAGGCCTGCTCAAAGAGCGTGGCGGCCCGGCGCTCGTCCTGGGGCACTCCGAGGCCCTGGGCGTAGTGCATGCCGAGGCCGAAGCACCCCCCGGCCTCTCCACCCGTGCAGGCCTGCTCAAAGAGCATGGCGGCCCGCCGCTCGTCCTGGGGCACTCCGAGGCCTTGGGCGTAGCGCAAGCCGAGGCTGTTGCAAGCCTTAGCCTCGCCCCCCTCACAGGCCGTTTGAGGTGCGTTAGCCCGTTGAGGAATGTTGGGAGACAAGGCCGCTTCTCCCCCCGTAGCACACCCGCTCAGCAGCCCGAACAAAACGCAGAGCCCTACGCTCAGCCTCACTGTCATTCCTTGCGCTCCTGACATTCTTGGCCCCCAGCGCAGACGAGAAACGCTCCGCACGTTATGTTCGCCTGCCTGGACCCTAGCCTCTACAGCCTCATTGAGCGAGTGGTCACGAGGGGGCACGGCGAACAGATACGGCGCAGCGCTGGCGGCCACCACGCACCGGGCAGGCACCACGGCCCCGAGGTGGTGCTCGGCGCGGGCGAAACTCCAGGCCGCGCGGAAGGACGGTGGGCGGATGGCCACCACGCACCAGGCAGGCACCACAGCCCCGAGGTGGTGCTCGGCGCGGGCGAAACTCCGGCCGCGCGGAAGGACGGTGGGCGGATGGCTGCCAGGGCTCCGAGGTGATGCTCGGCACGGGCAAGCTCTACGGCCCGAGGTGGCGCTCGGCGCGGGCGAAACTCCGGGCCGCGCGGAAGTGCGGTGGCGAATGGCCACCACGTACCGGGCAGGCGCCACGGTCCCGAGGTGGCGCTCGGCACGGGCGAAAATCCGGCCGCGCGAAAGGGCGGTGGCGGATGGTTGCCAGGGGCCCCGAAGTGATGAGACAGGCGGCGCCCTGGCTTGAGCCGCTCCAAACACGGGCGAAACCCAAGAGGGCGCGAAACTCACCCGTGCGAAGCAGCACCGGCCTTCCCGAGGCTCGGTTGCGACGTTTCGCCCGGCCGGGCGCGACGGAAACCGGCGATGCCGCTCTTTGAGGCGCGGCGCCTGGCCTCCAGGAAGCGAAACTCCTCGGCAGCACGGAAGCGGCGCAGTTTCGCGCCGCGAGGAAGTCAGCACGGACAGGGGCTGCGGAGTGCCGGAACGCTTCCGCCTAGACAGAGACGCTTCACCCCCGCCCGGTACAGTGGCGGCGCGAAAGGGCTCCAATTGGGAACCCATGCGCGAAAGTCCCCGTCTCAGTGTGGCGCGAACGCGGGGCCGCCCCTTTCGCGCCGCGCCTCCCGCGTAAATCGGTTCTGATTCGGAACGGGGGCGGATAGTGCCTGCCAGCATCTACCAACGGCAGTCGGACAGCCCTTGCGTTGCGTGGTGGCCTCTTGGCGTCCAGGCCGAGCGCCACCTCGGAGCCCTGGCAGCCATCCGCCCACCGTCCTTCCGTGCGGCCTGGAGCTTCGCCCGCGCTGAGCACCACCTCTGGCCGTAGAGCTTGCCCGCGCCGATCACCACTTCGGGCCGTGGCGCCTGCCCCGGTGCGTGGCAGCCGCCATCGCCCGCGCCGAGCACCACCCCGGGGGCCGTAGAGCTTGCTCGCGCCGAGCGCCACCTCGGGGCTGTGGTGCCTGCCCCGGTGCGTGGTGGCCACCAGCGCCCGTGCCGAGTGCCACCTCGGGCACGTAGGGCCCCACGAGCACGGGCCGCAGAAGCTAAGTCGCCGTCCCTCGGTGCGGCCTCGGGCTCCGGGCTCCCTGGAGCCCGCCCACGCCGAGCATCACCTCGGGCTTGGAGTGAGTCACGGCGGCAGCCCTGAGAGGCAGGCAACCCAGCAAGCGCCAGCCGCACCGACGCGCGAAACCTCGGTGGGAGGCAGCGCCAGGAACACCCTTGGTGGCGCACTGGGGCGCGGCCATCCGGACGAATCGCCAGCGCCCGCGCGAAACCCCCAGCGCCGCGCGAAACGCGGCCCTCGGGTACGGCGGGCGGGGCGAAATGCCGGTGCCGGGAGCACCAGCGGGGTACAGCAGCGCGAATCGGCGCCCCGAGGGGCGCGTTTCGCCGTGGCGCTTCGCCCGCCACTGCCGGGGACGGCGCGAAACCCCGGCAGCGCTTCTAGACTCCGCGCCCCGCGTCCCGCGCGAAACGCGGCGCCACAGAGTGGCGCCCGGCGCGCAGCGCCCCACCATGAGGGCGCGTTTCCAGCAGTGGCGCGATTCCGCGCCCGCAGCGCCCCGCGCTGCCATTTCGCCTGGGGTTCCGCCCGCCGTGGTGCCCCGCGCGAAACTGTGCCGCCGCGACACCCCTCCGCGCGAAACGTTCCGCCCGTCGAGGCGCAATTCCCCACCACAGTTTCGCGCACCCACCGATGCAATCACATACGCCGCGGCGTTTCGCGCTCCATGGCGAAACTCACGCGCGAAACTCCCTCCGAGAGACGGCGAAACCCCATGTCTCGCGCGAAACCATATCAGTCAAGGTGGGCGGCCAGTCATTGCTGGAATGTTTGACAATTGTTTTTGTTGTTCCGCAGAATTTCCGGTACGCAGTGACGCTGCGGGGTGCCCTCATTCCGGGGGCACACCTTCGGGACGGGTGACACCGCCCACGCATCGCGGCCCCTCAGTGCGGACACCGCCAGGAAGCCTCCACGGCCTCCCGGCACCAGCAGGTCAGCAGCCATGAAGGAAACCACGCAGGACACCAGCACCACGCAGCAGCAGCCCGCAGCGGACGGCGGCGCCGAGTCCGCATTGCTGCGGGAGATACACCACGAGCTACGGAGGCTGCGGGAAGCCGTGGGCGCGATTCACGCCCGCATCTCCCAGGCCGCCCCCGTCCAAGCTGCACGCGCCGTCACCGTTGACGCGGCGCAAGCGCTACTCGGCTGCGGGCGCTCCCAGGTCTTCGCACTGCTCAAGGCGGGTGCGCTCAGCCGCGCCCCGAAGGTGGGCAAGACGGCCATGGTGACGCTGGAGAGCATCGAAGCGCTTCAGGAGCGCTTCAGCCGCGAGCCAGCACCCAAGCTCAAGCGGCAACCCGCCCGGAGCACTGCCACCGGGCGGGAAACACGGGACGCGATTCTCAGGATGCTGCGGCAACCTTCTTGAGCGGCAGCACCGCCGGGTCTTCGGGGTGCTCCAGCCGGATAGGCACCTTGATCATGGGCGGCACCGCCACGTTCTCGTAGAAGCGCTTGGTGGTCGCGGGCGAAGTGTGCCCCACCACGGCGGCAATGGCGGCAAGCGGCAGCCCTCCGGACTTGGGCCGCACTTCCTGGCCGCACTCGGAAGCCCAGGTAACGAAGCTGTGCCGCAACTCCCCGAAGCGGACCAATTCCATGCCCAGGGACTTGCAGGCCCGCCGCACCACGCGCCGAATGTGGCTGTCCACCGGGGCCGCGCCGCGCGCCTGGAGCCGTTGCACGGCCGCGAGCGTCTGCCGGTCAATGCTCTGGACGTGAACGCGCCCGCTCTTGTGGACGAAGCGCAGGGTAGCGGCAATCTCCCCCGGTTCCTTCAACACCGTGACCTTGCCCTCGCCCCGGGCGAGCCGTTCAATCTCGGTGCCGTGCATGCCCGTTTTGGCGTGCAGGCACAGCACGTCCCGCACGCATTGCACGTCCGTCGTGCGCCGCGTGGCCTCCTGCTGAAAGTTGGTGAACTCCCAGCCGGAGATCGCGCTGTAAAGGCGCTCGATGGTTTCGATGCTGTAACCCTTGTCGCGTACCGACTTCTCGGGACGGCTGGCGGGCACCTTGAGGGAAATGGTGGCGTCCTCTGCCACCGTCAACGCGCCCTCTTCCTCCCGCAGCCACGCGCAGAACGCCTTGAGGGCCGTAATCCGGTTCTTGCGTGCGGTGGGTTGCCGGTTCAACTCGCGCAGCAAGTCCTGGAGCGTGACGGCGCGCAGGTCACGCCCCGCGAGCGCTTCGGCCCATGCCGCGAGGTAGAAGCCGACATTGCCCACGTAGCGCTCGGTGGTGCCCGCGCGCCGCATGTGCGCCAGGTAGCGGCCCACGGTGGGCGCGTCCATGTAGACGGCGGACTCTTGCTTGAGTTTCTGAGCCTCGCCCCGGGTGCGGTAGCCCTCCGGGTCGCGCATGAAGAGGGCCAGCTCTGCCTCGGCTTCCGTCTCGCTGCGCGCGTCCAGGTGAACCGTGTACGCCTTGCCCACAACCATCTTGCGCAGCACGTACACCGGGCGGCCGTCCTTCGCCGTGAACGTCCGCCCGCCCTTCCACTTGCCAGTCCAGACCTTCCCACTGCCCATGCCGTTGCGACTCCGATTTGGTCCAATTTCGGTCCCAACTGACCCGATTTGGTCCCTGGAGTCAAACCGCGCCCCCTCGCCAGGAGGGGGCGCGGCTTACAGCGGCGGGTTGCTGCTAGTGGAGGCGGCGGGAATCGAAGCCGCCACCCTGCCACCCTCCCCCGTCCACCAGAGGCCTGGGCGAGCAGGTGACACACCGCGACTACGGGACGGCGTTCACATCCACGTCAATCACCCGAGGCTCCTCGGTGTGGGTGTCCGTGTTGACGGAGGGCAGCGAGGCGTTGACCTGCAGCGTCAGCGCCCAGGTGCCGTCGGTGAGCTGGCGCGGCACGTACTTCCAGCTGAGCCGCACGCGGCCCGTCGTCAGGCCCTCGGCCACGAGCGCCTCGGTCGCCTTGCGCTCGATCTCCGCCGTGCTCAGGCGGGTGCGCAGCAGGTGCCCCTCACGCGCCAGCGCCGGCCAGCGGATGAGCGCGCGCTGGAAGCCACCGTCCACGCCGTGCGTCACCACCGCGCGGTGCCCCTGCACGCGGATGCCATTGATGGCGCGCAGCACGAACGTCTTGTGACGGTGCAGCTCCGCGGGCGAGACCTCGCCCACCTCCTCGTTCTGAAGGAAGGACTGCACCTGGCGAATCTCGCCAATCTCCCCAGAAGGGATGCCCCAGCGCTGCAGTCGCGCCACGGAGTTGCGCTGCAACACCCCGGGCTCCTGCGGCGTCGCGGGGCCGCTCTCCACCTTGTTCAGCACCAGCACGCGGCCGGACGAGATGTCCCGCTCGAACCGCCAGGACGGCGACTCCAGGTCGCGGCGCGTGCCCAGCTCCTCCGCGACGGTGAAGGACTCGGAGGTACCGATGAGCCCGCGCTGGACCATCGCCTCGTTGAAGGCCGAGGCCGGCAGCAACTGCGTGGGAAGCGCGCCCGAGGGCAGCGCGGCGATGCCGCTGGAGTCGAAGGCGAAGCTGACGGTGGTCGCCGCCTGGGCCACCTGCGCGGGCGCCGTGTCCTGGCCCTCCTCCGCCAGGGGCGCCGCGGTGTCGCAGCCGAGCAGCGCGGTGAGAGGCAATGCGGTCAGGAATCGGATGAGTTGGGTCTTCATGGTTTCAAGGTCCGAAAAGAATGGATGGGTGGAGAGAGGAAGGCTCAGGGCAGCTTGCGACCGTTGTCCGGGTTGCAGCCGCTCACGTAGAAGTAGGAGGAGCCCGTCTTGCTGCCGGTGTTCTTGCGGTCCCTCCACCCACCCGCCTCGTACATGCTCTTGCGCTTCGCCTTCGAGTCTCCGAAGACGATGGAGACCGGGCAGTCGTCGTAGATGACGCCCCAGTCGTAGGCCTCATCAATCCAGTTCTCACCGACGCCGTCGTTGCGGGAGTCCTCCAGGTAGTCCTCGAGGTAGTCCTTCACGAAGCCGCCGCACGACGAGTCGCCGTGGAAGGCATTCCAGACGCTGAAGCCGCTGGTCGCCGTCACCAACTGCTGGCGGTAGCCACCCCGCTCCCAGACCTCGATGTTGCCGGACCGGCAGGCCTTGATGACGGCGATGTCCAGCTTGCCGTTGCCCAGCCGCATGTGGCTGTCCGTGAGCGCCGAGCAGGAGGGGCTGTTGCTGCCCATGACCAGCGAGCTGCGCGGCGTGGACACCTCGTGGCCGCCGTGCGTGTGGATGAAGATGACGTCCGCGTCGTCCACGCCCGCGTTGAGGGCGGCGTCGTTGGACTCGCCCACCGCGCCCTTGGCCGGGTCCGTCCAGAGGTCCCGCGTCACGTTCATGTTGGAGAGCGTGCGCACGTCGGACCAGAGGCCGGAGTTGCGCAGCGACGTGAAGTAGCTGGCGAACGCCGACGCCGTCTGGGTGTGCACGGAGTGCGACGAGCCCGAGCACTGCCCGGAGCCGCCGAAGTTGGCGATGCCGTAGGCGTGCGTCTCGTTCGCCAGCGCCGCCGCCGGCACGAGCAGGGCGCCCGCGAGCGCGCCTGCCAGCCACTGCTTCTTTTGAGTCCGAATCTTCATGGTCCAGGTCCCCCTCGAAGGAGGGCGTGCCCGAATGGCACGCCGGAGACGGGAAGGAGCGCGTCGCGCTTCTGCTTCCCGGCCTCGGCACCTGAACGAGCCTGGGCCCGGATATTCCCGGCCGTATTTTCCAGGAGGATTCGGAAGGCCGCGCGCGGCGCCCGGCTCAGCCCGCCGCGACGCGGGAGCGCTTGAGGACCCGGGCCACGACGTCGAGGAACTCGTTGCTCGCCTCGGCGAGGTCCACGGCGCGCGCGTCCACCCAGCCCTGCAGGGAGTTGTAGCCCATGACCGCGGGGATGGCGACGAGCAGGCCGAAGGCCGTCGTCACCAGCGCCTCGGAGATGCCGGTGGAGATGTTCCCGATGCCGCCCGCGCCCGCCTCGCCCATCTGCTGGAACGCGGTGACGATGCCCATCGTCGTCCCGAGCAACCCCACGAAGGGCGCGGTGGAGGCCACCGTCGCCAATTGTCCCAGGCCGCGCTTCATGCCCTGCACCTCGCGCTGCGCCTGCCGCTCCAGGTTCCGGGCGACGGACTCCATGACCTCGTTGCGGTCGTCATCGGAGGCGGTGCGATAGGCCGTCAGGCCGGCGCGGATGGTGCGGCCGAGGTAGCCCACGTCGGGCCCCAGCTTGACGTGGGCGGCGGTGTCGAAGTCCCCGTTGGCGAGCAGCGTGGCCAGCTCCGAGGCGAACCTGCGCGAGTTGCGGCGCGCGGTCCGGAAGACGAGCGCGCGCTCGACGAGGATGAGCAATGACAACACGGACATCACGCCCATCACGATGACGATGAGCTTCGCGAAGGGGCCCATGTGGCCCCACAAACCAATGAGGGTGAAGTTCATGGTGGTTCAGGACGCGCCTCCTCGCGCGTTGGCCCCGCGACGGAGCCACTGGGGGAACGACGACTCGAGCACTCGCGAAGCAAGGTACGAGGCGCGGACCTGGCCCGGGCGTTTGCCTTTCCATGAGTCAGTCATGGTTGCGTCATGGGCGGCGACGGGCTCCCCGTGAGGCATTGCGCATACATCCCAGGACAGACGTGGACCCGGGTACAGTTCCAGGACGCCCCGCATCCGGGTCACCGTACGCGTCATCGCCGCCACGTCGGCGGTGGGAGTCGGAGGAGCCATGTCCGGACCTGCTCGTGAATCTTCCTGGAACCGATGGGGCGCGCTCGCGCGGCTGCTGGGACTGCTGGTGGCGGCGCTCCCCGTCCATCAAGCCCTCGCGCAAGCGGCGGTGGTGAGCTGTCCCTCGGGGACCAACTCGGTGACCTTCAACCCCGGGCTCACGAACGAGCCCCAGGACGTCCTCATCACCGGAGAGACGACCTACAGCCTGTGCGCCACCGTGCTCGGCCCCCGCGTGACCACCGCGACCTGGTCCGTGGGGCCAGTCCTGTTCCCCGGCAACTCGTGCGACAACTTCCTCTCCACCTACCGCAGCACCCTCACGCTGCAGTGGGACACCGGAGAGACCTCCACCGTCCTCTTCACCACCGTGAAGGTCGCGCTGCAGAGCACCACCTTCGCCTTCGTCCAGACGGGCACGGTGACCTCCGGCAAGTTCGCGGGGAACCGCGCGGTCCAGACCATCACCTACCTCAACGAGGACCTGGAGAACGGCTGCAACTCGCCGTCCGGCCTGACGCGCCTGGACGGCCCCGCCACGCTGACCATCGCGCCGTTGTTGTGAGCCGGAGCACCTCGCCCGGGGCCCCGGGGTACGCTGGGCAACATGAGCGCACCGCGTGTCATCCTCGTCTCCGGCCCGTCGGGCGTCGGAAAGTCCACCGTGGCACGGAGGCTGGCGGAGCAGTCACCCGAGGAGCGGGCGGTCCACCTTCCCTCGGATGACTTCTATGCCTACGTGCGCCAGGGCTACCTCGAACCCTGGCGCACCGAGGCCCATGACCAGAACACCACGGTGATGAACGCGCTGGTCGCGAGCGCCACGGCCTATGCCGCAGGCGGGTACGAGGTGATGGTCGATGGGGTCATCGGCCCCTGGTTCTTCGCGCCCTGGCTGGCCGCCGCGCGCACACACCCACTCGACCTGCGGCTGGTCATCCTCCTGCCGGACGAGGCCCGGACGGTGGCACGTGCCCGGGCGCGCACCACGTCGGACGCACTGACGGACGCCGCCGTGCTGCGTGGCATCTGGCGCGGCTTCCGAGACGCCTCCCTCCCGGAGGGTCATGTGCTCGACACGAGCGAGCAGGATGCCGCCGCCACGGTGGCCGCCGTGCGCCTGGCGATAACTGAAGGACGGTTCAGGTTGGTGTGACGATGTCGGCACATCCACCATGCATCTTCTCGCACGTTGAGAACCGCGCCGTGGAGGCTCATGGGCCTTAACAAGGCCCACGGAGTGAAGTTAGGTGGGTGCCGTGCGCGGCATGTCGCCGCCAGCTGCGACGGACGGACGTGCAAGCGATGTCGGCGCCTCCACGCATTGCCTTCGCCATCGAGACGACGCTCGGCAACGCCGTCTTCCTGCAGAACCTCAAGAGCGCCATGGCCGCGCGCACCGACATCACGCCGGTGTGGCTGCCCATCGACGAGCACGCGGACGACCTCTGGGAGGGCCTGCCCCTGGTGCGCTCGCGCCTGTCGCTTCGCGGGGGACTGAGGACACGCTCGGCGTTGAATCAGGCGCTCGCGCAGGCCCCGGTGCAGGCCGCCGTGGTCCACACGCAGCGCATGGCGCACCTGGCGCACGACTTCATGGGGCGCGTGCCCAGCGTGGTCTCCACGGACGCCACGCCGAGCGGCCTGGAGGACTATCTGCGGTACTACGGCCTGCGCTCGCAGCACGCCGGCTGGGTGGGCAGGGCGAAGAACGCGCTGCATCGCCGCACCTACTCCATCGCGAAGGGCATGCTGTCCTTCTCCGAGTTCACCAAGCGCTCGCTGGTGGAGGAGTACGGCGTTCCGCGCACCCGCGTGCACGTGGTCTGGCCGAGCGTGGACACGCGGCTGTGGCGTCCGGCCCCCGAGCGCAAGGCACGGGACGGCGTGGTGCGGCTGCTCTTCGTCGGAGGGGACCTGGGCCGCAAGGGCGGGCACCTGCTCCTGCGCTGGGCCCGGGAGACGCGACTGAAGAACTGGCGGATGGACCTGGTGACGTCCGACACCTTCGAGGCGCCGCCCGGCGTCCGCGTCCACACCGGCGTCCGGCCCAACTCGCCCGAGCTGATTGGGCTGGCGCAGGCGGCGGACCTGTTCGTGCTGCCGACGATGGCGGACATGTCCTCGTGGGCCATCGCGGAGGCGAAGGCCGCGGGCCTCGCGGTGGTGGCCACACCCGTGGGCGGCGTGGGCGAGCTGGTGCGGGACGGCGTGGACGGGCGGCTCGTCATCCCGGGCGACTACCCGGCGCTCGCGAGGGCCCTCGACTCCCTGGTGTCGAGCCCCGACACCTTGCGCACCATGGGACACGAGGCCCGCCGCATGGCCGAGGAGCGGATGGACCTGCATGCGACGTGCGACCAGATGCTCGCCTTCATCCGGGGCGTCACCGGCGTCTGAAGTCCGCTAGTCGTCGTCCTCCTCGTCATCGTCGTCGGCCTTCTCCAGGACGACGTCGTGCAGGCGCTCCTCGCCCTCGCGGACGCAGACCTGCTCCTCCTTCTTCGCGTGCTCCTTCGCGTCGACCTCCAGCTCGTAGCACCCCTCGGGCAGGGGCCCCACGCGCAGCTCGCCCGTCGACGGGTCCACCGGCAGGTCATCGAAGGGCGTGCCATCCACCTCCACCTCCCCCTCCTCGGGCACGTTGCCGTCAGGCCCCCGCAGCCGCACGGTGATGAAGGCGCCCGGCGGCGCGTCGATGTCTCCCACGTCGATGATGCGAGCCCCCTGCGGCACCACCCGCACCCGGGCCGCGTGCGTGCGCGACGCCAGCACGAACAGCTCCACCGTCCTGGCGGGCACGCCCTCCAGCTCGAAGCGGCCGTCCGAGGACACACCGGTCATCAGCTCGGACTCGCCGAACACGCTCACCCACGCCACGTCGGCATCGGCGCCGAGGATGCGCCCGCGCACGGTGCCCTCCCCCAGCTGACCATTGTTGAAGCCGCCGCAGGCCCCCAGGAGGACGAGCATCGACAGGAGCCACGGCTGTCCAGGCGCACGCATCAGAAGCGATACCCTCCGCTCAGCCACAAGCCACCGAAGCCCACCGCGCGAGTGCGTCCGTCCACGGGCACATAGGCCCAGAGCAGCTGCCCCTTGGCCTCCAGCACCCACCGCGCCCCCAGCTTCCATGACACTCCCGCCATCCAGCCAGGCCATACCGTGAAGTAGCGCTCATCCTGTTTCAACAGGTCCAAATGGAAGGAGCGCTCCATCCACAGAGCGGCCACACGAGGCCCCGTGGACACGCCCAGCCGCCCCCACTCCCACGACGGCCCCACCGTCAGCCCCAACATCACCGCCCGGTGTCGCACCGGCACCGCCCCACCCAGCTCCAACTGGAGCGCCTGACGCCCCTGCCCCACGGCCAGGTCCACGCCCACATCCAACCGCTCCTCGAGCAGCAGCCCATGCCACCGCAGGCCCGCGCCCGCCATCAACGTGCGCGGGAGGACCTCGCGCCGGCTGCGGGCATCCAGGAAGCCCAGCACGCCCATGTCGAGCGAGACGGTGCGCCGAGGCCCCTCCGCCTGCTCGCGCAGCATCGAGTCCAGCGCCCGACGCTCCCCGGGACGCAGCACCACCGTGTCCTCCCACAACACCGCGCCGCCCTTGTGCAGCCCCAGCCGGCGGTTTCCCTCCGGGAGCGCCACACCGCCGGGCAGCTCCCCCGCGTCCACGCCATCCACCTTGAGCGTGAAGCCCTCCAGGCGAGGACTGTAGGAGAACACCTCCGGCTGGCCGGGCTGGGACAGGGAGCCGGAGAGCAACACCGGGTCCGCGCCCACTTCCGTCATCCGCACGCTCGGGCGCTGGCGCCCCTGCGTATACGTCCACGTGTGGCGGCGCGCCCAGTCGTGCGCCTCGGTGGCGCTCACCGCGCCGTCGCGGTTGCGGTCCGCGCGCCCGTCGAGCGCCTGGACGAAGAAGTGGGTGTAGATGTCATTGCCGAGCGCGTCGTCCTCGCGCGCCGCCTCGCCCCAATCACTGGCGGACAGGACGAGCGACGCGCGGCTGTCCTCCTCCAACGGGCGAGGGAGGAACGCGGCCTTGGTGCGCTCCAGCTCCGAGCGCACCGACTCCGGCAGCAGCGACTTGCCCGTGCCGCTGTGGCACGTGGCCAGCACCAGCACCCGGCGCAGCGAGCCCAGCCGCTCCAGCGCCTGCTCCAGCACCACCATCTCCAGCCCCGTGCCCTGCACGTCCCGGAAGCGCGTGTCGCGCATCACCAGGTAGCGCTGGAGCTCGCCCCGCGTGTCGCGCGCGAGCGTGCCGTGGCCGGAGACGTAGACGACCACCACGTCCCTCGGATTCCACGCGCGCGCCTGGAGCGTCCGCAGCGCATCCAGCACTCCCGCGCGCGTCGTCTGCTCCGGACGGTTGAGCACCGTCACCGAGGCGAAACCTCCACGCCTCGGGTCCGCCAGCACGCGCCCCAGGTCCTCCGCGTCCTTGCCCGGATAGCGCAGGTCGTTCCAGGAGTCGTCGTCGTACTGGTCGATGCCGATGAGCAGCGCGTGGCGCTCCCCCTCGTGCGCCGAGGCGAGGCGCGCCGGGTCCAGGCGCACCTTCACCGCCTTCCCCTTGTCCCGCGCGCCACCGCAGGCCGAGAGCGCCACGAGCACGAGACAGAAGACGAACTGGAGCCGGAAGCGAATCAAGGGCCCACGCTCAGCGAGCGCCCTCCGGAGTCACCCGCAACCCGAGCCGGGCCAGCGTCGCCTCTTCCGGCACCCGTCCTCGCGCGAGCGCCGCGTCACGAGCCTCCCGGGAGCCCTCCCCCCGGGGCCACGCGGCCAGCACGAGGGTCCTCGGGCCCTGCTCGCCCTCCAGGGACAC
This sequence comes from Myxococcus faecalis, assembly GCF_050039385.1. Classification (NCBI taxonomy): domain Bacteria; kingdom Pseudomonadati; phylum Myxococcota; class Myxococcia; order Myxococcales; family Myxococcaceae; genus Myxococcus; species Myxococcus faecalis. The sequence goes on along the minus strand of NZ_CP144336.1, from coordinate 6,723,888 downwards.
GCCCGCCAGCTCACCGTCCTCGCGCAGGTCATGCGTCCCCGCCTCCAGCGCGTAGGCGCCCAGCATCTGCACGGAGCCGTCGGGCGACTCCAGCGCGAGCAGCGCGTCCGCCAGCTCGCTCGCGCGATAGCGCACCAGCACCACGGCCTCGGGAGGAAGCTGCGCTCCATCCGTCAGCGGGCGCAGGTTCCCATCCAGCATCCGGGCGAGCGCCGTCAGCTCCAGCGACAGCGCGGCGCCGCCCTTCAGTCGCACCGAGGTGCCCGGCTGCCCGCCCGTCAGCATCGCGGGATGGAACGCGAAGGTGACCATGGCGGCGACAGCCACCGCCACCGCGCCGGAGAGCCACAGGCGCCGAGGCGGACCGAGCCGCTTGCGCAAGCGGGCCCAGCCCACCGCGTCCTCGCGAACAGGAGCCAGGCTCCCGAGCGCCTCGTCCGTCATCGCCTCCAGGCCGAACGCGTCGTCGTTCTTCTCGAGGAACGCCTCGCACTCGCCGCAGGGCCGCGACAGGTGGTCGGCGAAGTACGCCACCGCGTCGGGGGACTTGTCCCGCAGCGCCCGCCAGCTGTGCGCATCCAGGTGCCTGCTCGCGTCACCCATGGCTCATCCCACTCCCGCGGCCAACAGCCGCGACAGCAACTGGCGCTTCACCCGCGCGCGGAAGCGCTCCAGGCGCATCGTCACCGCGCTCTTGCCCAGCCCCAGGCGCTCGGCGATCTCCCGCGCGCTCAGCTCACCCTCCAGATAGAACAGGCGCACCGTCTCCTTCTCGGGGCCCTCGGGCAGCGCTTCAATCAACTCGCGCACCACCGCCACGCGCCGCTCCAGCTCCAGCGCCGGAGGAATCGCGGGCGTGGTCGACTCCAGCTCCAGCGCCAGGTCCTCCGCCGCGCGACCACGCAGCTGGGCGCCCCGGCTGAGCGACTGCGCGTGGTGGCGGGCAATCGTCACCAACCAGCTCCCGAAGGCGCGGGGGTGCTGGAGCCGGGGCAGCTCGCGGAAGGCCCGGACGAAGGTCTCCTGGACCACGTCCTCCACCTCCGCGGGCCCCAGGGCCGAGTAGCCCAGCGCCACGCGGCGCACGGCCCCATGGAAGCGCTGGTACAGCTCGCGGTGCGCGTCCTGAGCCCCCTCGGCTGCCCGCCGGATGCAGGTGGCGACCTCCTCCTCCGTCACGCCCGCTCTCCCCCGCCCATCCCCCACGCATCCCCACGTGCGTCCACCTGGGAGCACACGAAGAGGGCTCCGGACCACCGGAGGCACTCCCATCTCGAGGCACGCGCACAAACCATGTCTCCCCAGTCAGTACCTGTCTCATGGGAAGGAGTCACGGGCCCCGTTTCGGCCACGCCGCCCTTCATGCAGGCGAGGTGATGTGGCCGATTCGGGCCTCAAGGCTCCTTCATTTCCAGACCGGGATTTTCGGGCGGCGGCAGGCCGGAGACGCCGCTCGCCAGGTCCCTCGATACCAGGAGATGGAAGGTATGCGATTCATCGGATTGTGCGTGTCCGCCATGCTGCTCGCGGCTTGCGGCAATGAGGACAGCGTCAAGGTCGGACTGAGCACCCGGGTGGGCGCGGCGCGTGGCGCCCAGGCCGTCGGCAAGAGCGCTCAGCAAGAGGAGCCCGCCGCCGGCATCACGCTGGACCGGGTGCGCCTGTCCGTGCGCGAGCTGGAGCTGGAGTACGAGGGCGATGATCGCGACGATGACCGGGACGACGACGACGATGACCAGCTGCGCCCGCGCGATGACGACGAGCAGCGGCTGGGGCCCGTCCTCATCGACCTGTCCGCGGAGGACCTGAATGGCCGCATCGTCCCCGTGGGCAACCTGCGGGTGACGCCCGGCATCTTCGATGAAATCGAGTTCGACATCGGCAAGGTCACCGTCGCCCAGGCGGGCCAGGACGCGCCCCTGCGGGAGCTCGCCGAGCTCGGCGCCTCGGTCATCATCGATGGCCACATCGACGGGCAGCCCTTCAGCTTCGTCTCCAGCGTCCGCCTGGAGCAGGAGCGCGAGGCGCGCTTCGAGGTGAAGGAGGGCCAGGAGCCCAACATCACGCTCAACATCGACCCGACCGGCTGGTTCGTCGATGGCAATGGACAGCGGCTGGACCCGCGCGACGCGGCCGCCCGCTCCACCATCGAGAACAACCTGCGCCGCTCCATCGACGCCTTCGACGACGACGACCTGGACGGTGACGAGGACGACGACCACGACGACGACTGAAGCCCGGGAATGAAGTCGGGTTGCAACGGCAACCCCATCCCAGGAACATCAGAAAATGATTAATCTGGACTTCACTGATTAATCTGGATTGTCCTTGGCCTCCTCACCATCCTGAATGAGGAGGCCTTCGTGATTCGTTCGCGGCTTCGTGAAGCATGGCTGTGTGGTTTCGCCTCGCTGGGCATGCTGGTCGGCTGTGGTGCACAACAGGAGGGGGACGGCGTCGAACAATCCCTCTCCACGGTGACGTCGCCGCTGGTGGGGCAGAAGCTGGTCATCGACCCCGCCAACGTCCAACCCGACGGCGTCCGCCCGACGCTGGGCGTCTATCAGAACCTGTATGACGAGCAGGCCCTGATAGGGGACCCGCGCGCGGGCTCGACCTTCAAGCCCGCGACGACCTGGGGCAACGTCGTCTACAACGAGAACCAGTACCCCATGGGTTTCGTCATCGACCTGGGGCAGCAGTACGACGTGACGGAGGTCGGCGTGTTCGACACGTATGACTCCGGCACCGTCTTCTTCAGCGTCGGGGCGCCGGGGGCCTGGTCCACGCCCCTCTCCCTCACCACCAACGGGTGGGAGCAGTGGAAGTGGCTGACGGTGGGCCAGCGCACGCGTTACCTCCACTTCGCGCGCAGCATGTACGGCGCGTCGAACGAAATCGTCGTCTACGGCACCCCGGCGGGCACGACGGCCAACGTGCCGCCCACCGCCTCCGCGGGCCTGGACCAGACGCTCATCCTGCCCACGTCGTCGGCGCAGCTGACGGGCACGGCGAGCGACCCGGACGGGACGGTGGTGTCACGGCAGTGGACACAGGTCTCCGGTCCCAACACCGCGACGCTGACGGGCGCCACCACGCTGTCCGCCACGGCCTCCGGCCTGGTGATGGGGCTCTACGAGTTCGAGCTGAGCGTGACGGATGACCAGGGCGCCTCGGCGAGCTCCCGCACGAAGGTCCGGGTGGAGCCCGCCCTGAACGGACGCGGGACCACCGTGGAGATCTACAAGGACACCACGAGGGTGTTCCAGGGCAACTACGGTCACGTCGTGTACCTGCCGCCGGGCTACGACGCGGGCACGAACTGGCCCATCGTCATCTTCCTGCACGGCGCGGGTGAGCGGGGAGACGGCGGGCCGACCCAGCTCGGCCGGGTCCGCAACATGGGGCTCCAGTCGTACATCGACAGGAACGGGAAGGACTATCCCTTCATCCTCGTGTCGCCCCAGACGAGCACCTCCAACTTCTGGAACGACCAGGAGGCGCTCGACAGCCTGGACCCCTTCATCGAGCGAATGCTGTCGACGTACAAGGTGGACAGGAAGCGCGTGTACCTGACGGGCCTGAGCATGGGCGGCGCGGGCACATTCTCGTATGCGTCCACCTTCCCCGCGAAGCTGGCGGCCGCGATTCCGGTCTGCAACGGCGGCTACGGCTCCTCCGTCGCCCGCGCGCAGGCCATGGTGAACGCCAACCTGGCGGTCTGGGGTTCGCACGCCATCAACGACCCCGCCTCGTACACGGGCACGCGGGACTGGTTCACGCGCCTGGGACAGGCCCTGGGCGCCACGGGGACGGTCATGGACACGTACACGTACCCCAGCCGCGCGCAGACGGCGTTCTTCCGTCAGGGCCCGGCGCGGTGGGAGTGGGTCGATGGACAGACGGCGCAGGACGCCAGCGGCAATCCTCCCGCGAAGCCGGTGCTCTTCACCCTCTTCCACGATGGCGGCCACTCCATCTGGGACCGCGTCTACCAGGAGCCGAAGGTGCTGAGCTGGATGCTCGCGCAGCAGCGTCCGTGAGGCAGAGCGCGAAGTGGACCCGTCACTCCCGGGTAACGGGTCCTTCTCGCGCCGGAGGGCCGCGCGCATCCTGCGCCGGCCTTCCACCTGCCCTCCTCGGGCAAGCCCTGCTGAACGCGTCGATCCTAATGGATGGGTTTCTTCGTCTCCGCGTCCGGCACGCGCGTGTACCGCGTCGTCCTGCTGGCCGGGGCGTCGCGGGCATGCGAATCGACCCCACGAGAGTGGGCGACGCCAAGGTGTTCCGGACATGGGGATGGACCATCGCGCTCATCGTGTCCGAGGACATCAAAGAGGCGCTCGAGCGCGCACGCGTCGGAAAGCTCATCCCAGCTGATGGACGGCCTCCAGCTTGTGCCCATCCGGGTCCGTCACGAAGCACGCGTAATACGTATCGCTGTAGTGCGGACGCAGGCCAGGAGCTCCCTGGTCCTTGCCCCCGTGATTCAAGCACGCGGCGTGGAAGGCGTCGACGGCCTCCCGGCTCGGCGCATTGAAGGCCAGATGGAAGCCGTCACCGGGCGGCGTGGCCTCCGGCCGCAGGAACAGCGCCAGCGTGTCCCCCTCTCCCTCCGGGCCGTAACCCGCCGAGCGCTCCGAGCTCCACACCCGCGTGTAGCCCAGCGGCGCCAGCGCTGCGTCGTAGAACGCGATGGCGCGCGCGATGTCCCGCACGCCGAAGGAGAGATGACCGAGGAGAAGCCCCGCCCGCGCCACGCTCTTCTGGAGCGCGCGCGCGAGCACGGCCTTCTCCTCGACGCTCAGGCCCGAGTCGTTGATGGCGGCCAGGACCTCTTCACCACGAGCCGATAGCTTCATGCGGGGAACCCCTCCTCAGGACTCCAGCGGATAGCCGTAGCGCTTCAGGGGCTCCGCCAGGAGCTCGTTGACGTAGCCGTGCCACTCCTTCGGGATGATCTGCCGCCACTTGCCCACCGAGCCATCGCCCGTGACGTGCAGCCCGTTGATGCCGTCGATGGTGTAGGCCTGCCACTTCTCGTCGATCCACCCCGCCCCGCCCTCCTGCCGGCAGACCACGGCGACGCGCTCCGAGCGCGCCTTGTTCGCCTCCAACGAGTAGCTCGAGCGGGCCCGCTCCTTCTGCTCGTCCGTGAGCTTCATCCCGAAGAACCGCTCGATCTGCCCGAACAGGTAATCGAAGTTGCCGAAGAAGTCCTCGTACCGCAGCCAGAGCACGTTCTTCCGGTCACCCCACGTCTCGCTGACGCGGTACAAATCACTGAACGAGGAGTTGTCCTCCGCGTGCTCCTTCACCAGGAAGTCGATGCTCGCCTTGGTGACGGGCAGGTTGGCGCGCTTGAAGTAGGTACAGAGGATGTCTCGGAAGTCCCGCACCGTGACCACCACGCGGTCCTCCGGCCGGAACTGGGGACACTTGTGGGTCTTCTTCACGTTGCCCAGGATGGAGTTGAGCACCTGCCAGACGAAGGTGGAGCCGCTGCCCGGGAAGCCGAACTGGATGATGAGCGGTTCGGCCCGCGCATCCCCATGGGGGTCCACTTCCTTCTCGAAGTCTGAGTAGGACTTCACGCTGTCCATGACAGTACCTCCCGATTGCACGAGCAGGGTTTGGCGACAACCCTATGCCATTGCCTGGAGAGGACAGAAGCCCAATCCCTCACGCGAGAGCACCCGACTGGAAGAATGCCGCCAGGACAGAAGGCAGACCTCGCAAACCCTCACGCCCACCCCGAACCTCAGCGGGGGTAGAACTGCTCGATGGTGACCTCCTCCGCCAGGGCATGCAGCGGCGCCCCGAAGGTCGTCACGGTCGTGAACCAGTGCGTGGCGACGCCATCGACCACGAACGTCAGCGGAACCAGGACGCCCGCGGAGCGGCCAGGCATCCTCGCGGGGAGCTCTCGCGCGTCCGGGTACGTGAGCACTCTCGCCAGCACGTTCGCGACCTCGGACCCGGGCCCCCGCAGGCGCGCGTTCTCCTTCAACCGCCCGAGCAGGTAGCCCGCGATGTCCTGCCAGTTCCCAATCGCGGAGCGGACCCGCCCGGGCGCGAAGACCAGGTCCATCAGGTTGGTGCGCCCCAGTGCGTCGCGCCCCAGCCCCATCATCGCCAGCGCCCCCGCGTTCGCATCCAGCACCGTCGACGCCGCGTCCAGCGCCAGCGCCGGATGCGGCTCGTGCGCGCCGAGAATCAGCGCCGCCGCCTGTCGCAGCTCGCGCATCTCCTCACTGTTCCAATCACTCTCACCGAACTGGGGCGCATACCCCGCCGCGACCAGCAGCGCGTTGCGCTCACGCAAGCCCAGGCCCAAGGCCTCCGCCAATCGCAGGACCATGTCCTGGCTGGGCTCCGTCCGGCCCGACTCGATGAAGGCCAGATGCCGGGGCGACACCTCCGCGTCGAACGACAGCGCCAGCTGGCTCTTGCCCCGCGACGCGCGCCAGTCCTTGAGCAACGCCCCCAGCTCGCTCCGGGGCTTCGGGACACCCTTGCGCGGACGCCGGGTCGACACCTCGACCTCCCGGAGCGCGGTCCGCTTCATCGCGCGCCCACACGCGAGGTGGCCACACACTTCCCTCCCAGGTCATTGCGGGGCAGTCGAGGCAACACCGAGTCTTCGAGGCATCCCATCACCCGAGGATTCCCCATGAACGACCGCCTCGTCTATCGCCTGGATGCCTTCGCCGCCTTCAGCATGGGCGTCACCTTGCTGTTCGTCGCCACCCCGCTCACCACGCTCGCGGGATGGACGCTGCCGCCGTCCTTCCTCTTCGGCCTGGGCGTGTTCCTGGTGCCCTGGGCCGGCATCAACGTCTGGGCCTCCACCCAATCGCCCGTCGCCACGAGCATGCTCCTGGTGCACCTGCTCGTGGACGGCACCTGGGTCCTGGGGAGCGTGGCCCTCATGCTCGTCCACTCCGCCACCTTGTCGACCCTGGGCTTCGTGATGCTCGCGAGCCAGGCCGTGAGCGTGCTCGGCGTCTTCTCCCTCAAGCTCGCCCCCTCCCTGCGCCTTCGCCTCGCGCGGTGAGCCGGACGACCGGCCCCGAGTGCTCGCCATCTCACGAGGGCCACCAGGGAACCAGGTGGCCCCTTGTTTCACTCGGCGACCGGGTTCCCGCTTGCATCTGGATGTTATGTAGTCCAAAGACTGAAGGATGGCATGGGACCCCCGCGTATTGAAGCCCGAGCCGAATGGCCGGGATCCTGGTGATGTGCTGGATGAGCTGCGCAGGCAGCTCAAACGAGGCTTGGGCCGCCGGCTGCTCTTCGGTGGCGTCGGCCTGGCCCTGCTGGTGGGCCTGTTCACCAGCTACGCGCAGGTAGAGCCCGACGAGGTCGGCGTCATCCTGCGGCTCGGGCGTTTCGTGGACACGGTGGAGCCGGGTCCGCACTTCCGGCTGCCGTACGGCATCGACCGCATCGTCAAGGTGCCGGTGCAGCGCCAGCTCAAGGCGGAGTTCGGCTTCCGCACCGAGTCCGTGGGCGCGCGCAACACGTCCTACGCCGCCAGCGGCTCCGACATGAAGCGCGAGTCCCTGATGCTCACCGGCGACCTCAACGTCGCCGTGGTCGAGTGGATCGTCCAGTACAAGATCAAGGACCCGTACAAGTACCTCTTCAAGGTGAAGAACGTGGAGGGGATGCTGCGAGACATCTCCGAGGCGTCGATGCGCGCCGTCGTGGGTGACCACTCCGTCAACGAGGTCCTCACCACCGGCCGCCAGACGGTGGCCACCCAGTCCAAGCTGCTCCTCCAGGACCTGGCGGACCGCTACGAGACGGGCGTGGACATCCAGCAGGTGGTCCTCCAGGACGTCAACCCGCCCGACCCCGTGAAGCCATCCTTCAACGAGGTCAACCAGGCCATCCAGGAGAAGGAGCGCGCCATCAACGAGGCCTTCGCCGAGCTCAACCGCGCCATCCCGCGCGCCAAGGGCGAGGCCGAGGAGGCGCTGCGCTCCGCGGAGGGCTACGCCATCGAGCGCGTCAACCGCGCCAAGGGCGAGGCCGAGCGCTTCACCCGCGTCTACGAGGAGTACCGCAAGGCGCCCGAGGTCACCCGCCGCCGCATGTACCTGGAGACCGTGAGCCAGGTGCTCACCAGCACCGGCCAGAAGGTCGTCATGGACGAGAACCTCAAGGGCCTCACGCCCATGTTGCGCATGGACGGCCCGGACTCCGCGGCCGCCGGCGCGGCGCACACGACGGAGGCCCAGCGATGAGCCGCGTGGCAACGATTGTCCTCGGCGTCGCGGTGCTCGCCATCGTGCTGGGCTTCTCCAGCACGTACACCCTGAGCGAGCACGAGCAGGCCGTCATCACCCGCTTCGGCCAGCCCCGCGGCCAGTCCATCACCGAGCCGGGCCTGCACTTCAAGCAGCCCTTCGTCGACACGGTGAACCGCTTCGACAAGCGCTGGCTCGACTGGCGCGGCGACCCGAACCAGATTCCCACCAAGGACAAGAAGTACATCTGGGTGGACACCTTCGGCCGCTGGCGCATCGTCGACCCGCTGCGCTTCTTCCAGCGCCTGCGCGACGAGCGCAACGCGCAGTCCCGGCTGGACGACATCATCGACGGCGAGACACGCAACACCATCGCGTCCTTCGCGCTGATTGAGGCGGTGCGCTCCACCAACCGCCCGTTCGAGGACGACGAGTACACCACCGAGGAGGAGCGCGGCGAGTCGCAGGAGCAGGTGGCCCAGGGCCGCGACAAGCTCACCCGGCAGATCCGCCTGCGCGCGGCGGAGATCGTGAAGGAGTTCGGCGTGGAGCTGGTCGACGTGCAGATTCGTCGCATCAACTACGTCGACGAGGTCCAGGTGAAGGTCTTCGAGCGCATGATTTCCGAGCGGCGGCGCACCGCGGAGCGCTCACGCTCGGAGGGCATGGGCCGCGCCGCGGAGATTCGCGGCCAGCGCGAGCGCGACCTGAAGGAGATCCGCTCCGAGGCCTACCGCAAGGCGCAGGAAATCACCGGCAAGGCCGACGCCGAGGCGACGCGCATCTACGCCGACGCCTTCGGTCGCGACGCGGAGTTCTACCAGTTCATGCGCACGCTGGAGGCCTACCCCCAGGTGATGGACCGCTCCACCTCGCTCTTCCTCGGGAGCGACTCGGAGTTCTATCGCTACCTGCGCAGCTCCAAGAAGTAGCCGGACCCACTTCGCGAAAACACTCGGGCCGGACTCCATGCACGTGACATGGAGCCCGGCCCGTTCATTTCCGGTGACGACGTCCGCGCGTCAGTGCACGCGGCCCGGGGGCAGGTTCGAGCGCGGCGGGAAGCCCGGCACCGCGTCCGACTTCGGCGCCGACGAGCCACTCAGCGAGCGAGGCGCGAGCAGCCCCTCCCCCACCGAGCCCAGGCTCGGCGCCAGCGCCTGCGGAGCGCCGCACACCAGCGTCTCCAAATCGTCATCCCGTCGTCCCAGGTCGTTGAAGACGCGGGGCGTGCCAGTGAGCGGGTCCGGCACGGGCTGCGCGCTGACGAGGAAGGGCGACAGGAACGAAGGTGCTCCCGCGGAGCGCGGGAAGACGTGGAGGAACGGCGTCTGCGTCTCACCCGCGTGGCAGCCATTGCAGGTGTTGAGCGAGAAGCGATGCCGGACCTCCGGGTCCGCACCGGGGATGGACCACGTCAGGCCGAAGGGCGTCAGGGCCGAGCCGGCGACGAAGGCCTGTCCCTGGTACAGCGAGGGCACCTCGTGCGTGCCGGCCAGGATGGCCGCGGCGTTCTCCTGCACGAAGCTCGCGAGCCGGGGCGAGTTGTTGAGGCTCAGCTCCGGCGTGAGGGCCACGGGGGACGGGACGAGCCCGTTCGAACCGAAGTGGAACTCGCGCAGCTCCCACAGCGGGTTCAGCGCGTTCTCGTTGGTGCGCACCTGGTGGATGGCGCTGCCCATGAAGCGGCCCTGCGCGACGAAGGGCTCGGTGAAGCGGTCGGTGAGGGCCTGGAGCTTCGCGTTGTAGAGAGGGCTGCCGAGCGGCAGCGAGCCCAGCTCGTGCCAGTCCCGCGCCCAGCGCTGGATGTCCTCCGGGCCGTCGCCGGGCAGCATGTACTCGAGGATGACGGTGAAGGGCAGGTCGAGCCCCGCGGGCGTGGTGACACCGAAGACGAAGCGCCCCTCACCCGAGTGCGTGCCCTCGCTGCGCAGGTCGATGCGGTTGACGATGGCGAGCAGCCGGAAGGGCGCGGTGTTGAAGTCGAGCGGCGCGGACGGGCCGCCGCTGCGCGTCTCCCAGGGCGTGAGCACGTCGGGGAGGATGCTCGGACGTCCGGCGACGGGCAGGCCCGCGATGACCTGGTTCGTCTCCCATGTCTTGAGCCAGGTGCGAATCATCTCGGACGGATTCTGGCCGCCGTTCATGCGCCGCATCAGCGTGCCGAACGTCCAGGCGCCGCCGTTGACGGTCCGCACCGGGTCCTCCACCACGGGCAGCGCCGTGATGAGCAGCTCGTTCTCCGGCGACACCTGACACACGCCGGGCGCGCAGGCCGTGCTGGACTCGCAGCCGTTGAGGGGGCTGCCATCGCAGTCGAAGGTGCCCACCGCGCAGGCGAGGCCGCAGGTGCCCGCGCCGCAGACCCCGCTGGCGGAAGGCGCGCCGGCGCACACGGTGCCGCACGCGCCGCAGTTCGCCGCGTCCTCCATCACCGAGGTCTCACAGCCGTTGACCGGGTCACCGTCGCAGTCGCGGAAACCCGCGAAGCAGGTCTCCTCGACGGCCACGCACGGCGACAGGTTGCCCGCCATGTCCCGGAGGCGAAGGGACATCGGGACGCCGACCTGGCTCGCGACCAGGGGCACCAGCGCGCTGCCGCCGCTGTCCACCGCGACATCGGTGCTCGTCGGGTTGGCGCAGTCATTCCCCCAGAAGAGGAAGAGGCGCGAGCGGGGCTCGGCCTGGACGCGCATGCCGGCGACGATGGAGCCCTGGGACAGGGGCACCAGCCCCGTCGTGAAGGTCGGCGCGGCCGGCGCGACGGAGTCATGCGTGTACGCCACGGACGTGCAGCCCGACAGGTTCCCCGCGGCGTCCACGGCGCGCACGGAGAAGGTCGTCACCGTGTTCGCGAACACCGCCCGGTTGGTGCTGAAGACGCCGGTGGTGGCGTGCGCCGTGGCGGTGGTCGGCACGGACCCCGAGCAGTTGGCGCTCCGGAAGACGAGCACGACCGCGCCGGCCTCGGTGCGGCCCTCGAGCTGCGGGTTCAGCTCGGAGCCCGTGTCGCTGGGGACGAAGGCGAGCTGGAAGGGGGTGACGGGCGCGACGTTGTCGTGCGTGTAGCTGACGGGAGCCGAGCACGCGGAGACATTGCCGACCAGGTCCTCGGCCTTCGCGGAGAACGTGGTGGTGGTGTTGGTCGCCACGGTGAGCGCGCGGGAGAAGGCGCCCGAGCCCGTGGCCGGGAAGGTCGCGATGGGCGAGCCCGCGCAGGTGCCTCCGGAGAAGAGGCGCACGGTGGCGTTCCCCTCGGTGACGCCGTTGAGGGTGATGGACGTCTGGTTGCCGGGCGAGGCCGGGGTGAAGGCGGAGAACGAGGGGACGATGGGCGGCGTGGTGTCGCGCTCGCAGCCGAGCAACTCCACGCGCGCGAGGGAGACGGTCTCCACGCCGGTGCGCGGGTCATTGTCATCCGTGATGTCGAGCTTGAAGCGATTGAAGGCCCTGGGGAGGCTGAGCGGGTACTCGCGCCGCTCGGCGCTCGCCCAGTTGAACTCGTCCACGCGCGTGTCGACGACCACCCAGGCGGTGCCGTTCCAGGCCTGGAGGGTCCAGCTCTTCGGCGCGCGGGTGGTCGCCTCGCCGTTGGGGAACTTGAGGGCGTAGCGGGTGAGGACACGCGCGGCGCCCGGCCACTCGTAGGAGAGCCAGGAGGGCGTCGCCTTGGAGGAGAGCCACATGGACGCGGAGGTGTCGACGTTGTCGAAGGCCTTCCACGGCTCATTGCCCACCTGGAGGAAGCCGGAGCCCGTGACGGTGCCCGAGGGCGCGGTGGCGCTCGTCATGGCGGGCACCTGGTTGACGATGGTGGCGCAGGCGCAGTTGTAGAAGGACAGCCGGCCGATGGAGAGGACATCCACGCCCGTGCCGGCGGTGTTGTCCTCGGTCACCATCAGACGGTACTTGCTGTAGGCGCCGGGGGTGGTGATGGAGAACTCACGCTCCTCGGCGCCGCCCCAGTTCGTCTGCTGCGTACGGGTGTCCAGCGTGTTCCACGCGCTGCCGGACCACCCCTGGAGCGTCCAGTCGCGCGGCGCGCGGTTGTTGAGTGAGCCATTGGAGAACTTGATGGCGTAGTGGGAGAGCGTGCGCGCGCCGTCGAAGAACTCGTAGGTGAGCCAGGCGGTGGATTGGCCGCTCGCGGTGAGCCACATGGTGCTGTCGCTGCCGTCGACCGCGTGCCAGGCGGGGTTGGACGCGTTGAACTCGCTGGAGGCGATGACGAGGCCGCTGACGGGGTTGTCGCGGGCCGACATCACGGGGATGAGGCTGCCGCCGCAGGTGAGCCCTTGCGAGACGGTGCCGAGCGGCCCGGGGGTGGGGTCGATGGGCGGGGCGTCCTGACACCCGGGCACGAAGGCCAGGGTGAGGGCGCTCGCCAGGAAGAGGACGTTGAGGGACATCGGGCGACGCATGCACACGCTCCTCGCTACGGGCCGCCGGAGGACACCGGTGGCGCTGGAGGAGCGTTTCGTACCGGGCGCTGACGAACGCGATGCGAGGGATGTGGCGAAACCGCCCGGGCCCGTGACGAACGCGCCGCCCTGAGGGGCGAAGTCTTCACGGCGGAAGCACGACCACGCCTCTCTCGGATTATCCCATTAAATAAGAAATCCCAGCCCTCGTCTCGACGCCGCTTCAATCTCACACGAGGGTCGAATGTCACATCCGTCGTCATCACGGTTGCGCGGTGTATTGGGTATCACGCTGGGACTCCTGCTGTCCGTGGGCTGTGGTCAGCAGGAGGCGGACGTCGACCATCCGGCTGAAGGCAGACATGAGACCGCCATCTCCCGCACGCGGCCCCGGGTCAAGCTCGCCGCGAATCGCCGCCACTCGCTCGCCATCCGCTCGGATGGAACGGTGTGGGCCGCCGGGCAGAACCTCCGCGGCCAGCTCGGCCAGCCCGGCACGGCCAGCACCGCCACGCCGGTGCAGGTCCCCGGCCTGACGTCCATCACCTCCGTGGCCACGGGCGACTACCACTCCGTGGCGCTCCGCTCGGGAGGCACCGTCTGGACCTGGGGCGATGGCACCCATGGACAGCTGGGCACCCCTGACTTTCCCTACGGCCCCGTCGGCTTTCGCCCCACGCCCGTCCAGGTCCCGAACCTGACAGGCGTCGTGGCGGTGGCCGCCGGAGACATGCACACCCTCGCGGTGAAGGGCGATGGCACGGTGTGGGCCTGGGGCTACAACGGTGAAGGCCAGCTCGGCGACGGAGGAGTCGACAGCACCCGCTACGCCCCCGCGCCCGTCCCCGGGCTGACGAACGTCGTCGCCGTGTTCGCCCGGTACATGACCTCCTGTGCCATCCGCTCGGACAGCACGCTCTGGTGCTGGGGGAGCAACCAGTTCGGGATGCTGGGCATCGGCAGCACCCAGGGCAACAGCATGGTCCCCGTGCAGGTGCCCGGCCTGACGAACGTCGTGGCCGTGAGCATCGGCCCCAGGCACACGCTGGCCGCGAAGTCGGACGGCACCGTGTGGAGCTGGGGGATGCAGGACCCGACGACCTATACGCTCCACCTCTCCCCCGTCCAGGTGGCCGGGCTCACGGGTGTCACCGACGTCTCGGCGGGCCTCGACACCTCCTTCGCCCTCAAGTCCAACGGCACCGTGTGGAGCTGGGGCGAGAACACCCAGGGCCAGCTCGGAGACGGCACCAAGCAGCGCCGCGCCACCCCGGTCCAGGTGTCGGGGCTGACGGGCGTCTCGGTGGTCGCCGGGGGCGAGACGCATGCCCTGGCGCTGCGCAGCGATGGCACCCTCTGGACCTGGGGAACCAGCCATGAGGGCGAGCGCGGTGACGGCGCCGTCACCTTGTATCCGCTCCCCGGACTCATCCCGCTCACCGAGCCCGCCCTCGCCGTCGCGGCCGGCGCCGCGCACTCCCTGCTGCTGAGCGCCCAGGGCACCGTCTGGTCCTGGGGCTCCAATGAGGCGGGGCAGCTGGGCGATGGGACCACCTCGCGCCGCGTCCTCCCAGCGCCTGTCGCGGGACTCCAGAACGTCATCGCCATCGCGGCGGCGGGCCGGACGTCCCTGGCCCTGCGCGACGACAACACGGTCTGGGCCTGGGGCGGCGGCACGCTGACGCCCACGCAGGTGCCGGGACTCCAGAACATCATCGCCATCTCGACCAGCGCCACCCACCGCCTCGCCCTGCGCGACGACTCGACAATCTTTGCCTGGGGCGACAACACCCACGGCGCCCTGGGGGATGGAACGCTCGTCTCCCGGACCACGCCCGTCCAGGTCTCCAACCTGAGCGACGTGATGAAGGTCGTCGCGGGACCTCACACGTCCTACGCCATCCGCTACGACGGGTCCGCCTGGGCCTGGGGACGCAATGATTATGGCCAGCTCGCCGACACCACGACCACCCAGCGGCTCACACCCGTCCTGATTCCGGGGCTGAGCAATGTCCTCGCCATCGGCGGCGGCACCCACCACGGCATGGCGCTGCTGGCGGATGGGAGCGGGATGAGCTGGGGCCATGGCGCCTCCCGTGCCGGCATGGGACTGGGCAGCCCCAGCAACTACAGCCCGCGTCCCATGGTCATCCCGGGGATGCTCGAGGTGGTCACCAGCGAGGACGCGTCCGCGGCCATCACCCTCAGCGGCGAGCTGTGGACGGGCGGAAACACACCCTGGGGTCAGGCCGGCAACGGCGCCTGGAGTGGCGGCGCGGCCCCCGTCCAGGTGTCCGGCATCACCAGCGGCGCGACGTCTCTCGCGGTGGGCGGCGAGCACATGCTGGTCGTCCAGCCGGATGGCACCGTCTGGTCCTGGGGAAGCAACTCCGACGGGCAGCTCGGCCGAGGCCAGCCGCTCGACGCCATCCTCCCCATCCCGTCCTTGCTGGACTGACGACGCGCCTCTTGCAACCGGATGACCGCAGGGTTGCGGGGGCAAGAATTCATGGAATAGCCTGCAAAAGCCAGCAATCCCCCGCTGGCCCCCACAGAGCACTCCAGGAGTCTCCCATGCGAATCACCTCGTCGCTCATCGCGGCCGTCGCCGCCCTGACGCTCTCCATCACCGGCTGTGGTGGTGGCGCGCCGAGCGAGCCCGAGCAGGCGCCCGAGGCCATCTCCAGCGAGGCGCCTTCTTCCGAGGGTGAAGTCTCGGCGATGGCCATCTGCCCGCAGAAGTGGACGTGCAACTCCACGAGCAACTACTACGGCACGCTGGAGACCTGCACCGCCGCGTGTGGCACCAACATCTGTTATCGCGACTTCGACTGCCGGGGCGCCTGCTTCTGTCCCTGAGTCGTCTCGCGCGACGTGAAGCACGGGGCGGGAAGCCCGTCCGCCCCGTGTCTCACCGACGCGTCACCGCGAGCCCTGCTGCGTCCCTTCCGCGGCCGCGGGCACCGGCTTCGGCGCACCCTGGGGCCGCGTGTCCGGCGAGGTGGAGGCCCCGCCCTCGGGGCGCAGTGCGTTCTGTCCCAGGCGCGAGAAGTTGATGGAGTTGCCCAGGATGCGCACCGCCTCCTGGTCCGCGTGGAAGCCCATCGAGTTCTCCGCCTCCACGAAGTCCAGGTAGAACTGGGCGCGCTTCTGGTAGTCCCGCGCCTTGGCCAGCGCCTCGTCGGACACGCCCGCCTTCTGGGCGTTCTGCAGGTCGTGGATGAGGTCCACCAGCGCGTCCATGGCGATGTTTCGCGTCTCGAAGGTGCGCGTCTGGATGGCCTCCGCGCGGCTGAGCAGCTCCGCCTCGCTCCACTTGTGACACGTCTGGCAGGCGCGGTTGATGTTGAGCAGCGGGCTGCGCACGTGGTGGTCGCTGACCTTCATGGCGCCCTCGCGCTGATAGGGCATGTGGCAGTCCGCGCAGGCCACGCCGCTCCTGGCGTGGATGCCCTGGTTGTACATCTCGAACTCGGGGTGCTGCGCCTTGAGGACCTTCGCGCCCGTGAGCTTGTGCGTCCAGTCGGTGTGCCCGTCCTCGTCGTAGTAGGCCATGATCTGCTCGATGTGGATGCCCTTGGCCCACGGGTAGGTCAGGCGCTTCTCCTTGCCCTTGAAGTAGTACTCGACGTGGCACTGCCCGCAGACGTACGTGCGCATCTCCTGGCGGGTGGCGTGCTCGTTCACCTTGAAGTCGGGCACGCCCTGGCTGGCCTTGAGCGCGGCGATGCCCTCGATGAATCCGGGGCGCGTGACGCGCAGCTGCATCGTCGTGGGGTCATGGCAGTCGATGCAGGACACCGGGTGGTCCACGAGCTTCCGGGCCTCGGCGAAGGGCAGCTGGTTCATCTTCTCGAAGCCCTTGATGAGGTCCCCGTCGCCCAGCTTCTTGTAGGGCACATACACGCTGCCGTGGCAGTGGATGCAGGTGCCCGGCTGCGCCGTCACGTGCTGCCGCTCGGTGAAGACCTGGTCCTCGAGCATGTGCGCGTGTCCGCGCTCCTCGCGGAAGTCGGTGGCAAAGGCGTAACCGCTCCACATCGTGACGAGGCGCGGGTCCTCCTCCAGCCGGCTCTGCGCCACCACCGAGCGCGGGTCCGCCTTCGTGGGCGTGCGCGCCACCGCCTCGCTGCCGCCGTAGCGGGTGCGCTGCTGGTCCACGGTGCGCTTGTAGCTGTCGTACTGGAGCGGGAAGTTCTTCCCCCACACGGCGGGGTCGGTGATGGTGTCGTCCAGCTCCACCACCCGGTAGAACGGATTTCGCGCCTCCTGCTTGCGCTCCATGATGTTGACCAGGAGCGCGGTGACGCCCGCCGAGGCCAGCGCGGCCGCCACGGCCACCGCCACCACCAGCCGGACGCCGCTCAACCAGCGCCGCTTCCCAGGAGCCTTCTGGGGCTCGGTCATCGTGCAATCTCCTGACGGATGAGCTCGGGGTTGCCCGAGCCTTCGGGGTGGCCCACCGAGTTGTGACAGGTGAGGCACTGGAGCTGCTCACCAGGGGCCACCTGCGCGTGGCCCGCGGGGGGCGTCTCGATGGCCTCGACAATCGAGGCGTGGCACTTGCGGCACGCGCTCTCCGTCACCACCCGGTTGCCCGGACGCAGCCGGATGGGGTCCGGGAAGGTGCCGGTGGTGAAGTAGTACGAGTGCCAGAAGCCGTTGCTCGCCTTCGTGTAGTACTTGGGAATCAAGCCCGCCGGCGTGTGACAGTCGTTGCAGGTGGCCACCGCGTGGTGGCTGCTCTTGCGCCAGCCGTCGTACTGCTCATTCATGATGTGGCAGTTGGCACACGCGGCCGGGTCGTCCCGCAGATACGACGCGCCCTTCGCGTAGACGAAGGTGAAGCCTCCCAGGCCCACCGCGACGCCGAGCGCGATGCCGAGACTCACGGCCAGGACGGTGCGGGGCGCGCAGAGCACGCCGCGCAACCTAGCAATGCCCATGCGATGCGGAAGTAGAACTTGAACAAGACTTGGACAAAAACCCCGGCCCCGGGTGACGGCCACACCCAAGGCGAAAGGAATGCGCGCTCACCGAAAAGGCGCGCAAATCCTGCGCGGCGAGGACGGTGCGACGAGGCCCTCGGGCCCGTCTGGGTTCAGCGCCGAGCCCTCGCGCGAGCTTCCGCTCCCGCCGCAAAGATGTCATCGGATTGCGAAAACCCCCGTCGAGGTGCGACAGGGGCGCGCCGCTCGTGCCTGGAGTTCAACATCCGCGGCGCACGACACCCGAAGATTGCTTGAGCCCGCACCTGGATACCGTGAAAAGACGGAAAACAAGGAGCGTGGCAATGACTCGTCGTCCGCCGCCCGTCGCAGCAAGCCGCATCATCCTCGCCGCATGTCTCACCACCCTCGCCGCCTGTGAAGCCACGCCGGAGCCAGACCGCGAGGAGCTCGGGTCGCAGTCCGCTGCGGTGACGGCGGGCACGCGGCTCATCAGCGCGCAGTCCGGCCGCTGCCTGGACGTGTCGCAGAACAGCCAGACGTCGGGCCAGGGCCTCAACATCTACGACTGCCACGGGCAGGGGAACCAGCGGTTCCTCTTCACGCCCGAGGGCGAGCTGCGCGTGTTCGACGGCGCCTGGTGCGTGCAGCCAGCCACCGCCACCGCCGGAGCGCGCGCGGTCATCAGCGCCTGCACGGGCGCGGCCGCCCAGCGCTGGGTGCGCAACGCCAACGGCACGGTGGTCCACACCGCGTCCTCGCTGTGCCTGGACGTGTCCGGCGGGGCCACCGCGAACAGCTCGCCGGTCATCGTCTGGGATTGCAACGGTCAGACGAACCAGCAGTGGAACCTGCCGGCGGACACCCAGCCGCCCACCGTGCCCACGGGGCTGGTGGTGACGAACCTGACGTGCAACACGGCCACGCTGTCGTGGGCCGAGTCCACGGACAACCAGGGCGTCGCCTTCTACGACGTCTACCACGACGGTCAGCTCATGAAGTCCGTCTCCGGCGCCGTCCTCTCCACCGGGCTGACGGTGGTCCCCGGCGCCACGTGGGGCCTGTATGTGAATGCGCGCGACGCCGCGGGCAACGTGTCGCAGGGCAGCGCCACGCTGAGCATCACCCCGCCGCCGTGCCAGGTGGACACCCAGTCCCCGAGCATCCCCACGGGCCTCACCGCCACCGCCACGGGCACCAGCGTCACGCTCAACTGGACGGCGTCCACGGACAACGTGGGCGTGAGCGCGTATGTCGTGTTCCGGGGCGGCGTGCAGGTGGCCACGGTGCCCGGCGCCCCGCCCGCGACGACCTTCGTCGACAGCGGCCTGTCCGCGAACACCGCCTATGTCTACAGCGTGCTCGCCCGGGACGCGCAGGGCAACGCGTCCGCACAGAGCACCACGGCGAGCGTGACGACGGGCCAGGCCTGCACCAACCCCGTCTGCTCCGTCACCCAGGTGGCCACGGACACGGACATCCCGTGGGGCCTGGTCAGCCTGCCGGACGGCGCGGTGCTCTACGGACGCCGGGACGCGCAGGACATCATCCGGCTGGACCCGGTGACGGGACAGAAGACGTCGGTGGGGACGGTGCCCAACGTGCAGAGCACCGACGGTGAGGGCGGGCTGATGGGCATCGTGCTCTCGCCCACCTTCGCCACGGACCGCTGGCTGTACGTCATGCACACCTCGCCCACGGACAACCGCATCGTCCGGCTGCGGTACGAGGACGGGGCGCTGAACACGGCGTCGCTCCAGGTGCTGCTGCAGGGCATCGGCCGCAACAAGTTCCACAACGGCGGGCGGCTGCGCTTCGGACCGGACGGCAAGCTCTACGCGGCCACGGGTGACGCGCAGAACGCGACCTACGCGCAGGACCTCAACAACCTGGCGGGCAAGGTGCTGCGGCTCAACGCGGACGGCACCGTCCCGTCCGACAACCCCTTCGGCAACTACGTGTGGAGCTACGGCCACCGCAATCCCCAGGGGCTGGCGTTCGACTCGCAGGGGCGGCTGTGGGAGCAGGAGTTCGGCAACTCGGTGATGGACGAGACGAACCTCATCCAGCGCGGCGGCAACTACGGCTGGCCCAACTGCGAGGGCACCGTGTCCCAGGGGGGCTCGGGCTGCGCGACGCCCGGCTACATCGCGCCGAAGCAGACCTACACCACCGCGGCGGGCTCGTGCTCGGGCATCGCCGTGGTGCGCGACGTCCTCTACGTGGCCTGCGCCCGGGGCACCCGCCTCTACCGCGAGGTCATCAGCGGCACGGAGCTGACGAACGTGCAGCAGTTCTTCGTCGGCACCTACGGCCGGCTGCGCACCGTGGAGCCGACGCTGGACGGAAACCTCTGGCTGACCACCACCAACCAGGGTGACAAGGACAGCATCCCGAACAACAGCAACGAGCGCATCTTCCGCGTCGTGCTGGGACAGTAGGCGCGTCTCCCCCTGTCCCCGGCATCCACCGTGCCGGGGACAGGGCGGCGGCACCCCGTCCTTGCGACTTCCGCCGCGCCGGTGCGTTTGCAACACGGTGACGATTCGTCACCTCCCCCTGCTGAAAGGTCCCCCTCATGCGCTGGCATCCCCCGAGCCTCCTCGCCGCGGTCCTCTCGCTGGTCGCCCTCCCCGCCTGGGCGCAGACGACGAACGTCGCGCTCAACAAGCCCTCGACGGCGTCCTCCATCCACCCCAACGGGTATCCGACGCAGTTCGCGAACGCGAAGGCCTTCAACGGCATCCTGAACACGGAGGACCGGTGGGCCGGGGCCTCGGTGCCCTCGGCGACGACGCCCGAGTGGATTGAGGTGGACCTGCAGGCCGTCCACCGCATCGAGGGCATCACGCTGTACTCGGGCCGCGACAACACCGTGGGCCAGCAGATGCTCGACTTCGACTTCCACCACCGGCTGGCGACCACGGCCAGCTTCGAGCCCGTGCCCGGTGGCGCTGTCATCAACAACACGCAGCCCACCTGGACGCTCGCGTTGGCGCAGCCGCTGGAGACGCGCTACGTGCGCCTGTCGTGCAAGCGCGCGTCGAGCGACGGCCTGTGCCGGGTGCGGGAGCTGGAGCTGCGCGGCGCGCGGCTGGCCAACCAGCCCCCCACGGCCTTCGCGGGGAACGACACGGCCATCGTGCAGCCGGCCAACTCGGTCCAGCTCCAGGGCACAGCGAGCGACACGGACGGCACCATCGCCACCTATCAGTGGCAACAGGCCTTCGGTCCGACGCCGGCCACGCTGACGGGGGCGACGACGCGGACGGTGACGGCGAGCAACCTGACGCCGGGCTCGTACATCTTCCGGTTCACCGCCACGGACAACGGCGGGGCCGCGGTGTCGGACACGGTGAGCGTCAAGGTGCACGCGGGCACGCAGGCCGCGGACGCGCGCGCGGGGAAGATTCACGTGTGGTCGCGCGGCGGGACATATGACACGGCGGTGTTCCTGCCCATCGAGTACGGCGCGGACCCGCTGAAGAAGTACCCGCTGGTCCTGTCGCTGCATGGCCGGGGCGGCACGACGCTCAGCTCGGACCACACGACGGTGCTCTCGAATCCGGAGGGGTTCATCCGGCAGCTCATCCCGGGCAAGGCGATTGTCACCACGTACCCGGCGGTGGTCATCGCGCCGCACGCGCCGCGCATCGGCGCGACGCCGCCGTATGACACGTATTGGAACGTGGACCTCACGCACGCGCTGGTGCTCGAGGCCATCACCCGCTTCAACATCGACCCGGACCGCGTGACGATGACGGGCCTGTCCTTCGGCGGCGCGGGGGTGAATGACCAGCTGCTCAAGTACCGGAGCACCTACGCGGGCGGGATGCCGCTGGCGTACACGTCGCCCGTGGCCAACCCGCTGTGCAGCATCGCGGACTTCCCGCTGTGGGCCGCGGGCAACTCGGGCGACGGGACGTTCAACGCGTGGAAGTGGACCAACCCCACCGACGGCGTGCTGACGCAGCTGCGCCAGTGCCCCAACTACACCGGGGAGATTCAGGTCACCGTGACGCCGGGCACCACCCACAGCGGCTGGGATGAGTTCTGGAGCCGCCCGGATGCCCAGACGTGGCTGGTGAGCCAGGTGCGCTGACGGCCCGGGCCCGTGCGTCCACATGGACCCACGGGCCCGTCACGGCTGGAACCGCGCTGCGCAGGCACGCCCGACTACAGCCGGACGACACCGGTCTTGCTCAGCAGGTCGAACAGCTTCTCCCGGTCCAGCGTCCTGCCCTTGAAGGCCTTCGGGACGAACACCTTCTTGAGCGCCGCGTCCGAGGCGTCGAACCCACCATTCGCGTAGTGGTGCTCCGCCTTCACCTTCGCCTGCACGTCGTGGTCATCCGCGATGACCACCTCGGCCTTCACCACGCCGCCGACCCGGAGCGAGGCGTCGTTGCCGTGACCCCAGACGACCTGGGCCTCCACGTCCTTGCCGACGATGACCTCGCCGTCCGTGTCCAACCCGCTGACGCGCAGCGTGCCTCCCACCGCGAGCAGTCCCTCCAGGCCCGCGTTGCGCAGCACCCCGTTCACCGTCAGGTCCCCCGTCACCAGCAGGGGCGCGTCCAGGTGCACGTCGCCCTTCACCACCAGGTTCCCCCGGACGAAGCGCGGCGCCTGGGTGAAGCCAGGCGTCTTCTCCTCGGCGGGGAGCACGTCCCGCGCGAGCTCCACCAGGGCCATGACCGTCCAGGGGAACTCGCCCCGGAGCGCGGCCGCGAGCTCGTCCCACGAGGTGGCCCCCTGCAGCTCGAGTCCCTTCAGGACCTGCTCGATGGCGTCCACCTCCTCGCCCTCGTAGTACCAGGACGCGAGCACCGCCTTGCGCCGACGCTCCAGCGCCTCCAGCAGGGGGCGCACATCCAGGGCACCCGTCTTGCCCTTGGGCGCCTTGGCGCCCAGCAATTGCGCGAGGGCCGCGTGCTTGTGCTCCAGCGCCTCCTGCACCGGCGTCTGTCCGCTGGAGTTCTTCAGCGTGACGTCCGCGCCGGCCGCGAGCAGGACCTCGATGACGGGCCCACGCTCCTTGAAGCGCGCGTGCTGGTGCAGCGGCGTCCAGCCCTTGCCCGCGTTGGGGTTGGCCCCCGCGTCGATGAGCGCCTTCGCCACCTGCGCCGTCCGCGCCTCGAAGAGCGCGGTGCGCCCCGAGCCGTCGAGCGCATCCACGGGCACGCCTCCCTTCGCGAGCGGGGCGATGCAGGCCACGCTGCCGTGCTCCGCGGCGGCATGGAGGGGCGTGGACTTGTCTCCATCGACAGCATCCGTGGAGGCCCCCAGGCGCAGCAGCTCCTTCACCAGCCCGGCGTCATCCACCATCGCGGCGAGGTGCAGCACGCCCTGCTTGCGGGAGTCCTTCGCCTCCAGGTCCGCGCCCAATGCGAGCAGCGCCAGCACCCGGCCCGTGCGACTGTTGCCCACGAAGCCCGGGCCGAAGAACGGCTGGGCATCGAGCCCCGCCGCGAGCAGCAGTCCCTTGTCGAGCGCCTTGCCCTTCTTCTTCGCGGGCTTCTGCTTGCGCAGCCACGTGTGGAAGCCCTCGTCGGAGAAGGCGCCCTCCAGGCCCTGGAAGTTGAGCGGGTCGTCGTCGTCCGTCACGCCCTGGGCGGACATGCCGGGGTTCTCCTCCAGCAGGGAGAGCAGCTCGCGGTAGCCCTGCTCCTTCTTGCCCTGGGTGAGCGCGCGCCAGGCCTGGAGCCCGCGGCGTCCGCGCTGCTGGTCCGGCAGGGGCCGCAGGCGCTCGGACTCGTCGAGCGCGGCCTCCACCTCGTCGAGCTGGGCGACAGTCGGAGTGCCTCGCACCACGTCCTCGGCCCACTGGCTCAGGGCCAACGCGCGGGCCTTCTGCGCGAGCGTCAGCTTGCCACCGGGCTTCGTGCCCCGGGTCAGCGCGAGGATGCGGTCACGCAGTGCCCAGTGCTCGGCCTTCACCTCGAGCGCCCAGCGATGGGGCTCCATGCGCCGGGTCGCGTCCAGCGACCAGCTCAAGGAGTGGAGCGCCAGCAGATGCTCGGGGTCCTCCGCCACCACCTGACGCAGCAGGACCACCGCCTGGTCGAGCTGCGGCGGCATCTCGTCCAGCAGCGCATCCGCCTTCTTCATCAGCGCAGCGACATCCACCTTCTTCGATTCCCGGGCACGCGACATGGCCCCGAAAACTGCCACGGCCCCGAATGGCCCGTGCGGAAATCGCACCAGGACTGGACAGCATCGCCATCCGAGAATTCTCTCGGTCCGAGATGCGATGGAAGGCACGAGCCAGGGGCGTCGAGGCAGGTACGCTGCGGGTGTGACGCCCCACACACCCCAGGCCCCGCCGTTGTCGCACGCCGCTCCCCTCCCACAGCCCCTTCCAGGAACAATGCTCCGCAAACACCCCGCGCTCTGGGCAGTCCTCGCCGCGTCGACCACCGGCTGTTCCATCCTCGGCTCGTACCCGTATCCGGATGAATCACATCCAACCGCGCCCTCCTCCGCCAGGCAGCAGCAGTCGCCCGTGACACAGCTCTCCAGCCCCCTGGAAGCCGTGTGTCATCTGACGACCCGGCGGCGGAACATCAAGAAGCTGTGGATCGGCGACGTCTACTCGAATGGGAGCGCCGCGCTGGCCCAGGGTCGATACCTCATCACGGCGGCGCACAACGTCTACGACTATCCCCTGGGGTGGCTCGACCACGTGGACGTCAGCTGCAACCAGAAGACGGCCACGGCGCAGACGGTCATCGCGAGCTTGAATCGGGAACACATCCAGCAGCGGGTCTCCGCGCCAGGCTACGCATGGCGCCTGCATGGCTCGGAGCGAAAGTTCGAGTTCGACTTCGCGTTCATCGACCTGGGGACGAGCGTCGTGAGTGATGACCCGTTCCTGGTGGACCCGCAGGTCGTGCCCCGCGTCGGCGAAGCGCTCTTCCTCGGAGGGTATCCCGGCGGCGACATCTCCGATGCGCACACGCTCCACCTGGGCAGCGGAGTCGTCGTCGGCATCGACAACAACCTCATGACGTACGACATCGAAACGGCCACCGGGAACAGCGGAGGCCCTGTCTGGGTGACACGCGAAGGCAAGCACTACCTCGTCGGCGTGCATGTCTCGGATGGCAGAGCAAGGCTCTTCAATGCGAGCTTCTTCACCGCGTGGAACACGTTCCTGAAGTCCGCGGAGGAGAGTCCCGGCACGCACTGAGCCGATTCTCCTCGGCCCCTTTGACATCCAACATCTGCCCCCGGCGCACCGTCACGAGACCCAGACGCGCTGCTCCATCAACTCACCATCCGGACCCCGCTCCAGGCGCACGCCGCAGGCGTCCCGAGGACCCAGGTGGCTCGCCGCGTACACTTGGGTCCCACCGCGATACAGCGCGACCTCGAGCACGCCCACCTCGGTCGCCAGCGGAGAGAACACGGACGAGCACCGCAGCGCGCGGTGGCGCAGGTAGCTCCACACGTCCCGCCGCACGAAGCCGGCGTCGGTCAGGAACCAGGCCGCGAGCAGCGGCACCGTCACCGTGGCCCCTTCGAGGTCCTCGTCGCGCGCGATGGCCCCCCACAGCACCACCCAGGCTCCCCGAGGACGACGCTGCTCGTCACGGGACGACCACTCCGCCACGAGTCGCCGGACCGACTGCTCGACGAGCCACCGACCTGGGGTGTCCGCATCCGTCATGGGCGCCCGTGAAAGCACGATTCGGACACCGCCGCCATGCCCCCTGCCGCTGCGGGTGCCCAGCTGAAGGGCCACTGCAATCCAGGGGCTGGCGCCCGAGGAATCGCGCGGATTTTGAATCTCCGCGCCGCCGGTGCGTACATTGCGCGTGCATCCACACAAGAGGTCCACCGCAATGCGCAACCCATTCAAGTCGAAGGCCTTCATCGTCATCGCATGTGTGCTCGGGTCGATGTCCGCCAGCGCCCAGGACGACGACGAGGCCGCGTCGGTCAAGGTCGGCAAGGACGGCAACGTCCGGGTGAAGGCGCCAGGCGCCACCATCGAGACTCGCGACGGCTCGGCCCGGGTGCGCGGCGGGGGCGTCGACATCCAGGCCAACGGCGCCGCGGCGCGTGACGACGACGACGCGGCGGAGACGACGTCCCAGAGCGAGGGCTCGCTCGAGCTGGTCGACTCCGACCGCACCGTGAAGCACGACTGCGGCGAAGGCGGCAAGGTGGAGATCGTCGGCTCCAGCAACCAGGTCATCCTGACCGGGACCTGCGAGTACATCGAGGTGACGGGCAGCGAGAACAAGGTCAGCGCCCACACCGTGCGCCGCATCGAGACGACGGGCAGCGACAACAACGTCGTCTGGAAGCAGGGCCCGCAGAAGGGCAAGAAGCCGCGCATCAGCAACACCGGCACCAACAACCGCATCTCCCAGGCGCGCTGAGCCGGAACGTCGCGCCGAGGTGGGGCGGGCAGCCCTCCGCCCCCCTTTCGGGTACAATGTCCCCGCAGGTCCGACGAGGGGGACGTCCATGGGCTCGTTGCACTCCGCGACTCGCGCAGCCACGCCCGCACCGGCGCCGAAGGCCACGCCTCCACGTGTGACCCGGACGGTGGCCGCACAGCCCTCCGCCGCGCCCACCTCGGACGTCTCCCCGGGTGAGTCCGCCGACAGGGCTCCTCGCTTCGACATCGGCACCGTCGCGCTGTACCCGCCCGCCCGCGCCTTGCGTCCCATGCCCGGCGGCGCGACGACCCGGCCGCTGGGGAGGGTGCAGGCCCCCAGCGCTCCCGTCAGGCCGGGGCCGGCGCTGGGCGCCATCCCGACCTCCGTCGCGGCCACGGTGGGCACGTTCGGAACGAACCTGCTCCGCGCCGCGCTGACGCCCCGCGCGCCCGTGGGTGACGCCTCCCCCTCCCTGTCCCGACTCGCGGGTGGCAACCCTGTCCCCGCCTGGCTCCGGGCGCCGTTCGAGCAGTCCTACGGCTACGACCTGTCACCGGTCCGCCTGCACACCGGCCCCGGCGCGAGACAAGCGGCCAGGTCCGTGGGCGCCGCGGCCTTCACGCTGGGCGACCACATCGTCCTGGGAGGCGACGTCGACGTCGCGAGCGGCGCGGGGCGACACATCCTGGGGCACGAGCTGGCGCACACCGTCCAGGCGCGGCTCGGGGGTGGCCGGGGCCGCATCAGCGAGCCCTCCTGGCCCTCCGAGCGCGAGGCCGAGCGCGCCACCCGCGCGGCCCTCATCCAGTCACCCTACGAGCTGACCGAGGGCGCCGGAGAGGACCTGCACCGCATCGCGCCGTGGCTCGTGCTGGCGGGCATCGGATTGGTGGCGGGCGTCGTCACGTGGGCCACCTCCGACAGCACCGAGGAGAACCAGCGGCGCCACGCGGAGGGCGCCCCGGACCCCTCCAGGAGCCTCTGGGCGCTCGTGCCCGTCTACGGCTCGGTCCAGCAGATTCGGGAGGCGGAGTCGTTCTTCCAGCGCGCCCTGGGCACCGGCTTCCTGATGGTCGACTTCGCCACGCTGGGCGCCGCGGGCGTCGCGGGCCGGGCGCTCATCCGCGTTCCGGTCTCCGTCTACCGCACCGCCGTGGCCCGGCGCGCCGCGGGCGAGCTGGTCGTTCGCGAGGGAGGCGAAATCCTCACGGAGGCGATGGCGCGCGAGACAGCGGCGGCCTTCGGTCGCGAGGGCGGCGCGGTCTTCGCCACGCGGGCGGCCGCGGCCACCGAGCTGGAGCGAGCCCTGGGACGCGGCGCCATGGTCGCGGTGACGGAAGGCGGGCTGAATCACGCCGTCATCTACGCCCGCAACGCCGCGGGGCAGATCATGAAGCTCCACGGCGGTCCGCTGCGCGTGCTCTTCCAGGAGGTGCCCCAGGCCCTGACGCCCCAGCTGGCGGAGAGCGTCGCGCGGAGAGCCAACGCCTACGTGGTCATCGAGGCCGCGGAGGCCGCCGTCACCATCGAGCAGGCGGTCGCCGTCGCCCAGCGTGGAGGCAATGCCATCCTTCGCTGGCTGCGCGGCACGCCCACGAGTTGCGGCATCATGCAGGGCGCGATCCTGGAGGCCACGGGGCTCCCGGCGCAGACGCTCGCGAGGCTCCTGCCCTCAGGTGGGGCCGCGGCGCGGCTGCTCCCCATCACCCTGCTCGAGCACATGGCGGGCAACGCCGGCCTGCGCTTCGTCGAGGGCGGCATGGCCCGCATCATCGGCGGCACGCTCCTGCAGGGCGGCCTGTCCGCGTTCGGCGGCGGCGTGGGCGTGGTCACCTCCACGCTGATGCGGGTGTTCACCGGCCTGCTGGCGCCCGAGCCCGAGGCCACGTCCACGCCAGCCCGTCGTCCCAGGACGGGGAGCACCGCGCGACGCACGCCCGAGAGTGATGCCTTCGCCCGCACCATCATCGAGCGATGGGGACGCACGCTCCTGGGACCGGCGAGCATGGTCAGCGCCTCGCTCCCGGACATCATCCCCGGCTGGATTCTGCGCACCCAGGAGTTCAGACAGTCGCTGCTGCTCTCCCTGGTGGCCGAGGGCATGACACCCGAGACCGCCATCGCCGTGATTTCCGGAGCCTGAGCCGAGGGCGTCACCCGGACGACGTGCCCCGCTCCTGCCGCCACACGCAGACCTGGCACACGCCGGCGATGAGCAGCAGCCCCCACGTGCACCGAGGCTCGCGCGTCGCGGCGAGCACCACCACCGACAGGCCCAGCATCCATGGCACCCAGAGGGATTCCCCCTCCCGATAGCGCACGTACACGCGCGCGGGGAACACCAGCAGGAGGCACGGCAGGGCGAACGACAGCCAGTCCCCGGAAGGCGCGCGGAGCATGAGCCACAGCGACAGCGCCGTGAACGCACTCCACTCCGCCAGGACGAGGCCCGTGCGTCGCGCCAGCACCCTTCGCGCTCCGCGCCACGCCAGGAAGGCCCGCGCCTGCGCGACGGACGGGCCTGGAGACGCAGCCTCCTCCGCCGAGGGCGGGGGCATCGCGGCCTCCTGGAGCAACCGCGAGCGTCGGGAGCGGACCTGCGCGCCGAGCGCCACGAGCCCCAGGACGCCAACGCCCACGATGACACCCCAGTCCCAGGCCGATGGGGCCCGAGCCTCCGGGGCGAGCGGGGCGACACGTGGGCCCTCGGGTCGAGGCGAGGACACATCCAGCCGGGTCGCGATGACGTGAGCCATCATCGCGGCCAGGGCGACGAAGACGCCGAGGATGATGGGGACCTCGCGAGGAGCGGCCATGACGACAGTGCAGGGAAGACCGGGCCGCGTGTCAATGGCCCGGTCGACTCACCTGCCCGAGGGCCTGGACCGAGGGGCTCGGCTCAATCGCCGCAGGTGCCGAACTCCGAATCCCAGACGCATCCCTTGATGCGGCAGAGGGACTCGCTTGTGATGTTCGCACAGATGATTTCCGCGGAGGTCGACTCCTCGGGGGATGCCGCCGGCGCCTCCGTGCGCCCGGTCCAGCCAGACAGGGTCAGGAACGCAGCCAAAGCAATGAAGCCTCGCATGGTCACCTCTCCTCGTGGGCTCATGGACAGCCATGAGTCCAACCAGCGTCTTCCTTTCAGCCGCTCCAAGTCAAACACACACAGGATGCAACCACCGCCGTCAGAAAAATCCACCCTGCGGCGAGGCGCATCCCCACAGAGGCACCTCCTCTGGAGCCCACGAGGCGCGTCTGTCCGCGGCAGGTCGCGCCCCGACCTCCACGCGAAGCGCTCTGGATTCAGCCGACGTGGGGTGAGTCCCGAGGAGGGTCTTGAGGCTTCCACCCTGGCGTGGTGTGTGCGCGTGGGTTCCCGCTAGGGCGTCACGGATGACAGCTCGGTGAGGACCTGGCACGAGCTCAGGACATCGGGAGGAGCGCTTCCTCCGAAGCGCTGGGTCAGCCAGGCCACGGTGCCAGGGATGTCATCGCCCAACACGCCGAAGTGGTCCGCCACCGGGCACCCCACGTACTCCACCGAGGCCCGACGCGCGATGAGCTCGTTGCGGACGACCCACGTCTGCGCCGGATTCACGCGCGCATCCAGGCGCCCCTGCACCAGGCGCACCGGCACTCCGATGCTCAGATACCCCGGATGCATCGCCCGCAGCTGCGCGAGCAACGGCGGCCAGTTCGCGGTCTCGCTCATCACATTGCCCTTGGGGATGAAGCTCCCCCACGAGTCCGTCAGGCTCAGCTCGGTGCGGCACTTCGTGTCGACCTCCGCGTACAGCTTCAGGGCCTGCGGCTTGAGCAGCTGCTCCAGCTTCACCCCGTCCGGGTCTCCCTCCGCGGCCCCGGTGAGGAAGAGTGGAATGAACGCGGCGTCCGGCGAGGCCTCCGCGACCTGCACCGCGAGCGGGAACGTCAGGTGCATCGCGGACCCTGGCGCATAGGCCAGCGCGCCCACCAGCTCCAGGTCCTTGCCTCGCAGCCGCTCCGGGGCCTCGGCCGCGGAGAACAGCGCGGCCTGTCCTCCCTGGGAATGGCCCACGATGGCGTACTTCTTCGACAGCTTGCCCGGGTACAGCTTGTGCGCCGCCACCACGCTGTCGAGTACGCCTCGTGCCTGCGAGCGTCCCAGCAGGTACGGGTGCCGCCCCTCCGTGCCGAGCCCCTCGTAGTCGGTCATCACCACGGCCCACTTCATCTCGCCCAGGAAGTAGTTCAGCAACCGCTGCGGCGCCTGATTGTACCAATGGGCGCTCGAGCCCAGCACATCGCGCGATGGCGCGCACTTGTCGGCCACGCCCACCGTCCCGTGTGCCCAGGCAATCACCGGCCATCCACCTTCCGGCGGTTCTCCCTTCGGGAGCGCGATGATTCCGGACACGGCGATGGGCCGGTCCCCCTTCACCGCATCCGAGCGGTACAGCACGCGCACGTTGCTCCCCGCCTGCTCCAACGCGGCGAAGCCCGTGAGCGGCTCGTGCCGGAGGACATCGCCAGGTGAGGAGGTCGGGAGCGAGTCAGGCGTGCGATAGAACGGAGGGAGCTCGTCCTGCTGCGGCTGGGGCGACCCGCGAGAGCACGCGAAGACGAGGACGGCCAGGGACACGAGGGACACAGCGCACCTGCGCGAGACAGGCATGACGACTCCCAGGAGAGTGCCGCGCGCGCGGGAGCTGGACGAAGGTGTCGGCGTGGGCGTCCAGTCTCGAAGAGCGAGCCAACGGCTCACAAGCCCGACACGGGGCCTCGGGCGGGAGCACTGCGAGTCGCGAGCCGCCGTCGTGAACCAGCCGACACGCGCCTGCCCTCGCGGGCCACGTGCATCGAGGCGGCTCCAGCAACGGCGAAGGCGGCACCCTGTTCGAGCAGTGCCGCCACGGTCCCACGGATTCAGGTGGGTGACTCAGACTCGACTTTCGCCCTTTTGGGGTGGGATGCCCAAGCAGGGGGCCGAGAGGAGAGAGGGCTGAGGGTAGGTAAAGAGCGGCCATCGAGACCAGCTGAGAGAGGTGTCCGGCAAGACACGCCTCTTCCAGCACCTTCGAGGTCTGCGATGGCCGCTTCCCATTTGTATGCACTGCTTCGAGTCCTGCAGCTGGTTCGGCCGGCGTTCACCGAGCCCTCGTTCCTCCGCTTCCTGGTGCTGTTCGCCGGCTGGGTGTGCAGTGGAGGCACGCACGCCGTTACCGAGGCGCTGGTGGCAGCGGGAGTGTCGGGCGTGCAGCACCATGCGGCCTTCCATCGCTTCTTCTCCCGGACGCGGTGGAGTACGGACGAGGTAGGCCGACTGCTCCTGTTGAAGCTGGCGGCATTGGGACCCGTGCGGTTGGTACTCGATGACACCCTTTGCAGTCACAAGGGGCCGAAGGTTTTCGGCCTGGGCAGTCACCTGGATGCGGTTCGCTCCACCCGGGCCATGCGCGTCTTCTGCTTCGGCCACGTCTGGGTGACGCTCGCGGTGCTGGTGCACGTGCCCTTTGCTGCGCGCCCCTGGGCACTGCCCGTTCTCTTCCGGCTCTACCGCACCCAAGCCGAGTGCCAGAGGAGGGACATCCGGCACCGGAAGAAAACGCAGTTGGGCCGAGAGTTGGTTGAGCGTGTCCTCAGCTGGCTGCCAACGGGCCCTTTGGAACTGGCCGCGGACGAAGCGTACTCATGCAGCACCCTGCTCAAGGGGTTGCCGCAGCGGCTCGTCTTCGTCGGAGCCATGCGTCCAGATGCAGTGCTGACGCGCCCGCGCGTGCACCGCTGCCGCTCGCGGAAAACGGGCCGCTGGCTGACGCGTGACGTGCCGGTGCCCAAGCCCGAGGCCCTTGCCAGAGATTCAGCACTCCCCTGGATGCGGCTGACAGCCCAGCTCTACGGCCGCTCGCAGCAGGTGGACTACAAGGAGGTAGTGGCCCGGTGGAGGAGTGCTGCCGGCGAGCGGATGCTCAAGGTGGTCGTCGTGCGGATGACAAGTGGAAGCCGCCCCCTGCGAGTCTTCTTCTGCACCGCCCCCTCCCTGTCTGCCCTCGAAGTGGTGGAACGGTATGCCTTCAGGTGGAGCATCGAAGTGCTCTTCCGGGACTTGAAGCAACTGCTTGGCTTCGCCGACTCGCGGGCCCGCCGTCGCCTGGCCGTGCTTCGCACCGCTCCCTTCGCTGGCTTGAGCTACACCCTGCTCGTCCTCTGGTACCTGGAGCTCACCGCCAGCTGGCAACAGATGAGGTGGCCTCTGCGCCCCTGGTACACCACCAAGACCACGGTCAGCTTCGCGGATGTCCTCCGCCTGGCTCAATCCTCCCTGGCCCGGGCCCGCTGGCATTCGCCGCGTCGACTTCGCGCCAACTTACGTGCTGCCTCTCGCGCCCCGCCATCTCTGGAGAGCGCGGAGTAGACCGCCGCGCTCTCTCCCTCGCTCTAAAATGGCGAAAGTCGAGTCAGAGGTCCACGCGCCACAGCTGGTTGTCGGCCGCCTTGCGATGCATCGGGTAGACGATGAGCCGACCCGCGCCATCCTTCCTGGCGCCCTCGATATCCAGCACGAAGCCATTGAGGGCGCTCTGGATGTAGTAGGTGCCGCGGGCGCGACCGGGCACGAGCTTCCATACCTGGTTGGGGCTGCCGTGGGCTTCCCACATGATGACCCGGGTTCCCGGCGCCTTGTTCGCGCCATCGATGTCGAGCACGAGTCCGTTGAGCTTGCTGCGGATGAGGTAGCCGCCGCGGGTCGGCACCAGCTCCCACTGCTGGTTGTCGTTGCCCTCGCGGTGGGACTTCGCGGGGTGGGCGATGAGTCCGGCGCCGAGCGAGCGGTTGTTGCCCTCGATGTCGAGCACGAGCCCCCCGAGCTTGCTGCGGATGAAGGAGGTGCGCTGGTGGCGCGGCTCATCGCGGCCGTGACCATGGCCCCGGCCCGGCGGCGGGGGCGGAGGAGTCGGGCGGGCCTCGCCCTGGCACCAACCGGCGGGGCTGCAGGTGCGCGCGCCGTCGCACTCCGAGGAGCTGTGGCAGCGGTTGGGACCGGGGCGGTTGCGAGACTCGTCCCAGCGGTAATCCGGCCCGGGACCCGCCGCCGCCGTCATGGGCAGGAGCAGCAGCACGAGCGCCATCCATCCCCTGCCCTTCGCGGACGACCGGTTTTCACGCGCACGAATACCCTCGGAGCCACCGCGAACCGCCAACATGGGACCTCTCCTTGTCTGGAATCACCGCGGCGGGGCCGCTCTCGCTGTCCCGCTCACCGTGTGCTCTTCATGACGGGGGACCGGGGATTTCATTCACGCCCGGCCCGCGTCACTCGACGGGCACGTACTTCTGGAGGAAATATCCCACCCGTCCCCGGGCGAGCTGTCGGCCGAAGCCGCCGTCCCAGATGTCGAAGCCGTGCTCGGCGTACGGGAGCGTGAAGAGCGCGTGGGGTACTGCGTACTGCGCGAGCCGGGCGGCCATCTCCTGGGAGGCCTCGGGCGGCACGACGCTGTCGGCGCCTCCGTGGAGCAGGAGCGTGGGTGGAGCGCGTGGACCGATGTAGTGGATGGGAGAGAGCAGCTCGTACAGCTCGCGGTGACCGGCCAGTGGAGCACCGGTGAAGCCCACGAGCGTGTCGGCGTTGTGCGCGGCGTGGGCCACCAGGTCGCCCGGTGCGTAGAAGCTGATGACGGCGGCGACGGCGGTGTCTGCGGCGGAACCACAGGAGGAAGGAAGGCGGGAGTCGCCCGCGGAGTACGCCGCCAGCATCGCGAGGTGCCCACCCGCGGATTCACCGAACAGGACGAGTCGAGCTGGGTCGATGCCGTAACTCGCCGCGTGGTCCTTGACCCAGCGGATGCCGCACTTGACGTCGCCCGGAGCAGACATGCCGGTGGCGGGAGGAAAGAGGTGGTAGTCGAGGGCGATGAGGACGTAGCCCTTCGCGGTGAAGAAGTCGGCCCAGGCGCGGGCATAGGCGCGCTCGCCGCCGCGCCAACCGCCACCGTGGAAGTAGAGCACCGCCGGGCGTGGAGTGGATGGAGCGCCTGGGGGAAGGAAGATGTCGGCGTGCAGTTCGCGCCCCGCGGCTTCGGCGAAGCGAACCGTCTGACTCGGGAGGGGGCGAGCACCGACGAGAGGACGGAGATACGCGCGGAGGTCGAGCGGGAGGTCGTTCGCACGGGCCACCCGCCAGGCGGAGACAGCGGGCCATGCCGCGAGGACTCCGACGAGCAGCGCGGACGTGGGGGTCGCCCAGCGCAGCCACTTCCACACGTCCACGTGAGCGCACCAGACGGCCACCAGCGCGGTGAGGAGCGCGGGGACCAGCATCACCAGGCTGTACTCGCGCAGGATGCCCTTGAGCAGATGGACGAGCGTGGGCACTCCGGCGGGAGCGAAGAAGACGGCGGCGAGCAGCACGCAGCCCAGGATGTGAAGTAGCGCCAGGACGGTCGGCATGGAGTTCGGAGTGCCCTGGACGGTACGCGTCCGGCACCGGTCGCGCCATGCCCCACGACACCGTGGCGTTTGAAGATGGCGCCCATCGCCGCCGACTGACATCTTCACGGGATGGACGCGAGTGCCCGCGAGTATCTCGCGATTCAGACGTTCTACGGACAGCGTCGCGCTCGACGCTCCGGCGTACCGTACATGCACCACATCGACGAAGGGCTGTGGGTGCTACGCGCCCTGGGCGCGAGCGACCGGGCTCAACGCGCGTACTGCCTGCATCCCCTGGTGCAGGACGATGACGAACGCGCAGCAGCCTGGGCCCGAGCGCTCGCCACGGGAGCGGACCTCTCCTTGCCGCCGGTCGATGGCGTGAGTGATGACCCGCGAGTCCTCGCGCTCGCGCTGGGCTACCGGGAGACGGCCAACGCGGCCCTGTCCCATCGACCGGACTTGATGGGGCCCGAAGACATCGCGCTCAGCACGGAGCCCGAGGTCAACGACATGCTCCGCGCCGACAAGGTCCAGAACTACAAGGACTTCCTTCGACATCACCGGGGAGTACATCCCCGGTCCGTCGAATTGGAGCGCTACTTCCAGGCATGGCTCGCGCGCCTCGATGTGTCTTCGGACCAGGTCACCCACTGGCACGCGGAACTGGACCGTCTCCACCCCGCCAGGCACTCCGGCTGGATGCCCTCGTGAGTTCCGACCTGGCGGGGCAATATCCAGCGCAAGTTCAACGTCGACGCGCCTGAGCGACAAGCGTGTGCCCGAGAGCGGAGCACCAGTCTTCGTGGCGCCGCTGCCATCCCGAGTGCTTGCGCATCAGATTCCCTGGATGCGTCAGATGCACGATCGAGAGCGGCCGCCCCCATGGCTCCAGCTCAACGGCCGCCCCATAGAGAAGCTTCTGAGCATCTCGTATCGACGTCAGTCCTCGAACGAACGCGGCTGCCTCGGTGCCGAGCGTCAGCAAGAGCCTCAGCGCTGGGTTCCCGAGAACCTCTGCGAGTCGGTCGAGATTACCCGGTAGCTCCCGGGAGCGCGCCAGGAGCTCATCTGGCGCAGGCCGTGGCTCCACGGCAGTCCGCCTCCCTGTCTCTGCCTCGTAGCGCGCGACGTTGTCCGCCATCGAGCGGCCGCGCTTCCCGGACACCGTGGTGGACAGGTAATAGGGCCAGAGGTCCGTGATGAGGACGGAGCTCCGATTGAGACCGAGCGGCGCGAGGTAGCGCGCATCCAGGTCCCTTCCGGAGCGAGAGACAGGCTCGAAAGAGGTCCGCTCGACCTGAGTCGGAAGGTTGCACACCAGCCCATCATGTTCCCACCTGGAGAGCTTCGTCGCGGCAGGGTACACGCCAAGAATGGCAACCGCGGCGTCCGCCGGGCCCGACGCGTCCGTGCGTACGAGGTCTCCACCCAGGGGGAGGCTGCCTCGTCTATCAGGAAGCAACTCCCGCCAATGCGGCACCGCGTACTCCCAATCCGGCCTCTACGACAGGCAGCAAACCCGGGGGATTGTACCCGTCGCGTGGGCATGGAGCCGAAGTTCAACGTACCGAAGGCTCGGGTTCCGGGGCCGCACCACGAACCAGCCCAATCACCTGCGCGGCGAAGTGAACCCGGTCCGTCTTCACGATGTTGAAACGGCCTCGATGGCCCCAGAGCGTCTCTGGGTTGTCCGCATGGATTTCGCAGTTCCAAGTCCCGTCGGGCTTGGTGGCGATTCTCACGCGCTTCATGGTGTATGCCCGCTGGTCGATGTAGTCATTGGCCGCCAGCACATAGATGCCATCGTTCTCGATGATGCCCGGCAACGAGGAGTTGGATGGGGGCTCCGAGATATCAACCGGATCCAGATAGACCCCGTCCAGGAACCTGAGGGTCGTGTCCCTATAAGTGTGTAGTCGGCGAGCAGGGACGAGCGGGAAAGAGGGAAGCTCCTCGGTGAAACCAACCGAGACGGTCTCCCCCTGGCAGGGGAGCCGAGGAGTTCCCTGAAGTGGACGATACCGAGTTTGCCGCGCCCTCGCACGAGGAGGTGCGCACCGACGTGCGAGGCCTGTTCCTGGGAGCCATCCGCATGACGCTGGAGATGCTGCTGGAGGAGGAGATTCGAGGGCTGGTGGGGGCCGGGCGCTGGCAGCAGGCGGCAGGGCGGAAGGACCAGCGCAACGGCAGCTACCTGCGAGGCCTGCTGACGTCCATGGGGCACCTGGAGGTGGCCGTGCCCCGGACGCGGGCCAGCGGCTCGGCGGAGGCCGTCCTGGGCCGCTACAAGCGGCGCAGCAAGGAACTCGACGAGGCGATTACCAGCGCGTACGTGCAGGGCGTCTCCACGCGGAAGATGGGCCGGGTGACGCGAGCGCTCATGGGGGCGGAGGTTTCGCGTTCGACGGTGAGCCGAGTGACGAAGTCCCTCGAAGAGAAGGTGGAGGCCCTTCGCACCCAGCCTCTCACCCAGGCCTTCCCCTACCTGTACCTGGATGCCACCTTCCTGGACGCCCGCTGGGCGCGCACGGTGCAGAACGTCTCGGCCCTGGTGGCCTACGGCGTGGGAGAGGATGGGCACCGGCACCTGTTGGCCGTGACTCTGGGTGGCAGCGAGTCGCAGGACTCCTGGCTGGAGCTGCTGCGCCAACTGCTCGAGCGAGGGTTGAGGGGCGTGCGGCTCGTCATCGCCGACGGGCACGCGGGACTGGCCGCCGCGGCCCGGCAGGCACTGCCCGAGGCCCAGCTCCAGCGCTGCACGGTGCACCTCACCCGGAACGTCCTCGCCAAGGCTCCCTGGCGCCTGCGCGGACGCCTCGGCAAGGAGACCTCGGCCGTCTTCGAGGCCCCCTCTCTCCTGGACGCCAGGAAGCGTCTGGAGGCGCTCCAGTCCGGACTGGGCCGCCAGGTCCCCGAGGCCATGGAGTGCCTGCGCGAGGGCTTCGCCGCCGCCACCTGCTTCTTCTCCTTCCCC
The DNA here is from genome assembly GCF_050039385.1 of Myxococcus faecalis. NCBI lineage: Bacteria > Pseudomonadati > Myxococcota > Myxococcia > Myxococcales > Myxococcaceae > Myxococcus > Myxococcus faecalis. The sequence continues at coordinate 6,686,478 of NZ_CP144336.1, read as the reverse complement.
AAGGCCCACTGGAAGCGCCTGCGCAGCACCAACGGCCTGGAGCGTCTGCACGGCGAAGTCAAGCGCCGCATCCGCTCCGTGGGCGCCTTCCCGGACCGTGCCAGCGCGCTGCGTCTCATCACCGCCGTCGCCCTCGAAGTGACTGGTATCTGGGACGACCGCCGCTACCTCGACATGACCCTGCTCAACTCAACCCCAGACACTGCCGCTGATTGACACCGCCAAGGAGCATTCCTCCCCCGAACCCCCTCCGAACAACTACACACGATTCGGGACTTGACCCGGCAGTCTGCCTGGACATCAGGAGGACAGGCGGAACCGCCGTGAGTCTAATCCAACCCACAGCATCCTCTGGCGCTAGCTGGGTTTACGGGTTCGCGGCACGCTATCCTCTCATCCACGCCCAACATAGGGAGCGGGGACCGGAATGGGCCGTGCGTGCGTACTCCACTCCCCTGCCCGCGAAGCCGGCACCGGCTCCTGCCCGTAAAGAGGTCTCCGTGCCCGCCAGTACCCTGGAGGTCAGCATGCAGTCCGCCACCGCGCTCAAGAGCCTGTCCGCGCAGGAGCGCACGACGCTCAAGGACGTGCTCCGCAAGGTGAATGCCCAGTTGGGTATTAGCCTGCTGCGGCAGGTCGCGAAGGAGGCGGGGCTGCTGGGGAAAGAGGCCAAGCGCGCCGACGGCGCCACCCTTAAGCGGCTCGTCGCGGACGCGGACCAACTCACGAAACTCTTGGCGGAGGCGCTCGACGACCGGGGGCGACAGGCTAGTGCCGTGCGCACCCTGCAGCGCATCGCCCTGACCGCCTCGCAGGACCCGACCCTGGACCATCGCGCCCACAACGCATTCAGCCGGGTGCGCCAAGCCTTCGAAACCGGCGAATGGGAGCAGCTCAAGCGCTCCGCCGAGAGCCTGAGGAAGATTCGCGACGAGACGCCGCACGAGTTGCTGGACCTCATCAACGTCCTCATCGCGTTCCTCTCGGGAGACATCCAGCGCATCCTCCACGCCCTGGAGTCGCCCCTGGCACTCCCGTCGGGGCCGCTCCAGCCTCCCAGCCGCCCGGTGGGCGCTTCTGGCACGCGGCACAAGCCGCCGGAAGAGGCCCCGGCCCCCGCGGCCCCTCCGCCCGCCAGCGAGGAGAGCCACCGTGCGCGGCTGGCCGAATACCGCGCCTGTGTCCAGGCGCTCTGCGCGGGGTTGAGGGCGTCCATTGAGAAACTGCCGACGAGAGAGCGGCTCGCTCTGGCCAATACGCGGCTGCAAGACGCTACCGGCTCCCTGGCATCCATCTCCCTCGAGTCCTTCGGGTCCGCGCTGGACCTGGGCAGGCAGTTGCAGACCCTAGGCAGCCGGATTGCCGAGAGCATCCAGCACCTCTCGGATGCGTCCGCCTCCGTGGAGCAGGAAGCCCATCAGCTCGCCAGTGCGGTGGGCAAGTCGCTCGGGACGGTGGCTCCGTTCGATTGCACCCTCATGGGGCTGGCGAAGCTGCCAGCCGCGCTGGAGGCCGAGGTCGCCCGGTGCGAAAAGCAGGTCGAGGCGCTGTTCCAGCGGCTCGGTGAGGCCTCCCTGGATGGCTCCATCGAGCTGCTCCCCCCGCCTGACGCGTCGGCGGGGGCGCAAGGCCTGCTCGAAAGGATCCAGCAGTTCGACCGGAACGTGGCCACCACGCTCAAGGCACGCGCGAACGGCTCCAGGGTGGAGGCCCCGGGAGTGCGCGAGGAGGCGCCCGCGCCTAGGAGCAAGGAGCGCGACATCGAGCTGCGCTTCCGGGTGACAGGAGCTGTCCCGGCGCTCATGTCGGCGGGCCTGCTGGGGCGTCTGCGCGAGGAAGCACGCCACGAAGTGACGGGAGAGGTCCCCTCGTTCCTGCCCGTCGATGGCCGGGCCAACGAGCCGGTGCTCGTCCAGGTGCCCGCGTCGGCCTCCGACGCCGCCGCCGTGAATGCCGCGGCCCGCAACCTGCTGGTCCTGTGGGGCTCGGTGGCCAGGGCGGACACGCCCATACGGCCCCTGGCGCAATGTCTCGAGTTCCTGGGAGAGGCGGCGAAGCTCCAGGAGGTGGTTCGCAAGGACCCCATGGCCCCGCACTTCGACGTCGCCGTGGCGGCCATGGCTCTTCATTGCGCGGCCCTGGACCGGCTGGACGGCCGGGGCCGCAGGCGGCTGGCGGGAGTTCTCTCCTCCAGAACTCCCGCAGAGCTGGAGCGAGGGCTGCTGGAGTGCGCGGAGGCCGCGAGCAAGTCCCCTGCCCTGGCGCGCGCCTGCGCGGAACTGGTGGCGCCAGGGCTTCACCTGCCCCTGGCGCAGGCGGTGGGCGCCCTAGCGCGGACCTCGGCCGCCGTGGCCCGCCGGCTGCTGGACGGCATTGGCATCGCTGCGGCGCTCGTCGGCCGCGACAAGAGCCTTGAGTGCCGCAACGCCGTCCTCCAGGCGCTCGGGGCCGAGCCCCAAGACTCCGAAACGATTGAGGACTTCCTCGACGACGCAGAGCGGCAGTCCCGGCGCGGGGCCCGGCCGGACGTGCCCAAGCTGAAGTCCCTCCAGCCGCTCGTCACGGACTTCGTCGCGGCGATGGGCAGCAGGCTCTGGGAGCGGGGCCGCGGGAGCAATGCAGCCCCCAAGCCCGGTATCGCGCTGCCCAAGGCCGCGGAGAAGGGCCTGTCCCTCACTCCCGGCGCTAGGTTCGTGGAAGTCCCCATCCGCGTGCGCAATGGCGGCGACGCCGCCGTGGGGGGCATCAGCATCCTGGTGAGTCGGCCCGCCAAGGGCGACTCGCCCATCAGCTCCGCCCCTACCGAGCTCCACGTCTCGTGGCTGAGCGACCAGAACCTGGAGGACACGTCCTCGGTGGTCATCGCCTGCCGGCTCGAGCTGGACCCGGACAAGGCGGAGCAGTTCAGCGAGCTGCGGCTGTCCCTTCGCTCCTCGTGGTTCGGCGGCGGGCAGGATGAGAGCTACGTGCTGCCGCTGCGGTTCGAGGAGCGGGCGCTCGCGGAGGCGGAAATCACGGGCTTCAACGGCGAGCCCGTCGACCTCAACGACGAGAAGACCTTCCGGCTGTCGTCCTCGTCCGTGCAGACGTGCTTCAAGAAATTGCGGGGGCGGCTGCGCCAGGGCCGGGCCGTGCGCGCGGTCATCTTCGGCCGGCGGCGGCGCGGAAAGAGCTCCATCTGCGCCTCGCTGGAGGGAGACCGGGAGATACAGAAGCTGTTCTCCGTTCGCCGCCACGTGTGGAACGGACCACGGATGACCACGGCCGCCACCGCGTTCTCGACGCTGTCCGAGCTGCTGGTGGAGGCGCTGGCCCGCAGCGGGGTGGACGCGGCCGCGATGAACGTGACGGACCTGAGCCGGGCGGACGAGATGTCCCAGCGCTTCCTGCACTGGTTCGACCGGCTCTCGGAGTCGCTCAAGGAGAAGACGCGGGTCCTGCTGCTGCTCGACGAGTTCCAGAAGTGGATTGCCGGTCTGGGCTCCAAGCAGGAGCGCCTAGCGCTGCTGGCGGCCTTGCGGCACTTCAATGAGCGCAGCGGCAAGCTAGAGGTCGCCTTCGTCCTGAGCGGCCTGCAGAGCCTCAAGGGGCTCGTCCAGGAGTCCACCGACTTGGCGAATGCCGTGGAGTCCTTCGAGGTCAAGGAACTGACCAACGAGGAGGCGGACCGCTACCTGCGCGAGCGGGTTCCCCTGGAGTTGGACGGGCGCACGCGCCGGCGGCTCATCAGCCTGAGCGGCGGCAATCCTTATGTGCTGAATCGACTGGGCGGCCTCCTGGTGGAGATGTTGCGGCACCAGCAGCGGAGCTGGTGCACGGTGGCGGATGCGGACGCGCTCCTGCTGGACGACGATGCCCAGACGGGGCGGCTCGCCGAGTTCGTCAAGTACATGCTCCACGAGGACGAGGACGATGGTGCAGCGACGCTGCGCCAGCTCACCGTGCTGCGCGCGGTGGCCTCGACCCTGAATGAGCGGGGCGACTTCGATGGCTACGTCCGCATCACGGACGTGGATGCGTGGCTCCAGCGCAACAGCGTGGAGTTCGAGCCGGGAGAGCCTCAGCGCCAGTTGGATGAGCTGGCCCAGATGGGCCTCATCCAGACCCGTGAAGGGGGGCGCCACTACCTTCGTGGGGAGTGGCTGTGCCGGCAGCTCGCCGCGCTGGATCCGGAGAAGGTGAAGCTCCAGCCCGTCACCTCTCGCCCGGACCCGGACTTGGTGCTGGGGCGGTACCGGAAGCGCAAGTTCCTGGACAAGGGCGGAGAGGCGGAAATCTGGCTCGCGGAGAACGTGCAGGAAGGCGGGCACGACGTCGTGCTTCGCATCTACCCTGAGGGCACGGTGGGGCTGCACGAGCGCATCGAGCGGGAGAAGAAGGTGCTGTCCCGCATCCGCCACCCGAACGTCGTCGGCTTCCTGGGGGCCAGCATCGACGATCGCCACGGTGGAGTCGTGGTCCTCAACTACATCAATGGCGAGACGCTGGAGTCCGTCCTGGGAACGAAACCCGCGTCGGCGCAGACGATTCTTCCTGGCGGCGACGTGGTCGCCCAGGTCCACCTGCTGAAAAAGATTGTCGACGCCGTTGGCGCCTGCCACGCCGAGAACATCGTCCACAAGGACCTGTCTCCCAGGAACATCATGGTGGCGCAGCAGATGGGGGTCTGGGAACCCACCCTCATCGACTTCGGCATCGCCGGGTTCGACACGCAGCCCGTCCAGGACGGCACGACTGCCCTCGGCACACCCGGCTACATCGCGCCGGAAAAGGCGCTGGGCGGCCGGCGTACCCCTCCCGCGGACATCTACTCGCTGGGGGCGTTGTTCCTCCGGGTGCTGACGGGGTGCGAGCCGCGTGAGGCGTTCAGCACACCGGAGCGGCTGGAGCGCCTGCTGGAAGAAGCACGCATGCCCACTCGGCTAGCCAGCCTGCTTCTGCTGATGCTCTCTCGCGACCCTGAGCAGCGTCCATCCGCCTCGGAGGTAAGGGGCAGCTTGGAAACGGTGCTTGAGCCGCACACCTGGAAGGAGCTTCGGGAGAAGGCGGGAGACGCCTTCCTAGACAACCGGGAGGATGACGCGATTCGCCTCTTCGGGCAGACCCTGTCGTCCATCCCGGCCGGGGAGCGCAAGGGCGCGGACTACGTGACGCTGCTGGGGGATGCTGCGGATGCCCTGGCGCAGGCCAATCAGCCAGTTCCCTGGGACACCCAGTGGTTGGACAAGTGGGTCGTCCTCATGAGGACGACGCCGGAGCTGGGCAAGGGGGCGCAGCAGATTCCGGCCGTCTTGAAGGAGTACCGGGTGAAGTTCCCCCAGGAGGGGGCTCGCCTGATTCGCCAGTTGGCCTCGGCCCTGGCCCAGCCGCCGGCGAGTCCCGCGCTGGTGCCGTTGCTGCGAGAGGTGGCCCGGGAGGACCTGTTCCGCGAGGCGGATGCCGCCACTGCGACCTTCGAGGCCCTAGCCCGCTACTATTCGGAGAACCACCTCGACGTGGTGTTGCTGGAGGACTTCGGGGTGCGCTGTGCCCGGCATGCTCGGGTCCGGCTCCAGCAGCCGCTCACCGCGGAACTGTGGCTTCAGCGCGTCCGCCGGCTGGGGCAACAACCGCGCGCAGACTACGACGAGGAACTCAAGGCCCTCACGGAGGCGCGCAGGAAGACGGGCAAGCTCCAGACGCTGCCTGAGGCGAAGAAGCAGGAGCCGATGAAGGTGGGCGTGGACGAGCGGGGGCACCTCGTCATGTCGAAACTGGAGGAGTTCGACAGCCGCATCCGGAACCTGTTCCCCTTCGTCTACCGGCTGGAGCGCGTCACCAAGGACCGGAATGCAAAGGCTTCACGCCCCACTCTGCTGCGGCTGGACAACATCGCCAGGCACCTGCCACAGGGTAGCCAGGACCCGGGGAACATCATTCCCCTGGTGCTCGATGGCTCCTTCACGGCGGAGGGCATTCCCTTGCGAATGAACATCGTCCTGCCCGCCGAGACCACGTCATCGCAGCGAGATGCCGCGCTCAACGTCCTCAAGGAAGCCGTCGACATCTTCGACTTCCACGGTTGAGGCCATGACCGGAGTGCCCGTCAAACTCCCTGACACAGGGGGCCAGCGTCTCGAAGCCCTCGCCCTCGAGAATGCCCGACTGAAGGGCGAGGACGCGCAGTCGCTGCGTAACCGTCCGGCGAGCGACGTGGCGGGAGGCATTGCCGGGGTATCAGTCGTGGTGGACCCTGGCCGGAATGTCGAAGCCGGCTGAGAAGCAGGAGTGGTTCCAGGTCGCCGAGGCCTTCGAGGCGAGCGGCCTGACGCAGAAGGAGTTCTCCGCACAGCGAGGGTTGAGGCTGAGCACGCTGCAGTCGTGGGTATACCGGCGCCGACGTCAGCGCCCCCGGAAGGCGCAGGAGGTGCGCCTGCTGCCGGTGGAGGTATCGGCCGTCGCGCAGGTGAGTCCTGTGCTGCTCGAGGTGGCGCTGGCCAGCGGAGCCAGGTTGCGGTTCCCCGCGGGCGCCGACGTCGATTACGTCGCCCGGCTCGTCACCGTGCTGGGCGGGTGAGCGCGTGTTCACGCTTCCGGCGTCCGTGCGCGTGGTGCTGGCCACCGAGGCGGTGGACATGCGCAAGTCGATTGACGGCCTCATGGCGCTGGTGAAGTCCGCCTGGGGCGAGGACGTCTACTCCGGCCACCTCTTCGCCTTCGTCTCGAGGCGGGGCGACCGCATCAAGGTGCTGACGTGGAGTCGGGGAGGCTTCGTGCTGCTGTACAAGCGACTGGAGACGGGCCGCTTCCGGCTGCCGAAGGTGGACGCGGACGCGAGCGCGGTGCACCTGGACGCGACGCAGTTGGCGATGCTGCTGGGCGGCATGGATGTCACCGACGTCAAACGCTCGCCCGTCTGGACGCCACCCGGGCGCACGTCCTCGTAGCGCGAGGACAGGCCGTGGCGCCGCGAGGTGTTGGTACCAGGTGCCCCGCGAGCTGCCCCAAGACCACTTCTGTCCCTGGCGCGAGGAAGCCGAAGAGCTTCGCGAACGGATGACGTCGCTGGAGGCGAAGATGGCGGCGCTGGAGCGGCGCGTCTTCGGCCGCAAGACGGAAAAGCTGCCTCCGGTGGCAAAGGAACTGAAGCCGTCGTCCACCAGCCCGGAGGACGAGGCGGCCCGGGCCGCGAGCGCACTGCAGACGCGACGCGAGCGCGCGGCCCGTAAGGCCGCCGGGGCCGTGGAGCGCGAAGTCCCGCACGAGGTGCCCGCCGAGGAGCGGCGCTGCCCAGCGTGCGGCAGCGAGGCCCTCAAGCCCCTGGGAGAGGGGCGCCGGACGGTGGTGTACGAGTACGTGCCGGCCTTCTTCGAGAAGCAGGTGCACGAGCAAGAGGTCCTGGCGTGCGCCTGCGGCCGAGGTGTCGTCACCGCGCCCGCGCCGCCCAAGGTGGTGGACAAGGGCGAGTACGGGCCGGGTCTCCTGGCCCACGTCGTCGTCTCCAAGTGCGCGGACGCCATGCCCCTGCACCGGCTGGCTCAGCGGATGGAGCGCGGCGGGGTCCCCATGAGCCGCAGCACGCTGACGGACCTCTTCCACCAGTCCGCCGAGGTGCTGCTACCGTTGTCCTCGCACCTGCTGCAGTGCATCGCCTCTGCGGAGGTGGTGTGGGCCGACGAGACGCCACTGCGCGTGCTGGACGTGAAGAAGACGCGCCGGGGCTACCTGTGGACATTCCTCACCCAGACGCCCCAGGGAGAGTGGCTCATCGGCTACCGCTTCAGCCTGGGGCGCGCGGGCAAGACGCCCAAGGACGTGCTGGGAGGCACCACGGGCGCGCTCGTGGTGGACGGGTACACTGGCTACAACGCGGTGACGCTGCCGGAGGGCCGCACGCGCGTCGGCTGCTAGGCCCAATGCCGATCAGTTAGGTCGCCCTTGCCTGGGGCGACGCGCTGGTTGAGGGTGTGGCGCTCTCGTTCTCGGAGATCGCCACATGGGGCTGGCTCAGGCCGTTCAGGGTGCAGCGCTGGTTGCTCCCGAGCAGTTCGAGCGGTTTCGGCAGCACATCGACCCGGTGTGGGTGGAAGAAGCCGTAGTGGCTACGGGCTTCGCTTCGATACGCCGTCGGCGTCTGCCAGCCGACCAGGTCATCTGGTTGGTGGTCGGCATGGCGCTGATGCGCAACGAGTCCATCCAGCGCGTCGCCACCCTGCTGAATGTGGCGTTGCCAGCACGCAAGGGAGCCACGGACGTGGCGCCCAGTGCGCTGACCCAGGCGCGCCAGCGATTGGGCGACGAGCCGATGGAGTACCTCTTCCAGACGACGGCCTCGACCTGGGCCCACCGCAGCGCCAAGGCGCATGCCTGGCACGGGCTGTCCGTCTACGCGCTGGATGGCACGACGGTGCGGGTGCCGGACTCTCCCGACAATTGGAGTCAGTTCGGTGGCAGTCAGGGCAACGGCACTCGCGCCGGCAGCGCCTATCCGACGATACGCGCGGTGGCGCTGATGGCGGCACGCTCCCACCTTCTGGCGGGAGTGCGATTCGGGCCCTACGCCACTGGGGAGGTGACGCTGGCGGCAGAGCTGTGGAGTCAGCTGCCCGAGGACTCGATAGTCATCGTCGACCGCAACTTCACCGCCGTGCGGGACCTGCTGGAGATTGCGACCGGAGAGAACAACCGGCACTGGCTGGTGCGAGCCAAGGCGCAGATGAAACCCGTCCCGCTCCAGCACCTTGGCACCAACGATGAGCTGGTGGAACTGCCGGTGACTCGGCACATGCGCGCTTCGAACTCCAGGCCCATGCCCGAAGCCGTCCGCATGAGAGCCATCCGCTACAAGCGCCCCGGCTTCCGTCCCGGCGTGCTGCTGACGTCGCTGCTGGACGCGAAGAAGTACCCGGCCCAGCAGATTGTCCAGCTGTACCACGAGCGGTGGGAAATCGAGCTGGGGTACGACGAAATCAAGACGCACCTGTTGGACCGGCAGGAGGCCATTCGCAGTCGCACGCCCCAGGGCGTCCGCCAGGAAGTGTGGGGCATCCTGCTGGCCTATAATCTAGTGCGCGTGGAGATGGAGCGGGCAGCGCACGAGGCGGGCGTGGAGCCGACGCGCATCAGCTTCGTCAATGCGCTGGCGCTCATTCGCACCGCTTGGCTGGTCTGGTCGACTCCACCGCTGGCACCCGGCCGCATTCCGGAGCACCTGCTCGACTTGCGCAGGCACCTGGGGCTGCTGCTGCTCCCGAAACGACGGAGCGAGAGGCGCCACCCACGCGTCGTAAAGATAAAGATGAGCAACTACGACAAGAAGTGGGTGAAACGCCCCCCGCCCTAACTGACCGGCATTGCTGCTAGAGCGCCGAACAGGTTAGGTCACGCCGCGCGCTGGTAGCGAGCGGCGACCTCAAGGTTTTGGACGGCCGCGAGTCGCCTGAGGTCAAAGAGGTTGCGGCGCGTGCCTCGATAACGGGCCTTCGGGCCCTGGCGGTTGGCGAGATGTGCCAGGCGATGCTCGACACCGACACGCTCGCGGAGTTGTGCACGGCCTGCGCGCGACTGCAGACGTGAGCGAAGGCGCTTCTGGAGCCGCTCGTCGTCGCCCATCGTGACGCTGCGCCCCTTGCCGGACGCCGCCTGGGTACAACTCGGGCGCAGCTTGCACGGTCCGCAGGCTTCCGGGTCGAAGTGCACGACGGCGCCGGGCTCGAAGGGCTCCACCTCGCCAGCAGGACACGTAATGGTGCCGTCGCGGATGTTCACTTTGAAGTCGCGCTTGCCGAAGAGTCCGGGCTTCGCGCTGGCTCCACGCCACGGCCGGCAGACGACGTCGCCGCCGCTGGCCAGCACGTCTTCGGTCATGGGGCTGTTGAGGTACGCCCTGTCGATGAGCAGGACGTCGGGGAAGAGCTCCTGGTGGGCCATGTCTTCCTGCAGGGCCCCCGTCGCCTCCTCTTCGGGTCGGTTGGCCGGCGTCACGGCGCAGGCCACCACGAGCTCCGTGTCGAGGTCGGTGCCGACGTGCTGCTTGTAGCCATTGAAGCGCTTGCTCTTGCTCTTGCGCCCGTGGCGCATGTCCGGGTCCTCGATTGAGATGCGACGGTCGGCCGCCACGCCCTGCCGAATCTGCACTCCGCCCTCGGGACGCGGCTCAAGGTCCTGCGCCTTCACCTGCGCGAGCGCTTCGATGTAGCGCGTCAGTGGAGCCGCGACGCACGACTTCGACTGCTTCGCCACCCAGGCCATGAGACGGTCGAGCTGTCGGCACAGGCGATTGAGTGCGTCGAGCTTCGCGTCGGGCGCGCTCCAATCGATGTCGAGGCCGGCCTTGATGCTGCTGGCCATCAGCAACGGCGCATTCGCCTGCTGACACACCTCCTCGACGTCGGTGCCGAGCGCGAGCGCCATGCCCTCGGCCACCTTGCGGCCTGCGTGGCCGAGCAGGTTGATGGTGTCCTCAACCCGCCCGGCCCCTTCCAGAGGGCGGCTGTCCACCCCCACTCGCAGCGTCTTCGGCGTCTTCTTCGGGTCGAAGCCCTTCGTCCGCTTCGCCACCTCAACGGTGCGCTCCAGCAGCCGGCGGTCCATCTCGGTCGCGATGAGTCGCTCCCTGAATTGCTGCAGCCCGCCCTGGGAGAAGGCGGGCTCGTCCTCGTCCGCGCCGAGTCGGTCCAACACCATCCGCCACCGGCTGTCAGTGCCCGACAGGCACACGGCTTCGGCGTCCGATGCCTGCGTGTAGGCCTGCACCAACAGCGCCATGCACATCATCGCGGGCGGCTGCGGCTCTTGTCCCTGGCCCGTCTGTCGGTACATCGCTTCGAGCTCGTCCTGAAAGGCCTCGTCGAACAACTCGTGCCGATGCTCGCGCAGGAAGACGAAAAGCTTCCTGCTCTTCCCCGCCAGCTTCAGCAGGCGCTGCTCCCGTGCGCTCTGCTCCACAGCCGGCTTCCAGCGTTCCATGCGCCACCTCCGAAGGTGGCGACCTGATCACGCGACCACAGCCCGAGTCGATCCCCTACCGCTTGCCTGCTCCCTCGCCATAACCTGATCGGCGCTCTAGGCCCACCTGCGTCGTCGCTTCTTCGAGGCGCTGTCCACCGAGCCTGAAGCCCGGGAGGCGATGGACTTCATCCTCGAGCTCTACCGCGTGGAAGCCCAGGCGCGGGACGCGGACCTCGTGGGCACCGCGGCGCACCGAGCGCTGCGCCAGGAGTCCAGCACTCGCATTCTCGCGCGTCTGTCGACGTGGCTCGCAGTCCAGACGCCGCGCCACCCGCCGAAGAGCCCCATGGGACAGGCCCTCTCCTACGCGACGAAGCAGTGGGAGGCCCTCACGCGCTTCGTCGACAACGAGCGGCTGCCTTTGGACAACAACCGCTCGGAGGCGGCGCTGCGAAAGGCAGCAATGGGAGTTTCATTGTGCGTCACCTCTTCGGGGCGTTGTCGACCGCTTCACGCGACGGCGGGGCTTGCTCGCGCCGCGAGGGCTCCTACGTCGCTTGTGGACGGCCTCAAGCACGTGTGTCGCTCGCAGGTCCTCCGCTCGAATCTGCCACGGAGCATCCGGCATCACCTGCTTGGCGGGGAGAAGCCCACACTGGATGAGTTTTCGAATGGCTTGGTTCGGCACGCCGAGGGCTGCGGCAGCATCCCGCATGGTGAGCCAGCCGCTGTCCTGCCGGCCAGAGGCGTAGGCTGGAATTCGGGCCGTCCGTCGGTACGCAGCGACGCGCCTATGGGTCCACGCAAGGCCGTGGCCAGTTCGGTGGCCCGCCTGGTTGAGACGTACCGCCATGGCCGCGTCCGACTGCTCGCCAGCCATCGCACGAATCATCGCATCGGCGTCGGCGGAGGCACGCTTGCGGTGCTCTCCCGTGGCGGGCTTGCGTGCTCGCACCTCTGAGTGCTGCCCACCCCGCCAGTGAATGATGAGCACCAGCTCTCGGCGAGCATCGTCGATGTCGACGACTACCTCCTCAATCAGGGTACGCACCAGTCGCTGCTTCAAGGCGGCATCCGCCCCTGAGGCGTCCCATGCTGTGCGCAGGTCGCCTGCCAAACGTAACAGCGCTTCGCGGTCCGGGACGGAGGCAGACGAAGGCTCCCGCTCACTGACGCGCTGCTCGCATGCACGCAGTTGCGTGAGTGCCGCATTCCATCGCGCTTCCAACTCGGCGGCGACGAGTCGATTGTCCGGGTCAACGGCTTCGTAGCGACGCTGTGCGAGACGCACCTCCTAGTTCGCCTGCTCCTTCTCGAGTTCGAGGGCGCGCCGCCGCTCGGCGTGTTGCTGCTGGGCAAGGTCCATGGCGGCTATTGCTGCTTCCACGGCGACGGGAGCGACGGCTCGCAGCACCTCGGCCGCAACGAGGTCGTCCGGCCGAGAGGAGCCGAAGGAGATGCAGGGCGCGGTGCCGTGGGCCTCCCGGCCCCGGTGACAGAGGTAGCGCGCGCGGCGCGGCGGACGCCCGGTGTACGCCACGAGGAGCATGCGCCCACAGCGGCGGCAACGCAGCAGGCCCGAGAGCAGGGCTCCTCCGCCTCTTGCCGACTTCGCGCTGCCAGCAGGGCGGCGGTGCGCGTTGCGCCGCAGGCGTTCCTGGTTGCGCTCGAACTCTTCCCAGCAAATGTAGCCTGCATGATGGTCTCTCAGCAGCACCGTCCATAGGTGCATGGGACGGGGGTGCCCGTAGCTCTTCGTAAGGCGCCCCTCGACAAGCTGGGTGCGCTGGGTCGACTTCCCATACGCATACACGCCTGCGTAGACAGGATTCTGTAACACGCTGATGATGTTGCGGTAGGTCGGTGGCGTCCAGCACCTGGGTGCCCCCCACCGCTTGCCATCGCTCGGCCGTGGGAACAGGTGGCGCTCACGGCACATGGACAGATGCACCTGCCGTGCGCTCTCCAGGCGCGCGAAGAGTCGGAATACCGTACGGATGGCTTCCTGCACGCGCCGGTCCGGGTCTATTTCCAAGGCAGGCCCCTGGGCCCACAGGTAACCGACCGGCACGGGAATATGGAGTTCTCCGCGCCGTGCCTTGGCCTGCGCTCCGTCGACGAGCCGGCGGCGCATCAGGGTCAGCTCGAATTCACTGATGGTCCCCTTCAGCCCGAGGAGTAGCCGGTCATTCGTAACTCCTCGCCGGAGCCCGTCGTGACAAGTGAGGCATGAGGTGAGGAGGTTGTCGCTCCCCGGCAGAGGAGCGAGTGAATGGACATGGAGCAGATGAGGGAGACGTTGCGAGCGCAGGCGAAGGCGCGAGCGGGAGTGGGAGTGAAGCTGCGGTTCGACGAGGCCTTCCGCGCGCAGGCGGTGGAGTACGTGAGGGGCCGGCAAGCGCAAGGGGTGACACAGGAGGCGGCGGCCAAGGAGTTGGGGATGTCGTCCTGGACGTTGTCGAGGTGGCACCAGCAGGTGCGGCGAGGAGGGGTGAGTCCCGAGGGAGGCAAGGAGACGTCGCGGGTGTTCCGCCCCGTCGCGGTGAAGCGCGAGGCAGAGCAGGAGCGCCCGGTGGTGCACGCTGCCGGGGGCGTGCGAGTGGAAGGATTGACGCTGAAGCAGGTGGCGCGGTTGCTGCGGGAGTTGGGGGGATGATTGGCTCCACCCGGCGGCTGGCGGTGTACGCGTATGGACAGCCGTGCGACATGCGCAAGAGCTTCGACACGCTGGCCACGCTGGTGACGGGCCACATGGGCCGCGACTTGCTGTCGGGTGACGTCTTCCTCTTCGTGGGGAGGAGTCGTCGCCGGGCCAAGGCCCTCTTCTTCGATGGTACGGGGCTGTGCCTGTTCTCCAAGCGCTTGGAGCGAGGCCGTTTCGCGGCCCTCTGGAAACACGAGGCACCGGGCTCGCCCGTGCAGTTGGCGCTCTCCGAGCTCGCGCTCTTCTTCGAGGGCAGCGAGCTCGTCGGGCGCGCTCCCGCCTCGGCGACACCGCTGTCCCTCTTCGCGCGAGCGCGTGGCCAGCGCGCAGGCGCGGATGCCGACAGCGCGCCCTTCGTCGGCACCGGGCGCTGACGCTTGCCTCCGGACGCACCGCCATGGCACATGCACGTAAGTCATGGCGGTGCACCTCACACAGGAGAAGGACGTGGAGCGGCTGCGACAGGCCGCCCTCCTGCTCGAAGCGGAGAATGCCCGGCTGGTGCGGCGCAACGTGGAACTCACCCGCGCGCTGCTGACGGCGCAGGGCACTGACGCCAGGCACCTCCAGCTACGACTGGCCGAGTTGGAGCGCCAGTTGGACAATGCGCGCGCCGCGCTCTTCGCGCCCTCCAGCGAGAAGCGCCCGGCCCCCAGGCCCGAGGCCGCATGCGCCCCCGAAGCGGTGCGGCGCGGCCATGGCCCGCGTGTGCAGCAGGCCCTCCCGCTGGTAGAGGTGGTGCACGTGCTGGACGAGGCCGACACGCAATGCCCCTCCTGCGGCGAGCAGTTGGCGCCCATGGAGGGCTGCTTCGAGGAGTCGGAGGAAGTCGACGTCCTCGAGCGCCGCTTCGTCCTCAAGCGCCACCGCCGGCAGAAGTACCGCTGCGCGTGCAACGCGTGCGTCGAGACGGCCCCTGGCCCCCAGAAGCTGCAGCCCGGCGGCCGCTACTCCCTCGACTTCGCCGTCGAGGTGGCCGCCTCCAAGTACCTGGACCACCTGCCGCTGGAGAGGCAGGTGCGCGCCATGGCGCGCGAGGGCCTCACCTGCGACAGCCAGACGCTGTGGGACCAGCTGGCGGCGCTGGTGCGTCTGCTGCTGCCCACCTACGACGCGCTGTGGGCCTACCAACTGCTGCGAGGAGTGCTGGGCGCGGACGAGACGCGCTGGCCGCTGCTGGGCAGCCAGGGCCAGGCGAAGTGGCACCTGTGGGCGCTCGCCTCGTCCACCGCCGTTGTCTACCGCGTGGCCGAGGGCCGCGGCGCCCAGGCGGCGCGCGAGCTGCTGAAGGGGTACTCTGGCCTGCTCATGACGGACGGCTACGCGGTGTACGACGCGCTGGCCGCCGCCAGCCAGGGGCGTTTCGGTGTCGCGCACTGCTGGGCCCACGCGCGAAGGAAGTTCCTGGAGTGCGGGGCGCCCGAGGCCGGCGTCGCACTTCACCTCATCGGCGAGCTGTACCGAATCGAGCGGGAGTACCGCACCGGGCCACCCGACGAAGCCCGCCTGCTGGCCCTCCGGCAGCAGCACAGCCGCCCTCTGCTGGAGCGCCTGCACGCGTGGGCCCTCGCGCAGACCGCGCTCCCCGAGTCGGGCTTCGGACGCGCGCTCGCGTACCTGGGCAAGCTGTGGCCAGGCCTCACCCGCTTCGTCAACGACGCGCGCGTGTCCCTGGACAACAACTCCACCGAGCGCGCCCTGCGGGGGCCCGTGGTGGGACGCAAGAATCACTACGGCAGCAGAAGCCGTCGTGGCACCCAGGCCGCCGCCCTCTTCTACTCACTGCTGGAGTCCGCGAAGCTGTGCGGCCTCGAGCCGAAAGCCTACCTGCGCGCCGCCGCGCTCGCCGCCCTGCGCGGGCAGCCGCCACTACTACCCCATCAGATGATGGCCCACTGAGGAGTTCCTCCATGGAGACGAAGATTTCGGCAACCCTCCTGGACTACGCCTCGCCGCTCTTCGAAGGCATGCCCCCCAGCGTGCCCCTCGAGCAACGTCGCAGCATCCTCCAGGTGGCCATCACCGTCTGGAATGCGCTCGTCACCGCGGCCTGGGGCGGGGAAGACTTGCTGCCGGACCTCTACCGCCGGCTCGACGCGCTACCAGAACCGGGCCGCTCCACCATGCGCGCTACCATCGACATGCTGGTGGCCCGCAAGCGCCAGCTCTTCGCCCGTGACTTGCGTGGCATCGGCGCCTGGGAACTCCGCCAGGCGCCGAACGGTGACGTCTCCCTTTGGGCAGAAGCTCGCGCCCCTCGCCGCTGATTCCCGCGCCGCCCCTTTCACGAATCTCCTCGCCGCACCAGACGGGGCGCGGCGAGGAGTTACGGTCATTCGGCACGCTCGGGTCATAGGCACCGTCGCCGTCGACAACGCGAGCATCCACAAGGCCACACAACTCCAGGAGGTGGTGCCACTCACGACCGTTGCGCGCCAGCCGGGAAGCCTCCAGGCAGAAGACGGCTCCAACGCGGCCCTGGCAAAGTTGTGCTACCAGCGCCTCGAAGCCCGGACGGGCGATCGTCCCGCTGGCCGAGCGGCCAAGGTCTTCATCGATGGTGACGACGTCACGGAATCCGTAGGCGCGCGCCAGGTCAGCGAGCGCATACTGGCGGCGCTGACTCTCCACGTTGTCCTGAACCTGCGCGACGGTGGATTGACGGACGTAGACGATGGCGCGCCGCTGCAGGACCGTCTCCGGCAACTCAGTACGGTTCATCGCCGGCCTCCGTCGCGGCGCCGTCGCCGCGGCTTGGCGGAGGCACCGTGCTCAGCAGGAGCTGCGCGAGCAGCAGTACCACTTGGTGGTGCTGCTCTTCGGTGACCCGGGGACTCGGCGCCCTTCCGAGCGGGAGCGAGAGCTGTTTCGGCTTCCTTTCCTGGTGGTTGGCCATGCGCGACCTCCACCCTCAAGCCTGAGGTGGTTGCCGACGCGTGCTCGGATGCCTGCGCGTCGAGCAACCGGCGCAAATCGCGAAGTGCCTCCAACGAAACCCGCGGAATGCCGAAAGTCAGCGTCGCGCAAGCCGCCCGCTCCAGCATCCAGGCGGGGACAACCGCTCGCGAGCCATCAAGCAGTTCGCAAATAGCGACTTGCTCTCCTTTGCGATGTTCTCGGTACAGGACTGGAACCTGCTGGCCCACCAAGGGGTGCCATTGGTATTGGACCTGGGCAACTTCCGCGATGCTTACGGCAGAATGAACGGGGCGTTGCTCTGGGCCGGAAGAACTTCCTCTCCGTCGGGCACGAAGCCGCCGGAGAGAACCTTGCGGGCCTCTACGCGCTGGTGGCCACCTGCGAGGCCAACGGCGTCAATCCCGAGGCGTACCTGGCCGACGTCCTGCTACGCGTCCAGACGCATCCCAACTCGCGCATCGCAGAGCTGCTGCCGCACGAGTGGAAGCGTCGGCAGACCACAGGTCCTCCCGAGTCGCACCTCCAACCCATTCCCTGAACACCCCTCCGGTCGTGGCGTCTACCGGGCACGGACCTCGTCCGTCTTCAACCGCTTACGCCACGTCGCTGACCGGACGGATACATCCTCGCTGCGTGGAGAACTCCTTCTGCGTCAGGCCGCTCGCCTCGAAGGCCTCGGCGACCTGGAACCACTCCTGCTTCTCAGCCGGCTTCGACATTCCGGCCAGGGTCCACCACGACTGCTACCTCGGCAATGCCTCCCGCCACGTCGCTCGCCGGACGGTTACGCAGCGACTGGCCGACAATGCGCGCCAAGTCCACCGAGCCCCACATGGTGGCAGTGCGAATGCGACCACCGACGTAGGACAAAGTGGGAGACAGAGCATGTCGGCACCGACATACTCTCTCCTACAATTTCCTCCGTAGACTCTTACGCCAGTCTACTTCCCCTAGCAGGGTTCCCCTTGCTCCTACATGTCAGTGGCACACTCGAACCCTGTTGGCATATCTTGAGGCAAATCTTCCGCTGAGAATGCTCACGCATGAGGAGCAATGCCATTACCCCCAGAAGAGATCGGACGGAGAATCAAGGAAGTACGGATTGAGGTTGGCTTTTCTCCGGCTCAGTTGGCCGCGATTCTCGGTGTCCAACCCATAGTGATTGAACAGCTTGAGTCTGGCATCTTGTCTCCTGTGCCTGGAGACTACATTCTGATTCTCGCCCAGGCACTCAAGACAGACTTTCGCTATTTTATCTCGCGAAGTCTCGATGACGTTGAGACGGGGATCAAGAAGCTATTTAGGGCGCTCGCAGCCCCTAATCCCAAAGATTTCTTAGCTCTTCGGCGCTTCATGTCGTTTGCAGCCGCAGAGCATGATCTAGAGATACTGCTCGGGTGTCCCAAGCCGTCTCCGCCTCCTGTGTACCGATTCGAAAAAAACATCCTACACAAGGATCAAGGAAAGCAGGCCGCACAAGCCGAAAGAAAGCGCTTAGGCTTAGGAAACGAGCCCATTTCGAACATCTTCGATTTGATGCGTCGGCAGGGAATCGGCCTGATGCGTCAGCGCCTAGAAGACGGAAATCTCTCAGGCGTTACGCTTCTCCATCCACGGGCTGGGGTTTGCGCCCTCATCAATTACGATGACGATTTGTTTCGGCAATTTTTCTCAGCCGCGCACGAGTATTGCCATGTCCTCTTTGAACGAGGCGTTCTTGATCGAGAAAGCTGTATCGTTTCGTACTACAACAATAGGGAATTAGGCCGGAGAGACAGCACACAAACACCCCAGTCTGAACGAGAAAGCCATTGGATAGAGCTGAGAGCGAATAATTTTGCCTCAGAGTTTCTTCTCCCCCTGAGCGCTCTAGACCGTTATCCCAAGCCCCAGACGACGGATGATGTGGCCGAACTTACCCTCAGAATTGGAAGAGACTACCGTATTAACACCGTGACGGTTGCGATCCGATTGAAGGACAAGGGCTGGATCTCTCAGAAAACATTGGAGTCCTTCAAGAAAGTTATGCCCAAGCGAATCCCGCGGAGCGAGAAGCGCGACCCGGAAGTTCCTCTTGGTCTAACTCAGCAACAGTATGAGCGCCGTCAAGTTGCCACAGAATATGGCACGAGTTCCTATTACCTGGAGCTCCTTCGCCGTGCCGTGTCTAGCAATTTGATTACCATGGGACGGTTTACAGAAATGCTAGACATGACTCCTCGGCAGGCGGCATCCTTTGCTGTGGAAACGGGAATCGCTCTATGACGCTCGCTCAAGGCAAGGTCGGCCTTTGGATGCTAGATAGCTCGACCTTTATCCATTCCCTTATTATCGAGCAAACACGACTGGTCGTAACTCTGAGAAATCCCATAGCTTTCCCTGAGTATGTGTTCAAGGTTGAGTTGCTGGGTGAAAGAGCCCACCCTGAAACCCAGGAGATAGCAAGAGCGGTCGTCACTTCTGGTCAAATCACATTAAGGAACTTGACTCTTGGCGATCTTGATCGAATTGCACAACTGAACGCCCCAAGAAAGGCAGGCCTCGGCGAATTGGCCTGTGCAATCATCGCAGGACGAGAAGGTGGTGGCGTACTGTGTGATGACTGGAAATGTCGCAACTGGATGTCTGCCAACACAACCCCGCTCGTTGAATGGCAGAGCATTGAGGATGTGCTACTTGAGGCGGCCGAGCGTGCCCATCTGAGCGAATATGAACTCGAAGACCTTCAAAAAAGGCTACTGAGCAACCGCTATCACTGTCGCTTCGACCTGCGCAATGAACATCTGATGCGTTCCCTGAGCAGAAAGACTCCGGATACGTAAATAGATCAAGGGCCGTGCATAGCGGGGCTCTCGACATCGCCTTCACAAGGAACTACTCGCAGTAGCGGGGAGGCAGCATCTTTCCTTCCCGCAGCACAAAGTGCGCATGCGACCGGAAGGTGTTGCCATCAGCGAGCTCTTCTCAAGGGAAATGCCAACTGGAAACTCCGCCTACGCTTGCTTCGAAAAGCGTGCGATAAGTTCCTGGCACTTGGTCTTCCATCCCTGATGATGCAGTTTGGGTTTCTCGACGTCAGCAGGCGGTGGACGACAACCTCTCCCACTCCGAATTCCTCTACCGGCTGCTGGGAGACGAGGTGGAGCGCCGCGACTCCAAGCAACTCTCCCAGCGCGTGCGTCGCGCCTCCTTCGAGCACGCCAGGTCGCTGGAGGACTTCGACTTCCACTTCAACCCCAGCGTGCCCAAGGCCAAAGTGCTGGAGCTGGGCACCTGCGGCTTCCTCGAGCGCCACGACAACGTGCTCATCGTCGGCCCCACCGGCGTGGGCAAGTCCCACCTGGCGCAGGCTCTCGGCCACCGCGCGTGCCGTGCTGGCTTCAGCACCCTATACGTCGGCACCCACGAACTGCTCATGCAGTTGCGCTCCGCCCGGGGCGACGGCTCCTACGACAAGCGCCTCTTGCGCTTCACCTCGCCGGACCTGCTCATCATCGATGACCTCGGCCTGCGCGGGCTGACACAGGACGAGCCGGTGGACCTCTACGAAGTCGTCCGACAGAGGTACGAGCGCAAGAGCACTGTCATCACCTCCAATCGCGCAATCGAAGAGTGGCCTCCGCTCTTCGGGGACCCGCTGATGGCCAGCGCCGCCATGGATAGGCTGCTGCACCACTCGCATGTCCTGGTCATCGAAGGCGACAGCTACCGCAATCCGCCTCCCGTCCGGCGCCGAAAGGCCGCCGCTGCGGAAGCGCGCTAGCCACGGCGTGGATCCGCTTGGCCGACCCCGACCTCGTCAACGCCGCGAACTTGAGCAGCGGCTCCCTGACGAGCTCAGCAACCCGATCCGCTTGGCCGACCCTCCCGCAGTCCATGACCCCGGTCCTTGACACAAACCCGCCCACAGCAGCCTCGGGTCGAGCAACCGTCGGGCCCCTAAACGGCAACGGGCTGGAGACCCCGAAGGATCTCCAGCCCGTCAAATCATGGTCGGGGAGACAGGATTTGAACCTGCGACCCCTTGGTCCCGAACCAAGTGCTCTACCAGGCTGAGCCACTCCCCGATATGTCCGTCCGCCGGCGGGTACTCCTCGGGACCGGCGAAAGTGCGGCGGTAGTACCCGAGCCTCACGGCTGAGTCAACGTCCTCGGATCACCTTTTCTTTCCCCCTCCCCACCTCCCCACCCTCCTGCGGTCCGAAAAGACCCTCGCTCCTCCCCTCGCCCCTTGCCCCCCTCTAACAATTGTCCTGACATTCCGATAGTTCCGGATATATTCACCAGTCCCCTCTGGGCCGAGAAGGCAGCTGGCCGTGCAGCTCCATACGAACATGCCCCCCGTCGTCCTCATCTCCGATGATGAACCGCTCATCGTGTCGGCCCTCGCCCGGGAGGCGAAGCGGTCCGGCCTGACGTGCATCTCGGACACGACGTCGGAGCGCGTCCTCGAGCTGGCCCGCCTCCACCGGCCCGCCGTCATCATCCTGGACATCAACCAGCACCAGGACGGCCGCGACCTGCTCGCCCAGCTCAAGCAGGACCCCGCCACCCGCGAGTGCAAGGTCATCATCCTCAGCGGCGTCGAGGACCAGTTCACCCGCCACGTCTGCTTCGAGCTCGGCGCCGACGACTACGAGGTGAAGCCCTTCGACCCCACCTTCATGACCCGCGTCGCTCGACTCGCCACCACCGTGGCTCGCACCCGGGCCTGAAACCCCGCCGTCACCCCCGGAGCGAACGGATGGCCGCCGCCCGGTCCTTCGCCCCGAAGACGTAGCTGCCCGCTACCAGCACCGTCGCCCCCGCCTCCACCACCTTCTTCGCCGTCTCGGCGTTGATGCCCCCGTCCACCTCGATGTCCGTGGACAGCCCCCGCGCGTCCAACATCGCGCGCAGCCGGCGCACCTTGTCCACCGTCGACTCGATGAACCCCTGCCCCCCGAACCCGGGGTTCACGCTCATCAACAACACCATCTCCACGTCCCCCAGCACCTCCTCGATGGCCGACAACGGCGTGCTCGGGTTCAACACCACCGCCGGCTTCGCCCCCGCGTGACGAATCTGCTGCAGCGTGCGGTGCAGGTGCGGGCTCGCCTCCACGTGCACCGTCAGCACGTCCGCCCCCGCCTTCGCGAAGGCCTCCACGTACTTCTCCGGCTCGACAATCATCAGGTGCACATCCAACGGCTTCGTCGCCGCCCGCTTGATGGCCTCCACCACCACCGGCCCTATCGTGAGGTTCGGCACGAAGCGCCCATCCATCACGTCGACGTGAATCCAATCGGCGCCCGCGGCTTCGATGTCGCGGACCTCCTCGGCCAGGCGACCGAAGTCTGAAGACAACAGCGAGGGCGAGATTCGGACAGGGCGGCGGCTCATGGGGGCGCTACATACCCCGCTCCCTTTCACCCCGACAGCGAAGGAATTCCCCGACGTCCGTTCTAAAGCAGAAAACCAAGCAGGTCGGGCCCCAGGGCGACCACCTGCCCGGGCGTGTTACAACCTTGGAATCCTGCACAACCGCAGGACACACCTCGCCCGGAGCCACCCGGTGCCCTCTTCCGCCCTCGCGCAGCAGCCGACTCCGCCGCAGCCCGACCTCACCCGCCGCCTGGCGAAGCTCACGTCCATCCTCGACGTGGCCAAGGCCATGAGCGCCGAGCGGGACTTGGACCTGCTGCTGCCGCTCATCCTCTACGAGGCCACCAAGGTGGTGGAGGCGGACCGGTGCTCGCTCTTCATCCTGGACCGCGAGCGCAACGAGCTGTGGAGCAAGGTGGCCCAGGGCTCGAAGAACGAAATCCGGCTCCCCGTGGGCAGCGGCATCGCCGGACAGGTCGCCCACACCGGCACCATCATCAACATCCCCGACGCCTACGCGGACACCCGCTTCAATCGCTCGTTCGACGTCTCCAGCGGATACCAGACGAAGACCATCCTCTGCGTCCCCATGCGCGACGCGAATGGCGACGTCACCGGCGTCATCCAGGCCCTCAACAAGCTCGATGACCTGGCCTTCAACGCCGAGGACGAGGAGCTGCTGCTCGCGCTGGGCGCGCAGGCCGCGGGCGCCATCGAGAACGCCCTGCTCCACGAGGAGATCAACCGCCTGTTCGAGGGGTTCGTCTCCGCGTCCGTCGTCGCCATCGAGCAGCGGGACCCGACCACGGCGGGTCACTCGGGCCGCGTCGCCGACCTCACCGTGTCCCTGGCCCAGGCGCTGGAGCACCAGTCCACCGGCCCGTATACCCAGGTGCGCTTCTCCGCCACCGAGATCCAGGAGCTGCGCTACGCGTCGCTCCTGCACGACTTCGGCAAGGTCGGCGTGCGGGAGAACGTCCTCGTCAAGGCGGAGAAGCTCTATCCGCATGAGCTCGAGGTGCTGCGCGCCCGCTTCCAGCTCGCTCGCAAGGATTTGCAGCTGCAGAGCTACCGGCGGCGGTTCGAGGCGGTGAAGAAGCGCGGGGACTCGGCGCTCGCGGAGATTGAAGCCGAGGAGACCGAGCGGCTCGACACGGAGCTCAAGCACCTGCACGAGGTGTTCGAGTTCGTCCTCACCTGCAACCAGCCCACGGTGCTGGCGCAGGGCGGCTTCGAGCGGCTCACGGAGCTGGGCCACCTGAACTTCCAGGACGACGCGGGCCAGACGCAGCCGCTGCTCCTGCCGCGCGAAATCCAGTCGCTCTCCATCCCCCGCGGCACCCTCTCCGCCGACGAGCGCCGCGAAATCGAGAGCCACGTCGAGCACACCTACCGCTTCCTCACACAGATTCCGTGGACGCGCGCCCTGCGCCGCGTGCCCGAAATCGCGTACGCGCACCACGAGAAGCTCGACGGCACCGGCTACCCCCGCGCCATCCCCGACCGCACCATCCCCGTCCAGTCGCGCATGATGTCCATCTCCGACATCTACGACGCACTCACCGCCAGCGACCGTCCCTACAAGAAGGCCGTGCCGCACACGCTCGCGCTCGACATCCTCAAGAAGGAGACGCAGAACGGGCAGCTCGACCCCGAGCTGTTCAAGATCTTCGTCGAGGCCGAGATTCCCCGCCGCGCCCTGAAGCACGCGCCGAAGTAGCGGACCGGCTTCTCTGGCACAGCTCATTCACCAGCTCCGCCCTCGCCGAGGGCTCGGCCGTCGAAGCACGGCGTAGGAGCTCCACCCTCGCCGAGTCCAGGCCTGGCCTGGCCTGGCGGGCGACGGTTCGCTCCGGCTCCGCCCTCGTCCAGGACTCGGCCCTCGAAGCACGGCACTTCACTGACCTCAGAAAACAAATGGGGCCCGCCGCGCGAAGCAGCGAGCCCCAGGTCCTCACGGCGTCAGGCTTCAGCCGATGGTGTGCAGCCGCAGGCTGTTGATCTTCCCCGGCTGCCCCACGGGCGCGCCGTAGACGATGACGATGCGGTCACCCTTGCGACCCAGTCCGCGCGCGAGCAGCTCCTCCTCCACGCGGCGCACCATCGCCTCCGTGTCCTGGATGGGCTCGAGCACCCGCGGCACCACGCCCCACAGGAGCGCCAGTCGCCGACGGACCTCCTGGTTCGGGCTGAACGCCACAATCGGCACCGTCGGCCGGTAGTGCGACAACAGCCGCGCCGTCACACCCGACAGGGTGAAGGCCGCAATCAGCGACGCGTTGCTCGCCTTCGCCGCCTCGCACGCCACGCGCGCGATGACGTCCGGGAAGTGCGAGGGCACGCCCAGCGGCGCGTCGATGCGCGGCGACAGCCCCTGCACCCGCGACGAGGACTCCGCCGCCAGGATGATGCGCTCCATCATCTGCACGGACTCGATGGGGAACTTGCCGCTCGCCGTCTCGCCCGACAGCATCACCGCGTCCGCGCCGTCGAACACCGCGTTCGCCACGTCGCTCGCCTCGGCGCGCGTGGGACGCGGGTTGTCGATCATCGAGTTCAACATCTGCGTCGCCACGATGACCGGCAGGCCGCGCAGGTTCGAACGCCGGATGATGTCCTTCTGCACCGCCGGCACCTCCTCGGGCGGAATCTCCACGCCCAGGTCGCCGCGCGCCACCATCACCCCGTCCGTCTTGTCCAGGATGGCGTCCAGCCGCGCAATCGCCTCCGGCTTCTCCAGCTTGGCGATGATGGGCACCGTGCGGCCCACCTCGGCCATCGCCTGACGGGCCGTGTCCAGGTCGGAGGGCTGCCGCACGAACGACAGCGCGATGTAGTCCACGCCCGCCTTGATGCCGAAGACCAGGTCCTCACGGTCCTTCGGTGTCAGCGCCTCCGCGCGCACCGCCACGCCGGGCAGGTTGATGCCCTTGTTGTTCTTCAGCGTGCCGCCGTGGATGACCTCCGTCTTGATGAGCTTCTGCTTGTCCGTGTGGAGCACCTTCAGCTCCAGCAGGCCGTCATCCAACAGGATGCGGTCCCCCGGATTCACGTCCGCCGCCAGGAACGGGTACGTCGTCGACACGATGTCGTCCGTGCCCGGCACCGTCTCGTCCGTGGTGATGTGGAAGGTGCCCCCCTCCTTCAGCTCCGTGCTGCCCTGGGTGAAGCGGCCCGTGCGAATCTTCGGGCCCTGCAAATCACCCAGGATGCCCACCGCCTTGCGCACCTTCAGCGAGGCCGCGCGCAGCTTGGCGATGTTCTCCGCGTGCTGCTCGTGGCTGCCGTGGGAGAAGTTCAACCTCGCCACGTCCATGCCGTTCTCCAGCAGCGCCTCCAACATCTCCTGGCTCTGACTCGCGGGCCCGAGGGTGCAGACAATCTTCGCTCGTCGCATATGGCTCGGGAGGATGGGTGGACCTCATGGAGGCGTCAAGCACGCACCACGGGTCGCTTCGCTCGGTAAACCGGTAAATGAGCCAGCGAGCAGAAGAGCCATCAACCGCGCAACAACACGCCCAGGTTCTCCCGCTCCCAGCGCAGCGCCGCCGTGTAGTGCGGGTACGTGCGCTCGCGCTCCCGGAAGGCGCGCGGATGGTGGACGCGGCGCCCGCCCCGCCCCGTGCTCGGGAAGAGCTGATGGAGCATCTCGTGGTAGACGATGAACTCCACGAAGAAGGCCGGCACCTCGGGCCTGTCCAGCGCGGGATGGATGCGAATCTCCCGCGTCTGATGGTCGTACACGCCCAGGCGGATGGACTTCCGACGCCGCCGGGGCGGCATGCGCCCCCAGCCGATGCGCGCCTGGATGACGTTGTCGAAAAATGTCGCGTTGACCCCGTTGTAAAGCGCCTGCAGGTCGAAACAGCGACCCAGCGGGTTCAGGTCCGCGTCGGATTCGCGCCGCACCTGACGGATGCGCGGCTGCTGTCCCCGGATGTACTCGTCCAGCAGCACGCCCGCGGTGCGGTGGCCCCGGCCCGCGTAGTCCGCCACCGCGCGCACCACCGTCTCCGGCGCGTCCAGGAACATGTGGTGCAGGCGCAGCTGCAGCGCGTTGCCTCCCCGACGGAAGGACACCATGGTGGAGCGGTTGTCCGTCACCGCCAGCTTCACCGGCATCCCCAGCTCCGCGCTCAGCCGCCACGCGAGCGACTCCGCGCGGTTCCACATGTCCTCGCGCGTGGAGGAGACGTTGAGCATGCGCGGCGCTTCCTCGGGCACCCGGTTGCGGGGCGGAGGAGGACGGGGCGCCGGGGGCGCCAGCTGCGCCTCGAGCTCCGCGACGACGTCCGGGGCGCGCGGCTCCGCGGCCGCCGCCGTGGCCCGACTGGCCGCGGAGAGGCCGCGTGGGAACAGGGACATCTGACGGAAAAACTCGGAGGTCACTCGTCGCGCATCGTACCCGCCAAGGCTCCGGACTCAAGGCCGCAGGCCCCTGCCCGCCTGCCCTCCGTCAGCCCGTCAACCGCGTCCGCCCCGAGTCCCCGGGTGATTCACACTCCGGGGGCGGCATCCGTCACGGAGCGGGCACCTCGGTGTGACGGGACTTGAGCAGTCGCTCCAGCCGCTCGGGCTCCATGCGCACCACGAAGGTCTTCTCGCGCGTGTACGTCACCTGCCCGTGCGCGCCGCCCTTCACCTTGCGCACGAACTTCACCGGCACGTAGCTCACCTCGCCCCGGGGCTCGCCCTTCGCCCCCGAGTGGTGCAGCGCCAGGTGCGCCGCGTCGAGCAGCGCCTCCTGCGCGGGCTCCTGTCCCTTCTCCAGGGGCAGCACCACGTGGCTGCCCGGCACGCCGCGCGCGTGCAGCCACAGGTGCCAGGGCCGCGCGAGCTTGAAGGTGAGCGTGTCGTTGTCCTCCGAGCCCCGGCCCACCC
The DNA here is from genome assembly GCF_050039385.1 of Myxococcus faecalis. Taxonomy (NCBI): domain Bacteria; kingdom Pseudomonadati; phylum Myxococcota; class Myxococcia; order Myxococcales; family Myxococcaceae; genus Myxococcus; species Myxococcus faecalis. The sequence continues at coordinate 6,659,681 of NZ_CP144336.1, read as the reverse complement.
AGATGCGCGCGCCCGCGTGGCCCACGTACTCCTTGAAGGGCCGGCCCTCCGGCGTCGCCTCGCCGCCCGCGGAGACGTGCAGCACCTCCACCTGGGCCAACAACATCGCCTCGTCCATGCGCTCCACCTGCTCCAGCGCGGCCTGGGCGTGGGCGACCTCGCGCGCCAGCTCCGCCTCGCGGTGGCGCGCCTGCTCCACGCCGCGCAGGAGGCGCCGGTACTGGTGGAAGTGCCAGTCCGCCTCCTCCTTGGGCGTGCGCTTCGGGTCCAGCGGCACCCGGACCTCCTGGGCGCCCTCCTCCGTGTACTCGGTGAGCGTCACCTCGGTGGCGCCGCGCTTGAGGCGGAAGAGGTTCTGCGCGAGCAGCTCCCCCAGCCGGCGGTGCTTCTCCGCCTCCGGCCCGCGCGCGGCCTCCGCCCTCACCTTCTCCAGGGTGCGCGAGGAGCGCTTGAGGCGGGCGCGGTACGGCTGCGCGAGGCGGCGGCGGATGGACTCGGCGCGGCTCTGCTGGTCGCGGGCGCCGAGCAGCCGCTCGGCCGCGTGGGAATAAGGGAGCACCTCTCCCGCTGTTGGCACCAGGCGGGAGGCGACCTTGAGCGCCTTCTCCAGCGCCTCGGCGGGCATGGGCTCCGGCGGTGTCCACGCAGCGCCTGGGTACAGATTGCGGCGGGGTCCGAAGCCCTCGCCCGAGAGCATCAGCACCCGGTTCTGCTCGCTCGAGAGGAGGAATCCCCCCGGAGAGCCCAGCTCCATCACGAGGTGACGGCGCACCTCCTCGCGCTCGAAGTCGAGCCGCACCACGCGCTCGGCCTCCATGAAGCGGGCGCCGGTGAGCTTCGCGCCGGTCAGCTCGTGGCGGAGCCAGCGCTGGAAGGGGGCGGGCTCGCCCGGCGTGGGGAAGCGGGAGGTGGCGGCGGAGACGCGGGCCAGGTCTCCCTCCGCGCACAGGCACAGGAGGATGGAGCGTCCGGGGACCCGCAGCTCCAGGTAGGCCAGCCTCGGCAGGGGGCACCAGGCCTTCTGGGCCACCGCACCCGTCAGCTGACTGCCCACCTCCGCCACCACCTGTGAGAGCTCCACGGGACGCAGCGACACGGGCAACCTCCTGTCCGGACAAAAGAAAAACGGCCCGGCGGGTTTCGCCGAGCCGTTCACCGGACGTCAACCGACGTCCGCGAATGACGACCTGCTGCTCAGGACTCCGGCGTAACCGGGGCCGCCGTCGCGCTGGTCTTCTTCGCCCGGGCCGCCTTCTTACGGGCGGGGGCCTTCTTGGCGCGAGCCGCCGTCTTACGGGCGCCGCCCTTCTTGGCCGCGGCCTTCTTGGTCGCGGTCTTGCCAGCCGTCTTGCGGGTGGTCGTCTTCTTAGCCTTCGCGCTGGTCTTCTTCGCGGTCTTCTTCTTGGCGGCCATCAGAACCCTCCATGTGATTTGGCCCCAGTCAACCGGGGCCCTGCACTCTTCCTGATGAAAGTGAGTGCTTGAAGTGAATGGTACGGGCGACACACCAGTGTGTCAACGCATGGTGATGTATTGCATCGCGCGGCGAGGCCGATTTTTCGGCATCGAGCGGTGCCGAGGGCCTCGAACGGAGGTTCGCGGACACTTCGGAGGCGCGTCGCCGAATCGCGCGCGAGGCCGATTTTCCGGCTCCGGACGCGACGGAGGCCTTCGCTTCCGCGCTCGCGCGGACGCACTGTCGGCTGCCGCGCAAAGGCCCGAGCGGCACGCGGCGCTTTTCGCGAGGGAGGTCGGCGTCTACGGTGCGCGGCCACGATGAGGACCCCCGAGCGCACCTTCCCCGCGGACTTCACCTTCGGCGTCGCGACGTCGGCGTACCAGGTGGAGGGCGGCATCGAGAACGACTGGGCCGAGTGGGAGCGCGCTGGAAGATTGAAGGAGCCCCACGCGCGCTGCGGGCGGGCGGTGGACCACTGGAGCCGCTACGAGGAGGACTACCGGCTGGCGACGGCGGTGGGGGCCACCGCGTTCCGCATCTCCCTGGAGTGGGCGCGAATCGAGCCTGAGCGCGGGCGCTTCGACGAGGCGGCGCTCGAGGGGTACCGGGAGCGGCTCCTCAAGATGAAGGCCCATGGCCTCACGCCGGTGGTGACGCTGCACCACTTCACCCACCCCACCTGGTTCCACCGCGAGACGCCGTGGCACCAGCCCGAGAGCGTGGAGGTCTTCCGCCGTTATTCCCGCCGGTGCGCGGCGCTGCTCGAGGGGCTGGACGCGCGGGTCATCACCTTCAACGAGCCCATGGTGCTCCTGCTGGGCGGCTACCTGCAGGGCGCCATCCCCCCGGGAATCGCCGACGGGGCGCTCACCATGAAGGCGCTGGAGAACCTGGTGCGCGCGCACGTGGTGGCCCGGCGGGAAGTGGGCGAGAGGCTGGGCCGGGTGGAGACGGGCATCTCCCAGAACATGCTGGCCTTCGCGCCGGACCGCTGGTGGAACCCGCTGGACCGCGCGCTGGTGCGGCTGGGGGGCCAAGCCTACAACCACGCCTTCCATGAGGCGCTGTCCACCGGGAAGCTGCGGGTGAACATGCCGGGGGTGGCCACCACCCGCGTGGACATCCCGGAGGCGCGCGACTCGGCGGAGTTCGTGGGGGTGAACTACTACAGCCGCGCGCACCTGCGCTTCGTGCCCCGGCCGCCGTTCATCGAGTTCAAGTACCGCGACACCCAGGGGCGGGGCCTGACGGACATCGGCTGGGAGGACTGGCCCGAGGGCTTCCTCCAGACGCTGCGCGACGTGAAGCGCTACGGCAAGCCGGTGTGGATTACGGAGAACGGCATCGACGACCGGAGCGGGACGCGCAGGCCCCAGTACCTGCACACCCACCTGGGACAGGTGCTCGCCGCGCGGGCCGAGGGCGTGGACGTGCAGGGCTACCTCTATTGGAGCCTGCTCGACAACTTCGAGTGGCTGGAGGGCTGGGGCCCGCGCTTCGGCCTCTACCACGTCGACTTCGACACGCTGGAGCGCAGGCCCACGCCCGCGTGCGACTACTTCCGGCGGGTGGCCACCGGGCGGAAGCTCGTGGCCCCGCTGTAAGAAGTTCCGGGCCCGCTCAGCCGAGCGCGGCCCGGTAGTCGACGTCCTGCTCCTCCTCGGAGGCCGCGCCCGAGTTCGAGGCGCGGTCCGCGGTGGCGAAGAAGGCGCGCACCGCGTCGGCGACGGCCTCCGGTGCGTCCAGGGTGTTCACCCGGGCCCGGAAGACCGCCGCGCCCACCAGGCCATGGGCGTACCAGCCCAGGTGCCGGCGGAACGAGCGCACCGCGCCGAGCGGGTCCCCCACGAAGGCCAGGTGCGCATGGAAGTGCTCCAGCACCAGGGCGCAGCGCTCCTCGGGGGTGGGCGGCTCGCCTCCGTTCAGCTCGCGAAAAATCCAAGGGTTGCCCAGGGCCGCGCGGCCAATCATCACGAAGTCGCACCCGGTGGTCTCCAGCATCCGGCGCGCGTCCTCGCAGCTCTTCACGTCGCCGTTGCCGAACAGGGGCAGCTCGGGGAAGTGGCGCTTCACGTCGGCGATGACGCTCCAGTCGGCGCTGCCCGAGTAGCCCTGCTCGCGGGTGCGAGGGTGGATGGCCAGCCCCGCGCAGCCCGCCTCCTGGAGGGCCTCCGCCATCTGGAGGTAGTTGCGGGAGCGGGCGTCCCAGCCCGAGCGAATCTTGCAGGTGACGGGCAGGCCCGAGGCCTCTCGCATGGCGCGGACGATGGCGGCGGCGCGGGGCGGGTCGGAGAGCAGCGCGCTGCCGGCGCCGTTCTTGGTCACCTTCTTCACGGGGCAGCCCATGTTGATGTCGAGCAGCTGGGCGCCGTGGGACCTGCCGACGCTGGCGGCGAGCCCCATGGCCTCCGGGTCTCCTCCATAGAGCTGGAGCGAGTAGGGCTTCTCCACCTGGGCGTCGAAGCGCAGGTACATCAAGGTGCGCTGGTTGGCCCGCATCAGGCCCTGCGAGCTGACGAGCTCGGTGGGGCACAGGGCGGCGCCCATGCGGAAGGCGAGCACCCGGTAGGGCATCTCGGAGACCCCGGCCATGGGGGCGAGGACGTAGGGATTCGCGAGCGTGAAGGGGCCGAGTCGCAGCATGGGGCCTGAGGAACCTAGCGGAATCGAAAGAACCGGTCGCGGGATGTGCGCTCCGGACTGCGCAACCGCCCTTCAACGGTTAAGGTCCGTCTCCATGTTCCGCTTTCGTCTCGGGAGCATTCCCGTCGAGGTCCATCCCAGCCACCTGCTGGTCTCCGCCATCATCGCGTACACGTCGATGAGAGCGGCCCAGAACGGCTGGCCCTTCGCCCAGGTCGCGGGGGCTCCCGCGCTGGGGCAGGCCAGCGCGATGGGGGTGTTCGTCCTCTCCTGGATGCTCATCGTCTTCGTGTCCGTGCTGGTCCACGAGCTGGGGCACGCCCTGGCCAGCCGCCTCTTCGGCTATCGGCCGAGCATCGCGCTCGTCTGGTTGGGCGGCCACACCCTGCCCACCGACACCCCCGGCCCCCTTCCTTGGAAGCGGGACGTGGTCATCACCGTGGCGGGCCCGCTGTTCGGGCTGATGCTCGGCGTGGTGTGCCTGGTGGGGTACCTGTTCCTGAGCGGGGGCTCACCCGCGCTGGACTTCTTCCTGCGCACCTTCGCGGGGGCCAACTTCATCTGGGCCATCTTCAACATGCTGCCCGTGCTGCCGCTGGACGGCGGGCGGCTGGTGAACACCCTGTCCACGCGCATCTTCGGGCCGCGCCGGGGCATGGTGGTGTCCCAGGGGCTGGCCCTGCTCGTGTGCGTGGCGGTGGTGGGCTACAGCCTGAGCACCGGCTGGCTCTTCGCCGGCATCTTCTTCGCCATGTACGGCTACCAGGCGTTCCGGATGCTGACCGAGGCGCTGGGCTCCGGTTCCTCGGGCACGCTGAGCAGCGGCGCGCTGGAGAACCCGCTCGCGCAGAAGCTGCGCGAGGGGAAGTTCGCCCTGGACGCGGGGCGGATGGATGACGCGCGGCGGCTGGGGGCGCAGGTGCTGGAGGGCGGCGACGGGCTGACGGCGGAGCTGGCGAGCCACGCCCACCACCTGCTCGGCTGGGTGGCGCTGAAGGAGGGCCAGGGGCGGCAGGCGCTGGACCACTTCTCCCAGGTGCAGGGACTTCAGGTGGAGCCGCACGCGGTGGCGGCGTCCTTCTCCCTGGTGGGGGATGACGCCCGCGCCCTGGATTGGTGGAAGCAGGCCTGGCAGACGTCGTCGGACCGCACGGTGATGCATGAGTATGCCGGGACGTTGATCCGCCTGGGCCGCGCGCCGGAGGCCCTCAAGCTGCCGGGCGTGGAGCCCGCGGCGGCGTACTCCTGCGCCGAGCGCGTGCTGTTCATCCGGGGCGCGTACTCGGAGGCCGCGGCGGTGGGCGAGGCGGCGCTGGAGCACGCGCCGAGCGCGAGCATCGCGTACGACGCCGCGTGTGCCCATGCCCGGGCGCGCAACGTCACGGACGCGATGCGCATGCTGCGGCGCGCCAGCGAGCTGGGCTTCCGGGACGCGGCGTATGCGGCGTCCGACTCGGACCTGACGGCACTGCACGGCCAGCCCGCTTTCGAGGAGTGGTTGACGGAGCTGAAGCAATCCGTCGCCTCCTGACAGAGGCATGACAGGAGGGGGTGTTGATGCGGGATGAGGCTGCGCACCTTCGGGTCCGCCGCCTTCCTTCCGCTCACGAGGCTCCCTTGCAGACATCCTCTCCTGCCGCGGCTCCCGTGGACGACGAGCGACTGAACTGGCTGTCGTCCATCCCGTTCTTCGGCGTCCACGTCATGTGCCTCTTCGCCTTCGTCGTGGGGGCGAAGCCGGTGGACCTGGCGGTGTGTGTGGGGCTGTACATCGTCCGCATGTGGGGAATCACGGCGGGCTACCACCGCTACTTCTCCCACCGGGCCTTCAAGACGGGGCGCGTCTTCCAGTTCATCCTGGCGCTGGTGGGCAGCACGTCCACGCAGAAGGGTGTCCTCTGGTGGGCGGCCAACCACCGCCACCACCACCGGTACTCGGACCAGGGGGAGGACATCCACTCGCCCGTGCAGAAGGGCTTCTGGTTCAGCCACGTGGGTTGGATTCTCTGCGACAAGTACGGCAAGACGCGCATGGAGGGCATCAAGGACTTCGCGCGCTTCCCGGAGCTGGTGTGGCTCAACCGCTTCCACCTGGTGCCGTCGATTGCGCTGGCCGTGGCGCTCTACTTCATCGGCGGGTTCTCCATGCTGGTGTGGGGCTACTTCGTGAGCACCACCCTCTTGTGGCACGGGACGTTCACCATCAACTCCCTGAGCCACATCTTCGGCAAGCGCCGGTACAAGACGACGGACACCAGCCGGAACAACTGGCTGCTCGCGCTCGTCACCCTGGGCGAGGGCTGGCACAACAACCACCACTACCACCAGAACACGGCCAACCAGGGCTGGTTCTGGTGGGAGGTGGACCTCAGCTACTACTCGCTGAAGGTGCTCTCCTGGTTCAAGGTGGTGGAGGGCCTGCGGCTGCCGTCCGAGGCGACGAAGTACTCGTACCTCAAGTACACGGCCGAGGAGCGCGCCGAGCTGGCCGCGCCGACGAGCTTCTTCGGCGCGGGTGGGGCTCGCGCGCAGCTGGTCGCCGCGAAGTCCGCCGCGGAGGCGCAGCTGGTCGCCGCGAGGTCCGCGGCGGAGGCCCAGCTCCTCGCCGCGAAGACGGCCGCCGAGGGCAAGGTGCGCGAGGCGCTGGCCGCCGCCGCGGACCACCTGCCCTCCTCCGCACCCACACCCGAGCCGCTGCTCAAGCCGTGAGCGGCAGCCCGGCGGCGCGCCTTGCTTCCGGGTCCACCGTGACGGGATAGAGTGCGCCGGTCCGTGGCTCCGCCTCCGCCGATGAAACCCGCCTCAGCGCCCGCGCGTACCGCAGAGGACCCGGTGCGCGCCTGTGTCGCCGCCGACCCCGACGAGGTGCTGATGGCGCGGTTCTGCGAGGGACATCCCCCGGCGTTCGACGCGCTCTTCCAGCGCCACGCGGGGCCGGTGCGCGGCTACCTCACCCGCCTGACGGGCAGCGAGGCCACGGCCGAGGACCTGGTGCAGCACACCTTCATGTCCCTGGTGCGCTCGCGAGGGCGCTTCCAGCCGGGCTCGCGCTTCAAGCCGTGGCTGTACGCCATCGCCACCAACGCCGCGCGGGACTTCCAGCGCCGGGGACGCCGGCCCGAGGAGCTGACGCCCGAGGGCGAGCTGCCCGTCGTCGCCGACGAGCGCACCGGCCCGCGCGACGTGGGCCTGGAGCGGGCCGTGCGGCAGGCGCTGGACCAGCTCCCCGAAGGACAGCGCATCCCCATCCTGCTGCACCGCTTCGAGGGGATGGGCTTCGCCGAAATCGCCGACACCCTGGGCCTCACCGAGAGCGCGGTGAAGGTGCGGGCCCACCGGGGCTATGCGCGGCTGCGCGAGCTGCTCACGGCCCTGCGCACGGAGACGATGGAATGACGCCGGAGTGTTCTCGGGTGATGGACCGCCTGGGCGAGGTGCTGCCCCCGGAGCTGGAGTCCCACGTGGCGACCTGCGCGGACTGCCGGGCGATGACGGGGGGCTTCGACCTGATGGGGGCGCCTGGCAAGCTTTCCCACCCCCTCGCGCGAGAGGTGCTGGCGCCGTCCACCGAGCGGCTCGCGAGCGAGGGCGCGTCCCTGGATGCGGCCCACAGCTTCGCGTACGAGGCGCTGGCCCGGCGGCCCCGGGCCCGGCCCTGGTGGCACGAGCTGCTGCTGCTCCTGGGGGTGCACGGCGCCATCGCGATGACGGCGTTGGCCGTGCTGGCCCACGGGGCCTGGGTGGCGAACCGGGCCGACGTGCCCGTCATCGTGGGCGTGGGGCTGCTGCTCACCGCGCTCCTGTCCTCCGGGGCCTATGTCGCCCTGGCGCCTCATCGCAGGACGGTGCCCTGGGGCGGCGTCATCGCGGTGATGCTCTCGGTGGGCGCCACCGTGGTGCTGTCGGGCTCCGGGGTGCGGACGGCTCCGCTCATGGCGGGCATCCTCGGCTGCGCGGGCACCGAGCTGGCGGTGACCGCCGTGCCGCTCGCCTTCACGCTGGTGCTGCTGTGTCGCTCCGCGTACCACCCGGTGCGCGCGCTCGCCGCCGGACTGTCGGCCGGAGGTGTCAGCCTGCTGGTGCTCCACCTGCACTGCGCCGACGGGACGACGCCTCACCTGCTCGCCGGGCACGTGGTCCCCTGGCTGGCGCTCGGGGGCATCACCCTGTTGCTGCGCGCCCTGCTGCCCACCCGCAGCCACGCGCCCTAGGCCGCCTGCTCCTCCCTCGCTCGGAGCCGTGCCCAGGTTCCGACAGGCCCTTCACGAACGTTGAAGCATCCGCGTTCGCGATGGGTTAGTGGGAGGACCAATGAATACCGATGAACCTCCGCCCGGGACGTCCTCCCAGCGCGCGTTGTGGGCGCGGGCGCGAGCACACCTGAGCCGTCTGATTCACGCGACCTTGCAGGCCTCCAACCGCCTGCGCCTGCCCGGCCCGTCGGTGCTGCCGGTGGCGGGCGCGGTGGTGGGCCTCTACAGCGGACTGGCCGCTGGAATCTTCGCCAACCTCATCGGCCTGGTGACGGGCCTGACGTTCGGCACGGCGGAGCTGGCGCACACGCTGCGCCGCAGCCAGCTCTTGACGCTGTGGGAGGCGTTCGCCTCCGCGCGGTGGCATCCGGAGTACGCCATCGTCGGAGCGCCGCTGGCGCTGGGCGGGCTGCTGCTCGCGCGGGTCATCGAGCCGGGGGGCCCTCGCGACGAGGTGAAGCGACGGCTGCGGCTGCTCGCCCTGCTGACGCTGGGCGCGCTGTCGCTCTACTACCCGCTGGTGGCGCTGGCCGCGCTCAACAGCGTCTTCGGCCACTCGCACTCGCTGGCGGACGCGATTCCGCACCTGCCCTGGTGGCTGATGCTGCTGGCGCCCACGCTGGGCGGCATGGCGGTGGGGCGGCTGCTGCGCGACAGGCCGGAGACACATGGCCACGGCGTGCCCGAGGTGGTGCGCGCGGTGAAGAGCGGCGCCAACGTGGTGCCGGCGGACCGGGGCCTGTTGAAGCTGGTGGCGTCCGCCATCACCATCGGCTCGGGTGGCTCGGCCGGACGCGAGGGGCCCATCGTGTACGGCGGCGCGGCGTTCGCCTCCAGCGTGGGGCGCGTCCTGGGCTTCAGCCGGCGGGAGCTGTCCATCCTGCTGGCCTGCGGCGCGGGCGCGGGCATCTCCGCGTCCTTCAACGCGCCCATCGCCGGCGCGGTGTTCGCGATGGAGATCATCCTCCGCGAGTTCGAGCTGCGCGTCTTCTCCCCCATCATCCTGGCCAGCGTGGCGGGCACCCTGGTGAGCCAGGGCGTGCTGGGCGAGGCGCCCATGCTGCGGCAGGTGCCATACGAGCTGGTGAGCGGCTCGGAGGTGCTGGCGTACGCGGCGCTGGGCATCGGCTGTGGCCTGTTGGCCTTCGCCTTCGTGCGGCTCCTGCACGGGGTGGAGCACTTCTTCCATGGACGGATGCCGGGCACCCTGTCGCCGTGGCTGGGCCGCAAGTCGCTGCCGTTCCGCGCGGGCCTGGGCGGGCTGTGCGCGGGCTTGCTCGCGTTCATCAGCCCCACGGTGTGGGGCAGCGGGCACGACTACATCAACCTGGCGGCGGTGGGGAAGCTGCCCTTCTTCTTCCTCGTGACGGCGTGCCTGCTCAAGCTCGTGGCCACCGCGGTCACCATCGGCTCGGGCGGCTCGGGCGGCACCTTCTTCCCGGCGGCCGTCATCGGCGCCATGGCGGGCGGGGCCTTCGGCACGCTGGTGCACTACTTCTTCCCGGCCAGCACCGGCCCCAGCGGGGCGTACGCGCTGGTGGGCATGGGCGGCGCGGTGGCGGCGCTCAACCGCGGCCCGCTCACCGGGATGATGATGCTGTACGAGCTGAGCGGAAACCACGACATCATCCTCCCGCTGATGGTGACGTGCACCATCGCCTCCGCGCTGTGCCACTACCTCATCGAGCGCAAGGCGGCGAAGGTCCTGAGCGACGCGGACCTCTTGGAGAGCACCCACGTGCAGACGCTGATGGAGCACGTGGCCCCCGTGCCCGCGGGGCTGCCGGTGCGTCCGCTGGCGGACCTGCTGCTCACGTCCGAGACGGGCGCGCTGCCGGTGTTGGACACGGCGGGCGAGGTGTACGGCATCGTCCAGGTGGAGCAGCTGCGCGAGGTGTGGCGCGACGAGTCCGTCTACCCGCTGCTGGTGGCCAGTGACTTGTCGCGCAAGCTGCCGGTGCTCACGCCGGAGACGGACCTGGCGCAAGCGCTGCGGCTGATGGACCAGGAGGACGTGGACGCGCTGCCCGTCGCGGCGCCCACGGGCATCGCCACCCGGGGGCTGCTCACCCGCGCGGCGGTGCGTCGCTTCCTCTTCGCCCAGCACGCCCGGCACCACGCGCGCGGTGACGCGCCCGTCGGCGCGTCCGAAGTCACGCACTGACGCTGGCCCCGAGCCGGGGGTCAGTGTCACCCCACGAAAGAGCCCGCGTGGCGAGGGTGGTCGCCACGCGGGGGATGGGACATGCTGCGCCCCTTCCGGAGGCGTCCTTGGAGCTACGCCGCGCGACCCCAGCCGAGCATCCGCTGCTGCGCAACCTGTACCCGCTCTATCTGCACGACTTGAGCGAGTTCGGGGTCGGCTACCGCCTGGACGAGCAGGGCCACTGGGCACCCAACTACCTGCCGACGTGGCTGGCGCCGTCGTCGGAGGTCCACCCGCTGCTCCTGCGCTGGGAGGGCCGCACGGTGGGCTTCGCCTTCGTGGCCCAGGCGCCCTTCCCGTACATGACGCCGGGGCGCGACTTCCGGATGAGCGAGTTCTTCATCCTGCGCGGCGAGCGGGGCTACGGCCTGGGCCGGCGCGCCGCCGTCGCCGTGTTCGAGCGCTTCCGCGGGCTGTGGGAGGTGTCCCAGCTGCCCGCCAACCACGCGGCCACGTCCTTCTGGCGCAAGGTCATCCGCGAGTACACGCAGGGGCGGTTCGAGGACACCTTCGTGGACGACTCGCCCGCGCAGATGTTCGACAACCGCGAGCTGCCGCCGCGCTCCGGACGCTGAAGCGCGGGCGCTACGGCTTGGGCTTCGCCTCGGGCGCCGGCGTGGCGGGAGCGGGCTCCTTCGCGGCGGGCTGGGCCTGGGAGCAGGAGGTGATGGCGCCCGACGGGTCGATGGCGTCGCCACCCGCGTCCACCTTGAGCACCTTGCGCCCCTCGCCCACGACGAAGGTGTAGCGCTTGGACACCGTCACCAGGGGCATCTTCACGTCGTAGGACTCGACGACCTTGCCCTGCGGGTCGGGGATGAAGGGGAACGGCGCCGCGAGCTCCGCCTTGAAGCGCTTGAGCGTCTCCGCGTCATCCGTGCTGAAGGCGAGCACGCGCCCCTGCAGCTTCTCGATTTCGGCGTGCCGGGCGGTGAAGGCCTTGAGCTGCTTGGTGCACCCGCCCGTGAAGGCCTTGGGGAAGAAGGCGACGATGACGGGGCCCTGCTTCACCATCTCCGACAGGATGTAGACCTTGCCGTCGGTGTCCTTCACCGTGAAGTCCGGGGCGGTGTCCCCCACGGCGGGGATGGCGGCGCTGAGCAGGCCTGCGAGCAGTATGGGAGCGAGCATGCCTCGGATAAGAGCGGACCCGTCACTCCCGGGCAAGCGACCCCGAGGGCCTACGTCGTCTCACCCATCCGGGCCCACACCGCCGCCGCGGCCTCGCGCGCCTGCTCCGCCACCACCGAGGGGTTCACCGACAAGGGCCGGCGCGCCCACATGCGCCACACCCCGTCCACCATCACCGCCTCCACGTGGCGGCTGCCCAGGCCGAACACCACGTGCCACGCCAGGTTCTCCGCCGTCAGCGGCGTGGCGGGCAGGTAGTCGAGCACCAGCAGGTCCGCGAGCGCGCCCTCGCGCATGGAGCCCATGGGCACGCCGAAGTGCGCGGACGCCAGCCGGTGGCCGTTGGCCAGGTAGCGCAGCACGTCGATGACCTGCCCCGCCTCGCGCGAGCGCAGGTACGCCGCCTGGGCCTCCGCGAAGAGGTCCGCGGACACGCCATCCGCGCCCAGCGTGGCGCGCGCGCCGAACTTCAGCGCCGGCGCATAGCCCACCTCCAGGCCCTGGTTGGCGCGCGGCGTGTGCACCATCCACGCGCCCGTCGCAATCACCTGCGCCAGGTCCGCCCACGCCAGGTGCCCCACGTGCGCCAGCTGGCTGCGCGGCGACAACAGCCCCGCGGCCAGGAGCCGGGGCACCGGCGAGTCACCGTGTCGCTCGTTGGACAGTCGCTCGTCGAGCGGGTCCTCGGCCAGGGGGAGGTGCAGGCCGGTGTTGGCGGTCTTCACAGCCTCGGTCAGTCCCTGGAGCGCGTCGGGGCCCAGCGTGAAGCAGGGGCCCGCGCCCACCTGTCCGCGGAAGCGACCCTGCGCCTTCTGCGCGAAGCCCACCGTCTCCTCCAGGCCCTCCTCGCGGCCCACCGCGCCGTTGCGGTCCGACACGGCGTAGGCGAGCACGCCACGCACGCCGACCTCGTGGAGTCCGCGCGCCAGGCGCACCAGCGAGCCGGAGACCGCGCTCGGGGAGGAGTGGAGGTTGACCACCGTGGTGGTGCCGCACTGGAGCGCCTCCAGGCCGCCCGCGCAGGCGGCGACCTGGACGGCGTCCAGGTCCAGCGCGTCCTCGTAGGGCCAGAGCACCTTCTCCAGGCTGTCCTGGTACGTCTCCATCGCCTTGCGCGGCATGCCCCGTCCGAGCACGGCGTGCAGCCGGTGGTGCGCGCTCACCAGGCCCGGGAAGACGAGCTTGCCGGAGAGGGCCACCACCTCGTCGTCCGGCTGGGGCGCCAGGTCCGGCCCTCGCGCGACGATGCGCTCACCCTCGATGCGCAGGTCCACGCGCTCCACCACCGCGGGCTCCAACTCGACGACGTAACCACCCTTGAGGACGGTTCCCAACATCCCTCCGAACGAAGAACGAAGCGCGGCAGCGGGCCCGGACGTTAGCACTCTCACTCCCTCATCGCGCGAGCGAGCAGATGGGGCGCCCACACCCCGCGTAAGGCACACCGCACCACCCGCGACGTCGGACGTGGTGGCCCTCACCGAGTCGAGGGCACGGGGTCCGGCACACCCAGGCGCACACCACGATGTGGGAGTGGTGATGGAGGCGCGTCGCACGAACACACCAGGGCACATGGTTCGCGCCGCCGGGCATCGCGCCCTCCAGGCTTGGTCGAGCTTCGTCCTGACGAGACGGGGCCCCCTGTCGAGCGTCGCATCGCCCACCTCGTTCGAGCCTCACCCACCCATCGGCGCTCCGGTGGCGAGCCCCCAAGTGATGAGCGCTTCTCGGCGGGGCATGCCTCTCCGACGAGGTGGGCCCCCGCGGAGCGCCTCCTCCGACAGCGAGCTCCGCCCAGGCCCTGCGGGCCAGCCTCGCCCGGAAGAACGAGCGTTCCCATGCGACGAGGCGGGGCCCTGGACTGGCACGTGTCGGCAGATCGCCGCCCAGGCGCTCACGAGGCCCGAGCCCAGGTCACCGATGGACACCGTGCCGACGCGCACGAACGTCGTGGAGAGGACGTGTCCCGCGCGGCCCTCGCCACGTGGAAACCCCGTGCTCCCACGCAGGCCGTGAGGACGGGAGCGCCGGGCGAGCGGGCCCGGACGAGACCGAGCGGGCATGCCCCCTCGAACTTCTGAGGGGGCACGAAGACAGGCTCTCCACATAGACTGGCGCCATCTTGGAGTCGGGTCCGAACACCTATTGGGTCGGTCGCTACCGTCTGTCCGCGCGCATCGCGACGGGCGGCATGGCGGAGGTCTACCTGGGGCGGCGCTTCGAGGATGATGGCCAGCGCGGGCCCGCCGTCGCGGTGAAGCGGCTGATGCCCCACCTCGCCTCGGACCGGCGTGTGGTGCAGATGTTCCTCAACGAGGCGCGCATCACCGCGCAGGTGCGCCACCCCAACGTCGTCGCCATCCTCGAATTGGGCATGGAGGGCACCGAGCCCTTCATCGCGATGGAGCTGCTCGAGGGACGCTCGTTCGCGGAGCTGCGCCAGGAGGCCGCCGAGCGCGGCCAGCGCGTTCCCCTGGGCATCACCCTGCGCGTGCTCGTGGAGGCCTGCCGCGGCCTGGACGCCGCGCACCGGGCCGTGGACGAGGCGGGCCGGCCCCTGCGCATCGTCCACCGCGACTTCACGCCGGACAACATCCACGTCGGCGTCAACGGCGCGGTGAAGGTCATCGACTTCGGCATCGCCAAGGCGGACGCGCTCGGCGCGGGCACCGAGCCCGGCGTGCTCAAGGGCAAGTTCTTCTACATGTCGCCGGAGATGATTTCCGGCAAGCCCGTGGACCACCGCGCGGACCTCTTCGCCGCGGGCGTCATGTTGTACGAGCAGCTGTGTGGCCGCAGGCCCTTCACCGGCATGACGGCCGAGGAGGTCCTGGGCCGCATCGCCGAGGGCCGCGTCCGTCCGCCCACCGGCTTCGACCCGTCCGTCCCCGGCGCGCTGGAGCTGGTGTGCCTCACCGCGCTCCAGAGGGACCCGGCCGCGCGCTTCGACAGCCTCGAGTCCTTCATCGACGCCATCGAGGCCATCGGCGGCCCCGCCGAGGTCGCCTCCGCGGAGGAGGTCGCCGCCTACGTCGACACCCTCTTCCCGCCGGAGAAGGACCCCAAGCGCCAGGCCCTCCGACGCGCGCGCATGGCGGACCCGTCCCACGGAGGCACGCCGCCGGGCCCGCGCCGCTACGAGCCCCACGTGGCCCCCCACGCCGCCATGACGGTGCCCACCGGCTGGCCCGTGCTGCCGGACGTGGGCGCCACGGTCCACGACGAGACCTTCCCCGAGCCCGCGCGCACGGCGACCGTCGAGCCCGTCGCTCCGCAGGTCGTGAAGCCCGCGCGCGTCCCCTCTCCGACGGACTCGACGCCGCCCACGCGCGGCACGCCTTCCGGCATCGGCGAGGGCGGACCCTCGCGCCGTGGGGGCTCGCGCGTGGCGGCCATCCTGGCCGGGGCGCTCGGGCTGGCGGCGCTCGGGGGCGGAGGTGTCTGGTACCTGAAGCGCGCGGAGGCGGCGCCCCAGGAGCGGCTGGCGAAGGCGACGGCCGCGGACACGGCGGCCGAGAAGAAGGCGCTGCTCTCCGGGCTGGGCACCGACGTGCGCGCCACGGCAGAGGAGCTGGCCCAGGCGGGCGCGCTGCTCGTCGACGCGGGGGCCTTCCCCGAGGTGGCCGAGCTGGCGGAGTCCTTCACCACGCGCTTTCCCAAGGAGCTGGAGGCGCACCTGCTCGCGGCCCGCGCGGCGACGGAGCTCAACCGCGGCAAGCGGGCCGAGCGCGCGTTGGATGAGGCGCTCGCGCTGGCGCCCAAGGATTTGCGCCCCGCGCTGATGCTGGCGGACCTGCGCGAGCGACAGGGCGACCTGCCGGGCGCGGTGGCGGCGCTGGCGAAGGCGTACGTGCTGAAGCCGGGCTCGCCGAAGGTGGCGCCCCGCTTCGGGCGGATGCTGTCGCAGAGCGGACGGCTGGACGAGGCGGCCTCGGTGCTGTCGGCCTGGACCCGCGAGCGGGACGACGCGGTCAGCCTGGCGGAGCTGGGCTTCGTGCGCTTCCGGCAGGAGCGCGTGGACGAGGCCGCGGCGCTGCTCAGGCGCGCGCTGCGCAAGGACGGCCGGCTGGCCGTGGCGCACTACTACCTGGGGGCCGTCCTCTTCCGACAGGGCGACAGCGCGGGGGCCGAGCGCGCCTATCGGGAGGCGGACAAGCTGGCGCCGGAGGACCCTCGGGCCCTGGCCGCGCGTTGTCAGCTCCACGCTCACGGTGGCAACGCGGTGGCGGTGGCCGAGGTGAAGCGTACGCTGGAGGAACGATTCCCCGACCGCGCGACGCGGCTCGCGGCGGAGTGCCAGGCGGGGAATTAGCTTCCCCTCCATGCACCGCGGCCCCTTCCCGGCACTGCTCCTCCTGACGGCTCTCGGCTGTTCCTCGTCACCCGACACCCGGCCGGAGCCCCAGGCGCCGCCGGACGCGGGCACGCCCGTGGCGGAGCCCCAGGTGCCGGACCGCGCGTCCTGCCAGGGACTGTCCGCGGGCCCGGGTACCCACGACTGGACAGTGACCCACGACGGACGGGAGCGCGCCTACCGGGTGCACGTGCCCCCGGGTTACGACGCCACCCGCCCCACGCCCACCGTGGTCGCCTTCCACGGCTATGGCTCCCACCCCGAGCAGCTGGAGCGGCAGACGGGGCTGTCCACGCTCGCCGACACCGAGGGCTTCCTCGTCGTGTACCCGCGCGGGCTCAGCGCCCAGGAGCTCAACGGCGGCCCTCCTCCTCCCCCGCAGGACAACACCCGGGGATGGAATGGGGGCGCGTGCTGCGGCTCGTCCCAGCTATCCCAGGTGGACGACGTGGGCTTCGTGGACGCGATGATGGCGGACCTGGACACGCACGTGTGCGTGGACCCCCGGCGCACGTTCGCCACGGGCTTCTCCAACGGGGGCTTCTTCTCGTACCGGCTGGCCTGTGAGCGCGCGGGGAGGTTCGCCGCCGTCGCGCCCGTGTCCGGCATGGCGCCCTCGAGCGGGTGCTCGCCGTCCCGGCCCGTGCCGGTGCTGCACATCCACGGCACGGAGGACACCGTCATCCTCTACGAGGGGGGCAGCAACATCCCCTTCGGTCGCCCCTACCCCTCCGCGCGGGACTCGGTGCGCGGATGGGCGGAGCGCAACGGCTGCGGTGGGCCGGAGGAGCAGACGTATCAGCGGGGCAACAGCACCTGCGTGGCGTTCACCGGATGTGCTCCGGAGAGCGCCACCGCGTCGCTGTGCACCGTGCAGGGTGGCAACCACACCTGGCCCGGCAGTCCGGTGAGCTCGGGCAACCCCACGCGCGACCTGGACGCCTCGCTCGAGGCCTGGCGCTTCTTCCAGGGCCGGCCGCGCCCCTGACGCACAGGAGACTTCTTCCGTGAGCACACGCACGCTCGTCATCAACGCCGACGACCTGGGGCACGACCCCGCCATCACCCGAGGCATCCTCAAGGCCATGCGAGAGGGGGTCGTCTCCTCGGCCTCCCTCATGGTGAACACGCCCTACTCCGAGGCCGCGGCCCAGGAGTCGGGGGGCCTGTCACTGGGGCTGCACCTGGACCTGGCCCGGGGCCAGCCGCTGTGGAGCGAGTTCCCCCGCGAGTCATTGGGTGCCCAGGGGCAGTTCACCGAGGGCCGCGCCGCCGGGCTGTCCGCGGAGGTGGTGGAGGCGGAGACCCGCGCCCAGCTGGAGCGCTTCACCCAGCTCACCGGACGCGCGCCGAAGCACATCGACGTGCACCGGCACCTGCACCTGCACGCCAATGTGCTGGAGGGCGTGGCCAAGGCCGCCAGGGACGCGAAGGTGCCGGTGCGCGCGCTCGACTCCATCATGCGCCACGCGCTGAAGAAGCTGGGCGTGCCCACGAACACGCACTTCGTGGGGGACACGAGCGATGACCCGTACTGGACGCTGGAGCGGCTGGAGGCGGAGCTGGTGGCGCTGCCCTCCGAGGGCGTCATCGAGCTGATGTGCCACCCGGGCTACCGCCCCGAGAAGGTGAAGAGCAGCTACGCCGCGCAGCGCGAGGTGGAGCTGGCCACGTTCGTGGACCCCAAGGCGAAGGAGGCCCTGTCGCGGCTGGGGCTCACGCCGGTGGACTTCGGCGTGCTCGCTCCCGCGAACTGAGGCCTTGCGGGGGCGGCCCCCTCGCCACTCGAGCGCTGGGGCCGCGAGATAGAGCTCCGGCGCGCGGGTGCCGCGAGGCCACGCGGCCCCTCAGCGGGCTCAGGCCCGGGTCAGCAGGCCCACCTGGGCCACTTCCTCGACGACGTGGGGCGCGGTCGCCGTCCTGCGCCGCTCCTGCGTCAGCACGTTGCGCACGCGCGCCACCAGCTCGTCCGCGACGTACGGCCGCGTGCACAGGGACGTCTCCTCCTGCGCCCACCACGGCCGGGCATCCCCGGCCAGCAGAATCGGCACCGGACGCGCGCGCGGCAGCGTGGCGAACGTCTCCAGGAACACCCCCGCCTGTCCATGCGTCGCGGAGGTGGACAGCACGATGAGGTCCACCGGCAGGTGCGTGGCCCGCCGGAGCGCCTCCGCCCCGTCCCTCGCCGTGAGCACCTCGAAGCCCTCCGCGCACAGCACGCGCTCGGCCATCGCCTCCTGCGCCGAGTCCTCGTCCAGGAGCAACACCCGCCGGGGCAACATCTTCACCTCGTGCGCCGGCATGCGCGGCAGGCTCACGGTGAAGGTGCTCCCATGCCCCTCGGCGCTCGCCAGCGTCAGCGAGCCCCCGTGCAGCCTCGCGATGGAGTGGCTGATGAACAGCCCCAGCCCCAGGCCCCCGAAGTTGCGGTGCGACACGTTGCGCGCCCGGTAGAAGCGCTGGAACACCTGCGACTGGTCCGCGCCCGGAATCCCGATGCCGTGGTCCTGCACGTGGATGCGCGACTCGCTCGCCAGCTTCTCCACCCGCACCACAATCGGCTCCCCGGGCGGGCTGTACTTGTGCGCGTTCTCCAGCAGGTTCACCAACACCTGCTCCAGCCTGTCCCTGTCGCCTCGCACCCACACCCGCTCGCGAGGCACCTCCACGGCGAACGGGCGCTCGAAGGCCGCGCGGAAGTGGTCCACCACCTCCGCCACCAGCTGCCCCAGCTCCAGCGGGGCCAAATCCAGGGCCAGCCGACCCGCGTCCAGCCTCGACGCGTCCAAGAGGTCGTCCACCAAGCCCACCAGCCGCTCGACCTGGCGCTTGGACTTCAGCACCGTGGACAGCTCCAGCGGCTGCCCCAGCGTGAGCCTGCGCTCCATCGTGTACAGGCCCAGCTTCAGCGGCGTGAGCGGCGTCTTCAGCTCGTGGCTCGCGATGGACATGAACTCCTCGCGCACCTGGAGCGCCGCCTTCGCCTCCCTCAGGAGCCGCGCGTTCTCCACCGCCACCGCGAGCTGGTTGGCCGCCGCCGTCCACAGCTCCAGCTCCCGCGCGGAGAAGGACGTGCCCTGCTCCTTGTAGAGCAGCAGGAGCCCCACCGTCCGACGCGGCGCGCACAGCGGCACCGCCGCGAAGATGGAGCCCAAGGAGTCCCCGTACCCGCGCTGGATGCCCAGCTGCGCCTGGCGCAGGGTCAGCGCCTGGTGGAACGGGTCCTCCGACGGGTCGAACGAGTCCTCCGGCGACTCCGTCCCCGCCAGGTCCGACACCGCCGAGCGGCGCAGCTCCGTGCCGTCCTCCTCGCAGAGGTACACCTCCGCGCGGCGCACCTGGGCACACCTCACCAGCGCCACCACCGCGGCCGCGCAGACGCTGTCCACCTCCAGCGACTCGCCCACGGCGCGGGCAATCTCGCGCACCGCCAGCGAAAAGGCCCCGTCGTCATCCACGCCGGAGGGCTCCACCACCAGCCAGGCGCCGGGCACCTCCTCCTCGCGGCCCGGCTTCACCTGCACGCGCACCTGGTGCAGCTCCCGGGTGATGACGTGGCCGGTGTGGGCGCGGCCCTCGCGCACGGCCAGCTCGATGGCCTCCAGGCTCCGGCCCTGCTCCAGCGCGGACAGGAGGCTGTGGCCGGGACTCAGCGCCAGGCCCGTCTTGCGGGCGAAGCTCGCCTCACACCACTGGACGCACAGGTCGGGACCGACGCGCACCAGGGCCTGGGGGAGACACGAGAAGGCTTCTTCGACGTCAGGGGGAAGCGTCATGTGCTCGGGAAGGTGGCGGGGGCCTTCCCGGGATTATGAACCCCGCGGCGAAGGCGCAACCGAGGGCCCCCCCGCTTTCCCCGCTGGTGGACGGGTGCCGCGTTGAGGGCTCGACAGAACCCCCGGCGGGCCTCCCGAAAGGCCCCACTCCACGTCGTGGATGACACGTAGCGATGGTGTGCTAGACGACAGCGCCATGCCTTCGCAGCCGACCAAGGACCTCCAGACCTTCCCCAACCCGGCGCCCGAGCGCGACTACGAAATCGCGTTCGACGTCCCGGAGTTCACCTGCCTCTGCCCGCTCACGGGGCAGCCGGACTTCGCCCGGTTCAAGATCACGTACGTCCCCGACCAGAGCTGCATCGAGCTCAAGAGCCTGAAGCTCTACATGTGGGCGTACCGCAACGAGGGCGCCTTCCACGAGAAGGTCACCAACACCATCGCCGAGGACATCATCAAGGCCATCCAGCCGCGCAAGCTGACGGTGGTCGGTGACTGGTTCGTGCGCGGTGGCATCGGCACCATCGTCACCGTGACGCACGAGAAGAAGAAGGCTTGAGGCGCACCGTGCGGGGTGGACGGTCGCCATGAGGCGCCGTCCCTCCGGACGCGTGGGGCCTACTCCACCTTGTCGAAGATGGCGTCGGCCTTCTTGTTGAGGTCCGTCTCCACGCGATCAGCGGCCTTGTGCACGTTCTCCAGGCGCCGCGCGGCGGCGGCCTCGGGGTCCGTCCTGGCCGGCCGCTGCAGGACGTACCACGCGGCGGCGACGAGGACTCCAAAGCCCAGCACGAAGGTGACGATGCGTCCCATGACTGCCTCCTGTCCTCGTCAGCGCGTGAGCTGCTGGACGAGCGGCGCCCACTGCGCCTGGGTGAAGTAGAGCCCGGTGCCCGCGGCGGACGCCAGCGCCAGCGCGGCCAGCGCCCACTTGAGCTTGCCGCCGGAGCGCGAGCGCGAGGTGTCGAAGACCTCCGCCGCCGCGTCCAGCTCCTGGGGCCGCAAGAGCTGCTGCGCCTCCGTCTCGGTGAGCTTCTGGCGGTGGCGCAGGAAGGCGACGAGCAGCCCCGCGTGCGACACCTGGACCTCCTGGGCGAGGAACACGTCCAGCTCGCGGCGCATGGCGGCGGCGTCCGGGAAGCGGTCCTCGGGCTTCACCTCCATGGCGCGCTGGATGATGCGCACCAGGGGCGTGGGCACGTTGGGGGCCACCTTGTTCAGCGGCGTGTACTTGCCGTCGCGGATGCGCGCGAAGACCTCGCCCGCCGTCTTGCCGTGGAAGGGCCGGGCGCCGGAGAGGGCTTCGTAGAGCAGCACGCCCAACGAGAAGATGTCGGTGCGGCCATCCAGCGGCGCGCCCGTCACCTGCTCCGGGGACATGTACGACGGGGTGCCCACGGCCATGCCCGCCTGGGTGAGGGCCTCCAGGCCCACGTCCTTGGCGATGCCGAAGTCCATCAGCTTCACGTCACCGGACTTGGTGAGCATGACGTTGGCGGGCTTCAGGTCGCGGTGGATGATGTGCCGGAAGTGCGCGTGGTCCAGCGCGCTGGCGATGCGCGCGGCGATGACGCCCGTGACGTCCGGGGGCAGCGGCCCTTCCTTGATGAGCGTGTGCAGGGTGGGCCCGTCCACCAGCTCCATCACCATGAACAGGCTGTCGTTCTTCTCCACCAGGTCGTAGAGCGTGACGATGTTCTGGTGGCGGAAGGCGGCCAGCGCGAGCGACTCCCGACGGAAGCGGGACAAGGTCTCGCGGTCTCGCTTGCCCTCGGGCAGCAATTCCTTGATGGCCACCTCGCGCTGAATCATCTCGTGGAGGCCGCGATACACGACGGCCATCCCACCTCGGCCCAGCTCTCCGAGCACTCGATACGCGCCAATCTTGCGATGACGCACGCTTCTTTCCGCGGCAGGCACGTGCGAAGGGTACAGAAGTGGACGCGCACCGTCGATGTCTCACGTGGCCGCTTCGACACCCGCCGGGTCCGAGACCACAGGCCCCCGCATTCCCCCTCGACACCATGACACTGCGTCTGCTCGCCCCCCTCCTCGCCCTCTGCATGTTCGGCGGCTGCATCGTCCACCGGGACGTGCACCACGACCACCGTCCGTCCAAGTCGAAGAAGTCCAAGCGCAACAGCAAGCAATGCCACCCGAGCCAGTACTGGGACGGCGACGAGTGCCGTCACAAGGGGAAGGGCAAGGGAGCACGCAAGCACGACGGGTGAAGTCCCCTGGCTCCACCCGGGGCCCGTCCCCCTGGGCCCGGGAGAGTTGTAGGGTGGCCAGGTGATGCGTCCCGAAGCCGCCGTCCGCCCGTCGCCCGTCCCCGCCCCCGTCCCCGGAGCGCTCGCTCCGGAGCGGGAGGATGAGCGGTGCACGCTGCTGGACGGCGGGACGGAGGCGTACCCCCGGATGCTGGAGGCCATCTCCTTCGCCCGGCACCGCATCCACCTGGAGGTCTACACCTTCGAGCGCGAGGGCGTGGGCGCGCTCTTCGTGGACGCGCTCGTCGCCGCGGCGAAGCGGGGCGTGTCGGTGAAGGTGGTGGTGGACGGCTGGGGCAGCATCGGCAACAGCACGTACCTCACCCAGACGCTGCGGGCCGCGGGCGCGAAGGTGCGGGTGTACAACCCGCTCACGTCGCTGTGCCTGGGGCGCTCGTGGCGCAACCACCGCAAGATATTGCTCGTCGACGACACGGTGGCGTTCCTGGGTGGCATCAACATCGGGGATGCGTATGCGGCGAAGGGGGACGTGCCCGGGTGGGCGGACCTGGCGGTGGAGCTGCGAGGCGACATCTGCCGGCAGCTCGGCGAGAAGCTCACGGCGGGCGCGGCGGCGCTGTCGTCCGGGGCGGTGCGCCTGTTCCTGTCCGGCTTCGCGGGAGGCCACCGGCTGAGGAAGCGCTACCTGTCCGCCATCGACGGCGCGAAGCACGAGGTGCTGCTCGCCCACGCGTACTTCCTGCCCGACGCGGCCTTCGTGCGGGCGCTGACGCGCGCGGCGCGCCGGGGCGTGCGGGTGTCGCTGCTGCTCGCGGGCCGCAGCGACGTCATCTTCGCCAGGGCCGCCACCATGCGGCTGTACGGCACCTTCCTGCGCGCGGGCGTGAGCATCCACGAGTGGACCGCGTCCACGCTGCACGCCAAGGCGGCGGTGGTGGATGGGCAGACGCTGCTCGTGGGCAGCTTCAACCTGGACCCGCTCTCGCTCGTGAATCTGGAGACGCTGGTGGAGGCCGAGGAGCCCGGCGTGGCGGCGCAGGCGGCGCTGTGGCTGGAGAAGCACGTGGCGATGTCCCGGCACGTGCTGCTCGACCAATGCGGCCGCTCGGGGCTGCAGCGGTGGCTGCTGGACGTCGTGGGCCTGGCGGTGGCGCGCTTCGCGGAGCGCTTCGCCAGCTTCATCGGCCGGCGTCGCAAGCGCTGAAGCCCCCTGGCGTCACGTGGACGTCACACGGGCAGTGGGGAGCGCTCCGCCGAGTGGCCGCTCCCGTCGATGACGTGCTGCGCGGGGCGTCCGGGGGCTCTACACTGCGCTGACGCCCGACCATGCCAAGACGCCACCCCCTCCAGCCCGTACTCGCCGCCATCGACGTGGGGACGAACGCCGTCCGCTTGGAGCTCGCCCGGCCGGATGCCGACGGGGCGCTCGAGACGCTGCACCAGGAGCGAGACCCCATCCGTCCCGGTGAGGGCGTCTTCGCCACGGGCACCATGCCGGAGGCCACCGCCCAGCGGCTGCTCTCCACGCTGCGCCGGTACTCAGCGCTGTGCCGCCGTCACAAGGCGCAGGTGCGCGCGGTGGCCACCAGCGCCCTGCGCGAGGCGCGCAACGCCCCGGACATCGTCCGCCGCGTGCGCGAGGAGTCGGGCCTCAACCTGGAGGTCGTCAGCGGCAAGGAGGAGGCGCGCCTCATCTGCCTGGGGGTGCTGCACCGCAAGCCGCCGGGCACCCGCTCGCTGCTCATCGACATCGGCGGGGGCAGCACCGAGGTGGCCACCGCCGTGGGCGAGCGGCCCGACAACCTGTGGAGCCTGGGGCTGGGCTCGGTGCGGCTCACGGAGGTGTTCGACGCGTCGCGCACGGTGACGACGAAGCAGCTGCGGCTGATGCGCGGCTTCGTGTCGGAGGTGCTGGGCAAGACGCTGCCGCCCAAGCTGCCGCACCTGCCCCGGGTGGCGCTCGGCTCGTCGGGCACCATCAACGCCGTGGTGTCCTTCGCCTCGGCGGAGAACAGCGGCAACGCCACCGTGCGCCAGCTCACGCAGACGGTGGAGGCGCTGGCGCAGATGCCGGTGGAGCGGCGCAGGAAGCGCTTCGACCCCAAGCGCGCGGACATCATCGTCTCCGGCGCCGTCATCCTCGAGGGCGTGGCGAAGTACCTGGGCGTGGAGTCGGTCAGCGTCGTCAACCGAGGCCTGCGCGACGGCATCCTGGTGGACCTGCTCTACCGCCAGGAGGCGCACCACCCACCGGACGACCACAGCCTGTCCGACGCGGCCATCGCCATGGGCCAGCGCTTCTTCTTCGACGAGAAGCACGCCAAGCAGGTGACGCGGCTGGCGCTGCGGCTCTTCGATGACCTGGCCGCCCTGCACCAGCTGCCGCTGTCGGTGCGCCCGTATCTGGAGACGGCCGCGCTGCTGCACGACATCGGCCACGCGGTGAACTACGAGCGGCACCACAAGCACACGTACTACCTCATCCGGCACGCGGACATCCCGGGCCTGTCGGACCGCGAGCGGGAGCTGGTGGCCCGCGTGGCGCGCTACCACCGCAGGAGCCCTCCGGAGCTGGCGCACTCGGGCATGGCGGGGCTGACGCCCACCGAGGCCCGCACCGTGCGCAAGCTCGCCACCCTGCTGCGCGTGGCCAACTCGCTGGACCACAGCCACCACCAGCCCATCAAGGACTTCCGCGCCACCAACGGCCGTGACGGCGTGGCGCTGCACCTGCACGCGCGTCAGCCGGTGGACCTGGAGCTGTGGAACGCCGAGCGCGAGGTGGTGCCCTTCCGCCGCGTCTTCGGCCGCAAGCTCACCTTCCACGTGCACCACACCGCGGGGCGCTGACGCACGGCCCCCCGGCTGCTGGCCGGAAGAGGAGGCTGTGCCCGCTTTGCCCCCATCCGGACGGATGCCCACGCTGCAAGGCGTGTGGGTCCGTCCGCGGGCGGGCCCTTTCGTCTTTCCAGACACGGGCCCCCGGCAGGGGAAGGAGCAGTCCGATGAAGGCCATCGTATTCCATGGGATTGGGGACATCCGGCTCGACGACGTGGAGGAGCCCCGGCTGGAGAAGCCCACGGACGCCATCGTCAAGCTGTCGGCGAGCGCCATCTGTGGCACGGACCTGCACATGATTCGCGGGACGATGCCGGGGATGAAGCCGGGCACCATCCTGGGCCACGAGGGCGTGGGCTACATCGAGGCGCTCGGCGACGACGTGCGCAACTTCAACGTGGGCGACCGCGTGGTCATCCCGTCCACCATCGCCTGCGGCAACTGCGTGTACTGCCGCGCGGGCTACCATTCGCAGTGCAACGACGCGAACCCCAACGGCGCCGCCGCGGGCACGGCCTTCTTCGGAGGCCCCGCGCCGACGGGCCCCTTCCACGGCATGCAGGCGGAGAAGGTGCGCGTGCCCTTCGCCAACGCGGGGCTGGTGCGGATTCCGGACGGCGTCACCGACGAGCAGGCCATCCTCGTCTCCGACATCTTCCCGACGGGCTACTTCGGCGCGGAGCTGGCGGAGATCAAACCGGGCGACACCGTGGCGGTGTTCGGCTGCGGCCCGGTGGGGTTGTTCGCCATCGTCAGCGCGAAGCTCCTCGGCGCCGGCCGCGTCTTCGCCATCGACTGCCACGAGGACCGGCTGGAGCTGGCGCGGGCCCAGGGCGCGGAGGTCATCAACTTCGATGAAGAGGAGCCGGTGGCGACGCTCTTGCGCCTGACGAACGGCATCGGCGTGGACCGGGCCATCGACGCGGTGGGCGTGGACGCGGTGCACGCGCACGCGGGCCCTGCGGCGAAGGAGGCCCACGCGCAGAAGGCGGAGCACAAGCGCGAGGTGAAGGAGGCTGCGCCCAAGACGAACCCGGACGGCGACAACTGGGTGCCCGGCGACGCGCCCGCGCAGGTGCTGCAATGGGCGGTGGAGGGCCTGGCCAAGGCGGGCACGCTGTCCATCATCGGCGTCTACCCGCAGCAGGTGCGCACGTTCCCCATCGGCGCGGCGATGAACAAGAACCTCACCCTGCGCATGGGCAACTGCAACCACCGCAAGTACATCCCCCGGCTGCTGGAGCTGGTGCGCACCGGCGAGGTGGACCCCACGGCCATCCTCTCGCACGTGGAGCCCATGGCCAGCGCGCTGGACGCCTACCGCAACTTCGACCTGCGCAAGCCCGGCTGGGTGAAGGTGGAGCTGGAGCCCTCGCAGCTCCAGTGAGCCTTGGCCCTCATGAATCCAGGATGAGGCACGAGTCCCCGAACTCGTGCCCCAGGTAGCCCTTCGCCTCCGCGTGCGCGGCCACGTCTCCGAGCAGGGACAGTGGGGCGAAGGCCTGGAGCAGCGCGTGGTGGCTGGTGCCCGGCTCGTGCATGCCGGTGAGCAGGCCGTCCACCACGCGCGGCACGAAGCCCGGCCCGAGGAGGAGGTCCGTCACCGACTCCCCCGCCACGAGCCTTCCGCCATTCATCGCCGCCCTGCCCTCCAGCGCGCGCACCACCGTGGTGCCCACCGCGACGACGCGTCCTCCCTCCGCGCGCGTGGCCTCCACCTGGGCCACGGTGACGGCGGGGATGTCCGAGCGCTCGGGCCGGGGCAGCGCCGCGTCCAGCACCGCGTCTCCGGTGGAGGACAGGCCCGCCGCGTGGGTGAGGGACGCGAGCCGCACGCCGCGACGGCGCAAGGCGAGCAGCAGGTTCCAGGTGAGGGGCAGTCCCGCCGAGGGCGCCTCCACGGCCCAGGGCCTGGCGCCGTAGCCCGTCTGCACGTGCCACAGGGACAGGGGCGCCAGGGTGTGCGCGTACTGCACGGGGCGGCCGCCCTGGTAGAGCGCGGACCAGAGGTCGGCGCCGTCGTCCTCGAAGGCCACGCGCAACAGGCACGGCGAGGGCGGCAGCACCTCCACCACCCGCGCGGAAAGGCCCACGACGGTGAAGCGCGCCCCGGCTTCGAGCACGGGCGGCGAGGGGCGGTCCTCGGTGCGCTTGCGCCAATCCCCCGCGCCGAAGAGCACGGCGAGCCACGTGCCGTCCGGTTCGTGCGACAGCAGGCGCAGCTCGATGCGCTCCGCGGCCGCCGTGCGCCCCTGCAGCGAGGCGGGGAACGTGGCCGCGTCGTTCACCACCAGCAGGTCCTTCTCGCGCAGGAGGGAGGGCAGCTCCCTCAGGTGGGCGTCCTGGAAGCGGCGCGCTCGGGGCTCCACGTGCAACAGCCGCCCTTCCTCCGGATGCTCTCCAGGCCAACGCGCGGGCTTCATGCGGCCTCCAGGCGCGAGGCCTCCAGCCGGGAGCCACTGGGCGGAAGCGGGCGCTCCACCAGCGCCACGATGCGAGCGGCCACGTCCTCGGGCCGGGCGAGCGTGGAGCGGTCCGCGTCCGGTATCGCGTCGGCGTGCATGCGCGTGTCCATCTCGCCCGGGTCCACGCTGAGGAAGTGCACCCCTGTGCCCTCCAGTTCCGCGGCCCAGATGCGGCCCAGGTGCTCCAGCGCGCTCTTGGACACGCTGTAGGCGCCCCAGCGCGGATAGGACGCCACCGCCGCGTCGGAGGTGATGGTCACCACCAGCCCGCCCCCGCGCACCACCATGTTGCCCACCACCGCCTTGGAGAGCCGGAAGGGTCCCACCAGGTTGACCTCGAGCACGCGCTGCAGGTCCTCGCACGCGGTGTCGAGCAGCAGCGGCAGCGGCGTGGGCCCCAGGGTGCTCGCGTTGTGCACCAGCACGTCCACGGGCCCCACCAGCGACGCGGCCACGCCGACCAGCCGGTAGATGGACTCCTTGTCGCCCACGTCGTAGGTGAGCCCGTGCGCCTCCAGGCCCTCGGCGCGCAGGGACTCGGCCACGGCCTCCATCGGTTGCGCGTGCCGGGCCACGCCCACCACCCGCGCGCCCCGACGCGCGAAGTGGCCCATCAGGGCCTTGCCCAGCCCCTGGCTCGCGCCCGTCACCAGGACTGCCTTTCCCTTCAAGTCCATTCGGATGTCCTCCTTGCCGGGAGGGATAGCCGGGGGGCGTTGATGAAATGGCGTCCACGCCAATCCTTTGGCAGATTGCCATCCCATGCCCCTGGAAGAAGAGGACCTGCCGAGCCGGCTCGCCCGCAACATCCGGACGCTGCGCGAGACGCGAGGCGCCACGCAGGCCCAGCTGTCGAAGCTTGCCGGAGTGCCCCGGGCCACGTGGGCGAATCTGGAGTCGGGGACGTCCAACCCCACCTTGTCCGTGCTGCACCGCGTGGCCTCCGCGCTCCAGGTGTCCCTGGAGGAGCTGGTGGCGAAGCCTCGGGCCAGCGCTCGGCACTACCCGCGTGACAGCCTGACGACGCGGGTGCGGGGCGCGGGGCAGCTTCGCAAGCTGCTGCCGGACCCGCTGCCGGGCATGGAGTTCGACCGGGTGGAGCTGCCCTCGGGCGTGCGAATCACGGGCGTGCCCCACACGCCGGGCACCCGGGAGTACCTGGCCTGTGAGTCGGGCGAGCTGGTGCTGGTGGCCAGCGGCGAGCGCTTCCTGCTCAAGCCCGGGGACGTGGTCGTCTTCCGGGGAGACCAGAAGCACTCGTACGAGAACCCGGGCACACGCACGGCGGTGGGCTACTCCGTCGTGCTGCTCGCGCCGCCGTTGTGAGTCAGCCCGCGTCGCGACCGTAGAACCAGGCGGTGAGCGCCAGGCGGTGGGCGTGGGTGGGTAGCACCTCGTGCTCGATGCGCTCGCTCAGGAAGACGACCAGGGTGTCGAGCCTCGGCGGCACGTCCACGGGGGATTCTCCCTCGGGGTGCAGGCGGAGCAGGCCTCCGTGCTCGGCGCGCCAGTCCGGGTTGGCGTACCAGATGGCCGTGGCCCTGCGGTTGGACTTGCCGGGGAAGGCGTCGAAGTGGCGTGAGTAGTGCGCTCCGCCGCCGGGATAGCAGGCGAGCTGGAGGTCGAAGCGTCCCAGGCCCAGGTACGCGCCCGCCGAGAGCGCCTGGCCGAGCTGCTCGAACTGTCGCCAGAGGGCGCCGAGCGCCGTGTCGGGCTCAGGCGTCACCCAGCCGATGAGGTCTCCCCTCACGCGGGTGTCGAGCGTCCGGTCCGCGCCTCTCCGGATGCCCGCGGCATGAAGTACTCCGGATTCCGCCCTCGCCAGCGCTTCTGCCCGCGCCGCGAGGGCTGCTTCATCCCCGAGGAAAGCCGGGCGCGTGAAATACCCCCGCGCGCCCAGCGCCTCCACTTCCTGGACCGACAACTCCACACGTGCTCCTTCCAGCAGCGTGCCGACTCCACCTGGGCGCACCGTGCCCCAGACGCGGGCGGCGCGGAAGGGGATAAACTCGGGGGCCATGATGACGCACCTCACGCGAATCCTCGCCGTCCTGCTGGGCATCGCGGCCGGAGCCCTGGGGGCCGGCTGGCTGCTCAGGCCTCGCGTCCCCGCCCCGCCGGACACCGCGTCCGTGGTGAGCCAGATGCGCGAGGTGGCGCGACTGGAGACGCTGGAGGTCGCGCTCTACAAGAAGGTGACCTTCACGCCCGAGCCGCAGGTGACGGATGCCTTGTGGAAGGACGTGATGAACTGGGCGCGGCACGCCATCCAGAATCCGCACGGCCGCGCCATCGTGTTCGCGGATGCGTACCTGGGATTCGACTTCCAGCGGTTCGGTCCGTCGAACCTGCACGTGGCGGGGACGAAGGTGTACGTGGTGATGCCGCCCATCGACGTGCGCGTGGCGCTGCGCCCCGGGGAGACGGAGGTCATCGACTCCAACCTGGACAGCGAGCAGACGGCGCAGCTGCTGGAGAAGGCGCGGCTCGCGTTCGAGCAGGAGGTTCGCGCGGACACGCGGCTCCAGCAGCGGGCGCGTGACTCCGCCGAGCGGGCCCTGCGCGCGCTGCTCGTCACCGTGGGCTACCGCGAGGTGTTGTTCGTGGAGCGGTTGCCGATGTCCGCCACCGCGGGGTGAGGCTGGCACTTCGCCCCACCCACGCCATTCACCGAACGACGGACTTCAGAGCCTTGAGGCTTCGCGCTCGGGTCACTCTGGCGGCAGGGCGCGCTCAGCGTCCTTCAGCCAGCTCTCGAACCCTTCTCGTTGAACTCGCGCGTACCCTTCGTCCTTCACACGGATGTCCGCATCGTCGAGGAAGTGCCAGGCGATTTCCTCCATGTCATTGCTCTCAGGGATGGTGTCCAACCGTAGAAGCAAAGCCATGGCCTCCTTCTGCCACTCCTTGAGACTTTCCTTGTCCGTGGGCTCATGCTC
The DNA here is from genome assembly GCF_050039385.1 of Myxococcus faecalis. NCBI lineage: Bacteria > Pseudomonadati > Myxococcota > Myxococcia > Myxococcales > Myxococcaceae > Myxococcus > Myxococcus faecalis. The sequence goes on along the minus strand of NZ_CP144336.1, from coordinate 6,629,385 downwards.
GAACAGCCTCCGCATCGTCCGCAGGGCGGAGCCCCACTCCGAGGAGGGAGCACTCATCAACGCCCCTCCTCGAGTCCAGGGGCACGGGCGAAACCATCCTCGGTCAGCAGGAATAGCCCCGCGATTCCCTCCGAGGTCGGCAAGAGGTCCGTGAGCACGGCTCGGGCCGAGGCATCTGACGCCCTCGCGACGAGCGTCATCTCGCGCCGCACCAGGGACACGTACAGCGCGCCTTCGCCCACCTGCTCCGTGAGCAGCCGTCGCTGCCCTGCCGTGAGCATCCGCGCGCCGTCCAGCCCATCCCCGCCCGCCACCGCCCACAGGCCCGAGAAGCCCTCCGCCAGCCGCACCTCGCCCCGGTCGATGATGACGGACTTCACGGGCGCGGGCTCCAGGTTCCTCCACGCCGCCGCGTCCACCGCCTCCACCGTCAGGCCCGAGTCCTTCAGCGCGGACTCCGGCAGGTAGCGCACGAAGTCCGCGTCCTCCAGCACATAGAAGACCGAGAGCCCCGCGGGCCCCTCCCGGTGCAGCGCCCCCACCGCCTTCGCCGCGAAGTCCGCCGGACGCAGCACGGGCCGAAGCCTCGCCTCCAGCGACGCCACATCCGAGGCCCCGAGCCCCGAGTCCAATCCGCCCAGCCGCGCCGCCAGCGCCTCGACATAGGCCGCCAGCCCCTGCGTGCCCGGCGCCTCCTGATAGGCCGCGTACAGCGAGCCCAGGTCCACGCGCCCCACGCCGCCCGACGCCAGCTTCACCAGCAGGTCCTTGCCCTGCCGGCGGAACGCCACGCGCGCCCGGGTGAGCGCCCCCGCCAGCGCGGCGGTGAACTCCGGCCGGAGCACCTGCTCCTGAGGCACCGGCGGCGGAGGCAGGTCCGCGGCCTCCAGTTCCTCCTTCAACAGCCGCGCCTCCGCGTCGAACGGATCCCTCGCCAGCGCGTCCTTCACGTAGGCCTGGACCTTGTCCATCTCGCCCCGGCGCAGGGCCAGCACGGCCAGCACCTTGAGGACCTCCGGGTCGTCCGGCTCCCGCGCGCGCACCTGTCGCAGCAGCGCCTCCGCGTCTCCGTGCCGCTCCAACCCCAGGAGCGCCCGGGCGAGCCCCAACTGCACCGGGACGTGCTGGGGGAAGTCCCGCCGCAAGGCCTCCAGGAGCGGCAGGGCCTCACGCTCCGCGCCCGCGTTGATGAGGGCGTGCGCCACCGCCAGGCGCGGCGTCGGCCCGTCCTCGTCCCTCACCCGCGCGCGCAGCACCTCCAGCTCCGCGTCACTCAGGACCTCACCCGCCTCCACCTTGCGGCGGATGCGCTCCACTTCCAGCAAGAAGCTCACGCCCGCGACTCTAGACGCCCAGGCCCGATTCAAGAACCACCCCGCACCGCGCCCGCAAACCCAACGCCAGACAACCACCCCACGGCGTCAGGGAATACCCACCGACGGAATGGACAAACAACCCAACAGGAAACACTCACATGCCCTGATGTTGGATGGTGGGTAGAGGGTCCTGCGGGCACCATGCCCGTCCTGGCTTGGCGCGTGACGGCGCGATGTGAAGGCCGCGGTGGAGGGCCGGCGGCGGCCCCTGTCGGTGCTCCACCGCGGAACAGTCACAGCAGCACGCTAGTGCTGTGAATCCGGCCCCGGACTGGCGGGAGCCTCCTCGTCCGGCGACGTGTCCTCCTCATCCTCCCCGCCATCCGTCTGCGCGAGGAAGTCATCCAGCGCGCCCACGTCGATGGGCTTGCGGAACACCGCGTCCACCAGGGCCAGATTCGCCCGGTTCTGTCCGCGCACATCCATGCCCGTGACGATGGCGAGCAGCGCCTGGGGAGACTTCTCGCGCAGCTCGCGCGCCAGCTCCCAGCCGCTCATCTCCGGCATCACCGCGTCCAGCAGGGCCGCGTCGTAGCGGCGCCGGTCCCACATGCCCAACGCCACGGTGGGGTCGTGGGCCACCTGCACCTCGTAGCCCTCCTCCCCCAGCACCTCGGCCATCATCCGCGCGTTGTCCAAATCATCGTCCACCACCAGCACGCGGCGCGTCTGCTGGAAGCGCCGGGGCGCCGACACCGGGGGCCGCGTCACGCTCTCCGGAGGCGGCGTGGGCTCGTTCGGCGACGGCACGCGCACCCGGGGCAGCCGCACCACGAACGTCGCGCCGCTCCCCGAAGACACGTTCTCCGCCGTCAGCTCGCCGCCCCAGCGCTGCACCTGCGCGCGCGCCACGGCCAGGTACAAGGACAGCTGCGGCGCCCCCGGGTCCCGCCGGAGCGGGTCGAACAGGTGCGACAGCTCCTCCGACGCATACGACGGGCCCTGGTCCTGGATGCGCAGCGAGAGCCACGCGGGGCCCTCCTCGCGCGTCGTCACCTTCAGGTGCCCGCCCTCCTCCATCCTGTCCCGCGCCGCGAGCAGCAGGTTCACCACCAGCTCGCGGAAGAAGGCCGCGTCCGCGCGCACCGCCCCCGGGTCGTGAAGGTCCAGCTCCACGTACACCGGGTGCTCGCGCTGCTCCAGCTCGCCGCGCGCCAGCTCCAGCGACTCGCGCACCGTCTGGTCCACCTTCACGTCGACGGGACGCTCCTCGGTGCGCTGGACGTTGAACTCCTGCAGCCGCGCCACCAGCTCGCCAATCTGCTGCACCGTCTTGTCGAGCGCGTCCAGGTGCTCGGGCTTGTACTCGCGCTGCAACAGCGTGATTCGCAGCCGCAGCACGTTGAGGAAGTTGTTGAGCGCGTGCGCCGCGCCGCCCGCCAGCTGCCCCAGCGCCTGCTGGCGCGTGCGCTGCAACAGCCGCCCCTGCAGCCGGCGCAGCTCCCCGTACGCGCTCTCCAGCGCCTTGGTCTTGTTCGCCGACTCCGTGCGGTCCGTGAAGGTCTGGATGGCGCCCGCCAGCTCCCCCTCCTCCTCCCACACGGGCGTGGCGCTCATCTCCAGCGTCACCTCGCCGCCACCGGGGCGCTCCACCACCATCATCACCCCGCGCACCGGGCCCTGCTCCTTCAGCGCGCGCACGAAGGGCATGTCCGCGACCTTGAAGGGCTCACCCGAGGCGTGCCGCGCGTTCACCTGCGTCAGCACCGGCGCGAGCGTGTTCACCGCGCGCCCGCCCACCACCGCGCGCATCGGCACACCCATCAGCCGGCTCACCGGAGGCGTGGCGAAGGACACCGTGCCGTCCACCTCCGCCAGGAGGATGCCCACGTCCACGTGGTTGAGCACCGACTCCATCACCGCCGCTTCCCGGAAGCGCACCTCCTCCGTCTTTAGAATCCGCGCGTACGACGCCTGCGCCGCCGCGTCCCCCTCCCACACCAGCTCCGCGATGAGGCCCGCCACCTCGGGCTCAATCAGCCCACCGTGGTGGCGCGCGTAGACGTGCAGCAGCACCTCCTCCAGCGACTTGAACTCGCGGGTGAGGTCCTCGGACTCGAAGTTCTGCGTGTACCGGTCCGCGCCGTGCGAGCGCGCCACCTCCGGCCACAGCCGCACCGCGTCCTCGCCCCGGTCCTTGAGCAGCCGCGCCATCTCCCCCACCAGTCGCCGCAGGGGAGCGCGCAAGTCGCGGCCCGGAATCTCCACCTCGTACACCTCCGCGCGCAGACGCTTCGCCCACAGGCGCGTCACACGCTCCTGCTCTCCCTGGAGCAGCTCCGACAAGGCTTCGATGGGGTCGAGACGGGCCACGTTGAAAAGCCAAGGTGTGCATGGCCGCCCGCCATGGCCACCCAGGCGCCCGCCCGCCTGCCCGTCCCCGACGCCGTCCAGACACGCCCGGTCGGCTGCCCCTCGACGGGCCGTTCGCGGAAGGCGCGCGGATCGCCCCCTGGCGTCCGGGCGAGCCGTTGCACCCGCTGGCGCGTCAGCCCACCTTCCAGGAACGGATGCCCCTCAACGAGCCCATCAAGAACGACCTCCTGGAGTCGCCATGGCTGTCGCAGCAGGCCATGGCGCAGCTCTTCCGGGGCGAGCTGAGCCGCTCCGACACCTGGCGCACGCGCCTGGACACCACCACCAACTGGGCGCTGACGACGACGGCCGCCGTCATCTCGCTCGGCTTCGCCACGCCGCAGAGCTCCCACGTCACCTTCCTCGTCGGCATCTGGATGGTGGTGTCCTTCCTGCTCGTCGAGGCGCGCCGCTACCGCTACTACGACCTGTGGAACCGGCGGGTGCGCCTGTTGGAGGACGGCTGGTGGGCCCCCATGCTGCGCCGCGAGCCGGTGGACCCCGACGCCCTGCGCGAGCTGGCGGTGGAGATGTCCCGGCCGCAAATCCAGCTGTCGCTGATGTCGGCCATCTCCACGCGGCTCAACCGCACCTACGGGCCCATCCTGCTGGTCCTGCTCATGACCTGGTTCTTCAAGGTCTACAGCCACCCGAAGCCGCCCGAGGACTTCGGCGAGTTCGTCGCCCGGGCCCACGTGGCGTGGATACCCGGGTTCCTGGTCATGGCGGTGCTGGCGCTCATCACCATCGGCGCCGCCTACCTGTTCATCTCCTCGTTCTTCATCCGGGCGCCCCTGGGCGAGCTGCGCACCCGGCCCCGGGGACGACGCGCCGCGCTGTGGGAGTCCTTCTACCGGCCCTACGCCATCCGCCGCCGGCACCGGCCGACCCGCAGGGCCCCCCGTCGCCCGGACGCGGCGTCCGAGCACTGAGGCCCCGGCCCTCGCTCGCAGGCCGGGTGGCCCCGAAGGGTTCGGCATGCTCATGGCCCCCATGTGCCGACCTGTCCGGCTGGAAGTTTTCGTTCTTCCGGGAGCGGGGGATTTGTGCTGTGAATCCGCACCCATGGCGAACACGCGCACTGTTACGGTCCTCAATGGCGACGGCATCGGCCCCGAGGTGATGGCGGCCACCATTCGCGTCCTCGAGGCGCTCAAGGTTCCCCTCGAGTTCGAGTACAAGGACGCGGGCACGGAGGTGGTGGCGAAGTACGGCACCAACCTGCCCCACGAGTCGGTGGAGGCGGTGCTGCGCAGCGGCGTGGCGCTCAAGGGCCCCACGGGCACGGTGGTGGGCGGCGGACTTCCCTCCGCGAACGTCGGCCTGCGCAAGCGCCTGGACCTGTACTCGTCGCTGCGGCCCGTCAAGAGCGTGCCGAACGTGAAGACGCGCTACGAGAACGTGGACCTGGTGGTGGTGCGCGAGAACACGGAGAGCCTCTACTCGGGCCTGGAGCACATCATCGTCCCGGGCGTCGTCGAGGCGCTGAAGATCATCACCGAGAAGGCCTCCACGCGCATCGCGAAGTTCGCGTTCGAGTACGCGCGCAAGCACGGCCGCAAGAAGGTGACGGCCGTCCACAAGGCCAACATCATGAAGCTGTCGGACGGCCTGTTCCTGGACTGCTGCCGCAAGGTGGGCCGTGAGTTCCCGGAGATCCACTACGAGGAAGTCATCATCGACAACCTCTGCATGCAGTTGGTGAAGGACCCGACGCGCTTCGACGTGATGGTGCTGGAGAACCTGTACGGCGACATCGTGAGCGACCTGTGCGCGGGTCTGGTGGGCGGCCTGGGCGTGGTGCCCGGCGCGAACATCGGCGAGCGCACGGCGGTCTTCGAGGCGGTGCACGGCACGGCCCCGGACATCGCGGGCAAGGGCATCGCGAACCCCACGGCGCTGATGATGTCCGCCGTGATGATGCTGGACTACCTGGACATGCGCGACGAGGCCCGCCGGATGGAGAACGCCATCCACAAGGTCTACACCGAGGCCAAGGTCCGCACGGGTGATTTGGGCGGCGGCGCCACCACGCGCGAGTTCACCGACGCCATCATCGCCGCGCTGTAGTCGTCACGAAGCCGTGGCACCCCGAGCCCGGGCCGCCTGTCGAAGGCGCCCGGGCTTTTTCGTGGCCAGGGGACGACGTCCACCGAGCCGCGAAGCGAAGGGCCCGCCTCGTCAGCCCACCGTCACCTTGCGCACGCCGCGCGCCTCGAGCAGCGCGGGGAGCCGCTCGCGCTGGTCGCCCTGGAGCACCAGCGTGTCGTCCTCCACCACGCCGCCGCAGCCCAGCGAGTTCTTCAGCGCCTTGAGCCACACCTCGCGCTGGGGCGCGGGCAGCTCCAGGTGCTCCACCACGGTGACCTCCTTCCCACCGCGGCCCTTGCGCTCCATGCGCACCACCGCGCGCGCCGGGCCCTTCGGCTCGGACTTGCTCGGGGGCGCGGCCACGGGCGCCACCGTCCCCACCGGCAGCTCCTCCCGCTTCGCCGCCAGCGCGGCGAAGGGGTTGTGGAACGGAGCCGGGGGCGCGGCGGGCGCGTCCTTCTTGTCACGCTTGCCCATGGCGTCCGGGACTCAGTGGTTGTGGCCCGCGTGGTCGTCCATCGGCATGGCGCGCGGCGGCGGCAGCACGTCGAACGCGGGCGCGCTCGGGTTGCCCTCCGCCATCACCAGCGCGTACAGGAACGGCGCCGACGGCAGCGCCTGACGGCCGTTCACCACCACCAGCGGCGTGCCGGTGAAGTGGTAGCGCAGCGCGTACGACGTGTCCTCCTGCAGCTTCGCCGCCGTGTCCGCGCTCGCCAGGCACGACTCCAGCTGAGAGCGGGACATCGAACCGGACGAGGCGATCTCCATCACCCGCTCCGTGTCCAGCATCGCCTGCGCCGCGAAGAGCTTCTCGCGCAGCTCCCAGAAGTCCGACGCGCCCTCCAGGCAGATCTGCGCCTTCGCCGCCACGCACCGAACCGTGGGGGCGTCCGGCCCGCGCCGCTGCATCGCCGGGTTGCACGCGCCGTCCAGCGGGAACTGCCGCGCCTCCAGGGACAGCTTGCCCTCCGGCACGCGCTTCTTGAGCACCGCCAGCTCCTCCACCAACGACTTGCAGTGGGGGCACTTGCTGTCGGTCCACTCGACGATCTTCACCGGCGCGGTGGCCGGGCCATACAGGCGCCGCGCCGGCGCCGCGGCGGGCTTCGGCGTGTCCCGGCGGTACATCGCCAGCGCGTTGGAGATGAACTGCTGCTGGTCCATCGGCAGCCCCTTCAGGTACGCCTCCAGCGACGCGGGCGAGCTGTTCGCGCTCGCCGCCCCCGTCGTGGCGTTCGCCGTCGTCTCCGTGGGCGCGGGCGGAAGCAGCGCCCCCGCCTTGGGCGCGGGCGTCGACAGCGAGCGACCCGGCAGGGCCACCGCCACGAACACCAGCACCGTGGCGCCCACCGTCCAGCCCAGCGCCGGGCCCCACTCGCCCGCCACGCTCGGCAAGCCCTTGAAGGCCACGCCCGCGATGAGCGCCACCAGCGCGTACGTGCCCAGGCACGTGGGGCACACCACGCCCGTCTGGTAGCTGGCGAAGGCGAACACGAACACCGACGCCACGCCCGCCAGCGCCGTCAGCTTCAGCCCCTGCGACGCCGGGGCCACCGACTTGCCCGAGCGCTCGCGCGCCAGGAACACCGCCGACAGCGCCACCACCGTCAGCCCCCACACCAGCCCCAGGCCGGCGACGGGGATGCCGAACAGCTCATGCAACCGGGTGGCGAAAGGCGAGTTCCACACCGTCTCGCAGTTCACCGTGTCGGACACGCCGCACACGGTGGCGCCGCCGGCGCGCAGCGTGAGCAGCTGGCTCCACTGGAAGATGGACAGGGCACTCGCGGCCACGCCCAGCACCAGCAGCGCCACGGCGGCCTTGGAGGAGGACTTCGAACTCATGCATGCTCCGGGGGCGGGGTCATCAGGACGAGCAGTCGGGCGGGAGCGGGGCCTTCGTTGGTGACCCCATGCTCGGCGCCCGCGGGGGCGAACACGGCCGCGCCCACGGTGTGGACCTCTTCCTCGGCACCCACGCGGAAGCGGCAGGTGCCCTCGAGGACGACGTAGACCTTGTCGGAGGTCACATGGTGGTGCGGCTTCTGGGCCTGCCCGGGCGCCAGGCAGTAGACATCCAGGAAGAAGCGCTCGGATTGAAAGACGTTGTGCTTCCGGAGCTTCTCCGGGGAGAAGTCCTGGAAGGACGACAGGTGCTTCACATCCATCGTGGCATTCGCTCCTTCGCCTCTATATAGCGACGGACATGGAACCGCTGTCGCTGCATTTTCTTCACGAAGAAGCGCGGGGCCGCTTCATCGAGGTCGGCGGCCGGGAGGTCGTGGCCGACTACGGGAACGCCGAGGACGCCTACCAGGCCGCCCGTGAGGCCGTGGCCCTGCACGATGCCTCCTATCGTGAGGTCCTCCGAATCACCGGGGAGGACCGGGTCACCTTCCTACATGGAATGGTGACACAGGAGGTGAACAACCTCCCCGTCGGGACCGCAGCCTACGCCGCCCTGGTGAACGTGAAGGGGGCCATGGTGGCGGACGCCCGCATCCTCAAACGGGAGGCGGACCTGCTCGTGGACGTGGAGCCCGGCACCGGCGCCAAGGTCCGGGAGTTCCTGGAGAAATACCTCATCTCCGAGGACGCCGAGCTGCATGAGGCCACGGCCGACCACGGGCTCTTGCGGCTGCTCGGGCCCCGGACGGGCGCGCTCCTCACGGCCGTACTGGGCACCGACTTCGCCCCCCTGCCCCACCACGCCACCCGCCCGGGGACGCTGGCCGGGCAGGACGTCCTGCTGGTGGGCAACACCCGGCTGGAGCCGCACGGGGTGGACGTGTGGGTGCCACGCGCGGGCCTGGAGGCGGTGTGGCGGGCCTTGAGCCAGGCGGGCGCCGACCTGGGCCTCAAGCCCCTGGGCTTCGAGACGCTGGAGCTCTTGAGGGTGGAGGCCGGGGTGCCCCGTTACGGGCAGGACATGGTGGACACCACCATCCCCCTGGAGGCGGACCTGGGCCCGTCCGCCATCTCCTACAACAAGGGGTGCTACATCGGGCAGGAGGTCATCGCCCGGGCCACCTTCCGCGGGCACATGAACCGCAAGCTGACGGGGCTCTTGCTGGGCGACGTGGAGGCGGCGCCGGGCACGGAGCTGCGCCGCGGTGAGAAGAAGGTGGGCTGGCTCACCAGCGTGGTGCGCTCGCCCGCGCAGGGTGGGCAGCGGGTGGCCCTGGGGTACGTGCACCGCGACTCGCTGGAGCCCGGCACCGAGCTGACCCTGGCTCAGGGCCCCGCGACGGTGAAGGTGGCCGCCCTGCCCTTCAAGGGGTGAGCACGACAATCCTGTCAGTCGGGCCACGGCTCGCTGACGGGGGTGTCGCGGGCCTCGCGGTGTGTCTGCCCGTGGGGCCCGGAGTTACGGGCTGTTGAATATGGAACGGGGCTTGCTGTTGGCGCCCCCGCCCATGAAGCCCTCCTCGCTGACCTGGTTGTCCTTCCTCTCTGGCGCCACGGTGATGGCGTCGGAGATGGCGGCCTCGCGACTGGTGGCGCCCTACTTCGGGAGCAGCACCCCGGTGTGGGCGGCGCTCATCTCCCTGGTGCTGGGCGGGCTGGCGCTGGGGGCGCACCTGGGCGGCAGGGTGGCGGACCGGGCCGCGAGGCTGGAGCCACTCCGGGTGGCGCTCGGCGTGGCGGCGCTGCTGCTCACGGCGCTGCCCTTCCTCGCGAGGGTGCTGCTGCCGGGGGCCACGACGGCGGTGATGACGGGCAGGCCGATGGAGGCCATGGGGCGGGTGGCGCTGGTGGTGCTGGTGGCGATTCCCCCGCTGCTCGCGCTGGGCGCGGTGGGGCCGTTCCTGGTGCGCGTGGGGTTGGGGGGCGTGACGTCGGCGGGGGCGCACGCGGGGAGGCTGTCGTCGGCGTCCACGCTGGGGAGCATCGTCGGGACGCTGCTGGCGGCCTTCGTGGTGCTGCCGTGGCTGGGGACGGCGCGGGCCATGGCGTGCTTCGCGGGGATGCTCGGGCTGACGGCGACGTGGGGGCTGGGGTGGCGGTGGCGCGCGCTGGCGGTGGGGGTGCCCGCGGCGGCGCTGGTGCTGGGGGCGCACGCGCTGCCCCGACATCCGCAGGCGCTCGAGGTGGCCGAGTCGCCGCACGCCTTCCTCCAGGTGCTGGAGTCCCCGAGCGGCACGCGCAGCCTGGTCTTCGACGAGGGCTTCGCGGTGCAGAGCACGTGGGTGCCAGGCCAGCCGGTGCGCGACGAGGTGTTCGCGCACTACCTGCTGACGCCGGCGATGGCGCGCGAGGAGCCTCGGACGCCGCGCGTGCTGGTGTTGGGGCTGGGCGCGGGCACGAGCGCGCGCGGGCTGCGGGAGACGTATCCGGGGGCCTACGTGGTGGGCGTGGAGCTGGACGCGATGGTGGTGAAGCTGGCGCGTCAGCACTTCGGCCTGGGGACGGAGGTGGAGGTGCACATCGCGGACGCGCGCACGTTCCTGCGCCGGGACACGCGGCGCTACGACGCCATCATCGTGGACGCGTTCCGCTTCCCGTACGTGCCCTTCCACCTGACGACGCGCGAGTTCGCTCAAGAAGTGGCCGCGCACCTGGAGCCGGGCGGCGTGGCCTGCTTCAACGTGGGCCGCTTCCGCGATGAGCGCGCGGTGGTGCGCGCGGTGGGTGGGACGCTGGCGACGGTGTTCCCGCAGGTGCTCGCGGCGGATGCGCGCAACCACAGCAACACGCTGTTGTTCGCGGGCCCGGAGGGCATGGGGGAGCGGTTGAGCTCGCGGACATCCTCGCTGCCGCTGTCGCTGCGGCCCCTGGCGACGCGCGTGGTGGGGGAGCTGCAGCCGGTGGCCTCGGCGCAGCCGCTCACGGATGACCGCGCGCCGGTGGAGATGCTGACCGACGCCATCCTCCTCAAGGCGCTGATGGGCTCGGAGGCGCTGCGGTGAGCTGGCGCGCGTGGGGGACGAAGCCCCTGCCGTCGATGTCGGAGTTCCTCGCGCCCATGCCGCTGGCCGCCGTGGTGCTGATGGCGGTGAACGACCGCGTCCTCAAGCCGACCTTCCACAACACGCTCACCGGGAAGTTGTCGGACGTGGCCATCTGCTTCTTCCTGCCGCTCTATGTGTCCGCGCTGCTGGTGCTCGTCACGCGCTGGAGTCTGCGCGTGAGGCTGGGCGTGGGCGCGCTGGTGACGACGGGGCTGTTCACCGCGCTCAAGGTGTCCCAGCCGTTCGCGGACTTGTTCTGTAAGTGGCTGCGTCCCATCGGCGCGCCGTTGGGGCTCAGTGGCTTCCGCGCGGTGGCGGATGTCTCGGACCTGCTCACCCTGCCCTTCGTCGTCCTCGCCGTGCTGTACGGCCGCGCCTCGCTGCTGTCCCAGGCGCGGGCCGTGCCCCTCTCATCCCCAGGAGTTCCATCATGATGCCGTTGCTGAGGAACCTCGCCTCCGTCGCCGTGCTCGCCGCCACCGGTGTCCTGCTCATCGCGGACTCCGCGCCCGACTGTGAGAAGGACGCGCAGGAGGTCACCTTCGACGTGACCGAGAACACCTGCGGCGGCAACGGCTCCTTCCAGTTGAGGGTCCCCGAGGATTCGTGCGACCTGACGGCCGTGGGAAACGAGCCCCTGGGCTTCCCCGAGTACGGCGGCGCCAGCGCCAAGGTGGATTTGAAGCGGGGTGACTGGTCGTTGCATGACCGGGCGCACACCCTCCACGTGGACGCGGATGGCGGCGTGGTGCGGCCCGACGCGGGTGGGACGGCGGTGGACGGCAACCGTCACTGCGAGGCGACGCGTGAGGGCGAGCACCTGCGGCTGACGTGCATCGACCGGCGCTCGGACCTTTCCGGTGTCGAGGTCTCCCGCTGCGAGGCGAAGCTCACGCCCCGCTAGTGGTTTGAACCAGCCACCCCACCGCGCCTCCGCCGAGCACCAGCCAGGCGGAGTTGACGCGGAAGCGGATGAGCAGCACGGCCGACACGACGGCGAGCCCCACGGTCCACACGTCGACCAGGGCCGCGCGGCCGAGCTGCCACGTCACCACGGCCATCAGCGCGAGGGACGCCACGTTGACGCCGTCCAGGAAGGCCCCCGCCACCCAGGACTCGCGCAGCCGGGGCACCAGGGGGCCGCTGAGCGCGACGAAGACGAAGGCGGGCAGGAAGATGCCCACCGTGGCCACGGTGGCGCCCACGGGCCCGCCGAGCACGTAGCCGATGAACGTGGCCGTGGTGAACACGGGGCCGGGCGTCACCTGTCCCACCGCCACCGCGTCGAGCAACTGCGCCTCGGTCAGCCAGCCCAGCCGCTGCACCAGGTCCGAGCGAAGGAACGCCAGCAGCACGTACCCGCTGCCGTAGAGCACCGAGCCCACCTTCAGGAAGAAGAGGAACAGGCCCTGCTGCGTGAAGGGCACCGCCGCCGACGCGGCGCCCAGCGGGAGCAGCGTGCTCCACGGCGTGACGAGCATTCCCGTCGAAGGCCCCGAGGCTCCTCCGCGACGTGTCGCCGCGCGCCAGCCGAACACGGCGAGTCCCGACAGCAGCAACAGCAGCAGCTCATCGACGCCGAGGAAGGCCGCGGTGGCGGCGGCGATTCCCACGACGGCCGCGAGTGGGCCCTTCACCACGGTGCGCATGAGTCCCCACAGGGCCTGAGCGACCACGGCGATGATGACCGCCTTGACGCCGTGGAGCAGCGCGCTCACGTCTGGCAGTGCGCCGAAGCGCGAGTAGCCCCAGGCGATGCCGAGGACGATGAGGAACGCGGGGAGGATGAAGCACGTTCCCGCGACCAGCAGGCCGGGCCAGCCGGCGCGACGGTGGCCGATGTGGATGGCCAGCTCGGTGGAGTTGGGGCCGGGGATGAGGTTGGCCGCGCCGAGCAGGTCCACGAACTCCTCGCGCGTGAGCCAGCGCCGACGGCGGACGACCTCGTCCTCCATCAGGGCGATGTGCGCGGCGGGGCCGCCGAAGGCCGTGGTGCCCAGGCGAAGGAAGAGCAACGCCAGCTCGCGCAGCGCGGCGGCGCGGTCCGGCACGGAGGGGCTCTGGGGCTCCAGGGGCGACATCCACCGAGGACGCTACCCCCGGAAGAGGGAGGGTGGCTCGAAACATCCGTGTGGCTCGACGCATGTGGGACGGGTGGACGCTTGTCACCCGGGCCGCGCCCTGGATTCATGGCCCTCATGACCACCCATGACTCCACGCTGCTCGCGGCGGCCGTCGTCGAGAGCCAGGCCGGCTACACGCAGTCGATTCGCACCGGCAAGCACCACTTCCAGGCGGACGAGCCCGCGGCGCTGGGCGGCGCGGACCAGGGCCCCGCGCCCTACCAGTTGCTGGTGGGCTCACTGGGCGCGTGCACCGCCATCACGTTGAAGATGTACGCGTCGCGCAAGGGCTGGGAGCTGAGCCCCTTCACCGTGAAGCTCAAGCTGTTGCGCGAGAACGATGTGGAGCGCGTGGAGCGAGTGCTCTCGGTTGGCCCCGCCATCACCGAGGAGCAGAAGGCGCGCCTGCTCGAAATCGCCGCGAAGACGCCCGTGACGCTCACGCTCTCTCGGGCGCTGCGCATCGACACGACCTTCGCGCCGACACCCTGAATGCTCGGAGCGCCCCATCCACGGCGGGGCGCTCCTCGACCACGCCTCAGGCCGGCGCCGCGTCCGGCTGACGGTCCGGGTGCGCCGCCTGGAAGGCGGGATGCTCCGCGCACGCGGCCTCGATGCGCAGCAGCGTCGGGTACGGAGACAAGTCCAACGCGAACCGACGCGCGCCATACAGCTGCGGCACCAGGCACACGTCCGCCAGCGACACGGTGTCCCCCACGCAGAAGCGTCCCGCCGTGGGCTGCACCATCGTCTCCAGCGCCTCCAGGCCCCGGGCGTTCCAATACGCGCCCCACGCCTTGTCGTCGCCCTTCAGCTCGCTCTTGATGCGCTGCAACACCGCCAGGTTCTGCAACGGCTGCATGCCGGAGTTCACGTACTCCGCCATCATCCTCGTCCGCGCCCGCAGGTAGCTGTCCTCCGGGAACAGCGACGGCGTGGGGAAGCGCTCCTGCAGCAACTCCACGATGGCGAGCGACTGCGACAACCTGCGCTCCGTGCCGTCCGCCTCCGTCCACTCCAGCGTGGGCACCGTGCGCATCGGATTGACCGCCCGGTACGCGTCCGAGTTCTGCTGCCCACCGTCCTTCAGCAGGTGCACCGCCACGTACTCGAAGGGCAGGCCCTTGAGGTGCAACGTCAGGCGCACCCGCCACGACGCGGAGCTGCGCCAGTAGTTGTGCAGCCGAAGGCCCTTCATGGGACCTTCACCACCTTCTGGGAGATTCGCCCGAACACGCTCTGCCCGTCCTCACCCGACATCTCGATGTCGATGGTGTCCCCGGGCTTCATGAAGGGCGTCCTCGGCTTGCCCTCCTCGATCGTCTCGATCATCCGCTGCTCGGCCAGACACGAGATGCCCCGCGCGCGGTCCGCGTTGGACACCGTGCCGCTGCCCAGGATGGTGCCCGCCGTGTAGCTGCGCGTCTTGCACAGGTGCTGGATGAGGTCGAAGAAGGAGAAGTGCATCTCCGGCCCCGCGTCCGTGTCGCCCACCTGCACGCCGTTGAGCACCGAGCGCATGCGCAGATGCACCCGCCCTTCGCGCCACGCCGAGCCCAGCTCGTCCGGCGTCACCGCGAACGGACTGAACGCCGTCGCCGGCTTGCTCTGGAAGAAGCCGAAGCCCTTCGCCAGCTCCTCCGGGATGAGGTTGCGCAGCGAGACGTCGTTGGCCAGCATCAGCAGCTTCACGTGCTTGCCCGCGTCCTCCGCCTTCGTCCCCTGCGGCGTGTCGCCGAGGATGACGCAGACCTCGCTCTCGAAGTCCATGCCCCACGCCTCGTCCGCCAGCGGGATGTCCGCGGTGGGCGCCAGGAAGTCACCCGAGCCACCCTGGTACACCAGCGGGTCCGTCTTCAGCGTGGCCGGCGGCTCGGCGTTGCGCGCCTTGCGCACCAGGATGACGTGGTTGATGTACGCGCTGCCGTCAATCCACTCGTACGCGCGCGGCAGCGGCGCATGCAGCGCCTTCACGTCCAGCGGACGGCTCTGCACACTGTCCGTCTCCAGCTGCTGGGCGAGCGCGCGCAGCTGCGGCTCCTTCGTGTCCCAGTCATCCAGCGCCGCTTGCAGCGTCAGCGCCACGTTGGTGGCCAGCGCATAGGCCGAGTTGTCCCGCTTGACGACGATGAGCCGCCCGTCACGGGTTCCATCCTTGAGCGTCGCGAGCTTCAATCCCGGGCTCCCCGCGGCCCGGTGGATACAGCGGGGGCCGCCTCATGAGCCCGGCTTTTCCGCCGGGGCTCTCGGGGAGTCAAGCTTCGGGTGCAGCCCGCGAACGCTCTCGGCGGAAAACTACCAGCAGCTCGACCGCGCCGGCAGTCGCGCGAAGTAGTTGTTGCCCAGATTGCTGTCCCACTGGCCGCCGGCCGTCGCGGCCACGTGGATGTCCCACGCGTTCTGGTTGCCGTTCTGGTCGAAGGCATAGAAGAACAAGTCGTTCTCCACCGCCGAGGGCTGCTCGCACACCCAGACGCCCTCCTGGCCTCCCGCCGCGAAGTGCGCGTTGCACAGCGGCGTGTTCATGTACCGCATGCACTTGGTGCACGCGCGCGGCCCCGCGTTCAGGAAGACATAGGCGTCGTTGTTCGCGCCCGCGCTCGCGGCCAGCGTCTGCTGACGGCCGTTGAGGCTGACGTAGATGGAGATCTGATGGTCCGGGTACAAGCCCCGCAGGAAGCCCCGGTAGCTGATGGTGAGCGTGGCCAGCCGGCCGGGCAGCCGGCGCGTGTGGCGGATGACCTCGAAGGGCCCCGTCGTCACGGAGTCGTAGACGCTGCAGATGGGGTAGTCGGGCGGATAGTCAGAGGCGCGCGCGGAGGCGAAGGGGAGCAGCAGGGACAGCGCGAGCGCGGCCAGCAACGTCTGCGAGAACTTCGTCATGGAGCAGGTCCTCAGGGGGAGGGAAGGAGCGGCGACTTCACGCACCGGCGTAGCATGTGCCACCCACCTGCCGGAAGGTCGGCCCCCTGCCCCGTCGCCCGCCGGACGACGTGCGGGCACACCCGAGTCAGACACGCCCGCCCCCCCGCTGTCCGAGCAGCCTGCCCGCATGGCCGAGAAGCAGGAGGGAAGCGGAGCGCGTGCGGCTGTTGAAGGCTGAGTCGGCGCACGGGAAGCGTGCTCCGGCCACTCCCTTGGCGGCGCCCGTCCGACACCCAACGTTGCCGGAAAGGACGGGACGCGCGGCCAACCACGGCGCCTTTGCGTCATGGAGTGGAGCGCGAGGGCACTGAATGGCTGAAGGCATCCAATCCGCCAGCGCCGTTCCAGGAGAGCCGCGGCCGGGCCGCCGACTGGGCCACCGGTTCGAGCTCGTCCAGCGCCTGAAGGTCGGCCGGGGAATCTCCACGTGGGCCGGTGTGGACGTGCGCACCGGGGAGCGCGTGGCCATCAAGGTGACCTCCACCACGGCGCTCGTCCCCGCCGCGCGTCACCGCATGGAGCACGAGGCCGCCACGCTCGCGCGGCTCGACAGCCCCTTCATCGTCTCCGTGCGCCACATCGGCACCTCGGAGGGCTGGCTGTACCTGGTCACCCCCTGGCTGACGGGAGAGTCCCTGGAGGCGCGCCTGGAGCGCGGCGTGCTGAGCGTCCCCGAGGCGCTCGCGCTGGGCCGGGGCCTGTTGTCCGCGCTGGCCGAGGCCCATCACCACGGCGTGCTGCACCGCGACGTGAAGCCCGCCAACCTCATCGTGTCCGGCGAGCCGCTGTCGCGCGCCACGCTGATTGATTTCGGACTCGCCCGCAGCGAGCGCCTGGATGCGTCCCTGCGCGACCTGCCGGTGGGCACCGCGCGCTACCTCTCCCCGGAGCAGGCGGGCCTGCTGCATCGCCCCGTGGAGGCCACCTCGGACCTGTACTCCACGGGCGTCGTCCTCTTCGAGTCGCTGGCCGGGGTGCCCGTCTTCACGGGCGACTCGGTGGGCGAGGTCCTCCGGCAGCACCTGTCCGCGCGGCCCCGGCTGCGCGCGGTGGGCGTGGACGCGCCGCGCGCCTTGGAGGAGCTGGTCTCGCGCCTGCTGCAGACGGACCCCTCGGACCGCTACCAGTCGGCCGCCTCCGCGCTGGCGGACCTGCTGGAGCTGGAGGACGCGCTCTCCCAGGGCCACGCGGAGCCGGAGCTCATCATCGGCGCGAGGGACGCCCGGCGCAGCCTCACCGAGCCCTCCTTCGTCGGCCGCCACGAGGAGGTCGCCACGCTGGAGCGCGAGCTCGAGCACACGCTGACGGACCCGGGGCGACTGGTGGTGGTGGAGGCCGAGTCCGGCGGCGGCAAGAGCCGGCTGCTCGAGGAGCTCTCCGCCCGCGCTCCGAGACACCACGCGTGGGTGCTGCAAGGACAGGCGCAGGACCAGGCGGCGCGGCGGCCCTTCCAGCTGTTCACCGGCGTGGCCTCGGCCATCACCCAGGCGCTCGCGGCGCGGCCCGCGCTGGCCGAGGCGCTGCGGGGGCGGCTCGTCGGACAGGAGGCGGGGCTGTGCATGGTGCTGCCGCAGTTGGAGCCGCTCCTGTGTCCCGCGCCGCACGCCTCCGCGCGGGCGCTGGGGCCCGAGTCCCTGGGTGAGAGCCGTGGCATCCAGGCACTCACCGCGCTGCTCGGCGCGCTGGGCACGCGGGACGAGCCCGCCGTGGTGGTGCTCGACGACTGTCAGTGGGCGGATGAGCTGACCCTGCGGGCCCTGGAGGGTTGGTCCCAGGCGAGGCGACAAGGACAGGGACGGGTGCTCGTCATCGTCGCCTTCCGTGGCGAGGACATCGGCCCCACGCACGTGCTGCGCAAGCTGGCGCCCACGGTGCACCTGCGCTTGTCCGCGCTGGGCGCGGCGGAGGTGACGCGCCTGACGGAGTCCATGGCGGGCACGCTGCCCCGCGAGGCCACGGAGCTGGTGACGCGGCTGTCCGAGGGCAACCCCTTCATGGCGAGCGCGGTGCTGCACGGGCTGGTGGAGGACGGCGTGCTGGTGCCGGGGCCCTCCGGCTGGAGCGTGGAGCCGGCGGCGATGGCGCACGCGCGCTCGTCCCGACAGGCCGCGGGGTTCCTGGTGCGGCGCCTGCGCCTGTTGCCCCTGGCCTCGCGGCGCCTCTTGTCGGTGGGCGCGGTGCTGGGCAAGTCCTTCGAGCTGTCGCGCCTGGAGGCGCTGTCGGGCGTGTCCCGCGAGGACCTGAGCGCCGCGCTGGAGGAGCCGCGTCGCCGACACATGCTGTGGGAGGAGGGCACGCGCTACACCTTCGTGCACGACAAGCTGCGCGAGGTGCTGCTGGACATGCTGACGCCGCAGCGACGGCGGGAGCTGCACCGACAGGCGGCGCGCTCGGCGGCGGCCCAGCCGACGAAGGACTCGTTCGAGCTGGCCTACCACTTCGACGCGGCGGGTGAGTACACGCAGGCGCTGCCCCACGCGCTCGTCGCGGCGGAGCTGGCGCGCGGGCGGTTCGCGCTGGAGTCCGCGGAGCTCAACTACCGCATCGCCGAGCGCGGCGCGGCGGGCGCGGACGCGGGCACCCGCTTCCGCGTGGCGGCGGGCCTGGGCAACGTCCTCATGCTGCGCGGCCGCTACGAGGAGTCCCGTCAGCAGCTGGAGCGCGCGCAGTCGCTGGCGCGGGAGAAGCAGGAGCAGGCGCGCATCCTCGGCCAGCTGGGTGAGCTCGCCTTCAAGCGCGGCGACTTCGGCGAGGCCACGGTCGCGCTGGAGCAGGGCCTGAAGCTGATGGGACGCTGGGTGCCGCCCCGGGGCCTGCTCACCGGCGCGAGCGCGGCGTGGGAGATTCTCGCGCAGGCCGCGCACACGGTGGCGCCGCGCTGGTTCCTCGCGCGCCGTCCCATCGAGGGCGGCACCGAGGACCTCCAGGCCGTGCGGCTCTACAGCCGGCTCGCGTATGGCTACTGGTACCGACGTGGCCGCGCGGCGGTGCTGTGGGCGCACCTGAGGGACCTGAACCTCGCGGAGCGCTATCCGCCCACGCCCGAGCTGGCGCAGGCGTACTCGGAGCACTCGCCCGCGCTGACCACCCTGCCCTGGTTCGAGCGGGCCTACGCGTACGCGGAGAAGTCGCTGTCCCTGCGCCAGGAGCAGAACGACGTCTGGGGCCAGGGCCAGACGCTGCACTTCTACGGGCTCGCCTGCTACGCGTCCTCGCGCTTCGAGGACTGCATCGAGAAGTGCACCCAGGCCATCCGCCTGCTCGAGCGCACCGGAGACCCGTGGGAGGTGAACAACGCCACGTTCCAGGTGGCCATGGCCCTCTACCGCCTGGGCCGGCTGCGCGAGGCGCTGGAGACGAGCCAGCGGCTGCACGCGGCCGCGCTCGCGCTGGGGGACCGCTACTCGGTGCGGCTGGGCCTGGAGGCCTGGGCGAAGGCGTCCGACGGGAGGCTGCCGGGCGCGCTGCTGGAAGGAGAGCTGACCAACCCGGACCAGCCGGACCCGCAGAGCTTCGCGGGCGTGCTCCAGGCGGACGCCCTCCACCGGATGCGCCAGGGCGACGCGGCGGGCGCGGTGGCGGTGCTGGAGCGCGCCGCGCGGCTCGTCGACGAGGCCCACCTGCGTCAGGAGTACGTGGCCCCCATCACCCCGCTGCTCGCCACCGCGCTGCGCCAGCTCGCGGAGGCCACCTCACCCCTGGCCGCCGGAAGGCGCCGCGCCCTGCTGGAGCGCGCCGAGAAGACGGCGAAGGCCGCGCATGCCCTGGCGCGCACCTACCGCAACAACCTCCCCCACGCCCTGCGGGAGCGGGCCCTGGTCGCCGCGCTGCGGGGCCAGGAGCGCCGGGCCCGTCAATGGCTCGAGCAGTCCCTCCAGGCCGCGCGCGACCTGAAGATGCGCCACGAGCACGCCCGGAGCCTGAAGGCGCGAGGAGAGCTGGGGCGCGCCCTCGGCTGGCCCGACGCGGAGGCGGACCTGTCCGTGGCCACGCGCGAGCTGGCGGAGATGGAGGAGGGCCTCTCGCCCGAGGTCGCGGAGCCGGGTGGCACCCGCGCGCTCTCGCTGGTGGACCGCTTCCCGCGCGTGCTGGAGGCGGGGAGGCGGCTTGCTTCGGCCCTGTCGCGCGAGGCGGTGTTCGAGGCCGTGCGCCAGTCCATGCTGGAGCTGCTGCGCGCCGAGCACTGCGCCATCGTGGACCCGCGCGTGCTCACCGAGGACGAGGACACCGAGGGCCCCAGCCGCACCGCCATCGCCCGCGCGATGGAGACGGGCCGCATCACCGTGATGGGCCAGGGCCTTCCGGGCGGGGCGAGCGAGAGCATGGAGCTCGCCGGGGTGCGCTCACTCTTGTGCGCGCCGCTCCAGGTCCGGGGCAAGACGGTGGCCTGCGTCCTGGCCACGCACCGTCAGGTGGGCGCGCTGTTCGGCGAGGTGGAGGAGCACCTGGCGGAGTTCGTCACCGTGCTCGCGGGCACCGCCCTGGAGAACGCGGAGAACTTCGAGGCCGAGCAGGAGGCGGTGCGCCGCCGCGACGATTTCCTCTCCATCGCCGCCCACGAGCTGAAGACGCCGCTCACCTCGCTGCAGCTCCACATCCAGGGGCTCCAGGCCCAGGTCCGCGCCAGCGGCGACGCGGGGCTGTCCCCCCGCAAGCTCTCCACCAAGCTGGAGTCCGCCTCCGCCCAGACGCAGCGGTTGGGGCGGCTGGTGAGCGACCTGCTGGACATCTCCCGGCTCGCCCAGGGGCAGCTGCACATCAAGCTCTCGGAGGTGGACCTGGTGGCGCTCGTCCAGGGGCAGCTGGAGCGCAGCCGCGAGGCGCTCGTGCGCGCGGAGTGCCCGGTGCGGCTCGACTCGCGAGTCCCCCGGCTCACCGGCTCCTGGGACGCGATGCGACTGGAGCAGGTGGTGGGCAACCTCCTCTCCAACGCGATGAAGTACGGCGCCGGCAAGCCGATTGAAATCACCCTGGGCGAGGAGAAGGGCGGACAGGCGCTGCTGCGGGTGCGCGACTCCGGCATCGGCATCGCCGACGAGGACCGCGCGCGCATCTTCGGCCGCTTCGAGCGCGCGGTGTCGGTGCGACACTACGGCGGCTTCGGGCTGGGCCTGTGGATTGTCCGCGAAATCGTCCAGGCCCTGGGCGGCGCCATCGCCGTGGAGAGCACGCCGGGTGAGGGCTCCACCTTCACCGTCACCCTGCCCCGCGCCGGGCCTGCCTCCTCACCGCAGGAGTCCCCGGGCCCTCCGGTGCACTGAGTTCGTCAGCGGCGCACGAGCTCCAGGTAGATGACGTTGTCCTGGCCGTCCCGGAACAGCCGCACGGAGTCGAGCCGCTCCAGCGGCACCTCGCCGAGGAAGCCGCGCAGCTCATCCTCCTCGCGGTACAGGAGCCACCAGTCCATGAAGGCCTCCATGTAGCCGGTCTCCGGCGGGAAGCGCGCGAAGTTGGCCACCAACAGCCGCCCCCGCGCGCGCAGCATGTTGAAGAGCAGCCCCGTCAGCCGCGTGGCGACGGAGTCGGACAGGTAGTCGTACAGGCCCGCGGAGTAGATGAAGTCCAGGTCCGCGAAGGACTCCTTGCCCGCGAGCAGCGCGCGCACCGAGCCGCAGTGAGGCTTCACCACGTCGAGCGGCTGGTGGTGGGAGATCTCCGCCAGGCTCAGCGCATCCTGGTCGAACGCGATGAGCTCCCGCACGCGCCGCTCCCGCACCGCCGCCGAGGCCTCCGCCTCGCGCAGGTGGCCACACGCCACGGAGAGGATGCGCGCCTCGCCCGGCACCCGCTCGGCCGTGGCGTCCAGCTCGCGCGCGAGCAGGTCCCGCCGCTCGCGCACGCTCACCGCGCTGGGCTGCTGGTGCATGTACCGATAGATTTCCCGGCCCGCGTGGAGCTCATCCGCGGCGTGGTCCAGGTAGAGGTAGTCGATGAGCGCCGCGTCGCCCGCGTACCCCCGGGGCCGCTCGAAGGCGCGGCGGGTGAAGGGACACTGGTGCAGGAACGAGCGCAGCGGGTGCTTGCGCGCGGTGTCCTGACAGAAGGCCTTCCAGTCCTCCGGGCTCCAGCGGCGCCGCAGCGTGAGCAGCCCCAGGTGCAGCGAGTGCATGTCCTGGCGCAGCACGTCATCGTCGGCCTCCAGCATCCGCGCGTGGATGCCGTCGAGCCACACGCGAGCCTCCGCGAGAGCCTCCTCGGCTGGACGCTCCGGGACGGGCAGGACGAGTTGGTTGCGCTCGCGGTGACGGACAGGCTCGAGCGCGCGTCGGACCAGGGGCCTCTGGGGGTCTTGCATCGTCCAACACAACCCCGGAGGGCCCCGGCTCCTCTTCCCGCGAAAAACCCTCGCCCGCTCGCTCCTTGAAGCGGGCTCGCGAGCGCATGCAATCCCGCCCGACGTCGTTCGTGTACAAGGCGGGACACCGGGCGGCGGCGCCGCTTCCGGGTTCCACACCCCCACTGGAGTCCACCATGCCGTCCTGGTTCACCGTGTCGCGGGCCATGGCCCTCGCGACCCTCGTCCCCTCCCTCGCGCTGGCCAATCCCGCCGCGCCCAAGGCCGCCGCGTCCGGCAAGGCCAAGGTCGAGCGCGCGTCCACGCGCCCCTCGAAGCACTACACCATCGAGCAGTTCATGAAGACGACCCTGATTCGGGGCGCGTCCTTCTCCTCCGACGAGCAGCGGGTGCTGTACTCGTCGAACCAGACGGGCATCTACAACGTCTTCTCCGCGCCGGTGAAGGGCGGCAAGCCCACCCAGCTCACCCGCTCCACCACGGACAGCACCTTCGCGGTGAGCTACTTCCCGAAGGACGACCGCATCCTCTTCACGCGCGACCAGGGCGGCAACGAGCAGCACCACCTCTACGTGCGCACGCCCGACGGGAAGGAGAAGGACCTCACCCCGGGCGACAAGCACCGCGCCGTCTTCTTCGGCTGGAGCCAGGACGATGCGGGCTTCTACGTCCTCACCAACGAGCGCGACGAGCGCTTCATGGACCTGTACCGCTACGACGCGAAGACGTTCGAGCGCACGCGGCTGTACCAGAACGAGGACGGCCTGGACGTGGGCGCCGTGTCCGCGGACGAGAAGTGGCTCGCCCTGGAGAAGACCAACACCACGGCCGACAGCGACGTGTACCTGCTGAACCTCGCCACGAAGGAGCGCAAGCACATCAGCCAGCACCAGGGCACCGCCACCTGGAGCCCCGCCGAGTTCGACACCACCTCCACCGCGCTCTACCTCATCACCGACGAGGGCTCCGAGTTCACCCGCGTGGTGCGCTACGTGCTCGCCACCGGGAAGATGGAGGAGGTGGAGAAGACGGACTGGGACGTGATGTACACGTACTTCTCCCGCAACGGCGCGCTGCGCGTCACCGGCATCAACGCGGACGCCAGCACCGTCATCCGCGTGCAGGACACGAAGACGGGCAAGCAGCTGGAGCTGCCCCGGCTGCCCGAGGGTGACATCACCAGCGTGTCCATCGGCCGCGGTGAGAAGCGCCTGGCCTTCCACCACCGCGGGGACCGCTCGCCCAACAACCTCTACGTCTTCGACCTCACGACGAAGAAGGCCACGCGCCTGACGGACAACCTCACCACCGAAATCGACGCCAAGGACCTGGTCGACGCGGAGGTGGTGCGCTTCAAGTCGTTCGACGGGATGGTGATTCCCAACATCCTCTTCAAGCCGCACCAGGCCACCGCCCAGACGCGGGCGCCCGCGCTCATCTGGGTGCACGGCGGCCCCGGTGGCCAGTCCCGCAAGGGCTACAGCCCGATGATTCAGTACCTGGTCAACCACGGCTACGTGGTGCTGGCCATCAACAACCGGGGCAGCTCCGGCTATGGCAAGACGTTCTACACGGCGGATGACCAGAAGCACGGCAAGGAGCCGCTGCTCGACTGCGTGGAGGCGAAGAAGTACCTGGCCAGCCTGCCGTACGTGGACGGCGAGCGCGTGGGCATCATCGGCGGCAGCTACGGCGGCTACATGACGCTGGCCGCGCTGACGTACCACCCGGGCGTCTTCAACGTGGGCGTGGACATCTTCGGCGTGTCCAACTGGCTGCGCACCCTCAAGAGCATGCCCGCCCACTGGGAGTCACGGCGCCAGGCGCTCTACCAGGAGGTGGGCAACCCCGAGACGCAGGAGGCGATGCTGCGCGAAATCTCCCCCCTGTTCCACGCGGAGAAGATTCGCCAGCCGCTGCTCGTCATCCAGGGCGCCAACGACCCGCGCGTGCTGCAGGCGGAGTCGGACGAAATCGTCCAGGCGGTGCGCAAGAGCAAGGTCCCCGTCGAGTACGTGCTCTTCCCCGACGAGGGCCACGGCTTCACCAAGAAGAAGAACGAGGAGGAGGCCTACTCCCGCACCCGCGCGTTCCTCGACCAGTACCTCAAGAAGCCCGCCAGCGGCCCCACCAACTAGGCCCCCGCGTCCGGTGCGCGTCCGAAGCCGCGCGCACCGGCGCCTGCTCGGGCTCCACCTCGCGCGACGCTGCGTCCCCGAGCGCCTCCAGCAGGGCCTCCATGGACGCGAAGCGCTGCTCGGGGCGCTTCTCCAGACACCGCCGCACCACCGCCTCCACCGCTTCCGGCACGGCCAGGTCGGGCCGCAGCTCCGAGAAGCGCGGAGGCATTTCCTTGTGGTGGGCGAAGACGAGTTCGAGCAGGTCATCCGACTCGAACGGCACCCGCCCCATCAGCATGTGGAAGAGCACCCCGCCCAGCGAGTAGATGTCCCCGCGCGCGTCCGCCACGTGCCGCGCCCGCTCCGGCGCCATGTACGCGGGCGCGCCGAGCCCCGCGTCGCCCTCGGTCAGCTCCCGCACCGACAGCCGGGCCGACTCCGACATCACGGGCCGCGTGCGCCCGAAGCCGCGCAGCTTCACGTGCGCCCCCGCCTCCTCCACCAGCACGACGTTGCCCGGGGACACGTCCCCGTGCACCACGCCCCGCTGGTGCGCCTGACGCAGGGAGCGCCCCAGCGCCCGGGCCCACGCCACCGCCCGCGCCCACGGCAGCGGCCCCGAGGCGAGCACCTCCTGCAGCGTGCGCCCCTCCAGCCACTCCGTGGCCACGAACAGCGTCCCGTCCTCCAGCCGCCCCGCGTCCAGCACGGTGACGGTGTGGGGATGGGCGAGCCTGGCCGCGGCGCGGGCCTCCTGGAAGAAGCGGCGCGGGGCCTCCAGGTCCTCGAAGGGCGCGCCCAGCACGCGCAGCGCCACGGTGCGCTCCAGCGGGAGCTGGAGGGCCCGGTACACCCGCTGCGTGCCCGGCCCCTCCAGCGGCGCCACCACCTGGAAACGGCCCTGCAACACCTGCCCGACGAGCGGTTCCGCGCCCCAGGCCGTGGGGGTGCTGGGGCTTGCCTGTCGGTCGGTGCGCATCATGAGGGGCCTCGCTCTTCGACTTGCGTCAGGCCCGGAGCGGGTTCACCGCCGCCGGGCACTCCCAATACGTGTACTCACAGGTCTCCAGGCGCTCATCGCAGGGGACCTTCACCACCGTCATCAGCTCGCACGGGTGACGGGGTGCTTCCGTCTCCCGCGCGCCTATCGCCCGTGCGTCCTCGCTCCGGACGGCCTTGGGAGCCTCGGGCGGAGCCACCACGGCCCGGCGCTCCGTCCTGCCCTTGCCATGCGCCGACACCGGCGCCTGGGCTTCCCGTCGTGCCTCTCCGGCGGGCAAATCCCCCGGCGGACAGGCTCCCGGCAGCAGCCCCGGCACGGTGCCCAGCACCGCGCCCAGGACATACAGCTTCCTGTTCATGTAACCCCCTTGCCGGCTCGAACCGCCGGCCACGCCCTACGACGCAGGCCAGTACCGGTTCGGCGGCAGGGACGTCACTAGCCGGGGGGTCTGACATTCCCGGCGCTTCTGGACAGGGTGGCCTTTGCCACCCGTCTTCGGGGGCAGGTGAAGCGTCGGGTATCGGAGTGTCACCGGCTGAGGCTAGGATGGCGCGCCTTCGGAGCCGTCACCGCCCATGCCATTCCAGATCACCGTTCACGCGCAGGACCGAATCCTCGAGGTCGTCTATCCCCCGCAGGTCACCTCGGCGGACCTCACCGAGTACCTCACGGAGGTGAAGAAGGCGATTGTCGGCTTCGCGGGGGAGTGGTCCGCGCTGGTGGACCAGTCCCAGTTGCGGGTGATGCCCACCGACGTGGTGGCCTCCATGGCGGCGCTCAACGCGTACGCGCAGTTGCACGGGATGAAGCGCTCGGCGCGGGTCGTCAGTGACGCCCCCTCCGGCCTGCAGGCGTGGCGGATGACGAAGCGGGCCATGCTCACCATCCCCACGCGCACGTTCGAGACGAAGCAGGAAGCCCTGGAGTGGCTGCGCAACCCCGAGGCGGACTGAAGCGTCGCGCCCTGCGCGGCCCCGGCGTCTCCGGTAGAGTGTGAGCCCCGCCCGGCCTTGCGGGCGGGCCCGTTCCACTTCAGGAGTCGTCTCTTCATGCACCACATCCGGAATGGCGCCGCCCGGCAGCTCTTGGGCGCGCTCCTGTGTTCTGTCGCCGTCACCGCCTGTCAGCCGGGCCCCGAGTCCCCCACCGGTGAGCCGGAGGTGCCGGAGGAGACGGGCTCCGGCGAGAGCCCCGTGGTGTACGGCACGGATGACCGCTTCGACGTGTACGCGCACGCCAGCGCCACGCTGCGCCAGCGCGCCGAGCAGTCCACCGTGGCGCTGATGTCCCCGGACATGCTCGACACGTCCAACCCGGACGACGTCGGCTTCTACGCCTACACGCTGGGCGAGTACGAGAACCTGTGCACCAACCAGCGCTTCTGGAACGACCCGGCGGCCGCGTGGTGCTCGGGCACGCTCATCGACGATGACCTGGTGCTGACGGCGGGCCACTGCGTGGAGAACGCGGCCGACTGCGCCGACACGCGCTTCGTCTTCAACTACTACAACACGGGCGCCGACACCCTGCAGAAGGTGACGACGGCGGACATCTTCTCCTGCAAGGCCATCGTCACGCGGCGGCTGGACTCCGGCAGCGGCAGCACGAACCTCGACTACGCCATCATCCGGCTGGACCGCTCCGCCGCGCCGCGCTTCACCCCCGCGCCCGTGCGCTCGGGCAACACCGCGCTGACGGCGGGCGAGGGCGTGGCCGTCATCGGCTCGGGCAGCGGCATCCCCTTCAAGATTGATTCGGGCGGCAAGGTGCGCACCGCGCGCGCCAGCACCCTGGACTACTTCATCGCCACCACGGACACCTTCGCGGGCAACTCCGGCTCGGGCGTCTACGAGACCGCCAACCACACGCTGGCGGGCATCCTGGTCCGCGGCGACGAGGACTACGTGCGCAGCGGGAGCTGCTACGTCGTCAACAACTGCCCGGAGACGGGCTGCGGGGGCGAGGAGATCACCTACGTCCAGCCCGCCATCACCGCGTTCTGCAAGGTGGCCACCAGCCAGCGCCTGTGCGGCACCACGCAGCCTCCGACGGGCGGCTCCACCTTCACCTTCTCCGCCCAGAACACCTACAGCGCCACGGTCAACACCACCAACAAGACGGTGGCGCTGACGGCGGGGCAGAAAATCACCGTGGGCACCTGCGGCGTGCCGGACGCGGCCGTCGTCGGTGACTCGTACCTGCGCCTGTTCGGCCCGAGCGGCCTGCAGGTCGCGGAGAACGACGACGCGTGCAACGGCCGGGGCTCCCAGCTGAGCTTCACCGCGACGGCGGCGGGCACCTACGAGGTCCGCGCGGGCTGCTACGACACCACCACCTGCTCGGGCACCGTGGCCTGGAAGCTCGAGGGCGGCGGCTCCACCCCCGCGCCCACCAGCGGCACGTTCGACTTCTCCGCCACCGCCACCAACAGCGCGCGCACGGGCACCACGAACCAGGACGTCACCCTCACCGCCGGCCAGTCGCTGTCCTTCGGCACCTGCTCGATGACGGGCGCCTCCGGCACCGGCGACACCTTCCTGCGCCTGTACAACAGCGCGGGCCAGCAGGTGACGAGCAACGACGACGCCTGCGGCTCGCTGTCCCACGCCACCTACACCGTGCCCGCGGGCGCGGGCGGGACGTACCAGATTCGCGCTGGCTGCTACGGCGCCACCACCTGCTCCGGCACGGTGGCCTGGACGCTCCGGTAGTCCCCGCTGATGCAAGGCACCTGACTCACCGAGGCGGGCGGTCCGTGGAAGACGGGCCGCCCGCTTCTGTCTTCGGGGCCACTTCCTCCACGCACGCCGGGCCAGCGGCCTGCCTGCCCGAGACACCGGCCCCTCCCGCCTGCTCAAGCCGCGCTTGACACACCGGGGGCCCGGGAATAACGCACGGCGACATGAGCACTGCCCGGTTCCCGCCGTCCCCGACGCGCCCGATTCTCAACGAGGGTCCGTTCCGCGCCCTGCTGCTGGAGAACATCCACCCGTCCGCGGAGGAGCTGCTGGCCGCCGAGGGCTTCCAGGTGGAGCGTGTCAGCTCCGCGCTCAAGCCGCCGGAGCTGGCCGAGCGGCTCAAGGGCGTGCACCTGCTGGGCATCCGCAGCAAGACCACGGTGCCCTCCGAGGCGCTGGTGCACGCGGAGGAGCTGCTCGCCATCGGCGCCTTCTGCATCGGCACCAACCAGGTGGACCTGACGTCCGCCAACACGCACGGCATCCCCGTCTTCAACGCGCCCTTCAGCAACACGCGCAGCGTGGCGGAGATGGTCATCGCGGAGATCATCGTCCTCACCCGCCAGCTCTTCGACCGCAGCCGCGAGGTGCACACCGGCCAGTGGCGCAAGGTGGCCACCGGCAGCCACGAGGTGCGCGGCAAGACGCTGGGCATCGTCGGCTACGGCCACATCGGCTCGCAGCTGGGCGTGCTCGCCGAGTCCCTGGGCATGCGGGTGGTGTACTTCGACGTGATGACGAAGCTGCCGTTGGGCAACTCGCGCTCGGTGGCGACGCTGGACGAGCTGCTCGCCGAGTCGGACTTCGTGACGCTGCACGTGCCGGCGCTGACGTCCACGCACATGATGATGGGCGCCGAGCAGTTCGCGAAGATGAAGCGGGGCGCGAGCCTCATCAACGCCAGCCGGGGCACGGTGGTGGACATCGCCGCGCTGGCGGCGGCGCTCAAGTCCAAGCACCTGGGCGGCGCGGCGGTGGACGTGTACCCGGAGGAGCCGGAGGGCAACTCGGACGGCTTCGTGACGGAGCTGCAGAACCTGCCCAACGTGGTGCTCACGCCGCACATCGGCGGCTCCACCGAGGAGGCGCAGGCGTCCATCGGCAAGGAGGTGGCCGTCAGCCTCTCCAAGTTCTTCCGCACGGGCGCGACGACGGGTGCGGTGAACTTCCCCATGGTGGAGGCGCCGCTCATCCCCGGCACGCACCGCATCCTCAACGTGCACCGCAACATCCCGGGCGTGCTGCGCGACATCAACCGCATCGTCTCCGACCTGAACGCCAACATCCACGCCCAGGTCCTCAGCACCGACGCCAACATCGGCTACCTGGTGATGGACCTGGACCAGGACGTGTCGCGCCCGGTGTGTGACGCCATCGCGGGCCTCACCACCGACATCAAGACGCGCATCGTCTCCTGACCGCGCGCCGCGCCGCGCTCAGGCGTCCAGCACCTTCCCCGGGTTGAGCAGTCCCCGGGGGTCCAGGGTCCGCTTGAGCGCGCGCAAGAGCACCAGCTCCTCCTCCGAGCGCGAGTAGCCCAGGTAGTCCTTCTTCAACAGGCCGATGCCGTGCTCCGCGGAGATGCTGCCCGCGTGCTTCCTCACCAGCTCGAACATGGTGGGGTCCGCCTGCTTCGTGTGGGCGAGGAACTCCGCCTTGTCCATGGCGTCCGGCTTCATCACGTTGACGTGCAGGTTGCCGTCGCCGATGTGGCCGAAGAGGCAGATCTCCCACCCCGGGTAGCGCGCCTGGAACACGGCCTCCAGCTCCGCGCAGAAGGCCTCCAGGCCGGCCACGGGCAGCGAGATGTCGTTCTTGTGGGGCAGGCCCGTGGCGGACAGGCTCTCGCTGATGCCCTCGCGCAGCGCCCACAGCTCCTGGGCCTGCGCGGCGCCCTGCGCCTGGGTGCCGTCCGTCACCAGCCCCCGCTCGAACAGCGAGCCCAGCCACGCCTCCACCGCGGAGGCGTCACGCGACTCGGCCTCCAGCAGCACGTAGCAGCCGCTGTCGGCCTCGAACGGTGAGCGCAGCTTGCGGTGGCGCTGCACGCGGGAAAGGCAGCGGTCCGTGAAGAACTCGTAGGCGGAGATGACGAAGGCCGTCTGCTCGCGCGCGTCGCGGAACAGCCGCAGCACCGCGGCCACGTCCGGCACGGCGAAGAGGAAGACGTCCTGCTTGCCGGGCACCTGCGTCAGCTTGAGCGTGGCCTCGGTGATGACGCCCAGCGTGCCCTCGCTGCCGATGAAGAGCTGGCGCAAGTCCAGGCCGGTGTTGTTCTTCTCCAGCGCGCCGTTGAGCTCCAGCACGCGGCCCTCCGCCGTGACGACCTGCAGGCCCAGCACCCAGTTGCGGGTGAGGCCGTAGCGGATGACCTTCACCCCGCCCGCGTTGGTTGCGATGTTGCCGCCCACGGTGCTCGAGCCCTTGGAGGCGAAGTCCACCGGCCACGTCAGGCCGTGCTCGGCGCAGTGGCGGTGCACCGCCTCCGTCACCGCGCCCGCCTGCACGCGCACCGTGTTGCCGAGCAGGTCCACCGGCCCCATGTGCGCCATGCGCCGCAGGGACAGCACCAGCTCTCCCTTGGCCGCCACCGCGCCGCCGGCCAGGCCCGTGCGCCCGCCGGAGGGCACCACCGCCACGCCGTGCCGGTGGCAGAGGGCGAGCAGCCGGGCGACCTCGTCCGTGGTGCGGGGCAGCGCCACCGCGCTGGGGGCCGGGGCGTACACGCGCGTCCAGTCGCGGCCGTACTCCTTCAGCTCCTCGGGCTCCCGGGTGAGGAAGTCCTGGGGGAAGCCCTCGGCGAGGGCGGCGAGGAAGTCGGCGGGGAGCGCGGCGTCGGAGGACATGGGCCTCAGGCGTATTGCAGGCGCCCGCGTATGACAAGGCGCGCCGTGGGCCGCCGGTCGCCTGGATGACCGGCGGGAAATCCCGGGGAAAGGCCAGGAAAATCCCCTCGAGGTGTATATGCGGCGGGGCCTCGTGTGCCCTGCCCACCCCCGTCCCAGGTTGCCCCACATGTCCCCGAGTCGAGTCCTCCGAAACCTCGTGCTGTCGACCGCGGCCGCGCTGCTGCCCTCGACGCTGGCCTGGAGCGAGACGCCCCAGGTGGACGTGCCCTACGTCTTCGAGACGGTGGACAGCTACGCCATCACGGAGGCCAACGTCATCGAGATACGGGGCGTACTCCAGGGCGAGAGCGCCCCGCGGACCTTCGAGTTCGAGTTCTACTCGAACCCCGCGTACTACGACGCCAGCCAGCATGGCTCGCGGTGCGACCGGATGGCGCTGTTGGCCATGACGCGTCCGGGGCGCTACCTGCTTGAGCTGAAGGTCCAGCGATGGATTGGCGGACAGCCGTCCTGTCGCCTCACGCGTCGTACGGCGCAGCCCGCGCCCTGACGGCAAGGATGAGGGGCACATCCATGCGCACGATGCGAGGCAGTTGGCTGCCGCTCGCGCTGGCCCTGACGACACTCCAGGTCGGCTGTGGCAGCGGGCTCGAGAAGGGCGGCGAGGAGACACGACCGGACTCGGACGGCGATGGCGTCCTGGACGCGCAGGACTGCGCTCCGACGGACGGCCAGCGCTGGCGCGAGCTTTGGGGGTACGCGGACACCGATGGGGACGGCCGGGGGCATGGCCTCCGGGAGAAGGTGTGTGGCGCCCACGACCTGCCCCCGGGCTGGTCCGCCGTGGAGGGAGACTGCAACCCGACGGACCCTGGCACCTGGCGGGAAGTCCCAGGGCTGTATCCGGACCGCGACGGGGACGGGGCCACGGGTCCCAACCTCGTGAGTGCCTGCGTGGGAGAGCACGTGCTTCCCTACCGCGAGCAGCCGGGACCGCTGGACTGCGATGACGAGGACAGGCGCTACCAGGCGTCCACCTGGGTCTACCCCGACGCGGACGGGGATGGCGTGGGAGATGGCATCGAAACCTTCTCCATCTGCGCCCAGGACCCCCTCCCCGCGGGCTACGCGGCCCACTCAGGCGATTGCGACCCCACAGACCCGACGCGCAGCCAGACTCGCGTCTACCTGTACCGGGATGAGGACCTGGACGGGTATGGCCGGGAGTCGCCCGGCAGCCTCTGCCTGCCCCAGGGCGCGCCCCTGCCACCGGGGTACGTCGACCACTGGCTGTCGAAGGACTGCGACGAAGCGGATGCGACGCGGTTCCAGGTACGCGGCGTCTACACGGACAAGGACGGGGACGGGGCTGGCGACGGCGACATGCTGGCCCTGTGCATCGGCGACACGCCGCCCGCGGGCTACGTCTATTTTGGTGGAGACTGCGCGCCGGAGGACGCCACCCGCTGGCGGCTGCTCGACTACTCCTACCGCGACGCGGATGGCGACGGAGACACGGTGTGGTTGCCCGGCAACGTCTGCGCCGGCACGGAGCTTCCGCCGGGCCACCTCACCACCGCGCGAGGGGACGACTGCGACGACCGGGACGCCACGGTGCGCGTGCGCTGGGACCTCTACCGGGACGCGGATGGAGACGGCGTGGGCGTGGGCCCCAGGGTCCCCGTGTGCGCGGGCACCACACGGCCCTCGGGCTACGCGACGACGGGCGAGGACTGCGCGGACGACGACGCCGCGCGGTGGCAATGGCTGTCCTATGCCTATCGGGACGTGGATGGTGACAGGTACACCGTGGCCGCCCCGGGCCAGCTCTGCGCGGGCGAGGCGCTGCCCGCCGGCTACCTCAACCTCTCCGTGGGCCCGGACTGCGACGACATGAACGCGGCGGTGCACAAGACGCTGCGCACGTGGCCGGACCTGGATGGGGACGGCGTGGGCGCGGGCGTCGCGGAGGACCAGTGCACGAACGGGCAGACGCCCGCGAACAGGTCGCTGCTGGGGAGCGACTGCGCGGACGACGACTCAAGTCGCTGGATGAGCCATTCGTATCGGCACGTGGACCGCGACGGGGACGGCTTCACCACGCCCGAGTCCGGCACGCGCTGCGCCGCCGCCACGCTCCCCGCGCCCTACTTCATCCAGGCCACGGGCAATGACTGCGATGACGCGAACGCGGCGCTCATCCGCTGGGCCGTGCTGTACCCGGACAACGACGGCGACGGCGTGGGCACCGAGCCCCGCCGCATCCTGTGCATCGGCACCACCGTGCCTCCGGGCATGTCCATCTTCGGCGACGACCCGAACGACCATGACCCGTCGACGATGACGGACCCCGAGCACGAGGCGCTCGAGACCTTCATCCTCGACTTCTGAAGAACATTCCCTCGCGTGACATCGGACGAACGCTCGTCCGGTGCCGGAGCGGGACACAGCGACAATCAAGCCCTTGCATTCATGCGAGGGCGGGTCCATTGTGTTTGACGGCGCGGGCAACCGCGCTGTCCATGACCTCCTCCAACTGACACCTCCGCTCCTCGAAGCGCACCTCGCCCTCGGCTCTGTCTTGAGTCCGTGCGGGCGTCGAACGTGCTCGGCGTGAGTCCACGCGGACAGCGGAGTTGTTCCCCAGGCATCCAGAGCGTGCGCCACGAGCCCTCACGGCCCGTGACGCGTCCCTTCCCTGTCCCACCGCGGCCTTCCGGCGCGGAGCGCCATCCGTGCGCGCGGCGGGACCCAGCCACTCCCGAGGTCTCCGTATGCAATCCCAGACGCGCAAGCTCACGTACCACGTCGCCACCACCCTCGACGGCTACATCGCCCGCGAGGACGACTCCTTCGACTGCTTCGTCTTCGAAGGCGACCACGCCACCGAGTACATGGCCACGCTGCAGCACGACTACGACACGGTACTGATGGGCCGCCGGACGTATGACGTCGGCCTGAAGTTCAAGGTCACCGACCCCTACCCGTACCTGGAGACGTTCGTCGTCTCGCGCAGCATGAAGGAGGCGCCGAATCCCCGGGTGAAGCTCATCTCGGACGACGTCGTCGGCGCGGTGCGCGCGCTGAAGGCGAAGGAGGGCAAGGGCATCTACCTGTCCGGCGGTGGCGCCCTGGCCGCGCAGCTCTTCGCCGCGGGCCTGGTGGACGAGGTGCTCGTCAAGCTCAACCCGCGGCTGCTCGGCTCGGGCATCCC
The DNA here is from genome assembly GCF_050039385.1 of Myxococcus faecalis. NCBI lineage: Bacteria > Pseudomonadati > Myxococcota > Myxococcia > Myxococcales > Myxococcaceae > Myxococcus > Myxococcus faecalis. Next base: position 6,595,341 of record NZ_CP144336.1, on the reverse strand, counting down.
GCTGGTGTCCAGGCTGGACAGGCACCTCGAGCTGGCGCTGCGCTCGACCAAGGTCTACCAGAACGGCGTGGTGCTGCTGCGGTACGACGTCCAGCGCTGAGCGAGTGACCCACGGGAGGCACCCGAGGTGGGCATGCTCACTTCGGGTGGCCTCCGCCCTCCGGCCAGAAGCCCAGCACCTTCTCCGTCGCGCCCAGCGAGGACCACTCCACCTGTCCGCTGAGCACCCGATGTCCGTGGGAGAGCGTCAGTCGCTTCCACAGCGGCACATCGCCGCGTCGAGAGGTCTCCCAGGCCGACCAGCTCACGCCCCCGGTGGCCTCCACCACGCGCGCCAGCACCCCGTCGAGCTCCGAGTCGGGCAGCCAGCGCAGTGAGTCCAACACCCAGTTCACCTCGGCCTGGATGGCGCTCGGCCGCCCCAGCACCGTGGCGAGCGCCTGGGGGCCCTGGCCATTGGGGACGAAGGACACGCCGCTCGGCCGCAGCACCGCCCAGCCCGAGCGCCCCTGCCCATCCTCTCGCAGCGTCGCCGGATAGAGGACCGCGTTCTCCAGCCGCACTCCGGAGCGCGCCAGCCCTCGCAGCGGAGCCTGCGTGTGCAGCTCGAGCAGCGTGGCGACCAGATTGGCCTCCATCAGGTAGGGCACCGTGACGCCCGGCGTCCCATCCACCCTCAAGGAGAACAACCTGCCCACCTGGATTCCGCCCGGCGCGATGGAGGACAGGGGCACCGACACGGCCTCGCCGAACACCGGCGTCCACATGAGCCGCTCGTTCGTCATCGTGAGCCAGCCGGAGCGCAGCAGCATCATGACCATCGGGACGACGAGGAGCGCCATCAACAACCAGCCTCCCACCGGGCGCCCATCCACCGGCAGGAAGAAGATGAGCGCGGACACGCCCAGCAGCGCCAGCGCCAGTGAGGACCCGCGCAGCGGTGTCTGACGGACAGGCACGGAGCCGGAGCGCTGCGTCTGGAAGAGCAGCACCTCGCCCTCCTGGAGGTTCTGGGACACCTGCTGCTTCGCCAGCGTGTCCAGCCGACGCAGCTCCGTTGCCAGCGCGATGGGGCCGGACACGAACGCGTGGCGGGACAGCCGCCGACGCACCAGCGGTGCCAGCCGCCTCGAGCGCGCGTCCAGCTCGCGCAGCACGCGCATCAGGGGAAGCGACTCGGGCCAGGCCTCGCGCTCGGCGCGGCGCTTCGCGTGCTCCAGGGCCTCCGCGACGCGGGGTTGCTGCTCCAGCCACTCCTCGACGAGCGTGGGCTTCGCGCGCAGCTTGCGCTTCCAGGCGCGGCTGCGCAGCGCGGACTCCAGCGCGGCGATGTGCGCGTGCGCGGACTCCAGCACCTCGGCGCGACCCTCCAGTTGGAGGCGCACGTCCTCGGAGGTGGGGCCTTCGCGAGGCGCCCGCTTGGCGAGGTCTTGTCGGGACATGGCTTCGGGGGAGGTTACCGGGTCGGCCCGCGGGATGCCCAGGCGTGGAGGCGCGCGAGGACGGCGCTCCGCTCCTTCGCGCCGGGCGTGCCCACGAGCGCCTCTTCGCCACGCACCAGGTGGACCTCCCGTGCGCCTTCGAGGCCTGGAACCACCCGCACGTCCTCGGAAGACCAGGCCGTGCCACCGGTCGCCGCGACCGCGCGTGACAGCACGGCCTCCAGCTCCGACTCGGGCTGCCAGCGAAGCCCCTCCAGCACCCAGGCCAGCTCCACGCGCCCGTCCAGCGTGCGCCCCGTCGCGGCCTTCAACAGCGCGGCGCCGACCTCGGGGTCGGGAAGCAAGGACACGCCCCCAGGCGACATCAAGAGCTGGCCCGAGGTCCACACCCCGCCGCGACGAAGCCGCGCGGGCCAGGTCACCAGTTCCACCGGCCGCTCGGCGTTGGCCCGGACCTGGGGCGCGCGGAACAACTCGAGCAGCACGCGCAGCCTCGCGGCCTTCTCGCGACCGAGCCGGGGCAGGCGGACACCGCGATTGCCTCGCAGCCGCAGCGTGCCCCTTCGAGCGTGCTCCAGTTGGACGCCGCCATCACCCAGCGAGTCCAGTCGCACGGACACGGACGGCTCCCCACTCGGGGCCAACCACACGAGTCGCTCCGGCGTCAGCCAGGCGGAGCCGGGGGTCTGGAGGGTCAGCAGGGCCATGGCGATGGCGGCGATGGGCCACAGGCAGGACAGGACGAAGCCAAACACCAGGAACGCGTCGAACGAGAGCGCCAGCCCCAGGAGCATCACCGCCCCCAGCAAGCCCCCCGCGAGGATGAGCAAGGGCCTGAGGTAGCGCATCACCTGGGACGTGGCGCCGACGTGCATCGCGAAGGCCCCGCCCGGTGTCGGCGCGACGGGGACGTCCTCGAGACAGTAGTCATCCAGCCTCGTGAGCGCCTCACGCGGGGGCGTGTCCTCCGTCAGCAACAACAGCAGGCCCGCCTTGCGATGGAGCAGCTTGAAGACCCGCTCCCGGACCTCGCGCAGCCGACGCAACCTGCGCGGAATCCGTGAGCCCCGGGGCCAGCCCTCCACCTTGCCCCGGCGCTCCAGGTGCTCCATCACCTCGGGCAACAAGCCCTCCAGCTCGCGGACCTTGCGCAACAGGTCCGGCTTCTCGCGCAGGTGGCGCAGCCAGTGGCGTGATGCGAGCGCATCCACGAGCGGCGTGTAGCGATAGAGGGCCACCTCGATGAACTCCACCCGGCCTTCCAGGCGGAGACGCAGGTCCTCTTCCGACGCTGGCGGCTCGGACAGGACGGCGCTGGCGGCTCGGACGCGTTCGGACATCGCGCTCACAGGATAGACAGCCAGGCGCTCGGGTTGGGAGCGACCGTTACCCTCCGACACCCCAGCCGTGGAGCAGTTGGAGGACCGTGCCTCGGTCGTCCGAGGCCGGCTTGCCCACGAGGACTTCCTTCCCTCGCGACAAGTGGACGTCCTGCTCCTCCTCCACGTCGGGAGACACGCGCACGTCCACGGAGGCCCAGGCGGCGCCCTGGGTCTGCGCGATGGCCCGCGCCAGCAACGCATCCAGCTCCGACTCGGGCTGCCAGCGAAGCGCCTCCAGCACCCACGTCAGCTCGACGCGTGAGTCGAGCCTCCGCCCCGTCGCGGCCTTCAACAAGGCCGCACCTGGGTCCGAGTCCAGGCCCGGAATGAAGTAGACGCCCCGGTGCGACAGCACGAGCTGCCCCGGCGTCCAGAGGTTGTTGCGACGAAGCTGCGCGGGATAGCTCACGAGCGTCACGGGCCGCTCGGCGCGCGAGGCGTTGGCACGGACCTGGGGCACGCGGAACAACTCGAGAAACACGCGCAGCCGCTCCACCTTCTCGCGCCCGAAGCGAGGCAGGTGGAGATACCGGTCACCGCGCACCGCCAACGTGCCCCAAGGCCCCTCTGGTTCGACGGCGCCGTCCCCCAGTGAGTCCAACCGCACGACCACCGGCGGATCGCCTCCCGGCGCCAGCCACACCAGCCGCTCCGGCGTCAGCCAGAGGACGCCGGGTGTACGACGTCGCAACAGGCTCGCGGTGAGGAGCAGCAGCAGCCACAGCGCGACCGCGGTGACCACGAGCGCCATCCCCCAATTGAACGAATTGCCCAGTCCATCGAACAGCACCGTGCCCAGGAACAAGCCCAGGACGAACTGCGCTGCGAGCACGTACTGCATCCCTCCTCCCGCCGAGCCGATGCGCAGCGAGAAGGGCTCCCCCGGTGTCCGCACGAGCGAGACATCCTGGAGACAAACCTCCTCGAGCTTCACGAGGGCATCCCGCAGCGGCAGCGACTCGGGGCGGCGGAGCAGCTCATCCAGCCGCCGGTCGACCAGGGTGGAGACTCGCGCCTGGAGGTCGCGCATGCGCCGCGCCGACGTGGGAATCCGGGCGTCGGCGGGCCAGCCCTCCAGCTCGCATCGGCGCTCCGTGCGCTCCAGGGCCTCGGTCAGCGAGCCCTCCAGCTCCCTGACCTCACGAAGCAGGCTCGGCGCGGCGCACACCTGGCGTCGCCAGCGACGGGACTCGAGCTGCTCGGCGAGCAGGCGGTAGCGTCGGAGGGCTGACTCGATGAGCTCCACCCGCCCTTCCAGGCGGCGGCGCAGGTCCCCCTCCGACGCCCGTGACTCCGACAGGGCGGCGCCGGTTCGGGTGCGTTCGGACATTGCGCGCACAGCATAGCCGGCGAGGCAGGGGGACGGGAGCAGCGCCCAGGTCAGGGGCCGCGCAGCGCTTCGTCCTTGCGCGCCGCGTCCCGGCGCGTGCAGCGCTTCCCCGGCGACCCACCCAGGAACATGAGCCCGTCCATCCCACCCGAGGTCCTCGTCGAGGTCGACCCGCTCCTGCTCTCCCGTGAGCTCTTCGCGGCCATCTCCATGCTGCGGAAGCGGACGGGCTGTCCGCTCGCCACGGCGGTCGAGCAGCTCACCTGGCGCTCCCAGGAGCTGGAGACGCTCCATCCCGCGTTCGGCGAGGCGGAGGCGGCGCGCCGGTGGAGGGAGAGCGCTCCCGAGGCGTGGCGAGCGCGGGCACGTGAAGCGCTCGATGCGCTCCCCCATCCTCCCGTGGCCATCGAGGTGCAATGGGATGGCGACTCGTTCGGATGGTCTCTCGATGTCTTCGCCATCCTGCCGGGTGCATCCACCGCGCATCCTCGCTTCACCTGCGTCCCGCTGGTGACGATGCGCCCCAGTGGCCAGACGATGGGCGACGCGCGTGTGCTCGCCATTGAAGTGGGCCAGCGGGCCCAGGAGCGCTGGGGCAGCCCCTTCTACTTCCCTGCGCTCGAGGAGAGTCCGGACGAGCCACGCTGGTGGGACACCCTGCCCGCCGAGCCAGGAGATGACGCGGGTTCGTGACGGCACGAATCCCCTGGAGCGGCGGACCACCCGGTGCACGCCGGGCCCGAGGCGCCCCCCACGACGCACGGCTCGGGCATCGAACGCTCAACCGCTTCGCGCACCCTCATGCGAAATGGGGCAGGCCCCTCGGGCCATCACTCACCTCGCTGCTCCCGCTCGAGCCGGCGCATCTGCGCCCACAGCCGCAGCTCGCGCGCGGCGTCCTCGTCGTCGGTGTCCCGCGACGAAGCGGTGGGGTACCCCGCTTCTTCCTGGACGGGATGCGCCGCCTGCCTCGGCTCTTCCTGACCGCTCTCGTCCGGCCACGTCTCCGTCCTCCCGGGAGTCGTCCGAGGCCCGCTCGCGACGTGCGGCTCGCGAGGCGCCGGCTCCTCGTGCACGGGCGCGGCCTCGGCACCGGGCCGGCGCGGAATCCACAGCTCCGCGGTGGAGCGGGCACGAGGCACGGCCACGGGGCCCTGGACACCGGAGGCCTGGGACGCGGAGATGCCCTGCGGCAGTCCCGACGAGCTGAGCCCATCATCGTTGTCCAGCTCCCCCAGCGGCGGCACACACACCTCCGAGGGAGACACCGGCGTGGACTCGACGCGCACCGGATTGGGGAACGGCGCGCCCCGCAGCATCAGCGGGACAGGCGTCGTGGGCCCCTCCACGGGCAGCGGCGCGGGCTCCGCTTCAATGGGCGCGTGCGGCGGCGACGCGAAGGGATGAGCCCAGGCCCCTTGCGCCCCGGCCCCTCCCGGAGCCGCCACCTCGGTGGAGTCCCGCGTGGGCGAGGTACTCACGGGCGGCGGAGAAGCCCCTCCCTCACGCCACATCGGCGCGGGGTTCTCTGTCGTGGCGAGGGACTCGACCCGACGGGACAGACGCGGAGCAGGAGGCCGCGTGCGGATGGAGGGCGACATCGCGGGAGGTGGAAGGGGACGCCGAGGCTCCGGGTCCGTCGCGTTGCCCGAGAGCATCATGCGCGCGCGAGCGGACAGATGCGCGTCACTCAAGGGCGGCGTGGGCACCTCGTCCGTCATCCCCTCGACCAGATGGGGCGCGACCTTGCGCACCCGCGCCACCCAGTCCGCCGGAGGCCCCATGGCGCGCCGAGCCTGGACGTCCCGCACCCAATGCTCCGGCGGCCCCACGCTCACCGCGGGCGCCGTCACCATCGTGATGGAAGCCAGGGGCATCGGTGGCCCCCGGGGCGCGGTGATGGGCGGCCCGCGGGTCGCGGGACACGCGCGCTCCGGAGTCAACCGCGCCTGGGAGAGCGCCGCGGCGAAGTCCGCCTCCTCCTCGGAGAGCACCGCCCGCGCCCAGTCCTTCATCCGCCGGGCGACGGAGCGCAGCCACCCACCGGACACCTGTCCTCTCGCGCGCTCAACCACGGGTGATGGACTCGAAGACGAGGGTGAGTGAGTCGACGGCGATCTGCTGTCCGAGCACGTCCAGCGGAGCCGCCCGCCACTTCTTCGGCCAGGCCTCGTTGAGGTCCCACCGCAGCTTCTGCGTCATCCCATCCCCGTCAAACAACAGCACGGAGACGTTCTTGCGCGACGGTCCCCCGTTCATCGACGCGAGGAACCAGTTCCACAGCTCCGGGGACTGCGTGACGCCGTAGCGCAGCGTCAAATCCCCGTGCATCACGGGCCCCGCGAGCCGCTCACGGGGATGCGGCGTGATGACCTCCACCTCCAGGTCGGTGCACTGGGTGAAGTGCCCCTCGCTCACCCCGTCGATGAGCAGCTTGAAGTTGTACGCGCGGAAGGGGTCCACGCGCGTGCCCATCCCCTGCTGCGATGGGGCCACCTCGGGCGCCTTGGCGTCAGTCATGGGTCACCTCCTCCACTTCGGCGAGGGAGCTCGGCACGTCAGTCCTCCTTCAGCGGCAAGTGGATGGGCAACGGTTGGGGCTCGGCGGCCGGCGCCTCCGCGGGCACCAGCTGGGTGATGACCGGGAAGCGCACGCGGTGCACCACGGACGCGGGCCGCTCGCGTCGGACCGGCAGGCGCAGCCGGAAGCCGGGGCGCGGTGGCACGCGCAGCCCCGCCCAGAGCGTGGCGGGCACGGGCGTCAGGTCCACCTCGAACTCCGCCTCCTCCATCGCGGAGAAGACCAGCTCGCCGAGCAGCCGGTGCGCCTGTTCGGGAGCCTCCGCGCCGGCGGTGACCAGGTAGCAGACCGAGAACTGCAGCGGCCCCCGGCGTCCACCTCGCGCGGGAGGCGCGGGCCCCAGCTCCAGCAGGTAAAGACACACTCCGCGCTCGATGACCTCCCGGTCCGGGACGCCGAGGTACACGGGCGCTTCGCCGGCGACGCGGCTCACCCATGCCTTCAAGCGTTGATCGACTTCGTCGATCATCCGGTCCCCCCAGGTCCTGGGCCGGCCTCCACGGAGCCTGTGAGCTCCGTGATATCCGGGCTCGCAAGGTCGCACCGACCGAGGGGCACCGGAAGTGCTCCCGGGGACAGCGCCGACGTCGCGAGCCCAACAGGCCCCCAGCCACGACACCCGCTTCGTCCGGCGGAGCACACGCGCGATGCACACGAATGAACCCACGACAAGTAGGCCCGGGGCGCACCTTCGACGCCTGGGCCGCACCAGGTGTCCATGGATGCGCGGGCATCGCGTCCTATCGTGGACCTCCTCGAAAGAACTCATGCCGCGCGCCCTCCTGCTGACCCTGCTGCTCGCCACGCTCGCGAAAGCCACACCCGCCGATTTCGCGTCCCCCACGTCCGAATCCCCCGAGGCGCTCGCGAAGGCGATGCCCGTGCTCGCCAGGGCCCTGCTGAAGGACCCTCCGGACGAGGACCTGGCCACCCGACTGGGCCAGCGCTTCCGGTTCCAGCTGGTGTCAGGTGACTTCGCGGGCGCGGTCGCGTCCATCCGCGAGCTCCGGCCCCTGTTGGAGGCGAACACAGCGACGCAGGGCATCACCTTCCTGCAGTACGAGGCCCACGCGCTGGCGAAGCAGGCCCAGGCCGAGCGCGGGACGCCGTACGCCGACGCGCTGCGCGGGGCGTTCGACCGGACCTTCGGCGCGCTGGAGGACCGGGTCGCGCTCGATGCGCGGGGGATGTTCCGCTTCGACCTGGAGCGGGCGCGACGGGAGCTGGACACCCGACTCGCCGAGGCGCGCAAGGCGGGGCGGCTGACACGAGCCCAGGCGGTGGAGCTGGTGCGTCACTACCAGGTCCATCAGGTGTTCCAGGAGCTCTTGCCCGCGAGCGAGCCCCTGTGGGTCCGGGACGAGGCGCGCCGCTACGTCATCGAGGAGGACGTCCTGGTGCCCACGCCCGACGGGGCACGGGTGTCCGTGACCGTCGCGCGTCCCCGGAAGACCCAGGCGCCGCTGTCCACGGCGATGTCGTTCACCATCTACGCCAACGGCTTCAACAAGCAGGAGGCGGTGCGCTCGGCGGCGCATGGCTTCGCGGGGGTGACGGCGCTCACGCGAGGCAAGCGCAACAGCCCCGATGCTCCGGTGCCCTTCGAGCATGACGGGGACGACGCCGTCGCCGTCATCGACTGGGTGAGCCGCCAGCCGTGGAGCGATGGGCAGGTGGGGATGTTCGGGGGGAGCTACGAGGGCTTCACGCAGTGGTCCGCGGCGAAGCGAGGGCACCCGGCGCTCAAGGCCATCATGCCGTCGGTGCCGGTGGCGCCGGGCATCGACGTGCCGATGCAGGGCAACGTCTTCCAGGGATTCTTCTACCGCTGGCCGCGCTACGTCACGCTCGACAAGGGCCTGGCGGACGCGGACTACTTCGACCTGGCGCGGTGGGATGCGCTCCACGAGCGCTGGTACACGAGCGGCGAGCCCTATCGCGCGCTGGAGCGGCTGGACGGGCGTCCCAATCCCTTCTTCCAGCGCTGGCTGGAGCACCCGACGTACGACGCGTACTGGCGGAAGATGATTCCGTACCGTCAGGAGTTCGCGCGCATCCGCATCCCCGTGCTCACCACGACGGGCTACTACGACGGCTGTTCGTTGAGCGCGATGTACTACCTCACCGAGCACCTGAGGCACGCGCCGGACGCCCGTCACTACTTCGTCATCGGGCCGTATGACCACATGGGCGGGCAGCACGCGTCGAGCGACGAGCTGATGGGCTATCGCATCGACCCCGTGGCCCGACTGGACGTGCATGCGCTGCGCTACCAATGGCTGGAGCACGTGCTGCGACAGGGGCCGCTGCCCGCGTTGCTGAAGGACCGCGTCAACTACCAGGTGATGGGGGCGAACACGTGGAAGCACGCGCCGGACCTGGCGCGTGTGAGCAACGGCGCGGTGGAGCTGTTCCTCGCGCCCTCGGCCACGGGCGCTCCGCACCGGCTGACGACAGTGGCGCCCGTGGCGGGGACCCGGCAGCGGCTGCGCGTGGACTTCAAGGACCGCTCGCCAGGGCCGCACTACGAGCCGTCGGACATCGTGTCCACGACGCTCGAGGCGCCGCGCGACGGCTTCGTCTACGTCGGCGAGCCGCTCACGCAAGCCCTGGAGGTGAGCGGGCTGTTCGCCGGGCGGCTCGACTTCATCACCAACAAGAAGGACTTCGACTTCTACGTGGTGCTCTACGAGCGCACGGCGAAGGGGGAGTACGTGTACCTGTCCTACGTGCTCCAGCGCGCCAGCCACGTGGCGGAGCGCGAGCAGCGGCGGCTGCTCGTTCCGGGCAAGCGCCAGCGCCTGACCTTCCAGAGCGGACGGATGACCAGCCGCAGGCTCGAGGTGGGGAGCCAGGTGGTCGCGGTGGTCGCCATCAACAAGCACGCGCAATCCCAGCTCAACCTGGGCACGGGCAAGGACGTCAGCGACGAGCGCCTCGCGGACGCGAAGACGCCCCTCGAAATCACCTGGCTGCCGGGAAGCCGGCTCACCCTGCCCGTGTGGAGGCAGCCCGCGCCCTGAGCCCTCGGGGGCTCACGGCCGCCTCGCCTCTCCCGTGGCCCGCTGGGACGTCGACGCGTCATGCCGCGCCCGCCACTGCCGCACCTCGCGCGCCAGCGCCTCCGTCGTCCGGGGCGCCTTGCGCAGCGCCTCCTCGGCCTGCCTCGCGAGCGTCCTCGCCTGCTCGCGCGAGCCGTCCGAATCCCACGTCGCCCGGGCCAGCCAGAACAGCGCCTTGGCCCGGTCCGCCGGAGTCACCTGCGCCTTGCCCGCCAGGAGCACCGCCTCCTGGAGCGTCGCGAGCGCCGCGCGCGGCCCCTCCAGCCTGCGCTTCGCCTCCGCCAGCAGCGTCAGTGTCGACACCAGCTTGGGGTGCTCGGGCCCAAGGCCCTTGCGCCGCATCGCGAGCGCCCGCTCGAACCCCGCGTGCGCCGCGCCCAGCCGCCCCTCCGCCAGGTCCGCCTTCGCCAGGTTCTGCAACACCGAGGCGACCCGCGGATGCTCCGGCCCCAGCGACTTCTCCCACAACCCACGCGCCAGCTGCAGCAGCGGCCGCGCCTTCCCAGGCTCCCCCAGGTCCAACATCACCGAGGCCAGGTTGTTGTACGTCAGCGCCAGGTCGGGGTGCTCCGGCCCCAGCAGCCGACGTTGCACCGCCAGCGCCTCCCCATAGGACTTCTGCGCCAGCCGCGACTCGCCCAGGTCCGCGTACGCAGTGCCCATGCTCGTGAGCACCGAGGCCACCCGCGGGTGCGTGTCCCCGTGCACCGCCAGCAACGCGGGCATCGCCTCCTCGTAGCGCGCCAGCGCCTCCGTGAGCCTGCCCTGGAGCTGGAGCGCGTCCCCCAGGTTGACGCGCACCATGTTCGTCGACGAATGCGCCGCACCCAGGCGCCGCTCCCCCAGCGACAACGCCTCCTCGTAGCGCGCCACCGCCTCCTCCACCCGCCCCTGCAGCCGCAGCGCCGTGGCCACGTTGTTGAGGTGGCTGACACACACCGGATGCTCGCGGCCGTACGCGCGCTGCTGCAGCTCCAGCGCGCGCTCGTAGTAACCGCGCGCCTCCTCGTAGTGCCCCTGGAGGTTGAGAATCAGCCCCAGCGCCGTGAGCGGCGCGTCCAGCCGCGGGGACTCGGGCCCATGCGCCTGCTCGAACAGCTCCAGCGCGCGACGGAAGTCCTCCTGCGCGCGGACAGCCTCGCCCTTGCGATGGAACAGGTGCCCCCGGAACAAATGCAGCTCTCCGGCCGCCCCGGGCGCCTGTCGGATGTCCAGCCGCTCCAGCGTCGCCTCCGCCAGCCTCACGGCCCGCTCCGCCTCCGCGTAGCGCGCATGCCCCTGGAGCTCCGAGTCCGCCAGCCCCATGAGCGCGCGGACCATCAGGTCATCGTCCCGTCCGGCCAGGGCCGCCAGCTGCGCCGCGTCGAAGACCTCCGCGGCCTCGGTGAAGCGCGCATGCGCCTTCTCCACCAACCCCAGCAGGAACAACGCCGACGCCTCCATCGGCCGATACCCCGTCTGCCGCACGGCCTGGAGCACCTCCTCCGCCACCTGCCGCGCCCGCGCGTGCTGCCCCGCCTCCTGCAACGCCATGCCCTCCGCGAGCCGCGCCTGCAAGCCCTGCAATCGCTGACGCACCACCGGGTCCTCGGGCAGCGGCACCACGCTGGCCAGCGCCTCCCGGTCCGCGCAGGGCAGCAGGTCCGGCAGCGCGTGCGCCGCCTGGGGCGCGCGCTCCAGCACCGCCGCGTCCCCTTGCAGCATCAGCGTCACCGACGCGCGCAGCGCCTCGCGCCGCCGGTCCAGACACATGCCCCGCAAATCCAACATCCGCCCGGACTGCTCACCACGCACGTGAGTGGCCTCGCACGAGTCCCGCTCCATCCGGGCAATCGCCTCCGCATACGCATCCAGCCGCCGCGCCGTCGCGCCGAAGCCCTCCTGGGCCAATGGCAGACCCGACGCGGTGAAGACCGCCTCCAGCTGGCCTCGCAGCGCCGAATCCCAGACACCCACCAGGTGCCCGTCCGCGCCCGCGCACCGCGTGGTCTCCCGGAGCCAGAACCCCGCCCCCACCCCCGCGAGCGTCGCCGCCCCCGCCCACACCGCCGCCATCCGCCAGCGCTCCCACCGGGGCCGATGCGTGAGCGCCGCGAGCAACGCCTCCATCGAGGGATGCCGCGCCGTCGGGTCCGCGCTCAAGCCCCGCAGCACCGCGCGGCGAATCCTCGCCGGCACCCGCGCCTCCCCCGACGACACCGGAGGCCCCGCGCGGATGGCCTGCACGAGCGCCGCGCGCGAGCTCGCCTCGAACGGACGCCGGCCATACAGCCCCTCGTGCAACGCCACGCAGAAGCTGAACTGGTCGCTGCGCGCGTCCGCGGGCCGTCCCTCCAGCTGCTCGGGCGCCATGTACGCGGGCGTCCCCAGCAGCGCCCCCGGCTGCGTCACCGTCCCCGCGTCCCCGGAGGAGGCCCCGTCGAGCACGGCGGACTCCACGCCCCCCGGCAGCGAGGTCTGCGTCAGCCGGGCGAGCCCGAAGTCCGTCACCCGCACGCGCCCATCCACGCCCACCAGCACGTTGTCCGGCTTGAAGTCGCGGTGCACCAACCCCCGCGCATGCGCCGCCGCCAGGCCCTCGCCCGCCTGGAGGAAGCGGCCCAGCACCTCTGTCCACCGCCGGGGCTCCGCCCGCAGCCAGCGCCGCAGCGTGGTCCCCTCCACGAAGTCCATGGCGATGAAGAGGCTCTCCCCATGCACGCCCACGTCATGCACCGCGACGACGTGCGGGTGGGACAGCCGGGCCAGCGCCCGCGCCTCGCGCCACAAGCGCTCGCGCGCGTCCTCCGCGCCGCCCTCCTTCACCCAGTCCGAGCGCAACAACTTCAGGGCCACCTTGCGGTGCAGCCTCGGGTCGTTCGCGGCGAACACCACGCCCATGGCGCCCAGGCCCACGTGCTCCAGCACCTCGTAGTGCCCCACCCGGGCGCCGCGCTCCAACCGGGGCATGCCCGCATCCGCCGAGGCGGCCACCGACTCCGCGCGCGCCTCGCCTCCCGCGAGCACCACCACCACGCGCCGACACAGCCCGCACCCATCCAGGTGACGCTCCAGCGAAGCCAGCGCGTCCCCCGACACCAACCCTTGCACCAGGTCGGCCAGCTCCGCCTCATCCGGACAGGTGCCCTCACCCATGCCGTCCCCCCTTCACCCATCCCCGGATAGACTCCCCCGCCATGGGGGATGCATTGGGGCTGAGTCGGACCTTCGTCGCCGTGACACCCGTGAAGACGTCGTCGGAAGAAGACCTTGGAACGCTGGAGGCGCGGCTGCAGGCCCTCCTCGCCCGCGCCCGACACGAGCAACCCACGCTGTGCTTCCAGCCCGAGGACTTCGTGCGCCACCTGGCCGCGCGCATGCCCGCGTCGAAGGACCCGTGCGCGCTGTTGGAGCAGGTGCACGCGGGCGAGCTGCTCTTGACCTACGCGTGCGCGCACGCGGACACCACCGCCCTGGCCCTGCTGGACACGAGCGTGTTCGCCCGCGTGGGCGCGTGGTTCCCCGCCGAGGACGCCGAGCGCGTCGCCGAGCTGAAGCAGCGCCTGCGCCACCGGCTCCTCGTCGCCGAGGGCGCGCCCCTGCCGCGCATCGCCACGTACACGGGCCGAGGCCCCCTGGAGCGCTGGGTGCGCGCGGTGGCCACGCGGCTGCTCGCGGACCTGCACGCGGAGGTGCCCCGTCACGTGGCGCTGGACGCGCTGCCCTCGGACGCGGACGCGCTGGTGGGCGGGGACGCGGAGCTGAGCTTCATCCGGGCGCGGCATCAGGAGGACTTCCGGGAGTGTCTCCAGGAGGCCCTCGCCACGCTCTCCCCCCGGGAGCGCGGCCTGCTGCGCCTGCACCATGTCGACAACCTCTCGGTGGACTCCGTGGGCCTCATGTACCAGACCTCCCGCTCCACCGCCGCGCGCTGGATTGCCCAGGCCCGTGAGCAGCTCGTCGAGCGCACCCGCGACGCGCTCATCCGCCGGCTCCAGCTGGCCCCCGCCGAACTGGAGAGCCTGCTGGCCCTCATCCGCAGCCAGCTCGAGGTGAGCCTCCATCGACTGTTGCGCCCCTGACAGTCCCCGAGGCACAACCAACCAAGAAAACTACCAAATCATCGCAAAACCTGCGAAGTCCTTGTCGCGACGCGTCACGGCGGTTATGTCCATTGATGGAGAAATCAATGGTTCCGGGGGGCCGGCCCGCAGCGTCGAGACAACCATGACAGCTCATCCCACACCCCACACCCCACAATCTTCACCCGCACCCAACCCCGCACCGACAGCCCGCTGGCAACCCCGCACCACCCGGAGCCTGCTCCACGTGGTGGGCACGGCGGGCGCATATCTGCTGCTCACCGCCGCCAGCTACGTGGCCCTCGCGCAGTCCCTGGCGCTGGGTCTGGGGCTCGCGGTGCTCGCGGGCGTCACGCTGGTGCGAGTCTTCATCCTCCAGCACGACTGCTCCCACCGCTCGCTCTTCGCGCGCCCGTCACTGAATGACCGGGTGGGCACGTGGCTCGGGCTCCTGACGCTGGCGCCGCACGCGTACTGGCGCGCCATGCACCTGGTGCATCACAGCACCAGTGGTGACTTGGAGCGCCGGGGCACGGGCGACATCGTGACGATGACGGCGGACGAGTACCAGGCGCTCCGCCCCGCCGAGCGGCTGCGCTACCGGCTCTACCGCCACCCCGCGGTGCTGCTCGGCATCGGCCCGGTGTTCCAGTTCATGTTCCGCTTCCGCCTGCCCACGCTGGTGCCCAGCTCACGCGTGCCGGAGCGCCGCTCCATCTGGGTGACAAACCTGGCGCTCGTCGCGGTCCACGCGGCCTTCCTCGCCTTCGGTGACTGGCCGCGCTTCTTCCTGATGCACCTCATCATCACCCAGGTGGCCGCGGGCCTGGGCATCTGGCTGTTCTTCGTGCAGCACCAGGTGGAGGAGCCGTACTGGGTGCCGCACGCGCGCTGGACGCTCAAGGACTCCGCGCTCAAGGGCAGCAGCTTCCTGGTGCTGCCGCGCGTGCTCGAGTGGACCTTCGGCGCCATCAACCTGCACCACGTGCACCACCTCAAGCCGCAGGTGCCTGGCTACCTGCTGCGCGACTACATGCAGCAGCATGACTTGGAGGGCCACGGCGTGCGCCTGGGCCTGTTCGAGTCGCTGAAGGCCTTCCGCCTCAAGGTCTACGACGCGTCGCAAGGCCGCATGACGGGCTTTCCCCCCACCCCACCCCGGGGCGCACCCGCGCTCCTGGCGGCTCCGGCCCCCTCACCCGGTCGGCTGGACCGCCTGCTCACCCTCTCCGGAGAGGAGCACTGACTCCCATGTCCGACCTCATCCATGTCCTCCTCGGGCTCGTGCTCGGCTACGTCATCGCCTCGTACATCGAGTCCTTCATGCACGAGTACGTGTCCGACGCGCGCCCCAAGGCCGTGCGCTTCTGGCAGCGCGCGCCGTGGCTGTTCCGGCCGCTCATCAACACGCACTTCTCCCACCACACCATCCACCACGTGCGCACCTTCCGTGGGGACCACGTCACCCAGTTCCGCGACGAGGAGGAGAAGACGAAGCTCACCGAGGAGCTGCTCCAGCGCGGCAAGCACGGCGTCACCATCATCAAGGGCGCGTTCGCCACGAAGCTGCACGGCGAGGGCGCGTTCGTCTTCGTCTCGCCGCTGGTCATCTTCTTCCCGCTCTTCTACTTCACGCTCAAGCCCATCGCCTTCCTGGCCGGGTGCGTGACGCTGCTCCTGCCGCCGTTCATGAGCCACTTCGTGCACCCGTACCTGCACCGCCCGTTCGAGGAGGGGCAGCGCACCGCGCCCCGGTGGCTCGCGTGGTTCCTGCGCACGCGCTACGGCCGCGCCATCTACCGCAACCACTTCCTGCACCACCGCTACGGCGGCGTGTCCAACTTCAACCTGGTGCTGGGCGCGGACTACGTGCGCCGACGCACGCGGCCCTACACGCCCAAGGATTTGGAGGTCATGGCGCGCATCGGCATGCCGCTGCCCGAGGACACGGCCACGCCGCCCGTCGAGGCCGTCCGTGGGTGAGCCTGCCTCCGGCTTCCAGGCCCCGTGGTGGCTCAGGCACTCGCACGTGCAGACGGTGGCGCCGCACCTGGACCCGCGGCGCTTCGACGTGGCCATCGAGCAGCGCCGGCACGAGCTGCCCGACGGCGACTTCGTGGACGTGCACTGGCTGAACCGCGAGGGCTCAGGGCCGCTGTTCATCCTGCTGCCCGGGATGCAGGGCACGCCCGACTCCACGTACATCCGCGCGCTGTTGGGAGAGCTGTCCCGGCGCGGCCTGCGCGCGGCGGTGCTCTGCCACCGGGGCGGCGCGGTGCCCAACCGGCTGGCGCCCTTCTACCACGCGGGCTTCACCGAGCACCTGGGCTGGCTCGTCGCCACCGTGCGCGAGCAGGAGCCCACCACGCCGCTGTACGCGGTGGGCTTCTCGCTGGGCGGCAGCATGGTCATCCGCTACCTCGCGCAGACGGGCCACCACAGCCACCTGCGCGCCGCGGCCGCCGTGTCGCTGACGTTCGACCTGGCCAGCACCGCCGCCCGCGCGTACGAGGGCATCAACCAGCTCTATCAGCTGCGCGTGCTGCGCTCCTACCAGCGCGTGGCGCGACTCAAGGCACACCTGCCCGAGTACGCCTCGCGGCTGGGCGCGCTGTCGGGCCTGCGCGGCATCCGCGACTTCGACGAGGTGTTCACCGCGCCGCTGCATGGCTTCAGCGACGCCCAGGACTACTACCGCCGCTGCAGCAGCCGGCAGTTCCTGGGCGACATCCAGACGCCCTTCCTCATCCTCAACGCCGGAGACGACCCGCTGGTGGCGCCCGACACGCTGCCCTCACCGGGCGAGCTGCGCTCCCACGTGCAACTGGAGCTCACACCGCACGGGGGCCATCTGGGTTTCATGTACCGCCACGCTTCCGGCTTTGGCTACTATCCGCCGTCCCGCCTCATCTCGTTCTTCCTGCAGGAGCAGCGCGAAGCACATGAATCTCTATCTCCGGATGTTGTGGGTGCTCGTGTCCTCGCTGTGGAAGCCGCAGATGAAGGTGGACGCGCTGACCAGCACCCTCCAGCAGCGCGTGCTGCCCAATGACCTGGACCTGAACCTGCACATGAACAACGGGCGGTTCCTCACGGTGTGTGACTTGAACCGGGTGGACCTGTTCGTGCGCACGGGGCTGGCGGCGCTGATGATGAAGAACAAGTGGGCGCCCATCATCGTGCGCCACACCATGGACTACAAAAAGGCGCTGCCGCCGTTCCGCAAGTACACGGTGTCGATGACGATTTCGCGCTGGGACGAGAAGTACTTCTACGCCACGCACCAGTTCATCTCGAACGGCAAGGTGGTGGCGGAGGGTGAGTCCACCGCCGTCATCCTCGGCCGCCAGGGTGTGATTGCGCCCGCGCAGGTCATCGAGGCCGTCAACGCGCGCCAGGGCCGCACCGAGGCGCTCCAGGGCTGACGTCGCCTGCAGGGCCCGAGGCGTGTGGGAGGTTTCGTTGCCTGGTGTACACCGGGCAGCGGGCCTCCCCTCCTCGGGGCCGGCGCCGGGAACCCGGGGCTTTCCGTGCCTTGAGGCGGCCGCCGGCATCATTTTCGAGCGCGCGACTTCCGTTTCGGAGCGTGGCGCCGAATGATGCTCGCCCGGGCCGGGACTTCCCTTCGTGGAACAGCACATGACGACGGCGACACCCTCGACGAGACGACGCGCGGCATTCCTACGACGACACGGCACGGCGCTGGCCTGCCTCACGGCGCTGGCCACTGGCGCCGCCGCCCACGCCCAGGAGGGCGGAGGCGACTCACCCTACCGCTTCGGCCTGCTGGTGGACGCGGGCGCGCCCCACGGCATCGGCCTGTCCGCGGTGCTCAAGCCGGTGCCCTGGCTGCGGCTGCAGGCGGGGCCCACCACCAACACGCTGAGCCTGGGCCTGCGCGGCGGGTTGAGCATCCTGCCCCTGCAGACCTTCATCGCGCCGTCCATCAACGCCGAGGCCGGGTACTACTTCGGCTCGGACTACAACGACGTGGTGGACTGGCTGGGCGCCGAGCCCTCGCGGGCGACGTCCGCCATCCAGGACATCAGCTACAACTACGTGGCCGGCAGCGTGGGCCTGGAGATTGGCGCGGCCAGCCGCTTCAACTTCTTCCTGCACCTGGGCCTGAGCTACGTGCGGATGGGCGTGAAGGACGCCACCGCCCTCATCGAGGACGCCACCGACGAGTCGGACATCACCGCCCGCAACCTCACCGTTCGCGCCACCATCCCCTCCGTCAAGGTGGGGTTCCTCTTCTACTTCTTCTAAGGCCAGGAGCCCCCACCATGCGAACGACTTCCTTCCGCGCCCTGGTGCTCTCCACCTGCGCGCTCGTCGCCACCGGTTGCGACTCGTTGTTCTTCATCGAGGCGGAGGCCGAGGAGATCTGCAAGGCCGAGCCGAACGTGGACTTCCCCGCCGCCTTCCCCGGCTCCGCCGACATCGAGTACGCGCTCGACTTCCCGCTGGGCGACTTCGACGACGTGCTCCCCGAGGACACCGACGTGGAGACGGAGCTCAGGCTCCGCGGCTTCGAGGTGACGTCCAGCACGGACCTGAGCGGCATCGAGCGCGCCAGCGTGTCGGTGGTGAAGCCTGGCACCTCCGAGAGCATCCTCATCGGTGAGTACCGCCGCGCCAGCACCACGCCCACCCAGTCCATCCGGCTGACGGGCAGCGGCGCGGTGAACCTGCTGGACATGGCGCGCGAGGACTCGCTGCAGCTGGTCTTCACCGCGCGCGGCTCGCTGCCCACGCGCGACTGGAGCGCCCGGCTGGAGGCGTGCGCGGGCGTGCGCGCCAAGGCGAACTACTTCGACCTGGTGTTCTAGGTCCGCCTCACGGGTGCGCGGGAGAGGCCACGGAATGGCGCTCTCCCGCGTGCACGGGCTGCACGCCCAGGTACTCGCGGCGGGTGCCCAGGACGTTGTCGAAGAACGGATGGGTGACGCACCAGTTGGCGTTCTGGTCCGTGCCCAGGTGGTGGTCGCAGTGCCACGGCAGGTGCTCCCGGGCCCACTTCGGGTCCAGGTGGGCGCGGCGGTGGACGCGGTAGTAGTTGGCCGCGCAGGCCCAGACGGTGCCCACGAAGAACGGCGCCACCGGCAACAGGGGCGCGTGCGCGAGCGCCAGCACCGCCAGCCCCAAGAGCTCCTTGGTCTGCGCGGACCACGTCCACAAGGAGCGCAGGTACTGGTCGTCCAGCATGTCGTGCCGGCGCGAGGCCTGGTGGTGCTCGTGCCAGTGGAAGCCCCAGAAGCTCCCGCGGCGGCGCCCCAGGCCGTGCAGCACGTACTTGTGCAGCGCCCATTCGCCGAAATTGGAGTACGCCCAGCCCAGAGGGATGCCAATCATCGTCGCTCTCCCACGGAGCGCCCGGTCGACGCCCCGCCCTCGATATCATGACTATTTGGTCACTCTTTATGTATCACGCGATGCGTCGGAGCGCACGATGGTGAGTCCGAAGCGAGGGGCCAGGGAGGCGGACAAGCGTCCGGGGCGTCCGGGGGGCGTGCGGGAGACGGCGCGGCGGGAGCGGACGAAGGCGCTGGAGGACGCGGCGCTGACGCTCTTCGTGGAGCGGGGGCTGGACGCGGTCACCATCGACGACATCACCCAGGCGGCGGGGGTGGCCAAGGGGACGTTCTACCGGTACTTCGCCGACAAACCGGCGCTGGTGGAGGCGCTGCTTTCACCCGTGCGCGCGGAGCTGTTGTCGGGGCTGGAGGCGTGTGGACGGGCGCTCGCGGGGGCGCGCGGCGTGGAGGCGATGTTCGAGGCGTACCGGGCGATGGCGGCGGTCATCGCCAGCGCGCTCTTGCAGTACCCGGGCGTGGTGCGGCTGTACCTGCAGGAGAGCCGGGGGCCGGCGGTGGGGGCGCGCACGAAGGTGGCGCAGCTGTCGCGCGAGGTGTCCCGGCACGCGGTGGCCATCACCCAGAAGGCGCACACGCACGGGCTCTTGCGGCCCATCCGCCCGGCGGTGAGCGGGCTCGCGGTGGTGGGGGCGGTGGAGCGGCTGTTGCTCGCGGTGTTGAGCGAGGAGGACATCGGCAACCCGCTGGAGCTGCCGGACGCGCTCACCACGTTGGTGCTGGATGGACTGAGGGTGCCGCCGGGTGGACGTGGGGGGCGCCGGAAGTTGGACGGAGGGGGAAAGCGCCCTTAAGGGTGGGGAGGTGGGACGCAAGCGGGCCCTGGGTGGCTTCAGCATTCCGTGGTGGGCGTGGGTGGGGCTGGCGGCGGTGGCGCCGCTGGTGCTCATCAACACGGCCGTCGCGTGGCTGGGGGACACGCACATCTCGCCCCTGTCGCCCTCGTTCCTGGAGATGAAGGTGAACGCGCTGCGCTCGTACGCGGCGCACCGGCCCTCGTGTCTGTGGGATGGGCATGAGCCGCTGGAGCCGCTCATCGCGCGAGCGGAGCGACGGCACGGGCTGCCCGAGGGGCTGCTGCACGCGCTGGTGCTGGTGGAGTCGGAGGGGCGGGTGCACCGCATCTCCCCGGCGGGTGCGATGGGCCCGGGGCAGCTGATGCCGACGACGGCGAAGATGCTCGGCGTGGAGGACCCGTTCGACCCGGAGCCGGCGCTGGACGGGAGCGCGCGGTACCTGGCCGAGCAGCTGCGGCGCTTCCGTGACGTGCGGCTCGCGGTGGCCGCGTACAACGCGGGGCCCGGCGCGGTGAACGGGCGCGTGCCGAGGAACGGGGAGACGGAGTACTACGTGCCGAAGGTGCTCACGGCGTGGGCACGGACGCGGCCTGAGCCGCCTGCGCGGCCCGTGGTGGCGGCGCGCGCGCGGCCCGTGCCCGTGGTGGCCGTGGAGACGCCCGTGCGCGCGGCGGTGGTGGTGAAGCCGGCTCCGGCGATGAGGCCGGCGCAGACGGGGGCGCGCAAGGCCGTGGCCCCCGCTCGGCCCCAGCCCGAGACGACGAAGGGGGCGTCCTCGACGCGGCGAGCGCCCATATCCACGTTGAAGCCCGTCACGACCAGGCCCGTACCCGCCACCTCATCCAGCAAGGCCCCCGCGAAGAAACCTCAGGCCGTCCCTAAGAAGACCACGACTCGCGCGACACAGGCGAAGTCCTCGGTGCGCCCCCAGTCCCAACAGGGCTGAGTCCCCTATCAGGTGCCTGCCCCTGAACCGGTCCCCCGGGCGCATCACCGAGGGCCACCTTCGACGTCAGGGCTCGAGTTCCAGGGTCCGGACCTGCTGGAACAGCTCGCCGTAGCGTCGCTCCTGGAAGGCTCGAACCAGTTCCGGGTATCCGCCCTGTCGCAGGTCGCGGAGGTAGCGGTACTTGGCTGCGTGGTACCCCGCCACCACCCATGCGAGCTTCAACGCGGCCCATCCGCCGCGCCACAACGCCCCATGCAGCAGCCCATCCCGGAGGACATGCGCGGGGCGCTGGAACACCGCGGGCTTGGACTTGCGCCCCTCCGCCAAGGCCATGACCGCCCAGAGCAGCGCGTAGCGGTGCTCCTTGGCGGAGCGCAGCGAGACGGACGTGGCGAACCGGTGCTCGATGGGCGCGGAGAGCCGCCCCGCGCGCATGCGCGGCAAGGCCTCATGGACAATCATCTCCGGCCGCCACACGGCGACATCCCTGCGGATGAGGCGCGCACGCCACTCCGTGCGGTACAGGAAACGGCGGCCGTCGACCTCCGCCCAGTCGTGCCGGGGCAGCCTGTAGACGGCCTCCTGGGGCTGGCTCTCCTTCCAGGTCCGGATCGCCTGGATGGCCTCCGCCCCCAGGTGTTCATCCGAGTCGAGGAAGAAGACATAGTCGGAGGGGCCCAGCGCCTGGATGGCGGCGGCCCGGGCGGCGCCATAGCCCGCCCAGGCCACCGACACGGAGCGTGCGCCCATCCTCCGGGCAATCTCCGTGGAGCCGTCCGTGGACATGGAGTCCAGGGCGACGACCTCATCACAAACCGCCAGCAGGCCTTCCAGACACCTGGGCAAGGTGTCCTGGTTGTTTCCGTGAATCACGTACCCAGCGAGTCGCACGCCTCCGCCGCCTTTCCCACACGGACTGGATGCGACCGTGTCCCGCTGGAGCCTAACCCACCTGTTTCCCGCTGGAAGGCACTCCTGAAGCCCCGGGGCTAGGGGACCGTCGCGGGCTCCAGCGCGACCCACGCCATCACCGCGTCGTGGTCCGAGGCATTCGACGGCAGCTTGAAGGCGCGCGCCACCGGGAGGCCCGGAGTCGTGTAGATGTAGTCGATGCGGTCGGAGGAGGGATTGCCCGCCGCGAACCACGCGTCCTGCATGCCAGCGTTCACCCAGCTCAGCTCCGCCGCGTTCTCCGGCGCATTGAGGTCGGCCATCAGGATCTTGGGAGCCGGCCCCGCGTGGTTGCTGATGAACACCATCAGGCTTTCCGCTTGGAAGTTACGGATGAGCCCATCCGTCGGACTGGTGCCATGGTGGAGGTGGGACGAGACGATGGTGAGCTGCGTCCCACCAATCGACACCACGCCGCTGAGCGCGCTGCGGCGCTCGTAGTCCACGGGGTGGTAGAGGAACCCGATGCTGTCGGCCACGATGGGGAAGCGGCTGAGCAGGAGGTTGCCGTACTGCTTGCGGTGGGAGGTCCCGCACTGGAAGATGTTGCCGCCCTCGTCCACGCTCGGGCTGTAGCGCATGGACATCCCTGTCTGCTGCTGCAGCATCGCGGGCTGGTTCTGGCAGTCACTGCGGCCCGACCAGTGGTTATCCACGTCCTGGAACCCCGCGAAGTGGGCGCCCGAGGCCAGCAGCGTGTTGGAGATGGCCTGTAGGTTCAATACCCCGTCGCGCCCCACACCGTGGTGGATGTTCCAGGTCATGAACTTGAGCCACCGCAGGTACTCCGCCTTGCCCGGGTACGTGGCGAAGGTCCCGCCCGCGTTCGCGAGGATGACCGTGGTGCGGGCCTCGTAGCTCACCGAGAGGCGCCGGTACCCCGTGGGGCACACGGCGGTGGACGTATCGAACGTCCGGCTGAAGGAGAGGCCCGCCGTCGTGCCGTTGCCGTTCTGGTCCTGCTGGAAGGACGAGGTGAAGGTCGTCTCCACGCCGTCGAGCTCACACGTGACGCCTACGGTGCCCGACATCCGCAGCGTCTGCACGGCCGGGCCGGAGTTGATCTGGGCGATGAGCGAGAAGACCCGTGAATGGACGAACGGGCGCAGCAGCCCGGAGCTCGTACGAGAGACGAAGATCTCGTTGGCGGTTCCCAGCCCCACCGACCTCAACGTGGGAGAGATTTCGACCGGGTTGCAGACCCGCGGCTCACAGTCACTCCACTGCCCGTCGTTGCAGACCTTCTCGCCAGGGCACTCTCCGCCCGGGTACTCGCACGACGAGCGCGCTCCCTCGATACACGCGGCTTGGCTTTCGGGCGCGATGAGGAGCAGTCCCAACAGGCTGAAGGGGATGAGTTTGAGAACGAGCGAGGCCACACGCGGAGTTGAAACACTTGAAGTCAAATGAATGCTCATGAGATCCCCTGGAATCAGTCGATAGACGAATGTCTGGCTCACACCCGCATACGGTTTGGACTGCACCACAACAAACGTTCGGGTCGTAAATCCTTGAGCACCACGAACTCACGCCGAACCGGGCCAATGACTTCTCCGGCTGTGGAACCTGACGTGCACACCGCGACGTTCTCGACCGCGCCGCAAGCGTATCCACCCAGCACCCCCAGTCGCTTGCCATTGAGCAAACCAGCAATTCCTGACGAACACATTCCGCGTCTTGCATCGACGATCCATCCGGCCGCTGCCCAGCGACAGCACGGCACCAATGGACTCTTCCGCTTCTGCGGCGGCGAGCACCGGAGGGGACGGTGCCCCGGCGCCCCACGAGCCCGGTGGAAACGAGAGCGGGGCCATGGCGGCGCGTGCGGCGCACCCAAGACATCACTTCCCCGAGTCGAGGCCCGGAGGATTCCACCCCGGCCTCGATTCCAAACACCCGCGGACGAAGAAGCTGGAGGAAGTGGCGCTGAAGCTCTTCGTGGAGCGCGGGCTGGACGCGGTCACCGTCGACGACATCAAAGCCGCTCATCGCGACCCGTGCCGTCGGCGGTGGAAAAGCCGGCTCCGGCGGTGAGGCCAACGCAGGCGAGGGTGCGCAAGGCCGTCGCACGCGCGCGCACAGTCCGCGACGACGAAGGTGTCGAAGGTCGCGCCCTCCCCTCTCGCGGCGACGTCGGCGGGAGCCATGAAGACCCGGGCTGCGGCGCCTCCAGCGAAGCCGCCTGCATCAAGGCCAGTCGCGGCGAAGCCCACCGCGACGCCGAGCACGCGCCAGGGCTGAGCCTTGCGCCCCTCTCCACGAAGTCTGAACCAACGATTTCGATTCTTGCACGACGTCAAGAGGCGCGCTTGAGGTCGGCTCGGCGCAAGGATGGAAAGGCAGCGCGCTGTGCATTTCGCGCATTGAGATAGGCATGTACCCGCACCACGAAGTGGGCCATGGTGCGGCAGCGGTGATTGCGCGTGACCTTGGCATGCAGATCCAGCCATACGCACTCGATGCGGTTGCCCTATGCTCAAACAACTTCGCGAGTTCGGCGGGCATCTTCAGCCCCACAGCCGACTCCGTCGACTCGATGTCCCCCCGAGCGCGGGGACACAGTCGCTCCAGGCATTGCCGAACGCATCGACCACGGATGTCTGCCTCCTCTTGGGCTTCGCCATATCCACCGGAACGTAGCGCATGCCGGTCGAGCAGGATTCGAGAAGCAATCGCCCGCACGCGACTCCACAGTGGTGACTCATCCCAGGAGCGACCCATGAGCTGGAACCGAGGAATCCGTCAGACCCACCGCTGGCTGTCCATCGCCTTCACGCTGGTGGTCATCGCCAACATCGTCGTCCTGGGGCTGGAGGCGCCCCCCGTCTGGGTCGCCTACCTGGCGCTGCCTCCACTCCTCCTGCTCCTGCTCACCGGCCTGTACCTGTTCGTACTGCCGTATGCCTCCCGGTCACGCGGCAGCACGCAGCGCTCCGACTGAAGCGGGCACGAGGAAGGACCCGGGCCCTCATCCGCGCTCGAAATTGCCTGACCTCAACAGGTCGTGGATCTCCTTCCTCATCTTTTCGAAGTAGGCATCCTCCTCTGAGGCGGCTCCGTCCTCGAGGGCGCCGTATCGGCGCTTCTCGCCAAAGTCATCCCAGGCCCACTTGATGGAGCCGCGCCCGTGGAAGTTCTTCGGGGTGTCGCCTCCGAGCTTGGGGTTCGGGAGGAAGTCCTCGAAGGGCAGGACCAGGGCTTCGGCGAACTTGCCCTTGTTGTCGTAGTCCTGGACCGCGGTCAGGAGCTTCTCGCGCGAGAGCTGGGAGCAGAACATCACGACCTCGAACTTCTCCACGTCCGGGAAGGTGCGAGTGCGCAGGTACCTGCAGAGCGCCTTGAAGCTCCCACCACTGACGCCATAATCCGCAACCCCGACCGCTACCTGGACGCCACCTTCCTGGACGCGAGGTGGGCGCGCACGGTGCAGAACGTCTCCGCCCTGGTGGCCTACGGCGTGGGAGAGGATGGGCACCGCCACCTGTTGGCCATTTCCCTGGGCGGCAGCGAGTCGCAGGACTCGTGGCTTGAGTTGCTGCGCCAACTGCCGGAGCAGGGGCTGACGGGCGTGAGGCTCGTCAGCGCCGACGGGCACGCGGGCCTGGCCGCGGCGGCCCGACAGGCCCTGCCCGAGGCGCGGTTGCAGCGCTGCACGGTGCATCTCACTCGCAACGTGCTCGCCAAGGCCCCCTGGAGGCTGCGCGGGCGGCTGGGCAAACAGACGTCGGCCATCTTCGAGGCACCCACCCTCCAGGACGCCAGGAAGCGAATGGAGTCTCTCCAGAAAGGCGTGGGGCCCCAGGTGCCCGAGGCCATGGAGTGCCTGCGCCAGGGCTTCGCCGCTGCCTCCTGCTTCTTCGCCTTCCCCAAGGCCCATTGGAAGCGCCTGCGCAGCACCAACGGTCTGGAGTGCCTCCATGGCGAGGTCAAGCGCCCCATCCGCTCCGTCGGCGCCTTCCCGGACCGCGTCAGCGCCCTGCGCCTCATCACCGCCGTCGCCCTCGAAGTCACCGGAGTCTGGGACGACCGCCGCTACCTCGATATGTCCCTGCTGAAGTCAAACTCAGACACCGCTGCATGACCCTCCAAGGAGCCTTCCTCCCCCGAACCCCTCCAAACCAACTACACAAGATTCGGGACTTGCCCCCCGATCTTGCGGACGGTCGTAGCGCCGCCGCGACTTTCTCGGGATGGCGGGTCTTTGGCGTCTTGGTTGGACGCTTCATCGCTTTCGCGCCAACAGTCGCTCATCCTCGGGGATTTCTCCAGGCACTCGTTCTTGAAGGAGGCGCCCTCCTCCATGGGCACTCTTCGCTCGCTGCGCGCTCGGGACTCCGCTGCCTCCGTGAAGAGGCAGCGGGTCCACGCGCCATCCTGCCGCCTACAGCGTCTTCATGTACTCGATGAGCGCCAGACGCTCCGGGTCGGTGAGCACGGAGTTGAACTCGTGCCCGCCGTTGTCCTGGCCGAAGGCGTTCGTGTTGTAGATCTTCCGGTCCTCCAGCTGCTGCCGCGTGCGCGTGGGCGGGAAGAGGATGTTCCAGGAGACAATCAGGTTGCTGAACAGCACGTTCATCAGCTCCTGAGCCAGCGGCGTGGTGAACTCATCCCCCGGCTGGCAGTTGATGTACGGCGACACCGCCGGGTTCAACGGCCCGCGCCACTTGCAGGCAATCGTGTCGTACTTCCACCCCAGCTTCGTCGAGTCGAACGCGCGCTGCAGGTCCGTGTCGAACCCCATCACCACCAACGGCTGGTCCCACCGCGGCGGCGTGGAGACCCGGCGCCAGATGGGCTTGCGGTCCGACGGCTTGAGCACCTCCCACACGTTCGGCACCGAGCCGTTGTGGAAGTACGGCGCCGTGGCCCAGACGCCGTAGAGCGGCGGCGCCAGATAGCCCAGCGGGCGGTTGCCCCGGATGTGCGGCTGGTTCTGCGGACCGCAGTCCTGGTCCGTCCCCGCCGTCGTCGGATAGCCGAAGAAGTTCTTCGCCCCCGCCGACTGCACCGCCGCGTTGTTCGTGTTCACGCGCACGGGGTCCGTGCCGATGATGTCCAGCGGGACGATGTAGCTCGCCATGCCCTCCAGCGTCGGGGACGCGAGGAAGGACGGGTCGTTGACGTACCGGGGCGCGTACGCGCCGTGGCAGCTGGCGCACGAGCCGTTGCCCTGCGGCCGGGGCACCGTGTTGTTGCGCGAGGGCGCCCACATGTCGAGCGTGTGGAACAGCACCGCCCCCTGCTCCGCCAACGTCGGGTTGATGGGCAGCGGATACGGCGGGGACTTCAGCGCGTCCACCCAGGTGTTGAGCGACGGGCCGTTCTCCCGCATCCAGTCCTGTCCCGCCTCGCTCAGCGGCCCGCCGGCACTTCCGAACAGACCGATGAACGGCGTGTAGAACACCATGTCCACGCGCGGCGCATCCATCGGGAACACCCCGTCGACGAACTTCACCGGACGGTGCCCCATGTTCCACCACGCCGGCGTGTCCATGCCGGCGGTGGAGCCGGAGTTGATGAGCCCAATCACCTCCGAGGGACGCAGCAGCTTCTCGTCCGGGAACAGGAAGGCCAGGTTGATGTCACTGGCGTTGTTCGTGCCACGCGTGCGGTTGAGGTTCAGGAACGTGGCCAGCGACGCGGGATACCCCAGTGGCAGCAAGTCACTCAGGAACAGGTCCAGGTCCGCCAGGCTGCTGCCACCGCCCACCTGGACACCCATCCCCGGACCATCCGAGGGCTTTCCCACCATGCCGCTGTGGCAGGCGTGGCAGGTGACGCCGATGCGCCCGCTCCAGCTGCCATCCGGATTGCGCAGCTGCGTGAGCATCTCCGGCAGCTGCCCGCTGCCGCCGTTGGAGAGGTTGGGGAACTGCCCCGGCAGCGGATAGGGGTTGCGCTTGGGACTCAACCCCGAGCCGTAGCGTTGCGAGACCAGGGTGTCGAAGTTGTCGGGACGGAAGGGAAAGCCCCAGACCCGCCACAGCTCGTTGTACTGCGCGGCGGAGAACGTCGCGATGCCGAACGCGGCCTCGGGCACGGTGTAGTCGGTGCCGGTGAACAGCGCGCCCACTCCGGGGTGGCCGTTGGTCAGCAGGCCCTCGCCGTGGTCGAAGCGCGCGCGCAGCTCGCCGCACGTCTTCGCCGCGCCGACCTCCTTCACCGCCACCGGGTCGACGTGGCAGTTCTTCCAATAGGCGTTGAAGTGCACCGCCTTGCCGTTGCTGATGCCCGGCTGCACCAGCGTGCGCGGGTCCACGGGCAACAGCGTGCTGTCCGCCTTGCCGTAGCAGAAGTCCCACTGCACCGAACCGCCTCGACTGCTCTTCAACAAGTCATTCGCGGCGCCGACGCCGGGGACCGCCAGCGTCGCCACGGCAACCCACGTGCGAATGAATGACACGGCGTAACGGCTTCCTGTGAGTGACTTCCTGACGACGCGCATGAAACGCTCCTTCGCTGCGTGTTCCCGCTTCCCGGCCGCCAAGACACGGAGGGGAGCAGGCCAGGCCCGTCCAGAGCGCCGCCACCACGGCGGACTCCAGGGCGGGCATCCCTGACAGCGAGGCGGAAGTGCGCGCGGAGGGGACATCGTCGGGCGCCTCGCCGAGCGCACCCGACAGCCCTCGTCCCACGCACGGTCGTCACTCCACTCGAGCGCGCGAGGAGCGAGACCTGCTCGGCAATCGAGGACCAGGGGAAGGAGCGCATGGGGGCCACTCGTGACTGCTTCGCCAGAAAGGATGCCCTCCTATTGGCAGACCGTCAACAAGCCCTCTTTCCATGGCTGTCCACTTTCCGACGGAGCTGGGGCAATCCCAGACATCCAATCCGAGGCGTCCCGCCTCCGGCTCCTCCCGCACGAGGGCATCGGTCGGATGACCGACCTCCTCCCGATGACCGACCTCGGGCGGATGACGGACGCGCGCGGTGAGGCGCCCATGAGACGAGTCCCTCCACGCAATGCCTTCTTCCGCCACACCCCGAGGCCCCATGAGCAAGCGCTTCACCCGCATCCTCGTCACGCTGTTCGTCACGCTCGCGCTGCTCGGCGGCGGCGTCACGCTGTACGGCGACAACATCCGCAAGCTCTTCGGCGCCAGCGCCTCGTCGCTCACGGGGAACCATGAGGCCGTCGCCTCGGGCTCGGAGGGCCTCCAGCGCAAGAGCATGAGGACCTTCGGCAACAACGACGCCTATGGCGACTCCGACACCGGGCAGCGGGCCAGCGTCCCCGTCGCACAGGCCCCGGCCCCCAGCGGCGCGCCCCAGGCCATCAATCCGCGCACCGACGTGCGCGAGGACGCCCTCTCCACCTTCGCGGTGGACGTGGACACCGCCTCCTACACCCAGTTCCGCCGCTCCGTGACGGAGCACCAGCTCCCCCACCCCTCCAACGTGCGCGTGGAGGAGTGGGTCAACTACTTCCGCTACGCCATCCCCGCGCCGCCGCCCGGACAGGGCCCGTTCCACGTCGCGCTCGAGGCCGCGCCGTCGCCCTTCGCGGAGCGCCAGCACCTGCTCAGGGTGAGCCTCCAGGGACGCCACGTCGCCAAGGCCGAGCGCAAGCCCACACACCTGGTCTTCCTCGTGGACACCAGCGGCTCCATGCAGGGGCCCGACCGGCTGGCGCTCGTCCAGAAGTCGGTGAAGCTCGCGGTGGAGGGGCTCAACCCCCACGACACCGTGGCCATCACCACCTACGCCGGCGGCGTGTCCACCGTGCTCGAGCCCACGCCCGCCAAGGAGCGCAAGCGCATCAACGCCGCCATCGACGCGCTCTCCGCGGGCGGTGGCACCGCCATGGGGGATGGCCTGGAGCTCGCCTACCGTCAGGCGGTGCGCATGGCGGGCTCACAGCGCGTCTCGCGCGTCATCGTGCTGACGGACGGCGACACCAACCTGGGCCGCAACCAGACGGTGGAGACGATGCTCGGCAGCATCCGTCAGTACGTGAAGGAGGGCGTCACCCTGTCCACCATTGGCTTCGGCATGGGCAACTACCGTGACGAGCTGATGGAGAAGCTGGCCAACCAGGGCAACGGCAACTGCTACTACATCGACTCGGAGCGCGAGGCGCAGCGCGTGTTCCGCGACCAGCTGGGCGGCACGCTGGAGGTCATCGCCCAGGACGTGAAGATTCAAGTGGAGTTCGACCGCACCGCGGTGCGCGCGTACCGGCTGCTCGGCTACGAGAACCGCGCCATCGCCGACGCAGACTTCCGCAAGGACGACGTCGACGCGGGCGAGGTGGGCGCGGGCCACACCGTCACCGCGCTCTACGAGCTGGACTTGACGGGCAAGGGGGACACGGTGGCCACCGTGCGCGTGCGCGCCAAGAAGCCGGGTGACTCCGAGGCCGCCGAGCAGCGCTTCGTGCTGAACCGCAACGAGGTGAAGGCGTCGCTGGACCGCGCCTCGGAGGACCTGCGCTTCGCGGCGGCGGTCGCCAGCACCGCGGACCTGCTGCGCGGCACCCTGACCACCGACGAGCGCAACTTCTCGCGCATCCACTCGCTCGCGGCGGACGCCACCCACGGGCAGGAGGACCGCGTGGAGTTCCTCACGCTGCTCGGCAAGCTGCGCCAGCTTCTCGCCCCGCGCCTCGCCAGCAGCTCGCGCTGAGGCCCTACTGGACGCGGCCCGCCAGCGCGCTCGCGGCGGGCACGTCCAGCCACACCTCCACGTCGCGGTGCAGTTGCAGGAACGACGCGGGACACGAAGGCGTCAGCGGCCCCTCCACCAGCGCCTTCACCGCCTCCGCCTTCTGCGCGCCGAACGCCAGCAGCATCGCCCGGCGCGACTGGATGAGCGCGCCCATGCCCAGCGTCAGCACCTCCAGCGGCACGCGGCTCGCGTCATCCCCGAAGAACATCGCGTTCGCCTCGCGCGCCCCCCGGCTCAGCTTCGCCCGGTGACAGCGCGCGCGCAGGCTGTCCGACGGCGCGTTGAACGCCAGGTGCCCGTCCGCGCCCACGCCCACCAACACCAATCCCAGCCCCCCCTCCGCCATCAGCTCCGCCTCGTAGCGCTCGCACTCCTGGGCGAGGTCCGGCGCCGCGCCGTCGAGGAAGTGGATGCGCTCCTTCGACAGGTTCACATGTCGGAACAGGTGCCGCTCCATGTACGCGTGGAAGCTGCCGCCCTCCTCCGGCGACAACCCCACCCACTCCTCCAGGTTGAACGTCCGCGCCATCGACCAGTCCAGCCGCCGCCGGGCCTGCAGCGCCACCAGCTCCCGGTAGACATTCAGCGGCGTGCGCCCCGTGGGCAACCCCAACACCAACGACGGATGCGCCGTCACCGCCTCGGCGATGCGCGCGGCGCACGCGGCGGCCGCTTCCTGCTCGGACTCGAAGACCCGGATGTTCATGGAGGCTCCTCGCTCGAAAAGAGCCGCGCACACGAACATGTTCTCCGGCGCCTCAACACCACCCGGGAGTCACGAAGCCGTTCACCCAGAGGCATGTCCGTGACTGTTGCAGCAACTGCCGTCATTGCCGACACCACGCGAACGCGACGCGTCATACCGCGCGTGGCGCACGCACGGGTAGAGTGCCCGCCCCATGGACCCCTTCATCAGCCTCGACGCCACCGCCCAGGCCGACCTCGTGCGGCGCCGGGAGGTGACTCCGCTGGAGCTCGTGGACGCGGCCATCTCCCGCATCGAGCGCTGCAACCCCCGGCTCAACGCCGTGGTGCAGACGCAGTTCGAGACCGCGCGCCTCAGGGCGAAGGCTCCACTGCCCGAAGGGCCCTTCACCGGCGTGCCCTTCCTCCTCAAGGATTTGCTCGCCGCGCAGGAGGGCTATCCGCTCACCTTCGGCTCGCGCTTCGCGAAGGACTTCGCGCCGGGCCATGACAGCGAGCTCGTCAAGCGCTACCTGCGCGCGGGGCTCGTCGTCCTGGGGAAGACCAACACGTCGGAGCTGGGGCTGCTCCCCACGACGGAGGGCTCGCTGCACGGACCGTGTCGCAACCCGTGGGACGTGACGCGCACGCCGGGAGGCTCCAGCGGCGGCGCGGCGGCGGCGGTGGCCAGCGGCATGGTGCCCTTCGCGCACGCCTCCGACGGCGGCGGCTCCATCCGCATCCCCGCGTCCGCGTGTGGCCTGTTCGGCCTCAAGCCCAGCCGGGGCAGGAACCCCACCGGGCCGGAGCTGGCCGACAGTGTCCACTGGCTGATAGGCGAGCATGCCCTCACCCGCACGGTGAGAGACAGCGCGGCGCTGCTCGACGCCACCGAGGGGCCCGACCTCGGCGCGCCCTACCACGCCCCGCCCAAGGCCCGTCCCTACGGCCTGGAGGTCGGCGCACCCCCGGGTCGGCTGCGCATCGGCCTGACGCTGCGCAACGCGGTGGGCGCCCCCGTCCACCCCGAGTGCCTCAGCGCCGTCGTCGCCACCGCGAAGCGGCTCGAGGGCCTGGGCCACTCCGTCCTCGAGGGCAACCTCCAGATTCCCGGCGACGACACGCTCGGCCAGCACTTCATGACGGCCTGGGCCTGTGGCGTGGTGAACACCGTGGAGGGGCTCTCGCGCCGCCTGGGCCGCGCGCCCTCGGCCGAGGACTTCGAGCCCTTCACCTGGGCGCTGTATCAACACGGGCTGAGCCAGGGCCTGTCGGCCTACCTGCACGCGCAGACGGAAATCCTGCGCTTCGGCCGCGTCTTCGCCCGGCACTTCGAGGACGTGGACGTGTGGCTCTTGCCCACCGTCACCGAGCCCGCGCCCGTGCTGGGGACGTTCGCGTCCCTGCCCGACGCGCCGCTCGCTCCCCTGTTCCGCGCGGCGGGCTTCACGCCCTACTGCCCCATGGCCAACATGGCGGGCAACCCGGCGATGAGCGTGCCCCTCCACTGGAGTCCCGAGGGACTGCCGGTGGGCGTGCAGTTCATCGCCCGCTTCGGGGATGAAGCCACGCTCTTGCGGCTGGCGTCGCAGCTGGAGGCCGCGCACCCGTGGACTCACCGGCGGCCGTCGGTGTTCGGCTAGGGGCCGCTCCTCCCGTCGCAGGGCGCTCGGGCAAACTTCATCAGCACGTCGGGTGCAAGGCGCGATAAAACATTCTTCATGAAAGTCGCCGTGCTTACCGGCGGGGGTGACTGCCCCGGCCTGAACGCCGTCATCCGCGCCCTCGTCCGCCGCGCCTCCGCCCACGGTTTCGAGATGATGGGCCTCCGCGACGGGTGGAAGGGCCTGCTCGAGGACAACCACTTCCGCCTCACCCGCGAGACGACCTCCGGCATCCTCCACCGGGGCGGCACCATCCTGGGCACCTCGCGCGTCAACCCGTTCAAGGTGGAGAACGGCCTGGAGAAGGTGAAGCGCGCCATCGAGCGCAACGGCATCCACGCCGTCATCGCCATCGGCGGCGAGGGCACGCTGTCCGCCGCCACGCGCATGTCCCAGGAGGGGCTGCGAATCGTGGGCGTGCCGAAGACCATCGACAACGACCTGAACGGCACCGACTTCACCTTCGGCTTCGACACCGCGGTGGCGATTGCCACGGAGGCGGTGGACCGGCTGCACTCGACGGCCGAGTCGCACAAGCGCGTCATCGTCTGCGAGGTGATGGGCCGGCACGTGGGCTGGATTGCCACCTACGCGGGCATCGCCGGCGGCGCGGACGTCATCCTGGTGCCGGAGATTCCCGCGGACCTGGAGCGCGTGGCCGAGCACATCCGCAGCCGCCACGCGGGCGGACGCAGCTTCTCCATCGTCGTGGTGGCCGAGGGCACGCGCATCAAGCTGTCCGCGGACCAGGGCGAGCAGCTGGTGACGAGCGGCGCGCTGGACGAGGCGGGCCGGCCCCGGCTGGGCGGCGTGGGCAACATCGTCGCGCAGGAGATCGAGCGCCGCACGGGCTTCGAGACGCGCGTGTCCGTGCTGGGCCACATCCAGCGCGGCGGCGCGCCCACCGCGCATGACCGCGTGCTGGCCACGCGCTACGGCGTGCACGCGTGCGACATGGTCGCCCGGGGCGAGTTCGGGAAGATGGCCGCGCTCAAGGGCAACGAAATCGTCAGCGTGGAGCTGGCCGCCGCCACCAAGGAGCTCAAGCGCGTCCCGACGGAGTTCTTCGAGGTCGCCCAGGTGTTCTTCGGCTAACGCAACGCAGCAACACTCGGGCCGCGAGTGACGCGGGACCCTGGCCCGAGCGCGCATCCGGTAGCATCGGCACCCCACCCTCGCCTCGAAGGGACGTGCCGATGCTGCCAGGCCGCATGATGGACTTCCCGCTGACGTTGACGCACTTCCTGGAGCGCGCGCGGACGTACTACCCGCGCTCCGAAATCGTCAGCCGCAATCCGGACAAGTCGATGCACCGCTATACGTACGCGGACTTCTACAAGCGCACGTGCCGGCTGATGAACGCGCTGAAGCGGCTGGGGGTGAAGGCCGGCGACAGGGTGGCGACGCTGAGCTGGAACCACTACCGGCACCTGGAGGCGTACTTCGGGATTCCGGCGATGGGCGCGGTGGTGCACACGCTCAACCTGCGACTGCATCCGAACGACCTGGCCTACATCGCACGGCACGCGGAGGACACGGTGGTGCTGGTGGACCGCTCGCTGTGGCCCCTGTTCGAGAAGTTCGCGGCGCAGGTGCCGAGCATCCGCCATGTCATCGTCATCCCGGACGCGGGGCCCGCGCCGGAGGGGACGCTGGACTACGAGCAGCTGCTCGCGGCGGAGCCGGAGACGTTCGACTTCCCCACGCTGGAGGAGAACAGCGCGGCGATGCTCTGCTACACGTCGGGCACGACGGGCAACCCCAAGGGGGTGCTGTTCAGCCATCGGTCCATCACGTTGCACACGCTGGTGTGCTGCATGAAGGATTTGACGGGCATCGGCGAGGCGGACTCGGTGTTGCCGGTGGTGCCCATGTTCCACGCGGCGGCGTGGGGGTTGCCGTTCGACGCGCTGCTCACGGGGGCGCGGATGGTGATGCCGGGGCCGCACCTGGACCCGCCGTCGCTCCTGGAGTTGATGTCGGCGGAGAAGGTGACGGTGGCGGGCGGAGTGCCGACCATCTGGCTGGGCATCCTCGCGTTGTTGGACCAGGACCCGAAGAAGTGGGACCTGAGCGCGATGCGGACGATGTTGATTGGAGGCTCGGCGGCGCCGCCGGCGATGATTGACGGCTTCCGGCAGCGGCACGGGCTGGAGGTGACGCACGCCTGGGGCATGACGGAGATGAACCCGGTGGGGACGATGGCGAAGGTGAAGCAGGCGCTTCGCCACGCGGACGCGAAGGCGCAGCTGGGGGCGCAGAGCTCGCAGGGCTTCGCGCTGCCGTTCGTGGAGACGCGGGTGATGGGGGAGGACGGGAAGGCGTTGCCTTGGGACGGCGCGACGATGGGTGAGCTGGAGGTGCGCGGGCCGTGGGTGGCGGGCTCGTACTACGGCGGCGAGGGGGCGGACCGGTTCACGGCGGATGGCTGGTTCAGGACGGGGGATGTCGTCACGTTGGACGCGGATGGGTATGTGCGCATCTGCGACCGGAGCAAGGACGTCATCAAGTCAGGCGGGGAGTGGATTTCGTCGGTGGCGCTGGAGAACGCGCTGATGAGCCACCCGGCGGTGCTGGAGGCGGCGGTGTTCGCCGGGCGGCATGCGCGGTGGGACGAGCGCCCGCTGGCGGCGGTGGTGCTCAAGCCGGGGCAGGCGGTGAGCAAGGAGGCGCTGACGGAGCACCTGGCGAAGCAGTTCGCCAAGTTCTGGCTGCCGGACGACTACCTCTTCATCGAGCAGATTCCGCGCACGTCCACCGGGAAGTTCCTCAAGACGAAGCTCCGTGAGGACTACGGCGACCACCTCATCAAGAACCCGAGCACCGCCGCGGGGTGAGGCACGGTGGGCCCGCCGTCCGTGGAAGGACGGTGGGCCCCAAGCTCGTCAGCCCTGCTGGTCGATGAGCTGGATCTTCCGCTGCCGGCACACGTCCTCGAAGTCGCCCCGGTTGAAGGTGACGAGGGCGTGGAGCCGGTGGCTCCGACTGAGCAGCATCAGCCGCACCACCCGGTCCACCAGACTCAGGGCGCGGTAACCACCGTCCTTCGTCAGCTCCTCGAAGCACTCCGAGAGCGCCTGCTCGCGCATCTTCCGGTCGAACAACATCGACAGCCGGTTGCGCTGCCGCAGGCGCTTCAAGTCCCGCTCCAGCAGCCCCATCGACGCGCTCCTGCGAGCCATGCGCGTCGACACCGTCTCGTAGAGGATGGGCCAGGGCACCACCAGTTCGTGGGCAGTCGAGTCGAACAGCTTCTCGAACAGCGCCTTGGCGACGCCGTGGAGACCATCCCTCGGATCATAGAGCGCGAGCAGGAAGCAGGCATCGACACAGACCTTCATGCGTCGTCCTGCTCCTCACCGGCGAGCTCGACGTAGCCGACCCACGGGGCGGGACGCCGGTTGCCGAAGAGCCACTTGCCGCTCCACTTCCCTTCCTTGTCGGAGCCAATCAGGTAGGCCCGCCCCTTCTTGCCCACGATGGGCTTGAGGGCCCGCTTGAGCTGCACGGGCGTCTGCTCCGTGGTGAACGTCGCCATGCCGTCACCACACTCGCGCGCGTCCAGCTTCGCCAACCACCGGTAGAGGTCGTCGTAGTTGCCCCGGAGCCCCAAGTCGAACGAAAGCCAGTACCGCGTCATGAGCCCTCCCTGTCGAGCCCGAGCACTCTCGCCTCGACGGACTTCGGCCCGAAGGGGCGCGAGGTCCATCCCGGGTGTCTCACCCCCCAGGTCGTGCTGTCTACTCCCTACCCTCCTTCGCGGCCCCATCACGACAGGGGCCGTATGGCCCGGCGATTCACTCAGACGATGCATGCAGTCTCACAGGTTGGACGGTCCGCGCCCCTTCACGAGCGCGGACCGTCTCCGCTGCAAGCCACACGCCTCACGGCGCACGATTTCCGAACCAACGCGGAGCCATCCACGAACTTGTAACTACGGCTTACACGTTCAGCCCACCGCGTCAGTTCGCGCCGAGGCAGACGCCGCCGCAGGTGGCCTCCACCTTGCCGTCGGGCCTGAGGAACAGGTCCACCTGCTCACGGCCCTTCGTGTTGCGACGCACACCCTCGTGCACCGGGTTGTCGTCCGCCGGCAGGTTCGCCACCGTGCCCGGCAACGGCGAGGGCAACCCGAAGTCGAACTGCACCAGCGCCGCGCCGTCGAGGACGCCCTCCACCGCCGGCAGCTCCGGCACGCGCCACGTCGCCGGCAACTGTTGCGTCAGCCCCATCGCCCGCGCATGCAGCTCCGTCGCCACGTTGGGCACCTGTGCATCGCCCAGGCCGTACTGCACCAACACCTTGCGCGACGCGGGGCCACCTTCGTACGGCGTCTTCAACACGTGCGGCGCGTACGTCAGCGGGTCGATGCGGTCGAACCCCGTCTGCGTCATCGCAGCGAACTTCTGCTGGTCCAGCGCGTCCGGCACCGCCGCGGCGATCGCCTGCAGGAACGGCGCGAAGGGCTTCGCCCGGAACATCATCAGCGAGAAGTCCGCCCCACCCACGCTGAACACCGCGCGCTCGAGATGCGGCGAGAGCGCCACGTACGTCCCGCCCAGGATGTGCCCCTGACTGATGCCGTAGAAGTACGTCTGCCCCGGCTCGTACACGAGCACCCCGTTGTCGCTCAGCTCCGGCACGTCCCGGAGCGTCGTGCGCGCCGCGTACGTCACCGCCATCTGGTTCACCATCCCCTGATGCACCCGGTCCGAGAAGCGCATCGTCTGCCCCGGCTGCTGCGCCATCGCCCCCACCACCCCCGGCGCGTCCGCCTGCGACATGCCCCACCAGTCCACCGTCACCACCACCATCCGCGTCGCCTGCACGAACGGCCGCACGAACGAGCCGTCCGCCTCCCCCTGCCCGCCGAAGAAGCCGTGCCCGTACTGGAGCAGCCGCACCGGCGCCACGCCCTGCCCCCAGACACTCCGGGGAATCTGAAGCGTGAAGGGCACCTCCGCCTCGCCATTGCGCCGCACCCGCCCCTGCGCATCCCGCGCCAGCAGCGCTCCGGGCTGCGCCGTCTCCATGAACAGCGGCACCCGCAGCGTCCCCTTGATGCGACGCGCGATGTTCGCGTCCACGTCGTTCGTCACCTCCGTCACCGTCACCACCGGCGGCGTGGCCTCCATCGCCTCCATCGCCAGCCGACGCACGTCCAACATGTCCCGCGTGACGTTCTCCTCGGTCTCCGTCGTGAAGTCCCACGCGAGCTGCAGCTCCGCGCGCGGCACCCCCGCCGCCTCCAGCGCCGGGAAGATGTCCGCCTCGTAGCGCCGGGCCAGCGGCGCCAGCAGCGCGTCCCCCGCCGTCTGTCCATCCCGGATGCGGCGGAAGCCCTCCGGCACCGGCACCGGCGCGCCGTCCTTCGCCTTCAGCCCGCGCAGCGCCACGATGTAGCGCGTCCCACCCTTCAGCCGCACCGCCGGCCGCACCAGCAGCGCCCGCCGCGCGTCCGCCGCCGCCCGAGGGTCCAGCTCCGCGAAGTGCAGCACGCCCGTGCCGGCTTCCGCCTCCAGCAACACCGTGCTCCCCGACGTCGCCGCCGTGGGCCGCGTCACCGAGGGCAGCCCCGTGTCATCCACCCCGCCCGGGAACAGCGCCAGCATCTGCGTGCCATGCGAATACCCATCCGCCGGATGCAGGTCCGTGAAGTCGAACGGCGTCCCATCCCGCGTCTTCAGCTTCGCGGCCGCGCTCAGCGTCACCCGATGTCCCGAAGGCAGCGCCGCGTCCTCCTTCAGGAAGTAGTCCGAGGGATACGGCAACAGGCAGTCATGCTCGGATGCCAGCGGGTTGCAGCCCTCCGGCACCTGCAACGGCGGCAGCTCCGAGCCCGAGTCCGGTGCCCCCGCGTCCGGCGTCCCCGCGTCGGGCTGCGCCCCGGCGTCCGGCGTCGGCAGGTCATCGTCCGAGTCCGAGCACCCGCTCAACGCCAACAACGACGCCGCCAACACCCAGGCGCCGTGCTTCCTCATTCGCTCCCACATGGCTTGGACGCTCCTCGCGCGAACACAAATGTCTGTGTCACACGAGTGTCACCGGACACGCCGCGAGCGCAAAGCCTCATCTCACGACACACCGCGCCACGCACCGCCATGCAGCGTCAGCCCTCACCTGGGGCTGACGCTGAGCTTCCACGGATGTATCAGATTCCGCAGATATCCTCGGCGAGCGAGATGCACGCGGCGATGAACTGCGCCGTCGTGCAGCCGCCGTTCTGGGTGCAGACGATGTCGCCGGTGCCCGGCTCGCTGCACCACTGCAACGTCACCCAACACGCGGCCTGGGTGACGGTGCGCTCACCTTCGATGGCCTGGGCGCTCACGTTGCTCTCGCCCGAGGCGTCCCGCACGATCACGGACCTCCCATCGTTCAGCGTGGCCTCGTACCGGGGCCCCTTGTCGTCGACTGTCGCCTCCGGCGTGGTGCCCTCGCCGCAACCGGCGAGCACGCCCATGGAAACAGCCGCGACCATCACGAATGACAGTGCCTTCATGCGCTTCTCCTGGTGATGGAGCCCACCGACCCGAGCTCCGTGGGCGGATATGCAATGATTGTCGAGCCTTCTCCATCGTTGATAGCCACTAGCTGAAATGTTTCCAGCCTCGTCTCGGGTCTGGGATTACAGCCACTCGCAATCACTGCGCATGGATTGAGCCTCGCGCGTGCCTCCATGAAACCTTCCGAAGAACCCGGACCAAACCCGCTCCATGTGCTCACGTGGGAGCGTTCGCTGGTGGACGGCGGCGGCCTGGTGCGTGCGGGTGCGCGCCAGGGCCCGCGGCTTCGGGGTAGGTTGTGGCCACCATGCCGTCCGTGAAGCAACTGCGCCCGTTCGCCCTGGCAACCCTGGAAGCCTTCCTCGACGCCTCCGGGCCCGTGGTCCTCGTCCAACAGCCGCCCGAGCCCGTCTTCCAACAGGTGGCGATGCGGCTGGGCGAGGCGCGCACCGTGGGCATGGCGCACCGCACCCGGCTGGTGGACCGGCTCTTCGTCATGCTGCGCGGCTTCGACGCGCTGGAGGTCCACTTCCTGCGTCCGGCCGTGGACGGGCAGGAGCTCACCGTGGGACGGATGGAGGGCTGCACGCTCATCGTCCCGGACCCGTCCGTGTCCAAGCACCACGCCACGCTCAAGTGGCACGCCTCGGCGGGGGACTGCTCGGTCCGGGACGTGGGCTCGATGAACGGGACCTGGGTCAACACCGCCGCGCTGACGCCCGAGCAGGACGTGCTGCTCACGGATGGCGACGCGCTGGGTTTCGGCGATGCCCAGTTCCTCTACCTGCGCACCGAGACGCTGCACGCGCACCTGCGCATGGCCAGCCCCGGCGCCCGGGGCTGAAGCCCACACGCCCTGGGGAATGTCCCGGGCCGCGCGGACGTAGGGAGGACGCCCTGGCGCCCAGGCGAGCCTCGGTGACAGGGGCATCACCTACATTCAGCCACTTCGTGCGGCGGGGCATGCGGCCCGGCGCTATGACTGCGGTTCTCGTGCGCTTGGGAGCGTGTTGATGGTCAGGCCGTTGCTTCTCTTCCTGGTCTACGTGGTCGCCTGGACCGTCCTGAAGTCGTTCTGGCCCGCGATGGCGCGAGGGTGGCGCCGGTGGGTGTTGCTCGGCGGCTCGGCGCTGTCCCTGGCCGTCTGGCTGGTGCCCGCCATCACCGGACGCACCTCCGAGGTCCCCGCCCTGCTGCGCATCCTCGCCACGGGCTGGTCCATCTCCGCCATCATCATCTTCCTCGTCGGCGGCCCCCTGGCCCTGCTGCGCCGGTGGATGGACCGCCGCGCCCGGGCGAAGGCCTCCCCTGACGTCATGACGACCCAGGCCCCGGTCCCCGAGGCCCCCGAGTCCGTCCCCAGCGGAACACCCGCCCCCCACTCCACGCAGGCCAGCGCCCTGGAGTCGCTGACGTCCGCGAGGATGAGCCGGCGCAACCTCCTGACGAACGCGGGGCGCGCGGTGCCGCTGCTCGCGGTGGGGACGAGCACGGCGGGCCTGGCCAGCGGCTCCATGGGCTTCAAGGTGGAGTCGGTGGAGGTGCGCCTGCCGGGCCTGCCCGCCGCGCTGGATGGCTTCCGCATCGGCCAGATTACCGACGTACACGTGGGCACCTTCATCGACACCCAGTACCTGCGCGACACGGTGGCCGCGATGAACGAGGCCCAGGTGGACCTCCAGGTGATGACGGGGGACCTCATCGATGACCTGGACCAGCTCGACGCCACCATGGCCGCGCTGGAGGAGTGCCGCGCGCCTCACGGAATGCTGGCGGTGCTCGGCAACCACGAGCACTGGCGCGGGCTGGACGAGGTCGTGGAGGCCTACGCGAAGTCCCAGTCGCGGGGCAGCCCGGTGCGCCTGCTCGTGGACGAGTCCCACACCTTCGAGCACGGCGGCCAGCGCGTTCGCGTCGTGGGCGTGGACTACCCCATGTCCGGCCGCAGCCACCGCGTGAAGGCCGCGCGCATGAAGCAGTCCGCCGAGCAGGCCTTCCAGGGCGTCTCTCCCGACGAGGTGGTGCTGTGCCTCACGCACCACCCGGACTTCTTCGACCACGCCGCCGAGCGCGGGGCGCGGCTGACGCTGGCGGGCCACACCCATGGTGGCCAGGTGGCCTTCTTCGGGATGCCGTTCTTCTTCTTCGCCTTCCAGTACATGCTCGGCCGCTACCGCCAGGGCGACCACCAGCTCTACGTGTCCGGCGGCACCGGACACTGGCTACCCTTCCGCCTGGGCGTCCCGCCCGAGGTGACGGTGCTCACGCTCCGCTCGGCGTGAGCGCGGACTGCTGGCCGTAGGTCTTGAACTTCTCCAGCACGCGCGCCATCTCCGCGTCGTCGAGCAGCACGGGCTCGCCCACCTGGAGCGCTCGCCAGTACATGGCCGCGAGCGTCTCCACCTCCACCGCCAGCTTGAAGGCCGAGGGCAGGTCCCGCCCCAGCGCCAGCATGCCGTGGTTCGCCATCAGGCACGCCTTGCGGCCCTCCAGCGCGTCCAGGACGTTTCGCGCCAGCTCCGCGGTGCCGAAGGTGGCGTACGGCGCGCACCGCACGTCGACGCCGCCCGCCGCGCAGACCATGTAGTGGAAGGCCGGGATGCCCCGGCGAAGACACGCCAGCGTGGTGCTGAACATGGAGTGCGCGTGCAGCACCGCGCCCACCTCCGAACGGGCCTCCAGGATGTCCCGGTGGAGCTGCCACTCGGACGACGGACGCCGTGGGCCCTCGTGGCTTCCATCCATGCGCATGAGGACCATGTCCTCGGGCACCAGCACTTCGTAGTCCATGCCGGTGGGCGTCAGCAGGAAGCCCCCGTCCACGCGCACGCTCAAGTTGCCGCTCGTGCCCTGGTTGAGCCCCGCCGCGTTCATCTTGCGGCAGGTGGCGATCATCGCCTCTCGCACGACGCGCTCGTCCTTCATGAGCCCATCCTCGCGCGCTCCGGGAACAGCGAGCGCAGGCCGTCCTGGCTCGCCGGACATACGCCTTGCTCGTCCTTCATGGCCTCACCTCCGCGCGCTCCGGGAACAGCGAGCGCAGGCCCGCCTCACTCGCCGGACACACGCCCCGCTCGGTGATGAGCGCTGTCACCAATCGCGCGGGCGTCACGTCGAAGGCGTAGTTGGCGGAGGGGCTGCCCTCCGGTGTCACCCGCACCGTGGCCACCTCCCCCGAGGCGAGCCGGCCCGTGACGTCGCTCAATTCGGAGCCATCGCGCTGCTCGATGGGAATCTCCCGCACGCCGTCGCGCAGACTCCAGTCGATGGTGGGCGAGGGCAGGGCCACATAGAAAGGCACGCCGTTGTCCTTCGCCGCGAGCGCCTTGAGGTAGGTGCCAATCTTGTTCGCCACATCACCGTGGGCCGTGGTGCGGTCCGTGCCGACGATGCACAGGTCCACCTGCCCGTGCTGCATGAGGTGGCCGCCCACGTTGTCGGCGATGACGGTGTGCGGGACACCATGCTGCCCCAGCTCCCACGCCGTCAGCTGCGAGCCCTGGTTGCGCGGGCGCGTCTCATCCACCCAGACATGCACGGGCAGGCCCGCGTCGTGCGCCAGGTAGATGGGCGAGAGCGCCGTGCCGAAGTCCACCGTCGCGAGCCACCCCGCGTTGCAGTGGGTGAGCACCTCCAGCCGTCCCTTCCTCCCCTTCTTCTCCCACGCGGCCTCCAGGAGCTTCAGGCCGTGCTCGCCCAGCGCGCGGTTGATGGCCACGTCCTCGTCGCACAGCTCCGCCGCGCGCCGCTTCGCCGCCTCCACGCGCTCGGCGGGCGGCAGCGGGGTCAGCACACGGCGCATCTCCTCCAGCGCCCAGTGCAGGTTCACGGCGGTGGGCCGCGTCTCACCCAGCACCGCGAGCGCACGCGTCAGCGCCGCGTCGGAGGCATCCGCGCGCAAGGCCAGCCAGACCCCGTAG
The DNA here is from genome assembly GCF_050039385.1 of Myxococcus faecalis. Taxonomy (NCBI): domain Bacteria; kingdom Pseudomonadati; phylum Myxococcota; class Myxococcia; order Myxococcales; family Myxococcaceae; genus Myxococcus; species Myxococcus faecalis. The sequence continues at coordinate 6,551,970 of NZ_CP144336.1, read as the reverse complement.
GCGGCCGTCGCGCCGATGAGCGGAGCGCCCCGCACCCGCATCGCGCGGATGGCGTGCGCGGCCTCGTCCAGCGTCTCCAGTCGCGCGGTGACGAAGGCGTGGGGCAGCCGCGTCTGGTCGATGATGCCCACCGCGCGGGCATCCGGCTCCAGCCAGACGGCGCGGGTGGGCTTGCCGTGGACCTTCATCGCCCGAGCACCCGTCCGGCCACCGACGACAGCTTCTCCACCATCGCCGCGTCGCGGGCGTCCGGCGCGGTGATGAGCGCGTGCTCCAGCGCGCGCTGACACCCCTGCCGACAGGGCCCCTCGTGTCCTCCGAGCAGCGGCACCACCTGCTTCACCAGCGAGCGCGCCTTGCCCGCGTTGCCCACGAGCACCGAGACGACCTGGTCCACCGTGACGGCGTCGTGCTCGGGGTGCCAGCAGTCGAAGTCCGTCACCATGGCCACCGTCGCGTAACAGAGCTCCGCCTCACGGGCGAGCTTGGCCTCCGGCATGTTCGTCATGCCGATGACGTCACAGCCCCACGTCCGATACAGCCGGCTCTCCGCGAGCGAGGAGAACTGCGGCCCCTCCATCGCCAGATAGGTGCCGCCCCGGTGCGCGGCCACGCCCAGCGCTTCGCACGCGGCCACCACCGCCTCCCCCAAGCGCGAGCACGTGGGCTTCGCCATGGACACGTGCGCCACCAACCCCGTGCCGAAGAAGCTCTTCTCCCGCGCGAAGGTGCGGTCCACGAACTGGTCCACCACCACGAAGGTGCCCGGCGGCAGGTCCTCGCGCAGGCTGCCCACCGCGGACAGCGACAAGAGGTCCGTCACCCCGCTGCGCTTGAGCGCGTCGATGTTCGCCCGGAAGTCGATGTCGCTCGGGGCGATGCGGTGCCCGCGACCATGGCGGGGCAGGAACACCACTTGCGTGCCCTCGAGCGTGCCGAAGCACAGCTCGTCGGAGGGCTCGCCGAAGGGCGACGACACCTTCCTCCACGCGACGTCCTTCAGGCCATCCATCTGGTACAGGCCACTGCCACCGATGATGCCGATGACGGGCGCGGGGGCTCGGGACATGGGTCTTCTCCGGGGTCGAGGGGCGCCGCCAGCGTAGCAGCCTCCTCGCGGCCCACGTGGGTTGACAGCGTCACGCGCGGCTCTATATTCAACCTCATGGTTGAACAACACGCGAGCCAGCTCGACCACACGTTCCATGCGCTGTCCGACCCGACACGTCGGGCGATGCTGCGCAACCTGTCGGTGCACGAGCGCAGCGTCGGAGAGCTGGCGGCGCCCTTCCAGATGTCCCTGGCCGCGGCGTCCAAGCACATCAAGGTGCTGGAGCGTGCGGGGCTGGTGCACCGCGAGGTGAAGGGCCGCACGCACGTCTGCCGGCTCAACGCCCGGCCGCTGTCGGACGCGCAGGACTGGATTCGCTACTACGAGCGCTTCTGGAGCGAGCGGCTCGACATGCTGGAGAGCCTGCTGCGCGGCGAGGCTCCCACGCCCCCTTCCCCCAAGAAAGGACGCACCCGGTGAATGCCTCGAAGACGGTCCAGGTCCAGCTCACCCGCTTCTTCCCCGCCAGCGCCGAGCGCGTCTTCGACGCGTGGCTGAGCCCCGAGACGCTCGGCCGGTGGATGTGGGGCCCGGGTGTGCGCGACGAGGAGGTGGTGCACCTGCGGCTCGACGCGCGCGTGGGCGGCGGCTTCTCCTTCCTCGTGCGCAGGAAGGGTCAGGACATCGACCACATCGGGACCTATCTGGAGATAGCCCGTCCCCAGCGACTGGTCTTCACGTGGGCCATCCGCGAGGAGCCGATGAGCGAGGAGAACATCAGCCGCGTCACCCTGGACTTCCGGCCGAGGGACGCGGGCTGTGAGCTGACGTTGACGCACGTCATGTCGGACACGTGGGCGGAGTATGCGGACCGCACGCAGGCGGGCTGGGCCACCATGCTCACCACCCTGGCGCGCGAGCTGGCCGGGGAGCCCCCGCGCCATGGCTGAACACGGCGTCGTCACCGAGCCCCAGACGGTGCGCCTGGAGCGCGTGCTGCCGGGTCCGCTGGAGCGCGTGTGGGCGTTCCTCACCGACCCGGAGCTGCGCGGGAAGTGGCTCGCCGCCGGGGACATGGAGCTGCGCGAAGGTGGAAGCGTCGAGCTGCGCTTCCAGCACGCCCACCTCTCCCACGAGCCGGTGCCCCAGCGCTATCAGGTGATGCGCGATGGCCATCGTCACACGGGGCGCGTGCTCCGCTGCGAGCCGCCACACGTGCTGAGCTACACCTGGGCCGAGCAGACGGGCGCCCCCTCCGAGGTCACCTTCGAGCTGAGCGCTCGGGGCTCGGACGTGCTGCTCGTCGTCACGCACCGGCGCCTCGTCACGCGCGAGGACCGCGTCAGCGTCGCGAGCGGCTGGGACACCCACCTGGGCATCCTCGAGGACCAGCTGCGCGGACAGACGCCTCGCGGCTTCTGGTCCACCCACGCACGCCTGGAGGCCGAGTACGAGGAGCGCTTCCCTCGGGATTGAAGTCCTCGGCGCGTGACGGGCCCTCGCCTTGTTGCCCGCCGCGACTTGGGACCTCGAGGCGCACCTTCCTGGGGAGACTCATTCTCCCTGGGAGGTCGCCATGAAGGTCGAAGAAGCCATGACCGCCAATCCCGTCACCTGTCTGCCCGACACGGGCATCGAACAGGCGGCGCGATGGATGGTCGAGTGTGACTGCGGGGCCCTGCCCGTCATCGACGCCGACAACCGGCCGCTGGGCATCATCACGGACCGGGACATCACCTGCCGCATCATCGCCAAGGGGAAGGACCCCTACATGCTGGACGTGACGGCGGCGATGAGCGCGCCCGCGGCCACCGTGTACCGCGACACCCCCTTGGAGGACTGTCTGGCGTTGATGGAGCAGAACCAGGTGCGGCGAATGGTGGTGCTCGACGACGACAACACCGTCTGCGGCATGGTGGCGCAGGCGGACCTGGTGAAGCGTCTGGGCGCGGAGGAGACCGCCGAGCTGATGCGCGAGGTCTCCATCGACACGCAGTCCGCGTCGCAGGTGCACTGACGACGGCGTGCGCTGGAGCCTCAGTCGCCGCCGAGCGCGAACGCGGCCATGCGTTGCACGCGGTCCGGCCCCGAGCGCTCCAGCACGTCGTTGTGCCCCGCGTCCGGCACCGTCACCACCGTGGCGCGAGGGAAGCGGGTGCCCAGCTGGCGCCCCATCTCCACCGGGATGAGGGTGTCCTGCTCACCGTGGATGATGAGCACCGGCAGGTCGAGCCCCTGCGCCTTCGACAGGGTGTCGAAGCGGTCCCTCACGAGCAGCGAGGTGGGGAGGAAGGGCAGCATCGTCGCCGCCATGTCGGGGATGGAGGTGTAGGGCGCCACCAGCATGATGCGCGCGCCATGGCCCCGGCGCGCCATCTCCACCGCGACGCCCGTGCCCAGGCTGCGGCCGCTGAGCACCGTGCGCTCCGGCGGGACCCCCTGGGTGCGCAGCAGCGCGAGCGCGGCCTCCGCCGCCGCGTAGATGCCCTGCTCGGAGGGTGCTCCGGGGGAGGCGCCGTAGCCCGGGTACTCGACGGCCAGGAAGCCCAGGCCGTTCGCCTGGAGGAACAGGCCCAGGTCGAGCTGGTCGAGGAGCTGCTCCCCGTTGCCGTGGAAGTGCACCACGGTCGGCGCGCCCTCGGGCCCTGGCAACTGGAGCAGGTCCACGTAGGCCCCTGCGCTCAACGGCAGACGGCTGAAGCCGTGCGCCGCGGGGAGCAGGGTGGCGGCCTTCGGCGCGGGGAAGAGCAGCGAGCGCTGGAAGACGAAGGCCGCGACGCACAGCGCGACGTAGAGGACCGCGAAGACGGAGAGGAGGAGGGTGAGCATGCGGCGGAGGCGGACCATGGCCCCGCCCAGTCTGCCCCATTCCGGACCGCGCTATGTGAACAGCCCCAGCGCGGTGCCGGGTGTGTACCCCGGGAACACCCGGGTCAGGTCCACGCCGGGGCGGCAGGCGCGCAGGGCCTCGGACAGCGGGGCGCGCACGTCGGTCCACGCGGGCACGTCCCGGCCATCCTGGAGCCGGTCCGCGGTCAGGGGCTCGAAGCGCCCGTACACCCGACCTCCGCGCACACCGCCGCCGAGCACGAGCATCGCGCTCCCGACGCCGTGGTCCGTGCCTCGACTGCCGTTCTCCCGCACGGTGCGGCCGAACTCCGTCAGGACCACCACCGTCACGTGCTCGAGCCGTGGGCCCAGGTCGCGCGCGAAGGCGGACAGCGCGCCGGACAGCTCCGCGCAGCGATTGGCGAAGGTGCCCGTGGCCGCGCCCTGCGCCGCGTGGGTGTCCCAGCCGCCCATCTCCGTGGCGGCGACCTCCAGGCCCACGTCGCCCTTGATGAGCCGGGCGATGTCCGCCAGTCGCTGGCCCAGGGGCGCGCGTGGGTACTCGGCGCCGGAGGTGGGCGGCAGCCGGGCGAGCTGCTCTTCGTCCAGGTGCGAGAGGGCCTCGAAGGCGCCCTGCCCCGTGGTCCGCAGCGCGTCGTCCACGGCGCCGGCATAGAGCGCCTCGAAGCCGCGAGTGGCCCGTGCTCCCCGGTTGCCCACGCGCAGCCGGAACTCCTCCAGTCGCCCCATGGCCAGCGCGCCCGCGTCACCAAAGAGTGCTCGGGGCAGCGTGGACTGCAGCGCCACGGCGCGCAGCGGCGCGGAGGGGACCTGCGCCTCGGAGCCCAGCGCGCGGTTGAGCCAACCATCCGGCGTCGACTTGCGGCCCGGCGTTCCGGACTCCACGAAGTCCTGGGCATCGAAGTGCGAGCGGACCGGGGTGGGCAGTCCCACGCCGTGCAGCACCGCGAGCTGTCCTTCCTTCCACAGCGGGAGCAGGGGCTCCAAACGTGGGTGCAGGCCGAAGGGCGAGGACAGGGGCAGCGCGGCGCCCTCGCCCGTGGACTTCAGCGCGAGCGAGGGGCGCGCGCGGTGGTAGGCCGCGTCCTCGACAGGCGGGACGAGCGAGAGTCCGTCCACTCCGCCCCGGAGGAACACCGTCACCAACGTGCGCCGTGAAGGAGGTGTGCCCGCCTGGACGCCACGCAGGAGACCTGGCGTGAACAGGAGCCCCACTCCGGACAGACCCAGCGCATGCAGCAGACGGCGTCGAGAGAGGGACTGGGGCATGCGGCTGGGACTCCAGGGTGGTCGGCCCCGCGAGGCGGCGAGGTCCGCCCATTCAACACCCGTTCGGTCCGGAGGTTACGAGCGCACCTCCGCCCCCATGACGGCACATCGTTCAGGTGGAGCCGCCTCGAGCCTCCGTCAGGGCTGCTTCTTCTCGCGCAGTTGGCGGAGCACCTCGCGCGCGGTGGCGGCGGACGACGCCGGGTTCTGCCCGGTGACGAGCCGGCCGTCGGCCACGACGAAGCTCTCCCACAGCGGGCCCGACTCGTAGCGGGCTCCCAGTTCCTTCAGCCGCGTCTCCAGCGCGAACGGGACGATGGCGTCGAACTTCGCCGCCTTCTCCTCCGCGTTGCTGAAGCCCGCCACGCGCTTGCCCTTCACCAGCGGCTGCCCGTCCGGCCCCTTCACCCCCACCAGCGCCGCGGGCCCGTGGCAGACCGCCGCCACCACCGCGCCCCGCGCGTACCCGGCGGACAACAGCTTGTGCGTGGGCGCGTGCTTCGACAGGTCCCACATCACGCCGTGCCCGCCCACGACGAAGTACGCGTCGTACGAGTCCTTCACCTTCGCGAGCTTGAGCGTGTTCGCCAGCTTCTTCTTCGCCTGCGCGTCCGACAGGAACGCCTTCGTGGACTCGGTCTGCTCCTTCTCGCTGCGAGGGTCCACCGGCGCGGCGCCACCCTCCGGGGACGCGATGTCCACCTGCGCCCCCGCTTCGACGAACGCCTCGTAGGGCGCGGCCAGCTCCTCCAGCCAGAAGCCGGTCTTCTCTCCCGTGTCCCCGAACTGCGAGTGGCTGGTGACAATCAACAGGACCTTCACGGCGGTCAGCATCTCTTCCATGACACGGCTCCCTCGCGGGCCCCCGAGGAGGGGCCCCACGGCGAAAGGGATACGCCTGGAGGTCCGCCCAGAAAACCGAGGGCTTCTTCACATAAGCTCAAGCCATGCTTGGCAATCGCGAAGCCCTCTGGACGCTGTGGGAAGTCAGCCGCGCGGGGACCCACGCCGCCGCCGCGGCGCGACTGGGCATCACCGCGTCCGCCGTGGGACAGCAGCTCAAGGCGCTCGAGCGACACACGGGGGTCGCGCTGTTCGAGCGCGTGGGGCGCAGGGCCCGGCTCACCTCCGCCGGAGCGGCGCTCGTCGCTCGACTGGGAGAGCACCTGCCCGCGCTGGACGCCGCCGTGGAGGAGGCCTCCGAGACGCATCGCGTGGTGCGCGGCGAGGTGGCGCTGGGCGGCCCCTGGCCCTTCTTCCGCTACTGGCTGCGCCCGCGGCTGCCGTCCCTGCTGGCCGCGCATCCCGAGCTGCGACTGGACGTCCGCTTCGATGTCCCCAGCCGCGTCGCGCGCAGGCTCCTCGACGGCGAGCTGGACCTGGGCATCGTCGGTCTGTTGCCCGAGGCTCCGGGTCTGGAGCTGCACCCGGTGGCCCAGGAGCAGTTCGTCGCCGTGGCCTCCCCCGGCTACCTGAAGCGCTGGGGGACACCGAGGAGCGCCCGCGACTTCGCCGCGCATCGCTTCGTCGCCTTCGACTCGGACCTGGCCATGCTCCTGCCCTGGTGGCGCGCGGCCTTCGGCGCGAAGGAGCCGCTGCCGACGCAGGTGGTCTGCCGCATCGCCAACCTCGACGAGATGCTCGCGCTGGTGGAGGCGGGCGTGGGGTTGGCGGTGCTACCCGACTACCTGGTCCAGCCGGCACTGCGCGAGGGCCGAGTCGCAGCGCTCGAGGCACCGCGACGCGCAGCGCGTCGTCCCTCGGGGACCCTCTGGGTGGCCTGGCGCAAGGCCGCCGCGCCCACCGCGCGATTCCTCGCGGTCCGCGACTGGCTCTTGACGAAGGACAGACGTGGCCAGCGTGCATGAAGGGTTCTGTCACGGCCCGCTGGAGCGTCGAATCTCCGACGGGGCGCGGAGCGGCCGTGTCTGGAAAGGAATCACGGATACCCGCCTCGTACGCCAGGACCGGTAGGCGGTGCCCAAGGCCTTGCCTATCCATCCCCCCTCAAAATTCTTCGAGGGGGAGCGCCCATGCGGTTGTCGTCGAACCAGGACCCCGAAACGCAGGCCGTCGTTCGCGCCGCAGTCTTGAAGATGAGGACCGTCGCGGATTGTGTCGTCACCCCTCGCACCGCCAGCTCGGGGACGGCCCAGGAGGGGTTCCGGGTCCACGTGGCCACCCGAGGCCCCCTGACCGAGCAAGCCGTCCTCGAGCACCTGCGCGCCCACTGTCCTCGACAGCTCGGGCCCCTGGACATCGTCCTCGTCCATGCCCTGCCGCCCTCGCGACGTCCAGGTGACCTGGAGGACCTGGGCCTCGCGGTGCTCGACGAGACACTCGTCATGCACTGCCAACGCGTCGTCGACGCCCTGCTGGGCTCCGGACACTTCCAGGTGTCCGTCGGCGACGCGGACTCCACGCCCGGAGCCTTGAGGCTCCGACGCGCGCCGGACTCCTCCTCCATGGTTGACCGGAGCAACCTTCCGGCCATCGCGACGAGCACTGCCGGACACTCGGTCCGGGAAGCGCTCGCCGACGGTGGCCCGGCCCTTTCTGGCGCGGAGCGGACGTTGACCGAGGTCCTGCTCGCGGCGGTGGCGCGGACGCCGGAGCAGAGAATCGTCCACGTCGAGGCGGAGGGCGTGGAGCGGACCGACACCTACCGCGAGCTGCTGTCGAGGGCCCTGCGAGTCGCCGGAGGGCTGCGGAGTGAGGGGCTCACGGCGGGCCAGCGGGTGATGTTCCAGTTGCCGGGGACGCGCGACTTCATCACCGCGTTCTGGGGCTGCATCCTCGCGGGCCTGGTGCCCGCGCCCATCGCGACTCCCGCCGAGTACGCCGAGGGGATTCCCGGGGTGAGCAAGCTGCTGGCGGCCTGGAAGGCGCTGCGCGAGCCCCTCGTCCTCATCGACGCCTCGCAGCAGGCCTCACTCCAGGCGTTCGCCACGAGCCACGGCCACACGGTGAGGACGGCCACCGTCGAGGAGCTCGCCCGCCATGAGCCGGCGAAGCCGCACCTGGACGCGACGCCCGACGACATCACGCTGCTCCTGTTCACCTCCGGCAGCACGGGCACGCCCAAGACAGTGCCCCTGAGCCACAAGGCCATCCTCACCGAGGCTCGTGGCACCGCGCGGGTGATGAACACGGGCCCCCAGGACGTGTCCTTCCACTGGATGCCGCTGGAGCACGGCGGCAGCCTGGCGATGGTCCACACCCGGGACATCCTCTCCTCCTGCGCCGAGGTGCATGTCCCCACGCAGCTCATCCTCGGCGAGCCCCTGCGCTGGCTCGATTGGATGGAGCGCCACGGCGCCACGCTGAGCTGGGCGCCCCACTTCGCCTTCGGGTTGATTGTCGGTGAGCTGGGCCGCAAGCCGTCGGCGCAGCGGTGGGACCTCTCCCGGGTCCGCATCCTGGTCAACGGGGGCGAGGCCATCGTCTCCAGGACGGCGCGGGAGTTCCTGCGGGCCCTTTCGTCCCACGGCCTGCGCGACTCCGCCATATGGCCGGCATGGGGGATGTCGGAGACTTCGTCGGGCGTCACCTACCACTCCGACTTCAACCTCTCCACGTCGTCGGATGAGGACTCCGTCGTCGCGCTCGGGCCGCCCATCCCGGGCGTGCGACTGCGCATCGTGGACGACGAGGACCAGGTGCTGCCCGAGGGGGAGATTGGCGCCCTGCAGATTCAGGGGCCGTCGGTGCTGCGCGGCTATGTCGACAACGACGCCGTCAACCGCGAGTCCTTCACGCAGGATGGTTGGTTCCGCACCGGGGACCGCGCCTTCCTGCGCGACGGGCGCCTGACGCTGACCGGCCGCTCGCGCGACACCATCATCATCAACGGCGCCAACCACTTCGGCCACGAGATTGAAGCCACCGTGGAGGAGCTGCCGTTCATCGACCGCTCGTTCACCGCCGCGTGTGCGCTCCGCTTGAGTGGAGCGTCGACGGACCAGCTCGCGCTCTTCTTCCACCTGCTGCCGGGCACGAACGAGCAGGAGGCCTTGCGCAGCATCCGCGCCGCGGTGGCCAGGAACCATGGCGTCCAGCCCCACCACCTCGTCCCCGTCGAGCGCGCGGACATCCCCAAGACGGACCTGGGCAAGATTCAGCGCACGCAGCTCGCCAGTCGCTACGCGGCGAAGCTGGAGGCGGCGAAGCCTCGCGCGGACACGCACGAGCGGCTGCCCGCGTGGTTCTACCGGACCACCTGGCCCGCGGCGCCGCTGGACACCGACGTGCATGGCGCGGAGCGGACCTCCGTGGCGCTCCTCATCGAGGATGACGCGCGACTGGGTGAGGCCCTCCGCCAGGAGCTGGAGCGTCGCGACCAGCCGCATGTCACCCTCATCCCGGCCTCGACGCCCGGGCTCATCCAAGAGGGACCGCGCCGTTATCGCCTGGATGTGGAGAACCCGGTCCACCACCTCCAGCTCTTCAAGCAGCTGCGCGAGGAGGGGCTGCTGCCCCGACACATCCTCCACCTCTCCGCGCCCTCCGCGATGGGCGTCCCCGAGTCCTTCGAGGCGCAGCGTGAGGCCTGCCTGCGGGCGTGTGGCTGGCTCGTCCCGCTGCTCGGTGCCCTCGATGCGCAGCGGCCCGAGCAGGTGCTGTTGAAGGTCATCGCCAGCCACAGCCTGCGCGTCGGTGAGGACGACCAGGTCGCCGTGCATCACGCGCCCCTGCGCGGCCTGTTGGCGACCGCGCAGCTCGAGCTGCCCTGGCTTCGCACGAGCCACGTGGACCTGCCCGCTGGAGCTTCGGAGGGCAACGCGCGCCGCATCCTGGCCGAGGTCGATGCGCTCAGCGTCGAGCCCCTCGTCGCCTGGAGGGCGGAGGGTCGCCACGTGGCGAGGATGGTGCCCACGCACGCGGAGGGCTCGCTCATCGACGTGCCCGGCTTCGAGCCGAACAGCCTGTTCGTCATCACCGGGGGGCTGGGTCACGTGGGTCGGGTCCTCACCGAGTGGCTCGTCACCCGGTACCAGGCCCGGGTGCTGCTGCTCGGCCGTACGCCCGAGGCGGGCCTGCCCGAGGTGTCACGCGCGGCCCTGGCGGCGCTGCGGAGTCGAGGCGAGGTGCTGTATCGCGCCGTCGACGTCGGAGACGCGGACGCCGTGCGCGCCGCCATCGAGCAGGCGGAGGCGCACTGGTCGCGGCCGGTCGACAGGATGCTGCACCTGGCGGGGCACTACGCGGAGAAGACCCTGCTCCAGCTCGCGCCCGGAGACCTGGCCGCCGCGCTGGACCCGAAGCTCGCGGGTGCATGGAGTCTGTGGCGCGTCGCGAAGCAACGCCCCGGCTGTCGCCTCATCCTGTTCTCCTCGGTCGTCGGCGCCGTGGGCGGGGCGCTCCAGGGCGCGCATGCCGCCGGCAACGCCACGCTCGAGGCCTTCGCCGAGCAGTGTCACGCACAGAGCCGCGGGGCGGCGGACGCGCCTGTCTGCCAGAGCATCGGCTGGAGCTACTGGCGCGATGAGCGCACCGCGGACCTGGAGGTGACGGGGCAGGCCGCGGCGCGAGGCCACGCCATCATGGAGCCCGCGCAGGCTTTGGAGTCGCTGGCCATCGCCGCCGCCGCGCCGCACACCGTCAGCTGGGTCGGGTTCCTTTCGGGAGGACATCACTTCCGCGCGAGGTTGGACGGCCGTCCGCGCGCGCTGCGCCGCATCGTCGCTCGGGGCGCCTCGCGCCATGTCGAGCTGGCGAAGATCTCCCTCGCGCCGATTCGCATCGTGGACGCGGCGGGGGTTCCGGTCTCCATCTCTGCGGCCGAGGCCACCGAGGCCATCCAGCCGGTGGTGGAAGCGACGGACTCGACGCGGAAGATTCGCCGCCTCTTCGCCGACGCGCTCGGACAGCCCGACGTCGGCGTCGACGACGACTTCTTCGATGTGGGCGGCAACTCCATCCAACTGGCGCAACTGCACCGGGCACTGGAGACGGCCTTCGAGCGCGAGGTCCGGTGGGCGGAGGTGCTGCGCTGCCGCACGGTCAACGCGCTCGCGGCGCTGCTCGCGGGGGACTCGACGTCCGAGACGCAGTTCGTGAGCTTCCGGGGGCTGCGCTACGCCTACCGCGTGGTGCCGGGTCCCGAGAAGCCGCTCATCGAGTCGCCGCTGCTCATCATCAGCGGCGCCTTCCAGGACATGTATGCGCTGCCGAAGCTCGAGCACCTGCTGCATCCGCTCGGCACGCTCATCATGGCGGACCTGCCCGGCACGGGCGTGGCGGACGACCTGGCGCCGGAGTTCGGCTTCGACTTCCTCGCGGATTGTCTGGAGCACCTGCGCGCGCACCTGGGCCATCCGCGCATCAACGTCATCGGTATCTCCTACGGCGGTTCGACGGCCTACGAGTTCGCGCACCGCTATCCGGACAGCATCGACCGCCTCATCCTGGTGGGGGCGGCGACGGAGCTTCCCGACCAGTCCGCCGTGCGCATCGACATCCGCGCCGAGCAGATCCTGGAGGGAGAGCTCGACACGTTCGTCCAGGGCCTGGTGGAGGCGACCATGAACCAGGACCCGCGCAACCACGTGCGTGAAGCGGAGGCCACGCGGGTGCTGGTGGAGAAGGCCTTCCATGCCGTCACACCGCGCGAGGCGCTTCGCTACGCCGACGTGCAGAACCGGTTGATCGCCGAGGCCCGGGACCCGAGCCTGCGCATCCTGAAGCGCCCCGTCCTCGCCTTCACCGGCGAGTTCGACCCGCTCACTCCGCCAGCCCATGTGCGCAACCTGGCCGCGACGATTCCCGGCGCGCTGTTCACCACCATCCGGGAGGCCGACCACCTGGTCCTGATGGAGCGTCCCGAGGAGATGGCCGACCTCATCCGCCGCTTCCTCCAGAACCACGACCTCCACGGGCTCGACTACCTCTCCGGCGTCGAGTGCCCCACGAGCAACCCTCCGCCCCGGAATGAACTCGTGGGTGGCACCTCGCCCTTCAAGCCCCAGAGGGAGGGGTTCCAGCAAGGCGCGTCCGCGGAGTGACGGCCGGACCGCTCGAGGCGCGGCGCCGGCACAAGCCCACTTTCCCGGTGTGCCCGCCTCAGCGGGCATGTGCGCCTGTGTGACTGGTGGGACCACGGCCTCGATGTGTCTGCAGCCGGTCATCGACCACGAAGGCCATGAACCTTCGAGGTTGAATGAGTGATGATGCATCTCTGAGGACGTCAGTGGCAACTGGTATGCCCCGGTTCGCTCGCCGCTTCGCTGGCGGTCGAATCCGGGGGTCACATGAGAGCTTCAAGCGTTGTCGCGCTGTTGCTGCTTGCGAGTGGGTGTGCATCGACTCGCATTGTCCATCTCGACACGGGGCGCGGAGGGCTTATCTCCTACACGCCCGTCCAGTCCGCGCCTGTCGAGATGGACGAGGACGCTTTCAAGCACGCGGTCACCCAGCTCGTGCTCGACATGAAGCTGGATGTCGCGTTCCGCGAGATGGAGCAAGGAGACCCACGCGCACTGCTCGCTTCGTCTGGCGGGCTCGTCGATGGTGTCCACGGGCAGCAGTCCCAGTCCGCGTACGAGCGCATCTGTCAGCGCCAGGAAGAGCCTCTCACCTGCATGGGCATGCTTGCCGGTGGGTTGACGCTCGGGCCCATGGAGCGGCGGATGATGGCGCTCTACTTCGCCCTCGACACGGTCTGGGACGGCGTCGAGGAAGCGATTCGGGACATGGTGAACGCCGCGGCCTTGCGCGCCATGGTGACGACGATGATTGGGACGGCGCTCGTGATGCTCGTCGCGCCGGAGCCCATCACGAAGCTGGTGGCCGTCGCCCTCACCGCATCCCTGATTGCCTACCTGGGAACGGGGCCTGTCTGGAACCTCGGGCAGGGCTTCCTGCACCTCATGGACGAGTCCCGCGACGCGATGAGCGTCGAGGAGCTGGCACGAGCCGGACATCGCTTCGGCAAGGTGCTGGGCGACAACGGGGCTCGGGTCCTGGTGGTGGTTGCCCTCTCCGCGCTCGGAGGAAGGAGCGCGATGGCGGCCCAGGGCCCGAGGCTGCCGGGCTTCGCGCAGGCCGCGAGCCGCGCCCCACTGGAAGGGGGCTTCCTGCTCGCTGGAGCGCTGGGCGGAGAGGTCCAGGCCATCTCCGTCTCCGCGGCCGGAGTCCTCAACGTGACGCTCGCGCCCACCGCGGTCGCCGCGACCGCGATGGGAGCTGGAGAGGGGACGGCCCCCATGGTGGGCGCTGTCGGGGGCATCCAGGGGGACGCCGAAGGCAACGTGCATCACATCTGCACGGACAAGAACACGGTCTCCGACGTGAACGGCGGCCCCTGGACTCCGGAGTTCGAACGCGTCTTCAAGCGTGCGGGGATGAAGCTGGATGACCCCGCGAACCTCGTGCGCATCAAAGGGCACCAGGGCCCTCACCCGCGCGAGTACCACGAGGCCGTCTTCGAGCGCATCGAGCGCATGACGCGACAGTGCCGGGGAACAGCGCGCTGTCGGGCGTTGCTGGTGGAAGAACTTGCCCAGATTGCTCGGGAACTCGTAAGGGAGGGCTCCGTGCTGCGCACCCTCATCACGAAGGGGTCCCAGGAATAGACATGGAACGACGCTTCTTCAGCATGAAGATGGATGTCTACCTGAAGGGCGGACGCTGGCGCTTGGACGACCTGGTCGATGCCCGGGGCCAGCCGCTCGAAGACCCTTGGATGTTCGGGCAGGGAAAGCCTGTCGGGCTTCAAGAGCGGCTGCGAGTCCCGGTCGAACAACCGGGAGAGCCTCTCGACATCGCATTCGCCGGTACGGGGTTGACCCCCATTGTCGCGGAGCGTGTCGCGTCCATCTTCCGGGAACTGGCTTCGGATGACGTGCAGCTCTTCCCTGTCGATGTCGAGGGGCAATCCCAGCCCTACTTCATCTTGAACGTGGCTCGGGAGATTCGAGGCATCGATGATGCCGCCTGCCGAGAGGTACAGCGCATCACTGCGGATGAGCCACTGCACGCGGAGCTTGTCGGGCAGTACCGGTCCGTCATCGGACTGCGCATCGACAGGGCGAAGGTGGGTGAGGCGCGCGTGTTCCGGCTGTGGGGATGGCCAACGCCCATCATCGTCGACGAAGAGCTCAAGGAGGCACTGGAGGCCAATGGTGTCTTCGGTGCGAAGTTCGAAGAGGTTTGAGTCGTCCCACCTCGTGCACGAGCGGCCCCTACTGCCGCTGGAACTCCGGTGAGCCCAGCAGCAGGCCGGCGATGAGGGCCACGTCGACGGGCCCTCGCTCCGCCTCGGCGCTCGCCGATTCCTTCCGGCGGGAGAGCGCGTCGAGCACCGTCGCCTTCGTCTCCTCCGACGGCGGTGTGCCCAGGAGCGCGAGCCCGAGCGCCTCCAGCCACGCCTCCGCCGTGGGCGCTGCGGGCCACGCGACGGTCTCCATCACCACGCGCGCTCCAGGCATCCTGCCGGACACCAGGTCCAACCCGAAGTTCAGCCGCGCCACCAGCGAGCCGCTGTTCACCCACGGCGCCGCCACCTCGGGGAAGCCCGTGGGCGCAGGCGCCCGGTACAGGGGCTCCCCCATCTTCGCCACCGCCTGCACCAGCCGGGGCTGCACCTGCACCTCCGCCCCCGTCGCACGCAACGCGGACACCACGAACTCGAAGGGTGTCTTCACCTTCGCCCCACGCGCCTCGGGCGCCCAGAACTCCGGCGCGTCCAACAGCGCGCGATACACCGACGACAAATCCCCGTCCGTGTCGAGGAACACCTTCGCCAACCGGTCCACCAGCGCCGGCGGCGGCGAGTCCGACACGAAGCGCCGCGCCAGCTTCGTCGCCAGATGCCGCGCCGTGGACGGATGCCGCGCGAGCACGTCCAACACCCGCTCCCCATCCGCCTCCCCACCTCCCGCCGCGAACTCCTGCCCCAGCACACGCTTCGCCCCCGGGTCATGCGCCCGACGACGGAAGACGAACTGGGGCGCCTCGCGCGGCTTCTTCACGCTCCACCCCGTGAAGCACCGCGCCACCTCGCGCACGTCCGTCTGCGAGTAGCCGCCCTCCACGCCCAACGTGTGCAGCTCCAGCAGCTCCCGCGCGTAGTTCTCGTTGAGCCCCGGCCTGGGCTCGGCGTCCATCTCCACCTCGCCCTCGTCCTCCACGTCCCTCCGCGCGCGGCCCCGCTCCGGCATGCCGTCACGCGTGCTCCTCCAGTTGTCCAGATAGACGAGCATCGCCGGGTGGCGCGCCGTGGCGCCGAGCAACGTCCGGAAGCGCCCGAAGACATGCGGACGGATGGCGTCGCGCTCGTACGACGTCACCATCCACCGCACCACGCCCTTGTCCGCGGAGACGTTGAAGTGGTTGAACCAGAAGTCCACCAGCACCTCCTCGAGCGGATTCGGTCCCTCGACGGCGCGCAGCAGCTTCGCCGCGGAGAGCTCCGCACCGATTCGCGCCGGGCGCTCCAGCTCGCGGCCAGCCAGGAGCGCCTGCTCCCGCTCCTTCCGGTTCGGGTACGCGTCGAGCAGCTGGGACATCGACATCTCCAACGTGGGCAGGGCCTGGAGCTTCCCGGCCAGCGCCGGCGACATCGGCGCGTCCCGACGCACGAGCCGCGCCTCCACCCAACCGCGCACGCCCAGGCGACGCACCTCCGCCAGCTCCCGCGCCGACGGACCGAAGGCCCATCGCTGCAGCAGGTGCACCTCCGCGCCCGGTCCGAAGTCCTCGATAGGCGCCTCACTCCGCGCCGGGTGTGAAGTGCTCGCACATGAGAGCAGCAAGGCCGACAGGAAACCGAGGGACACGAGGCGCATGGCTGCCTCCGAGAACCCACGAGCACGCGCGAGGTTACGACCCGCGCTCCGAGATGCCTGCTCGCCCACCCTGTCAAACATCCCTTGCCTCCTGAACACCTGCTGGCTCGCACCAACCGTTGCTTGTACCCGAGCCCCGCTGCTTTTCGTATGGAGGCCAACGATGAAGACCCCCGCGCCCCTGGGGTGGCTGCTCTCGCTGGTGATGCTCGGCGGGTGCTCCGCCCTCTTCGATTCCGGTGGTGATACCGGCAGCAACTCGGACCGGCTCACCGCGCCGTTCGAGCCGCACGTGGACCTGCTCGCGGACGTCAACCGCGACGGCGTGGTCGACGAGCGGGACGAAGCCGGCGAGGAGACCTGGAGCGCCGAGCGTGGCGCCATCTTCCTGGCCAACATCGACGACGACCAGAAGGCCTGTCCCTTCAGTCCGTCCTTCACCCAGCTCAGCGACGAGCAGCTCGCCGGCTGCAACGACTCCCAGGACACCGAGGTCAACGGCGAGGAGGACTTGAAGGACCTCGCGCGGCTGCGTGTCGCGCCGTGGCCCGGAGCGCCAAGCTACGCGGTGGGCAGCGTGTCCGTGACGGGCGCGGGCTCGGACAAGGTGCGTCTGTTCAAGCGCATGGATGGGGAGTTCCTGTCGTTCCGCATCGCCAACGTGCTGCCGCTGTCGGCCCGGGACTTGCGCGAGGGCGTGGACCTGGCCATCGAGGCGAACGACATCGTCCGGGACGCCGCGGTGTGGGATGGCCGCGTGGAGGTGACGCTGACCATCTACCACGTGGACCGGCCGCAGGAGCTGTTCCGGGACACGGTGATGATGCGCGTGGCGCCCGTGGTGCTGTTCCATCACCTGACGCCGGTGCGCAACGTCTACGTGTCGCGCCTGGACACCGAGGCGTCGGCGCGCTTCCGCGAGGACCTGGGCGGCGCGCTCGTCAGCTCGAGGGAGCCCACGCTCTTCTCCGAGTTCGCGGTGGATGACCTGTGGGCCCAGGACTACTTCGAGCCCGCGTACATGGCGCTGCCCACCGAGGGCGGCGGACAGCACGTCATCCAGGTCAACCTCCGCTCGGCCAACGTCAACGCGGGCGAGCGCCCGGTGCCGCTGCGCGAGGCCGGCCGCATCGTCTACTGGCTGCGCGGCCGGGACCAGGCGGCGGTGCAGCAGTACCAGTCGGGCCTGTCGCCCGAATCGCAGACCCTCAACTCCATGGGCAACACGGAGGTCATCCCACCCTACGAGAAGGACGGCGTGAAGTATCCGCTGGGGCGGCTGCTGCGCGGCCGGGGCCCCGACTCCGAGCCCGACTTCCAGCTGGACCCGAGCTTCACGCGGATGCTCGACGCGCAGGCCGTCCAGCCCGTGGTGTACCTGGACACGTCGTGGCTCGCCGTGGCGCATGTCGATGAGACGGTCAGCTTCCTGCCGGTGGACTCGCCGCGCGGCTGGGTCGCCCTGGTGGCCGACCCCGCCCTGGCGCGGCGCATGCTGATGGACGCGCAGGCGCGCGGACATGGCGAGGCGAAGCTCTTCGAGGGCAAGCGCTGGGTGATGGAGCAGCCGGCGGAGATGACGGTGTCGACGCTGCTGGACCACGCCGGGGTGATGGACACCAACGCGATGGCCGCGCTCGAAATCGAGGAGCAACTGGCCGTGCTCCGCGAGGAGACGGGAATCACCGACGCGGAGGTCGTCCGCGTGCCCTTCCTGTTCCAGGGTTCAACCAACGGCGCGACGGCGCTGCAGCCTGGCACCGTGAACCTGCTGTCGGTGTCCCGCTCGCTCGTCATCGCGCCGGACCCGCATGGCCCGGTCATCGACGGGAAGGACCTCTTCAAGGCGCAACTGGAGCAGGCCCTGGCACCGCACGGCATCCGCGTGCACTGGTCCGACACCTGGGACCTCTACCACGTGGGGGGTGGTGAGGTGCATTGCGCGACGAACGCCGCGCGCGTCCCGTCCCCCGTGAAGTGGTGGGAGGGCGGTCGATGAGCGCCTCGCTGTCACGCGGCCCGCGCGCCGCCGTGTCGTTGCTGTTGATGCTGCTCACCCTGCCCGCCCTCGCGCAGACGGACGGCCTGGGCGCGCTGCGCGAGGAGGTGGCGAAGGCGCGGCAGCAGACGCCCGAGGCCTTCACGCGGCTGGAGGCGGCCGTCGCCCAGGTGGGCGTCTGGGATGCGCGCAAGCGCGGGACACTCGCCGCCGTCGCGCCGCTGTTCCGCCAGCTCGGCCCCCAAGGACTGTGGCCCATGGTGGAGCGGCTCGCGTTCGACACGGGGCAGGCACCCCAGCCCGAGCGCGACTCCGCGAAGCTGGCCCTTCAAGTGGGGATGATTGAAGCCACCGGCGAGCTGCGGGACGCGCGGCTGTTGCCCCTGTGGAAGCACCTGCTCGAAGGTCCGGAGACCCGACGTCCCGCGCGCCGTGCGGCGGCGACCGCGCTGGCGAAGCTGGAGTCGGACGAGGCCGCGACGCTGCTCATCACGCTGTCTGGCGAGTCGGGCACTCGCGGGCTCACGGTGCTGCGCGCCATGGGGTCCTGCCGCAGGCTGACGGTGGCGCAGCGGCTGGCGGAGGCGCTCGCGGCACGGCCCGAGCCGGAGGTCGCCCGCCGCGTCGCGCAGGCACTCGGTGACATCGGCTCCGCGTGGGCCTGGAAGACGCCGCAGGTGAAGCACCGCGAGGAGGAAGGCGCCGTGCGCCGCATGGCCGCGGAGGCCCTGGTCCACGCGTGGACGGACTACTCGGGAGACACCCAGCGCGCCCTCACCCAGGCGGTGCTGCGCGTGGACGCGCCGGAGACGCTCACGCTCGTCCAGACAGCCCGGACGCGGACGCCGGATGCGCAGCGCGCGGGCCTGGAGTCCCTGGAGCGGCAGGTGGTCAACAACCCGCTGCGCTGAGGGACCTCAGGGCGCCTCGATTTCCATGCGGTAGCCCACCCCGCGCACCGTCTGGATGGCGAAGCGCGAGGCGCTGTTCCACCCCAGCTTCTTCTTCAAGCTGGAGACGAAGTTGTCCACGGTGTGCGGGTCCACGACGACGTCGCGCCCCCACACCGCGTCCAGGATATCGTCCCGGCGCAGCACCCGCTCGCGCTCCTTCACCAGGAAGGCCAGCAGGTCGAACTCCGTGCGCGTCAGCTCCACGCTCGCGCCGTCGGGGTTCTCCACCTTGCGGCGGTCCAGGTCCATCCGGTAGCCGCCGAAGCGCACCTGCTTGGCGGGCGCGGCGCCTCCCGCGCGGCGCACCAGCGCGCCCACTCGCGCGAGCAGCTCCCGCAGCCGGTAGGGCTTGCCCAGGTAGTCCTGCGCGCCCGCCTCGAAGCCGCGCACCACGTCGTCCTCCAGCGTGCGCGCGGTGAGCATCAACACCGGCGTGCCGACGCCCTCCTCGCGCAGCGCGCGGCACAGCGAGTAGCCGTCGCCGTCCGGCAGCATGACGTCCAGGAGGATGAGCTGGAAGGCGCCGCGGGAGAGGTGTTCGCGGGCCTCGCGCACGGAGGAGGCCTCCTCCACGGCGTAGCCGCCCTGGTGCTCCAGGCTGTCACGCAGCGCGAGCCGCAGGTTCGGATCGTCCTCCACGAGGAGGATGGTGGGCTGGGTGGGGTTCATATCGTCGCAGTCGGAGGAAACGAGAGCTCGAAGGTGGTGCCTTCAGGACTGGAGGCCACCACGCGCAGGGTGCCTCCGTGAAGACGCATGATGCGGCGGCACAGCGCCAGGCCCAGGCCGCTGCCGGGCACCTCGCGGCCCTGGCCGGGCAGGCGGACGAACTCGCCGAAGACGCGCTCCCAGTCCTGGGGTGGAATGCCCACGCCGTTGTCGGAGAAGCGCACGCGCCCGCCGGGCAGCGCCTCCACGCGCAGGCGCACCGGCTGCCGGGTGTTGTAGGCGCACGCGTTGCGCGCGAGGTTGGAGAGCAGCAGGCGCAGCAGCTGGGAGTCGGCGCGCAGGGACAGCTCGCCCACGTGCGCCTCCAGTTCCACCGGCACCTTGGACCAGGCCTCCAAGTCACGACGCATCAGCGCCACCAGCTCCTCCAGGCGCACCGGCTCCAGCCGCGCCACCCAGCGGCCCTTGTCGATGCGATTGAAGGACAGCAGGTTCTCCACCAGGAAGCCCAGGCCGTCCGCCTCGCGGACGATTCGGCCCGGGTAGTCACGCGCCTCGGCGCCCTCGGCCAGCCGCCACTCGAGCGTCTCCGCGAGCAGGCGGATGGAGGCCAGCGGCGTGCGCAGCTCGTGGGACACCGTGGCCACGAAGTCGCTCTTCAGCTCCAGGAAGCGGTACTTGCGGTGCTGCGCGAGGAAGGCCAGCGCGGCGATGCCCACCGCCAGCCCCGCGCACAACAGCACCATGCCCGTCTTCAGCCGGTAGCGCCGCTCCAGCGCCGTCTCGGCGCGGCCCCACTCGGGCGTCACCACCGACAAGGGCAGCGCGTCCACGGCCACCACGGGCGCGTCACCGAGCAGCTTCACCGTTCCTTCGACGTCCAGGAGCCCGCGCTCGCGCATCTCCCGCGTGAGCGACGCGAGCAGCACACCCGCGTCCACCGCCACGCCGCGCACCTGGTTGCCTCCGCGCGGCTCCAGGTACCACCCCGCGCGCACCAGGGCCGGGCCGGGGAGCGAGTCCGGCAGCGGCAAGGGGCTCTTCACGAGTTCGCTCGCGCGGGCCCGCAAGTCCTCAACAGGCGCGCCCACCTTCGACGAGAGCGTCGCCACGCGCGTGAGCAGGAACTGGAAGTCCGTGGGCGTGAAGCGCGAGCGGCGCGACAACAGCAGGCGCTGCAAGCCGTCCAACCGGCCCCCGCGGCCGTCCGACAGGCCCTCGCGCACCAGGGCCTGCATGAGCTGCGGCACCGGGTCGCCCTTCTCCGCCAGGGCTTCGAGCACCACGAGCAGACCGGGCACATCCCGGGTCGAGGCGAGCACGTATTGCGAGCGGTGCTGGAGCAGCGCCATCAGCGCCACCGTGGAGGCGCGTCGGTCGCCTCGGGCCAGCGCCGTCTCCACCGCGCGCGTCCTCGCGAGCCGCTCCGCCCATGGGTCGTCCTTGTCCTCCGCCACCTCGGTGCCCGCGCGCAGCCGCGCGTACCGCTCGCTCGCGGGGGCGTCTTCGCCGGTGTCGTGGAGCGCCAGCCGGGGCAGCACCTGGGTGCCGCGCTCGCGCAGATAGAGTCCCGTGGCGGGCGCCAGCGGGTCCGTCACCGCGGCCTCCAGCGCGGGCCGCGCCGCCTCCAGACGGTCCCTCAGCGTCTGCGTCAGGGACGCGCGGGCGTACTGCTCCAGGGCCTCGCGCCGCGAGTCGAGCGAGCGCCGGGCGTCCTCGCGCTCCTCGGCGAAGATGCGGTGCAGGGAGCCCAGTCCCCAGGCGAGCCCGAGGAGGCCGAGCACCAGCGCGACGAGCATGGGCAGCAGCCGGCGGAGCATCGTCGCGGCTACCTCCCGGAGCTCGGGAGCAGGTCGGGGTCCAGGCTCGCGCCGTCCGCGCCGGGGCGCTCCTTGCGCGCGTCGAGCGTCCCCGCCTTCTTGATGAGCGCGCCCAGGTTCGCCACGTCCGGCCGGCTCACCAGCGGCTCACCCAGGTCCTGCCAGAGCGCGTGCAGCCGCGCCCAGTCGAGCGAGCGCGTCCACGGTGAGCCGCGCAGCTTCTCCGCGAAGGCGGCGGCCACGTAGGTCAGCCTCGTGTCGGGCGAGGCGCGCGCCATGGACGAGCGCAAGGCGCTGGAGGGCAACAGCTTGTGCGCGCGGCGCCACATGGTGTCCTCGCCCTCCTCGTAGAGGATGCGCAGGACACCGAAGGCGATGGCCGGAGCAATCAGCTTCACCTCGTAGATGGCGGTGACGGTCGCGCCCGCGGCCAGGGGCACGGGGTCCGGCGTCACGTCGTCGCCGAGCGGCTCCGGAGGAGTCGCGGACGGATTCTCGTAACCCACCAGGCGATAGCGGGCCACCGCGCGCTTGTCGAACTCGAGCTGCACGCCCACGTCGCTGAAGGCCGCGCGCGTGCGCAGCGTCACGCGCACCACGTGGTAGCCCTTGCGGCTGGGCGAGGGGAACCCCTCCACGTCGACGATGAACGGACCCGCGTTCTCGCCGCCCTCCTTGGGAGAGAAGCTGTTGACGAAGTCCTCCACCCGCACCGCCTCCTCGGCCGGGAGCGAGTCGCGCTCCAGGTGGCCCCGCGTCAGCGCGTACGAGGCCGTGCTCACCCGCAGCGGGTACGTGGAGGCGTTCTCCTCCTCGGTGTCGATGGTGGGGTTGACGCCATGGCCCCGCAGGTCCGAGTCGCGCAGGAACTTGCTGCCCGGCACATAGCGGCGCTCACCGGAGCCCTCGGCGGCGAGCAGCGACACCTGGGGCAGCGCCCACGGCGGCGCGCGGTCCCGGATGTCTCCCTCGCGGGGCACCGCCATCCAGGCGACTCCGTCCGACTCCAGTCGCAGCGGCGGCGCGAACGGCGTCAGGGACGCGAAGGGATGATGCGACACGGGCAGCGCCTGGAGCGCCACCGCCACGCCGAGCGTCCGTCCCGCCTCCACGCGCACGCCCTCGCGGGTGACGGGCTGGAAGGACTCCCTCTCGAAGCGCAGCGTGTAGAGCCCCACCGGCAGGGACGCGAGCCGATACTGGCCCCGCTCATCCGTCGTCACGGTGCGCGGTGAGGGCAGCACGGGGGACGTGGCGTGGACCTTCACGCCCGCCAGGGGACGCGCGTCCTTGGCCTCGGAGACCACGCCCGTCACCTCGCCCACCTGGGCCCACGCCGGAGCGGCGAGGCACAGGAGGACTCCGCAGAGGGAGCGAAGCAGGGCGCTCTTCGTCGAGGGCTTCACGCGGACACCGGGCACGGCCTTCCTTGGGATGGTGCGAAGCCTGCCGCAGGCGGCCCGCCGGCATCATCACGGTTCCATCATGGCGCCGTCAGCCCGCCTGCCCGCCCTGCTTCTCCGACGTGAAGGGCACATCCAGCACCGGCCGCGACTTCGCGTCCGGCAAGTCGTAGTGCCACCACTCCATGCGGTTGGGCGTGAAGCCCGCGCCCAGCATCGCCTCGCGCAGCACCTCGCGATGACGGCGCGACGCCTCGGTGCCTCCCGCGTAGCCGTGGTGCGCGGCGGGCGTGAAGGTGTCGAAGGCGGTGGGCATCTCCACCTCCTGCCCGTCCAGCGTCACCAGCGTCAGGTCCACCGCGCCGCCCCGGTTGTGGTTGGAGCCCTTGCGCGGGTCCGCCACGTAGCCGGGCACGGGCATGATCTTCCACATCTCCCACTGCACCGCGCGAGGCCGGTAGCAGTCGTAGACCTTGAGCCGGTAGCCCTTGGGCCGGAGCACGTCCGCGGCCGCCTTCAGCTTGCGCGCGGACTCCGGCAGCAGCAGACAGCGCGCCGTGTCCGGGTACACCTTCTTCTTCAGGAAGTTGTCCTCCGTCGCATAGCGCAGGTCCAGCGCCAGGTCCTCCACCACCGTGGAGGCGTCCACCAGCGGCGAGGTGCTCGCGGGCTTGGCCTTCTTCTTCCCCGCATCCTCCGCGAGCACCGGAGTCGACAGGCCCAGCGCCGCCACGAGTACCCACGTCCTCATGCTCCGGCCTCCACCGTGTAGCGCGTCGGGTCCGGCACGCCGGCCTCCTCGAAGCCCTTCTTGCGCAGCAGGCAGCTGTCACAGCGCCCGCAGGCGCGGCCCTGCGCGTCCGGGTCGTAGCAGGAGTGGGTGATGCCGTAGTCCACGCCCAGGCGGACGCCCTCGCGGATGATGTCCGCCTTCGTCAGGCCGGACAGCGGCGCGTGCACCGTGAAGCGCGCGCCCTCGACGCCCGCCTTCGTCGCCAGGTTGGCCATCGCCTCGAAGGAGCGGATGAACTCCGGCCGGCAGTCGGGGTAGCCGCTGTAGTCCACCGCGTTGACGCCGATGTAGATGTCCGTGGCGCCCACCACCTCGGCCAGTCCCAGCGCCAGCGAGAGGAACAGCGCGTTGCGCGCGGGCACGTACGTCACCGGGACGCCGTGGCTCATCTCGTCCGCCGGCCGGTCCTTGGGCACGTCGATGTCCGCCGTCAGCGCGGAGCCGCCCACCTGGCGCAGGTCGATGCCCACCACCCGGAAGTCCTTCACGCCCAGGGCCGTCGCCACCTCGCGCGCCCGCTCGAGTTCCACCGCGTGCCGCTGGCCATACGCCACCGCCAGGCACACCGGCTCGAAGCCCTTCGCCTTCGCCATGGCCACGCACGTCGTCGAGTCCAGGCCCCCCGAGGTCAGCACCACCGCACGCTTCGTCATCAGTCCCTCCGCACTCCCTGCACCTTGTACGCAGTCCTGCACGTCGTCGGATTACACGTACACGAGCCCGGCAGGAAGACGTCCGTCAGCGCGCCACACGCGAGCGCCACGTCGTAGCCACTCTCCGTGGGGGCCGGCGGGCTGGCGTCGGGGATGCCGCCGTCGAAGCCGTTGCAGTCGCGGTTGAGCAGCCGCGCCTGGCTGTCGCTGAAGAGCGTCACCTTCAGGGACTCCTCAATCTGGGAGTCCTTGCAGGTGCTGCCACAGGACGCGCGCAGCGACGTCGCGCGGAGCATGGAGTCGACCTGCTGCCCCTCGAACTTCGCGTCGCGGTTGAAGCCCTGCACGGTGAACCACCCCGGGCCGCCGTCCTCGTTGCGGGAGAACGTGCCCTCGAAGCGGAACACGCCCGCGTCGTCCACCTGCGCGAACTCCGGCATGGAGGCGTCGCAGGTGGTGTTCGCCGGGTCCAGTCGGGCCTCGAACTGGAAGGTGCCCAGGAACTGGTTGCCTGGGTACACCGGGTCCGTGTTGCAGGCCATGGCCGCGACGACGGCGGCGGCGGGGAGGACGGAGAGCAGCAGGGGCTTCAGGCGCATACGGCCGGGCAGGCTACACGGCTACCCGAGGTCGAGCACGCAAAGGGCCACCGCCCGGAAGGTCTCCCCCTGTGCGAGCACCGCGCCCACATCCACCCGCGCCGGGTCACCCCCGCGCACCTTGGCATCCAGCCGGGCCAGCACGCGCCCCGCCGCGAGCGACGAGGGCACCGCGCGGAAGGCCGCCACGGCCGCTTCGTCGAAGCCGGGGACTTCGCCCGGGCGGGAAAGCTTCACGCCCGCCTCTCCGAGCGCCAGGGCCAGCGCGCACAGATAGCCCAGCTCCACTGCGTCGAAGCACGCGAGCGCGCCCGCGCCCAGCACGAGGGCGTCCGGCGCGGTGAGGTACGCCTCCACCCCGCCGATGGGGTCCACGCCCACCGACAGCGCCCCGGCGCCCAGGGACGTCAGCGCGGGCCGCAGCGCGGCGAACAGGCGCGGGAAGCTCTCGGTCGTCACCGGCAGCACCCGGGCGGGCGGCGCGTGCTGGAAGCCCGAGGGCAAAGGCAGCGGCGACACCGGCACGCGCGTCACCAGCGCCGTGCTGGAGGACAGCGCCGCGCCGATGCCATCCGCGCGCTCGGCCGCGTCCTGACGTCCGACGAGCCGCAGGGCCTCGGCGTAGAGCGTCCAGCCATCCACGTCCAGCGGGGATGCGCGCAACAGCCCCGGCCACACGCGCGTGGCGAACACGGCGCCCTCGGACACGGGCGACAGCCGCTCACAGGCCAGGCGGAGGACTTCCGGCGACAGGCCGGCGACGTCGAAGAGGCGCTCGGCGAGCCGGGCCGCGGGCGCCACCAGCTGCGCGTCCAGGTAGCCGCGCAGGATGGACTCCAGCATCCCCGGCTCGTCGGTGAGCCGCTCGCGAAGCCGCAGCGCCTCGCCCGTCAGGCCCCGCTCCTCCGCGAGCCTCGCGCGGCGGGCCAGGCGCTCCTCGGTCTCCGGCAGCGCCTCCAGCTGGGCGGCGGCCTCGGCCACCTGGCCCAGCATCTCGTACGCGTCCGCCCAGCGCTCGCGGTGCTGCGTCGCGGCGGCGGGCCCTTCCGTGGCCACCAGGCGCTCGGCGAGGGATACGAAGACGGCCGGGTCCTCGGCCTCGTCCACCAGCGCGAGCAGGTTGTGCAGCGCCGTCACGCAGGTGGCGTCATCCTCCAGCGCGCGCTCGAAGGCCGCGCGGGCCTCGTCGGTCCGCTCCAGCGGGCTGAGCAACAGCTCGCCCTGCTCCAGGTGCAGGGTGGCGCGTGCGCGCGCGTCCTCCTCCACCTCGATGAGCTGGCCCAGCGTGCGCGCGGCGGCGTCGAAGCGCCCCAGGCTGAACTCCAGCATGTGGCGCTCGAGCAGCAGCGACTTGCGGCGGGACGTCCAGCCCTCCGCCGCCATGGCGAGCGCTTCCACACGCGACGCGTCCGGCAGCGCGCGCACCCGGTTCAGCACCGCCTCCGAGAGCACCTCCGGGTGCTTCTCCAGGCCGGGCAACAGCAGCGTGAGCCGGGCCGCGAAGCCCGCGTCGGTCGACAGCTCCTCCAGCGCGCGCAGGCGCTGCAGCTCCGGCGCGTCCGGGGCGCGCAGCACCTCGTCGCGCAGGGCCACGGCGAAGGCGGCGTCCCTGGACACGGACAGGGCCGCCAGCTCCAGCAGCCCCTCCGCGTCGTGCTCCGCGCGCAGCCCGTCCGCGAGCGCGGAGGCGTGGGCGGGGTCCGCGTCCGCCTGCGCGACCAGGGCCCACAGCGCCTCGCGCGTGCGGGCCGCGTCGCCGGCCTGCGCGGCCATGGCCAGCGCGTCCGTCAGCTCGCCGGCCAGCATGGCGGGCGCGAAGCCGACCTCGAGCGCGCGGGCGAAGGCGCCCAGCCGGCCGAAGCGCTCCGCCAGCTCCGACGGCGCGAGCATGTCCGGCGCCTCGGTGGCGATGCGCTCGATGACCTCCAGCGCCTCGCCGTGCTCGCCCGCCTTCTCCCAGAGGTCCGCGGCCTCCAGCAGCAGCGGCGGACGCTCGTCCGGAGACGCGAGCCGGGCCGCCTGCAGCAGCGCCGTCGCGGCCTTGGGCGCCTCGCCCGAGGCCCGGTACAGGTGGGCGACCCGCAGCGTCGCGTCCACGTCCGGCTCGACGGCCGCCGCGGCCTTCGCCGCCTTCAGCGCGTCCGGCAGCCGCCCCGCGCTCTCGAAGGCACGGGCCGCCGCGAGCATCAGCGAGCGACGCTCGCGCCCCGACGTCAGCTCGGCGCGGGCCACCTGGACCTCGGCCCGGCGCGCGGGCGCGTCCGTCAGCAGCTTCTCCAGCTCCTCCAGCGCGACGGCATAGCCCGCGCCCGAGGCGCCGCGCTCCACCACCGCCTCCAGCGCCTCGCGGGCCGTGGACGTCTCGCCCTCGGCCTCCAGCAGCGCGGCCAGCTCCAGCCGCAGCAGCGCCGCCTCGTCCGCGTCCTCCAGGCGCGGCACCAGCCGCTTCAGGGCCTGACGCAGCCGGCCCGTGTCGCGGCGCTCGCGCAGCCCCGTCACCAGGGCACGCAGCGCGGTGACGTCCTCGGGCGCGGCCTCGGCGGCGCGCTGGGTGAGCTCCCACGCCGCGTCCGCGTCCGCGAGCGACTCGGCGGCCACGGTGGCGGCGGCCAGGAGCAGCTCGGCGGCGCGGGCGCCTCCCGCGGCCTCGGCGCCGGACTCGTATACCGCCAAGAGGTCGCCGTGGCGGCCCATCGCGCGCAGGCCCGCGACGGCGCGGTCGATGACGGAGGCGTCCGCGGGACGCAGCCGCGCCAGGGGCAGCAGCGCGTCGATGGCCTCCCTCGGGTCCTCGAACAGGTCCGCCGCGCGGCGGTACAGCACCTCCGCCGTCGCCGTGTCCTCCGCGCGCCGGGCCAGCTGCAGCGAGGCGCGGTACAGGCCCGGCGCGTTGCCCGTGCGCGAGTGCACCTCCGCCAGCAGCGACAGCGCCTCGCGGCCGCGCTCGCCGTCGGGCTCCAGCGACACCACCGACTCGAAGGCATCCGCCGCGTCGTGGTACGCGTTCGCCCCCAGCGACGCGTGGCCCAGCCGCAGCCAGGTCCGCGCGCGCACCGGCACCGGCAGCGCGTCTCCCCCCGCGTCCAGGAGCCGCCGGTCATACGGCCGCGCGGCGGCGGGGCCACCACTGCGAGCCGCCAGCTCCGCGCGGGCGGACAGCGCTTCCACATCGTCGCCCGCGCTCGCCAAGTACACGTCGAAGGCCTCGGCGGCCAGCAGCGCCTCTCCCGCGTCCAGCAGGCGCGTGGCGCGCTCGCGCAGGAGGGGCAGCGACTGCTCGCGAGGCAGGGCTCGCGCGCGCTGGGCGAGCAGCTCCGACAACCGGCGCACGTCCGTGGCCGCGCGCTCGCGCACCTGCTCGAAGGCCTCGACGCTCGCGGGGTCCAGCTCGAAGGCGCGGTCCTCGCACAGGAGCGCGCGCTCGCGGGCGCCTCCCGCGCGGAAGGCCCGGGCCGCCGCCAGGTAGCTGGCCGCGGCGTCCACGTCGGACTGACGCTGGGCGCGCCGCAACATCAGCTCCGCGAGCGACTGGTTGTCCTCGGACTCCTCCAGGAAGGCGCGGTGCCGGGTGAAGACGGGCTCGCGGAACGGGTCGGCCTCCAGCAGCACCGCGTCGAACTCGGCGGCGTCCGCGTGCCGCTTCACCTCGTGCAACAGCTCCGCGGCCTGCGCGGTGAGGTCCAGGTCGTCCGGGCGCGCCGAGCGCGCGGCGATGAAGGCCGCGGCGGCCGCGTCGGGGCGCCCCGCCCTGTCGCGGTAAAGCACGGCGGCGCGCTGGAGCAGCTCTGCGCGGCGCTCCGCGTCCGGCTCGCCCTCGGCGCACTCCTCGTACCAGGCGGCCAGCTCCGCCATGCGGCCGTCGCGCTCCAGCAGCCGGGCCAGCAGCGACTCGGCCTCCTCGAGCGAGCGGTCCTCGCGCAGCGCCTCGCGCAGGAAGCGCTCCGCCTCCTCCGCGTCCGCGAGCACGCCCAGGTGCAGCTTCGCCAGCCGCAGCCGCAGCGCCGCGGCCTGCCTGGCGTCGTCCAGCAGCGGCAGCGCGCGCTCCAGCCACAGGGCCTCGGCCTCGGCGTCGTCGCGGCGCTCGGCCAGCGCGGCGCCCAGTCGGGCGGTGCCCAGGTCCTCCGCCAGCGAGAAGGCCCGGTCCAGCGCGCCCTCCGCGGCCGAGAGGTCCAGCTTCACGTCGCGCAAGAGCTCCGCGCGGCGGCGCTCGGACACGGCGGCCTCGGCGGGACGGCCACGCGACGCCAGCAGGTCGCGTGCATCCGCGAGCGCGCGCAGCGCGTCGTCCGCGCGGCCGGTGGACTCGGCGAGCCTGGCCTCTTCGTCGTAGGCCGCGAGCGTCGCCGCCACGTCGCCCACCTGGAGGCTGAGCGCGGCCACCTGACGCAGCTCCGTGAGCAGCTCCAGAGAGCGACCCGTCTCGCGGTACAGCGCGGCGAGCCGCAGTCGCAGGGGCAGCGGCGTCTGGGCCATCTGCGCCGCGTGCGACAAGAGCGACGCCGCGACGCCCGCGTCCGCGAGCGACGCGCGCGCCCTGTCCGCCAGCACCACGAGCCGCCGCACCGTGTCCTCGGACGGCGCCAGCGAGCGCGCGTGGGTGACGAGCACCTCGAAGGCGCCGCGCGGGTCGTCCTTCTCCAGGAGCGCGGAGAGCCGCTGCACCGCGGCCTCGCACAGGGGCCGCTCGGCGAGCAGCTTCCGGTACGCGCCCACCGCGCGCTTCGTCTCGCCCGCGCTCTCCGCCAGCTCGCCCAGCCGCAGCCAGGTGGCCTCGGCGGCGTCGACGGACGCGGCGTCGCCCGAGAAGTCCACCGCGAGCGCCAGCGTCTCCTGGAGCGGCAGCGCCTCCACCACCGCGCCGCGCAGGTAGAGCAGCTCCGCCAGCGAGGCCAGCTCCGCGCCGCGCGCGGGCACCAGGGCGTGCGCCTTGCGCGACAGCTTCAGCGCGCGCTCCAGGTCCTCCGCGTCGCGCGCGTAGGCGGCGCCCTCGCGCAGCAGCGTGGCGGCCTCCGTCGCGCTCGCGCTCTCGGCGGCGGTCTCCAGCAGCGCAGCGGCCTCGCGCAGCTCGCCCCGGCCCGCGACCAGGGACACCAGCTGGCGCCGCGCGTTCGCGTCGTCCGGGGTCAGCCGCAGCGCGTGGCGCAGCGCCGCCTCGGCGGGGCCCGGCTGGTCCAGTCGCTCCAGGTAGAGCGACGCCAGCTCCGAGTACATCGTCGCGGCCTCGCCCGCGCCAGCGTGGGGCGCCTCGGCCGCGAGCACCTCGGCCAGCGCGGCCCAGTCTCCCAGGGTCCGCAGCACGCGCAGCAGCGACGCCGTGGCGCCCGCGTGTCGGGGCGCCAGCGCCAGCGCCGCCCGCAGGCTCTCGCGCGCATCGGCCAGCGCTCCGCGCGACTCGAGCAGCGCGGCGCGGGCCAGGTGCGCCTCGACGCGGCGGGGCGTGGGGCCCTGCCTCGCGGCCTCGGCCAGCGCGGTGGCCTCCTCGTCCGGACGCTCGTCACGGCGGGCCAGGTCGGCCAGGGTGAACCAGGCGTCGCAGCGCTCCGCCTCCGAGGGCGACAGGGCCACGGCGGCGAGCAGCGCCTCGCGCGCCAGCGGCCGGACGTCCTTCTCCGCCAGCGTCGTCCCCAGGGCGAGCAGTCGCTCGCGGGCGCGCGCGCCGAGCTGGGCATCGGCGACCACCGCGCGACGCCACACCTCCAGCTCACCCGCCTCGTCCTCGGACTCACGCGCCAGCTCCGCCAGCGCCAGCAGCAGCGGCGCGGGCCGGCGAGACAGCGTGGCGGCCTCGGAGAAGTCCTCGCGCGCGGCGGACACCCGGTGGGCCGCGCGGTGCAGCACGGCGCGGCGCGCGAGCAACTCCGCGCGCTCATCTCCCGACGACGAGGTCACCAGGGCGCCCAACAGCTCCAGACGCTCGGCCTCCTCCTCCACGGAGCCCGTGCCCGGCGGGGGCAGCAAGTCGAGCAGCGCCTGCGCCGCCCACGTGTCGTGCGGCTCCTCGATGCGCAGGCTGCGCAGCGAGTCCATCGCCGCGCCCGCGCGCCCCAGCGACAGCGACAGCTCCGCCAGCTCGCGACGGGCCGCGCGGCGAGGCTCGCCGGACAGGCGCGGCCACAGCTCCACCAGCAGGTCCGCCAGCGCCTCGCGGGCGCCCGCCTTGCGGTGCAGGCTGGCCAGCTCCACGCGCGCGTCCAGGTCCTCCGGCGCGCGGATGCAGTACTCGGCCAACAGGCGGCGCGCGGAGTCGGTCCGGCCCGCGCGCACGGCGGCGCCCGCGGCCTTGCGCGTGAGGGACACGCGCTCCGCCTCGCGAGGCGCGTCGGCGTCCACGGGAGGCAGCGCCAGCACCGCCTCGAAGTCGTCCAGCGCGGCCCGCGCATCGGTGGGCAGCTTCAGCTCACCCCGGCGCTGCCGCGCGGGAGCGAAGGACGCATCGCGCTCCAGCGCCTCGGCGAGGAACGCCTCCTCGCGACTGGTCCCCGCCGCCAGCAGCGACGCGCGGAACAGGAGCCGCGCACCCGCGCGGTCCTCGGGCACCAGCACGGCGCGGCGCGCGTACAGGCGCGCGGCCTCCAGCTTCTCGCCCCGCTCCAGCTCCAGCTCGGCCAGCGACTCCAGCACCTCGGCCGCCAGCGGGCCCTCGGGGCTCGCCTCCAGCGCGGCGGACAGGCGCAGCAGCGCCGCGGACTTCTCGCCCCGCTCCAGCAGCGCGCGAGCGCTCTGCAGGAACAGCGGCGCGGCCTCCTCGGCGCGCTCGGCGCCCATCAGGGCCTGCGCGCGGCCCGCCCACAGCTCGGCCAGCGCCTGCGTCTCGCCGGCCTCCGTGTAGAGGGCCTCCAGCCGCGCGGCCAGCGCGTCGTCCAGCCGGCGCAAGGGCAACGCCTGCGCGTACGCGGCGATGGCGCCCTCGCGGTCGCCGAGCATCTCGCACGCGCGTCCCAGTCGGGCCCGCACGTCCGCCAGCTTCTCCGGCGCCGCCGTGCGAGGCAGCGTGGACAAGAGCGACTCCAGCGCGCGCCGCGCATGCTCGGGGCGGTCGCAGCGCAGGGACAGGTCCGCCAGGTCCAGCAGCACCGCGGAGTCGGGCGCGAGCCGCGCCGCCTTCTCCAGCGCCACCAGCGCATCGCCCACGCGCCCCAGCCGGGCCTCCAGCACTCCGGCCAGCTCTCGCAGCGCGGCCGCCGCCAGACGCTTGTCGCCCTGTGCCTCGGCCACCCGCGCGCGCTCCTCCAGCGCCACGGCCAGCCCGGCCATGTCCGCGCGCTTGCGCTGCAGGGCGCACAGCTCACCCAGCGCCGGCAGGTCATCCGGCTCCGCGCGGAGCACCTCCTGCAGCGAGTGCACCGCCAGGTCCAGGTCGAACGCCAGGTCGCGCGCGGCCACCGCGAGGCGCCGGTACTTCTGCGCGCGCTCCTTCACGTCGGTGGACAGCCGCGCCAGCGCGGACAGGCACCGCGTGAGCAGCGGACCGTCGCGGCGCGCCTCGGCCAGCGCCAGCAGCGACTCCAGCGACGGCCGGTGGTCGGCGTCCGCCTCCAGCGCGAGCAGCAGCAGCCGCTCCGCCTTCTCCGGCTGCTGCAGCCGCCCGCGGTACAGCTCGCCCGCCTCCGCCCAGGCCGCGGCGCGCTTGCCAGGCTCGTCCTGGAGCGCGGCGGACTTCTCCAGCGCGTCGGCCAGCTCCAGCGACTTGCCGGTGATGCGGAAGTACGGAATCAGCTCCTCGAGCGCCAGCGCGTCGCGAGGGTCCAGCGCGAGCGCGGACTCCAGGTGCTCGCGCGAGCGCGCCGGGTCTCCCAGCCGCGAGCGGTACAGCCTGGCCAACGCGTGGTGGCTGGCATGCGCCGCGTGGCGGATGCCCTCCGAGCGCGGCGCCGGCCCCGCCAGCTCCAGCGCCTGCTGGTAGCCCGCGAGCGCCTCCTGCAGCCGGCCCAGTCCCTCCGCCACGCGCGCGGCGGCGAACAGCGGCTCGGGCTCGCCGGGCAGCAGCGACACCGCCTCGCGGTAGCGCAGCAGCGCGTTCTCCGGCTGCTTCAGGCCCTCTTCCCACACGCGGCCGGCCATCAGGTCGGCGTGGCCCACCCGGTCCAGCTCGTGCCGGGCCATGGACACCTCGCGCAGGCGGTCCAACGCCTTCAGCGCGCGCAGATGCTCGCCGCCGCGGTGACACAGCTCACCGAGCAGCAGCAGCGCATCGGCCTGGTCCGGCGCCAGTCGCAGCGCGGCCTCGCAGTGCAGGCGCGCGCCGGCGATGTCGTCCTCCGTCTGCGCGCACAGCCGGGCCAGGTGCACGTGCGCGTCGGCGGCCTCGTGCGGGTCGCGAGCGAGCGCCGCCAGCCGGCGATAGGCCCGCACCGCGCCGGCCCTGTCGCGCGCCTGGTCCGACGCGCGCGCCAGCGCCTTGAGCGACGGCAGGTGGTCCGGCTTGAGCCCCAGCAGCTCGTGCAGCGCCTTCACCGCGACCTGGGGCGCGGTGTCGCGAGAGCAGCGCGCGGCGGCCTCGGCGGAGAAGAAGGCCGCGGCCTCCTCGGACGTGCGCCGGGCCAGCGCGCACAGCGCCAGATAGCGCTCGGCCGCGCGAGCCCCCTCGCCCCGGCGCTCGCGCACCACCGCCTCGCCCCACAGCGCCGCGGGGCTCCGGTCCCGCCTGCGCTGGAGCGTGGCCGCCACGTCCAGGGCCAGCTCGTGCGCCTGGGGGTCCGCGACCAGCAGCGACAACAGCCGCTCCGCCGCGAACGGGTGCGCGTCCTGCGCGTCCCCGGCCTGCAGATACACCTGCCGCGCCTCGGCCAGACGGCCCTGGGCGACCAGCCCCTCCGCGTCCGCGAACGCCCGCGCGCCCTCGAGCGTGAGCAGCAGCTCCTCGTCCGGCGCGGACGGCGGCGGCAGGCCCCCCGCCGCGAAGCGCAGCCGCAGGCCCGTGCTCGACACCTCGGCGGCGGACAGGCGCGCCGTGTCCAGCGACGGCATCTTGTAGCCACGGCTCACCGCCGCCAGCTGACACAGCGCGGGCAGCACGCGCGTGGAGAACCCCGAGGCCCCGCGCACCTCCACGTCGGGCACCAGCGCCAGCGCGCCCACCGCCGCGGACAACAGCCCCGGCACCTGCACCGACGGCGTCGACGAGAAGCCGTACAGCCGCACGTCGTACAGGTAGATGGCGAGCTTCTCGCCATCCGCGTCGAAGGCGACCTTGAACGTGAACGGCGTGCGCTCCGGCGCGGGCAGCCGCCCCTGGCCCTCCAGGTAGCCGGGACGGAAGTGCAGCCGCAGCTCCTCGATGCCCGCCAGCTTCCCGGCCAGCTCCGCCACCCGCCGCGTGACGAGGTCCGCGTCGACGCTCAGCTCCAGGAAGCCGAAGCTCAGCTTCTTGCGCTGATAACGCGTGGCCCCGGCGCTGACGTTGAAGGGGAAGCTGACGTCCGGAATCTGGAGGGCGAAGTCGGAGATGCGCAGCCCGGGCGTGACTTCGAGCGCGGGGAAGCCCACGAAGGCCCTGCGGTCCAGCAGGCGCAGCTCGGGTGCGGCGGCGCGCGCATCGGGCGCCGCGGTGGGCTTGGGGGAGTCGCTCTCGTTGGCCATCGCGGGAGCCTGGACGCTACCACGGTGCCCAAGCCCCCGAAATTTATGGCAATCCCCCGCCCGGGGGGCAGCCGGAGGGGCAGAGCGGCCCCAGGGCCGCCCCCGTGCGGTTCGTCATGCGCGCGAACGCGAAGTCGGACAAGATGCGCCCGGCGTGCTGGCTCCCGACTCTCTCGTCCTCGACGGTCGCTTCCGAGTCCTCCGTCCGTTGGGCTCGGGCGGCATGGGGGAAGTGTACCTGGGTGAACAGGTCTCCTTGGGCCGCAAGGTGGCCATCAAGGTCCTTCACCACGACCTCAACGCCCAGCCCGGCATGGCCGAGCGCTTCAAGCGCGAGGCCCGCCTCCTCTCCGCCGTCGAGCACCCCGCCGTCGTCCACATCGTCGACTTCGGCGAGTCGGGAGATCACGCCTGCCTGGTGATGGAGTTCGTGGAGGGCGAGAGCCTCTACGACGTGCTCACCCGGGGGCCCATGCCGCCAGGGCGCGCGCTGCCGCTGCTCCACCAGCTCGCCGAGGGCCTGGCCGCCATCCACGACAAGGGCATCATCCACCGCGACCTGAAGCCGGAGAACGTCTTCATCTCCCCCGGCGCGCGCGGTGAGCAGGCGCGGCTGCTCGACTTCGGCATCGCGCGGCTCGTGGAGCCGGACGCGCAGAGCAACGTCAGCCAGGTGGGCGTGGTGCTCGGCACCCCCGAGTACCTGTCGCCGGAGCAGGCGGTGGGCGCGAAGGTGGACACGCGCAGCGACCTGTACACCTTCGGCGTGCTCATCTACCGGGTGCTCTCCGGGCGCCTGCCGTTCGACGGGCCCCAGGCGCGGCACTTCCTCGCGCAGCACGCCTCGCACGCGCCGCTGCCGTTGGACCGGGCCGCCCCGTCGCTGTCGCGCTACATCGGCCTGCTGTCGCTGGTGATGAAGCTCTTGGAGAAGAACCCGGCCAAGCGCACGCAGAGCGCGCACGAGCTGGCGGATGCCCTCGCCGCGGCCCACGCCTCGCTCTCCTCGCTGACGCCGGGGCTGGGCACGCCCGCCTACGTCGGGATGCCCGCCACCGTCACCTCACCCTCGGGCACGTCCGTCTTCGGCACGGGCGAGACGCCCGTGGTGGCCACGCCCGGTCCCACCGGGACCTCCGTGTTCGGCGGCGCGGAGGCTCCGGTGCCCGCCACGTCCCAGCGCATCAGTCAGGGGACGGCCGCGTACGGCGCGGTGGCCACCTCGGGCGCGCACAGTCTTCCGCCGGGCATGGTGCGCACGGGCACGGCGGCCTTCGGCACGCGGCCGTCGGGCGCGGGCCCGTCCCTGTCCGGCAGCAACTCGGTGGTGAAGCCGCAGAACCTGACGGTGATGCTCACCGACATCCAGGGCTTCACCGAGCGCACCAGCCGGCAGACGCACGAAGAGAACGCGCGGATGCTGGAGACGCATGACCGCCTGCTGATTCCGCTGGTGAAGGAGCACGACGGACGGCTGGTGCAGAAGCGCGGCGACGCGCTCCTGGTGGTGTTCCGCTCGCCCACCGCGGCGGTGCTGTGCGGCATGGCGATGCAGGACAAGCTGTGGCGCCACAACCAGTCGCTGCCCGACGGGGAGCGGCTGAACGTGCGCGTGTGTCTGCACGCGGGCGAGGTGCTGCTCACCGCCGACACCGTGCTGGGCGAGCCCATGGAGGTGGTGGAGACGGTGGAGCACGTCGCCGCCGCGGGTGAGGTCACCTTCACGGAGGCGGTGAACCTGGCGCGCAACCGCGCCGAGGCGGAGGTGGAGCCGTGTGGCTCCATTACCCTGCCCGGCCGCGAGGAGCAGCTCCAGCTGTACCGTTGCCTGCGGATGGCCGAGGGGCCGCCCTTCGGTGGCCGCTTCGAGAAGCAGAGCGCGCTCGCGGTGCACATCGCTCCGGCGCTGCGCAGGACGGGCGTGGCCTGGGCCTCGATGACCCAGCGGGCCCGTGAGCGGCTCCAGCGCGTGCGCGACTTCTCGCCCCGACAGTCGCTGCGAGTGGCGGGGCCGTGGTTGCGCGAGGAGCTGACGCCCGCGAAGTTGAAGGCACGCGCCCAGGCCACCGTGGCCCTGGCGCGCGCGAAGCCGAAGCACGCGGGTGCGGTGGTGGGGGTGCTCCTGCTGCTCGTCGCCGCGTGGGTGTGGCACTTGAATCGCCCCGCGGTGAAGGCCCTGTCGCTGTTGGAGGATGGCAGGACGGAGGAGGCGCTCGCGCTGCTGAACGCGACGTCGAACGAGGAGCAGAAGCAGGCCTCGGTGCGGCGTGCGCTCGCGGCGACGCACCACGCGCTCGGCAACCACGACAAGGAGCGGGTGCTGCTCGCCACGTTGGACGACGAGGGTCGCGCCGGCGTGGAGGACTCGATTCTGGACGGGCTCGCGGAGGACTACGGCCGCAAGGACTCCGACGAGTTGCGCAAGCTCTTGAGCAACATCC
This sequence comes from Myxococcus faecalis, assembly GCF_050039385.1. Taxonomy (NCBI): domain Bacteria; kingdom Pseudomonadati; phylum Myxococcota; class Myxococcia; order Myxococcales; family Myxococcaceae; genus Myxococcus; species Myxococcus faecalis. The sequence goes on along the minus strand of NZ_CP144336.1, from coordinate 6,515,104 downwards.
CCCGGGAGCGGGTGCGTCCGTACTTCATCGACCTGGTGGAGAGCGACTTCTCGCTCAAGCAGTGGGGAGCGGTGCGCTACCTGGACGCCGCGAAGGAGACGGACGGGTTCGACCTGGTCGAGGGCTACGCCAAGGCGCTGGAGGCCAAGGAGTGTGAGCTGCGCCGGCTCGCCGCGCGGAGGCTGGGCGTGCTGGGCAACATGGACGCCGTCCCCGCCCTCGTCCGCCTCGCGGAGCTGGAGGTCGGCAAGAGCGGAGACTGCGGTCAGGCCGAGGCGAACCGGGCCCTGCAGCGGCTGAACAAGAAGGGCGGCTGAAGGCCCGGGAATCCCGTCCCGGGCGCGGCGCGCGTCAGTCGTCGCGGTGGGCGTGCCCCTTCTTCTTGCCCTTGCCGCGACCGTGATGGTGGTGGTCGTCGTCATCCCAATCGTCGTCCCTGTCCCGGCGTGCCTTCACCTTCTCGTCCACCCTGAGCAGGTTGCGGGAGAAGGCGTCGTATTCGAGGTGCAGGTGGCCCCGGGCGCCCGGCGCCGAGGCCTCGAACTTCACCTTCCAGACATCGCGTCCGGTGCGGTGCGCCTCCTTGAGGCGGCAGTCATAGCGGCGCGAGCGACACTCCCCGAAGCCCCGGTCCACGGCCTCCTTGTAGGACATGGAGGACGGGCGGGGCGGAGGCCGCGAGGGACCGGGGCGCGGCTCGGAGCGCGAGTGCACGACACAGCCCGAGGCGAGCAACAGACCACCGACAAGCAGGGCGATTCTCATGCCCGACATGACGCAACAACCTCGCGGAGCTTCAAAGCCACGCGGGGTGCGGGATGTCGACTGGAAATCTACAGCCCCTCGGGAGACGCGTAGGAGTTGGTCCAACTAATATTCCACGACCACAGGTCGACGATGGGCTTCCGCGAACGGAAGCCAGCGCGAGGGCTCCGCATGCCGCCACGATGGGCGCTTCCTCTACTGCTCGTGATGCTGGCCGGATGCAGCGGCACCACGAAGTCCGTGCGCCTGCACACGGGCCACGGCGAGCCCACCATCCTCACCCCTACCAGCGGCGATGGCGCGCCAGTGGAGTTGGACGAAGACGACTTCGTTGAAGCCGTGGAAGCGCTAACCCAGAGCGTGCGGCCATCCCCCCATCCCCAGGATGCAGCCCGGCGGTTGTTCGAGGTGGGTTCGCGCAGCGGTGCGTACCTGTACGAGCCACGCGTTCATCGTGTCATCCCGCTGGGACCGGGCGCCCACCTGGAGGGCGAACCACCCACGACCGAGGTGGAACTGACGCGTGCCTACCTGCGCTGGTGCGAACGCTCGAACAAGCCCGGCGATTGTCTGCGCATCCTGGTGGAGACCTCCACTGTCACCGGCGATGGCCGTTACGCCCTGGCCATGGCCTTGGCACAGGGCGTCGTGTGGGAAGAGATGATGGATGCCTTCAAGGACCTGGCCGACCCACAGGCCGTGATGGCGGCGGTTCTCTGGACGTGGACCACGTACTGCATCCTGCTCGCGGTGCCCGAGCCTCTCTCGAAGGGCGTGGCCGCGGTGATGACCGCCTCGCTCATCGCCTATGTCGGGGTCGATACCTTCTGGAGCCTCATCGTGGGCTTCAAGCGATTGGTGGAGGAGGCAGAGCAGGCCACCACGTTCGACGAGCTACGCGAGGCGGGAGAGCGCTACGGCCAGGTCATGGGCCGCAACGCGGCGCGAGCGTTCGCCATGCTGGCCACCGCCGCCATTGGAAACACGGCGGCGGGCCTGGGGGCGAAGGTGCCAAAGTTTCCCGGCGCCTCGCAGGCGGCGGTGCAGGCCGAAGCCCAGCTGGGCATCAGGCTCGCGGCGGTCGCGGACGTCGGCACGGTGGCGGTGAGTGCGGAGACCGTCACCATCGCCCTCGCGCCCAACGCGGTGGCCATGGCGGCCGGCGGCAAGGGAGGCGGAGCCTCCGCGAAGACGCGTCCTACGGGCTACAAGGCCTGGGGCTCGTTCAGTGGATTCAAGAAGGCAATGGGCCCGGCGGGCCAGGACAAGCAGTGGCACCACATCGTCGAGCAGACCCCGGGCAATGTGACGCGCTTCGGCCCCCAGTCCCTCCACAACACCGAGAACATCATCCCCTTGAACAAGGACCTGCACACGGAGGTCAGCGCCCTCTACTCATCGATTCGCCATCCCATCACGCAGTCGTATACACAGACCGTGAGGCAGTGGCTGAGCACGCAGTCGTATGAGGCGCAGCGCGAGTTCGGACTGCTGGCCATCGAGAACGTGAGCAAGGGGCTCTGGTGATGACGCTGGAGGAACTGGTCGAGCGAATCGCGAAGAACGTCGCGGCCCAGACCGATGCCATCCGGCGAGGAGATGCCAGGACGGGCAACCGCCACGCCAAGCAGTACATCGCGGCGCTTCAGCAACTCCGAGCCCAGGGGAACGCAGGTCGAGAAGCCCTCACAGTCCTGCTGACGCATCCCCGCACGGACGTTCGCGCCATGGCGGCGGGCTTTCTGCTCCGCTACCGGACGGAAGAAGCCAAGGCCGTGTTGGAGGCGGCGGCGAAGGAAGGAGGCGTCGGTGCCCTCGACGCCATCATGACCCTGAAACACTGGGAGAACGGAACCTGGGCGCTGGACCCGGAGTAGCCACCACCGGAAATCTACAGCCCCTCGGGAGACGCGTAGGAGACGAAGAGCTCCCCCGTGACATAGGCGCGAGAGCCCTTGCTCGCCGGGCGCAGGAAGTCGTTCACCACGGGGCCCCCCTGGGAGAGCTGGTGCTTGTCCGGATGGGCCAGGTTCATGCGGCTGCGGGCCACGCCCTTGCTGCCTCGGTGGATGAAGGTGACGGTGCCGTCTTCTCCAATCGCCTCCACCACGCCGATGTGGGTCATCCCATCATTGCGGCGACCATCGCGGTTGCGGTCATACGTCTCGCGGAAGAAGACGAGGTCGCCCGGACGCGGCGCGTGCTGGTGCAGCCGGCCCCCCTGCGTCGCGCGGCGGAAGATGGCCGAGACGGCGTTCTCCCCCGCGAGGAAGCCGTGCGCCACCAAATCAATGCCCGCGGAGAGATACGCCAGCCGCACGAAGCCCGAGCAGTCGTTCGGCATCCCCCGGCTCACGCGCCCCAGGTTGCGCTCACCGACGAGCTGCATCGAGCGCGACACGATGAGCCGCGCCAGCTGCATCGGCGTGCGGTACGCCTCCCAGAACCCCGCGGAGTCCGTCGCCGGACTCGTGACCAGCGCGACGGCCTCCAGCGCGGCGGAGATGACCCCCGTCACCAGCGGCCGGGCCCTCTCCTCGGACATCACGGTGGCGACGACGGCCGGCGCACGCTCGCCGCGAGGTGCCTCCGCGACCACCGGTGCCACCATCTCGCTCGCGGACGCAGCCTCGGGGGCCACTGCCGGAGTCGTGTCGGACGCGGGCACCTGGGTGCCCTCCCCGGTGGACTCCGGCACTGAAGAAGGCATCACCTCCGGAGCGGTCCCGACGTCGCGGGACTTCACGGTGGCGCAGCCGATGAGGGCACACAGCGGAACGATGGCGAGCAGGCGAGGACTGGACAACCGACGACCCTCCAACAAAGGCGGCCGCATTCAATCCCACAGGTGGGGCCCGTCGCCAAGAACTCGAAGTGTCACCCCTCCCAGGTGGACAGCAGTGCGCGGACCCGCGTGTACCTCTGGAGGAGTGCGGCACGGTGGGCGCTGAGCATCACCATGGAGCCGATGACGAACAGGCCCATGATGAACAGCGAGGCGGCCGCGACGCGGTGGTCCCTCATGCCGAAGCGCACCAGGTTCGCCGCCACACACGTCACCAGGAACGCGGTGCCCAGGTACACGTAGGAGCGGATGCGCAACGCGATGCCGAAGCCCACGCCCACCACGCAGAGGAACACGCACAGGAGCATCGCCCCACCGTCGTCGAACATCAGCGGCTTCCACGCGCCGGCCACGTAGATGACGGTGACGGCCACCGCGCGCAGCCGCGCATACGTGTCCTGCTCGATGGCGCCCCGGAACACGCGCAGCAGCGCGAGCAGCGAGAGGCCCGCGGGGATGACGTAGAACTGCGGCTCGCCGTGCCCCGTGCCCTGCCACACCAGGAAGAGCGCGACGTTGAAGGCCACCACCGACGCGAGCGAGGCCGAGCCCCTGCGCGTCGGATGCGAGGCCAGCGCGGCGAAGTGCGCGGCGTGTCCCACCAGCAGCGCGGCCACCTGGAGCGGCTCGCCCCACGGCGCGGAGAGCAGGCCCGCCATCGGGAACAGGTACGCGCCCCACAAGGCGGGCCTCCGGAAGACCGTGAGCCCCGAGCCCTCGCGCTGCACGAAGAAGTACAGGCCCGTGAAGAGCGCGCCGCCCACCAGCGCCGCCAGGCTGTCTCCGGAGTTCGGCTGCGCTCCCATGCCGAGCATGCGCATGGACAGGTACCCCAGCGCGAGCACCGCCTGCGCCAGGAACGCGGCGGGCTCGTCCTCCTCCCGGGAGGCATGGCGCACCAGCGCGACGAGCAGCACCGCCAGCGCTCCGCACGCGACGAGCGCCTCGCGCAGCGCGTCCCCTTGCGGCCCCAGCAACCCCAGGCCGAACATCACCTCCATCAGCGCCACGACGGTGAAGCCCAGCCCCACGCCCCGACGCACCTCCCGGCCCGCCACGAACAGGGCGAGCGCGGCGAGCAGCCCGCTGAGCGCGCCCAGGTACGGGAGGATGAACTCCGAGCCACGCCCCGTGGAGAACACCGCGCCCAGGTGCATCATCACGCCATGCGCCGCCACGAGCGACGCCAGCCAGCCCGCCGCCTCGCGCTCGCTCCGGCGCCACACCACCGCCCACGCCGCCCCCAGACCGAACACGAAGCACAGCGGCGTCCCGATGTGCCGCAGGTCGCGCAGCGCCGACAGCGACATCAGCGCCAGCACCCAACCGCCATGGTGCAGGGCCGCGCCCACGCGCACCCCTCGCGCATCCAGGAACATGCCCGCCACGCACAGCGCCAGCCCCGCGCCACTGACAGCGGCGGGCACCCACACGAAGGGCACCGCCGCCACCAGCGACAACCCGAGCAGCACCGTGGCCACATTCGCCATCCACCGCTCGCGCGTCGCCATCAACACCAGCGACGTCACTCCGGCCCCCAGCGCCACGTGCGGCGCGAGCGCTCCAGGCCCCGTGGCCGCGAGCCTCGCCAGGAGCAGCAGCCCCAATACACCCGTGCTCCCTGCCCACAGGGGCTCGCTCCACGTGCCGCCCAGGCCGGGCATCAACCGCCCCACCCCCTTGTTGAGCGAGCGCTGCACGCTCCCCGACTGACAGAAGGCGGACAGCACGGCGGCGCCCAGCGCCAGCGCGACGATGGGCAGCCCCGCCTCGGGCCGCCACTCCAGGAAGTGGCGTGTCTCCGTCTGCCCCACGCACGCGAGCGCGAGTCCCAGGAGCGCCGGCACCAACAGCCAGCGCAGGGACAGGAGGAACGCGGACGCGGCCACCACACCCGCGAGGCCCGCGAGCCTCGACGGCGACGGGTCCTCCAGCACGGGCAGCGCAGCGATGACCAGCGCGGTGATGACGGAGACCTGACGCAGCTGCGCGTCCGGCGGACTGCGGAAGAAGGCCCAGAGCCTCGGCGCCACGTGGTGCTCGGCCAGCGCGAGCGCCAGCAGGAGGACCGTGACGATGGGCCGCGCCTCGGGAACGGTGATGAGCAGCAGCGAGGCGCCGCACACGCGCAGGAACGGCATGGGCCCGGGCATCAGCGCCAGCGAGGCCGTGAGGAAGTACACCGGCAGCGGCCCCATCCACGACGTCAGCAGCACCATCGGCGTGAGCAGCGCGAGGCTGACCTGCATGCCCAGCGACAGCCGGTTGCGGACCGCCACCTCGTTCGAGCGCAGCAACAGGGTGCTGAAGCCGGGCACATGCTCCACCGCCCGCGTCACGGCCAGCGACAAGAGCGGCAGCGCGAAGGCCCACGTGGGCGTGTCCCCACCCATCGCCAGGAAGCCCACGAAGGCGAAGGGCACACCGAGGCACGCGAAGAAGGGCTGACGCGTGGCGCGCGTCCACAATAGCGGCAGCGCCATGGCGCCCAGGGCCATCCAGGCGGGGGGCGCATCGTCCCAGCGCACCACCGTGGGGACCATCACCAGCGCGGAGGCCACCGTCGCCACCATCGCGAAGCGGCGGCCCCCCGCGCCCACCCGCAGCACCGCGGGGACCTCCTCGAGCACCGCGAGGACGGCGAGCACCGTGGCCAGGCCCAGCAGCGCCATGGGCCCCGTGGCGTACAGGCCGATGGCGGCATACAGCGCGGCCACGCCGACGCTGAGCGCGGCGGGCATGGCCCTCGCGGTGAGCAGCGCGGCGAAGGCCGTGGCGAGGATGAAGGTGTTCTCCTGCCAGGACTTCGCCTCCGCGACCGCGAGGAAGGGGAAGGTCCACGCCACGAGCGCCGCGACAGTGGTGCTCGGGCTGCGCCCCCAGCGCGCCGCGCTCAGTGAAGACCCCAGGGCCCAGAGGATGAACGCCCCCATGGACATCGCCGGCGTCATCAGCCCGCCCCAGGGTGAGAACGAGCGCCCCAGGTCCGGCAGCAGCGCGAAGGCCGCGATGAACACCGCCAGGGGCCGCGCGAGGGGGAGCGTGCGAGACACCACGGCGATGGCTCCGGCCGACAAGAGCATCACCACGCCCAGGCCACTCACGGTGCCGATGATTCCCGCCAGGAACCCGAAGAGCGCGTAGAAGACCGCCACCCCGCTCAGCTGCCGCAGCAGCCGGCCCCGCTCGGCGACGACGGCGAGCGCCAGCGCGACGAAGACCAGCGAGAAGGCCATCGCCGTGACGGACACCTGGAGCGCGAGCTTCGGCACCAGGGCGGCCGCCAGCAGGACGGCGTAGGCCACGACGTACGCGTTGCGCAGGCTCCACGCGATGACGAGCATGCTCGCGCCACACAGCACCGCGCCCGCCATCGGCGTGAAGCCGAAGTCGCTGAACAGCCCCATCAGGAAGCCGGCCGTGGCCAGCAATCCCCCCACGGGGGCCACCAGTGTCCGCGTGCGCGCGGTGCACACCAGGGACACGCCCGACAGTCCGAGCGCCAGCAATCCGGCCACCACGGACGCGGCCTCGACCGAGAGGACCTGGATGGCCAGCGGCGGCACCACCAGCATCAGCAGCGCGCCGACGACCTTCAGGTAGAAGCGGTCCACGAGCAGGCCGGTGCCCAGACACACCACCGACATGCCGAGCACGCTCCAGAGGGCCGGGCGCGCGTCGGGACCGGCGATTCCGTGGAAGGAGAAGAGGACGCCGGCCACGGCCGTGCAGCGCAGCAGCACCTCCGCGAAGGCGACGTCGCGCGCCTGTCCGGTGCGCTCACCGCGCCACAGCCGCGACACCGCGAGCACCACGCCCGCGAGCACGAAGGGCAGCGCCGTCAGCGCGCCGTACTGCACGGGCAGCCGCTCCGCGACGGGATAGCCGAGCGAGGCCTTGAGCGTGTCGAGCAGCCGCTTCAGCGGCCCCGGCACCAGCTGGCCGCTGGTGGCATACGAGAAGTAGAGCGCGGCATAGGCGGGATACACCCATGGCAGGCGATGGAGGGCGCCGCTCGCCAGCGACAGCAGCGTCCAGGTGATGACGGCGGCGGTGACGAAGAACGTGGGCGGCGGGGCACCGATGGCGGCGACCAGGCACATCGCCTGGAGGGAGACCACGCCCAGCGACAGCGTGTCCGTCGCGCGCTCGGCGGGCAGGGCACGGAAGCGATGGGCGGAGGCGAGCAGGAACGCGACGAAGGGCGCATAGAGGCCCGCGTCGGGCGGAGCCCCCGCGTGGACGAGCGCCAGGTGCAGGCGCACCGCGTAGGCGATGAGCAGGTACAGCGGCGCGGCGAGCGCGAAGGCCAGCGCGCTCCCTTCTCGAGGACTCGAAGGGGTGCGCGAGGACAGCAGGAAGAAGAGCACGCACGGCAGGAGGTTGAGCCACAGCGCGGCGCCCCCGAGCCTCGCGGCCAGCGGAGCCAGTCCCATCATCAAGATGCTGGCGACGAGCGAGGCCTGGACGAAGGGACGCGAGGGGGCATCGAAGGCCTCCGCGGGCTTGCGCACGAACCAGGCCGAGACTCCCGCCCAGACCAGCAGCGCCGGAGTGAGCCACCACGGCCCCAGGTTGCCGTCGCCGAACCCGGTGGGCGACAAGGCAATGCCCGCGAGGGGAGCCGCCGCCGAGCCGATGACCCCGAGGATGCGCCCCGGACCGCGCAGGGCCTCGCGCCGCCCGAGGACCGCGCCCATGATGGAGAAGAACGCGGAGGCCCCCGCCGTGGCCAGGAAGATGGCCACCGAGCGACTGACGGAGCTCATCCCGGCCCAACGCTCGAACACGAAGTAGAGCAGGCCCGAGAGGACGAGGAAGGCCCCGACGAACCACATGATGCTTTCGTAGAGGAACGGCTTCCACACGCGATTCCACGACGAGGCCTGCTCGACGAACCGGGCCGTCGGGCCCCCAGGCTGCGGCGCCTCGAACGACGGCGCGGAAGCGTCCTCGGGGAGCGGATGCGCCTCGGCGCCCGGTCCGGACACCCGAGCATGCGGCGACGCGCGAGCGCCTGGACGTCGCGTCGATGCCGCCCTCGCGGCGCGCTCGGCCTCACGCTTCGCCTCGTCTCTCGAAGCAGAGGAAGCACCTTCCGTACGCAACGCCGCCGATGTGCTCGACGCGTGCCCATCATCGGCACGCGACGCGGATTCACCCGAGCTCCACGTGCCGCTCGCATCTCGCGTCACGGAGGCATCCGGACGAGGTACGTACTCACCCTCGCCCCACGGCAGGCCCGTCTTCGGACGCTCCGAGCCCGGCGTGACCTCGCTCACACCGTGAGCGTCGCGCCCCACCGAGGCACCACTCGCCACCGACGCGTCCGCGCCAGGAACAGAATCACCCTCGCGCCACGACAGACCCGCCTGCGGATGCTCCGCGGCCACATCAGCGCCAGACGTGACACCCCTTGCGCCGTGGGCATCCTGAATCACCGAGGCGCCACTCGCCACGGACGCCTCCGCGCCCCAAGCTCCGTCCGCCTCCCGAGTCACCGCCTCGCCCGAGCGCTGCGAGGACGCCTCCGCGCCCCACGCTCCGCCCGCCTCCCGAATCACCGCCTCGCCCGAGCGCTGAGAAGACGCCTTCACCGCCTCGCCCGAGCGCTGCGAGGACGCCTCCGCGCCCCACGCTCCGCCCGCCTCCCGAATCACCGAAGCGCCGCTCGCCGTGGAATCTCCCGGGCCCCGCACGGACGGCTCCGCGGCATCGCGCGTCCCGGCCTCGCTCGACCGCCACGCGGCCTCCGCGGCAACCGTCTCCGCTCCCTGCACGAAGCCCGTCACGGGCAGCACCGTGGCCCCCGCGTGCACCCCATCCACATCGGGAACCACCGCGGGCCACTCACCGGGGCGCGAAGGCGCTCCGCCGCCAGCCGCCGCGGCGCCGTCCTCCGTGCGCGGCGGCGCCGCCCGATTCGCCGTCACCGGCGCCGGCGACTCGGCGAGCACGGAGAGGAGGATTCGGGCCTGACGCTCGTAGCGCTCGGACAGGAAGCGACGGACGTTGGGGGGAACCTCGGTGGCATCCCAGCGCGCCAGCTCGGACAGGAGGAAGTGGACGTGAGCGAGCTCCGCGTCCAGCTCGGAACGAGGCCGCGAGGTCATCGCCGTGCCACAGAGTGCGCACTGGTGGAACTGACCCAGGCGCTCCTGTCGGCAATCAGGGCAGTACATGAAGCTCCCCCTCTACAACGGACATGCCACCCAGAATGCCTGGGATATCCAGCGCGTGGAAAGCCGCCCCCTCATTCCAGGTGCGTCGTCCGGGTGGCACCTGTGCAGGCAGGTGCACAACGGGTGCACGCACTCCGACGCACCCGTCACGCCCGGAGTCCCCCTGGCCCCACCTCGCATTCCGTGGGAGCGTCCGCCCCCATGAGCAACGACGAGCTGACCCTGCGTCCCATCCGACCCACGGATGATGCCGCCGTGGCGGGCGTCATCCGCGCGGTGATGCCCGAGTTCGGAGCCGATGGTCCCGGCTTCGCCATCCACGACCCCGAGGTTGACACCATGAGCACCGCCTACGCGCGCCCGCGCCACGCGTACTTCGTGGTGGAGCGCGCGGGCCGCGTCATCGGTGGCGGCGGCATCGCCCCGCTGGAGGGCGGAGACCCGGGCGTGTGCGAGCTGCGCAAGATGTACTTCCTCCCCGAGGCGCGTGGCCTGGGAGCGGGCGAGCGCATGCTGCGCCGCTGTCTCGACTTCGCGCGCGAGGCAGGCTTCCAGCGCTGCTACCTGGAGACGCTCGCCTCCATGACACAGGCGCAGAAGCTCTACCGCCGCCTCGGCTTCGAGCCACTCTGCGCCCCCCTGGGAAGCACGGGCCACTTCGGCTGCGACCACTGGTACGCGCTGGACCTCACGAAGCCCGCGAGCTGAAGCGCCCCCGCCCCCCTGCCCTGCCACCGTCCCCTGAGCCCCTTCGGGTCAGTGCTCCTCCCTGTCCCCATCTTCTCGGACAAGGAGGGGGACTGAATGGCGGGAAGAGGACCCAAGCCTCCCGGACGCCGCAGGGCACCGTCACCGACGAGCGCGAGGACCGTGAGGGCACGGCCCGAAGCAGCCGTGGTCTCCGAGCCCGCGCCCCGCCCGGACAAGGTCCCCTTCGACATCGACGACGTGCTCGCGCGCGTGCGTCACACGGTGCGCGACTTCGCGGACGCGGCGATGTTCGCGCTGTCCGCCCGGGGCCACGACAGCCTCTTCGAGCAGCTCGTCGCCTGCATCCTCTCCATCCGCACCCTGGATGAAGTCAGCCTGCCCGCGGCGCTCCGGCTGCTCGAGCGCGCCTCCACACCCAAGGCCCTCGCGCGCCTGGGCACCGCCGCCATCGACGCACTCATCCGCCCCGTCACCTTCCACGAAGCCAAGGCCCATCAACTCCACGCCATCGCCGTGCGCACGCGGGACGAGTTCGCGGGCACCCTGCCCTGCGATGCCCGTGTCCTCCAGTCCTTCAAGGGCGTGGGCCCCAAGTGCGCGCACCTGGCGCTCGGCATCGCCTGCGGGCACGAGGCCATCAGCGTGGACATCCACGTGCACCGTGTGACGAACCGCTGGGGCTACGTGAAGGCCACCACGCCCGAGGCGACCATGGCCGCGCTCGAGACCCAGCTCCCGCGCAGGTACTGGGTGGAGCTCAACCGCCTGCTGGTACCCTTCGGCAAGCACGTGTGCACGGGCTCGCGCCCCAGGTGCTCCACGTGCCCGGTGCTCAGCGCCTGCCGGCAGGTCGGCGTGACGAACCCTCGCTGACGATTACCGGTCGTGCCCCACCAGCTGCGTGGCCCGGCGAGCCAGTCGCCGCCACGGGTTGGTGCGACCGCCGTTCTCCAGCGAGATCTCCTTGGACACGCGCAGGTCCTTGGCCCAGCACCGCTCCATCTTCCGGACGAACTCCTTGTCGTGGATGATGAGCGAGCCCTCGCCCAGCTTGTTGAGCGACAGCGAATCCATGTTCGTCGAGCCCACCACCGCGAGCCAGTCGTCCACGATCATCGTCTTCGCGTGCATCATCGACGGCTGGTACTCGTAGATGCGCACCCCCGCGTCGAGCAGTCGCTCATAGGTGGAGCGCTGCGAGGCGCGGATGATCTTCACGTCATGCACGGGCCCGGGCCCCAGCACGCGAATCTCCACGCCCTGGCGACACTTCTCCTCCAGCTGCTCCAGGATTTCGTTGGGCGGTGAGAAGTACGCGTTGGCGATCCACAGGCGCTCGCGCGCGGCGGCGATGACCATGCGCACCATCCGCTCCGCGTCGGTGATGCCCAGCTTGCCCGCGCTCTCCACGAAGCACGCCTCGGCGTCCCCCACCAGCATCGGCTCCGGGAAGGTGTCCGGTGGCAGCAGCCCACCGCCCGACTCCTGCCAGTAGCGCGAGAAGGACAGCTGCATGTCGCGCGCGGCGGGCCCCTCGACACGCACGCTGGTGTCGCGCCACTCCTCCGGCGACAGCCCGTCTCCCTCCCACACCTTCCAGAAGCCGAAGCCACCCGTGTACGCGATGCGTCCGTCGATGATGACCAGCTTCTGGTGCGAGCGCCCCAGCAGCCGCCCCATCACCTTGCCCGCGAGCAGCCGGTAGTAGTGCACCTCCACGCCCGCGGCCGAGAGCACCTTCTCCACCTTCTGGTCGAAGTCCTTGTCCCCGCTCAGCTCCTCGCTGCCCACCGGGTCCACCACCACGCGGCACGCCACGCCCGCGTGGGCGCGGTCCACCAGCGCGTCGATGATGCGGTCCGACACGTCGCAGGGCCGCCAGATGTAGACCAGGATGTGGACGCTCTCCCGGGCCGCGCGGATGTCCTCCACCATGCGGTCGAACACCGCGCCGTTGTCCAGGAGCTCCAGGCGGTGGCCCGTCATGAGCGCCGCGCCGGTGGACTGATAAAGAGAGAACGAGAAGCCCTGAGGCCCTGGAGGCAGCTCGAAGGGCCCCTTCATCTCGTGCTTGCCGCGCTCGCTCCCCGCATCGAAGCCGTGGGCGCCGGGCTGGGGAAGAATCTCCGTCTCCGAGAGGTCCTGGGGCTCGTCCATGACGTGGCAAGCTAGGGACACTGTCCAGCCCCGGCATGCAGGGCCTGGCCGCCTGCCCGACAGGCAGGTGCTCTCTCCCATTGCCGCCCGGCACCGGGCTGGCCACACTGGGCCTCTTCCCTCGCTTGCTGGAGAGCCGACTGATGGTGGAAGAGATTCGTCCAACCGCGAAGGAGCTGCTGTCGCTGCCCCGCCTGGCCCCCCTGGTCCCCATGCTGTACGTGGCCTGGACGGACGGTGAGCTGACGCCCGCGGAGATTCGGATGCTGGGCACCGCCGCGCGCGCCCAGCCGTGGTTGGACCTGCGCTCCAACACCGTGCTCGCCCGCTGGTTGGATCCGCTGATGCCACCCAGCTCCAACGAGCTGGCCCTGGTGCGCGAGCACATCCGCGCCTCCGCCGAGCGCCTGAGGCTCAGCCCCCAGGAGAGCCTCTCCGAGCTGGGCGCGAAGCTGACAGAGCTCGTCGCGGACTCGAAGGAGCTGCCCTCGAGCATGCCGGAGCTGGTGCGCGCCTTGGCCTCGCTGGAGGCCGTGCTGGGCGTCTCCGGACGCGAGGCTGTCCGCGCCCTGGTGCCCGCCGCCGCGCACGAGCCACGCCGCATCGGCCCCACCGAGCCCACCTCCTTCGCCCCCGAGGCGCTGCGCGCGGTGCTGGACCGCAAGTACCCGGAGGTCCGCTCCCAGGTGCGCAAGTGGCTGGAGGACCCGACCTTCCGCTATCAGCGCACGCTCGACACGGACAAGCAGCGCGAGCAGGTCTTCGCCTGGCTCAAGCAGCTGGCCGACCAGGGCCTGGGCCGCATCGCGTTCCCGGAGGGCGACGAGGCCGGCGCGGACCTGGGCGCCTTCATCGCCTCGTTCGAGACGCTCGCCCTCTTCGACCTGAGCCTCGTGGTGAAGGCGGGCGTGCACTTCGGCCTGTTCGGCGCGAGCATCCTCTTTCTCGGCACCCAGAAGCACCACCGCGAGTACCTGCCCAAGGTCGCCACGCTGGAATTGCCCGGCTGCTTCGCCATGAGCGAGCTGGGCCACGGCTCCAACGTGCGCGACGTGGAGACGGTGGCGCGCTACGACGCGGAGGCCGGCGACTTCATCGTGCACACCCCGTCCGAGGGCGCGCGCAAGGAGTGGATCGGCAACGCCGCGCGCCACGGGCGCATCGCCACGGTGTTCGCGCAGCTGGAGGTCGGCGGCAAGGGGCTGGGCGTGCACGCGCTGCTGGTGCCGCTGCGCGACGAGCGCGGCCAGGTGCTGCCCGGCGTGCGCATCGAGGACTGCGGCCGGAAGATGGGCCTCAACGGCGTGGACAACGGCCGCATCTGGTTCGACCACGTGCGCGTGCCCCGGGAGAACCTGCTGGACCGCTTCGGACAGGTCAGTGCCGAGGGCGAGTACACCAGCTCCATCTCCAGCGACGGGCGCAGGTTCTTCACCATGCTGGGCACGCTGGTGGCGGGCCGGGTGAGCGTGGCGTGCGCGTCCTTGAGCGCGGCCAAGAGCGGGCTGACCATCGCGGTGCGCTACGGGGACCTGCGCCGCCAGTTCGGCCCGCCGGGCGCGCCCGAGGTGCGGCTGCTCGACCACCAGACGCACCAGCTGCGGCTGCTCAAGCCGCTGGCGAAGACGTACGCGCTCGACTTCGCGCTGGAGCACCTGGTGGAGCGCTACGTGAAGCGCACCGAGGAGGACTCCATGGAGGTGGAGGCGCTGGCGGCGGGCCTCAAGGCGTATGCTTCCTGGAACTGCACGGCGGTGCTCCAGGAGGCGCGCGAGGCGTGCGGCGGCCAGGGCTACCTGGAGGCCAACCGGCTGTCGGCGCTGAAGGACGACACGGACATCTTCACCACCTTCGAGGGCGACAACACGGTGCTGATGCAGCTGGTCGCCAAGAGCCTGCTGACGGACTACCGCCAGCGCTTCGAGGACGACCGGGTCTACGCGGTGCTCAAGCTCATCGCGGACAAGGCCACGGCCATGGCGGACAAGAACCCCATCGCCGTGCGGCGCACGGGCAGCGAGCACCTGCGCGACGACGACTTCCAGCTGCGCTTCCTGCGCTACCGCGAGGAGGACCTGCTCGCCTCGGTGGCGCGGCGCATCCGCAAGCGGCTGACGGCGGGTGTGGAGGCCTTCGCCGCCTTCAACCAGGTCCAGGCGCACCTGGTCGCCCTGGCGCACGCGCACATCGAGCGCGTGGTGCTCGAGCAGTTCATCCACGGGGTGAACACGGTCCAGGACCCGGGCCTCAAGGTGGTGCTCGGGCGGCTGTGCGACCTCTACGGCCTGTCCTGCCTGGAGGCCGCGAGCGGCTGGTTCCAGGAGAACAGCCTCATGGAGGGCGGCAAGGCGCTGGCCATCCGCAAGGAAATCGTGAAGCTGTGCACGGAGCTGCGGCCGGACGCGGTGGCGCTGGTGGATGCCTTCGGGATTCCGGACACGTGCATCGCGGCGCCCATCGGACTGGGGCATCTGTCGGCGTGACGCCCGCTGAACAATTGGGGGCCCTGGGGGGCTGACGGGCTGGGCGAGGCTGCCCAGCTTCCCGGGCCATGAAAACCACCACGACGCTGTGGCTCTGCGTTCTTGGAATGTTGTCCGCGTGTGCGTCCGTGTCTCCGGTGGAGCGCGCCGCACAGCAGGAGGAGCAGAACCGTCAACGGGCCCGGCTGCTCACCGAGGAGCTCTACAACCTGCGCAAGCTGGACCGCGTCCCGGAGCTGTTCGCCGAGGACTACGTGGACCACTCGCAGGGCGCGCCCAAGGACGTGGTGGGCCCGGCCGTGGTGCTCCAGCAGGCCGAGGCCACCTTCCAGACGTTCCCGGACCTGCGCTTCGACATCCTCCACGTGGTGGCGGACCAGGACCTGGTGCTGGTGCACTGGAAGGCCGCCGGCACGGACCCGCTGAACCTGGACGACGCGGGCAAGCCCCGGCCGCTCGCGCTCGCCGGGCATTCGCTGTACCGGATGCGCGACGGGAAGGTGGTCGAGTCGTGGGACATCTCCGACCGACTCACGCCCCTGCTCCAGCGCGGCTACCGCGTCGTCCCGCCCCAGCCGTAGCGGGGCGGCGACTCACTGAAGGACGGCGGGCGCCTGGAAGACCTCGCCGTTGCGGCCCTCCACGCGGAGGCTGGCGCCCTCGGAGGGGCTCACGCGCAGCTCCACGCGCGGCTGGCCCCGGCGGTCCACCAGCAGCAGGCCCGGGGAGCCGTGCTCATCCGCGCCGAGAATCGCGCGGGGTCGGCCATCCGCGTCCGCCAGTTCCAGGCGCGAGGAGCCATCCACCTGGAGGCCCACCGCGAACAGGTCCACGCCCCCTGGCTTGGACAGGGTGAGGCGCGGGGCCTCGTCCGAGTAGACGGTGAGCTCGGCGAGGGACTCGCCCTC
This sequence comes from Myxococcus faecalis, assembly GCF_050039385.1. NCBI lineage: Bacteria > Pseudomonadati > Myxococcota > Myxococcia > Myxococcales > Myxococcaceae > Myxococcus > Myxococcus faecalis. The sequence goes on along the minus strand of NZ_CP144336.1, from coordinate 6,499,053 downwards.
CGCGGTGGAGAAGCGCAGCCGGGGCGAGCCGTCCTGGGCCACGCCGAGGAGCGCGCGCGGACGCCCCGCCTGGTCATGCAGCACCAGGCCCGTGGTGCCGGCGTCATCCAGTCCGAGCGACGCGCGCCGCTGTCCGTGCGCATCGTTGAGCACCAGACGCGAGGCCACCAGCTCTCCGCCTCCCAGCGTCGGCGCGGGCTTCAGCGCGGCCACGCCCAGCCCGAGCCCCGCCACCGCGAGCGCCGAGAAGGTCAGTCCCTGCAGCCGCCGGCAGCGGCGCTCCAGTCGCTCCAACCGAGCATCCAGCGAATCCATCTTCGTGCCTCCCGTCGGAGCGCTCCACGCGTCTGACGCACCGCACGTTAGCGGAAGGCGGACCGGACCGCCCGCGCTCCCGGAGCGCCGCCCCGACCGGACCTGGCCCCCGCCGCGATGTGGCCCTCGCGGCGCGCGTCCCCGAGAGCGCTCCGTCCACTGCGTGATTCAAGACACGTGTCGGGGAAGACATGTGACACACCGCGGCTCACGTTGATGAGGCCCGGGGGGCTGACACGGAGGCGGCGCCGACGCGAGAATGCGGGAATGAGACAGCTCGACCAGGAGCGGCTGTTGGGGGCATACCGGGCCACGCGCTACGTCATCCGTCCTCATGCCTCCACCGGAGGCGTGGAGCAGGTGCTGCGAGTCGGCCGGCTCCACCCCGCGCTCGACGCGGAGCTGACCGCGCGCGGCCACCGCGAATGGGCGTTCCTGACCGCGTGGAATCCAGGCTCAAGGCCTCGCGGCAAGGACGAGAACCAGCGAGCCCAGGAACGACTGATTTCCCAGCTGGTCGCGGGCGGCTTCGTCATCGCCCCCGCCATCGGCGAGGCCGAGGACGGGAGCTGGTCCGAGCAGAGCCTCTTCGTCCCGGGCCTGCCTCGCTCGGAGGCGGAGCGCTTCGGTCGCGCCCATGGCCAGGTGGCCATCCTGGTGGGGCGCACCGGAGGCCCCGCGGAGCTGCTGCTGTGCGGCTGCGAAGCGCCGCCGCCCGTTCCTTGAAGCAGGGCCACAGCAGCAACCCCGTGTCGCAACACGGGTTCCACCGTTCCGCCGTGAAGTCGAGCCATCCATCCACGAACCGGGGTAGGTTTCACCGCCCCCGTGCGTTGGAGTTCTCTCGATGCCTCAAGCCACACCGCGCTCGTCCCTTCTGGGAGCGCGCCCCAGCCCCTTCCTGCTCGCCGGAGCGTTCCTCACCGGCATGCTCCTCTTCGTCCATGGCGGCTGCGGAGGTGATGAGCGCGATTGCCGGAACGCCACCGACTGCCGCTACGACAACGGCGCACCGGACGAGGGCAAGGAGTGGGCCTGCGAGGAACAGCGCTGCGTGCAGCACCCCGTCCAGCAGCCGCCCCCGGATGCGGGCACGGACGCGGGGACGCCCGACGCGGGGGCTCCCGACGCGGGAACGCCTGACGCGGGGAGCCCCGACGCGGGGAGGCCCGACGCGGGGGCGCCGGACTCAGGCCCCACCACGGTGAGCATGCAGATCCTGGCCTTCAATGACTTCCACGGGCAGCTCGAGCAGCCCTCGGGCCAGGTTCTGGCGGGCGTGGCCCCCGACGGTGGACCGGTGCGGGTGAACGCGGGCGGCGTGACGTACTTCGCCCGGCACATCGCGGCCCTGCGGGCCACCAACCCCAACACGGTGGTGGTGGCGGCAGGAGACCTCATCGGCGCCTCCCCGCTGCTGTCGGGGCTCTTCCACGACGAGCCCACCATCGAGGCGATGAACCTCATCGGCCTGGACCTGGTCGCGGTGGGCAACCACGAGTTCGACGAGGGCAGCACGGAGCTTTTGCGCATGCAGGCGGGCGGCTGCCACCCGGTGGATGGCTGCCTGGACGGGGATGGCTTCGCGGGCGCGAAGTTCAAGTTCCTGGCGGCCAACGTGGCCACGGGCGTGGACCGCACGCTGTTCCCCCGCTACGACATCCGCGAGTTCGAGGGCGTGAAGGTCGCCTTCATCGGCATGACGTTGGAGGAAACGCCGGCAAGCGTCATTGCCTCGGGCGTGGAGGGGCTCACCTTCAAGGACGAAGTGCAGACGGTGAACGCGCTGGTGCCGGAGCTGCGGCAGCAGGGCATCGAAGCCATCATCGTGGTGGTGCACCAGGGCGGCGTCGCGACCCCGGGCTCCCTGGTGAACGATTGCAAGGGCGCGGGTGCGGACGGCCTCATCTCAGGTGCCATCGTGGGCCTGGTCAAGGGACTCAACGACGCGGTGGATGTCGTCGTCAGCGGCCACACGCACCAGGCCTACAACTGCGTCATCGATGGCAAGGTCGTCACGAGCGCCTCGTCGATGGGGCAGCTCGTCACGGACATCGACCTGACGTTGAGCAAGGCGACGGGCGACGTCGTGGCGGCGCGAGCGAACAACGTCATCGTCACGCGCGACGTGCAGGAGGTCGGCGCGGTGAAGGAGCTGGTGACGAAGTACCAGGAGCTCGCCACGCCCCTGGCCAACCGGGTCATCGGCTGGGTGGCGCAGACGCTCAGGAACCAGTCGGACTCCTTGGGCCAGTCCACCCTGGGCCTCGTCATCGCGGACTCGCAGCTGGAGGCGACGAAGCCCGCGAACCTGGGTGGGGCGCACGTGGCCTTCATGAACCCGGGCGGCGTGCGCGCGGACATCGCCCAGGGCGAGGTCACCTACGGCGAGGCCTTCACCGCGCAGCCGTTCGGCAACAGCCTGGTCACCATGACGCTGACGGGCGCGCAAATCGATGGGGTGTTGGAGCAACAGTGGCGGCCGTCGGGAGCCACCCTCATGCTGCTTCCGTCGGCGGGCTTCACCTATTCGTTCAGCGCGTCGGCGCCCGTCGGGAGCCGCGTCGACCCGGCGTCCATCCGGATCAACGGCGTGACGGTGGACCCGGCGGCGAACTACCGCGTCACCGCGAACAACTACATCGCGAGTGGGAGTGATGGCTTCTCGGTGTTCACCGAGGGGACGAACCGGCTGACTGGCGCCATGGACGTCGACGCGATGGAGACCTACCTGAAGGCGCGCAGCAGCGCGGCGAACCCGCTCCCCGCCCCGGCGCTCAATCGCGTCACCCGGCTGCCGTAGCGTCGCTCCGGGGGACGGGGCCGTGTCCCTGTCCCCCGCGCGCCACGGGCCTCGAGCGGCCTCCACGAAGACGCGCCAGGGTGCGCCGGGCGGAGTAGGTTCCCGCCCCTGTCCTGACCCTCGAGAGCCCCCTCCTCATGTCACGGTCCACCCCGCGCCTGGGCGCGCTCCCCGGCGTCTTCCTCCTGGCCGGAGCCTTCCTCACCGGCGTGCTCCTGTTCGCCCACGGCGGCTGCCAAGGCGCAGCTCGCGCCCAGCGACCCACCCAGGGGCCCACGGCGGACGCGGGCTCCGAGACGGTGAGCGTGCAGGTCCTCGCGTTCAACGACTTCCACGGGCAGCTCGAGCCGCCCGGGGGCAGCAACGGGCAGATTCAGACGGGCGTGGACGCCGACGGCGGTCCGGTGCGCGTGAGCGCGGGCGGCGCGTCGTACTTCGCGAAGCACCTGGCGGACCTCCGGGCCACCAACCCCAACACGGTGGTGGTGGCGGCAGGAGACCTCATCGGCGCCTCCCCGCTGCTGTCAGGGCTCTTCCACGACGAGCCCACCATCGAGGCGATGAACCTCATCGGCCTGGACCTGGTCGCGGTGGGCAACCACGAGTTCGACGAGGGCAGCACGGAGCTTTTGCGCATGCAGGCGGGCGGCTGCCACCCGGTGGATGGCTGCCTGGACGGGGATGGCTTCGCGGGCGCGAAGTTCAAGTTCCTGGCGGCCAACGTGGCCACGGGCGCGGACCGCACGCTGTTCCCCCGCTACGACGTGCGCGAGTTCGAGGGCGTGAAGGTCGCCTTCATCGGCATGACGCTGGAGGGCACACCTCAAATCGTCACGCCCACGGGCGTCGCGGGCCTCGCCTTCCAGGACGAGGTGGAGACGGTGAACGCGCTGGTGCCCCAGCTGCGCCAGCAGGGCGTGGAGGCCATCATCGTCGTGGTGCACGAGGGCGGCGTGCCCGCGCCGGGCTCGCTCATCAACGAGTGCCGGGGCAAGGGCGAGGGCGGCGGAATCTCCGGGCCCATCGTGGCCATCGCGAAGGGACTCGACGACGCGGTGGACGTCATCGTCACCGGCCACACGCACCAGGCCTACAACTGCGTCATCGACGGCAAGGTCGTCACGAGCGCCGCGTCGGCGGGGCGGCTCGTCACCGACATCGACCTGACCTTGAGCAAGGCGACCGGCGACGTGGTGGAGGCCAAGGCGAACAACCTCATCGTCACGCGCGACGTGAAGGAGGACGGGCCGGTGAAGGAGCTGGTGACGCGCTACCAGCAGCTCGCCACGCCCCTGGCCAACCGGGTCATCGGCTGGGTGGCCGAGACGCTCAAGACGCCCTTCACCCAGGCGGACCCGGCGGGGCAGTCCACGCTGGGCTTCGTCATCGCGGACTCGCAGCTCGCGGCGACGCGGGCGGCGAACCTGGGCGGAGCGCGGGTGGCCTTCATGAACCCGGGCGGCGTGCGCGCGGACATCGCCCAGGGCGAGGTCACCTTCGGCGAGGCCTTCACCACGCAGCCCTTCGGCAACAGCCTGGTCACCCTGACGCTGACGGGCGCGCAAATCGAGGAGCTGCTGGAGCGACAGTGGCAGCAGGTGGGCCCCAACGTCGTCACCCGCATCCTCCACCCCTCGGCGGGGTTCACGTACGCGTTCAGCGCGTCGGCGCCCATCGGCGGTCGCATCGACCCGGCGTCCATCCGCCTCGACGGCGAGCCGTTGGATGCAGCGGCGACCTACCGCGTGACGGTGAACAACTTCCTCGCGGGCGGCGGGGATGGCTTCGCGGTGCTCACGCAGGGGACGAACCGCCTGGGCGGCGCCATCGACAGTGACGCGCTGGAGGCCTACCTGAAAGCGCACAGCTCCCAGTCGAGCCCCCTGGCGGCGCCCGCGCTGGACCGCATCACCGCGCTGCCCTGAGTCAGGGGACGGGACCGCGCCCCTGCCCCCCGGCCGGGACATCCGCGCCCCGTCCGGGCACGTTGTCGGGCGACACGGTGGAGCCCGGGAGGATTTCAATCTCCTGGGTGCGCGTCACACGCCGGGCCACCTCGTCGAACTCCAGCTCGATGCCGCGGCCCGGCTGGTCCTTGAGGCCGAAGCGGATGCGCCAGTAGTTGGGGCGTATCTCCACGGCCTCGCCGGCCTCGGAGAGCACCAGGCTGTTGTTGCGGGCGTATTCCTCGCCGGCCTGGATGACGTCACGCTCGCCCAGCTCCGCTTGCACGGAGGCCGAGCTGGGAGGCTGGGGCGGCCGGCCGGTGGGCCCAACACAGCCCGCTCCGGCCAGGAAGGCGGCGGTCAGCAGGAGTCGAGGGAGGGGGCGCGAGCTGAGCCTGGACATGTCCACAAGTTGAGCATGGGACGTGCCACCCGCATCCCTGGAGAGCGACTTCGGAGGCGCGCGAGTCTTGCGCCTGCTCGGAGCACCAGCGCGGAACCTGCGCCTCCAGGGGCGTCGGGAATCCCGCGCGACGTCTCCAGGCGCCCCCGCTCCGCCATGAGGAGCGGGGGTGCGAGGACGGATTACTTGTTCGACGGCGTCGGGGAGATGAGGCGCTGCTTCTCCACCACTTCGTCGATGAGGCCGTACTGGCGCGCGTCCTCGGCGCTCATGAAGTAGTCGCGCTCGGTGTCCTTCTCGATGCGCTCGATGGTGTGGCCGGTGTGCTTGACGATGAGGCCGTTGATGTAGCTGCGCAGGCGGAGGATTTCCTTGGCCTGGATGTCGATGTCGGTGGCCTGGCCCTGGGCGCCGCCGAGCGGCTGGTGAATCATGATGCGGCTGTTGGGCAGGGCGTAGCGCTTGCCCTTGGCGCCGGCGAGCAGGAGCAGCGCGCCCATGGAGGCGGCCTGTCCCACGCAGATGGTGGACACCGGACACTTCACGTACTGCATGGTGTCGTAGATGGCCAGGCCGGCGGTGACGGAGCCACCGGGCGAGTTGATGTAGAGGTTGATGCCCTTGTCGGGGTCCTCGGACTCGAGGAAGAGCAGCTGGGCGACGATGATGTTGGCCACGTCATCGTTGACGGGCGTGCCCAGCATGATGATGCGGTCCTTGAGGAGCCGGCTGTACAGGTCGTACGCCCGCTCGCCGCGGTGCGTGGTCTCGATGACGAAGGGGACGTTCATGGCTCCCCTACCCTAATCGTCCTGCCGCGCGCGCGCCCGCCCCTTCTTCCCGCAGCGTGCGCTGGCCCACGGTTCCACCCCGTCCCCTCCCCCGGTGGGCCCTCGACGGGGCGTCCGGAGGAGGGACGACGGCGTGTAGGACACCCGGCGCCTACAGGCCGGTCATCTTCTCCGGGCGGACCCACTGGTCGAACTGTTCGGCGGTGACGAGGCCCAGCTCGACGGCGACCTCCTTGAGCGTCTTGCCCTCCTTGTGGGCCTTCTTGGCGATGCGCGCGGCGTTGTCGTAGCCGATGTGCGGGTTGAGGGCGGTGACGAGCATCAGGCTGCGCTCCAGGTTCTCCTGGATGCGGGCGCGGTGGGGCTCGATGCCCACGGCGCAGTGGAGGCGGAAGCTGCGCATGCCGTCGGCCAGCAGCCGGCAGCTCTGCAGGACGTTGTGGATGATGAGGGGCTTGAAGACGTTGAGCTCGAAGTTGCCGGAGGCGCCGCCCACGCTGACGGCGACGTCGTTGCCCATGACCTGGGCGCAGAGCATGGTGAGGGCCTCGCTCTGGGTGGGGTTGACCTTGCCGGGCATGATGGAGCTGCCGGGCTCGTTCTCCGGGATGGTGATTTCGCCCAGGCCGGAGCGGGGGCCGGAGGACAGCCAGCGGATGTCGTTGGCGATCTTGAAGAGCGCGCAGGCCAGGCCCTTGAGGGCGCCATGCGCGTGGACCAGGGCGTCGTTGGCGGCCAGGGCCTCGAACTTGTTGGGGGCGGTGACGAAGGGCAGGCCGGTGAGGCGGGCAATCTCCTGGGCGACGCGCTCGGCGTACCCCTTGGGGGCATTGAGCCCCGTGCCGACAGCCGTCCCCCCCAGGGCCAGCTCGTGCAGGTGGGGAAGCACGCGCTCCAGGTGCGCGCGAGCATGGGCGAGCTGCGCGACATAGCCGCTCAGCTCCTGGCCCAGGGTGAGGGGCGTGGCGTCCTGGAGGTGGGTGCGGCCAATCTTCACCACGTCCATGAAGGCGCGGGACTTGTCGGCGAGCACGTCGCGAAGCGCGTCGAGCTCGGGGAGCACCCGCTCGGCGATGGCGGTGGCGGCGGCGACGCTCATCGCGGTGGGGAAGACGTCGTTGGAGCTCTGCCCCTTGTTGACGTCGTCGTTGGCGTGGACGCGGCGCTGCTCACCGCGTTCGCCGCCGAGCAGCTCCGAGGCGCGGTTGGCGAGCACCTCGTTGGTGTTCATGTTCGTCTGGGTGCCGCTGCCGGTCTGCCAGATGCTGAGCGGGAACTCCGCGTCATGCTTGCCGGCGAGGACCTCGTCGGAGGCGCGGACGATGGCGTCGCCCTTCTCGTGGGAGAGCGAGCCGTTCTCGACGTTGACGAGGGCGGCGGCCTTCTTGACGAGCACGAGCGCGCGGATGAGCGCGGGAGGCATGCGCTCGGTGGAGATGTCGAAGTTCTGGAGGCTGCGCTGCGTCTGGGCGCCCCAGAGGCGGTCGGCGGGGACCTCGATGGGGCCGAAGGTGTCCTTCTCGATGCGGACGTCGCGAGTGCTCAAGGGCGGGCTCCTGGAGGAGAGAATCCTGGAGCCCACGCATAACAGGCCGGTCAACGGGTCACCGGGAGACGAGGAGAACCGTCGAGCCGTGAGCAGAACGCGCCGATAAGCAGGACACCGCGAACGCGTGACACAGAGGAGCGGGACGGCCGGCGTGGGGGGCCCCGCCCGCTGGCGGGGGGACCCACGGCGAGCCGAGGGGCCCGCGAGCCGTGCCCCCTGGCCGTGTGCCTAGACCCGCCGCTCCAAGCGAGGCGTCTCCGACTCCCCGAAGCGCGACAACCAGTTCAGCGTGCGCTGCAGGGGAGCCCGCCCCAACGCGGAGGTCGGGGTGAACGCCCAGAGCAGGACGTAGACGAGCGGAAGCGTGCCGCCGGAGAACAAGGTGGCCACGACGACGGCCACGCGCACCAGGGCCACGTCGATTCCCAGCTCGCGAGCGAGCATCGCGCAGACGCCGGCCACGGCGCGGCCCTCGACGCCGCGGTGCAGCCGCTCCACCCGGATTCCACACCGGGCGCAGCGCGAGGCCTCCATCCGAATCTCCTCCGCGCACCCCGAGCACCGCTTCATCGCGTCCATGACGTGTCTCCCGTGAGGGGACCCCTTGGCGGCGAGCACCCTCGACCCTACCTACGCACCTCGCCGTCGCTGATTGCGTCCCCGGCACCCGGCGCCCCCCTGCTCGCAACCCCGCGTCACGTCTGTTGATTTACAGATTTAATCCGCCGGCTGTTGACAGCATTACAGGCAAGCAGGCAGAAATTGACGCGCACTTCCATTTTGCCCTCGGAAGATTCATTTTCCGACCCGTTGCCGTAGATTTACAACGCACCAAGCCAAGGAGCCGAGATGCCCACGGAAGTCCCCTCTTCGAAGAGCCCGGCCTTCAGCGCTGGCGTAGAGGTGAAGGGGCCGTGGCACCCCGACTACGCCGAGGTGCTCACCCCGGCCGCCCTGGACTTCGTGGCGAAGCTGGTGCGCGCCTTCGGGGAGCGCCGCGAGGGCCTCCTGGAGCGCCGCAAGCAGGTCCAGGCCGCCTGGCGCAAGGGTGAGCGCCCCCACTTCCTCCCGGAGACGAAGTCCGTCCGGGACGCCCAGTGGACGGTCGCCCCGCTGCCTCCGGACCTCCAGGACCGCCGCGTGGAAATCACCGGCCCGGTGGACCGGAAGATGATCATCAACGCCCTCAACTCGGGGGCCAACGTCTTCATGGCGGACTTCGAGGACGCCAACAGCCCCACCTGGGACAACGTCGTGCGCGGGCAAGTCAACCTGCGCGACGCCGTGCGCCGCTCCATCTCCTTCACCGGCGACAACGGCAAGCACTACGCCCTGGTCGACAAGCCCGCCGTCCTCTTCGTGCGCCCTCGCGGCTGGCACCTGCCCGAGCGCCACGTCGAAGTCGACGGCAAGCCCATCTCCGGCTCCCTCTTCGACTTCGGCCTCTTCTTCTTCCACAACGTCCGCGAGCAGCTCGCCCGCGGCACCGGCCCCTACTTCTACCTGCCCAAGATGCAGAGCCACCTGGAGGCCCGCCTCTGGAACGACGTGTTCCTCATGGCCCAGGACACGCTCGGCATCCCCCGCGGCACCATCAAGGCCACCGTCCTCATCGAGACGCTCCCCGCGGCCTTCGAGATGGACGAAATCCTGTACGAGCTGCGCGAGCACTCCGCCGGCCTCAACTGCGGCCGCTGGGACTACATCTTCAGCTTCATCAAGACGCTCCAGTCCGACACCAGCGTCGTGCTGCCCGATCGCGGCCAGGTCACCATGGACAAGGCGTTCCTCAACGCCTACTCGCAGCTGCTCATCCAGACCTGCCACCGCCGCGGCGTGCACGCCATGGGCGGCATGGCGGCCTTCATCCCCATCAAGGGGGACGCCGCCGCCAACGAGGCCGTCCTGGAGAAGGTCCGCGCCGACAAGCTGCGCGAGGTGAAGAACGGCCACGACGGCACGTGGGTCGCCCACCCGGGCCTGGTCTCCATCGCGCGCGACATCTTCGACGCGAACATGAAGGGCCCCAACCAGCTCGCCAACAAGCGCGAGGACGTGCGCGTCACCGAGGCCGACCTGCTCAAGGTCCCCTCCGGCACCCGCACCGAGGAGGGCCTGCGCCACAACCTGCGCGTGGGCATCCAGTACACCGCCGCGTGGCTCGGCGGCCTGGGCTGCGTGCCCCTCTACAACCTCATGGAGGACGCGGCCACCGCCGAAATCTCCCGCGCCCAGGTGTGGCAGTGGCTGCACCACGGCGCCTCGCTCGACGACGGCCGCAAGGTCACGCCCGAGCTGTTCCAGACGCTGCTCTCCGAGGAGATGGCCCACCTCGAGAAGGAGGGCGTCCACGAGAAGTACGGCCGCGAGCACGTCACCCGCGCCCGCGAGCTCTTCGAGCGCCTGTCCACCGCGCCCGCCTTCGAGGACTTCCTCACCCTGCCCGCCTACGCGGCGCTCGACGCCAACCGCTGAACCCTTTCCAACCCTTCAACGCATCACCGAGGAGCCTGCGATGTACGACGCCACCACGACCACCCCGGACGCCTCCCCTCACGCCAAGCTCCACGCCCGCCGCTTCGAGGGCATCAAGCGCAACTACACCGACAAGGACGTCCTGAAGCTGCGCGGCACGCTGCCCATCAGCTACACGCTGGCCGAGGTCGGCGCCAAGCGGCTGTGGGAGCTGCTCCACACCGAGGACTACATCAACGCGCTCGGCGCCCTCACCGGCAACCAGGCCGTGCAGATGGTCCGCGCGGGCCTCAAGGCCATCTACCTCTCCGGCTGGCAGGTCGCCGCCGACGCCAACTCCGCCGGGCAGATGTACCCGGACCAGAGCCTCTACCCGGTCGACTCCGTCCCCACCGTGGTGCGGAAGATCAACAACGCCCTGCGCCGCGCGGACCAGATCGACCACGCCGAGGGCAAGAGCGACCGCTACTGGTTCGCGCCCATCATGGCGGACGCCGAGGCCGGCTTCGGCGGCCCGCTCAACGCCTATGAGCTGATGAAGGGCATGATCGAAGCCGGCGCCGCGGGCGTCCACTTCGAGGACCAGCTGGCCAGCGAGAAGAAGTGTGGCCACATGGGCGGCAAGGTGCTGGTGCCCACCAGCCACTTCATCCGCACCCTCACCGCCGCGCGCCTCGCCGCCGACGTGATGGGCGTGCCCACCCTGCTCGTCGCTCGCACGGACGCCGACAGCGCCAAGCTGCTCATGTCCGACGCGGACGAGTACGACCACGCCTTCATCGACCGCAAGAACGGCCGCACCTCCGAGGGCTTCTACCGCATCAACGGCGGCCTCGACTGCGCCATCGCCCGCGGCCTCGCCTACGCGCCCTACGCGGACCTCGTGTGGTGCGAGACCAGCACCCCGGACCTCGCGCAGGCCAAGAAGTTCGCCGAGTCCATCCGCGAGAAGTTCCCCAACAAGCTGCTCGCGTACAACTGCTCGCCGTCCTTCAACTGGAAGAAGAACCTGGACGACGCCACCATCGCCAAGTTCCAGCGCGAGCTGGGTGCCATGGGCTACAAGTTCCAGTTCGTCACCCTGGCCGGATTCCACGCGCTGAACCACTCGATGTACGAGCTGGCGCGCAAGTACAAGGACCGCGGCATGGCGGCCTACAGCGAGTTCCAGCAGGGCGAGTTCGGCTCCGAGAAGGACGGCTACACCGCCACGCGTCACCAGCGCGAGGTCGGCACCGGCTACTTCGACCAGGTCGCCGAGGTCATCTCCGGCGGCTCCGCCAGCACCCTGGCGCTCCACGAGTCCACCGAGGCCCACCAGTTCTAATCGCCCTGGCGGCGCCTGAAGACGCCTGACACCGGAGGCCGTGGGGTCCTAACCCCGCGGCCTCTGGTCGTTTTTCCGCCCTTCGAGCAGGCGTGAGGCCCCCGGACGCAACTTCTCCCGGGGTTGCCCGATAATGTGGGCAGACCTCCGAGATCCGCGCCAATTGCGCCCTCGGACCGCCACGGAGCCAGCCATGAGCCGCATCAACTCGTTCACGGGTCCCCAGGTCCAGGTCCCCCGTCCCCAGGCCGGCGTGCAGTCGGCGAACGTCGGGTTCGGCTCGCTCATCCAGCAGAACCAGCGCGCGGCGATGTCCCCCGCGAACCGGCCGGGTGATCCGCTGATGTCCACCGGCGGGCTGGTGGTGCAGTCGGCGCTCAACTCGGTGGGCAGCGCGCCGCACAGCGGCATCATGAACTCCTACCTCGCCGCCGTGGGCCGTCCTCCCATCCAGGACGGCGCCTCCGGGCAGGGCAAGGCGCAGTCGCCCACCGCCGCCGCGGGCTCCAAGGAGGCCGAGGAGCAGAAGGTGATGATGGAGCTGGCCGAGCTGTCCGCGGCGACGCTGAACAACTCCATCTTCCACATGGGCAACCGCAACAAGGTGTCGCTGGACCGCGAGTAGCCCCGCGCGTCGCCAGTCAGTCCTTCTTCGGTTCCTTGCGCTCGGCGCGCTCGAGGTACTCGGCGCGCTGGCCCTGCTGCAAGTCTCCCGAGCCGTCGTACGGTGGCCCCACGTCGGTGCGCTGGCCGCCGTCCTGCTCCGTCACGTCATTGAGGAACTCGGCGCGGCCCTCCGCGGGCACGCGGTCTCCATCCTCCTCCGGGTCCTTCTGCTTCGCGGGGTCCAGGGGGATGCCGAGCGGCTTCTTGAGATAGTCCTTCGGGTCCATGGCTGTCGCTCCTTCGAGGGTGCTGAGGTGAGCCCGTGCCTCGAAGATGGAGACACCGGGCACCGCACGCAGCACAGGGAGCAGGCGACCGGGAGCCCGTGGCCTCAGTTGAGGTACTTCGGACGGGGCGGCGTCGCGGGCTGCTGACGCATCATCTCCAGTCCCTGCCTCGTGAGGATGAAGCGCACCACGCCGGAGCCGCGCTCGGTCTCGATCTCCGCCTCGAAGGCGGGGCCCGCGATGCCACCCAGGGCGACGTTCTTGCGTAGGTTGTGCACCTTGCCGCTGAGCATGTCGCCGGCGACCTCCTTCACCCCTTCACCCCGCTCGTGCAGCTCGTACGCCGTCTGGTGCAGCGTCATGGCGAGCGAGGGCGTCAGCGGCTGGGAGCTGAAGAGGACGGAGATGAGCAGCCAGTAGGGAGTCTCGTCGGAGGACATCGCGCTCCCATCCTAAGCGCCTCGCCGCGCGCGGGCCCGACGAAGTGACGGGGGACGCTAGCCCGCTCGGGGCCGGCGACGCTGGGCGATGCCCTCCGCGAGGGCGACCTGCTGCTTCCAGTGGCCGTACAGCCGCCCCTGGGACGCGAGCCGGTCCAGCTTCGTCTGCGTCTCGGCGTCCACGCGTCCTGGGGGCGCATCTCGAAAAGGCGTTCCGGGCAGCGGCATGAAGGTGTGGCCGTGCACACGCGCGCCCAGCTCCGCCAGTCGCTCCATGAGGGCGACGGTGGCGGCGACGTCGTCGGCCTCTTCGCCCGGAAGCCCGAGGATGAAGTCCACGTTGGGCACGAAGCCGCCTTCCACCGCGAGCCGGGTGGCCCGCACCACCGTCTCCACGTCGTGGCCCCGGCGGGTGCTCTGGAGGATGCGCTCGGAGCCGGACTGGCCGCCGATGATGAGGTTGTCGTTGTGGACGTAGCGCTTGAGGACGGCGAGCGCCTCGGGCGTGACGTGCTCGGGGCGGACCTCCGAGGGGAAGGTGCCGTAGTAGATGCGCCCGTCGGGGGCCATGGCCTCGCGCACCGCCGCGAGCAGCTCCTCCACCGCGGCCAGGTTCATCGTCTCGTCGCCGGTGCCGTAGGACATGGACGTCGGCGTGATGAAGCGGATGTCGCGGCGGCCCGAGCGGCGCAGCTCGCGCGCCCAGTGCGCCACGTTGGCCACGGAGCGGTGGCGGAAGCGCGCCTTGCTCATGAAGGGCGTCTGGCAGAAGCGGCACGCGTAGATGCAGCCGCGCGTGATTTCGATGGCACCGAACATCGCGTTGCGCGCGGCGAACGGCGGGAAGTCATCCAGCTTCACGCCCTCCCCTCGCCCGTGCTGCACCAGCTTGCCATCCTTCAGGTGGGCCACGCCGTGCGTGTCCCGGGGCTCCTCCCCGCGCTGGACGCGGCCGAGCAGCTCGCGCAGGGAGTGCTCGCCCTCGCCGATGGCGATGAGGTCGAAGCCGGCCTGGAGTGTCTGCAGCGGCTCGGCCGTCGCGTGCACGCCGCCGGCGATGCAGAGGACAAAGCGCCCCTCCAGCCGCTCGCGCACCCAGGCCAGCTCCTCCGCGGAGGCCGCGAAGCTGGCCGAGTAGAAGGACCACGCGGCGACCACGGTGTCGCCTGCGTCATGGCGCTCCTTGAGCGTGGCGAGCAGCGTCTCGCGCTCACGGGGAAAGAACAGCTTCACGTCCGCGAGCGCCGGGTCCGACTCGACGGCGCCCGCCAGCACGGTGAAGGCGTACTTGCCTGGGTACTGATAGCTGAGGACGAGCGAGACGGGACGGTGCGGCACCATGAGCGGACGGCATGATGCCACACGGCCCCGGAGGCGAGGGCCTCGGTGCGAGCAGGCGGGTCAGCGGGCGGTGGGCTCGGGGCGGACCAGGCGGAGCACCAGTTCGGCGAACGCGGTGAACTCGAGGACCTCGTCGGAGACGCGCTCATCGGGGTCCGACATGCGCACGGCCACGAGGTCATACCTGGGCAGGACGAGCACCCGGTTTCCGCCCTGGCCCACCGCCGCGAAGCCGCTCGGAGCCCCCTCCACGGCCTGCTTCAGGTTGAAGGGCGCGGACTTCATCATGAAGTCCCGGGCCCGGTTCGAGTCTCCTCCCAGCTTCGCCATGAACGCCGGGTAGAAGTCCTTCTGGGGCAGAGGCCGGTCCGCGATCTCCCGCAGCGGCGCGAGCGACGCCTCGGGGAAGCCATTGCGGAGCGCCTGCTCCAGCATGTCCGAGCCCAGCGTGACGCTCATCCCATCCTCGTAGAGGAGCCACCACAGGAGGCCGCCCGTGGGCATGTGCGGCTGCGAGGGCGCGCCGCCCATCGCGTGAATCCACTCCGTGCTCAGGATGCGTTGGCCCTGCCACATCCCGCCCTGGAGGAGCATCTGCCCCACCTTGGCGAAGTCCAACGGGTGGAGCTGCAGGCCCGCCATGCCCACGGGATTGCCCGACGGGTCCGTGTCCCAGCGGAAGTCTCGGATGCCGAGTGGCGCGAACAGCCGTCGAGCCAGGTACACATCCATCTTCTCGCCCGACGCGCGCTCGACGATGCCGGCCACCAGGTTCGTGGCCTTGTTGTTGTACGCGTGCTTGCTGCCCGGCGTGTCCGTCACCTCCGAGTCGAGCGCGTAGCGCACGAAGTCGTTCGACGCGTAGATGTCCAGGGTCCCCCTGTTCGCGGCCAGCCCCGACGTGTGGTTGAGCAGGTGTCGCACCGTCACCTGGCCCTTGAGGCCGTCCTTCCACTCGGGGAAGAAGGCGGACACGGGCGTGTCCAGGGAGGGAATCTTCCCCTCGTCGATGAGCAGGCCGATGGCCAGCGCCACCATGCCCTTGGTGGCGGACATGGCCTCGATGCGGTGCGTGTCGCCGCCGAAGTACCACTCGCCCACGAGCTTGCCGTGGCGCAGCAGCACGAGGCCCGCCGAGCCGGAGTCCTCGGCGGCCTTCAGCAGCGCGGCGAGCGCGGGCTCGGACAGGCCGGCCTCGCTCGGGGTGGTCTTCTCCAGTCCGGAGCCCACGCCCCAGGTGCTGCGAGCCTCGCGAGCGTTCTTCCGCGCGCGCTCCACCAGGGCGTCGTAGCCCGGCAGCTCGCGCACGGGAGCCAGGGCCTTGGCGTGGAGCAGTCCACCCGGGTCGGCGTAGCCCACGTCCAGGGCGCGCTCCAGCCAGGTGAAGGCGGCCGCTGTGTCCTTCGCCTCCGCGGCCACGTTCGCCGCGACCCGAGCCAGCTCGGGAGCATGGTGCCCCGCGTCCCACGCGCGACGGAGCTCGTCCTGGGCCTTGGGCAGGTCTCCCTCACGCTGGGCCATCCAGGAGCGGGTCATGGCGCTCGTGGCCTCAGGCGCAATCCGCCCGGAGCTGAGGGTCTGGGAAGGAGCGCGCGAAGCTGTATCCGCGGGAGAGGCGTGAGCACAGGCCAAAAGCGCGCAGAGCGGCAGGAACAGGACGCGTCGCGACAAGAGATGACTCCGGGTAGGGGTGTGGTGCACGGCAGGGCCCGTGATGCGGGCGGGGTGTGAACGCCCGCCACCGAGACTCATTTCATTTCGCCATGTAAAGGCGCACGAGGAAGCCCACGTGCCACACGGACGCGGTGTCAGCGGACGGGAGAAGAGCCCTCCAGCCTCATCTGCGTTCGCGCGGGCGCGCCGTCGGCCGAAGGGCACGCCCTTCGCGCGTGTATTCCCTCGCACGCGGTGTCAGCGGACAGAGGCGACGAGCAACTCCCAGGCGGCACGCACATGTCGCTCCTCCGTCGTCGCCGCGCCGATGGCCATCCGCAACACGTACCGTGCGGGCGCTCCTTCCACCGAGGGCAACACCGTGTGCGTGAGGAACACCTTGCCGGAGGCATTCACGCGCTCCAGCAGCTCG
Source organism: Myxococcus faecalis (assembly GCF_050039385.1). Classification (NCBI taxonomy): domain Bacteria; kingdom Pseudomonadati; phylum Myxococcota; class Myxococcia; order Myxococcales; family Myxococcaceae; genus Myxococcus; species Myxococcus faecalis. The sequence goes on along the minus strand of NZ_CP144336.1, from coordinate 6,482,684 downwards.
CGGTTCCTCGCATCCGTGTCCTTCACTGCCTCACCCGGAAGCGGCTTCAAGCGGAAGCACACCAGCGACAGTGAGCGGGGCACGGCCAGCTCGAAGCGCGAATCCTCCTTCACCCAGGACTCGAAGCACTGCGCCAGGCGCACATGCTCACGGATGTGCGCGCGCAGCCCCTTCGCGCCGTAGTGACGCAGCACGAACCACAGCTTGAGCGCACGGAAGCGGCGACCCAGTGGCACCTGCCAGTCGCGGTAGTCGATGACCGCGCCGCTCGCGCTCGCGGCGTTGCGCAGGTACTCCGGCGTCACGCTGAGCGCGTCGAGCAGCGCCTGCCGGTCGCGCGTAAAGAAGGCATTGCAGTCGAAGTTGGTGAGCAGCCACTTGTGCGGGTTGAAGGCGAACGAGTCCACCCGGTTCATGCTGTCGAGCAAACCCCGGTGCTCGGGACACACCAGCGCCGAGCCCGCCCACGCCGCGTCGATGTGCAGCCAACCACCGGTGGAGCGCACCGGCGTGCGAGCCATCACCTCGCCGATGGCGCGGACCGGGTCCACCGCGCCGGATGACGTGCTGCCCACGGTGGCGCAGACGAAGAAGGGCACGCGCCCCGCGCCGAGGTCCTCGAGGATGGCGCGCTCCAGCAGCTCGGGCCGCATCCCATAGCGGTCGTTCGTCTCGATGAGCCGCACATGCGTCGTGTCCTCCGCGCCGTGCGCCACGCCGCACAGCATGGCGGCCTTGAGCACGGACGAGTGGGCCTGGGTGGAGGCATAGGCCACCCACTCGGAGTTCGCGGGGGCGCCGTAACGACGCACGCGCTCCCGAGCCGCCACCATGGCCACGAGCGTGGCCTCGCTCGCGGTGCCCTGGATGACACCGCCGCCTCGCGCGGAGGTGGAGCGGAAGTCCTCGGGCAACCCCAGGAGGTCCACGAGCCAGTCCACCACGCGCGTCTCCAGCTCCGTCGCTGCGGGACTCGTGGACCAGAGCATGCCCTGCACACCCAGCCCCGCGGACAGCAGCTCACCGAGCACCGCCGGCCCCGAGGCGTTCGCGGGGAAGTACGCGAAGAACGACGGCGACTGCCAATGCGTCACACCCGGCAGGATGACGTCCTCCAAATCCCTGAGGACGGCATCCCAACCCTTCACACCGTCGAGCCCCTCCTCCGGCGGACGCAGAGGCAGCTTCGAGGCGACCTCCCCGGGCGCCACCTGCGAGCGCACGGGAAAGGACTCCAACCGCTGCTGATAGTCGGCGACCCAGTCCACCAGCCGGTGGCCCAGCTCACGAAACTCCTCGGGGCTCAGATGGGGCACGCCGCCATCACCACGGTTCGATTCGTCGCGCATGGGAGCCCCCTCGCACGAGCGCCAATTGGAGCACAAGCACTCATTGAGAAGCTCTCGGAGCTATATCGACCGAACCAACTCTCAATCCAGACGGAGAGACTACAACCAGCAATCATGTCCCAACACGCAACCTACCGTCAACGCCGACCCGCACCCTGGGTCACATCAACCTCCTATTCCGCAGAAGCCACGCGTGGTCAACTCTGCGAGCCTGAGGTGCCCATGGAGGGAACTTGAAGACCCCAGAAAACGTCTCTCTGAAAGATTGGCTGAGCGAAAAGCTCACCTCACCAGGACTTCCACCCAACATACACATCCACACCGAACGTCCCGGCGCGCGAACCGCCATATGGAACGCCCTCAAGCTCACAATAGCAAACCACTACCACAGCCTAGATCTCATCAAGAGCATCGAAGCCACCGGCGAATTCTCGTACGCCCTTGAAAAGGTTCGCACAGCCCTACCACAAACCAAGAGAGTACGCTCAGGAGACCTCGCCGAAATCCTAGCAACAGAATACGTCACCCAGTTCACCCAATACACTATTCCAATCCGAAAACTAAGATACAAAGACGATCGCAATCTCGCGATGCGAGGGGACGACATAATAGCCATCGTCATCTCCCCACAGGGCTCCCCCCTAAAAGTCTTAAAGGGTGAGGTAAAAAGCAAGAAAAGCATTGCCCAAAGCGTCGTCAAGACAGCCTGCACCGCATTAGAAAAGCATGACGGAAGACCTAACCCGGCGTCGTTGTCATTCGTCGCCCGAAGGCTGGACGAAACCAACAATGACTCCATGGCCCGAATATTCAACTCCCTACAAGAGAAACCCCCTTTGCTCAAGAATATTGAGCACCTCATCTTTACCCTTTCTGAAAACGATCCACTGACAGCACTAACTCCTCACGCTGCCCCCGCCAAAAACAACATCACCCGAAAACTAGTCGGGTTTCGCGTAACCAACCACCAGTCACTGATTGAAGACATCTTCAGCTCACTATGAGTGAAACCAGAGAGCAAATTGAAGCACGCCTAAATCGCCTACTCACACCAGGCGCGAGAAACCGGCTTCTCGCCAAAGGAGATGCGCGCGCGCTGATTTGGAAAGACGGAAACACGCCCCCTGGCGTAAGGGCATTCTCAGAGAGTCTCACTTCCGATCTTCTCGATCATGGCTACTCAGTTCTCGCATCAGCATTGCGTCTTCGAGAACTCTCAGGCGACACAACCACAATAAACAAAGCATTACTCTCCGCAGCAGAAGCCATTGAGTTCGCCGTTAGGAAAGGGCCTCCCACCAATCCCGTACGCGGTTTCCATTTACTCGTAGCGGCCGCGAGCTTTCATTTAGCACGGTATGCCGCTCGCTCGTTCTGCTTAATTCCTCACCAGCTAGATCAACTCAATCTCTCGTCTTCGGAAAAAGCGCTCGCGCTCATTCTGCGGCGCAATTTTCAAGACTTAAGAGCCTTTCTTTCTAGTAAACTCCTAGACTCAGCACTCGCCGAATCTACCGTCGCGGCTCGGCTGATGAGCGAAGACGATAGTTTCGACATTGAGGACTTGGCTGCCCTCTCAATAACAAAGAATCTATTTCGAGCACTTGGGCTCCTCGACTTCTCACTGACCACAGGAAGTCACGACACATTCAAGACAGCTCTTGAACGGCTCACTGCCGGTTGCACTGCAGCAACCCAGGCACAGCATGTCCCGCTATGGTGGATCAATACACTGGCACGACATCTTGCCATGGACTTATGGAGCTTTAACCTTCACGCAAGGCTGCCTCCGACAATCGAAGGCCCAGCCAGCGCGCACTGGCAAGAGCTTCGACGAGACTTCATTGCACTCCAACTAAGCAAGCAGGTCGCCGCAACGGATCTTTGGCCCTCACAGGTCGAAGCAGCATCTCGTTCGGTGAACACGAGCGACAATCTGATTGTCGCACTCCCCACCAGCGCTGGGAAGACTCGAATTGCCGAACTCTGCATCCTCCGAACGCTGGCGGACAAGCTACGCGTTATCTACGTAACCCCGCTGCGTGCCCTATCTGCGCAAGTCGAACAGACCCTTGCTCGGACTTTCCGCCCTCTCGGCTACTCAGTCTCGGCACTCTATGGCGCAAGCGGTGTTGCAAATGCGGATATAGAAGCGCTCGATAAAGATGACATTGTCGTAGCCACTCCAGAGAAACTAGACTTCTCGATCCGACAGCAGCCAGACCTTCTCAACACAGTCGGACTAATCGTACTCGACGAGGGCCATATGATTGGACTCGGAGCTCGAGAAGTACGATACGAAGTTCTTGTTCAACGACTTCTAAGTCGAGCAGATGCCTCCAACAGGAGATTGGTCTGCTTGTCTGCCATCTTCTCCCCCGGAGAGGCGTTCTCCGATTTCACTGCATGGTTGCGGTCTGACTCCCCTGGAGGGCCAGTGCAATCAACGTGGCGCCCAACCAGACAGCGCCCCGCCGTCCTGCGTTGGAACGCACCAAACGGCCGCCTGGACTTCCTTGTTGACGAAGAACCTTTCGTCCCGCAGTTTCTCGAAGAAGAAAAGCCCGCGACCAAACAACGCAAGAATGATTTCCCTCAAAACGACAACGAACTCGTTGCAGCACTCATTAAGCGCCTTCTCACAGATCAACACTCAGTTCTCGTTTACTGCCCCCAGCGACGGTCCGTTGAAGCCCTTGCTCGGACATACATCACACTTATAAAACAAAAACACGCACCAGCCATCCCAGTAAAGACCGACGCACACAACCTATTAGCACGCGCAATTGCCATCGGCAATGAGTACCTAGGCAAGGAGCACACTGCCGTGCGCGCACTACACCACGGATTAGCAGTTCACCATGGCGGCCTACCTCGTGCGTTCCTGGCAGAAATCGAAAACCTGCTCGCTGCTAGGTATCTCAAAGTAGCATTCGCCTCACCAACCTTAGCACAAGGCATCGACCTCTCATGCAGTGCTCTCATTCTCAGAGGGATTCATCGCGGCAGCAAAGTCGTAACAAGCAACGGAAGATCCACGCGCATCCCAACATTAATACCACCCGAGGAGCTATCCAATGTAATGGGGCGAGCAGGTCGCGCATTTGTCGATTTGGATGGTCTCTCCATATACCCCATTTCCGACAAATCCCACACCAAGCAGACAAAAAAACAACGCGAGTTCGAGAGCTTGCTCTCTGCAGCACAAACTCGGCAACTAAAGAGTGGCCTAGTCGAACTCGTTGCTGAATTGGCTGAGCGGCTTCGCCATCACTTGGGTGATTGCTCCTGGGCTGAGCTTGAAGAGTACATATTCAACACCTCAGGGGTGTGGGATTCAGACGACACTTGGTACACACGTAAGCCCTCATCATCAGAGCACCCTCCGGGCAATGACGACGACAAGAGCGAACACACAGGAATTGAACTACTCGACAGCTTAGACACCGCAATACTTGCATCCGTCGAGCAACTAGACTGCCCTCCTTCGGAAATAGCTCAGCGCCTAGACGACACGCTTCAAAGCTCATTGTGGCGTCGCCATCTAGTTCGTGAACCACCCGAAGTCCAAGGGGCTATAAAAGGTCTCCTCAGCAGCAGAGCTGAATGGCTTTGGTCAAATACAACCCCGCCCCAACGAAGAGCTCTTTTTGCCTCTAGCGTAGGCCAAAGCACGGGCGGAGCCATGAGCAGCATCCTAGATACTCTCGCCGACGAACTCGCTCGCGCAGACTTGTCGTTCACGACAGGGAACACAGAGGATGCAGTCTTACACACCATTTCCTTAATCGAACACCTATCGGACATTCCTAAATTCGCCACTTCTCCCAAAGACCGCCCTTCCGATTGGAAACTAGCAACTGCACACTGGCTGCGCGGCACCCCACTCGCCGCACAGGTTTCTATCCAGGGACCAAACTACATTGAATTTGTTCAAGATGGGCTTGTATATCGCATGGTCTGGGCGCTAGAGGCAGTCAGGGCTCAAGCTGCGATACTAGAACATCCGCTGGCTTCTCTGCTTAATGGAGCAACATCAAGGGCACTTACATACGGAGTGCCAACGCTCCAGGCTGCAATCTTTCTCCAGTCGGGGTTCCCGTCGCGAGAAATAGCATTGCAACTCCTGCAAGATTTTCCTGGAAATTTCACCAACCCTCGGGGCCTCGATCTGTACTTGAGAAGTATCGCACCTGTCATAGCAACAGGAAGCTACTGGTCAAGCACCGAGAAACAAATCATCTGGGACACTTTCATTCAAAGCAGGCAGCACGAACGGAACCGAGAGTGGGGGCGATGGGAGGAGTTAATTGACGTAGTCTGGACAGTTGACTCAAGCTCAGTTCTTTCTGGTTCCGACTTGAGAATCATACGAACCTCTACCGACCCAGAACTGCTTATCTGTACTCCTGATTATCAGATTCTCGGCAAGGCGAAGACTTGGCCACCTAACGTCGAAGCGCACTGCATATTCGCACGAGCAACTGTGGACAAAAGACAGATCACCGCTAGTTGCTTTGGCCCGATCGACTAGTGCATCACGACTAATTTAGACTGTTCGCAAAGAACTCGATCCGAGTGTCGCTTCGATGGGCAGCTCGGATGGCCGGCCGCAACTGAACAGCGGGGAGCAACATGGTTCCCCGCCACACGGAATGCCGCCTCGCGCGGAGGTGGAGCGGAAGTCCTCGGGCAGCCCCGTCAGGTCCACGAGCCAATCCACCACGCGCGTCTCCAGCTCCGTCGCAGCCGGACTGGTGGACCAGAGCATGCCCTGCACCCCCAGGCCCGCCGACAACAGCTCCCCGAGCACCGCCGGCCCCGAGGCATTCGCGGGGAAGTACGCGAAGAACGACGGCGACTGCCAATGCGTCACGCCCGGCAGGATGACGTCCTCCAAATCCTTGAGGACCGCATCCCAGCCCTTCACCCCGTCGAGCCCCTCCTCCGGAGGACGCAGGGGCAGCTTCGAGGCGACCTCCCCCGGCGCCACCTGCGAGCGCACGGGGAAGGACTCCAGCCGCTGCTGATAGTCGGCGACCCAGTCCACCAGCCGGTGGCCCAGCTCACGAAACTCCTCGGGGCTCAGATGGGGCACGCCGCCATCACCACGGTTCGATTCGTCGCGCATGGCCGACACCTCGCACGAGCCTCGGGTCGCTTCAAGCAGGTCGCCGCGCGGCCTCAACTCACCACGCCTTCCGGAGGCGGGTGCATCCATTGGACCAGCTGGAGGATGACGCCATTGTCATCCGCGACCTGGAAGAAGCGCTCGCCCCAGGGCTCGGTCTCGATGGGCGTGAGGATTCGGACGCCCTCGTCCTGCAGCCGTCGGTACTCGGCGTCGATGTCGTCGACGACGAACGCGACGAGGATGCCCTCCGCCTTGCGGTGCTTGAGCGACTCGGGCTTGAGCGACTCGAGCCCCGTGCGCAGGAAGATGAGGTTGAACCCCGCGTCCTTGCGCGACAGGGACACGAACCCGTCCGCGGACATGTCCTCCGTGAACCCGAAGTGGCGCTTCATGAACGCCGCGGACGCGGACACATCTTCGACATTCAGCGAGATGGCGGATGCGGTGATGCGCATGCGGACAGGCCTCCGGCTCGATGTGGACGAGAATATACGTACAATGTACGGAGTAGCCAGTCAAGGCGGGCTCTGGCACTGGAGAGCGCATGGCGACACATCGCAGCGGCGCGGGGGACCCCGCCCGGACGCTGGAGCTGCTCTGGAGGAAGGACGTCCCCTCGGCGGGGCAGCGGGGGCCCAAGCCGACGCTGAGCGTCGACGGCATCATCGCCTCGGCGGTGGAGCTGGCGGACCTGGAGGGCCTGGAAGCGCTGACCATGCGCAAGCTGGCCGAGCGGCTCTCGGTGGGCCCGATGACGCTCTACACGTATGTCCCGGGCAAGGCGGAGCTGGTGGACCTGATGCTCGACCAGCTCTACGCGGACATGCCGCGTCGCGCGCCCGAGGACACGGGCTGGCGCGCCCGGCTCGAGGCGGTGGCCCGCGACAACCATGCGCTGTACGAGCGGCACCCCTGGATGAGCGACATCGCCACCAGTCGCCCGCCCCTGGGCCCTGGGTTGATGGCGAAGTACGAGCACGAGCTCGGCGCGCTGGAAGGGCTCGGCCTGGACGATGTCGAGATGGATGCGGCGCTGACCTTCGTGCTGGGCTTCGTCGAATCCTCCGCGAGGAGCACGAGCCGAGCACGCGCGGCCTCCGTCGAGACGGCGAAGACCGAGGAGGCCTGGTGGAAGGCGAACGAGCCGCTGCTGGCCCGCGTCATGGACCCGGCCCGCTATCCCCTGGCCTCACGTGTGGGGGCCGCGGCGGGAGCAGCCCACGGGGCCGCCTACAGTCCGGACCATGCCTTCGGCTTCGGCCTCCAGCGCGTCCTCGATGGGCTGGGCGCGCTCATCCAGGCCAGACAGCCACGAAGGTCCCCTCCTCGCACACCCCGATGAGCGCCCTTTCGAGAAAGTGACTTATTCTCGCTTTGCTCATCTTGAGAGGGAAGGCCGTGGTTTGCTGGGGGCATGACCCCAGACATCACGAGACGTGCTCCCCGGTACTCACGGCTTGGCCTGTACGGCGTGCTGGCCCTGACCTTCGCGGCGCTGAGCTGGCCCACGAGCGCCTACGCGCAGGCGTGGACACTGACCACGGAGCAGCGGCAGGCGTTCCTCCAGTACTACGCGCCCGTGCTGCTCAAGCGGGGCAACGGGGACGACGGGCGGCACGGCTATGACTGGGTGACGAGCTTCGACTTCGACCGGGACGGGAACTTCTCCAACAACAAGCTGAACTGGAAGCGCATCCCCCAGTACGTGGACGCCTCGCGGGCGGGGCCGAGCGCGTATGACGCCTGGCGCATCCGTCCGACGCTCTACACGTCGCTCATCGAGTTCATGGATGGGCGCAAGAACCTGAAGCTCATCTACCACGTGTATCACGCGCTCGATAAGAACGCGGCCGGGGACTACCAGCTCCACGACTGGGAGCGGGTGGAGATGCTGGTGACGAACGCGGTGGGCGCACCGGGCAGTGGCGAGTCCGTGGCGTACGCGGTGGTGACGCAGCACAAGCGCAACGTGGTGCGCCGCGCGGGACACGTGGACTTGAACTTCATGCAGACGGCCACGGGCAAGCACCTGCTCATCTGGCAGGCGGAGTGGTCGGACAAGCTCGCGGCGGCGCATGGGCAGGAGCTGCGCTTCGTGACGGACCCGTATGCGTTCTTCGCGGGGCGGATGGCGAGCGCGGGCAAGGCGGAGGCGGGGGTGAACAACGATGGCGGGCGGAAGAACGTGCACTATGCCTTCGTGCCGGAGGGCTCGGCGGACGCGGTGGCGGCGTTCGGAGCGCGGGCGCTCACGTACGCGACGGCGGATGCGCTGGCGAGCCGCTACGACAACGGGAAGACCATCACCTGGCCCAACGTGAAGCGCGTCACGTATGAGCTCCAGGACCTGGCGGACATCCTGCCCACGCACTGGCAGCACGGCGGCTACGCGACGCACTGGTTGGACGCGGGGCCCATCGACTTCTACCTGGAGAGCGCGCTGGTGAACGAGGGCGGCGCCACGGAGGTGAGCGCGGGCATGCAGCGCTTCTTCCCCAAGACGCGGGACGTGGAGAACGACGATGACCGCGAGGGGTACATCGCGAAGAAGTGGTTCGTCGGGACGTACGAGATGAACGACAGCGCCTCCGACTTCGGAGGGGGCGGCTCCAACGCCTTCCACGACAACGCCTACGCGAGCACGGCGGTGGACTCACGGGGCCAGACGCGGGCGAGCGCGAGCGGCTACACGACGTCGCCGTCCTCGTTCTGGTGGCAGCACGACTACTTCGTGCACACGGGCTTCACGGACTCGACGGACGGCGTGGAGCAGGGCTTCTGGTTGTCGGGGGCCTGGTACCTGCCCGCGAACGGCGGCTTCGACGGCCGTTGGGTCCAGCTCTTCGACGACCGCCCGGGCCTGGAGTCGGGACAGCGCTGAGTCCCACGGCGCGAGCCGTCACCTGCATCCGACGACTCGCGCCTGGAGCCTTAAGGCCGCGCAATCTTGCGCAGCCGCACCTTTCCATCGACTCCAGGCGAGGGGTCCTTGTGGGTCAGTACCTTGCCGGAATCCGCATCGGACATCTCGATGCCCAGGTCCACCAACTTGCGCACGGCCTCCTGGAAACGGGAGGTTCGCAAGCGCTCCGGCACCTCCATTCCGAGCCCGCGCAGAACAGCGCTGACAATGCGAGGCCGGCTCCAGTCGTGCGAGAGCCCGATGAGATAACCCACGGATGGCGCGACCACCGTGTGCCCCACCTCTTCGTCGGATTCCATCCCCTTCGACGCCGCTGTCTTGAGTGCGGCGCCCGCCTTCGTCACGGGACGAACGAAGTGCTCGTCCAGATTGAGCTCGGAGTTCATGGACTCTTTTCCGAACTCTGGGGGGATTTCGCCTTGAATGAAGATCGTACGAGCGAAGGCCACCATCTGGGCCTGCGTATAGCTGCCAATATCCGGCGAGAAGTAGCGACGGTCCTTCCACCGGAATGGGCGACGCAACAGCCGATAGAGCGCCTCGCGATCAAGGTCGAGAATCAGCTGCTGGAGCGAATCTTTGTAGGCCGTCGCCAGAGCCTGCCTCAGCTCCGCGTCGGCGCGACGGTCACTCACCTTCCGTAACGCAGCCAGGGTTCGCAGCCCCTTGCCATCAACCAACTGCAGCACTTTCAGCACGGGTATCGCCATGGTCCCCTCCAACCCAAAGGCTGAAAGAGCATGGCTCGTTTCGAAGAGCGACAACAGAGGGTGGCAACGACCCCATCCGCTCCGATGCTCGAGACCGGGCCATTGCGCCGTGCACAATGGCCCGCATGGGACGAGCCAACCCACATCTGACGTATCCAGCCTCAGGGCTGGAGTGACACGCCGGCGTTCTCCTGCTCCCGCCGCTTCAGCTCACCCGCCGCCTGCGCGGCCTTGACCAGCGTGACGATGATGTACACGCGGACGACGAATCCGAAGATGTTCGGTTTGCCACCGGCATCAATCGAATCCATCAACGTCACCACGGTGTCGCCGATGTACAGCAGGGCCGCGAGGATGGGCCCGAACCTCGTGGCCCGATAGGTGAAGAAGCCGAACACGGCCACCAGCGCGCCGAAGACGATGGAGCCGATGCCCAGCCCGAGCGCCTCCATCTCCTCGCTCGCCGTCAGCATGCCGATGACGCCCAGCAGCGTGTTCAGGCCCGCCAGGACATACAGCATGTAGGCCGCGGTCTTGATCTGCTGCTCGGGGTCCGTCGACGACCCGGGCAACGGGAGTCCATTGCGCTTCACCGCCAGCTCCGCGCTGAGCACTCCGGACTGGAGCTGTACGTCCAGCACGGTCCGGTCCGGCAGCGTGAACCGCACCCCCTTCTTCAGCGCGGAGGCTCCGCCCTCCGACGTTCCCACGACCTGGCCGTCGAGGACCACCGTGAAGTTCCTCCAGAACATCCCCCACACAAACTCGAGACGCTGAGGACCACCCGCCTCCAGCGCGAACTTCCTCGTAGCCATTCATGCCCCCACTTGATGCGTCAGAAGACGTCGGCCCTCGGACTCCATGGAGTCCATCGGCCTGACCGCGAAGCGTACACGCAACCCGACGGAAATCCCTCACCCCTGGAGCATCAACCCGACGCCAATGACAACCAGCACCGCCAGGTGGAACCACCCCACGTTGCGCGCCAGCACCGCCCAGCCCTCGCCCGACCCGGGCGACGTGCCCGCGCGGATGGCCGCCAGCTCCTGGTAGCCCAGCACCAGTCCGACGAGCCCCGGGACGAATCCGCAGAACCCCAACGTGGCGAAGACGACCGCGAGCGTCGCCCTCCTGGATGGCTTCTCCCCCAGCGCCACCTTGTGGCAGCGAAGGCACAGCATCCTCCCCACCTGCCACCTGCGGCAGCCCTCACACACGAAGGTGCCACATCGACCGCATGTCCCGTCCGCGAGGCGCTCGGGATGAAGAGGACACGTCGCCGCCAACGACTCCATCCCCATTCTCTATCATGCCCGCCGAAGACACGCCGAAGGGTCGGCCCGGACCACTTCAGGACGCCAGGACACCGCGCCGCACCAGCTCGCGGAAGTAGCGCGCCGCCGGGTCCACGTGGGTGCGCTCGTGCCAGCACATCGAGATTCGCACCGTGTGCGGAGGAATCGGCGCATCCACCGCCTGCACCGCGAACCTCGCCCCCTTCTCGCTGACCAGTGACTCCGGCAGCGTCGCGACCAGGTCCGTCGTGGCGACCACCGCCGCCGCCGCCGTGAACGACGGCACCGCCATCACCACCTCCCGAGCAATCCCCGCCCGCGCGTACGCGGCCCCCACGGCGTCACGGAAGCTCTTCCCCGGCACCATCTCCACCCGGACATGCTGGAGCCCTCCCAGCGCCCGCGCGGACAGCCGCTTGCCCAGCACCGGATGCCCTCGGCGCGCCACCAGCAGCGTGCGCTCCGTCAGCAACGGTTCGAGGTGCAGCCCCGTCCCCTTCCCCGCGAGCCCCAGGTGCAGGTCCACCTGCCCCGACCCCAAATCCCCCAGCGACACGAGCGAGTCGATGCCCACCACGGAAAGCCGCGCGTCCGGCATCTCCCGACGCATCAGCGCCGCGATGCGCGGCACCCACGTCAGCTGCCCCGCATCCGCGACCGCCAACGTGAAGGTCTGCGTGCAGCGCTCCGGCTCGAACGGGACCTCATGGAGCGCCAGCTCCATCTCCCGCAGCCCGCGACCAATCGCCGGAGCCAACGCGAGCGCCCTGGGCGTCGGGACGATTCCCCGCCCCTTGCGCGTCACCAGCGGGTCTCCGAGCAGCGCACGCAGCCGCGCCAGGCTGTTGCTGATGGCCGACGGCGTCACATGGAGCCGCTCCGACGCTCGGACCACGCTGCGCTCGGCGAGCACGGTGTGGAGCACCAGGAGCAGGTTGAGGTCGATGGCCCCGATCTGAATGCTCATTTCCCGTGAGGTTACTGCTCACGAACCATCACGGCCAGCGAGGACGCTCCGGGCACATATTGGGGCCATGCACAGACTGCTCGGCTGGCTCGCCACCGGCGCGCTCATCGCGTGCCACGCATCCGCACCCGTCATCCCCCACCCCACGCCCATGCCCACCACCCACCAACTCCCCGTCCTCGACTCCTTCCTCTCCTACCGTGAGGAGGGCACCGGCTCACCCATCGTGTTCCTCCACGGCAACCCCACCTCCTCGTACGTCTGGCGCAACGTGACACCCCAGCTCGCGGACAAGGGTCGATGCCTCGCACCCGACCTCATCGGCATGGGGAGCTCCGGCAAGCCCGACATCGCCTACCGGTACGCCGACCATGCGCGATACCTCGACGCCTGGTTCGACGCGCTCGGTCTGCGCGACGTCGTGCTCGTCGGCTACGACTGGGGCGGCGTGCTCGCCCTCGACTGGGCCGCTCGGCACCCGGACCGCGTGCGCGGCGTCGTCGTCTTCGAGACCTTCCTGCGCCCCATGCACTGGAGCGAATGGCCGCCCCAGGGAGAGAAGCTGTTCCGCGCACTGCGCACACCCGGCGTCGGCGAGCAGATGGTGCTCGAACAGAACGAGTTCCTCGAGCGCTCGCTCAGCAACGGCGTCAAGACGGGCCTCACCGACAGCGCCCGGGCGGCCTACTACGCGCCCTACCCCGACGCCGCGTCACGGCGCCCCATGCTCCAGTGGCCCCGGGAGATTCCCATCGACGGCAGCCCCGCCGATGTCGCCGCCGTCATCGAGCGCTACGACGCCTGGCTCGCCCAGCCCACCGGGAAGCCCGCGCTCCTGTTGACGTTCGATGGCGGCAGCCTCAGCGCGCCGAAGACCATCGAGTGGGCCCGCACCCAGTTCCCGCGCCTCGAAATCGTCCCCCTCGGCCCGGCGGGCCACCACGCGCCGGAGGACGTGCCCGAGGACATCGCCCAAGCACTCCGAAGCTGGCTCGACCATCAGGGCTGGTAGGCTCACCGCGAACCGAACAGGGCCTGCTCGACTTCCGCCAAGAGCGAGCCCTGACGACCCTCAGCGCAGGTCCAACAGCCCCGCGTCGGTGATTCGCCCAAAGCCCTTGAGCCAGACGTACTCATCCGTATCGGCATCGAACACGGCGACCGAGCGTCCCTGGTCGTAGAGCAGCAGCGTCCGCCCATCCTCGCTGATGTCGTGCGCGCCCTCGAAGCCCTCGGCCTTCGTCACCCGGACCTCGTCCCGCTCGACCGAGTACTCGTACAACTGGGAGAGCTTCCTCTCGTAGTAGTTGCTCTCGATGAAGAACACCGACTTGCGCCGCGGGCTCCCCGCCGTGAGCTCGTAGCTGCTGCAGTAGGTGTCATGGGTCTTCCAGACGCGCTCCTGCCCCGTGCGCAAGTCCACACGACGATAGGTGGCCGAGTCCGCGCCCTCGCAGTTGCCGCCCTCGTCCTGCGTCCCCTCGCGATAGAAGACCATCGTGTCCCCTATCACCATGGGCGACAGCATCCCCTTGCGCCTCAGCTTCAGCGGCGGCCCCACCTTCCACGGCTTCGTCCCAGTGGGGTCCATCGTGGCGATGCGGACACCCCCCTTGTCATGACGCAGCACCGTGCGCGACTCGCCTGGCAGCACCTCATTGCCCGCCTTGTCCGTCTGGTGCACCGGCAACACGCGAATGCCCTCGGGCTTCGGACCAAAGCTCCAGCTCCACCAATCCGTGGTCGTCACCGTTCCATTGGTGACGAGCACCCGAGCGCCATCCTCCGTGAACATCATCGGCATCTGCGAGTGGTGGACGTTGTTCTCGGTCCACTGCGAAGCAACGCCGGGCGTCACCCCCACGACCCCGTTCAGGTCCCCCATCACGAGGAAGGAGCCCTGCTTCGCGCGCCCCGACTTGCTCCGGGGCACCTCGAGCTTCCGCCCCGCGAGCGTCACGCTCACCAGGCGCTCGTGCCCCTCGTCCCCGCCCACGGAGAGCGACATCGCCCAACGTCCCGTGGACGGATGCACCGCCAGGAACCAGAGCGAGCACGGCTCCTTCTCCTGGAACCGCGTCCCCTTCTCGGGTCCCGCCAGCCACTTGCGCTCCTCCACGTACTCGCACTCGGCGAGATTCCGCGAGCCCTGCGAGTCGGCGTAGACAACCCGGCCAGGAGCCAGGGCAATCAACGGCACCGGGGAGACCGTGACGTCGGGGGACTGAGATGATTCGGCCCACGCCGTCGCGGACGTGGCCAACAGTGCGGTGAGCACCGTGCGGCGCAAGATGTCGTGCATGCGCCTGATGACGCACGCCGACACGCCCTATTCACGCTGCGTGCGCATCCCCACTCACGCGTTCGTGGACGCGTCCTGCTCCAGCGCCTCGCGCACCTCGCGCAGCGTGCCCACCACCGTCTTCAAGGACGCCGCGGTCAGCTTTCCGCCCAGCTTGTTGGCCCACGCGAGCTGCCGGGCCTCCACCTCGCGCAGCCGCTCGCGCCCCTTCGGCGTCAATCGCATCAACTTGGCCCGACGGTGGTGCGGGTTCTCCTCGTACTCGATGAACCCCTCCGCCTCCAGCGCGTCCGCCGTCTGCTGCACGCTCTGCCGCGTCAACCCGATGGACCGCGCCACGTTCGCCACCGGCGCGGGCTCGTGGTCCACCACCCCCAACACCTGCCACCGCGCGCTCGTCAGCCCCGACGGCGCCGCCAACCGGTCCCCCGCCGCCAGCAAGAGGCCGTTGTTCTGGAAGATTTCGAGCACCAGGTCCGTGAAGGTCGACCCGGCCGTCGTGTATTTCGCCATGCCCACAGGCTGGCTGATTGACAGTGCCCTGTCAAAAGCGCCGCCACCCCGGTTCGCGTGAATTTCCGGAGCCTCCGGTCGTCCAGGGAGCTGAATCCCCGCCCCCAGGAGCCTGAGATGCTTCGCCCCCTCGCCGGACTTCTCCCCCTGTGCCTGCTGGCCGCCGCCTGTGGAAGCTCCGCCCGACAGCAAGCGCTGCTCGAGCGCCGGGAGTCCATCCGCGAGTCCAACAGCGCCTTCGCCGCCGAGGAGCTGGCGAACCACCGAGGCAAGAGCGGGTTCCAGGAGACGCGGTGGGGTATGTCTCCCGACGAGGTCCGCGCGCTCTACCCCGAGGCCCGGACGACGTCGTCCGAAGGTGACCTGCGCGTCGCCCTGCGCGTCACGGACCGCCCGGCGACGGTGGACTTCCAGTTCACGCTGAACAAGCTGGCCGTCGTGTCGCTGCGCTTCGACACCGGCGCGCCCCTGCGCGAGGACTTCGACGCGCTCTCGGAGCTCTTGTCCATGAAGTACGGCGAGCCCACCTCGCGGCGGGACACGGCCGAGGAGGCGGAGGCGCGCGTGCGCAGCGCGGAGTCCTACAACCGCAGCCTGGGTGAAGGCACCCGACGCTCCCGCACCACCGCGGACGACCTCGCCTACGAGAACAAGGTCCGCGTCGAGGCGCTCGCGGCGCAGTCCGACTACGTCGTGGAGAAGTCGTGGAAGGACGCGGAGACGAAGCTCCAGCTCACCGGCTGGCAGCAGCCCGACACCCGCAGGCTCACGCTCGACTACGTGAGCCGCTTCCTGGAGCCCCACCTGGGCAAGCGCTCCACCGAGCTGGAGGCCCTGGAGAAGAAGCGCGAGCAGGCCCAGGAGCTGTGAGCGGGGGACTCGGGAACGCCGCTCCCGAGCCCTCCACGCAGGCTCAGGAGCGCCGACGCCGACGCGCGCCGATGAGCCCCATCAACCCCAACAACGCCATCCCTGCGAGCGGACCGCCGGAGCTGTTGCAGCCCACGGCCTCCTCGTCGTCCTCGCTCGGGGACAGACCGCCGGGAGGAATCACACCGCCCGGTGACTCGTCCGGCCGGGAGCCCGCATCCGCCACGGGCGTCCCCGCGTCCACCTCGGACGCCCCGGCATCCGCCGTCCCCGCGTCCGCCCCGGGTGTGCCCGCGTCCACGGGCGTGCCCGCGTCGGGCGTGGGGGTGGGCGTCGTGGGCAGCACGTCCGCGAGCGTCGTCGCCTGGATGAAACCGTCGTGGTACAGCACGCCCACCGGCTTCACGGTGTCACTGCGGTACAGGCCCAGCTTCAGGTAGTTGTTCTGCCCCGCGTACATCGTCGCGGCGGCGCGCTTCGCGAGCACCTTCTCCTTGTTGTGCCACAGCTCCACGAAGCCCGTGCTCGCCTTCGCGGACCACTTCACGTGCAGGATGAACTCGTGCCAGACGCCTCGCACGAGCTTGCCGCGCCACGGAATCGTGGAGTCGGAGTTGAGCGCCATGCGCATCTCCTCGCCGCGCACGTAGAACTCCAGCGGAGGCGAGCCGCAGCAGCCGTCATGGTGCCACTGCGTGAAGAGCTGCCACGTGTCCACGCTGGGGAAGTCCGGCGCGAACATCACCTTCCAACGGTAGTAGTACTCCGAGCCCTCCTTCTCCTTGCCCAGGTACACCAGCTCGTTGCGGTTGCCACTGGAGTTGATGGGATCATCGCCCTGCTTCACGGTGACCTTGAGCGCGTACTTCCCCTCGGCCACGGGGTTGCTCACCACCAACAGGCGGTCCGAGCTGACCATCTGCTCGCGCGTGTACTGCGAGCGGTTGCCCGTCTCGAAGTCACCGCGCCAGATGACCTCCCCCGACGCCAGGCCAGGGAGCAGGAACATCGCCAGCAATCCAGGGACAAAGACTCTCAATGGCACATGTCCTTGCGAAGGTTTGAAAGCCAACCTTCGACAGACCGTAGCCGAAACGATTCCGTGTTTCATTCCCCCGGCAAAATCTTCCCTCTTGCCTGACAACAGAGCGAGCATCCGGGCAGGGGGATGGATGTCTGATAAATGTTTCGGCGAGTGGAACGGGCGCGCACCACCCGGCCGAACCGGTGAGTTCAGCTTATGACTCAGCGCGTCACACAAGGAAACAAGGGAGCCATGGGCTGACCGTTCGCAGGGGGTGTGGTGTATGGTCCCCACCCCTTCCGGCGCTCCGTTCCGGCAGCGTCCCGGGTGCACCCATGCTTGTCCTGCGTGACGTCCAGAAGACCGACCTGGCCGGCCTCAAGCGGCTCGCCGCCGTGCTCAACACGGTGAACCTGCCGAACAACGAGGAGACGCTCGAGAGCATCATCGACAAGTCGGTGAAGAGCTTCGCCGGGAAGGTGAAGAACCCCTTCGAGCGCGAGTACCTCTTCGTGCTGGAGGACATGCGCAACGGGCTCATCATCGGCACGTCGATGATCATCGCCCAGCACGGCACGTACGAGGCGCCGCACATCTACTACGAGGTGAGCGAGCGGGAGCACTACTCCGCGTCCCTGGAGCGCCACCTGCGGCACAAGGTGCTGTCCATCGCCTACAACTACGAGGGCCCCACCGAAATCGGCGGGCTGGTGGTGGACCCGCCCTACCGCGCCACGCCGGACAAGCCCGGCAAGCAGCTGTCCTACGTGCGCTTCCTGTTCATCGCCATGCACCGGCGGCTGTTCCGTCCCCGGGTGCTGGCGGAGCTGCTCCCGCCGCTGTTGCCGGATGGACGCAGCCTGCTGTGGGAGGCGTGCGGCAAGAAGTTCACCGGCCTGACGTACCTGGAGGCGGACCGCCTCAGCCGGCAGAACAAGGAGTTCATCAAGGAGCTGTTCCCCGCGTCGGACATCTACGCGTCGCTCTTCCCGGACCGGGTGCAGAAGGTGCTCGGCGAGGTGGGGCCGCAGACGCGCGGCGTGCAGCGCATGCTGGAGCGCGTGGGCTTCCGGTACGTGGAGCGCATCGACCCGTTCGACGGCGGGCCCCACTTCGAGGCGAACACGGGCGACGTGACGCTGGTGCGCAAGTACCGCACGGTGAAGCTGGCAGCCGAGGACTTCGAGCTGGAGGGGGATGACGTCCTGGTCGCCTTCGAGCGCGAGTCGGGCCGCAACCGCTTCCGCTCGGTGCGCTGCCACGCCCGGCTGGACAACCAGGTGGCCTACCTGCCCGCGCGCGCCAAGGAGATTCTGGGCGCGAGCGCCGGCGCGAAGCTGTCCGTCATCCCGTTCGAGTAGCACTCACGGACGTCGCAGCACGCGGTGGTCTTGCCTGGAGGCCAGCGCGCGCCGGCCTCCAGCGCGTCCGCCAGCGCCGCGGGCAGCGCACTCACGGACGTCTCACCACGCGGTGCTCTCCGCGTAGGAGGGCCAGCGCGCGCCGGCTTCCAGCGCCGCAGGCAGAGCGCTCACGGATGCAGCACCAAGCGGTGCTCTGCGCGCATGAGGGCCAGCCAGTAAGTGCCAGCCTCCAGTGCTGGACCCTGTGCATCCGCCAGCGCCACCGGCAACGCCCTTACGGACGTCTCACCACGCGGTGGTCTCCGCGCAGCAGCGCGAGCCACCGGGCCCCAGCCTCCAGCGCTGGACCTTGCGCATCCGCCAGCGCCACGGGCAGGTGCGTGTCCGCGCGCACCGGGTCCATCGACGTGGGGTCCAGCTCCAGCGTGCCCCCGTCCTCCAGCGCCACGCGAACCCACGCATGCGGCCGCGCGGGCCCGCCGTCCACCACCAACAACCCATGCACCAGGGCCACCTTCACGCCCTGCTTGCGGGCTTTCGCCGCGAAGCGCAGCGCGTGCGCCAGGCAGCCACCCGCCTCGCCCTCGCCGTCCTCGCGCCAGTCGGCCGCGCTCGGTCCCTTCTCGATGAAGGCCGCGTGCACCCGCGCCGCCAGCGCCCTCGCGGCCCGGGCCGTCCAGGGCGTCATGCCCGGAAGTCTCGCGGGCACCTCCAGCGCGGGCACCAGGGTCAGCGCCCCGCGCTCGCCCTCCACCGGCAGCCCCTGGGCGAAGAAGTCCGGAGGCGCCACCAGCCGCGTGCCGGGCGACGCCACCGTGAAGCGGGACTCCCCCACCTCCAGCACGTCCATGCGGCCGCGCGCGTCGTAGCGGGCCCGGAAGGGTGTCCCCAGGAGCGTGCCCTCCACCCAGGGGGCCGTCCCACCGGTGACGCAGTGCGGGCCCTCGCGACCGGAGAGCTCCTCGCGCCCCGTGACGCAACCCAGGGTGGGAGGCCCGCGCCACAGCCACAGCGCCTGGGGCACCACCGGGCGGCCGACGAGCCGGCCCTCGGCGTCCACCTCCAGCAACGCCGTGCGTCGACGCGCGCCCGAGTCCTCCCCTCTCGTGTGCAGGTGGTGGCTGTCGTACCGGAAGGCCGCCGCCTCCCGCGTCAGCGTCACGGTCCCCACGGGCACCCCGCGCCAGGCGAAGACGTAGCGGGCCGTCTCCTCGGGCGGGTGGGCCCGCGCCGAGCCCGGACTGACGGGGTTCGCGGGGAGGGCCAGGGCCAGGAGGGCGAGCAGGATGGGCACGAGGGGGACGAGTCTGCGGCGTTTTGAGGACCGGCGCGAGAAGCCGGAGTACCCTTCCCCGGGTCCATGGGCGCCAAACGGTACCTCTTCGCGTTCGGCCTGGCGGCCGGTCTGCTCTCCGCGCTCGTGCTGGGGGGCGTGCTCCAGCTCACCGGCCAGCGGCTGGACGTGTCCGCGTGGACGGCGCTGCTGTTCGCCACGCCCACGCTCTACATCGTGGGCGGCTACCTGTCGTGGTTCCGCTGGGCGGCGCTGCGCAGGCTGGCCCGGCGGCGCGTCATGGCCCAGCTGGCCGAGGGCGACCTCACCACCACGGGCGGCTTCCGCTACGAGGGGCATGAAGACGTCCGCCGGCTCATCCTGTCGCTGCGCCGCGCGCTGTCGCAGGTGCAGCGGGTGACGGCGAACCTGCACCGCACCAGCAACGAGGTGAGTGAGCAGGCCCTGAGCCTGCTGGAGGCCGCGCGGCGCCAGGGTGGCGCGGTGGAGCGCACGCTGCACTCCGTCAGCGGCATGGGCGGCAGCCTCCAGGTGGTGGGCAAGCGCGTGCACCAGCTGGAGGTGTTCGCGGTGGACACCACCGGCGCGCTGCTGGAGATGACGGAGCGGCTGGAGCAGGTGGTGGAGTCGCTGTCGCAGGTGAACGACTTCGCCAACCACACCACCTCGCTGATGCAGGCGATGAGCGAGCGGCTGGCCAACATCGCGTCCTCGGGTGACGAGCTGGCGCGCTTCGCCGCGGAGGCGGAGAACTTCGTGGCGCTGGTCGAGGGTGGCATCGACTCCGTGCGCAGGCGCGCCAGCGAGACGAACCAGCTGGCCCTGGCCGTGACGGCGACCGCCGAGCGCGGCGAGGTGCTGGTGGGCGACAGCGTCAAGGGCATGTACCGGGTGGAGGAGACCGTCCGGAAGGCCGCGGAGCTGATGGGCACGCTGGGCTCGCGCTCCGCGGAGATCGGCCGCATCGTCGACGTCATCCAGGAAATTGCAGACCAGACGAACCTGCTCGCCCTCAACGCCGCCATCATCGCCGCGCAGGCCGGCGAGCACGGCCGCCCCTTCGGCGTGGTGGCCAACGAGATTCGCAACCTGGCCGAGCGCACCACGCGCTCCACGCGCGAAATCGCCGCCATGGTGTCCGGCATCCGCGACGCGGTGATGACCGCGGTGACGCTGGTGCACGAGGGCCGCGAGCAGGCCACCACCGGCGTCGCGCTGGGAGACCGCGCGTCCGAGGCGCTGGTGGAGATTCGCACCATCACCCAGCGCACCTTCAGCGCCGTGGAAGCCACGGTGACGGAGACGCAGCGGCTGGAGGCCCAGGGCGCCACCGTCGTCGAGGCGAGCCGCCGCGTGGCCCGGCGCGTGGAGGACGTCACGCGCATGGCGATTGAACAGGCCGGCCACGCGCGCGAGCTGGTGCGCCAGACGCAGGAGATGGCCCGCGTGGGCCACGGCGCCTCGCAGAAGGCCGAGGACCAGGCGCGCACGGGACGGGACCTGTCCGAGTCCGTGGTGCGCCTGAGCGCGGCGATTGAAGAGCTGCGCACCGCCAACGTGGTGCTCACCCGCGCGGACGCGTCCATCCGCGAGGAGGTGGCGCAGGTGCGCGAGGACGCGCGCCGGGTCATCCGCATCGGCGACGGGCTGACGCGCACGGTGGACCAGCTGGGCCACGAGGCGGTGGGACTGGAGACGGAGGTGTTCCGCTTCCGCCTGCCCCAGCCTCGCACGGGCGGCACGCTGCGCGTGGTGCTGCACCAGTCCGCCTCGCTGCGCAACCGCCAGGCGGTGGACCCGCTGTTCAGCGTGGAGAACCAGCTCTCCGAGCTCACCGCGTGTTCGTTCTCCGGGCTCGTGCGACTGGAGGACGGCGGCCTGGAGCCGGACCTGGCCGAGCGCTGGGACGCGGACCCGTCCGCGCGCCGCTATCGCTTCTATCTGCGCAAGGGCGTCACGTTCCACGACGGCTCGCTCTTGACGGCGGGCGATGTGAAGCGACACCTGGAGCGCCTGTTGGACCCGGCGGTGCGCTCGCCGGACCGCAGCCTGCTCGAGGACGTGGAGGGCGCGCCCGAGTTCTCGTCGGGCCTGGCGCGCGAGGTGACGGGCATCGAGGTGCTGGACGACGCCACGCTGGAGATACGGCTGCGCGAGCCGAAGGCGTTCTTCCTGCACCTGATGGCGCTCACGGCCACCTCGGTGGCGAGGATGGACGGGAGCGGGCGGCTGGTGGGCACGGGCCCCTTCCGCGTCATGTCACTGGAGCCGGAGCGCGTGGTGATGGAGCGCAATCCGTCCTACTGGCGCTCGGGGACGCCGCTCTTGGACCGGCTGGAGTTCCAGCTCGTCGACTCGCGGCAGGAGGCGGTGTCGAGGCTGCGCGCGGGCACGGCGGACCTGGTGTCGTTCCTCTCGGCGGAGCACGTGGAGGTGCCGGGCCTGGAGTCGCTCCAGGTGCTGGCGAGCACCACGCCCTCCACGGCCTTCGTCGCGCTCAACCTGCGCGAGCCGCCCTATGACGACGTGCGGGTACGTCGGGCGCTGCGCGCGGGCATGGACATCATCGGATTGGTGGAGCAGTTCCACCCGGGTGCGCGGGTGGCGCGCACGCTGACGCCGCCGGAGCTGCTGGCGGGCTCCGAGATGGCGCCCCTGCCGTCGCCCGACGTGGCGCTGGCGGAGCAGTTGTTGCGCGACGCGGGACTGCGCCGGCTGAAGCTCACGCTGCACCACCCGGTGGGGCGCGACACGTCGACCGAGGACGCAGTGTTGTTCCGTCCGCTGATGCAGGCGGGGCTGTTGCAGTTGGAGCACGTGGAGCTGGCGCCGGAGGAGTACCTGACGCGGCTGCGCGACGGGAAGATGTCGGCCTTCCGCACGCTGTGGCTGGCGGACTTCCCGGACCCGGACACGTTCCTCTACTTCCTGCTGAACTCCAGCGCGCAGACGGTGTACCCGGTGGGCTACCGCAACCCGGAGCTGGACCGCATCACCTCCGAGGCGCGCGTGTCCATCGACCCGGAGCTGCGCCAGCAGCTCTACGTGCGCGCCGAGCACCTGTTCCGCGACGACTGCCCGCTCATCCCGCTGTACCACGAGCGCGTGCACGCGGCGGCCTCGGCGGCCGTGCAGGGACTGCGGCTGCACCAGACGCCGCCCCAGGTCCGCTTCGAGACCCTCTGGGTGGATACGAACACGACGGAGTGACTCAGCGCGCCTCGCGCCTCACGCCCGACGGGCTCCCGTATCGTTGGGGCCAGCCGAAGGTCGACTCCTGGATGCCACCCATCCCGTACGCCTCCACGCGCCAGACGCCATCACGCTCCAACACGACGAGCAGCCGGCCACCGGAGAACGTGCTGCCCGCGACGCGCGTCGGTCGTCCGGGGAGCGCGCACATCTCCACCTTCTTCCCTCGCGCGAAGAACTGGAGCCACACCTGCCTCCCGTCCGTGCGTTCGGCGTCGGCGAGCACGCCCACCGCGTCACCTTCGATGAGCGTCGCGTCGTGGAACGAGCCCGGCACCTCCTCGAAGGGCAGCGCGTCCACCTCCCACGCCACCAACCCCGTGGTGGAGTCCACCGCGCGCAGCACCGTGCGCTCCTCGTCGGGCGCACACGGCAGGCCATCCGTGCGCGAGCAGGAGCGCGCGAACACGTAGCCAGGGTTCCCCGCGGAGGACAGCAGCGCGGGCTCGGCCAGCGGCGTCAGCGTCCGCGAGCCTGCGTCCCAATCGACCGACACCGGCGCACCACCATCCGTGGACACGAAGGCCCGGGTCCCCACGAACAACGAGCCCCCCGCCACCGCGAGCGACGCGCTCCCACCCGGGACACCACCGTCCGCCAGCTCCGAGATGAGCAGCGAGCCTCCATCCGGCTCGAAGTCCGCGCGCTCCAGCCGCCCATCCACCGTGTACCGGAACGCCGTCTCCTCCGCGTCGAGCGCGAGCCGCGCCTCACCGCGCCACGCCTCCACGGGCCCCGCACGCAGCACCGTGCCCGCATCCTCACGTCCCGCGAGCCAGACCCACCGCGTGCTCTCGGGCACCGCCACCGCGCCACCATCCTCCGGCACCGGGCCCCACGCCACATGCGCCACCACATCCCCCGCCGCCGTCAGCGCGACCTGCCCCGCTTCCACGTGACCCAGCCACGGCCCCGCATCCGAAGGAGCACCGAGCGACGTCCACGACGCCTCCCACTGTCGCGCGCCCGGAGTGCGCGGGGCATACGACTCCAGCCCCTCCGGCGCAGCCACCACCACCCCCGCATCGGACGCGGCCAGCAGCGTGCGTGCGCCCCCATCCGGATAGGGCGACTCGAAGCGCAGCAGCCCGCTCTGGGTGAAGGACACGAGCCGGCAGCCCGCATCCTCGTCACACACGGAAGAGAACAACGCACCGTCCTGCACCAGCAGCGCGGGAGCCCCCACGGGCTCACCACCGAGCTGCTGGCTGAACTCCGCCACCAGGTCCCCCGCGTCGGGCCGCTCGCACTCGCCATCCTGACAGGTCCCCTCGCCACGGCATGCGGTGGCGGGAGCGCAGACGATGCCGTCCGGCGTGTCGAACTCGTCACACGAGCCGTTGAAGCACAGCCGCGCCGACTTGCAGTCCCCGGGCCCACACGGGATGAAGTCCTCGGCGTCCACCTCCTGGCAACCCTCGTCCCGGTCGCACACGCCCACCTTGCACCGGTTGCTCGGCGTCGGACACACCACCGGCGCCGTCACGCAGCCCTGCGAGGGCGAGCACGCGTCCACCGTGCACGGGTTGTCGTCATCACACGTGCGAGGAGAGCCCACGCAAGCACCCGAGTCGCAGCGCCCGTTCACCACGCAGCGACTGGTGGGGATGCAGGTGGCGCCATCCTCCAGCGCCCGCTCGATGCAGGTGCCCGTGGCCAGGTCGAAGCTCGACTCGTGACAGGGGCTCGATGGCACACACGTGAGCGGCCGCACCCCCAGGCCCGTCAGTCGCACCGTCTCCGAGCGCCCCGCGCCCGTCAGCGTCAGCGTCCCCTCCGCGGGCCCGTTGGCCGCGAGGAAGTCCACCTCCACCACCGTCGTCCCGCTGCCCGGCACGGTGACCTCCGCGCTCGCCACGCTGAAGGGCGCGCCCACGGACGCCGTCACGGTGAGGCTCGCGCGTCCGGTGGCCAGCAGCGTCACCTGCCTGCGCGTGAGGCTGCCCTCCAGGGCGCGACCGAAGTCGACCTCCGTCTCCTGGGGACGGAAGCCCTGGCGCGCGTCGCCCGTGCCCGAGTCATCCCCACAGCGACAGCCCGTCAGCGACAGCGCGAGCGCGACGAGCAGGAGCGTCCACGAAGAGGTGCGCGAGGCCATCCCTCGACTCAAGCGCGCCCGGGCCGCCCCATGCAACGTCGCCGTGGAATGCCGTCGTCCCGAGGACTCAAGGCCCGGGGGCCGGAGCCCGTCGCCGGGCGAACATGCGCACCAACACCGCCACCGCGCCCACCGCCACCAGCCCCACCACGGCGTACTGGTAGCGGCTCATCAGCGCCGACAGCCGCTCCAGATTTCCACCCACGGCGGCCCCCAGCGCGAGCACCAGCCCCGTGTGCGCCATGGCGGACAGCGCCCCCAGCCCCAGCGCGTTGATGCGCGGCACGCGCGAGGCACCCGCCGCGACGAAGATGAGCCCGCGGATGCCGGGCAGGAAGCGATTGGCCAGCAGCAGCCAGGGCCCGTTGCGCCGCATCCGGGATTGCACCTCGGAGAGCCGCGCGTGGCTGATGCCCAGGTAGCTGCGCCCCGGGTTCGCGTCGAAGCGCCCCGCCAGCCAGTGGCCCACCGCGTAGTTGATGGCCGCGCCCACCACGCTGCCCGCCGTCACCACGAGAAACACGAGCACCATCGACTGCTCACCGCGCACCGCGTACACGCCGCCCAGCAGGGTGATGGTGTCCCCCGGGAAGGGAGGCACCACGTACTCCAGCGCCGCGGCCACGCCCAACACCAGGAGCCCCAGGGGACCGAGCGCCCCGATGAGCTGGTCGATGTATTCCACCATCCGCGCGAACGACCTCCTCCAGGTGCCAGGCACCCGTCATAAGGCAGCCCTCGCGGAGGGGAAAGCGTGAGTGGCCGTTGGTGAACAGTGCAACGACAGCACCGTGCCCGGGACGTCGGCTATGCTCCGCTCGAACTCGGGAGTCGGAGTCGCCGCCATGATTCTTCCGCGCTACTGGGACAGGCTGACCACCTCGTTGCACGTCGTCGACCTCCAGGGGAATGCCGACGAGGCCTGGCGGTTCCTCGTCTACCAGGGGCTCGTCGAGGACACGCCCGAGGGCCAGCGGTTCTTCGAGGGCGCCATCCAGCGCAGCCAGACGTGGCGCGGCTACGAGAGCGGCGGCGCGGTGGGCTTCATCGCCAACGAGCTGAAGAACGAGCGGCTCCTGGAGTTCAACCAGCCTCGCGACCCCGATGGCCACGGAGCGAAGCGGGCCTTCCGCCTGTGGAAGCGCAGGTCCCTAGAGCGCCGAACAGGTTAGGTCACGCCGCGCGCTGGTAGCGAGCGGCGACCTCAAGGTTTTGGACGGCCGCGAGTCGCCTGAGGTCAAAGAGGTTGCGGCGCGTGCCTCGATAACGGGCCTTCGGGCCCTGGCGGTTGGCGAGATGTGCCAGGCGATGCTCGACACCGACACGCTCGCGGAGTTGTGCACGGCCTGCGCGCGACTGCAGACGTGAGCGAAGGCGCTTCTGGAGCCGCTCGTCGTCGCCCATCGTGACGCTGCGCCCCTTGCCGGACGCCGCCTGGGTACAACTCGGGCGCAGCTTGCACGGTCCGCAGGCTTCCGGGTCGAAGTGCACGACGGCGCCGGGCTCGAAGGGCTCCACCTCGCCAGCAGGACACGTAATGGTGCCGTCGCGGATGTTCACTTTGAAGTCGCGCTTGCCGAAGAGTCCGGGCTTCGCGCTGGCTCCACGCCACGGCCGGCAGACGACGTCGCCGCCGCTGGCCAGCACGTCTTCGGTCATGGGGCTGTTGAGGTACGCCCTGTCGATGAGCAGGACGTCGGGGAAGAGCTCCTGGTGGGCCATGTCTTCCTGCAGGGCCCCCGTCGCCTCCTCTTCGGGTCGGTTGGCCGGCGTCACGGCGCAGGCCACCACGAGCTCCGTGTCGAGGTCGGTGCCGACGTGCTGCTTGTAGCCATTGAAGCGCTTGCTCTTGCTCTTGCGCCCGTGGCGCATGTCCGGGTCCTCGATTGAGATGCGACGGTCGGCCGCCACGCCCTGCCGAATCTGCACTCCGCCCTCGGGACGCGGCTCAAGGTCCTGCGCCTTCACCTGCGCGAGCGCTTCGATGTAGCGCGTCAGTGGAGCCGCGACGCACGACTTCGACTGCTTCGCCACCCAGGCCATGAGACGGTCGAGCTGTCGGCACAGGCGATTGAGTGCGTCGAGCTTCGCGTCGGGCGCGCTCCAATCGATGTCGAGGCCGGCCTTGATGCTGCTGGCCATCAGCAACGGCGCATTCGCCTGCTGACACACCTCCTCGACGTCGGTGCCGAGCGCGAGCGCCATGCCCTCGGCCACCTTGCGGCCTGCGTGGCCGAGCAGGTTGATGGTGTCCTCAACCCGCCCGGCCCCTTCCAGAGGGCGGCTGTCCACCCCCACGCGCAGCGTCTTCGGCGTCTTCTTCGGGTCGAAGCCCTTCGTCCGCTTCGCCACCTCAACGGTGCGCTCCAGCAGCCGGCGGTCCATCTCGGTCGCGATGAGTCGCTCCCTGAATTGCTGCAGCCCGCCCTGGGAGAAGGCGGGCTCGTCCTCGTCCGCGCCGAGTCGGTCCAACACCATCCGCCACCGGCTGTCAGTGCC
Organism: Myxococcus faecalis; assembly: GCF_050039385.1. Lineage (NCBI taxonomy): Bacteria > Pseudomonadati > Myxococcota > Myxococcia > Myxococcales > Myxococcaceae > Myxococcus > Myxococcus faecalis. The sequence goes on along the minus strand of NZ_CP144336.1, from coordinate 6,455,090 downwards.
CGACAGGCACACGGCTTCGGCGTCCGATGCCTGCGTGTAGGCCTGCACCAACAGCGCCATGCACATCATCGCGGGCGGCTGCGGCTCTTGTCCCTGGCCCGTCTGTCGGTACATCGCTTCGAGCTCGTCCTGAAAGGCCTCGTCGAACAACTCGTGCCGATGCTCGCGCAGGAAGACGAAAAGCTTCCTGCTCTTCCCCGCCAGCTTCAGCAGGCGCTGCTCCCGTGCGCTCTGCTCCACAGCCGGCTTCCAGCGTTCCATGCGCCACCTCCGAAGGTGGCGACCTGATCACGCGACCACAGCCCGAGTCGATCCCCTACCGCTTGCCTGCTCCCTCGCCATAACCTGATCGGCGCTCTAGAAGTATGACGCCCGCTCGTGGACCGCGACGAGCGCGAGCGATGTCCCACCGGGGCGAAGACAGACGACCCCCATGACAGGGGGACGCGCGTCCTGCCAGGAGCCCTTGAACTGGTACCAGGTGCAGGCGTTCCAGCGCTTCTCGGGGGCATCGCTGGACCAGGAGACCTCGATGCCACCGAGCGCCTCGAGCGTGCGCCACAACGCCAGACGTCCATACGCCGCGCCCAGCCACCCACGAGCGCGGGACGCCACCCGGGAGAAGAAGAAGTCGGACACGCGCGACAGCGTGTCCCGCTCGCACACCACGAAGGCCGCGTCCTTCATGAGCGGCAGGCCCAGGTCGATGAGCAGCGAGGTCATCGTGTCCGAGGGCGCCTTGGGCAGCGCGGGACGCAGCTTGAGCACCCGCTGCTCGATGACCTCGTGAGTCCCCTCCCCGTCCTCCGCGACCAGGACGGCCGCGAGCCCCGGAGGCACGGGCTCGTCCTGCGTCGCCAGCCGGATGTCGGGCGCGGTGTACTCGTCCTCTTCGTCCTCCCGTGACGCCGAGGACAGCCGCTCCCCGAGCGTGTCGTACGGGTCGAGCTCCTCCATCCCCATGATGCGCCCGAACGAGGACTCCCAGCGTCGACGCTGGAGCGGCAGCGCCGCCAGCGGATGACCGCGTCGCGACAGCTCCTCCTGGAGCGCCAGGACCCCGGGCACCGAGGACAGGTCCGCGCCGCGCAGCACGAACTCGTGGACGCCACACGCGAACAGCTCCAGCAGGTCCTCGGGGCCTTGCCGGTGGGAGCAGAGCTCCACGAAGCTCGCCGCGTTGCGATGGGTCCCCAGCAGCGCCGCCAGCTCCTGCTCCCGTCGCGCGGCGGAGAGACGTCCCTGGTAGCGCGCGTCACGCGGCTGACGGGCGACCTCCAGGAGGGTCAGGGCGCTGTCCACGTCCTGGCCCTTGGCCAGCACCTCCTCCAGGTGGTCCGAGAGGGCGTGCAGCCGCTCCCGGCCCTCCGCGGGCGTCGAGGCCAGCCGCGCCTCCAACTCCGCCGCGACCGCCACCAGCGCCGGGTAGGCCCGCGCTTCTCCCAACTGGTCGATTCGCGCCCGCGCCGCCTTCAGTCCGTCGCGGGTGGAGATGTCGTCGAGGAACGCGCTCACCGTCGAACTCATGGAATGCGAGCGTACAAGGGAACCGGGGGCCGATGGCACCCTGCTCTCTGCCTCGAAACACCGAGCTCCTGTCCCACGGCGCCCTCCTGAAACGTATCCCAGGGGCAGCACGAACTCGTGGCAAGGAGTCGTTGAAGCCTGACTGGATTTACGGCCCGACAACCCCAAACGCGCCGTCGCTGCGTCACTCCAGCCGTCCCCAGCTCTGTCGCCCGGGACGCGGGGCTCGGGCGAGCACGCGAAACCCCACATCTCGGCCGCGGCGCTTCCGCTCGAGCACGTTCCCCACCGGGGCGCACCTTGACGGGGCGAGGTGGCGTTGGGAACTCCCTGGGCCAAGAGGAGCGCCACCATGTCAGGGCCGTCCCCCCATCTGTCCACGAAGCAACCGGGCCACGGCATGCGCTGGCCCGCGATGGGACTCCTGTCGGCCTCGGCGGTCATCAACCTGACGAACGTGGCGGCGATGTCCGAGTACGGCCTGGGCTCGGTGGTGCTGTACCTCATCCCGGCGCTGGTCTTCCTGCTGCCCGCGGCCTTCGTCGCGGCGGAGCTGGGCAGCACCTGGCCGGGCGGCGTCTTCACGTGGGTGCACGAGGCCTTCGGGGAGAAGTGGGCGTTCTGCGCGGCGTGGCAGCAGTGGGTGCAGAACGTCATCTTCTATCCGCTGCTCCTGTCGTTCGCGGCGGGGAACCTGGCCTTCGTGGTGTCGCCGGACCTCGCGCGCAGCGGACCGTTCAACGGCGCCTTCGTGATGGTGGGCTTCGGGCTGTGCGCGGCGGTGGCGATGCACGGCGTGAGACACGCCTCGCTGTTCTCGGTGTGGAGCGTGCTTCTGGGCATCGTCCTGCCCACGGCGCTGCTGTCGGTGCTGGCGGTGGTCTATCTCGTCGGTGGGCACGGCTCGGCGGCCCCGCTGGGCGCGCGCGACTGGGTGCCGCCGTGGTCCGGCATCGGCGGGCTCGTGCTGGTGGTGGGCAACTTCCTGGCCTTCGGCGGCGTGGAGGTGAGCGCGGTGCACGTGCGGGAGATGCGCGACGCGCGGCACGGTTATCCGAAGGCGATGGTGGTGATGGCGCTGCTCGCCACCAGCATCTTCGTGTTCGCCACGCTGGGCGTCGCGGTGGCGGTGCCGCGCACCCGTGTGGACCTGAGCGCGGGGCTCATCCAGGCATTCGAGACCTACCTGTCCACGTTCGGGATGAGGCGCGTGGCGCCGCTCATCGCCGTGCTGTTCCTGGTGGCCACGCTGGGCACGGTGCTCACGTGGATACTCGGCCCCAATCACAGCCTGCTGCTCGTGGGGCGCAAGGGCTTGCTCCCACCTTTCTTCCAGCGCACCAACACACACGGCACGCCCACGGGCCTGCTCGCCACGCAGGCGGTGCTGGTGGCCCTGCTGGCGCTGCTGTTCTTCTTCGCCCGGGATGTCAACCAGGTCTACTGGGCGCTCGACGCGATGACGACGCAGCTCTACATCCCCATGTATGGGCTGCTGTTCCTCGCCGCGCTGCGCCTGCGCCGCACGCAGCCTGACCTGCCGCGGGGCTACCGGGCGCCCATGCTGCCCGTGCTCGCGGGAGTCGGACTGGTGGCCTGTGTCCTCGCCTTCCTCGTCGGCTTCGTGCCCCCCAAGCAGCTGGGCGTGCAGAACGCCGCGGCCTACGTGGCGCGGCTGGCTGGGCTCGTCCTCTCCCTGGCCGCCGTGCCCTTCGTGTTCTACGCCCTGCGCAAGCCCGGCTGGCGCCAGCCTCCCCCCAGGGCCTCGCATCCTGGAGCCGGCTCGGGCTCCCGGACCGGCCGGCCGACCCCCGCGAAACCCGAGCCCTGAGCGGCATGCACCGATTGCAGCTCCAATGTCCGGAAGAATCCCGACGTAGCACGTGGAAAGCGGGCTGATTTTCAGCCCCGGCAACCCAAGACAATTCGTCGATACGTATACCCGGCCCCTCTGCAATTCCTGGCCGAGCGCGCTCTCTGGGTATGGGGTGGCCTGCTTGATTTTTGAGTGATTCCTCTTTTATGAGGGAAGCGCGCGTCCACGCAGCACCGGGCCCACGCGTGCACACTCGCCAGGATTCACCGTCTGACGGCGAGCAGTGCGCCATGGCCGCCCGTTCGCGCCTCGCGAGCGCCCCGCTCGTTCACCACGAAAGCACCTCATGAAACGACCACCTGGGTCCCACACGCGTGTGTGGCGACTCCCTTCGTATGTCTTGGCATTACTCCCATTGCTTGCCTCCAGCCTGGTCCTCGCGGCCCCGGCGAGCACGCCCTCCAGCTCCACCTCGAGCCCCAGCGCGAAGTCGGGAGCGCAGATGCTGCCGCCCCCGGGCTGTCCCGACTGCGAGCCCGAGCCCATCTGCGACCCGGAGATCTGCGACGGCGTCGACAACGACTGCGACGGGCAGATTGACGAGGGCGTCAAGCGCACCGTCTACCGCGACGCGGACGGTGACGGGAAGGGCGCGGGCGCCGCGGTCCAGGGCTGCGTCGACTACGGCTGGGTCACCAACAACACGGACTGCAACGACTCCAACGCGTCCGTCTGGCAGGCCGGCCGCTTCTACCGGGACGCGGATGGAGATGGCTACGGCAATCCCAACCAGTGGCAGGACTCCTGTGGCATCCCCGCGGGCTACGTCGCGGACGCCACGGACTGCAACGACGCCAACGCTGGCGTGAAGCCGGGGGTCATCAAGTCCTGCGGCGTCGGCGAGTGCGCGCGCACGGTCCAGGCCTGCGTCAACGGCGTGGAGCAGGCCTGCGTCCCCAAGCCCGCGACCGCCGAGGTTTGCGACAAGCTGGACAACAACTGCAACGGCGTGGCGGACGACCTGCCGCCCATCACCTGTGGCACGGGCTACTGCCAGCGCACGGTGGCCGCCTGCGCCGACGTCTGCGAGCTGGTGGAGACGAACCCCAACAAGCCGCCCGTCGAGGTCTGCGAGTGGATGGCGAACAGCTGCACCCCGGGCCCGGCCAGGGCCGAGACCTGCAACAACATCGACGACAACTGCAACGGCACCATCGACGACGGTGTCATGACGACCTACTACCGCGACAACGACGGTGACGGGTACGGCGCGGGCGCGCCCATCGGCATGGCCTGCACCGTCCCGGGCGGAGCCGCGCCCAATGCCTCGGACTGCAACGACCACGACTTCAACGTGAAGCCCGGCGCCGTGAAGCAGTGTGGCGTGGGCGAGTGCCGCGTCAGCGTCCAGGCCTGCGTCAACGGCGTCGAGCAGACCTGCACCCCGCGTCCCCCCGGCGTCGAGATTTGCGACAAGGCGGACAACGACTGCAACGGCGCGGTGGACGACATCACCATCGCCTGCGGCACGGGCGCGTGCCGTCGCACCGCCCCGGCCTGCGGTGAGCTCTGCGAGATGGTGGAGACCCAGCCCGACAAGCCGCCCAAGGAGGTCTGCGAGTGGGGCGAGTACGGCCTGTGCACGCCCGGCGCGCCCTCCGCGGAGGTGTGCGCGAACGACATCGACGAGGACTGCAACGGCATCGCCGATGACTCGAGCAACAGCGCCGCGTGGCTGACCTTCTATCCGGACCAGGATCATGACGGTTACGGCGCGGATTGGAACTCGACGCGGGCCTGCTACCAGCCCATGGGCACGGTCCGCACGGGCGGGGATTGCGACGACACCCGCGCCGACATGAAGCCAGGCGCCGCCGAGGTCTGCGACGGCATCGACAACAACTGCTCGGGGACGCTGGACGAAGGAAATGTCTGCGACCAGTCCCTCTGCCAGTAACCCCCTTCCGACTCATCACGGTCCTTCCCCAATGAGACACGACTCACGACCTCCGCGTCCCCCGGGGCGCCTCAAGCGCTTCGCGGCGAACGCGATGCTGTTCTTCTATGGCACGCAGCTGTTGAGTGGCTGCGTGCCAGCGGGCTCACCCTCCGACGAGCCTGGCGGCGCCGGCGAAGTCGCGCGGGCCCGGGCCGCGCTCGACAACGTCCCGTTCGAGCTGCGCTCCGACACCATCCTCCCCACCACCTCCGCCACCCCCGAGGCCCCGGGCATCACCCCGTTCACCGCGGACGTGTCGCCGGGCGGCTCGGCCAACGTCGCCATTCCGCTCTGGGTTCCACCGGGACGCGCGGGCATCCAGCCCTCGCTCTCCATCGTCTACGACAGCCAGGGCAGTGACGGCCTGCTCGGCCCGGGCTTCAACCTGGCGGGCCTGTCGCAAATCACGCTCTGCCCCAACTCGTTCGCGCGCGACGGGAAGCTCCTGGCCGCGGACACGCGTCACTGGATGCTCTCCGGAGGAGTCCAGGACTACACCCGTGTCTACTGTCTGGATGGCTCGCGGCTGGTGGGCTCCACCTGGGACAGGTTCACGACGGAGGCGGACCCCTCCACCGCCATCACCATCACCGGCGGCAACCACCTGGAGGCATTGACCTTCGAGGTGCGGGGGCGCGACGGGCTCATCCGGACCTACGGCAGGACGACCACCGTCTCCGGGGTGCAGCGGGACGACGCGCTCGTCCGGGGCTTCCACTCGACGCCCATCCGCGGCGCCAACAACACCATCGCGTCGGAGGACAACCAGGCGGTGACCCTCACCTGGGCGCTCGCCTCCGTCCGGGACCGGTTCGGCAACCGGATGGATGTGCATTACGACCAGGCCCCCGCCACCGACGCCTCGTCCGTCGCCTGGCACCGCCCGTCGCGCATCACCTACACCGGCTTCCGCCGCGAAGTCGTCAACCCGGAGACCGGCTCGACGCAGGTCACCGTCGAGGAGGGCCAGCGCGAGGTCACCTTCGAGTACGAGTCCCGGCCGGACACCTTCACCGGATACCTCTCCGGGGTGAAGGTCGGACGCGACTTCCGGCTGTCACGCATCAACATGAAGGGCCCGGGCCTGGCGCCCGGCGCGAGCACGCTCTCCAAGGTCCCGCTGCGCTCGTACAAGCTCAAGTACTACCAGGGCACCGTCAGCCAGCGCAGCCTGCTGACGGAGCTGCGCGAGTGCGATGGCGCCGACGTCTGCAAGACGCCCGTCCGCTTCGACTGGGAGCAGGGCTCCTGGGACTTCGACTACCTGCCCACGGTCAACGTGAGCAACGCGAAGGCGGGCGCGGGGCTCAGCGCCTTCGGGCTGGGCGCGGGCCGTCAGGGCCTCGCGTACTTCACCGGCTCCGTCCTCATGCAGGAGCGCGACCTGGGCCCCCCCGAGTACGTCACGGACGTCACCATCCAGAACTGGGAGGACCGGATGCGGCTGTTGCAGTACCCGGACGCCGCCTCCACCACGCTCGACCCGTCGGACGTCAGCGGCCTGGTCCTCTGGTATCCCTATCTCGACGCGGATGGCGGTCCCTTCGGCGGCGGAGACTCCAACCGCTTCTGCGGCAATCGCTCGGAGCGCAACCTCTTCCCCCTGGTCACGGACTGGGATGGCTCGGGCCGCTCCTCGGTGGTGGGCCTCTCGTGTGCCTGGAACAAGTTCCCGGGCAGCCCCTACCTCACGCCCGCCTATGCGCATCAGGTCTCGCGTGCGGTCAATGAAATCCACTGGGTCGGCTCCGAGCTGAATCCCCAGTACTGGCTGGACGTGGATGGCGACCGGCGCAACGAGCGCGTCTGGGTGGGCCGGCACCAGGTCGACCTCGAGGATACGAGCAACCCGAACAGCCAAATCGTGCGGCGGGTCGTCATCACCCAGCCCGTCCCCTCCACCCTGCGTCCGCCCATGGTGCAAGCCCCCCGGGCGAACACCATGTCACCGGCGCTCTACGGCCAGAGCACGCGCGCGGGTGTGCGCGTGGCGGACCTGGACGGCACCGGCAAGCTGAGCCTGGTGGGCCTGGGCTCGCACCCGGACGCGAGCAGCTTCCTGGATGCGGTCAGCTTCCGGGAGGTGACCTCGGGCAGCACCACCGCGGGCCAGCTGAACATCGTGCCGACCACGCTGCGCCGGCCGCCCGGCCTGCCGTTCTTCTTCCCGAGCCTCTACGCCTTCACCTTCGACTTCATCGACGTCAACGGCGACGGCCTCCAGGACGCAGTGACGCTGGGACAACTGCAGGCGACCGACTCCCAGCTCAAGCTCCGGGTCCAGTTCAACACGGGCAAGGGCTTCACGGAGATGCGTGAGACGGAGCTCCCGGAGAGCTTCAAGACCGCGCTCCTGGGCGCGAAGACCGAGCACGGCGACTTCGACGGGGACGGTCGCGTGGACCTGGCGGTCTTCCGTCCGGGCCATCCCGTCCAGGTGCTGCTGGCGGGCCCGCGGGGTGAGTTCACCCAGCTGTTGAACCTGTCGATTCCTTCCAGCGGCGACAGCAAGGACTGGTCGCAGGTCATCGACGTCAACAACGACGGCCTCTTGGACCTCACCTATCGCGTGGGCAACGAGCTGCGCATCGCCCGGCGCCAGAAGCCGGTGGACGAACTCAAGCGGGTGCACGGCAACGTGCAGCTCGCCACGTACCAGGGCTACTCCGGCCTGAGCTACTCGTTCGAGTACGCGCCGCTCTCCCAGGCCAACCCGCACGGCGCCGTCACACCGAGCGAGCCCTTCTACCTGCGAAACTACACGGAGACGACCACGACCCCGTGGCTGCGCCTAGCGCCGGAGTCGATGCGCGTCGTCTCGCGCCTGTCCGTCAACTCCAACGAGCAGCGCATCCAGAGCTGGCGGCACCTGTACCGCACCGGGCTCTCCGATACGCGAGGCCTGGGCTGGAAGGGCTTCGGCCAGCGCATCGTCATCGACGAGGTGACGGGTGCTCGCACCACGACGACCTACGACAACGTCTCCGCGAAGGAGGGCACCGAGCGCAAGGCCATCGCGCCGCTGGCCCACCTCCCGGTGGAGGAGCTGACCGAAGTCCCGCTCGACGCCAACACCCGGCTCGAGACGAAGCGCCAGTGGACGTACGCGCGCACGGTGGCGCAGCCGTATGCCGCGACCTATCAGCAGTACGCCACGCGCATCTCGGAGACCGTCAGCGAGCGCCGGGGCGGCGCGGTGACGCCCGTGTCCGAGAAGGAGACGCTCACCACGCTGGATGCCTACGGCACGCCGGTGTCGCGGACCGTGCTCACCCACGGCGCCTTGACGACCGAGCAGGAGCAGGTCGTCACGACGCCGGACTTCGACGCCGCCACCTGGCTGCCCCGAGGCACCTGGACCATCACGACCTCGTGGATGTCCTGCGACAGACTGCTCCCGAACAGCCCGGGCTGCGCGGGTCAACCCGCTGCCGCCAACGTCCGGACGATGAAGGTGACCCACGACGCCCAGGGACAGGTGTCGTCCACCGAGAACGAGCCGTCGCTCGTCAACGAGTCCTCGACGGCGACGACGTCCGAGACCTATCTGAAGACCACCTTCGCGCGGAACGCCAAGGGACTGGTCGAGCAGGTCTCCCAGCAGGGCGCGAACGGCGTCACCCGCTCCGAGACGGTGACGTACGACGGCGTCGACCAGACCCAGTTGGCGAGCACCACGGACGCGGAAGGGCTCACCTGGAGGTATCTCTTCCATCCGGGCCTGGGCGTGCTCGCCCAGACGAAGGACCCGAACGACGCCCACGTGCGCCTGCAGTACGACGGCTTCGGCCGCCAGCGCATCGTGACGCCGCTGTACCAGGGCCCCTCGGCGGCGCCGGCGAACAGGTCCGTCGTCGAGACGTTCTACGAGTGGAACGGCACTCTGCCGCAGCACCGGACGCGGGTCGCCACGGGCAACGGCGTGTTCGACGAGACCGTCATCCGGTTCGACACGATGGGCCGACCGGTGACGACCCAGTCCCCGCGCTTCGATGGTCAGCCGGTGACCACCACGCTCACCTACGACGTGCTCGGGCGCGTGGTGAAGACGGAGCTGCCCAGGACCAGCACCGAGCCGCCCACGTGGGAGCTGCACGAGTACGACGCGCTCGGCCGCGTCACAGCGCGCCGCTTCGCGGATGGGAGCACGGGACCCAACGGGAGGCTCCTCGAGGGCATCGCCTACTCGGCGCCCCAGCCCTACTCGGCCCAGGCGACGTCGACGGATGCGCTCGGACAGGTGAAGAAGTCGCTCACCGACTTCCGCGGGCTGATGGTCGAAGCGACCGAGGCTTGGGGCACGGTGAAGGCCGCCACCATGAAGTACTCCTACGGCCCATTCGGCCGACTGGAGCACACGGATGACCCGGCCAACCATCGCAGCTCGCGCTTCTATGACGCCGTGGGGCGGCTGGAGCGCACGGTCGACCCCAACTCCGGGACGCGGCTGTTCGTCTACAACGCCTTCGGTGAACTCAAGAGCCACTCCGACGCGCCGGAGGGAGCGGCCGGCCGCATCACCACCACGTACGAGCGGGACTTGCTCGGCCGAGTCCTCACGGCGACCAATCCGAAGGAATCCCTCCAGTACTGGTACGACGAGGGGCCGGGAGGAAAGGGGCGGCTGACCCGCGCGAGCCGCACGCCCGTGGGGACCTCGGTGGAGGCCGTCGACACCGCCTATCTCTACGACGTGTACGGCCGGGAGACGGGCCTCTCCCAGAAGGTGGCCGGCACCACGCGCAGCCTGGGTCGTGAGTACGACGACTACGGTCGCGTCGGTCGCCTCACCTATCCGGCGCAGCTCAACGGTCAGCCCTTCTCGATCAACTACTCGTACACCGACCGGGGGGAGCTCTCGAGCGTCTACCGCTCCAACAGCATCACGACCTACTGGCGGGCCTACGAGCGCGACAGCATGGGCCGGCTCAAGACGGCCCACTACGGCAACGGTGTCTCGCGCGTCTTCCGCTACGACACGCAGGGACGGCTGCGCTTCACCGAGGCCAAGAAGCACCTCACCGACGTCCAGCGCCTGGCCTACGAGTACACGGCCAACGACAACCTCTCCGCGCGCCACGACCTCATGGTCGGCGTCACGCAGAAGTACACCTACGACGCGCTGGACCGGCTCGAGCGCTGGAAGGTCCAGCAGAACTGCCAGACGCTCGACGTGCAGTTCCAGTACGACCCGGTCGGTAACCTGCTCAGCCGCTCGCCTGTCTCCGGCTGGGAGCCCTCCGCGAGCCTCCAGTACACCGGCGGCAGCTCGGGCGGCCCCCACGCCGTCAAGCAGGCGCAGCTGGGCGCCGAGTCCTTCACCTACGAGTATGACCACCGCGGCAACCAGCTCGCGATGCGCGATGCCCAGGGCGCGCTGGTGCGCTCGGTGCAATACACCCCGGCCAACCTGCCCGAGAGCATCACCTCGTCGAGCAGCACGGCGCCGAGCAGCACCGTCCGCTTCGACTACGACGCCTCCGGCACCCGCGTCCGCAAGTACGCCGACAACGGGCAAGATGATGAGACCGTCTACGTCGGTGGCCTCTACCAGCGCCGCAAGCAGGGCTCGACGGTCACCCACATCGTCAGCATCCCCAGCCCCGAGGGCGTCGTCGCCGAGCTGTCGTGGCAGGAGGGCTCGACGTCGGAGTCCACGCGCTACTTCCTCAACGACCCGCAGGGCAGCCCCGACACGGTGACGGATGCCTCGGGCGCGGTGCTCGAGCGCATCAAGTACGAGCCCTTCGGCGGCAAGCGTCAGGCGACGAACCTGGCGCAGGCCTCCGCGACGAACCACTCCGGCGCGCGCCGGGGGTTCACCGGGCACGAGCAGGACGATGAGCTGGGGCTCATCAACATGCGCGGGCGCATCTACGACCCGCGGGTGATGAAGTTCCTCAGCGTGGACCCGGTCATCGCCGAGCCGGGCTCCGCTCAGGCCTACAACGCGTACTCGTACGTCCTCAACAACCCCCTGCGCTACACCGACCCCAGCGGCTTCACGCCGTATGGCGGGGAGCTGGTCAGCAGTTGGGGGGGTGGCTGGACGGGAGCGCCGCAGTCGCACCAGAGCCGCATCATGGGCGCACTGGAGCGCCACCTGTCCATGCCGGGCCCGTCCCTGTACCTGCCCAGCGTCGACTTCAAGGTGCCCAGCATCCAGTCGCTGGATGACACGAGGACCCAGCCCGATGCGCGTCACACGAACGACATCGGACAGAGCTCGGGGTCGTCCAGGTCCGGGTTGACGTCCCTGCTCACGACGGCGTCGAGCACGTTCAACGCGGTCGCCGACAAGGTCCCGTGCGGTCCGATGGTGGGCTGCCATCTGAGCCGGGCGATGACGAGGTCGCAGCTCGAGAGCATGCTCAATGCGTCGACGCTCTATGACCGCTATGCGCCGGTCAGCAAGCTCGCGGCGGCCAGCTTCGCCATCAACGAGTTCATCCCGTTCGTGTCCGCGGGTGAGAGCTATCTCGAGACCAAGTCGGCCTGTAGCAAGGGAGACGCGGGCGGTTGCGCCGTGGGCGCGGGCAAGACCACGTTCTACACGCTGGCCTCTGGCGCCAGCCTCTTGTCCCTCATCGAATCGGGCGCTGGTGTGGCAGGGGTCCTCAAGGCTCCGGTCTCGAGCGCGCGCAGCGCGATGAACCAGGTGACCCGCTCGCTCAGGGGTCGAACGCTCCCACCTCGTGGCACCTTCTCCATGAGCAAGAACGCGGCGGGCGGAGAGGTCTGGACCTCCAACGGGGAGATCATCCAGATGGACTTCGCGCACCTCGTGGATGAAGCCCGCCTCAAGGGCAATGTGCAGATTCTCTCAGGAACCCATGGGCAGGCGAATGGCAGGCTGCTTCAGGACATGAGACTCCACAAGGAAGACAGGCTTCGCTGGCGAAACGCGCCCAACGTGACCGTCCACGACATCAACAAGCTGTCGCCCGAGGAGATCACGAACATCCTCCGAAGCGAGGGGAGCATCTTCGGAGCCTTCTGCTACAGTGACCGCTGCCTCGCGCCCTTCAGGTAGGCACGACATGACCCAGAAGAAGTTGAAAGAGTACAAAGGGTTCATCTGGACTCGGGACCTCACTCGGCCGGGCCTGCGAGTGAGCGTGATGGCGACGGACCCCGAAGAGGCCTTCGACATGTTGGAGGAGAAGCATGGCAAGGGCACCGTCCACGACCTGCACAACGAAGAGGAAGCGAACACGATTCGCTGACCGGGCTGGCGCAGCAGGCGCCAGTTCGAGGTAGTTGAGGAAGGGCTCGCGACTCACGGGTCGCGGGCCCTTCTTCGTGGGAGGGGCGCAGGCCCGACAATCCGCCGATGTGGCCTGAATCCGCGCTCTACCGGTCTGGCGGCGCGGCGCGCATCTTCGAAAGACTCATCCGACTTTCGAGGACACGTCATGGCCCACGACCACTCCGCACATTCCGTCCACCACATCGTTCCAGGCTTCGGCGCGGACCGCGCCGCTCATTACGATGCCCAGGCCGCGCTCAGCCTCGCGGGCGTCCAGGCGATGTACGAGCTGGTGGCCAGCGCGATGACGTCCCGACTCGACAGCCTGCAGGACGCTTCTCTGCTCGCCGTGGGCCTGGGCACGGGGATGGAGCTGGTGCCCTACCTGCGCTTCGATGTCCCGGGTTGGCGCTTCACGGGCATCGACCCTTCCTCAGCCATGCTCGACGTGGCCCGGAAACGCCTGGAGACCGAGGGGTTGCTCTCTCGCACGCACATCCACGTGGGGGAGCTGAAGAGCCTTCCGGAGGGCCCTCCGTTCGACGGCGCGCAGATGATGGGCATCCTGCACCATGTCGAGGGGGACGCGGCCCGCCTGGAGCTGCTGCGCGAGGTGGCTCGTCGGCTCAAGCCCGGAGCGCCCCTGGTCATCGGCTGCCGCGTCGGAAAGGACCCGGTGCTGACGGATGTGGAGTTCCGCCGCCTGCGGGCCCATGGAATCCCCAAGGAGGAGCTGGACCATCGTCGCAAGCTCTTCGACGCCAAGGTGACGCCCATCGAGTCCGACGCGGTCCTGGCCGGAATGCTCGAGCAGGCGGGCTTCACGACGCCCAAGCCGCTCTTCGTCTCGCTCCAGTTCAAGGTGTTCCTCACCCAGTCCAGGACTGCGTCCCAGGGCTGAGTCCCGTGCGGTGGACCTGATGAAGGAGCCACGCGCTTGACGCTCTCGGGGCCCGGACGCCGCACTGGCGCACGGGCCCGCCCAGGGCGCACCCATTCCAGAGTGAGAGTTCGATCGCCTGAGTAGAGGCTGGATCGACCCACTTCCTGGTCCCCTCCAGCAGCAAGCTTCTAGCTGTGCATCATCGGCGTTGGACTCGAGTCCCGTGTTGCGGACTCGTGCCGAGCCCCGCGCAGCCCTCCGTCGAGGAAGGTCTCCGGCGCGTCCGTTGCACAACAGCGGACCACGCGAGTCCACTTGGACGGCACGGCCGAACACGGCCATCCCGACGCAAGCCAGGGCATCGCGAGACCCTCGTCGCTCGACCGAAGGCTCACCATGACTCAAGCGCGTCGCCCGCCACCCCGCCTTGCGCTCCAGGCATTGCATCTCACGGCACTCCTCGTCCTTCTCGTCACACCACCGGTCCTCGCCTCGGAGCCCACGCTGCCGATGTCCCAGGCTGACGCGGGCCCCATGGCTGCCCCCATGGCCTGCAACGGTTGCGAGCCGTTCCCCGACCCCGACCCCGAATGCACTCCGGAGGTCTGTGACGGCGTCGACAACGACTGTGACGGGCTCATCGACGAAGGACTGATTCTCACCCTCTACCGTGACGCGGACGGAGACGGGAAGGGCGCGGGCGTCGGGAAGGCAGCCTGTGCCCAGCCCGGCTGGGTCAGCAACAACAGCGACTGCAACGACAACAACGCCTCCATCTGGCAGTGGCGGAGATACTACCGCGATGCGGATGGCGATGGCTTCGGATCGCCGGCGACCTGGAAGGACTCATGTGGCCAGCCCTCCGGCTACGTGACGGACGCGACCGACTGCAATGACACCTCGTCCGCCGTCAAGCCGGGCGTCGTGAAGTCCTGTGGCATCGGAGCCTGCGCGACCAGCATCCAGGCCTGCATCAATGGAGTCGAGCAGGTCTGTACGCCCCGGCTTCCCACCGAGGAGGTCTGCGACCAGCTCGACAACAACTGCAATGGCCAGGTGGATGACCTCCCTCCGGTCACCTGCGGTGTTGGCACCTGCCAGCGCACGGTGCCCGCGTGCGCCAATATCTGCGAACTGGAAGAGCGCCATGACGGGAAGCCGCCCGTCGAGGTCTGCACCTGGAGATCCAACTTCTGCGTCCCCGGCACCCCCAAGCCCGCAGAGGTCTGCAATGGGGTCGACGACAACTGCAATGGGATGACGGACGAGGGCGTGCAACTGACGTTCTACCGCGATGAGGATGGCGACGGATTCGGTGCAACAAGTGCCCCCATCGGAAGTGGTTGCAGCGTCCCTCCTGGGGCGTCCCTGAACAGCCTGGACTGCAACGACAAGAACGCCGCGGTTCATCCCTCGGCCCAGAAGACCTGCGGCGTCGGTGCATGCGCGAACAGCGTCCCGGCATGTCGCAATGGAGTCGAGCAGTCCTGCACGCCCCTGCCTCCCTCCGAGGAGATCTGCGACCAGATCGACAACAACTGCAATGGCCAGGTGGACGACGTCCCTCCGAAGACCTGTGGCGTAGGGGCTTGCGCGCGAAGTGTCCCCGCGTGCACCACGGCCTGCTGGATGGAACCGGGCCGTGATGGGAAGCCTCCTCGAGAGGTCTGCGAGTGGGGAGACTACGGCACGTGCGTTCCCGGAACCCCTGCTCCGGAAGTCTGCGCCAACGGCATCGACGAAGACTGCAATGGCCTGGCGGACGACTCCACCAACCCGAACGCCTGGCTCGACTTCTACGCGGACCAGGATCAAGACGGCTATGGAGCCACCTGGATGAGCACACGAGCGTGCCGCCAGCCTGAGCGCACGGCTCGCGCCGGCGGAGACTGTGATGACAGCCGGTCCAACGTGAGCCCGGGCGCCGCGGAAGTCTGTGACGGCGTCGACAACAACTGCAACGCGAGCATCGACGAAGCAGGCGTCTGCGAACAGTCGCGGTGCCAGTAACACGAGTCCACTGACTGCATCCACAGGCGGAAGCCCTCCGCCCTGCTCGGAGTGTATTGCCATCATGAGCCCAGAAAAACCCGTTCATCATTCCTCGTTGCGCCGGTTCATCGCGACGCACGTCATGCTCTTTGTCTATGGAGCCCAGCTCGTCAGCTGCGCGCCATCCAGTCCTCGGGACCAGGAGGTAGAGCACAGCACGCAACTCACCAAGGCGCTGGGTGCGGCCCAGAGCATACCCTTTGAACTGAGGCAGGACACGATTCTCGCCACGGGGCCGGCGGGGCAGTCGACGCCAGGGGCCATCCCGTTCTCGGCGGACGTCACGGCCAGCGGCTCAGCCGCGGTGTCCATCCCCCTCTGGGTTCCTCCCGGTCGCGCGGGAATCCAACCTTCTCTCTCCATCGTCTACGACAGCCAGGGAAGCGACGGCATTCTTGGCCCGGGCTTCAACCTCGCGGGGCTGTCGCAGATCACACGCTGCCCCAATTCTTTTGCGAGAGATGGAAAGCTCCACCCTGTCGAACTGAGCCTCACGGTCTATATCCCGGAGATCAACCATTACTCGAGGGCCTACTGTCTGGATGGGATGAGGCTCGTACCCGCCCCCTCCGGGCAGAACCACTTCAAGACCGAGCAGGACACCTACTCATCCATTCGCATCCCCCCGGGCAACAGTCCCATCGATCCAGACACGTTCGAAGTTCGAGGGAAGGATGGGCTCGTCCGAACCTATGGTCGCGGCACAGGGGCGAGAAACGATGCCATCCTTCGTCTCGAGCAGGCGGCCGCCATCGCCTGGGCCCTTTCCTCTGTCGAAGACCCATTTGGGAACCGCATGGAGATCTTCTATGCGCAAGCTCCCGCTGGAGCGAACACGGGTCTCTGGCATCGCCCCACTCGAATCGTCTACACCCAGCTTCGCAACGCGTCCGGCGTCATCGAGCCAGGGCACCGAGAGGTCACCTTCGAATATGAAGAGCGGGCAGATGCCTTCTCGGGATACCTGAGCGGCGTTCAGGTTGGCCGTGACTTCAGGCTCTCGCGAATCAACATGAAGGGGCCGGGGCTGGCACCTGGGGCAGCCTCTCTCTCGACGGTCCTGCTGCGTTACTACGACTTTGACTACACCGAAGGAACTGTCAGCAAGCGCAGTCTCCTGACGACACTGCGCGAGTGCGATGGCAGCAGCATCTGCAAGCCGCCTTTGCACTTCGAATGGGAGCAAGGCTCGTGGGAGTTCAAGACTCCTCCTGCCACGAATGTCAGCGATGCCGCGGCAGGAGCGGGTCTCAACTCCTTTGGCTTGGGAGCCGGACGTCGAGGTGTCGCATACTTCGTCCGCTCCGAGCGAATCCAGAAGTTGGATCTCCACTATCCGTCAGAGGAAAACCCTCTCACGGACTACACAAAAGAGAATTGGCGAGACATCATGCGGGTTCTTCGATTCCCGGATGCAGCGTCTCCCATGCTCGAAGCATCTGACTCCGTTGGCGCAGCGCTCTGGTACCCCTGGTTCAATATCGAAGGCAGCGTCATCTTCGAGGATGGAGGAGATGGCGACTATTGCGGCAAGAGACACGAGAGAGATCTCTTTCCCGTAGTGACGGACTGGGATGGCTTCGGAAAGTCTTCCGTGACGGCCCTCTCGTGTTTTTGGGAGGTTCCAAAAAACAAACCAAACCATCCTCCCACGCCCATGTACGGCTATGTCCACAAAGAATCAGCAGCCACGGAGATCGCCGGTTCAGAGCCAAACTCTCAATACTGGCTCGACGTCGACGGGGACGTGAGAAACGACCGAGTCTGGATGGGACGACACGAGGATTGGCTTCCCTCGCCCCTGAAGAGCATCGAAGTCTTCCCCGCGACCAAACGCACCACCAAGCTGACTTCTCCCGGATTCTTCTTACCTTCTCGCTTCGGCGTCCGTGCCGTAGATCTCGATGGCAGCGGAAAGATGAGCCTCCTCGGCGTCGGACTCAACGGAGGTGGCCTTCTCGATGCGCTCTCCTACTCGGAGTTTTCCGATACCAATCCGAACGTAGCTGAAATGAAGGTCATCAAGACCAGAATCAAAGAACCACCACAGCGGCCTCCATACTTCGGCTCCACGCGAGCCTTCACGTTTGACTTCATTGACGTCAATGGAGATGGACTGAGTGATGCCGTCACGCTTGGCGACATGTACGTGACCGATACAGCGCCAGAGCTTTGGGTCCAACTCAACTCTGGGAGCGGGTTCAACCCCGTCCAGAGAACCGTGCTCTCCAGCGACCTTGCTACCCTGCTGGATGGAGCCAAGACGGAACACGGTGACTTCGACGGTGACGGGCGCATCGACCTGGCCATCTTCAAGCGAAACACCCCTGTCAAACTGTGGCTGGCTGGCCCGAAGGGAGACTTCACCCGTTTCGAACAACTGACCTCCGTCCCCAGCGGAGACAACCTCGAATGGGCCCAGGTCGTCGACGTGAACAACGATGGCCTGCTGGACTTCACCTACAGGCAGGGAAACGACCTTCGCGTCGCACTGCGGAGCCACGCGACGGATGTCCTCAAGGCCGTCAGGTTCAATCAAGACGCCAGCTACTCCTTCACCTATACCCCCCTGTCACAGAAAAACCCTCTCGGCAGTGCTCCTCCTATCGAGCCGTTCTACTCGAGTTCCTACATCGAGGATGCCCAGAAGCCCTGGCTCCGCCTCGCACCTGAGTCGATGCGCGTCGTCTCCAGCATGGTACTCAACGTCAACGAGCGCCGGGTGAACAGATGGCGTTACCTCTATCGAGATGGCCTCTCCGACACTCGAGGATTGGGGTGGCTCGGCTTCGGTCAACGAATCGTCATTGACGAGGTGACGGGCGCCCGGACGACCACGAGCTTCGACAACATCTCCATGGTGGAGGGCCCGAACCGGAGGGCCTCCGCGCTCCAAGCGCACCTCCCGCGCGAGGAGGTGATCGAAGTCCAGGTGGACGCCAACACCGCGCTGCGGACCCAGCGGAACTGGACGTATGCAAGGACGCCGCAAGGCTATGCCCCCGGCTACCAGCAGTACGCACGGCGATTCGTGGAAACGGTACGAGAGGTCAAGGGTACCTCGACGACCGTGGTGTCCGAGAAAGAGAGTCTGCTCGAGCTCGACGACAAGGGCACCCCCATCTCTCAGACATCGCTCATCCACGGGGCCGACAAGACCGAACAGGTTCGGACGAGCATTGAACCTGGCGACTTCGACTCCGCGAACTGGGTGCCCACCGGGGTCTGGACCGCCACGACCTCATGGATGTCGTGCCCTCGAAGCGTGGAGCTTGGGTGCCAGGGACAGCCCGCCGCGACCAATGTCCACACGAAGCGGATGACGTACGGCACCCGGGGGCAACTGGAGAGCACCGAGACAGCACCGTCCCTCGCAGGAGAGGCGGTGACGCCGACGACCTCGGAGACATATCTCAAGGCGGTCTTCGCACGAAACGACAAGGGGCTCGTCGTGCAGGTGTCCCTGCATGGCAGCGGGGAAGTGCGCACGGAGTCGGTGAGCTACGACGACCTGGATCAGACACAACTTGCGACGACCACGGACGCAGAGGGCGCCACCTGGCGCTACCTCTTCCATCCGGGTCTCGGCGTTCTTGCGCAGACGGAAGACCCCAACGGGGTCCACATGCGCATTCAATACGATGGCTTCGGCCGCGAGCGAATCGCGACGCCACTCTATCAGGGGCCATCGACCGCTCCGGCGGACAAGTCCATCGTGCGCAGCTTCTACGAGTGGCAGGGCTCGACGCCCCAGCTCCGCGTCCAGGCAAGCACGAATACCGGCGCGGCAGGAGTGACTGAGGCCACGACGTCGTTCGACGTCCTCGGCCGCCCGGTATCGCACCGTGCGCTGCGATTCGATGGACAGACCGTGCTCTCCACCACCGAATATGACGACCTGGGTCGCGTGGTGAAGCAGGAAGCCCCTCGACTGACGACGGAGATGCCGACCTGGGAGGCATTCGAGTACGACCCGCTTGGACGAGTCACGGCGCGCCGCATCGGCGACTCGGCCACAGGGCCTCGCGGCATGCTCGTCGAAACACTCCTGTACGCATCGACGACCCCCTACACTTCGCAAGCCGTCTCAATCGATGCGGCCGGGCAGATGAAGCGGACGCTCGTCGACTTCCGTGGGCTGCTGACTCGGGCGACCGAGGCGCCTGGAACGGCCCTGGAAGCAACCATGACCTACACCTACGGCCCCTTCGGTCGCCTGGAGCACCTTGATGACCCCGCTGGGAACCGGAGTTCCCACTTCTACGATGCGTCTGGGCGCGTGGAACGATCAGTCGACCCCGGCGCGGGGACAAGGCTGTTCCTCTACAACGCCTTTGGCGAGCTCAAGAGTCAGTCTGATGCTCCCGCAGGGACGACAAGCCGGCTGACGACCACGTATCAGCGAGATCTCCTGGGGCGCGTCCTCTCGGCGACCAACGAGAAGGAGCGTTTGGACTACGTCTACGACAGGGGTCCGGGCGCGATGCGACGACTGTCGCGTGCGACCCGCACGCCTTCTGGCAACCCCGATGGAGTCGTCATCAGGGACCATGTGTACGACCTCTTCGGGCGCGAGACGGACACTGCGCTGCGAGTGGGCGGCGACACGCTGGTGATGAGTCGCGAATACGACGACTTCGGGCGAGTGAATCGGCTCACCTACCCTGTCGCGCGAGATGGAGTGCCGTTCACAGTGGGGTACTCCTTCACGAACCAAGGGAGTCTCGCGACCATCTACTCGACCGACACGACGCGCCCACTTGCAGTCTACTGGCGAGCGTACGCGAGAGACAGCATGGGTCGGCTCAAGACAGCCCACTACGGCAATGGCGTTGCAAGGGGTTTCCAGTATGACAGCCAGGGACGCCTGCGCTTCCAGGAGGCTCGCCACAACGGAAACAAGATCCAGAGCCTCGCTTACGACTACACCTACAACGACAACCTCGCGGCGCGCCACGACCTCATGGTCGGCGTCACGCAGAAGTACACCTACGACGCGCTGGACCGGCTCGAGCGCTGGAAGGTCCAGCAGGACTGCCAGACGCTCGACGTCCAGTTCCAGTACGACAAGCTCGGCAACATGCTCAGCCGCTCGCCTGTCTCCGGCTGGGAGCCCTCCGCGAGCTTCCAGTACACCGGCGGTACGTCGGGTGGTCCTCACGCCGTCAAGCAGGCCCAGTTGGGCGCCGAGTCCTTCACCTACGAGTACGACCACCGCGGCAACCAGCTCGCGATGCGTGATGCCCAAGGCGCACTGGTGCGCTCCGTGCAGTACGCACCCTCCAACCTGCCCGAGAGCATCACCTCGTCGAGCGGCACCGTCCGCTTCGACTACGACGCCTCCGGCACCCGTGTCCGCAAGCACTCCGATGATCGACAGGAGGAGACCCTCTACGTCGGAGGCCTCTACCAGCGCCGCAAGCAGGGCTCGACGGTCACCCACATCGTCAGCATCCCCAGCCCCGAGGGTGTCGTCGCCGAGCTGTCGTGGCAGGAGGGCTCGACGTCAGAGTCCACGCGTTACTTCCTCAACGACCCGCAGGGCAGCCCCGACACGGTGACGGATGCCTTCGGCACGGTGCTCGAACGCATCAAGTACGAGCCCTTCGGCGGAAGGCGACAGGCGACGAACCTCGCGCAGGCTTCCACGACGAGCCACACGGGCGCGCGCCAGGGCTACACGGGACACGAGCAGGATGACGAACTGGGCCTCATCAACATGCGCGGGCGCATCTACGACCCGCGGATGATGAAGTTCCTCAGCGTGGACCCGGTCATCGCCGAGCCGGGCTCCGCTCAGGCCTACAACGCATACTCGTACGTCCTCAACAACCCCCTCCGATACACGGACCCGAGTGGCTTCACGCCCTACGGAGGGAGTTTGGTCAGCAGTTGGGGCCCTGGATGGACGGGGGCGCCGCTGTCAAACCAGAGCCTCATCAGGAGCTCACTGGAGCGGCATCTGGCCATGCCTGGCCCGTCGCTGTTCCTGCCCAACACAGACTTCAAGGTACCCAGCGTCGAGTCGCTCGACGACGCCAAGACCCAGCCCGATGCTCATCACACGAATGACATCGGACAGAGCTCCGGCTCGTCGAAGTCTGCACTGA
The DNA here is from genome assembly GCF_050039385.1 of Myxococcus faecalis. NCBI lineage: Bacteria > Pseudomonadati > Myxococcota > Myxococcia > Myxococcales > Myxococcaceae > Myxococcus > Myxococcus faecalis. The sequence goes on along the minus strand of NZ_CP144336.1, from coordinate 6,433,454 downwards.
CGTCGCTCCTCACAGAGGCCTCCTCACGTCTGAACGCCGGTCTTGAAAACAATCCCTGCGGTCCGCATCTCGGCTGTCGGGCAGCAACAGGGATGGTGCGCAGTCAACTCGACAGCGTGCTCAACGCGTCGACGGCATATGACAGGTACGCCCCTGTCAGCAAACTCGCAGCGGCAAGCCTCGCCGTCAACGAGTTCATCCCATTCGTTTCAGCGGGTGAGAGTTATCTCGAAACAGAGTCAGCCTGCGGCAACGGAGAAGCAGGCCGCTGCGTCCTCGGTGCGGGGAAGACGGCCTTCTACACACTCGCCGCTGGCGCGAGCATTCTGGGAGCCCTCGAATCAGGAGGGAGCGTTGCGGCCGCGCTCAGAACCCCTGTCTCAAGTGCGCGCAGGTTGATGGAGAAGGTCGGAGGTGTCGTCCGGTCGCGAAGCATGAGCAACGGTCGTGGATTCTTCTCCATGTCGAAGAATGCGGCGGGTGGAGAAGTTTGGACATCCTCCGGTGTGATCCGTCAGGAAGACTTCGCGACGTACGTGAACAGTGGTCTTTACAAGGGCGATGTGCACATACTCACCGGAGCACATGGCGAACTCAATGGCACCATTTCTGCAGAGGCCCGCTTTCTAGTACAGGACATCGAAGAATTTGGCGATTATGCAGAAGTACACTTCTATGACGTATCAAGGATGACACCCGAAGGAATTTCCGACGTACTTCAAAAAGCAGGCACCGTCATCGGGGCATTCTGCCATAGCGACATCTGCCTGAAGCCATACAGATAGACACAATATGAACAATAAGAACTTGAGGGAGTACAAGGCTATCATCTGGACTCAAGATCCCACTCGCCCCGGCCAGCGAGTGACCGTCTTGGCGACCAGTCTGCACGAGGCGCGCAGACTCCTTGAGCAAGAGCATGGCAAAGGCACTGTCTTCAACCTACACAACGAGGAAGATGCCAAGACACCTCGATAGCCACCCAGGCAGATGAATCAGTTTGAGCCAGTTGAGGATGGGCTCGCGAGTTTCTAGATCGCGCGTCCGTTACCGACGGAAGAGCACAGACCACGGCCTCAAGCCTGGACTGTGCTCCCACCCCACGGGCATTTTACCGGGCCTCGCCTCAAAGCAATCGGGCGCAAACCTTTTTGTCATTCAGGACGCCCGCGGCCGCCATCGGCCCTGCAATCTGTCGATGTGGTCTGCACGCCTGCTCTACCAATCTGCCAGTTTGGCGCGCATCCTCGACGCCGCATCCAGCTTTCGAGGACACGTCATGCCCCACGCCGACACCACACCTTTCGTCCACTACATCATCCCAGTCTTCGGCTCGGGCCGTGCCGGCCACTACGACGCGAGGATGGCTCCCATCGAGTCCGATGCGGCTCCGACTGGCATGCTCGAGCAAACGGGCTTCACGCCGCCCGAGCCCCTCTTCGTCTTGCTCCAATTCAAGGTGGTCCTCACTCGGTCCGGGACTGCGGCCCAGAGTCGAGTCCCGCACAATGGACGGGAGGGGTTGAGGGGCTCACCTCAGAGGCGTCAGGGCCCGGAGGTTGCACGGGCCCATGCCTCCGAGGCATTCCATGAGCCTCGCCCATTCGGGTCACCCACGCCCCATGTCCATCTACTTCGTGAAGAACGTCGAAGGGTTGCATCCCAAGGGCACACATGTCGGACGCGTTTCCGCGGGCACCTCTGGCACCGAGCAGTTGATGCAGTCGCTCGAAGCCGCGCTGCGACTGCCCGATTCCTTCAGGCGAACGTGGGAAGCGCTCTCCAGGTCCCTCAGGGATCTCTCCTGGCTCCCAGCGGGACGCATCACGCTCATCCACGACGAGCTCCCGACCCTGTCTCCCGAGGACCTCAGCACCTATCTGCATGTGCTGGAGGAGTCCGCCGGGAGCTGGCGAGGGAGGACTGACTACGCGCTGGATGTCGTGTTCGCGAAGAAGCACAGGCACCGGGTCCTGGCGCCGCTCGCGGATATCCGCCCCAGGTCACCCTGGAGGCGACTCAAGGCGGAGCTGGACAGCAGCAGCGTTCGGGATGAACTCCAGTTCATCTCCCAGAAGTTCGACGGCTTCGAGTTCGTGATGAACATCGTCGAGCAGCGTGACGGGTCGACGCGTCAAATCCGGAATGCACTCTACCTTGCCTTCAGGATGCGGGGCTGGGACCGGGAACGTTTCGCCAGAGCCCTCCCCAGCCTCTGCGTCCACGAATCACTCGAATTGAGGGAGCAGGCGACATGGAGCCTGCTCGTCCTGCTCAGCCACAACAGGACCATCCCGGGTGAACGCATTCCGAACGATGATGTCCCTTCGTGCGTGGAACTCCTTCACAAAGCCATTGCGTTGGGCGTCCAGGAGAACCTTGAAGCCCTCGCACACAAGTACCTGGCCGGGACGTTCTGACACTTATTTCCGCACACGAATCCCTTGAGGCAGACAGAGATGACCCAGAAGAAATTGAAAGAGTACAAAGCGTTCATCTGGACCCCGAACCTCACTTGGCCTGGAACACCGGTGACAGTGATGGCGGTAGACGGCGAAGAGGCCTTCAATCTTCTCGAGGAAAAGCACGGCACGCGCACCGTCTACGACCTGCACAACGAAGAGGATGCGAACACGCCTCGCTAACAGCGAGAGGGACTCGCAGGGCTCAGGACGACGAGATGGTTCGCGAGACAATCACCACGAGCATGTCGTGTCGTCAGTGCGGAACACTCCAACAGTGCACCCACACGGCGACGGCAAGGAGCAAGGGGCTGGGCTTCGCCAGCTCGTTCCACTGCCTCGAATGCGGAGACACCTTCGAGAGCGACGACTCCCGCATCCCGGAAGACCTCCGCCATCTCTTCTACGAAACGCACGGGAAATGGACGCTGCGTCTCGAAGAACCAGGCCCACGAAGAGGCCAGCTTCTCCACGCAGTCCGCGACGTCATGGGCATGAGCATCCAGGACACGGGCGAACTGTGTAAGTCCCTGCCACGTCAATTGGCGGAGGGCACACGTGTCGAGATGGAGCTGCTCCGAGAACGGCTTGCCCACAGTGGAGCGAAGCTGTTCCTCAAGAGCGACGCCTCAACCCAAGACCCCACTCAGTAGTCGAGCGCTCTCCAACGGACTTCTCCATGGCGCAATTCTTCCCCGGCCTCAGTCGATGCATCCTCTGCAAACAGGTCATCGACGACGCCCCGGTGATGTTCCCCGCTTTCATCCCCAAGGGGCATTCACTCTGGGGGTATCAGGACGCGTCCTTCCACGCCCCCTGTTTCGACGGCTGGGAACATCGAGCGCGCTTCCTGCACATCTACGGCGATGCGCTGCGGCTCGATGCCTCGATGCCCAAAGGCCTGAGCCTGGAGGAGAACGAGAAGCTGTTCGCCGAGCGCTCACGGCTCTGGCGAGAACGAATCCTCCGCGAAGACCTGACGCCGCCAACGCAGTGAGCCCACGCCCACCGTCACGGAGTCGTGGTCGAAGCCCCAGGCACCGGCATCACCGTGCCGCCGTACTGCGTCGCCGCCAGCGTCCCGCACGCAGCCCCAATCTCCTTGCCCCCTGAATACCGCCGCGCCACCGGCGCCTTCAGAACCTGCAAGTAGTCCCGGAACGCGCTCAGCTCCTCCGCCGACGGCGGCAGGTACTTCCCCGTCGGGTCCGTCACGTCGATGAGGTCCACCTTGATGGGAATCCCCTCGAACGCCACCTTCAGCGCCTCCGCGTCCTCGCGCTCCAGGTTGAAGCCGGAGATGGCCACATAGGCAATCATCGCCCGCTCACGCCGCACCTGGCTGTACTCGCGGATGGCCTCAATCAGCTCCGGCAACGGATGCGTCTTCTCAATCGGGAGCACCTTCGCCCGCTTCTCCGGCATCGCGCTCGTCACCGAGAACGCCAGCCGGTACGGATGCCCCTCCCGCGTGTAGCGCCGAATCGCCGGCACATGCCCCGCCGTGGAGAACGTAATCGCCGTGCCCGCAATCGAGAACCCCGCCGGGTTCGACAGGATGCCCGCCGCCCGCAGCGTCTCCTTGTAGTTCAGCAGCGGCTCGCCCATCCCCATGAACACCACACCCCGCACCGGCCGGTCCGCCTCCGCCCTCACCTGCAGCACCTGGTCCAATATCTCCCAGGTATACAGGTTCCGTTTGAAGCCCAACTTCCCCGTCATGCAGAAGTCGCACGCCAGCGCGCAGCCCACCTGGCTGGACACGCAGATGACGTACTTCTCGTCGAAGATGGGGATGCGGACCGCTTCAATCCGCCCGCCCAGCGGGGAATCGAAGAGGTACTTCACGAAGCCGTCGTCCGCCTTGCGGCGCTCCACGATTTGGAGGCTCGGCATCTCGGCGTGGGCTTCCAGGTAGTCCGTCACCCGGCGGGGCACCTGCGGCGAGCGCGCCACCTCCGTCACGGACTTGCGGCCGTGGGCGAAGACGGCCGCGAACACCTTGCGCACCGCAGTGGGGGACGGGGAGAGCGGCGCGAGCGCCGCCTCCAGCTCCGGGAGCGAGAGTTGCTTCAGGTTCACGAGGCGGACTTGATTTTGGTGCGAAGGAAGTCCGTCAGCTTGGTGCTGACCTCCTTCGGCATCCTCGCCGCCAGCGCGCGCTTGCACAGACTGGGCGTCGCCCGGTACGTGCGGAGGAACTCCTCACAGGGGCTGCACCCGGACAGGTGCTCCTGGAGATGGCGCGAATCCTCGGGCGACATCTCGCCCTCGAGGTATTCCAGCAGGAGGTTGATGGAGTCTTTACAGGTGTACATCCGAACCTCGGCTGGCTGCGGCGCGCCCTCGTCCTCGCTTCGGAAGATGCGGAGCCCCCCGTTCGCGTTTCACGGCCCGGGATTGTCGCGGTTGTAGAAGGCGTCGATGGCTTCCCGGAGCGCGAGACGAGCCCGGTGCAGGCGGCTCTTGATGGCGGGGATGGAATCCCCCGTCACTTCCGCAATCTGTTCGTAACTGAGGCCGTCCACGTCTTTCAAGAGGAAGACCTCACGATACCCCTCGGGCAGGCGGTCCGCCGCCTGCCGGATGGCCTGGCCCAGCTCCGCGTCCAGGGCCTTCTCCTCGGCGTCCCGACTCCAGTCCGTCTGGGGGTAGTCCGCCAGCGTACCCCGGGGGGTGAACTCCGGCCCCTGGAGCTCCGCCTCGGCCGCCTGGGCCACCCGCCGGTGGCGCAGGCGCATGAGCGCATGGTTGGCCGCGATGCGGTGCACCCACGAGCCGAAGGCCGCATCCCCGCGGAAATCCTTGAGATGTTGGTAGGCCGACAGGAAGGTGTCCTGGGTGATTTCGGCGGCGTCCGCCTCCGAGCGCGTCATCCGCAGCGCCAGACCGTACACCTTGTCCTGGTGGGCTCCCACCAGGGCCTCGAAGGCGGACATGTCCCCGTCCTGCGCGCGGGCGAGGAGCTGGCGATCATCTTCCGTGGCGACCTCGTCGGACATGGCGGGGCGCACCCAACCAGCCGGAAGCGCCTTCGTCAAGCGCGGTTGCGACGCCTCGTCCCAGGCCGCTTGCTGACATGTTGACTGTCCCGGACCCACAGCCGGAAGGGCTCGTCCGCCCACGCCCCCGCGTACTCCACGCCGATGCGGGGGCCCTTCTCCACCCGCCCCTCCTCCACCGGCACACCCGGGAGCAGGTGCAGCCCCGGTGAGGCCAGGTCCACCCGGTTGTGCGCGAGCGTCAGCCCCATCGCCTTGCACAGCTTGCCGGGCCCGTCCGTGCGCGCGCCTGCGTCCAGCCCCTCCACCGGCTCCACCGCGCGCACCAGCACCGCCGCCCCCACCCCGGGCGCGTCCGTCACCACGTTGAAGCAGTGGTGCATCCCATAGATGAGATACATGTAGGCCTTTCCCGGCGGGCCGAACATGACCTCGGTGCGAGGGGTGAGCCCCTTGGCGGCGTGGCAGGCCAGGTCGTGCTCGCCGATATAGGCCTCGGTCTCGACGATTCGCCCCACCCGCCGGGCGCCGTCGGACGCCTGCACGACGAGCAGCGTACCGAGCAGCTCCCGCGCCACGACGAGGGCCGGGCGCGCGTAGAAGGACGAAGGCAACACGCTCACGTCCAGCAGTGTACCGGTCAGGGCCGACTTGCGCCTTGGAATGGACAACCGTCCACCAGCGGAAAACGGCCCTGCACTTCCTGTCGCCGGACCAGTTCACTCCAGCGCGGGGCTGGTGCAGATTGCGCCGCACCATGTCCACCCCCGGCCGGCTCTCCGGTCTCCTGCTTCCGCTCTTCTCCCTGCGCTCCCCGACGGATTTCGGCATCGGTGACTTCGGCGCGCTCGACGGCCTGTTCTCCTGGATGAAGCTCGGGCGTCAGCGCCTGCTGATGCTGTTGCCGCTGCTGCCCACCGCGCCGGGTGACTCCAGCCCCTACGCCACCCGCTCGGCGTTCGGCCTCAACCCGCTCTTCATCGACCTGCACGCGCTGCCGGAGTTCACCGCCTCGGGCGGCGAGGCCGCGCTCTCCGACGAGCAGCGCCGGCAGCTCGCCGAGGCCCGGAGCGCCCCGCGCATCCGCTACGACCTGGTCTTCCCCCTGAAGGACGCCGCCCTGGCGCGCGCGTTCGACACCTTCGAGGCGCAGCACTGGGCCACCCAGTCCGAGCGCGCCCGCGCCTTCGCCCGGTGGCGCGACGCCCAGGCTGGCTGGCTGGAGACCTACGCCCTCTTCACCGCCATCAGCGAGCAGGAGGACCGCCGCGCGTGGTGGGAGTGGCCGGAGGGCCTGCGCACCCGTCAGCCGGAGGCGCTCGCCGCCAAGGGGAAGGAATTGGAGCGCCGGGTGCGCTACCACGCGTGGCTGCAGTGGGTGGCCGAGGAGCAGTGGAACGCCGCGCGCGCCAAGGCCCGCGCCCAGGACGTGCTCCTGTGCGGCGACGAGCCGTTCATCATCGGCCAGGACAGCGCGGACTGCTGGGCCAACCCCACCATCCTGCGCCGCGACGCGCGGCTGGGCGTGCCGCCGGATGACTTCTCCGCCACGGGCCAGGACTGGGGCCTGCCCTACTTCGACTTCGTCGCCATGCAGAAGGACGACTACGCCTGGCTCAAGGCGCGCGCGAAGAAGGCCGCCAGCTACTATGACTTGCGCCGCGTGGACCACGCGGTGGGCTACTTCCGTCAGTGGATTCGCGACGAGCAGACGCCCACCGGGCGCTTCATCCCGCCGGACGAGGAGAGCCACAAGCGGCTGGGCCGCAAGCACTTCGAGCTGCTCTCCGAGGGCGCGGGCATCGTCGCCGAGGACCTGGGCGTGATTCCGCCCTTCGTGCGCCACATCCTCGCGGAGCTCAAGCTGCCCGGCTACCGCGTGATGCGCTGGGAGCGCGACGACAACACGTACCGCAACCCCCACCAGTTCCCCGCAATCTCCCTGGTGACGACGGGCACCCACGACACCGACACCATGGTGGAGTGGTGGGAGGGCGCCCGCGACGACGAGCGCCAGGCCGCCGCCCGCGCGTGGCCGGAGCTCCACGGCGTGCCGGTGTCGCGCGAGTTCACCCCGGAGGTGCACCGGGCCCTGCTGGCCGCGGCGCTCAACTCGGGCAGTGATTTGTGCGTGCTGCCCTGGCAGGACGTGCTCGGCACCCGGGACCGCATCAACCTGCCGGGCTCCATGAGCGACTCGAACTGGGCCTACCGCATCGCCCAGGACGTGGGCTCGCTGCTCAACGACGCCACGACGCGCGAGGCCGCCGAGAAGCTGGCCTGGCTCACCGCCTCCGCGCGCCGCTGAAGGACGCCTTCCCACCGCCGTGCCCGGGGTGATTCGCACCCGGGCGCGGTGGCGTGGCCCTCACCTCAGTCGATGCACTTCACCTGACCGGGGAAGCCATCGAAGATGGCGCAGCGGCGGTTGGAGTTCGCGCACTCGAGCCTGTCGCAGACGTCCTCGGTGACGCAGATGGGCGGAGAGCGGCCGAATTCCAGGAATACCTCGGCGCAGAACTCGTAGATCTGCTCGCAGCCGAAGGAGCCGCAGTACTCGGCGTCCGCGAGGCTCTCACCTTCTCGGAGTTTGACGACCTCGTCGTCATCCACGCCGCAGGCGGAGGCGAGCGCCGACACCACGCAGAACACCAGGACTCTGATTCGGCGGGACAGGAGCATGGCCCCCAATCTGGCGCACCTTGGCGCGGCTTGCACGTGTCGAGGTGTTTCGAGCAAGGACTTGCCGACAGAGGCCGGGATGAAGAGACGTTGGAATGCGACAAAGGGAGGAGGTCGTCCTCCACAAGACGCGCTGCCCCTCTTGCCTTCCGGGTATGAACAGTCCGTGGCCGTTGACCTGCTCCGACTCCTCCGCATCGCCACCGTCGCCCTGCTCCTGAGCATGGCGGGTTGTGCCACCACGTCCACGCCGCCCCCGGGACCCAAGGTCGCCAGGCTCGACATCGAGGGCACGAAGCAGGTGAGCGAGGGAGACATCAAGGACCGCATCCTCACGTCGCAGACGCCGTGGTGGGCGTTCTGGCCGTTCGGCGGGCCCAACTACTTCGACCCCAACGCGTGGCAGGCGGACCTGCGCCGCATCGAGCGCTACTACCAGGCCCAGGGCTACTACCAGGCGGAGGTGGTGGACAGCGAGGTGAAGCCCAAGGGCGACGCGGTGGAGCTCTTCGTGGAGGTGAACGAGGGCGAGCCCACGCGCATCGGCGACATCACCATCGAGGGGCTGCAGGCGCTGCCGGAGGAGGAGCGCGGCAAGCACCGCGAGCGGCTCGAGTCGAAGCTGCCCTTCAAGAAGGGCGACATCTTCCGCGAGGGGCCGTGGGAGGAGTCCAAGGGCGCGATGCAGGAGCAGCTGCGCGAGCAGGGTTACGCGGAGGCCGAGGTGTCGGGCGAGGTCCAGGTGGACGTGGACACGAAGCTGGCCCGGGTGCGGCTCGACGTGAAGCCGGGACTTCGCTACCGCTTCGGCAACACCTTCGTGGCCACGGACGCCAACCCCGAGGTGCCTCCGCGCCGCATCATCGAGCAGGTGCAGGGCGCGCTGCGCAAGGGGGACTGGTACAGCGAGACGGCGCTCGCGGAGGCGCAGGCGCGCGTGTTCCGCATGGGCGTGTTCGGCGCGGTGAAGGTGAACCGGGGCGCGCCGGACCGCGAGTCCGCCACGGTGCCCGTCGTGGTGGACGTGCGCGAGGCGCCGTTCCGCTCGGTGCGGCTGGGTGGTGGTATCGGCGTGGACGCCGCGCGCCAGGAGGTCCGCGCGCTGGGCGAGTGGACGCACCGCAACTTCCTGGGCGGCCTGCGCCGGGTGACGGTGCGGGGTCGCGCCGGTTACGCCTTCATCCCCAACATCCTGAGCACGTCGAAGCAGGGCCCGGTGTTCGAGGTGACGGGCGAGTACGAGCAGCCGCGCTTCCTCTTCCGGGACTTGCGCCAGCAGACCTCGCTCACGCTGGAGAAGGGCCTGGAGCAGGCCTACGACTTCTACGGCGGCCGGTTGCAGACGGGCGTCATCTGGCAGCCGCACCGCAACTTCTCCGTCTTCCCGTCCTACAACCTCCAGGTGTACCGGCTGTCGGGTCGGGTGAGCGCGGACTCGCGCGTGCCGCCCGTCATCCTGGGCTGCGGCGAGGGGCAGACGCGCTGTGACGTGTCGCTCTCCTTCCTGGAGGTCGCGTTCGCGTGGGACCGGCGCGACGACCCGGTGGAGCCGCGCGACGGCTACTACGTGAGCATGTCCGTGCAGAAGGGCGGCGGCTTCCTGCAGGGTGACTTCAACTACGTGCGGCTGCTGCCGGACCTGCGCTTCTACCGCTCCTTCGGCGAGGAGAAGCGCGTGGTGCTGGCGGGCAAGCTGCGGATGGGGACGCTCAACCCGGCGGGCAACTCGCAGAGCTCCATCGTCACGCGCTTCTTCTCCGGCGGCGCCACGTCCATGCGCGGCTTCAACGGCCAGCGCCTGTCGCCCCTGGCCGCGCTGGAGAAGCAGGAGGACACCAACGGGGACGGCGAGCCGGACACCCCGGTGCAGAACGAGGAGTGGGAGACGGTGCCGGTGGGCGGCAACAGCCTGATAGAGACCTCGCTGGAGCTGCGCTACCAGATCACCGAGAGCATCATGCTGGCGACGTTCTGGGACTCGGGCCTGGTGGGGGTGGAGGGCTTCGACTCGCCGCGCGCGCCGCGGCTGTTCGGTCCCGAGCACTACCACGCGGTGGGCCTGGGGCTGCGCTACCTGACGGTGGTGGGCCCCATCCGCCTGGACATCGCGCGGCGGCTCAACCTGGGCCAGGGATTGCCCGTGGCCACGCCGGGGTACATCTATCCGTCCTCCGGTGGATGCTTCGGCATCGGCAGCAAGTGGAAGCCGGATGGACCCACCTCCCGGCAGGCGACCTTCGCGGGGGCCCCTGACGGACAGTGCGCGCTGCACCTGTCGATTGGAGAGGCGTTTTGAGCCGGCGACGCTGGGGGCGACGACTGCTGTGGGGGCTGCTGGGCGGCCTGGCCTTCATCGTGCTCGCCGTGGTGGGCGTGCTCGTCTGGGCGACGTCCGCGCCGGGCGAGCGGTTCCTGGTGGGCAAGGGGCTTCAAATCGCCAACGAGCAGTTCTCCGGCAGGCTCGAAGTCGGGGGCCTGGACCTGGCGCCGCCGGGCGCGGTGCTCACCGGGGTGAAGCTGTATGACCCGGAGGGGGAGCTGGTCGCGGAGATTGCCCGCGTCGAGGCCCGCGTGCGGCTGGGCGGACTCCTCCAGCAACAGGTCCGATTGACGGAGGCCCGCATCGAGGCGCCCCGCCTCTACCTGGCCCAGGACGAGCGCGGGTTGAACCTGTCGCGCGCGATTGCGCCCCGCGTGCCCAAGCCCGAGGAGCCACCCGGTCCGCGCGGCAAGCTGCGCGTGGACCTGGACGCGCTGGTGCTCCAGGACGGCTACGTCGACTTCCGGCAGGAGCTGGAGGACGGCGGCGAGCGGCACGCGCGGCTGGAGGACCTGGACGCCACGGCCTCCGGACACTTCGCCGCGGCGACGCAGGGCTTCGGCGCCACGCTGGAGGCCACCGCGGCCCTGACGCAGCCGACGAAGGGCCCCGTGAAGCTGAGCCTCAAGGGCGGCGGCGAGGAGGGCGCGCTGGACGCGGACGTGAAGCTGGACCTCGCGGGGCTCCTGCTCGACGCGAGCGCCAACGCGAAGCTCCCCGCCGAGACGCCGCCCGGCCAGCCTCCTGGCGCCCTGAAGGCGGACCTGGTGGTGCGCAAGCTCACCGTGCCGCCGGAGCTGCCGCGCGGCTTCGTGCCCTCGTGGCCCCTGCTGGTGCCCGTGCACGTGGAGGGCACGGCGGGCATCGAGGGTGACCTGGCCCAGGCCCAGCTGTCCGGCAAGGCGGCGGACGCGACGCTCGAGCTGAAGGGCGACGTGGACCTGGAGCGCCTGCGCACCCGCGGCGTCACCGTGAAGGTGCGAGGCGTGGACCTGTCCGCGCTCGTGGCCGAGGGGCCGAAGACGAGCCTGTCCGCGGACCTGAGCGCGAAGGGCGGCGGCACCAGCCTGGAGACGCTCGACGGCGAGGTGGACCTCACCGTGTCGCCGTCGCGCTTCAAGGGCCAGCCGCTGGGGCCCGTGGAGCTGCACGCGAAGGCGAAGGACGGCCAGTACACGCTGTCGCGGCTCCTGGTGCTGGTGCCGGGCGCCTCGCTCCAGGCCAAGGGCCAGGGCACGGCGCAGGCGGTGCGCATCGACGGCGGGCTGACGGCGGGCAACCTGGCCCTGCTGTCCGACTCGCTGACGAAGCTGCTGCCCGGCGCGGTGCCGCCCATCTCCGGCAGCGGCACGCTGGAGTTCAAGGTGGAGGGCCCCGTGCGCGCGCCCGGCGTGGTGGCGCAGGGCAACTTCACGTCGCTGACCTACGGCGACTACGCGATTCGCAACCTCACGCTGAACGCGGAGGTGCCGGACGCCACCCGCCCGCTGACGACCGACGCGACGCTGGTGGTGGGCGTGCTGAAGGTGGGCGAGCGACTGTTCCGCGACGTGTCCGTGGGCATCGCCACCGAGGAGCGCCGCCTGGAGGCCAGCGTGCGCGTCATGGGCGACACGGCGCTGGGGCTGACGCTCGCGGGGCTGGTGGACGACGACGGCATGGGGCTGGCGCTGGAGGCGCTGACCTTGTCGTGGCCGGAGGCGACGTGGAAGCTGCAAGGCCCCACGCACGTGGGCTTCGGCGGGGGCAAGGTGGAGGTGGAGCCCGCGCTGCGGCTCGGCTCGGGCGGACAGGCGCTGGGCGTGCGCGCCCTGCTGGTCAACGAGCGGCTGACGGCGCGCGTGGACCTGGAAGCGGTGGACCTGTCGCTGCTGCCGCGCGTCGCGGTGCCGGAGTCGCTGGGGCTGGGCGGCACGGTGTCGGGCTTCGTCACCGCGCAGGGCCGGATGCCGCGCCCGGACGCGCAGGTGAAGCTGAGCTGGAGCGACGGGCGCGCCAAGGGCTACGAGGACCTGCAGCTCGCGCTGGACGCGACGTACGTGAAGGACCGCGCGCAGGGCACGCTCTCCGCGGGCCTGCCGGTGGCGAAGCTCACCGCGAACTTCGACGTGCCGGTGCAGGGCGTGCTGAAGCGGCGCAAGGACACGTTGTTGCTCAAGGCGAACCTGGAGGGCGTGGACCTGGCCGGGGTGATGAAGCTGCTCGAGCGCCCGGAGCCGGTGAGCGGCACCGTGTCCGCCCAGCTCGTGGTGGACGGCACCGCGAGGGACCCGCGCCTGGACTTCGTGGTGAGCGGCCAGCAGGTGAACTACAGCGCGCCGCCCCCGGGCTTCGCCTTGAAGGCCCCGCTGGACTTCGAGCTGCGCGCGGCCTCCGACAAGGAAGACGGCACGCTGGACGCGCGCCTGGACATGCGCGGGCTGGGCACCCAGCAGACGTACGTGGTGCTGCGCACGCCCTTCACGGTGGGCGGGATGATGGCGCGGCCGCCGCAAGCCGAGGACCTCCTCTCCGCGTCGGTGGACCTGGAGGCCCGCGTGGCGGAGCTGCCCCTGGCCCAGTTCGAGGGCGTGGGCGGACTGCAGAAGCCCGGCGGCAACGTGTCGGTGCAGCTCAACCTCACCGGCTCCGCGCTGGTGCCCCAGGCGCGCCTGAGCGTGCTGGGCGTGGGGCTCACCGCGTACGGGCTGCCGCCGATGAACAGCCAGCTGGGCGTGGTGGGTGACGACCAGGACGTGCGCGTGACGCTGGCCGCGCAGCGCGAGGACGGGCCCCTGGCGCAGCTGGACCTCACGCTGGACGCGCCGCTGGGCGCGCTGCAGGACCAGGAGGTCTACGGACACATCCCCTTCCAGCTCAAGGGCCGGCTGGGCCCGGTGTCGCTGCAGCAGCTACCCGGCGTGGCCAAGGCGCGCGCCACGGGTGAGCGCGCGCAGCGGACGGGCGCGCCGTCGTCCCAGAAGGGCCTGCAGGGCGAGCTGGCGGTGGAGCTGGCCGCGCGAGGCACGCTGGACGCGCCGCGCATGGAGCTGACCGCCGGCGTGCAGAAGCTGGGCATGGGCGCGCTGGCGCTGGGGCAGGCGCGGTTGCAGTACGGCTACCAGGACGCGCGCTCCAAGTTCGACGTGCTGCTCACCGCGCCGTCGGGCGGCACCATGATGGTGGACGGCGGCCTGGAGCTGGACGTGTCGCTGCCCGCGATTCGCCGCGGCCTGGACACCTCGCGCGCGCCCATGGAGGTGACGCTGCAGGCGAAGGACTTCGACCCGTCGTTCCTGTCCGGCGCGGCGGAGATGCTGCGCAGCATCGGCGGGCTGATTCAGGCGGACGCGAAGCTCGCGGGCACGCTCGCGGTGCCCACCTTCCAGGGGTCGATGAAGTGGAAGGACGGCAAGCTCGCGCTGATGGGGCTGGGTGAGTACCGCGACATCCAGCTGGCGCTGGAGGCCAGCCAGGAGCGCCTGGCCATCAACACGCTGTCCATGAAGGCCGGCGGCGGCACCGTCTGGCTGGACGCGCCGCTGACGGCCACGCGCAACCCCCGGGGCGAGTACGAGCTGACCAGCCCCCAGGACAACCCCTACCCGCTGCGCGCCCGCGACTTCCCCATCGTCTTCGACGACCAGCTGATGGCGGTGCTGAGCCTGCGCGCGAAGGTGGAGGGCACTATCTCCGAGCGGCTGGTCAACCTGCGCAACGTCTCCGTGCCGGAGGCCACCGTCGAGCTGCCCGAGGCCAAGCGCAAGGACCTCCAGGACCTGGAGCGCCCCGGCGACGTGGTGCTCGTGCGCAACGGTCAGCCCATCGAGCGGCGCAAGCGCAAGCAGCCCCAGCAGCCCTCGCCCGGAGACCCCGAGCCCGAGGTCGCCGCGGGTCCGGCCACGGAGCCTCCGACGCCCGCCGACGCGGAGGAGGACCTGGAGACGGGCGACGAGCCGAAGCCCCAGCGTGCGTACTGGGTGAACGTGAACGCGCCACGAAACATCTGGGTGAAGGGCAGCGACCTCAACGTGGAGCTGGGCCTGTCGGAGGACTTCCGCGTCGAGTACACCGACGTGGCGCGCCTCTTCGGACAGGTGCGCGTGCTGCGCGGCCGCGTGGACGTGCTGGGCCGCCGCTTCGACGTGCAGCGCGACAGCCTGGTGAGCTTCACCGGCCCGCCCACCGTCCCGTACATCAACGTCACCGCGGAGCACCGCGCCGAGAGCTCCAACATCACGGTGTACGTCACCATCCGGGGCCAGGGCCGCGACATCACCCTGAAGCCCACGAGCGAGCCGCCCCTGCCCGAGTCCGAAATCTACACGCTGCTCGCCACCGGCCGGCGCACGCTGGAGCGAGGCTCCGGCGCGTCCATGACGGCCAGCGCGCAGGCGGCCTCCGTGGTGGGATCGCTCGTCGCCAACGAGGCGCGCAAGGCGCTGGCCGCGAAGCTGCCGCTGGACGTGCTGTCGATTGAAGCGGGCGGCGCGGGCATCGCCGGCACCAAGCTGGAGGTGGGCACCTACGTCACCGACAAAATCTACGTCGGCTACACCGGACGCGTGGGCGCCAACATCCAGCAGGGTGAGAACTCCAACGCGGTCCGCTTCGAGTACCAGTTCGGACCGCGCTGGAGCCTGGAAGGACAGTACGGCGACGCCCGCTCGGGCGGCCTCGACCTCATCTGGACCAACGAGTACTGAGGGCCGCCCTCCAAGCGCGAGGGGGCTACAGCCAGTACATCTCGAAGCACGCGCCCACCGGGCCCGCGCCGCTGTCGGGCGCCATGGGCGAGCTCACCCACGCGCCGCCCACGCCGCACTGGCTCCACTGCTGGTTCGACGAGGACTGCACGCAGGTGCGCGCGGGCACCGAGCGGCCCAGCGTGGCGGAGGAGCACCACGGCCACGCCTGGGTGCAGTTGGTGGGACGCGTGGTGCTGCCCGCGGTGAAGACGCCGGAGACGCACTGGCGCCACATCGCATCGGACGAGCTCTGCACGCAGCCGAGCTCCGGCACCGTCGTGCCCGCCGTCTCCGACACGCAGCCCGTGGACGTCGGGGCCCCCCAGTTGAAGCCGCCATCCGCGTACCGGTGGTAGATGACCGACACCAGCGACGAGCCGCCCACCGTCGTGCGGCCACACTGCGTCGCGTACGCGCCCACCCAGGGCGTGTACGTGTAGAGCGCCGCGGTGGCCTTGTTGGTCGGCTTCACCGTGCACGGGTCCAACGTCGCCTTCGCCGTGCCCACCTTCCAGCCGGACACGGTGGCCCGCCCCGCGTCCAGGTCCGTGAAGTAGCCGCGCAGCTTCTTCGCCGAGCAATCAATCTGCTTGCCGAAGCCCACGTATTGCGCGTCACACCCGCTGCTGTCGGGACAACCACAGCCGGTCGCCTTGCTCAGGTTGTTGGAGGTGCCGCTCTGCACCAGGCTGGACTCCACCTGGATGCGCGCGAGCATGTACAGCGGGCTGATGCCGAACGCCTTGGAGCGCTCGACGATGAGCGCCGCCGCCGTCTTGTTGCTGAAGGCCGGGTCCCGATACGTGGCCAGGTACGAGCCCTGCTGCGTCAGGAAGGCCTGCACCTGCTCGGTCGTAATCCACTGGTGGCCCAGGAGGTTGTCGTCCT
This sequence comes from Myxococcus faecalis, assembly GCF_050039385.1. Lineage (NCBI taxonomy): Bacteria > Pseudomonadati > Myxococcota > Myxococcia > Myxococcales > Myxococcaceae > Myxococcus > Myxococcus faecalis. Next base: position 6,417,373 of record NZ_CP144336.1, on the reverse strand, counting down.
CCAGCAGCCGGTGCATGTCGTACTTCACCGTGGCTCGCTGCAACACCTGTCCGGTCAGCTCGTCGACGAACTCGTCCTGCTCCTCTTCGACAGGGCCACAGCCAACCGCCAACAGCGCGGGCACCATGAGCCACCACAGTCGCGTCTTCATCACGGCCTCGAGGGGAGATGCGCCGTGCCCGCGAGTGAAGCGCTCGCCTCCCAGCGGGCCCGGCAGGGGGGGAGCCTTCTCGTCTACCCGGCCCCTGCCTCACGTCTCAAGAATTTCTTGAATTGAAGGAATAACAGATTATTGGCGCCAAGCTGGATGGGCGCCATGAGCGCGAGCGCTGTCCTGGAGTCCAGGGGACTTGAGGCTCACGCGGCGCGTCGGGCTAGCGTCCCGGGCGTATGCACATGCCCTGCTCGATGTGGCTGAAGCGTCTGGTGGTGGTCAGCTTGTCCCTCGCGGTGCTGGGCGGTTGCTCCAGCTCGGATGACGACGACAAGACACCCGCGGCGGATGGCGGGACGAACAATCCGGATGGGGGTGGCACCGCCAGCGGCGACTGCCTGGGAGAGACGTTCCTGGAGTCGCTGGGCAAGGACCGGCTACTGGTAGGCGCGCAAATGGAGGACAGCACTGCGGCCAGCGCTCCATTCGACGTGCATTACCTGTACATCGCCAGCGGACTGGTGGACTCGAACAACGTGTGCACGTCGTGCACTTCTGGGTGCAGCGCTGGGGGAACATCCTGCGCGAACGGAGAATGCTCGTGGTGGGGGTGCTGGCAGGACCTGTCGCAGCCACCGGGAGACTACATACGCACGTTCGTATCTGCGGCAGCGGGGCGAAAGAAACCGCAGATTCCGTTCATCACGTACTACCAGCAGTTGCTGGGCAGCGTGGGCCCTTCGGGCGAGGGCGAGCAGCAACTCACGGCACTCAACGACGCGGCGGTGATGCGGCGCTACTTCGCGGACTATCGCTTCACGCTGCAGCAGGTGGGCAGCGCGCGCGCCCTGCTCCACCTGGAGCCGGACCTGTGGGGCTATCTCCAGTTCTTCTCCAATGGCAACCCGGACTCGGTGCCCGCGCAGGTGGCGAGCGCGAACAACACGGATTGCGGAGGCATGGCGAACACCGCGTCGGGCCTGAGCCGCTGCATGATTGCGATGGCGCGCAAGTACGCGCCGAACGCGAAGGTGAGCCTGCACGCGAGTCCCTGGTCGACGCGCGTCGACGTGTACCTCAACACCAACGCGTCCTTCGACATCGCGGCCGAGGCGCGCAAGGTGGCCGACTTCCTGTCGAAGCTGGGCGCGGCGGACACGGACTTCATCGTCGTGGAGGCGTCGGACCGCGACGCGGGCTTCTACGACAGCATCGGCGAGGAGACGTGGTGGGACGTGGACAACCGCAAGCTGCCCCACTTCCGCCAGGCCTTCACCTGGGCCGCCGCCATCTCCGAGCGCCTGGGCAAGCCGAACTTCTGGTGGCAGTTGCCGGTGGGCAACATGAGCCTGCCGAACAACAACACGCGCTGGAAGGACAACCGCGTGGACTACTTCTTCTCGCACACCGCGGAGCTCGCCGCCGCGCACTCCGTGGGCTTCTCCTTCGGCGCGGGTGAGGGCCGACAGACGTCGCCGGAGACCGACAACGGCAACCTGGCCAGCCGCGTCCGTGCGTACGAGCAGGCCGGTGGACAGGTGCCTTGCGTGAAGTAGCCGTCCGGACGGAGGCGGGACCGCGGTGAATCGCGCTCCCGCCCCGTTCAGAACAGGCGTGAGTAGGTGGGCCTCGCGTCCGGCCTCGGCGTCCACCGCCGGCCGTCGCGAGGCAGCCAGAGCAGGTGGAAGTGCTCCGCGGGGCCCTCGTAGCGCACCGGGTGCTCGCCGCGCTCGAGCACGAGCTCCGCCTGGGTCACCCGCTGGCCATCGATGAACAGCGCGCCCGTCTCGAGCACCGACGCGGGCTCGACGAAGTAGCGCCCCTGCCGCACGGCGAGGAAGCGGTCCTCCAGCCTGTCCCCGTTCTTCACGTCGTACCGCTGGCCCCAGAGGAACAGGTCCCCGTCGTACGGCTGGTAGTGCGTGTCGAGGAACCCGCGCAGCCCGGGCGGCAACCCGGACGTCCGCAGGTCATCCACGCGCAGCACGCAGCCCTTCTCCACCAGCGCCTCGGGCACCTCGCGGGCCAGTTGGTCCGGGATGGCGCCGCGCAGGTACGCATCCGTGTAGAAGTAGAAGTGCGCGTGCGGCCGGCTCACGTAGCCGCCGGAGTTGTCATAGGCCACGTCCTCCGGCCCCGTGAGCGTGGCGATGCGCTCGAGCACCTCCCGCTGTCTGGCATTGCCCTCCCCGTCGAGCAGCGACTCCAAGCGCCACGCCTGAAGGCAGACGAGCACGCCCAGCGCCACGCCCAGGGCCACCCGCGCGCGCACGTGCTCGACGAGGACGCCCACCCCACGCGCCATGAACGGCGCGAGCACGCCCAGCCAGGGCAGCAGGCTGTATGGGAAGGGCGCGCGCTGGAGCGCGTAGGAGCCGAACGTCGCCACCACCGCGAGCAGCAACAGCAGGTCCGTGTCCGCCCAGCGCGCGGGCCCCGCGCTCCACCACCGTCGCACCGTCGCCGCCACGCCCAGCCCCGCCAGGCCGAAGAGCCACGGCTGCTCACGCAAGAGCGGCCCCATGTAGTCCCATGGCGAGAAGCCGGGATAGTGACGCTGGTGCTCGGCGGCCCACACGAAGCACCATTGCCACCACGCGCTCCACGACGCCGTCGCCGTGAGGTACGCCGCCACCGCCGCGAGCCCCACGCCCGCGCCCGCCAGGAACATCCCCGGCTGCGTCACCAGCGCGGGTGCACGTCCGCGCCGAACCATCAGGTCCACCGCGAGCGCCGCGCCCACCACCCCGCCGAAGAACAGCACCTTCTGCGAGGCCCACAGCGCGGCCACGTACGCCAGCCCCGCCACGAAGCCTGGCCACCGCGTCCCCGGCCGCACCGACAGCGCCGCGAGCACGCCCAGGAACAGCGCCGTGGATAGCGCATCCGGACGAATCTCCGTGGCGAAGCGCGTGAAGGGCACGCACGAGAGCAGCAGCAGCGGCCCCAGCCAGCGCACGACCGGGCCCTCGCGCCGGTTCAGCACCGCCACCGCGACACAGCTCCCCAACAGCGGCACCAGCATGGCCGCGCGCAACGCGAGCACGCCCCTGGGCGAGTCCCCCAGCAGCCAGAACAACGGCGCCAGCGCCTGGTACACGAGCGGGAAGTGCACCTCGAAGAAGTCCCGGTAAGGGACCTGCCCCTTCGAGACGAGCCACGCCGCATGGGCATACTGGAACTCGTCGATGCTGAAGGCCTTGTGCAAGGCCAGTCGCGCGGCCAGCCCCCCCAACCCCAGGAGTCCCAGCCCAAGTCCCACGCGCGTCCACCGTGCGTCCGTCATCGGCCGCCCTCTTACCCCGAATCCCTCCCACCTCCTGGGGTGGTCCTGACCGCATGAACCGAGCATCAACTTTTGATAGTAGGGAACTATTTTGACCCAGTTGTGCACCCCGCTCTTTCCGTGTATCTCGTCTTTACCCTGTGAGCTTCAAGGGGAGCGGGCCGCCCCCTCATCCCGTGACGACACCTCCAGGTCGGGGCGGCCCGCGTCATTTCGCAGAGGGGGAATCACCACATGTCTCAGCACCAGCCGTGGGGCGCCAGGCGCTCCGCGATTGCTCGTTCATGTCTTGGGGCCGTTGGAGCCGTGGCGTTGGTCTGGGGAGCCGTCGCGCCGGGGAGCGCGCAGGCCGCCCTCCAACTGCCCGGGCTGGACCTCACCGCGCACTGCGTGCAGCGCTACGGCTCGGGAGCCTTCGCCACGCTGACCGCGAACAATGCGTATGGCTGGTCCTGCTACAAGAATGGCCAGTACCTGGGAATGGACCTCAACCAGGCGTGCCAGACGCAGCACACGAATGGCTTCCAGGCCGCGTACCGCAACTTCAACGACGCCTATTCCTGGTACTGCCAGCTCCGCGCGAACTACACGTCGCAGCAGGGGCTGACGCACTCGCTCTATGTCTGGAAGGGGCAGTACGTCGCCCTGCGCACGCCGGACATCACCACCTGCGCGAGCTCGACGAAGGAAATCACCGCGCAGATGGCCCTGCTGGTGGATGGGTTCGACCGGGGCTACACCTTCTACAAGGACGTCACGGGCGCTCAGCCCTCGCTCTTCCGCAACTACTACGGCTTGAACAGCATGGCCGTGCTGCCCTCGGGGTACGCGACGGGCTGCGGCAGCTCCACGGACCCGGCCTGCGGTGAGCGCGGCCGGACGGGCATCGAGTTCCGCTACAACCTGTACCAGACGGACATCTGCGCGGAAGCCCTCGCCACGGTGGCGACGCTCAACAACACGGGATTCTACGAGCTGGGCCGCAACTTCTGGTTCTACGAGAACCAGCTCGCGTCCACCAACGGCAACTACGCCCACGCCATGGTGACGGGCTACGCGGTGCTGATGCGCTTCCTGTCCATGGACTATTACGCGCTGCCCGTCTCCACGGGGCACGCGGGCCTCTACAACAACGTGAAGGCCCTGGTGAACACGTACCGCACCCTCACGGCGCCGTGCACGACGCCGGGCGTCTCCGGCACGCGCGTCTCGCCGGGCAGCACGACGTGCTACCAGCATGACTGGGCGAATACGCTGCTCGTGAAGCAGGGCGTCGGCGGCCTGGACACGACGGACCTGTTCGCCTCCTTCGTGCTCCGCCTCAAGCACGTCCACGGCTGGCCCTTCATCTTCCAGCTCTGGCGCAAGGTGGGCGCCATCCCCGGCACGGCGACGAGCCCCTACACCTCGGCGGACAACTTCGTGCTCGCCGCCAGCCGCGCGGCCAACGTCAACCTGGCCGACGTGTTCGAGATTGCCTGGCGGTGGCCCGTGAGCATGTCCGTGCGCAACACGCTCCAGAGCGAACTCGGCAATCCGGTGAGCACCACGCCGTATCTGTGAACCCGGCCCGAGCTGGGCGGTGCATCTCGCCGCTCACCGGTCCAGGCGACGACGGGAGCGGGCGCGCGCGGCCTCCAGCGCCGAGTCCACGCCGCCCTCCCCTGCTGGCTTCGCCCCGGAGGTGTCTGTCTTCGGCTCCGGGGTGCTCGAGGTGGACGTGGGCGACTCCAAGGCGCCCCGTGTGCTGTCGGGTGTGGGCATCGTCACGCCGGGAGCGGCCCCTCTCGGCGTGGCGGTGCCCCGTGAAGTCGCGGAGGCCACGCGCTGCCGGGGCGCGGAGAGGAAGCGCCTCACGGCGACCTCGGTGAGCAACACCAGCATCGCGAGCGACACCAACCACGGCGCCAGCGCGAGCTGGCCCTCGGACTCGGGGGCCTCGGCGAAGAGGCCCGTCATGGACAGTCGCTCCACGCCGCCTCCCACGGCGGCGAGGGCGCGCAGCAGCGCCAGACCCTCCTTCGGACTTCCTGGCTCGAACTCCGGAGCGTACGGCAGCGCGACGGGCGGTGCCCTCAAGGCGCGCGTGCCCACGCGGACCACCGGGTGCCATGTGCCGCTGCCTTCCAGTGGGAGCTCCGCCACCAGCCGGTCGTCGTCCTCCCAGCGCATGGGCAGCTCCACCGGCTCCGACCTGCCATCGCCCGCGAGCAACATCATCGAGGGCAGCGTGCCGGGCAGCGGCGCCTCGGGAGGCAGGTCCAGCGTCACCCGCAGGAGGTGTCCGCGGCGCTCGGAGCGCACCACCGCCTCGCCCAGCGGAGACGAGCCCGCCAGCGTCCAGCGCACCATCGCCTCCAGCGTCGCGCGCAGCGAGGCCCACTGGCGCAGCTCTCCGGTGAACGGGCCGTCGACCTCGGCGGTGAAGGCCACGGTGCGGCCCGCGCCTCGGGGCCACATCGCGAGGACCGGGGCCGCGTGGGTGTCGAGCGTGCGCAGCGCCACGTTGGCTTGAGGGCGCAGGTACGTGAGGTTGTAGCCGCCCACCTGGGGCAGGCCCTCGGAGGGGAGCCGGCCCAGGAGCGGCAGGTCGGGCGCGGCCTCCATCGACACGGGCTCGTCGATGAAGGTGGCCCGGGCGACCGCGAGCGTCTCCTGGCTGAAGATGCGCGGCAGGCTCATCGCGTCCTCGGCGAAGTAGATGCGTCCGCCGCCGCGCTGGGCCACTTCCATGAGGAGCTTCGCGTCGGAGTCCTTCGGCGTGCCCAGGCCGATGACCGACACCGTCACCGACTTGGATTGGAGTTCCTCGAGCGTGCGCCGGAAGTCGTCGGGCTCCTCGGAGTCCGCGGCGTCGGAGAAGAGCAGCACGTGGCGCGTGGCCTTGTCGCTCTGGAGGATTTGCTTGCGGCCGGAGCGCAGCGCCTCGCCCACGTAGATGCCGCCGCCTCCGCTGAAGCCCTGGGCGACCTTGTCGAAGGGCAGGCCCGCCTGGACCGAGCGCAGCGGGAAGATTTCGTGGGTCTCCGTGTCGATCATGTGCACGGAGGCCTCGTCCTGGGGGTTGAGCAGCGAGAGCGCGGCGACGACGCCCTCGGCGGCGACCTCCATCTTGGTGCGCCCGTCGGGCACGGTGGCGCCCATGGAGCACGAGCAGTCCATCAGGATGCTGATGGCGATGGAGGCACGGCGGACCTCCTCGCGCATCTCCAGCGACACGGGGAGAAGGGGCTCGATGGGCGAGCGACGGTAGCCGCCCTCGCCGAAGCTCTCGCGTCCGCCGGTCATCACGAGCCCGCCGCCGGCCTGCTCCACGTAGGACGCGAGCGCGTTGAGGCCCGGTTCGCCGAGCAGGTTCGCGTCCACGTTCTCGAGCACCACGCTGCCCACGCCGTCCAGGTCATCGAGGGACAGGCGGAAGGGGGCGCGGACATCGACGAGCAGGCCCGTGGCCTGGAGCGCCTGCGCGAGCGTGCCCTTGGGTTGGTGGGTGAGCAGCAGCACGCGGCCCGGGCCCTCGACGCGCAGCACCGCGAGGCCCTTGTCGTTCTCCACCACGCCGTCGCCGGGGACCTCCACGGTGAGCTGGTAGCGCGCGAGGCCGGGCTCCTCGATGAGGTCCCTGAGCGGCAGCACGTTGGGGCCGGGCAGGAAGTCGAAGGGACCTTTCACGAGCACGCGGCCGTTGCGCTCCAGGCGCACGGTGCCGGTGACGGCCGCCGAGGCGTACACCTGGGCGGAGAACTGGAAGGGCTCGCGCGCGGCCACGACGGTGGGCACGTCGAGCGAGACGACGGCGACGTCCAGCGCGGGCTCGGGCCGGGCGAGCTGTCGCCAGTCCACGGCGATGCCTCGGGCCGCGAGCCTGCGCGCCGCGCCTCGTGCATCCGTGCCGGTGGCGCGGCCGTCGGAGAGGACGAGCACGCGGCCGGTGCGCTCTTGCGGGATGAGGACATTGGCGGCGTCGAGCGCGCCGGACAGGTCCGACGCCTCGGCGTCCAACGGTCGGCTGAAGCCACCGAAAGCGCCGACCGAAGACAGGGGCTGTTCCACCCGGGCCTCGCGGCCGAAGGTGATGACGCCCACGCGGTCGCCGGGGCGCCGCTGGGATTCCAGGTGCGAGATGAGCTCCTGGGCCGTGCGGTCCACGTCGCGAGGCATGGAGGCCGAGCGGTCCACGATGACGACCACGTCACTGCCCGCGTCCTCGCGGCGGCAGCTCGGGCCGGACAGCGCGCCGACCACCAGCACGACCAACGTGGCGCGCAGCCACATCGGCGGACCGGGCCTGCGGCCGTACTTCCACAGGAAGAGGCCGAGCGGGATGAGCAGCATCCACGCCTGCGGGAGCGCGAAGGTCATGACACCCGCCTCGTGACGTAGAAGTCGCCCATCAGCGCGAGCAGGAGCAGCACCAGCGGCCAGCGCATCCGCTCGGAGGCCCCTGCTCCCTCTGCATCCTCGCCGGACTCACGCGGGGGGATGTCCACGCTGCCGCGTCCGCGCAGGTCCGACTCGCGCGCATCCATCGTCAGCACCACCGCGGCGTCGACGACTTCACCGTCGCGCTCCAGTTCGTAGCGTCCAGGCGAGGAAGGCGGAGGCAGGCTCACCGCGCCCGCGCCGAACACGGGCTTCTCCCCCTCCGGCCCCACCAGCGTGTAGCGCTCGCCGGGCAGCGTCACCACCTGGAGCGGCTCGCCCAGCGAGAGCTGCCTTCGCGCGAAGCCCTCCCGCGAGCGACGCGCCTCGCGCACCACGTTGCCCAGCAACACCGGCCACGCGGACACACGCTGCACATTGGAGCGAGCCAGGTCGATGTTGAGGTGCACACGTCCGTCCTCTCCCTCCGACACCAGCACCGCTTCCCCCGCGGTGATGAGCGGACGTCCGGGCGGATTCTCCCCCGCGGACCAACGCACGCCCGCGAGCTGCACGTCGTCGAGCAGCGGATGTCCCTTCTCGGAGAAGAACGGCCCCACGAAGGTCCGGGGCTTGCCCGTGGCTCCCACCGTCACCCTTGCATCCGTGCCTTGCGGACCGATGAGCAACACGTCCTCCGCCGCGGCCTCGCGCGACAGGTCCGGGATGGCCGAGACGAAGCGCTCCAGCGCGCCCCGCTCCAGCGGCCCCAGCCCCTGCGCCAAACGCACCGCGAGCGGCCGCGCCGACGACACGGGCAGCGTCGCCCGGTTGTCCTCCGGCAGTGCATCCGGAGCGATGAAGACACTCACCTCGCCCGCGTCCTGGAACGTGACGCGCACCGTGGCCGTCTCCCCATCCTTGAACGACACCGTCTCCGCGCGCGACGTCCCCTGCTTCGCGCCCGCCCCAGGCTGCGCGGTCATCCGCACCGACACCGAGTCCGGACTCACACCGAAGCGCGCCACCCGCAACGTCACCGTCGACGCACCGCCTTCGTCCTTCCGCTGCGCGGAGACGAGCGCCACGTTGTCGCGCGCCGTGCCCAGCGCCGTCCACCGCACCGGCGCGGGCACCACGAGCCCCTCGGCCGGCGGCGCATCGGTGAAGAAGTCCACGTGCTTCCCCGGTCCCGCGAGTTCCTGTGCCCACAACAACGTGGGGATGGGGTCATGGTCCGCGCCCAGCGCATTGAAGGACTCCAGCGCGGCCAACGCCCGCGAAGGCTCCGCCTCCGGCCCCGCGAGCACTCGGGGCGTCATGCCCGTCGCCAGCACTGTCACCCGCGTGGCCTTCGCGGTCTCCACCCGACGCGCGGCCTCGCGGCGCACCAACTCCAGCACCGTCACGTTGTCCGGCCCCCGCGCGGACATGGACAGGCTCCCATCCACCACGAGCACCAGGTGTCGGCTCCGAGCCGACTCACCCAGTCGCACGTCCGCCAGATACAGCGCCGCGGCGATGACCGCGAGCACCTCCAGCAGCAGCGACACCTCCCGCGTGAAGCGCTCCCAGCGAGGCCCCGCCTCGGCGCGAGGGCTCGGCGTACGCCACAGGAACAGCGCGCTCACCACCACCGGCTTCTGCCGCCGCCGCAGGAAGTACGCCGCCACCAACGGCACCAGCGCGCCCAGGGCCAGCAAGCCCCACGGGAAGCCGAAGCTCACGCGCCACCTCCCGCCACGAAGAGCGGATGCAGCGGCCCCGCCACCAGCGCGGCCAGCGACTCCGTGGCAGGCGCCGTCACCAACAGCCCACGCGCACGCAGCGCCGCGCCCCGCAGCAATCTCTGATGCTCCTCGAAGCGCCGCGCATACGCCGCCAGCACGTCCTCCGTCAGCAGCTCCTCCAACGCCGCGCCGCTCTCCGAATCCACCAACCTCGCGCCCTCGCCGCCCGACGGCGACAGGTCCTCCTCATCCAACACCTGCACCAGGAAGCACCCCGCCGCCCCACGCGACAGCCGGGACACCAGCGCGGGCAGGTCCGCCTCGAACAGGAAGTCACTCACCACCACGCGCAGCCCACAGGGCCGGGGCGGAGGCAGTCGCCCCAGCGCCGTCGCCAGGTCATCCCGCGCGTCGAACTCGAGCGCCCGCAGCACCGCCCGACACCCCGCCCCCTGCATCCGCTCCGCGCGGACCGCCGTGGTCAGCAGCGTCGGGCTCAACCCCTGCCGCGCCGCCACCTCGCACACCAGCAGCGCCAGCTCCTTCGCGCACGCGGCCTTGCGCGGCGACAGCGCCATGGAGCGAGAGCCATCCACCACCACCTCCACCCGGGGCGACACCTCGTCCTGCCGCACCCGGAGGATGAGCTCATCGGTCCGCGCCACCGCGTTCCAGTCGAGCTGCCGCAGGTCATCTCCCGGCTGATACGCCCGGAAGTCATGCAGCTCCAACGAGCTGCCCATCGACGACGCGCGCACCTCGCCCACCCGGCCCCGGTGCGGCCCTCGCGGCAGCGCCAGCGCGAGCCCCGGGGCCAGCCGCCCCACCGCCGCTTCGTCCATGGGAGCGGGCCCGCTCACAGCCGATGGGCCCGCTTCTCACGCTCGGTCAGCACCCGGTCGGCCAGGAACGCGCACAGCAGCGCCAGCCCTCCCAGGAAGCCCACCATGGCCCAGGACATCTCGGGCAGCCCCGTGGAGTAGTCATGCGACGAGAAGTTGGCCACCCCCACCACCGGGTTCAGGAGGTTGATCAACGAATCGCCCGCCTCCAGCCCCACCACCTCCGCGAAGAGCGGCGGCAGGCCCGCGGCCATACCCACCGTCGCCACGAAGAGCAGCCGCACCGCCGCGGGCGAGGAGAACCGGTCCGACTTCGACATCCGCCCCAACAGCAACGCCAGCGACAGGTAGAGGACCGAGTACGCCGGCATCACCGCCATCACCATGCGGAACGGCTCGCTGCGCGACGAGGTGTGCTCGGAGAAGAGCGCCGCCAGGAACCACGCGACGTTCCAGCCCACCAACAGCAACACCGCCAGCCGGAAGCCCCGCAGCGCCCCCGGCCGCATCAGCGACCAGGGGCCCGTGTCCGCTCGCAGCGCGCGCGCCTGTCCATCCACGTCCGAGGCCATGAACAGGCTCACCAGCGTCAGGTGCACCGTCCCCAGCGTGGCGAACACCTCCGTCACCACGTGCTTCTTGTCATCCACCCACCAGAGCACCAGGCCCGCGAGCAGGGCCACCCCCATCTGCGCCGCCACCGCCCGACGCGGGCCGCGCGTGTAGTCCTCCGTGGACAAGGACAGCCGCGACGCGGCCACCTCGAACAACAGCCACCCGTCCAGGAGCATCAACCCCAGACAGATGCTCATCGCGAGCAACACCCCGTCCGTGTGCAGCAGCCGGTCCGCCGCGTCCGTCAGCGCGCTAGCGATGCCGAGCGCCATCGCGAACGCGAGGCCCAACGCGCCCAGCACCACGAAGTGCACCAGGCCCCGCCCCATCCGGCTGTCCGCCAGCGTCGCCGCGCACACCGCCACCACCGTGAGGAACACGAGCCACGCCGCGCTCAACCCCAACACCACCAGGATGGTCGGCAGCGCGATGCCGTTGAGGTAGTAGCTGAAGAGCAGGAAGGGCCCCACCGCCGAGGCATACAGCGCCGCCTGCACCAGGAACGACAGCACCTTGCCCCGTAGAATCCTCCGAGGCCCCAGCCCCGTGAGCACCAGCAGCACCCACGTGTCGTCCTCGCGCTCCCGCGCCAGCGAGCGGTACGCGCTGTACGGAATCACGAAGAAGTGCACCACCGCCAGGCACACGAAGAACGCGAAGAAGTACGTCTGCCCGAACTGGGAGAACGCCGCGTCCCGCGTCTGCACGAAGGCCACCAGCGCCAGCACCACGCACGACAGCAGCATCAACCCGAAGCACGCCCAGAAGATGCGCGTGCGGAAGCCCTGACGGACCTCCTTCACCACCAGCGGGTTGAGCCGGTCCCCCCACCGCGCCTGGAAGCCGCCGCCGCTCGCGGACACCGCGCCACCGGTCGGCTCCGCCACGGGCGCCCCCGAGGTCGTCTCCATGGGCGCGCTCACGCGAGCCTCCCCTTCGTCACCGTCATGAAGGCATCCTCGAGGTTGCGCTCACGCATGCCGAACGCGCACACCGGCAGGCCCGCCGTCACCAGCACCGCCAGGAGCGCCGCCGACGCCACGTCCGCGCCCGTGCCGGGCTCCAGCTCCAGACCCACCCGCAGGGACTCACCCTCCTTCGACACCCGCGACACCCGGGGCTGCTCCAGCAGGAGCCGCTCCGCGCGCGCCCACGCACCTTCCGACTCCGGCCCCGTCGCCAGGCGCACCGTCAGCTCCACCGAGGCGAGGTTCGTGTCCTGCTGGAGCAGGTCCTCCACCTTGCCCGTGGCCAGCAGGCGCCCCTGCTCGATGATGGCGCACGTGTCGCAGATTTCAGCCAGCTCCGTGAGGATGTGGCTGGAGATGATGACCGCCTTGCCCTGGTCCGCCAGCGCCCGCAGCAGCTCGCGCAGCTCGATGCGCGCCCGGGGGTCCAGGCCATCCGCCGGCTCGTCCAACAAGAGCAGCTGGGGGTCGTGCAACAGCGTGCGCCCCAACGCCACGCGCTGCCGCATTCCCTTGGACAGCGCGGTGGTGAGCTTGTCCGCGAGCGGCCCCAGGCCCGTGAAGCCCATCACCGACTCCACGCGCTGGCGCCGCTTCGCGCCCGTCAGCCCATAGGCGCGCGCGAAGAAGTCCAGGAACTCGAAGACGGTGACGTCGTCATAGGTGCCGTACCGGTCCGGCATGTAGCCGATGAGCGGCCGCACCTTGTCCGGCGTGTCCACCAGCGAGTGGCCCCCGAGCAGCACCTCGCCGGACGTGGGCGCGTCCAGCGTCGCGAGGATGCGCAGCGTGGTGCTCTTGCCCGCGCCGTTCGGACCGATGAACCCCAGGATGCTGCCCGCCTCCAGTTGGAAGGACACGTCGTCCACCGCCCGCAGGGCGCCGTAGTCGCGCCTGAGGCCCTTCACCTCCAGCAACGCGCTCATGGCCTCACCTCGCCCCGAATCAGATGCACGCTCGCCTCCACCTCCGCGCTCAAGGCGCTGGTGGGCAACGGGCCCGGGCCACTCGTGCGCACGACGAACTCCTTGTCCTTCAGCTCCCTGCGGAAGAGCGGCAGCGCGGCCTGCAGGCGGTACTGGGCCGAGGAGGGCATGCCCACCTCCACCAGGGTGTCCGCCGCGTTGGCCTGCGAGGGCCCCAGGTCCGGCTCCGCGGCCCCCAGCGCGCCCTCCTCGCCATCCGCCAGCCGGGGCAGCCGGCGCACCTGACCGTTCCAGCGCAGGATGCCTTCCTCCACGACGACGCCCAGCGCGTTCTGGACCTTGGGTTCTCCGCCCGTCTCCACCAGCACCAGTCGGGCGCGCGAGGGGACCACCGCGAGCTCTCCCCACTCGCGATAGGTGCGCGGTGGCAGGAAGCCATCTCCCACGGTGAGCCCGCCCGTCCAGTCCAGGTCGGCCATCAGGTCCTCCGTGTCGTGCGGAGCGATGAGCACGCTCGACGAGGGCAGGCGCAGCGGCTCGGGTGACAGGTTCGCGTACCAGCCCGACAACCCCACCGTCACCGCGCGGGCCCGGGCGCCATCCAGGTACGTCAGGCTGTAGCGCGCCGTGTGCACCGCGAAGCCATCCACCAGCACGGACCAGGCGATGAGCACCAGACACGTCACCAGCGACACGGCGGGCACCGCGATGAGCACCGCCACCGGGCCCCGGCGCTTCGTCAGCCACCAGGCCCCGGGCCCCACCAGCAGCGCGAACGCCGTCATCAGGAGCAGGAACGGCCCCACCGGCGCGCGGGCGGTGCCCAGCAGCGGCGCCTCGTCGTCACCGAACGACACCTTCGAGGCCCACCGTGAGCGCAGCCCCTGCGGGCGCGTCTTGCCCCGGTTGTCGTCCGTGAGGGTCGACAGCTCCGACTGAATCTTGTGCCGACACGTGGCCGCGGAGTTGTCGCAGGTCCACACGCCGCCGAAGGCGTAGGGCCCGTCCTGGAGCGGGACGGACTGGAGCAGTTGCAGCCGCTCGCGCAAGTCCCTCGGAGGGTTGGCGACGACGAGCCGGCCTCCCGACAGCGCATAGGACTCCAGCACGGCCCACACATCCGCGGGGACCTTCGTCGCCGTCTCGGTGAGGACCACCATCTCGAAGCCCGCGTAGGCCGCCAGCTCGCGCGGCGCCTCTTGCGCGTCGATGAAGCGCACGGAGAACAGCGGGTCCTCCTGCTCCGGCGTCTTGGTCAGGCCCGTGACGGCCTCGAAGGACTCGCTGTTGCCCACCACCAGCACGTGCTCGAAGCGGTCGTTGTCGGGGAACAGGTGCTCGGTGATGGGCGGCAGGCCGGGGACCTCGACGGTCAGCGCGCCGGAGTGCCAGGCCACGGGCGCCATCAACCAGGTGACGAGCCGCTGGCGAGGCGCCAGCTCCACGGTGCGCTCGACGGCGTGCGTGACGTCGCCGTAGGAGGGTCGGAAGGACAGGTGCACCGGGTGCGGCTGGGCGTCGCCGTTGTGGAGGGTCACCTCCGCCGCCCAGTAGCCGCGCTGGGGCTTGAGCGAGCCCCGGCGCACCGTGACGCGCAGGTAGTCCTGGGCGAGCGAGTCCACCGAGCCGCTCGCATCGCGGTAGCCGGTAGGCGCCTTCACGGCCGTGGCGGCGGTGGCGACGTCCACGGGAGCGGCCGCCTCGACGACCGGCGGCGGGGTCCCCAGGAGCAGCCACACCGACAGCACCACGACGCTAGTCACGCGGCACCTCGGGCACGGCCTGCAGCAGCGCGCCCACCACGTCCGACGCGGACACCTTCTCCAGCGAGGCCTCGTACGCGAGCACCAGCCGGTGGTTGAGCGCGGCGGGGGCGGCGGCCACCACGTCGTCGAAGCCGACGTTGGGCCGGCCGTGCATCAAGGCCCGCGCGCGTCCGGCCGCCGCGAGCGCGAGCGCGGCGCGGGGGCTCGCGCCATAACGCACGAAGCGGCGGACGGCCTCGGGCGCGGAGGCCTGGCGCGGGTCGCTCGCCTCCACCAGCCGCCCGATGAAGTCCGCCACCGGGCCGGGCAGGTGGACGCGGTCCACGGCGGCAAACAGGCGCGCGAGCCCGTCCGCGTCGAGCACGGGGGACAGCTCCGGCGGCGCGCCGCGCACGCGCGTGGTGAGCAGCGCGCGCAGCGTCTTGGCGCCCACGGGGGGCACCTGGATGCGGAAGAGGAAGCGGTCGAGCTGGGCCTCGGGCAGGGGATAGGTGCCCTCCAGCTCGATGGGGTTCTGCGTGGCGAGCACGAAGAACGGGTCCGGCAGCGCGCGCGTCTGGCCGAGCACCGTCACGCGGCGCTCCTGCATGGCCTCCAGCAGCGCGGCCTGCGTCTTCGGGCTGGAGCGGTTGATTTCATCCGCGAGCACGAGGCTGGCGAACAGCGGACCCTCGCGGAAGACGAAGTCGCGGCGGCCCTCGCCCTCCAGCACGTAGGTGCCGGTGATGTCGCCGGGCAGGAGGTCCGGGGTGAACTGGATGCGGCGGAAGGGCAGCGCGAGCAGCTTCGCCAGCGACTTGCACAGCTCCGTCTTGCCCAGGCCGGGCAGGCCCTCGAGCAGCACGTGTCCGCGCGCGAGCACCGCCATGACGACCTGCTCGACGACGGTCTGCTGGTCCAGCATGACGGTGTCGAGCCGGGCCTTGAGCTGGTTCGCCACCTCCGCCGCCCCCTGCGCCTCGGCGGGACTGAGAAGTTCCGCTGCCACGTGTGTTCTCCCCTTCCGGACTACTCTCCACCAAAGTACCGCTTCACGAGGTCGCGGTTGCGCGGCAACAGCGGCTGTCCGCCGGTCCCCGCCGCCGCGTCGCCCTGAGCGCTGGTCCCCTGACCGCGCGCCGCGCCCCGGGCCCCCGTGCCTCGCCGAGGGTCCGCCGCCTCGAGCCCCCACAGCTCACCGGCCTCGCCGCCGTGTCCCTCCGGAAGCGGCTCGAACGCGAGCCGGTCCGGGTCCATCTCCGCCGCGCCCCCGAAGACGAGCGGATTCGAGCCGCCCCCTTCCGAGGGAGCCCCCGAGCCCGCGCCCTGGCGCACCGCGCGACTCGCGTGGCCCTGGCTGTTGCCGCGCCCGCCGCCCTGGCCTTCGCCACCCTCCTGCCCCTCGCCGCCTTCCTGCCCTTCACCGCCTTCTTGCCCCTCGCCACCTTGTCCCTGGCCCGCTTGCTGGCGACTGCCTTCCTGCCGCCCGCTCGAGCCTTGTCGAGGACGCGAGCGTTGACTGCGGGCCTGCGCGCCCTGCCCCTCACGCGGCTCGAAGCGCTGGGCGAGCGACTGCCTTCGACGCTCCAGCGACTGGCGCAGTTCCGAGATCTGGTCCACCGAACCGGAGGACTGGGCGCGCGCCTGCTCCTGTCGCGAAGCGCCCTGCTGACCTTCGCTCGGATTGCCGCCTTGCTGTCCCGCGTTCGCCTGGCCCTGCTCGCCGCCCTGTTGCCCGGAGTTCGGTGCGCCCTGCTCGCCGCCCTGTTGTCCCGCGTTCGCCTGGCCCTGCTCACCGCCCTGTTGCCCCGAGTTCGACGCGCCCTGCTCCGAGCCCTGCTGCCCGTTCTCGGAGCCCTCTTGCGCCGAGCCCTCCGCGCCCGCGGACTGGAGCGCCATGAGCGCGCGCTCGAGGGCCTCGCGCTCACGGGACGCGGACTCCGCGCCCCCCGCGGCGCCGAGCGCATCCTCCAGCTCACGCGCGGCCTCGGAGGCCTGGGCCAGCTCGGCGGCGGCCTCGGCGGCGCGCTCGGCGAGTCGACGCTCCATCGAGTCGGCGGCCTCCCAGTCACCCGAGTCGAAGCGACCCGAAGCCACTTCCTCGGACAGGCGACGCAGCTCGTCCTCCACGGCCTCGCCCAGGGGCTCCTCGCGGGCCAGGGCCTCGGCCTGTGCCTTCACCGCGTCCACCTTCGCCGCGGCGGCGGCATGGACACCCCGGGACGCGCGCGGTGCGGGCAACGGCATCAGGAAGCCGATGAGGGCGAACACCAGCGCGCCGGCGAGCGCCGCCACGGGGCGCTGCCACTTCAGCTGCGGAGGCTTCACCTCGCGGGCGAGCTGATTGACGGAGAGCTCCCACTCCCCCACGGGGCGCTCCAGCCGGGTGAGCAGCAACCCGCCCGCGTTGGCCGAGCGGTCCGCGAGCACGGCCGCATGCTCGAGCGAGACATGGCGCGCGCGGGCACGTCGCCACCACCATGCGAGGCCCGCGAGCACGAGCGGCGGCAGGGCCCAGACGCACTGCTGGCGCAACAGGAGCCGGGCCAGCACGCAGGCGGTGCTGGTGGCCCAGAGGGGAGCGAGGCCGGCCTCCGCCCACGCGAGGGCATTGAGGCGTCGCTGGACGCGGCGCACCGGAGCAAGCACCAGAGCCTGGAGGCGGCGTTCTTCGCTGGCGGCCATGAGGAAGGACCAGTGTCGGACACTCGGGGTGCCCGGACAAGCCGCTCGGTGTCGAGCGTCGGCGAGGGCAGGTGGGCGGCGTTCGTGTCGACCTGAACGGTCGCCTGCTCTCGAAGGACGGGAAAACACCCGGGCACTGCCCTGAACTGAACGGGGGGCGGCAAGGTGGGCTTTGCCCTGGATGCGGCGCGCTGTCGGAATGCGGCGCATCGCGAAGCATCCGCTTTCCGGGGGGAATCCATGTCGACGCGAGAGGCGAAATCGAACGAGGTGCGCCAGCCGCGCAAGGACTTCAGCGAGACGGCGTGCAGGGCCCGAGGCAACGAGGTGTCACGGCGCACCGCGCGCTCGCGCTCGGCGCCCGAGTTGTTCGGACCGGCGGAGCAGCTCCAGGTCCCGGGCGAGCTCACGGCGTTCGTTCCGATGGAGGCACAGCCGGAGCCGTCCTGGCGTCCGGGCATGGGCGTGATTCCGTACGACGGCGGCGCGACGTTCCGCGTGTGGGCGCCGCATGCGCAGCGCGTGCAGGTGGTGGGGGACTTCAGCCACTGGCACGCGGTGGAGCTGGCGCGCGAGCCCTCGGGCAACTTCTCCCGGGACATCCAGGGGGCGTACAACGGACAGCAGTACCAGTACATCGTGCAGGGCCGTTACGGCGACTGGCGCTGGCGCAACGACCCGAGGGCCGCGGACGTCACGAACTCCACGGGCAACAGCGTCATCCTGGACCACCGTGACTTCGTGTGGCGGTACGACGGGCACTTCCAGATGCCCGCGCGGCACGAGGCGGTCATCTACGAGCTGCACATCGGCACGTTCCACGACTCACCGGGCTGGGGGCCGGGGCACTGGTTGAGCGCCATCGACAAGCTCGACTACCTGAGGGATTTGGGCGTGAACCTGGTGGAGCTGATGCCCTCGGCGGAGTTCGCGGGGGACTTCTCGTGGGGCTACAACCCGACGTTCCCGTTCGCGCCGGAGAGCACGTATGGCGCGCCGAACGACCTGAAGCGCTTCGTGGACGAGGCGCACCGGCGCGGCATCGGCGTCATCATGGACGTGGTCTACAACCACCTGGGGCCCAGTGACTTGCCGCACTGGGACTTCGATGGAGAGACGTTCGGCCGAGGGGGCGTGTACTTCTACGCGGACTGGCGCGCGAGCACGCCGTGGGGGGACACGCGTCCGGACTACGGGCGTCACGAGGTGCGCGACTACCTGCGTGACAACGCGCTGATGTGGCTGCGCGAGTACCACATGGATGGCTTGCGCGTGGACGCGACGAAGGAGATTCGCACCACGAGCGGCGTGGACAATCCGGCGGGCTGGGAGTTGTTGCGCTCGATTACTGAGGCGGTGAAGCGCGAGTTCCCGTGGAAGCTGCTCATCGCGGAGGACATGGCGGCGGACCCGGCGGTGACGCATCCGCAGGGAGCGGGGTTCGACGCGCAGTGGGACGCGGCCTTCGTGCACCCGGTGCGCGCCGCGCTCACGGCGCCGTTCGACGAGTGGCGGGACTTGAGCGCGGTCCGGGACGCGCTGTACTTCCGTTACAACGGTCAGTCGATGCAGCGGGTCATCTTCACGGAGAGCCACGACGAGGTGGCGAACGGCCGCAGCCGGTTGCCCACGGAGGTGTCGCCGTACAACCCCGGGGACGTGCTGGCGAAGAAGAAGGCGTTGCTGGGCGCGGCGCTGACGCTGACGGCGCCGGGGATTCCGATGTTGTTCATGGGGCAGGAGTTCCTGGAGGACGGGCACTTCGATGATGGGGACCCGCTGGACTGGAACAAGTCGGACTGGTTCGGGGGAATCCTCCAGGCGCATCGGGACCTCATCCGCCTGCGGCGCAACTGGCACGACACGAGCGCGGGGCTGCGGGGCGAGGGCGTCAACGTCTTCCACCTGAACCACGACGACAAGGTGCTCGCGTTCCACCGGTGGCAGCACGGGGGAGCGGGTGACGACGTGGTGGTCATCGTGAACCTGGGGCACCGGACGTTCAGCGGGTACGAGCTGGGCCTGCCCTCGGATGGACTGTGGCGGGTGCGGTTCAACAGCGACTGGCAGGGCTACTCCCCGGACTTCGGTGGCACGCACGTGCACGACTTCTGGAGCACATGGGGAGAGCGGGATGGAATGCCCGCGCGCGGAGCCGTGTCCCTGGGCGCGTACAGCGCGGTGATTCTCTCCAGGGACCGCTGGTAGCCTGCGGGCGGATGCTGCTCGCCCGACCTCCTGACCTCGCGCCTCGCGCTCCGTGGCCGGACATGCCCCTGGTGGTGTGGCCGGCCGCGCTCGCCATGTGGGGCCCCGGGGACATGTCGTCGAAGCACGCCCACCACGCGATGCACCTCATGCTGTGCCGCACGGGCACGCTCTCCATCCGAGTGGACTCGGCCAGGAAGGACACGCGCGCGGCCGGAGTCCTCGTGGGGCCCGATGTCCCACACGCGCTCGATGCCCGAGGCACGGAGGTCGTCCTCCTCTTCGTCGAGCCCGAGAGCCATGACGGTCTGCGCCTCCGCGCGTCCCTCACCGAATCCGTCCGACTCTTCGACGAGGCCGCGCGCGACGCCCTGCTCGCCAGTCTGCCGCGCGCGGGGCCCATTCCCCACGCGGACATCGGCCCGTGGATGGAGTCCACGCTGGAAGCCCTCGCCGGCCCCAGCACCACCGCCGCCCCGCGCATGCACCCTCGCGTGCGCAAGCTCCTGCGCCACCTGCGCGCCGACCCCGCTCCCGAGGACACCTCCCTCGAAGCGCTCGCCGAGGTCGCCGGCCTGTCCTCCGGCCGCCTGATGCACGCCTTCACCGAGTCCACCGGCGTGCCCCTGCGCCCCTATCTCCTCTGGCTCAGACTCCAGCGCGCCGCCGGCGCCATCGCCTCCGGACGCACCGCCGGAGAGGCCGCGCACGCCGCCGGCTTCTCCGACTCCGCCCACCTGACGCGCACCTTCCGGCGCATGTTCGGCACCACGCCCTCCTTCCTCCAACGTCGCAGCCAGTTCGTTCAAGCCCAGGCCAGGGCCCCCGACGCATCTTGAGCAGCGTCAGGCCGGGCCCCCTCCCGACCTTCCGAGCCAGGAGCCTCGCCGTGTCCTTCGCCCTCGTGCTGCTCTCGTTCTTCGCCCTCTTCCACCTGCCCCCGCTGCGCAGGCTGCCCGCGCTCTCCACCCCCGCGAGCCGCGCCGCCATGGCCGCGGGCCTCTTCTTCATCGGCGCCGGCGTCATGCACTTCCTCATGCCCGCGCGCTACGACGCGATGATTCCGCCGCAGCTCCCCTCACCCCGCTTCTGGACGCTCCTGTCCGGCGTGCTCGAAGTCGCAGGCGGCGTGGGCCTCCTCCTCCCGCGCACCCGAAAGCTCGCGGCACTCGGCCTCATCGCACTGCTCGTCGCCATCCTCCCCGCGAACCTCCACGAGGCCTCGGCCAACTCCGCCTCACACGTGCTGCCCTTCCCGGACTGGTACTTCTGGCTGCGCCTCCCCTTCCAACTCGTCTACATCGCCTGGGTGGCGTGGGCCGGTGGACTGTTGCCCTCCCAAAGCCGTGCGAGGCGCGCCATGGCTGGTTAGGCTCGCCGCCCCATGAACTTCCGTCATCTTGGTCGCAGCGGTCTGGCCGTCAGTGAAATCTCCTTCGGCAACTGGCTCACGCACGGCTCCCAGGTGGAAGAAGAGGCCGCGCTCGCGTGCGTGAAGGCCGCGCAGGACGTGGGCATCACCACGTTCGACACCGCCGACGTCTACGCGAGCACCCGCGCCGAGTCCGTCCTCGGCCGAGCCCTCAAGGGCCAGCGCCGCGCCAGCTACGAGCTGTTCACCAAGGTCTACTGGCCCACCGGCCCCGGGAAGAACGACTGGGGCCTGTCGCGCAAGCACATCATGGAGTCCATCCACGGCTCGCTCACCCGCCTCCAGACGGACTACGTGGACCTCTATCAGGCCCACCGCTTCGACAGCGCCACGCCGCTCGAGGAGACGATGCTCGCCTTCGCCGACATCGTCCGTCAGGGCAAGGCCCTCTACATCGGCGTCTCCGAGTGGACCGGCGAGCAGATCCGCCAGGGCGCGAAGCTCGCCCGCGAGCTGAAGATTCCCTTCGTCTCCAGCCAGCCCCAGTACTCCATGCTCTGGCGTGTCATCGAGGCAGACGTCATCCCCGCGTCCCTCGACGAGGGCCTCGGTCAGATTGTCTGGTCCCCCATGGCCATGGGCGTGCTCACCGGCAAGTACCTCCCCGGCAAGCCGCCGCCCGCGGGCAGCCGCGCCACCGACCCCACCGGCTCGCGCTTCATCGCGCGCTTCCTCAAGGAGGACGTGCTCACCCGCGTGCAGAACCTCAAGCCGCTCGCGCAAGAGGCCGGCCTCACCATGGCCCAGCTCGCCGTCGCCTGGGTGCTCCAGAACAAGGGCGTCTCCTCCGCCATCATCGGCGCCTCCCGCCCCGAGCAGGTCCACGACACCGTGAAGGCCGCCGGCGTGAAGCTGGAGCCCGAGCTGATGCGCCGCATCGACGACGTGCTCGGCCCCGTCATCGAGCGCAACCCCGCCCTCACCGACGTGCCGGACCGCAAGATTTGAAGCCCCACGCGACGCGCCGGGTCTCCACGTGAGCCCGGCGTGCTCGCGCCGCTGCACCCCGTCGTCGCGCCGCCCTATACTCGCGCCCAGGTCCTTCTCCTGGAGGTGGCGTGTGCGTTGGTTCGTAATCTCCGCAATCCTGTTCGCGTCGAGCGCGTCCGCGCAGACGCCCGAGTGCAAGGCGGCGAAGAAGGAGTACGTCGAGCGCGAGGGTCAGCTCACCACCCTGAAGCAGGCCCGCAAGGACATGCGCGAGGTGCTCGTCGCCGCCAAGAAGGGCCGCGCCCACAGCCGCGCGCTCGACGCGCTGGAGAAGGCCGACGACGCCATGGAGGACGCCGTCAAGCGCGCCACCTCCGAGCAGGCCCAGCGCGACAAGCTGACCAAGGAGATCTGCAAGTAGGCCCTCGACCCGGGGGCGCTTTTCGCCCCTGGGTTTCTTTTGCCTTTCGGCTGCGCGAAGGGGCTTTCAAGGGGCGAGCCACTCGGAGCATCTTCACTGCATGGATCCACTCTTCAAGGCCCAGGCCATCTGGCATGCTGCTGCTCTGGATTCCGCTGCTCGCGGGGTTCTTCGTGGGCCGGTGGGTGTACCCGAAGCTGCTGCGCCTGCTCCCCGCCGTCCTGCCCCTCGCCCGCTCGCGCTCGTCGACCTTCATGACTCTCGTGAACGTCACCCTGTTCGCCACGGCCATGGTGCTCACCACGGGCATGCTCGCGGCGAAGACGCTCGTGTGGCTCCAGGGTCTGACCTTCCTGCCCATCACGCCCACCGCCAACTGGGTGCGCGCCCTCTCCTGGCTCGCCGCCTTCTTCTGCGGCTACCACGCGGCGCCGCTGTTCGGACGCGCCGCCCTCGAGAACATCGACGTCCACGAGCCCGCGCCCCTCCCCGCGCTCCCCGGCCCCCGCAAGCAGCCATCCAGTTGGTGGGTGCTCGTCATGCTGTGCTTCATCCTCGCGGCCGGCGGGGGACTGGCCGCGGTGGCCATCGGCCTGCAGAAGGAGGGCTTCCTGCGGACCTCGGACGTGGGAGACCTGGCCGAGCTCGCCTCCGTCCAGGAGCAGCTCCGACCGCTCGAGGCCTGCAGCATCGAATACAAGCGGTGGGACGCCAAGGGCCGCAACAGGTACCCCAAAGCCGTCTCCATGCAGGACTGCGACAGCAACACCCACGGCATCCTGCGCATCGAGGTGCCCCAGACCTGGCTGGAGCAGGGCGTCGGCTTCACCATGCAGCGGGGTTCGACGTCGGAGCCCTGGGAGATCCTCGTCGACAAGGACGCGGTGCCCTTCCCCGCGCTCAAGGAGGCCCTGGAGACCTTCGCCCCCATCATCGCCGCCGAGTACCCGGGCAAGCTGCGCCAGGAGCTCGAGAGCGAGGCCGTGTCCCGCCGGAACTGGGAGGAGTACCGGCGCCAGCGCGACGCGCCGAAGCCCAGCGCGAAGTCGTCCTATCCCGAGTGACGCCAGGCGCTCAGCGCCGGCAGTCTGGATGCGCCGCCGCGTGGAGTCGCTCGTACTCCGCATGGGTGATGTCACCCGCGAAGAGCGTCATCGCGACTTCCCCCCACGTCCCGCGCCAGTCGCCCGGCATCCGCAGGGGATTGAAGCTCGAGCGAATGCCCGGGGGCGGAGGCGGGGGCGTCATCATGAGATACCCGTCCCCCAGGGGATGCGGAGGGAGCGCCCGAGCGAGCACGCGACGCTGGAGTTCCTCGAAGGTGATGTCCCCGCGCTTGTACGCCGCGGAGTCCGCCAGCGCCGCGGAGTAGTCCGCGCTGCCCTCGGGAATCCGCGGGTCGCGCGTCGACACATCGGACTCCGGAGGCATGTGCGGCGGCCGGGGCGGCGGCGGGACGGAGCGCCAGGAATCGTCATCGGGCGGCTTGTTCGACATGCGGGAGTCCTCCAGGAGGAAGGCTCCCGACTGTCCCTCAAGTCCCCGCCGTCGGGGAAGTCTGTCGTCGCCGCGACGCTCCTCCTGCCCTCCGGGGACGTGCGAGTCCTTGCAAGGACAGACGCCGAACCCTTCACCTGTCCAACCGGCCACAGCCCCCCGAGCCTCGGGCCTCGGCCCGCGCACGCGATGGTTAGCTGCCCTTCGACCACCCACCACCCGCCGAGGAGCCCCATGCGCTTGTGTCTGTCTTTGTCGAGCCTCGCCTGCGCCCTCTTCCTGTCCCTCACGGGAACCGCCCACGCCCAGAGCGCCGCGCCCCCTCCCCCACAGGCGGCGACGCCCGCCGAGCCGCCTCCCAGCCCCCAGGGCACCGCCACCCTCGCGTCCCCCTTCCCTCCCGCCTTCCCCGGCCAGACCAACGGCCCCGTCGTCGTTTCGCAGACGCGTTACAAAGTCACCACCATTGCAAGTGGCTTCAACTATCCCTGGGCCATCGCCTTCCTCCCGGACGGGCGGATGCTGGTGACGGAGAAGCCCACCGGGAAGCTCTACATCGTCACCCAGCAGGGCGCGAAGTCCGCGCCCGTGGCGGGCCTGCCGCCCGTGGACGGCCGGGGCCAGGGCGGGCTGATGGACGTGGAGGTGGGCCCCGACTACGCCCAGAGCCGCTACATCTACTGGAGCTATTACGAGCCGCGCGAGGCGGGCAACGGCCGGCCCACCGCGGGCAACGGCCTGGCCGTCGCGCGAGGCAAGCTGGTGGACGGCCCCCAGCCGCGCATCGAGGCCCTGCAAATCATCTTCCGAATGAAGCCCACGCTGGACTCGACGCTGCACGCGGGCGGGCGCATCGTGTTCCACCCGGACGGCACCCTGTTCGTCACGCTGGGCGAGCGCTCCATCCTCCCTGGCCGCGTCCAGGCCCGACAGCTCAACAGCCACTTCGGCAAGATCGTCCGCATCTTCCCCGACGGCACCGTCCCCTCGAACAACCCCTTCTACAACCAGGTCGGCGCCCGCTCGGAGATCTTCTCCCTGGGCCACCGCAACATCCTGGCCGCCGCGCTCGACTCACGCGGCCGGCTCTGGGAGGCGGAGATGGGCCCGTTGGGCGGCGACGAGCTCAACCTGGTGGAGCGCGGCAAGGACTACGGCTGGCCCACCATCGGCTACGGCACCGAGTACTCCGGAGCCCCCATCCACCAGTCCGGCCAGGGCCCGGGCATGGAGCAACCCGTTTACTTCTGGAACCCGGTGGTATCTCCATCCGGGATGACCATCTACTCGGGGAACCTGTTCCCGGAGTGGCAGGGCAACATCTTCATCGGGGCGCTGTCGGGGCACGCGCTCATCCGGCTCGTCCTCCAGGATGACCGGGTGGTGGGCGAGGAGCGGCTCAAGCCCGCCAACAACGCGCGGGTGCGCGAGGTGGTCCAGGGCCCCGAGGGCGCGCTGTACCTGCTCACCGACGACCCGAACGGCCGCCTGCTCAAGATGACACCCCAATGAAGGTGCCGGACCCACGCGGACCAGCACTCCGAGTCCGCGTGGGGAGACGGGCCTGAAAAGGGGCGGACGGCCGGGCAACAAATGTGTTTCCAGTCGTGGCCCGAGGGCCCGGGAAGCGGACAAACCGGCTGATCCATTTGACTTTCAGGGCGGACGGAGAAACAGATGGGCGCATGACGCTCCCCCCCATCCTCCTGGCCCAGTCAGGGCATTCCGAGCTCGGCTGGCTCAGCAGCAAGCTGCTCGGCGTCACGCTCACGTCCGCCGAGTGGGTCCTCTGGATTCTCGTCGTCCTCTCGGTGCTCTCCATCGCCATCATGCTGGAGCGCGCGGTGTACTTCGCCCGCCACCGGCTGCCGGACTCGGAGGCGCTCGCGGTGCGGCTCGCGAAGGGCGACTTCGATGCGGGGCGCAAGGCCATCGAGGGCAAGACGGGCATGGAGGCCGCCGTCATCCGCGAGGCGCTCGCCGCCAGCGCGCAGGGCGCCGACACCGTGGAGCAGGTCATCGCCTCCACCGTCGCGCGCGAGCGTCCCCAGTACGAGCGCTTCCTGTCCTTCCTGGGCACGCTGGGCAACAACGCGCCGTTCATCGGTCTGTTCGGCACCGTGCTCGGCATCATCAAGGCGTTCAATGATTTGGGCGCCAGCAACGTGAAGGGCGCGGCCATCCAGCAGACCGTCATGGCCGGCATCTCCGAGGCGCTCGTCGCCACGGCGGTGGGCCTGGCCGTCGCGATTCCCGCCGTCGTCGCCTTCAACATCTTCAACCGTCAGTTGAAGACGGTCACCAGCCGCACCAACGCCCTGGGCCACGCGCTCGTCGGCAGCATGCGCGCCTCGGGTCGCACGCCGGACACGGCCGCCCGCGCCGCGGAGGTCCGCTAGGTCATGGCGGGCGGCGCGCAGGACAACGAAGAGGAAATCACGGGCATCAACGTCACGCCGCTGGTGGACGTGGTGCTGGTGCTGCTCATCATCTTCATGGTGACGGCGAACTTCATCGTCCGCGAGACGGTGGAGGTGGACCTGCCCCGCGCGGCCAACGGCGGCGAGACGGTGCAGGGCCTGGTCAACGTGGTGCTTGACAAGGAGGGCAAGCTCTACTTCGACGGCGCGCAGGTGACGGAGCCGGAGCTGACCACCAAGGTCGCGGAGGCGGTGGCCAAGGACAAGGACACGCGCGCCATCATCAGCGCCGACCAGACCATCGCCTACGGTCAGGTGATGCGCCTCATCGACACGGTGAAGGGCCAGGGCATCGCGAAGTTCGCCCTCAACATCGAGAAGGACGTGGCCCCCGCGGCCGCGCCCGCCACTCCCTGACGGCACGACCCAGCACATGAGCCAGGCGGTCCTCCAAGACAACTCCTTTCCCCGCCGCGAGCGCTCGCTCGTGTTCGTGGGCGCCTTCCTGCTCGTGTCGCTGGTGCTGCACGGCGTGGGCTTCTGGTACCTGAGCCACATGGCGGACCGGCCCCGGCCGGTGGTGCAGCGCCCCGTGGAGCTGGTCATGGTGGAGGTGCAAAAGCCCCCTCCGCCGCCGCCTCCCGAGGAGAAGAAGGAGGAGCCCAAGCCGCCTCCGCCCAAGCCCAAGCCGGTCAAGCCGCCGCCCATCAAGGTCGCGGAGACCAAGCCCCAGCCGCCTCCGCCCGAGCAGGCCCCGCCGCCGCCCAACGAGTCGCCGCCGCCCACGCCCCAGGCCAAGCCGCCGCCGCTCGTGGTGGGCATGACGATGTCGTCCACCACCAGCGCCGGCTCGTTCGCCGCGCCCGTGGGCAACACGTCCTACGGCAAGGTGGACAGCACCGCGAAGGACCCCAAGGACGTGAAGGGGTACTCGGCGCCCAAGTACACGCCCATCTACCAGGTGGACTCCGAGCCCACCGTGGCCTCCGAGGTGAAGGTCCCCTACCCGGAGGAGGCGCGCCGCGCCGGCATCGAGGGCACGGTGACGCTGTCCATCACCATCGACAACGAGGGCCGCGTCGTCTCCGCCAAGGTGCTCTCCGGCCCGGGCTACGGCCTCAACGAGGCGGCCCGCGACGCCATCAAGCGCTTCCGCTTCAAGCCCGCCATCAAGGGCGGTGAGGCGGTCTCCACGGAGATGAAGTACTCGTACACGTTCCTGCTGGACTGAAGGCGCCGGGGGCGCGCCGTCACTGCGAGCGCAGCGCCCGGCGCATGATGTCTCGCAGCGCGCGCAGGTCCTCGTCCGACAGCGCGGCGATGGGCTCGGGCGGCTCCGCCAGCCGCTCGAGCAGCCGCTCGCGCAGGGCCACGCCCGCCTCCGTCAGCACCAGCATCTTCACGCGCCGGTCCTGCTCGCTGCTGCGCCGCTCGACGAGGCCCCGCGCCTCCATGCGGTCCACCAGGCCCGTCACGTTCGACGCGTCACAGGACAGGTAGTTGGCCAGCGTGCTCATCGCCAGCGGGCCCTCGCCCAGCTGACGCACCACGTGCGCCTGCACCGGGGACAGCTCGAACTCCGCCGCCAGCGCGGGGAAGTTGCGCATGTGCGCGTGCATCAGCTCGAACAGCAGCGTCCACGCCTGCCTGGGCAGCCCCGCCTCCTCAGGGGCCTGCTGCCCGGCGTCCGGTGACCTGCCGCGTCGCTCCAGACTCTCGCTGCTTCCGCTCATGCCCCTCATGGTAATTCACCCCGCCCACCTAAACAATTGACTTCATCAACTATTGAGGGTTACTACATTCCGGAGCTTCCAAAATAGAACGACATGGCCTATGTGGGGCCGGACCCGGAACAGGACGGCGGAAGAAGCGATGCGGCGGCGGACGAACTTCATAAGAGCCGGTTCGGCACTTCGCGCTGAATTCCCACAGAGCATGACGCACCCGGGCAAGACGCCCGGGCGCGCGCACCCAAGACACAACCCGTAGCAAGTCCTTCGAGGACGCAAATGGGGCACACCGCGCCGGCGCGGGGCTCCACGAGGAGGCAGAGGCGGTTATGAGCTCACTTCTGGCGTTGACCCTGGCGGCCACCCTGGCCGCGGCACCGCCCCCCGTGCTGACACTGGAGGACGCGCTCAATCAGGCGCGCAAGGAGAACCTGGACCTGAAGGCGGCCCAGGCCCGGCTGCGGCAGGCGGACACGGCGTCGCGCAAGGCGTGGGCGGGCTACCTGCCCACCGTCACCGTGGGCGCGGCCATCATCCGCAACTCCAACGCGGCCATCATCCCCCCCGGCCCGCTGGGCCCCGAGCCGGTGGTCATCCAGCCCCTGGTGCAGCGCCAGTTCCAGGCGGAGGTGCGTCAGGCCATCATCGCCCCGCAGCTGTGGGCGGGCATCCAGGCCGCGTACAAGAGCGAGCGCGTCGCGGAGCTCAACGTGGAGCAGGCCCGGCGCGAAATCCTCTTCGGCGTGGCGCAGGCGTACTACGGCGCCGCGGCGCAGGCCCAGGCGGTGACGGTGCAGGAGCGGCTGGTGGAGCTCAACGGCGCCCGCGCCAAGGACACGAAGATCCGCTTCGACGCCGGCACGGTGACGCGCGTGGCGCTCTTGCGCGCCGAGCAGGACCTGTCGCGCGCCGAGCAGGACCTCATCCGCGCGAGGAACGCGCTGGCGTCCGCGAAGCTGGTGCTGGCGACGCTCCTGGCGTTGGACAGCCCGGACTTCGAGGTGGCGCCTCCTCCCGAGCCGCAGGTGCCGGTGAAGACGGAGGCGGAGGTGCTGGTGCAGAAGTCGCTGGAGCAGCGCGCGGACGTGGCCGCGGCCCGTGAGACGACGGAGCTGGCGCGCATCAACAAGCGCGGCGTGTGGTTCAGCTACCTGCCCACGCTGGGCGTCACCGGTCAGTTCCGCGTGGCGAACGCGGCGGGCTTCCAGGGCCGCTCGGACGTGTGGCTCATCACCTTCGGCGCCAACTGGACGCTGTGGGATGGCGGGCTTCGCGAGGCGAACCTCTCCGAGGCTTCCGCCCGCATCGCCGAGTCGCTGGCCACGCAGCGCAAGGCGGAGCTGACGGCGCGGCAGGAAGTGAAGACGGCGCAGCTGGACCTGGAGAGCGCGCTGGCCAACCGCCTCAAGGCGGAGCAGACGGTGGAGCTGGCGCGTGAGGGCCAGCGGCTGACGGACGTCTCCTTCAAGGCGGGCGTCGCCACGTACCTGGAGGTCGCGGACGCGAACACGGCGCTGACGCAGGCGGAGATTGGCCTGGTGGCCGAGCGGCTCCAGGCCTCCGTCGCGGCGCTGAAGCTGTTGCGCTCGGTGGGTGCGTTCGAGGCGCGCAGCCTCGACTCGGACCTGAAGGACGAGAGCGCCGCGCCGCCCGTGGTGCAGCCGCTGCCCGGCGACGCCACCCAGCTGCAGCAGCAGACCGCGCCGCAGGACGCGCCGGTGCAGACGGAGCAGCCGGCACCCGAGCAGCAGTAGGCTTCAAGCGCCATCCGGTGGCCTGGACGCTCGACGCCAGGCACCGGGGCGACCGCTTCCCGGGGCGGGTGGGCGGGGCTCTTGTGGGAGCCCACCACCGGCCCCACCCTCGGAGAGAAGTCGAAGCACCCTTTTCACCGAGGAGGTCAACATGGCGGAAGGAACGTGGGGCAACTGCAAGGGTTGTCGCTACTTCGCCAGCGACAAGCCCAACCCCAGTGACAACGAGACGCAGCGCTGCATGCAGGCGAGTCTGCGGAAGTTCGACCTGAAGGTCTCCGGCGCGAGCGGTTGCAACGCGTACGAGGCCCGGGTCGGGGTTGGCTCGCAGCCGCAACAGGAACCCGCTCAACCGGCGCACTGACGCCCGTCCAGCGGGAATCCGTCGAGCCTTCGTGGAGCACATGACTCCACGAAGCAAGACGGCCCTCGGGAATCCCCTCCGCGTCGAGCCCTCGCGCCTTGCGTGCGCGGATGCAGGCACCGCGGCTCCACCCCACCTCAGGATGAAGGCGCGTCACCCACGCGGGGACGGTCCGGCTCGCAGACGCAGTCCACGCAGCCGTGGGTGCAGCACGTCCCGCACAGCTCGATGAGCCTGCGGCCCAGGGCCTGCCGGGCGCGGTGCAGGCGCACGGCGGCGTTGTTGGCGGTGAGCCCCTCTTCCCCCGCGAAGGCGGAGACGGGCGTGCCCTCCAGGTCCACGCGGCGGATGGCCTGGGCGTACTCGGGCTTGAGGGTGTCGGCGAGCCCCGCCACGCACGCGCACACGGTGGACTCGAGCGCGGCGGTGTCCTCGGTGGAGCGAGGCGCCTCGGCCTCCTCGAGGGCCAGGGCCTGGGACTCGCGCCGCGCGCGGCGGTGGCGGTCCACCAGCACGTTGCGCAGGAGGCGGTAGAACCAGGCCACCGCGCTCTCCTCGTCGCGCAGGGCCTCGCCCTTCTCCAGGCCCTTCACCAGGGCGAGCTGGAGGACCTCCTCGGCCTCCTCGGGGCTGCCGACACGCGGGGCCAGGAAGGCGAGGAAGCGCCTTCGCTGGGCCACGAGGGTTTCGAGGACGCGTTCATCCAGGCTCATGCGCCCTTCAGCCTACCGCCTCTCGCACGGGCACCTCGTCCTCGGTGACGGCGCGAGGCTGACGGAAATAGATGCGCTCCATCAGCCGGCGCTGGTGGACGAGCGGCTTGTCGTAGCGGTCCAGCCGCATGCCCTTGTGGCTGTAGGGCGTGTCCGCGACGGTGGGGATGAAGCGCGCGTCGTCGACAATCTCCCAGCGGGTGAGCTCGCGCGCCACCTTCGCCGCCACGGGCAGAAAGGGGGTGAGCCACGGGTGCACGCAGCGCAGGAAGGAGAAGACATGCAGGCGCGTGCGCCTGGCCGTCTCCGGCACGAAGAAGATGTTGGCGCGGGTGATGAACGGCCGCTTCTGCCCCGTGGGGGACACCCAGCTCACGACGTACTCGCTCTGCACGGGGTCGAAGCGCGTCACCCAGTCATTGTGGAAGAAGTCGCCGCTGCGCACGCCGAGCAGCTTCATCAGGAGCGCGGGGCGCTGGGGGGCGCGGTAGTGGACCTCGGTGTGGTCGTCGTGGTTCGTCGCGTCGAACTCGACCTGGCCCGCGTGCGGGTCGTCCCAGCCCAGGCGGGTGTGCACGTAGGGCGTGTGCTCGTCCTCGCTGAAGTTGTCGAGCGAGACGTGCAGCGGCGCCTCGAAGGGCACCGAGAAGCTGCCGCCGAAGACGTAGCCGTCGTTCAGGGGCAGCTCGGGCAGGGCCGAGCGCGGCGTCTCCCGGTGGGCCAGCCACAGGTAGCCGTGGTGCTCCACGACCTGGAAGCTCTTCACGTCGCAGTGCTTGAGCTCGGGTTGGCTGGGATTGGAGCCCCGGCCCTGCGAGTCGAAGCGCCAGCCGTGGTACGGGCACTGGAGCCGGCCGTCCGGGCGCACCTTGCCCTTGGACAGGGGCGCGAAGCGGTGGGGACACGTGTCCGCCAGCGCCGCGGGGCTCCCCTTCTCGTCCCGGAACAGCGCGTAGGCCCGACCGGCCACCTCCACGCGCACGGGCTCTCGGCGAAGCGACTCGGAAGGGAGCACGGGGTGGAAGTGACGAAGGACGTCGGGCAGTGGCTCCATACTTTCCAAGTATAGCGGGCCACTCAGGACAGGGGAGGAAGGCGCTCCAGCAGTCTTTTCAGGTCTGGCTGGAGCTCATCCGGCGTTTCACGGGCGAGCTCCTCCACGGGGTGAGTGCCCCAGGTGACACCGTAGGTGCGCAGGCCGGCGGCCTTGCCGGCGCGGAGGTCCAGGGAGGTGTCCCCGACCATCCACAGGCCCTGCGTGCCGAGCGCGGCGAGGGCGCGGTGGAGGACGTCCGGCGCGGGCTTGTGGGGGAAGTCGTCGGTGCCCTGGACGTGGTGGAGGACGTCACCCAGGCCCATGGCGTCGACGAAGCGGCGGGCCATGGGGCTCTTCTTGGTGGTGGCGACGGCCAGCAGGTAGCCGCGCTCGCGCAGGGTGTGGAGGAGCTCGAGGACGCCGGGGTACGGGCGGGAGTTGCGGTGGAAGTTGAGCGGGTAGTGCTCGCGGTAGGAGGCGCACAGCGCGGGCACGTGCTGGGGCGCGAACTCCGCGTACATGATGTCGAGCGGCAGGCCGATGAGGGCGCGCACCTGGGCGTAGGTGGGAGCCTGGAGGCCATTCGCGGGGAAGGCGTACAGGAAGCTGTCGATGATGTCCGGCAGCGAGTCCACCAGCGTGCCGTCGAGGTCGAAGAGGATTCCACGGGAGTCAGCGCGGCTCATGCGCTCCTGCATACGTGGTTCGGGGGTTGGGGGCACGTGTTTGGAGCCGTGGGGGATGGGCACCCGAGCCTGTGAGCGCACAGGTGCCCGGAGAGGGGCCGTCACCCTCGCGCCGTGTCACGCGAGGGTGGCGGGACTGTGTGGGTTACGGGGTGAAGAGGATGGCGGTGTTGAAGACCGTGTCGCCCATGCCACCGGAGATGAGCACCTTGCCATTCGAAAGCAGGGAGCATGGGGCATAGGCCCGCGTCGTGGGCATGCTCACGATATAGCGAGCCGTCCCAACCGAGGGGTCGAACAGCTCAGCGGTCGCGCTGATACCCTCCGTGCCTCCCGTCTGGAGCAGGCGCCCAGACGGAAGCATGAGCAGACACGACCAGGTCCGACCGTGAATCCAGGAGCCGGCAGTCCTCTGCTGGTTGAGTGCTGGGTCGTACTCCGCCAAAGAGCTGCTGGCGTGAACGAGGACCCTTCCGGAGGGCAACAAGAAGGCTCGCGTCCAGGAGGTTCCCGTCAGCCCCGTAGCAAGGCTCCAAGTGTCCGTGGCCACATCATAGAGTTCGGCTGGCGCACCACCTCCCGCGACCAAGACCTTTCCCGACGGCAACAGGAGCGCGAAGTGGCCCGAACGATTCATCGTCGCATTCACGGTCGCAACAGGCGTCCAGGAGTTCGTCTCGGGGTCATAAAGCTCGGGAATGCGTATCCCTCCGCTCGTGAAGTACGTACCACCAATCACCAGGACCTTGCCTGAGGGCAGCAACGTCGCCGTATGCGACTCCCGTTCGAACGTCATCGGAGCCGCTGCTGTCCAGGTGTTCGTCTGCGGGTCATATAGGTCCACGTCGCGCATGAGCGAGTTCACACTCGTGCTCGCAAGACCTCCTGCCACGAGAACCTTGCCGGAGGGCAGCACGGTCATCGTGTGGTTGATGCGAGCCCGGCGCATGCTGCCTGCGGAAGTCCAGTTCCCCGTCTCCGGGTTGTAGAGTTCAGCCGAAGGCATGAAGGTCGAGCCGGCATACCCTCCAGTCACCAGCACCTTGCCAGACGGCAGCACGAGGGACTGATGGCGGATGCGCGCCTCAAGCATGCTCCCCGTCGCATCCCACTTCGCGGCGGAGCCACTGCCACAGTTCGTCCCATTCACCACGCTCACGTTGAACGTGTGTGACGCGGAGAAGCCGCGAGCATTCGTGACGGTGGCCGTCACGGTCGGCGCGCTGCCCTGCGCGACACAGGCCGGCGCCGTCCATCGCACCTCGCTGGAGGTGAAGCCGCTCGTCGCCGTGCCCAGCGTGCCGACGCTCGCCGCCCAGCCGAAGCCGAGCGCCCCGCCATCTCCGTCCTCCGCCAGCACCCGCAGCGTCACCGACTCACCGCCCGCCACCGTGGTCGCGGACTGGTACGCCTGCACGATGCGCGGAGGGATGCTCGGACCGGTGCCAGGGCCCACGCAGATGCGCAGCGTGCCCTGCGTCCGTCCACCGTGCGCGTCCGACACGCTGACGTTGAGCGCGCAGTTGCCACACGGGTCACCGGCCGGCACGGCGCTCGGCGTGAAGGTCGCGGCGGCGGACGTCGCCTGCGTCCACGCACCCGCGCACGTCGTGGACCACTGGTAGCTCAGCGCATCCCCATCCGCGTCCACCGCGTCCACGGTGACAGTGGTCCCCTGCCCCACCGGCACCGGAGAACGGGTGACCGTGATTCCGCGCACCGTGGGCGCCATGTTGAAGGACACCGTCACGTTCGCGCTGCCCATCCCCGCCCCGCCATCCGTCGACAGCGTCCGCACGTCGATGCGCAGGCTCGTCGCCGCGCCACGCGAGTCCGTCACCGTGAGCGTCAGCGCGAACTCACCCGCCACCTGCGGCGCGGTCCACGTGGTGGTCGCCGTGCCCGTCGTGGTGAAGGAGCCACCGGTCGCGCTCCACGCGTACGAAATCGTGTCCTGGGTGTCCTTGTCGTGCGCCGTGGCGCGAAGGACGATGCTCCCACCCGGCATCACCACGCTCGCCGACGCGATGAGCGAGTCGATGCACGGCACCGTGTTCTCGAACGGGGTACCACTGGAGAGCGACTGGAGCGTGATTGCCACCACCGCCGTCTCGCCCGCGACGATGGTGACACCCTCCGCCACGCCGCGATAGCGCAGCGCGCCCTGTGAATCGAACGCCTCCGCCGTGAAGGTCCGCGCGCTGCCCACGGGCACCTGGTGGAACGTGCCGCGCCACGCCCCGGACTCCTGCGTCAACACCACCGTCGACGCGGGCACGCCCGTGGCCGTCAGCGTCACCGTGACGCGGGTGACGTCCTCTCCCGCGAGCGCGTCGGACACCGCGCTCATGAACTCCACGGAGCCCGTCTGCTCCTGCTCAACGGAGGAGCCACAGCCCCAGACGGTGAACACCATCGCGATGACCCAACACAACTGACTCCAGCGCTGCCTGGCTTGCATCCTCATTCGGGCGTTCCTTTCCAGCACGAGCAGGAAACGGCCTCGCCCTCCGACGAAGGAGGTGGATGCAAGGTGAGCGGAGGGTCGCGGGCCGTGGGGAAACGCTCACACGCGCCTTGAGGGAACCAGCGCGTGCGAGCCCGCGAAGTAGACCATTCCCTCGCGCCCGGGAAACACCCTCACTTCAAACAAACAATGGATGTCAGCCCAGACCCTCGCGTGACAGGGACGGACCCATGGGAGCGGACGGCCTCGCCCTGGAGTCGCCTTGACCCGAACGAGTGGCCAGCACGCCCATCGGGGCGTCGCTCACAGCGCCTCTTTCACGGGCCACTCGGAGGTCACCTTCCACAACTGTGCCGAGTCATTGCAGGTCGTCTTGGAGAGGACGGAGATGTTGTTCTCCTTGCTGTCATTGAGGATGCCCAGGGACTGCGCATCACCCTGCGCCTGGGTGGTCAGCCGATAGATGCCGTTGGGCTCCGGAATCAACTTCCACCGCTGCTCCGGAACATCCGCGGTCTTGACGAGCAGGGGGCGATTGTCGGCGGTGCTGGCCAGGGACAGGTCGGCCCCACGCCACTGGGTCGTCAACCGGTAGTAGCCGTTGGCCTCCGGCGTCACCTTCCACTTCTGACCCGTGAGCTCCGCCGACCTGGCGAGGATGGGCACGTTGTCGTCCTTGCCATCCCCGAGGATGTCCAGCGACATGCCCTCGCCCTGCCACAGGGTCGTCAGCCGGTAGTAGCAACGCGCATCGAAGTCGGCGGACGGAGGTGGCGTGGCGGGAGGCGTGGCCGTGGTCGTGGGCATCTGCCACATCCGCTCGAGCAGCATGAGCATGCCCGGGTCGTGACTGGCCAGCTCTTCACGCGTGAATGGGAAGTAGTCGTTGCGGCCGAAGAACGCCTCCGAGGTCTCCGAGAAGTACTCCCAGTCGTCGAGGATGGCATACGCACGCTCGAACGTGATGGGCTTGTCGGACGCACGCCGACGCTCCACGCATTCGTAGTTCTTGCTTGCCACCGCGCGCGCATAGGCGGCCCGGATGTCGGCGTGCTGGTGGAGCACCTGGTCGTAATAGGCGTGGGCGAGCTCGTGGAGCACGAAGAGCGGCATCCGCCTGGTTTCCTTCTCGAAGATGAGGACGTTCGAGAACTCGATGCCCTTCAGCATCGCCATGTTGCGACCGGGCTGGCCCAGCCAGACCCTGCCAGCATGGTACCGGGCCGCATCCGGCGCGTCGGGATAGGGCGGCGACAGCCACAGCGTCACCTTGCGGAGCTGCGCCACGGGCCCCGCGGGGATGAGCCGGACGACCTCCTTGAGCTGCGCCCCCAGGAGCACCAGGGCCTTGTCCGTCAGGGGCTTGTTCGCCGCTGACAGCAGGCGGTCATCGATGCGAACCGTCCAGCCCTCGATGGCCCGGGTCCGGTAGCTGGGAGCGGGGCTTGCCGCGGAGGCGACGCAGGCGAACGTCAGGGCAACCAGGAGGAGCCATCTTGGAGAGTGCACGCCTCATCCTACGCCAGGCGTGGCGGGCAATCCCAACCCACCACGCCGGCGATGGAAGCGTGAGCTACTGACAGGCGATTCCCGGCAGGCCCCGGTACGCGCCCTGTGAGGTCCAACGCGTGTGTGGAGTGCCGCAGGAACCCGCGTACGGGTCATCCGTGCCGTAGCCCGGCACCCAGTATTCGAAGTGCAGGTGCGGCCCCGTGGAGGCCCCGGACGAGCCCACCCGCGCAATCCAGTAGGCGCAGTCGAGCGACGTGCCCCGGGCGAACTGCTGCGTATAGGCCTTCAGGTGCCAGTACCAGGTCTGGGTGTTGTCCGGGTGCCGCATGATGATGTAGTTGGCTGTGTAGAGACCACAGGCGGCGTAGGGGTTGGACTGGTTCCAGTAGTTGCACCGGTCGTAATACCCATCCACGTTGGACTCGATGTAGCCCCGCGCGGCGTTCATCGCCCAGACGCCGTAGTCCATCTTGCTGAACCCGCCGACCAGCGCGTAGTCCGTGCCCGTGTGGCCGCTGTAGCGCACGCCTCCACACGCGTAGTCCCGACCGCCGTAGTCCTTGTAGGCGCTCACGGTACAGCCGCCGTTGCCACACTGGTCCGCGAGCTGCGACGCGGGGAAGCGGAACATCGTCTGCGCGGAGGCCAGGGCCGGAAGGACACACAGCGCCAGCATGAGCAGTTGCCGAATCGCGAGACTCATTTCTCACCGCCCAGGTCCGCGGAGGCCTCGCCCGTCCGCACGTTCAGCTTCCAGAACTCCCCGCCGCCCGCGTTGTAGCGGAGCACGTCGTCGCTCAACCACGTCATGTGATGACTGGAGACGGGCGGTGGCACGAAGCCCTTGGGCGGGCCGCCATACAGCATCGTGCTGTCCATCCCGAGGTTGGTGAGCTGCCTGGGCGCCGCGCCGTCCACGTCCGTCACGTAGAACGATGCGACGGTGGTGCGGCCGGAGACGAAGACCACGGTCCGTCCATCCGGAGAGATGCTGGGCGTCGCGTCCACGCCGGGCCCATCCGCGAGCACCTTCACGCGGCCCTTCAGGTCGATGAGGCCCACGGAGGTCTCGTGCTTGGGCCCACGGGACATCGCCAGTGTGGCCACCAGGGCGTCGCCCTTCGCCGTGGGGAACAGGTCCCCGCCCACGCCTTGCGCCAGCAGACGCTCGCGGCCGTTGGCGTCGCGCAGGTGCAGATTGCCCTCGCCATCCAGCAGCGCCACCTCGGGGCCTACCGTGCGGGCCTCGCGGTACTTGAACTCACGGCCCACCACGCGCACCGCGCCCGTGGTTTCGTCATACTGGACGATGGCCAGCAGCGGCAGCTCGTCCGTGCCCAGGGCGTCGGCGGGAATCTCCGCGACGACGCCGGCCAGCATTCCCTTGCCCTGCCCGAAGAGGTGGACGAACCGGGCCTTGGGTCCGAACTCCTTCGCGACGGCGGGGACGAGGTGCTCACGCGCCTTCGTCACGCGGCGCAGGTCCGTCGGATTCATGCGGTCCGCCGCGGCGGCGCTGGTCGCAGCCAGCGTCAGCACGGTGAGTGCCAGGAATTGTCTTCTCATGTCGCTCCAGGGGTGAGGGGAAACCCATTCGGTGATGTGTGACGAATGGGTTTTCCTGCCGCTCAGGAACGAGTTGCCTGGAAATCAATAATTACTTGCCCACGCAAAATTGAAGACTGCGTGTATTCACGGCGACAGAAGAAAATGGGAGGCCGATTGAAGATGGCGGGATGCTGTCCATTTGTCGTCACACACCGTGAGGCACCAGCGCGGCTTGGATGAGCACACGGGCTCGCTCGCGAATCCGAGACGAGAGGAGTTCCTCCGCCGCGACATCGAGCGAGCGATAGGCAAGCGGGAACGCCAGCTCCAGGTCCACGCGCACGTCGAGGACCACTTCGTCGAGCAGGGCGTCGACGTGGTCGCGTCCACACTTGGAGATGGCGCTGGCGATTCGCGCGGGGTTGACCAATCTCAAGGACCAGTCCACGAGCGTCTCCACAGAGAGGGGCTGGTGCGGACTCCACGCCTCGCTCTCGTCGAAGCGGCCCTCGCTGAACTCGTCGATCTTCCGTTTGACGGAGGCACGCGCGCTCGGGGAGACGCGCAGTTCGCTCTTGATGACCAGCCCCTCCGCCACGTTGTCGGCGAGCGTCGGCAACCCCAACAGGCCGGGGACCCGCGTCGGAAACCGGGTGGGGACGCTGTCCATGTCGCCGCGGGTTCCCCTGCGAAGCACGGGAGGCGTCATGAGCCCCGCGTCCCTCGCCGCGGCCTCCAGCTCCGGGTGGGCCAGCAAGACGCCCTCGTCTTCATCATCTCGCGCGAGCAGGACGTCGAACGGAGACCAGCGAAGGTCTGGCGCATACCAGATGCCCGTCTGCACGGCGGACAGGCCCGGCACGGGTGGCACCTGGGGATGCGGATAGTGCCCGCCGAAGAGCTCTCCGTAGAAGTACAACGTGCTGGTGGCCGCCCCCAGCGCCTGGGCCATCTGCTCGGCGGCGTGGCCCAGCTGTGCTCGGACGAGCTGCCATCCGAAGAAGGACTCCTCCTCGGTCAGCCACGCCTTGCGTTTGCCGAACCACGCCTGTCCCTCACGCACGGCGATGACGAGCTGCGCGCCATGGACCTTCTCCAGTGCGATCCACGGGCCGCCGGGACTGGGGACCGACTTCGGCTCGCCCGCCGCGGGCATCTTCGCGTAGGTCCGGAAGGGAGGTGGCTGTGCCATGCGCGGGAGAATGCCTGAAGTGGCCGCGCGGCGCTGTCCCCGCTCGGACGCGGTTGGCCCTTCTTGACCCGCGACAGCCCGGCCTGATTGAACGGACGTGACCATGCGACTCCGCGCCTGCGCCGCACTTCTGCTGCTACTCTCGGCCTGCGCGACGACAGAGTCGAACACACGAGGCTCAGCGGCCCAAGACTCCAGGGTCGCCAACCTCCAGAGAGCGGCGACTCTGCCGTGGGTGGATGACGGGCGCTGTGTGGTGCGGGAGGCCTCCAACGAATGGGCCGTGCTGGTGGAGCGGTGCTTCCATTCGCTCGACCATGACCGGCTCGAGTTTCGTGATGTCACGGGACGATGCTCGGTCGCCTCCGCGGGAGCCGCCGCACTTGGCTTGGGCGTCTGCGTTCTGATTGCGCCCGAAATCATCGTCGGGGCCGTGATTGTCGCAGGTGCGGTCGTGGTGGCAGCCGCCATCAGCGAGGAGTTGGCTGCGTATCGGCGGGCATCCCGTGCGAGCGCAAGGTCCGAGGTCCAGACGCAGCCCCTCAAGAAGCCTGCGGCAGACCGAAAGCCCAAGCCATCAGGGCAGGACTGGTTTCCTCCAGGACCGACCGAGCCAGTGGCGAGTGAGCGCCGACCGGACTGCAAGCCCGTCCCGGTGCCGCACGCGGGCGAGGATGCCGCCCATGACGAGTGCGCCGATAAGTTTCCGCCCAACCGATATCCTGGAATGGACGTGCTGGTGGGTGGCAAGCGCTTCGATGCGCTTCAAGTCGGTGCGCGTGTCCTATGGGAAATCAAGACCTACCAGTTCGACACGTACAGTGACTTCCTCCGGGAACGGGTCATCGAAGACCAGATAAGAGAGTTCAAGGATGCGCGGAGTATCGCACGGACTTGTGGCTATGACTTCGTCATTGGCGTCAGCACCGTTACGCACAAAGCTGAACTGAAGATGGCAGACGACACCTTTGACATTGTCGTGACGGGGTGCACGCGATGAGCACTCGAAACCGCCTCATTCTGAACCTCTATGCATCTGCGCTCAGTGAGAACGATGGCCGTCCGCTCGCTGCCGTCCACGGCTTGGAGCGGGCGTTCCCCGGCCTGAGCATGACGTGGCAGGTTTCAAATAAAGGTCAGCTCATCGCGATACCCAAGCGCGACGCATGGCTCGCCGAGGCAGCCGCACGCGGAGAGTTTCCTCTTGTTTGCAACGGGGACGAGCGCTACCCGGTGACGGTTGTAGGGCGGCAACAACTCGCCAGTGAGAGTCCAGGAGGCCAGCCCCAGCTTCAGGTTCATGCGAAGCTACCGCAGGACACGGTCGCTCTCGCGGCAGCTGCGGATGTGTTGGAGCAAGTGGCAGAGGGCATCCGGGCGCTGTGGGGCCTCGTGGCACCGGGGGCCATCATGGAGGTCATCGCGGACCAGACCGGCCCGAAGAGATACGGCCCCAGCAAGCCGCCACTCGGACTGCCCGCGTTGAAGATGCCATGGGACATCCATTCACCTGAGACGCCACGTCACCTCGGGTGGCTGAACTATTGGTCCTCCGCCGCCGCACAGGCCATTGGGTTCCCGGACCCCTCCCGTGACGCGGAGCTGCTCTCACGGGCTCGACGCACGGCGACAGGGGGCTGGGTCGTACAGCTCACGGAGGCACCACTCGACCTGGACGACCCCGCTCATCTGGACGCGCTCCAGCGCGCCTATGCGCGCTTCCCGGAAATCGGTGGCCGCGCGGCGTCTTGACTCCTCGGCTCCGGGTGCCCGCACGTCCATCACGAGGAACCGGCGCTTGCGGGCCCCTCCGCCGAAACAAACAATGGATGTCAACCCAGGCCCTCCCCCTGACAAGGATTGGGCCAGGGGAACGGATTGCTTCACCCACGGTGCTACAGTCTTCCGCAACCCGAGGTCTACAGGGGGAGGACCGGACATGAGACTCGACATCTTCTCGGAGATGCAGCACCCGAAGGAGCGGTGGACGGGCGCGGACCACGAGCATCATCTCATCCGTGAGACGCTGGAACAGGCGCGGCTCGCGGACGAGATGGGCTACGGCGTCTGGTGGCAGGTGGAACACCACACTGCGGTGGAGTTCAGCTACAGCTCCGCACCCGAGGTCATGCTCACCGCCATCGCGATGGGCACCCAGAACATCCACGTGGGGCACTCCGCGGCGCTCGCGCCCGCGCGCTTCAACCACCCCATCCGCATCGCCGAGCGCTCCGCGTTCCTCGACCACCTGAGCGGCGGCCGCTTCCAGCTCGGCATGGCCCGCAGCACCATCCCCGAGTGGCGCGTCTTCAACATCGAGCCCGACGCCACCCGCTCGCAGATGCAGCAGGCCTTCCAGATGATTCCGAAGCTGTGGACCCAGGAGAAGTTCTCCTGGGACTCACCGGACTTCCGCGTCAAGGACATCAACGTCGTCCCCAAGCCCTTCCGCAAGCCGCACCCGCCGCTGTGGCAGGCGTGCTCCAGCCCCGCGTCCTTCGAACAGGCCGGACGCAACGGCGTCGGCGCGCTCGGCGTGACGCTGTGGGCCTCCCCCGAAGAAGTCGCGGAGATGATCCACCTCTACCGCGAAGCGCTGCGGACCCGCTGTGAGCCCGTCGGCGACTTCGTGAACGACCAGGTGGCCTTCTTCACCTTCGTGCACTGCGCTGACACCGAGCGCGAGGCGATGCAGAACGGCGCCGCGAAGGCCGCCGCCTGGTACACCAGCGGCTCCTTCACGTTCTTCGAGGCCAAGGACCACTTCGTCAAATCCGCCGCGGAGCTGGAAGCGCTCGCCAAGGACCCCGCTGGCGGCGGGCTCACGGGCCAGTACCTGCGACGCAAGGACCCCAACGCACCCCAGTCCCAGGCCCAGCGCATCCTCGGCCGCATCATGTCCGGCGAGGCCGTGCCCGATGAGCAGGTCTGGGAGGTGCTGAGCGCCCAGGACTCGCTCATCGTCGGGACGAAGGACCAGGTGCGCCAGGGCCTCAAGCGCTACGAGGCCCTGGGCATCGACGCGCTGATGTCCTTCCACCAGGTGGGCGCCCTCTCCCACGAGGCCGTGCTCAAGAGCATCCGCCTCACCGGCGAGCTCATCCCCGAGTTCAAGACGCCCGCGCCTCCCTGAGCCCCCTGGCGGAGGGCTCCGAGGACCGTTCGTCGCTCCTGGAGTCCTCCGTCCCGGCGCCTCGCTCGCCAGGGCGCACAACTCCCACCTCGCCCCGCTTCCCCAGGGCGCCATCGTGCGCACCTTGGGGACGGTCTCGTGCGGAAGGGGATGGGGATGAGGGTCGGCCAGCGAACACTGGGATGGGGCCTTGCCTGCGCCATGTGGGCCACGACGCCCGCATGGGCGGCAGAGCCCCCGAGTGCCCGGGAGCAGGGCAGCCAGGAGAGCGTCGCGAAGGCCTCCTCCCCGCGTCCCCGCCGCTTCACCCGCGAGTGGTACGTGAGCCCCTCGGGCAACGACATGGCCGCGGGGACGAAGCGCGCCCCGTTCCGGACCATCGGCCGCGCGGTGCGCAACGCGGGTCCCGGCGAGGTCATCCGCGTCCAGGCAGGTGAGTACGCCGAGGGCGTCTTCATCGATGGCCCCGCCGTGAAGGCCGGCAAGCCGAACGCCCCCATCACGCTGCTGGGCGAGGGCAAGCCCCGCATCATTCCGACGGCGCGCGGCGGCACGCTGGTGCAGGTGCGAAAGCCCCACTGGGTCATCGAGGGCTTCGAGATCGACGTGCGCGGGCAGCCGCGCTTCGCCGTCCTCTTCGAGGGCGACACCACCGGCGCGGTGCTCACCGGCTGCCACATCCACCACGGCACGCTGGGCGCCGGCGTCGCGACGCACGGTGGCGCGCGCGACGTGCTCATCGAGAACAACCACATCCACGATTTCCGCCGGGCGCCCAAGGGCGACTCGCACGGCGTGGTCATCCAGGCCACGTCGCGGAACATCACCGTGCGCGGCAATGACATCCACGGGAACTCGGGCGACTCGGTGCAGTGCCTGCTGCCGGACCGCAAGGGTCAGGCGCCCGCGCGCAACGTGGTCATCGAGGGCAACCAACTCCACGACAACGACGAGAACGCCGTGGACATCAAGACGTGCCACGACGTCGTCATCCGTGACAACACGATGTACGGCTTCCGCAAGTCCCCCACGTCGGCGGGCGAGGCCGTCGTCGTCCACTTCTCCGCGCGGAACGTGCGCATCGAGGGCAACCGCATCTCCGACGCGGGACGCGGCATCGCGGTGGGCGGCTCGCGCGAGGGGAACCAGCCCAGCCCCGCCAACGTCGTGGTGCGCGGCAACACCATCAAGGGCATCACCCAGAGCGGCGGCAGCGACGGCGCGGGCATCCGCGTGGAGAACTCGCGCGACGTGACGGTGGTGGGCAACACCATCTCCGACACGGAGGGCTTCGGGATGATGCTCGGGCTGGGCTCCAACGGCGCGCCCAGCGAGAACCTCACCGTGCGCGGCAACTCCATCCAGGGTCGGCACCTGGTGCGACTGGGCAAGCACCGCCCCGGCCTGAAGATGGACGGCAACCAGTACGCCGCCGAGGGCACCTTCAAGGCCGACCCCGAGGAGACCCGCAGCCTCGCGCAGTGGCGCCGCGTGTCGGGCGTGGACCAGAAGTCCACCCCACTCCAGTAGGAGCAGGGGAAGTCCCACCCGTTCGACTGTCCCGAGCGAGCCTGGACTCGGCGAGACCGAGCCCGGCATCTCTCGCCTGAAGGCCGCTCACCGGCGCGCCCCTTCCGCTTGCAGCGACGTACAGCGCAGGAAGGGACTCGGCCCTCGGGGCGTCTTCTCGCGGAGAGGCTCTTGCAGCTCGCGCCAACGCACGGAGCAAGACGGACTCGACGCACGCGCGGCTTCAGCTCGCCTGACACTCACTCACCAGCGCCCCTTCCGCGCAGGCCGCCGCGCAAGGAGCCACGCCCCCTCCCCGCTTCAATCCACAGAAGCGGGAAGGGGCTCGACGCTCGCTCAGGGCGTCTCGTCGGACGGCACTTCCCCCGTGAGCACGCAGATGAGCGCGACGGGGTCACACTTCACCGGGAACACGGGATTGATTCCCGAGCCACGCAGGCGGCCCGCCTCGAAGTCCGGGTACGGGTCGCACTTCACGTCGTCCGGCTTGCCCGCGGTGGCGCAGCTCACCACCGGCCAGATGCCCTTGGCCTGGTACGTCGCCGTGCACCCGTTCTCCGAGTAGCGCAGGTCCGCCTTGAACTGCGTCCCGGGAA
Organism: Myxococcus faecalis; assembly: GCF_050039385.1. NCBI lineage: Bacteria > Pseudomonadati > Myxococcota > Myxococcia > Myxococcales > Myxococcaceae > Myxococcus > Myxococcus faecalis. Next base: position 6,372,891 of record NZ_CP144336.1, on the reverse strand, counting down.
TCCCCGGCGTGTTGTAGATGCGCAGGTTGGACCACTCGTACGCGAAGCTCTGCGCGGGCAGCGTGTCCGTCGCCGGCACCTCCAGACGCGTCGTCGACAACTGCGGCACGTCGCAGAAATTGTCCGCCCCCGGCCCCTCGCTGGCCAACGGCCCCACCGAGTACGGCGTGTGCGACGCATCCAGGTCCGGCCGGTCCTTGAAGTCCACCAGCAGCTTCCCCATCCGCGCGCTGCGCAGCGCCACCGTGTCCGGCGCCTTGGGGTCCTGGCTGAAGTACTTCTGCATCCCCACCGCCTCCGGCGCCAACCGCGCGCACTGCAGGTCGGGGTTCTGTCCCGGCAGCAGCGTGTACACCGTGGCGAACGAGCCGATGGAGCCGTCCGTCACGGCCCGCGCCACCACACACTGCGCCTCCGGGTCCTCCACCCCACAGCCCGCGAGCACCAGCGCCGCCAGCGCGCTCCATCCCATTCCACGAATCATTGGCAGATGTCCTTTCATGGCGAGCGCCTAGAAGGTCAGCTTCGCGCCCAGCCGCACGGAGCGCGGCGCCTGGTAGGCCGTGGGACGCTTGAAGTTGGGGTTGATGTCCGCGGGGACGATGGGCAGGTTCGTCGCCGTCGAGATGACCTTGCAGTCCGGGTTGTTGGCGACGAGGCACGCCGACAGGTCCGCGGGCTTGCCCCCCTGCTCGATGGCGTAGACCCGCGTATTCGTCAGTGTCTGGTCCACCGCCGTGTACTGCTGGAAGTTGAAGACGTTGAACACGTCCAGCGACATGCTCAGCACGTAGTCGCCACTCAGCTTCTGGTTCACGCTCACGCGGGTATCGATGTTGTGCACCCACGGCAGCCGACCCGCGCTGCCTCGCGGCAGGATGAACGTCTCCGAGCCGCTGCGCCGAGGATGCGCGCCCAGGTAGTTGAGCGGCGTGCCCGAGCGGCTCCGATAGCCACCACCCACGTTCAGGCTCGTCGTGCGCGTCAGGTTGAACTCCCGCGCACCGAACGCCTTGAACGAGTGCGTGCGGTCCCCGGGCAGCGGACCGTCGCGGTTGGTGGTCAGCGACACCAGGTCGAAGTCGCGCGTGAGGTTGGGCGACAACTGGCCGGTGTCCGCGCGGAACAGACCCGAGTAGTTGCCGCGCAGCTTGGACCACGTGTAGCTGGCCTGGGCCAGCCAGCCGTCGGTGAACGCCTTCTGGTAGTACAGGTTCACCGCGTCGTAGTGGCGCTTCGCCTCGGGGAAGTCCGTCGAGAACCCCTTGCCCGGGTTGCCCAGGAAGAAGGTGTTGCCGTCATCGCGGCTCATGTCCTCGATGACGTCGTTGAGCACGCGCCGCGTGTACGTCAGGCCGAAGCGGCCGAGCAGCACCTCGTACTCACCACCCACCATGATTTCGTCCGCGGACTGCGCGCGGATGTTCGGGTCCACCGGCACGCGGTCTCCACCCTGCGCGTCCCAGCGCTGGTTCGGCCCCTCCCGGCTGCCGATGGTCTGACGGTTGCCCGGCGCCATGCAGCCCGTGAGCCGTGACTCCCGGTCGCTCGGCAGGCAGTTCTCCGCACCGTACGTGGCGGACAGGAGCTGCTGCTGCGGGAAGGACAGGTCCGCCAAATCCAACGGCACGTTCTCGAAGAAGCGCGCGAAGTTGACGAACAGCTTCGAGCGCCCCTGCTGGGTGAAGTCGTAGATGAGCCCCACGCGCGGCGACCACTGGTTGGGCAGATGCAGGCCCACCTTGTCGTCCAGACCTCGGATGGTCTGCACGTCGTAGCGCAGGCCCGCGTTGAGCGTCACCTTGTCCAGGATGGACCAGCTGTCCTGCACGAAGCCGCCCACCGTCATCGACGTGGACGTGCCCTCCTTGCTGGCCAGGAACACCGGCTGGTCCGGGCCCTCGAGGTAGCCGTACTGGTTGAGAGTGAAGAAGCAGCGGCCGTTGGCGCACTCCTGCCAGGGAGCGCCGCCCGTGCGCGCGCGATTGTTGTAGAAGCTCATCCGCTCCGCGTCGAAGCCCGCCTTGATGATGTGGTGGCCGAGCGCCTGGAACAGGAAGGTGCCCATCACCTTGCCCTGGAAACGGTCCAGTTCCTGCTCGCTGATGGTGCCGGGACCTCCCGTGGAGTAGGCCCGGATGGGACACCGCAGCTGCTGCTCCTCCGGCGTGGCGCCACAGACGGACGGGTCGCGCAGCGTCTCGAAGAAGGTGATGGAGCGCGGGCCGGGGTTGCTCGTGCGGCGCCAGGCGATGTTCGGCTCCGCGGCCAGGCCCGTGGGCGACAACAGCCCCGAGCCATCCGACGGCAGCGTGCTGTCCGCCTGGTGGTGCCAGCCAAGCGTCGCGTCGACCAGGAACTTCTTGTCGAAGAAGGACGACGACTGCTTGGCGACGATGTCCATCACCCCGTTGCTGCGGCGCGTGGCGATGGAGTCGTAGCTCCCCTGCACGAAGGCGGTGCAGGACAGGCCCACGCACACCTCCGGGTCACCGTCGTCGCTGAAGGAGTACTTGCCCGAGCCACCCGACGAGCGCGGCGTGCCGAACACCGACACGGACAGGTTGTGGTCCGGGTTGAAGAGGTACGTCAGCTTGGTCATGTACTGGAGGCTGCGCTCATCCGCGAAGCGCAGCGTGCGCGAGCCCTCGATGGGCGTCGCCAACCCGAAGCCCGTCTCCGGGTCGCGGACCCGGTCGCCCGCCTTCGTGCAGCCCGGCCTCGTGTCGCCCTCGCCGCAGATCTCCAGCGCGCTCAACTGCCGGTCCACGCGGATGCGATTGAACGACGGCGCCAGGCCCGCGTAGAACCAGAGCTTGTCCTTGATGATGGGGCCGCCCAAATCGAACCCGAAGTCTCCCTGGTTCCACGGCTGCCCCTGCGCGGAGATGACGCTGCCCTCCTGCTGGACGATGGTGCCGTTGCGCTGCAGCGAGCCCGGCGCCATGTTCGCGAACACCGAGCCGTGGAACTCGTTGGAGCCCGACTTGGTGACGACGTTGAGCACGCCGCCCGTGGAGCGGCCGTACTCCGGCATGTAGCCGCCGGTGATGACGTTGACCTCCTGGACGAACTCCACCGACAGCGGCGTGCCCAGCGTGCCCACGCCCGGGTCGTTCACCGACAGGCCATCCACCACGTACTGGCTCTCCGGGGAGCTGCTGCCGCTGACGCTCACGCCGTAGCGGTCCTCCACCGCGCCGGGCGCCAGCTCCGCCAGCGACTCGAACGAGCGCGACGCGGAGCCCTTGCTGCCCGGACGGATGACGGCCACGTTGCGCAGGAAGTCCGCGTCCACGCTCATGCCCTGCGTGCTCGAGCCCACGTCCAGCGTGGGCGCCGCGCTGATGGAGATCTCCTCGCCGAACGCCGAGGGCAGCAGTTGGATGTTCACCCGGATGGTGCGGTCCAGCCGCAGCACGATGTCCGGACGCACGAAGGGCTCGAAGCCCTCGCGCTCCACGCGCAGCGTGTACGTGCCCGGCGGCAGCTGCGGGATGCGATACAGGCCGCTCGCATCCGAGACCACCACCCGCTCACCCTGCAGCTTCGGCGAGGTGGCCGTCACCACCGCGTCCCCCAGCGCCTTCTTGTCCTCCGCGCTGGTGATGGTGCCGGTGATGACCGAGACGCCTTGAGCGAACGCTCCGGCGCCACAGAGCAGGACCGCGAGACACACCCCGCGGGCGAGACCCACACGTATGGACAAAGCTGACTCCCTCCCTTTGATTCCGGAGGGCACTCTGTCTCAAGACGCGAGAAAGCAACAATCCCCAATTAAACAGTAGGCACGCCGGGGTGCGTCACCGGGCTGGGCGGGGACGGGCCCATCCGGAGCCCGCGTGGGGCTGGAGGGCGGCCACCGTCCTCGGCACGACAGGGGCCGCTGCCTCGCCCGCGGCCTGGGCGACGGAGCGGCGGACGGACGCGGGGCGACGCGGCACTGGTCTATGCTGCGCGCTCCCGTGGACGCTCCCCTGCCCTCCCGCCGCCGCCTCCTGGTGCCCGCCGTGGTGTTCGCCGTCGCGAGCACGCTGGTCGCCCTGGCCGCGCTGTATGTGCAGGGCCTGCTGCCGGCCTCCGTCCCGTCCGCGTCGGAGCCCTTCCACTATCAGGGCTACGAGAAGGTGCTCCGGCACGTGCGCGCGGATGGGGATGTGGACTTCTCCTCCATCGGCCGCGAGCGCGCGGAGCTGGACCGGTTCGTCGAATCGCTGGCGTCGTTCTCGCCGCACAACCGTCCGGACGTCTTCCCGACGTCGGAGGACGCGCTGGCCTTCTGGCTCAATGCCTACCACGCGCTGGTGCTCCAGCAGGTGGTGGATGGGTATCCCTATCTGGAGAGCGTGCACGGGCCGCTGCTCGGGCGCTTCTTTTGGGGACGCTCGTGGCAGGTGGGCGGGCGGCGCATGACGCTGTGGTCGCTGCACCACCGCATCCTCGCCCGGGAGTACGCCGACCCGCGCATCCACCTGGCGCTGTTCCAGGCCACGCGCGGCGGGCCTCGCATGGACAGCACCCACTTCCAGCCCGAGTTCCTCGACGCGCAGCTCAACGAGGCCAGCCGCCGGTTCGTGGGCGACAAGCGCCACGTGCGCCTGGACCGCGACACGGTGTACCTGGCGAAGCTGTTCGAGACCTGGCGCGAGGACTTCCTCGCCGCGCTGCCCGAGGGGCGCCGGGGCAACGTGCTCCAGTTCGTCTGGGCGTTCCTGCCGGACACCTGCGAGGAGCGTCCCGGCTGCGACACGCGCGCGGACCTGGACCACGCCTGTGGGCCGAAGCTGGACCGCTGCCACATCGTGTACGAGCCGGAGGACCCCGCGCTCCCGGATGCGGCGGCGCGCGAGGTCCGCTCGGAGCGCTGACGCCTACGCGGGCAGCCGCTCGCGTCTGCCGGGCGGCGGCGTGTGGTCCTCGTCCCCCCGCTCCCGGGCGCGGGGCCGCTGCACGGGGCCGCCGTCCTTGCGTCCTCGCAGCCACTTCTCCAGGCCGACGGCGGGCAGCACCACCGCGCCCACCAGCACGGACAGGCCGATGGCCTCCAGCGACAGGGGCGCCGTTCCGAAGATGCTCCGCATGAAGGGCACGTACATGAACGCGAGCTGCAGCAGCACCAGCGCGCCGATGCCCATGAACACCGTGGGGTTGCTGAACAGGCCCACCTTGCGCACGGAGCCCGTGAGCGTGCGGCACATCACCATGTAGAAAATCTGGAAGCTGATGACGGTGTTCACCGCCATCGTCTGCGCCTCGGCCAGCGCCCGCGCGTGCCCCACCGCCGGCAGCTCGCGCGAGTACTCCCAGAGGAACAGGCCGATGGCCCCCGCCGCCATGAGCAGCGCGACCAGCCCCGTGCGCATCACCACGAAGTGGCTGAGCACCGGTGCGTCCGGACGGCGCGGCCTGCGGCGCATCACGTCCGACTCGCGCGCCTCGAACGCCAGCGGCAGCGCGAGCGACACCGTGGCCACCAGGTTGATCCACAACAGCTGCGTGGGCAGCATCGCCATCAGCGGCACCGCCCTCCCGCCGATGTCCTGGATGGGGAAGAACGCCACGCCGCACAGCAGGATGAGCGCGAGCCCCAGGTTGGTGGGCAGCACGAAGGCGAGCGACTTGATGAGGTTGTCGTAGACGCGCCGCCCCTCCTCCACCGCCGCCGCGATGGAGGCGAAGTTGTCATCCGTGAGGACGATGTCCGCCGCCTCCTTGGACACCGCCGTGCCGGTGATTCCCATCGCCACGCCGATGTTCGCCTGCTTGAGCGCGGGCGCGTCATTCACCCCGTCGCCCGTCATCGCCACCACGTGCCCTCGGCCCTGGAGCGCGCGCACCAGGCGCAGCTTGTGCTCCGGCGCCACGCGCGCGAAGACGTTCGTGCTCTCGGCCACGTGCGCCAGCTGCGCGTCGTCCAGCGCCCCCAGCTTCGCGCCCGCGACGCCCGGCATCCCCGCCTCTTGAAGACCCAGCTTCGCGCCGATGGCCTCCGCCGTCGCCAGGTGGTCGCCCGTGATCATCTTCACGACGATGCCCGCCTCGTGACAGGCGCGCACCGCCTCGATGGCCTCCTCGCGCGGAGGGTCCATCATCCCCTGCAGGCCCAGGAGCTCCAGCCCACCCTCGACGTCCTCGAGCGCCAGGTCGTCCTTCGCCTCGGGCACCTGCCGCGACGCCACCGCGAGCACGCGCATGCCCCGCCGCGCCAGCCGCTCCACTTCCTCCAGCACCGCCTCACGTGACGCCGCGCCGTCCAGCTCGCAGCGCGCCAGGACCACCTCGGGCGCGCCCTTGAGGAGCACCACGCGGCCCGCGCGGCCGTCGTCGTGCAGCGTGGCCATGAACTGGTTCTCCGACTCGAACGGGATGGCGTCCACGCGGGTGAAGCGCGAGCGGGACTCCTCCACGCGCAGGCCCGCCTTCTCCGCCGCCACCACCAGCGCGCCCTCCGTCGGGTCGCCCGTCATCCGCCAGTCGCCGTCACCGCCCTCCAGCGCCGCGTCGTTGCACAGCGCGCCCGCGAGCAGCAGCTCCTTCGCGTCGTCGGGCAGGAGCGACTCGCTGAGCGCCGGGCCGTCGCGGCGCAGCTCGCCCCGGGGCGCGTACCCCACGCCGGTGACGGTGTAGCGCCCCGTCGGCGTCCACAGGGCCTGCACCGTCATCTCGTTGCGCGTGAGCGTGCCCGTCTTGTCCGAGCAGATGACGGTGGTGCTGCCCAGCGTCTCCACCGCGGGCAGCTTGCGGATGACCGCGCGCCGGGCCGCCATGCGCTGCACGCCGATGGCCAGGGCGATGGTGACGATGGCGGGCAGGCCCTCCGGAATCGCCGCCACCGCCAGGGTGATGGCCACCACCACCGCCTCGCTCATGTCATACCCGCGCCACAGCCCCACCCCGAGCAGCAGCACCGATACGACGAGGATGGCCACGGTGATGACCTTGGCGATGCTCGCGAGCGCCTTCGTCAGCGGCGTCTGCAAATCCGTCGCTTCGCTCAACATCTCCGAGATGCGCCCCAGCTCCGTGGCGCCTCCCGTCGCGATGACCACCGCCTGCCCCACGCCCGAGGTCACCAGCGTGCCGCCGAAGACGACGCTCGTCCTGTCCCCCAGCTCCGCGTCCTTGGCCACCACCGAGGGCTGCTTCGACGCCGGCACGGACTCGCCCGTGAGCGCGGCCTCCTCCACCTGGAGGTTGCGCGAGCCCACCAGCCGCATGTCCGCGGGCACCTTGTCCCCGGCGGCAATCTCCACCACATCCCCGGGCACCAGCTCCGCGGCGGGCACCGCGCGCTTGTGGCCCGCGCGCACCACCGTCGCGTTCTGCGGCACCATCCGGCTGAGCGCCTCGATGGCCTTGCCCGCGCGGAACTCCTGCACGAAGCCGATGAGCGTGTTGAGCACCACCACGGCGGCCACCACCAGCCCGTCCGTCACCTTGCCCATCACCACCGCCAGCACCGCCGACACGATGAGCACCCAGATGAACGGACTGTTCACCTGTCGCCACAACAGCTTCAGCGGCCCCTCGCCCTTCTGTCGCTCCAGGACGTTGGGCCCATGACGGGAGAGCCGCTCGCGCGCCTGCTCGTCCGTCAGCCCTGACGGTCCGCTCTCCAGCCGCTCGAAGGCCCGCTCGACCGGCAGGGCATGCCAGGGCACCGCTCCCGAAGCGGGCTCACGTGCGTCCTCGACGCCGGACGCGGCGGGTGGCGGCTCGCGCATTCGACTCCCCCAGTCAGCAACCAGCTCTCTCCCCTCAAGCTATGTCCGCCCCAGGCCCGCGCCCCACGCCCGCCCTCGCAGGAGGCAGGCGACGCGTCGCGGCCGTGACAAAGCCGTTGCCTGGCTCGCGATTTCCAAGTAATCAAGAATTAAAGGAATCACGAGCTTCTCGACTTCGTCCTGATGAACTCCAAAAAGTCCGGTGTGGTCCTGTTGGGGGTGGTGCTGGTGGCCTCGGTCGTCGCGCTGCTGACCCGAGGCCTGTCTGCCTCCTCGAATGAATCCGCCCCCGCCGCGAGCGCCGCGAGGCCGCCCACCTCCAGCGGCGTCATGGTGGGCACGCCCTCGGGGGTGCCGCCGGCCTCGGAGCCGACGCCCGCGGTGGAGCAGCTGCCGATGCCCGGGTGCTGGGATGGCCTGCGGGAGCTGGACAAGGCGACCTCGCTGGACGCGCTGCGCGCGGCGCTGGGGGTGGCGGTGGGGCACCGCGACAACCTGCTGGCGACCTACCTCCAGGAGCGCCTGACGGAGCTCGTGGGGCAGGACGCGGGGCGCGCGCTGCAGGTCATCGAGTGGGCGAAGCAGGCCAGCCCTCCGGAGCTGGGGCTCTACCTGGAGGCCGTGAAGGCGGCGCCAGCCGTGCACGACGCGAAGGTGTCGGCGGCGCTCCTGGGGATGGGCGAGGACAAGAGCCTGCCGACCCAGAACCGCTCGGCGGCGCTGGACGCCCTGGAGACCCAGCGGCGGCTGTCGCCCGGGGACCTGGCGCGGCTCAAGGCGGTGGCCCTGGACGAGACGGCGGACTCCACCGCGTGGGTGGCCACGCGCACGCTGGGCCGGGTGATGAAGGAGGACTTCGAGCGCACGGGCACCCATGCGCCGTACTGGAAGGAGCTGCTCTCCATCGCCGGCACCTCGGACGACATGGCGGTGCGGTTGCTCGCGCTGGAGATGCCGTCGTACTCCGACCCGCTCATCGGCCCGGAGTCCTTCGACGAGCTGGAGCACATCCTCACCACGGACCGCGAGCGCGACGTGCGGGAGATGGCCGCCTTCCGGCTGGGCGTCACGCGCGAGCCCGAGCAGGCGCTGAAAATCTACGAGGCGGCGTTCGACAAGGAGCACGACGTCTGCGTGCGCTGGGCCATCTTCCGCTTCGCCGTGCGCGCCGCGGGAGAGGGAGCGCTGCCGATGCTGGCGAGGCTCGCCGCGAAGGACCCGCGCTTCCAGCGCGACTACACCGAGTTCCAGCAGCTGTACGCCTCCGGCACCGTGGACTTCGCCCGCATCTGGCTGGGCAAGGGCGAGCACCACGCGTGCCTCGTCGAGGAAGGAGCGCCGCACTGATGCATGCCCTCATGAACAGGCGATGGGGGCGCGGGCTCCTGGTGTCGTTCCTCCTGGGCGCGGCGGGGCCGGCGAGCGCGGCCGCGCCGCTCTTGACGCCCGAGACGTGCTCGGTGGAGACGATGCTCCGCGACGTGCGCGCGGCGATGAAGGACGGCTCACCCGCGCTGAAGCACTACGTGAAGGCGCGGCTGCGCGAGGCGGCGCTGGCCATGCCCGCCGGGGAGCTGCAGGCCGCGCTGGAGCGCGAGCACCAGCCGGAGGTGCTGGAGGCCCTGGGCGCGGCGCTGGCCACGAAGGCAAGTCACGCGGAGTCGCCCGGACTGGTGCAGCCGCTGCTGGCCCGGGCCGCGGGAGACGCGGACCCGGCGGCGCGCGCGGCGGCGGTGCGGGCCCTCAGGGCCACGCCCTCCGTGGAGTTCATGGCGAAGAACGGCGGCGTGGTGACGTACGAGCAGCTGGTGCGCGACAGCTCCCCGGAGGTGCGCCAGGCGGTGGCCGACAACCTGCTGGCGGAGAGCGCACAGGTGTACTCGGGCCATGACCGCACGGTGTCGGAGACGACGGTGGCGGTGGCGTCGGCGGCCGAGGACCCCGCGGTGGCGGCGAGGCTCTTGGGCGAGGTGTCCATGGAGGCCGTGGGCCACGAGACGGTGGAGCGCGTCACCCGGCACCTGAAGGCCGAGTCCCCGGAGCTGCGCGCGGCGGCGGCGACGGCGCTGGGAGGCGCGCCGGGAGCGGAGTCAGCGGGGGCGCGGCGCGCGCTGGTGGAGGCCTTCCGCGGGGACCCGAATCCGGCGGTGCGCAAGGCGGCGCTCGAGGGCATCGCCCGGCTGGGGCAGTCCTCCGCGCGGCCCCTGCTGGAGTCGCTGCGCGGCGTGGACCCGCGCATGGACCCTGAAATCGACGCGTGGCTGTCCGCGCTGAAGCTCAACCTCCAGGAGTGGCACCTGCTGCTGCGCGAGAAGCAGCGGCTGAGGAGGTGACCCCTGCATCACCGGGCAGTGCCGCAGCGAAACAACCAGAGGAGGCAGTTCCATGAAGGCATTGAAGTGGATGTTGGCCACGGTGGCCTTGGCCGTGACGGGGTGGTCCACGAGCGCGTCGTCGGCGACGGCCGTCGGTCCCATCTGTGACACGGCCGCGCGCGTGGGCTCCACGACGTACTACTCGTGCTCGGGCAGCAGCCACAACGCGCTCGACATGAGCAATGGCACGTGCAGCGTGTGGAACCACCGCGGGATGATCAACGTCAGCCGCTACTACGCCTACTACGGCGGCTGTGCGAACAACTGCAGCGGCGGCACCAGCTGCAACGGCGGCGCGGGCAACTACTACGTCGTCACCGGCGGCAGCGGCTGGGACTTCCGCCAGCTCCACCTGAACTCCAACGTGTCCTCCGGCTCCAAGACCTGCGACCGCTGCGCGCTGGGCCTGGTGGGCTCCACGGGCAACTCCACCGGCGCGCACGTGCACGCGGACAACCGCCAGTACGGCACCCGCAAGACGGCCTGGTACACCAGCGTCGGCACCACGTGCGGCTCCAGTGCGTATTGCAGCAATCGCGTGGGTACGCCCACGCTGTAGTCGCAGTCCCCAAACCCGCGCCCCGCTCCGGTTTCCCTATGGCCGAGGCGGGGCGTCCTTGTTTCACGCGTCGGAGCGCCGCGGGGCCTCGGCGGCGGCCCGGCGCAGGATTTCCCCCGTCGCCGCGTCCGCGGGGAAGAAGGACTCAATCGCCAGCTCCGCCAGGGTGACGTCCACCGGCGTGCCGAACACCGTCGTCGTGCCGATGAAGGCCAGCACGCCCCGGGGCGTCATGATGCGAAGGGGCACCACCACCCCCGCGTAGTCCGGCTCGGACGCGTGGCTCGGCACCGGCCCCATCCCCCGCAGCTCGTCGAGCAGCGCCGCCAGCGTCGCGTCCGCGGTGGTCGACACCTGCCGCTGCAGCCTGGCCAGCACGTGCGCGCGCCACTGCTCCAGGTTGAGGATGCGCCGGCCCAGGCCGTCCGGGTGCAGGCTCAGCCGCAGCACGTTGACGGGGGGCTGGAGCAGCTCGCCGGGGATGCCCTCCAGGAGCACGCCCACCGCGCGGTTGGCCGTGACGAGGTGCCAGTGCCGGTCCACCGCGAGCGCCGGGTACGGCTCGTGTCCGGAGAGCACCAGCTCCACCGCCTCGCGCGCCGCCGTCATGCGCGGCCCGTCCAGCTCGTTCTCCGAGTAGACGGGCGCGAAGCCCGCCGCCACGAGCAGCGTGTTGCGCTCGCGCAGCGGCACGTCCAGCTCCTCGGCCAGGTGCAGCAGCATGTCCCGGCTCGGCGTGGAGCGCCCCGTCTCCAGGAAGCTCACGTGGCGGGCGGACACCTCCGCGCGGCACGCCAGGTCCAACTGACTCAGGCTGCGGCGCTGACGCCACTCGCGCAGCAACTCTCCCACCGGACGGCTCGGCATCATCATGCCCCTGACCCTAGGAACAACGGGGAAGCCTGCCCATTACCTCCCGCGTAATCGACCCGCGCACCGCCCACGCGCAATGTGTGTCCCCAGACGGCGGCGGGATTTCCCCGGCGCCGCATTCCAAGGACACAGCCATGAGCGCCATTCCCGCGTCGCGTACCTTCCTGGGCCACATCCTGCTCGCCGACGGCCTCATCAGCGGCGCCACCGGTGCCCTGATGTTCTTCGCCGCCCAGCCCCTGAGCGAGCTGCTCGGCCTGCCCGTCACGCTGCTGCGCTCGGCGGGCTTCAGCCTGCTGCCCTTCGCCGCGCTGCTCGTGTTCCTGGCCAACCGGCCCCTCGTCCCCCGGGGGCTCGTCTGGGCCATCATCGGCGCCAACGTGCTGTGGACGGTGGACAGCCTGGCGCTGCTCGCCACGGGCTGGGTGCAGCCCACCGTCTGGGGCGTGGCCTTCACCGTGGTGCAGGCCGTGGCCGTGGCCGCCTTCAGCTGCCTGGAGCTGATGGCCCTCAAGCAGGCCCGCATGGTGCCCGCCTGAGCGTGCGTCGAGCGCGGCGCGAGGCGCGCCTCAGAGCGCCTTGCGCACCGCCTCCAGCGCGGCGTCGTAGTCCGGCTCGTGCATCATCTCCGGGACGATTTCGCGGAACACCACCCGGCCCTCGCGGTCCACCACGAAGGTGCTGCGCGCCAGGAGGCCCAGCTCCTTCATGTACAGCCCGTACTTCCGCGCGAAGTCCCGGTCCTTGTAGTCCGAGAGCACCGCCACGTTCTGGATGCCCTCGGCCGCGCTGAAGCGGTTGAGGGCGAAGGGCAAATCCAGGCTCAGGTACCAGACCTTCACGTCCGGCCCCAGCTGCGTCGCCTGCTGGTTGAACATGCGCAGCTGGATGGCGCAGACCTTGGTGTCCACGCTCGGCGCCACGCTCAACACCACCACCTGCCCCTTGAGCTCCGACAGGCGGTGGGACTCGTAGAAGCCCTTGTACACGGTGAAGTCGGGCGCGAGGTCGCCCACCTGCACCTGCCCGTCGCCCTCCAGCGTCACCGGCTTGCCGCGGTAGGTGACCTGGTCCTTGAACTCGGCCATCACTGCACTCCTCTCACGTCACGCGGCCAGCAGTGCCGCACCAATGAGGCCGCTGTCGTCGCCGAGCTCCGCGTCGGCGATGAGCAACCCCTCGCGGGACGTCTGGGACGCCCACGCCCTCACACCGTCCAACACCCGGCGCCGCATCCCAGGGCAGTGGTTCAACACCCCACCCCCGAGAATGAGCCTCGCCGGGTTCAACACCGTCACCTGGTTGGCCACCGCCAGCGCCAGGAAACGCGCGGCCCGCTCATACACCTCCCGAGCGGCCTCGTCGCCTGCTTCCGCCGCCTCTTCCAGCGACACCGGGGTCAGCCGGGAGGCGTCGTTCTCCACGAGCTTCGCGAGCAGCGGAGCACGGCCCGCGACGAGCAGCTCCTTCGACTGGGCGATGAGGTTGTGGCCCCCGGTATACGCCTCCAGGCAGCCCTGCTCGCCGCAGCCGCAGCGCCGCCCGTCGGGGACGACCTTGATGTGGCCCAGCTCGGCCGCCACCCCGCCCGCGCCCTCCAGGAGGCGCCCGCCGGCGATGATGGCGCTGCCCACGCCCGAGCCGACGAACACCACCAGCAGGTCCTGCGCGCCACGGCCCGCGCCCGCGTGCAGCTCACCCCACGCGGCGGCGGACAGGTCGTTCACCACCTTCACCGGCTGCTTCAGCCGGTCCGTGAGCATCTTGCCCAGGGGCACGTTGCGCCAGCCCAGGTTGGGGGCCACCGACAGCACCCCGGAGTCCTTGTGGATCTGCGCGGCCGCGCCCACGCCGCAGGCGTCCACCGGCACACCCGCGGACCGCACCGCTTCGGAGGCGGCCTGGGCGATGGTCTCCACCACCCCGGACGGGCTGCGCTCGGCGAGCGCCACCTTGGTCGACGCGAGCAGCTTCCCCGCCTCGTCCACCACGGCGGCTCGAGCGAACGTCCCCCCCAGGTCGATTCCCAGCGTCGGCATGGCGGTGTTCCCCTCTAGCCTTTCACGCGCTGGACCAGCTCGGTCACCAGCGCCTCGACTTCCTGCTGCCGCGCGTCGTCCTTGAACCGGCCCTCCGGCGTGAAGGCCTCCGCGGCCCGCGCCAGGTGCACCTGCGTGGGCAGCACCAGCGCGCCCACCGACGACATCACCTGCCGCAGGTGCGGCTGCATGCGCGCGGTGCCGAAGTTGCCGGGGCTTGCGCCCATGATGGCCGTCCACTTGCCCTGGAACAGCCGGCCGGGCGCACGCGACGCCCAGTCGATGGCGTTCTTCAGGCCGCCTGGAATCGACGAGTTGTACTCGGGGCTCGAGATGAGGAGGCCCTGGGCCTTCGCCACCCGCTCGCGCAGGGCGACGACGCTCGGGGGCAGGCCCTGGGCTTCCACGTCACCGTCGTAGAGCGGCACGCCCACCGTCTTGAGGTCCACCACGTCCACGTCCGCGCCGAGCGCGCGGGCCTTCTCGACGGCCAGCGCCAGGAGCTTCTGGTTGAAGCCGCCGGTGCGCAGGCTGCCCGCGATGGCCAGGATTCGAGGCGCGCTCACCCTCCCACCTCACGCTGCACCTGGGCCACGGTGCCCTCGATGAGGGCCTGGATCTCCTTGAGGCGCTCGGGCGTGTTGGCCTCGAAGCGCAGCACCAGGATGGGCTGGGTGTTGGAGGCGCGGATGAGGCCCCAGCCGTCGGGGAACGTCACGCGCACGCCGTCCACGTCGATGATGTCGTGGCCCGCCGCGCGCAGCGTCTCCGTGGCGCGCTTGACCATCTCGAACTTCTTCTCCTCCTTCGTGTCGAAGCGCAGCTCGGGGCTGGCGTAGGTCTTCGGCACGTCCGCGAGCAGCTCCGACATCTTCTGCTTCTCGTGGGTGAGGATTTCGAGCAGGCGCGCGGACGAGTACACCGCGTCGTCGAAGCCGAAGTAGCGGTTCTTGAAGAAGATGTGGCCGCTCATCTCGCCGGCCAGCTCCGCGTGCTCCTCCTTCATCTTCGCCTTGATGAGCGAGTGGCCCGCCTTCCACATCACGGGCTTGCCGCCGCGCTTGGCGATGTCGTCGTACAGCGTGTAGCTGCACTTGACCTCGCCGACGATGGCCGCGCCCGGGCTGTCCTTGAGGACGTAGCGGCTGAAGAGGACCATGAGCTGGTCGCCCCAGAGGATGTTGCCCTGGTCGTCGATGACGCCGATGCGGTCGCTGTCACCATCGTAGGCGATGCCCACCTCGGCCTTCTCGCGCTTCACCGCGGCGATGAGGTCCTGGAGGTTCTCCACCACGGTGGGGTCCGGGTGGTGGTTGGGGAACGTCGCGTCCATCTCGCAGAACAGGGGCACCACGTCGAAGCCCATGGACTCGAACAGGGGGACGGCGATGGCGCCGCCGGTGCCGTTGCCCGCGTCGATGACGATCTTCATCCCCTTGCGGCCCACCTTCACCGTCTGGCGGACGAAGTGGTTGTAGGGGGTGATGATGTCGTACGGCGTCACGGTGCCGGGCGTCTTCGAGACCTCGAAGTCCCGCGCCTCGATGAGGCGGCGCAGGGCCTGGATTTCGTGGCTGTGGAAGGTCGTCTTGCCCGCGCCAATCTTGAAGCCGTTGTACTCGGGCGGGTTGTGGCTGCCGGTAATCATGGCCAGGCCATCCACCGGCAGGGTGTTGGCGGCGAAGTAGGTCAGCGGCGTGGGCACCACGCCCACGTCGAAGACGTTGAGGCCCGTGGACGTCAGGCCGGCACAGAGCGAGTCTCGGAAGCGGGTGGAGGACTCGCGGCAGTCGCGGCCCACGGCGATGAAGCGGCCGCCGTTGCGGCGGATGATGGTGCCCAGGCCCTTGCCCAGCAGCTCCACCACTTCGGCCGTGAGGTCCTTGTCCACCAGACCCCGGATGTCGTACTCGCGGAAGATATGCGCGTTCATGAAGGTGTCCCCGCCCTCCTCCTGGAACCGGAGGGCATGACAGAGGGCGGCGGACTCTACACGAGCGCAACGGTTCCCGGCACCCGACAGGGGGCCTGCGCGGGCTGCTGAACGATGCTCCCTCGGCGCCCCTGTGAATCCCTGGGGTGCCAATCAACCCCCACACCCGCCCGGCTGTGGGGCGACCGGGGGTCCGGGCTCCCTCTGTCGAGGGAGGCGAGCGCTCCAGTCGGGCCGGCCTCCTGGGGCGAACGCCCTCCAGGCGAGCCCTCATGGGTCGGAGAAGTTCGGGTGGGCCCCGCCTCGACGGCGCGGCCGCCGAGCGCGTGCCAGCGGCCTCTCCTCGGCAGCGGGCGCCGCCTCGGCAAGGCCCGAGTGCGTGCTCACCGTATCGCCAGGGTCACGAGGGCGGCCTCGGTAGAGGCCCGAGTGCGTGCTCGCCGTATCGCCAGGGTCACGAGCACGGCCTCGGTAGAGGCCGGACCTGAGTCCACGGCGCTCACGCTCCGCTGGGGGCACCCCTCCGGAACACGCGTGCCTTCGGTACGCGGTGACCTCCGCACCCGCGCTCCGCTGGGAGCGCCCCTCCGGAACACGCGCGCCTTCGGTACGCGGTGACCTCCGCACCCTCGCTCCGCTGGGAGCGTCCCTCCGGAACACGCGCGCCTTCAGTGCGCGGTGACCTCCACACCCACGCTCCGCTTGAAGCGTCCCTCCGGAACACGCGCGCCTTCGGTACGCGGTGACCTCCGCACCCTCGCTCCGCTGGAAGCGCCCCTTCGGAATGCGCGCGCCTTCAGTGCGCGGTGACCTCCACGCCGGCGCTCTCGATGGAGAGCGGCACCTCAGGGCGCGGCTGCCCGCGCAGGACCTGGTAGTGGCGCAGCCAGGAGGCGTTGAGCGGATCCAACGCCAGCGCCTCCGCGTAGCGCTCGAGAGCCGCGTCGTGCTGCCCCCGAACCTCCAGCGCGTGGCCCTGCGTGAAGAGCGCCCGGGCCCGCGACTCCGCCAGCGGACGCGCCGCGAGGAAGGCACCGCGCATCACCTCCGCCTGCTCATCCGCCAGCCCCGCGTCGAGGCAGCGCGTGACGCCCGCGAGGTTCCCCCGCGTGGCGTCGTAGCCGGCGCGCGACACCACGTCGGTCAGCATGCGGCCCGCCGCCTCCACCCGGCGCAGCAGCGCCTCCAGCGCCTGACGCTGCCCCAGGGGCAGGGTGCGCTGACGGAAGAGGTTCAGCCTGCGCAGCGCCGAGGTCGCGCGACGGCGCACCGCCTCGAAGTCCTCGTGCGGCAGCGCGCCGAGCAGCGCGTACGGGTCCTTCTCCACCACCGCCGCGCGCGACAGCACCCGGGCCAGCTCCGCGTCCGGCACCGGCTCCGCCTCCAGCGCGCGCGGCCCCGAGCCCAACCCCAGCGCGTGCGCCAGGAGCTCCCGCGCCGCCTCGCCCGCGAACTGCACGTGCAGCCCCGACTCACCGTTCCACGCCCGCGCCTCCTCGCGCGTGACATGGCGGACCACGTCGCAGTCGCACGCCACCTTGCGGCCCTTGAACGTCAGCTCCACCGGGAGCTGCGAGGCGAGCGGAGGCAGCACCCCCGCCCACGTGGCGAAGAAGCCGTCCACCGTCACATCCCCCAGGCGCACCGGCACCAGCTCCGCGTCCGTGGCCAGCCCCAGCCGCACGAGCAGGCCCCGGGGCGACTCCATCTTCGGCGGCGTCAGCTCGGCCGTCGGCACCTGCTCGTAGGCGACCTCGCGCAGCGCGCGGTGCAGCGGCGTGGCGTCGTCCTCCGGGAGGATGTGGCCGAAGATGGAGATGCTCCCGCGCGACGTGCGCGTGCGCTGCGGGGGCGCGGGCCGCACCCGGCCGATGCCCTGGCTGTCCAGCAGCGCCTCGCGGAAGGAGACGGCGTCCGGGAACCGCTCCCCGGGGCTCTGCGAGAGCGCGCGCAGCAGCACGTCCGAGAGAGCGCGCGGCACGCGAGGGTTGAGCTCATGCGGCGCCGCGGGCGACAGCGCCCCCACGCGCCCGAAGCCGAAGGGCAGCCGGCCCGTGGCCAGCAGGTAGCCCACCACGCCCAGGGCGTAGATGTCCGTGCGCCCATCCACCGTGTCCTGCGCCCACTGCTCGGGCGCGAGGAACGCGGGCGAGCCCACCACCATGCCGCACGCGCGCTCCTCGCGGGACAGGCTGGCGGTGAGCACCTCGCGCGAGCCGAAGCCCAGCACCTTCACCCGCCGCTCCCCCCGCGAGTCCCACGTCAGCACCAGGCTGTCCGCGCTCAGCCCCCCGTGCACGCGGCCCTGCGCGTGGGCGACCTCCAGCGCGCACAGCGCCTGGGCCAGCACCAGCACGACTTCCGCCGGAGCCAGCGGCATGGGCAGCTTCGAGAAGGGCTCCCCCTCCGCGTGCTCCATCAGCATGCACGGCAGCCCCGCGGGGCCGATGCGCGCGTCCAGCACCCGCGCCACATGGCGGTGCTTGAGCGAGCGCAGCGCGCGGGCCTCCGCCAGGAAGCGCGAGCGCACCACCGGCTGGGCCGCCAGGTGCGGGTGCAGCACCTTCACCGCGAAGCGGTGCCCCGTGGGCGTGTGCTCCGCTAGGTACACCGTCCCCAACGCCCCCGAGCCCAACGCCGCGCCCAGCACCAGCGGGCCGTGCCGCTGCCCCTCCAGGGACGGCGCCCGAGGACACACCGACCCCACCGGATGCTCCACCGCGCAGTGATTGCAAGCCATGTTCGAGCTCCGCCCCGTCCGCCCCGGGATGGGGCGGGCGGCGACGGCCCTGCAACCGGCGTGCACCCCCGACTTCGTCAGCGACTGGACACGACAACCTCCCGCCGGGACGAGAAAGCGGAGAACCCCGTTACCCACGGAGCGGAAGTTCTTTCAGCCCCGGGGTCGGAAGTTTCTCCAGCGCACACTGGGCGCCTGCACCTACAGGTACTTCTGCAGCTTGCGGGCCTTGAGGGCCTCGACCACCTTGCGCACGTCCTGGCTCTTCTCGCGGGGCACCACCAGCACCGCGTCGCCGGAGTCCACCACCACCACGTCGGTGAGGCCCACGACGGACAGCGGGCGCTTGTCGGCGAGCACGATGCAGCCCTTGCAGTCCACCACGACGGCCAGGTCGCCGGAGATGACGTTGCCGTGCGCGTCCGCGGGGCGCACCTCGGGGATGGCCGCGAAGGAGCCGACGTCCGACCAGCCAAAGTCACCCGGCAGCACCGCGATGTTGGAGGCCTTCTCCATCACGCCGTAGTCGATGGAGATGGACGGCAGCTTGGGGAACACCTTCTTGAGCACCGCGCCGAAGGTGCGCTTGCCGGCGGCATCACGCAGGGCCTTCAGGCCCTTCTTCATCTCTGGCATGTGCTGCTCGAAGGCGGCCAGGATGACGTCCGCGCGGAAGACGAAGATGCCGCCGTTCCACAGGTACTCACCGGAGGACACGTAGGCCTGCGCCGTCTGGGGGTCGGGCTTCTCCTTGAACGCCTTCACCGCGCGTCCGCCGCCCTCCAGCGCGTCACCCACCTGGATGTAGCCGTAGCCCGTCTCCGGGCGGTTCGGCTGGATGCCCAGGGTGACGATGTGGCCCCCCTCGGCGATGCGCGCGGCCTGCTCCAACACGCGCTTGAAGCCCGGCACGTCGGCCACGTGGTGGTCGGAGGGCAACACCACCATGACGCCCTTCGGGTCGCGGGCGGCCACCTGCACCGCGGCGAGCGCGATGGCGGGCGCGGTGTTGCGGGCCACGGGCTCCACCAGGAGGTTGGGCTTGGGAAGGCCCTTCACCAGCTTCGCGGCGGCCTTCGCGTGCAGCGGGCCGCACACGATGAAGGTGTTCTTCACCGTGGCCAGGCCCTTGAGGCGCTGGGCGGTGTCGGTGATGAGCGGCAGCTTCGAGGCGAGCGGCAGGAACTGCTTGGGGCGCGCCTGCCGGGACAGCGGCCAGAAACGCGTGCCGGAGCCACCGGCCATGATGACGGGGTAGAGGGCCATGCGGGGTACGACTCCTGCGAGTGCCGGCTCGGAGCCAGCGAGAAGCGCCAGGGTCTTCCCCCCGGCGTGACTGGCGGCGCACCATACCGTTTCGGCCTTTCCGGGAAAGAGGGCAGCCGTGACGAAGCCAGCCCCTCCAGAGCCGTTGCGACTCCCACCTTCCCGCCCACCCCGCCCGGCCGGACGCCCTCCGGACGGTGAAGCGGCCGGAAGTGGCGGGAGTTTTGACCCGCCCCCGAAAAGCCAGTCTCATGCCGCGCTGTTGGACTTCCTCAAGGCCAGATCCACCGGGCTGACGCTCCTCCTCACCATCGCGCTGACGTTGGGGCTTTCGCTCGCCCCGATTCCGGAGGCGTGGCGCCCCCTGCCCTCCCTCCAGCGCGGTCCCTTGCAGGAGAAGCTGGTCGCGCTGACCGTCCCGGCGAGGTTCCTGGGGGGCCAGCCCGTGCCCGCGCCGGAGACGGAGGTGGCCGCGGGCCAGCCGACGAAGCCCACCGCGCCCCCCGAGGACGATGCGGGCGAGGACGCGGGCACCGACGTCGCCGCGCTCCCCCCCGACCAGCCCGTGGTGCCCACCGTGCCGGGCATCGGCCTGGAGGAGCTGAGCGCGCCTTCCCTGGCCCGCGCCGTGGAACTGGAGGCGCTGCGCGAGAAGATGAGCGCCCAGCACGTGGACATCGAGCTCAACTGCCGCAAGGCGCGCTCGGATGGCACGTGCGAGGAGGACGGGCTCGCCCCGTTCCACAAGGCGCTGGGCGAGCTGCGCGCGGACACCCGACGCACGCCCGTGCGCGTGGTGCACCTGGGCGACTCGCTGGTGGCGTCCGACTACATCACCGACGTGGTGCGCGACAGGCTCCAGGAGCGCTTCGGCTCGGGCGGCAAGGGCTTCCTCTTCATCACCCGCCCCGCGAGCGCGGGCCGGTGGACGCGCTCCGGACGGGGCTCGGACGGGTGGACCATCGAGCGGCTGGTGGACACCAAGTGGCCCCGAGACAGGGTGGGCTGGACGGGTGTGGCCTTCACCGCGGCGGGCGGCTCGCAGAACACGAAGTACGACGCGGAAGGAGCCAGGGTCGCGGAGCTGTTCTTCCTGGCCCAGCCCTCCAGCGGCTCCGTGCAGCTGTCGGTGGACGGCCGTCCGCTGCAGCGCATCCAGACGCGCGGCTTCTCGAAGACGAAGTCGGAGGCGGCCTTCGCGCGGGTGAACCTGCCCGAGGGCGCCAGGACGCTCACGCTCACCACGTCCGGCCGGGTGGAGCTGCACGGCGTGACGCTGGAGACGGGCACGCCGGGCGTCATCTACGACACGGTGGGCCTGCTGGGCGGCATGGCGGAGGTGTACCTGCGCGCCCAGCCCGCGGCCTTCCGCGCGCAGCTGCGCCAGCGCAAGCCGTCCATGGTGGTGCTGATGGTGGGCGGCAACGAGGCGTTCTTCTACTCGCGCGAGCGCACCACCTTGGAGGAGGTGCGCGCGCAGATGAAGGAGCTGGTCTCCCGCGTGCGCACCAACGTGCCGGACGCGGCGTGCCTGGTGATGTCGCCCATCGACGCGGGCGTGCGGACCATGGGCGGCGAGCCGGTGCCACGCCGTGGGTCCAAGGAGGTCTCCGACATCTTCCGCGAGGAGGCGCGCCTGGGCGGCTGCGCGTTCTGGGACGCATACAACGCCATGGGTGGCGAGGGCGCGGCGCTGCGGTGGCTGGAGGCGGGGCTGATGCTGGAGGACCTGGTGCACCCGCGCGCCAAGGGCTCCGACCTGCTGGGCCACCTCTTCGACCTCGCGCTCCAGCGCAGCTTCGCCAAGGCGCACACCCCGCTGGTGCCGGTGGCGGACACGCCGGGGCTGCAGGACGCGGACATCGCGCTGACGCGGACCTTCGACAAGCTGCGCCGCCGCGAGTCCGGCGAGGCGCTGCGCGTGGGCATCGCCCAGCTGGGCGCGTCGCATACCGCGTCGCACTACTTCACGGACGCGGTGCGCGACGTGCTCGCCCAGCGCTTCGGTGACGCGGGCCGGGGCTTCATCGCCGCGGGCAAGTCCTCGCCGCGCCTGGACAAGGCGCGCGTGGCGCGCGAGCTGACGGGCGAGTGGAAGGTGGAGGACGCGCTGGACTCTGCGCCGGGCGGTGTGTGGGGCCTGACGGGCATCCGCGCCGTGGGCGCGCCGGGCTCCAAGCTGCGCATCCAGTTC
Organism: Myxococcus faecalis; assembly: GCF_050039385.1. Classification (NCBI taxonomy): domain Bacteria; kingdom Pseudomonadati; phylum Myxococcota; class Myxococcia; order Myxococcales; family Myxococcaceae; genus Myxococcus; species Myxococcus faecalis. The sequence goes on along the minus strand of NZ_CP144336.1, from coordinate 6,351,188 downwards.
TGCAAGGGCTGCCCCGAGGAGAAGTCGCGCACGGGCCGGTTGGACCTGTACGCGCTGGACGTGCCGGACGTGGCGTCGCCGGACATCCGCGTGGACGGCGAGGACATCCCCCCGGACGCGCCTCCGCCCGAGCCGCTCACCGCGCCCACCGTGCGCATCCGCTCCTTCCCCGTCACCGGCACCTCGCACGAGGTGGAGGTCGCGGCGGCGCCGAACAGCAAGGTCACCGTGCTGGGCGCGGCGCTGGAGTACGACACGCCGGGCGTGGTGCTGGACGCGCTGGGGCTGCCGGGCTCCACGTCCTTCACCCTGCGGGACATGGACGCGGCGGCGGTGGACGCGCAGCTCGCGTCGCGGCGGCCGGACCTGCTCGTGTTCTGGTACGGCACCAACGAGGCGAACCTCGTCGGCCTGGACGCGCAGGGGTTGTCGGGCGACTACACGGCGCTCATCTCGCGGCTGCGCAAGGCCACGGGCAACGCGGAGTGCCTGGTGCTGGGCCCCACGGACCGGCTGGCGAAGGACGCGAGCGGACACTGGACGGAGGCGCCCTCGCTGGCGACGGTGCTGGACACGCTGCCTCGCGTCGCGCGGGACGCGGGGTGCGCGTACTGGTCACCTCGCGCGGCCATGGGCGGTGAGCGGGCCATGCTGCGCTGGCAGCGCTCGCGGCCGGTGTACGGGCACACGGACGGCGTGCACCTGACGCCCGAGGGCTACGAGCGACTGGCGGCGAGCTTCGCCCGGGACTTCCTGTCGGCCTACGAGGCGCGCAAGAAGGGCGAGCCCACCGCGCGCATGGAGGGGAACTGACGTGCTGTCGCACAGCCTCCAGTACCTCGTGTTCGTCATCGCGGTGTTCGCGCTCTACTGGGCGGTGCACCGTCACTACTGGCCGCGCATGCTGGTGCTGCTGGGCGCCAGCGTCTTCTTCTACACGGCCTTCACGCCCTTCCCGCTGCTCATCTTCCTGGCGGGCGTCACCGTGGACCATGTGCTCGTCAAGGGCATGGGCCGCGCGCGGTCGCCCGGCGTGCGCAAGCTGCTCGTCACGCTGTCGGTGGTGTCGAACCTGGGGCTGCTCGCGGGCTTCAAGTACCTGGAGCTCTTGCGCCAGACGGCGCTCTCGCTGATTCCGGCCTCGTGGGGCCTGCACGTCCGCGAGACGCCGTTCGATTTGATTCTGCCGCTGGGCCTGTCGTTCTACGTCTTCCAGGCCATCAGCTACACGGTGGACGTGTACCGGGGGAAGGCCAGCTCCGAGCACTCGTTCCTCGAGCACCTGCTCTACATGCTGTTCTTCCCGCGCGTGGTGAGCGGTCCCATCATCCGCGCGTCGGAGCTGCTCGAGCGCTTCCGCGACGTGCCCACGCTGACGCCCGAGGACGGCGGCCGGGCGATGTTCCGGATTGCCGTGGGCCTGGTGAAGAAGCTGGTCATCGCGGACGTGCTGGGCAGCGGAATCGTGGACCCGGTGTTCGCCGCGCCGGAGAAGTACGCCTCCGCCGAGTGCATCGTCGCCGCGGTGGCCTACACCTTCGAGCTCTACTACGACTTCTCGGGCTACTCGGACATCGCGCTGGGCGTGGCGGCGCTGTTCGGCTTCAAGTTCCCGGAGAACTTCAACCGGCCGTACCTGGCGAAGAACGTGGGCGAGTTCTGGAACCGGTGGCACATGAGCCTGTCCACGTGGCTCCGGGACTACCTGTACCGGCCCTTGGGCGGCAACCGCGTGTCCAAGCCGCGCGTGCTCTTCAACCTGATGACGGTGATGGTGCTGGGCGGCCTGTGGCACGGGGCGGACTGGCGCTTCGCCGTGTGGGGCGCGGTGCACGGCGTGGCGCTGGGGCTGACGCGCTGCTGGGAGTGGTCGGTGGGCAAGCCGGAGAACCCGGGCATCCCCCGCGTCGCGGCGGGCATGCTGGCCACCTTCACGCTGGTGGTGCTCACGCGCGTGGTGTTCCGCGCGCACTCCATGACGGACGCGGGGGAGTTCTACGCGCGGATGATGGCGGGCGTGCCGGGCATCGCCAACGTCAGCCCGCTGGTGTGGGGCATGCTGGCCGCGGCGGTGTTCTTCCACGTGGTGCCGATGAAGCTGTACACGGTGGCCTCGGAGGCGTTCGTCCGGATGCCGGTGCCCGTGCGCGCGATGGCGCTCGTGGTGCTCGGCCTGGGCATCCGCCACCTGGCGTCCGTGGAGGCGCGGCCGTACGTCTACCTGCAGTTCTAGCCGCGCGCGCCGAGGAACGACTCGAAGTCCGGCACCTGCGACAGCTGCGTGAGGAAGTCGCGGAGGATGCGCGCGGTGGCGCCCCAGATGACGTGGGACTCGTACGTGTAGAAGTACAAGTCCCGCTCCGCGCCGAAGACCTCCTTGCGCTCCACGCGCAGGATGGCCGGGTCCAGCAGGCGCGCCAGCGGCACCTCCAGGATGAAGGCGACCTCCTCCGGGCTCGGCGTGTAGCGGCCGTCCCCCGGAATCACGCCCACGAAGGGCCGCACGCGGTACTGCGAGATGGTGGGCACCTCGTCCAGCATGCCCAGCACGCGCACGCCGCGCCGGTCGATGCCCAGCTCCTCTTCCGTCTCGCGCAGCGCGGTGTGCAGCGGCGTCAGGTCCTCCGCGTCGCGGCCTCCGCCGGGGTAGCTGTACTGGTTGGCGTGGGTGCGCAGCGTGGCCGGGCGGCGGGTGAACACCATGTGGGGCACGCCGTCGCGCTCGAACAGCGGCACCAGCACGGAGGCCTCGCGCAGCACCAGCCCTGGCAGGTCCACGCTGCGCGCGGGGCGCGTGGACAACCGCGCCTCCACCGCCTGGAACAACGACTCCACGCTCACGACGCCACGCCTCCGCGACTCAGTCGGTGATCTGCTTCTCGAGCTGCTGCTTGCCCGGCTCGGGCGGCACGTCCACGTTCTCCACGCCCGACAGCGGCTTGAGCATGTTCATCTGGAGCAGCACCAGCAGCAGCACGCCCAGCGCCACGCGGTAGACCACGAACACCAGCGTGGTGCGCGAGCGCAGGTAGTTCAACAACCACGCGATGGCCGCCATGCCCGAGGCGAACGCCACCAGCGTGCCCACCCAGAGCGACACGGCGCTGGGCCGCTCGGTGGCTTCCAGCAGGTGCTTGAGCTCGAAGATGCCCGCGAGCGTGGTGGCGGGGATGGACAGGAGGAACGAGTAGCGCGCGGCGTCCTCGCGCTTGAGGCCCAGCGACAGGCCGCCCGTCAGCGTGGTGCCCGAGCGCGACGAGCCCGGGATGAGCGCCAGCGCCTGCCACAGGCCGATGAGGATGCCGTCCCGCCACGTCATGTCCGCCAGCGTCCGCTTGTGGGAGGCGCGCTTCTCCACCACGAAGAGGATGATGGCCAGGATGATGAGGCTGCCGGAGATGACGTAGAGCGAGCGGAACTGCGTCTCGATGGCCTTCTTGAAGGCGAGGCCGCACAGGCCGATGGGCAGCGTGCCCACCAGGACGAACCACGCGAGGCGCGACTCCACGGTGCCGAAGGGCTCGCGCTTCGCCAGGCCCTTGAAGAAGGCGGTGACGAGGGAGACGATGTCCTTGCGGAAGTAGATGAGCACGGCGGCCACCGTGCCCAACTGGATGACGGCCGAGTACGCGGCCCCCGGGTCCTTCCAGCCGAACAGCTCCGGCGCGATGCGCAGGTGGGCGGTGGAGCTGATGGGCAGGAACTCCGTGAGACCCTGGACCAGTCCCAGGACGATGGCTTCAATAAGGCTCATAGGCGCGGTCCCGGGATGTATGCCCGGACACCGCCGCCAGCAAGGGCGTTCCTGTGCGTGTGTGACTCGCAGAGCATGCGGCGCTCCCGACCCACCACCGGTCCAGGTAGGCTCCCCTCCCGAGACATGCCCCCTGCCCCACCCTGCCCCTGTTCCTCCGGCCTGCGCTACCGCGAGTGCTGCGCCCCCTTCCACAAGGGCGAGGCGGAAGCCCCCGACGCCGAGCGGCTGATGCGCAGCCGCTACAGCGCCTTCGCCCAGCGTGAGGCCTCCTACCTGTGGAAGACACTCCACCCCCAGCACCCGGACCGCGCCCGGCCCGAGGCCGACGTGGTGCGGGAGCTGCGCGCCTTCGCCCAGGGGCACCAGTTCCCCAAGCTGGTGGTGATGGACCGACAGGCGCCGGACGCCCAGGGCAACGCCCAGGTGCTCTTCTTCGCCAAGGTGTTCGAGAAGGGAAAGGAGCGCTCCTTCGTCGAGCGCTCGGACTTCCGCCATGACGGGGTCGGCTGGCGCTACCTGTCCGGGCACACCTTGATGCTCCGCGAGCTGACCGTCCCTCCCGAGTCCCTTACCCTGGCGACGTTCCCCCGGTAGGAGGTCTTCGATGCCCGCCGCGCCGAAGAAGAAGTCGCCCGCGCTGGAGGAGGCCACGAAGCAGGGGGACTGGGCGGGTGTCCTGGAGAACCTGCTCACGCGCTGGCGCGCAGCGCCCCACACGGTGCTGGCCGAGCGCATCGTCGGACTGGGCAAGAAGCTCGCGAGGGACCTGCCCGCACCCAAGGACTGGGACGCGCTCGCCGAGAGGCGGGATGCCGCGACGCTCACGACGCTGCTCGCGGCGCTGCTCGACAAGGGCTCGGTGAAGGCGAGGCCCCGGCTGGAGGCGCTCGCGGATTGGCCCGAGGACCCGCGCATCGACCGCTGGGTCGCGAGCCAGTTCGCGGAGCCTCCCTTCACCAGCACTGGCGCGCGTCCCTTCTGGACGAGGCTTGCGCCCCTGGCGCGCCGCATCCGGGATGCTCGTGCCGCGAGCACGGTGCTGAAGGCGCGCAAGGGCTACGACGTGGAGGACGACGCCGAGGCCTTCTTCGCGAGCCACGTCGACCGGATTCGCGCCCAGCTCGACGCCGCGGCCCGCGAAGGTGAGCTCTCCGCCGCGGACCACCAGGCCATCATCCACGTCGACGCGGAGATGCGGGAGGCCGAGCCCGTCGCGCCTCGGAAGGCCTGGGACGTGGGCGAACACTCCAATGCAGCCCACGGGGCCGTCCTCCCTGTCGACGCGGAGCAGCGGGGGGCGGAGCCCGTCGCGCCAGGGAAGACCTGGGCCGTGGGCGAACACTCCAATGCGGCCCACGGGGCCGTCCTCCCTGTCGACGCGGAGCCGCGGGGGGCGGAGCCTGTCGCGCCAAGGAAGGGCGGGGACGCGGAGGCGCTGCTCGCGCGGGTGTTGGAGGAGCCAGGAGACAACGAGGCGCGCGCGGTGCTGGCGGATGTGCTGCTGGAGCAAGGCCATCCGCGCGGCGAGCTCATCGCCCTGCAGCTCGAGGCCACGCGTCGGTCGCTCACCACCGCCGAGCGCAAGCGCGAGCGGGAGCTTCTCGAGAACGCGCGCAAGGAGCTGCTCGGTCCGCTCGACGAGGTGCTCAAGCCCGACTGCGTCTTCACGCGGGGCTTCCTGTCCCACGCCGCGCTGAAGCAGGGCAACTCGAGCGCCCTGCGGAGCGCCATCCAGAAGACGGCGGGTCATCCGCTCTGGGCCACGGTGGAGCACCTGGAAGGTCGCGGGGACTACGACGTCACCACGGACCCGGTGATGAAGTCGCTGCGCTCGCTCGTGAACAGCGACGTGAGGACGCAGGACCTGGCGAAGCGGCCCGGGCTCGAGTCCCTCGCGATGCGTGGCGCGCTCGACCAATGGGTGGAGCTGGCCCAGGACCCCAGCGCGTTCCCCTCGCTGCGCCACCTGGACATCTTCGCCTTCCACTGGTGGGCCGCTCGATTCCTGGAGTCACCACTCGTGTCCAGGCTGGAGCGCCTCCAGCTCCGCGTCTACGTCAGTGGCCCCTCCGCCGCGGAGGCGCTGGCCCTCATCCCGCTCGTCCCGAGGCTGAAGGTCCCGGACCTCACGCTCCGGCTGGTACGCAACGACTCCAAGGACTGGAGCTGCGGCTTCCGCTTCGTGCGTGGACCCGATGGGAGGCACGAGGTCCACCTCTTCACCACCGCGATGAACGAGCCCCACGAGGAGCTCGTGCGCGATGACCTCCTGGCGGGGCTCGAGCGAATCGACCGGCTCGAACCCTTCAAGCGCTCGAAGCTCATCCTGGACCATCGGCTCCGCACGGCGGCGAGGCACGAGGTCTTGCGACGGGTCGGCGAGCTCGATGGCGTGCTCGCGGAGTGAGGGACGGGACACGGCTCGTCCCCCCGCCGCGAGGAGCCCGGTGCACGGTCCGGGCTCCTCGCCTCGACTCACCTGACTACCGAGGCACCGTCGAGCCCGTGGGCGACGTGGTGTCCGGCTTCTCCGGCGCGGGGTCCGAGGCCGCGTCGATGGCGCTGGCCGTCTGCCAGGCCAGGCTCGCGAACGAGTTGGGGACCGTGGGCGCGGCGCCGCCCTCGTCCGTCGGGTCCGGCGGCGGCTTGTCGCCAATCTCGTCCTGCTGATTGATGCAGGGGTCGTACGTCGGCCCCTCCGTCGGGTCCTTGTCCTCCTGGGGGTTGCCCTGCTGCGGGTCGGAGCTCGTGTCCACCGCCGAGCTGCCCACCGAGCCGCCCTTGCGCAGCTTCACCGGCGCGCTGAACACCGTCATCGGCAGGCCGAGCCGCTGGACGCGCGCGAAGAACGCATCGCTGGTCCCCCGGCTGCCCGCCACCGCGTACGCGAAGCGCCCCTGCTCGGGAGCGACGCCCAGCGCGAGGTACTGGCCCGTCCTGCGGCACAGTCCGACGACCACCTGCGTGGCGCCCTCGGGCAGCTCCGCGTTGGGAGGCAGGGCCTGGATGGTCGGCACCTTCGGCAGCGGCGCCACCTCCGGGCACGAGGGGCTTGGCGTCGGCCGCGAGCCCAGCGTGCGGCATCCCGTCAAGGCACCCACGAACAGCACACACATCATCAGCTTCTTCGAGGTCTTCATATCGTCGTTCCCCCTCCAGTCCATCCAGGCGGGCCCATCCCGCCGTCAATCGAAGACCAGGACGGAGCGCACCCAGCTGCGTGGGTCTCGCTTCATCCAGGCCATCCGCACGTCCCTCAGCGCGTTGGCCGCGCGCTCGCCGTGCTGAATCCGCTCCCTCACGGCATTGAAGAAAGGTCCTGCTTCCGCGTCCGGCACATCCACCGTCGCCGCGAGCACCGTGCTCGCGCCCGCGTCCAGGAAGGCCACCGGCAGGCTGAAGCGCTCGTACGTCCACGCGGCGCCATGCGCGGCCCGACATGCGCCGAGGATGACCAGCGGCTGGCCGCGCAGCTTCGCCCCGCGCACCTCGCCGGCGGTGAGCGCGTAGCGGCCGCTCGGCTCCGGCGACAGGACCAGCAACGAGGCCTCGGACACATCCGGATTCATCAGCCCATGGGCGTGGACCTCGATCTGCGTCGCGTCCGTCATCGCCTCCAGCACGCGGGACGGCGTGGCCTGGCGTCCGAGCAGCATCGTGGCCTCGTCTCCGGGCAGCCCCGCCCAGCCTCCGAGCATCGGCAGGCCCAGCGCCTCGGGCGCCTGCACGTCGGCGACGACGAGGCGGCGAGGCGTCCGCGTACCGGACGCGACGGGCGACGCGCGCACCGAGTGGTACGCCCAGGCGAGGTCCTCCGGCAGCAGCCCCGCGCGACCATGGAGCGGCGGGCGCGCCACCACCTCCACCGCCGGACAGGCGCGCAGCAGGTCCGTCATCGCATCGGGGATGAGCCCCTGGAGCTCGTCGTGCAGCGGGGCCCTGCGGCTCGCGTCGTGGTGACCGACGAGCTGACCTTCCGGGCCTCGCACCAGCACGAAGGTGCGCTCGACGTCCGTGGTGACGGCCAGGACACAGCGCCCGGGGAGCTGTCCGCCCACCTCTTCACCGAAGAGGCGCCACGCCTGCTCGTACTCGCCCGCCTTGGCGGAGGAGAAGAGCAGCGACGTGTAGCTGTACGCGCGGGCCTTGCGGGCATCCACGCTGGTGACGGGCAGCTTCGCGGCCTCGGCGATGGACTGGCGCAGCAGGGCCTCGCCGCGCGGCCGGTCGCGCTCCACGACATAGCGGCCCTCGATGTGCGTCAGCAGCGCGGACTCGCCCGGCGTGAGGTTCCCCTTCTGGCGTCGCTCCGCCAGGCCCTGCACGAGGCGCGCGTCCAGCGCGGAGTCCGGCTGGAGCCGGGCCAGGTCCGCCAGCGTCTTCGCGCCCGACAACAGCAGGGGCGTCTTGCACGCGAGCGCCTCGCGCATGCGGGCCTGCGCGCTCTCCACGGAGAACGCTTCCAGCAAGGCGAGCGCATCGTTGGCGCGGACGAAGTGACGGATGGTGCAGTCGTCGGGACGCTGGGCCAGCGCTTCATCCAGGTAGCCGCGTGCGAGCGCCGCATCGCCCTGGTAGCGCGCGAGCTGTCCGAGCTGGAGCAGGAGCTGCGCCTCTCCCCAGCGCGGGTCCACGCGGTACAGCGCGCGCGCGGCCAGCAGGTGACGCTGGGCCTCGGCCAACCGGTGGAGCTGACGATAGAGGTCGCCCAGGTCGGACTCGATGGGGATGCAGCGATAGCCCAGCGGGTGTTGCTGGCACCGCGCCGCCGCGCTCAGCAGGAGCTGCTCGGCCTGGAGCAGCTCGCCTCGGGAGATGGCCTGCAGTGCGCGCTCGTGCTCCAGGAGCAGCGTGAACCACGGGTCCTGGAGCTTCGCGACGAGCCGGGAGACCTCGTCCAGGTGGTCGGCCACCTTGCTCTCACGAACGAGCGCGCCCAGGAACAGGTCCTGCTCTCCGGCGCGACGCACGTCCTCGAGGAACGCGGCGAAGCCACCCTCGACCTGATGGGTGCGGTACAGCTCCAGATAGCGACGGGCCAGAGGCGCGCGGAGCTGGAAGTCCCGCGTCAGGGTCCACTGGAGAGCCGCGCGCAGGGCGGTGCCGCCCGAGTGCGCGTCCAGCGTCGCGGCCATCGGCTCCAGGGCGCGCACGCGCTCCACGGTGGGGGCCGCGCGCAGGGCCTCGTAGAAGTACATGCGGAAGATGCCGGGCTGTGCGCGGAGCACGTCATCGGGCACACGCGCGCCCTCCACGACGAGGGACTGGCCCCACGTCGACGTCTTTCGCCAGTCCTCGGTGCCTCGCAGCCGACCGCGCGCGGCCTGGGCGCGAGAGGTCGCCTCCTGGGCCCAGCCGGACTCGCCCAGCGCGGCCACCGCGTCGAACGACTGCGCGGCCAGCGCCCAGAGTTCCAGGTCCCGCAGCACCAGCGCGCGGTTCCACAGGGCCTGTGCATGCGTGGGCCGCGAGGCGAGCACCCCCTCCAGCAGCGCGAGCGCGGAGGCCGAGTCACCGCGGTCCAGCGCCATGATGGCCTGGTCGCTCGCGACATCCGGAGAGGTGCCCGCCTTCGCGAGATAGGGCGCGGCCATCTCCGCGTTGCGGCGCACCAGATAGGCCGCCGCGAGGCCGTGCATGTCACCCTCGGACTCCAGTCGCGCCAGCTCGCTCAGGGGCGCCGGAGCCGCGCGGCCCGCGTCCGCCGCCGAGCGCAGAGGCCCATAGGGCCGATACACGTCCGCGCCCGGATAGCTGACCCGGGCCTCGAGCATGCGCACGGGGGCGCTGGTGAGGAACAGCTCGGGCGACACGGGAGCGACGCGGCGCGAGCGCAAGCCCGCCATGAGTGCCGCGCCTCCCACCACCACCACCAACGCCACGAGAACGGCCGACTTCGGCCTCGGAATCCAGGACCCGGACCCTGCATCCACCGGCGAACTCCCCGCGTATGTGCCCTGGCAGCCCATGCCCGCTCAACGACGGGTCGCCAGAATCTTCCCGTCACACGCTACGCCGCTTCGAACCACGGCGGTGCGGACGAATCACCGCACCCGTGTGGTCCTCCAACCACGCGCACGACTCCGTCCCAGGCGGGTCCTCCTGGCCCACACCTTGCTCCAAGCGCACGCCCGACACAGCAGCGCCCCCATCGCCCAGGAGTCCCATGTCCCGCCGCCGCTCCCTCCGCGCAGTGCTCGTCTTCCTCCTCGTCACCACCAGCGCGCTCGCGGCACCGCCCAAGACGCCCAAGCACCCCGGCTGCTTCCTCGTGATGGACCTGGACTCCGGCGAAGTCACACGCAACGGCGCGAAGCTGTGCGCCACGCCGCTCGTCCCGGCCTCCACCTTCAAGGTGCCCCACGCGCTCATCGCCCTGGAGACCGGCGTCGTGTCGAGCACGGACGAGGTGCGCAAGTGGGACGGCACCCAGCACGCCATCGCCATGTGGAACCAGGACCAGACGCTCGACACCGCGATGCGCCGCTCGGCGCTGTGGGTCTTCCAGGGCACCGCGAAGCAGATTGGCCGCGAGCGCATGGAGCAATGGCTCATGCGCCTGGACTACGGCAACCGCAAGGCCTCCGGCGACATCACCCGCTTCTGGCTCGGCGGCCCGCTGCGCATCTCCCCCGACGCGCAGCTCGACTTCCTCGCGCGCATGTACCGGGGCCAGCTCCTCGTCAGCCCCCGCGTCCTCGAGGCCGTCCAGGCCACGCTGGTCCACGGCCCCGACACCGTCGCCAGCGTGCGTGACGGCCTCAACCTGGGAGGCCCCTGGAAGGACCACGCCACCCTCAGCGCGAAGACGGGCTGGCACCAGGACGCCAAGGACGGAGACGTGATGTGGCTGGTGGGGCACGTGTCCTCCCCCAAGGGACGCCACGTCTTCGTCAGCGCCGTGAAGCAGCCGCCCGGCAGCAAGTCCCCGTCGAAGAACCTCGCGCTCCCCGCCGCCATCGAGGCGCTCCAGGCGCAAGGGCTGCTCTGACACGACGCCTGGAAAAGACGACGGGCCGCCCCCACATCCGGGAAGCGGCCCGCGTCGAGACCCGACCGTGACGGCCGGGTGTGTCAGCGACCTCAGACCGCCTTCAGGCGGCGGGAGCTGGTGCTGTTGGCGGCGTCGCGCAGGGCGTCCTTGCGGTCGGTGCGCTCCCAGGTGAACTCCTTCTCGGAGCGGCCGAAGTGACCGTACGCGGCGGTCTTCTGGTAGATGGGCCGCAGCAGGTCCAGGCCCTCGGTGATTTCGCGCGGACGCAGGCCGAACGTCTGGCGGATGGCCTTGGCGATGCGCTCCTCGGGGACGGTGGCGGTGCCGAACGTCTCCACCATCACGCTGACCGGCTCGGCCACGCCGATGGCGTAGGACACCTGCACCTCGCAACGACGCGCCAGGCCCGCGGCCACGACGTTCTTCGCGATGTAGCGGCCCATGTACGCCGCCGAGCGGTCCACCTTGGACGGGTCCTTGCCGCTGAACGCGCCGCCGCCGTGACGGCCCATGCCGCCGTAGGTGTCGACGATGATCTTCCGACCCGTCAGGCCCGAGTCGCCCATGGGGCCACCCACCACGAACCGACCCGTGGGGTTGATGAAGAACTTCGTCTTGTTGTCGATGAGCTTCTTGGGGAGCGCCTTCGCGATGACGTCCTCGCGGATGGCCTCCTGGATGCGCTTGTTGGAGATCTCCTCCGAGTGCTGCGTGGACACCACCACCGCGTCGATGCGCACCGGGCGGCCCTCGCGGTACTCCACCGTCACCTGGCTCTTGCCGTCCGGGCGCAGCCAGTCGTGCTGCTTGCGGCGCACGTCGGCGAGCTTGCGCGTGAGCGCGTGCGCGTAGTGCAGCGGGGCGGGCATCAGCTCCGGCGTCTCGTCGCACGCGAAGCCGAACATCATGCCCTGGTCACCAGCGCCCTGGTCCTTCTTGTTGTCCACGCCGCGCGCGATGTCCTGGCTCTGGCCCTCGATGGCCACCATCACGCCGCAGGTGTTGCCGTCGTAGCCCATCGAGCTGTCGGTGTAGCCGATCTTGCAGATGGTGCTGCGCACGATGCGCGGGATGTCCACGTAGGTGTTCGTCGTCACCTCACCCGCGACGATGGCCAGGCCCGTCTTGACCAGCGTCTCCACCGCGACGCGGGCCTGGGGGTCCTTGGCGATGATGGCATCCAGGACACCGTCGGAGATCTGGTCGGCGATCTTGTCCGGGTGGCCCTCGGTGACGGATTCAGACGTGAAGAGGAAGTCGGTAGGCATGTCGGCTCTGTAGAGAGAAGGAGGCGCAGACGACGCGCGAAGGGCAGGACACTAAAGTGTGGTCCTGGGGGAGTCAAACAGCCATCAATGCCCGCACATTCGCGGGTGCCCCCTGGGCAAACGGGCATGGCCAGAAGCCCTCGGCCCGCATGGGGATGAATTTCGCGAGGCGCCCGACGTTCTCCTGGGCTAACAGAACGCCGAGCAATCCCGTTGGAGGACTCGCCCGACATGAACGCCCGCTTCCGTACCCTCTCCCTCCTGGTCGCCTTCGCCTTCGCACTGCCCGCGGCCGCCGCGGCGCCGAAGAAGGACGACCCGGTCGTCAAGCCCGTGAAGACGGTGGTGTCGTCCGTGCGCTACGAGCGGGACGCCGCCGCGCTCAAGCTCTTCGGCGGTGAGGAGCAGGGCAAGTACCTGCTCGGCGACGAGTGGTCCAAGGGGACCGACGAGCAGCGCAAGGAGTTCGTCAGCCTCTTCCACGGCCTGTTCGCGAAGATTGCCTTCCCGCGCGTGCGCGAGAACTTCAAGTCGCTGGAGGACATCGTCTACTCGCCCGCCGAGGTGAACGGCGGCGAGGCCACGGTGGACTCGGTCGTCTTCATCAAGCACCCGCTGAAGACGCAGGAGATGAAGCTGAAGTACCGCCTGGTGAAGGACGCGGCCGCGTGGAAGGTGGTCGACGTGACGGTGCTCGGCTCCTCCATGCTCCAGGACATCCGCGACACCCAGGTGCAGCCGCTGCTCAAGCAGGGCGGGTGGGACCTGCTGCTGGGCCGCATGCGGCAGGAGCTGGCGAAGAAGTAGCCGCCGCGCCCACTCCCGGCGACCAGGCCACCAGGCCCCAGGTCGCCGGAGGGGTTCCGAGGGGATGCCGGGCTGGCGTAGTCTGTCCCTCCCCCTCTGGCCTGGTTGATGACCGCCTCCCACTCCGTTGCACCTCCGAGCCGCTCCCAGCACGGCCCCTCCGAGCGGGAGGTGGACGCGTTCTGCATGCAGTACGCGCCCCGCGCGCCGGGCCACCCCGCCGTGCGCGACCTGTACCGGCTCTTGCGCGACGTCCCCGAGGACGGCCTGGAGGCACGGCTCACCTGGGTGGAGCGGTGGATGGCGTGGCTGCGCGAGCGCCTCCCCGCGCACGCCCTGGTGGACGACACCGAGCCGCAGCAGCCCCCCGCCGACGCGAGGCTCGCGCTGATGGTGCGCGTGCTGGAGGGCGAGCCCGCCATGCGCGCGAGCCTCACCCTCCTGGTGTCCGGCGTGTGCGACGGCAGCCGGGGCCTGAAGCTCTTCGCCCAGGTGGGCCTGCCCGCGGGCCAGGGCTTCTTCGCGGAGGCGTCCGACCGGCTGGCCCGGGCGGTGCTGCCCGCGCCGCCCGAGCCCGGCAAGCTGTCGGAGCTGCTCCTGCGGCTGTTCCCCGTGCCCGAGGACGCGGTGTGGCTCTCGCACCTGTCGCCCGCCCTGCTCGCGAAGCTGTCCGCGCTGGTGGGCGAGCCGCGCCCCCCCATGCCCCAGCCGGGCGCCCGCGTGCGCGCGGACCTGATGGACGCGCTGTTGCTCCTGGCCCTGCAGACGGCGGCGCTGGGCACCACCGAGGACGTGAGGGACCGCACGCCGGAGACCTCGCTGCGCGCCTCGCCCTTCCTGCGGCTGCGGCTGGTGTGCGACGCGGTGCTGGCGCGCGACGCGGCCCAGGACACCCTGCGGGACCTGAGCACGTGCGTGGACGACTGCCGACGGGTGGTGGGCAGCGTGTCGCGGCACCTGGAGGAGGCGGGCGTCAGCGTGGACCTGGTGTACCGGCTGGAGCGCATCCGCCGGAGCCTGGAGCGCATGGAGGCCATCGCGCGGGTGCTGGGCGCGCCCCGGGGCGAGCCGCGCTGGCGTGAGGCGCTGGGCCTGCTGTCGGACCTGCTGCGGCGGGCGCACGCGGACCGCTCCGTGGTGGAGCTGGCGCGGCGCAACGTGCGGATGCTGGCGCGCAAGATCATCGAGCGCGCGGGCCACTCGGGAGAGCACTACATCACCACCACGCGCCCGGAGTTCCACGCCATGGTGCACTCGGCGGCGGGCGGCGGACTGGTGACGGCCGTCGCGGTGGCCAGCAAGTTCCTGCTCGCCACGCTGCCGCTGGCCCCGCTCTTCGCGTTCCTGGGCGTGGGCCTCAACTACGCGGTCGCGTTCCTGCTCATCCAGGCGCTGGGCTTCACGCTGGCCACCAAGCAGCCCTCCGTCACGGCGGCCACGCTGGCGGGCGCCATCGGCGAGGGCGCGCGGGGGGACCGGCTCTCCAGCCTGGTGGACATCATCCCGCGCATCACCCGCTCCCAGCTGGCCGCCTTCGCGGGAAACCTGGGCTGCGTGCTGCCCGCGGCCGTGGTGCTGGCCCTGCTGTGGCAGGTGGCCACGGGGCAGCCGTTCTTGAGCCCCGCCAAGGCCCAGGCCACGGTGGCCTCCATGCACCCGTGGAAGAGCGGCGCGCTGTTGTACGCGGCCCTCACCGGCGTGCTGCTGTGGCTGTCCAGCGTGGCGGGCGGGTGGCTGGAGAACTTCGTGGTGTACCGGCGGCTGCCGGAGGCGCTCGCGCACCACCGACTGACGCGCAGGCTGCTCGGGGAGCGGGGCGCGCACCGGCTCGCGGAGGGGCTGGCGCACGCGGCGTCGGGTCTGGGCGCCAACGTGACGCTGGGCTTCCTCCTGGCGCTGATGACGATACTGGGGCGCTTCGTGGGGCTGCCCCTGGACATCCGCCACGTCACCTTCGCGCTCGGCGGCCTGGCCATGGCGGGCGCGGCGCTGGGCCCGCACGGGGTGCTCCAGCCGGACTTCCTGTGGGCGCTCGTGGGCGTGGGGCTCATCGGGGTCATCAACTTCGCGGTGTCGTTCAGCCTGGCGCTGGGGGTGGCCGTTCGCGCGCGCGACGTGCCCACCGCGGAGGCCCTGCCGTTCCTGCGGGCGGTCGTGGCCCGCTTCCTCTCGGCCCCCCGCTCCTTCTTCCTGCCCCCCGAGGAGCCCCCGGCGGCCCCCGCCCTGGAGCACGGCGGCTCCTGACGGGGCGTTTATTCCCAGGGTCCGAGCGGCCCTTCCTCGCGGCCCGGGAGCCGGCCGGGCAGGTCATGCCGCGCTTCCGGGGCCGGGCGTTTGCCGCTAGGGTCGCCGCGAATGAGCGGCGCTCCTCGAAACCCGAACTCCCATTCTCGCTTCGCCTACAGCTTCGCGAGGCTCCTGGTCCGCCGGCCCGGCACCGTCCTGGCCGTGCTGCTGACGCTGCTGGCCGTGTCCACCTGGGCCACGCTGCAGCTGCGCATCAACTCGAACCAGCTCGACCTCATCTCCCAGGACCTCCAGGAGGTGAAGGACGTCAAGCAGGTCATCGACATGGTGGGCGGCAGCGGCTTCCTGATGCTGGCCCTGCGCTCGACGGACGAGGCCGCCATGAAGCGCACGGCGGACGACATCGCCGGCATGCTCCAGGCGGACAAGGAGCACGTGCGCACCGTCAGCTACAAGCTGCCGGTCGAGTTCATCCAGCAGAACATGGTCCTCTTCGTGAAGACGGAGGACCTGGTGGAGGGCAAGCGCCGCATCATGGCCTTCCTCGAGGACAAGCTGCGCCGCAGCAACCCCTTCTACATCGACATGGGCGCCACCAAGCCCGTGGAGCTGAACCTCCAGGACCTGGTCGACAAGTACTCGTCCGTCGGCAAGAAGAGCATCCGCGACGACTACAACATCTCCGCCGACAAGAAGATGGTGCTCATCCTCATCAAGCCGATGTGGGACACCACGGAGATTGGCAAGACGAAGGACTACCTCGACAAGCTCAACAAGGACCTGGCCGCGTACTCCGCGCAGGACGGCAAGCCGAAGCTCGTCGAGGACTACAAGCTGATGGGCGACGCGAAGACCATCGCCTACGGCTACACCGGCTCGTACAAGACGACGGTGGATGACTCGTTCGCGATCGAGGAGTCGCTCGAGCCCGTCACCATCATCGCGCTGGTCACCATCTTCCTCATCACCATCGTCTTCTTCCGGAAGCTGGCGCCCACGTTCATCGTGGTGAGCGGCACGGTGATTGGCACCCTCTACACGCTGGGCTTCACCTACGCGACGATTGGTGAGCTCAACATGATCACGTCCATCCTGGGCGGCATCCTGATGGGCTTTGGCATCGACTACGGCATCCACTTCACCTTCCGCACGCGGCTGGAGCTGGGCGCGGGCAAGCCGTACGACGAGGCCATCGTGGACGCCTTCGTCAACGCGGGCCGGCCGGCGGCGGTGGCCGCGGTGGTGACGGGTGGCTCGTTCTTCGTGCTGATGGTGAGCGAGTTCCGCGGCTTCTCCCAGTTCGGCTTCCTGGCCGGCTGCGGCACGCTCATCCTGGGCCTGACGCTGTTCGTGTGGAGCGCGGCGCTCCTGGCGCTGTTCGGCCGCATCAACCCGGCGTGGCCCAAGAAGCTCATCGGCGAGATGAAGCCGCCGCCGACCAACTCCTCCAGCGGCCAGGAGCTGCGCATCCCCCGCCCCGGGCTGGTGCTGGGCGTGAGCACCGCGCTCGTCGCGCTCATCTGCGCGGCGGCCGTGCCCTGGGCCGGCACGGGCGAGCCCCCCGAGGGCAACCTGGGCTTCTTCGAGCGCGTGAAGCACGGCGTGGGCTTCAACTACAACACCCGCGCGCTCATCCCGGACGGCATGTCGTCGGTGTTGCTGCAGGACGAGATCAACGCCCGCTTCAACATCTCCAGCGACCCCATGGCCATCTACACCAAGGACCTGGACGAGGCGGAGGGCATCTACCGCGAGCTGACCGACCACCCGGAGAAGTACCCGTCCATCGACCAGGTGGTGAGCGTCTTCACCTTCGTGCCGCCGGAAGCCACGGCCAAGGCCAACGAGAAGGTGCTGCAGGAGTGGAAGCAGGACATGGCGAACCTGGAGGCGCGCGGCTTCTCCATCGCCGCGCTGCCGCCGGAGATGCAGGAGAACGCCGCCTTCTTCATGAAGGTGCTCGACGCGAAGCCCTTCGACGTGCACGGCGTGCCGGCCAACTACAAGAGCCAGTTCCAGAACCTGCCCAGCGCGCAGCCGGAGAACCGCGGCTGGCTGACGTTCATCTACTCGAGCGTGGACCTGTTCGACGGCCAGAAGATGATGCAGTTCGCCGACGAGACGCGCGCCATCCCCGCCACCTACTACCCGGGCCGCTTCGACAAGGATGACTTCGACCCGAAGACGCAGACGGCGCAGAAGGAGTTCCGCGCCGCGGGCGCCACGCAGCTGTACGCGAAGCTGGCGCGCATCGTCCTCTGGGACGGCAAGGTCACGGTGGTGCTCACCGCGCTGTGGATTCTCGCGATGCACTTCCTGGACTTCCGCAACGCGAAGCTGGCGCTGGCGTCCGTGATTCCGCTGGGGGTGGGCGTGGCGATGATGCTGGGCATCATGTCGCTCGTCGGCCTGCGGCTGAACTTCATGAACATCATCATCCTGCCCATCCTCCTGGGCTTCGGGGTGAGCCACGGCCTGTACCTGCTGCACCGCTTCCTGGAGGGCACCTCCCCGCTCGTGGCGCTCAGGAGCGTGGGCGCGGCGGTGGCGTCCTCCACGCTGACGGCGGTGGCGGGCTTCGCGGCGCTCTTGGCCGCGGCGCACAACGGCCTGCGCTCCATGGGCATGGTGGCCTGCATCGGCCTCATCACCACGCTGGTGGTGTCCTTCACCGTGCTGGCCGCGGTGATGCAGCTCATGCATGACCGCCGCAAGCGCGAGTCCTCGCCGGGCGACGGCACGGGCAGCGCCTCCGGCGGCGAGGATGGCTCGACGCGGGCGGCCTGAGCGGCGGGCAGCGACGTCACACAACCGCGCGGTAACGAGGCCCCCTTCTCCTTCGTGAGGAAAGGGGGCCGGGAGAGGGAGACATCATGAGGCTGATGCGATGGGCGCCCGTGCTCGGGCTGGGGTTGCTCGCGGGCTGTTCGGCGGTGAAGAGCCACCGCGTGCGGCCGGACTACGCGCAGGTGGACCGCAAGCAGACCAAGCGGCTGGTGGTGGTGGCGCAGCCCCTGCCGGACGAGAAGCCTGCGGTGGGGGAGCTGTGGAGCCTCATCGCCCGCCAGTGGGTGAACCAGAACCGCGACTTCATCGTGAAGGACAACGTCGCGCTGCCCGGCCGCCCCACGGACACCACCTTCAAGGAGCTGTGCACCGAGGGCGTGGAGGGCGTGCTCTGGCTGGACCCCACCATCCAGTTGAAGGGCGACGGCGCGGAGGCCGAGGTGAAGGCGCAGCTGCTCCGCTGCAGTGATGGCGAGGAGGTCTGGGCGGCCCAGGCCGCGGGGAGCTGGGGCTCACGCGACGAGGACTACGCGGCGCGGGTGCAGAAGTTCAGCCAGGAGCTGGGCGAGGAGGTGGCGCCGTACGTCGTGCCCACCACCAAGCTGCTCGCCGCCACGCTCGACACGCTGCCCAATCCCGAACTCACCGAAGCGGACAAGGACGAGAAAATCGAGCTGGGTGAGTAGGCTCCTCCCATCGTGGAGGAGACGCTCATCGTCATGAGGCTCGGGGTCGCGGCGCTCTTGGGCGCCGTGCTCGGCCTGGAGCGCGAGCTGCGCGGCCAGTCGGCGGGGCTCCGGACCCACATCATCGTGTCGCTGGGGGCGTGCCTCTTCACGCTCTCCAGCGTCTTCGTGGAGGGGGCCCTGGCAGGGGGCGCGCCGGAGGGCTCGCGCGCGGACGTCAGCCGCATCGCCAGCCAGGTGGTGGTGGGCATCGGCTTCCTGGGCGCGGGCGCCATCATCCGCGACCAGGGCCAGGTGAAGGGGCTGACGACGGCGGCCAACCTGTGGCTCACCGCGTCCGTGGGGCTGGCGGTGGGCATGGGCTTCCACTGGGCGGCCATCACCACGGTGGTCATCGCCCTGGTGGCGCTGGCGGGTCTGCGCCCCCTGGAGAAGGCCATCCGCCGGCACCGCGCCCGCCGGGGTCTGAAGGTGGAGGGCCGCGTCCCCGAGCACCCGGAGGACGAGAGCCCGGAGTGAGCGGGCCGCGCCCTACCGGTCCCAGTCCGCGGGGGCCGCGCCGAGCGCGCCCGTGGCGTCGTGCTGGAGCGGCAGCCGCCGGGCCACCTCGCCGCGCGCCGCCAGCACGTCCGGCCTGACGCCGGGCAGGCTGGCCAGGTCCTCGCGCAGGTACACGTCGTCGCGGTCGATGTCCGTCACGTCGGAGAAGGACACGCGGTAGTCGCGCGGGAAGTAGCTGCCCTTCTCGATGAGGAACCCCGCCGCGTCCACGGCGGTGATGAGGCCCAGGTTCTCCCCGTCCCTGTCCCTGGCCGTCATGCCCTTCTGGATGTCCGCTGGATTGAACACACCCGCCTCCCGAAGTCCGGTGCCGACCTGGAAGTTGGGCATGCCCGCCCTCCTCCGGCACGGGGCCCCTGCCCGGCGGGCGGGCAGCCGGGCCCTCGCCTCGCGCTCCAGGGAGTGCGAGGCGGGCTTCAGCCCGTGGTGCGTCCGGACGGCGTGTCGCCGGGGGACTCGTGGGCGGCCGCGGGCTCCGGCGTGTCGACGAAGCGCCGGTCCATCTCCGTGCGCATGAAGCGCTCGATTTCCTCCGCGGTGGTCAGCTCCATCGCCTCGCGCAACAGCTCCGTCGCGTCCTTGCGGCCCACCCGGCGCAGGAAGCGTTTGACGGCCGGAATCTGCCCGGACGTCATGGACAGCTCGTCGAACCCGAGCGCCAGCAGCACCAGCGTGTAGAGCGGGTCTCCCGCCATCTCCCCGCACATGGACACGGGGATGTTGGCCGCCTTGGCCGCGTGGACGATGGTCTCCAGCATGCGCAGCACCGACAGGTGCAGCGGACGGTAGAGGTAGGCCACCTCGCGGTTCTGGCGGTCGATGGCCAGCGAGTACTGGATGAGGTCGTTGGTCCCCACCGAGAAGAAGTCCGCCTCCTGCGCCAGGCGGTCGGCAATCATCGCCGCGCTGGGCGTCTCCACCATGATGCCCACCGGGAAGCGCTTGCCCACGGGCACGCCCGCGCGGCCCAGCTCGGTGCGGCACGCCTCCAGCTCGCTGCGGGCCTCGCGCAGCTCGCTCACCCCGCAGATGAGGGGGAACATCAGCCGCAGGTTGCCGTGCACGCTGGCGCGCAGGAGCGCGCGCAGCTGGACGCGGAACAGCTCCCGGTTGGACAGGCAGTAGCGGATGGCCCTCAGGCCCATCGCCGGGTTGGGCTCCTTCTCGTGCTTCGTCTTGCCCGGCACCTTGTCGCCGCCCAAATCGAGCGTGCGGATGGTGACGGGCTTGCCGCCCATGGCCTCCAGCACCTGCCGGTAGGCGCGGTAGTGCTCCTCCTCCGTGGGCGCCGTCTTGCGGTCCAGGAACATGAACTCGGTGCGGTACAGGCCGATGCCCTCCGCGCCGTGCGCCAGGAGGGACGGAATCTCCTCCAGGAACTCCATGTTGCCGTTGAGCCGGATGCGGAAGCCGTCGGTGCTCACCGCCTCCAGGTCCTTGGTGGCCAGCGCCAGCTGCTCGGCCTCCTGGTGGCGGCGCTGCTCCTCGCGGAAGCTCTGGAGCTGCTCCTCCGTGGGGTTCACCAGGATGATGCCCCGGGTGCCGTCCATGGCCACCAGGTCCCCCGGGGAGATCTGCTCGCTGGCGCGGCCGGCGCCCACCACCGCGGGCGTCTCCCGCGCGCGGGCGACGATGGCGGTGTGGCTCGTCTGACCGCCCAGGTCCGTCACGAAGCCCGCCACGCGGCCGCTGCGCGCCATCAGCGACGCGTCCGCGGGCGGCAAATCATGCGCGACGACGATGGCCTCCGCGGGGACCTCCACCTCCTCGTCCACCACCTGGCCCATCAGGTTGCGGATGATGCGGTCCGCCACGTAGTCCACGTCCGAGCGGCGCTCGCGGAAGTACTCGTCCGGGATGTTGTCGAACAGGTGCTTTATCTTGCGGGCCACCCGCCGGACGGCCCACTCGGCGTTGATGCGGTCCTCGACGATGAGCTGGTTGACGGCGTCCACCAGCATCGGGTCGTGGAGCATCAGCCGGTGCGCCTCGAGGATGAGCGCGTGGTCGCTGCCCTCGGTGCGCGTAATCTGTTCCTTGAGCTCGGCGAGCTGGCGGTCCGACAGGTCCACCGCCGTCTTCATCCGCATCCGCTCGGGCTCGACCTCCGCCTCCGCCAGCCGCAGCTTGGGCGTGCGGATGCGCTTCCGGTCCAGGATGAAGGCGTGGCCGACCGCCACGCCGGGTGAGGCGCCGATGCCCATCAACCTCAGTGTGGGAGTGGCCTGGCTGCTCACGTGTCTTTGTTCCCTCCCCGTCCTACCGCATTTGCATTGTCATCCGTCACTTGGACTCGCCAAAACGGTCGGCGATGAGCTTTGCCAGCTCCTGGAGACACGCGTCGGCGTCATCTCCCTTACAGGTCAGCTTCACCTGCACCCCCTGGGCGGCCGCCAGCATCAGCACCCCCATGATGGACTTGGCGTTGGCCCGCTGTCCCTGCGCCTCGATGAGCACGTCGCTCTTGAAGCGGTTGGCCACCTTGACCATCTGCGCCGCGGCCCGGGCGTGCAGCCCCAGCTCGTTGATGATCTCGTATGTTCCCTCGGCCACCGTTGCCATTCGCGACTCCTACCTCTCGTCTTAAAGGAAGGCACCCGCCGCGCAGGCCAGCGTCGCCGCGAGGTAGAGCACCACGTAGTTGGGCACCCGACGGCTGACCAGCACGTAGGATGCAACCCCCAGGGCCAGACACCCGGCCGCCAGGAAGGGCGCGTGCGCCCCGCCCGCGTTCGCCCCGAAGGACACCGCCAGCCACGCCGCCAGCCCGCCGGCGCACAGCGCCGCCACCGTCCGCAGCCGCGCCCCCCGGGCCGGCAGGTTGGCCTTCGCCACCGCCTCCACCAGCCGGTCCCCCAGGGTGAGCCCCAGCCAGTACAGCCTCACCCGGAGCAGCAGGTGCACCAGGTTGTAGAGCACCAGGAAGACGGGCACCGCCCACAGGCCCAGGAGCGGCACCAGCGCCGCCCCCACCGCGCCCGCCGCGGGCTTGAGCGACAGCCAGAAGAACCCGTCCCCCAGCGCCGCCAGCGGCCCCATCAGCGCCGCCTTGAAGGCCACCACCTTGTCCGGGGTCTCCTCCCCCCGACAGATGCGCTCCTCGTGGAAGACGACGCCGCCGACAATCGCCGCGGCGACGTAGGGGTGCGTGTTGAAGAAGACCAGGTGCCGGCGCACCGCCTCCTCGCGCGCGGCGCCCGCCGCGTACAGCCACTCGAGCGCGGGGAACACCGCGTAGGCCAGCCCCAGGTTCTGCATGCCCTTGGGGTTCCACGACGCCTGCAGGAAGAGCGAGCGCATGAAGACGCGCAGCAGCACTCCCCAGGGAAGCGTGGTGTCCGGAGCGCTCACGCGTCATGCCCCTGGAGCACGTACAGCACCACCGCCACCGTCACCGCCGCCGCGCCCAGGGCCGCGTACAGGGGCGCCTTCCGGGCGTGGCTGCCCTGCGCCGCGATGGCCGCCGCCACCGAGGCCATGGCCGGCCACGCCCACGCCAGCCCCCGCACCAGCATGGGCGGCAGCGACTGCAGCGCCGGCTCCACGAAGAAGCCCGCCAGCGCGCACAGGGCCGTCAGCACGCCGTACACCACGAAGTGCGGCCACATGCCCCACAGGTTCTGCCGCATGGCGCGCGTGAGGTTGCCGGCCTCCGCGGAGGCGAGCGCCACGCGCGCCAGCCGGGCCGAGTAGCCCTCCAACAGCCGGTCCGCGCGCCGCCCCACCCGGCCCATGCCGATGAACAGCAGCACCGCGAGCGACCAGATGGCCGGCGTGGAGCCCGCGCCCGAGGCGAGCGTAATCGTGCACGCCGCCGCGCTGGTGGCGGTGGCCGCCAGCGTGTCGTTCTCCGGCAGGGACGCGCCCAGGTTGGCGGTGCCCAGGAAGAACAGCTCCAGGAGCAGCCCCACGCCCAGGCCCGAGGGCACGTCGTTGAGCAAGAGCCCCATCACGGTGGAGGCCACCAATGGGCGCGACAGCATGGCCTGCAGGAACGCCTTGCGCTCCACGGCCACCAGTCCGCCCCACAACCCCGCGAGCGCCACCTGGGTCCAGAGGACGCTCACGTGTTCACCCGGCCTTCACCCACCGCTCGGAGAGGTCCGGCAGCTCCACGGGCTTCTCCGCGGGGACGGCTCGGGCCTCCACGCGCACGCCCTGCTCGGCCAGCTGCTGCAGCGTGCGCAGCTCCGCCTCGGCCAGGAACACGGAGGGGGACACCTGCCGGCGCCCCGTGCCGAAGTGCACGTTGCCCAGGTTGAGCTCGCCCAGGGAGAGCCCGTGCGCGTACGCGAAGGGCACCGAGGCCACGTCGCGCAGGAGCACCAGCGTGCGCACCCCGTCCTTGGACAGGGCGGCGAAGTCCACCTGGGACAGGGGGAGGATCTGCACCTCGATGGCGCTCTGCACCGCGAGCGCCATGGCGGCGCGGATGAGCGGGCTGGAGGCCGCCTCGTCATCCGCGACGACGACGCGGGAGACCTTGAGGTGCGGCAGCCAGGCCTCGACGACCTGGCCGTGGATGAGGCGGTTGTCGACGCGGACCAGGGTGATCACAGCCGTCTCGAATCGCCGACCCGCGCCAGTTGGTCAAGTTCGCGGCTGCTGCTGGGCCTCGCGAAGCAGGGCGGATGCACAGGTGATGTTGCGCTGACCATAGGACGCGAGCTGGTTGGCCATCTCCGGGAGGGTCATCTGCTCGGAGCGAAGCGAGTTGGCCTTGAGGAGCATGGGCAGGTTGACGCCCGCCAGGACCTCCAGGTTCATGCGCTGACACATCATCAGCGACTCCTTGCAGGGCGTACCTCCGAACAGGTCCGCGAGGATGATGACGCCATCACCCGTATCCACGCGCGACACCGCCTGCTTCATCTTCGCGCGGAGGTCCTCGACGGGAGTCCCCGGCTCGATGTTGCAGGTTGCCACCGCGGGGAGCTTCCCCACGATCTGTTCCGCGGTGGAGACCAGCTCCTCCGCCAAACGCCCGTGCGATGCGACGACGAGGCCGACCATGTTCACTCCTGACCAACCCCCCGAGGCTGCGTCCTACGCCTGAACGGCATCTTGCGCAACCTCGGCGAAAGTTTCCGCCCTGTACCCGTAGCTAAGCTCTCACGTCTTGTCTCGAAAGGTAAGACGCCATTGCTTCCCGTGCCCGAAATTTCGGGTCCGGCCGCGCGCAGGGCTGTCGCCTGCCGGACGTGGGAGCAACACCCGCCGCCCCCACGCTGATTCAGATGCGGTGGAAGTATCGTGGATGCGTGCGGCGCGGTTGCGCGTGACACCGCGCCCACGCGCTCTCTCGGAAAGCGAGGGGACAGGCTGTGCACCCCGTGCGTGTTGGCGCTCGTCCGCAAGCTCGCCCCTCCCTCGGGGGCATGGTTGACTGACGCGTCGACGGCACGGGTCTGTAGCACCGGGTGCGTGCGGGAGGAGCCAAGCGTGGCGAAGAACAAGCTGCTGAAGCAGGGCGATGTGCTGCCGGACGTGACGCTGACGGGCGCGGGCAACCAGCCGGTGCGCCTCAAGGACCTGGTGGGGCAGAAGGTGCTCGTCGTCTACTTCTACCCGCGCGACGACTCACCGGGTTGTACCGTGCAGGCCTGCGGGTTGAGAGATCAGTACGAGGACTTCGTCGCGGCGGGCGCGGAGGTGGTGGGCATCAGCGGCGACTCGGTGGCGTCCCACCAGGGCTTCGCCGCCAAGCACCGCCTGCCCTTCGTGCTGCTGAGCGACGAGAAGGGTCAGGCGCGCGAGGCCTTCGGCGTGGGCGCGTCGTTCCTCGGCATGCTGCCCGGCCGCGTCACCTTCGTGGTGGACCGCCAGGGCATCGTCCAGGACAGCTTCGAATCCCAGCTTCGCGTGGGCGAGCATGTGCGCCGCGCGCTGGAGCTCGTCCGCTCGCTCGCCTCCAAGAGCGCCGCTTCTCCCTGAGCCACGACGCAACCCCTGCACGCGCGCGTGAGGGCCGATACCGCGGCCGCACGCGCGCGTCCCAGGCGCGAACACCTTGCGCGGGCCCTGATGGCGCGCGCCCCCCCGGGCCCGCTTCAACCGCGCGAAGTGCATGGGGTTTCCCGCCCGGACAGGTCATGGCCCACGCCTTGCTCATGGGTCCGGGTGCCACGCGATGGACGCGCGGCGCCACGCAAGGAACCCAGGCCATGAACACCCAGACTGAAAGCCTCTACGACGCCGTCCTCTTCGCGCTCGGCCCCGTGGTGCTCGGGTACGCCGTCGGCATGGTGGCGCTGCTCGTCGCCTACGCGCGCCCGTAGCCACCCGACATGTCGGGCCTGGACGGGGTGGAGTGAACGGAGCTATAAGCTGGATAGCGCGACAGGACCGCATTCTCCGAATGAGGACCACCGCGCGCTCCGCGAAGTCACTCCCCAAAGCAATCCCCGAAAGGAAGTCCCCGACATGAGCTTCAGCTCAGGTGGTCGCCTCAATGGGTGGATGGGTGCCGTTGTCAGCGTGTCGCTGTTGGCGGCGTGTGGTGCGCCGGACGAGCGTGCGGCAGACGTCCCCACCGCGGGCGAGAGCGCGCGTGACGCCGTCGCCGGGGATGTGGCGGTGAAGCTGTCGGTGCCGAGCCAGTCCTACGCGGCGCGCGAGGGCGTCAACGTGCAGGTGACGCTCACCAACGTGTCGCGGGACACGGTGCGGGTGCTCAAGTGGCACACGCCGACGGACGGCATCAAGGAGGACCTGTTCCAGGTGACGGTGGACGGGCAGAAGGCGGAGTACAACGGCCGTCACTACAAGTGGGCCACGCCGGCGACGACGGACTTCCTGCGCCTGGCGGCCGGAGAGAGCGTCTCCTACACGGTGGACCTGGCCACCATCTACGACTTCGCGAAGACGGGCAGCTACAGCATCCGCTACGACTCGGAGGGCCACCACTCGGACGAGGGCCACCAGGGCCTGTCCCAGCTGGCCTCCGACAGCCTGAGCGTGTTCGTGGAGGGCCGTCAGTTCCAGCCGCCCGTCGCCTGGGGCAACGACACCGTCTCCGCGCAGGCGCTGTCCACGTCGAGCTGCACGGGCTCGCGCCCGGCCTCCACGGTGTCGACGGCGTTCACCACCGCGCAGTCGATGACGAACGGCGCCGTCAACTACCTGAACGGCACCATCGGCCAGCGCTACACCACATGGTTCGGCACGAACACCGCGACGAACGTGGCCACCATCCGGTCGCACTTCGCGGCCATCAAGAACGCGTTCGACACGAAGAACGTCGTCGTCGACTGCGCTTGCACGGACAGCGCCTACGCGTACGTCTACAAGAACGGGCACTACCGCATCTACGTGTGCAACGCCTTCTGGAGCGCGCCCATGTCCGGCACCGACTCCAAGGGCGGCACGCTGGTCCACGAGATGAGCCACTTCACCGTGGTGGCGGACACGGATGACCACGCCTACGGCCAGAGCGCCTGCCGCAGCCTGGCCACGTCCAACTCCGCGCGCGCCCGCGACAACGCGGACAGCCACGAGTACTTCGCGGAGAACACGCCCGCGCTGCCGTGACAGCGCGCCGTTGACATGATGTGAAGGGGAAGCGGGGGCGCGGCCGGGCGTCCCCGCTTTCTTTTTTGTCGAGGGGCGCGCCTCTCGCGCTCCCGGAGCGAAGGGCGGAGGGTCCAACACATGAAGCACGCACACGCAGGTCGCATCGCGCTCTTGACCGCGGCCATCGCCGTGGCGGGCTGCGCGGCCCGCAAGGAAGAGGCGCCGCCGCCAGTCGACGCGCGGCCCGAGGAGACGGCAGCCATGGCGAAGAAGACGCTGGAGTGCTCGCTGAGCGCGCCCGCCCAGGTGAAGGCGGGCGAGCCGGTGGAGGTGCGCTTCAAGCTCACCAACACCTCCGAGCAGCCGGTGTACGTGCTCAAGTGGCACACGCCGCTGGAGGGCGTCCGCAACAACTTCTTCAAGGTGACGCTCGCGGGCTCCGCCACGGAGCAGCCCTACCTGGGCCCCATGGTCAAGCGCGGGCCGCCGGACGCGTCCTCCTACGCCACGCTCGCCCCGGGCGCGTCGGAGGAGCGCAGCGTCGACGTGGCGCAGGTGTACGGCGTCCAGACGCCGGGCACCTACCGCATCCACTTCGAGGGCCCGCTGATGGACGTCACCACGGACGCGGCGAAGGTGCCCGCCCTCAACGGCGAGTTCCACGACACCGCGGTGGACTGCCCCGACATCGAAGTGACGGTGACCTGACCCGGAGCCGGGCGCGCGCGGCCCTCAGGCCATCACCAGCCGCGCGCGCTGCTTCGCCGGACGGATGTGGGCGCGGGCCCCCGCGCCGAACGCGAGGAAGTCCTCCTCCATCCCGTCGCTGAAGATGACGCCCCCGGACGGCATCCGCGACTCCAGCACCAGCTCCTGCTCGGGCGTCACGAAGCCGCCCACCAGCTCCGCGCTCGAGTTGCGGCTGACGAAGGGCTCGCGCACCACGAAGGCCAGCCGGGGCTCCTCCCACGACAGCCGCCACTCCCCGCCCGGCACCCCGCCCGTGCGCGCGGTGAGCGCCCGCGCCAGCGTGAAGACGGAGGACAGCCACCCGCTGGAGCCCGCGCCGGTGGACACCAGCACCCCGCTGGACGACTGCGCCTCCTCCTGTCCCCCGTGGCTCAGCCGGTAGCGCGCCGACACGTGCGTGCGGGCGCCGATGAACAGGTCGTTGAACGCGAGCAGCCGCTGCCCGTCCTCCAGCCGCGCCTCCGCCAGCGTGACGCCGCGCGTGCGCGCCTTGCCCTCCAGCACCTTGCGCACCGCGGCCCGGGCCTGCGGGACTTCATAGGGCAGGAGCACGCCGTCGAAGCGGTCCGGGTCCGGGTTCACGCCCACCAGCGGCTGCTCCCCCACGTACTTGGCCACGTTCGCCACCAGCCCGTCCTGCCCGGCGACGACGACCACCTCCTTCCCGGTGAAGAGGAAGGTGGGCACCAGGCCGCGGTCCACCTGCTGCACCGGCAGCCCCACGTCCAGCGAGTCGCGCAGCCGGTCCACCGCGCGCGCATAGGCCTGGTCCTCGCGCTCGAACTCGTCGAAGTCCTGCCCCGCGTTCTCCACGTAGAACTTGGCCTGCTTCTTCGTGTTGAAGCGCTCCACCAGCCCCGCCAGCCGCGTGCGCCGGGTGACCAGGAGAATCTTCTCGAACATGGCGTGCCCTCCCCTCTCGTGGCTTCAGCGCTCGCGGCCGGGCGACGGCGCGCGCGGCGCGGAGACCTGCGGCGGCTTGCTCCCCGCACCAGCGCTCATCAGCGAGTGGAGCAGGTCCGGCGACACGTTCAGCTCGCCGATGCGCTGCGCGTTCTCCGCCATCTCCCGGAAGGCGAGCGCGATGTTGAGCGCGGGGTCCCCGCCGCTCGCCGAGGTGGCCATCAGCGTCTTCCAGTCCACGCCGCGCACGGGCGCCAGCGTCTTCTCCAGCGCGTAGGCGCGCGCGTCCGCGGCCTGCTTCTCGTTCTGGGTCCACCGCTCCATCAGCGCCGCGCGCTGCTCCTCCACCGCGATGTCCGCCGCCATCTTCGCCTCACGCAGCTGCCGCTGGCGCTCCTGCACGGCCAGCTCCGTGGCCAGCTCGCTCTCCTTGATGCGCCGCTCCTGCTCCACCGCGGCGTTGCGGCGCGCGTAGATGGCCTCGTCCGCCTGGCGCTGCAGCCCCTCGCGCGCCTCCGCCTCCAGGGCCCGCGCCATCTCCGGCGTCGGCTTGGCGGAGAGCAGCGAGAACGCCATCACCTCCACCCCCAGCGCGCGGATGGGCTCGGCCGAGGCGAGCGACGCGAGCACCTGGTCCTCAATCGTCTGCGCGCTCACCAGCACCTCGCGCAAGCTCAGGCCCTGCACCACCGTGCGCGCCCGCACCTGGGCCACCTGCACCAGCCGCTCCGGCAGCTTCTCCGGGTCCTCCGAGCGGTAGCGCCCCGACGCCGACAGCGAGTAGTCCAACAACCCCGCAAGCTTGCGCGCGTCCGCCACCCGGTACGTCAGCTGCCCCTGCAGCGTCACCGCCTGGAAGTCCCGCGTCACCTCGTTGAACACGAAGGGTACGTCCGCGCTCGACAGGGGCACGCTCACCAGCGTCGCGGACGGCTTCCAGTAGAAGAACGACAGCCCCGCCCCCTCCCGCACCATCCGTCCCCCCTCGAACTGCATCACGTACGACGTCGGTGCCGCCTTCATGTAGCCGATGACCATGGGGTCCACCCCTCGATGCTTCGCCACTTCGTGTTATTTCGACACCATTATTAGTGTCCAACCGACACGAAGGCAACCCGAAGTGTGACCGCCGGTGGAAGAGTCCCGGAGGTGGGGAACATCCGCGCGGCGACAGGGCCCGCGGATTTCGTGGCGCGACGCGGGGGGCGTGCGCAGCCTTGCGGGGCAAACCGGGTGAGGAACAGGGCACGCCATGCGCATCGCGGTGATTTCGGACCTGCACCTGGGCAGACGCGACGTGGCGGACCACTTCGGCCACGAGGACACGGCCTTCCTGCGCTTCCTGCGGGGGCTGGAGGGCAACTTCGAGCGCATCGTCCTGTTGGGGGACATCTTCGAGACGCTCACCTCCAGGACCCCGGGACGCCAGGCGGCCGAGCTGGCGGCCGCTCGCGCCGCCCACCCGGAGCTGGTCCGGCGCTTCTCCCAGCCCCAGTACCACTACATCCACGGCAACCACGACCTGGTGGCGGGCACGGTGCTGGGGGCGCCCGAGCAGCTGGTCCTGGAGGCGGACGGGGTGCGGATGCTCTTCACCCACGGTCACCACCACGACTGGGTCATCCGCAAGGCGCGCTGGCTGTCGGAGGCCGCGGTGTGGACGGGCGCGTGGCTCAGGCGCATGCGGCTGCACGCGATGTTCCGCATGTTCCAGGCGCTGGATGTCCGGCTGACGCACGCGACGCCGGACCCGGAGCGCTGCACCTTCCAGCGCTGGGCCCTGGCGCGGGCCCACGAGCAGCAGGCGGACGTCGTCGTCACCGGCCACACCCACCTGGGCATGAAGGTGGAGCACGGCAGCCGGCTGTTCCTCAACAGCGGCACCTGCTCGGAGGGGCAGTTCTCCTTCCTCAGCCTGGACACCCGCGCGGGCCGCTACGCGCTGCACACCTCCTGGTAGGCCGCCTGGCCAGGAAGGCGCGCGAGCGGGCGCCCTCACGTTCCGCTCGCCCCCACCCGGGAGGTGCGAAGTAACATCGGCGGATGTTCAGGCGGCTCACCCACGCGCTCCGGCTGCTCGCGCGGCGCATTCCGGGTCCGGCCTCCTCCGAAGGGACTCCACGCATGGGCGCGGCACCTTCCGAGGAGACTCCGGACAGGCCCCCCCGTGCGTCCGCCGCGCGGAGAGCTCCCCCGAGGACGGCCCGCGCCGCCCGCTACTTCGACCTGCACGACGACTTCCGCCACCCGGCCCGCCGGGAGCTGAGCGACCCGGTGTCCGTGGAGGGGCGGAAGATGGACTCCGTCTGGTTCTTCACCTCGGGTGCCCCGGTGCTCCAGAGGGGGCGGCTGAAGCTCACCGTCGAGCCCCCGGGGCGGCCCCTGGACTTCTCGCTGGCCGGTGCGGGGCTCACCCCCGTGGTCCACGCCACCGTGGCCTCCGTCTTCCGGGAGCTGGCCCCGGACGACGTGCAGCTGCTCCCCGTGGAGGTGGAGGGCGAGAGCGAGCCGTACTTCATCCTCGTCGCCACCCGGCTGATGCGCTGTATCGACGAGCGCGGCTGCGCGGAGGTCGCCCACTACACCGCCCAGGACGCCCCTCCCGAGCGCGTGGGCCACTACCGCACCGTGAAGGGCCTGCGCATCGACCCGGAGAAGACCGGCGGCGCCCGCGTCCTGCGCACCTGGGGCTGGCCCGTCAGCCTCATCGTCTCCGAGGGCATCAAAGAGGCCCTGGAGCACGCGGGCGTCAGCGGCGTGCGCTTCGCCGAGGTGACCAGGCCGCCCCCCGCCCGACGCAAACCCCGCCGCAAGAGCCGGCGCAAACCGCGCGGCGAATGACCCACCGGCCCCCGACGCTCGAGACGCCCGCCTGGCTGATACTCCGAGAGTCACGAACTTGAGGGGTAGTCAGACGGAATGTATCTTTCTCGCCTTACAGGTTTTTACCGAGGCGACCGTTGGACAGGCTCGACGTGCCGGTGCCGGCCCCCGTGGAAGAGGCCTTCTTCGGGAAGTACAGAATCCTCCAGCGGCTGGCCGCGGGGGGGATGGCGCACATCTTCCTGGCCTCCATCGACGGTCCGGACGGCTTCTCCAAGCCGTGTGTCATCAAGCGGGTGCTGCCGGAGTACGCCAACCTGGAGGCGTTCAGCCGGATGTTCGCGGACGAGGCGAAGGTGGCCGCGCTGCTGACGCATCCGAACATCGTGCAGGTCTTCGACTTCGGGAAGATTGATGGCCAGTACTACCTGGCCATGGAGTGGATCCAGGGCCAGTCGCTGGACCGGGTGCTGCGGCACGCGTGGAAGTCGGCGTTCCCCCTGGGACAGCGGGTGGCGGTGGACGTGGGCATCGCGGTGGCGGACGCGCTGGCGTACGCGCACTCGAAGACGCTGCCGGACGGCACGCCGCTGAAGCTGGTGCACCGGGACGTGACGCCGGGCAACGTGCTGGTGTCGCGTGACGGCATCGTCAAGCTGGCCGACTTCGGCATCGTCAAGAGCGCGGTCAACGTGGAGCGCACGAGCGTCGGGGTGGTGAAGGGCAAGTACGCGTACATGTCCCCGGAGCAGATAACGAACCGGGAGCTGGACCACCGCTCGGACCTGTTCTCGCTGGGCATCGTCCTCTACGAGGCCTCCACCGGCAAACGCCTGTTCAAGCGCGAGACGGTGGAGCAGACCATCGTCGCCGCCACCCAGGTGCAGGTGACGCCTCCGTCACAGGTGTCACCGGGCTTCGCGCCGGAGCTGGAGCGCATCATCCTGCGGCTGCTGGAGAAGGAGCCGGACGCGCGCTACCAGAGCGCTCGCGAGTTGGCGATGGACCTGGAGCGCTTCCGCGCGTCGCAGCACTGGACGTCGGGCGGGCGCGAGCTGGCGTCGCTGGTGACGTCGCTGTTCCCCGCGGACCGACCCGGGAGCACGGGCGCGGCGCTGGCCGCCTTCAGCGGGGCCTCCGGCAGCGGCATGTCCTCCGGGCACATGTCCCCCCTGGACGACGTGCCGGGCGCGCGGCCCGGGCCTCCGGTGGAGGAGCGCACGTCGGCCACGGTGCACAGCCCGCCTCCCGGGCCCCTGCCCGTGGGCGAGCCGCCCTTTCCCTGGCCCGTGGTCCTGACGGCCGGAGCCGCCATCTGTGCCAGTGCCCTGTTCTGGTACTTCGTCGCCTGAGGGTGACGGCCTTCGCGCCGGGGTGGACGCGGCGGTGAGACCGAGAAGCGGATGAAACAGAAGACCTGGATTGCCGTCATCGTCGTCGGAACGCTCGCCATCAACGCCATGGCGTACGTGGTCGTGCGCAAGCGCCGCGCGTCGGACGTGCCTCCTCCCCCTCCCGTCTCGGCCACCCCCACGCCGCCCGTCACCGCCCCCGCGCCGCCTTCGGAGGACGCGAACGAGGGGCTGTCCCGCGCCCGCCGCGCCGCGGGGCTCGCCGCCTTGGAGGACCGCGACTACGACATCGCCGTCCGCGAGTTCACCGAGGCCCTGAGCCTGCGAAGGACGCCGGGCGGAGACCTGGTCGAGCTCCTGCGCATCGCCACGGACCTCCAGTCCCGCGAGCGCGACCGGACGCGCGTGGAGCCCGCCAGGCCGGCGCGGGAGCCCGCCGTCACGCGGACGCCGCCGCGCGCGAAGCCCTCGCGCTCGAGTCCGTCCCGAGCGAGTCCGCAGCACACCAAGGAGGAGCCGCCCCCGGTGGTCGAGGAGCCGCGCAACGGGCTGTTGCTGGTGACCTCCACGCCTCCGGGGCTGGTGGTGCAGGTGGACGGCAAGGCGGTGGACATGACGCCCGCGCGGCTGCCGCTGCGGCCGGGCACCTACCGGGTGGCGCTCGCGCAGGGGGAGCGCCGGTTGATGGAGGAGACGGTGGTGCTGGAGGAGGACGGCGTGCACTCCCTCAACCGGGACGTGAGCGAGCAGCTGGCGCCGCCCGCCCCTCCGCGCCCCGTGGCCACCACCGCGCCCACCGAGCCGCAGCCCACGCCCCCCGTCGCCGCCGCCGCGCCCGTGGCGGTGAAGGCCGAGGCGACGGGGCGAGGGGAGCTCGACATCAGCTCCCCGTCGCTCTACGGCGAGGTCTGGGTCAACAACCGCCCTTATGGCTTTCCACCCCTCGTCGCCCAGAACCTCCCCGCCGGCCCCGCCCGCGTGGAAGTCCGCGTCAACGGCGAGGTGAAGCGTCGCATGAGCGTCGAGGTCGAAGCAGGCCGTCGTGTCGCCGTCCGGGTGCGCTGAACGCCCCTCGTTCCCCGCACCGCTCCCCATTCCGAATGTCTGACGAGGGCCTTGGGACGCCCACGCCCCGTCATTGCCTGGAGGTCACCATGGTCCGCCGTCATCGGCTCCGCCCCGGTCTGCTCTCGCTGCTCCTGTGCGCAGCTCCCGCCCTCGCCCAGTGGGAGGAGCCCGAGCCCCCGTCCGAGCCCGCGCCCGAGGCCCGCGCGCAGGAGGAGCTGCCGCTGGACGGGGAGTCGGACGTGCACAGCCAGGTGGCCTCGTTCGCCATCACCCGGCTGCGCGACTCGCCCGCGGTGGTGACGTCGCTGACGGCGGAGGAGATTCGCGACTCGGGCGCGCGCGACCTGATGGACGTGCTGCTCCAGGTGCCGGGCTTCTTCTTCGGCGTGGACACGCAGGGCACGGTGGGGCCGGGCTTCCGCGGCCTGTGGGGTTACGAGGGCAAGGTGCTGCTCGTCGTCGACGGCAAGGAGCTCAACGAGCAGCTCTACTCGACGATGCAGCTGGGCAACGAGCTGCCGGTGGAGCTCATCGAGCGCATCGAGGTGGTGCGCGGCCCCGGCTCGGTCATCTACGGCGGCAACGCGGAGCTGGCCGTCATCAACGTCATCACCCGCGGCGTACAGGGCAGCTCGGACCTGATGGTGTCGGGCACCTATGGCCAGCTGGAGTCGGTCAACGGGCGGCGCAGCCTCACGCTGTCGGGCCGCAAGGTGTTCGAGTCCGCGCCGGGCCTGAGCGTCTTCGCCTCCGCGTCGCTGGGCCAGGGGCAGCGCAGCGACGGGCGCTTCGAGGACTTCTTCGGCAACACCGCGCAGCTGGGCGGCAACACGAAGCTGGACCCGACGACGGTGCAGGCGGGCGTGGGCTACCGGGACCTGCAGTTGAGCGTGCTGTACCAGCGCTTCGCCACGTCGGCCATCGTCGCCTTCGACGAGGTGCTGGACGCGCCCGCGGCCACCGACTTCGAGTCCTTCCACGCGGAGCTGAGCAACCGCTTCCGCCCGAGCGAGCGGCTTGAAATCATCCCCCGCCTCAACCTGACGCTCGCCGAGCCGTTCCGCGACACGGACCAGGGCTCGGAGTTCTATTACGAGAAGCGGGTGATGCGGCTGCGCGGCCGGACGATGGCGCGCTGGGCGGCGCTGGACTACCTGCAGCTCACCGGCGGCGTGGACGTGGCGTCGGACCAGGGGCGGCTGGAGGGGCCCGCGGACGTGGGACTGCAGACGGCCTTCGGCGCGGACGGCGCGACGAGCGTCTCCTATCTGAACGTCGCGGGCTTCGTGGAGGCGTTCTCGGAGAACCCCATCGCCACCGTGGTGGCGGGCGCGCGCTATGAGAACCACAGCGCCTTCGGCAGCTCCTTCGTGCCGCGCCTGGTGCTCCTGCGCGCCTTCGGTCCGTTCAGCGGCAAGGCGCTGTTCAGCCGCGCCTTCCGCGCGCCGGGCATCGAGAACATCAGCCTGGGCGCGGACGTGAAGCCCGAGCGCACCACGGTGTACGAGCTGGAGGGCACGCTGCGCCTGGGCGAGGGCCACGCGCTGAGCGCCAACGCCTTCGACGTGGGCGTCTCCGACCCCATCATCTACTCGTACGACGCGGTGACGAACGAGGAGGCGTACCGCAACCTGGGGCGGCTCGGCAGCCGGGGCGTGGAGCTGGACTACCACCTGAAGGGGAGCTGGGGACGGGTGGCGCTGAGCTACTCGTTCTACGCGCCCTCGGGCCGCAACGACGTGGCCGACTACCAGGTGCCCGGACACTCCAACGCGTTCACCGGGATGCCCACGCACAAGGCCTCGCTGTCCGGCAGCCTGAAGCTCAAGCCGTGGCTGTCGGTGAACCCGACGGCGGTGCTGGTGGGGCGGCGCTTCGCGGTGGACGTGCCGGATGACCAGGGCCGCTCGGCCGTGGAGGAGCTGCCGACGCAGCTGCTGCTCAACCTCTACGTGCGCGCGCGGGATGTGCTCACGCCAGGGCTGGAGGTGGGCGCGGGCGTCTACAACATCCTCGGGACGAACTTCCGCATCGCCCAGCCGTACAACGGCGGCCATGCGCCGCTGCCCGTGTTCTCGCGCGAGTTCCTCGTCCGCCTGAGCTACCTGTTCGACCCGGCGCTGAGCGAGCCGTGACTAGGGATGCAGCTCCAGCACGATGTCCCGCGTCGCCAGCCACACGCCTGCGGGCGAGCGTGACAGCTTGAGGATGCCGCTGCCGCCGCGCAGCTCCTGCTTCGCGCGGTACTCCGCCGTCACGCCGTACTCGCCGTCGAACACGGCGTCATCGACGTGGTACGGAGCGCGGCCGGGCTCGCCGAGGAACAGGTGCACGTGGGCGGGCATCGAACCGTCCGGATAGGGCGCGGGCTTGATGGTGTCGAACGTGTAGACACCGTCCTTCCCTGTCCGTGCCCACCCTCGCAGCCGGCCGTGACGCCGGCTCCACGTCGTCTCCTTGCCCCCGTTCGCATACAGCCCCTGCGCGTTGGTGTGGTGGGCATAGACGATGACACCCGCCACGGGGGCTCGCGTGCCAGGGCTCAGCACCCGCCCCGTCAGCACCATCCGCTCGCCCGGCTCCGTCGACGAGGCGAGCTGGACGCGGGACGTCATCGATTCCGGCGCGCGCTCGGCCACCGCTTCACAGCCCTCGCACGCGTAGAGGTCCGGCCGCGCCCGGGGCACCGCCCCACCCGCCTCCGCGCAGGCTCCCACCACCGCGCCGGCCGCGCAGGCGCCCAACCCCACCAGGACCTCTCGTCGCTTCATCGCTCGCATGGACCTCCACAACGGAGGAGCGGGGCCTCGATTCCCAGCCGCCGGGCCCCGTGCCGAAGACACTCGAGGCGGCGCGGATTTAACTCGGTTTAATTCATCCGACGACGCGCGGGCCGCGACACTTCCGTTGAAAGTTTTCAACGCGAGGTCGCGCGACATGTCCCGGATTCCGTCCAGCCCATCCCCGTCGTTCGTTCCCACGCCGCCGCCCGAGGCCGAGGCCGCCCGGCCGGCTCCGCCACCGCCGCCTCCTGCGCCCACGCCGCGCTACCAGAAGCAGGACAGCGGCTTCGAGGCCGAGGACACGCGCAAGTCGGACCTCCGCAAGTGGGCCGCGAAGAACGGCGACACGGCCGGCGCGGGCAAGCCCGGGCCTCATGTGCCGACGCAGCACGGGGGCCAGGGCAGCGGCGGCACAGTCACCGCGGGGATGTTGATGAACGGCGGCATGGCCCTGCTCAATGGCTCCGGGGCCAGCGCGAGCCTCCTGAACGGAGGACGAGGCAACCTGCTCGGAGGCACGGGCAACGGCGGCCTCGTCTCGCGCGGGGGTGGGCCCGAGGGCACGACGGCGACCTCTCGCGCCCAGGTCGCGCCGGGCCTGACGGGCGCGGAGGCGTACGCGCGGATGCAGACGCTGTCCGCCTCCGCCACCGCGGCGCAGGAGGCGGTCGACGCGACGGAGGTGCAGCTCGCCAACGACCTGGCGCTGCTCGGCCCCACGCTGACCACCGAGGAGCGTGACGCGTACATCGCCGGCTACCGCGAGCAGAACGCCGGCGTCTACGCGGCGCGCGACGCGGCCGTGGCCGACTTCGCCGCCCACCTCGAAGCCAACGGCGACGCGCTCACGAGCTACCTCGCCGAGCACCACGCGGGCTCGCCCTACACCACGCCCACCGCCGCGGCCGCGCTGTTCGAGGGCCTGGCCCTGGTCGCCGACTCGCCCCAGGCGGGCGCCGCGGTGGACTTCCTGGCCAACAACGCCCCGCTGATGACCCCCCTCGCCAGCGGCGCGGGCGTCAACCTGGAGGCCCAGGTCTACGGCCCCGCGCTCAACGCCACCATGGCGGACGCGCTCGCGAAGGGACAGACGCCCGAGCAGGCCGTGGCCGCCAGCCGCGCGCTCATCGACGCGATGCCCGCGAGCGTCCAGGCCAGCATCCTGGGCCCCAACCCCCAGGCGACGCTGGACACGCTGTCGCGCGCCGTCACTGGCGACGTGGCCGCCCTCACCGCGCTGTCCACCCACGCGGCCACGCAGGGCGGCGCCGGCGCCATGTCGCTGGTCACCTCCGCGCTCTCGGTGGCCATGTTCACGCGGCCCGAGGTGTTCTCCGAGCCCAACGTCCTGCTGGGAATCACCGGCCCCTTGAGCAAGGTGGGCATGGGCGCCGCGGCCGTCAGCCTCAGCCTGGGCACCGTGGCGTCGGTGCTCCACCGCGTCACCTCCTCCGCCGCCGGCAGGTTCCCCGTCCTCGAGGGAGCGGCCCAGCACACGGCGAACCTGGCGGCGAATGCCCCCGCCCTGGCGAAGCTGGTGGGCAAGGCCAGCAACATCCTGGGCATGGTGGCCGCGAGCCTCAACGTGGTGGAGCTGCTCTCGCGCCAGGAGCAGAACCAGGGCACCCACATCCAGGTGGCCGTGCAGGCCGCGAGCGTCGTCACGGGCGCCCTGTCCTTCGCGGGCATCCTCACCGGCGCCCCGGGCTTCGCCGTGGCCGCCACCCTCTTCGTCCTCAACCAGATTGGCCAGGCCCGGGAGAGCTACCTGCGCGACGAGGAGGTGCGCCGCGCCGTCACCGAGCGCGCCACCGCGTTCGGCATCCCCGACGCCGCGGCCCGCGTGGAGTTCGTGTCCACCTACCCCAGCCAGGCCCGCGACCTGGCGGCGCTCGGCCTCGACTTCCCACGCATGAGGGATTTGGTGACGCGCCGCCTCACCGACACCGCCGGCCTGCGGGAGGTGGCCCAGGCCTTCGACCTGGAGCCCTCCGAAATCGACCAGATGATGGGGCTCATCGCGCCCGAGGGACAGACGACCCCCGCGAACTCCGGCGTGCGCACCTTCCTCAACTACTTCGAAGAGGCCCGGACCGCCCTCCCCAACGGCACCCCCGAGCAGCTCGCCGCGTGGATGCGCCAGAACCCGCCCCCGCCCACCCACGGCGGCGGCTACTACACCTTCGTCGTCTCCATGACGAACCTGCTCACCGCCAGCCCGTAACCGCGCTGCATTCGCACACCGCCTCGATTTGTCCTGGCCGGCGGACACCCGCTATCGTGTCCGCCGGCCTCGTCGTTCCTCCCGACACCGGACGTGAGCAGCACCCCGTCCCGCCCCCACTTCATTCGCTCGACGAATGAAGTTTTCCGCCCCCGCCGCGCGCCAGCCTTCACGACTTCGCGCCCGCGTGGACAATGACTCTCACCAGCGCCACCGCCGCGTCGCGTCAGGCATTGTCCCCTGCGCGCGCCGCAAACGCAGACGTGCGCGAACTTGCAATCCGCCAGACGTCACTGGTACTTTCTTCGCCACTCGAACGAATGCGGCGCCGGTTCGTCGCGGAGTGACGGTGGGCCCCGGGGGTGTGGGCGATGGGCACGGCGTGATTCACCGCACGCTCCTCTGAAGCAGAGCGCTTTTCATGACGCATCGCACCGTGCGAGCGCCACCTGTGTGCGTCGACTGGTTTCTTCGCAGCAAGAACGAAGTTTTCCAGCAGGGAGGGGAAGCCCATGCAGCACAAGCGTTTCGCCTGGACGTGTGCCGCGGCGGGGATGCTCGCCGCCATGAGTCTGCTCGGCGCGTGTGACCCGGAAGAGGACGACAAGACGCAAGACCCGCCCGCCGACGCGGGGACGAAGCCCGACGCGGGGACGCCGGACGCCGGTGCGCCCGACTCCGGGACGCCTGACTCGGGGACTCCTGATTCAGGGACGCCGGACGCGGGCGGGCCTCCTCCGGACGCGGGCACGCCGGACGCGGGCCCCACGGTGACGCTGCCCCTGGCGGTGGACAGCCACTGGGCGGCCAGCGGCTACATGGGCGACGGCGAGCAGGGCACCATCACCTATGCGTCCGAGTGCGCCTCGCCTCGGCCCGGCACGGGCAAGGGCACCTGCCACAAGTTCACCTATACGGTGGGCGGCAACAACTGGGGCGGCGTGTGGTGGCAGTACCCGGAGAGCAACTGGGGCGACCTGCCCGGCTTCGAAATCCCGGACGGCGCCTCCGTGCTCTCCTTCTACGCCTGGGGAGCCTCGGGCGGCGAGGTCGTCAAGTTCCTGGCCGGCCTGAGCACCAAGGCGGACGGATTCACGCTGGATACCGGCGACGTGACGCTCACGACGACGCCAACTGAGTACACAATCGACGTCAGCCGCGTCCGATACCGGAAGGTGGTGGGTGGTTTTGGCTGGGTCGCGGGAGGCAAGCCCTCTCCGGTCGTCTTCTTCATCGACGACATCCAGTGGCGGTGACCCCCACCATCCTCCACGCGGTGGAACGGAGCGTAAGGGGACGATGAAAGTGGGAACGGCGGCACGGACGGTCGACGCGGCGGGCATGCGGGCGCAGAACAGCAGCCTGCTGCTGAACATGATCTGGCGCGAGCGCCAGATTTCCCGGGCGGAGATTGCCCGGAGGACGGAGCTCAGCCCGTCCACCGTGTCGGCCATCGTCGCGGACCTGGAGCACTCCGGGCTGGTGCGCAGCATCGGCGCCGGCGTGTCCCGGGGTGGCCGCCGGCCCACGCTCATCGGCTTCCGGGATGACGCCTTCAGCATCCTCGGCGTGGAGATGGGCGCCACCCACGTCACCGTCGTGCTCACGGACCTGCGAGGCCGCGTGCGCACGCACCGCAACAGCGCGCAGCAGGTGCGCAACGACCCCGAAGGCACGCTCAAGTCCATCCGGGCGCTGGTGCAGGAGTGCCTGGACGCCGAGCGCGTGCCCCGCAAGTCCGTAGTGGGCCTGGGCGTGGCCGCGCCCAGCCCGGTGCACCCGTCCGCGCCGGGGAAGCTCTCGCCGCTCATCCTGCCGGCCTGGCGCGGCTACGACGTGCGCGAGGCGCTGGGCAGCACGTTCGACCTGCCGGTGCTGGTGGACAACGACGCGAACCTGGGCGCGCTGGCGGAGTGCTACTGGGGCGCGGGCATCAACGGGGAGGACCTGACGTACATCAAGCTGGCCACGGGCATCGGCTCGGGCCACATCATCCACGGCGACGTGTACCGCGGCGCCGGAGGGACGGCCGGAGAGATTGGCCACATCGCCGTGGACTCCGCGGGGCCGCCGTGCCTGTGCGGACTGCGCGGCTGCCTGGTCACCCTCATCGGGTCCGGCGCGTTGGTGGAGCGCGCGCGGGAGCTGATGGGCACCAAGGGCCGCAAGGCGCCGACCATCCGCGAAATCGTCGAGGGCGCGCGCGCCGGAGACGCGGCGGCGCGGCAGATCATCGACGGGCTGGGCCAGTACCTGGGCATCGCGGTGGCGGGCCTGCTCAACCTGCTCAACCCCGCCATCGTCGTGCTCGGCGGAGAAATCTCCTCCGTGGGGGACCTGCTGCTGGACCCCTTGCGGACCTCGGTGCGCAAGCGCGCGCTGTCCACGTCCATGGCGGAGACGCGCATCGTCACCTCCGCGCTGGGCGACAAGTCCATCGCGGTGGGCGCGGCGACGCTCGTGCTCCAGGCGGCCCTCCGGGACCGCACGCTGTTCCCACTCCAACACGTCGGAAGAATCGCATGACCTCCAGCCGACTCCTCGCGTGGTGCCTGCTCCTGGGGAGCGTGGCCTGTGACCCGGCCCGCTCCAAGAGCATCGAGCCCCCTCCCACCATCCACCAGCCCTCGCATCAGGATTGGCGGCTGGTCTGGCAGGACGAGTTCGACGGCGCACCGGGCACCCCGCCCTCCCCCGAGCGGTGGAACGCGGACGTCGGAGGAGACGGCTGGGGCAACGCCCAGTACGAGCACAACACCGCGCGCACGGAGAACGCGTCACTGGATGGCGAGGGCTACCTGGTCATCACCGCGCGCAAGGAGCGCTACCAGGGCAACGACTACACCTCCGCGCGCCTGAACACGCGCGGCAAGTTCGAGCGCGCGTACGGCCGCTTCGAGGCGCGCATCCAGCTGCCCACCGGCAAGGGCATCTGGCCGGCGTTCTGGATGCTGGGCGCCAACTTCCCGCAGGTCGGTTGGCCCGAGTGCGGCGAAATCGACATCATGGAGCACCGGGGCCAGCTGCCCGCCATCGTCCGGGGCTCGCTGCACGGCCCGGGCTACTCGGGCGGGGAGAACGTCGGCGGCGAGCACGTGGTCAGCGGGGGCAAGCTGTACGAGGACTTCCACCTCTACGCGGTGGAGTGGGACCCCGACCGCATCCGCTGGTTCGTCGACGACGTCGCGTTCCT
Source organism: Myxococcus faecalis (assembly GCF_050039385.1). Lineage (NCBI taxonomy): Bacteria > Pseudomonadati > Myxococcota > Myxococcia > Myxococcales > Myxococcaceae > Myxococcus > Myxococcus faecalis. Next base: position 6,309,473 of record NZ_CP144336.1, on the reverse strand, counting down.
CGAGGTGACGCCCAGGGACTTGCCGGCCAACCGGCGCTGGGTGTTCGACCATCCCCACTTCCTCATCCTGAATATCGCGGTGGGCGGCAACTACGTGGGGCCCATCGACGGGACCACCCAGTTCCCCCAGACGATGCGCGTGGACTACGTGCGCGTCTACGCGAGGGCGGAATGAGGCCCGCGGCCTCACTGCTCCCCCTCCTCCTGCTGACGTTGGCCGCGTGCTCGAACGAGCCCAGGCCCCGTCCGCCCGGGACGCTGTTCGTCTCCGTGGAGCAGCAGAGCGCGTGGGTGCGCAACTTCAACCCGCTGTTCCCGGGCGCGGGCTCCAGGTGGCCCACGCGCGCGGGCATCTACGAGTGCCTGGAGCTCTACACGCCGTCCACCGGCGGCTTCACGCCGTGGCTCGCCACCGGGCATGCGTGGTCCGAGGACCGCCGCACGCTGCGCTTCACCTTGCGCGAGGGCGTGCGCTGGTCCGACGGCAGGGCCTTCAGCGCGGAGGACGTGGCGTACACGTTCCAGCTGTTGCGCAAGCACGCGGCGCTGGACGCGGGCGGCGTGTGGCGCTTCCTGTCGGACGTGCGCGCCGAGGGGCCGCACACGGTGGCGTTCCAGTTCTCGCGCCTGTTCATCCCGGGCTTCGGAGACCTGGCCGCGCAGCCCATCGTCCCCAAGCACATCTGGGAGCGGGTGGCGGACCCGGTGACCTTCACCAACCCGAGCCCGGTGGCCACCGGCCCCTTCACGCAGGTGAGCCTGTTCCGCAACCAGGTGTACGAGCTGGGTCGCAACCCGTACTACTGGCAGCCCGGCAAGCCCGCGGTGCGCGCGCTGCGCTTCCTGGCGTTCCCCACCAATGACCAGGCGAACCTGGCGCTGGTGGAGGGCGAGGTGGACTGGGCGGGCAACTTCGTCCCCGCGGTGGACCGCACCTTCGTGTCCAAGGACCCGAAGCACCACGCGCGCTGGTTCCCGCTCTACGGCAGCACCGTCTTCCTCTACCCGAACACCACGCGGCCGCCGCTGGACGACGTGCGCGTGCGCAAGGCGCTGAGCATGGCGCTGGACCGCGAGCGGCTGGTCGAAATCGCGATGTACGGCTACACGCGGCCGGCGGACGCCACGGGCCTCAATGACGCGTACGCGGGCTGGCGGGACGCGGACGTCGCGGACGACGCGTGGGTGCGCCACGACGCGAAGGAGGCCGCGCGGCTCTTGGACGAGGCGGGCCTCATCGCGGGCGAGGACGGGCTGCGGCGTGGCAAGGACGGCCTGCCGCTGACGCTGGACATCGAGGTGGTGGGCGGCTGGTCCGACTGGGTGCGCGCGGGCCAGGTGGTCGCGCGCGACTTGCGCAAGCTGGGGCTGCAGGCGCAGCTGCGCACGTACGAGTTCGGCGCGTGGCAGGCGCGGCTGCAGAAGGGCGAGTTCCAGCTGGCCATCTCGTGGTCACTGGACGGGCCCACGCCGTACACCTTCTACAAGTGGATGCTGTCCTCGGCGACGGTGCGGCCGGTGGGCGAGGTGGCCGCGGCGAACTGGCAGCGCTACGGCGACGCGCAGACGGACGCGCTGCTGGAGCGCTTCGAGGGCACCGACTCGCGCGAGGAGCAGCAGGCGCTGATGGCGCAGGTGCAGCGGCGCTTCTCGGAGACGGCGCCCGCGATTCCGCTGTTCCCGAACCCGTCCTGGGGTGAGGCCAACTCCAAGCGCTTCACCGGCTTTCCCTCCGAGGCGAACCCGTACGCGCGGCTGTCCCCGCACGCCGAGCCGGACAGCCTGCTGGTGCTGACGACCCTCACGCCGAGGGAGCCCTGACCATGTCCTACGTGCTTCGCAGGCTCGGCTTCTATCTGCTCGCGGCGTGGGCCTCGCTGACGATGAACTTCGTCATCCCGAGGCTCGCGCCTGGAGATCCGGCCACGGCGATGTTCGCGCGCTTCGAGGGGCGCATCTCGCCGGAGGCGCTGGTGGCGCTGAAGACGGCCTTCGGCTTCACGGACGCGCCGTGGCACGTGCAGTACGTCACGTACCTGAAGCACCTGCTCTCGGGCGACCTGGGGCTGTCCTACGCGTACTACCCGTCGCGCGTGTCGGAGGTCATCGGCACGGGGCTCTTGTGGACGGTGGGGCTGGCCGGGTGCGCGGTGGTCATCAGCTTCGCGGTGGGGACGATGCTGGGCGTGCTGGCGGCGTGGAACCGGGGCGGATGGATGGACTCCGCGCTGGCGCCGGCGCTCGCGTTCCTGGGGGCCTTCCCCTACTTCTGGCTGGCCATGCTGGCGCTGTACCTCTTCGGCTTCGGGCTGGGGTGGTTCCCGCTGCGGCACGCGTACTCGCACGACGTGGAGCCGGGGCTGACGCTCTCGTTCATCGCGGACGTGGGGCGGCACGCGGTGCTGCCGGCGACGTCCATCGTGGTGGCCACGCTGGGCGGGTGGATGCTGAGCATGCGCAACACCATGGTGGCCGTGCTGGGCACGGACACGCTGCGGCTGGCGCACGCGAAGGGGCTGCCGCCCCGGCAGGTGATGCTGCGGTACGCGGCGCGCAACGCGCTGCTGCCCAACGTGACGGGCTTCGGGATGGCGCTGGGGTTCGTGCTCAGCGGCTCGCTGCTGACGGAGATTGTCTTCTCGTATCCGGGGACGGGCTACCTGCTCATCCTCGCGGTGCGCAACCAGGACTACCCGCTGATGCAGGGGCTCTTCCTGGTCATCACGCTGGCGGTGCTCGCCGCGAACTTCGCGGTGGACCTGCTCTGCCTCTGGCTGGACCCGAGGACCCGCGCCCATGCGTGAGACCCTTCGACGCCTGCTCCGCCAGCGCAAGGCGGCGGTGGGAGGCAGCATCCTGCTGGGCTTCCTCGTGCTCGCGCTGGTGGGCCCGTGGCTGGTGATGGACCCCACGGAGCTGGTGGGCCAGCCGCACCAGCCGCCCTCGCGCGCGCACTGGTTCGGCACCACGGGCCAGGGACAGGACGTGCTCGCGCAGACGGTGGTCGGCGCGCGGGAGACCCTGGCCATCGGCTTCGCGGTGGGCGCGCTGGTGACGCTGGTGGGCGCGCTGGTGGGAATCACGGCGGGCTACCTGGGCCGGCGTGTGGACGACGCGCTGACGCTCACCACCAACGTGTTCCTGGTCATCCCGGGTCTGCCGTTGGCCATCGTGCTGGGGGCGTACCTGCCCTCGGGGCCGATGCGCATGGTGGTGGTGCTCACGTTCGCGGGCTGGGCGTGGAACGCGCGGGTGTTCCGGGCGGAGGCGCTGGCCTTGCGAGGTCGGGACTTCGTGGCGGCGGCGGTGGTGGCCGGGGAGAGCCACGCGCGCATCATCACCCGGGAGCTCTTGCCCAACATGGCGTCGCTGGTGGCGTCGTCGTTCATCGGGAACACGCTGTACGCGGTGGGCGCGCAGGTGGGGCTGGAGTTCCTGGGCCTGGGCGACGTGGGCGCGGTGACGTGGGGCACCAACCTGTACTGGGCCGGCAACGACGCGGCGCTCCTGACGCGCTCGTGGTGGATCTTCGTCCCCACGGGCCTGTGCATCGCGCTGGTGGGCTTCTCGCTCACGCTGCTGAGCTCCGCCATCGATGAGGTGACGAACCCCGCGCTGCGGGCGCCCCCTTCGGCGCCGGTGCCCGCGAAGGCGGTCGAGTCGTCGTCCGAGGCGCCCACGCCCGGTGTGCTCCTGAGCGTGCGTGGGGTGTCCATCGAGTACATGACGGCCTCGGGGCCTTCGCGGGTGGTGGACCAGGTCTCGCTCGACATCGCGCCGGGAGAGGTGTTCGGGCTGGCGGGTGAGTCGGGGAGCGGCAAGTCGACGCTCGGCTACGCGCTGTTGCGGCTGTTGCCTCCGTCGGCGGCGATTACGCAGGGGCGCATCCTGTTCGATGGAACGGACGTCACCGCGCTGTCGCCCGATGCGATGCGCGATTTCCGCTGGAGCCGCGTGTCGATGGTGTTCCAGAGCGCGATGAGCGCGCTCAACCCGGTGCTCTCATTGGGGGAGCAGTTCCACGACACGCTGGCGGCGCACGGAGGGAGTTCCCGCGCGGCGTCCTATGCGCGGGCGCGCGAGATGCTCGCGATGGTGGGACTGAAGCCGGAGCTGGTGCATGCGTGGCCGCATCAGTTGTCGGGCGGCATGCGGCAGCGGGTGGGCATCGCGCTGGCATTGGCGCTGGAGCCGAAGCTGGTGGTGATGGACGAGCCCACGACGGCGCTCGATGTGGTGGTGCAGAAGGAGCTGCTGCAGCGGGTGGTGGAGCTGAAGGACCGGCTGGGCTTCGCCGTCCTGTTCATCACGCATGACCTGCCGCTGTTGCTGGCGCTCGCGGACCGGGTGGGCATCCTCCAGGCCGGCAAGCTGGTGGAGGTGGACACGGCACAGCGGCTGCGCACGGACGCGAAGCATCCCTACACGCGGCTCTTGCTCTCGTCCTTCCCGCACCTCGGCGCGGCCGATGTGGCGCCGCCGCCACCGGATGTCCTGGAGCACGCCTCACTCAAACCCGCACAGGCCGCGCTGCCCGGAGGTCGCCGATGAGCCCGCCGCTCCTGGAGGCCACGCGCTTGTCGAAGAGCTTCCCGCTGGGCGGATTCCTCTCGCGCTCGCGGCGCAAGGTGTTGCAGGACGTCTCCTTCTCACTGGAGCGCGGCGAAATCCTCGCGCTCGTCGGTGAGTCCGGCAGCGGCAAGAGCACCCTGGCGCGCCTGCTCGCGCGGCTGGACACCCCGGACGGCGGCGAGCTGCGTCTGCACGGAGAGAACGTCCTCGCGCACGACGGCCGCGCCGCGTCGCTGTCCTACCGCGCCCGCGTGCAGATGGTGTTCCAGGACCCGTTCGCCTCGCTCAACCCCGTGCACACCGTGGCCTATCACCTGGAGCGCTCGCTCCTGCGCCACGGCAAGGCCCAGGGCGTGGAGCTCAAGCGCCGCGTGCACGCGCTGCTGGAGTCCGTGGGCCTGACGCCCGTGGAGCAGTTCGCCCAGCGCTATCCGCACGAGCTGTCCGGAGGCCAGCGGCAGCGCGTCGCGGTGGCCCGAGCGCTGGCCGTCGAACCCGACGTCATCATCGCGGACGAGCCCACGTCGATGCTCGACGTCTCCACGCGCCGGGGCGTGCTCCAGCTCCTCAAGGGGCTGACGCGCGAGCGCGGCATCGGCATCCTCTTCATCACCCACGACCTGGCGAGCGCGCGACACCTCGCGGACCGCGTGCTGGTGCTCTACGCGGGCAGCGTCGTGGAGACGGGCCACACCCGCGAGGTGCTCCAGGCACCTCGCCACCCGTACACGCGCCTGCTGCTCTCCGCGGTGCCGGACGGCGTGGACTTCCTGCGCACGCCGCTGCCCGCTCGCACTCCCGCCGGGCCCGCACCGCCATTGGGCTGCGCCTTCGCCCCGCGCTGTCCGCACGCGGACGTGCGCTGTCACGAATCGATTCCCCCCTTCCACCATTCCGCGGCGGAGCACCACGTCCGCTGCCACCTCGAGTCCTCGAAAGGAGTCCCTGACGATGCGGCAGTTTCCTCGTGACTTCGTGTGGGGTGTCGCCACCTCCTCGTACCAGATTGAAGGCGCCACCGATGTGGACGGGCGCGGTGAATCCATCTGGGACCGTTTCTCCGCCACGCCTGGGAAGATTCAGGACGGCACCAACGGCAACGTCGCCTGCGACCACTACCATCGGTGGCGCGAGGACGTGGAGCTGATGCGCTGGATGGGACTGAAGTCCTACCGCTTCTCCATCGCGTGGCCCCGCATCCTCCCCACCGGCCGCGGCAAGGTGAGCCAGGCCGGCCTGGACTTCTACTCACGGCTGGTCGACGGCCTGCTGGAGGCCGGCATCGAGCCCTGCGTCACCCTGTACCACTGGGACCTCCCCCAGGCGCTCCAGGACCAGGGCGGCTGGGCCTCGCGCGACACGGTGAGCGCCTTCGTCGAGTACGCGGACGTCGTGAGCCAGAAGCTCGGCGACCGCGCGAAGCGCTGGATTACGCACAACGAGCCCTGGTGCATCAGCGTGCTGGGCTACGCCAACGGTGAGCACGCGCCCGGCATCAAGGACTGGGGCCAGGCCCTGGCCACGGCCCACCACGTACTCCTGTCCCACGGACAGGCGGTGCCCGTGCTGCGCTCCAACGTGTCCCAGGCGGACGTGGGCATCACCCTCAACCTGGTGCCCGCCGAGCCCGCGTCGCCCAGCGCCGAGGACCTGGAGGCCTGCCGCTCCTTCGACGGCGGCTTCAACCGCTGGTACCTGGACCCGCTCTACGGACGCGGCTACCCGCGTGACGTCATCCAGGACCATGTCGCCGCAGGCCACCTGAAGTCGGACACCCTGCCCTTCCTGCGCGCCGGAGACCTGGAGGACATCTCCACGCCCATCGATTTCCTCGGGGTCAACTACTACAACCGCGCCGTCCTGCGCAGCGACCGCATCCCCGAATCGCAGAACGCGCCGCGCACCGTCCACGTCAGCAGCGAGAAGACGGAGATGGACTGGGAGGTGAGCCCCCACGGCCTCACCCAGCTGCTCGTGCGGCTGCACCAGGACTACAACCCGGGCCGCCTCTACGTGACGGAGAACGGCGCCGCGTACGGCACGGGCCCCGACGCGGACGGCCGCGTGCGCGACACCAAGCGCGTGCAGTACCTGCGGCTGCACCTGGAGGCCTCGCTCGAGGCCATCCGCCAGGGCGTGCCCCTCCAGGGCTACTTCGCCTGGTCCCTGCTGGACAACTTCGAGTGGGCCTACGGCTACCAGAAGCGCTTCGGCATGGTCTACGTCGACTACGCCACCCAGAAGCGCATCCCCAAGGACAGCGCGCACCTGTACCGCGCCGTGGTGGCCCAGAACGGGCTGGATGTGGAGCTGGCCGCATGAGAGCCCTGTTCCTCGCACCCCTGCTGACCCTCGCCCTGCACGCGCCCTCCGGCCTCGCCCAGGAGGTCCAGGCGCCTCCCGTCCAACCCGGCGCGGCGCAGCCTCCCGCGGCGCCCGTGGATAACGCGCCGCCCGCCGCCGCGCAGCCCGGCGGCGCGCCTCCTCCCACCACGTCCACGCTGCCCGAGGGACCTCCGAGTCCCGCGCCGTCACCGCAGCCCATCGCCCTGCCCACCGTGGACGTCACGGCGGGCGCGGAGAAGGCCACCGTCGTCAAGGTGTACCGCGACGAGCGGGGCTTCAAGCTGAAGGTGGACGGCCGCGACTTCCTGATGCGCGGCATGAACTGGGGCTACACGCCCATCGGCGAGAACTACCGCTATTCGCTCTGGAACCAGCCCGACGACTTCGTGCGCGCGGTGCTGGCGCGCGAGATGACGCTGCTGCGCGACATGGGCGTCAACTCCATCCGCCAGTTCGACGACATCCCGCCGCGCTGGGTGGAGTTCATCTTCAAGAACTACGGCATCACCACCGTGGTGAACCCGCTGATGGGCCGCTACGGCGCCACCGTCAACGGCGCCTTCGTGCCGAACATCGACTACTCCAACAAGACGCACCGCGAGGCGCTGCTCGCGGAGCTGGCGAAGAAGGTGGAAGTCTACCGGGGCGTCCCCGGCGTGCTGCTGTGGCTGCTCGGCAACGAGAACAACTACGGCCTGCACTGGACCTCGTATGAAATCGAGGCGCTGCCCGGCCAGGAGGACGCCGCGCGCGCGGTGCACCTCTACACGCTGATGGGGGAAGCGGCGCGGACCATCAAGGCGCGCGACGTGAACCACCCGGTGGCCCTGGCGAACGGCGACCTCCAGTACATCGACCTGGTGGCGCAGCACGCCGCGGACATCGACATCTTCGGCGCCAACGTCTACCGCGGCCCGAGCGTCCGTGACTTGTACGAGGAGGTGCTGCGCAAGGTGGACAAGCCGGTGCTCTTCTCCGAGTTCGGCGCGGACGCGTACAACGCGAAGGAGGGCCGCGAGGACCACCTGGCGCAGGCCGAGTACCTGCGACAGCAGTGGGAGGAGATCTACACCCAGACATACGGCCAGGGCCGCGTGGGCAACGCGCTCGGCGGCTTCGTGTTCCAGTGGGTGGATGGCTGGTGGAAGATGGGCCAGGAGACCAACCTCTCCCTGCACGACACCACGGCGTCGTGGCCCAACGGCGGCTACGCGGCGGACTTCGTGCCGGGCCAGAACAACATGAACGAGGAGTGGTTCGGCATCTGCGCGCTCGGCACGCCGGATGACGCGGGCATCTCCCGCATCCAGCCGCGCACGGCCTACTACCTCTTGCAGGCGGCCTTCCGGCTGGACCCGTACGCGGAGGAGACGGACCTGGACCGCATCCACGCGCACTTCGGGGCGCTGCGGCCCTCGGAGCTGTCGAAGGGGTACGAGTCCTCCATCGCCCTGGCGAAGGCGGATGAGCTCAGCGCGGTGCGCGTGTCCAACCTGCGGCTGGTGATGGACAGCTCGCTGTCGCGCGGGAGCATCGCGACGACGCGGCCGAACCAGACGGCCTCCGACCACACGGAGTCCATCTTCTTCGACCTGGCGCTCCAGCCCGCCACCGGCGTGTACGGGCGCGCGTCGTTCAACGTGGTGGGCAACGTGGCCACCAACCGCCTCAACAACCTGTTCTACGAGAACCGGGGCAACACGCCCGCGCCGACGACGCCCACGCCGGGTGTCTCTCCGACGCCGGGCGTGGCGCAGCCGGGCGTGTCGGGGTTCGACCGGTTCGCGCTGTACCAGGCGGAGTTCAAGCTGGACCGCACGGACTTCGCGCTCGAGGGCTTCTACCGCGTCGGCCACTACCACTGGGGCGAGGAGGGCGACTTCTTCGGCCTGTACCGCGAGGCCAACTACGGGCCGAACATCGACATCTACCACGGCAACGCGCCCTTCGGCGTGGTGCTCAGCGGCAAGCGCGCGTACGAGGGGTTCAAGATCGCCATCGGCCCGGAGCTGTACTGGGGCGCCAACCCCTCCATCGTCGCCAAGTACCGCAAGGGCTTCGGCAACGCGGCGCTGACGCTGGTGCACCAGGAGGACATCGCGCGCGGCGGCACGCAGCAGACGGCCTCCGTCATCCGTGAGCGGGTGGCGCGCCGCACGGCGCTGACCTTCGAGTGGAACCAGGGGTCGCTGTCCGTGGACGTGGGTGGCATCCTCGCGGCGCCGCAGCGCATCGGCGAGGAGTTCACCTGGACACGCGAGACGAACGGCCCCGGCTACCAGGGCACGGGCCAGGAGGTGCTGCGCGACAAGGTGCAGTTCCTCGACACGCTCGGCGCCAAGGCGCGGGCCACGTATGACTTCGGCGGGGCGCGCGTGTTCGCGCAGGGCTCGTTCCGGGGACTCGTGGCGGACGGCGGCCCGGAGCCGAGCATCGTGCTCACGGGCTGGAGCCTGCGGGAGAGCGGACGCGGCAACCACTTCGGCGCGCAGGCGGGCGCGGCGTTCCAGCTGGGCACCATCGAGGTGGCGCCCAATCTGCTGTACCAGAAGCCGCTCATCGGACCGAACCCGAACATCCCCGACACGTTCGACCAGGAGACGGGCACGTACTTCCCGGCGGTGCGCGCGCGCAACGTGTTGCAGGACGCGTTCACGGTGCTCGACAACCGCGAGACGCTGGGCGCGGAGCTGCTCATCACCTTCGACCCGACGCCCGGGACGTGGTTCTGGCAGTGGGACCGGGAGATGCGCGAGGACGCGCCGTTCGCCGCGGGCCTGGACCTGGTGTACCGCCACCAGCCGACGTCGCGTGACGCGAGCATCGCCATCCTCGCGGATGGCAGCGCGGTGCCGTTCGCCGGGGCTCCGCCCGCTCGGGACGAGTGGGAGGCGTCGCTGCGCATGGTGGGCAATCCGTCGCAGCGGCTGAAGCTGTACGGCACGGCGTTCGTGGGCAGCAACCAGTCGGGTGGCGAGGACGCGCGGCAGGTGCGCCGCTTCGGACTGGACGCCAACGCGCTGTACGACACACTGCTCCTGGCGGCGCAGGTGCGCTTCAACGACTGGGGTCCGTACGACTACCACCGCATCTTCAACCTCACCTATCCGCTGCAGGTCGGAGGCGACTTGTCCTACGGCCTGAAGCGTCCGGTGCTGGGGGCGGTGTCCACGCGCTTCGGTCTGCGAGGGCTGGTGCGCATGCTGAACGAGTACTCGGAGGGCCTGAGCACGACGGCCATCGCCGAGGGGCTCGAGGGCCGCGAATACGAGGTGGGTGCGTATGCAATCCTTTCGCTCTGAGGGACGACGGATGAAGACGTGTCTTGTGCTCCTCGCGGCGCTGGCGGCCTCCGGGTGCTACGACCGCGCGAGCTATGTCTATGGCGAGTCGATGGAGGACCTGACGCTCCAGGTGCACGACGCGACGATGGGCGTGCACCCGAGCACCACGGTCCTGGACGACCCGAACAACCCCTTCGTGGACTCGACGCCAGGGACGGAGACGAAGTGGCTCATCCAGGCCAACGCGGGGCCGGTGGCCTCGTTCTACGCGTGGGCCACGCTGCTGGCGCGCGGACCGTATGGCGAGGCGCAGTACTACGTGGGGTTGAACCTGCTGGGCGTGTACCAGAACGGGCTCGCGTCGCAGCAGGACCTGCCGGTGGTGCGCGAGCTGGCCATCAAGGCGTACCAGTCGGTGCTCGACAACTTCCCGGACGCGGTGACGTACGACGCCACGGGGACGATTCAGTACGAGCTGGTGACGCCGGCGTACAAGGCCATCGTGGAGATGGGTGGGACGGTGACGGGCGGGTGGGTGCTGGTGCGGACCTCGAGCGGCGCGGACAAGGCGGTGCGGCCATGAAGCGGACCTTGGGTGTCGTTCTGTTGATGCTGGGGGCCTGCCGACCGGACCCTGGCGAGTCCGACTACGAGAACCACCAGCCGTCGGTGCAGGGGGACGCGGGACCGAATCCGGAGGAGGAGTTCCTGCCGGGGCCGTTCCCCTACCAGCAGGGCCAGCGGCGGCTGTTCGTGGGCTTCTACGAGGGAGGACGCTCGGAGGAGATCATCATCAACGACGTGGACTCGCACATCTACCTGTACGAGGGCACGGTCTCGATTGCTTCGTCGACGACGCGCGTGGAGGGGAAGCTGTCGGACCGGGTGGTCCACGCGGGCAAGGCGTGGCTCGGCTTCGGCATCCACTGGGACACACCGCGCAGCCTGGACGGATGGAAGACGCTGCACGTGAGCCTGCAGTCGTCGGACCCGGGGTTCGCCGCGGTGAAGATTGGGATGAACGACACGGAGGGCTTCCAGGTCGACGCGACGAAGTATGGGTATGCGAATGATGGACAGTGGCACCACCTGGCCATCCCCCTGGCGGACTTCGCGGCGGGGGGCGTGAACCTGGCGGCGGTGCAGGCGCCGTTCGTGCTGCTGTCCGGCGCGGGGCCCTCGGGTAATACGCTCTTGCTCGACAATCTGTACTTCACGAACTAGCGGTTGGGATTGGGCCCGCTTCCCAGGCGACGGGGAGCGGGCCGAAGTACGAAATCCGGTGCATCACAGACACGCCCTCGCGGCTCCCGCGTGTCTCCTCCAGAGAGGGACTGGGTGGGGATGTGGCGCGCGACTCCGCGCGCACCTCCTCAACTAGACTTTCTCTCACCAGGAGACTCCTCAGAAGCGTGCGGCAGAGGGAGACTCGCAACATTAGAATTATCTACAAGATGGGGCCACTTCTTTCCAGCCGCCTTACACACTCGATCAACACGGAGCAGAAGGCTCTCTAGGCGCGCCCTTCCGCCAGGAGCGCCTTGCTCAAACTCAATCCGCACATCCTCCTTATTGACCAGCAAGTATCGAATAATAGCCGCAAACATCGGCTTAAAGGCGAGGTGCAGATCTTCCGCATCCTCAATGAAGGCAGCCCACCAAACAGCTATCGCCTTCGTGCTTGAATTCGGATCGCACTCCGTCTGGATAATCTGATTATACAACGATGCAATATATGACCACTGCGAGGCGAATCTCGCATACAGCGCAATGTACACACCCGCAAAAATTGCTCCGATCCAAGGAATCGTCTGATTAACAGCCAACCGAAAACTACCGAAACTCAAGGTCCACAAAATAGCGTTGGTATCTGTAACCTCCCTCAACAACACCGCAAGGCCATACACAATTGTCGTAATCCAGCAACTTCTCAAGAAAACAACCGTGCCACCATTGGCACGGAACTCAAGTATGAATTCCCCGGTCAAGAATCGCATTGGTATACTCCCCCCCAAAAAAATGCTGAACTAGGATGCATACTACGCGGTCGCCTATCTTCACTCAACCGCTAGAACTTCCCATGCATACTCGGAGCTAGGGCAGAAAGAGGGGTGCACAACGACCCCTCTTCGCCGTCTCTTGAGGCTCTATCTACCAGAGAAGATTCACACTAAATCCTCAATAGGCCAACTCCACTCAAACACCCCGCCCATAGCTTCTGCCTTTAGTCGGCCCATCCCCGCAAGCAGCTGAAATCCGATTCAAGTCTCGACACCTTCAGAACAACAGCATCAACACATCCTCCACAAGAACATGTACACAAACCCGCCCCGCCCCAGCGACGAGACAGGGTCCTCGAAACACAAAACACTCTCTCGCAATCCCACACACAAGCAAGACGATTCGATACCCTTGCCAACGGCGCGTTTCTGGGTATGCAGGCACCGGGATACACAAGAAGTTTTCTCGACGACCTCAAGCCGAAGGTCTGGTTCGAAGGGTCGGGCGCCAAGGCGATCGTCGACCAGGCGAATCGTCAGCGCGCCGTCGCAAGAGGGGCGCCCATTCGATGGCACATCGCGGAGGAGAGAACCACCGAGGCCATCCGGAAGTTGTTCGATGCCAACGATGTCGAGGGAATCGAAGTCATCTTCACGCCTCCTCTTCCCTGAGGAACCTTGAGCCGTGACCGAGAGCTACTACGCGGGAGTCTATTGGGGGGCCAGGAAGGAGTCGGCGGAGGAGTGCGCGCGTCGGTTCCAAGTCCTTCTCGAGCGGCTTCCAGCGGTGGACTCCTCGCTCGCGCACTGGTTCCAACAGGGCAAGTCACGCGCCGAAGCACTGAAGCGCCCACTGCTTCCTCAGTTGGCGGAGCTGGAGCCTTTCGTCCGCCGGAGCAAGGACCGGGTCGTCGACGAGCTGGGATTCAGCATCGCAGGGTGGAATGGCGCCAGTGATGACGACGAGACCACCAGCTTCCTCATCGCGTGCGGTGGCCGCTCTGAATGGGTCGGAAACCGGTGTGTCTACACGTTACCCAGCCGAGGCCCGAGCTTGGAGCGGCTCCTGTCGGAACCCGCGCTCTCAGCGCTCCTGCGACATACAGCTGACGCCTGGGAGCCGGATTGGGGCGTGGCGATTTCGGAGCAACACCGAGACCTGCAGAAGCCACACCGTCCCAAGGGGACTCCTTACGTGGGCTGGGTCACCTATCTCGCACGGCATCGGGGCACGGTGCCGCCCCTTCCCTCTCCGGTGCGCGTCGAAGCCGTGGGCGACAAGGGCACGCTCATCATCCTCACCCCCGAACGCTTCACGGTGAGCAACCCGGAACACGTGGCCTTGGCGGAGCAAGTGCGAGCGCTGTTGGACCAGGCAGGGCTACTGAAGCCACTCAGCGGCCACCCCTGAGTCTCACCGCCTGCGCCACCGCGCGTCGCCCGCCTCCGCGGTGAGCAGGATGAGCGTCGCTGTAATCGCGGACTCCACGTCCGGTGGGTCTCCCGTCAGCGCGTCCCGGTACAGGAAGAACTGTCCCACCCGGACGATGACGTTCGACAGCGCATCCAGGTTCATCGCCGGGCGGATGAGCTTGTCCCGCACGCCCTCCTCCAACGCCCTGCGGATGCTCGCCGCGCAGCGCTCCTCCACGCGGCTGCTCTTCGACATCAGCACGCGCATCGCGTACTCGGAGTCCTGCTGGATGAAGCGCCTGAGCGGCGCGTCTTCCACAATCAACTGGATGAGCCGCTCGGTGACGTCCGCCAGGTACGCCGCGCCCTCGCCCTGGAACTCGCCCCTCGCCGCCGTCAGCGCCGCATCGAACCGGGACGAGAGCACCTCCCCGTAGAGCAGCTCGCGCGTCCCCGCCCACCGGAACACCGTCGCCCGACTGACGCCCAGCTCCTGCGCCATCCTGCCGATGTCGAACCGCTCCCCCTCACTCCACCACCGCATCGCCAACGCGAACAAATCCCTCGGCGTCGCCCGCGAGGACGCCTCCAACCGCTTCGACAACGGCGTCACCCGCACCCGCGCCTTCTCGCGCGAGGCCGGACGCGTCGTCCTCGACGGCGCCCCCTTCGCGCTCCGCCGCACGGGCTTCGCCCCCGTCCGCTTCATGTCGCCGCGCTCAGCATCTTCCGCCGCCGCCGCTTCATCCCCGCCACCAACACGCGCTGGTACAGCGTGGGCAACAGCCGCTGCATGAAGTCGATGAGCACCGCGTCACCCCCGATGAGCTGACGACGCCGGTTCTTGTGGATGGCCGTGACGATGTCCTCCGCCGCGCGCTCCGGCGTCGTGGCGAACGCCTTCTCGAAGTCACTCGACGAGCGCTCATCCGTCCACCCCCGCCGCACCGTCACCCTCGCGTTGCGCGCGATGTTCGTCTTGATGCCCCCAGGGTGCACACACGTGACGCCGATGCTCCCCCCCTCCACCTCCAGCTCCTGCCGCAGCGCCTCCGTGAACCCCTTCACCGCGAACTTCGCCGCGTTGTACGCCGCCTGCGTCGGCACCCCGATGAGCCCGAACACACTCGACACGTTGACGATGTGCCCCGCGTCCACCGCCTTCAGGTGCGGCAGGAACGCCTTCGTGCCGTACACCACGCCCCAGAAGTTGATGTTCATCAACCACTCGAAGTCCTCGTACCGCGTGTCCTCGATGGTCGCCCCCAACGCCACCCCCGCGTTGTTGATGACGATGTGCACCGCGCCGAACTCCCGCGCCACCTCGTCCGCCCACGCGTGCACCTCTTCGCGCTTCGCCACGTCCACCCGGTCCACCCGCACGCGCACCCCGTGCTCCCGGCACTTCGCCTCCGTCTCCGCCAGGCCCTGCGGATTCACGTCCGACAGCGCCAGGTGACAGCCCCGCTTCGCCAGCAGCACCGCCGTGGCCCGGCCAATGCCCGAGCCCGCGCCCGTGATTGCCGCGACCTTGTCCTTCACCGTCTTCATGTGCTGGCTCCGTTTCGCGCCCGGCTCGGCTCCACCTCGTCGAGCATCCGGCGCAGCAACCGCGCGACCTCCACCGTCGCCTCCCGACACGCCCGACTCAGTCCCGACATGTTCGCGAACGCATGCACCAGCGAATCGAAGCGGCGCAGCGTCGTCGGCGTCCCCGCCTCCCGCAGCGCCGTCGCGTACGCCTCCGCCTCGTCCCGCAGCGGGTCGAACCCCGCCGTGACGATGAGCGCCGGTGGCGCCCCCGCCAGCGACTTCTCCTGACGCGGAGAGACCCGGGGGTCCGCCAGCGGCGTCGTGCTGCCCATCATGTACTGCTCCTGGTACCACTCGACATCCACGCGCGTGAGGAAGAACCCCTCCGCGAAGTGCGACAGCGAGCCCCAGTCCCGGGTGCGGTCCATCGTCGGGTACAACAGGAACTGGAGCGCCGGCTTGCGCGTGCCCTCGCGCACCGTGTGCTGCGCGACGACGGCCGCCAGGTTCCCACCCGCGCTGTCACCTCCCACCGCCACCCGCTCCGGGTCCGCGCCCAGCGACGCCGCGTGCTCCAGCGCCCACTCGAACGCGGCAATCGCGTCCTCCACCGCCGAGGGGAACGGGTGCTCGGGCGCCAGCCGGTAGTCGATGGAGAGCACGTGCACGCCCGCGTGGTGACACAGCCGCCGGCACGGCGAGTCATGCGTGTCCAAATCCCCCATCACGAACCCACCGCCATGGAAGAACACCAGCAGCGGCCGCCCCCGTGAGTCCCCGGGCGGGACATAGTGCCGCGCCCGCAGCGGGCCCTGCTTCGTCTCGAGCACCCGCGACGTCACCGACGCCACCGGCTCCAGCGCCCCCGAGTGCATCAGCGCCTCGCGCCGCAGCCGGTTCCGCGACTCGGCGAGAGGCAGCTCCGACTTCCGGGGCACGCCCTTGCGCTCCCGCAGCGAGAGCAGCAGCTGCACCTCGGGGTGCAGGCGCAGCCCGTCAATCACCACCGGCGGCTTGCCGGACAAGCGCACCAGCATCGGCGGCGGCAGGCGGAACAGCGCGCTCGCGACCTTGAACTCCAGGCGCTCCAGGAGGGTGAGCTTCGTGTCATCAGCCATGTGCCAGCTTCCGGTGACGAGTCCCCGTCGTCGCGCTCGAGCGCCCGTGCCGGGCGATGGCCACGTACTCCGACGGCTCGAAGGCGGAGACTCGATGGTGGTAGGAGAACGTGAAGCCGGGCCACAGCGTGGAGTTGCGCCCGGTGGCGTCCAGATACCAGCTCACGCACCCGCCCGTGAGCCAGACCGTCCGCGCCATCCGCGTGTCGACGTCCTGGATGAACGCCTCCTGCGCGTCGGACGTGGGCTCCACCGCCGCGAGCCCTCGCCCCTCCAGGTAGCGCAGCGCGCTGAGCACATGCGCGAACTGGGCCTCCATCATCAGGATGACGGACGTGTGTCCCAGCCCCGTGTTGGGTCCCAGCAGCATGAAGAAGTTGGGGAAGCCGCTCACCGACGTGCCCAGGTGCGCCTTCATGCTCCCCGCCCACGTCTCGGTCAGCGAGCGCCCATCCCGTCCCCGGATGTGTCGCGCGAAGGCCGGCTCCGTGATTTGGAAGCCCGTGCCGAAGATGAGCGCGTCCACCGGGTGCTCCGCGCCCGTCGTGGTGACGACGGAGTGCTCGCGCACCTCCTGGAGGCCCTCCGTGACGACCTCGACATTGTCCCGGGTCAGCGCCGGCAGGTAGTCGTCCGAGACGAGCACGCGCTTGCAGCCCATCGTGTAGCCGGGCGTGAGCTTCTCGCGCAGCACCGGGTCCTTCACCGAGTCGCGCAGGTGCCGCTTCGCCCCTCGCTGGGCAAGCCGGATGATCCACGGGTGCATGAAGGCCAGCGCGGACAGCTCCTTCACCGCGTAGATGCCCAGGCGCGTCAGCCACCGCGCCCCGGGGACTCGCGCATACAGCCACTGTCTCCATGCGGCGATGGGACGGTCCTCGCGCGGCAGAATCCACGGCGGCGTGCGCTGGAACAGGACCAGCCGCGACACCTTCGGCTGGATGACCGGCACGAACTGGATGGCGGACGCGCCCGTGCCCACCACCGCCACCCGGCGCCCCTCCAGCGCGTAGCTCGAATCCCACCGGGCCGAGTGCATCACCTTGCCCTGGAAGCGCTCCAACCCCGGCAGCGTGGGCACCACGGGCTCGCTGAACGCGCCCGCCGCGAAGATGAACACGTCCGCGGTGAACAGCCCCTGGGACGTCTGGAGGCGCCAGTGCTGCGCGGCCTCGTCCCAGGAGGCCTCCTCCACGGTGTGGTGGAAGCGCACGTGCGGCAGCACCCCGAAGCGCCCCGCGCAGTCACGCAGGTACGCGTGAATCTCCGGCTGCGATGAGTAGGCCCGCGACCAACGCGGGTTGGGCGCGAAGGAGAACGAGTACAGGTGCGAGGGCACGTCACACGCGCAGCCCGGGTACACGTTGTCCCGCCAGACGCCGCCCACGTCCCCCGCCCGCTCCAGGATGACGAAGTCCTCCATCCCCTCCTGCTTCAGCCGGATGGCCATGCCCAGGCCACCAAAGCCGCTGCCAGCGATGGCCACGTGGAAGTGTCGGACCCGAGCCAGGGACATCACCAACCTCCGCTCCAGGAAACCCGCCCGTCGCCCACCCCACCCGCGCTACGGATTCCCACCATGGCGCGTCATGAGTCACTTCGCAACCTTGACTCATTTCCGACAAGGCCGTCGCTCGCGAGGGCCCGCCAGTGGGGACGTCAGTGGTTCAGGTGCTCGACGAGCGTCTTGAGGCCGATGCCGATGAGCACCACGCCTCCGAGCAGTTCGATGCTGGTGCCGAAGCGCTCACCCAGCCGCTTGCCCGCCCACGCGCCCAGGACGGACAGCACGAAGGTGAGCACGCCGATGAGGCCGGTGGAGAGAATGACGCCCAGCTCCAGCGCGGGCAGCGTCACGCCGACGGCGAGCGCGTCGATGCTGGTGGCCACGCCCAGCGTCATCAGCATGGGCAGCTTGATGCCCGTCGACGCGGCGCGCTCCTCCTCGTCGTGGGAGAACGCCTCGTAGATCATGTGCCCGCCCACCAGGGCGAGCAGCCCGAAGGCAATCCAGTGGTCCACCGCCGCGAAGCGCGTGAGGATGACCTTGCCCCCGAGCGCGCCGGCCAGGGACATGCCGAACTGGAACAGGCCGAACGTCACCGCCAGCTTCAGGATGTCTGGCGGACGCGCCCCGCGGATGGCCATGCCTCCGGAGACGGCGGTGGCGTCCATCGCCACCCCGAGCGCGAGCAGGAACAGGGTCATCTCCGGCTATTCCTTCTCGATGTCCCGGTCCCATAGCTGGACGCGGGTGTTCTCATCGGTCAGCCGGCGGGTGAGCTCCGCCGCGATGGCCACCGAGCGGTGCTTGCCACCCGTGCACCCCAGCGCCACCGTGAGGTACGCCTTCCCCTCCTTCTGGTAGCGGGGGAACAGGAAGCGGCAGAGGTCCACCACCTTCTCGAGGAACTGCTGCGCCTCGTCGCGGTCCAGCACGTACGCGGCCACCTTCGGCACCTTGCCCGTCAGCCCCTTCATCTCCGGGACGAAGTACGGGTTGGGCAAGAAGCGCACGTCCAGCACCAGGTCCGCCTGCGGCGGCACGCCGTAGCGGTAGCCGAACGACATCACCGACAGGCTGGGGCCCGCGGCGGGCTCCGGGCTGAAGCGCGCCTGCACCATGCGCTTCAGGTCGTGGACGTTGAGCACCGACGAGTCGATGACCTGGTCCGCGATTTCGCGCAAATCCCTCAGCGCCTCGCGCTCCGCCTTGATGCCGTCGGCGACGGTGCCGTTGGGGGCGAGAGGATGGCGGCGGCGCGTCTCGCTGAAGCGACGGATGAGGCTGTCGTCGCTCGAGTCGAGGAAGAGCACCTCCACGTGGTGGCCGGCGCGACGCACCTCGTCGAGCATGCGCGGGGCCTCCTTGAGGAAGACGCCCTCGCGCACGTCCACCACCAGCGCCATGCGCTCGATGTTGCCACCGCCCGCCAGCTCCGTGAGCTTGGGCAACAGCACCACCGGCAGGTTGTCGATGCAGAAGAACCCCGCGTCCTCCAACGCCCGGATGGCGGTGGACTTGCCGGAGCCGGACATGCCGGTGATGACGACCAACTGTTTCGCGGGCGCGGTCACTCGACCTCTTCTCCCAGGGTGCGGCGCATCGCCCCTTCGGCGATGGCCCGGTTGAGCCGCTCGGCGAACTCCCGCGCCGAGTGGTGGCCCTGATGCTTCAACAACTGGTTGCGGGCGGCCACCTCGATGATGGTCGCCATGTTACGGCCAGGACGCACGGGTACCACCGACAGCGGGATGTCCACACCCACAATCTGCAGGTGCTTGTCCTCCACCCCCAGCCGGTCGTACTCCTGATGGGGGTCCCATTCCTGCAACTCGATGACGAGCTCGATCTTCTTCTGCTCGCGGACCGCCGCCACGCCGAACAGGTCCTTGATGTTGATGATGCCCAAGCCCCGGATTTCCATGTGGTGCTTGATGACCGGATTACCGGCCCCGTAGACGGCGCCCTTGCGGCGGGTGACGTCGACGATGTCGTCGGCCACCAGACGGTGGGCGCGCATCACCAGGTCCAGGGCAATCTCGCTCTTGCCGATGCCACTCTTGCCCAGGAGCAGGATGCCCACGCCGAAGACGTCCATCAGCACGCCGTGCAGGCTGCTGGACTCGGTGAGGGCCTCCTCCAGGAAGGACTGGACGCGGGTGATGAAGTCGCTGGAGAGCAGCGGCGTCTTCATCAGGGCCAGGCCCTCCGCCTCGCAGGCGGTGACCAGCACGGGGGGAATCTCCAGCTCCTTGGTGACGACGACGCAGGCCAGGTCCTCCTCCTCGAAGAGCTTGGACAGGGCCTCGCGCTGCCGCGACTCGGGGAGGGTGGCCAGGTAGGAAATCTCGGTGTTGCCGAACACCTGGACGCGGCGGGGGTGGAGGTGCTCGGTGAACCCCGCCAGCGCCAGCCCCGGCTTCTGGATGCGCGGCGAGTCCACCGTCCTCGTCAGGCCCGCCGCACCCGCGACGAGCGTCAGCCGCAGGTCGTAGTCGTGGTCCTCGATGAGCTGGGAGATGCGGATGGATTTCATCGTCGGGGCCTGGAATATCACCGGTGGGACCTTTTGAGTCGAAGTGCCCACGGGGGGTGTCGTCCCCCACCTCCACCGCCGATTGCCCACCCGACCACCGGCCTGCCGGCCCCGGGGGTCCGGGGCCACCGCTTGGCGCCTCAACAATGCGCGCCATGGCCATTTCCCGGCGTCCCGCCGGTTGGTAAGCCCCGGCCATGTCCGACTGCCTCTTCTGCAAGATTCGA
The DNA here is from genome assembly GCF_050039385.1 of Myxococcus faecalis. Lineage (NCBI taxonomy): Bacteria > Pseudomonadati > Myxococcota > Myxococcia > Myxococcales > Myxococcaceae > Myxococcus > Myxococcus faecalis. The sequence continues at coordinate 6,288,940 of NZ_CP144336.1, read as the reverse complement.
GACGGCCTCATCCCGGCCAAAGTGGTCTACAAGGACGACGTCTGCCTGGCGTTCAAGGACATCAACCCTCAGGCGCCCACGCACGTCCTGTTCATCCCCCACAAGCACATCCCGACGGTGAACGACATCGCGGCGGAGGACGAGGCCACGGTGGGCCACCTCTTCACCGCGGCGGCGAAGCTGGCCAAGCAACTGGGCCACGACGCCAACGGCTACCGGGTGGTGATGAACACGAACGGCGATGCGGGGCAGACGGTGTTCCACATCCACCTGCACCTCCTGGCTGGCCGCTCGCTCACCTGGCCTCCGGGGTGAGGCGAAGCGGTGGGGCCCACCGGTTGCTAGTGTCTGTCCCGTGAGGCGCGAGGGGTGCGCCGGCGATGCCCTTCTCCACGGAATCGACTCCCGCGAATCGTCGTGCCTACACGGTGCTGGCCCTGCTGCTCGCGGCGGTGGCGGGCACGGTGAACGCGACGGGCTTCGTGGCGCTCGGCGTGCACACGTCCCACATGTCCGGGAACATGGCGTCCCTGGGCGAGTCGCTCGCGCTGGGGGACGGCGCGCTGGCGTTCCGGGCCGCCCAGGTGCTGCTGGCCTTCGTGGTCGGCGCGGTGTGCGCGGCGGCGCTGCTGGATGCGTCCCGACGGCGCGAGCGGGGTCGGCACGTGGCCGCGCTCGCGGTGGAGGTGGTGACGCTGGCGGGCATCGGCGTGGCGCTCGACGCGGCGCCGGGTGCGCGTGCGCCGGTGCTGCTGTGGGCGCTGGCGTTCGCGATGGGGCTGCAGAACGCGCTCGTCACGCGCGTGTCCGGCGCGGTGGTGCGCACGACGCATGTCACCGGCATCCTCACGGACATCGGCATCCAGCTGGTGCAGATGTTCGCGTGGGTGCGGGATGGCTCGCGCGGCCAGGGGGTGACGGGGGTGCTCAGGCGCCTGCGCGCCCTGCCCTCGGCCATCGAGTTCGAGCGCACGCGGCTGCACCTGGGACTGGGGCTGTCGTTCCTGCTGGGGTGCACCGGCGGGCCGTTGCTCTACCTGCGCCACGGGCCCGCGGCGCTGGGGCTGCCGTGTGTGGTGCTGCTGCTGCTCATCGGGCTGGACTTGAGCCCGGCCGCGGCGCGCGGGGCGCCGCGAGGCTCCACGTCACGGGCGTGACCTCACGGGGACGCGGGCTGGGCCAGGGGCTGGGTGGGCGGCGGGCCCGAGGAGGCCTCCACGTCCAGGACGCGCGAGTCGGGGCCGCCCTGGCGCAGCACGCGCAGCACGCTGCTGCGGTCATCGGTCCAGGTGAAGTCCGGCTCGCCGCGCAGGCCCAGGCGCCGCACGCGCGCGGTGGCGCGGGTGAAGGTGGGCCCCCAGGAGAACTCGCGGTCCGGGCTCAGCAGCATCCAGTTGCTGCGCAGGGCGTCGTCCTTCGTCTCGTGGAAGACGAACGTCGCGTGCATGCCCAGCTTGCGCGCGTGCGCCAGCGCCACCGGCACCAGGTCCAGGTGCACGTTGCTGATGTGCATCGCCAGCACGCCGTGGGGGGCCAGGTGCTGCTTGTAGAGGGCCACCGCCTCCTCGGTGAGCAGGTGCACGGGCACCGCGTCCGAGGAGAAGACGTCCAGGGACAGCACGTCGAAGCCCTGCGGCTCGCCGCGCTCCAGCTCCTGCTCCAGGGAGATTCTCGCGTCGCCCTCCACCATCGTCGCGGTGGCCGGTGAGTCCGCGAGGAAGCTGAAGAAGCCGCCCTTGCCCTGGGCCAGCTCGATGACCGCCGGGTTGATTTCGTAGTAGCGGCTCCGGTCGCCCTTCTCGAGCAGCGCCGCGCTGGTGCCCACGCCCAGGCCGAGCACACCCACGTGCAGGCCAGGGGGCAGTCCCACCGCCTGGCGCAGTCGACGCTGCTCGGCGATGGCCAGGCCCAGTCCGGCCTCGCGCGTGTAATAGGTCGTGGGCCGCGTACGGTTCTCCGGTGAGGCGAGCTGCCAGCCGTGGGTGACGGCGCCGTGGCGCAGGCCGAAGAGGTGGAGCGCCGGGTCCTCCGCGTTCTGCTCCATCACCCGCACCACGCCGAAGAAGTTGCGCTCGCTGAACCGGGCCCGCTCCAGGTCCTGGCTCATCGAGAGGAACAGGTTCGTCGTCACCATCATGAGCATCGCGCCGCGCAGCATCCGGCTCACGCGCCGGCCGCGCGTCTCGTCCGGGGGCGCCTTCGCCAGGCCCAACAGCGCCACGAGGCAGCAGCCGCCCAGCGAGAGCGGATACTCCCAGTAGGCGCGGAAGAAGTTCGTGGCCACGCCGCTGACGAACAGCGCGCCCAGCACACCGCCCGCGGAGACCCACAGGTAGAAGGCGCTCAGGTGCCGAGGCGCGGGGCGCAGCCGGAACAGCTCACCGTGGCACACCATGCAACCGGCGAAGAGTGACGCGGCGTAGGCCAGCAGCAGCAGCGGCAGCGGGAAGTGCGGACCCGCCGCGTGCGCGTGCGCCGCCGCGGCGCCCGAGGCGATGAGCAGCACCGAGTACAGCGTGCGCGAGTAGAAGGACTCGCGCGAGAAGGCGAGGATGAAGGTGAGCAGGTAGACGGCGAGCGGCAGCACCCAGAGGAACGGGCCCGCGGCCACGTCCTGCGAGAGCTGGTTCGTCGTGGCGAGCAGCAGCACGGAGGCGCAGGTGGACAGCCCCAGCCACTCCAGCGTGTTCCTCAGGCCGGGCTTCGACGGGTGCTCCATCACAGGGGCGTCCGGCGCGCCACCGCGCGCCTCCTGCTTCATCGCCTCGAAGGCGGCCGCGTGCGCGGCCTCGGTGTCCGTGGCGTGCCCGGCGGTCCCCCCGCGCGAAGCGCCTCCGGCGAGAGCCTCGCTCGCATCGACGCCCGAAACCGTTCCCGTCGCTCGCGGCTCCGCGCCCGCCACGGGCGAGGCCTTCGCATCGACGCCCGAAACCGTTCCGCCAACCCCTACCGTCGCTCGCGGCTCCGCGCCCGCCACGGGCGAGGCCTTCGCATCGATGCCCGAGACCACTCTGCCAGCGCCCGCCGCGACGTGTGGCTCGGCTTCGCGCGAGCCTCCCATGAGCGCGACATTCGCATCGGCGCCCGAGCCCCCTGTTGCGCCAGCACCCACCGCGAGCTGTGACGCCGCGCCTGCCACGAGCGTGGCATTCGCATCGGAGCCCGAGCCCCCTGCTGCGCCAGCCCCCACCGCGAGCCGTGACGCCGCGTCCGCCGCCACGTGCGTCACCGTGACGCCGAGCTGTCCCTCGACGGGAGCCGCCGCCGAGCGCTCATGGCGCAGCACATCCACCGCGCACACCGCGCAGGCCACCGCGAAGAGGACGAAGCCCACGCCCCAGCCCCACGCCTGCGCGCCCCGCCCCACCCAGGGCTCCACCAGGAACGGATAGCCCAGCAGCGCGAGCAGCGAGCCCACGTTCGACAGCGCATACAGCACGTACGGCGAACGCCCCGGCCGCGCCCTCGCGAACCAGGACTGGAGCAGCGGCCCCGTGGTGCTCAGCACGAAGAACGGCAGGCCGATGGTGACCGCCAGCATCGCCAGCAGTCGCGGCACCGCCAGGTCCGTGCCCACCGGACGCCACTCGGGCCCCGGCGCCACCGGCGAGCCCACCCACAGCGCCCTCACCCCCAACACGGCCACCGCCAACGCCAGCACACCCAGGTGCACCTTCGCCTGCAGGCGCGGCGTCAGCCGGGAGGCCAGCCCGTGCGAGTACGCATAGCCGCCCAGGAGCGCCGCCTGGAAGAAGAGCATGCACGCCGTCCACACACCGGGCGTCCCGCCGTACCAGGGCAGCGCATAGCGCCCCGCCAGGGGCTGCACCCCGAACAACAGGAAGGCGCTCGTGAAGATGGCGACGGAGTATCGAAGCATGGAGACCCTGGGAGGCGTACGTCAGACAGCCGGCGCCGCGGCGGGAGGATGGCGCCGGGAGCGCAGCGCGCGCGACCCAGCGGCGAAGAGGGACAGCGCCAACGCGAGCAACACCACCGCCACCACCCCGTTCACCCGCGACGCCGCCGAGCTCGCCGGCGACAGCGCCTCGCGCACCAGGAGCACCAGGCTGGTGAGCGTGACAGCCCCCACGAACATCATGGGCACCAACGCATACACATAGGGCCGGCCCGTGCTCTTGAGCCACACGCAGACCCCGAGCAGCGACAGCGACGCGAGCAGTTGGTTCGACGTACCGAACAACGTCCAGAACGAGCGCCACGCTCCCGAGCCCGCCAGCAGCACGAAGGCCAGCGGCACTCCACACGTCACCGCGGTGGCCACCATCGCCGCGCCCTTGCCCTTCTTCCCCGACAACTCCTGGAGGATGTAGCGCCCCAGCCGCGTGGACACGTCCAGCGTGTCGAACACGAAGGTGGAGAAGGCCATGGCCCCGAAGGTCGTCGCGATGACGAGGTACTCCTTGCCCAGCACCGTGACGATGAAGCGCCCCAGCCCCGCGCCATACACCGCGCCCGGCGCCTTGCCCGTCAGCTCCGCCTTGGTGGCGACCATCACCGTCGCCAGCGCGATGACCGCCACGAAGCCCTCCAGCAACATCGCCCCGTAGCCCACCGGCTTGCAGTGCGGCTCCTTGTCGATCTGCTTCGACGTGGTGCCCGAACACACCAGCCCGTGGAACCCCGAGCACGCGCCGCACGCGATGGTGACGAAGAGGAACGGGAACAGCGCGCCGCCGGGCCCCGGGACGTTGAAGCCCGAGAAGGCGGGCTGCTGGATGGACAGCTCTCCGCTCAGCCCGCCGTAGAAGATGCCCACCACGCCCACCGCCAGCGCGGCGTACAGCACGAAGCCGCCCAGGTAGCCGCGCGGCTGCAGCAGCACCCAGACGGGCGTGAGCGACGCGACGAAGCAGTACGCCAGGATGAGCGCGGACCAGCCTCGCGCATCCAGCACCAGCAGCGTGGACATGCGCGTGCCCAGGTACACCACGCCCAGCGTCGCCGGCACGAAGATGAGCGTCTGCAGCCACAGGGGCGGCTTGAGCCAGCGGTCCACCAGCCCCATCACCACCGCCAGCAGCAGGTACGCGATGGACGCGAACGCCACCGCGCCGCCCGGGTTGAAGCGGAAGGTGAGCCCCTCCAGCTCCGCGTCGCCGCTGACGAACGTGGCCGCCGTCGCGTCCGTGAAGGCGACGATGACGTAGACGAGCGCCACCCAGATGAAGGCCAGCATCGCCAGCCCCGCGGTGGGCCCCAGGTGGCTGCGCACCACCTCCGCGATGGAGACCGCGCCGTGGCGGATGCTCGCCACCAGCGTGGCGAAGTCATGCATCGCCCCGATGAACACCGAGCCCACCGCAATCCACAAGAGCGCCGGCAACCAACCGAACTGCTGCGCCGCCAGGATGGGCCCGGCGATGGGCCCGGCCGCGGCAATCGCGCTGAAGTGCTGACCCAACAGGTAGAAGGGCCTGGTCGGGACGAAGTCCACGCCGTCGCTCTTCGCGTGCGCGGGCGTCACCGCTCCAGAATCCAGGCGGAACTGCCGGGCGATGAAGCCTCCGTAGAAGCGATAGCCCAGCGCCAGCACCACCAGGAACACTCCAGCAATCAGGGGGAGGCTCATGCCGCGAGGCTTTCCCGACCCGGACTTCCGGTCAACACCCTGGCTCCTGGAAGTCCGAGGACGACGGCAACGGCGTCACGGGTCGCCTGACGCCAGCTTGCCTTGGACCTGCTTCCTGAAGTTCCTCACCGTCTTCAAGAGCTCGGGGTTGGACTCCCCTTGGGCGGCGGCGACTTCTTCATCCAGGTCGTCCCGCTTCTGGCAGAGGAACCCCAGGTTGTCGCAGGACCGGAGGGCCTCGAGCTTCTTGAACTCGGCGTTCGCCGCCTTCCACTCGCGTGCCAGCTCGGTCTGCGGGCCCGCGCCCTTGATGATGCGCACGCGATTGGTGTTGGCGCGCTTCGGCGCGGGGGCCTTCGGAGCCGGCTTCCCCAGGGGCGCCAGCAACGAGCCGTCATCGTCCTCGGCGCTCTTCGGCGCGGTGGCCGCCTCGGCCTCGGGAGGCGCGGACGGCGGGCTGTCCACCGCCGCGGGATTGTCAGCCGGGGCCTGCTCGCCAGGGGCCGCCGCCTCCACGGGGGCCTGCTCCGCCACCACGGCGCCCGGCTTGGGCTCCGCGGCACCGTCCCCAGGGGCCTTCGGGGCCTTCGCGCCAGGAGCCACGGGGCTCGGAGCTCCCTCGGGTCCCTTGGCGACGAGGCCGAGCTGCCCGAGCTGGTTCATCACCATTCCCCGGACCTGGGGGTCCGACAGGAGGAACGCCGCTCCCGCCGTCAGCGCGCCCAAGCCGCCCAGCACCACCACCCACGTCAGCGCGGAGCTGCGCTTGCCGCGCTTGGGCACGGTGGTCTTGCGCGTGTCCTCCGACGGGCGACGGACGGGGACGTTGGGCCGCGAGGGCACCGACGTGCGCCGCGTCTCCTCGTGCGAGGCCATGGACACGCGCACGTCCGCGTCCTCTTCCTCCTCCTCGGGCACGGCGACGACCACGGGACGGCTGCCCCCCGTGCGTCGCCCCGGCGCGGGCGCCATGCCCGGGGAGGACGGCCTCACGCGGCGCGAGCCCGTCTTCGGACGCGAGACACCCGAGCGCTCCTCGTCGTCGCGCGCGACGCCCTCCGCGTCACGCAGGAGGCTCTCGTCCAGGACGACGCGAGGCTGGGTGTCCTCGTGGACGGCGGCGCGGGCCTGCATGTCCGCCACGCGTGGACCCCGAGGGTCGGTGTCCGCGTCCCGAGGCGCGCGCGGGTGCGTGTCCTCGTAGCGCTCCGCTCGCCCGGGCCGCGACGCCCGGGGATTGGTGTCCATCTCCTCCAGGCGCTCCGACGGCTCGCCGTGTCCCATCTGCTCGGGCGTGAGCACCGGCATCTCGGCGTCCGCGTCACCGCCCGAAGACTCGAGATAGGAGACCACCACGCCCGGCTCGCCCACCTTCGCGCCCGAGCGCGACGGCACACCGGGGTTCGACGTCAACGCGGCGCCCTGCACCGGCAACGCGCCCGAGCGCGACGGCACGCCGGGGTTCGACGTCAACGCGGCGCCCTGCACCGGCAACGCGCCCGAGCGCGACGGCACGCCAGGGTTCGACGTCAACGCGGCGCCCTGCCCTGTCATCACTCCCGAGCGCGACGGCACGCCGGGGTTCGACGTCAGCGCCGCGTCGGGCATCGACATCGCACCCGAGCGCGACGGCACGCCGGGGTTCGACGTCAGGGAGCCACCGCGCGCGGATGCGGCGGCCGGAGGCATGGTCATCGCGCCCGAGCGCGACGGAGAACCTGGGGGCGGCGCGGCGGTGGCTGCCCCAGGTCCTGGCCGCGTCGTCACACCGGACGCGGGCTGCTCGCCCGCGAAGGGCATCGCGGCCCCAGGTCCGGGTCGCGTCGTCACGCCGGACGCCGGCGCCTCGCCAGCCGAGGGCACCGAGGCCCCCGGTCCTGGCCGCGTCGTCACACCCGACGCGGGCTGCTCACCCGCGAAGGGCACCGAGGCCCCAGGTCCAGGCCGCGTCGTCACACCCGACGCGGGCTGCTCACCCGCGAAGGGCATCGCGGCCCCAGGTCCAGGCCGCGTCGTCACACCGGACGCGGGCTGCTCACCCGCGAAGGGCATCGCGGCCCCAGGTCCAGGCCGCGTCGTCACACCCGAAGCCGGCGCCTCGGAAGGCACGCTGACAGCGGGCATCACCATCACCCCGGAGCGCGCCGGAGACGCCGGTGCCGGCGCGCCAGGAGGCACGAGCGCCTGCCGCTGGGGCATCACCGCCGCGGGAGGCGGTGTGACGGGAGGCGGAGGAGGACGCGGGTTCCCGCCGCTGAACGTGGCGGGCCGGGACGCCGCGCCACGCGGGTCCTCACCGAAGGGACGCAGCGGCTCCGCGCGGGGGTCGGTGGCGTCGTAGGGGCTCCCCTGCCCGTCCGCGGGGCCGACGACCGCGCCCACGGGCAGCAGCTCCAGCTCCGTGGGCCGCGTGTCCGGGCGCGAAGGTGGCGGTGGCGGCGCGGGAGGAATCGCCTCCGCGGGCATGGTCGTGAGCGGGACCTCGCGCGTCTGCGACGGCGGCCGAGGCGCGGGCGCGACGGCGGGCGGCGGCGCGGGCGGGCGGGCGGCCACCTCGGGCGCCACCTCCACGGACAGGGAGGGCGACGTGTCCGGATTCAGCCGGGCCGCCCGCACCCGAGCCTCCTCCTCCAGCGCCTCCAGCGGGAAGGCGGGCCGGGTGGACTCATCCATCGGGATGCCTGGACGCGTCTCCCCGTCATCCACGGGCCCACCATCGCGACTGCGCCGCGTCGGATGGAAGGACAGCGCCTCCACCGGCCCATCCAGGCGGATGGTCTTCGCCGGCAACATCGCCCCCGCGGGCGGCGACGGACGCGGCGCGGCCCCCTCCTCCGAGGGCTCCGGAGCCGCGGCGCGCGCCTCGGCGTAGCCACCGCGCGGCACGTCCTTGAGGCTCGCGAGCAGCCGGCGCTCGGACTGGAAGTCCGCGGTGAACAGCTCGCGCATGAAGCGGCTGACGCTCTCCGGCCCCGCGCTGGGGTCGATCTCCATCAGGCACGCCTGCAGCCGGCCGCGGAACTCCTCCGCCGTCTGGAAGCGCTGCGCCGGGTCCACCTCCAGCGCCTTGGCCACCAGCGCCGTCACCGAGCGCGGCGTGAGCGGCTCCACCTCGTCCAGCGGCGCCACCTTCGGGTTGGCCACCACGGACATCAGCTCGCCGGGGTGGATGCCGTCGAAGGGGTTCTTCCCACAGATGAGCTCGTAGAGCGTCAGGCCCACCGCGTACAGGTCCGCGCGCCGGTCCACCGGCTGGTGCCGGGCCTGCTCCGGGGACATGTAGAGGAACTTGCCCAGGATGATGCTCGGGTTCGTCTTCGCCGCCGACAGCCGGCTCTTGGCCAGCCCGAAGTCGATGACCTTCACCTCCCCCTCGTAGGAGATGAGGATGTTCTGCGGCGAGATGTCCCGGTGGACCAGCTTCAGGTCCTCCCCGTCGTCGTCCTTCTTGCGGTGCGCGTACGCCAGCGCGTCCAGCACCCGGCCCATGACGTAGAGGATGAACGTCAGCGGCAGCGGAACCTGCCTGTCCCCCACCCGGGCGGCCACCTTGCGCAGGTCCTTGCCGTCCACGTGCTCGAGGGCCATGTAGGCCTCGCCCTCGTGCAGCCCCATGTCCAGCACCTGGGCGATGGAGCCGTGGCTCAGGCGGACGAGCGTGCGCGCCTCCCCCACGAAGCGCTCGACGAAGTCGGTGTCCTCGGCGAGCTGCGGGAGGATCTTCTTGATGACGCAGAGCTTCTCGAAGCCCTGCGCGCCCTCCAGCCTCGCGAGATAGATTTCACCCATGCCGCCCGTCGCCAGATGGGACAGGAGGGTGTACCGGCCAAAGGGCTGGGGCCGGAACGGGCGCAGCCGGGCGGAGGGGTTATGAGCGTTCATGGGGGCGGGGGTCCACCACTCGGGCGCCCATTGAACCCTGGCTTGCCCTGGTCCATCAACCCGTCAACCTGCCGCAGGGGGTTTCACCGCAGGCCGGGGTTGGTCAACACCCCGACGTCCTCGTCGAGGACCTCGAAGGCGGCCACCTTCTCCTTGGGGGGGCGCACCAGCCGCTCCCCCAGGGGCATCACGTCGAAGCGGGCCGCCACGGCCGCCAGCACCTTACCGGAAATCAACACCTGCCCGGGGTTGCCCGTCGCCGCCAGCCAGGTGGCCACGGACATGCCCTCGCCCACGGCGGTGTAGTCGGGGCGGACCTCGTTGCCGATCATCCCCACCAGGGCGCGCGTGGTGTGCAGGGCCATCCGGAGCGAGCAGCGCTCGTCCAGGGGACGGCGGCTCATCGCCCGCTCCCAGTCCGAGCGCAGGGCCAAGGCCGCCCGCACCGCCCGCACGGAGTCCTCGCCCTTCACGTACGGCACGCCGAACAGGGCCCGCATGGACTCACCGATGAAGGACTCCACGGTGGCCTCGAAGCTGAACACGATGCCGGTGGCGCGCGAGTGGAAGTCGCTCAGCAGGCTGGTCGCCTTCGCCCCGCCGATGCGCGACGCCAGGGCGGGGAAGCCCACCAGCTCCACGTGCAGCACGGTGAGGGTGCGCTCCTCCAGGCCCGGCAGCCTGCCGCCCTGGCGCTGGGCCTCGGTGGCGCGGCGCTCGGCGACGTCGGGCGGGTGGAAGCGCTCCAGCGAGCGGCGCAGTCGCTCCTGCGTGGCGCCGCCGTCGCGCGGGGAGAACTTCTGCACGCCGGTGGCCACCAGGTGCGCCACCGCCGAGCACGCGTCCAGCATGGGCTCCAGCCCGTCCCCCTTGGCGGAGGTGTTGACGTAGAGCACGCCCTGGTACGGGGCCTCGGAGCCGATGGGGATGCACAGCACGCTGGCCACGCCGTAGAGGATGACGCTCTCGCGCGCGGCGAAGCGGCGGTCGTCGCGCACGTCGCCCACCGCGAGCGCGCGGCCCTGGCGAAGCGCCTCGTCGACGATGGCGTCGGACACCGGCACCTCGCCCTTGGCCAGCCGTCCCCGGTGGCGCACCGCCGCGGGGACGAGCGCGCCCGTGGGGTGCTTGAGCAGCACCACCGCCGTGGTGGCGTCGGTGCGCTCCAGCAGCCGGTCCATGGTCAGGTCCAGGAAGGTGGACAGCGTGGTGGCGGTGGAGAGCGCTTCCGCGGTGCGGAACATCAACACCAGCGTCTCCTGCGCCACGCGGGGGCTGGCCGGGGGGACGAACGAGGCCTGCTGGTTGAAGTCCTCGAAGGGCACCGGCCCCACGTTGTCGAGCAGGCGCAGCACGTCCGCGTCGCGCACGCTCTTGGCGAGCAGGACGGAGGGCCCCACGTCCTGCCCGTGGCCGAAGCGCACGACGCCGCCGGCGCCCAGGTCCACCATCTCCGTGGCGGCGTTCTCCACGGTGTTGGGCTGGCGCACCGCGAGCGTGTTCTCGCCCAGCGCCACGGAGTCGCCGGGGGACAGCTGCCGGGAGCCCTGCAGGGGCGCGCCGTTGACGCGGCTGCCGTTGCGGCTGCCCAGGTCCTCGATGCGCAGGATGTCCGCCTCCACGTAGAGGCGCGCGTGCCGGCGGGAGACCAGGTCTCCGCCCAGCACGATGTCGTTCTCGTCGGCGCGGCCCAGGCTCGTCACGCCCTCGGGCAAGTCATAGGACGTGTCGAAGTAGCCGGGCCCGTTGATGATGATCTGCCACATCGAATCCCCGACATTACACGACTCTCTCTCAACGTAAGAGAGGGAGACCCGTGCCCCGGAGGGGGACGGGGCTGACCCGGACTCCCGGCGCAAGGGCCCGCCGCCGGGTCAGGACTGACAGTGCGCCGGGACGTCCCCTCGGGTGCGGGGCTCAGCGCGGCCGGTGGATGAAGACGGACGCGCCTTGCCGCACCGCGGTGAACGCCGCCAGCGGGCGCTGGGCCGGGCCCTGGAGGACGGCGCCGTCCAGGGCGAAGCGCGAGCCGTGGCAGGGGCACTCCACCACGCCCTCCTGGGGCCGCCAGTCCACGCCGCAGTCGCCGTGCGTGCAGATGCGCCACAGCGCCACGAAGCACCCGGGCGTCGTGTGGACGAGCAGCACGTCCAGCAGGGCCTCGGGCGCGTGCACCCGGGCGTGGCCTCCGGGGGACTCGAGGCCCGGATGCGCTTCGAGCCGCACCTCCACCCAGCCCTCGGCGGCGGTGCCGGGCTGGGGGAGGTCGGGGCAGGAGGCGCCCTCGGGCGGAGGGGCCAGGACGATGGCCTCCCGCCACTCGCCGCCGCACCCCGCGCCCAGCGTGGCCAGGGCACAGCCGCCCCGGGCCAACGTGAGGAGCGCGGCGCGGCGGTCCAGGTCCGTCATGGCGCGGCGGTCAGCGACACGCCGTTCACCACGGCGACGGCGTCCAGGTCGAACCCCGCGGAGGTGCCCGCCGAGCCGTTGGTGCCCGCGTCGACGATGCGCACGTAGCGCGCCCGGGCGAGGCCCACGGTGGCCAGGTCGAACCCGTCACCGCCGGCCACGGCGGGGTCCGTGGCGCTGATGCCAGCGGCGGGGTTGGCCGTCACGGGACGCACGCCCGCGCAGCCCGGGTAGTTGTTCGTCGCGTCCGAGGGGGCGCAGGGGAACTCGTGCCACTGCACGCCGTCGTCGCTCACCGAGACGCGGCCCCGCTCGGTGAAGGCGCGCGGGCCTCCGGCGATGAGGAAGCCGTTCTCGAAGACGAGCAGGTCCACGCCCGGGCCATCCACCACCGCGAGGTCCGTGAAGCGCAGGGTGATGGAGCCACCCTGCCCCAGCGAGAGGACATCCAGCGAGCCGCTGTCCAGCCCCCCGCCCACCGGCGCGCCCAGGACGATGGACGGGAAGCGGTCCTGTCCGAAGCCCGCGCCGGGGCCGGGCAGGTACTCGACCACCTCGTCGGCGTACGGGTCAGCGGGCCGCGAGGGGCTCGCGTCGGTCCCCGAGTCACCGGGCCCCGCGTCGTCGTCCGTGACGGGAGCCTCGTCCCCACCGCACGCGGACAGGCTCAGCGCCAGGGCGAGCACGGTGCCGCGACCGAACCACGAGGAGGCGCGCGTGCTCACGGCGCCACCTGGAGGCGCACCAGGCGCCGGCCGTTGCGGTCGGACACGCCGACGAGCACGTCGGAGCCGAGCGCCTTGAGCATCCGCACCGTGGTGCACTGGTTGACGTAGGTGAGCACGGGCACGCGCGCGCCCACCGTCACGGCGTCATTCGCGCCGACCGACAGCGCGTAGCGGGACACGTCGGTGGCGACGAAGTCGTAGTCCGGGGGAGCGTAGGCGCCGCGGTTGAGCACCACGCCACCGCCGAAGGCCGCGACGTCGTTGAAGTCGCTGCCCACGTCGACCTTCGCCTGGGTGCCCAGGTCCAGCGGCGTGCCGCTGGTGATGGCGGTGGCGAGCGTCGTGGGCGCCACGCCGTGGAGGACGTTGACGAAGTTCTGGTCGAAGTAGCCCAGCGCGGCGACGCCCGTGTCCGTCACGGCGGTGAAGCCGCTGCCCACCACGTCACCCTGCGGGAAGTTGACCGCGCGCACCGTGCCCATGGGGTCCGTGGACGTCACGAGACCATAGACAGCCAGGTCGGAGGCCGAGCCCAGACCGCCGCCGTTGACGAGCACCGCGCTCAGCTCCCCGGACGTGAAGGCCGCCGCGGAGAAGTTCTTGGGCGCGACGACGAAGCTCGAGTTGGCCGGCGTGGCCAGGTCATACGCGGCGACGTTGCCCGGCGAGCCCGTGGCGCCCAGCGTGTAGCCGGTGAAGACGCGCAGGCCGTCGTTGATGACGTAGCCGTTCGGGTACACCGTGGCGCCGCCCTCGCGGTCCGCGGGGGTGATGATGTCGAAGAGCTTCGTGGTGCCCGGCAGCAGGTCGGGCCAGGTGCCCAGCGAGTACAGCGCGGCGTCCTTGCCCCGTCCCTGGATGCCGTAGAACGCATACGTGGGACCCGGAGAGGCACCGAGCGCGAGGATGTCCGGCGACAGCGCCACGGACTCGGCGGCGACGAAGCCCGGCTGGAGCACGAGCGTGCCCAGCTTCGGGTCCAGCGGCACCGTCGCGCAGTCGACCACCACGGGGCCGGCATCCGGCTCACCCGCGTCCGGCGCACCTGCATCCGGCTCACCCGCGTCGGGCGTGCCCGAGTCCGGCTGACCCGCGTCGGGCGTGCCGGAGTCCGGCGTACCAGAATCCGGCGTCCCGGAGTCCGGCGGGCCCGCGTCGGGCGTGCCCGAATCCGGCGTCCCCGCGTCGGGCGTCGGGGTGGTGGGGGCAGGCTCGGTCTCGCACCGCTCGTCGACGCAGACCCACTGCTGCCCCGCGGGGGCCTCGCCGTTGTCGGCGCGGCAGTCGAATGGGTCGACACACTCCGGGTTGCAGCCGGTGCCGAGCAGGGCCACGGCGAAGGAGGCCACGGCCAGTGATGCGGACTTCATCCAAGGTTTCGCGCGCTTCGATTCAGCCGTCTTCATCTGCGTCCTCGTCCCTCTCCGCCCCCACGGGCGGGTGGGCTTCCAGGAGGACGCGGTCGAAGGCGGGCACCCGAGCACCCCACGGTGCGCGGTGAATGGGCTGACGCCTCCGCCGCCTCCCCTCGGAGGCCTCGGTGATGTCCGTGCCCAAGGGGCACGGGTCCACGGCAGGTTTTCGGACTCGCAGGCGCGGGAGCCCCGGAGGGCGCCCACCTAGTGGCCGTCGCTTCCCAGTCCCGTGAGGGACCAGTGCTTCAATGACGGCGGTCGTTCCTGCACACCGCTGCGGGGCAGTCCCGGATTCGCACCGGGTTCCCTAGAGCCGCCGTGGTTCGCACGACGGCACCGAGGACGCGGCCGGGATATGGCGGGCGACAGGCATTGTCAATGGAGCGCGGTGACGTCGATGGCGTTGGACACGGGGCGTCGAGGGTCCACCGGGCACGCCTCCAGCGCGGGGCCCTTCGCGGTGGGCGTGGAGGAGCCCCTGCGCTCGGTGAGGGTGCCATCACCGACCTCCACGACGAAGACGCGGCCCGCGTTGGTGTCCGCCAGGTACACCGCGCCTCGGGACACGGCGAAGCGGCTGGCCACCGACAACAGGCAACCCGGTGCGCCGGGCTGACAGCCGGGATTCAGCGCGTAGGAGGCCACGGGGACATCGTTCTTCACCAGCACCAGCCCCGTGGAGCGAACGGACGTGGCGAGGTAGCCGTTGGCCGTGTCGTAGATGGCCTCACCGATGCAGGCGACCACGAGCTGGTCACCGACGGCTTCCACGTAGCCCGCGTTGAGGCAGCGCTCCTGGCCCAGGTCGATGGCGCTGACGGCGCCGGTGGCGGGGTCGATGCGCGCGAGCATGCCCGGCCCGTTGGGGCGGTAGTCGTTGGCGGGGTTGAGGTTGGTGAGCGCCACGTACACGTGGGTGCGCGTCGCCGTCACCGAGAACGGCAGGGGCATGGAGCCCGTGCCGTCGAAGGGCTTCAGGTCCAGGCCGGTGAGCGACAGCGTGTCCACCTTGCGCGGCTGCGTGGGGTCGGAGATGTCCACGCGCGCCACGGCGTTGCCGTGCTGGAAGTTGGAGCTGCCGGTGCCGAAGAGCGGGATGTAGAGCAGGTCGCCGAAGCGCGCGAGCGCCTGGGGGCTGGTGTTCGGGCCGAGGTTCAACTGCCCCACGGTGCGCAGGCCCAGGCCGTTGCCGTGGGACGGACCGTCACGGCGGAGCACCTGGAGCGTGTTGTTCACCGAGTCGATGACGTACACGTGGGGCGGGTCCACGAGGATGTCATTGGGGGAGCCGGACACGACGCCCAGCGAGTCCTCCTCGACGAGCGCGCCCAGGTTGCCTCCAGGCGCCTGGAGCAGCTTGCCGTTGGTCATGTCCGCGCCGAGCACGAAGCCATCCCAGGACGCGAGCGCCTGGATGCCCGCGCCGAACTCTCGGCGAGGTCCGAGCTGGTCCGTCCCCGCCTGGAGGCCCACGAGCTGCCCGTTGGTGAAGCACGCGGCCACGACGTCGTAGGTGCAACGCCCGGAGCGGCAGGACTGCGCGTCGGGGCACACGTTGCCGCAGGCGCCGCAGTGGAGCGCGTCCGTCTGGCCGTCCACGCACGCGCCGGAGCAGCGCAGCAGCCCCTCGGAGCAGCCCTCGCGACAGGTGCCGGACTCGCAGACCTGCCCGGCGGCACAGGCCGAGCCACACGCGCCGCAGTGGGCGACATCCGTCGCGGTGTCCACGCAGGCGCCGTTGCAGGACTCGGTGCCCGCGCGGCAACCACAGGCGCCGTCCTGACAGACCTCCCCCGAGGAGCACGTGGTGCCACAGGCGCCGCAGTGCGCGGTGTCGCTCCGCGTGTCCACGCAGGCGCCGTCACAGACGACGAGGCCGGAGGTGCAGACCACGCCCTCATCCGGACAGCCCGTGAGCACGAGCGCCGAGGCACAGAGCAGCGACAGGACGAGCAGCCTGGGCGCTACGAAGGAAGGAACAGGAAGCATCGAGTCCTCAGGAAGGGGAAGGCAGGCGCGGCATCACCGCGAACGACCGGTGCCAGGGAGAGCGAACACATGCGACGCGCACCTCGCGAGCGGGCCCCACGGACGAACCGGACGCGAGGAGCGTGCGTGCGAGATGCCCCCTGCGAGAGGACGGCGCTGCAACGGGTGCCGTGAACGACCGGCATGGGCACGCGAGCGCGCAGGGCGCGCAGCTCATGAGCCGAGCGGCCCAGCGAGAGTTGCGCGGGCGGCTGAGAGGACCGCACACCGACTGGCGACGGCGCGGTGTCACCTCGCACGCCACGCGCTCCGGAACAACTCCGGCGTCCGGGCTCACGGAGCACGCGGTGCATTCGAGCCCTCGGGAGCAGAAGGAGCCGGCTCGAGCGACACCGCGAGCGTCGCGTACGCCGCGCGCCCTGGCAGCGGGAAGCCGGTGAAGTCCTGTACCCGCGCGTCGAGCAGGTTCTTCACCTCGACCGACAGCGTCACCTCGGGCCGGTGCAGGAAGGTGCTGGAGGCCCCCACGCTCCACAGCGTGCGCGAGGGCAGAGAGCGCGTGCCCGTGCGGTTGACGAACTGCGACGCCTGATACAGCACCTCGGTGCGCGCGTTGAGCCACTCCGGCCCCGCGCGCAGGCGCCCCACCCACTTGTGTCGCGGGCGATTGGGCAGGTCCTGGTTGAAGTAGCGCGGGTCTCCAAACCGGTTCTGCGTGCGCAGCCACGTGTAGCCACCGCTCGCCGACAGCCACGAGAGCAGCCGCGCCTCCGCCTCCAGCTCCGCGCCCCACACCCGCGCGGCGTCGAAGTTGTACGGCCGCGCCATCATCGGCGGATACAGCTCGTACGCGATGAGGTCCTCGTAAAGCGCCGCGAAGCCGCCCGCCGTCACACTCCACCGAGGAGCCCCCGCCACCGTCGCCTGGGAGTCCCAGACCACCGCCGCGTCCGCGTAGAGCGCCCGCTCGGGCCTCAGCCCCGGATTGGGCAACAACGTCCCCTGACGGATGTACAGCTCCAGGAACGACGGCGCGCGATGCGACTGTCCCGCGTTCGCCCGAAGCCCCACGCCTCCGCCCAACGACAGCCACGCGCCGACCTTCGGCGAGAACAACCAGTAGGGCCCCACCCGCTCGAACCGCAGCGACGGCACGACGCTCAACACGTCAGCCACCAGCGCCCACTCGTCCATCACCATGACACTGCCGCGCCACCAGCTCGCGGACTGCGCGCCCTTCGCCTGGGTGACCTGCTCCCCCGACGACGCCACCGTGGCCGTCAGCGCATGCCCGCCCCCGAGCAGCGTCCGCCCCTCCACCTCCACCCCACCCACGACATGCCGCTGCGGACCTCCCGCCCCCAGCAGCCCCCCCGTCACCTCCAGGCCATCGCGACGGAAGAAGCCCCTCGCACTCGCCTGCGTCCCCAACCACCGCACGCCCAATGACAGCCGGTCCAGGTCCTGTCGCCCCGCGGACTGGGGGTTCTGTACCGTGCCCGGAATCGCGCGGTCCTCCAGCGACAGCTCGGACAGCACATCCAGCCGCGAGCCCCCCGGGAGCCGCCGCCGATACCGCAGCAGCACGCCTCCCCCCTTCGCGTCGTTGCGCGCGCGCGCCTCCGCCGTGACGGGGTTGTCCGGCACCGCGGGCAGCTCATCCAGCTCGTACGCGAAGTCCCCATCCGAGCGCCCCGCGTGCAGCAGCACCAGCGCGTTCCCGTCCAACAAAGGCCCGGTGATGGCCACGTGCCCCAGCGCCGTGTTCCAGCTCCCGTAGACCACCTCTCCACTGGCCCGCACGTGCGACGACGGCGCGCGCGTGACGATGTTCACCGCGCCGCCGAGCCCTCCCGAGCCATAGCGAGCCCCCGCGCCCCCGCGCAGCACCTCCAGTCGCTCCACCAATGCGGCCGGCACCTGCGACAGGTCCGCCATGCCGCCCGCGCCGTTGAGCGGGATTCCATCCAGGAACACCAGCACCCCGTTCGACGCCGCGCCGCGCACCACCAGGCTCTTGCTCTGCCCGTAGCCACCCGAGTCCTGCACCGCGAGCCCCACCGAGCCCACGAGCAGCTCCGCCGTGTCCCGCGCCTCGCCCGCATGCTCGCTCGCGTCGATGACGGTGATGGCGCCCGTGGGGTCGCGGCGCTCGGGGGCGTCGGGAGGCGGCGGCGCCTTGCCTCGCACCACCGTCGCGGGCACGACGACGTCGTCCGTCGCCTGCGCGCGCGCTCCGGAAGGCAGGCTGAGCGCCAGGCACACCAGGTGCCCGGCGAGGAAGGTGCGCCGCATGCTCCGCCTTCCGCTCTCTCCATCGAAGAGAGAAGGCCATCCGCACGTGCCGCCACGCGACACGTCCGCACCCTCGGGCAGGTCTCCTGGCTGATGGACTCCAGCTCCAGGCGCACGACGCGTCTGGCTGGAAGGGGGCTTCCGCCTTCCCCCGGAGCGTCCGCCTGGACACCGCCGGAGTGGCGACAACCGAAGTCCCCGGCCCTGACCTCAGGGCGGCCCATTCACAGTGGCGGGACCGCGCCGGAATCGCACCGGCTTCCCTCTTGAAAGCCCGACATGGGCACCCAAGGGCGCACCCCTTCTAGGAGCTGACTACCAGCGCGTCAAGCGCACCCGGGACGACACCTCGCACGCGCGCGCGTAGGACTCGAAGGCGCTCGCCTGCAGGAACACCACCTGCGCGCCCCCCAGTCGCAGCGAGGCCTGGCTGAACAGCGGCGTCGAGCGCCCCGGTACAATCAGCACCCCCTCCACGAAGGTGCCGCCGTGGCTCTCCAGGTCCGTCACGCTCCACACCTCGGTGTGCGGTTCCGGACGGAAGCGCGCGTGCTGTCGCGACACGGTGGGCTCGGGCAGGACGATGTCGCACTCGGGGCTGCGGCCCACCATCACCTCCGGCCCTCGGCCAGGGAAGCGCGGACACAGCTCGAACACCACGGGCTCCACGACTCGCGATGGAATCGGCACCTTCAGCGTCGGCGGCTCCGCCTGCGCCACGGAGCGCGGACGGCTCGGCATGGAGTCCCACACCAGAACGGGCCACCCGACCTCCCGCAGCAGGGCTTCGCGGTCCTCCTGGAGCCGGGACATCAGCGCGGACAGACGGTGGAGCACGACGAGCCCTCCAGGCCGGGAAGGTGTGCACGCAAACCTGTGCACGCCCCCTCGCCCTGTCCACCCCCCTTGCGTCACTCCACGGTTCCGCAGGCGCTCGCCAGCGAGAGGATGTCGGAGTCGTAGTGCAACGCCAGCGTGCCGGACGACTCGATGTGGCGCACGAAGACGGAGCCGAACACCTCCGCGTTGCCGCTGAGCGTCAGCGTGGCGCCGGGCGCGTAGAGGTTTCCCGCGAGCACACTGCCCGCGGAGATGCCCAGCGTCCCCGTCCCCGCGGCGTACACGCGCACCTTCGCCGGCGCGTCCACGGACCCCAGCAGGAGCTGGCCGGCCACCGTCATGTCGCCGCCCACGAACAAGTCCAGCTCCCCCGGCGGCACCACCTCCACCGAGAGCCGCTCGCCGATGACGACGCTGTCCCGCACGAAGAGCGCGGTGCGCTCGCGCACCACGAGGTTCAGCCGGCCCTGGCCCTCGATGCCCGTCAGGAAGAAGCGCCCGCACGGCAGCTCCAGCGTGCGCTCGCCGGTGAAGCCCTGCAGCGCCGAGGGCTCCAGGTCGATGACGTCGTTGTGGTTCTCGCGAGCGTGGTTGGCGATGAGCCCCTGGATGTCCACCACCGACGCGGTGTCCCCGCACGCGCACGGCGACACCGAGTCCACCGGCTCGCGCAGCACCTCGGCGGCCGTCACCGTGCCGGACATGCTGCGCTCCGCGGGCACCGCCAGCTTGCCCGCCACGCTCAGCGACGCGAGCCCCACGTCGCCGCGCACCCACGCGTCCCCCGTCACCTGCGCGGACACGTTGCCGCTGAGCGGACCGCCGCTGTACAGCCCGCCGCCCACCGACAGGCCGCGCCCCAGCAGGATGCCGTCCGCGCCGCCCGCGCTCAGCCCGCCGCCAATCGTCAGCGTGTCGTTGGCCGCGACGCCGCCGTTCGTCGCCACCGCACCGCCCTTGCCGCCCGGCACGTACTTGCCCAGCGAGCTCTTGAACGCATCCGTGGTGAGCGACGCGCTGAAGGCCAGCCGCTCGCACGAGCACAGCGCGTAGCGGAAGGCCCGCTCGGCCAGGTGCCCGCTGCACACCTTCGCGCCCGTGAGGCTGTCGCCCACCAGGAGCAGCGGCCCCGTGGACGCGCAGAAGGCGGTGTGGTCATCGGCGGGCTGCTCGCCCTCGCCCGTCGTCGGCCCGGCGTCCGACGAGGCCACCGGCCCCGCGTCGTTGCGAGGCGTCTCGATGAAGGCCACCGGGTCCTTCACCTCGCACGCGCTCCAGGCGCCCACCAACCCCAGCACGCAGAGGACCTTCGTCCCGGACTTCCACGGCGACACGTTGGCGCGACTCATCGACCTGAGACCTCCTTCAGCCGCTTCCGGGCCGCCACGGCATGGGGCGAATCGGGGTGACGCGCGACGAAGTCCTCCAACGCGCGCACCTCGCCGTCCCGGTCCCCCAGCGCGCGCAGCGCCTCGGTGACACCGTGGCTCGCCTCTTCTTCCAACAAGCCCCCGGGCCAGCCCTTCAGGGCCTCCTGGTACTGGCGCAGCGCCCCGCGCGCATCGCCCAGGTGCTCCAGCCTCAACGCGCCCGAGGCCACGCGCGCGACGTACGCGGACATGCCCTGGGGCTCGGCGCGGATGACGCGCAGGTAGAGCGCCTCGGCCGCCTTCCACTGTCCGGTGGCCCGATGCGCGTTGGCCCGGCGCAGCAGGTCCTCCGGCGCGGGCGCGGCGGACGGCGCGCTCATCCGGGGCTTCACCGGAGCGATGGGCTCCAGAGCGACCGCATCGGGCACCTCCGGCCCTGGAGGCACGGACCGCTCTCGCGCGACCGCACCGGGCACCGACGGCACGGGCGGCTCCGGCGCGAGCACCTCGGGCACGGGCACGACGGGCTCGGCGCGGGGCACCAGCGGCGCGGAGGGAGCGATGACCGCGGTGTCCTCCGGAGCAACAGGCTCCTGGCGACGCCAGAGCTGCCAGGTCGCGACCGCCGCGGCGCCGACCACGAGCAGGGCCCCGCCCATCCACCAATGCGGCCGGTGTCGCCGACGCGGGGGCGGCGACGGCGCGTCCATCGCGGCCAGGAGCGCGGCCTGCACCAGCGCGGCGGACTTCTGCCGCGACAACCGGCGCGCGGGTCCGGAGCCGTCATCCAACGGCATAAGCAGCTCGTCCGGCCCGTCCTCATCCACGAGCCGACTCATGCCGCACCTCCCTCCGGAGCGCCACCCGCATCCGTGGCCAGCGCGCGCAGCGCCGTGCGACCCAGCCGCAGGCGGCTGCGAATCGTCTCGAAGGGAATCCCCAGCTCGTCCGACACCTCCGGCACGCTCATGCCGAGCACATGGTGCAGCACCATCGCATGCCGCTGCTCGTCGGGGATACGGTCCAGCAGCATCACCATGCGACGGCGGTGGACGTACTCGTCCGGCGGCGCGTCCTCGGACGGCACCGCCATCAGCTCCGCCGGCTCCTCGCCCCTGCGCGCCTCGGTGCCCCGGGCGCGCCGGAGCCACGCGAAGGTGGTCCTCGCGACCACCCGGTCCGCCCACGAGTGGAACGGCCCCTCTCCCCGGTACGAGGGCAGCCCCCGGAGCAGCGCGATGAGCGCCTCCTGGGCGATGTCCTCCACGTCCCCGTCGCCGTGCACCAGGTAGCGCACCAGGTTGCGCACCCGGGGCAAGAGCTCCAGCAGCAAGGACTCGGCGGCCTCCTTGCGCCCCTGGATGGCCGCCTGGATGCGCGGGTCCACTCCAGGTCTTGCCCTGCCGATGGCTTCCGGACCCGTGCTCGTCATCGACCCCATGGAGGGAGGCCGAGGCGAAAACGGGTCATCACCGCTCATGGCAGCAGCACCAGCGCCAGGGACGCCCTGGGCCGGATGGCCCAACCCTGATTGCGTGGCACGAAGTTTCCATTCTCGGAGTAACCCAGCTCGGGCCGCCCCACCGCCGCGTCGGCGGCCACGGACAGCTCCACGGCGAGCAGCCGCGAGAAGCTCCACCGCAGGGACGTGTCGGGCCCCACCAGCAGCGCGGGGATGAAGCGCGGCTTGGCGGCCTGGATGCCCGGGAAGTACGACTCCGTGCTGCGGCCGAAGAGCAGCAGGCCCGCCCCCGCGCCCAGGCCCCAGCGCAGGGCGCCCGTCTCCAGCAGCGGGAAGTCCAGCCACAGCCCGCCCGAGTACTGCTCCAGCTTCACGTCGGTGCGCCCATCCGGGAGCATGCGCGCCAGGCTCAGCGAGAGCAGCAGCCGCAGCCGCGCCGAGGGGAACTCCCACCCGGAGCCAATCAGGAACCCCTGCTGGCCGGAGTCCGTGTACCCATCCAGCGCGGCGAGCCCGCCCACCATCACCTGCCACCGCAGGGAGCGCGCGTCCTTCGAGGCCGGCGGATAGGTCCACAGCTCCGGGGGCACGACGACGGGGCCGGCCTCGGGTTCGAGCACGGGCACGGGGGGCGCGGCGGCCTCCACCACCTCGCCCAGGGGCGTGCCCGCCTCCACCGCGCGCAGGGCGGAGCGCACCACGAGCGCCACGGCCTCGGCGCCCGCGGACCACTCGAGCGCGCCGGGTTGTCCCTCCAGCTTCGCGGTGCGGATGAAGAGGTGCCGGCTGCCGGGCTCGGCGAAGTGGACGCGCAGCTCGGAGCCGGAGCGCTGGAACCAGAGCACCGCGCGGGCCTGGTGCGCGTCCGCGAGCTCGACGGCGGAGCGCCACTGGGCCTGGGGCGGGCCCTCCAGGGAGGGGCCCGGCATGGCGCGCAGCTCCACCGGCAGGTCGCTGCTCTGTCCGCGCACGCGCTCGAGCAGGGCGCCGTCCTCCGCGGAGGCAATGCGCGCCACGGCCAGCCATGCGCCGCCGCCGTCCTCCGCGCGAGCCTCCACGCCCAGGCACAGGGCGGCGACGAGCCCCAGCCGAATCAACACGACGCCCGATGCCATGAACGCGAGGCTAGCTTTCGCGTGTGGCCGAAGGAAGCCCCCGGGTTCCCCGGACCCGCTGTACAGCAGGTGCATCGGAAAAGATGCGCCGCGCCTGCAATCCCGGGCGGACAGGCGTCACGTTCCCTCGTGCCGCCGCCTGCCCTCGCGGGGCCTGGAATCAGCGCCGGACGCTGGGGGGTGAGCGCAGCTCGCGGCTGACGGCCTCCGCATCGCGGAAGACCCGTAGGAGATTGCCGCCCAGGATCTTGTGCAGCTGCTCCCGCGTGTAGCCCCGGGCGAGCAGCGCCTCGGTGATTCGCGGCAGGTCCGCGACCGAGTCGAGTCCCTGTGGCGCGGAGTTGATGCCATCGAAGTCCGAGCCCAGGCCCACGTGGTCCACGCCGGCCACCTTCGCGATGTGGTCGATGTGGTCGATGACGGCCTTGAGCGGAGGACGCGGCACCTTGGCGGCCCACTCCCAGCCGGCCTGGGACTGGGCTCGGAAGCGCGTGACGGGGTCGGAGTCCTGGTGCTTCGCCTCCACCGCGGCCAGGGCGGCGGCGCGCTCCTGGGACATGGCGGCGTAGGCCTTGCGGTAGTCGTCGTCGACGAAGGCGGAGAAGAAGTTCACCATGACGACGCCGCGGTTGGCAGCCACGGCCTTGAGCATCTCGTCCGTCATGTTGCGCGGGTGGTCCGTGAGCGCGCGAGCGGACGAGTGCGAGGCAATCACCGGCGCGCGCGTCACCTTCAGCGTGTCGAAGAAGGTCTTGTCGGACACGTGCGAGACGTCCACGAGCATGCCCAGCCGGTTCATCTCCCGCACCACGTCGCGGCCGAAGTCGGTGAGGCCGTCGTGGTGCTTCACGGTGGTGTCGGTGATGTCGCCCGACGAGTCGGCCCACTCGTTCGTGTTGGACCAGGTGAGCGTCATGTAGCGCACGCCCAGGCGGTAGAAGTCGCGCAGCACGCCCAAATCGTTCTGGATGGCGTGGCCGCCCTCGACGCCCAGCAGCGTGGCCAGCCTCTTCTGCTTGCCGGAGCGCGCGGCGACGATGTCCCTGGACGACAGCGCGAGCACCATCTGGTCCGGGTGCTGCTCCACCGCGGTGTGCACCGAGTCGATGATGCGCAGCGCCTGGTGCGTGTAGCGGCCGGCGTACTCCTTGGGCTCCACCCAGATGGAGAAGAAGGCCGCGCCCAGGTTGCCCTCCCGCGCGCGCGTCAGGTCCAGGTGCCCCTGGCCATTGGGCGGCTTGGAGCCCACGTCGAAGCCCTCGTTGAGCATGCGCAGGGGCGTGTCCACGTGGGTGTCGATGATGAGCGCCGAGTCATGGATGGCGCGGGCCTTGGCGGAGACGGGCGCGGGCGCCGCGGCGAGCGACGGGGCGGTTCCCAGGACGACCAGGGCGGCGAGGACGGAGCGGTTCACGCAAGGCACCTCGGGACGGCGGGACGGGTGGGCGCACTCTTTCACGGAGAGGGGATGGGTTGAAGCCGCGTCCCCTCGGGACGAACGTGCGTCCAGGCACGACGCAAGCGCCCCGGGAACGGTGCGCCAGGGGCCCCATCCCGCGCGCTCCCGAGTGAAGTCCACCCTGGCGCGACGCATGCAAAACCTCCGGCCAGGTCCCTCCCGACGCCGCGCGTCCCCCGATGCGCACCCGGGCTCGTCCGATGGGGAACCAAGGAGCCGGTCGATGGTGTGGCAAGTCGAGGCAGCTCAAGAAGCGGGCAGCATCCGCATCACCTACGACCTCGAGTGGCTGCACCAGGTCATGCTCGCGTCCGCGAACTCGATGGTGCCCTTCACGAGGTTCTCGACGGGCGCGAACCTGGGGACGCGGTCCTATCCCCGCTCGTACAGCCCGGGCTTCGTGCTGGGCCGGGGCAAGCCGCTCGACACCTCGTCGAAGGGAGGCGGACGTCAGCCGCTCAGCAACGGGGGCGGCATGTACTCGCTGCTCTCCCTGTTCGAGGAGGGTTGCGCTGGGCTGGCCGTGCCGCTCAGCGACATCGCCATCCTGTCCAAGCGGGCGGTGTGCCAGGCGGTGCTCGCCGGCTTCGTGCAGAAGGGCAAGAGCTTCCACGTCGAGGGGGGCACGCGGCTCGCGATGGAGCGAGGCCCGGGCTGGCAGATTCACGGCTATCCGATGCTGTGCATCCTCGGAAACGAGGCGCAGGCCTTCCCCTCGAAGCTGAACAACCAGGGCCAGTGGCGAATCATCCAGTGCGTCTTCGGGGCCAGGCTCACGCGCGCGCTGCGCGCCCGCGGCATTGGCATCGAGGTCGTCTCACGCGAGGGCTTCGGCTCGGTCTTCCCCACGCTCGCGGACATCCCCAACGGCATCCGGCTGGACCCGGGGCTCTTGCCTCCTGCCGCCGGGGCCGAGGCCATCATCGAGGCGCTCGACTTCACCGGCGAGTTCATCACCGCGATGCTCAAGGTGATGCCCAAGGTGGTGCCCTCGAAGGTGCCGCCGGTCATCAAGCTCATCACGTCCCTGGAGGGCTATGGGGATGACCAGCTCGCCGCGCTCGACCGCCTGATGTCGGCCTTGCACGCCCTGACGAACAACTCCCCCAAGGCCACGGCGGCGAACTACGCGGAGCTCATCGGCAACTTCAACGGCAGCGAGGTGGCGTGCTCCTGGGCCTTCGAGAACAACCAGGTCTCCTACACCCTCGCGGGCGTCCTCCCACGCGTCCAGGGTCCCAAGAAGAAGCGCAAGCCCGAGCCCGATGACTCAGGCTACGGGTCGGAGTCCGAGTACGAGGATGACGACTCGGACCTGCTGCCGTCGAGGAAGCCCACCAAGGGAGACGGAGACGCGCCGGTCGAGGTGAACGACAGGCTCGTCCTCAAGAAGGCCTCGCTGGTGTCGGGCATGGCCGCGCTCCGGTCGGCGACGATGTTCGGGATGCTGTATTCGAACTGGCTGTTCTCCTCGAAGGGCGGCGCCAAGCTGGACTCCCAGGGCGAGCCCCTGCCCATCCAGTCCTGGGCGCCCTACTTCGAGCTCGACCATGACGAGCTCTACGCGTCACTGGACAGCAAGGTCGGCACCCGCGTCCTGGTCTTCGACGGCGCGCCCAATCCCATCAACATCGACAACAAGCCCTTCGTGTCCGCGCGAGAGCTCGGGGCCATCATCATCGACACGACCAACAACACCACCCTGGAGCGGGCCGAGTACCTGGCCTTCTTCCAGGGCTTCCTGGCCACGTCGAAGACGTCGCGAGCAGGCGGGTTGCTGATCCTGGTCGAGAGCGCGAGCAAGCACCCGACGGGAGGAGACCTCGTCCACGGCATCATGCGTGTCTGTGGCACCCCCCTGTCGGTCCAGACCTTCTTCGATGGGCTGCTCAAGCACCAGCTCAAGCTCAAGTCCAAGGAGGGGAAGACGGCCCGGGAGCTGAACGTCCTCTCCTCCGTGGAGACGAACTTCCGCAGGATGATGCTCGAGCAGCGCCTGCTGATGCGCAACCTGGACCTCTTCAACACGGGCATCGACTTCGACCGCCCGAACCTCAAGCTCCCCGGGAGCCTGTCGCTGGGGAGCCCCCTCGTGGTCATCCAACCCCCGAGCCAGGACGTCGTCGTGCCCGTCCGGCCCCGCGTCCATGACTTCCCCCTGCTGAGCCCTCACAACCTGGGCAAGGTGAAGCGGCGGGTGCTGGCGGAGCCCTCCCCTCGGGTCATCGACTTGCCTCGCAAGAAGAAGTCCCAGGTCTCCGGGAGCCAGGAGTCGGGCTCGCCGCGGGACGGGGAGAAGGAGGCCGAGGACCTGGAGTCGAAGCGCAAGGAGTACGAGGCCCTGGGACACTTCAGCGACCCCAGCGCCCTCCCGAAGCTCGACGACGAGGGGACCTACTACGAGGAGGACGACATCTACTGCCTCCAGCGCTACTACCTCCAGGGCCACCCGCACGTCGCGGTCCTCCCCGGCATCAGCCGCGTCCAGTGGCGGGAGATGAACCGCTCCGCGTACAGCACCGCCGTCCATGGGGCCATCACCACGGCGACGACCGTCATCATCCAGCCGCTCCACCGCCACCGCAACCACTGGGCGCTGCTCTACATCACGCTCGGGGCGCCGAACCTCCTGGGACGTCGCAAGGCGAAGCTGCTCTACATCGACCCGCTCAGCCCCGACGACGTGCCGGTGGAGGACCTCCAGCTGCTCAACCTGCCATTCCCTGGCATCGAGGCGGAGAGCTGCACCGTCCGCTACCAGGACGACCGCGACGGGAACGAAGCGCTCGCCCAGGACAGCTGTGGCGCGTGGGCCGTCCAGCTGGCGGTGTACCTGGTCGAGCATGACGGCGCGCTGCCCGCGCCCCCCGACAACCCGCGGACCGCGGCGATGGACCTGCGGGTGGCCCACATGACCGTGATTGCGGAGGCCAAGGCGATGGACCTGCCCCAGGCGCCCGATGACCTCTCGCAGCACGTGGGCGCGCCCAGCCCCATGCTGCGACGGAGCAACAGCGTGGGGAACCTGTCGGGCGTGAGCCGGTCCAACCCCCTGTCCACGAAGAAGCCCTACCACGAGCTGTGATGGAGCCGGGGGCGCCTGCGTGCGCCCCCACGGGCGAAAGGCCCCGAGCGCGCGGGCTCGGCGGCGAGCGATGGGGTGGTTCCCAGGACGACGAGGACGGAGCGGTGGAGCGTCCTTCGTCGCGTCAGAGCCCCACTACGGCGACTCGCCCACCACCCTGTGCCGGATGCCCTTCAGCTTGTCGGGATTGCGCATGACATAGATGGCGACGATGCGGCCGTCCTCGATGCCGAACGCCGTGGTCTGCAACACCCCCTCCGCATCCACCGTGACGTACGCGGGCAGGCCGTCGATGGTGCCCTCGTGAACCAGCTGCGCCGAGCTCACGGCGGGAGCGCGCCACACCCCCTGGAAGAAGCGCAGCAGCTTCTCCTGACCGTAGACGGGATTGGGAATCGCCCTCGCCTTGCCACCGCCGTCGGCATACAGGACGGCGTCCTGGGCCAGCAGGGTCTGGAGCGCCTGCATGTCACCGCTCTGGGACGCGGCATGGAACGCCCGTGCCAGCTCATGGCCCTTCGCCTCCGTCACGGGGAAGCGGGGCCGGGCCTCCCGCACATGCGCTCGCGCCCGGCTGGCGAGCTGGCGGCACGCCGCGGGAGCGCGGTCGAGGGCCTTCGCCACCTGCTCGAAGTCCATGCCGAACACGTCGTGCAACAGGAACGCGGCGCGCTCCAGGGGTGACAGGCGCTCCAGGGCCATCATCAAGGTCAGCGTCAAATCATCGCCCTCCACTGTTTCGATGATGGGCTCCGGCAGCCAGGTCCCCACGTACTCCTCGCGCCGGACGCGCGCGGACTTCAGGACATCCAGGCACAGGCGCGTCACCGTGCGGACGAGCACGGCCTCGGCGTCCCGCACGGCCTCGCGGTCCGTCTGATGCCAGCGCAGATACGCCTCCTGCACCACGTCCTCCGCCTCCGCGACGATGCCCAGCATCCGGTAGGCGATGCGGAGCAGCCGGGGGCGGAGCGGGTCGAAGACGTCCGCGGGCGTCGAGTCAGGCGGCTTCACTGCGCGGGCTCACCGGGTGGACCATGCGGAAGCCGAGCACGAGCCGGTTCGCGGTGTTGATGAGGCCAATCAGGAGGGTCAGCTTCACGATTTCTTCCGGGGTGAAGTGGGGTTCGAGCGCGGCGTAGTCCTCATCCGGAGCGTGGGTCGTGGACAGGAGCGTCAGGGCCTCGGTCCAGCCCAGGGCCGCGCGCTCACGCTCGGTGTACAGCGGCGACTCACGCCAGCCGTTCAGCAGGAAGATGCGCTCCTCGGTCTCCCCCTGGGCGCGGGCGGCGCGGGTGTGCAGGTGGATGCAGAAGGCGCAGCCATTGATCTGGGACGAGCGGATCTTCACGAGCTCGCGGAGGCTCGGCTCCAGGCCCAGGGCCTCCACCTTCTTGCTGAAATCCACCATGAGGTTGAGGGCGTCGGGCGCGACCGCGAAGGCGTTCATCCTGGGCTTCATGTACGGCTCCTCGTTCTGGGGGCGAAGTGCCCTTCCAGCCCCAAGGACGACGCAGCCGATGCACCGTGTGACATGGCCCTGTCGAATGTCCAAGGCGTCTGGGCGTGGGACTGGCTCACCCAGCCGGCGCCACGCGGGCCTGCCTGACGGGCCGGGCTGCTCGCGAGGCAGCGGCGAGGGGGATGAAGGGCCCCTCAGGGACGCGCGCCCGGCGCCGCCACGCCCAGGCCCGTGTAGACGGTCTCCAGCCAGCGGTCCGTCTTGACGTGCCCCTCGCCGAAGCCCTTGAACTTCTCCGGCAGGCCCTCGGCCTTCACCTGCTCCAGCGTCTTGCCCGCGACCTTCTTGCGCCGCACGAGCGTCGTCGTCTCGCGCAGCATGGCGACGAAGCGCTCCAGCGCCTCGCGGCCGCTGAGCGGTCCGTGGCCCGGGATGATGCGCACGCCGGGAGGCAGGCCCGCGAGCAGCGCCTCCGCGTTGCGCACGTAGCCCTCCACGTTGCCGCCCGCCTCCAGGTCGATGACGGGGAAGCGGTCCGCGAAGAAGAGGTCGCCGGTGTGCAGGACGTTGCTGCCGACGAAGAGCACCACGCTGTCGCCGTCCGTGTGGCCCGCGGGCAGGTGCGTCAGGCGCACCTCCTCGCCGTTGAACCAGAGGCTCAGGCCTTGTTGAAAGGTGACGACGGGGCGCGCGTGCTCCGGCGCGGGAGGAAGTGTCTCTCCTCGGCGCGTCCTCGGCTTGGACATGCGCTCGCGAACGGCGGCGTGGGCGATGAGCGTCGCCTCGCGTCCGAAGGCGGCGTTGCCTCCGGTGTGGTCGCTGTGCACGTGCGTGTTGACCACATAGGCCAGCCGCTGCCTGCCGAGCTTCTTGAGGGCCGCGCGCAGCTTGTCGGCGAGGGGCGCGAACTCGGTGTCCACCATGAGCTGGCCGTCCGACCCCACGGAGACGGCGATGTTGCCACCCGCGCCCTGGAGCAGGTGGATGTTGCCCGCTACCGGCGTCGCGCGCACCTCCACCTGGGAAAAGTCGCGCTCCTGAGAGAGCGCGAGACACGGCAACAGGACGAGCACGGCGGCGACGGCCTTCATGGAACCTCCAGACGGCGGGTGACGCGGCACGGCGCGTCTTAGCAAACGCCCCGCGATTTCATTCCCGAGCCCCGACACGGTTCATCCCCACGTCCACCGTGACGCTCTCGCCTCGCGAGAAGCCGCTGGAGTCCCGTCGCCCGTCCTCGCGGTGGGACGGCTCGCGCGCACACGCACGGTGGCGCGACCACCTCTCCAGAGGGAGCACGCGCTGGCACGACGGCTGCTCATGCCGGAGTCGACCTCAGGCGGTCGAACGAATGAGGCGGTCCGCGCCGTGGTGGCGCGGTGTCGAGTGTGGAGGTGGATGATGCTGATGGCGGGGAAGCGACTGGCGGTGTTCTCCATTCGTGAGGGCAAGGGCGGGAGCATCTGGGTGAGGGCGGGCAGCGCGTTCGTGAACAAGGACGGCTCGCTCAACGTGCTGCTGGATGTGCTGCCGCTGGACGGCAAGCTGCACGTGCGGGAGGCGGCGGAGAAGCGCGAGACCCCGGGCATGGGCGGGCGCTACGCGGGCGAGGTGGGCCTGGACGCCGCGCCCGTGGGTGGCCACTCGTGAGGGCCGTGTGGGCGGCGCTGCTCGTGGGCCTCTGGGTGGGGTGGCCCAACGCAGCGGAGGCGGCCAGGCCACGCCACCAGTTCACGGGCGTGGTGAACCTCAACGAGGCCTCGGCCTCACAGCTCGACCTGCTCCCGGGCATCGGTGAGAAGGCGGCGCAGCGCATCATCCAGCATCGGGAGAAGCGCCGCTTCCAGCGCGTGGAGGAGCTCGTGCGGGTGAAGGGCTTCGGCAAGAAGAAGTTCCTCAAGCTCAAGCCCCACCTCGCGCTCGACGGCCCCACCACCCTGAGGGTGGAGCAGGTCCTCATTCCCGCGGACGGAAAGGAGGTGGTCGCCACGAACAACTGACGCAACGAGTCCATTCTTTCGGGAAAGGTCGCCGCCCGGGTTTTCTCCCTTCGTGGCCCGGGCGGCGACTGCTGGGTGAGGGGGCAAGCCCGGGGACGCCCCGGCGCATCGCAACGGACGTTTGTATCCGGGCCCTGGCTGGTAGAGCATCCGCCGCCATGAACCGACGACTGCCCCGACTGCTCACCGCGCTGCCCGTGTCGGCCGCGCTGGTCGCTCCGCCCGTGCTCGCGTGTACCAGCATGCTGGTCAACAAGGGGGCCACGGCGGACGGCGCCACCCTGATGACGTACGCCGCGGACGCCCACGAGCTCTACGGTGAGCTGTACTACACGCCCGCCCGCCGCCACGCCGCGGGGGCCCAGCGCGACATCATCGAGTGGGACACCGGCAAGCACCTGGGGCGCATCCCCGAGGCCCCGGTGACGTACTCCGTCGTGGGCAACATGAACGAGCACCAGCTGTCCATCGGCGAGTCCACCTTCGGTGGCCGCAAGGAGCTGGAGGGCCCCGCCGGCATCGTCGACTACGGCTCGCTCATCTACATCGCGCTGGAGCGCGCGAAGACGGCGCGCGAGGCCATCCAGGTCATGACCACGCTGGTGGCCGAGCACGGCTACGCGTCCGGCGGCGAGTCCTTCTCCATCGCCGACCCCAAGGAGGCGTGGCTGCTGGAGATGATTGGCAAGGGCGCGGGCCAGAAGGGCGCCGTGTGGGTGGCGCGCAAGCTGCCCGAGGGCCACATCACCGCGCACGCCAACCAGGCGCGCATCGAGCAGTTCCCGATGAACGACCCGGAGAACGTGCTCTTCTCCAAGGACGTCATCTCCTTCGCGCGCGAGAAGGGCTGGTTCAAGGGCGCGGACAAGGACTTCAGCTTCGCCCAGACGTACAACCCGCTCGACTTCGGCGGGCAGCGCTTCTCCGAGGCGCGCGTGTGGAGCATCTTCCGGCGCGCGGCCCCGTCGAAGAACTTCGGGCCGGAGTACGCGGACGGCTCGGCCCCCAACAAGCGGCTGCCCCTGTGGGTGAAGCCCGACAAGAAGTTGTCCGTGCAGGACGTGATGTCGCTGATGCGCGACCACTTCGACGGCACGCCGCTCGACATGACGAAGGACGTGGGCGCGGGCCCCTACGCCCTGCCGTACCGGTGGCGGCCGATGACGTGGGAGGTGGATGGCAAGAAGTACGTGCACGAGCGCGCCATCTCCACGCAGCAGACGGGCTTCTCCTTCGTCGCCCAGATGCGCGCCTCCATGCCCGCCCCCATCGGCGGCGTGCTGTGGTTCGGCGTGGATGACACGTCCATGACGGTCTACACGCCCATGTACGCGGGCATCCGCGAGGTGCCGCGCAACTTCGCCCAGGGCGTGGCCAGCCGGGGCAGCTTCTCCTGGGACTCGTCCTTCTGGGTGTTCAACTGGGTGTCCAACCAGGCCTACGCGCGCTGGAGCGACATGTCCGTGGACGTGCACAAGGAGCAGGGCGCGCTGGAGGGCCAGTTCCTCGCGGACCAGGCCGACATCGAGCGCACCGCGCTGGAGCACTACAAGCGCAGCCCCGAGGAGGCCCGGCGCTACCTCACCGAGTACTCGCTCAGCCAGGGCGAGAAGGTCCACACGCGCTGGAGGAAGCTCGGCGAGACGCTGCTCGTGAAGTACATCGACGGTAACGTCCGCGACGAGCAGGGCAAGGTGAACCACCCCAAGTACCCGGACAGCTGGTACCGGCGCATCGCGCAGGAGCGCGGCAAGAGCATCCAGATGCCGCCCGAGCCCGAGGAGCCCAAGCCCGCCGCCCCCCCCGCGCCCGCCAACAAGGCGCCCCCCGCCCCGGCCGCCCCCAAGCCCACCGTGGCGCCCGCGCCCTGAGCGTCCCGCCCTCCCCTCCCGGGGAGGCCTCGGGCCTTCCATGTTCCGGAGTGCCCACCGAGGAATCCGGCGCTCCGGCCCCCACCTGGCGGGGTGGGCGGCCGGGCGCTCCCCTGAGGGGTCCTGCGGGGCCGGGGCACGAAAGCCCCACCCTTCTGTCCTCAGTGACTGATAGACAACGCCATCTGGCGGCGGGGGACCCCGAGGATTGGACACCTCCCGCGGCTCCATGGACATGGCAGAGACAGGGAGACGGCAGGTGAAGGAAGATGAAGGCATGAAGGACGCGGCCACCGGGGAACCGGAACCTCACGAAGGCGAGCGGCTCAAGGGGCCGCCCCTCGGCGAAGTGCTCGAGTTCATGCGGCTGTTGTGGGCCGTGGACCACGGGCTCCAGTCCACCTCGAAGCGGATGGAGTCGACGCTGGGCCTGACGGGTCCGCAGCGGCTGGTCATCCGGCTGGTGGGCCGCTTCCCCGGCATCACCGCGGGGACGCTCGCGCAGATCCTCCACGTCCACCCCAGCACGCTGACGGGTGTCCTCAAGCGGCTGGAGAAGCGCGCCCTGCTGGAGCGCAAGTCGGATCCGCTCGACGGGCGCAAGGCGCTGTTCGCGCTGACCGAGGCGGGGCGCTCGCTCGACATCCCCTCCGAGGGCACCGTCGAGTCCGCCGTGCAGCGCGTGCTCGGGCGGCTGTCGCGCTCGCGCATCCTCGCCACCCAGGACGTGCTCACCGCGCTCGCGCAGGAGCTGGGTGGGCTGCAGCCGTCCGAGGTGGAGATGGGCGCGGACGAGGCGCGCAAGGAAGAGGTCCGCAAGTAGTCCGTCGCCGAGCAGCGTCACGGCCCGCCCCCCTCGCGGGCCGAGAACCTCGGCGCCGCCCCTCCGGAGTGAATGGCCCCCGCGTGGCTCGAGCGCGGCGAGGCGCCTCCGTCCCTTCCCGTTCGTGCGTGGGCCGCTCCCCCGCCTGCCCGCCAGACGAGGTGCTCGCCATCCCGTGCCCCAGGGCGCATCCGAGTCCCGAGCCCTGGCCCGCTTCCGAGTCATGACGGGCACTTGGCGCGCCCCGTCGGGACGAAGGGCACGGCCCTCGCGCGTTGCCTCCCGGACCCTCCGTCGGCCGCGTCCTTCGTGCGTCGGACACCCTCGCCGCGTCCCGAGCGAAATCGACGTGTCCAAGCTCCTCGCGGCGCGTCGGACGTTGCTAGAGAATCGGGAAATAGGCACCCCTGTCGGGGGTTGCCTCGCGAACGAGCGGACAGGACAGCGTGAACCTCGACACCCCGCAGAGCCCAGGCCCCGAGCTGCCGCCCCCGCCACCTCCCCCTCCGTCCGCCCCCGCGTCGAGGGGCCGGCGCTCGCGAGGCGAAGGGGTCCGGGCGCTCCTGGCCTCCGTGCGCCAGCGCCAGCGGCGCTACCTGTGGCTGCAGGGCACCGCGCTGGGGTTCCTGGCCGCGTGCGTCTTGTGGGTGGGCGGAGGCCTGCTGGGCCTGTGGGCGCCGCGCCTGGGCGGCAGCCTGCTGGGCCTGGCGCTGCCGGTGGGCGTGGCGCTGGCGTGTGTCTTCGGGCTGTGGCTCGCGCGCCGCCGCGTGGGGGATGACACGCTCACCGCGCGGCTCGTCGGTGAGCGCCGCCCGGAGCTGTCCCTGGACGTGCTCGCCGCCGTGGAGCTGATGCGCGAGGACGGCGCGCACGCCAACGGCTCGCCCGAGCTGGCCCAGGCCTTCCTCCAGCAGATGGACATGCGCGTGCGCACCGTGGACGCGCGCTCCGTCGTCGACTCGCGCCCCGCGCAGCGCACCGCCCTGGCCGCCTGCGGCGTGCTGCTGCTGCTCGCGCTGGTGATGGGCCTGTTCGGCGAGAAGTGGGCCGCGGGCGTCAAGCGCGTGCTCGACACGGCGAAGACGCCCGAGGCCAAGGCCCAGGTGGAGCCGATTACCGGCGACATCGAGCTGACGTATCGCTACCCCGCGTACACCGGCCTGTCCCAGCGCACCGTCCCCGGCACCGACGGCGCGGTGAGCGCCCCGGCCGGCACGGAGATTCAAATCAAGACGCGCTCGGACCGCCCCGTGGAGCGCGCGGAGCTGGTCATCAACGGCGAGGCCCTGCCGCTCCAGGTGACGGGCAACCGGGATTTGACGGGCACCTTCGTCGCCAAGCAGGGCGGCCACTACCGCTTCGCCTTCTACGGCACGCGCGAGAAGCCCATCGCCGTGGGCCCCGACATCCCCCTCACCGTGGAGGCGGACAAGGCGCCGCAGGTGTCGCTCTTGACGCCCGCCGCGGAGCTGGAGGTGGACCCCGGCCAGAAGGTGACGCTCAAGTACGAGGCCACCGACGACTACGGCCTGTCCGGCCTGTCGCTCGTCTTCCGCACGCCCGGCGCGCAGCAGGACACGCGCGTGCCGCTCCGACGCGAGGACGGCCGGCGGAGCCGCGACACGTACACGTGGGACCTGGGCTCGCTCAAGGTCGACGCGGGCGACCGGATTACGTACTTCGTGGAGGCGCAGGACAACGACGCGGTGGAGGGCCCCAAGAAGGGCGTCAGCCGCACGCACGTGCTGCGCATCTACTCCGCCGCCGAGCACCACCGCGCCGCGCTGGAGAAGGCCGAGCAGCTCTGGGGCCGCATGGTGGACCACCTGGCGGACCGCCTGGAGGGGCCTGACCGCGCGAAGCAGAAGGACGCGCAGGCCATCGCCGCCGCGGGCGCGGTGGACACCAGCGGCCAGCAGCTCATCACCGACATGCGCACCCTGGCGCAGACGCTGTCGCGCGAGCGCGATGTCCCCACCGAGCTGGTCTCCGCGCTGGCCAACATCTCCGAGTCGCTGGGCAGCCACATCAACGGCACCGCGGACTTCCGCCGCCTGTTCCTGCGCACCCAGCGCTCGCGCGGCGAGGACTGGGGCACCGGCAACCGCCTCACCGCCGTGGTGACGGAGGAGATTACCGAGCTGGAGAAGGACATCCTCTACCTGGAGGCGCTGCTGGACCGGCAGAAGCTGGAGGCGCTGCAGGAGATGGCCAGGCAGCTGGCCGGCGAGCGCCGCGAGCTGTCGCGCCTCATCGAGGACTTCAAGGCCAACCCGGACGAGGCCGCGCGCCAGGCGGTGATGGAGCAGATTCAACAGCTCAAGGCGCGCATCCAGGAGCTGATGCAGCGCATGGCGGAGATGCGCAAGGGCATCCGCGACGAGCACCTCAACGCCGAGGCCCTGTCGGAGATGATGAAGGAGCAGGACCTGCAGTCCGCCCTGGACGACGTCGAGAAGCTGATGCGCGAGGGCAAGACGGACGAGGCGCTCGCGAAGCTGCAGGAGCTGGGCATGCAGATGGACGAGATGCTCAAGGGCCTGGACGACGCCAACGAGGAGTTCGGCGGCGAGCAGTACCCGGAGCTGGCCGAGAAGTTCGGCAAGTTCATGGAGGAGCTCAAGGGCACCGTCGACGAGCAGCAGCGCGTGGCGGAGCAGACGCGCCAGCTGCGCGACCAGGCCCGGGCGCAGAACAAGGAGAAGCTCTCCCAGCGCGGCGAGGCCATCAAGGACGAGCTCTTGCGCAAGGTGCAGCAGGCCCAGCAGAGCTACGACAAGCTCAACCCGGAGCACCTCAACAGCCGCGCCGCGCGCCCGCTGGAGGAGGCCCAGTCGGAGCTGTCCAACGTGGAGAACGCGCTGAAGGTGAACGACTTCGACCTGGCCGCCGAGGCCGCCGCCCGCGCCGAGGACGCCGCCCGCCAGCTGGCCGGCATGGGCGAGCAGCAGAAGCAGCTCGACGAGATGTTCGGCAACCCGCCCGAGGTGCGCCAGCAGTCCTCGGAGCTGGCGCAGCGGCTGGACCGCGACGCGCGCAACGTGCAGGACGTCAACCGCCAGCTCCAGAACCTCTTCCCTCCTCCCGGCTCGCAGCTGTCCCAGCAGGAGAAGCAGCAGCTGCAGCAGCTCGCCCAGCAGCAGCAGCAGTTGGAGCAGCGCGCGCAGGGGCTGCGCCAGCAGATGGAGGAGATGGAGCAGACCGCGCCCCTGTTCGGCGAGGAGGCCGCGCAGCAGATGGAGGGCGTGGGCCAGCGCATGGGTGAGGCCGCCCAGCGCATGCAGGGCAAGGACCCGGGCCGGGGCTACGGCGAGCAGCAGGCGGCGCTCGAGGGCCTGAAGCAGTTCCAGCAGCAGATGCAGCAGGGCCAGAAGGGCAGGAAGGGCGGGCTGCCGCTGCCGGGCGGCATGAGCGGGCGCAAGCAGGGCCAGTCCGGACGAGACCCCAAGGACCAGGTGGAGCTGCCCGACGAGGACGCCTTCCAGGCGCCCAAGGAGTTCCGCAAGGACCTGCTGGACGCGATGAAGCAGGGCGCGCCGGAGAAGTACCGCGAGCAGGTGAAGCGCTACTACGAGGAGCTGGTGAAGTGAGGGACGCCCGGATGAATCACTGGGGAGCGCTGGTGCTGGCGCTGGGCCTGTGCGCGGCCATGCCCGCCTCCGCGCAGGAGTCCTCGCTCAAGGACGAGGTGAAGACGCGCCTGGGCCAGGTGGAGTCGGCGCTGGATGACTGGGACGTGCCGGGCGCCCGGCGCGAGCTGTCCGAGGTGGAGGCGCTGATTCCCGCCGACGTGGAGCCCCTGAAGTACTACCAGGGCCGCGTGGCCTTCGAGGAGGGCCGCTACGACGACGCGGTGGGCCTGCTGCAGGGCGCCAACATCGAGGACAAGCCGGGCAGCTACCTGCGGCTGGCCAAGGACACGCGCGACATCGTCAAGAACCACCAGCGCGCGGAGAGCGAGCACTTCATCTTCCTCTACCCCAAGGGGAAGGAGGCGGTGCTGGTGCCGTACGCGCTGGAGACGCTGGAGGCCATCCACCGCGCCATGGCGGA
This sequence comes from Myxococcus faecalis, assembly GCF_050039385.1. Classification (NCBI taxonomy): domain Bacteria; kingdom Pseudomonadati; phylum Myxococcota; class Myxococcia; order Myxococcales; family Myxococcaceae; genus Myxococcus; species Myxococcus faecalis. Next base: position 6,251,089 of record NZ_CP144336.1, on the reverse strand, counting down.
GGACCTGGGCTGGACGCCTCCGGGCGGCAAGATTCGCGTGGAGGTGGTGAACAACGCGCGCGAGCTGGCCAAGGTCAGCACGCTCACCGAGAAGCAGATCCGCACCACCGGCACCATCGCCATCTGCAAGTTCAACAAGCTGATGGTGACCAGCCCCAAGGCGGTGGCGCAGGGCTACGACTGGCAGGACACGCTGGCGCACGAGTACATCCACCTCGTCGTCAGCCAGATGAGCCGCAACACGGTGCCCATCTGGTTGCACGAGGGCCTGGCCAAGTTCCTGGAGTCGCGCTGGCGCGGCAAGGCGGGCCTGGCGATGACGCCCTCCACGCAGGCGCTGCTCGGCAAGCGCGTGAAGGCGGACAAGCTCATCCCGTTCGAGAAGATGCACCCGTCCATCGCGCTCTTGCCCACCGCGGAGGACGCGGCCACCGCGTTCGCGGAGGTGTTCTACGCCATCGACTACGTCCACCAGTCCAAGGGCGCCGCGGGCCTGCGCGCCGTGGTGCAGGGGCTCAAGGCCGGCCAGTCCGACAAGAAGGCGGTGGAGACGGCCATGGGCATGCCGTTCGGCCTGTTCGAGAAGGCCTGGCTCGCCCACATCAAGAAGCAGCCCTTCCCCATGGAGCTGGTGCCGCGCGACGACCGCGTGGTGCTGAAGGAGGACGCCAAGGGCAAGGTGAAGGAGGACGGCGAGAAGAAGGGCCGTGAAATCTCCTTCGGTGACTTCAACGAGGTGCAGGAGGTCCCCGCGCGCAAGTTCGCGCACCTGGGGGAGCTGTTGCGCGAGCGAAACCGGGTGAAGGCCGCCGCCGAGGAGTACGCCAAGGCGCACAAGCTGGTGGGCGACAAGTACGAGTCCGTCTCCAACAAGTACGCGCTGACGCTCCTGGAGCTCAAGCGCCTGGACGAGGCGGAGAGCGTGCTGCGCGGCAGCCTGCGCGTGCACCCCGGCGCGCCCGCCACCAACGTGCACCTGGGCCGCATCCTCCTGCACCGCAAGGACTACCCGAAGTCGAAGACGGCGTACCTGGAGGCGCTCGCGTCGGACCCGTTCGACCCGGAGATCCACGTGGCGCTCACGCGCATCCACGGCGCGCTCGGCGAGGCGGAGCTGGCGGGCCGCGCGAAGACGGCGACCGCGGTGCTCACGGGCCTGAAGCCCGAAGAGGTGGACGAGCTGGCGCGCAGGTTCCTCCAGGAGGAGGCGGAGCTGTCCGGCACCAGCGTGCCCGCCTCCGGCGGCGACAAGCCCAAGGCGCCCGCCGCTCCCGCCGCGAGCACACCCGACGCCGGCCGCTGAAGGCGCTCTGCGTTCGAGCGCGCCCGACGCCGGCTGCGGAAGGCGCTCTTGCCCTTGAGCGCTTCCGACGCCGACCGCTGAAGGCGGCCCGCCCTCGACGCAGGCCGTTGTTGAAGGAGCCTGTCGCCCGCGAACGCGGGCCACCCCGCACGTCCCTCGCGCCCGTCGGGCCGGGGAGCGAGCCGGCCTGTGCGCGCGCAGCCGACCTGTCAGGGGGTGCCTAGCTTCACGCCGGGGAAGTGAGGCACCCGACACCTCTGGTCCGACACCCGTACAGTCCCAGCGTTGACTGCCCCACGTCCTCATCGGCGTTCGTGCGCTGTCGCACGGACGCGCGCCGCTCCGCGCACCACGGACCATGCGTTGGCCCAAGGTGCGTGCCCGCGGCCCGACAGTGCTGGATTCCCGACGTGAAAGGAGCAGTCCACATGAAGCGCACCCTTCCTGGCCTTGCCCTCGCAGTCTCCCTGTTCACCGGTGGCGCGGCGCTCGCGCAGAGCGGCGCGTCGGCGACGCCCGCCATGAAGCCCTCGACGACGCAGAAGGGCATGGCCGAGTACCGCGGCTTCATGGCCCCCACCGATGAGAAGGCCCTGCTGGAGCGGCTGCACTACGCCAACCAGCAGGAGATCCAGGCGGGCCAGCTCGCGCAGAAGAACTCCCAGAACGCCGAGGTGCGCTCCTTTGGCGAGATGATGGTCAAGGACCACACCGCCATGGACGAGAAGCTCATGGCCTATGCGAAGAGCAAGGGCCTGAAGCTCTCGGACATGCCCAAGGCCATGAACGACGTGGAGAAGAAGATGATGGCCCAGGACAAGGCCACGATGGAGGAGCTGACCGTCCTCCAGGGCGCGCCCTTCGACTCCTGTTACATGGCGGCCCAGGTGGGCGACCATGACGCCGTGCTCGGCAAGGTGCTCGCCGCGCGGCAGGGCATGCCCTCGGCCAGTCCCGAGCTGACGGCGATGTTCACCGAGCTCACCCAGAAGGTCCCCGCCCACCGCGAGCAGGCCTGGCAGATTCTGGGCAAGCTGGATGACGGCATGGCCGTGGGCGGCTCCGGCGCCTCGCCCGCTCCGGCTGGCAACAAGGACCACGCGGGCCACGGCGACATGGGGACGAAGAAGAACTAGTCCCGCACGCCGCTCCGAGGGCTATTCCAGGACGTCACTGGGTGCGGTAGGACACCACGACATGTCCATCCGAACCCTCGCAGTGACGACCCTGGTGGCGCTCGGAGCGGTGCTCACCGGCTGCTCCAGCAACGCCGACACCATCTGTGACCTCCGCAAGGAGTGCTTCCCGGGCAGCGACGACACGGGCAAGTGCGCGGACCGCATCAACGACTGGGTCGACGACCGCGACTCCGACGAGCGGCGCGAGCGCGTGGCCGAGTGTGCCGACTGCATCTCCGACCGGAGCTGTTCGGAGTACCTGGAGCACTGCATCGACGAGTGCTTCGTCGTCCCCTGAAGCACCCCTGACATGGAAGGGCCCCTCGCGCGATGTTCCGCGCGAAGGGCCCCTGGGACGGCTTCAGGCGTGAGCTAGTTGCGCGTCCACTGGTCCAGCCAGCCGAGCACCTCGTCGTGCCACTGCAGGCTGTTGGCGGGGCGCAGCACCCAGTGGTTCTCCTCCGGGAAGTAGAGCAGCTTGGAGGGGATGCCGCGGCGCTGGAGCGCGGTGAAGGTGCCCAGGCCCTGCGTCTCCACCACGCGGAAGTCCTGGCCGCCGTGAATCACCATCATCGGCGTCTTCCACTTGCCCACGTGCTCGATGGGGCTGTGCTTGCGGTAGCCCTCGGGGTTCTCCCAGGGCGTGCCCTTGTGCTCCCACTCCGGGAACCACAGCTCCTCGGTGTCGAAGTAGCCCATGCGCTCATCCAGGATGCCGTCGTGGTTGACCAGGCACTTGAAGCCGTCCGCCCAGTTGCCGGCAATCCAGTTGATCATGTACCCGCCGTAGCTGGCGCCCAGCGCGCACTTCTTCTCCTTGGAGATGAACGGGTAGCGCTGCAGCGCGGCGGCCAGGCCCTTCTGCAAATCCTCGAGCGGCTTGCCGCCCCAGTCGTCGCGGATGGCGTCGGTGAAGGCCTGCCCGTAGCCGGTGGAGCCGTGGAAGTCGACCATGACCGCCACGTAGCCGCGGCCCGCGTACACCTGCGGGTTCCATCGGTAGTGGAAGTGGTTGCCGAACGAGCCCTGCGGTCCGCCGTGGATGAGGAAGGCCAGCGGGTACTGGCGCTTCGGGTCGAAGTCGACCGGCTTCACCACGTAGGCGCGCACCGTCTCGTTGTTCCAGCCCGGGAACTCGAACTGCTCGAAGCCGCCGAAGCGCACGCGCGCGAGCGTGTCCTGGTTCACCTGGGTGAGCTGCTTGGTACCCGTGCCGTCCTGGTTCATGACGAACAGGTCCGCGGGCGAGTCCAGGTCATCGTGCACGTAGACCAGGCGGTTGCCGGCGGCCGGCTGCGGCGAGTCGTCCGTGCCGTCCTTCGTAATCTGCCGCACCTTGCCCGAGGCCACGTCGAGCGCGAACAGGGGCTGCTGGCCGATGTGGCCCGCGGTGGCGAACAGCGTCTTGCTGTCGGGGCTCCAGGCGAGGCCGCCGGCGGAGCGGTCCCAGTCCTCGGCGAGCACGCGCTCCTGGCCGCCGGGCCACGCGCGCACGATGACGCGGTAGCGGTCCGCCTCGTAGCCGGGGCGGGACATGGCCAGGTACGCGAGCGACTTGCCGTCCGGGCTGAAGACGGGGCTGGTGTCGGTGGCGCGGTTCTTCTCGGTGAGCTTGCGGGGCCTGGCCTTCCCGTCGATGGGGGAGACGAAGAGGTCCAAATCCGTGGACCAGGACTCGGTGCGGCCCACGTCGCGCGCGGTGAAGACGACGCTCTTGCCGTCGGGCGTGAAGGTGTACTCCTCCGGTCCGCCGAAGGGCTTGGTGGGGCCGTCCGCGTCCATGCCCTTCATCAGGTCCACGGGCGTGCCGCCGGCCACGGGGACGACGAAGATGTGCGAGCGGCGGCCGTCCTTCCACGTGTCCCAGTGACGCGCGAAGAGCTTGTCGTAGGTGCGGCCGGTGGCCTTGCGCTTGGAGCGCTCCGCCTCACGCTGGGTGTTGCAGTCGAGACCAGCGCAGTCGGGGAACACCTCCATGGACACGGCCAGCCGCGCGCCGTCCGGGGACAGGCGGAAGGTGCCGACGTCCAGGGGGAGCTTCGTCACCTGGGTGGGCTCGCCGCCGTCGATGGGCAGGCGCCACACCTGGGAGGAGCCGCCGCGCGAGGACAGGAAGAAGAGGCTCTTGCCGTCCGGGGCCCAGGTGGGGTCCGAGTCCGCGTCCGGGTGCGAGGTGAGCTGGCGCGGGGCGCTCCCGTCGACGCCGACGAGCCACAAGTCCGTGCGGCCGCGGTTGGCCTCCAGATCCGTGGAGCGCAGGACGTAGGCGACCTGGGTCCCGTCGGGAGAGACGCGCGGGTTGCTCAGCCGGCGCATCGAAATCATGTCGTGGTGGTTGAACGGCTGGGTCTTGGCCGGCGCCGGGGTGGCGGCGAGGGCCAGGGCCGCGACAAGCGACAGCGGCAAGGTGTCCTCCTGGGGTGGGCCCGCGCGCGTCCATCCAGGCGAGCGCTCGGGCGGGGTTTTCGGGGGTGGACCGTGCCCGCTCCTCCGGGCGCTGTCCACCTTGGGGCGTCGGAACATGCGAGGGGCGCCCGTATGCCCGGCGCGTCATGGAAAGTGGGGTCGGGACTTCCCGGGAGCGGAAGCCATGACGTGACGCGCCAGTCCGGTTAGTGAGAGGGGCATGAGCCCACCCGTCAGCGTGCGTGTCTGGTCCGACTTCGTGTGTCCCTGGTGCTACGTCGGTCTCCAGGAGGTCAAGAAGCTCCAGCAGGAGTTCGACATCCAGGTGGACTGGCAGCCCTTCTTCCTGCGCCCGGAGACGCCGCCGGAGGGGCTGCCCCTGCCCGCGCACATCCGCGAGAAGATGAAGGACCCGAACAACCCCCTCAAGGTCCGCGCGGCGCAGGCGGGGCTGAAGATGGTGGACCGGGACGTGATTCCGTCCACGCGGCGGGCGCACCAGGCCACGGAGTACGCGAGGACGCAGGGCAAGCTGGAGCCGTACCACGCGGCCATCCTGCGCCGGTACTGGAGCGAGGGTCAGGACCTCTGGCAGTGGGAGACGCTCCGGGGCGCGGCCGAGGAGGTGGGGCTGGACGCGGACGCGCTCCAGCGCGCGGTGGAGGGCGGCGAGTTCGCGAAGGTGGTGGAGGACGCGGTGCGCGCGGCGCAGGAGATGGGCGTCAGCGCGGTGCCCACGTTCGTGCTGGGTGAGCGCTTCGGCATCCAGGGCGCGCAGGACTACGCCGTGTTCAAGCAGGCGATGGAGCGGCTGGGCGCGAAGCCTCGCACGACGACGTGAGGTGGGCGCGGGGCGACTCGCGCTCGCTACATGCCCTGGAGCAGCACGAGCATGCGCGGGAGCGAGTCGGGTCCCGCGCCACCGGAGAGCCCCTGCGCGAGGTCGTGCAGCTCCGGTGATTGTTCCAGGTGCTTCGCGCTGAGCTGGAAGCACTCCACGGCCGCGGCGTCGAGGCGCGCACGGGCATCGCTCGGTGTGGGGTCTTCACACAGCGCGACGACCTCGGGATGTCCGAACAGCGCCCAGCGCAGCATCGCGGCGCGCAGGGTCAGCTTGAAGACGGAGTCCATCACCGAGGGGCTGTCGGTGAACGGGTTGCGCAGCCAGTGGTTCACCGCGTGGTGACGGAAGTACTGCTCGATGCGCTCGCCGAGCACGGGCTCCAGTCGGGCGCGTCGCTCGGAGTACTGGGCCCAGACGTCGTCCGGCGCGGCGCTCGGACCACCGTAGGACGCCTGGATGGCGCGGGCCCACGCCTGGAACCGCGCGCCCCGGACGCCGTCGATGCGCGCGCGCAGCACCGCGCCGCAGATGCCGGCCCACGGGCCGCCGGGCAGTCGCACCGAGGACACCATCGCGTGCAGCGCGTCCAGCGTCGACGGTGCCTCGAAGTCAGAGAGCGTCGAGAGGAGCAGTGCTTCGTCTCGAAACGCCTCCGTCCCCCGGAAGTAGAAGGCCCCGAGCCGCCGGGCCAGCTCCCCCAGCATGAACAGCCGCGAGGCATACGGGTACTCGCGTCGCTCCAGGATGCGCAGCGCCACCTCGCGCACCCGCGCCGCATGCCACGTCCACGCGTCGCCCGCGTCCTCTCCGCCCAGCGCTCGCGCCAGCTCGGGCCGCGCCGCGAGCGACGCGTCCACCGGTACCGGCTCCAGCGCATCCTCCGCGAGCAGGCACAGCCGCACCACCTCCGGACAACCGAACGAGCCCGTCACCTCCAGCCGCCCTGCCCTGCGCGTGGCCACACGCGGGAACACCGCGCACGCATCCGGCAACACCGCCTCGCCGTACGCGCGATGCAACGAGCACAGCTTCCGGGCATCGAGGAACGAGCACAGCCCGTCCTCGCGCTTCGCGATGTACGCGGCCTCCGCGCCCACGCCACTGCCCGGGTCGGGCAGCACGAGCGCCGCGACCCGCGCCGCGTCCGGTCCTCCCGCCACCGCGTCGCGCAGCACCTTCCACCGCGCGTCGCTCACCGGCACCACGAGCCCCGCGCAGCACGTGTCCTCACACGTGTCCGCGAGGCACTGGAAGCGCGTCAGATACCGGGGAGCCGTGGCGGACATGGACCTTTCGAGCTCAGGCGTCGTCCGAGCCGCCCCGCAGCCCCACCACCACCGCGTCACCCGACACAGGCGGCGCGGTCACGGAGAAGGCCTCGCGGTCCAGCGTCGCGAACAGCCGCACCACACACGCATCACAGATGGCGGCGCTCCCCATGCCCGCCTGCAGCCGCCCCGCCTGATGCGCCAGGGCGCCGCAGAACGAGCAGCGCCGCCGGGCCGGCGTGGGCTGATTCGAGACGTACGGTCCTTTCATCTCCCCATTCCTCACAGGCTACTTCCGGCCCAGCGCCTTCTTCACGAAGCCCCAGAATCCGCCCGCGCGCTCCTTCAGGTCCGCGCCACGACGCTCCTCGGCGGCCTTCACCGACTCCTTGCTCACCTGCAGCTGCTTCTGCAGCTCCTCGGGCGAGTAGCGCGTGGCCAGCGTGGCCTTCACTTCCTTGCGCGTGGAGTACTCGCGCGCCTCGACGTGCAGCACGCACTCCGAATCGAGCTTGATGGTGACGGCCACGCGCACCGAGCCCTTCGGCCCTCGGGGCAGGCCCTCGATGCGCACGGTGCCCAGGTACTCGTTGGCGGAGATGTGATTGTCCTCGCCCTGGAAGATGGACAGCTCGAGGACCTCCTCGTTGTCCTTCGACGTGCTCAGCGCGAACGAGCGCTGCGCGGGCAGCGGGCTGTTGCGCTCGATGACGCGCTTGAAGGCGCCACCGGGCATCGCGATGCCCACCGTCATGGGCAGCACGTCGATGAGCACCACGCTGCTCACCTTGTCCACCGAGCCCGAGTACAGCGCCGCGCCCAGCGCCACGGCCTCGTCCGCGTTGACGCTCGCCTGCGGCCCCTTGCCGAACAGGCCCTTGAGCTTGTCGCGCACCAGCGGCATGCGGCTCATGCCGCCCACGAGGATGATGTCGTCCACCTCGGCCGCCTTCAGCTTCGCGTCCAGGAGCACGTCGCGCACCACGTCCACGGTGCGGCTGAGCAGCGGGTCGCAGATCTTCTCCAGCTCCTGCCGCGTCATCACCACGCGCAAATCCCGAGGGCGCCCCGAGTCGTCCATCATCAACATCGGGATGTGGACCTCGAAGCTGGCGCGCTCGGAGAGGGCCATCTTCGCGCGCTCGGCGGCGTCGCTCACGCGGGACAGCGCGATGCCGTCGCCGTTGAACGCCAGGCCCTCCTTCTCCTGGAAGCGCTTGAGCAGGAAGTCGACGATGAGGTTGTCGAAGTCGATACCGCCCAGGAAGATGTCGCCGCCGGTGCCGAGCACCTCGAAGACGTTCTTCTCGATCTTGAGGATGGTGGCGTCGAAGGTACCGCCGCCCAGGTCGTAGACGAGGACGCGCTTGTTGAGCTCGCGGTTGAGGCCGTAGGCGAGCGCCGCGGAGGTGGGCTCGTTGAGGATGCGCTCCACCTTGAGGCCCGCGAGGATGCCGGACTTGCGCACGGCCTCACGCTGCGGCTCGGAGTAGTACGCGGGCACCGTCACCACCGCGCGCTCCACCTTCTGGTTGAGGTGGGCCTCCGCCATCTCCTTGCACTCGCGGAGGATGATGGCCTGCACCTCCTCGAGCGAGAGCACGCTGTCCATCAGCCGCACGGCGGCGCGGCCCGCCGCGTCCGGGACGATGTCGTAGTGGAAGCGCTCGCGGACCTGGTTCACCACGGCGCTGTCGTAGGGCCGGCCCACCAGTCGCTTCGCGCCGTAGATGGTGTGCTGGGGGCGCAGCACCAGCTGGTTCTTCGCGCGGTGGCTGACGAGCAGCTTGTTCTGCGCGTTGAGCGAGATGACCGACGGAATCGTGTTGTAGCCCTCGCGCGAGCGCAGCACGACCGGGCGGCCGTTGGACAGGAGCGCCACGCACGAGTTGGTGGTGCCCAGGTCGATGCCGATGACGGGGCCCGTGCCGGCGATCTGCGGAGGCGGCGGGAGGAAGACCGTCCTGGGCAGACCCCGCTCGTCGAGCGCGGGCGCGACGGGCGCGGCCTTGGGGGCGGCCGGCGTCAGCACCGTGGGAGTCCCCACCGGCTCGGGAGCCCTGGGGGCCTCGCGGCGCACGTTGGGCAGTGACGGAGCCGCGGGCGCGGGAGGCGGCGGCTGGAACGCGGCCGGAGGCGGGGGCGGCGGCGGCCGGGCCTGGGCCACGGGCGCGCGGGGAGCGGCCACGCCCGGAGGCGCGCTGCCGCCCATGCCCGACAGGTCCAGGTCGAACTCGACGCCGCCCGCCGGGCGAGCCGAGGAGGGAGGCGGCGGCGGTGAGGTGCGCGTCGGAGGCGGCGCGGCGGGAGGCAGCTCCTCCACCGCGTCACTGAAGTCCAGGTCGAACTCCAGGCTGCCACCACTGCGAGGCTTCGCGGCGGCGGCGGGAGGAGGCGGCGGCGCGACGGGGCGCGGGGGCGGCGCGGCCGGGGCCTCCTCCACCGCGTCGCTCAGGTCCAGGTCGAACTCGAGCGCACCTCCGGCGGGCTTCGCCGCGGCGGGAGGCGGAGCGCTGGGACGAGGAGGCGGAGGCGGAGAGACCGGGGCCTCTTCCACCGCATCGCTCAGGTCCAGGTCGAACTCGAACGCGCCCCCCGCGGGCTTCGCTGCGGCGGCGGGACGCGCCGGAGGCGGCGCGCTGGCACGAGGAGGCGGCGGCGCGACGGGGGCCTCCTCCATCGCGTCGCTCAGGTCCATGTCGAACTCGAACGCACCTCCCGCGGGCTTCGCGGCGGCGGGCGGAGGCGGCGCACTGGGGCGCGGAGGCGGCGGCGCGGGCGTCTCCTCCATCGCATCACTGAAATCGAGGTCGAACTCGAACGCGCCACCCGCGGGCTTCGCGGCGGCGGGCGGAGGCGGCGCACTGGGGCGCGGAGGCGGCGGCGCGGGCGTCTCCTCCACCACGTCACTGAAGTCGAACTCGAACGCGCCACCCGCGGGCTTCGCGGCGGCGGTGGGACGCGCGGGCGTCTCTTCCACCGCGTCACCAAAGTCCAGGTCGAACTCGGTTGCGCCCCCCTTGGGCTTCGCGGCGGAAGGCGCCGGAGCCCCGGTGGCCTCGGACATGTCGAGGTCGAACTCCATCGGGCCGCTGGGGCTCGCCGCCGAGGACGACTCGTCCTCCACGGAGAGGCCGACCTCGATGGGCGCCTCATCGAGCATCTCGCCCTGCGCGAGCGGCGCCTCGTCGAGCGACAGCTCGAACCCGGGCAGCGGCTCGTCCATCAGCGGCGCGGCGGGCGGGGGCGGCGTGCTCGCGATGAGCTCCTCGAGCGGGATGTCCACGTCATCAGCGGGCGCGGCGGGCGGCGGGGAGAAGTCGAAGGGCTCGTCGAGCCCCGGAGACGCCGGCGCGTCCAGGTCATCGAACAGCGAGTCCAGCGCGGGCCCACGAGGCGCCGCGGCGGGCTTCGCCACGGGCGCGGGTGCGGGCCGGGCCTGCACGGGCGCGACAGCCGGCGCGATGGAGGGGGCCAGCGGCGCGACGGACGGGGCGATGGCGGGCAGCGGCGAGACGGCGGCCGCGGGGGCCTCCGGCTTGCGCTGCAGGAGCATCATGTCCACCAGCGCGCGGCTGGCCGGGTCCAGCTCGTGGAACTGGAGCCCCATGCCGGGAGGTCCCGCGGGGTCTCCCACTTCACGGACCCAGCGCACGTCGGCGGTGCCGCGCAGCACGCGCACGCCGCCGGCGATCTGCACCTCGAACTTGACGGGTGTCCCCACGGGCTGCGGGGTGCGCGAGCGGATGAACATCCCGCCCGGGCTCAGGTTGGTGGCGAACTCCTCCGCGAAGCTCCCCACGCTTTCATGCTTGAGCTTCACCAACAGACCGACTGCCTTCCGGTCCGTGGTGCGCCTGCCTTGATCCATAACGCACCACCATCGCGGTACACCGCCCCCTTCTCAAGAGGGTTTTGGGGCCTCGGTTGGTTGGCAGGCCGAGGAACCAGGACAGGTGGGCCTGCGGCCTACCTGCACCTTCCTGTAATGTCGTGCGCCGCGAGGAGGCGTCCATGAGCACCATCCCTCTCACCGTCGCGGTGGCGCCGCGCACCGGCTGGCTGGTCGACCGACGCCACGACTTGATTTCCACGGTGGGCGGCGCCTGCGCGAGCCTCATCCTTGTCGGACTTCATGCCGGGGCGGGGGTGAGCAGCCTGGCTTTGTGGTGGGCGTGGGTGTTGGTGCTGGATGGGCCGCACCTGTTCGCGACGGTGTCGCGCACGTACCTGGACGCGCGCGAGTGGAAGACGCGCAGGCGGCTGCTGCTGGGGAGCCTGGGCTGGTTCGCGCTGGGGCCGGTGTGCTTCGGGGTGTCGTTGCTCGTCGGCAGCAAGCTGCCGTTCGTGTTGTTCCTCACCTTCGCCGCGCTGTGGGCGTACTGGCACGTGGTGCGGCAGCACTACGGGCTGATGCGGTTGTACCAGCGCAAGTCGGGGGAGACGTCGCGAGTGGACCAGCGGCTGGACAGCGTGACGCTCTACGTGGGGCTCGTCGCGCCGTTCGTGGCGTTCGCGGTGACGCATCCGGGGGCGCGCAAGCAATTGGGGCTGACGGGCACGCCGAGCTGGGAGCCGGTGGTCGCCGCGGCGTGCTTCACGCTGGTGGCGGCGGTGGTGCTCTTGAGCGCGGGGCGTCAGGTGTGGCGCTGGCGGAAGGGGCAGCCGGTGAACGGGCCCAAGTTGTTGATGATGGGGGCCGCGGTGGGGCTGTCGGCGGTGGTGTTCTGGCCGTCGGTGTCCGCGCGGATGGACTTCATCATGTTCGCGGTGGCGGTGACGGCGTTCCACAACGTGCAGTACCACGGCATCGTCTGGTTCTATCACCGCAATCGCTATCACTCGGCGGGGGTGGACCCGGCGTCCTTCGGCTGGGCGCCGAAGGTGAGCCAGCGGTTCATCTTCTATGCGGTGTGCGGCATCGCCTTCACCCTGGTGTACCGGGGCCTGGGGTGTGGCTTCGGCGCGCATCCGGGCTGCGGCGTGTTCGACGCGAAGCTCGCGCTGGGCACGGGGCTGACGCTGCGGGACTTCATGGCCGGCTTCATCTGGGGCTTCGCCCTGCACCACTACTACCTGGACCAGCGCATCTGGCGGGTGAGCAAGGATGCGGGGCTGAACCAGGACCTGAAGCTGGACGGCGCCCTTTCCGCTGCCGCACGAAGTCCCCGGCCTCCGGTGCCGCCGGGTTGAAACCCTGTCGTGGCACCCTGGCTTCCGACCTCCCCACGGGCAGTCCCGACGCCCGGATCTACCCGACGCCCGGCGACCACACTCCCGCACCGGGAGACACATGTAATCCAGAAACCAAAGCAAACCAACTGATGGTGCGTTCCACGGAATGTCAGACGGCGGGAGCAGGATGCGCCCCGGCTCACGCCTCACCCACCTGGAATCCCATCGACAATGCAGACACTTCCTCAGTCCCCCCGACTGGCGAGCGTGTTGCTCGCCGCCCTCGTCGTCACGCTGTTCGCCTGCGGCCGCGAAGATGACGCCGGCCTCGCTCCGGTGAAGGACCCGTGGCAGTCCCCCGGGATGGAGCTGGAGCCCGGCTGTGGAGAGGCCGACGCCGGCCCCGCCACCGACGCCGGCCCCTCCGAGCCCGACGCCGGACCTCCTGAACCCGACGCCGGCTCCGCCCTCTGTGGCGACGCCATCAAGCACCCCTCCGAGGAGTGCGACGACGGCAACTACAACCTGGGCGATGGCTGCACGCCCCTGTGCAAGCGCGAGCCCCGCTGCCTCAACGGCAGCTGTGAGGCCCGCTGCGGCGACGGCCGGCTCGAGCCCAACTCCTCCGAGGCCTGTGACGACGGCAACACCGTGGCCCACGACGGGTGCTCGCCGACGTGCCAGCTCGAGCCGGGCTTCCTCTGCCAGGTCCTCGAGGCGCCGCCCCCTTCCGCGCTGGAGCTTCCCATCGTCTACCGTGACTTCCGCGGCTACGACCTGCCCGCCACGGGCGGCCTGCCGCGCGGCCACATCGACTTCCAGAACAAGAACGGCAGTGAGCGGGGCATCGTGGCCTCCACCCTGGGCCCCGACAACAAGCCCGTCTACGCGAAGGTCGGGGTGAGCTCGCTGACGACGCATGGCCAGTACGCGTTCGACCAGTGGTTCCGTGACGTGCCCAACGTCAACCTGCCGCTCGTCGGCAACCTGCAGCTCACGCGGACGCCTGACAACGAGTACCTCTACGACAACGCGTTCTTCTTCCCGCTCGACAACGCGGGGTGGGTCGCGGCGGGCCAGGAGCCCCTGCGCAACGACTACGGCGCCCCCGCGCGGCCGCGCAACTTCAGCTTCACCAGCGAGACGCGCCACTGGTTCCAGTACAACGGCACCGAGGTCATCCGCTTCCGGGGAGATGACGACGTCTGGGTGTTCGTCAACGGCCGGCTCGCGCTGGACCTGGGCGGCATCCATGGCCCCGAGACGGGCAGCGTCAGCCTGGCCGCGCTCGCCACCCCGCTGGGCCTCACGCCAGGCGGCGTCTACCAGCTCGCCGTGTTCCAGGCGGAGCGTCACACCACCGGCTCCTCCTACCGGCTGGGCCTCCAGAACTTCCACTACCCCCGCCAGTACACCGCGTGCATCCCCCACCCCCAGCTCCTGTGCGGCAACGGCACGGTGGACCCGGGCGAGCAGTGCGACGACGGCGTCAACGACGGCGGCTATGGCCAGTGCGCCGCGGGCTGCATCTTCGGGCCTCGCTGCGGGGACGGCGTCGTGCAGCTCTCCTCGGGGGAGCAGTGCGACGACGGCAACCTGAACAGCCAGGACGGCTGCAGCGCGTACTGCCAGCTCGAGCTGTTCTGAGTCCCGACGCCGCCGCTTCCGAGGCACTCATTCCTCGGAAGCGGTGGCGTGAAGTGCCTCAGCGCACCCAGGACACGTTGGTGACGGTGAACTTCGAGCCGTCCGTCTTCTCGACGTTCGTGTAGGGCAGGTACACGCGCGACGAGAAGGTGTTCGCGGCGGTGTCGATTTCGATGAGCCGCGTCGGGTTCGAGGACCCGTCGTGGTAGGTGGTCAGCATCTGATGGATGGTGTTGCCCTGCGTGCCCGTCACCGCGCGGTAGGCGTGCGTGCCCACGTGCCCGGAGAAGATGAACCGCACGTTGGGGTACAGCTTGAGCGCGTTGTCGAACACGTACTGGGGGCTGTTGTTGCCGTAGCCGCCGTTGCCCTGCTCGATGCCGCCGCCGCTGTTCTGGTGGGAGTGCGTCAGCACGATGACGTTGTGGTTCGGGTGCTGCGCGAGCACGTTCCGGGCCCACGTCACCGCGTCCGTGCGCGCCCACAGCTCCAGGCTGAGCACCAGCCAGTTCAGCCCGCCCGCCGAGAAGGTGTGGAAGGAGTTGTCGCTCTTGCCCGCCTCGAACACGCCGCCCAGCCGGGTGAAGCGCGTCGGCGGGAAGTACGTGTTGAACGTGGTGGTGTTGCGCAGGTTGGCGTTCACGTTGCCGGGGCAGGCGCTGCCGCCCGGACAGGTGGCCGCGGTGTCGTGGTTGCCGATGGCGATGGCGTAGGGAATCCCCGCCGCGTCCAGCTTCTGGAAGGCGTTGCCCGCGCGGACGTACTGGATGTGGTCCGGCGTGTCCCAGTTGGCCATGTCGCCCGTGTGGCCCACGAAGCGGATGTCCAGCGCGGCCTTGTTGTCCGCGAGCCACTGCATGCGGTGGTCGATGAGCGTGGAGCTGGAGACGACCTCGTTCTGGGTGTCCGGGACGATGACCAGCGTGAACTTCGTGTCCACCGGCTGCGGCGTCGCGGGGGCCACGTGGAAGCGGATGCCCTGGTCCACCCAGCCCGCCGCGCTGAGCGCCGCGCGCTCCTGGGCGGTGATGGCGAAGCGGTGCTTCCTCAGCGTGTCGTTCGCGTAGCGGTAGACGGGCACCAGGCACGGCGAGGCCGTCGCCGACGCGAAGAAGCCCACGCCCTCGTCGGTGGTGAAGCCGCCCTGCGTCACCAGCTGCTGCTTCTCCGCCGCGTCGATGGTCCAGAAGTGCTCGGTCCGACTCGGGCTGTAGATGCGATACACGGGCGACAGCCCCGTCCCCGTGATTCCCGAGGCCCGGAACGCCACGCCCCGGTCCTCCGTGTAGCCGTACGTCGTTCCCGCGTTCGTCGCCTCATTGGCGTTCAGCGTGTAGAGGCTGTCGCCATTGCTCGGCCGGATGCGGTGATACACGGGCGAACCCAGCGCGGCGCAGTCGAGCGCCGCCTCGCTGGACGCTGTCCCGGCGGGCTCCACGGGCGCGCCACCACCACACGCCCACAGCCCCGCCACCAGCGCCAAGGACCCCGCGACTCTCCATGAACCCATGATGTCTCCTCTCGAAGGAACACGACTCGCTGCTCCTCGAAAGCCTCTTCGACCCGATTGACCCAGGCAATGACTTGATTCCTGGTCAATCAAAACATCGATGTCAAACAGGCCAAAACCGGACACGAGACATAGATGCAACACGGTTGCATAAACAATCCTCGCATGACATAACGCCCGCACCTCGAAGGCGAGTGAGCGCTCCGCCCTTCGCACCTCCCCGGGAACAGTCATGCATCCAAGACCCCTCCATCTGGCATTCCTGGCCGTCACGGCCGTCCTCATGGTGAGCTGCGGCTCCTCGGACGAGCCCGGGCCCGACGAGACCACTGAGTGCGGCGGCCACGGCCACCTGCACGGCGACCACTGTCACTGCGACGAGGGCTATGTCGCGGACGGCCTCACGTGTGTCGTCGCCGAGGAGCCCGTCATCGAGTGCGGAGGCCACGGCCATCTGCACGGCGACCACTGCCACTGCGACGAAGGCTACACCGAGCAGAACGGCACCTGCGTCGTCGCGCCCGAGCCGGGGCCGGACTGTGGCGAGCACGGCCACGCGCACGGTGACCACTGCCACTGTGACGAAGGGTACGTCGAGCAGGACGGCACGTGTGTCGCCGCCCCCGTGACGGGCCCCGACTGCGGCGAGCACGGCCACGCGCACGGTGACCACTGCCACTGCGACGAAGGCTACGAGGAGAAGGAAGGCACCTGCGTGCCCCAGACGGAGCCGGTCCTCGACTGCGGCGAGCACGGCCACAGCCACGGTGACCACTGCCACTGTGACGCGGGCTACGTGGAGGAGAACGGCACCTGCGTCCCGGAGACGGAGCCGGAGCCCGGCTGCGGCGAGCACGGCCACAGCCACGGTGACCACTGCCACTGTGACGCGGGCTACGTGGAGGAGAACGGCACCTGTGTCCCCGAGCAGCCGAACCCCGCGCTGCCCACGTACACCATCGTCCCCATCATGTACCCCTCGGGCAGCGGCAGCTTCGCGCTGGAGCTGAACGACGCGGGGCAGGTGGTGGGCAACGTGCGCTCGACGGTCATCACCGGCACGCCGCCGCCGCTCATCGCCTACCGCTGGAGCGAGGAGAGCATCACCGAGCTGGGCATCCTCCCGGGCAGCAACAACTTCAGCCGTGCCTACGGCCTCAACGCGAGCGGCGTGGTGGTGGGCGAGAGCGACAACAACACCCCCCGCGCCTTCCGCTGGGAGAACGGCGTGATGACAGACCTGGGCACGCTCGGCGGCGCGTCCGCGGTGGCGACCGGCATCAACGACAGCGGCGTCATCGTCGGCGGCTCGTCCAACGGCACCACCAGTCGCGCGTTCCGCTGGGTGGACGGGACGATGACGGAGCTGGGCTCGCTGGATGGCCAGGGCAACACGCTGGCCCGCGCGTGGGACATCAACAACGCGGGTGACGTGGTGGGGTACTCGAAGAACGCGCAGGGCGTCACGCGCGCCACGCTCTGGACGGCGCAGGGCCAGCTCGTCAACGTCGGCGCGCTGGACGTGAGCCTCGCGAGCCAGGCCTACGCGGTGAACGAGTCGCGGCAGGTGGTGGGCTCCGCCGTCATCGGCGCGACATCGGGCGGCTCGCCCATCTACAACGCCTTCACCTGGAGCGACGGCACCGTCCGGAGCCTGGGCACGCTGGCGAGCCAGCCCACCGCCATCCACAGCGAGGCGAAGGCCATCAACGCGTCGGGCTGGATTGTCGGCTACGTGGGCCAGTACCACGGCAACGCGTCGCTGGGCACCGCCGCCGCCGTGCTCTGGGTCGACGAGCGCATCCACGACCTCAACACGCTGATTCCCGCGGACAGCGGCTGGACGCTCCTGTCCGCCGAGGGCATCAACACCCGCGGCGACATCGTCGGCTTCGGCCGCTTCAACGGCACCAGCACCGCCTTCAAGCTCGTGCGACAGTAGCCCCGACACAACACCGCGCCCCGTCCGGCGACACACGCCGGGCGGGGCGCATGCGCGTCAGAGCTCCTCGGCCACCGGGGCGATGCGCGCGAGCACACCCGGCCAGCCGGGCTTCATCCCCTCGAAGGCGCGCCGTCCCATCGGCGAGTCCAGGTCGAAGCCCTCGTGCGTCAGCTCCAGCCGCGTCCCCGTCCCCTCCGACACCAGCGTCCATGTAATGGTGGTGTTCAGCGCGAACTGGATGCGGAACAGCCGCTCGGGCTCCACGGCGAGCACCTCGCAGCGCTGCTTGCCCCACTGTCCCATGTCCATCTCGAAGCGGTGGCCCACCTCGGCGCGGATGTCTCCCGGGGCCCACCAGCGCGCCACGAGCACGGGCTCGGTGAGCGCGCGCCACACCTTCGCCGGTGGCTGCGAATAGACCTGGCTGACCCGAATCACTCCGGCTTCCTTCATGAAGCGTCCTCCTCGTCGAGAAGCTGTTCCAGGTCGCCGAGCCGCTGCTTCCAGTAGCGCTCGAACGTCTCCAGCCAGCCGCCGACCTCGGACAGCGGACGCGGGTCCAGGTGGTAGTAGCGCTCGCGCCCCCGAGGCTCCTCACGCACGAGGCTCGCCTTGCGCAAGACCTGAAGGTGCTCCGAGACCGCCGGCCGCCCCACGTCGAAGTGACTCGCCAGGTCTCCCACCTTGCGAGGCCCCTTGCGCAGCTGCACCAGAATCTCGCGCCTCACCGGATTGGCGAGCGCGGAGAAGACGTCGACCTTCTGCATGCGTGAAGAAATACGTCGGAAACTTCCGACGCGTCAACTTCTTCCGACGCATCGCCTCGAAGGCCCGACGTGCGTCGGCTCAGGTCACCAGGGCGCGATTCGCCACAGGAGCGCCTCCTGGTTCCACGTCTCCCCTTCACCCTCGCGCAGCCAGCCCGAGGCGACCAGCCCCTGTCCCGGCATCGCCGCGAGCCCCGTCACCGCGAGCCTGCACTGGCCGCTCGGACACTCGCGCGCCCGCAGCACGCGCCGCGCCTGGTCCGAGCCGTCCATGGGATAGCGCGTGAGCACGTCCCCACAGGCCACGGAGACGGCGCCCGTCTCGTCCACGGCCGCGGCCACGCCCTCCTGGGCCTGCTCGCCGCACTCGGGCTGCTTCAGCCAGCGCACCTCGCCCTCCGCGCCCACGGCGAGCACGAACGGCCCCTGCGTGCCCAGCGACGTGCCGCCCCACACGAGCAGCCCCGCGAAGTCGCCCGCCACGGAGACGCCGCCCTGCGGCCCCACCGCCACCGCCGTCACCCGGCCCTTGGCCCCTGGCAGCTCGCGCCCCCACACCAGCTTCCCCGCCTCATCGAACTCCAGCACCACGAAGCCGCGACGGCCCTTCGCGCCGAAGGACTCGCCATCCACCTCCAGCGTGTCCTCGAGCTGCCCGGCGAGCACCACGCGCCCCGACGGCGCCAGCGCCACCGCGTGCAGCGCCGTCTCCTCGCCCGTCCCGGTGAAGCGCCGCGTCCAGCGCACCGAGCCGTCCGCCGCGTAGTGCGTCAGCACCGGGTCCTTCAGCGCCCCCACCCACTCCTCGCCCGCCACCACCACGCCGCCGTCCGCGTCCGCCACCACCGACTGGGCCTTCTGCCCCACGCGCTGCTGCCACGTCGGCTCGCCGTCCTCGGAGAAGCGCACCAGGAAGCCGTCCTGCGCCGGGCCCAGCCCGAAGTTCGCCGGGTACAGGAACGCGTTGCCCGTGAGGAACACCGCGCCGTCCGGCCCCGGTGACGCCGCCACGCGCAAATCCGACAGGCGCTCGCGGGGGAACTCCCGCGTCCAGCGCGGCGTCCCATCCGCCGCGTACCGTCCCAGCACCACCCCCAGCCGCTCCCCGGCCACCGGCTCGCGGTCCGCGTCCTGCCGGGGCGTCTG
Organism: Myxococcus faecalis; assembly: GCF_050039385.1. Lineage (NCBI taxonomy): Bacteria > Pseudomonadati > Myxococcota > Myxococcia > Myxococcales > Myxococcaceae > Myxococcus > Myxococcus faecalis. The sequence continues at coordinate 6,231,900 of NZ_CP144336.1, read as the reverse complement.
CGACACCACCAGCACCACGTCCCCGTCGCGCCCCACGGCGACGCCGGTCCCCGAGTCGTCCTGGGGCCCGCCCACCCGGGCCTCCCAGGGCACCTGCGCACCCTCGCCCTCGGAGGGCGGCCGGGTGCCCGACTTCGGCGGCGTGCCCGAGCCCGGGTTGGCGCCATCGTCCATGCCCGGCGCGGCCTCCTCCCCGGGGGGCTCCGGGTTGCCCGGCTCCGAGCCACACGCCAGCCCCACGCCCCACAGGAGGGCCAGCGGCGCGAGCCACCTCCAGCCCTGGAACCAACGCCCCGCTCGCTCTGACCGCATGCGTGCTCCCCGAGCCGCCGCCGTCCTTCGCGAGCCGGCTCTCCGGAGACGGTAAGCAGCGTGTCCGGGACGTGGCATTCCCCCTGCCCCTCGGGGGGAGACACCCGCCCGGGGGGCGTGCAGGCGACTGGGGGGCTCGGGGGCTTGTCCCCGAGTGTGTGACAGCGGAATAGGCCCCCACTCCAACGGTTGCCACCGCACGACTCGGCCGCTCGGAAGGAGGAAACCGTTGGTCCGGGCGCCGCCCGCGAATTAAGAGACTCCTTCCATGGAAAGCGCCGCCCCCGCCCCACGTCCCGTGCCCGATGCCTCGAGCGACGACCTCCGCGCAGTCGAGGAGCTTGCCCAGGCCCGTAACGCCATCGTCGCTCAAATCGAGAAGCGCGTCGTCGGGCAGCGCGAGGTGGTGGAGCACCTGCTCATCTCGCTCTTCAGCCGGGGCCACTGCCTGTTCGTCGGCGTGCCGGGCCTGGCCAAGACGCTGCTCATCTCCACCCTGGCGGACGTGCTGAACCTGTCCTTCAACCGCATCCAGTTCACCCCGGACCTGATGCCCTCGGACATCACCGGCACGGACATCCTGGAGGAGGACCGCACCACCGGCCGGCGCAACTTCCGCTTCGTGCAGGGCCCCCTGTTCGCCAACATCATCCTGGCCGACGAGGTGAACCGCACGCCGCCCAAGACGCAGGCCGCGCTGCTGCAGGCCATGCAGGAGTACCGCATCACCGCCGGCGGCCGCACGTATCCGCTGGCCCCGCCCTTCCTCGTCTTCGCCACGCAGAACCCCATCGAGCAGGAGGGCACCTACCCCCTGCCCGAGGCGCAGCTGGACCGGTTCATGTTCCTGGTGGACGTGGGCTACCCCACCGCCGAGGAGGAGATCCAAATCGTCAAGAGCACCACCGGCGGCGAGCAGCCGACGCTCGAGAAGATTCTGTCGCCCGAGCGCATCGTCGCGCTCCAGGACCTGGTGCGGCGCGTGCCGGTGCCGGACCACGTGGTGCGCTTCGCGGTGGAGCTGGTGCGCAACACCCGGCCCAAGGAAGCGGGCGTGCCGGACTTCGTGGCGAAGAACGTGTCGTGGGGCGCGGGCCCTCGCGCCAGCCAGTACCTGGTGCTCGCGGCCAAGGCGCGCGCGATTCTCCACGGGCGCTTCGTGGCGACGGTGGAGGACGTGCGCGCGCTGGCGCGGCCGGTGCTGCGCCACCGCGTGCTGCCCAACTTCACCGCGGAGAGCGAGGGAATCACGTCCGTGAAGCTCGTGGACCAGCTCCTCACGGTGGTGAAGGGCTAGCGCCGCGTGCTGCTCGATGCCCAGACGCTGGCCCGCCTCAAGGGCGTGAAGCTGCGTGCCCGCGCGGTGATGGAGGGGGTGCTGTCCGGCCTCCACAAGAGCCCCCATCAGGGGCAGAGCGTGGAGTTCGCCGAGCACAAGGAGTACGCGCCCGGCGACGAGCTGCGCCACCTGGACTGGAAGGCGTACGGCAAGTTCGACAAGTACTACGTCAAGCGCTTCGAGCACGAGACGAACCTGCGCGCGGTGATGGTGGTGGATGCGTCCGCCTCCATGGGCTACCAGAGCGGCGCCTTGTCCAAGCTGGAGGTAGCGACGACGCTGGCGGGCGCGCTGTCGTACCTGCTGGTGCGTCAGCAGGACGCGGCGGGCCTGGCGCTGCTCACGGGTGGCAAGTGGAAGGACGTGCCCCCGCGAGCGTCCGCGGGCCACCTGAACGTGCTGCTCGACACGCTGGATGCGACGGCGGCCGGCGGCACCACGGACCTGGGCAGCGCGGCGGACCACCTGGCGGAGGTGCTGCCCCGGCGCTCCACCGTCATCGTCCTGTCGGATTTGCTCGACGAGAAGCAGGACGCGCTCAAGCGGGTGCTGGCGCTCAGGCAGCGCAAGAACGACGTGTCGCTGTTCCACGTCGTGGACCCGGCGGAGCTGACGTTCCCCTTCGATGACCCCACGCTCTTCATGGACATGGAGGGCGAGGGCCGCATCGAGGTGAACCCGCGTGAAATCAAGGAGAGCTACCTGGAGGAGTTCCACGCCTTCCTGGCGAACGTGAAGACGTCGTGCGCGGAGGCGGACGTGGACTACGAGCTGGTGCGCACGGACGAGAAGCTGGACGACGTGCTGCTGCGGTACCTGGCGCGGCGCGGGAGGCGCGGGTGACGTTCGGCAATCCGTGGATGCTGCTGGGCGCGCTGGGCGCCCTCATCCCCCTGCTGGTGCACCTGTTCGACCGGCGAAGGCCGCGTCCCCATCCGTTCGGTCCGCTGGCCTTCGTGCTGCGCAGCCAGAAGCGCACCGCCAGTCGCCTCAAGCTGAAGCGCCTGCTCCTGTACGTGCTGCGCACGCTCATCCTGCTGGCCATCCCCATCGCGCTCGCCAAGCCGGAGCTGACGCGCGACGCGCAGGCCGCGCAGGTGGTGAAGGGCCCCGCCGCGACGGCCATCATCCTGGACGCGTCCCTGTCCATGCGCTGGGCGGACGGCACGTCGCTCTTCGAGCGGGGCCGGGACGAGGCGCGCGACGCGCTGAGGGACCTGCTGCCCGAGGAGCCCGCCACGGTGGTGGTGTGCACGGGCTCGCCCGCGGCGCCGCCGCCTCCGGGGTTCGACCGGGGTCGGCTGCGCGCGCTCGTGGACGAGGCGAAGCCGACGTACGGCGGCGCGGACCTGTCGCGCTGCATGGACCTGGCGGCGCGCTCGTTGGAGGAGAACCCGATGCCGGCCAAGCGGCTGGTGGTGGTCTCCGACATGGCGGCCACGGCGTTCCGGCTGGAGGCCCCGCCGCCCACGGTGAAGGGGCCCACGGGCGCGCCGGTGAAGCCGGAGGTGGTGCTGCGCGACGTGGCCGAGGGCAAGGAGACGCTCGCCAACCACGCCATCGTCGACCTCAAGGTGGAGCCCGCGCTGCAGGCCGGCCCGCGCGCGTTCCAGTTCACCTTCACGGTGCGCAACTTCGGGACGGAGGCAGTCAAGGATTTGGAGGCCGCGGTGCGCACGGGCGAGACGACGCTGGCCAAGGGCTTCGTCGACGTGCCCGCCGGTGGCACCACGCAGAAGGCGCTCACGGTGCGCTTCCCGCAGGGCGGCACGGTGGTGGGCCAGGTGACGCTCGCGCCGGACGCGCTGGCGGAGGATGACCGACGGGCGTTCGTGCTGCCGGTGCCCCGCGCGCTCAAGGCGCTGGTGGTGAACGGCGCGCCGCACGCGACGCGCTACCGGGACGAGGCCTTCTTCGTGGACGCGGCGCTGACGGCGCCGGGCTCTCCGGTGGAGGTGGCCGTGCGCGACGCGGAGGTGGGGCTGCGCGAGGACTTCTCCACGTACGACCTGGTGCTGCTGCTCAACGTGGCGGCGCCGAACGCGGAGGAGGCGGCGCGGCTGTCCACCTTCGTGGAGAACGGCGGCGGCCTGTTCGTCAGCATGGGCGACCGGGTGAACACGGAGGACTACAACCAGAAGCTGGGCGCGGTGCTGCCCCGGCCGCTGCGCGTGCTGCGCACCAGCGCGGAGCGCGACACGGACCCGGAGGCGGAGACGAAGGCGGCGCGGCTGGCGCAGGTGAACCAGGAGCACGTGCTCTTCTCGCCCTTCACCGGACGCGCCGAGGAGGGCCTCGTGGGCGCGCGCTTCTACCGCTACATGCTGCTGGAGGCGGACAACCCCACGTCCCCAGGCGCCAGCCAGGTGCTGGCCACGTACGAGGACGGGGCGCCCGCCGTCGCGGTGATGCGCAAGGGCAAGGGCCGCGTGGCGCTGTTCACCAGCACGGTGGACCGCGACTGGAGCGACTTCGCCATCCGCACCAGCTTCCTGCCGCTGATGCAGCGCTTCGCGGCGTACCTCACCGGCTCGCTGGAGGAGCGCGAGGAGGTGCGCGTGCGCGTGGGTGAGCTGGCGAGCTTGCGTCCGGAGGGCTCGCAGAAGGTGACGGCGGTGAAGGCGCCGGACGGCTCGGAGCTGCCGCTGAAGGAGCAGACGGAGGGCTCCGTCGTGGCGGGGCCGGTGCTGGAGCCGGGGGCGTACTCGGTGCTGGGCGCGGAGGGGAAGATGGTGCCCGCGCTGTCCTTCGCGGCGACGCTGGACCCGGCCGAGAGCGACTTGACGCGCGTGCCGCAGGAGACGCTCACCGCGTACTTCGGCGAGGAGACGGTGAAGGCGTCCAGCGGCGACGAGGACCGACCTTCGGTGCCGCTGTGGACGTGGCTCATCCTGGCCGCGTGCGTGGCGTTCTTCTTCGAGGGCACGCTGCTGCGCAAATAGACTTCGGGGCCATGATGCCCGGCCCCGACGTCGTCGTCGCCTGTCCGCACTGTGGAGCGCCGCACCTGCGCCGGTCCCTCGCCAGCTTCAACACGCTGGGCCTGACGATATGGACGGATGGCTGGTGGGAGGACCCACCGATGTGGATGCGCGTCCCGGTCTTCTCCCGCTGTGATTCGTGCCGCGAGCTGTTTCGGGCGAGTGAGTTGCTCCCACTCGGCGACCTCACGGAGCGCACCGTGCCTCACGAGGAGCCTGCCACCCGCGTCACGCTCGCCCACGCCGGCGGACGCCGCGCAGAGGTGATGAGTCTCTTGAGCCGCGAGCTGGGGATGTCACCGACGGAGGCCCGGCGGGTGCTCGACAAGCTCCCTGCGTCGCTGGGCGCATGGAACGAGGAGGTGGTGGGACGACTCACCAGTCGCTTCGTGGAGCTGGGCGCGCGCGTCTCGCTGGAGTCCACGACAGCGCAGTCGACGCGCTCGTTGCTCCCGCGCGAGTGGAAGGAGGCGCCCAGGTTGGAGCACCCGTCCGAGGCGGAGCTCCAGTTCGTCCTGCGGGAGAACCTGCTGCGGCCCCCCGCGTGGGAGTGGGAGGCGCGCCAGCACCTGTGGTGGATGAGCAACGCGCCCCATCACCAGGGCGCATCCTGGCGCAGCCCGTGGAGGCGCACGCGGGCGGTGCTCAGCAACCTGCACGTGCTGGCCCACCTCGTGACCTCGGACTCGGACGAGAATCGGCTGCTGCGGGTGGAGGCCTTTCGCGAGCTGGAGAAGCGGGACGAGGCCCTCGCGCTCCTGGACTCGGCGCCCTTCCCCGCGCACCTGGCGTACATCGCGGACTTCCTGCGGGGACAGCTGCGCGAGTTCGACTTCGAGGTGCGCAGGCTCCCGCCGCCTCCGGCTTGAGCGCCGTTACTTCACGCGCTCAATCTTGTGCTTGCGGCCCTTGATGCGGCCCTCGCTCAAGCGCTGGAAGGCGATGCGGGACACGCGCCGGGCGACGGCGACGTAGGCGATGTGGTCCTGGATCTCGATCTTGCCCACGTCCGTCGCGGCGAACCCGCCCGCCTCGCCCGTCAGCGCGCCGAGGATGTCGCCCGGCCGCATCTTGTCCTTGCGACCGGCAGAGATGTAGAGCGTCTCCCACTCGGAGCCGAGCGCGCCGGGCTTCATGAACGTCTCCTCCAGCGCGGCCTGGTCGCCCGTCTCCAGCTTCACGCCGAGGGCCTGTTCGATCTCCTCCACCTTGCGCTCGTCGCGCGGCGTCACCAGCGCGATGGCGAGGCCCGTGCGGCCCGCGCGTCCGGTGCGGCCGATGCGGTGCACGTACGGCTCGGGCTGGAAGGGCATGTCGAAGTTGACGACGGCGTCGAGCGCCTCCACGTCGATGCCTCGCCCCGCCACGTCCGTGGCCACCAGCACGCGCGTGCTGAGGTTGCGGAACTTCGCCATGACGCGGTCTCTCTCGAACTGCTCCAGGTCGCCCTGCAGCCCGTCCACGCTGACGCCCGCGTCGGAGAGCGACTTCGTCAGCTCCACCACCGTCGCCTTGTGGTTGCAGAAGACGATGGCGGACGCCGGCATGTGGCGGTGGAGGACCTTGAGCAGCATCGCCGGCTTGTCCTCCGGCGCGGAGTTGTAGCGAAGCTGGCGGATGGGCGGCGCGGCCTCGGTGTCCTCCACCGTCACGCGCACCGGCTCCTTCTGGAACGCGCGGCTCAGGGCCGCGATGTCCGGCGGGAAGGTCGCGGAGAAGAGCACCGTCTGCCGGCGCGACGGCATGGCGCCGAGGATGCGCTCCATGTCCTCGCGGAAGCCCATGTCGAGCATCCGGTCCGCCTCGTCCAGCACCACCGTGGCCACCCCACGGGTGTCCAGCGCGTCGCGGTCCAGCACGTCGATGATTCGGCCAGGGGTGCCCACCGCGATGTGAGCGCCCTTCTCCAGCGCCTCCAGCTGCGGGCGGATGGGCTGGCCACCCGCGAGCACCAGCACCTGGAGCCCCGGGAGCCTGCGGCCCAGCTTGCGGATTTCGCCCGCCACCTGCGCGCACAGCTCGCGCGTGGGGCACAGCACCAGCGACTGGACCCGACGGTCCTGGAGCCGCACCTGACGCAAGAGGGGCAGCGCGAAGGCGGCGGTCTTGCCGCTGCCCGTGCGGGCCTGGCCGACCAGGTCCTTGCCCTGGAGCAGCACGGGGATGCTCTGCGCCTGGATGGGCGTGGCGGACTGGAAGCCGAGCTCCCCCAGGACCTGGAGCAGCGGGGGAGACAGCGCGAGCGTGGCGAAATCCATCAGGGCCTCGATTGAACGGAGGCGCGGAAGGTGCCTCGGAGCATCAGCGCGCCCTTGTAGCAGTCGCCCGGGGTGGAACAAGCCCCCCGAGTCAGTGCACCGTGGGGCGACGGCGCCGCCTGGCCGGACGCCGCCGCTGCTTCTCCAGGTAGTCCTTCAGGACGACGGCGCTGTTGTGGTCCTCGTCGCGCGCGCTGTACAGCAGCGTCACGTCGCCTTGGCGGGCCGCCTCGAGGAGGGGCGCGAGCGCCTCGTCGTGCGAGGAGAGCTCCCGGGCATAGCGGCGCTGGAACTCCTTCCAGCGCGCCGGGTCATGGCCATACCACTTGCGCAGCTCCGTGCTCGGCGCCACGTCCTTGAGCCAGCCGTCGAGCTCGAGCCGGGTCTTCTGGATGCCCCGGGGCCACAGCCGCTCCACGAGGAAGCGAGCGCCGTCCGAGTCCCCGGGCTCCAGATGGTGATACACGCGCGCGAGCTGAATCATGGCCTGCCTGCCCCCTGGGTCGATGGGCGCCCTCGTCTCACGGGTCCCCTGAGCAAGGTGGAGCGCCCGCGCGCGGACCGGCATCCCGATGGGCCCGGACGCCCCGGGAGTTGACGAGCAGACGACGCCCGGGGCGGCGCGGCGCATTCCGGTCTCCAGCCCTGGCCCAGGGAGTGCGACACTGCGCGGGTGACCGCCTCCGCCCTGTATCGCGACTGTGCCCGCCTGTTCATGGTGGGCTTTCCTGGAACCCGCGTCGACGCCGACCTGGCGTCGCTGATGGATGACGGCATCTACGGCGCCATCCTGTTCAAGCGCAACGTGGGCACGGCCCAGGAGACGGCGGCGCTGTGCCACGCGCTCAAGGTGCGCGCGGGCCGGCCGTTCATCCTCTCGGTGGACCAGGAGGGTGGACGCGTGGCCCGGCTGCGCGGCGCGCCGTTCACCACCCTGCCCCCGATGCGGGAGCTGGGACAGCGCGGGGACGCGGGCGTCGTGGAGCGCGTGGGACGGCTGCTCGCACACGAACTGCGCGCGGTGGGCTTCGACTGGGACTTCGCGCCGGTGCTGGACGTGGACACCAATCCGGCCAATCCCGTCATCGGCGACCGGAGCTTCAGCCGGGACGCGGAGGAGGTGGGGCGGCTGGGCGTGGCGCTCGCTCGCGGGCTCGAGGCCGGAGGGGTCGCGTCCTGCGGAAAGCACTTCCCTGGGCACGGCGACACGATGACGGACAGCCACCTGACGCTGCCTCGGCTGCCGCATGACCTGGAGCGGCTGCGGCGCGTGGAGCTGGTGCCCTTCCGGGCCTTCGCGCAGGCGCGGCTGGCGTCGCTGATGACGGCGCATGTCATGTTCGACGCGCTGGACAAGGAGATGCCCGCGACGATGAGCGAGCGCGTGCTGACGGGCGTGCTGCGCCAGGAGCTGGGGTTCGACGGGGTGCTCGTCAGCGACGATTTGGAGATGAAGGCCATCGCGGCGCACTACTCCGTGGAGGAGGCCGCCGTGCGCGGCACGCTCGCGGGGGTGGACCTGTTCCTCGTGTGCCATCAGGTGGACGTGCAGCGGCGCGCCATCGAGGCGGTGGTGAAGGCGGTGGAGTCCGGACGGATTCCGCGCGAGCGCATCATCGAGGCGCATCGCCGGCTGGATGTGCTCTCCGCGCGCTTCGCGCACCCGGCGGAGGACCGGCTCGCCACGCTCGGCGGGGCCGAGCATCTGGCGCTGGCCCAGGGGCTCGACAGCGCCTTCGCGGGCAAGGACCCGACCGAGGTCATGCTCGCGTCGCGCTGAGGGCTCGCGGGTGGAGCCCGCTCGGCTCGCCCCCGCGGGCCGTCGCGCCACGCACGTGCCGACGAGGGCGCACGGGGAAGCCCCGTGAGGCCACGTCCATCTCGTGCGGCCATTTCGCCCAGGGCGCTCGCGGACGAAGCCTTCTTGCGAGGCCACGCCCGAGGGGCGCTGTCCTTCGGATGAATGCTCACGGGCGGAGTGATGCGACCCTGCTCGCGCAGGGCGGCGACCGGGGGTGGACCCGGCTCCCGGACCCAGGGGGCGCCCGGGCCTGGAGGCAGCGGCTCAGTGTGTGTTGTCGGGAGGTGGAGTCTGGGCGGGCGCTCGCGCCGGAGCGGAGTCCTTCGCCTCCTCGCGGTCCTGCCGGGCCTCCTTCTCCTCCTCACGGCGGATGGCGTCCGGGTCGCCTTGGGCGATTCCGGGCTGCACGCGAGGCGGCACGTTGTTCACGGCGGTGGGCGGAAGATTCTCGCCCACGCGGTCCTGCACCGGGGCGATGTTCGGGCCCGAGCCCCCCGTACCGGGACCGAAGCTGCTCAAGGGCTGGGCCTCGTTGGAGTTGCCCTGGTACCAGGAGCCACCCCAATCCCCGCAGGCGGTGCCCAGCGAGGTGATGACGACCAGGGCCCCAGGCAGGAGCCAACGGCGCGCGGTTCGGTGGTTCATGTGCAATCCCTCCGGCGAGCCATCCGAGGCTCCAGAAGGATGGATACGCATCCCCCCGTCCACGGCGGCGGGGGGATGGGCGAGGGCACGCCGGGCGCCTAGCGGCGCGAGTGGGCGTTGCGGTCCTGCCAGCCGAGCGGGCGGTAGCCCCAGGAGCGGTGGTGGTCCGTGACGGTCCCCGTCATGGCGCCGTCCTCGCCGCCCAGGCCCTGCGCCGTGGGGGAGTAGGTGGCGCTGCCGTAGCGGTCCTGCATCATCTTGCCCGAGTCATCCCAGAGGGACTTGTTCTGCTGACCGTCGAGCTTGGGCGTGCGCGGGTCGATGCTGGAGCCAATCTCCTTGATGGTGCCGTTGTGGCCCCGGTCCGCGGTCATCAACCACGGCGGAGACTTCTCGGGGTGCACGTTGCCCTCCATGTCCAGCAGGGCGCTCGGCTGGATGCCACGCTGGGCGAACGCGCCGCCTCGCGGCTCGCCCGGCTGCTTGCCTCCCGTCTCGGGAAGCGCACCACAACCCACGGTCCACAGCGCGCCCATCGTCAGCGCCGCCACCTGGGTCCACCGTCGAAGATTCAGCTCGCGCATGTCCACTCCCTTTGAGGTTCCCGTTCATCGAAGGTGGACACTCGACGGCGTCCACCCACGAAACAGGTACATGGCGGCCCTCGGCCGCCTGCTCAATTAAACCCTCGCGAGCGCGTGCGAACAGTCCTCTTCATGACTTCGTCAGGCGAGGAGGTCCGCGTGACCATCCACGCTTCTTCCAGACAGAAGGTGTATTCGGGCGGATGCGAAGGGTTTGCGAGGGCGGGCCCGGAACACGCAAGATTTGCGTGGATCGACGAGCCCGCCACTCAGCGAAGCGACTTCACTTCTTCTTCGCGCGAGCTGCCTTCTTCGCGGGAGCGCTCTTCTTCGCAGCCCCCTTCTTCACCGGAGCCGACTTCTTCGCGGCACCCTTCTTGGCGGGCACGGCCTTCTTCGCGGCCGACTTCTTCGCCGGAGCCCCCTTCTTCACGGGCGCGGTCTTCTTCGCCGGAGCCGCCTTCTTCGCGGCACTCTTCTTCACGGGCGCGGCCGACTTCTTCGCCGGAGCCGCCTTCTTCGCGGGCGCGGCCTTCGTCACGGGCGCGGCCTTCGCCGGGCGAGCCTCGGGAGCCTCCACCTGGGCCGTGGCACCCGTCCCCGTGTCACGCGGCGCCTTGCGCTTCGGCGCATCGAACCGCGTCACCGGCACTCTCGCCGGAGCGGGCGCCGGAGCGCTCGCGACCGGAGCCTCGCGCGCGTCCTCGTCACCCGCGCTCGACTCCTCCACGCTCGGGCTCGAGCCCGGCGCCGGTAACTCCCCCGTGGGAAGGCTCGTGGGCTTCGCGCCCAGCGCGGCGAGCACCTCCACCACGTGCCCGGTCACCTTCACCTTCGGCCACACCTGCTTCACCTTGCCATCCGGCCCGATGAGGAACGTCGCGCGGGTGATGCCCAGGAACTTGCGCCCGTACAGCGACTTCTCGCCCCAGACGCCGTACGCCTCCGACATCTGGTGCTCGGTGTCCGCCAGCAGCGGGAAGGGCAGGCTGAACTTGGTCGCGAACTTCCGGTGGCTCGCGGTGCTGTCCGCGGACACGCCGAGCACCACGGCGCCCGCGGCCTCCAGCGTCGAGTGCTCGTCGCGGAAGCTGCACGCCTCCACGGTGCACCCGGGAGTGTCATCCTTCGGATAGAAATAGAGGACGACGTTCTTCCCCGCGAACCGCGAGAGCGTCACGGTGTTGCCGTCCTGGTCCTGCAGTTGGAAGTCGGGAGCCGCGTCACCTGCTTGGGGCATGGGCATGCGCGTTCCATAGCCACAAACAGGGCACGTTCTCAATCTCCCCCACGCGCGCTACTTCGTCGCGGGCGCCTCATGGCCGTGCTCGTGGCCATGCTCCCCCGGCGGGTGGCTGTGCGACTCGATGCGCACCAGCTCCTTCTGACACTGCGTCAACGCCGCCTGCAGCGGCTCGCGCGCGGCGTCGTCCGCCACGCCCAGCTTCTTCGCCAGCGCCTCGCACGCGGCGCGCTTGGCGTCGGAGTCGTCGGTGCCGGGGCCCGTCGCGCCCGGGGTCGCCAGCGGACGCGGGGGCAGCTTGCCCCGCAGGCCCCGGATGGCCGCCAGCCGCTTGTCGGCTTCCGGACGGGAGCGCGAGTCCTTGGGCACCGCCTCCAGCGCCGCGACGACCTCGTCCCAGGCCGGGTCCGTGGGACGCACGCCCTGGTCCACCAGGGCCTGGTACTTCACGTCGGCCTCGCGCAGCTTCTCGGGGCCGGAGTCACACCCGGTGGAGAACACCAGGCACAGCAGGATTGGGAGCGCGGCGGCAGGCCGCTGGAAGGCAGTCCACATGCTGCGTAGGTACCTCCTGCTGGCCTCTGGAGGGAAGCGCGGCTAGGGTGACGGGCCGTGCCGCCCATCCTCCTCGCCTTCCTGCTCGGTCTGTTCCAGGGCCTGCTCCATGCCGTGGGGCCGGACCATTGCGCCGCCGTGGCGACGCTCGGAACCCTGAACGGCGGCCGGCGCAAGGCGGCCATCATCACCGCCTTCCGCTTCGCGCTGGGGCACGCGGCCATGCTGGGCGGCATCGCCGCGGTGTGCCTGCTGGCCGGCGTGGGCCTGTCGGAGACCTTCGAGCGCTGGGCCGAAATCTTCGGCGGCGCCGTGCTGGTGGCGCTCGCCGTCGCCGCCCTGCTCTTCCCCAGCAGCCTGGACCACGGCCACCCCCACCTGCCCGGCCACGCGAAGGAGCCCCACCAGCACGTGCACACCGTCAGCACCGCCGCCGGCGCGCTGATGGCCGTCAGCGGCGTGCGCTCGCTGCTGCTCGCCCTGCCCCCGCTGCTCGTCGGCGGCAGCATGAGCCTGGCCGCGTGGACCTACCTGCCCGGCTTCGCCCTGGGCATCCTCATCGGCATGGGCGCGGTGGGACTGCTCTTCGCCGAGGGCCTCACCCGCCTCAACGCGCGCATCACCGCCTGGGTCCAGCGCGCGGTGGCGCTGGCCTCCGGCGCGCTCGGCCTGTTCTGGATCGGCTCCCGCCTGACGGGCGGCTGAGCACCTCCCGAAACTCCCTCGGGGCTCCACGGGCGTCCCCTCTCGTCGAGGACGACGCCCGGGCCCACGAGGCCTACGAGCGCTTCTCCAGGATGCCCAGCGACATCATCGCCACCAGGAACCCGTAGACGACGTGCTCGGGGCGGTTGGCGAACGCGAGCAGCTCCGCCACCGTGCGGATGCCGTCAATCTTGGGCAGCAGCTCCGCCTCCCACCGCTCCAGCTCCACCTCGTTGAACTGGTACGCGGGGGCCACCGCCGGGATGAGCCGGTCCTCGGGCTGCAGGAGCCTGCGCAGGCGCTCCGGCTTGTAGAGCTTCTTGATGCCGCGGACGATGAGGTTGCCGGGGTGCACGTCCAGCTTGATGGACTCCGCGCTGGCCTTCTCCCGGAAGCTCATCACGTACGTGGCTTCATCCCAGGCGAAGAGCGAGTAGATGACCGCCTTCACCTGCTGGCCCACGTAGTACAGCCGCTCGGTGTCCTTGAGCAGCCCGCGCTCCACCAGCACGTCGCCTGTGCGGCGGTTGGTCTGTCCCGCCACGGCGGAGGCGTCCTGGAGCTGCTCGGGCTTGATCTTCCCCACGCGGACCAGGAACTGGCCGAAGCGGTCCGCGAGCAGGTTGGAGAGGGCGAACACGGGCATGCCCTTCTCGAAGTAGACGACCTTCTTCACCTTGCCCTTCTGGATGCCCAGCTCGCCCGTCTCCCGGGACAGGTAGTAGGCGGTGAGCAGCGAGGGCAGGTTGTCCTTCAGCTCGCCCCGGCGGCTGCCCGGCGCGCCCGAGCCCGGGGGCGGCTGGTCCGGCGGACGGCCCGGCGTGGGCGGCCGCACCTGGGTGGCCGGCACCTTCTGCATGGGGCTGGCGGTGAGGTTGGCGCCGCGAATCTCCGCGGTGATGTTGCCGCCGCCCGTCACCTTGATGCGGCCCGTCAGCTCCATGACGTCCTGGGGGCCCTCCTCCTCCACGTCGATGTCCAGCTCCACCTCGAAGGCGTCCTGGAGCGAGCCTGGGGGCGGGGCCTTCTTCTCGGGGGCGAGGACCTTGGTGACGGCCTCCAGGAGCTTCTGCGCCTCGAAGGGTTTCTCGAAGTAGCCGGCCGCCTGGTACTTCTGGCGCGCCTCCAGCGCGTGCTTGCCGCCCTTGAAGACGCCGGTGATGAAGAGCAGCGGCAGCTGCGGGTTGTCCTTGCGCAGCGCGTCCGCCAGCGGATAGCCCATCATGTCCGGCAGCAGGATGTCCAAGACGGCCGCGCCGGGGGGATTCGCCTTGGCCACCTCGATGGCCTGCTTGCCGCGGCTGGCGCCGACGACCTCGTAGCCCGCGTCCTCGAAGAGCTGCGTGAGGAGGGAGAGAAGCTCCGGGTTGTCATCGACGACGAGGATTCTGGGGGCGGCCATCGCGGGCCGTACGCTACCAGATGCCAGCCAGGGGGTGGGACAATCTACCCCCGGCCTCCCCTTTCCACGGTGGATGCATCTGTGCCGCCGGGCGGTTAGGGTGACGACCCCGTCATGGCCTCTCTCCGTCACCTGTTCCGTGCCCGGACCCTCGGTCTGCTGGCGTGCCTGTCCCTCGTGTCCCCCGCGCTCGCGTGGGCCCAGTCTGCTGACGACGCGGGCGCCGACGGGGGCATCATCATCCCCCTGCCGGACGCATCCTCCGGCGAGGGCGGGCCGGACCGCGACAACCCGGAGGGCGAGGACGGCACCGGGCGGGTGAACACCGTCTGCCGCCACAGCGGCGACTGTTCGGCGCGCTTCACCTGTGATGACGGGAAGTGCCGTTACACGGGTGTGCGCAAGGCGGAGCAGGTAGGCTGTCTGATGGGCGCGGAGGGTGCGCTGGTGCTGGTGGGTCTGGTCGGACTGGCCCGGCCCCGGCGCAACCGAGGATAGGGGACGCGTGCATGCGGCTGGGCCTCAAGGCGGACAACCTGCTGGAGCGCGTGGCGGACTGGCTCAACCTGGCCCCCAAGCCCCTGGCCCATGCCTTCTTCGGGATGATGGCCTCGCGCACGCTGATGGCGGGGGTGCGGCTGGGGGTGTACGGCGCGCTGGCGGACGGCGCGGCGACCTCCGAGGCGCTGGCCGCCCGGCTGAAGCTGTCCCCCGAGGGGATGCGCTCGCTGCTGGAGGCCCTCATCGCCTGTGAGGCGGTGGAGCGTCAGCGCGACGGCCGCTACCGGCTGGCGCCCCGCTCGAAGCGGTGGCTGGACCCGCGCTCGCCCCAGTACGTGGGGGCGTTCCTGGAGTTCAACTACGCGCAGTGGGACTGGTGGAGCCAGGTGGAGGGCGTGGTGCGCACGGGCGAGGCGGTGGACATCCACGGCTTCGCCCCCGAGGACCCGCGCTGGCGTGACTACATCCACGCCATGCACCAGCTCGCCCGGCTGGCGGCCCCCGAGGTGACGAGCGCCATCCCCCTGCCCCGGGGCGCGAAGACGCTCTTGGATTTGGGCGGGGCGCACGGCTGGTTCGCGGCGGAGATGTGCCGGCGCAACCGGGGCCTGAAGGCGACGGTGCTGGACCTGGAGGGCAGCGTGCGCGTGGGGCGGGACATCATCGCCTGCGCGGGGCTGAGCCACCTGGTCACCCACCAGGCCGGGGACATCCTCACCGCGGACCTGGGCGGCCCGTATGACGGGGTGCTGCTGTTCCAGGTGATGCACCACCTGACGCCCGCGCAGAACGTGGCGCTCCTGCGCCGCATCCGGGGGGCGCTGGCGCCCAAGGGGACGCTGGCGGTGCTCGAGTACCTGCGCGAGGACATCCAGGACCCCTCCAGCTCCGCGCCGCTCATCGGCCTGCACTACTTCGTGACGTCGGGCGCGGCGGCGTACACGCCGGCCGAGGTGGAGGGCTTCCTGGACGACGCGGGCTATCGCATCGAGAGCAGCCGGCCCATCCGCCACCTGCCCCTGCAGACGCTGCACGTGGCGCGGCTCGACTGAGTCTCGTCCGGGCGGGCACGTCCTTCCGCCCCCTGGAGGAGGCGCCGATGGGCTACCCTGCGCCTCCCGTTGCCCATGGTTCCCGAGACTCCCCTCTCCGCTGATTCGCCAGACGTGGCGCTCGCCGTCGACCTCGACGGGACGCTGGTGCGCACCGACACGCTGCACGAGAACCTGCTCGTCCTCTTCAAGCGCGCGCCCTGGCTGGTGCTGCTCCTTCCCCTGTGGGTCCTCAAGGGCAAGGCGTACTTCAAGGCGGAGGTGGCCCGGCGCGCCGCGCTGGACGCCTCGCTGCTGCCCTATAACGAGGAGCTGCTCGGCTTCCTCCAGGAGGAGAAGGCGAAAGGGCGCAGGCTGGTGCTCGCCACCGCGGCGGACCAGCGCATCGCGCAGGCCGTGGCCTCGCACCTGGGGCTGTTCGCCGAGGTGCACGCGAGCGACGGCCAGGAGAACCTGTCCGGGGCGCGCAAGCTCGCGAAGCTGAAGGCGTCGCTCGGCACGTTCGACTACGCGGGCAACGACGCGGTGGACGTGCCCTTGTGGCGCGAGTCGCGGCAGGTGGTGGTGGTGCACGCGCCCTCGGGCGTGCTGAAGCAGGCGCACGGGCTGGGACGCGCCGTGCACAAGGTCTTCGAGAAGCCGAAGACGAGCCCCCGCGTCTGGGTGAAGGCGCTGCGCGTGCACCAGTGGGCGAAGAACGCGCTGGTGTTCGTGCCGCTGCTCGCCGCGCACAAGGCCGCGTCGCCGGACCTGCTGCTCAAGGCGGTGTTGGGTTTCGTGGCGTTCAGCCTGTGCGCGTCCAGCGTGTACGTGCTCAACGACCTGCTGGACCTGGACGCCGACCGGCGGCACCCGACGAAGAAGAACCGTCCGTTCGCGGCGTGCACGCTGCCGGTGAGCGTGGGGGTGGTGATGGCGCCCCTCCTGCTGCTGGCGGGCGCGGCGGTGTGTCTGTTGTTGCCGCCCGCCTTCGCGGCGCTCCTGGCGACGTACTACGCGCTGACCCTGGCGTACTCGCTGAGGCTCAAGCAGGTGGTGATGCTGGACGTGCTGGTGCTGGCGGGCCTGTACACGGTGCGCATCTTCGGCGGCTCGCTGGCGGTGGGCGTGCCCACGTCGAGCTGGCTGTTGATGTTCAGCATGTTCCTGTTCCTGTCGCTGGCGCTGGTGAAGCGGCTTTCCGAGGTGCGCAGGCTCCGGCTGTCCAACGAGACCTCCGCGCACGGGCGAGGCTACCTGGCGCAGGACTACGAGCAGCTGGCCAGCCTGGGCGCGGCGGCGGGCCAGGTGTCGGTGCTGGTGCTGGCGCTGTACATCACCTCGAAGGAGGTGACGGTGTACTACGACCACCCCGAGCGGCTGTGGCTCTTGTGCCCGGTGATGCTGTACTGGGTGGGCCGCATCTGGGTGCTGGCGCATCGCGGGCAGGTGAACGAGGACCCGCTCGTCTTCGCGCTGAGGGACCGGGTGAGCTACGCGGTGGGGCTGGTCGCGGCCCTGGTGCTGTGGGCGGCCACGTGAGAGGGCTTGCGCGATGAAGGCACTGGAGTCCTGGGGACGCTATCCCCGAGTCGAGCAGCGCACGCACGCGCTGACGTGGCGCTCGGACGCGCTGCCCGAGGTGTCCGGCGCGGTGCTGCCGCACGGGCTGGGGCGCAGCTATGGCGACTCGTGTCTGAACGGGGGCGGCACGCTGCTGCTCACCTCCGGGCTGGACCGGCTCATCGCGTTCGACGCGGCGACGGGCGTGGTGCGCTGCGAGGCGGGCGTGTCGCTGGACACGCTCTTGCGTCTGGCGGTGCCGCGCGGCTGGTTCCTGCCGGTGACGCCGGGCACCAAGTACGTGACGGTGGGCGGCGCCATCGCCAACGACGTGCACGGCAAGAACCACCACCGTGGCGGGACGTTCGGCCGGTACGTGCGCCGCTTCGAGCTCTTGCGCTCGGATGGCAGCCGCCGGGTGTGCGCGCCGGACGAGAACCCGGACTGGTACGGGGCGACGATTGGGGGCCTGGGGCTCACGGGGCTCGTCACGTGGGCGGAGGTGCAGCTCAAGCCCATCAGCAACCCGTTCGTGTTGCAGGAGACGGTGCCCTTCGGGAACCTGGATGAGTTCCTGGTCGTGGCGCGCGAGTCCGAGGCGGACCACGAGTTCACCATGGCGTGGGTGGACTGCCTGGCGCGGGGCCGGAAGCTGGGGCGCGGGCTGCTCTACCGGGGCAACTTCGCGCCGCCGCAGTTCGACCGGCTGCCGTTGGCGAAGAGCCACCTGTCGCACGGCATGGGGCTGGCGGTGCCCATGGACATGCCGGCGTTCTGCCTCAACCGGCTGTCGGTGTCGGCGTTCAACTGGCTGTACTTCCACCGGCAGAACGGCAAGCCGAAGCAGCGGCTGACGCACTACGATCCGTTCTTCTATCCGCTGGACGCCATCTACGGCTGGAACCGCATCTACGGCCGGCGTGGCTTCCTCCAGTTCCAGTGCGTGGTGCCGTACGCGACGGCGCGCGACGCGCTGAAGGAAATCCTGGAGCGCAGCTCGCGCGGCGCGCTGCCCAGCTTCCTGTCGGTGTTGAAGACCTTCGGTGACATCCCCTCTCCAGGGTGGCTGTCCTTCCCGCGCCAGGGCGTGACGCTGGCCATGGACTTCGCCAACCGGGGGGAGAAGACGTACCGGTTGGTGGAGGACCTGGACAAGCTCACGCGCGAGGCGGGCGGCGCGGTGTATCCGGCGAAGGACGCGCGGATGAGCCCGGAGAGCTTCGCGGCGTACTTCCCGCGCCGCGCGGAGTTCGCGGGCTACATCGACCCGGCCTTCTCCTCGTCCTTCTGGCGGCGGATGAACCCGGTGGCCCTGCCCTTCTCGCTGGAGTCGGAGCGGAAGGGCGGAGCCGCCGCGCCGCAATCCCTGCTTGCGCTTCGCTGACCCCTCTTCGAGATTCCAAGCCCCATGAAGAAAGTGCTCGTCCTCGGCGCCACCAGCGCCATTGCCCAGGCGACGGTGAGACTGCTCGCCGCGCGCGGTGCCTCGCTGTACCTGGTGGGCCGCAACGTGGAGAACCTGGACGCGGTGGCGAAGGATGCCGCCACGCGGGGCGCCGCGAAGGTGGAGTCGAAGGCGCTCGACCTGAATGACTTCAGCGCGCACGAGGCGCTGGTGGACGGGGCGTTCCAGGCGCTGGGCGGGCTGGACGGCGTGGTGCTGGCGCACGGGGTGCTGGGAGACCAGACGGAGGCGCAGCGCTCGTGGGCGGCGACGGAGGCGGTGCTGCGCACCAACTTCCTGAGCGCGGTGTCGCTCCTGACGGCGCTGGCGAACCGCTTCGAGGCGCAGAAGGCGGGCACGCTGGTGGTGATTTCGTCGGTGGCGGGAGACCGCGGCCGGCAGAGCAACTACGTGTACGGCGCGTCGAAGGGCGCGCTGAACGTGTTCCTCCAGGGCCTGCGCAACCGGCTGGCGAAGTCCAACGTGGCGGTGGTGACGGTGAAGCCCGGCTTCGTGGACACGCCGATGACGGCGCACATCCCGAAGAACAAGCTGTTCGCCTCGCCGGAGAAGGTGGCGCGCGGACTCCTGAGCGCGGCGGACGGGCGCAAGAACGAGGTCTACGTCCCCGGCATCTGGGCGCTCATCATGCTCATCATCAAGAGCATCCCGGAATCCGTGTTCAAGAAGTTGAAGCTCTAGCTGTAAACGGACGCCGGGAGCGGCGCTGCTTGTCAGACGGCTTTGCTATCTCCACACTCGGGGCATGGCCTACGGCAAACGCGAAACAGAGGGTGTCGCGACCCTCGCCGACATCGAGGCTCTGCCCGAGGGCGTCGTGGGCGAGATCATCGAGGGAACGTTGTATGTGCATGCCCAGCCGCGTGCTGGGCATATGGACACGCTGGGCGGCCTGTTTGCCGCACTCCGAGGGCCCTTCCAGCAGGGGCGAGGTGGGCCTGGAGGTTGGTGGATTCAAGTGGAGCCCGGTATCCGACTGGAGGGCTCTCCTGAGTTCATTCCGGATGTCGCGGGGTGGAGGAAGGACCGGGTGGCGAGGATTCCGACGGGCTCGTGGCTCGTCGCGCCCGACTGGGCCTGTGAAGTCCTGTCGCCATCGACGCGCGCCTACGACCTGCGCATCAAGCGCCCCTTCTACGCGCGGATAGGCATCAATCATCTGTGGTTCATCGACCTGGACGCACGCACCTTGCTGGTGAGCGAGCTGCGCGAGGGACAGTGGGTGGAGGTCGGGACCTACTGCGATGAGGACGTCATCCGAGTGCCTCCGTTCGAGGACCTCGAGCTGAGGCTCGGCGAGCTCTGGCCGCTCCTGGAAACCACCTCCGGGACATAGCCTCTCGCGTCGGCTTGTCAGACGACGCTGCTATCTCCACACTCGGGGCATGGCCTACGGCAAGCGCGAGACAAAGGGTGTCGCGACCCTCGCCGACCTCGAGGCTCTGCCCGAGGGCGTCGTGGGCGAGATCATCGATGGTGCGCTGTACACGCATGCCCGCCCCGGGGGCGGACATGTGTATCTGGGCTTGAGACTCTTCGGCGAGCTGGATGGTCCCTTCCAGCTCGGCAATCCCGGCCCGGGCGGCTGGTGGCTCATGGTCGAGCCCGGCATCCAGGCCGAGGGCTCTCCCGAGTTCATCCCCGACCTCGCCGGCTGGCGACGCGAGCGAGTCCCCACGCTCCCCGAGCGACAGTGGACCACCGTGCCCGACTGGGTCTGTGAAATCCTGTCGCCGTCCACCCGCTCGTACGACGTGCGCATCAAGCGTCCGTTCTACGCGAGGCTCGGAATCCGCCACCTGTGGCTCATCGACCTGGAGGCGCGCACGCTCACCGTGAGCGAGCTGCGCGAGGGCCACTGGAGCGAAGTGGCCGTCCATCACGAGCACGAGGACCTCATCCGCGTCCCGCCCTTCGAGGACCTGCCGCTGCGCTGGAGCTGGCTGTGGCGCTCGCTCCAGCGTCCCATGCCTTGAGGCTCAGCGCGCCGCCGGGCGGAACCACGTGGGCTCCGCTCGCACGGACGTGCCTCCCGTGAACATGCCGCTGGTGAAGAACTCGTTCTCGAAGAAGTGGTACGGGTGGACGAGCTCCGGACGGCTCGCCGCCTCCAGCTTCGCCGCCTGCGCCTCCGGAATCACCACGTCCAGCGCGCGCAGGTTCGCCTCCAGCTGCTCCGGCTTCGTCGCCCCGATGATGGTCGACGCCACGCCCGGCCGCCGCGTCACCCACGCCAGCGCCACCTGCGCCGGCGGCCTGTCCAGCTCCCGCGCCACCTCCAGCAGCGCCTCCACGATGCCCCAGTTGCGCTCCGTGAAGAGCTTCTCGAAGCCCGGGTTCCCTCCCCCCTGGATGGCCGCCACGCGCCCATCCCCCTTCACCACGCCGCGCTCCCGCGTGTACTTGCCCGACAACAACCCCGAGGCCAGCGGACTCCACGGCGTGATGCTCGCGCCCAGCTGCAACGCGGCCGGGATGTGCTCGCGCTCGATGTTGCGCTCCACCAGCGAGTACTCGAGCTGCAACGCGGCCACCCGCTCCCACCCCTCCTTCTCCGCCAGCGTCTGCGCCCGCGCGAAGTACCAGGCCGGCACGTCCGAGAGCCCGATGTAGCGGACCTTCCCCGAGCGCACGAGGTCCGTCATCGTGGACATCACCTCCTCGAGCGGCGTGATTCCGTCCCACGCGTGCAGCCAGTACAGGTCCACGTAGTCCGTCTTCAACCGACGCAGCGACGCCTCCAGCGAGCGCCGGAGGTTCTTGCGCCCATTGCCGCCCGCGTTCGGGTCCCCGGGAATCGCGTTCACGGTGAACTTCGTCGCGATGACGGCGCTGTCCCGTCCGCCGTGCTCCGCGAAGTAGTCCCCGATGAACGCCTCGCTCGTGCCGCCCGTGTACCCATCCGCCGTGTCGATGAAGTTGCCGCCCGCCTCCAGGTAGCGGGCCAGCAGCCGGTGCGCCGTGTCCTTGGGGCTGCCCCAACCCAACTCCGTGCCGAACGTCATGGCCCCCAGCGCGAGCGGGCTCACCCGCAGGCCCGAGCGGCCCAGCAGGTGGTACCTCGACAGCGTGTCGATGCGGTTCGTCGTCGTCATGCGTGCCTCCGTGGATGACCTCAAACTGCCGCCCACGGGCTTTTTCGAGAAGAGACTGGAATCGCAAACACTGTTTAGGATGGCTTCACAATGGCCCTGACACCCCTGAACGAGCTCGCCGCGTTCGTCGCCGTCGCCCGGCACAAGAGCTTCACGCGCGCGGGAAAGGAGCTTCGCGTCTCCACCTCCGCGGTGAGCCAGACGGTGCGCATGCTGGAGGAGCGCGTGGGCGGCGCCCTGCTCTCCCGCACCACGCGCAGCGTGTCGCTCACGGACATGGGGCAGCGCCTGCTGGAGCGCGCGGGGCCAGGACTGGAGTCGGCGCTGGGCGCGCTGGAGCACCTGTCCGCGGACGTGTCCGAAATCAGCGGCACGCTCCGGCTCACGGTGCCCGTGATGGGGCTCGCCACCGTCATCGAGCCTGTCATCCCCCGCTTCCTCCAGGAGCATCCCCATGTCCGCGTCGACGTCCGGGTCACGGACCGGTTCGTGAACATCGTGACGGAGGGACTCGACGCGGGACTGCGGCTGACGGAGTCCGTGGAGCGCGACATGGTGCAGCTGCGCCTGTCGCCCTCCTTCCGCTTCCTCATCGTCGGCTCGCCGGCCTACCTGAAGAAGCATGGGACGCCGACGCGCCCCGCGGACCTGGCGCAGCACGAGTGCATCGGCTACCGCGCCCCCACCACGGGCCTGCCGTACCACTGGGAGCTGGAGCGCGGGCGCAAGCAGCTGCGCATCGCGGTGAAGGGGCCGCTCGTCACGGACGACTCGCAGTTCACGCGGCGCATGGCCGTGGCGGGCGTGGGCCTGGCGTACCTCGCCGAGCCGGAGCTCACCCCGGCGTTGCGCGAGGGGACGCTGCGGGCCGTGCTGGAAGACTGGGCACCCTCCGTCCCGGGCCTCTTCCTGTACTACCCCCACCGGGCTCGCGCCTCACCCGCGCTGAAGGCCTTCGTCGCGCTCGCCCGGAAGATGCTTCCCACGCCCACACGCGCCTGAGGCTCACCCCGTGGGCGTCGGCCCCGAAAGGAACGCCAGCGCCGTGCGGACGAAGACCTCACGCCACGCCCCGAAGAGCGGGACATGGCCCTCACCAGGGACGACCCACAAGCGGGACTCCGGAATGGAGCGGTGCAGCTCCACCGTCAGCTCCACCGGATAGAGCGGGTCCTGGTCTCCCTGGACGAGCAGCGTCGGCGCGCGCACCGTTCCCAGGTGCGGCGGCGTGAAGCTCATGTCATCGAAGCTGTCCGCGAAGCCTCGGACGTGTCGCCACAGGGCTCGAATCTGCGCGTCTCCGTGGACGTGCTTCGAGCGCAGGTCCGCCCACTCCGCCTCCGAGCGCGACGCCTCCGTGTAGGTCGCCATGATGCGGCGGGCCGACGCGGGGTAGTACGGCGTGCTGGAGACCAGCACCATCCGCTCCACGCGCGCGGGTGCTCGCGTGGCGACGTGAAGCAGCGTGTTGCCACCCAGGCTCATCCCGATGGCTCGGCACCGCTCGATGCCCAGCGCGTCCAGGAGCGCGAGGACATCCGTCGCGCACTGGCGCGTGGTGAAGTCCTCCGAGGGATTGTGGCTCCGGCCGTGGCCTCGCAGGTCGGGGATGACGAGCCGGTACTCACGGGCCAGCGCGTCCAGGTCGAACACGTGGCCCCAGTCCTCGCCCGCACCGGTGAAGCCGTGAAGGAGGAGCAACGGAGGCCCCTCGCCCAGCAGCGTGCAGTGCAGCCGCAGGTCCTCCAGCGTGACTGTGCGCGTCTCTCGCGTCGCGTTCATCCCATGCCCCCGTGCGTGACCGGAGACATTCCGGTCGCGCGGGGACGTACGGGAACGCGGCGCGACTTGATAGCTTCGTTCTTTCGCGCAAAACTGCTTCACGGCATCACGGGCCGCGCACGGCCATGCTCAGTCGAGCGACCCGTCGATGATCTTCTTCGCAATCCCGAACGAGAAGCCCGCGCGCGCCAGGGAGGCCAAATCCCTCTGACGGTTCTCCTCGCGCGTCGCCAGGTTCTTGCGAAAGGGGCCCAGGCGCTTCTTGCGGGCCCAGATGCGCGCGGCGTCCTCGTCGGAGACCTCCGCGGTGGCCTGCGCCAGCTTGCGCTGCACCAGGTCCGCGGCCACGCCCTTCATCCGCAGCTTCTGCGCAATCACCCGCGTGCTGCGCCCGGCCGCGCGCAGCGACTGCGCCTTCATGCCCGCGTAGGCATCATCGTTGATGAGGCCGTTGCGGATGAGCTTCTGCGTGAGCGCGTCAATCCACCCGAGCGCCTCCGCGCGGTCCCCGCCGTGCTCCTTCACCGAGCGGTCCACGCGGCGCACGAGCACGCGCTTGAGCTGGCTCACCGTGGAGGCGTAGCGCTTCAAGTAGTGCAGCGCCGCGTTCTCCAGGTAGCGAGCGGACACCTTCCGGGGTCGCTTCTGCTTCCTCGGGGGCCTGCTGTCCTGTCCGGTCCGGTCGTCTTCCACGCCGCCCTATCTATCAGGGCGGTCCGACGAAGACGCCGCTCGGGTGATACCCCGACGAAACGAGGGCGGACGGACGAGCAGGCCCCTCGTCCGCCTCCCCCACTGCCGAGGACGCGCGGATGACAGCGCCGCCCGGACGACGGGGTCCACGCCCCAGCGAGCCATCGCCTCGCAGGGAGGTCGGGCCACCGAGCGGACCCGCGAAGTCACTGCCCCTCGCGCACCACCGCACGCCCTCTTTCCTTCACTTGCGCGGAGCATCAGCGGGAGAGCAGGACTGCGGAGTCACAGGGCCTGGAGCACTGCCGCGAACACTCCCCGCATCACGGTATGGCCGCGCGCTACGAACATGAAGCAGGCGTGCCGATTCGTGGGGGCAGCGCCTCACGGTGGCTTCAGCATCACCGCGAGCCCCTCGCATCACCGTGTAGCCGCAGGCTCCGAGCACGAAGCGGGCGTGCCTGTTCATAGGGCAGCACCTCACGGAGCCGCGAGCCCCTCGCATCACCGTGTAGCAGGCTCCGAGCACGAAGCGGGCGTGCCTGCGCGTGGGGGCAGCGCCTCACAGAGCGGCAGCCCCGAGGCCTCCGGCAGCGCCACGCCCAGCCAGGAGGCCAGCGTGGGCGCCAGGTCCAGTGGCGTCACGGCGCGCCCATGTCGCACGGCGGGCAGCCCCTGGCCGTAGAGGATGAGCGGCACGTGCGTGTCGTACTCGTAGGGCGTCCCGTGCGTGCTCGCATGGTCGTCATCCGGCGCGAGCAGCACATGCGGGTCCGCGATGAGCACCAGCTCTCCCGAGCGCGCGGGCACGTACTCCTGCCGCACCCTCCGGGCAAAACCCTCCGCCCGGTCCGCGCTCACCTCCGCAGCGGACACCACCTCCGCGATTCCCGGCACGGCCCGCGCCGCCTTCTTCGCCACCTCGACCGCCTGCTCCAGCGACACACCCCGCGCCTTCAATCGCGCCTGACGAAGGTACAGATGCGGCGCGCTGAACGCCTCCACCCAGTCCTCCGCGCCGAAGGCCTCATCCATCGCCGCGTCCACGTCCCGCGTCACCGTCTCCCCCGACAACCGCTGCTCGGCTCGCGCGGGCGCGGGCGCCATCCCATGGTCCGCGCTCATCGCGACCAACACCTTCGACAGCCCCACCTCTCGGTCCATCGCCTCCAGGAATACGGCCAGCGCCCGGTCCAACCGGAGGAGCATGTCCACCGTCTCGTGACTCTCCGGCCCGAAGCTGTGGCTCACCACGTCCACGCTCGACATGCCGATGGCCAGCAAGTCTCGCGCCCCCGGGCGCTTGCCCAGTTGCTCCGCCTTCACGCCCGCGAGCGCGAGCTCGAACAACGTCTCCGCCCCCAGCGGCGTGTACAGGAACGCCTCCTCCGTGGTCAGCGGATGGGGGAACGTCCGCCCCAGTCCCTCGGGCGGGCGCTCGCGCGCGTCATCATCCGGGCCCAGCGAGCCATACACGGACGCCTCCGCACTCCGTGCCCACGCGCCTCCCCTCCGCGAGCCCAGGGCCTGATTGAACTCGGACACCCAGGTCGGCAGCTCGCGCGCATGGTGACGGCTCGTGGTGAAGCCCTTCGCGCCCCACCAGTACGCCTGCCCGCGCTGCCCGCCCAGCATGATGGCCGCGCGGTCCTTCAGTGACACCGACACCACGCGCGAGGAGCCACCGTGCGTCTCCAGCAAGCGGTCTCCCAACGTCGCCACCCGCAGCCGCCAGGGCGACACCCCCTTCCCCTTCGGGTCATCGAGCGGCGGGCTGGCCGGGTCCCGAACACAGCTCACGTCCGCGCCCGTCTCCCGCTCGTACCACTCGTTCGAGATGATGCCGTGCGCTCCGGGGAGCGCCCCTGTCGCGAGCGTCGCGTGCCCCGGACACGTCTTCGTCGTCGCGTACGGATAGCGCGCGGCATCGAAGACGGTGCCACCCTCCAGGAGCCGACGGAAACCGCCCGGCCCCATGCGGTGACGCCAGCGCTCCAGGTCGTCGTAGCGAAGTCCATCGAACACCAGGAACACCACCAGCGACGGCCTCGCCCCCACCTCCTCGCCCGGCGACACCACCGGCCGCGAGCCACCCCGCGGCGGCGCCACCTGCCGCCTCCCCACCCTGCCCGAGGACAGCTCCGACTCCCGCGCCTGCCCCGCTCCGGAGCCCGGCGCCCCCAGCAGACAGCCGACCGACATGAGCACCCGACTCAACGAAGCCGCCATGGTTCCGCCTCCACCACCGCGAGCACCGCGGCGTGGAAGGCATCCTGCGAGCCACGGCCCTCATCCATCCAATGGATAGACTGGATGAATCCCATAGAATGGTTGGATGGACCTGGACCCTCGCTATCTCCAGACCTTCTTCGTCGTGAGCCGGGAGCGCGGCTTCAGTCGCGCGGCGACCGTGCTCCACCGTACCCAGCCCGCGGTGAGCTACCAGGTGCGTCAGCTCGAGGAGCAGCTCGGCACCGTGCTCTTCGACCGCACCACGCGCACGCTCACCCTCACCGACGCGGGCGCGAAGCTGCATGCCCTGTGCGAGCGCTTCTTCGACGAGTTCGGCCGACTCGCGCGCGGACTGCGGACCGGTGACGCACCCGCCGAGCCCCTGCGCATCGCCTCCGTGAGCGGCTTCGGTCGCTACGTGCTCTATCCCCTGCTCGCCCGTCAGCGACTCGCGGCCCCATACTCCCTGCGCTTCCCCACGGCCGAACAGGTCTTCAAGTCCCTGGAGGACGGCGCCTGTGACGTGGGTTTCGTCTACCTGCCCCATGTGTCCAGCCGGCTGCTCACCGCGCCCGTGTGGCGAGAACAGCTCGTGCTCGTCGGGCCCCCTGGCGCCAAGGGGAAGACCTTCCCGCGGCTCGAGGCCTTCGAGGACCTGACCTTCGTCACCTATGACGAGTGCGAGTACGTCTTCGGCAAGTGGTTCGAGGGGCACTACGGACGACAGCCCCGCTCGATGCGCGGCACGTACCACTTCGAGGAGCTGGAGGAGGTGGTGGGCACGGTGGCCGCCGGACACGGCTGGTCCATCCTCCCCGACCACTGTGTCGCCCAGGCCGCGCGCCAGGGCACCGTCGTCATCGCCCCCGCGCCCGGCCGCAAGCAGGTCACCAACCTCATCTACTCCGTGCAACGCGCGAACGCGCCCGAGAACCCCTCGGCGCTCCGGCTCATCGACGCCCTGCGCACCGAGGGCGAGAAGCCCCTGACCGCCGCGCCTCGAAGCCAGCCGCGTCGCCGCCCCACACGACGCTCCGCTCGCTGAAGGGGTCCGACCGAGCAGGGACGGCGGTCTCTGGCGAGACGCCCCGCCGCATCGCGCCAACGCACCGCTCGCTCTCGACGACGAAGCCTCACGCGCGGGGTTCACAAGGCACCTCGGACAAGCCGCGTCGATGACGCACCACCTGATACCGATACAAACACTCGTGAGCGTCGACACTCCCCTGTCTCCGAACGCACGCGACCGCCGCCCCAGCCCCCCAAACGCGCGTGACCGCCGACGCCCCAGCGCCCGACACGCTCGTTCACCACGCGTCGCGTCACCCCACCGGACAACCACCTTTTGAGTCCGCGCGACGCCCCTGGCTACGCTCGGCGGTCCGAGGCCGCCATGACCACCGCCGCCCCCGTCCCTTCCGCGCCCGAGCCCGTCGCGCCCGTGACGCCCACCGTCGCGCCCGAGCCGTCCCTTCCTCCGTGGAGCCTGGCGAAGCGACTCGGCTTCCGCTTCGTCTGCGCCTACGTCCTCCTCTACGCCTTCCCCTTCCCGGTGTATGTCGTCCCCGTCATCGGCGAGCCCATCTCCGAGGCCATCTCCGACTTCTGGAACCTCGTGGTCCCCTGGGTCACCCGCAACGTGGCCGGCTACCAGGGCGAGCTCTCTCTCGCGCAGACGGGCAGCGGCGACAAGGCCATCGACTATGCCCAGACCGCCGTCTTCCTCGCGCTCGCCCTCGTCGCGACCGGCGTGTGGTCCCTCGTCGACCGGCGACGTCCGCGCTACGAGAAGGCCCACGCCCTGCTGCACCTCTACGTGCGCTACCTGCTGGCCGTCCCCATGCTGGGCTACGGCTTCTCCAAGGTCTTCAAGTCGCAGTTCCCCATGGCGTCCGTCGAGCGGCTCACCCAGTCCCTCGGCGACTTCTCCCCCATGGGCCTGTTGTGGACCTTCATGGGCCACTCCCCCGGCTACAACCTCTTCACCGGAGGCGCCGAGGTGCTGGGCGGCCTGCTGCTGCTCGCCCGTCGCACCACCACGCTCGGAGCGCTGGTGGTCATCGGCGTCATGTCCAACGTCGTCGCGCTGAACTTCTTCTACGACGTCCCCGTCAAGCTCTACTCCACCCAGCTCCTGCTCTTCGCCGTCTTCCTCACGCTGCCGGACCTGCGCCGGCTCGCCAACGTCTTCGTCCTCAACCGCGCCACCCAGCCCGCGTCCCTCGAGCTCCCCTTCACCCTCTCCCCGCGCGTCTTCTGGGCCTCGCGTGCCGTGAAGGTCCTCTTCATCGGCTGGCTGCTCCACAACAACGTCACCAAGGGCCACGAGCGCTACACCCAGTGGGGCGACGGCGCGCCCCCGCCGCTCTTCGGAGGCCTCTACAAGGTCGAGTCCTTCACCCGGAACGGCCAGGAGCTCCCGCCCCTGCTGACGGACCCGCATCGCTGGCGCGCCGTCTCCGTCGGCCGCAATGTGGTGGCCGCCCGGCTGATGAATGACGTACGCCGCTACTTCCCCGTGAAGGAGGGCGAGGCCGGCAAGTCCATCCTCCTCATGTCGGGACGGGGCGACGACGCCAAGCCCGTGGCCACCCTCCAGCGCGAGACGCCGGATGCGGAGCACTTCGTGCTCGAGGGCGAGGTCGACGGCGCGAAGGTCCACGTTCGACTGAAGCCGGTGGACATCTCGAACTTCGAGCTGCGCGGACGCGGCTTCCACTGGGTGCAGGAGAAGCCCTACAACCGCTGACGCCTACCGCTCCGCCGGGCACACGCTCGCCACCGCGGCGGGCGTCTGGGGCAGGGGCTCCACGAAGCGCCCCTCGCCGAAGCCCAGCGCCCAGAAACGCGGGCGCACCTCCTCGCGCGCGAGCAGCCGCAACAGCAGGAACTTCGCCTCGTCCTGCCCGTCGAAGGCCATGGGGAAGGTGTTGTGGTGCATGGCCACCGACGTGGAGGAGCCGAGCACCTTGTGCGCATCCAGCGCCTCGCGCGGCCCCATGTGCACCGTGTGGAGCACGCGCGGCCGGTAGGCCCCAATCGGCAACACCGACAACCGCATGGGCCCGAAGCGCGCGGCCATCATCGCGAAGTGCGGACCGAAGCCCGTGTCCCCCGCGAAGAACGCCGGCCCGCCCGTGGTCGACACCACGTACCCGGCCCACAGCGTCTCCGCCTGGTCCGTGAGCCCCCGGTTCGAGCGGTGCTGCGCGGGCACCGCCGTCACCGACACCTCCGGCGTCACCCGCGTGGCCTGCCACCAGTCCAGCTCCTCCACGTGACGGAACCCCTCGTCATCCAGGAGCGCCTTGTTGCCCAGCCCGACGATGAAGCGCGGCTGGTGCGCCGCCTCCAGCCTGCGCAGCGTGGGCAGGTCCATGTGGTCGTAGTGGTTGTGGCTCACCACCACCACGTCGATGGGCGGCAGGTCCTCGAAGCGGATGCCCGGCGGGTGCACCCGCTTGGGCCCCACCCACGGCACCGGGCTGGGCCGCTCCGAGTAGATGGGGTCCGTCAGCACATTCACCCCGTCCGCCTGGATGAGCACGGTGGCGTGGTTGATGAGCGTGACCTTGAGCTTGCCCGGGCCCACGCGCTCGGGCGGGGGCCTGCCGGGGGGAAGGTCCTCGTACTCGCGCCACGCGCCGCGAGGCTCCTTCAGCGCCGCGCCAATCAGCTCGGACGCCGACAGCATCGGCGCGTCACCGATGTTCTGGAACTTCTCCCCGTCGAAATGCGCCATCGGCGGCCCCCGGTGGCTGGGGCCCGCGAAGAGGCAGCCGCCCACGAGCGGCGCGCAGGCGAGCAGGCCCCACAGGGCGGTCGACGAGGGAAACCAACGGGCCAGGGACGCCTGGGGCATGGGGGCGACGCTCCATCGAAGCCAACGGCCACGCCCTCCGGTCAGGGCGAGGGCGGGTCTCCATCGTAATGGCGGGCACGCGGCCGCGCAGGACTCTTCAGGAGGACGTGGCCACCCGAGGACGCTTCGCGGCGGACGCCATCTGGGGCTTGTGCTCACGCAGCCAGTCCACCGTGTCGCGCAGCGTCTGCTCCAGCGGGCGGAAGCGCACCCCCAGCTCCCGCTTCGCCTTGGACGAGTCCACCCGCAGCTTCGCGCGCATGACGCGCACCCCCTCCACCGTCAGCGCCGTCTCGCCCCCCGTCAGCCGGGCCCACGTCTGCCCCAGCGCGCCCAACATCAGCGCCAGCGCGTGGGGCAGCACCCTGCGCGGCGCGGGGATGCCCGACACCGCCTCAATCGTCCGCGTCAGCGTGCCCAGGTCCACGAACTCGCCGCCCACCAGGTAGCGCTCCCCCGAGCGTCCCTTCTGGGCCGCCACCACGGTGGCCTCGGCCACGTCGCGCGCGTCCACCAGGCACGAGCCTCCCTCGAGCAGGGCCGGCATCTTCCCCGCGGCCAGGTCCAGGATGAGCTGCCCCGCGGCGGTGGGCCCCGCGTCCCCGGGACCGAACATCCACCCCGGCAGGATGTAGACCACGTCCATGCCCGTGCGCGCGCTGAAGGCGTTGAGCTCCCGCTCCGACTCCACCTTGCTCTTGAAGTAGAGGTTGCCGGCGAGCAGCGCCGCGGGCGGCGTCGACTCGTCCCCGGGCGAGCCGTCCGCCTTGGCGCCCACCGTGCCCGAGGAGCTGATGTCCACGAAGCGCTTCACCCCGCGCTGCTGGGCCTCCTCCGCCAGCGCCACCGTGGCCGTCACGTTGATGGCATACAGCTTCGGCCAGTGGTCTCCCGCCGCGTAGTATTCGCGGAAGTACGCCGCCGTGTGGATGACCACGTCACAACCCTCCAGCGCGGCCGCGAAGCCCTTCACGTCCAACATGTCCCCTTCCACCACCTCCACACCGGACAGCCCACCGAGCACCTGGCGCGCCTTCGCCGGCGAGCGCGCCAGCGCCCGCACCGTGTGCCCCCCCGCCACCAACGCCCGCACCACGTTGTTGCCCAACAGCCCCGTGCTGCCCGTGACGAATGCGCGCATCCAGCGGCTCCCCGTTAATGTGAACGATGTTCAAATAAAGGCCGGTCTGAACACTGTCAAGATGAACGGGCGGGCAAGGAGGCTGGGGCAATGACGACCCGGACGAAGAAGGCGGCGGCGCCCAAGCGGCGCACGTACCACCACGGGGATTTGCGGCAGGCGCTGGTGGACGCGACGTTGAAGCTCATCGCGACGGAGGACGTGGGCGCGGTGTCGCTGCGGGAGGTGGCGCGGCGCGCGGGCGTCACGGCGGCGGCGCCGTATCACCACTTCCGGGACAAGGACGCGCTGCTGGCGGCGGTGGCGGAGGAGGGGTATCGGGCGCTCAACGCGCGGATGGACGAGGCGATGACGAAGGCCCGGGCGCCGCGCATCGACGGCCAGCTCAAGGCGCTCGCGCGGTGCTACGTGCGCTTCGCGGTGGAGCACCCGGCGCACTACCGGGTGATGTTCCGGCAGGAGTGGAGCGACGTGGAGAAGTACGCGGGCATCCACACCGAAGGCATGCGCGCCTACGCGCGGCTGCAGGAGCTGGCGCAGGAGGTCCGCGCGGCCTCGGGGGGCAAGGTGGAGATGGACATCCTGGCCTTCACCATCTGGTCCTGGGTGCACGGGCTCGCGTCGCTGTGGAACGAGGGGCCGCTGCGCAAGAAGAGCCAGAGTGACTCCATCGAGCCGCTGCTGGAGCGCTCGTCGGAGATGTTCGTCGGATGGGTGGTGGGCAAGGGGCCGTGAGGCTCGGCTCACCCGACGACGGAGTGGAGGATGCGCTCGAAGAGCCACGGGCTGTGGCCGAGCATCCGGACGATGGGGCGTCGCAGCCAGGGACGGCGCGCCAGCATCAGGAGTGAGCGCGTGGCCCAGGCGTACTTGCGGAACACCTGCTGGAAGCGCGCCTCGTAGGGCTGGAGCACGTCGCGCGTCGCTCCTCTCGCGAGCGCGTCCGGCAGGAGCTCGCCCAGCGACTCCGCGCAGGAGAAGGCGAGGGAGAGGCCTTCTCCGGTGAGCGCGTCCACGTAGCCCGCGGCGTCGCCCACCAGGGCGAAGCGGTCCGCCACGCGCACGCGGGCCACGCGCGCCAGCGGACCCGCGCCTCGCACCTGCGAGTCCGGCGTCGCGGCGGACAGGCGCGCCTCGAGCTTCGGGAAGCGCGACAGCAGCGTCTCGAAGCCCACGCGCCCCTCCACGCCTCCGTCCTCCCAGAGGAAGGCGAGCCCCACGCGCCGGGCGCCCGCGGGCGTGACGTAGGCCTCCACGCCGTTCGCGAAGTGCACCTCGACGTAGGGGGTCCAGGGTTCGAGCTGGAAGTGGCGGCGCAGGCCGAAGCGCCGAGGCCCCTCCGCGTCCAGTTCGAGTCCCTCCGCGCGCCGCAGGGGTGAGGCGAGCCCGTCCGCGGCCACCAGCATCCGCGCCTGGACCTCTCCGTCGACCAGCTCCAGCGTCACGCCGTCGCCGACGCGGCGATGCGACACCACGTGGGTGCGCTCACGGAGCTCGGCGCCCGCTTCACGCGCGCGGGTGACGAGCGCCTCGGCGAGCGCCACCCGACGCACGCCGAGCCCTCCTGGCGCGGGGAGGATCCCCTCCGCCGTGCTGCCATCCTCCTGCACGTAGCGGATGCCCACGAACGGCGCGCTCTGCGAGCGGTCCAGGTGCGTGAGCGCGCCCAGCCGCTCCAGGGCCGCGAGCCCCGCGGGCATGAGCCCCTCGCCGCAGGCCTTGTCGGCCGGGAAGGAGGCGCGCTCCAGGACCACGGTGTTCAGTCCCCGCGTCGCGGCGTGGATGGCCACGGCGAGCCCGGCCGGGCCTCCTCCCACCACCGCGACGTCATACCGACTCATGGCGCGGACTCCGCCAGAGACCTCGCCTCCGCGCAATGGCGCCACATCCGGGAGCCGCGCGGTGCTCGGCCCCGCGTGGCGCTCGGCCTCTCGCCACCTGTCGCGCAGGGGACGTCTCCCGCCAGGACCCGCGCGGCGCGGCGTCTCACAAACGAAGCTCCTTGCCCACCCTCTCCGGAGTTTCGACGACTCACGTGTCGTGCTCCGCCCGCGCCATGGCGAGCGCGCCGCGCGCCATCTCCGCCGCCATGCCCACCTTCGGCGACGGCGGTTCTCTGGAGTGTCGACGACTCACGTGTCGTGCTCCGCCCGCGCCATGGCGAGCGCGCTGCGCGCCATCTCCACCGCCATGCCCACCATTCCCACCTTCTTCGGCGGCGACAGCTCTCCGGTGAGATGACGCCGCAGCGCCTCCATCCGACGCAGCTTCCCGCTCGACGTGCGCGGCAGCGTCCCCGGCTCCAGCAGCTTCACCGTGTGCGGACGCACGCCCGTGGCCTCCACCACCGCCGCGCGGATGCGCTCCTCCACCACCTCGTCGGCGTCCGTCCCACCCCGCTCCGCGAGGATGAGCAGCGCCTCGTCCTGTCCACCCTCGGGCGTGAAGCCGAGCGCCACCGCGCACCCCGTGCGCACGCCCTCCACCGACTGGAGCGGCTCCTCGAAGGACTGCGGCGCGTGGTTCGCCCCGCGGATGATGACCACGTCCTTCGCGCGCCCCGTCAGGTACAGCTCCCCCTCCGCGATGAAGCCCAGGTCTCCCGTGTCCAGCCACCCGTCCAGCGTCAGCGCGCGCCGCGTGGACAGCGCATCCCCGAAGTAGCTGCTCATCAGCGACGGCCCACGCGTGAAGACCTTCCCCACGCGCTTGTCCGGCAACACCCCGCCCTGCTCGTCGCGAACCTCCACCTCGAAGCCCGCCACCGGCGAGCCCACGCTCACCAGCCTCCGCGCCCCCTCCTCCACCCGGCCCTCGCTCGCGAGCAGCCCCGGGTCCACGCCCAGCGAGCGGGGACCCCGGCCCTCCGGAGGGAACGTCACGGCCAGCGACGCCTCGGACAGTCCGTACACCGGGCGCAGCGCGCGCGCGGAGAAGCCCCACCGCTCGAAGCGCTCCACGAAGCGCTGCAGCGTCTCCGCGGACACCGGCTCCGCGCCGTTGAGCGCGTGCTTCCACGACGACAGGTCCACGCCCTCCAGCTCCGCGTCCTTCACCCGCTTCAAACACAGGCCATACGCGAAGTTCGGCGCCGGCGAGATGAAGCCCCGGTGCCTGGACACCGCGCGAAGCCACAGCGCGGGGCGCGCCAGGAAGGCCTCGGGCGGAATCAGCACCAGGTTCCCCGGATAGTGCAGCGCCGAGAGCAGACAGCCGATGAGCCCCATGTCGTGGTACAGCGGCAGCCAGCTCACGCCCACCCGGGGACTGTCGGGCGGCACCGGCATCGCCACCTCCAGCGCCCTCAGCTGCGCCAGCAGCGCCCCGTGCGTCAGCGCCACCGGCTTGGGGTCCACCGTGGAGCCGGAGGAGAACTGGACGAGGCCCAGCGCGTTGGCGCCCACCTCCACCTCGCGCCCCTCGTCGTCGCGCGAGACGTCCTCCACCGTGTGGCAGCCCAGGCGGGGACGGGACTTCTCCACGCTCGGGCCCAACAGCAGCCGCACCCGCGAGTCCGTCAGCACCAGGCACGCCTCCGTCACCTGGAGCATCCGCGCCGTCGTCCGGTGGTACTCCTCCAGTCGCCCCAGCCGCACCGGCGGATACAGGGGCACCGGCACCGCGCCCGCGAGCAACGCGCCGAAGTAGGCATCCATGAAGGCCGGCGAGGTGGGCAAGAGCAGCGCCACCCGCTCCCCCTCGCGCACGCCCAGGCGCGACAGCCCCGCCGCCGTGCGCCGCGCGCGTCGGTACACCTCCGCCCAGGACAGCGAGGTCTCCTTCTCGGCCGCGTCCACGAACGTCAGCCGGAAGTCCGTTTCGGCCGTCGACGCGAGCATCGCGTTCACCGTGGGGAACCGCACCGCGGGCAGCGTGGGTCCCCTCACGAACGGACCTCCGTCGCCACGCGCGCGGTGGACAGCACGCGCCGCTCCACCAGCTTCGTCAGGTCCCCCACCGTGCGTACCCCCTGCGCGTCCTCCTCCGACAAGCGGATGCGGAAGCGGTTCTCCAGCCCCACCGCCAGCACCGTCAGCCCCAGGCTGTCGAGCTGCAGGTCCTTGAGGAGGTCGAGCCCGGGCTCCACCTCGCCCTTCCACTCCAGCTCCTCGGCGGCGATGCGACGAATCTCCGCCAGGACCTCCAGTTCGAGCTCAGCCACGGGGCATCTCCGGAAGGAAACGGGGACGATGGGAGAACGCCTTCGCGTACACGTCCCCCAGGGCCGCCTCCTCCGCGCGGATGCGCACGAAGAGCAACCCCAGGTTCCCCACCGAGAAGCACACGGCCGTCCACCACGCGCCATGGATGAGCGGCACACACGCCAGCTCCAGCACCACCGCGACGTAGTTGGGGTGGCGCAGGAAGCGGTACGGCCCCCCCTCCACGGGGGGCAGGCCCGGCACGACGATGATGCGCGAGTTCCACCTCGAGCCCAGCGTGGAGATGGCCCAGTAGCGAAGCCCCTGCGCCACGAGCGCGCCGCCGAGCGCCGCCCAGCCCAGCACGCCCGGGAAGGACCGGTGCAGGAGGAACACCTCCGCCACGCACGCGACGAGGAACAGGGTGTGGAACACCACCATGAAGCGGTAGTGACGCTGCCCCGTCTCCACCCCTCCCCGCGCGAAGGCCCACGCCGCGTTGCGCTTGGAGAGCACCAGCTCCACGAGCCGCTCCAGCACGAGCGCGCCCATGTACCCCAAGAACACCCCTTGCGTGAGCGTCACCATCGCAAGAGCACCATCTCCGCGCAGAAGCCCGGACCCATCGCCATCATCAGGCCCCAGTCCCCCGGCTTCGCGTCCGCCTTCTCCAGCGTCTCACCCAGCACGAAGAGCACCGACGAGGAGGACAGGTTGCCCACCTCGCGCAGCGACGCCCACGAGCGCGTGAGCGCCTCCTGGGGCAGCTCCAGGGCCTGCTCGAAGGACTCGAGCACCTTGGGCCCGCCGGTATGCGCCACCCAGTGACGGATGTCATCGCGCTTCAAGCCGTGGCTCGCGAGGAAGGCGTCCACGTTGCCGCGGATGTGGTCCTTGACCAGGTGGGGCACCTTCGCGGACAGCACGACCTTGAAGCCCGAGTCCACCACGTCCCAGCCCATGGTGCGCTCGGTGTCCGGGTAGAAGACGGAGCGGGAGGCCACCACGCGGGGACCTCGGGCGCCGGGGGCCTGGGCGCCCCGGAGCACCGCGCACGCGGCGCCGTCGCCGAAGAGGCCGGAGGCGATGATGTTGGGGATGGACAGGTCCTCGCGCTGCAGCGTCAGCGAGCACAGCTCCGCGGACACCAGCAGGGCGGTGTGCGTGGGGAAGGCGCGCAGGTAGTCGGCGGCGCGTGCCATGCCGGCCGCGCCCGCGACGCAGCCGAGCCCGAAGATGGGCGTGCGCTTGAAGTCCTCGCGGAAGCGCAGCCGGTTGGCGAGCCGCGCCTCGACGCTGGGGGTGGAGATGCCCGTCACGGTGACGAAGAAGACGTGGTCCACGTCCGTGGGCGTCAGCTCCGCCTGCTCGAGTGTCCTGCGCACCACCGACTCGCTGAGGGCGGTGGCCTCGCGAATCCAGGCGTCGTTGCGTTGCTGGAAGGTGACGAGCTCGCGGTACGCGTCGATGGGGAGCGCCAGATAGCGGCCTCCGACCTGGACGGCGCGGTGCAGGTCCTCCAGGCGCTCCAGGTTGAAGTGGCGCGTGGCCCACAGCTCGCGGAAGGCGGCGATGAGCTGTTCCTGCGAGGCGTAGTGAGGCGGGAGGGCTCTTCCCACGGAGCGGATGAAGGGCGAGCTGCTGTCCTGGCCGGTTGCGCTGTGCATGAAGGTCTCGGGTCCGTGCGGCGCTCAGGGGTACGCTTAGTCGGAAACGCGTGGAGGACGCGACACCTGTCCCCCCGACTGAACGAGTCCCGACGCCGCGGCGCCTTTCAGTGTCACACGGTAGACGGCGGGCTCGCGCGCGTGAAGGCACCGGGCTGCCCGTGTCTCGCGGAGGACAGCGGACCGCGTGCGCCGGGACGACCTTCGACACGCCTTGGGCACACCTTTATGCGCGAGGGCGGGTCACGCTAGCGTGCGGCGCGATGAGATTCGCAAACTTCGTCCTGGGCGCCGTGCTCCTGGGGCTCACCGCGTGTGGTCATTCGCGTCCGCTTCCCACCCTGCCCGCGAGCCATGGACAGCTCTCCTGGGACATGGACCAGTACCTGAACCCGCGCCCCTACAGCCCACCCGTGTACATGGGGGTGCTCGCCCCGCGTCGCGACACAGGCCCGAGCGTCAGCGTGACCGCCGAGGAGGCTCCCGCCATCTTCGCGGAGGCCACGCGAGTCCTCGCGGGCAAACCCACCGAGGAGCAGGTCAGACAAGCCCAGGCGGACCTCGGCGCCGCCTGCTCACAGGCGGACCTGCTTCAGGCCTGCGACTTCCTGCGCGAGGAGTTCGGGCCGCCCGTGGGCTACTCGCGGGTGGTGCACGAGTTTCCTCACGAGGTCTATCGCCAGAAGACCCTCGCGATGGTCGTCGTCGGGTTCATCGTCGGAACGAACGGGCGACTGCGGGACATCCGACTCGTGGAGTCCGCGACCGACGCTCTCGACCAGGCCGTGCTGAAGACCGTGGCGAGCATGCGCTTCCACCCGGCGACCCTCGCGGGCCATCCCATCGAAATCCACTACACCGTCAAGCGGGACACCGTCACTTCGGAGATGGACCTCACGCCGGAGCAGGAGCTCGCGTGGGGCATGACCCGTGTGAAGGCCTTCCCCGACAGCATCGAGGCCTGGGGCCACCTGGCGCGGGCCATGGCGAGAGACCGCGCCGAGGACCCTGGCTACGAAGAGGCGCTGCGCGGACTGAATCAGCTCAGCCCCGAGTACTGGTGGAGCGCGACGGAGCTTGCATGGCTCTACGCGAGGGCCGGGCGTCACGAGGAGGCGGCACCGCTCGCGATCATTGGGCGCAGGCGGGCACGTGACAACGCCTATGCGCTGGAGACGAGCGCCCTCGTCGCCTTCCACCAGGGCCGCTGCCAGCAAGCCGTCCAGGAGCAGCGGGAGGCCGTCATGAAGCTGCCTGCGGAGTGGCCTCGCGAGGAGCGGGAGCGCTTCCAGCGCACGCTCACCACGTACCAGGAGAAGTGCGCGACAGGGCCCGCTCCAGCATCACCCCAAGCAGCGTCGACGCTCGACGCCGCGACTCCCGAGGACCCCTGACGCAGGAGCCCTTGGTCGGGCGGGCCTCGCCGTCCTCACGGCCGCCGTCGCCGTCCCACCCCTACGAGCATCAGCGCCGCCCAGCCCAGCGCACCGGGCGCGGCCGCGCAGCCACTGTCGTCATCGTCGGGAGTCTGGGGCACCTCGGGCTCAGGCTCGGGCTCCGGTGTCACCTCGACACACGGCGCGCCAGACGTCTCACCCGTGAGGCACAGCGTGCCGTAGCGGCCCGTGCCCTCGTGGCGACCGTCCACCACCGCGATGATGACCCGGCTCGCATCCGACGCCGTCACGTTCGCGGTCAGCGTCCCCGGCCCATCCACGCGCGTCACCCGCAGCACCGCGGTGTCCGTCACCGCCGCCACCAGCAGGTGCTGCTGCGACGAGTTCGCGACGTCCCGAGGCACATACCGAGCCCACACCCGCTCCGAGCCACCCGGCACCTCGAAGTAGCGCGCCGACGCGGTCGTCAGCCGGACGTCCGCCTCCTGAGAGGGCAGCGTCTTCACGGCCGGCTTGAGCCCCTCGTAACCGCCACCCCGCGCGTAGCCCTGTGACGCATTCGCCCGCGCGCCCGTGGACAGGTTCCACGTCGAGAACTCCGTGAACGCGGCGTCGAAGCTCAAGCTCCAGTCGCGCCCCAGGAGGCGGTCCACCACCACCGGCCACCGCACCTCCGGCGAGGTGACGCTCTGCTCCCACAGGCGCAGGATGGCCGCGTCACCCACGCGCTCGCCCAGGTACTGGAAGAACAGGCTCGCGCCATAGCTGAAGGACGCCGCCGGCCCCGTGGGGTCCTGCACCAGGCTCAGCTCCGTGCGCGACAGGTACGACGCGGAGAAGTGCTCCAGGTCATCCAGCGACGCGTCGAACCGCTCGCTGGCCCACACCGCCGTGCCCTCCGTCACCACGCCGCCCATGCCCGTCCGGTACGCGGACTGCACCGCATGGAAGAACTCGTGGCTGGCGAGGATGTCCACCGCCGTCTCGTACGAGGGGTAGTCGTACCCCGCGAAGTCGTTCTCCTGGAGCATGTGCCCCACGCACCGCAGGCCCGACTCCGTCTCGCAGTCGTCCAGCCGGAACGCCCCGTCCGCGACGCCGGCGAAGTCCACCAGGTACACGTCGAACAGGCCGTCCCCGCCGTTGTCCGCCACCGCCGCGTCGCTGCCCGGCAACACGAAGCCCAGGCTCACGTAGAAGTCCGCGACGCGCTCATACGCGCGCCCGACGACCTCGACGGCGTCGGGCACGCCGCTGCCATCGGCGTCCCCCGCAGGCACCGCGTTGAGCCCGACGCGGGAGAAGTGGATGCGGAAGCGCCCCTTCGGGGACACCACCGACTCCACCTGCTCACCCGCGCCGAAGCTCGGCGGCACCGCCAGGGGCGAGGTGGGGCGCGCTCCCGCCTGCTGCCCCTGTCGCCCCTCGGTCAACGTCTCCGGACGCTCGTGCGGCGCCCGCGTCGACTCCACGGGGCCACATCCCAAGGGAAGCAGCAGAAGCCACGCCCCGAGTCTCACGGCAGGAACGCCCACTTGATGCGGATGGAACCCGAGCCGCTCGGCGTCGGCGCCGCGCCCGTCTCGTTGCACGTCTGCTGCGCGGCGGGCTCGTAATAGCCCATCACCTCCAGCTTCACGTGACGACCATCCGCCAGGCGCACCGCGAACACCTGCCCCGTCATCTGCACGCAGCGCACCGGGTACTCCCAGAACGCGCCCAGCGCCGTCTTCGGACCGTTCAGGCCCGAGTCATCCGGGATGAGCGTGCAGGTGCCCGAGGAGTCGTCCCACCACTTCTCCGTCTCGAACGTCCAGGAGGAATCCACCGCCGCCACCTGCGCGAACGTGGTGCCCTCGGCGACCTTCGCCACCGACACGCACGACGGACCCGACGTGCCGCTGTTGACGCGCATCGTGTAGCGACGCACCGCGATGTCCCAGTCCTGCGACACCAGCGCCTGGTGGTCGTGAATCTGGACCTGCTCGGCGCCCGTCGCCGTGAACCGCAGGTACGTATAGGACATCGTCGGGTTGAGACCGCCCGCGGTGGAGTCCACGAACGTCAGGAACTCGCCCGACGTCGTCCCCTCCTCACGCACCACGCCCGTGTTCACCACCGTGCGCAGCGACAGCGTGTCGATGGTCTGCTCGGCGCAGTTCACCGTCGTCGGGCCACACACCTGCGGCCCCGCGTCCGGCGTCCCTGAATCCGGCGTGCCCGAGTCCGGCGTGCCCGAGTCCGGCGTGCCCGCGTCGTCCTGCTGGCCCGCGTCCGGCGTGGGGTTGGGCGTGGGGTCCTTGTCGTCATCTCCGCAGCTCGCCAGCAACGCCAACGACATGACCACGGCGACCAGGACCCACAGGCCCTGCTGTCCGGCGCGCCTCGGCAACGCCTGCTCGGTATGACTCATCTTCGTATCCCTCTTCCCTGAACGGACTGCGTGACGTGCCCACCGGAGCGGGGGCCCCGGCCTTCCTCGTCGAGGGCCCCCCTTCACGCGCGCGCACACCGCACGCCCCGAGGGCTCCACCTCACTCGACAGGGCGGCACCCTACTTGATAACGATTCTCATATTCAATATTGGATTTCAAACCCCGGAAACCCGGATGAAGACAGGACAAGCCCCGCGAAGGCCTCGGGAGGCCTCCTGGGAGGACGGGGAGCGGAGGCGGCGGGGGCTACTCGAAGCGGTAGCCCTTGGGCACCACAACGATGCCGCTCTCGGTGACGGTGAAGCCCCGGGCGCGGTCGGCGTCCAGGTCGTAGCCCACCTTCGCGTTGGGCGGCACGCGCACGCCCTTGTCGATGATGGCGTTCTTCACCTGGGCATGCCGGCCGATGTCGACCTCGTCGAAGATGACGGAGCGCTGCACGCTGGCGTAGCTGTTCACGCGCGCGCGGCGGAAGAGGATGCTCTCGCGCACCACGCCGCCGGAGATGATGCAGCCGCCGGCCACCATGGAGTTGAGCGCGCGGCCCACGCGGTCACCGGACTCGTGGACGAACTTGGCGGGCGGGCTGTACTCGCTGGCGGTGCGCAGCGGCCACTCGGCGTTGAAGATGTCAAACTCCGGGTTCACCGACACCAGGTCCATGGACGCCTCGTGGTACGCGTCCAGCGTGCCCACGTCGCGCCAGTAGGTGTTGGGCCCCGTCTGGCCGGGGATGGGGTTCTTGGCGAAGTCGTACGCGTGGATGTGATAGCCGTCCTTGAGCGCGCGCGGCAGCACGTCCTTGCCGAAGTCGTGCTGCGAGCCCTCCGACTTCGCGTCGATCTCCAGCAACTCCGCGAGCACCTTGCTGCGGAAGATGTAGTTGCCCATGCTGGCGAGCGCGGTGTCGGGCCGGCCGGGGATGGGCTTGGGGTTCTTGGGCTTCTCCTGGAACTCCGTCACGCGGCCGCGCTCGTCCACCTGCATGACGCCGAAGCGGTGCGCGTCGGCGAGCGGCGTGGGGTACGCGGCGATGGTGATGTCGGCGCGCTGGGCCTCGTGCTGCTCCAGCATGTGCGCCACGTTCATCTTGTAGATGTGGTCGCCGGAGAAGATGGCCAGGTGCTCGGGGCGGTGGTTCTCCACCAGGTGCATGTTCTGGTAGATGGCGTCCGCGGTGCCCCGGTACCAGACGGGCCCCAGCTCCTCGTACAGGTACATCTGCGCGGGGACGAGCGTGATGAAGTAGTCCGACAACAACACCGAGCCGAAGCGCCAGCCGCGCTGGATGTGCTCCGTCAACGACTGCGCCTTGAACTGCGTCAGGACGTAGATGGAGTAGATGCCGGAGTTGATGAAGTTGTTGAGCGCGAAGTCGATGATGCGGAACTTCGAGCCGAAGGGCACCGCCGGCTTCGAGCGTCGCAGCGTCAGCGGCGCCAGCCGGGTTCCCTGGCCTCCGGCCAGCACCATGCCCAGGATTCGCGTGCCCATGTCGAGGTGTTGCCTCCCTGGCGCCGCAGTATAGGGGGCCCAGGGAGGTTGTCCGTTTTCGCGGCGCGCGGGCTCGGGATGTCCGCGTGCGTCAACGGGGCCGGACTCCCGCCTGGAGCGACGCCTGGAGGGCCGTCCATCGACGGACACTCGGTCCAAGGCGGATGGCTCACTGTCGAGCAGCCGGCCACGAGGAAGTGGAGCAGGTCCGCGTCGCGCCCTATCTCTTGAGCGAGGCCCAGGTGTCTTCGTGGAGTCGAGCGTGAGCGGGACATGGAGTCAGGAGTCGAGTCGATTGCCCATCATGGCGCGCGAGGCCGCGGAGACTCCCGGGGTCGCCCGGCTCCAGCTGGCACGGAGCGAGGACATGTTCGTGGCGCTGGGGGAGCGGCTGCAGCGCCAGCCTCCTCGCTTCGTCGTCACCTGCGCGCGGGGCAGCTCGGACCACGCGGCGGTCTACGGGAAGTACCTCATCGAGACGACGCTCGGCCGCGCGGTGGCCTCGGTGGGCCCCAGCGTGGCGTCCATCTACGGCGCGCACGCGCTGGACCTGCGCGACTCGCTCTTCATCGCCGTCTCGCAGTCCGGGCAGAGCCCCGACCTGCTGCGGCTGACGGAGGCGGCGAAGGCCTCGGGCGCGCTCGTCGTGGGGTTCGTCAATGACGCCTCCGCGCCGCTCGGCGCCTTGTGTGACGTGAGCATCCCCCTGGACGCGGGCCCCGAGCGCGCCGTCGCCGCGACCAAGTCGTATCTGCTCTCCGGCCTCGCGTTCCTGCGGCTGGCGGCGCACTGGTCCGCAAGCCCCGCGCTGCACGAGGCCGTCGCCGCGCTCCCGGAGGCCCTCGCCTCGGCGTGCGCGCTCGACTGGTGGCCCGCGCTGCAGACGCTCGTCGACGCGCAGAGCCTGTATGTCGTCGGCCGGGGCAGCGGCCTGGGCGCGGCGCTCGAGCTGGCGCTGAAGCTCAAGGAGACCTGCCGCCTGCACGCCGAGGCCTTCAGCGCGGCCGAGGTGGCCCACGGCCCGCTCGGCCTGGTGCAGCCGGGCTTCCCCGTCATCGCGCTGGGACAGGAGGACGGCTCCGCCGAGGGCACGCGCGCGGTGGTGCGCCGGATGATGGAGCTGGGCGCGGAGGTGCGCACGGTGCTCCCCGTCCCCGGCGCCGCGACGCTGCCCACCGTTCCTGGTGTTCCCCTGGCGATTGCGCCACTGTGCCAGGTGCAGAGCTTCTACCTGGCGGTCCACCGGCTCGCCACGGCGCGCGGAATGGACCCGGATGCCCCCGCGAACCTTCGCAAGGTGACGGAGACGGTGTGACCAGACACATCCTCACGGGCTCGCGCGTGTTCACCGGCGAGCGCATCCTCGAGGGCCACTCGGTGGTGCTCGACGCCGGACGCGTCGCCGCCGTGGTGCCGCGCCACGAGGCGCCCGTGGGGCTCTCCACCCTCGAGCTGCCCGCAGACACCCTGCTCGCCCCCGGCTTCATCGACCTCCAGGTGAACGGCGCGGGCGGGGTGCTGTTCAACGACTCACCCACGGTCGACGCGGCGCTCACCATCGCGTCCACGCTGCGCCGCTCGGGCACCACGAGCCTGCTGCCCACGTTCATCACCGATGCACCCGAGCGCACCCGGCTCGCCTGTGACGCCGCAGCGCGCGCGCTGGAGCAGCCCGGGAGCGGCGTGCTCGGCGTCCACCTGGAAGGCCCGTTCATCAGCCCCGAGCGCCCGGGCGTCCATGCGCCGCACCACATCCGTCAGCCCGGAGCCGAGGACCTCGTGTCCCTCGTCGCGCTCAGCGAGCGACTGGTTCGGGCTGGGGGCAGGCTGTTGATGACGCTCGCGCCGGAGCGCGTGGAGGACCTGTTCCTCCAGAAGCTCAGCGCCTCGGGCGCGGTGTTGTTCGCGGGCCACACGGCGGCGAGCTACGAG
Organism: Myxococcus faecalis; assembly: GCF_050039385.1. NCBI lineage: Bacteria > Pseudomonadati > Myxococcota > Myxococcia > Myxococcales > Myxococcaceae > Myxococcus > Myxococcus faecalis. The sequence continues at coordinate 6,187,643 of NZ_CP144336.1, read as the reverse complement.
CGGACCGTGCAATCACTTGCGTCGGGTGTGCGCGGCTTCACGCACCTGTTCAACGCGATGCCTCCGGTGCAGGGGCGACAGCCCGGCCCCGTGGTCGCGGGCTTCGAGTCCGATGACGCGTGGTGCGGCGTCATCGTGGACGGCGTCCATGTGCACCCGGCGAACCTGCGTCAGCTCCTGAAGGCCAAGCCTCGCGGCAAGGTCTTCCTCGTCACGGACGCGATGCCTCCCGTGGGCACGCAGGAAACGACCTTCACGCTGTATGGACACACCATCCTGCGGCGCGATGGGCGACTGGTGACGGAGGACGGCACGCTGGCGGGCGCGGACATCGACATGGCGTCGGCGGTGCGCAACACCGTTCGACTCCTGGGCGTGCCTTTCGAGGAGGCGCTGCGCATGGCCTCGCTCTACCCCGCCCGGTTGCTCGGTCTGGAGTCGCGGTTGGGCGAGCTCGTACCCGGGCGGCGCGCGAACCTCGCGCTGCTGCGTGACGACGTCAGCGTGCTCGCCACCTGGGTGGATGGAAACGAACAGTGGCACTGAGCAGGTGACGCTCGCGTCACTTCCGGTGGCTGCGTGTTCTTCCACTCACACCATTCATTGCGTGAGGCTTTGACCCGGAAAATCCGGTCCACGCCTCCTTCCTGGAAACGAGTTCCCGAGCGGTTCCGGACTCGCGTCCAACGAAGCGAGGAGAGCAAGCATGCGTCGCAGCAAGTGGTTCATTGGACTGATGGTCTCGGCCCTGTCCGCGAGCGGGTGCGGAGAGGTCTCCCCGTCACACGGCGAGGGCCAGGGCAGTGTGATGCGCGCGCCGCTCGTCGCCGAGTGGGCGGCGGGCGTCGCCTACGCGACGGGCGCGCAGGTCACCTACGGTGGACGGCTCTATCAATGCCGTCAGGCGCACACCTCGCAGGCGGACTGGACGCCCGTGGCGGTGGCCGCGCTGTGGCTGGATTTGGGACCCGCGGGCGGCGGGGACACCACCGCGCCCACCGTCACGCTGAACGCCAGCTCGACGAACGTCACCGCGCCGGGGACGCTGACCCTCACCGCCACGGCGACGGACAACGTGGGCGTGGACCGCGTGGAGATTCTCGAGAACGGCACCGTGGTCTCCACGAGCCTGAGCTACTCGCGCAACTTCTCCGGCTCCGCGCAGAACGGCTCGTACACGTACACCTTCCGCGCCTTCGACCAGGCCGGCAACGTGGGCACGCGGCAGGTCACCGTGCAGGTGGCCATCTCCGTCCCCGGTGACACCACCGCGCCCACCGTCACGCTGAACGCCAGCTCGACGAACATCACCGCGGCGGGGACGCTGACCCTCAGCGCCACCGCGACGGACAACGTGGGCGTGGACCGGGTGGAGATTTTGGAGAACGGCGCCGTGGTGTCCACGGCGCTGAGCTACTCGCGGACCTTCTCCGGCCCGGCGCAGAACGGCTCGTACTCGTACACGCTGCGGGCGTACGACCAGGCCGGCAACGTGGGCACGAAGCAGGTCACCGTGCAGGTCGCGATTCCGGGACAGCCGGGTGGCGGCAAGCGCATCGTGGGCTACTTCACCCAGTGGGGCATCTACTCGCGCAATTACCAGGTCGCGAACATCCCCGCGGCGAAGCTGACGCACATCAACTACGCCTTCTCGAACATCTCGGCGGACGGGCGGTGCGTCCTCGGTGACTCGTTCGCGGACATCGACAAGGGCGGCGGCTGGCCGGGCGAGTGGAACCCGGGTGCGCTGCGCGGCAACTTCCGCGCGTTCCAGGAGCTGAAGAAGACGCAGTCACACCTGAAGGTGCTCATCTCGGTGGGCGGCTGGACGTGGTCGACGTACTTCTCGCAGGTGGCGGCGACGCAGGCCTCGCGGGCCGCGTTCGTGAAGTCCTGCATCGACCTGTTCATCAAGGGCCAGTACCCCGGCGTGGACCCGGCGAACGGCGTGGGTGTGTTCGACGGCATCGACATCGACTGGGAGTACCCGGTGGGTGGCGGCCTGCCGGGCAACACCAACAGCCCCGCGGACAAGCAGAACTACACGCTGCTGATGGCCGAGTTCCGCAACCAGCTCAACGCGGTGACGGCGCAGACGGGCAAGCCGTACCTGCTCACCATCGCCACGGGCGCGTCGCCGGACCTGCTGACGAACAAGCAGGAGACGAAGAACCTGTCCAACATCCTCGATTGGATCAACGTGATGAGCTACGACTACCACGGCTCATTCGAGAGCACGGTGAACTTCCACTCGGCGCTCTACCGCGTGACGGGCGACCCGGCGGCGGGGACGGGCTTCTACACGGACGGCTCGGTGGCGAAGATGCTCGAGCTGGGCGTGGCGCCGGACAAGATTGTCGTGGGCGTCCCGTTCTACGGCCGAGGCTGGGGCGGCGTGCCGAACGTGAACAACGGCCTGTTCCAGAGCGGCGTGCCCACCAAGGGCACGTGGGATGACGGCCAGTCGGGCCTGACGGGTGTGTTCGACTACAAGGACATCAAGGTCAACTACGAGCGCGCGGGCTCGGGCTACGCCAAGTTCACCCACCCCGAGGCGAAGGAGGCCTACGTCTACAGCCCGACGACCAAGGTGTGGATTGCGTACGACGACCCGTCCACGCTGAACGCGAAGTCGGACTACATCCTGAACAAGAACCTGGGCGGCGCGATGTTCTGGGAGCTGAGCGGCGACGACGGCACGCTGCTCGACACGCTGTACCAGCGACTGCGCTGAAACCGGTGAAGCACGGGGGGCGGAGCCTGGGTCTCGGCTCCGCCTCTGCGTGCAACCGCGCCCATGCGGGCGGTCTGGCTTCGCGGGAGATGTCCCTCGACCCGCTTGCTCCGCGCCACCACGCCTCGTGTTAGATGGCGCCTGCGAGAAGGCGTCTCGCCAGACAAAGGGGCGTATGAAAAGCAGAGCGATGCCGAGGGGGCTCGTGGTCGCAGTCGTGAGTGGTTGGCTGCTGGCTGCTTGTGGGGGAAGTGGGAACGGAACACCTGATGGCTCGACGCAGCCGGACTCCGGGACGGACTCCGGTACGCCGGTGCCAGACTCGGGCACTCCGGACGCGGGAGCACCCGACGCGGGCCTCGCGGACGCGGGGACACCCGACGCGGGGACACCCGACTCGGGGACACCCGACTCGGGGACACCTGACGCGGGCACCCCGGATGCTGGGACTCCGGAGGACACCACGCCTCCCGACGCGCCGACGCTCGTGGGGACCACGCCCGTCTCCCCCGCCAATGACAACGCTCCTCGCATCCTGGCCAGGACCGAGCCCGGCGCGCGCGTGCGCCTCTACACCGTCGCGGGCTGCTCCGGCGCCATCGCCGGCGAGGGCACCGCGGACACCACGGGCCAGGTCTCCATCCCCGTGACGGTGTCCGACGACGCGTGGGTCTCCTTCCACGGGCTGGCCATCGACCTGGCCGGGAACGTCTCCGCGTGCTCGTCCCAGGGAGTGAACTACCGCGAGGACAGCACGCCGCCGACACTCTCGAACCTCCGGCTGTCGCCCTCGGCGGTCGCCAACGACAACGCCCCGCGCCTCATCGGCAGCACGGAGTCGGCGGCCACCGCCCGGCTCTACCTGGACGAGACCTGCTCCGGGACACCGGTCGACACCCAGGTGGCGGACGCAGCCGGCACGTTCTCCCTGCGCATGTCCGTCACGGACGACAGCGTCACGGGCACGTACGTGTCCACCACCGATGCGGCGGGCAACACCTCGGCCTGCACCGTGGGCCCCGTATATCGCGAGGACAGCACGCCGCCCGCGACGCCAGCCCTCGCCACCACCCCCGTCAGCCCCGCCAACCACAACGCGCCAGTCCTCCACGTCACCACCGAGCCGGGAGCCCAGGTGCGCGTCTTCGCGGGCGCGACGTGTGTGGGAGGAGCGCTCGCCTCTCGGACCGCCGACCATCAGGGTCTGGCCACCCTGCCACTCGCCGTGGGCGACAACAGCACGTCGAGCTACGTGGCCCAGGCGACGGACTCGGTCGGGAACGTCTCGGCCTGCTCCGCGGCGCTGACCTTCGTGGAGGACAGCACGGCACCCTCGGAGCTGGCCGCCACGGTGATGGATGGTCTCACCGGACCGGAGCTCGCCTATCAGAACAGCACCACGCGCGCGGCGGCGCGCTGGTCCGGCTTCAGCGACGCGGTGGGCATCCAGCGCTACGAGCTCGCCGTGACGTCCACCCCGGCGTGCCCCGGCAACGCGAGCAGCATCCAGGATGTCGGCGCCACGTCGTCCGCGGAGCTCACGGTGCTCACCCTGGCCGAGCAGCGCTATTACAGCTGCGTGCGCGCGGTGGACGCGGCCGGGAACACGTCGGGCTGGAAGAGGTCGGATGGGTTCATCGTGGACGTCACGCCGCCGCGCGTGGTGTCCGCCACGCCCGCCGCGTCCTCGGCCACGGCCGCTCCCTGGACCGTCATCGAGGTGTCGTTCAGCGAGACGACGCTCGACACCACCAGCGTGACACCGGCCTCGTTCCAGCTCACGGCGGACGGCAAGGCGTTGACCGGAAGCGCGGTGACCTGCGCGGCGGGCAAGTGCACGCTCACGCTGAAGCCGGGGCCGGCGTTCGGCGCGCAGGTGGGCGTGGTCCTCGACGGGGTGAAGGACCTCGCTGGCAACGCGATGACCTCTTCACACAGCTGGGGCTACTCGGTCCGCGCGGCCCAGTGGAGCGCCCCCCAGGTCCTCTCGAGCAACCCGAGCGACCACGCGACCGCCGCGGTGCTCACGATGGACGCCTCTGGTGTGGCGACGTCCCTGTACGTCAACGACGGGCTCCGCGCGCGACGACACAAGCCAGGCGCGGCCTGGGAGACGGACCAGGCCGTGGGCGCGGGGAGCCTCTCCACGTCACTTCCCAACCCGGCCGCGCTCACGACCCTGTCCGACGGCACCCCGCTCGCCGTCGTGGAGGCGTGGCCGGAGGGGAGCTCCAGCATCCGCAGGGCCTACAGCGTCCTCGCCTCGGGCGCCGACAGCAGCGTCCAGAGCTGGAGCGTGCCGCAGGTGCTCGGCGAGAACACGGGGCGCAATGCGGTGGCCACCCGCCTGGTGGCGGCGCCCAACCAGGCGGCCCTCGCCTCCTGGGTCGAGGAGAGCTCCACGCAGACCTTCCTGTGGGTACAGCCGTACGCCGGGAGCTCGGGCTGGGGAACGCCAGTCCTCGTGCGCACCATGGACAACGCGACCTGGTCCTATCTGTGGGACGGACATGATGTCGGAGTGGACTCGCGTGGAAACGGGGTGCTGGTCTGGTCCGAGCCCACCGGCCCGCTCCAGTACTCGCGCCAGGGCTTCTGGAGCTGGAGCGCGCCGACGCGTGGCGCAAGCATCGGAGGCCGCTATCCGCAAATCGCCCTGAGCGCGGATGGGACGGGCTTCGCCGTCTGGATTCGCACGTACCTCGGCGTGAACCAGCTGTACGCGAACTCCTTCCATGTCAACTCCGGCTTCGACGACCAGTCGGTAACCCTCCACACGCAGGGAACGTCCCTTGGAGAGCCAACGGTGGCCGCGGATGCGGCCGGCAATACATTCGTCGTCTGGAGTCAGTCGGACGCCAACTCCGACGCGGGGCTGTGGTGTGCTCGTTACGTGAAGGGCTCTGGCTGGCAGCCGGCCCAACTGCTCGCATCGGACTACGGCGGGGGCAATGACCTCCACGTCTCCCCCTCGGGCTCGGCCATGGTCGTCTATGGCGTCGACGAGGGAGCGGCCACGGCCGTCTGGGCTCGACGCTTCGTGCCGGGTACGGGCTGGACCGCCCCCCAGCGGCTCGATTTCGCCACCGTGAAGGGCTACCTCGGCTCTCTCGAGGTGGCCACCAGCCCACTCGGAGGCGCGGCCGTCATCTGGACGCGGCGGGACACGGGCGCGGGCATCAACTCCCTGGTCTCGGCCGTCTTCGAGTAGGCGGCGTCCGTGGATTGCCTCCGGCCCCTGGGACTGCTGGGGCCGGAGGTGAAGAGCGAGCGGCTCACCGCAGACGGCGGCACGCCGCGGTCTTCACCGCGAGGTACACACGGGCGCCCGTGCTCACGCCCAGCTCGCGCACGGAGGCCTCGGTGAGCCGCACCACCCAGCGCACGCCTTCGACATCCACGGTGGCCGCGGCCTCTCCTGCTCCCGCGCTCTCCACACCCACCACCGTGCCCGCGAGCACGTTGCGAGCGGACACTCCGGACAGCACGCCCATGGAGAGCAGGATGTCGCTCGCCGGCACCGCGTAGGCCGCTCGCGCGCCCACCGCCAGCTCCGGCGCGTCCGGCACCCAGAGCCCCAAGCCCTGCGTCACCCGCAGGCGCGTGCCGCCCTCGTCGGGACGCTCCAACACGCCCTCGAGGATGTTCTCCTCACCCTCCGCCTCCGACGCCAGCAGCCCCCGCGCCGACGCTCCCAACACCTGGGACGCCGGCCCCGCCGCGCGCACGCGCCCTTCGTCCAGGAGCACCGCCTCCTTCGCCAATACCCGCGCCTCACCCAGTTGGTGCGTCACGTACAACATCGGCACCCGCGCCTCGTCGCGAACGCGCAGCAGATACGGCAGCACCCGCTCCTTCAGCGTCACGTCCAGCGCGGCCAACGGCTCATCGAGCAGCAACAACGCCGGGTCCGTCGCCAACGCTCGCGCCAAGGCCACGCGTTGCTTCTCGCCCCCCGACAGCGTCGCCGGATAGCGATGCAGCAACGGCCCCAGCTCGAGCAACCCCACCGCCTCGTCGAAGCGCGACGGCCTCCCCTTCCGCGCGCCGTAACGCACGTTCTCTTCCGCCGTGAGGTGCGGGAACAACAGCGCGTCCTGCGGCACGTAGCCCATGCGCCGCGCCTCCGGCGGCACCTCCACGCGCGCCCCACTGTCCAACAGCACGCGCCCACCCACGACGACGCGCCCTCGCGCACCGGACCGCAGCCCCGCCAGCACCTCCAACAGCGACGTCTTCCCCGACCCCGAGCGCCCCAGCACCGCCACCGACGCGCCCTCCAGCCGCGCGTCCACCTCCAACACGAAGCGCGCCAGCGGCAATCGAACCGACAGCTCCAGGCTCACGCGCGCACCCGCCGTCCCCGCCACCGCGTCAGCCCTTCCGTGGCGTACACCGCGACGAACGCCAGCAGCGCCGCGATGCCCGCCAGTCGCAGAGCTTCCGCGTCCTGCCCCAGCTGCGTGTACTGGAAGATGGCCAGCGACAACGTCTGCGTGCGCCCCGGGATGTTCCCCGCCACCAGCACCGTCGCGCCGAACTCACCGAGCGCTCGCGAGAACGCCAGCAGCGCGCCCACCACCACCCCGCGCCACGCCAGCGGCAACGTCACCCGGAAGAACGCTCGCGCCCGCGAATCCCCCAACGTGCGCGCCACCGCCACCAACCGGGGGTCCACCTCCTCGAACCCCGAGCGCGCCGAGCGCACGAGCAGCGGGAACGCCATCACCGCGCTCGCCAGCACCACCGCCCCCGGCGTGAACACCACCTCCACGCCCATCGCATCCAACACACGCCCCAGCGGCCCCTCGCGCCCGAGCAACTCCAACAACACCAACCCCACCGCCGTCGGCGGCAACACCAGCGGCAGCGCCAGCACCGTGTCCACCACGCCCCGCCCCGGCCCTCGCCAGCGCGACAACGCGTAGGCCACCGCCACCCCGGGCGGAAGGATGACCAGCGTGGCCACCGCCGCCACCGTCACCGTGAACCCCACCAACCCCACCGTGTCGGCTGTCACCGCGCCTTCGTCCCCGCGTCGGCCGAAAGCACGACGAAGCCATGGCGCTGGAAGGCCGCTCGCGCGGGCTCCGTCTGGAGGAACTTCACGAAGGCGACGCCGACCTCCGGCGCCTTGCCCTTCACCAGCGCCGCCACCGGATAGACGATGCGCGGCGCATCCGACGACGGCACCTCGAACGCCACCCGCACCTTCTTCGACTGCGCCGCGTCCGTCGCGTACACCACCCCCGCCTCCACCCGCCCCGCCTCCACCGCCGCCAACGCACCCCGCACGTCCAACGCCGGCACCACCTTCCCCTCCACGTCCTTCCACACCCCGACCTTCTCCAACCACGCCTTCGCGTACACCCCCGCGGGCACGATGCCCGGGTCCGCCAGCACCAGCCGCTTCAGCCCCTTCAGGTCCTCCGCCCTGCCCGGCGCCACCTTCGCGCCCACCGGCACCACCACCACCAGCCGGTTCGACAGCAGCTCCACCCGCGAGCCACGCCGCACCAGGCCCGCCGCCTGCACGGCCTCCATCCGAGCCACGTCCGCCGACAGGAACGCATCCGCCGGCGCGCCCGCCATCGCCTGGCGGGCCAAATCTCCCGACGAGCCCAGCGCCAGCACCACCGTGTGGCCCGTGGCCTTCGTGAAGGCCGGCCGCAGCTCCTCGAGCACGTCCGTGGTGCTGGCCGCCGCGAAGACGAGCCCCTCCTCCGCCCGCGCCAACAAGGACACGAGGAACAGGGACGTCACGTACAGCCGAAACATGGTACGCACTCCTGCACGCTCCTCTCACCACCGTCGGCGAAGGAGCGCATTGTCCGCACGGCAGCCCACGCCGTGACAACGGGTTGACCCGTGGGGCCATGCCCGCTAAGCCATACTCCGTGTCCCGGAATATCCATTCTAAAGAGGATGAGGACCTGTCGGCGGACGTGCTGAGGCTCCAGCACCTGCTGCTCGCCATGGGCCGGCGCCGTTCGCTCCGCGACCCCATCGCCGCCACGTGCGAGCAGCTCCAGTTCACCGCGCCCCAGGTCCATGCGCTGCTGTGGCTCGGCCAGGACGGCGCGCTCACGATGGGTGAGCTCGCCCGCCGGCTGGGGGTCACCGAGAAGACCGTCACGGGGCTCGTCGACCGGCTGGAGCGCGAGGGACACCTGGTGCGCGAGCGCACCGCCGAGGACCGCCGCGTCGTGCGCTGTCGGCTCACCACCGATGGCCTGCAGACCTACCAGCGGCTCGAGCGCTTCGTGATGCAGGGCATGGGGCAGTTGCTCCACATCCTCGACGCGGGCGACCGCAAGGCGCTCTTCCGCATCCTGGAGAAGCTCCTGCGCCGCATGGACACGCTGGGCGCGGCCGCGGCCACGCCCTCCCGCGAGCGCTCGGCCTGATGTCCCCCGAGCGGGCGAGCAACACCCGCTCTTGCGTGCCGCCAGCAGCGAGGCGCCCCAACTCACTCCCGTGACGTCGCGTGGGCCCGAGGGAGGAACGTGATGAAGGGATGCAGAAGCACGGGAGTCCTGGCCCTGGTCCTGATGCTGTCGGCCTGCCGACGCGGCCAGGAGGAGGCGCCCGCTCCTCCGCCTGCCTCCACCGGGTCCCCGAGCGCTGAGTCCGCGCCCGCGAAGCAGGTCATGCCGCCGGACATGAACGCGGCGCTCGCGTCCGTCGCGCCGCTGGTCGCGTCGGTGCAGCCCGCGGTCGTCAAGGTGGAGGTGCGGGACGCGGCGCCCACCCGTCGCTCGCGTCCGGGCTCGCCGTGGGGTGACGAGGGTCGAGGTGGGACGTTCGGCGGCGCGCTCCCGTTCGGCTCGCCCTTCGAGGACCCTCGTGAAGAGGGGCCACGCCAGGGGCTCGGCTCCGGCTTCGTGGTGGACGCGCGTGGGCTGGTGCTCACCAACAATCATGTGGTGCAGGGCGCCAGGTCCATCCAGGTGCACTTCTCCGACGGGCGACAGCAGGACGCGAAGGTCGTGGGCACGGACCCGCTCACGGACGTGGCGGTGCTCCAGCTCCAGGGGAAGGTGGAGAAGCTGCCCGTGGTGAAGCTGGGCGACTCGGACGCGCTGCGCGTGGGTGACTGGGTGGTGGCCATCGGCAATCCCTTCGGCCTGGACTCGAGCGTCAGCCTGGGCATCGTCTCCGCCAAGGCGCGCGACATCCAGGCGGGCCCCTTCGACGACTTCCTCCAGACGGACGCCGCCATCAACCCGGGCAACTCCGGCGGGCCGCTGTTCAACCTCCAGGGCGAGGTGGTGGGCATCAACACCGCCATCGCGGGCCAGGGCTCCGGCATCGGCTTCGCCGTGCCCAGCACGCTGGTGAAGCAGCTGCTGCCCCAGTTGGAGAAGGAGGGCACCGTCACCCGGGGATGGCTGGGCGTGGCGGTTCAGGACGTGACGCCGGATCTGGGCGCCGCGCTGGGGGTGCCGGTGCGCGATGGCGCGCTCGTCACCGATGTGACCCAGGGCACTCCGGCGGCTGAGGCGGGGCTGCGTCCGGATGACCTCATCGTCGAGGCGGGGGGACGGCCCATCGCCTCGGGACGCGCGCTCACGCGCACCGTGGCGCTGAAGGCGCCGGGCAGCACGCTGCCGCTCACCGTGTATCGCGATGGGAAGAAGACCGAGGTGAACGTGACGCTGGGCACCCGGCCGGACCTGGAGGGCGTGGCCGCGCGACGTCCCGCCGAGGAGCCCGAGGCACCGGCGCATCAACGCGTGGGGCTCACGCTGTCGGACATGGACCCGAGGCTGGCGCGGGCGCAGGAGCTGCCTCGCGCGGGCGCGCTGGTGACGGACGTCGTCCCGGGGTCCAGCGCCGAGCGCGCGGGACTGGTGCCCGGCATGGTGGTGGTGGAGGCGTCGGGTCGGGCCGTGCGCCGCGCCTCGGATTTGGCGCAGGCCCTGCGCGAGGCCGAGCCCGGTGAGTCCGTGCTGCTGCGCGTGGCGATGCCTGGCGGCGACCGCGTGCTGCGCGCGCTCAAGGCGCCGGAGTCGTGACGTCCGCGGGCGCTCGCGCGAGCAGCACGCGTGGGTGCAGCAGCAGGGCGAGGGCCTCGCGCATCGTCCAGTAGCAGCGGTCCACCCAGCTCAGGTTGCGCTCCGTCTGGAGCGCGGGGCTGGTGAGCACCTCGAAGCCGTTGAGTCGGAAGTACTGCCGCGCGCGCAGCAGGTGATACGGGTCCGACACCACCACCACGCGCCGCGCCCCCAGCTCTCGCAGCAGGGCCGACGTCAGGCGCGCGTTGTCGTCGGTGGAGTGACTCTCCTCCTCCAGCACGCACGCCTCCGGGGGCACGCCCAGTCGGGTCGCCAGCGCCAGCATCGCGCGTGCCTCCGAGGGAGGATGCACGCCCACGCCTCCGGAGAACACGAGCCTCGACGCCACACCGCGCTGGTACAGCGCCACCGCCTGCTCCGTGCGTGCTCGCAGCGCACCGGAGGGGACACCGCCCGCCAGCACCCGCGCGCCCAGCACCACCACCGCATCCGAGGACTCGGCGCGCTCGCGCTGACCGAAGCGGTCCACCCAGAACGCGAGGCCGAACACACCACACGTCACCACGCCGATGGACACGACGAGCAGCCGGCGGAGACGACCAGGACGGGAGCGCAGCGAAGCGGGAGGCACGTGCCCCACACTATCCGCGAGACGACGCGTTTACCTCAGGGCTCGAAGCCACCGAGGAACAGCTCCCACTCGCCCTCCAGCCGACCCGTGCCCAGGTCCACTGGCCCGAGCTGCGTGCCCAACACCGCGCCCGGCCCCTTCGTCGACAGCGACACGAAGTCCCTCACGGAGTCGCCATCACCGAGCGCCTCCCGGGGAAAGCCCCGCGCCCAGTGCACCACGCCATCCACGCGGTCCAGCTTCACCAGGAACAGGTTCATGCGACTGCCGGGAACACCCGCCATGGGGCCGGTGCCCAAATCATCCCCCTCCTCGTACCGACCGACGACGAGCGCTCCCTCCTGCGCGTCCAACGCGAGGCCCGTGCCCATGAAGCCGAAGTCACGCAGCCAGCGCGGCGCGCCCTCCGGGTCGAACGCCGCCACGAACCCCCTGCCGCCTCCACCCTCCACCCCATGGGTCCGCTCCAGGAACGTGAGCGGCGCGGTGAAGCCCCCCGTCACCAGCACCCGCTGCCCCTGCACCGCCACGCCCGTGGCACGGCCCGAGCGTGTGTCGAGCCGCCGCTCCCACCGCGCCCGCCCTCGCGCATCCAGCTTCACCAGGAACGGCTGCGAGTCCATGGCCCCACGAACACGCGAAGCCTGGAGCGCCCCCGCGATGTAGACCTGCCCCTCCGCGTCCACGGCCGCTGACACCGCCTCGCCCTGCCCTTCGTTCGCATACGTCCAGAGCAGCGCGCCCTTCGCGTCCAGCTTCACCGCGGCGGGAACCCGACCCCGCTTCGCATCAAACACAGAGCCCACCAGCACCAGGTTGCCCAACCCATCCACGTCCGCATGCCGAGGAACCAGCGTGTCCGGCACCCCGAGCGACTCCAGGCTCCGCGCCCGGATGAAGACTCCGTCACGCCCCAGCTCCAGCAGGAACCGGCCCGCCGGCAACGGTCCGCTCCCCAGGTCCGCCCCCGCCACGTTGCGCCCCACCACGAAGACTCGCCCGCGAGCGCTCACCCCGAGCACCTCCGCGAACCCCGGCAACGACAGCGACCACTGACGCTCGCCGCCCGTGCCGTAGCGCGCCACCGCGAAGGTCTCCGGTGTCACCGGCCCCGTGCGAGGGTTGAGCAGCGGACCGAAGAAGTCCGCCACCGCGGCGTCCGAGTTGAGCGCCACCACCACCTCGCCCCGCGCGTCGTGCGCGAGCCCCGCGGCCGACTCGCGCCCCGGCCCCGTCAACGGCCGCACCCACCGCGTCGCCCCCGTCGGACGCGCGCCCCGGGTGACACGCTCGACGCTCGAGTCCTTCTCCGGAGCCGGGAGCTCGTGCCGCTCACAGGCCAGGGCGAGCACCACCACCCCCCAGCCCACCCTCCAGCCCCGTCCGCCATGAAGCATCGCGTCGTGCCCCCAAACCACCTGCGCAGGCCCATGAAATTCCGAGGAAGCGTCGGGCAGGGTGGGGACCGGCGGCTGTCCGGTCGAGGGGCCCCCGGGTGCGAGATGACCAGCCGCATCTGGACGCGGGGCCCGCGCGTGGGCTCCAATCCACCGGGTGATGACCCAGGATGAAGTGGCGAAGGCGCTCTCGGACGTGGAGCTGGTGCCGTGCGCGGAGATGGCGCTGGCGGACGCGCGACGTCTGGTGGACGCATGTCTCGAAGCGGACGTCCCGGCGCTGGTGCACCGCGAGGCGTGCGCGAAGCCGGGCTGCAGCCCGAAGTTCCAGGTGCTGGTGCGCCCCGAGGACGGCGTGCGCGTGGCCACGCTGCTCCAGCAGCGCTGGATGGACAGCATCCAGCGCGAGGGCGTGCTGGCACAGGGCGCCGCGCCCTTCGTGCTGCCCGCGTCCGAGGAGGGCGAGCCCCCCTGCCCCGCCTGCGGCACCGTCGCGCCCCTGGTGGAGGGGGCGTGCGCCGACTGTGGTCTTCAGCTCGAGTAGCGACCGGGCGGCGCCTGCGGCGCGAGCCCGAGCACCCTAACCTTCCCGGGAGACACCCGGGACGGACTCCCCGAGCGCGGCCCCGCGCGGGGCAGCAGTGGAGGCACACGGATGGAAGTCAAAGGCGTGGCGTTCCTGGCACGGCAGCAGATGACGGTGCAGGCGCACGGTGAGCAGGCGTGGCGGGACTTCCTGGCGGACATCAAGAAACGCGAGCCCGTCTTCTCCCTGCCCATCCTCCCGGTGACGCGCATCCCGGTGGATGCGTTCCTCCGGTTCAACGAGGAGTTGCTCCAGCGCTTCTATGGCGGGGACCAGGGCGTGTGGTGGCAGTTCGGCGTGAAGTCCGCCGAGTACGCGCTGGGACAGGGGCAGCTCAAGGCGATGTTCAGCCCCGGCGACTTCCGCCGCTTCCTCTTCTTCACGCCCGGCATCTGGAAGGGCTACTTCACCGAGGGCGAGATGGAGGTGCTGCCGGGTCAGGGCTACACGGACCTGCACATCTTCAAGGTGCCCAAGCCGCACGTGTACTTCGAGCTGTCGGTGATGGGCTTCGCGGCGGGCGGCCTGACGTTCCTGGGCGCGAAGAACATGAAGCACGAGGTGCTCAAGGGCTTCACGCGCAAGGACCCGGACGTGCTCTACCGCTTCAACGTGAGCTGAGCGCGGCGGTGGACGCGGACACGTCCAGGCGCAGGTCCGCCACCACCGGGTAGTGGTCGGACGCGTCCACGCGCAGCACGCGGCTGGCCACGGGCGTGAAGGCGTCACACGCCAGCACGTAGTCGATGCGCAGCGTGGGCAGGAACAGGGGCATGGGGTAGGTGCCCCGTGCTCCGCCCGTGGCGGCGACGACGTCCTTCATCTGCCGGCGCAGCAGGCGCAGCGGGTTCGAGTCCGGGTCGTCGTTGAGGTCGCCCATGAGCAGGTGGGGCCGCGTGTCGCGGGCGAGCAGGTTCGCCACGAACGCGCTCTGGCGCAGGCGCGCGCGGGCGTTGAAGGGTCGGCGGATGAGGTGCGTGAGGTAGACGCTCACCTCGCGGCCATCCACGTTCATCACCGCGTGGGCGAGCGTGCGCGGCTCGGCGCCCTGGGGGTTGGGCAGCGGGTATTGCGCGAGCGCCTCGAGCGGGAAGCGGGACAACAGCGCGATGCCGTACGCGCCGCCGTGGAGGTCCGTGGTGCGGAAGTGCGCGCGGTGGGGCAGGCCGGTGAGGCGCGCGAGGGCCTCCACCTGGTCCACGCCGCCGGCGCGGGCCGAGCCGACGTCGACCTCCTGGAGCGCGACGACATCCGGCACGGAGGCGCGGATGACGCGAGCCACGCCGTCGAGGCCGCGGGCGCCGGACTGGATGTTGAAGGTCATCACCCGCAGGGTCCCGGGCTCGCGGTGCACGGCGGCCACGGGGACTTCGGGCGGGAGGAGACCGGGGCCGGTCGCACACGCGAGCGGCCCCAGCATGAGCAGCATGGGGAGGAGGCGGAGGTGCATGGGGCGAAGGCGCGATGCTACGTCGCGCCGTCGTCCGTTGTCGCCCCGCCCTCCGGGGCCTGTCCGATGGGCAGGCGGGCGGGCTACTCCTCGCGGCGGCGCAGGCGCGCGCCGAGCAGCATCAGCGCCGCGCCGAGCAGGGGCGCGCCGCCGGCGGCGGAGCAGCCACCGCTGTCATCGTCGCCACCGCCGTCGCCGCCACCATCACCGACCTTCACCTTGAGCTGGGTGCCAGCGGACGCGTCACCGGTGTCCTCGCCGTTGCCGTTGGTGGAGTTGCCGGCGCCGAAGAGGGTGAGGGTGGTGCCGGTGGACGGGGCGACGACGCTGAAGGCGAAGCGCACGGAGCCGTCGGTGAAGGGCTTCGGCTGGGAGTGTGTGAGCTCGCCGGAGAGCTTCTTGGAGTCGGAGCCGCCGGCGGTGAGGGTGGCCTCGCCGTCCACGGCGACGTTGTAGCCACCGCGCACGCCGGGGCCGCCGGTGATGACCAGGGTGTAGCTGCCCGTCTGGCCGGGGTTGAGCGTGGCGGGGCCCTCGATGGTCACCGTGGGCGCGGTACCCGAGCGCGAGTGGCAGCCGGAGGAGCAGGTCTGCCCGCTCTTGCCGCTGTAGTTGCTCTGGCCGGTGGCGTAGGCGAAGGCGGAGCCAGAGACGAGGCACGCGGCCAGGACGCCGGCGACCTTGAGGGACGGAAGGAACGACTGCATGAAGCCTCCAGGTTGAGGAACCCGAGAAGGAAGGGGGAGACCTTCATACCGCGACGCGGCAACGCTTCCCAGCACTCGCCCGGGAGGGCCCACGTGACGGTTTCGTCGAGGGTTTCGCCCTGACGCGAGGACTCCAGTCACTCGGTATCAGAGGTCCCGGCCGACACCTCGTAAGGGTGCGCAAGCCACTGGCAAGAGGCGGCTCGAACACATGTCTCACGAGGGGCTCGCGAGGCCGCGGGTGATGGACTCACCGCCCTCCTCGCACCCAGCGGACGTGCCCCGCGTGCCCGTCAGGGTGACACACGGGGGAGGTCCGGAGCGACGGGGCCGTTGATTTCTGGGTGGCCCCATCGTAGGCAACCGTCCTCTTTCCACGACTTTAGAAGGGTGCTCCGCACATGGCCGAGAAGCTCACGCCCCGCGAGAAGGGCTTTTCCGAGTGGTACGTCGACGTGGTCCAGAAGGCGAAGCTCGCCGACTACTCGGACGTGAAGGGCTGCATGGTCATCCGGCCCAACGGCTACGCCATCTGGGAGAACATGCAGCGCGTCCTGGACAAGATGTTCAAGGACCTGGGCCACAAGAACGCCTACTTCCCGCTGCTCATCCCCGAGAGCTACCTCAAGAAGGAGGCCGAGCACGTCGAGGGCTTCAACCCCCAGCTCGCCGTCGTCACCCACGCGGGCGGCGCCAAGCTCGAGGAGCCCTACGTCATCCGGCCCACCTCCGAGACCATCATCAACCGCAGCTTCGCCAAGTGGATCCAGAGCTACCGCGACCTCCCCCTGCTGCTCAACCAGTGGGCCAACGTCATGCGCTGGGAGATGCGCACCCGCCTGTTCCTGCGCACCACCGAGTTCCTCTGGCAGGAAGGCCACACCTGTCATGAGACCGAGGAGGACGCGGAGAAGGAGACCCTCCAGATGCTGGAGGTCTACCGGACCTTCGCCGAGGACTACATGGCCATGCCCGTCATGACGGGCCGCAAGTCCGAGTCCGAGCGCTTCGCCGGCGCCCTGCGCACCTACAGCATCGAAGCCATGATGCAGGACAAGAAGGCCCTGCAGGCCGGCACCAGCCACAACCTGGGCCAGAACTTCGCCAAGGCCTTCGAGACCAAGTTCCAGGGCCGCGACGGCCGCGAGCACTTCGTCTGGCAGACGTCCTGGGGCGTCTCCACGCGCCTCATCGGCGGCCTCATCATGACCCACTCGGATGACTCGGGTCTCATCGTCCCGCCGAAGCTCGCCTCCAACCACGTCGTCATCATCCCCATCTTCGGCAAGGCCACCGACGCGGAGAAGGCCCAGGTCCTGGAGAAGAGCCACGGACTCGCCGCCGACCTGCGCAAGGCGGGCCTGGGCGTCGTGGTGGACGACGACGACAGCAAGGGCCCGGGCTTCAAGTACTTCGAGCACGAGCTCACCGGCACCTGCGTGCGCATCGAAATCGGGCCCAAGGACCTGGCCAAGGGCACCTGCGTCATGGTGCGCCGCGACCTGAAGGTGAAGGAGTTCATCCCGCTCGGCGAGGCCGCCGCCAAGGCCCAGTCCATGCTGGACAGCATGCAGAAGGACCTGTTCCAGAAGGCCAAGGACTTCCGCGAGGCGCACACCTTCGAGGTCAACTCCTACGAGGAGATGAAGGAGAAGGCGGACGCGGGCTTCCTGCTCGCCCACTGGAACCTGGACCCCAAGGTGGAGGCCCGCATCAAGGAGGAGACGGGCCTGACCACGCGCAACCGGCCCTTCGCCCTCAAGCAGGAGCCGGGCAAGTGCATCGTCACCGGTGAGGACTCGCCGGGCCGCATCGTGTTCTCCAAGGCGTACTGAGCCGTCCCTTGTAGACACCGAGGGCCGTGGGAGGAGCCGTGTCGCTCCCCTCGCGGCCCTCGCGCTTTCTCAGCCCACCTCGCGCAGCGCCCGCCGTCCCGGGACGAACGTCGCCACCGGCTCCGTCTTGCCCGCGACGGGCAGCGTCGTGGCCGGCTCGAACGACAGCGAGGGGTCCGCCTCGCACGCGCGGCACGTGGCCTCCGACACCAGCATGGGCACGCCGACCTTCTTCGTCAGGCCCTCGATGCGGCTGGCCAGGTTCACCGCGTCGCCAATCACCGTGTACTCGCGCCGCTGCGCGCTGCCCACGTCCCCCACCACCACGCGCCCGGTGTGGATGCCGATGCCGATGCGCAGCGGCTCCTCTCCGCGCGCCACGCGCTCGGCGTTGAGCGTCTCCAGCGCCTCCAGCATCGCCAGTCCACACGCCACCGCGGAGCGCGGGTGCCCGGGCAAATCCAGCGGCGCGCCGAAGTACGCGAGGATGCCGTCGCCGATGAACTTGTCGAGCGTCCCGCCGTGGCGGAACACCACGTCCACCATGCGCGACAGGTACTCGTTGAGCAGCGCCACCACCTGGGGGCTCTCCAGGCGCTCGGACATGGAGGTGAAGCCGCGGATGTCGGAGAACAGCAGCGTCACCTCGCGGTGCTCACCGCCCCCGGCCTCGGAGCCGTGCTGGGCAATCTGCCGCGCGACCTCCGGCGAGAAGTAGCGCCCCAGCCGCTCCAGGCGCATCTCCTCGCGCGCCACCTGCGTCACCAGCCCCAGCACCTGCCGGCCGATGAAGGACGCGGCCGCCGCGCCCAAGGACAGCACCAGCACCAGCCCCGGCAGGAACGCCTCCCACGCGAGGCCCGCCTGGAACACCAGCGCGGCCTCCAGGCCGATGGCGAGCGCGGTGGCCAGCACGACGATGACGGGCGAGAGCGTCACCAGCGACACGAGCACCACCAGCACGATGTACACGCCCAACGTCAGCAGTGAAATCGACACCGCGTTGTCGTTGTCCACCGCGCCGATGGCAAGCGACTGGAGGACGAAGATGGCGGGCATGTCCAGGAACGCGAGCCCGAGCGCCGGACGGCGTCCCAGCGAGGGCCACCTGCGCGCGCCGGCCCACAGCGCCACGGCCAGCACCAGGTAGGCGACGAGCACGGAGGGCGGCACGCGCCACTCGAGCTGGAGCGCCATCCCCAGCCAGCACACCACGCCGACGGCGCGGACACGGTTGAGCCACTCGCCGACCTGCGCGCGCCACCCGGCCAACCTCCGCCGCAGCGTATCCTCGACCTGGGAGAGCCTCCGCATGCCCCTGTCACGCTAGCCCACCCTCCCCTCGCCCCTCCAGGGAGGTCCGAGACACGAGCCTGGGTCCTCGCGGACGGCTATCCTCGCGGGCCGGAGACATCCATGGCGAGCATCGGTCACGTGGCGGTGGGGCTGGCGTTGGGGAGGTACGAAGCGAACGGCAGGGCGACGAGGCGGCTGCTCGCCTCCATGGCGCTGTTCTCCGCGCTGGCGCTCTTGCCCGACGCGGACGTGGTGGCCTTCGTGTTCCGCATCCCCTACTCGGCGCCTTGGGGACACCGCGGCGCGTCGCACTCGTTCGCCTTCGCCGCGGGCATCGCGCTGCTGGTGGCCCTGGTGGCGAGGTGGCGAGGCGCCTCCGCCACGAGATGGGGAGGGCTCGCGTTCCTCGCGGTGGCGAGCCACGGGCTCCTGGACGCGCTCACCGACGGCGGGCTGGGCGCGGCGCTCCTGTGGCCCTTCTCCAACGCGCGCATGTTCGCGCCCGTGCGTCCGCTGCCCGTGTCCCCCATCGGCGCGGGCATGCTGTCGCCGCGAGGGATGTACGTCGTCGGCGCGGAGCTGCTCGCGTTCATCCCCCTCTGGGCCTATGCGCTCTGGCCGCGCCGGTCCGCGAGGAGGAGCTGAGCCATGCGACTGTTCACCGCCGTCACGCTGGGCGATGTCATCGAGGCGCGCGCTGCCGAGGAGCTGTCGCGACTGCGCGCGCTGGCGCCCACGGCCCGCTTCGTGCGCGCCGAGGGGGTGCACCTCACGTTGGTGTTCCTGGGGGAGGTGGAGTCCTCGCGGCTGCCCGCCATCCGTGAGGCCCTCGCGTCGGTGGGCCCGCGCCACGCGCCGTTCACCTTGTCCGTGGGAGGCGGCGGCACGTTCGGCACGCCGTCACATCCGCGCGTGCTCTGGTCCCACGTGCGAGGAGACGTCGAGGCGCTCGAGGCGCTGCAGGCGGACACGGCCGCGCAGCTGCTCCCGCTCGGCTTCGAGCCCGAGCACCGCGACTACGCGCCCCACCTGACGCTGGCCCGGGCCAAGGCGCCCAGGGGCGACCCCGCGCTGCTCGCGTGCGCGCAGGCCCTGGCGAGCGTCGAGCTGGGCGAGGGGCGCGTGGACCGGCTCGTGTTGTTCGAGAGCAGAGGGCCCGACTACGTCCCCGTGGTGGAGGTACCGCTCACGCGCGCGAGCTGATGGCGCGTGGTCGCGCCCCGCTCCAACGCGGTGCCAGCTCACCCGCTCACGCGCTGACGGATGGCGTGTGCCACAAACGAGCCCACACACCGCGCCGACGCGGCGCCCACTCGTGCGAGCCACGGCGAGGGCAGACTCCCACGGTGTCAGGACGACCACCCCCGGACGCGCGCTGGCACCACCCCTGCAATCCACCCAGCCGAGCGCACGCAAGCGCCGGAAAGGACGGGCACATGCGGTGGATGATGGGGTGGGCGCTGTGGCTGTGGGGACTCAGCGCGGTCGCGGCGCCACGCGATGCGCTGGAGGCGAAGCTGCGGACGGGGGACATCGTCCTGCACACCTCGCGCTCGCGGCAGTCGCAGGCCATCCAGGTGGCCACGCACAGCCCGCTGTCCCACGTGGGCCTGGTGGAGGTCACCGAAAAGGGCGCCTTCGTGGTGGAGGCCGTGCAGCCCGTGCAGCGCGTCCCCTTCGCGAAGTGGAAGGCGCGCGGCGTGAAGGACCGCATCCTGGTGCTGCGCGCGGAGGACATCGACGCGAAGACGAAGCAGCGCGTGCTCGCGGCGGCCAAGGCCCATCTGGGCAAGCCGTACGACTGGCGCTTCGAGTGGGGCGACGACGCGATGTACTGCTCGGAGCTGGTGCGCAAGGCGTACGCCCAGGGCGCGGGCGTGGAGTACGGCGAGCTGGAGACGCTGGGCTCGCTCGACATCGCGGACCTGCGCAAACAGATGCGTGAGCGCTACGGCGCCAAGGCGCCCCTCGAGCTGACCCTGATAACGCCGGCGAGCCTGGCCCGGGATACCCGCCTGTCTGTGGTTCACTCGGATTTTCCGGAAGTGCCCTAGCAGGGCCTTCCGCATATCCGGGGGTGTATTCAACCCCGTCACGCGAACACGTGAGACAGGGCCCGGAGCAGGTAGACTCCGTCTCATGAGACGCCTCCTGCTCGTACTCCCCTTGGTCCTCATCGTCGGCTGCAAGAAGGACGTCACCCAGGGCGCGGTGAAGGTCACGGTGAACTACACCCGTTTCCTGCCCGGCTGCCTGCGCGTGCAAGCGCGCGACGTGGAGAGCGGCAAGGAGCTCACCCAGGACGTGACGGAGCTGCGCGGGACGCGGGCCCAGGGCGGCACGATGACGGTGGGCGTGGCGCCTCCGACGGACTGGGGAAAGACGGTGGAGGTGCGCGCCACGGCCTTCGAGCAGGCCTGCGTGGGTGACGGCGTGGTCACCGACTCGCAGCGCGTGACGCTGGTGATGGATGCCATCCAGGACACCACGCTGACGTTGCAGGCGGTGGACGCGGACGAGGACGGCTATGTCGACGTGAGCAGCAACGGCACCGACTGCCGGGACGACGTGGCCGACATCAACCCGGGCGTCGAGGAGCGGTGCAACGACCGGGACGACAACTGCGACGGCGTCGGTGACGCGGAGCACTTCCAGCTGGGCGCGAGCTGCTCGACGTCGGCGGACTGTCACGGTGTCTACCGCTGCGACCTGACGGACTTCGTCCAGTACTGTGAGACACCCCCGAGCCGCAGCGTGTACCCGGACAACGACCGGGACGGACACGGGCGGCTGGGCTCCGAGCCGCTCATCGTCTGCAACGCCACGCCCGAGGGCTACACGTCGGGCCCGCCGGACGACTGCAACGACGACGCCTTCAGCGTGCACCCGGGCATCCAGGACCGCTGCGACGGCGAGGACACCAACTGCGACGGCCAGCTGGACGAGGACTTCCCCCAGCTCACCCAGGTGTGCACGGACGCGTTCCAGTGCGCGGGCGCCTATGCCTGCGCGGATGACAAGCTGGGGGTCATCTGTGTGTCCGCGGCGACGCCGACGGCCTGGTACCCGGACGAGGACGGTGATGGCTTCGGCGCGGCCGCCGGCGAGGTGCGCTCCTGCGTGAAGCCCGCGGGTGTCTGGGTCACCAACAGCACGGACTGCAACGACGGCAACGCGCGCACGTATCCGGGCGCTCCGGAGATTTGCGACGGGCTGGACAACGACTGCGATGATCAGCCCGAGAACGCGCAGGCGGTGTGCCCGGGTGGCGCGGCTCCGGCATGGAGCAGCCGGACCGTCACCAGTGGAGGACAGAAGCACTGGTACTCCGCCTCCTCGTGGACGAAGGGCGGCGTGTGGGTGGGCGGCCACGACGACCGGCTCGCGAAGCTGGTGCCGAGCGCCACCAACTTCTCCGTCACCTCGGACACGGGCTGCGGCGCGTCCGACACGCAGTGGCGCGCCGTCTGGGCCGACCCTGGCAACAATGGCAGGGTGTGGCTCGGCTCAGAGGGCGGCAAGAAGGCGCACCAGGACGTCAACGCCTCGGGTTGCACCCAGGTGTCGGACGATGACAAGTGGATCTTCGGCCTGACGGGCGTGAGGAACGGCGGGGTGCTCACGATTCACGGCGCCGCGTCGCCCAATGACACCGACTCAGCGACGACGGGCCAGGCTTTCGCATGGGATGGCGGCGGCACGCTCGACTACAATGCCGCCAACAACCCGCTCCCCAAGGTCGAGGACGTGCATGGCATCTCCCATGCGCACCTGCTGCTGGTGGGCGGGCAGTCGGGGGGCCCGCGGGTCTTCCGGTTCAACCCGGGCAACAGCCGCTGGGAGTCGGAGAACGCCGAGCAGGACACGATTGGAGCCCAGCGCCTGCGAGGCGTCTGGGTGGTCAACGAGCGGGTGGCCTTCGCCGTGGGCGACGGTGGAACGGTGTTGAGGAAGGTCAACGGCACGACGTGGACCCGGCAGACCTTCCCCAACAACCATCAACTGACGTCTGTCATCGCCTTCGGCGCTGGCTCGGCGTACGCCACCTGCGCCAACCAGCACATCTACCGGTACGACGGGCAGTCGTGGACGAATGTCTACTCGGGAGACAGGCGCTACAACGACATCACCGGAACGGGTCCCGATGACCTGTGGGTGGTCGGCAACGACGGGCGCATCGTCCGCTGGCCGGCGTGGCCGTAGCCGCTCGAGTCACCCGCCCCGTCGCGCCACCACGAAGCGGCGGGTGAAAAGGAACGGAGTGCCCCGCGCATGCGCGGGGTACGCCTGACGCAGCCGGGGCCGCAGCTCCTCCACGAAGGCCTGGCCCTCCTCGCCCCCCAGCGCCGCCAGCACGGGGCGCAGCGTCGTGCCCAGCAGCCACTGGAGCACCGCGTCCTCGCCCGGCAGCAGGTGCAGGTACGTGGTCTCCCACGCGTCCACGGACAGGCCCAGGTCGGAGAGCAGGGACTCATAGCGCTCCAGCGTCTCCACGGGCCTGCGTCGCACGGGCGCGAGCTTCGCGGCGAAGCGCGGCAGGCCGCGCACCTCGTCGACGAGCCGATGTGAGGGCGCCTCGAAGTTGGCGGGGACCTGGAAGGCCAGCACGGCGCTCGGGGCCAGCTTCGCCACCAGGCGCCCCATCAACGTCGCGTGGTCCGGCAGCCAGTGCAGCGCCGCGTTCGACACGAGCACGTCCAGCGGCTGCTCCGGACTCCAGTCCGCCAGATCCCCCACCTCGAAGCGCACGGTGGCCGAGGCCGGGCGGCGGCGCGCCTCCTCGACCATCTCCACCGAGGAGTCCACGCCCACCACCCGGGCCCGGGGCCAGCGCTCGGACAGCACGCGCGTGAGGTCCCCCGTCCCGCAGCCCAGGTCCGCCACGTGCGAGGGGGACTGCGCGTCCACGCGCGACAGCAGCTCGAAGAACGGGCGCTTCCGCTCGTCACGGAAGCGCGTGTACTGCGTCGGGTCCCACATGCCTGTCCTCCCGGTGACGCGCCCACGTCGCGCACCGGAGGATGTAACCCACGACGTGGGCCCGTGCTCGCACACCGACGTGCACCGTGAGGTGGAGCACTCGGGCCCCACCTCACGCCTCACGCTCAGCGTCGGATGCGCAGCACCTGGAAGCCCGTCCCCGCGCTCCCGAAGCCGCTCACGTTCTCCATCCGCACCACCAGGTCCCCGGAGGGCAGCACGCCCCACACGTCGGCGCGCGCCAGGTCCGCGCCACCCAGCCGCTCATACCGCCGCGCCTCGCTCCACGTCGCCCCATCGCCGCTGGTGAACAGCCGCACGAAGACATCCCCCGCCGCGTGCACATCCCCGGCGCTGGACCACGCCGTGCCCAGCACCCAGCCACCCCCGGGCGCCGCCGCCAGCGAGTACGCCGGCCCCGGCAGCTCGAACACCGTGCTCACCTGCCCCGTGCGCGACACCCGCAGCAGCTTCGGATGCTCGGGCTCGAACAGCGTCGACTGGCCGAGCAGCAGCGTGCCGTCCGCCAGCACCCCGCCCGCCACGCCGTTGGCCGCGTAGCCCTGCAGCATCGACGTCCACGTCCGCCCGCCATCCGTCGAGCGCAGCACCGCCGCCTGCGTCTTGTTGCTGCCCATCATCGCCCACAGCGCGCCCGTCGCCGGGTCCGCCACCAGCGCATGGCCATGCCGGTGCGCCGTCAGCGTGGAGCGCACACTCCAGCTCGCCCCGCTGTCCGTGCTCGCCCACAGCCGCACCGGCACCGCGGACGAGGTGAACGTCTGGTACTCGAGGAAGAACCAGGTGTTCCCGAGCTGCGCGAAGCTGCGCGGCCCCATCGCCCGGTAGCTGCCCAGGCTCACCTCGTCCCGCCACGTGCGCCCGCCGTCCGTCGAGCGCTTCAGGAAGTACGCGCCGCTGTGACTCACCACCGCCAGCAGCGTCCCGTTCGACATCGCCGCCATCGTCCACAGGTTGCCGCTGTCCTGGCTCCGCGCGGAGAAGCTCACACCCCCATCCGTGCTCGCCATCAGCCGCGAGCGCTCGCCCCCCACCGCGAGCCCGTACAGCGTGCCGGCCCCATCCACCGCGAGCAGCTCGTGACTGGAGGAGGAGCGCACCACGTCGAGCGAGAACGGCCCCTCCCCCGGCGGCTCCTCGTCCCGCACCCACGCCACCCGCGACACCGTGCCCCGCGAGCTCGCGTCCGGCGCCTCGCCATACAGGCACGGCACCTCCGCGCTGTCCGAGGGCAGCACGTCCACCGCGTTGGGATAGCCCTTGAACGTCGCGTCCCCATCCAGCGTCACCGCGCTGCCCAGCGTGCCGTCCGGCGCGAGCACCTTCGCGCGCAGCTCGTAGTGCGCGTTGAGCACGCGCATGCGGTTGTAGAAGATGTAGAGCGAGTCCCCCACGCGGGTGACCGCGGCCTGGATTGCCCAGTCCGACGTGCCCTCCACCAGCGTGCGAGGACCGAAGGACGTCCCGTCGAAGCGCCGGTGGTACAGCCGCTCCTGCTCGTCCTTGTAGACCAGGTGCATGCCGCCCCGGCCGTCCGCCACCGCGCTCAGCGCCGCGCCATGGTAGATGCCGTCGGAGAACGCCTCGCGCACCGGCGCCCAGGTGCCCGTCGGGTCGTCGTCGTCGCGCACGCGCATCCGCGTGGGCACGAAGCCGTCATGCATGGCGTAGACGAAGACCAGCCGCGTCCCCACGCTCAGCAGCCGCCCCCCGCCGCGCCTGCGCACCTTGTCCAGCGCCTGGTGCCCACCGAAGCTCTGCCCCTCGTCCGTGGACACCGCCACCACCGCCGTGGAGCCTCCATCCGCCTCCAGCCGGAAGGCCTGCACCCACAGCCGCCCCTTCGAGTCCCGCGCGAGCAGCGCCCGCGAGTAGCCCGTGCTCGCGTCCGCGTTCATCACCCGCACCGCCGGCTCCGGCGTCCACGTGTCCGCGCCGGACTGGTAGCGCCACCACTGGAACCAGACGTCATGCCGGCTGGAGGGCTCCAGCTGTGGCCCCTCGTAGGAATACACGAGCGCCACGTCCCGCCCCACCGCGAGCAGCTCCGCCCGGTCCGCGTGCGTGGCATCCGACTGGATGTCGCCCACCCGCCGCACCGTGCGCAGCGCGTCCTCGGAGCGGTAGAGCACCAGCCCCTTGGACTCCACGTTGCCGTGCTGGATGGCCACCAGCAGGCTCGCGGGACGACCACTGCCTGTCTCGACTCGAACGATGTGGCGCTGCGCCGGGAGCGTGAGGGCATTGCCCCCGCTCACCGGTACCAACGCCGTCCCACCCGCCGCGAGCACCGCGGCGAGCAAGGCCCCTGCAAGCCCTGTCATGAATCCCCTCCCCGGACATCCGAGGAGAGAATGTGGGCGAGCACCTACCGAGGGAAGTCACCCCGCAGCGTGCGGGCCCCCATCCGTTGAACAGCAACGGGGCCCGTGTCGCCGGCTGCACGCTCCCCAGCGAAGGGAGCGCGGCCCGGGGCGAGCCCTCCGACTACTTGGCGCGACGACGCTTCGCGGGGGCGGGAGCGCCCGCATCCGGGGCACCGGCGTCCGGAGCGGTGGCCTCGACAGCGCCTGCGTCCGGGTCCGTGCCACCGTCACCCACGCCACCATCCGCGCCCGCCGCGCCCGCGCGCGGAATGGCCGGAGGAGGATTCACCAGCCCCAGCGAGCCCAGGAAGTCCTCCGCGCCCGGCGCGCCGATGCTCGGGTTGTAGAGGACCAGCATGGTGTAGAGGCGCGGGCCCACCAGGTAGTTGCGCGCGCGCACCTCGCCGTTGGGCGAGGACACCGTGTAGGACTTGCCGGGGTAGCCATCCAGCGTGAGCTCCTGCTCGTTGCTGACGGTGCCCTTGAGCTGGTTGGTGAGGCCGTCGCGGCCCTCGTTGAGGAACGCCTCGGGAGGACGGCTCGCGACGACCTTCTCCGGGTAGTCCGCGGTGCTGATGGAGTAGATGACGCCCTCGGCGGTCTGCAGCGAGTACGCCGCCGTGGAGACCTCGCCCGCGGGGATGTTCACCTTCTGGCGCTGGACCTGGGGCTGGCCCGGCATCTTCACGGTGAAGCCCTCTTCGGCCGTCACCTCGGTCAGCTGCGGGCCCGCGGCGGCGGCCGGCTGGCCCCCCGACTCACCGCCCTCGTTCGGCAGCTCCTCGACGGTGGAGGTCGCCTGCTGGTTGGAGTCGGTCTTCTGGGCGCTGACGCACGCGAGTGAAATCAGCGACAGGGTGGCAAGGGCGGCAAGGAGGCGAGACAACGAAGGCATGGGCGCGCTTCCTGAAATTTGGTGTGGGAGATGAACGCGGTGCGTCGGACGACGCTAATAGAACTGCTCGACTTCTGACTACCCGAGATTGGGACGGCCGCCAGTTTCCAGGTGTCACGCACACCCCAGAAGCGTCCGCGGCCGGACGGAAGCGGGCGCTTCGGAGGCTGAAAATCGGCCTCCGGAAGCTATTCACCCAGGTAGGCCCGGCGCACCTCCGCGCTCTCCAGGAGCGCCTTGCCGGGGCCCGCCATCGCCACCTCGCCCGTCTCCAGCACGTAGCCGTAGTGGGCGCAGTTGAGCGCCAGGTGGGCGTTCTGCTCCACCAGCAGCACGCTGACACCCGTCTGGTTCACCTCGCGCAGGGTGCGGAAGATGGTCTCCGTCACCTGCGGGGCGAGGCCCAGCGAGGGCTCGTCCAACAAGAGCAGCTGGGGCCGGCTGAGCAGCGCGCGGGCGATGGCGAGCATCTGCTGCTCGCCGCCGGACAGCGTGCCCGCCATCTGGGTGCGCCGCTCCTTGAGCACGGGGAAGAGCGTGAAGCTCTTCTCCATGTCCGCCTTCACCTCCGCGGTGTCGCGGCGCAGGTAGGCGCCCAGCTCCAGGTTCTCCAGCACGGACATGTTGGGGAAGATGCCCCGCCCCTCCGGCGCGTGCGCCATGCCCCGGGGCACCAGCTGGTGCGCCTTGAGGTGGGTGGTGTCCTGGCCGCCGAAGCGAATCTTCCCGGCGCTGGCCTTGAGCATGCCGCTCACCGCGCGCAGGGTGCTCGTCTTGCCCGCGCCGTTGGCGCCGATGAGGGCGACGACTTCACCCTTGCCCACCGTCAGCGACACGCCCTTCAGGGCCTGGATGGCGCCGTAGTGGACCTTGATGCCCTCCACCGTCAGGAGCGGCGCGAAGGCCTGGCGCTCACCCAGCGTCTTCACCTGCGCCTCGCTCACGCCGCGCCTCCGTGACTCTCCAGGTAGCTGTCGCCCAGGTACGCCTCGATGACCTTGCGGTCGCTGCGCACCTCGGCGGGCGCCCCGCGCGCGATGGTCTCGCCGTGGTCCAGCACGGTGATGCGCTCGCAGATGCCCATCACCAGCTTCATGTCGTGCTCGATGACCAGCACACCCAGCTTGAAGTCGTCGCGCAGCTTGCGGATGAGCACCATCAGGTCCGCCTTCTCGCGCGTGTTCATGCCGGCGGCGGGCTCGTCGAGCAGCAGCACCCGGGGCTGGCTGCCCAGGGCGCGGGCAATCTCCAGCCGGCGCTGCTCACCGTAGGGGAGGTTTCGCGCCTCCTCGTCGCGGCGGTGCGACAGGCCCATGACCTCCAGCAGGTGCTCGGCCTGCTCGGTCAGCCGCCGCTCCTCGCGCTGGAAGCCCGGGGTGAGCAGGAGCGAGCGCCACCAGTCCGCGTAGTTGTGGGCCGCGTTGCGCAGCTTGGAGCCCACGCTGAGGCTGGACTGGTGCAGCGCCGTCTGAGCGCGGCAGGCCACCTTCACGTTGTCCAGCGCGGAGAGCGCGCGGAACAGGCGGATGTTCTGGAAGGTGCGCGCCACGCCCAGCAGGTTGATTTGATGCGGCTTGCGCCCGTTGACCTGCGTGCCGCCCACGCGCACCACGCCCTGGGTGGGCTGGTAGACGCCCGTCAGCACGTTGAACGCGGTGGACTTGCCCGCGCCGTTGGGGCCGATGAGGCCCAGCAGGTCCCCCTGCCGGATGGACAGGTGGAAGTCGGTGAGCGCCTTGAGGCCGCCGAACTGGATGCTCACGCCGTCCGCCACCAGCACGGGCTCGGGGGACGTGGAGGAGAGGGCCGTCACGTTCGCGCTCACGCCAGCCCCCGGCGCTTGCGGGGCAGCCACCGTGGCAGCACGTCCCAGATCTCCTTCGTGCCGAACAGGCCCTGGGGCCTGGCGAGCATCAAGACGACGAGCAACAGGCCGTAGATGGGCATGCGAATCTGGTCCACCCGCTGCGCCAGGCTGCCCTCGGTGCCCAGCGCGCCGAACAGGGAGCGCATGCCTTCGGGCAGCAGCGTCAGGAAGATGGCCGCGACGAAGGCGCCCGTGGTGGAGCCCAGGCCGCCCAGCACCACCATGACGACGATTTCCATCGAGCGCACGAAGGTGAAGGAGCCGGGGTTGATGATGGGCACGAAGTGGGCGAACAGGCCGCCGGCGATGCCCGCGAAGAACGACGAGAAGACGAACGCGCGCACCTTGTAGCCGGTGGTGTCCACGCCCATGGCCTCGGCGGCCACCTCGTCCTCGCGGATGGCCCACAGGCTGCGGCCGTGGCTGGAGCCGGCGATGCGGCGCGCGGCCAGCACCACCAGGAACACCCAGAAGAACACCATGCCGGGGCTCGAGTACTGGGGGATGCCCGACAGGCCCAGCGCGCGGCCGAACGCGTCCGTGTTCTGCACCACGACGCGGATGATTTCGCCGAAGCCCAGCGTGACGATGGCCAGGTAGTCACCGCGCAGGCGCAGGGACGGCAGGCCCACCAGGAAGCCGCACGCCGCCGCCGCGACGCCGCCCGCGAGCAGCGCCACGGTGAAGAGCACCTGGTCGCTGGCCGCCACGGGGAGGAAGGACAGCGCCACCTCCTTGAGCTGCAGCGAGCAGTACCCGGCGATGTACGCGCCCACGGCCATGAAGCCCGCGTGGCCGATGGAGAACTGCCCCGTCATCCCGTTCACGATGTTGAGGCTCACCGCGAGGATGATGTTCACGCCGACGACGGACAACAGGTACGTGGCGAAGTCGGAGCCGCTCAGCGCCCACTGGAACAGCACCAGCGTGGGGATGGCGACGAGCAACGGCAGCACGCCACGCAGCGAGGGCGGCACGAGCGTGCGGGCCTCGGGGATGGGAAGCGCGGGGGTCTCCATCAGACCTTCTCCGCGGCGACCCGGCCGAACAGGCCACCGGGCTTCACGAGCAGCACCAGGATGAGGAAGCCGAAGGCCACCGCGTCGCGCCAGGTGCTGGCCGCGTAGCCGACGACGAACTCCTCCACCAGCCCCAGCACCAGCGCGCCCACCACCGCGCCCGGCACGTGGCCGATGCCGCCAATCACCGCCGCGACGAAGGCCTTGAGGCCCACGTACAGGCCCATCAGCGGGCTCACCGACGTGTCCTTGATGGCGTAGAGCAGGCCCGCGCCCGCGGCCAGGCCGCTGCTGAGCATGAACGTCAGCGCGATGACCCGGTCGGTGGGGATGCCCATCAGCGCCGCCACCCGGTGGTCCCAGGACACCGCGCGCATGGCCCGGCCGAAGCGCGTGCCGAACACCAGGTACTGCAGGCCCACCATCAACCCCACGGCGATGAGGAAGCTGATGACCTGCCAGTTCCACACCACGACGTCGCGGTCTCCGATGATGAGCCACTCGGTGGGCTCGATGATTTCGGGGAACGCGCGGGGGCTGGCGCCCGGCAGGAAGCCGATGTCCAGTTGGAAGCCGTAGGACAGGGCGAAGGAGATGCCGATGGCGGTGATGAGCGCCGTCAGCCGGGGCTTCTCGCGCAGGGGCCGGTAGGCGAAGCGCTCGATGAGGAAGCCCATGAGCGCGCAGCCCAGCATGGCCACCGCGAAGACGGCGGCGATGCCCAGGAACGAGCCGCGCGCCTCGCGTCCGATCGCGAACGCGGTGGCGTAGCCCATGTAGACGCCGACCATCATGACGTCGCCGTGGGCGAAGTTGATGAGCTTGAGGACGCCGTACACCATCGTGTAGCCGAGCGCGACGAGCGCGTAGATGGTGCCGGCGGCCAGGCCGTTGATGAGGTGCTGGAGGAGCTGCGCCATTTAGGGATTGATGGTCGTCACGTACTGCGTCTTGCCATCCCCGACCTTGAGGACGACGGCGGACTTCACGGCGTTGCGCTTCTCATCCAGGGTGACGGTGCCCGCCACGCCCGGGAAGTCCTTGGTCTGGGCAATCGCGTCGCGCACGGACGGGCCGCTCAAATCCTTGGCGCGCTTGAGCGCTTCAATCGCCACGCGGGCCGCGTCGTAGCCCAGCGCCGCGAGCGCGTCCGGGACGCCGCCGTAGGCCGCCTTGTAGTCCGCGATGAACTTCTGCACGCGGGGGTCCGGGTTGTCCGGCGAGTAGTGATTGGAGAAGTAGCTGCCGGTGATGGCGCTGCCGCCCAGCTCGAAGAGCTTCTCGGAGTCCCAGCCGTCGCCGCCCATCAGCGGCACCTTGAGGCCCACCTCGCGCGCCTGGCGGGCGATGACGCCCACCTCGCTGTAGTAGCCCGGCACGTAGATGCCGTCCGGCTGCGTCTTCTTGATGGCGGTCAGCTGCGCGCGGTAGTCGGTGTCGCCCTGGCTGTAGCTCTCAGTGGTGGCGATCTTCCCACCCATCTCCGTGAACTTGCGCGTGAACACGCCCGACAGGTCGATGGAGTAGGCGCTCTTGTTGTCCTGCAGCACCGCCACCTTGCCGAGCTTCAGGTCGTCGCGGGCGAACTTCGCCATCACGAAGCCCTGGAACGGGTCGATGAAGCACACGCGGAAGATGTAGTCGCCCTTCTCCGTCACCGTGGTGTTGGTGGACGAAGGGGTAATCATGGGCACGCCCGCCGCCTGCGCCTTCTCCGCCATGGCCAGCGAGTTGGACGAGGCCACGTCGCCCAGGATGAGCACCACCTTGTCCTGCGTAATCAGGCGGGTGGCGGCCTGCGCGGCCTCCTCCGGCTTGCTCTGGTTGTCGTAGACGCGGATCGCCAGCTTCTTGCCGTTCACGCCGCCCGCGGCGTTGGCCTCCTTGAGCGCCAGCTCGATGCCGTTGCGCGTGGAGATGCCGAACGTCGCCTGGCCTCCGGTGAGCGCGCCCACCTGGCCCAGCAGGATGGTGTCCGCGCCCGCGGGCGTGCCGCCGCCGGGGCTTGGGGCCTGTCCCTGCGCGGCCTGCGTGCCGGCCTCACCGGAAGGGGTGGGCTGCGTCTTCTTCTCGCAGGCGGCCGCCAAGACGGCGAGCGCGGCGAGCAGCATCGGGGCAAGGCGTCGCATGCGGAGCAATCCTCCTCAACAGGGGGTGCTGCGAGTCAAAGCCCCGGTTTTCTAGGGGAGCCCTCTCCATGGGTCAAGCGCGCTGCCAGACAGGCCCTCCCCCCACGTACCCTCCGTGCGGCGCGTCACGCGAGCCCCCGTCGAGGGTGGAGCGCTCGAATCCCAGGCTCCGGCGTCCTCCCACCCGCTTCGCCGGGGGTGCCCGGAAAGTGGACAGGGCCGCGTTCGCGAGGGCAGGCGGGCATGGGCGCGACGGCGACCACGGGGGCGAGCCCTGAGCACGCATGTTGGCGAGACACTGTTCATCCGCGGACCCGCTCCCACCTTCCCGGTGATGCAGCAGGAGGCATTCAGGAGGAGCCAGCCATGCTCAAGAACAAGAAGGACGTACGCGAAGGGATGGTTGTCCGCAGCATCGACGACGAGAAGCTCGGCAAGGTCTTCGCCATCGGCGACGACGCGTTCCACATCGAGAGAGGCCTGTTCTTCCCCAAGGACTACCGGGTCTCCTTCACCGAGGTGAGCGAGATTCGCAACGGGGAGGTCATCCTCAACCGCGGCAAGGAGGCCCTGCAGCAGGTCTCCGAGGCGGAGCGCACCCGGAGCGGCGCGGACCTGGGCACCGCCGGCGCCATGGGGCTGGCGTCCGAGCGCACGGTGACGGAGACGCGCGTGCGGGAGACGGACCTGAACGCGAGCCGGGCCTCGGTGACGCCGCTGCCCACCACGGGCTTGAAGGAGGACGTCGGCTACCAGGCCAACATGAAGGCGGACACGGAGCTGCGGCGCGCCAAGACGGAGTGGAACGACAACCGTGACATCTCCATCCCTGTCCACCGGGAGCGGCTGAGCGTGGAGAAGCACGACATGCAGGCCGGAGAGCTGCGCGTGCACAAGGAGATCGTGGAGGAGGAGGAGGTGGTGAAGGTCCCCCTGCGCCACGAGCGGGTCCGCGTGGAGCGGCGGGCGGTGACGTCGGACACGCCGGTGACGGGCGCGTTCAAGGACGAGACCATCGTCGTCCCCCTGCACGCCGAGGAGGCGGAGGTCATCAAGCGCCAGGTGCTCGACGAGGAGGTCGTCATCCACAAGGACGTCGTCGAGGAGGAGCGCCGCTTCACCGAGCGGGTGCGCCACGAGAACGTGGACATCCGCACCGAGGGCGAGGTCGACGCGCCGCGCACCCTCAACGCGACGTCCGACGACCCGTCGCTGCGCCGCTCCTGAGGCATCGGTCGCGTGAAGTGAAGGCATGGCACCCGGCCACCGCTCCCCGACAGCACGGGGGCGGTGCCGGGGTCAGCGCGCGGCCTTCTTCTGGGGCTGGGGCGAGGGACGCGGGCGCGGCTCGGTGTCCACGTCCTCGATGTCCTGCGCCACCGCGGGCGGTGACACGCCCAGGCGGCCCTGCTGCGCCTCGGTGCGGTCCAGCTGCTGCAACTCGCGCAGCCGGTCCGGGAAGTGCCGGGCCATCAGCCGCGCCAGCTCCGCGTCCTTCACCGGCGTGAGGGCGTCCTGCAGCCGCTCCGCCATCTCCAGGGCGTCGGAGAAGCGCGCCGTGGGCGACTTGGCCAGGGCCATCTCCAGCACGTCCCACAGCGGCTGGGAGATGGAGTCCGGGCGCGTCAGCCGCTCGTCGCAGATGGCCTGCATGGAGCGCAGCTCGTCGCCCCGGTCGAACGCCCGCTTGCCGGTGAGCGCCTCGTAGAGGATGAGCCCCATCGCGAACAAATCACTGCGCGCGTCCAGCCGCTGTCCCCGCGCCTGCTCCGGGGACATGTACAGGGGCTTGCCCTTCACGATGCCCGGCAGCGTCATGGTCCGCTGGGCGCGCGCCTTGGCCACCCCGAAGTCGAGAATCTTCACCCGCCCGTCGAAGCCCACCATCAGGTTGTG
This sequence comes from Myxococcus faecalis, assembly GCF_050039385.1. Lineage (NCBI taxonomy): Bacteria > Pseudomonadati > Myxococcota > Myxococcia > Myxococcales > Myxococcaceae > Myxococcus > Myxococcus faecalis. The sequence continues at coordinate 6,153,816 of NZ_CP144336.1, read as the reverse complement.
CGGGGACAGGTCGCGGTGCACCAGGTGCAGCGGCTTGCCGTCCTCGCCCTTGAGCGAGTGCGCCGCCTGCAGGCCGTGCAGCGCCTGCACCACCACCGCCACCGCCTGCTCGGGCATCAGGGGCCCCCGGCGCGCGCGCAGGAGCCGGTCCAGGTCCACGCCCCGCACCAGCTCCATGGCGATGAAGTACGCCCCCTGCGCCTCGCCGAAGTCGTACACGTGCACCAAGTTGGGGTGCGCCAGCCGCAGGCCGATGCGCGCCTCGTCCAGGAACTGCTGGACGATGGCCGGGTCCGCCGTCAGGTGCGGGAGGATGCGCTTGAGGGCCACCAGCCGGCCCAGCCCCTCCGGGCCCCGGGCCCGCGCCACCAGCACCTGGGCCATGCCGCCGGTGCCCAGGGGCGTGAGGACCTCGTACTTGCCGATGCGCCCGCGCGGCACCGGCGTGTCGTCCATGGCCAGGTCGTCCAGCCGCTCCAGCGGGCCCTGCCCGTCCGTCAGCGCCAGGAAGGCCAGCACCGACGTGTCGAGCTGCTCGCCGATGGCCTCCACCAGCTTCATCACCAGCCCGCCGCCGTCCGGGAAGGCGCCCTCCACCGCGAGCCCCATCCCGCCCAGCTCCAGCGTGCCCAGCTTCAGCCGGGTGCAGAAGAGCATCCGCCCGTTGGGCAGCCGGCGGGGGCCGCGCCACAGCGCCGCCTCGAACACGTCCGCGCCCAATTCGCCCAGCACCCGCGTCAGCACGGGCCCCCGGGTGCCGCGCAGGGAGACGAAGCCCGCGGGCGCATGCACCATGCGCGCGCACTGCGTGAGGAAGACGTCCAGGCCCGCGTCCAGCGTCAGACCGCGCTGGAGGCAGTCCTCCAGGATGTCGTCCGCCATCCGCTGCACGGCCACCAGCCCACGCAGGAACGCGACCTCTGTCTCCAAGGAAGGGAATTCCACCCCCCCATTACAACCTGGGAGGGATTCCCCGGGAAGTCAGGGACCGACAACAGCGTGCGTGGGTCAACGACACCCGCCGCCTAGACGCGCTCGCGGTCCTTCAGGGCCGTGGCGCCGGGCGGCAGGCGCTCGGAGGGGCTGGTGGGGAGCACCACGCGGCGGTCCTCGATGAGGCCGTGGGCCTCCAGCACGCGCTCCAGGTAGGCCACGCGCTCGCGCAGCAGGGCGTTCTCCGGGTGGGAGCCCAGCTGGGCCTCGCGCAGGCGGATGAAGGCCTCCAGCACGGGCTTGAGCGAGAAGCGCAGCGTCAACCCCAACAGGGGGATGCCGCACGTCATCGCCACCACGAGCACCATGACGACGCCTTCGACTGGATCCATGACTGAGACCTCGGAACGGACAGGGGGAGACTGACTCTACGCCGGAAGGGTTCCGGCGATTGCATCCCCCCGCCCGTGAGGCGGGTGCTTCAGCTCGCCTGGCCCGTGTAGATGGCGTCGGCGATGCGGTAGGCGCTGCCCTCCAGGCGCTGGAAGGCCTCCTTGAGGGCGACCGGGTCGGAGGTGTTGAGCAGGCCCTTGAGCCGCTCCAGGTCCGACTTGATCTCCTCGCGGTCCTTCTCCGACAGGAGGCTGGCGTACTCCTCCAGGCTCTTCTCGGTGGTGTAGATGAGGCCGTCCGCGTTGTTGCGCAGCTCCGCCAGCTCCTTCTTCTTCTTGTCGTCGGCGGCGTGCGACTGGGCGTCGTTGATCATCGCCTGGATTTCGGCCTCCGACAGGCCGGAGTTGCTCACCACGCGCACCTGCTGGACCTTGCCGGTGCCCAGGTCCTTGGCGCTGACGTGCACGATGCCGTTGGCGTCGATGTCGAACGACACTTCAATCTGCGGCACGCCACGCGGCGCCGGCGGGATGCCCACCAGCTCGAAGCGGGCCAGCGTCTTGTTGTCCGCCGCCATCTCGCGCTCGCCCTGGAGCACGTGCACGCTCACCAGCGGCTGGTTGTCCACCGCGGTGGAGAACACCTGGCTCTTCTTGCAGGGGATGGTGGTGTTCTTGTCGATGATCTTCGTGAAGACGCCGCCGGCCGTCTCGACGCCCAGGGACAGCGGCGTCACGTCCAGCAGGAGGACGTCCTTCACCTCGCCCTTGAGCACGCCGCCCTGGATGGCCGCGCCCACGGCGACGACCTCATCCGGGTTGATGCCCTTGTGCGGCTCCTTGCCGAAGAACTCGCGCACCTTCTGCTGCACGCGGGGCATGCGCGTCATGCCGCCCACCAGGAGCACCTGGTTGACGTGCTGCGCGGTCAGGCCCGCGTCCTTGAGGGCGATCTTGCAGGGCTCGATGGTGCGGTCGATGAGGTCCGCCACCAGCGCCTCGAAGGTGGAGCGGTCCACCGTCTCCGTCAGGTGCTTGGGGCCGGAGGCATCCGCGGTGATGAACGGCAGGTTCACCTCCGTCTCGGGCGCGCTGGACAGCTCGTGCTTGGCGCGCTCGGCGGCCTCCTTCAGGCGCTGCAGCGCCATGCGGTCGCGGCGCAGGTCCAGGCCGTTGTTCTGCTCGGCGAAGCGCTTGGCCAGGTAGTCGATGAGCCGCTGGTCGAAGTCCTCGCCGCCCAGGAACGTGTCGCCGTTGGTGCTCTTCACCTCGAAGACGCCGGCGGTCAGTTCCAGGATGGAGATATCGAACGTGCCGCCGCCCAAATCGTACACGGCCACGCGCTCGGTGCCGCCGTCCTTGACCTTGTCCAGGCCGTACGCGAGCGCCGCGGCGGTGGGCTCGTTGATGATGCGCAGGACGTTGAGGCCCGCGATGCGGCCGGCGTCCTTGGTGGCCTGACGCTGGCTGTCGTTGAAGTACGCGGGGACGGTGATGACCGCCTCGGTGACGGGCTCGCCGAGGTAGTCCTCCGCCGTCTGCTTCATCTTCATCAGGACGATGGCGGAGACCTCCGGCGGGCTGTGGCCCTTGCCGCGGATCTCCACCCAGGCGTCGCCGTTGGGGCTCGCGGCCACCTTGAAGGCGCTCACGCCGATGGCCTTCTTGGCCTCCGGCGAGTCGAACTTCCGACCGATGAGCCGCTTCACGGCGAACACGGTGTTCTCCGGGTTGGTGATGGCCTGCCGCTTGGCAATCTGGCCCACCAGCCGCTCACCGGAGTCCGTGAAGCCCACCATGGAGGGCGTGGTGCGGCTGCCCTCGCTGTTGGGGATGACCACCGGCTCGCCGCCTTCCATGACGGCGACGCAGGAGTTGGTGGTCCCCAGGTCGATTCCAATCACCTTGCCCATGATGCTTACTGACTCCCCCCGGAAGTGCTGTCCGTGTGCTGCTCGGGTGCTTCGGCCCGCGGCTCGGCTTCCGCCGGAGGTGAGTCCTCGGCGGGCGCGGGGGTGGATGAGGCGGCGGCGTCCACGACGGGCGCGGCGACGGCCTCGGGCGCGCGCGCGACGACGACCATGGCCGGGCGCACCAGGCGCTCGTTGAGGAAGAAGCCGCGCACCACCTCGTAGACCACGTGGCCCGCGGGCGTGTCGGCCGTCTCCACCTGCTGGATGGCCTCGTGCATGCGCGGGTCGAACGGCTGGCCCTTGGCGCTGAAGGACTTCACGCCGTGGCGGCCGAGCGCGTCCTCGAAGGACTTGCGCGTCATGGCCACGCCCTTCTGGAAGCTCTCGATGTCGGGCGACTTGGTCGCGGCCTCGAGCGCGCGGTCCAGGTTGTCCATCACCGGGAGCAGGTCCTTGAGCAGCTTCTCCGAGCCGAAGCGCTGGACCTCCTCCTTCTCCTTCTGCGCGCGCTTGCGGTAGTTCTCCAGGTCCGCGGCGGCGCGGACCATGCGGTCCTGCGCCTCCTTGGCGCGCTCGTGCGCCTCGCGCAGCCGCTCCATGGTCTCGCGACCCTTGGCCTGGCTGAACTCGACCTGCGCCTTGAGCGACTCCACCTCCTGACGGAGCTGGGCGACCTCTTCCGCGGTCGCGGAGGGCGCTGGGGAGTCCTGGGGAGGCACGGAATCCTCGGGGGCGACGGAGGCGGCCGCGTCCTCGGAAGCAGCGGCCTGGGGGGCCTCCACCTCGATGACGGTCACCTCTTCATCCTCCATGCGACGCTCGACGCTGCGGACCGCCGCGTCGATGACGTCCTGCCCGATTTCCGCCTGGATGCTGTCCTTTTCACTGGAGCCGGCCACGGCGCGCACTATCTCACGCGCCGCACACCGTTCCAACTGGCGGCAATGACTGACGGAACCGGAACCGGAAGTCCGGACCTGTCTGATTCAAGGCCGGGCGGAACTTCACGCTCCGGCGGTGGGCTTCTTCGCGCGGCCGACGGTCTTCTTGGAAGTTGGAGCGGCCTTCTTGGCGGCCGGGCGGCCGCTGGCCTTCTTGCGGCCGATGGACTTGGTGCCGGGGGCGGCCTTCTTCGCGGCCTTGGGTTCGGGCTTGGGGCGCGGGGCCCGGGGGGCCTCGGCGTCGGCGGCCTCGGACTTCGTGGTGCCCGGCGCGCCCGCCTCGCCCTCCTCGGGACGGAAGGCGCGCTCCACGGCGCCCTCGACCTGGCGCACGGCGGTTTCAATCTTCTCCGCGGCGACCTTGGTGGTGCTGGCGGCCCAGGTGCGCAGCTGCACCAGGCCCTCCTTCACCTTGGCCTGCTTGTCCGGGTCCTTCACTTCCTTGAGGAGGCGCTGGGCCTCGCCGCGCAGGTCATCGGTGGTGCGCTTGAGCTCGTCGCCGGTGCGCTTGAGGAACTCCATCAGGTGCTTGTCCCACTTCTCGGCCATTGCGCAGGTCCTCTCGTCCGGGCGGCGGCGCCCCCCGTGGGTTTCGCGGCCCTCGAATATGTCACGGACATCCCCCGGCGCCATTGCAGTTCCCCGAGGGGACACGTCCCGCGAGCATCCCCCCACGGGATACGGCTAGAGTGTCTGATTCCATATAGGGGGAACGGCCGAGCCCCCACCGCTTCTCGGGGAGACCACCTTCATGTCCATCCAACGCGCGGTCGGGATGCTGCTCATCCTGACCTTCCTGGGCGCCTGCTCCGGTGGGGACGACCCGACCCCCGGCAGCGGCCCGAAGCTGCCCAACATCTCCGCGCTGACCGACACCACGGTGGGCGCGCCCTACGACACGCGGATCACCGCCACGGGGGGGACGGCGCCCCTGCGCTACACGCTGAAGTCGGAGGTGCCCCCGGGCTTCTCGTTCTACTCGACGGACGGGCGGCTGACGGGCCCGGCGAGCGCCGCGGGGGACTACTCCCTCCAGGTCGACGTGGTGGACGTGGAGAAGAGCGAGGACTCGCGGACGTACACCCTCAAGGTGTGGCCGGCGCCGGCGCTCGTGGGCGCGACGCTCACGGCGGCCGTGGCGGGCAATGGCTACACGTACACCTTCGGTGGCGTGGGCGGGCGGCCCCCGGTGACGTTCTCCGTGGTGGAGGGCGCGCTGCCGGAGGGCCTGTCGCTGTCGCAGGACGGCGAGGTGACCGGCGTCGCGACGCTCGCGGGCACGACCAGCTTCACGGTGAAGGTGGAGGACGCCAGCGGCATCGCCGCGCAGGCGCGCTACTCGCTGGAGGTGAAGCCGGGCACGGGCACGCCGGACGGAGGCGGGACGGATGGCGGCCCCTCGACGAGCTTCCCCCTGTCGGTGGGCAACTGGAACATCGAGTGGTTCGGCCACACGGGACAGGGGCCGTCGGATGAGGCGCTCCAGCTGGCCAACGTGAAGACGGTGATTGCCGGCGCGGGCGTGGATGTCTGGGGACTGGCGGAGGTGGTCGACGCGGCGCACTTCGAGCAGCTCAAGGCGCAGCTTCCCGAGTACGACGGCTTCCTGGCCAGCGACCCGCTCGTGCCGTCCGGCTCCTTCTATTACGACGCCGACGAGCAGAAGCTGGGCATCCTCTACAAGAAGGGTCTGGTGCAGGTGCGCGAGGCGCGCATCGTGCTGGGTTCGAGCGACTACTACTTCGCGGGCCGGCCGCCGCTGCGGGTGGACCTGCGCGTCACCCGGTCCGGCACGAACGTGGACCTGTCCGTGCTGATGCTGCACATGAAGGCCACGAGCAACGGCACCGAGTCGGCGGACTACGAGCGGCGGCTCGAGGCGGGGCAGCTGCTCAAGGGCTACCTGGACAGCAGCATGCCCACGCAGCGGGTGATGGTGGTGGGCGACTGGAACGATGACGTGGACGTCTCCACCGTCAACAACCGCGACACGCCCTATCGGAACTTCGTGGACGACGCCGACAACTACCGCTTCGTCACCCAGGAGATGTCCGTGTCGGGCATCGGCTCCACGGTGAGCCGCAACACGTTCATCGACCACCAGCTGGTCAGCAACGAGATGCTGGAGTCCTACGTCCCGGGGTCCGCCGCGGTGCTGCGCCCGAGCATCACCCGCTATGGCACCACCACGTCCGACCACTACCCCATCATCAGCCGCTACAACTTCGGGCAGGTGACGGCGCGCACGCTGAAGGTCACCGCGCCCAACGGGGGCGAGGTGCTCGCCGCGGGCAGCACGTTCGACATCACCTGGACGGCCTCCGGCGTGCAGAACGTGCGGCTGCAGTACTCGCTCGACAACGGCGTGGTGTGGAGCGACATCGCCACCTCCGTGCCCGCGGCCTCGGGCAGCTTCACGTGGACGGTGCCCTCGGAGGGCTCCTCCACCGCGCGGGTGCGCATCAACGACGCGGCGGACTCCACCCTGGCGGACATCAGCGATGCCCCATTCACGCTCAACCGGCCCGTGCCCACGCTGTTCATCAACGAGTACCTGCCCCAGCCCCTGCCGCCGAGCGGGAGCACCACGCCGGACTACGACAAGATGTTCGTGGAAGTGCGCAACACCGGCACTGCCGCGGTGAACCTGGGCGGCTACTCGCTGCATGACGACGAGTCCCGGCGCGGCGACAAGCCCGCGCGCCACGTCTTCCCCGCGGGGACGATGCTGCAGCCGGGCGCCGTCTACACCGTGTATGGCGACGCCTCGGCCGTGCCCATGGGCGTGCCCAACACCGCGGGCGCCAACGGTGGCGACGGACTTCGCTTCAACCGCTCGAACGACTCCGCCTACCTGGTCCGTCCGGACGGCTCCGAGCAGGACCACGCCTCCTACGGCAGCACCACGCTGGGCGTCTCCTTCAACCGCAACCCGGACGGCACGGGCGCGGGCGAATGGGTGCGCCACGATTCGCTGTCCTCCTCGCTCGCGTCCCCAGGGCGCCGCGTGGACGGCTCGGCCTTCTGAGCCGCGCGGAAGGCCACACGGGCGACGGGCTCTCGCAAGCCCGGACGCCCAGCATCGACGGCGGGAGCCTTCGACCTCGTCCGCGCCCCATTGGCGCGGGGTGGGTCGGAGCGCTCCCGCTTCAACATCGACCCAGGCGGGTCTTCCCATCCCACGATGGAAGTCTTTGAAAGGAATCAGGGCAAACCCCTGAATCAACTGGCCTTTCCCCAAACGCAACTCAAGGTCAGGTGTGAGGGATAATCTCCTCAAAGCCAGTCGAGCCGGAGAAGACCGATGTCCCTCCCTCCCTTGTCCACGCGTCGTCCCCCCACGCCTGTCACCTCGCGAGAGGAGGCCCCGCGTGAGGCACCCCGGACGGAGCCCGCCGCGCCGGCGAGCGCGCCTCGGGCGCAGCCTCCCGCGGAGTTCCGCGGCGTCTCCAGCTTCGACCCCGCTCCGGCGGGAGAGCGCCGACAGGTCGCCCAGGCGGTGACGGGCGCCGCGCCGGGCGCTCCCGCCGAGGCGCCGCGCGCGAGCTGGGCCCAGCGGGTCGGCAACTGGGCCGCGGACACGGCCCGGGGCTACGCCACGGGCGCCGCGAACCTCGTGCTGGACTCCGCCAGCCTGGTGAACGCCGGCGTCAACCGGGGCCTGGGGGCCGCCGGCATCGACTTCCGCTTCCGCACCGACCTGGCCATCCAGCCCCGCTCGCAGGCGGAGGCCGCCGCGCAGAACGCCGTGAGCCTCTCCTCGATGCTGCTGGGAGGCGTCGGGGCGGCCCGCGCCGCGGCGGGTGCCATCGCCCCCCGCGTGGGTGGAGCGGCGGCGGCCGCGGGTGTGGAGGGTGTGGCCGCGCCCGCCGCGGCGAGGGTGCTGCTGGAGGAGGCCAAGCAGGGCAAGCACATCGTCGGGCACCAGAACTACATCCCGGGCCGCAGCCCCTTCACGCACCCCAACCCGCAGGGCCTGCTGGACCGCTTCTCCGGCCAGGGCCAGCCGGTGGGTAACGTCGCGCGCGGTCAGCCGGGTTTCCGGGAACGGGTGGACTTCGGCGAGGTCATCGGTCAGGTCAACGGCCAGCCGACGACGCGCGGAATCATCCACTACTCGAGTCAGGGCGCGCATATCGTCCCCGCCAATCCATGAGCACCCCCAACCGAAGCAGCCTGGTCCACCTGTCGCTGCAGCGGGCGCTGCTGGGAGCCATCCCCTCCCGGCTGCGCGCCGTCACCGTCCGCTTCGATGACACCAGGCTGCACTTCGAGGCGTTCTTCGACGGCGCGATTCGCGACGAGGACCGCGAGACGATGTCCGAGGTGGAGACCGAGCTCATCGCGGACTTTCCCGACGACCACGAGATCTCCCACGAGTTGATCCGCCTGGACCCCCCGGCCCTGATTCCCAAGGACCGGGCGTGGGTGTACTACCGCCAGGAGTCGTAGCCCTCGGAAGCGGTCAGGGCGTCACGCCAGCCCTCGTCGACGGCACGCCATGCCTGTCCCGGCATGGCCCCGCCCTTCCTCGAGGAGACGCCCATGGTGGAGACGCTCACGCTGTACCGCCCGGTGGGGCTGAAGGAGGCGCAGCTCGTCCGGGAGGTCGACGGCCGAGGCTTCCCTCCCCGGCTGCCGGACCAGCCCTTCTTCTACCCCGTGATGAACGTGGACTACGCCCGGCAGATTGCCCGGGACTGGAACGCGCCGGACGCGGGCAGTGGCCACGTGGGCTTCGTCACCGCCTTCGACGTGGAGGCCCCCTTCCTCGCCCGCTACCCCGTCCGCACCGTGGGGGCCAGGCTCCATCAGGAGCTGTGGGTCCCCGCCGAGGAGCTCGCGGAGTTCAACGCCCACCTCGTGGGCCCCATCCGCTTCCTCGAGGCCTGGTTCGGCCCGGACTACCAGGGCCCCGCCATCCCCTGGGTCCCCGCCGGCGACCCGCACACCGTGGCCCGCCCGGCGCGCTGAAGCCAAGGGCCCGGGCCCGTCCAGCCTGAAGTGCCGCCGGGAGGGAAAGCCCCCTCCCGGCAACTATTTCCGACCCGCCACGCAAGGAAATCGACCCCTCTTCGTTGAGGTGGACGACCCATTTCGAGGGCACGCTCCGTATCCTTTTTCGAGGATGACGGCTGGCCGGGCATTGGGCTCGGACTCGGCTCGCGTGGGTCGGAGACACCGTGCTGCCAGGCAATGACCGCTCCGTCCTGGAGTCCTTCCGTCGTGGGGACACCACCGTCCTCACCCAGGTGTACCGCGCCTATTCGCCGGAGGTGCTGCGCTACCTCTCACGACGGTTCGCGGTGGGCGCGGAGGGAGGAGCCAGCCGCACCATCTCCCTGTCCGCGCTGGACCTGGACGCGGCCCACCAGGAGACATTCGTGCGCGCGTTCCGCCCCAACATGCGACAGGCCTACGACGGGGTCCGCCCCTACCTGGGCTTCCTGCTGACGGTGGCGCGCTCCACGGCCATCGACCTGATGCGCGCATCGGGGCGGGTGTCCCGGGAAGCGGTGTCCCTGGACGAGGCGCCGGAGCTCGGTCAGCTCCCCAACGAGGGACGCAGCCCGGAGGAGGAGGCGCTGGGCACCGAGGTGCGCGAGCTGGTGCGCCGCTTCCTGGAGTCCCAGCCCGAGGAGGCCCGCGCGCTCGCCCAGCTGCGCTTCGTGGACGGGCTGTCCCAGGAGAGCGCCGCCGAGCAGCTGCAGCTCACCCGCGGAGAGGTCCGGGTGCGCGAGCGGCGGCTGCGCACGCAGTTCACCGAGTACCTGAAGACCTCCGGCTGGTTGGAGACGGCGGCGGAGCCCGGGCGCATGGAGCTGGGTGTGCTCCTGGCGACCCTCGCCCTGTGCGCCATAGGGAGCATCCCATCATGAGGTGGTACGAGCGACACATCGACGCGGGACTGACGCGACAGGCCCAGGGTGAGCTGCCCTCGCCCCAGGCCGCCCGCCTGCTGCGCCATGCGCATCTGTGTCACCGATGTGGCCCGCTCTATGAACGCTGGGCCCGGGCGCAGCGCGCCCTGGAAGGCTCGCTGGAGGCGCCCTCCTCCGTGGAGCGGCACGCGCTGACGGAAGGCGGCCTGGAGGCCGCGCTCGCGGCGGCCGCGCCCCTGGAGGCGCCCGCGCGCTGGCCCTCGCTGACGGCCCTGGGCGGCGCGCTGGCGGCGGTGGTGCTCGCGGTGGTGCTCACGTCGCTGCCCCGGGACGAGTTCCGCTCGCGGGGCCTGGGCACGCCCCCACCCGGCGTCGCGCTGCGCATCTTCTGCGCCACGCCCGGACAGCCGCTCAAGGAGCTCCACGCGAGCGAGGCCTGCCCCGCCGGCGCCATGCTTGCCTTCGCCGCCGGAGGACAGGCGCCCTACACCCACGTGGCCCTCCAGGTCCGCGGCACCCAGCGCGCGGAGCTGATGGCGGGGCCCTTCGTGCTGACGGGCACCCCGGGTCAGGAGGCACCGCTGGAGCTGACGGTGCCCCTGCCGGAAACGGTGGGTGAGGCGGAGGTGACCGCCGCGTTCGCCGGCAGCCCGTCCGCGGCCCTGGCGGCCTTGCGAGGGGAGGAGCAGGGGGGGGCAGTGGTGCTCAAGCAGACACTGAGGGTAGAGGAAGGTCCATGAACAAGCTGGGAGTGCTCCTCGGGGTCGCCGCGCTCTTCGCAGCCCGCGACGCCTCGGCGGATGCCCTGGTCCGACGTGCCCTCGTGATTGCCCACAACGGGAGCGACGACCCGTCGCTGCCCGCGCTGCGCTTCGCCGACGATGACGGCGTGCTGTGGGCGGAGACGCTGCAACGGCTGGGCGTGGAGACGACGCTGCTGGTGGACCCCGACGCGGCGACGCGCGCGGGGGGACGGCCCGTGCTCGCGGGCGCGCGGCCGCCCACGCCGGAAGAAGTGAAGCGCGAGGTGGCCCGGCTGCGCGCCGCCAGCCTGGCCGATGACGAGGCGGGCCGCGCCACGGACGTGCTCGTGGTGTACGTGGGCCACGGCAACACGGACGAGGCGGGCCGCGCCTACTTCACGCTGGCCGGGGGCCGGCTGGACAAGTCGAGCCTCTACGCGGACGTGGTGGACCCGCTCGCCGCCGACTACGTGCACCTCATCGTGGACGCGTGCCGCGCCTCGGGTGTCGTCGGCAGCCGCGGCGGGCAGACGGAGGCGGCGGTGCTGGCGGAGCTGCGCGGCATGCTCGCGCGCGAGCAGCTGGCCACGCGCCCCATGGTGGGCGCCGTGTTCGCGGAGAGCGACGACGGCGAGACGCACGAGTGGTCGCGCATCCGCGCCGGCGTCTTCAGCCACGTGGCGCGCTCGGGCCTGTTGGGCGCCGCCGACATCAACGGCGACGGGCAGGTGGAGTACAGCGAGCTGGGCGCCTTCGTGTCCGCGTCACTGCAGGGCGTCAAGGGCCTGCCCGCGCGGCTGAGCATCCACGCCTTCGCGCCCACCGGCGAGCCGCGCCGGCCGCTCGTCGGCGCCGCGCCCGCGGGCCCCAGCCTGGTGCTGAGCTCGAACTTCGGCCAGTCGCGCGTGTCCGTGGAGGACGCGGAGGGCCGGCGGCTCGCGGACGTGCGGCGCGCGGAGGACCAGTACGTGATGCTGCGGCTGCCCGAGCGCGACGTGTACTGGCTGCGCACCCCCACCAGCGAGGCGCGCATCACCCTGGCGGAGCTGAGCCAGGGGGTGCTGGACTTGAAGCCGCGCGAGCTCCAGGAGCGTGGCCCCGCCGAGGAGGCGCTGCGCCGGGGCCTGTTCGCGGTGCCGCTCGACAAGAACTTCTATGACCAGTACGTGGCCGCCGCGGGCCTGGTCCCCGTGGACTTCTCCCGCGCCTTCCCGCCGGCCGAGGGCGGCGGCTTCGTGCCCCGCTCGCTCGTGTTGACGGCCCCCCACCCGTTCTTCTCCGGCCTGGAGGTGGGGCTGGTGGGCCAGCAGGCGCCGCTGGGGCTCGACGCGTACGCCACCGGCCCCAGCCTGTCGTGGCGCAGCCAGGGCGACTCGAACTTCTATTACGGCGGGCGCGCCAGCTACACGGTGATGCCCAAGCGGTTCGAGAACGTGCGCACGCACCGCGCCACGGTGCTGGCGCTGGTGGGCACCCGGGACGTGCGGCGCACCCCGCTGTTCGTGGAGGCCGGAGCGGGCTGGGGCATGCTCGGGGTGTCGTCGCCGAACAAGCGCATGGGGGACCTCACCGTCTCCACGGGCCACCTCGCGGCGGGGGCGTCGGGACGGCTCCTGGGCATGCACCTGCGGCTGGCCGCCACGGCCTCCGCGGACCGCGTCACGCTGGATGGCGATGACGCGTGGGACACGATGTTCGGTCTCGAGCTCGCGTTCCGACGCTGAAGCGCCGAGCGGCCTCAGGGGGCCTCATGATGCGACGTCTGGGAGTGACGCTGCTGGGCCTGCTGCTCGCCGGCTGCGACGGAATCAACCTGTCGCAGCTCACCTGGCGCTACCCGCCGCTGACCCGCTTCGAGGTCGAGCCTCCCGGAGGCCGGTGCCCGTTCGGTGGGGACCGGGTGCTCACCGGCATCGACCAGAACGAGGACGGGCTGCTGACCGGCACCGAGGTCATGTCGGAGCACTACGACTGCGACGGCCAGCCGCTGGACTGGGTGACGCAGGCGCGCCCCGTGGAGCCCACCGATTCGTGCCCCCTGGGCGGCGTGAGCACGCGCTCCGGACTGGACCAGAACCGCGACGGCGAGCTGAGCGACGCGGAGGTCACCCACGAGCGGCTCGACTGCACGGGCGTGTATCCGGTGAACGTCCGGGTGCGGGGCGTCGCGGAGGGATATCCCGCGTGCGAAGGAGAAGGCACGCTGGTGGAAGCGGGGCCCGACCTGGATGGCGACGGCCAGCTCGGGGCCATCGAGCGGAGGTCCCTGGCGGTGCACTGTGGCGAAGCCCCCTCGCGAATCCTGGCGCGGCTGGAGAGCGAGCCCGTCGGGGCGCGCTGCGCGATGGGCGGCCACCGGGTGGACTCCGGAGCGGACCAGAACGCCGACGGCGTCCTCCAGGAGCAGGAGGTCACCCAGCGCAGGCGGGTGTGCCAGGGAGCGCCCATCCTCGACGGAGACCTCTTCGCGACCACCGCGGAGGACTTCGCGCTGCTCAAGACGCTCGTCCGCATCGAGGGCTCGCTCGTGCTCTTCCGCACGCCGCTGGAGCAGCTCGTGCTGCCGCGATTGGCGGAGATCTCCGGCGGGTTGATCGTGTCGGAGAACGCCGCGCTGACGCGCCTGGAGCTGGACGCGCTGCGCTTCGTGGGCAACGAGGTGCAGATCTTCGTCAACCTGGAGCTCACGGTGCTGCGCTTCGGCGCGGCGACGCAGCCCCAGCCGGTGTGGCTGGAGAACAACCTCTCGGTCTGGAACAACCCCCGGCTGGAGAGCCTGGACGGGCTGCGCAGCGTGCGCGTCCGTCAGGACCTCTTCCTCGCCTACAACGACTCGGCGCAGAGCCTGGTGTCGTGGGACCTCACGGACCTGGGGGGGACGCTCTCCGTCGCCGACCACAAGAGCCTCAGCCGCCTGCCGTTCCAGAACCTCCGGACGGTGGGGGGCTCGCTCGCCATCCACAACAACCCGGTGTTGACCACGATGAGCTTCCCCGACCTGCTGGAGGTGGGGCAGTCCATCGACATCGGCAACAACGCCTCGCTCAGCCGCTTGTCGGGGCTGTCGTCCCTGCGCGCGGTCCATGACGTCTTCATGGTGAGCAACAACGAGTCCCTGCACTCCATCGACGCGATGCCGGGGCTCAACCACGTGGGCTCGCTGATGCTGATGAACAGCCCTCGGCTGGAGGCGTTCGACTTCACGAACCTCCAGTCCATCCGCGGCCAGCTCGTGGTGGCCTACTGCCCGAAGCTGTCGAGCCTGGGCGCCTTCCCGCGCCTGGAGTCGGTCGCCGGCCTGGAGCTCCTGGACAACGCCTTGCTGTGGGATGTCTCGGGCCTGGACCGCGTCCGGAGCCTGCGCTCGCTCGTGGTGCGGGACAACGCCTCCCTGCAAGGCCTGGCGGGCCTGCGCAAGCTCCTGTCCGTGTCGGACCTGACCATCCAGGACAACCCCCGGCTGCTGACGTTGGACCTGGACGGGCTGACGGAGGTCGGCGCCACGCTGACCATCCAGCGCAACCCGTCGCTGCCGTCATGTCTGGCGAACCAGCTGGCGGACCGCGCCCTCCGGGGCGGGACGCGCACGGTCCAGGACAACGACGAGCAGACGCCCTGCTCCTCGCCCCTGCTCCTCCCCGGAGAGCCGGTCGCGGCCCGCGGGGCCGCCGCTGGAGAAGACGCACCATGAGATGGACCTGGCTGGCCCTGCTGCCGCTCGCGGCGGGGTGTGACTCCCTGCGCATCCGCGACCTGATGGACCACCCGACAGCGCTCAGCCGGGAGGTGGTGGAGCTGCCCGGCGAGAGGTGTGAGCTGGGAGGCCGCGACGTGCTGGTGGGCACGGACGACAACCGCAACGGCGTGCTCGACGACGAGGAGGTCACGGGCTCGACGCTCGTCTGCGCCATCGCCGAGACGCAGATGCGGGTGGAGCAGCAGCCGGTGCCCCCGGGCGAGCGGTGTCCGGGCGGAGGGTGGGTCACCCGCGCCGGCCACGACTTCAATCAGGACGGCGTGCTGGACACGCCCGAGGTCGCCCGCGAGGTGTATTCGTGCCGCGACATCGCCGAGGCCCAGCTGCTCACGCGCACGCGAGCGGCCACGCCCTCCTCCCGCGTCTGCCTGGAGCCCACCACGCTCACCGTCGTCGAGGCGGGCCACGACGAGGACGGCGACGAGGTGCTCGGCGACGACGAGGTGCGCACCCGCCTGGAGGTCTGCGTGGAGACCTCCCGACTGCTCGTCACGCGCGCCTGGGAGCCGACGTGCGCGGCCGGGGGCACCCGCGTCAGCGCGGGCATGGACCTGGACGCGGACGGGGTGCTCGACGACGAGGAGGTGCTCGCCTCGAATCCCATCTGCGAGGACCTGAACACGTTCGACGGCACCTTCGTCATCCGGGGGCCGGTGGACGTGGCCGTGCTGAAGGGCATCTCCCGCATCCGGGGCAACCTGGAGGTGAGGACGGGCAACACCCCGGTCGCCGAAATCCAGCTCACCGCGCTGGAGGTCGTCGACGGCACGCTGTACGTGCAGGACAACGCGTCCCTCACGCGGCTGGAGCTCCCCGGGCTGCGCTTCATCGGCCAGGGGCTGAGCGTGCTGAACAACGCCGCGCTGGAGACGGTGACGGTGGGCGGCGCGACGGGACAGACCTCCTGGGTGGGCACCCATCTGGAGGTGGCGCACAACCCCCGGCTCCAGAGCCTGGACGGGCTCCAGTCGGTGGTGCCGCGGGGCGGCGTGCTCATCGAGGACAACGCGCGGCTCACCCACTCGTCGGAGGGCCTGGGACTGCGCGCCATCCAGACGCTGACGGGCTCGCTGCGCATCAAGGACAACCCCGCGCTGGAGCTCCTGCCGCTGCCCAACCTGACGAGCGTGGCGCAGAGCGTCCTCATCGAGAACAACGCGCGCCTGACGACCCTGGAGGGCACGCGGCTGGAGCACATCGGCAAGAACCTGGAGGTGACGAACAACCCCGCGCTGCGCACGCTGACGGGGCTGGGGGCGCTGCACACCATCGGGGTGACGCTGGAGGTCCGGCTCAACGCGGCGCTCGTCGACAGCCACGGGCTGGGCTCGCTCGCGCAGGTGGAGAGCATCTTCTTCTCGCGCAACGACGCGCTGGCGTGGTGGGGGAACATGCCCCGGCTGCAGGGCATTCGAGGCACCCTCTCGCTGGAGGCCCACGCGCGCCTGGTGGAGGTGCGCGGCATGGAGTCGCTGCGGATGCTGTCGTGGCTGAGCCTCTACAACAACCCCGCGCTGACGACGCTGACGGGGCTAGCGGGCGTGGAGCGACTGACGGGGCTGGCCTCGGAGCAGAACGGCGCGCTGACCAGCCTCGCGGACCTCAAGGGCCTGCGCACCCTGGAGTCGCTGATGCTGCTGGACAACCCCGTCCTGACGGAGCTGGGGCTGCCCGCGGTGCAGCAGGTGTCGCGGTACTTCTCCATCCAGCGCAATCCCCAGCTTCCCACGTGCCGGGTGAGGGCCTTCGGCGAGCGCATCTACACCGGTCCGGGGAACGTCTACCTGGTGGCGGGCAACGACGACGCGGCCACCTGTCCCTGAAGGCGACACGTCGTGCGAGCCGGGCCTCCGTGCCCGGGAAGAAAGGGGGCTCCCATGCGGTGGTACTGGCTGGTGCCGCTGGCCTGGCTGTGCGGCTGTGATGACATCCGACTGGGCAGCTTCCTCGAGTCGCGCCCGACGTTGAGCCGCAAGGAGGGGGTGCCACCCGGCGAGCACTGCGCGCACGGCGGGCAGGTGGCGTACGCGGGCGAGGACCTCAACGGCGACGGCCTGCTCGCCGACGACGAGGTCACCCGCGCGGAGTACCTGTGCACGCCCGCGCCGCCCCAGGCGAGGCTGCGCACCCGCGGCGAGCCCGCAGGCGAGCACTGCGAGCATGGTGGTCTCGCGGTGGAGACGGGCGTGGACACCAACGCGAACGGCACGCTCGAGGACGACGAGGTGGACGACGTCGACTACTTCTGCGCCACCCCCCTCCCCGGCGTGCTGGTGCACCTGCGGCGCGAGCCCATGGGTGAGACCTGCCCGCTTGGAGGACAGGTCACCCAGGCGGGGCTCGACGCGAACGGGGACGGACTGCTCCAGGCCGGTGAAATCTCCCGTGAGGTCGTGGGCTGCATGGAGCCCGCGCGGGTCCTCTCGCGGCTCGAGGCCCTGGGCGTGGGCGGTGCATGCGGCACCCAGTCCAGGTACGCGGTGGAGTCGGGACCGGACCACGACGGCGACGGCGCGCTCGACGACGACGAGGTGAGGGCCGTCAGTCAGCTCTGCGCCTCGACGATGAACACGCTGTCGTGGCGCCATGCCGACGAGCCCGCGGGGATGAACTGCGTCTCTGGCGGCGTCGTGGTGGCGGCGGGCAATGACCTCGACCAGGACGGTGTGCTCCAACAGAGCGAGGTCCTCGACGTCGCGTATGTCTGCCATCCCTCCGCGACCTACGACGGCGACTATGTCGTGACGACGGACGCGGACGTCGCGGCCCTCCAGGGCATCTCCCGCATCCGGGGCGACCTCGTCGTCTCCTCTCCCAGCCTCCTCGAGCTCGCGCTGCCAGGCCTGGAAGCCGTGGACGGAAGCCTGCGCATCCAGTCGAACCCACAGCTCTCCCGCGTGGTCCTGACCTCCCTTCGCTTCGTGCGCGAGGACCTGTCGTTCTCCGACCACGACGTCCTGCGGCTGGTGTCGCTCGGTCCCACCAACGCTCCCGTGCCGCAACCCGTGTATGTGGGCGGCTCCCTGCGGGTGGAGCGGAACCTCCAGCTGCCCTGGGCCGGTCTGTCCTCGGTCGCGCCGCGCAAAGGTCTGCGGGTGACGGACAACTTCTCCCTCCTGGAGCTGGGCCCCCTGCCCTTCGTGGACACGCTCTCGGGGGACGTGGTCATCGAGCGGAACCGGCTCCTCAGGAAACTGAAGCTCTCCCAGCTCACCCACGTCGGCGCGAACTTCTTCCTCCGGGACAATCCCAGCCTGACGTCGCTCGAGGGGCTGGACCTGCTGCGCGGCGTCGGTGGCGACTTCTCCGTGATGGAGAATGGCCTGCTGGCAGACGTGGCGGCGCTGACCCGCCTCGAGGCCGTGGGCGGAGCCTTCGTGCTGGAGACCAACGCGAACCTGAAGCACGTCAGCCTGCCCCGGCTCTCCCGGGTCGAGGGCCTGTTCATCACGCAGAACCCGGCGTTGACCACCCTCGGCCCGCTCCCCGCCCTGCGGGACACGGGGCACGCCTTCGTCCTCGTCCTGAACGACAACCTGGACCTCGTCACGGGGCTCGAAGGGCTGCGCGCCTTGAACGGCACGCTCGCCATCGGCGGCAACCCGAAGCTCACGAGCCTCATGGCCTTCGAGCCCCTCGAATCGCTGACCCACCTGCAAATCAACGAGAACCACGCACTGCCGAGCCTCGCGGGCCTGCACAACCTCCGCACCCTCGACACGCTGTCGGTGCGCGAGAACCCGGCCCTCACCGAGTTCGGGCTCCAGGCCCTGACGCAGGTCCGGGGCTCCTTCGTGGTGCGCGACAACCCCCAACTGTCCCAATGCCATGTCACCGCGAGAGCGGACGCCGTCTTCACCGGCCCCGAGGACGAGCGCTCCCTCTACGGCAACGACACGACGGCGGTGTGCACGCCCCCTTGAATCCCCCGGGCTGACGCCCGCCCCCCGAGCGCGCCACGGGCCGCCCGTCCCGTCGCCTGGGGCACGAAGCCGCGCCGATGCGCTCCTTCCCGGAGGAGCGTGCGCATGGCCAAGCCCGTCATCCTCGCGGTGGACGACGACACGGAGGTGCTTCGCGCGGTGGAGCGCGACTTGCGGCGTCAGTACGGCCGCGAGTACCGGGTGCTCAGCGCGGACCGGGGAGAGGCCGCGCTGGAGACGGTGCGCCAGCTGCGGCTGCGCGGCGACCCGGTGGCGCTCTTCCTCGTGGACCAGCGCATGCCGGGCATGTCCGGCGTGAAGTTCCTGGAGCAGGCGAAGACGCTCTACGACGAGGCCCGGCGCGTGCTGCTCACCGCGTACGCGGACACGCAGGCGGCCATCCACGCCATCAACGAGGTGCGGCTGGACCACTACCTGCTCAAGCCGTGGGAGCCGCCCGAGGAGCGCCTGTATCCGGTGCTGACGGACCTGCTGGAGGAGTGGTGGGCGCACCACCCGCCGACCTTCGAGGGCATCCGCGTGCTGGGCAACCGCTGGGCCCCCCGCTCGCATGCGCTGCGCGACTTCCTGGGCAGCAACCAGGTGCCCTACCAGTGGCTCGACGTGGAGGCCAGCGACGAGGGCCGCCTGCTGCTCGCGCAGGCCGGAGGCGCCGCCGTGGAGAAGCTGCCGCTGGTGCTCTTCCCGGACGGCACGCGGTTGATGGGCCCGTCCACCCTGGAGGTGGCCGAGCGCATCGGCTTGAAGGTGCGCGCCACCAAGCCCTTCTATGACCTGGTCATCATCGGCGGAGGTCCCGCGGGGCTGGCGGCCGCGGTGTATGGCGCGTCCGAGGGGCTGGGCACCGTCATGGTGGAGCGCAGCGCGCCGGGAGGACAGGCGGGCACCAGCTCGCGCATCGAGAACTACCTGGGCTTCCCCGCGGGGCTGAGCGGCTCGGACCTGGCGCGGCGCGCGGTGGCGCAGGCGGCGCGGTTCGGGGTGGAAATACTGACGCCGCAGGAGGTAAGCCACCTGCGCGTGGAGGACCCGTACCGCATCGTCACGCTCGCGGACGGCACGGAGCTCAGCTGCCACGCGCTGCTGCTCGCCATGGGCGTGCAGTGGAAGAAGCTCTCCACGCCCGGCATGGAGGCGCTCACCGGGGCGGGCGTCTACTACGGCTCGTCGCGCACGGAGGCGCTGTCGTGCAAGGACGAGGAGGTCTACATCATCGGCGGCGCCAACTCCGCCGGGCAGGCCGCGCTCTACTTCGCGCAGTTCGCCCGTCGGGTGACGCTGGTGGTGCGCGGGGACTCGCTGGAGAAGGGCATGTCCCATTATCTGGTCGAGCAGGTGCGCTCGCTCGCCAACGTCACGGTGCTGCTCGACACGGAGGTGACGCGCGTGGAGGGCGGCGCGCATCTGGAGTCCGTCACGTTGGCCACGCGCGGACAGCCCGAGCGCACCGTGCCCGCGAGCACGCTGTTCGTGATGATTGGCGCGGTGCCGAGGACGGAGTGGCTGGACGGGCTGGTGGCGCGCGACGAGCGCGGCTACATCCTCACCGGCCCGGACCTGATGCCGGCCGGACAGCGGCCCAAGGGGTGGAAGCCGGAGCGGGCGCCCTTCCTGCTGGAGACGAGCGTGCCGGGCATCTTCGCCGCGGGCGACGTGCGCCACGCCTCCATCAAGCGCGTGGCCTCCGGCGTGGGCGAGGGCTCCATCGCCATCTCCTTCATCCACCAGTACCTGAGCGAGGTGTGACGTGTCCGTGGACCCGAAGCAGCCCCAGGAGCGACTGCGGTGCCTGGAGCACACCGTGCTGCGCCAGGAGAAGCTGGCCGCGCTGGGGCGACACGCGGCGGGGCTCGCGCACGAGATGAACAACCCGGCCTCCGCGGGCCGACGCGCCACCGAGCAGCTCACCCAGGCCATGGACGCGCAGGAGGACCTGTCCGTCGCGTTGGACCAGTGGCGACTGACACAGGCCCAGCGACAGCTGCTGCTGCGCACCTGTCGCCAGAGCCAGGGCCGGGGCGCGACCCGCGACATGGACCCGCTCACGCGCGGCGACGCCGAGGATGCGCTGGCCACGTGGATGGACGCGAAGGGCGTGGTGAACGCGTGGGACCTGTCCCCCACGTTGCTGGACGCGGGCATCGGCGAGGCGCAATTGGAGCCGCTCACCCAGGCCCTGCCCGCCCAGGCGCTGCCGGACGCGCTCGCGTGGCTGGAGGCCCTGGTGCGCACGCGCGCGCTGCTGGCGGAGGTGCGGCAGAGCACCACGCGGCTGGCGGAGCTGGCGGGCGCGGTGAAGTCCTATACCCACGCGGGCAAGGAGCAGCCCGAGCCCGTGGACGTGCACGAGGGGCTGGAGAACACGCTGCTCCTGCTCAACTACAAGCTGAAGCACGGCGTCGAGGTGAAGCGCGAGTACGACCGGAGCCTCCCGCGCGTGCAGGCGCTGCCCGGGATGCTGAACCACGTGTGGACCAACCTGGTCGACAACGCCATCGACGCCATGGGCGGCAAGGGCCACCTCACGGTGCGCACCGCGAAGGACGAAGACTCCCTCCTCGTGGAGGTGGTGGACGATGGGCCCGGCATTCCGCCCGAGCTGCTGCCGCGCATCTGGGAGCCCTTCTTCACCACCAAGCCCATGGGCCAGGGCACCGGCCTGGGCCTGGACATCATCCGCCGCGTCATCGTGGACCGGCATCACGGCGACGTTCGCGTGGAGTCGAGGCCGGGCCGCACCGCCTTCCAGATACGCCTGCCCCTGAAGTGAGGCTCACGCGCCGCGCAGCTCCTCGGGCTCCGGACGCTGACGCGGCGAGGGCGCGCGCGGACGCGCGGGCTCGGGGATGAAGGCACCGTCGAGCTCGAAGGGCAGACGGACCTGGAAGCACGTCTCGCCGGGGCGCGAGGTGACGATGACCTCGCCCTGGTGGAGCAGCGACACCACGCGGTGGGTGATGCTCAGCCCCAGGCCCGTGCCCTCGCCCACGCCCTTCGTGGTGAAGAACGGGTCGAAGATGCGCGGCAGCACCTCGGGCGGAATGCCGGGCCCGTCGTCCACCACCTCGACCACCACGTGGTCCGTGTCCCGGTGCGTGCGCAGCCGCAGCGTGCCGCCGCCGTGCTCCTTGATGGCGTCGGTCGCGTTCTCGATGAGGCTGGTCCACACCTGGTTGAGCTCCGTGCCGTACGCGGTGATGGGCGGCAGGCTCCGGTCGTACTCGCGCACCACCTGGACGCCGCGCAGCCGGTGGCCCAGCACCGCCAGCGTGCTCTCCAGTCCGTCATGGACGTCCACGCGCTGCAGCGGAGCCTCGTCCAGGTACGTGTACGCGCGGGCCGCGTTCACCAGCGAGGCGATGCGACCTCCGGCCTGCCCCACCTCGTCGAGCAGCACGGAGATGCCCCGCGTGGCGGCCACCCAGCGCAGCGTGCCCTTCAGCACCTCGCCCGACAGCGACGCCAGCTCGTGCTCCAGCTTCTCGAGCGACAGCCCCGACTCCACCAGGTCCGGCGCCATCACCCAGGCCTCCTCCACGCCGCGCGCGTCCAACCAGCGCGCGAGCGCGTCCTCCGCGTCGCCCTTGTCCAGCGGGTTGAGCGTCTCGGGTGACACCGAGCCGCGGGCCTCCAGCGCGCGCACCTGGGGCTCGGACAGCGTGCGGCAGTCCAGGGACAGGGCCAGCGAGGGCAGCTCGCGCAGACGGTCGCCCAGCGCGCGCACACCGCGCATCACGGCGGACACGGGGTTGTTCAGCTCATGCGCCAGCCCCGCCGCGAGCGTGCCCAGCGAGGCGAGCTTCTCCTGCTGGAGCGAGATGGACTGGAGCGCCTTCATGCGCTCGGCCATCTTGCTCAGGATGCGCTGATTGGCCGTGGGACAGTCCGCGAGCATCCGCCAGAAGGACGGGTGCGACAGCCGCAGGAGCCGACAGTGCGTGAGCGCGCGGCTGCTGGCGAGGAAGCACTGGCCGAGCAGCAGCGGCACCTCGCCGAAGAAGTCGCCCGCGCGGAACACGGAGATGAGCGTCTCCACGCCGCCCACGGTCTTGGTGATGCGAATCTCGCCCTCGAGGATGAGGTAGAAGGAGGCGGGCTCGCCCTCGTGGCCCAGCCACTCCTGGGGTTGGAGCTCCAGGTGGGTGGACTCGGCGCGCAGGCGCTCGGCCTCCTCCTCGTCCACTTCCGAGAAGAGGGTGCTGCTTCGCAGCTCCGCGAGGAAGCGCTCCGCCGCGTCTCCGTCCTCCGCGCTCGCCAGGGTGGGACGCGGCACCGGACCCGGGGCGTCGGGGCGTGGCGGGGGAGCGACATGCGGCTCCATGCGGAGGCTCCTTTTCGACGGGGTTCCCCCGAACAGTGCGCCCCGCCCTCCGTGCCCGCCGTCCTCCGCGCTCCGCTGTCCGCCTCCCGGAGGGGCCCTCGGGCGGCGGCTGCCTGCCCTGTCCGGATGTGGGTGGGCGATGCGCGCACCGGACGTTCGGACGATTCCGGGCCTCGGGTGCAGGTGGAGATGGACACCCTTCCGTCCACCCAGGCAGCATCCAGGCGACATGGGAAGCGAGGACATCGTCACAGCGCTGCGCCGGGTACCGCTGTTCTCCCGGCTGGGCGACGAGCAACTGCACTGGGTGGCCAGCCATGGGCGGCAGCTCCACTTCCCAGCGGGGGCCCGCGTCGCCGCGCAGGGCGACCCGGCGGACGGGCTCTCCATCATCCTCGAGGGCCGCACGGTGTGGGCCCGCCGCGTGGGCGAGCAGGACACGCCCACCGGCGCGCTGGAGGCAGGCGACATCTTCGGGGAGCTCATCCTCTTCCTGAACTCGCCCTACCCCACCACCGGGCACGCGCACACGGACGTGCGCCTGCTGAGGTTGGAGCCCGCCGCCTTCTGGGAGCTCTTGCGACTGGCGCCGTCCTTGAGCCGGGGGCTGATGGAGGTCGCGGCCCAGCGCACCCAGCCGCAGGAGGTGGTGTCCACGCAGCAGCCGCTGGCGTTGAAGCCGGGGCAGATGGTGGCGGGGCTCGCGCCGGAGCTGGGCAACCCCGCGGCGTCGGCGAACCGGAGCGCGTCGCGGCTGCGGGACACGCTGCGGCTGGTGTCCGCGCGGGCGATGGCGCTCGGGCAGCATGGGCTGTCCTCCGCGCAGCGCGGGGCGCTCTTGGCCCTGCCCCGCGAGGCCGCCGACCGCGCGCGGGCCACGCCGGCGCTGGAGCCGCTCGCGCGCACGCAGCGCGAGGAGGAGATCGGCTCGTGGCTGGAGCTTCGCGGGATGACGGACGCGTGGGACGTGGCGCCCGCGCTGGTGGCCTCCGGGCTGGATGTGGCCTGGCTGGACTCGGTGGCGCGCCGCGTGGGTGAGGCGCTGCTGCGCGACACGCTGTCCTGGTTGGTGGCCGCGGTGAGCGGTGACGTGCTGCTGGCGGAGGTGGAGCGCGGCAGCGCGCGGGTGCACGCGCTGGTGGAGGGCGTGAAGGCCTACAGCTTCATGGACCGGGCGCAACCCTCCGAGGTGGACGTCCACGAAGGCCTGGAGAACGCGCTGTCGGCGCTGCGTCACCGGCTGGAGGGAGACCACGTCCGCATCGAGCGGCAGTTCGCCTCGGACGCGCCGAAGCTCCAGGCGGAGGCCCACGCGCTCGACGAGGTGTGGACGCAGCTGGTGCTCAACGCGCTGGAGGCGCTGGGGGAGCGGGGCGGCACGCTGCGGCTGCGCACGTGGACGGAGGCGCGGGGGCTGGTGGTGGAGGTGGCGGACGACGGGCCCGGCATCCCGAAGGACTTGATGCCGCGCATCTTCGAGCCCTTCTTCAGCACGAAGCCGAACGCGGCGGGGCTGGGGCTGGACATCAGCCGGCGCATCATCGAGCGGCATGGAGGGGACGTGCGCGTGCTCTCCGCGCCGGGGCACACGCGGGTGCAGGTGCGGCTGCCGGCGTGAGGGCGGCTGTCATCCGGCGCACGCGCGGAGCATCCACCGGGTGACGGAAGTGCACGGCGAGCGTCGAGCCGTGCACGCAGGCGGAGGCCCCAGACTGGCTCCGGGCGCGGCATGAAGGTGGAGTGTGTCCACGTCAGGGGGAGCACTCCATGTCCGGCGAAATCCAGGGCGCCTGGTTCAAGGCCATCCTCGGCTCGATGACGGCGGCGGCGTCGCGTTTTCCCACGCACCAGCGCACCATCAACGGCATGCGCGACGACACGTGGTACGCGTGGGAGGACTACGTGCACATCATGCGCGAGCTGCACAAGTCGCTGGGAGACCGGGCGGTGGAGGCCATCGCCCAGCGCTCGGGGATGCGCACGTTGCCGCTGGCGCGGGCCAAGGGCTTCGACTCGGTGGAGAAGGTGTTCGGAGACTTCGACTCGGTGCTGCGCTCACTGGTGAAGGGGCTGCCCTCGACGGACAGCGCGCGCACGGTGGCCTTCATGCCGCTGGCGGCGGAGCTGGAGAGCGGCTCGCGGCTGCCGGCCCCGCTGCTGTTGGGGACGTTCCGGGGCTTCCTGATGGGCTTCGGGAAGATTGTCACAGAGGCGAAGACGACGCCTCGCATGGGGATGCAGCGCTACTCGCTCAAGTGGATGTGACGCGGGCGCGGGTCACCAGGCGCTCCACGCTCCTCAGGTGGGCGCGGCCGAAGAGGAGCATGGCCAGCACGGCGCCGCAGAGGGCGAGGAACATGTCCCACTGCGCATCCCAGATGTCGCCCTGGGTGCCGAGGAACGCGTCACCGCCGGCCGGGTCCAGCGCGAGCGCGGCCCACCACTCGAGCAGCTCGTAGAAGGCGCTGATGGCGAGCGCCACCGAGCCGGTGAGGAAGTTGAGCCACCCGCCCCGACGCAGCGGCGTGGAGCGCAGCAGGACCTCGCGGATGATGAACGCGGGGAAGAAGCCCTGCACGAAGTGCCCCAGCCGGTCGTAGGGATTGCGGGACAGCTCCAGCGCGTCGCGCACCCAGTTGCCCAGGGGCGTGAGCGCGTAGGTGTAGTAGCCGCCGTAGGTCAGCACGAGGATGTGCAGGAAGACGCAGACGTAGACCCAGCGCGACATCGGGAAGCGGCGGAACGTGGCGGCCAGCGCAATCATACCGGCGAGACCGGGGCCCACCTCCAGCAACCAGTTGAGCTTGCCGGCGGGGCTGAGGAAGAACGTGGCGACGAGGATGGGCGCGAGCACGGCCGCGAGCAGCAGCGGGGTGCGCGCCTCCTCACGGGACCCTCGCACGGGCGGATAGAACGGCGCGACGCTGTCGACGGCGGGAGCGTCGAGCGGGACTGCGGGCTGCATGGCGGGCCTTTGCTCGGTCATGTCCGGACTCGGGGAGGACGGGCGCGGCGCAGCATGGCACGGAGATGGAACGGGCGTCGCCGGGTCGCTCGCGAGCACGCACGCGGGTCATCTCTGGCAGGCTGCGCCGCATGACGACGCGCATCGGCATCATCGGCACCCGGTGGGGACTCATGCACGTGGGCGCGTTCCGCGCGGCGGGCGCGCAGGTGGTGGCGATGTGCGGCCGCTCACCGGAGTCCACGCGCGCGGTGGCCGAGCGTGAGGGGATTCCCCTCGCCACCACGGAGGTCCATGAGCTGTGTGCCGCCGTGGACGCTGTCGTGGTCGCGAGCCCCGATGCACAGCACGCGACGCACCTGCTCACGGCCCTCGAAGCCGGGCGCGCGGTGCTGTGCGAGAAGCCCCTCACGCGCACCGTCGAGGACGCGCGGCGCGTCGTCCTCCGCGCCCGTGCCCTGTCGAGCCCCAGCGCCGTCAACTTCCCCTATCGCATGCTGCCACCCGTACGCGCGCTGAAGTCCTGGCTCTCGGGACGCAAGGTGCAGCACCTCGTCGTCACGCTGCGCACCGGCTTCGTCCCGCGCCATGAATCCAACGTCGAGGACGCCTCGGGAGACTGGGGCGGCCTGTCCCACGTCCTCGATGCCGCGCTGTGGCTGACGGACGCGACGCCGCTGTGGGTACAGGCCACGCTCTCCGGGCGCCCCATCCACACCGCCGCGCTGCACGTCGGGCTCTCCAACGGCGCGGTCCTCGTCCTCACCCACGCCGCCTGCGCGGAGCCCGGAATCCACGGGGGCTGGAGCCTGCTCGGCCAGGACTGGGAGGTGGGCTTCTCCGCGGGCTATGTGCCCTCACGCGAAGGCTGGTGCATCTCCTCCATCCGCGGCTTCGAGCACGGCGGCTGGAGCGACGTCGCCCCCGGCGCCGAGCCCCACCCCGGACAGCTCGAGCCCTGGGCCCAGGCCCACGCGGAGACCGCCCGCAGGTTCCTCGGCCTGCGAAGTCACGCGCCTCGCGACGGGCTCGCCACCCTCGATGACGGTGCCCTCGTGCAAGAGGTCCTCGCGGCGGCGCTCCGCTCCGACTCCGAGGGCCGTCGAGTCCCCGTGCCGCACGAATAGACTCCCGCCACCCACACCCCTGCACCCGAGGACGACCCCATGCCTTCCATCCACCACCACGCTCCGGGCACTCCCAACTGGGTGGACCTGAGCACGCCCGACCTGGAGGGCGCGCGCCGCTTCTACGGCGAGCTCTTCGGCTGGGAGTTCCTCGTCGGTCCGAAGGAGGACGCCCACTACACGATGTGCCAGCTCGGCGGCCGCAAGGTCGCGGGCATGAGCCTGAAGGCCCCCGCCTCACCCGGCCGCGCGTCCTGGGCGCTCTGCTTCGAGGCCGCCGACGCGATGGCCCTGGCCGCGCGTGTCGTGGAACTGGGCGGCAAGCTGGTCGTGCCCCCCACGGATGCCTCGGGCCTGGGGACGTTCGCGTCCTGCGTGGACCCCACCGGCGCGGGCTTCAATCTCTGGCAGTCCGGCAAGCACCAGGGCGCCCAGGTCGTCCGAGAGCCGGGCAGCATGACCTGGCACGACCTGAACACCCGTGATGGCGTCCGCGCGAAGGACTTCTACGCCGCCCTCTTCGGCCTGGAGCCCCGCAAGCGGGACGACATGAGCTACTGGGCCCTCCACCAGGGCGGCGCGCCCGTGGCCGGCGTGCTCCAGATGGGCATCATGTGGCCCAAGGACCTGCCGCCCCACTGGATGAACTATTTCGCCACCGCTGACGTCGACGGGGCGGCCGAGCAGGTCAAACGATTGGGCGGCCACGTCCATGTCCCTCCCACGGACTCGCCCTTCGGACGCTTCTGCATCGTGACGGACTCCGCCGGGGCGGGCTTCACCCTCATCCACCCCACGTAGCCCGTCGCGTCGAGGGCCTGTCGGGCGCAAGCCATTGCAGGGGCCCTCGTTTTCGTCTGGCGAGGGGGCCCACTAGAGTAGCGGGGGAATGTCGTCCCCCACCCCTGGCAGCGCCAACGCCCACCGTCCCGCCGAGCCGTGGCTCGAGGAGCTCGACATCCTCGTGCGGGCCCGCTACCCGCTGCTCTACCTGGTGTCGTGGGAGGAGCACCGCGTGGACGCCATCCTCGCGGAGCTGGCGCGCGCGCACGGCAAGGCGCTGTTCCAGTGGTCCATCACCAAGGGCCTGCGCGCCTCCGGCACCACGCGCGCCGCGCCGCTGCCCGACGACACGCGCAACCCCCTCGACGCGCTGGCCGCCATCGAGAAGCTGGGCGAGCCCGCGCTGGTGGTCCTCAAGGACTTCCATCCCTACCTGGAGGAGAAGGGCGTGGTGCGCGCCCTGCGGGAGCTGGCGCACTTCCTCAAGAGCACCTTCACCACCCTCATCCTCCTGTCGCCCACGCTGCTCATCCCCGTGGAGCTGGAGAAGGAGGTCTCCGTCATCGACGTGCCCATGCCCGGGTACAACGACTTGCTCAAGCTCCTGAGGGAAATCGTCGCGGTGGTGCGCCGCACGAACAAGGCCACCATCGAGCTGTCGCGCGAGCACGCCGACCAGCTCATCAAGGCCGCGCTCGGGCTGACGATGTCGGAGGCGGAGAACGCCTTCGCCAAGGCCATCGCCCATGACGGCAAGCTGGGCCCCGAGGACATCAAGCGCATCCAGGACGAGAAGCGCCAGGTGATTCGCAAGAGCGGGCTGCTCGAGTACTACCCCCCCGAGGAGTCCCTGGGGAACGTGGGCGGCCTGGAGTACCTCAAGGCCTGGCTGAGCCAGCGCACCGCGGCCTTCGGCGAGCGGGCCCGACAATTCGGCCTCCCCGAGCCTCGGGGGCTGCTGCTGCTCGGCGTGCAGGGCTGCGGCAAGAGCCTCACCGCGAAGGCCATCAGCGCGCACTGGAACCTGCCGCTCCTGCGCCTGGACATGGGCCGCATCTTCAGCGGGCTCATCGGCTCGTCCGAGGAGAACCTGCGCAAGGCCATCCGCGTGGCCGAGGGCGTGGCGCCCGTGGTGCTGTGGGTGGATGAAATCGAGAAGGGGCTGTCGGGCGTGGCCTCCTCGAGCACCGCGGACAGCGGCGTGTCCGCGCGCGTCTTCGGCACGCTGCTCACGTGGCTCCAGGAGAAGACAGCGCCCGTGTTCGTCGTCGCCACCGCCAACCGCATCGAGGGCTTGCCCCCGGAGGTGCTGCGCAAGGGCCGCTTCGACGAGATCTTCTTCATCGACCTGCCCGAGCAGGCCGAGCGCGAGGACATCTTCCGCATCCACCTGCGACGCCGGAAGCGCGAGCCCTCGGACTTCGACGTGGCGGAGCTGGCCACGCTCACCCAGGGCTTCAGCGGCGCCGAAATCGAGCAGGTGGTGGTGGCCGGTCTGTATGAAGCCTTCGCGGAGAACTCCGAGCTGGCGCAGCAGCACCTGGTGCGCACCCTGCGGGACACCTTCCCGCTGTCGGTGACGATGCGGGATGAGATTCGCCGCCTGCGCGACTGGGCCAAGGGGCGCACGCGTCCGGCCTCGTCCTCGGGCGCGCTGGTCGAGAGGGCGCCATGAGTCCC
Source organism: Myxococcus faecalis (assembly GCF_050039385.1). Lineage (NCBI taxonomy): Bacteria > Pseudomonadati > Myxococcota > Myxococcia > Myxococcales > Myxococcaceae > Myxococcus > Myxococcus faecalis. The sequence goes on along the minus strand of NZ_CP144336.1, from coordinate 6,124,435 downwards.
AAGCTGTCGCGCTTCCTGCACCTGGAGAAGGACCGGAGCGAGCGCTCGAAGCGCGAGCAACCCTCCCAGTTGCAGGACGGTGGCCGCCGCTTCGAGGACATCGCCGAGCGCGGCGCGCTGCCCCAGGGCGACGTCCCCGAGGCCCACCTGGAGCGCTTCAAGGCGGAGGCCCCCGTGGTGCTGGAGCCGCGCGCCGCGAGCCTGGAAGAGGCCTGGGATTTCCCGCGCTGCGCCATCTGCGACTCCGACAACGGTCGCTTCGCGAAGCTCTGTCAGCAGTGCGGCGCGGACCTGGGGACACCGCAGCAACTGGAGCATCGGGCCAGGCTCGCGGCGGAGCGGCGAGAGGCGCGCACCCGTGAGCAGGGCGAGGAGCGACAGGGCGCGCTCGAACGGCTGGAGCAGGAGCGCCGCGCGGACTCGGAGCGCTACGCGTATCTCCTGGAGAAGCTGCGCGCCGAGGAGCAGTCCTACCGGGGCTGGCGCATCTTCGCGCGGCACTCCACCGTGGGCACGGGGCTCCTGGCGCTGCTGCCCAACACGCTCACGCGGTGCCTCACGGTGGCGGGCTGCGTCGGCGTGTGCGCGGGCCTGATGCGCTTCGGGACGGGCAACACCCGCGTGGTGGGCGCGTGGCTGCTCATCGTCTTCGTGCTGCTGTTCGTGCCCAGGTCGGCGTTGCGCCACCGCTGGCGCCTGCGCTGACCGCTCCCTCTTCCAGCCGAGGAAGCGGTCGCGCTGACACCACCACTACCCGCCGGTGGTCTCTGTCTCCGAGGTGCTCGCCCCGTTGACGGCGATGGGGTGGGTGCCTCCGTTGCCGCGCATGAAGGCCTCGAGCTTCGAGGGCTCGACCTCGATGGGCGCCTTCAGCGGATGCGCCGGGTCGCACACGATGAAGTTGCCACTCTCCGCCATCCCAACGACTGCGACGAAGTGCTCGACGGCGCCACCCCCTCGCGTCCAGGTGTCCGACTTCGCCTTCGTGGCCAGGATCTTCTCCCCTGCGTCATTCGTGTCCGCCACGCCGTCCGCATCCTTGTCCGCGTAGACAAGGTCACCGGGAGCCCGCAGCGCCTCGGGCGTCTCGGGCGTCGCCTTGACGAACTCGAGGAAGGTGCCCAACACCACGACGGTGCTGCCGTTGCGCACGGCCTCGGCGATGGCCGTGGTGTTCGGGGCAACAGAGGCCGTGGTGCCGCCCGCCTTCGTCACGGCGTTCTGGATGTCCACGATGCCCGTGTAGTGGTCGTTCTCCGACTCGCGCAGGATGTTCTTCCCATCCGCGTCCGTGGTGACGCCGTCATCCCCAGAGTCATTCTCCTGGTTGCCCCAGTAGCGCACCGCCTGGACCTCGGCGCCGGTGGTCCGCTGTCCGAGCAGGCTGTCCGGCGGCAGCATGTCGATGAGCGGAATCTCCAGCCCCTCGTTGCGCAGCGCCGTGAGCGTGGCCGCGGGGCCACAGTTCGCGTTCTGCTCATCCCCGCCGACGTCCTTCTCCACTTTGAACTGGTCGACATAGACGGGCTGGTACGCGGCCGCCGCTTCCGTGGTGACATCGGTGGAGCTGGCCGTCGTCGCGGGCGCCTGGGCCGCCTCGGCCTCCGTCAGCTCCCGCGTGAACTCGGTGCTCACCCAGCCCCTGGCGCCGTCGGGCCCGCTCACGTAGACGAAGCCGTTCTGCTCCGGCGTCCCCTCTGGAGGCGCGACGACCTCCAGCCGCGTCGTGTTGCCGAAACCACCGAGCCGCTTGCTGTCCGCGCTCGGCGTCTCCCGCAGATTCACGCCGATTCCCGACGTGACCTGGAGCACGTCCCCCACCTCCAGCGTCGCGTTGCCCTGGCCGCCTCCCTCCATCAAGGGAGGAGGGGGCGGTGGCGGAACCTGCAGCGACATGGGCGCCCGGGCGGGCTTGCCCTGCTCGAACGAGGACACCGCGAAGTCCACCACCGCCTTGGCCGCCGGCTGCATCGCGGGCGGCACCGCCTGCTGGACAGTGGCGTTCGCCACGGTGCGGATGATAGGACCGAGACCCCTACGAATTGCATCAGTCATGTAATTTCCCCCTCTACTGAAAACATTCTACTCGAAATGTTTTCACATGACCAGGGCCCGGCGTTCATCCGTCATCTGGACGCGGGCTGGTCACGTCAGGAGGGGAGGCCGAGCGCCACCAGGGCGGCGGCCACCACCTGCTTCACGGGGACCCCGGCGGCCTCGGCGACGCGGCGGCAGTCCTCGAACTCCGGATGCGCGTTGAGGACGGCGCCGTCACGCAGGCCCCGCTTCACGCGGACGCGGCCCCAGGGCGTCTCCACCTCCACCCAGTCGCGCGCCAGGGCCTGACGCTCGACGCGGTGGTAGCGCACGCCCAGGGACGTGGACTCGCGCAGGAGCAGGTCCACCGTGGTGTCGCGCAGGCCGCCCTCCACCAGCGCGCTCAAGAGGTGGCCCGGGCGGCTCTTCTTCATCACGACGGGCGCCACCCACGCGTCCAGCGCGCCCACCGCGAGCAGCCGCTCCACCAGGTGCCCCAAGAGCTGCGGCGTGGCGTCGTCCAGGTTGGCCTCCACCACCCACAGGCCCTCGGTGCGCGAGTCCTCCAGCCGCCCCAGCGACGCGCGCAGCACGTTGGGCCGGTCGCGGAAGTCCTTCGTGCCCACGCCGTAGCCCACCTTCTCGACGATGAAGTCGGGCGGGTGGCCAATCTTCGCGAGCACCTTGAGCAGCGCCGCTCCGGTGGGCGTGGTCAGCTCGCCCACGCCCTCGAAGCGCACGGGGACATCGCGCAAGAGCTCCAGCGTGGCCGGCACGGGGATGGGCATCATGCCGTGCGCCACGCGGATGGAGCCGCTGCCCAGGGGCGGCGGCGCCGCGTGGACCTCCGGGTCGCCCATGAGCTCCAGCACCACCGCCGCGCCGCAGATGTCGACGATGGAGTCCACCGCGCCCACCTCGTGGAAGTGGATGTCGTCGATGGAGACGCCGTGCACCTTCGCCTCGGCCTCGCCAATCGCGCGGAACACCGCGAGCGCCCGCTCCTTCGCGCGAGGCGGCAGCGTGGACGCGGACTCGATGAGGCGGCGGATGTCCGCGTAGGCGCGGTGCGGATGGGCCTCGCGCGCGTCCAGCACCACGTCCAGGTGCGTGCCGCTGATGGCGTGGCGCACCGCGCGGCCCACCGCCAGCTTCCAGCCCGGGACGCTCAGCCCTCGCAGCGCCGCCTCAATCGCCGCGGGCTCCAATCCCAGGTCGATGCCCGCCGCCAGGAACATGTCCCCGGCGATGCCGCCCACCGGCTCCAGGTAGAGGATGCGTCGCATGCCGCTCACCGCCGCCCCTTCGTGCGCGAGACGAGCGCGGCGTAGAAGCCCCCACCGAAGCCGTTGTCGATGTTCACCGTCGCCACGTTGGAGGCGCACGAGTTCACCATCGCCAGCAGCGCGGACACGCCCTTGAAGTTGGCGCCGTAGCCCACCGACGTGGGCACCGCGACGATGGGGATGCCGACGAGCCCGCCCAACGCGCTCGCCAGCGCGCCCTCCATGCCCGCCACCACCACCGCGGCGTGGCACTCCTGAATCTCCTCCCGGCGCCGCAAGAGCCGGTGGATGCCCGCCACGCCCACGTCGTAGACGCGGCGCACCTCCGCGCCCATGGCCTCGGCCGTCACCGCGGCCTCCTCCGCCACGGGGATGTCGCTGGTGCCCGCGGTGACGATGGCCACGCGGCCCGCGCGCACCTTGCCCTGTTTGAGATGGAAGATGCGCGCCACCGGGTGGTACAGGCCCTTGGGGAAGCGGGCCACCAGCGCCTCCGCCTTGTCCGGCTGCAGCCGCGTCACCAGCACCGTCTGCTTGCGCTCCACCAGCGCGCCGACGATGCCCAGCAGCTGCTCCACCGTCTTGGGCTCGCCCAGCACCACCTCCGGGAAGCCGAAGCGCAGGTTGCGGTGGGTGTCGAGCGTCGCGTACCCCAGCTCCGCGAAGGGGAGGTCCTTGAGCTTGCCCACGGCGTCATCCACCGAGACGCGGCCCGACTTCACGCTCCCCAGGAGCTGCTTCAGCGCCTTCTCATCCATGGCGCCCCTGTACCCCGAAACGGGCTACACGCCCAGCCGCGCCAGGAGCGCCCGGGAGCTGTCGCGCTCCAGCACCAGCAACAGCTGCCCGCTCACCGGGGGCGTGGCCGCCGCCATGAAGCGCGCCTCCAGCACCACCACGCGGCCAGGGTCGCCCTCCACCTGCCCCACCGCCGCGCCCACCAGCTCGCGAGCGCTCGCCCGCCGCAGCGTGGGCACCGACGGCATCAGCCGCCAGGACGTCAGCTTGCCGATGGCGGACAGGCACGCGCTCGCGACGATGTTCGCCGCCTCCGACACCGCGCTGTCGCGCTCGGCCTGCCCGCACTCCTGCGCGCCCAGCAGCAGCGTCTCCAGCGCCTGCGCATCCGAGGCCGGCAGGGCCAGCATCAGCACGCCCCTCAAGGCGCCCGTGATGGCGAGCCAGGCCGCCACCGCGGACGCGTCGCCGCCCAACAGCCCCGCGGCGTCCTCGGGGCCGGTGAGCACCACGCGGGGGACGGACAGGTCCACCTGACGTCCGCCCATGAGCCGGGAGAGCGCGTTGGCCGCATGGCCGCAGCCGATGTTGGCCACCTCGCGCAGGGCATCGAGCTGCGCATCGCTGGGAAGAGGCGGGCTCACGCGGACAGTAACCTCGGAACATCCAGGATGAAGACCGGACGGCCGCTGCCGAGGATGGTCACCCCGGAGAGGCCGGGCAACAGGTCCAGCGGGCGCGACAGCGGCTTGAGCACCACTTCCTCCTGGCCGAGCAGCCGGTCCACACCCAGCGCCACCCGTCCGGAGTCCCCCTCCATCACCACGAAGGGCCGCACCCCGCGCAGGCCGGGCGCCGGCACGCCGACGAGCGAGTCCAGCGCGTGCACGGGCAACAGCGAGTTGCCGTGCGGCAGGAGCGCCGTCTCGCGGCTGCGGCTGAGCGCGTCGCTGTCCGCCTCCGTGGCGCCCACCACCTTGGCGATGGGCAGACCGAAGACCTCCTCGCCCACCTCCACGAGCAGCAGGTGCACCACCGCCACCGTCAGCGGCAGCCGCAGCGTGAAGCGCGTGCCCCGGCCCGTCTCGCTGTCGATTTCGAGCGTGCCACCCACGCTCTCCACCACGCGCTTGACGGCGTCCATGCCCACGCCTCGGCCGGAGATGTCCGTCACGTCCTTGGCCGTGGACACGCCCGGCAGGCACGACAGCATGAAGGCCTCGCGGTCCGTCATCCGCGCGGCGGCCTCCGGGGTGAGCAGGCCGCGAGCCACCGCGGCGGACTTCAGCTTCGCGGGGTTCATGCCGCGGCCGTCGTCCTCCAGCTCGATGATGACGCGGTCCCTGGCGCGCTTGACGGCCACGAGCACGCGCCCGCGCGGGCCCTTCTTCGCGGCGACGCGCTCCTCGGGCGACTCCAGGCCGTGGTCGATGCAGTTGCGCAGCAGGTGCAGCAGCGGGTCCGCCAGCTCGTCGAGGATGGCGCGGTCCAGCTCGATTTCGGCGCCGGTGATGACCAGGTCGACCTCGCGCTCCTTGCGCCGGGCGATGTCGCGCGCGGCGCGGGGGAGCCGGTCGGTGATGAGCGACAGCGGCGTCATGCGCGCCGTCATCACCTTGTCGTGCAGGTCCTTCACCAGCGTGTGCAGCCGGTAGACGCCCTCCTCCAGCGCGGGGCGCACGTTCTCCGGCAGCACCTTGCCCACCTCGCGCAGGCGCGCCGTGGCGAGCATCAGCTCACCCACGGTGTCGAGAAAGTAGTCGAGCAGCTCCGTGCGCACGCGCACCGTGCGCGACGAGGAGTCCGCGCCCACGCCGCGCCCCGCCTCCGACGCCGACGCCGGGGCGACCACGGGGAGGGGGACCGCCACGGCGGGCTTCACCGAGACGACGTCCACCTCGGCCACGTTCTTGAGCGACTGCTGGATGCCCGCCTCGCCCACGGACGTCTCCAGCTCCAGCTGGATGTAGCCGTCCGGGATGCGACCGGCCTTGAGCTCCTCGAGCGCGGGCCGCAGGTCCACCAGCGTGCCCAGCGTGGTGAGCCGCTTGTGCACCAGGAAGGCGCGCACGCCGGGCACCTGGCACGTGGGGGAGATGCGCAGCCGCACCGCCCAGCGCTGCGTGCCGCCTTCGGGGCGCTCGCCGGGCAGCGGCGCCGTGGAGGCCGCCTTGAGCGCCGTGCCCAGGTCGTTCAACGCCACGTCACCGAGTCCGAGCGGGGCTCCCGTGGACGCGTTGCCGTGCGGAGAGGACGCGGGCGCGCCGATGCCGAGCACCTCGCGCACACCGCCGACCCCCGGGTCCAATGAGGTCAGTCGGGGAGGGACCGGCGACTGGGGACCGAGGTCCGCGCCGCTCGTGCCCGTGGGGCCGTTCGATGGGGAGGACGTGCCGGGAGCGGCACCGGACGCAGAGGCTGGACCACTGGCCGTGCCGCCCGGTGAACCGTTGCCGCCCGTCGAGCTCACGCCGCTCGTCGAGCCTGCACCGTCACTCGCGCCGCCAGACGAGCCCGCACCACCTGCCGCGCCCGTCGCGCCCCTGCTGCCCGCCCCCGGGCCGCCGGTCGTGCCCGAGCCACCCCCGCCAGCACCACCATCCGTCGAGCCCGCGCCGGAGGAACCACCACCCGTGGCACCCGAACCACCCGTCGAGCCCGCGCCAGAGGCGCCACCACCGCCTGCGCCGGAGCCACCCGTCGAGCCCGCGCCCGAACCACTCGCGCCGGAGCCACCCGTCGAGCCCGCGCCCGAACCACTCGCGCCAGAGCCACCACCCGTCGCGCCCGAGCCGCCAGTCGTGCCCGAACCACCCGTCCCGGAACCACCACCCGTCGCGCCCGAACCACTCGCGCCAGAGCCACCACCCGCCGTGCCCGTGCCGCCCCCGGAGCCGCCCGAGGAATCTCCGCCGTCGGAGCCCTCCGGCTTGAGCACGGTCACCTTCGCGACGCGCGTGGCGGTGGGGGCATGGCCCGTCATCGTGGTGACGCGGGCGGCGAGCTGCGCCAGGAGCGGGGCGGCTTCATCCGGAGGATGTCCCTCGGCCACGGCGCGCACCTGCGCCAGCAGCGTGTCCGAGGCACTCAGCAGCAGGTCCACCAGGTCCCGGTCCAGCCGGCTGCGGTCCTGCCGCACGGCGTCCACCAGGTCCTCCACCCGGTGCGCCAGAATCGCGATGGGCTCGAAGCCCATCGACGACGCCATGCCCTTCACGGAGTGGGCGTGGCGGAACATCGAGTCCACGGCGCTCGAGGACCCCTCGCGCTCCAGCTGTACCAGGTCCCTGCCGAGCGCCTCGAGGTGCTCGGTGGCCTCCGAGATGAAGAGGCCCAGGTAACGGGACATGTCCATCGTCATGCCCGACCTCGTTCAGAAAGCGCCGAGTGACCGCCCGCGGGCGACGTCGCTCACGCCCCTCCCACTCCCAGGACCTTCTTCACCACACCCAGCACGTCCTCGGCGCGGAACGGCTTGACGATGAAGTCCGAGGCGCCCGCCTCGATGGCCTCCATCACCAGGCTCTCCTGACCGAGCGCGGAGCACATGATGACCACCGCGCTGCTGTCGTGCTTGATGATCTCCCGCGTCGCCTCGATGCCGCTCTTGAACGGCATGACGATGTCCATCGTCGTGAGGTCGGGCTTGAGCTCCTTGTACTTCTCCACGGCCTCCAGGCCATTGGCCGCTTCGCCGACGACCTCGAACCCTCCAGACGCGAAGATGTCCTTGATCATGTTGCGCATGAAGATGGCATCGTCGACGACCAGGACCCGCTTAGCCATGTGAAGAACTCCGCCTCCGAATCGCCTAGCCTAGAGGAGCGCGCACACTAGCACCCGCGCTTTCCAGGGGGCTACTCACTTGGAATGGGTGAACAAGGCAACCACCGCGGCGTCCAGTCCCTCCGGGTCCAGCACGGTCACTCCCAGCCCACCCAGCCGGGCGACGCCACGGATGGCCGGTGTCGACTTCCCCGGCGCCGTGCTCACCCGCTCGACCGCCTCGATTCCATCCACATCCGTCACCAACAGTCCCAGATCCCTCCGGCCGCGGTCCAGAAGAACCACGCGGGACGGGGGCGAGGCCCCATCCGGGAGCCCCAACAGCTGGCGCAGCTCCACCACCGTCACCACCCGGCCCCGCAGGTTCATCACCCCGGTAATCGCAGCCGGCGCGCGCGGCACCCGGGTGAAGCGCTCCGGAGGCACGACGACCTCCCGCACCGCCGACAAGGGCAGTCCGTAGCGCTCCTTCTCCACCCGGAAGATGACGTGCCGCACAGAGGTCGTGTTGTATCAGCTTTGCATTGAGCGGGACGCCGTGGCGCGTCGCGCCGTGCGGGGCCGCTTCCCCCCGGGCGCCACTTTCCTCGCGGACGGTTTGCCTGCCGCCGCAGCCACCTTCTTGCCAGGACGCTTCACCTGCGCGCCCGAGGTCTTCGAGCCTGCGGGTGCCGCCTTCACCCCCACGGCCTTCGCCTCCACGCCCGTCGACTTCACGTTCGCGCTCACCGTCTTCGGCTTCGTGGCGGCTGGCTTCAGCTTCGCGTCCGACGACTTCACCTTCGCGCTCGCGGTCTTCGGCTTCGTGGCGGCTGGCTTCACCTTCGCGCCCGTCGACTTCGCCTTCGCGCTCACCGTCTTCGGCTTCGCGGCGGCGGGCTTCAGCTTCGCGCCCGTCGACTTCACCTTCGCGCTCGCCGTCGTCAGCTTCGCGGCGGCCGGCTTCGCCTTCGCGCCCGACGCCTTCACCGTCGCGCCCGACACCGTCGACTCCGCGCCCACCGCCTTCGTCTTGCTCGCGGCGGACTTCTTCACCACGGCCGCACCGTCCCCCAGGGACTTGGGCGCCACGGCGCGGAAGCTCTCCTGGATCCACAGGGCCATCAGCTCCACCGGGACCTCCTGTCCGGGGGAGAAGCGCGCCGTCACCCAGCCGCTCTTGCCCAGGCCGTAGCCCGTGGGCTCGGCGAACGGGAGCATCAGCGCCGCCTCGTTGGACGTGGGCAGCTTGGTCGTGACGCGCAGCCCCTCCTCGTCGAGCACGAGGATGGCGAACATCTTCCCGCGCACCTTCGCGGTGCGGTGTCCCCAGGGGAACTCCTCGGTGACGTCCGGCAGGGCGAGCATCACCTCGCGCAGCCGCGCCTCCGCGGCGCCCAACACGACGGTGGCGCCCTGGCTCATGGCCCCAGACGGAAGCTGCGCACCACGCTCTGCAGCTCGACGGAGAGGTTGGTCAGCTCGCTCGCCAGCGACGTCATCCGCGACACGGCGGCCGTCTGCTCCTGGATGACGGACTGGATGGCCTCGGTGGAGGCGGCGTTGTTGCGCGCCACCAGCTTGATCTCCTCGATGGCCTTCACCATCTCCTCGCTGCCCTTGTGCTGCTCGCGGGTGCTCTCGGAGATGAGGTGCACCTTCTCGGAGCCCTTGCGGATGGTGTCGGTGATGGCGCCCATGGAGCGCACGATGTTGGTGAGGTCCTCGCGGCCCTCCGCCAGCTCCGCGATGCCCTCCTTCATGGCGCTCACCACGGACGTCGACTGACCGGAGATGTCGCGCGCCAGCTTGGAGATCTGCTCGGCGGAACGGCCCGCGCTCTCCGCCAGCTTGCGCACCTCGTCGGCCACCACCGCGAAGCCTCGGCCGTACTCACCCGCGCGCGCCGCTTCAATCGTCGCGTTGAGCGCCAGCAGGTTCGTCTGCTGCGCCACCTGGGTGATGGCGTCGACGATCTTCGAGATCTCCTGCGTCTTCTCGCCGAAGGCGAACACCTGCTGGCTGGCGGACTCGATGCGGTTGAAGACCTTCTTCACCTTGTCGCCGGCCAGCCGCGCCGCCTTGGAGCCATCCTCCGCCGCGCTGCTCGTCTCCGCCGTCGTGCGCGCCGCGTCCTCCGCGCTGCCCGTCGTGCGCTGGATGCTGCTGGCCATCTCCGTGATGACCTTGGAGGCCTTGGACACCAGCTGCGACTGCGTCTCCGCGCCGCCCGCGATGATGTTCATCGACGAGCCCACTTCCTCCGTGGAGCCGTTGACGTTCTCCGCCGAGCGCTGCAGGTCGATGGCCGTGTCGGCCACGCTCTTGGCCGTCTCTTGAATCTTGCCCACCAGCTCGCGCAGGTTCTCCTGCATGCGGATGATGGCGCCCGTCAGCTCGTCGATTTCGTCGCGCGTGCTGCCGCCCTCGGCGGCCACCGGCTTGGACAGGTCCCCCTGCGAAATCTCGTACGCGGAGTTGCTCAGCACCTTCACGCGCGTGACGCGCGCCAGCAGCGACGGCAGCGCGAAGGCGGCAAGGCCGGTGATTCCAATGGCCCCGAGCATCCGGATGGCCACCTTCCACTCCGCCACCTGGTCCAGGCCCAGCATCTCGACCAGCCCTTGCGCCAGCGGCTCCGAGGCGACCATCCAGATGGTGAGCGCCAGCCCCAGCACCACGTAACCCTTGGTGATGCTGGACTGGAGGGAGACCACCTTGGTCGTACGACGCCCGTCCACCGCGGCGCGCACCAGGCGCTGCAGGGGCTCGCGGCGAGGCGTCAATCCGGGGGCAGTGTCGTCACGTAGGGGACGGCGCACGGGATGCTTTCGGGGGAGGGGCGGAAGCGCCCTGGGTTTAGCCTTGCTGTCGGGCAGGGTCAATCCACCCGGGAGGCTTGTCGGAAGTGGTCGAACCCGCCCGGCCGGCGCACGTCGCGTCCGGACTCGTCGTGGATCACCCACCCCACCCCCTCCGAGAGCGCCCCCACGCGCGTCACCGGATGGCCGCCCCGAGCACACGCCCGCTCGAAGGCACGCCCCCGCGCCGAGGGGACGGCCATGAGCAGCTCGTAGTCCTCCCCGCCCGCCAGCGCCCCCTCGGGGCCCAGCTCCCGCCGCACCGCGGCCGACATCGGCAGCTTCGCCAGCTCCACCACCGCGCGCACCCCGGACGCGGTGCACAGGTGACCCAGGTCCTGTGCAAGACCATCGGAAACATCCAGTGCCGCGGATGCGAAGCGCGCGGCGAGCTGGCCCAGGGCGACGCGAGGTCGGGGTCGGCGTTGGCGTTGGACGCTGGCGCCGCGCTTCACCCCGGCGCGCAGGTGGGCGAGCCCCAGCCTCGCGTCGCCGAGCGTGCCGGACACGTAGAGCCAGTCACCGGGCCGGGCCCCCGCGCGGGTGAGCGGAGGGCGGGAGAGCTCGCCGGTGGCGGTGATGGTGATGGACAGCTCGCGCGCGGAGGTGAAGTTGCCGCCCACCAGCGCCACGCGGTGCTCGCGGGCGAGCGCCGCCATGCCCCGGGCGATGCCCGACAGGTGCGCGGGAGGGAAGTCCCTGGGCAGCGCGAGCGCGCAGACGAACCAGCGCGGCGTGGCGCCCATGGAGGCCACGTCCGAGAGGTTCACCGCGAGCGCCTTGTGGCCGATGTCCGCGGGGGAGAAGGACGCGCGGGTGAAGTGCACGTCCTCCACCACGGCGTCGGTGGTGACGCACAGCGCCCCGCGCGAGGGCGCGAGCACCGCGCAGTCGTCCCCGGGGCCCACCGGCACCCGGGCCTTGGGGAAGTGGCCGAGGAAGCGGCGGATGAAGTCGAACTCACCAGGCATCGTCCGACAGCAAAGACCAAGGGCGCGTCTATTGGAAGACGCTGAGGCCCACGCCGGGCACCTCGCCCCCGTGCAGCCAGGTGGCCACGGCGTCGCCCCGCGCGCCCACGGCCACGTGCGCAAAGCCCGTCTGTGCGGAGGTCTCCGTGTCGAGCCAGGTCGCGGGTCCCCAGCCTCGGCCGAGGACGTAGCGACTGGCGGCGATGCGCCGGCCGCCCTCGACCTCCTGGGTCCAGACGGCGAGCGACTCCCACGCGCTCACCGACACCACCCGCGGGTCCAGGGCGACGAGCCCCTTCGGCGGCGGGGCCACGTCCTCGCGCGGACGGAAGCCGCGGGTGAAGTCGAAGGGCCGGCTGGACAAGCGGGTGACGCCGTCGCGCGCGCGGGGCCAGACCACCAGGGTGCGTCCCTCCCGCTCCGCGGTGGCCTGGGCCGCGCCGGAGCTGCCGAGGACCTCCTCCAGGCGCTCGGGCGTGGACCAGCCCGAGCCGGGCACGAAGCGCCGCGCCCACAGCTCCACCTCCACCGCGCCCAGGCCGCTCCACAGCGCGAGCGCCGTGCCGCCCGGCCCCGCCACGGGCTCCGCGTAGAAGCCGTCCACGCCTGGAGGGCTCAGGCGCTCCGCGGCGCTCCAGCCCTCGGAGGGGGTCCACCGGCTGAACCACGCCACGGGGATGCCCTCCAGCTCGTCGAAGCGGTCCCACCCCACCACCACGTGGCCGTCCGAGCTCACCGACACCCGAGGCGCCAGGGAGAAGCCCGGCGCGGGCGTGTCGATGCGGCGCGCGGGCTCCCAGCCCATCGCGGGCGAGCCGCGGGTGGTCCAGACGTTCTCGCTGAACGTGTCGCCGTCGAACTGCGTCCAGATGACGGTGAAGCCGCCCGCCGCGTCGCGCGCGAGTTCCAGGTGAGTCGCGTCTCCCAGGGGATGCGCCAGCACACGGTCCGCCTTGCTCCATCCCTCGCCCGGCACGTGCCGCGCGGACCACAGCTGCGTCGCCGTCGAGCCCTCGCTCTGGAGCCACATCAACAGCACGCGACCCTCGCCGTCGGCGACGACCTGCGGCTGCCGCACCCGGAGCTCGTCGTCCGGGAGCTCGCGGAAGAGGTCCACCTTGCGCGCGGAAGACCATCCCGTGGTCGGCGTGTACTCGCTGGCCCACAGCCACGCGTCGAGTCCGTCGCTCTCGGTCCACACCGCCATCGCGCGGCCGGACTCCGTCACGGCCACCCGGGGCGTCGCCACCTCCAGGCCCGGAGTTCCCACGAGACACGGCGTGGCCCACCACGAGCGGCCCGTCAGGTCCACCGCGGTCTGCGCCGATGGCGCCACGGACGAGAGCCCCGTACGAGCACTCCACGCCTCGAGCCGCTCGGAAGTCCCCGCCCGCGAGAGCTCCGCGTGGGTTCGCCACGAAGCGAAGTGCTCAGGCGCTTCCACGGACAACGCGCGCGCGCGCCCCTCGCCAGCCCGCCACGCCTCGGGCGACCCCGACGACCCTACCCGCGCAAGCCCCGCACGGGCGCTCCCCGCCTCGAGCCGCTCGGGCGCTCGCGCCCCCACCGCCGACGGCGTGCGCGCGAGCCCCACGCGGGCCCTCCACGCCTCGAGCCGCTCGGGCGGGCGCACCCGCAGCGGCACCTGACCGGGCCTCCCGGGCTCCACGGCGGCGGGACGCTCCGGACAGAAGCCCGGCGGCGGTGGCCGGGGTGGCGCGTCTCCGCAGGCCAGCAAGCCCATCACCAGCACGCTCATCACCACCGTGTTCCGCATCCGTGCTCCTGTCGTCACCAGGTTGTCTCTCGTGCCCACCCAGACAGAACGCCCCACCGGCGCCAGGCGCGTCGGTGGGGCGGCGGTGCTTCGTTCCTCGAAACCGCGAGCTAGCGCTGCCCCGCCACGAACGCGGGGGCCAGGGCGTAGTCCTTGTGCCACGAGGCCGGCAGACGCTCGAGCGTCTCGCGCGAGTCCGCCACGGGCGCCGTCAGCTCGCCCTGCATCGCGTTGTCACCCACGCGGAAGCCGTTGGCGAACATCGTGTTCGCGTGCTTCCCCGCGCGCGCCAGCTCCTCGGTCGTCCCCAGGCTGAAGTTGTAGACCTTGCCCGTGTACTTCTCGCGCGTGACGGAGGTCAGCGTGGCCACGCCCTCGCGGGTGCTGACCTGGTCCGCCACCTTCAGCTTGCCGGCCGCCAGCGGCCTGCCATCCGCCATGATGACCGGGTGCTTGTCGGTCAGGCTGACCGCGTGGCCCTTGTCGTCACGCAGGTTCACCATCGCGTCGCGCTCGCCACCCACCTGGACGTCGCGCACGGTGAGCGTGTCACCCTTCGCGTTCGTCACGATGCGCTGGCCGCGCTTCACCGACTCCACCGGGACGACGCTGCCATCGGCCAGCACCACCTGCGTGCCCTCCGCCATGCAGGAGTTCCACACCTGCACACCATAGCGATAGCGCGAGTCGGACAGCATGCGCACCGTCACCGAGGCCGGCGTGTTCGCCGCCGTGCCGCAGTTCACCTTGGTGCTCACCGTGATGACGTACTCCACCGGCTGGTTGATGATGGTCTGCATCGCGCAGTTCTCGACGCCCGTGCCCGCGATGGACGTCTCCCGCGTCAGGTCCGCCAGCAGCGTCACGTTCGCCGTCTGGCTGTTGATGGAGCTGGTGAGGAAGGGCGTCAGGTCCGCCTGGCTCATGCAGGTGCCGCCCGTGATGGGCTTGACCAGGCGCACCTTCGAGCCCGGGAGGATCTCCTTGATGACGCAGGCGATGCCGTTCTTGCTGCCCGCGTTGAAGGTGAACTTGGTGGGCACGTAGACGTGGCTCCAGTCCCACGCGCGCGTCAGGGGGAAGTTGTTGCTGGCATCCCCCACCCACGAGGCCGTCACGGCGGGGTTGCGCAGCGCGATGCTCGTCGGGGTGTTGGCCCCCGAGGGCGCCAGCGTGGCGCCCACCGCGGCGTAGTCACAGTCGATGCCGCCGCGCATCTGGCACAGCTCCGTGTTCAGCTTGCCGCTGTTGGGCACCGACAGGCGCGGGTGCTCGAGCGCCAGGTCCGCGCCGCCCGTCGTCGTGCTCGACTGGCCGCGCACGAAGGTGACGACCTCCTCACCCGTGTTCTCGTTCATGGCGATCATCATCGAGTCGAGGATGACCTGCCGGTCCTGGTTCACCGGGATGGCCGGCCGCACGATGACGTCGTCGAAGCTCTGGCCGGCCGCGTACTCCTCGCCGGAGGCCGAGTCCACCACCGTCGTCTGCGTCTCCGCGTTGTTCGCGTTGAAGGCGACGATGTCCGTGTACACGTAGCTGGCGCCGTTGAGGCACGCGGCCCAGGGGTTGCTCTCGTAGACGCGCACCGAGCCGCTGGTGACGCCGCGGGTCAGGTTGAGGAAGTGGTCACAGCCCCAGTTGTTGGCCAGCGGCGCGGCCTGCGTGCCCGCGGCCTGGTGCGCCAGGGCCTTCCTCTGCGCCAGCGCCAGCCGCTCGAAGAGCCGGGGCGAATTGGCGACCGTCTTCCCGGAGCCGCGCAGGCGGTTCATCACGAAGCGGTACTGGGCCGGGTCGGCCAGGTCGATGGCGATGCTCTCGCCACCGGCGCCCCGGGTCTTCTCCTCGAAGACGCGGCGCATGTACTGCGAGTCCTCCACCAGCGTGGCCCCGTCCAACCCCCGGTCCGGGGAGCGCAACGGGCCGGCCCAGGCGGACGTCGCGAGCGCGACGAGCGGCAGGGCCGCGGTAACAGGCACCGAGAAACGCGAGCACGGCTTCATGTGTAACCCCCTCTGCTGCAGTGGACTGCCGACGACGACAACCACACCGACGACACTCAGACCTGCGTGTGGACCGCTGCCCCCCAGGGCGGGCCTGTCTGCCGAAAGGCCCGCGCATGACCGCTACGGCCAGGCGTCCCGACGGGCGCGGGGGTGCGACGACCGCCCGCCGGGACACCTGGAGTCGCTGACTACTGCGCGTTGCAGGCCAGGCCGCAGACGTCCTGCGCCGCCTCCACGCAGATGACGTCCCAGGAGCCCGAGCAGCAGAACGGGTCGCCCTCGCACACCGCCGCCGCGCACGGCGAGCAGTGGGTGGCGATGGGGTTGCCCGGGTTGCACACGTTGTGGCACGGGCGCGGGCGGCTCAGGTACTCCTCCAGGACGGCCTTCCTGTGCGGCAGGAAGACGTTGGTGAGCGCCGGGGAGATGCGGAAGCGCGTGCCCTCGGGCCCCTCCTCCGTCAGCTCGCTCACGTGGGTGAAGCCCAGCGAGGCGGGCCACACCACGCCGCCGCCCAGGTTGTTGCCGTTGCTCAGGTCGTGGCAGCCCGCGCACGACAGCGCCTTGGCGCGGGACACAATCTGGTTGGGCGTCAGCGTGCTGCCGATGCGGGTGAGCTCGTTCTGGATGAGCGTGCGCAGCGCGGAGGCGTTGTTGCCGAAGTGGAAGGTGTAGTTGTTCTCCGTGCCCTGCGCGTCGGACTGGCCCGCGTTGAACTGGTCCTGCACGTCCATGTTGAAGAGGTTGACGTCGTTGCGCGCCAGCGCCTCCACCTGGCTGGCGAAGAAGAAGCGGAAGTCCTCGGCCCGGGCGTGCGTGGACGTCGGGCTGAACAGCGGGCCGAACGGGTTCACCTTGTCCGTGGAGAGGATGGCCCTCAGCGACGTGCACGTGCCGGCCAGACACGTCTTCTGCAGCTTGAACTCACGCAAGAGCCAGTTGGCCTGCATGAACTGGTTGGTGCGAATCTGGCCCGCGACGGTCGCCGGGTCCGCGCCGTAGTTGTCGATGTGCACCACCGGCCGGAAGCCCGGCAGGCCCTGCAGATAGAACGCCCGCAGCTGCTGGGTGCGCGAGGCCACATCCGGGTTGGTCGTCAGCCGCTGCCAGAACTCCGCCACCGGCAGGCACCCGTCCAGCCCCTCGTCCTGGTGGGGGTTGGGCAGCACGGCCTCGAAGATCATGAAGTTGCGCTGGCCGGCGTTGGTCTCTCCGGACCTGCGCGCGAAGACGATGCGGTACTCGCCGCAGTTGGAGCCGTCCGCGGGCGCCAGGTCGAAGCGGTTGAACAGGCCCACCGCCCGGTAGCCCTGCGTCGCGACGTTGAACGGGTCCTGGCCGGCCTGGGCGCCCTCCGCGTTGCGGCACTGGTACGGGAAGCTGTTGAAGACGGACTGCGAGCCCGACATCTGGTCGTTGCAGTGCTGGTTCGGGTTGATCTGCCCCGGCGTCGGGTTCTGCGTGTCCCAGAGCTGGCGGTAGAGCTTGAGGCCCGTCATCCCCGCCACGCCGCTCTGCACGGCGAGCTGGTCCATGACCTCGCGCAGGGAGAAGTTGTTGACGATGGCCGTCTCGGTGACGATGAGCGAGCGGAACGTGTTGACCGTCACCGTGTTCATCGCCGACTTGTCGCCGGAGGCGAGCAAGAGGCCGATGCCGCCGCGCTCGGAGTGCAACGGCGCGGGCCGCGCGGCGGGTGGGGCCTCGGCCTCCACCACGTCCTCCTGCGTGCTACAGCCGGCGAGAGCCAGAATCGATGCCAAAGCAAGACACGAGCGCCGGATGCGCTTGTCCATATGCTCCCCCTCTTCGGATTGACACAACTGGTTTCACCACGTCTGTCCAACGCGCGCCCTTATGAAGCATTCAACAAATATTTACAAGACAGAATCGGATTCACCACAAATCCCACCCAGCCATCCATGCGGGTGCTCTACGGAATTCCCACGACATGTGAGGACTTGACCCTGGGTGCGTCAAGACTGCACGCGCAGGCACACCCAATGGGACGCACGCGGCGTCAGGAGCGGACGCGCCGGGTCCCGAGCGGACACGCGCGCCCGCGTCCCGGACGCACGCGAGGGCGCGTCCGGTGAGTACGCGAGACATGTGTCAGAGGGTTGTCCGCGGGCAGGCGCGCGCGACGGGGCTCGGGGCCACACGTTCGGACGCCAACAGCATACATGCCCGCGAGGGCGGCATCTGGAATTTTATGACAGGGCTAATCGCTGACAGTCATTCAACGCGTGGCGTCGGGCGGGAGGCCACGGTGCGCAGCGCGGTGGTGAGGCCCGCCCACCACAGGCCCATCATCGCGAGGAAGGCGGCGACGTCCTGGCCATGACGCACGGGGTGGTCGGGGCGCAGCGACTCCCAGCCGCGGTGCTCCAGGACGACGCGGGTGCCGCCCTCGGCGGACTCGAAGCGCACCTCCACCTCGGTGAGCTCGCCGGGCGCGAAGTTCCTGCCGCGCCACTCGAAGCGCAGGTGGAGGCCCGGCTCCCACGCCAGCACGCGGCCAATCTCGAAGACGCCCTCGGCGTCCTCCTCCACCAGCCGGCCTCCGGCGCCGCCCTCGAAGCGCACCACGCTGTCGGGCGAGCGGGAGCCCCGGAAGCGGGGCCCCTTGCGCCACCAGAGGTTGGTCTCCTCGGTGAAGATTTCGAAGGCCACCTGGGGCTCCAGGCGGAGGAAGGTCGTCACGCGGGCGGTCTGCGGCGTCGTCATCTCGGGGCCTCGAGGCTCAGGTCTTCTTGCGGGTGCGTTCGGCGTGGGCCTTGAAGGCGGAGAGCTGGTCGCTCCAGAAGGACTCCACCTCGTCGAGCCACGCGCGCAGCTCCCCGAAGCGCTCGGGGCGCAGCCGGTACACCTTCACCCGGGCGTCGTCCTCGAGGGCCTCCTCCTCCACCAGCCCCGTCTTGCGCAGCACGCGCAGGTGACGGGACATGGCGGGCGCGGACATGTCGAAGGCGGCGGCCAGCTCGCCCGCGCGCCGGGGCTCCTCGCAGAGCAGGTCGATGACCCCTCGACGGGTGGGGTCGGCCAGCGCGGCGAAGGTCTCATCCAGGCGACGGGCGGCTCCCATGGCGTCAGCCCTTGGAGGACATCCGCTGGGCGAACCACCAGGAGTGGCCCTCCAGGTCCTCGGCGCCGTAGCCCCGGTCCGTCCAGTAGTCCTCGCCGTAGTCCGTGGTCTTCGGCTCCTGGGTGATCCGGGCGCCCGCGGCCTTGGCCCGCGCGCAGTGCGCGTCCACGTCATCCACGTACACCATCAGGTAGCACGCGCTCGTGCTCCCCGTCGTGCGGCCCGGGAACTTGGGGGAGACCGAGTTCACCAGGATGACGGCCTCGCCATACACGAGCTCCGAGTGGACGATGACGCCCGGCGCGCCCTCCACCTTCAGCCGCGTCTGGAAGCCGAAGGCCTTCTCCAACCAGTCGATGGCCTTGGGCGCGTCCTCATAGAACAGCCCGGGACTGATGCGTGAGAACCCCTCGGGAACCGGCTTCATGGCGTGTCTCCTTGGCGAACGAATCGTTAACCGCTGGGGCAATATTTAACGCCATCGTTAACCATCCGCAAGCGCGACGCGCACGGCGAGGGGCGCGGCTCGCGAAGCGTGTGGAAAGTCGGCCGGGCCCTCGGTGGGGCTCCGGCCGGCGGTGCGCGGGGAGCGGCGCGCTAGACGAACAGCATCGGGTCGAACTCGTCCACGTTGACCGGCAGGAGCCGGGGCAGCGGGCGCTGGAACACCTTCGCGTTGAGCTCCAGGTCGACAATCTTGAGGCCCGCGGGGACCAGGTCCCGGAAGCGCTGGCTGACGTACTCGCGCAGGCCGAGCACGGCCACCTGGCGCTTCTCCTCGATCATGGGCTTGAGGGCCTCGGCGAAGTCACCGCCGTCGTGGCTGGCCAGGCCCACGGCCGCCTTGGGCCGCTGGGTGCGGATGGTCTCCAGGAGCTTGAGGATGCCCAGGTCCACCACCTTCTGGTCCGGCCGTCCGTAGAGCAGCGCCACCTCGCAGCCCGCGGACTTCAGCGCGCGGATGAAGCCAATCATCACGTCGGGCAGCTGCTCGCCGCGCGCGTTGAGCACCACCACGCAGCGCACGGGCGCGGGGAAGTACGTCTCGCAGAAGGCGACCAGACGGTCGAACTGCACGCGGTCCTGCGACTCGGGTTTACGGCCGACGACGTTGGAGACGGCCCAGTCGATGTTCTCCGCATCGATGAGCACGTAGGAAGCGGCGGAAGGACGTCCGGTGAGCATGGGCGCGGACAATACGCCCGGGCGATGCCTTCCGGGGGGATTGCGTGTGACACGTCCACGACGCGCCACGTCCCGCGCCCGGGAAGGCACGGTCCCGGTCGACCTCCCGCGTCAGAAGCGGTCGGGCCCCGGGGGCAGCTCGGGCACGGGCGCGGGGGCGGCCAGCAGGCCGTGCTCGGGGATGGGCGGCTGCATGGGCAGCACCACCGTGAAGCGCGAGCCGCGCCCGAACTCGCTCTCCACGAACACCTTGCCGCCGTGGCCCTCCACCAGGCTCTTCACGATGGCCAGGCCCAGCCCCGCGCCGCCGTGCTCGCGCGTGGAGCTGCCGTCCACCTGATAGAAGCTCTGGAAGATGCGCTCGAACTGGTCCTCGCGGATGCCCACGCCGGTGTCCTCCACGCAGACGCGGTAGCCGGTGAGGCCCAGCGCGTCCTGGACGCCCGCCTCCGACATCACCACCGACACCCGCCCTCCGGACGACGTGAACTTCAGCGCGTTGGCGAGCAGGTTCACCAGCACCTGGCGCAGCTTGTCCGCGTCGCCCGCCAGCCGGGGCCTGGGCACGGGCGGCAGGCGCACCTCCAGCTCCACGCCCTTTCTCTGCGCCTGGGGCAGCACGCTGGAGACCGCCGTCTGGATGACGCTGGCCAGGTCCACCGGCCCCACCGACAGCCGCAGCTTGCCGGCTTCAATCTGGCTCAGGTCGAGGATGGACGAGATGAGGTTGAGCAGCGACTCGCCCTTCTCGACGATGGTGCGCACGTAGAGCAGCTGCTCGGGGTTGAGCACGCCGGCCAGGCCCTCGGCGAGCATCTCCGAGTAGCCGATGATGGACGCCAGGGGCGTGCGCAGCTCGTGGCTCACCGTGCCCAGGAAGGTGGATTTGAGCCGGTCCAGCTCCTTGAGGCGCGTGTTCACCTGGGCCAGGCGCGTGTTCTGCGCCTCCAGCTCGCGGTGCGTCTCCAGCATCGCCTCGATGTGCAGCTGCGTCGTCAGGTAGGTGCGGTGGCCGCTGGCGACGAGCGCGGCGAGCACCTGACCGAAGTGCGTCAGCACCTGCACCACGGTGCGCTCGGGCGCGCGGCGCACCTTGGACACCAGCTCCTGGGCGCGCGTGAGCTCCAGCGCGGGGATGTCCGTGAGCGTGTCCGGGAAGTCGCCCAGCTCCTCGGGGGTGAAGGGCCCCAGGATGACGCGGCCCAGGAAGTCGCCCTCCCAGCGCACGGGCATCACCAGGTAGCGCAGGCCGGTGAAGCACGGCAGCGCGATGAGGCCCGCCTCCTCCGCGCCGTCGCCCTGGGCCACGCGCGCGCCGTTGAGCGGGACGACGGGGCCGTCCTTCACGCGCGCCACGGTGGCGGTGCAGCGCGAGCGGCCGTCCGGGAAGGAGAAGACGTACGCGCAGAAGTCGCCGTGGCCCACCTTCACGTCGGCCAGCTTGGTGCCGCGCGCGTCGAGCACCTTGATGCCCACGCGGTACAGCTCGCTGAAGCTCTTCACCACCTCCGAGAACGACGGGAGGTCCAGCATCTCTCCCAGGGACAGCCGGCGCTGGAGCACGGACTCGCGGCGCGAGCCCTCCGGGGGCACGCTGCCCTGATAGCCGCTCATCGCCCGCCCCCCACCTGCTCATCGCGGGTGACGGCGGCGTAGCGCCCGGCCAGCGCGGTGCCCGACAGGTCCATGCGGCCGAAGACCTGGGACAGGAACTCCGCCTCGGTGAGGCCCACGTTGCGCGCCAGGTGCGCGCGCGCGTCCAGCCGCCGGTAGGCCGCCTGCGCCACGGCGTGGAAGGTCTCCAGCACGCCCTCGCCCTTGAGGGCCACCGCGCCCACCACGGCCTCGCCGCCGCGCTTGCGCGCCTCCTCCAGCTCCGCGTCCGTGCGCGCGTCGGGCAGGTCCCGCTTGTTGAACTGGATGACGACGGGCACCTGCGCGGGGTCCAGCCCGTTCTCCTTCATGTTGTCCTGCAGGTTGCGCCAGTAGGCGTTGTTCTCCGCCGTCGCGCTGTGCCGGCTGTCCGCGATGAACACCACCGCGTCGGCCCCCTGCAGCACGATGCGCCGGGTCGCGTTGTGGATGACCTGCCCGGGCACCGTGAAGAGCTTCACCTTCACCTTGAAGCCCGAGGACGTGGAGAAGAAGACAGGCAGCAGATCGAAGAACAGCGTCCGGTCGTCGTGTGTGTCCACCGTCAGCAACCGACCCCGGACCTCCGGGTACGCGCGGGCGTGGAGCTGACGCAGGTTCGTCGTCTTCCCGCTGAGTCCGGGACCGTAGTAGACGATCTTGAGCGTCAGCTCGCGCTGGGCGTGGTTCAGTTGCAAGGGGTGCTCGGGCAGGCGGAGTCGAGGGGAGGAGAGGCCAGCCCTCCGGTGACGACCAGGGTTTTTATAGTGGGAACGCCTGCTTCGCGGAAGGCCGGCCGGATGGCGGCCGTGGAAGCGGGGCCTCTGCCCTGGAATGGCGCCGGCGAAGGTGGGGTTGACCCGAATCCGACCCTCTCGTGCCAGGGGGAGGCAAACTCCTCACTTGAGAAGACAATGTGCGCGGAATCACCGCGTGCACCGGTGGCGGGGGTGCGGTTAGGATCGCAGCGCGACGGAGGAGATGGCGATGACGATGAAGCAGGTGGACCCGGGCGTGGAGATGGCCCCAGCCCCGGTGCTGGATGTGGTGGGCCTCCCCAACGACCTGATGGCGGCGGTGAAGTTCACCCTGCCCACCGACGAGGACATGACGGCGGTGGCGGCCCTGCGCGCCAGCTCCGAACCCTGGAAGAGCCGGGGTGAGACGCAGGAGGACAGCCTCAAGGCCCTGACCCAGCTCAAGCCCTTCATCCACGTGGCCCGGCTGCAGAGCCAGATCGTCGGCTACGTCACGGTGGAGCGCGACGGCCCGGTGCCCGGCGCTGCCTACCTGCGCAACATCGTGGTGAAGCCGGAGCTGCGCAAGAAGGGTCTGGGGATGGTGGTGCTGGAGCAGGCGCTCCGGGCCGCGCGGGACATGTACCGCAAGACCATTGCCCTGCGCGTGGACCCGTCCAACGCGCCCGCGGTGGGCTTCTACCGCAAGGCGGGCTTCACCACCGTGGCCACGGTGGTGTCCAAGAAGTCCGGCAAGCTGCGGCTCCTGATGTCGCGCGAGCTGTAGTCCCGCGCCCATGGTGTACCTGGCGGGAGGCCGCTTGCCTCCCGCCCTCGCTCCGAGCGGGCCCTCAGGGGCCCCGGAGCCCCCTCCCCCACCCTGGCGAATCGACTCCGTCCACCGCTGACAGGTGGGTGTGGGGCCCACTGCGCGTGGCGACGGCAGGCGGGCGTGGCGCGGGGGAAGAAGCACCAGGATGGACCGGGGGGTGGGCGCATTCGACGCGTTGTCGACTATCCTGCGGACCACCCCCGCGCTTCGCGCTTCGCGCTTCGCCCCAGCCCGAGTCGACTTCCGCATGAGACCCCTTGCTGAGCTGTTGCGCCATCTGTCGCGGCCTGGAGTGACGGAGCTGACCCTGGCCACGGGCCGACCGCCGATGATTCGGGGGAGCAGTGGCTATGAGCCGGTGGACCCGGCGGCGGTGACGACGGAGGACGTCGTGCGCGCGCTGCAGGCCATGGTGGGCGTGGCCCGGGCCTCCACCGTGTCGGATTCACCGTCGCAGTGGTCCGTCAACGCCAACGGGTTGGGCGCGCTGTCCATCGCCGCCCAGCGCCGGGGCGACCTCATGCACCTGAGGCTGTCGCGCGCGGCGGAGGCGGGCGCCACGGCGGCGGCTCCGGCCGCATCGACCGCGGCGGCTCCGGCGACCGCGCGAGCTCCCGCCGCGGCCGTGCAGGGCGCGGCAGGGTACGGCGGACAAGCCGCTGCTTCAGCGGGCGCCTCCGCGCAAGGCGCGGGACAGGGCGCGGCAGGGTACGGCGGACAAGGCGCTTCGGCGGGCTACGCCGCACAAGGTGCGGGACAGGCCACGAGCGCGGCAGCCGGGTACGGCGCACAGTCGGCTGCGAGGAACGTGGCCACCGGGGGCCACGGCGCGCAGGCCGCGTCGCCGGGCGCGGCGGCCGGTTACGGTGCGCAGGGCACCACGGGACAGGCCACGTCGCCGGGCGCTTCAGCGGGTTACGGCGCGCAGCCCGCTTCGGCGGGCTACGGCGCACACGACGCGGGACAGGCCTCGTCACCGGGCGCATCGGCGGGCTACGGCGCACAGGGTGCGGCGGCGCAGAACACCTCGACCGGGTATGCCCCCTCGCAGGGCGGGTATTCGAGCGCGGGCACGCAGGAGGCCGCGCGGACCCTCGCGGCGTCGCGGCTGACGGGTGGGGCCCGGGACCTGGCGGTGGTGCTGGAGCAGGGCCGCAGCGTGCGCGCCAGCGACGTGCACGTGGTGGCCGAGCGCCCCGTGCTCTTCCGCCTCGCCGGGGACCTGGTCCCCCAGGGCGGCGTGCTCGACGCCGCGCGCGTGGAGGGCATGCTGCTGCCCGTGGTGCCGGAGCGGCTGCGCGCCGTGCTGGAGCGCGACGGCAGCTGCGACTTCTCGCTCGACTCGCCGGAGATGGGGCGCTTCCGCGTCAACGTCTCGCGGCACCGCACGGGCCTCAAGGGCACCTTCCGCGTCATCGCCCGCGACATCCCCACGCTCGAGTCGCTCGGCCTGCCCCAGGACATCGCGAAGGCCACGCACCACCACCAGGGCCTCATCGTCATCACCGGCCCGTCCGGCCATGGCAAGACGAGCACCCTGGCGGCGCTGGTGGACCTCATCAACAGCCACACGTCCCACCACATCCTCACCGTGGAGGACCCGGTCGAGTTCGTGCACCCGCGCAAGAAGGCGCTCATCAGCCAGCGCGAGGTGGGCGCGCACACGCGCACCTTCGCCAGCGCGCTCAAGGGCAGCCTCCGCGAGGACCCGGACGTCATCGTCGTGGGCGAGCTGCGCGACACGGAGACGGTGCGCATGGCGCTGGCGGCCGCGGAGACGGGCCACCTGCTCATCAGCACCATGAACACGCCGAGCGCGGCGAAGACCATCGACCGGCTCATCGACCTGTTCCCGCCCGCGGACCAGCAGCAGGTGCGCCTGTCGCTGTCGAGCGGCCTGCGCCTCATCGTCAGCCAGCGGCTGATGGCGAGCGCGGACGGCAAGAGCATGGTGGCCGCGGCGGAGGTGCTGCCGGGCTCCGTCGCGCTGGGCAACCTCATCCGCGACAACAAGACGTACCAGATTCCCTCGCTGCAGCAGCGCGGCAAGAGCCTGGGCATCGTCCGCTTCGAGGACTCGATGGCGGACCTGGTGCGCGCGGGCAAGGTGAAGCTGGAGGTGGCCAAGGGCTTCGTGGACAACCCGGACGAGCTGGAGGCGGTGGTGACGGGACGCAGGCCGGGCACGGCGGTGGCCGCGCCGGAGACGCCGCAGGACAGCGCGCGGCTGCTCAGCAAGATGGGCTCGCTGATGGGAAGGAAGGGGGGCTGAGATGAGCACGCCACGCATCGCCCAGTTCTTCGACATCCTTCTGGAGCAGAAGGGCAGCGACCTGCACCTGAGCGTCGGCTATCCCCCCATGGGCCGCATCCGCGGGGAGCTCACGCCCCTGCGCGAGGCGGCGCTGACGACGCAGGAGCTGGAGGGGCTGCTCTTCGAAATCGTCAACCCGGCGCAGAAGCGACAGATTGTCGAGGAGCTGGACCTCGACTTTGCCTACGGCTACGGGACGAAGGCGCGCTTTCGCGCGAACTACTTCTACAAGCAGACGGGCCTGGGCGCGGTGTTCCGCACCATTCCGAGCAAGGTGCTCACGCTCGACGACCTGAAGACGCCCGACATCGTGCGCAAGCTGGCCGAGCGTCGCAGCGGCCTGGTGCTGGTGACGGGACCGACGGGCAGCGGCAAGTCCACCACGCTCGCGGGCATGGTGAACCACATCAACCAGACGCGCCCGGCGCACATCCTCACCATCGAGGACCCGGTGGAGTTCGTCCACGAGTCCGCGAAGGCGCAGGTGACGCACCGCGAGGTGGGCCCGCACGCGTCGAGCTTCGCCACGGCCATCCGCTCGGCGGGCCGCGAAGACCCCAACGTCATCCTCATCGGCGAGCTGCGCACCAACGAGACGATGAAGCTGGCGCTCCAGCTCGCGAGCTTCGGCGTGCTGGTGTTCGCCACGGTGCACACCAACAGCGCGCCGGCGACCATCGACCGCATCATCAACTCGTTCCCCGCGGACGAGCAGGCGCAGGTGCGCGGCATGCTCGCGGAGAGCCTTGCGGGCATCGTCGCCCAGCAGCTCATCAAGACGGCGGACGGCAAGGGCCGCGTGGCGGCGCTGGAAATCCTGGTGGGCGGCGCGGCCATCGCGGCGATGATTCGCGAGGGCAAGGTCTTCCAGATTGCGTCCAAGATGCAGGCGGGCCAGGGCCAGGGCATGCAGACCCTGGACATGCACCTGGAGCGCCTGGTGCGCGACAACGTCATCACGCCCGACGCGGCGCTGGAGAAGGCCCAGGACAAGGAGAACCTGGCCAAGGTCATCCAGCGGCTCAAGCCGGACTGGGTGCTGCCGGAGTCGATGAAGGCGTAGCGCCCGTGTCAGGAATGCCGTGGCATTTCGTCCCTCGCGCCCGCGAGAGGGGCGACATGCTCTACGGCGACGAGAAGTCCTTGCAGATGGCGCGCAGCCTGTTGCCCTCGCAGTGGCGGGAGCAGGCCCGTTGGTATCGGGCCAGCCAGAGCCGGAGCACGCGGCGCGCCGTCCGGGTCCGCGTCTCCCGGCTGGCGCTGGAGCCGGACCTCTTCGAGGACTGCGCCGACCTCGACGAGGATGCCGCGTCGAAGATGGGCTGGGTGGTGCACCGTCGACGCCGGTCCGACAAGGTGAACCCGTTCATCCGCTGGGCGAAGCACCGCACCGCCGAGGAGCCGAGGGACTCCCGCCTGAGTCGCATCCGAGGCGTCGTGCCGGAGGGCCTCATCGGCGCCCACGCGCTCGACCATTTGCGTGGCGACGAGCATTTCATGAGCACCGCGGACCTGGCCTCCTGGGAAGCGCGGCGATGGGTCAGCAAGAACCGGTGGCGCTCTGAACGGGGGTTGATGGCGCAACTGCTGCGGCGACTGTTGCGCATCGCTGGAGGGCAGAAGGCTTTCAACGGGTACCTCAAGCGAGCCTCCGCCAAGGGCTGGAGCAAGCGACTCGGGCACGATGGTCAGCGCCACACGGTCTTTCACGGCGACGACTCACTCCGGCTGTTGATGGGGGTGCACGACGTGCTTCCCTTCCTGGACGCCATCGAGGTCCACGCGCGCACACCCCGAGACTGGAGCCGGCCTCAAAGACCCGCGTCGACCCGGGGGCCTGCGCTGGACTTCCTTCGCGCCTTCCACCGCCACACGTTCGACCTGGACGCCACGCTCAGGAGCCTCCCGGTCCCCAAGCTGACGAACCTGCCGCCCTGAGACTCCTGGTGCGCGTGCGAAGTCGGTGGTGGGCGACAGGTCCCTGAACCAGGATGGGCGCATGATTCACGGTCTGGAGCAGGTGGACACCGAGCGGCTGCGGCTGCGCGCCTTCCGCGAGAGCGACGTGGAGGCGATGTTCGAGCTGCACAGCGACCCGAGGACGAACCTGGTCGATGCCTCCGCCGCGATGAGTACGCGGGAAGAAGCGCGGGAGCTGCTGTCGCGGTGGCTGGGGGATTGGGCCGAGCGGGGCGTGGGGTACTGGGCGGTGGAGCGGCGCGAGGCGCCCGGCGTCGTCGTGGGAGTCGGAGGTGTGCGGCACAAGCCGCTCGAGGGGCGGACGGTGTTGAACCTGGCCTATCGGTTCTTCCCGTCCACGTGGGGCTCGGGGTTCGCGACCGAGGTGAGCCGGGTGGCGATGGAGAAGGCGCGGCTGCACCTGCCGGAGGTTCCGCTGGTCGCCATCATCCATCCCGACAATGTGCCCTCCGTGCGCGTGGCGGAGCGACTGGGGCTGCGCTTCGAGCGCATCATCCCCTACGGGACGGGAGACGTTCCCCACCGGCTGTACGTGGTGGGGTGAAGTCCCATCGAAGCGCCTTCTACAGACGCTCGCGCAGCCCCTCGCGGAACAGCGTGAACACGGCCTGGCCGCAGCGGTCGGAGGCATCCGCGCGGGCCCTGGCCACGCGGACCTCGTAGCGGAGGCCCTTCAACAGCAACTGCTTCGTCTCTCCCACGGAGACCGTGACAGGCGCCGAGTCGCGTCCCCGTGGTCCCTCGAAGCGCAGCCTCGCGCCACGGGTCCGCTCGCCCGGCTTCGCTTCACAGCCCGCCAGCTCCCAGTGCACCTTCAGCTCCGGCACGAGCCCCGGAGGCAACAGGACCTCTCCGTCCGGCGTCGTGGGCGCGCTCGGCACCGTGAGCAACAGCAAGCGCCCCTGCTCGTCTCGGAGCGTGTCACCCGCGAGGAGCGCAGGTTGGTCGCCATCACCGGACAGACAGCTCGCGGGCTCGCGATGACTGGCCCACGTCAAGATGCGCCCGGTCAGATCCGCCAAAACCTCCGGCACCGTGAGCCCGTAGCTCACGCCTCCGTGCACTTCGCCTTTCGCGTACTGGAGGACCGAAGCCCACTGGTCCGCGTGGCGGTAGGCGCCTCGCAGCTGTCGGGCCACCTGGAACTGACGCTCCAAACGAGGCCCCTCGCGCTCGAGCGCCAGCGTCTCCGGCTCCTCCTTGAATGCCACCTCCACCCTCCCCTCTCGCCACAGCTCGTCACAGGCCCGATGCGAGTCGGTCGTCGCGGAGGAGCCCCAGGCGGGCGACGCGGCCCTGGGCGTTCGGACCTCCGGCGACGCCATGACCATGGCGCCCGCTTCCCGAGAGACAGGCGCGCGACCGCCATCGTTCGAAGAAGGAGAGGACCCACCTGACGCTGTCGTGGACGACTCGCCAGCGTCCGACCGCGCGGGCTCTGTCCGGGACAGGCACGCTGTGTGGGCGAGCGCCAACACCAGTCCCCCACTAACGACGAGCACGCGCGACGCCGCGCGCCACCTCGGCCGCCCCCAACCGTCACATGCGACCTCTCGCCTCATCATCGCGGATGCCTTTTCATCGCCCGGACGGTTCCACGCGCAACATGAGCGCGGGGCCACTTCGAGAGGCCTCGCGAGGCACGCGTCTCGTCGTCCCGCCTGGCCTCCGGTCCGGGCCCATCAGAGACACTCCGCGTACAGCAGCGTCCCGTCCGCGGACACGTGGAAGTCCCGCCCCTCCACCCGCCCCCGCGCCAGCAATCGCTCCCGCTTGCGGCGGACGTCCTCACGCCTGCGGCTCACCGAGCGCTCCTCGTGCGGAACCCGAGGCTGGAACCGCGCGGGCCCGCCCTTGTCATCCGGCGCGTACCGCGTGAGCAGCGAGCGCTTCACGCCGCGCTCCGCGCCGTCATCCGCGTCCCCGTCGTCGGTGAAGTCGACCTCCAGCGAGCCCCACTCGCCCACGTCACAGTCACACGAGCCACACCCCGGGAAGCTGCATCCGAGGAACCCGTCCCGACAGGAGACACACTCGTACTTCGGCGAGGAGCCACACGTCGCGCAGCCGTTGTCGCCGAACGAGTACGAATGCCAGCCGGAGTGGCTCACGCCCGTGAACTGGTAGCGGTAGTTCATCACGCTGTCGTGCACCACGCTGTACTGTCCCCCCACGTCGTTGCCGTTGTGGTCCAGGTCCAGGTTGTGCCCCAGCTCGTGGATGAAGGTGCCTCGCTGCTCCTGGATGCTCGGGCTGCTGAAGCAGCCCATGCTGACGATGAGGTCATTGCCCAGCATCTCCGCCTTGCCCGAGGAGCACGTGCTGAGGCTCGTGTGCCGGTACGCCCACATCGCATAGTGGAAGTACGGCCGGCGCTCCGGGTTCGTCGACGAGAAGTGGCTGCCCTTCAGTGAATAGAAGTCCACGCCGCCCGTGCAGCTCCCGTAGCAGACCACCTCGCTCCACGGCAGCGGGTTGTCGATGAAGGCATGCAGCCGCACGCTCCCACCCGAGTCCTGCGCGAACACCGCCGCCGCGTCTGCCACCAGCCCCGCATAGGGCTGCCGGGTGAGGTACGGGTTCGTCGGGTGCTGCATCCAGTCCACCTCCACGAAGATGTCCCGCTTCGTGGGGCTCCCCCACTCGGAGAAGGAGAAGCCGTCGTTGCCGAACACCTCCAACGTGTCCGGGATGCCGTCCCCATCCGAGTCCTCCTCGTCGGCCTGCAGCCCGAGGAGCGGCTCCAGCGCGTCCGACAGGCCGTCCTCGTCATCATCATTGTCGTCGAAGATGGTGGACCAGAGCTCCTCGTCGTGGATGAAGCTCGCCGTGCCCGTGCTCCCGGGGAAGCGGCCCACCACCACGCGCTGCGTGCCCACGTTCTGCGTGCTCGCCGCGGTGACGAGCGGGTAGTACTTGGGGCCGCTGTCGTCATCGTGCTGCAGGTACTCGGTGTTCGAGCGCAGCAGGAAGAGCAGGTGGTCTCCACCTCCCGGCGTGGCCGCCGAGGCCCGGAAGGTGTCCTTCGCATTCCACGCGAAGAGCACCGGCACGCCCCCGAAGGGCTGATTCGTCAGGATGCGCTCGTTGTTGCGGTACACGCTCGCCGTGCCGCCGCGCCCGTCCGCGTAGGCGCGAACCCAGACGCGGTAGTAGCCCGTGTCCGGCGCCACGAAGGTCACGCACGAGCGCGTCCCGCCCAGGCAGTCATCGCTCACCGCCACCTGGCTCCAGCCGTTCCTGTCCCGCAGCACGTGCAGCACCGTGTCCGGCGCCGAGCCCGAGAGTTCCCGTGTCTCGAACGTGTAGCTCTGTCCGGCCTCCAGCCAGGTGCTCAGCCAGATGAAGCTGCCCCAGTCCCTCGGGGCCACGTAGTGCGGCCCCGCCCACGCCAACATCGGTGCCAGCAGCACGACCGCGCGCAGCGCTCCCATGAAACCCTTCATCGCGTCTGCTCCCCCTGGAAGAACCATTCCTTGAACGTGTCCTGCGCCCGGGCTCGGTCCTCGGGCGAGAGCTCCCGCCACTTCTCCTGCTCCCGCGCGAGCGCCTGCCGGTAGCGGGCATCCACCTCGCGTGCCCGCGCATCCTCCGCGAGGGGGGCGGAGAGCTTCGCGACCAGGTCGAGCGCCGCGTGGTAGCGCCGCTCCAGCCGTGCGCGCGTCTCGGGGGTGGCGTCCATGAAGGCCCGCTCCGTGCGCGCCACGAGCGCGGACAGGTCATCCACCGACTCCTCGCGCAGCAATGCCTGCTCCTGCGCCGTCAGCGGCACCAGCGCGTCTTTCGCGAAGCGCGCCAGCGCGGAGTCCGGGGGCACGAGGCCCGCGACCTGGACCGTCGCTCCACCCGCGCCCTTCACCTGCTCCACACGGAGCACGGGATCCGGCATCGCCTTCGGAGGGTCCTTCGTCACGGATGACGGGGACGTGGCCACC
Organism: Myxococcus faecalis; assembly: GCF_050039385.1. Taxonomy (NCBI): domain Bacteria; kingdom Pseudomonadati; phylum Myxococcota; class Myxococcia; order Myxococcales; family Myxococcaceae; genus Myxococcus; species Myxococcus faecalis. Next base: position 6,093,294 of record NZ_CP144336.1, on the reverse strand, counting down.
GCAAGAGGCTCTGCGGCTGTCGCCTCACGCCGACCGGGTGGCACCGACACGCAGATGCCCAGGGTGACGAGCACCGCGCCCAATATCACTCCACTCAAGCCTGCTCGTGCGCGCATCCGCCCCCCTCGCGCCTGATGCTAGCACCCGTCCCAGGCCACGCGGCGGCAGGGCCACCTCCGCCCGGTCTCCAACACCCCGTGCTCATGCCAGGACATGCCCTCACGGGATGAATCCTCTCTCACCCGACACATGCCCTCCGGCCCCATGGCCGACGGGACCTCAACGCGCCTGGCGGAAAAGCTTCGGTCGCCCGTGACCAGGAGCGGCCCTCTCGCTCAACGGACACCCGCTACCGTGTGGAGCTTGTTGTCCGCGAGCTTGACGTCCCCCTTCCGGCACCTCCCCTCCCTGGAGCCGCAAGAGGCCGGCGCGAAGACATGCGACGAGGCCCTTCAGCTGGTGGGGCTCGACAGGCGTCCTGCTCAACGAAGACGCGTCGAAGCCCCGCTCACGGGTGCGCCCCGGCGGACGCCGGCATCGGACCCACTGAGAGCGGGAGGCCCGGATTGGGCGTGAGAATCTCGCAGCCCTCGCGCGTCACCAGCACGGTGTGCTCGAACTGCGCGGAGAGGCTGCCGTCCACCGTCACCACCGTCCACTCGTCCTCCAGGATGCGGATGTCGGGACGCCCCAGGTTCACCATCGGCTCGATGGTGATGACCATGCCCGAGCGCAGGGTGATGCCCGTGCCCTTCTTGCCGAAGTGCGCGACGTGAGGAGGCCCGTGCATCGAGCGGCCGATGCCGTGCCCGCCGAACTCGCGCACGATGCTGCACCCCTCCTTCTCCGCCAGTTCCTGGATGGCCGCGCCGATGTCGCCCAGCTTCGCGCCATGGCGCACCACGGAGATGCCGATGTCCCGACACCTGCGGGCCACGTCCACCACGTGCCTCGCGTCCGCGGACACCTCGCCGATGCAGAACGTGGCGGAGGTGTCCCCGTGATAGCCATTCAGGTTCGTGGTGACATCCACGTTGATGATGTCACCAGGCGCCAGCCGCTCGTTCGGGTCCGGCACGCCGTGACAGACGACGTGGTTGCGGCTGGTGCAGACCGTGGCCGGGAAGCCGTGGTAGCCCAGCTGGCTGGGGATGCCGCCCCGCCGCGCCGTGTCCTCGCGCACCCACTGGTTGATGTCCTCGGTGGAGATGCCCGGCGCCAGCCGCCGCGCGACCCAGGCGAGCGTGCCGGCGGCCGCCGCGCCCGCCAGCCGCAGACGCTCGACCTCCGCGTCCTTGAAGAGTGGAGTTCCCATGGCGGGACAAGGTGACCGTCCCGCCCGGGAGCGTCCAATGCTGTTTCAGCATCGTCCCCGGACGTCAGGGCGTGTAGCAGTTGAACTGCATGGTGTAGACCGCCCAGAACTCCCTGTCGCGGACTTCCCGGCAGTCACTCGAGGGAGCATCAGAGACATCCCCAGACGCCAGCTGTGTCGTGTCATCCAATCGAGGCCAGCGATCGGTCCACGGCAAGCACCACGGCGGGCTCCGCGTGGGCGGGAAAGTCCGGTCATCATCCTCTTCGTGCATCGACACGGAGGTCGGCGTGTCCTCGGGGCACGGCAGCGTCGAAATCGTCTCGCCCTCGATGGGCCTGGAGCCGGAGACCTGGGCACCCAAGAAGGGTTGTCCCCATGCGTCCACCACGGTGCCCTGGATGCTCAGCCCCGCGGCGGCGGGCGGCCTGGGCATCCAGGTGCGCGGAAGCGTGCCGCCCGAGCGGGTTCGAGGGGTGCCCTTGGGCTGGGACGGCTCGGTGCCCAGCAGCTTCCATGCATGCTCCAGCTCCTGCCGTCCGACATGAGGGATTCGAGGATATCAGCGGGCGGCCGGTCGCCCTCCTGCTGGATTCGGAACAGGGGCGGGGGATGGGGGGTGCACGTCGGGGGGCGGTCTCGATAACGTGGGGGTCGTGAGCATCACGCACCTCCAGTCCTTCGTCGCCGTGGCCGAGGAGAAGCACGTGGGCCGTGCCGCGCGTCGGCTCCACCTGACGCAGCCGCCGCTCAGCCGGCACATCCTCGCGCTGGAGGATGAGCTGGGCACCCGGCTGTTCGAGCGCACGCGCCAGGGCATGCGCCTGCTGCCGGCTGGCGAGGTCTTCCTGCACCACGCGCGCCGCATCCTCGCGGAGGTGGACACGGCGGTGCTCACGGTGCGCGGGCTCGCGCCGCGTGAATCAGACGGGTGATGTCTCGCCCGCGACTTCCAAGGGCAGCGACAGGGTCTCTCCTCGGTGAACGAGGGCCGCGGCTCGAACCCATTGCCGCACCTGGTGGGCGCTGAGCGGCAGCTCGCGGAAGAGCCGGTACGGAGACAAGTCACCCACCGACATGTCGAGCAAGGGGCTCTGCCCCACGCGCTCGGCGCGCAGCTCATGGCGGAGCCCCGCCACTTCGATGACGAGCGCACAGTCCAGCGCGTCGAGTCTCCGGACCTCGAGGATCCGCAGGACGCCACCCGTGCCGTGCCCTCCACGCGCCATCTCTTCTGACGTGGACATCGGGTGCTTCTCTCCGCCTCGCGTCGCCCATCGGACGAAGTCACACGGGACCAGGACCGCTTCGCCATGGTCAAGCCATGACTCGGTGCGCGCCCCGCGCATACTGAGGCACCTCGCCTCCCACCGGAAGGGACCACCCGAACATGCCTCGCAGGTCGTCTCGCCTCACCTCGTCGAAGCTCCGTGGGTGCCTCCTGCTTCCAGGTGCGCTGCTCGCGTCCGCGACCTGGGCCCAGTCCGCCGACCCCGAGACGAATCCCCCGCCGCTTGACGTTGTCACCGCCGCGTCGACTCGCACGACCCCGACGGCGCACGAAGGTCCTCACCTCCCTGGCCATGTCGTCGCGCAACCCGCGTCCACGAGCCCGCCCCCCGTCGACGACACACCTGAGCCCGCGGAGCCCGACTCGACCTCGCGCACCGTCGTCACGGGCACGCGGCTGCCGCGTCCCATCCGCGACGTGCCCGCCACCACCGTGGTGCTGCCTCGCGAGGAGATCGACCGCAGCCCCACGCTGACCCAGGACACCCTGGTCCGCTCGCTGCCGTCCGTCGCCACCTTCCGTCGGACCCCGAGCCTCGTCTCCGACCCCACCGCGCAGGGACTCAACCTGCGCGGCCTGGCGCCCTCCGGCGTCGCGCGCACGCTCGTCCTCCTCGACGGTGTCCCCGTCAACGACCCGCTCGGAGGCTGGGTCTTCTGGCGCTCCCTTCCACGACTGGGCCTGGAGCGCATCGAGGTCGTCCCCGGCGGCGGCTCCGCCCTCTACGGCAGCTCCGCGCTCGGCGGCGTCGTGCAGCTCATCTCCCGTCCCATCACCGGCCCCGCCCTCGACGCCGACGTCTCCTATGGCAACCGCGGCACCGGCCTCGTCGCAGCGCGCGGCGCCCAGCGCTGGGGCCCCGTCGCCGCCGCCCTGGAGACCGAGCTGCTCACCAGCGACGGCTACCGCATCGTCAGCCCCGGCCAGCGCGGCGCCATCGACGGCGACACGCCCAGCAACCACGTCGTGCTCAACGGCCGCGTCGAGGCCCAGCCCACCGACACGCTCACCCTCTCCGCCCGCGCCAACCTCTTCCGCGAGAACCAGAACGGAGGCACCCGCTTCACCACCGCCCGCGTGGAGCTCGCGCAGTTCGGCGCGAGCGCGCGCCTCCAGACCGAGGCCCGCGGCACCTTCACCCTCGACCTCTTCGGCCGCGCGCTCCGCTTCGAACAGGACCGCGCCCGCGTGGCGCAGGACCGTGCCACCGAGGTCCGCGCCGCCTCCCAGGACGTCCCCGCCAACGACCAGGGCGCCTCCCTCGTGTGGACCGCGCCCGCCTGGAGCGCGGGCGGTACCCATCAACTCTCCACGGGGCTCGACGCCCGCCGCATGACCGGCACCTCGCAGGAGCAGCTCTTCCCCGCCACCCAGGCCCCCGAGGCGCTCGTCGCCCGCGAGGCCGGCGGCACCCAGTGGAGCGGCGGCCTCTTCCTGCAGGACCTCTACGCTCCCATCCCCGCCGTGGAGCTGTCCGCCGCGCTCCGCCTGGATGCGTGGCGCAACACCCGCGGCCAGCAGCGCGTGGAGCGCGTCAACGGCGCCACGGACACCACCCGGTACGACGACCGCACCGAGCACCAGCTCAGCCCACGGCTGGGCCTGCGCGTGCGCCCGTGGGACCCCGTCACCTTCCGCGCCTCCGGCTATCGCGCGTTCCGGGCCCCCACCCTCAACGAGCTCTATCGCCCCTTCCAGGTCGGCACCGTCCTCACCGCCGCCAACGCGGACCTCTCCGCCGAGCGCCTGTGGGGCGCCGAGGCCGGCGTCGAGGTCGAACCCCTGCGCGCCCTCACCGCGCGCGTCACCGGCTTCTGGAACGTGCTCGAGGACCCCATCACCAACGTCACCCTGCCGGGCAACGCGGGCCGACAGCGGCAGAACCTGGGGCGCGCCCGCGTGCGCGGCGTGGAGGCCAGCGTCGACTGGCGACTGTCACGCCGCTGGACCGCGCTGCTCGCGTACACCTTCGTGGACCCCACCGTCACGAAGGCCCCCGGTCAACCCGAGCTGGTGGGCCGCCAGCTCGCGCAGGACCCCAGGCACCGCGGCGCCGCCAGCCTCACCTTCGAGGACCCGCGCCTGTTCACCACCACCGTGCAGCTTCGCGTCATCGGCCCCCAGTTCGAGGACGACCTGAACGAGCGCGGCATGGGCGGCGCGCTCGTGGTGGACGCCGCCGTCAGCCGACGGCTCTTCTGGAAGGTGGACCTGTTCGCCGCCGTGGAGAACCTCTTCGACCGCGAGTACCTGGCCGGCCGCGCCGGCGTGGACACCCTGGGCCCGCCCGTGCTCGCGCGCGTGGGCCTGCGCCTCAGGGATGCGCCGTGAGCCTCACGGACACTGGCGGAAATAGTCCACGCGCCGCAGCGGCCTGGCCCCGACCTCCGGCACGAACACCGAGGTGAGCATCACGTGCGCGCGCTGTTGCGCATCCAGCTCCAGGGCGGCATCCATGAAGGAGCGCGTGCCCGGCCCTTCGTGAGCATCAAGGGTCGTCTTCGCCCAGCCATCCTGCGTGCGGGTCCAATAATCCAGGGGACCGTCGGTCCCTATCGTCACCGCGTGCACCGTCTCCGCGGGCCCCACGCTCAGCCCGTCGAGCTGGGTGCTCTCCTGCGTGACGAGCGTCGTGGACCAGACGCCCTGCCCGTCACGGACGCTCAGCCAGGTCCCTCCGCCCGAGCTCCATCCGACATGCGGGACGCCGGAGGGCGACAGCGCGAGGTAGGGGGCTCCCCACGCCTCGGCGACGACCTCCGACACCCAGGTGCCCGAGGCGTTCGTGGCGTAGTGGAGGCGCTTCTGCGGATACCCCGCGTAGACCAGGTGGGCCTTGCCTTGCCCGTCCACCTTCAGCGAGGTGAAAGCAGACCGGTCCAGGGCCCGCAGGCCCGTGTCCTCCACCACGAGCGCCCCCGGAGGCCCGTGCGTGTGCATGAGGCGGTGCTCCGCGCCGATCCACGTGGACAGCGCATGGATTTGGCCTTGCGCGTCCAATTCGAGGCTCTTCACCAGACCGCTCGCCATCCGCGTCTCGACCCAGCGGCCCGACGTGTAGCGGAAGAAGTGCGTGGGGACATCCGTGGCGCCCTGCGCGAACTGCGGACTCAGGGCCACGTGGACCTCGCCCGAGGCGTCCACTCGGATGCCACCCGGCCAGGGCGGCGGCCCCATGAAGCCCGTCCTCGGAAACGTACGCCAGGGCTTCGTCGTCGGCACCCGCACGATGTCGTCGGTGAACTCGATGAGGTACGCGTCACCGTCCGCGTCGAGCGCGAAGTGCGCGTAGCCCTTGGTGCCCTCGGGCAGCAGGTTGCGCTTCTGCCAGCCCTGCTCGCACGCGCTCCAGGCCGACATGCGCGCGTCGACGCCCGCGTCACTCAGCACGGGGCCATCCGGGTTGTGCGGCCACCCTCCCGCGTCCGGCGTCCCGCCATCCTCATCCACCCCGCCGTCCGCCGGAGGGAGCAGCTCACCGCCATCCCCCTGCCCGCCGTCCTCCCCTGCATCCGGCCCGGCGTCCCGCATCATGGGCGGAGGTCCCGCGTCGTCTCCGGCGTCGAGGCCCGTCTCCGGCTCGCCGCCATCATCCCTCCCCGCGTCCCGGCTCTTGCCGCCAGCGTCCTCCTGGAGCCCGATCCACTTCTTGGGGTCGATGATGGGCTCACACGCGCACAGCCCCACCGAGACACACAGCAGGACGAGACGCAGTCGGAGAGAGGGCGAGCGGTCCACGAGCAACCTGGGGAGCGGAGACGGACCCGAGGGCCACGTCGGTGATGAAGGAAGCGAGAGGGAACTGTATCCGAAATCACGCGGGGGCCCAGGCGGGCCCATTCACTGACATTGCCGATAGGAGTCCATGGTTCGCAGCGGCCTGCCGCTCACCTCGTCGGGCTTCAGCCACGTGTGCATCACGTGCGCGCGGCCCTGTGAATCCAGCTCCATCGACGACCCCGTCGCGGAAGGAGGAAAGCCGAGGGGCTCGGGGCCGAGCCTCGTCCGCACCCAGCCACCACTCGCGTTGCTCAGGTGCAGCGGCGAGCCGTCCCACACCGTTAACAACAGGTGCACAACACCCGTCGGGCTCACGGCCAGCGCCTCCATCGAGGCCCTTTCGTCGCCGACGGACACCGCGGTCCATCCCGTCTGCGCGTCCCGCGAGGCCAGCATGATGTGGGTGCTGTCCATCCAGGCGATGTACGGCGTCCCCGAGGGCGACAGCGCGAGGTAGCCATCGTCCCCCTGCGAGGAGACGGGCTCCTCCACCCAGGCGCCGGACGCGTTCGTGGCGTAGTGGATGCCCCGGGGCTTCCTCGGGATGAAGGCCACATGCGCGTGTCCCCGGGCATCCAGCTGGAGGCTCGCCCGGTAGATGTCGTCATCGAGCACGAGCCCCGTCTCCTCGACCACCAGCGCGTCCGGCGGTCCATGTGTGTACAGGAGGCGGTTCTCCGGGCCGATCCACGTGGACATCGCGTGCAGGTGTCCGCGCGAGTCCACCTCCAGGTCCCACAGCAACCCGCCAGGCTTCACGGTGTGGACCCACCGGCCCGCGGTGTAGCGCAGGAAGTGGACGGGGACGTCCGTGTCGCCCTCGAGGTAGCGCGGGCTCAACGCCACGTGGACCTCTCCCGTCGGACCCACGCGCACGCCGACCACGTAGGGCTGCGGCCCCAACCACCCCGTCCTCGGGAACGTGCGCCAGGGCTTCGTCGTCCCCACGCGCAGGATGTCGTCGGTGTGCTCGATGAAGTACGCGTCACCGTCCGCGTCGAGCGCGAAGCTGCCGTACCCCTTGGTGCCCGCGGGCAGCACGGTGCGCTGCTGCCAGCCCGCGTCGCACCCGCTCCACTCGCTCATCCGCACGTCGACGCCGCCGTCTCCCAGCACCGGGCCGTCGTTCCCGACGCCACCTCCCGCGTCCCCCGCGTCACCGGGGCCGCCATCGGCGCCGCCGTCCTCGCCCGGCGTGGGCTCGCCGCCGTCCTCCCCCGCGTCCTCACCCGGCGTGGGCTCGCCGCCGTCCGCTCCGGCGTCATCGACATCCGGGTCGTCATCCACGGCGCCCGCGTCGGGCGGCTTCGCGATGGCCCAGGGCGACAGGACGATGGGCTCACACGCCACCACCCCCGCCACGGCGGCGAGCAGGAGCACTCTCGAGCAGAGCAGGACAGCCCAATCCACGAAACACCCTGGGAGCGGGGACGACAGGAGGGGACACACCCCGCCAGGGGCATACGCAGCGGGCGATTTATCCGGGCCATTTCCGCCCGGAAAATCCGCCGCTCAGTCCACCGGCCGCAGGATGCGCAGGGGGCGCACCGGGCCGTTGAACCAGCGGCTCAGCTCCACCAGGTCATCCACCCGGCGCGCGTCCGGGAGGCTGTCCAGGAACACCTGCCCGTACGCCTTGGTGCGGATGCGCCGGTCCAGCATCGTGACGATGCCCTTGTCGGACTGTGTGCGAATCAGCCGGCCGAAGCCCTGGCGCAAGGCCAGCGCCGCCTGGGGCAGCTGGTACTGCTCGAAGGGCTCCTCACCCCGGGACTGCAGCTGCTTGATGCGCGCGGCCACCAGCGGGTCTCCCGGCGAGGCGAACGGGAGCCGGTCGATGATGACCAGGCTCAGCGCGTCCCCGGGCACGTCCACGCCCTCCCAGAAGCTGTGCGCCGCGAAGAGCACGCTGGGCGTGTCGCGGAACGCCTCCAGGAGCTGCGCCTTGGGACGCTCGCCCTGCAGCAGGGCTTGATACGGCAGCCGCCCCGCCGTCAGCTCGTACGCGCGCACCATGTTGCGCAGCGACGTGAAGAGCACGAAGGCGCGCCCGCCCGTCACCTCGCACAGCCGGATGATTTCTTCCGCCGCCGCCTCGATGAAGCCCGGCGCGGTGGGGTCCGGCAGGTGCGTGGGCAGGTACAGCGCGGCCTGGCGCGGATAGTCGAAGGGGCTGGGCACCGCCAGCGTCCGCACGCGCGTCACCGTCTGGCCGTCCTCGCCGTACAGCCCCATGCGCCGGGCGAAGAAGTCGAAGCGGCTCTCCGCCGCCAGCGTCGCGGACGTGTACACCACGGTGTCGAGCGCGCCGTACATCCGCTCGCGCAGCTCCTTCGCCACGTCGATGGGACTGGCGCGCAGGAACAGGCCCTTGCCGCGCTGCTCCGCCCAGTACACGTGGTCCGTCGACTCCGCCTTCTCCAGGAAGGTGAGCTGCTCCTCCAGTTCGTCCGCGCGGCGGGTGATGGCCGCCAGCTCCGGCTCGCGCTCGCCCGCGGTGAAGGCGGACAGCGCGCCCAGCCCCTCGCGCACGCCGCCCAGCGCGCTGGTGAGCTTCGCCATGCCCTCCGCCTGGAGCGTCACCGACGCCTCGTGGCCGGACAGCCCCAGCGCGCGGGGCGCCTGCGCGAAGAAGGCGTCCGCGCCGGTGCGCAGCCGGGCCGCCAGCGCGCGCAGCATGGCGTGCCGCGAGTCCTCCTCCTTCAGCGCCGCCACCGCGTCGCGCGCCAGCTCCTCCAACCGGTAGTTGGAGACACCCACGCCGAAGTGCCCGCTCGCCGCGTCCTCGAGCGCGTGCGCCTCGTCGAAGATGACCGCCTCGTAGAAGGGCAGCACGCCCTCGGTGCGCTTGCCGGAGCTGCGCAGGGACAGGTCCGCGAAGAACAGGTGGTGGTTGACCACCAGCAGGTCCGCGCCCTCCGCGCGCTTCCGCATGCGCGTGACGAAGCACGTCTCGTACAGCGGGCAGCGCGTGCCCACGCACGTCTCGGACGTGGTGGACAGCCGGGGCCAGGCGCTGAAGGACTCGGGCAAATCCAGCTCGCCGCGGTCGCCCGTCTGCGTGTCCTCCGCCCAGGCCTTCAGCTTGGGCCAGTAGCGCGACTCCTCGCGCGTGGCGAACTGCGGGTCCTTGGAGAACGCCTCGTAGCGGTGCAGGCAGAGGTAGTTGTTGCGCCCCTTGAGGTAGGCCGCCTCGAAGGTGAGGCCCATCTTCTCGCGCAACAGCGGCAGGTCCTTGAAGAAGATCTGGTCCTGCAAGGTCTTCGTCGCCGTGGACACGACGACGCGCCGGCCCGACAAGAGCGCGGGCACCAGGTAGGCGAGCGTCTTGCCCGTGCCCGTGCCGGCCTCCGCCAACAGGTAGCTGCGCTCGGCGAAGGCCCGCTCCACGGCGCGCGCCATCTGGAGCTGCTCCGGGCGGTGCTCGTACGCCGGCAGCGCCACCTGGAGCGCGCCCCCCGGACCGAGCAGGCCATCGACGGACAGAGTGGGAGAGACGGGGAGCGTCATCGGGAGTGGCCAGCCTCGCGCAAGCGGCCCGACACGATAGCAGCCACCCGCGTCCGGAGCCCGTTTCCGACCACCCGCGAGCGCCACGGCCCGCACGGCCGGCCGCCTGGCGACGGGGCGTTTCGCGCCGGAGGATTCGTCAGGGCACGTCGCCGGACAGGAGCACGCCGACGCGCTGGATGATGAAGGCGGACATCAGCAGCACCACCAGGAAGAGCACCGCGATGGCCACCCCGCGCATCCGCCGCGACAGCAGCGACGCCCCCGCGCCCTCCACCTCCGTGGGCACCACCACCGTGGCGCGGCGGACGATCTCCTCCCGCGCCCGCTGCGCCACCGCGTCGTCCGGCGCCCGCGCCAGCCGCACGCGGTACAGCCGGCCCGCCGTCGCCAGCTCCCCGCGCCCCATGGCCAGGGTCAGCAGCCGGTCATGCGCCTCCCACTGTCCCCACTCCCCCGCCAGCCGGCGCCACTCCTCGCGCAGCGCCTCCGAGGGCTGGTGCTCCGACTCCACGAAGTTGGCGTACACCAACCCGCACTGCGAGCAGGACGTGTCCACCTCGCGCCGCGTCGACACACACTTGGGGCAGTGACCGGGCGGCGGCACGAAGAGCGCTTCGTCGTCCAGCGGCGGCGCCGCGGCCACCGCGCCCCGCACCACCCGCAGGGCCGGAGCACCGGCGCGCGCGGCGGACTCCAACACGGGCTCCTCCGCGGGCCTCGCGCTGGCGAGCGGCTCGCCGCCCACCGACGGCGTCACCGCCAGCGGCTGCGCGGCCCGAGCGCGACTCTCCGCGCCGCACCGCTGACACGACACCACCAGCCCTCCGGACTCCAGCCGGTAGGACTCCAGGGGGATGAGCCGCTCGCACGCCTCGCACTGGAACTTCATGACACCACCTGACGCAGGGGCACGGGCATCGCGCAGCCGATGAGGGCCAGCAGGCACAGCGCGCAGATGAGCTTGCGCGTGGGGCTGAGCGGCTCCTGCGGGTACACGACCTCCGGATGCCCGAAGCCCACCACCTTGCTCGTCACCAGGAGCCACAGCCCCCAGGACGCGGTGACGAAGAGCGTGAGGAACAGCAGCACGGCGGCCATCAGCCGCCCCACCCAGTGCGCGTGGCGCCCCAGCACCGCGAACGCCAGGTGCCCCCCATCCAGCTGCCCCATGGGCATCAGGTTGAGCAACGTGACGAGCAGACCGAACCAGCCCGCGATGACCACCGGATGCACCAGCACGTCCTTCCCCTCCGGCAGGGGGCCCAATGCCAGCCACGTCAGCCCCTGCATCAACAGGCTGTCACCAAACAGGGTCTGCACGCCATGGAAGGCTTGCTCCGGCGCGGGCGGCGCGTGGGTCACCTTCGCCATCACCCAGGTGAACAGCTCCTTGCCGTACACCCACAGCGAGGACTCGCCGGGGAACTGCGAGGCGACCTTCGGCGCGTCCACCACCGCCGAGTGAGACAGCCCCCAGTACAGGATGGGCAGCGCGACGACCAGCCCCGCCAGCGGCCCCGCCGCGCCGATGTCCACCAGCGCGTTGCGGTGGGGGATTCGGTCGCGGATGCGGATGACCGCGCCCAGCGTGCCCACGCCCAACACCGGCAGCGGGATGAAGTACGGCAGCGACGTGTCCACCCGGTGCAGGCGCGCCAGCACGTAGTGACCCATCTCGTGAGAACCGAGAATCGCGAGCAGAGAAAGGCTGAACGACAGCGCGCGCGTGGCGGCCTCGGTGGAGACCTCGTCGGGCGAGTACGGCCGCTGGAAGTGGAAGTAGAGCAGGTAGGACGTGAAGGTCGTCGCCACCGTCAACAGCAGCAGCAAGAGGTGCAGCCAGTACCTGGGCGCGGGACGTGCGACGGGGACGGAGTCCATTCAGGGAGCCTCGGGTTCTGGGCTAGCAAGGCGAGGTGCGCATTACAACGCGGGCGCGCATCCACCATGGCCATACAGTGTGTCCGGACGGACCTTGACATGGGGTCGACATCTGGTACGACCGCGCCCGCTTGAAGGTCACTTTCAAACGGACGTGCGCCCTCGTGGGTGCTCGTCCACCGGACAAGCGACACTCACTAGAGGGGAAAACCATGAAGAAGCTCATCCTGTCGGCCGTTGCCGCGTCCAGCCTCATCGGCTGCACCAGCGTCGAGAGCGCCGTTGTCTCCGGGACCGAAATCGCCGCCAACGGTGAGGCCGTGGCCGTCATCCAGACGAACGCGCTGGGCCTGACCGCCATCTTCCACATCATCGACATCGTCCAGAGCGACCTGGACACCGTCGTCAACAAGCTCCTCATCGCCGAGGCGAAGGCCATGGGCGCCTCCAAGGTCGACCTGAAGTCGGCCAGCACCACGCCCCGCCACGGCATCTACGCCCTGTTCGGCACCATCATCGGCGTGACCTCCTCCACGGCCACCGGCGTGGCGGTGAAGTAGTCAGGCAGCCGGCCCTTCAGGGTTCGGCGACCTCGGGAGGCCCCCTGGCGACAGGCGGGCCTCCTTGCTTTTCAGCCCTCCTCCTGCCCCACTCGCGCCCCATGTCCCCTCGCCTCTTCGTGTGCTGTGTCGTGCTCGTCCTCGCGGGCTGCTCTCGGAAGTCGGACGACGTCGCGGCGCTGGCCTCGCAGGTGAAGACGCGGCTGGTCGAGCGTGACCAGAAGCTGTCCGGCTACGGCATCATCGGGATTGTGAAGGACGAGGGCCAGGACGCGGTGCCCTTCACCTTCGAGCACCGCGCGCCGGACCGCATGCGCGGCACGCTGGGCGAGCCCCCCGCGCGCATCTTCTCGTGGGACGGCACGCACCTGTTCGAGCAGCTCGACGGGGAGAAGCGCTTCACCACGTTCAAGTCGGAGCTGCCTCCGGCGAAGCTCGCGGGCTTCCTCACGCAGACCTTCAGCGCCTTCATCCCCGAGGGCTTCCGCGCGCCGCTGGTGTCGCACGGGGCCACGCTGCGCCGGGTGAAGCACGCGCGCGCCGAGGAGGCCGTGGAGCTCTCGTTGTCGCTCGGCGGCGAGGCCCAGGGAGTGGAGCTGGTGTACGTGCTGCGCTGGCCGCAGCTCGACTTCCTGACCAAGCGCTCGCGCTCGCCGGACGGGACGGAGGCGGAGGTGCGGATGGAGGAGGAGCACTGCGACCCCCAGCTGGGCCTGTGCGTGCCGAAGCGGCTGAGCCGCTGGCTGGGAGGCCGCAAGGTGGGCGCGACGACGCTCATCCAGCTGGAGCTGACGAAGCCGCCGCCCAACGACGCCTTCACCCTCGTGGCGCCCGAGGGCTACGATGTGAAGACGCGGACACTCGTGGAGGCCACGGAGGAGAACCCTCCCTCGGGCGGTTGACCCTCGACAGGTGCGTCCCCACTTTCGCCCGGGAGGCGAGTGATGGTGGAGAACGTCATCTTCGACGTGGATGGAACGCTGGTGGACTCGGTGGACGAGCACGCCGAGGCGTGGCGACGCTCGTTCCTGCATTTCGGACGGGATGTCCCCTTCGCGCACGTGCGCAGCCAGATTGGCAAGGGCGCCGACCAGCTCATCCCCGTGTTCTTCAACGACGAGGAGCTGGAGCGCTTCGGCAAGGAGATCGAGGAGTACCGCTCCAAGCTGTTCCTGGACGAGTTCCTGCCCAAGGTGCGGCCCTTCCCGCGCGTGCGGGAGCTGTTCCAGCGGCTGCGTCAGCAGGGGCGGCGGCTGGCGCTGGCGTCCAGCGCGAAGGACGAGGAGCTCAAGCACTACGTGCGGCTGTGCGGCATCGAGGGCCTGTACGAGGCCAAGGCCAGCAAGGACGAGGTGGACAAGAGCAAGCCCCACCCGGACATCTTCGAGAGCGCGCTGGCGCGGCTGGGCCGCCCGGACGTGAGCACCGCGGTGGTCGTGGGGGACACGCCCTACGACGCGCTCGCCGCCGGCAAGCTGGGCCTGCCCACGGTGGGTGTGCTGGCCGGGGGCTTCCTGGCCGAGGACCTGCGCGCGGCGGGCTGCCGCACGCTGGTGAAGGACGCGGGGGAGCTGCTGCGGCTGGCCGAGGAGTCCTCGGTGGAGTGGCCGTGGAACGGGCCGGGCGCGTCGCCCGCCGCCAAGGATGAAGAGCCGCGCTGAGCGCCGCGTGCGCCGCCGGACTCCGGACGGCGCATCGGGTCCTGCTCGCCCGCTGGCGCGCGTCAGGCACCTCGTCGAGCCTGGCTCGAAACGCATGACAGGCCAGGCGCACCGCCTCACTCGAGATGGAGGCGCCTGACCTGGGGACTGCTACTTGCGCGAGCGCCCGCCGCGCGAGGTCCGCCGGGCGGTGGTGCCGCGACGGCTGGTGGTCTTGCGCGCCGTGCCGCCGCGAGAGCGGCTGCTCGTGGATGAGCGACGGGCCGTGGCGCGCCTGGCGGCCGTGCGGCGCGCGGTGGACTTGCTGCCGGAGCGCGTGGCGCGCGTGGGCTTGCGCGCGGTGGACTTCCGGCTGGACGTGGCGCGCTTGGTGGCCGTGCGGCGGCCTCCCTTGCTTCCGGCCTTGCGCGCGTTGGCGCGGGCCTTGGGACGACGGCGCGCCGCCTTCGCCTTGCTGCCGGAGCCGCCCTTCATGCCGCCACCGGTGAGCTTGTTCACCGTGGCCCAGGCCCGAGCCTCCGCGGTCTTCTCCGAAGTGCCCTTGTCCTCGTAGCCCTTCTCGATGTGCTCGGCCATCCGCTTCTGTTTCGCCGTGTACTTCGCCTTGCTTCCTCGTGCCATGCGTCGCCCTCCGGGCTGTGTGCTCCACCGGCACAGGGCCGGCCTTGCCTGGAAGGTGCGCAGCCACCCATGCACAGGGAAGGGGCGCGGCAACTTCTTCCCACCCAAGGGGTTCGAGCCGTGCGAGGCCGGACACCGCGGCCCCTCACCCGGAGCGCATCCGATGAACCGACGCACCCGCATCCTCGCCGCCACGCTGCGCCTCGCCCTCGCGTGGGGACTGACCGCCTGCGGCCCCGATTCGGACGAAGCCGCCGCGCCCCATGTCCGCGAGGCCGCGTCCTACCTCGCGCTCGCCGAGGAAGAGGGCGGGCTCGGCGAGGACGCGGTGGTGGACGCGGACACGCCACGGCTGGAGGCCATGGTGGAGGAGGAATTGGAGGACGGGCGGACCGAGCCCACGGACACCGGTGACGTGTGCGACTTCGAGGCGCACCGCGCTCGGGTCGTGGCCCGCCATGACGAGAACGCGGATGGTGTGCTGGGACGGCGAGAGCTTCGCGCGCTGCGCGTGGACCAGGGCGAGCGACGCGACAGCCTCGACTCCCGACGGGTGCACGAGGGCCGGCGTGTCCGACCGCAGGCCTTCTGGCGTGTGCGCTGGGTCTTCGACCAGGACGCGGACGGCGCGCTGTCGCCCGAGGAGCGCGCCGCGCTGGGGGATGCCATGGAGGCACGTTGCCAGCGCCTGCGTGCGCAGCGACTGGAGCAGTACGACACGAACGGCGATGGCGTCCTGGATGAGACCGAGCGACGGGTCGTGCGTGAGGCGCGGCGCGCCCGCTGGGAGCTCCTGCGACGGGAGCGGCTCGAGACGTACGATGTGAATCGCGATGGTGTGCTCGATGCATCGGAGCGCGCGACGCTGCGCAAGGCGCGCGTGGAGGCGGCCTGGAAGCGGCGCGCGGAGGTGCTCACCACGTACGACACCGACGCGGACGGCGTGCTGAGCACCGCGGAGGCATTACCGCTGAGAGAAGCCCTTCAGCAGCGCATCACCGAAGGCCACGACGCGGAGCGCTGAGCCGCTGCGTCCGCGCGCCACCGAACCGGCACGAAGCTGCGGGGCCCACCCGCTGCGGCGAACAGGGTCGCTCGAACGCCTCCACCGACACGAAGCCGCTGCGTCCATCCGCTGCGGCCGCCAGGCCCGTGGTGCCCCACCGACACGAAGCCGCTGCGTCCATCCGCTGCGGCCGCCAGGCCCGTGGTGCCCCACCGATACGAAGCCGCTGCGTCCACCCGAGGCTCCGCCCTACGGGAGATCCCCAGGAGCCCGGCCCCACGCATGGAGCCATGACGTCCTCCGTCGTGTCGGGCGGGCTCGCAGGCCCACACCGAGCCCTTCACCCTCCGGATGGAGGGCCTGGCCCCAGGAGGAGGCTCCCGGCCCCGCGCTCGCCGCGAGCCTCGTCCTCCGGGGCCCGCTGGCCTCGCGGACGGGGCGTGCACATCTTGCCGACCACGCGACAAGGAGAAGGTCCCTGGAACCCGCGCTCATCGAGCCTCCCCGCCGGCTGCCTCTCGACGAGGGCCCCGCGGCTTTGGTCGTGAACACGCAGTCCCGCTCGGGCCGGGAAGCCTATGCGCTCGCCAGGAGCGCCCTCGCCTCCCGGGGTGTCGTGCTGGCGGAGAGCCATGCGTTGTCCAGAAGCGGACGACTGCGCCGCGTGCTGGAACAGCTGCTCGAGCGGGGCACGCGCCGCATCCTCGTCGGAGGTGGAGACGGGACGCTGAGCGGCGCTGTGGGCCACCTGCTGGGTCGCGACGTGACGCTCGGCGTGCTGCCGCTGGGCACGGGCAACGACTTCGCGCGCTCGCTGGGAATCCCCGCCGACGTGGAGGCCGCGTGCGACGTCATCGCCCGGGGCTACGCGGCGCGCGTGGACGTGGGCCTCGCCAATGGTCGCCCCTTCCTCAACGCGGCGAGCCTGGGCCTGGCCACCGCCATCGCCAAGCGCCTGACGAAGCGACTCAAGCAGCGCGCCGGCGTGCTCGCCTATCCCGTGGCCGCCGCCGCCGAGGTGATGGACCTCAAGCCCTTCCGCATCCGGCTCAAGGCGGACGAACAGGAGGTGGAGATGGACGTGCTCCAGCTCGTGGTGGGCAATGGCCGCTACCACGGCGCGGGCATCATGGTGGCGCCGGACGCGCGACTGGACGACCGACGGCTGCACGTCTACGCCATCGAGGCCCCGTCGGCGAGCTCGGGCCGCGACGGCACGGGCCTGGGCCAGCTCCAGGACCTGGCCACCCTGGCGCGCGTGGCCCTGTCGCTCCGCAGCGGAGAGCATGTGGACCACCCCGCCGTCACCTCGCTGCGCGCAGCGCGCCTCTACGTCGAGGCCACGCCCGCCCAGGAGATCAACGCGGACGGGGAGCTCATCGGGATGACGCCCATGCGCTTCGAGGTGGCCCCCGCGGCGCTGCGCGTCTACGCCCCCGCGCCCTCCTGAATTCCGAATTGTTTCAGGGTGGCTTACGCTGGCCTTTCCGCGAGGACGAGCCATGCGACAGCGTTTCCACCGTCCCTTCATCATCGCCGCCTTCCTGGCCCTCTGCGCCGTGCTCCTGCTCTGGCTCCGAGTCCCGCATCAGGGCGAGGCGGCCCCCGCGAAGGAGCCCACCCCGCCTCGCCCCCTCAACGGCGAGACGACGCGGCCCGCCCCTGGAAGCTCCGCGCCCGCCACGCCGCGTGACACGCCGGTGACGCCCGACGAGGGCGCCTTCCTCGTGCGCGTCACCGGGCCCCAGGGGCCCCTGGCGGGCGCGAAGGTGCGCGCCTTCCGCCGGCCTCCCGATGAACGCCGCGAGCCCACGTGGCGACTCACCAGCGAGGGGACCACGGGCCCGGACGGCACCGTCCAGCTCCCCGCGCGCCCCGGTGACTATCTCGTCACGGCGCAAGCCCCGGGCCACGCCCCCGCGCGCCGCGAGGCCACCCGCCCGGAGGACCTGCCCCAGACGGTGGTCGAGCTGACGCTGACCGAGGGCGTGACGTTGCGAGGCCGCACGGTGGAGGAGGGCGGCGGTGAGCCGGTGCCCCTGGCCGAGGTGACGCTCCATCCCTACCCGGGCACGGCCTTCTCCTGGGCCCAGCCCGTGGAGCTCGCGGAGGAGGCGGCCACGGCGACGAGCGACGGCCGTGGCCAGTTCGAGCTGTCCGGCCTCGCGCCCGGCCGCTACCGGCTCACCGCGCAGGCGCCCGGCTTCAGCCGCCGCGAGCTGCTCTTCCTCCACGTCCCGCAGCAGGGGGAGCTGGTGGTGGGGCTGTGGGGCGCGGGCACGCTGGAGGGCTATGTCGTGGACGCGAAGGGGCAGCCCGCCCCTGGCGCGCGGGTGCGGGCCACGGGAGGCCTGACGCCCCTGGAGACGATTTCGAGCGAGGGCGGCGGGTTCGCGTTGGAAGTGGGCATGGGCAACTGGGTGCTGACCGCGCAGCGTGGCGACGCGGTCGGTCGCGCGCCCGGGACGTTGTTCGTGGGCCCCGGCCAGACGCTGCGCGGCCTCACCCTCACGCTGGGCGCCGAGGGTGGCCTGACGGGCGAGGTGCGCTCCACCGACGTCGCCTTCCCGGTGCGCTCCGCGGAGCTGGTGGTGCACCCCGCGGACAGCCAGGGGGAGCTCGCGCGCACGACGCTCGGCGGTGGCGGCATCTACCGGCTGGGCCTGCCTCCCGGCAGCTACGACGTGGTGGTCCAGTCGCCGGGCTTCTCGCGAGGCATGAAGGCGAACGTGGAGGTCGGCACCGGCGTCTTCACGCAGCTGGACTTCGAGCTGGAGCCCGCGAGCGCCAGCCTGCAGGGCATCGTCCAGGACGCGCGCGGCACGCCCGTGGAGGGCGCGGAGGTGCGCCTGGACGCGGGCCGCCGCTCGGGTGTGGCGGCGCGCACCACGCACACCGACGCGAGGGGCGCGTTCGCGTTCCGGGAGCTGGTCCCCGGACAGGTGCACGTGCGCGCGCGGCGCGAGGGCGTCCAGGGATGGACGGAGAAGGTGGAGACGCTGCTGCCGAAGCGGTCTGTCTGGACGACGCTGGTGCTGGCGGACACCGGCATGGTGCAGGGCCGCGTGACGCAGGCGTCCGGCAAGCCTCCGTCCGAGCCCGCGCTGGTGCGCGCCGTGGCCCGCACGTCGACGGGCGGCGGCGCGGCGAACATCAGCTACGCGGAGACGGACGCGCAGGGCGTGTACTCGATGGAGCTGCCCGCGGGCGTGTACCAGCTCACCGCGGTGCTGCCGCGCGCGCGCTTCATCTACTTCCAGGACGATGACCCCAGCGTCACGGTCCATGCGGGGAGCGCGGTGCAGCAGGACCTGGTGCTGCTCGAGGAGCGCGGCATCTCCGGCACGGTGCGCGAGCCCTCCGGCGCCCCCAGTCCCTTCGCCATCGTCGCGGCGGTGCAGGGCGGTGACATGCCCTTCATCCTGCGCGTGCAGGCAAACGAGGAGGGCACGTTCGAGGTCCCCACGCGTCCCCAGGGCGCGCCGCCGCTCGCGGAGCTGGCGGCGTACAACGCGGGACGCACGGTGAGGGTGCCCTCGGTGAGCGAGGGTCAGGGTCTGGTGGAGCTGCGGCTGAAGCCGGCGGCGCGCCTGCGCGGGAAACTGGTCGCGAAAGGGGGTACCCCCCCGGATGGCTTCACGTTGACGCTGACGGAGGCGAGCGGCGAGGAGCTGCCCTGGGAGGCGGAGGCGCCGTCGACGCGGCACTTCACGGGTGACACGTTCGAGCTGCTCGACGCGCCGGGACAGGCGCTGAAGGTGCACGTGCGCGCGAGAGACGGGCGCACGGGCTCCGCGCAGGTGGCGCTGACGCCGGGCGGCGCGAGCGAGGTGGAGGTGGAGCTCGAGGGGACGGGCGCCGCGGGAATCGCGGGGCGCGCGGTGTGGGCGCGCAATGGGGGACCGGCCGCGGGCGTGGCGGTGTTCCTGGACCAGCCCGTGTCCGCGAAGCCCGACACGCACACCGGCCCGGACGGACGCTTCCAGCTCCCGGACGTGCGCCCCGGGCCGCACACGGTGCGCCTGATGCCGTTCGAGGGCCGCGTGGAGACGCGCGCGGTGAAGGTGAAGCCGGGCGAGACGACGGACGTGGGCGACGTGACGGTGTCTCCGCGCCGCGCGCAGCCGGGCACGGTGGGGGCGGGCTTCAGCGAGGCGCGCGGCTCGGTGGAGGTCGCGTGGCTGACGCCGGACGGGCCCGCCGCGCGCGCGGGCGTGGTGGTGGGAGACCGGCTGGTCTCCGTGGATGGCCTCGTGGTGAGGGACCGCGCGGAGGCGGAGGCCAGGACACGGGGCACGCCGGGCTCACCCGTGCGGCTCCAGGTGCGACGCGAAGGTCAGGAGCGCGAGCTGTTCGCCACCCGCGCGGAGTAGGCCGCGCGGCACGCGCCCGTCCCTGCGTCGGGCTACACCTTCTCCAGCACGCGCGAGAGTACCTGCGCGGTGAAGTTCACCAGCGGAATCACGCGCCGGTAGTCCATGCGCGTCGGGCCGATGACGCCCACCGTGCCCAGCACCTGCTCCTGGTTCCCGTAGGGGCTGGCGATGACCGTCACGTCACCCGCGGCCGAGAAGTCGCTCTCCGCGCCGATGAAGATCTGCATCTCGTTCGCGCGCTGCACCCGGTCCAGCAGCGACAGCAACCGGTGCTTCTCATCGAGCGCCTTGAACAGCGCTCGCATCCGCTCCACGTCCGCGAACTCCGGCTGCTCCAGGAAGGAGCCGGTGCCCTGGATGAGCACGCGCTCCGTCGTCGGCAGGTCCGTGGCGGCCGCGCCCAGCTTGAGCGCCTTCGCCGTCAGCGCGTTGTAGAGCGCCTGCTCCTGGTCCATCTCCGCGCGGATGCGCTCGCGCGCCTCCTCGAGCGGCACCTCGTGCAGCAGCTCCGACAGGAAGTTGCTCGCCCGCATCAGCTCGTCCGAGGTGATGGGGAAGTCCACCGTGATGGCCTTGTTGACCACCTGCCCGCTCTGCCCGACGAGGATGGCCAGCACCCGGTCCTCGCGCAGCCGGACGAACTCGATGCGCCGGAACACCGCCGAGTCGGGCCGAGGCGTCACCACCACGCCCGCATGCCGCGTCAGCGAGTGGAGGATGCGGCTCGCCTCGCCCAGCATCTCCTCCAGGTTCGCCTCATGGAACAGGCCCGCGTGGATGAGCTCCCGGTCCCTGGGCGTCGGGTCCTTCAGCTTGACGAGCGTGTCCACGTAGAAGCGGTAGCCCGCATCCGTGGGGACCCGGCCGGCCGACGTGTGCGGCTTCTCCAGGAAACCCAGCTCCTCCAGGTCGGCCAGCACGTTGCGCATGGTCGCCGAGGAGACCTCGAACCCAGGGCGCCGGGTGAGCTGCTGGCTGCCCACCGGCCCGCCCGTGGAGATGTACTCCTGCACCACGGCTCGGAGGACTTCCTTCTCGCGTTCACCCAGCTCTTCGGACATCCAGGCGCTCTCACTTGGGAGCCCGTGGCCCACCACCTCGCGGCCACCGCTCCAACACCCAAGTGTAAGAAAGCGCGTCCGCGGGTTCAATCCACGCCCCATCCGCCGAGCGGCCGACAGCGGGCCCCCACCGCGCCCCGTCCGCCAGCGTCCGAGCGGGCGGGCACTCGCACTGTATCGCCCGGGAGAACGACCGACTGTGGGGTATGGCAATGCTCACATGGCCGACGGGGTGTGCCGACGCTACAAGCCGCGCCACCGTGACCGCCTCATCCGCCGCGTCATCCCTGTCCGCGCCTCCCGCCCCCACCCTCACCTCCGTCTCCCTCGCGGACACGCCCACCCCGAGCGCCCCGCGCGGCCGCCTCCTCTTGTGCCTGGTGACGCTGTACCTCGTTTGGGGGTCCACCTATCTGGCCATCCGCTGGGTGCTCCAGGGAGGCATGCCGCCGTTCCTCGCGTCGGGGACGCGGTTCCTGCTGGCGGGGACGCTGATGTTCGCGGCGCTGTGGCTCAAGGGCACACCCGTGCCCACCGGGCGACAGTGGGGCGCGAGCGCGGTGGTGGGCACGCTGCTTCTGGGCGTGGGCAACGGCGGGCTCGTCTTCGCGCAGCAGTGGGTGCCCTCGGGCGTGGCGGCGCTGGTGGTGGGCAGCCTGCCCATGTGGTCGGCGCTGTTCGGTGGGCTCTTCGGACAGTGGCCCGGGAAGCTGGAGCGCTGGGGGCTGGCGGTGGGCTTCGGCGGCATCGTGCTGCTCAACCTGGGAGGTGAGCTGGGCGGAAGCCTGCTGCCCACGCTGGTGCTGCTGGTGTCGCCGGCGAGCTGGGCGCTGGGCTCGGTGCTGGGCCGGCGCATGCCCATGCCCACGGGCATGATGGCGCCCGCGGCGCAGATGCTGTGCGGCGGCGCGCTGATGCTGCTCTTCGGGCTGTTGCGCGGCGAATCGTTCGACGTGATGCCGGAGCCGCGCGCGTGGGCGGCCTTCGCGTACCTGGTGACGTTCGGCTCGCTGGTGGGCTACAGCGCGTATGCGTACATGATGCGGCACGCGAGCCCCTCGCTCGCCACCAGCTACGCGTACGTCAACCCGGTGGTGGCGGTGCTGCTGGGCGCGGTGTTCGCCGGCGAATCCCTGAGTCCCCTGGCGTGGGTGGCCATGGCCGCGATTCTTGGCGCCGTGGTGCTGCTGACACGCAGGCGCTGAGGGACGACGTTCGCGGACCCGCCGTGCCCGGGGGGACACACGTCCGGTGTCAACCCGGGGCGGCGAGGGCAGACGGCGCTTGACGCTGGTGGCGTCTCGGGCTGTTTAACGGAGGGATGGAATCCCTTCGCGCGCTCTGCCTCGCCTGCCTGCTCGTGACGGGCGTGTCCACCGCCGCTCCCGTCATCCAGGTCCCCGAGGGAGGCCCGAGCGTCCCCGTCACCGCCAAGGGCACGCTGTGTGGCCCCGTGAGGGCCGGCTGGACGCTGTCGCCGGACGGACGCTCGCTCAAGCCTCCCGCGCGCGTGGAGCAGGATGACGCGCGCATCCTCGAGCTGAAGGTCGCGCCCACGGGTGGCCAGTGCGAGACGACGGAGGAGCGCGTCACCGTCATCGCCACCGGCCCCTTCCCGCGCGTGGACGCGGCGGGCACCAACTTCTTCCCCGACGAGGGCCGGGTGGAGCTGCGCGGCACGGGGCTGTCGCACGTGGGCGTCGCCTGGAGCGGCACGCCGCGCACGGTGGCCGAGCCGACGTTGATGGAGGGTCAGGACGTGTGCCTGACGCCCTCCGTGGAGCGAGGCCCGGGCAACTGCACGGTGCCGGTGGCGCGCGGGCTGCCCACGGACGCGGCGCTGTACTGGACGCCGCCGCATGGGCGCTGGGGCAAGGACGTCACCACGTTCGATGCGTCCGGCAACGTGGTGGACCCGGAGACCTTCCGCCTGCGTCCCGGGCGCGTGGTGCTCACCCAGCCGCTCATCCAGTCGGCGGGCGTGGACGTGTCGCGCGGGCCGGGCTTCGTGGCGCTGAGCCACTCGGAGGCGCTGGCGTCGGTGGACTGCGGTCCGGTGCGCTGCGAGGTGAACGAGGGCTCGGTGTCGTTGCGCAACGTGCCGGGCGTGGACGTCAGCGTGACGCTGCGGCTGAGGCTCGCGCCGCGCATCTACTTCGCGCGCGGCGAGGCGCTGGACCAGGTGCTGGTGGAGACGCTGCCGGTGCTCGCGTGTCCGCTGACGGCGGTGGACGGCACGGTGCTGCGCGACGCGGAGAACTCCGCGATGGTGGTCCGCCTGGACGTGTCCTGTCAGCACGACCCGCGCAAGCTGCTCTGGGCCATGAACGACCAGCGCGCCCGCGTGGAGCGCGTGGTGAAGGCCTCCGACGGCACCTACGTGCTCCTGCGCACCGGCGGCACGTCCGAGCAGCAAGTGACAGTGAGCGCGCAGACGTCGCGGGTGGAGGGCTCGGTGGTGGCGTCGGACACGACGAGGACGCAGCCGTTGCCGGTGCCCAGGGCGTCGCTGGAGCTGGGCGACCAGGGCACCATCGACTTCATCCCCATCAACCGGCCCGCGGAGCTGCACGTGGCGGCCAGCGGCGAGCAGGGGCGCTTCGTGCCGCGCCCCGTGGCGGGCGCGTACACCGTCACGACGCGCGACGGGACGACGTACGTGCAGGGCGAGCCCACCGCGGGCGGCTTCGTGTCGCTGCGCTTCGGCTATCAGCTCTCCACGCTGCCGGGGGAGCTGGCCACCACGGACCTGGTGGTCGTCACGGAGCGGGTGCAGCGCTCGGTGCGCGAGGCGAGCGTGCCCATCCGGGTGGAGAGCGTGGTGGAGCTGGTGTGCGCGGACAAGGACGGCAAGGACCGGGTGCTGGAGCCCAGCCGTCCGCACCGCATCGACTACGCCATGCGCAACTCCTGTCGGGTGGTCATCCACCGCGAGCGGCTCAAGCCCGAGCAGGGCGCGCAGGAGGTGGTGCTGCGCATCGGCGTCACCAAGCCGGATGGTTCGGCGCGCGGGGAGAGCCAGGTGGAGCAGCGCATGTTGCTGCGGCCGCAGGGGGAGACGCGCACGATTCCGGTGCCGGGGCAGCTGGGCCAGTTCGACCGGATTCTCGTGCAGGTGTCGCTGGTGGCGGACGAGTCGCGCTATGCGCTGAGCACGGCGGACCGCTCGGGGCTGCCGTCGGCGCAGTGGACGGCCATCGTCAGCGGCGGGCGGCTGCGGCTGTACACGACGGCGACGATTCCGGCGGGTCTCTACCGGGCCACGGAGCCCAGCGGTCAGCTCATCCTCAACTTCGGCGTGGTGTCGCGCCTGGCGCTCTTGAATGACGAAGGCCAGGAGCGGCTGCTCGGCTTCGAGATGGGGCTGATGGGCATGGGATTGATTCCCCAGTCCGGCGACATCGAGTTCCCGCCGACGTTGGCGGTGGTGATGGGGCTGAGCTTGCGGGTGCCCATCGGTCCGGGCGCCGCGGTGGGCGCGCAGGCGTGGGTGGCGCGGGAGTTCCGCGACGACATCACCCGCCGCTCGGACGGCTCCGTCGTCGACTCGAGCCGCTGGTCCTTCATCTTCGGACCCAGCATCTCCGTGGGCAACGTGGGCTTCAACCTGTGACGCGAGGGGGCGCCCTCGCGCCCCTCGTCAGCAGGCTACTGCTCGGTATCGACCGGCAAGCCGACCTCTTCCGCGACGGGCGTCCAGATATCGGCTTCGACGCCGGGCGTCTCAATCGACACGATGAGCGCGTACCGCGCGCCCTGCTCACTCCGGTCCCGCCTGGGCTGGTCTTTCCACCATCCGCTGACCGGGTAGACGGCGATGACGCCTCGCTCGGCGAGGTCCGCTGCGGAGCAGCCCTCCAGGATGTCGGAGTGGAGGGATCCTCGATTCCGAGACTGTTCACCGAGGTACCATTTGTCGGAATCCCCACCGTACGACGGTCGCCTCTCGCCATCTTCGAGCGCCTTCTGGTTGAGCCGCTTTCGGAACTCCTCCATCGACTCGGTGCGTCCCTTCAGATCGAAGCGCAGCCCGTGCGAGGCATAGCGGTGACGGTGCTTCCATCCTCGACGCCCAGGATTTGGCTCGATGAAGTAGGAGAGCGTCACGCGCAGACGAACCCGTGCACCTCCGAGCCCCTGTAGCACCGCGCGCGGCCACGGCAGCTCGAAGAACTGAATCTCGCGCATCTTCCCCTCTTCGAAGGGGCGGATGCTCGCCTGGGCAATCAACGTGAGCGCGTCATTCGCGCTACGCAGGGCACGGTCGCTGTTCGGCACTCCAAACCCGTATCGACGGACAAGGCGAGCACGCGCTCGTTTTCCGCTGGCACCTTGGAGACTCGCGCGCATTTGCGAAGTCCACTCCGCGGAATGCACCAGCAGTGCCCGCACGGACTCAGGCCACAGCGTTGGGTATTCAGCGGCGATGAACGAGGACAAGCGCGCCGCCTGTGCTGTCGCCGCACTGGTCGCCCAGCTCAACACGAAGGACTGCTCCGCCGGACGGAAGTAGGTGGAAAGCAGACTCAGGTCGGGACATGGAAAATCAACCTCCCCTTTCGCGCTCTTCATGACGTTGCCAGCCTCGAAGACCACGTCGGGTTTGATGGGCCAGGCCTCCGCGAAGAGCAGGCTCGTCGTACTCCAAGGCGACAATTCTCCGGGTCTCGCTACGGGCGACATATGCGACCACGTCGGGTCGTTGATGACCGCCTTCTCGGTGAATCCGCCCACGGTGAGCGCGTTCCACGCTTGCCCTGGGTCGTGTATCGAGTCGGTGTCACTGTTCTCGATGTGATTCACATGCAACTCGCCTACGTTGCCAGCACAGAGGACGAAAAGACGCCTCGCAGCGTCGACGCCATCATCGAGGTACTCGAGCCCTTGCGTGCTCGGGTCGAACATACGACCGGCGGCAAGCGCATCGACTGCTGCGGACCACGACGTCGGCTGCCCTCGGTCGCGCCCATCCGTCGTGGAGATCGCCATCGAAAAGCAGCGCCTGCGCTCGGGTGCCTGGATTTCGACACGGTTCACGGCATCCGCGGTGATAGCCCCATAAAGGTCCGGAGGGTTCTTCCCTTCGGGCGGCAGAATCTTCACGGACTCGAGGTGATGACGGAGCGGGACGGGCTGACGGCTCGCGAGGTGCGGTGTGAGGTCACCGAAGAGCGCGAGACCTGCCATCTCGGTGCCATGCCCGTGGTGGTCATGTGTCCCCCACTCAGTATCGAAAGCATGGCAATCAGCGGCCTGCAGGGAGGCCGAGAGGAGCGGGTGCCCTCGGTTCACTCCCGTATCGAGGATACAGACTGCGGGCGCGCGCGCGGATGCAGGTGTGGTGCGTCCAAGCAGGTCCCTCCCCCAATCCGCTTGCTCGACCGGCGAAGAGTCGACGATGCCCGTCGCCACCTCCTTCGCCTTCCGGACCTCGGCCACATCGTTGAGGACATCGATGGACGCCGAAAGCCGTGCCGGTGACGCCCGCACGAGCGTGACGATGCGGTCCTCGAACTGGAGTCGCCTGGACGCAACGGCGAGCGACTGGTGCACCGCGAACTCCATGAGGCGCGCAAGCTCACTCCCATCCTGACGGCGCAGCCACACCTCCCACCAGATGACTTCGTTATCTTGAGGGTAGACCTCGGTCGCATCAGTCCATAATCCCCGCAAGGTGGCGAGACGGAGAGTCGCCACGGGGTCGAGCATGTCCTCGTGACGCCGCTCTTTCTTCGCCTTCGGAGCGCTCTTCGCGTAATCCTCGAACCGCTTGAGGAAGTGCGTCACCTTGCCGTCAGGAACAAAGACCGTCGCACGCTCAATGCGTCGAGGCTCAGGCTCCTCCGTCTGCGCGTGAGTGACGGCGACAAGCTCGATACCCTGGCGAATATCTTCGAGCGAGCTGAGCTGGAGAGGTACCCCGGGCTGACTCTCGAACTGCACATAGAGTCCAGGCTCGGCGCCATGCACGTCGAAGTCGACTTCGGCGCGACGCTGAGTCGCTTCGACAACGGCAACATTGAGCGCATGCGTGAGTGCCTCGCCGTGCCGGGTACGACCCTCGGGTGGAGGCACCTTCTTCTCGGGAATGTCCTTCCCGTAAGGTTTGTACGGAGCCGCTTTAGGCCGCCCAGGAACGAGGATGTGCTTACGGTTTCGAGGAGCCGGCACGCGTCAGTTCTCCTGACTCGCTAGGCATGCGTGTCACGACGCTCACGCAGAGCAGCCCTGAGCTCCGCGTCACTCACTGCGGTGCGGTGGTCGAGGATTGCGTTCTTGGCGGCCTGCTCGCAGGCCATCGCAATCTCCCCATGGCTCAATCCCTCAGCCGACTTCTCTACTGCATCCCAGTCGACCCCACCGGTATCCAGCATGGCCAACCGGTTCCGCATCACCCGCGTCGCAATCTCCGCCGTGGGCAACGCATATTCGAGCACAGCGTCGAAGCGACGGAAAAGAGCACGGTCAAGCAGTCCAACGTGGTTGGTCGCGCCCAACACGAGGCTGTCGGACTCATCTTGCTCCAGAAACTGGAGGAACGAGTTGAGCACGCGGCGAATCTCGCCGACATCATTCCTACCGCCGCGCTCGCTACCCAGTGCATCGAACTCGTCGAAGAAGTACACGCCCCGGGTCGACAGAATCGCGTCGAAGACGAGCCGGAGCTTCGCCGCGGTCTCACCCATGAACTTCGTGATGAGCCCGTCGAGCTGGATGCTGAAGAGCGGCAGCCCCAGCTCCCCAGCGAGCGCGGCCGCGCTCATCGTCTTACCCGTCCCCGGCGGTCCCACCAGCAGCAGCTTCCGCATCGGCGAGAAACCATGCTCGCGCAAGCGGTCACGCTCACGCTGCTCGGTCAGCACTCGCTCGAGCCGACCCTCCAACGAAGCAGAGAGCGCCATCGTGCTCAGGCGCGTCTTCGGATAGCCGACTGTCAGCAGTCCCGCGAGCTCGCCACGAGGTTGGGCCAGGGGAACAGCTTTCGCACCCCGAGAAGGAACCGTCGGCGCGCGTGCCTTGACCTGGTCGACGAGGTCACGCAGTTCCTGGGCGAACTTGCCATGCCCGCTGCGCGCGGCCTGAGCCGCGACCTGGATTGCAATCGCGTAGAACCGGGCATCATCGCCATCGGCATGACTTCGGATGAGTGCCTTGACTTGCTCTGCGCTGGCCATGACGGCTTCGTTGTACCCTGAACAGTCAGACAGGGACCATTCGGTTCCCATGATACCACCCGTGAATTCTGAACCCGAAGCCGAGGAACTGCACATTCTCGGCCAGGGGCCAGGGCGACATCGGGACAGCCAAGGCTCGCGCCACTCCGGTGGAAACCCAGCGTGACAGGGGCGTCCTGAGCGCCGAGCAGACTCCCGAAGGAGTCCCGCCCGCATACCCTACTTCCATCCGACGGGACGCTCGCGCCCCTCGTCAGCTCGCCGTGCGCGGGCCGGGCTGCGTGTGGTGCACGCCCGGCACTTCCGTCTCGCGCGGCAGCCACACGTTGAAGGTGGAGCCCTGTCCCGGCACGCCCGGGGACTCCACCCAGATGCGGCCGCCGTGCTGCTCGACGATGCCCTGGCTGATGGTGAGCCCCAGGCCCAGTCCGCCGTACTTGCTGCCGTGCGCGCGGCCGAAGCGCTCGAAGATGAGCGCCTGCTTGTCCTTGGGAATCCCCACGCCGCTGTCCTTCACGGACAGGTGCACGCCCTCGCTCCCCTCCCCCGTCAGCCGCACCAGCACCGCCCCGCCCTCCGGCGAGTAACGGATGGCGTTGGACAAGAGGTTCGTCAGCACCTGGTCCAGCCGCCCGCGGTCCCAGATGCCCTCCAGGTTCTCCGGCGTCTCCACCTGGATTTCATGCCCCTGCGACAACACCGCCATCCGGTCGCGCGTCTCGTGCACCAGCTGGCTGAAGTCGAACCGCTCCAGCTCCAGCGACAGCCTTCCTGCCTGCAGCCGGCTGATGTCCAGCAGGTCCTCGACCAGCTTCGCCATCCGGTCAATCTGACGGTTGATGATTTTCAGCGACTTGCCCGGCCCCGCCTCCGTCTCGCCCCCCAGCTTCAGGAGCGCCAGGTGCGCGTGCCCCTTGGCCGCCGCCAGCGGCGTGCGCAGCTCGTGGCTCGCCGCCGCCAGGAACGCGTCCTTCGCCTCGCTCGCCAGCCGCAGCGCCGTCTCCGCGCGCTGCCGCTCGGTGATGTCGCGCGCCACGGAGATGAACCGCCCGGGCCCCTCCGCCGCCGACACGAACTGGAGCACCACCTCCACCGGCACCTCGCTGCCATCCCGCCGCCGGTGCGTCGTGGAGTACGTCTGGCTGGGCAGCGTCCCACTCACCAGCGGCGCCAGCAGCTTGCGGAAGCCCGCCTCGTCGAACGCCCCCTCCACCTCCAGCACCGACAGCCCCACCAGCTCATCCGTGGTGCTCGCCAGCTGCTTCGCCGCGCCCGCGTTCGCGTACGTCAACGTCAGCGAGTCCGGCGAGAACATCAGGACGCAGTCCAGCGTCGCGTCCAGCGTCATCTTGAAGCGCCCCAGCGCCTCCTCGGCGCGGCGCTTGTCGTCGATGTCCGTGGCCACCGCAATCCATCCCACCACGTGGCCCGTCTCGTCCCGCTCCGGCACCGCGCGTGCCAGGTGCCAGCGATACACACCGTCGAACCGGCGCAGGCGGAACTCGCGCTCCACCCGCTGACTGGAGCGGATGGCCGTCTCCCACGCCTGCCGCATCTCCTCGCGGTCCACCGGGTGCACGAACTCCAGGAAGGTGCTCAAGGACAGCGGCTGCTCCTCGTGGATGCCCGTGTAGTCACGCCCCGCGCGGTTCGCGTACGTGAACGAGCCGTCCGCGCGCGCCGCCCACATCACCTCCGGCAGCGACTCGGTGAGCCGCCGGTAGCGCAGCTCGCTCTGGCGCTCCATCGCCTCGCGCTCGCGCTGACGCAGCAAGGCCGCCTGCCGCTGGATTTGCTGCTCCTTGAGGAACAGGTCCACGAAGACGCTGACCTTCGAGCGGAGGATTTCCGGGTCGAAGGGCTTGAGCAGGTAGTCCACCGCGCCGTGCGCGTAGCCCTTGAAGATGTGGGCCGCGTCGCGGCTGAGCGCGGTGAGGAAGATGATGGGGATGGTGCGGGTGCGCTCGCGCTGCTTGATGAGCGTGGCCGTCTGGAAGCCATCCAGCCCCGGCATCTGCACGTCCATCAGGATGACGGCGAAGTCGCGCTGCAGGAGGAACTTGAGCGCCTCCTCGCCGCTCGTCGCCTTGACGAGCTCCTGCCCCAACGGCTCGAGGATGGCCTCCAGCGCCAGCAGGTTGGACGGGTGGTCGTCCACCATCAAGATGCTCGCCCTGGAACGGGTGCTGCTGTCCTGCGGGCGTTCGGCGGAGATGTGTTCGCTAGGCGTCATTGAAATAGGAGCAAGGTATGCCCCGACCGTTTACTGGCCGGACAGGCTAGGCGCGGCCTCCGCCGGTCAAAAGCCCGGCAAAGACGAGTCGTGCGCTAGCCATCAATCGGACCCTCTCTTCGTCATGCCGATACCCACAGACGGATGAGCTCCAGAAGCTTGTCCGTATCCACCGGCTTGGGCAGGTAGTCGCTGGCCCCTGCGGCCATGCACTTCTCCCGGTCGTCCTTCAGCGCCTTGGCCGTCACGGCGATGATGGGGAGGCTGGCGTACCGGAGGTCCTTGCGGATGGCCCGCATGGTCTCGTACCCGTCCATCTCCGGCATCATCACGTCCATCAGGACGACATCCACGTCGCGGTGCTGCTCGAGCGTCTCGATGGCCGCCCGCCCGTTCTCCGCGAAGACCACCTGCATGCCGTGGTTCTCCAGCACGCTGGTGAGGGCGAAGATGTTGCGCATGTCGTCATCGACGACGAGCACCTTCTTGCCAACAAGCTCGGACTCCTCCTCGTTGCGCTGGGCCAGCGCCGCCCGCGCCCGGGGAGGCAGATTCTGGTCCAGCCGGTGCAGGAACAGCGCGGTGTCGCTGAGCAACTGTTCGGGACTCTTCGTTCCGCTCTTGAGGATGACGCTGCCGGTGTAGCGGCGCAGGCGGGCCTCGTCCTTGGGCGTGAGCTCCTTGCCCGTGTAGATGACGATGGGCAAATCCCGGAAGCGCTGCTGGGTCTTGACCTCCTCCACCAGCTTGATGCCGTCCATGTCGGGCAGCAGCAGGTCGATGACCAGGCAGTCGTACTCACCCTCCTCCAGCTTCTGGAGGACCTCCTGGCCGGTGGCCACGGCCGTGACGACGACGTCACCTCCCTCGGCGAGCAGGCTGACCAGGCTGCTGCGCTGCACGTCGTCGTCCTCGACGAGCAGCAGGCGGCGCTCCTTGCGCTCCAGGAAGCGCGCCAGCTGGTTGAACACCCGCTCCAGCCCTTCCTTGCTGACGGGCTTGGTGAGGTAGCCGAACGCGCCCTGGGCGTTGCCCAGGTGCTTGTCCATGACGCTGATGATGTGGACGGGGATGTGGCGCGTGCGCGGGTTGCGCTTGAGCCTGTCGAGCACGCTCCAGCCGTCCACCACGGGCAGCTGGATGTCGAGCGTCACCGCGTGCGGCTGGAACTCGTTGGCCATGGACAGGCCGGTGTCGCCGCGGGTGGCGACCAGGGCCTTGAAGCCCTTCTCACGCGCCAGCTGCACCATGATGCGGGCGAACTTCAGGTCGTCCTCGATGATGAGCAGGACGCGGTCACCCTCGCGGATGTGGTCGCGGTCATCCTCCACCGCGAGCGGCGGCAGGAGCGAGTCCACCGGGGGCGGCAGCGCGGCGTCCAGCACGTGGCCGCTCTCCGCCACGGCGGGAGGCACCGGCGCCGGCGCGGGAGGCAGCGGGGCCTCCGGCACCACGTTGCTGCCGCGGGGCATCAGGGGCTCGAGCGGCGCGGGCATGGCGGGCAGGGCCGGCAGGCCGTCGTCGTCGGGGCCCACGTACTCGGGCGGCAGGTACAGCGTGAAGGTGCTGCCCTTGCGCGGCTCGCTGCTGACGTGGATTTCGCCGCCCAGCAGCTTGGCGATTTCGCGGCTGATGGACAGGCCCAGGCCGGTGCCGCCGTACTTGCGCGCGGTGGAGCCGTCCGCCTGCTGGAAGGCCTCGAAGATGAGGCGCTGCTTGTCCTTGGCGATGCCGATGCCCGTGTCCGTCACCGCGAAGGCGATGACGTAGCGCGAGCGCTTGAGCACCTCGTGCTCCAGCCGCGCGCCGGGCTCGGCCAGCTTCACCGTCAGCTTCACGCTGCCTTCGTCGGTGAACTTGAAGGCGTTGGAGAGCAGGTTCTTGAGCACCTGCTGCAGCCGCTGCGGGTCGGTGCGGATGGCGCGCGGGGTGCCCTGCGCGACCTCCACGGTGAAGGCCAGGTTCTTCTGCTCGGCCACCGGGCGGAAGCCGCGGTCGATGAACTGGTTGAGCTCCGTGAGGACGATGTCCCGGGGCTCCACCTGCATCTTGCCGGCCTCCACCTTGGACAGGTCGAGGATTTCGTTGATGAGGCTGAGCAGGTCTCCGCCGGACGCGTAGATGGTGTTGGCGTACTCCACCTGCTTGGTGGAGAGGTTGCCGTCCTTGTTGTCCGACAGGAGCTTGGCCAGGATGAGCAGGCTGTTGAGCGGCGTGCGCAGCTCGTGGCTCATGTTGGCCAGGAACTCGCTCTTGTACTTGGAGATGACGGTGAGCTGCTCGGCCTTCTCCTCCAGGCTGACGCGGGCGCGCTCGACCTCGTTGTTCTTCTCCTCGACGCGGCGGTTCTGCTCCTCGAGCAGCTTCGCCTTCTCCTCCAGCTCGCTGTTGCTGCGCTTGAGCGCGTCCTGCTGCTGGGTGAGCTCGCGCGACTGGCTCTGCAGCTCCTGAGTGAGCCCCTGCGACTGCTGCAGGAGCTGCTCGGTGCGCATGTTCGCCATGATCATGTTCAGGACCACGCCGATGCTCTCGGTGAGCTGGTCCAGGAAGATTTGATGGATGGCGCTGAAGGTGTGGAACGAGGCCAGCTCGATGACCGCCTTCACCTCGCCCTCGAAGAGGACGGGCAGGACGATGATGTTGAGCGGGGCGGACTCACCCAGGCCGGAGGAGATGGTGATGTAGTCCGGCGGGACGTGGGTGAGGAGGATGGTCTTGCGCTCCAGGGCGCACTGACCGACGAGCCCCTCGCCCAGGCGGAAGCGGTTGGCGATGTGCTTGCGCTCCCGGTAGGCGTAGGTGCTGGTCAGCTTGAGCACCGGCGTCCCGGAGTCGGTGTCCATCAGGAAGAAGGCGCCGTGGTGGGCGGAGACCAGCGGCGTCAGCTCGCTCATGATGAGGCGGCTGACGGCGTCCAGGCTCTTCTGGCCCTGCATCATGCCGCTGAACTTCGCCAGGTTCGTCTTGAGCCAGTCCTGCTCCTGGTTCTTCTGCGTGGTCTCACGCAGGTTGACGATCATCTGATTAATGTTGTCCTTCAGCGCGGCGACCTCGCCCTCGGCGACGACGGTGATGCTGCGGGTGAGGTCACCCTTCGTCACCGCGGTGGCCACGTCGGAGATGGCGCGCAGCTGGCTGGTCAGCGTCCCGGCCAGCTGGTTCACGTTGTCGGTCAGCTGCCGCCACGTGCCGCGAGCGCCGGGCACGCGGGCCTGGCCGCCCAGCTTTCCTTCGATACCGACCTCGCGGGCCACGGTGGACACCTGCTCGGCGAAGGTGCCCAGCGTGTCCGTCATGTTGTTGATGGTGTCCGCGAGCGCGGCCACCTCGCCCTTCGCGTCGACGATGAGCTTCTGGGTGAGGTCGCCGTTCGCCACCGCCGTCACCACGCGCACGATGCCGCGCACCTGCGTGGTGAGGTTGGAGGCCATGAAGTTCACGTTGTCGGTGAGGTCCTTCCACGTGCCGGCCACACCGGGCACGCGGGCCTGACCGCCCAGCTTCCCCTCGACACCCACTTCGCGGGCCACGGTGGACACCTGCTCGGCGAAGGTGCCCAGGGTGTCCGTCATGTTGTTGATGGTCTCCGCGAGCGCGGCGACCTCGCCCTTCGCCTCGACCACCAGCTTCTGCTTGAGGTCGCCGTTGGCGACGGCCGTCACGACCTTGACGATGCCGCGCACCTGCGTGGTGAGGTTGCGGGCCATGAAGTTCACGTTGTCCGTGAGGTCCTTCCACACGCCGGACACCCCGCGCACTTCCGCCTGACCGCCCAGCTTTCCTTCGGTGCCGACCTCGCGCGCGACGCGCGTCACTTCCGAGGCGAACGAGTTGAGCTGGTCCACCATGATGTTGATGGTGTCCTTCAGCTCGAGGATTTCACCCTTGGCATCGACGGTGATCTTCTTGGACAGGTCACCGTTGGCCACCGCCGTGGTCACCAGCGCGATGTTTCGCACCTGCGCGGTGAGGTTGGAGGCCATCGAGTTCACGTTGTCGGTGAGGTCCTTCCACGTGCCGGCGACGCCGGGCACCGCGGCCTGACCACCGAGCTTGCCGTCCGTACCGACCTCCTTGGCGACGCGAGTCACCTCGGCGGCGAACGCGCGGAGCTGGTCCACCATCGTGTTGATGGTGCTCTTGAGTTCGAGGATCTCGCCCCGGGCCTCGACGGAGATCTTCTGCGACAGGTCCCCGTTGGCGACCGCCGTCGTGACCTTGGCGATGTTTCGCACCTGGTCGGTGAGGTTGCCGGCCAGCACGTTCACGTTGTCGGTGAGGTCCTTCCACACGCCGGCGACGCCGGGCACCGCGGCCTGACCACCCAGCTTGCCCTCGGTGCCGACCTCCTTGGCGACGCGGGTCACCTCGGACGCGAAGCCTCGGAGCTGGTCCACCATCGTGTTGATGGTGTTCTTCAGCTCCAGCACCTCACCCTTCACGGAGACGGTGATCTTCTGTGACAGGTCGCCGTTGGCGACGGCCGTCGTGACCTTGGCGATGTTTCGCACCTGGTCGGTGAGGTTGCCGGCCAGCACGTTCACGTTGTCGGTGAGGTCCTTCCACACGCCGGACACGCCCTTCACGTCGGCCTGTCCGCCCAGCTTTCCTTCGGTGCCGACCTCCTTGGCGACGCGGGTCACCTCGGCGGCGAACGCGCGGAGCTGGTCCACCATCGTGTTGATGGTGCTCTTGAGCTCCAGCACCTCGCCCTTGGCATCGACGGTGATCTTCTTGGACAGGTCACCGTTGGCGACCGCCGTCGTCACCTCGGCGATGTTTCGCACCTGGGCCGTGAGGTTGTTGGCCAGCAGGTTCACGTTGTTGGTGAGGTCCTTCCACGTGCCGGCGACGCCCGGCACCTCGGCCTGGGCACCCAGCTTGCCTTCCACGCCCACCGTGCGCGCGACGTCCGTCACCTGCTGCGCGAAGATGGACAGGGTCTGCGTCATCGCGTTGATGGTGTCCGCGAGCGCGGCGATCTCGCCCTTCGCGTCCATCATCAGCTTCTGGGTGAGGTCACCGTTGGCGACCGCCGTCACCACGCGCACGATGCCGCGCACCTGGCTGGTGAGGTTGGACGCCATGAAGTTCACGTTGTCCGTGAGGTCCTTCCAGACGCCGGACACCCCGCGCACCTCGGCCTGACCGCCCAGCTTCCCCTCGGTGCCGACCTCCTTGGCGACGCGAGTCACCTCGGACGCGAAGCCTCGGAGCTGGTCCACCATCGTGTTGATGGTGCTCTTGAGCTCCAGCACCTCGCCCTTGGCGTCGACGGTGATCTTCTTCGACAGGTCACCATTGGCGACCGCCGTGGTGACCTCTGCGATGTTGCGGACCTGGTCGGTGAGGTTGTTCGCGAGCAGGTTCACGTTGTTGGTGAGGTCCTTCCACGTGCCGGCGACGCCCGGCACCACGGCCTGGGCGCCCAGCTTGCCCTCCACGCCCACCGTGCGCGCGACGTCCGTCACCTGCTGCGCGAAGATGGACAGGGTCTGCGTCATCGCGTTGATGGTGTCGGCCAGCTCGGCGACCTCGCCCTTGGCCTCCATCTTCAGGCGCTGCGTGAGGTCGCCGTTGGCGACCGCCGTCACGACCTTGGCGATGCCGCGCACCTGGGTCGTAAGGTTCACGGCCATCACGTTCACGTTGTCGGTGAGGTCCTTCCACGTGCCGGAGACGCCCTTCACCTCGGCCTGACCGCCCAGCTTGCCGTGGGTGCCGACCTCGCGCGCCACGCGCGTCACTTCCGAGGCGAACGAGTTGAGCTGGTCCACCATCGTGTTGATGGTGTTCTTCAGCTCGAGAATCTCGCCGCGCGCGTCGACGGTGATCTTCTTCGACAGGTCGCCGTTGGCCACCGACGTCGTCACCAGGGCGATGTTGCGCACCTGGGTGGTGAGGTTGGAGGCCATCGAGTTCACGTTGTCGGTGAGGTCCTTCCACACGCCGGCAACGCCCTTCACGTCGGCCTGACCGCCCAGCTTGCCGTCGGTGCCCACCTCGCGCGCGACGCGCGTCACCTCGGAGGCGAAGGCGCGCAGCTGGTCCACCATCGTGTTGATGGTGTCCTTCAGCTCCATCACCTCGCCCTTCACGTCCACGGTGATCTTCTTGGACAGGTCACCCTTGGCGACGGCCGTCGTCACGTCGGCGATGTTGCGCACCTGGGCCGTGAGGTTGTTGGCCATCAGGTTCACGTTGTCGGTGAGGTCCTTCCACGTGCCGGCGGCGCCGGGCACCTGGGCCTGGGCGCCCAGCTTGCCCTCGACGCCCACGGTGCGCGCCACGCTCGTCACCTGCTGCGCGAAGACGTTGAGCGTGTCCGTCATGTTGTTGAGCGTGGAGCCCAGCGCGGCGATTTCGCCCTGCGACGGCACCATCAGCTTCTGGGTGAGGTCGCCGTTGGCGACCGCCGTCACCACCTTCACGATGCCGCGCACCTGGGTGGTGAGGTTGGACGCCATGAAGTTCACGTTGTCGGTGAGGTCCTTCCACGTGCCGGAGACACCGGGCACCGCGGCCTGACCGCCCAGCTTTCCTTCCGTGCCCACCTCGCGCGCCACGCGCGTCACTTCGGAGGCGAAGCCGTTGAGCTGGTCCACCATCGTGTTGATGGTGCTCTTGAGCTCGAGCACCTCGCCGCGCGCGTCCACCGTGATCTTCTTCGACAGGTCGCCGTTGGCGACGGCGGTGGACACCTCGGCGATGTTGCGCACCTGGGCCGTGAGGTTGTTGGCCATCAGGTTCACGTTGTCGGTGAGGTCCTTCCAGACGCCGGAGACGCCCTTCACCTCGGCCTGACCGCCCAGCTTGCCGTCGCTGCCGACCTCGCGCGCGACGCGCGTCACCTCGGCGGCGAACGAGTTGAGCTGGTCGAGCATCGCGTTCACGGTGGTGCCGATGCGCAGGAACTCGCCCTTCACCGGCTGGCCGTCGATTTCCAGGGCCATCTTCTGGGTGAGGTCGCCCTCGGCCACGGCCACCAGCACGCGCGCGACTTCCGTGGTCGGCTGCACCAGGTCGCCGATGAGCGCGTTGATGGAGTTGATGCTCGTGGCCCAGTCTCCGCGCCCGTCGCCCAGCGATACGCGCTCGGCCATGCGGCCCTCGCGGCCGACGACTCGCGCCACGCGCACCATCTCGTGCGTCATGGCGGAGTTGAGGGTCACCACCGCGTTGAAGGCGCGGGAGATGTCGTCCATCACCGGCACGGAGGTGAAGTCCGGCAGGCGCACGGAGAAGTCGCCGCCTTGCACGGCCCGCAGCGCGGCGAGCAGCGTCTGCATGGGGTCATCCCCGCGGATGCGCGCGCCCGGCGTCCTCGCGCCGCCGCCTCGGCCGCCCGTCTGTCTGCCGCCGTCCTCGGCGGCACGGCCGCGCGTGCGCTCGGACTCGACGCGGTTGGCCGCGAGCTGCGGGCTGGACGCCGCTTCGCTCCGGGGCTTGCGCGTCGAGGCGCGCTTCCTGCCATTGCCGTTGGAGCTGGGAACCTTGGTGTCGTCCACGAGGAGAACCCTTCTGATCGGGATGAACGCCGCGAGCCGAGACCTCGCAGCGGACGGGCAGGAGCGAATCTCCTGTGAGTTCGCGGGCTTGTCGAATCAAAGCCCCGGTCCTCCAGGTGATTTGTCGCTTACTGAACTTCGAGCCCGGGCGATGGATACCGCGCGTGAAACATGCGGAACCCACAGCCTCTGTCCAACATGTCAGGGCGGCGGCGCCGTGCAGGGAAAACCGTCGCAGCCCTGGACATAAAGCGGCCGACCGGAGAGCCGGCGAGCAGGGGCCAACGCGCGGCC
Organism: Myxococcus faecalis; assembly: GCF_050039385.1. Classification (NCBI taxonomy): domain Bacteria; kingdom Pseudomonadati; phylum Myxococcota; class Myxococcia; order Myxococcales; family Myxococcaceae; genus Myxococcus; species Myxococcus faecalis. The sequence continues at coordinate 6,055,019 of NZ_CP144336.1, read as the reverse complement.
CTCGGGCACGGGAGTCCGCTCCCCCGTCCGCACATCGAGCGAGAACGACGGCGCCCCGGTCGGGGAACAGCCGATCATCAACTGCTCGGGTGCGTCCAGCCACCACATCGTTTCCACCTGACAGGGGACATCGAGGGGGCGGTGGGAGAGGGAGCGGGTGTCGTAGACGCGGAGGTGTCCGTCGGAGAGCACGGCGGCGAGCACGCCATCGGCGCCGACGGAGAGCCGGGCGGTGGAGGCAGGGACCTGGGTCTGCGCGAGCACGGAGCCGTTGGAGGAGACGGAGACGAGCTGCCCCGAGGCATCGAGGGCGAGCATGCCGTGCGCGTGTCCGGCGAGGGCGATGGGCTGGAAGTCGCCCATGGGGACGAGGGTGGCGCCGTCCTCGCGCAGGAGGCGGTTTCCGGCGGAGAGCCACAGGTGGTTGTCCGCGTCGAAGGCGATGGCGAGCGCGCCGGTGAGGTCATGGCGCGTGGTGGCGTTGGCGGGGCCGCAGGTGGCGACGGAGTGGGCGCCGAAGACGGCGGCGCGGGAGGCATCGGGCGAGACGGCCCAGCCGAGCCGGGCCTCGGGGTGGGCCTTGAAGAGACAGTGGTTGAGGGCGCCGAAGTTCGGGTCCGTCGTGGGGGAGGACACGAGGTAGGGCAGGCTGGTGGTGGCGACGTAGAGGAGCAGGCCCAGGGAGACGGCGGAGGCGAGGGTGAGGGGCCAGGGCCTGAGGCTGCGCGCGCGGGTGTTCCTGGCGGGAGCACGCGCGTTCTTCCTTCCCGTGGTCACCGCGCTCTCGCGTCCGCTCAAGGTGACTCCTCGCTGCCTCGCGCCGCCCGGCCCTACGCATAGCGCCCGGCCTGTCTCCAGGCCACTCCCCCCGAGGTGCATTCCAGCACATCACGGAATCGGCATGGATGCTCGCCTGCTTCGTGAGGGAACCATGAGGAAGCGCGCGAGAGCTGCGTGGAATCTTCACGCGGGTGAAGAACCTGACTGTGTCTCAGCTCGCGCGGGTGTGCGGTGTCGTCGGAGTCCTGGTGGGGGTGGCCTGGGCGCCCACGACGCGCGCAGAGGAGGCCACGGACGTCATCGTGGGCAAGGTGGTGGACGCGGTGAGCCAGTTGCCCGTGCCGGACGTGGTGGTGACGGCCATGACGGCGGAGCTTCCCGAGGAGAACACTGTCGTGACGGATGTGGAGGGCACGTACCGTATTCCGTCGGTGCCCCCAGGGACTTATACCCTTCTCTTCGAGCATGAGCTGTACATCCCCTTGCGTCGAACCGAGGTCCGCAAGCTCGCGGGGCAAGAACTCCGGGTCGATGTCCTGCTCGAGCAGGGGTCACCCGACGAATGGGAGGACATACTCTACTGCGGCCCTACCGTTGCCGACGACTCCAGTTCGAGCGTGTCGACGGACCTCTCAACCGACCTTGGCTTCAGCGCGTTGGCACAGCGCCCATTGGCGGGACGGCGAGCCATGCGCACCCTGGAGGGTTTCCTCCTCCTGGCATCGAACATGGTGGAGACACGCCAGGGCAGCACGCTGCTGGGCACGAGCCCCTGGGAGAATGAGTACCTCCTGGATGGCCTGTCCACGCGGGATGCCGTAACGGGGCGCAACGCACTCCCACTGAGCCTGGAGTTCCTCCAGGACGCGACCGTGTTCACCCATGGCCTCAGGGCGCAGCAGGGAGGCGCGACAGGTGTCATCGTCGAACAGAACTCCAGCTCCGGCTCCAACGACCTCAGAGGACACGCCTTCATTGAGTGGGTCCCTGGCGTGCTGGCGGAGAGTGGTCACGTCAACACGAGGCTCGGGGAGCCCTCCGTGCGACGCGCCGTCCTCAATCAAGGCGCGTTCGGAGTGACGCTCCATGGCCCCGTCGCCAAGGACAAATTGTGGTTCTTCATGGGGGTGGTCCCCGCCCTCGCACGAGTGGAACAGACCCCAACCGAGCACGCTGGCGGGAGCCGGTCGTTCATCGACCACCGCGAGGTCCAGGCCTTGGGAAGATTGACCTACCTCCTCAACTACGACCACAACCTCTCCTTGATTGCGGTAACCGCCCCCTCCCTCTCTCGATGGCAGACCGTCGAATCGGCGTCAGGAGAAGTGGACCGCGACACTTCGCGGGTGGCGCTTGACTACAACGGCGCGTTCTTCGAGAAGCGGCTGCTGCTGGATGCCCATGCAGGCTGGCTGGGACAGCGCGTGACCACGAGCCCCCCACGTGAGCATCGACCGGCTGAAGAGACTGGCTCGGTCTGCGGCGGTTCTGTCGACGACTGGCCCATGGACTGCGACGTCGGCGACCAGGCGACACACCGATATCAGGCCTCAGCCCGGGCGATGTACTCCGGCGAGATATGGGGACTGCTCCATATTCCGCAGATGGGCGTCTCGGTCGAGCGGGGCATCCATCGTTGGGAGCGAAATACCCTGGTGGCGACACCACTCCCTGAGACCCACAGCGGGTTCGTGAGCGCCTATCTCCAGGACACCTGGAGCCCCTCTGACTGGCTCACCTTCAATACCGGGCTCCGGTACGACGCCCAGTCGGTCGGAGGTCGGATTCACGGGGGAGACGTGGCGTCACACACGCTGTCGCCGCGCCTTGGCGTCACGATGTCGTCCTCGACCGTGTCCCGGGGACAGCAGCAACTGCGCATCTTCGCGAACTACGCGAGGTATCACGGACGTGTCCTGCTCAGCCTGCTGCGCCCCCACCAGGACACCGAGGGGGTGGTGACGAACGTCCGGCTGGCCCCCTCACTGACACCTCCCGCCACCACGGAGTGGGTGACTGGCGTCGAGTTCGCTCCCGAGTTCATCACTTCCGCGAGCATTGTCTATGCACGTCGCATACGGACCGCGGGACTCCAGCTCATCCAGGACCTCGAGCGTGGTGACCTCCTGCTCGTCAATCCCGGACGCGGCCTGGGCGCGGAGTTCCCCGCACCTCGGAGCAGACACGACTCGGTGACGTTCGAGGTGGATCGAAACTTTCATGACAGCTGGTCGATGTTGCTCGCCTACACGTGGTCACGGCTCCAAGGAGCGACCCTCGAGGAACAGCGCGGCATTTTGAATCGGCCGCATGTACTGAAGCTCTCCGGCAGCCGGACGTTCAATCCGCGTAACGGAAGCTGGGGGGTATCCGTGGGTGCCTCGTACGTTGGCATTGCTGGGGCACGCATTGGAACCACCGAGCAACACGAGCCGTGGATGCATACCGTGGATGCACGACTGGCTGTCCGCTACAACGTGGAGCGGAGGCAGGCCATCGAGTTCCACCTCGACGTCCTCAACGTCTTCGACTCCCAGGACGACGACTCGCTCGCCTCGGACCGTGAAGTCGCCATCCTCCCCGCGTACCAGACGCCCCGACAGGTACGGCTCGGGGCACGGTACGCGTTCTGAGCCCGGGGTGCGGGCTCGAGTTGGTCCACGTGTTGCACAGCGGGCCGGCCATGCGTCGCATCCTCCCCGCGCGGACCCTCCTGTGGCTGCTGAGCCTCATCCTCGTGGCGCCGCTGGCCACGGTGGAGTGTGTCTACCGGTACGCGCTCGCGCGGCTACCGGAGCTTCCTCCATCGCCCACCCAAGGGCTCACGCCGTCCGCGCGTCAGCGGGTGACATGGTGGCGGGACCTGGACTCCTCCACGCGGCACGTCCAGCCGATCTGGTCCTGGACCGTGGTCCACGGCCTCCTGGACTTCACGCTCTCCCGACATGCGTGTGAGGACGAATCCCTGCCCGAGGGCTTCGAGCATGCGCTGGATGCGGCGAGCCGTTGGCTCAACGTCCTGAATGCACGCGCAACGGTCCCGCTCCGAGAGCTCGACCGGGTCGCCCTGGCCATCTGGCTCACGCGCCACTGGGATGAGGCGGACTGGCGGGTCGCCGCCATCGAGTCACGGTGGCACGCGTCGAGCGTGAGGCGCGGCGTCCCCGTGTTCCTCGCGCGAAGCTGGACCCAGCTCCCCGTCGAGGACCTGGCGCTGCTCATGGCACTGGGGCAGCTCTCCTGGCGCGTGGACCCGTGGTGCGAGCGGGAACAACTCCATGCGGTCCGTGATGCGCTGCTGTGGACGCTGCATGACCGCGAGGGGCTCGATGAGCCGGCGCTGGCGACGGCCCTCCGCGCACCGCTGTTCCTCACGGTGCGCCCCATCGACTGGGGAACTTGTGGACAACCCGCGCTGACACGCGTGCTGGAGTCTCGGGTCACCACGCCGCTCCCCGAGTAGCCACGGGGCCGAGCCCTCCGTGAGGCTCGCTTGTCGCTGGCCGTCCTCGCCTCAAGTTTGAGCACGAGGAAAGGACCCCACCCATGCGACGAGCGCTCTGCACCGCGGCCCTGACGTTCAGCTTCCTCTTGTCTCCTGTCGCCCTCGCCCAATCAGCGGGCAGCGGAGCGGGCGCAGGGACGTCCTCTCAATCCCAGTCGGGCGTCGGCGCCAACCAGGCACCTGGCACCTATCCGTCCGGGACCTTCTCCGTCGTTCCCTATGGGTCCACGGGCGCTGAAGACATCTCCAGCACGACCACCACCACGCAGGCGACCGGTGGCGCTGGCAACACCTCGAACACCAACGCTGGCGGCACGGACACAGGCAACAATGCGTCGGATGCGCGCGGAACGGGCGGCTCTGGCAACAAGGACTCCGTGCCCGCCGGTCGCCCCGAGCCCACGCGCCAGGGCACCGAGCCGCGAGATGCGGCGGGCGATGCACGAGGCGGCAGCGCGGAGGCAGCCGCGTCCGGAGAGGACCTGAGCCAGAGAGACCTGACCCGAGAGGTCGCCATGCTTCGCAACGATGTCCTGCGACTCCAGCGACAGGTCAACGCGCTCCGAGGCGGACATGCCAATGACGATGACTCGGGGAAGCAGCAGGACGGCACGGGAGGCTCGGGCCCAGCGAGCGCGCCTCGACAGGACGCCTCCGCCAATGACACCGGCGACGTGAACGCCGACCCCGAGAAGACTATCGTCGCGAACGTCGTCATGCGCGGACAGGTGACCTCGGCCACCCAGGACCGGATTGTCATCAAGGACTCGGAGACCGGGGACCTCTACGACCTGCGCGTCGGCGAGAACACCCGCATCGTCCGCAACGGGCAGCGCATCTCGACGCAGGGCCTGCCACAGGGCACCGCCGTCCAGGCCGCCTACAACCTCATCGCGGATGGCACCTCCGACGCGACCCGAATCCAGGTGACACCGCGCTCGCGCTGATTCCCGGCGGAGGCGCTCACGTCAGGCCCCGGCGCAAGCACCTCTCGCTCACGCGCGAACCATGAGCTGGGTCCGCGTCCTGCCCGCGCGGGCGCCTCGGCGCGCGGCCTGCGCGCCTCGTGTCGCCAGCTCCCGCGCGAAGCGACCTTCACCGCTCCCGCGCGAACCGCTCGATGCGCACAATCGCCAGCTCCATCTTCTGGCGCGCCGAGCTGTTCGCCGAGTGCACACGGACTCGCGGAGGAACGAAGCCTCGCGTGGCCACCGCTTCCTCCAGCCACAGCAGCACGTCATACCCCGTGCCGTGCTCGTCATCCCCGAGGTCATGGTCGAGGCTGAGCTCGACCACCTGTCCTCCCTCGAGCAACGCGATGGCCTCTTCCGGCCAACGGACAGCCACCCAGCCCTCGGGAGTGGGCCGCTCGTCATCCAGATACACTCTCACCGCGTCACCCCAGGCGAGTCAGCGTCCGCCGTCCTTCGACGACTTGCCCTCGGCGAGCTGACGCATCTTCGCGGCGAAGGGGCTCTCCCCCTCTACCCGGTTGGGACCGCCCGCCAGCCGCTGCCGCCGAGCCATCGCCAGACCTCCCTCCGCGGGGCCCTCGAGGGCCTCCTTCTCGTAGCGGTCCTGCCCTCCGAGCGCGCGTCCCACGGGACGAGCGGAAGCAACACGGCGGTTCGTATCCACGGGCATGACCAGACCTCCAGCGGTGACGACGCCCCGTTCTACCCCACCTGCGTCCCGCTCGCAGCCCCCAGGGTCTCCTCGGGCGACTCCAGCACCTCCCCGACATGCCGGAGCACCCGCGCCACCACCTCCACATCCAGCGCCCGCGCATCCCACGTACACGTCAGCGTCATCACCTTCCCCGGCACCAGCTCCCCCGCCTCCACCACCGGCTCGGTCCGCACGGAGCACGGCGCCAGCACCAACGGCACCCGCGTGTACGGCACGGTCGCCACGTAGCCCCGTTCGAGCCCCAGCGTGCCCAGGCTCGTCACCACCACCGAGCCGAACGGGTCCCTCGGCATCCCCACCCAGCGCAGGTCCACGTTCAGCGTGAACCACACGAAGGACAACAGCCGCAGCGCCCACCCCATGAACATCCCCGGGATGCGATACGAGCGGCGCTTGCCCCGCTCGATGACCGCGTCCTCCCGCGAGCGCACCCGCCCCACCACGCCCTCCATCGCCCGCACGAAGTCCGCGAGCGACAGCGTGTCCGCGCGGTGCACCGTGGCCGTCGTCAGGTCCACGCGCCCCGACGGCTCGGGCTGCACCACGAGCACGCACACGCCCACGTCGACGCGCGGAGACGGACTGCCCCAGCGCATGAGCACGTTGGCCTCGGGGTACAGCCGCAGCGCGTCCGCGGCGGCCTTGGCCACCAGGTGTGTCACGGTGAGCCGCTGCCCCGTCCGCTCGCGCCACGCCTCCAGGAACACGAGCGCGCGCTCCATGCGCACCTCGAGTGCGGCATAGGACGTCGGGTCCCGAGGCGCGCCCCAGGCCCCCAGGGCGAGCTTGCGGAAGGCCCCAGGAGGCGGCGCCGGCTTCAGGTCGAGGTCCACGAAGAGCCCGGGCTTCGCATGGAGTCCAACGCTCCTGCAACCCCACCCTGCGCGGCGGAGGGCACCCTGTTAGACAGGTCGTCCGCAGCCAGCCCTCCACCGAGGCCCCCGACATGACGCCCATCGCCCTGGCCCTGTCCCTCGCCCTTCACGCCGCGCCGGCCCCCAAGGCCGCGACCCCGAAACCCGCCGCCCCCGCCAAGAACGTGCCCGCCCCCTCGACGCCCGAAGACATCACCGCCGCCACCCGCACGTGGCACGAGCAGCGCCTCCAGCGACTCCAGTCCGAGGACGGCTGGCTGTCCCTCGTGGGTCTGTTCTGGCTGGAGGAGGGCTCGCAGACCGCCGGCTCCGCGCCGGAGAACAAGCTGGACTTCCCGGACGGCACGCCGCCGAAGCTCGGCACCTTCACGCGCAAGGGGAAGGAGGTCTCCTTCCAGCCCGAGAAGGGCGTGCAGTTCACGCGCAACGGCGAGCCCTTCACCGGCGGCGCGTTGAAGACGGACGAGCAGGGCTCGCCGGATGTGCTGAAGCTCGGCAGCCTCAACTTCCACGTCATCCAGCGCGGCGACAAGGTGGGCGTGCGGGTGAAGGACTCGCAGTCGCCCGCGCGCACGGGGTTCCACGGCATCCCCACGTACCCCGCGAGCAACGCCTGGCGCGTCACCGCGCGCTTCGAGCCCGCCGAGACGCCGCGCATGCTCCAGGTCCCCAACGTGCTGGGCACCACGGAGGAGATGAAGGCCCCGGGCACGCTCGTCTTCACGGTGGCGGGCAAGGAGTACCGCCTGACGCCGGTGGAGGACGGCTCCAACCAGCTCTTCGTCATCTTCGCGGACGAGACCAACCGCGATTCGACGTACGGCGCGGGCCGCTTCCTGTACGCGGACATGCCGAAGGACGGCCAGGTGGTGCTCGACTTCAACCGCGCCTACAACCCGCCCTGCGCGTTCACCCGCTTCGCCACCTGCCCCCTGCCCCCGCGCGGCAACCGCCTGGCCCTGCGCGTGGAGGCCGGTGAGAAGCGCTACGGCGACCACTGAGCCACGGACGAAAATCGACTCATCCCACGGGCCGGCTCCGCATCCATCGCGGGCCGGCCCGTTCATTTTCCATCGTGATTCCAAAGAGATGGAAGCCTCAGAACGCGGCGCGCGCGCGTCCTGTGTTCTGCTCACGAATCGAATCACTCTTCTGCTCACGGAGGAGGACTTCGGGAGTATGCGGAGGCACGGGCATGGCCACGGTGGAACAGCTTCTCGCGGCGCTCGGCCGTCGCGGCGATGCGCAGGCGAGCGAGCTCGCCACGTGGCTCCAGGTCTCTCGGCCCACGGTGACACGCTTGCTCGCGGCCGCGGGAGACCGGCTGTGCCGCATGGGGAAAGGCCCCGCGACGCGCTATGCGCGGACACGCTCACTGCCTTCACTCGGCACGCGGCTGAGCCTCCATCGCATCGACGAGACAGGTACCATCCATCGGGACGGAGATCTCCACCTGCTCGCGGGGGGACGTCACTGGCTCGACCGCGTGAAGGGGGAATCCGAGCTGTTCGAGGGGCTGCCACCCTTCGCGGCGGACATGAGTCCCCAGGGCTACATCGGTCGGACCTTCTCCCTGCGATATCCCGAGCTCGCCCTGCCCCAGCGCGTGGCGGACTGGACGGATGATGACTGTCTGGTCGCGCTCGCGCTGCGAGGCGAGGACTGCGTCGGAGATTTCATCCTCGGCGATGAATCACTCGACCGGTATCTCGCGACGCCCGATACCCACGCCACGCCCCAGGACCATCCCCGGCTCGCTCGGGCCTCCGGGCAGGGACATCCTGGCGCTTCCGCGGGAGGCGAGCACCCCAAGTTCGTGACGCGCGTGAAGGACCGGCACGTCATCGTGAAGTTCGCGGGCAATGACGAAGGCGCGGCCGTGTCTCGCTGGAAGGACCTGCTCGTCACCGAGCACCTCGCGCTCGAGACCATCCGAGGTGCGGGGCACGCCGCGGCGGCGACACGCTGGTTCGATGCGGAGGGCTATCGCTTCCTCGAGGTCGAGCGCTTCGACCGCGTCGGCCTCCGTGGAAGACGCGGCCTGCTCTCACTCGGCGCCATCGACAATGCGTACCTCGGCGTGCGTGGCACCTGGACCCAGGCCACGCTGAAGCTGTGCGAGGCTCGCTTCATCTCCGAGGAGGACGCGCGCCAGGCGCGGTGGCTCGACGTCTTCGGTCAGCTCATCGGCAACTCCGACCGGCACTTCGGCAACCTCGCCTTCTTCACGGAAGGACCGAAGCGGTTCCGACTCGCACCCTCGTACGACATGCTGCCGATGATGTTCGCGCCCGTGGGCACGAACCTGGTCGAGCGCGAGTACACACCCCAGCCTCCCAACGCGACCACGCTGGACGTCTGGCCCGACGCCGCCCATCGGGCCCTCGCCTACTGGGAGCAACTCACCCAGGAGCCCGCGCTCAGCGCCCCTTTCCGCGAGCGCTGCGCGGCCTGTGCCGAGTCGTTGCGAGCATTCATGCAACAGCAGCCCGTTTGAACGAGGGCACTGCGTCTTCTCTCGCGGGAGCGCACCGACATGCGCGGCAGCATGAGGGGGGCGCTGCTCCCGCGTTGTCTTCGCGGGAGCTCGCCCATGAGCATGCAGCCCTGGAGAGGACCGATACGAGAGTGCCCCTGCTCAGTGCATCGTCGGAGGCTGCTCCGACGCGGCCTCGGGGGCGAGCGGTGCCTCCAGTCTCCGCGCAATCCCGTGCTCCACCTGACGCAGCAGCGCCTCGCTGAACGCCAGCAGGTCCCCCGGGTTGCGCGAGGTGATGACGTTGCCGTCCTCCACCACCTCACGGTCCACCCAGCGCGCGCCCGCGTTGATGAGGTCCGTCTTCAACGACGGCCACGAGGTGAGCGTCCGCCCATCCGCGATGTCCGCCTCCACGAACATCCACGGCGCATGGCAGATGGCCGCCAGCGGCTTGTCCGCCCGGAAGAAGTCCCGCACGAAGCCCACCATGTCGATGTCCATGCGCAGGTGGTCCGGCGAATAACCGCCAGGAATCACCAGCGCGTCGAACTCCCGCGAGGACACGTTCCTCACGGCCTTCTCCGGCGTGATGACCTCCTCCCCCTTCTTCCCCTTCACCGGCTCGCCAGCCTCCAGGCCGATGATGACCGCCTCGTGCCCCGCCTGCTTCACGCGGTCATAGGGCACACGAAACTCCGCATCCTCGAAGTCGTCGGCGAGGATGAACGCGATGCGCGCCATAGGACGTCTCCTTGCTTCACCTGGGTGGGTTGTCCCGTGCGCTGAAGGTGCCCACGCGCCCCACCGCGAAAAAGGCGTGATCGCAGCCCCGGCCCGTCCGCCTGCCCGCCCTCCCCTCAGGGACCCTCTCACCCGATGAACCGTCCACCCCTCCGCCCCCGAGCACCCTCGGCGCTGGCGTGAGCGCTCACCGCCGGACATTAATCGCCCCATGCGCGTCCCTCGCCTGCTTGCCCCGAGCCTCGTCGTGCTCGCCCTGTCGGCCTCCGCCTGCCGCAAGAGCCAGTCCCAGGGCACCTCCAACTCCCAGGACTGCGTGCGCGTCGCCGACGACTGGGGCCCGGACGGCACCGTCCCCATCACCGTGGACGTCGTCGCCGAGGGACTCGAAGTCCCGTGGGGCATCGCCTGGCTGCCCGGCGGTGACGCGCTCGTCACCGAGCGCCCCGGCCGCATCCGCCTGCTCAAGGCCGGCGCCCTCCAACCCCAACCCGTGGCCACCGTGCGCATCACCCGCGCCGCGGAGGGCGGACTGCTCGGCATCGCCGCACACCCGGACTTCACCACGAACCGCCAGTTCTACGTCTACGTCACCACCGACGCCGGCGGACAGGACGAGAACCGCATCGAGCGGTGGACGCTCTCCGAGGACCACACCACCGCCACCTTCGACCGCGTCGTCTTCGGAAACATCCCCTCCGCCACGTACCACGACGGCGGACGCCTGCGCTTCGGCCCGGACGGCATGCTCTACGCGGGCACCGGCGACGCCCGCTCACCCGACCGCTCCCAGGATGTGAACGACCCCGCCGGCAAGCTCCTGCGCCTCACCCCCGACGGCCAGGTGCCCCAGGACAACCCCTTCCCCCACTCGCCTGCCTTCCTCACCGGCCTGCGCAACCTCCAGGGCTGGGACTGGAAGGATGCCACCACGCTGTACGTCACCGACCACGGCCCGAGCGGCGAGACGATGCGCCGAGGACATGACGAGGTCAGCCTCGCGCGCCCCGGCGGCAACCTGGGCTGGCCCGGCATCTACTCGTGCGAGGCGCACGAAGGCTGGGTGACGCCGTCGCTCACCTTCGCGGACGCCATGCCTCCCGGCGGCGCCGCGCTCTACACCGGCACCGCCATCCCCGAGTGGACGGGCTCGCTGCTCATCGGAACGTTGGGCTCAAAGCACCTGCACCGGGTGGAGTTCGACCAGGGCAACCCCGCCCGGGTGGCCCGGCACGAGGTGTACCTGCGCGACACGCATGGCCGGCTGAGGGAGGTGAGCATGGGGCCGGACGGCCACCTGTACGTCACCACCAGCAACTGCGACGGCCGAGGCGACTGCGGGCCTCGCAAGGACCTCATCCTGCGCTTGCGGCGTTGACGCACGGGGGCCTTACGGGCGCTCGCGCGTTCTGGAAGACTGCGCGCCGTGCACTTGGAGATGCCCCTCGTCATTGGATTGATGGTGGCAGCCATCGTCCTGGCCATCGCGGCCAAACGGGCGAACATGCCCTACAACGTGGCGCTCGTGGTGGGAGGGCTGCTCATCTCGGTGGGCAACCTGCTCCCCGGCGTGCCGCCCCTCAACCCGGAGGTGGTGTTCCTCGTCTGCCTCCCGGCGCTGCTCTTCGAGGGAGGCATCACCGCGGACCTCAATGGCATCCGCGCCAATGCCCTGCCCATCCTCATCCTGTCCACGTTGGGCATGGTGCTGGCCATCGGCGCCACGGGCTCGCTCCTGCACGTGCTGGTGGACCTGCCCATCTGGCCCGCGCTGCTGCTGGGCGCGCTGCTCGCCGTGACGGACACCGTCTCCATCCTCTACGCGTTCCGCCGCGCGCCGGTGCCCTCGCGGCTGTCGGGCATCATCCAAGGGGAGAGCCTCTTCAACGACGGCACCGCGCTGGTGGCCTACGCGGCCATCGCCAGCGTGGTGGCGGGAGCGGCGGCGCCGTCCATCCCCATGCTCGCCGCGCGCGTGCTGCTGGCCTCCGCGGGCGGCGCGGTGGTGGGGCTGGCGGTGGGCATGCTCGGCGGCTTCGTCATCCGTCGCACCGAGGACCCGCTCGCCGAAATCATGGTGACGACGGCCGTGGCGCTCGCGTCGTTCGTGGTCGCCGAGCAGCTCCACCTGTCGGGCGCCATCGCCGCCGTCGTCGCGGGGCTCGCCGTGGGTGTCAGCCTGCGCAGGGAGGCGTCGCCGCAGAGCCAGGTGGCCATCCACTCCTTCTGGGAGTACGCCACCTTCGGGGTGAACACCTTCCTGTTCCTCGCGGTGGGGCTCACCACGAAGCCGCAGACGCTGCGCGACTACGTGCCGGAGACGCTCATCGCGGTGGGCTGTGTGCTCGCCGGGCGCGCGGTGGCCATCTACCTGCCCTTCTTGCTGCTCAAGCTCGCGCGTCCGGCGGAGGCGGTGCCGCCCCGGTGGCAGCACGTCTTCATCGTGGGGAACATCAAGGGCGCGCTCTCCATCGGGCTCGCGCTGGGTCTGCCGGCGACGACGCCGGGGCGCGAGAAGCTGGTGGCCATCGCGTTCGGCGTGACGCTGGTGTCGCTCGTGGGACAGGGCATGGCGCTCACGCGCGCGTTGAAGTGGTTGGGCTTGTTCCAGCAGGACGAGGTGGCGCTGTCCATGTCCGAGCAGCGCGGCCGGCTCATCGCCAGCCGGGCGGCGCATCAGGAGCTGGCGACGCTGCACGAGCAGGGGCTGGTGCCCCGGGCGGCGTATGAGCACCTGCGCAGCGAGTACCAGGTGAGCATCGCGCGCGCGGAGCGGGAGCTGCGCCGGCTCAACGAGCACCATCTGGCGCAGGGCGCGAAGGACCTCATCGCCATGCGGCGGCGGCTCATCGACGCGGAGCGCACGGCGTTGCAGAACGCGCGCAGGAGCGGGCTCATCCCCGAGACGACGGCGGAGCACATGCTGGCGCAGCTGGATGAGCGCACGTTGAACCTGGAGAAGATGCTGCACGGCGCGCACGGCGAGGAGCCGACGGCGGAGCACGGGAGGAAGGCGTCGTGAAAATCATCATCGCGGGAGGGGGCCGGGTGGGCAGCGTGCTGGCGGCGCGGCTGGTGGCCGAGCAGCACACGGTGACGGTCATCGAGCGGGACGCGGGCATCTGCGCGCGCCTGTTCGACGAGGTGGGCGTGGTGGCCGTGTGCGGGGACGCGACGAGTCCCCAGGTGCTGGAGGCGGCGGGCATCTCCTCGGCGGACGTGGCCGCGGGGGTGCTGGCGCGAGACCCGGAGAACCTGGCGTTCGCCATGCTGGTGCGCAGCATGTCGCCGGCGCGCATCATGGTGCGCATGCTGGACACCAGCTATCGCGAGGCGTACCGGCTCGCGGGCGTGAAGGAGCTGGTGGCCGAGGCCGAGGTGGTGGTCGCGAAGATGACCACGGCCATCGACTTCCCGCAGGTGGCGGGCTCGCTGCCGCTGGGTGACGGCGACACGGTGCTGTTCGAGCTGGAGCTGCCCTTGCGCGCGCGGGTGGCGGGGCAGACGGTGGCGCAGGTGCGGGCGATGGAGGGCTTCCCGCGCGAGTGCGTGTTCATCGGCATGGTGGACCCGCAGGGGCGGGCGACGCTGCCGGACGGGAGCACCGTGCTGCGCGCGGGGCACACCATCATCCTCGTGGCGCGGCGGGCGCACCTGGCGGACGCGGTGACGTTCCTCACGGCGGAGCCGGTGGGCACCACGGGCGCGGCGGCGCTGGCGGCCACGCTGCGCAAGGTGGACTTCCTGGCGCCGTTGAATCCGGAGGAGCTGGAGACGGTGGCGCGCGGCGCGGAGCACCTCCAGCGGCCGGCGGGCACGGAGCTGTTCCGCCAGGGTGACGCGGGCGAGAGCTTCTACGTGGTGCTCTCCGGCGAGGTGCAGCTCAAGGACACGGGTGGACAGGCCGTGGCCCTGGTGAAGCCCGGGGGGTTCTTCGGTGAGCTGGCGTTGCTGACGGGCGAGCCGCGCACGGCCACGGCGGTGACGGCGACGGCGTGCGAGCTGGCCGCGGTGGGCCGCGAGGACTTCCGCAGCGTCGTCATGGCCAACCCCGGCGTGGCGCTGGAGATGAGCCGCATCCTGGGCGAGCGGCTGTCACGGGCCCAGGGTGGCAAGGCGCACAAGCGGTGGGGGCTCTTCGGACGGTAAGGGCTCGGACCTGAGCGCGAGGCGATGGCGCTGAACCGTCGGCATCGCGAGGCTCGCGTCTCCGGGCGGCACGGGCACCGCGCATGAATCGAGGACCGGAGCGGACGAGGCACTGCGATGCCCCGCCCCCTCGGACAGCGTCTTCTCTGCTCGCGCACGATGCGCTCACCCAGCGCGAGCGCACGAATCGAGGACCGGAGCGGACGGGGCACCGATGCGCCCCGTCGCTCGGACACCTCAGCCCGCGTTGAGCGTCTTCAACAACCGCTCGGCCTGCTCGCGCACCACGCCTTCGCCCAGCGCGAGCGCCTTCTGCGCGTGGTGGATGCACGCCTGACGGTCCGTCAGGAACGTGGCCACCGCCATGTTCAGGTGCGTGGTCGCATCCTCGGGATGCGCCGCCAGCGCGCGCTCCAGCAGGGGCTTCGCGACGGCGTGCTGGTCGTCCTGCATCAGCAGCAACGCCAGGTCATTCACGGGCCCCAGCTCCGTGGGGACCAGCGCCACCGCCTCCTCCATCCGTCGGCGCATCTCCGCGCGCTCACCCAGCGCGCCATGCATCTGCGCCAGCGCCTGGAGCGTCTGCCAGCTTCGCGGCGCCAGCCGCAGCGCCTCCTCGAAGAGCGCCTTCGCCTCCGGGAACTGCGCCGCGCTCATCATCGCGAGGCCGTGCATGTAGACGTAGTTGACGTGCGACGGGTCGAACTGGCGCAGCTCCTGCGCGGTGCGCTTCGCCCCCTCGGGGCTGCCCCCGGACAGGTACAGCTTGAACAAATCCTCCAGCACCGCGCGCCGCAGCCCGCCCTGCGCCTTCTCCAGCGCCTGCGTGCCCGCCTGGATGCCCAGCCCCAGCGAGCCCTGCGCCGCGTGCGCGCGCGACAGCATCAGCAGCGGCATCGCCTCCTGCGGCGCGGCCTCGGACGCCTTCTGGAAGTGCGTCACCGCCGCGCCCGCCTGCCCCTGCGCCAGGCCAATGCGGCCCAGCTCGAAGTGCACGTGCGCGCTGCCCGGCGCCACCTGGAGCGCGGACTCGTACGCGGCCTTCGCGCCCTCCAGATCCCCCCGGTCCAGCAGCAGCCCGCCCAGGTTGAAGCGCTCGAAGTAGCCCGCCGTCGGCGCCGAGGCCAACGCCTTGAGCGCCTCCAGCGCCTCGGCGCTCCCCGCCTGCGCCCGCAGCATGGCCAGGTGCGCCTGGCCCTCCGCGTGGTCCGGCTTCACCTTCAACAGCCGCAGCGCCGCCGTCTCCGCGTCCGCCGCCGCGCCCGTGCTCAGGTACGTCCGGACGAGCCCCAGCAGGCACTCCACGTCGTCCGGGTCGATGGCGAGCCCCTTCTGGAAACTCTTCACCGCCTCCTGCGGCTGCCCCACCTGGAGCAGCCGTCCGCCTTCCCGAGCATGCGTCGATGACATGCGCCGGGTTTATCACGGCGCTGGCGCCCCGACACCCCGAGGCCCCCCGCCCTGCGCTGGGAGAGCGGGTCGTGACACTCAGCGACGCAGGGCCGCCGCCGCGATGCCCGGCACCTTGAGCCACGAGGGCGATTTCTCGAACTGGACCAGCCGCTGTCCCAGCTCACCCACCCCACGGTGCCCCGGCACCCACGGAGGCGCCGGCAGGTTCGTCAGCGGCGCGCGGAGGACCGACTTCTCCACCCCCTCCAGCATCAACGTGTTGTGCACCCAGCCCAGCCCGCTCTGGATGTCTCGCGGCGTCGAGGACGGATGCCCGCCCCACGGCAGCGACACCAGCGCGTACGCCGCCGCGGGCCACGTGTTCACCGCCACCGTGCCGTAGCGCAGCTCGCGCACCGCCTTCTCCACCGCGCGGCAGACCTCCGCGTCCTTCAGAGAGCCCGGATGCACGATGAGCGTGGCGTTCAGCGTGCCCCACACCTTCTCGTTCAGGAACGCCACCGCGCGCGCCAGGAAGGCCACCGGGTCGTCCGTCCCCTCCAGCCCCGTCTCCGACAACACCGTGCACCACGGCTCCTGGCGGAAGACGCGGTCCTGCGTCTGGAGCGGGTCCACGTCGGCAATCAGCGCGTAGGGCAGCTCCCCCTCCGCGGCCCGGCCCACCTGGCGCAGGTGCGCGCGGCCTTCGGTGAACTGACGCCAGCGCTGGTCCGCGCCCGGGTAGTACGCGCGCCGCACGGCCGCCCTGCCCAGGCTCGCCTCCACCGCGTCGACCACGCGCGAGCGCGCGCTCCACGACTTCGGCTGCACCAGCAGCTTCGCCGAGTTGCAGTTGAAGGACGCGTTGTTGGCCACCATGCCGGCGATGTTGTCCGCCTGGAAGCGCAGCTCGCCGTCCGAGTACGGCCCCGGCACCACCACCACCGGGGAGATGTTGCCCAGCTCGCTGGTGAAGGGCTTCTTCAGGAGCGGCTCGTTCCGGGCCCGCCGCGCGTCCGACTCGGGCCCCGGCGGTCCCCACACCAGCGCGTCATGCGTCTTGTCGCTGCCGGTGATGTGGACCTCGTCCACCGCGGGATGTGACACCAGCGCCGCGCCCTCCGCCGCTCCGCCGTACACCACCGCGAAGAAGCCCCGGCGCACCAGCGGGGCGAACGCCTGCTCCAGGAAGGGCCCCAGGTAGGCGTTCACCGGGTTCATCTTGAGCACGCAGGCGGTGCCCTCGACGAACAGCTTGTAGAGACAGTCCGCCGGGGGGATGGAGTTGACGTTGCCCGCGCCCAACACCGCGCACAGCCGGCCGCCGTGCGGCTCCCGGTAGAACGCGGCCTGGTGCTCGCGCAGGTTGGCGGCGGTGACGCCGGGCTGGAAGTGGACCTCGCCCTCGTTGCGCGGCAGCAACATCCCCTCCAGCGAGTCCATGGGGAAGATGCGCGCCGCGAGCCTCCCGTCCTCGAGCGTGCGCAGGCGGGAGGCGGGGATGCGGGGGACCCCGTGGTGCTGGATGTCCCGGAGCGAGGCGGCCAACAGGCGCAGGTTGCGCACCACCACCATGGGGCCCGACAGCCACTCCTCACCGGCCAGCGGACTGTCGGGTTTGATGCCCTTCGCCTCGCACGCCGCGCGCACGCTCGGCTCCGCGATGGCGACATAGCCCCGCCCCAGCTCCTCCAGGAGGGAGATTCGCTCCGGCAGCGTGAGCTTCACCCAGGAGAGCGAGCCCGACTTCACGCGCTGGATGGCGGACTCGAGCGCTCCGGCGGGGGTTCCCTGCGGACTTGCGGCGAGACTCATCGGACGGGGCCTCCTGTGAGAGGGCGGGTGGCTCCTCTCACGGTAGAGGAGCGCTCATCCCCGCGTCCCAGGTGCCCGCCGGCAACCGTCATCAGGTGGGCAGCGGCTGGCCCAGGCCCTTCTTCAGGGCCTCGTCGATGAGGGACTGGACCTTGCGCTCGGCCTCGCGTCGCAGGGCTTCGGCCTTCTCGCTGACCTTCTCCTGTTCGCGACCGAGCGCTTCCTGACGCTCGCCGAGCTTCTCCTGCTCGCGGCCGAGCGCCTCCTGCTCACGGCTCAACGCTTCCTGCTGCTCGTCGAGCGCGTCGATCTGCTTGTCCAGCTCCCCCTCCTGCTTGTCGAGCTCCGCCTGGCGGCGCTCCCGCTCGGCCTCGGGCAGGGCGTCCGCGCGGTTCGACTCGAAGCGCAGCCCGGCGCGCTTGTGGGCCAGCTCCGCGTGCCGCAGGCCGAGCTCGCTCTGCTTGATGCCCAGCGCGCCCTGCTTCATGCCGAGCGCGCCCTGCTCGCGGCCCAGCGCGCCCTGGCGCTCGCCGACCTTGCCCTGCGCCTCGCCCGCGGTCCGCACGTCGTTGAGCGCCTCGCGCACCGTCTTCAGCGTGGCCGCGTCGCGGATGAGGAAGGTCTCGCCCTTGCGGCGGACGTAGAGCAGCTCGCCGCCCTTCTTGTCCTTGAACATCTTGGCGAGCTGCAGGTCCACCATGCTGCCGTTCATCGTCGCGCTGTCGCCGGACAGCAGCACGTAGCCGGAGTCGTCATCGAGCGGCTCGGGAGGACGCGGCGGCTTCGGCGCCGGGGGCCCACCCGCCATGGCCATCATCGGCGTCGGCGGCGTGGGAGGACGCGGCGCGCTCCCCATCATCGGCGTCGGAGGCGTCGGCGGCGTCACGCGCATCGAGGGCGTCAGCGGCGTCACGAGCGTCGGCGGCGTCACCGCAGCCGGGGCCGTGGGCGACACCGACGTTCGCGGAGCGGCGGGCGAGGCCGGCGTCGGCGCGGGCATCACGCCGGTGCGCGTCGTGCCCTGCTTCTGGGACGGCGAGGCCGGCGTCTCGGCGGCGGGCGCCGGAGAAGGCGCGGCGGCGGGCGCCGGTGCCTTCGACGTGTCCTGTCCTTCCGGCCGGGCGACGACCTGGAAGGGCACCAGGGCCACGAGGCCCAGCACGGACAGCGTCACCTTCAACCAGCGACGGGAATGGGAGGAACCGATGTCGACGTGCTCCAGCATGCTCAACCTCCTGTGCAACGCGTGAACGTGGTCCGAGGCGCCGAGCGCCGCGGCGCTTCCATGGGGACGGGCGACCCCGAAGGCGAGCAGCAGCTCGCCGTAATCCGCGGGCTCCGCGCCGGTGAGACGCAGGGCCTCCGCGTCACACGCCTCCTCGCGAGCCAGCGCGTATTCCTTCACCGCGCGCCGCGCGAGCGGATGGAAGAACAACAGCGCCTCCGTGAGCGCCGGCACCCAGCCGAGCCACAAGTCGCCGCGCTTCAGGTGCGCCACCTCGTGCGCCAGCGCCATGCGCAGCCCCGCCAGCGGCAGCCGTCGCACCGCCTTCGTCGGCAGCACCACCACGGGCTCCCACAACCCCGTGGCCAGCGGGCTCGTCACCTGGTCCGACACGAGCAACGCCGGCACGCGCCGCAGCCCCGCGCTGGCGGCCAGCTCGCGGACCTCCTCCTCCAGGTCCGGATGATTCAAGCACCGCGCATCCCGACGCAGCCGCGCCATCGTCACCCAGTTGCGAGCCTGCGCCCGCAGCCGCCACACCACGCCCCCGAGCCACGCCGCGAGCACCGCCCACAAGAGGAGCGCCTTCCCATGGGACGCCAGCACGCGCGTCCACCCCGCCACCTCGTCGCGAGGCGCGACCGGCGACACGACGAGCCCCTCCGACGCGACCTCGCGCTTCTCCACGTGCACCTCCCGCGTGCCCACCCCGCGGTACACCGGCGCCTCCACGTACGCCCCATGCACCACCGGCGTCGAGGGCTCGACCTGCGCCAGCGAGGCCACCGGCTCCGCCGACGCGCCGCCCAGGAACGAGAGCGACGCGGGCAACACCGGCAGCGACAGCGGATGAGGCCCCACCAGCGACACCACGAACTTGAGCGTCACCAGCCACCACAGCCCCGCGCGCACCGCGGCCGGCATCCGCGTCCACAGCCGCGTCAGCGCCCACACCAGCCCCGCGCACAGCGCGCCCTGCCACGAAGCGCGCCACAGTCCCTCCGGCCATGACGACAGCCACGCGGCCACATCCACGAGCCATTCCGTTCGCATGGGCTAGTCCTTCTTCTTCTTCTTCGAGCGAAGCCGAGCCACCACGTCCTGCAGCTGCGCCAGCTCCGCGTCGGAGACATCCTCCGCCTCCGACAGATACGCGGCGAACGGCGACAGCGAGCCGGACAACGTCCTCTGCACGAAGTCGTCCACCACGCCCCGCAGCAGCTCCCCCTCCGGCACCGGCGAGGCGTACTGGAACACGCCGTCCACCTTGCGCCGCGTGAGGTACCCCTTCTGCCGCAGCCGCTCCATCACCGTCAGGATGGTGGAGCGCGCCAGGCCCTGCGCCTCGCCGAAGCGCTCCGCCACCTCGCCCACCGTGGCCGGCCCATGCTCGGCCACGTACCGCAGCACCGACAGCTCCTGCTCACCCACCGGCTTCTTCATGGCGCATCCCGTGACGACAACTGTAGTCACGAAGAAGGTACGCGTGACTACAAACGTAGTCAAGCGCGAGGCTCCAGGGGAGCGGCGCCCTTTCGCGGGCCCGGAGCGCGTCCCATGTTTGAAACAGCGCCCTCCCAGGTCCGGGACGGGAGCAGGCGGCATGGGCACGGAAGGTGGAGCGCATGGCGAAGGGCGACATGCGACGATGGCAGGCGGGCCCGGGTGCCCAGGCCGCCTCGCGCCCCGTGACGCCCCACGAGCGGCTGCTCCAGGTGGGCCGCGACCTGCGCGCCGCGCTCGTCGTCGACGCCCAGGGAGGCGTCATCTGGATGGACCCGGTGCTCGCGCTGGCGGCCGGCTGGGAGGGCGGTGGAGAGCAGGGCCGCTCCTGCCGCGAGGTCCTCGCGCGCATGCCCTGGCTCTTCACCGCCGTGCGGGCCGCGCTGGCGGGCGAGCAAGGGCTGGGTGAGGGCAGCGGGCAGGGACAGCGTCTCTTCGCCGTGGTGCTCCCCGTGTACGGGGACGACGGCTCGCTCGTGGGCGCATGCGCCCGGCTCCAGCCGCGCCAGGCCCCGCGAACAGCGCACGCCGCCCCGAGCGCGGAGCACGTGCGCGAGCACTACGAGAGCCTCATCGACAGCATCGACGGCATCGTGTGGGAGGCGGACGCGGAGTTCCGCTTCACCTTCGTCAGCAACCAGGCGGAGCGGCTGCTGGGGCTGCAAGCGCGGCGCTGGGTGAGCGAGCCCGACTTCTGGGCGCGCCATGTCCATCCGGAGGATTGGAGCCGCGTCATGGCCACCTGCCTGGGCGCGCTGCGCCAGGGGCGCACCCACGAGCTGGAGTTCCGCATGATGACCGACAGCGACCAGGCCGTGTGGATGCGGACGCAGGTCACCGCCACCGCGGAGGAGGGCCAGCCGGTGAGGCTGCGCGGGTTGCTGGTGGATGTCACCGAGCAGCGCCGCGCGCGCGAGCGCCTGGAGCACACCCACTCCGTGCTGCGCGCGACGTTCGACTCCATCGCGGACGGCGTCATCGTGGTGGACGCGGAGCGGCGCATCATCGCCTTCAACAAGCGCTTCCAGGACATGTGGGACCTGAGCGACGCGCTGCTGCGCCCGCGCATCGCGGAGGCGGCCCTCCGCCACGCCGCGCCCCAGACGATGGACCCGGAGGCGTTCCTCACCAGCATCCAGGAGCAGTACATCCCCTCCGACGCCGTCCACGTGGACGTCATCGAGATGAAGGACGGCCGCGTGCTGGAGGGCACGTCGCTGCCACAGCGGATGGGCGACGCCGTCATCGGCCGGGTGTGGAGCTACCGGGACGTGACGCAGGAGCGCCGCGCGAAGGTGGAGCGGGAGCGGCTGCTGGTCGCGGAGCAGAACGCGCGCGAGCGGACCGAGGAGTCCTTCGCGCTGCTCGACACCTTCCTCGACCACGCGCCCGTGGGGCTCGCGTTCATCGGCCGGGACCTGCGCTACCTGCGCATCAACACCGCGCTCGCGTCACTGCACGGCCACTCGCGCGAGTGGGAGCTGGGGCGGACCGTGTGGGAGGCCAACCCGCTCATGGCGCCGCACTTCGCGCCGCTGATGCTCCAGGTGATGGAGACGGGCATCCCCATGAGCGACATGGAGATGTCCGGCAACGTGCCCGCGACGCCGGAGGAATTGCGCCACTGGCGCGTCAGCTACTACCCGGTGAGCACGCCCAGCGCGGGCATCGTCGGCCTGGGCGCCGTCGTCGTGGAGGTGACCGAGGAGCACCGCGCCCGACAGGAGCGCGAGCGGCTGCTCAAGGAGGCCCAGGAGGCCATCCGCGTCCGCGACGACTTCCTGTCCATCGCCGCCCACGAGCTGAAGACGCCGCTGACGCCGCTCAAGCTGCACCTGCAGATGATGAAGCAGCAGGCCACCCAGGGCCACGCCCCCAAGCCCCACCACGTGGACAAGGCGCTCTCCCAGGTGTCGCGCCTGTCGCTGCTCATCCACGACCTGCTGGACGCCACCCGCATCGAGGCGGGACGGCTGGAGCTGCACCGGGGCGCCGTGGAGCTCCAGACGCTCATCGACGAGGTGCTCGCGGAGACACGCCCGCTCACGGGACAGCACACCCTGGAGCGCGTGGTCCCGCCCGAGCCGCTCGTCGTGCTGGGGGACCGCGGGCGGCTCGCGCAGGTGCTGTCGAACCTGCTGGAGAACGCCTTCAAGTACAGCCCCACCGGGGGCTGCGTGCGGCTGAAGCTGGAGCGCGACGGGAGCTGCGCCCACGTGTCCGTGCGCGACTCCGGCATCGGCATCCCCGAGGACCAGCGCGAGCACCTGTTCCAGCGCTTCTTCCGCGCGCGCAACGCGCCCATCTCCGGCTTCGGCGGGCTGGGCCTGGGGCTCTACATCTGCCGCGACATCATCGAGCGCCACGGCGGCCACATCTGGGTGGACACCCGCGTGGGCCACGGCTCCACCTTCCACTTCACCCTGCCCCTGGCCCCCTGAGGCGCGCGCCTTCAGCGCTGGAAGTCCACGCCCACGCCCGCGCCCACCGTCACGCCGCGCACCAGCACGTTGTCCGCCTGCGGGAAGTGCACCGTGCCGCCGGAGCCCCAGGCGTACAGGTGGTTCACCAGGCGCTGACGCACCTCCGCGCTCACCGAGTAGCGCGGCCGGTCTCCCAGCGCCGTCAGCACCGCGCGGCCCAGCACGCGGGTGCGCCCGCCGGGCAGCTCGAAGCCCGCGGACACGTCCAGGTCCGTGCGGCCGAAGCCGTGATACTGCGCGGCCACGCTGCCCAGCAGCAGCGTGGTGTCCGCGCTGCCCTTGGCGATGGAGGCCTCCAGGTAGCCGGAGAAGCCCGTGGGCAGCTCCTCGTCCGCGATGGGCTGCTCCGCCAGGCCCGTGCCGGAGAAGCGCCCCAGCTCGTAGTCCGGGCCGAACATGCCGAAGCGGAAGCGCCCGCCCTGACGGCGGCCCTGCACCGTCACGCTCAGCTGCGTGCCGCTGGCCAGCTGCCCCTCGAAGGCCACGCCCAACAGGCCGCCCACCGCCGGAGAGTGCGACTCGGCGAAGCGCGCGCCGCCGCCCAGGAGCGCCCACGCGCGCAGCCGCTCGCCCTTGTACAGCGCGATGTCGCCGCCCAGCGAGGTGAGCGTCATGTTGGGGGACTCGCCGCCGGCCTTGCCCGCGTCGTGCGCGGCGGACAGGCGGAGCAGGTAGCGGTCGAAGCGGTTCGCGTCGTCGCTGGCCGCGCGGCCCAGGTCCAACATCACCTCCGCGGCGAAGATGCGCGCGGCGAGCACGTCGCTCGCGATGACCTCCGCGCGCACCGGCCCCTTCACCACCGTCAGCGAGCCGCCGGCCGGGTGGTAGTCGGGCGACAGCACGTTGCTGTAGCGGCCCATCAGGTAGCCCCGGCCCAGCGACTCCTCGACGAAGGGCTCCACGCGCAGGAAGAACGGCCGGCCCTCCTGGCCGATGCGCAGCATGCGCACCACCTGCCCCATGTCGCTCAGCTCATCCCAGTCCTCGCGGCGCAGGCGCGCGCCGTAGTCCCCGTCCGCCTGCTTCGGCTCCTCGTCCACCATGCGCATCCGGAGGTTCGCCCCCAGCCGCAGCACGAAGGAGTCTCCCTTCGTCAGCCCCAGCGACGGGTAGACGCGGATGAACAGGTCCTGCCCGCCCCCCGGTGTGCCGGACGGCAGGCTCAGCCCGCCCACCTCCAGCTGCCCGCCGAAGCCGAAGCCGTCACCGCCCTTGCGGCTGCCCGGGGGCGCGGGCTCGTCCAGGCGCGCCTTGGACACGGGCGTCTGCTGGCCGGAGGAGATGGAGCTCTCATCCGAGGGCCCCTCCTCGGAGATGGTGGAGCTCTGGTGGGTAACGAGGGCGAACAGGACGAGGAGGGGGGCGCCAGTCATCGTCTCCCGAGTCTACCCGGCCCCGCCCTCCGGCGAAGCGCCCGGCCGCCGCCCGGGTGTGGGTGACACTGCCGAGCCTCGGCACACCCACCCGACGGGTGACACCCCGGGAGTGACGGGTGCGTCACCCTCCGCCGTACTGGCCGCCCCCCTCGGAGTCCGCGTCCGCGGGGAGGATGGCCCGGTGGGGCCGCTCCTCGGCCGCGCCCACCAGCCAGCGCGACAGCAGGCGGATGCCGGAGGCGAACAGCCCGTCCTCGCCGCCGCGCAGCGCCTCGAAGAGGGACTCGTCCAGCACGGAGTCCTCCGGGTCGATGACCAGGTCCTCGGGCTCCAGCGACTTGAGCAGCGGGCTCTGGTCGAACACCGTCTCCATGGGGTGCGGGCGCAGCCGGTGCAGCCCCGCGCTCGCCACCGCGTCCAGCCAGTCCACCAGCCCCGCGTCCGCGCGCATCAGCGGCGCCAGCGTCTCCGCGCCGGACAGCCCCGCGTGCTCGGCCATCAACGACACCCGCACGCGGCGGATGGCGCGCGACACCGCGTCGCCGTCGGCCTCCGCCTCCCAGCTCAGGTTCAGCTCCGAGTCCAACCCCAGGCTGCGGTTGGTGGTGTTGGCCGAGCCCAGCGTGAGGAAGCGGTCGTCCACCACCATCACCTTCGAGTGGATGTAGGTATAGACGTCCTCGCCCGTCTGCTCGTCGCGCGCCGCCGAGCAGTACACGCGGAAGGTGTTGCCCGTCTCGCGCGCCACCCGCTCCAGCGCGCGCAGCAGCCGCACCTGGGCGATGCCCATGGCCAGTTGCTCGCGCAGCGCCTCGGGCTGCTTGGGCAACACCAGCACCACCTGGATGGGTGGACGCCCGGACTCGCGGAAGCGGCGCACCAGCGCCTGGAAGATGGCGCGGGAGGAGAAGTACTGGTTCTCGATGTAGATGAACCGGTCGGCCGCCTCGATGGCGTCCAGGAACAGCGCGCGCACCTCCTGCACGGCCTCCTGGGGCGGCAGCAGCGTCTTGCCGAACGTGCGGCTGATGGCCACCGGCCCCGGCGGCGCCGGCACGCTCGAGCTGAACGTCACGTCGTCGCGCGCCACCGTCGGCAGGTGCAGCTCGCCGCCGCCCGAGTGCGCCCATCTCGCCTCGAACAGCTCCGTCAGCCGGCCCACCACCGGTCCGGTGAACACGGCCTGCACGTCGTGGTAGGGCCCATGCGGGTCCCTGCCGCTGTCGCAGCGCAGCGACGAGCTCAGCCGGTGGTCGCGGTCGTCCCAACGACAATCACAGACATCCATGCCGCCGCTGAAGGCCTGCACGCCGTCGATGACCACCAGCTTCTGGTGGTGCGCGCCATACAAGGGACTGGACGGGTCGAAGCGGAAGCGCACGCGCTCGTTCGTCGTCCAGTTGAACAGCAGGTGCTGCATCCACTCGCGCTCCATCGCGAGCAGCAGGCTGAAGTCCCACGCGAGGATGTACACGTGCAGTTCGGGGTTGGCCCGACACAGCGCGTCCAGCATGGGCAGCAGGCGGACCTCGCCGCCGCGCGCCTCCTCCAGGTCCTCGCCTCTCAGGAGCGACACGTCGCTGTCGAACTGCCAGCCCGTCATCGCGATGTAGCGCCGGGCCTTCTTCGCGGCCCGGTACAGCTCACGGTAGTAGGCGCGTCCATCCACGAGAACGCCCGCGTCGCTCGTTTCCTCCACCGTCCAGCAGTTGCGTCCGGGAATGATGATGCGCTTCACACACCCAACCCCCTCGCCGCCCTCCCCTGGCGCCACGCGCTCGTGGCGCCCTCACCGCCAAGGCCCCGGCCCTCAGCCCACGAAGACGATGTGCTTGCCGGTGGCCAGCACCATGTCCTGCGAGGACATCACCTGCTTCACCTTCTTCACCTCGCCGCCCACCGTGTCGAACGCGGCCGCGATGAGGTCCCCCAGCGTCACCTGCACCTTGCGAGCGCTCTTGCCAGCCCCCGACACCGCACGGGCCGTCGTCGCCTTGACCTGCCGAGCCTTCCGGATGACCGCTCCACGCCGCTGAGTCTTCGCCATGGTTCTTCTCCAAGGATGAGGGTTACCGCGTAATCCCGCCGCCACCGCCGCCGCCCGACTGCCCCCTGCCCTTGAGCAACCCACGTGCCGAGCCGCCTCCCCCTGTCCTCTCGCGGGTTTGCGGCACTCGCCCCCGCCCGGAGGGCTGGAAGGACTGCCATTTTTTCAGTCCGTGCGGCGATCTCCGCACCCAATGTTCCCAGCCCCGCATGGGCACACCCACCCCCACGTCCCACGCCACACATGACTGTCTGGAATCAGACACGAGACAGTGAGACATGGGTCAGCCCCGCCCCAATCCAAAACATCCACAGCAACGGAAAAGTTTGAACATATCAGTCAATTTGAAAATACCCGCGAAACCCGGTTCAATGCGTGGCATCGAATCGCGAGGTCAGCCACGTATGGAATTGAAGACCCCCTCCGTCCATCCCACCCCTCCGGCCTTCGCGTCCTACCAGGGCATCGAGGTCATCGGTCAGTCCATCCTCGCCATCGTCAACGGGATGGAGCTGGCCCAGGCGCGGGCGCTGCGCATCCTCGCGGAGAATGGCATCACCCCGCTGGAGGCCAAGACCTGGTACCCGATGTCCGCGCTGCTGAAGTCCTTCAGCCTGGTGTTCGACAAGATTGGCCCCAGCACGGTGCGAACGATTGGCCGGAAGATTCCGGACAGCGCGCACTTCCCGCCGGACATCGACACGCTGGAGAAGGGGCTGCGCGGCGTGAACATGGCCTACGGCATGAACCACCGCGGCAAGGGCAACATCGGCGGCTACCACTTCGAGCCCGTGGACAAGCGCAACGCGAGGATGCGCTGCGACAATCCCTACCCGTGCGACCTGGACTACGGCCTCCTGGAGGCAATCACCGACAAATTCCGCCCCAAGGATTCTCTTTGGGTGCGTATTGAACATGACCCCAAGAGTTGCCGTCGCCGGGGAGATGGGGCCTGTACGTACAACATCAGTTGGTAGCGCACACCGCTGGCCTCCAAGCCCACACATCTCCCCTGCGTGGGCCTGGGCGCTTCGACAAGACACTCCGCCAGGGCCGAGCGGAGTCCAAGCATCCGCATCTGGGAGGGACATCCATGAAGGCCGTGCTCCAACACATCGCGGTGTGCGAGGAGCGGTTCGCCTCACACCCCTTCTTCTCGGACCTGAAGCAGGACCGCCCGATTGAGCAGGTGATGGCGTTCGCGCCGCGCCTGACGTTCTGGGTGATGACGTTCCAGGACGTGCTGCGCCTCAACGCGCACTTCATCCAGGACGCTCATCTCAAGATGCTCGCCACGCGCCACCACGCGGAGGAGGGCGGCCATGACCAGTGGTTCGAGGACGACATCGCCCAGCTCACCGGGGGCTCGCTGAGCATCGGCGCGCTCTACGGCAAGGCGCACGCGAAGACGCGCGACGCCGCCTACGCCATCATCAGCGAGGTGTACCGGCCGGTGGACGACCGGCTGCGCATCGTCCTCTTGTGGGCGCTGGAGTCCACCAGCCACGTGTTCTTCAGCCGCACCGCCATCGTCAGCGCGGCGCAGGGCGCCGATGAGCGGCTCAAGTACTTCTCCGACCACCACATGCAGGCCGAGGCGCAGCACGCCATGTTCGAGCAGGAGCTGGCGGCGGAGCTGGAGGCCATGGTGCTGGAGCCCGAGGTGCGCCGCGATGCCCTGGCCATGGTGGACCGCGTCTACCGCGCGTTCGACACCATGTTCGACGGGCTGCGCATCCACCTGGAGCACGAGCGCGCCGACCAGGCCGAGCCCCGCCAGGCGACGGTGGCCCCGGCGCCCTCGCGCGTCGAGGAGCCCTTCGAGGTGGACGAGACGGACTTCAGCGACGTGGCGCTCGCGGTGGACCGGGCCGCCTGAAGTCCCGAGAAGACCTTGGCCGGCCAAAGCGTGACGCGGCCGGCCCGGGGTTACTTCGAGGGCGGGGAGAGCACCAGGATGAGCTCTCCGCCCACGTGCTTGCCGGCCTTCTGGTAGACGGCGCCCTGACGGCCCAGCTCCACGTCCAGCGTGGGCTGGCGGGGGATGGCCACGCGCACGGTGGCGGTGCCGTCCTTCATGCCCACCAGTTGCAGCGACGCGTTGCTGCCGTTGGGCAGCTTCACCTCGGTGGACTGCTTCGCGGTGACGTCCAGCGTGTCGTTGGACAGCCGCTTGAAGGAGGTGAAGTTGAAGTTCTGCTTCTGGAACTGCTCCTTCATCTTCGCCAGCTCCGGAGGGTCCACCTCCGTGCCCTTCTTGGAGGCGAGCACCACCTCCACCTGGACGCGGACCTTCTGCTCCTCCTGGGCCTGGCTCACCAGCGGCATGAGCACGCCCAGGCCCAGCACGGCCAGCAACACCCGGCCGGACGACATGTGTCTCATCACAGGGGACCTCCCGAGGGCCGCTCCACTTCCGACTTCGGCTTGCCCAGGGGTTTTACTCCCTTGCCGCCACGAAGGCCGCCCCCAATGTCCTCGCCCTGCTCCTCATCCTCCTGGGACGGGTCGTCCTGCGTCTCCTCGTCGACCAGCCAGATGATGGTGCCACCATTGTCCGTCTCCATCACCACGGGCGCCACGCGCGCGTCCTGGTAGGGCTGGATGGACTTCACCGTCATGCGCTCGGCGCCGTAGCCCACCGGGGCCCTGTCGCTGAGCAGCAGCGGCAGGCCCACCGCCACCAGCACCGCCGCGGTGGCCAGCGAGGAGACCATCGCCGTGCGCTGGTAGAGGAACATCTCCGACAGGGCCAGCTTGAGCCGCTCCAACAGGGGCGGCTTCTCCGGCGTCACCCGCGCCATGACCTTCTGGGCGAAGTCCTTGAAGTCGACGTCGTCCACCGCCATGTCCAGACCGACCCGGAGCAGGCCCGACTCGGCGCGCAGGTCCGCCGCGCGCCCGGTGCAGTCTCGGCAGGCGGTGAGATGCCGCTCCACGTTCACCCGCTCCGCGGGCGTCAGCTCTCCGTCGACGTACGGAGAGAGCATGGGGACGAAACGCTCACATGCGGGATTTCCGGCCATAACCTTCACCCTGCTCGGTGGTGGAAGCTGCGAATGCTGTGGCTGTGACGCCGGGTCCCCTCAGATATTCGAGGGCCCTTCATTCGTTCCCCACGCCGCTCTTCGCTTCGTCCAACTCCAGGTATTCACTCAGGATTTTCTGGACCTTGGCCCGGGCATGGAACAGCCGGCTCATCACGGTGCCCTTGGGAATATCGAGCGTGCGGGCCAGGTCCTCGTAGGACATGCCTTCGATCTCCCGGAGCAGCAGGATGGCGCGGTGCTTCTCCGGCACCGTGCTCAGGGCCTCCTGAATCTTCTCCGCCAGCTCCCGCCTCAGCGCGCTCTTCTGGGGGTTGGTGCCCAGGCGGCTGCCCAAAGCGCCGATGCGCGCCTCGGACAGGTCCATGGCCTGGCTCTCGTCGAACTCCACCGCCTCGCCTCCACCGCCGCGCTTTCGCAGCACGTCGATGCAGATGTTCACGGTGATGCGGTAGAGCCACGTGTAGAAGGACGAGTCGCCCTTGAAGTGGTCCAGGTACTTGTAGACCTTGACGAACGCCTCCTGGGAGACGTCCATCGCCTCCTCCTTGTCCTTGAGCATGCCGAGCGCGACTGCGTACACCTTGCGCTGGTAACGCTCGACGAGGAGCTTGAAGGCGCGTTGGTCGCCGCTCCGGACGCGCTTGACGAGTGTGAGGTCGTCGGTTGCCAATGGGTGCGGCAACGTACCACAAGCCGGCGGGGGCCGAGACTTTTCGCACGCGGACCGGAAGAGTCCCCCTCGCCCGCCCTAGAGGCTGACGAGCGCCAGCACGACGAGCGCGATTCCCACCAGGGCCAGCACCGCCCCGAAGGCCACCCGGTCCCACTGCCCCTGCGCCACCGAGCCGTCCTCGGCGTCGTCACGGAAGCGGTGCAGCACGTTCCAGAGCATCATCGCGCCCAGCTTCTTGTTCGTCGTGCGGCGCGGGAGGCCCTCGTCGTCCGGCTCGCCCTCGTCCCGCTCCTGGGACTCCGCCGGCCGCATCGCGATGGGCGCGGGCGCGCCTCGCAGCGAGTCCGGGCCCCGGGCCTGGGCCGCGAGCCCCGGGTCGACGGTCCCCTCGGCGCGCACCGCGGCCTCCGAGTGGCGGACCTCCGGGGGCGGCTCCAGCCGGACGCTGGCCACGCGCTCGCGGGCCTCGTCGGGCGTGCGGGCCTCCAGCACCCACAGCCCCTGCGTCACGCCGTCCTTCCCCGTGTTCGCGTCGCGCAGCTCCGCGAAGCCGTGGCCCTCCAGCGACTCCCGGAAGGCCTCCTGGCCCTCCTTCTGGGGCGGCTGGGCGGCGGCCGTCTCCGCGTACGCGGCGAAGAAGGCCCACAGCCGGGTGGCGCGCTCGGAGCCGGACATGCCCGAGGGCTGCAGGTGCGCGGACAGGAGCGCCGCGTCCGAGCCGAAGCGCACGCCCAGCTCCTGCTTGCCCACCAGCTTCTCCAGTCCAGGGGGCACCAGCTCCGCCACCTTGCGCAGCGGGGCGCGCTCCTGGCCCCCCAGCGTCGGCTGGCCCGTGGTGGGCACCTGGCTCTTGAAGCCGTCCTTGTTGCCCCCCGGGAGGCCGCCGCGCTCCGGCGCCTTGGGGCCCACGCGGGGGATGGGGCCCGCCGGCGACTTGAGGATGTGCTGGGCCAGCCGGGCGAAGGCAGAGGGGACGCGCGAGGAAGAAGACATGGCGGGTTCCTCATCGGCCGTGGAGTGGGACGGCGGCTGCTCGAGAGGGTCGGAGCCTAGCGCGGGTCGCTCCGGAGGACCGTTCCGGGGGTTGAACGAAGTGTCCGCCACCGACGCGCGCGGCGGGCGGCCAGGCTCGGTGCCGTGCGCCACGCCGTCCCCAGGGAGCACAGGCAGGCCGGCGGGCGGTGTCCCCGAGCCCGGGCGCCCACCTCCCCTGCCCGAGCGGGGGCCCTCGCGAGGCGCCCGGATGTCTCCGACGTGGCCCATCTCCCGGATTCTCGCGCCAGGAGCGGGGCGGGTTGCGCCCGGGGGCTACTCGCCCTCGCGCTCGACCTCGATGGGCGTCGTCATGCCATTGGAGTCCAGGCGCACGCGGTAGACGGAGTTGAGCCCGTCCGCGTCGAAGTCGCCGCGCGCCAGGCACGACACCTCCGGCTCGCCCACGGGGCTCTCCTGCAGCACCACCTCGTACTGGAAGCGCACGCCGTCCTGGGGCTCGAAGCCCAGCCGGTGGAAGGCCTCGTCCTCCGGGAAGGGCACCGCGCGGCCGCCCCGGGGCACCTCCCGCGGCGTGGGCCCGGCGAGCTGGTAGTTGCCGTGCTCGTCGCGGTAGGCCTGCACCGCGTCACACAAAGCCAGCACGTTGAGGCGCGCCTCGCGGTCCGTCAGCGGCTCGGCGGGCGCGGGCGACAGCCGGTACGCGAACACGAAGGCGGCCCCGGTCGCGAGCACGAGCCCGACGACGGCGAAGGGCCACTTCCTGCCCATACCGCTCGGTGCGGGTGTCTTCGCCATGGCGCTCAGCCCTCCTTCGTCCACGCGGCCCAGTCGCGCGGGCTGCGCAGCACGTCCACCAGCCGGGCCTCCCAGGTGCCGGGCTCCGGGTGGAAGTCGTAGCGCCAGCGCGTCTGGGGCGGCAGGGACATGAGGATGGACTCGGTGCGCCCGCGCGTCTCCAGGCCGAAGACGGTGCCCCGGTCGTACACGAGGTTGAACTCCACGTACCGGCCGCGCCGCACCTCCTGCCAGACGCGCTGCTCGGGGGTGTAGGGCGTGTCCTTGCGCTTCTGGGCGATGGGCAGGTACGCGTCCACGAAGGCCCGGCCGCAGTCGCGCACGAAGTCGAACTCGCGCTCCAGCTCGCCCCCCATGTTCTCGAAGAAGACGCCGCCCACGCCGCGCGTCTCGTCGCGGTGGCGCAGGAAGAAGTACTGGTCGCACGCCGCCTTGAAGCGCGGGTAGTAGGCGGCGTCGTGCTTGTCGCACGCGGCCTTGTGCACGCGGTGGAAGTGCGCCGCGTCCTCTTCGTAGAGGTAGTACGGCGTCAGGTCCGCGCCGCCGCCGAACCACGCCTTGCCGCCCTGGTGGATGAAGCGGTAGTTGGCGTGCACGGTGGGCACGTGGGGGTTGCGCGGGTGGAGCACCAGGGAGATGCCGCCGGCCCAGAAGCTGCGCCCCTCGCCCTGGAGCTTCTTGGCGAACTGGTCCTCCAGCTCGCCGAAGACCACCGAGGTGTTGACGCCCGCCTTCTCCAGCACGGCGCCGTCCTCCAGCACGCGGGTGCGCCCGCCGCCGCCGCCGGGGCGCTGCCACGGGTCCTCGCGGAAGCGGGCCGAGCCATCCAGCGTCTCCAGCGCCTGACAGATTTCGTCCTGCAGGGACTGGGTGAAGGCGGCCATCCGCTCCTTGAGACTCTCCACGTCCACCTTCGTCATGCTCGGCTCCCGGCGATGCCCACTCACTGCGCGGAGTAGTCGGCCGGCGCCTCGAAGTCCACAGGAGGAACGGGGGGCGCGTTGTGCCCGGCGGCATCGAACGCCTCGATGCGGGCGCGGTAGCTGCGGCCGTCCTCCATGGCGAACGTCCCGCTGCACGCCTCATGGCCGATGAAGGCCGCGTTGTTCGTCACCGGCACCACGTACTGCTGCACGCTGGGGCCCGGGCGCCGGGGCTCCAGCTTGACCACCAGGTAGGCGGGGCTCTCCTCGCGCAGGGACAGGTTCAAGCGCACGAAGCGGGCGGTGCCCTGGGCGGTGCGACGCAGGAAACCCTCGGAGACGGCGGGGCGCTTGAGCCAGCGCGGCGGCTGGGTGTCGGCGCCCTTGCCGGTGTGCCACTCGGGCAGCACCGCGCCGCCGCGGCCGTTGAGCAGCGCCACGTTGGGCAGCGCCTCGTCGATGCGCAGCGTGTAGCGCTTGTCCGCCTCCAGCTTGCCCACCACCTTGAGGATGATGGTGGCCCGGCCCAGGCTGCTCTCCCAACCGCGCTGCGCCTTCACCTCCGCCTCGTGGCCGTCCGCCACCAGCCGCAGCTTCTTGCCCACCAGCGCCACCACCGGCTCGCGGGCCGTGCCCACGCCCTCCAGGAGGAAGCGGCTGTTGATGGGGACGATGGCG
This sequence comes from Myxococcus faecalis, assembly GCF_050039385.1. Classification (NCBI taxonomy): domain Bacteria; kingdom Pseudomonadati; phylum Myxococcota; class Myxococcia; order Myxococcales; family Myxococcaceae; genus Myxococcus; species Myxococcus faecalis. The sequence continues at coordinate 6,021,845 of NZ_CP144336.1, read as the reverse complement.
CCCGGCGTGGGGAAGACCTGCACGCCGTCCCCCAGGCACTGGGCGAAGGCGTCGCGGGCGAGGAGCAGCACGAACAACGGCACGAGGAATCGGAGCACGGTGGAGCCAAGTCTGCGCCCCTGCGGGGTGGATGCCAAATCCGTTCCCGGGCCCGGGCGATATGGGGACCACGCCCCGTGCGTTCCAGCACGCGAAGCCCACGCCATCGCCCCGGGCGTCGGACCGTGCTTCACGTCACTCCACGTACGGGGCCACCTCCGGACACATCCTCATGCGCCCACGCCTCTCGACGTGGGTGACGGCCTGGCCAGGTCGCAACCGAGCCTCGGCGCGGGGGACCGCGACTCCAAGCTGGCCCAGGCGCCCACGGGCACGTACGTCCTGGGCGAGCCGCTGTCGCCGTCGAAGCCCGTCGTGCGCCGGGCGCCGGACTTCGAGTGGGAGGTGCTGGAGCGGGTGGAGCCGCGCTTCGCCGCGTTCCTGGAGACGCGGGCCCAGCACTACCTGGCGCTGGGCAGGGACCCCAGCGAGCCCACCGAGGAGTGAGCGCGCCCGGGCGTCAGTGCATGCCCCCGTCGTCCTCGCGCAGGACGATGGGGCCGTACTTCGCCTCGTAGCGGTTGAGGTTGTCCTGCATGGCCAGCATCAGCCGCTTCATGTGCTTGGGGCTGGTGATGATGCGCGAGCGCACCTTGGCCCGCAGCTGCTGCGGCTGGACGTAGATGAAGTCCAGGGTGAATTCCGTGTCCGTGTGGTTCACGAGGGCCATGTTGGCGTACTGACCATTGGCGACGTCCTCGTCGATTTGAATCTGCAACTGCATGTCCGGGGGCTTCGGAGTGTCCGCCATGAGGCATGTGGCATAGCGCCTGGGCCCTCGCGTGACCAGCGTGTCTTCATGATGGACACCTTGCTCCCGATGGACGCGGCGAAGACGGGGCCCTTCGACCTGGGGCAAGGCCCGGAGGCGTGCCTCTTGCTTCACGGCTTCACCGGCAGTCCCTGGGATGTGAGGCCCCTGGGCGAGGCGCTGGCCGCGCGGGGCATGCGGGTGGTGGCCCCCCTCTTGCCCGGCCATGGCACGACGCCCCAGGCGCTGTTGCGCGTCACCTGGCGGGACTGGCGGGAGGCGGCGCTGGAGGCGCTGGACGATTTGCGGGGGCACTCCAGCGTCTACGTGGCGGGGCTGTCCATGGGGGCGTTGTTGGCGCTGGGGCTGGCGGCGGAGCGGCCGGAGGCGGTGCGGGCGTTGGCGCTCGCGGCGCCGGCGATTCGGTTCCGGGGGCCTCGGATGATGCTCATCCGACAGTTGTCGCGCACGCCGCTGCTGGAGTGGGCGCGGCCGTGGGTGGAGAAGACGGGCACGGACATCTCGGACCCGGTGGCGCTGGCGGAGGCGCCGGTGCTGTCGGCGTTCCCGGTGGCGCGGCTCAGGGACTTGGTGACGCTGCAGGACGAGGCGGCGCGGCGGGTGGCGCAGGTGCGCTGTCCGGTGTTGGTGGCGGTGGCCGAGCAGGACCACGTGGTGGACCCGGAGGGGGGCCGGTGGCTGGCGCGGCGGCTCACGGCGTCGCCGTGTGTGCGCGTGGTGTCGCTGCGGCGCGGCTTCCATGTGATTCCGCGGGACACGGACGGGCGGCTGTTCGCGCGGGAGGTGGCGGACTTCCTGGGGCAGTGGCGTGACTTCGGGGAATGGGAGCCACAACCCGCGGGCGCATGAGGTGGGTTCGGGGCGCGGCGAAAAGCCGGGCACCCGTGTATCAAGAGCCCACCCATGTCCGACACGCCTCCCGTCGTCGAGCTGAGAGACGTCACCAAGTCCTATGTCGAAGGCGACACCGCGCGCGAGGTGCTCTCCGGGGTGAGCCTGTCGCTGTGGCGCGGTGAGTTCGTGGTGCTGCTGGGCCGCAGCGGCTCGGGCAAGTCCACGCTGCTCAACCTCATCAGCGGCATCGACCTGCCCACGCGCGGCGAGGTGCACGTCGATGGGAAGAACCTGGGCGCGCTGAGCGAGCGTGAGCGGACGCTGCTGCGCCGCGAGCGCGTGGGGTTCATCTTCCAGGCCTTCAACCTGCTGCCCACGTTGACGGTGGAGGAGAACGTGCGGCTGCCGGTGGAGCTGAACGGGAGCGACGCGGCGAAGGCGGGGGCGCGGGCGCGCGAGCTGTTGGAGCAGGTGGGGCTGGCGAACCGCGGGGGCAGCTTCCCGGACCGGCTGTCGGGCGGAGAGCAGCAGCGCGTGGCGGTGGCGCGGGCGCTGGCACATGCGCCGCCGTTGCTGTTGGCGGATGAGCCCACGGGGAACCTGGACGAGGCCACAGGGCGGCAGGTGCTGGATTTGCTGGAGGGGCTCACGCGGCGGGGACAGGCGTGCGCGCTCGTCGTCACGCATGAGCCGGGGTTGGTGGCGCGCGCGGACCGGGTGCTGGAGATGGTGGGCGGGAGACTGGTGGAGCGCGAGGCGCCACGAAGGGAGCGGCCGTGAGCGGGGACATCGCACGCACGGGCACCTGGGGGTGGGCGAGCCACCTGCGCATCGAGATGGATGGAGCGCGAGGCACCGCGAGAGAAGCACGCGTGAACCGGCCCGGTTCGGAACAGCGCTTCGCACGAAGGGGCGCCAGGGCGTGGGCGAGCTGTCAGGGCATCGTTCTTGATGGAGCGCGAGGCGCCGCCAAAGAAGCGCGCATGAACTGGTGCGGTCGGGGTGCGGAACGGCGTGTCGCACACACGAGCGCCCGAGAGTGGGCGAGCTATACGGCCATCGAGGATGGAAACCGCGACGCTCCTGAAGCACGGACCGGGAGGCGCCCGTGAGGAACCTGCTCGTGCGCTCCAGCCTGCGTCACCTGGGGCGGCATCCGTGGCTGACGGCGTTGTCCCTCCTCGGCATCGCGCTGGGTGTTGCGGTGGTGGTGTCCATCGACCTGGCGAGCGGCAGCGCGCTTCGCGCCTTCGAGCGCTCCACCGACGCAGTGGCCGGGCGTGCCACACATCAGCTGGTGGGCGGGACGTCGGGATTGTCGGAGGACGTGTATCGGAACCTGCGCCTGCGACAGGACGCGCCCGTGGCGGCACCCGTCGTCGAGGGCTACGTGCAGGCCGCTGTCGGAGACCGGCGCACACTCACGGTGCTGGGCGTGGACCCGTTCATGGAGTCCCCCTTTCGCGCATACGCGGGAGGCGAAGCGGTCGGTGACGTGGGCGCGCTGCTCACCGAGCCGGGCGCGGTGCTCTTGAGTGAGCGCGCCGCGCGCGCCCTGGGTGTCCGCGCGGGAGAGCGTCTGCCGGTGCGAGTGGAGGGTCGTGAGGTCTCGCTGCGTATCGCCGCGCTGCTCGCTCCCGCCGACGAGGACACCGCGCGCGCCCTGGAGGCGCTGGTGCTGACGGACGTGTCCACGGCACAGGAGGTGCTGGGGCGCATGGGCCGGCTGACGCGCGTGGACCTGCGACTGACGGAGGAACAGGCAGAGGCGCTGCGCTCGACGCTGCCCGAGGGCGTAGAGGTCGTCCGCTCGTCGGCACGGGCGAACACGGTGGAGCAGATGACGCGGGCGTTCCGCACCAACCTCACCGCGCTGTCGCTCCTCGCGCTCGTGGTGGGGATGTTCCTCATCTACAACACGATGACGTTCTCGGTGGTGCAGCGGCGCGGGCTGCTGGGACGGCTGCGCGCGGTGGGAATCACGCGGAACGAGCTGTTCGCGCTGGTGCTCGGTGAGGCGCTGGTGCTCGGCGTCGTGGGCACCGTGGCGGGGCTGTTGCTCGGCATCCTGTTGGGTCGTGGGTTGGTGGGGCTCATCACCCAGACCATCAATGACCTCTACTTCGTGGTGAGCGTGCGCGGGCTGGCGCTGGAGCCCTTCACGTTGGCCAAGGGATTGGCGCTGGGGCTCGGCGCGACGGTGCTCGCGGCGCTGGTGCCGGCCTGGGAGGCCGCGCGCTCGGCTCCGGCGACGACGCTGCGACGCTCGACGCTGGAGGATGTGTCGAGGACTCGCGCGCCTCGGCTCGCGGTGCTGGGAGTCGCCGTGCTCGCGGTGGGCGTGGGGCTCCTGAGCTGGTCCACGCCAGCGCTGTTCCCCGCGTACGTGGGCCTGTTCGCGGTGCTGCTTGGCGCGGCGCTGTTGGTGCCGTGGGTGACGGAGCGGCTGTCGCTGTACGCGGCGCTGCCGCTGGGGCTCTCGTTCGGATTGCTCGGGCGCATGGCCGCGCGTGGGGTGAGGACCAGCCTGAGCCGCACGGCGGTGGCGCTGGCGGCGCTGATGGTGGCGGTGGCGACGACGGTGGGCGTGGGACTGATGGTGTCCAGCTTCCGGGGCACGGTGCTGTCCTGGCTGGAGACGTCGCTCCAGGCGGACGTGTTCATCTCGCCGCCGTCACTGGTGGCGCGGCGAGGTGGCGCCACGATGGTGCCGGGGCTCGCCGAGAAGTTGCGCGCGACGCCGGGCATCGCGGGCAGCAGCACGCTGCGCGTGGCGCTGGTGCGCGCGGATGAGATTCCCACGGACCTGATCGCCGTCGACTTCAGCCAATCCCCGGCGCGGCCCTATCGCTTCAAGGAGGGCGGCGACGAGGCCGCGGTGTGGCGCGAGCTGGACGCGTCAAAAGACTCGCTCGTCGTGTCCGAGCCCTTCGCGTTCCATCGGCGCGTGAAGGTGGGCGACACGGTGCGGCTCTCCACGGACCGGGGGCCACATGACTTCAAGGTGGCCGGGGTGTACTTCGACTACGGCTCCGACGTGGGGACGATGCTGATGCCTCGCGCTACGTATGACCGCTGGTTCGACGACCGGGGCGTCAGCGGCGTCGCGCTGTACGCGGCGCCGGGGCAGGACGTGGACGCGCTGGTGAACACCGTGCGAGCGCAAGCGGGGGATGAACAGGCGCTGCTGGTGCGCCCGAATCGCTCACTGCGACAAGCGTCGATGGAGGTGTTCGACCGCACGTTCACGATTACGCAGGTGCTGCGGCTGTTGGCCATCGGCGTGGCGTTCGTGGGCGTGCTGAGCGCGTTGATGTCATTGCAACTGGAGCGCTCGCGCGAGTTCGCGGTGCTGCGCGCGATGGGTCTGACGCCGGGGCAACTGTGGGGGCTGGTGTCGCTGCAGACGGGGCTGTTGGGGTTGCTGGCGGGGTTGTTCTCCATGCCGCTGGGCGTGGGGCTGGCGTACATCCTGGTGCACGTCATCAACCAGCGCTCCTTCGGGTGGACGCTGCGGCTCGCGGGGACGTCGGAGACGTTGGGTCAGGCGATGTTGCTGGCGCTGGTGGCCTCGGCGCTGGCGGGGCTGTACCCGGCGTGGCGGATGGCGAGAGCCAATCCCGCGCTCGCGTTGAGGGAGGAGTGACGCCATGAGCAACGGCCGAGGGCTCGTCATCGGGACGGCGGTGGTGCTGGTGGCGCTGGCGGTGGCGGCGTACTTCGTGACGCGCGAGACGGAGCTGCCGCCCCTGACACGGGGCGGCACGTTGACGGTGGCGTCGGCGCTTGGCGGGAGCGACGGTGGGATGGAGGGCTATGCACGGGCCTTCGAGCCTCGTGAGTTCCACTTCCCCGAGGACCACGGTCCGCATCCGGAGTTCCGCACGGAGTGGTGGTACTGGACGGGAAATCTGGAGACCGCGGACGGACGGGCGTTCGGGTATCAGTTCACGCTGTTCCGCAATGCGCTGTCGCCGACGGAGTCACAGCGTGACTCGGCGTGGGGAGCGCGGCAGGTGTACCTGGGGCACTTCACGGTGACGGACGTGGCGGCGGGACGGTTCCACGTCGCGGAGCGCTACAGCCGGGCCGCGCTGGGACTGGCGGGGGCGAGCACGCAGCCGTTCAAGGTGTGGCTGGAGAGCTGGGAGGCCACGAGCGCGGGCGCGTCGATGTGGCCGGTGCGGCTGCGCGCGCAGGGTGAGGATGTGACGTTGGAGTTGTTGTTGGAGCCGGGCAAGCCGCCGGTGCTCGAGGGTGAGCGGGGGTTGAGCCAGAAGAGCGCGGAGCCGGGGAACGCATCGTACTACTACTCGATGACGCGGATGCCTTCGCGGGGCACGGTGAAGGTGGAGGGACAGACGTACGCGGTGACGGGGGAGAGCTGGATGGACCGCGAGTGGAGCACCAGCGCGCTGGGACCGGACCAGGTGGGCTGGGATTGGTTCTCGTTGCAGCTCTCCGACGGCAGCGAGCTGATGTACTACCAACTGAGGAAGAAGGACGGCTCGGTGGACCCGTTCAGCTCGGGGACGTGGGTGCCGCCGGTGGGCGCGGCGGACAGTGCGTCGATGCATCTGAACCGGGACGACGTGGAGCTGTCGGTGCTGAGCACGTGGAAGAGCCCGCGCGGTGGGGAGTATCCGTCGCGATGGAGGCTGCGCGTGGCGAAGCTCGGGCTGGAGCTGACGGTGACGCCGAAGCTCGCGGACCAGGAGCTGCCGGTGAGCGTGCGCTACTGGGAGGGCTCGGTGGCGCTGGATGGCAATCGTGCGGGCCAGCCGGTGCGAGGACGCGGCTACGTGGAGCTGACGGGCTACGCGGACACACACGCCACCACGAGGCGACCGGAGACCCGGGCCCGTGGGACCCCGGAGACTCGCGGCGGGAACTGACGCGCACACCTCGAAACCGATACCAACCCTCGACAGAAGCGAGCCATGAACACCCCTCGTGACCTCTTCGATGCTGTTCTGGCCAGACCGGCCCAAGAGGTCGCGGCGTGGCTCGAAGACGTGACGATTGGCCAGCCCGTCGACCAGGAGGACTTCAACTGGGAGGTCTTCGCTTTCACGATAGCGACACGAGCCGGCGAGGAGCAGAGCCTCCCATGGGCTCGGATCGCGCTGCGGACATACGAAGCGCTCGCCCACAGCGCACAGGCACGCGCCGCGCACTCGTTCTGGCTCTCCGCCATGAACCTGCGCGCACGCCTCATCGAGGATCTGGGTCCACGACAAGGGGACGACATCCTGGACCCTGAAATCGTGAGGGAGTGGTTCCAACGCGTGGCCACCTTGGCCCCACAAGAGGCACAAGCCCTGCTGGCCTCGTCAGACATCCGTGCGTTCCCCCGAGATAAGCTGCTCCTGCTTCGGGACATCAAGAACGCACTCAACATCCTGTCTCGAATCGCCGAGCCAGACCTCACTCGGCTGCACCCCGAATTGAAGGACTGGTTGATGCTGCGGGCCCGGTATGCTCGGGCCCGCTCGTGACGCCGCGCGCCCGAGCCCGGAGGAGCCGTGCCCAGACCCCTGGTCGATGTGGACTCGGCGCCCGCGTCCGCCTTCTGCCTCACCGACGCCCTGTCCCCCTCCACCTCCCCGTGGCACACCCACCGTCGCCACCAGCTCCTCTACGCCGCCAGCGGCGCCCTCCACCTCGAGGTCGCCGAGGCCCAGTGGCTCCTGCCTCCTCAACGCGCCGCCTGGCTCGCCGCCGGCACCCGCCACCGCGTCCGCACCACCCAGCCCGCCACCCTCTGCACCGTCTACCTGAAGCCCTCGCGCGTCCCCGCCGCTCCCTCCGGCGACTGCCGCGTCTTCGTCCTGCCACCCCTCGCGCGCGAGATGCTCCTCCACTCCACCCGCTGGGGACCCGAGCGCTCACCTCGCGACCCCGTCGCCGAGAGCTTCTTCTCCACCCTCGCGCACCTGCTGTCCGAATGGAGCGCGGAGCCTCGCGACTGGCGCCTGCCCCGCGCCCGCACACCCGAGCTGGAGCGCGCCATGGCCTACACCCTGGCCCACCTCCCAGGCCCCGTCACCCTCGCGGGCGCGGCGAAGGCCGCGGGACTCTCCCAGCGCACCCTCGCCCGCCGCTTCGATGACGAGGCCGGCACCTCCTGGCGCCGCTTCCTCCACGACGCCCGCATGCTGCGCGCCATGGAGCTGCTCGCCGAGGACGGCGCCCGCGTCACGCAGACCGCCTACGCCGTGGGCTTCGAGAGCCTCGCCGCCTTCACCCACGCCTTCACCGCCTTCACCGGTGAGCGCCCCCGCGACTTCCGCCAACGCATCGCCAAGGGCACCACCGCGCTCCCCTCCCCTACCCGCCGCAGGCGACGCGGTTGACCAGGCCGTACACGCCGTAGCCCACCAGGTACGGCAGCTTCAGCTCCGGGAACGCCGCCACCGCGCGCTGCTCCAACTGCCCGTAGTGCGTCGACGCCTGCTCGCCGCACAGCTCCGACCCGCGCTCGCCCAGCTCCGCCGCGTACCCCTCCACCAGCGTCACCATCCCATCCAAATAGCGCCGCTGCGCTTCAATCACATCCATCACCGGCGCGCTGTCCCCTCGCCCGCCATGCACCGTGGACCGAGGCCACGCGGACAGCTCCCCCAGCGCCGCCTTCCATGACGCCACGTCCGGCACCACCTTGCCCTCGCGCACCCCGCCCTCCAGCCACGCGTGCGCGCCGTGGTGCACCAAATCCCCGACGATGAGCGCCTCGCTCCCCGGCACGTACGCCACCGTCTGCGTCACCGTCACACCCGAGTGCTTCAGCTCCGTCAGCTCCACCTTCGCGCCCCCTTCGAGCGGCAGCGAGTAGCTCCCCGTGAAGGTGACATCCACCGTGGCCTCGGCGGGATAGGTCTCCTCCGTGAAGGCCTTCGCCACGTTCACCCAATAGAACTTCTTGTACGCGTGCACGGCGGGAATCGCCTCGGCGGTGGCCTTGCTCGCCACCACCTTCGCCCCCACGCGCTGGAACACCGCCGCGCCGTTGAACTTGTCCGGGTTCGGATGCGTGATGACCACGTAGCGGATGGGATGCGCGGTGCGCGCGCGGATGTGCTCCAGCACCTTGTTCGCCTCCCCTTCCGTGAACTGCGCGTCGAACACCACCACCTCCGCGCCCGTGTCGTAGAAGAACGAGTGCGTGTCGAACCCGCTCGCGTCACTCGTGTAGCGCTCGAGCCGCGCCTCCCCCAGCCCCGCCTTCGTCCCCGCGCAGCCCACCCCCAACAGCGCGCCCAGCAGCCACACCACCGACTTCATCCCGAACCCACGCATCGTCATCCACCTCGTGTCGAAAGGCCGGCCCCACCCGAGAGCCCGGCGAACGAGGCGGAAGATGCGCCAGCGGCCCCTGGCCTGCTTTCGCGCATCAGCCATCGATTTGCTCCCACCCGCCATCCCGGCCGAAGCCCCTCCACGGGCCCGACTCGTGCGGGCGCCAACACACCGCCCCGCCAACGGCATCCACACCGGCCGGGGACGTGGAGTAGGTTCCCCCCACATCCCCGGGAGGACCCACCTCATGCCGAAGACGAAGTACGTGCTGGCCCTGGACCAGGGCACCACTGGCACCCACGTCTCCATCCTCGACTCGAAGCTCAAGGTGGTGGGCAAGTCCTACAAGGAGTTCACCCAGCACTTCCCCAAGCCGTCCTGGGTGGAGCACGACCTGGATGAAATCTGGGCCACCAGCGAGTGGTGCATCGCCCGGGCGCTCAAGAGCGCGGGGCTCACCGGCCGGGACATCTCCGCGGTGGGCATCACCAACCAGCGCGAGACGACGGGCCTGTGGACCCGCGACACCGGCAAGCCCCTGCACCGCGCCATCGTCTGGCAGGACCGGCGCACCGCGGACCTGTGCCGCAAGCTCAAGGAGCGCGGCGTGGAGCCCCGCGTGCGCGAGACGACGGGCCTGGTGGTGGACCCGTACTTCTCCGGCACCAAGCTCACCTGGCTCTTCGAGCACGTGAAGGGCGCGCGCGCCAAGGCCGAGCGCGGCGACGTGTGCTTCGGCACCATCGACACGTGGCTCGTCTACAAGCTCACCGGCGGCACCACCCACGTCACCGACGTGTCCAACGCCAGCCGCACCCTGCTGATGGACCTGCGCACCCTGCAGTGGAGCGACGAGATGCGCTCGCTGCTCGACGTGCCCGGCGCGTGCCTGCCGCAGATTCGCGGCTCGGCCGAGGTCTACGGCACCACGCGCGGCATGCGCAGCCTGCCCGACGGCGTGCCCGTGGCGGGCATGGCCGGCGACCAGCAGGCCGCCCTCTTCGGCCAGGCCTGCTTCGAGCCCGGCGAATCCAAGTGCACCTACGGCACCGGCGCGTTCCTCCTGATGAACACCGGCACGGAGCCGGTGCGCTCGTCGGCGGGCCTGCTCACCACCGTGGCGTGGCGGCTGGGCGGCACCGGCTCCACCACGTACGCGCTGGAGGGCTCCAGCTTCATCGCCGGCGCCGCCGTGCAGTGGATGCGCGACGGCCTCAAGGCCATCAAGCGCGCCCCCGACATCGAGGCGCTCGCCGCCAGCGTGAAGGACTCCGGCGACGTCGTCTTCGTCCCCGCGCTCGCCGGCCTGGGCGCGCCGCACTGGCGCCCCGAGGCGCGCGGCCTGTTCGCCGGCATGGACCGCTCCACCACCGTGGCCCACATGGCGCGCGCGGTGCTCGAGGGCATCGCCCTGCAGATTCACGACCTGGCCGAGGCGATGCGCCGTGACAGCGGCCGCACCATCCCCGTCTTCAAGGCGGACGGCGGCGCCGCGGCCAACAACCTGCTCATGCAGTACCAGGCGGACCTGCTCGGCGTGCCCGTGGTGCGTCCGAAGAACCTGGAGACCACCAGCCTGGGCGCGGCCTTCCTGGGCGGCCTGGGCGCGGGCGTCTGGGACAGCCCGGAGGCCATCAAGCGCGCGTGGAAGGCGGACAAGACCTTCAAGCCGAGGATGAAGCCGCCCGAGCGCGAGCGTCACCTCGCCAAGTGGAAGCGCGCGGTGGAGCGCGCATGAAGTCCCGGCGGCTCCTCCTGCTCGCCCTGGCCTTGCTCACGGGCTGCCCGGGCGCCCTGCCTCCCGAGGAGTGTTTCCTCACCGGCGCGGCGGAGCCCCCCACGCTCATCATCGCGCAAGGGGAGACGGCGAGCGTGCGCGTCCCCGCCACCAGCCCCCAGGTCTGCGACACGCCGGAGGACGCCCACACGCCCGAGTCCGTCACCGTGGAGGTCCACGGCCCCGACAACCTGCCCGTGCCCGCCACGGTGGAGTTGCAGCCGGGCACCTGGTTCGCCACCGTGCGCTTCACGCCGAAGTCCACGGGCCGCCACCACGTCATCGTCGCGTTCGCGCCCGTGGGTAGCCTGCGTCAGTTCGACGTCCACGTGGCCCAGGATGAGCGCTCGCTCCCCCCGGTGGCGACGCTCGACCCGCGCCCCACCTGTCTCTTCGTGGACCGCACGCGCAGCGGGACCTGGCTGTGCGACCACCTGGCCCTGCGCGAACCGGGGACGCTGCCCCAGCCCGTGGGCCGTGAGACCCAGCCCGCCACCGCCGTGGCCGGAGACGTGGTGTGGGCGATGACGGAAACCGAGGTGCGCCGCTACGTCGACCCGGGCACGGGCCCCCTCATCCTCACCGGCGCCGCGCCCCTACCGCCCGGCTCGTACGACACGGACCGCACGCCCCACTCGCGGCTCGCCACCGAGGACGAGTACCTGGTGGCGGACGCGACGACGCTGCACCGCTTCATCTTCCGCGAGGGTGAAGGGGTGCTCGCCTTCTCCAACACCCCCTGGAGCTCGCTCTCCACACCACAGCTCACCTTCGGCACCGACAGCACCCGCGCCATCCTGGTGCGCGGCGGGGACACCGTGTGGCTGGTGAGCTCCGCGCAGGACTCCGTCACCTTCACCCCGCGCACCCAGGCCTGTCCCTTCCAGGTGGACGCGCGGGGCTTCTATCGTCCCAGCACCACCCGCGCGTGCGCGGTGCTCGCCGGCGAGCCCGTGGGCCATGGCGAGGGCGTGGTGTGGACCCGTGACACGGTGCAGACCTCGACCGGCTTCATCCCCGTGCTGCACCGTCATGAAGTGAGCGCCGCGCACGGCCTCCAGGAGGCGGGCGCGCTCTCGCTGGACAGCAGCATCACCAGCTTCGTGCAGGAGCTGCGGCCCGGGCCCTCCCATCCGCTGCTCAAGTCCTCGAGCGGAGTCGGAACCCTCGCCACGCCCCGATGGAACGCGGAGCGAACCGCGCTCGTGCTCGCGTTGCTACCCGACCCCGGACACGCGAATCACATTACGCGCATCTCGGACCATTTCACCTGGACGGTGAACCGTCTCGGCGCGCCGGGGGTGCGCGTGCATCCGTGGACGTCCTCCCCCTGACGGGTGCTTTCCTCGGGCGGCCAAGCGGATATGAAGGAGGGCACCATGTCCCAGAAAGCCCCCCTGCTCGCGCCCGAGGCCCTCCAGTCCTTCCTCGCCCAGCATCCCGAGTGGAAGCACGAAGGCGGGATGATTCGCCGCACCTATGAGGCCCCGTCCTTCCTCGCGGGCATCGCCTTCGTGGAGCGCGTGGCGCACGCGGCCGAGAAGGCGGACCACCACCCGGACATCGACATCCGCTGGCGCAAGGTGACGCTGGCGCTCGTCACACACGACTCCAACGGCCTGACGTCCAAGGACACCGACCTCGCCCATGAGGCGGACCGGCTCTTCGACGAGGTGGTACCCCAGAAGTGAGCACCTCGGCTGTGAGTGGTTTCGTCGTGATGACCTCCAGGACCCTCGCGGGGCTGCGCGCGCTCGTCGGGTGCGCGGTGGTGATGCTGTCGTCCGCCGCGCTCGCGCAGGACGAGCAGCCCACGGAGCCGCGTCCGGAGCGGCTGTACTTCAACCCCGGTTCGCTGTTGGGCTCGGCGCGCGTCGTCGCGCTGGGGGGCGCCTACGTGGGCATCGCCGAGGGCGCGGCGGGCTTCCCCAGCAACCTGGCGGCGCTGGCCCACCGGGGCCCCGCGCTGGAGAAGGACTGGGACCTGGGCGTCACCCTGTCCTGGCTGGACCTGCCGTTCACCAGCGGACGCGCGCGCGACGTGGACAACGACGGCCGCGCGGACGAGTCCCAGGACCGGCGGCAGCTGCTGGGCGGCCTGCTGCTGCAATACAAGCGCTTCGGCATCGGCTTCGCGCTGCGCAACAGCGCCGTCACCTACTGCGCCACGGTGGCGTGCGCGACGGACAGCGAGCGCATCCGCGTGTCCATGACGCAGTCGGTGCTGGCGGGCGCGGTGTCCTTCGGCCAGGACGACTTCATCCTCGCGCTGGGCATCTACGCGGCGCAGGCCACCTTCCGGCTGTCCTCCGGCGGTGAGGACTGGCGCTACGGCGACACGGGCGTGGCCGTGGACATGCTGTACCGCCCCCATGGCCGCGCCTGGCGGCTGGGCGTGACGGTGCGGCCCGAGGTGGTGGCGGACTGGCGCCGCAAGGACGGCCAGGCGCCGGTGCTGGCGGACCGCACGCTGTTCAGCGCGGTGGTGTCGCCCGCGGTGCTGTCTTTGGGCGCGAGCTGGCGGCTGGGCGAAGGCGCGGAGCGCTACAACCGCCTGTCCCCCGCGGCGCGGCGGCAGCTGCTCGTGGACGGGGACGCGCTCCCGGTGCCGGAGGAGGAGCCCCGGGACGCGCCCGCGGGACGGTGGCTCATCAGCGCGCAGGTGGACCTCTTGTCCGGCGTGGACAACGCGGTGCCGCTGCGCACCTTCGCGTCCACGGCCCAGGAGCAGCTCGTGGGCCACACCTCCGAGTTCGCGCCCCGGCTGGGCGTGGAGCACGACACCGTGCCGGGGATGATTCGCCTGCGCGCGGGCGTGTACGCGGAGCCCTCGCCCTTCGATGGCCGGCCGCCGCGGCCGCACATCACCGGCGGCTTCGAGGTGTTCGTCCTGCGCTACTGGGAGGACTGGTCCATCAACGCCTCCTTCGACCTGGCGAGCCGCTACACCAACGTCGGTCTGTCCATCGGCTTCTGGCGCTGAAGGCGCGGCGCGCGCCCGCACGTGGGTAGCGCGCGGGCCTCCGTGGCGACACCGGGTGCGCGACCAGGGCGCGCGGCCACTCCTCGTGGGAAACCTGGCGCGCGCGTCGAAGCGGGCGAGCGAGCAGACATCGCACACGGTATTGCTGGCACCTACCAGCATGGAGACCCTCCGAGTGCGGAGGGGGCTTCATGCATCAAGGGCGGCGGTGGTTGCGGACTGTCGCGTGCGCGACAGCGCTGGGTTGGGCGGGCTGGCTGACGGGCTGTGAGGACTCGGACCCGGAGGAGCCAACCGATTGTGTGAGCGAACCACGACGAGGGGGCTGTCCCGAACCCGCGCAGGAGCTCCCTCCTCCCGAGGAGGACGCGGGCACTCCACCTCCCGAGGCAGACGCGGGGACACCCGACGCGGGTCCACCGCCCCTGGAGCCTCCGCCTCCGCCGCCACCGGCGACGACGGGGAGCACGCTGTGGATGGCGCGCGAGGGCACCGCGCAGGATGACCTGGCGCTGGGCGCCGCGGTGGACGCCAACGGCGACATCCTCACGGCGGCGCAGTACGAGCTGGATGACCTCCAGGAACGTCAGCCCACGGACGACACCGTGCGGCTGGTGCTCACCCGCCGCGCGGAGACGGGCGACGTGCGGTGGACACGCGCCTATCCGGTGCGCGTGGCCCAGACGCCGGAGTCCCTGCGCGCGGAGGTGAATGCACGCGTCGCGCCGGCACCGGAGGGAGGGCTCTTCGTGGCCGTGGATGCCCGGGGCCTGGTGGACTTTGAGCCCCAGGAGCTGGGGGACGGCGCGTTCCTGGCGCGGTTGGATTCGGCGGGCAACCTGGTCTGGACGGCGCGTGTCCCCGGGGGCGACGCGACGGTGGCGGACCTGCTGCTCGACGCCCAGGGACGGCCGATGGTCGCGTTCAACACCTCCGGCTCCACCGACTTCGGCGAGGGCGTGGTCGGCTCCGGCGCGGTGGTGGTGACGTACTCGGTGGACGGCAAGCCCGAGCAGGCGCTGAACGTCGGACGCGCGGAGGGCGAGGGCGCGCGCGTCCTCATCACCACGATGGCCCTGGGGCCGGACGGGCACGTGGTGGTGGGCGGGCGCTACACGGGCGCGGTCCGCTTCGGGACGCAGCGCTCGGAGGGCGCCTCCGAGGGCAGCGCGTTCGTCGCCGTGTACCTGCCGACGGGTGCCCTGGTCTGGGCGCGGCCGCTCGCGCAGGCGAAGGGCACGGTGAGCGACGTGGGGGTGGATGCGCGGGGCACGGTGGTGGCGCTCGGCTCCTTCCTGGGCACGGTGTCCTGGGGGACGGCGAAGCTCCAGGGCCACGCGTACCGGGCGAGCCCCTTCCTCGTGTCCGCGGACGCGGCGGGCAAGGAGCGCTGGAGCCGCAACCTGGGCGATGGACTGCGGGCCGGAGCGCTCGGGGTGAAGCCCTCGGGCGAGCTGGTGGTGGGCGGCTTCACGTACTCGCTCATCGTGGACGGCGCGGCGGGGCCGGATGGACTGGGCTCGGCGCAGCCCGTGGCCCTGCGCTACGGCGCGGACGGCGCGTCGCTCGGGCTGAAGCTGTACATCTCCGACCCGCCCCAGCCCCGAGGCGAGCTGTACGGCGTGGAAGACCTCCGCTTCGTGGGCATGCTCCCGGACGGCGATGTCCTGCTGTTCGGCCACACGGACCGCAACTCGGACTTCGGCACGGGCCGGCGCGCGCCGGCGCGCAGTGATTTGTTCCTGCTGCGCATGAAGCAATAGGCGGCGCGAGGGCCTCGAGCATGACTCGGGGCCCTTCGCCTCCGCTCGGATGACACGGGCTTCTTGGCTCACGCCGCGACGAGCGGCGTCGAGCCTCGTGTCGGGTCCACCCTCGTGTGATGGGTGCGCGGCGCCGGGGCGGCTGAGCCCACCGGGCCTCGAGACAGACACATCCGCGGCGCGCGCGTGGCCTTCGCGCCGGAAGTCCCCGGTCAGCCGCCGCTCGGAAGGCACCTGCATCCCGAGGCGGTCGGCTCACCGGAGCGTGTGGACAAGGCGCCTAGCGGCGCGTGGTGCGACGCGAGGTCTTCCGGGCCGCGCCCTTGCGAGCCGCCCCCTTGCGCGCGGTGGTGCGGCCACGGGCCGGGCTCTTGCGAGCGGTGCGACCCGCCGTTCCGGTCCGACGCGCGGTCGTCTTGCGAGCACCGCCCCGCTTGCTCCGGGCCGGGGTCTTCTTGCGAGCAGTCTTTCCGCGCGTGGTCGTGCGCTTCGCCGCGGCCTTGCGGCGCGAGGTGGTCTTCTTCGCGCGAGCACCGGTGCGGCCCGACGCCTTCTTCGTGGCGCGACGGCGCCGCGAGGATGACTTGCGCGTCGAGGACGTCGAGGGAGCCAGGGCCATCTCCGAGGGGGCCAGGCTGTCGGTGATCTGCGAATTGACGGTCTCGTGAGTCATTCCATCTCCTCCGGTGAACGAGAACAACAGGCGATGCGAAACGCAGCGTACGCCTGTGCGCGCGCGATGAGAGCCCTCCCCCTCGCGAAGATGAACGACAGCGGACGAATGGCGCGTCGGGCCTCGCCCATCAGGGTGCGTAGCCGAGTTCGCGCTCCGCCTTCTCCACCTGTCCGAGCGCTTCCTTCAGTCCTCGTGAGGAAGCCACCGCGCGCGCGCGCCGCAGTCGCTCCTCGACGCGCGCCTTCTCCCCGAGCAGCGCGTGGGCCCGGCCCAGCTCCAGCAACGCATCGACGGCGGACCACCAGTCCTCGTGGGACTCCGCGTTGGTGAGGGCCTGCTCCAGATGGGGCAGCGCGGCGGGGACATCGCCCCGGCGCAGGTGGAGCCGGCCGAGGGAGGTATGGGCCTCGCGCTGGCCGGCGGGGTCCTTCACCCGACGAGCCAGGGCGAGGGCCTTCTCCGAGAGCGCCAGGGCCTGGTCGTCCTTGGGGTCCTTGCGCGAGCGCACGTTGGCGAGGGCGACCAGGGCGAACATCTGGCCGGTGTTGAAGCCGACCTGCTCGCGCAGCCGCAGGGACTGTTCATACAGGGTGATGGCGGAGTCGAGCCGGCCCTGGTCCTCGTCGAGGGAGGCGAGGTGGCGAAGGTTGTAGGACTCCATCAGGACGTCGTTCGAGGCGCGGGCGAGGGACAGGCCATGCGCGTAGGTCGACCTCGCGGCCTCGGCCTGGCCCTGGAACTGTTGGGTGAGGCCCAGATGGAACAGGGCCTCGATGTGCCCTCGCGTGTCACCGGAGGACGCGGCGAGGTCCCGGGCCTGCTCGAAGAGGGCGACGACGGGGGCCCACTCGCCCTGGCCGGTGAGGAGCACGATGAAGTAGTGGAACATGCCCTCGGCGTCGAGCGCGGCGACGCGGGCACGGGCGTCGCCCGAGGCGTCGGCGAGGCGGCGCGCGCGGCGCAGCACGTCGAGCACCTGGGTGGTGTCCATCCCCGGCTGGTGACGGAGCATGCGGGACATGACGCGGCCCTGCTCGGCGAGGATGCGGGCTTCCCCTCCCGGGTCCTTCAGGGTCCGAGCGCGCTCACTGGCGAACTGACCCAGCGACACGGCGTCATCGAAGCGGCTCTCCAAATCGTAGGCCTGCATCACGGTGACGGCGGCCTCGCTGAAGGGGCGGCCCTGCTCCGCGGCGGTGCCGGCGTTGATGGCCTGGGCGGGCCGGCCGGTCGCGCAAGCGGTGACGAGTGATGCCAGTCCCACACAGATGACCTGCCGCATGTCCGAGTCCTCCGGGAGAGGCGTCGTGCCCCTCCATCGCGGAGACGAGGCTAGGGAGTCAGTCGCGCCGTGGGGCGCTGATGGGATGAGACGCGGATGGGAGGGACGAGCCGCGGACGGGGAAGGATGAGTGTCCCGCTGTCGGGGGTGCCTCGGATGGGGTTACCCTCTGCGACATCATGACGGCCGAGGAACGACAGAAGCTCGTGGAGCAAGCGCGGGCGCTCCTGTTGGAGCAGGTGGTCCGCTGGGAGTCCCCCATGCGGTGGAGCGAGGACGACAGCAATGGCTACCGGAAGCTCGCGGTGGCGGCGCGTCAGGCGCTCGCGGGGGACACGGGCGCGATTGCGACGCTGCGCCGGGTGTTCGACGAGTCGTTCTTCGCCAGGACGAACTCCCACAACGAATACGGACTGGCCTCGCTGGGGCTCGCGCTGCTCGGGGACCGCGAGTCGGTGGAGCGCATCCGCGCGGTGTCGCCCATCAACCTGAACCGGACGACGAAGCCGCTCGCCCTCGCGCTGCTCGAAGAGGACTGACGGCTCACAGCGGATGGCCGAGCACCTGCTCCAGCCGGGCCCGGTACGTGCGGCTCAGCGTCAGCTCCTGGCCGTCCTTCAGCACCAGTCGATGGTCCCCGGACAGCGTGGGGGTCAGGGAGACAATCCGGTCCACGTTCACGAGCGCCGAGCGATGCACCCGCGCGAACCGCCGCGCCGGCAGTCGCCCCTCCAGCTCCGCCATCGTCTCGCGCAACAGATGTGTCTGGGTGCCGACATGCAGCGTGACGTAGTTCCCCGCGGACTCCACCCAGTCCAGGTCCTCCACCGGCACCAGCAGCGTCCGCGTCGCCGACTTCACCACGAGCCGCTCCGTGGGCTCCGGCTTCAGCTCCTGGAACATCCGCTGGAGCTGCTGCCGCAAGTCTCCCGGAGGCGCCGTCAGTCGCTCCCGCACCCGCGTCAACGTGCGCCGGAAGCGCTCCACCGTGAATGGCTTGAGCAGGTAGTCCACCGCGGCGGCATCGAACGCACGCAAGGCATGCTGCGGCCACGCCGTGACGAAGACGACCACGGGAGGCGCGGCCTGCCCCAGCTCCGCCAGCACGCCGAACCCGTCCCGCTCCGGCATCTCCACATCCAGGAACACCAGCGCCGGCCGCTCGCGCGCCAGAAGCTCCAGCGCCTCCTGCCCGTCCCCGCACTCTACGACGGGATGCAGGTCCGTCTCCGATGCCAGCAACGTCCGCAGTCGCTCGCGCGCCAGCGGCTCGTCATCGACGATGAGCGTGCGCACCGTCATGCCCGCGTCCTCCGATAGGGCAGCGAGAGCGAGAGCAGGAACCCGCTCGGCGCACGCGCCTTCCACGTCACCGACTGCTCGACACCGTGCAGTCGCTCCAGTCGCGCCCGCGTGGCCCCCAGCCCGATTCCCTCCTCCAGCTCCGTGCGCCCCGCCGGCGGCCCCACCCCGTCGTCCTCCACCTCCACCGCCAGCCGCGCACCATCACGCCGGACCCGGACCCAGACCTTCCCGGGTCCCCTGCGCGGCGCGATGCCGTGTCGGATGGCGTTCTCCACGAGCGGCTGGAGCAACAGCGACGGCACCAGCGCGTCCCTCGCGTCCTCCGCGACATCGACATCCACCTGGAGCCGATCCGAGAAGCGCGTGCGCTCGATGTCCAGATAGGGCGAGAGCAGCTCCAGCTCCTCCGAGAGCGGGACCTCGTGTCGCCCGTCGCGCTCCAGGCTCGCGCGCAGCAGCTCGCTCAACTGCCCCACCATCCGGTCCGCGGACTCCACATCCCGGTGCATCAGCGCGGAGATGGCGTGCAACGTATTGAACAGGAAGTGGGGCTGGAGCTGACTGCGCAAGAGCTGCAGCTGGGCCTGCGCGAGCTGCGCCTCCAGCTGGGACGCGCGCACCGCCTCCTCGCGCATCCGCCGCGCGTACGCCACCGCGGCCTCCATGCCCACCAGGGAGAAGTAGATGAGCAGGTCGAAGTCCGTCGTCTTCGACGCGATGAACAGGAAGTAGGTCCACGCCGCGGACGCGCCGCCGCTGACCTCCACCACGAGCCACTCGCGCAGCACCGCGAACAGCCCCAGCGCCAGCACCGCGAAGCCCACGCCGGGCACCAGGTGCAGCAGCAGTTGCACGAACCACGGCCGGCCCGTCGCGCGAATCCGACGCGCCACCGCCAGCACGAACGGCGTGAGCGCTGCCCAGGCGTACCAGACACACGCGCCCGTCAGCAGGGCCTCGCCCAGACGCGGCGGCTCCCCGTGCGAGGCGCGGTACACGAAGAGCTGCGCCCCATAGAGCAGCGCGAGCACCGTGTACCCGGCCAGAATCACCGCGGGCCAGAACCACCGCGAGGACAGCCCCCACCGAGCCCCGGTGGACGAGGACTCAGCGGCGGACACGGGACTCCATGACACGGTCGGGCTCGTCGACATGATGGACGGCGTGGACTCTAGAGCGCCGATCAGGTTATGGCGAGGGAGCAGGCAAGCGGTAGGGGATCGACTCGGGCTGTGGTCGCGTGATCAGGTCGCCACCTTCGGAGGTGGCGCATGGAACGCTGGAAGCCGGCTGTGGAGCAGAGCGCACGGGAGCAGCGCCTGCTGAAGCTGGCGGGGAAGAGCAGGAAGCTTTTCGTCTTCCTGCGCGAGCATCGGCACGAGTTGTTCGACGAGGCCTTTCAGGACGAGCTCGAAGCGATGTACCGACAGACGGGCCAGGGACAAGAGCCGCAGCCGCCCGCGATGATGTGCATGGCGCTGTTGGTGCAGGCCTACACGCAGGCATCGGACGCCGAAGCCGTGTGCCTGTCGGGCACTGACAGCCGGTGGCGGATGGTGTTGGACCGACTCGGCGCGGACGAGGACGAGCCCGCCTTCTCCCAGGGCGGGCTGCAGCAATTCAGGGAGCGACTCATCGCGACCGAGATGGACCGCCGGCTGCTGGAGCGCACCGTTGAGGTGGCGAAGCGGACGAAGGGCTTCGACCCGAAGAAGACGCCGAAGACGCTGCGAGTGGGGGTGGACAGCCGCCCTCTGGAAGGGGCCGGGCGGGTTGAGGACACCATCAACCTGCTCGGCCACGCAGGCCGCAAGGTGGCCGAGGGCATGGCGCTCGCGCTCGGCACCGACGTCGAGGAGGTGTGTCAGCAGGCGAATGCGCCGTTGCTGATGGCCAGCAGCATCAAGGCCGGCCTCGACATCGATTGGAGCGCGCCCGACGCGAAGCTCGACGCACTCAATCGCCTGTGCCGACAGCTCGACCGTCTCATGGCCTGGGTGGCGAAGCAGTCGAAGTCGTGCGTCGCGGCTCCACTGACGCGCTACATCGAAGCGCTCGCGCAGGTGAAGGCGCAGGACCTTGAGCCGCGTCCCGAGGGCGGAGTGCAGATTCGGCAGGGCGTGGCGGCCGACCGTCGCATCTCAATCGAGGACCCGGACATGCGCCACGGGCGCAAGAGCAAGAGCAAGCGCTTCAATGGCTACAAGCAGCACGTCGGCACCGACCTCGACACGGAGCTCGTGGTGGCCTGCGCCGTGACGCCGGCCAACCGACCCGAAGAGGAGGCGACGGGGGCCCTGCAGGAAGACATGGCCCACCAGGAGCTCTTCCCCGACGTCCTGCTCATCGACAGGGCGTACCTCAACAGCCCCATGACCGAAGACGTGCTGGCCAGCGGCGGCGACGTCGTCTGCCGGCCGTGGCGTGGAGCCAGCGCGAAGCCCGGACTCTTCGGCAAGCGCGACTTCAAAGTGAACATCCGCGACGGCACCATTACGTGTCCTGCTGGCGAGGTGGAGCCCTTCGAGCCCGGCGCCGTCGTGCACTTCGACCCGGAAGCCTGCGGACCGTGCAAGCTGCGCCCGAGTTGTACCCAGGCGGCGTCCGGCAAGGGGCGCAGCGTCACGATGGGCGACGACGAGCGGCTCCAGAAGCGCCTTCGCTCACGTCTGCAGTCGCGCGCAGGCCGTGCACAACTCCGCGAGCGTGTCGGTGTCGAGCATCGCCTGGCACATCTCGCCAACCGCCAGGGCCCGAAGGCCCGTTATCGAGGCACGCGCCGCAACCTCTTTGACCTCAGGCGACTCGCGGCCGTCCAAAACCTTGAGGTCGCCGCTCGCTACCAGCGCGCGGCGTGACCTAACCTGTTCGGCGCTCTAGTCCGTCCACGCGTCCCTTGCCGAAGCCCGTCCCTTCAGCCCTTCAGGAACGCCGCCAGCTTCTCGTATGCCACCGCGAGCGGAGCAATGGGCGCGCTCTCGTTGGCCTGGTGCGCCTGCGCCGTCTCGCCGGGCCCGTAGTTGATGGCGTCCACGCCCCACTCACCGAACCGGGCTACGTCCGTCCACGCCTGCTTCGACGCGGCGGGCAGCCCGGTGATGGCGAGCAGCTTCTGGAACAGCGGATTGCCCGCCACCACGGGGCCGCTGGGCGAGGCATCCGTGATGATGACCTCCGCGCGTCCCGCGACGAGCGCGTGCACGTCCGCCTTCGCCTGCTCGATGCTCTTTCCCGGCGCGAAGCGGTAGTTGAGGTTCAGCTCGAACGACTCGGGGATGACGTTGCGCGCGCGGCCGCCCTTGGCCAGCGTGGCGTTGATGACCTCGTAGAAGCGGAAGCCCTGCACATCCACCTCCACCCGCTGACGCGCCAGGAGTTCCGTGAGGAACGGGCCCGCCTTGTGGATGGCGTTCTCACCCTGCCACGGCCGCGCCGAGTGCGCGCTGCGTCCGCCGAAGCGCACCGTCACCTGCATGGAGCCGACGCAGCCCACCTGCACCTCGCTGTCCGTGGGCTCCATCGCGATGCCGAACTTCACCTTCGCCAGGTCCGGGCGCGCCGCGAACAACGGGATGAGGCCGCTCTCCGCATACGCGCCCTCCTCACGCTCGTAGAAGAGGAAGGCCAGGTTGACCGGCAGCGTGTCGCGACGGAGGTCCTCCGCCAGCGCCATCATCACCGCGAGCCCGCCCTTCATGTCCGAGGCGCCCAGGCCGAAGACGCGCTCTCCCTCGATGCGAGGCTCACGCCCCTGGTCGCTCGGGTGCGCGGGCACCGTGTCCAGGTGACCGATGAGCGCCACCGTGGGGCGAGGGTCCTCCAGACGACCGAGCAACAACGTGTGCCCCACGCGGAAGACCTCCCCGGGTGGGAAGTGCTGGAGCGCCCAGCGCTCGACGAAGTCCGCGATGGGGCCTTCCTGCGTGATGGGACTGGAGATGCGGCACAGCTCGAGCGTCGTGCGGGCGAGCCTCGTGGCGAGGTCTTGAGAGGACATGCGGACACCACCATAACCCCACCCCCTCCCCCTTCGCTGGCCTCCCCGCTCTCCGACAACGAACCGGTCTCCCCAGGACTCCAGAGCCTCCGGATTGACGCCCGGTGATTCCGTCGTCTCACTCGAAGGCGGGGCGTGACACTGATCGCACGTTCACCGAAGCTGCCGCCGCCCCGAATCCTCCGAGGATGAAATGTCGTCGAACAGCGAAGCGACCCAGGCCCTGCTCTCCCTCTGTGGCGACAAGCGCCGATGGAAGGCGGAGCTCACCGTGGACGCGGTGAGGAAGCTGCTCGCCGAGGGCGCGGACGTGAACGCTCGGGACGTCAATGGCCAGAGCGCCCTGCACCACGCCGTCCAGGGGCAGTACCAGAAGGGGGATCCGCTCCCGGACGTCGCGGTGGTGCGCGCGCTCATCGAGGCGGGCGCGGATGTGAATGCGCGGGACAACCACCAGCAGACGCCGCTGACCCGCGCCTTCCCCTCGGAGAAGACCCCGGAGAACGAGGCGCTGGCGCTGGAGCTCATCGCCCTCTTGAAGGCCGCTGGTGGGAAGGTGCCCTCGGACGTGGTGGACGGGAACGGCGCGGCGTTCCGCTGGACGACCGCCAGGCTTCTCAAGGAGGTGCTCGACGCGGGGGCTCGCCTCGACGCGCGCAACGAGCGGGGCGGGACGCCGCTCCACAGCGCCGTGGTCTCCGGAGACCCCGACGTCATCCAGTTGATGCTGGAGCGCGGCGCCGATGTGAACGCCATCGACGGCCAGGGCCGCACGGCGCTGGGCATCGCGCTGCGCACCAAGGAGGAGGTCTGGGTCGCGCACAACAAGCGGACGGCCGGGTTCAACGCCGTCATCCAGGTACTGGAGGCCGCGGGCGGCAAGGCCAGCGTCGCCATTCCCCTGAGCGATGACGTCTTCGCCCCCTACCCCATCGACGAGGCGGCGTTCCGCGGGGCCCTGACGGAGAAGAAGCAGAAGCTCTCCTTCAAGCACGCCATCGCCTCCGCGCAGGAGGCCATCACGGGACTGCACGGCCATGGAGACCCCGCCGAGGCCCTCGGCAAGCTGGAGACGCTGCGGGACACGCTCACCACGCCGCCCAGGAAGGTCCACATCCGGGAGTCGCTGAGCATCCGGAGCGCCTTCTTCCACCACGGCGACCTGGAGGTGGACGGCGACCTGGACATCGGCCGGCCGTTCGCGGTGACGGGGGACGTCATCGTGCACGGCGTGGTGTGGGACTCGGGCAACGACTCGCTGGTGAACATCCTGGGCAAGCTGACGTGCCACGGGCTCTACTCGAGCGGCGAGTTCAGCGTCGCCCAGGACATCGAGGCGCGCGACGTGGTGCTCGGCTACTACAACGACCACCTGCTCTCGGCGAACACCATCCGGGCCCGCGTCGTCATCGAGGATGACCACGCCTTCGATGCCCGCACCGAGGCGCAGCACCACTTCGACATCGACACCTACGCGCAGGGCTACGGCGACGGCGTGGCGGAGGAGCTGAAGGCCCTCTTCGTCGACGAGGTCTTCGAGACCGCCGAGGAGACGGACGAAGAGGAGGACGGCGAGCCGGCCCGCCTCGACAAGGGCGAGCTCTTCCACCGCATCAGCAAGGGCCTGCCCGTCTTCCGCGAGTAGCCCCTCAGAGCGTCCGGATGAAGTCGAGCTCCACGCTCAGCCGGCCGGTGCGAGCGCTTCCTCGAACTCCGTCGCGCCCTCCAGCAGCGACGCGCAAAGACACGCGGGGCCCTGCAACGCGGTGAAGCCATGCGCGCTGCCCTCCAGCTTGTCGAGCGTCTCACCAGGCCACACCTCGTGTCCGCCGTCCTCGCGCAGCCCGCCCTCCAGCACCAGGTTCCACTCGCGCCCCAGGTGCGTGTGACGCGGATAGCGCACGCCCGGGTTGAGCCGCAGCACCGCGGCCATCATCCCCTCGCGCGCGGGGCCCGTCTCCACCGGGAACAACTCCGAGCCCTCCACCGGCCCCGGCATCCACAGCGACGCATCCTCCAGCGACTCGAGCAGCGCGCTCGCCCGCTCCCGCGTCACATCGAAGAAGGCCGCCAGTTCCTGCGTGAAGCGCTCCAGCCGGCCAGGCCCCTCCATCCGCGCCATCAACGCGGTCAGCACCCCGGCCGGCGGCTCCACCGGCGACTCCAGCGCCAGCAGGCCCCCGCGCACCGAGGCCAGGCGGTCGGCCTCGACCCGGCAGCGCTCGCACGCCGCCAGGTGTCGCTCCAGGGCCTCCCGAGAAGAGGAGTCCAGCGTCCCCAGTGCCCACTCGGCCAGGATGTCGTCGAGGTGCTCCGTCATCGCGTCCCATCCCGTCCCATCACACGGGCACTACGGAAGCCGCCGCCCTGGTGGATTTCCCTGGGGGCTACACCGCCACCGCGAAGTCGCGGAGGGCCGAGTTGAGGCTCGTCTTCTTGTCCGTGGACTGTGTCCGCTGGCCGATGATGAGCGCGCACGGCACCATGTACTTGCCTGCGGGGAACTGCTTCTCGCGCATGCCCGGAATCACCACGCTGCGCGCGGGGACGCGGCCCTTGTAGACGCGCTCCTCGGGGCCGGTGACGTCGATGATTTGCGTGGACGCGGTGAGCACCACGTTGGCGCCCAGCACCGCCTCCTCCTCCACCACCACGCCCTCCACCACGATGCAGCGGCTGCCCAGGAAGGCGCGGTCCTCGATGATGACGGGAGACGCCGTGGGCGGCTCGAGCACCCCGCCCAGCCCCACGCCACCCGACAGGTGCACGTCGCTGCCCACCTGCGCGCAGCTGCCCACCGTGGCCCACGTGTCCACCATGGTGCCCGCGCCCACGCGCGCGCCGATGTTCACGTAGCCGGGCATCACCACCGCGCCCCGCTCCACGAAGGCCCCGTAGCGCACCGTGCCCGGCGGGACGACCCGCACGCCCGCCTTGTCCAGGTTCTTCTTCAGGGGGACCTTGTCGTGGAACTCGAAGGGCCCCACCTCCATCACCTTCATCTCCGACACGGCGAAGAACAGGAGGATGGCCTCCTTGACCCAGGCGTGGACCTTCCAGCCGTCCGGGCCCTTCTCCGCCACGCGCAGCTCGCCCGCGTCCAGGCGCGCCACCGTCTCGCGCACGGCGGACACGAAGTCCGCATCCTTGAGCTTCGTCCGGTCCGCGAACGCGGCCGAGACCTTCTGGGACAGTTCTTCGATGGGCAACATGGCGCCACCTTGAAGCACACTTCGGCGCGCCGCGCCGCACCAACCTGCCCGCCCTCAGGGGTGGGACGCGTCCGGCTCCGTCGTCTGGCCCGCGTCCGGTTCAATCAGCCCGCCGGGCTCCGCCAGCGGGAGCGTCTGCGTGGTGATCTCCCCATGCAACGTCCGGGGCGCCACCTCCGTGTGCCCGCGTCCCTCCAGCTCCACAGCGCCCCGTGAAACATGTCTCACCCGGGCCATGGGCACCTCGCCCCAGGTCCGACTGAAGGGCCAGCGACGCACGTAGAGGTGCGTGTCGCTCAACAGCGCCACGTATCCCAGCAGCGCGCCGCCCTCGTCGCGCACGCGCATCCCTCGGGTGATGGAGCGCCGCTCATAGGGCGACGCCGTCTCGGGCCAGGCCATGCGTTCCACCTCCTGCCCCCAAGGTGCACCTCCTCTTGCCCACAGAGGAGCACCCCTCGCGCGTCCGCTTCCTCGCCTGCTCTCAGCAACTTGAACCCCAAGGATTCCGACAACTCTCTGTTTTGTCGCGTTGAGCAGTGTCCACAACTGGTCAATCGTCCCCTGGTCGTGCCAGCATCGGGTCACCCCTCACCCCCCTGGAGGGCACATGAGCGCTACCCCCTCGCGCCCGTGGAGCCTCGCCGTGGCAGTGCTCGCGTCGTTCGTCGCCGGATGCCTCGGCGAGGCGGCGCTCGACATGCAAGGTCTGCCGGGCCCCGGCAACCCCAACCCCCAGCCCCCGCCGGTGCAGCAGGACGGCACGCTCGACTGTGACCTGGACCGGGTGCCGGCGGGCGTGACGCTCGCGAGCATCGCCTCCGACTTCGAGCGCGAGGTGCACCCGGCCCTGGTGCGCGAGGTGTCCGGCTGCATCTCCTGCCACGCGACGACGAGCGGCCGGCTCTTCAAGGTGGGCCTCAACGGCGTGGAGAACTTCTACGCCATCCGCGCCGCCGGCTACCTCACGCCCGCGTCGGGCTCCATGCTGTCGCGCCTCGTCACGACGGACGAGAGCGCGCGCATGCCGCGCGGCGAGCCGGCGTGGAACGCGCGCGAAATCGCCGCGGTGGCCGCGCTCACCTGTCAGCTCAAGGCGGTGGAGACGCGCCAGCCCTCGTCGCGTCCGGACGAGGAGTTCCCCCCGGCGCTCCTGGAGCCCTACCGGGGCCCCTCCGTCGCCACGTATGACAATCCCTTCCTGGGCTTCGAGCAGCTCAAGGGCAAGGTGAAGGCCGTCTTCGACGACGACTGGGTGCGCGGCGGGGTGGACCGCTTCGCGCAGAACGTGGGCCTGCTCGGGGGCGTGGACTACAAGGACCACTTCGTCGAGGCGCGCGTCGCCACCGCCGACTTCTTCCTGGGCCTGGATGACCTGTCGCGCGACGTGTGCCTCACGGCCGCCACCCACAAGACGGGCCCCTTCACGGGCCTGGACCTGGCACAGCCGCTGACGGACATCCCCGCGCCCACCACCAAGACATACGAGATGGAGGCCGCCGCGCGCGAGGGCACCACCCTCCCCGCGGGCACGCAGATTCTCGCGAGCACCGGCGGCAAGTCCGGCAGCACGGGCTGGAACCTCTACACCACCGGCACCCTCACCACGCTGCAGCCCTACGTCTTCCCCGCGTCCGCCACCTACCGCTTCACGGTGAAGGCCAAGGGGGACCTGTGCGGCCCGGACCTGCCGAACATGCAGCTCAAGGTGGACGGCGTGCTGGTGAAGGAGTGGAGCGTCGCCAACAACACGGCCTACGCGGACTTCGTGCACACGCAGGCCGTCGCCGGCGGGGACCACCTCCTCACGGTGGGCTTCACCAACGACTACGGCGAGACGGGTGTCTGCGACCGCAACCTGCACGTGGACGCGCTCGTGGTGTACGGCCCCACGGAGGCCGCCACCGGCACCCAGCGCGCGGACGCGGCGAAGGCCAAGGTGGACACGCTCTACCGGCGGATGCTGTACCGGGCCTCCTCCCCCGAGGAGCGCGCCAACGGCTACGCGCTGGTGACGGACCTGCTGGGCATCGAGGCCAACGCCACCAAGGCCTGGAGCGGCCTGTGCGAGGGCCTGATGCGCGCGCCCGACTTCCTCTTCACGCTGCCGCCCTCGTACGAGCGCTTCACGGGCAAGGAGCGCGAGCGGCTGCTCTTGGTGAAGCTGGCCATGGACCTGCTGGGCAGGCCGCCGTCCGCGCAGGACTTCACCGCGCTGGAGGACGGGCAGAAGTCGTGGGAGGCGATGGTGGACGGATACCTGGCCTCGGCGGACTTCCGGGCGAACTACTTCAAGCGCATGCGCGTGCGCACCGAGAGCGAGGGCACGCCCGACACGGACGAGCCCGCGCGGCTGTGGACCTTCCTGGTCGAGCAGGAGCGGCCGTTCGGGGAGCTGCTCACCGGCGACTACTCGGTGGACGGAAGCTTCCAGCAGGTGACGCGCCCCCCGCAGCACGGCAAGACGGGCGTGCTCACGATGAAGGGCTTCATCAAGAACAAGCCGGGCCTGCCGCACTACAACTACGCGGCGCGCGTGATGACGGACTTCATGGGCACCCTGTACGAGGTCCCCGCCGAGGTCTTCGACATGCGCGGCGCGGCCACCGCGTCCTCCACCGTGGACCCCAGCAGCATCTGCTACTCCTGCCACCAGACGCTCACCCCGCTGGCGCACCAGCGCCTGCGCTGGGACGACGAGGGCAACTACCGCACCCAGGACGAGCAGGGCGTCACGCTGGACGACACGGACAGGAACCTCGCCGCCACCTATGCCTTCAAGGGCCAGGGCATGGAGGCCTTCGCCACGCAGGCGGTGAAGAAGGAGGCCTTCGTGCGCCGCACGCTCAACGCCCAGTTCGCCCTGCTGTTCGGCCGCGAGATGCGCCACGAGCAGGACGAGCGCGCCATCTACAAGCGCCTGTGGGACGTCAGCCACGAGCACGACGGCAACCTCAAGGCCGTGCTCAAGACCCTCGCCACCTCTCCCGAATACCTGCGCCAGTAGCGCCGCCCAAAGGACCGCCGCCATGAACCGCCGCCGATTCCTCGCGGGCGCCGCCGCGGGCGCCGCCATCAGCACCCTGGACTGGCTCCGCTTCTTCCGCGCCTTCGGAGTGCCCGGGACGAAGAAGGAGCTGGGCTTCGCCGAGGCCGCCGCCGCCGAGGCCGACAACCCCCGCTTCCTCATCTACTGGTTCCAGGAGGGAGGCTGGGACGGGTACTCGATGTTCAACCCCGTCCACACGCCCAATGACTCCATCCGCGTCATCCCCGCGGGCGAACTGCGCCCCACCCCGTCGTGGACGAACCACCGCTACCGGCCCAAGGGCTACGGCGCCACGCCGTCGGACCCGCCGAAGACGCAGGGCAACATCCAGTACGGCTACCTGGCGCAGGACGGCCTGGACCTGTTCCCCGACCTGGCGGTGGTGTCCAGCCACAACGGCAACACCTTCCACTCGGGCGGACGGTGGGAGTACCACTACGGCAAGTACAGCGCGTCGCTGTCGGGCAAGCGGGGCGCGGACGAGCGCACGGTGATGCAGGCGTTCTGCGAGGCGTACGGCACGGGCTTCCTCTTGCCCCACGTCTCGTGGCACCGGTGGCTGTCCGACGGTGAGCTGTCCATCCCGTCCTATCCCGAGGGCACCGGCTACTACGAGAAGCTGGGCCCGGTGCACGCGCACACGCTCTACGGCAAGACGCCCGCGGCGATGCGCGAGCGGCTCGCGTCGCTGGGCAACGTGGCGCAGGGCCAGCGCGACGCGCGCATCCGCCAGTTCACCGACAACCTGCAGGCGAGCTTCCTGGCGGAGAAGAACAGCGAGTCGGTGCGCGCCTTCAACTCCGCGCTCCAGATTCACCGGGCGCTGACGGCCGGCGGCAGCATCAACCTGGACCCTCGCACGCTGTTCACCCACACCACGCTGCGCGCCGAGTTCGGCATCACCGCGGCGGACGAGGCCACGGACTCGTCGTCCATCAACGGCAACCCCGCGCGCACCAAGGAGACGCCCAACACCAACGTGCAGGCGTTGATGACGTACGAGATGATGACGAAGGGGCTGTCCATCGGCTTCTTCATCGAGAACCGCGGCCTGCGCCAGTTCGACACGCACCGCGACCGCCGCTCCATCATGAACAACAAGGGCCAGACGGAGCAGCGCGACATGATGCGCAAGAACCTCTGGAACCCGCTCAGGACGCTGGTGGCGAAGCTCAAGTCCACGCCCTACGGCACCACGGGCAAGAGCTACTACGACTTCACCACCATCGTCCTCGCCTCGGAGATGGGCCGCACGATTCAGGGCGACGTGGAGGGCATCCTCGCCAAGGCGGGCGTGACGGACGCGCAGAAGTACGAGGAGATCATGCTCCAGGACTGCTGCCAGCACTGGCGCGTCAACAGCGTGGCCTTCCTGGGTGGCACCGTGCGCGGCAACACGCAGTATGGCCGCGTGGGCAGCGCGTCCCTGGACGGCATCCCGATGATGCCCAACGGCACGCTGGACCCGGCGTACGACCCGGACACGGGCCTGCTGGTGCCGGGGCGGACCAAGAACGCCACCAGCTTCGTGTCCGACGCCGGCCACGTGTACGCCACGGCGCTCCACCTGTCCGGGTTGGACCCGGCGGCGCTCAAGGCCGCGGGCAAGGGCAAGAACGACCGCCCGCCCATGACGTTCATCAAGCGCTGAAGCGCCCGCATGATGCGGGGCCGCCACCGTCCCTCCGGAGGCGGCCCCCAAGGCTCAGGCGACTTCAGGCGTCGAGGACGCGCGCCACCGCGTCCACCACCTCCTGGTCCGTGGGGAAGGCCAGCGACGCCTTCCGGATGACCACCTTGCCGTCGACGGCGACCTCGTAGCTGCCCGACGGCCCGGGCTTCAGCTCCGCCTCCACATCCAGCTCGTCCTTCAACGCGGCCGCCGCACGGGCGGCCCTGGGCTTGTAGCCTCAGGAGTTGCAGTACGTAATCGTGACCTTCTTGTCGGCCATGGCGTGTCTCCTCGCGCGGGGCTCGACCCCGTCCCCGAAGAGATAATGCGTTCGCGGCCCGCGAGCCAGCCCACGCCTGGCGCCGGGGACAGGACGCGCGCCGTCCGCGGCGCTAGGTTCTTCTCCGCCATGACGGACTTTCGTGAGCGCATCGCCGCCGCCTATGACGTCGAGTCCTTCCGCCGCGAGGGCCAGCGGCTGGTGGACACGCTGGCGGACTACCTGGCCCAGGCCGAGCGCGGAGAGGGCCTGCCGGTACTGCCCTGGGCCGCGCCCGCGGTGAGTGTGGACCGCTTCCCCGCCGCCTTCCCCGAGGAGCCCACGGGCGACTTCGCGGAGCTGGTGGCGCGCGTGCTCTCCGGCTCCAACCACCTGCACCACCCGCGCTACGTGGGCCACCAGGTGACGGCCCCCGTGCCGCTGGCCGCGCTGTGCGACGCCGTCTCCTCGCTGCTCAACAACGGCATGGCCGTGTACGAGATGGGCCCCGTCTCCACCGCCATGGAGCGCAACGTGCTGCGCTGGATGGCCGCGCGCCTGGGCCTGCCGGAGTCCGCGGACGGCGTGCTCACCTCCGGCGGCTCCCTGGGCAACCTCACCGCCCTGCTCGCCGCCCGCCAGGCGAAGGCCGGCTACGACGCCTGGAACGAGGGCGCCCACGCGGGCCCGCCGCTCGCGGTGCTGGTGCCCGCCACCGCCCACTACAGCCTGTCGCGCGCCCTCCGCGTCATGGGCTGGGGCCAGGGCGGCGCCATCCCCGTCGCCGTGGACGAGCGCTTCCGCCTGCACCCCGACGCGCTCGGCCCCGCGCTGGAGTCCGCCACGCGGCAGGGCCGCAAGGTCATCGCCGTCGTCGCCAGCGCGGGCTCCACCGCCACCGGCGCGTTCGACCCGCTGGAGCCCGTGGCGGACTTCTGCGAGCACCACGGCCTGTGGTTCCACGTGGACGCGGCGCACGGCGCCTCCGCCGCGCTCAGCGCCGCCCATCGACATCAAGTGCGCGGAATCGCCCGCGCGGACTCCGTCGTCTGGGACGCGCACAAGGGCCTGCTCATGCCCGCGCTGGTGACGGCGGTGCTCTTCCGCGACGGCGCGCGCTCCTTCGAGTCCTTCGCCCAGGAGGCCAGCTACCTCTTCGGCGACACCGAGCGCCCGTGGAGCGACGTGGCCCTGCGCACGATGGAGTGCACCAAGGAGATGATGGCGCTCAAGCTGTACGCCTGCCTGAGCGTGCTGGGCACCCGCCTGTTCGCCGACGCGGTGACGGAGTCCTACGCCCTCACCCGCCGCTTCGCCGAGCGGCTCTCCCAGGCCGGCGACTTCCAGGTCCCCGTCCCGCCCGACTGCAACATCCTCTGCTTCCGCCACACCCCCGGACACGTGCCGCCCGAGGCGTGGGACGCGCTGCAGGCGCGCCTGCGCGAGCGGCTGGTGACGCGCGGAGACTTCTATCTGGTGCAGACGAAGCTGCCCCAGGGCGTGTTCCTGCGCGTCACCGTCATCAACCCGCTCACCACCGACGCGGACCTGGACGCGCTGATGGAGGCGCTCAGGACGGCAGCTCGACGGTGAACTCGCTGCCGACGCCGGGCTCGGACGCCACCGAGACGACGCCGCCCAGCACCGACACCATCTCCCGCACCAGTGTCAGCCCCAGCCCCACGCCCGGCTTGGACTTGTGGTCCAGGGGCTCCAGGTGTGAGAAGGGCTCGAAGATGTGGGCCTGCTCGGCGCGGGGGATGCCAGGCCCGGTGTCGCGCACCCGCAGGCGCCAGCCCTGGGGCCGCGCCTCCACCGCCACCGACACCCCGCCCTGCTCGGTGTACTTCACCGCGTTGGACACCAGGTTGAGCAGCACCATCTGCACGATGCGCGGATCCGTGCGCGCCACTGCCTGCCCCCGGGGCCGGTCCCACTCCAGCGCCAGCCCCTTGCGCCGCGCCTCCAGCCGCGCCTCCTCCACCACCTCGTCCACCACCGCGCCCAGGTCCACCGTCTCGCGCCGCACCACCAGCCTGCCCTCCTCCAGCTGGTTGTACTGGAGCACCATCTCCACCATGTCGCGCAGCCGCAGCGTGGAGCGGTGCATCCGGTCGAACATGTCCAGCGCCCGGGGCGGCAGCCCTCCCAGCTCCCGCTGCAGCGCGTGCTGGGTGAGCTGCAACACCGACAGCGGCGTGCGCAGCTCGTGTGACACCAGTTGCAGCAGCGTGCTGCGCGACGCGCTGGCGCGCTCGGTGGTCTCCAGCGCCACCTCCAGCTGCCGCTTGCGCATGCCCAATTCGCGCGCCATCGCCTCCAGGTCCACCGAGCGCGCGGCGAGCAGCCCCTGGAGCACCTCGCGCGTGCGCTTCATCACGGCCAGGTTCGTCACCCGCGCCACCAGCTCCTCGGACACGAAGGGCTTCACCACGTAGTCCTGCGCGCCGCCGCGCAGCAGGTCCACCCTCAGCGCATCATCCGCGCGCGCGGTGAGCAGCAGGATGGGCGTGGACTCCAGCCCCGGGCGCGTGCGCACCGCGCGCACCAGCTGGTCTCCGCCCATGCGCGGCATCATCAAGTCGCTCACGATGACGTCCGGCAGCATCCGCTCCGCCTTCGCCAGCCCCTCCAGGCCGTCCTCGGCGGTGGCCACCTGGAAGTCCTTCGCCAGCGTGTCCACCACGTAGCGGCGCATCTCCTGGGTGTCCTCCACCACCAGCACGCGCGGCCGGCTCGAGTCATCCGCCCGCGTGGCCACCGCCACCTCGCGCTCGGGCGGCCGCAGCACGTCCAGCTCCGCGCGCGCCGCCTCGACATCCACCTCGTGCGCCGGGGCGTCCGCGCGCGCCGCGAGCTTCACCCCCGTGGGCGCGAGCAGCGGCAGCTCCACCACGAAGCGCGCGCCGCCACCCGGGCGCTCCTCCACCCAGATGCGCCCCTCGTGCAGCGCCACGAAGTCCCGGGCGATGGCCAGCCCCAGCCCCGTGCCCCCGGTGTCGCGCGTGGTGGCCGCGTCCCCCTGGCGGAAGCGCTCGAAGATGCTCTCGCGCTGCTCGGCGGGCACGCCCCGCCCGCTGTCCTCCACCACCAGCCGCCCCTGCCCCGCCTCCGCGCTCACCGCCACGCGGATGTGCCCGCCCTCGGGCGTGAACTTGGCCGCGTTGGACAGGAGGTTGAGCACCACGCGCTCCACCTTCTCCGGGTCCACCTGCGCCGGCAGCATCGCGGGCAAGTCCAGCGCGAAGTCCAGCTTGCGCTCGGCCACCAGCCCCTCGAAGTTCTCCGCGGCCAGCCGCACCAGCCGCGCCAGGTCCACCTCCTCGTACGACAGCCGCATCTGCCCCGCGTCCAGCTTGGCCACGTCGAGCAGCGCGTTGACGTGCCGGAGCAGCACCCGCGCGTTGCGGCGCACCACCTCCAAGTCCCGGTGCGCCGCGTCCGGCAGCGTGCCCTGCTGGAGCAGCCGGTCCACCGGCCCCAGGATGAGCGTCAGCGGCGTGCGCAGCTCATGGCTGACGTTGGCGAAGAAGCCGGTGCGCTGCGCCTCGGAGGCCTTCAGCTTCGCGTACAGCGTCTCCAGCTCCCGCGAGCTCTTCTCCAACTGCACCCGGCGCTCCTCGGACAGCCGCGCCGCCTCCGTCACCTCCACCACCCGCCCGCGCAGCGGCACCAGGTACATGCCCGTGGCCACCGAGGCCACCGCCGTCACCACCTTGATGCCGCCCCCCAGGTAGTAGGCCGAGTACCAGACGTTCCACACCTCCATCAGGTGCGTCAGCCCACACGCGCCGATGAAGACCCCGAACGACAGAATCATCCCGCCGAAGGGCAGCCGCGCCCGCCGCACCAGCGCGTACAGCGTCAGCGAGATGAAGAAGTACGCCGAGCCGATGAGGACGTCCGACAGGACGTGCATCGCCACCAGGTCCTGTTTCCACAGGTAGCAGTGCCCGTGTGGCATGTTCCAGGCACCGTAGAAGAAGTCCCGCAGGCCCTCTGTGAGCTGGGAGAACCGCTCCAGGGAAACCGCGCCGCGCACCGCATGTCCGAGCTGGTCGTTCATGGCGTTCCCTTCCACTGTCACGCATGGCGGAGGGCCCCCACGGCTGTTCCCCCCGGAGGAAGTATTCCATGCAAAACAGGTGACTCTTGCCACCCCCCATCTCACACCGGGGCGAGGGGAAAGGGCAGGAGACGTGGGTACACGCGCCGGGTGCTGGACAGTCGCCCCCCGGGTCGAAATGCGATAGAGCCCGGGGCGACATGCTCGTCTCCCTGGTCATCCCCGTCTACAACGAGATTCCCACCCTGGCGGAGCTGCTGCGCCGCTGCATCGCGGTCGACTTCCCCAAGGAGCTTGTCCTCGTGGACGATTGCTCCCGGGACGGAAGCCGGGAGCTGTTGCAGCAGCTGGCCGAGCAGGGTGTGGGCCTGCTGGGGGGCACGCCGAAGAACCGCAACGAAATCCGGGTGCTGTTCCAGGAGCAGAACCAGGGCAAGGGCGCCGCGCTGCGCAGGGGCTTCGCCGAGGCCACCGGGGACATCATCCTCGTGCAGGACGCGGACCTGGAGTACGACCCGCGCGACATCCCCCGGGTGATTCAGCCCATCCTGGACGGTGAGGCCGACGTCGTCTTCGGCAGCCGCTTCACGGGGACGCCCCGCCGGGTGCTGTACTTCTGGCACACGGTGATCAACAACCTGCTGACCACGCTCTCCAACATGACGAGCGGGCTGAACCTCACCGACATGGAGACCTGCTACAAGGCCTTCCGCGCCGAGGTGCTGCGCTCCGTCGAGGTCGAGGAGGACCGCTTCGGCTTCGAGCCCGAAATCACCGCCAAGGTGGCCCGCGGCAACTGGCGCATCTACGAGGTGCCCATCAGCTACCACGGGCGCACGTACGAGGAGGGCAAGAAGATTGGCTGGAAGGACGGCGTGCGCGCCCTCTACGCCATCGGCAAGTACGCGCTGAAGCGCTAGTCACGCGCGTCGTCCGGGAAGACCCCGTCCCCTCGCGGGACACGGTGACCTCCCGGGTCGTCCGGCGCGGGCCTCGCGTGCACGAGGTCCGCCCGGACACACGCCCCTTCACGACTAGCGCCGGGTGCCGCTGTCGCTGGTGCCCGAGGGGCCCGCGTTGGTGCCCGTGGTGCCGCCGGAGCCGCTGTTGTCGAGCCCCGCGCCCGAGCCGCCGGTGCCGCCCGTGGTGTTCGGGTTGCCCGTGCTGGTGCCGCTCGCGCCCGTGCCGCCGGTGCCTCCCGGGCTGGTGCCGCTGGTGGCCGGGTCGTTCGTGCTGCTCGTGCCCGACGTATCCGTGGTGTCCGTCCCGCTCGCGCCGCTGCCGCCGGAGCCCGTGCCGTTGAGGTCGGAGCCGGTAGTGCCCTGGCTGCCGGTGCCGCTGCCACCCGCCCCCGTGCCGTTGAGGTCGGAGCCGGTGCCGCTCGAGCCCGAGCCGCTGACATCCGAGCCGGTGCTGCTGCCCCCCGCGCCCGTGCCGTAGACACCGGAGCCGGTGCTGCCCGGCTGGGCGCCCGAGCCCTGGACATCGGAGCTGCTGCCGCTGCCCCCGATGCCGTCGTCGCTCGAGCCCGCACCGCCGTGGTCCTGCGTGGCGCCACTCGGGACGGCGTCCTGCGAGCCCCCCGTCATCTCCGTCGTGCGACCCGAGCCCCCTGTGCCCTGCTCGTTGCGTGAATCCGCGGACTGCCGGGACTCACAGGCCCAGCCCAGCGCCATCGCCGGCACCAGCGCGCCAATCAACCACCCTCTTCGGAAATCTTTCATGGTCGTGCTCCCCACCACTGTGGACCTCTCAATGTGAAAACGAGGCGCACGAAGGACAGGGGCACGGCGGCGGGTGTCGGGCCGTCGCTCGGAGAGCAGGACGCCCAGACACATCGCCCCTTCCGTGGACTGTGAGGCAAGGGAGCGTGCTCGCACGGGCGCGGGGGCCGCGTCGCGCGACGGGGGCGGTGAGGCTCACCGCCCCCCAGGCGGACAGGCTACCCGTGGGCGCGCGTCTCCTCCGTGGGAGGGGGCTCGGGCGGCGGCACCGAGGGCGGCGCGCCCAGGAGCAGCGCCTTCGCCGCGTCCACCGCCTCGCTCGTCCCCGTCAGCGCGAGCACGTCGCCCACCCGCAGCACCTCCTGCGCGGTGGGCACCGACAGGCTCTGCTCGCCACGCTGGATGGCCAGCACCGTCGCGCCCGTGAGGCCGCGCAGGTTCACCTGGGCCAGCGTCTTGCCCGCGCCGGGGCTGGACTCCTCCAGCCGCACGGAGGCCGGCGCGCCCAGGCCCGGCAACAGCCCCTGCACGTGGTCCAGCGCGTGCTCCTCCGCGCCCGGCTCCTTCGAGTGCGACTGCGCCGCCAGCGCCGCCACCAGCACCTGCGCGCCGGCGCGCACGTGGCCGTGCAGATTGGTCGCCCCGCGCCAGAAGGCGACGCCCAGCGCGCCCACCAGCACCAGCAACACCAGGGGGCCCGCCACGCCCTTCAAGAAGGGCTGCGTCACCACCACCACGGGGATGGCCACCAGCAGGACGATGCCCACCTGCAGCGTGACGAGCAGCACCCGCCGAGGCGCCGCGGCCAGGTCCAGCTTGCCGTCCTTGCGCGCCGGCAGCGCCGCCTCCGACAGAATCGAGCCCAGCCGCCGCGCCATGCCGATGACGCCCAGGATGAACGGCACCGCCAGCAGCACCGCGCCGCCCAGGATGAGGTTCTTCGACAGGTCCTCGTCCACGCCCGTCTGGACCTCGACGAAGTGGGCCATGCGGTCCGCCATCAGCGCCGTGCCGATGACCAGGACCACCAGCAGCACCGCGTCCAGCACCAACAGCCGGATGAGGCGCCGCACGCCCGCGCCCAACGTCTCCCGACGCGGCGCCTGCCGCAGCCGCTCCACCCACGTACCGTACAGCGTGACGAAGGTCTGCAGGGGCTTGGGCAGCTTGCGGTCCACCCACGACGCCACCGGCCCCGAGGCCTTGATGAGCAGGGGCGTGGTGAGCGTGGTGATGGCCGACACGGCCACCGCCACCGGGTAGATGAACGAGCCGGTGGCCTTCAGCGACAGGCCCAGCGCGGCGATGATGAAGGAGAACTCGCCAATCTGCGCCAGGCTCAGGCCCGCCTGCACGGAGGTGCGCGTGCTGTTGCCCGTCAGGAACGCGCCCAGCGCCACGCTGACCAGCTTGCCGACGATGACCACCACGGTGAGCACCAGGATGGCCGCCCAGTGCTCCATGATGAGCGCGGGGCTGATGAGCATGCCCACCGACACGAAGAAGATGGCCGCGAACATATCGCGCACCGGCTGCACCAGGTGCTCGACCAGCTTCTCCTCACCCGACTCCGCCACCAGCGAGCCCGCCAGGAACGCGCCCAGCGCCACCGAGTAGCCGAACGACTGGGCCAGCAGCGCCACCGCGAAGCAGATGCCCACGCTCGTCACGAGCGTCGTCTCCGGCCGGTTCAGCTTGATGACCGCGCGCATGGCCCGGGGGATGATGAACAGGCCCACCGCCACCAGGCCCACCAGGAACGCCACCAGCTTGCCCGTGGTCAGCGTCAGGTCCTTCACCGACAGGCCCGCGCCCGTGGAGATGGCCGTCAGCGTGGCCATCAGCAGCACCGCGATGAGGTCCTCGACGATGAGCACGCCCACCACCAGCTCCCGCAGCTTCCCGCGGATGCCCTGCTCGTCGAACACCTTGGCGATGATGGTGGTGCTGGACACGGCGATGATGGCGCCGGTGAAGATGCTCTCCAGCGTCGTCCAGCCGAAGGCGCGCCCCACCACGAAGCCCAGCCACACCATGATGCTGCACTGGATGACGGCCGTGAGCCCGGCGGTGAACCCCACCGAGAACAGCTTGCGCAGGCTGAACTCCAGCCCGAGCGAGAACATCAGCAGGATGACGCCC
This sequence comes from Myxococcus faecalis, assembly GCF_050039385.1. Taxonomy (NCBI): domain Bacteria; kingdom Pseudomonadati; phylum Myxococcota; class Myxococcia; order Myxococcales; family Myxococcaceae; genus Myxococcus; species Myxococcus faecalis. The sequence goes on along the minus strand of NZ_CP144336.1, from coordinate 5,982,934 downwards.
AGCTCCGACAGCGTCGTCACCACCTCCTGGTTGGCGACCAGCGGAATCGGCAGGTAGGGGCCCACCACGAGGCCCGCGAGGATGTAGCCGAGCACCACGGGCTGGCGCAGCTTCTGGAAGACCACCGTCGTCACCGCGGCGACGCACAGGACAATGGCAATGGCCTGGAGGACCTCGTGGGCTCCGTGCATCAGGTCACCTCAATCTGGAAGACTCGGACGGGACGCGCCCCGCTTTTTTCCGAGGACTCGGAAAGACAAGGGCCATCCCTCGGGGATGAAAGGAAAAGACGACGTCACGCCGGGCTTCTCGCCCGGACCACCGCGGGACTCCACGCGCGACCCCGGCCCGGCAGAGGGCCCGCGTCGCGCACGGGTCAGCCGAACTCGGGCGGTCCGCGCAGCGTCCGACTGGCGATGGAGGGACGGTCCGCGACTTCCCCGCTCGACGTGGGCGCCGCCGGGGCACGACGTTCGCGCAGGGTGACGCGCGTGAAGGCGTGGTGACGCTCGCGGCCCCAGCGGTACAGGGCCAGCAGGTCCGGCTCCAGCCCCGTGCGGGTCCGCACCGAGGAGGCCGCGAAGACGACGGGCCCCGCGCCCACATGGAGCCCCAGGTCCCAGCCGCCCAGGTCCGTGATGTGGAACTGCGCGCCCCAGCGCCGCGAGGACTTCTTGGAGGACCCGGCGCCCTGGAGCACCGACGTCACGCCGGAGTCGGCGTAGAAGCCGCGCTCGGGGGTGCTTCGGGTGGGGCACTCGGCGTCCCCGGCGCGCAGGACGGTCGCCAGGACCAGCGCCATGCCCAGGGCCAGCAGCCCGGCACGGAGCAGTTCACCCCCGGAACCGGGCATTCGCGATGTCGGGCCGGGGGAGCGCATCGGCCGTTCAGGTACTACGCCGGACATGGCCCCGTAAAGCGCGGGTTGTCCCCCGCCCGCCAGTCCGCTCAAGCCCCACCGCGCGGACGAGGTGGCGAGCGCGCGGAGCGGCGGCGCGGCCATGTGCCCGTGGCTCCACGCGCCCTGACGCGAGGGGACGACACCCCGTTCCAGGCGGGTGCGTCACCGGGCTGTAGGCCCATGTCCTCCTCTCCACGAATGAGTCGACCGGGACGGGGCGCGAAGGCGCGCGTGGACGATGACAACGTCCGCCCGTGCACAGCGATGGCAGGCGTCGATGCGGCGCGTGCATGGGCGTGCCGCCGAGGGGGAGCATCCCTAGGTTGGGGATGTGCTTTCACGATTCCTGCTCTACGGGTGCACGGGTTGGGTGCTGGAGGTCCTCTTCACGGGGGCGAACGCGGCCCTGCGCCGGGACAGGAGCGCCACGGCGCAGACCTATCTCTGGATGCACCCCATCTACGGGGGGACGGCGCTGGCGCTGGAGGAGGTCTCCGCCAGGCTCAAGCCCCTGCCCCGGCCGGTGAGGGCGCTGGCCTACACGGCCCTCATCTTCGGGGCGGAGTACGCCACGGGGTGGCTCTTGAAGAAGGTGCTCGGCCGCTGCCCATGGGACTACACGCCGCACCGCTGGAGCGTGCACGGGCTCATCCGCCTGGACTACGCGCCCGCCTGGTACCTCACCGCGCTGCTGTTCGAGCCGGTCCGCGACGGGCTGCTCCACGTCACCAGCGAGGCTTTGCGGCACACGCCCGAGTACCGGGAGGCCGAGGAGGCCGGGGTGGTGCCCGCCGGGTGCCTTCCCGAGGGCGAGGCGGAGCAGGCGGGTGTGGTGGCCACGCGCTTCGAGCGGGCCCAGGTGGTGGAAGTCTCCCCCTGAGGCGGGGGTTCGTGGGGGGTGGACCTTCCCCCGCCCGAGTCCGCTGGTCGACTGCTCCCCAGGCGGTTGTGAAAGGGCTTCCGGCTTTTCTTCCTCCGTGCCGCGTCGCGTAGTACCTTCGCGGCCGCATTCCCCCACGCGCCAGCGGGAAATTCCGCCGACTCTCCGAAAGTTTCCGCCCTCGTATGTTCGACTGGCTTCACACCCTCTTTTCGCGCGACCTCGCCATCGACCTCGGCACGGCGAACACGCTCATCTACATCCGCGGTCAGGGCATCGTGTCCAACGAGCCCTCGGTGGTGGCCGTCCAGCAGGACGCGCGCGGGGGCAAGAAGGTCCTCGCGGTGGGCAAGGAAGCCAAGGAGATGTTGGGCCGCACGCCGGGCAACATCGTCGCCATCCGGCCGATGAAGGACGGCGTCATCGCCGACTTCGAAATCACGGCGGCGATGCTGCGCTACTTCATCCAGAGCGCGCACAACCGCAAGACGCTGGTGAACCCGCGCATCATCATCGGCATCCCCTCTGGAATCACGGAGGTGGAGCGCCGCGCGGTGCGTGAGGCGGCGGCGAACGCGGGCGCGCGCGAGGTCTACCTGATTGAGCAGCCGATGGCGGCGGCCATCGGCGCGGGCCTGCCGGTGACGGAGCCCAGCGGCAACATGATTGTGGACATCGGCGGTGGCACGTCCGACGTCGCGGTCATCAGCCTGGCGGGCATCGTGTTCGCCAAGAGCGTGCGCATCGGCGGCGACAAGCTGGACGAGGCGATCATCCAGTACGTGAAGCGCAAGTACAACCTGCTCATCGGCGAGCGCACGGCGGAGCTCATCAAGATGGGCATCGGCACGGCGTATCCGACGGACGAGGTCATGACCATGGAGATCAAGGGTCGCGACCTGGTGGCCGGTGTGCCGCGCACGCTGACGGTGTCGAGCGACGAGGTGCGTGACGCGCTCGCCGAGCCGGTGAACGGCATCGTCGAGGCGGTGAAGCTGACGCTGGAGCGCACGCCCCCGGAGCTGGCCGGTGACATCGCCGACAGGGGCATCGTGCTGGCCGGTGGTGGCGCGCTGCTGAAGAACCTGGACACGCTGTTGCGTGAGGAGACGGGCCTGCCGGTGTTCCTGGCCGAGGACCCACTTTCCGCCGTGGTGATTGGCGCGGGCAAGGCGCTGGAGTCGCTCGACATCCTCCGCCAGGTCTGCCAGCCGGGCTGAGCCTCGGCCCTGTCGTGAGCACCGCGGCGCCGTGCCTCCTGGAGGCCGGCGCCGTTCGTGTTTCCAGGGGTCAGACCTCGGTGAACCTCACGCCGGTGACTTGAGCGCGCTCCAGTGCGAGCTTGAGGTCCTCGGAGACGATGAGGCCCAGGTCCCAGCCCCAGGTGCGGAACACCTTGGCGTCACCGACCTTCGACTTGTCGATGCGCATGCCGATGACGGACTTGTAGTCACCCACCCGGTCGGGCTGGCCGTGTTCAGGCTTCCAGTATCGGACCTCGTCGGAGGCTTGGTCGTCGATGCAGCGGATGAGCCGGGTAACGACCACGAGGAGGTACTGGTCCGGCATCCCTTGGATTTCGATGGGGAGGAGCTGCACCGTGTCAGGTGCCAGCTCCGCGAAGAGCTCCGCGACCCGGACATGGACGACGGGCGCCATGCCGAGGGCCGTGGTGCTGAACTCCAGGCTTCGCCCGGGCTCTTCGATGGGGATGCTCAAACGTCCTTGCGGTGGAAGCGCTCGCCCGGCACGGAAGACAAATGGGTCCTCCACCTCCTGCCCCGTCTCATCCGCGGGGTCCCCCAGGGTCCAGTTCCCAGACTCCATCACCTGCGCGAGCTTGAAGTAGCGCTTGGGCATATCTGGCTCTCTATCTCACTTCCTCTTCGTCACCAGTTCGTGGAGCTCTGTCCCCTTCGTCCTGACTTCGATGGCCACGGACCGGAGTTCGGCGGTCAGCGCCTTGCGACAGGTCTCCACGGTACGACAGCTCCTTACCGAGTCGTTGAGCCGAGCATAGACGGCTTCGTGATACCGCTGCGGGTGAGGACCCCTGTGGCCCCTCACCTCCACGATATTCTCCGGGTCTTTCAGCTCCATTCCTGCTCTCCGGAACAGCTTCCGGAACAATGGGGTCCAGGGCCCACCCCGGATAGTGGAGATGCTGTTCTTGTCCGTGGCGATGTGATGGCGATGCGGCTTGCTCGCACCGTTTTCCCGACCCGCCATCGCCAGCGCATTGGGTGCGAGCGCGATGGTGAGTCCCTCGCCCGACACCGCGACCGAACGCACCGCCCCCATGGCCGCGAACTGGAAACCCGCCTGAGATTCGACCGCCAGCGCCGCCTGTGCGGAGCCCGGCAGTTGCGCTGACTTCGCCGCCAACCCCGCCGTGTTGCCGATAGCGGCGGTGGCCAACATCACGAAGACACGCGCTGCGTTCTCCCCCAGCACCGCTCCAAATGCGGAGCCCGCTTCGTCGAGCTGCTCGAAAGTGGTGGCACGGTCCACATCCCTGACGAGCGCGCACCATCCACCGATGATGCCCAACACCGTGTCGACGCCCAGGTAGGCGATGGCCGTCACTGTCAGCAACGTCGCCAGTCCCTTCGACACGGGCTCGGGCAGAGACCACAGGAGCATGTACATCGTCACCGAGGCCATCACTACCGAGAGGACTTGCCGAGGGTCGGTCATGTCCTCCAGCGCCTCGGCTGACTCCTCCCAGACCGAGCCCATGGCGATGGCCATCGCCAGCACGTACTTGCCATCACTGCCGAGCAGAGGACCCTCCTCCAGCAGACTCAGGCAGTCGCCCGGCGTCCCCTTGTTCCGACACCATCGGCCATAGGCCTGGGTCATCTCCTCGTCCGCATAAGTCTCCAGAAGGTGTGGCCCCTCACCAGGAGGCTCGCCCCTGGCCGAGAGCCGGTGCGTCCGGTGCTCGTAGAGGTACAGCCCGCTGCGGGAGGGGAGCCCGAACAATTCACGGGCCTGCCTCATGGGGTTGTTCGAGGGAACGACATCACGCGACAGGGACTTCATCGCATCCTCGAACTCGTCATCTTCGAGTCGGGCCTCGGCCAGCTCCGCACCCTCTTCCTCATGGGGCGCCAGGGTCAGGACCTCGCGCCCCGTGTCGAGACGAACGACCCGGGCCGAGGAGCACCCAACTCCCGTCAACAGCATGAGCAGCGCGACGCACCAACGTGGCGACATGGGCCCTCCGTGTCAGGAGCCCGAACCATGCCTCGCGGCCCTGACACGTCCCCTCACCCGGGCCAGAAAGGGAGCACGAGCGGGTTTGACACCCACACAGGCCCTGGATTGTGGTGCGCCCATGAGCACATCCACGGTTCGTCACACGTTGTCGAAGGTCCTCGCCGCCACGCTGCTCGTGTCCTCGCCCGCGCTCGCGGACTGGGTCGGTGACCTGCGCGTGAAGAGCGCGCCCCCGCCCGGCCAGAAGGCCGCCCCCGAGACCAAGGGCAAGATGTACGGCCGCACCGGCATGCTGCGCATGGACCTGTCCCCCGCCGAGGTCCCCGGCGGAATGTCCATCCTCTTCAACTGGGAGAAGCGCACCGGCTCCACCCTCTTCCACGAGCGCAAGGCCGCCACCACCCGCAACCTCGACGACATGTCCGTGAAGATTCCCGGCGCCTGCTCCGGGAAGAACCAGGACTTCGACGCGTGCTTCAAGGAGCAGGGCTTCAAGAAGGTCGGCACCCAGAAGGTCAACGGCCACCCCACCGTCATCTATGAAGGTGTCCCTCCCGGTGCCGAGGGCGCCGTCGAGCGTCAGAAGGTGTGGCGCCCCACCGACCTCCCCGAGGTCGCCTACGTGCGCAGCCAGACCTTCGACACCAAGGGCAAGCTCCAGGCCGAAATCGACGTCACCAACATCAAGGTCGGCGAGCAGCCTGCCTCCCTCTTCACCATCCCCGCTGACTACGAGGAACTCGACGCCCCCGGCCCCAACGACTCCGTCATGGGCTCCTTCAAGCCCGAGGACTTCAAGGGCAAGTCCCCCGAGCAGATTCAAGAGATGATTCGTCAGCGCATGGCTGCCCCCCAGAGCACCCCGCCCGCGAAGACGAAGTAGCCCGCTTCAGCTCGCGCGAGCCACCACACCGCCAGCCCCCAACAACGCGGGGCGGCGGTGCTTCGCATACAGCGAGTCCCTCCACGCGAGCAGGTCCGGGAACGCCGCGGCCAGCGACTCGTGATGCCACACCTCACGCGTCCCCGGCCCCACCGGCAACCACGCGTCATCCACGGGCCGCACGAACTGGAGCATCAGCCCCGCCGTGATGTCCGCGTACGTGAAGCCGTCCATCAGATAGGGACGCCCCTTCAGCTCCGCGCGGAGCCGCTCCAACGCGGGGACCGCCTTCTCATGCAGCACCCGCTCGGGGTCCGCCACCGCGTGATGCTTGCGCGAGATGAACCGCACCCCCAGTCGGGCCACCGGCGCGGACAGCCCCCGAAGAAACCCAGGGATGTACCCAGGCAGGCTCTCCCGCTGCGCACGCGGATTCTCGAGCATCCGGCGCAGCACGTTCGCCCGGGCGACACCCAGTACCGCGTCGCTCACCAGCTCCCAGCGCTCGATGGTCTCCATCGCACTCGCGGGAAACAGCGGCGCACCGCGCCCCTGTGCCTCCGCCCTGCGTGCAATCGAGAACGAACCCGTCGTCGCCCCCTCCGGCTCCACGAGCAACGGCACCGTGGGACGCGTGCCCTTCGGCGTGCGCCAGCGCAGCGCCAGCTCACCCGTCAGCGGCGTGTGCTCGCGGTAGCGGTAGTCGACACCGTGGTGGTCCAACGCCCAGAGGGCCTTCTCCGTCCAACCCGAGTACCGCAACCCATACAGAGTGCGCATAGGCCCCGGAACCTACGCCGGACCAGGGCGGGATGTATAACCAGGACATGACGCCTCCCCTCCGACTGCACCTGCGTGACCTCAGCCACTCCCTGGTGGAGGCCTGGCGCCAGGAGTTCGCGGGCCTCGACGGCGTCACCATCTCCCGAGGAGACATCTTCTCCGAGCGAGAGGGACAGGTGTCCCCCAAAGACCCCATCGACATCCGCGCCGACGCCATCATCAGCCCCGCCAACAGCTTCGGGTTCATGGATGGCGGCATCGACGCCGTGTACACGTACCAGCTCGGCCAGCAGGTCCAGGACCGCCTGCGCGAGCTGCTCGAGAAGGACTGGGGCGGCGAGCTGCCCGTGGGCAACGCGGTGCTCGTCCCCACCGGCCGCGAGGAGATTCCCTGGTGCATCAGCGCGCCCACCATGCGCGTGCCCACGGATGTCAGCGAGACGGTGAACGCCTACCTCGCCATGCGCGCCTCGCTGCGCTGCGTGCTCGCGTACAACAAGACGGCGAAGACACCCATCCGCACCATCCTCACCCCAGGCCTGGGCACCGCCGTCGGCCGCATGCCCGCCCTCCGCTGCGCGCGACAGATGAAGGACGCGTGGCTGCGCACCGTGGTGGGACCGGACTTCATCCCCGGCACCCTCCGCGCAGCCGCGACGGATGACGCCCGGCTGAAGCCATAGCGCCGCGGACCCGTGCTACAAGCCGGGCCCATGAGCCCTGCCCGCGAGCCCCGCTCCTCGACGAAGCAGTCCTCCCGCCCCGCGTCGAAGCGCGGGAAGACCACCGCCCCCGTGAAGGCCGCCCGGAACGCCCTCGCCGCGAAGTCCGTGGCACCGCAGACGCCTCCTCGCGGCGCCAGGGGCGGCAAGTCCTCCGCCCCGAAGCCCTCGGCCAGCGCGGCGACCGGCAAGTCCTCGGCCACGAAGCCCACCGCCAGCACCGCGCCGCGCAAGGCCGGTGCTCGAAAGACGCTCGCCAGCGCCGCGCCCCACAAGTCCCCGGCCGCGAAGCCCACCACCAGCGCCGCTCGAAACCCGCCCATGCCATCCAAGTCCGCGCCCGCCGCGACCAAGACGCCGTCCGCCCCCGCCCCCACGGACGGCCTGCCCATCGTCTTCTTCGAGACCCCCGCCGCCTTCGACCGCTGGATGGAGAAGCACCACACCACGCGCGGCGCGTGGCTCAAGTTCACGAAGAAGGGCCACAGCCCCACCTCGGTCACCTACCAGGAGGCGCTGGAGGTCGCGCTGATCTGGGGTTGGATCGACGGCCAGAAGGGCCGCTTCGACGAGACCGCGTACCTGCTGCGCTTCACCCCACGCGGCCCGCGCAGCATCTGGTCGAAGATCAACCGCGAGAAGGTGCTCGCCCTCATCGACGCCGGGAAGATGCGCCCCACGGGGCTGGCCGAAGTCGAGAACGCGAAGAAGAACGGCCGCTGGGACGCCGCCTACGACTCCGCGCGCACAGCCACCGTGCCGGAGGACCTCGCCCAGGCCCTGGCCGCCAACCCGCGCGCCCAGGCGTTCTTCGCGACACTCAACTCCGTCAACCGCTACGCCATCCTGTTCCGCGTCCAGAACGTCAAGAAGGCGGAGACCCGCGCCCGCAAGATCGCCGAGTACGTCGACATGCTCGCCCGGAACGAGAAGATCCACACCTGATGCCCGCCTCCAGTTCCTCCCCCGTGCTCGCCGTGCGCGAGCTGTGCAAGACCTACGCGGGCACCGTCGCCGTCGACGGCATCTCCTTCGAGGTGGGCCGCAACGAAATCGTCGGGCTGCTCGGCCCCAACGGCGCCGGCAAGACCACGACCATCAACATGGTGCTCGGCGTGCTCGAGCCCACCTCCGGCTCCATCCACATCCAGGGCGTGGACCTGGCGAAGCACCGCTCCCAGGCCCTGGAGCGCACCAACTTCGCCGCCGTCTACGCGCCCCTGCCCGGCAACCTCACCGTCGAGCAGAACCTGCGCTACTTCGGGCTCATCTACGGCGTGAAGCACGTCTCCCAGCGCACCGAGACCCTGCTGAAGGAATTCGACCTCGTGCGCTTCCGCGACACCAAGAGCGGCGTGCTGTCCTCGGGCGAGCAGACCCGCGTGGCGCTCGCCAAGGCCATGCTCAACCAGCCACAGCTGCTCTTGCTCGACGAGCCCACCGCGTCCCTGGACCCGGCCACCGCGAAGGACATCCGCGCCCGCATCCGCGACTTCGCGGCCCAGGGCACCGGCGGCGTGCTGTGGACGTCCCACAACATGTACGAGGTCGAGGAGGTCTGCGACCGCGTCCTCTTCATGTCGCGCGGCGAGGTGCTGCTCCAGGGAGACCCTCGCAAGCTGCCGCGGGAGCACGGCAAGGCCACGCTCGAGGAGCTGTTCATCACCGTCGCCCGCGAGCCGCTCGCGCTGGGGAATCACTGAAGCCATGCGACTGTCCCGCGCCGCCGCCGTCGTCCTGCGCCAGTTCTACCTGCTCAAGGGCAGCCCCTCGCGCGTCTTCCCCCTCTTCGCGTGGGTGGCCATCGACATCGTCCTGTGGGGCTTCATCACCCGCTATCTGGGCACCATCACCCACGAGCCCGGCATGGACCTGGTGCCCGCGCTGCTGGGCGCCGTCCTCCTCTGGGACTTCCTCACCCGCGTCATGCAGGGCGTGACGATGGCCTTCTTCGAGGACGTCTGGTCGCGCAACTTCCTCAACGTCTTCGCCACGCCCATGTCCATCAGCGAGTACGTGCTGGGGCTGGTGCTCTCCAGCATCGCGACCAGCTCGGTGGGCCTCGTCGTCATGCTCGTCGTCGCGGGCACGGTGTTCGGCCTGTCGATGCTCGTCTATGGCGCCATGCTGGTGCCGTTCCTGCTCGTGCTGTTCCTCTTCGGCATCGCGCTGGGCATCATCGGCACGGCGGTGGTGCTGCGGCTGGGGCCGTCCGCGGAGTGGTTCATCTGGCCCATCCCCGCGCTCCTGTCCCCGTTCGTCGGCGTCTTCTACCCGCTGTCCACGCTGCCCTCGTGGATGCAGGGCATCAGCCGCATGCTGCCACCCTCGTACGTGTTCGAGGGCATGCGAGCCATCGTCGCCGGTGGCTCGGTGTCCTGGTCCACGGTGGCGCTGGGAGGCGGCCTCGCCATCCTCTACATCCTGCTGGCCGCCTTCTTCTTCACCCGCGTCTTCCGCCACGCCGTGCGCACGGGCCTCATCGCCCGCTACAGCGCGGAGAGCGTCAGCTAGGGCGCCGCGGCGTCCATCAGCTGCTGCGACAGGTACACGTGGTGCAGCGCCCACCGGCGCGCGTTCAGCATCGGGTCGGAGTCGTTGCTGTGCCCGCCGTCCGTGTTCTCGTAATACAGATACGGCAGACCCATGGACTCCAGCTTCGCGGCGAACTTGCGCGCGTGTCCCGGGTGGACGCGGTCGTCCTTCGTGTTCGTGGTGATGTACGGCTTGGGGTAGCGCACGCCCGGCTTCAGGTTCTGGTAGGCCGAGTACTTCGAGATGAACGCCGCGTCCTCGGGCACCGCCGGGTCGCCGTACTCGCCCACCCAGGACGCGCCCGCGGGCAGCTTCGGGTAGCGCATCATGTCGATGAGCGGGCTCTCGATGACCGCCGCGTTGAGCAGCTCCGGCCGCTGCGTCATCACCACGCTGGTGAGCACGCCACCATTCGAGCGCCCGTAGATGCCGATGTGCTTCGGCGACGTCACCTTGCGGCGCACCAGGTCCTCCAGCACCGCGGCGAAGTCATCGAACGCGCGCTGACGCTTCTCGCGCAGGGCGGCCTGGTGCCAGCTCGGGCCGAACTCACCACCGCCGCGGATGTTGGCGACGACGTACGCGCCGCCCCGCTCCAGCCACAGCTTGCCCATCTCCGGCAGGTAGACGGGCGGCTTGGACACCTGGAAGCCGCCGTAGCCGTACACCACCGTCGGCGTGACGCCGGCCACCTTCGGCTTCACCGGGCGCACCAGGAAGTACGGCACCTTCGTCCCGTCCTTCGACTTCACCCAGAACTGCTCGACGCGGTGCTTGGACGCATCGAAGCGCGCGGGCAGGGACTTGATGCGCTTCACCTTCCCCGCCGCCGCGTCGCCGAACCACAGCGACCCAGGCTCCAGGAAGCCCTCCGCGCCCGCGAACACCTGGTCGTGCGAGGAGGACGTGTCGACGATCTCCACCGACGCGTTCTTCGGCATCGCCAGCCGCTTGCGCGTCCAGCGCTTCTTGCCCGGCGTGTAGACGTCCAGCGCGCCCTTCACGTCCTCGTACACGTTGACGAGCAGCAGGTTGCGCGTGGCCGCCACGCGCTCGATGCCCTGGCGAGGACCGGGCTGGAGGATGAGCGTGGGCTTCGCCTTCGCCGGGTCCGCCTTCAGCGCCGCCAGCGGATAGGCCAGCAGCGCGCCCTGCTTGAAGCCGCCCCAGTCCTCCTCGATGGTGAAGACCACCTGGCCCTGGAGGAAGGCCTGGAAGGACACCTTCCTCGGGAACGGCAGCCGCACGGGCGCCGCGTCTCCCAGGAGGTACAGCTCCGACTCGTAGAACGTCACCCCGCGGTTGACGAACACCGCCTGGAGCACGCCCTCCTCGTCCCGCAGGATGATGGGCGACGCGGACACGTCCGTGCGCTCGCCACGAAACACCTCCGTCGCCTGCTCCACCGGCGTGCCGCGCTTCCAGCGCTTGAGCACGAACGGGTAACCGGACTCGGTGAGCGTGTCCCCGCCCCAGTCACGGCCCACGAGCAGCGTGTCCGCGTCCAGCCAATCCACGGACTGCTTGCCCTCGGTGAGCTTGAAGCCGTTCTCGACGAACTGCTTCGTGCCCGCGTCGAACTCGCGCGCCTCCACCGCGTCCTTGCCGCCGTTGGACAGGCGCACGATGCAGCGCTGGTCCGCGGGGGGCAGACACTCCTTGCCCTTCCAGATCCAGTTGGCGCCCTCCGTCTTCGACAGCGCGTCCACGTCCAGCACCGTCCGCCAGGGGATGGTGGGGCTCGCGTAGCCCTCCGTGGTGGTGTGTCGCCACTGGCCGCGAGGGTTCGCCGCGTCCTGCCAGAAGGTGTCCACGCCGCCCGCGCGGAACGAGGGCCCGGGGATGCGGTCCGTGGCGGTGAAGATGCGCAGCGCCTCGGCCTGGAAGGGCTCGAAGCGCGGGTCCTTCTCCAGCACGGCCTCCGTCTTCGCGTTCTGCGCGCGCACCCACTCCAGCGCGCGCTGTCCCTGCACCTCCTCCAGCCACAGGAAGGGGTCCTCCTCCGCCATCGCCGCCGAAGCGGTCAACAGCCCGGTCAGCAGCGGCGCGACAAACAACCTGCCCATGGTCCTCGTCTCCTGGTGGGGATGCGGCGGGCCTCCAACACGGCTCGGCCGCGCCCATTCCAGGCCGCGGCCCCGCTTCCTCCCACACGGCAGGCAGCTTCCCTTGAAGCGCGGGGTCCCCACCACCCACGCCCCGTCACCCCGTCGGCTCAGGGGCCCTGGAAGCCCTTGGCGCGGAAGGTGAGCACCAGGGTGTCGCGGTGTCCCGCGGCCTCCAGCGGCTGGATGGGCGTGCTCTCGTGGATGACGCGCTCGTCGTCGAGCAGCAGCGCCGACCAGGGCTCCGTCAGCGTGAAGCGGATGCCGTTGGGGCCGGCGGCCTCGAACACGCGCGTCTCGCCGCCCTTGATGCCGTCGCGTCCGACGAGCAGCACCACGACGAAGTCCACGCCGTCGCGGTGCGCGCCCTCGGGCGTCGGCCGGCCGATGCCATCCGTGGTGTCGATGCGGAACTGGTGCGCCTCCACGTACCAGGGCTGCGCGCCCTTGAGCGCCGAGCCGCAGGCCGCCAGGCGGCTGAGCAGCCGGGGCCACTCGGGGTGCTCGACGACGGTGGACGTCATCGGCTCGAACCAGCGCTCCAGGCCGCCGTGCAGGGCGTTGTACTCGACGGGCTGCCAGTGTGCGCGGTGGGGCACCTGGGTGACGGTGTCGCCCTCCACGACGAAGCACGAGTGGCGGCGCGTGCGATACCGGCCACCGTCGCGCAGGTAGCCGTCCGCCGGCAGCGCATCCCAGGTGGGCCGCCACGCATCCAGCTTGGCGGCGGGGATGCCCACCAGCGCGGACAGGCCCGCGCGGTCCAGCACGGCGTAGCCCCTGTCTCTCAGGGCGTTGACGGTTTCGGAGGGAGCGCTGATGGGGGGCGAGAAGCTCATGCGTCTTGCCGGCGAGACATCGTCCTTCCGGACACCGCCGTCAACCCTCGCGTGCGCCCCGGGCTCGTCGGTCCCCCAACCGACCCCGGACTGTTCTGGTGGCCCGTCGCCGCGACTGTGCACCCGTGCCCCGCTCCGGCGAGGCACGGGCCCGCGCCCGGGCTACTTCTTCCCGTACTCCAGCTTCACGCCCTTGCGCTGCGCGTAGATGTACGCCTCCATCGCGCGCATCCGCGGGTCTCCATCCGCGAGCGGCTTGCCGCGCACCGGGTTCTCGATGCACCAGTTGATCATGTCCCGGAGCAGCGCCACGCGGCCCAGTTGCACCTGGTACTTCGGATACGTCTCCGGGTGGGTGTTCGATGCATCCGGGTGACACATGTCACAGGATACCGCGATGGTGCCGCCCACCGCCGCCGCGTCGTGGAACACGCGGTGGCCCTCCTCCACGAACTGCTGCGTGGACGCGGCCCACACCGCCTCATCGCGAGGCGTGAAGGCGCCGTAGGAGTGGCCGTCCTGGATGTTCGCGCCGGCCTCCTTGCGCACCTCGCGGCCGCCGCTCTCCGCGGTGACGCCGCCCTCGCGCACCACGCCGCCCGTGGAGGGCTGGTTGGTGCCCATGGGCGGGTTCGGCTGCGGCTGCTTCTGTGGCTGCTTCGCGGCCTGCGCCACCACGCGCCGCACGGGCGGCGGGTCCCACGTCGCGTCGGGGTTCTTCTGGTGCCACGCGGCCATCAGCTCGTCGGACACACGCTGGGCCTGCTCGCGCGTGAGCGACTCGCCCTCCTTGACGCCCTTGACCTCCAGGGACGTCTGGCCGTCGCACATGCCCACCACCAGGTTGCCGTCCTTCGACACGGGCACCTGGTGACGCGGCAGCGGCTCTGTCTTCAGCGAGGACGTCTTGGGGCGCTCGGCGGGGCTGGTGGCCAGGGCCACGCCTCCCGCGAAGGACAGCAGCGCTCCGGTTCCCACCCACAGCTTCATCCGGAAGTTCATCGTGTCGCCTCGCGCTCAGTAGCTCGGGAGCTTCGTTCGGGGCGGCGCGTCCTGCTTCCCACCCGAGCCCAGGTAGCTGGCCCGGACGGTGATGGGGTTGCGCTCCCAGAGGTTGTACAGCTTGTCCACCAGACCCGACTCCAGCACGTCCATGCGTCCGTCTCCGCACCCGTCGAACTGGCTGAACGGGTCCGGCCGGTTCATCTGCACCGTGAGCTGCGGCAGGCCCTCGGGCGCGTACGGCCACGGCCACGCGGTGGACAGCATCCCGTGGAACTGGATGTTGCCGATGCGGTTCGACAACAACTGGTGCGTGTGCCCGTGGATGACGGTGACCTTGTCGAAGGGCTTGAGCAGCGCCTGGACCTCGTCCGCGTCATCCGTCCAGAAGTTCCAGGGGCGGTAGTACTTGTAGAGCGGCGAGTGGCTGAAGACGATGACCGGGGTCTTCTTGTCCACCTTCGCCAGGTCTTGCTTCATCCAGGCGCGCTGCGGCTCGCCCACCTCGAAGCGGGACTGGATGCCGTTGTCCAGGCCCGCGACAATCTGCATCCGCTCCTTCGGCGTGAGCTTGCGCTCCGTCCAGAAGTCCTTCTCCAGGATGGAGTTGAGCACCACGAAGTGCACGCCCTTGTGGTCGAACGAGTAGTTCGGCGCGCCGAACAGGTCCTTCCACATGTCCCCCATGTCGAGGAACCAGTCGTGCTCGCCCACCATCATCTTCACGGGCGCCTTGACGCTCTTGAGAATCTGGGCGCCCAGCTTCAGCTCACCCGGCGCGCCCAGCTGGGCGAGGTCCCCGCCGAAGAGGACGAAGTCCGGCTGCGGGTCCAACCCGTTGACGTCGTCCACCGCCTTCAGGATGGAGCGCACGAAGCGGTCATTGAGCTTCTGCTCGTACAGGTGCGTGTCGGAGATGTACGCGAAGGTGAAGCGCGGCTTGGTGCCTTGTGCCTCCGCCACGTTGACCAGCTGGAAGCTCTGCGGCGTGCGCAGGCCCATGCCGGCGACGATGCCGGCGGACATGCCCGCGACGCGCAGGAAGGCCCGGCGGTCCAGGCGCTTGAGGCCCTCGAAGAAGGCGTCGCGCTCCTCGTGGTGCTTCGTCTCGATGCTGCGGAACTTGTTCCCCATGGACGGCGCCTCCTCATGGCTGCTTCGTCGAAGCGGGTTTGGGCAAGGTCTCGGTGCCATACGCGCCGATGTCCGCCGGGTTCTTCACCGCCAGGTCCGGATTGGGCGCCAGGTCTCCCAGGTTCCCCTTCTTCCCCATCGCCACCGCGGTGTCCCGCTCCGGGCGCTTGTTCTTGCGCGCGCGCTGCTTCGCCAGCTCCTGGCCGTTGAGCTTCGTGAAGCGCTCGTCGGTGAGCGTGAAGAGGAAGGCCACCAGGTCGTCGATTTCAGGCTCCGTCAGCCCCAGCCGCTGCATCCCTCCATCGAGGAACGGGTTGGCCACGCCGCCCTTGTTGTAGTGGTCCATGACGTCCCACAGCGTCGCGAGCGTGCCGTCGTGCATGTACGGGGCGGTGATGCCCACGTTGCGCAGCGTGGGCGTCTTGAAGGCCCCCACGTCGTTCTCCTGCTTGGTCACCAGGAAGCGGCCCAGCTCGGAGAAGCGCGTCTGGAGCGCCAGCTCGTCGATCTGCTTCTCGTCGCCCAGGCGGACGATTTTCAGGCCCTCGCGGGCCAGCTGCGGGAAGTCCTGGTTGTGGGCGGACACGCCGATGTTGTGGAACTTCTGGTCACTGAACAGCGGCGACACGGCGTTGCCCGCGTGGCACGAGTTGCAGCGCGCCTTGCCGTTGAACAGCGCCCAGCCCCGGCGCTCGGACTCGTTGAGCGCCTTCGTCTCGCCGTGGATGAAGCGGTCGAAGCGGGCGCTGCCGGAGAACTGCGTGCGCTCGAAGGCGGCGATGGCCGCGGCCAGGTCGTCGTAGTTGATGTCGCGCTTGAAGACCTGCTGGAAGGCAGTGACGTACTCGGGGATGCCCTTGAGCTTGGCCACCACGGCCTCGGGGGACGGCATGGCCATCTCCACCGGGTTGAGGATGGGCAGCTTCGCCTGGTCCTCCAGCGTCGCCGCGCGCCCGTCCCAGAACTGCGAGGCGTTGAAGAGCGCGTTGAGCACCGTGGGGCTGTTGCGCATGCCGAACTGGCCCTTCACGCCCGCCGACACCGGCAGGTGGTCCGTGAAGCCCTTGGCCGGGTCGTGGCACGTGGCGCACGACACGCTGTCATCCAGGGACAGACGCTTCTCGTTGTAGAGCTTCTCTCCCAACGCCACCCGCTCCGGCGTGGGCGCCGCGCTCTCCGGCACCGACAGCTTCCACAGCACGGCCGACACCCCGGGCGGCAACGGCGAGGGTGGCGGAGCCGAGCGCGGGGCTTCGGGCGCGGCGTGGCTCTCGTGGACCCACAGCAACACGGCGAGCGACAGGGCAACGCCCCACGGCGTTCGCATGGTCACCCCTCCCAACCGGCGACGGACGGCGCCGCGAGAAAGTCGCGGCGCCCGAAGCCGGAACAGCTCTTTCCGGAAAACACCATTCTCCCTGCCTTCGGGTCCAGGCGACTTTCGGAGGAGTGTCGACCTGTGGAAACCCGCGAGGGCGGGATGTCCGCCAGGGAATGAGCGCGGCGCGTCAGCGCGCGGGCAGGCGGAAGTCGCGAGCGCGCACGAGCAGGCCGGAGGCGGTGGCGGGCGCGAGGATGGCCGCGGTGATGACGAGCCAGTCGACGGGGCCGCGTGCCCGGGGCGCGTTGTAGACGGCGGCCTGGACGAAGGTGAGGCACGCGTCCGCGGCGGTGAGGCACACCAGGGTGGTGGCCAGTCCATCGCGCCAGCGGCGCACCAGCGAGAAGAGGCCCGCGGCCAGCGCCACGTCGAACAGCACCCAGCTCCACTGCACGCGCAGCGATGGGAACCAGCGCGTGGTGGTGGGCAGCGCGAGCAGCGCCGTCCAGGGCACGAGCAGCACCGCGAGCCCGTGCACCAGCAGGCGGGGCCGCCTGAGCAGCGTGGCCACGCCGAAGCGCACCAGGCTGCCGCGCGCGAAGGCTCGCAGCGCGTCGTAGACGGCGAGCACGCCGCCGCGCGGCTCGGGATACGAGAGGTGGAGGGGTACCCAGGAGTCGGGGCGGAACTTCGCCTTGAAGGTGCGCAGGCCCTCGAAGTCGAACAGGGGTCGGCCGCAGGCGCGCGCCAGGCGCAGCCACGGACGCACCGGGCCGGAGAGGGGCGCGAGGCCCAGCGTCACGTAGCGGCGGTCCTCGGCGGCGGCCGTGCGCATGGCCGCGTCCACCAGGGCCTCCGCGGTGCCATTGGGGGACTCCGGATCTCTCACCAGGTCCTGGAGGAACCAGCCGTCGCGCGCGTAGACGGGGGAGATGAGCAGGAAGCCCATGAGCTCACCCTTCGCCTCGGCGACGAAGGCGCGCCGCTCGCGCGCGAAGGAGTCCGGGCGCAGTTGGACCAGGAAGCCCATGGGGGCCATGCGCCGCGACGCGAGCCACCGCTTCTTGAGCCGCTCCAGCGCCTGCCGCGAGGGGTGCTCCGGATTCTCCAGCGCCTCCGAGGGCAGCTCGCGGACCGCCACGCCGTGAGAGCGCGCGCGGCGCAGCTGCTCACGCAGGCTCTTGCTGCCGCGCACCACGGTGTCCCAGCGGGAGGGGTCCCACACCGGCTGCTCGCCGATGGAGAGCGACTCCATGGGGACGGCCTCGGTGAAGCGCGGCTCGGTGGCGAAGAAGCACACGCGCCGACCCTCGCGCCGCGCTGCCTCACGGAAGCCCTCCGCCGCGCGAGCCAGTGATGCCTCCGCGGCGATGGGGGCTCCGGCGGCCACCCACGCGCCACCCGTGTCCACGTACGCGACGAAGGCGTCACCCGAGGGGTCGAACCAGTAGCGGAAGCCCGGCATCAGCACCTGGAAGGACGTGGCGTTCCAGCCGAACCGGCGCAGCAGCTCCAGCGCGAGCTCCCGCTCCTCCCCTGCGTGTGCTTGCTCGACGTCCACGGCTTCGATGCTCCTCATTCCTCGCGAGGGTAGCCCACGGGCGACAACGTGCCCATCGGACTAGTACATCGGCACAGAGGTTCTGACCGATTGGCCTTGGACCTGCTCAGCGTAGGACGGGCAGAAGTTCCGGGGCCAGCAGCAGTTCAATGCTGCGGGCCTGTCCGGCGCTGCGCCGGATGAGCCCTCGGCGTTCAAGCTCCAGCACCATGCGGTGGACAGAGGGGGCAGTGGTGCCGAAGTAGCGCTGCATGTCGGCCTCCGCTGGAGGGCGTTGGTTGAGCTTGGTGTAGGCGTAGATGAAGGCCAGGTATTGGCCTTGAAGCTCGGTAAAGGGCGGGGTGGCGGAGGGAATCGACACGGCGGCAGCGAGGTAGTCCGACTCCCCTTTCACGGAGTCGGAGCGCATGAATGTACGTTACCTCGTCACCCTGGCCGCCGAGGAGAAGTCGCGGTTGGAGGCGCTGGTGCGCGGCGGCACGGGGCGGGTGCGCCAGGTCAAGCGCGCGCAGATTCTTCTAGCCGCTCATGCCCGAGCCACCGACGAGCAGATTGCCAGAAGCGTCCGGGTAGGCGTCTCGACCGTCTACCGCGTCAAACGGCGGTTCGTGGAAGGGGGCGTGGAGCATGCCCTGCACGAGAGGCAGAGGCCCGGCGCCTCGCGCAAGTTGACGGGCAAGCAGGAGGCCTTGCTGGTGGCCACGGCCTGCTCGATTCCTCCGAAGGGGCGTGCGCGCTGGACGCTTCAGCTGCTGGCCGATGAGCTGGTACGGCTGACCGAGCACGAGGACCTCTCGCGGGAAACGGTCCGCCGACGGCTGGCACAGAACGAGCTGAAGCCTTGGCAGCAGCGCATGTGGTGCATCCCCAAGGTGGATGCCGAGTACGTCGCCCGAATGGAGGACGTGCTGGAACTCTACGCCGAGCCGCCGGATGCCAAGAGGCCGGTAGTGTGCTTCGACGAGTCGCCCACGCAGCTCATCGGAGAAGTCCGCACCCCTCTGCCTGCCGAGCCCGGCAAGCCCCGACGCTACGACTACGAGTACCAGAGGAACGGAACAGCCAACCTCTTCGTCTTTCTGGACGTGCACCGCCCCTGGCGCCACGTCGAAGTCTCGGACCAGCGCACCGCCAAGGACTTCGCCGCGCGGATGCGCGAGTTGGTGGACGTGCACTACCCGGAGGCGGACACCATCCGGGTAGTACTCGACAATTTGTCCACGCACAGCCCCGGCGCCCTCTATGAAGCCTTCCCTCCAGAAGAAGCCGGGCGGATTCTGAAACGACTGGAGTTCCACTTCGTGCCCAAGCACGCCAGCTGGCTGAACATGGTGGAGATTGAAATCGGCGTGCTGAACCGCCAGTGCTTGGACAGACGCATCCCCAACAAGGCCACCCTGAAGCGGGAGGTGGCCCGATGGGAGCGGATGCGAAACAAGGAACGTGCCCGGATCCGCTGGCGCTTCACCATCGAGGGCGCCCGCACCAAGCTTGGTCGAGCATACCCCCAGGCCCAGGCAGCAACAGCCGCTGCCTGAACCCTTCAAAACCTCTGTGCCGAGCTACTAGTTGCAGGTCGAAAGTGACCAGGGCGCTCGTCGCGACCGCTGTTTCTGGACGCTCACTTCGGCGCGGGGGTCCTGGTCACTTCCTCGAATCGACCTCTATCGGAAGGGGCCCCGGGCACTCTTCCCGGCGCGGGCGGCGCCACGAAAATTGACCCTCCCCCCTGGGGGGGCCATCGTCGTCGCGCGGCGCCGGCCGATCGTCACTCTTCACGACGGCGTACGCGCGGAAAGCGGCCATCGTCTCGGCGGCGTTCGGGCTCTGTCGCCCGCGCGAAGTCCGCGAGAACGCGTGCCCGCGCGCGTTGAGGATGGCCGCTTTCAACCGGAAGCGGCGGTGTCGGTGTCGCCATCGTCGTCGGCATCCAGCGCGGCCTCGTCGTCCTCGTCGTCCTCGTCGAGATCATGCTCGATGTGACCGGGCAGTTCGGTAGAACCGTTCGCGAAGGCGGTGGCCGGGGGCTCCGCGAGCAGCGCGCGTCCGTCAGACGTGGGCGCGCGCTCGCGACGCACGACGCCGCCCGCGTTCGGTCCTTCCTCCCTCTCGCGCCGCTGCGCCTCGGCGTACCGGCGGGACAGCTCGTCGAGCGACGGCATGCCGCGCACCTCCTGCCGCGAGTCGGGCCCACCCTGCAGGAACTCGCGCAGGCGCACCATGATGTTGAGGTCCGCCACGCTGTCGACGCGCACGCGGCCCTCCTCGAGCGCCTTGCCGAACTCCTCGAGGAAGCGGTCGATGATGGCGAGGATTCGCTCCTTCGCCTCGGCCAGCGCCGTCCCGCGCCGGGCGATGACCTTCTCGTCGGTGACCTTGCGGATCTTCTCGGAGGCCGCCTCACGACGGCGCAGACAGTTGTGCCTCGACGAGTACGCCGCGACGAGGCTGTGGCTGATGCCGAAGCGCTTGGCGAGCTCGCGGTACGACGGGTACTCGGTCACCGGCCCGCGCTCGGCGTCGACGCGCATCTCGCCCATGACGAGCAGCGTGTCGATCTGGTGGTAGTCGACGCGCTGCGGGTCGGCCTTGCGAGGGCGTCCCAGCTTCTTCGCCGTCTGTTCGGTGTTCGCCTGGGTGGTATCGGTCATCGTTGTGCGCTCCTTCGCTGTCCTCGCAAAGCCATGAAGTGCGAGTTCGAGGGGACGATCTCGTCCATCCACACGCGGTCCGCGAAGTAGTCCCACGCGCGTTCGCTCCACACGTAGAGAGCCCGCGTGCCGTGAAGCCCCTCGGACTCGACGAGGACCTCCGCTGGCATCGGCGGCTCGACCGCGCCTTCGTCTTCGTCGCGCTCGGAGGCGCGCACGAGGTCGGCGATGTACGACGCGACGCGGAGCAGCTCGCCAGGGAGGACGGCGAGCTCGAGCGACCACCGTGGTGGTCGGCGCGGCTCATCGTCCTCCTCGATGAGGCCGCTCTCACGGGCGACCGCCGCCGCGACGGCGTCCACCTCGCTGATGAGGCCGACCGCGACCTTGTTGACGAGCACGCGCACGAGGAGTGGGTGATGCGGCGGCTCCTCAGAAGGGCAGAAGAAGGGCTCGCAGGTGACGTGCTCGACGCGGCCGTTCCTCGCGCGCCAGCAGAGGCTCGACCGCGAGATGCGCGCCGTCGGTCGCTGCAGTCGAATGCCGAGCGCCGCGAGGAACGCGCGGAACAGGACCGCTGTGTACCGCTCGGAGCCGGTGGCACTCGGCAGCGTCGGAACCTCCGGCGGGTCCTCGAGCCACTCGGCGGCGCGCTCGTCGAGGATCTTCGTCGAGGGGGTCATGCGCGCTCCTTCCGACCCGAGAGGCGTGGTTCAATCGACGCCCACGCGGCTTCGCTCGCCACCACGTCCCAGGTCAGCGGATCGCCCGACGCCAGCACCGTCTTGAAGGGTGCGGCGATGACCAGCGAGGCGTCGTTCTCCTCGTGCGCGCGCACCAGGCTCGCGAGGAACGGCGCGGAGCTGAGCAGCTCGTCGAGCGTCACGAACGCTTCGAGCGCCCAGCTCGGGCTGCGCCACAGCTCCCCCTCGGCGAGCAGCCCACGCCGACGGGCGACGTTGGCGACGTCATCGACGGGACCCTTGTTGATGACCACGCGCAGGACGAGACGCCTCGGGTTGTCCCGGGTCGGCTTCGCGAACAGGTCCAGGCGCGCCGACGCGATGCTGCCGTCCTTCGAGCGCCAGCAGAGGAACGAGGCGCCGTCCCCGAGCGCGGTGAAGCGGTGCAGCTCGAACGAGAGCACGTCGAAGAACAGCTCCCGCAGCTTCACCACCGTCGGGTGCCTGGTGACCGCGCCGAGGTCGGTGGCCGTCGTTGGCGTGGCGTTGGTCGGTATCGGATCGGTCATCGTCGTGCGCTCCTTCGCTGCTCGTTCAAAGCCCCGCGTTCGGCGGCGAGGGGACCGCGCACGCGCAGAACGGGCTGCTCTCGCTGAGGAGCCACGCGCCTTGGCTCGCCGCCCATGTGCTCCCATCGTGCTCGATGAGCCTCGTCGAGATCGGCGGCGGGACGACGGGCTCGTCGTTGCCCTCGTGCTGCCGGACGACGCCTTCGAGGTACGGCACGTAGGCCAGCACCTCGTGGGGCAGCGCCAAAAGCTCGAAGTCCCAGCCCGGCTCGCGCCACACGTTGTCGCCGGGTTTGCGCAGGCGCCGAGCGAAGATGCTGCCCTGCACGCCCGAGAGGCCCTTGTTGATCGTCAGCCGCACGATGAGCGGCCAGCGCCTGTCGCCCGAGAGCACGAACAGAGGCTCGCAGCGGGCGTACTCGACCACGCCTCGCTTCGACCTCCAGTACAGCGCCTCGCGCAGATGGCCCGCGAGCACGCACCGGTGGTCAGGCAGGAGCGCCTTGCGAAGAGCCTGTAGGACGCTGCCACGGAGCGCGTGCATGAGCTCGTTCGCGAACGCGGCGTCGAAGATCGGCGTCGCCGGCACGCGGAGCGCACCGACCGTCGCGGGAACGTGCTCAAGGTTCCCCGAGGGGTTCCCGGCGCGAACCCGTCGACATCACCCAGCTTTCTGGTGGCTGGGGAACCTCGGGAACCTGGACGCCCCTCTCCGGCCCTATGCGTAGACATATTCATTCTTCTCCTCGTCCGCGCTGAAAGAAATCTCGCCGCCCTCGCGCGTAGAGGAGGCGAGTGGTTCCCGAGGTTCCCCGCGGGTCCGTAACTCATGGAGAGACCGGGGCTTTCTCTGAGGGAACCTGGCCCGTCGAACGTTCCCCAAAGGTTCCCGTTTCGGCCTCGAGGTTCCCCGGCGCCACAGCGGGCGCGTCGTCGGCCCACGGGTCCACGAAGCCGCCGCACGCTCCGACTTCGGCGCTGCTCGGTGGCGCTGCCGGCTCGGCATTCATGAGGGCGAGCGCGTAGAGCTTGCCCTTGTGCCCGCCGTCGTGGGCGAGGCCGATGCGCAGCTCGCCGAAGACGCGGTCGCGCTTGGCGCGCAGCAGGTTGCCGAGCTTCGTCTGCTGCGACCTTGCCGGGCCGTCGCCTCGCTCGCGCACGAGCAGCTGGTGCACGTCGCACAGCTCGTTGAGATCGAGGACGCGGACCGGCGTCGGCCCGAACTTCTCCCACCACGCCCGCGTGAAGGCGCGCCACGCCTCGCCTTCCTCGTCGGCTTCGGCGTAGAACTCCGTCGAGTTGGCGAGGAAGCCGTCGATGCCGGCGACCTCGAGGACGCCGCCCATCACGCGCGCCCACGACTCGAAACTGCCGAGGCTCCTCTTGCCTGCGGGTCTGCCTGCTGCGACCCAGGCCCGAATCAACGTCAGGAGCGCGCGCACGAGCTTCGGTCGGTTGTCGCGCGCCCAGTCTAAGTAGGTCGCCAGAAGTTCTCTAACAAATCGCGTAGCCAGAAGCCCTCGGCGAGGCAGCCGGCCTTGCGGAGGGCGTCCCGTGCAGAAAGGCCCAGCACCCATCGGATGGCGGCGCCGACGTGCTGCTCGACCGTGGGGTACTGACGGTTGGCGGAAACGCGTTGCTTCAGGGAGCGCCACAAGTGGTCCATGCAGTTGAGTTCTGAGCGCTGCTTGGGCAACAGCAGCAGGTGGATTCCGAGGCGAGCGGCGAGCTGCTGGGACTTCTGGGCCGTGTGACAGCTGGCGCGGTCCAACACCAGCAGCAGAGGGCGACCGGGGTAGGCGGCACGCAGGGCGCGCAGAAAATCCATGAAGTCTTCGCGTCTGGCGCGCTGGGTTGCCAGCAGCACGCGCTTGCCGGTGCGAGGGTTGATGGCGCCCCACAGTGTGCGCTTGGCGTTCTCGCCTGTAATCGGCACCACGGCCTGCTCTCCCCTGGGGGCCCAGGCGGCGCGCAGCGGCGGAAACCACCGCAGCACCGTGCTGTCCATGACGAGCAGCACGGCCCGGGGGAACAGGCGTTTGAGCCGTTTCAGACGGCGGACAAGGCCCCCTTTTTCTGCCCTGGATGGGGCGCCGCCGTGGCGTACACGTACCGTGGCCGCTTCCACGCCAGGCCCGCCTCGTGCAGCCGGCGGCGCAGTGTACGGGGCGACACCTCGATGCCCTGTCGCTTCAGGTGCGTGCACAGCAGCGGCACCGTCCAGCCGTGGCTCGCCCAGGACTGCTTCTCTGGGCTGCCTCGGACGACTTCGCGCAGGCGCTCGGCCGTCAGGCGCGGCGCATTCCTCGGCCGCCCCTGCCGCGGGGCATCTCGCAGCGCTTCGGGGTCACGCTGCGCCAGATAGCGCTCCAGCCAGAAGTAGACGGCTGGCCGGCTCAGGGCTGCCAGATGCGCAGCCTCGCCCGGGCCTTTGCCCTCTGCGAGGAGTCTCACTGCCAGTAGTCGACGGAAGTGGCGGGCGTCGCGCACGCTTCGCAGCGCATGCTCCAGCTTCCGCCTGTCCTCTGCTGTCAGCCCCAGTTCGGCAGGGCTCCTTGCCGGTCGCATGGTCCAGAAAATGCGCATGCGACCGGCATTTGTCTCGGAACTTCCGGCGACCTACTTAGGACGGGGTCGTGCCGGAAGCCCGAGCGGTGCCACGGCATGTCCTGCTTCGGGTCGATGCGGATGCGCACCGACCGCCGGACGAGCTCGAGCGAAAACGCGGGTTGTTCGCGGAGCACAGCCAGACCGCCCGGTTCGGCAAGGTCAGCATCCGCGTCGCGCCGAGCAGCCGATCGGTCCACGTCTCAGACGTCAGCACCGAGGCGAGCGTGGCGCTGTCGGTCACGCGCTTCTCGGGGAGGTTGTCGAGCAACACGATGGGCCGCCCCATCGCCAGCTCGACGCTGAGCTTTTTGCGGACCTCCTCCTCCTCGCCGGGCAGCGTGCAGCCGTTGCAGACCTCGCCGGTCGCGATGATGCCGAGGAGGTTGGTGAGCAGTCCCTTGCCCGAGCCTGGCGTCGGCGCCTCGATGACGTGCAGCGGGGTGCAGCCTGTGACGAGCCGCCGTGCGAACGGCAAGATCAGCGCGGCGATCATGTGCGTGCGGTCGCTGGGGTCGACGAACGGGAAGTCGAACAAGAGGTGCTCGAGGAGCAGGCCGCGCGCGCCGGCGACGTCTGCTGCGGTCGGCGACTCAGGCACGTGCAGCTCCCCCAGCGAGGGATCGCGGTGCAGCCAGAGCGACTCACTCGCGTGGTGGCCCGGCGTCGAGACCAGCGAGCCGTCGCGCGCGAAGACCGGCGTGGACACGACGGCGTCGAGCGACGAGAGCGCCTTCGACGGGAACGCGAGCAGGTCCTGCGGCACATCGAAGGGCGGCGTTGTGGCGTCGTAGGTGACGCCATCTTCGGTGGCGCGCCGCCTGAGCCAGTCGGCGTAGCGGACCAGGAGCCCGTACATCTCGGTGGCGTTGAGGTCGTTCAGCCTCGGCGCCTCGCCCTCCTTGTCGCGCAGAAGCCCGACGACCCGGCCACCTCGAACGAAGAGCAGCGGCAGACCCACCGGCACGGCTCCCTTCGCCTCATCGATGCGCGCGGCGTTCGCGGCTGTGAGGACGGCGCTGCTCTCCCCGATGAGCGCGCTGCGCTGGCGGTCGTTGACGATGATGCCGGGCTTGTCACCAACCGGCTTGTCGGCGTGTTCGCGTGCCCGATCGCGCCGCAGCTCACGCTCGAGGACGGCGAGCTGCTGGTTCAGCTCGCGCTTGGCGAGTGAGAACCGCGCGCCGATGACGGCCTTCAGCTCGCTCTGCTCGATGGGCGACTGCCGCCGCATCGCCTCGACCACGGGCCTCAGCGCGTCGACCAGCTCGCGGCGGTCGATGCCTTCCGGGATGTACTCGACCATAAACATCGGCAGCGACTTCGCCGCGTCGACCACGGCACCCAGTCCGTCGACCCCCTGCGCACGCACGACGTCGTTGACGTCGATCTTGGCGACGCCCTCCGGCCTCGGAATGGTGGCGATGCGCACATCGCGGCCGGCCGCATGCAGCACCCTCGCGGTCTCGCGCGCCCCGCTCGCCCGCGCCGCTGTCCTCGCTGTCGTTGACGATGACCACGCGCCTGGCCTTCGCGGTGAGGCGGACCAGCTTCTCGTGGTCCTGCGCCCGGAACGTCGTCGTGACCGGCGACAGGCACTTGAAGCCCGCCTGCTGCGCCGCGATGGCGTCGGCGATGCCCTCCGTGATGAGCAGCAGGCCGTCGGCGTTCGCGTCGTCCTCGCCGAAGAAGTAGTCGTTCGTGATCAGCGGCGAGATGTACGGGTGCCGCTCCGAGCGCATCGGGAGCTTCCGATACTTCGCCGCGTCCCACTCCGCGTCCGTCGAGGCCGAGGTGCGTCGGCCGATGAGGTAGACGACTCGCCCGCCACGCCAGTACGGGAACACGAGGCGGTTGGCGAAGAAGTCGGCGTGCCGGCCGCCTCCGAGCGGCACGAAGAGGCCGGTGGAGAGGCGCTCGTCGTCCGTCGCGCCGACTTCGCCGAGATGGCCCCACAGGTCGCCCGCGCCAAAGCCCAGGCAGCTCTTGTCGATGGTGGCCTCGGTGTAGCCGCGCTCCCGCTCGAGGTCCCAGCGCATCGGGTCGCGGAGCTGCTGGTGGTAGTAGCGGGCGGCGGCGGTCAGGAGCTCTTCGAGACGCTGCCGTCCGTGGAGCCGCTCGAGGTCCGCGTTCGAGGTGCCGGGCACCGGCACGCCCGCGTCGGCTGCCAGTTCGCGGAGCGCCAACATGAAGGGGACGCCGCGGGCGTACTGCACGAACGCGAACACGTCGCCGCCGCCCGAACCACCGCCCGAGTAGTCGTGCCACTTCTGCGTGTCGGGCCAGACCACGAGAGACGGCGTCGTGTCGGGGTTCTTGAGGGATCGCCCGACGTAGTGGTTCCCGCTCTCGCGCAGCTCGAGGTGCCGACGGACGACGGCGACGAGGTCCGTCCTCGCCTTCACGTCGGCGACGAGCTGGTCGAAGCTGCTCTGGTCCACGCGGCGATCTCCGGGACAGGCAAAGCCACGGCGCGAACGAGCGGGGGACAGGTGCGCACGCAGGCGGACCGATCGCGGTCGCTTGTCCCCTGTTCGCCGGGCGCGGTGCCTTTGCATCCCGCATGGCCACCACGGACTACGAACGCCGGCTCGACATCGCGGCAACCGTCCTCGCGCGCGGCGTGCGCCGCGTGCTCGGCGCCGACATCCCGCACGAACACGGCGCTGTTGAACGCGAGAACGACGCCTTGCCTGTTCGCGCGACCGAAGCCGTCATGGGCGCGGCCTCGAACCAGGAGAAGACCACCCGATGAACGACACGCCCACCGACCCGCTCATCCGCGAGATCCTCGCCCTGCGCGAGCTGCCCGTCTCCGCGCTGCGCGAGCGCTACCTCGCCGTCTTCGGCGAGGAGAGCACCAGCCGCGACAAGGACTACCTCTTCAAGCGCATCGCCTACCGCATGCAGGAGCAGCGCTACGGCGGCCTCTCGCCGAGAGCCAAGGCCCGCGCCGCCGAGCTCGCGGACAAGGCGCCCGTGCGCCGCCGTCCGCCCCGGAACGTGGCGAGCGTGAGCATCGTCGAGACCAGCGCCCGCGACCCGCGCCTCCCGCCCGTGGGTACGGTGCTGCGCCGCGAGTTTCGCGGCGAGGTCCACGAGGTGCGCGTCCTGACCGAGGGCTTCGAGTACCGCGGCGAACGCTACGCGAGCCTCTCGACGCTCGCCACCAAGATCGCAGGCTCGCGCTGGAACGGCTTCTTGTTCTTCAAGGTCGGCGCGAAGGGGGCGGCATGAGCTCGGCGCTCGTGAAGGAGCCGAAGGTCGTCCGGTGCGCCATCTACACGCGCAAGTCGACGACCGAGGGGCTCGACTCCGACTTCAACACGCTGGACGCCCAGCGCGAGGCGGCCGAGCACTTCATCAAGAGCCAGGCCGCCCAGGGTTGGAAGGCGCTACCCACGCGGTACGACGACGGCGGCTTCACCGGCGGCAACCTCGAGCGCCCGGCGCTCACGCGGCTCATCGACGACATCGAGCGCGGCGAGATCGACACCGTGGTCGTCTACAAGGTCGACCGCCTCAGCCGGTCGCTGCTCGACTTCGCGCGTCTCGTCGAGCGCTTCGAGAAGCGCCGCGTCGCCTTCGTGAGCATCACGCAGCACTTCGACACCTCATCGTCGATGGGCCGGCTCGTCCTTCACATCCTGCTCTCGTTCGCGCAGTTCGAGCGGGAGCTGATCAGCGAGCGCACGCGCGACAAGATCGCCGCCGCGAAGCGCCGGGGGAAGTGGACCGGCGGCCCCCTGGTGCTCGGCTACCGCGTCGACCGCCAGCGCCGCGCGCTCGAAGTCGTGCCCGAGGAGGCCGCCATCGTGAAGCTGGTCTTCGAGCTCTACGAGCGCACCCTCTCGATGGCACTCACGGCGCAGCGGCTCAACGCGCGCGGGCTCACGCTGCGGACGCGCGTGGCCGAGGACGGCACCACCCGTGGGCGCCCGTTCAACAAGAACGCCGTCCACCGGCTGCTCCGCAACCCGCTCTACATCGGCAAGGTGCGCCACAACGACGACCTCTTCCTGGGCGAGCACGAGCCCATCATCGACCCGGACGTCTTCGAGCGCGTGCAGCGCACCCTCGACCTGCGTGCGGCCGGCGCCGGCACGCGTCGCCCGCGACGGAGCGAGTCGCTGCTGACGGGACTGCTTCGCTGTCTGCCCTGCGACGCGGCGATGAGCACGAGCCACGCGTACAACCACAAGAAGCAGCGCTACCGCTACTACCGCTGCCGCGCCTCGCAGGAGGGCCTGCGCTGCCCCACGGGTCTGCTCAACGCCAACGACGTCGAGGCCGCCGTCGTCGCGCAGGTGAAGGCGCTGGCGAAGAGCGGCGCGCTGCGGGACCGCATCCTCGCGACGCTCGCCGAGGGCGACGAGGGCGAGGCCGAGCTGGTAGCCACGAAGGACCGGCTCGAGGCGCGGATCACCGGGCTCGGAGCCGAGGCCAAGCGCCTGCTCGGCGCGTTCAGCAGCGTCGATGCCGGGGGGCGCCTCCTCGCCGAGCGGCTCGGGGAGCTCGAGCGCGAGACGGACAAGCATTGCGCCGGTATCGCGGACCTCGACCGGCGTCTTCGCGCCTGCGCCGCGCTCCGCACCAAGGGCGAGCACGTGGCCAAGCTGCTCGACGCCTTCGACGAAGTCTGGGAGGCGCTCGTGCCTGAGGAGCGCCGGGAGGTGCTGCGCGCCCTCATCGCGCGCGTCGGCGTCGACCCCGAGAGCGGCACGCTCCGCGTCACGTTCCACGAGCCCGCGCCGCCGCCGAGCACGCAGCCGACGACGGAGGCCGCGCCGTGACCGAGGTCGTCATCGCCTTCAAGGGCGGGCGCGCCTGGCGCCAGCACCAGCAGGCCGCGAAGCGAGCCCCGACGCGCCGCTACCCCGCGCGCATCGCCCGGCAGCTCGCCCTCGCGCATTCCCTTCGCCGCCGACTCGAGCGCGGGGAGTTCGCCGACTTCGCCGACATGGCCCGCCAGCTCGGGTTCACGCGCGCGTCACCCAGCTCATGGACCTGCTCCTCCTCGCGCCTGAGGTGCAGGAGGAGCTCCTCTTCCTCGAGCGTCCCCCGGGCGCCCAGCCGGTGAGCGAGCGCGGCCTCCGCGAGGCGGTGCTCGGGACGGTCGACTGGCAGGAGCAGCGGCGGCAGTGGGAGGGGTTGAAGGGCGGGCTGCCGACCGTCGCGGCGCCGGCCACCGGCTCACGTGAATTTTGAGCGATGTCGCCGCCACACTTCGTCCACACTCACGCCGCCCGCGATCGCGCTACGGATTCGATCCAGCGCCTTCGGGCTGTAGCGCTTCCACACCTGGCTCTTGATCTTGATCTCTCGGTAGCACTCCGGATCGTCGCAGATCTTGAGGTCGATGATGAGCGCGGAGGTCCGCGGACCGGAGAGATTGAGCTTCGAGGCCAGCTCATCTCGTCCCAGGTTGTACTTGTCGAACGGGTTGACCTCCTGCTTGACGACAACGCCCTCGACGGCCTCGCCGGGCTGCGCGATTCGCACCGGGATCGCGCCTTGCTTCGAGATCTTCATTGTCACGGGGATGCCAGCGCCCTCGGTCGATAGCTTGAGCTGCGCGACCTCGGGGAGAATCACGTCCCACGCGGCGCCACGACGGCGTTTACCGATCGCGGCGTGAAGCTCGGACTCGGCCACGCGCTGGGCCTCGTCGCGAGCGGCGGTCGCAAATGCGAGAATGGACCGCAGCTTCGCGGCAGCCTGCGCTCCCTGGCGCTTCCCCTTCTTCAAGAGGTCATCGACCTCGGTGAGCTCGGCGGCCAGCAAGAGATTCAGGTCACGCGGCGGACGTGCTGAAATCGGCAGCACCCGGGTAGCCATGCGGTCGGCCAGCGACTCCTTGAACGCCGTCGTCAGCAGGCGGTCGAAGAGGGTCACCGACGACTGGGCGAGCACGTAGAGCACGTCTTCGCTGATCTCGGCGTAGAAGTGTGCGGCGGTATCCCGGTGCGCGTCGAGAATCGAGAGGGTGGCGCGCTCGTCCTTCGTGATCAGCCTCAGCTCCTCTTCGGCGACTGCGAGGCACTTGTCGAAGCCGAACGTGTAGCGGGAAGTCTTGTCGTGAATGCGACGCCCACGTTGGAGGATCGCAGCCTTCAACACGAGCTCGAACGCGTGATGGAGCAGCATCGGGACCGCGTGCGCTCGCGCCGTGTCGGTGGGGCGGTTGAATAGCTCAATTCCCAAGGTCAGAGAATCGATCGACCTCTCGAGCAAGGGCTGAACGTCGCGGCGGAACTTGGGCATCTCGTGCGGTCTCCTGCGAGCCGATCAGTCTCACGCAGCCTCGCCGCCGCTGGGAAGCGCCAATACCGCGGCATCGAACGAGCCCTTCGGCAGGGCGATCGGGCTCTCGAGCTCGAGCGCCTCGTCGCTCACCTCGACATTCAGCGCGGTTAGCGTGCTGCGCGCGTTCCGCAGCAGCAGGTCGAGCTTCTTCTGCGCCTTGCGGATCTCGTCGCTGATACCGTCGACGTTCTTGCGGATGTTCTCGCTGTGCTTCTCCATCTTCTCGAGGCGAGCCAGCTCGTCCTCGATGCGCTTCTCGATGTCGCGCAGGGCGCTGATGTCGCCTTCGTCGCCGACGGTCTTGGTGCGCGTGACGAGACCGACGCCGAGCAGCACTGCCGCGTGGAGGTAGGCATCCGTCAACGGGTCCTGGTCATCCCACACGACGAGCACGTTGTTGCCGTAACGGGCGAAGCGCGGGAACACGTCGCTCGCGTGCGACCGCGCCATCACGAAGACGCCCGCCGCCGCGTCGCGGTTCTTGCGGGCGGCATCGAGCTCGTCGAGCGCCTTCTGCACCGAGTAGCTCGCGTCGCGCTTGGCTTCGAAGACCACGCCCGCACCCGCGAACGCGCTTTCCTGGGTGAAGCGCACCACGGCGTCACCCTTCTTGCTGCGGCCCATGCCCGCGGTGGCACCGGTGGCGTTGAACACACACGGGCCCCCCTGCGTCGCGCTCCGCACGAAGGCGATCACCGCGTCTTCGAACACCAGCCCGCCGCGTGTGCTCTTCAGCTCCTGCGTGCGCTTGGTCTCGATGCGCACGAGCGCCTCGCGCACCTCCTTCTCGAACTGCACTTGCCGCTCCTCCTGGCGCTTCACCAGGGCGAGCTGCGAGGCCGACTGCTCTTGCAACAGCTTCGAGAGGCTCGCCTTCAGCATCGCCATCGGTGACGCCGGGTCTTCCGGGTTCACGGCCGACAAGACCGCGCGGCGCGAGCGCTCCGTCTCGCGCACGAGGCGGCTCAGGAGCGACTGCTCGTCGTTGGCGTCGAGCGCGGCGAGGGCCGCCGAGAGCTGCTTCTGGCGATCTTCGTCGGCACCCTTCAGTTCTTCGCGCAGGCTCTTGAGGAAGCGCGCCACGGCACCGTCCTCGGCAAGCGGATCGAGCGCGCGCACCAGCTCGGCGTGGCCCTCGCCCATGACGGTGCGGAGCTGCGCCTCGAGCACCTTCACCAGGCCGGTGCTGTCGGTGGGGGAGAGCTTCTTGAAGAGCGGACTGGTCTCGCCCACCTGCTTGGCCAGCGTCTCGGCGAGCACGCTGCCCTGCGGGCCGAGGAACTTCTGGAGCTGCCTCGCCAGGACTCCTTGATCGTCGACGAACGCCGAGAGGCGCTGCGTGACCTGGCCGTCCTTGGGGTCGAAGAAGCGCGTGAGCACCGCGCCGATCGTCTGCTGTTGCTGCTCGACGTAGACCTTGAGCTGCTTGTCGATGTCGCCGAGGAGCGCCGATCCGATGTCCTTCAGCTTCGACTCTTGGGCCGCTTGGTGAGCGTTGGAGAGAGCGCGCAGGCCGATGGCCCACGCGTCGTGCGCGAGCTGGTCGCGCGCGGGCTCATCGAGATCGCCGAACAGCGCGATGCTGTCGGGGCGGCGATCGCGGAGATCGAGGGTCACCTCCTCGGCGGCGAAGAGAACGGAGGCAGACAGGGGCTCGGTGCGATTCTTGTTCGTCATGATGCCGGGCCTCATTGCAGCCGCCGCGCCAATCGCCTGGACCCCGCTCCGGTCCTCCTGCTCCCGTCTTTTCGATAGTTTAAGGCGTTTGCGCCTGACAAGACCTCTTGTTGTACCGTAAGTGTTCTTGTATCCTCCGCTGGTGCGCAATGTGCTCGTCGCCTGGCTCGGCAAGACCGATCTGAGGGCGCCCACCGAGAGTGAGTCGGTGGGCCAGGGGCCGATCGCGCAGGCGCTCGCTAGCCTCGACTTCCACGAGGCCTTCCTCCTCTCCGACTACGACGACAAGCTCGTCCAGCCGTACCTCAAGTGGCTCAGGGGCCGCACGAAGACGCGCGTCGAGGTCCTACCGCACAAGCTCTCAGGTCCGACCAACTTCGGTGAGATCTACGAGGCCGCGGTACGCGGTGTGGAGCACGCCCTCGGCAAGGCGAAGGACGCGCAGCTCTCTTTTCACCTTTCGCCCGGCACGCCCGCGATGGCGGCGGTGTGGATCATCCTCGGCAAGACTCGCTTCCCCGCTGAGCTCATCGAGTCGTCGCGAGAGCACGGCGTCCGCACGGCCTCGGTGCCCTTCGACCTCTCGGCCGAGTTCCTGCCCGACCTTCTCCGAGAGCAGGACGAGCGCCTGAAGCACATCGCCACCGGCGCGCCGCCCGAGGCGCCCGAGTTCGCCGACATCATCCACAAGAGCCGCGTGATGAGTCGGCTCATCGAGCGGGCCCGCCGCGTCGCCGTCCGCAGCGTGCCGGTCCTCATCGAGGGCGAATCGGGCACCGGCAAGGAGCTGCTCGCCCGAGCCATCCACCGCGCCAGCCCCCGCCGCGACAGGACATTCATCGCGGTCAACTGCGGCGCCATTCCCCCCGAGCTGGTCGAGTCGGAGCTGTTCGGTCACAAGAAGGGCTCGTTCACGGGCGCGAGCGCGGACCGCAAGGGCCACTTCAAGGAGGCTGACGGCGGGACCCTCTTCCTCGACGAGCTGGGCGAGCTGCCTGGGCCCACGCAGGTGAAGCTGCTGCGCGCCATCCAAGAGGGCGAGATCGTGCCCCTTGGCGAGAGCAAGCCCGTGAAGGTCGACGTGCGTATCGTCGCCGCCACCAACCGCACGCTGACCGAGGAGATCGCCTCGGGTCGCTTCCGCGAAGACCTCTTCTACCGGCTCGCCGTGGCCGTCCTGAAGCTCCCGCCGCTCCGCGAGCGCCAGGGCGACGTGGGCATGCTCATCGACCACCTGCTCGTCCAGGTGAATCGCGAGGCCCAGAGCGAGCCCGGCTTCAGAGAGAAGAAGCTTTCCGTAGGCGCAAGGAATCTTCTTCTCTCGCACCCCTGGCCGGGCAACGTGCGCGAGCTGGGCAACACCCTGCGCCGCGCCGCGATCTGGAGCGATGGTGCCGCGATCTCATCGGAGGACGTGCGCGAAGCGCTGCTTCCAGTCGCCAAGAGCACGCGACCAGAGGTGCTCGGACGGCCCCTCGGCGGCGGCTTCAACCTGCGAGACTTGTTGAGAGAAGTCGCGCGCCACTACCTCGAGCGAGCGATGGACGAAGCGCAGGGCAACAAGACCAAGGCGACGGAGCTCGTGGGCCTGCCGAGCTACCAGACGTTGACGAACTGGCTGAAGACCTACGAGGTGCAGGGCTGATGGCACGTTCATTGAAATGGGGCCCGGCATGCTCAGCAACGCCGCGCGAGGAGAGGAGGTCCCGTTCATGAAGTCCGTGAACTTCGAGTTCCTCCGCGCGCGCCGCGCCGGGCTGGCCGATCTCGCGGGCTTCGCCGAGCGCTACGCCCACGAAGACCCTGCGAGCTCCCTCATCAAGCAGCGCAGCTTCGTGGAGCACGCGGTCGCGGCCATCTACGAGAGCTATCGCCTACGCCCGCCGTACTCCGACAACCTGAACGATCTGATGAACGAGACCGCCTTCCGGCAGGCGGTGCCGGAGGTCGTCCAGAACAAGCTCCACGCCGTGCGCAAGGCGGGCAACCACGCCGCGCACCCGCGACGCCCCATCACCAGCCAGCTCTCGCTCGAGTGCTTGGCGCAGCTCTTCGACATCGCGCGCTGGTTCTTCGTGCAGCTCGATGGCGGCAAGCTCGAGGCCACGCCGAAGTACACGCCGCCACCGCCCGAGCCGGCGAGCGCCGCCAAGACGAAGGACGCTCTCGAGAAGCTGCGTCTCGCTGAAGCCAAGTACGAGTCCGTCCTCAAGCGTCTCGACGAGGAGACCAAGAAGCGGCTCGAGGCCGAACGCGCCGCGACGGAAGCCACGCGCACTGCCGAGGAGAACGCGAGCGAGCTGACCAAGCTGCGTGATGCGGGCCAGAAGGTCGCCTCTGCCCTCGAGTTCAACGAAGCGACCACGCGCCGCCGCCTCATCGACCAGGCCCTGCTCGCCGCCGGATGGAACGTCGGCATCGATGGCAAGAACACCGAGCAGGTGAAGCAGGAGCTGAAGCTCGCGGGCCTCCCGACGCCGAGCGGCGATGGCTTCGCCGACTACGTGCTCTACGGCGACGACGGCAAGCCGCTCGGGGTCATCGAGGCGAAGAAGACCGCGAAGGATGCGCGCGCAGGAGGCGAGCAAGCGCGCCAGTACGCCGACGCGCTCGAGAAGGCGACCGGCGTGCGCCCCGTCGTGTTCTTCACCAACGGCATCGACGTCTTCCTGTGGGATGACGCGCAGGGATACCCGTACCGCAAGGTCTATGGCTTCTACTCGAAGGACAGCCTCGAGTACCTAGTCCACCAGCGCACTGGAAAGAAGGCGCTTGCCCACGCAGAGCCGAACCTCGCGATCGCCAACCGCATGTACCAGCTCGAAGCGGTCAAGCGCGTGTCCGAGCGCTTCGAGAGCAACTTCCGCAAGGCCCTCGTCGTACAAGCCACCGGCACGGGCAAGACGCGCGTCGCCATCTCCCTCTGCGACGTGCTGATGCGCGCGGGCTGGGTGAAGCGCATCCTCTTTCTCTGCGACCGCAAAGAGCTGCGCCGCCAGGCCGACCGCGTCTTCAAGGAGTTCATGCCCGGTGAGCCGCGCGTGATCGTCGATGCCTCGACGGCCAACGATCGCGACAAGCGCATCTACCTGGCGACGTACCCGGCCATGATGAAGGCGTACGAGGACTTCGACGTCGGCTTCTTCGACCTCATCATTGCCGACGAGTCGCACCGCAGCATCTACAAGAAGTTCCGCTCGCTCTTCCAGTACTTCGACGCATTGGAAGTCGGTCTCACCGCGACGCCGGTGAAGTTCATCGAGCGCAACACCTACGAGCTCTTCGCCTGCGAGAACGGCGATCCCACGTCGGCCTTCGACTTCCAGCAGGCGATCGAGTCCAAGCCGGCCTACCTCGTCCCGTTCCGGGTGATGCAGGTCAGCACCAAGTTCTCACGCGACGGCTTCCGCTACTCGCAGATGACCGCCGAGCAGCGCGCAGAGCTCGAGGACCAGGATCCACAAGCGCAGGCCGTCGATTACGACAGTGAAGACCTCGACAAGTACTTCTTCAACAAGGACACCACGCGCGCCATTTGGCGCTCGCTGATGGAGGGCGGCATCCGCGAGGCGACGGGGCAGCATGTCGGCAAGACCATCGTCTTCGCACGGAACCACCTGCACGCGGTGCATCTCGCCGAGGTCTTCAGCGAGCTCTACCCGCAGTACGGCTCGGCCTTCTGTCGCGTCATCGACAATCAGGAAGCAAAGGCGGACCAGCTCATCGACGACTTCAAGAACTCCGAGAACGAGCTGACCATCGCCATCTCGGTCGACATGCTGGACACCGGGATCGACGTGCCCGAAGTGGTGAACCTGGTCTTCGCCAAGCCGGTGAAGTCGTACGTGAAGTTCTGGCAGATGATCGGTCGCGGCACGCGCCTGCGCAAAGACCTCTTCGGACCCGGCAAGGACAAGACCGAGTTCCTCATCTTCGACCACTGGCAGAACTTCTGGTTCTTCGACGAGAAGTACAAAGAGGCGCAGCCCGCGCCGCAGAAGTCGCTGCTTCAGCACCTGTTCGAGGCGCGCGTGGAGCTGCTCTCGGTCGCCATCGACAAGATGGACGAGGCCGCGATCGGGATCGCAGAGCAGCAGGTCCTCGGCGACATCCGTGCGGTGCGAGACACGAACGCCATCGACGCCCGCGACAAGTGGAAGGAGCTGACGCAGCTCGCGGACGGCGATCGCGTCCACCACTTCGCCGCCGCCACCAAGGCCGATCTGCTGTCGATCGTCGCCCCTCTGCAGCATCTCCGGAGTATCCGAGGCGACGAAGACGCCTACCGTTTCGACCTGCTCATGACCCGCTTGCAGATCGAGCTGCTCAAGGGCGGCCCGAGCGGGCCCAAGGTGCAGGACCTGAAGGGCCGCGTCGAGGAGGCTGTGGAGCTGCTCGGCAAGAACCTCCAGCCGGTGAAGGCCAAGGCCGACTCCATCAAGCAGGTGCGCGACAAGGGCTTCTGGAGCGCCGTCGAGGTCCAGCACCTCGAAGGGCTGCGGAGCGAGCTGCGGTCGGTGATGAAGTACCAGCAGCTCCCCACGACGACGCGCGTGGCGCCGCAGGTCTTCGACGTAACCGACGATGGCCATGTCGCGCAGGCGTACATCCCGAAGCTCGAAGGGCTCGACCTCGTCGAGTACCGCACGCGCGTGGAGAAGGTGCTCAAGGAGCACTTCGCCAACAACCCGGTCTTGCTTCGCATCCGCGCCGGGCAGACGGTGCAGGAAGCCGAACTCGAAGACCTGGCGCGTCTCGTCCTTTCGGTCGACGACAAAGCCAACGTCACGCACCTCGCAGGGCACGACCCGGAGACCCGGCGGTCGCTGCTCTCGGTGTTCCGTGGGCTCGTGGGCCTCGAAGCCGAGGCCGTCGAGAAGGCCTTCACCGCCTTCGTCCACGAGCACCCCCGCCTGTCGTCGCAGCAGCTCCGCTTCCTGCAGGTGCTGCAGAACTACATCGCCCAGAACGGCGGCATCGAGCTCGAACGCCTGTACGAGCCGCCGTTCACCACCCTCCACGCCGAGAGCGTGGACGGCATCTTCAACGACAAGGCAGACGTCGATGAGCTGCTGGCCATCTTGAGCGTCTTCGAGCCGAAACGAGTGAGTGCATGAGTACCCTGACCACGCAGCAGAAGAGCGACATCGACAAGCTCTGGACCGAGTTCTGGACCGGCGGCATCACCAACCCGCTCACCGTCATCGAGCAGATCTCGTTCCTGATGTTCGCGCGGCTCCTCGACGTGATGGAGACCACCGGCGAGCGCAAGGCCGAGCGCACCAAGAAGGAGTTCCACGGTCGCTTCAAGGGCGCGACCGACCCGCGCCGCTGGAAGAACTTCAAGCAGAAGGACGCAGCCGAGATGTTGCGGGTGGTGCGTGACGAGGTGTTTCCGCACTTCCGCAAGCTGAACGGCGGGACGACGTTCGCCGAGTACATGCAGGACGCGCAGCTCATGATCCAGAAGCCGAGCCTCTTGGTCTCGGCGGTGAACATGATCGACAAGCTGCCCATCACCGACGGCGACGCGAAGGGCGACCTCTACGAGTACCTGCTCTCGAAGCTCACGACGGCGGGCATCAACGGCCAGTTCCGCACGCCCCGCCACATCATCCGCTTCATGGTGGAGCTCTTGGAGCCCAAGCCCACCGAGACCATCGGTGACCCGGCCTGCGGCACGGCGGGCTTCCTCGTCGAGACGATGCAGTACCTGCTCAAGGAGCACACCTCGCCGCAGGGCCGGCTCAAGGGCGAGAACGGCGAGGTCATCTACACCGGCGACAAGCTGGAGCCGTACCGCGCGCACATCCAGGGCGGCATGTTCCACGGCTTCGACTTCGACGCGACCATGCTCCGCATCGCGTCGATGAACCTGATGCTCCACGGCGTCGACAACCCTGACATCCACTACCAGGACACGCTGTCGAACAGCTTCCCCGAGAAGTTCGCCAAGCAGGCGATGGGCGGCTTCGACGTCATCCTCGCAAACCCTCCGTTCAAGGGCAGCCTCGACGAGGGCGATGTTCACCCGACGCTGACGCAGGCGGTGAAGACGAAGAAGACCGAGCTGCTCTTCGTGGCGCTCATTCTGCGAATGCTCAAGAAGGGCGGACGGAGCGCGACCATCGTGCCCGACGGAGTGCTGTTCGGATCGAGCAAGGCGCACACCGCGCTACGCGCCATGCTGGTGAAGGACAACCAGCTCGAGGCGGTCATCTCGCTGCCAAGCGGCGTGTTCAAGCCCTACGCGGGCGTGTCGACGGCCATCCTGGTGTTCAGCAAGGGGGGCAAGACCGACCATGTCTTCTTCTACGACGTCGGCGCCGACGGCTTCTCGCTCGACGACAAGCGCGACGTGGTGAGCGACAACGACCTGCCCGACGCGCTTGAGCGCTGGCGGAAGCGGAGCGCGAAGAAGGACACCGACAGGACGGCGAAGCACTTCATGGTGCCGGTGGCCGACATCGAGGCCAAGGACTTCGACCTCTCGATCAACCGCTACAAGGAAGCGAAGCACGAAGCGGTGACCTACGAGCCGCCGAAGAAGGTCATCGCCAAGCTGCGCAAGCTCGAAGCGGAGATCGCGAAGGACCTGAGCGAGCTGGAGGCGATGTTGTGACGACTTCGTCTTGGCCGGTACGTCCGCTCGCCGAGTGCGGTCGACTGCTTTCCGGTGGCACGCCCAGTAAGGCGAACGCGTCGTATTGGGAGGGTCGCATCCCCTGGTACAGCTCCAAGGAGCTGAAGGCATTCGAACTCAGTGACAGCGAGCTGCACGTGTCGTCGGAGGGAGCGACGAATGGCAGCAATCTTGTGCCTCCCGGCACTGTCCTTTTCGTCGTGAGAGGCATGAGCCTCGCGAACGAGTTCCGCGTCAGCCGCACCCTCGTCGAGGCGACGTTCAACCAGGATGTAAAAGCGCTGATCCCTGCGCCGGATCTCGACTCGCGCTATCTGACGCGGTGCCTCCGCTGGCTTCAGCCGCGAGTTCTCTCGAGCACCGAGGAGTCGTCTCATGGAACGAAGCGACTGCCCGGCCAGGTCTTTGAGAACCTACCCGTGCCCGTACCGCCGCTCCCCGAGCAGCGGCGCATCGCCGACATCCTCGACAAGGCCGACGCCATCCGCCGCAAGCGCAAGGAGGCCATCGCCCTCACCGAGGAGCTGCTGCGCTCGGCGTTCCTGGACATGGTGGGCCCTGCTGCGCGCGACTACTCGACGTGGCCGGTGAGGACGATCGAGAGTCTTGCTGCGGAGATTCCCAACGCGATGCGTACCGGCCCGTTCGGTAGCGACCTTCGTCACTCCGAGTTCGTCGATGATGGCATCGCAGTTCTGGGCATCGACAACGCGGTGCAGAACCGCTTCGCGTGGGGGGAGCGACGCTTCATCACGCAGGAGAAGTACGACGACCTTCGACGCTACACGGTGCGCCCTGGCGACGTGATCGTCACGATCATGGGCACCACTGGCAGATCGGCGGTTGTGCCTGATGACATTCCGACGGCGATCACGACGAAGCACCTCGCAACGATCACTCTCGATCGGAAGCAAGCCGAACCCGAGTTCGTATCCCAGGCACTCTTCAGGCATCCTGAGGTCCTTCAGCAGATTGCCGCTGCGAATCGTGGCGCGATCATGAGCGGGCTCAACCTCGGGCTCATCAAGGCACTGCGGATTCCGGTGCCTCCAATCGAACGCCAGCGAGAGTTCGCGAGGGTGACTCTTCGTGGACGAGCGGTGACGGCGAGGATGACGACGGATACAGAGACCGAGGACCTATTCAATACCCTCGTCGCCCGCGCCTTCTCAGGGAACCTCTCATGAGCTGGCAGGTCGGACAGCGCATCGTCGCGGACGCGACGGGGGCGGCCGTTCGCGGAAGGAGAATCGCGGGTGGCGCACAGCTTCACGTCGATGTTGCGTTCCGATTGGTCGAGTGGCCATGGAAGGAGAACGGCCCGATCTCCCTTGTGCCTCAGCCAAGCGAGGTCACGGCGCGCTTCGCTCGCGGCGAGCTGAACCTCGGCTTCGCATTACCGAACCCAACGAGTCTGGTCTCGCCCCCAAGCCACTCCTCGGCGGCTTCGGTTCACTTCACGCTGGCGCTGTCGACCCAGGCGCTCGTCGCGCTGGAGACTGCGCGCGATGGAGGCTCGATCGCGTTGTTCATGACGCTGGTCGCGCATCCGGTACGGCTTGCGCAACACCAAGGGTATGCACCCGGCATCGAGGTCGTGCCGACGGTCGAACAACGTGCGTTCGAGGTGCCGAAGGAACAGTGGCTCGCGGTACTCAAGAGCGTCGGGTACTGCGACTCCATCCTCACCGAGCTGCGGCTTCCGACGAACGGGCCCGAGGCCACCAGCGTGGGCCGACAGAGGGTCATGAACGCGGTCAACGCGCGCAACGACGGGCGCTACCGAAACACGGTGCAGGAGTGCCGCATCGCGCTCGACGCGCTCAAGACCGCTGGCTTCGGCGGTCGGGCATCCGACGAGGTCGCGCAGTTCCTCCAGAAGAACGCGCGCAATCTGTCCCAGGCCGAGCGCTTCTCGGTATTGCAGATCGCGATGCAGCTCTTCTTGTCGCCCGCGCATCACGATGGCGTGCCCGACGAGGAGTTCAGCCGCGAGGACGCAGACCTCGCCATCGCGATAACGGCAGCGATCCTGCGCCTCGCGCCCCGCTGGGGCGCTGACGCGGCTGCCACGAGCGCCACCAAGGAGAGCGCACCGTGACCACCTCGCGCGGCAACAAGGCAGCCGCCTCGGAGGCCACGATTGTGCAAGCCCCCCTTGCACAAAGTTCCCGCGCGTCCGCGAAGAACGTCTCCGCGGCGTCCAACGTCGCGCCGCCGAAGAACACAGGTGGAGGCGGCTTCGTCTTTGAGGACGACGTCTGCGCGTGGCTGCTCGCCGCCACGCTGGTGGGAGAGCCCGTCTTCGGCGTGGAACATGGTCCGCCGATTCGCCTCGACTTCCAAACGCGGCCCGATGGTTGGTTCCTGGACGACGTACTGGTGACGACAGCGACCGGTGCCACCCACCATCGGTTCGCGCTGTCCGTGAAGAGCAACGCGCAGTTCACCGCCATGTCTGCACCCTCCGACTTCGTTGCCGTCGCTTGGGAACAGTGGTTCCACATCGGCTCGAATGTGTTCGACGTCTCCCTCGACTTCATGGGGCTTGTCACCGCCCCGCTCTCTGGGGCTGCCGCAGGCTCCGTGTCGGGGTTGATCGAGAAGGCTCGCGCCAATGACCCGGCACTCTTCGCGTCGCGCCTTGCGACGCCAGGCTGGGCTAGCGCAGACGAGCGAGCGCTGTTCGAGACTTTCTCGTGCCCAGCGTCACTTGGCCGATCGACGACCAACGTCGACACCTCTCGCATTCTGCAACGCCTTCGCTTCGTCCAACATGACTTTGGAGCTGTCGCCTCGGAGTCACAGAACCGTGCGCTTGAGCTGTGCCGTCGGGCCGTACGAAGCCAGATCGCGGCTGACGCCAAGACGCTGTGGAGCATCCTTCGCGAAATTGCGGCCGAGCTGCGCCCGCAGGCCGGGAGTCTCACGCTTTTCGGCCTCGTCGACAGGCTAC
Source organism: Myxococcus faecalis (assembly GCF_050039385.1). Classification (NCBI taxonomy): domain Bacteria; kingdom Pseudomonadati; phylum Myxococcota; class Myxococcia; order Myxococcales; family Myxococcaceae; genus Myxococcus; species Myxococcus faecalis. Next base: position 5,940,954 of record NZ_CP144336.1, on the reverse strand, counting down.
GCGCGCGCATCGCGCTGGCTGACTACCCGGACCACGCCGGGGACTGGGTGACGCTGGATGCGCGCTCGGCGCGCGAGGCTGGTCTGGTGCGTGACGCGATTGCCGACCGCATTCGCCTGCCTCGTGCTGAGCGTGTTGCTGAGATCATCCAGGCGATCTCCGAACACCCGCAGGTCGCGCTGCTTGGTTCGTCTGGCGTCGGGAAATCCGCGTTGGCCAAGGCCGTCTTCGAGCAACGAGTCCCGCATCGTGAGCGCACGCTATGGGTCGATGCCTCTTCGCTCGACCGCGCCGCGGACTTTGGGGCGTTTGAGTCGTCGCTCCAGCTTCGACATCCTCTCGCGGAACTACTCGGGAGCGAGACGAGCCGAGCGCCGGTCGTCATTCTCGATGGACTCGATCGACTCTACGCAGAGCAGTCGTTCCGAATGGTCGCGACCCTGCTTCGGTTGGCATGTGCCAGCTCGCAAGCGACGAAGTGGCGCGTCGTCGCGGTGTGCCAGTCGCAGGAGTGGCCGAGAGTGCTCGAAGGCCTGCAACGCGCGGGTGCGCCCGTAACCCCGTGGAGCATTCATGCGACATCGGCCCTTCGCATTGAGGACCTTCAGCCAGCGCGACAGGCCGTTCCGGCGCTAGCGCGCCTTCTCCTTCAGCCGCAAGTCGGGTCGCTCCTCACGAACCTCAAGCTCCTCGATCTGGTGGTTCGTCGCCTCGACGGCGGAACGAGCATTGATGCTTCTGGTTGGGTCGGCGAGTCGAGCGTCGCTGAGTGGTTCTGGAGCGCAGAGATCGATCGAGGCTCCGATCGTCTCGCTCGCGGGCAGTTTGCTCGCAGCCTCGCTCAGGCGCAGGCAGACCAACTCGTAGTCTCGGTCTCGGTTGACACCCTTGACGCGGGTTCTTTGCCTGCCGCTGCTTCGCTCACCGCCGATCAACTGCTCGTGCAGTTGCCTGACGATCGCCTCGCGTTCGCGCACGACCTCTATGGCGACTGGGCTCGCCTTCGAGTCCTCCTCAACCATCGAGCCGACCTCGCGGCGTTCTTGCAAACGCGACACGAATCGCCTCTCTGGCATCGAGCGATACGGCTCCTCGGCATTCACGTGCTCGAGCGTGCGAACGGTATCGCGGAGTGGAGGACGCTGATGGCCTCCTTCGGCGACGGCAATCTGGCGATCGTTCGAGACCTCCTTCTCGAAGCTCCGGCGTTCGCGATGAATGCTGGGCAGCTGCTCGAGAGCGTCTTCCCGGACCTCATCGCTGGAGACGGCGAGCTTCTGCGCCGACTTCTGACGCGCTTCCTTGCCTTCGCTACGGTTCCCGACGAGCGCATGCAGGAGATCGCTCGTGCCGTTGGCATGGATACCAACGAGGCTCGCGCGACCTTCCGCCGTCCCCATTGGCCCTATTGGCTCGATGTCCTGGCAGTCCTACACGCTCATCGCGGCGACGCTCTTGGTGGCGCCGCGCCCGAGATCGCCAGGATCGTCCAGATGTGGCTGGAGTTCGTTCCGACCGGGTCCGTTCGGAGACGCGAAGCTGCCGAACTTGCTGTCATGCTCGGCCAGCGCGCCGTTGATTCACGCCATGACTACAGAGAGCGTGACGAGCGTGGGCGGTTCTACAAGTGCGCGTTGATGGCAGCGCCCGAGCGGCCAGACGGTGTCGCGCTGATAGCGAGGACTGCTGCGGAGCGCATTCCACGGCCAGTCGAGCCTGCCGATGAGTCGCCACCTCCGCGATTGCGTCCACGGAGCATGTTCAGCACAGGAGTCATGCGAGGCCCGTGGCCTGACGGCCCACTGGCGCGCGTCGATGAGGCTTTTCAAGATGTAGTTCTCGACACTCCGGCCATTCACCATCTCTACCGAGTGCGCCCGGCGGTCGCTCGCGAAGTTGTCCTCGCAACGCTGATCAAGCCGCCTCGCGAGGAGTACTGGGGATCCGGTGGGCTGCACGAGCGAGAACTGGATCTCGTGAGCCGCCATAAGTGGCACCCAGCGCTCTACACGCAGGGCCCGTTCCTCGCGTGTCTTCGTGGCAACTTCGCAGAAGGCTTGGAGCTGATCATGCAGCTCGTCGACTTCGCCGCTGCACGCGCTGGCGAGCGCGCCGAGCGCGAGCGGCGGGAGTGGTGCGCGCGCGCCATCGCGGACGGGCACACCGAAGCAGAAGTCGATCAAGCAATGGCTGCCGCCCCGGTGCTGCGTCTGCTCCTGCACGACGGGGGATCGACCATTCTGACCTTCCAAGGTGATGCGACCGTCTACGGCTGGAGTTCAGGGCTCGGGAATCCCCCTGACGCGGTCGAAGCCTCGCTCATGGCGCTCGAGCAGTATTTCTATATGCGCCTCGACGCGGGCGATGACATCGCCGAAGAGGTCTCTGCTGTTCTCGCTCGCAGCAAGTCGGTAGCGCCGCTCGGGGTTCTCTGCGATCTCGGTAAGAGGCAACCGAGCCTTTTCGACGGGCCCCTGCGGGCCTTGCTGTCCGCTCCCGAACTGTACTCGTGGGAGATCAACAAGCTCGTGCACGGGCGCAACCACCTGATGATCGGTGCCTTCATGCGGGGGCAGGAGTTCATCAAGCTTGCGCAACAGTTCCACGGTCTTGAACACCGAAAGCGTGACCTCCGCTACGTGGCGACAGAGCGGCTCTTCACGAGCAAAGAGATGCAGACCTTCTTCTCGTCGACCCGAGACTGGTGGAAGAAGCGCGAGGCCGACGGGGACCAACTCGGCGAGATGGCCACACAACTCGACCTGTGGCTTGACCCTGCCAACTACGAGGTCCGCGAGGACCCGACACACGGCCACGTCATCGTGAACGTCGCTCTCGAGCGCGTGCAAGCCGAGAGAACCACCGAACAGCAAGAGATGAACGATCGGATGCTCGTCACGAGCTTTCCGATTCGCTGCAGAACGATCCTCGATGAACGACGCGTTCAGACCGACGCACAGCTACAGGACCTCTGGCAGACGTGGGCACGGATTCGGGAGCTTGCCGAGAATGGCCCTGCTCTTCCTGGTGGCGAGGAGCGTTTGGGGGACGAGTACGTCAATGCCATCACTGGCGGCGCGGCTGTATTTCTGTGGCACGACCAGTGGCCCTCCCAGGATGAGACTCGACGTACAGCGATTGAGGTCGCCCTTGAATCTCTCCTGGCGAGCGATCTCCCTGAACGCGAGGGGTTCCACTCCGAGCACGACGTGTCGACATGGACGTGGGACTGCTTCATCGCTGAGTCGGCCGCCATGCTGTGGGCACGCGCACCTCAGGACGTTCGGTGGCGTCGTCTCGTGGCCGATCTGGTGTTTACGGAGAAGTACGCAGCGGTCCGCCTGCTGTTCTCGCGATGTGCAGAGCGTCGCGCCTCGCTTGGGGACGACTTCGAGCGACTTCGCCGACTCGTGATCGGATGGGCCCACGTGCGGGTTCGCATCGATGCGTTACGCAGACTGCAGCACGCGGTCCCGCCGTTCGATGAGGCGACGCGCGAGCGCCTCGTCACTGAAATTGGAGCATGGGTAGAGCAGTCGATTTCTTCATTCGTCGAGGGCTCGTTCGGTGTTCTGGCCGAAGACTGGCGCAGGTTCGATGACGCGAGTCGCTTCGCTGAGCTCGACGAAATTCGCCGCAAGTGGGACGGATTCAGGCATCTGGACTTCCATCTGGTGCGCTGCAGCCACGAATGGATACCGCTGCCCGATGAAGCGCAGGACTCGGCGGAGCGGGCAAGGGTTGTCCAGTTCTGGCGAGTCGCCCTTGAGGTCGTCGCCGAGAGGCCACGCGCAGACCTGCGACGACGTGATCATCAGTACCCCCAAGAGGACGAAATATGGGTCCTCGAGCGAGTGGCTGCGGCGGTGCTTCAATTGCGACCGGCTGAAAACCCCGAGCAGTTCTGTGCGGCGGTCATCGAACTTCACAGCGACGCACATGATTGGCCGGAGAATTTCCTGACAGCTCTACACCGGCGCGCCCTCGCGCCCGAACGGACGCCAGCAAGCTACGCGCCGCTCCTCCGTGTGATGATGCAGCGCGCATTGGTTGCGGTCGACGGCGAGCTGCGCTGGCCATGGCATGAAGAGGTGTGGGACGCGCTCATCGGCATCGACTACTGGGTCAAAGACGTATGGGCAGAGCGGCATGCCAATCACGTCAGTTCCATCTGGGATGTGATCACCACCTGGATGGAGAAAGTACCGCTGGAAGGGCGCCGTCTAGGAAAGTTCGCGCGCTGGCTCGCAACGCCGCCTGCTGTGCACATTCGCCTGCGCACGCTCGAGTGGTTCCTGAAGGTGCTCCAGCTCGAGGAGAAGCAGTCGACGTACCGCGAGAAGGATGTTGACGACGATCTGGCGAAGCTCCTGAACATGGTCTGGGACCAAGACCAACACCGGCTGCGTGCGTCGAGTGAATCGTTCGTTGCGTTTCGTGGCCTCCTCGCATGGCTCGTCGAGCGCCAGAACCCTCTTGGACTGGAACTCCAAGGGCGCATTGGGGGGCTCGCATGACAACGTCGCGGTCGACCGACTACCTCACGGGCCTCGTGCGCGAACTGTGCAAGCTGCCGCGCGAGACCGAGTGGGTGGAGTTCAAGGAGAACAACGCCGAGCCGAAGCTCATCGGCGAATACCTCTCGGCGCTCGCCAACAGCGCTGGGCTCGAGGGCAAGGCGTTCGCCTACCTGCTGTGGGGCGTGCGCGACGGCGACCACGCCATCGTCGGAACGCGCTTCGACCCGCACGCGACCAAGGTCGGCAACGAGGAGCTGGAGAGCTGGCTCCTGCGGCTGCTCGAGCCGAAGCTGCACTTCCGCTTCTTCGTCGTCGAGGTCGATGGGCAGCGAGTGGTGTTGCTCGAGGTCGAGCGAGCTCAGCGACAGCCCACTCGCTTCGAGGGCGTCGAGTACGTCCGGGTCGGCAGCATCAAGAAGAAGCTCAAGGACGTGCCCGAGAAAGAGCGCGCGCTGTGGCGCGTCTTCGACCAGACGCCCTTCGAGATCGGCGTCGCGCGCGAAAACGCCACGAGTGACGAGGTGCTGTCGCTGCTCGACTATCCGAGCTACTTCGAGCTGACGGGCAGGCCGCTCCCGGACCACCGCACAGGCATTCTCGCGGCGCTCGAAGAAGACGCCCTCATCCGCAAGAGCGACGCCGGGAGCTGGAACATCACCAACCTTGGGGCGGTGCTATTCGCGAAGAAGCTGACCGACTTCGGTCCGCTCGGGCGCAAGGCCGTGCGGGTCATCGTCTACGAGGGCGGTGGCCGACTCAAGACGCTCAAGGAGCAGGTGGAGTCCAAGGGCTACGCGGCGGGCTTCGAGACGCTCATCGCATTCGTGAATGGGCTCGTGCCGTCGAACGAGGTCATCGGGCAGGCGCTGCGCAAGTCGGTGCCGATGTACCCTGAGTTGGCGGTGCGCGAGCTGGTCGCCAACGCGCTCATCCACCAGGACTTCTTCGTCACCGGTGCTGGGCCGATGGTGGAGCTGTTCGCCGACCGTCTCGAGGTGACGAACCCCGGGGAGCCGCTCGTCGCGGCCGACCGCTTCGTGGACGCGCCACCGCGCTCGCGCAACGAGGCGCTCGCCTCGCTCATGCGGCGCATGGGCATCTGCGAGGAGCGAGGCAGCGGCGTGGACAAGGTCGTCTCGCAGACCGAGTCATACCAGCTCCCTGCGCCGCTCTTCGAGGTGCCGGTCGGCTCGACGCGGGCGGTTCTCTTCGCGCACCGCCCTCTCTCGCGCATGGATGCCGAAGAGCGAACCCGCTCCTGCTATCTACACGCGTGTCTTCGCTACGTGAACCGCGAGTACCTGACGAACGCCTCGGTACGGGCGCGGTTCGGCCTCAACGAGGCGAACAGTGCTTCCGCTTCGCGGCTCATCAAGGAGACGGTCGCGGCAGGCCTCATCGCTCCCGTTGACGAGAACGCCGCGAAGAAGCTCATGAAGTACATCCCCTGGTGGGCGACAGCCGACGCCGCAGGCCCGAGCACCAGGAGGAAGCCGTGAGGCTGGCATTCCTTGCTGCGAGGTACCCGGCGCTGGGGCGGACGAGCCAGAATCCTTCGCGAAGTCGAGCCCTTACGTCATTTGCTGGGTATTTGCTGCGAGCCCTCTGGGAGTGCCCTCCGAGGATGGATTCCGGCGTGTTTACGCGTGGTTGCGTGTTTGCTGGGCATTTGCTGGCGGGCTTGCAGGAGACCTCATGCTGACCTCGCTCGAGATCGAGAACTTCAAGGGCATCGGGGCTCGCCAGCGCGTCGACTTCGCGCCGCTGACCCTCCTGTTCGGCGCGAACAGCGCGGGCAAGAGCAGCATCCTGCAGGCGCTCGTCTACCTGCACGAGCTGATCGAGCGCGGCTCGGCCGACGTCGATCGCACCGAGCTGGGCGGCCACGTGCTCGAGCTCGGCGGCTTCGCTCGGCTCGTCCACCAGCACGACACCGCGCGCGGCATCGTGCTGCGCGCCGAGTTCGCCACGCCCGGCGGCCTCGAGCGCTTCGGGCGCGACCTGACCGACTTCCCGTTCCCCGACCTCGACGACGAGGTGGAGAGCGCGTGGCTCGAGCTGACCATCGAGCACCGCACCACGACCGCGTTCCAAGGCCCGATCGTCAGCCAGGTGCGCATCGGCGTGAACGGCGACTCCGAGCCCCTCCTGTGGCTCGAGGTCGGCGCGACGATGCGCGAGGGGGAGCCGCTCCACGCGCGCGTCAACCTTGGCCATCCGCTTCTTGCAACCGAGACGCGGGAGTTGCCTGGTGGTTACGCGATCGAGGCCGATGGTACTCGGCGCCCCCTCACCGCCAAGCACGCACCGGCGGACGTCACCGAAACCTGGGAGCAGATCGCCATCCCGGAGGAGGAGCTGCACCGGGAGCTGGAAGCCGAGGGAGGCGGCTACGGCGGGGGAAGCGGCGCTGGCGCCGGGCTCGGCGACGGCAGCGGCTTCGGCGATGGCCGCTCGCTGCCGGTGTTCGCGCTCGCGCGGACTCGGGCGTCAGCCCTGCCTGCGCCGGGCGAGCCCCTGCGGGTCGTGGCGGCAGGCGACATCGAGGGCGACAAAGAAGAGCTCGTCTCGCTCCGACTCAAGCCTGCGTCCGACGAGGTGAAGCGACAGGTCGAGGCGCTCGAGGCGTCCATTGCCCTCCGAGAGCACGCTGCGCTGGAGGTCCGCACGTTCTTGGAGATGGTCGTGCTCGGCACGATCTCGCAGCTCACGGGCTTCCTGCGTGACGCCCAATACATCGGGCCGCTGCGCACGATCCCGCCGCGCGGGTTTCTCTACGAGCGGGCCGGCCGCATCACGAGCTGGGCCGACGGCCTGGCCGCGTGGGACCTGCTCCTCGCGGATCGCCTCACGCTCGTCGAGCGGACGAACGACTGGCTGCGCAAGCTCAACGTCGGCTGCAAGGTGGTCGTGCAGCAGCTCTTCGAAGGCAACGCCGACGCCGAGGACGTCGCGGCAGGCCATGTCGACAAGACAGTGCGGCGCCTCTTGCTCGACACGGGCGCGGGCTCGTTCGTGCTGCCGTCGGAGGTGGGCGCCGGCATCTCTCAGCTCATCCCCGTGGTGGTCGCGGCGATCGAAGGGCGCGGTGGTCTCTCGCTCGTCGAGCAGCCGGAGATCCATGTTCACCCGGCCGTGCAGGTGGGGCTTGGCGATCTCCTCCTCGATGCCGCGAGCCGTGAGGGGCAGCGCCGGATCATGTTCGTCGAGACCCACAGCGAGCATCTGCTCCTGCGGGTCATGCGGCGCATGCGCGAGACTCACGAAGGCACCGTGCCGGAAGGTGTTCGCCCCGTACGTCCAGAGGATGTCTCCGTGGTGCTGGTCGAGAAAGACGGTTCGCGTAGCATCAGCCGCAAGATGCCGCTGAACGAGCGCGGAGAGCTGGTCAAGGCATGGCCCGGAGGCTTCTTCGAAGAAGGCCTTCGAGAGGTGCTGTGATGGCGTTGCTCGCCGAGTACGCGCTCACGCCGGGTGTCTTCGATGTGACGGCCTACACCAGCGAGGAGGTCTGCGGCCTCCATCTGCAAGCCCTCAAGGACGTGCTCCTCCACGAAGGACTCGTCCGCAACCTGCGCTCCGGCGAATGGGTCAAGACGTTCGACGACTCGTCGCGCCCATGGCACCAGCGCGGCAAGGAGCTGCTGAAGAAGCTGCGGACGCAGCAGCGCATCGTTCTCGCCGACGCAGCCGTCGCCACGGCCCCGCAGACCGACACCGACTGGTGCGCCGAGGCGCTCGCGAGCCACTCGGCGCGGCCCCTCGCGGGCGTGATCGCGACGGATGCCACGGCAGTCCCGCACGCTCGCAACGCCATCGTCAGCTCCGTGAGCAAGCTATCGAGCGCGCCCTGGTGGGCGTCGCGGAGCCCGTCGCTGCGCCTCGGGCGGACGCTCGTGGACTACGAGGCCGCCCTCGCGCCGGTGTTGCGGCACGCCAACTCGCTCATCTTCGTCGACCCGTTCATCGATCCTACGGACCACCACCAGTACGGCGACCTGATGAAGCTCCTTGCGGGGCTGCGTTCTCGTTCGGTGAAGCCGCTCGTCGAGATTCATCGTGCGGCCTGGTACGGCGGTGGCAACGACAAGCGCCCTCAGGTGAACGACGTGGTCGCGGCGCTGACGCCAGCCATCACCACGGCGGCCAGGACCGCAGGACTCTCGGTGGACGTCTTCCTCTGGGATGACATCCACGACCGCTACCTGATCACTGACCTCATCGGCATCAGCCTGCCGTACGGGTTCGGCACGACGAAGAAGCCCAACGAGCAAACCACCTGGACCCGCCTCGGTCGCGATGACCGCGACGCCGTCCAGCGCGGCTTCGACTCTGCGCGTCGTGCTCCCCGCCACCGCTTCACCGTGAAGGGGACGTGATGGCGATCGAGCGACTCGACACCGCCACCCTCGAAGCCCTCTGCGGTGTGCTCGGTGACACGGGCGGCGGTCTCACGGGGTCCGAGATCGGCGGGCTGCTTCGTCAGTGCCAGATCGACGACGTCGCGCCAGGCATCACGAAGCGACATCGGCTCTACGAGGCGCTGGCTGCGCGTCAGCAGCGTGACGGCGTGGCCAACAACGTGCTCGCCTTCGTGCAGGCCGCCATGCACCCGGCGCGGTACGTGGGCAAGTCGCAGTTGTTCGCAGAGCGGCAGGCTGGACTCAACGCCGTGCTCTCGCTGGGCGGCCTCGGCATTGACGATCAGGGTCAGGTAGTCGCTGCGCAGCGGGCCCGTACCGCGAGCGAGGCCGAAGCGCGCGCCGGTCGCCTACGGGCCGAGCTTGTCCGGCGACAGGTTCACGCCGATGTGCTGAAGGCCTGTCGCGCGGAGCTGCTCGAAGAAAACTACTTCCATGCAGTGCTCGAAGCGACCAAGAGCGTGGCCGAGAAGGTCCGTCAGCTCTCAGGCTTGACGCTCGACGGATCGGAGCTCGTCGATGAGGCCTTCGGTATGCGCGACCGCGATCGTCGCTCGCGCACGCCGATCCTGGCGCTGAACACGCTCCGTTCGATCTCGGAGCAGAGCGAGCAGCGCTGCATGACGCACATGATGAAGGGCATCTTCGCAGTGTTCCGCAACCCAACCGCGCACGAGCTCAAGGCTCGCTGGGCGGTCGACGAGCAGGAGGCGCTCGACCTCCTGACGATGGTGCCGGTCGTTCACCGCCGTCTCGAAGGAGCCGTACGGGTGCCAGGAGGCGGCCGATGATGACCGGTCGCGTCGAGCGTGTCAGGGCGCCGGAACTCGAGCCACATACACAGGGGCTCTCGGCCGAGGGTACACACGGGTTGAGGCCACGTACCCAGGGATTGGGGTCAAGTACGCAGGGGTTCGACCGGGGGAGCGCTTGCTCGATGCTGCCGTCGCCCGACTTGGTGCCACCGCGGCACCAAGTCGGCACTAAGTCCGCACCGAGATCCGGCGCTGGACTCGCGGCGCGAGCTCACAGGCTGCGTGAGCGCGAGTTGCTCGCCCTGCACGCGGCCGGGCCGAAGAGCTACAACGAGTTGGGGCCCAGGGCGCAGCCCCCGATCGATACGCAGGGGTTGGAAGCGGATCGACCGGAGCTGACTGCGGATCACCCGGAGTCGGAGGCCGATCGACCGGGGCTCCCGCCCGACCTCGCCCCCTCTGTGATGGTTGCCGAGGGGCGCCTGCGCCGCCTGTTCCCCGGCGAGCCGACCCACCCGAACCAAGCCTACGCCGCCGCGTCCGACGACGACGAGAGGATCCCGACGTGAAGACGCCGCCGAAGAAGGCCTCAAAGACGAAGGCGAAGCTCAGCCGCGTCTCGGCTGACCCACAAAGCGCAGACCACGTCGCCCTCGTGGAAGGAGTCCCCGGGCGGCGCGCGAAGGACGATGTGGCTGGCCTCGGAGAGTTCGAGACACAGGCCCGCGCCGACCTCAGGCTGCCTGCCGACGCCCACGTGATCGGCGAGCCCGTCACGGTGACTGCGCTCCGCGACCCTGGCCTGCCGCACGTCGGGCTCTTGGCCAGTTGCCAGCGAGGCGAGAACACCTACGAAGTCGGCTTGGCGGACGTGACGTTCGCATTCGGTAGCCCTGCCGCGCAGCTCGTGTCGAGGTACCGCGCCTGGCTTGGACTTCCAGCGGCGAGCGCGCAGGTGGCTACCGCCCCGCGCCCACACAAGGTCGCGAGCGAGGACATCGTCGTCGGAAAGTCCGTGGAACTCATCGTGCTCGCCTGCAAGTCGAACGCGATCCGCTGCCGCCTGCTCGGCACCGCCCGCGAGGTGACGCTGCGCACCGCCGTCCGCGACGAGGTGCCCGGGTCGATAATCACGGTCACGCCGACAAAGGAGTGGACACACGCCCGGCATCCGTACATCTCGGGCTCCATCAGCTCGACTCGTTGCGACGCGCTCGCGCTGGGTCTGACGCCGCTCGCCCTCCACCAGCAAGGCGACTGGGACCCGAACGACGAGTACTGGGGCGAAGAAGGCGAGCCCATCGAAGACTGGGCCAAGCCGATCATCGCGCGCGGCAAACGGCCGATGTTCGAGCTGGAGCAGGTCATCCCCAGCGCCGACCCCGAGGACTTCGATTCCGACCCGATTCTCGAAGCTGCTGAGCTGCGCTCGGCAGGCGACGAGAGGGGCGCATACGACCTGCTGATGAACCTGCTCGCGAAGGATCTTCGCTGCCTCGACGCGCACGCCCACCTCGGCAACATCGAGTTCGAGCGCAACCCCAAGCAGGCGCTTCGACACTACGAGATGGGCACCACCATCGGTGGCGTCTCGCTCGGGAAGGACTTCGACGGCGTGCTTGCGTGGGGCCTCATCGACAATCGCCCGTTCCTGCGCTGTCTGCACGGCGTCGGCCTCTGCGCGTGGCGTCTCGGTGACCTGCGCGTGGCCAAGGCGGTCTTCACGAAGATGCTTTGGCTGAACCCCAGCGACAACCAGGGCGCGCGCTTCAACCTCGCCGCCGTCGAGGCGGGAAAGACATGGGAGGAGATGGAGGGTGAGGATCCATGACGCGCGGCTACGCCAACTCGTGGACGAGCGTCCGCCTCCCCGAAGCTGACCTCGCCGAGCTCGTGCTCGAGGTCGGCGCGCCGCTGCTCAGCGAGCTTGGTTCCAGGGCACCCCTCGAGCAGGCGAGAGAGGTGCTCGCGCTGGTGGTGTCCTTCTGGAACGCCAGCGTGCGCGCGTCGAAGCGCTGGGAACGACGCCGGGTGAAGGAGTTGAACGAGCTGAAGAAGCAACTCCAGGGGCAGAAATGCCATGGCTCCGCGACGTTCGACGTCCTCGCCGAGCGCTTCAACCCGCACTGGCTCGACCCGCGACTCGTAGAGGACTGGTCCTACGACGAGGACTCGATGGGCGCGCGGCGGCTGACCTGCACCGTGGGCTTGCCCGACGGCGTTCGCGCGGAGGTGCCGCCGCCCGTCGACAAGCGGATCGCGATCGGCGGTGTCTTCCTCGATGAGGTGAGGATTCGCCTCGACAGAACCTCGTCTCTCAGCTTCCCCTACGCCCGCCACAGTGGGGCAGTCGCTGAAGACGGCACGGCGACGGTGCATGCCATGATGCCTGCCGCGCTCCAGCTCTTCGCGGAGGGCCGCCTGCAGCCGGTGGGTGGCCCCCCAGTCGACGTCAACGTCAGTGGTCGAGCGCTCGGGCCGATGGTTCTCGTCGAGGTCCGAAGCGCGGGCGAGCGCCACGATGTGGCAACGCTCGTCTTCAAGCCGAGAACGAGTCCGGGGGGCACGGCGTGACCCGCAAGAAGCAACCGCCCGAGGTCTCCATCGTGCGCTCGTCGGCGGCCGAGTACCTGACCTTCGTCGCCGCTACCGGCTCGCAGCAGCAGGCCGTCGAGATGCGCTACGAGGACGAGAACATCTGGCTGTCGCAGAAGATGATGGCGACGCTCTACGACGTCACCGTCCCGGCCATCAGCCAGCACCTCAAGCGCATCTTCACGGACCGGGAGCTCATTGAGGAGGCAGTTGTTAAGCAGTACTTAACAACTGCAGCCGACGGAAAGACCTACAACGTCAAGCACTACAACCTGCAGGCCATCATCGCCGTCGGCTTCAAGATCGAGAACGAGCGCGCGGTCCAGTTTCGCAAGTGGGCCACGCAGGTGGTGAGGGACTACACCATCCAAGGCTGGGTGATGGACGTGGACCGCCTGAAGTCCGGCGGCAGCGTGCTCACCCAGGAGTTCTTCGATCGGCAGCTCGAGAAGGTCCGGGAGATCCGCCTCTCGGAGCGCAAGTTCTACCAGAAGATCACCGACATCTACGCGACCTCGGTGGACTACGACGCGAGGGCCGCAGCGACGCAGCGTTTCTTCGCTGCCGTGCAGAACAAGTTGCACTTCGCGGTGCATGGGCAGACCGCCGCCGAGGTGATCGTCGATCGCGCCGACGCCGAGCAGCCCCATATGGGTCTGACGACCTGGGAGGGCGCGCCGCAGGGGAAGATCCACCGCTACGACGTGGTGATCGCCAAGAACTACCTCTCGGCGACCGAGATGGACCAGATGCAGCGCATCGTCTCGGCCTACCTCGACATGGCTGAGATGCAGGCGACGCGGCGCATCCCGATGACGATGGCCGACTGGGAGGAACGTCTCCAAGGCTTCTTGCGCTTGTGGGACCGCGAGATCTTGCAGGACGCCGGCAAGGTGAGCGCGGAGCTGGCGAAACAGCACGCGCTCAGCGAGTTCGAGAAGTACCGCATCGTGCAAGACCGGCTCTTCGAGAGCGACTTCGATCGGGTCGTGGCCGAGACGAAGCGGCTCGCGGGCGGCGAGCCCTCGGCGTCGACCCCCAGGCCGCGCAAGGCCCGAGGGAAGAAGTCCTCCGATGAGTGAGCCGTCGAAGATCTCCAGGCCGCGCACCCTCGACCTCCGCGGCCGCATCAAGGGCGCGGCCGCGCTCACGCTCCGCGCCGTCGAGTTCGGTTTCTACCACTTGCTCCTCACAACGGTGGACCGCGTCTCGCGCCTCCCGCGCAACACGACGATGCCCGAGGCCGCGCGCCTGTACCGCGAGAACATCGCGCTCAAGGCCCAGTTCGACGCGCTCGAGGCCGAGCTCGCTCAGCGCACCGAGCCAGCGCCGACGCCGATGGCCACGCGCGCCGCGCAGGTGTTCGCGTACCTCCTCACGCGCGGCGACGAGCCCTTCCAGCGCTACTTCCTCTCGGCTTCGCTGCGCACCATCAGGCGCTGGGCGACCCGCTTCCGCTCGCTGCGACGGCGCCCAGCCACGGGCGGGCGACCGCCGCTCGACGAGAAGGTCGTCGAGCTCATCCTGACGCTGAAGCGCGAGAACCGCGCGTGGGGCCAGCGGCGCATCCGCGAGGAGCTGCGGCGCATGGGCATCCGCGTGAGCGAACCGACCATCGCCCGCATCTTTAGGGAGAATGGGTTCTCGCCGCGCCCGGGGAGGAAGCTCGACTTCGAGCGCGTGAGGTCCACCGCCAAGGACGCGCTCTGGGCGCTCGACTTCTTCGCGGTGCAGACGGCGAAGGGAGTGTGGCTCCAGGCGCTCCTCATCATCGACGTGCACACCCGCGAGCTGCTCGACCTCCGCGTCCACGACGGCTGGGACGTCGACTCGGTGTGGACCATCCGCACCTTCAACGAGGTCTGCGCCCGCGAGAAGCGCGCGCCCAAGGCTGTCGTCCACGACCACGGCACGCACTTCGCCGGGCAGTTCGCGCGCCAGCTCCGCGTGCTCGAGATCGAGGAGGAGGTCACGCTGACCGGGCTGCCGTCGATGAACTGCTACGCGGCGCGTGCCATCGGTTCCGTCCGCCGCGAGCTGCTCCGGCACATCCGCGTGGCCGACGCGAAGGAGCTCCAGTTCTATCTCGACGAGTACCGGCGCTACGCGAACACCGAGCGCCCCCACCAGGGCATCGACGGGCGCACGCCGGAGGAGTTCGCGGCCAGCAAACCCGAGGCCGCGGTCATCGACCTCGCCGACGTTCGCAAGCGCCGCCCGTACGCCAACGGCATTCTCCAGGGCTACGCGCTCGTGGCCGACGCCTCGCCCGCGAAGGCTGCCTGACGATGACACCTGCGGACCTCACCTTCGCGCCCCTGCTTCGCGGACGGCGCGCACGGTCGCCCTTTGTCCGCAGGCCGCGCCAGGCGCGCCAACCCGGACTTCCTGCGCGCCTCGCGCCAACGTGGGCGGCCTGGTGGCGGCTGTCGAAGGGGGCCGGCGTCGTCGAGGACGCCGCCGAGGAGGTTTCTTGGGATCTGGCTGGAGGCCGCTCGACACCTGTTGACCACGCGGGGTATCCCTCCGGTTCTCGGGTCCCTCTCCGAACGCCGATCGGCGACGGCGACCCCGACCTACGCGACGAACATTCCGCCGAGACCCGCGTTCAACGCCGCGCGCCGCGATCCTCCGCGGGCGTCTGCGCATTCGCGCTCTCTCGGCTCGACGGCGCGTCGGACCTCGCCGAAGCAGCCCGGTCCCGGAGCTACTTGAAGGGCCCTACCAACCGGTAGGGCCCTTTTTGTTTAACAGGGCCTCGCGATGATATCGCGGGGCCTTCGTGCTTAAGCCGCTGAATCCCAAGGGATTCTGGCTCGCGGTGCTGAAGAGGGCGCTCTCGGCTCTCTACCCCGCAGAGCGAGATGCCCCCTCTCCTCCGCCGCCGATTGGGCTCTCTGGACCGCTCTTTCACCCGTTTTGGGGAGAGAGAGGCCGAGAGTGGTTAACAGTTTTGTTAACCACTTCGGACGACCGATTCTAACAATCCAGGCCTTTCGATGTCGTACCTTCCAGGGTTGCTTCGCTTCCCTGTCTCCAAGACGGCCCGGAGCCTTTTGAGGCCAGTCCGGCCCTTCGTTTCTGTTAACCGAGAGAGCGAAACGCCCTCAGTCCTTACTGGGTACTCCTGATTTCGTCGCACGCGCAGACTCTCCGAGACGGCCCTCAGAAACTCTTGGCCGCGTCCTCGGCACGGCCCTCTGCCCCTCCTCTCGGCCCTTGCCCGCGCGCCGTGGTGGCTCCGGCTGGGCGAGGACAGGGACAACCCGAGGATGCGCCCGCGTTCGCCGCCAGCGCCCGTTGCGGGGCCGTGCCGAGGCCCGCGCAGCGGTCCGCCGCGACCGCCCCAAGACGGCCCTGATGATCCGCAGAGGCGAGGCCGTTTCCGCCCGCGCGGAGCTGCGCGTGAACAAATACCGCCTGCCTGCGCGAGAGGGTCAAGTCCCGAATCGCGTGTAGTTGTTCGGAGGGGGTTCGGGGGAGGAATGCTCCTTGGCGGTGTCAATCAGCGGCGGTGTCTGGGGTTGAGTTGAGCAGGGCCATGTCGAGGTAGCGACGGTCGTCCCAGATGCCAGTGACTTCGAGGGCGACGGCGGTGATGAGACGCAGCGCGCTGGCACGGTCCGGGAAGGCGCCCACGGAGCGGATGCGGCGCTTCACTTCGCCGTGCAGACGCTCCAGGCCGTTGGTGCTGCGCAGGCGCTTCCAGTGGGCCTTGGGGAAGGAGAAGAAGCAGGTGGCGGCGGCGAAGCCCTCGCGCAGGCACGCCATGGCCTCGGGGACCTGGCGGCCCAGCCCGGCCTGGAGCGCCTCTAGGCGCTTCCTGGCGTCCTGGAGAGAGGGGGCCTCGAAGACGGCCGAGGTCTCCTTGCCGAGGCGTCCGCGCAGGCGCCAGGGAGCCTTGGCGAGGACGTTCCGGGTGAGGTGCACCGTGCAGCGCTGGAGCTGGGCCTCGGGCAGTGCCTGCCGGGCCGCGGCGGCCAGCCCCGCGTGCCCGTCGGCGATGACCAGGCGCACGCCCCTCAGCCCTCGCTCGAGCAGTTGGCGCAGCAGCTCCAGCCAGGAGTCCTGCGACTCGCTGCCACCCAGAGTCACGGCCAACAGGTGCCGGTGCCCATCCTCTCCCACGCCGTAGGCCACCAGGGCGGAGACGTTCTGCACCGTGCGCGCCCACCGGGCGTCCAGGAAGGTGGCATCCAGGTACAGGTAGGGGAAGGCCTGGGTGAGAGGCTGGGTGCGAAGGGCCTCCACCTTCTCTTCGAGGGACTTCGTCACTCGGCTCACCGTCGAACGCGAAACCTCCTCACCCATGAGCGCTCGCGTCACCCGGCCCATCTTCCTCGTGGAGACGCCCTGCACGTATGCGCTGGTAATCGCCTCGTCGAGTTCCTCGCTGCGCCGTTTGTAGCGCCCCAGGACGGCCTCCGCTGAGCCGCTGGCCCGCGTCCGGGGCACGGCCACCTCCAGGTGCCCCATGGACGTCAGCAGGCCGCGCAGGTAGCTGCCGTTGCGCTGGTCCTTCCGCCCCGCCACCTGCTGCCATCGCCCGGCCCCCACCAGCCCTCGAATCTCTTCTTCCAGCAGCATCTCCAGCGTCATGCGGATGGCTCCCAGGAACAGGCCTCGCACGTCGGTGCGCACCTCCTCGTGCGAGGGCGCGGCAAACTCGGTATCGTCCACTTCAGGGAACTCCTCGGCTCCCCTGCCAGGGGGAGACCGTCTCGGTTGGTTTCACCGAGGAGCTTCCCTCTTTCCCGCTCGTCCCTCCTTGCCTTCTACACACTTATAGGGACACGACCTGGCAGCAGCGCATGTGGTGCATCCTCAAGGTGGATGCCGAGTACGTCGCCCGAATGGAGGACGTGCTGGAACTCTACGCCGAGCCGCCGGATGCCAAGAGGCCGGTAGTGTGCTTCGACGAGTCGCCCACGCAGCTCATCGGAGAAGTCCGCACCCCTCTGCCTGCCGAGCCCGGCAAGCCCCGACGCTACGACTACGAGTACCAGAGGAACGGAACAGCCAACCTCTTCGTCTTTCTGGACGTGCACCGCCCCTGGCGCCACGTCGAAGTCTCGGACCAGCGCACCGCCAAGGACTTCGCCGCGCGGATGCGCGAGTTGGTGGACGTGCACTACCCGGAGGCGGACACCATCCGGGTAGTACTCGACAATTTGTCCACGCACAGCCCCGGCGCCCTCTATGAAGCCTTCCCTCCAGAAGAAGCCGGGCGGATTCTGAAACGACTGGAGTTCCACTTCGTGCCCAAGCACGCCAGCTGGCTGAACATGGTGGAGATTGAAATCGGCGTGCTGAACCGCCAGTGCTTGGACAGACGCATCCCCAACAAGGCCACCCTGAAGCGGGAGGTGGCCCGATGGGAGCGGATGCGAAACAAGGAACGTGCCCGGATCCGCTGGCGCTTCACCATCGAGGGCGCCCGCACCAAGCTTGGTCGAGCATACCCCCAGGCCCAGGCAGCAACAGCCGCTGCCTGAACCCTTCAAAACCTCTGTGCCGAGCTACTAGACCTCCTCGAACTCAGCGCCCGTGACGTTCGCGCGCTCCAGCGCCGCCTTGATGTCCTGGGAGACGATGAGCACGCCAGACCATCCCCAGGGACGGAACACCCTGGCGTCACCCACTTGAGCGGGGTCGATCCGCATCCCGAAGACGCTTCGATACATGCCGAGCTTGTCCGGGCGCTCATCCTCCGGCTTCCAGTACAACACCTCCTCAGAGGCTTCATCGTCGATACATCGGACGAGGCGCGTCGCGACGAGGATGAGGTATTCATCGGGGCAGCCCTTGATGCTCACAGGGATCAACTGCACGTCGTTCGGGGCCATTTCCGCGAAGAGGGTGGCCACCCTGACGTGCACGATGGGGGTCGCCCCGGCACCCGCGGTGCTGAAATCCAATCGCCTCCCGGGCTCGTCGATGGGAACTGTCAGGCGGTCGAAGACCTGGGCGGGTCGCCCCGACGAGAATTCCCTGAAGTCCTCCAGCTCGTGTCCCTGCTTCGTGAGCGGATCGCCCAGGTACCAGTTCCCTGCCTGGACGTTCTCCATGAGCCTGAAGTATCGCGATGGATTCGGCATGGTGGGTTGCTCGCCGGTCCTACTTACCTTGAGTCAGGAGCCTGTTGATGACCGGTCCTGAAGTCTGGGCTTCCGTGGCGAGATTGCGCAGCTCTCGCGTGAGCGCTGCACGGCAAGCCTCCACCGTCCGGCACGGCCCCAATGCATCCTGGAGCCGCAAGAAGACCGCATCATGGTACTTCTTGGGGTGAGGCCCCTGGTGACCTGAGACCCTGACGATGTTTTCAGGATCCTTGAGCTCCATGCCAGCCCTCGCGAACAGCCGCCTGAATCGCGGCGACCAGGGTCCACCTCTCGCCGATGAGACATCGTTCTTGTTCGTGGCGATGTGGTGCCGCTCACCACCACCACTCGCGCCCTGGTTCGCCATGGCCATGGCGGTGGGAGCGAGCGCCAAGGTGAAGCCCTCCGTCGTCACGGCGACGGTCCGCACGCCTCCGACAGCGACATAGCGAATGCCAGCCTGAGACTCCACGGCGAGAGCCGCCTGGGCGGACCCCGGCAGCCCCACGGCCTTTGAAGCCAGCCCCGCGGTGCTGCCCACCCCGGCCGTCGCGAGCATCACGAAGACGCGCGCCGCGTTCTCTCCCAACACTTCTCCATACGCCTCACTCGCCACCTGAAGCTGCGCGTAGGTCGTCGCCCGCTCCACTTCGCGCACCAACGTCAGCCAGCCGTCCAACAGGCGCCAGACCGTATCCACCCCCAGGTAGGCGATGGCGAGGGATGTGAAGGCCGCCGCGACACCCTTCGAGAGCGGCTCGGGCAGCGCCCAGAGCATGAGCTACATCGTCGCGCCGGCGGTGATGGTGGACATGACCGCGACGGGGTCCACCATGTCCTCCAAGGCTTCGGCGGTCTCTTCCCACACCGAGTCCATCGCGATGGCAAAGGCCCAGGTGAACTTGCCGTCGCTGGCGAGCAAGGGGCCTTCCTCCAACAGGCGCAGGCAGTCTCCGGGCCGGTCCTTTCGCTGGCACCACTGTCCATAGGCACGCGTCAGCTCTTCGTCCGCGTAGGCCTCCAGCAGGCGAAGGCCGTCCGCATCTTCTCGAGACTGGAGTGTCAACCGAGGCGGGTGGCTCTCATAGCCATACACGCCACCGCGGGGCGGAACGCCAAAGAGGTCTCTCGCTTGCCTCATCGGGTTGCGTTGCGGGCGAACGTCTCGAGCGAGCACGGTGAGAGCTGCTTCGAACTCGTCGTCGTCCAGTTCGACGGACGCCAGTTCCGCGCCTGGCTCCTCGCTCGGAGTGACAACGAAGGAATCCTGTCCGGTTTCCAGCCGCACGATGCGAGTCGTCGCACAGCCCGTGATGCACATCAGCAGGAGCAGCGGCACTGCCCAGCAAAGTCGCATGCAATGCCCCTCACAAGCGTCCCTTGGAAGAGCATGCCATGCCGGAGCATCTGTGATGGCCACCTGACATCTGGTGTCAGCACGACCTCTCCCCCCGCCCCATCCTCTTCGCACGAGGCCGCCAGTCAGGTGGTTGGCGAGCTGAGGACCCAAGTGCGAAGATGACGCACGTGAGGCGCACGCCGGACCCGCGTCGCCCACTTCAGGAGCACCCCATTTGAAACACTCCAGATGTTCTCGCGTGCGAGCCATTGGCACCGGAACCGCCGCCCTGTGCAGTCTCCTCGTCTCCTGGCTGTCTCCCCTGCCCGCCTCCGCGGAGCCCTCGGTCGGCGTGCGCACCAACACCGCGCGACTGATGGGCTCGGACGCGGCGGAGGTCATCGACGCGCCCGTGCTCGGGCTGCAGCGCTCCGCGTTGCCGTTGTTCGCGGGGCTCGCGCTGGACACCTCCGTCTACGCGGACCTGCTGCTCGCACCCAACCTGGGCCTGCGCTGGGCGCTCGCGTCCGGCCCGCACCGCTTCGTCCTGGGCGCGCGCTACACGCACTTCGTCGGCGCCTCCGTCTACTCGGGCATCGTCGAGTCCCGGACGACCGGCCTGCAACGCTTCGAGCCCGAGCTCCAGGGCCCCTCGTTCTACGCCGTCTACGGCCTGTCGCTCGGCCGGCTGCTGGTGCAGGGCGAGGCCCGCTACGCGCGCTACACCACCGACTACCTGTCCTTCACCGGCGGCGCGGCCTTCAACTTCGTCGGGCACTGGTCCGTGGTCGCGGAGGCCGGCGTGCGGGTGAAGGGTGGCGCGAAGCTGCGCGCCGCCGCGGGCATCCGCTACGGCGGCGAGGGCTTCGGCCTGGGCCTCGGCGCCACGTATGTCGACCTGAGCGACCCGGCCGTCCCCGGCGAGACGCTCCCCGTCCTTCCCGTCTTCGATGTCTCCTGGTCCTTCCGATGATGCGCGCCCTCTTCGCCTGCAGTGTCCTGATGTTGTCCGGCTGCTCGGCGCGCATCGACATCGCGACCGAGCCCTTCGACGTGCGCGTGCCCGTCACCTCCGTGCTCCAGCCCGTCTACGCCGAGGTGGCGCTCGACCTGCCCGAGGAGTCGGTCAACACCGAGGACCTGGACATCGTCGTGGAGGAGGTCTCCTCCACGTTCACCATCGTCAACCCATCCCCGTCGCTGACGCTGCGCACGTCCATGCGGCTGTCCTTCACCGGGCAGGCCACACCGGACGAGCCCCTCGTCTACTCGGACCTGAACCGGCCCGCGTACTACGCGCAGGCGGCGGAGATCCTCCCCACGCGGGACTTCGACCCGGAGACCCGCACGCCCATCCGACTGGACCATCCCGCGCTGAAGGACGCCGTGGGCAAGCGGCGCGTCTGGTTCATCGTCAGCAACACCGTGGTGCGCAGCGGGCTGGGTACGCCCCGGTTCCCCGTCGAGATTGTCCTCGAGGACATCGTGTTCCAGGCCGTGCTGACCAAGCCCTTCCCGGGATTGGGTGGCGCGCTGGAAGCGGGCGGACTGTAGCGCCCCACGCCGGGCCCTCGTCTTCTTCCTCGGAGGAAGCGCCTTGCCCCTCGCCTCGTCCGTCGGGATGAGGCGAGGGTCGGGCCGCGCACGTCCGCGCGCGGCACCCCCGATGCACAGCCGGCCTCCTCGCGAGCACGCGGCGTGGGGGGGACGATGCACGGAAGCAGGAAGCGGGGATGGCGAGAGGCGGGGGCGATGGCGGTCCTGGCGTTGCTGCCGCACTGTGGCGGCCTCACGTCACCCGAAGCGGTGACGCCCCTGGACCAGCAGGGCGACTTCGCGACCGGAGGCGGCACCTTCGTCGCCGTCGCGGATGCCCACGTCGACTCCGTCAGGCCCGACAAGAACTTCGGCGCCGCGTCACAGCTCTACGTGGACGACGCCCCCGTCGAGTACCGCTCCTTCCTGCGCTTCGAGGTGTCGGGGCTGAAGGGCCCGGTGAAGCGCGCGGTGTTGCGACTGTTCGTGACGAACGGCTCGGGCCATGGGCCTGTCGTCCGGCTGGTGGACTCCGACTGGAAGGAGGACAGCGTCACGTTCGACCGGCAGCCCGCCGCGGTGGGCCCCACGTTGTCCGGCGCGAAGGAGGTGCGCGCCGGCCGCTGGGTGGAGCTGGATGTGACGTCCGCGGTGACGGGGAACGGCACGCGGGACTTCGGACTCTTCTCGACGGACATCGACGGCGCGGACTTCGCCTCGCGCGAGGACGTGGACCCGGCGATGCGGCCGCGCCTCGTGGTGGAGACACGGGAGCCGACGGCGCCTCCTCGGACACCCGCACCGGATTGGAGCTGGCATCGAGGTGGAGCAGGAGACGAGCGCGTCACGGCGATGGCGAGCGCGGAGGATGGGCTCGACTTCCTCGTCGCGGGCGCCTTCAAGGACAGCGGTGACTTCGGCGGCGAAATCTTCCAGGGCGAGCGAGGACTCGTCGTGGCGCGCTACGGCGCGGATGGCTCGCACCAGTGGTCGCGAGCCTACGCGGTGGGCGAGCGCGTGGAGGCCACGGGGCTCGCGGTGGCGACCTCGGGTGAGGTCTGGGTCGTGGGCGCGTATCAGGGTGACCCAGACCTGGGCACGGGCGCGCTGACGTACATCGAGGAGGCATCGGTGGCGTCCGGCATCTTCCTGCTCAAGCTGTCCCCGGAAGGGACACCGCTGTGGTCCCGAGGCTTCCGCGCGGAGCTCTCGGACACGCGCTCGGGGCTCGCGAGGGCACAGGCGGTGACGCTCGACTCGCGAGGGAGCGTCATCATCACGGGCCACTTCACGGGTGAGATGGGCCTGGGGCGCGGGAGGCTCTACGCGGACCCGGGGAACCGGACGCGGGATGACTCCGTGCCCGCCCTCTTCCTCGCGAAGTTCCATGCGAGCGGGGCGCACGACTGGTCGCTCGCGTTTCCTGGTGGGGACGAGGGCTCGAGCGCGGAGGCACTCGCCACGGATGGAGCGGGCTTCATCTACATCGGCGGGCACACGGACTCGTGGCTGCTGAACGCGACGGGCGGAGAGACGCCGTTCCTCGGCAAGCTCTCCGCGAACGGCACGCCGCAGTGGTTCCGCGCGTTCAACGGAGCCAAGGGCAGCATCCGTGCGCTCACGCCCATGGCACGTGGGGACGTGGCCTTCGTCGGTGACGTCAGCGGCCGGTTCTCCTTCGACGGGAAGGAGGTCGAGGCGAGCGAGGACGTGCTGCTCGGTACGCTGCACGAGACGGCGGCGGATGGCTGGGCGCGCGTCATGGGCGGCGCGGGAGCCGCGCGCGGCCAGTCCCTGGGCCGCAGCTCGAAGGGCGAGCTGGTCGTCGCCGGCTGGACGCGGGACGCGAAGCTGGACCTCGGAGGCGGCGCGCTCGGGAGCACTGCGCTCTCACGGGGTGAAGTCCTCCACTTCGTCGCGCGCTACGACAGCACGGGGAAGCACCTCGACGCCCGGGAGCTGGGGAGCACCGCGCCGGACAGCGTGGCCCTCCAAGTCACGTATGGTGGCCAGGCCCGGCTCTGCGTTCCCTTCACGAAAGCCCTGGCGCCCGGAGACGCGTCGTACACCTCGCGAGGCGCGGGAGACCTGCTGTTCCTCCAGCTCACGCACTGAACGCACGACCACCGCTCAGCTGAGGCCACGAGCCGCCTTGGAGGCTCGTGAAGCAGGCTCCACGGAGCGACGGCGCGAAGAGGCACGGGCATCAACCAGGCGCACGATGGCACCTGGCGCTTCGCGAGCCATCGCGCAAGTCACGCGTCGTCGTCCGCGCCTTCGTCTCCGTCGTCGCTCTTCCCCGCGGGCGTGCGCCCCAACAACCGGTCGATGTCTGCACGCGCATCCGTGGCCTGCGCCTCGGAGATGCGCCCCACGGACTCCATCCGGTCCACAATCCAGTGCGCACGCCGCCACAGCGCGCGCGAGCCGGAGGACGGACCACGCTTGCGCGGCGCGGGCAGCATCGCGGCGAGGATGGCCCCCTGGGCCACGGAGACCTGTGACGCGGACACCCCGAAGTGCTCCCGCGCTCCGGCGTCGATGCCATAGACGCCGTTCCCCCACTCGACGACGTTGAGGTACAGCGTGAGGATGCGCTTCTTGGAGAGCGCGTCCTCCAATCGCCGAGCGAGCACCAGCTCCTTCGCCTTGCGGAACAAGCTGCGGTCCGTCGACAGCCAGAGGTTCTTCGCGAGCTGCTGGGTGATGGTCGACGCCCCGCGCCCCAGCTGCCCCTTCGCCCACGCTTCCCCCAGCGCCTTGCGCATCTCCGTCGTGTCCACACCCTCGTGCAGATAGAAGCTCGCGTCCTCGGAGATGAGCACCGAGTCCACCGCGTGCTTCGGCACCGACGCGAGCGGCACCCAGTGCTGGCGCCGACGGACCTTCTTCCCCTCGGCCCGAGCCTCCTCGGCGCGCTGGTCCATCAGCGCGGTCGACTTCGGGTTCTCCTTCTCGAGTGACGCGGCCTTGGGGAGCGTGACGTACTCGTACAGCCCGAAGCCGAGGAGCAGCGCCACGGCCCCGAGCACCAGCTTGAATCGCCACGTCCTACGGCGACGAGGCGCGGGGGCCTGCGAGGACACAGCCGCCACCGAAGGCGTCCGGGCCGTGGCCTCGGGACCCTCCGGCGAGCCTTCCGGTCGTCCATCCGTGGTCGACATCAGCGCCGTGCATAGCGCCTCACGACCCGGACGTCACCTCCCCCTCAGCGCTGCGTCCGAGACGCGGTGACGGGCGCCTGCCAGCTGTCGTCCACGGAGGCGAAGCCGGCCACCAGCTCGCCCGCCAGGTAGGCCCGCTGGCGCTTCTCGCGGCGGCGCAGCCAGTCATTCACGACGCGCCCCTTCTCGTCCTTGTGCACGTCCGGGCGCGCCTGGTTGAAGCGGCCGCGCTTCACCCCACCGCCCGCGCGATGCACGAAGGTGACGGTGCCGTCCTTCCCCACCTTCTCGACGATGCCGATGTGCGTGAGCCCGTCGTTGCGACGTCCATCCTTGTTGCGGTCCAGCGTCTCGCGGAAGAACACCAGGTCCCCCGGCTTCGGCGTCTGGCGAAGCGCGCCCAGAGAGCCCGCCTTCCGGTAGATGGCCTTCACGCCGTTCTCCCCGGGCAGGGTGAGCGACGGCATCAGGCTGAGCCCGGGGCGGCGGTAGGCCAGCTGCGTCAGGCCCGAACAGTCATCGTTGACCGAGCTGCTCACCGTCTTCAGCGAGCCCAGTCCCACCCAGCCCTTCGCGCGCCACACGGCCCGGTCCGACAGGGACACGGCCGCGGCCCGCTTCGGAGGGCTCCGCCTCGCGGCCTCGGCCGTTCCACCCCACAGCCACAACCCCACCAACGCCCCCAACCACACGCCACGATGCATACCCGCACGCCACAGCAATGGACGTGCCCTGTCCCTCGACGCCTCCGACGTCCGCTCGCGAACATCTCCCCACCCCACGCACGCCCCTCCCTTGAGCAATCCCTTTCCCACCCTGCCCCGGTGAGTCGTCCTCCTGGCACCTCGACGCATCACGCCGCACGGCGGTCGCCTAGAGTGCGCGGCCGCCCCGTGCCCTTCGCCTACTACGAGAACCTCGACCCCGAGCAGCAGCGCAGCTACCGCATGAGCGACGGGGTGAAGTCCCTGCGGGTGAGGGCCCCCGGGGCGCTGGCGCCGCTCGTCGACGCCGTGCGTGAGACGCTGGCCAGCGGAGCCCGGGCCCCGCTGGAGCGCGCGAGCCGGGCCCTGACGGATGCCCTGTGCGAGCGATTGGACGTGGCCACCGTCCGGGTCCAGGTGCTGGAGGTCCGCCCGTCCTCCGAGGAGGGTGAGCTGCACGGCCTGTACACCTGGGAGGCCGGGCGCCTCCCCCGCCTCCAGGTCTGGATGCGCACCGCGAAGCAGGCGCGCGTCGTGGCCTTCCGCACGTACCTGCGCACGCTGCTGCACGAGCTGTGTCACCACCTGGACTTCCAGCTCCTGGAGCTGCCCCACTCCTTCCACACCGAGGGCTTCTTCGAGCGCGAATCCAGCCTCTTCCACCAGCTGGTGCCCAAGCCCGTCCCGCGCGGCCCGAAGGGGGCTCGGGGATAGGCCCGCGGGAAGGGTGTGGCGGACGACACCCCACCCGGCCGGCGACAGGTTTCTTGCACCGGCGTGACAGAAGTGGGAACGCGCGCCCTGAGCGAGGCTAGATTCCGCCTCCCTATGGCGCATCCGACCGAAGACAAGAACTTCCGCCTTCCCCTCACCGTTCGCCCCCAGCGCTACGCGGCCACGCTGACCCTGGACCTGGAGGCGAAGACCTTCTCTGGTCAGCAGACCGTGGACGTGACGCTGGCGGAGCCCACGCGCGAAATCATCCTCCACGCCATCTCCCTGAAGCTGGGGGACGTGACGTTCCGCGCGAAGGGTGGCGCGTCGCACAAGCCCGCCTCCATCCAGGTCAACGCCGTGAGCGAGACGGTGCGGCTGACCTTCGACGCGCCGCTGCCCCAGGGCGAGGCGCAGCTGGACGTCGCCTGGACGGGCCCCTTCACGGACGGCCTGCGCGGCCTGTACTCGGCGGGCAAGGTGGCGGCCACGCAGTTCGAGGCCGCGGACGCCCGCCGCGTCTTCCCCTCGTTCGACGAGCCGGCCTTCAAGGCGAAGTGGTCGCTGAGCGTCCGCGTGCCCCAGGGCCTCGCGGTGCTGGGCAACGGCCCGGTGGTGAAGGAGGAGCAGGACGGCGCGCTGACGAAGGTGACGTTCCAGGAGACGGAGGTGCTCAGCAGCTACCTCATCGCGCTCGTGGTGGGCCCGCTGGTGGGCACGCCCGTGGAGCACGTGGGCACGGTGCCCGTGCGCACCTGGGCGCTGGAGGAGAAGAAGCACCTGACGCGCTTCGGCCAGGACGTGGCGCTCGCGGTGCTGCCGCGACTCCAAGAATACTTCGACCTGCCGTATGCCTTCACCAAGGTGGACCAGGTGGGCATCCCGGACTTCGAGGCGGGCGCGATGGAGAACGCCGGCCTGATTACCTACCGCGAGGTGGCGCTGCTGCTCGACCCGGCCACCGCGCCGCTGTCGGTGCAGAAGCGCGTGGCGGAGGTGGTGACGCACGAACTGGCGCACCAGTGGTTCGGCAACTGGGTCACCATGGTGTGGTGGGACGACCTGTGGCTCAACGAGGCGTTCGCCACGTGGATTGCCTTCAAGATTGTCGACCAGTGGCGCCCCGAGTGGCGGATGTGGCTGGACTTCGACTCGCACCGCACCAGCGCGCTGTTCCTGGACGCGCTCAAGTCCACGCACCCCATCCACGGCGAAGTGAACAACGCGGGTGAGGCGGGCGAGAGCTTCGACGCGATCACCTACGAGAAGGGCGGCGCGGTGCTGCGCATGATTGAAGGGTTCCTCGGCGAGGGCCCCTTCCGCGACGGCATCCGGCTGTACATGCGCCGGCACGCGCGCGCCAACGCGGTGAAGGAGGATTTGTGGAACGCGCTGGGTGAGGCGGCGAAGCAGCCGGTGGAGGAGCTGGCCACGGCGTGGGTGGGCCAGAGCGGCTTCCCCCTGGTGACGGCGCGCGTGGAGGGCCGCGAGGTGACGCTGTCGCAGGAGCGCTTCTACTCGGAGCCCGGCGTGGCGAGCGCGGAGAAGTGGCCGGTGCCCATGGTGCTCCGGTACGAGGACGCCAGCGGCGTGAAGGAGCAGCGGGTGCTGCTGCGCGACAAGCAGGCCACGGTGAAGCTGGAGGCGGGCTCGGGCGCGGTGAAGTGGCTGTGCGCCAACGCGGGCTCCACGGGCTTCTACCGGGTGGCCTACGACAAGGCGACGCTCGCGGGCCTGTCGGCGAACCTGCACGTGCTGGCGCCGTCGGAGCGCATCTCCCTGCTGGCGGACCAGTGGGCGCTGGTGCGCTCGGGGCGGGCGACGGTGGGAGACATGCTGGACCTGGCCGCGCTGTTCGGGAACGAGGAGGATGACTCGGTCCTGGACGAGCTGGTGGGGCGGCTGGCGTACGTGGAGAGCCGACTGGTGGAGGGCGAGGACCAGGCGCGGGTGCGCGCGTGGGTGGCGCGCCTGTTGGGCCCGGGGCTGGAGAAGCTCGGGTGGCAGGCGCTGGCCGGAGAGACGGACCGGGTGAAGCTGCGGCGCGCGGCGCTGGTGCGCGCGCTGGGCGGTCTGGCGCGGGAGCCGAAGGTGCTCGAGGAGGCGCGGCGGCGGGTGACGTCGATGCTGAAGGGCGAGCGTGACGCGCTGGAGCCCAACCTGCTCGACGCGGCGGTGTCCATGGCGGCGCGCGCGGGGGACTCGGAGCTGTTCGACACCTTCCTGCAGCGGATGCCGAAGGAGCCGGACCCGGCCACGCAGCGCCGGTACCTGATGGCGCTGACGGCGTTCGAGGAGCCCGCGCTGGCCGAGCGTGCGCGCGCGTTGTTCTTCTCGGACACGGTGAAGACGCAGGACGTGGCGAGCTTCGCCACGGGCCTGCTCGCCAACCGCACGGGCCGCGAGTCCTGGTGGGCGCAGATGCGCAAGCAGTGGAAGGACGTGGTCGCCCGCACGGGCGGCGCGCCGATGCTGGTGCGCCGCATCGTGGAGTCGCTGGGCATGCTGCTCACGCGCGAGCACCTGGACGCGGTGAGGACGCTGCTCAAGGAGCAGCCGGTGAACGACGCGCAGCAGGCCACGGCGCAGACGCTGGAGCGGCTGTCGCAGGACGTGGAGCTGCGGGAGCGCTGCGGTCCGGAGGTCAGCGCCTGGCTGAAGCGCCAGCCGTAGCGTGAGCCGCCGTTCGAGAGGCACTCGATGAAGACCACCCTGACACCCAACAGCCTCTCCAGCGTGCGTGAGTCCCTCCGGCGAGCCAACGCCGGGTTCTCACGCACGTACCCGGGGGACTCCCCCCGTCGCCAGCCGGTGCACGTCGTGTACGGCGGCGCGCACCTCTTCCGCGCGGAGGCGGCGCGGAAGCTGGGGGACCTGGCCCTCGGTGCGTTGAAGGACTATGCGCCGGACTCGGCCGAGCTGGCGCACGGGCTGGGGTTGCCCCAGCGAGGGAGGTTCGCCCAGCGCGTGTACGAGCGCGTGGTGGACAAGCTCCAGCGCGAGCCGGTGGAGGACTACCGCATCGACTTCGAGGACGGCTACGGCCACCGCTCCGACGCGGAGGAGGATGGCCACGCCGTGTCCGCGGCGAAGGAGCTGGCGCGGGGGCTCGAGCAGGGGACGTTGCCCCCGTTCATCGGCATCCGGGTGAAGTCGTTCAGCGAGGAGCTGTTCGAGCGGGCGTCGCGCACGCTGGACTTGTTCGTCACGACGTTGTTGGAGCAGAGCGGCGGAAAGGTGCCGCCGTCGTTCGTCGTCACGCTGCCCAAGGTCGCGTTGCCCGAGCAGGTGGCCGCGCTCGCGCGCATCCTGGAGGTGCTGGAGACGGAGCACGGCCTGGAGAAGGGAGCGCTGGGGTTGGAGCTGATGGTGGAGACGCCGCAGGCCCTGTTCGACCGGGAGGGGAAGCTGCACCTGTCGGCGCTGGTGGCCGCGGGGGCGGGGCGATGCTCCAGCGTGCACCTGGGGCTGTATGACTACACGGCGGCGCTCAGTGTGAGCGCGCATGTGCAGAGCATGCTGCACCCGGCCTGCGACTTCCTGCGGGATTTGGTGCAGGTGTCGCTCGCGGGCACGGGCATCCAGATGGCGGACGGCGCGACGAACGTCATGCCGGTGCCTCCGCATCGCAAGCAGGGGGACACGGCGCTCCTGCCCACACAGTTGCGGGAGAACGCGGAGGCGGTGCAGCGGGTGTGGCAGATGTCGTATCGCCACATCCGGCACTCGCTGGAGCGCGGCTGGTATCAGGGGTGGGACTTGCATCCGGCCCAGCTCCCGGTGCGCTACGCGGCCGTGTATGCGTTCTTCCTCGAAGGGCTGGACGCGGCCACGCGGCGGCTCAAGGCCTTCATGGAGAAGGCGGCGCAGGCGACGCTGGTGGGCGACGTGTTCGACGACGCGGCCACGGGACAGGGCCTGCTCAACTTCTTCCTGCGCGGCTCGAGCTGTGGCGCGCTCAGTCAGGAAGAAGTGCTCGCCACGGGGCTCACGCTGGACGAACTGCGCAGCCGCTCGTTCAAGGCCATCGTCGAGTCACGCCGCGCGGGCAGGTGAGACCCACGGGCTCGCCATGACAGCGGGCCCGTGACTCAGGCGCTCGTCGGGCCGGAGCTCGATGAGTCGCCGTTCCCGGGCGGAGGCTCCTCCCGCGCGTTCGCCGCGCGATGCGCCTGGTACAGCGCGAAGTCGATGGCCAATGCCCCCGCGAGGAAGACCAGCGGCCCCAGCCGCAGGGACAGGCCCAGCAGCCCCCACACGGTGATGGCGCCCGCCAGGATGTAGGGCGTCTGGGACGGAATCGCCTCGCGGAGCCGGGGCACGGCGGCCAGCATGGCGAGCGACATCAGCGCCATGACGACCAGCGGCGCCCCGGGCCGAGCACGCCCGGACGTCGCGAACGAGGTGAACGTGTTGGTGATGCCCGGCTGCCACCCGTAACGGGTTTCGATGTACGAGTGCCCCGTGGAGCGACCGGTGCTGTCCACCTCGTGCACGAGGCTGTTGTCGTAGCCGTAGCCACCCAGCGACGTCCACGTCCGCATCCCCGAGCCCCACGTGAGCAGCAGCGACACCGCGCACACGGCCGCGCCGCCGAGCACCCAGCGCTTCAACCGCGCGGCCCCCGGCGCGGGCCGCAGCTCCGGCATCGCGGCGGCCGACGCCTGGAACACGCGCCACTGCACATACCCGAGCACCACCGCGGCCGCGACCCAGACCAGCGGCACCAACCCGAGCCCGAGCGAGAGGAACGCGAAGGTGATGACCAGCGACGTGTAGAGCAACAGGAACGTGGCGGACGCGGCCATCCGCGCGAGCTGCTCCAGGAGCGGAGGAACCGGCCGCCCCGCCGCGCTCCACTCCCGAGCCCCCAGCAGGAGGCTCCCGCCCAGCATCACCACCGACCACGGGATGCCAATCGTCCCGCTGATGAAGGGAAGCCCCGGCAGCAGCACCGCCGCCGCGACGAGCCCCGAGCCGAGCAGCGGCAACGAGCCCCCAGGAAGCCGCTCACGCAGCCGAGGGTCCTCGAGCACCGTGCGCACCGCGCGCCCCGTGGCCTCCGCGGCCCGGCGCGCCGACTCCGCGGCGTCGTCCGGCAACTCGGTCCCACGCGCGGACGCCCCCACGCTCTGCCCACAGGACGGGCACGCGAAGACGCGAGCATCGGAAAGCGGCTGACCGCAGTGCGGACACGACGACATGGGCTCACTCCGGACCAACGGCGTGGGCCTCCCAGCCTAGCGCCTCCGGCCCCGGGCACCACGCACGATGCGAGCCCGGGCGCACGCCCCTCGACCTCACCAGAGCATGTCCTGGTCCTCGCTCACGCCGGGGACGTGCGAGAGCTGGTGTGTCCGCCCCCCCACCGTCACCGTGCCGTCGAAGAAGCCCACCGGCTGGGCGAAGTGGCTGATGATGAGCCGCAGGTTGCGCTCCTCGCGGTGCACGTAGAACGGCGTGAAGCGCAGGTCCACCGCGCCATCCACCGTCGTCATCCGCCACGGCCCGAGCAAATCCTTCGTGTCGTACTCGAACCGCGCGCGCGCCAGCGGATACAGCCGGTCCCCCAGCCAGAAGGCGTTCTCGTTCGCCTCGGTCGCCGTCTCGTTGAAGCCCTCCACGAGGTTCAGCCCCACCGGCGTCCCATCGGCCAGCCGCCCCGCCGCGAACGCCCAGCGCCACGCCGTGTGCCGCGCCAGGTACCCCTGCGTGTAGTCGATGCCGCCCACGCCCCCGTCCAACCGGAAGCGCTTGCCGCCCGCCTCGATGCTGCCGAAGGACAAGAGCCCGTTGCGCTTCATCGTGACGTTGACGAGCCCGTCCCCCTGCACCGGCGCAATCACCGTCAGCGCGGGAGGCCCACCCGCCACCAACATCTCCCCATTCCACTGGAACGTGTTGAGGCTGCCCGTGCGCACGCGGCTGACGTCCACCTCCACCTGGTAGCGCTCGTCCTCCTCGCCCCGACGGATGGCCAGCTTCCCACCCAACGTGCGGAACGACGCGTCGAGCCCCGCGCCGGGCTTGTCCCCCAAGGACACCATGGGCCAGGGAACGCCCAGGAAGCTCACGTCACACAGCGGCTTGCGCTCGCGCAAATCCAACGCCACCGCGAACGCGCTCGCCGAGTACCCCAGGTCCACCACCGCGAAGAGCGCGGCCACCTCCGGCGTCGCCGTGAAGGTGTAGTGCCACCGCTTGCGCTTGAGCAACCGCGTGGTGCGCTCGGGCGCCCAGCGGCCCAGCAACCGGGGCAGGTCCACCTCGGGCAGCTCACCCTGGTACGTGCCGAATCGGGGCTCGCCCTGGGCGGTGGCCACGGAGGCCGGGGCGATGGGCAGGAGGGCTTCTCTCTCGGGTGTCATCACACCCCATTGGAGGCCAACCTCCCGCCGATGTCACCCGGCGTCGGCCAGCCCGCATCCCCAACCGACGCCTCGACGACACTGCCCACACCCGCTCAGGCCCGGCCGAAGACGATTTTCTCTTTCGACAACAACCCCGTGGTCACACGCAGGGCCACCAGCGCCAGCAGAACGCTGGACGCCGCGGCGAGCAGGAAGGGCAGCGGACCCAGCGCCTCGCCCCGCATCACCTCGGCCGCGAGCATCTGCTGGCCCGCCACCGGCACCGCGAACATCCACGTCTGCGTCTGCACCGGCGACATCGCCAGCAACATGCCCGGCAGCGTCGGCACCACCGTCAGCAGGCTGAGGTACGTCTGCGACTCCTTGAACGAGCGCGCATAGGTGGACACCCACAGCTGCACCGCCGAGGCCGCCAGCGTCAGCGGCAGCACCGCCAGCACCATCCCCAGGACGATGGGCAGGTCCATGCGCGCCTTGAGCCCCAGCTCCTCCAGCGGCACCGCGCGCACCACCAATACGAAGCCCACGAGCGACACCAGCACCGTGCTCGCCGCCATCGTCACCGTGGCCAGCCACTTACCGGCCACCAGCGCCCCGCGCGGGGCCGGGTTGAGCAGCAGCGGCTCCAGCGAGCCACGCTCGCGCTCACCCGCCATGGTGTCGCTCGCCACCTGCAGGCCGCCCGTGAAGGTGGCCATCACCAGGAACAGCGGCAGCATGTTGAACAGCGTGGCCGCGGTGCGCTCGGGCGTGGACAGGTCCAGCTCCTCCACGTCCACCGGCATCGCCAGCTCCGGCGCCATGCCGCGCGCGTACAGCCGCTGGTCGCCCACCTGCCGCGAGTAGATCTCCACCATCATCCGCGCACGCTGCACCGACTTGCGGGCCGCCGTGCGCGAGCTGTCCATGATGAGGCTCACGTCCGCGGTGCGCCCGGTGGAGAAGTCCCGGCCGTAGCCCTCCGGCACCACCAGCACCACGTCCAGCACGCCCGTGCGCACGCGCGCCTCGTAGTCCGAGGGCGCCTCCTTCAGCGTCACGCCCTGGCGCTCCAGGAACGCCATCAGGCTGGGCGCGTGCTGCCGGCCCACCACGGGCAGCTCCAGCGGCTTGTCCCGCATCATGTTGGACATGAGCTGGAAGGTCGCCAGGAACACCAGCGGACCGAACACCGCCCACAGGAGCGAGGAGCTGAGCGTGCGTCGGTCCCGGACGTGGTCCGTCAGCTCCTTGCGCAGGACACTGCCCACCAGCCGCTTCATTGCATCAACCCCTGCTCACTGCCGATGGTCGCCACGAAGGCCTCTTCCAGGCTGTCCTTGCCGGTGGCCTGCCGCAGCGCCTCCGGCGTCCCTTCCGCCACCACCCGGCCATGCGCCACCACGACGACGCGCTCGCACAGCGCGGCGACCTCCTGCATGACGTGGCTGGAGAAGACGATGCACCGCCCCTCGTCCCGCAGGCGGCGCAGGAGCGTGCGCACCGCGCGCGTGCTCATCACATCCAGGCCGTTGGTGGGCTCATCCAGCAGCACGTTGCGAG
The DNA here is from genome assembly GCF_050039385.1 of Myxococcus faecalis. NCBI lineage: Bacteria > Pseudomonadati > Myxococcota > Myxococcia > Myxococcales > Myxococcaceae > Myxococcus > Myxococcus faecalis. Next base: position 5,907,192 of record NZ_CP144336.1, on the reverse strand, counting down.
GCCCGTGCACCAGCGCCCGCGCCAGCGCCACCTTCACCCGCTCGCCCTGGCTGAAGCCCTCCACCCGCCGGTCGACGATGTCCTTCATGTCCAGCAGGTCCACCAGCTCGTCCACGCGCTTGTCGAGCGCCGCGCCCGACAGCCCGTGCAGCTCCCCGAAGTAGCGCGCGTGCTCGCGCGCGGTGAGCCGCGGGTACAGGCCCCGGGTGTCCGGCAGCACGCCCAGCCCCCGGCGCGCATCCTCGGGACGCGCCACCACGTCCACGTCGTCCACCACCGCGGTGCCCTTGTCCGGGCGCACCAGCGTGTAGAGCATCCGCAGCGTCGTCGTCTTGCCCGCGCCGTTGGGGCCGAGCAGCCCGGTAATCATCCCGTCCTCGGCGGTGAAGGACACATCCTCCACCGCCGTCACGGCGCCAAACCGCTTGTGCAGATTCGTCGCTCGAATCATCCGCGTCGCGTCCTCAGGGTACCGGTCCGGCGAAGGACGTGAAGAAGGGCGGACGCGCGAGTCCCGCGCCGCACGAGGGCTTCAGCGTGTCCACCCGACCGTCCGCCACCAGGTCCACCATCAGCTTGCGCACGCAGTCGACGCCCAGCGTGTTGTGCCCCACGCCCGGGACCTGCACGTGCAGGCTGTTCTTCAGCGTGCGCTTCGCCTCCTCCGCCCACGCCGGAGGCGTCACCGGGTCCAGCTCTCCGGAGAGCAGCAGCGTGGGCACGTCCGACACCACCGCCTCGCGGAAGCCCGCGGGCAGCGTCGCCCGGGGCCAGCCCTCGCACGCCTTCATCATCTCCAGGCCCATCCCCGCGCCGAACCACGTCCCCTTCGCCTCGCGCTCCACCGCGGCCGTGTCGAGGAACGGGACGTCCTCCGCGCAGATGACCGCCATCTGGAGCCCCCGGCTGAGCGTCTTCTCCATCCGCTCGCCGCGCCCCACGTTCAGCGCCACGAACGGCGCCCAGTCACCTTGGGTCACCCGGTCCAGCATCAGCGGCACCATCGACGAGTCCTCCGCGCTGTAGAGCAGCCCGAACAGCGACCCGACGAAGGCCTGGCGCGTCAGCACGATGTCCTCCGGCACGCCCGTGCGCGGATGGGCCACCCGCACGCGCACCGGCTCCTGGGAGAGCTTCTCCAGCAGGGCCTCCGTGCGCGCGCGCAGCCGGGGGAAGTTCTTCTCGCAGGCCGCGTCCTTCTCGCAGTGGGCCAGCAGCAGGTCCAACGCCCGCTGCGCGTCGCGGGGCATGTACAGCGGCAGGTACAGGCTCATGGGCGCCACGCCGTCCAGGATGGCGGTGCGCACGCGCTGCGGATACTGGCGCATGTACACCAGCGCCGCGCGCGTGCCGTAGGAGCCGCCCCAGAGGTTGAGCTTCTCGTACCCCAGCGCCGCGCGCACCTCGTCCAGGTCCGCCATGGCGATGGGCGTGGTGTACTGCCGCACGTCCGCGTCCCAGCGCTCCCGGCACGCGCGGATGCGCGGCGCCAGGTCGTCGTCTTCGCTGAAGTAGTCGGCCAGCCCGGCGTCCTTCGGGAGGAACTCGCAGTCCAGCGGGCTCGAGTCCCCCGTGCCGCGCATGTCCACCAGCACGATGTCGCGCTGGCGGCGGATGTGCTCCACCGCGCGCAGCACGGCGCCCAGTCGGGTGGCCGCCTGCCCGGGCCCTCCCGCCAGGAACACCAGGGGGTCGGGCTGGGGCTGCGCCGCCAGCGCGGGCACCACCGCCACGCGCAGGGACAGCTTGCGGCCCGTCTTCGCCTCCCGGTTCTCGAAGACCTCCAGCGTGCCGCACTGCGCCTGGGGCGCCAGCCCCTCCAACTGGCAGGGCTCGAGCTTCAAGGTGCGCGCCTGGGGGGACGAACCGCCCCGCGAGCAGGCCGACAGCGCCACGAGCCCGAGGACCCAGGTCAGGCGGCGGAGGATGGAGCAGATGTGGGTGTGGGCCCCGGCCAAGTGTGTCTCCCTGTAGGGTGCGGGCGCACCGACCTTTAACACCTGCCGCCTCCTAGTACACCCGCCCCCGCAAGTGATTGCCTCGACACCGCCCGAGCGTGAATCCCACGCGGGCGCGGCCGTCTGGTGATACGCCCATGCCCACGATGAAACGCTTCGCCCTCGTCCTGTTCGCCCTCTGCTTCACCACCCTCGCCGGCTGCGCTGGCCTGCAGAGCGCGCTGAAGAAGGCCTTCAAGAAGCCCACCCTCACCTTCAAGACGGCGCGGCTGTCCAGCGCGTCGCTCTCCGACGCCACCGTCGACCTGGTCTACGAGGTCAACAACCCCAACGGCTTCGGTCTGGAGCTGGCCTCGGTGGACTACTCGTTCTTCGTCGAGGGCAAGCAGGTGGTGGCCGGCAAGCCTCGCAAGGGCCTGAACCTCAAGGCCAATGGCCGAAGCGAGCTGGTCTTCCCCGCCAACGTGCGCTTCGCGGACATCGTCCCCGTGGTGGAGACCTTCCTCAACAAGGACCGCGCCGCCTACAAGGCCCAGGGCAGCGTCGGCGTGCAGACGCCCATCGGCGTGCTCTCCTTCCCCCTCCAGAAGGAGGGCGCGTTCGACGTCCCCAAGATTCCCCAGGTCGCCTTCCAGCCCCCGCGCATCACCAACATCGGGCTGACCAGCGCCACCGTCGAGTTCCCCCTGGCCATCACCAACCGCAACAGCTTCCCCCTGCCCGTCGCCGGAATCACCGGCGCGCTCAAGGTCGCCGGCGCGGATGTGGGTACGCTGTCCACCGGCAACCTGGGCATGCTCGACGGCAGCGGGACGAAGCAGGTGACGCTGCCGCTCACCATCAACTTCGCCCGGGCCGCCTCCGCCGCCGTGGCGCTGCGCTCGGGGGGCAACGCCAAGCTGAGCCTGGACGGCAAGCTCACCTCGGACTCGCAGTCCGTCCCGCTCAACCTGAGCCAGCTGGTCAACATCGTGAAATGACGCCCGTCCGGGCGCCGGGCGGGCAGGAGCGCACCTGAAGGTTGTCCCAGGGCGTCACAGCCGTTACGGTTGGGCGCCCTTCGTGGGACACACGCCATGCGCCGCATCCTCTTCAAGTCCAAGATCCACCGCGCGACGGTGACCCAGGCCGACCTCGACTACGAGGGCTCGGTCACCATCGACCTGAACCTGCTCCGCGCGGCGGACATCATCGCCAACGAGAAGGTGGCCATCTGGAACGTCACCCAGGGCACGCGCCTGGAGACGTACGCCCTCGAGGGCGAGCCCGGCAGCGGCGTCATCTGCATCAACGGCGCCGCCGCGCACCTCAACAAGCCCGGCGACCTGGTCATCATCGCGACCTTCGCCGAGGTCGAGGACGCCGAGGCCCGCGACTGGAAGCCCAAGGTCGTCTTCGTCGACGCGGCCAACCGCATCGTCCCCGGACAGACGGAAGAGATTCCAGGGCCCGCCCGCCGGATTGCCTGAGGGCAGGCGTCCTCCCGCCGTCGGCTTTCGCCTCCGCGCGCCTTTTGCCATGCTCGCCCCACCTTTTAGAGGGGGGCCCATGGCCCCGGAGGCACCATCACGATGAGGCGGCTGTGGGCGGGAGTCAGCGTGTTCGCGCTGGGACTCTCCGGATGTTCCGGGGTGGGCTCGTTCCGGCCCAACCCCAACGACGAAGACCCTCTCTACGGGGCCATCCCCGTCATCAAGGCGCCGCCCCAGACGCGCTGCGCCGGCCACGGGAAGTCCTCGGTGCGCGGCCACTGCGACGAGGCGCTCTACCTGGCCACCGAGTACACGCGGCGCCTCTCGGTCGGTGACGAGGTCTGCCTGGAGGGGGGCTACGGCGAGGAGCCGGGCTATGCGTGCAAGGCGCGCGCGGCCGTCATCGACACGTCGCCCAACCAGGTGAAGCTGGAGGTGCGCGGGGCGAAGCCGGACTCGCGCTGGTTCAACGCGGAGATGCGCCACGCCTGGTACGAGGAAGGCGCGCTGGTGGACCTCTACCTCGCCGAGCGGGGTTATTAGAGGACCCGGGACAACCCGAGGCGGGAGACACACCTCATGGCCTTCTACGACAGCGTGGCCGAGCGGCTGGCCTTCATGAAGAAGCTGACCCCGGCGGAGCTCAAGAAGCTCGGCGCGGCGCGGCTGTCGGACATCGTCCTGCAGGAGACGAAGCGGGCCCGGGTGCGGGTGGCGGAGCTGGAGAAGCGCTACCCCCGCGCGGACACCCGGGAGCTGGCCCAACGTCTGGTGGACGACAAGAAGAACCTGGCCAGCATGGTGGGCGGCGTCAGCGGCGTCTTCGGCCTGGTGGCGCTGCCCGCGGACCTGCTGTTCATGTCCTATCTGCAGATCATCCTGCTCACGGACGTGGCCACGCTCTACAAGGTGAACCTCAAGAGCGAGCGCGCCCGGGGGGAGATGCTGGACCTGTTCGGCTACGCCAACGGCCTGGGCCCCGTGCAGCGCTCCAGCCCCAAGGTGATGGGGAAGCTGGCCGCGATGGTGCTGGAGAAGGGCGGGATGCACACGCTGGGACGGGCCATGCCGCTGGTCGCCGCGCCCATCACCGCGTACTTCAACAACCAGCACATCCAGCGCGTGGGTGAGCAGGCCGTGCGCTTCTACGAGGGCTTCGACAAGGCCCACGCCAAGGCCAAGGCCCAGCGCCCCCAGCAGGCGGGGTGAGGGTTTCCCCGCGGATCCGGAAATATTCCAACGGGTCCGATATGCCTCCTTCGCCGCCACGTTCACGTCCCCAAGCAGGGGGCGAAAGCCCTCCATTCATGGCGGACGACCGACGGACTCCCAAGGGCCGGTTCGGGGAGACGGTGTCCGCGAGGCGGAGGCACGAAGATGACCGAGCTTTCGGCGGAAGTGCGTGTTCAGGTGGCGCGGTTACGCAACCTGGTCATCGATGTGGCGCGGTGTGGCGCGCTCGCCAGTCCCCTGGGTGCCTTGCCTCACCATGAGCTGGACCCCATGGAGGTCCAGGCCATCTGGTGGCTGAAGGCCGAGAGCCTGCTGCCCGTCAACGTGCTCGCCGACCGCCTGGGCGGCATCGCCCTGCCCCGCCTGAGCCGGCTGCTGGACCGGCTGGAGGATGCCAAGCTCGTGCAGCGCGAGCGCTCGGTGCGGCATGACCGCCGGCGCGTGCGCGTGCGGCTCACCGAGCAGGGACGGGCGCTGGCGGAGAACGCGGACTCGGTGGTGCAGGAGCGCATGGCGCGCCTGTTGATGCCGCTGGGGGGCGAGCAGCGCAGCGCGCTGATGGACTTGCTCGAGGGCTGGGTGGAGGCGCTGGGTTGCTGGAACCGCGCCGAGGAGCAGGCCGCCGAAGAGGCCGAGGCCAACCACCGGGCCCAGGCGCATCGACCTCGACTCGCCGCTGTCGAGGACGTAGGCGTCACTGCCAGCGCGGCCTGAGTTCCTGAGTTTCGTGGACGCCGGCCATCCTGGGTCCGGCGCCTTCCTGTCGCCCCCGAGCGCGAGGCTCGGTGAAGTCCTGGCTCCCTGACGCCCGTCGACCTGAGTGTTCCTCGGCGACGGGGTGACGGGTGAGCGCTCCCAGCGGACCCGCGCCTCGACTGGATGCCAGCCCTCCGCTCACCAACATGGGCATCACGGCATGCGCGATGCTCACGCATCCCGAGATGACGTCTCTTCGCGCGCACGACGTGTGCCCTCCGGACGGACCAGCCCCTGCACTCGTGCAGCGTCGCGGCCAGGGCGACCCACGCGGCCTCCCGATGTGACGCCCTCGCTCCGCGAGCGCTGGACGGTTGCCACTCCAGAGGGAGCAGCCTCCCACATCCACATGAACATCGCCGCCGGGGCACGTGCGCCCTGCATCCCGAGGTGCCGCCCCTCCGCGAGCGTCCGACGGTGACCTCACCGTCCGGAACAAGTCACCTCGCATTCGCGCGAGCAGCGCGGGCACGTCGTGCGCGTGACGCGCGGCGCGGCGGGCCCCCGAGGCCGCGCAAGTCCACCGGCCGCGGGGGCGCACCGCCACCCATCACGGAGTTCGCGGCGCCTCCCAACACACCCCCGCAGCGGGTCCCGACTCGCCCACCCCTCGGACCAGGCCGGAGCCATGTCCAGTAAATGCAACTTGATTACTTTTAGATCTCAGTTGCATATTTGCGGGGTTCGCGGGGACTGACCGGCTGACGCCCTCGTCGGCCGCCGACACGGTCCTGGCGCGGGAGCAGAGCGATGAAGCGAATCATCTGGAGCGTGGGAGTGGCGGGGCTCGCGCTCGCGTGCGTCGCGTCCGCGCTGTTGCGACTCCCCGACCTCCCGACGCCGCCCGTGGAACCCCAGGACTTCCACGTCGAGCCCGCGCGCCGGGAGGAGCCCGTCGTGGCGGCTCCCCAGCCCATGGCGCCCTCGCGCCCCCCGTCCTCCGCGCCCACCCAGCCTCCGCTCCCCGACGAGCCCGAGCCGCTGGAGTTCGAGTCGCCCGACCTCGAGCAGCTCCCACCCGCGCCCTCCGTCCGCGCACGCCGCCCCCTCTCCGAGTCACGCAAGCTGCTCGTCCAGGCCCTGCGCAAGGCCCCCGCCGACCCCAAGGCGCGCCGTGACGCCGTGCTCGCGTCACTGGAGTCCACGGGCGCGAGCCAGGAGCCCTGGACCGCCGGGGCCCGAGAAGCGCTGGACACGTGGCGACAGCGGATGGCGACGAGCATCCAGCCCGTCGAGGCCGAGCCACCGCGCTGCTTCGCCGCGGGCTGCGTCACGCGCGTCACCTTCCCGGACGCGGCCACGCACGACGCGGCCTTCCGCCTCACGCCCGAGCTGCGTCTGCCGGGCAACGCCGCGCACCTGCAACTCCCCGCCGAACACCTCGCCTCGGGCCAGGTCCTGGCCACCTGGGTCGTGCTCCGCCCGGACACGCCCTGAGCCACCGCCCTTCGCAGTCGACACACCCGCCGTACCCACAACAAGGAGAAGTCCCCAGATGAAGCCCCAGTCCCTGCTGCACAAGTCCCTGCTCGCCACCAGCGTCGCGCTCCTGCTCACCGGCTGCGGCACCACCGCCGAGGAGCCGGCCGTCCAGGCCGAGGCGCTGACCACCAGCGAGTCCGCGCTGCTCTTCGGCGCCCTGCCCTCCTGCGACGAGCCGGAGGAGCTCGACGAGGTCATCGAGCACGCGTGCATCCACGCGGAGATGGGACCCTTCGAGCCCGTCACCGCCGCGGCTCTCGGCGCCCCCGTGCTGGTGGACGTCAGCGCGCCCCACACCACGTTCAACATCAGCCTGCCGCGGAGCACGAACTCCTGGGGCTGGGCCGGCCGCGTCTCGTTCCTCCCGGACGAGTCCGGTGAGTTCGCCTTCATGCTGTCGCGCCACCGCGGCCTGCGCATCTACGAGGCGGCCACCGGCACCGAGGTGGCGCGTGAGTGCCGCTACGAAATCCCCGCCGAGGTCTGCGGCGCGCTGAAGACCACCATCCTCGCGGACCTCGAGGCCGACACCGAGTACTACCTGGAGTTCCGCTCCGTGCTGCGCCGCAACGCCTCCTTCTCGCTCATCGTCGAGGAGGCCGGTCACCACCACGAGGAGTAACCCCTCACCGGCGGGTGCCTGGAACCGTTCCGGGCACTTCCGCCCCAGGCAGCGTCGTTCAAGACCTTCTTCCCAGCCCGCCTCTCAATGACATCCACCTCTCGAGCCTTCGTGGAGCGCTCCCCCATGCGCTGGAAACTCCGTGCCCTCCTGGCCACGCTCGCCCTGGCGACCTCCGCCTGCGGTGGCGACGACCCTCCGCCCGAACCCAAGCCCGAGCCCTCGGCGGACCCGTGCGAGCCCCATGGCCACATCCACCGCGAGCCCGAGGGTGACTGGTGTCACTGCAACAAGGGCTACCTGGCCGCGCAGGACGGCCTCTCCTGCGTCGTGGACCCCGACTACGTCCCCAGCGAGGGCTTCGACTTCGGCGACGACGGAGAGCACGCCTGCTGGCACGTCGAAAGCGGACCCTTCGTCACCGTCACCGCCTCCACCACCCGCGACCCTCGCGTCGACGACTTCCACACCTACTACACCGTGAAGCTGCGCGAGGTGGATGGCCAGTACACCGGCACGTTCAGCTACAAGGCCTTCGCCTCCGGCAACTTTGTCGTCTACCTGAGCACCCCGGACGTCCCCGTCACCCTCGTGGAGACCGCCGTCCAGAAGACCGTGACCCCCGCGGGCACCAGGCCCACCGGCGACTTCTGCTCGGGCTTGAAACACATGGTCGGCTACGAGCTGACCGACCGCGTCCAATACACGCTCACGCTCGGCCCCACCTCGCTCACCGAGCTCGGCATGGTCATCGAACACCTCCAGTAACGCGACACGCGATGACTCCCGGAAATCGTACGCGCCGTTATTGCAACTGAGTTACCATTAAGACATGAATACCGGCGCCGTGGCGTGTCTCGGGACGCCGCTCCGGTGCCCGCGCGTCGCGCCCGGCCTTGAAAGGAAATCCCACATGAAGATGCTGAAGCAGACCCTCTGCGGTGCGTTGCTCGGGCTGTCGCTCGCGGCCTGCGGACCGACGGAGGACATGGAGCAGGAGTCGACCGGCCAGGCCGAGCAGCCGCTGGAGGCCGGGTGCGTGTCGGTGGACGACACCCTCATGACGACGCACGCGTGCACCCACGCGAGCAACAGCGGCGACAACGTGAACGTGACGGCCAGCGCCACGCGTGTGGACACGGCGCCGGACATCAGCACGCAGCACAAGCACTACACGCTCACCCTGCCGGCGGGCGCCGAGGGCTCGGTGACGTTCACCCCGACCAACGTGTCCGGGAGCGGCACCGTGGAGTCCGTCGCGTTCTACGTGAACAAGAACGTGGCCCTCACCGTGGTGAACGCCACCACCAGCGCGACGGTGTCGCCGCTCATCAACGAGTCCGTCGCGGAGACGGGCTGCTCGCTCATCAAGGCGCAGGTCTACGACCTCACGCCGGGCACCGAGTACATCGTCGTCTCGGCCACCGCGTCGGGCAACCAGGTGGGCATCGTCCCCGAGTACCTCTACAACAACCGCGACCGCTACTACCGGGACCAGGACGGTGACGGCTACGGCGTGAACACGCCCGTCTACCGCTTCGCCTGTGAGGTCAACAGCGGCTACTCGAAGACGCGCTTCGACTGCGACGACACCAACCCCGCCATCTTCAACTGCTGACAGTCGCTGATTCGTCACAAGGAGTCCGCGTGACTCCCGGCGGGGCACCCCAGACATGCGGGGTGCTCCGCCCTCGTCCTTTGGCTCACCCTCGCGAGGTCACACCCGATGCGCTTCTCCAACGCGGCCACGTTGCTGGCCACCTGCACCCTGCTGGCCCTGACGGGCTGCGACAATGACGACCCCACGCCCACGCCTCCGGATGCAGGCTCGACGACGGACGCGGGCCCCGACGCGGGCGACACCGCGCCGCCCACGGTGACGGGCACCACGCCCGCGGCCGACGCGGTGGACGTGGCGCCCGGCAGCGCCATCACGGTGCGCTTCAGCGAGCCCGTCCAGCGGGACTCGGGCACGGTGCGCGCCGCGGATGGCGACGTCACCCTCTCGCTGGAGACGGGGCACTGGGAGGACGAGGGGCGCACGCTCATCGCGCACCCCACACAACCCCTTCGCGCTGGCGCGAAGGTGGACGTCACGGTGGAGCGCTTCGAGGACCTCGCCGGCAACCGACAGGCGACGGCGTATAGCTTCTCGTTCCAGGTGGGCGCGGACGTCGCGCGGCCCCACGTCGTGACCTCGAATCCGGCGGAGGGCGCCACGGGTGTGCTGCCGGTGCAGACGTACAAGGCCGGCACGAGCACGACGCTGCGACGGCTCGTCACCGTCACGTTCAACGAGAAGATGGACGTCACGGAGGGCCGGGTGACGCTGCGGGACGAGAGCGCGCCCGCCAACGCCCCGCGCTCGCTCACGGGCACCTGGTCCGAGGACGCGCTGACGCTCACCGTCTCGATTCCCCGGCCGGAGTCGGACCTGCCGCCGCTCGAAGAGGAGAGCCGTTACTCGGTGGACCTCACGCTCCTGCGCAACGAGGCAGGCCATGCGCTGGACACCACGCACGCGAGCCTGGGAGACGGGCGGCTCGACTTCACCACGGGCAAGCGCGACGGCGTCACCGAGCACGCCTGTGGCCACGCCCTGCTGGAGGCCCCTGTCGCCGTCACGGCGGGCGCATCCCCCACGGCCATGTATCCCGCGACGGACGCGCCCCACGAGTTCTACGAGCTGACGCTCCCCGCGAACGGCGGCGCGTTCCTCGGCTACTCGGAGGTCGTCTCGGACGAGCGCGACCGGCCGGTCGTCCTGTACCTGAACCAGGACGTGCCCATCGTGGTGCACGACGTGACGGAGGCCGAGACGGTGGTCCCCTCCACCGTGACGCCCGCGCCGCAGGTCTGTCTGCCCGCCATCACCCACACGCTGAAGTTCACCGCGCCCGCCGGTGACCGCTTCCTGCGCCTCACCTACGGCCCGACGCCGCTGGAGAAGTTCACCTTCGTCTTCGAGCGATACTGAAGCGCGCGTCGAAGGACCGAGCGCACCGTGTGGGCCCTGGGTGCGGGCTTCACTCGGTGCGCTTGCGCCGTCTGGACATGATGCGGCTCAGGGCCACCTCGGTGATGCCCAGGTAGGCCGCCACGTCGCGCTGCGGGACGCGGCCGCGCAGGTGCGGGTGCTCCGCCCAGAAGGTGTCCAGCCGCTCCTCCGCGGACAGCTCCAGGAACTCCTGCTCGCGGCGCTCCTTCAACAGGAAGTGCCGCTCGGCGACGCGGCGCGCCACGCGCACCCAGCACGTGTGGCCCTCCTCCAGCGCCTGGAAGTCCTGCGTGCGGAACACCAGCACCCGTGCGGGCTCCAGCGCCTCGATGGACGTCATCGACGGCTGTCGCTGCAACATCTCCGCGTAGGCGCCCAGGAGTTCACCCTCGGCGCGGAACGCCTTCACCGACTCGCCGCCCCGCGCGGAGACGCGCACCAGGCGGAACACGCCCTGGAGCACCACGGCGAAGCGGTCCGCCGGGTCTCCGGGACGCAGGAAGTGGGCCTTGCGCTCCACCGCCTGCTCCCTCGCGAACGACTCGGCGCGCTCCCACTCACTCGGGGGAATGGGGCCGAGCGGGGCGAGCTGCTCGTAGAGCGTCGGGAATCTCACGGGTAGGTGGGACGAGGTTAACCCAGGTTAAGGCGCCCAGCGAGCCGGGCGCCGTACACCCGAGGGCATGTCCATCAACGTCTACGCCATCGCCACGCCCTTCGTCATCGCGCTGGCGCTGGGCGAGTTCATCTACTGCGTGGCGAAGCGCAACGGCTATTACAGCTTCCAGGACTCCATCGCGAGCGTGGGCACCGCGGTCCTCAACCAGTGCGTCAACGTGGCCGTGGCGCTGATGGTGCTGCCCCTGTTCACGCTGCTGGGCGAGCTGTCCCTCTGGCGCATCGACAGCACCTCGCCGTGGGCGCTCGTCGGGCTCTTCCTGGGCGTCGACTTCCTCTTCTACTGGTTCCACCGCTTCGGGCACCGCACCAACATCGGCTGGGCCGCGCACTCGCCCCACCACTCCACCGAGGAGCTCAACTACGCGGTGGCCCTGCGCGCCAGCGTCACCCAGCGGCTGTTCTCGTTCCTGTTCTACTGGCCGCTCGTCGTCATCGGCTTCTCGCCGGAGGCCGTGCTCGCCATGGTGGCCTTCCACCTGGTGCTCCAGTTCATCCCCCACACCCGCGTCATCCCCAAGCTGCCCCGGTGGATTGAGTCCTGGCTCAACACGCCGTCGCACCACCGCGTGCACCACGCGCGCAATGACGTCTACATCGACAAGAACTACGCGGGCTTCCTCATCATCTGGGACAAGCTGTTCGGCACGTACCGGGAGGAGACGGAGGAGTGCTCCTACGGCGTCACCACGCCGCCCAACACCTGGGACCCCACCGTCATCAACTTCCAGTTCTGGGCGAAGCTGTGCAGCGACGCGGTGAAGACGCGCAGCTGGTGGGACAAGCTGCGGCTGTGGGTGATGCCCACCGGCTGGCGCCCCGCGGACCTGCCGGCCCGCGTGGAGACGAAGTGGAACCAGACGGGCGTCGAGGTGAAGTTCCAGTCCACCGAGCTGCCCAACATCCGCGGCTACCTCGTCTTCCAGATGATTGCGTCGATGCCTTTCATGCTGCTGGTCAGCCACCACGCCTCGCCGCTGTCGGGCTGGCAGAAGCTGGTGCTCAGCGTCTTCTTCTGGGGCATGGCCACCGCGTGGGGCGGGATGATGGAGTCCAAGCGCTGGGGGCTGCCGCTGGAGATGGCGCGGGTGTTCGCCATGGGGGGCGCCGTGACGCTGTGGCTCGTCCAGGCGAACGCGCCCATGTCCTGGCGGGCGCTCACCGTGGGCTGGCTCGCGGTGACGCTGGTGTGGCTGAGCATCTCGCGAGTGAGCGGCCGGAGCGCGTCGCCCGTGCCCGGTGGCGCGAGCACCTCATGACGTGAAGCCCGGCTCCCACGCCCCCGAGAAGGCGGTGAAGCGCCGCACGTTGACGGACAACGCGCGGTGCACCTGGGTCTCGGCCGTCACGTCCACCGGGAGCCCCTCGGTGGACGGAGGGAGCCGGTCGAAGTGCGCGCCCTGGAACCACTGATGGGGGCGGACCTCCACGACGAAGAGGCCGTCGTCGTCCAGGTCCGCCTCGATGGGCACGAAGTCCACGCGCTGGAGCTCCACGGGCGGAGGGAAGTCGAGCGCGACGCGGAAGGGGACGCGCTGCTCGCCCCGGAAGGCCGTGCCCTCCATCAGCACGGAGTGCCCCTGCAGCGCCGCGCCCTCGTCGCCGAGTGCCCGAGAGGGCGGCTGGAGCAGCAGGGAGAACGAGCGCGCACGGCCCGCGATGCCGGGAGAGCGCCCGAGCACCCGCGCATCACCCTGGGCGAGCAGGTCGAACACCACCTCGCGGTCCCACTCACCGAGCACCGTGCCTCCGGAGAAGAAGTCTCCGTCGTGCGCGTGGGCCGTGGGAAGGAGCACGTCCATCAGCGAGCGGAGGACACCGCGCGCCTGTTGCTGGAGGGGGGACGCGTTCTCGAAGAGGTAGATGGGTCCCAGCACCATCCGCGCCGAGGTGAGCCGCACGCCCCAGCCCGTGTCCGTGGTGAACTCACCGAGCTGCGTGGCCTCGGGCGCGAGCGCGGTGCGCAGGCCCATGTGGAACACGATGCCGCGACCACCGGTGCCGGAGAGTCCACAGGCTGAGCCACCCGCCGCGAGGGCCGCGCCCAGGCCCAGCGTGAAGGCACGGCGGGACATGCCGCGAGGAAACACGGGCGAGCTCATGGAGAGTCCTCCTCGAAGTCCAGGTACAGCGTGAGGGTGCCGCGAAAGGTGCGCGGAGGCCCGGCGGTGAAGTGCCGCGTGGCGAGCAGCGAGGCGGGCGCATCCGCGCCACGGAAGTTGGAGACGTAGTTGAGCTCCGTCTCACGCCAGCGCGTATCGAGCGCGTTCTCCACGGACACGCCGAACTCCACCCAGCTCCAGCGCGCGCGCGTGGCCACGTCGAAGAGGAAGACGGGCGCGCTGTAGCGGTCGAGCGGGAGCGGCCGAGGCCCCACCGCGCTGTGCCCCAACGCCACGTTCCAGCCCACGCGCTCCCCCGCGAGCGTGACGTCGCCGCGCACCGACGCATCCAGTCGACCCAGCAGCGCCGGGATGTAAGGCATCACCGCGCCATCCCACAGCTTCCACGCGGACGCGCCGGGCGTGGGCAGCGTGGCGCGCGCCCAGGCGATGGAGGCCTGCACGTCCATCCACTCGCTCCACACGAAGCGGCCCGTGGCGAAGGCGCCCAGGCGCTGCGACGCGCCGATGGGTTGATTGCGGCCCAGGCGCTCGTCGAAGACGAAGTCCTGCGACACACGGGTGGCGAAGACAGCGCCGCGTGCCTCCAGGGTGTACGGATGCCCCTCGCCCTCCAGCCGCCAGCCGAGCCCCGTCTCTCCCGAGGCCACCCGCGCATACGGCGCCAGCTCCGCGTCGGACAGCGCGGCCGCGTCACTGGAGCGCGCGCCGAGCCCCGCGCTCGTCATCCACGTGAGCCGGGGCGACAGCTTCACCTCCGCGCTGGCCCGGGGACTGGCGAAGAAGCCATAGGCATCCACGGACTCATCCGTGAGCCGGGGCCCGTCCCGGTCCACCGCGGGACGGTTCAGGTCCTCCACGCCGAACAGGAATGTGTCCAGCCGCAGGCCCGCGCGCAGCGTGAGCCAGGGACGGGGCGAGACACGCAGGGACGCGTAGCCACCCAGGTTCGTGGTGCGCACCTGGTTGTCGTAGAGCGTGGCGTAGGGCGCGCCGCCGCTGTCCCGCAGTCGCCGTGAGCGCGTGCGCACGTCGTCGTAGCGGGCCACGTAGCCCAGCTCCAGCGGACGCGCTTCCCCCAGCAACGTGAGCCCCGGGATGTACCGACCGCGCAGGCCCAGCGTGTTGCCGCGATAGAAGCCCTCCGCCGTGTCGCCTCGCTGGGACTGACCAACGGGCGGGGTGTCCTGCATGAAACCGGTGAAGTTGTCGCGGATGCGCGTCTGGCGCAGCACCACGTACCCCTGCTGCACCAGTCGGCCGCCGCGCTTCAGCCGAGACTGGAGCTCGGCGGAGACGATGTGGCGCTGGCTCGCGCCGCCCTGGTTCTCGTCGTAGAAGCAGAAGAACTGTGAGTCCGCGTCCGGCGCGCAGGGCAGCCGCGAGTCCACCACGTCCGTCTCGCGCACCACACCCGCGGAGGCGAAGCGCGCGCCATAGCTCGTGCCGAGCAACCGCAGCCGGGTGTCATCACCGAGGAGCAGCTCCACCTGCGCCATGGCGCTCGCGTTGGCGAACGAGCGATTCGGCCCGAAGCCGTCGCCCTGACGCAGGAGCAGTCCCACGAAGGTGGCCTCGCTGGACTCGGGCGGGCCCCACACCAGCGCGAGCCGACGCGAGGCGAAGCTGCCATAGCTGACCGACGTGGTGAGCCCCCGGCGCTTCAGCCCGAGCTGGTACTCCACCGTGCCCGCCACGCCGAAGTCTCCCTGGGACGCGTCATAGGGACCTTCCGTCACTCGAAGCGCGTCCACCAGCTCCGGGATGATGAAGTACGTGTCCGCGTAGCCGTGGCCGTGCGCGTGGGAGACCTCATTGAGGGGCACGCCGTTGAGGCGCATCTCCACGTCCTTGCCCTCGCCCGCGTCGAAGCCCCGGATGAACACCGTCTCCGCGTGTCCTTCGCCTCCGTGGTTCGCGAGCATCACGCCGGGCGCGAGCAACATCAGGTCGGAGGCGGAGTTGCGCGGCACGTCCGCGAGCTGCCCCACCTCGATGTGGAAGTCGCCCACCGCGACGGGCGGAGGCGCCGCGGCGACATCGCGGACGGTGGTGGAGAGGACCCGCTCGGAGGACTTCGTCTCCCTTGTGACGCCCTGCTCCCGTAACGAATCCGAACTCTCTGCGTCGTCCGGGGTCGAAGCGCCCTGCGCGGAGCCTGCTTGCGTCGATGACGCGGGGCTCGTCGCCTCGCCTGACGATGCGCCACCAGCCGCCAAGCCCAGGGCGGAAGCTCCCCGTGCCGGGCGTGACGCCGTCGCAGAACCGGGCGCTTCGCCTGGCAACGCAGCGCCAGCCGCCGAGCCTTGGGCCGAAGCCTTCCGCAACGAGCCGGACTCCGCCGCAGAACCGGGCGCATCGCTCGACGATTCTGAGCCAGCCGCCGCGCCTCGCGCCGAAGCATCCCGCGAAGAGCGGGACTCCATCGCGGAACCGGGCGCTTCGCTCGGCGCTTCTGCGCCAGCCGCCGAACCATTCGACGTGGACCGGGCGCCCGTCGATTCGCTCCCTCGCGCCGGCACCGCCGTGGCGGCCATCGCCTCACCATGATGGTGCGCCCCCACGCCACCCGCCGCCTCCGGGACGAAGTGCACCGGCACATCCACCCGCACCTCGAGCGGCGCCTCACCCCGTCGCGCCGGCTGGAAGCGCCACCGCACCGCCGCCTCCATCGCCGCCCGGTCGAACACCCGCCCCGCCGAGGCCTGCACCTCCGCGCGCGACACCTCCCCCGCCTCGTCGATGGTCAGCCGCAACACCACCGTCGCCGGCCGCTCCAGCACCGGCGCATCCACGGGCATCGACGGCGGCGCCGCCTCCACCGGAACCGGCGGTGTGATGGGCACCTCCTCCAGCGCCCCCATCGCACACATCACCAGCATCGCAATCCACACGGCGAGGCCCTCACTCCTGGAACCGGCGGCACCCGCCACCGCGAACGTCGACCGCTCGCAGATACAACGAGCCCGCTTGAATCGCAACTTGGTTGCATATACATCCCGGGAACATGAAAACGAACCCGAGAGGTCTCCTGCTCTGCGTGCTCGCCCCCCTGCTGTTCGCGGGCTGCGACAACGTGGCCACCGGAGACGTGCACGTGACGATGAGCGGTGGGGACGGCACCCAGCGCGGCCTGCCGGACACCCTCTTCCAGGATGGCTGGTCCGTGCAGTTCACCAAGTACCTGGTGTCCCTGGGCGAGGTGCGCCTGACGTCCGCGTCCGGCGAGGTGCGCGAAAGCCCGCGCCACGTGCTGGTGGACGTGCAGAAGGGAGACATCCCGCTCACGGAGCTTTCGGGCCTGCCCGCGGGCCGCTGGGACGTGGGCTTCCGGGTCAGCCCTCCCCACGACGGCACCGAGCTGGCGGACGGACAGGTCTCCGCCGACGACCTGCGGAGCATGCGCGAGCGCGGCTTCAGCTACTGGGTGGAGGGGCGCGCGGTGAAGTCCGGTGTGGGTGTGTTCGAATTCCGGATGGGCTTCCCCGTCGACGCGCGCATGGTGGACTGCATCAACGGGGTGGACGGCACCCAGGGCATCATCGTCCCCGAGGGCTCACGCGCGGACGTGGAGGTCACCATCCACGCCGAACACATGTTCTACGACAGGCTCGGGACCCACCGGGGCGTGCAGCTGCGCTTCGACGCCATCGCCGCGACGGCGACCGAGGGAAACCTCATCACTCCGGAGGGACTCGCCTCCCAGCTGCTCACCGACCTGCGAGGTCGGGACGGAGGCGAGCTGCGCGACGCGGCGGGTCAACCCGTGGTGTATCTGCCCGGCGCCCACGATGTGCGCACGCTGCAGCAATTCGTCACCCAGAGCATCGTCGACCAGGCCCACCTCAACGGCGGAGGGGTTTGCACGGTCGCCAAATGACGGAGCGACCCGCGGACGAGCCCGCCCCCCTGGACTTGGCCCACCGGGCGCCGCTAGGAAAGTGACATGGACTCTCCCGCGCACCTGCAAGCCCGCATGGCTCTCTGCCGTCCCGAACACCTGGTGCTCGACCTGTTCGTCCACTGTCTCAGGGAGAGCATCGCCAGGAGGATGGGCCAGTCGCTCGCCATCGCCGCCCAAGCGCCCATCCCCGCCGTCCCCGCGCGCGGCGCGCCCACCCACCGGCCCGCCAGCGACTACCTGGCGCTGCTGCACGAGGGCGCCCTGTCCGTGGGAGAGAAGCTGGGTGAGGACTACGCGGCCGCGGTGGAGCAGCTGTCCTTCACCGCCGCCTCCCACGTCTTCTCCGCCCCCGTGGGCGAGATGGTCATGGCCATCACCGGCGAGGACCCGCACCGCGGCCTGTCCGTGGGCTCGGGCCTGGCGGGCGCCACCAGCACCTTCGGCGAGCGCGAGTACGAGCGCGTCTCCGACACCACCGCGCGCCTGAGCTTCAAGGACGAGTTCTTCGGCCCCGCGTGGTGCAGCGGCCTGGTGCGCAGCGGCCTCTTGCAGACCAACCCCGAGCGCCGCTTCCGCGTCGAGCTGGAGTCGGGCGAGCCGCCCTACAAGGACTTCTCCCTGCTCATCCACTGGTGAGCCGCCCCACCTCACGCGAGCGGACGGACCTCCATCCGCTCGCGCGAAGCCAGGCCGCTCAGGCCTTGGGCGCTTCCTTGCCCCGGCGCTCCTCGATTTCCTTCTTCACCTGCGCCATGTCCAAGCCCCTCACCTGACGGACCAGGTCCTCCAGCGCGGCGGCCGGCAGCGCGCCCGCCTGCTCGAACAGGAGGATGCCGTCACGGAACACCATGAGGGTGGGAATGGAGCGGATTTCAAAGGCCCCGGAGAGCTCCGGCTGAGCCTCGGTGTCTATCTTCCCGAAGACGATGTCCGGGTGCTTGCCGGACGACGTCTCGAAGGTGGGCGCGAAGAGGCGGCACGGGCCGCACCACGACGCCCACCAGTCCAGGATGACGATACCGTCCTTGCCGACGGTTTCCTTGAAGTTGTCCTTGGTGATTTCCACCGTCGCCATGACGGCCCTCGTTTCTCCCCGCCGTCAGCGGGGCATGACTTCAGCGGACGTCCAGCAGCTCCACCTCGAACACCAGGGTGGCGTTGGGCGGGATGACGCCGCCCGCGCCGCGCGAGCCGTAGCCCAGCTCCGGGGGGATGGTGAGCTTGCGCACGCCGCCCACCTTCATGCCCGCAACGCCCTGGTCCCAACCCTGGATGACCTGACCCGCGCCGAGACGGAACGTGAAGCCCTGGCCCCGGTCCCGGCTGCTGTCGAACTTCTTGCCGTCCGTCAGCGTCCCCACGTAGTGCACGGTGACCGACTTGCCGGCGGTGGCCTCCGTCCCGGTGCCCACCTTCGAATCCTCGACCTTCAGGCTCATTCCCTCTCCTGTTGCAGTGGAAGGTTTCACCTTAACCCGCGGGTGCCCCGCGCGCCGCACCTGAAAACACAGCGGCGCGGGCCCGTTGGCTACCGGGCACCGCGCCACTGATTACGCCCTGTGTGAAGGCGTCAGGACCGCCACTCAGAAGGTACCACCCACGCTGACGGTGCCCTGGTAGCTGCCGCCCCCGTCGAAGTCACCGCCGCCGGAGTCGATGCCCGGGGCGAAGTCCTTGTCGAAGAGGAAGTTGTAGTTGGCGCGCGCGTCCACGGTGAAGTTGCCCACGTGGCCACGCAGCCCCACGCCAGCCGGCACGTTGCCCACGGTGTCATCCTTGTAGCCCAGCGACTGGCCGCCTCGGAAGTTGTAGTCGCTGATGCCGATGCCACCCAGCACGTACGGCTGCCACGGGGTGGGCGTCAGCCCGAGCGTCGCCACCGCCTGACCGCCGTTGCGCACCAGGTCCGGACCGTCCGTGTCCACCTCGCCGCGCTTGGAGTCGATGTTGTTGAGCGCGCCGGTGTAGCCCAGCTCGATGCCGAACACCTTCGAGGGCCGGATGGCGGCCGTCACACCCGCCGTGGGGCCCGGGTTGAGCTGCGGAGCCAGCGCGCCGGTGTAGCCCTCCACACCGCCGTTGAGCAGCAGGCTCAGCCCTTTCATGTCGTGCTTGTCCTTCTTCTTCACCTCGAGCGGCTCGATGGGCTCGGCCGATTCCGCCGAGGGCCGATAGTCCGCCGGAGGAGGCGCCGCGACGCCGCTCCCACCGAAGGCGTCCTGCTCGGGCGCCGGATAGGACTCCGACTGCGGCTCCACCGGAGCCCCCGCCTCGGGACGAGGCTGCGGCGCGGACGGAGCGGGGGCCGGAGCTGGCACGCTCTGGATGCCCTGCTGCTGGCTGTCGAAGCCGCTGCCACCCGTGCCCTGCTGCTGCGAGTCCGCGGGCTCACAACGCAGCGGCATGTTGATGCGCAGCTCGCCCTGTGCGGGCGGGAGGGCCTGGCTGCTCCCACTGGAGGAGTCATCCTGCCCGCTCGTTCCACTGCCACCGATGCCCGAGTCGTCGTCCACGCCCATGGAGTCGGGCACCGGCTCGGTCTCGATGATGATGTCTTCCTCCTGCAGCACGTCCGAGCTGCCCGAAGAGGTGTCCTGCGACTGGGCCAACAACACGCCTTGCCCCTGGCGCTCCGCGCTCGCCTGGGGCGGCGGGCAATCGCCATCCGAAGCCAAGGCCGAGGTGCCGTACATGAGCGCCCCGATGGCGCCAGCCAGAATCTTCGCTTTCATCCAACCCTCCGTCGTCGAGTGGCTGACATGAAGGTTGTTTCCGGGGCGACATCCGGCAAGGAGCACAAGGGTGGAGATCACCCCAGCGCGCCCCCACGCCCAGCAAGCGGGCGGGCGTGGGGCACGGGCAACACGGTGGCGCGTTCAGTGGCTCACTTCGCGCGCAGCCACTCGGAGCCGGTGACGACGGGCAGCTGCAGCGCGCGCTCGCGGTCCAGGTCCAGGTTGCCGATGTGCAGCGACAGCGGGGACTGGACCCACTTGTAGATGGACTGGTTGAACAGCCGCACGAACTTGTCCACGTGGCCCGCAAGCCGCGTCGCGTCCACCTCCGGGAACATGGCCGTGAGCGCCTGGAGCATCTCCGCGGGCGTGAGCTTCTCCGCGGCGAACAGGTAGAAGCACGCGTCCAGGATGGGGAAGGGCATCAGCTCCTCCTCGCCCACCTGGTTGTGCGCCAGCTCTGGCCCCGCGGGCTTGGCGAGCACCTTGCGGATGCCCTCGTAGCCCGTGGTCTCCTGGAGGTAGTCCAGCAGGTACATCACCACCGTCTTGGGCACGTTGGAGATGACGGCGAGCGCGCCCATCAAATCTCCGCCGATGGTGGTGTAGCCCACCGACTTCTCGCTCATGTTGCCCGTCTGCAGGAACAGGCCGCCGCAGGAGTTGCTCCAGTTCCACATGCGCTGGGCGCGCAGGCGGGCCTGGATGTTCTGCTCGGTGATGGCGGTGACGGGAGCACCGCCCAGCATCGTCTCGGCCACGGCGCGCTCGCGCTCGAAGGCCTCGTCGATGGAGACCACCTGGAAGGCCACGCCCAGCTCGCGCGCAATCGTCTCCGCCGCCTCGCGCGTGGAGTCGCTGGAGAAGCGGCTGGGCATGTAGAACGCCTGGATGAGCGAGCCAGGATTTTCCGGCCGCGCGCGCTTCGCGTAGCGGTGGGCGATGAGCAGCGTGAGCAGCGAGTCACGTCCGCCCGACAGCGCGATGCCCAGCACCTTGAAGGCGCGCGTCTTCTCGAAGTAGTCGCCCACGCCCAGCGCGAGCGCGTCCAGGATGTCCTCGCACAATGCCTCGCGCGCGGGGCGGCGCTTGTCGGGGGCGGGCAGGAAGAAGCTGCGGTGCGGCGGCACCGGGTACGTGAGCGCCTCGCGCCGCGTGGCCACCGTCTTGGTGCAGTCGAGCACCGGCACGCTCTTGCCACCGGAGGACAGCCACGACTCGCGGTCCACGCGCCAGGTGGTGGCCTCGCCCCTCAGGCGCAGGGTGCGGTCCAGGTCGACGACGGCCGCCGCGTAGCCCTCCTGGAAGCGCGGCGTCTCCATGACGTGGCGACCGTTCTGGTTGAGGAAGCCGCCGCCGTCGAAGATGAGCCCGTCGTTGCTGCCCACCGCGTTGCAGTAGGCGATGGTGCACTGGTGGTCCGCGGCGCGCGTGGCGATGAGCTCGCGGCGCGTCTCCACGAAGCCCAGCCGGAACGGGGACGCGGACAGGTTGATGACCAGCTCCGCGCCCGAGTACGTGCGCCGGCGCATGGGGCCATCCGCGCTCCAGATGTCCTCGCAGACCTCCGGCGCGATGAGGCCGAAGTCGAACTGGAACAGGTAGTCGCCCAGGGGCACGCCCCGGTACACCTCCGCCATGCCCGGCTGGCCGCGGCCGAACGTGCGCGCCTCATAGAAGACGCTGTACGTGGGCAGCTTCTCCTTGGGCACCAGGCCCAGCACCCGCCCTCCGGCCACCACCGCGGCGCAGTTGAGCCGCTGGCCCTGCAGCGCCACGCCCACGCCCACCAGGAACACCGTGGGCAGCGACGCCGTCTGGTTCGCGAAGCGCTCCAGCTCCGGCCACTGCCGGTCGATGAAGCCCTGCCACTGCACCATGTCCTCGGCCGGGTAGCCGGCGATGAGCTGCTCCTGGAAGACGCCCACGGTGACGCCGTCCTCGGCCATCCGCTTCGCCAGTGCCAGGGCCCGGTCCGTGTTGCGGACGAAGGCTCCGACGACGGTGTTGACGCTGGCGATGCCGACTTTCACGAGCCGCATGGTTCCCCACTCCCCTTTCGTTCCCGACGAGGGGCCCAGCAATGCCTGGAGCGACGCGCAAGGCAAGCCCCGCGACGGGGGGCCCGGGGTGCTTCAGTTCAGTGGGCCGGAGGGCCGCACGGGCTGGAGCCGGGCGATGAGCTCCCCCACGTCCGCGAGCACCGCCTCCAGCCGGCGCTTCACGTCCAGCTCGACGAGCAGCTGCTGGCGCCGCTCGGCCTCCGGGATGATGGCCGAGGCCACCACGTCCGCGAGCATCCCTCCGCCCGCGCGCGCCGCCACCGGCAGCAGGCTCTCCGCGAAGGTGGGCGGCACGCGCCCGGCCAGCTCGAAGACGGCCTGTCGCAGCCGCTCCTCCTCGGGCCCCTGGTAGGGGTGGTCCGCGAGCACCTGCGCGCGCACCTCGCGGTAGGACTTGTCGCCCGACAGCTCGGAGATCATCCGGATGCGGCTGACGCCCTGCAGGAGGATGTTGTAGCGGCCCTCCTCCACCTGCTCGTCCCAGGCGATGACGCCCGCGCACATGATGGGCTGCATGGGGGGACGCCCCTCGTAGTTGCCCTCCCAGCCCGTCTCCAGCTGGGCCAGCGCCACCACGCGGTCCCCCGCGAGCGCGTCACGCACCATGTCCCGGTAGCGCGGCTCGAAGATGTGCAGGGGGATGAGGGTGTGGGGGAAGAGCACCGCCGACGGCAGCGGAAACACCTTCAGCGCGCGGGCGGCGGCGGTCTCGACGCGTTCTTGGGCGGTCATGTCGGGCATCCTTACCCGTGTTGATAAGCCTCCCGGACGCCCGTCGCACCGCAAACCCGCGCGGCATGGGGGAGGTGGGACAAGGAGCGGCGCAACCGGCCGGATTCGCAGGGACTTTCTGGCCCGGGAGGGCGGTGTTCCCCCGGGTCAGCGCGCGCGAGGCCGGCTGGCCGGAGGGCTCCAGGCCCGCATCGCCACCTCCACCAGCCCGAGCAATTCCGCCTCGCTCGCGCCGTCCTGGGCCTGCACGGACATGCCCTGGATGATGGCGCCGTGGTAGCGGGCCATGGCCTCCGCGTCCGTGCCCGCGGGCAGCTCCCCCTTGGCGATGGCGCGCTGGATGTGCTCGCGGAACACGCCCACCGCGCGGGTGCGCAGGCTCGCGACGAAGTCCGCCACCGGCTGGTGCTCCTCCGCGCAGCGCAGGAGCGCCGTGGAAATCATGCAGCCGGGAGGCTGCTTGCGGCGCGTGAAGTGATGGGCCGTCTCGCGCAGCAGTCGCTCGACGGCGGCCCTCACGGTGGGCTCCTCGGTGAACACGTTCCAGGTGTAGGCGCCCGGGCCCTGCTGGTAGCGCTCCAGCACCCGCCGGTACAGGCCCTCCTTGGAGCCGAACGCGGCGTAGAGGCTGGGCGCGGTGAGCCCCATGGCCTGGGTGAGCTGGGCCACGGACGCGCCCTCGTAGCCCAGCCGCCAGAACACCTCCAGCGCCCGGTCCACGGCCTTCGTCTCGTCGAACTCCCGGGGCCGACCTCGGGGTCGGGGATGGAGGGCCAGGTCCTTTTTCATAACGCTCACTATTGAAATCCCCAAAGGTGGGTCCTATTTAAATAACACCCGCTACATAAAAAGGAGTCCCGACCCATGAATCCTGCCATCGCCAGCCTGCTGGTGGCTGCCAGCCTCGGTGTGTCCTCCGCTGCTCCCACGTCCCCTCCCAAGTCCACCGCGGCCCCGACGGCCACCGGCCCGGCCGCGGTGGCCCGCAACCTGGATGCGGTCATCGACCAGGCCCTGGCCGAGCAGCGCATCGTCGGCACGGTGGTCACCGTGCTCCGCGATGGAAAGGTCGTCTACCGCCGCGCCGCGGGCTTCGCCGACCGGGAGGCGAAGCACCCCATGCGCGAGGACAGTGTGTTCCGGCTGGCGTCCATGACGAAGCCGCTCGTCTCGGTGGCGGCGCTGGCGCTGGTGGACCAGGGGAAGCTGTCGCTGGAGGACCCCGTCACGAAGTGGCTGCCTGACTTCCGGCCGAAGCTCTCGGATGGCCGCGAGCCGGTCATCACGGTGAAGCACCTGCTGACGCACACCTCGGGGCTGACGTACGGCTTCCAGCCGCAGAACGAGGCCGCCCATGAGAAGGCGGGCGTCTCCGACGGGCTGGACGAGGTGGCTGGGCTCACGTTGGAGGAGAACCTGCGCAGGCTCGCGACGGTGCCGCTGTCTTCCGAGCCGGGGCAGCGCTGGAACTACTCGCTGTCGACGGACGTGCTCGGCGCCGTGGTCTCTCGCGCCGCGGGGGCGCCGCTGCCGGAGGCCGTGGCGAAGCTCGTCACCAGGCCCCTGGGCCTGAAGGACACGTCCTTCCGGGCGGATGATGCCTCGCGACTGGTGGCGGCGTACGCGGACGGCAAGCCCACGCCGACGCGCATGGGCAGGACGCAGGACGTGCCGCTCTGGGGAGGAAAGGTCCGCTTCTCACCGGGACGGGCGCTGAGCGCGGAGGCGTACGCCTCGGGCGGCGCGGGCATGGTGGGGACGGCGGCGGACTACGTGAAGTTCCTGGAGGCGCTGCGCAAGGGCGGCGCGCCGGTGCTGAAGAAGACCACCGTGGACAAGCTCGGCGCGGTGCACGTGGGGCCGGAGTCGCAGACGCAGGGACCGGGCTGGGGCTGGGGGCTCATCTCCGCGGTGCTGGCGGACGCGGAGCAGGCGCAGGGTGAGCAGGCGCAAGGCACGTGGCAGTGGGGTGGCGCGTACGGACACAATTGGTTCGTGGACCCGCGCAGCGGCGTCACCGTGGTGACGCTGACCAACACCGCGTTCGAGGGCATGTCGGGCGCGTTCCCCGGCGCCGTGCGTGACGCCGTCTACGCGGGGCTGAAGCCGTAGTCCGGCGCCTCGAAGGGCCTCATCCGCATCGCCTGGGCCGGGTGACTGCTAGCGACATCTACATGTTTCTGTATCGCTGAAACTTCAGCATCCAGCCTACCCGTGTACTTGGAGTGCACTCCTGGACTAGAACTTGTTTTGCTGTTCTGTCCGGGAGATTTCGCCTTGAACAAGTCCTTCATCCTGCTGGGGAGCTGTGTCAGCGCCCTCGCGCTGAGCGGTTGCGACCCGACGCCCCAGGCGCCCATCGAGGAGTCCTCGCGGTCGGCGTCACTGGAGACGCTGGTCAACGTCACGTTGAACAAGCCGGCGACGGCATCGCAATACCAGACGGACCCCTACGTCTTCCTCCCGCAGTACGCGGTGGACGGGAACATCACCTCGGATGACTCGCGCTGGTGCACCGGTGAGTACTTCACCTCGCAGCGGTATCTCGACGTGGACCTGCAGGGGACGTTCGACCTCCACCGGATGGAGGTCTACACGGGCTACCAGGGCGACAGGGCCATCTCGAGCTTCGCGCTCCAGTACCACGACGGGACGAGCTGGCAGCCCATCCCTGGCTCGACGGTGACGGGCAACCCGGCCACGGGCGTCGCCGTGTCCCGGACCTTCACGCAGGTGGTGCGGGGCCAGAAGGTCCGCTTCCTGTGCAACGAGCCCGCGGGCTCGAACTGCCGCGTGAAGGAGCTCTGGGTGTTCGGCGCGCCCGCCACGCCCGGGGCCAACCAGCCGCCCGTGGCCAACGCCGGCGCGGACCAGGGCGTGGTGCTGCCCACGTCGAGCCTCACGCTCACGGGCTCCGCCACGGACGCGGACGGCACCATCGCCCTGTACTCGTGGACGAAGGTCAGCGGCCCCGCGGTCACCCTCACGGGGGCCAACACCGCCACGCTCTCCCTCAGCGGCCTCGTGGCCGGCACGTACGTCTTCCGGCTCACCGTGGCGGACGATGACGGCGCCACGCACTCGGACGACGTCACCGTGACGGTGAGCAACCCCACCACCACGCTGACGAACGTGGCGAAGAACAAGCCCGCCACCGCCCTGTCCACCGACGGAGCGAACGTCCCCGCTCGCGTCACCGACGACAACCTGTCCACCTTCTGGAAGTCCGGCTGGACGACCAAGCGGGGCACGCACCTGGACATCGACCTCCAGGGCAGCTTCCTCATCCACGGCGTGGAGCTGCACTCGTCCTTCTACGTCGACTCCCCGGAGGCCCTCGTCAACTTCGACCTGCTGGCGTGGGACGGTGGCTGCTGGAAGCCCATCCCCGGCGGCTCCGTGCGCAACAACCCCAAGACGACGACCGTGAAGACGGTGACCTTCACCATGCCCGTGGTCGCCTCCAAGGTCCGCCTCCTGTGGCTCGAATACAGAGACCCGGCCACCGGCCTGGGCCCCAGCAACGCCCACGTGCGCGAGCTGCGCGTGATGGGCCATCCCACCACGCCCACCACCGGTCCGCTGTCGTGCACGGCCGGTGAGCAGATCGCCGTGCAGGACGCCCGCTACTCCTACGCGCTCTTCCTCCCCGCCGGATACAACGCGGACCGCAACACCCGCTGGCCCATCGTCTTCTCGCTGCCCGGCACCGGCGGTGTGATGCTGACCAACGACCACCAGGCGGTGAACACCAACGCGGAAGGGCTCGCCTGGAACCTGCGCGACGCCACCTACCGCGCGGGCTTCGGTGCCATCGCCGTGTCCATGCACTATTGGACCAACGGCCGTGTCAGTGGAGAGAACGCCTACTTCAACGTCAGCAGCCTGATGGCGCTGCTTGGCGAGCTGAAGCGCGACCTCCTGGTCGACGCGGACCGCGTCTACTTCGCGGGCTTCAGCGGCGGCGCCAACGTCCTCTACGAGTCCACCGGGCTCGCCAGCTACATGGACCGCGTCTCGGCCTTCGTCCCCCTCGCCGTCACCAATTATCCTGTCTCCGCCAACACGACCAACCTCTGCAACCTGCGCACGCTGCCCATCTGGCCCTTCCATGGCGGCTCGGACACCATGGGCGCCGCGTCCCAATCCACCGCGCTCAAGACGAAGCTGGAGACGCAGTGCGGAGGCACCACCAGCGCCATGCACGCCATCACCACCTACCCGGGCGTGGGACACTCCAACACCGTGTGGCAGAACGCCTTCGCGGACCCGGCGCTCTGGACCTGGCTCTTCCAGCAGCGCATCAGCACCCGTCAGCCGTGACACGCTCCGCCGGGTGGCGCCGTCCTCAGTGACGCGCGCCGCCCGCGCGGGCCACCACCGGCTCGCGCTCGTCCTCGTCTCGCGAGTCGAGCGCGGCCAGCGCGGCGTCCACCGACGCCATCAGCACCTCGGGCCGGACGGGCTTCTCCAGCACCAGGTTCTGCACCGTCTCGATGAAGCCGCGCGTCTCCGCGGTGTAGGCCCCGCCGGAGATGAACACCACGCGCTCAATCAACTCCGGCGCCATCACCCCCAGGCGCCGGAAGAGCGCCGCGCCGTCGATCTCCGGCATCTGCAAATCACACAGGATGACGTCGAAGCGGTTCCCCGCCGCCACCAGCGCGAGCGCATCCTGGCCGCGCGTCGCCGTGACGACGTCGTGGTAGGGCTCCAGCAGCAGCCGCATCGACTGCGCCAGCCGGGGCTCGTCGTCCACCACCAGCACCCGCCCCCGCCTGCCCGTCGAGGGCATGGGCACCTTGCTCCGGGGCACCGGGCGCGGCGGCACCTCCACCTGCACCGGCGCCGCCGGCAGGTACATGGTGAAGACGCTGCCCTTGCCCTCCTCGCTGCGCACCTCCAGGTCGCCCCCGTGCGTGCGGACGATCTGCTGGCAGATGGCGAGCCCCAGCCCAGTCCCCTCTCCGGAGGGCTTGGTGGTGAAGAAGGGCTCGAAGATGCGCGACATCACCTGCGGGGCGATGCCCACGCCCGTGTCCACCACGTCCACGCGGGCCCGGCCCGTCACGTCCGTGCTGGTGCGCACGCGCACCTCGTGGAGGCTCGGGTTGCCCTCGGGCACCGCCTGCATCGCGTTGACCAGCAGGTTGAGCAGCACCTGCCCCAGTCGCGCCTCGCTGCCCAGCACCTTGGGCACCGGGCCGAACTCCTCCACCAGCCGCGCGCGGTGGCGCAGCGCATGGCTGATGATGCGCACCGCCGGAGGCACCAGCGCGTTGAGGTCCACCAGCGAGCGCTCCTGGTCCCCCTGCCGGCTGAACACCTGGAGGTCGCGGACGATGAGGCGGATGCGCTCGGCGCCCTCCAGCGCGCCGCGCACGCTGGCCTGCACGTCCCGCATCGCCATCATCCCGTTCTCCGACAGCGCGCGAGAGGCGGACTCCAGGTTCAGCACCAGGTAGGCCAGCGGGTTGTTGATTTCATGCCCCACGCCCGCCGCGAGCGTCCCCACCGCGGCCACGCGCTCGGCCGCCACCAGCCGCGCCTGCAGCTCCTTGGTCGCGGTGATGTCGCGATGGGTGGCCACGAAGTGGGACACGTCCCCGCCCGTCGCGCGCACCGGCGACAGCAGCACCTCCGTGGACACGATGCGGCCATCCCTGCGCGGCACCGTCACCTCGACGCAGAGGGACTCGCCCGCCTGGAGCGCCGAGTGCACGCGCTGCGTGAGCCGGGGGTCCTGGTCGCCGTAGAGCAGGCACGGGTCCTGGTCCACCATCTCCTCGGGAGGCCGGCCCAGGAGCATGCTCAGCGCCTCGTTGGCGAAGACGGTGCGCAGCCGGCCGGGCCCCACCACCTCCGCGATGAAGACGCCCTCGTGCACGCCGCGCACCGT
Organism: Myxococcus faecalis; assembly: GCF_050039385.1. NCBI lineage: Bacteria > Pseudomonadati > Myxococcota > Myxococcia > Myxococcales > Myxococcaceae > Myxococcus > Myxococcus faecalis. The sequence goes on along the minus strand of NZ_CP144336.1, from coordinate 5,878,537 downwards.
GGTGGCGAGCAGCTGCAGCCGCTCCACCGCGCGCCGCCGCTCCTCGCTCGCCGCCGCCAGGAGCTGGCCCGTCACCGCGTTGATGACGATGAAGAGCTGGAGCACGAGCAGGTCCTGCGCCACGTTGCCCGAGGAGAACGGCCCCTGTCCGCGCACCGTGCCGACGATGGCCACCGCCGAGATGGCCAGCGTCGCCAGCGCCGCGCCGCGCGGTCCGAAGCGCAGCGCCGCCAGCGCGGAGATGGGGAACAGCAGGAAGCTGGCCGCGTGCGCGAGCCCCGGCTGCGAGTTCCGGAAGAGGAAGATGCCCACGCCCAGCACCGTCGTGAGCCCGGAGAGCGCCAGCGCCTCGCCCAGGCGGGCGGGCCATGCGGGGCGGCTGAGCACGAGCAGCGGCGGCGCCACCACGAGCACGCCCATCATGTCCCCCACCCACCACACCCAGACGGCGTGGCCCATCTGCTCCCACGGCAGCACGCCGCCCCAGAACAGGCACAGCGGCCCGACGAGCGAGCTGACCCCGGTGCACACCGCGCCCGCGCCCACACACAGGACGACCACGTCGCGGATGCGTGACAGGTCCGCGTCCATGCGCAGCCGCCGCGTCAGGAGCGCGCCGAGCACCATCGCCAGCGTGTTGCCCGTGGCCACGCCCAGCACCACCGCCGGGGGCGCTCCCGTCGACAGGGTCGCCAGACATGCGCCCAGGAAGACGCCCGGCCACAGCACGGGTCCACGCAGCACCAGTGCGGCCAGCGCGACACCGGTGGGGGGCCACACGGGGCTGACATTTCCACCCACGGTGGCCAGGGAGAGGCCCAGCCGAGCGACGGCGAGGTACACGCCGGCCAGGACCAGCATCTCGACGAGATGCCGCCCGCGAAGCGCGCGCGCGCTGGCTCGAAGCAGCCCGATGATGACCATCCCCCCGGAAAGCCCGTCCGCCGACCCGACGGGTTCACAAAGTGGGACCATGGTAGCGGGCTGGGAACGGTATTGCACCTTCCCCTCGCCGCGCAGGGCAGCCAAGCGTCCAGGAGCCGATAGGTGGGATGCCCCTCCGGATGCAATGGCTCCGGCCGGCGCGCGTAGGGAAGAACAAGGAGGTACCAAGACGATGTCGCGTCCCGGAATCGCAGCCCTGTTGTCCTTCCTCATCCCAGGCGTCGGGCAGATCTACAACGGGGACATCCTGCGCGGTGTCTTCTGGCTCATCATCACCCCCGGCTTCTGGATTGGCACCGGCGGATGTCTCGGCTGGGTGTGCCACATCATCGCCGCGGCCACGGCCTACAACCGCGCGGAGGACAAGGAGAAGTACCGCGTCACCGTCGTCTGAACGGCGTGAGATGCGGGCTCGCGCGGGTCGGTCCAGGGGGAGGGCCGACCCGCGTTTCTTTTCGTCAGGACAGCAGCAGCAGGATGAACAGCGGAATCGCGCCGACGAGCAGCCCCACGCCGAGCGCCAGAACCTGCTGCACGAGGAACAGGTCCTCCAGCCGCTCCACGAGCGCGACCTGCAGCCGCTCGATGGCCAGCGACTCCAGCTCCCGCACCGCCGTGGCGCTATCCGGCGAGGCGACCACCGCGCGCACGGCGATGGCGCCCAGCACCCGGTAGGACTGCTCCATGAAGAAGCGCTCCAGCCCACCCAGTCGCGAGGCGACGGTGGACGGCGCCGAGGGCTCGCTCGCGCGCTCGGCCACCGACTCCTTGACGGCTCGGAGCAGCTCCTTGCGGCTGAGCGTGCCCTTGCTCCGCAGGCGCCCGGCGAGCTGCCGCGCCGCGGGCTTGATGACCGCGTAGAGGTAGCCCAGCCAGCCGCGCTTCTCCGCCTCCGCGCCGAGCCGGGAGGCGCCGCCACGGAGCATCATCGCGTAGCCGCCCGTCACCGCGAGCGACAGGGGCATGAGCACCAGGCTCAGCATGTCCAGCCAGGGAGGCCCTCGCGCGCTCCCGAGCCAGAGCGGCGCCAGCACGAAGGCGAGGGCCAGCGCGAGGCCGACGCAACCGAAGATGAAGAACCCCTTGAGCGCGCCCCACAGCCCCGAGCCGAGGAGCGAGAACGTCACGCGCAGCACGGGCCACAGGTTCGAGAGGGCCGCGCTCACCGCGCTTCGACGTGGGCTCTTGGGAGCCGTCGCTGTCGGAGCGTCGCCGGGCGGCGCTTGCACGGCGACCAGCTCGTTCAATGGCGCCGCCACTTCGCCGGAGGGAGCGGCGCTCTGTTCGGCGGCCTCGGCTCGCGCGCCCTCCGTCTTCGTCGCGGTGCTCACGTCACCCCCTCCCGGAGATGACGGCTCGTGCACTGCGGCTTCGCGGCGCATCGGACCCTCGCGAGCACGCCTCGTCCAACGGTCCACGCGGACCTGCGTCCGAGACGATGCTCCGCCAGCCCCCTCACCCCAGGCACGTGGCCCTGCTCCATCAAGCGATGCACCTCACGGCCCCATCGTAAAGGGTGGGGAGGGGCCGCGAAAGCCACCCGCCGTGAGGCGCCCCCTGCGACTCAGGTGCGATGGACGCGGCGGCGCGCGTGCATCTCCTGCGTGAGCCGATAGGTGGCACCACCGTCGTCCGACATGAAGCCCCGCCAGAGGAACGCGTCGTCGGTGACGGCGGTGAACATCCAGCGCAGCGGCTTGCCGTCCATATCCTTCCCCTCGATGTGGATTTCATCGCCGACGGGGCGACCAACGAGCGAGACGAGGTACCCCGCGGTGGCGCCCATCCACACGACACGCCAGGTGCCCTGCTCCGGGATGAAGTGCCGCAGCGATGTGCCGATGCGCCTCGCTCCCGCGGAAGCATCGAGCCCCTCGGGGTTCGGATAGATGAGCACGTCCTGGATGACGCGTCCGTCCAGGACCCACGAGAAGGACCACTCGCCGGGCTGGCGGTAGGTCTGTCTACCGGTGGCGTCGAAGAACGCGACGTCCACGTCCCAGGCGCCGATGAAGCGGCCGAACAAGGCGAGGGAATCCGCCAGCGCGGGCAAGGGTCCGTCCGCGCGCAGCAGCTCCAGCGCACGCTGCGAGAGCGGTGACTCGGGCTTCGACATCATGATGCACGTCTCCCATCAGGCACCGAAGTCGCTCGGCGCCCCTGTGAATGGCACTGCGTTGTCCGGGATGGACTCAGCGCGAAGCGGAGGACACGCGCACCCACGCGGGCGGATAGCGCGTCACCAGTCCGAGCTCATCCGTCTCCACCTCCGAGGTGAAGCGGCCACCGCCGCTCTCGTAGCGATAGCGCGTGGGGGACAGGCGCGTGTAGCGCTGCGGCAGCTTCTCGAGCGACAGGTCCGGCATGCGCACCCACGCCGCCGTCACGTCGCTGCCCTGCCCCACCTCCAGCGACAGCCTGCGGATGGGCAGCGTGTTCGTCGACGGAGAGAAGGCCAGGTCCACATCCGTGCAGCCCGCGAACTGGACCACCTCCTCGCGACCTCGCCACCAGCGCAGCCCCTCATCCACGCGCAGGTCCAGCGTCCGCGAGACACCCGCCCCTCGCAGCGCGACGTGGACCTGTCGCGTCCGCCACCGTGAATCGCTCTCCACGGAGTACTCCGCGAGGAAGGGCGTCCCCTCCCGTGAGAGCACCACCGAGCCCGCCAGGGCCCAGCCATCAGCGAGCTCGTGCAGCTCCGCGTATTCGCCGCAGGGCTCGTCTTCGCGCGTCCATTGCCAGGCACGGACGCAGCGGCGCGAGGACTTCGAGAGAAGGTCCAGGTAGGTCATGGGGTAGCCCGTGGAAGAGAGACCACCCTAGGGAACAGCGGCGGCGCCGTCTTACACATCCTTGCTCCCACTGTTCGCGAGCACACGCGCACCGGACCGCTTGCCCGCGCCTCGGGCGACGCGCCATGTTCACGACATGCCGCGCATGCACGCCTCGCTCCTGTACAGCGCGCCGGACCTCCAGCTCGCCCGCGTCACCTGCGACGGACACGACAGCCCCAGGCCCCGGGAGGAAGGCGTGGACAGCGAGCGGCTCGTCCTCGCGCTGCACGGGCGCTTCCAGTACCGCGATTCGCGGACGCGGGCCGTGGTGTCCCCTGGCGTCGGACTGAGGCTCGGTCCCCAGCGGCCCTGTGAAATCCGCCATCCCCATGGCGGCGGCGACGCCTGCCTGTCCGTGAGAGGAGCGTGGCTGCGTCGCTGGTCGCACCCGGACGCGTCGACGCTCGCCGTGAGCGCCGAGGCCTATGTGCGCCTCCAGTCCCTCCTCCGCGAGGACCCCGTGGAGCGCGTCCAGGTGGAGGAGGCCCTGGGCCTCATCCTCACGCCCGGCGAGCGAGGCTCCACCACCGTGAGCCCGCGCGAGCGCGACATCGCCCACGCCATCGCACACGAGGCCGCGCTTCACTTCGACACGCGGGTCTCCGTCGAGACCCTGGCCGCGAGCGCGGGCGTCTCCCCGTTCCACGCCTGCCGCGTCTTCCGCAAGGTGACGGGGACCGGCATCCACCAGCACCTCCAGGAGGTGCGGCTGCGACACGCGCTCGCCCTCCTGCTGGACACCCGGCTGCCGCTCGCGGACGTGGCGCTGGAGGCGGGCTTCGCCAACCAGGGCCACCTGGGCAACGCCTTCCGCCGTCGCTACGGACAGACACCGGGCGCCGCGAGGAGGACCCGGTCCGTCTGAACGCGTGACGTCAGCCCCGGGCCGAGCGAAGCGCCGCGAGCAGCTCCTCCGCCGTGGTCGCCACCGCGCGCGCGCCATTGCCGTGCAGCTCCGCCACGTCGCGGAAGCCCCACGTGACGCCCACGCCGTACATCCCCGCCGCGCGCGCCGTCAGCATGTCCACCGCCGTGTCCCCCACGAAGCCGCACACGCCCGCCTCGACCCCCAGCTCCGTCGCCATCCCCAGCACCGCCGTCGGGTCCGGCTTGCGCGGGATGCCGGGCCGCTCGCCATACACCCGGGCGAAGGGGAGCCCCGGCAACAGCCGCTCCACCAGCCGCTTCACGAAGCTGTCCGACTTGTTGCTCAGCACGCCCATCACCACGCCGTCCCGCGCGAGCGCGTCCAGCATCCCGGGGATGCCCGGGTAGGCCGCGGTCCGGTCGAAGAGGTGCTCGTCGTAGTACGCCCGATACGTCTCCAGCACCGGCGCCGCTTGGTCCTCGCGGCCCGCGGGCACCGCCCGGCGCGCCAGCTCCCTCACCCCCTCGCCGACGAAGCGGCGGTAGTCGGCCTCCGGATGCGTGGGCAGGCCATGGTGCGCGAGCGCATGGTTCATCGCGTCGGCGATGTCGCCCAGCGAGTCCACCAGGGTCCCATCGAGGTCGAAGAAGACGGCACGAAGCTGCATGGGATGAGGTCTCCAGACAAAACGAAAACGCCCCGGCCACGGTGGGCCAGGGCGTTCGAGCAGACCGCTCGAGGATGCGCGTCGCTAGTGCGTGGCCGCCGCGGTGGCACCACCGTCCGAGGGCGCCACCGTCATCACCGCGAAGTTGATGTTGTTGTAGCCCGCCGTGGCGCAGCTGAACATCACCCGCTTGATGATGGCGTACTCCACGTCCTTGTGCGCCTGGATGTTGATGTCGCCCTTGAACGTGTTGGCGTCGTCGTTCGCCATCGCGTGCAGGTCCTCGAACTGCTTCTTCATGTCCCGCAGCTTCTCCTCCAGCGCGGGGATGTTGAGGTACTCGTCCTTGGAGAAGTCCTCCACGCGCCCGACGATGGTGCCGGAGACGCTGACCTGGTCGCCGGAGACCATGACGACGGGGTGCATCTCCACCTCGGCGACGTTGACCGCCTCGGGCAGCTGGATGTCCTTGGTCATCATCAGCACCTCACCCGTCGCGGAGAAGTTCGCGATGAGGAAGAGCACGATGATGACGAACATGTCGACCAGCGGCGTGATGAGCAGGTCGGCGTAGCCGCTGCGCTTGCCGTGCGCGCCGTGTCCGAACACCTTGGAGTGCTGGAGGCGCTTGCCGTACCGCTTGCCTGGAACCTTGATGGCCATGACTGGGTGTGGCTCCGTGCTCGGCTAGCCCATCGCCGCGGACACCGACACCTGGGGCAACCCAGAGCCGATGCACTCGTCGATGATGCGGACCAGGTCCTCGTAGCGGACCTTGTCCTCGGGCTGAAGGGTGATGGCCGTCTGGTCCGGCAGCTGCGCCTTCAACTCCTTGAAGCGCGCCACCAGCTTGGACAGGTCCGTCTTCCCCTTGCCGTCCTTGGTGAGGGGGATGGGGTCGAACGTGCTCTGGTCCGCCGACAGCCGAAGCTCCGTCGGGGTGATGAGCAGCGTCAACTGAACCGTCTTGGTCTCCGTCGGGGGCGGCTCCTCCTCCGTGGAGGGACCTCCCGCCTGGGACACCTGGAGACGACCGATCTGGGTCCAGACGGCCGTCATGATGAGGAAGCTGATGGTCACTGCCATCAGATCGATGAAAGCGGTCAGGTTGATGGCGGTATCGAGCGGCTTCTTGCCGCCCTTGCCACCTTGACCTGTGTCCATTCCGCCGGCCATGGCGTTCTCCTCCTAAGGCCCCGCGCGGTGAGGCGCGGCAAGAGACTGAAAGGGGCGCGCCGTATGTCCCCACTCATGGGGACAGGACAGCGCGCCCGGGTCGCGGGTTCCCCGAAGCGGGGCGCCCGACTCAGTCGTCGTGGTGGTCCCGAGCGGCGGGGACGTTCAGGTTCTTGAACTTGTCCTTGTTCGCCACGATGAGGTTGAGCACGGAGACGCTGGTCTCGTTGATGTCGTTGACCAGCGACTGGGTGCGACCCATCAGCACGGAGAAGGCGATGAGGCAGGGAATCGCCGTCACCAGCCCGAAGCCCGTGCAGTTCATGGCCTCGGAGATGCCGTTGGCGAGAATGGTCGCCTTGTCGGCCGGGTTCACGTTGGCCACGGCCTCGAAGCAGGAGATGAGACCCGACACGGTGCCGAGCAGACCGGCGAGCATCGCCGCGTTGCCGAGCATCGCGAGGTAGCCGGAGCGGGCCTCCAGGCGGGGCGTCTCGCGCAGGGTGGCCTCGTCGAGCGCCGCCTGCACTTCGTCCTGGCCCTTCGGGACGTTCATCAGACCGGCCTTGATGACGCTGGTCAGCGGCGTGGACTTCTGCCCCGCCACGTAGTTGATGGCCTTGTCCAGGTCACCCGCGTAGATGTGCTTCTTGAGGCCGCGCAGGAAGGCTTCCTTGTTGATGGAGGCCTTGCCGAACAGCACGATGGTGCGCTCGACCATGATGGACAGCGCCACCACGAGACACGCGGCGATGGGGTACATACCCCACTGACCGGCCTCCCAGCGCTTGGCAATCTCTTCGAAGAAGCCCCGCTCGGGGCCCCCCGCGTTGGCGAGCACGGCCAGATTCGTCAAAAACCCCAGGTTCATCGCGTCTTGCCTCCACGGCGGCTCGGCCCGGCGCTCCGGACCTTCCAGAACCTGTCGCCCCCCCGGGCGTGCGCCCCAGTGATTGGGCGGCAGGAATGGATGTTGAAAACGGTGGTGCCGACTTTAGGAATGGCTGTCTGGGGTGTCAAGGCAGGGGGCCCGGCGTTAAGTGCTGAAATCTCACAGGAATTTTGCGCTGGAGTACCCCTTGCCAGCATGGACTCCAGGCAGCAATGCGGGCCATTTCCGGGGGCTTCCCAAGAACGGGCGGTTGTGTCTGCGGGCGCTTGGGCGCCTGGGGGCCGCGTGGTAATGCCGGCGCCATGGCGAGGAAGCGCATTGGCGAGCTGCTCCTGGAGCAGCGGGCGATCAGCGTCGCGCAGCTCGAGGCGGGGCTTTCGGCCCATCGGAAATCGGGCCAGCGGTTGGGAGCCACACTCATCGCGCAGGGGGCGATCACCGAGGCGACGCTCGCGGGGGCGCTGAGCCAGGCCCTGGGGATGCCGCAGGTGGACCTGGCGGCGGTGACTCCCGAGTGGGCGGCGGTGCACATGCTGCGCGCCAGGTTCTGCGAGCAGCACGACCTGTTCCCCATCGCGTTGGAGAGCGTGGGCGGGCGCCGTCAGCTCGTGGTCGCGATGAGTGATCCACTCAACGTGCCGGCGGTGGAGGAGATCGAGTTCACCACGGGACTGAAGGTCAGCGTGCGCGTGGCGGCGCTGTCGGCCGTGCGTGGCGCCATCCTGCGCTACTACCACAAGGTGCCGGTGGCGACCGCGAGCGGCACGGCGGCGGCGACCCCGCCCCGGCCCGCCCCCACGGCGCGTCCGCGTCCGGCGGTGCCCGCGAAGCCCGCGCCGGTCGCGCCCGAGGAGGATGACGAGGAGGTCATCGTCGGCGAGGAGCTTCCTCCGGGTGAGACGACGCAGCGCACGTCGCTGGCGGAGTTGATCCGCACGCGAGAGGAGCAGCGCAAGCAGAAGCGCGAGCAGTCCGCGGCGAAGCCCAAGCCCGCCTCGGGCGGCGGCGTGCTCGATGATCTGGACTATCTGTTCGGCCAGGCGCGCGAGGACCCGGACCGCGTCGAGGAGCTGGAGCGGAAGTTCTGGGCGCTGATGCGCATCATGGCGCGCAAGGGCCTGCTCACGAACGAGGAGTTCAGCCGCGAGCTGGACGACGAGGACAAGCCCCAGCAGGGCTGAGCCTCGTCGTCGTTCCGGGTGCTGGCGCGGGCGTCGCGACAGCACTCATCCGCACCTCGCGGGGCTGCCCTCGAGACGCCGACATCCCGCATCGAGGGCGAGGTGCGTGTCGGGGAGCGCGGCGGGCTCGAAACGACCGCGATATCACGTGAGCCTCGAAGCGCGGCGCCACGGCCGGTCCTCCCTCGACTCCCTGCGGGATTGGCGACGTGTCTTTCGCGGGCATGCGTGGCGCGGCGGGCTCGGTCGTCCGCCGGCTGTCCGGGGCGCCCGCGAAACAAGTGTCACCGCGGCTGAAACCGACTTCGGGGCCCGCGCGTAAGGGAACAGAACCCCCGCGCGTCGCGGCGTCACCGGAAGAGGTCTGCGCCATGTCGTCCACCTTCGTCGTCACCTCGCGTCGCGCTTCAGCGAGCGCCTCGCGGAGCCTGTGGTTATGCATGGCGTTCGCGGTGTTCGCGGCGTGCACCCAGGCGAGCGGCGCGGCTTCGGGAGGCGGCGCGCTCGAGTCGGGGACGCTCGCGGTGACGAAGGACACCCGCCGCTACGAGAAGCCCTCGGACGCGGAGCTGCGCCGCACGCTCTCCCCTGTCGCGTACCAGGTGACGCAGGAGTCGGCGACCGAGCCACCGTTCCGCAACGCGTACTGGAACCACCACGAAGAGGGGCTCTACGTCGACGTCGTCACCGGAGAGCCGCTGTTCTCCTCGCGCGACAAGTTCGACTCGGGCACGGGCTGGCCCAGCTTCACCAAGCCCGTGGACACCGCCCGCGTCGTCGAGAAGCGCGACGAGAGCCTGGGCATGGTGCGCGTCGAGGTCCGCTCGAAGGCCGGCGACTCGCACCTGGGACACCTGTTCGATGACGGCCCGCGCCCCTCGGGGCAGCGCTACTGCATCAACTCCGCGTCGCTGCGCTTCGTGTCCGTGAACGATTTGGAGAAGCAGGGGTACGGCGAGTGGCTCGCGCTGTTCGGTCGCAAGCCCACGAGCGCCGCGGCGCCGAAGGTCGACGTGGGCAAGGCGCTGGCCGCGTCCGGTGTCACCGAGACGGCGCTGCTCGCGGGTGGCTGCTTCTGGGGGATGGAGGACCTGCTGCGCAAGATTCCGGGCGTGCTCCAGACGGACGTCGGCTACACGGGGGGCTCGCTGGAGCGGCCCACGTATCAAGACGTGAGCACGGGCAGGACGGGACACGCCGAGTCGGTGCGCGTGGTGTTCGACCCCAAGGTGCTCAGCTACGAGACGCTGCTGGAGCAGTGGTTCTTCCGCATGCACGACCCGACGACGCTCAACCGCCAGGGCAATGACGTGGGCACGCAGTACCGCTCCGCCCTCTTCGTGCTCTCCGACAGGCAGTGGCAGGTGGCCGAGGCCGTGAAGGCCCGCGTCGATGCCTCCGGGAAGTGGAAGCGCCCCGTCGTCACGCAAATCGTCCGCGCCGGTGAGTTCACCCCCGCCGAGGCCTACCACCAGGACTACCTGGTGAAGAATCCAGGCGGATACACCTGCCATTACATGAGGGACTGAGAAACCCCGCGCCCTCGAGGCCGCTCGTACGCCCCAGAGATGGGGAAAGCGTGAGAGCACTTCGCGACTCAGGCTGGATGTTTCATGACCCGCCGAGCAGGCGAAGCGAGGTGGGTGTGAGTGCGGCTATGCTGGGTGGATGATCTGCCCAGTCTGCGCGCGACTTCGCGACGGGGCATCGGGGGAGTCATGCCAGGAATGTGGCAACGCCCTCGTGCCCGTCACCGAGCCGCACTTCGAGGCCCTCGTCAAGACGACGCTGTGGCGACACATCGCGTCCTGGCGCGACGGCGCGCTCATCGATGAGTCGACCGCGCTGCGGCTCGAAGGAACGCTGACGCCGGTCATCGCCGAGCCCGCGGTCGTCACCGCGCCGGAAGTCGTCCCCGTCGAGCCCGTCGCGCCGCCGCTGGACCCCGCCGCGCGCGTGGAGGCCTGGGCGGACGGTGTCGCCGCGTCGGTGCGAGGCGCGGAGGGTTGGACGTGGGGATGGGCCGGAGCGCTCGCGCGCTCGTTGGACAACGCGGCGAAGGAGGAGCGTGAGCAGGCCGCTCGCCGCAAGCACGGGGACCGCGACGCGAGCGAGGACGACCTGGGCTCCGCGCTGGGCTCGGGACAGTCGCTCTTCGCGCGGGATGCCTCTGGAGCGCTGAGCGGCGGGCTGGAGGCGATGGTAGCGCTGGATGCGGAGCCCGCGAGCTCGGCCCGGCTCAATGATTTCATCTGGTGGTTCCTCGGCGCGGTGCTGGTGCTGGGCGGCTCGCTCATGGGCGTGCGCGAGGCCTGGCAGGCGTTGGGCGGCGTGCCCCGGCAGCTCCTCGTGACGGGCGCGCTGTGGGGCTACCACGCGGCCTTCATCGGGCTGGGGGTGTTCCTGTCACGCCGCTCGTTGCCCGTGGGCCGCGTGCTGTCGGGCATCGGGCTCGCGCTGCTGCCCGTGGCCTTCATCGCGATGTCCTCGCTCGTGGGCCTGTCGCTGACGGTGGGCATTCCCGTGGCGCTCGGAGTCACGGCCATTGGACTGGTGCCGCTGCGCTCCGCGGGCCGGTTGCTGTACGGGACGTCCGCGTCGGCGCTCGCGCTGGCCCTGTTCCCGTCGCTGCTCGCGGGACTGCCGTTGATGGGGCTCGACGATGCGCCGTGGGCGCGTGTGCTCTGCGCGTCGGTGGGTGTGGTGGCCCTGGGTGCCACGCTGTGGCGAGGGCGGGCCGCGAAGGACGCGAGCACGGTGCTGGTGTCCGCCTGCGCCGCGCTCTATGGCGCGCTCTGGCTGGCGGTGTTCGCCGTGGCGAGCGCGCCCTCGGGCTTCGACGCGATGGAGCCGGGCGGCGCGCTGTTCGCGGGCATGACGCTCTGGACGCAGGGGCTCGCCACGGTGCTCGCGCTGGCCGCGACCACGGAGTTCGCGCGCGGGACGCATCCGCGACTGAGCGCGGTGGTCGAGACGGTGGCGCACGCGGTGCTGTCCGCCGGGGCCCTCGCGGGCGCGCTGGGTGCGTTCACCCTGGGCGACGGGGATGACCTCCAGGTCGCCGCCGCGTCGGCGCTCGCGCCCGTGGTGGCCGCCGGAGTCTTCTTCCTGCTCGAGTCGCGACGTCGGGCCCTGGTCCATCCCGCGGTCATGGCCACGCTGCTGGCGGGTGTGCTGGTGGCGCGCGTCGTGGCGCCCACGGATGCGGGCTGGTGGGTGTTCGGCGGCGCCGTGGCCGCGTCCGGGTTGATGTTCGCTTCACGCAGGTTCGCGGCGGCGATGCTGAGCATCAAGCTGCTGACGTGGAGCCTCGTCGCCACGGTGGCGTCGATGCCGCTGGTGGCGCGCTTCGAGGGCGAGAGCACGCCGTGGCCGCGCGTCCTGACGGGGCTGTGCATCGCCCTGGTCGCGCATGTCACGGGCGGCTGGCGCTGGCGCGCGCTGCATTACCTGGGAGGCCTGGCCGCGCTCTTCGGCGCGCTGGCCTACGTGGATGGAACCCCGGAGCTGACGGGAGAGTGGAGCCGACTGGCGGTCTTCGCGCTGCTGGCCACGCTTTACGGCGTCGTGGGGCACGTGCAGCTCGCGTGGGCGAAGCCGGCGGCTCCGCGCGACGCGTTGTTGCCGCTGGATGACCTCTCGATGGTGCTGGCCTCGGCGGGCGTGGTGCTGTCCGTCGCCGTCTCGCCGGTGGTCCCCGAGCTGCTCTCGGGACTGCCCGGCACGGCGTGGCTCGCGCTGCCCACGGCGTGGGCGTCCGCGTGGTTGCTCCTGCGAGCGCGGCGGGATGAAACCCGGCTGGTCACCCTCCTGGCGGCGCTGGGTGTCTCGCTCGTCGTGTCGCAGGTGCTGGGGACCACGTGGGACTTCCAGTCGGCGCGGGCGGCGCTCGTCGCCGCGTCCGTGGCGTTCGGCTTCGCCGTCTTCGCGGCCCTGCGTCCTCGCGTGCCCGTGGTGACCGACGGGACGCCGCCCGTGCGCGGCTTCTGGGGACGGAAGGTGTTCGACCTGGTCCCCCTCCCCCTGGGAGCGCGAGGGCTGTCGCTCTACACGGACGGCTTCGCGACGGTGGCGCTGGCCCAGGCCATCATCGCGACCCTCACGTTGGCCCACTGGCTGACGCTGCCCTCCGACGCGGAGCGCGCGCTGTGCCTGCTCGCGGGAGGGATGCTCGCCGCGGTGGCGCTGCTGGCCTTCGTGTCGCGTGGGTTCGTGGACTGGCAGCTGCGCGGCACGGTGGTGGCGCTGGCGGCGATGGCTGGCTTCATCGCGCTGACGGCCATCATCAACCGCGCGGGTCGTCCGTTGCCTCCGGACATCGTGGCGATGCGCCATCCGCTCGTCGGAATCGCGCTGTGGGGTATTGCGCTGGCGACGCGGCGCTTCGGGCCGTGGGTGGCGGCGCGACTGGAGAAGCCCTCTCACGGGCCGCACTACCATCTGGTGCCCCACGCGGGCGTGCTGGCGCTGGTGTTCGTCCTGCTCAAGGGCGCGGTGCTCGTCGGCCTGCCGGACCCGTCTCGCGCGCTGGGCATCATCCCGCCGCTGATGGTGCTGGGCGCGGCGATGCTGATGTTGTTGCTCGCGCGCTCGTTCCGCTCGGTGCCGCTGGCGAACGTGGGGCTGTACCTGGGGATTCCAGGGGCTGCGCTCTGGGCGGCACGGCAGTCGCTGCTGGGGCCGTCGCTCGTGTCGCTGGCGCCACCGGATGGACAGTGGGTGCGAGCGGGCGCGGAGGGCTACCACTGGCTCCAGGAAGGCGCGTGGCTTTCGCCCGGGGACACGCTGTTCCTGCTGTGGCAGCGCGCGTTCGTGGGTATCGCGGCCGTGGGGCTCGTCTACGCCGCGGCCTCGATTCGTGGGCTGCCCGAGTCCTTCCGGCACCTGCTGCACCGTCGCGCGGTCACAACGGTGGTGCTCGTCAGTCTGGCGGCGCTCTTCCAGCCCGGGCTGACGGCGGCGGGGCTGGTCTTCGCCACGGGCGTGGTGCTGTTCGTCGGCGGGGCACGGACGAAGGGGCGGGGCGTCCTGGGAGTGAGCGTCCTCTTGTTGGTGCACGCGGCGGCGCATCGCGTGCCCATCCTCGAGGCGTGGCCGGGTCCGTTGCTGGCGCTGGTGGGGCTGCTGGTGGTGACGGTGGGGCCGTGGGTGGTGGCGCGGCGTGGGATGCCCGAGGGACCGGCACGAGTCCGCATCCAGCAGGCCATGATGGTCTACCTGGCAGCCGGTGGGCTGTACGCGCTGGCGGTGAACGGTGACACGTCGCCGACGTTCGCGGCGCTCAACCTCCTGGGAGAGGTGCTCATCGGCCTGGGGGGGACGTGGATGGTGTCACCGGCCTTCGCGGTGACGCTGGCGCTGTCCTCGGCGGCGGTGATGGTGGCGGCGCTCCGCTGGAAGGGCGCGTTCGCGTCACTCGTCGCGGCGGTGGCGACGGGGATGATGGGGGCCACGGTGGTGGCCTCGGTGATGACGTTCTTCACCATTCGCGCGAGCCTGTCGGGCCCCTGGCTTCGTTATGACGACCTGTTCTCGGCGCATGGCGCGGCGCTGGCGCTCGCGGCCGCGGGAGCGGTGGCGGCGATGCAGGCGGCGCAGCGGTGGACGCGGGCGCGGCGGCCGGACATCGCGGGCGGGATGACGTGGGGGCGCGACGGGTGGCTGGTGACGAGCGGGCTGATGCTCGCGCTCTTCGCCGTGGTGGGGCAGCCGTCCGACGAGGCGCTGAGGCTGGCCATCGCGGCCATCGGCCTGTCGGTGCTGGTGGCGCTGCACTGCGCCTGGGTGGAGCACACGGGGCGGCACGTCTACTTCGTGCAGCTCGCGGTGGTGGGCGTGTACGCGATGGTGCGGGCGCTGTACGCCTCCGGGCTTCGGGCCGAGCACGACGCGCTCTTCGCGCTGGCGTTGGGCTTCGTGTTGGTGGGCGTGACGGTGATGGCGCGGCGCGCGGGGGTGAAGCCGGTGGAGGCGGCGACGCGCAGGTTCGCGGCGCTCTTGCCCATCGGCATGGCGCTGGTGTTGCCGGGCGAGGCGACGCGGGAGGCGGCGCTGCTCGCGGGAGGCTCGGGCCTGTTGTACGCGGCGCTGGGGGCGGTGGAGCGCAGCCGGATGTTCGGCGCCTTCGCGGCGGCGGCGTGCAACCTGGCGCTGCTCATCGCGGCGCTGGCCTTCGGACTGGAGGGGCTGGAGATCTACCTGGCGCCGCTGGGGTTGTTGCTGCTGATGCTGGGGCAGCTCTTCACGGAGAGCCTGACGCACGCGGCGCGCAACACGGTGCGCATCCTGGGCGGGCTGCTCCTGTACGTGCCGGCCGCGTCGAAGCTGGCGATGAGCGTGGGCCAGTCGCCGGACGGGACGTATGCGCTCGTCTTCGGAGGTGTGTGCCTGTTGGGCGTCGTGGTGGGCATGGCGCTGCAGATTCGCGCGTACCTGGCGCTGGGCACGCTGTTCCTCACGCTGGACGTGGTGGCGAACCTGCTCGACGCGGGCCTGAGGGACCATCGCATCGGCTTCCTGGTGATGACGCTCGCGGGCCTCACGCTCATCGGCGGTCGCATCCTGACGACGATGAAGCGTCAGGAGTGGGAGCTGCTGGTGCGCAAGGTCCGCGTGGAGCTGCGCGGCTGGGACTGAGCACAGGCGGCCGCTGTCACTCCACGGGCAGCGGCAGTCGCACGGAGAACGTGGTACCCGCGCCCACGGTGCTCTCCACCGTGAGCCGGCCACCGTGGTTCTCCACGATGCCCTGGCAGATGGACAACCCCAGCCCCGTGCCCTTCCCTTCCGGCTTCGTCGTGAAGAAGGGCTCGAAGATGCGCTGCAGGTGCTTCGGGTCGATGCCCGTGCCCGTGTCTCGCACCGACACCACCGCCTCCTGACCCTCGCGCCGCGTCGAGAGCATCACCGAGCCGCCCGGCGGCATCGCGTGACACGCGTTGGTGATGAGGTTGACGAACACCTGCACCAGGTTCGCCCGCACCGCCGACAGCGGCGGCAGCTCCGAGTACTCCCGGTGCACGCTCACCCGCGCCTGCCCCACCACGTGCTCACAGAAGCCCACCGCCATGTCCACCACGGCGTTGAGCTGCACCCGCTCCGGCCGGTCCTGCGCCGGCCGCGCATAGCTGACCAAATCGCGCGTGAAGCGCAGGATGCGATGGCTGCTCTCCAGAATCTTCCGCAGCTTCTCCTGGTCCGCCGGGTTCGCACCCGGCGTCGTCCGCGAGCGCTGCAACAGCGCGTCCGCGTACGTGGCCACCGCCGTCATCGGGTTGTTGATTTCATGCACCACGCTGGCCGCGAGCTGCCCAATCGACGCGAGCTTCTCCGCGTGGATGATGCGCTTCTCCAGCTCCTTCACCACCGTGATGTCCTGCCCGATGGCGATGACCCCCTCCACCTCGCCGTGGTGCGCCAGCATCGACGACGTGGCGAAGGACACCCGCACCTCGTGGCCCTCGCGTGACAACAGCCGCGTCTCGAAGCTGTTCACCGACTCGCCGCGAATCGCCGCCGCGATGACCTGCGACAGCCGCAGGTGCTCGCTCTCCGGCACCAGCCAGAAGATGTCCTTGCCCAGCACGTCTTCCTTCCGGAAGCCCGTGAGCGCGCTCAGCGCCTGGTTGAACACCACCACCTGCTTGTCCCGGTTGGCGACGAGGATGAGCGCGTTCGCCTTCTCCAGCAGGTCCTCCAGGTACTTGCGCACGAACGTCAGCTCGTCGATGAGCTTCGCGTTCTTCACCGCCACCGCCACCTGGCTGGCCAGCTGCAACAGCACGCGCTCGTCGTGCTGGACGTCCGCGTCCAGTCCCTCCGGGTACTCCATGTTGATGGCGCCGAAGAGCTGCCCGCTCGCCACCAGCGGCGCGCTCACGCCATGCGTGCTCCCGACGAAGAGCAGCGGCACCTCGCCCAGCACCGTCACCCGCCCCGGCGGCAGCGCCGCGCGCCCCAGGTTCAGCTTCTCCACCGCGCGCTGCAGCAACACCAGCGGCTCGTGCGCGCCCTCCTTCAGCCGGCCCTCCGCGTAGAGCGACGTCAGCCCGCCCGTGCGCGAGTCGGTGATTCGGATGCAGAACGAGCGCCCGGGGAACAGCTCCTTCACCCCGCGCGCCACCGCGGCCACCAGCTCCTCCTCGCCTCCCGCCTCCGCCACGCTGCGGCCCAGGTCCAGCAGCACGCCCTCCGTGCGCGCCTGCTCGAGCAGCGCCCGCTCCGCCACCACCAGCCGGTTGCGCGCCAGCTCCGGGTCGTTCCTCGCCCGCACGGCGACCACGTCCCCCCGCCTGGACAGCGTCACCACCGCGCCCGGCTTCCCGGCGAACGGCAGCTCCACGTCGCAGCTCGAGTTGTCCACCGGCACGCCCACCGACGACAGCGTGCGCGCGACGTCCTCCACCGTGACCTGGTGGTCCGCGCAGAAGCGGTGGAAGGCCTCGTTGACCGCCAAGAGCCGCAGCGTGGGGTCACACAGCGCCACGGGCGCGTCGAGCGCCTCGAAGAACGCCTGGAAGGACTCGGGCCCTGGGCCGCTGGGGATGCGCATGGCGCGGGTCTCAGTCTTCATGGGAGGTCGCCTTGTCCAGGTCGAGAATCTGCTGCTCCCCCATGTAGGCCTTGGTCTCGTAGCGGGTGATCTTCCCAATCTTCCGGACGATCTCCGCCATGCGCTCCGCCTCGCGGTAGATGATGTCCACCGGCTTCCAGGCGAAGTCTTCTTCCTTCAGCTTGCGCTTGAGCAGCTCCGCGTACCCCATGACCGAGGTCAGCGGCTGATTGAGCTCGTGCGCCGCGGTGCCGGCGAGCGCGACGATGACGGCGCTCTTCTCGCTCTCCTCCAGCCGCGTCTCCGCGTCGGACAGCTTGCGCTCCAGCTTCATCCGGTCGCGCATGTCCGTGAAGATGCCGACGCTGAACGCCTCGCGCCCGCCCTCGTACACGATGGACGCCGTCATGTTCACCGGCACCCGCTCACCGGTGCGGTGCACCAGGTCCTCGCGCGTCAGCGACATGCGGCCCTTGCCGCCGTGCTCCGCCCCCCGGAGCGTGGCCATGATTCGCCGCGCCACGCCGGGCGGATAGAGCTGCTCCACGGTGAGGTTCGCCATCGCCTCCTGCGCGGTGTAGCCGCACAGCGCCTCCGCGCCCTTGTTGAAGAGGATGATGCGCCCCTTCAGGTCCGCGGCGATGATGGCGTCCACCGACGAGTCGATGAGCCGCTCCAGGAAGTCCTTCGTCTGGCGCAGCTCGTCCTCCAGCCGCCGCGCGTCGGTGACGTCGCGGAACGACAGGATGGTGGCCGCGTCCTCGTCTCGCAGCGGCGCCGCCGACATCGACAGCGTCAGCTTGCGCCCCGTGGCCGTGCACACCTCCACGTCCACGCCCGAGCGCGCCTCGCCGCGCGACGCCGCCGTCACCAGCTCCATCAGCACGCCGTCGTCCACCGGCTGCGTCACCTGGTGCAGGTGCCGCCCCCGGGCCTCGGGCGCCGGATAGTCCAGCATCGCCGCGCCGGAGGGGTTGAGCGACAGCACGCTCGCCTTGTCGTCGAGGATGGCCACACCCTCGCTGACGTGCGCGAAGAAGAGCTGGTAGGGCTTGAAGGACGCCGCCTGCTCCTCGGCCGCCAGGCGCGCCGTCTTCTCCGCCTCCGTCTGCCCGCGCACCAGCTGGAGCACCGACGCGTTGCGCAGTGCCACCGCCGTGGCGTGCGCCACCGTGGTGAGGAAGTCGATTTCGCGAGGCGTGAACGTCCGCCGCCGTCCCGCCGCGCGCAGCAGCAGCACGCCCCGCACCTCGCCTCGGATGGGCAGGGGCAGCGCGGCGATGGCGTGGATGCCCCGGGCCGCCACCGCGCGCCGCTCCACGTCGCCGAGCAGCGGATGCGTGGGCGCCTCCTCCATCACCACCGGGCGACCGGTGCGCACCACCTCGCGAATCTCCGGGTAGCGCGACAGCTCGATGCGCAAATCCTTGAGCGCCGGGTCATCGCTCGCCGCGACGATGACGCCCTCGTCCGCGTTGCGGCCGAGCATCACCAGCGTGGCGCGCGCGATGTCCAGCTTCTCCGCCAGACGCCGGGTGACGCCGTGCAGGAGCGCCTCCACGTCCGACGTCTCGGCGTAGTCGGCCGTCAGCTCCAACAGGAGCGACAAGTCCTCCTGACCGCGCTCCTGGGCCTCGCGCTCCAGGTGTCGTCCGGCGGCGCGCTGGAGGCGGAAGATGAGCTCGTGCGCGGCCACCGGCACCGTGAGCACGTCCGCGGGGCGCAGCGGCTCGGCGGCGGCGAAGCCCCGCTCGGTGGGCTCCACCAGGGCCACCAGGGTGACGTGCGAGGCGCGCGGTGAGTCGAGCAGGGCCTGGAGGTCCGGGCCACCGCCCAGCGCGGTGAGGTCCACCAGCACCAGGGCGGCGCCCTCCATGCCATCCACCACGCGCAGGCCGGCGCGCGCGGCGGACGCGGCCAGGAGCTCCCGCGCGGGCGAGGCCGGAGGCACCAGCGTGATGCCAAGAGCGAATTCCAACGGAGACGGCACGTGGAGGGTCGGGGCGGTAGGGGGGACGGTGCCCACTCTACACGCCCCGATGCCTCAGGGGCAGTCCGACTCGAATGCCCCCAGGTCGGGGGCCGTGCCACAGAAGGTCAATCCCAACCCCAGACCCGCGTTGCGACCCGCCGAGTTCGCTCCCAGACGGAAGTCCCCGGTGTCGATGTTGACGAAGGCCGGGGTCTTCTCCAACGAGCGCTTGTCCAGCCCCGTGCGAGAGCGCCAGTCCGCAAGCCCCGTGTCCGAGCCATCCACGTTGAACACGGCCGCCCCCGACGTGCGGAAGAAGAGGTTGCCGTCCATCACCGCGCCCGAGCGCCCCGAGCCCGCGCGCACATTCACCGCGCAGCCCGCGAACACGTTGTTGCGCACGTCCAGGCTGGCGCTCGGCCCGGTGTCGCCGTGGCCGAAGGTGAGGCACGGCCCCGGCATGTTCCACACCGTGTTGTGCTGCACCTTGACGTCGTTGGTGGTGTCCACACGGATGCCGCCGCCGTCCTCGCCGCCGCCCAGGCCGTCGCGGATGAGGTTGCGGCGGATGACGATGCGCGCGGGCGGCCCGTTCACCCGGTTGCCGCCGACGTTGATGGCGCGCCCGTTGCCGTAGAGCACGTTGTCCTCCACCGTCACGTCGGACGCGGACAGGTGGATGACGATGCCCTCGCCGCGCGAGGACGACGTGGCCTTGTGACCCCAGATGATGTTGTTGCGCAGGGTGACGCGGGTGCACGTCTTCACGTCCACGCCGTTCTCCCGGTTCTCGTGCAGCTCGTTGTCCTCCACGAGCAGGTTGTCGAACGGGGTGCCGGACACGGTGGCGCCGCCCTCGGGGCCGATGCACTGCACGGCGTCGCCCGAGTTGTGGTGGATGTCATTGCCGCGCACCACGACGTTCTTGGACGTCGTCTGGACGATGACGCCGTGGCTGTCGCTGCTGCCGCGGCTGAAGTTGGAGATGGTGTTGCCCTCGATGAGGATGTCGTGGGCCTTCTCCGACACGTTGAGCCCCGCGCCCGCGGTGCCGTTCTTCGCCACGCAGTCGCGCAGCACGCCGTGGTGCGCGGCGCTGCCCCGCCACAGCACGGCGAAGGTGGAGCTGCCCGCCGCGTCCAGCGTGAGCCCCTCCACGTTCCAGTACGCGCCGCGCACGTCCACCAGCGCGGACTCACCGCTGGGCTTCACCACGGGCGCGTGGCCCGGCGCCGCCTTCACGGTGAGCCGCTTCGCCTCCGAGCCTCCTCGCTCCTCCAGCTTGAGGCGCTCGGCGTAGTTGCCCGTCTTCAGATAGATGGCCTCGCCCGGCGCGATGAGCGTCAGGGCGCGCGTCACGGTGCGCAGGGGCGCGTTCTCGGTGCCGGAGGCGCTGTCGCTGCCGGAGGGCGCCACCCAGAGGATGCGCGTGTAGCTGGGCTTCGGCGGCTCGGGGGGCGGCTGCGGCTCTGGCTCCGGCGTGGGCTCTTGGGGGGTGGGGGTGGGTTCGGAGGGCTCCTCGGGGTCGGGCGAGGAGGGCTCGGGGGTGGGGTTCGTCGGCGTCGTGGGAGTGGTGGGCGCGGGTGGGTTCCCGGTGCCCGTCGAGGGTGTGCCGTCCGGAGACGGCCTTGAGCCCGTGTTCTGCGTCAGCTCGCTCTTGCCGTTGCAGGCGAGGAGGGCAAGCAGGGCCACGGAGCAGCAAGCCGTCATCAGCGGTAAGCGTTGGCGCATCCGGTCGGACTCCTTGTGTGGGTCGCGGCGTGTGGGGCGCTCGCGGGGACGGCCGCCAATCGGGGCTCGCGCCCTGTTCATTCCCCGATGCAACGGCAAGCCAGGCTCGCCAGGCCGGAGGGGAAGAAGGCGAGAAACGCGATTCCAGGCGGTTGCGTGGAGCACGAAGAAGCGGTGCTGATGTCCGGACGGCCTCGGATTCGCCTCGCTATTTCGGGAGGTGTGCGGATGAAGGCGGATTCATTCCCGAGATGGGAATGCAGACTTCACTCTGGGAGAAGCCCGCTCCGGGCGGGAGCGTGCGAGCGGGGGCGCGTCGTGAAGCCGGCCCTGACGAGCCGTGGAGTGGAGGAAGGGCGGGCCTTTCCCCGTGCGCGAGCCGGTGGGCCGTGCCATCTAGCGCGCGGGCAACGCATCCGAAGGAGACGTCATGAACGTGCTGGTTACGGGAGCCACGGCCGGGTTCGGCCTGGCCATCGCGCGACGCTTCATCCAGGAGGGCGCGCGGGTCATCGCCACCGGACGCCGCACGGAGCTGTTGGAGAAGGTGCGCGCGGAGCTGGGGGAACGGCTGTTGCCGGTGACGCTCGACGTGACGGACCGCGAGGCGGTGAAGCGGGTGGTCGACGGGCTGCCCGCCGGGTTCGCCGAGGTGGACGTGTTGGTGAACAACGCGGGGCTGGCGTTGGGGTTGGAGCCCGCGCAGTCGGCGAAGCTCGAGGACTGGGAGGTGATGGTCGACACGAACGTGAAGGGGCTCATGTACTGCACGCACGCGGTGCTGCCCGGGATGGTGGCGCGCAACCGGGGGCACATCGTGAACATGGGCTCGGTGGCCGCGGACTATCCGTATCCGGGTGGCAACATCTACGGGGCCACCAAGGCGTTCGTGCAGCAGTTCAGCCTGAACCTGCGCGCGGACCTGCTGGGCACGGCGGTGCGCGTGACGGACATCGAGCCGGGGCTCGTGGGCGGCACGGAGTTCTCCAACGTCCGCTTCCGCGGTGACGACGCCCGCGCCGCGTCGGTGTACGCCAACACGCAGCCGCTGACGCCCGAGGACATCGCGGACACGGTGCACTGGGTGGCGACGCGGCCCGCCCACGTGAACATCAACGTGATGTCGCTGATGCCCGTGGCGCAGGCCTTCGGGCCGCTCGCGGTGAAGCGTCAGGGCTGAGCGGACTGGAAGGGCCCGGAGTTTTCGTGGTCTCCGGGTCTCATACCTGATGAGTCCTCAGGCTGATTGAGGATGTCAGAGGTATGATGCATGCTGAACGGATGAACGAGGACATCCAGCACGAGGTCAGGGGTCGGGTTGCACGGGTGGTGGTGGAGTCTCATCCTGGGGGCGACATGAGTGACGAGTCGCCCATCGACAGGAGCCTCTACCGAGCGCTCGAGGAGCTTCCTGAGCATGTGGTCGGGGAGATCATCGACGGTGAGCTGCACGTCAGTCCGCGTCCGCTGCCTCCCCATGGACGTGCGGCAATCCGGCTGGCAATCGTGCTGAGTCCGTTCGAGCAGGGGCTCCGCAGGCGAGGCCCCGGGGGCTGGGTCTTCCTGCCCGAGCCCGAGCTGCATCTGGGGCCGAACGTGCTCGTGCCGGACCTGGCCGCGTGGCGACACGAGCGCATGCCCGAGCTCCCGCTGGTCGTGGGGATGACGACCGCTCCCGATTGGGTGTGTGAGGTCCTCTCCCCTTCCACCGCCTCCCGGGACCGGGGCGCGAAGATGAACCTGTATGCCCGCGCGGGCGTGAAGCACCTGTGGCTGTTGGACCCACGCCAGCAGCAACTGGAGGTCTACCGGCTGGAGGCCGGGCGTTGGACGCCCTGCGCCACGCACACCGGCGCCGAGAACATCCGGGCCGAGCCCTTCGCCGCTCAAAACATGAATCTCGGTTCACTTTTCGAGCGCTGACCCCTGCGCTCCCGCGCACCCTTGGGCTAGCCTCAAGGCCATGAGCGACTCGGAACGTCCGCCTCCTCCTCGGGGACTCCTCGCCCGGAGCCTGAAGCTCCTGGGCCACCTCACCCATCCGGAGACGCGCACGGGCAAGGTGTTCACCCGCGCCGAACAGGGCCTCACCCGCGCCCTCTCTCGCGTCGCCGAGAGCCCCACCTATCTGCGCGCCAGCGGCACCGTGATGCGCCAGGGCCTCAACGCCCGCATCCGCCGCAACAGCTTCGTCGAAGGCGCGCTGCGCACCCTGCGCCTGCCCACCACGTCCGAGGTCGAGAACCTCCGCGACCAGCTCCGCCGCGTGAACGACCAGGTCGAGGCCCTCGGCTCCCAGCTCGAGGTCGTCGTGGACCTGCTCCACAAACAAGAGGCCGCCTCCGACACCGCGAAGAAGCCCGGTGACGCGCCATGACCGCCTCCTCGCCCCAGCGCCTGCGCTCCTTCGTCACGGGCCAGCTCCAGCTCACCCGCGCCGTCGCCCACGCGCTCAAGGCCCGCCCCTTCAACCCGTACCCGTACCTCAAGCCCTTCATCGAGCGCGCGTCCGGCGTCCGTGAGCCGCCCGTCAGCGCCACGCCCCACACCGTGGTGTACACGCGCGGCAGCATGCGGCTGCTCCGCTACGCCGCGCCCCGCCGACGCCACCGCACGCCCATCCTCTTCGTCTATTCGCTCATCAACCGCTGGTACATCCTCGACTTCCTGCCGGGCCGCAGCCTCATCGAGCACCTCACGAACGAGGGCTTCGACGTCTACGCCATCGACTGGGGCGTGCCCGGCCAGGAAGAGGAGCGCCTCACCTGGTCCGACCTGCTCGGCGGGCTCATCCAGACCGCCGTGCGCTGGACGCTCCGGGTCAGCAAGAGCCGGGATTTGACGCTCTACGGCTACTGCATGGGCGGCACGCTCGCGCTCGCGTACACGTCGCTGTATCCCGAGGGCATCCGCAACCTGGTGGCGCAGGCCACGCCCGTGGACTTCAGCAAGGGCGGCGTCTACACACTGTGGACCTCCGCCAACCACTTCGACGTGGACTCGCTGGTGGACGCCTACGGCAACGTGCCCACGCCCGTGCTGGAGAGCGGCTTCCTCATGGTGGCGCCCGTGCAGCGCGTCACCCGCTGGCTGGAGGTGTGCCGCCGCATCGACGACCCGGACTTCGTCACCACGTTCCTCGCGATGGAGCGCTGGGGCGCCGACCCCGTGCCCTTCCCCGGCGAGGTCTATCGCCAGTACATCAAGGACTGCTACCAGCAGAACCTCTTCCACCAGGGACGCATGAAGGTCGGCGGAGAGAACATCGACCTGGGACGCATCCAGGCCTCCGTGCTCAACGTCATCGCCGAGCAGGACACCATCGCCTTCCCCGCCATGAGCGAGCCCCTGGTGAAGCTGGTGGGCACGAAGGACGCCGAGACGCGGCGCTACCCCGTCGGCCACATCGGCCTGTCCGCATCCAGCAAGGGCTCCACCCACGTGTGGCCCTCCATCGCCGAATGGATTGGCGCTCGCTCGAAAGCGATGGAGTCATGAACACCGCGTTCTCGAACAGGACCTCCGGCGTGCAGGTGCGCGAAGGCTCCCTGCGACTCAAGGACGGGCGACGGCTCGCCTACGTGGAGTCGGGCGACCTGGACGGCGTCCCCGTCTTCTTCATCCACGGCAATCCGGGCTCGCGCTACATGCGCCACCCGGATGACCGCATCACCCACGGGCTCGGCGTGCGCCTCATCACGCCGGACCGCCCCGGCTACGGCCTGTCCGACCATCAACCCGGCCGCACGCTGCTCGACTTCCCGAGCGACCTGGAGCAGCTCGCCAACGCGCTGGGCATCGGGCGCTTCTCCCTCTTCGGCGTGTCCGCGGGTGGCCCCTACGCCGCGGTCTCCACGTGGCACCTGGACGACCGCATCCTCCGCGCGGCCATCGTCTCCGGCGCCTCGCCGCTCAAGCGCCCCGGGGGCATGGAGGGCGTCAATCGCGACTACCGCAACGCCTACGCCATGGCCGCCTGGCCCGAGTGGGTGCTGCACCCGCTGCTCGCGATGCATGACCGACAGGTGCGCGCGAACCCCGACCGCGCGCTCGCCGCGGTGATGGCCCACGCCTCTCCGGATGACCGTCGCGTGCTGTCCGACCCGCTCATCGCCGCGCAGGTGCAGGGCTGGCGACGCGAGGCCACGCGCAAAGGTGTCGCGGGCATCCGCCGTGAGGCCCACATCCTCGCGTCGCCGTGGGACTTCCCGCTCGAGGAGATTCGCCGCGACGTGGACCTCTGGTACTGGGACGGCGACAGCATCGTGCCGCCGCAGATGGGGCGCTATCTCGCCTCGCGCATCCCCACCGCCGTGCCCCACTTCCTGCCGGGCGGAGGGCACTTCTCCCTCTACTCGCACTGGCGCGACATCCTCACGCCGCTCGCGCGCGCGGGAGGCTGAGGCACCGCATGCACGGACTGACGCGGGCCTTCATCGAGGAGGAGTCGCACGGGCGGATGGAGCCGGAGATGCGCCTGCTGCTCGAGGGCCTGCGCGCGCTGGGCATCCCCACGGAGTGCTTCACCGCCAAGCGCCTGGAGCGGCGACAGCTCCCACTGACCCCGGACACGCTCGTCGCGGGCTATGTGCCCACGGTCCTGGGCGCCTTGAAGCAGCTCGGAATCGAGCCGCCCCCCACCCGGGACTATCCCTCCTGCCTCACGCCCTTCCTCCACCGCCGGTTGTGGAGCAGCACGGTGGGCGAGCTCACCGCGAGGGTGCTCGATGTCTCCAGTCCCCCTGTGTTCGCCAAGCCCCAGGGACGCAGGAAGCGCTTCACGGGGCATGTCTTCCAGAGCGCCGACGATTTGCTCTTCCTCGAGAGGGCGTCTCGGGCCACGCCGCTCCTCTGCTCGGACGTGGTGCAGTGGCGCACCGAGTACCGCATCTTCGTGGCGCAGGGCACATCCGTGGGCATCCGTCACTACGCGGGGGACCCCACCGTCGCGCTCGACGAGGAGCGCGTGCGCGAGGCCCTTCGTCTGCTGGAGACCTCCGGGGAGGCCACCGCGGGCTACGCCGTGGACTTCGGCGTGCTCTCCTCGGGGGAGACCGCCCTCGTGGAGTGGAATGACGGCTTCTCGCTGGGCGCCTATGGCCTGGAGAGCGGGCCCTACACGGCGCTGACCCTCGCGCGCTGGCGCGAGCTGACCCGCTCGCGCGCCTCCCTGCCCTGACTTCGTTCAGTCCCCAACGCCCACCTTGCCTCCGGGAGCATCGGACCCCAGCTTGGCCACCGGCCGGAGGACGAGCGGATTCACGGGGAATGAACATGGGACGGTGGCGGGCAAGCACGGCGGGGCTGATGCTGGGCATGTGGACCATGCTCGGCTGTGGTGGGAGCGACGCCCCCATCGAGCCTCCTCCGCGCGAGGAGGAACCTCCTCCGCAGCCTCCCGAGCCTCCGAAGCTCGAGCCCGGTGACGCGCGGTGGACCGTCCACTCGCGGCTCCCCGGACAGCAGGAGGTCGTGGCCCTGGCCTCGGATGGGCTCGGCGGCCTGGTGCTCCTGGGCACCTCGCGGGCCACGGGCACCTCCGGTCCCACATCGGTGGAGGCGAACGGCACGTCGCTCGTGCTGTCGCATCACGATGGCGCGGGGCAGGTGCTCTGGACGCGGACCTTCACGGCCGAGCCCTCCTCGGAGGGAGGCCCCGCCATCGCGCACGCGCAGCTGTTGGGCATCGCCTCCACGGCGGAGCTCTTCATCGCCGGCAAGGTGGAGGGACGGCTGCGACTGGGCGAGACGCTCATCGCCGACAGCCACTTCGTGGCGAAGCTGGCCGCGGACGGCTCGCCGCAGTGGGCCCGCTCGACGGGCACGCTCAAGGCGCTGACGCCGGACATCGAGGGTGAAGTGGTGGTGGCGCACGGACGGCTGGTCACGCGCTACGACGCGCGAGGCACCGTCCGGTGGTCCCAGGAGCTCCCCGCGATGTCCTCGGCGTCCGCCGTGGCGTTGGACCCGGATGGCGGCGCGGTGCTCGTGGGCCAGCGGCCCCTGGCGCCCTTCGAGAGCATCGGCTTCATCGCCCGGCTGTCACCCGTCGGCGAGGTGTACTGGGAGCTGGAGGTGGGCCCCGACGCACCGAACTTCACGCACGTCGCCTTCGCCGCGGACGGCGGGCTGCGCTTCACCGGCGACTTCGCGGGCACCCTGCACTGGGGTGGCTCCGTGCTCTCGCCCACCTGTGATGCGCGGGGCTGTCCGCGCGCCGCGTTCATCCTCGCGGCGGATGCGGCGGGACGCCCCCTGTGGGGACACGCGCTGACGGGCACGGCGTCGGCGGAGGCCAGCGGCGCGCGGCTCACGTCGGATGTGAACGGCGGCACGGCGGTGCTCTTCCGTCATGGCTGCGGCTCGGAGCTGGCGCGACTCAGCGCCCGGGGAGCGCTGTCGTGGAGAGCCCCCTATGTCACCGAGCCCTGCGCGCCGGGGCTCCAGTTGCGGGACATCACCTTCCTGCCAGGAGGCGACCTCGCGAGCGCGGGCTCGTTCACCGGCACGCGGGCCTTCGGCGCCCAGGAGCCCTTCACCGCCGACGACACCGACACCTTCCTCCAGCGCCTGGTGCCGTGAGCCCCCGCCTCAGGCGGCGCGCGACTGCGCGGGGGCTGCGAGGTCCGCGGCAGGCTCGGGCTCACCGTCCGCGCCCAACACCAGGGGCTTGATGCCCAGCTTGCGCTCCACCAGCGAGTGGCCCAGGTAGATGAACGGCGTCAGGCCCACCGCCACGAGCACCTTCACGACGTAGGACGAGAGCACGATGCCCACGATGACCTTCGTGGGCAGCACGCCCGTCCACGCGACGAACTGCATCACCACGGTGTCGATGAGCTGTGACACCAGCGTGGAGCCCGTGGCGCGCAGCCACAGGAGCCGGTTCTTCGTGACGCGCTTGAGCAGGTTGAACAGGGCGATGTCGGTGAACTGGCCCACCAGATAGGCCGCCATCGACGCGACGAGGATGCGCTGCGAGCCGTCGAAGACGTTGTTGAACGCGCTCTCCACCGTGCCCTGGTAGTCCGGCGCGCGCGTCAGCGGCGCGATGGGCACCTGCACCGCGATGGCAATCACCGCGAAGGCGAAGATGGCCATGAAGAAGCCCACCCACGTGACGAAGCGGGCCGTCCTCTTGCCGTAGAACTCGTTGAGGATGTCCGTCAGCAGGAACGTCACCGGAAAGGGCAGGATGCCGATGGACATCACCGCCACCACGCCGCCCAGGTGCACCTCGAACAGCTTCACGGCGATGAGGTCTCCCACCACCAGCGCCGTGACGAACACCGCCGCCAGCACCACGAAGAGCTGCATCCGTCTGTCGAGCTGCATGGTGTCGCGTCGTCCTCAGGGCAGCGTGTCGGCGGCCAGGCCCGGCGCCGCGGGCTCGTCGAGAGGGTAATAGGAAGTCCCGCCGAGGGCCTCGTGCACCCGGGGCGCCTCGGACGTCACGACGCGGGGCCGAGACACCCGCAGCACCGTCTGCTCCTGCGTCGAGGGGTTGTCGTAACGACGCGCCAGGGACGGGGCATCATGGAACGCCATGCCTCGCGCCACGGGGTGGCCCTGCATCAGGAGCTCCGGCCCCAGCACCAGGTCGCTCGCCTCCACCGCCGCCTCCTCGCTCGCCGGGAGACTGCCACCAGGCTTCACGCGAAGACGGTGCACGCCGTAACCCGCGCCCTCGTGGATGACGTCCAGGTGACCGAAGGAGCGCTCCTCGGAGGCGTAGCTCATCTGCTCGGCCGTGCGGTGCACCTGGAGCGATGGCAGCGCGAGCCCACCGAGCGCCAGGGGCTTGATGACTCGCACCGTGGCCGCCTGCACCTGCGCGCGCGGCACATCCTGGGTGGGCGGCACGAGCAGGTAGCGGCTCACCGCCTCCACGGCGGACTCCAGCAGCTCGAACCGACACGCCTCCAACAGGAAGCGCAGCTCGCCCGCCAGTCGCCCGTAGTTGACGGTGTGCGCGAGCCGTCCGCCCGTGGCGGCGTTGCGCGTGTCCAGGAACAGGGCCACGTCCAACCGCAGCGGCTGGGCCAGCACGCGCTCGCGGTTGTACACGCCCACGATGCAGTCCACCGTGAGGCCGCGCAGCTCGATGACATCCAGCGAGTGCCCCTGGCTGTCGCGCACCACGGGAGGATGGAAGGCCAGCTCGGCGCTCACAGCATCACGCTCCTGCCACCGTCGACGGCGATGACCTGCCCGGTGATGTAGGGGGCGTCCTTCGCGAGGAAGACGACGGCGCGCGCCACGTCCTCCACGCTGCCCTCGCGCCCCATGGGGATGCGGCGCAGAATCTGCTCGCGAGCGACGGCGTCGAAGCTCTCCGGGAAGGCGGCCACGCCGGGCGACACCGCGTTGACCCGCACGCGCGGGGCCAGCTCCACCGCCAGCGCGCGCGTCAACATCAGCAGGCCCGCCTTGCTCACCGAGTAGTGCGCGAAGTGGCTCTCCGGCCGCTCGCCCGCGATGTCGCAGATGTGGACCACCACGGGGTCCTTCCCCGCGAGCAGCGAGGGCAACAGCGCCTGCGTGAGGAAGAAGGGCGCGTCCAGGTTGACGCCGAGCATGGTGCGGTACTGCTCGCGCGAGATGTCCTCGAAGGGCACACGCTCGTAGAGGCCCGCATTGTGGACGACGACGTCGAGCGCGGGCCAGGCCTCGCGCACGCTCGCGCCCAGGGCATCCACCGCCTCGGGGCGGCTGAGGTCGGCGGCGTGCACGGTGACCCGGCGGCCCAGGGCGCGCAGCTCGTCCGCCAGCGAGCTCAGCGGCTCCAGCGAGCGGTTCGCGTGCAGCGCGACGTCATATCCGGCATGGGCCAGCGCCCTCGCCACCGCTTGACCGATGCGGATTCCTGCTCCGGTGATGAAGGCCGTCCCCATGCGGCGCACTGACTAACAGGCCCCGCTGAAAAGTCGAAGGGCGATGCCGGATACCCCCGTATCCCGGCACCGCCCCTCGTCCCCTTGGAGGTCTTTCAGCGAGTGCTACCGGACGTAGCTGGCCGGGTGCACGCGGTTGGAGCGCCAGTCACCGCCACGGTCGTAGGACACCCACACCCACTCCGTGGTCTGCACGTAACGGCCCGGCACCCACTGGTTCTCGTAGTAGCCACCGGTGCAGCGGGTGACGCGGTGACGGCGGTTGCCGCGCTCCTGGCAGACTTCCGGCACCCACACCTGGTCGTAGCGACCCTCGACCCAGCGGCTCACCGTCTGCATCTCGTAGCGGCCCTGCGAGCGCGGCGGCGGACGCGGCGCCGGAGCGTGGTGGCAGTGGCCGTTGTGGACGTGGGCCTCGTAGCGGTCGGGACGGGGACCGCGGTCGTCATGGCGGTCGTCGTGGCGGCGGTCATCGTTGCGGCGGGCCTGCTGCGTGGCCCAGTCGCGCATGCTGCTGTCGGCCGCGAGGGCCGTCGAGGAACCGAAGAACAGGGTGCCGAGAGCCAGGGTCGCGAGAGCAGTCTTGAAAGCCATGTCGTCCATCCTCCGTCGTGTTGCACCTTCTGACGGGGCACCCCCAGGAACATTCAAACACCAGGAGTTCCGCCCCCTTCGGACATAGGGGGCCGATGTAGGACATGAACTCCACGGAGGCGTCAGCGAGGAGCGACCTCGGCACAGGTGAGGCCCTCCTCGGGCGCGCAGTTGCGGCCCACGAGGCAGCCCCCCGCGCCCTGGTGGTCCACACAGCGGATGGGGCGACAGTCGACGTCACTGCCACACGCGCGACGGCTCACCGTGCACGTGCCCTGGCTGCACGCGTCCTGCACGCAGTCGGTGTCCTGCTGGCAGGTGCAGAAGCCCTCCACGTCGCCCTCCGCGATGGAGCAGCGCCCAGCGCACGCGCCGACTTCCTGGCCCTGGGTCTTCACGCACTGACCGCCGCGTCCGCAGTGTGAATCCTCGCGGCACGGCAGCGACGGCGAGGGCGCGCACTCCGCATCCGAGCGGCAGCGCGCACGGCTGGCGACGACCACCACGTCCGCGCACTGGTAGCCGTGGGGACAGCCCTGTCCCTCCGAGCAGTCCGCGCCGCAGAAGGCGGTGCCGGGGCTCGCGGTCTCCCGCAGACAGAAGTTGGCGCCACGGCCACAGACCTGGAGACCGCCGCCGTACGTGCAGCTCGCGCAGTAGGGACGGCGCACGGGGTCGAAGTCGCTGAAGCATGTCGCGGCACCGCAGCGCTCGCCGAAGGCACAGTCGCTCGCGTCCGCGCAGAAGCCCGCGTCGCAGACACCGAGCGCACAGGCCGCGCGGCCCTCGGGCGTGGTGGCGTCACAGAGGCATGGCGCGTCCTGGCAGCGACAGGCGGTGCCTGGACAGTCTCCGGAGGAGCGGCAGCCCGTGACACAGGTGGTCCGCGACACGTCGCAGACTTCGCCCAACGGGCAGTGCACATCCGTGGCGCAGCGCCCTCGCGTCAGACAGGTGCCGGTGCTCGTGTCGCAGAAGAGGGAGTCGTCGGCGCAGTCGGCGTTCGACTCGCAGCCAGCGCGGTCCTGGCAGAAGCCCGCGGAGTTGCACCACTCCGTGGGCGAGCCACAGTCCGCGTCCACCCGACAGCCCTCCGAGTCCACGGAGGAGTCACTCGGACACGCGGCGAGGAGGAGCAACAGGGGCACGGCGAGCCACGTCCAACGGCGCATCACGGGTCGAAGACCTCCGAGCGCCCGAGGACATACGCCGTCCAGGTCGCCGTGGACAACGCGTCATGGGTCCATTGCGAGTACTCGAAGCGGGGGACTCGCGCGAGGGAGAGGTCGGCTCGCAGTCGCGCGCCTTCGGGCAGTTCTGCGCGGAGTGCCGCGAGCGCGGGTCCGGGGAGCGTCACCTGCGTCTGCCCTCCCGGGAGCACGGCCGTCCAGCGGACGCCGCCCTCCGTTCCGGGCGCGAGCAGGGTGAGCAACTGCACCTCGGGCGTGGCGGTGGAGGCCGTGGGCGTCCAAGACACCATGCCCTCGAAGCGAGCACCCGGCTGGGTGAAGACAGGCAGTGGCAACATCGGCGCGAGTGTCACGCCTCCGTTCAGGGCTCCCGGCTGACGGTGGTACAGCAGGCTCTGGGGATACGCGGTGGCTCCTCGCAGCAGGTCGAGGAAGAGCAGGTTCGCGCCGTCCACGTGGGGAAGCTGTGGGAAAGCGAGGCGCGGTCCGGGTCCTTCGATGCTCGTGTAGAGGCGCGTGCCCGTGCCCCAGTTGTGGGGATGGGGCACGAGGCCCTCCGCGCCCAGGTCCAACCAGGCGTAGACCTGATGCCGTGCCTCTCCTCCCTCGATGACGAGTGGGCCCTCCACGGTGAGCGGTGCGGTGACATCCAGGTGCATGTCGAAGATGACGTCCTGGCTCTCCGCCGCCCGCGTCCCCGAGGCCGCGACACCTCGGCGGATGCCGAGCAGATAGGGCTCGAAGTCCACGCCGTCCCTGAGCACCCCCAGCACCGCGTACACGGCGCGCAGCCCGGGCTGGGCCAGGACGAGGAAGGAGCCTCCGTCCTCGCGGATTCGCCAGGTCTCCGCGCGGCGGTCGCCCGTTCCCGTGAACGGTGGACCCGACGAGGGGCTGGGTTGGGCCACGAAGACTCGCGCCTCGAGCACCTCATTGGCGCCAAGAGGTCGCGGGGGCTTGAAGCCTCGCACGCGGCCGGAGACGCGCGCGGTCGCGGGCACGGGCGGATTGCCGGGGTTGCCCTCACGGTCGAGACGGCGCAGGTGCACCGTCAGGTTCTCCGAGCGGATGCCCGCCACCGTCACCGCGTCGTGGCCCGGCTTGAAGACCGTGATGACCTGCGCGCCCGCGATGCGTGGGTCCGAGAGCGTGAGCTGTCCTCGCGCGTCCGTGCCGCCATGGAGGAGGGGCGTGGGGTCCGGGCCCAGCAGCACCGTGGCTCCCGAGACGGGTTGGCCATAGCTCCCCGATGACGTGTCGAGCACCGTGACGTTCAACGTGCCCATCAGGGGCTCGCCGGAGAGACCTCCGGGGCCTCGTGGGTCGAAGTAGTGGAAGGACTCGGGGAGCGCCGAGCGCTGTGAGCCATGGACGACGGCGACCTCCACGGGTCCCTGGATTCGTGAGGCCGGGATGCGACAGGTCAGCGTGTGCGCGTCGTGGATGAGCACGTCGGTGGCGGGTTCTCCTCCGAACGTGACGGACGTTCCGTCGACGAAGCCCGCGCCTCTTACCGTGACCCGGGCGCCCCCAGCGACGGCACCACGGGAGGGCTCGACCTGGGACAGGGTGAGCGCGGCTTCGTAGGTGAAGGACGCTGGAAGCAGCGCTTCGTTCTCCGGGTCGCTCGCGGAGGAGACATGGAGCGAGTGCGGCCCCGCGCCTCCTGGTGGTGTGAGGAAGCGCAGCTCCGTCTCGCTCGACTCCGTGACTTGTGGCGCGGAGAGTGCGCCGACGTGCACCACGGCGTCTGGAGGCAGTGCGGTTCCCGTGAGTCGAGCCTGGGTTCCGCCTGTCGCGGGCCCATGGTCCGGCGTCACCTGGTCGAGCGCGAGACGGAAGGTGTAGCCCTGGGTGAGGCTCGCGCTCATGGCGCCGGATTGGACACTCACGGAGACCGTGCGCGGGAGCGTCTCCCGGGGAGGGACCCGGACCGTGGCAGTCGTCGCGGTGGCACTCACGAGCTGCGCCTGGACGGCATCGAAGGTGACGGACAGGTCGGGCGCATCGAGCGAGGTCCCCATCAGCGTCACGGTGCCATCGTCCCGGGCTCCGACTCTCGGGAAGACTCCATGCAGGGCGAGCGGTGCACTCGGGGAGTCGTCCACGTAGGCAAAGCCCTGGCGCACCGTCCAGGTGCCTCTCGGCGTGACGATGCGGATGGGCACGACTCCGATGGACAGTGAGGGTGGAGTGGTCACCACGATTCGCGTGGAGGACTCCACCTGGAGCCCGGTGGCGGGTGTGTCTCCGAGGAGGACCTGGGTCGCTCCCTCGAAGCCCTGGCCCGTGATGACGGTGACAGTGCCTCCCTCTCTTGGACCCGTGAGCGGTGAGACCTGGGTGACGCGCGTGTCCTCGAGGTAGCGATACGCGCGTCGGAGCACGTCACCGACACCGTGGCCCTGGACTCGCACGTCCACGGAGCCAGCCACGCGCCCCCTGGGGACGAGGACACGGAGCTCCGACGAGGAGACCCGCGTGACCGAGGGGCTCGCCATGTCACCGAAGAGGACCTGGAGCCCTGGCCCCTCGGGGAAGCCCTCGCCGAGCAGCGACACGGTCTCTCCTCCGGAGAGCGCCCCCGTGTCCTCCGAGAGCGCGCGGGCGTCGAAGCTCTCGACGTAGGTGAAGCAGGACTCACAGACTGCCGTGCCGTTCGGGTTCTGGAGCGTGAGGTCCACTGTGCCTGCCACTCCAGGAGGCGTGCGCAGGTCGAGGGTGGAGTCGTCGATGAGCTGGAAGTCACGGACGGGATTCGAGCCGACTCGCAGCGTCGTGCGCGCTGCTGCTTCGGGTGCGGTACGGGCCACGCCCTCGACGAAGCCTCGGCCCTTCAGCGTCACCCAGGTCCCGCCGCCCCGCCCACCTCGCGCGGGCAGCGCGGACTGAATCACCGGCGCGCTCGGTGCGCCCGCATCGGCGTGGGTCCCCGCGTCTTGCGCTCCCGCATCAGGAACGCTCCCTGCGTCTGGCGGAATCCCTGGGGGGCGTGGGGAGCCACCACATGCCGCGAGCAACGTGGCGAGGAGGATGAACACCCGCGATGACGTGGTCCTCATGGGAGCCACTCCGCCTGGAGCGTGTAGCCGTTCGTCGTGCGCGCATCATCACCAGTGACCCTGGCCGTGAGCGACTGGCCCTGCACCGCCGACGCGGGCAGCTCCACCGTGGCACCCGTCGTGTCGATTGAGCACCCCAGCTCGGTGCCACCCTCCAGGACACACAGGCGCAGCAGCCCGCGGTCCGCCGTGTAGCCCGACAGTGACACCCGTGCGCCACGCGAGGGCGGCACCGAGAACCGCAGGTGGTCCGCGTCCCCGGGACAGAGCATCCCGTCCAGCCTCAGGTCCTCCGGCAACGCCGTGGCCGTCTCGACCGTGTCGTTCGGCTCGTGGTCGTCATCGTCGCAAGGTGTTCCCCGCGAGAGGAAGAAGCCCACGTCGTAGGCTCTCGGCACCGCGTCCCGGGAGGCGATGCGAACCGTGTACAGGCCTCGCTCCGCGACGACATGCGACAACCGGAAGCGCCCCGTCGCCAGCACCCTTCCACTCGCATCCTGGAGGGACGAGGAGAACACCGGCTCCGCGAACACCTCCGCCTCCACATTCACACCGAGCTGGTCACCCCGCTCCAACGTGAGCGAATAGTGGTCCACGTCACCTGGGCACAGGGTGAGCCGCACATGGCGACTCGCGCTCACGGGATGGGCCGTGGCCACGGTGTCATTGGGCTCCAGCACGTCCGGCTGGCAGCTCCTGGGGATGCAGGCCCTGCTTCCGAGGTCACAGCGTCGGTCTGACTCACAGTCGTCGTCCGAGGAGCAGGGCGGCAGGCTCGGCAGGCACTGCCCACTAGCCAGGTGACACACGTGGGGCACCGTGCAGCCTCGGTCCGAGTAGCACCTCGGCGTCACCGAGCAGCGGCCCGCGGCGTCACAGGTGAAACCCACCGCGCAGTCCGAATCCTCCTCGCACCGCACACAGCGCTCGTTTGAGCAGTGCTCCCCTTCCGCGCAGACCGCCGACGCGGTGGACTCGGTGCAGCGTGGCACACAGGCATGCAGGCCCGGATTGCAGCGCTCCTCGGCGCCGCAGTCCGAGTCCTCGATGCACCCGAGGTCCTCCTCGCACACGAGCGCGCCCGCGTTGCACCGCTCACCTGTCGGACATTCCTCACGTGTGCCCATCGGGCACAGCACCACGTCGGCCCTCGCCCGGCACAGTCCCTGGCGACACCACTGTCCCAAGGCGCAGTCCGCGTGCGCCACGCACGCCTCGCCCCAGCCCTCGCGCGCGACACAGGCTCCGGCCTCGCAGCGCTCACGGAGCCGACACTGACCGCTCGACTCACAGGCGCCACACACTTCGGCGAGCGTGCAGACCTGCCCTCCATCACAGTCCTCGCGCCGTGCACAGGTCTTCGGGTCGGGGTCCACATCCGGCCCCGGTGGCACCTTCTCCGTGGAGGAACAGGCGAAGAGCCAGCACAGCCCCAACAGCCACCACCCCGTCCTCACGGCGCCTCCGTGACGACGCCCGAGGGCCACTGCACGTCCGCCACCGTCCACACCTCGCCCTGGCGCGACAGGGTGCGACGGAACTCGCCCTTCAGCACGCCCCGGTCATACACCCGCACCGTGGCCTCACTGCGCGGGTCCACGGCGCCGTTCTCGCGCGAGAGCACCACCGCGACCCGGTACGTGCCTGACACGGGGTTCTCGTAGCCGAAGACCTCCGGACCGAAGCCCGTCAGCCGATCCCTCAACAGCTCCGGGTCCTCAGCGAATCCGGGTGCGCCCCAGTCGGGACGCGGGTTCGCGTAGTGACAGTCATCGACGGACCCCAGCACCGCGTCCACGCCTCGCAGCACGTGCAGGTCCAGGTCCGTCTCCGCGTGGCTCCACGTCACGTCCACCCACAGTTGTTGGGCGGGAACCGCCACGACTCGCGCACGCGTGGGTTGCAGGCTGCGCGCGCCCGCCGCATCCGTCACCGTGAGCGCCACCTCGTACTCACCCGACACCACCGGGTCCAAGCGCAACACGCTGCTGGACGCCCCTGGGGACAACACCTGCGCACGCGCGCCCACGGGCAGCGAGACCAGCTCCCAGGCGTACGTGAGCGGACCGTCTCCATCCGGGTCCATCGAGGCCGTGCCCTCCAGCACCACTTCGCCTCCCGGCACGCTCTCGCCCGGAGCGCTCACCACGGGCACCGGCGCGAGATTCACGCTGCCTCGCAGCTGCATTCGCGCCTCGCGCTGGTCCGGGTCCGTGGTCCGCAGCACCAGGGCTCCACTCACGTCCTCGGCGGCGACACCGGACGGCACCGCGTATTGCACCGACACCTCGACCTCACTCGCGAGGTCCAGCACCGCGGGCGTCCGCGTGGAGCCCACGAGCTGGAACACAGGAGACGCAGGCGATTCGAGCGTCAGTGACTCCAGCACGAGCGGCGCGCTCCCTCGCGAGCGAAGCCTCACCGGCCGCACCACGACATGTCCCTCGGCGACCCGCCCGAAGTCGAGCAACGCGGGCTCCAGCTCCAGCGCCGCGGCCGTGCGCCCCTCTCCTCGCAGCGACACCTCGACGTCCTCTTGAATGGGGTCGTCCGTGCGCAGCACCAGCGTCGCCGTGTAGCTCGACTCACGCGGCGGCACGAAGGCCAGCACCAGTGGGGTCTCTGCCTGCGCGGGCACCTCCTCGGGAACGGAGATGATTCGGAACGGGCTGCCGTCCTCCTTCACCACCGCGCTCACCACTCGCAGCGACGCGCGTCCCACGTTCACCAACGGCAGGGACACCTTGCGTTCGTTCAGCGCGGGCACGGCACCGAAATCCAGTGTGGACGCGGGCGCCACCCAGCGCGGCACCACCGAGGACGGCGGCGCGTCCCTCCCACAGGCCGCCACCAACAGCCAGCACACGAGCCACCCGCGCCTCACGACCCCTCCTCCACGTACTCCAGCTCCACCCGCGACCCCAGCCCCGGCACCGAGTCCCCCGCGAAGAACACCGTCCCACGCTCGGGTTGGTACACCCACCCGTGCTCGCCTCCCGCCTCGGGGACGCACACCACCTCGAGCGCCTCCGCCGACCGCCCCTCGCAAGCCGCGCGGTCCACCGACACACAGGCCCTCAGGGAGGACTCCGGCGTCCCACAGGCGTGGCGAACACGGACCCTCAGCGAGTCCTCCCGAGGCACACGCGCGAGCGCGAACGAGCGCCTCAGCCCCACCGCGCTCGTCGCCAGCGTGCGCAGCGTCTCGGCGAAGTCCTCGTCGCAGATGCTCCCCAGCGCTCCGCCCATCCAGGACACGAGCTCCGCGTACCGCGCCCCCGGCTCCGCGCCACAGCCATTCGAGGGCACATCCCCGATGATGGCCGACGCCACCACCGTCCCGTCATTGCCCAGCCCCTTGGCTCGCGAGAACTCCCGCCAGTACATGCGCACGTCGTGCGGCGAGCGGTCGTCCTCGTCCGTCACGAACGCCAGATACAGCCATGCGTCCGGACGCAGGAACTCCACCGCATGTGTCGCGCGACACGCCTCCCGACACGCATCCGTGGCGCAGCTCGACACGCAGGCCGCTCGCGCCTCCAGCACCGGCGCGTTCTCGCGCGCCAGCCGCTCCAGCACCTGACGCGCGGCCTCCAGCCCCGTCTCGTACGCGCTCCCTCCCGTCCCCACTCGCACGCTGTCCGCGAAGGCCTGCTCCAGCCCCGGCGTGTCCGGACGCAGAACCCGCGGCGTGCCCACCAGCTCCCCGGGACGCGCGAAGGTGTCCGTGGTCGCCACGCCCATGCGGTAGTCGATGCGCCCTTCGCGAAAGAGCGAGATGAACGCCTGGAAGTTGCGCGCGAGCGACTCCTGGCGAGGCGCCATGGAGGCCGAATCATCCACCACCCACAACACATCCACCGCCGACGCCGAGCGCTGCGCGTACGTATCGACGTGGAAGCCCGGCGGGAGCGACGGCACCAATCGCTCATCCCGACAGTCGACGAAGAGGAGCGCCAGGAAGGCGACGACGGCGACACGGCGCATCCGCCCAGCCTACCCCGAGCGTTCATGGTGCACATCTCCGCCGAGAACCCGCCCTGACCGGGCCCCGGGTGCGCTACATCCCCGGGCACCATGTTCCACCGTCAGGGGCCCACCCTCCTCGAGCTGGCCGAGCAGGCCCTCTCCTCCGTCGAGCAAGGCTACGACCTGCTCGCCCCCAAGTTCGACTACACGCCCTTCCGCACACCGGACCCCGTGCTCCGCGCCGCCATCGAAGCCCTGGGCCCCTCGGGCTCCGTCGGCACCGCGCTGGACGTGTGCTGTGGAACCGGCGCCGCCATGCGCCACCTGCGCCCGCTGGCCCGCGAGCGGGTCACCGGCATCGACGTGAGCCAGGGCATGCTCGAGGAAGCGGACCGCAGGCTCTCCGGCGCACCGGGCACCGCCGCCCTCGAGTTCGTCCGGGGTGACGCGCTGGAGATGACCTTCGACGCCGCGTTCGACGTGGCCACGTGCTTCGGCGCCTTCGGCCACATCCTCGAAGCCGATGAGCCCCGGCTGATTCAGCGCATCCACCAGGCCCTACGTCCCGGGGGGCGGTTCCTCTTCGTCACCGGCCATCCACCGTCGAAGCTGCGCCCCGGTTACTGGGTGGCCCGGAGCTTCAACGCCGCCATGCGCGTGCGCAACGCCCTGTGGAAGCCGCCCTTCGTCATGTACTACCTGACGTTCCTGGTGCCGCGCGCCCGCGCGCTGCTGGAGGCACAGGGCTTCAGCGTCGAGGTCCGCGACGGCATCCTCCCCGAGCCCTTCACGCCCCTGGCCACCGTCATCGCGACGAAGCGCTGACGCCGCGCCTCAATGTGACGCGTACTCCACGGACACCACGGTGTACTCCACCGCCCCGCGAGGCCGCTCCACCACCACGGCATCTCCCACCTCCTTGCCGAGCAGTGCCCGCGCCAGCGGAGACTCCACGCTGAGCCGGCCCGACTTCACGTCCGCTTCGTCCAGGCCGACGATGCGATAGCGCGTGCGCTCGCCGCCCTCGTCCTCCAGCTCCACCCACGCGCCGAAGAAGACACGGCCCTCCCGCGCCGCCTCCGGCTCCACCACGCGCACCTCCTCCAGCGTGGCGGCGAGGTGACGCGCGCGGCGCTCGCGCTCCTGGCGCCGGACTCCCGCCTCCAGCGGCGTCAGCCCCTCGGCCCCGGAGTCCGGCCCCTGCGTGGCCGCCAACTCCTCCTGCAGGGCGCGATAGCCCTCCGGCGTGATGTAGCGCTTGTCGCCCGAGGAGGACTTCGGCCGCGGCGGCACCAACACCTCGTCCCCGCCCGAGTCCTCCTTCGTGAACGCCTTCGACATTCCGACCTCCGACACAGTCCACTTCGGACCCGGGCACCTCGCGCCCGTGAGACTAAGCTACGCCGCCTCGTCCATCACTCAAGGGGTGCACGCATGGCAGGGCAGGCAAGGCTGACGGGCAAGCAGGGCCAGGAACTGGCGGGCTATCTGAGTGAAGCCACTCCAGCGAAGGGCGCGGTGGTCCTCGTCCACGAGTGGTGGGGCCTCAACGAGCACATCCGAGGCATCGCCGACCGGCTCGCGAAGGAGGGCTTCACCGTCTTCGCCGCCGATTTGTACGGCGGCCGCACGACGAAGGACGCGCAGGAGGCCGACAAGCTCCTGTCCCAGATGGACTGGGGCAAGGCCAGCCAGGCCCTCAAGGACGCCACGGAGGCGCTGCGCCAGCGTGGCGGCGCCGGCACGAAGGTCGCCGTCCTGGGCTTCTGCATGGGCGGCGCGCTGACGCTGCTGGCGGGAGCGAACGACGCGGGGCTCGACGCCGTGGTGCCCTTCTACGGGATTCCGCCGGACAGCGTGGACGTCACCCGAATCCGCGCGCCCATCCTCGGGCACTTCGCGACGCAGGATGACTGGTGCACGCCGGACCGGGTGGACGCGCTGGAGGCGAAGCTGAAGAAGGCGAACGTGCCGGCGGAGCTCCACCGCTACGACGCGAACCACGCCTTCTTCAACGACACCCGTCCGGAGGTCTACTCGCCGGACAATGCACGGCGGGCGTGGACCCGGACGGTGGACTTCCTCCGCGCGAAGCTCGGCTGAGCCTCGCGCGAAGGGGGCTCACGACTCCCGGCTCAGGTGCCGGGGGTCGCCGGCGTGGCGGGAGCCTGGGGCGCGGTCTCCGGCGAGGCGGGCGTCGTCGGCTGGGCCTCCGGGGCCTCGGTGCCGGGCGCCTGCTCCGGGGCGGCGGGGGCCTGGGGCGCGAGCTCCGCGGGGGACTGACCCGAGGGAACGAGCTGCAGGCGGTACTGCGACACGCCCTTGGGGAGCACCACCTCCACCAGCGGGTTCTCCTTCAGCAGGTCGGCGTTCGTCTCCAGCGTCACCAGGCCGTCCGCGTCGCTGACCAGGTTCATGCGCGTGCGGCGCTCGCCCGCGCGCACCTTGGCGCCCTGCACGGGCTTGCCAGCGCCGTCCACCACGCGCAGCGCCACCGTCTGGCCCGCGGTGACTTCGGCGGCGTTCGGCGCCACCAGCTCCCGGTAGGTCGGGCGCAGGGCACAGGCGGACAGGAGGGCGGTGGAGGAGAGGACGACGGTCAGCAGGGCTCGACGAAGGCTCATGGGAATTCCGTACGGACGTGAGGGGACTACCGGGCGCGGCAGCATAGCCGCAGACGGCGGGCCGCCAAGCCCCACCACGTCCGCCCCTCGGGGCACGGAAGCGGTTTTCCCGGGTTTGTTCCCCGGAAGGAGCCTGGGGCCACCCAGCCGGCCCGCCCTCCGGTGGAGTCAGCGGCCCTTCCCGATGCCCGCCGCCAGCCCCACCTGAACGGGAGCCGGGTGCACCGCGCCCGCCGCGAAAGGCTCGTACCCCATGGAGATGGTCCGCACCGACAAGGACACCTCGCCTCCGCCCTATGTGCACGACGTACACCGGGAGTTCTCCTACGCGGAGCTGCCGCCGGGCATCGGGATGAAGCCCGATGGCATCCACCTCAAGCACAACCGCTTCGACGTGAGCGTGGTGACGATGGTCCTCACCAGCCTCGTCGTCTTCTTCGTGCCGCTCTTCAACGGGCTCATCGGCGGCGTGTTCGGCGGCTTCCATGCGCGCACCTTGAAGCGCGCGCTGGCCGCGGCGGTGGTGAGCTCCATCGCCGTGCCCGCCATCCTCGCGGGGCTGTCGTTCTTCGCCGGCAACAACTCGCTGCGCATCTTCTCCGGGCTGGGCTTCGGAGGCTGGATAGCGCTGCATGTCATCGGCACGTTCATCGGCGCCGTGACGGGCGCGGCCAGCCGCCCCCTGTTCACCGAGGACCTCAGCGCAGCTCCAACCCGACCAGCAGCCGACGGTCCGACATACCGGACCACCACGTCGACGGTGCGGGTGAATCCCGACGTGACGGTGGAGCGAGTGAGCCCTCCCACCGGGCCTGTGCGCGAGGAGTGAGCAGCACGCCG
Source organism: Myxococcus faecalis (assembly GCF_050039385.1). NCBI lineage: Bacteria > Pseudomonadati > Myxococcota > Myxococcia > Myxococcales > Myxococcaceae > Myxococcus > Myxococcus faecalis. The sequence continues at coordinate 5,836,544 of NZ_CP144336.1, read as the reverse complement.
AAGGGCCCCGCGCGCCCCAGCCACAGCTCCACCTGGAGCCATGCGCCCACCTCGTGCGTGAGGCGCGCGTCGCCCAGGCGCCAGGTGGGTGCGTAGGCGGCCTCCAGGCGCACCGCGTTGGCGCCGGAGCCCGGCAGCCCCGTGCGGTGGGTCAGCGAGAAGCGAGGTCCCGCCGCGGGCGCGAGGGAGGTCTGGCTCCAGTGCATCCGCGCGAGCCCGCCCACGCCCACCGCCGTGAAGCGCGAGAAGCGCGCGGCCTCGTCGATGACCACCAGCGCCTCCGCCTGCACGGTGGCGCGGTAGGGCTCCGCGTGCGCCGTGTCCGTGGCGACGCGCGCCTCCGCGCCCCAGCCCAGCGAGTCCCACGCGGAGCCACGCAGCGCGAGCGGCTCTCGTTGCAAGGTGCGGTAGCCCACCAGCGTCATGTCCGTGGACACCACGCGCGGCGGTCCCCAGCGCGGCTCCAGCGAGAGCTCGCCGTCGAGGACGCGCAGCTCGCTGCTCGCCTGGAAGCCGTGCTGGCGCGCATCGCCCAGCGCCTCCGCGAGGCCCGCGGTGCGCACGCTGACCAGGGGGCGCACGGCGCCCGTGTCGGGGAAGCCCACGCCCACGCTCACCACCGTGCGCGCCGCGCCCGACTCGCGCAGCGCCGAGGCCGCCCAGCGCGTCTCGTCCGCCACCTTGCGGCGGCGGTCCTCACCGAGGAAGGCGACCGCGTCCACGTCCGCGAACACGCCGTCGTTGAGTGCGCCCTGTGCGTCGGTGGCGAGGATGAAGGTGGCCTCGGTGCGCTCGGCGCGGACCAGGACCTTCAGCTCCTCGGGCGTCGGTGGACGACGGGGCGCGGTGGCCAGGGCCTGCTGGAGCAGCGCCGTGCGGTCCAGCACCGCGAGCTTGCGCTGGAGCGCGTCCTCTCGCTCGAAGACCCGCTGGCGCTCGCGAATCCCCGCCTCGGCCGAGCCGGCCACGGGCGTCCTCAGGGCCAGCAATCGCTGACGTTCGATTCGCAGCCGCTCGCCGTCCATGCGGTCCACCGCCGCGCGCTCGACCCGCACCGCGTGGGCCACGTAGGCGTGGAGCGTCTGGCGCACGGTGGCGCGCGCGGAGGGGGTCGCGGTGTCGAGCACCGCCGTCACGACTCTCGGAAGCGCGGCGTAGGCTTCGCCTCGGACCTCGGGCTCGCGGGATTGCAGTTGCGCGTGGAGGGACAGGAGGCGTGACAAGGGTCGCGCGTCCACGTGTCCGGAGAGCGACTCCAGGGCCTCGCGGCGCGTCTTGTCCGCTCGCGCGGCGCGCTCTCCCGTGGACTCGAAGGCGTCCGGGACGAGCTCCAGCAGCGGGCCCGCGGGCCCTGCCTTGCCGAGCACCTCCAGCCTCGCGAGCACATCCAGCGTCGCCGAGGGCAGGACCCACATGAGTCCGGGCGGGCGCACCTGACGGTCATTCTCCAGGACACCGTTGAGCAGGAAGAGCAGCGCGCTCGCGCAGTTGTCGGTGAAGAAGTAGTAGCCCATGTACCCGCGCCGCTCGAGCTCCCAGATGCGCTCGAGCATCCGCGTCTCCTCACCGTGCGTCAGGCGCAGGCGGAAGCGGCGGATGGTGCGCTGCTCGAGCTCGAGCGACTCGTGCGCGAGGTCGCCCAGCGTGCCGGTGAGGAAGACGGTGTCGTAGCTCCCCGTCATCCCCTTCACCACATAGCCCAGGCCCTTGGGCTCCATGCCCGTGAGGGCCACGAGCTGCACCACACGCTCGAAGGAGGGGCCGCGCACCTGGGCGCCCTCGCGCCACACCGGGCGCAGGAGGAGATGTCCGAAGAGGGACTCGGGCTGTCGTCCCGTGGCGGCGACCATGAGCACCTCGAGGTGGGAGAGCAGGTCGCGCTCGGCCCAGGCATCGAAGGCGGGACAGGGTGCGCGCACGGGCCAGGCGCCCAGGCCCGAGGACTCCAGCAACTCCGTCAGCGCGCGCGTCTTGGAGAACTCCTGGCAGCGCACCTGCTCGTCCACGGACAGCGCGTCCTCGCGCAGGGACTCCACCGGGACGAACAGCTCCTCGGCGAACGTCACCAGGTCCAGGGCCGCGCTGTGCTGACCTCGCTCGCGACTGAAGGCGCCCGCGTAGTGCAGGCGCGCCTGCTCCTTCCAGACCAGGGGACGCTCGAAGGGCTTCATCCAGCCGGACAACCGGCGCCACCGTGTCTCTCGACTCCAGGCGAAGACGTCCTCCCACCGCTGCGTCACCGCGTGCACCACCGCGCGACGTCGCCACAGCCGCTCGGCGTCCTCGTCCGTCAGCCGGGAGAGGCGCAGCGTGGCGCGACGGTACTTCGACGGTGCGTACCGGTAGAGATGGAAGCGCGCGTGGCCTTCGGACCAGTCGGGGCGAGTCTGCGTTCCGTCTCCCAGGCCCAACGGCGAGGACTCGGCGTGGAGCACCAGCTCCAGCGGGCCGCCCGGGAAGCGCCTCATCGCGGGGGGCAGGGACTGGAGTCCCTGCTCCACCTCACGCACGAGCACGGCGTCGCGTGCCGCGGCGTCTCGCAGCACCAGTCCCGCGCGGGACAGGGCGTGGACACGGGCCGCCAGCGAGTCCTCGTTCGGGGAGGCCCCCGGCTCCGAGTCCCCCTCGCGCACCACCCCCGCCGCTCGCGCCCACACGGGCAGCGCGAGGAGCACCACGAGCCACACCACGCCGCGGCTCACCGCGCCACCTCCGCGGCCACCTCCTCCCCATGCACCGCGAGGAACGCGCGTCGGTCCTCATCGAGCCTCGGGTCCGTTCGCGCCAGCTCCCCCACCCGCGCCAGCCACGCCAGCGCGCGCTCGGTCGTGAGCGTCCGCGTGTCCGCCATCGCCAGCAGCTCCCGCCGGTTCGCGCGCAGGAGCCGGCCGAACGTCGGCAGGTTCTCCCGACGGATGCTCGCCGCCGCCGCCAGGTCCTCCACCGTGGGCCCCGCGCCCAGCGCCAGGTCCTCGCGCAGCTGGTGCGTCCTCGACTGCAGATACACCTGCGCCGCGCGCCCCACCTCCTCGGGAGGAGGCCCCTTGCGTCGCTCCGCCGCCGCCACGACGCGCCAGATGACCACGCCCAGCCCAATCACCGTGGCCGCCACCGTCGTCGCCGACACCACGCGCCCATCCTTGTTGTCACTGTTGCTCGTCTCCGAGCGCGACTCCTTCCCCTCCCCGCCGCTCTCCGATTCGCTCGTCCCCGTCTCGCTGCGGTCGCTGGAGCGCGACTCGCTGGAGCCGCCCTCCTCCGAGCTGTGCGAGGTCCGCTCGCTCGAGTCCCCCGACTCGTTCGACGAGTCCCCAGACCCGTTCGACGAATCGCCCGAACCATTCGACGAGTCACCGGACCCGTTCGACGAGTCCCCCGAGCCCGAGCCGGAACCAGAGCCATCCGACGAGCCCTCCGACGCGCTCATCCCGCCATGGCCCATCGCCCCGGGTGTCCTGCACCCCGTCACCGCCAACAACACCGCCATTCCCAACGCACGCGCCGAGCTCCTGGTCGTCATTCCAGACACCCTCCCTGGTGAATGAGCATTCGTTCGACGTGAAAGCATGACGAGACACCGTGCAATTTCACGGAAGGAATTCATTTCCATGAATCAATTAGCCAGTGACGTGCCGAGCCTGGAACACATGATGTTTCGCGGCCTTGGGAGGCCAGGACAGGCTCCAGGCGCGAAGCGGGCATCCCAGGAGGTGCGTCGGGCGCTACGCGGCGGGGAGGTGCGGGGTTCAAGGGCAACGCGCCGGGCATCGACTTTCGACCCCGGCGCGCGCTCACATGAAACCTACCGCGAAAGGCCCTCCCCCCGGTGGGCCTGCCCCTCATTGTCTCTTCGAGCGCAATGGGAATACCATCCGGGGAACCCCTGATGTCGGATTCCACCCGGACATCTCAGACTCCAGGGCATGTCGCAGCTCAATGCTCAACAGCTCACAACTTCCACGTCCGGGTGGGATAGTGGGAGCCACTCATTGGCATCGTATACTCAGGATACCTTGATTCGTTTGAATTCCGAGGAACAGCGTATCCTGGCGGACCTGGAGGCCCTGCTCGTCGAGGCGGAGCCGGGGTCTGAGTCCCTGCCCATGGTCCTGGAGGCATTGCGCGACACGCTCAAGGCGGAGCGCGCGGTGGCCTACGGCGTGGATGTGGGACCTGACCGCTACCACGTCAGCTACTCCCACAGCTCGGGTTTCCCGCAGCCGACGGAGGCGGTCTTCGACGCGCTGGAGACCTTCCTGTCGGACCGGGAGAGTCTTTGGGGCTGGTACGACCCCGCACGTCCCGCGCCCGCCCAGCGCAACCGGGCGCTGCACTTCCGCTCGCTCCAGGAGTCCGAGGCGCGGCAGATGCCCTTGCATGACCTGCCCGCGTATGAGGTGGGGCGGCGTCTGGGATTGAGCGAGGCGGAGCTGGAGGCGCAGAGGGACCGAGTCAACGTGCGCTCCGGGGCGGTGTATCGCCAGCTCGGGATGGAGCGCATGGCCTTTTTGCGCACGCTGGTGTGCGAGGGCCCCGCGCTGCTGGGCTGGATGGGATTGATGCGCGAGGAGCCCTTCACCGAGCGCGAGCAGCGGGTGCTCCAGGCGCTGACGCCCGCGCTGCAGCGGCGGTTGACGATGGAGACGCGGCTGCGCGAGTCGGGGCTGATGTCCACCGCGCTGGAGGTGGCGATGGAGGCCCTGGGGCGCGCCGCCTGGGTGGTCAGCCGCAGCGGCCGCGTGGTGCACGCCAACAGCGCGGGCCGCGTGTGGTTGGACCGAGGAGAGCCGGAGCTGATGGAGCAGCTGCGCCGGGGCGCGCAGGGGGTGCCCTGTTCGGGCCCGCTGACGCTCACGCCGCTGCGTACTCCCGGGCTGCCTCCGCACTACCTGGCCATCGACACGGGCACGGCCTCGAGCGCCGCGGCGCGGGTGCAGGCCCTGGCCGCGCGCTGGTCGCTCACCGCGCGCGAGTCGGAGGTGCTCACGCACATCGTCCAGGGCGAGACGAACAAGTCCATCGCCGGCCGGCTGGGCTGCGCCGAGCGCACCGTCGAGGTCCACGTCACGCACCTGCTCGCCAAGGCCCACGTGGAGAGCCGCTCGGCCCTCATCGCGCGCTTCTTCCAGACGTCCTGATGACGCGCGCGCCCGCGGGGCCCGCGCGTCTACAATGGGCGGAGTGAACGACTCCGCAGCCCTCCGCCTCCGGGCCGCCCGCGCCCGCGCCCGACACGCGCTGGACTCGGGCCCCTTCTCCGCCCCGCCCGAGGGCGTCCCCCGGCGTCGCCGCCTCGTGATGGGGGACCCGCAGGCGGACTTCGACAAGGTGCTGGGCATCCTCGACCACCACGGGCTGTTGAGCGCGGAGGGCTGGCTCCTGCCCGACGTCCAGCTCGTCTCCGTGGGGGACCACTTCGACTGGGGTCCGCCCGAGGAGCGTCAGCGCGCCGCGGACAGCGCGCTGGCCCTGGTGGCGTGGCTCTCCGCGCACCCGGCGGACCAGGTCACCCTGCTGCTCGGCAATCATGACCTGGGCCGCGTGGGCGAGCTCGCGGGCTTCGACGCGGCGAGCTTCGCCACCGCGCAGGCGGAGGCGGACCGCGTCTACCAGAAGGGCCACACGGACGAGGCGGGTGAGCAGGCCTTCTTGAAGCGCTGGCCCCAGGTGCCCACCGCGGAGCTGGTGGCGCGCGACTTCGGCAACTTCCGTGAGCCGCAGCGCACGTGGGTGGAGTTCCTCCTGCGCGCGCGGCGCTTCCGGACCGCCCACGCCGCGGGCCCCGGGCTCGTCGTGCTCCACGCGGGCGTGACGCGGGAGGACCTGGACCTGGTGGGGCTCGCCCCCGAGCAGCACGCGGACGCGGACGCGGTGGCGCGCGCGCTCAACGGCGCGGTGGATGACGCGGTGGCGCGGTGGAAGGGCGGACCGCTGGAGGTGCCCCACCTGCACCAGCCGGGCGACGCCGCGCGGGGCGAGGGCACGGGCATCTTCTACCAGCGCCCCAGCCTGAAGCCCGACGACGCCGAGCGCACCCGACAGACGCCGCGCCGGCGCTTCGACCCGAGGCGACTGCCCAGGGGGCTCACCCAGGTGGTGGGCCACACGCGCGACAAGCGGGTGCTGGAGCTGATGGGCGTCACGAACCTGACGCCGCGCGACGGCGTGGTGCGAAACCTGGTGACGGACGGGACCCGGGTGGACTGCGCCCACGGCGCGCCGCCGCCACCGCGAGACACCCAGGCGGCGCTGGTCTTCGTCGACGGAGGCATGAGCCACTGCCCCGTCGAGTCCTACGAGCTGTTCGACCTGGACACGCGCGCCGCCGCCGCTCGGACGACGGCGCGCTGAGCCCCGCGGGCTACTTGGGCGCGGGCTGGGCCTCGGCCTGGAGACCGGCGAGCTTCTTCTCCAGGTTCTTCACCATGCGCGGCGACGTCTGCACGGCGGGCAGCGTCTTGGCGAAGGCGAGGGCCTCCTCCAGCGTCTTCACCGCGGAGGCGCTGTCCTTGCGCGCGATGAGGATGTCGACCCGGCCGGACATCACGCTGAGCCGACGCGAGCCCTGCACCCGGGCCAGCGCGCGGTCACTCGCGGCGAGCGCGTCGTCCAGCCGTCCCACGGTCCGGTACAGCGTGGCCAGGCGCGCGGGCGGGTTGTAGTCCTGGGGCAGGTCCTTCTCGCTCTGCTCCAGCGCGGGGATGGCGCGCTCGGGCGTGCCCAGCTTCATGGCCGCGCCCATGCGGTGCGCGTCGAAGACGGCGCGGGCCTCGGGGTTGGGGGCCTTGGCGGCCTCGGCCTCCAGGAAGGCCAGCCACTCCTCGGCGAGGACCTTCTTGCCGGCCTCGTCCTTGGCCACCTCGCGCGCCATGAGGCGCGCCTCGTACAGCCCCGAGCGGTCATCACCGGACATCTCGATGACGGGAGCCCCCATGGCGTCCACCACCTTGGCCTCCAGCGCGCTTCGCAGCTCCTTCACCCCGGCCGCGTCCTCGGGCATGGACACCGCGCACATCAGGCCGAACATCGCGGCGTTGGCCCACGACAGCGAGCGGGGCGTGCCCGGAAGCAGCTCGAGCGCCTTCTTCGCGCACGGCTCCACCTGCATCGCGCCGTACATGGCCGTCATGAGCGACTCCAGGGCGCGCCCCCGGCGGGACCAGTCGGCGGGCGCCTCGGCCAGGGCCTCCGTCAGGGTCTCTATCGCTTCGGCGGAGCGGCCCTCGGCATGGAGCGCGTCACCGCGCGCCAGCAGCGCCTCCGCGCCGGTGACGCCGCCCTTGTAGGCGCGCTCGCCGTCCTCGAAGAGCTTCTCCAGCTGCGACACGGTGGCGCTGCCCGCGAAGCGCAGGAGCGGCTTCTCCGCGCGCGGGTCGATGACGTACAGCGTGGGCCAGAACTCGATGGGGAACTTCTCCTGGAACGCCGCGTTCTGGGTCAGGTCGGTGTTCACCTCCAGCCAGACGAAGCGGTCGGCGTGGCGCGCCAGCGACTTGTCCGACAGGACGTACGCCTTCATGGAGCGACAGGTGTGGCACCACGGCGCCCAGACGTCGACGAAGAGGGGAACCCCCTTCGCCTTCGCTTCCGCGAGGGCTCGGGCGTAGTCATCCTCGATGAACGGCAGGGGAGCTCCGGCGTGCGCCGCTTCCGTGGACACGGGCGTGTTCGTGTTCGCGGCGGTGCAGCCGACGAGCCCCCAGAGCAGCAGGCTGGCGACAAGGGTGCGCATGGCGCGAACCCTACACCCGGGATGGCGCCGCTCGCGCCTGCTCCGAAACTGACATCCACCGCGCAAGCATCTGGGCACCTGCCCGTTCGCATGCTCTGGTGTGCGCGGACCTCCGATGACGCGAGACCCCTACACCCTGCGTGACGCGCTCGCGTCCGCCCTGGACGCCCTCCCTGCCGCCGAGCGGTTCCCGGACCCCTCCGACGCGGACCTGGCCCGCCGGCTGGCGGAGCGGCTGCGGCGGGATTTGCTGCCCCGCCTCGGCTCGGCGGACGCGCCCCTGCTGCTGGTGGCCATCGCCGGCCCCAACAATGTCGGCAAGTCCACGCTGTTCAACGCGCTGGTGGGCGCGTCGCTGTCGCCCGCGAGGCCCGAGGGAGGCCTGACGAAGCAGTGTCTGGCGGCGGCCCACCCGGAGACCTGGACGGGCGCGCTGAAGGACTTCCTCACCCGCCGCTACGACACGGTGCCGGTCGCGTCGGGCGAGTCGGCGCCGGTGGACCAGCCGGGGCCCTCCGGGCGGCTGTACCTGGTGCTGGCCGAGGACGTGCCGCGCGGGCTGCTCGTCATGGACACGCCGGATTTCGACAGCGTGTACCGGGAGAACCGCGAGCGCGCCGAGGCGCTGCTCGTCACGGTGGACGTGCTCGTGTTCGTGGTGAGCCGGCAGACGTACCAGAACGCCGCGCTGGTGGACTTCCTGCGCGCCGCGGTCGGCCATGGGCGTCCATACCTGCTCGTCTACAACGAGGCCTCTCGCGAGGAGGTGGCGCGCGGGCACCTGGACAAGCTGGCCTCGGATGTCGGCCATCCGCCGCTCGCGCGCTACCTGGCGCCGCACCAGCCGGAGGTGGAGGCGGGCCTGCGGCCCCTGGCGACGGTGCCGCTGGATGGGAAGCCCGCGCTGGGCTCCCTGCTGGGAGAGGCCGAGCACGCGCGCGAGCTGAAGGCCCGGGCGCTGGAGGCCTCGCTCGCGGATGCGCGCGCGGAGATGGGGGCGGTGGCGCTCGCGGCGGGGCGCGCGGCGAGCGAGCCGGAGCGGTTGCGGCAACGGCTGCGTCACGAGCTCGAGGGCGTGGGCGCCGCGGCGGCCCTGAAGGCGGTGCCCGCGGACGTGCTCATCGATGCGTTCCGCGACGAGCTGGATGCGCGCAGTCAGTTCCACAAGTGGGTGCGGCTGCCGTTCCGGGGGCTGGCCACGGCGCTGACGTACGTGAGCCGCAAGGTGCGGCAGTCCTTCACGGGGCCGGAGCCCGAGGGGGCCGAGACGCCGACGCGCACGGTGGACGCGACGTTGACGGATGGAGTGCGGCGGCTGGTGGATGCCTTCGCGCCGGAGGTCGCCGCGTGGCGCGGGGACCCGGCGACGCGCGCGCTGCTGGCTGAGGCCTTCGGGCCGGTGACGCTGGCGAAGCTGGAGGAGCCGCTGGGCTTCGAGGCCTTGCATGCCCACGCGGCGGACCGCGCCACGCTGTATGCGTACTGCCGCGACCTGGTGGCGGCCGAGCTGCAGGGAGGCATGCGCGAGGAGCTGCTCCAGGCGATGACGACGCTGGTGTACTCGGTGCCGTCGGGCGCGGCGGCGGTGGTGACGGTGGCCACCGGGGGCTTCGGGCATGACGCGGTGGTGTGGGCGGGGACACTCCTGTCCACGCCGCTGATGGAGCGCTTCGTGGACCTCCTGGGCGCGCAGGTGCGTGCCCGCGTCACCCGCAAGTGGGCGGACGCGCACGGCGCCACGCTGGCCCGGGCGCTGGAGGCGCGGTTCTTCTCGGGCGTGCTCGGGCACCTCGACGGGCTGGCGGAGGCGTGGCACCACACCGCGACGCGCCTGGAGGCGACCCGGGCCGAGCTGGCGTGAGACCGAGCCGTCGTCCTCTTCGTCTGGGAGAAACCGAGACGCTGAGGAAGGGGCGGGACGGACGGACAGGACGGGCGATATTCCGCCCGTGCGTGTGCGGCGACAATGCGTCATGCTGCGCGCGTCATGAATGGCTCGGACCCCGACGCACCGGGCTCCCCACCTCCGGTCCTCTCCTTCCGCCACCTGCTGACCGACGCCGTCGGCACGTTCCTGGACGAAGCCGGGATGACGTGCGCGCAGACGGCGGACTCCATCGGCGAGCTCATCGTCACGCTCTCGCGCTACCGCGAGGAGGGCGCCCCGCTGTTCCCCATGGCCTTCGTGGGGGATGACCTGGCGCGGATGCTCACGCTCCTGGGCGGGCATGACCCCCTCGCCATCGGCATCGGGCCGCGCACGCGCGCCACCATCCAGCGGGCGCTGAAGCAGTGCGCGCAGCTGGGACAGGGACGGTGGTGGGCGCTGTACCTGCTGCGGGTGCCGGAGGGGTTCGCGTACGGCGTGTTCCGCACGGACCCGTTCCCGCTCGCGGAGTCACCGCTGGAGCGGCTGCGCCGCGTCGAAGAGGCGCAGGCGGGGGTCGTCGGCGTGCTCCAACTGGCGGACAACATGCTGGAGCTGCGCGCCGGCGGTGGGCTGTGCCGGCACGTGTACCTGTCCGGAGCGCGTGTGGAGTCGGCGTCGCCGCCGGTGATTCTCGACGAGCTGGCGGACGCCATCACCCAGGGCGTGGCGAGCGCCAGTCGCGAGCGAGCGCGGGGGTTCTTCCGACGGGTGTTGTTCGAGGTGATGCAGACGTCCCATGGGACGCTGGTGGCGGTGCTGCCTCGCGAGCGCGCGGGCTCCACGCTGTTCGTGGATGGCATCATCCTGCCTCGGCCGCTGGACGTGGTGGCGTTGCTGGACCGCTACCACGTGGACGCCACGTTCTCGGCGGCGACGGCGGTGCGTGCCACGGGGCAGTTGCTGCGCGGGATGATGGCCACGGATGGAATCACGGTGCTGCGCGCCGATGGTTGCATCGTGGGGTACAACATCTTCGTGCGACACCCGGAGTCGCTCGCACATGAGCCCTCCGTCGTCGGGGGCGCGCGGCGGCGCACCTATGAGGTCCTGGGCGCGGCCGTGGGCACCGAGCTGACCGCCGCGTTCATCCGCTCGCAGGATGGGGATGTGGCCTGCCGACGGGCGTGACGCCTCCGGGACGGAGCGGGGAGGTCCGCGCCGCGTAGGATTCGTGCGCACACGCGAGGAGGCGGGACTTTCCAACTCTTCCGGTTATCTGACACATCCGCGCCGGAGTTGAGGCTCAGGTCATCTTGGGAACACCTGACCTGCCACGTCACATCTTCGCTTGATGGCCCGTGTGTCCGGGGATTTGAGTTTGTCAGAGGGTTCCAGCATGCTGGCCCCCGCCTTGAAATCCCCCTTGTTCAGTATCGAGCGGCTCGCGCTCGCCGTCCTATCGGTGTGCCTCCTGGCTTCCCCTGCCTGGGGCCAGAAGCTACCTGACGTCGTCGTCTCCGGGCCGCCCATCGTCCCCGCACTGAACGAGAACGGACAGGGCCTGTGTGTCGCGTCCAATGTGTGGACGAGGGCTATCAACGAACTGCCACAAACCCGGGGCACCTACTTCGACGCCATCAACGGATACTTCGAGGAGCCAGCCAACAGGCAGTCCCGTGTCACCACTGTGCTCCGCACACCGTTCGACCTGTCCAACAACCTCAACGATGGTCGAACGCTGAGCTACGGCGACTTCGAGGGGCAGGTCACACTCCCGGGATGTGCCGCAGGTGGATGCAGCTTCAACATCATCAATGACGAAGATGACACTACACCCTTCGTCTCGAGATTCCGCGGATATATCAATATCCCCGCGAGCCTGTCTGGCCAGCCGCTGCATTTTGGCTACTACTCCGACGATGCAATCAGTCTCGTCATCTACGACCGCGCTCGGGCGTATACGGTCATCAACCGCCCTCTACAACTGGGAGCAGCCACGTGGCGTTCGACCAACACCGTCACGTTCGAACAGCCGGGGCTTTACGCCGTAGAGCTTCTCTACGTGCAGGTCACTGAACATGCCGCGCTGGAGATGTCCATGCTCGCGGGCGCGTTCACGGACTTCGAGCGTGCCGCGAATCAGGCCCCCATCATCAATCTCTACACCTCGGGCTTCCAGTTGCTCCAGCCCGCGCAGTTCTTCCAGACGGAGAACGGCCTCCCCGCTTACGCCGGCTCCCCCAATCGCTGTGAGCAGTGCAACCGCGCTGACGCGAACTCCCAGGGCAACAGCACCTGCGGCACCTCCTACTACTGCAACAGCGCCGCGCTCTGCGCACCCTGCGACTCCGCCCTCTTCTGCGGCGCGTCCTGCACCCGCTGTGGCCCCTCCTCCCCCTACTGCGCCAACCTCAACGGCGTCACCCAGTGCGTGGCTTGCACGGAGGACTCACAGTGCCCGAACGGCCGCTGTGACCTGACCGACAACACGTGCCGCGGATGCAACGGCGACGAGGACTGCCCGAACACCGGCCGCTGTGACCTCGCGACCAACCAGTGCTCCGGCTGCAACGATGACGGCGACTGCCCGGGGAGCACCGTCTGCGACGAGCCCACCGCCACCTGCGTGCCCTGCACCGAGGACGCCCACTGCCCCAACGGTCAGGTCTGCGCGACCGACATCCACGAGTGCCGCGAGTGCAACAATGACTCGCAGTGCCCTCGCGGAGAGGTCTGCGGCAATCACCAGTGCGGCCCCTGCGCCACCAACGACGCCTGCGCCGGCAACTCCTGCAACTGCTGCCCCAACGGCACCCAGTGCGCGGCCCTGACGCCCGGCGCCTCGCCCTCGTGCGTGGAGTGCACCACCGACGACCAGTGCGCCGAGGGCCAGAAGTGCGACCCGCTCAACGGCACCTGCGTCGCCGCCATCCCCGAGTGCAACACCGCCGAGGCCTGCGGTCCCGCCTGCGCCAAGTGCCCCGGCGAGCGCCCCTTCTGTCTCGACGGCCAGGTCTGCGTCCAGTGCCGCACCGACCTCGAGTGCGGCGACGGCCAGTTCTGCCTCAGCGGTGAATGCAGCTCCTGCACGACCGACAGACACTGCGGCTCGCGCTGCGAGGCCTGCGACGTGGACGCGCCCTTCTGCCTCTCCGACGGCTCGGTCCAGAACAGCGCCTGCGTGGGCTGCCGCAACAACGACGACTGCGGCAGCGGCCAGTGCAACCCCACCACCCGCACCTGCGAGAACGCCGGCGCCTGCGCGGTGACGTGCGACGCGGGCCTCGTCTGCGACGGCGCCGCCTGCGTGGAGTGCTTCGCCGACGCCCACTGCCCCTGCGGCGGGACGTGCGACACCGCGAACAAGACCTGCTCCGAGTCCTGCGAAGACAGCAACGACTGCCTCGGCGTCCAGCACTGCTCCGCGAAGACCCAGCAGTGCGAGCGAGGCCGTCGCAAGCCCGGCACCGACCCTCAGGGCGGCGCCTTCTGCTGCGGCACCACCGAGGACGCCACCCCGGCCGGCAGCGCCACCATCCTCTTCCTGCTCGCCGCGGGCCTGCTGCTCCTGCGCTCCCACCGCCGCGTCCGATGAAACCCTTCCATCTGCCCCTCCTCCTGGCGCTGGGAGGGGCCAGCATCGCCTCCGCCCAACCGGACGCCCGCTTCGACGTCCAACTGTTCCGCCCGTCGGCCGCGCCCCAGGACCTGGTCGTCGTCACCCAGTCCCGTCCGCTGTCGCACCTGTCCGTGGCCGCGGGGCCCTACTTCAGCTACTCGCTCAACCCCCTCACCCTCGTCCCCGAGGGCGGAGACCTCGAGAAGATCAGCCTCGTCGGCAACCGCCTCCAACTGGACGTCATGGCCATGGTGGGCCTGTTCGACTGGGGCGAGTTCGGCGTGGACCTGCCGCTCATCCTCGCGCAGGGCGGACAGAACCTCGAGGTCATCGGCACCGAGGGCAGCGTGGAGAGCTTCGTGCTCGGCGACCTGCGCCTCACCGGCAAGGTGGCCATCCCCGGCATGCGCCGCCCCGCCGAGGGCAAGGGCTGGGGCGCCGCGATGACGCTCAACGTGAGCTTCCCCACGGGCGCGCAGGACGCGTTCGCGGGGGATGGCGAGCTGACGTGGGCACCGGGCCTCGTGCTCGACTACCGCTTCGGCAACGGCATCCTCCTGGCGCTCAACGGCGGCTTCTGGAAGCGGCCGGACCGCGTCTTCGACGGCGTCGCGCTCGGGGACATGGCGCCCTTCGGCCTGGGCGCCGAGGTCCCCATCCTGCGCGGCAGCGGAATCACCGCGCTCGGCGCCGTGAACGGCGCGGTGGCCCTGAAGAAGGCCCCCGGCGCGGAGCGGCAGATTCCCGCGGAGCTGCTCATCGGCCTGCGCTGGTACAGCTCCACCGGCGTGACGTTCACCTTCGGCGGTGGCGCGGGCTGCGGGTGCTCGCTGGCCTCGCCCACGCTGAGCTTCTTCACGTCCATCATCTGGATTCCGGCGAAGACGCGCGAGTGGGAGGCGCTGGAGCGCTTCAAGGAGCCGCCCGAGCCGCCCCCCCCGCCCCCGCCCCCGGTCGACCCGGATGGGGACTCCGTGATTGGGGCGGGAGACAAGTGCCCGGACGTGCCCGGCCCGGTGGAGAACGCCGGCTGCCCGGACACGGACCGCGACAGCGACGGCGTGGTGGACCGACTCGACCGGTGCCCGGACGAGCCCGCGGGTGGCCGCGGCCGCCACGGGTGCCCCCTGGCCCGCCGGGAGAAGAACAAGATCGTCATCCTGGAGCAGGTGAACTTCGCCACGGACCAGGACGTCATCCTCTCGGAGTCGTTCCCCATCCTCGAGGAGGTCGCCCGGGTGATGAACGAGAACCCGGAGATGGACCGCGTGCTGGTGGAAGGCCACACGGATGCTCGCGCGAGCGACGCGTACAACCTGGACCTGTCACGTCGTCGCGCGGCCAGCGTGATGCGCTTCCTCGTGGAGACAGGCGTGGCGGCCGAGCGCGTGTGCTCGCAGGGCTTCGGGCGCAGCCGACCGCTGTCCGACAACGCGACCGAGGAGGGCATGGCGCTCAACCGCCGCGTCGAGTTCACCATCCAGCCGCCGAGCGACGGCCCCCGTCCGCCCTGCCCGGATGACCTGGACAAGAAGGGCAAGCGCCCCCGGCAGAAGCAGCCGGGCCCCAAGCCTCCCGCGCCGAAGCGGTAGGCCCGAGCCGTCGCCGCTCGCGGGCACGTGGGAGTCCGCTCCCCGTGCCCGCCCGCGACAGTCTCAGGGGACGACGAACTCCGCGGCGGAGCGGCGACGACCGGCGACCACCGAGACGACGGCGCGCCCAGGGCCCACGGCCGTCACGCGGCCATCCTTGGACACCGACACCACGGACGCATCCGAGGTGAACCACTCCAGCGGCACGCTGTCGAGCACCACGCCGTTGCGGTTGAAGGCCCGCGCGAGCAGCAACACCGACTGCCCGCGCCGCTGGAACTGGTGATGCGTCAGGTTCAGCCCGAGCCTCGCGAAGTCCGCCGGCACCACCTGCACCGCGATGTGCCGCGCCAGGTGTCCCAGGCTCGCGCTCACCGTGGCCGAGCCGGGCTTCACCGCGACGACCTGCCCGTCCTCCACCCTCGCCACCGACTCGTCGGACGAGCGGAACTCCGGCGTGACGTTCTGGAGCGACGCGCCCTGCTCGTTGCGAGCCACCACGCGCAGCTTGATGGTGCGCCCCACCTCCAGGAAGTCCGCGCCCGGAGCGCGCACGTCGAGCGAGTTGAGGATGACCAGGTCCAGGTTGAGGGCCTCGCGCACCTTGCCGCCCGTCACGCCGATGACCGTCTTGCCGGACTTGCGCACCGTCATCACGCCGTCCTGGACCAGGGCCACGTCCGTCGCGGAGCTGGTCCAGCGCAGCTTCGGCTCGCGCATGCGTTCGCCCTCCGTGTCGAGGACGACGTAGTCCAGCTTCACGCTCTGCCCGGGCGTGCGCAGGAACTGGGACTCCAGCGGCTGGAAGGTCAGGGACCCGGGCGTCGGACCGCAAGCACTCAGGAGCCCGAGGAGCACAACGAGGAGGACGGAACGAAAAGGAATGCGCGGCGTCTTCACGGCGGCGTCGACAACGGTAGCGAGGGCGGGAGCAGCGCCCATCTTAACCACGCTCGCCGGCTCCGGTGATACCCACGAACAGCTTCCGGCCCCCGTCGCGCGGGAGCGTCCGTCCAGACAGGCGGTATCCTCCCGCCCCCAGCGGCTCCGCGGCCCTCAGGCGAAGAGGAAGTGCGGGACGTTGAAGTCACTCTCGGTGGAGTCCAGGGACGCGACGATGTTCAGCCGCTGGCCGGGCTCCGCGAGGTCGACCACGTAGTCCGCCTTCGTGCGGCCCGCGCCCTGGATGACCCGCACGCGGGGCCTGGCCGCCTGGGCCGCGTCCGAGGGGACATCCATCACCACGCCGAGCTGCCCGCCCGAGAGGCGCACCAGCGTCCCCACCGGATAGAAGCCCGCCACCGAGGTGAACAGGCGCACCACGCGCGCATCGAACCGCGTCCCGGCCCGGTGGGTGATGAGCCGCAGGGCGGTGTCCGGCGCCAGCCCTGGATGCGGAGGCGCCGGGAAGGTCAGCAGGTCGAAGGCACACGGCACCGCCAACAGCCGCCCCGCCAGTCCCACTGGGCGCTGCACCGGGCCGCTCCACGCCGGCTGGAGGCAGTCGTGCGCGGCCACCACGCGCTCCAGCCGGCCCGCGTCCAGCGGGCGCTGCAACAACCGCAGCGCCGTCTTCAGCGGCCCGCGCCGCGCCAGCAGCTCGTGCGAGGCCCGGTCGAACTCCTGCTCGGGAGGCAGCGTCGACGCCCCCCGCCCCAGGTCATGGAACAGGCCGCTCAGGGCCAGGTCGAGCTGCTGCGCGCGCGACATCCCCATCCGCCGCGCCATCAACAGCGAGAGCACCGCCACCGCCGCGCCGTGCTGACCCCCGTCCACGTCCGTGCGCCGGAAGCGCGTCAGGCCCACCAGGAGCGCCTCGTGGCCCACCGAGGCCTCGGCCAGCCGCAACAGCACGCGCCGGAAGCGCTCCACGCGCACCGGCGACTGGCTGGTGATGACGTGCTTGAGGAGGACGACCAGCCGCGCGTAGTAGCGCAGCATCACCTCGCGCGGCGTGAGCACGTTGTGGGAGGACAGCACCTCCCGCAGGCGGATGGGGCCCAGCTTCTCGTTGAGGATGGCCTGGGGCTTCTGGGCGCGCCGGTGCTTCTGGAACGCGAGCAGGAAGGCGCGCAGGTGCTCACGGCGCAGCCCCGCGCCGAAGGAGATCTCCTGGACTTGAAGGTGCTCCAGGTAGCGCCGCAGCGAGACGGCCATCTCGAGGTGCTCCTCGCCCAGCTTCATCCGCGCGCCGTTGAGGAAGGGGATGCCGCCCACGCACTGCAGCTCCACCGACTTCTGCCCTCGCAGCTCCGCGTCCAGCAGCGCGCCCAGCTCCTCGAGCCCCTCCTTCACGCCCGCGTTGTCCACGTCGTGCAGGGACACCGTGTTCAGGCAGCGCACCACCAACCCCATCAACCTGGGGCCCACCCGCGCCGCGTCGTCCCGATTCGACTCCGTCTCCATGGTTCCCCACCTGGCGCCCCAGGCGCCTCAGCCCACCGGAGCCAGCTGCGCCAGCGCCTCACGACAGGCCTGCTTGAGGACGCGCGGCGCGAAGAGCTTGCTCGCCACGGCCTCCAGGAGCGGCCGGGCCCTGGGGTCTCCGAGCACGCCGATGCACCGCGCGCAGTGGGCCTTGAGCTCCACGTCCTGCTCCCGCTCGAAGGCCGTGCGCAGCGCCGCGCCCGCCAGGGGCCCGCCCAGGTCCGCGAGCGCGCGCAGCACCGCCATCCGCTCACGCGCCTCCAGCTTCACCTCCAGGCGCGACACCAGCGGCCCCACCGCCGCCTCCACCCCGTGCCGCACCAGCAACACGAGCGCCGCGCCGCGAACCTCCGCCTCCGGGTCCGCCAGCAGCCGCAGGAGCGCCGAGCGCTGCGGCTCGATATCCCGGGGATTGAGCCGCGACAGCAGCGCCGCGCGCACCCGGGGCCTGGGGTGCGAGAGCAAGGCCGCCGTCAGCGGCTGGGCCTCGGGGCCCGCCTCGCGCAGGAACTGCAGCCAGTCCAGGTCCCGCTCCCCCAGCGACGCGGCGCGCGTCACCAGCACGCCCAGCGACACACCCCGGCGCACGAGCAGCTTCGCCAGCGCGCCGCGCGCCTCCGGAGACGGCAGCTCGAACAAGAGGTCCGTGGCGCCCTGGAGCGCGTCGCGAGGCAGCGCGCTCAACAGCTCCAGCACGCGCAGCAGCACCCCTGGCTGGGCCGTGGCCTGGGCGAGCGCGAAGCGAGGCGCCTCCAGGAAGAACAGCCGCGTGACGGCGTACAGGTCCGGCGCGCGGGCCCCGGACGCGCGCGCATCCCGCGTCATGCCCTGCACCACCTGCGACAGCTCCGCCCACCGGCCATGGGAGACGAACCCCGACAGGAGCTCCTCCATCCAGCCCAGCAGCGCCGCGCGCTCCTCCTCGCGGCACACCGCGAGCAGGCCCCACACCATCCACACGCTCCGCTCATGCACGCCCACGCCGCCGCGCTCGCGCTCCAGCAGGGCGCGCAGCTCCGCCACCTCCGCGTCGCTGGCGCCCTCGAACGCCGGCGCCCCCGAGCGCACCAGGTCCTGCGCGCTGACGGGGGCCAGCACCTCCGCCTCCAGGCGCGCGAGCCACTCGTCGTGCCCCACCGGGCGACGCCGGCCCGAACCCGAGGACTGGCGCCGCGTGAGGTCCGCGAACAGCTGCTCCTCACGCTCGGCGAGCTGCGCCTCCGTCTGCGCCGACTCGCCCGTCTCGGCCGAGGCGGGCACCTCCGCGACGACGAGCTCGATGTCCTCGAACCCCCGCTCCCAGAACCACGTGTAGAAGTCGTACTCCGGCGGCAGCGTGCGCTGCAGCGCGCGGTGCCACATGGCCAGGAACGCCCCCAGCTCCTCCGCCTCCACACCCGGCTGCCACAGCACCTCCTGCACGCCCTCCAGGAAGAGCGGCCGCGTCACGGAGTCCTTCGCCGACGCCGACTCCACCAGCACCACGTCCCCCAACAGCAACGCCGAGGAGCGGATGTGCAGCACCACCGCCTCCCCCGTCACCGCGTGGTAGCGGCTCACACACTCGACCAGCCGCTGCTGGACCTCCGCCAGCGCGGCGTGGCCCTCCGCATAGAAGCGGTACGCGCCCAGCACCTTGTTCAGCGCGTGCCCCACCTCCGTCGCGGCTTCCTCCGCGGTGAGCACGGGCGCGCCACCGGGCGTCGGGACGGCCATCGGACTTCGAGAGGCGGGCATGGGCATGGTCTAGCAATTCATTGAATTCAATGAACCGCACCAAAGCCAGAAACCTGCCAGGGATTGTGGGGTGGACCGTTCAGGGTCGGGGAGCGAGAGCGCCCAGGGCCTGCGTGGCCAGGGCCTCCCCCTCGCGCCAGCCCGCGATTCGGGAGCGCTCCCGCGCGCGCTCCAATCGCTCCCGCGCCTCGGCGAGCTGGCCGCCCGCGCCCAGCAACCGGCCCGCGTTGTAGTGGATTCGGGCCGCCTCCTGTGAATCCCCCGCCTGCTCCGCGAGGGAGAGGGCGCGCTCCAGTTCCGTGAGGGCCGCCGCATGTTCTCCGGCGAGGACCCGCAGACCCGCGAGGTTGGAGAGCGCACGCGCCTGACCCACGAGGCTGCCCGTGGCGCGCGCCTGCTCGGCGGCGTGGGTGAAGCTGACACGGGCCTTCTCCGCCTGCTGGAGGCGCAGCTGCAGGCGACCCAGCAGGTTGAGGTGCTCCCAGTAGAAGTCCGGCGCCCGGGAGGGCTTGCCGCCCATCCGCTGGAAGGCCCGGGTGACGAGCTCCACCGCGCCCGTGATGTCCCCCCGCGCCTCGCGGACCCGGGAGTGCTCGCCCAGGACCCACGCCTCCACCTCCGGCTCGGTGGCGGCGGCCTCGCGAATCGCCAGCAGTCGGGCCTCCGCGGCGGCCACCTGCCCCAGCTTCAGCTCCGCGGCGGCGATGCGGCGCACCAGCTCCGCGCGGGCGGCGGGCGCCTCGGTGTCGGGCAGCCTCCCCAGCCACGGCTCCGCGATGGACGCCACGGAGCCGGGGTCCACCTGCGTCAGACAGGTGCACGCGCGCGTCAGCATGCCCCACTGCCAGAGCCGCGCCGCGGGCGTGGCGCCAGGGGAGTCGCCCATGGCGCGTCGGAAGTAGTCGAAGGCCGCCCGCCACTCCCCTCGCGCGGAGAGCCGCTCCCCCGCGCGCTCACAGGCCGCGGAGGCTCCGGGTGCGCCCGCGGCGAGCAGGTGGTCGGCCACGCGAACCTCGCGCGCGGGCTCGGCGGCGAAGGCGTCCTTGCCCAGCGCCTCCGCCAGCGCCTGGTGCGCGCGGCGCAGCGCGCTCACGGGCAGCCGCTCCAGCAAGGCCTGGCGGG
The DNA here is from genome assembly GCF_050039385.1 of Myxococcus faecalis. Lineage (NCBI taxonomy): Bacteria > Pseudomonadati > Myxococcota > Myxococcia > Myxococcales > Myxococcaceae > Myxococcus > Myxococcus faecalis. Next base: position 5,816,445 of record NZ_CP144336.1, on the reverse strand, counting down.
CCAGCTCCTGCGTGAAGCGCAGACAGCCGGGCCGCTCCTTCACCTCCGTGAGCCACCCATCCACCACCAGCAGCTCGGGCACGTCCGCTTCCACGACTTCGTCCGACAGCGAGGCGCGCACGAGCGCGGCGGAGAAGACGGCCCCCTCGACGGCCGCGCGGGACAGGAAGCGTTGCAGCGGCGGCGGCAGCAGGTCCAGACGCGCGCCCAGCGCGAGGCCGAGGCTGTCGGGCAACACCGCCTCGCCCAGCGGCTGGGTGGCCTGCAGGGCGCCGCCCAGCCGCTGCACGGCGCCGCGCTCGACGAGGGCCCGCAGCAGCTCCAGCGCGAAGGAGGGGTTGCCACTCGAACGCTCGAAGACGAGCGTCTCCACCTCGGCGCTCGGCGGCGCGCCGAAGGCCGAGGCGAGCAGGGTCCGCAGCTCCGGCCTGGGCATTCCTCCGAGCACCGAGAGGGGAAGCGACGTGATGGCGACGGGCAACGCCTCCGGCGCCGTCGTGGCCATCAAGGCGACGCGGGAGCCGGGCGCGCTCACCAGCGCCACCAACAGCTCCAGCGAGGCCACGTCCGCGTGGTGCACGTCATCCACGAGCAGCAACAGCCCGCCGACGCGTGCCGCGCGCAGCAGCGTCTCCGTCAGCGCGGCGTCGGCGGCCTGGAGCTGGCCCGAGGGTCCGCCCTGGGACAACCGTCGCCAGAGCGCGGCGACCTCCTGCGAGGACAACCCCAACAGGCCGAGCGGCTGGAGCGGCGCCCCCTCGGGCACGGGGCCCAGCATGCGCGCGAGGCCGGTGAGCACCGAGCGCATCAACCCCATCGCCCCCGCGCCGCGCAGGTCCTCCGCGCTGGTCCTCACCACCCGCGGCCCCGGCTCGCGTGCGGCCTGCTCCGCCACGGCCTCCAGCAGCCGGCTCTTGCCCATGCCCGCCGCCCCCGAGAAGAGCCGGGCGCTCCCCTGCCCCGCCTTCAGCGCGTCCACCACCCGTCGCGCGGCGACCAGCGCGTCCTCACGGCCCACGAAGGGGGTGCCACGCATCACGCCGCCCAGGCCCTCCACGCAACAGGCGCTCCCCGAGGCCAGGCTCCGCTCCGGTCCGAAGCGGACGCCCTCCTCCAGCAAGCCCTTCGCGGCGGAGCCCACCAGCACCTCTCCCGGGGCCGCCGCCTGCGCGAGCGCGGCGGAGTGCTCCAGTCCCACGCCCGTCACGCGCCACGGCGCGCGGCCACCGCCTCCGCTCACCAGCACGGCGTCGAACTCCAGGCCCGCGCGCAGCGTCGGCGCGGGAGACACGCCAGAGGCCTCCACCGCGCGCAGCAGCTCCAGCACGCAGCGGACCGCGCGCGCCGGGTCATCCCGACGCGCCACGGGCAGACCGAACGCCAGGCTCCAGCGCGACTCGGTGAGCTGCACCACCTCCGCCTCGTGTCGCTCGGCGATGGCCGCGGCCAGGTCCATCAGCTGGCCCACGGCCTCCATCCCCTCCTCGGGCCCCAGCGCCTTGCGCAGCGCCTCGGCGCCCTCCAGCGCCACCGTGACGATGACCAGCTTGCGCTTGAGGGAGCCGGCCTCGCGCCCCCGCATCCTCACCGTCGCCGCGGGGCCGTCCTCCGCCAGCGGCACGGACGCGGCCGTCGTCACCGTGGCAGGGCCGTGAAGCTCCGTCGGCGGCGCCTCCAGGTCGATGAGCTGTCCGTCGGAGACCACCGAGACGTCCTGCGAGCGCGCGCCTTCGGGACGAAGGCTTCTCGTCCGCGTCGCGCCCGCGGCATCTCCCCCGGGAGCGGGCGGCTCGGCCGTGGCGAGCGGTGCCTTCGCCTCCGGTGAGCCGGACACGCCCCCGGAGATGGCCGCCATGGCGCTGCCACAGTGCGGACAGAAGCGACTGCTGCCCCGCGTGGACTGTCCACATCGAGGGCACGTCACGCTGGACTCGGAGACGCGCGGCAGCAGGCTTCCCAGGCCCACGCTGGACTCGCGCATCCGCGCGCGGACCATCTCGCCCACCAGCCGCTCGGCCGTCTGGGCGACGTCGTCCTCGGGTCCGCGCGGCGTCTCATCCAGGTACTGCTGGAGCGCCCGGGCCACGTCGCCGCAGCGCTCGAAGCGCTGCTCACGCGGCTTGGCCAGCATGCGCAGGATGATGCTGTCGAGCAGCGGGGAGACACCGTCGACGAGCATCGACGGCTTGAGCGCGGGCGTCAGCGCGATGCGCCGCATCGCCTCGGGAGCGTTGTCCGTCTCCACCAGCGGACGGTGCGTCACCAGCTCCCACAGCACGACGCCCAGCGCGTACTGGTCGCTGCGCCCGTCGAGCGGATGGTTGCGCACCTGCTCGGGTGACATGTACCGCAGCTTGCCCTTGAGGATGCCGGTGCGCGTGCGCGTGGAGCGATTGCTCGCCTTGGCCACGCCGAAGTCCACCACCTTCGTCACGCCGTCCAGTCGCACCATGATGTTCTGCGGACTGATGTCACGGTGGACCAGGTCCAGTGACACGCCCTGGGCATCCACGGCCTGGTGCGCATGGTCCAACCCGAGCGCGGCGTCGCGGATGATGCGCGCACAGACGCCCGGGCTCAGCGCCGCCCCGGAGCGCGAGGCCGCGCGGGCCAGCCGTCCGAGGTTCTCGCCCTCGATGTACTCCATGGCGATGTAGAAGGTGCCCTCCCACTCGCCGACCTCGAACACGTGGACGACGTTGGGATGGTTGAGGCGCCCGGCCACCCGCGCCTCGTCGAGGAACATCTCCAGCGAGCCCTCCTGCTCCAGCAGGTCCGGCAGCAGGCTCTTCAAGATGACGGGGCGCTCGAAGCCGCTGACGCCCACCTGTCGCGCCAGGAAGATTTCGCCCATGCCGCCCACCGCGAGCCGGTTGAGCACCGCGTACCGGCCGAAGACGAGAGGGACAGGGCTTCTCGAGGTGGACATCGCCAGGACACGCTAGCCACCCCGCGCGGAAGCCCGCCAGTTCCTATCCTCGGCCGCTGGGGCATCTGTTACCCAGTGGCGTTCACTCGCCCGGCGCCAACCAGCGCAGGCGAGGCCCCCCCCCCAGCGAGGGACCTCCTGGCGCGAGGGCCAGCGGTTGGAGGTACAGCCCCCGCCGCTCACGCGTCCACCACGCACCCGTGCGCCGACGCTCCTCCACGTCCGTCATGCGGTAGTCGTACAGCACCGCGCGCACCTGGCGGGGCGGCGCGTCCGGGAAGGGGTTGCGCGCGAGCAGGGACAACACCTCGGGCGAGCCCTCCAGCAGTCGCGCCAGGAACATGATGAACCAGCTGGGCGGCGCGCTCAGCGCGGCGAACCACATCTGCCAGTCGAGCCGGGGTTGATGCGGCGCCACCTGCACGGGCGGCCGGGTGACGTCGTCCACCTTGTAGCGGAAGCCATAGGGCTCCCAGTGCTCGCCGTCGCGAGAGCCCTCGACGATGATTTCAGGCCGCTCCACCGTCATCACGCTGAAGAGCCCATAGCGATTCACCGAGCGCAGCGGGCGTACGCACCCGTGCAGCCACGACAGGGAACGCTGAACCCGCTCTGGCAGACGCGCGCTCCGCTCGAACCGCAAGAGGATGTCCGCCGCGCCGAGCACCAGCAACGGACCGAAGAGCCCCGCGCTCACGACCTTGCCCCAGCCCGCGCCGCGCCTCGACGGGGGCGGAGGCTCGCGCAGGAAGGGGAGCATCCGCCTCAGGCTCACGTCGTCCAGGAGCCACAGGCCGAGCACCAGCGATTGCACGTTGAAGAAGCCGTAGTTGCCCGTAGCCATGATGGCGAGCTGGAGCGAGGAGAACGCGCCGAACGCGAGCTGCCTCGGCCGACGCGGCGCGAACACGAGCGGCGGCAGCGCCACCTCCAGCGCGAGCACCGCCGCCGTCGACACACGCTGCAGGCTCACGGGCAGATGATGCGCGGACCATCCACCCCGCGTGGGCAGGGGCGCGGTCTCGTAGTAGTGCCGACACGCCGTCAGCTCACGCCAGGTCCTGTCCCCGGACTGCCACTTGCTCAGCCCCGAGCCGAAGTAGAGCCGGAACACGAGCAGCCGGAAGAGGAACACCTCCAGCGACGTGGGCGATGCGCGCCCCAGCCCCGGCCTCACCCCCGAGGGCGCAGTGAGCGCGGACAGCAGGCCCATCTCCAGCAGCAGGACATCCCACTGGAACGAGAGGAACTCACGCCCCACCGCCGCGTACGAGAGATACAGGCCCCACAGCAGCGCGAGCGCGCTCCGAGGCGCGACATTGAAGATGACGGCCAGCGAGAGCAGCTGCCCCACCCGGCAGCCTCGCAGCAACGCGGCGTCGGAGGCGTCGAACCAGAACACGGTGGGAAGCCGTCTCCAGCGCTCGAGCGCCGGTTGCTCGCGCAGGTCCGACTCGACGAGGTCCTTCACGGGACGGATGCCGCGCGCGCCGAACAGCCCCAGCACCTGCGGCCGCAGCGAGGTGAACGCGATGAGGAACACGCCTCCCGTCAGTCGCAGGAAGAGCCAGCGCACCTGGCGTCCGTCCCGGGGAACCACCGTGCGCCCGAAGAGCCAGCGGTCCACCCGCGAGGCCGCGCGGCGATTGCGCGCGATGACGCCGTAGACGACCTGGGACACGCCCAGCACTCCCGGCAGCAACCCCAGCTTCGCCATGCCGCGTGTCAGCCAGCGCGGCGAGCGGGCGAGCGCGCGGAAGACCGCCTCCGCACCCTGCGTCACCCGGCCCGAGGGCTCCACCAGTTGCGTGGCGCGGCGCATGTTCCGCCGGGGAATGCCGAGCAGCAGGAGCAGCCAGCTCCGCCCCGGCAGGAAACGGACGCCCCCGTCGCTGCGCTGCTTCCACCGCGCCACCCAACGGCGGCAGAAGCCACAGTCCGCGTCGTACAGGAGCAGCGAGGGACCCTGCTCGAGCGTGTGTGAACCCACCATGAACGAAGCATGGGCGCGGCCAGGGAGTGAGGCCCGTCACCCGGGTTCCGACGGTGGTCGCTCCAGGGCCGGGGTGGCGGGCGGGCGAGCGGGAAGACCTGGTGCCCCCTGGACATCGCCGGGGGGTGCCTAGCTTCACCGAATGAGTGAGCCGAAGGGGAAGGCGAAGCGACTGGTCGAGCTGGTGCCGGGCATCCACCACTGGACCGTGACCGACAACCGCATCGGCGGCACGCGCAGCGATGCCTACGCCGTGGTGGACGTGGATGGCTCCGTCATCCTCATCGACCCGCTGCCCATCGACGAGGCGAAGCTGCGCGAGCTCGGCGATGTCACCGCCATCATCCTGACGGCGGGGAACCATCAGCGCTCCGCGTGGCGCTTCCGGAAGGCGTTCGGCGCGCCGGTGTGGGCCCCGGAGAACGCGTACGGGCTGGAGGACAAGCCCGACTTCATCTACGTGGCCGGAGACACGCTGCCGGGCGGACTGCTCCCCTTCCACACGCCTGGACCCGCCGTGGCCATGTTCACGCTGTGGATGCAGAAGCATCCTCGCGGTGTCGCCTTCATCTCGGATTTGCTGACCCACGACAGCCAGGGCACGCCCGAGTTCGTCCCCAGCGAGTACCAGGATGAACCCCTGCGCACACGGCAGAGCGTCCAGCGCATCCTCGACCACCTCACCGTGGACGTCCTCTGCTTCGCGCACGGCGAGCCCATCCTGAAGGACGGCGCGAGCGCGCTACGCCGAGCACTCCAGGAGGACATGGACGCCCCCGCCGCGCCCTCACCGTGAGCACGGCGGAGTCACTCAGGTCACGTCCTCGCTCACCAGGACATGGCCGTCTTGAACCCCCGGAGGCACCAGGTAGAGCTGCTCGCCCGCCTCGGCGCGGTCGAGCAGCACACTCAGCTCCGCCAGGTCCGTGACGGCGATTCGACGCGAGTGCGGCAGCGACAGCCGACGCGCCATCGCCTCCGCCACGCGCGCGCCGTCGGACAGGTCCGTCTCGTAGACGAACGTCCGCTCGCCGTACTCGTGTCCTCCGGGGACCCGGCCCACCAGTCGCAACGGCCCCAGTCGTGAGTGGACGCGAACGCTCGGGTTGTCCCACTGGGCCACGCCGCGCAGCCGCTTCGCGCGCAACATGCTCAACGTCAGCGTCTTCACCCACGCGCCCGCGCCCGTCCCCGGCAGGAAGCTCAACAGCGACACGCCGATGAACAGCCCCGGCGTCACCGAGGGCGCCGCGTAGTACGCCGCGCCGATGGCCGGGTCCTCGTCCTCCAGCCCCAGATGCGCGCGCGCCTCCAGCTTCAGCATCCTCGCCGGACAGCGCAGCAGTCCAATCGCTCCCGGCATCAGGTACAGGTCCGACAGCACCCAGCGCGGCACGCCGATGCCCCCAAACGCGAACTGATTCAGCGCGAGGTACTGCGCCGCCAGCGACAGGTTGCGCTCCGCTGGCAGGTACGTCGCCGGCAATCCCAACGGAGACAGGTCCATCGACTCGGCGTGCTCACCCGCGCCCAGCGCCAGGAGCGATACGCCCGGGTGCGCGGAGAAGAAGGCCTCCGCCTGTCGCGTCAAGGCCTCGGTGTCACGCATCGGCTTCGATGTCCCTCGCCACGGCCGCCAGGCGGGCCTCGTCCGGGATGCTCACCGCCCCATCCTCCACCACCGCTCGCGACACGAGACAGCGCGAGGAGCCACCGCCCTTCTCGCAGAGCTCCCCCATGTCGAGCGACACCACCCGCATCCCCAGCGCCTCCAGTCGGGCACGCACCGACCCGGGCACCACCGAGGGCGCGAGCAGCTCCCGCCCCAGCGGCAGTCCATTCGTGGCGTAGCGACGAATCTCGTCCTCCGTCACCACGAGCAGCCGCGCGTCACCGAAGCGCTCACGCAATCGGGCGAAGGACTCGGGCGCGATGACCTCCGGGCACACCAGCATCCGGTCCACCGCGGGCAGTGGGAGCAGCGCCATGTTGCCGTGGAACGCGGGCTCGCGGACCTGCACGCGCACCACCTCCCCTGGGAACCAGCGCGCCGCGGCCTCCAGCCCTTCGAGCGTCGTGCGTCCGCCCCAGAACAGGAGCGTGACACCGTCGAAGTGCGCCACATCTCCGTGCGCCTCCCAGATGCCCACGCCCGGGTCCACCACCTCGAAGCCCATGCGCCTGGCCAGCGAGGCCCAGTGCTCACGCTCCGCGCGCCGGTGATCGCTCATCATCCGGGGCAACACGAACCAGGGTGCTCGTCCCTCGCGCGCCACCACCTGTCCACACTCCGCCGCGTAGGGCATGCCCGTGAGCAGCTCCGACGGCGAGGTCAGCGCCACCACCGTGCCGCCGCGGGCCTCGATGGCTCGCGCCAGGGCCAGCCACTCGCGGCGGGCCTTGCGCGCGTCCACCTGCGGCGCCTCGCGGCTGCGGAAGTTGTTGCGTCCTCGCAGTGCCCAGCCACGTCCCGGCGGCGACATGAGGAAGAGTTCCATGCCCCCTGGTTCTACCCGAGAGCGCCCGGCTCCTGCACCGCCACGCACAAGGCCACCGGCGCACACCGAACGCAGGCGCAGGCCCGGCGACATTCGTGCTGGTCCCGGGAAGCGGCCAGGGCGGACCCTCCCTCCGAGAGAGCACCCCGCTCCGGCACCGTCGTGCACAAGGCCACCGGCGCGCACTGAACGCTGGCGCACGTCCGACGACATTCGCGCTGGCCCCCGGGACACGGGCAGGACAGGCTGTCCCTCCCCGTGGACGAGACGAGCCTGCCCGAGCCCGAAGCCCTGCGGTCCCTCTTGCGGACCGCCCTGGAACTGCCAGCCCTCCAGCCGCATGCGGCGCGCTTGGAGCGACTCGTGGACGACTACGCGCGCGGCGTGGCGAGCCGGGACGCTCCTCTCGCCGTGGCGCTCGTGGGCGCCACCGGCGCCGGCAAGTCCACCCTCCTCAACGCGCTCGCGGGGCAGCCCCTCTCGCGCGAGGGCGTGGACCGCCCCACCAGCACCGTCGCCACCGTGTTCGCCCCCGAGGGCGCCGCGGCCGACTCGCTGGCCCAGTCCGGCGCCCGCGTCACGCGCTACCTGCCCGGCCCCCAGGCGCTCTGGGGCGGACAGGTGTTCATCGACACACCCGACCTCAACAGCGTGGCCACCACGCATCGCGACGTCGCACGCGCGGCGCTGGAGCGCGCGGACGTGGCGCTGGTGGTGATGCACCGGGGCAGCGTGGCGGAGGCCACCCAGGTCCAGTTCCTCACCGAGTTCGCCCGCCGCCGCGCGCTCGTGTTCATCCTCAACTTCGCCGACGAGCTGTCCGCCGAGTCGCGCGAGACGCTCAAGGCCCAGGTGCGCCGCGTCGCCTCGGAGCAGTACGGCCTTTCGCCCCAGGACGTCCCCGTGTTCGCCATCAGCGCGCAGGCGGCGAAGGACGGCCGTGACGTGTCCGGCGAGTTCGGCCCGCTCCTCTTCCACCTCCGAGGACTCGCCACCCAGGCCATCGCCGCGCGCGTGCGACGCGGCAACGCGATGGGCGCGCTGGAGGAGGTGTCCTCGCGCGTGAAGGCCGCGCTCGAGGAGACGGAAACCCTGCTCGGACGCACGCGCACGGCCCTGGGCTCCGGGATGGAGAAGGCCTCCGAGGGCCTGCGCGAGGACTTCGACTCACGCCTCAAGCTCGCGCATGGCCACCTGGCCGCGGAGGTGCGACGACAGGCCGGTGGACGCTTCTGGGGGCCCGCGGCGTGGGGCCTCCGGCTGTCCCTGTGGGGCGCGAGCGGCCTGGGCGCGGCGGCGCTGGTGGGACGCGCGAGCCTGCCCGCGGGGCTCGCGGTGGCGGCGGCCTCCACCGTGGTGGACGCGGTGCGAGGCCACACGCGCGCACGCGCCGCGGAGAGCACCGTGGTGGAGCCCTTCGAGGACGACTTCGGCGTGGAGTCCGCGGCGCGCACCGCGCTGGCGGAGGCGCGCAGCATCGCGCGGGCCGGAGGCCTGGAGCCCTCGGTGCTCGGCGTGCCGGAGCTGGACGTGCTGCTCGACGAGGTGCGCGCGGCGCGAGCGTCCGCGTGGCGCTACACCGTCACCACGGGCGTGGGGGAAGCGGTGGCGGGATGGTGGCGCACCGCGCGATGGCTGGTGCTGCCACTCATCAACCTGCCCTTGCTGGTGCTGCTCGGACACGTGGGCTACCGCGTGGTGCGGGCCTACGTGGAGGGCCCCCTGTTGCCGTTGGACTACTTCGTCAACGCGGGAGCCCTCTTCGCGCTGCTCGCCGGAGCGGGCGCGCTGCTGGCCTCAGCGAGTCTCGCTGGGGCCGCTCGCCGTGCGGGCTCGGGCGGGCGCGCGCGCTTCGTCGAGACCCTGGCCACCCTGGGCCGGCGGCTGGGAGAGGCCGTCGATGATGGCCTTCGCCCCGGGCGGGAGGCCGCGCGGCGAATCCTCGCGCTCCGGTGACATGGACACCACGGGCTGGCCCGGCGTGTGCGTGCCGTCCGTCGTGGCCATGAGCGTGTCGCGGCCGGACTCGCGGCAGATGGGCGCGGCCACGCGCGTGTCGCGCACCGGGTCCCCGTAGCCAGCGATGCGCGCGGGCACGGACGGGTTGTTCCAACCCTTGCCCACCTCGCGCGCCACCTTGAAGTGCAGGTGCGCGCCGCACGCCCAGCCGGTGGAGCCGGAGAAGCCGATGAGCTGCCCCTCCTTCACGCTCTCGCCGGGCTTCACCACCACCGCGCTGAAGTGGAGGTACTGCGTCTCCAGCCCGTCACCGTGCGAGATGACGACGTAGTTGGCGTAGGGCGCGAACTTCTCGTCGCAGCCACCCTTCGTGCTGTCACCGCGGGCCAGCCGCACGACCCCGTCACGCGCCGCGACGATGGGCGTGCCGTCCGGCATGCGGAAGTCCCAGGCGAACGTGTCGTTGTGCTGGTGACTGCCCGTGTCGTGTCCCTGGCTCACCGTGTGGATGCGGCCACAGGCAAACGGGACGCCCACTTCCGGCAGGTCTGCCGCCGGAGAGGCCATCGAGTTGGAAGCCGCTGGCGCGGACGCCAGGAGGGAGCCGACAAGGAGAGCGGAGGAAAGGTTCATATCGGGCCGGCGGACAACGGAGACAAGTGCCTGGGGTATTTCCCAGACGAATTATCTCGAACCCGCGAGGACTATCACCAGGGCCTCTCGGGCTCGCCTGCCCGGCCGCTGGGCCATGACCCACTTCCTCCGAGGACGAATCGCGCCATGGCGGACGTGCACCTGTCTGCTCGCCCGCCCGAGGTCCCGCCGCGAAAAGCCTCGAGCAGGGCACGCTTGCGACAAAGGTCGGCGCATGTCTCACCGTCTCGGCGGGAGTGGCCGCGTGGATCACCCTCTCGCACGCGCCCGCCCAGGGCTCACGAACTTAGTGACTGGTCACTCATTAAGTCCGGCGTTATGCTTGGCGTGACGATGGCCCCCAAGACCCCCACCCCGGATCGCAAGGCGGCGCGCCCCGTGCGGCGCACGCAGCAGGAGCGGCGCGAGACGACGCGGCGCAAGCTGCTGGACGCGACCATCGAGACGTTGGTGGAGCTGGGTCACGCCCGGCTGACGACGGTGGAGGTGGCGAAGCGAGCGGGCGTCTCCCAGGGCGCCCTCTTCACGCACTTCGACACGAAGGAGGAGCTGCTCGCCGCGGCGGTGGAGCACCTCTTCCCCCGACTCATCCAGGACTACCTCGCCGGCGTGGGCGCGCGGCCCTCGGGCAAGGACCGCATCGCCTCGGCGGTGGACATGTTGTGGGCGGCGTACCAGCGACCGGAGCTGCAGGCGGCCATCGAGCTGTACGTGGCGGCGCGCACGGACGCGGAGCTGCGCGTGGCGCTCGCCGCCGTGGACGGTCCCCACCGCGAGAACATGCACCGGGTGGCGCGCGAGCTGTTCCCCGACGTGGCGTCCTCGTCTCCGGAGTTCCACGCGGTGGTGGAGCTGGCGCTGGACGCCGTGCAGGGCGCGGCCGTGGGCGGCAGTGCCCGTCCGAACGACCCGGCCCACCGCGGCATGCTGGATGCCCTCACCCGCTTCATGCGCAGCGCCTTCTCTCCTCCGACACCGCAACGAGCGCGCCCACGCCCCAGGTCCTGAGCTTCATTGAAGGAGGTGTCCCATGGACGCCACGCACATCCCCGACCTCATCGCACCCGCCATTCCCGTGTTCATCCTGACGGTGGTGGCCGAGTTCTTCTGGGTGAAGAAGCTGCGCGAGGAGAACGCCGCCATGGTGGGGCACACGTGGAAGGACTCGCTCGCAAGCCTCTCCATGGGGCTGGGCAACGTGTTCATCAACGTGGTGTGGAAGGGCGTGGCCTTCGCGGGCTACCTGGCGCTGTACCAGCTGACGCCGCTGCGCATGGGCACGGGCGTGCTCGCGTGGGTGCTCCTCTTCTTCGCGGACGACCTCTGCTACTACTGGTTCCACCGCGTCCACCACGAGAGCCGCTTCTTCTGGGCATCACACGTGGTGCACCACTCCAGCCAGCACTACAACTTGACGACGGCGCTGCGGCAGACGTGGACGCCTCCGACGAGCTGGGTGTTCTGGGCGCCGCTGGCGCTGCTGGGCTTCTCGCCAGTGATGATTGTCGTCCAGCAGTCAGTGAGCCTCTTGTACCAGTACTGGATTCACACGGAGGCCATCGGCCGGCTGCCGCGGCCGCTCGAGTGGGTGCTCAACACGCCGTCGCACCACCGCGTGCACCACGCGGCCAACCCGCGCTACCTCGACAAGAACTACGCGGGCATCCTCATCATCTGGGACCGGCTGTTCGGCACCTTCGAGCCGGAGGGTGAGAAGCCCGTCTACGGCCTCACCAAGAACCTGAAGACGTTCAACCCGGTGCGCATCGCGTTCCACGAGTTCGCCTCCATCGCGAAGGACGCGGCAAAGCGAGGCTCGCTGCGGCAGCGGCTGAGCTACATCTTCCGCAACCCCGCATGGAAGCCAGCGGACTCCTCCACGCCGCGACAAGGTCCGCCGAGTTCGGAACCGGAGACAGTGAGCCCCTCGGCCTGAGGCCGGGGCCCATTCGGCTTCCCACGGCCGCTCGGAGGCGCTAAGCCACCTGGCACTTTTTCTTCGCGCGAGCCCCCAGGAGGAGCCATGACCGAGCGTGAGCTGTGGGAGCGGTACCAGCGTTATCTGAGCGTCGTCCCGTCGCTGGGGTTCTCCCTCGACGTCTCGCGCATGGGGTTCGCGGCGGACTTCCTGGAGCGGATGCGGCCTCGGCTGGAGGAGGCCTTCAGCCAGATGGAGGCGCTGGAGAAGGGCGCCATCGCGAACCCGGACGAGAACCGCCGCGTGGGGCACTACTGGCTGCGCGCGCCGGAGCTGGCCCCGGAGCCCGCGCTGTCGAAGGACATCACCGACACGGTGGCCGCGGTGCACGCCTTCGCCCGGGACGTGCACGAGGGGAAGCTCAAGCCGCAGAAGGCGGCGCGCTTCACGCACCTGCTGCTGGTGGGCATCGGCGGCTCGGCGCTCGGGCCGCAGCTGGTGGCGGACGCGCTGACGTCGCGGGACGACCAGATGCAGGTGTCGTTCTTCGACAACACGGACCCGGACGGGATGGACCGGGTGCTGGGGCAGCTGGGCAGCAAGCTCGCCGAGACGCTGACGGTGGTCATCAGCAAGTCGGGCGGCACCAAGGAGACGCGCAACGGCATGCTGGAGGCCGAGCGTGGCTATCAGGCGCAGGGGCTCGACTTCAGCAAGCACGCGGTGGCCGTCACGGGCGCGGGCAGTGAGCTGGACCAGCACGCGAGGAAGCAGGGCTGGCTGCGCATGTTCCCGATGTGGGACTGGGTTGGCGGGCGCACGTCGGTGATGTCGGCGGTGGGCCTGTTGCCGGCGCGGCTGCAGGGGTTGGACATCGACGGGATGCTCGCGGGCGCGCGGGAGATGGACGTGGCGACGCGGCAGCGCGACGCGCTGAAGAACCCGGCGGCGCTGCTCGCGCTGATGTGGTTCCACGCGGGCGACGGGCGCGGCGTGAAGGACATGGTCATCCTGCCGTACAAGGACCGCCTGCTCCTGATGTCGCGCTACCTCCAGCAGCTGGTGATGGAGTCGCTGGGCAAGGAGAAGGACCTGGACGGCAAGGTGGTGAACCAGGGCATCGCCGTCTACGGGAACAAGGGCTCCACGGACCAGCATGCGTACGTGCAGCAGCTGCGCGAGGGGGTGCCGAACTTCTTCGCCACGTTCATCGAGGTCCTCAAGGACCGGGACGGTGAGTCGATGGAGGTGGAGGGCGGCATCACCAGCGGCGACTACCTGCTGGGCTTCTTCCTGGGCACGCGCCGCGCGCTGTACGAGAAGGGCCGCGAGTCCATCACCCTGACGGTGCCGGACGTGAGCGCGCGCACGGTGGGGGCGCTCATCGCGCTCTACGAGCGCGCGGTGGGCCTGTACGCGAGCCTGGTGCACATCAACGCGTACCACCAGCCGGGCGTCGAGGCGGGCAAGAAGGCCGCGACCAGCGTGCTGGACATCCAGAAGAAGCTCACGGCGCGGCTGAAGGAGGCCAAGGCGGAGGCGCGCTCGGCGGAGCAGCTCGCGGCGGACATCGGCCAGCCGGACGAGGTGGAGACGGTGTTCAAGGTGCTCCAGCACCTGGCCGCGAACCCCGGGCGCGGCGTGCAGCGCTCGGGCGGCGCGAGCCCCTCGGAGGCCCGCTTCCACGTGAAGTGAGCCTCGTGGTGGAGCAGGCCCGGTGACCTCGAGCACCGGGCCCAGAGACTCTGACGTCTCCTCACGAAACCCTTGGCGGAGACCCATGTCGTTTCTCTGGTTCACCCTCAAGGCGTACCTGTTCGACGTCCTCTACTCCTATGCGGTGGGGCTGTGCTTCGTCGCCTTCGCGCTGGCGGCCTCGGCTCGTTCGCGGAAGGCCGCGCGCGGGCATGACGGTGACGCCGCCACCTCCGAGGCCGCGAGGCGGACGGAGAATGTCGTCATCACCAGCGTGTTGTTCATCCTCTGCTCGGTCCAAGGGTTGATTCTCGCGGGAGCCGTCAAGGCATCGCTGGAGACTCGCCCCGAGGCGTGGTGGCTGTTGTGGTACGTCGTCGGCTTCGGCGCAGCGCTCCCGGCCGGGCTCAGCGCCGTTCAGCGCGACAAGGACAACGCGACCTCGCAGAGCCTCTGCTACCTGGGCGCCGCGGGGAGCTATCTCGCGGCATGCATGTGGACTGACCTCATCCCCGCCATGCTGCTGAAGGTCTCACGGCTCCTCGCGGTCTAGGCAGGCTCGTCAGCCGACCCCCACAGTCGTCGAGCCTCCTCGACGAAGAGGTCCGGTGAGTCAGCGCTCGACCGCGAGCAGAGGGTGTCACCTGCTCCCAGCGGATGCATGGGGGCACCCTGCCATTCGCCGTGCCCACAAGTGGCGCGAACGAGGACTCGATACCGCGCCCTCGGGACGGGGCCGCTCGCTCGCGCACTGAGCCTCCGCACATCACTGTCCCTCGCGAGTGGAGCTCCGCTACATGCCCTGGCAGCGTGCGCTCCGCGTCTCATGACTCGGCGCGTCCGCACGATGATGCTCCGAACAAGCCACGCTCCTGACCTCGTCGCTCAGCGCCCGCGCGACTCCGTGCCGGACAGGCCCGCCTTCTCGCGCCGGCACACCTCCGCCACCCAGTCCGCCGTGGCCCGCACGCGCAGGCTCCGCTGCAAATCCTTGTGGAACGTCAGCCACAACGGCCGCTTGGCCAGCACCTCCGCGCCCACGCGCGTCAGCCGCACATCACGCCCACCCGTGAGGCACGGCAGCAACGCCACGCCCAGCCCCGCCGCCGCGGCCTCGCGCAGCGCCGACGTGCTGTTGCTCTGCAGCAACCGACGCCCTCCCGCCGTCACCCGCTTGAGCTCCTCGGACTCCTCGCCCGACGTCAGCCCCGTCCGGTACACGAGCACCGTGTGTCCCTTGAAGTCCCCGGGCCGGGGCGCGCCGTGTCGCCGCAGGTAGCCTTGAGACGCGTACATCGAGAACGCCATCTCGCCCACCTTGCGCACCACCAGCGCGTCCCCTCGCGGCGGCACCAACCGCAGCGCCATGTCCGCGTCCCCCCGCTGGAGGTCCACCAGCTCCGTCCCCACCAACAGCTCGACGTTCAACCCCGGATGGCGCGCATGCAGCACGCCCAGGTGCGCGGCGAACAACGCCTGCGCCAGGTGCTCCGTCGCCGCGATGCGCACCGACCCCTCCACCCTCGCCTCCGCCGACACGGCGTCATGCAGCGAGCGCAGCGAGTCCTCCATCTCCCTCGCACGCGCCACCACCGCCTCTGCGTCCTCGGTGAGCCCCAGCGTGCGCGAGCCCCGCAGCACCAGCCGCGTCCCGAGCGCCTTCTCCAGCGCCGTCAGCCTGCGCCCCACCGTGGTCGCATCGACGCGCAGCTCCCGCGCCGCCCCGGCGAGCGAGCCCTGGCGCGCCACGGAGAGCAGGTAGCGCAGGTCGTCCCATCGCATATCCATGCCTGCAATGGTGCAGCAAAGTCCTGCATTCCCGCAGCACTTCCAGCGCTATCTCGGACGGGACGAAGCCGCGGACGCCCAGGCAGGCGCCGCATGAAACACAGGAGAACACCATGTCCATGGCTCATGCGCCGGTGCTGGAACAGGACGCGGGCCCCACCGTGCGCGACCTCCCCCAGGAGGAGCGACTGACGGTGGCGGATGCCAGCCCGAGCACCGGCGTCCCCTTCCGACTCCAGGCCCTGGACGGCTACCCGCTGTCCGCCACCCTCTTCCCCCACGAGGGCGCGGAGGTGGGCGCGGTGGTGCTCATCAGCAGCGCGACCGGCGCGCGCCAGCGCTACTACGCGCGCTTCGCCGCCTTCCTCGCCCGGCGCGGCTTCCCCACCATCACCTTCGACTACCGCGGCATCGGCGGCTCCCGCCCCGAGAAGCTCGAGGGCTTCGAGGCCACCCTGGAGGACTGGGGACGCCAGGACCTCGCGGGCGCCATCGCCGCCGTGCGCGAGCGCTTCCCCGGCCGCAGGCTCCTGCTCGTCGGCCACAGCGTGGGAGGCCAGCTGCTCGGCCTCGCCGAGAACGCTCGCGAGGTCTCCGCGCTGCTCACGGTCGCCGCCGGCTCCGGCTACTACAAGCTCTTCCCCCAGCGGCTGCGCATGGCCCTCAACTGGCGCGTGCTGACGCCCGCCCTCACCCGCGCCTTCGGCAAGCTGCCCGGCTGGGCCGGCACCGTGGAGGACCTGCCCGCGGGCGTGGCCCGCCAGTGGGCCCGCTGGTGCCTGGACCCCAACTACCTCCTCAGCGAGGGCGGCGAGCCCCGCCGCGAGTCCTACGCGTCGCTCTACCTGCCCGTGCGGGCCTACAGCTTCTCCGACGACCCCATCGCCTCGAAGGATGCCGTGGAGCACCTGCTGGGCTTCTACGCGGACGCGCTCGTCGACCACCGCCGGGTGACGCCCAAGCAGGCGGGCCACCCCATCGGCCACTTCGGCTTCTTCCGCGAGGGCTCCCGCGCCTCTCTCTGGGAGGAGGCCGTGGAGTGGCTCGCCATCCAGGCCCTCACACCCCGGCCGGTGAACCCCCGGTAACCGGACCCGGCCGTCGAATGTCGGGCAACCCCCACACTCCGTCCCATTCCCCCCATGTGCCCTGAAGTAGAACGCGGGCCCATGAACCTGGAGCTCAAAGGCAAGGCGGCCCTCGTGACGGGGAGCAGCCGGGGAATCGGTCGAGCCATCGCGGCGACACTCGCCAAGGAGGGCGCTCGGGTGTGCCTGAGCGCTCGCGGCGCGGACGCCCTGGAGGCCACCGCGAAGGAGCTGCGCTCCTCGGGCGCGAGCATCGCCACCGTCGTCGCGGACGTGTCCACGAAGGAGGGCGCGAAGGCTGCGGTGGACGCGGCGGTGGAGGCGTTCGGCTCGCTGGACATCCTGGTCAACAACGTGGGCGGCAGCGGCGGCGCGGGCGCGTTCGACATGGCCACCGCCGAGCAGTGGTCCACCGTGCTCCACGGCAACCTCCTGTCCGCGGTGTGGTGCAGCCAGGCCGCCGTGGAGGTCATGCGCGCCAACAGCGGCGGCTGCATCATCCACATCAACTCCATCTACGGCCGCGAGTACGCCACCAGCGCCCCCTACACCACGGCCAAGGCGGGCCTGACGGCGCTCACCAAGGAGATGGCCGTGGACCTGGCGCGCCACCACATCCGCGTCAACGGCGTGGCCCCCGGCTCCATCCTCTTCCCGGGCGGAAGCTGGGACAAACGCCAGAAGGCGGACCCGGAGAAGGTCGCACGCATGGTGCGCAACGAGCTGCCCTGGGGCCGCTTCGGCACCCCCGAGGAGGTGGCGGACGTGGTCGTCTTCCTCTGCTCGGAGCGCGCCCGGTGGGTGACGGGCGCCACGCTCCCGGTGGACGGTGGACAGGGCCGCGCCTTCTGAACGCGGCGGACCCCCAGCGTCATGCTATGCAGGGCCCTCCCCTGGGGTCTTACATTGCTGAAGCTTTACAAGAAGGAAGGCGACCGCCTCCGTTACTGGGAGGCGTGGGTCCATGAGGGCGTGCTCACCACGCACTGGGGCTTCGTCGGCGAGGTGGGCGAGCAGAAGGACGCGCCGCTGCCTCCGGAAGAGGACCCCGACTTCGCCATCGCCGACGTGGCCGGCCCGCTCATCGAGGAGGGCTACGACGAGGTGGAGCCCGACAGCCTGTCCACGCTCATCGTCCAGTACCCCATCGAGGGCAAGGGCACCGGCCACGACGTGGAGAAGCGCGTCGCGGTGGAGGAGCTGCTCACCGACGCGCTCGGCTGGACGGGCAACGGCGAGGTGGAGGGCGGCGAGCTGCGCGAAGGCCACCTGCGCGTGTACTGCCTGGTGATGGACGAGAAGGCCGGCGTGTACACCGTGCTGGAGGCCCTCGACTCGGAGGACCTCGCGGACGACGTGAGCGTGCTGGTGGCCAAGGGCGACGAGGAGCCCCGCGTCGCCTGGCCCCAGACGCCCTGAGCGACGTCAGGCTCCGGCAGCCCGCACCTGCGGCACCGACTCCACGCCAGCACCCGACGACACGCGGTGCCAGAGCTGGTGCGAGGTGATGAGCAGCACGAACATGGCGACGGGAACGGCGGACTTGCCCGCCGGGTCCCCCATGGCCGTGTGAGACACCGCCGCCGCCACGAAGTCGATGGCGAAGCCGGCGTAGGCCCACTCCCGCAGCGTGCGCGGCAGCGGAGCCCACAGCGCCAGCACGCCCAGCACCTTGGCGATGCCGAGCATGGTCCGGAAGTAGGCCGGGTAGCCCAGGTGCTCGAAGGCGGCCACCATCGGCGGCGCGTCGGTGAGGTACATGAAGGCGGAGCCCGCGGCGGACAGCGAGACCAGCGCGGTGACGACCCAGTACGCGACTTTCAGCTTCATGCACACGCCTCCAAGGAGCACATGGGCTGACTCGCAGCCCCCCGCGCGCGACGATACGGGTTACAAATCCGCGGTCGCAACCGGGCCAACCTGACCCGCCCCCTCGGCCTCCACGAGGTGCCGGCCGTCGTACGGCCGGTCCGGCCTGCGCCCCCGGTCCAGCTCGTCCCGGTCGAGCATCCCATCCTCGTCCTGGTCCACGCCGATGCGCCGCTCGGAGCCCGCGGGCACCACGGTGTAGGTCAGCTCCGCGCCGGGGCGGATTCCCGCCAGCAGCAGATACGCGCCCACCTTCTCGGAGGCGCGGTCCGACTGGAAGACGCCGTTGCCCTCGTAGGTGAAGCCGCGCGGCTCACCCTGGCGCACGCCCTTGGCCACCAGCCCCACCTTGCCCTGCTCGGCCAGGGACATGAACTGGAGCACGCGCACGAACTGGGCGGGCGTCGCCGAGGACAGCGTCACCTGCTGCCCCACCGCCGCGTGGGAGTCCTTGGAGTCGGGCCCCGGCGGCAGGAACATGTCCGTGGCCGAGCCGCGCGGCAGCTCCGAGCCCGCGAAGGACAGCAGGAGCGCGGTGAGGTCCGCCACCTCCTGGTCGCTCTCCGGGTTGAAGGTCGGCTCGGTGATGAAGCGCGACAGCGAGTCCACGCTGCCGTCGTGGATGAAGGCGAAGCCGGCCAGGCTCTCCTTCTGCGTCAGCTCCATGCCGACCTTCTCATAGAGGTTGCGCAGCTGCGGCACCTTGAGCGTGACGTTGGTGCTGCCGTCGGTGGACACGAGCGCGTGGTGGGACTCGCCCATCGCGCCCTTCGGCAGCGGCATCCACATGGCGCCGTTCCACTGCATGCTCACCGCGAGCCCCGACGGGAAGGTGTGGCAGGTGTTGCACGCGAAGAGCCCCTGGGCCAGGAGGCGCGGCGGACGGAACAGCGCCAGCCCCCGCGTCGCGTCTCCGTTGGGCAGCGGCGTGCCCACGGGCGCGAAGCGGCCCGTCGTGTAGTGGCCCGGCAGCGGCAAGTCACGCGGCAGCGAGTTGTCCAGGTTGCGGAACGGGTTGGGCGGGAAGGTGAGCGTGGCGAGGAAGGAGCGCAGCTCGCTCATCTCGCGCGGGGTGAGCTGGGTGTCGTCGCCCTGCAGGCCCTCGAAGGCGGGGTTGAACTCCTCCAGGCTCGCGCGGTCTCCGCGCCAGTGCAGCGGCTCCTTGCCGATGATGTCCTGGAGCGTCTGCGTCGTCATGGGGCCCTTCATCGGGTGCCACGCCTCGAAGGGCGGCAGCGGCAGGCCCATGCCCAGGTTCTGGCCGTCCAGCGCCTTCACCGTCCCGCTCGGGTCGCCCAAATCCCACGCGAGCCGGTCCATGCGCCCGTCCACGTGGCACGACGCGCAGGACACGTGCCCCAGGCCCGACGTCTTGTGCGTGTCGTAGAGGTGCTTGCGGCCCACCTTGATGGCCTTCGGCGACGGGTCGAAGAAGGCCACGCGCGACAGCTCCTCCAGCCGGTCCGCGTTGAGCACGGAGATGCTCGCGCCGAAGTGGTTGAGCACGTAGAGCCGCTCGCGCCCCGCGTCGAGGACGATGCCCGTGGGGCCCTCGCCCACCGCCACCTGCCCCAGCCGAGAGCCGCCCTGCCCCACCGCCACCACGTTGTTGGAGCCCAGCCCCGTCACGAAGGCCCGCGTGCCGCGCGCGTTCCACACCACGCCGCGCGGGTCACCGAGGGAGAGGTCACGCACCGACTGCGGCACCGTGGGCGTGGCGTAGTCGAGGTGGGGGTTGAGGTCCTTCACCGTGGAGGAGGACGGCCGGCGCGGGTCCACCGTCGCCATCAGCACGCGCAGGAAGCGGCCGTTGACGTTCGGCTCGAAGCGCACCTCGTTGCGCGCGTCCGTGCCCACCACGGTGACGCTGCCGGAGGGATGCACCGCCAGCGCCATGTTCAGGTTCATCAGCCGCGTGGCATAGGTGACGTCGAGCGACGCCGTGTCGATGATGGCCAGGTCCCGGTCCGGCAGGTCCCAGCCCTGGAGGCGACCGGACGCGGAGGCATTCGCGCCGCTCACCAGGTCCGTCCAGTCGCCCCGGTTGTCGTCGAACCACTGGCCGCGCCCGTTCTTGCGCACAATGAGGCCCACGGGCGGAGGCGGCGGGTTGGAGGGGTTTCGCGCGGGGACGAACGAGGTGCCCGCGTTGGGCGGAGGATTCACGCCACCGTAGGGGCCGCGCGCGTCGCTCACCGCGTTGGGCGGGTACGCGTCCGGAATCAGCGAGCCGCCGCCGAGGATGGTGGTGCCGTTGCCGGACTCGAAGATGGCGGCGTAGACGAAGCGGCCGTCGGGGCTCACCGCGAGCGCGCGCGGGTCCTCGCCCTTCAGGGTGAGGCGGTGGGGCGTCGCGTCGGGGCGGCGCGGGTCCACCACCAGCACCCGGTTCACCTGGGAGCAGGTGATGAAGGCGCGCTCGGGGCGGCCGGCGAAGACGACGTCCGCGGGCTCGTCATCGGTGTGCACGGTGGCCGTCACGGTGGCGCGTCGCAGGTCGACGATGCTGACGCTGTCCGAGACGTGGTTCACCACCCAGGCCTCGGTGTTGCTCCTGGCCCGCACCGACACCGGGTCCAATCCCACGGGGATGGACGCCAACAGCGCCAATCCCTTGCGCGACGTCGTGTCGAACACCAGCAGCCGGTTGTCCGCCGTGTTCACCGCCAATAGCAATCTACCGTCAGGAGTCAAATCCAGCGGGTGCACATGGGGGGTCTCCCAATTCACGAAGGACTCACTCGCGTGAGACATCCCCGGGAGCAGGAGCGCGACGAAGCACAGCGACACGACCGCGCGACGGACGACACCCATATCGGCGACCTCCACGTCAGGAAGAAGCGGTGCTTCTTTCTGTCATGCATTCATCAACGCCGCGGTTGCAACTCCTTGCGTGAGAAAACACAAAAACCACATCCGCCCTCACGAGATGTTTCACCTCGGGAGCCAAAGATTCGAGCGGCCTGGAAAAGGATGCGGGGCGTCATTCACGCCGAGCAAAGACAGACACCCGGCGCGGACCTCCCACTCGGACACTCCAACGAGACGGGATTTTTCTGTCTCACCCCTGGAGGTGTGGAGCGGACCTGCCCTCGGGTCGGGGGCGGAAGACCCGGAAGAGGAGGACGACGGAGGGGATGACGATGAGCGCGCCCACGCCGATGGCGACGAGCAGCAGCTTCAAGGTGCCAGGGCTCGCCGCCGCGGCCCGCAGGGTGATGTGCGGCACCACCAGGTAGGGATACTGGGACGCGGCCCAGCCCAGGACGATGAGCCCCGCCTGGAGCGCCGCCGCCAGCCGTGCCCACGCGAAGCGCCGCGTCCACAGGAGCGCGAAGGCGGCCGCCGCCGACACGCCCGTGGCCGCGTGCAGCGCCAGCGCGAAGGGTGAGCGGGACAGCCCCTCCCAGACCCGGGGCGCACCGTCGCGCGCCAGCACCAGCACCAGCACCGCCGCCACGAAGACGGCCACGCCCGCGCCGAGCGCGCGCGCACGGAAGTCCTCGCGCAGCCCTGGCGTGGAGGACTCGTGCGTCAGGTACACCGCCGCCAGGAAGGCGAAGAGGGACAGGGCGAGCACGCCCACCGCCCACGCGAAGGGCGACAGCCACGAGGCGAAGAAGCCGCTCACCACCACGCGCCCCTCCACGCGGATGGAGCCGCTCACCACCGCGCCCACGCACATGCCGAGCAGCAGCGGCGCCACGACGCTCGCCCCGCTGAAGACGAGCCCCCACCTGCGCTGGGCCGCGTCCCCTCGCGTGTCATAGGTGCGGAAGGTGAACGCCGCGCCCCGGAACACGATGCCGAGCAACAGCAGCGTCAGCGGGACATGCAGCGCCACGCTCAGCGCGGCGAAGGCGCGCGGGAAGCCCGCGAACAGCAGCACCAGCCCGACGATGAGCCAGACGTGGTTCACCTCCCACACCGGGCCCATCGCCCGGGCGATGAGCGCGCGCTGCTCCGCCTTGCGCGGCCCGAAGGCCAGCAAGTCCCACACACCGCCGCCGAAGTCCGCGCCGCCGAAGAGCGCGTAGAGGACGAAGGTCCCCGCCATCAGGAAGCCGAGCAGGACGTCAGTGGACATGGGCCTCGCCTCCCTCGTCGTGCTTCTCCTCGCGCCCCGGCAGCGTGCCCGCCACCTGGCTCAGGAGCAGCGACACCACCACCACGCCGAGGAACAGATACACGGCGGTGAAGGTCCAGAACGGCGCGGCCAGATGCGGCACGGGGGTCACCGCCTCCGCGGTGCGCATGACCCCGCGGACAATCCAGGGCTGCCGTCCCCACTCGGTGACGAGCCACCCCGCCTCCAGCGCCACCAACCCCAGCGGCCCCGACACGAGCCACGCCCGCATCATCTTCCGCCCCGAGGGCCACGCCTTCTTTCGCCACCGGTGCACGAGCGTCACCAGCGCGAGCAGCGCCATCAGCGAGCCCGTGCCCACCATCACCTGGAAGGCCCCGTGCACCTTGGCCACCGGGGGCCACGTGTCCTTCGGGAACTCGTTGAGCCCCTTCACCTCCGCGTGTGGATCTCCAAAGGCCAGGATGGACAGGGCCTTGGGGACCTCCACGCCGCCCAGGCGCAGCGGCGCGCCGCGCTCCGTCTCGTAGTGGCCCTCCATCGCCGCGAGCTTCACCGGCTGCGCCTTCGCGACGTGCTTGGCGGACAGGTCCCCCACGAGCGGCTGGAGCAGCGCGGTGACACACGCGAGCGGCAGCGCCACCGACAGCGCCTTGCGATGGAACGCCGCGCCTGGAT
The DNA here is from genome assembly GCF_050039385.1 of Myxococcus faecalis. Classification (NCBI taxonomy): domain Bacteria; kingdom Pseudomonadati; phylum Myxococcota; class Myxococcia; order Myxococcales; family Myxococcaceae; genus Myxococcus; species Myxococcus faecalis. Next base: position 5,793,289 of record NZ_CP144336.1, on the reverse strand, counting down.
GGCGCAGCAGCACGAACGCGTGGATGCCCGCCATGGCGAACGCGCTCGCCTGATAGCAGGACAGCAGCACGTGCGCCGTCTGGTACGGCCAGCCCGGACTGAACATCGCCACCAGCGGCTGGATGTTCGTGGGACCGTCGGGCGTGGCCACGAAGCCCGACGGGTCGTTCATGAAGACGTTGACCAGCGTGACGAAGAACGCGCTCGCCGCGCCGCTCAAGGCCACCATGACGCCGGAGAACAGGTGGAGGTTCGGCGACACCCGCTGGCGGCCGTACAGGTAGATGCCCAGGAAGATGGCCTCGGTGAAGAAGGCCACGCCCTCCAGGCTGAAGGGCAGGCCAATCACCTCGCCGTAGCGGCCCATGAACTCCGGCCACAGCAGGCCCAATTCGAAGGACAACATCGTCCCGCTCACCGCGCCCACCGCGAAGAGGATGGCCGTCCCCTTCGCCAGCTTCTGGCTCAGCTTCACGTAGTCCGCGTCACCGGTGCGCCGCGCCTTCCAGTCGCTCAACACCATGAGCACCGGCAACGCCACGCCCGCCGCCGCGAAGACGATGTGAAAGCCGAGCGACAGCCCCATCTGCGCCCGCGCATAGAGCAGGTCCGTCATGCACATCAGAATGCGTTATATGTATTTCCGGCGCATTTAGAGATTCTACTCAGGCAACGAAGCGGGGCTCGGAGGCTGGCGAGCAGGCACGAGCGTCTGCACGGAGTTCTTGGCGACGGCGGTGGCCAGCGCGGTGGCGAAGATGAGGACCAGCTTGCGTCCCAGCTCCACGCCGATGGGGCGCTCCTTCGCGCTGGAGGCGACCTGGTCCGGGTTCTCCCAGGCGCGCTGCAGGGCCTTGCGGCGCTTCTTGCGCAGGATTTCGTCGCGGCGGCGCGCGCGGTAGATGGCCAGGCCCACGCCCGAGCCCACCAGCACCATGGCCACGGCGCCCGCGGCGACGAGCGCGCTGGAGTGCTGCTGCACCTGGTAGCGCACGTCGAGCATCCGCCCTCGGCGCCGGTCCAGCTCCTCGAGCGTCAGCAGGAGCTCGTCGCGGATGCGGTCCGCGGTCTGCTCCACCTGCTTGCGGTCATCCATGCCACGGGTGATGCGATGGTCGACGTGCTGCTGACGCTCCGCCAGCTCGTTGCCGCTCCGGCCGTTGTCGTTCATTGCAGCGTCTCCCGCGTGAGCTGGTAGTCGAGCTTCAGGCGCTCCTGGGTGTGCGCCAGCGGCTTCTTCGGCAGGCGCCTGGTGCCCATGAAGAGCATCCCGCCGGCGACGGCGAGCAGCACCACGCCCACCAGCAGCACGCCCAGCGCCGCGCCCAGGGGCAGCGCCAGCCCCAGCGCCACGAAGAGCACCGCCAGCGACGTGAGCGCCAGCACCGCGCCCGCGCCTATCAGGATGCCCGCGGTGCGCGCGGCCTTCAGCTCGTCGCGCAGCTCCTTCTTGGCGTGCAGCACCTCGGCGCGCACCAGCAGGCGCGTCTCCGCCAGAGCGTGCCGGATGAGCTCGGCCGTGGAGAGTGACTCCAGCTGGCTGCGCTCCAGGCGTTCGGATTCGAGGTCCACGACGTCCTTCTCCCGCGCTCGCGGAGGGGGACTCCCGGGTGCTCGCTCGTTCGCTCGGCCGCACCTGACCCCACTCCTCCGGACAAGGTGGGCAGGGCGGACGAGCGCGAGAAGCCCGTCCGGGAGTGGGGCGTGGAGCCCGCCTGCCCGCTCGCCTTGGGGGCCCCCTCAGCGCCGACGCTGGTGGGCCAGCGCCGTGGCCAGCGTCTCGCGCACCTGATGGGCACGGAACAGTCGGTCCGCGGTGTCCACCAGGTTGTCCACGTACAGCACGGCCTTGCGCAGGCGCGCGGGGATGGCGCGGGTGCCCAGGTGGGCGCCCACCAGCGCGCCCGTCAGCGCCGCCGCCACGTCCGCCTCGCCGCCACAACGCAGCACCAGCGCCACCGCCTCGCGGAAGTCGTGGGGCACGCGCAGGGTGGCGTACAGCGCCGTCAAGAGCACCGGCACCACGTGCGCGGGCAGCCCGTCCACGCCCTTGAGCTCGCTGGGGGGCACGCCCACCTTGCGAAGCTGCGACAGGGCGCGCGTGGTGTCCCACGTGAGCAGGCGGGGCAGGTGGCGCACCTCCTCGGCCAGGCCCTTGTCGTGCACGGCCGCCGCCAGCGACAGCTGCTCGCAGAAGGCGGTGGGCGTCAGCGGCTCCTCCTCCATGCCCAGCGCGGCGGCCTGCGCGAAGGCGGCGGCGGCGGCGGCACAGACGGGGTCCTTGTGGGTGATGACGGTGAGCACGCCCGCGTCATGCGGCAGCTTCGCGCGCTGGCCGCTCTCGAAGAGCCCCACCACCAGCGCGCGGCTGAGCACCGACGGGCACAGCGTGCCCAGGGGCGCGCCCGCGCTCATCCACGGCACGCCGCTGGAGAGCCGCTGGAGCGACTCGGCCAGGCTGCGCGGCGGCTGGAGGATGATGCCCTCCTGCCACAGCCACGCCAGGTGCGCCGCCGCGCTGCGGCCGTCCACGCGGCCCTCGCGGATGACGCTCTCCGCGGAGGCGAGCAAGAGCTGCGTGTCGTCGCTGAACTGGCCCTTGGCGAACTTGCCGCGAGGCCTGGGCGCGAAGTCCTCCGCCAGCCCGGGCAGCCGCGCGAGGCTCGCGGGCGGGATGCCGCGCAGCGGGAAGCCGAGCGCATCTCCGATGGCGAGCCCCACGAACGCCGCATGGAACCTGTCCTGGCGCTCGGAGGGAGTCAGCGGCATGGAGTCGAGGAGATTAACCGAGGCTCAGGGCTGGACGGACAGCGAGAAGCGCGCGAAACGCGCGAAGCTCGTGGTGGATTGACGTGCGTGGGGGCTTGACTCGCGCGGGAGGAGCACACTCGCGTTCGCCACACGAGCGATTCCGACGTCACACTCCAGGCCGCACGCCATCATCACCGTCCACCCTTCCTGGTTCGAGCCCATCCGCCGACGCGTGCGCGGGGTGGGCTGACTACCGCAACCAGCACGCGCGCGGCAAGTCCGAGCACCCGGGCGCCCAGGCACACCTGTACACGTGTCCAACTCCCGAAGCTTGAGCGCGGCGACTCGCACGGAGCGCATGGCGCACGAGGAGTGGGGAGGTGGCAGCGGCGCGCGCAAGTCGGCACACGCGCCGTCACGCGTCACGCGTCGTCGCGGCCCAGGTTGACGACGGCCTGGAGCCGGGCCACCACGGCCTCGGCGCCCTGGTGCAGCTGCTTGCCGTCCCAGAGCGCGGGCGTGGCGTGGCCGCCGTGCAGCGTCCAGTCCAGCTCCGCCTCGGCGTACACGAGGTTGCGGAAGATGACGCGGTCCTCCAGCGCGTGGTCGACGATGTAGCGGCGCGCCACGGCGGAGGGCGGGTCGGCGATGCGGTGGAACAACTCGAGGGGAGCGGAGGTCATGGCGCCATCACCGGGAGGAACAGGTCGGCCAGGTCCTTGCGGGAGCGGCCCACCAGGTCCGCCAGTGTGTACCGGTCCAGCACCGCGAGGAAGGCCTCACGTGCCTCCGCGAGCACGCCCTTCAGTCCACAAGCGGGGGCGATGGGGCAGGTGTTGCGCTCGCGGTTGAAGCACTCCACCAGCTCGAAGTCCGGCTCGGCCGCGCGCAGCACGCGGCCCACGCGGATGTCCTTCGTCGCCTTCGCCAGCGTCACGCCGCCCGAGCGCCCCGCCTTGACCTCCACGAAGCCCTCGCCCGCGAGCGTCTGCACCACGCGCACCAGGTGGTGCTTGGAGATGCCGTACGCGTCCGCCAGCTCCTGCGTGGAGGCGAGCCTTCCGGGGCGGGCGGCGAGGTAGAGCAGGACGCGCAGCGAGTAGTCGGCGTGGAGGGTGAGGTGCACGGTCAGCGGGCTCCGACGGCCTTACGCCCTGGGTGTGCTCGGCAGGAAGACGTCCGCGTGGAGGTCCTTGAGCGCAAGCCCGGAGAGGAAGAGCTTCTTGCGCAGGGATAACACCAAATCGGCGTCGCCGCAGAGCCACGCGCGGAAGCCCACCGGCTTGGGGCACTCGGCGCGGATGACGGCGTCGAGCGCTCCCTCGGCCACGTCCCGGGAGCCGCCCGTCAGCACGCTCGGTCGATAGTGGAAACCCGCGTGTTGCTCGGCCAGCTCGCGCAGCTCGCGCGTCAGGTAGAGGCCCTCGGGGGTGCGCGCGCCGTGGAACAGCCAGATGGGGCCCTGGTGTCCCGCCTCCAGCGCGTCGCGCGCGATGCCGTACAGCGGCGCGAGCCCCGTGCCGGCGCCCGCGAGAATCAGCGACTGCTCGGGGCGGCCGTCGACGTAGAAGCAGCTGCCCGCGGGGCCCTGCACGGCCACGGCGTCACCGACGCGCGCCTCGCGAGCGAGCCAGCCGCTCATCTCGCCGCCCGCCACCAGGCGGACGTGCAATTCCAGCAGGCCCTCGCGAGGGAGGCTCGCCAGCGAGTAGCTGCGGGCCAGGCCGTCCGCCCGCAGCAGCGACACGTACTGGCCCGCGCGGTAGTCCAGCGGAGCGTCCGTGGACAGCCGTACGCGCAGGACGCTTTGGGACAACAGGTCCAATGAGGCGATGCGCGCGGGGACTCGCAGCGCGTCCGCGCCGGAGACCTCCAGCGCGGTGTCCGCCGAGGGGCGGCACATGCAGGCGAGGAAGTAGCCCTGCGCGCGCAGCGTGTCCTTCAGGCCCACGCGCGCGGCCTCCGGGACGTCGCCCGCCGTCGCGCGCATGAGGCAGGACTGACAGGCGCCGGCCCGACACGCATGGGGCACGGCGACGCCCTGTCGCAGGAGCCCGTCCAGCACGCTCTCCTCGGGCTCCAGCGGATACCACCGCGACTCGTGCTTCACCGTGGCCATGGCGAGCCTCTCATTCCCGTCAGCGGTTGAGCACGTCGGCGCGAGCGCCGCCCGCGATGGCCAGCACGCGCGCCACCAGCGGCTCGGGCACGCCCAGCTCCCGGAGCGTCGCGCTCAGGTGCTCCACCACCGCGTCGAAGTGCACGTCGTTCAGCCCGCGCTTCACCAGGTGCGCGTGGCCCGCGCGCATGTCCTTGCCCGAGTAGGTCGACGGGCCTCCCGTCACCATCGTCAGGAAGGCCTTCTGCCTGGCCGACTGGCGCTCCATGTCCACGTCCTCGAAGAAGTGGCTGATGCGGTCGTCCGCCAGCACCTTCCGGTAGAACACGTCCACCGCCGCCGCCATCGCCGGCTCTCCGCCAATCTGCTCGTAAACGCTCTTCTCCTGCGCCGCCGTGCTCATCGCGTCTGCTCCTTCCGCCCGACCGGGCTTAAAGATGCATTTCAAATGCATCGATTCAAGTCAGGCGTCAATTCGGAAAGACAAGACAAGCGAATCGAGGGAATCCGCCGATGCCGCGGCGCAACGTTTGCGCGCGCGTCACGTCTCCGCGCGAAAATTGCGCCCGAGGCCGGGCCCGGTGCCCACGTAGTGACGGAAGACATAGAGCAGCGGTTGCCACTGCGTGACATCGACGTGGTGGGTGTCGGGCACGGTGACGTGCTCGTGCGCGTGGACGCGGGTGACGCGCAGCTCGGCGATGACGAAGTCGGAGGAGGACTCCGGCGTGGGGGTGGAGATGTGCGCCGCCAACAAGACGGCCTCCAGTTGCAGCGGACACTCGGCCACGCGTGGGGGTGAGACGGTGTCCGAGGGGAGTGGCGTGAGGCCCGCGCGCTCGAACTTGCGAGGCTCGTGTTGGTAGCCCATCGCGCGCTTGGTGTCGGGCACGGGGAAGCGGCCCGTGGTGGGCGCGAGGCGCTCGACCTGGGGCCACAGTGAGGCCGAGGGCAGGTTCACCACCGCCTCACCCGTGCGGCGCAGGTTCTCCAGCCCCTGGCCCAGCATCCCCAGGCCGAGCACCAGCCTGTCGTCGAGGGCCCACGCGGAGGACAGCGGCGTGAGGTTGGGCGAGCCGTCCTCCTGGAGCGTGCTCAAGAGGGCCACGGGGGTGCCGAAGTAGAGGATGCGAGGCGCAATCACACGGTGTCGCGGCGTGTCGGTCATGCCCGCGTGAGTAGTGCGCGCGGACGTGCCGATGCTTCGGTGCGCGCCGAACCGTGTGCAACGTGGGATGCAGCAGCTCTCTCAAGCCCAGTCGATGCCCCGAGGTGGCTCGCCAGCTCGACAAACGCATACCGAACGAGTTGCTTCGCTTCTGCATTCATCCGCCAACCGAGATACTTCGGTGCACGCCGAAACGTCCTCGCGTCCGCACAGCACAGACTCCCGCCATGCCCCACCCGCTCGACCTCGCCCTCACCGCCTCGCTCATCGGAGACCCGGCCCGCGCGGGCATGCTGTCGCGCCTGCTCGAAGGGCCCGCGCGCACCGCCGGAGAGCTCGCGCAGGAGGCCCGCGTCTCGCCGCAAACCGCGAGCGGCCACCTCGCGAAGCTGCTCGAAGGCGGCCTCGTCCGCGTCGAGGTTCAAGGCCGTCACCGCTACTACCGGCTCGCCACGCCCGACGTCGCCCGCGCACTCGAAGCCCTCAGCCTGCTGGTCCCCACACGCCAGGGCACCGTGCGAGTCCCCGAACCCCTGCGCTTCGCGCGGACCTGCTACGACCACCTGGCGGGCACGCTCGGCGTCGCACTGGCGGACGGCCTGGAGCGCCGCGGCCTCCTGGAGACAGGCGACGACAGCTACGCGCTGACACCCGAGGGCGCGCGCTTCATCACCAGGTGGGGCGTGGACGTGGACGCGCTGTCACAAGGCAGGCGCGCCTTCGCGCGGCGCTGTCTGGACTGGAGCGAGCGACGCGCTCACATCGGCGGAGCGCTGGGCGCCGCGCTGGCGGAGCGCCTGTTCGCGCGGCGCTGGATTGCGCGCCGGCCCGAGGGCCGCGGAGTGCGGCTCACCGTCGAGGGCCGGCGGGGATTCGACCGGGAGCTGGGGTTGTCCTGGCCCTGAAGCGGCCAGGACACCGACTCAGGCGCGAGCGCCCGCGGCGCCGATGCGGGCCGCCTCGCGGCGCACCGTGGCCTGCTCCAGCTCGTAGCGGGCGTCCTCGGAGGACAGGCCCTTCAGCCGGTCCTGCGCCTCACCCAGGCGCTTGCGCGCGCCCTCCACGTCGATGCCGGACACGTGCTCGGCGGCGTCGGCCAGCACGAGCACCTTATCGTTGGCGACCTCCACGAAGCCGCCCGCGACGAAGTACGCGTCGCGCTTGCCGCCATCCACCAGCGTCAGCGCGCCCGGCTCCATCAGCGACAGGAAGGGGGTGTGCCCCGGCCGCACGCCAAACAGGCCCTTGCCTCCGGGCACGATGGCCTCGTCGGCCTGCACCGACAGGATGCGCTTCTCGGGGGTGACAATCTCCACAGTCAGCTTGGCCATGACGCTCCTCGCACTACCCACTTCAGAAATTGAGCTGCCGGGTGGTCCCACCCACCGGCTCGAACTCGACCACCCCGGCGTCCGTCAGCCGAGGCCCCTTGCCAGGGATGCCGAGCGTGCCCTCCAGCCACTTCAGGTGGTGCGTCATGTGCCGCACCTCGGAGAGCTGCTTCGCGGGGACCAGGTCCGTCAGTCGCCGCTCCAGGATGCGCTGTCCGTCGCGGCCGTACTGCCCCGCCACCAGCACCTCCGTGGCCCAGTCCGGCGGCCCCTTGGGCTTCTTGCCCTTCTTCGTCTTCGGCGCGGGCCGGGCCTTCCCCTTCTCCACCAGGGGCCACAGCACCCAGACCCGCTCGCCGTCGTTGGAGACGAAGTAGAAGTCGTCCACCGTCCCCAGGCACTGCTCCAGCTGCCAGACGGGTCCGCTCTCCTTCGTCACCTCCAGCCGGCACCTGCCCGGCCCCACGTCCACCATGCGCACGCTGTACAGCCCGTTGGCGCTCACCCGGGCGCGTCCCTTGCGCTCCTCCGCCAGGGCGGGGAGCGACAGGACACAGAGGAACAGGGCGAGCGCCGCGTGACGCATGGTCACCTCGGTGGAGGGTGGGACAGCGAGTCTACGCCGCCAGCTTGCGCGCGTTCTCGACGACCTCGTTGATGGCGCCCGCCATGTAGAAGGCGCTCTCGGGGATGTCGTCGTGCTTGCCCTCGGCGATCTCCTTGAAGCCCTGGATGGTGTCCTGGAGCTTCACGTAGCGGCCTTCCTTGCCGGTGAAGACCTGGGCCACGAAGAAGGGCTGCGACAGGAAGCGCTGAATCTTGCGGGCGCGCGCCACGACCAGCTTGTCGTCCTCGGAGAGCTCGTCCATGCCGAGGATGGCGATGATGTCCTGGAGTTCCTTGTAACGCTGCAGGATGCCCTGGACCTTGCGGGCCACCGCGTAGTGCTCCTGGCCGATGATGCCCGGGTCCAGGATGCGGCTGGTGGAGTCGAGCGGGTCCACAGCGGGGAAGATGGCGAGCTCGGCGATGGAGCGGTTGAGCACCGTGGTCGCGTCCAGGTGGGCGAACGCGGTGGCGGGGGCCGGGTCCGTGAGGTCGTCGGCGGGCACGTAGATGGCCTGCACGGACGTAATCGAGCCCTTGGTGGTGGAGGTGATGCGCTCCTGCAGGCCGCCCATCTCCGTGGCGAGCGTGGGCTGGTAACCCACGGCGCTGGGGATGCGGCCCAGGAGGGCGGACACTTCCGAGCCGGCCTGGGTGAAGCGGAAGATGTTGTCCACGAAGAGGAGCACGTCACGGCCCTCCACGTCGCGGAAGTACTCGGCCATGGTCAGCGCGGAGAGCGCGACGCGGGCGCGGGCACCAGGCGGCTCGTTCATCTGGCCGTACACGAGGACGGCCTGGCTGGCCTCCAGGTTGTCGGTCTTGATGACGCCCGTGTCCTGCATCTCGTGGTACAGGTCGTTGCCCTCGCGGGTGCGCTCACCGACGCCGGCGAACACGGAGAAGCCGCCGCGCTCGATGGCCACGTTGCGGATGAGCTCCTGCAGGAGCACCGTCTTGCCGACGCCGGCGCCGCCGAACAGGCCGATCTTGCCGCCGCGGGTGTAGGGGGCGAGCAGGTCGATGACCTTGATGCCCGTCTCGAACATCTGCACGCGCACGTCCTGCTCCGTGAACGGAGGGGGCGCGCGGTGGATGGGCCAGTACTCCTGCGACTTCACGGGGCCCATCTCGTCCACCGGGTCGCCGGTGACGTTCAGGATGCGACCCAGGGTGGCCTTGCCGACCGGCACCTGGATGGGGGCGCCCGTGTTCTTCACGGGGGTGCCGCGGGCCAGACCCTCGGTGGAGTCCATGGCGATGGTGCGGACGGTGTTCTCACCGAGGTGCTGGGCGACCTCGAGGACCAGGTTGTCCGCCTCGTTGCTGAGGTTCGCGTTCGTCACCTTCAGGGCGACGTAGACTTCCGGGAGGCCGCCGGGCGGGAACTCGACGTCGACCACGGGGCCGAGAACCTGGATGATTTTGCCTGCCGTAGGAACTTGAGCGCTCATGGGTGTCGTCTGCCTCGTGCGGGGGGCGACCGGCGCCGTGCCCGTCATCAAAATTCCGCCCGGATATGAGGGCGGTGCCCCTTTACCGGGGGCCTCCCGCAGAATCAAGCCTCCCGGGGTCCTGACCGGTAAGTCCCGCTTAGCGGATCCACGCCCCGGACGCCAACCGGGCTATTTCCCGTCCACCTGGTAGACCAGCGGCAGGTTGCCCCTCGAGCCGCCGCCCACGACCACCACCTTGGCGTTGGGGCTCTGGGCCAGCTTCTCGGTGGCCTCGATGCCCTTGAAGCGCAGGTACTCCTCGGTGAGGCCCTGGCGGACGATGGTCTGGTACCTGGCGATGCCCTCGGCTTCGATCTGCCGGCGCTCGGCCTCCTGGCGCTCCTTGTCCAGGGTGAAGCGCATCTTCTGGCTGCGCTGCTCCTCGGCCAGCTTGTCGGCGATGGCCTCGCGGATGGACGCGGGCAGGGACACGTCGCGCACCAGGATGGCCTCCACGACGACGTGCTTGCCCGCGAGGGCGCGCGTCACCTCGTCGTAGATCTCCTTTTCGATCTGCTCGCGCTTGGTCGAGTAGATCTCCTCGGGCGCGTAGCGGCCGAACACCTTGCGCGCCTCCGAGCGGACGATGGGGGCGATGAGGATGTCCGCGTAGCGGGGGCCCGTCTGCGTGTGCAGCTCGAACAGCTTCAGCGGGTCCACGCGGTAGCGCACGCTGGAGTCCACCTTCAGGTCCAGGCCGTTGTTGGACAGCACGTTGAGCTCGTCCTTCATCTCCTGGACGCGCAGGTCATACGTGATGAGCGACTTGCCCGGCCGCATCACGTGCAGGCCTTCACCGTAAGGCTCGCGCTGGGTGCCGCTGCCGAACGAGTCGAAGCCGATGCCCCCGTGGCCGCTGGCCACCGTGTCGAAGCCACAGCCACCCAAGAACAGCGCTCCCAGCACCACCCACAGTCGCTTCACGCAGGGACCCCTCCCGAGGGCCCTGGACGGGCCCGAAGCGGCCCTTAAACGCGAAGGGCCCGCTCCCAAAAGTGGGGGCGGGCCCGGGGTGCGACGGGGTGGCGCTCGGGACTACTTGAGCGCCTCGGCGCCGGAGACGATCTCCATGAGCTCCTTGGTGATGACCGCCTGACGGGTGCGGTTGTAGGTGAGCGTCAGGCTGGAAATCATGTCGGAGGCGTTGGAGGTGGCGTTCTCCATGGCGCTCATGCGGGCGCCGTGCTCGCTGGCCACGCTCTCCAGGAGCGCGCGGTAGAGCTTGATGTTGACGGCCTGGGGCACCAGGCGGTCCAGCACGGCCTGACGGTCCGGCTCGTACTTGAAGTCCACCATGGCCGCGGCGCCCTCGGAGGGCGCGGCGCCGGCGCCGAGCGTCTGCAGGGGCAAGAGCTGGGTGACGACGACCTTCTGGTTAATGGCGCTGATGAACTCGTTGTAGACGATGTGCACCGCGTCCACTTCGCCGTTGAGGAAGCTGGCGACCAGCTCCTCGGCCACGTCCGCGGCGGCGCGGTAGTTCAGCCGCTGGTACAGGCCACCGAAGTCCTTGCGGATGTTCTGGTTGCGATTGCGGAAGAAGTCGTTGCCCTTGCGGCCCACCGTGGAGAGCTGGATGCGCTCCAGGCCCGCGTTCTCGTAGAGGAACCGGTTGGCGCGGCGGGTGACGTTGGAGTTGAAGCCGCCGGCGAGGCCGCGGTCCGACGTGAGCGTCACCAGCTCCACGCGCTTGACGGGCCGGGTGGCCAGCAGCGGGTGGCTGAGGTCGTTGTCCCCGGAGCGCGCGGCCAGGTCGGAGATGATCTGGTCCAGCATCGACGCGTACGGACGCGCGGCGAGGATGGCGTCCTGTGCCTTGCGCAGCTTCGCGGCGGAGACCATCTTCATGGCCTTGGTGATCTGCCGCGTGTTCTTCACCGAGCGGATGCGCTTGCGGATGTCGCGAAGGGACGCCATGGGACGGGGAACTCCTGTGGGACGTTCTGCCGGGTGCGCCGGGGTGGGAGCAGGGCAGTCTGACGGCGGGGCCCCCTATATAAGCGGGGCGGGAGCCGGTCAACGGCAGTCCTCCCGGGGCTTTCCGGACACGGGAGCCAGGGCCTCCCAGGGGCCTCCCACGAGGGGCGACCGGGCGACCTGGACCCCGAGGACTCGCGGGTGTGCCCCCAGGCCCTACCTTCCTGTCATGGGGCCTGCCGACGCCGGACCGCTGCTCATCGTGGAGGATGACCTGGACATCCGTGAGGCGCTCCAGGGCTACCTGGAGCTCCAGGGGTACCGGGTGCTGGTGGCGGACCACGGGAGGGAGGCGCTCGCGCTCCTGTCGGGCACGCCCCGGCCCTCGCTCATCCTGTTGGACATGGGGTTGCCGGTGATGGACGGGCACCGGGTGCTGACGGCGCGCAGGAGCGACGCGGCGCTCGCGAAGGTGCCCGTGGTCATCCTGTCGGCGGAGACGGCGGAGATGAGTCCCCGGGACAGGGCGGTGTACGCGGCCAGCCAGGGGGTTTCCGCCATCCTGTCGAAGCCGGTGGACCCGCGGCAGTTGCTGGAGACGCTCCAGCGGTTGTTGCCGGGGCAGGCTGCTCCCCAGGCGGACGCGCCCGCGTGACGCGCCGGGCCCACACAGGGCTTTTCGAGGGCGGCGGGCCGTAACACAATGGCGCCGGGTGCGGTGTCACCCCTGGGTCCATGAAGCCAACCCGAGCGAGCGGTGTCTGGGCGCGCAGGGCCCTCTTCCTCCTGCTCGTGGGCGCGGTGAGCCTGCTCGTCCTCTCGCACTGGGTGCGCGTGAGCTACGAGGAGCGCATCGTGAGCCTGGCGGACGCGCCCGACGCGCCCGTGGCGCTGGTGTTCGGCGCGGGGCTGGCGCCGGGGGCGGTGCCGTCGCCGGTGCTCGCGCAGCGGCTGGACATGGCGATGGCGCTGTGGCGCGAGGGCAAGGTGGGCTCGGTGCTGGTGAGCGGCGATGAGGTGAAGCCGTTCCATCATGAGACGCGGGCCATGCGCCGCTACCTGCTGGAGCGCGGCATGCCGGCGGAGCTGGTGCTGGGGGACGAGGCGGGGCTGTCCACGTACGACAGCTGCCTGCGGGCGCGGGGCGTGTTCGGCGCGAAGCAGGCGCTGCTCGTCACGCAGCGCTTCCATCTGCCCCGGGCGCTGTTCATCGCGAACTCGGTGGGCATCGATGCGTGGGGTGTGCCCGCGGACGAGGGGCGCTCGACGCCCTGGCGCTACACGGTGCGCGAGACGCTGTCGCGGGTGCTGGCGCTGGGGATGGTGCTGCTCGAGGTGGAGCCCGTCTACCCCTCGGGCCGCGCGGCGGTCCCCAAGGGCTAGGCGGACGAGCCCGGCAGGCGGCCGGCCGGCGCGAATTGCGGTGGGGCACGTGGGTTCTCATTGTTGAGACACGGCGGCCGGCCCACCCCGCTTTCGCGAGGAGACACCATGCGATTCAAGAAGCTCGGCTCGGAGGACGTGGGCGAGGCCACCTCGCGACGTCATGTGAACCAGGACACCGGCGAGGAGGAGATCAACATCTCCGACCAGGACCTGGCGGCGACCCCTCCGCTGGAGGAGGAGCCTGACTTCCGCGACATCCTGCCGGACCAGATTCACGAGTTCCGGCGCGGTGACGAGGAGCCGGAGGAGGTGGAGCTGACGGCGCAGCCCGAGGAGCGTCTGCGCCCGGCGCGCAGGGACCAGCTCCCGGAGGGCTAGGTTCGCGCCCGCGCGGCTGCCGACGTCGGATGCGCGGATGCGTCCGTGCGCTGACGCGGTCCCGGCGCGCGGGGCCCGCTTCTCGGAGGTGGGGCTCGCGGCTGCGCGAGGCGTGGTCCCGACGGACGATGGATGCGCGAGTACGTCCGTGCTCGAACGCGGTCCCATCTCGGGGGATGGGACCGCGCTGATGCGAACGGGGTCAGCGCTTCGACTTCGACTTCGGCTTCTTCACGGCGCCCTTCGCCGAGAACTTCCTGGCGGCCGCCTTCGAGGGTGCCGACTTCCTGGCGGGCTTCGTGCCCGTGGACTTCTTCGCGGCGGACGACTTCGAGGCAGCGGGCTTTGCCCCCGCGGACTTCTTCGCGGGCTTGGAAGCCGCGACCTTCTTGCTCGCGATCTTCCCAGCGGACTTCTTGGCCGCGGGCTGTTTCCCGACGGGCTTCGCCCCCGCGGACTTCTTCGCCGCAGCCTGCTTCGTGGTGGACTTCGCCGTCGTAGCGGACTTCTTCGCCGCAGCCTGCTTCGTGGTGGACTTCGCCGTCGTAGCGGACTTCTTCGCCGCAGCCTGCTTCGTAGTGGACTTGGCCACCGCGGGCTTCGTTGCGGCAGACTTCGCCGGCGCGGGTGTCTTCGCTACGGACGGCTGAGTCGCGGACTTCACCGCCCCAGGCTTCGCCGTCGCGAGACTCTTCGTCGCGGACTTCGCGGTGGGACTCTTCGTCGCGGGAAGCACCGCGGACGTCTCCGTCACGGGCTGGGCGGCGGGCTTCGCCTTGGGCTGCGTCACCTCCACAGCCTTCGCGAGGGTCTTCGTCGTCGCCGTGGCGGCCGCGTCGACAAGCTTCGTGACAGCGGTCTTCGTCGCCTTCGCGGGCTTCGAGACCGCGTCCTTCACGGTCTCCGTGGCCTTCTCCACCGGCTTCGCGACCGCATCCTTCACCGACTCGACAGGCTTCGTGACAGCCGCCTTCGTCGCCTTGGCGGCCTTCTCCACCGGCTTCGAGACCGCGTCCTTCACCGCCTCCGCGACCTGCGCCACGGGCTTCGCGACCGCGTCCTTCACCGTCTCGGCAATCGTCGCCACGGGCTTGCTGGCCTTGGACTTCACCGTGGGCTTCTTGGCCGTCTCGGGCCCCAGTTCCTTGCGCAGCGCCTCCTGCATCGTCGGTCGCACGAACAGCTCGGCCTGCGTCACCGAGGACCTCAAGGCCGGCTTCTTCCCGCCCCCGGACTTCGCCCCGAAACGGCCGAAGCCTCCGGACTCGTCCTGCGCCCCACCCCTGCGGCCCCGCGACACATCCTCGTCGTACTCGTACGCGAGCTCGCGCTGCGCGCCCGTGTCCTCTTCCTCCTCGGTGGACGATTCCTCGGCCTGCTCCTCCTCGGACTCCTCCTCGCCAGACATGCCCGAGAGCGCCTCCTGCAGCACGGCGTTCATCGCCCGCGCGAAGGTGCGCTCACCGAAGCTCTCGACCTCCGCGGGAGGCACCAGCACGTCGAGCATGTCCTTGAGCGAGCGGTACAGCCGCATCTCCCGCTTCTCGCTGTCCCAGGTGCCGTAGAGCCAATCCTCCGCACCCAGCGCGTCCACCCAGCCCGGCAGCGGCCCGCCCCCGTCCCCCTGCTCCACCATCGCCGACTTGCGCGCGGAGAACAGGTGCCGGTGCGGCCCCTTCATCCCGATGCGCCACACGCCCGCGGCCGGCAAGCCCACCAGCTTCAGCCGCGTCTTCTCCAACACGCTCACGGAGCCCTCGGGCCCATGCAGCGGGAAGAGACTCACGTCGCCGTGGAGCTCGCCTCCGTCGAAGGTCAGGTACAGATGGCCGAGGTCCTCGGGAAAGGGGACGCCACACTCCGTCTCCGCCCGCCGGACCTCATCCGCGGACACACCCGATGACGCGGCCTTCGCTGACTTCCGCAGTGCCTCCAACCACTCGTGCATGACCCCTCCACGACACGTCCGATGCCGCCACCTTACGGCGGCTGTGCCCCTCAGCGCAGTGCGCACCTGAAGCTTTTGACGCCCCGCACACGAATGCTCCAGCCCCCCGGCTGACGCCCGGCAGGCCCATCCCGGGACCTATCACGACAACCGCCAACCCGGGCTGCCTCCTTCCACTCCCTCGCAAGCCGGCCCCTCCACCAGCCCGGGACCCTCGCCTCCCCCAGTGCTTCCGCGGCCCCTGGGACGCCCTCCCTCCCCCGGGAAGCCATCCCCTCGGGGCCCCACCCGGCTTGAAGGCCGACGGGCGGACCGTTACCCATGGGGCATGGCACATCCGGTCAGCTACGAGGGAACGGCGGAGAACTTCGACCAGCTCGTCATGCAACCCCAGGGCGAGCTCGTCGTCGTGGACTTCTGGGGCGACGGCTGCCCGAACTGTGAAATCTACGCGGCCGCCGAGCCTGAGCTCCTCTCCGAACTGGAGGGCGCGAGGATGCGCGTGGTGAAGGTGAACGCCTATCAGCACGAGTCCCTGGCCCACCGCTTCGGACTCTACGGCATCCCCACGTTCCTCCTGTTCCGCGACGGGAAGCTCATCGGGAAGATGAGCCAATACTACGGAAAGGCGTACTGGCTCGGCGTCGTCCGCGAGCACCTGCCCACCGCGTGACGAGGCCCCCACCCTTTCACGGTGCCACCCGGGGGAATCGCATAGGGTGGCGCCATGAAGAAGACGCCCAGGAAGCCTCGTCACGCGCCCCAGGTCCACCCGCTCCCGCCTCCCTCCGTGGAGCTGGCGGAGCTGCTCGGACGACTCGCGACAGGTGACGCCGATGCGCGCTGGGAGGCCTCCATGGCGTTGATGAAGGTCGGCGACGACGTCGCGGCCGAGCATGTGGCCCGGCTGCTGCGGACCGCCGACGACGTCCGGGCGCGCGAGGTCTCCGCGTGGCTGTTGTGCAGCCTCGGCGATGGCAAGCCCTCCATCATCGACGCGCTGCTCCAGTCCGTCGAGGACACCTCCGAGAGCATGGACGTGCGAGGCCAGGCCATCGAGGCCCTCGGCTCCCAGCGCACGATGGCGCCGGCCCTGCGTGAGCGCGTGCTGGGCATCCTCGTCGAGTTGCTGGAGCACCCCTCCTCGGAGCTGCGCTTCTGGGCCTGCTTCGCGCTCGGCGCCTTCCGCTACCGGCCCGCCCTCCCCGCGCTGCGCAGGGTGGCCCAGGAGGATGAGCGGGTGAATCCCGGCTGGTGGTACGTCAGCGAGGAAGCGCTCGACGCGATTGCCCAGATCGAGTCACGGGAGTACCCAGACCGTATCCCCGTGCTCCAACGCAACCGCGCCGCCCCCTGACGCACCGTCTCCCCGTACGAGGCGTCGCCACCTCCCGAACGCCTCCACCGACAGCGGGACGGCCTGACGCCTCGCCGCGCCTCTCGCAGCCTCCGGCCCACGTCCTCCACCGCGTGGACCCGTGCCAGGGGACATGGAGCACGGGAGGTTCCCACCCTTCGGGGCAGCGTGGTTGATGCGACGCGCGCCCGTTACGAACATGGAACCTCGCGGTTGGCGGTCCAATCAGGGGGGCAGTGCGAAATGACGAAGCATCGACTGGGGCGAAGGCTCACGCATATCGTTTGTCTGCTGTCGCTGTGGGCGGGGGCCATGGCCTGCGGAGAGGGACACCAGGAGGCGCCGGAAGCAGCCGCGCCGGTGGACGGGCTGGAGACCCGGACCGCGAGGCAGTCCCCGGCGTTCACGGAGGCCCTCTTCTACGACAACTGCCCGACCGCGTCGGTCGCGCAGGGCCCCACGCTCTACGTGTCGAAGAGCGGCCCGAGGGACCCGTCCAAGCCGCTCGGCTCCGACCTGAACCCCTACAGCACCATCATGGCCGCGGTGAAGGCGGCCCGCCCGGGCAACATCATCCTGGTGCGACAGGGCGACTACAACGAACAGGTCGCCATCACCGCGGCGAAGGGAGCGCGCCCCGGCACCGCCACCGCGCCCATCGTCCTGCGCGGGGAGCAGTCGGGCCAGCCCCGCATCCTCCCGGCCGCCACGAACGTGGGCAGCCTGGTCCAGGTCAGTCAGCCCTACTGGGTCGTCCAGTTCTTCGAGGTGGACGTGCAGGAGCGCCCCTCGTTCGCCGTGCTCTTCGAGAACAACACCCGGTGCTCACAGGTCCTCGACTCCAAGCTGCACGGGGGCCGCGCCGGCGGCGGTGTCATCACCAGCTACGCGGACTTCGTGCTCATCGACGACAATGAAATCTACGACTTCTCCAAGCAGAACACCGACTCGCACGGCGTGGCGATTCGCGGCGTGACGCGGAACGTGTTCATCGTGGAGAACGACATCCACGACGTCTCCGGGGACGCGGTGCAGTGTCAGCCCAACGGCGGCAGGCCCGCCGTCATCCTCGTCGAGCGCAATCGCTTGCATGACACCGGAGAGAACGGGGTCGACGTCAAGGCGTGCGACGACCTGCTCCTTCACGAGAACAAGATCTACAACTTCCCCAACCTCGCGAAGTACCCCTGGCAGGCGAACACCTCCGCCGCGGAGGGTGTGTTGGTGCACGAGGACGCGACGAACGTCCAAATCCTCTACAACGAAATCTGGAACGCGGGCCGGGGCATCTCCATCGGCGGCAACAACGTCATCGACATGCCCGTGAACGTGCAGATTGAAGGCAACCACGTGCACGACATCTATGACTATGCGAAGCGCAACAACGGCCAGGGCATCCGCATCGTCAAGGCGAGGGGCGTGACGCTGCTGGGGAACACCGTCGAGCGGACGTTCGACGCCGGGCTGCGCCTGGCCGCCGACCCGCCCAACGCCGTGCCGGGGCTGCTGGTCTACAAGAACACCCTGCGGGACATGCGGCTGTTCGTGCGTCTGGGCGCCAGGGCGTACCGGCCCGGCCTGGGCATGGACCTCAATCGCTACGAGGGCGCCTCGGGCGTCTTCACCATCACCGACGAGCTCTGGGAAGGAAGCCACGCCCGCTGGCGCGCGGTGCTCGCGCCGCTCTACTTGGACCAGTTTTCGGAGCGCATCATCCCCGGCTCCCGTCCCAAGGGGCTGCCGGACGACGAGGGCGTCACGTCGACCTCGGGTGAGTAGTCAGCCCAGGCCGCGCTGATGGACAGGGCCCATGCCCGCCGCGGACCTTGCGTGGCGGGAGGCTTCAGCTTCCCGTCTGCTTTGCCTAATCTCGGGTGCTCCTCCAACCCGGAGCACGCTGGTGGCGCGCATCGCATTCGTGGTGATTCCCCCTTTCGCGGACTGGGAGCCGGCGCTGCTGGCCGCGGGAGCGCGGGATGACTTCCGTGACCAGGTCTCCTGGTGGTCCCCGGGAGGCCGTCCCGTGCCGTCCATCGGGGGAATGACCATCCAGGTGGATGGCGCGGTCGAGGACTTCTCCCCGGAGAAGGCGGACGCGCTGGTGCTGATTGGCTCCAGCACCTGGATGACGCCTCAGAGTCCGGACCTGACGCCCCTGCTGCGCCGCGCGGTGGAGGCGGGGCTCGTCGTCGCGGGCATCTGCGGCGCAACGCTGGCGCTGGCTCGCGCGGGGCTGCTCGAGGGGCGCGCGCACACGAGCAACGACCTGGAGTTCCTCCAGAAGCATGCCCCGGGCTACCAGGGCGCCGCGCACTATCGCGACGTGCCGCAGGCGGTGAGGGACGGGCGCATCATCACGGCGTCCGGAGCGGCGCCCACCACGTTCGCCACCGAGGTGCTCGGCGCGCTGCACCCCGACGCGGGCCAGGCGATGGTGGACTTCCGCGCGTTCTTCGCTCGCGAGCACCAGACCCCTTGAGGAGCACTCCGCCATGACCATCATCGAGCCCTTGCTGCTCGCCACCGGCGCCCTGGGCGGCCTCACGGGCGCCATCCTGGGCGTGCGCGCCGAGCCCTGGTGGGGCGTCGACGGAGTCCTCGGCGGCGTCATGCGGGGCTTCGGCGGCTTCGTGGGCGGCGCGCTCGCGATGCCCCTCGTCTCGTGTGGGATTCTCTACGTGCTGGGCCTGCTGCTGACGCGCCACGATTCGCGGGGAAAGCCCGAACGCTAGACGGCACGTCGGGGAGGGAAGGTGCGTGGAGCCCGTCTTCCACGCAGTCGACGAAGCGCCCCGACGGCCCTTGGCCCGTGCCTCCTGGCGACCTACTCTCCGGACAGCGCCATGGCCCACACCCCCTACCACGTCGACCCGGATGACCCACGTGCTCCACCACAGGAGGTCTGGGACCAGCTGACGCCCGAGGAGCAGGCGCGAATCGTCGACAGCCTCCCGTCCGAGTTCCCCGTCTCCGAGGCCCATCCTCCGGAAGGAGACCCGCACTACGAGGCCAAGGTCCGGGCTCGCGAGGTGCTCGGCGGCTTCTTCTCGCGCGTCGGCCGCAAGGTGTACCTGGCCTGCGAGCTGCCCGTGTACTACCCCGGGGAGAACATGTTCGCCCCGGACGTCATCGCCGTCCTGGACGTGGAGCACCGCGCGCGCATGCGCTGGATGGTGAGCACGGAGAAGAAGGGCGTGGACCTGGCGCTGGAGGTCATGGTCGCGGGCGAGCGACGCAAGGACCTCGAACGCAACGTGGAGCGATATGCGCGCCTGGGCATCCGCGAGTACTTCGTCTTCGACCGGGGCCGCCTGCGACTCAACGGCTGGCGGCTCGAGGCAGGGCGTCGCAGCTACACGCCCATCCTTCCGCAGCACGGGGTCTATCGCTCCGAGGTGCTCGGTCTGGACCTCCAGATAGACGACGAGCGACTGCGCTTCTACTTCGGCGGCGCGCCTCTGCCTGAAGCCCATGAGATGATTTCCCGCCTCGAGCACATGGTCGAGCGCGTGGAGGCCAGCCGGCTCGAGTTGGAGCACCAGCTCGCCGAGGAGATGCGGCGGCGTGAGGAGGAGACCCGGCGGCGCAAGGAGGAGACCCGGCGGCGCGAGGAGGCCACTCGCCTGCAACAGGAGGAGACCCGCCGACGCGAGGAGGCCACTCGCCTGCAACAGGAGGAGACCCGCCGACGCGAGGAGGCCACTCGCCTGCAACAGGAGGAGACCCAGCGGCGCGAGGACGCCGAACGGCGGCTGGCCGAGGCGCTCGCGGAGCTGGAACAGCTCCGCGGGACTCGCAAGTAGTCCTCGCGAGCCCGCGCGTCTCAGTCCTGATAGCCCCGCGCCTGCAGACGGAACAGGTGCGCGTAGCGGCCGTCCTTCGCCATCAGCTCGTCGTGGCTGCCCAGCTCGTCCACGCCGCCGTTGTGCAGCACCGCGATCTGATCCGCCATCCGCACCGTGGAGAAGCGGTGCGAAATCACGATGGCGATGCGGTCCGCCGCCAACGCCTGGAACCGCTCGAACAACGCGTGCTCCGCCTCCGCGTCGATGCTCGCCGTCGGCTCGTCCAGAATCAGCACCTCCGCGTCGTCCCGCATGAACGCCCGCGCCACCGCCAGCTTCTGCCACTGCCCCGCCGACAGCTCCTGCCCCTTCTCGAACCACCCGCCCAGCATCGTGTCGTACTGCCCCGGCAACGCCTCGATGACCCCGCTCGCCCCACCCAATTGCGCCGCCTTCACGATGCGCTCCCGGTCCTCCAACGCCGGCACGTGCCCCAACCCGATGTTCTCCGCCACGTTGAACTGGTAGCGCACGAAGTCCTGGAACACCGCCCCGAAGCGCGAGCGCAAATCCCCCACGTCCATGTCCCGGAGGTCCACGCCCCCATACAGAATGGCCCCCTCCGTCGGCTCGTACAGCCTGAGCAGCAGCTTCACCAACGTGCTCTTCCCCGCGCCGTTCTCCCCCACCAGCGCCAGCTTCTGCCCCGGCCGCAACGTCAACGACACGTGCCTCAACGCCCACGCCTCCTTCCCCGGATAGCGGAAGGACACGTCGCGCAGCTCGATGTCGTTGGTGCGCCCCCGGGGCGGTGACCTGGGCGGCGACACCCGCGCCACCTCGCTGCCCGTCGGTATCTCCAGGTACATGAAGAGGTTGCTCATGAAGAGCGCGTCCTCGTACATGGAGCCCACGCTCGTCAGGATGCCCTGGAACGCCGCCTGCCCCTGACGGAACACCCCCAGGTACAACACCATGTCACCCACGCTGATGGCCCCGTCCGCCGCCCGCCCCGCGACGAACAGGTAGCAGCCGTAGAACGCCGCCAGCGACAACAACCCCAACCCCAACCCCCACCCCATCCGCTTGAAGGCCAGCGCCCGGTCCTCCGCGAAGAACTTGCGGAACAAGTCCCGGTAGCGCCCCAACACCAGGTCCCCCAACCCGAAGAGCTTCACCTCCTTCACGTGGCTGTCCCGCGTGAGGATCCACTCCAGGTAGTTGAGCTTGCGCCCCTCCGGCGCGCGCCACGAGTACAGCCGGAAGCCCGCCATCGCCAGCCGCGCCTCCGCGATGAACGCCGGAATCGACGCCGCCACCAGCACCACCACGCTCCACGGCGACAGCGCAATCAACAGCGCCGCGAACGTGGAGAGCGTTATCGCGTTGCGGACGATGGAGAACGCCTGCATCACCAGCGACAGCGGACGGCTGCTCGCCTCGCGCCGGGCGTTCTGCATCTTGTCGTACGTCTCCGAGTCCTCGAAGTGCCGCAGCTCCAGCTCCAGCGCCTTCTGGAGGATGCGCTCGTTGAGCAGGTTGCCCAGGTTGGCGCGCAGGAGCTCCCGCGTCAGCGTCAGCCCGCGCTCCACCACCCCGGAGCCCAGCATCAGCGCGAACTCCAACCCCACCAGCCCGTAGACGCGCGAGTGCGCCTCGGCCGAGCCCTGCGCCGCCGCCACCACCGCGTCCACAATCAGCTTGCCCACCCAGGCGATGGCCGCCGGCAACACCGCCGCCACCAGCGTCAACAGCCCGAGCACGACGGCGCCCCGGGGGCTGGCCTGCCAGAAGATGCGGAACGTCCCGGGGAGCTGACGGAACAGGCTTCCGGCGCTCTTCAGCCGCTCCTTGAGGGAGCTCTTCGCGGGGAGGGTGGACTCGAGTGGACGGGGAGACACGTCCCCCGTTCATAACGTGCTCGCCCGACATCCGCTCGAAAGAGCCGCCCCTCACCCCACCGCGGGCTGCTCGTGCCGGGACACCAGCACGTCGCACGAGGATTGCGCCAGCACCCGCTCCACCAGCGACGCCTCGTCCCCGGCCCCTCGCGGGCCCGCCACCACCAGCAGGTCCGAGCCCAGCTCGAGCGCGTGCGCCAGGAGCGCCTCGCCCGGCTCCCCGGAGCGCAGCCGGGCCTCCAGCTCGCACCCCGTCTCCCGGTACGGCGCCAGGAAGCGGGCGAGCTCCAGGCGCGCGTCGAGCTCGCGCTCATGGCGCAGCATCACGAAGCGCTCCGGCGGCGCGCCCCGGGCCCGCAGCGCCGCCTCCTCCTCGCGCGTGTCCACCACGTGCAGCACCGCCACCGGCGTCAGGGGACACAGCCGCATCGTCAGCTCCAGCGCCCGCCGGGACTCACGCGTGAAGTCCACCGCGACCAGGGGAGTCTCGTACGGCCTCGCCGGATGGGGCAGCACCGCCAGCATCGACGTGTCCAGCTGGCGCAGCGCGCGCCGCACCATCGAGCCCTCTGCCAGCGACCTGCCCGGCGTCAGCACCCGCTCGCCGCCGAGCACCACCAGCTGGGCGCCCTGCTCGCGCGCCACCGCCGCGACCGCGTCCAGCGTGTCGCCCTGGCGCAGCTCCTCGCGCACCGTCACGTCCGGACGGTGGCGCAGCCTCCGACATGCCGCGTGCACGGCCTTGCGCAGACAGCCGCCCCCCAGCACCACGCCTCCGGGCGAGCCCTCCAACACCGGCCCCGCGTGCAGCAGCGTGAAGGTGGCGCCCAGGCCCAGGGGCAACCGCAGCGCCCGGGCCAGGGCGAGCTCGGAGCGCAGCGAGAAGTCCGTCGCCACCACCAGGCGCGTCAGCCCCCTGGGACCCCGGAAGGTCCCCGGCTGCAGCAACGGGATATCCAAACGGGTCAGCACATGCTGCCTCATCACGAGACCCTCCTTTCAATGGCCTTGCTGCTCCAGCGTCGGCGCCGTGGGGGCATGATTCGCCATCCCATGCGCCCGACAGGGACCTGTCCGCGAGCCGTTGCCCGCCGGTCCGCCGCGCCTCGCGGCCCAGGCCCCGTGAGGCCCTCACCTCGAAGATTCAGGCGGCCGCGCCGGGATGCCACCCTCGCCCCGGGGACGCCGTGTGCACGAGCGGGCGGAGGAGCCCTTCGGTCCTCGCGTGTGGCGGCCCACGTCACACGACTGGCGGCCAGCGTCACACGACTCGTCCTCGAGTGAGGGTGGAGCACGACTCCCGTCCCGCGGGGCCGTGCGGAGTGGGGGCGGACGGCCGCCTCACACCGTGGGGTGTCCCCCTGAAAAAACTCCAGGCGCGCCGCATCCGTATCCCTCACGGGAGTTCCACGCGCGCATTCCTGCCTGGAGATTGGCGCGCTTGGCACGTTCGCGGAGCAACAGAGCGTCTTCAGCGGGCCGCGCGGGAAGCGGCCGGAGCTTTGCAGAAGGGCTCCGACGACAGCGCGGTGGGTGGTGGCGGGACGGACGGGAAGCTGAAGAAGGGGGAGGACCAATGCGCGGCGTCATCACCGGAAGAGAGGTGGTCACCAATCTGGGTCTCATCTACCGAGAGTTCGGCGCGGGCTGTGTGCTGCGCTGCTTGTGGGTGATGCTCAGCGGGAAGACCACGACGTTCCTCGAGGTGGCGTGTCCGCCCGAGGTGAAGCGCTAGCCACGGCGACGGGCCGCGAGGAGAGCCTCCCCGCGACCCGGCCGTGTGCTGGTGCGCTCGTCGCCGAGAATCAGAACTCGTCGCGGCGCGGCTTGTCGTCGTCCACCGCGTCCCGGACGGCGCGCTTGGCGTCCTCCAGCTTCTCCTTGGCGTGGCCCTTGGCCGTGTCGACCTTGCCCTCCGCTTCCAGCGAACGGTCGCCGGTGGCCGCGCCCACGGTCTCCTTGATCTTGCCCTTGGCCTTGTCGATCAACTCACCCATGTCACTCTCCTGTGGCTGTGAGCTCGTGAGAGCCGTTGTGGAGTGAGTGTGGGCATGGCCCTGGAGTCGTGCAGGAGGGCCAGGCCGCTCGCCTGCTCGGGTGGCGGGGGCCGGCCCCTTCCAGAAGCAGTCCCGCAATTCAAGGAAAATACCCAGACATTCAGGCGAGCGAAGCGCGGCCACGGACTTGCGGAGGTCCGGTGGCCCCAGTGGAATGGGGGGAGCCCGAGACGCTCCCTGGTTGGAATCCTTCCCCCCTGCTGAAACGGGACATTGACGCAAGGCGCGCTGCCCCGCACGCTGAAGTCACTGCCACCCCGGAGTCACTGCTTCCCGATGTCCACTCCTCCGCTTCCGACCCCTGGCGCGCTGTTCCGGCGGATGTACCTGTTGCGCTCCCTCATCACGACGGTGGCCTTCTGCCCTGCCCTGTACGTGGACATGCAATTGCTGTCACTGGAGGGGCCGAAGGCGACGCGCATCCTGCTGGGAGTCATCACGCCGCTGGTGCTGGGGCTGTGCGCGGTTGCGCAGCCGATGGTGGTGTTGCCGTGGCTCCTGAAGCGGGCCATGGCGACGCAAGGGCGGCTGCGGGTGGAGCGGTTGATCCGCATCCCGTCGCAGCTGGCGTTCGGCGAGTCGATGGTGTCGTGGTTCATCGGCGGGGTGCTGTTCAACGGGGGCGTGGCGTTCCTGTTGGACCGGCCGATGTCGGTGGTGCCGGTGGGCGTGGCGGTGTCGATGAGCGCGGGGCTGTTCAGCAGCCCGCTGCTGTACATGCTCTATGAGCAGGTGCTGATGCCCACGGTGCTGGACGCCTACCAGAAGGCGCCCAGCGCGCGGCCCGCCGGAGAGGGCTTCGCGCCCCGACAGCTGTGGCTGCTGCCCGCCACCGTCGTCTCCGCGCTGCTGGTCACGTGTCTGACGAGCGTCGTGACGCTGAACCTGCGCATCGAGCGGGAGCTGGGGGCGCTGGCGAAGGACATCGAGTCGAAGGGCCAGGCCGCGTCGGCGGCGCAGGTGCGCGCCACGGTGGCGCCGCTGCAGAAGGACCTGGTGCTGCCGGTCGTCATGTTCGGCGGCTACGCGGCGCTGGGCTCCATCCTCACGGCGGCGTGGGCGGCGCGGCGGCTGGCCAAGGGCTCGCGCGCGGTGGGCGCGTCGCTGGAGGCGCTGGTGGAGGGTCGCGCGGCGCCGCCGCGGTGGGTGTCCACGGACGAGCTGGGCGACCTGGCCGCGACCACGTGGCAGCTGTACCAGCGGCTGCAGGAGCTGCCGCGCTCGCTGCGCACGTCGGCGGGGGACCTGGCGCAGGCGGGCACGCGGCTGTCGGAGGCGAGCAACCAGCAGAACCAGACGCTGTCGCGGCAGGCGGCGGCGCTGCACCAGGCGCGCGCCACGGCGCAGGAGATCCAGCAGGCGTCGCACGTGGCGGCCTCTCGCGCCACCAGCATCCTCCAGGTGGCCGAGCGCGCCGCCGCGGTGGGCCGGCTGGGCGAGGAGTCGCTGCAGGGCACCGAGAAGGGCCTCGCGTCCATCCGCGACATCGCCGACGGGCTGCACGGGCAGATGCAGGACCTGGAGCAGCGCGCGCGGGAGGTCGGCCGCGTGTCGGAGGTGGTGAAGGCGCTGGCGGACCAGTCGCACATGCTGGCCATCAACGCGGCCATCGAGGCCACGCGCGCGGGTGAGCACGGCAAGGGCTTCGGCGTGGTGGCGCGGCAGATGCGCGAGCTGGCGGACCAGTCCGTCCAGGCGACCAACCAGGTGCGCGGGCTGTTGGAGACGATGGCCTCGGCGGCCACCCAGGCCACGGAGATGACGGACCGGAGCGCGGCGGGCGTGGAGACGGCGCTGGCGCCGCTTCGCACCAGCGGCGAGCGGCTGCGCGAACTGGCCACGCTGTCGCGCGAGTCCGCGTCCGCGGTGCGGCAGATCGCCGAGGCCGTGGCCCAGCAGCACCAGGGCGTGGACCAGCTGTTCGCCGCGGTGCGCGAGCTGGATGAGCTGACCACGGACACGCTGCGCCACCTGGACACCACGCAGCAGGCGGCCGTCGCCGTCACCCACGCCACCGGACAGGTGTCGCAGCTGGCCCAGCGCTACGTCTGAGCGAGCGCGGCCTCCTCGGGGGACACGGGCGGCTCGGGTTCGAGTCGCCCGTCGGGCCCCAGCACCGGGGCGCGGAGCAGCACCACCAGCCGGCCCACGAGCAGGCCCAGGCGGCCGAGGCGCTCGCGGGGCTCGGGGCCGTCCTGCTCGAAGCTCGCCGCGTCCAGGTACGCAAGCTGGACCTCGGCCCTCGACTGGAGCGCGCCCACGCGGGTCTCCAGCGAGGTGAGCCTTCCGAGCAGGGCGTCGAGGAACTCCGTGGCCTGTCGGAGCGTCGCCGCGCAGGCGTCCAGCTGACGCACGCGGGCCTCGTCGGTGTCCTCCACGGTGCTCGCCGAGGCCCATGGCGCCGCGGCCTCGAACAGGGAGACCCCATCGACGACCACCGGGGCCGCGTCCTCCTGCAGCCAGCCTCGCTCCATCCACGTGAGCACGGGCTCCCAGCCGGGGGGCACGGGCGCGCCCGCGCCCAAGAGGGGCCATGCCCGGCGCGCGGCGCGGGAGACGGGCTCGGAGGGCAGCGCCTCCAGGGCCGCGAGGGCCTCGGGCGGGAGCACGTCCTCCCGCTTCGCGTGCTCCCAGCGCTCCAGTCGCGCGAGCAGTCCTCGCAGGGGCTCGACGACCTCCGCTCGGGCACGGGCCTGACGCTCACCGTAGGAGGCGAGGCCCGTGCGCACGCGCAGCCGGGCGGACTTGAGCGCGCCGAGCGCGGCGGCGTGTCGCTCACGGGCCTGGGCGAGCGCGGGGGACTCGACGACGCGGCCCTGGTCCCAGACCTTCTTCGCACCGAGCCCCAGCGCCGTCAGCACCAGGCCTCCCACCGCGAATGGGATGAAGAACGGCATGGGAGACAGCTTCGCATCCGTGGGGCCTCGTTGCGAGCCGGTCTCCCTTGGCCTGCATGGCTGGAGAGGAGGCGCGGCCGGAGTGACGCGGCGCAGTGCCGCGTCAGCCTGCTCGCGCCTGGGGCGCCGACCGCGCCTCATCCTCCAGCGGCGGCACGTACGGCCAGCCCGGCAGCGGCCCCTTGCCCGCCTCGCGCGTCAGGTAGTCCGCCGCGATGTTCGCGCTCTCCATGATGGTGAGCAGTCCGCTGCCCGGGTGCGTGCCTCCGCCCACCCAATACAACCCCTCCACGTCCGGACTCTTCACCCGCGGCCGCAGCGGGCCCAATTGCATCCACGTGTGCGAGAGATTGAAGACCGCGCCCCGGAACACGTTGAACTCGTCCCGCCACGTCTGGGCCGTGAAGTAGCGCTCCGCGCGGATGTGCTGACGCACGCCCTTGAGCCCCACCTTCTCCAGCATCGCCGGGATGCGCTCGCGCAGCGTCGCCTCCGTCTTCGCCCAGTCCACCGGCCGCGCCGTGTTCGGCGTGGGCACCAGCACGTAGAGCGTCGAGTGTCCCTCCGGCGCCCCCTTCGGGTCCGTCACCGACGCGTTGCACACGTAGAAGGGCGGGTCGTCCACGTCCAGCTCCCGGTCCTCCAGCGCGTCCCGGTCCGTGCGCCGCGCCGACTCCGAGAGGTAGATGAGGTGGTGCGGCAAGTCGTCGTAGCGCGTGTCCAGGCCGTAGTACGCCATGAACGTGCTGCACGAATACTTCGCCTTCTCCAGCGCCGCGTCCGTCAGCCGCGAGCCCTCACGCGCCTCGGCCGACAAGAGCTTCGTCGCCGCGTAGGGCAGATCCGCGTTCAGCACCACCGCGTCCGCCTCCAGCACCTCGCCGCCCTCCAGCTCCACGCCCGCCACGCGCCCCGCCTCCACGCGCACGCGCTTGACGGGCGCGCCCATCCGGAACGTGGCGCCCAGGTCCTGCGCGCACCGCATCATCCCGCGCGCCAGCTCCCGGAAGCCGCCGTCCACGTGCCACACCCCGAAGGCCAGCTCGATGAAGGGAATCACGCTGAACACCGACGAGCACGTCGTCGGGTGCAGGCCCAGGTACTTCGACGGGTACGCCAGCGCGTACGTCAGCCGGTCGTCGTGGAAGAACGAGTCCAGGTGCTTGTAGAGCGTCTGCCAGGGCTTGAAGCGCAGCGTGGAGGCCAGCCGCCAGGGGGCGTAGTAGGCGAGGCTGCCCGCGTGCGTGCAGATGAACTTCTCGTACGCGATGCCGTACTTGTCCTTCCCCTCGGCGAGCCAGCGCCTGAGGCCCTCCACCTGCTGGGGACCGAAGCGCGCCACCTCCGCCTCCATCCGCGCGGGGTCCCGGCTGGTGTCCAGCTGGGAGCCATCCCAGAAGTGCAGCCGCGTGTTGACGTCCAGCGGGACCAGCTTCACGTAGTCCGCCAGCCGACGTCCGGAGCGCTCGAAGATGCGCTCCAGCACCCCCGGGAGCTGGAGGATGGAGGGCCCCGTGTCGAGTGTGTACTCGCCTTGGGCTCCGAGCGTCAGCCCCTTCATCCGCCCTCCGGGCACCGGGTCCTTCTCCACCACGGTGACGCGAAAGCCCTGCCCGGCCAGGTTGATGGCGGCGGACAGCCCGCCCGGTCCTGCTCCCACGACGATGACGTGACGCACCATGGCTCCTAGAATGCCCCGAGCGAGCAGCCGTTGCAGTGTCGCTCACGCGGACGGATGGACGGGGATTGTGTTTCAGGCCCGGGCGTTTCTCCTGGAGGACACTCGTGTCGACCTCCCTCGCCTCCCACGTGCGCCGCAACGCGGCCGCCCTCCTCGCCCTGCTGATGGGGCTGCTCGTCACGGCGGGGGCGACCACGTACATCCGGCGGGGGGTGAGCCTGCGCAGGCAGCAGCTCTTCGATGACGCCACCGCGGACGGCTCCGTGGCCCTCCAGCAGCGCCTGGACGTCTACCAGGCCATGCTCCTGGGCACGCGCGGCGTCTTCACCGGCAGCGAGGCGGTGGAGCGGCGCGAGTTCCGCGCGTACACGGAGAGCCTGGAGGTGCGCCAGCGCTACCCCGGCATCCAGGCCGTCGGCCTGGCGCGGTGGCTGAGCCGGGACGAGCTGGCGCGGCACGAGGCCCGGATGCGCCAGGAGGGCTTCCCCCAGTACCGGGTGTGGCCCGAGGACGCGCGCGAGCACCACGCCGTCGTCGACCTGGTGGAGCCGTTCGACGTGAACAACCTCCGGGTGCTCGGGTTCGACATCATGTCCGAGCCGGCGCGCAGGGCGGCGCTGGAGCGCGCGATGCGAAGCGGCCTGCCCGCGGCCACCGGCAAGGTGCAGCTGGTCTCCGAGCCCGTGGACCAGGTGGCCCAGGCGGGCTTCGTCATCTACGTCCCGCTCTACGCGGGGATGGTGGAGCCCACCACGCCCCAGGCCCGCGGCGAGCGGCTGGAGGGGTTCGTCTTCGGCGCCTTCCGCATGAAGGACTTCGTGGAGGGCCTGCGCTTCCAGGGCTTCCAGTCCACCATCGACCTGACCATCTACGACGGCGCCACCGTGAGCGAGCCGGCGCGGCTCTACACCTCGCACCCCGGCGCGCCGGACGCGGGGGGGCTCCGGCAGCAGCTCACCGTGCAGGTGGCCGGGGTGCCGTGGACGTTGGTGTTCACCACCCGCGAGGCCTTCATGAGGGGCACGCGCTCCAGCCATCCCTTCACGGTGGCGGGCGGCGGCCTGCTGATGTCGCTGCTGCTCTTCCTCGTCACCCGCGCGCAGGTGAACGCGCGCGCCCTGGCGGAGCAGGCCAGCGCCGAGCATCGACGGCTGGCCGATGAGGCCCAGGCCGCGGTGCGCGTGCGCGACGAGTTCCGCAGCGTGGCCGCGCACGAGCTGCGCACGCCGCTCACCTCGCTCAAGCTCCAGCTGCAGCTGCTCTTCCGGCAGCTGAGGCAGCCGGGGCCGCTGGACGCGGAGCGGCTGGAGCGCGGAGTCGCGACGTGCGAGCGGCAGACCACCCGGCTCACCAAGCTGGTGGACAGCCTGCTGGACGTGGCGCGCCTGTCGAGCGGGCGGATGGAGCTGCAGCTGGAGGACGTGGAGCTGGGGGAGCTGGTGCGGGAGCTGGCGCGTCGCTTCGAGGCGGAGGCCCAGGCCGCGGGCGTGCGGCTGGAGGTGGACGCGCCCGAGCCGATGACGGGCCGGTGGGACCGGCTGCGCCTGGAGCAGGTCCTCACCAACCTGATGTCCAACGCGCTCAAGTACGGACACGGCGCGCCGGTGGACGTGCGCGTGAGGGGCGACGCGGAGCGGGCGCGCGTGGAGGTGCAAGACAGGGGCATCGGCATCGCCCCCGAGGACGCCGCGCGCGTCTTCGACCGCTTCGAGCGCGCGGTGTCCAGCCGGCACTACGGCGGGCTGGGGTTGGGCTTGTTCATCACCCGCCAGCTCGTGGAGGCCCATGGGGGCCGCATCCTCCTGGAGAGCCGCCCGGGCGAGGGCTCCACCTTCATCGTCCACCTTCCTCGCGCCGGGCCTGGCCCTCCGGGTCAGAAGTAGTACGGGGACAAGGCCCCGGAGATGCGGCGCACCAGGTCTTCCGTCTCCAGCCGGTCATCGTCGGAGAGCGACGGCAGGCTCGCGGTGAGGGTGCCCTCCAGCTCGCGCAGCAGGCGGTAGGCCCCCAACGACTGCTGGGCCTTCAGCACGTCGACCATGGTGCGGCGCGAGGCGTAGCTGCGCACGCCATCCGTGTCGAGGACCAGGGCCCTCAGGTCCGCGAGCATCGGCGCCATCAGCGCGGGCGTGGGGGGTGGGTTGGGGAGGAAGCGTCCCCGGCTGGTCGCGGGGTCCAGGTACAGCCGCTGGAAGATGCGCCGGGTGAGCTCGTCCGCGCGGGCCGCGTAGTCCGGCCGCGCGCCTGGGGGAATCACCAGCGGCGGGCGCAGCTTCTCCAGGGCGAACTCGTAGGCCGTCACCTGCGACGCGGGGTCCGACACGCGGATGAAGCCGAAGTACCAGGGGGTGACGTGGTCGAAGTACCCCTGCAGGCGCGTGAAGCTCAGCGGGCTGTGGAGCAGGTAGTCCTGGTGCCGCTGGAACTCCGGGCCGTGCCAGAGCGGGAGCGAGTCCGCGAAGCGGTCATACGGCGCGCAGTAGGGGTCCAGCCGTCGGTCCTCGTCGGTGCAGAACGCCTCCGTCGGCAGCTGCTGCGACAGGCCGTGGAGATAGCGCACCGCGCGCACGTCGTAGACACCCGGCTCCGCCAGCAGCGCGCGCTCGTCCGGCATCAGGTAGTCCATCACCGAGGTGGAGATGGGCGCCGAGGGGCTCCCATCATTCGCGCGCGAGCCCATGAAGTTGTGGCGCAGCCCCAGCGTGTGGCCAATCTCATGCAAGAGGACGTGGGTGATGGAGCGCTCCACCCGCTGCTTGCGGGTGAGCCCGGAGAGCTGCTGGCGTGCCTGCACGGAGAGCGGCGCGCGCGCATGGCCCGGCCCGGTGACGCTCAGCTCGCAGCTGCGGTCGTTCGTCAGCCCCGCCCAGGTCAGCCTGGGGGTCTCCGGGAGGGCGCCCGCCGGCAGCGCGTCCGCGGGGGCCGCGTCGTCCTCCGCGTTCGTGGCGATGGCGTCGAGCACCCAGCTCATCGCGTAATAGACGCTGGCGCCGCGAATCTCGCCGGTGTCGGGGTTGCTGCGCCAGTTGGCGAAGGCCAGGGGCATCATCTCGTCGGTGTCGAAGATGAGGACGTTGCGGTCGTCGTCCGCGAAGTCCTCCTTGCCGCCTCCGACGACGGCCTCGAACACGGGGAAGCCGAACGCGGCGTTCCAGCCCTCGATGCCGCGCTTCATCGCGTCGACCAGGTCATAGCCTTGCAGGCGCGGGTCCTGCTGCGCCGCGAGCACCGTGTCCATGATGTGCCAGCGGATGGGCCGCATGCCTGGGTGGATGTTCCACTTCACCGCCACCTGCTCGGACTGCTCCGCGGTGGTGTTGGGGACGATGCGCCGGTCGCTGCGGAAGTAGTGCTCGCGAGGCGGCAGCGGCGTGGGCGTGTAGCCCGGGCCCTCCGTGTACTTGCGCCAGGAGAGCCCCAGCGTGCCCGAGGTGCGGAAGGCGTTGGCCTCGTTGTAGTAGTCCGCCCATTCGTAGGGCAGGTCCGAGTAGCCGGTGAAGACCTGCTCGAAGGCCATGCCATCGGCGAGCCGACGGAAGCGCTGCGCGAAGCTCAGCTCCACCTGGAAGCGCAGGCCGTCCTGGCCGAAGCGGTCTCCCACCACGCCGTAGCGATTGAGCCCCGCCACCGGGTCGATGAGCACGTACTGATGGGAGCCCGGCAGCCGGTTGAAGGGGCCGTGGTCGGTGATGATGGGGTACGCCTCCACCAGCACCTGGGGGTCGAACACGTCGCTCATCACCTTGCGCCGGTCGACGTCGAACACGAAGAGCTTGCCGTTCTGCTCCTCGAAGCTCACCACGCGGCTGCCCAGGACCGTCCCCGCCATGCCGCCCACGCCGCCGGGGTGGTACTGCCGGGCGTACGCGGTGAGGAACCACTTCTGGCTCAGCTCCGAGCGACGGATGGCGAGGTAGAAGCTCCTGCCCGCGTCATCCACGGCGCCATCGAGCCGCTGGGACACCTTCTGTCGCAGCTCCGGGCTCGTCGCGCGCGGCACCTCGACGAACGCGCCGTCCAGCGCCACCCCGAGGTCCTCGTCGGGGACGTGCGCCGAGGGGGGCTCGACGGAGGCGTGCTCTCCGCAGCCCGTGCCAAGGGCCAGGGCGAGGGGCAATACCCACCACCCGGCGCTGCGCTTGCGAACACTCCATTCGGACATGCTGTGCTCCAGACAGCCGGATGGAGGGATTTCCATCCGGTGCCGGAGCAACGGGAGGTGCGTGAGGTGTCCCTCGGCCCGCCTCGGGATGCGCGGGAATGGCGCTCATCCGGGAACGAATCCATGCCACGCGCGATATGGACCTCGCGCCAGCGCGTTGCCTCCCGCCCTGATGCGGGGAAGGCTCACTCGTAGGTCGGCAGGCACCGCGCCTTGGCGACCGTGGCGGACCCCGCCCAATAACAACGCCAGCCATTGGACGAGACGGCGTCGTTGCAGGTGTACACGTCTGTGTACTGCCCACAGAAACATGCCCAGGCATCTCCCGAGCAGACGCCCTGCTCCGCCTGTGCGGGGGACTCGGGCTGCTGCTCGGCTTCGACTCCTCCACCGCACGCGGACAGCCCCAGCAGCGAAACCAACACGACAAAGCGACGCATGGTGTGTACTCCGGCGCAAGGAGGGTGGCCCACCCTCGGAGGGGAACTCGACCTTGCCCCACGGTTGTCTGGACTGTCTAGTTCGACTCCAGGACACACGTGGGCGCCGGGTGGCGCATGAATCGTGAGCGCCAGTCCCACGCCTTCGCGCCGTATGCAGTCAGCGGATTTGGATACCCAGACACGAGGAGGCAAACCATGGGTGCATTGGATGGACGAATCGCGGTCATCACGGGCGGGGCCACGGGCATCGGGCTGGCCATCGCCGAGCGCTTCGCGAGCGAGGGCGCGGAGGTGGTCATCGCCGGCCGGCGTCAGGGGCGGCTGGACGAGGCGGTGGCGCGGATTGGCCATGGCGCGCGCGGCGTGGTGACGGATGTGGGAGACGAGGCCCAGGTGGTGCGGCTGATGGAGTCGGTGCCCCGGGTGGACCTGCTGGTGACGTGCGCGGGCGGCGCGGTGTTCGGGCCGGTGGAGACGGTGCCGATGAGCGCCTGGGAGGCGCTGTTCAAGGACCGCTTCTTCGGACAGCTCTCCGCGGTGCGTCACGCGGTGCCGAAGATGCGGGAAGGGGGCGCCATCCTGTTGTGCTCGGGCATCGCCGGGCACGCGGCGCTGGCGAACTACGCGGGCGGGGCGGGGCTGTGTGGGGGCATCAACGCCATGGGGCGCTCGCTCGCGGTGGAGCTGGCGCCCCGGGGCCTCCGGGTGAACGTGCTGTCACCCGGGCTCACGAAGGACACGGCCATCGACTGGGGCGTGCCGGTGACGCAGGTGGGGGCGTTCCTGGACACGCTCGCCGCCCACGTCCCGATGAAGCGCGCGGGCGCTCCCCGGGACATGGCCGACGCGGCGTTCTTCCTGGCGACGTGTGCCTATGCCACCGGCATGGTGCTGGACGTCGACGGTGGCTGGACGGCGGTGTGAGGCATTACCAGGCGTAGTCCTCGGGCGCGGGTTTGTGGCCCGGGAAGATTTCGTCCAGCCGGGCCAGCGTCTTCTCATCGAGCTTCACGTCGAGCGCGCGCAGGGCGGCGTCGAGCTGGCCCGCCACGCGCGGTCCGATGATGGGCGCGGTGACGGCGGGCTGGTGCAAAAGCCACGCGAGCGCGACGTCTCCGGGCTCGTGGCCCAGCTCGGCGGCGAGGGCTTCGTAGCGTTCGATCTTCTCCTGGTTCTTCTGGAGGGCCTCTCGCGCGCGGCCCTCCAGGCGGCGCTTGCCCTCGCGCTCCTTCTTGAGCACGCCGCCGAGGAGGCCGCCGTGGAGGGGGGACCAGGGCAGCACGCCCAGGCCGTAGTGACGGGCGGCGGGGAGCACTTCGAGTTCCACGGTGCGCGCCAGCAGGTTGTAGAGGGATTGCTCGCTGATGAGGCCCAGGAAGTCGCGCCGCGCGGCGGCGGCCTGGGCCTGGGCGATGTGCCAGCCGGCGAAGTTGCTGCTGCCGACGTAGAGCACCTTGCCCTGGGTGACGGCGACCTCGAGGGCCTGCCAGATCTCCTCCCACGGGGTGGCGCGGTCGACGTGGTGGAACTGGTAGAGGTCGATGTAGTCGGTGCGCAGGCGCTTGAGGCTGGCGTCGAGGGCGCGGCGGATGTTGAGGGCGGACAGCTTGCCCTCGTTGGGCCAGTCGCCCATGGGGCCGTAGACCTTGGTGGCGAGCACGGTGCGCTCGCGGCGCCGTCCGCCCTGGGCGAACCAGTTGCCGATGACCTGCTCGGTGCGGCCCTTGTTGTCGCCGAAGCCGTAGACGTTGGCGGTGTCGAAGAAGTTGATGCCGCGCTCCAGCGCGGTGTCCATGATGGCGTGGGACTCCGGCTCCTCGGTGTTCCAGCCGAAGTTCATCGTGCCCAGACACAGCCGGCTGACGGAGAGCCCCGAGCGACCCAGGTTCGTGTACTGCATGGCGACTCCTTCGCGGCCGAGGGACTCCAGCGCGCCACGGCGGTCCGGCCCAGGCCGCCAGGCGGTGTGTACAGTGACGAGTCACCCGGGCCGAGTCGAGCGTTCTGGGGGGGGCGGAAGCGGCTGCGGGGCCTCGCACAACGCTCCCGAGGATTCGGGAGCTAACTCTTCAACAACCCCGCTCGGTCCAGCAGCAACCGCACGGTCGGCAGACAATGCGAGCACCGACACTTCCGCGGTGCGAGGTTGGCCCCGCCGGCACGCGGGCCACCCCAGGCCGTGATGTTGAGGCTCATCACTGTCAACAGACCCAGGCTCCTGCCACACACCTGATGGGAGCGCGGCCTGGGCGGGAGTGTGCACCAAAGGGGCTCAAGTGGCCTGTCCACCGGACAGAAGCATCGCCGCGTCAGCGGCCCTCCTCGGCCCCTCAACAACCTCCCTCCCCTTCGACATGGCCCCATCCCTCTCATGCGCTAACGGGAACCTGCCACGCCAGCTTGAGGGGGATCTTCTGGACGAGGGCCTCGAAGCCCCGCCGTGCCTCGTCCGATGAAATCCCCATCTGTTCTTCAATCTCTCTCAGCCGTGCATCATCAACCGTGACACCTGGATCCATGTAACTGGTGTGACGATACTCATGGACGAGCAACAAGCGGTCCTCTACCTCGCCCTTCGGATACAGTCCCACTAGGAGTTCCAAAGCTCCCACTCGTGCTGAGAGGGACTCGGACGCAAGACTCGGGACAAGGAACGCTCTTCCCCTCTCGTCACCCAATCGCGCCAAGGCTTCCGCGGCGCCCAATGAGGTGCGCTCGTCTGTCCCTGCAAGCCAAGGAACTAGCCAATCCACAACACGCGTATCCCCAAGCTTTCCCAACGCATGCAGCACAGCCGGACGTAGACTCGCATCCACTTGACCAAGCAATGCGTTGAGCGGCTCAGCAACGCTCGAATCCTGAAGCTCTCCCAAAGTCAATGCAGCCTCGATCCATGGAAGTCGCTGATCCAGACACTGCCCTGCGAAGAATCCATGTCCCCGAAGCGAAGAGGCAATGAAATCCTCCACCATTAGCAACTTCAGCGATCGCTGCATCCATGCCAGCAGCGGCGCAACAGACATAGGCGACTTCAGCCCGGCCATGATACGAATCGCCACGAGCCGGTTCGTAGCGCTCGGGTCATCCAACAGGAGGATGAGCAACTCCATGTCCGCAGGCTCCTTCCGCTCCAACAGACCCCAGGTCACGGTATGCCGAACCGCCTCGCTCGAATCGCGAATCGCTTCACGCAAAGCCGCAACGGGGACCGCGCCTGGAAACATGAAAAGCGCTTCAATAGCAGCAGACCGTATGTCCTCCTCGGGCTGCTCAAGCTGCTCGCGCAGCAGTCCCAAGGTGCGGACATCACCCAAACGCCCTAGCGCTAGGATTGCCATCCGCTTTACTTCTCGATCCGAGTCTTCTACGGCCTTGGTCAAAGGCGCGAGCGCTCGCTCATCCTGGATCCACCCTAGTGCATCTGCGGCAGCCGTCCTGAGGTCCGGGTCTTCACTCGCCAACACGGAGATGATGGCGTCGACAGCCCCCACCACGCGTTTGCGACCCAAAATCTTCGTCAACGAAAGCAGCACCCCCACGTCCACGCCCACAGATGCATGCACGGCGACGAGCCGCTCCAATTGAGAGCAACTGGGCAACCATTTCTCTATGTAATCCTCAAAGCCACCCAGCCGGCGCAAGGCAAGTGAGGAGGCGTGAGAGACCGGTCCTCCCCGCTCGACTAACATGGTCAACGCCTCTCCATCTACCGAAGGAGGGAGGCAGTCAGTCGCCCAAAAATACTCTACCGAGAGCCGAAGTGCCGCCGCAATGACGTCAAGTTCATCTTCCGCCAAGAGCTTGGTGTTCCATAGAGATACCCAGTCTTGAGGAGTCGTTCCGGCTTCGTGTTTCCATTCTGACAGGTGCTCACTGATCGACCTCCAAATGAAATCTCGTTCTTTGGCATCGCGCCCTCTAAACTCATGGGCCAGTGCACGCATAAACTCCCAGCTCCACCGCGTTTCCATCAGCGGCGAAAGGAGGGGCAGCAATTCTGGTGACAACTGATGATAATCAATATACTTGACCGCCTCAAACAGGATACGGTGAGCCACCACGTCCGAAGCATTGGGCTCATCTACCAAGCATAGCGCAGCCAGAAATGCGCGTAGTGCCCCCGCCCCCAGGGGCTCGCCCTCACGTGGTGTAAAGACAGCCAAAAGCACAGCATCAACGTCAACATGCTCACAGATGGCGATGCAAAGGCGGAGTACCTCTGGCCAACTCGCGACATACTGCACCTGCGATTCTTCTTGGCCACCAACCTCCCTCAGTTTCATTGCCAACGGAGCGATGTTCTCCGCCAGGGAACTCTGTGCTGGTGACGAAGGGAAGCAGCGGTGCACGAGCGCGCGCGCCGCAAGATATTCTTGGAACGTCAGATGGCGGAACTCATATACGGGAACACTCATCTCCTGGTGTTTCTCATATCCCGACTCAATCAAGATACCAGTGTATCGCTCGATCAGGATGAGGAAGTCCTCGGGAGAGTGACGCCGTATGTCGTGGAGTCGTGGATACTCCTCCCTGACCTGATGCAGCAGGGAAAGGACCTCATCCCGGCGAAGCCGTTGTACGCCACGATCACACATCGAATAGGCGATAAAACCAAGCTGCGGCAAGGCCTCCCAGAGTTCGAGTGGATCGTTCGCCTCCGCTCGACGCCAGTTGAGGAGCACCTGCACCGCCTCCCAGTACAAGTCCGTCCGACGGCGGGGGAGTTTACCAACCTTGCGTTTCACGAGCGCCATGGTCGTCAACAACATAGGGTTGCCTGTGAGCCTCTCAATCCGGTCAGTGCTGTGAATGTCCGAGATCAGTTCCTCCATGATGGAGGCCCGGCGCTCGGCGGGCTCTGTCACAGCACACCAGCGGCGTACGAAATCGTCCTTGTCCTCAGGGGACAGGTCATCCACGGTGACATGCTCAAAGCCACGACCGATGCGATGCCCCATCATTTCGCGGTAGCCAACGACGCGAGAGGTCACCACAATAGGAGCAGCCGGCATGGCCACGTGGATTTTCTCAAGCTGCTCGCAGAAGCGGACGCGCGCGCCGGTCTCGGAGATTTCATCGAGCCCGTCGATGAGCAACAAGGCCCCTCCCTCGGCGAGCTTTCGAAGCAAGACCGCCTGCACGACTTCAACTTCCGCATCCAACATTTCTGATTTGCGCAGCGTATGTCGAAGAATGCTACTAAGCGAGCCATTGATGGAGGATGAGTCCAGGTCGCGACACCTGACGATGATAGGCAACCAGGGCCGGTCGGGCAGCGTCGCGATGTCCGGGAGGGCGTTCAGTTCCGGGTCTTGCTTCAACCGCAACAGGTAGGCCGTCGCAAGCCAACGAATGAGCGTGGACTTCCCAGCCCCTGGATCTCCCAGCACCACCAGTCGCTTTGCTTCCGCCAGCCGCTCTCCCAAAGGAAAGCGTACCTGTATCTCGGTGTCGAGAAATCCCCGCAGAGAGGCGTCACGACGCTGCTCCAGCGCCTTTAGCCGAGCGTCGGCTGCTTCATCCTGAGAAGGCGCCTCCACCCTGACCCGCAGAGGAACATAGAGCTTGCGCAGTTCAAGCTTCCGACTAACGACATCGCGCTCACCTTCTGGAAGATTGGCCAGATTGATGATGTCGCACGCCTCCAGTGCGAGTTGGCGGTAGCGCCGCTCCGCATCGAATCGCGCCATCTCGATGGAGGCCCGCTCATCCAACGGGAAGTACTGCTGCAAGGCCTCCACGAGCCGCTGCTCGGCGTCGGTCTTGTCCCGCCACCACTCCGGGACCTCCTCATCAAAGGAAAGGAGATCGACGTATGCATCTTCCTCCATCTGCACCAGAAAAGTCCGACCGCGTTTGCTATCCCGGCTGGCATTCACAAGACGATGGGCAAAGCTCGTGCCGACCGCCTTCACCGTGACGCAGACCACCACCGGCCCATCCATCGCGAGTTGCTTCTGCGCCTCCTCCACGACGGACTCACCGACGAGGACCGTGCCGTGGTGGACGACCTCGTACCCGGCATCAATGAGAGGTCGCGCAAGGGCTTCGGCCATCGCCACCTCTCCCTTCGCGTGCGCGATGAAGACCCGCCGCTTCATGGTGGTCACTTGATGGCGCGGAGGAGTTCCGCGACGCCGAGGGTCCAGTCCTTCACGAGGTCGGCGTACTTTATGTCCGCCAGGATGGCCGGCGGCCTTCCGCCTGTGAGCACCACGGGCAGCACCTTGACGCCAGGGCCCGACAACTGACGTGCCAGAGTGGACAGCCACTCGCGACTCATCCACGGCGAGTCTACGCCCGAAGATGAGTAGCAAAGTACGAGGTAGGCGGCTCCCTCCAACCCCTCGTTCATCCGGCCAACGATAGAGTCACCGATGTTGAGTTCCCAAGCGTCGAACCACACCTTGTGGCCAACGGCCTGGACAGCCTGCGCAAGCCGCTCGGCCTCAGCGGTATCTGACGAGCGATGCGAGATGAAGACGTTTGCCATGGTCTCCCCCTGGATGTGCAACCACGAATCCCAGGCACTCTACCGCCAGATGCCCTGCGGGGGTGTGGATTCACGACACCCGGCTCCTCAGTCGAATCAGTCCCTCAACCTGAAAGGGGGGGGTGAAAAGTACCTACGCAACGCATGGAGCGTTCCCGCCGAGAAATCGGAGATTGTGTGGGTCGCAATCCATACCGGCTATAGCATTCCGCGGTTTGCCCTCACGTCCATCGTCCGCTCCCGAATGCAGGGACCGCCAACACGTACGCTTCGCCACAACCGCCGAGGTTCGGCTTGTCATTCGCAGCCGACGGACCCGGTTGTGACCTGCCGCGAGAGAGGGCACGGTAAGCCGACACCACGCGAACCACTCAAGCCGGCCGGGTGACTGGGGGCTTTGCGCCTCGTGTTGGGCATAAGCTGGACGCCTATTTGAACAGCAAACAAAGCACGCTGGCCGCGCTGTTACTGTTGCGCCTTAAGACAGGGTGGGTCTCGGACGTCTCCGCTTCCGCTGACGAGTTGGATTCAGCCAACCAGTTCCTTCTGGGCGCAGGTGGTACGACCTGACGAGGGTGGAAGCGACGACGATCTCTCGAGCAGGTGAGGAGGAGGCACGCGCGGGGATTGCAGCCGCAGCCGGGAAGGAGCGGATGAAGGAGCGAACACCACGAGTGGACTGGGCCGATTTGAGCAGGAGGACGTTCGACTTCGACGTGTTCGCCTGTGTGACGTGTTGAGGCAGGCGGCGGCTCCTACCCCGGGGTACGGGCGACTCTGGAACTTTCGCCGAGCGCACGTTCCGGCATGA
Organism: Myxococcus faecalis; assembly: GCF_050039385.1. NCBI lineage: Bacteria > Pseudomonadati > Myxococcota > Myxococcia > Myxococcales > Myxococcaceae > Myxococcus > Myxococcus faecalis. The sequence continues at coordinate 5,752,602 of NZ_CP144336.1, read as the reverse complement.
CTCGCGCAGGCGGATCCTGATGCTCGAGCAAGGGCATTCTTCCTGCTCGACCACGCGCAGAACCTGTCGCTTCCCTATCAGCAGGTGCGAGGACAATGGGTTGAGACCTATCCCCGGGCCTTGTCCGAGCGGACCGTGGCGTAGCCCCTGGGGAATATCGGCTTCCAATATGGGCTGGTGTCCTTCTTCGGAAGTCGCGGCCTCAGTTGGGCAGTTGGAACCATTTCCCCTCCGCTCGGAGCTGGCCGCCTGGCCCCGGGGGACCGTTCGTGCCATCGAAGCGGACCTGACCGACGCGGAACGACTGCTCAACGTCGTCCGCAGACCAGTTCGACGCCGACCTGGAGCCGGCGACGCGAGAGGAGATGTCCTGGCATCGGCCATCTACGGAGTCCTGAAGCGGGAACTCCAGTCCCTGCTCGCCGTGCGACGGGACCTCCTGGATTCAGCGACGCGCGTCATCCCCGCGCCGATCTCCGTCCACACCCGTGACCAGGCGGACCTCAACTTCGCGAAGTTCCCCACACCCGCCCCCCCTGCTCGAGCTCGCGGCGCGGCAGGCGGACCTCCGTGAGACCGGCAGCGGCGGTCCGCGCAAGATCATGACGGGCTGCACGGTCACCCGCGTGTTAGCATCCAGGAGTCCCCTCTCGACGTTCGGACGTCTCTTCAATGACGACCCGGGCTCCAGGGAAGATGGGGGCAATGAAGCAGGCGGAGGCACGCAGCGCCTCCAGGAGTCCTCGTGAGGGGTGGCCAGGGAGTCAGGCGCCCGCGGACGATGGCGACCTCTTCGTCGGTACTTATCGTTGGTCCGTCGTTGGAGCGCGCTTCGAGCCACTTCATTCCGGGAGCCACCCCATGAAAGCCGTCGTGCTGAAGGCCTATGGAGATGCGGACAACCTCGTCGTGACGGAGATGCCCGAGCCGAAGGTGGGCCCGGGAGACGTGAAGGTGCGCGTCATCGCCGCGAGCATCAACCCGGTCGACTGGAAGATTCGTCGAGGCGACATGAAGGAAGTGATGCCGGTGACGTTCCCCGCCATCCTCGGACGGGACGTCTCGGGAGAGGTCGTCGAGGTGGGGCAGGGCGTGAAGGGCTTCAAGAAGGGCGACCGGGTGATGGGCGTGGTGTCCTCGGGCTATGCGGAGACGGTGGTCGCCCCCGAGGAGGTCTGGGCCCGGGTGCCGGACTCGCTGGAGCTGAAGGACGCGGCCGCGCTGCCGTTGGTGACCCTGACGGGCGTGCAGTTGATCGAGGAGCAGATGAAGCCGGCCCCGGGGGACACGGTGCTCGTCACCGGCGCGGTGGGGGCGGTGGGACGCGCGGCCCTGTTCGCGGCGAAGGCGCGGGGGGCGAAGGTCTGGGCGGGCGTACGGGCCACGCAGGTGGAGGAGGCCCGGAAGCTCGGCGTGGACGGGGTGGTCGCGCTGGAGGATGCGAGCGACATCGCGAAGCTGCCGACACTGGACGCCGTGGCGGACACGGTGGGCGGCAAGGCCGTGGCGGCGGTGTTGGACAAGGTGAAGCGCGGCGGACGGGTGTGCAGCGTGGTGGGGGAGCCGAAGGGGGCGAAGGAGAAGGGCCTCCAGGTGAGCAGCTTCTTCTCGCACCCGGATGGACGCCGGCTCGCGCAGCTGGGAGAGAGCGTGGCCAAGGGCGAGTTGACCATCCCGATTGGCAAGACGTTCAAGCTGGATGAGGCGAAGGACGCCCAGAAGCACGCGGAGAAGGGCGGCACTGGCAAGGTGCTGCTCGTCAACTGAGCTCTCGGCTCGGTCCCGGAGGAGTCCCCGGACGTGAGCCCGGGGACTCCTCGTCGAGCCCCTTGGATGCGTCGCTTCAGAGCAGGTCCACGTCCGTCAGCGCGGAGACGATTCGCAGACAGGCGCGCAGGGAGGGGCCCGGTGGCGTGGGGCCTCTCGCGATGGCGAGCTCCACGTGTCGTGCGTGTCCGGCGATGGAGCGATAGACGGCGCCCTCGCGCGTGAAGGTGCGCACGGACTCCGGCAACAGGGCGCAGCCGAGCCCCGCGGCGACCAGGCTGACGATGGTGAACCACTCCCCTGCTTCCGCCACGAAGGTCGGCGCGAAGCCCGCCTCCAGGCACATCCCCGTCACCGCGTCATGCAGCGAGGGCGCCGTGTCCCGCGGAAAGCCGATGAACGGTTCGTCGGCGAGCTGCTCCAGGGGCACTCGCGTCTTGCGTGCCAGTCGATGCCCCGAGGGCAGCACGACGACGAGCCGCTCGCGACGGAGCGTGTCGATGCGCACTCCCGACGCCGTCACGGGGCCTCGCACGAAGGCCACGTCGAGCCCTCCCAGTCGCACCTCCTCCAACAACGTCGTGCTGTCCGCCTCACGCAACATCAGGTGGACCTCCGGGTGCGCGGCGCGCAGTCGACGGAGCACCTCGGGCACGAGCGAGAACGAGGCCGGACTCAGGAAGCCGACGCGCAGCAACGTCTGCTGCCCCGCCGCCGTGCGCTGCGCGGCCTCCGTCGCATGGGAGAGGTGCACGAGCACGCGCCGCCCCGCGTCCAACAGGGCCTGTCCCGCAGGGGTCAGCTCCACGCGCCGTCGGTCCCGGCGCAGCAACTGGCAGCCGAGCTCCTCCTCCAGCCGGCGAATCTGCTGACTGAGCGCCGGCTGCGCGAGGTGGAGCCGCTCGGCGGCCTTGCGGAAGTGCAGCGTCTCCGCGACCGCGATGAAACAACTGAGGCGACGGGTGTCGAGGGGCGGTGATTTCACTGCGTTATCACAGGGTGGTTTTTCCGTATTGGACGCCGCTTCGAACGCCGGGTCTAGAGTCCCCCATGTCCTCGCGCTTCTTCGTCCTCGTGACGGGGCTGTTCCTCGGATTCACCGCCCATGCCTCGGCCCCGGAGGTCGTCCCCCGCTTCGAGCCGACGCCCTGCCCCTCCACCGTCGCGTCCGACGAGGCCATCGACTGCGGCCTGCTCGTCGTCCCGGAGAACCGACAGAAGGCGGACAGCCGACTCATCAAGCTTCCCGCGATGCGCCTGCGCAGCCGCGCCCAGAAGCCGGCCCCGGATCCCCTGCTCTTCATGCCCGGCGGGCCCGGTGTCAGCGCCGTCTCCAACGTGCGTTCCGGCAAGCGCAACCCGCTGCTCGATGAGCGCGACTTCCTGGTCCTGGAGCCTCGTGGCGGGAAGCTGGCGCAGCCCGCGCTCGAGTGCCCGGGCATCAACGCGCTCAAGGGGGAGATTGCCGCGGGCCGGCTGCGGGGCCAGAAGGCGCAGGACGCGCTGACGAAGGAGGCCGGGCGCTGCCGCGCGAAGTGGGCCTCCGAGGGCGTGGACCTGGATGGCTACACGACGGCCGCCACGGCGGATGACATCGACGCGCTCCGGCAGGTGCTCGGGTACAAGACGCTGAACCTGCAGGGCCTCTCGTACGGCACGCGGCTGATGCTCACGGTGGCGCGCCGGCACCCGGGGACGGTGCGCTCGCTCATCCTCGATTCGGTGCTGCCGCCCGAGGTGAACTTCGACGAGGTGTCCGCCGCGAACTTCCAGCGCGTGCTCAACGGGGTGTTCGATGGCTGCGCCCTCGACCGGGAGTGTGGCGCCGCCCACCCGGAGCTGCGCAAGCGCTTCGCCCAGCTCGTCGCGGCGGCGGACCGGAAGCCGCTGGTGCTGGTGCTGAATCCATCGAAGACAGAGGGCAAGCCGGTGGAGGTCCGGGGCGCGGAGGTCGTCCGGGCCATCGACGCGGCACTGCACGACCCGAAGCGCATCCCGCTGGTGCCTCGCATCATCTCGCGAGCGGCGGCGGGGGATTACTCGGAGCTGACGCCGCTGGTGGAGGACAGCCTGGGGCCCTCGACGATGACGTGGGGCTTGAGGCTGTCGGTCTGGTGCTCGGAGGAGCTTCCTTTCGAGGACACCCAGCGCATCGCCGCGCAGCGGGCGCCCTCAGTGGGGCTCGGGGGTGTGGACCAGGGCACGGCGTCGGAGGAGACCTGCCGCGCCTGGAACGTGGCGCGCGCTCCGGCCGAGGAGAACACGCCGGTGACGAGCGACGTCCCCACGCTGGTGTTCGCCGGCGAGTTCGACCCGGACACGCCTCCGGATTGGGGGCGACAGCTGCTCGAGTCGATGCCTCACGCGCGCTACGTCGAGATGCCGGGACAGAGCCACGGCGCGTCCTTCAATCGCTGCGGCGGAGAAATCACGCTCGCCTTCTTGCGTGCCCCCGAAGCGCCCCTGCCCCTGGACTGCGTGACGAAGCTGCGCGGCGCGGACTTCGGCCAGAGCGCCGCTGTCGCGCCCCCCTGAGCGCGGGGGCCTACGTCGACAGGCCCGCCCTGGGCCGCATCAGCCGCGCGCCCAGGGACACCACGGCCCACCACACCAGGCCCCAGAAGAGCGCGAGCAACAGCCACCCCTCCAACGACGGCGGCGCCCAGCCTCCCGACTCGCCAGGTCCGTACACACGCAATCCCAGGCCACTCAACAACATCAACGGCAGATAGACCGAGCCCGCCACCACCGGCCCCAAGGCCTCGACCGGGAACACCGTCACGAGGAGCTGCACCCCCAGGAGCGCGCCCCAGACCACCCATCGCAGTCGCATGGCCTCCCAGCCTCCGGTGACACGTCTCCTGGGTCAAGGCGCGCCTCCGCATACACGCACCGCGTCGTGGACCGCCTCGTCCGCGTGCATTTCACCTCCCGCTCGCGCTCCGTTTCGGGTGGAATCCGCGCCCCATCCCGGAGGCCGCACCATGTCGTCGACCGCATCGCCCCTCGCCGCGCCCGAAGCCTGGAACCTCGTCGCCCCCGAGTACGTGCGCGAGCTGCTCCCGGTGTTCGAGCACTTCGCGAAGGACGCGCTGACCCGCGTGGCCGCCCCCTCCGGCGCCCACGTCCTGGATGTCGCCGCCGGGCCCGGCACCCTCGCCCTGCTCGCCGCCCGTCAGGGCCTGCGCGTCACCGCCATCGACTTCGCCCCCAAGATGCTCGCCGCCCTGCGTGAGCGCGCCACCTCCGCCGGGCTCGACATCGACGCGCAGGTCGGCGACGGCATGGCCCTGGAGCTGTCCGAGCAGACCTTCGACGCCGCCTTCTCCCTCTTCGGCCTCATGTTCTTCCCCGACCGCCCCCGGGGCTTCCGCGAGCTGTACCGCGTGCTGCGCCCCGGCGGCCGCGCCGTCGTCTCCAGCTGGCGCCCCATGGAGCACTCCCCCGCCATGAACCTGGTCTACCAGCGCTTCGCCGAACAGCTGCCCGGCCAGGGCGCTCCCCGCGGCGGCGTCATGCCCCTGTCCGACCCCGACACCTGCCAGCAGGAGATGGGCGCCGCCGGCTTCGACGACGTCCACGTCCACCAGGTCTCCGTCCCCGCCCACTACCCCTCCACCGCCGCCATGGTCGACGCCATGATGCGCGCCGCCGCCCCCGTCGCCCTCGCCCGCCGCGCCCTGGGCGCGCAATGGCCAGACATCGAGAAGACTGTCGTGGACAAGGTCACCCAGGACCTGGGGCCCGGCGCACAGGTCGTCCAGTTCAATGCCTACCTCACCGTCGGCATCCGTCAACCGACCCCGTCTTCCAATATCAGACACCCCTCCACTCCCAAGGGTTGAGCAGCCGACAGTCCGACAGCTTTTCGGCGGGGGCCTCCGTACGCCTGCCGGATTCTGGCTTTTCCTCTCTTCGGAACACTTGCACTGCCATTGCAACTTCCGGAGACAGCGTGGGGACCTACCGGATCGTCAAGAAGCTCGCCGCGGGAGGCATGGCCGAGGTCTATCTCGGCAAGGTGGTGGGCGCGGAGGGCTTCGAGAAGCCTGTCGCCGTCAAGCGCATCCTGCCGTCGTTCGTGCAGGACACGTCCTTCGTGGAGCTGTTCCTGCGCGAGGCCAAGCTGGCCGTCACGCTGCAGCACGGCAATGTCTTGCAGGTGCTGGACCTGGGCACGAGCGCGGGCCAGTACTACATGGTGATGGAGTTCGTGGACGGGGAGAACCTGAGCGCGCTCATCAAGGCGGCGCGCAAGCGACAGGTGCCCCTGGGCCTGCGCGAAATCTGCTTCATCGCCCAGCAGGTCGCCGACGGGCTCGCGTATGCCCATGGGCGCACGGACCCGTCCGGCGCGCCGCTCGACATCGTCCACCGCGACATCAACCCCGCCAACGTCATGGTGGCCAGCAACGGCGGCGTGAAGCTGGCCGACTTCGGCATCGCCAAGGTGGCCGACGAGGAGCGGCAGGAGACGCAGGCCGGCATCCTCAAGGGGAAGATCAACTACCTCTCCCCCGAGCAGGTGCACGGGCGCCCCGTGAACCAGCGCAGCGACATCTTCCTGTTGGGTCTGCTGCTCTACGAGATGCTCGCGGGCAAGCGGCTCTTCGAGGGCAGCACACCGCAAATCATCCACACGCTGGGCAGCTTCGACGAGCGCACCCTGGAGCCGCTGCCGGGCGTGCCCGCGCCGCTGTGGGATTTGCTCCTGCGCGCGCTGGCGGCCAACCCGGACGCGCGCTGCCCCGCCGCCCGCGAGTTCTCCGAGGGCATCCAGAGCTTCCTCTTCGACCACCGGCTGCGCGTGGGCGCCGCCGACATCGCCAGCCTCTTCGCCCGCGCGCTCCCCGAGTGGCGCTCGCCGCTGGCGGACCTGGCCGGCGCGCCGGGCGAGGAGATCCGCCTGGTGGACGAGGACCTCGCGCGCATGCGGACGCCCGCGCCTTTGCCGCCCCGGGAGGCGCGCCGCCCCGGGGCCGCCACGCTCGCGCCGCCCACGCTGCGTCCGGTGACGCCGCCATCCTCGGGCCCCCAGGCCACGTCCGTGGTCCGGCAGCCCGTGCAGGGCGCCGAGCCGGCCACGCGCCTGGGCTCGCCTCCGCTGCTCGGCACCCGCGTCGTGCGGGCGCGACAGCAATTGGGCGCCATCCTGCTGACGCGCGGCATGGTGACGCCGCACATCCTGAACGAGGCGCTCACGATTCAGAGGAAGCGCGGCGGCAGGCTGGGCCAGGTGCTCGTCCACGAGCGCTGGCTGGAGCCCGACAACCTGGTGCTCGCGCTGTCCGAGCAGTTCGGGCTGCCGCACATCACCGAGCAGCAGCTGATGACGATGCCGGTGCCGGAGGAGCTCTTGCGCCTGGTGCCGCGCGAGCTGTGCGACCGGCTGTGCGCCCTGCCCGTCGGGCTCAAGGGCCGCGAGCTGCTCTGCGCGGTGCTGGACCCGCGCGACGTGGAGGTCACCAACAACCTGAAGTTCAAGGCGGGCGTCGTGTCGGTGCAGGGGCTGTTCGCCTCCGAGCAGGCCATCCGCAAGGCCATCCTCCGCTTCTATGACAACGAGATGCCGAAGGTGCGGGACCGCTCGCCCATCGAGCTGGAGGAGCCGGCCGAGGCGAAGGAGCGCGACACCCGCGTGCTCCAGTTCGCGGAGCAGTTCACCGGACGCCGGGTGCTCGACGGACAGACGCTGGAGGGCCCCAAGCCCGCGCCCGTAGAGCCCGTCAGCCGCGCCACGCCCGTGAAGAGCGACGTGCGCGCGCGCATGGTGCTGGTGGTGGCCGAGCCCTCCGAGCCGCGCGAGGCCGCGGTGAAGCTGCTCCTGTCCCAGGGGCTCGCGGCGGCCACCAGCCCTGCGGCGGACGCGGCTCGCGCGCTGGCGCTCGGGGGCTATGACCTGGTGCTGGTGCTCGAGGACACAGTCGCGGAGCCGGGAGCCCTGGCGCAGAAGCTGCGCGCCGCGCACCCCAAGGTCGAGGTGCGGCTGTTGCCCTCGTACAGCGCGGCGCTGACGGGCGAGGGCGGCCCGCTGGCGAAGCTGGGCGAGGTGCAGGCCCGACTGCTCGACGGCGTGCTGTCGATGCTGGGGGGCAGCGGGACGCTGGCGCCCGCCCTGACGAAGCTGGCGCGGCGGCTGGCGACGCGCATGGGCGCGGGGCGCGTGGAGGAGGTCCTGGTCACCACCGCGGCCAGCGCGCTGGCCCTGGCCGCGCGGCTGGAGGAGCCGCGTCGCTTCGCCCTGCCCTCGCGCGCCCGGGCGCTCGCGCTCGTGGGCAGCACCACGCCCGAGGTGAACGAGCTGCTCGTCTCCGTCCTGCCGGAGGGCGAGGACCGCACGCCGCCCGCGAGCCGCACCGCCGGCGCCCTGCTGTGCGCGGCGCGCTTCGTCCAGGAGGTCCAGAGCCCCCAGGCTCCGCCGGCGCGCGCGGCCCAGGCGCTCCAGGCGCTGCGTCAGGACCCACGGCTCCCCGCGCCCGCGCTGGAGGCGCTCACCGCGGAGCTGGAGTCCACCGCGCAGACGGACAAGGCGGCGCTCCGCGTCGTGGTGGCGGAGACGGACGGCACCAACGCGCTGACGCTCCAGATCCGCCTGATGGCGGAGGGCATGGCCGCGGTGCGCGCGCGGACCCGGGCGGAGGTGGAGAAGGCGCTGGGCGCCGGAGCACACGCGGCGGTGCTCGCGGACCCGCTGCCGGACGGAGACCTCCACTCGCTGCTCCAGGCGCTGCGCAAGGCGCCTGCCACCGAGGACCTGCCCGTCTTCCTCATCGTCGACAAGGACGACCCCGTCGTCTTCACCGCGGGCCTGGAGGCCGGCGCCGACGACGTCATCGTGCGCTCGGCCAGCCCCGAGGTGCTCATCGCCAAGCTGCGCCGGAGCATCCAGCAGCGTCAGGGCTCGAGGCGCGGAGCGAAGAGCGCGCCGTGAGCGCGGGGGCGGAACGGACCCGTCGAGCGCTGTTCAACACAACACAGGCATGCGCGGTGACGCATGCGGGCAATGCGGGAGTCCTCGGCATCATGCCCTCGAGTCCTTCCACAAGGAGCCGCGCATGATGCTGAAGCCCGCCTCGGGGTTCGTGTTGGCGTTGACCGTCGCCGTGGGAATGGTCGTCACCACCCTCTCGCAGGAGGAGCGACCTGGGGACGAACGGCCACCGGCCACCACCGCGTGTGAGGCCGCGCGCCAGCAGCGGCTCATGTCGGGCGCCCAGGACGTGGAGCCGTCGCTCCTGGTCCAGGAGCCCTCGGGTGCGCTCGGCTACTGTTCGTGGGATTGCTCGTCCTGCGCCACCACCGCGGAGTGCAGGGCCCGCAACGCGGGCAGTTGCTACAACATCTGTCCGTGAGCGACGAGGACCGCCCGGCGCTCCATCGTGAGCACCGGGCGGACACCTCCCGCACGAAGACGGCTCAGCCGCAGGTGCTGGAGTACTCGGTCACCGCGAACGACGTGCGGCGGCCACCGATGTACGCCGTCTCGTAGCAGGAGCAGCTCATGTAGCCGACCCACTTCGTCAGCGTCGCGTCGGAGTAGTAATCAATCCAGTAGGACTGGTTTCCGCAGAAGGGCAGCGCGTCCTCGCGCGTGTCGAGCTCCGCCTGCGTCTCCTCCAGCGGCTCCGCGCCGCCACAGCCCACCATGAAGCCCGCCGCCAGCAGCAACGCACCCAGGATGTTCCTGCTCCGCACGTGTGTATCCTCCACCGGGGCTGTCTTCCGCCCCGGTGGCGATACCCTAACACCACCCAGCAAAACGAGACATCATCGACAAACTGAGTCATCCAGGACTCTTGTGCGCGAGTGTCTCACGGAGCCCTGAGACACCGCGGCCGCGTTCAGCCGGCTGCGCGGCGCAGGGCGTCCAGGTCCAGCTTCTTCATCTTGAACAGGGCCTGTGTCACCCGGGCGCCCTTCTCGGGGGACGAGCTGGCCAGCAGTTGGGGCAGCTCGGTGGGCACCACCTGCCACGACACGCCGAAGCGGTCCTTGAGCCAACCACACTGCTGGGCCTTCTCGTCGCCGCCCTCGGACAGGCGGGACCAGTAGTGGTCCACCTCCGCCTGGGTCTCGCAGTTGACGATGAGCGACATCGCCTCGGTGAACGTGTAGTGGGGCCCGCCGTTGAGCGCGAGCAGCTCCTGGCCGTCGAGCGAGAAGAGGAGGGTCATCACCGCGCCGGGCGGCTGACCGCTCGGTCCCGCGCTCTGCTCGGTGTACTTCGTGCGCGTGATGACGCGGGAGTTGGGGAAGACGGACGTGTAGAGCGCGACGGCGGCCTCCGTCTGCTCGTGGCTCTGGAACCAGAGGCACTGGGTGATGCGCTGGAGCTTCTGGGACATGGCGGGTTCCCTCCGTGGGGTGTGTGAAGGCAAAGCTGCACAGACTCGAAGCGGGCGGCCCGGCGGTGCGACCCGGGGGCCCTCGCGCGGACGACGGGTCGCCCGTCCGCACGGGCGGGAGGAGAGCCTGGGGCCGCGGCGCCCCTCCCGTGAGACAGGCTAGGGGACGACGTTCACCGTGGCCATCGCCGTGCCCACGGTGCCCACCTCGTCCTGGAACAACTCCAGGCCCACGGTGTGAGTCCCTCGGGCGCTCGACGGGAGGTGCTTCGTCATCGTGAAGGTGAAGTCACCGCCCGGCGGGAGGTTCACTCCCCAGTCGGAGAACTCCGTGTCCCAGCCCGTGGTGTCGTTGTTCCAGAAGTCGTACCAGACCCAATGGCACGACGCCGCGTCGTGGTTCGCCACGTGGACGGTCCACGTCACCTGCGAGCCGGGCGCCGCCGTCACCGTCGTCGGCGAGAGCGTCAGCGTGGGCGCGGCCGTCACGCAGGGCGCGAGGACGTCGAGGGTGGCGGTGCCGCGCACGGTGTGGCCGGAGCGGGTGACGTCCACGCCCGTGGTGTACGTTCCCGGCGCCATCGAATACGGCGTGTAGAGCTGCAGCGTCAGGGAGACGGAGCCGGACGCCGCGATGGTGCGCTGCGGAGAGAGCGGGTCCGCGCTCCAGCCCGTGGGGATGATGGACGCGAGCTGGAAGGTGCTGGGGCCGCAGGCCGGACTGTCGCGGTTGACGATGAACAGCTCCACCTCCGGGCGCGCGCCCGGGTAGACGGTCGGCTCGAACGGCGTCACCTCGATCTCAGGCGCCGCGCGGACACAGGAGCCCTGACGGTACTGGACCTCCACGGTGAGCCCGGCGGGGGTCGCGGACACCACGCGCAGCGACAGGTTGCTGTACGGGTCCTCCCAGGTGATGCCCGGCAGCAGCGCCGGGTCGCTCCAGGACGCCGTCCCCGGCGTGAAGTCCAGCAGGTGCGTCCCATCGCGCGTGTCCCCGTCCTGATAGTGGACCAGCGCGCCGCCGAACACCTGCGCGGGCAGCGTCGGCTCGTAGCCACCCGTCGGCTGGCGGTACTCCAGCCACAGCCACGCGTCGTTGCCCTGTCCCCGGCGCACCTTGAGGGCCTTCACCCCGGTGGAGGACACCACCGGCGCGAGCGTGAAGGTGCCGCCCACGCCGTCCACCTGCGTCACCGAGGTCGAGGCCAACCAGCCGATGCGCGCCTTGTGCGGCGCCGCGTAGTGCCCCAGGTTCCAGCGGCCCATGGTCGAGAACAAGTCCCCGTACTCGTCCAGCGTGCCGAGCTCGTTCAACAGTCCCAGCGGCTCCGCGCCGAAGTCGCGCGACTGCGAGTGGTTGAGCGACAGGTTGTGGCCGGCCTCGTGGGTGATGAGGTGCACGGCGCGGTCGTAGGTGTCCATGGACTCCGCGACCAGCCACGCGGTTGACGCCGTCACGGCGCCCGACGGCGTCGGCACCTGTCCACACGACAGCGTGGCGAGCCCGCCGTAGAAGCAGCCCGAGAGCGGGCGCGGGTGGATGATGAAGATGCGGTCATACGCGGTGAAGTCCACGTCGTCGCCCACCGCTTGAATCGCCGCGTTTCGCATCTCGTTCGTCTCCGAGCACGAGTACGCGCGGTCCAGGGTGTACCAACCCACCACATCACCTGTCGTCGTGGTGCGCCCCTCGGAGACCTCGCTCCAGTAGCCCGCGAGCGAGCGGCGCGTGGTGGAGAAGAACGCATCTTCCACCCTGGACAACGGAAGCGACGGCGTGGGTTGCCCCGGGAACTCCGCGAGGATGACCAGGGTGCGCTGCACACCCGTGACCCCACAGGCCGGGGTGACGCTCGCGGAGCGGTGCTCCGGGTCCAGCTCCACCGCGTGCGCCACGAGGGCGCCGTCCGAGTCACGGCCTCGCAGCCTCACCCGCTGCCCGCTCACCAGCCCCTGGGGCGCGGTGTCCGCGAACACCACCGGGCGACGCTCGCGGCCGGCCACGAGGAAGTACTCCTGATACGCGTGCTCGAGCGAGGGCGAGTCCACCACCCGGACCTCCAGCTCGCCCTCCCATGCCTGCTCGCGGGACACCGGCTCCGGCGCCTCCGGGACGGGCTCCTGCGTGCCACAGGCCATGAAACCCACGGCCGCCACCATGCTCCACCACGTACGGGACATCTGCCCTCCGACGAGCGGCGCCTCCGGACGGCCATCGCCCGAGGAGCGTCGCCACGCGCCTTGTGCCCGCGCCCGCACGCCCTGGCAACCACCGAGACATCGCGGCGGCGTGAGTCACGGCCCACCGGGCAGTCCTGCTCGGGCGGAGCCTCGTGAAACATCCCTTCGCCACGGACATGTCACGTCGTCCCTGGGATGCACTAGCATCCGGGTTTCCCTTTCAAAGGAGTCACCGATGAAGTCGCATCTGCTGGTTCTCGTGGCGGGAGTGTCGCTGGGGTTCTTCGCCGCGTGTGGCACCACCGAGGCCGCCCCGGAGACGACGGAGACGACCGTGTCCGCGATGGGCGACCCGTGTCCGTGCGGCTCCGCCGGAGGCGGCGCGTGTCTGCCGTGCACCTATCTCTGCGGCGACAACTCCTGCGACAGCGCCAACGGCGAGAGCGCCTCCAACTGCCCCGAGGACTGCGTCGCGGCTCCGGTGTGCGGCGACGGCATCTGCAACGGGAGCGAGACGTGGGTGACGTGCCCGCAGGACTGCACCGCCCCGAGCACCTGGTGCGGCGATGGCATCTGCAACGGCGGTGAGTGGGCGGGGAGCTGCCCGGCCGACTGCGCCGCGTCGTGCGGTGACGGCTTGTGCCAGGGCAACGAGGCCACGTGGTGCTACGTGGACTGCGTGCCCGGCTGCCAGCAGGACCCGTCCACCTGCCCGCAGGTCCCGGAAGGGTGAGCTGAGGTGAAGGCCCCACCGCGCCCGTCCAGCCGTGTCGGGCGCGGTGGCGTCGTCTCTTCCGGGCCTACTTCTTCTTGAGCGTCCCGTGCGGGTCGATGACGAACTTGCGCGCCACGCCCGCGTCGAACTCCTGGTAGCCCCGGGGCGCGTCATCCAGCGAGATGACGGTGGCGTTGACCACCTTCGCGATGTTCAGCCGGCCGTGGAGGATGGCCTGCATGAGCTGGCGGTTGTAGCGCAGCACCGGCGTCTGCCCCGTGTAGAAGCGGTGGGACTTGGCCCAGCCCAGGCCGAAGCGCATGCGCAGGTTGCCCTGGCGCGCCGACTCGTCCTTGGAGCCCGGGTCCTCGGTGACGTAGAGGCCGGGGATGCCGATGGCCCCCGCCGCGCGGGTGATGGCCATCAGTGAGTTGAGCACCGTGGCGGGCGCCTCGGAGGAGGCCTGCGCGCCATGGCCGTGCGCCTCGAAGCCCACCGCGTCGATGGACGCGTCCACCTCCGGCTCCTTGATGACGGCGGCGATGAGGTCCTCCAGCTTGTCGCTCTTCTTCAGGTCGATGGGCACGAAGCCCACCGACTTCGCGTGCGCGAGCCGGTCCGCGTTCATGTCGCCCACCATCACCACCGCCGCGCCCAGCACCTGCGCCGAGGCCGCCGCCGCGAGCCCCACCGGCCCCGCGCCCGCGACGTACACCGTGGAGCCCACGCCGACGCCCGCCGTGACGGCGCCGTGGAAGCCCGTGGGCAGGATGTCCGAGAGCATCGTCAAATCGAGGATCTTCTCCAGCGCCTGCGCCTTGTCGGGGAACCGGATGAGGTTGAAGTCCGCGTAGGGGACCATGACGTACTCTGCCTGTCCGCCCACCCAGCCGCCCATGTCCACGTAGCCGTAGGCGCCGCCAGCGCGCCCCTTGTTCACGTTGAGGCACACGCCCGTCTGCTGCTCGCGGCACGTGCGGCAGCGGCCACAGGCGACGTTGAAGGGCACCGTGACGAGGTCGCCCACGGAGAGGTACTCGACGTCCTTGCCCTTCTCGACGATCTCCCCGGTGATTTCATGCCCGAGCACCAGCCCCTTGGGCGCCGTGGTGCGCCCGCGCACCATGTGCTGGTCCGAGCCGCAGATGTTGGTGGTGACCACCTTGAGGATGACGCCGTGCTCGATGGACTTCCCTTCCGGGTTGACCATCTTGGGATAGTCAATGGAGCGGACTTCCACTTTGCCGGGACCGAGATAGACGACGCCGCGATTGCTGGCCATGAGCGGACTCCTCCGAGGCGGCCCGGCCATCCGCCGCGCCGCGTGCAGGTCCGGGTAACGCTGGGGACGCGCGCCCCCGCACGCACGGCGGAGGCGGCCTGGCGGAAGAGGCCCTCGCCGTCTCGGCCGCTGCCAGCCTTTGAGAAGTTCGCAAAGACAGACGCATCCGCCGTCACGACAATGAAACGCTCCCGTTGCACTCCCGAGAGAGAAACTCCCTTCTTCTCATCCTGTGAAGAAGGTGAGTCATCGCTCATCCCGCCATGTCTTATCTCGCGGATAAAACATCTTACCGAGTCAACGATGACATCCGTGGAAGTGCCAACAAGACGACAGTACAAGCCCTGGCACTCAACGAGGGGTGAGCATGTCCAAGGCGCGTCAGAAGCAACCATTCCAGCTGCCTGAGTTCTACGTGCCGTGGCCGGCGCGGCTGAACCCGAACCTGGAAGCCGCCCGCGTGCACACCAAGGCGTGGTCCTACCAGATGGGCATCCTGGGGCCGCCGAGGGACGGGACGGACCGGGAGGTCTGGTCCGAGCGCCGCTTCGACGGCATGGACTACGCGCTGCTCTGCGCGTACACGCACCCCGAGGCGCCGGGGCCGGTGCTGGACCTGGTCACGGACTGGTACGTCTGGGTCTTCTACTTCGACGACCACTTCCTGGAGGTCTTCAAGTACTCGCGCGACGTGAAGGGCGGCCAGGCCTACCTGGACCGGCTGCCGCTGTTCATGCCGCTGGACATGAGCCAGACGCCGCCGGAGCCCGTCAACCCGGTGGAGCGCGGCCTGTGGGACTTGTGGCAGCGCACGGTGCCCGCCATGTCCATGGACTGGCGCCGCCGCTTCTTCGAGAACACCAAGCACCTGCTCGATGAGTCGATGTGGGAAATCGAGAACATCAGCGAGGCGCGCGTCTCCAACCCCATCGAGTACATCGAGATGCGCCGCAAGGTGGGCGGCGCGCCCTGGTCGTCGGACCTGGTGGAGGTGGCCGTCGCGGCGGAGATTCCGGACCGGGTGGTGAAGAGCCGGCCGATGCGCGTCTTCAAGGACACCTTCTCGGACGCGGTGCACCTGCGCAACGACTTGTTCTCCTACGAGCGTGAAATCCTGGAGGAGGGCGAGCTCTCCAACGGCGTGCTGGTGGTGGAGAAGTTCCTCGACTGCGACACGCAGCGCGCCGCGGACCTGGTCAACGACTTGCTGACGTCGCGGCTGCAGCAGTTCGAGACGACGTTCGCCACGGAGCTGCCGTGGCTCTTCGCGGAGTACGGACTCAACCCGGTGGAGCAGGCGCAGGTGCTCACCTACCTGCGGGGCCTTCAGGACTGGCAGTCCGGCGGCCACGAGTGGCACATGCGCTCCAACCGCTACATGAACCAGCACGCCCAGGAGCGCCCGGCGCTGTCCATTCCGGTGCCCGCGGGACTGGGCACCTCCGCGCTCCGGCTGCCGCTGACGGCGGGCGCGCTGGGGATGGGGCCTCGCGCCCGCTCGCTGAGCCACACGCCGCGCCAGCACGTGGGCCCCACGACGTTGCCGAAGTTCTACATGCCGTACAGCACGTACCTCAGTCCCCACCTGGACCATGCGCGGAGGGCCTCCAAGGCCTGGGCGCGGAAGATGGGCCTGCTCGAAGTCGTGCCCGGCGTGGGCTTCTACGTCTGGGATGACCACAAGTTCGACGCGGCGGACGTGGCCCTCTGCGGCGCGCTCATCCACCCGGACGCGACGCCCGAGCAATTGGAGCTGACGGCCTGCTGGCTGGTGTGGGGGACGTACGCGGACGACTACTTCCCCCTGCTCTACGCGAACACCCGGGACATGGCGGGCGCCAAGGCCTTCACCGCGCGGCTGGGGCAGTTCATGCCGGACGACGTGGAGACGGCCAGCGCCGCGGTGCCCCTCAACCCGGTGGAGCTGAGCCTGGCGGACCTGTGGAAGCGCACGGCGGGCCCGCTGACGCCGCGCGGCCGAAAGCTCTTCCGCAAGGCCATCCAGGACATGACGGACAGCTGGGTGTGGGAGCTGAACAACCAGCTGCTCAACCGCGTGCCGGACCCGGTGGACTACGTGGAGATGCGCCGCAAGACGTTCGGCTCGGACCTCACCATGTCGCTGGCGCGCCTGTCCCACGGCGACGCGGTGCCGGAGGACGTCTTCAATACCCGCACGCTGCGGGCGCTGGAGAACTCCGCCGCGGACTACGCCTGCTTCGTCAACGACCTGTACTCCTACCAGAAGGAAATCCAGTTCGAGGGCGAGCTGAACAACTGCGTGCTCGTCGTGCAGAAGTTCCTGGGCGTGGACAAGGACGCGGCGGTGCAGGTGGTCAACCAGATGATGACCGCGCGCATGAAGCAGTTCGAGCACCTGGTGGCCAAGGAGCTGCCCGCCGTCATCCGCACCTTCGAGCTGGACGAGAAGGCGCAAGGCAAGCTGCACAAGTACGTGGAGCAGCTGCAGCAGTGGATGGCGGGCATCCCCCGGTGGCACGCGGGCGTGACGCGCTACACCGAGGTGGAGCTCATCCACGACGCGGCGCCGAAGCTCAAGACGGGCAAGCCCGCCCCGCTGGGCACGTCGGCGATGCGCATCGCCGAGCTGCTTCGCGCCACCCGGCCCTGACGCTGGCGACACATTCCGCAGTGAATCCAAGTCTTCAATCCGAAGAAGGGTGACCCATGTCCAATGATTCGAAGAAGTTCGACGACAACAACCAGAGCCTGGGCACGCAGGCGGCGCGGCAGCTGGCGACGACGACCAAGTCCGAGCCGCAGATGCAGGGCATCTCCTCTCGGTGGCTGCTCAAGCTGCTGCCGTGGGTGCAGGTGTCCGGCGGCACGTACCGCGTCAACCGCCGCATGACGTACGCGGTGGGCGACGGCCGCGTCACCTTCACCAGCACGGGCGCCAAGGTGGCGGTGATTCCGCAGGAGCTGGGCGAGCTGCCTCTCTTGCGCGGGTACGAGGACGTGGACGCGCTCACCGCGCTGGCCAACCGCTTCGAGCAGAAGGAGTTCAAGGCGGGCGAGGTCATCACCGAGGCGGGCAAGGAGGCCGACTCCATCGTCCTCATCGCGCACGGCAAGGTGAACCGCATCGGCACCGGCAAGTACGGGGAGCCGGTGGTGCTGGAGACGCTGGCGGACGGAGACCACTACAGCTACCAGGCGCTGCTGGAGTCGCAGGACTACTGGCAGTTCACCGCCAAGGCCGTCACGCCCGTGATTGCGCTGGTGCTCCAGCAGTCCGCCTTCGAGACGGTGGTGGCGCAGGTGCCGTCGCTGCAGAAGCACCTCGAGAAGTTCAAGGCGCGCTCCAAGAAGAAGCAGGACCACTCCGGCCAGAAGGCGATTGAGCTGGCGGCGGGCCACCACGGCGAGCCGGTGCTCCCCGGCACCTTCGTGGACTACGAGACGAGCCCCCGCGAGTACGAGCTGTCCGTCGCCCAGACGGTGCTCCAGATTCACACCCGCGTGGCGGACCTCTTCAACGACCCGATGAACCAGACGCAGCAGCAGCTGCGCCTGACGGTGGAGGCGCTCAAGGAGCGCAAGGAGCACGAGCTCATCAACAACCGCGAGTTCGGCCTCTTGCACAACGCGGACCTCAAGCAGCGCATCCACACCCGCTCGGGCGCGCCGACGCCGGACGACATGGACGAGCTGCTCGCGACGGTGTGGAAGGAGCCGTCGTTCTTCCTGGCGCACCCGCGCGCCATCGCCGCCTTCGGCCAGGAGTGCAACAAGCGGGGCATCTACCCCACCAGCGTGGAGATGAACGGCAACCACGTGCCCGCGTGGCGCGGCGTGCCGATTGTTTCCTGCAACAAGCTGCCCATCTCCGAGACGCGCACCACGTCCATCATGCTGATGCGCGCGGGCGAGAAGAACCAGGGCGTCGTCGGCCTGCACCAGGCGGGAATCCCCGACGAAATCGAGCCCAGCCTCAACGTGCGCTTCATGGGCATCAACGAGAAGGCCATCATGAACTACCTGGTGACGGCGTACTTCTCCGCGGCGGTGCTGACGCCGGACGCGCTGGGCATCCTGGAGAGCGTGGAGCTGGGGCGCTCGTAGTCGTCGCATCCGGACCAAGGAGGACGACTTCATGGCGAATCCAGACAGAGAGCTGACGGCCCACGAGGGCACCAGCCTGAGCACGGCCGGCGCGCGGCAGCTGGCGACGACGACGAAGACGCAGCCGGTGATGCAGGGCATTTCGCCCCGCTACCTCTTGAGCATCCTGCCGTGGGTGCAGGTGTCGGGCGGCACGTACCGCGTCAACCGGCGGCTGACGTACGCGGCGGGCGACGACCGGCTGAACTTCAGCAACATCGGCGTCAAGGTGGAGGTGATTCCGCAGGAGCTGCTGAAGCTGCCGCTGATGCGGGGCTTCCAGGACGCGGACGACCTGCTCATCCGCACGCTGGCGGGACGCTTCACCCAGCAGCAGTACAAGGCCGGGGACGTCATCGTCGAGGCGGGCACGTCCGCGCACCAGGTGTTCCTCATCGCGCACGGCAAGGCGCAGAAGCTCTCGAAGGGCAAGTACGGCGACCCGCTGGTGCTGGACACGCTGGCGGACGGCGACCACTTCGGCGACCAGGCGGTGGTGGAGTCCAACGACGTGTGGCCCTTCACCGTCAAGGCGCTCACGGCCTGCACGGTGATGGCGCTGCCGCAGGACGTGTTCGAGACGCTCATCGTCCAGTCCCCGGCGCTCAAGGCGCACGTGGACCGCTACAAGGCGAAGCTCAAGAAGCCCCAGGACAAGGCGGGCCAGGCGGCCATCCCGATGTCGGCCGGCCACCACGGCGAGCCCGTGCTGCAGGGCGGCTTCGTGGACTACGAGCTCAAGCCGCGCGAGTACGAGCTGAGCGTGGCGCAGACCATCCTTCGCGTGCACACCCGCGTGTCGGACATCTTCAACGACCCGATGAACCAGACGCAGGAGCAGCTGCGGCTGACCATCGAGGCGCTGAAGGAGCGCAAGGAGTGGGAGCTCATCAACAACCCGGAGTTCGGCCTGTTGCACAACGCGGACCTCAAGCAGCGCCTCAACACGCGCTCGGGGCCGCCGACGCCGGACGACATGGACGAGCTGGTGACGCGCCGTCGCAAGACGCGCTACTTCCTGGCGCACCCGCGCGCCATCGCGGCGTTCGGCCGGGAGTGCACCCGGCGCGGCCTGTACCCGACGGTGGTGGACGTGGGCGGGGCGAAGTTCCAGGCATGGCGCGGGGTGCCCATCCTGCCGTGCGACAAGCTGCCCATCAGCCGGGAGAACACGACGTCCATCATCGCCATGCGCACCGGCCAGGAGGACCAGGGCGTGGTGGGCCTGCACAACGCGGGCATCCCGGATGAAGTGGAGGCGAGCCTCACCGTCAAGCGCATGGCCATCAACGACCAGGCCCTCACCCAGTACCTGGTGAGCACCTACTACTCCGCCGCCGTGCTCGTCCCCGACGCGCTGGGCGTGCTGGAGAACGTGGCGCTCGGCGGCTGAAGTCGCTTCGCCGCGTGAGACATCAGGACGGGCCCGGTGTGTTCCACCGGGCCCGTTTTCGTTTCACGAAGGGGCTCGCAATGGCAGACAGCGCCGCACCGGTGCCCCTGTTCCCCGCGCCGAACCTGGCCCCTCGTCCAACCCTTCCGAGCGCTGAAAGACAGGTCCCGCGTGGCGCGTTCATGAAACGAGCCCCCGGGGTGAGCCATGTGCCGGCCCCGTGAACACTGTCCTTGGAGGATGGGCGGCTGGGCGCGTCGCCCGGCCTCGACGTGAGGGCTCCTCCGTCAGAAGGGGGCGGGGATGGAGAAGTCCTGGCGGGCCTGCGTGCGCGGATGCGTGAAGACGAGTCCCTCGGCGTGCAATCGCCAGGGCCCGGCTTCGCTCCCGAAGCGGGTGTCTCCGACGATGGGGGCCCCGAGCCCCTCGGGATGCGCGGCGTGGATGCGCAGCTGCCATGCGTGGCGCGTCCTCGGCCAGAGCCACACGCGCGTGCGGCCCGCGTGTGACTCCACGACACGCCAGTCCGTCACCGCGTGCTTGCCGTGGGCGCGACTCGCCAGGGACTCGAGCGCGCCGGAGGTCGTGCCTCGCAGCGGCAGGTCGATGCGGCCCTCCGTGCCGGGGAGTCCTCCCTCGACCCAGGCGACGTGGCGGTGCTCGGCTTCACCTCGCGCGAGCTGGCGCTGGAGCGCGGCCCGCGTCTCGAGGTCCCGCGCAATCAGCTGGAGGCCGGAGACCTCCGCGTCCAGCGCGTGGAGGAAGTGAGCGGAGGTCAGCTCGGGGTGGCGAGCCTGGAGGCGGACGAGCACGCAGTCGCGCGTGGGGGCATGACGCCCCGGCACCGAGGCGAGCCCCGCGTCCTTGTCCACCACGAGCAGCGCCGCGTCCTCGTGCACCACCCTCACCGAGCCTCCAGTGGGGCGTGGCGGGGCGGGGTCCACGTCGAGCCCCTGCAGCATGTGGCCGAGGACCGCGCGGCACTTGCTGTCACACGCCGGGTAGTACGCCCCGGAGACCCGGCCGCCGCCCTCGGGCTGTGCGCCCCACCAGAACTCCGCGAGCGCGAGGGGCTTCAGGCCATGACGGTAGGCCTGCGCCAGCAGCTTGGGCGCCGCGCACTCCCCCGCGCCTCCGGGGACGGGACGCGGGTCGAACAGGCTCGCCAGGGGGACCCGGCCTCCTCGCGCGTTGGGGATGTCATAGTCCCAGGTGAGCCGGTGCCACAGGGCCCGTGAGCGCTCCGCGCGTTCATGGGACAGGGCGTCTCGACGTTCGCTGAGCGCTCGTGCCTGGGCGCTGGAGGGCCCCGAGTCCAGGACGGCGCGCTCATGGTCCCTGGAGAGCTCGCGCAGACGGTGGCCCAGCTCGGCCAGCTCCACTTCGCCCCGGGGCAGGAAGGTCTTTCGCGCGCTCAAGTCGAAGAGTGGGGGCGCGAAGCCGTCCACCTCCCAGCGGCCTCCGAGCATCCCTGAGAAGGCGCTCAGGAAGCCTGGTGGCCCTTCCGGCGTGGAGACGACCAGGACGCCGAACATCTTTCCTCCACCCGGACGCCACAGGGACTCCCAGCGAGGGGCCTCGAACTCGAGGCGCTGACGGAGCATCTCGGCGGCCCTCCGGGCGAGCGGCCCGGGCGCCCCGGGCGCGAAGGGGCTGGGCAGACGCGGGGGCACCTCTCCGGGCAGGGGCGGGGAATCGAAGAGGCGCGGGGACAGGGGTGGCTCGCTCACGGGGATGCGCGAAGGAGGCTCTCACAGGTCCGGCGCTCCGGGGGCCCCTTCCCCCGGGGGCGGGCTCGCCGGCCCACTCCTCCGGGAGACAGGGGGACACGGGCGGTGAGACACGGGGCTTGCGCCATTGGGCACTGGTGGACAGAGGACGTGCGGGGTCCACGCCGGGTTCGACAGCCCGCAAACCAGCGTCTATGTCCTCCCTTGCATGGTGTCCGCTCCGCGAGAGGTGCTGCTGTTCACCCTGGCAGGTCAACGCTACGGCCTCCCCACCGAGGACGTGCGTGAGCTGGTGCGCGCCGTGCGCCTGACACCCCTGCCCCAAGCACCGGATGTCGTCGAGGGACTGCTCAACCTGCACGGCCAGCTGCTCCCCGTGCTCGACCTGCGCCGGCGCTTCCGGCACCCCGCCCGGCCCCTGTCCTCCTTCGACCACCTCATCATCGCCCAGGCCGGCCCCCGACAGGTCGCCCTGCGCGTGGACCGCGCCGAGGGCCTGCGGGTGGTCGCACCCGAGGAGTGGGACGAGACGCCCCGCGAGCTGCCCGGCGTCGGCTACGTCACCGGCGCCGCCAAGCTGGAGGACGGCCTGGTCCTGGTCCACGACCTGCGCGGGTTCCTCTCCGAGGCCGAGTCCCTGGCCCTGGACGCGGCGCTCGCGTCCTCGACGGAGCGTGCGTGAGGCAAGGGCCGTGGAGCCATCCGGGCTTTCCCGCCGTGCTCGCGCTCGTCGAGGAGCGCGCGGGGCTCGCTCCACCCTCCTGCCCCGCCTCCGCCGAGGAGGGCATCAGCCGCGCCATGGCTCGCGCCGGCGTCCGGGACTTCGAGACCTATCGCCTGCGCATCAGCGATGACGCGGCCGCGATGGACGACCTGCTCACCGAGCTCACCATCGGTGAAACGTACTTCTTCCGCACCCCCGAGCACTTCGAGCACCTGCGCCGCGTCGTGCTCCCCGGTCTGCGCGAGCGCCATGGACAGGACTACAGCGCGCGCCTGTGGAGCGCGGCGTGCTCGTCCGGCGAGGAGCCGTACTCGCTGGCGGCCCTGATGATGAACGAGGGCTGGGGCCAGCACATGACGGTGCTCGCCACGGACGTGTCGCGCACGGCGCTCGCTCGCGCACGGCGCGCGCACTACGGCGAGTGGTCCCTTCGGGGCCCCTGGGCCGAGCGGATGCGCGCGCACCTGCGCCCCGAGGGCCGCCAGTACATCCTGGCCCCCGAGGTGAAACAGCACGTGCGCTTCAGCTACCTGAACCTCGCGCTCGACACGTGGCCCTCGCCCGACTCCGGCATCTGGCGGCTGGATGTCGTGTTCTGTCGCAACGTCCTCATCTACTTCAACGACGCCACCATCGAGGCCGTGGCCCGCCGCCTCCATGCGTCGCTGACGGAGGGAGGGTGTCTGTTCACCGGTCCCTCGGACCCGCCGCTCGGGGGGCTGGCTCCGCTGGAGCCCGTGCTCACCGAGTGGGGCGTGTTCTATCGGCGGCTTCCTCCCGGCACCACCGTGGCCGTTCCCGATGGGGCGCCGTTCGGCGCGCACCCGGCGGGTGCGGCGCATGAGGGTCATGGGGCTCGGGCACCGCATGAAACGTGGCCGTCGCAGCCCGTGGGCGGCGCCTGGGCGCAGGGCTCGGGCGCTCATCCCGAGGCGGGTGGCGCGGGACAGGGTGGCGCGTTTCAGCGCGGGCCGGGCGCTCCGTACGATGCGGGCGCGTTTCAGCGCGAGCAGGGCTCTGCGCGCGATGCCGGCGCCGCGACAGGCGATGCCGGTGCGTTCCAGCGCGGGCCAGGCTCCGCGCAGGATGCCGGCTCCGCGGGCGCGTTGCCGGGTCAGGCGGGCGCAGTCAACCGCGGACCGGGCGCCTCGTCCGCGGCCACGGTTTCCGGTGCGAACCCGCAGGGCTCCGCGCCTCGTGGCCCCCACCCCCGGGTCCTCCATCCCGCGGAGCTGTCCACCGCGCGTCGCGCGCTGGAGCGCGGCGACTGGCGCGAGGCCGCGACACGGCTGGGCGCGCTGGACCCCGACCCGGACATCGCCACCACCGCCGTGCGCGCCATCGCCAACCTGGATGCCCAGGCCGCCCTCTATGTCAGCGCCGAGGCCGCCACCCGCCATCCGCTCGTGCCCGGCCTGCGCTACCTCGAAGCCCTCCTCCTCCTCGGCCAGGGCCGCCTCCCCGACGCCGAGCGCGCCGTCCGTCAAGCCCTCTACCTGGAGCCCACCCTCGCCGTCGCCTGGCTCGTCCTCGGACGCGTGCTGCGCCGGCTCGGCGACCTCCCCGGCGCCCGGAAGGCCCTGCGCGAGGCCGAGACGCTCTGCGAGGCCCTGCCCCCCGACACCGCCGTGCCACTCGCGGAGGGCGAGCGCGCACGTGAGCTGGCACGCGCCGCCCGCGACGAGCGCGTCCGCATGGAAGGCTCCTGATGCCGCACTCCAAGAACATCGACTGGACCGCCGTCCGGGCCCGGCTCGCCGAGCTGGAGTCCTCTCGCGAGGCCCAGGGCGACCTCACCCCCGAGGAGGAGGCCGCGCTGCTCGACGAGCGCGCCCGCGCCCTCGGCCGCCCCCTCACGCCCGACCTCGCCCCGGACACCCTGCGCGAGGTGGTGCGCTTTGGCGCCTCCGGCCAGACCTACGCCCTGGAGTCCCGGTTCGTGCTCGAGGTCGTCCGCTCCGCGGAGGTCATCCCCCTGCCCGGCGCCCCCGCCGCCCTGCGCGGCCTCACGCTGCTGCACGGGGAGGTGCTCCCCGTCGTCGAGCTGGCCCCGCTCTTCGGCCGCGCGCCGTCGAACGCCACCGGCCCCCTGCTCGTCGTGGGCACGCACCGGGCCGAGCTGGGCGTGCGCACCGAGGAAGTCCAGGAGGTCACCCAGGTGTCCAGCCTGGACCTGCTGCCCACCCCCGAGGCCCTCGTGGATACCGCCGGCGGTCTGGTGTTCGCGGCCGACAGGGATGGAACTCTCTTGCTGGAGGGCGACGCGTTGCTGAGTGACAGTCGCCTCGTGTTCGATTTGTCCGACGAAGGAGTCGTATGAACATCGGGAACCGCATCGCGGTCGGCTTCGGACTCTCATTGATGGTGCTGCTCATCCTGGCCGTCGTCGCGTTCCAGGGAGCCCGCCAGCTCAACGAGACCACCGAAGGCCTGCTCAAGGCCCACGAGAACTACAAGCTGGTGCGCGAGGTGCGCGCGCTCATCGTCGACGCGGAGACGGGACAGCGCGGCTTCCTGCTCACCGGCGAGGACTCCTACCTGGAGCCCTATCAGCAGGCGGTCGCCACGCTCCAGCAGGACATCAACCTGCTGCGCGACGCGATGGCGCCCTTCCGCCAGCAGCGCGACCGCATGGTGCGCCTGGAGCCGCTCATCACGGGGCGGCTGGCCCTGCTCGAGGAGGGCATCCGCCAGCGCCGCGACAAGGGCCTGGAGAACGCGCTGCCCATCGTCCGGGGGCACCGGGGCAAGGAGCTGATGGACCAGATTCGCGGCGTCATCAACGAGATGCTCGCCGAGGAGCAGGAGCGCTGGAAGGAGCACGCCGACGCCGCCCAGGCCGCCGCGCGGCAGATCATGTGGGTGCTCGCCATCTGCGCCGTGATGGGTCTGCTCATCGTCTCCGTGGGCAGCTACGTCATCACCCGCAGCATCACCGTGCCGCTGCGCCGGCTGATGCTGGGCGTGGAGCAGCTGGGCTCGGGGAAGCTGGCCCACCGCATCGACATCAAGGGCCGCGACGAGACGGCGGAGCTGGCGCGCGCCTTCAACGACATGGCCGAGCGCCGTCAGCAATCCGAGGCGCAGATCGCCCGGCAGTCCGAGCAGCGCGAGCACACGCTGCGCACCGTGGCGGAGTTCGTCAATCAGCTCGCGGGCGCCAGCTCGCAGATTCTCGCCAGCACCACCGAGCAGGTGGCTGGCGCCCAGGAGCAGGGCAGCGCGGTGACGGAGACGGTGAGCACCATCGAGGAGATCACCAAGACGTCCGAGGAGGCCGCCGGCCGCGCGCGCAACGTCAGCGACTCCGCGCGCCACGCCGAGGAGGTGGGCCGCTCCGGCCGTCGCTCCGTGGAGGAGGCCGTGTCCTCCATGGGCACCGTGCGCGAGCAGGTGGAGTCCATCGCCCAGCGCATCCTCGCGCTCGCCGAGCAGGCGCAGGCCATCGGCGACATCATCACCACCGTCAACGACATCTCCGAGCAGACGCACATGCTCGCGCTCAACGCCTCCATCGAGGCCAGCCGCGCGGGGGAGAACGGCCGGGGCTTCGCCGTCGTCGCCGCCGAGGTGAAGGCGCTGGCGGACCAGTCCAAGAAGGCCACCAGCCAGGTGCGGCAGATTCTCGGACAGATTCAGAAGGCCACGCACGGCGCGGTGATGACCACCGAGGAGGGCACCAAGAGCGTGGCCACCGCCACCCGCGTGGTGTCCGAGGCGGGCGCCACCATCCAGACGCTGTCGGACCTGCTCGCGCAGGCGTCGCTCACCGCCGCGCAGATCGCCGCCTCCGCCAACCAGCAGGCCACGGGCATCGCGCAGATCCGCCAGGCCATGCATGACGTCAACCAGGCCACGCAGCAGGGCCTGTTGTCGTCGCGCCAGACGGAGCGGGCCATGCAGGACATCAACGGCATGGGGCAGAAGCTCAAGGGTCTGCTCGAAGAGTACGGCCGCTGATGGACCGCGACAGGCTCGCACAGGCGTTGCTCGCCACGTTCCTCGAGGAGCTCGAGGGACATGTGACGTCGCTCAACCGCGACCTGCTCGCGCTGGAGCGGGAGCAGGGGACACCGCCCGCCACCGAGCGGGTGTCGGCGCTCCTGCGCACGCTGCACAGCGTGAAGGGCGCCGCGCGCGCGGCCAGCGCCCTGCTGGTGGAGACGGCCTGTCACCGGCTGGAGGAGGTGCTCGAGCCCTTGCGCGACCGGCGCACCGCGCCTCCGGAGCTGTATGAGCTGTGCTTCGCCGCCGTGGACGCGCTGGACGACGCGGGGCGGCGACTGGCTTCGCGGCAGGAGCTGACGGGCTCGCCGCTGGAGCTGCTGCTGCCGGACCTGGAGCGCGCGGCCCAGGACGCGGCGGCGCCGGCACGTCCCTCGGTGTCGGAGGGCTCGCGCACGAGCGGGAGCGTGGGCAACTCGGGGGCCGGCGGTGCGGCGTCCGCGCACGACGGGGGCGCCTCACGCGCGCCGGGTGCCAGCGGGCCTTCCTCCACGCGTGACGCGGGAGGTTCACGCGCTCCGGGTGCCGGCGGTGCGGAGTCCTCTCGCGACGGTGGAGGTTCACGCGCTCCGGGTGCCGGCGGTGCGGAGTCCTCTCGCGACGCTGGAGGTTCACGCGCTCCGGGTGCCGGCGGCGCGGAGTCCTCTCGCGACGGTGGAGGTTCACGCGCTCCGGGTGCCGGCGGCGCGGAGTCCTCTCGCGACGGTGGAGGTTCACGCGCTCCGGGTGCCGGCGGCGCGGAGTCCTCTCGCGACGGTGGAGGTTCACGCGCTCCGGGCGCCGGCGGTGCGGACGCCTCTCGTGACGCGGGGTCCTCTCGCGCTCCGGGCGCGGAGCCTTCGGAGGCCTCTTCCGGTGGCGCCGGCCTGGAGACGACGCTGCCGGTGCGCGTGTCCGCGCAGAAGCTGGACGCGCTCTTGTCGCGCAGCGGCGAGCTGCGGGTCGCCGCGCTGCGACTGGAGGGCCGCGCCGAGACGCTGGAGACGGTGCGCGAGGAACTCGCCCGCGTGCGCGACGCCGTGCGCGGCACCGACGGCGAGGCCGCGCTGCGCCGCGCGGAGACGGAGCTGGCGCGGGTGGCGCGCGAGCTGGCCGCGGACCAGCGCGCCCTCGGCGGCGTGGCCACCGGCATGGATGACGAGGTCCGCCGCGCGCGCACCCTGCCCTTCGTCGAAGGCTGCAGCGGGCTGGAGCGCGCCGCGCGCGACGTGGCCCGCTCCGAGGGCAAGAAGGTCCGCCTGGAGATCCAGGGCGGCGCGCTGGAGCTGGACCGCTCCCTGCTCCAGTCCCTGCGCGAGCCGATGCTGCACCTGGTCCGCAACGCCGTGGCGCACGGCCTGGAGTCCCCCGAGGAGCGCGAGCGCGCGGGCAAGCCCGAGGAGGGGCTCGTCACGCTGTCGGCGCGCCTGCGCGGCAGCCGCGTGGAGGTCACCGTGGAGGACGACGGGCGCGGCCTGGACCTCCAGGCGCTGCGCGCGCGCGCCCTCGAGCGGGGCATCGAGGTCCCCGAGGACGACGCGGACGCGGCGCGGCTCGCCTTCCACGCGGGCCTGTCCACCACGTCGCGGGTGACGGAGGTCGCCGGGCGCGGCGTGGGCCTGGACGTGGTGCGCACCCAGGTGGAGACGATGCGCGGCACGGTGGAGGTGGCCACCGAGCCGGGCAAGGGCGCGCGCTTCACGCTCGACGTGCCCCTCACGCTGAGCACCCTGCGGGTGCTGCTGGTGTCCACCGGAGGACAGACGCTGGCCCTGGCCAGCGAGGGCGTGGCCCGGCTGGTGCGGCTGGCGCCCGAGGAGGTGCGCGACGTGGAGGGCCGACCCACCTGGGTGGCCGAGGACGCGCTGGTGCCCCTGGCCTCGCTGTCGGACGTGCTGGGCCTGCCCGCAGGGCCTCCGCGTCAGCGCCGGGGAGCGGTGGTGCTGGCGGCCGGCACCGCGCGCGCCGCGCTGGTGGTGGACGAGGTGCTGGCCGAGCAGGAGGCCCTCGTCCGCGCGCTGGGCCCCCGGGTGCGCCGCGCGCGTCACGTGTCGGCGGCGGCGGTGCTGCCGGACGGACGGCTGTCCCTGCTGCTCAACCCCGCCTCGCTGGTGCGGGCCGCGGGGGGACGACCCTCCACGGCGCTGTTCCCCACCCCGGCGGCCCGGGCGGCGCGGCGGCGCATCCTCCTGGCGGACGACTCGCCCACCACGCGCGCGCTCGAGCAGAGCATCCTGGAGGGCGCCGGCTACGACGTGGTGGCGTGCGCGGACGGGGCCGAGGCCTGGGAGCGGCTGCAGACCGTCGGCGCCGAGGCGCTCGTGCTCGACGTGGAGATGCCGCGCATGGACGGCATCGCGCTCACCGAGGCCGTGCGTGCCTCCCCCCGCTTCTCGCGGCTGCCGGTGGTGCTGGTCACCGCCCGGGGCAAGCCCGAGGACAAGGCGCGCGGGCTGCAAGCGGGGGCCAGTGCCTATCTTGTGAAAAGCGCGTTCGACCCGACGAGCCTGCTGGAGACCCTGAGACGACTGCTATGAGGACTGAACCGTTGCGCATCGTGGTGGCCGAGGACTCGCCCACCGCCCGCCGGCTGCTGGTGGAAATCCTGCGCGCCGACCCCGCGCTGAGCGTGGTGGGCGAGGCGAAGGACGGCGTGGAGGCGGTGGAGCTGGCCCAGCGGCTGCGGCCCCACCTGGTGACGATGGACATCCAGATGCCGCGCATGGACGGCCTGGAGGCCACGCGCCGGATCATGACGGAGGTGCCCACCCCCGTCGTCGTCGTGTCCACGCTGGTGGAGCGCGACATCCAGACGTCCATGGCCGCGCTGCGCGCCGGCGCGCTCGCGGTGCTCCAGAAGCCCCTGGGCCCCGAGTCCCCGGACTTCGACGCGGAGAGCCGTCGACTGCGCGACACCCTGAAGGCCATGGCGGAGGTGAAGGTGGTGCGCCGCTGGCCGGACCGGGGCACCGCGCCCGTGCCGCCTCCTCCCGCCACGCCCGCGCCCCGCAAGTCGCCGCCGCGCACGGCGGTGGTGGCGCTGGCGGCGTCGACGGGAGGACCGGCCGCGCTGTTCCGGCTGCTGTCGGAGCTGCCCTCGGACTTCCCCTCGCCCGTGCTGGTGGTGCAGCACATCGCGCTCGGCTTCGGTCAGGGCCTGGCGTCCTGGCTGGCCACGGCGGGGCCCCTGCCCGTGCGAGTGGCGGAGGAGGGAGAGCTGCTCTTGCCCGGCCACGTCTACCTGGCGCCGGACGACCGACACCTCGGCATCCAGGACGGCCGCGCGCAGGTGTCCAAGGCGGCGCCCGTCAACGGCTTCCGCCCCTCGGCGACGTGGCTGTTCCGCTCGGTGGCCAGGGCGCATGGGGCGGAGTCGCTCGCGGTGGTGCTGACGGGCATGGGCCAGGACGGGCTGGAGGGGATTCGCGAGCTGCGCGAGGCGGGGGGCCGGGTGCTGGCGCAGGACGAGGAGTCCTCCGTCGTCTTCGGCATGCCGGGCGTGGTGGTGGGGGCGGGGCTGGCGGACGAGGTCGTCTCCCTGGCCTCGCTGCCCGCCCGACTGACGCTCGCCGTCCGGGCAGGCGCACAGTCGGGGTGAGCCATAATATCCGCTTGTTAAATCTTGGAGCCTGACTGGACACGGAGGAATGGTCTTCGTGTCGAGGGGTGTCAATATCCCATCAGGCCCATCCCCCCGTTCCAATGAGCACATCCCTGCCTTCCTTCCTGTCCGCCTTCATGGCGCTCCCCGACCCCGCCTACGTCCTGGACGCGGTGGGGCGACTCATGGCGACGAGCGCCTCGGGCGCACGGGCCTTCGGGCAGGGGCCCGAGGGGCTGGTGGGCCGGAGCTGGAGTGAGCTGGGCCTGCCGGTCGAGGACGCCGCGAGGCTGGAGTCCGCGCGAGCGCGGGCCTCGTCGCTGGGGGACAGCGTCACGGTGGAGCTGCCCTGGCCCATGGATTCGGGCCTGCGGCGGCACGCGCTGGTGCTCACCCCGCTGCCCGCGTCCGACAGCGAGCAGGGCCTGGTGCTGGTGACGGCGCGGCCGCTGACGGAGGCGGAGGCGGTGTACTCGCGCGCGCTGGAGCTGGAGCAGCTGGCGCGCGCGGAGGTGGAGCAGGCCGAGCGTCGACGCTCGTTCCTCTACCAGGCGATGACGACGCTGTTCACCCATCCGCCCGACCCGCACGGCATGTACACGCTGCTGGCGCACCTGGCGGTGCCGGACCTGGCGGACTGGTGTCTGGTGGACGCGCTGGAGCAGGGCAACTGGGTGTCGCGGGTCGCGGTGGCGTGCCTGGACCCGACGCAGCAGGAGCGCGCGGCGGCGCTGCCCCAGCGCATGGAGCGGCGCGACGACGCGCCCGTGGGGCTCTTGCGCGTCTTGCGCACCGGGGAGCCGGAGCTGGTGCCGGCGGTGACGGACTCGCTGCTGCGCGCGGCGGCGGCCGAGCCCGCGCACCCGGCGCTCCTGCGCACGCTGCAGGCGCGCTCGTACATG
Organism: Myxococcus faecalis; assembly: GCF_050039385.1. Classification (NCBI taxonomy): domain Bacteria; kingdom Pseudomonadati; phylum Myxococcota; class Myxococcia; order Myxococcales; family Myxococcaceae; genus Myxococcus; species Myxococcus faecalis. The sequence goes on along the minus strand of NZ_CP144336.1, from coordinate 5,721,850 downwards.
ATCATCCCGCTGCGCGCGCGCGGGAACACGCTGGGCGCGGTGACGTTCGTGGCCTCGGGCTCGGGCCGGCGGTACGGGCCGGATGACCTGGCGCTGGCGGAGGACCTGTGCCTTCGCGCGAGCCTGGCCATCGACAACGCGCGGCTGGTGGGCGAGTCGCGCCGCGCGGCCCGGGCGCGTGAGGACCTGCTCGCGGTGGTGTCGCACGACCTGAAGAACCCGCTGGGCGTGGTGCAGCTGGGCTCGGCGCTGCTCTTGCGCGGGCCGGGCGCGCGGCCGGGCGGGGAGATGGTGGCCAAGCAGGCCACGCGCATCCAGGACGCGACGGACCGGATGTCGCGCCTCATCTCGGACCTGCTGGACTGGGGACGGCTGGAGGCGGGGGGGCTGCCGCTGGAGCTGGGCGAGCATTCCATGACGGCGCTCGTGACGGAGGCGATGGACGCCATCCGGCCGCTGGCCGAGGCCAAGGGGCTGCACCTGCACACGCGCTCCACCGAGGACGACGTGCGCGCGAAGTGCGACCGCACGCGGGTGCTCCAGGTGCTGGGCAACCTGCTGGGCAACGCGGTGAAGTTCACCCCGCCGGGGGGAGACCTGGAGGCGGGGGTGTCCGTGCGCAACGGCGAGGTGTGCATCCACGTGCGCGACACGGGCTCGGGCATCGACCCGGAGGCGCTGCCGCACATCTTCGACCGGTACTGGCAGGCGCGCGACGCGGCCAGCCGGGGCACGGGGCTGGGGCTGGCCATCGCCAAGGGGCTGGTGGAGGCGCACGGCGGCCACATCCACGCGCGCAGCACGAAGGGCGAGGGCAGCACCTTCTCCTTCACGCTGCCGCTGACGGGCGTGTCCACCGCGCCGCACTCCAGCGCGTCCCGCGCGCGACTGGACGCCTGAGACGGGGCGAGGACGGCTAGAGTCCTCGCCCGGTCATGCCCATCACCACGGAGCCGCTCCCCACCGCGTTCCTGCTCGCCGTCTGCGGCGCGCTGCTGGCGCTCAGCGTGTTGTTCAGCCGGGCGTCCGGCCGCTTCGGCATCCCCGTGGCGCTCTTGTTCCTGGGCGTGGGCATGGCGGCGGGCTCGGACGGCCCGGGCGGCATCGCCTTCGACAACTACGGCTTCGCGTTCCGGCTGGGCACGGTGGCGCTGGTGCTCATCCTGTTCGACGGCGGGCTCAACACGCCCCTGGCCGCCATCCACTCCGCGCTGAAGCCGGCGGCGGTGCTGGCGACGGTGGGCGTGGTGGCGACCGCGGCGCTGATGGGCGCGGCGGCGCACTTCATCTTCGGCTTCGGGTGGACGCAGTCCCTGCTGCTCGGCGCCATCGTGTCGTCCACGGACGCGGCGGCGGTGTTCTCCGTGCTGCGCGGCAGCGGGCTGCACCTGAAGCGGCGGGTGGGCACGACGCTGGAATTGGAGTCGGGGTTGAACGACCCGATGGCCGTCATCCTCACCACGGGCCTGACGCACACGCTGGCGAGCGGCAAGCCGCCGGGGTGGGACCTGGCGGTGGAGGCGGTGGTGCAGATGGTGGTGGGCGCGGGGCTGGGGCTCGCGATGGGCATGGGCGCGAGGCTCCTGCTCAAGCGCCTGCGGCTGCGCGTGGCGGGGCTGTACCCGGTGATGACGCTGGCGCTGGCGCTGCTGTCCTTCGGCCTGCCCACGCTGCTGCACGGCAGCGGCTTTCTGGCGGTGTACGTGGTGGGCATCGCGCTGGGCAACGAGAGCATCCGCTACCGCACGGGCCTGCTGCGCGTGCACGACGCGCTGGCGTGGCTGTCGCAGGTATTGATGTTCCTGGTGCTCGGGTTGCTGGTGTATCCGCGCAACCTGGTGGAGGTGGCGTGGGAGGGGCTGGGGTTGGGCCTGGTGCTCGCGTTCCTGGCGCGGCCGCTGGCGGTGTTCCTGTGCCTGCTGCCGTTCCGCTTCCCCTTCGGGGAGATGGTCTACACGGGCTGGGTGGGGTTGAGGGGCGCGGTGCCCATCATCCTGGCGACGTTCCCGGTGCTGGCGAACGCGCCGGGCTCGCGGGACATCTTCAACATCGTGTTCTTCATCGTGGTGGTGAACGGGCTCATCCCCGGGGCGACGGTGCCGTGGGTGACGAAGAAGCTGGGCCTGGCGGCCAACGTGCCCGAGCCGCCCCAGGCGGTGCTGGAGATTGCGTCCACGCAGCTGCTCAAGGGGGAGCTGAGCTCGTTCTACATCGACAAGGCGTCGGCGGTGGCGGGCGAGCGGCTGGCGGACCTGCCCTTCCCGCCGGGCTCGGCGGCGATGCTGCTGGTGCGTGGGCAGGAGCTGCTCGCGCCCAAGGGCGACACCGTGTTCCAGCCCGGTGACCACGTGTATGTCTTCGGCCACGCGGAGGACCTGCCGCTGTTGCGCCTGCTCTTCGGGCAGCAGGAGGACGAGTAGGCGCGCGTGCGCTGGGCCCGGCCGGAGCGCCGATGCTTTGCCGTCGAATCATCGGCGTGCCGCCGTGGCTGTGATTGCTCGTCCCAGGCGTCCGTGACAGGAAGCGGGTTCATGTCCTTCCTGCATCAGGCGCTGGTGTTCCTGGCGGCCGCGGTGGTGTCCGTCCCGCTGTTCAAGCGGCTCGGCCTGGGCTCGGTGCTGGGCTACCTCGTCGCGGGCGCCGTCATCGGCCCCTCGGGCGCGAAGCTCATCGGCGACGTGCAGAACGTGCTCCACTTCTCCGAGCTGGGCGTGGTGCTGCTGCTGTTCGTCATCGGCCTGGAGCTGCAACCCTCCCGCCTCTGGAGCCTGCGCCACTCCGTCTTCGGCATCGGCGGCGCCCAGGTCGTCGTCACCGGCGCCCTGCTCGCGAGCGTCTGCTGGCTGTTCGGCCTGTCCCCCGGGGCGTCCATCATCGCGGGCTTCGGCCTGTCGCTCTCCTCCACCGCCTTCGCCCTCCAGCTGCTCGCCGAGCGCAACCAGCTCACCACCGGCTACGGACGCCTCGCCTTCGGCATCCTCCTGTTCCAGGACCTGGCCGTCATCCCGCTGCTCGCGCTGCTGCCCCTGCTGGGCCACGCGAGCACCGCGTCACCCGAGCCCGGCTGGCTCACCGGCCTCAAGGTCGTGGCCGTGCTCACGGGCGTGGTGCTCGCGGGCCGCTTCCTCTTGCGCCCCCTCTTCCGCGCCGTGGCCTCGTTCCACAGCCAGGAGCTGTTCACCGCCACCGCGCTGCTCGTCGTCGTGGGCACCGCCGCCCTGCTCCATGCCGTGGGCCTGTCCATGGCGCTCGGCGCGTTCCTCGCCGGCGTGCTCCTGTCCGAGTCCGAGTACCGCCACGAGCTGGAGGCCGACATCGAGCCCTTCAAGGGCCTGCTGCTCGGCCTGTTCTTCATCGCCGTGGGCATGAGCGTCAACCTGCGCCTCATCGTCGAGCAGCCCGTGCTCGTCACCGCCCTCGTCCTGGGGCTGGTGGCCCTCAAGGGCGCCGTGCTCTACGGCCTGGGCCGCTTCAGCCTCAAGCAGAACGAGCCCTCGCTCAGCCTGGGCGTCGTCATCTCCCAGGGCGGTGAGTTCGCCTTCGTGCTCTTCGCGCTCGCCGTGTCCTTCCACGTCATGAGCGCCCAGGAGGCGGACCTGCTCGTCGTCGTCGTGGGCCTGTCCATGGCCACCACCCCCATGCTCTACGCGGCCTACGAGCGCTACGTCCGCCCCCGCTTCCAGAAGAAGGCCCAGACGCGCGAGTTCGACGTGGCGCCCCAGGAGGACCACCCCGTCATCATCGCCGGCTTCGGCCGCGTGGGTCAGGTGGTGGGCCGGCTCCTGCGCGCCAAGCGCATCGGGTTCACCGCCATCGACGCGAGCCCCGAGCACATCGACTTCATGAAGCGCTTCGGCAGCCAGGTGTTCTACGGCGACGCGTCCCGGCTGGACCTGCTGCGCGCCGCCCGCGCCGACAAGGCCCGCGTCTTCGTGCTCGCCATCGACGACATGGAGGCGTCCCTGCGCACCGCGAAGACGGTGAAGGAGCACTTCCCCCACCTGGTCATCTTCGCGCGCGCCCGCAACCGCGTGCACGCCTACCAGCTGCTGGACCTGGGCATCGAGCACGTCATGCGGGAGACGTTCGCCGGCAGCATGGAGCTGGGCGGCGACATCCTCCAGACGATGGGGCTCACCTTCTCCGAGAGCCACCGCGTCATGGAGCGCCTGCGAGAGCACGACGAGAAGCTCCTGCGCGAGACGGCCCGCTTCCACCGCGACGAGGCGAAGCTGGTGGAGGCCGCCGCCCGCGCCCGCAAGGAGCTGGAGCGCCTCTTCGAAGAGGACGACGCCGAGCAGAAGAAGTCCGCCTGAGCCCGGGGACGGGGCGACGCCGCGGCGTCTTGCCTGGACGAAGGCGCGTTCACGGAGGACGCGCCTGCGCGCCACCACGCGGCGCATCACCCACCCCACACCCTCCGACGCAGGGCTGGTTCACGCATTGCACGACCCGCGCCTCCACCCCTTCGGAGGTACGGCCGCATGCACGGACTCAACAAGAGGTTCAACGCAGACCCGATGGCCTTCTTGAACCGGTTCATCCTGGTCACGCTTCCGGCGCAGCCCTGTCCCACGTGCCATTGCGTGATGGACCTGGGGCAAGGCAACTGGGCTGGCAACAACGTCTATGCGCGCCCGGAGCCCATGGTGCTCACGTTCGACTTCGTCGCGGGCGCCTTCGCCGGCAACATCCCCGCGGGGCAGACCTTCGACATGGCCCTGGGGGCCGCGGCGCCCGCCGGTCTGGCCTTCGACAACCCGGCCGCCAACTACGCGGCGCTGCAGGTGATGAAGGTCGGGCTCGCCCGGGTCGCGAACCCGGTGGGATGGATGACCCGTCAGTACCAGGCCTATTGGTTGCCCTGGGCGACCGCTGGAGCGAACGAGCTCCATCTGAATGACCCGAACGTCCGGTTCTTCTTCACGGCCATGTTCAGCGGCTGCACGTTCTGCGTCGCCACGCCCGCGGGCGCCAACGGGCCCGCCAACGTCTGGGTGACACACATCGCCTGGAACCCTGGCGCCAACGCACCGGCGGCCTGGGGCGGGGCGCCGCTCGCGGGCGGCAACGTGGATGCGCAGCGACTCAGCGCGGAGCGCGCCTTCTACACGACGCGCATGGGCGCGGGCACCCACGTGCGCTCGGTGGCCCTGCGGCCGGATCCCCTGCCCGCCTTCGGCGTCGTGCCCCCCGTTCCCGCCGCCCCCATCCCCCTGGTCAACGGCCCGCTGCCCGTGGGGCATCAACGGTACTGCTACGGCGCCAACCCCGCGCTCGTCCCCAACCCGGGCATCGCCTTCATCGCCGGGTGGCGGGACGCCCAATCCCACTGGCACTTCGCGGTGCAGAAGCACCCCGGCGGCTTCAACGCGCTGGGAGCGCCGGTGCAGCGGGCCGCGCACCTGGTCTCTCCGCAGGGCGTGCAGCAGTTCGTCTGAGGCAGCCTCGCGCGGCCCATCCCGGGTGCTCCCGGACAGCGCCCCTCATCACGTCCGACCTGGACTGACCCACCTCCCTGGGATTCCGGACTCCAGACGAAAACACCACATCCCAGACCCACCCCGTTTCCCGGGTTATCTGAACCCGCATTCACCCCGGGCGCATCCGGCCGGCCGAATTGCAGTCACGCTGCAAGAACCGGCCGTCCGGAACGGCAGGCAGGGACCTGGAGCGCACCGAGCGAGGAAGGAGCAGCGGGGGCCGCTCGCGCCAGACACGGAGCGGAGTATGGTTCTGCCCGGATGCGTTTCGGCCTCACCGCAGCACTCAAGCCCACCCCCTTCCGTGCCTCGGCCCACGCGGAAGCGCGGGGATGCCACGCGCTGACGACGTCACCCCGTGCGCGGGGGACGGCCGCCGCGCCATGCCGCCCCTTTGCGCGGAGCACCTTCTCGACGAGGAGCCCGGAGAATCCCGAGGCAGCCTGTCCTCCCTCCTGACACGGCCCCGCCTCCGCTCCTCGACCTCCAGCTCCTCCCGCGAAAACCCACGACGCATGCCCTCCACCCCCGCCAAGAAGCGCCCGCGATCCCCGGCCCCGGCCCTCCCCTCCGAGGCGTCGGCCGGCGTACCGCTGCATGCGCTCCTGGAGGGACTGCCGGATGCGTTCTTCACGCTCGACGCCGGCTGGCGCTTCACCTACCTGAGCCCGCGCATGGCGGAGCTGTTGGAGGGCTCCGCCACGGTCGGCGACGACGTGCGCCGCGCGTGCCCCCAGCTGCTGGATTTGCGCCGCCACCTGCGCTTCGAGCAGCCCGCCACCCAGCAGCCCGCCACGCGCTTCGAGCACGGCTGGCCGGAGCGGGACTCGACGTTCGACGTGCGCGCGCGCGTGGTGCCCGGGGGGCTGTTGGTCCACTGCCGGGACATCAGCGGGGAGAAGCGCGCGAAGGAGGAGCTGCGCCGCGCCAGCGAGGTGTTCCGCGCCATCCACGAGGGGACGACGGACTCCGTCTACACGAAGGATTTGGAGGGCCGCTACCAGCTCATCAACGCCTCGGGCGCGCGCGCGGTGGGCTACGAGGTGGAGCAGATGGTGGGCCGCACGGACCACGAGCTGTTCGCGCCCGAGGTCGCCCGCGTCAACGCCGCCAACGACCGGGAGGTGCTCGCCTTCGGCCGCACCGTCACGTACGAGGACGCGCAGCCGGGCGTGGAGGGCCCGCGCGTGTGGCTGAGCACCAAGGGCGTGCTGCGCGACGGTGACGGCAAGGTGGTGGGGCTGTTCGGCATCAGCCGCGACATCACCCAGCGCAAGTGGGCCGAGGAGGAGGCGCGCCGCCACTCCGAGTTCCAGGAGCAGCTGATGGGCATCGTCAGCCACGACATCAGGAGCCCCCTGGGCGCCATCATGAACTGGTCGCGCGTCATGGCCGAGTCCGGCACCGCCGAGGACGCGCGGCGCACCAGCCAGCGCATCGCCACCGCGGCGGTGCGAATCGAGCGGCTCACGCGCCTGCTGCTCGACTTCACGCGCACCCGGCTGATGGGCGGCGTGGCGATTGAACCCAGGCCCATGGACTTGAAGGACCTGGCGCTGCGCGTGGCGCACGAGTTCCGCGTGGCCTACCCCGAGCGCGTCATCGAGGTGGAGCACAAGGGCAACACGCAGGGCATGTGGGACCCGGACCGGCTGGGGCAGGTGGCCAGCAACCTGCTGGAGAACGCGCTGAAGTTCGGCCCCTCGGACACGCCGGTGAAGCTGGAGGTCCGGGCCACGCGCGGCAACAAGGTGGTGCTGGAGGTGCACAACGGCGGGCGGCCCATCCCCGCGCACCTGCTGCCGCACCTGTTCGAGCCCTTCCGCAGCGGCCCGCAGACGACGCGCACGCTGAAGATGAGCTACGGGCTGGGGCTCTACATCGTGCGGGAGATCGTCCAGGCGCACGGCGGGGGCATCGAGGTCAGCTCCACCGAGGAGGACGGCACGTCCTTCACCGTGACGCTGCCGCGCCGCTCGCTGCCCGCCCGGCCCCAGGCTCAGTCTCCGCGGGTGCCGCGCTCCGAGCCCAGGTAGCGGTTGAGCAGCGCCGCCAGCTCCGAGCCCGCGAAGGGCTTGGTGAGGTAGTCGGTGCAGCCGCTGTCGAAGCCCGCCTGCACGCTCGCGGGCTCCATGCGCGTGCTGCACAGGATGATGGGCGTGTGGCGCGTGGGCTCGCGCTCGCGCAGCGCGCGGCAGGTCTGCAGGCCATCCAGGTGCGGCATGTGGATGTCCAGCACGACGAGGTCCGGCGCCTCCACCTCCACGCGCGCCAGCGCCTCCAGCCCGTCGCGGGCGATGAGCGTCTCGTAGCCGCGCTCCACCATCATCATCTGGTGGAGCATCAACACCGTGTGCGAGTCGTCGACGAGCAGGACCTTCTTGCGCCGCATGACGTCTCCTCGAGGGGACCAGGGCTCACGCGGGGGACGTGGCCTGGCAGAGCTGACGAAGGTGCATCAGGCGCGGAGGGCCCATGCCCAGGAAGCGCACCCCCATGCCGTGGGGCGCGCACAGGCTCTCGCGCTGCGCGCAGGGGTTGGCCCACGCCACCACGCCGTGGGACTCCAGCCGCTCACCCGTGGTGGGCAGGTGCAGCCGCAGCGTCACCGCCGCGCCGGGGCGCGCCGGCACCAGCGTGCGCACGAAGAGGCCCGCGGGGCTCATCGCGAAGGACACGCCCGACGTCCAGGGAGCGGCCTTGCTCTCGCCCTCCGCGAACTCCACCGGACAGCAGAAGGGCACCCGCTCCTCCACCCGGAGCGACGCGCCGTCGCGGCCCAGGAGCGTGTGCACGCGCGGCAGGAGCGCCCCCGCCCGCGCGCACTCCGCGGGCGTCACCGACAAGGTCGGCACTCCGTCCAGGAGCGCGCGCGCCGTGGCGCTCGCGCGGGCCCACACCCCACCCCAGGCGCCGTCACCCGCGACGACGAGCAGGTGGGGCCGGGCGCCGTGCTCCTCCACGCGCGAGGCGGCGCCCTCCACGGTGGCGCTGTACAGCAGGTGATGGCCACAGGCCTCCAGCAGCGAGCCCAGCCCCGTCCACGTGCGCGCGCCGCCCGCGCCCGCGAGCAGCACCACGCGCGGGCTGTAGCGCTCGCTCGCGGGGGCTGCGGGGCTCTTGCCCAGCAGCGCGGACAGCCGGGCGCGCACGGCCGCCTCGCTCACCGGCGTCACCAGGCAGTCCTCGATGCCCTCGGCGTCCGCCGCCTCCAGCACCTCCGCGGGCGTCTCCGGCTCGGCCACCAGCACCAGCGGCGCGCCGGACGCGCCCACGCGCGCCTTCAGCCCCCCCAGCCCTCCAGGGCCGCGCTCACGCACGTGCCGCCAGTGGACCAGCACCAGCCGGGGCCGGGCTCGCGAGGAGGGCTCACCCGCCACTCCACCCGCGACGGCCGCCTGCACCGGCTCACACCCCAGCGCCCGGGCGGCGCGCGACAGACACAGCCACGCCTCGCCCACCACGCCCACCCACAGCACACGAGGCGCCCCGGGCGTCTCGCCAATGACGGGCCGGACCGGGCCTGAGGCCATCCTCATGCGGATTCTCCGTGTCTGGTTCCCCCCCGCCCCGCCACTCGCGTTGTTGGCGAGATATGGGAAACAGCCACACGGTGAATACTCCCCCTGGTCGGATTCCAGGGAGAGGTGAGGAATACAGGACAGAGAGAATCAGCCCGACCTTTCGGTGCGGGCGACGTCAGACGCGGGCGACGTTCACTCCGGAGTCCACCGCCTGCAGCTCGTCGCCGAAGGACACGTCCACGGCGCCGCCCTGGGGCGGGTCATAGGGCGCGCGGCCGACCTGGGTGGTGCCGAAGCGGGGGAACAGCGGCGCCAGCACGTAGGAGCGGAAGCACCAGCCGAAGAAGCTCACCGGCTTGAGCCGGGGGTCGATGGAGGCGGCAATCTTCGCGTGCGCCTCCGGCAACAGGCTCCAGTGCAACCCCGGCGTCTCGTGGTGCACCGCGTGCAGCCCGTTGTTGAAGAGGAAGAAGTTGATGAGGCGGCCGGTGAAGCTGCGGCTGTGGTCGTGCTCGCTCCAGGGGTCCGCGTGGACGTGCTGGATGTAGTTGAAGAACATGATGGTCCACAGCGAGAAGACCGCCGGAATCAGGAACGCGAAGGCCCAGACGCGCAGGCCACCACCGATGCCGTGCAGAGAGATGGCGAGCGCGACGAGCGCCGCGTGGGTGCCGCCCCAGACGACGTACTGGAGGACAATCTGGCGGAACAGGGCGGGGTTGCGCGCGCGGGCCTTGTCGATGAAGGCCTTGGTGGGCTCCTGCTGCCAGTAGGTGGAGACGAAGGGGAAGAAGAAGGCGACGAGGAAGTTGTGCTTCTTCGAGTAGCGCCAGGTGATGGTGGCGTCGCCCGCCTTGTTCACGAACTTGTGGTGGTTCAGGTTGTGCGTCGGAATCCACACGAAGGTCGGGTAGCCGTAGAACAGCGACAGCCACATGCCCATCGCCTCGTTCATCTTCCGGTTGCGGAAGGTGGGGCAGTGATTGTGGTTGTGGGCGATGACACCCGCCGACAGCGCCAGGTAGCACGCCAGCGGGCACAGGTAGGGGATGAGCCCGGGGTCCCAGAACATCGTGAGGGCCACCACGGGCATCGCCAGGCACCAGAGGAGGGTGCGGATGTCGGCGCTGTAACGGAGCATGGCGCGCAGTGTGCCTTACGCCACAGTGAAGGCCCAAATCTATCGCTCGCCCTCCAGCGGGGCCTCCCTCTCCCCCTCGCCGTGTAGGAGAGCGGGCGACGCTCTCCCCACCCTCGCTTCCAGGGATTTCAGTGCAGGTGCGAGCGCAGGAGCTCCACCATGCCGCCCAGGGGCGCGCTCGCGGTGGCCAGGCCCGCATCGTCGACGGCGCGGGGCATGCCGTAGACGACGCAGGAGCTCTCCGACTCGGTGAGCACCACGCCGCCCGCCTCGCGGATGGCGCGCGCGCCGTCGCGGCCGTCGTCTCCCATTCCGGTGAGCACCACGCCCACCGTGTCCTTGCCCCAGACGCGGGCGGCGCTCTGGAAGAGCACGTCCACGGAGGGGTGGTGGGGCATGCGCAGGGGGTGACGGTCCAGGCGCACCAGGCTGAGCGCGCCGTGACGCTCCACCTTGAGGTGCTGGCCGGCGCGGGCGAGCACGACGCGCCCGGGGAACAGCTCCATGCCGTCCTCCGCCTCGCGCACCTCCAGCGGACACAGCGCGTCCAGCCGCCGCGCCACCGCCTCCGTGTAGCCGGGGGGGATGTGCAGCGCGAGCGCCATGGGCGCGGGGAAGTCCGCGGGCAGCTCCGACAGCAGCTTCGTCAGGGCCTGCGGGCCGCCGGTGGAGGTCCCCACCACCACCAGCTGCCGGGCGGCCGGGAGCGCGTCCGGGGACGCGAAGGACGAGGGGGCCACGGGAGAGGACACGGGGCGCCGGGCGGCGCGGGCCGCGATGCGCACCTTCTCCACCAGCTCCGCGCCCAGCTCGTAGAGCCGGTCCGTGGCCAGCGCGGTGGGCTTGTGCACCAGCTCCACCGCGCCGTTCTGGAGGGCCGCCACCGCCAGCTCGCTCTCCTCGCCCGCGCTGCTGACCACGACGACGCGGGGGGCGCGCTCCATGGAGGACAGGGCGCGCAGCACGCCCAGCCCGTCCAGGTTGGGCATCACCAGGTCCAGGGTGAGCACGTCCGGCGACAGCTCCGCCACCTTCTCCAGCGCGTCCAGGCCGTCCCGGGCGGTGTCCACCACCTGGAGGTCGGCCGCGTTGGACAGCACCTGCTTGAGCACCTTGCGCGCGAAGGCCGAGTCGTCAACCACCAGCACGCGGATGGGGGCCGGGGTCATGATGCGTCCGCCTTGTTGTAGAAGAAGACGCCCCGGCGCTCCTCGCAGCAGAGCGCGGTGCCGAAGCGCATGAGCGACTCGGAGGTGCCCACCAGCAGCTGGCCGTGGGGCTTGAGCGCGCCCGCCAGCGACTCCACCACCCGGCGCGCCGTGTCGTCCTGGAAGTAGATGAGCACGTTGCGGCAGAGGATGGCGTCGAAGGCGCCCAGCCGCGCCACCGCGGCCTCGTCCACCAGGTTGACGCGCATCCACTGCACCCTGTCCACCAGCTCCGGCTTCACCCGCACGCGCCCCTCCACGCCGCGCTCCAGCCAGCGCCCCTCCACGCCCGGAGGCAGCGCGCGCAGAGAGCGCAGGTTGTGGTCCCCCGAGCGCGCGCGCTCCAGGACCCGCGGGCTCAGGTCGCTGGCGACGATTTCCACGCCGGCCAGCGCGCCGCGGTCCGCCAGCATCATGGCCAGCGTCAGGGGCTCCTCGCCGGTGGAGCACGCCGCGCACCAGACGCGCGGCTTGCGCCCCTGCTTCGCCAGGGGCACCAGCACGTCCTCCACCAGCACCTGCAGGGGCTGGGCCTCGCGGAAGAAGTACGTCTCGTGGACCAGCAGCGAGTCCACCAGCGCGTCCAGCGCCTCGGCGCCCGCCGGGTCGTAGCGAAGGAAGTAGTAGTAGTCGAGCAGCGAGTCGAACCCCGCCTCCAGCGCGCGGTCCGACACCTTGTCCGCCATCAACTCCCGGTCCTCGGGCGAGTAGTGCAGCCCGGCGCGCTGCTCGATGAGCGACGCGAGGATGGCGAACACCTGGGGCGACATCGGCAACGAGGGCATGGCGTCCTTGTCACCGCCCCAGCGCCACGAGACAGGCGCGGCGCACTTCCTCGTCCTCGTCCCGGAGCGAGGCGCGCTCCAGCGCGTCGCGCGCCTCCACCGTGCCCAGCGCCCCCACCGCGGGCACCGCCGCGCGGCGCCCCGAGGGGCTGGCCGTCTCCAGCGCCTGGAGCAGGCCCGCGCGCGCGTCCGCCCGGCGCATGCGCGCCAGCGCCGCCACCAGCAGCGGCGCCGTCACCTCGTCCGCGGCGTCCAGCGCGGCGAGCAGCCCCGGCAGCCGTCCCTCCATGGGCAGGGCCAGCGCGCTCACCACCCGCTCGCGCACCGTCAAATCTCCCAGCAGCGACACCAGCGCCTGGGTGGAGGGGATGCCCGGCCGCGTGGCCAGGAAGCCCACCGCCGCGCTGCGCACGCTGTCGTCCCGGTCGCTGGCGGCGCGCAGGAGCGCGGGCAGGGTCTCCGGGGCCTCGTACTCGGCCACCGCGGACAGGGCGACCAGGCGCGTGGCCGCGTCCTCGGACGAGGCGGCCTCCAGGAGCACCGGCAGCGCGTCCTGCCGGCGCGCCACGCCCAGGCCCAGGAGCGCCGCGCGCCGCACGTCCGCGTCCGCGCTGGCCGCCGCGCGCCGCAGCGCCGTCATGGCGCTCTCCGTGTGCATGTGGGCCAGCGCGTCCACCACGGCCACGCGCACCTGGCCCGCGTCGTCGTCCGCCAGCGCGACGATGGCGTCCGCGGCGGCCTCCTCGTTGAGCTTCCCCAGCGACTGGCACGCGTAGTAGCGCACCCACGGGTCGCGATCATTGAGGCCCCCCAGCAGCATGCTGGTGATGCGGGCCTCCTTCTGCGTCTGTCCCAGGGCGCGCATGGCCGCCGCGCGCGTGCGCTCCGACTCGTGCGTGGCCGCCGTGAGCAGCGCGTCCACCGCGCGCGGGTCCTCGATGAAGGGCAGGCCGTAGATGGCCGCGTCGCGCAGCCGCTCGTCCGAGTCGCGCATGGCCGACAGCAGCACCTCCAGCCCGCGCGGATAGCCGAAGTAGGAGATGATGCGCAGCGCCGCCCGGCGCAGCCGCGCGTCCGGGGAGCGCGCCGCCTGGAGCGCCAGCGCCTCCGTGTCGTCGCTGCCCAGCGACTGGATGGCGCCCGTGGCCGCCTGCACCACGCGCGGGTCGTCGTCCACCAGGCGCTCGAAGAGCGCGCCCACCGCGGACGCGTCGCCGATGCGCGACAGCGTGTCCGCCGCCATGGCGCGCACCGACGCGTCCCGGTCCTCCAGGCACACCAGCACCTCCGGCACGGACGCCACGCGGCGCCCCACCAGCGGCAGGAGCACCCGGCGCCGGGCGCTGTCCCCGTCGCGCAGCGCCTGGAGGATCTGCTCGTCCGCGTCCGAGCCCAGCTCCGCCAGGGCCGCCGCCGCCGCGCGCGCCACCGTCGGGTCCGGCGCGTCGAGCAGGCGCAAGAGCCCCGCCGCCGCGTCCTGGCCCCCAATCCAGCCGAGCAGCCGCGCCAGCGCGGCGCGCTCCGCGGAGTCCGCGGTGCTGATGGCCTGCGCCAGCTTGCGGCCCAGCACGGACAAATCCCCGCCGGAGCGCAGCGCCGCCTGCACCGCGCGCGCGCCGCCGAAGCGCTGCACCTGCGCCTCGTGGATGTCCACCAGCGCCACCGCCACCACGCGCACCAGGCTGTCGTTGCCCCGGCGCAAGAGCCCCACCAGCGCGGGCACCGCCGCGTCCTGGCCCGTGCGGCCCAGCGCCCTGGCGGCCTCCAGCGAATAGAAGGGGTCCGCGAGCAGGCCCAGCAGCGCGGGCACCACCGTCGGGTCGCCGCAGCGGCCCAGCACGTCGATGGCGGGGAAGATGCGGAAGAAGTTGCCGCTGCCCAGGGCCGCCAGCAACGCGTCCACCGCCGCGCCGCCGCCGATGCGGCCCAGCGCTTCAATCGCCGCCACCGCGACGTTGTCGTCCGGATGCACCGTGAGCCGGGCGAGCAGCGGCACCGAGCGCCGGCTGCGCCTGCGGCCCAGCACCTGGGCCGCGTCACAGACGATGGCGGCGACGGGGCTGTCCGCCAGCACCTCGAGCGACTCCTCCACCGCGCCCGTGGAGGCCACCAGCGCCTCCACCGCCGCGGCCAGCCGCGCCTCGCTGTCGCGGCGGCTCCTGAGCACCTCGCACAGGGGCGGCACCGCCTGGGTGCCCAGCCGGGCCAGGGCCGCGACGACGGCGCGGCGCACCGCCCAGCTCGGCGTGTCCAGCCCGGCCACCAGCCGCGCCAGGCTGTCCGCGCCGCCGCGCGCCAGCTGCTCCACCGCGTCCACCTGCGCCCGGTCCTCCGCGGAGAGGAACAGGGGCGAGGCGCCCACCGCCGAAGACATCGTCGCCGTCATGCCTGCCGCTCCCTCGTCGACTCGACGCCCGCCGGTTCGGAGGGCTTCACGCCCCCCATCCGGGACAGGCTCTCCCATTGCTCCGCCTGCAGTCGCGACAGCTGCCCCAGGCGGTTGGACACCTCGCGCACCTCGGCCGCGTTGCCCGCCACGGCGCGGACCTGCTGCGCGGTGGTGACGGTGATTTCCCGCGCCCGCGTGCGCATCTCCTCCACGCCCCGGGCCAGCCCCTCCGTCACCTGGGTGGCCTCCGCGCTGGCGCGCGCCACGGAGGCGATGCCGGTGGCCTGCCGCTGCGCGGACACCGCCAGCGAACCGAGCACCTCCGACTGCTCGTCCAGCGCGCGCGCCGTGCTCTTGGCCACCCGGCGCACCTCGTCCGCGCCCTTCACCAGCGCGACGAGCGCCTGGGCCTGCTCGTCGGTGGCCCGCGTCACCGCGCCCGCCAGCTGCGCCACCTGGCGGCTGGCCGCCTCGCCCTGCTTGAGCGCGCGCGCCTGCTCCGCCATGCCGCGCGCGGACTGGGCCACCTCCTTGCGCGTGGCGTCCATGGCCCGCGTCACCTCCGCCGCCGCCTTGGCCTGCTCGGCCAGGCCCGCCAGCGTGCGCTGCGTGGTGCTGGCCATGTCCTGCGCCAGCGCGCTCACGCCCGTGACCTCCTTGCTCTGCGTGCCCACCACGTTGCTGACGGTCTGCACCAGCTGGCGCATCTGCGCCGCGGCCTTGGACAGGTCCGTCGACGCCGCGGCCTGCTCCTGCACCGCGCGCGCCACCTTCTGGGACACCTCCGCGAGCTGCCCGTTGGCGCGCACCACGTCGCGCAGCGCGCGCGCCTGCTCCCCGGAGGCCTGCATCGTCTGCCGGGCCATGCGCCGCATCTCCGAGCCGCCCTGCGACAGGGACTGCGCCGCCTGGGCCTGCTCCGCGGCGGACGCGGCGATGACGCGGCCCTGCTCGCTCATCCGCACGTTGCCCTGCGCCAGCGCCTGCGCCGCCTGCACCTGCTCCCCGGTGGCGCGGCTCACCTCGCGTACGTTCTGCCCCAGGTCATCCACGCCCTTGAGGATGGTGGTCAGCGCCTTCTCCGCCTCGGAGGCCAGCGCCGAGCCCTCGTCCGCGGCGCGCATGCCCTCGCCCGTGGCGGCCGCCGCCTCGCGCGCCGTCGTCTGGAGCCCGCGCACGATTTTCGCCACGTCCGAGCTGGCCGCCGCCGCCCGGTCCGCCAGCGCGCGAATCTCCTCCGCCACCACCGCGAAGCCCCGGCCGTGCTCCCCGGCGCGCGCCGCCTCGATGCTCGCATTGAGGGACAGGAGGTTGGTGCGGTCGGCGATGAGGTTGATGGTCTGGACGATGTCGCCAATCTCCTCGGCGCGCTTGGCCATCTCCTTCATCACGCCCGACGACTCGACGATGGACTGACGGATGCGGCCGAAGCCCGCCATGGAGCGCCCCACCGTGGCGCCGCCCTCGCGGGCGATGGTGCCCACCCGGTCCGCGGTGGCGCGGGCCTCCTCCGTCATCTGCGCCACGCGGCGCGTGGAGGTCTCCAGCTGAGTGGAGGCCGAGGCGCCGGAGGCGGCCTGGCCGTTGATGGACTCAGCGGCCTTGGCCACCGCCTGCGCCGAGCGCGCGAGCTGTTCAATGGTGGAGGCGTTGGCGTCCACCACGGCGGCGTTCTTCTCCGCGGTGGCGGCGACCTCCTCCACGCTGGCGGCCACCTCCTCCATGGTGGAGGCGTTGGAGGCCGCGTGCGTCTCCAGCACGCGCGCGCTCTCCGCCACGCCGCGCACGCTGCGCGCCAGCTCCTCCGCGGTGGCGGCCACCTCCTCCACGCTGGAGGCCATGGAGGTGGAGTCGCGCGCCACGTCCCCCAGCGAGCGGCCCAAGAGGCCCACCGCGTGGGCGACCTGCGTGGCGCGTTCACCCACGCCCTGCGCGTCCGAGGCCAGCCGGGCGATGCCCTTGGCCATCTCCTCGATGGTGGCGCCCACCTGCTCCGCGGAGGCCGCGCCGGACTGGTTGCGCGTCACCAGGTCCGCGACGGTGGCGTTCATCTCCGTCATGGACGCGAGCAGCTCCTCGCTGGAGGCGGCCAGGTCCTCCGCGTTGGAGCTGACGCCCTTCACCGAGCGGGACACCTCCTCCAGCGTGGCCGCGGTGGTGTCCGCCTCCGCCGCCAGGTGGGCGGCGTCCTTGCGCACGTTGGACACCGACGCGCTCACCTCCTCCACCGAGCCCGCCGTCGCCTCCGACTCCTGCTGCAGCTGGCGCGAGGAGTCGCTCACCGTGCGCTGCGTGCGCACCAGCGACTGCACCGCCAGCCCCGTCTGCTCCACGTGCGTCGCCACCGATTCGATGGCGGCGCGCACCTGCTCGGTGCCGGCGGCCTGCTCGTTGCCACTGCCGGCCACGCGCGTGGCCATGGCCTCCAGCTCCTGGAGCAGCGTGGTGCTCTCACGGAGGCTCCGGGTCAGGCGCTCGGCCAGCCCGCGCGCGTCGTCCTGCCCCTTGGGGGCGTCAGTGTCCTGCGTCGCCATCCGGCGTCTCCTCCCCGATGACTCGGGGGAAATCGATGAGCATCACCAGCCGCGGACCCACCTGCGCCACGGCCTTCACGAAACCCTGCGCGCCCTCGGTGACCAGCGGCGGCGGCGGCTTGAACTGGCCCGGGTCCAGCTTCAGCACCTCGCGCGCGCTGTCGACGAGCAGCCCCACCACGCGCGCGCCCAGCTGCCCCACCACCACCCGCGAGTCGAGCGTGCGCTCCACCGCCGGCAGGCCGAAGCGGCGCCGCGCGTCCACCACCGGGATGACCCGGCCGCGCACCTGCACCAGCCCCGCGACGTGCGCGGGCGCGCCCGGCACGGGCGTGGCGCCGTTGAAGGACTCCATCTGGAGGACGTTCGACGCCGGCAGCACGTACTCGGCGCCATCCACCTTGAACACCACATGCAGCACGCTCATGTCGCGCGCTCCTCTCGTCCCCCGCCCCCCTGCCGGCGCGACGCGCCCAGCGTGGGCAGGTCCAGCACCAGCGTGGGCTGTCCATCGCCCAGGTCCGTGGCGCCCGCCACGCCAGGCACCTTCACCAACGGGTCCTCCAGCGGGCGCAGGACGATCTCCTGCTGCCCGAGCAGCCGCCCCACGCCGAAGGCCACCAGCTCCCCGCGCTGGCGCACCAGCAGCGCCCGCGCGGGCACGGTGTCGGCCGCGCTGGCCGTCCCCTTCCCCAGCAGGCGCTCGAGCCACACGAGCGGCACCGCCTGTCCCCGCCGCTCCACCAGGGCCACGCCCCGGCCCCCCGGGGGACGCACCACGCGGGAGGCGTCCACCTCGAAGAGCTCCTCCACGCACGACACCGCCACCGCGTAGCGCGCGCCGGCGCACTCGAAGACGATGGCGTCCAGCAGGGTAATCGTCAGCGGCACGCGCAGCCGGAACGTGGTGCCCACGCCGGGCCGCGTCTCCATGCGCAGCTCCCCGCCCAGCTGGTCCACGACGATGCGCCGGACGATGTCCATGCCCATCCCGCGCCCGCTGGTGGAGGTGACCGACTCCCGCGTGGAGAAGCCCGGCCGGCACAAGAGCTCCAGCACATCATCGTCCGTGCGCGGGGCCGGCGCGCCCGCGCGCTTCGCCACCGCCGCCCCGTCCACGCCGCGCCCGTCGTCGCGCACGAGCAACTCCACGAAGCCGTTGGCCTGGGCGTGACATGCCAGGCGCACCAGCCCCTCCGGGGCCTTGCCCAGCATGCGGCGCTCCTCGGGCGACTCCAGGGCATGGTC
Organism: Myxococcus faecalis; assembly: GCF_050039385.1. Lineage (NCBI taxonomy): Bacteria > Pseudomonadati > Myxococcota > Myxococcia > Myxococcales > Myxococcaceae > Myxococcus > Myxococcus faecalis. The sequence goes on along the minus strand of NZ_CP144336.1, from coordinate 5,703,538 downwards.
CACCGCGTTGCGCACCAGGTGCACCAGCGCGGGCATCAGCCGGTCCGCCACCGCCTTGTCCAGCTCCGCGTCGCCCACGTCCAGCTCCAGCCGCACCGCCTTGCCCGTGGCCCGGCGCAGCCCGCGCACCAGGAGGGGCAGCCGCTCCAGCACGTCCCCCACGCGCACCATGCGCAGCCGGAGGATCGCCGCGCGCATGTCGCGCAGCTGGCGCGCGTTCTCCTGGAGGATGGCGCGCAGCTCCCGCGTGGGCGCGCCCGCCGCCGTCAGGTCCGCCACCGCGCGCTGCAGCCGCGAGCGGTTGACGACGAGCGCCGCCAGCCGCTCCAGCGCCTCGTCCAGCCGGGACACCTCCACCCGCAGGGTGCCGCCCCCGCGCCGCAGCTCCTCCGGCTCCTCGTCCAGTTCCCCGTCCAGCCGCGCGGGCGTGCTCACCACGGGCACGGGCGACAGGGCCTGCTCGACGGCCAGCGGGCGCACCAGGGCGGGCTCGCCCCCGGCGGCGTCCATCAACACGCCGTCCGCGGCCTCGGTGCTGAGCAGCAGCACGAAGGTGAGCGAGCCGCCCCCGGGCACGGGCCCCGACAGCGGGACGACCTTCACCAGCTCGCCCAGCGCCGCCAGCCGCTCGCGCACGCTGTTGATGGTGACGCCCTTGGCGGCGCGCTCGGCGCCGGGGATGAAGTCCACCCGCACGGGGCGGCGGCCGCCCGCGGTGGCGGTGAGCTGCTCGCGCTCGGTGGGCGTCAGCTTGGCGCCGAGCGCCAGCGTCTCGTCGAGCACCACCGCGACGGGCCGCGAGGCCGCCGGCGCCGTCTCGGAGGCCTCCAGCGCCTCCAGCCGCTCCAGGAGCCCCGAGGGCACCGGGGCCGCGGGCTTGCCGGAGGCGAGCTGGCGCATGCGCTGCTCCACCGCGCGTAGGCCCTCCATCAGCGGCTCCACGCTGGACTCCGGGAGCCGGCCGCCGGCCTGGTCCGCCTGACGCAAGGACGTCTCCATCCAGTGAGAGATGGAGACGATGGGCTCCACGTCCACCATGGCGGACAGGCCCTTGATGGTGTGCAGCGCCCGGAACAGCTCCCGCACGGCCTTGGGGTGGGCCGCGCCCCGACGCGCGCTGGCCTCCACCGCGAGCAGGTGGCGGTGCGCCGAGTCGAGCAGCTCCTCCACCTCCGCCAGATAGGCGGGGAGGAAGTCCGCGAGGTCCACGGAAGCGGTCAAGCCCGCGTCTCTTCCAGCAGCCCCCGCGCCTCCGCGAGGATGGCGTCGGGGGTGAAGGGCTTGGTCATGAAGCGGTTGGCGCCCGCCTCCAGCGCCCGCGCGCGCGACGCCTCGTCCCCCCGCGTGGTCACGATGATGATGGGCAGCGTGCACAGCTTGTCCTGCCCCCGCACGAACTCCACCACCTCGATGCCACCGATGTCCGGCATGTTCAGGTCCAGCACCAGCAGGTCGTACGGGCTCAGCGACAACCGCTCGATGGCCTCCAGCCCGCTCGAGGCATGGGTGAAGTTCAGCCCCGGGTAGGGCCTCAGACAGGCCACCACCATGTCCCGCATCACCTTGCTGTCATCGACGACGAGCACCTCTGCCATGGATTCCCCTGAAGACGAGCCGCGACCCTAGAGCGATTTCCCGGGCGGGAAAGAGAACGGCGAGGCCCCCCCGTCCGCCACCTTCCAGTGGCCGACAATCGTACGTTGGGACAGGCACCCGCAGTGCGAGCCCTCGGAAGCCCCCACGCTTCCCGTGTGGATGGGCACCCTGCCCCCAAAGCCCCGCGTAGCCCGACTTCAGCCCCACTCCGTGGAAGCTGAAGCACTTCACCGGCTTTCCGGCAGGTGCTTCTCCCTCGGGAAATCCCCGGGAGCAAACGCCAAATTGAGCCGCCGGCCGCTTGCGTGCCCCGAGGTGCGGGGGGTATGAGCCCGGGCTCTTTCTGACTCTGCAAATCAATCTCAACAAAACCCAACAAACCAGGAGTCCTGATGAAGTCCCGAGCCTGTGTCCTCGCGCTGGCAGCCGTGTGGCTGGCGGCGTGTGGGTCGGATGTGGAGACCACGCCCGGCGTGCCCGTGGCGCCGTACGTCCAGCTGCACTCACACGTCTCCGGCGCCAGCGCCGAGAGCGCGCAGGTGAAGCTGCAAGGCTCGGTGAGCGCGCCGGGCAGGCTCGCGGAGCTCACGGCGCGGCTCAATGGCGGCGAGCCGCGCGCGGTGGAGTTCCAGACGAGCACGCCCACGAGCGCGAGCTTCACGCTGGAGCTGACCCTGGTGGAGGGTGACAACGACATCACCCTGGCGGCGGTGGACCAGACGGGCGCGCGCACGGAGCGCACGCTGGTGCTGCGCTTCGACGAGGCGCCGGTGGTCCAGGTCCGCTCGCCCCGCGAGGGCGTGGCCACCACGGTGCGGCGGATGCACGTGGAGTTCACGGCCACGGACAACGTGGCGGTGACCCAGCTTGCGTACACGCTCAACGACGGCACCGAGCAGGCGCTCACGCTGCCGGCCACCGCGGGCGAGCCGGTGTCCTTCGAGGTGACGCCGCGCGCCGGCCGCAACACCGTGGTGCTGCACGCCCGGGACGCGGCGGGCAATGAGGCCGAGCAGGCGGTGTCGTTCCACTTCGGCCAGCTTGCCTCGGCCGGCGGCCTGCACAGCGGCACGCTCAAGAACGGCCGCGTGTACACGTGGGGCCGCAACAACCGGGGCCAGCTGGGCCTGGGGGACGACGTGCGCACGGACCAGACCCAGCCCCAGCCGGTGCCGGGCCTGGAGAACGCGACGGCCATCGCCTTCAACCAGAACTTCGCCATGGCGCTGACGGCCGACGGCAGCGTGTGGTCCTGGGGCGAGAACAACGACAGCCAGCTGGGCCTGTCCACCCCGCCCTCGGGCGAGACACCGGGCACCCCCGACGTCACCCCGCGCTACGTGGCGACGAGGATTCCCCACCTGACGGGCGCGGTGTCGGTGGCGAACGGCTTCCGCCACGCGCTCATCTTGATGGAGGACGGCACGGTGCAGAGCTTCGGCAACAACGCCAACGGCCAGCTGGGCGACGGCACCACCGTGGCGCGCGGCTACCCGATGCCGGTGCAGGGCCTGACGAACGTGGTGAAGGTGCTGGGCGGCTCCATGCACTCGGTGGCGCTCAAGGCCGACGGCACCGTCTGGGTGTGGGGCCGCAACGACTACGGCAACCTGGGCACGGGCGTCGTGGACGGCGACAGCCACCCGCTTCCCCACCAGGTTCCCGGAATCACCGACGTGGTGGATATCGCCAACGGCCGCGACCACATCCTCGCGGTGCACAAGGACGGCACCGTGTCCGCGTGGGGTCTGGACGCCACCGGCCAGCTGGGCACGGGTGCGCTCAGCGCGGGCGGCGAGAGCGCCACCCCGGTGAAGGTGAAGGGCGTCACCGACGCGACGGCCGTGTTCGCCAACGGCAACTACAGCTTCGCGCGCCGCGCGGACGGCTCGCTGCTAGGCTGGGGCTCGAACTGGAACGGCCAGCTGGGCATCGGCATCAAGGAGACGAACGAGTTGGAGGCGCGCGCCTCCTCCGGGACGCTGACGCCGCTGACGGCCATGGGCATGGGCGCAACCCACGTCATCGCCGTGCGCGAGGACGGCTCCGTGTTCGCCTGGGGCTGGAACCTCAACGGCTCGCTCGGCCCGGACGGCGTCATCGACCGCTGGTCCTACACCGACCCCATCCCGGTCCCCCTGCCGTGAAGCACGCCGTCGGTCTGGGTCTGTTGTTGGCGCTCCTCGGGGCCGCCGCCGCGTGCGGCGACTCCGGGGCCCCGCCCTCCATCACGCCTCCGGGTGAGCCGCCCCCGGAGCCGCCTCCTCCCGAGCCGCCCCCTCCGCCCCGCTTCGACGTGGTGGAAGCGGGCGAGGACCGCCCCGGTGGAGCCACCAGCGTGACGGTGACGGGCGCGGGCGCCTTCACCCAGCCGGCGGCCAACCTCGGCCTGGCCCGGCGCGCGGAGTTCTTCGTGGGCGAGTCCGTCTTCGAGGCGGACTGGGTGCGCGCGCCCAGCACCTCGCAGCAGGACCGGGACGGGCTGGGCCCGCTGTTCCACTCCGTCTCGTGCCTCGCCTGCCACCTGGGCAACGGCCGCGGCCGTCCGCCCGAGGGCGACGAGGTGGCGGACACGCTGCTCGTGCGCCTGTCCATCCCGGGCACCGGCCCCCACGGCGAGCCCGTGCCCGAGCCCACCTATGGAGACCAGCTCCAGCCCCGGGGCATCCCCGGCGTGCCCGCGGAGGGACAGGCGCGGGTGGAGTGGACCGAAGTCTCCGGCACCTTCGCGGACGGGGAGCCCTACACGCTCCAGTCCCCCACGCTGGTGCTGACGGACCTGGCCCACGGGCCCCTGTCGGCGGACACGATGATGTCCGCGCGCGTGGCCCAGAACATGGTGGGCCTGGGCCTGCTGGCGGCCATCCCCAACGAGACGCTGCTGGCGTGGGCGGACCCGGACGACGCGGACGGCGACGGCGTGTCCGGCCGGGTCAACCGCGTGTGGAACGGGCGCACGAACCGGGTGGCGCTGGGCCGCTTCGGGTGGAAGGCCAACCAGCCGGACATCGAGCACCAGAACGCGTCCGCGCTGCTGGGCGACCTCGGCCTCACCACCACGCTGTTTCCAAAGGACACGTGCACCCAGGCGCAGGCCGTGTGCCTCGCGGCGCCCCACGGCGGTGAGCCCGAGGTGACGGACCGGCAGCTGATGGCGCTCGACTTCTACTCGCACACGGTGGCGCTCCCCACGCGCGCGGGCGTCGACGACGCCCGGGTGCTCCAGGGCAAGGCCGTGTTCCACCGCGTGGGCTGCGCCAGGTGCCACAAGCCGTCGGTCACCACCGGCACGCTGGAGGGCTACCCGGAGCTGTCCGGGCAGCTCATCTGGCCGTACTCGGACCTCTTGCTGCATGACCTGGGAGAGGGGCTCGCGGACGGACGTCCGGACTTCCTCGCCAGCGGCCGCGAGTGGCGCACTCCGCCCTTGTGGGGCCTGGGCCTGACGCGGACGGTGAGCGGACACTCGCGCCTCCTGCATGACGGACGGGCGCGCACGCCGCTGGAGGCCGTGCTGTGGCACGGGGGCGAGGCCGAGTCCTCGCGCGAGCAGGTGAAGGCGCTGTCGCGCGGGGAGCGCGAGGCGCTGGTGGCCTTCCTCGACTCGCTCTGAGTCAGGCGCGGGCGACGGGGGGGCCGCCCAGGGGCAGGCGCACGCGGAACGTGGAGCCCTCGCCGGGCGTGCTGTCCACGGACACCTGACCGCCGTGCGCCTCGACGATGCGGCGCAGGCGGTACAGGCCCAGCCCCAGGCCGCCGTAGTGCCGCACCGGCACCGCGCGCTCGAAGCGGCGGAACAGCCCGTCCACCCGCTCCGGGGAGATGCCGATGCCGTGGTCCTTCACCACCAACGTGGCCGTGGCGTCCTGCTGCTCCAGCGCCACCTCCACGGGGCGGCCCGGGCCGAACTTCATCGCGTTGGACAACAGGTGGCGCACCACCTGCCCCAGCCGGGCGCCGTCCCACCGGCCCGGCGTGGGCGGCATGGGCCCGAGCACCAGCTCACACCCCGCTCTCGCCGCGGCCGGCTCCGAGCGCGTCACCGCGTCGCGCACGACGTTGGACAGGTCCACCACCTCCAGCTGCAGCCTGGGCGGTCCGCCCTGCGCCTGGGACACGTCCAAGAGCGACTCCACCAGGTCCGACATCCGCTGCACCTGACGGTCCGCGGCCTCCAGCGCGCGCTCCAGCCGCGGCGCCGCCTGGGCCGCGCCCAGCATGCGCAGCGCCCCTTGCGCGCCCTGCACCCGCAAGCGCAGCGCGGCCAGGGGCGTTCTCAGCTCGTGCGCCGCCACGCTGAGGAAGTCGTCGCGCACGCGCACCGCCTCGTTCGCCTCGCGGTAGAGCCGCAGCTGCTCCGTCACGTCGCCGATGATGCCCGCCATGCGCACCGGCCGGCCCTGCTCGTCGCGCAGCGCGCGCCCCCGTCCCACGCACGAGCGATAGCCGCCCGTGGCGTGCCGGAGCCGGAAGGCCACGTCGTACGGCGCCCCGCGCTCCAGGTGCTCCGTCATGGCCGCGAGCACGCCGGCGCGGTCCTCCGGGTGGAGCAGCTCCACGAAGGCCTCGTGCGTGCCGGCGAACGTCCCGGGCGTCAGCCCCAGCATCTCCAGGAGGCGCGGGCTCCAGTACAGCGTGCCCCGCCGCAAGTCCCAGTCCCAGATGCCGTCGTAGGAGCCCTCCACCACCAGGCGGAAGCGCTCCTCGCTCTCGCGCGTGCCGCGCTCCGCCTGCTCGAGCAGCCCCACGCGCCGCTCCAGCTGGCGCACCATCCGGTACAGGTGGTCCTCGGTGTTCAGCTCCAGCGCGGGCCCCACCGGCGGCGCGGGCCCCAGCGGCGTGGGCGGCCCGGCCTTCAGCGCGCGCAGCAGCACGCCCACCAGCTCGTCCCCGTCCTGCGCGCGGCGCACGAAGCCGTTGGCGCCCACGTTGTGGGCCATGCGCAAATCCAGCTCGTCCGGCGTCAGCGCGTGCGTGAGGATGACCGGCACGCGCGCGAAGCGCGACTCCTGCCTGAGCGCCATGCACAGCTTGTAGCCGTCCATGCGCGGCATCAGCGCGTCCGCCAGCACCACGTCGGGCCGCCGCCTCCTCGCGACCTCCAGCGCCTGCATCCCGTCGTCCGCGGACACCACCCGGAAGCGGAAGGGCACCATCATCAACTGCAACAGCTTGCGCGACACCGGGTCGTCGTCCGCCACCAGCACCAGCGGCCGCGCCTCCGGGGGGCCCTCCTCCGGCACCACGCGTCGGACCTTCTCCACCAGCCCGCCCAGGGACAGGGGCCGCCAGAAGAAGCCGGTGAGCGGCAGCGCCAGCCTGCGCACCACCTCCTCCTCGGCGGGGAAGGCGCGCACGTACAGCCCCACCGACGCCGCCTCCAGCGCGCCGCGGAACGCCTCCAGCGCCTCCCTGCCCGCCGCCAGCACGCCCGCCGCCGCCACCACGAGCAACACCGGCTGCGTCTGCATCAGCGAGGCGGCCGCCGCCACGTCCGCCAGGGCCACGACCTGCCATCCCTGGCTCTCCAGCGCGAGCACCTGGAGCTCCCGGGCCACACTGGCTTCTTCGATGAGCAGGAGACTGGGCTTCGTCACGGCGAGGGGGACCCGGAGACACGAGCAACAGGGCCTGTCGAGGCCCCGACGGAACGACAAAGGCGCAAGTGTGGGCACTCATCGCTCCCAGTCAAGGAGCGCGGGATGGACTGTTCGCCGGTCCAACACCCGCCGTCGCCCTCCAGGCGACCCCAGGGGGCCCTCCCCTCCTCTTCCCAGCGGACGCCTGCGACAAGAACACATAAGATGCTTTTACAACTCAGATACGATATGAAGCCCCGCCCGCCACCCCGCCCCCGTGCCACCGCCCGCCCCCCGGCCCCCCGCTCCGCTCGGCCGGGGCCATCGCGACGCGCCCGGGCCCGGCCGCACCCACCCGGTCGCCGCCGTGCTCGGGGCACCGCGTCACCGGTGACTCATGAGTTGCAACTGCACCCTGGATTCACTCGACTCCCGGACACCTCGCCGCGCGCGGGGAGGCCCTGGGACACCTGGCGGACACTGTCGTGCGCCGGACACCCCCGCGCCGGTTCGCGACGCTGGCGTGGCCACTCCAAGGCATCCGGGGTCCACCGACGTCCAGGCGTGACTGACCGGAAGTCGGGAAGCGCGGTGAATCATTACGCACAAGGATTGCACCAGTATCCTGGACTCCTGGTGCTCACTCTCGTATCCAGGAGTCTGGGGGGACCCGGCGGGCAAGCCACTCCAGTCCTCGAGGCCGGACGTCGTACTCCGGGCGAGGTGAAAGTGTCCCGCAGATGGGTTATGCGAAAAGACATCATGGGAGCAAAACGAATCGCCGTGCAGCCGAAGCTCGCTGATTTCCAGGAGAGGATCCGCGCGTCGGGTCTGCGCAGCACCGCGCCCCGCGTGGCGGTGCTCCGGGAGCTGGAGTCGGCCACCGCGCCAATGAGCCACGCCGACCTGGTGGATGCGCTGGGTGACGAGGGCTATGACCGGGTGACCATCTACCGCAACCTCACGGACCTCACGGAGGCCGGGCTGGTGGTGCGCGCGGACCTGGGAGACCACGTGTGGCGCTTCGAGCTGCGACGCTCGGGCGACGAGCACAGCGGCAACCACCCGCACTTCACCTGCACCGACTGCGGCACCGTCGCGTGTCTGCCGGAGGAGTCCATCCGCATCGCGTCCTCCAAGGGCGTGCCGCGCGCGGTGGCCCAGAAGAGCGTGGACGTGCAGCTGCGCGGCCTCTGCGACCGCTGCGCCTGAAGGACGTCCCCCCGCGCCGCCACGCGCGCTGGCCGGGATGAAACACGAACGCCCGGGCCCTCCCGACTCCTGCAAGAGGGACGGCCCGAGCGTGTGACACGCGGCACGGGCGCTTGCTGGCCCCGTGCCCATGAGACGGCGGACTACTGGATGGTGTACGCCACCGTGCCGCTGCAGCTGTTGCTGGAGTAGCAGCCCGCGCGGATGGTGTACGTGCCCGCCGTGGTGGCCGTGTACGAGAAGAACGACAGCGTGCCGCAGGAGTCGTCGTTGCTCGCCACCGACGTGCCCGCCGCGTTGCTCAGCCGCAGGTAGGTGTCACCCGTGCCGGAGGCGCCGCTCACCGAGCAGGTGCCCACGCGAATCGTCTGGCCCGCCGCCAGCGTCACCGCGCGGTTGGTGGTGTTCTGCTGCGCGTTGTTGGTGTTGGACGCGGTGAAGGTGAAGGTGGTGGACGGCGGGGGCTGGGTGGTGCCGCACAGCCGCAGGCTGCCGGCCACCGCGCAGTACGCGTTCACCGCGGGGCGCACGTAGGTGATGTCCTCGCCGCGGCAGCCCGTCTCCGTGCACGTGTTGACGATGCGGCAGCTGCCGCTCGACACGTAGTCCGTCTCGCCGCGCACCAGGATGCCCGCCACCGTGTAGCCGGTGTTCTCGTACACGCCCGAGCCGGAGTTGCCACCGAAGGTGTCCGTGGTCGCGACGAAGTAGTCCAGCGAGCCCGCGCGCGCGTCGCGCACCTTGCCGCCCGAATCAATCTTGAACGGGATGCCGCTGCCCGAGCCGATGACCGTCACGCCCGTGCCCACCGGCAGCGCGGCGTTGCCGGCGCGGATGGGCGCGGGCACGAAGCGCGGCGTGGCGGCGCGGTCCAGCTTGATGATGGCGTAGTCCAGGTTGGGCGTGCCGGAGGTCACCTGGCGCACCACGATGGACTGGCAGGAGAAGATGTCCGCGCTCGTCACCTGCTTGAGCGTGGTCGCCGCCGTCTTGTAGAAGTTGAACACCACGCGCGTGCTGGTGCAGGCCGAGGCGCTGGTGATGCAGTGTCCGGCCGTCAGCACCAGGTCGTCATCGATGAGCGTGCCGGAGCAGAACGCCGGCGTCAGGTCGGTGAGGAAGCGCTGGTTGGAGCACAGGTTGTACGCCGACTGCAGCGTGGACGCGTTGAACGTCACGTTGCCGTTGCTCCCCACCGTGTAGTCGGACGTCGTCATCAGCGCCACGGTGGACTGCTCGGCGCGCTGGCGCAGCGTCGCGTCCGGGTGCGCGTACACGTCCTGGCGGTCGTCGGTGCCGTACACCACCGGCTGCTGCGTGGTGTCCGTCTGGGGCTGCTCCGGCTGCGGCTCGCCCTGCTGCTCCGGCGCCGGACCGCAGGCCGAAATCGTCAGCGCGCACAGCATCGTTCCCAACAGCTTCCTGCCCGCAACTCGAGACATGGTTCGCATGAGGACTGCTCCCTGGAAATGAGCGCCCGCCTGGGAGACGGGTCGCCGCCGCCATCTTCACGGCATCCGGGAATACGAGCAAATCGATATAAAAACTGCTTCCGTGTATCTCGATTAAAGCAACTCCATTGCAAATTCCGCACTCCGGGCGGGCGGTGGAGGGGGCAGGCGTCGGCTGGTGAACCGTGATTCACCCCGCCCGGCCGCCGGAAGCTTCCGTCCTGACACCCGCGGCCCCATGGTTGAGGCGGTGTGGGAGCGAGTCGGCCCCGACCAGGGTGGGGAGACCGGTGCAAGCGCTTCAGACACTGCTCGTCGTGGACGACGACCTGGACATCCGGGACGCGCTGCAGGACGCCTTCGAGCTGGAGGGCTACGCGGTGCTGCTGGCCGCGGACGGCCTGGAGGCGCTCGCGCAGCTGCGCCAGCAGGACACGCCGCCGCACCTCATCCTGCTGGACCTGATGATGCCGCGCATGGACGGCTTCGCCTTCCGCGAGGCCTTGCGCCATGACACGGCGCTGGCGGACATCCCCGTCGTCGTGGCCAGCGCGGACCTGCACCTGGAGTCCGCCGCCCGCGAGCTGGACGTGGCCGGATGCCTGCGCAAGCCCCTGGACCTGCACGAGCTGTTGTCCACGGTGAAGCGGCTGAGCCAGGGCGACTGAAGTCGTCCCTGCTTCGCCCGGCTGCTCTACGGACGGCCCCTCCTCCCGCCATGCAGGGCGGGTTGGCGGAGGGAGGCAGGCTCCTCACCCTTGCTCCCAGAAGTCATCCAACGGACCCAAGGGAGAGGGACACTCATATGAAGAAGCTCATCGCCACGTTCGCCATGTGTCTGGGAACCGCCGCCTTCGCGCAGAGCGCACCGGCGCCGTCGCAGACGCAGATTCCCAGCCCGAGCACGCGCGTGGACACGGGCGTGAACGCCACCGACGTGGGCCGCGGCATCAGCGGCGCCACCCGCGAGGCCTCCAACGCGCAAGCGCAGGACAACCTCTTCAAGAAGGAGCACTCGCTGAGCCTCAAGGGCACCTTGAAGAAGGCCGACGACGACAGCGTGAACCTGACGCGCAAGGATTTGCCCGACGCCGAGCTGGACGTGAAGGCCCAGACGGTGGTGATGCTGGACGGCAAGAAGGTGCGGGCCGACCAGATTCCGGAGGGCTCCGAGGTGCGCGCGCGCTTCCAGCTGGACGGTGACAACGCCGTCGCCGTGGAGCTGCGCGCCACCAGCCCCAAGGGCACGGGCGGCTCCGGCGCCGTGGACACCATGAAGAAGGACGCCAAGAAGGCCGGCGACAAGGTGGAGGAGGCCGGCGAGGACGTGAAGCAGGACGTCGACGACGCCGTGCACTGAGTCCGGGCACCGTCGCTCGAATGACAGTCTCACGGGCCCGCTCCCTTCCGGGGGCGGGCCTGGTCATTTCCAGTGCCACGTCACGCCGCCCGGGTGCCCACGGTGGGAAGCCCGCTTCCCTCTTTCCATGACGGTGCATGTGCGCAAGGGCCGGTACGCCGCTTGCTCCACACCGGGGACGGGAGGAAGCGGTGATTCGACGACTGTTGGGCGCGTGTGTCGGTGTGGCGGTGATGATGACGGCGGTGGCCTGCGACAGCTCGGACGGCACCGGCAAGGGGCCGACGGATGGCGACGTCCAGGCTCCTCCGGATGACGCGGGCACTCCGGACGCGGGGGATGGAGGCACGGACCCGGTGCCCGACGCGGGCAGCGGCGATGGCGGCACGGACCCGGTGCCCGACGCGGGCAGCGGCGATGGCGGCACGGACCCCGTGCCGGACGGCGGCGTGCCCACCACGCCCGAGGGCCCGTGGCCCACGGACGCGCTGACGGACTACTCGTCGAAGTACGGCATCCCCAAGGTCGCCTCGGTGGGCGTGGACGGCGCGCACAACATCTGGGTGCTGGATGGGGACCGCATCGGCGTGCTGCGCGCGGACACGCAGAAGCTCGTGTGGACGAGCCAGCCCGTCGGCCAGGCCAGCCTGGGCTTCGGCTCGGAGCCGCACCAGCTGGCCACCGGCTCCACCGTCATCTGCGGCGGCAAGGCGGGCGAGGCGTACGTGGGCTACCTCACGTACGACAACGTGCCGGGAGGCCAGCGCATCGCCGGCCGGGGCGAGGCCGACTTCGACGAGGCGCGCTACTTCGAGTTCCAGAAGGGCGACATGGACCTGGTGCAGCTCAACGGCGACGGCACGGACATCGTGCTGCGCGAGCACCTGTACCGCTCGGTGGGCACCAGCCGTCCCAGCCGCAACGAGGCCATCGGCATCCGCAACAGCAACGACTTCCACTACGACGAGGACCGCTCCGTCCTCTCGTGCATGCGGGTCATGAAGGGCCCGTACGAGGGTGAGGTCTATATCGGCACCAACCACGGCGTGACGCGCATCCGCGACCTCGAGTACAGCAGCCACCGCCACCCGGCCTGGTGGCTGCTCACCCGGACGCCGCACCCGACGGACCCGACCCAGGAGGTCGTCAAGGAGTCGCAGCGCGCGGGCTTCACCTACGGCCTGGGCTACTCGCAGGCCGGCGAGCTGCTCATCGCCAACGACTGGAAGATTGGAATCCTCCCGCCCAACAAGGAGCTCAAGTGGTGGGACCGGGAGAAGCCCGAGGCGGGCATCCCCGAGGGCACGGAGCTGTCCATCTACCGGCTCAACACCTTCGTGGACCCCGTCAACCCGGGCCCCGAGGACAGGCGCTGGGAGGTCGCCCCGCAGAACCGCTGGCGCGGCTTCCAGCAGACGACGGACGGCCTGTACTACGTGGCCGGGCTCGGCAGCGGCCTGTGGCAGTTCAAGGCCGAGCCCACGCGGCACGACCCGACCAAGAGCGCGGACACCGACTACGTCCGCATCGACGGCGCGGGCACGGACCGCTACACCGCGCTGGCGGCCACCGACGACGGCTCGCTCTTCGTGGGCACCGAGGGACGCGGCCTGTGGCGCCTGACGCCGCAGAAGCAGCTGGAGAAGGTCCCGGGCGTGGGCGGCTCCAAGGTGCAGCAGCTGGTCTACGACCCGCGCGTGACGCCCAGCGCGCTGTACGTCCTGGTCGACGGCAAGGTGTACGTGCTGCGCGGGCACTGAAGACGCGCTGGAGCGTGAGGCCGTGACGGCGGGCGCCTTCCGGACACTCCGGGGGCGCCCGCTGGCGCTTTCGCGCAAGTCAGCGGGCCCGGCTCGCCGAGGCGCCCTGCGCGGTGGCCGCGCGGGGCTGGGTGGGCAGCCGCAGGATGAAGGTGGAGCCCTGGCCCTGCGCGGAGCGCACGGTGATGCTGCCGCCCATGGCCTCCACGATTTGACGGGTGATGTAGAGCCCCAGGCCCAGGCCGCCGTAGTGGCGCTCGGAGACGGCGCGCTCGAACTTGCCGAACAGCCGCGCCATGCCGTCCTCGGAGATGCCGATGCCGTGGTCCTTCACGGCCAGCACCGCCATCGTGCCCTCGCCCACCAGCGACACCTCCACCGGGCGGCCCGCGCCGTACTTGGCCGCGTTGGAGAGCAGGTTCACCAGCACCTGCTCCACGCGCAGCGGATCCCACTGCCCGGGCAGCGTGCCGGAGACGTGCACGGACAATTCGCAGCCGGCGCGGGCGAACTCCTCCGAGAAGGCGTCCACCATCTGCCGCACCACCTGCACCAGGTCCAGCTCGCGCGGCTCCAGGCTCAGCTTGCCCGCCGCCACGCGCGACACGTCCAGCAGCGTGTTCACCAGGCTGCCCAGCCGCGACAGCTGCCGCTCCAGCACCTGGCCCCGGGGCGCCAGCTCCTGGCCCAGCGCGGGCTGCGCGCCCGCCACCTGACGCAGCAGGAGCTGCAGGTGCAACCGCATGCTGGTCAGGGGCGTCCTGAGCTCGTGGGCGGCCACGCTGAGGAACTCGTCGCGGGCGCGCACCGCCTCCTGCGTCTCGCGCAGGGCCTGCTCGCGCACGGCGCGCTCCCGGGCCGCGCCCGCGTCACGCTGGGCCTCCACGCGGCGGCGCTCGGTGAGGTCCTCCACGTAGAGGCACGCGGCGATGACCACGCCGTCGCGGCGCACCGGGTGGTAGCTGGCGCGGAAGACGCGCGTGCGCTCCACGCCGCCGCCCGGCTCGCGGTGGATGATTTCGACGCCGTCCAGCGGCTCGCCCGTCTCCAGCACGCCGCGCACGCGGCGCGAGGTGTCGCCGAGCGAGGAGTGGGGGTTCATCACCTCGTCCATGTGGCGCCCGAGGTGGGCCTCGCGCGGCCGGCCGTTGAGGGCCGCGAGCGTCTCGCTGACCTCCACGAAGCGCAGCTCCCGGTCCACCACCGCCATGCCCACGGGCATGGTGGACATCAGGTCCGCGAGGCAGACGGCGCCCGGACCGAGCGATGCAGTCCGCGGTCTCTCACCGGCTGGCATCGTCACATCCGGGCCGAGATCAGGGGCCACTCCAAGCCGGGGGCTCATCGTCCTCGGCTGTGTACCAACGTCGCTGGACGCCGTCACCGCTCGCCCCCTGGCCGTGTGTCCAATGGTGGAAGAAAGCTCCCACGCTCGTCCGGAATCTTCCTCGAATCCTTGGGGTTTTTCCCTCACCCCGTGAGCCGGCCGACAGGAGGGCAGGCGTGCGCGGGACACCTGCTTCAACCCACCTCCCCTGGCTTCGTAGAATCGCCGTCCCTCCCCGGCCCGGAAAGGAACCGCACCGCATGCGCTTGAGACGTCTGGCCCGCCGTCGCCCCGCCTCCCCGTCCAGTGAGTCCCCCCTGGAGCCCGTCGCCGGAGGACGCAACGAGGTGGTGGCCTGGAGCGGCGCGGACCCACTGCGTCCCGAGCGACGCCTGCGCTGGAGGGACCACTTCTCCCTCACGGAGAACCTGCTCCACCTGCCGCACCTGACGGGCCACCATGACGGCCTGCGCGTGGCGCAGCTGTCCGACGTGCACGTGGGTCAGGCCACCAGCGACGTGCGCATCCGCCGCGCGGTGGAGGCCGTCAACGCGGAGGCCCCGGACCTGGTCTTCCTCACCGGCGACTACGTCACCCACAGCCCCAAGCCCCTGCCCCGCGTGCGCGACGTGCTCAGCGGCCTCAAGGGCCAGGTCTTCGTGGTGCTGGGCAACCATGACCACCAGGTGAACGCGCCCTACCTGCGCGAGAGCTTCGAGCGGCTGGGCTACACCGTCCTCCAGAACGAGCACCGCGTGGTGCACGTGAAGGGCGCGCCGGTGACGGTGCTGGGCGTGGACGACGGGCGCACGGGCCGCGACGACGTGGATGCCACCTTCCGGGGCGCGCCGGAGTCCGGCACCCGGCTGGTGCTGGCCCACACGCCCCCCACGGTGGACAAGCTGCCGGCGCACGCGGGCCTGGTGCAGTTCTCCGGGCACACGCACGGCGGCCAGTTCATCGTGCAGGGGCTGACGGAGGCCATCTTCCGCCGCGCGGGGCAGCCCTACATCCGCGGCCACTACCACGTGAATGGCAACCAGCTGTACGTGAACCGGGGCCTGGGCTTCGGCTTCGGCGGGCCGTACCTGCGCCGGGGCAGCGAGCCGGAGGTCGCGTTCTTCACCCTGCGCGCCCAGGCGCACGTGGCCGTGGCCAGCTGAGCGGGTCTCTTGAGCGCGCGCGGGCCCGAGAGCCTTCGCGCGCTCAGTGCCTCAACGGGGAGCCCAGCCGTCCACCGCCCAGGCCGCTCTCCTGTCGTCCTCCGCGCCGGAGGCTGAAGGGGCCCGAGCCGAAGTAGACGATGAAGAGCGCGCCTCCCGCCATGGAGAGGTTCTTCATGAAGTGGATGAGCTGATCCTGCGCCTGCACCGGGTCCGCGACGAGCCAGAAGCGGTGGACCATGAAGGCGGCCGTCACCAGGAAGATGGCGATGGCCGCGGCCCCCAGGCGCGCGAGCACGCCGAGCAGCACCGACAGCCCCCCGAGCACCAGCGCCGCGCCGGACACCAGCACCGCCCAGCGGGGCTCGGGCACGCCCGCGTTCTGGGCCACGGTCGTCAGCGCGTCGAGCTGGATGAAGTGGTTCAAGCCGCTGGTGATGAAGATGGCTGAGAACAGCAATCGAGCAAGCGGCACGAGCACTCCCATGGATGGCCTCCTGTGTCCCACCAACGCCGGGGCGTGGAAGTCATTCTCAACCTGCCCATGACTTCCCGCGGGGCAGCCGGCGCCCGGCCTCCTGCCTGCCCTCCTTCGGGCCCTGGGGGCCGCCGCCTTGTGTCCCGGACAGCTGCGACAACACGCCACACGCGGGGGGCGGGCCGGGGGCGTAGGGTGCTCCTCGTCGTGAAAGCCCCACTCTCCCTCCTGTCCTCCCTGCTGGGCGCGGTGCTGGCCCTCGCGCCCGTGTCGTCCGCCTGGGCGTGTGCCACCTGTGCGTGTGGCGACCCCACGCTCATGTCCATGGGCACCGAGCAGCCGTTCTCGGGCCGGCTGCGCTTCTCCTCCACCCTGCGGGGCTGGGGGCACACGGTGGGACAGGACCACGTGGACGCGCTGCGGCTGCGCGAGGCGCGCATGGACGTGGCGGTGGCGTACGCCCCCCTGCCGTGGCTGTTCCTGTCGGCGACGCTGCCCCTGCAGGCGCGCGAGGTGCGCTCGGTGAGCCTGGCGCGCGAGCGGGGCTGGGGCGTGGGCGACGTGGAGCTGACGGCGAAGGCCTTCCTGTACCAGGACCGCGCGTTCTCCGCGGACCACCTCTTCAGCGTGCTCGCCGGCGTGAAGCTGCCCACCGCGCCGAAGCTGCGGCTGGAGGACGGGACGCTGATGGACCTGGACACACAGCTGGGCAGCGGCTCGGTGGACCCGCTGGCGGGGCTCGCGTACCAGCACTTCCGGGGGAGCTGGTCGTTCCTGGCGAGCGCCACGGGCTTCCTCCCCACGCGCGGCATCCTGGGCTACCGGGCGGGCGCGTCGGTGCGCACGACGATGGCGGCGCAGTACCAGCCGGCGGAGCGGTGGGCCCTGCGGCTGGGGCTCGACGGGCGCATCGAGGCGGCGGCGGACATCGACGGCGAGAAGGAGGAGAACGGCGGGGGCGTCATCGGATATGCGTCTCCCGACATCCTCTTCAGTCCTCGGATGGACCTGGTGGTGGCCGCGGGTGTGCGGGTCCCCTTCTTCAACCGGCTCCGCGGTCGCGTGGCGCCCACTCCCATCGCGATGCTGTCCGTCGCGTACGACCTCTGACGCCATGGCCTCTGTCGTGAAGCCGTTCGTGCTGCTCGTGTGTCTCACCGGCTGTGGTGGCGGGGAGCGCATCGAGGGGATGCAGTTGAGCCTGGGGCTCACCACGGGCCGCGCGCGGAGCGTCCCGGAGGCGGCGGGGGCTCGCACGCTCGTCACGGACGAGGGGGCTCGCGCCACGCTCGCCAGGGCACTCGTCACGCTGGGCAGCGTGGAGCTGTTCAGGTGCGAGGAGACGGGCCTGCGTCAATGGCTGCGGGCGCTGTCGCCGGTGGGCACGGCGTGGGCGCACTCGACGACGAACGCGCTGCGGCTGGGCACGCCGCACGTGGTGTCCCTGGGTGAGTCGGACGGCGCGGTGGTGGCGCTCGGGGTGCTGCATCCTCCGCCGGGGCGCTACTGCCGGGCGCGGCTGACCTTCGAGCCGGCGGACTCGGACGCGGAGGGCCTGGGCGCGGCGCTCCAGGGCGCGCGGCCGGTGGACATGCTGGGGTTGAGCCTGCATGTCCGCGGGACGCTCGAGGACGGTGAGGCGCGCGACTTCGAGTTCGAGACGCGCGGGCGCTCGTCGGTGGACGTGGTGTTGGATGGGGTGGAGCTGTCGGAGGCCTCG
Source organism: Myxococcus faecalis (assembly GCF_050039385.1). Lineage (NCBI taxonomy): Bacteria > Pseudomonadati > Myxococcota > Myxococcia > Myxococcales > Myxococcaceae > Myxococcus > Myxococcus faecalis. The sequence goes on along the minus strand of NZ_CP144336.1, from coordinate 5,685,892 downwards.
CCGAGGGCGGAGCGGGTCTTCACACTGGCGTGGGATTCGTGGCTGGATGGCGTGGGCCCCGGCGAGTCGCCGCGCAACGTGGACATGCTGGGCAACGTGGCCCGGTCCGCCTCGCTGCAACCTCCTGTCGTGCCATGACGCCTCCTGTCGCCAACGAGCCCGCCTCTCGCGCCCGCATCAACCTGGAGTGGCTGCTGCGGCTGCGCTGGGGGCTGCTGCTCGGGCAGGCGCTGGTCATCGCGCTGGCGGCGTACGGGCTGGAGCTGGCGTTGCCGGTGCCGGTGCTCGCGGGGCTGTTGGGGTTGGAGGCCGCGACGAACGTGGCGGTGCGCGCGTGGCTCGGCCGGGCCCGGGTGAGCGAGGCCACCATCGGCAAGCTGATGCTGTGGGACACGCTGGTGCTCACGGGCCTGCTGGCGCTCAGTGGTGGGACGCACAACCCCTTCACGACGCTGTACCTGGTGAACGTGGCGCTGGGCACGGTGCTGCTGCCGGCGCGGTGGATGTGGGGGTTGTTGGGCTTCACGTTGACGGCGTTCGGCTCGCTGTTCGTGTTGCAGGACGTGGAGCTGGTGCCGGGGCTGTCGCGTCCGGACCACGCGGCGCTGATGCGGCTGCACCTGAGCGGCATGTGGGTGGCGTTCGCGGTGGCGGCGGGCTTCATCGTGTACTTCGTGCAGCGGGTGACGCGGGCGCTGGAGGAGCGCGAGGAGGAGCTGGCGCAGGCACGCGTGCAGCATGCGCGGCGGGAGAAGGTGGCCTCGCTGGCGACGCTGGCGGCGGGCGCGGCGCACGAGCTGTCGACGCCGTTGTCGACCATCGCGGTGGTGTCGAAGGAAGTGGAGCGGGCGCTGGCGTCGGCGGGGACATCCGAGGCGGTGCGCGAGGACCTGAGGCTCATCCGGCAGCAGGTGGACCGCTGCCGCGACGTGCTGGTGCAGATGTCCGCGGACGCGGGACAGACGACGGGCGAGGCCTTCCATCCGATGCCGCTGGGCAGGCTGGTGGAGGACTCGCTGGCGGAGCTGGCGGGGGTGGAGCGGGTGAAGGTGGAGCTGCCGACGGCGCTGAGCGGGCGGTGGGTGCAGGGGCCGCCGCGCGCGCTGGCGCGGGTGGTGCGCGGGTTGGTGAAGAACGCGCTGCAGGCGTCGCCTCCGTCGAAGGCGGTGGAGCTGCGGGTGGTGGAGGGCCAGGGCGGCGCGAGGCTGGAGGTGCGCGACGGTGGCGCGGGGATGCCCGCGGATGTGTTGGCGCGCGCGGGGGAGCCGTTCTTCACCACGAAGGCGCCGGGCGAGGGCATGGGCCTGGGGTTGTTCCTGGCGCGCACGCTGGCGGAGCAGCTCGGAGGTTCGCTGGAGCTGCGCTCCACGCCGGGGCAAGGCACGGTGGCGAGCCTGGCGCTTCCGCTCGGTGCGCCCGTCGTCACGGAGGTGGCGTCATGAGCACCACGGTGGGTGATGGCCACCACCCAAGCCTCCTGCTCGTGGACGACGACGCGACGCTGCGCGAGCGGCTCGCACGGGCGTTTCGTGAGCGCGGCTGGGAGGTGACGACGGCGGGCGACTACGACGAGGCGCTGGCCGCGGCGAAGCGCGAGTCCCCCGAATACGCGGTCGTGGACCTGCGCATGCCGGGACGCAGCGGGCTGGAGGTGGTGAAGGACCTGCTCGCCGTGGACGCGTCCACGAAGGCCATCGTGCTCACGGGCTACGGGAGCATCGCCACCACGGTGGACGCCATCCGCCTGGGCGCGGTGAACTACCTGCCCAAGCCCGCGGACGTGGACGACATCCTCGCCGCCTTCGCACGCGCGAGCGGTGAGCCCTCGCTCGCCGCGCCCGAGACCTTCGAGGCACCGTCGCTCGCGCGCGCGGAGTGGGAGCACATCCACCGCGTGCTCGCGGACTGCGCGGGCAACATCTCCGAGGCCTCGCGCAAGCTCGGCATCCACCGCCGCTCGCTCCAGCGAAAGCTCCAGAAGTACCCGCCCGCGCGCTGACGCGAGCGGAAAGATGCCCCCGGCCCCTACCACGGCTCCACCGTAGACTTGGTCGTTTCGGGAACCTGCCCTATAGAGCACTTCAGGAGGACTCGAGAGACTCTCGGAGGCGACGATGTTCGAGCGGCTGGAACTCCACCACGTCGGGCCAGCCCCTGAAATCGTCTTCGATTTCACGCGAAGGCTCAATCTCATCACCGGCGACAACGGGGTGGGGAAGACCTTCATTCTGGACGTTGCTTGGTGGGCACTCACCCGCTCGTGGGCAGGACATCCAGCGGCTCCGCATCGCGGACACGGCATCAAGCCGCGTATCGCCTTCCAGTTGGAGGGGAAGCGCAAGCCCGTCAACTACTCCAGTGAGTTCGATTTCAAGGCCCAATCATGGGCATTGAAAGGAGGGCGCCCCCCTGATCCCGGATTGGTTCTCTATGCACGGATCGACGGCTCGTTCTCCGTGTGGGACCCCACGAGAAACCACTGGCCAAGCGCTCACGCATTGGGGATGGACGCACCGGATCGCCCCGCTGCATATCTCTTCGCTCCCCAGGACGTCTGGAACGGACTCAAACCCGAGGGCAAGTTCCTCTGCAACGGGCTCATCGCGGATTGGGCCTCATGGCAGGGTCGCGGCAACGAGGCCTATCAACAGCTCTGCCAGGCCCTCATCGCACTCTCCCCCTCTGAATCAGAGCGCCTCGTTCCCGGGGACCTCACCCGAATCAGCCTGGAGGACGTGCGCGACATACCAACGCTGCGCACAAGCTACGGCCAGGAAGTTCCCGTGGTCTATGCGTCGGCAGGCGTCAGGCGCATCATCTCCCTGGCCTATCTGCTCGTCTGGACGTGGCAGGAGCATTTGCAGGCCAGCCGGTTGATGAACCAAGAGCCAACCCGGTCCATCACCTTCCTTATCGACGAGGTGGAAGCGCACCTACACCCTCGTTGGCAGCGAACCATCCTCCGTTCAATCCTCCAGACCATGTCAGCCCTGACAGGGGCGGGTAACGTCGACGTACAGGTCCTCGCGGTCACCCACTCTCCGCTGCTACTGGCCTCGCTGGAGCCACTCTTCGATATCCACCAGGACTCGCTCTGGAACCTCAACCTCCAGGACGGTGCCGTGGTCCTCCGTAGGGAGCCCTGGCAGCGTCGAGGCGACGCGAACTCCTGGCTGGTCTCGGAAATCTTCGACCTCCGCGAGCCGCGCTCCCTCGAGGCCGAGCAGGCCATGCAACGGGCGGAGACCTTGATGGAACAGTCGTCGAAGGGCGTTTCCTTCGAGGCGTTCATCCAGGTCCGGGATGCGCTGCGCGCAAGCCTCCCAGACGTGGACCCCTTCTGGATGCGATGGAGGTTCTGGGCTCGAGAGGCAGGGCTCGAAAAGTGATTCGCGTCGCGAAGCAACCAGAGCCGACCTCGCCCGGGTTCGATTTCGACAGACAGGTCCGTCAACCCGGATTGAGCGCTCTCGCCGAGTTGACTGGCAAGCCCCAGACGTTGCGAAGACGCGGGCGGAAAATCAAGCAGCGCGCCGCGCGTCTCGAGGATCTCTCCTCCGACGACCTTCGAGACTACCCCTACTGGACGCGCGCGCTGGAGGCCTTGCACAAGGCTTATGGCGGTATCTGCGCGTACGCCTGCTTCTACATCGAGCCACTCTGCGGCCCGACCGTCGACCACTTCGTGGCCATCATCAGCACGCAGCTCCAGGACGCCTACGAGTGGGGCAACTACCGGCTGGCCTGCTCGTTGATGAACTCACGCAAGCGGGAGTTTCCCGACGTCCTGGCCCCCTTCCTCATCGAGGATGGCTGGTTCGTCCTCAACCTGGGCACCTTCAAGGTGGAGCCCGCCCCTGGGCTCTCCACCGAGACAGCGACACGCGTCCAGGCGACCATCGACCGACTGGGGCTCGACTCCCGTGAGTACCGGAACATGTGCCGCCGCTACTTCGAAGGCTATTTGAGCCCGCCAGACCCCAAGCGGCCCATTCCACTCTGGTCCCTGGAGCGAGACGCCCCCTTCCTCGCCAGGGAGTTGCGTCGCCAGAATCGGCTTCGCCCCGAAGACACGACACCTGACGGTGAAGCTTCGCGGCCCACCGGGTAGCTCACGGATACGTCACGCTGAACGTCACCGGCCCCTTCAGGTACTTCAGCCCTTCCTGAGAGCGGCACCCCTTGTCCACGTCCGCCGTCAGGTACGTGGTGGTCCGCACCGCGGTGGCGCCCTGGAACTTGCCCGACAGCACCTTCCCCGTCTGCGTCACCAGCGTCGTCGCCTCCTGCACGGACACGTGGGACTGCCCCATCAACACCGTGGACGTCTCCGCCGTGTTCCACGTCACCACCTGCCGGCCCGCCCCCGCGCGCGACAGGTCCGCGCACGACAGCCCCCGCACCAGGCTGGGCGTCTCCGAGCCCAGCGTCGCCGACGTCACCGCCGAGCCCAGCACCGTCACACACCCGCTCACGCTCGCCAGGAACGACACCTCGCTGTCCCCCGGCTCCCCCTTGAGCCCCGTGCCGTACTTCGCCTCGCCCAGCCCGAGCGGACAGGTGATGAGCACCTTCTCCAACGGACGCTCGAGCGTCATCCCGCTCCCCCCCGTGCCCTCCATCAGCGGCCCCGCCGCCTGACGCCCCTCCCCTCCACAGGCCAGCACCCCGAGCAGCAACACCGCGCACGCCGACGTCCCACGCATGTGCATCCCCCCCTGGTTCAAGTCACGGTGCGGATGAGCTCGAGCGTCGCCGGTCCGCTCAACCAGATGAGCCCGCCCGGCGAGTCACAGCCCTTCTCGATGTCCGCGTTCAGGTACGTCACCGTCAGGATGGCCATCGACTCCAGGAAGGCCCCCGACTCCACCGTGCCCGTCAGCGTGAAGACCGTCAGCGGCCCCTGCGCCAGCTCCCGCGATTGGCTGAACACCAACGTGGACGTCTCCCCCGTGTTCCACCGCACCACCTGCCGCACCGTCCGGGGCGTCAGCAGGTCCGCGCACGAGTAGCCCGCCAGCAGGCTCGACTCGAGCGGCAGGCTCGCGGACTTCACCCCCGACGCCGGAATCGTCACGCAGTTGCTCAACGTGGTGGCGCCCGCCACCGTCACGTCCTTAGCCCCCTCCGACAGCCCCGGCAGGTACGACGCCTGGCTCACCCCCACCGGGCACGTGACGACCACGCTCCCCAATTCGCTCTTCGCGCTCGGCTCGGCGACGGCGGCCACCTGTTCCCGGGTCGCCCCCCACTCCTCCTCCCCGCTCCCCGCCGACACATCGAAGGTCGACGTGAGGGCGAGCGCGGACAGAAGCACCATCACCGCCGCCAACAGACTTCTGCGCATGGCCACCACTCCCGACTTCGCGTTGCTCCCCCCAGATAGGAAGCCCGCCCCGGCAAGCCCATCCGGCCCCGCGCGCAAGCGACGCTGACGGACGCTCACACCACCCCACGGACATGGCCCGGTGTGCGCCACCCACCACGCCGACTGTCCACCGCCCGGAACTCTCCCGGCGCCCCCCTCCACGACCAACCCGGCCACATCGGCGCGTATAGCGGCGGGGGCCATTCCACGCGGCTTTTCCCTGACCCATCCGGTCAGCGGGAGCGCGCGCAAAGACAGCCATGAAACTCACCACCGCTCTCTCCGTCGGAGTCCTGTCCACGTTCGCCTGGAGCGCGCCCGCGCTCGCGGAGACGTCCGTCGTGGACCTCATCTCACCGTCGCGCTGCACGCTCAGCGGCGGCCGGCTCACCCGCTGCGCCATTCCCACGCAGACCTTGAACGCCACGCCCTTCACCAGCGCGGTGCCGCTGCGCACCACCGTGCGGCGCACGCTCACCGGCAACTGCTCCACCCAGTACCCGCTGGAGGTGACGCTCACGCCGCCGGGCAACGCCGGCACCCGCTACACCTTCCTGGGCACCCCGGAGCTCATCCTGCGGGACTTGGACCGCGAGCTCATCGCCTCGCTGGAGCTGAAGGACTCCTCGCCGTGGACGAACGCGGCCGCGTTCAACGAGACGTGCCGCGTGTCGCTCCACATCACCTGGAACGAGGTGGACGTGGACTCCGCCGCCCAGGCGCAGACCATCCTCCAGGGCCTGCAGGGCACGCTCGCCACCAAGGTGGCCCAGCGCGAGCACCTGGCCAGCCTCGTCGAGTACAGCGCCGCCTTCGACTACATGAAGACGCTGTCCAACAGCTTCCTCGTGGACCTCAACAACGAGACGGCGCACGCGCTGCACGTCCAGGCGCTGGAGGCCGGCCCCATCATCTTCCAGGCGGCCATGGGCTGCGGCGGCGTGCTCACCGCCGAGGAGAGCATCACCCTCACCAACTTCTACTTCGTGCTCGGCTCGCTGGGCGACCCCACGAAGTACCACCACCCGGACGGCTCGCCCAAGACGCTCGAGGAGCTCATCGGCCCCACGGCGCTGCCCGTCATCCAGAAGCTCTCCCAGCTCTCCGCGGCCGGCGCCAAGGAGCAGTACCAGGCGCAGTACCTGGTCGCCGCCCAGGAGGCCGCCGCCGCCCAGGCCCAGGTCGACCTGGCCACCGCGCAGCTGGCCCCCTGGCTCAACCCCTGACCCCTCTTTTCCCAGGACAACACCCTCATGAAGACCTTCATCCAGAGCCTGTGCACCCTGCTGTTCCTCGGCGCCGCCGCGTGCGGCGCCCCCGCCTCCACCGAGCCGAGCGCGTCGCTCGACACCACCGAGCAGCAGGCGCGCTGCGAGACGTGTCCGGGCGGTGGTGGAGGCGGAGAGGGGGACCCGCCGCCGCCCATCATCGTGCACGGCTACGAAATCGACCTGCCGTTGTTCAAGCCGGCCCTGCTGCCCGCGGGCTGGTGCTTCTACGACATCGGCGGTGGCGGCCACATCTCCCTGTGCAACGGCACGGGCAAGGGCACCATGGACTGGCGCGGTGGCAACGCCGTCTTCCACGCCAGCAGCGACAGCTGGTACGACGACTCGACCTTCTATTACAGCCGGCTCATGACGAAGCTGCCCCTGACGGATGGCTTCGTCCCCATCGCGCAGGCGCTCGGCTACTACACCCATCCGGAGAACGTGCCCGGTCTGGTGCGCGGCTCCGTGGAGCTCATCGTCCCCAACCAGTGGCCCCTGCCCGGTCCTCTCACCAGCGAAATCATCATCGCCGTCCAGGTGAAGGAGAACGGCGTCTGGGTGGACAAGGCGACCAGCCGCAATTCCATCACCAACCTGCGGCAGATGCATGAGGTCCAGGCGCTGGTGCAGCACAACCAGGAGGTGAGGTTCGAGGTGCGCGCCAAGGGCCGCGCGGACCACGAGATGTATTACACGCTGTGGAAGGTCCGGATGTTCGGCGCCCAGTGCTACCCGGACTTCGCCAACGGCGGCGCCTGCCTCTAGTCCGCCTCTCCTTTTCCCGAACATCGGAGTCACACCATGTCGAGAAGACCCGCGAGGACTCGCGTCCTCGGAACGCTCTTGCTTTGCCTGGGGGCCGCCGGCTGCGGCACCGACGCGAGCACGCCGCCCGCCGTCGAGACCCAGACACCCGCCACTCCCACCGAGCAATCCCTGTCGACCAGCGACGTCTGTGTCCAGATGTTCTTCTGGGGCAGGGACCGCAAGCTGTGCAAGCCCCTGGGCACCAGCATCGACGCCCTCCTCTCCGAGTTCCGCCCCCTGCAGGAGGGCATGTGCAACCAGGAGCAGAACGCCGAGCTGCGGCAGCAGTGCCTCAACAAGTCGCCCTACGTCTTCGTCCCGAAGGGCAACCCCGCCGCGCCGCTCCCGTGGATCGCCGACGTGGAGAGCGTGCAGGCCTACTTCCGGCTCTCGCTGGGCGCCTCCATGACCATCTACGAGGAGAGCCTGTGGAAGATGGAGCAGCTCGCCGCGGAGATGACCGGCCCATCCGAGGCGGAGCTGGAGCGGCGGCGCAAGCGCATCACCGAGCGCCGGGGACAGCTGGGTGAGAAGCTCAAGGCGCGCGCGGCCGCCGAGCAGGGCACCGCCAAGGCGGACCTGGCCGAGCAGCGCGAGCTGCTCTCCGCCTACGAGGCCACCTTCAACGCCTATCACTCCGCCGTGCAGGCCCTGGCGCCCGCCATCACCGACGTCTACGAGGACTTCGTCACCTACCGCGGCACGGAGGCCGCCGTCTTCGCGCAGCTCGAGGACATCGCCCAGCGCGCCTCCACCTCGACCATCGCCCAGATGGGCCCCCTGCAGTTGGAGCTGGTGACGCTCGCCCGCACCGAGAGCCAGCGGCCCCAGGAGCTCTGGATGGAGTCGCGCCGGCTGGGCAACGCGCTGTCGCAGCTCCAGACGCTGCACCAGGCGAGGCTCGCGCACTACGCGGACTTCATCACCCGGCACGCCATCCCCCAGGTGAACCTCACGGAGCGCTCCGGCGTCATCCTCAACAACATCGCCGGCTACTCGGACGCGCGCTACGCCCGCGTCGCGGAGGTGGTGAAGAAGCTCTTGCAGGGCCTGACGGCGCGTCAGACGGCGCTCGTGGCGGCCCAGGCGGACCTGGCCACGCGCCAGACGATGGCCAACGCGGCCACGCTGAAGGCCTCCCAGGAGTTCCTCGCCAGCGCCAACGCGCGCACCACCGCGCTGTGGCAGCTGCCGCCCCGCAGCCAGACGCTCAACCTGTTCTTCCTGGCCACCAAGCACGTGGACTTCGAGAGCATCCTCCAGCTGGAGCCCCTGTGCCTCCACGTGGGCCCCAACGCCACGGGCTGGATGGAGTCGGGCTGCATCGCGCTCCGGCGCCAGTTCACCAGCGCGCGCAACTACCTCAACACGACGCTGCCCAACATGGTGCGGCTCAACGTCACCCAGATGCGCCGCGCCGGTGTCACCGAGGCGCTCCTGGTGGACGTGGAGACCCACCTCAACAACGGCAACCTGCGCCAGGCCGTGCTCTCGCACGACGTCGCGCTGCGCGCCTCGGACCTGTGAGGACCCCACCCATGAGACCATTCCTGTCACGGGCCCTGGCCCTGCTGCTCGCGGGCACGGCCCTGGCGCCCGACGACGCGGACGCCACCTACCGCAACTACGCCATCGCCTGGAAGTCCACGTCCTTCCGCAGCCAGGGGAGCTGCCAGGTCACGACCGGGCTGGCGCAGGAGGGCCAGGCGAACTTCTCCGTCAACGCCGTCCCCCTGCCCACGTACACCGCGCCGAACCGCTACGTGCTCTACGGCAACGGCGACGACTCCAACATCTTCACGGCGGGCTTCAACGCCACGCTGCTGCGCTGGGGCGCGAACCACTTCTACTTCGGCGCCGCCGTCACCGGTTCCACGCAGACGTGTGTCATCGCGGATGACTTCGTCACGCTGGAGACGGGCGGCCTGTCGGCCCGCCCCCTCTTCATGGTCAAGCGCCGGGGCACCCACTTCGAGGGCGAGTCCTCGGTGATGCTCGACCTGAAGGAGATCAACCCCGGGCTGTCGGCGAACCTGGAGCGGCTGGAGCAGACGCTGCACGACCGCAAGGCGCAGCTGCTCAGCCTCGGCGGCGACCTCGCCGCCGCGCAGGCGGAGCTGGACCGGCTCGCCGAGCTGAAGGCGGAGATCGACGAGCTGTCCAAGCGCCCGCTCGACTCCATCACCGAGGCGGACCTCAACGACATCCTCTCGCGCTACGGCGACATCGACCCGCGCGTGCGGAGCGCGCTCCAGCAGCTGCTGCGCGACTTGAAGAAGGACCTGGAGGCGCTGCGCACGGAGCTGACGCGCATCATGGACGAGTTCCGCGGGCAGCTGGGCGGACTGGATGACTGGCTCGCGGGCACGCCGCCGCCGAGCGGCCCGGACCTGGGCGACTCCGGCACCTACCAGCCGGGCAAGGACGCCGAGGACATCCCGGACGTGGAGCTGCCGGACCTCAACGTGCCCGACGACTTCGACCCGGACAACGACCCGTACCTCGCCTACGCGCAGCAGGTGCTCCAGCAGCTGGAGACGACGCGGCAGAACGGCGCGGTGGTCAACCGCTCGGGCTTCATGAGCATCACCCGCTCCTGGCGCCAGAACCAGGACATCTTCGAGAAGGCCATCCAGGGCCGCGGCTCGGCGGTGTCCCAGGAGGAGGTGGGCGCGTTCATCAACGCCCGCACCCTGGTGCTGAACACGGTGCGGCAGCACATGGACGAGGAGGGCTGGTTCCTCGACACGCCGGTGCGCCCGTCCACGAAGGCGCTCATCGAGTACCTGCGTGGACGCGCGGACACCCGCAACCAGGCGGACGGGCTGCAGGCCAACCTCAACCTCTGGCAGGGCGCTTCGCCCACCGCGCAGCAGGACGCCATCCTGGAGACGCTCGACGGTCTGCGCGGCGGCTGGCAGTCGGTCGAGAACGGCGCGATGGCCGAGGACCCGAACATCATCACGCGGCTGTTCGGCATCGGCGAGGAGGCCCAGGTCATCATCAAGGAGGTGGCGTTCTTCGGCCTGGCGCTGACGCCGGTGGGCGACTTCATCGACCTGTGCGAGGTGGTCACCGGCTGGGAGCACTGCATCCCCGGCGGCAGGCGGCTCGAGGTGGGGGAGCGCATGTTCTCCGGCCTGGGCCTCATCGTCGGCAGCGGCAAGTTCTGGCGCGGCGTGGCCGACGCCGTGGCGCCCCTGGGCAAGGCCATCGCCAACGAGTGCGAGACGCTCATCCGGGCCTGGAACGACCTCCCCGACAACTTCACCCGCATGCACATGGTGCAGGCGCTGGGACCCCAGGCCATCCCCCACGTGGGCGGGCTGACCGGCAAGGAAGTCAAACGCATCATGGTCAACGTGGGCGAGGAGCACGTCAGCAAGCTCGCCCAGCTCCTCAAGAAGAAGGGTCTGCGGGAGCTGGAGGAGATGAGCATGCTCAGCCTCCCCGCGCTGAAGCGCCAGTACGCCCTGACGCATGGCCAGGCGGTCAAGGCGCTGGGCACCATGCCCGGCAAGACGGTGGCGGAGCTCAAGACGCGGCTGCAGCAATTGAACTTCACGGAGCTGGCTCCGGCGGGGTCCGGAAACTGGGTCCACGTGGATGGCTCCGTCGTCCGCATCCAAGCGGCCACCCCCTCCCGGCCCGCCTATTTCCGACGGGAGATTGCCGACCCCGCGGGCAACATCAACCGGGATGCCATCGTGGCCAAGGTGACGGGCGCCAAGAAGTTCGACGACGACGGGTATCCCATCGACGAGGACGTCTTCAGTCCGCCCGAGTGGACGGACTCGGCGGGCGCCATGCTCCAGGTCCGCAACTGGTTCGCCGCGACGATGAACGTGCGCCCCGACGAGGTGCTGAGCAAGTACCCCGACGCCATCAACGAGCTGGAGAAGGTCTGGATGAAGCAGACGCACTTCGACCTGCTGCCGTAGTGCGATGATGAATCCCCGGGCCATCCGTGACACACCACGGGTGGCCCGGGGCCTTCGTGTCTCTTGTATCGGGAGTCCGCCGAATGACGCAGGTCCTCCGTTCCGACAATGGCCCGCGCTGGGTCCAGCGCTCCCGGCTGGGCACGCCCGCGCCCGGCCCCGTCGAGTTCCAGCAGGTCGCCTTCTCCTCCGACGGAGAGCTGCTGGTGGCGCTGGAGCAGAAGGGCGGCGAGCGGCTGCGCTGGTGGCGCTGGCGGGAGGAGCGGCAGCTGGGCGAGGTCACCGTCTCGCAAGGCGTGGCGGTGCAGGCGCTGCCCTCGCTCGGCGGCCTCGCGGTGACGGACGCGCGCTTCCAGGTCGGGCTGTACTCGCTGGAGGACGGCCGGCCGCTGCGGCTGAGCCGCGTACCCGACTACGAGGTGCGCGGGCTGGAGGTGAGCCCCGACGGCACCCGGCTCGCGATGCACGACCTCACCGGCAGCGTGCTGTTGTGGGACACGCGGACCTGGACGTCGCTCGGTCAGCTCCAGGGGCCCCAACAGGAGGTCGCCAGGCTCGCGTTCTCGCCGGACGGGCGGCTGCTGGCCGCCGCCTGCCTGCGCGGCCACGTCGTCGTCTGGGACGTGGCGAGCGGCAATCCCATCCTCGTGCACGTGGAGGCCGACGAGCAGTTCGTCTCGGTCGCCTTCCACCCCGGGGGCACGGAGCTGGTCGCCACGACGACCGGCCCGCGCATCCAGCGCTTCCGCCTGAGCGACGGGGGCCTCGCCGGGACGCTCCGGGGCCCGGTGGCGGGCTCGAGCCAGGCGACCTTCAGCCCCGACGGCGGACTGCTCACCGTCACCCGGTACGGCTTCAGCGTGCTCGACGCGCGGACGAGCACGCGCGTGTTCCGCCACGAGGTGGACAACGACTTCTACGCCGCCAACGCGGCCTTCAGCCCGGACGGCACCGTCATCGCGTGGGGCGAGGACGACGGCACCGTGGGCCTGTGGGGCCTGCCCACGGAGTCGCGCTGAGCCAGGGCGCTCACTTCCACGGATTGGAGAAGCGCGGGTCCGTGGTGAAGTCCGTGTCCGTGAGGCTCTTCAGGAAGGCGATGAGGTCCTGCTTCTCCTCGTCGGACAGCTCGAAGGGCCGCACCAGCGGGTCCTTGTTCGGGTTGTTGCGCCCGTCACCCGCCAGCGGCCCCTCCGTCACGTTGCGGCCACCGGACGTGTAGTGCTCGATGACGGCCTCCAGCGTGGGGATGCTGCCGTCGTGCATGTACGGCGCCGTCAGCTCCACGTTGCGCAGCTGCGGCACGCGGAAGCGGCCGTGGTCCAGCGCGTCGTGGGTGAACTCGAACAGGCCCGGGTTGTCCGGCGGGTACGCGCCCTTGCCGTCCAAGTCGTACAGGCCCGTGTTGAAGAACTGCGCCACCTGGGGCTTGGTGTCCTTGGCGCGGAACGAGTTCGAGAGGTGCCGGCCGCTGTGGCAGTGGTAGCACTCCGCCCGCTCGCCGAAGAACAGCTCCATGCCCCGCCGGGCCGAGCGCGACAGCGCCGCGTTGTCGCCCTGCAGGTAGCGGTCATACGGCGAGTTCCCCGACAGCAGCGTGCGCTGGAAGGACGCGAGCGCCTTCACGATGGAGCCCTGGCTCACCGGCTCCGGTGCGTCCGGGAACGCCGCGCGGAACAGCTCCGGGTACTTCGCGTCAGCGCGCAGCCGCTCGAGCGCCTCCTCCAGCTTCGGCGTCAGCCCCAGCTCGGTGGGGAACTCGTTGAACAGCGGCACCAGCGCCTGCGACTCCAGCGTCTCCAGCAGCGGGTTGGCCCAGGTGTACGTGCCCAGGTACGCCACGTTGGCCAGGCCCGGCGAGTTGCGCGCGACGTGGTCGCCCGTGGAGCCCGTGGGCGTGGCCTTGCCGTCGGAGAAGGCCCGGGCCTGCTCGTGGCAGCTCGCGCAGGACATGGTGCCGTTGCCCGACAGCCGCGCGTCGTGGAAGAGGTGGCGCCCCAGCTCCACCTTCTCCACGGACATGGGGTTGTCCTCGGGCACGAAGGGCTCGGGGAAGCCCGCGGGCAGGCTCCACGCGTAGGCCGGCGGCGCCGGACGTCCCGGCGCGTCACCCCCACAGCCCGCGGCCGACAGCAGGGCCACGGCCACGCTCAGCTTCCCCGCACGCGAAGACATCAGCCCGCTCCTTCTCTCAGCGCACCTTGAAGAACGTCTTCGGCAGCGCCTTGGGGGTGCCGTCCGCGTTCAGGCCGAACTGCGACAACAGCGGCGGGCACTCCGGGTCCGTGGGGCCGGACATGCAGCCGGGCATCATGTCCGAGCCCGTCGGCGTGCGATTCACGTCCAGCTCCGACAGCAGGCCCGCGACGTCCAGCACCACCTGGTTCGTCTCCGGGTCGAAGCCGTCCAGCGCGACGGTGGCCTGGTTGGCCGCGCCGCACGTGTAGCCGTCCGCGTTGGAGCCCTGACAGCCGGACGCGCCCAGGTGGAAGTAGTAGGCCGCGTTCTGCTGCGAGCGGATGTCCAGCTTCACGAACTTGTAGCCGCCCTGCCAGCTCCACCACATGTCACGCACGTCCAGGGGCGCGGGCTCCACCTCCACGTCCAGGTGGTTCCTGTCGGGGGGCAGGCCCACCTTGAACTCCAGGCCCGTGTAGTCGTCGTGCTCGGGCGCCGTGCCCGTCACCTCGCGGTGCGTCCCGGGGCTGCCCGTGCGGCAGGTGCCGGTACCGTCCTCGAAGTCCAGGAGCGCGATGGCGTCACGCTGCCACTCGCCGTCCTGCGCGAGCTTCAGCGCGTGGCGCTCGCCGTTGGCGCGGATGAGGGTGACGTCGCGCACGTACATGCGGAAGTCCAGCAGCTCGATGACGCCGCGCGACGTGCCGATGTCGGTGAAGCTGGTGGTGCACGACAGCGCCTCCTGCCGGACCTGCGGGCTGAAGCGCACGGTGTACGCCTTGGACTCGACGTCATCGTCTCCGCCGCAGCCCTGGGCGGCGAGCAGCAGGGCGGGCAGCAGGGCTCGCGACAGGGGCTTCCAGACGGCGTTCATCGAGATGACCTCCAGGACGGTGACTCAGCGATGAGGCATGGGTACCAGCAAGGGGAGACCCGCCGGCTGTGGCATGTTGTCGCGGCGGGAATGCCCGCCGTCGGGCGGGAGCCCCGGGGTCGCTAACGCCGCCGGAATCCGGACATATCGCCAGTCCCCCGCCAGACGTGCCCTCGGGTCCCCCCCGTCATCCCGGCGCACACGTCCGCCCGCCTGGTCAGGAACCAGGGGCAGTCGACTCACCGAGGAGGGGGACCCGGGCTTCGGAGACTTCGGGGGAAGTCCCTCGCGAAGACCTGGGCGTGCTGAATGGGGGAAGGCTCGACTCGCGCGTCCGGGACAGACGCTCGGGGTGCTGCTTCATCGGGAAGGGGGAGGACACCCGGGGTTGGGCCTCACGCTTCCGCGCGGCGCGGGGAGCCGCGTGTCATGGGCGGGTCGCCAGGAAGCTCACTGGCAGGTGCCGCAGTCCGCCTTGCAGCTGTCCGGCGTCACGCCCGTGCCGCACTTCTCGGAGACCTGGCAGACGCCGTCGCCGCAGCGGTAGATGTCCTGGGGACGGATGCGCGTGACGAGCGGCTTGTACTCGACGCCGTTGTACGTGCAGCGCGAGTAGTGCGTGCGCGTCGCGTCCAGCTGGCAGTGGTCCAGGCAGGAGCCCACGTGCTGGATGGTGGGCGCGCACGCCGCGTCGCCGCTCCACGACGACAGGCCGCAGGTGCGCACCGTGCTCTGGTCATAGGCCAGGTAGTTGGCGTCGTTCGCCGCGAAGAGGCCCTCGTTGTTGAACAGGTTGCCAAAGAAGCACGCCTCCTTCTGGCTGTACGTCTGGACCTCCTCCGTCGTGGTGGGGATGCTCACGTTCGTCGCGCCGCGCCCCTGCACGGAGATGTTCACGTGCACACCGAACTTGTTCGCGTGCGCCGCCAGGCACGCGGACACCACCTGCTGCTCCGCCACCGACGCGGGCTGGTTCGTGGTGGACCAGGTCGGCGCCAGCCCCAGTGAGCCGGGCCACGAGTACGTCGTTCCGTTATGGGTGTACGTCAGGGTCTGGGAGGACGACAGAGCGCAGCGGGCCACGTAGCGCATCAGCTGGTCGCCCGCCGCCGGGTTCGAGCTGAACCATGTATTGAACAACCCGTTCGTCGACAGCCCGTTGGTGGAGAGCCCGTTCGTCGACAAGCCATTGGTGGACAGGCCGTTCGTCGACAGCCCGTTGGTGGAGAGCCCGTTCGTCGACAAGCCGTTCGTCGACACCAGGCCGGCTTCGTGGGTATCCACCGACTCGCTCGGGTCGACCGGGCTCACGCCCTCCGGGCCACAGCCGACGGCGCCGGCGAGGAGCGCGGGCAGGGCCCACGCGCGGACGAGACGGGACGAGAAACCACGAGACTGGGAACGGATGAAGGACAAGCGCATGGGACAGGCTCCGCGTTGGGGGTCACCGCGGCACCTCCGCGGCTGAGACAACGGGTAGTCCCTGTCGCCGGAGGTGACAGGTGTCCTCACGTCCAATTCCTGGGAGGAAGTCCTTCGCCAGACAGCGTCAGCGTGAGACGGCTGACGCTTGCGCCGTGTATCGCCTCACGGTGGACGGTGATTCACGGGCCGTGACACACCGCGAGCCGTGCGTGAAACATCTACCGGCTCGCGCGTCGCGCGTCGCGCGGGAGCGTCACGGTGAAGGTGGTGCCGTCCAGCTCGGAGGAGCGCACGTCCACGCTGCCGCCATGCGCGTGGACGATTTCCCGGACGATGAAGAGGCCCAGGCCCAGCCCGCCGCGGCGCCGGCCCTTCTCTCGCGCGGCGCCCGCCTGACGGAACGGGTCGAACAGCGTCGCCAGCTGCGGCGCGGGGATGGGCGCCCCGGGGTTGTGGACCTCCACCACCTGCCGGGTCTCCAAATCCAGACATCGCAGCAGCACGGGGGCATCCTGGGCGCCGTGCTCCAGGGCATTACCCACCAGGTTGCTGAGCACCTGCGCCAGCCGGTCCGCGTCCCAGAATCCGTCGGAGCGGCCGTCCACGTCGAAGGCGATGTAGCGGTCCGGATGCACCGCCGACAGCTCCTCCACCACCTGTCGACACACGTTGGACAGGTTGGCCGGCGCCACCTGCAAGGGGATGCCGCCGGACAGCCGCGCGCGCGTCAAATCGAGGATGTCCGAAATCATGGTGCCCATGCGCTCGGCGCTCGCCTCGATGCGCTGGGCCATCTGCTGTTGGGTGGAGCTCAGGGGCGCGCGCCGGCGCAGGGCGCGCGCGGACAGCGTTATCGCGTTGAGGGGGTTGCGCAAGTCGTGGCCGAGGATACCGATGAAGCGCTCGCGGAACTCCGCCTCCTCCGCCAGCCGCTCCAGAGTGCGCTTGCGCTCGGTGATGTCCATCATGGAGCCAATCATCCGCACCGGCCGCCCGGCCGCGTCGCGCGACAGCACGCCCCGGTCCAGGACGTGGACCCAGCCGCCGTCGTCCTTGCGGAAGCGGTACTCCGCCTGCCACGCGTCCTCGTCGGACGCGATGAAGTCGTGCAGGCCCCGGGACACCGACTCCCGCTCGTCGGGGTGCAGCCGCTGGGTCCACCACGCGAAGTCGTGGTCCGCCGCCTCCGGGCCGTAGCCGAACAGCTCCTCCTGGCCCCCGTCCCAGCGCACCCGGCCCGTCTCCAAATCGCAATCCCACAACACGTCATGGGTGGCGCGCGCCGCCAGCCGGTAGCGCTCCTCCGCCTCGCGCAGCACCGCCTCCGCCGCCTCGCGCTCGGTGCAGTCCGCCACCACCCCCACCATGCGGTGGGGCCGCTCCTCCTCGTGGAAGCTCTGGCCCACCGCCTCGTACCAGTGCGTGGAGCCGTCCTGGTGGCGGCAGCGGAACTTGAGCGAGTACGCGCCGTCCATCGCCAGCGCCTGCTCGATGCCCCGCGCCACCCGGGGCCGGTCCTCCACCACGACGCAGGACAGGAAGGACGGCAGCGAGCCGCCCAGCGCGCCCGGCGACTGGCCGAAGAAGCCCGCCGCGTCCTGGGACCAGGTCACCGCGCGCCGCGCCTCGGTCCACTCCCACGCCACCATGCGCGCCTTGGACAAGGCCTGTCGCAGCAGCTCCTCGCGAGCCAGCGCGTCGCGCGCGGCCTCCAGCGCCGCCTCCGCCCGACGCCGCGCCTCGCGCTCGCGCTCCAGCGCGCCCTCCACCACCGCCGGGTCCCCCCCCTCCGGCTCCAGCAGCCACAGCACCAGCCCTTCCGCCTCCCTCACGCCCACCACCTGGAAGCGCCCGTGGAGCCCGTCGCGCGTCAGCCGCAGCGTCGCGGCCAGGGGCACACCGGACGACGCCGTGCGCACGCACGCCTCCAGGTCCACGCCGCCCAGCCCCTGCTGGGCCCAGCGCGAGACACACGAGGGCACGCCCCAGTCGCGCACCAGGTGCTCCGCGGCCGCGTTGAGCGACGCGCACTCGAAGTCGAGCACCTCTCCCGAGCTCCCCCGCACGGCCTCCAGGCGGATGCACGGTGCGGGACTTGCGGCATGGAGCGACCGTGCCAGGGCAGGCCCCGGCAGCGACGACAGGCTCACCATCGACTTCCCCCCGGCGAGCAGCACCCCTGGAGCCCACGTGCGGGGACCGGGGCGCGCACCGCGCGTTGGCAGAGAGTGCCATGTCCGAGGTGTCGCGAACTTGTCCTCGGGTACAGCCCTTCCCGCAGTGCTCACCCGTAAGCATTGCGCTGGCGAGAGACACTCCGCCCCGCGGCCCCGAACCCACCCGGGGCGCCGCGGCCCCCTACCGACCCGCGCCCCGAAGCAAAATGCACCCCGGGTGACACCCGCCACTGCCCCCCAGGGCAGGAAGGCGCCGCACCCACAGGGGCCAGGACCTGACTCACCCGGTCAGCCGGGGCAGGCGGACCGTGAAGGTCGTCCCGTCGGACTGGGAGGACACCACGTCCACGCTGCCCCCATGCCCCCGGACGATGTCCCGGACGATGTAGAGCCCCAGGCCGATGCTGCGGCTGGACTGGCCCTCCTTGAGCGAGCCGCGCGTCATCGGCTCGAACAGCCGCGACAACAGCTCGTGCGGAATCGGGTCCCCGCCGTTGTAGACGCTGATGAGCGCGTGGCCCCCTTCCGCGAACGTGCGCAGCCGCACGGGCGCGCCCTGCGGGCTGTAGGCCAGCGCGTTGGAGAGCAGGTTCGTCAGCACCTGGGCGATGCGGTCCGGGTCCCACTCCCCGCGCACGTCCGACGCCACCTCCACGTCGACATGCCGCCCGGGGTGGGCCACCTGCACCTCGTCCAGCACCTGCGTCACCACGTCCTTCAGGTCCGTGGGTTGGCGGTGCAGGGCGATGCCGCCGCCCAGCCGCGCCTTGGTGAAGTCGAGCAGGTCGCGAATCATCCGCGCCGCGCGCTCGGAGGCCTGGCCGATGCGCTGCACCGTGCGCTTCTGGCTGTCGGACAGCTCGTTCTTCTTCTCCAGCAGCCCCACCGACATGGAGATGGCGGCCAGGGGGTTGCGCAAATCGTGGCTGACGATTCCCACCAGCTGCTGCTCGAACTCCGAGCGCCGCCGCAGCTCCTCGTGCACGCGGCGCTCCTCGGTGACGAGGCGCACCTGCTCCAGCGCCTGCGCGCACGCGTGCGCCAGCGCGGAGAAGAACGCCCGGTCCATCTCCGTGAACAGCCGCGCCCGCGCGAACGACAGGCCGATGACGCCCAGCGCCCGCCCCTTCACCAGCAGCGGCAGCGCGATGGCGGACTCGTGGATGCCGTGCGCGTTGAGGTGCGGGTAGCGCTCGGTCCACTCCTCCAGCGAGCCCAGCCAGATGGGCTTCTGCTCGCGCACCGCCTCCGTCAGGGGCACGCGCTGGGACAGGGGGATGCGCCGCCAGCGCGACAGCACCTGCTCCGGGTAGCCCACCGCGTCCACGATTTCGAGCGCCTCGCCGTCATCGCTCAAGAGATTGACCGCGCCCGCCTTGGCGCCCGCGGCCACCAGCCCCTGCTCGAACAGGGCCCGGCACACCTCCGCCACGGTGCTCGCCTCCGACAGCCGCGCGGTGAAGTCGCGCAGCCGGTCGATGTGCCCCGCGGCCCGGTGCGCCAGCTCCCGCGCCTCCGCTTCCTTCTGACGCAAGAGCTCCGCCTGCGCCCGCACCTGGTGCTGCGCGCGGAACAGCTCCACGAAGACGGACACCTTGGAGCGCAGCACCTCCGGCGGGAAGGGCTTCTGCAGGAAGTCCACCGCGCCGGTGGAGTAGCCGGTGACGAGCTCCGTGTCGTCGCGGCCGTACGCGGTGAGGAAGATGATGGGCACGTTGCGCGTGCGCTCGCGCTGCTTGATGAGCGACGCGGTCTCGAAGCCGTTCATCCCCGTCATCCGCACGTCCAGCAGGATGACCGCGTAGTCCTCGCGCAACAGGAAGCGCAGCGCCTGCTCCCCCGAGCTCGCCTTCGTCAGGCGCACGCCGAGCGGCTCGAGGATGGCCTCCAGCGAGACCAGGTTGGCGGGGTTGTCGTCCACCACCAGCACGCCGGGCGCCTCGGCGCCCTGCAGCAGGGTGTTGTCGGAAGCACTGTCCTGCGGCGCGGGGAGGCTGGCCAGCCCCATCACGCCGCGCGGAGACGTCTCCCGCCGCGGCGGCCGTTCCGACATCGTCGTCGCAATCCCTTCGTGGAACATGGCGTCTTCACCTGATGTCGGGCGGTCCACCGTCGAGCCTGGGAGTGTCCATCCGTCCTGGGGGCAGGTCGGCTCCCTTCAACACGCTCCAGGCCCGAATCAAACCGTGCCCTCCCCCTCCTGGGGCAAGCCGCTCGCGGGGAGGGCCGGCAAGCGTGCGCTATCCATCAATCGTGGGGTTCAGTATCGCCCCTTCATCCCCAGGATGGGCAGGACGATGGGCAGCCCCACGGCTTTCTTGGACAGCGGCCGGCCGCCGCCCCCGTCGTACTCGAAGCTCACCGTCTCCTGACTGATGGTGACATTGAGCATGTCCAGGTAGGCCTCCAGGCTGAACGTCTCATAGACCCAGGCCTTCGACAGGCGCATGTCGAAGCGGAAGAACGGCGGCAGCCGGTCCACCGCGTCCCGGTCCGCCTTCACCCACGACGGCCGGCCCGTGGCGTCGCGTCCCGGACGGTGCGTCTGGGTGCCCAGCGTCCCGTACTCGGGGCGGCCGGTGTTGAAGTGCAGCACCCCGCCCAGCGTGACGCTGTTGGAGAACTTGTAGCTGAGCACCAGGTTGAGCACGTGCGTCTGGTCGAACGCGAAGGGCAAATCCCCCGTCGCCTCGCCCATGACGTTGCCCTCGAAGTCGTACCGGTAGAAGCGCGTGCGGCGCAGGCTGCGCTGCAGCGTGTACGACAGCCAGCCGAACCAGTTGTCCCCCAGCGGGTGGCGGATGAGCAGCTCCAGGCCGTAGGCCACGCCGCTGCTCTGGAAGTCCGGGAAGTCGATGTCGCCCCGGTCGGGGATGCCGGGCTCCGGGTCCGGCAGCGGCGTCTCCTCGTCCGTCAGGCCCTCGTCGGAGAAGGGCGTCAGCTCAATCGTGCGCACCAGCGGGTTGACGTACGCGTCCACGCCCAGCTCCAGGCCCTTGAGCGCCTTCCACTCGGCGCCCAGCGACAGCTGCACGCCGCGCTGCAGGCCCAACAGCAGGCTGCCCACGTCCACCACGGGCAGGCTGATGAGGGACGTGGGCGGCTGGTGGAACAGGCCCGCGGAGCCCTTGAGCACCAGCGCGTCGTTGAACTGGTGGCGCACGGTGAGCCGGGGCTCCAGCACCGCGTGGTCGATGCCGGGCGACAGGTGGTAGTTGTCCACGCGCAGGCCCGGCACGAAGGACCACCGGGGCGAGGGCTGGTACACCAGCTCCGCCCACGCGCCCATGAACGTGGCCAGCGCCACGGGGGCCAGCTGCTCGGTCTGCTCGTCGGGCGTCAGCTCGTAGAAGTCGACGATGGCGCGCTTGTGGTCCACGTCCCCGCCCAGCCGCAGCGTCACGGCGGGGTCCAACGGCACGGTGTAGCCCGCGCGCGCGGCCCACGTGCCCTGGTCGATGTGGATGGCGGTGGCGTCGCTCGGCGGGTCGCTGCTGACGATGGCGAAGCGGTCCAGGCCCCACGTCACGCCCAGCTCCAGCTCTCCGCCCCCCAGCGGGTGGCGGTGGCGCAGGTCCATGCGGTGGAAGACGATGGACTGCATCGCCGTGTCGCCGAACGCATCCTGGGCCTCGGTGCCGAAGGTGTCCGACGAGCCGAACGCGAACAGCCGCAGCTTGCCCCGGCCCACGTCCTGCTCCACGCGCAGCTGGTAGTCCCAGAAGTCGAGCACCACCTTCTCGTTGAGCCGCCCCGGCGCGGGCGGGTCCTGCAGCTTGTTGGCCGCCAGCGCGATGAGCCACGGCGTATAGGAGTAGCGGCCCGCCACGCTGACGTTGGTGCCGGTGGACGGGAACGGCGTCTCCAGGAAGAAGCCCGCGTTGATGAGGTCCGCGTACGCGCTGCCGTGGACGCGGTCATCGCGCGGACGGCTCAGCCGGCCCTCGATGGCGCCGCCCAGCAGCCGCCCGTAGCGCGGCGGCGGCGAGCCCGGGAAGAAGTCGATGGTGTCGATGAAGTCCGGGTGGATGACGGCGGGGCCGAGGAACAGGTGGAACAGGATGGGGACGCGGATGCCGTCCAGGAAGTAGCCCGTGGCCGCGGGCTGGCTGCCGCGCACCACCGGGTAGGCCACGCCGGACAGCATGCTGCCCACGCCCGGCAGCAGCATGACGACGCGGAACGGGTCGCCCATGGTGCCGGGCACCTCGCGCAGCTCCGCGTCGTGCAGCGTCACGCGGCTGACCTCGGTGCGCTCGCGGTCCGCGCGCACCACCGTCTCGTACGGGTTGATGACCAGCGGCTCCAGCCCGTACACCACCTCCAGCGCCTCCTGCACCTTCAACACCTCGCGGAAGGTCCCCGCCTTGTGGCCCGGCGCGGACACGCGCACGCGGTGCTCCCCCGCGGGCCAGCGCGCCTGGAAGACCCCTTGCGCGTCCGTCTGCACCGGCGCGTCGGGGACGGCCTCGGACACCAGCGTGGCGCCGACGACGGGGCGCCGGTTGCCCTTGGTGCGCACGCGCCCGCTCAGCGTGACGGGGGCCTGGGCCACGGCGTCGGGCGCGAGCACGGGCGCCTCGAAGCGGTACTCGAAGCCCAGCCGCACCGCCACCGGCTGGCCGTCCACGGTGGCGGGCGTGAAGCGCAGGCCGGGCGCGGCGTGCAGCGCGGCCCGGTCCAACAGCGGGTGGATGCCCTGGACCAGGGTGGCGGACTCCACCTCGCCGGACGCGTCGATGAGCAGCTCCAGCCGGACGACACCCGAGACGCGCTCGGCGGCGAGCTGGGGCGGATACGGCGCGGGGGCATCCTGGGCGAGCGTGGGCGGCAGGAAGACGGACCCCGCGTCGGAGGGCCCCGTGTCCACCGTCCAGCCCGCGTCCGTGCGCGAGAGGTCCACCTCGGCGGCCACGGGGGGCACGCCCGCGTCGGGGGTGGACGGGGCCTGGGCGCTCGCGCGGCCCACCGGCGCGCACAGCGCCAGCAGCCACACCGCCATGAGCACGCGCGGCCAGCGTCCTCGCCGCCGCCTTCCCCGAATCGAATCCGTCACGTCGCTTCTCGTGGGCCCCTCGAGACTCCATGAGGCCAGGGACCCGGCGGGGTGACAAGCGCCCAGGCCGCCGAGGCGTCACCCGGAGAGCACGGGCAATCGTCGCGCGCGCCCCGCGTCCGGTGCCGGACGGAGGGGACGTGGCACGTCCTGGGGTGAACAACGGGCCTGTCCTGGAGGGAGGGAGGACACCAGAGGGAGGGCTCACCAACTTCCCCGCACTCCGGAGCCCCGCGTCATGCGTTTTCGTCTGTCCCTGTCCTGGTGCCGGCGGGCCGTCATCGCCCCGTCGTCGTCCCCGTCTCCCCTCGTGTCCTCGGCCTCTCCGGTGGGCCGGGGCGTCGTCCTCGCCCGAGCGCGCGCCGCGCGGAGGCTCGCGAGATGATCGCCCCGCCTTCCCTCCGCATCCTGCGAGGTCGCCTGCTCCAGCTGCTGCTGGGCGTGTTGCTGGTGCTGGTGGCGCTGAGCTTCATGCCCGCCGCCTCGGCCGAGTCCACCGCGCGGGGCGCGCTCACCGCGGAGCAGACACGGGCTCCCCGTGAGACGCCCACGCACCCGGGGGAGTCCGTGCGCCCCGGAGCACCGCTCCCCGAGCGCTGCCCGGCCGACACGCTCTGCCTGCCGAGCCGCTGACGCTCAGCGCTGCGGCAGGATGGCGGCGGCCACCTGGTTGACGAGCTTGAGCTGTCCGCGGGACATGCGCCGCAGCGTGCGCAAGAGGCGCCGCATCTCCGGCAGGTGGTCCTTGTCCCGCGAGTCCTCCTCCCACAGCGCCGCCCCCACCGAGGCCGCCGTCACGAGCCCCAGCCCCACGTCCGCCGACAGCCGCAGCGCCAGGCAGAGCCGGAACAGCGTGGGCACGCTGGGCATCATCTTCCCGCGCTCCATCCGCCCGTAGACCTCCGCGGCGATGCCGATGCGCTCGGCCACGTCCGCCTGGGTCAGCCCCGCGCGCATCCGCGCCGAGCGGGCCTCCTCGCCCACGCTCACCGCCAGCCGCCGCTCCAGCTGCTGACGCGACTGACGGGCACGGTCGCTCGGTCGGCCCTTGCTGGACGCGCGGGACGACTTGCGAGGGGTGGAGGAACCTGCAGGGTGGGTCTTCACCGCGTCAACCTTGTGAGTTCGGACCGAGGCCCCGGCCTGCACCGCCTCAGGCCTCCCTCGGACGTGTGTCCGGACCGGCTTATAACCCACCACGTCATCAGGCGAAATACCGATACGCCGGGTAGTCCTCGGACCCGGGTCCAGCCCTCCCGCCACCCCTCCCACCCCGGCCTCGCGCGTCCACCGCCCTCCCCCCGCCGCCCCTCGGTGGGCCTCGCTCCATCCGACCTGGGACGTCCAGCGTCCACCGCTGGACTTCCCTGGCCATCCGGGACCGCCCTCCCAGGTCCTGGACATCCCTCGGAGCCCACCTCACACCTCCCATTCGCAAAACTGAAAATCAAGACTTCGGCCCCAAACTGTTCAAGGTCGGAAACAGGAACCACCCCGGGCAGGGGCTCCACCGTCAGCGGACGGATGGCGCGCGAAAGGAACGGGCGCTGGGAGCCGGCCGCGGTGGACGGGGCACGCACTACCCATGGGGTGACTTCCAGCCGGAGGACGAACATACTTTTCACGGTGCGCCCACGGGCCCATCGGGCCCATCGCCGTCGCAAGGAGAGCCGACCATGTCGCCCCCGTCGTCCGACGCCTCCATGCCTCCGGAAGTCCTGCTGCGCTCCGGCCGCGCGTCGTATGAGTTCGTGAGGTCCTTGGGGGCCGCGCACCATGGGGAGCTGCTGCTCGCCCGTCGTCGCTACGAGGCGGACTTCTGCGGCTACGCGGTCATCAAGCGCCCGCTGGGCGAGGACGCCGCGGCCATCCACCGGCTGCTGGAGGAGGGCCGGCTCACCGCGCTGCTGCACCACCCCAACGTCGTCTCCGTGCACCACCTCAAGGGCCCGGACGACACGCCGGTGCTCGTCTTCGAGCACACGCCCGGCCACCGGCTGGACGCGCTGCTGGAGGCGTCTTCCCGCTCGCACCTGCCCTTCTCGGAGGGCTTCGCGCTCTACGTCGCCGCCGAGATCGCCGAGGCGCTCCACCACGCCCACACCCTCACCGACGAGCACGGCCACCCGCTGCGCGTGGTCCACCGCGACGTGGCACCCCACAACATCCTCGTCACCGAGCACGGCGCGGTGAAGCTGCTCGACTTCGGCGCCGCCACCTGCGTGTTCTCCGGGGACGCCGCGCGCGCCGCGCCCCCCGTGAGCCTGGCCTACGCCGCGCCCGAGCACGTCGCGCGCCAGCCGCTGGACGGCCGCGCGGACCTGTTCGGCCTGGGGCTGGTGCTGCTGCAATTGCTCACCGGCCGCCACCTCTTCGAGGGCGCGGACCGCTTCGAGGCCGAGCGCCGCCACCGCCACGAGCGCGCGCTCACCCAGCCGCCGTCCGACGCCGGCGAGGCGCTGGAGGACGCCATGAAGAACGCGGTGGGCCTGGCCGCCGCCCGGGAGCTGCGCCGCCGCATCCGCGCCTACGGCCATGATGATTTGGAGGACGCGCTGCGCTCGGTGCCGGCGGCCTTCCAGCCGCTGCTGAGGGGCACGCTGGCGCCGGCGCGCGAGGAGCGCTTCTCCACGGGCGCGGAGCTGGCGCGGGCCCTGCGGCTGTACGCGCGCCGCGCGGGGCTGGTCTTCGGCCGGGCGGAGGCGCTCGCGGAGGTGACGGGCCTGCGCTACGCGGCGCTGCGCGTGCAGGCGGGCGAGTCCCCGGAGGAGGTGCTGGAGGACAGGCTGCTGCCGGAGGAGGACCCCGCGAGCTGAGCTTCGCTCACCTCCGAATCGCCCGATGTTCACGGGTGGACACCCGGGACGTCCACGCGAGGACGTCTCGACGCGCCGCGGCTGGCGGATGTCGGACGCCGGTACGAGGCTGAGTCTCCATGTGCACGCCCAGCCTCGTCCTCCTGGTGGAAGACCACGTCGACAGTCGGGAACTCCTGGAGGAGTTCCTGACCCTGGAGGGCTTCACCGTGGAGACGGCCGGCAACGGCCAGTCCGCGCTGGAGCGCCTGTCGCGGCTGCCCTGTCCGGACGCGGTGCTGCTGGACCTGATGATGCCGGTGATGAGCGGCTGGGAGCTGATGCGCCACGTGCGCGAGGATGACCGGCTCAAGCAGCTGCCCGTCGTCGTCGTCTCCGGCGCGGGCAACCACCAGGCCCTGCCCGAGGGCATCCAGGGCACCGTGCCCAAGCCGGTAGACCTCTCCGAGCTGCGCGCCACACTGGCCCGCGTGGTGAGCACGCAGGGCTGAAGGAAGCCCCCGCCCTGCCTCAGGCCGGCGGCGCGCGCGGCAGCGTCACCCGGAACACCGTGCCGGTCTCTTGCGTGGACGTCACCTCGATGTGGCCCCCGTGGCCCTTCACCACCTGCTCGACGATGTAGAGCCCCAGGCCCAGGCCCCCGCTGTTGCCGCCTCCCTGATGGCTGTGGCCCGCGCGGCGGAACGGGTCGAACAGGTGGGGCAGCGCGTCCGGGGAGATGGGCTCGCCCGGGTTGTGCACCTCCAGCACCACCGTGTCGCCCTGGTCCGTCAGCGTGAGGGTGACGGGCACATCCGCCGCGCTGTACTGGAGCGCGTTGCCGCCCAGGTTGCTCACCACCTGCAGCAGCCGGTCCGCGTCCCACTGCCCCTCGTAGCGCCCGCTGCCGCCCGCCACGCGCAGGGTACGCTCCGGCCACGCGGCCTCCAGCTCCTCCACGCCCTGGCGCACCACGGCGCGCAAATCCCCCGCGGTGCGATGCACGGGGATGCCGCCACCCAGCCGGCCGCGCGTGAAGTCCAGGAGCTCCGAAATCATCCGCGTCATCCGCGCGCTGGAGCGGGCGATGCGCGTGACGAGCCGGCGCTCGCGCTCGGGCAGGGCCTCGCTGTGCAAGAGCTGCGTGGTGGACAGGTGGATGGCGTTGAGGGGGTTGCGCAGGTCGTGGCTGACGATGGCGATGAGCCGCTCGCCGAAGCGCGCCGCCTGCAGCGCGGCCTCCTGGGCGCGCCGGCGCTCGGTGACGTCCGTCAGCGTGGCCACGCCCGCAATGATGTCCCCGTCCCTGTCGCGGATGGGCGCGCTGGAGACGAGCACCGTCATCGAGCGGCCATCCTCGTGCCGCAGCATCCCCTCCTCGCCCTGCACCACCTCGCCCGTGCGCAGGCTGCGCGACAAGGGCCACTGCTCCGGCGCGTACGGGCGCCCGTCCAGGTGGCAGGCGCCGTAGTCCCCCGCGAAGGCGTCCACGTTGGACATGGGCTGGAACGGGCGGCCGGTGAGCGTGGAGACCTGCCGGTTGGCGAGCGCCAGCCGGCCGCTGGCCGCGTCCGCGATGACCACGCCCGCGGGGAGCTGCTCGAGCACCGCCGCCAGCCGCGCGCGCTCCGACTCGATGGTGGACAAGAGCCGCTGCCGGTCCGTCTCCACCGCGCGCCGCTGGGTGATGTCCATCACCGTGGCCACGCGCTGGGACACCTTGCCCGTCTCGTCGCGGAAGGCCGTCACGTGGGTGAAGGCGGGGAAGCGGCTGCCGTCCTTGCGCAGGTGCAGGGACTCGTACTCGTGCGAGGGCTTGGAGCGCGCCGCCGCCGCGTGACGCGGGAGCATGCCGCGCGCCTCCGGGGCGATGACCGTCTCCAACGGTTTGCCCACCAGCTCCTCGGGCGTGGCCCCGTGCATGCGCGCGAAGGCGGGATTCACGTCCAGCAGCACGTCGTGCTCGCCGGCCACCACCACCACGCCCACGCCCAGGCGGAAGAAGACCTCCTCCCAGCGCTTGAGGCCCGCCTCGCTCTCGCGAAGCCGCCCCAGCGACACCTCCGCCTCCTCGTGGGCCTCGCGCTCGCGGGCGTGCGCCTGCGCCTGCGCGAGCAGCGCGGTGGCCCGGTTCGCCATCGCGCGGAACAACAACAAGTCCTCCTCGGACAGCTCGCTGGTGGCGCGGCTGCCCATCAGCGCCACGCCGATGAGCGCGTCGTCGAGCACCAGCGGCACGCCGTACAGCGCGCGCACGTCGGAGGTGCGCACCACGTCCGAGCGGACGCGCACGTCACGGCTCGCGTCGTGCACCAGCAGGGGCTTGCGGGTGGCGGCGATGGTGCCGGCGAAGCCCTGGCCCACCGGGACGCGCCCCCCCACGTCCACGCCCTCACCCACGGCGCTCTCCACGCGCAGCAGGTCATCGCCCTCGCGCAGCAGCACCACGGCCACGTCCACCGCGACCACCGTCTCGCGCAGCACCTGGAGCAGCCGGGGCAGGAAGCCCGCCACGTCGGGGCTGCCCAGCGCCGCCGCGCTGATGCGGTCCAGCGCCTGGAGCGTGCGCTCGCGCGCGCGGGTGTAGCGGCTGACGGACGCGGCCACCGCCTCGTCCATGGCCTCGTGGAAGATGCGCTCCTCCTCCGGCCGCGGCGTGGCGCTCCCGCGCGAGGACCACAGGCGCAGCACGCACGAGCGCAACAGCCGGTACTCCACCACCACCTGACGCAGGTCGAAGCCCTCGCCCAGCCGCTCCAGGGCGTGGTGGTCGCTGATGGCGCCCAGCCCCGAGGCCAGCTCCGGGCGGGGCTCGCGCATCATCAACGCGATGGTCTCCAGCAACCGGGGCAGGCCGTTGCGCAGCGCGGGGCCCGCCAGCGCCTGGGCGGCGGGGATGGAGCGCACCTCCACCTCCCAGGCCGACATGATGGCGTCGCGGTTCTTCAGCAGGAAGTCAGCCAGGGGGATGGGCAAGGGCGTGTCGGGGTGGGGTTCCGGGCACAGGGGGTGCCCCGGGTCTAGGTCACTCACAGAGCCCGGACAACCGCCGAGATGGCTTGCGCCATCCAGCCCACACTTCACGCCCTGTCTCTCACCCCCACGGGGAGGTGGGCGCGGTGACCTCCGTCAGCCGCAGCAGGCGGTGCTCCTGCTCCAGCAGGTAATGGACCCGGAAGCCCGAACCCAGGACCACCAGGCCCGCCTGTCCCGGAGACAGGGGACCTTCCAGCGGCAGCCCCGCGGCCAGCGCCGCCAGCTCTCCCTGGAGCTGCTGCCGGACCGGCGCGGAACACTCGCGGAGCGTACACAAGGCCTCGGGCATGAGCTGGAGTCGCAGTGCCATGGTCCATGTCAGGTTGACCACCTCGGCCCCCTGGAACAAGACGTGCCTGGGGTCCAAGGCACTCGTTCGTTTCCAACTTCCGCGAATCTGGATTCCCCGCGAGCCGCCGCGCGTCATGTGCCAGGCTGTCCTCCAGCCAACGACGGGCTTCGGTGGCCGCGAGCGCGAAAAGGTGGCGCGCGCTAATGAGAACGGGTCTCCTCCCCCCCATCCCTCATGTCTCACTCCGTACGCCATCTCCTCCTCGTCGAGGATGACCCTTCCTGGCGGAAGCGGCTGGCCGATGCAGCCCACGCGGAGGGCGTCGCCGTGAGCCACGCCTCGGACGGCGTGGAGGCCCTGGACTGGCTGCGCACCCACCCGCG
The DNA here is from genome assembly GCF_050039385.1 of Myxococcus faecalis. Taxonomy (NCBI): domain Bacteria; kingdom Pseudomonadati; phylum Myxococcota; class Myxococcia; order Myxococcales; family Myxococcaceae; genus Myxococcus; species Myxococcus faecalis. The sequence continues at coordinate 5,656,289 of NZ_CP144336.1, read as the reverse complement.
CGCCGGGCACCCCGACCTCATCCTGTTGGACCTGATGCTGCCCCGCATGGATGGCTGGGAGCTGTACGGGCAGCTGCGCATGGATGCGCGGTTGCGGCACCTGAACGTGCTGATGTTCTCCGAGGCGCTGCACGGCCAGGAGGTGCCGCTGGGCGGCGTGGTGGGCTACCTGCACAAGCCTCCCACGCCCGAGTCGATGATGGGCGCGGTGCGCTCGCGCCTGCGCTTCGCGGCGGCGCTCCCCTCGCGCGAGCCGGCCGGCGCGTACTCGCTGGAGCTGCGCGAGGACGTGTCCCTGCCGCTGCGCCTGTTGCCCGCGCCGGTGGGACACTCGGTCCGCATGCACCTCTTGCGCGCCGCGGAGCTGGTGGGCTCCGAGCTGCCCATGGCGTCCACGTGGCTGATGGCGCTGCCGGGCACACCTCCCGCGCTGCTCGTCTCCGTCGAGGGCGTGCGCGTGGTGCTGGACGTGGACGACGAGGCCCGCGTGCTGCGCGCCACCTCCGTCGATGTGCCGCCGGACCTGCTCACCCGCTCCTGAGCGTCCCTGTCGTCACGCGGCGACGACGTGGCGCACGGCGCCGTGCTCCAGGTCCAGGCACAGCACGCGGCCGTGCACGTCGTACACGAGCAGCGTCGAGCCTCCCAGCCGCACGCGCGGCGGCGTGTCTCCCTCGAAGGTGAGGGTGAGCCGGGCGCGCAGGACACCCCGGGCATCGAGCAGTCGCGCGTCCCAGCCCTCCACGCAGCGCACCACCTCCGCGCGCCACGTCGAGGTGAGGACCTGGTGCACGGGCTCACCGAGCCCGGCCTCGGAGACCCACGGCGTGGCTTGTCGGGGGATGTTGGGCGGCAGCCACAGCCAGTCGACGCGGCGGAACAGCGGCCCTTCGTCGACCATGAGCACGGCCGCGCGGGCCTCGCCGTCCGGGGTGAGGGCGCAGGAGCGCAGCCCCAGCACCTCCTCCGCCGGTCCCGACACCAGCGGCCCACGCGCGCGCAGCGTGGGGCCGTTGCGCAGCTCGTACGTCCAGCGCTCCAGGTGGCTGGTGGCGAAGCTCAGCCACGCGTCGTCCGCGGCCAGGGAGCGCACGGTGCCGGGCACCTCCGCCACGCGCCACAGGGCCCGCGCGTCGGGGGCCTGGGCGTCCAGCATCATCACCGTGTGGCCGGACACGACGAACCAGCTCCCGCCGTCGTAGGTGGGCGCCCAGCTCTCCATGGCGAGGTCGCACCAGTGCGTGGCCGTGCGCGCCATCACGTCGACGCGGGACACGCGGTACAGCTCGCCCCGGGGCGCCAGGGCCAGCACGCGGTCCGCGTGAAGCGAGGCCACCAGCGAGAAGGCGGGGACATCCAGGTGCGCGAGCCTGCGGCCCTCGGCGTTGAGCAGCACCGCGCCCGCCTCCCCCAGCGCGAGCAGCACGCGGCCGCCAGCCAGGGCCACGGCGTCGTGGACGAAGTGGGTCCCCGCGTCGGCGAGCGAGGCGGACGCGACGACGGGAGGCTGCTTCGGGTCCGAGCCCCAGGCCGGGAGGCGCTGCGCGGGCAGCGTGGGCAGGTCCGCGCGCAGGGCGCCGTCGAGCAGCTCCTTGAGCAGTCGCTCGAGGAGGTCGACGGTGACGTGCGCGCGGCCCGCGGCGCGGTCCTTCAGCAGGGCGCGCACCGTGGGCTGGAGCAGCGTCGCGCGCATGGCGGAGACGGACTCCTGTGACAGGGCCTCGGCGAAGGCGAGCCGCTCCAGGCCGCCCTGGGGCGTCTCGTCATCCAGCAGGGCCGACACGCGAGCGCGCGTGGAGGACAGGCCATCCGGGAACGCGCAGGCCCAGCGGGCCAGCAGCCGCGAACCGGTGGGGCCCCCCACTTCGACGCCGCGCTCCAACCACCCGCGCGCCAGCTCCCGCTTCTCCACCACGGGCCAGATGACCTGCACGGCCTGAGACCAGTTGCCCGCGTCGGCGTGGTCCTGGGCCCAGAGGAGCCTGAGCGCGCGGGCCTCCTCGGGGTGCGTGCGCTCCAGCCGGAGCACCGCGTCCGCGAAACAGCCACTGCGCCGGGCGATGGCCACCGCGCGTTGGGGGTCCTTCGCGAGGAACCACTGGCGCACGACGAGCCCGGGGCCCAGGGCGCGGCCCTCGGCGAGCTCCGCGGCGAGCTGGAAGCGGCCGTGCTTCTCCAGGAAGGCGACGGCCTCCAGGTGCGCGCCGAGCAGCTCGGAGAGCACGAACACGGCCTCATCGATGCGGCCCTCGCGCTCGAAGCGTTGGAAGGCCGCGCGGTAGCGTTGGCGCAGCGCCTCGTAGAGGTCCTCGCCGCCCGCGAAGGTGGTGGCGGGCCCCCGGGGCCCCAGCTGCAGCGTGAGCTTCTCGCGAGGCCCCGGCAGTCCGAGCGCCTCGCGGGTGTTCGCATCGGGGGCGCCTCCGCCCAGCGGCACGGCGTGGCGCAGGGCTTCTCGCAGGTCCCCGTCCTCGAACATCTCGAAGAGGCGGCGCAGGTACTCCGCCTTGCGACGCAGGAGCAGTTGGCTCAGCGGAGACTGGTGGATGAGCCATTGGGACAGGCGCGAGAACACACCCGGGCTCGGCGGAGCGGGACGCGGCCCCGGAGCCTGGGCGCGAGTGCCCGAAGGTTGCGCGTCCTCCACGGTGGAGAACAGGGACGACAACCATCGACCCAACCAGGACGGCTTTCCCGAGGTGAGCGCGCCGTCGCTCGTGGTGCCACCGCTCCCGAGCCATGCGGTGAACCGGCCAAGCCAGCCGTCCGTGCTCCCACCAGAGGCCCGGGTCAGCGCCGCCGGCTCACGTGCCTGCGCGCCGTCAGCACCTCCGCCGAACGCGGCGCGAAGCCGACTCCACCACCCCGCCGAACCTTCACGCCTGGCGGCGGACGAGCTCGACCTCGAACCTGGACGAGCGCCCTCGCCTCGCCCGAAGGCCGCGCGCAGTCGCGACAACACCCCAGGACGCGTTCCTGAACCATCGCTCCCGCGCCGCGACAACCCACCAGGCCGCGCCTCATCCCCCGGTCCGAGGGCCGCGCGCAACCGCGACAGCAAGCCACCACGCGCCATCGCACCACCCCGCCCGAACGCCGCGCGCAGTCGCTCCCTCCACCCCACGGGCTTCACCGTGGCGGGCGCCTCCGCCACGCGTCCCTGCATGCGCGCCAGCACCTCCTTCGCCTCCGTCGACAGCTCGGGGACCGCGGAGCCGAAGAAGGCCCGGGTGAGCGGCGCCTTCGGCTCCACCACGGACGCCACGGGGGCCGGTGGCGCACCCAGTCCCCGCGTGGGCACCGCCGTCCACGCCGACACGTCCAGCCACGAGGCCACATCCACCGGCAGCGCGCCCGTCACCGGATGCACGCAGGCCCGGCCCCCTCGCACGAGCACGAGCGAACCCGGCCGCGCCTCCACCCGCTCCCACTCCGCGGACGACAGCGGCGCCGAGACGAGCACCCCTCGCTCCAGCGTGAGCGCGAGGCCCGGACTCGTCCCCGCGTCACAGCGACGCGCGCCAGGCAGGCGCAGCAGGTAACCGTTGGCCACCCACAGCACGGAGGCCCCCGGCGCCCACAGCGACATCACCCGCCGACGCGCCTCGTCCTCCGAGAGCAGCACCGGGTCGAACCAGAAGGCCACGGCGCTCACCGTGCCACGATGCAGGTGCTGACGTGGCGAAGGCGAAGGACGCATCACCTCCCTCCCGTCGTCGCGCGGTAGAGCACCCGCCCCATCAGCAGGTCCAGCACCACCAGCTCTCCACTTCGCGTCAGCCACGCGAGCAGCGGCGCGGAGTGGCTGACCTCGGCGTGTGTCACCACATCCGACGCCTTCCTCAGCACGGTCTCGCGCTTCTCGGTCAGCCACAGGAGCGTGCGCTGGTCCGCGGCCAGGACGAACAGTCCCGCCTGGTGCTCCGCGACGTGACAGCCGCCCACGCCCACGACCCGCGCCCCCTCCGGCACGGTGATGTCCACCTGGTGGTCCGCGAGGAACATGCGCCACACATTCGATGCGTGTCGCGCCGCGAGCAGCCCCATGCCCTGGACCACCGGGACATCACTCGCCCAACCGAAACAGGCCTCGCCCATTTTCACGTTCAGCACCACGTCCTCGGCGTCCCAGGTGCCCATGACGTGCAGCGACGTCCGGGGCGGAGGCGCGGGCGCATCCTCCTGCGGCGCGAGCACGAACACCGGCTTGCCGGCGTCCCCCGTCTGCCAGGGCTCACGCCTCAGTCGCTCCAGCCGCGAGCTGACGGGCACCTTCGCGCCGCCACGGATGTAGACGAGCTTGTTGCCCACCTCCACCATCGCCGTCACCGGGTAGTCGAGCGCCACCATCTCGATGCGCTGCTCGGCCTCGACGCGATACACGAGGAAGAGCCCGCCGGTGCGCGTCAGCAGCAGCACCATCTCGTGACGGCCCCGGTCCCGCCAGGAGAACAGGCGCCCCGGTCCCGGGGTCGCGGAGGGGAACGTGGGCGCATAGCCGGACGACCACCCGCCGATGATTTCGGCCGACCCCACGCCCCGGTGGATGCGCGGCTGGGAGAGCGTGCCGTGGAGCACGTAGCGGTCCTCGCGCTCCATCAACGTGAGCAGCCCGCCATTCGGACGCCAGCCCGCGGCCAGCACCGTCTGGTTCGGCTTCACCTTGATGCGCCGGGGCTTGGGGAGGGTGGCCGTCGGCGAGGCGGGGATGGCCATCGCGGACACACTGCCATCCGCGTGGAACGTCACCAGCCGGCGGCCCTCCGCGGAGAAGTGGAACGACGTGGGCCGGTCCTCGGACAGGCGCACCACGGGCTTCGCGACGCGCGCCTGGAACGGGTCTCTCAGGAGCCGGACGCAGTCGTCCGCGGGCGGCAAGTCCAACACCACCGAGCGCGCCTCACGCGACGCGGGGCGCACGTCCACCTGGAGCTTGCGCTCGCCAGGCTCCATCACCTCGCCCACCTCCACGCGAGACAACCCGCGTGCGCTCGGAAGCCGCGCCAGCCGGGCATCGCCGACAAGCCACGCATCTTCCGGAGTGGCCTCCAGCGCGAGCGCCTCACGCCACGCGGCGAGCTGCTCCTCCGTTGGCGGCGCGAGGTCCCTCGCGCCGAGCCAGGACAACACCAGCGACCACGTCACCTCGGAGTACGGGCGCTGCTTCGGAGGAGGCGCCTGGAGCACGCCCCACGTGAACGCCGCCCCCGCGGCCTCGGCGCGGCGGGCCATGACGATGAGCAGCGCCAGGTGCGCGATGCGCGGGTTGCCGAGCTGGTCCGGCCCCGCGTCCAGCAGCACCACCGTGCGACGCGCGCCCTGCGGCTGTCGGAACGAGGGCTTCAGGTACGACAGCTCTCCGAAGGCGGCGCGACGCACCAGCTCCTCGGGAGCCTCCAGCGCCCAGAGCCACTCACTGACGAGCAGTCGGTCGAACGAGCCGCGCCGGGACAGCCCGTCATATCCCTCGGGCTCACCGCCCTCCATGTTGGAGCGCGAGCGCATCCCACCCACGGCCGCCGCCAGTCGCGCGACATACGCGCCCACGTGGAGCGACAGGGGCTCGGGGAACAGCGACAGGGACTCGGCCCAGGGACTCAGGGAGGGAGGCAGCGCGCTCATGAAGCCCCGCCCTCCTCGTCCGCGAGCCACGCGGCGAGCGTGGCGCGGTGCACCGGCCGGGCCGACGCAACGGACAGCAACCACGGCCCCGAGGGCAACACGGCCCACGGCGTGCCACCGACCTCCACGCGCGAGAGCAGCGCCCGCTCCAGCACGGACACCAACACCTCGGGAGCCACCGCGCACGGCAGCAGCAGCGACGGCGCGGAGACGTCTCGCCCCAGGTACGTGACGCCATCCACCCACGGCAGGGACTCGGAGGCGCCCAGCAGCACGAGCACACCCCGTCCCGCGACACCACTCCACGTGGACAGCCGAGCGTCATCCGCCAGGAGCACGCGCCGGGCGAGCGCACGGGCCACGTCCCCCACGCCCACCACGGCCAGCGGCTCCAGCGGCTGCGCGCGCGGGCCCCACCGCACCGGCAGGGCACCCTGAGTCTCACTGCTCATGCCCGTGCTCCACCCTGCGCGCCGTCCGACAAGCAGACCGCCGCACCCACGAAGTGCCCTGTCTCCCACCGCGCCTGCCGGTGTTCCACCACACGCCTCGCACCGGGCACTCCGAGCCGAAAGCCTGCCGCATCAGCGCGGCATCGTGCGCCCCACGGCGCCTGTCCGTGCTCCGCCGCACACCCGCTCATCGTCCGCTCCCGGCGAGCACCCGCGTCACGCCGCGCCTGTCCATGCTTCGACACACACGCCTCCCCACAGCCTGTCCTCGCCAGGGTCCGAGCACCGGGGCCAGAAGACCCCTCGGTGCGCCTCAGACCCCTTGCACCCGGGCCACCGTCTCGGAAGTCGCCGCTCCATTCACGGCGAGCGCCTCGGTGAGCCCCGCGCGCAGCACCTTCAGGTCATCGCTCAGCGACTCCGGAGCGAAGCTCGCGTCCATCTCCCGCGCCACGCCCTCCAGCTTCAGCCGCCAGACCGCGAGCGCCTCCGCCGAGTCCGACGCGGGCCGCTCCGCGAGCAGCGCCTGTCCCGCCTGCGCGAGCCGCTGCGCGCGAGCCCGGGGACCGGCACTCGCCTCCAGCGCCGCCGCCGCGAGCGCCGGGTTCTCCGACGAGGCCAGCACCTCCCGCAGCACGTCGCGCGCGAGCGCCTGTCCCTCCTTCGTCGGCACCACGTACACCAGCGGCCACAAGTCCGAGGCCGTGGGCACCAAGCGCCCCGCGAGCACCCCCGCGGCCGCCACCAGCCGCTGCGCCTTCACCGCGCGCCGGTCCGACAACCCCAGCCCCGCCGCGCGCAGCGAGCGCAGCGCATGCGCCAGCTGCGGTCGGACGCCCGCGAGGTCCGCCTCCCGCGCCGCTCGCGAGAGCACATCGAGCGTCTCCAACGACACCCACCGCCCGCCCTCCGCGTCCCACGGCATCGCGCCGCCGGTGAGCAGGTCCTCCAGTCGCGGGTCCGGCACGGGCTCGACGAAGATGCGCGCCAGGAACCGGTCCGCGAACGCCGCGAGCGACTCGTCCTCCGGCAGCGCGTTCGCCGCGCCCACGCAGACGCGCAGCGGGCACTTCATCCGCGTGTGCCCCCGCCGGAACGTCCGCTCGTTGAGCAACCCCAACAGCGTGTTCAGGATGGCCGTGGAGCCGAGGAAGACCTCGTCGAGGAACGCGACGTCCGCCTCCGGCAACATGCCCGTGGTCTGCGTCTCCACCAGGCCCTCGCGCAGCTTGCGCAGGTCCACCGGACCGAACAGCTCCGACGGCTCGGTGAAGCGGCCCAGCAGGTACTCGAAGTAGGAGCCGCCCAGCGCGCGAGCGGTGCGACGGACGGCCTCGCTCTTGGCGGTGCCGGGCGGCCCGATGACGAGCAGGTGCTCACCGGCGACCGCGGACAGCGCGATGAGCTCCACCATGGCCTCGCGCTCGACCAGCCCCCGACCCGCGTCGGAGAGGGCATCGCGGACGGCGCTGGCCGCGGCTTCGAAGGTGACGGACATGCACGAAAGCCTAACCGCCGGACTTGGCCGGCGCGAAGAGTCCCCGGACACCCTCCAGTCGACACACACCTGCCTCGCGGTGCCGGGATTCCAGCGCGAGAGGAATGGCCACGAGGCCGACCGGGGGCGCCTTCGTGACGGGACGCCACCGGCCTTCATGACACGACACACCTCTTCATGCCCCGGCGTCAGGTCGGACATAGACTGCGTTCCATGAAAAAGATGTCGAAGTGGGTGGCGCTGGTGGGCGTGCTCGGCGTGGGCACGCAAGCGGTGGCGGATGGCTGGCATGGCTACGCGTCGCTGGGAGCGGGCATCACCCTGGACCACCTGAGCGACCTGCGCGCGAAGGGCCCCGCGCTGCACGGCTACCTGGGCGTGGAGTCGCCGCCAGGGCTGTCCATCGGCCTGCTCGCGGAGGTCTCCGAGACGTGGGGCAACGAGCTGCGGGACGCGGCCCGGCAGGACCGCCTGGAGCGGACGCAACTGGATTACAAGGCGGTGGGAATCGAGGCGCGGCTGCGCTTCTTCCGGGACAAGCCCATCAACCCGTGGGTGGGCGCCAGGCTGTCGAAGAGCTGGGGCAGCACCTTCGCGCCGGACGAGTTCGGCACCTTCCTGCGCAAGAACGTGGACACCACGAGCATGGCCTTCCGCGTGGGCGTGGATGGCTGGTTCAGCTCGCGCTGGGGCATCTCCGCCGCCACCGCGTTCCAGTTCTGCGACGTGAAGCTCACGCGCGAGTCGGTGAACGAGTGCGCCAAGCTGCTCCAGTCCGTGATTGTCGGTCCGGTGGTCCGATTCTGAGCCTCACCTTCCATCGTGCGCACCCTCGGCCGGACGGTGTAGACCTCCACGTGTGAGCGAGAGCTGGGAGCAGCGCAGACGACGCGAGGCGCGGGAGATGGACGCCGCCATCCGGAGCACCTTCGCGCGCAGACAGTCCAACGCGGAGCTGCGCGCACAGCTGGAGGCGCTCGCGCAGCGGCCCTGGTTCCGGGAGTTCTCCTGGCTGTGGGGCCCGTCGCTGCACGTGCGGGACCGCGTGCTGTTCCGTCCGCTCATCCTGTCGTGGCTGAGGGTGGGCAACCTCACCGCGGCCGGGAAGTGGGTGGACCCCTGGCAGGGCGAGAACGCCGCCGCGCTGGAGACGTGGCTCGCGGACGCGGACCGCCACGACGACGTGGAGGTCTTCCGTCGGCTGTACGAGTGGCGGCAGCAGGGCCTGGGCCTGAAGAAGGCCGAGGCCCGCTGGCGCGAGGACCTCACCCAGCGCTTCCGTGACGCCAGGACGCGGGCGGCCCGGCGGCTGGTGCTGACCAAGCTGGACGTGGAGACGGGGCGCCTCGACGAGGCGACGGCGCTCGCGCTGGATGACGTGGACGCGGAGCTGGCCCGGCCCTTCATCCGTCAACGCCTGCCCTTCGCGTGGGGTCCCGGGGTTCCCCAGGAGAAGCAGCACGCGATGTGGACCACGCTGCGGGAGCGGCTGCTCGCGCGCGGCGACACCGAGCTCGCCTGGGCCCTCTATCGCCGGCTCGTCACCGAGGACGCGTGGCGCGCGGACGTGTTCGCGCTCACGCAGTCGGTGAAGGATTCCCAGGCGCTGGTGCGCGCGCTGGAGGAGCACCACCCGGACGTCGCGCCGACGGGAGCGGCGGAGGTCTTCGTGGAGCTGGCGGAGAAGCGCGGGCGCGACGTGGTGCCCTACCTGCTCGCGCACCTGTCCACGGTCTTCCCGCGTTGGGCCGGCCTTCGCGCCAGAGCCAAGAACGCCAAGGGCCTGCCGGACCTGCTGGAGCTGTGCCGGGTGCGCGGCTGGGAGGACGTGTGGGGCGCGGCGCTGCGCACGTCGGCGACGGCGGAGACCTTCGACCAGGAGGTGCTCAAGCTGGTGCACGACGCGAAGGCGGACCCGGCGGTGACGCGCGGGCGGCTGCTCCAGGTCGCGGGCACCGGCGGCGAGTGGAACCGGCCCGGCCTCGGCGTCACCCGCGTGCTGCCGCTGACGGACCCCACGGCGGTGATGCTGTACGCGCGCTTCCCGGAGCTGCTCCGCGGCCCGTTCCGCATGCACGTGTCCTCCGGCTGGCACTCGTCGTACCCGGAGCTGGTGGGGCGCGCGCTGGAGCGCCGGGACGAGGAGCTGCTGGACTTCCTCGCCAGCCGCGCGGCGACGCAGGCCCAGCCCACGCACGCGGGCAACAAGCGGCAGCGCGAGTGGGTTCGGGTCCTGGACGCGCTCGCCACGCACTACGAGGAGCTGCCGAAGGAGGACGGCGTCTTCGCGCGCCGCGCCGCCAACGTGCTCGGGGCGATACCGGCGTACGCCATCTGGGCGGACAAGACGCTCCTGTCGCAGAACCGGCTCGCGCGGCTGTTACTCATGCGCTCGGATGAGCTCTACCTCGCGGACCCGCGCGCGGTGAGGGACCTGCTGGAGTCGCCGCAGATTCACGTGCAGGCGCTCGCGTTCCGGCTGCTCGGTCGCGACGCCCCGCGCGCGCGTGAGCTCGCCGCGAGCAACACGGACGTGCTCCAAGCCGCGCTCCTGCGGCCCCTGCACCGTCGCACGCGGCTGATGGCCTTCGGCGCGCTGACCAACGCGGCGCTGTATGACGTGGACACGGCGCGAAGGCTGCTCGCCCGGATGCGCGACGCCTTCGCGCTGCCCGACCAGCGCTATCCCAAGGAGGAGCTGGTGGAGCTGCTGGCGAAGGTGCTCCGGCGCTGGCCCGAGCTGCGCGGCCCCGCCGAGACCCCCCGCGTCTTCTCAGCGCCCACGAAGGAGGCCTCGCCGTGACGACCTTCGGCCTGTCGTACGCGACGCCCTCCGTCTTCGAGTCCACGCGCGAGCGCTCACTGTTGGGCCTGTCGGTGGACCAGCACCGGCCGGTGCGCTTCCACGCGAAGGTGGCGAAGGACGTGCTGCCCTTGCGACTGGCGCTGCAGGCGCTGGGGCAGCTCATCTGGCACTCGGACGAGTGGACCTCGACGTGGTGGGGAGTGCTGGACCCCATCATCACCGTGCACCCGGACCGGGTCTTCTTCGAGGCGTTCAGCCAGGACCAGAGCGCGTACGGGATGGTCATCGTGGACCGCGAGTGCTTCGAGCCCGAGGGCAAGGTGGCCTGCGGCACGACGAACGTGGACTTCACCGCGTGGCTGTGGTCCGCGCTGGGGGAGCTGCGCACCAGCCGGGACACGCACCTGCGCGTGGGCGCCGAGGGCTTCGAGGTGCGCACGGAGCGCGCGGGCGGACGCTTCGAGCAGAAGGTGGAGGTGCCGGACGACTGGGTGCGAGGCTTCCTCCAGCTCCAGGGCGGCATGGCGATGCCGGGCACGAAGCTGACGGTGCGTCCGGTGGACCTGCTCGCCGCGGTGCGCTTCCTCACGTTCACCAAGGCGCGGGTGTCACCGCGAGCGCTGCGGTACGAGTTCACGCCGGACCAGGACGCGAGGCTGGTGCTGGAGCCCTGGGAGCAGGTGGTGCCGCTGCGAGGCGCGGTGCATGGCCACACGGAGCCGCGCACGGTGCGCACGTGGGGACGGCGTCGGCTGCGCTTGCTCGAGCCGCTGCTGCCGTACGCGGACTCGGTGGACGTGTACCTGAAGGGCCGCGCGCTGCCGCACTTCTACAGCGTGCACCTGGGGCCGCGCGTGCGCTTCGTGCTGGGGCTGTCCGGGTGGACGGCGAACCGGTGGACGGGCACGGCGGGGATGGACCTGCTCCTGGAGCCCGAGCGGGACGAGGCGCTGGCGGCACGCGTGCTCGGGCTCTTGCGCGAGCGCTTCCACGCGTCCACGGACGAGGTCGTTCAGGCCCTGGGCGCGGACAAGGCGCGAGTGGCGACAGCGCTGGCGGCGCAGTGCGCGGCGGGACGGGTGATGTTCGACGTCGAGGCGCGGCGCTGGCGTCACCGTGAGCTGTTCGCGACGCCGGTGGACCTGGGACGGATGTATCCGCCGGACCCGAGGCGCGAGGAGGCGGAGCGGTTGACGGCGGTGGGCCAGGTGGTCGTGACCAGCGAGGACGTGCGCGAGACGCGCAAGGTGCGCAAGCTGCCGACGCCCGAGGGCCACGTGCTGCGCGAGGTCGTGCATCGCGACTGGGTGGTGCACGGGAGCGTGGGTCCGCAGACCGCCGTGGAGCTGGTGCTGAACGACGAGGACCGGCTGCTGTTCGGCACGTGCAAGTGCGAGTTCTTCCGCGAGAACCTGATGAACCACGGGCCGTGCGCGCACCTGCTCGCGCTGCTGCGGGTGGCGAAGGCACGGCGCAAGGAGCGGGCGAGCTCGGCGGCGCCCTCGGAGGCCGCGCTGGAGGCGCTCCGACAGGCGGAGAGGCCCGAGGCCCGGAGCGACCAGGACGGCGAGGGCGAGACGCTTGACGAGGACGGCGGCGATGACGATAACCGGTGACGCTCACGGGAAGGGCTGGGGCTCACAGATGAGCCGTCGGTGCCGCGGTGTTTCGCCGCGGCGGTGTTTTGTCCCCACTTCTTCTCCAGGGTCCCTGCGTACGGAACGCAGGGAGCCCCGGGTCCAGCGCCTCGCAGGTCGTCCCCTGGCCCCTCCCGGAGCACCATGAGCTGGTTCGACTCGACGCTGGGTTGGTTCAAGGGGCTCTTCACCCCGAAGCCGGTGACGCGGGATGTCTCGCGGCTCGACGCCTCCACGCGCGACGCGAGCGGACGCGCGGCGGACGTGGTGCGGGAGACGGTGGCCACCTCGGGCCCGCTGAAGCCCGGACACCGGCGCGAAATCATCCGGGACGCGCGACTCCTGCCCAAGGGCAGGCGCGTCTACACCCCGGGCCGCAAGCCCCTGATGACCCGGGGTGAGGCGCGGCGCTTCTTCTCCACGACGTTCCGCACGCGCAACCGCGACGTGCGCGACCTGCTGACGGACGAGGCACAGCTGACGCGCTACGGGCTGCCGGTGTGGCGGACGGAGGAGGACGTGGCGGCGGCGCTGGAGCTCACCGTGGGCCAGCTCCGGCACTACGCGACACACCGGGTCCGGGAGCGGGTGGCGCACTACGTGACGTTCTCGGTGCCGAAGCGCTCGGGGGGCACGCGGCTGCTGCATGCGCCCAAGCGCAAGCTCAAGGCGGTGCAGCGTCGGCTCCTGACGTTGCTGGTGGCGAAGCTGCCTTGCAGCGAGCACGCGCACGGCTTCGTGTCGGGGCGCTCCATCAAGACGGGCGCGGCGCCGCACGTGGGGCGTCGGGTGGTGTTGAAGCTGGACGTGAAGGACTTCTTCCCGTCGGTCACGGTGGGGCGGGTGCGCGGGCTGCTGCTCGCGTTGGGGTATGGCTATCCGGTGGCGGCGACGCTGGCGGTGTTGATGACGGAGGCGGAGCGGCAGCCGGTGGAGGTGGAGGGGACGGTGTTCCACGTGCCGGTGGGGCCGCGCTCGTGCGTGCAGGGCGCGCCGACGAGCCCCGGGCTGTGCAACGCGGTGGTGATGCGCTTGGACCGGCGGCTCGCGGGGCTGGCGCGGCGGTATGGGTATACCTATACGCGCTACGCGGATGACCTGACGTTCTCCGGGGATGACGTGGGGGCGATGGAGAAGGTGCGAGCGCTCGCCGCGAGGTACGTGAGGGACGAGGGCTTCGAGGTGAACGCCGCGAAGACGCGGGTGCAGCGTCGGGGTGGACGACAGCGCGTCACGGGCGTGACGGTGAACGCGGGGCTCGGGCTGTCTCGCGAGGAGCGGCGCAAGCTGCGGGCGATGATCCACCAGGAGGACGGCGGGGACGCGAAGCAGCGCGCGCGCATCGACGGGATGCTGGCGTACGTGAAGATGTTGAATCCGGAGCACGCGGCTCGTCTCGCGAGGCGACGCAAGCCGCGAGGGTGAGTGGCCCGCTGTCGAAAAGGCTGCGGGGGAGCGCGAGGAATGCACCGGTTCTCCACACCTGCCCTGCGGGCGCGTGGTGAGGGAGTTGAAGGGCCTCTACATCGGCGCTCCTCACCCTCACAGGAGTCGCCCCATGGCCAACGCCGCCCGCTTCGCCTTCACGCAGCCGAGCTCCCCCGGTGTCGAGTTCGTCATCGAGCTGACGGACGAGAACACGATTGCCCACGCCCGGAGGATTCTCTCCGGCGAGGAGAAGAACCGAATCCACGTGCATGGGCGCATCATGAAGCGGACCCAGCCGTACAACCCGAGGTTCTCGTTCCACCTGGACCCGTCGACCATCAATTTCTTCGAGGTGGCCATCGAGGTCTGCGACGCGAACATGACGTACGTGGAGGACCACCTGGACGAGGCGGGGGGCGCGTTCCTGCCGGGTGGCCATTGGTGCCCGTGGGACTCGAGGCTCGCGCGTGAGGTGAAGTGACCGGGGAATCACCTGAGCCGGGGGCCCGGGGCGACGTTACAGTGGAGGACATGAGCGACCTTCCTCCAGCGCCCGCGCCCCTGGCTCCTCGCTTCATGTATCTGCATGGCTTCGCGTCCGGCCCGAACTCGACGAAGGGTCTGGCGTTGAGCCGCCACTTCGAGCCGTTGGGCGTCCACATCGAGCGGTTGAACCTGCGGGTGCCCTCGTTCGAGGAGCTGAAGCTGAGCGCCATCACGGACACGGTGCGAGCGGCGCTGGGTGGCAAGCAGGACCGGGTGGTGTTGTTGGGTTCGAGCCTGGGAGGGCTGACGGCGGCGAGAGTCGCGGCGGAGGACGCGCGGGTGTGTGGCCTGGTGTTGATGGCGCCGGCGTTCCACATCGTGACGCAGCTGCGAAAGCGGATGGGCGAGGCGCTCTGGGAGCACTGGCGGACGACGGGCTGGATTCCGACGGAGGACTTCGTGGAGAAGCGCACGTCGAAAGTCCACTGGGGCTTCGTCGAGGACGCGCTGGCGTTGGACGAGAGTCTGGGGAACTGGCCCGACGTGAGGGTGCCCACGCTGCTCATCCACGGGCGAGCGGACGACACGTGTGACATCGCCAACTCGCGCCGGTGGGCAGAGGGCCGTCGCAACGTGAAGCTGGTGGAGGTGGACGACGGCCACGAGCTGACCGCGTCCCTGCCCTTCATCCTGGAGCAGACGGAGGCGTTCCTGCGGCCCTGGGGCGGTTCAGCGTGAAGCCACTTCCAGGAAGGTGAGGCCATCGAGTCCCAGCGCTTCGACAGCGTCCTTGAAGCGCTCGGTGACGATGAGCAGCGCGGAGAAGTTCGTCAGGCGGAACAGGTCCAGGTCGGTGGGCAGTGAGGCCGCGTCGAGGATGGGCTTGTCGGGACGACGGAGCGCGAGCCGACCGCAGGTCGAGCAAGGCGCGAGTGTGTTCCGAGGGAAGCAAGCGGGATGCAGGGAGCTGCGAGAGAGGACCTCGAGTTCCACCAGGTCCGTCACGGGCTTCTGCCGAGCCGTCAGCGCGGTGGGGTGACCGACGAGTCCTGTCAGTCCCTGTTCCTGGAGTGATTCCAGGTCCCCGAGGTTCACGACGAGCGAAGCGATGAACCAGGAGAATGAGGGGAACTTCCCGAGCGCCTTGCCGGTGAGGGGACCGAGCTCCGCCCCCGGGGGAAGTGGGGAACCGGGAGGGAGCAGAGGGCGGACGAGCTCACGCAGCCGCACGAGTTCCTGGAAGGATTCGGGCCTGTTCTCGAACAAGAGCTGTTCCGCGAGGGAGGACAGGTCGACACTGGGGTAGGAGCAACCAAAGTCACTCCAGCTCGCGCGGCAACCAGGACAATCCTTCAGTGCGGGAAGGAACCACCGATGCTCGGCATCGAAGTTCCCGCCGTACCCTTCGATGACCTCCGTGTCTTCACCGATGCAGAAGAACCGCCCCATGTGGCTCAGACCTCCTCGAACGTGGCCCCCTCGACCTTCGCACGCTCCAGGGCGTTCTTGATGTCCTCCGAGACGACGAGGGCGCTGGTCCAACCCCAGGTGCGAAACACCCTGGCGTCGCCAACCTGGATAGGGTCGATCCGCATCCCTGCGACGCACTGGTATTGGCCTAGCTTCTCCGGCCGCCCATCGTCTGGCCCGTAGCGCTGCACTTCTCGCGAGGCGGTCTCGTCGATGCAGCGCACCAGCTTCGTGGCCACGAGCATGAGGAACTGGTCGGGGCTGCCTTCGACCTCCACGGGGATGAGCTGCACGTCATCCGGGGCCAGCTCAGCGAGGACCGTGGCCAACCGGACGTGGACGATGGGAGTCGCGCCGACGCCCGCGGCGCTGAACTCCAACCGGCGACCGGGCTCGATGATGGGAATCCTCAAGCGTCCGTGCACCTGAACCGGACGTCCCTCCGTGAAGGCCCAGATGTCCTCCACCTTCTGGCCGAGTGCGTCCACCGGGTCACCCAGAAACCATGCCCCGGCCTTCACGTCCTCCTTGAGGAGGAAATATCGAGAGTGAGTCCTCAACGGGTCGGGAGCTCACGGAAGGTGAGGCCATCGAGCCCCAATTGCTCGACGGCATCCTTGAAGCGCTCCGTGCCGATGACCATCGTCGCGAAGTTGCCCACGCGAAACAGGTCCAGGTCCGCAGGCAGGGAGGCCACGTCCAGGAGCGGCTCATCGGGGCGACTGAGTCCCAGTCGACCGCATGTCGAGCACGGAGGAGGCTCGTCGGGAGGAAAGCAGTCGGGATGGAGGGCGCCTCGCGGGAGCACCTCCAGTTCCAGCAGGTCTGTCACCGGTTTCTGACGAGCAGTCAGTGCGGTCGGGTAACCGACCAGTCCTTGGAGTCCTGCTTCCTGAAGGGACTCCAGGTCCAGGTGGTGGACAAGAAGGCTTGAGCCGAGCCAGGCGAACGAAGGGTACTTCCCGAGCGCTTTTCCTTCGAGGGGACCGAACTCCGTCCCGGGAGGCAGCGAGTCCCCAGGGGGTGCCAGGGGACGAACCAACTCTCGCAGCCGCACAAACTCCGGATATGGCTCGGGTCTGGCTCTCTCGAACTCGCAATGCTGTTCCAAGAGCGACAGGTCGACACTCGGATAGGCATGACCGGAGGAACTCCAGGTCTCGCCACAGCCGGGACAGTCTCTCAGGCCGGGCAGTCCCCATCGGTGCGAGGCATTGACCCTCCCGCCATACCCATCCGCGACCCGATTGTCCTCGTCCACCCAGAAGAATCGCCCCACGTGTCCTCGCCCTCCTCCAACGTCAACGCGGCCCGGTGACGCGCTCGAATGTCACGCCAAGGTTCCCGACTTCTTCCAGGGCGCTCTTGATCTCCTCGGAGATGATGAGCGCGGAGGAGTAGCCCTGTATGCGGAAGACCCGGGCTCCTGCCGTCCTGGAAGCGTCGATACGCAGCCCGTGGATTGCACGGTACGTCCCCACCCTTTCGGGCGCGACGCCCTCTGGAGGGTAGCGCTGCACCTCCAAGGAGTTCTCTTCATCGACGCACTGGAAGCACCGGGTTGCATTGATGATGTAGAACGGCGTCTTCGCACCCTCGACCTCGATGGGGAAGACCTGGACGTCATCAGGAGCCAGCTTGCGGAAGACCCGCGCGACCTGTTCATCCGCGATAGGGGTTCGCCCCGAGTTCGCCACCGAGAAGGAGCGCTGCGGTCCATCACGGAACGGCCTGCTCCTCAAAGGTCCTGGGTCTGGCAAGGGTCTTCCATCGCTGAACATCCAGGGGTCTTCCAGCTCGCCACCTGCAGCCGGAACAGGCAGCTCCAGGACCCACTGAGGGAGGTCCGCAATCCCGATGTCGTAGAAGTTCTCGTCAGGCATCCACTATCCCTCACTGGGAACTATCAGGCGTCGAAGCTCGGAATCTGACTCGACTTTCGCCCTTTTGGGGTGGGATGCCCAAGCAGGGGGCCGAGAGGAGAGAGGGCTGAGGGTTGGTAAAGAGCGGCCATCGAGACCAGCTGAGAGAGGTGTCCGGCAAGACACGCCTCTTCCAGCACCTTCGAGGTCTGCGATGGCCGCTTCCCATTTGTATGCACTGCTTCGAGTCCTGCAGCTGGTTCGGCCGGCGTTCACCGAGCCCTCGTTCCTCCGCTTCCTGGTGCTGTTCGCCGGCTGGGTGTGCAGTGGAGGCACGCACGCCGTTACCGAGGCGCTGGTGGCCGCAGGAGTGTCGGGCGTGCAGCACCATGCGGCCTTCCATCGCTTCTTCTCCCGGACGCGGTGGAGTACGGACGAGGTAGGCCGACTGCTCCTGTTGAAGCTGGCGGCATTGGGACCCGTGCGGTTGGTACTCGATGACACCCTTTGCAGTCACAAGGGGCCGAAGGTTTTCGGCCTGGGCAGTCACCTGGATGCGGTTCGCTCCACCCGGGCCATGCGCGTCTTCTGCTTCGGCCACGTCTGGGTGACGCTCGCGGTGCTGGTGCACGTGCCCTTTGCTGCGCGCCCCTGGGCACTGCCCGTTCTCTTCCGGCTCTACCGCACCCAAGCCGAGTGCCAGAGGAGGGACATCCGGCACCGGAAGAAAACGCAGTTGGGCCGAGAGTTGGTTGAGCGTGTCCTCAGCTGGCTGCCAACGGGCCCTTTGGAACTGGCCGCGGACGAAGCGTACTCATGCAGCACCCTGCTCAAGGGGTTGCCGCAGCGGCTCGTCTTCGTCGGAGCCATGCGTCCAGATGCAGTGCTGACGCGCCCGCGCGTGCACCGCTGCCGCTCGCGGAAAACGGGCCGCTGGCTGACGCGTGACGTGCCGGTGCCCAAGCCCGAGGCCCTTGCCAGAGATTCAGCACTCCCCTGGATGCGGCTGACAGCCCAGCTCTACGGCCGCTCGCAGCAGGTGGACTACAAGGAGGTGGTGGCCCGGTGGAGGAGTGCTGCCGGCGAGCGGATGCTCAAGGTGGTCGTCGTGCGGATGACAAGTGGAAGCCGCCCCCTGCGAGTCTTCTTCTGCACCGCCCCCTCCCTGTCTGCCCTCGAAGTGGTGGAACGGTATGCCTTCAGGTGGAGCATCGAAGTGCTCTTCCGGGACTTGAAGCAACTGCTTGGCTTCGCCGACTCGCGGGCCCGCCGTCGCCTGGCCGTGCTTCGCACCGCTCCCTTCGCTGGCTTGAGCTACACCCTTCTCGTCCTCTGGTACCTGGAGCTCACCGCCAGCTGGCAACAGCTGAGGGTGCCTCTGCGCCCCTGGTACACCACCAAGACCTCGGTCAGCTTCGCGGATGTCCTCCGCCTGGCTCAATCCTCCCTGGCCCGGGCCCGCTGGCATTCGCCGCGTCGACTTCGCGCCAACTTACGTGCTGCCTCTCGCGCCCCGCCATCTCTGGAGAGCGCGGAGTAGACCGCCGCGCTCTCTCCCTCGCTCTAAAATGGCGAAAGTCGAGTCTGACCTCAGGAGGTCATCGGAGATCTTCGCGAGTTCCTCGAGCAGCCGGCTCCGGCATGCATCCTTGTTCCGGCACTTTCCAAGTGCATCGTTCAGCCTCCGTAACACGGCCTCATGGTAGGCACGCGGATGGGGCCCCTGATGCCCGCTCAGGCGCACCTTGTTGGCCACATCCTCCAGGGACATCCCTGCCCGGGCGAAGACTTCTTCGCACAACGGCGTCCACGGACCGCCAGAGGCCGGAGAGACCAGATTCTTGTTCGTGCAGATGTGGTGGACCGGGCCCTCCGCATCGCCCGGATACCGTCCGTCCGAGTACATCGCGAGAGCAGCAGCAGCGCCGGGAGCCAACGTCACGCTCAGCACGCCAGCGGCAGGCAGCGCGATGGATGACACGCCACCAGTCAACGCCGCACTGAGTTGGAAGCCAGCCTCACTCCGCGCCCGGAGCGCGGCCTGCGGAAACCCCGGGAGCTTCGGCCCCTGAGCCGCCATTGCGCTCTTTCCGCCAAGGGCGGCCATGACGACGAGCACCAGGACACGTGTGCCGTTCGCGCCGAGAACCTTTCCGAAGCCACGACCAATGTCCTGCAGCTCGCTGACGCTCATCGCTTTGCCCGCATCATCCCACAACTGGACGAAACCGCGTCCAATCTCCCAGACCGGCACGATGCCCAGATAGGCCACCATCGCCGCCGTCAGCGCCACCGCGATGACCTTGGTGACGGGTTCGGGCAGGGTCATGGTGAGCAGCACGGTCAGCGCGGCCGAGGTCACCATGGCCTTGAGCGCGGCCGGGTTCAGCATCTTGCCGACTTCCGCCTCGACACTCTCCCACACGGTATCGAGCGCGAAGGACAGCGCCATGAGCGTCCGGTCCATTCGTGAGAACGTCAGCCCCGTTCCCTCGATGAGGGTCAGACAGCCATCCGCGTCGGAGCAGATGCGCGAGTACAGGGCCTCGGGTGAAGTCCCCGAGTGGGAGTCCGCGAGGCCCTTCGCGGAGGCGAGCAGCGTCCTGGACCGCTCCCATCCTCGCGCGTCCAGTTCATCGGCGTCCCGGAAGGCAACGTCCATGCGCATGTCGAGAATGAGCCGGGTGAGGGCCGACATGAACGCGTCCTCGCCCACCTCGACTGGAGCGACCTCCACCGACGCATGGACAACCCGCTGTCCATTGCCGGCGTCGATATGGACAACCCGGGTGGTCGAGCACCCTGCGGCAAGAAGCAGCAACGAAATGACCAAAGCCCATCTCATGGCATCCCCCGGAAGCGCCTCGTTGGGAGGCAGGGTTGGGCATCCTGACGGCAGAGGCTGACAATCTCAGCGGGGCACATGAGTTTCCAACCTGCTGGACTTCTACGGTGTCCCTCCAGTCCTCGCAGGTCCGGCAGGACTTCAGGGCCACAGAAGGAGGGCCTCATCGTCAAACGACTTCCTTCAGGTCACCAGGAGCAGCCTTGGTGCGGAAGCGTTCCTACACCGTGCGTCCCATGGTCATCAGCGGCAACCTCTTCACAACGCATCTGCACCAGCGTGCTGGTTTCAACCCACGCTCCACGCAGTCACGAGGAGCGACAGCGCTTCGGTCCCGAGTACGTCGCCGCGCAGAAGTTTCAACCCACGCTCCTCGCGGTCACGAGGAGCGACGCCCGCGTCCGTGATGAACTCGACCGTCACCGTGTTTCAACCCACGCTCCTCGCGGTCACGAGGAGCGACCTGCCTTGCGTGCCTTCGCCTTGGGCTTCGCGCGGTTTCAACGCACGCTCCTCGCGGTCACGAGGAGCGACGCAGCCCCAGGTGGATGGGAGCCGCCTCATCACGTTTCAACCCACGCTCCTCGCGGTCACGAGGAGCGACGCGGCAGCTCCACATCCGCGGTCGCTTGGTTTGGCTTCAACCCACGCTCCTCGCGGTCACGAGGAGCGACTTCATCGTCTTCCCCAGCCACATCATCTCCCCGTTTCAACCCACGCTCCTCGCGGTCACGAGGAGCGACATCTGGTTGGACGACCGGCGCGGGATGACGGTGTTTCAACCCACGCTCCTCGCGGTCACGAGGAGCGACAGTGGACCGTGCCACACGGTCCCTCGTCGAAGTGGTTTCAACCCACGCTCCTCGCGGTCACGAGGAGCGACTGGTAGGGCTTCTGGTGCTCGACAAGCCACTGGTCGGTTTCAACCCACGCTCCTCGCGGTCACGAGGAGCGACCGTCGACGCCGAACAGCTCGACCTCCTTGTCACCGTTTCAACCCACGCTCCTCGCGGTCACGAGGAGCGACACCTGCTCGCCGAGACGCGCTTCGACGGGCAGCCCAAGTTTCAACCCACGCTCCTCGCGGTCACGAGGAGCGACACTGATGGCGCGCGAGAGCGCTCTCGACACCGGCGTTTCAACCCACGCTCCTCGCGGTCACGAGGAGCGCCCAAGGCGTCGCCGCGTGGAACGTGGGCCTATACGTTTCAACCCACGCTCCTCGCGGTCACGAGGAGCGACGCCACGGCAGGGGATGCCACTGCTCCCACCGGCGTTTCAACCCACGCTCCTCGCGGTCACGAGGAGCGACGCGCCGAATCAACAACGCGCCCGAGGCAGTAGAGTTTCAACCCACGCTCCTCGCGGTCACGAGGAGCGACCTCGCGCTGCTCGCGGACAAGGGCGTCGGTGTCGTTTCAACCCACGCTCCTCGCGGTCACGAGGAGCGACACCGGCAGTGGATGCGGCGCGTGGATCATCGCGCTGTTTCAACCCACGCTCCTCGCGGTCACGAGGAGCGACTGCGCTAGGCGCGCGGCGGACCTGGCCAACCCCTGCCCGTTTCAACCCACGCTCTTCGCGGTCACGAGGAGCGACACGTCCGCACTGCCATTCGTCCACCCGCGTATGTTTCAACCCACGCTCCTCGCGGTCACGAGGAGCGACCGCGCGTCTGCTGGGACGCGGCCACGCTGGGGTGGTTTCAACCCACGCTCCTCGCGGTCACGAGGAGCGACTCACCAGCGCCGCGTGGCGAATGCGGCGCATGTAGTTTCAACCCACGCTCCTCGCGGTCACGAGGAGCGACTACCCCATCCCGCCCAGGGGCAGGAAGCCGCCGTTTCAACCCACGCTCCTCGCGGTCACGAGGAGCGACCCGGGCGCTACTCCGCCTTGGGCTCCAGCTCAGGTTTCAACCCACGCTCCTCGCGGTCACGAGGAGCGACTACCAACCCTCGTTTCCCGCCTCTTCACTAAACGTGTTCAACCCACGCTCCTCGCGGTCACGAGGAGCGACCCACCAGCGCCAGGTCCACCGCCACCACCAGCGGTTTCAACCCACGCTCCTCGCGGTCACGAGGAGCGACGTTGGGCTCTCGTCGAGCCAGGAGGCCCCTGGGGTTTCAACCCACGCTCCTCGCGGTCACGAGGAGCGACGCGTGGACCCCGAGTCGAGCCGCTGCATCTCCACCTCGTTTCAACCCACGCTCCTCGCGGTCACGAGGAGCGACCTTGAGCTTGACGGGGTCGTCCTTGGCCTCGAGGTTTCCACCCACGCTCCTCGCGGTCACGAGGAGCGACGATGACGCGCGTCTCCTCAATGACGTGCTCGCACATGTTTCAACCCACGCTCCTCGCGGTCACGAGGAGCGACTGCGGCGGTGGAGCATCTCCGCAAGGAGATGGAGTTTCAACCCACGCTCCTCGCGGTCACGAGGAGCGACTCCACTCCCCGAATACCCGATGATGAAACCACGGTTTCAACCCACGCTCCTCGCGGTCACGAGGAGCGACCAGGCCGAGCGCGACGAGCAGTGCGGCAGCACGACGTTTCAACCCACGCTCCTCGCGGCCACGAGGAGCGACATCTCCGTCGAGTCCTCGCCCGGCACGGCAACGGTTTCAACCCACGCTCCTCGCGGTCACGAGGAGCGACCGGAGTCGCCCACGGCTGTGGCCGCGCGGCGCATGTTTCAACCCACGCTCCTCGCGGTCACGAGGAGCGACTGCTGTTCCGCGCCCTCGACAGGCCGGAGCACGTGTTTCAACCCACGCTCCTCGCGGTCACGAGGAGCGACGCGTCGCGCTCGGCGCGGGATGCCTTGGCCACGTAGAAGTTTCAACCCACGCTCCTCGCGGTCACGAGGAGCGACCCCACCCACCGCAGCCGTCGTGCCGACACCGGCGTTTCAACCCACGCTCCTCGCGGTCACGAGGAGCGACGACTCCTGCGCCTTGCGCTGCACCTCGGCGATGTCGTTTCAACCCACGCTCCTCGCGGTCACGAGGAGCGACGGTGGAGCGGCGCAAGCCCTGCACGAAGTGCAAGTTTCAACCCACGCTCCTCGCGGTCACGAGGAGCGACGCCTACCAGACGTTGAATGCGGCGCCTCATTGGGTGGTTTCAACCCACGCTCCTCGCGGTCACGAGGAGCGACTGTGGACAACCACCGCGGGCACCAACCTCCGCGTGTTTCAACCCACGCTCCTCGCGGTCACGAGGAGCGACCAACGCCTTGCGCAACCTCCCGGTGATGAGGTCGTTTCAACCCACGCTCCTCGCGGTCACGAGGAGCGACGACGACGGTGCCCTTCCCGAAGGGCGAGATTCAGCTGTTTCAACCCACGCTCCTCGCGGTCACGAGGAGCGACACCTTCCCGGCGAGCATCACGTACGACTTCGGTTTCAACCCACGCTCCTCGCGGTCACGAGGAGCGACGCGACATGGACAAGGTCACCTGCCGTGAGTGCAAGTTTCAACCCACGCTCCTCGCGGTCACGAGGAGCGACCGCGCCACTTCGCGGGCGCCGTCACTGCGAAGCAGTTTCAACCCACGCTCCTCGCGGTCACGAGGAGCGACTGCGACGCTCGGAGTTGTGACGATTACGGCCTACGCGTTTCAACCCACGCTCCTCACGGTCACGAGGAGCGACGTCGGGCAGCTCCGACAGGGCGTAGCGGATGCAGTTTCAACCCACGCTCCTCGCGGTCACGAGGAGCGACAGTACCCGGAGTGCAAAGGCTCCTGGGACAAGTTTCAACCCACGCTCCTCGCGGTCACGAGGAGCGACACGACGGCGGAGCACCTCACCCGCGACTGGCCCGTTTCAACCCACGCTCCTCGCGGTCACGAGGAGCGACCTTCCCCTCCAGCTCCGGGGCGTCCAGCGCCTTGTTTCAA
Source organism: Myxococcus faecalis (assembly GCF_050039385.1). Lineage (NCBI taxonomy): Bacteria > Pseudomonadati > Myxococcota > Myxococcia > Myxococcales > Myxococcaceae > Myxococcus > Myxococcus faecalis. The sequence continues at coordinate 5,632,280 of NZ_CP144336.1, read as the reverse complement.
CCCACGCTCCTCGCGGTCACGAGGAGCGACCGCCCCAAAATCTCGCGTTAAGATCGACATTTAATTTCAACCCACGCTCCTCGCGGTCACGAGGAGCGACCAGCCGCACGGGACAGACCTCTCCGGTTCGCGGATTTCAACCCACGCTCCTCGCGGTCACGAGGAGCGACTGTGCGGGAAGATCGCGGGGATGGAGGGCGACTGATTTCAACCCACGCTCCTCGTGGTCACGAGGAGCGACCCATCGACGGCGAAGAATACTGGTTCATTCAGGTATTTCAACCCACGCTCCTCGCGGTCACGAGGAGCGACCGACGACTGCGCCCGCTGCGATGCCTCCACCTCCTATTTCAACCCACGCTCCTCGCGGTCACGAGGAGCGACCCGGAGGTGCTCGCCATCGCCGAGTGGACGGAGGCATTTCAACCCACGCTCCTCGCGGTCACGAGGAGCGACCTGACGCCCATGTCCCCCGGCCCCACCGCGGAATTTCAACCCACGCTCCTCGCGGTCACGAGGAGCGACAGGTTGGCGTGGCCTTGATGGGCGCTGAACTGGAATTTCAACCCACGCTCCTCGCGGTCACGAGGAGCGACCGGAAGGACCCCAACACCTGCGAGGTGAACATCTCATTTCAACCCACGCTCCTCGCGGTCACGAGGAGCGACCACTTCTTCTCGCAGAGGGCGTCCTGCGCCAGGAATTTCAACCCACGCTCCTCGCGGTCACGAGGAGCGACCGTGGCGAGGCGCTGTTCCACCTTCAGGTCCCGGGTGATTTCAACCCACGCTCCTCGCGGTCACGAGGAGCGACCGTCGACCAGACCGGGCCGGTGGTGGGCTTGTGCTAATTTCAACCCACGCTCCTCGCGGTCACGAGGAGCGACATGGAGAGCGCCAGCGCACCCTTGGCGTTGCCGGGGTTTCAACCCACGCTCCTCGCGGTCACGAGGAGCGACTTCCGCCCCGAGGCCGCCGCCACCGACGAGGACCCGTTTCAACCCACGCTCCTCGCGGTCACGAGGAGCGACTGCCGCTCGCATGGACCGCCCCTCTCCCGCCGAGTTTCAACCCACGCTCCTCGCGGTCACGAGGAGCGACGGATTTCTCGGATGTTCTTCCGGCTCACGTAGAGTTTCAACCCACGCTCCTCGCGGTCACGAGGAGCGACTTGAGGCCAACCACGGCAAGTGGGGTGTGGCATGTTTCAACCCACGCTCCTCGCGGTCACGAGGAGCGACCTCGACAACGCTGGCGGCCCGCTGACGATGTCGTTTCAACCCACGCTCCTCGCGGTCACGAGGAGCGACTCTCCATGGCGCCGTAACGCCGCTTGCTGGTGATGTTTCAACCCACGATCCTCGCGGTCACGAGGAGCGACATGAGGTCCGTGTTCGGCGTGCCGTCCGCGTTGAGTTTCAACCCACGCTCCTCGCGGTCACGAGGAGCGACGACAGAGGGTCGTGGCCTCACCCCCGCCCAGCAGTTTCAACCCACGCTCCTCGCGGTCACGAGGAGCGACCATTGACTCCTTGCGGATTCGCGACTCGTTGATGGTTTCAACCCACGCTCCTCGCGGTCACGAGGAGCGACCTAGTCTGGGCGCATGGCCTCGAAACTCCCAGTCCGGTTTCAACCCACGCTCCTCGCGGTCACGAGGAGCGACCCGAGAGCTGCGCGGGATGGTGCTGGAGGTAGCGTTTCAACCCACGCTCCTCGCGGTCACGAGGAGCGACCCTGTTCAGGCTCGTTCGAGTCTTCGCCACCGCTCTGTTTCAACCCACGCTCCTCGCGGTCACGAGGAGCGACTTTGATAGGCACGTCGTACTGAGGGGCGCGGAGGTTTCAACCCACGCTCCTCGCGGTCACGAGGAGCGACGAAGGCGCAAATCCACCCGCGCCTCTATGTGGATGGTTTCAACCCACGCTCCTCGCGGTCACGAGGAGCGACGCTCGGCCTCGTGGCCCGAGACGTCCACCACGGGGTTTCAACCCACGCTCCTCGCGGTCACGAGGAGCGACTGGAGCGCGCCCGCGCGCGTCGGAATGCGGAGAGGTTTCAACCCACGCTCCTCGCGGTCACGAGGAGCGACCTGGTGGCGACCAGCGAGGTGGACAGGCCGTGGGTTTCAACCCACGCTCCTCGCGGTCACGAGGAGCGACCTCACCCCGCATCACCGGAGGCACCCCACCATGTTTCAACCCACGCTCCTCGCGGTCACGAGGAGCGACTGCGCGAGTCCGCCGCCCATGCCACCGCCGCCAAACGAAGGTTTCAACCCACGCTCCTCGCGGTCACGAGGAGCGACCAGAGCGCCACGGTGCGCGTGCGGTTGGTACTGGTTTCAACCCACGCTCCTCGCGGTCACGAGGAGCGACCTCGTCACTCATGGTAGCGCGCCAGTTACGGCGTTGTTTCAACCCACGCTCCTCGCGGTCACGAGGAGCGACAGCCGCGCGACATGCCGCCAGCGATGAAAGAAGGGTTTCAACCCACGCTCCTCGCGGTCACGAGGAGCGACCAGCGAGAAGAGGACGGATTTGACGCCCGTCTGCGCGTTTCAACCCACGCTCCTCGCGGTCACGAGGAGCGACGAAGTGCTCGCACGGAGTGCCCATGCGCAAGGTGTTTCAACCCACGCTCCTCGCGGTCACGAGGAGCGACTACCCATCCACCTCGGACTCGGGCGAAGCGCTGGTGTTTCAACCCACGCTCCTCGCGGTCACGAGGAGCGACACATCTTCGAGCGCAAGTCAACGAGGTCGATTGAGTTTCAACCCACGCTCCTCGCGGTCACGAGGAGCGACTGTCGGGGAACAGTCGTCGCGACCACTCTTCAAAGTTTCAACCCACGCTCCTCGCGGTCACGAGGAGCGACTTCAATCTCGCGCTCGGCATCCTGCGCCTCAAGGTTTCAACCCACGCTCCTCGCGGTCACGAGGAGCGACGCAGGCGCTTGAGCGGATGTGCGTTGATACTGCGTTTCAACCCACGCTCCTCCCGGTCACGAGGAGCGACAGCGCGACGCCGCCCAGCAGGAGGTGGACGACTGGTTTCAACCCACGCTCCTCCCGGTCACGAGGAGCGACTCGCCCAGCGTCTTGAGGCGCTCCTCCATGCGTTTCAACCCACGCTCCTCCCGGTCACGAGGAGCGACGCCATCGCCGGGATTCGTGGCCGCAGCGCGATGTTTCAACCCACGCTCCTCCCGGTCACGAGGAGCGACACGATGACACCGCCGCTGCTGTTCACGTTCGTCTTGTTTCAACCCACGCTCCTCCCGGTCACGAGGAGCGACTCGCTGCCGTCAGCCGCGTGCGCAGGTGACGACGTGTTTCAACCCACGCTCCTCCCGGTCACGAGGAGCGACACCCCGACCCTGGCGGTCAGGTTGATGATGATGGGGTTTCAACCCACGCTCCTCCCGGTCACGAGGAGCGACACCCGCGAGTTCGGCGCGGGCCTCGGTTTCCTCTCGTTTCAACCCACGCTCCTCCCGGTCACGAGGAGCGACACCGCGCCGCGTACACGTCACCGCCGCTGTACTCCTTGTTTCAACCCACGCTCCTCCCGGTCACGAGGAGCGACCCACCATGTCGCTGTCCGCCTCGCCCTTGAACGTGTTTCAACCCACGCTCCTCCCGGTCACGAGGAGCGACTGACTCCGGTGAAGGGTTGGACTGCACCAGGTAGTTTCAACCCACGCTCCTCCCGGTCACGAGGAGCGACAAACCGGCGCATCGCGACAAGGCAGAGCCAGCCAGGTTTCAACCCACGCTCCTCCCGGTCACGAGGAGCGACCGGAGATTGAGTTCTACTCGGCGGCCGGAACGGTGTTTCAACCCACGCTCCTCCCGGTCACGAGGAGCGACTGTGGAGTCCGGACGCCTTCTGAGGCGACAGCGGTTTCAACCCACGCTCCTCCCGGTCACGAGGAGCGACACTGCGACTCCGTGGAATAGGGCGCTGTAGAGGCCAAAAGTTTCAACCCACGCTCCTCCCGGTCACGAGGAGCGACGTGGTACGTGCGCGGCGAATTCTCCAGTCCCACGTTTCAACCCACGCTCCTCCCGGTCACGAGGAGCGACAGTGAAAGGAGCGAAGTGATGGCCATCAAGTTCGAGTTTCAACCCACGCTCCTCCCGGTCACGAGGAGCGACGCATCGTCGCGGACCGGGTGGGCATGAGCACCACGTTTCAACCCACGCTCCTCGCGGTCACGAGGAGCGACTTGGGTCGGGAAGCGCTTCCGTCGTCGCCAGCCTGTTTCAACCCACGCTCCTCGCGGTCACGAGGAGCGACGGACGTGCAGCACCTCGTCTTCGGCCGTCCCCTCATGTTTCAACCCACGCTCCTCGCGGTCACGAGGAGCGACCCTGCCCGTCCAAACTACCACAATCACTCGGGAATCCGGCCGGTCCGCGCGAACCTGGGTCCACAGGCCCGTCCATCCAGTCCGCGTGCCTCGTCACCTCCGCGTAACTCCCTACGACTATTGGAGATTTCAAAGAGCGCGAACCTCCGACGAAGCACGCACCGGGACAGGTTCGCGCGCCCCAGTCAGGGCAGGCAAGCCGCTTACAGGATGAGCGGCCCCTCGACATCCAATGGAACCCGCGTGCCATGGTGCTCCGTCTTCCGAGCGACATCCTCGCTCAAGAAGTAGAACCGCAGACTGTCGCTCTCCGCATCCATCTCCGAGAGCAGCCGTGCGCGCAGCACGACCCAGTCCTTCGGCTCCAGCACGCACTCGAACACCGAGTACTGCACCCGGACCCCATGGTCCTTGCACATCCGAGCCATCCGCCGGAGCCGCTTGGGGCCCGTCGGGTCACTCACCTGAACGTCGTAGCAGACGAGCACGGTGACCTTCCGCATCAGCGCACCGCGAACGGAGGATATCCGTCCAGCTCCCCTCGAAGGGTCCTCGCCAGCAACAACGCCTGCAGGTGCGGCACCAGCCCCCAGCTCGTCTGCTGCCCCAGGAAGACATGCTGCACTTCCACCTGCTTCGCCGCCTGGTACGCCACGAGGAACGCCTTGCGCGCCTCGTCCCGCAGCATCACCGCACCCGCGGCCTCCTCCTTGAAGTCCTCCGGCTTGAGCTGCCCACGGTTCACCAGCGAGAACACCAGCCGGTCCACCACGGGCGCACGCAGCTCCTCCATCAAGTCCAACGCCAGCGACAGCCGCCCGGGCCGGTCCTCATGAAGAAACCCCACCGCCGGGTCCAACCCCACTCCCGCCAGCGCCCCCGCGCAGTCCTGCGCCAGCAGCGCATAACCAAACGACAGCAGCGCATTCAGCGGGTCCCTCGGAGGCCGCCGGTTGCGCCCATCGAACCCGAACCGTCGCGCCCCGCCCTTGAGCAGGCACGGGAACACCTCGAAGTAGTCCCGGGCCGCGATGCCCTCCAGCCCGCGCACCTGCGCCAGTTCCTCCGCTCGCCCCACCGCACGCAAGTGCTCGGCGAGCTTCCGCGCCGCCTCCTCCAACGGCTGCGCCTGCTCCGCCGCCGCGTCCCGCTTCGCATGCAGGAGAAACTGCCGCGCGTTGCTCACCTTCCCCACCACCATCGCCCGAGCGATGGCCAACGTCCTCCCCCCATCATCCGCCGCGCGATACTGCTCGCGGCGCAGCAGCACATTTCCCCCCGGAAGCCCCTCGACGCGCGCCAGGAAGCGCCCCGTCATCCCGAAGAAGGACACGTGGATGCCCGCCTCGACACAGCTCTCCAACAGCTCCGGCGTCATCCACGCCCGCGCCAGGCACACCACCGAGCGCAGGTGCCGCAGCGGCACCTCCGCCTTCTTCTCGCCCTGGACCGTCACCACCACCCGCTCCCCCTCCTTGTTCAGGCGGGTGCCCTCCACGGTGATGAACAGCGTATTGAGCGCGGTGGTCACGACACCTCCTCCAGGTCCACGAGCTCCACCATGCGCCGCAGATGCTCGGAGGCACGCCGCTGTCCCGCCGTGACGTGCGGCAGGCACAGCGGCTCCAGCGAGCACGACTCACACTTCGGAGCCCTCGCCACCACGGGCACGCTCCCCCGCGCCAGCAGCTCATGCATCCGAGCCACCGCCTCCTCCGTCCGGGCCCGCAGCCGCGCATCCAGCACAATCACCTGCCGCCGATGCTGCGCGCCATGGAACAGCGCGCCCTCGGGAACAGGGACACCGTGCATCTCCTCCAGGCACAGCGCCTGCGCACAGAGCTGCACACAGTCCGCCTCGAGTGACTTGCGCTTCGCCCGCTTCACCTCCACGGGATACGGCCGCCACCCGGTGGGGCTCGAGGCCTCCGGGTGGTACTCCACCAGGTCCGCGCGCCCCACCAATCGCAGCCGCTCACACCCCAGCCGCACCGCGCGCTCCACGCGCCGCCCGGGCCGAGCATCATGCCCGGGCAGGTCCACCCGCTCATGGAGCAGCCGCCCCGTCGCGGTGCGCACATCCTCCCGCCAGAGCTGCTCCACGTGGATGAGCGCCGCCTGCCGCTCACAGAACAACAGGTGCTGCAAGGCGGACAGCGCCACCCACGTCTCGCGAGCGGAGGTCATCCCGCCAGTTCCATCACCTCGATGCCCTGCGGCAGCTTCGCGGTGTCCACCTTCACCGTGTAGTCCTTGAACGAGCGCGCGGGCTTCTCCCCGTTCACGGGCGTCACCTGCACCCGGTCGAACAGCGCGTGCGCGGGCGCATTGCCCAGCTCCGAGCCGTGCTTGAACACGATGACCTTGCGCATGGACATCAGGCCGCGCGCCGCGCTGCGGTCCAGCTCGAACATGTTCAGGAAGGCCTTGAACAGCAGGTCCAGGTCGCCCGAGCTGAAGCCCGTCTGCTTCGCCAGGTGCGGCGAGACGAAGCCATGCGCGCGGTAGAGCCCATACGGCACCGTGTTCTTCCGCCCCATGGTGCGGTTGTCGCCGCCCTGCTTCTCCGCCTCCGCCTCGGTGGCCACGGCCATGCGGGTGATGGAGTGCTCCAGCGAGACGATGGGCGTCACGGAGCGGGCGAACGTGAGCTGCACCGGCCCGCGGACCTGTCCCGCGTTGGCGCCCGTGGACATGACGGCGCCGAACGTCCGCACGTCGAAGAACGTCTTGCACATCCACGCACGGCCCTGGTCCACCTCGGAGCCCTGGGCCTCGCCCTTGGTGTTGCGCTTCTTGCCATCCTTGTCGCTCTTGGGCTTCTCGTTCAGGTCGACGCCCAGGTCCTTGTAGGCCTGGGCGATGGTGGAGTTCAGGACGGCCTTCTCCTTCACGAAGATGTCGAACCCGGGCTTCTTCTCCTGAGTGAGCAGGATGAAGTTGCGCACCTTGCGCTTGAGGCTGACATCCGTGACCAGGCCGTCTCCCGTCTCCGGGTCGATGCGCGGCAGGTTCCCCGCGTCGGGGTCTCCGTTGGGGTTGCCATCCTGGACGTCGAACAGCAGGACGAAGTCGTGGCGGTTCTTGAGCTCGGACATGGCGTTCTCTCTCTCGTATGGGAATCGTGGAAGCGGTGGTCAGTCGTCAGACTTGGAGGAAGCGTCCTTCGCGGCCTTGCCTTCGGCCTGCGGGCGCTTCGTGAAGAAATCCTCGCGCTGGTGGTAATAGCCCACCGCGAAGAGCCCCTGGTTCTCGAGCGAGAGCACGGGCGGGAAGGGATTCTCCGAGGGCAGCAGCGCCATCACCTCGCCCTTCTTCTTCTCCAACCAGCCGCCAGCCTCCGCCTTCGAGGCGTGGTGCACGGAGAGCTGGAGCAACCGGGGGAAGACGGTGACGGGGTTGCGCGAGGCCGCACCGAAATATCGATCACGAATGCTGGCGTTGATGTCGCCCAGCGCCGCGCCCTGCAGGCGCTCCAGCACGGCGAAGAGCCGACCGAGGACATACGACTGGGACGTGTTGCTTTTGTCCAATGACACGGAGACCTCCAGGGAAGTGGGTCCACTGCGGGGAAGCCGGATGAGGGTGGCCTTGATGAGCGCGACGCGGAGGCGGAGCTGCTCGCGCTCGAGCTTGTCGTCCGAGGGGGGAAGCCGCAGACGGTCCAACGCCGCTGAGAGCAGCTGTCGCGGGAAGGGCTGTCCCCTCAACGCCGCGCCCAGCATCCGCGTCGCGACGTCGGGACTCAGCCCGCGTCCAGACGGGGCCTCGACGGCCTTGAGCAGGCGCCAGATGGGCGTGGGCTTGTCCTGTGCCACCGCGCCCAGCCGCAGATCCGCGAAGTACCGGCGAAGGCTCTCCTTCACCTCACCGACGCTGGTCTGGAACCAGTCGCGCACGGCGACACGGCCGGAGTTGCCAGCGAGGGTGACGGCATAGAAGCGCCTCGCATCCAGCGCTCCAGGCTCCAGCCCGATGAGCGGCGCCTCCAGCAAGCGCCGCAGGTCTTCCTCCGTGGGGTCGAGCAGGGCCAGCAGCTGGCTCTCCTGCTCGGCGGTGCTGTTGGTCCAGAACACCAACACCGAGCCATCCCCCAGCTGGATGCCTTGTCGGAACCGGCGGGTCTCCGACTTGCGGAGCAGGTCGTTGAGCGCGAGCACGTACCCGAGCGCGGCCTGCTGCGAGACGGGTGCGTTGTCTCCCTGCTCCATCCCATGCGACTCGAAGGCGTCCGCGTTGAACGACACCAGGGCCGCCCCCGCACCCTGGGCCTCTGGGATGTTCTTCAACTTCGGATGGGTCCGCGCCACCACGCCCACGGTACCGGTCACCAGACACAGACCGACCTTGCCCTGGGCGGCGGCGTGCGCGCTCCGCTTCTCCCACCATGCACGGACCTCGGGGAGCTGGTGCACGGGGTCGAGCGAATCGCCCACGACGAAGGCGAACAACTCCGAGCCCGTCCACTCATCCGCCGCGCGCTCCTCGACGACCTTCGCGCGCGCCGCGTCGTCCTCGAGGAACTTCTCCACGGCGCGCAGCTCGGGCACCTTCGTGTCCGCCGCCGCCTCCTTCACCAGCTTCACGAAGGCAGCCAGCCGTGGCGCCCCCTTGTCGGCCTTGCCCTCCCGGGCCTCGGGGTCATGGCCCAGGACGTACTTGGTGTTGTCCGCCAGGAAGCCCGCGGCGATGTTCACGGCGCGCGTTGGCAGTCTCGGAATCGACAGGGGCTTGCCCCGTCCCTTCTCGTCCTGCGTGGGCTCCAGTCCCAGCAGCTTCCCCTTCGCGCTCAGGCGGATGAGGAAGTCCACGGGCTTCGTCTCGTAGAGCGGGTCGTCCACCAGCCCGCGCTCGCGCGCGAAGTCGTTGAGCGCCGTGAGCATCATGGCTGGCCTCCGTTCTGCTTGAGCACTTCGTCCCGGCCCGGCACGTGGAGCACGCCCCGGTCCAGGTACGCCTCGAAGAACAGCGGGCGCGTCGCTTCACCGAACTCGAAGTCGTAGAACACGAGCCCCAGTGGTCTGCGCTCGACCTCCAGGTCCACGGGCCGGACGTCCTCCACCATCGGCTCCACGCGCGCGGCGAACTCGCGGCAGCCCAGGTACGGCGCGTGGAAGAACTGTCCCTTCTCCAGCCGCCGCTCGAACATCTCCTCGAACTTGCGGACGTTGTCCTCGGGACCCGCCTTGCCCGCCACGAGCGAGAACGACGCGGTGATGGCGTAGTCCACGTCCCGCAGCGCCACCGTGTTGCGCTGCGCGCGGTCCTCGTCCGCCGCGTAGTCGAGCTTCCCCACCACCGCGCGGCTGTTCACCTCGTTGCGGCGGAAGCTCGTCCACCGCACGGGCGCGAGGACGGCGATCTCGTGGACCTGCCAGCGGATGGCCGGCTTCCAGAGGATGGCCTCCAAGACACCCCTCGCCGCCGAGGGTGTCATCACCTCGTAGCTCACCCGCTCGGCCTTCATCTCCGGGCGGGTGAAGCAGGCCACGGGCCCTCGGGCCCGCACGCGAAACCGCTTGCTCGTCTTCATCCACACACCTCCTGAAGTTCGTCAGCCGGGAATGAGGAAGGCCGGGTCGAGCACGCCCACCCGGTCGCGCAGCAGCCCGAAGGTCTCGTCGTAGGCGGACCGATGCTGGGGCCCGAGGAACACCACCGTCTCCGCCGCGACGCCCGCCAGCTCCCGCTCCACCCAGACCTCGCGGAGCTTGCGCGGCACCGTCACCGTGAAGCGCTGCAAGGCCCGCAGCCGCTCACGCGAGGGCCCCAGTCGCCGCACCTCGTCGAGCACCGCCTCACAGCCCTCGAAGGGCACCACCACGGGCGCGCTCCAGTCGTCCTCCACGAGCCGGAACTTCGCGGAGACCTCCTCGTACTTGAGCGCCGCCCGAGCCTCCTGGATGCCCTTCCCATCCCGAGCCGCGTTCGCGTAGAGCCGCTCGAAGTACCGCCGGAAGCTGTCGGGTGAGAACAGGTCCAGCGCGGGGTCCTGCGCCAGCAGCGTCCGGGTCACCGCCAGCGCCGCCTGCGGCACGCCGGGGGGCGGCTGCGTCTTCGCCTCGTACACACGGAGCTCGCCGAGCGTCTCCAGCCGACCCTCGCGATTGCAGCGCCCCGCCGCCTGAGCCAGCGAGTCCAGCCCCGCCAGGCTCCGGTAGACGACGGCGAAGTCCAGGTCCACGCCGGCCTCGACCAACTGCGTCGCCACCAGTCGCACCGGTTCCCCGCGCCGCTTCCGCTTCTGGATGTCCGCCAGCACCCTGGAGCGATGCTCCGGGCACATCAGCGCGGACAGGTGCAGCGTCGTCCCCTCACCGACACGCGCGTCCACCAACGCGCACAGCTCGCGCGCGTCATCCCGACGGTGGACCACCGCGAGCACATCGCGCTCGCCGGCCACGGCCTCGGCCAGCGCCTCATAGGACATGGGCTCGCGGCTCTCGGGCCAGCGCACCGTCACGCGGCGCAGCCGCTCGAAGGCGTTCAGCTCCGGCGGCACCAGCTCCTGGACCGAGAAAAAGCCCTCGGGAAACCCAGGACGCATGCCCAGCGCGGGCTGGGTCGCGGTGCAGATGACCACCGAGCAGCCGTAGTCCTCCACCAGCGTCTTCAACCCGTCCAGGATGGTGGTCAGCAGCGCGGGAGGCAGCGTCTGCGCCTCGTCCAATACGATGACGCTCCCGGCGATGTTGTGCAGCTTGCGGCACGCCGAGGTCCGACAGGCGAACAGGCTCTCCAACAGCTGCACCGTGGTGGTGACGATGACCGGCGCGTCCCAGTTCTCGCTGGCCACGCGGTTGAGCGCCGTCTCCCGCTTGGGGTCCACGGACGAGTGGTGCTCGATGACGGCGCTCCCCAGCTCGCCAAAGGCCTCCCGATACACCCCCGAGCTCTGCTCGATGATGGACGTGTAGGGGATGGCGACGATGACCCGCCGAAGCCCTCGTGCCCGAGCATGCTCCAGCGCGAACGCCATGGAGGTCAGCGTCTTGCCGCCGCCCGTGGGCACGGTGAGGCTGAAGACACCCGGCGGACTCGGCGCGCGCGCGAGCACCGCCGAGAGCACCTCGCGTCGGACCCGGTTCACCGGCGTGTCCGGCGCACCGCTCTGCTTCTGGTCCATGAAGGCCCGCAGCGCTCGCGCGAGCTGCTCCAACGTCGCGCCGACGCGCCGCGCTTCGACCCGGGACGCGTCGTAGAAGGCCTCCGTATCCAGGAAGTCCGCGTCGCACAGGGACGAGAACAGCATCCGCGTCCAGAACTCGAGCCGGTGCTTGGAGAGCTTCTCGAGCCAGCTGAAGTCCAGCCCTGGCGTCAGCGAACGCAGGTCTTCCGGAACGCCCGCCGTCAGCGCTTCCTCCAGGAGCTTCAGCTTCTCGGGGTCTCCTACGCGACTCCGGAACTTCTCCGCGTCACGCAGTCCACCGTGGTGTCCCGCGATGGCCATCGCCAGGGGCCCCAGCCGCCGCTCCATGCGCAAGGCCCACAGCGCGCCCGCCGTCGCATGGTCCTTGTCCGAGGAGCTCCCCACCTCCAGGTGGGCCTCGAAGCCGTTCTCCTTGCGGATGCGCGACTGGAAATGAGGCCGGTACTTGCCCAGGTCATGCCAGCGTCCCGCCAGCTCACAGAACACGCGCATGTCCTCGCGCGCCGCGAACAGCGCGGCCAAGCGCCCCACCTCCATCAAGTGCTCGCGGAGCAGATGCGGACGACCCTCCGCCGTGACGTGAGCCAGCGGCTCCGCCGTCACCCCGCGCGAAGACACATCACCAGACATCATCCCCCCACCACCTGCCATCGCAGGTCCAATCCCTTGTCACTGTCCATAGCCATGACACAAACCCACGCGCGTTTCCATCGCACGCCGGGAGCTATGACAGCTTCATGAAGGGTCGTCCCTACCTCCCCGGGGGTATGGACGGTCCCGCGATAAAGACAGTCACCGCCCCAGACGTCCCCTGAGTCAACCGCGCCCGGGAGCCGGGGTTCACCTCGACACACCCAGGGGCATCTGGTACGCGCCGTCCAGTGCACCGCGAGCCCGCGCATCGTCAGCCCTGGTGGCCCCTGCTGCTCGTCGCGGCCGGCGCGTGGCTCCTGCGCATCGCGGGCTTCTTCCACCGGGGCGGCGCGCTCGGCCATCCCGTCGACTATGACGAGGGTGTCTACTTCAGCGCCGCCGCGCTCCTCTCCCAGGGCCTGTTGCCCTATCGCGACTACTTCTTCGTCCACCCGCCCGGCATCACCGTGCTGCTCTCCCCCGTGGCCGCGCTCTCACACGGCCTCGGCCCCGCCCTCGCCTTCTCCGTCGTCCGCTGGCTCATGCCGCTCGCGGGTGCACTCAGCGCCCTGCTCAGCGGCCGCATCGCCCAGCATCGCTGGGGCACTCGCGCGGGCCTCGTCGCCGCGCTCGCCTACGCCGTCTACCCCGAGGCCGTGTCCACCGAGCGTGGCCCCTTCCTCGAACCCCTGCTCAACCTCACCTGTCTCACCCTCGCGTGGGTCTGGCTCCGCCCCTCCACCACGCAAAGACAGACACAGCGAAGAGACCTCCTCGCCGGAGCCCTGCTCGCCACCGCCTGCGCCATCAAGCTGACCGCGGGCGCCTGGGTCCTCGCCGTCGCCTGGGCTCGCGGCATGTCACGCGAAGGCTCGCGCGTCGCCCGCGTCATCCTCGTCGCCGCGGGCGTGGGCCTGGTGTGGCTCGGCCCCTTCTTCCTCCTCGCCCCGGACGCGATGCTCCAGGGCCTGCTGCGCTTCCAGCTCCTGCGCCCTCCCGACGGAGACTCGAGCCTCACCAGTCGCCTGCTCTCCATCCTCGTCGACGGACGCCTGGGCCTCACCCTCGTCACCGTCATCGGCGTCACCGTGGCCCTCGCGCGCACGCGTCAGCAGGACGCCGTCACCGAGCGCCTCTTCAGCGCCGCGTGGCTCCTCACCGTCGCCACCTTCCTCGCCTCCAAGAGCTACTGGTCCCAGTACAACGCGCACCTCGCCCCCACCACCGCCGTCCTCACGGGCCTCGGCGCGGACTTCATCGTTCGCCAACTCCACGGCGCGCGCACCCAGCGAATCGCCCTCGCCGTCACCGCCCTCCTCATCCTCACCACCCTCCCCGGCGTCCTCCGCGCCGCGAAACAGAAGGACCGCTTCCTCCTCCCGCTCGGTGAGACGCTCAGGTCCACCGTCCCCACGGATGCAGCGCTCTGCGCCTTCGAGCCCGCGTGGGCCATCGCCGCCGACAGACTCCCCGGCCTGCCCCTCGGCAATCCCGCGTTCGTCGACCCGTACGGCCTCATGTTGAACGACGCGCTCTTGGCGCCCACGCGCTTCCCCAACGCGGAGGCCGCCTTCCAGGACGCGCACTCGCAACGCACCGCGCTCCAGCTGCTCCCACGTTGCGACGTCCTGCTCCTCCTCGGCCGTGGCGAGTGGCAGCTCTCCGACACCAGCGAGCAATGGGTCCGCGAGCACTTCACCCGCGACGCGGAGCTCTGGCGTCGCAATCCCTGACATCCCCCGCCCACCCGGCGGAGCCGTCCACCCAGGGCCTCGCCCGCTTGCCCAGACATCCTGCGCGCGCGTGACGATATTCGCCCATGCCGCGACCCGTCATGAACGCGGCCTCGATTCTTCGCAGCGAATCCCGACGCGCGAGGAGGTAGACCCATGTCGCAGATTGAACTCGTTGGCGAGCCCCTGCTTCACCTCGAAAGCTCCCGCCTGCTGGCCGAAGCCCGGCGAGTCGTCCCCGAGGCCTTCGACGCCCAAGGCCGTCTGCTCTCCCCCATCGCGGGCTCCTGGGTCCACCCGCCCGCGTGGTTCGACGCGCGCTCGCCCATCGACGGCCAGGTGCTCGCGTCACTGCCGCTGCTCTCTCAAGCCCAGGCCGTCCAGGCCGTGGAGAAGGCCGCCGGCGAGTTCCTCCCCTGGTCCGCCCGCTCGCTCAACGCGCGCATGCACGCCGTCCTCGACGCGCTGGACTCGCTCGAGGACCACCGGGACCTGCTCGTCCGCGTCCTCGCCTGGGACATCGGCAAGACGCTGCCCACGGCCAGCAACGACGTGGACCGCTGCCTCACCGGCCTCGAGTGGTACCTGGAGAACATCGGCCCGATGCTCGAGTCCCGCGCGCCGCTCGGCCTCGTGTCGAACATCGCCTCCTGGAACTATCCCTTCTCCGTCCTGCTGCTCAACGTGCTCGTGCAGACGCTCGCGGGGAACTCGGTCATCGCGAAGATTCCCACGCAAGGGGGCGGCGTCTCGCTCACCCTCGCCTTCGCGCTGATGCGCCGCGCGGGCCTGCCCGTGTCGCTCGCGGGCGGTCGCGGCAAGGACCTCTCCGAGGCCCTCGTGGGCCACCCGCTCATCGCCGGGGTCGCCTTCATCGGCGGCCGCGCCAACGGCGCCGAGGTCCACCGCCGCCTGCGCGACACGAACAAGCGCTACGCCCTGGAGATGGAGGGCGTGAACGCCTACGCCATCACCCGGTTCACCGACTGGGACGGCCTCTCCCGCCAGATTCGCGCGGGCTTCGACTTCGGCAAGCAGCGCTGCACCGCCTACACCCGCTGGGTCGTCGAGAAGTCCCTCGTCCCCCGGTTCGTGCGCGCCTACGTGGACGCCGCGTCCTCGCTGCGCGTGGGCCACCCACTGCTCGGCGGCGACGTGGACTTCGGCCCGCTCATCTCCGCCAGCAAGGTGGCGGAGCTGCGCGCGCTCATCGACGACGCCCGCGAGCGCGGCGCCGCGGTGCTGCACGAGGGCACGCTCGCCGATGACGCCTTCACCCCGGGCCAGTCGCGCGGGAGCTACATCGCCCCCACCCTGCTCTTCGGCGTGCCTCGCGACAGCGAGCTCTACCTGCGCGAGCCCTTCGGCCCCGTCGACGTCCTCATGTCCGTGGACTCCGAGGAGGAGCTCATCCGCGAAGCCAATGTCTCCCAAGGCGCGCTCGTCGCCTCCGTGGCCACCGATGACCCACAGCTCGCCGAGCGCCTCGCCTCCCAGCTGCAGGCCTTCAAGGTCGGCATCAACAGGCTGCGCTCGCGCGGAGACCGCGAGGAGCCCTTCGGCGGCAAGGGCGGCTCCTGGGCCGGCGCCTTCGTCGGTGGCACCCACCTGGTGCACGCCTTCACCGAAGGCCCCCATGCCCTCGAGGGGAACTGGCCGGACTGAACTCCCCGGGGGCATCCTTCCAGCACCCGACACCCGCCGCGGCGAAAGCGAGGTCCGTCAGGACCACACGCACCTGACGTTGCCCGTCCTTGACGCGGCGCGGTTAAGCTCGCGCCCCATGAACCGCGAATACCACCGCTGGCATAGCGCGCGCCTGCATCGGGACATGGAGCTCCTGCTCTACGGCCACTCGGGAGAACCCGTGCTGCTGCTGCCCACCAGTCGCGGCCGCTTCTTCCAGGCCGAGGACTTCGGCCTCATCGGCGCCATCGCCGACCGCGTCCAGTCCGGCCGCTACGTCATCGTGTGCCCGGACTCCGTGGACGAAGAGTCCTGGTTCAACACGTCCGTGCACCCGCATGACCGCATCGCCCGGCACCAGGAGTGGGAGCAATACCTGCTCAACGAGGTGGTGCCGCTGCTGATGAGCCGCAGCACCGGCGGGCGCCTCACCCTGGCCGGGTGCAGCTTCGGCGGCTTCCACACGTACAACGTGGGCCTGCGCCACCCGCACGTCTTCCGCCGGCTCATCTCCATGGGCGGCAAGTTCGAGACGGACGAGTTCCTCGACGGCCACCAGGACAACGACGTCTACTTCCACTCCGCCACGCAGTGGCTGCCCAACGTCCACGACAACAGCCAGCTCGCCGCGCTCCAGCGCGTGGAGATGGTGCTGGCGGTGGGCGAGCACGACTTCTGCCGCCCCTCCAACGAGCACCTCTCCAGCCTGTTGTGGAAGAAGGACATCGGCAACCAGCTCGCCATCTGGCAGGGCGGCAACCACGACTGGCCCGTCTGGCGGGAGATGATTCAGCAGTACCTGCCCTGGTAGCCGGCGAGGACGCCGCGCCCGCTCACGACTCGAGCGGGCGCAGCGTGCCGGCGCTGATGCGGTTGAAGCGCCAGAGCAGCGACAGCGCCACCGCGATGAGCCCCGCGCACAGGCCCCACCAGATGCCCACCACGCCCAGCCCCAGCTTGAAGCCCAGCAGCAGCGTGAGCGGCAGGCCGATGGCGTAGTGCCCCACCATGTTCGCCAGGAACGTGAAGCGCGTGTCGCCCGCGCCGCGCAGCACGCCCGCGCCCACGCCCTGCACCCCGTCGAACACCTGGAAGATGGCGCTCACCATCAGCAGGGGCACCACCAGCGGGAGCACGTCCTCGGGGGCGCCCGCCAGCCGGGCCAGGGCCCCGGGGAAGAGCGCGAACGCCAGCGCCCCCAGCGCCATGAAGCCCGCGCCGCCCGCGAAGGCGATGAAGCCGCTGAGCCGCGCCCGGGGCGTGTCGTGTGCGCCCACCGCCCAGCCCACCCGCACGCTCCCCGCGTTGCCGATGCCCATGGCCACCGTGAAGGTGACGCTCGAGTACGCGATGGCGATTTGATGCGCCCCCACGCTCGCGGGTCCCAGCCCCGCCGACAGCACGCCCGCCAGCGCGAAGACGCCAATCTCCGCGGCGATGTGCAGGCCGATGGGCACGCCCACCCGGATCGCCTGGGCCAGGTCGCTCCACACGGGCCGACGCACGGGCCGCTCGCCCTCCGGCGCGGGCAGCTTCGCGATGGCCAGCACCACCACGCCCAGCTGCAACATCGTGCACAGCGTCGAGGCCAGCGCCGACCCGGCCACGCCCATCGCCGGCACGGCCCGCAGGGGGCCGAGGTACCCGGGCAGGTTCGCGCCGCCGAACACCAGCAGGATGTCCGCGCCCAGGTTCAGCACGTTCGCCAGCACCGTCGCCACCACCAGCGGCCGCGTGTACGCGGTGGACTGGAGATAGGAGCGCATCGTCAGGAAGGCCAGCATCAGCGGCAGGCTCGGCCCGCGCCACAGCAGGTAGTCCCAGGCCCCCGCGATTTCCGTCTCGCCGATGCCCGCGAGCGGCAGGAGCAGGGGCGACAACATCAGCAGGCAGAACAGCAGCAGCCCGGCGAACAGCGACATCCAGCCGCCTTGCCACAGCAGCCCCCGCGCCCTCGCCATGGCGCGCCCGCCCACCGCCTGGGACAGGAGCGGGTCGAACCCCATCATCAGCCCCATGCCGAAGCCGCTGACGGCGAAGAACAGGCCGTTGCCCAGCCCCACGGAGGCCAGCGCCGACGTGCCCGCCCGCCCCACCACCAGCGTGTCCACCAGTCCCATGAGCGACTGGCCGCCCTGGGCAATCGCGATGGGGATGGCCAGGCGAGAGAGCGCGCGCAGCTCCGCCAGGATGGCGGCGCGACGGGAGCCGGGCCGGGGCGACGACGAGGAGGGTGCGACGGCGGTGGACATGGCGGCCTCGGCCTATAGCGCCTTCCGCCATGGAATGCGCCAGCCGAGAGCGACGCCCCCGCGCTCCCTCTCCTGACTCCTGGGGTGCCCACGAAACGAAGGGGCCCCGGGACCCACATCATGTCCCGAGGCCCCGAGCCGTCACACCGGTGCCTCAGGGCACCGGCGCGTCGAAGTACGTGGTGGCCAGGGGCGTCTGGAGGGCCCCCACGTTGGCCACGCGGATGCCCGCGTCGGTGATGGCGTACACGAAGTCATCCGCCATCACACTGCGGCGCACCTCCGGCGCCCAGTACCAGCTCCAGTGCGGGTGCTCGAAGCGCTGGAACATGTCCCGCGCCGACACCGCGCCCACCGGCGTGAAGCCCGTGGCCGTGTCCACGCGGAACACGCGCAGCTCGCTGGTGAAGCCGGACCAGTAGTCGGGGCGGCTGTAGTCCCAGTCCACGAAGGGCACCGCCACCAGGCCCTTGGCCGCGAAGTAGTTGAACGCCTTGTGGTCGTGCAGGGCCTCACTGTTGGAGCCGCTCGTCCCCATCCGGTGGGTGAAGGCCTCGCGGGGGTTGGCCAGGTCCGTCACGTCGAACAGCGACAGCTTCAGCGCGCGGTTGCGCCAGCCGCCGTCCTCGTCGCGGTCCTCGCCGAAGGTGAGCAGGTGCGTGTCGCCCAGCGGGTGGATGTACGTGGAGAAGCCCGGAATCTTCAGCTCGCCCACCTTGCGCGGGTGTGCCGGGTCGCTCAGGTCGAAGGTGAAGAGCGGGTCCGTCTGGCGGAAGGTCACGATGTAGCCCTTCTTGCCCACGAAGCGCGCGCTGAAGATGCGCTCGGTCGGCGCCAGGTCCTCGCTGCGCCCCAGCTCCTCCAGCCGCCCGTTCTTCGGGGCGAACGTCACCAGCCGGCTCACGGTGTCCGGGCCGTTGGTGGTGGGCGTCGACACGCCGTCACCATTGCCCGCCGTGCGCCACGTCGTCACCGTGGTGGCCACGCGCAGCACGCCCTCGTGCTCGTCCATGGCGAACTGGTTGACCAGCACTCCGGCCACCGAGCCGCTGCCCACGTACGTGGCGCGCGCCGGCTCACGGATGTCGAACTTGTGGATGTACGAGTGGTCGGACTGCTCCGCCACCTGCTGCCACCACCAGTGGTTGGCGGACAGGTACAGGGATTCGGTGGACGCGTACACCACGCCCGGCGCGGACACCACGCTGGTGCGGCCCAGCGGCGCGGCGCCTTCCACCGTGTCCAGGTCCAGCGACAGCACCGTCACGAAGCCCAGGCCCGTGGGCGCGTTGGCGTGGAAGAAGTCCGAGCAGGAGAAGGGCAGCGCGGTGGTGGTGCCGTCCGCCGCCACCCGGCGACCGGGCTCCACCCAGTCCGCCAGCGTCTGGTCGCGGATGAGCTTCTCGTTCTTGACGATGAGCGCGTCGAGCGCCGCGTTCATCTTGTCGCGGTTCTCCAGCTCACGGGAGTACTCGGGGTAGAAGCGCACGTCCGAGGGCCAGCGGAACTCGTCCGTCATCACCAGCCGCACGGCGCTGTCCACGCGGCGCGCGGTGAGGTAGCCGCCCGGCAGGAACACCTGCTGCTTCACCTGGGGCGACGCCAGGTCCGACACGTCCACCACCGTCACCTTCAGCGTGCCGCCCTGCATGTAGCCGCAGCGCAGACCCGCGCAGTCGGGCAGGGGCGCGCCCATCATCGGGGAGTCGCCCCACACCGAGGGGCGACCGGGACGCTCCTCGTACACCTGCGACGCGATGACCAGCCGCTGGCGCTCCTTGTCGTAGAGCATCTCGCGCGGCTGACCTTCGATGGCCAGCGACGACACGCGCGTGAGCTGGTCCGCGGGCCAGGAGCGATTCACATACAGCTTGGACCCGGACAGCACGAAGATGTGGTTGCCGTCGTTCTGCACGAAGTCCGCCTCGTGCACGCCGGCCACCTGGTTGTTGGTGCCCGTGTAGTCGTCGGGGCCGCGCGGCGCGCCAGCACCGCCGTTGTCCTCGGAGGGCATGGGCACGCCCGTGGGGGGCGCCGCGCCGTCGCCGAACCACCACTGCAGACCGCGGGGCCGCATCGACTCCACCGACGCGCGCATCCGCTTCGTCGCCGTGTCCTCGATGTGCCGCTCCAGCGCCTCGCAGCCCTCGAAGGCATCCAGCCGCGCCTCCTGCGCCACCGGCTCGTTCTCCACCTGCGGATACGTCTTGTCGTCGTCACAACCCACCGCAGCCACCGCCACCAGCCCCACCCATCCGTAGCGCTTCCATCGCCGCATGAGATTCCTCCCGGTTCGTGTCTGTTGGCCCCATCCGCGGCGCGAGCTGGAATCCCCCAGCCCGCCATGCCCGGATGACGGCACGGCCCGGGCGCGCTCTTGCCACCCCCATGCCAGCAACCACGCTGACTCGGGACACCGGGATTTCCAGGGGCTTGCGGGCGCCAGGGCCTCTCAGAAACCTGAGGCGCGCGGATTCCCCGTGGGGGGAAATCCGTGAGTCCGCGGCACGAAGCGAACGAACTGCTGCGTCAGCGCCGGGTCCATGCGCTCCAGGCGCAGGCCCATGCCCGCCGGTGCACGGAAGGCGCCAGGGGCGCGCGGCGGGTTGGCCCAGACGACGGTGGCCTCCGCCGAGCACGGTGAGCGCTGTCCGGCGAGCGACACCTTCAACGACAACCGGGTGCCCTCGCGCGCCGGGGTGAGCGTGCGCACGAAGAGGGCCTCGGGGCTGGCGTCGTGGCTGAAGCCCGTCAGCGCGGCGCCCCCGGCCAGCGGGGCGAACTCCACCACGGTGAAGAAGGGCACGCGCTCGGCGGCCCGCAGGGGGACGCGGTCGGGCGTCAGCCGCGACAGCACGCGCCCGAGCAGCTCATCGGCGCCCAGGTGGCGCTTCTCCAGCAGCGGCGCGCCCGACAAGGCCTGCGCACGGGCGAGCACCTCACCGGACTCCTCCGCGCGCGACAGGAGCACCAGCGGCTTCTTCGGGTTCGCGTCGCGCAGCCGCGCGGCCAGGGCCAGCGTCTCGCGCGGGGCCCGCGACACGTCGACGAGGAAGCCGTCGAGCTGCGCGCCGTGCTCCGCCGCGAGCGCCTCCGCGTCCTGCGCGTCGCGCGCGTAGAGGACGTGCAGGCCCTCCTGCTCCAGCGAGCCGCCCAGGAACGTGTGCAGGAAGCGGCCGCCCTCGACGAGCAGCACGCGGCGGCCCTTGGGAGGCCCCTCCTTCGCGCGCTCACGGGCGTTGCGCACCGCCACCAGCTTGGCCTGCAGCGCCTCGAGCGCGACGGGCTTGGGCAGGAAGTCATCCGCGCCCGCGCGCCAGCAGTGCATCACCTCGTGCGGCTCGCCGGCGGAGGTGAACATGATGACGGGCACGTTGCGGCCCGCGGGGTGTGACTTCACCGCGCGGCACACCTCGTCGCCCTGCATGCGCTCCATGCGCAGGTCCATCAGGATGAGCATGGGCGCGCGGCGGGCCAGCTCCGCCAGACACGCCTCGCCGCCCTCCAGCGTCACCGGCTCGCAGCCCAGCCGGGCCAGGTGCAGCCGCACCACCTCGCGCGCGGTGCGCGAGTCGTCCACCACGAACACGGCTTCCCGCGTGGTGGAGCCGGGCGCGTTCATCAGGCCCGCGGCTCCTGCTTGCCGCCGGACAACAGCTGCGTGAGCTGCCGGGCGATGGCGGCGCACTTCGCCGCGTCCTTGCTGTCCAGCGCGGTGCGCCCGCCGTCGAGCAGCTTCTGGACCGTGCCCACCGCGGCCTCGGCCTCCGGGCTGGGGTTCTCCTGCGCGCTCTTCTGGAGCATCCGCGCCAGCTTCTCGCCGCGCTCCAGCAGCTTGCGGAACAGCTCCTCCGCGCGCTTCGCGTCCACCACGCCCTGCGACTTCGCGTAGTTCGCCTGCTCCGCGCCCAGCTTCTCCGCCTCGCCGTGCGGCAGGCCCGCGCGCGCCTCCAGGCGCACCGTCTCCATGTTGCCGGTCGTCAGGTCCGTGGCCTTCACGGACAGGATGGCCTCACCGGACAGCTCGAAGACGACCTCCAGCGGCACGTCTCCGCGCGCGGCCACGTGCAGGTTCTTGAGCACCACCTCGCCCAGCTTGTGGTTCTCGTCCTGGAACTCGCTCTCGCCCTGGTACACGGGGATGCGCGCCTCGTGCTGGCCGGAGGTGCCGGGGAAGAAGATGTCGCGCGCGACGACGGGCACGCCCGTGTTCTTCGCGATGAGCCGCTTCACGCGCCCGCCCAGCACGCCCACGCCCAGGCTCTGGCTGGCCACGTCCAGCAGCAGCGCCTGACCGGACTGGCGGAGCAGCTCATCCGCCTGCACCGCGGCGCCCAGCGCCACGGCCTCGTCCGGGTGCACGTCCGTGGAGGGCTGCCGGCCGAAGAAGTCCGCGACCAGCCGGCGCACCAGCGGCACGCGCGTCATGCCGCCCACCAGCAGCACCACGTCCACCGAGCGCGGGTCCATCTTCGCCTCGCGCATCACGCCCTCGCACACCTCCAGGCAGCGGCGCGACAAGGGCTCCGACAGCGTCTCGAAGAACGAGCG
Organism: Myxococcus faecalis; assembly: GCF_050039385.1. Taxonomy (NCBI): domain Bacteria; kingdom Pseudomonadati; phylum Myxococcota; class Myxococcia; order Myxococcales; family Myxococcaceae; genus Myxococcus; species Myxococcus faecalis. The sequence goes on along the minus strand of NZ_CP144336.1, from coordinate 5,609,900 downwards.
CGTGAGCACCGTCTCCAGCTCCGTCGTGCGCCCGCCCTTGCCCGAGTGGTCGCCCAGCCCCGTCACGGAGATGGTGGACTCCTCGTGCTCGGTGAGCTCGCGCTTGGCGGCCTCGGCGGCGACCTTCAGGCGCCTGAGGCTCTGCGCGTCCTGCGACACCACGTGGCGCAGCTCATCGTCCACCTGGGCCAGCAGCCACTGGACGATTCGCTGGTCGAAGTCCTCGCCGCCCAGCCGGGGGTCGCCGCCGGTGGCGCGCACCTCGAAGACGCCGGACTTCACGTCGAGGATGGACACATCGAAGGTGCCGCCGCCCAGGTCGAACACCAGCGCGTTGCCCTCGAAGCCGCGCGACAGCCCGTACGCGAGCGCCGCCGCGGTGGGCTCGTTCACCAGCCGCACCACCTCCAGGCCCGCAATGGACGCCGCCTCGCGCGTGGCCTGGCGCTGGTTGTCGTCGAAGTTGGCGGGGACGGTGATGACACACTTGCTGACGGGGCGGCCGAAGTGCGCCTGCGCGTCCAGCGCCAGCTCGCCCAGAATCATCGCGGAGACCTGCGTGCAGGGCATCACCCGCCCGGCCAGCTTCACGCGCACGTCACCCGAGGGGCCCGCGACGAGCGGATAGGGCACCAGCGCCTTCGCCTGCTGCACCAGCTCCGGCGTGTAGCGGCGCCCGAGGAAGCGCTTGGTGGCCCAGACCACCGCGTCCGGGTGCTCCTCCGCCAAGAGCTGGGCCGCCTGGCCCACGACGCGCTCGCCGCTCTTGGTGACGCCGAGCACGGAGGGCGTGAGCCGGCCCCCCGCGCGCGAGGGGATGAGGCGCGGCCGGCCATCTTCCACGGTGGCCACGGCGCTATTGGTGGTACCCAGGTCGATGCCGATGACGGGGTCGTGCATGGGGGGCGGTCGGGACCCCACGGTACGGGTCTTCCCGCCTCCTCGCCAAGCCCCCTCGCGTCGGACCTGCCCTCCGCCCGTCGCTTCCCTGCCCGCCCGGGCACTCGGTCCACGGGGGTGGACGGCCATGGGGCACCATGCTAAGGGCGCGACCCGTCATGGTGAACGTCTCCATCGCCCGCCGCTACGCCCGTGCCCTCCTCGACGTCTCGTCGGAGGCGGGCCGCATCGATGCCGTCGCCGAGCAGCTCACCACCTTCGCGGACATCCTCGCGAAGAACCCCGAGCTCACGGACGTGCTCAACAACCCCGCCTACTCGCGCTCCCAGCGCGGCCAGGTCGTGGAAGGGGTGATGAAGCTCATCCCCGGGCTGGAGCCGGTGCTCGCCAACACCCTGCGCCTGCTGGTGGACCGCAACCGGCTGGTCTACGTGCCGGACATCGCCCGCGTGTTCCGCGACATGGCGGATGCCCGCGCCGGCCGCGTCCGCGGCAACGTCACCAGCGCCGCCGCCCTCCCGGCCGACACCCTGGCCCAGCTGCGTCAGACCCTGCAGCAGCTCACCCAGCGCGACGTCATCCTGGAGACCCGCGTGGACCCCAGCCTGCTCGGTGGCGTGTCCGCCCAGGTGGGCAGCATCCTCTACGACGGCAGCCTGCGCACCCAGCTGGACCAGATGCGCCGCGAGCTGAAGTAGCACCCGCCGTCCGGGGCGTGCGGCCGCATCCTCGCGGCCAACGCCCCAGGTCGTCCACGCACCCGGTAGTCCGGGGCAAACCGGCATTTCCCGTAGCCCTGGGACAGAGGTATACTCGGGGGAACACGGGGCAACCCCGGGTTTTCTGGACGACCTCAACATGCCGCAGTCCCTGTTTCACCCCCTTCCCGGTGGCCCGATGTTCGCCGTGGCCCCCGAGGAGGCCTGGCCCTTCCTCGGCGCGCTGCTGAACGCGACGGGTTGCGGCATCGCCCTGCTGGACAGGGAGCTCAGGCCCGTGTGGGTGAATGGCGCGCTGACGTCGCTGTCGGGGCTTGAGACCCGGGCCTATCTGGGGCGTCCCCTGGTGGACGTCTGGCCGAAGGTGGCCTTCTCGCTGGCCCCGCTGCTGACGCGTGCCCTCTCGGGGGAGAACGTGGTGGAGGCGCCGCTGACGGGGGTGCTGGCCGCGGGCTCGGGTGAGAAGCACCTGCGGGTGGGGCTGTCCCCGGCGCACCAGGCCGGGGTGCTGGCGGGCGTGGTGCTGTGGGTGCGCGACGAGACGGAGCGCGTGCGCGACGAGGCCCGGCTGCGCGAGCGCGAGGCGCACATGCGCAGCCTGGCCGACGTGGCCTGTGACGGGCACTTCCTGCACGAGAACGGCGTGGTGCTGGACGCCAACCGTGCGCTGGCGCACCTCCTGGGCCACGACTCGCCCCGGGAGTTGATCGGCCACCACCTGGTCGAATGGGTGGCGCCGGAGTACCGGCCCGCCGTCATGTCCGCGGTGGCCCGGGGGGTGGAGACGCCCTACGAGGTCATGTGCGTGCGGCGCGATGGCCAGCGCATCCCATTGGAAGTGCTGGGGAAGTTCGTGACGTGGGAGGGCCGGCAGGTGCGGCTGGCCGCCATCTGGGACATCAGCGGGCGCAAGGCGGCGGAGGAGCGCGCCGAGCGCACCGAGCACTTCCGGGAGCAGCTGCTGGGCGTGGTGGGCCACGATTTGCGCTCCCCGCTGGAGAGCATCCAGTCCGGCACGAGCGCCCTGCAGCGGCTGGAGAACCTGGAGGAGCCCCAGCAGCGGCTGGTGGGGCACGTGGCCCAGGCCGCGCGGCGCATGGAGCGGATGATCCACGAGCTGCTCGACTTCACCCGGGCCCGGCTGTCCGGCGGGCTGCCGGTGCGCCCGGAGCCGCTGGTGCTGGACCGGCTGGTGGAGAAGGTCCTGGAGGAGCGGCGGCAGGTGCACCCGGGCCGCACGCTGCTGATGGAGACGCAGGGCGACCTGCGGGGCCACTGGGACGCGGGGCGCATCACCCAGCTGGCGGACACGCTGCTGGGCAGCGTGCTCCAGCACAGCCCGGAGCCCACCCCGGTGTGGCTCAAGCTGGTGGGCGCGGTGGGGGGCGTGACGCTGTCCATCCGCAACGACTCGCTGATGGTGCCGCAGGAGGAGCACGCCACCCTCTTCGAGCCCTTCCGCCGGGGCCGCCCCGCCAGCGCCGAGGGCCTGGGTCTGGGCCTGTTCATCGCCCGGCAGGTGGCCGTGGCCCACGGGGGCCGGCTCACCGTGGAGTCCTCCCAGGGCGGAACGCGCTTCGTCGTCTGGCTGCCCCGCGAATCCTCCGTCCGCTAGGGCGCCGCGAGCGCCCGCCCGCCCTCGCTCGGCCGGTGTGGGAGCGCCGGGACTTAAGGGGTTGATAATGCCCCGAGAGCCCCGAATGTCGTGCGCATTGCAGGGGCCGGGGGTGCGTGGTAAGGGGCCCCGACTTCTTAAGCTTTGGCGGACCCGAACCGACCCGGCCCGCCCCCTGTTCGAGGACGCAAAACGCCCATGGAAATCCGCGCCGACGAGATCAGCAGAATCATCCGGGAGCAGATCAAGGACTACGGCAAGAAGGTCACCGTCGCGGAGACGGGCACCGTGCTGTCCGTCGGCGACGGTATCGCGCGCATCTACGGCCTGGAGGGCGTGCTGGCCGGTGAGCTGGTGGAGTTCACCAACGGCGTGAAGGGCCTGGTCCTCAACCTCGAGGAGGACAACGTCGGCGTCGCCATCATGGGTGACTTCCAGACCATCCGCGAGGGCGACACCGTCAAGCGCACCCAGCAGATCGCCTCCGTGCCCGTGGGCAAGGGCCTGCTCGGCCGCGTGGTGGACCCGCTCGGTCAGCCCCTGGACGGCAAGGGCCCCATCGAGGGGACCGAGACGCGCCGCCTGGAGGTGAAGGCGCCCGGCATCGTGAAGCGCAAGAGCGTGCACGAGCCCCTGCAGACGGGCATCAAGGCGCTGGACGCGCTGGTGCCGGTGGGTCGTGGTCAGCGCGAGCTCATCATCGGTGACCGCCAGACGGGCAAGACGGCCGTCGCCATCGACACCATCATCAACCAGAAGGGCCTGAACGTTTACTGCATCTACGTGGCCATCGGTCAGAAGCAGTCGACCGTCGCCCAGGTCGTGGAGAAGCTCAACCGCTTCGGCGCCATGGAGTTCACCACGGTGGTGGCGGCGAACGCCTCCGACCCGGCCCCGATGCAGTTCTTCGCGCCGTACGCCGGCGTGGCCATGGGCGAGTACTTCCGCGACAACAAGATGCACGCCCTCATCATCTACGACGACCTGTCCAAGCAGGCCGTGGCGTACCGCCAGCTGTCGCTGCTCTTGCGCCGCCCGCCGGGCCGCGAGGCGTACCCGGGCGACGTGTTCTACGTGCACAGCCGCCTGCTGGAGCGCGCCGCCAAGCTGTCGGACGAGGAGGGCGCGGGCTCGCTCACCGCGCTGCCCATCATCGAGACGCAGGCCGGCGACGTGTCCGCCTACATCCCGACGAACGTCATCTCCATCACCGACGGGCAGATCTTCCTCGAGACGGACCTGTTCTTCTCCGGCGTCCGCCCGGCCATCAACGTCGGTCTGTCGGTGTCCCGCGTCGGCTCCGCCGCGCAGATCAAGGCGATGAAGCAGGTCGCCGGCACCATGAAGCTGGACCTCGCGCAGTACCGCGAGCTGGCCGCCTTCGCCCAGTTCGGCTCGGACCTCGACAAGGCCACCCAGGAGACCCTGGCCCGTGGCGCCCGCATGGTGGAGCTGCTCAAGCAGGGCCAGTACGAGCCGCTCTCCGTCGAGCGTCAGGTCATGCAGATCTACGCCGCCACCAACCGCGACGACCCCAAGAAGCGCGGCTGGGTGCGCGACATCCCCGTCTCCGACGTGGTGCGCTGGATGCGTGAGTTCCTGGAGTTCGCGGACGGCAAGCACCCGAACGTCGCGAAGGACATCGCCTCCAAGCGCGAGCTGACCAACGACATCAAGGCGGCGCTGAACAAGGCCATCTCCGAGTTCAACGACGTCTTCCAGCCCACCCCGGGCGCGAAGGTCTAGGCAGAGCTCCGGCCGCCAAGGCCCGACGCACCGAGCCCCGCGCTCCCTTCACCGGGAGGCGGGGCTTCGTGTTTCCGGGGGCGGCGGGGGCTCGTGGTCCGCGACTTCGCCGCGTCCTCGCCGCGCTGGTGCCTCGCGTCCGTGGTGCCGATGCCGCGGGCAGGGGGGTGCCTGGCGTGGTCGCGGTAACCTGCTGCTTCGCCTTGTCCTCGCGCGCTGGTGCCTGGCGTCCGTGGTGCCCACAGCGCGGACGCTGGAGTGCCTCGCGCGATGTGCTGAGCCGCTACTTCGCCCCCTCCGCGCGGGCCGGCACCTCGCGCACCGCGGTGCCGATGGACTCGCCCGTCCACTCGGGGTCCACGGGGATGATGAGGTAGCCGTCCTCGGCCCTGGGCGCGGGGCGGTCGTCGAGCGGCGGAGGGTCCCCGGCCTCGGGCGCGGGCACGTCCGTCCAGGAGATGAAGCGCGCCTCGAACTCGCGCACACGCTGGCCCCCCGCCAGCTTGCGCTCCGCCGGGTGGGGCAGCAGCACCGCGTCCGCGCCCATCAGACACACGGTCTCCTGGAGAAGCTCCTTGCGGCCCTCCTCGCCCAGGTACTCGTTGGTCGTCATCGACAGCGTGCCCACCTCGGCGTAGGGCCTGGATGGCTCGCCCTGCTCGAAGACCTCGAACGCGCAGCCGGGCGCCTTCGCGGGACGCGTGACGGAGGCCTGCGGCCGGCTCACCACCGTCTGCGGCGAGGACGCGCACGCGGCCCCGAGCACCGCGGCGAAGAGGCACATCGACAGCGGACGACGCGGGCCCATGGACACCCCTGTTGCCGAATCGCGAGGACGCGGGGCATCCGAGGCCCCGCCTCCTGACTCAACGCGGCCTCCGGGCCCACCATATCGCGCGCGCTCAGCGCAGCCGGGGCAAGAGCGCGTGCAGGCTCTTGTCCACGCCGCCACGGGCGCCGAGCTGCTCGATGGCCTTCAGCTCGTACGGCAGCACGTTGTCGCGCGCGACCAGTTGCACGTGCGCGCCCAGGGCGGCCGGCAGCGCCAGGTCCAGCTCGTAGATGTCACCCGCCACCAGCGTCTGGTCCGGCCGCGTGCCGGTGGTGTCCCAGATGCGCTTGAGCGCCTCGAAGTAGCGGCCCCGGCGCAGGTACACCGGCCGGCGCAGCACCCCGTCCAGCGTCTGCGTCTCCGGCAGCGCGTCGAAGCGCGCGTCCGCCACGTCCGGCGGGTCCAACAGGAACTTGCGCGCGTCGCCGGACACCTTGAGCCGCTCGCGGCCCTTGGGGGCCAAGGTGTCGAGCTTCTTCACCACCAGCTCCGTGTGCGCGTTCGTCACCACCGTGACGGGCAGCCCCGTGGCGAGCAGCGCCTCCAGCACCTCCTTCGCCTCCGGCTTGAAGGCCGTGGCCGAGTGCACGTACGAGTCGCGATACAGCTTCTGCACCGCCTCCGAGCGCGTGGCCTCGTCCGTGCCCACCGACAGCCGCTGGAAGATGCGGTGCGCGGCCGTCGTCGCCGTCAGGTACGGGTCCGCCGTGGCGGGCGCCACCACCCTGCCGCCCAGGTTCCAGCCGAGGAGGTCCGCACCCGCGCGCAGCGCCGCGACTTCTTCCTCCCACGCCTGCTCCACGCCCTGCCCCAACGCGTGGGCCAGCCCGTCACGAAAGTGTGTCAGGAAGGGCGCGCTCTCCGTCGCCACGTCCGTGAAGGTCCCGTCGAAGTCCAGCACCACGCAAGCAATCGCCATCAGCCCACCGTCTCCCGAAGTTGGAGGAAAGGGGCCGGATGACGCCCCGCCACGGCCCGCGAATCAAGCCCGTGACTCCGGTTTCCGCCCTGTAAACTTGAGGCCCCCCTGTAAATCGGTGGCAGGGCCGCCACCTTGAGGCCTACAGCGGGGGACTCGCTAGCCTTCGGGGGGCATGGAAGCGACACGGCGAAACGAGGCGGCGCGGTGGCGCCGGGCGTGGTTGCCCTGGGGGCTGCTGGCCGGAGCGTGCGTGCTGGGCGCGACGGGCGCCTGGGCGGGCTCGCGCTCCGTGTCGGCGCTGCACGAGCGCCGCGTCCAGTTGGAGCGCGAGGCGGCCGAGTCCGAGGCCCGCGTGGCGGAGCTCCAGGCCCTGCGCGAGGCCATGGCCCGGCGGCTGCGCGTGCTGGAGCAGCAACACCAGACGGCCCGCGAGGAGGCCCTCAGCGCGGCCGCCGCCTGCGCCGCGCCCCCCGCCGAGCCGCCCCCCGCCCAGGGCCGCGCCGAGCCCCGCCGGACCACCAAGGGCAAGAAGGCCCACCGCCGCTGAGAGGCCCTTCGGGCGTGGACCCCAGGTCCACACCCGCCGGCCCGTGTGGACCTGGAGGCAACAGCCCCTGCCCCTCCCGCGCGCGCAACCCCCTGGAAGGACTGTGACGCGGTGCACGGCCCGCCACGTGCTACCTGGGGCTTCGCGTCATCTTCCGCGCGAGGTCCTCACCCCATGTCGTCCATCAAGCTCCGAGCTCCCTCCAGGCTCCTGTTGACCGCGCTGTGTCTCACCGCGCTCCTGCCGCTCTCGCGCGCCAGCGCCGAGCCGGGCATCCGCATCCTCAACTCGCTGTCCACCGCGGACCTGGCCTTCAACGCCCTCACCACCAACGCCCGCTCGCTGGAGGCCCTCACCTCACAGCCGCTGACCACGTACACGTTCGAGGCGGACGCGCGCCTGCGCCACCAGCTGGAGGACCCGGCCGCGCGCAACGTCATGCACTACCTGGTGGAGTGCGCCCTGCCCGCCACCGCCACGGTGGAGTGGATGGACCGCAAGAAGGAGGTCCACTCCTTCTCGGGCGGCGTGGGCCTGTGCCCGGAGTGGGGCGTGCGCGCGCCGAGCGCCCAGTGCCTGGGCTACGTGAGCGCGTGCCTGCTGTCGCGCAACAACGCCTACGGCCACACGGTGGAGATTTCGATGCGCGGCGAGCACCCGAAGGACTCCCGGCTCTTCAACCCCACCGGCGTCACCCAGCAGTGGCACCCCATGTTCCTGCCCTGCGCGCACGGAGGCCGCGGCGCGTGGGAGGAGTGCGGCTGGGTGGGCGAGGGCGTGGGCAGCTGCACGCCGGGCGAGCAGGTCACCATCGCCGCGGGCGCGCCCCGGCTGGACACGTCGTGCACGACGACGCTGGGCTCCGGCGACGGCGACCGCGTGCTGCGCGTGTGCGCCCAGCCCCGGGGCTGCGAGGCCGCCAGCTCCCTGGCGCTCGGCGAGGGCAACGACTGCGGCAGCGCGCAGCCCAGCGCCACCTTCACCTGCCCCCGCGGCGGCAGGTACAGCGTCATGTCCGCGCCGTATGACCGCTCCTCGCCGCCCGGCTCCTGGGTGCGCCCCGCCGTCACCCACGGCCGCTACCCCACCGAGTCCTTCGGCGCGTTCACCTTCCGCGAGGGCGCCTTCTTCGGAAACATCCTGGACCCCAAGGGACTCAACGTGGAGGTGCACATCAACATGGACACCTACGCACCCTTCCTGTCCAAGCCCGACTTCGACGGCTACCCGTACCAGAACGCCCACGCGTGCTACTCGCGGGACTGGGTGGCGGGCGACGTGCACCTGGCCTCGCGCGTCTGCGCCAACGCCATCGTCGGCGGGCGCAACGCGTACGGCTGCCTGGCGCGCACCGTGGGCCCCTGCGAGCCCGACGCCTTCACCCCCAAGGCGGCCTGCGACGTGAACGACGGCCCCGTCGTCACCGCCGACGGTGACTTCGAGGTCTGCGCCGACACGGAGGGCGCCTACCACTTCGAGTCCATCACCACCGTCCTCAACAGCCCCTGTGACGCGCTGCCCCCCAGCGACCGCGTCACGTGCGACCCCGCGATGTGCGACTTCAGCTACGCCCCGCCCCGCTGCAAGAAGGGCTGCGAGCAGCGCTCCGCCTCCCAGTGCCTGGCGGTGGCCTGCGTGAAGAACCCCAAGCTCTGCGGCAAGAAGTAGCCCCCCAGGGGCCCGGGAGGGTCGTCACCCACCTCCCGGACTCCATCCTCGGGCCGGCGGAGGGTGGGGCGACGGCCCGTACACCCCGGGTGTATGAATAAAGCAGGCGGACGGTCGTCCCGAGCCGTGTTGCCGCCCGACGGCCACCGCCCCAGGAGCCCCGCCGTGTTCTCTCTTCGTTCCGCCTTGAGTGCCTTCCTCGCGCTGGGCCTGCTGCTGGGCACGACGTCGGCGGAGGCGCGCTTCGGCAAGCGCTCCCGGCCGTCGCAGAGCGACTCGAAGAAGGACGACGACAAGAACGACGACACCCACGAGGCCTCGCCGGTGGGCTCGCGGGATGACGACGACGATGACCGGCCCCGTCGCCGCCGGAGCAACCACCGCCGCCACGTCTCCTCCGGCGCGGGCGACGTGGTGGAGGGTCTGGGCTTCCTCGCCTTCGTGCTCTCCAGCGGCAACCACCGGCTGACCGTCGTGGACGAGCCCCGGCAGCGCGGGGAGCTGCGCCAGGAGCGCCACGCCGCGCCCCTCTCCTTCCGCCTGGGCCTGCAGGGCGGCCCCGTCAACAGCGGCGGCGCGGGGGACTTCTTCATCGGCCTGGAGGGACGGCGCTTCGGCTTCGACGCGCGCGTCACCGGCATCGCCGTGGAAGCCGACGACGGCACCGACGAGACGGACAACCTCACCCTGGTGGAGGCGCACCTGACGTGGGCGCTCGTCTCCCTGGAGCGCGCGCGGCTGCGCCTGGAGGCCGGCGTGAGCACCGCCAACGCGCCGGACATCACCTTCGTGGGCCCCAGCCTGGGCCTGTCCCTGGAGGCGTGCCTGGCCGGCCCGCTGGACTTCGAGGCCCGCGCCCAGATGACGCCCTTCCCGTACCGGCAGGTGGACGCGAGCGCCGCGCTGGCGCTGCACCTGGGAGCGCTCGTGCTGCGCGGCGGCTACCGGGGGATGGTGCTCGACGACGCGGGCCAGGTGGACGGCGTGGTGCACCGCGACGGCTTCCACGGCCCCTTCTTCGGCCTGGGCCTCACCTACTGACGCGCTGAGCGGTCTCCTGCCGGGGGTCCGGGCAGTGCGCCTGGACCACGGCCATCAGGTCCTTGAGCCGCACGGGCTTGCGCAGAAGCGCCACCGCCCCTGGGGGACACGGGCCGGACTCCGCGCGCATCCCCACCACCCGCGAGCTGGCGAAGCGCGCGTCCTGCTTCAACGTCTCCAGGAGCGACGGCCCCTGGACACACGGCGCCTCCAGGTCCACCAACACCAGACACTGCACCTCCGTGGCCGCCAGCACCCGCACGGCCTCGCGGGCGTTGATGGCCATGTTCACGTCATAGCCTTCGGCCTGGAGCGCCTCCGCCATCACGCCCCGGAGGTCCGGGTCGTCCTCCACCAGGAGCACGGTCGGCTGCATCACCACATGGGTCACGATTGCCACCCTAGTGCCTCCTTCCCGGGCTGACACGGCTCGTTCCGCCCCACGGCGCCTCACTGTCGAACCGTGAGCATCCGCACGGCGCGAGCAGGCGGATACGCCCGGTGCCCGAGGGAGGAGATGCACCGCGCGAGGGCGCTCCGCACGCGCGAGCGTCGGGTACGCGAGCCTCGCGCGGCCCGGCTGTCACGTCGTGCGCACTCGGCGCCGTGTGCGCTGCCCACGGCCGTACAGCAGCGGATGGCCAACGGCCGTCCACCCTCGGGGGCCATGGCCGGCAAGGGCCCGGCGCCCTTGAATGTCGCTCCCCGTCGTCCCCGTCCCCGAGGAGTGCACCTTGCCCTCATCCAAGGCCGTGCTGGGCTGTGTGCTCGCCGCCACCGTCCTGCTGGAGCCGGCGCTCGCCGAGGCCCGCTTCGGCAAGCGCTCCTCCTCGTCGTCCCCCGGCCGTGCCGAGCGCGGGTCGCCGCGCCGCGAGCACCCCTCCTCCCCCGCGGTACAGCCTCGCGACGGCGCGCCCGCGCCCCACCCCGCGACGGCCATCGACACGAAGCCCCCGCGCGCGGACGACGACGACGCGCCCCGGAGGAGACGCCGGCGCGTGAGGGCCCCGGCGACGGGCGCGCTCGTGGGCGCGGGCGCCGCGGCGACGGGCACGTCCACGCTGCGCTCCAGCGCGAGCACCACGCGCCGGCGCGACGAGCCGGTGCCCCTGCTGGTGCGCATGGGCGCGCAGGCGGAGTGGCTCAAGGACGGCAGCGGCATGGGCGTGTTCATGGCCATGGAGGGGCGACGGCTGGGCGTGGACACGCGCCTCACCGGCCTGTCGCTGAAGGCCGACGACGGCTCCGACACCGAGGACCGAATCACCCTGTTGAGCGCGCGACTGACGGCGGCGCTGTGGGCCAGCGCCCGGGGCCGGATGCGCGTGGAGGCGGGCCTGTCGAGCGCGCACGCGCCCGGCATCATCTTCGTGGGGCCCAGCTTCGGCGCGTCCGTGGAGGCGTGCATCGGCGCGTCCCCCCTGGACGTGGAGGCAAGGCTCAACGCCACGCCCTTCCCGCATCGACAGGTGGACATCCAGGCGGGCCTGGCGGCGCACCTGGGCGGCTTCAACGTGCGCGGCGGCTGGCGCGCGCTGTACCTCAACGACGCCGGACACCTGGACGGCGTCGAGCATGAAGAGGGCTTCGGCGGACCCTACTTCGGCCTGGGCCTCACCTTCTGACCTCCCGCGCGCGATGGGCGAGCGCTCGCCGCCCAGCGCGCGACGACGACGACAGGCCGGAGCCACCTTCCACGAGGAAGGCTCCGACCCCCTGCTCCGACTACTCGTCCGACGCCGCGGCCATGGGCGCCGAAGCGCCCTCGCCGACGTCCGACACCGTGGTGAGCCCCGAGCCGCGCTTGCCACTGCCCTTGCGCTTGGGCGGCGCGGGCGGGGGCGCGAGCGTCGGCGCCGAGCCGAACAGCCGCTCGTATGTCTCCGGCGCGTTGATGTTCACCAGCACCCCCGGGTCCTTCATGGGCACCCGGCGCACGCGCATGCCCTTGAGCACCGTCTCCAATTGCTCGCCGTCCGCCGCGCGCAGCCGCTCCGCCATCCCGCGCGACATCATCACCGGCCACCCCGGCGCGCCCTCGAACTCCGGACGCAGCATCTCGTCGGAGTCCCCCATCAGCTTGAGCATCGACTTCACCGTGTTGGTCCTGAGCGCCGGCATGTCCACCGGGTGCAGCACCACCACGTCCGCCCCCTCCGCCAGCGCCGCGTCCAGCCCCGTCTTCACCGAGGCCATCTGGCTGTCCCGCCACTGCTCGGACTCCCGGAGGTCCATCCCTGGATGCTGCTTGCGAATGGCCTCCGCGTCCTTCCCCACCACACCCAGCACCTGACAGCCCGCCTTGACGAAGGTCGACGCCAGCGACTGAAGGAAGCTCTTGTCGCCTTCGTGCAGGATGAGCGCCTTGGGGTGGGCCATCCGCCGGGCCTCGCCCGCTGCGAGGATGATCGCCACTGCCTTCATACCAAGCCTCCTCCGTCCCCCGGGGAATCGAGTGCCTCTTGGCCCGGGGCCACCGGGAACAGGCTGTGACCTTTCGGGGGGATTTTGAGCCCACCCCTCGGTGCGAGCCGTCAGCCGGCCCCCAGTCACTTCCCGCGCCGCGTCCGAGTGGCGAGAGCTGGAGCGTGCGCCCTCCGCAGACGCACGGCCCGCCTGCTCGTCCGCACCGCCCCGGAGGCTTGCTTCCCCTGCCCGGGGCCCGGAGGGCCTGGCGCGCTTCAATGCAGCCACCGGGGTGATGGCGCGTGGAGCAGCAGCGTCGTCGCGGGGGCCACCGTCTTTTCTTCCGTCCCCGCCAGCGCCTTGGCGGTCAGAATTTCAGCCAGCCGCGCCAGCGGCGCGAAGGCGGACAGCCGGCGCAGCTCGTCCTCGGACACCTCCCCCAACCACGCGCCGTCACGGCCATCCACGACGGACAGCGCGTGCACCGCGTGGTGGTGCATCACCTGGAGCGCCGAGAGGACGGTGTCCTCCGGGAAGAGCGTCACGGCGCGGGAAACGAGCATCTCGAACTCAGGGCTGCGGCACATCGTCACGGAAGGCCTCCAGAAAGCAGGCGTCAGGCGCCTCTGATCCACCCCCGTAGCAAGTGCCTTGCCGGGCCTGGATGACGGTTCGCCAGTCGACACACAACCCGCGACGCCGGATGCGCGATAATCCCCCTTGCGACCGCAGCCACCCCTCGACGCGTCCGTGGAGTCACCGCGATGAGCATCAAGCCCCTGCCCTCCTCCACGTCGTCTGCCGCGGCGCGTCGTACTCCCGAGCCTGTGGCCGCGCGCCCGGCGGAGGCGCCCAAGCCCAACCTGCTCGAGCGGATGGGCCAGGGGCTGCAGAACGTCGCGCGCGAGGCCAACCGGCTGGTGGACGGCTTCGAGGCGAAGCTGCCGGACCTGTCGCGCCTGGGTCTGCCGAAGCTGCCGGGCGCGGGGAACACGCCGTGGGCCGGCATCACCCTGACGGGCAAGCCGCTCCAGATTCCGCTCGACAAGCTGCTGCAGGTCGACCTGGGGGATTTGCGCAAGGTGCTCGAGCGCATCCTGCCGCCGAAGATCGACGACAAGCAGGGCAAGCAGCTCGTCGCGCAGACGAAGGACTTCCGCGACACGCTGGGCCAGGTGCGCTCGCTGGCGGCGCAGCTGGACATGCTGCCCTCCACGCACCCGCGCTATCCGCAAGTGAAGGCCGCGCTGGAGAAGGCGGAGGCGCAGCTCACCCAGACGACGGGCTACACGCGCGCCACCGCGCCGCGCCCCGGCTCGCTGTGGTTGGACCCGCAGTTCCTCGCCAAGGAGCTGCCCGGCGGCCAGGTCCACGCGAGCCGCTTCCCCACGGGCACGCCGGTGACGAAGCCGCCCTCCGCGCTGGACATCGTGGCCGGTGGCGACGCGAAGAAGGCCGCCGAGTACACCGCCTCCGTCGCCCAGAACCGCGCCGAGGCGGGGATGCCGGTGCAGGGCGGCGAGCCCATGGGCGTGCACCTGAGCCTGGAGGGCGGTGGTGGCAAGGGCAAGCGCTACGCGGCCATGTTCGCGGAGATGCGGGACATGGGCGTGGTGCCGGTGAGCCTGACGGGCACGTCCGCGGGCTCCATCGCCGCCGCGTTCGCCGCCACGGGCGCCACGCCGCAGCAGATTGAAGACGTGGCCAAGGACCCGCGCCTCGGCCAGCTGTATGACTTCGACCTGGACCTGAACGACGGTGGCCTCCTGGATGGCCAGGCCGCGTTCGACCTGTTCGACCAGAAGCTGCGCGAGCTGACCGGCATCACCGACCGGCCCGTCACCTTCGCGGACCTGAAGATTCCCCTGCAGCTGGTCGCCGCCAAGGCCTACGACAGCGCGGTGCCGGACGGCGGCTTCAAGAGCGCGCAGGACCGCATCTTCGTCTTCAGCCAGGAGACCACGCCGGACACGCCCGTGGCGCTCGCCATGCGCGCCTCCATGGCCATCCCCGGCGTGTTCGACCCGGTGCAGGTGGTGGACCCCGTCACCGGCCGCCAGATGCACCTGGTGGACGGCGGCACGCTGGACAACCTGCCCATGGGCTACGCGAAGAACGACCTGCCGCAGATCGGCGCGTCGCTGCAGTCGCGCGGCGGCACGCACCCGTCCAACGGCACCGCGCAGCCCAAGCCGCTGCCCACCGGCCAGCTCGACACCGACGACGCCGTCTGGAACGGCTTCAACGGCTACGCGATGCTCAAGGACAACGCCACCGAGGCCCAGGACTGGCGCGACAAGGCGAAGCCCGGCGCCAACCAGTTCATGCTCGCCGTGCCCACGTGGAACCTGGACGACCCCAAGCAGGGCAACAGCGTGCTCGGCTTCGGCTACGACGCCAAGGTGGACCCCACGCTGGACCAGCAGACGCGCCAGGTGACGCGCGACTTCCTGCGCGAGTTCATGGACGACATGAAGGTCCCCGGCTCGCGCGGCACCAACCTCGTCACCCAGGTCCCCAAGGACCTGAAGTTCAGCGAGGACGTCCAGATCTGGGGCGAGAAGTTCCAGGTGACGTACAGCGGCGGGGACACCGTCGTCGCCACCGCCGCCAATGGCAAACGTCACGAGGTCCGGCTCGGTCAGAAACAGATTGAAGCCCTCTGGTTGGATGGACAGACGTTCAAGGACTTCGACGCGCAGCTGTCCCACGTCCTCAGCGACGTGCGCAGCGTGCGGCCCTCCTGGCTCCCGTTCTGACACGCGGTGCGGGGTTTGCGCCCCCGCTGCAACCTTGCACCTCCGGATACCTGGACCCACCCGGGGCGCCTTGCTGCGCACCCGGGTGTCGTCATTACGGTGTTTCAGGAACATCCCCTTGGAGGTCCTGAATGCAAGCGGAGCGAGGGCGGGCCTGGGTGCCCTGGCTGGTGACGGTGCTGGTGGTGCTGCTCGCGGGTGGCGTGCTGTACCTGGCGCACCGGGGCTCGGTGCAGGCCCAGGCGCAGGCGGAGGAGGCGCGCAAGGCGGCGGACGAGGCCACCGCGCGCGCCCGTGACGCGGACGCCGCCCGTCAGCAGGCCGAGGAGAAGCTCGCGGCGCTGCAGACCGAGCACACGAAGCTGACGACGGAGAAGGAGCAGCTCAATACGGAGAAGGAGCAGCTCACCCAGACGGTGCAGGAGCAGGAGGCGGAGCTCGCCAAGCTCAAGGCCACCTATGACGACCTGCAGGACAAGATGAAGGCCGAAATCGCGGAGGGCGCCATCAAGCTGTCGCAGGCCCAGGGCCGCATCCAGGTGGACCTGGTGGACAAGGTGCTCTTCGACTCCGGCGACGCGAGCATCAGCAAGCGCGGCCAGGAGGTCCTCAAGCGGCTGGGCGGCGTGCTGGCCAAGGTGGATGACAAGGCCATCCAGGTGTCGGGCCACACGGACGACTCGCCGCCGTCGCAGAAGCTGCAGACGACGTTCCCCACCAACTGGGAGCTGTCCGTGGCGCGCGCCGTCAACGTGGTGCGCTTCCTCCAGGAGCACGGCAACGTGCCGGCGCGCCGGATGCTCGCCGCGGGCTATGGCGAGATGCGCCCCATCTCCGCCAACGCCACCCCGCAGGGCCGCGCGCGCAACCGCCGCATCGAGGTCCTGCTCATCCCCGACCTCGCGGCGAAGAAGGCCGGCGTGAGGACGGCGCGCGACACGCGCTGAAGCCAAGACACGCGTGAGACATGTGACACGCCCCCTGGGCCTGAAACATGTCTCACGCGGGCAGCCCCGCTACTTCTTCTTCACGGACTCGAGCAGCTTGCGGAAGGCCTTCTCAGACGCCGCCACGCTCTTCTCCGGCCCGGTGAGCTTGAAGAACAGCGCGCCCTCGGGCCCCTCCACGATGGCGCCCAACAGCCGGTAGCCGGGCTTGGGCGTGGACGGGCCCATCATCGGGCCGCCGCCCGCGTACGTGCCCTTCACGTCCACCGTCGTCACCGGCATGCCGTTGAGCTTCTCCGTCTTCGTCTTGGCCGCCTTGTCCACCGGCTTGCCGTCCGCCGTCTGGAACTGGCCCAGCCACCGCTTCACGTTGGCGTCCACCGCGCCGCCCTGGCCCTGGCCGAAGTAGAACACCGCCAGTTCGCCCCCCTCCGCGTCGCCCTTCGCCGCCGGCAGCTTGTACGTCGCCGCGCGCATCGGCCGCTCCCCCTGCGCTTCCCACTCCTTCGGCGCCGTCCACGTCAGCCCTCCGGCCTCCTGGGCCGACGCCACCATCGCCACGCACATCACCAGCACACTCAGCAGTCGGTTCATCCGCTGAGCGTACCGGTGTTCGAGCCCGGCGCAGTGTGTCAATGACAGACGGTGCCACCCGGGCATACGGTCGTGCATGACTGACACGACGCGTCAAGTCCCATCGCTTTCGGCCAACCCACTTACGTGGTACGCCACGCGACTGTCACCTAGTCCTGCAGTCCAATCCTGGACTCGGAGGGGGTTGTATCCATGAAAAAGGCGTTGTTCCTCGGGGCTCTGGCCCTGGGCACGGTAGCGTGTGATCCAGAGATCGCGCAGGACCCGGCGGTCGACCCGGCCGACGTCCAGGTCGCGGAGTTCGACCCCTCCGCGTCGCCTGCCGTCGTCCCCTCTCCGAATGACCTGGCCATGGGGGTGGATGCCAATGGCGACCCCATCGTCAACGCTCCGGCCAACCCGAACACGCCCGCCGCGGAGCAGGAGTTCACGCGGGACTACCTCAACACGCTCAACGGCTTCCCGACGACGGCCATCGCCACCACGGTGGTGAAGAACCTGAACCCGGAGACGGTGAACGCGTCGACGGTCAAGTTCATCAACCTGTCCGCGGCCGTCACCGGCCCGGTGACGCCGACCATCGGCTACCGCGAGGCGACGAACCAGATCACCGTCATCCCGCCGCAGCCCCAGGGCTGGCCCAAGGGCGGCAAGTACGCCGTCGTCATCGTGGGCGGCGACAAGGGCGTGAAGACCAAGGACGGCAAGTCCATCATCGGCACCGCCACCTGGTCGCTCGCCAGCTCCACGCTGCCGCTGGTCAACTGTCCCGACAACAACCTGGCCTCCGACAACTGCACGCTGGCCACCGAGCTCATCCCGTCCTCGGAGCGTGACCCCGCCGCGCGCCTGGCGGACCAGCTCAACAGCGCCAAGCGCCTGGAGCAGATGCGCCGCGGCTACGCGCCCCTGCTGGACCTGGTGTCCGCGCAGAACGGCCTGGACCGCAACGACCTGGTGCTGGCCTGGACGTTCAGCATCATGAACCAGCCGGAGATGACGTTCGACCCCACGAACAGCATCATCCCCTTCCCCAACGACCTCCTGCGCGTGCCGCGCACGGCCACCGCCCCCGCGCGCCTGAACCTGCCGGTCCCCCCGGGCACGGGCACGGTGCAGGACCTCATCAAGGGCCTGAACACCCTGGATGGCTGGTCCACCACGGCCCCCATCATCTCCGAGAACGGCCCCACCCGCGGCATCATCGAGGCGGACCTCAAGGTCGACCCGGCCACCGTCGCGCTGGGCAAGCAGGTGCTGTTCGTCAAGCTGACCCCGGGCGGCAGCCAGCCCAAGGTCAAGGTCTGCATCAACTGCGCGTCCAGCTCCAAGCGGGACGGCTCGGCCGCGGACCCCGCGCCCCAGCAGCTGCAGATCATCCCCGAGATTCCGCTCGACCCCGCCAGCCAGTACGCCGTGGTGGTGCTGCGCGGCGTGAAGGAGCAGGCCGCCGAGGGCGCCAAGGCCCGCGCCGTCGCGGTCCCCGCGGCCCAGGCCCTGATGAAGCTCGCCTCGCCGCTGTTCGTGGACGGCAAGAGCCAGATTTCGGCCGTGCCGGACGCCACCGCCGCCGCGGTGGAGCCCGCTCGCGCCGCCATGAAGCCCCTGTTCGACGCGCTGGCCGCCAACGGCATCGCGCGCAAGGACATCCTGCTGGCGTGGGCCTTCACCACCCAGAGCACGCACACCGTGCTGGACTCGCTGCACAAGGTGCCCGCCTCGCCGCTGCCGGACTCCCCGGTGTCGCTGGTGGACCAGACGGCCAACATCATCGGCGCCATGGAGGCGCTCAGCCTGGAGCACCAGCACGTGGGCCGCGCGCTCGCGGGCACGTTCCTGTCGCCCTTCCTCCTGGATGACGTGAACGGCGCGCTCAACCCCGCGCGTCCCCAGCACCTGGACCACATCCCGTTCCTGCTCATCCTGCCGGCCACGCCCGCTCCCGCGGGCGGCTACAAGACGGTGGTCTTCGGCCACGGCCTGGGCGGCAACCGCACCGACGCGCTGGCCATCACCAACAAGCTCAACGAGGCCGGCTACGCGGTCGCCGCCATCGACACCGTGTTCCACGGCGAGCGCACCAGCTGCGCGGGCATCACCGCCGCCTCCGGCACGGGCCCCATCACCACGCCCGACATGGCCTGCTCCACCGGCACCTGCGACGTGACGCCGGGCAGCGCCACCTTCGGCCGCTGCGTCGCGCCGGACACGGCCATCGCCTGCAACCCGGTGGGTGGCGGTGACGCCACGTGCGCCGCGGCCGGCCAGGGAGTGTGCCTCAACACCGGCAAGTGCGAGGGTGGCGACTTCCGCCGCGCCTCCGCGGGCAGCCCCCCGGTCGTCTCCAGCTGGAACTTCCTCAACCTCACCAACCTGTTCGCCACGCGCGACAACTTCCGTCACCACGTGCTGGACATCTCCCAGTTCACGCGCGTGCTGGCGAGCGACGGCCTGCGCGGCATGCTCAACCAGATGTCCGAGGGCAACTACATCAACGCCACCACGGTGGACTACGTGGGCCAGAGCCTGGGCGGCTTCCAGGGCACCCTGTCCGCGTCCGTCAACGAGCGCATGCGCCGCGTCGCCCTCAACGTCCCGGGCGGCGACCTGGTGGACACGCTGCTGACGTCCACCAACCCGACGTTCGCCGCGCGCCGCGAGGGCTTCCTGTCCTTCCTCGAGTCCGTGGGCCGCGTCTCCGGCACCCCCGGCTTCGACGAGTTCATCGTCCTGGCGCGCACCATCCTGGACCCGGCCGCGCCGCGCAACTACGGCTGGTACCTGGAGAACTTCGACAAGGCCCCCGAGGGCCGCGAGGCGTTCATCCAGTACATCCAGGGTGACGAGGTGATTCCGAACCCGGTGACGCAGGGCCTCATCGCGTCCGCCAACCGCACGGGCGCGACGCGCACGGTGCAGAGCTACATGGCGCAGATCGACCCGCTGCCCACGTCCGCCCGCCACGCGTTCCTGCTCATCATCAACGCGCAGGACCCGGGCAACGCGTTCCTCCGGAGCGTGCGTGACACGGCCCAGGCCCAGGTCATCCAGTTCCTCAACACGGGCACGGCGAACGAGTAGTCCTGACGGACAGGAAATAGGGGAATGACTCACATGAAGAAGACACTGTCCCTCGTCGCGCTCCTGGCCGCGGGTAGCTCCCAGGCGGCCGGCTTTCAGATCAACACCCAGAGCGCCCGCTCCTCGGGCATGGGCAACGCGGCGGCCGCGTGGCTGGACGACTCGTCGGCCATCTACTCGAACGCCGCGAACATCCTCGGTGTGAACAAGCTGGACGTGCAGATTGGTGACACCGGCATCCTGCCGGCCATCAAGTTCACGCCCGACAACGGCACCGAGCAGGGTCAGAAGACGACCCTGTCGCCTCCGCCGCACCTGTTCCTGGTCTACAAGCCGTTCGACCGGGCCGCGGTGGGTCTGGGCATCTACACGCCCTTCGGCGCGCGCAGCCGCTGGGAGGATGGGTTCGTGGGCCGCTTCCGCGCCCAGGAGTCCGCGCTGTCCGTCTACAACATCAACCCGACGGCGGCGTACCAGCTCCACGAGCGCTTCCGCGTGGGCGGCGGCATCAACATCTACCGCTCCACCCTGGAGCTCAAGCGCGCCCTGGGCTTCGTCGAGTCCGAGGGCCAGGTGCACCTGGGCGGCAGCGACTGGGGCTGGGGCTACAACATCGGCGTCCAGGCCGTGCTGTGGCCCAAGCTGGTGACGTTCGGCCTGCACTACCGCAGCGCCGCGGACCTGTCGTTCAAGGGCCAGGCGGACTTCCAGAACGTGCCGGTGGAGTTCCAGACGCGCCTGCCGGACACGCGCGTGCAGGGTGACGTCACGCTGCCGGCCACCATCGCCGCGGGCATCGCCGTCACGCCGCTGGAAAATCTCAAGATCGCCTTCGACGCGAACTGGGTGGACTGGTCCTCGTTCCAGGAGCTCGCCATCGAGTTCCCGGACAACCCGGCCATCAACAACCCGCTGCCCAAGCAGTGGCGCGCGAAGTGGAACTACCACCTGGGCGCCGAGTACGGCGTGACGCAGGCCTTCCAGGTCCGCGCCGGCCTCATCTACGACCCGGCCCCCAGCCCGGGCAGCACGCTGACGCCGGACCTGCCGGACGCGAACCGCTTCGGCGTGTCCGGTGGCCTCGGCTACAACTGGAACGGGCTGCGCGCGGACTTCGCGTACCAGTTCGTCAGCCTCTCCGACAAGGAGAGCTCGGCCCCGGGCATGTCCGGCGTCTACAACGGCTCCGCGCACGTGTTCGGCCTGACGCTCGGCTACTCCATGTAGTCGGCTGACGCCGCGCCGGTCCGCTCCGCCGGGCTGGCCGCGTCGCGACACGCCCGGGTCTCCCGCATGGGGAGCCCGGGCGTCGTCGTTTCAGGGCTCGCGCCTCAGACGCGCAGGTCACCGTCGTGCAGCACGCGGCCCGACGCCAGCACGCGCGCGGAGCGCTGCAGCCGCTCGGTGCCCATGCGCATCAGCTGTCCCTTCAGGCCCGGCTGGCTGAGCAGGTGCTTCTCGAACGCGGCGCGAGGCAGCCGCAGCACCACGCCCACGCCCTCCGCGCGCACCGTCGCGGACACCGGCTTGTCGAGCAGCAGGGAGATTTCGCCGAACACGTCCCCCTCGTGCAGCTCCGCCAGCGCCACCCGTCGGCCATCCGGATGAAGCAGCCACGGCGTGCACCGTCCACGCAGGAGCACGTAGAAGGCGTCACCCGGCTGCCCCTGTGTCAGCAGCACCTCGCCCTCGGCGATGGGGCGCAGGCTGAAGTCCAGGCTGAGCGCGGCCTTCTGCGCGGGCGTCAGCCGGCTGAGCAGCGGGTTGCTGCGCAAGAGGTTGTCCACCAGCCTGCGCCGGTAGAAGTCCTCCACCACCCGCGCCACGCGCGGCTGGCGCGCGGACACGGACGAGAGCGCCTCCCGCGTCAGCTCCAGCAGCACCGCGCGCTCGGTGACGACGACGCTCGCCAGCCGCAGACCCTCGGACACCAGCGCCAGCTCGCCGAAGACGTCCCCGGGCGCCACCGCGCCCACCACGGCGCGCTCCCCGTTCTCCAGCGCGCGCGCGACGTCCGCGCGGCCCTCCACCAGCACGAACATGGACGCGCCCGCCTCGCCCTCTTGCACCACCGGCTGGCCGGGGAAGAAGGCGCGCGCCTGGAGCACGTCCACCAGCGCGACGAAGTCCTCGCGGCCCAGCCGGGAGAAGAGCCCCGAGACGCCGTCCTCACACGCCTCCGAGCACAGCGCGAAGCGCTCGGCCAGCGCCGCCTGGGTGCGCGCCCTCACGGAGGCCGGCGCACCCAGGCGCCCCAGGGCCACGCACGCGGCCACCGCGCGCAGGGGTTGCAACGCCTTGGCCCAGGCCAGCGCGGCGGCCTCGTGCGCGGCCGCGGCGTCGCTCGTACGGCCGAGCCACTCGAGCAGCTCCGCCACCTGCTGGCGCACCTCCGCGTCGTCGGGGGCGTGCTTCAAGAGCGCCTGGTACTCGGCGAGCGCCGCCTCCAGCTGGCCCTGCCGGGCGAGCTGGACCGCCCGCGCCCTCCCCTCGACACGCGTGTCCGCCATCCCGCCATCCTACCGTCCCCGCGCGTCCTACGTGCTGAGCACCCGCACCCGCTCCGCCAGGTTGTGGGTGAACAGCCGGTAGATGCGCAGGGCCGCCGCCTCGTGGGTGGCCAGGTAGTGCTGGAAGTCCGCGCGCGTCACACGCAGGGCCCTCACCGTGGAGCTGGAGCGCACGTGCGCGGACGTGGGCCCATCCAGGATGAGGGAGATTTCCCCCAGCCACGCGCCGGGCCCCAGCGTGTTGAGCCGCCGGGCCTCCGGCCCCGGACCGCTCGACACCTCCACCGTGCCCTCCAGCAGCACCAGGAGCCCCGTGCCCCGCGCGCCCTTCTCCAGCACCGTGGTGTCCTCGGGGATGACCACCTGCCGCGCCACGCGGTAGAGGTCCTTGAGGTCCTCCAGCGCCAGCTCCCCGAAGATGGGAATCGCCTTGAGGTACTCGTACCCGTCGGGCGTCGCGCCCGGCCGCTCGGCCACCGGCGACGAGGACTCCCCGGACGCGGGCGAGCCATCACTCAAGCCCAGGTGCCGGAGCAGCCGCAGGTGCTCGGCCTTGAGCACCTCGTCCTCGCGCGCGGCCGCGGACTCCTGCCGCGCATCCGCCAGCAGCACCAGCGCGCGCATGGACTCCCCCTGCTCGTCGAGCAGCGCGCACATGCGCAGCACCGCCTCGCGTCGGCGGGGGTGCTCGGACGGCACGCCGCGCAGCGCCTCCAGCTCCGCGTGCGCGTAGCCCAGCGCGTGGTACACCTCCGCGGCCTCCAGGGGACGCTGCAGCCGCGTCAGGCAGTGCGCCATGGACTCGCGCGCCTCCAGGGAGCGGTACAGCTCCAGCGCCCGCTCCAGCGCGCCGCCGCGCTCGAAGGCCGCCGCCGCTCTCGCGGGCTCTCCCGCGCGAAGCCACGCCTCCGCCGCCATCAGCAACGAGCCCGCCTGCTCATGCAGCGTCGCGGCCTCGGCGTCCGCGCCCTGGGCCTCCAGGAGCCGCGCCGCGCCCGCGAAGTCCCGGGCCCGCCGCAGCACGTCCACCAGCGCCGTGCGCGCCTGTGCGGGCACGTTCGCGGAGTCCACCAGCACGCGCTCGCGCTGCCCGGGGGACAGGTCCTCGTAGGCCCGCACCGCCACGTCCACCGCTCCCTGCATCACCGCCTCCCACACCGAACGTGCAGGGCCACCCATGGGCAGACGTCGCCCCCGGGCGCCCTCCTCGGGAATGAGGTCGGACCTCTCCGCGGCCCCCGCCATGTCGTGCTCCCCCCTGCCACAAGTCTGCGTCGTGCGTACCAGACCGGCCGCCACGAGGCGAGTCCCCCACGGGTCACCCGCACCCGTGAAGTGGTGGCTGCAAAACCTTCCGCCCACACCATCGCCACGTGGGGTGGGGTGGCAAAGCGCCGCACCCGTCCGCACGAAACCCTCCGCTATATGTGGGAGGCCCAATCGTTAAGGTCCGGGATGGGCCGTCACCATCCCGGGAGCCCCGTCATGTCGCATCAGCACCCCCACCGTTGGAGCCAGGTCCTCTGCCTGCTGGCCGTGTGCGCCGGGACGACGGCGAGCGCCCACGCGGGCCTGCCCGAGACGTCCAACGTCACCCTCCGCCGAGGCCACCCGGAGGACTTCTTCCTGGGCGCGACGTTCGGCGCGGTGATTTCGCGCGACGCCGGCAAGACCTTCCGGTGGATATGCCCGGACGCGATGGGCTACGGCGGCTGGAACCCCACGGCCTACCTGTGGCGTGAGGCCGGCGACATCATGGCGGCCACGGGCAGCGCGCTGCTGCGCTCCCCCGACGGCGGCTGCTCGTGGAACACGCACCCCTACTTCAAGGACACCTGGGTCTCCGGCCTCGCGGCGCACCCCACCGATGACCGCGTGCTGTACGTCGTCACCTCGCGGCACGGCAGGCCCAATGGCCTGTACCGCTCCCAGGACGGCGGCGAGACGTGGGCCCCGTCTCCCCTGCTGCGCCAGGGCCTGGTGCTCAACGCGGTGCGCGTGTCCCCGGCGAACCCCCAGCGCCTGTACGCGACGGGCAAGGAGGAGGGCCGGATGCTCCTGCTGCGCAGCGACGACGCGGGAGAGACGTGGCGCGAGGTGGTGCACACGCTGGCGCCGCTCTTGTTGCCTTACGACTTGATGGTGGAGGCGGCGGACCCGGTGTCGGCGGACATCGTGTGGGCGCGCGTGTCGTCGCAGGGCTCCACCTTCATGCTGCGCAGCGACGACGGCGGCGAGACGTTCGTCAACGTCTCCGAAATCCAGGACGTCTTCATCAACATGGAGCTGTCCGCCGACGGCAAGACGACGTGGGTCGGCACGCTCAACCACTTCTTCCGCGGCCCCTCCACGGGCCCGCTGGACATGCTGACGCTGCCCACGGGCAACGCGTGCGTGCTGCGCCAGGGCGACACGCTCTACGGCTGCGGCTCCACGTGGCTGCACGACTGGGCGCTCGCGCGCAGCACCGACCAGGGCAGCACGTGGGAGCACCTGTTCGGCCTCTACGAAATCCAGGGCACGCACCACTGTCCGCGTGGCACGCCGGTGCGGGACCTCTGCCCCAGCCGCTGGCCCCAGCTGGCCGAGCAGCTCGGCGCGCCGCTGTATCCGGATGGCGGCGTCGAGGAGCCGACACCCGAGGACGCGGGCACGCCCGACGCGGGAGCGCCCGACGCGGGAACCCCCGATGCAGGCTCCACTCCTGAACCCCCGCCTGGTCCCAAGGGGTCGGGAGGCTGCGGGGCGATGGGTGGGAACATGGCGCCGCTGCTGATGTTGCTGTCCCTCTTCACCCTGCTGCGCCGTGGTCGGCGGCGTGTGCACTCCACGACAGGTCCCCTCCCATGAAGCCCCTCTCGCGAAGCCTCCTCTGGACCACCTCCGCGGCCGCCCTGCTGGCCCTGACCTCCGCCTGCGGTGACGACGAGCCCACCGGCTCCCAGTGTGGCGAGCCGCTCTACGGAGGAGACGCCACGGACGAGGCCTGGCGAGCGCTCGTGGACGCACGGAGTCTGGCGAAGGCGGACGCGGAGGCCACGGCGCTGTCCTCGCCCCAGAGCAACACGCGCTATGCCTTCGACGCGGCGGCGCCGACGTGGACGTGGGACTCGTCGCTCGCCCAGGCGCTGCCCCGCTCCAGGCCCGCGGGCGCCTTCGACACCGCGCGCACGATGCTGGCGACGGTGGGACAGTGGCTGCTGCCCACCGCGCACGCGCACCTGCCGCCCTTCACCGGGGACATCTACTGGGTGCAGGTGACGGTGCCCGGGCGCGAGTGTCCGGTGGAGATGCTCACCTCGAACCTGTCCTGGCAGCTCGACGCCGCGACGTGGGACACGCTCAAGGCCAACGCCGGCAAGGACCTGTCCGTGCAGGTGACGAGCGCGTACCTGCTCCAGAACCGCATCCAGGAAGGGCCGTACCTCCTGGCCCAGCCCGTCACCTTCCGCATCGAGCCGGAGGCGCCATGACGCGACGACTCGCGCGCGCGTGGGTGCCCGCGCTGGGACTGCTGCTCGGCGCCTGCTCCGAGGAGAAGAGTCCCTTCGACGGCGTGAAGCCCCCGGACGGCCTTCAGTACGAGCACGAGACGCCGTGGACCGAGGGCAGCACCGTGCCCCCTCCCGGTCCGGGCGGACGCGTCCTGGTGACCAACAGCCTGGATGACACCGTGAGTCTGTTGGAACTGGATGGCGCCACCACGCCGGGCTGGCGGGAGCTGGCGCGCGTGCCGGTGGGGCTCAACCCGGTGGAGCTGGAGGGCCCCCACCACACGGCGGTGTCACCGGATGGCGCCTTCTATTACGTGGGCATCTCCAACTACGTGCCGGGCGGCGGCTCGGGTCCCCACGGCGCGCACGGCACGGGCTCGGATGACGGCTACTGCCTGAAGCTGGACGCGCGCGACAACCGGCGGGTCGGCGCGGTGCGCGTGGACCCCAACCCCGGCGACGTCATCGTCAGCAAGGACGGCAAGACGCTGTACCAGTCGCACTTCGACACGCTGAAGATTGTCGAGGTGGCGCGGCGCGGCGGCACCGAGGAGGAGATGCACGCGCGGCTGGCCATCATCGACGCGGAGACGATGACCCGGAAGGCCATGCTTGAGGTGTGCCCGGCGCCGCACGCCATCCGCCTGTCCCCGGACGAGCGCACCGCGTACATCGCCTGCTGGTCCGACGAGGTGGCCATCGTCGACCTCACCGCGCTCACCGAGAAGCCCCGGCGCGTGAAGGTGGCCCCCGGCGCGGGCACCGCCATCGCCCCCCGGCACCAGCCCTACGCGCTGACGATGTCACCCACCACGGGCGACGTCTGGGTCAGCTCCATGGCGAGCCGCGAGCTGCAGGTGCTGGAGTCCGCGACGAACACGATGAACGCCGCGCGCACGATTCGCCTCGCGGGCGCGCCCATGTTCGGGGACTTCAGCCAGGACGGGAAGACGCTCTACGTGCCGTACCAGGGCGTGGAGGCGCTGCTCGTCATCGACGCGGCCACAGGCAACATCCAACGCGAAATCGACCTGGCGCCCGAGGGCTGTCTCAACGCGCATCAAGCGACGCTGACGCCGGATGGCAGCCACGCGCTCGTCGTCTGCGAGGGCGACCACGTGGGCCCCGGCACGCTGCACGCGGTGAACCTGGCCGATGGCGCGGTGGTGAATACCGTGCGCGTGGGCATCTTCCCGGACTCGGTGAGCATCCTCGGAGGTCGACGATGAGCCGCGCGTCCTGGAAGCTGTGGCCCTGCGTGGCGCTCGCGCTGTTCGCCTCCGCGTGTGGTGACGAGGCCGAGCCGCCCACCGCGGCGGAGTACGGCGAGCTCTTGTTCCGCGACGCGCGCCTGTCGGAGAGCCAGTTCAACGCCTTCTCCTGCGCCACCTGTCACGCGACGACGCCCACGCCGCTCGATGGCCGCATGGACTCCGGCTACACGCTGCACAACGTGGTGTCGCGTCCGGACTGGTGGGGCGGCTACGAGACGAACCTGCTGGACGCGGTGAACTTCTGCTACGTCAGCTTCATGCGCGGCGTGCAGCCGCTGCCGGTGGACTCGCCCCAGAGCCGCGCGCTGTACGAGTACCTGGTGAGCATCAGCCCGGATGCCCAGGCGCCCGCCCTGCCCTACACCGTGGTGAAGGACATCGTCGAGGTGCCTCGCGGCAGCATGGAGCGCGGACAAACCGTGTATCGCGCGGCCTGCCAGGAATGCCACGGTGAACTCCATACAGGCGCGGGGCGCCTGACGGAGCTGGCCTCCATCCTGCCGGAGG
Source organism: Myxococcus faecalis (assembly GCF_050039385.1). Classification (NCBI taxonomy): domain Bacteria; kingdom Pseudomonadati; phylum Myxococcota; class Myxococcia; order Myxococcales; family Myxococcaceae; genus Myxococcus; species Myxococcus faecalis. Next base: position 5,582,338 of record NZ_CP144336.1, on the reverse strand, counting down.
TGACGCGGGATTACGACGAGCTCTTCCCGGGTATCCCCCACTCGCTCGTCGTCATCGAGAAGGTGAGACACGGCCAGTTCTTCCACATCGGCGGCAACATGCCCGCCTACAGCCTGGAGGCCCTCTCCGATGCGGACATGGGAGCGCTGCTGACGTACCTGGGGCTGTAGTAGGAAACCCGCATGGGTTTCTTCAAGAAGCTGTTCGGGTTCGGGAAGAAGGTCGAGGACACGCAGGCGGCGGTGGACCCTCGGGAGTACCTGCTGCGCGAGACGGAGTCGGTGTTGAACGCCGACCCCGCCGTGTCGCAGGTGACGCGCCTGCCGGGCGAGTACGGGTTGAGCTTCCTGTACCACGGCAAGGAGATGCGCACGTACCTGGAGAACCTCTTCGCGGAGACGCGCGAGGTCTCTCCCGAGGAGCGCACGCGCATCATCGAGCGCTTCATCAGCGCCATCTCCAGCCCGAGTGGCAGCTCGCTCACCTGGGAGGAGGCTCGCGAGCGGCTGCTGCCCGTGCCGCGCGCGGCCTCGTTCGGCGGCCAGATGCCGACGGGCGCGCACGCCTCCAGCTTCATGGTGGAGCGGCGCACCATCCCCTTCCTGCGCGAGCTCTTGGTGGTCGACCTGCCGGAGACGAGCATGTACGTGCAGCCCGACCTGCTGGAGCAGTGGGGCGTCAGCGTGGACGAGGCCTTCCAGGCCGCGTACGCGCACCTGGACACCCTGCGCGACGTGGGCGTGGAGCTGCAGGAGGAGCGCCCCAGTCCGCTGTGGTCGGTGGACTCGAACGACACCTACGAAGCGTCGCGGCTGCTCCTGCCGGGCTTCCTCGCGTCCTTCGCGGGCAAGGTGAAGGGGCGCCCCGTGGCGGCCATCCCCACGCGCTCCATGATGCTCATCACCGGGGACCAGGACCCGGTCATGCTGGAGCGATTGTGCGACGTGGCCGAGCGGGAGCACGAGGCGAGCTCGCGCGGCATCTCCTTCGCGCTCTACACGGTGGATGACGCGGGCCGCGTGGTGCCGTACCGGCGCCCGGGTGACGACGCGCTCGCGCAGCGCATCCGCGGCAACCACGTGCGCTTCGCCATGGTCGAGTACGGCGAGCAGAAGGCGCTGCTCGAGGCCCAGCACCAGTCGAGCGAGCTGGACGTGTTCGTCCCCAGCTTCAGCGTCATCGTGCGCGAGCGGGACAGCCGGCCCATCTCCTGGTGCAGCTGGGCCCGCGAGGTGGACTCGATGCTGCCGGAGACGGACGTGGTCATCGTCGAGGCGGCCCAGGAGGGCTCGGACGAGCTGTGCATGGTGCCCTTCGCCGAGGTGCTCCGGTTGGCGGGCCACTGCCTGACGCCCGTGCCCGGGGCGTGGCCTCCGCGACACCGGACGCTGTCATGGCCGGACGACGCCGTGCTCGAGAAGCTGCGCGCCGCGAAGGTCGACCCCGGCAGCATCGTCGACCCCTGAGTCGAGCGAGGTCAGCCGGCCTCCGGCCCGTGCGTCCGCGGCGCGCCGTTTCACACCAAGGAGATGACGAGATGCTCGCCTGCGTGGACGTGGACTACCGCGAAGACCTCACCGTGGCCGCGTGCGTCTTGTTTCGCGATTGGGTGGACGGTGTGGAGGCCGGGCACCACGTGGACCGCGGGCCTCGCGCGGCGGAGTACGAGCCCGGCCAGTTCTACCGCCGGGAGCTGCCCCACCTCTTGCGCGTGCTCGCCCTGGTGACCCAGCCGCTGGAGGCCATCGTCGTCGACGGCTACGTCTGGCTCGGCCAGGACAAGCCGGGGCTGGGAGCCCACCTGCATGAGGCGCTGGGGCGCGCCGTCCCCGTCATCGGCGTGGCCAAGACGTCCTTCCACTCCAGCGACGTCGCCCTGCCGGTGCTGCGCGGCCAGAGCCAGCGCCCGCTGTTCGTCAGCGCGGTGGGCCTGAGCACCACCGCCGCCGCCGAGTCCATCCAGCGCATGCACGGCGCCTCGCGCATACCCACCCTGCTGGGCCGCGTGGACCGGCTGTGCCGCGAGTCGTGAGCGCCCCTGACACGCGCGTCGCGCCCCTGCGCCCGCGCCGTGTCCCCCACGTGTCACTGTCGCTCTGAGACCGAGGGCCCCACCCCTGGTATGGGCCTTGCTGGATGGGCGGCCCCATGCGCCCATCGCGTCGTCCTCGGAGTCATCATCTGGTGACGGGGTTGCTCCTCGCCCTCGTCATCTCGGCGTGTCCCCCGGAGCCTCGCGCCCTCACGCGCGCGGAGGTGGAGTCCATCACCTTCACGCGGCTGGAGCGCTTCAGCTCGGAGGCGGAGCTCGACGCGCACCTGGCGCGGGTGGAGGCGATCCGCTCGAGTCTGGCCACGGGGGGCGGCCCCGTCATCGGCTGCGGCGGTGAGCACGCGGACGGAGAGCCGTCCCCGCAGACACCCGACGAGTCGGAGCCCTCCATCACCCACAACCAGGAGGCCGGCGTCGACGAGGGCGACATCGTCAAGGCGGTGGGGGACTGGTTCGTGGTGCTGCGGCGGGGACGGCTCTTCACGGTGCGCCAGGGGGAGGGCGTGCTGGAGCCGGTGACGCAGGTGGACGCGCACGCGCCGGGCTTCACCCGAGGCACCTGGTACGACGAGATGCTGGTGTACGGACGGCGCATCGTCGTCGTGGGCTACAGCGCATCGGTGAACGCGACCGAGCTGGGCCTGTTCCGCCTGGACGACGCGGGCGGGTTGACCCACGAGGCCACGCACTTCCTCAGCTCGAGCGACTACTACTCCAGCCGCAACTACACGAGCCGGTTGGTGGGCGGCACGTTGGTGTTCTACCTGCCCTATCATCCCCTGTCGGGCGGCACGGTGTCGCTGCCGTCCACGCGCGCGTGGGTGCGCGGCAACGAGACGACGGCCTGGCGCCCCATCCTCTCGCGACTGGAGGTGTTCAAGCCGGTGCAGACCACGTTGCAGCCGATGCTGCACACGGTGGTGCGTTGTGACCTGGACGCGGCGGAGTTCACGTGCACGGCCAGCGCGTTGATGGCGCCCGTCTCGCGGACCTTCTACGTGTCGCGGGACGCCGTGTACCTGTGGGTGTCTCCGGGGTTCGAGTGGTGGACGGTGGAGGGCGGAGCGCGGAGCACGACTCCGGACTCGGTGGTGTATCGGTTGCCGTTGGACGGGGGGGAGCCCGGGGCGCTTCGCGCGCGAGGGGCACCCATCGACCAGTTCTCGTTCCGGCAGAATGAAGACGGGCACCTGGATGCGTTGCTCGTGGCCACGGGCCAGGGCGATTCGATGTGGGGGCCGGAGCTGACGCGGGGCGATGGACGCTTCGCGCTCCTGCGTGCGCCGGTGGCGGCGTTCGACGCGGAGCTGCACGGGCTGCGCGCGGAGCACCTCACGGTGCTGCCGGGACCGGTGACGGGCACGCTGCGCAATCGCTTCGTGGGGGACCATGTGCTGTGGGGTTCGGGCGATGCGACGAATCAGGGTTCGAGTCGAGGTGAGCACGCGGTGTGGGTGACGGACGTGCGCGTGCCCTCGGACGTGCATCGGTTGGCGCTGGAGCACTCGGTGACGCGGCTGGAGCCGCTGGGGAGCACGGGCGCGCTCGTGGTGGGGCAGGACTTGTTCGGGTTGAGGTTGAGCACGCTGGCGCTCACGGAAGGTGGGCCCGTGAGGAGTGACTCGCTCTCGCGCCCCGGAGCGACCCAGGGCGAGACACGCAGTCACGGGTTCTTCTTCAAGCCGGATGGGACGGGGGGCGGCGTCATGGGCTTGCCCGTGCGGATGCAGGGGGGCTCGTGGAGTCACTTGAGATACGGCTCCGCGGAGGTGTCCTTCCTGCGGGTGGGCGCGGGATTGCGATTGTCGAGCCTGGGCGCGCTGGAGGCGTCCACGGAGGCTCGTGATGACGGGTGCACCAGGTCGTGCACGGACTGGTACGGCAACGCGCGCCCCATCTTCTACCGGGACCGCGTCTTCGCGTTGATGGGCTATGAGCTCGTCGAGGCCCGCGTCACCGAGAGCGCCGTCGAGGAGTCGTCTCGCGTGAGCTACCTGCAGCCGGGGCGCTGAGGCCGCCCGGGAACGTGGGTCCGCACACGAAGGCAGCAGGCCGACGAGGTGCCTGCCTGCACGCCGGGAGCGTCACGGTCGCCTCACCGACGTCCGCCACTCCGTGACGCTTCCCCTCGCGGAGGACATGGGCGACAACAGGGGCATGCACCGTCGTCACTTCCTGCGATTCGGCGCCCTGGGGGGCGGCACGTTGGCCCTCGGCAGCCTGGGCTTCTGGCGCAACGTGTACGCCGCGCCGCCCACGCCGGGCATCGGCCCATATGGCGCCCTGGCGGACGTCGCGGACGCGAACGGGCTTCGCCTGCCGCGTGGCTTCACCTCCCGAGTCATCGCGCGCAGCGGCGACATGGTGCCGGGAACGGACTACGTGTGGCACATGGCACCGGACGGCGGGGCCTGCTTCGCCCAGCCGGATGGCGGGTGGATCTACGCGAGCAACAGCGAGGTGTCCCCGGATGGTGGCGTGTCCTCGGTGCGCTTCGACGCGAAGGGGCAGGTCACGGGCGCGTGGCGCATCCTCTCGGGCACCCACCTCAACTGCGCGGGCGGCCCCACGCCCTGGGGGACGTGGCTGTCGTGCGAGGAGCACCGCCAGGGGCTCGTCTGGGAGTGCGACCCGACGAAGCCGGGACAGGGTGTGGCGAGGCCCATGCTGGGCGCCTTCGTGCACGAGGCCGCGGCCGTGGATGAGCTGGGCCGGCGCCTGTACCTCACGGAGGACACGCCCACCGGGCGCTTCTATCGCTTCACGTCGGCGAAGTGGCCATCGCTCGAGGAGGGCACGCTGGAGGCCGCGCAGGTCATCAGCGATGCACGCTCGGGCGCGCGGGTGCGCTGGGTGCCCGTCTCGCCGCTGACGTCCGCCGCGCAGCAGGCCAACGCGAAGGAGACGACGGTGTTCGCCGGCGGCGAGGGCTGCTGGAGTGAAGGCGGCATCGTGTACTTCACGACGAAGCACGACAACCGCGTCTGGGCGTACACGCCGCTGACCCACCGGCTCGAGGTGCTCTACGACGCGGCGACGTACCCGAGCGCGCCGCTGCGAGGCGTGGACAACCTCACCCTGTCCAAGGCCCGCGAGGTGTTCGTCTGCGAGGACGGCGATGACATGCAGCTGTGCCTGCTCACGCCGGACCGGAAGGTGACGCCATTCCTCCAAGTGGTGGGGCACCCCGGTTCGGAGCTGGCGGGCGCGGCCTTCAGCCCCGATGGCAAGCGGCTCTACCTCAGCTCGCAGCGCGGCACGGATGGGCGCGGCGTGACGTACGAGGTGTCGGGTCCGTTCAGGACGCGTCCCGCATAGCCTGTCGCATGGCGACCAGCTGGACGAGCATCCCGCTGGAAACCTCCCCCCTCTCGGGCATACCTTTTCAGGGCGATGGGAGCCCCGCCCCCCTCACAGCTCGGACTGTTCGACCCGGCCGGGCCCGCGCGCGAGGAGTCCCTTCCACGCGCCAGCACCCGCCCCGCCCGTGGGCCGCGAGCACCACGAACGGACAGCGAGCCGCTGACGCCAACCGCGTCATCCGACCGGGCCGCGCACCGTGCCGCCCGCGTGGTCGACGAACAGCAAAGCCCGCTGCCTCTGAAACGAGGTCATGAAGTCGAGCCGGCGTCGCCGCCCGCTGCGAGACCGCACGACGGACGCCGCCTTCCCCCGCTCCAAGACGGCCTCGATGTCGAGCCGGCATCACCTCCCCGCGCGGAGCCACACGACGGGCGTCGTCTCCCGGAGCGCGAGGACGCCCTCCTGCAGGCCGCGAGCCTCGCGCGGCGGCTCTCGCAGCTCCTCGGCGCGCCCGTGCACCTGCGCCTCACCGACAACCGAGCCACGCTGGTGAGCTTCCGCCGCGTCCCCCAGGGCCTGCGGCTGCGCGTGCACCACCTCTTCCTCGAAGCCCCTGACGACGTCGTGCGCGCCATCGCGCGCTACGCCGCGCGCTCCGACGCCAGCGCGGGCGCGCTCCTCGAATCCTACGCACGCGAGCACCAGGACCTCGTGCGCCGCGAGCGCCGCCCCGGCAAGGCGCTGCGCTCACGCGGCCGCTGCTTCGACCTGCGCGCCGTCCAGTCGCGCCTCAACGCGGACTGGTTCGACGACAGGGTCCAGGTGGACATCGGCTGGGCGCGTCGCCCGTCGAAGGGCCGCAGGCGCTCCATCCACCTGGGCGGCTACGACGCGCGCCTGAGGGAAATCCGCATCCACCCCGCGCTGGACCGGCCCCACGTCCCCGCCTTCGTCGTGGACTACCTCGTCTTCCACTCCATGCTCCACGCCGACCTCCACGAGGAGGACGGCGACGGCCTGGACGCCCAGGGCCGCTGCGCGCCGGGACACTCGCCCGCGTTCCTTCAACGGGAGGACACCTTCCCCCTGAAGGACGCCGCGCAACGCTGGCTTCAGGACAACCACACCTCCCTCTTGCGCGGCTGAGCGTCAGGCCGTGCGCAAACGCGCGCGCTCCGGCCACACCACGGATGGTCATGCGCCCGAGCGCCCTGCATGCTCCCCGGCCATGCGCTACTTCAGCGTCGACGAGGCCAATCGACTGGTGCCGCTCCTGAGCCGCACCTTCGAGCACATCCGCCCCTGGGTGGAGCGGGTGCAACAGCTCGTGGAGACGCTCGGCACGCCCGAGGGCAAGGCCCTGGCCAACCACGAGGCCCTGCGCGAGGAGCGCGACGCGCTGCTCGAGAAGGTCCGCGTCGAGCTGCGCCAGTTCCACGAGATGGGCCTGGAAATCAAAGGCGCGCAGGGGCTCGTCGACTTCCGGGCCCACCGCGGTGAAGAGCCCGTCTACCTGTGCTGGCGCATCGGCGAGCCCGCCGTCTCGCACTGGCACGGCATGTATGACGGCTTCTCGGGACGACGCCCCATCAACAGCCCGGACGAGTTCGCCCCCACCTACCTGAGCTGAGCGCCCTCACCCGCCGAAGCTCTTCTGCAAGAGCGACAGCTTGTTGCGCGCGGACATCAGCTGCTGACGCAGCGACTCCGCCTGCCGCGAGATGTCGTTGAAGTCCTTCTCCTCCGCGGCCTGGCTCAGCGACTGGGCCTCGTCGGCCACCTCGCCCATGCGGTCCTGGAGCGACTGGAACGACGTGGCCAGCGCCGCGTTCTCCTCGGGCGTCTTCGCCTGCTGGCGCTGCGCGGCGAACTCCTGCATCCGCACGTTGAGCTCACCGGCGCTCTGCCCCAGCGAGCCGTAGCGCACGAGCAGGTCCTTGAAGATTTCGGTGCGCTGCTGCAGCTCCATCGCGCGCGCCTGCACCGCCTCCGCCTGGGTCTGCTGCCGGTCACGCACCTGGGAGATGGCGCCCACCAGTCCGGCGACGCGGGCGCGCAGCTCCTCGTCCATGTCCGCCAGCGCCTTGAGGGTGGCGGAGGCCTTCTCCAGGTGCTTCTCCGCCTGGAGGGGCGCGTCCTGGAGCTGCTGGGCCAGGGCCTCGAACCGCTCCAGTCCCTCGTCGAGGGAGCGGGCGGCCGTGACCAGCGTGGATTCCTGCGGTTTGTCTCGCTTGCTCATGAGCGGCGGCACCATCGCACGCACGCGGCCCGGCCGGGGGAGGACTTGGGAGGGAAAACGAGTGGGGCCTGCACGCCTTGCTGCCCGGCGGGCTCGGGCGAGGGCACAAGCGCCGCCTCCTCCACGCTCGCCAGAGGCCCTCATCGTCCCCACCTTCCCGACATCCCGTAGTGCTGTCTGTCGCGAGGTTCACACATGACCAGGGCCCACTCCTTCTCCGTGCTCGTCACCGGCGCCACCGGCCGGCAGGGCGGTGCCGTGGCGCGCCACCTGCTCCACCGCGGACACCGCGTCGTCGCCTATGTCCGCAACCCCGACGCTCCCGGCGCGCGCGCGCTGGAGACGCTGGGCGCCGAGCTGGCCGTGGGCACCTTCGACGACGTGGACACGCTCGCCCGCGTCGCCGAGGGCGTGGACGCCTTCTACGCCATGGCCACGCCGTTCGAGTCCGGCGTGGCGATGGAGATACGCCATGGCATGAACCAGGTGAACGCCGCGCGGCTCGCCGAGGTGAAGCACTTCGTCTACACCTCCGTCGCCGGGGCCGACCGGCTCACGGGCATCCCCCACTTCGACAGCAAGCACCGCGTGGAGCTGCACCTGCGCCAGAGCGGCCTGCCCTTCACCATCCTGGGGCCCACGTTCTTCATGGAGAACCTCACCAGCCCCATGTTCGAGGAAGGCCTGCGCGCCGGCGTGTTCGCCATCGGCCTGCCGCCCACGCGCGGGCTGCAGATGGTGACCGTCGAGGACCTGGCCGCCTTCGCCGTGAAGGTGCTGGAGAACGGCGAGCGACACCTGGAGCAGCGCATCGACGTGGCCTCGGACGAGGTGACCGGACAGCAGGCGGCCGGGCTGCTCTCCATGGTGAGCGGGCACCGCATCCACTTCGAGCAACTGCCGCTGGAGTACATCCGCGAGCGCAGCGAGGACCTGGCGGCGATGTACGAGTGGCTGGACCGGGTGGGCTACCACGCGGACATCCTCACGCTGCGGCACGACTATCCGGACGTGCGCTGGCACACGTTCGAGGACTGGGCGCGGCAGCAGGATTGGAGCAGCCTGACGTCCCCCGCGTGGCCGCACGCGGCCGCGGAGCCCACGCCGCCCGCCAGTCAGTGAGGCCCCTCTGCGCTCGGCGGCGTTCCGGGGTGGCGCCGCTCCCTCGGGCGGCGTGAGGCACGCGAGGGTTACCTTTCCAGCAAAGGAGAGACATCCCATGCGCGCGCTCGTGCCGCTCGTCGCCCTGTTGGTGGCGGCGGGCTGTGCCTCGAATACCAACACGTTGAAGCCCACCACGCAGGCCCAGGTGCTGCCCGCGGACCAGGACTCGGCCGTCGCGGAGGGCGCGGGGGTGAGGTTGGTGGCGGACGCCTCCGCGTGGAAGGGCTCGCCGGCGAACCTGGAGCGCACCCTCACGCCCGTCTACATCCGGCTGGAGAACCAGAGCGGCAGGACGCTGCGCATCCGCTACGAGGACTTCTCGCTCGTGGGCACCGAGTCGCGCTTCCGCTACTCCGCGCTGGCGCCCTTCTCGCTCAGGCAGTCGGCCCTCTCGTCGATGGACGAGGGCACGGGGGGCTCGGGGCGCTCATGGGTGTACATGGGCGGAGGGCTCCGGTGGGGCTCGCGCTTCGGTCCACGCTGGGGCAGCCCGTTCTATCCGTTCTATGGGCCGTACGGCCCGGGCCCCTACGCGTACCAGTGCGAGGAGCCGCTGCCGACGCAGGACATGCTCCGTCAGGCGCTGCCCGAGGGAACGCTGGGCGACGGCGGCACGGTGCAGGGCTTCATCTATTTCCAGGTGGTCACGGGCCGCGAGAGCGGCGTCGTGCTGGAGGCGCGGCCCGTCGACGCGAACAGCGGTGAGTCGCTGGGCACGCTCGACATCCCGTTCCAGGTGGGCAAGCGCTGAGGCTCAGTGCAGCAGCATCGCCGCGCGTGACGAGGCCGCGCGGCGGTGGCCGTTGAGCAGCGAGGCCTCCTCGTTCACGCCCAGCTCGCGGCGGATGTCCTCGCCGCGCAGGGGCAGGCCGAACAGGGGCCCCATCAGCACCAGGTCCAGCGAGGCGGCGACCAGGGGGCCGAGCCCCAGCAGGGCCAGCCCCGCGCCCTTCGCCGACCCCGCGCGCAGTCCCCCCAGCACCAGACAGGACCCGGTCACGATTCGAAGCCAACGTCCCGTCCGCGATGCCATGAAGCCGACGACCATGCGCACACCTCCCCGGGCCAAGATGGGCACGCTCCGGCGAGCGACCACGGGGTGATGCTGCGTATCCAGCCGGGAAGCAGGCCGCCGGGCGGGCGCACGGCGCGGCACCAGGAGACCGGGAGGTCTGTCACGACGTCCGGTGGTGCACGGTGCGGGGTGGCGCCCCAGCTTCACGTCGAGGGGTACTTCCCACGCCCCCAGGGAGCTCCCATGTTCACCCGCGCAGAGATTCACAAGGGCATGAAGGTCCGAGGCAATGACGGCCACGTCATCGGCCACATCGTCGACATCACGGAGAAGGAGCTCATCGTCGAGAAGGGCCTGCTGCGTCGTCACGACTTCGCGGTGTCGTTCGACGACGTGAGCGAGGTGCTCCACGGCGAGGTGGTCCTCCACCACGGCCGCGACAGCCTCTTCTCCGCGCCTCGCGAAGTGGCCCACGTGCAGCACTGAGCGCGGAGACCGTTCGCCCGCCGCGCCATCAATGGCAGCCTGACTCTTCCAGACTCAGGGAGTGACAGGCTGCAGGAGCCCAGCCGCGGTCAGCACCTCGCGCACGTGCTGCGCCAGCGCAACATGCTCCGGGTTCGTCGCCGTGAAGCGCTCTGGAGTCAGGATGACGAGTGTTCCTTTGCCTTCGATCGGCTCGATGCGCACGGGAGCTGGCAGGGGTGGCACCCTCCCACGTCGCAGGGACAGGTATGTGACCCAACCGACGAAGGTCCCTGTCCTGGTTCCTTCAGGGAGCGTCTCGCGGTGCTCCCACGACGTAGCCAGCGCCCAGTCCGCATCCCAGGCTGAGGCCATGCTGCCCACCACTCGGGGCAGTACAGGAAGCGTGAGCATCCGCTCCGCGCTCGGCCCGCGCTTGGGGAGCGTCAGCGTGCAATAGTTGGGGACGGCCTCCGAATAGGCGCCCGAGGTGATGCGCAGCGCTGCGCAATCTCCCGCTGACCCTCCATTGTCGAACCAGAAGCTGAAGCCCAGTTGCTCGATGACCGGGCCTCCTCGTTCGCGGTTGACGCCTCGCCGGAACTGCTCGGCAAGAGTCGGCATGTCTGGCGGCATCAACGAGACCATGGCCGCCAAGGCGCGGGACTTGGTTGGCTTGTACCAGTGCGCGAGAAGCGGGTCGCACTCCGCCAGGCGGTTGAGCAGGGTTGCCGTGTGCAAAGCACAATCTTCTGGGGACTCCTTCCGAGGCCCCCAGTAGGCGCCGGCGTAGTAGGCCTCGGGACGGGGAGCGGCCTCGGGTGTTCTGGCCATGGTGTTCTCCTCAGAGGGCGGGAGTGTGGAGGACCTTTATGCCTTCGATACCCGCACCCTCCAAGAGCCGTCGGAACGCGGCGGCGGCCTGAGCTTCGGCGACATGCCATTCAATCGGGATGCCCAGACCGCGGACCTTGTTGGTCTGCCGCTGTGCCTGGTCGACGAGCCCCTGTGCTCCGGAATATCGGAACCATTCCTTGGGCTCCATCTCATCGAAGAATTTCGCATACCCGGGGCCCTTGGCCTCCAACAGCACGCCCTTCTTGAAGCCATCGAACTTCACACCTCCGGCCGGCGCACTCATCCCTCCGACCCAATAGGCATCGTCGGCGGAGTGACCCGTGATCTGCTCCTGGTAGCGCCGGGCAGGTGGCTTCATGGCCTCCTTCGCGGGCCCCCAGTGTCCTGGCTCCTGGGCTGGCGTACCGTCATTTACCGCCGTGGTTGCCCGTTGAAGGATGACGGCTGCCCCAGGCCCCCCTCCGAGTACTGCCACCGCGCGCCCAACAGGAACTGCCACGCGCTCGAGGGTCAGCGCCCCCTGAACGGACAGCGACAACACCGGCACCGTGGCTTCCGCTCCCGCCATTGCTCCGGTCACCGTGCGCGTCGTCGCCCCGGCCATCCCTGTCGCGACGAGGAGGTTCGTAGCCAGCTCCGCCACCGCCTCGATCTGCTCCCCCTGGGGCAGATGCCGGAAGCGCTCGAAGTACTCCGGGGACGCCTCGATGAGCGCGGCCACACCGGCGGGCAGACTCTTGAGCGCGGCGATGCTGTCCAGCGGGTACGTGAAGAAATGGCCGATGGAGAGCGCCAGCTTCACGAGCGCCGATTCGGCCCCGTCCAGCGTGCGGCCCACGTAGTCCGCGTCGTCGTAGACCTCCGCCAGCGGGCGTCCATCCACTTCCCGCAACTCGTCATCCAGCAGGCGATAGACGCCGGTGCGCCCCGCATAGAAGCGCCCCAGCTCGAACTGATGTGCGCGAAACGCGCCGTCCTTCCATTCGATGGGAGCGACTCGCTGCTGTGTTCTCCCAGTGACGACCCACGCCATGCATCCGTCAGGACGCAGCACCGCCAGATGCTTGAATCGCTCGACCTGTCGCACCAACTCGGCGCGCGACATCTCCCCGCGCTCCACCACACCGCGCAGGACATGGCCCACCGCGAGTCGCGAGGGGAACTGGCCCAGGGACACGGGCTTGCCGAGCAGTGCACTCAGCAGTCGCACCGCCTGGGCAGGGGTGAGAGGGCCGCCTGGAATCGGCCGCTCGTCCCGCTCCTCAATCCCCGCGTTCGTCAGCAAGGCTTCCCACGCATCCACCTGCGACGCAGGGGGCACCACAGCGCTCCCCACGGTGGGGCTCACATCGTTCGACGTGCTGACACGAAACCCTCGACGGTGCCGGGTTCGGACGTCACCCGAGGGTCCAGCCGATGTGTGAAGCTGGGGCTCGCGAGGCCTCTCCCCAAGAGACTCGCGCGTCATCCCCGGGTGCGCTGACACCTGCGTCAGCGAGGCGCAGCCGGTGGCAAGCAGCGCCACTGTCACGAGCAGGGCGTCAGCGCGCATTGTCCACCCCCAGGCCCACCGACGCGAATGCCCCTGGTCGCAGCGTTCCTGCTGACGTGGGAAACAGCAGCGTGCCGCCTGTCCCCATCGCGTAGAGCTTCCCGCCGAGAAACCTCCAGCGGACTTCCGCCGCTCCCAGATAGCGCGCCCCGGGCTTCCCAGCTCCGACGACGAGGCCCTTCAGCGACAGGTCCAGCGCACGTTCGAAGAGCTGCACCGCCACACGCCCATCGACGTCGACGCGCCCCCAGGAGAACGCCTCCGCCCCCAGCGACAGCTTCAGGTGTTTCCGAAGCCCTCCGTACTGGACGGCATCCCAGCCGACCTCCGCCTCGCCGAAGACCGAGTAGCCATGGGGGAAGGGCGCATCCGCGAGTGGACCCCCGTCCGGCCCCGCCGCCTGGAAGCGCGCCAGCTCGTAATCCACGCCGAAGAAACCTTGCCGGAAGCCGCCATGCTGGCGCCTTGCCTCCAGCCTCAACCACAGGTCCACCGTCTGCGTGATGGACTCCATGCCCAACCCGGCCACCACACCCCAAGCGTCAGAGTCTCCCGGCTTGCCTCCCCAGCCCGCGAAAGCGTGCGCCTCAAATGCCGGACGTACCCAGAACACGGCCACGGCATCCAGGTGCGCCAACGTCACCGGGGGCGCGCGCCCTCCAGCTCGCCCCCAGTCGTGCGCGGCGGACACGCTCAACGTGTAGCGCGACCGCTGCTCGGGCTTGCCGAAGAGCACATGCTCGACATCCAGTTCAACCTCGCCCCCCATCAGCCGCGCCCCCAGCATGTCCGAGGAGAACGCCTCCACGTAGACAGGCCCCAGGGACCCTGTGACGACACCTGCGACGGGGTGGTAGTCCGGGTTCGCGCGGTGGGCGTAGCGCCGGACGAGGTGGCCCGTCAGCAGGGTGTAGCTCTCCAGTTCGCCGAACCACAGCGCCCAGGGCGCATTGTCCGAGCCCAGCTTGAGACTCCGCACCAGCTGTCCCCAATCGGAGAGGGAGTCCCAGTCCTCGCGCCGGAACACCCCGCCGCCATCTGGCCCCCACAGGCGCAACCGCACGGGAGCCCCGAGGTTGACGCCAAACTCCGCGCCGTACTCGAAGACGAAGGTGGGCTCTATCTGGAGAAATCCCTCCTCCGTCCCCGCGCCACCGCGAGTCATCAGCGCCCACGGCATGGCCTCGACGCGCAGCAGGTTCGTCCATCGCGCCTCTTCCCCCAGTTCTTCGGGTAGTGCCGGTGCCTCGACCTCGTCTGCCCGAGAGGCCCCCGACAGCAACAACAGCAGCGCCGCCAGACAGCTTCGCCTCTCGTGCATACACGCCTCCGCTGCGTGCCCCGCATGAGCCACGAAGAACACACGTCGACCGGGCGACTCGCGCCGCGCCGGTGGAGGGTCAGTGGTGGTGAGGGAATGCGGGGTTCACTTCAAGGTACCGCCAGCGCTCCCCGACTTGAACGACGTGGCAGGTCCAGGCGTGAGGAATCTCCATCCACTCCCATGGCACCCAGCGCTACTCCGCGCGCACCGCCTCGGCCGCCTCCGCCGTCAGCGGGGCCTGACTCCAGCCCGCGCGAGCCTCGGACTCGCGCGCCGCGCGCTTGCCCTCCGCGACATCCACGCGCCACAGCACCAGCGCGCCCGAGCCGAAGAAGACCAGCAGCGACAGCACCGCCTGCCGGCTGGAGCCCGTCAGCTCCACCGTCGCCGCGAACACCAGCGGCCCCGCCACCGCCGTCACCTTCTCGAACACGCTGAAGAGCCCGAACATCTCCGCCGCGCGGTGGCGCGGAATCATCTGCGCGAACATCGAACGGCTCAGCGCCTGGCTGCCGCCCTGCACCATGCCCACCAGCAGCGCCAGCGCGAAGAAGTGCACCGGCGAGCGCATGAAGTAACCCAGGAACGTCACCACCACGTACACCGCCAGCGAGAACATCAGCGCCGGCTTCGGCCCCACCCGCGACGCCGCGCGGCCGAAGAGCACCGCGCACGGCACCCCCACCGCCTGCGTCATCAGGAGCGCTCCCATCAGCGCCCCCTGGCCGATGCCCAGCTCCGTCCCGTACAGCGTGGACAACCGGATGATGGTGCCGATGCCGTCGCTGTAGAGCAGGTACGCCACGAGCAACAGCAACGCCTCGCGGTACTGGCGCAGCGCGCGGAAGGTCTCCGCCAGCTGAGCGAACACCCCACCCAATGACAGCCGCGGCACCTGCGCGTCCCCCGTGGGCCGGGGCTCGGGGATGCGCAGGAACAGCGGCACCGAGAACGCCGCCCACCACACCGCGACGGTGAGGAACGCCACGCGCGAGGCCGACGCCGCGTCCGCGAGCCCGAACCACGCGGGCTTCACCAGCATCACCAGCTGCACCGCCAGCAACACCCCGCCGCCCAGGTAGCCCAGCGCGTAGCCCGCGGTGGACACCCGGTCCAGCTCCTCGTCCCGGGCCACGTGGCGCAGCAGCGCATCGGAGAAGACGATGGACCCCGTCAGCCCCACGTTGCCGATGCCGAAGCACCCCAGCGCCCACTTCCAATCGCCGGGCCCCACCAGGGCCAGCCCCACCGTGGACACCACGCCCAACGTCAGGAACACCCCCAGGAGCGTCTTGAGCCGCCCCGCCCTGTCGCTCAGCGCGCCCAGCACGGGCGACAGCACCGCCACCGTGCCCAGCGCCAGCGCGGTGACGAGCGCGAAGCGACTGGAGGCCACGTCGCTCGGCAGGCCCTTGGCCGCCACGGACTTGTAATAGATGGGGAACACGACGGCGACGACCGTGGTGACGTAGGCGGAGTTGGCCCAGTCGTACCAGGCCCACGCGCGCAGCTCCGGCCGCGTGAGCCCCATCCGCGACATCAGCGCGCCCCAGGCACTCATGCGCTGAAGTCCACCCCGCCGATGGCGTCATCCCCCGTCGCCGCCTGGTACACGTGCCACGCGGCGGCCAGGTCCTGGAACGGCAGCCCCACCGCGCCGAACACCGTCACGTCCTCCGCCGACACACGCCCGGGTTTCAAGCCCGCGAGCACCTCGCCCAGCTCCGCGCGGATGACCTCCTCGCCCAGCCCCACGTTGCCCACCGCGCCCTGCGAGACGGCCAGGCCCCGGTGGTCACAGAAGAAGCGCGCCTCACGCAAGAGCTCCGCGGAGACCTCCGCCTTACCCGGCTCGTCCGCGCCCAGCGTGGTGATGTGCGTGCCCGGCCGCACCATCCCGGAGCGCAAGAGGGGCTCGCGGCTCCACGTCGCGGCGACCACGATGTCCGCGTCCTCCACCGCCTCCGCCACCGACTCCGCCGGCCGCACCGGCAGGCTCAAGTCCTTGTACATCCGGGTGGCGAACGCGTTGGCCCGGCCAGCGTCCACGTCGAACACGCGCACGTGTGACAGCGAGCGCACCAGCCGCAGGGACTTGAGCTGAATCCCGCCCTGCACCCCCGCGCCGATGATGGCCACCCGGCTCGCGTCCGGCCGCGCCAGCACGTCCGCGGCGAGCGCGCCCACCACGCCCGTGCGCACCGCCGTCAGGTGCCCGGAGTCCATCACCGCCATCAGCTCGCCCGTCACCAGGTCGTGCAGGTGCAGCACACCCTGGATGGCCGGCGTCCTCGCCGGGAACTTCGAGTGCACCTTCACCGTGTACGCGGGCACGCCGGGCAGGCTGCCGGGCAACAGCGCCATCACCGTGCCCTCGGCGTGCAGGGGCGCGCGGATGCGCTGGGGGGCCACCGTTCGAGCCAGGGCATCGGTGCGGAAGGCCTCTCGCAGGTCCTCCAACAGGGAGAGCGCCTGGAGGTTTCGGGACACATCGGAGCGGGTGAGCAGGAGGGTGCGCATCTGTCATCCACCCTAACCGAGCCCGCGCGGCGCCACAGCCCCGGACCTCATCCTCCGGGGCGAAGCGATGAGCGGACGACGGACGAAGCCCTGGCCCCACGGGGCGCGTCGGCCGCGAGCGCAGCGCGGCCCGGTGCGTCCCCGGGAGTCCAACACGGCGCTCGGGAAGCCGACGCCCGCCAGCCCCCCAGGGCGGACATACCCATGAAGACCCTCGTGCCCAGATTCGTGGCGGGATGACCGGATGGGGACTCGGGAGGTCGGTGATGCTGGGGCCGGACACAGGCGCCGCGGAGCACGGTGGAGCCGAGCGCGAGTCGCCGCGCCGGGCCTCGGAGTTCCTGCGCGCGCACCACCACGGGGTGCTCTCGGACTGGCTGGAGGCCATGAGCGCGCTCCACGCCGAGAACCCCCAGCGCCCCTCGTGGCTCCTGGACCACATGCCCCTGCTGCTCGCCTCGCTCGCGGACGCGCTGGAGCACGGGGAGCACGAGCGCGCCGACCCGCTGTCGGACGAGCACGCCACGGTGCGACTGGAGCAGGGCTTCGACGTGGGCGAGGTGGCGGCCGAGTACGCGCTGTTGCGCAAGTGCATCCTGCGGCGCCTGGAAGGACAGCCCCGGCCGCTCGACGTGGGTGAGCTGGAGCGGATGGAAGAAGCCCTGGACCACGCCGTGGTGCGCACGGTGCGGCGCTTCGCGGTGGAGCGTCAGCGCGACATCCAGGACCTGGAGCGCGAGGCGAGGGTGGAGGCCCAGCGCTCGCTGGCGCTGCTGGACGCGCTCCTCGCGGCCGCGCCCCTGGGCATGGCGTTCCTGGACCTGGACCTGCGCTACCTGCGCATCAACCAGACGCTCGCGGACATCAACGGCGCGCCGCCCGAGGCGCACCTGGGGAGGACCTTCCGGCAGATGCAGCCCCCGGAGCTGGCGGACCTGCTGGAGCCGCTGCTCCTGCGCGTGCTGCGCACGGGTGAGCCGCTGAACGGGTTCGAGTTCGCCACGCCCCCGTCCCTGATTCCCCAGCGCGGCAAGCGCGTGTGGCAGGCGACGTTCTACCCGGTGCTCGCGCCCCTGGGCTCGCGGCTGTTGGGCCTGGGCTGCGCCGTGGTGGACATCACCCAGCACAAGCAGACGGAGGCCGCGCTCCAGCGGGCGGTGGACTTCCGCGAGCAGCTGCTCGCCATCCTGGGCCATGACCTGCGCAACCCGCTCAACGCCATCAGCGCGTCCGCGTTCCAGCTCGCGCGCGCCGAGGAGCTGGAGGCGCCCGAGCGTCGGGCCGTGGAGCGCATCCGCAAGTCCGCCGGGCGCATGGGGCGGATGATTACGGACATCCTCGACTTCGCGCGCAGCAAGCTGGGCTCGGGCATCCCCGTCTCGCGTCAGTCGATGAACCTGGCGGACATCTGCCAGGCGACACTGGACGAGCTCCAGGTGAGCCACCCCGAGCGCAGGCTCCTGTTCGAGTCGTCCGGCGACACCTCGGGCCAGTGGGACCCGGACCGCGTGGCGCAGGTGCTGGGCAACCTGGTGGCCAACGCGCTCCAACACGGCGGGCTCGACTCACCGGTGGCCACGTCGGTGCGAGGCGGCGCGGACGTCGTGCTGATGGAGGTCCACAACCAGGGCGAGCCGATTCCGGCGGAGCTGCAGCCGCGCCTCTTCGACCCGTTCAAGCCGTCGGTGGGCGCCTCATCGTCGTACCAGAAGCAGCGCAGCCTGGGCCTGGGGCTCTACATCGTCCACCAGATCGCGCGCGCGCACGGAGGCCGCGTGGAGGTGCGCTCCTCGCGGGAGGAGGGCACCACGTTCCGGGTGTACTGGCCGCGTCGCACCGCCTGACGGGCGTCACTTCCCCGGCGCGGAGACGGGCTCGGGGGCCACGGCCAGCAGGTACACGGCCTCGGCGAGCATGCGCGTGGTCAGGTCCAGGTTCTCCAGCGAGATGGACTCATCGGGCGCGTGGCCGGTGTACTCGTCGCCGGGGAAGCCGGGGCCGAAGTCCACGGCCTTGGGGAACAGGCGCGCGTAGGTGCCGCCGCGCACGGACGTGGGGACGGCGTCCGGGTCGTCGCGGTGACGCTTGTAGATGGCCATCAGCGTGGTGACGAGCGGCCCGGTGGTGTCGGCCACGTGCGGGTCACCCACGTAGCGCTCGCCGGCCTCCGTCACGCGGCCGTCCGAGTCCTGCCCCACGAGCAGGGCGGCCTGGTCCAGCGCGGCGTTGAACCGGGCGGCGTCCTGGCCGCGGGGGCGGCGCATGTTGACGCCCAGGCTCACCTTGCCGTCGGCCACGCGGAGCATCGTGGGCGCGACGAGCAGCGGCCCCATCAGCGCGGCGTCGGAGTACTCGACGGCCAGCTTCTGGCCGTGGTGGTCGCCCTCGAAGCGCAGGAACAGCACGCGCAGCATGGCGGCGATGCCGTTGTCCTCCAGGATGAGGCGCGAGGAGACGGCGGACAGGCCCCACAGCGCGTTGACGCCCTCGTTGGCGACGGAGGAGTGCACCGCCTTGCCGTGCACGGTGAGCAGCACCGCGCCGCCCTCCTCCTTCACGTCGGCCTTGAGCCAGGAGCGCGTGCGCTGCTCGTCGGCGACGGCGGCGCGCACGGTCTCCAGCGCGACGGGCAGCGAGCTGCCCTCGCCCGGGAGCAGCTTGAGCGTGGCGGTGCCGGGGACCTGCGTGAGGAACTCGCCGCCCTTGGCGTCCACGGGGCGCAGCGCGAACCTGGAGGACTTGCGCGCGGGGCCCACGGGCGCCGACAGGTTCCACGCGACGAAGCCGGACTGCGCGGCGACGACGGGGAAGCTCGAGTCGACGGAGATGACGTGCGGGGCCTTGGGCTCCATGGCCGCGTACTTCAGCATCCCCGTCCAGTCGCTCTCCTCGCCGTTGCCGATGATGACGAGCACCTTGCCCTGCGGCTCGAGGCCGAGCTGCCGCGCGTAGTCGAGCGCCACCAGCGCGGAGGCCAGCGGCCCCTTGTCGTCCTCGACGCCCCGGCCGTACAGGCGGCCGTCCTGGACGTAGGGCTCGAAGGGCGGGCGCTTCCACTCGTGCGCGGGGGCGGGCACCACGTCGCCGTGGAAGACCAGGCCCAGGGCGGGGGCGCCCTTGCCCCAGGCAATCTCGAACACCTCGTTGGCGCCCACGGCGCGCCAGGCCATGTCGTGGGCCTTGGCCCACTTCTGGAGGAAGCGGCCCATGGCGGCGATGCCGGGGTTCTTCGGCGCGGGGGCCTCGCTGCTGACGGTCTTGAAGCGCACCAGCTCCTTGGTGAGCGCGACGACCTCGTCCAGGGCGCAGGCCTGCACGTAGGCGGCGTGGCGGGCCTGGGGGCTTGCGCCCTTCATGGCGTCCTCTGAGAAGCGGGCGGCGCGGGCCTTGGGGGTGCCCTGGCAGCGGGGGTCCGGAGCCGCGAGTGCGGCGGAGGGGACCAGACAGCAGAGGGCGGCGGCGATGGGGAGGCGCATGGCGGTGGGAGACCCTATTTCAAGAGGGCAGGTCGTCCTACCTCGGCGGAAGGGTTGCTTCCCCAAGTGACGCCCGGCAGGCCGCTCGCTGCCCATGGGGGTGAAACTGGAGGGCGGGAGCGCTATTCCTCCGGGCATGTTCTTCGACACGACCAAGAAGCTGAGGATGCCGTCCCCGGCGGAGGCTTTGCCGGGCCGGACGGACGAGATGCCTGTTCCGCCCAAGCACGAGGTGCTGGGCACGCCGCTGAAGGGGCCGGTGCCGGAGGGGTACGAGGTGGCCATCCTCGGGCTCGGGTGCTTCTGGGGCGCGGAGCGGAAGTTCTGGCAGACGCCGGGCGTGTACAGCACGTCCGTGGGGTATGCGGGCGGGCTGACGCCCAACCCCACCTATCGTGAAGTGTGCAGCGGGCAGACGGGCCACAACGAGGTCGTCCGCGTGGTGTTCGACCCGAAGAAGCTCACGTACGAGCAGTTGCTGCGGGTGTTCTGGGAGAACCACAATCCCACGCAGGGCATGCGTCAGGGCAACGACGAGGGGACGCAGTACCGCTCGGGCATCTACTACACCAGCGAGTCGCAGAAGCGCATCGCGGAGGCCAGCCGGGACGCGTACCAGAAGGCGCTCGCGGCGAAGGGTGTGGGGACCATCACCACGGAGATTGTCCCCGCGCCCGCGTACTACTACGCCGAGGACTACCACCAGCAGTACCTGGAGAAGAACCCCGGCGGGTACTGCGGCCTGGGCGGCACCGGCGTGAGCTGCCCCATCGGCGTGGGCGTCAGCGCCTGAGCCCGTGACGTGACGCATCGGGAGGCACCTCGCGTGCCTCCCGACGGAGCCTCATCCAGGTCGCGCGGTGGTGCCTTTCTCCGAGGCCCCGACGTCGACAGCGACCACCTCCGACTCGCTCAACTCCGGCGCGAGTCTCTCGATGACGCGCTCACTGCAGACCACGAGGCTCGCGCTGGGCCGGGCGAAGTCGACATCGGGGAGCGCGGTGACGCGCAGCTTTCCGAGCGGTGGCCGCGCGAAGGTCGTCCGGCCGCAAGTAGCACAAGGCTCGTGAGCCTCCGCTCCGACGATTCTCCCGCCGGGCAGGACCTCGAGCTCCACCAACTCCACGCCGCGCGCCGCCTTGAAGCGCGTGGGGACCGGGACAGCCCCCGTGAGCCCTTCGAGCTTCGCCATCACGTCTGGGTGCATCAGCAGCAGCCAAGGCATGTGGACGACGACAGGCGCGAAGCGACCCCGAGCCCGTCCCGTCAGCGGCCCGAATCCCGAGCCGGGGCCCACCGAGGCACCGGGTGGCAGCAGGGGTAGCACCCGTTCCCGAAGGCTCGTGAATTCAGCCCAGGGCACGCACCTCGGACGCGCGTAGTCCTTGGAGCCCGCGAGCGCTGACAGGTCGACGGTCGGATAATCGTAGCCACCTCCGCCCCACGTGGCGCCACAGGTGGAGCACTCGACGCCGGGCAGCTGCCACGGACGCCCCAGGTCATAGCCCCCCGTCCATCTGGAGTCCGCGCTCAGCTCCTCTCGCAGCGTGTAGTAGCGCATTCACTCTCCGGATGCGGTCAGCAACGAGAGTCGCTGCCAGTACGTCGTGGGCATGCCCACCAACCCATAACGTTCCACCATCTTCCCTCCCTGACGGAAGTGGTCTGCGCGCGATGCGGTGTCCCGGTTCTCGTCGATCCAGATTCTCCAGTCGCGGTTCCAGGGACCTCCGTTGGCGCCTGCATGAACCCGCTGGTGCTCTTCCACGGCGACCAGCAGGGTGTACTTGTGGATCTCGATGCCGATGGTGGCGAAGTACGGCTGGAAGGCCCTGGGAAAGATGTGGTGTCGCTCCTTCGGCCGTCGTTTCCACTCCGCGATGGCCTTCCGGACGGACGTGGCGCTCGGCAGTTCTTCACGCCGATACCACGGGATGATGAACACCGGCGTTCGCCCCGGCAGAGGAATGGCTCCGCCCCAGTAGCGCTGGATGCGTGCGGTGGCGCCCGAGGCAGCCTGGCCAGGCGCGACACGCAACGCATACGGAGGCGATGCGAGGTCTTCACAGCGATAGAGGCCGCAGCCCTCATCATCGCAGGCTGGGGCATGACAGTGGTCCTCGTCGTGCCCAGCGGAGCTGGCGCAGCTCTCCGCCGAGTCCTCCACGCCCGTGTCGAACAGTTCGTCACCGCGCGCGAACTGCGGCGCCGACGTACAGCCAGACAGCAGGAGCAGCACCATCCCAACCAAGCGTCTCGACATGAACGTCCCCCCGGAACATGTGCGTCGCGAGCTACTCCACCACTTCCAATCCGCCGTTGTCGGCGGCGATGGCGGTGAACGCGCCCCAGTGCAGCAAGGCGTTGCGCAGCGACTTGCCATCGTGCGGGAACGACTCGAACCCGGAGACCACGAGCTCGCCGCGAGCCTCGACCGCCTGACGCAGCTCCGCTTGCGTGTCGTTCCAGCGCTCCTGGAGCGTGGCGAAGAACTCCGAGGGCACCTCCTCCTGCATGAAGCGGCGCATGCTCCGCGAGATGCGCACGCACTCATCGGGGTCGAACTGGTTGCCCGCCTCACCGAACCGGTCCATCGCCAGGAGCTCCGACCCGTCCGCAGGCTCCTCGGCCACGACCCCGAGCAAAATCATCGCCTCGATGAGCATGTCCAGCTCGACGTACCGCAGGCGGTAGTCGACCGGATGCTCCGGGTCGAGCGGCGGATACCAATCCGGCAACGAGTCGGGTGGCTCGACGATTCTCAGGGTGATGGTCATGGGACGCCTCCACGTGTGTCGTCCCTCTGGACTCTGGAACCCGCGGCAGAACCCGTCAACGAGCGTGGGACCGGTGGGTCCCGTCGACCCACCGTGACGAATACACACGCTCTCACGAACCGAGATTCATTGGAGCCACACACGTGTCCGCAATGGCTTCGTGATTCATCCGTATCGGCTTCGCATCCGGTATGTTCCGCCGGGACGGCGTGACGAGACGCAACACCGCGTCACGCCAGCGGATAATCCAGCCAGGGACACCACGTCCCGGTGATGTATCAGAGGGGGAGTCACAACATGCGTGTCGACGGCTCATCACGCCCGACGCAATCCGTCTCATCCGAAGGCGCAACTGAAACAGCCCGGACTGAGACCCGCACCGAGAACAACGTCGTCAAGGAGGAGTCCTCTCGCGCGGAGGGCTTCGATTCGACCTCCAGCTTCGAGGAGGACAACGGCGGCGCGGTCCACCGCGAGCGGCTCCAACCGCCGCCGCCTCCACCGCCACCTCCTGAAGAGAAGGAGGAGGAGCCCGCACCCCTCCCGCTCCGGGACCTGAAGCGCGGCGACACCGGCCCCGACGTGAAGGCGGTGCAGGACGCGCTGGTGAAGCTGGGCTACCTCACCGAGGAGCAGGTGGCCACGGGCCCCGGACAGTTCGGCCCGAAGACCGAGGCCGCGCTGGAGCGCTTCCAGGCCGAGCACGGCCTCACGGCCTCCGGTGACTATGCGGGCAGGACGCGCGAGGCGCTCGGCAAGGCCCTCACGGAAGCGAAGTCCTCCGGCGGCGCGCGCCGCCCCGCCATGTCCGCCGAGGACGCGTTCATCACCCAGTTCACCTCCGAGTACAACCCGACCGGTCCTCGCGGCAGCACCAACTGCGGCCCCGCGAGCCTCGCCATGTCGCTCGCGTACACGGGCCACATGCCCGCGGGACTCACCAAGGAGCAACAGGTCGACTACGCGCGCGCGTTGATGAGCCCGCGCCGCGAGAGCGAGTTCACCTACGTGAAGGCCTCCGACGGCACCCGCGTGCCGCAGCTCGACCGTGACCGCGAGCTCACCGGCGGCACCATGGTGAGCGACGGCGTCAAGGGCGCGGGGCTCGACGCGCGCTACGGCCAGGGCTGGGAGGAGCTGGACCGCCAGCTCGCCGCGGGCAACCCCGTGGTCGCCAACGGTCGGACGAACGCGGCCTGGCGCGAGCAGTTCCCCGAGCGCATGGGCTCCGGCGACATCGGCCACCTCAACGCGATTCTCGGCAAGACCTCGGATGGGAAGTACCTGGTCGCGGACCCGCTCCACACCGGCGGCCCGGTGGCCATGACGCGCGAGCAGCTGGGCGTCTTCTTCTCGCCCACGCGAGGACAGCCGTCCTTCACCGCGCTCCAGGGTGCCTCCACGAACCCGGCCGCGGACGCGGGTGCACGCGCGGGAGGCAGCGTGGGCGCGGCGGTGGCGAAGCGCCTGGAGGACGCCGCCCGCGACGTCCCCGCGCCGAAGCCCGAGCCCTTCCTCCCGAACCCCGGCGTGAGCACCGTCGGCGGCTCCGGCACGGACGTGAAGACCCGCGCGGCCCAGGACGCGAAGGCGCTGGAGGCCACCCTCCAGACGAGCCTGGAGCAGGGCGCGCGTCAGTTCGAGCGGCTCATCGCCAGCAACCCGGACCCCGTCTACCAGGAGGCCTTCGTCCGCGCGGCGGAGCCGTCCCTCGCGAAGATGGGCCAGCTCTTCGCCGGCGTGTCCCCGGAGACGAACCGCAAGCTCCATCCGCCCGGCGCGCAGAAGCCGCCGGACCTCAATGACCGCAAGGTGCTCGAGAAGCTCGCGAACGAGGAGACGCGCATCGAGCACGAGACGTACTACGCCCTCGCGCGCGCCACCGAGCACCTCAAGGACCCGACGGCCGGACGCGTGGGCAAGGCCTTCACGCGCGACGCGCCGCCCACGCTCGTCAACCTGTCGCTGACGAGCGCGGTGCGCACGTCCCTCAACTTCGGTCTCGGCTCACGGCTCGCGTTCGACATCGAACGCTCCCTCAGTCGCGAAGAGGTCATCCCCCCGGGCAGCACCGCGCCCTCCTACGGCACGGCCCAGGCGGCGCTGCACCAGACGCTGTGGAGCACCCTCGACGGCATCCGCGGCCAGTTCGCCACCGCGGCGGACAAGGCGCAGCTGCACCAGCAGCGGCTCACCGAGCTGCTCAGCGGCCCCGCCGCCGTCCTCTCGCCCGAGCAGCAGAAGGCCTTCATCGACACGTACCTGCGCCAGGGCAGCGTCCAGCAGGATCTCGCGGAGCACGAGCGCCTGGGCAAGCTGCTCTCCACCGCCGCGCCGGATGGCGTGCCCGTGGGCTCGGACGATGCGCGCGTCAAGGCGCTCGCGCGCGAGCTCCCCCGACTGGCCGAGACGAAGGGCGGCGCCGAGTACCTCGCCGCGCAGCTCACCGCGAAGGCGGAGGACAAGCCGCTCTTCCTCGACGTGGTGGGCGCGCTGAAGGACGGCAAGGACTTCGACGAGAAGCTCGCGCTCGCGCTGGTGAAGAGCGCGGGCACGGTGGCCCTCATCTCCGCCGGCGACAAGTCGCCCGCTGAGGCGCGGAAGGTCTTCGACGGGCTCGCGCGCTACGCCGACGTGTTCGGGATGAAGTCGAGCGACATGAAGTCGTACTTCCGGCTGCTGCGCGACATCAAGCCCGGCTCCACCGACGCGCAGGTGCTCGAGACGACGAAGTCGCTCAAGGCGCTGCTCACGGACCAGGAGACGGGCCTGCCGTTCGCGCCGGACTCCCCTCGCGGGCAGGCGCTGCGGACCCTGGGCATGCTCGTCACCACCACCGCGTTCGTCGGAGACGCGACGGGCTGGAGCCAGGCGGACCTCGCGTCGAGGCTCAAGGTCGTCGGCGACGGCCTGAGCGTCACGGGCGACGGGGCCACGGTCATCACCAGCGTGCTCGGCAACACGGCGCGCTGGTCCTCGGCCGTCTCGGCCTTCGGCAAGGTGTCCGCCCTGGGCGCGGTGCTGGGCGCGGCCGGCGACGCGATGCAGAGCCTCCAGTTCCTGCGGAAGGGCGACGGCTGGAAGTTCGCGTCCTCGGGAGCACAGGCGCTCGGCGGCGCGCTGATGGCGGGAGCCTCGCTGTTCGGCATGGCGCCGGGCTTCCAGATCCTGGGGGCGGCGCTGTTCCTCGGCGGGCTCGGGCTGAAGTACCTGGACCCCGCGGACGCGCGCCTGCGCGAAGAGCAGGTGAGGCTGCTCACCGCCAGCGGCATGGCGCCGGGACTCGCGAAGGGCCTCATCCACCTGGGCCCCGACCTCCTCGACAGCCGCCTGGTGCAGGGCGCGGGCATGTCACCCGAGCAGGTGCAGACCTTCCTCACCGCGCACCCGGACGTGGCCCAGGACGCCCTCCACCTGGACAGCCTCGCCCAGGCCGCCAGCGCGATGAAGATGAAGGGAGCGCACTTCCAGGAGTTCATCGAGCGGCTCGCCAAGGCCCACGGCGTCGACATGGCGACGCTCGGCCGTGAGGTGCACACGCTGTTCTTCGGACACCCGCCCTCGGGCGGCGCGGGCGGTGGTGAGCAGTACCGCTCCCAGGGCGACGAGTTCCGCGCCTGGGTGCAGCAGCGCACGCCCGACGTCGCCGCGTGGGCGAAGCAGCACGAGTCGCCCTGAGCAGCGCCCTCCGGTCCGGGAGCGCGGCCCGCCTCGCCGCGCTCCCGCCCCGGGGCGAGCCCTCCACTCCACGTCTCGGGACAGCGATGAGCGCGGGGCGCCGAGGAGCTCCCTCGCGCCGCGACGCCGTCGGTACCCGCCAGCCGCACGCGCCACGTCCGCGCACCCTCGGGATCACTGTCCGCGACGCGACGCGGCGGCCACACACCCTGATGGAAATCCTGCATGCGCGCGCCGCGGGCATTTCTCGACTTAACGCGTTATCCGGTCCCGGTTTGACTTTCTTTTTCGTCCGAAGAAATAGAATCAGCCGCGAAAGGAAAGGACCGCTCGGACGCAGCCCCATCCCGGTATGCGTTTGTTCATCCCCTCCCCCACTTTCTCCAGCGGCCCGCTTTTCATTCCATGCGATTACCAACTCCTCTCTTGCAGGCACTGCACCGTGTCAGGAATGCGCTGACGCGAGCATGCGCCGTGGCGGTGGTGGTGGGTGTGGCGGGGTTCGCCTCGGACGCGAGCGCCCAGGCGGGCAACCTCGCCCTCAACCGGCCCACGGTGACGTCGTCCTCCGAGCCCGGGCTCGGGGGCACCTACGCCGTGGACGGAGACGGCGGCACGCGCTGGGGCAGCGCGTTCACCAACAACGAGTGGCTCTACGTCGACCTCGGCGCGAGCACCTCCATCAACCGCGTCGTGCTCACGTGGGAGACCGCGTACGCGCGCGCGTACACGGTGCAGACGTCCACGGACGCGACGAACTGGACGGACATCCGCGCGGTGACGGACGGCGACGGCGGCACGGATGACCTGACGGTGACGGGCACGGGCCGCTACGTGCGCATCCTCTGCACGCAGCGGGGCGCCATCGACTACGGCTACTCGCTGTGGGAGCTGGCCATCTACGGCGGCGGCACGTCCACCACCGGAGACCTGGCGAAGAACCGCCCCGCCACGGCGTCCAGCGTGGAGGCCAACGCGGCGCACCTCGCGCCCGGCTACGCGGTGGACGGCAACACGACGACGCGCTGGTCCTCGTCGGAGGTGGAGGCGCAGCCGTGGATTCGCGTGGACCTGGGCAGCGCGCAGACCCTGGGCAAGGTGGTGCTCAACTGGGAGGGCGCCTACGCGGCGACGTACGTCCTCGAGGGCTCGACGAACGACTCCACCTGGGCGCCCCTCGCCTCCAACGTCACCGACGGCGCGCCGGGGCGACGGGAGGTCACGGTGTCGGGCTCGGCCCGCTACGTGCGCGTGCGCGCGCTCACCAAGGGCACCGGCTACGGCATCTCCCTCTGGGACTTCGAAATCTACGCGCCCGGCCAGGGCCCGCAGGAGCCGCAGCCGCAGACGACGAACCAGACCATCAAGCTGATGTTCCCGGAGCTGGCGTACGCGAAGATCAACGTCTCGCCCGCGCCGGTGAGCGTCACGCCGACGCCCGAGGAGGGCAACACCACGCCGTCGGTGCGCAACCCTCCCGGGCCCTTCACGTATGAAATCACCTTCGCGCCCAACACCACGGTGACGCTGTCGAAGAACCAGTTCTCCCCCACCGCGCCCAACACGGACATCCGGCTGGTCGTCACCGCGGCCAACGGCACGGTGCTGCGCGGACAGAGCGTCACCGCGCTCGCGGTGCAGGGCGCCGAGTGGAAGGTGGAGATCTACTCGACGGGCACCGGCCCCGACCGCGACCGCACCATCATCCCGGACCCGTATGTCGCGCCCGCGCCGCCGCCCGTGTCGGGAGCATTCGCGCTCGTCGCGCCGGCCAACGCCGCCATGGTGACGAGCACGCGCCGTCCCACGCTCCAGTGGGCCGCCGTCTCCGGCGCGGCGAACTACAAGGTCTACCTGAACATCAGCCGTGACGACTACGACTGGATGGCGGCGGGCAGCCTGCTGGACCGCTACACGCTGATGACCACCACCACGGCGACGTCGTGGACGCTGGACAGGGACCTGCCCGACCGCTGGACGTACAAGTGGTACGTGGTGGCCACGCAGGGCAGCGGCGCCACCAGCCGCTCGGACCTGCGCACCTTCAGCCTGTACCTGCCCGTCGTGGAGACGGCGGACGACGGCGTCGCGCTCATCAACGGCATGCGCGACTTGAACAAGAACGGCGTCATCGACCCGTACGAGGACTGGCACAACCCCATCGCCACGCGCGTCAACGACCTGATGGCGCGGATGACCACTCGCGAGAAGGCGCTGCAGATGTTCTACGAGGCGAAGACCTTCCCCGAGGCGGGCTTCACCATGGGGCCGCTGAGCCCCACGGACATCGTCGCCTTCCAGCAGGCCTCCGCGGCGACGCGGCTGGGAATCCCGAACATCGACGCGGGCGACTCCATCCACGGCTTCAAGACGAGTTGGCCCACACAGCCGGCGCTCGCGGCCTCGCGGGACCTGGACACCATCTACGAGTTGGGTGACATGCAGCGCCGCGAGCAGCTCGCGGTGGGCAGCCGGGGCACGCTGTCGCCGCTGGCGGAGGTGGGCACCAAGGTGCTCTATCCGCGCATCCAGGAGGGCAACGGCGAGGACGCGGACCTGGCGGCGGGCATCACCCGCGCGCTCATCGCGGGCCTGCAGGGTGGCCCCGAGGTGAACCCGCACTCCATCTGGGTCACCACCAAGCACTGGCCCGGCCAGGGCGCGGGCGGTGAGGCCGGCATCACCTACGACGGCACCACCATCCACTACCACATGCGTCCGTGGCACGCGGCGCTGGAGGCCGGCACCAGCGGCATCATGCCCGGCTACGCGGGAAGCTGGCTGCTCGGCCCGGAGGGCTACGGCGCGGGCGACAGCGTGGGCATCCTCAACTACCTGCGCGTGAAGCTCGGCTACCAGGGCGTCATCTGCTCGGACTGGCTGCCGTCGGGGGCGTGGGTGCGCTCGGCGACGGCGGGCTCGGACGTCATGGGCGGCGCGAACCCCGCGCAGATGGGCGACTTCGAGACGGCGGTGCCGATTGCCCGCATCAACGAGTCGGTGCGCAGGATCCTGGACCTGAAGTTCCGCCTGGGCATCTTCGAGGACCCGTACCGCCGGGGGCCCGCCGGCACGTCCGAGTGGCACACGGCGGACCACAAGGCGCTGGTGCGCCGCGCGGCGCAGAACGCGATGACGCTGCTGAAGAACGATGGTGCCTTGCCGATCCGGCTCGGCGCGGGCTCGAGCATCGTCATCGCGGGGCCGTGCGCGGATGCGGGGCCATGCATGGTGACGTGGCGCTCGGACTTCCACGGCACGGAGTTCGGGGACCTGACCATCTACCAGGCCATCAAGCAGCGCGCCGAGGCGGCCGGAATCACGGTGTACAAGGACAACGCGCCCGCGGGCGTGACGCCGAGCGCCGCCATCGTCGTGGTGGGCGAGAGCTACTTCACCCACGGCACCGAGTGGGACAAGGAGAAGCCCTACCTGCCCGGCGACCCCATCGGCCCCGCGCACGACGCCAAGTGGGGCAACCAGTACGGCCTCATCACGGGCTTCCGCGCGCGCAACATCCCCACGACGACGGTGCTCATCCTGCCGCGTCCGTACATCCTCACCAACGTGGTGCCGCAGACCAACGCGCTGCTCGTGGCGTATCGGCCCGGAGACTCGGGCGGGCCCGCGGTGGCGGACGTGCTCTTCGGTGACGTGTTCCCGCGAGGCAAGCTGCCCTGGCAGCTGCCGCGCTCGCTGGACCAGATTGGCACCGACGTGGAGAACAACCAGCTGGAGCAGTGGGACCTCCCGTTCGACCTGGGGGCCACGGCGGCGCAGCGCGCGGAGATTCGCTCGCGCATCGCGCAGGGCCTGCCGGTGCTGCCCATCTACGGCAACCCGCTGTTCCAGTACGGCGCGGGCATCGAGGGCTTCGGGCTGTCGGACTCGACGCCGCCCACGGCCTTCACGCTGCTGACGCCGGCGCCGGGCTCCACCCTCACCACGCGGCCGAACTTCACGTGGACGGCGAGCAGCGACCCGCAGACGGGCATCCACCGCTACGAGGTGTTCCTCGACGGCAGCCCGTTCCCCGTGGCCACGACGCGCACGAACTCCGCGCCGGTCATCAACGCGGCGCTGGGCAACGGCCAGCACACCTGGTTCGTGCGCGCGTACAACTGGGCGGGCGGCGTCACGCAGTCGGCGACGGCGACCTTCACGCTCAACGACACGGCGCCCCCGGCGGCCTTCGCGGCGCTGGTGCCCTCGGCGGGAGCGTCGGTGCCAGGAGCCTCCACCACGTTCATCTGGGAGCAGACGACGGACGTGGGCGCGGGCGTGTCGAAGTACGTGCTGGTGGTGGACGGCGTGGACAGGACGCCGGACGTGACGCCCAAGGCGTACGTGGGCACGACGACGAACCTGGCGCTCGGGAAGAACGTCTCCGCGACGTCGTCGGAGTTCGGCAGCCCCAACGACGCGGTGGACGGCAACGCCACGACGACGCGCTGGGCCAGTCGCACGGACGTGCCCGCTCCCAACACCGAGTCCATCACCGTGGACCTGGGCGCGGTGTACTCGCTCAAGCGGGTGAACCTGCTCTGGGAGGCGGCGTACGGCAAGCAGTACGCCATCGACGCGTCGGTGGACGGGGCCACGTGGCGCACGGTGTACACGGAGACCAACGGCAACGGCGGGCAGGATGACCTGACGGGGCTGAGCGGCGTGGGGAGATACGTCCGCATGCGCGGCATCGAGCGCGGCACGGGCTACGGGTACTCGCTGTGGGAGCTCGAGGTGTACGGCGTGGGCACGGAGCAGGCGACGCTCACGGGCCTGTCCACGGGCAGCCACACCTGGCGGGTGCGGGCGGTGGACGGGGCGAACAACGCCACGTTCTCCAGTGGTCCCATCACGTTCACCAAGTAGCCTGAAGTCACCAAGGCTCTGGTACGTAGCCAGCTGGGAGGGCCCTCCGAGTCAGAGGAGGGCCCTCCCAGGGGGAACCGACCATGAAGCTCCAGAGAGTCCTTCCCGCTGCCCTCCTGCTGGTGACCACCGGCAGCGCGAGCGCGGCGGACTTCCATGTCATGACGCCGTTGGTGTGCCACACACGGGTCTCGCCCCTGTTCACCACGGGAGGCCAGTACCTGGACCCGAACAACGGGGTACGACAGAACGCCTGGTCCATGCTGATGCGATGGCAGGGCAACATCGCCTCGACGCCGGTGTCCTACAACGTCGGGGCCTTCACGGGGTTGAACGTCCCCGCGCCCTACTCCACGTGGCAGCGAGGCCAGCAGCCCGAGTCCGCGACGGGAACGCCCGCGACGCAGGTGCACTGCTACGACGCGGCCATGGGGCTCAACACCTGGACCACCCCCAGGATTCATGTGGAGGGCGGCGGTTACAACGACATGTTCGGCTACGCCTGGAGTCCAGGGAGCCGTCCACGGCCCTTCTCCCTCTACACCTCGCGCGATGGTGTGGTCGGCACGTGGCCCACGGAGCTGGTGCTCCAGGGGGACATGGCGGTGCCGCTGGTGACAGGGTGGAACACGTCCAATGGAGGGGCGACGTGGAACGTCTTGAGCAACCCGGGACCTGGGGACATCTTCAACTCGGGCGTGGCCCAGCTCAGCATGTTCGCGTACCTGCGCGACACCTCGCATTCGAACCTGCGCCCCATCGCCATACTCGCGGGGGTCTACGCGAACAACGGCCCCGCGGCCTGTCCCACGAACGGGCGGGGGAACATCAACTATGACTATCCGAGCGGCGTCTGGTTCACCGGCAACGCCCTGTGCACCACGGATGTGTCCACCGTGCGCTACACGGGCGCGACGACGACCACCTCCCATTTCTCGGACCTGCGCTTCTTCCGCGCCCACTACACGCGGCAGAACCTCATCAACCTCGTGCGGCGCATCAACAACCAGCAGTGCGCCAGCGATGCGACGGGGAAGCTGCTGGCGAACAGCTGCAACTGCCCGACGCCCGGGGTGAGCTGCCCGCCCATCGGATACTCCACCAATCCGGATGACTACGTCGTCGAGTACACCGGTGTGCTCGCGGAGATCATCCAGTGCAACCCCACCCAGGGCTGCGACACGGTCATCACCGACCGTCAGATTTCGATGGCGTCGCGAGTGCACGGCTACGGCGCCTTCTGGTACGTCCCGTAACGCGACTCCCGGGGCCCGCGTCCGTTCTCCTCGGGGAGCGGACGTGCAGGTGTGGGGAGTCATGGCGAAACTCGGTGACGGGAAGATGCTGGAACGGGTCATCCAGGTGCTGGATGACTTCTTCTCGGGATTCGACCCGGTCACGCCGGCTCCTGCTCCAGTGGCCGAGGTGCCCCCAGAGCTTCGTGAGCCGGAGCTGGAGGCCGCCATCCTCCGTGAGCCGGAGAACGACGACGGCTATCTCGTCTATGGGGATTGGCTGCAGGCGCACGGAGACCCGCGCGGCGAGCTGGTGGCGCTCCAGCATGCGGAGCTGCTCGCCACGGGGCCCGAGAAGAAGGAACTGGAGAAGCAGGTCGGCGACTTCCTGGAGCGCCATGCGCAGGGGTTGCTCGGGGAGCTGTACTTCCGGGACGGCCTCCATCCCTCACGCTACTCGGGGCTGTCGAGCGGCCGCGTGTACTGGCACTGGCACCTGGGCTTCATCCAGCGGGCATGGCTCGGGAGCAATCACGCGTACTCGCTGGACGTGCCTCGGGTGCTGACGAGCCTGCTCACACATCCCTCCGCTCGCTTCTTGCGTGCGTTGACGGTGGGGCTGCTCGACAACGACGCGGATTCGAATCACTACGAAGGCATCATCCAGCGCATCGCGCGACACGCGCCCGCGACGCTGCGGGAGCTGAAGGTCGCGGACGTGCTGGAGAACGAGTTCGGCCTCTCGCGCGTACAGCTTGGAGACGTGTCGCCCCTGTACGCGGCGCTGCCGAGGCTGCACACGCTGACGCTGCGGGGGGAGATGGTGCTCGGGGCCATGCACCTGCCGGAGCTGCGGGAGCTGACCCTCGAGACCTCGGGGCTGTCGCGCGAGTCCCTGCGGTCCATCCTCTCGGCGAGCTGGCCGAAGTTGGAGAAGCTGGTGCTCTGGTTCGGGTCGCCGGAGCACGGGGGCGACGTCTCGTTCGAGGACGTGCGGCCGCTGCTCGACGGTGCGGGGATGCCCAGGCTCGTGCACCTGGGGCTGTGCAACGCGGGGTTCACGGATGCGGTGTGCCAGGCACTGCCTTCGGCGCCAGTGCTGCGGCGGCTCACGCGGCTGGACCTGTCGCTGGGGACGATGACGCGAACGGGCGCGGCGGCGCTCCTGGGAAACGCGGGCGCGTTCGCGCATCTGGAGATGCTGGTCCTCACGGAGAACCTGTTGGACGAATCGAGCGTGGAGGCGCTGGAGACGCTCGGTCCAGAGGTCTGGCTGCAGGACCAGCGCGACGATGATGGGTCTGTGGGCAACGTGGCCCATCGGGACTGAGGGTCGCCGCGGCGCGAGTGACAAGCTGTCACGACAGGCTGTCATCGCGCGGGCGTGGGGGGATGACAGGACAGGCTTGGGTGGAGGTGCGTTGGCGCGCGTGCGGCGCGGCCCTCAGAGTGAAGACGTGCCCTGGCATCGTGATTGCTCTTGTCGTGTTCACCCCCGCGATGGGGAAGGAGGCAGGACACGATGAGTTGCTCATTCCGGAAGCAGATGTGTCAGTGGGGCAGTGCCATCATCCTGGCGAGCGCGCCGTTCGTCTCGTTGGCGGGTCCGCCGGTGGATGTTCCCCAGGCGGCGCCGAACTTCCTCCAGGCGCTCTCCCATGGGCCCGAGGACCTGGAGGTGAAGGCGACGGGGGAGAACACGTACTCGGTGCGGCGCAACCCGAAGGTGGAGCACGAGAAGACGTGCACGCAGAGCGGCGATGCGCGGTTCGTGCCTTCGTTCAAGGACGGCAAGGCGGTGGGGTTCAAGCTCTTCGCCGTGCGGCCCGGTTCCATCTACGCGAAGCTCGGGTTCCAGGAGCGGGACGTGGTGCAGAGCATCAACGGCATCACCCTGGAGACGCCGGAGAAGGCGCTGGAGGCCTACGCCCAGCTCGACACGGCGAAGCGCGTGGTGGTGTCCATCGACCGCGGCGGCATGGTCATCCGCAAGACGTACGACGTGGCGCGGTGAAGACAGCAGACGGCCCGGAGACGGGGGCGCTCCTCACGAGCGTCCGCTCGCGTCCCGGGCCGTGACGACAGCTCAGCCCAGGTTGTGGAACACGCGCTGGACGTCCTCGTCCTGCTCCATGGCGTCGACCAGCTCCAGCACCTCGGTGGCCTTGTCCTCGGGCAGCTCGATGAGGTTCTCCGCGATGTACTCGGAGTCGGCGGAGATGGGCGCCAGCCCCTTCGCCTCGATGGCCGCCTGGAGCTTGCCGAAGTCGGCGAAGTCACACCGGATGATGAGCTGCTTCTCACCCTTCTCGCCCGTGCCCTCGCCCATCTCCTGCAACCCGTGGTCGATGAGCTCCAGCTCCAGCTCCTCCTGGTTGAGGCCCTCCGGGTTCAACCGGAACACCCCCATGCGCTTGAACATGAACCCCACGCTGCCCGTGGTGCCCATGTTCCCGCCGTTCTGGTTGAAGTGCATCCGCACGTTCGCCACCGTGCGCACCACGTTGTCCGTGGCCGTCTCCACCAACAGCGCGATGCCGTGCGGCCCGTAGCCCTCGTAGAGGACGATTTCGTACTGCGTCGCCGTCTGACCGCTGGCGCGCTTGATGGCCGCCTCGACCTTGTCCTTCGGCATGTTCGCCGCGCGCGCGTTCTGCAACACCCGCCGCAGCGTGGAGTTCGAGTCCGGGTTCGGCCCGCCGGACTTCACCGCGATCGCAATGTCCTTGCTGATGCGCGTGAAGACCTTCGCCATCTTGTTCCAGCGGGCCATCATCGTGGCCTTGCGTGTCTCGAAAATGCGTCCCATGGGTCGAGCGACTCGCGAAGAGAGGGGGCGCCAGGCGCGCCCCAGGTGAAGAAAGGTGGTTGCTGTAAAGGGCCCGGCCAATCTAGCGCAACTCGGCTGGAGCGCCCGCGCTTCGTGTGCGGGGCGGCGTCCTGCCCGACGTTCGACCCGGGGACGACTCGCACGGGCACAGGCCCCCGAGGGCCCACGCACCCGCCGTCATCCACCCGGGAGCCAGGGCCCGCCGGCGACGGGCCCCGAGGACCTCAGCGGACCTGCTGCGCCGCCTGGGGCGCCGGCCGGGACGCGGGGGCCATGCTGTTGGCGCCCGTGCCCTGCTCACCGTTGGCGAAGGCGCGCTCCATGTGCGCGTCGAGCTGGCCCACGGCCATCAGCCCCGCCATCCGGAAGTCCGAGATGAACGACCACAGCGGGTACTTGAAGCTCGCCGGCTTGTTCTTCTCGATGAAGAAGTGGCTGAACCACGCGAAGCCGTACGCCGCGACCAGCGCCGCCGGAACCAGCGCCCCACGGCCCGTGGCGATGGCCGCGATGCCCGTGGCCACGCCCAGGCTGGTGCCCACGAAGTGGAACCGGCGCGTCACGGGCAGCGAGTGCTCGCGCAGGTAGAACGGCCAGAACTCGGCATAGGTCTGGAGGGCGGCGGGCTTGGACATGAAGTGAAGTTGTGTCCAGGCAGGGGCTCGGCGTCAACCCGCTTCAGGTCGGTCTTTGTAGGTGTCCACATCCGCACGGGCGCGGGCCCTCCTCAACGGATCGCCTTCTCAAGGGGTTGTTCGCATGTCTGGCAACCGATGGGGCAGCCAGGCAGCTAGAATCCGCAGCCAATCTGCGGCAGTGGAAAAAGACTTCTCAACACCCCGTAGATCCTTGTCGTCCTGAAGCAGCCAGGTAGATTGGTCCTCAACCATGTCGCACTCCGCAACCCTTCCAACCCCGTTGGCGCTCCCGCTAGGCCCTGGGCTCGTCGCGTTCTTCGAGACGGTCATGGCCATCTTCGCGAGCGACGAGCCTCGCCTCTCCGCTAATCAGCGCGCGGTGATGGAGAAGGTCCTTGCCCGCTTCCAGCTTTATGGGCCGTATCTCTTAGAAGCCACGAATCGAGAGGATCTCCAGGCCAGGGTTGATACCCTGCTGGAGGACCCACGCTTCCATGACGACCTCCGGCTGTTCGCGAAGCTCATGGCAGCGGCGGAGATTGAGGACTACGCAGCGTTGTTGGCACAGGGGCCGAAGAAATCGGCGCCTGACTGGATTCAAGCCCTAGGGCCAGCGGCTGCCTCGGCGCTGTACCGGACTCGCACGTACACGATGGAGATGGCCCGGTGCGTGAGCGTGCTCAAGCACCGACAAAGAGCCACCCTCGCAACGAACCTCCCTTCAGCCTCTGAACCAAGCAAAGATCCACTGGCGTTCCTGAGCGATGCTGGGACCCCGGTTCCAGTAGCGAGAGCCCTCCTCGCGGGTACTCGCGTCAATGCACTCCAAACCGCATTGGGAGCAGCGATCCTCCACCGGAAGTCCGTCGAGCCCTGGCTGGGCCTCGCCATCGCGGAGTCACTCGCCGAGAATTCAAGGTGTTTCCTGGCACTGCTCGCCGCGCTGACAGGCACCGAGCTTCCCGCCAGTATCCTTCCCCCGGAAGAGCAGCTCGACATCCGTCAGATGGTGCAACAGGGCCATTCCCTGCGTGACGCCTACGAACATTTCCACGCGGACGCGGAGCGCTCGGGTGAACCGGTATACCCCGCTACACGTTAAGCCCACGCTCCGCGAGCGAGCGGTCGTGCTTGTCGAAATCAACGGCAAGCCACGTCCTGCCATTCTGGTCCAGTTCGCGAAGAACGAAGGCCGCGCCACTGTCCTGTGTGGGACCGGCACGCACCGACCTGAGCTGGCCGTCATCGAGGTGCCGCACCAGTCCGCTGCCGGAAAGGCCCTGCGCCTCGAAAAGGACACCTACTTCTATGCGGACAACGTCAGGAGCGTCCGCATCAGTCATCTCCAAGCCCGTGAGGGCCTCTGCCCGCCTTCGCTGTTCCTTCAAGTCCGCATCCTGGTGGATGGCGCCATGTCAAACCAATCCCATCAGCAGCTCATCAAGGACCTCGCGGAGGGCGCTGCGGCCGACCCCATCGCTAGTTCGGGCGGACCTGACTGAATGGATTGTCTGGTCACTCGTGTCGACAACTGACCACTGCCGTCTTCTCACAGTTTTGCGCTGGCCTAGCAACCCGAGCATCGCGAAAGCACCCCGACTCCCCTGAACGCGCGGGTCGTGGGAGACTCGGGAGCAATGACGGATTGGATTCCCAAGCCGAACCCGACGGTGGACCTGCGCACGCTGGTGCTCAGCCCGGAGGAGGGCTTCGTGCTCTCGCGGCTCGACGGCGCCACGGCGGCCAGGAACCTCCCCGCGCTCACCGGGCTGCCCCCCGAGCGACTCCAGGGCATCCTCACCCGGCTCGTCTCCCAGGGCGCCCTGCTGCCCGTCGCCACGGCCCCTGGGATCAACCCTCCCGGCATGCCGCGGGCACAGGCCCCCGCCGTGAGCCCCGGCTACGAGCCACTCGCCCCCACCGCGCCCCACACGCCACCGGACGAGGAGCTCCCCACGCTGGAGCTGCTCCTGCAGGAGGCCGACGCGGCTGACTCCGACGTCCTGGAGACCTCCGAGTCCGACGTCGTCCCCGCCGAGCCCCCAGACTCCGAGGCCGACGCCGAGGACGTGCCCGAGGTCGCGCTGGGCAACTTCCGCCAGCTCTTCGAGACGCGGTTGCATCCGCAACCCGAGGACCAGCGCGTCGCCCTGGCGCACACCGCGCAGGACCCGGAGCTGTCCGCGCTGTGCTTCGACCCGCTGCCGTCCGTCATCAAGGCGGTGATGGAGAACCCCCGCGTCGGCCTCGCCCACGCGCGCCTCATCGCGCGCAACCACAGGAACCCCGTGGGCCTGGAGTCGCTCTGCGCCCGCGCGGCCTTCGCGGCGGACACGGGCGTGCGGCGCTGGCTCGTGCGCAACCCGCAGCTGCCCGCCAGCCTGTTCCGCAGGCTCTGGAGCGCGCGCCGGTTGATGGAGCTGTACAAGGTGACGGTGGACCGCGACGTGCCCGAGTCCACGCGGCGCTCGTCGCGCGAGGTGCTCCGTCAGCGCTTCACCACCGGCCCCTCGGAGGAGAAGGTGGAGCTCATCCTCAACACCGAGGGCCGCGCGCTCGCGTCGCTCATCGGAATGTCCGTGGACGGGAAGACCGCGTCACTGCTGTGCGGACGCACCTACCGCTCGCCCATGCTCATCCAGAACATCGCGCGCTGGAGCGCCGCGCCCCCGGCCCTCATCGCCCACCTGCTCAAGCAGGAGGCCGTGCGAAGGCAGCCGCAGCTGCGCATGCTGCTCACCCGCCACCCCAACGCCCCCGCCGAGGCCCGCCGCAGCGGCTGAACCCCACCCGTCCCGGGTTTACCCAATCGTCATTGTGGATAATCCGTATTTCATGTTCAACATGAGCCACCTGCGCGCGGCGTCTGTCATTCGACTCGCAGGGGGGAGACCGCATGAAGACGAAGAGCCTGATGTACGCGCTGGGATTGATGGCGGCCGTGAGTGCTCCGCTGGCCGCCGAGGCCGCGTGTCCGTACACCTCCATCCAGGTGCGCGTGCAGCCCAACACGTCGACGCCGTGGTCGCAGAGCGCCACCGTCGCCAACGGGACGAACATCCACGTCGGCGTCTTCTACAATGGCTGGGGCACCCCGGTCGCCAGCGGCACGGTGGATGTCTACGCCGTCGAAGGCTCGCTCTCCATCCCGCTGGGCTCGGGCTGGGAGTACTGGTGGAACCCCGGCCGCAAGTCGCGCTGGTCCTTCTTCGCCTATTGCCGGGGAGGCGTGGTGAGCAACGACTCCTCGACGGTGACCTGGAACTGAGACACGGCCTCACGGTCTGCGCGCGGTGAGGATGGGCTGATAGAAGCCCGTCTCCTCCGGCGAATACCAACGCGTGTCGACGAGCCCCACCCGTGTCAGCGCGCGCTCCACCTCCACCCGCTGGAGCGCGCGATACACGCCGGTGTGCTCCGTGGCCTGCCAGCCCTTGCCCTCGGGGCGCAGGATGAACTGGTGGACCGTGTACGTCCTGCCGTCGGCGGCCCAATCCCAGACCTGGAAGAGGATGCGTCGGCCCTCGGGCGCGTCGAGCACCCGCTCCGAGGTGAAGCGCGGCTGGTCGGCCATCAGCGCGTCGTAGTCGCGCACGCTCAGGGCCAGCAGCCCCCCGGGCGCGAGCTTGGAGGCCATCGCATGCGCGGCGGCGTCCAGGTCCTCATCCGTGAGCAGGTGCGGCACCGCGTTGTCGAACGCGAGCACCACCTGGAACATCCCCGACACCTGCGTGTCCAGCGTCCGCATGTCCGCGACGCCGGTGGTGAGGGTGACGCCCAGGGTGCGCGCCTCGCGCTCGGCGCGGGCCACGGCGGCGGGGCTGAGGTCCGTGGCGTGCACCACGTAGCCGCGCCCCGCGAGCCCCAGCGCCTGCGTGCCGATGCCGCACGCGCAATCCAGCACCCGACGGGGCGGCGGCGCGCCACACCGACGCAGCAGCGCGTCCAGCGCGGCGCCCTGGCGCTCCACCGTCTGGGCCCAGTTGGCGAAGAGCAGGTGATACTCCTCGGCGAGCCCCTGGTAGAACTCGAGCACGGACTCAGCCATGCGCGCGCTCCTCGGCGGTTTGCGTCCTGGTGACGGCCGGAGGACTCATGGGCCGAACGTCCGCCCCTCCAGCGCCTCGATGGCGGCGCGCACGGGGGCGGGCAGCGGCACCGGCTCGTTCTTGACGTAGTCGAGGGTGACGATGACGGCGGTGCCCTTCGTGTAGAGCGTGCCGTCCTCCTCGCCGAACACCGCGTGCTCCAGCGTGACGGAGGTGTTGCCGATGCGCGAGACGCGGGCGCTGGCGGCCAGGCGCACGGGGAAGACGACGGGGCGCACGTACTCGGCCTGGGTGGCCTTGAGGATGGGGCCGACGCCACCCTGGATGCGCGTCTCGCCGGCGCCTGAGGGGCCCGTCATGCCGATGCGGGCGAGGTAGGCGATGCGCGCGGTCTCGAACCACGTGAAGGTGCGCGCGTTGTTCGCGTGGCCGAACGCGTCCATTTCACTCCAGTGCAGGGTGAAGGGGACGACGACGGGGAAGTCCTTGGGGGTGAGGTCCGCCATGGCGGGCAGGGTGCCCCACTCGCGGCCATGAGGGAACGAAGAACACCGCCTGCCTGCTCTCCAGCCAGGGGCCAGTGTCGTGATAATCCAGCAACACGATGAGTCCACGACTCCTGATGTCCGCGCTGGCCCTCACGGGCCTCGGTATCAACCCGCCCGCCTGGGCGAGTGAGGCCTCCTCGGAGGTCATGGCCGCGACGGGGGCTCGCATCAGCTCCGTGCCCGAGTGGACCGTCTCACCGAACATCACCGCGCGACGCTGGGTCGCGAGCCCGGAGTCCGTCGAGTCCATCGCGGCCACCACGACGAGCGCCGTCGGCAGGGCAGCGTCCACGCCGGGTGTCACCGCGCCCGCCTGGGCCGCCGCGCCGGGCACCGTCGCGCCGAGCATCACCGCGCAACGCTGGGTCGTCGCCTCCACCGGAGCCACGACGCCGAGCACCACCGCGCCGAGCCCGCGCCCCGCGGAAGCGAAGCCCACGGTGCGCCACCGCGTCACCGCCGCCGAGGCGCCGCGCCACATCATCGCGAACGGCAAGGGCCGCGCGACGCTCTTCCTCAACGAGTCCACCGGCGCCACCGCCGCGTCGCTGACGCTGCTGGAGCTCCAGCCCGGCGGCGAGGTCCCCGAGCACACGCACGAGTCGAGCGCGGAGATTCTCTACATCGAAGACGGCGCCGCCGACATGACGGTGTCCGGACAGACGTTGCGCGTGAGCAAGGGTGACGCCGTCTACATCCCCGCGGGCGCGAAGCACTCCGCGCGCGTGGTGTCGCCCGGTGCGCCGTTCAAGGCCGTGCAGGTCTACGCGGGCCCGGGCCCCGAGCAGCGCTTCACGCAGGGCCCCCGGGAGAGCGCCCCTCATGGCCGCTGAGCGCGAATCCTCGGCGGCGCGCCAGCGGAACGAGCCCTCCCAGCCTCCCACCGACTCGACACCGGCCGAGCGCCCGCACCTCGTCCCGTCCCGCAACGAGACCGCCCTCATCTCCGACAGCGGCACGGCCACCCACCCCCAGCACCACGCCCCCATGGTGCGCTGGCTGCACCCATCGCAGCTGATTCGCACGGGCCTGGACGCCGTCGTCGCCGCCGTCTTCGGCGCCCGCGCGGACCACCGCCTCATCGAGGCCGTGGTCCGTCCGCAGGTCCCCTACTTCGACTACTCCGAGGAGACTCGCCCCCAGGGAGACTTCTGGCTCGACTACGTCTCCGACACCGGCGACGGCTGGGACTCCACGTACACGGTGGCGCGGCTGCTCGCGCTGCCCGAGCTGAAGCTCCCCGTGCGAGGCCAGCCCCGCGCCGGCGAGTTCGACACCGAGCGCGGCCGGGTCCTCGTCTTCGGCGGCGACGGCGTGTACCCCGGCGCCAGCCGCGAGGCCTACGAGGAGCGCCTCATCCAGCCGTACGAGGCCGCCATGCGGCGCTCCGTCGCACCCAATCCGGACCTGTTCGTCATCCCGGGCAACCACGACTGGTACGACGGCCTGTCCGCCTTCATGCGGCTGTTCTGCGCCAACCGCTGGATTGCCGGACGACGCACGCGGCAGAGCCGCAGCTACTTCGCGCTCAAGCTGCCGCATCGCTGGTGGCTCATCGGCACGGACGTGCAGCTCAACAGCGACATCGACGTGCCCCAGGTGGAGTACTTCCGCCAGGTGGCCGACAGCATGGGCCCCGACGACCGCGTCATCCTGTGCAACGCGGAGCCCGCGTGGATTCTCGCCGCCACGCAGCGGCGCAAGGGCAGCTACCTGGAGAACAACCTGGAGTACCTCCAGGAGAAGGTGCTCGGTCGGCGCATCAGCATCTTCCTCGCCGGAGACCTGCACCACTACCGCCGGCACGAGGACCCCGCGGGCCGACAGAAGATCACGGCCGGCGGCGGCGGCGCCTTCATGCACCCCACGCACGCGCCCAAGGCGCACGTGCTGCGCGATGGCTACCGGCTGGAGAAGAGCTTCCCCGACGAGCGCACCTCACGCGCGCTCGCGCGAAAGAACCTGTTCCTCATCCGCTACAGCCCGCTGTTCGGCCTGCTGACGGGCGCGCTGTACCTGCTGCTCGCGCTGGCCGCGTACGCGGAGGTGGGCTCGCTGGGCTTCTCCCAGCTGGGCGACGTCATCATGGCGGTGGCCAACAGCATGGTGAGCCGTCCGTGGACCATGGTGCTGGGCCTGGGCACCATCGGGGGGCTCATCGGCCTGGCCGACTCCGCGTTCGGGAAGTTCCGGTGGCTCGCGGGCACGCTGCACGGTGTGGCGCACATCCTCGCGGCGTTCTTCGTCGCGTGGGGAGGCACGTACCTGGCGGTGAGCGGGATGGGCATCTGTCCCGACCTGACCCCGGACGGCCTCAACTGCACGGCGGGCTGGGCGCACCTGGCGGGCAAGTTCCTGGTGTCCTCGGCGCTCACCTTCCTGGGTGGCTTCCTGGTGGGGCCCTTCGTCATGGGGTTGTACCTGTGGCTGAGTGTCAACCTGTTCGGGGCCCACTCGAACGAGGCGTTCATCTCGTTGGCGCTGCCGGACTGGAAGAACTTCCTGCGCCTGCACATCGACGAGAAGGGACAGCTCACCGTCTACCCGGTGGGTATCGAACGGGTGCCGCGCCGCTGGAAGCGCACACATGCGGGGCCTCATGCACCGGCGTACGAGCCGGATGACGCCAAGGCCACGCCTCCCGCGCTCATCGAGCCGCCCATCCGCGTCTAGGGTCCGCCGCTCGCGGGAACGGTGTAGCCTTTGGGGCTCACCGCTCACGAAGGAGCTGTACGCCGATGGCCGCACAGACGATGGAGCAGCTGGTTTCCCTGTCCAAGCGCCGGGGCTTCATCTTCCCGGGCTCCGCCATCTACGGGGGCCTGCAGGGCACGTACGACTACGGTCCGCTCGGCGTCGAGCTGAAGAACAACCTGAAGCTGGCCTGGTGGCGTGCCAACGTCTGGGAGCGCGAGGACATGGAGGGCATCGACGCCTCCATCCTCATGAACAAGCTCACGTGGCGCTATTCGGGGCACGAAGAGACCTTCGTGGACCCGATGGTGGACTGCAAGGGCTGCAAGATGCGCTGGCGGGCGGACCAGATTGCCGGCAAGTGTCCCAGCTGCGGCTCCGCGGAGCTGACCGAGCCGCGCCCCTTCAACCTGATGTTCAAGACGCAGGTGGGGCCGGTGCCGGACCCGGAGTCCTTCTCCTATCTGCGCCCCGAGACGGCGCAGGGCATCTTCCTCAACTTCAAGCACGTGCTCGACTCGACGTCGCGCAAGCTGCCGTTCGGCATCGCGCAGATGGGCAAGTCCTTCCGCAACGAAATCACGCCGCGCAACTTCATCTTCCGCGTGCGTGAGTTCGAGCAGATGGAAATTGAGTTCTTCGTGAAGCCCGGCGAGGACGAGGCGTGGCACCAGAAGTGGGTGGAGGACCGCATCAACTGGTGGCTGTCGGTGGGACTGTCCAAGGACAACCTGGTGCCGTACCACCAGAAGGCGAACGAACTGGCGCACTACGCGAAGGCGACGGTGGACCTGCTCTATCGCTTCCCGCACGGGTTGGAGGAGCTGGAGGGCATCGCGAACCGGACGGACTACGATTTGGGTTCGCACAGCAAGGACCAGGGCTCGCTGGGGTTGAAGGCGCGCGTGGCGCCCAACAGCCACAGCACGGAGAAGCTCACGTACTTCGACGCGGAGACGAAGCAGCACGTGGTGCCGTTCGTCATCGAGCCGTCGGCGGGCGTGGACCGCGGGGTGCTCGCGGTGCTGAGCGAGGCGTACGCGGAGGAGCAGGTGAAGCCCGCGCCGGCGGACCGGCTCAAGCCGGTGGAGGAGGCGCTGGGCACGTTCCTCAAGTCCGTGAGCCGCAACGAGAAGCTCACGGCGGACGCGAAGAACGCGCTGCTGGCAGAGGGTGAGCGAATCTCCGGCGCGCTGGGCGAGCGGCTCGCGTCGATAACGGGGCTGTTGTCGATGCCGGGGGCGGAGAGCATCGAGGTGGCGAAGAAGCTGCGCGGCCAGGTGGACCCGGTGGTCGACGAGTTCTACCGGACGGTGCTGCACTTCAAGCCGCGCCTGGCGCCCATCAAGGTGGCGGTGCTGCCGCTGAAGAAGAACCACGCGGGCATCGTGGACGTGGCGAAGGGCATCCGCCGTCGGCTCCAGTCCTCGGGCTCGATGCGTGTCGTGTACGACGACACGGGCGCCATCGGGAAGCTGTACCGGCGTCAGGACGAAATCGGGACGCCCTTCTGCGTCACGGTGGACTTCGACACGCTGGGGGACGGGAAGGACACGTCCACGAAGGACACCGTCACCGTGCGCCACCGCGACTCCATGGCCCAGGAGCGC
The DNA here is from genome assembly GCF_050039385.1 of Myxococcus faecalis. Lineage (NCBI taxonomy): Bacteria > Pseudomonadati > Myxococcota > Myxococcia > Myxococcales > Myxococcaceae > Myxococcus > Myxococcus faecalis. Next base: position 5,537,438 of record NZ_CP144336.1, on the reverse strand, counting down.
GTCGCCATCTCCGAGCTGGAGGGCTACCTGCGCGAGAAGATGGAGTAGTCCCGCCATCCAGGACCCTGGGCTGCCCTCCAGCAAGGAGCCGAGGGAGCCCAGGTCCCCAGGACGTGTCACCTCCGGACAGGGCTCGTCCCACAAGCGCACAACGGGTACACCCTGGGGTTGGCGGGCCGGCCGTCACATCGCGCCCTTGAGGCGGATGGGGCGTTGGCACGCGATTGGCTCTGAGGTCGCCCATGCCTTCCTTCCTCCAGGACCTGCGCCACGGCTTCCGCTCCCTGCGCCGCAGCCCGGGCTTCACCCTGGCCACCGTGCTCGCGCTGGCCTTCGGCATCGGCGCGAACACGCTGCTCTTCAGCGTGGTGAGCGCGCTGCTCTTGCGCCCGCTCCCCCTCCCCCAGTCCGAGCAGCTCGTCTCCGTGTGGGGCTTCGACCCACGCGAGCCCGACGGCAACAACGCCCTGTCCCGCCTGGACTCCGAGGACCTCCGGCAGAAGGTGAAGGCCTTCGCCGCGTTCGCCGTCTACGACACCGGCGGCTTCACCCTCACCGGCCCCCACCAGGAACCCGAGCGGGTGGAGGGCGCGGCGGTGTCGGAGGACTTCTTCCGCGTCGCCGGCGTGCGCCCCGTGCTCGGCCGGACGCTCGAGGACCCCGAGTTCCAGCTCAACGGCCCGCGCGCCGTGGTGCTCTCGCACGGCCTCTGGACCCGACGCTTCGGCGCGGACCCGAGCGTGCTCGGCCGCACGATGGAGCTGGACGGCAATCCCTACGAGGTCGTCGGCGTGATGCCCGAGGGCTTCGACTTCCCTCGCGAGGACTCGCAGGAGCCCGTCGGCCTGTGGGCCCCGCTGTCCGCGCGCGACTTCGTCCGCTCCAACTGGGAGAGCCGCGGCACCCACCTGCTCTCCGGCGTGGCCCGGCTGGCCCCGGGCTTCAACGCCGAGCAGGCCCACCAGGAGGCCCAGGGCGTGATGCGGGCCCTGTCGCAGACGTACCCGGACACCAACACCCAGGCGAGCGTGAGCGTGCGCGGCCTCCAGGAGCGCCTGTCCCAGAAGACACGTCGCCCCGCGCTCCTGCTGCTCGGCGCCGTGGCGCTGCTGCTGCTCATCGCCTGCGTCAACGTGGCGCAGCTGCTCCTCGCCCGCGCGATGACCCGGCAGCAGGAGTTCGCCGTGCGCACCGCGCTGGGCGCGGGCAAGGGCGCGCTCGCCCGACAGTTGCTGGCGGAGGGCTCGCTGCTGGCCCTGGCCGGAGGCGCGCTGGGGTTGCTCCTGGGCCTGTGGGGCACGGACATGCTGAGCGCGATGCTGCCGGAGTCCGTGCGTCAGGTGCAGGCGGTGCGCGTGGATGGACGCGCGCTGGTGTACACGGCGGCGCTGGTGCTCGTGGTGTCGCTGATGTGCGGCCTCGCGCCGCTGGGCACCGCGCTCAAGGCCAACCTCGGCGGCCTGCTCCAGAGCACGCGCGGCACGAGCGCGAACAAGGCGGCGCTGCGCTGGCGCGCGATTCTCGTGTCCACGCAGGTGGCGCTCGCGCTGGTGTTGCTGGTGGGCGCGGGGCTGCTGGTGCGCAGCGCGCAGCGGCTGGCCGACGTGGACCCGGGCTACCGGCCCGACGGCGTGTCGCTGATGGGCGTCAACCTCCCGGCCGCGCGCTACCCGCGGGACACGATTGCGACCTTCTACGAGCGACTGCTGGAGCAGGTGCGCGCGCAGCCGGGCGTGGAGGCCGCGTCGCTGGTGACGCCGGGCATCGTGACGGGCGGCGCCATCGGCCTGTCGATGGAGCTGCCGGGCAAGCCCTCGCCCTCGGGGGAGAAGCTCGTCACCGGCTACCGGGCGATGAGCGATGGCGTCTTCGCCACGCTGGGGATTCCGCTCAAGCAGGGGCGGGACTTCACGCGGCAGGACACCGCGGACGCGCCGCCGGTGGTCGTGGTGAACGAGTCCTTCGCGCGGCGCCACTTCCCCAACGAGGACGCCATCGGCAAGCGGGTCGTCATCGCCTTCGGCCGCCCGCTCAAGGAGCGTGAAATCGTGGGCGTGGTGGGGGATGTCCGCGCGCGCGCGCTGGACGAGCCCGCGGAGCCGGAGCTGTACGCACCGCTCGCCCAGACGCCCTGGGCCATGACGTCCGTGGTGGTGCGCAGCAAGCTCCCGCTGGAGCGCGTGACGGCGCTGGTGAAGGGCGAGATGCGCCAGCTCGACTCGCAGTTGACGCTGCCGAAGACGACGACGCTGGCGCAGGGCCTGGAGCGCTCGGTGGCGGACCGGAGCTTCCAGCGGGTGCTCCTGCTCGCCTTCGCGGTGTCGGCGGTGGCGCTCGCCTCGCTCGGCATCTACGGGTTGATGGCGTACAGCGTGGCGCAGCGTCGACGGGAGCTGGGCATCCGCCTGGCGCTGGGGGCGCTGCCCTCGGACGTGGTGCGGCTGGTGATGAAGCAGGCCCTGCGGATGTGCGCGCTGGGCCTGGGCGTCGGGCTCGCGCTGGCGCTCGGGCTGTCGCGGCTGCTGGAGGGCCTGCTGTACGACGTGAGCGCCACGGACCCGCTGACCTTCCTCGCCGTGCCGCTGCTGCTGCTCACCGTCGTCTCGCTGGCGAGCTGGCTGCCCGCCCGCCGCGCGTCGAAGGTGTCGCCCGGCGTGGCCATGTCCGCGGACTGAAGTCTCACCCCGCCGCGTCGAGCTCCGCGACGACGCGGCGGACCTGGCCTTCGCGCCCCTTCTGGGTCCTCGCCGTCAGCACCTTGAGGACCAGCCCGTACCGCCGCGTCCTGCCGAGCGCCTCGAACGCCCGCGCCGCCCGAGGGCTCGCCGCCAGCGCCGCAGTGAGCACCTCCGGCACCGTGGCGTTCTTCTGCGACTCGTAGGCCGCGTCCCAGCGCCCATCCGCCTTCGCGGCCTCGACCTCCGCGAGCCCCGAGGGCCGCATCCGACCCGCGCGCGTGAGTGCCTCCACCTTGCGCACGTTCACACAGGACCAGCGGCTGCGCGGCCGGCGCGGGACGTACTTCTGCAGGTAGAAGCGCGCGTCGAGCGACTTGCGCTGCCCCGAAATCCATCCGAAGCACAGCCCCACGTCGACCGCCTCGTCATCGGTGAGCGAGGCAATCTGCGTCCCCTTCTTCGCGAGCTTCAACCAGACCCCCGCGGACGCATCGACGTGCGTCTGGAGCCAGGCCTCGAACTCCGCCGCGCCCCGGAACACAATCACCGGCGCCCCTCCTTCAGCGCTGGCCATGGGCGCCTCCCAGCACGTCCAGGTAGTGGCGGTTGAACATCAGGCCCAGCACGTTCCCGAACGGGTCGGTGACCGACGCCGTGACGAAGCCCGGCCCGCGCTCGGTGACGCCATCCAGGAGCTGCGCCCCCATCGCGAGCACCCGCGCGAGCGTCCCCGCGATGTCGTCGACGTGCCAGTAGACCACCGTCCCGCCCTGAGCCGTGGCGAGCCCCGGCGGCGCGAACCTCCGGTCGATGATGCCCAGCTCGTGCTGGTAGTCGCCGATGCGGAACTCCACATACCCGGGCCCGCGCCCCACGTCCTCGCTGCGGAAGTAGGGCTGCATGCCGAGCAGCTCCGCGTACCAGCGCGTCACCGCCTGGAGGTCATCCGCCCAGAGGTTGAAGGTGCACATTCCGCGCAAGGTGTGGGTCATGGCGTTTGTCTCCGTGTGTCCTGGCCGCGCTCGTTCGCGACCCCATGAACATGGCCCCAGAACGTGACAGAATGAGTCACCTTTGAAGCGCGAGCCCGTCACCGACCGTCTGGACCGGGTCCTGGGTCTCCTCGCCTCCCGCCCGTCCTGGACGGCCCCGGAGCTGGCGGAGGAGCTGGGCGTCTGCGTGCGCACCATCCGGCGGGACTTGTCCCGGCTCTCCGCGCGCGGCGTCCCCATCGAGTCGGATGCGGGCCGGGGCGGCGGCATCCGCGTCCCGCCGAGGACGGGGCTCGGGCGCGTGCAGCTCAACGCCCAGGAGCTGCTCGACCTGCTGCTCGCCCTGGCGCTCGCCGAGCGGCTCGAGTCCCCGCTCCTGCTGTCGACGCTCAAGAGCCTGCGCCAGAAGCTCGCCGCGTCGTTCCCACCCGAGGAGCGCGCCCGCGTCGGCAAGCTGCGCCAGCGCATCCTCGTGGGCCCCACCGCGCGCAGCATCAGCGCGACGTGGAAGGCCCCCAGGGCCGCGGTGCTGCGCCCCCTCCAGGAGGCCTTCTTCGAGCAGCGCGCGCTGGAGCTGACCTACCGCGCGAGCGACACGAGCACGGTGCGCGTCGTGGAGCCCCACTACCTCCTGCTCAGCTGGCCCGCGTGGTACCTGCTCGTCTGGGACCACCTGCGCGGAGCGGTGCGCATGCTCCGCGTCGACCGCATCGAAGCCGCGAGCGTCCAGGCCGCGACGTTCCAGGTGCGCGACTCGGAGTCGATGATCGCCACCCTCGGCGACATCTTCTCGTCGCTCTGAGCGCGGGCGGTATAGACAAGGGCCATGAGCACCCCTGTCACCTTCTTCCTGATTCCCGCCGAGGGCCTCGCCGGTGTGTTGACGCCGTCCCGGCTCGCGTCCCTGCGCGCCGCGGTGGTGCGCGAGGACCCCGAGGCGATGGAGGACGAGGAGGTGCTGCTCGCGCTCATGGACCACCTCTCCCAGCACGGCGGCGCCGCGCTGACGCGGCTGCCCGAGCCGCTCGGTGACGAGGTGCTGGAGCTGCTCGACGTGCTCGCCGAGGACCTGGTCCACACCGACAAGGAGCCCCGGAGCGAGCGCCTGGAGCAGGCCACCTCGCAGCGCCCCGACGCCGACGACCTCCAGGCCGCCGAGGCCGTCGTCCGCGCGGCCTGCCCGGACACGCTCCACCACCTCTGGCGCCACACCGTCTGGGGCCGGGTCCCCCAGCAGGAGGGCGCCACCGACGACCTGCGGCGCATCAACCCGAACCTCGGCTACTGGACGAACGCCGAGGTGCGCCAACTGCGCGACGGCCTGCGCGAGCACCTCCACGGCGCCCCCACCTACCAGCCCGTCAGCGGCTGGGCCCGCTTCACCTCCCGCCTGCGCCGCATCACCCGGCGCGGAGACCCCGCGCGAGCGCTCGACGCCGTGACGCAGGCGCTGGACAAGGCCTCACGCCAGGGCGCGGGCCTGCTCTTCGCACGCTGACCTCACATCAGGGTACGCACCAGCCGGCCCACCGTGGCCATCGCGCCCTCGATGCGCGGCGTCCACGGCTGTCCACACGACATGCGGATGAAGTTCCGGTACGAGTCTGGCCGGGGCGAGAAGATGGGCCCCGGCGCGATGCTCACGCCCGCATCCAGCGCGCGTCCGTGCAGCACCAGCGAGTCCACCGTGGACGGCAGCTCCACCCACAACAGCGAGCCCCCCGCTGGCCGCGCCACGCGCGTGCCCTCCGGGAAGTGCTCAGCCACGCCCTCCGCCATGCGCGCCACCTGCTCCGACAGCCGGCGCCGCAGCGCGCGCAGGTGCCGGTCATACCCGCCCTCCTCCAGGAAGCGCGCAATCGCCAGCGGCAGCAGCGTGGGCGAGGCCACCGTGTGCGAGAACTTCAGGAGTTCCACCCGCTCCCGGAGCCGACCCGGCGCCACGTACCCCACGCGGAAGCCCGGCGCGAGCGTCTTCGAGAACGAGCCACACAGCATCACGTTGCCCGTCGTGTCGAACGACTTGCACGTGCGCGGCCTGCGCTCGTCGAAGTGCAGGTCACCGTACAGGTCATCCTCGATGAGCGGCACCCCGCGCTCCTCGAGCATGGCCACCAGTCGCTGGCGGTTCGCCGTCGGCATGCAGCTGCCCACCGGGTTGCTGTAGCTGGGCACCACCAGCACCGCCGCCACGCGCCGCCGCTCCAGCGCCGCCTGGAGCGCATCCAGCTCCATGCCGTGGCGCGGTGAGCACGGAATCTCCAGCGCGCGCAGCCCGAGCGACTCGATGGCCTGGAGCGTGCCGTAGTACGCCGGTGACTCAATCGCGATGGTGTCCCCCTGCCGGGCCACGGCGAGCAGGCACAGGTGGATGGCCTCCGCGGCGCCGACGGTGATGATGAAGTCCTCGGGCGACAGCGCCGCGCCCCAGTCCAGCGAGCGCCGCGCCAGCTGCCGCCGCAGCTCCGGACACCCCGGAGGCACGTCGTACAGCATCCCCGCGTCACCCCTCTCGCGGGTGAGCGCGTTGAGCTCCCGGTACAGCCGGCGCGTGGGGAGCAGCTCCGTGGACGGCCACGCGCCGCCCATCTGCACCAGGTTCGGGTCGCGCATCGACTGGTACACGCGCGACACCAGCGCGCTCACCGTGACGGGCGTGGCGCTCGTCGCGGGGCGGGACACCTGCGGCTCCGCGAGGCGGGGACGCTCGCGCCGGCGCACGTAGTGGCCCGACTGCGGCCGCGTCTCGATGAGCCCCACCGACTCCAGGTGCAGATACGCCTGGAGCACCGTGGAGATGCTCACCTGCTCACGCAGGCTGAGCTGACGCACGGAGGGCAGCCTGTCTCCCGCGCGCAGCGTGCCCGCGTTGATGGCGTCCTCCAGTCGCTCCGCCACCTGCTCGTACAACTTCGGTTTGTGTGCCAGCGCGCCCATGCCGTCCCCGATGCGAAGTCCGTCTCCCGCCAATCCGTATCGGTAACGGGCCCGGCCTCCGCTGCCCAGACACACCTGCCCACTGGACGGACCAGTACAGTTCCTTGGACTTCAACTGTACTGGTCACAATGCTGGATTGCTGTCTCTGTTCTGTTTCCCCGGCGGGGCGCATGGTGGGCCATGAGGAGGTCGTGGTGCCATGGAGTCCAAGCTCATGTCGGCGCGGCGAGGCTTCTGGAGCTCGCTGTGGAATCACCTGAAGCCCCAGGCTCGCCCCGGAGTGGAGACGGGCGGCCAGGGGCTGCGCGAGGGGACACTCTGGAGTCGGCGCATCCAGGGGGACGAGGGCCTGCTGCTCACGTGTACCGAGGGCCGGCTCTGGCTCACCTTCGAGTCGGACCCTCGGGACTACGTGCTGGAGCGCGGGAGCAGCGTGCCCCTGGACCACGGCGGCCAGGTGGTGGTGCAAGCGCTGAGGTCGGCGCGCTTCTGCCTGGGGACGTCGCTTGCGCCCTGCGCCGGGTGAGCCGGGCTCACTCCGAGGGAGGCGTCGTGAGCGCGCCCCGGGCGGCGCGGCGCAGGTAGAGCGCGAACGGCACGTGGGTGATGGCGTCTTCGGCGAGGGGGACCTCCAGCGTGCCGTCGTAGCGGGCCGGGCGGCGGCCGCGCACGGCGACCTCGGACTGGATGGTGATGCACATGCCCACCTTGAGGAACGGTGAGCGGGCGCTCGCCTCGGGGCCCTTCAGCCCGAAGTAGACGTCCAGCTCGTAGCGCTGAGCGACTGTGTTCGTCCGGAACGCGGCGCGCTCGACGAGCAGCTTCTCGTCCAGCTTCTTGAAGATGCCTGGGATGAAGTCGACCTGGAAGGAGTCCTCCAACACCTGGAGGACGTCCTGGACGCTCTTGAGACGGTCGGCGTCGACGGCGATATCGAGGGACATGGTGTACCTCTCGGGACCTCGGGCCTGGAGCGCGTGGATAGCGCCGGGCGCGCGCGAAGCGCCGAGAGGTTTCGAGGGGACGTCCGGCCGGTGACGGCCACCGTGGAGGACTGTCGCCCGTCACACGGTGGCTTCGCCCCACGGTCTACCGTGGGGCGCTCGGGACTTCAGGCCACGGTGAGGATCTCGGGGCCCTGCTCGGTGACGAGCAGCGTGTGCTCGAACTGGGCGCTGCGGCTGCCGTCGGCGGTGACGGCGGTCCACCCGTCGTCCCACGTGCGGTGGCCCCAGCCGCCCAGGTTGATCATCGGCTCGACGGTGAAGATCATCCCCGGTTGCATGATGGTGTCGGCCTCGGGCTCGTAGTAGTGCGGAATCTGGAGGGACGTGTGGAACGTCTCGCCGATGCCGTGGCCGCAGTAGGCGCGCACCACGCTCATGCCGTTCTTGGTGGCGTGGTCTTCAATCGCGCGGCCGATGTCGCTGATGGGCCGGCCGGGCTTCACCGCGGCGATGCCCAGCTCCATGCACTCGCGGGTGACGCGCACCAGCCGCTCGCTCTCCGGGTCCACCTTGCCCACGAAGTGGGTGGCCGAGCAGTCGCCGTGGACGCCATCCAGGTAGATGGTGATGTCCAGGTTGACGATGTCGCCGTCCTCGAGCGCGCGGTTGTCGGGGATGCCGTGGCAGATGACCTCGTTGACCGAGGTGCACAGGGACTTGGGGAAGCCGTGGTAGTTGAGCGTGCTCGGGTAGCCGCCCCGGCGGATGTAGGCCTCGTGGGTGATGGCGTCCAGCTCGTCGGTGGTGATGCCGGGGCGCACGTGGGAGGCGACTTCCTGGAGCACCTCGGCGGCGGCCTTGCAGGCCCTGCGCATGCGCGCGATGACATCCGGCGAGCGGATCTCAGAGTCGCTCGGGCGGCGCTGGGGGCGGCCGGACACGGCGTAGTCGGGGCGGGGGATGTGCAGGGGCACGTCGCGGCGGGGGCTGATGATGCCCGGGCGGATGCCCTTGCGCGCGACGTCGGGGCCCTTCTTGCGCGCCTCGACGGCGTCGGCGCCGCGGTGGCACTTCTTGTACTTGGTGCCGCTGCCGCACCAGCAGGTGTCATTGGGGCCGGGCAGGACGGCGGGAGGGGTACGGGGAATGGCGGTGGTCATCTCTCAACTCCGATGGAAGCCGTGTCGGACCTGCGGGCACGAAGCCAGCGCATCACCTGGGGACGCAGCCACAAGCGTGGGCGTCCGGTGCCCAGGTCCAGGATGGGGCGGGGCATGTCCGGGTAGCGGCGCAGATAGGTGCTGACGCTGTTGGTGTGGCGAAGCTGCAGCAGGCCGGCCACGCCCTGGGCGTCGATGAGGTCTTCCGTCTTCACCATGGGACACATGAGGGGGTTGTCTATACCCGTAGACACGCCCGGGCGCACGGGTTCTTTCCGCCCCCTCGGCGGGTGGCCTGCCGGGCGACCTGTGGATGACAGGGTGCGGGGTGCCACCAGGGGGGCCGTCGCTCGCCTGGGACACGGCCGCGTCAGCGGATGAGGACTCCGTGCGCGACGGGGTCGAAGCGCGAGCCCTCCTGCACTTCAGCGGAGGTCTGGTGAGACGCCCCCACCGAAACCAGGGCAGACTTGAGGGCGCTTCTCATCCGCTGACCAGTCTCCCCGAGCAGCTGACAATGGTGGCCCCATGGAGGGCGCCACCCTGCATGGACTTCCCGCAGTGAGGTGCATGATGGAACCGAAACAGGTCACGGTGCGGCGCTGGTCCGAAATCACCAGCAAACCCCTCACGGAAGAGAGTGTGCGTGCGCTGCACTTGCCCGCGAAGAAGTATCGGGTGAGCGTCAGTCGGTATTCGCCGGTGGAGGATTTCGGTGGATCGATGCGGGCCGGTACGGTCTATGTGCTGGCTGGGCGCTGCCAGATTGAATTCGGCACGCAGGCTGTCCAGTTCGCCGCAGGAGATGTCGCGGAGTTTCCTGCCGGTGATTATCGCGTGGTGGTGAATCACGAAGCTGGGTGTGTGGTTGTTTTTGCCTGGGAGCTTCCAGCGGAGCTTGCTCGATAGGAGTCGACCGACGCATGGAGCACAGAGCTGACAAGCCTCTCACCGTGACGTGGCAGGGAATAGGTGTGGCCCTCTATCGCCACCAGCAGATGGACACGGGCGAGCATCAGCACCGGTCGCTGCAACTGCTCATGCCCCTCGGCCGCCCTGCTGTCCGCGGGCGCTGGCGCTCCGTCGACCGCGCGGTGGACGTGCGGCTCGTCCGAGAGGAAGTGGGCGTCGTCGGCTCCGACCTGCCGCATGCCTTCGCCTGGGACGCGGGCGCGCAGGTGGTGTCCTTCTTCCTTCCTCCCGAGCGGATGTCTTCGCTCGCCGGAGAGCACGATCTGGAGCACGCCCTGTGCTCGGTGGGCCCATCACGACTGACGGACCCGGTGCTCCGTGAGTTGCTGCGCGCCAGCGGCGAGGCGCTGTGCGAGGGACGTCCACCCTCGCGACTCGAAGTGGATGCGCTCGCCACCGTGCTGGGCCTGCGCCTGCTGCGTCTCGACGGCCAACGCCCGAAGTCCGGAGCGAAGCCCGTGGGACTCGCGCCCTGGCAGCTCCGGCGCGTGACAGACTTCGTCGAGGCGAACCTGGACACGGCCCTCGGCCTGGAGTCCCTCGCCGCCGTGGTCGACCTGAGCCCGTCCCACTTCTCGCGAGGCTTCAAACGAACCACCGGCAACACGCCACACCAGTTCGTCCTGACCCGGCGCCTGGAACGCGCACGAGAGCTGCTCGCCACCACCGCGCTCCCGCTGAGCGACATCGCGCAAGCCACGGGCTTCTCCAGCCAGAGCCACTTCACCGCCTTGTTCCGCGCGCGCCACGCGCTCACGCCCGCCCGCTTCCGTCGCGAGGTGACGGACTCGACGAATGGCGCGAACCCGATAGACGAAGCAGGAACCTGATAGACGCCCCGACACGACGTGGACGAGGGTGGCCCCATGTCACTCCCCTCCTCTCGCCCCACCGTGGACGCCGCGCTGGTCCGCCGCGTGGAGCTGGCCCAGGCCGCGCAGAACCGCGCCGCCACACCGACACACGGCATCCTCGAGATCGCAGGCGGTCTCGCCCTCTTCAATGGCGCCAACTCGCCGCTCACCCAGGCGCTCGCGCTCGGACTCTCAGGCCCCGTCAGCGCCGAGTCCCTCGACCGCGTGGAGGCCCACCTGGGACAACAGGGTGGTCTCCTCCAGCTCGACCTGCTCCCCTTCGCCGACCCGTCGCTCGCGCAGGAGCTGGCCCGTCGTGGCTACCGCGTCGGTGAGTTCCAGCAGGTCTTCGTGCGCGCCCTGCCCGCGAGTCCGCCTCCTCCCACCGCACCCGGCATCGAGCTTCGTCCGCTCCGCCCCGGTGAGGCCCAGGTCTTCTCGCGCACCGTGGCCCAGGGCTTCATGGGACGTGACGAGGTCTCCGACAAGGAGGCCTCGCTCATGCTGGGCACCGCGACCATGCCCGGCACCACGTGCTTCCTCGCGCTCGTGGACGGAGAGCCCGCGGGAGGCGGCACCGTGGCCATACACGACGGCGTGGCCACCCTGTCCGGCACCGGCGTGCGCGAGCGCTTCCGTGGCCGAGGACTCCAGCAGGCCCTCATCTCCACCCGCCTCGACTGGGCCACCCGTCAGGGCTGCACCCTGGCGTCGAGCAGCACCCTGCCCGCCAGTCCCTCACAGCGGAACATGGAGCGCCTGGGGTTCTTCGTCGCCTACCCCAAGGCCGTGATGATGCGCGACCTCACCTCGAGCCCCCGCTGACACACGTCTCCCAGGAGCGCCCCGCGCCCTGACGTCAGGGTAACTCGTGGGATGGCCATGGCAGCGGGCCACCCCAGGGGTATTCAACCTGCTAGATTCGTCAGAATCCAGGAGACCTCTGACGTCCATGAGTCCGCATCCATCGTCGATGCCCCCGGAAGCCCTGCCCCCGGGCTTCGTCCTGACGGGAGGCTGGCGCATCCTCGAGAGACTGGGCGTGGGCGGCTACGGCGTCGTCTACCGCGTGGAGCCAGTGGACTCGCCGGGGCGCTACTTCGCCCTCAAGCTCACTCGCCACACCGCCGAGGGCCGGGCGCTGCGCGAGCTCACGCTCCTGCTGGACCGGGCCGTCCACCCCAACGTCGTCGCGGTCCACGCCTGCGGCCGCTGGCCGGACATCGTCACGGGCCACTTCTACTTCGTCATGGACTGGGTGCCCGGGCCACCGCTCCACGTCTGGGCGGAGCGACACAACCCCTCCTTCCGACAGCTGGCGGAGACCTTCCGCCGAGTCGCCCTGGCGCTGGACACCCTGCACGCCGGGGACGTGCTGCACCGGGACCTCAAGCCGGAGCACATCCTGCTGCGAGACACCGAAGGAGACCCTGTCCTCATCGACCTGGGCGCGAGCGCGTACACCGGCGCGCCCACGCTGACCACCGGCCCGCTGCCTCCGGGAACCCGCCACCTGCGCAGCCCCGAGGCCATCCGCTTCCATCAGCGCCACTGGCGCCACCCGGACGCGCGCTACCAGTCCGTCGCCACCGATGACCTCTACGCCCTGGGCGTGTGTCTCTACCGCGCGGCCACCGGCCACTACCCCTTCCCTCCGGACTGGCCCGCGGACGTGCTGTGCGCCGCCATCACCTCACAGCCACCCGCCGTCCCGTCGGAGCTGAACCCGCGCATCCCTCCCGAACTCGACGCCATCATCCTGCGGCTCCTCGAGAAGCTCCCGGAGCAACGCTTCCAGAGCGGCGCGGAACTCGCCTCTGCCCTGGCGCCGAGCCGCTTCACCTCCGAGCCCTGGGACGCGCCGCTCTTCGGCACGGACACACCCGCGCCTCCGCGCAAACCCCCGTCCCTGGCGCACGCCCGCGTCCAGCACCTGCGAACCCGTCTCTTACGCCCCCGGGTTCTCGCCCTGCCCGCCGTGCTCCTGCTCCTGGCGGTGGGGTGGTTCCTCCACGGATGGAGACAGACAACTCCAGGAGTCACCCAACAAATCGACCCCCTGGCAGGTCAGAAAATAGCCAGACATGCGAAGTCGCATCACAGTGAGGCCGTCACCGATTCGCCCCGAGCGAATCCCATCCCCGTGACCGTCGCCCCCGTGGCGCCGCCACTCCAGGACCCCACTCCCGTGATGAAGCCTCCCGCTCCCCCCGCGAAGTCTCGCGCGCCGTCGCTCGCCCGTCTGTCCAAGGTGGCCCTGGCCTGCACCGGGCTCGCCTGCTCCAGCAGCACGCCCTACGTGCAGCATCGGCCCATCCCTCCCGAGACCCCGTGTCCCGCGGGCGCGGTGGAGACCGCCGAGCGCTTCGGACTCGACCAGGAGGACCAGTTCGAGGGCTCCATCGGAGAGAACTTCGGCACGCCCTTCCGGAACATCACGGTGAAGGAGGGGTACCTGATGACGAACGTGCACCGCAAATTCAGGAAGCTCCCCGCGGGCGCGCAACTCGTCACCGAAATCATCTTCACCAACGAGCGCGTCTACGGCCGCATCCGGGAGATGCGCATCGACGACGACGTGTATCCCGTCTGCATGATGTTCTACGAGGTCGCCGACCCAGGGCGGAAGAGGCTTCCGGGGGGAGATGAGGAACACGCGGTCATCTTCAACCTCCTGCATGTCCGCGTCGTGGACCGCTTCCGGGAGATTCGTGGGCAGGATTGGTGACGAGGCCAGGCGCTTGCGCCTCGTGACCTGGCTCGTCCTGCTCCACGCCTCCGACACCGGAGGCGCTCCTCTTCTTCAGGAGCGCGCCATCGAGCTCGACGATGCCTCTTCACCAGCATCGACTGTTCAAGCCCCTTCCACGCAGCCCCCCGACACGCTCTCACGAGGGCCGTTCAGCGTGATGTACATCGCCGGAGCACTGGATGTCCGGGGCCTCGTCACCAGACCGCTCGGCCCCATCGTCGCACCCGCCACGCCGGTCCTGTCGACCTCGACATCCGCGTACGCACACCGGACGAGCTCACGGGTCGCCGTGGTGCTGCAGCTCGCCTCCGCTGGAGGGCATTCACCGTGGACCCCGCGAGAAGCGACGCTCATCACCGCGACGGGACGTCACGTCCGGAAGCTCCTCGTCTGGCAATCACGGCCCCTCGAAAGCAAGGACACCGACGTGATGCTCGTCCTGGAGATCGAGGCCACACCCAAGGAACTCCGAGGCCGCTACCTCCTCGAGCTGCGCGAGGACGCGACCTCGCCCCCGTTGCACCTGGGCCCGGTGAGCTTCCCCGAACTTTGACGGGGCGGGCTCACCGGCCCAGGGCCGAGCACGTCATGCAGAAGCGGGCCTCGGGAATGGCTCGCAGGCGGTGGCGTCCCATGGCGCCTCCGCACCGCTCGCAGCGGCCGAACTGTCCCACCGCGATGCGGGTGAGCGCCGCCTCGATGTCGAGCAGCTCCTGGCGCTCCGCCTCGGACAGCAGCTCGTCCGCTTCCCGGACGGCCACGAGACGCGTCCGTGACCGGAGCCGTTCGCCGCGCTGCACCAGGGCGTCACGCGCCTCACGAGCCAGACTGTCCATCTTCGCCTCCCGCGACCCTCGCCGGGCACCGCCGCCGCGCTCATCGCGACGCACTTCCCAGAAGAAGGCGTGTGGGGAGCAAGCAGTACAGAAACCATGCCACGTGGGGCCCTCATGCCTCCCCCCAGCCGCGCCGCAAGCCTTGCGCGCGCCCCGACGAGGCTCCGCAGCCCTTGCGGCCCGCCCTCACCGCGGCGTCGCGCGCTCGAACGGATGGATGACCTTCCAGTCACGCCGCATGTCCACGACGAGCCAGCCCCGTCCAGGCGCCTCGTCCAACCCCCGGGCGAGCTTCCCCACGCGGGCCTCCCGGTCATAGGCCCACTCGCGCTCGGCATCGGTGTGGTGGACGAGCAGCCCCAGGCGCGGCCCCGGACCGGAGGTGGTCCACTCGAGCATCTCGAAGTCCCCATCGGAGTTCCCGAAGGCCGCCAGGGGCCTGCGTCCCACCCCCTGCTCGATGCCCACGGGCTTGCCTGCTCCGTCATCGAGCAGGTCCAGCTCCGCGAGTCGAAGGACCGAGGGCGCGCCTCCGGTGGCCTGGTAGCGCAGCTTCACCCGGCTGCCCACCACCTGCTCGCGCGGCACGCCGTACACCCGCTCCATCCAGGGGCGCATGAAGCCCACGTCCCCACCGGAGACGACGAAGGTCTTGAAGCCCCGCGCCCGCAGGAATGACAACAGCTCCAACATCGGCTGATAGACGAGGTCCGTGTACGGGCGATGCAGCGTGGGGTGGCGCGCGGTGACGAGCCAGTCCGAGACCGTCCGCTCGAACTGCTCCGTCGTCATGCCCGCATGCGTGGCCGCGAACAGCTCCATCAGCCCGCGCTTGCCGCTCGCCTTCACCGACTCCACATCACCCTCGAGCACGCCCTGGAAGGGCTGGCGCGTGCGCCACTCGGGGTGCTGGGGCGCGAGCGCCTTCACCCGGTCGATGACGAAGGCCAGCTCGGCCACGAGGGGCTGCTCGGACCACAGCGTGCCGTCGTTGTCGAACACGGCGATACGCTCGGAGGCGGGCACGAAGTCCGGTCCGCCCTCGCGAGTCACCCGCTCCACGAAGTCCAGGAGCGCCGCCTTCGTGGGGCCCTCCGTCCAGGAGGGGAGCGGGTCCTTCGAGGACGCCGCGACGTCCGCGTGCCCCCGCGCCGTGTCGTCCGTGGACGCGCGCTGCGAGGACGCACACCCGCTCGCGAGGACGAGCGAAAACCCCATCAACATCCAGGCGACCCCGCGCATCCGTCCCCTCCCCATGGCCACACGCCAACCTGCGCATCACCCAACAGGGGTCCATCACCCGCGCGCACGAGGGGACCGTTCACCCGGGCGCGTCGTAGGCCCTGCCTCCGAAGGACGGCCGCGCCATGATGTCCCGGGCCAGCCTGTCACTGTACGCGGGGCCCTCACGGCCGAAGGCCTGGGCCTCCTCGGCCGTCAGGCGCACGCGCACCGCCGTCATCGCGACGCCGCCCACGACGACCTCGATGACCAGGCCCCCGCCCTCCTCGCGCAGCACGCGGTAGAGCAGGGGGCTCTGGTGGATGACGTGCTCGGCGACGCTCACGGCACCTCGGTCACCACGGCCTGGGACACCGGCGCGTTGATGATCATGACCTCCGGCAACCCGCCCGACGTGTAGCCGCCGAACTTGAAGCAGTCCGTGTCCTGCTCCGACTGGCACTTCCAGGCGCCCGGGTCGCTGTCCACCGGCAGCCGCACGCACGGCGCCGCCGCGCGCAAATCCAACGTCATCATCCGCAGCGGCCCCTCGAAGTTCTTCGCCGGCAGCCCCAGCGCCTGCCCCAGCACCGCCGGGTCATGCGTCCCGCCCGACGACGCCTTCTTCACCGCGTCCCGGATGACCGACGACGGCGCCGCGAACAGGTAGCAGCCGCTGTCGTCACAGCGCCCGAAGTTCGTCGCCCCCGTCTGCACCACGTACTGCTGATACTGCGCATCCTTCATCAGCCACGACACCGAGCCCTCCGGGAAGTTCTTCGCCAGGTGCTGCTCGATGCCATACGGCGACGCCCGCTGGTCCGCCTCCCGGGAGAGCTCCGACTGCCGCTCGTCACAGCTCAGCGCCACCGGCGTCGACGGCTCCGGCGTGACGGCGGGCGCCGAGTGCCTGCACCCCACCACGAACAGCGCGCTCACCAACAGACCGCGAATCATCCAGGCCATGCACGGACCTCGCTTCAGGGGGTTGAGAGGTCGACCAAACTAGTCAAGGAAGTCACGCTCCCTCCCTGGCCCCCGGGGGCGAGTGCCGTGCATCCGACACGCCTGGGAATGGGGCCAACGCCACCCGGCGGTGCGAGGCAGCGGACGGGCCCGCACAGAGGCATCGACTTTTGCCTCCAGACGGGGCAATCCAAGCCTCCTATGCGCTCGCAACCTGCTGGTCCCCCGCCCGAGCGGGGCCTGTTCTGCAACCGCACCCTCAACCTGCGCGCCATCAAGGCCGTGGGCTACGACATGGACTACACGCTCATCCACTACCGGGTGGAGGCGTGGGAGCGCCGCGCGTACGAGCACATCCGGGACAGGCTCGTCGCGCAGGGCTGGCCCGTGGGTGACCTCCAGTTCGACCCGGCGCTCGCCATCCGCGGCCTCATCATCGACACCGAGAAGGGCAACCTGCTCAAGGCCAACCGCTTCGGGTTCGTGAAGAAGGCGCTGCACGGCACGCGCACGCTGGACTTCATCACCCAGCGCGACGAGTACTCGCACGTCGTCATCGACCTGCACGAGCGGCGGTGGGTGTTCCTCAACACGCTCTTCTCCCTGTCGGAGGCGTGCCTCTACGCGCAGCTGGTGGACCGGCTGGACGCGGGGCAGCTGCCCGGCCCCATGGGCTACGCGGACCTCTACGAGCACGTGCGCAAGAACCTGGACGCCACGCACATGCAGGGCCGGCTCAAGGCCGAAATCATCGCGGACCCGGAGCGCTACGTCATCGACGACCCGGAGACGCCGCTGGCGCTCTTGGACCAGCGCAACGCGGGCAAGAAGCTGCTGCTCATCACCAACAGCGAGTGGGCCTACACCGAGCCCATGATGCACTTCGCCTTCGACAAGCACCTGCCCCAAGGCATGACGTGGCGGCAGCTGTTCGACGTGGTCATCGTCTCCGCGCGCAAGCCGGAGTTCTTCACCACGCGCTCGGCGCTGTTCGAGGTGGTGGAGACCAACGGCGAGGCGCTCCTGCGTCCGCACTCGGGGCCGTTCAAGGAGGGCAAGCCGTACTTCGGCGGCAGCGCCGTGGAGCTCGAGCGCCACCTGGGCATCAGCGGCGACGAGGTCCTCTACGTGGGCGACCACATGTTCGGCGACGTGCACGTGTCCAAGAGCGCGCTGCGCTGGCGCACGGCGCTCATCCTCCGCGAGCTGGAGGACGAGGTGCGCGCGATTGCGTCGTTCCGCCCCACCGAGGCCCGGCTCGCCGAGCGCATGGTCCTCAAGGAGCGGCTGGAGTGGGACAGCTGCCAGCTGCGGCTGGAGCTGCAGCGCCGCCGCGGTGACTACGGCCCGCGCACGGACTCGCCCACCGAGCAGGAGCTGGTGGCGAAGCTGGGCACGCTGCGCGAGGAGCTGGAGGCGCTGGACGCGGAGCTGGGCCCCATGGCCCGCGCCGCCACGGAGCTGTCCAACCCCATCTGGGGCCTGCTCACCCGCGCCGGCAACGACAAGAGCCACCTGGCCCGCCAGGTGGAGCGCTACGCGGACATCTACACGTCGCGCGTCTCCAACTTCCTGTTCGCCACGCCCTTCGTGTACCTGCGCAGCCCCCGAGGCAGCCTGCCGCACGACCCGAGCCTCCCCGGCGGCACCCCCGTCTTCCCCGCCACCGACAGCGGCGGGGGCATGGCCGACGCCGAGTAGCCCCACGGCCCACCAGGCCTCCCCGAGCTCGCCTGGCCGCTCTCGGGGAGGCCCAAGTGCGCGGACTCACTGGATTTTCGTTCAGTAGGGTTTGCGTGAGGGCAGGCAGGCATCTCCCCTCTGAAAGGGCGTGTCAGACCCCTCCGCTATGAGTTGTCGGGTGAGCCGATCAACCCAGGACAGCTCTTCGTCGTCGCGTGTGCTCGAGCAGCGCAACCTGCTCGGGGGGATGGACCTCATGCCCGTGCTCGGCCGGGGTGGGCGCAAGCGCGCCCGTCGTTTCCACGTCGCCTCCGAGAAGCGGTTGGGCTTCGCCGCGGCGCTGGCGCTGGTGGTGGAGCATGGCCGCCAGAAGGCCAAGGAGATTGGCGTCACGTCGCTGAGCCGCTGCCCGCGCTGCGACCACGTGGGCCCCACGGAGCAGGACTTCGGCTTCCGCGTGATGCGCGGCGAGCGCCGGCCCCAGTCCTGGTGCCGCGGCTGCCGGGGCCAGCACCTGGAGCCCAGCGAGTCGACCCAGACGAACACCGCCTCGCACAGCGAGGAGGGCTGGCTGTTCCCGCCCGAGACGACCACGAGCACGCGGCCTCCCCGGCGCGGCAAGCGCTCGTCGACGTAAAGCGCGGCATCCTCTTTCCGCCGAGGGCAGCGGGCCCCACGGCTCCGGGTCGACCCCGTGGCCGGGCCCTCTCCCTCGGGGGAGCCCTCGCGGGCGGCCAGGCGGGCGTCACGGGTGGGGCCCTCGAGCCCCTGGCCTCCGGGTTGGACAAGCCGTGGAGCCGTCCTTACCTCTCCAGGGAAGGAGGGCGACATGGCGGTCCGGACCAAGATGGCGGGAGTGAAGAACAAGCGGCGGGTGGCCTCGGCCGGCGAGGCGCAGGCCAGCGTGCAGGCGTCCAAGGGCCGCAAGACGTTGCCCCGGGACGAGGCGGCGGCGCTCAGGCGAACCCGGAACCTGGCGCGCGTGACCTTGGGCCCGGCGGCCGAGGACCACGCGCCCAAGAGCAACCGGCGACGCACCTCGCTCAACGGGCGAAAGAAGGCCCCCAGCGAGATGAACGTGAAGCACCGGGGAGGTCCGCGTAAACGCTCGCGCATCCACGGCGGCTGAGGCGCCGCTTCCGAAGGCCCTCTCATCGACACGCCGTCCGCGCTCCCTGGCCGGAGCGTGGGCGGTGTTCGTGTTTCAGGGGGTGGCGCGCTGACGGCGCAGCCGGAGGACGAGCGCCTCGAAGGCGACGTAGGACACGGGCAGCACCAGCGCGAAGAAGACGGTGAGGTGGGGCAGGTACGGGAAGGCCCAGGGGTCCTTCAGGTGGGCGGCGATTGAGGCGAACAGGCGCCACGGGTCCGCGAGCACGTCCCAGCTGTTCCACCGCTCCACGCGGCCCAGGTAGATGCCATAGCCGCACAGGAGCGAGGTGACGCCGACGAAGGCCCACGCCGTGCGGCGGCCGTGGCGCTCCTCCAGCCACTGCTTCCAGACCTCCAGGGACAGCAGGCCGAGCATCCACCCAGTGGCGGCGAACAGGGCCAGCAGGGCCGCGTCGAACCAGAGCGGGACGACGGGCCGCTGGTGCAGGTGGATGAAGTCGGTGAGGAGGTAGGGCGCGTTGGGGAACAGCGCGAGCCACCCCAGGGCGAGCGGCGCCAGCACCCAGCCCTTGCCGTGACCCCGCACCATGAGCACCCGCGCGAGCAGGGCCAGGACATAGGGGACCCAGGCGAGGAACAGGTTCCAGGTGAGGAAGGCGAAGCTGGCGCGCTCGCTCCAGTCGAGGCGGAAGGCCAGCAGGCCCACCGCCAGGACGCTGCACAGCGTGGCGGGGACGAGGCCGTGGTGACGCGACACGGTGAACAGGGTCATGGCCGAGGACATGGGTGTGTGGCCCGTGGACCACGCCACGGTGGGGTCTGCGTTGGAGCCCCGAGTGTAGAGCAAGGGGTGGGCCAGCTCCGTGTGTGGTCCTGGGTCCACACGGGTGAGGTTCGCAAGTCGGGTGGCCACGGGGTTGCACTGATGGAGCGTGGGGATGGCCCGTGCTCCGGCGCGCGAGGGAGGCGGGTGATGGGTCTCTGCTGGAATCGCAGTCCTCGTGCGGAAGTCGCAGTGTCCCCGTGGGTCCCCGAGGTCCTTACGATGAAGCGCCTCCTCCTGTTGCCCCTGTTGATGCTGTGCGCCTGCGGTGCCGTGCGGATGTCCAACGCGGCGCTCTCGTCGTCCACGGAGAGCTCGCACGAGTCCACCCTGCCCACCTGCACGGGCGAGCCGGACTCGTCGCTGTGCATGCAGAGCTTCGGCTCCTGCGGGCATGTGACGGCCGTCGATTCATGCGGCCAACATCGCTCGGTGTACTGCGGCACGTGCCCCTCGCCCAACATCTGCGCCGCCATCTGCATCCCGCCGGAGACGTGTGGCCCCTCGGGCACCTGTGGGTGAGGGGTGGGCCGTCAGGGACGGTGACGCGTCACCGTCCTTCTGCTTCGAGCGCGCCCGTTCGAGAAGGTCCTACACGCTCCTCAAGACGGTTCAACTCCGTCCACCTCCACTTCCATGGGGGTGACGCCGCGGGTGCGGCACCTGACTCGTAATCAGAGATTCCGGCTTCCTCACTCGGGCGCGCTCATTCTTCTTCCTCGTGATGGTGGCTCCCCGGTTCTGCTCGGACCGGGTGCGGGCTCACTCGAGGTCGACTGGCTTCATCGGAAGACACAGCTCTCCATCGCTCTTCAGGGTTCGTTCTCTCCAGCGGGTTCGCATCCCGCGAACCTGAACAACGTGGCCTCCAGCTCCGGGTCCTCGGTGAGCGCGCGTGCCACCCAGCCCTCGACGAGACGTGCGACGGGAGCCTCGACCTCGGGCGGGGCGAACACCTGCTTGCTGGGGTTGCCCAGGATGTCCGGCGCGATGCGCAGGTCGAGCACCCCCGTGAGGTGTTCGAGCAATGCCCCGTCCGAGAAGGTCTGTGCATCGCGCTCACGGCCGAGGCGCCGCAGGCGTGCGACGAACGCCCTGCGCATCCCCACGAGGAAGCCCCGGTGGTGCGGTCCGCCCACCAGACAGCGCTGGAGGTTCACCCAGGACGACAGACCTCGGCTCAGACGATGTCTCCAGCCGAGCGCGACCCGGAGCCGCACATCCTCCACCTGTCCCTCGAAGGTCCAGGGCTCCTGGATGAACGAAGTGTCCGCCAGTTCAGCGCACAGGTCAGCGAGTCCGCGCTCACGAAAGAAGCGAGCCTCGGTGCCCGTGGCCTCGTCCCTCAGCGTCCAGGACACGCCGGCATGGAAGGCGGACATCGCATGGACGCGCTCCTGGAGCCCGCTCCAGGAGAAGCGAACGGTGGAGGTGAAGAGCGATTCATCCGGGGTGCAGGTGATGTGCACTCCGGAGTCCGTGCCGGAGGCCTCGCTCGGCACGAACGGGAGGATGCCCTCCTCGGCGACACCTGCCCGATAGCGGCGCCGCCACGTCTGGCCCTTCGACCACGCGACGACGTCGAGCCGCGAGGAGAGGACGTTGATGGCACCGAGATAGACCTCCGAGTCCCGGCAGTGGATGCCCGAGGGAGTGCCGAGCACGGGGGAAGCGGCCCTCGTTCTGGACGCGAACGCGTCGACCGTGAACCAGGGCTCGAGGCTCTCGAGGGGCGCGGTCCAGGGGAGCAGCGGCCACGGCGAACCGTCGAAGGAGACCCGACAGGCACCGTCCGCGAGCAGGTCCACGCAGATGGCACGCACACGCCCCGCCCTGCCCGCGTTGAACCCGAGCACCAGGAGGTGCTCCAGGAACATGCTCAGCCCGAACTCGTCCCGGTTTCCGACATACATCCCGGGCCGCCGACGAATCATTCGGCGCAGGTCATCCGGTGTGAACTCGTGGTCCATGAAGGAGTCCTCGATACGCTCCAAGCTCTTCACAACCCGGCCGTGAGCCAGGGAGGTGGGAGCCCGGAGTCATGCGTGAAGAGGTGGGGTTCAGCGAGAGCGAAGGCCCGCGACCTTCAGTACGAACTCCTCCAGCTTCGGGTCCTCGGCGAGCGCCTGCTCCACCCGCTGAGCGACGAGCTGGGTGACGGTGGACTGGACCTCCGCGCTGGCGCGTCGCTCTCGGGTCATCAGGTACCAGTCCGTCTTCTCCACCTGGATGTGGAGCACGGCGGTGAGGTGTTCGAACAAGGCCGTGGCGTCGAAGCACCGGGCGCGCGCCGCGACACCTTGCCGCGCCAGACGCGCGGAGATGGCCTCACGCATCCCCTGACGGAATCCGACGCGATGAGGCCCGGCATCGTTGCGTGCGAAGAGGTTCGCCCACGCCACCACTCCCCGACCCGGGCCCTCCGTCCAGACGAGCGCGAGCTGGAGGGTGGTCTTCCCCACCTTCGCCTGGAAGCTCAGAGGGTTCTGGGAGCCGAGTGGAGACGGAGCGAGGTCCCGACACAGATCCGCGAGCCCCTCCTCCCGGAGGAACCGGGCCTCGGTGCCAGTGGCCTCGTCTCGCAGCGTCCAGGTGACGCCGGAATGAAACGCGGACAGCGCCTCGATGCGCTCACGCAGGCGAGGCACATCGAAGCAAGGAGGCGGTTCGAACAGGGAAGCATCCGGCGTGAAGGTGATGCACAGCCCGGACTTCGAGGTTCGTGGAGCGGTGTCATCCGAGTGCCCTTGCTCGACGAGCCCTTCACGGTAACGGCGACACCAGGTGTCCTCCTCGGTCCAGACGATGACGTCCAGCGGGGAGGAGAACGCACAGAGCATCCCCAGGTCCACGAAGGGTGACTGCCAGAGCCCCCCGGAGGGAGTGCCCGGCGGAGGCTCTCCGTCCTTGTCCGTGAGGACGTCCTGTGGGGTGAGCCACGTCTCGAGCTGGGCGACCGAGGTGCCACAGGAGAGCTTCCACGGCCAGAGGCCGACGTGGAAGCGGCAGGAGCCGTCCGCGCGCAGTGAGACGGAGAGCTCCTGTGCACCGCCATCCCTGGCCGCGATGAACCCCAGCGTCAGGAGGGAATCGACGAGCGAGCTCCGGCCACGCATTCCGGTGCCGCCGACGTACATCCCCGGCCGTCGTCGAATCCAGCCGCCAAATGAGTCAGGGTCGGAGTGCATTCGAGGGGGCTCCTGACAGCGCCAGGACCCGGGCCTCCACCTGGGAGTCCTGGGCAAGCGCAGCCTCCACCCAGGTCGCGACCAGTTGGGCCACGCCCTCTTTCAATTCGGGATTGGCGAGCTGGGCCCGGGTGGGTCCCTTCCAGACGGGCTCGGGCAAGCCGAGGCTGAGCACCGCCGTGAGGTGGGCAACCAGGGCCTCCTCGGGGAACGCCCAGGCCTCCTGGCTGGAACCTCGTGCCTTCATCCTGGAGCGCAGCGCCTTGCGCAGACCTTGATGGAATCCCTGGTGGTGGGTTCCACCCTCGTAACAGCGATGGATGTTCGCCCAGGACCGCACTCCAGCCCCCTCGAAGGCCCCCCACTGGAGAGCGAGGCCCACCTGGGTCGACCCCACCTGCCCCTCGAAGCTCCACGGCGGAGATAGAAGCCCTCGGGAGTCCACGAGCTCGTCGCACAGGTCCGCGAGCCCTCGCGTCCGCCGGAAGCAGCTCTCACGGCCCACGAGGGCATCTCGCAGGCGCCAGGTGACGCCTGGGAGCATGGCCGACAGGATCTGGACCCGCTCCAGGATGTGCTGGGAGCGCATGCGAGAACCGGGCTCGAAGATGGAGGCATCCGGGGTGAACGTGATGCACAGCCCCTGCTCCGCGTGGCGCGGAGAGGGCGCATCCATCAGGCTCCTGGAGGACTCCGGCTCCGCGAGCCCTTCGCGGTAGCAGCGCCGCCAATGGTGGGCCCCCTCCCACGCGATGACGTCCAGACGGGACGCGAGCGCATTGACCAGTCCCAGTTCCACGTAGGGGGGCAGGGAGATGACGCCTCGGGGCAAGCCCAGCGGAGGTGGCGTGCTCCAGTCGATGCCCTCGAAAGACAACCAGCGTTCGAGGCTCGACAGCGCCGACTCCCGGGACCCGGCGGGCCAGGGCCAGTGGTCGAAGGTGACGCGACAGGCGCCATCCGCCAGCAACTCCACGGAGATGTCCCTCACACCCCCGTTCCGCGCCCCGAGGAACCCCAGCAACAGCAGGACTTCGACGAGCTGCCCCAGGCCGAATTCCATGGTGTCGCCAACGTACATTGCTGGCCGCCGGCGGATGGCCCGCCGCAATTCCTCTCCGCTGTTTTGCACCTCCAGACAATATCAGACACGCGGCTCGGGACCGAGCTTCTTCGCTCGAAAAGTGGGGCTTCCGCCGAATGAACCCCGAGAGAAAATCAGCGCCGCCGCTTGACTCCCGCGAGCAGCAGGACCCAGAAAATCGCGAGCCCGGAAGTGGTCGAACAGCCGCCTCCGGAAGGCTCTCGCGGTGACTCGGGTTCGGGGTCCGGTGGCGGAACACAGGGCGTGAAGCAGCGGCAGGCGTCCGTTCCTTCCGGCTCCAGCCGCGCACAGAGACCACCAACCCCACAGGCCGTGTCCTCCGTGCAGGTGGCTCCGAAGTCGCCCTCTCGGAGCGCGGGCAGCAGGCACCGGCCCCCAGTCCCCTCCGTGACGACGCACGTGAGCCCGGAAGGGCACTGGGCGTCGTTCTCACAGTCCTCCAGGCACAGGGCCTCCGGAGAGAGCGTCGTGCTTTGCGCAGGCGCTGGCAGCGCGAGGAAGGGCTCGATGAAGTCGACCATCAACGCGTCCACTCGCACGTTGACCGCCTCCTCCCGACAGGCGACGTCACCGCTCACCGTGATGCCCACGAGCACGTCCCGCCCCGTGTCGTCACGGGCGAACACCGGCCCGCCACTGTCTCCCACGCAGCTCATGCCTGGTGCCGGTCCCGCCCGGAAGGACGCGGGCTCGACGTCCGTCACCCGCAGGGTCCCCTGGCGTCGTTGCCCCGAGGGCTCGTCCACATCCTTCGTGTCGCCATAGCCCACCGCGCGCACCGGCTCGCCAGCCATCGGGACCACGTCACCCGACGGCAGCGGCGCGGGCGACACGCTCACCGGGCTCGCGAGCCGCAGCAGCGCCACGTCGTACGCATGGGTCTTCGGCTCATACCGCGGATGAATGATCGCGCGAGCCACCCGCACGAAGCGCCCCTCCTCACTCGGCCTCGGCATCAACTCCCGGCCGAGGAAGACCTCGTGCGCGCCCTCGGGCCCGAAGAGGTCCAGGCAATGCGCCGCCGTGAGCACGACGTCCGGCGCGATGAGGACACCCGAGCACAGCAACAACGGCGCCGGCTCACTGCACCGCGTACGACGCGCGAGCAGCACCACCGTGGCCACATCCTCCGGGGCAGGCGTCCCATCCACGATGCGTGACACCCCGCCGACCCGCGTCGCCGCATCCTCCGAGACCGGAGTACAGGCAAGTCCCAGCGCGAGCAGGAGGAGCCACACGCCGCGCGTCATGCGCTCCCTCCTCGAGCCACCACGGGCGTCACTGCCTCGAGGCCTCCGCCGCGGCCTCCTTGCTCAGCGCCTGGATCTCCTCCCCCAGGCTCACCAGCCGGCCTCGGTGGCGCTGGATGAGCATCTCCGTCTGCTGCACCCGCTCCAGGTCCCCCCGCGACTCCGCCAGCTCCCGCTCGCGCTCCAGCCGCTCCACGTCACGCCCCAACACCGCCGCGATGTGCTGCGTCTTCTCCAACTTCCACTGCGCCGTCTGCGGCTGCTCCGGGACAATCTCGTCGTTCTGCTGCGGCGGCGGGTTCGCCACCTCCGGCTCCGGCGCCACATCCCCCGGCCCCAGCGCCACCACCGTCGCCGGAGGCGTCGCCTCCCCAGCCGGCACCACGGGCTCGGGACGAGCCCCCTCCACCGTGCGCGCCTCGGGCGACGACGGGAGGGGCACCGGCACCAGCTCCGCCTGCTCGACGCCCCGCGACACCGGGGCCGTCCCCTGCCCCATCAGCCCCACCCCCACGGCCACGACGAGCACCACCGCCGCCGCCAGCATCAGTCGGTATCGAGTCTTCATCGCCCGCCTTCTTCAGAACCGCACGCGCCAGCCGCCGCCCTGCCGCTCCACCCGGAGCAGCCACGGCTCCTTGCCCACATTCCCATTCCTCGCCACCCGTGCCCGCACCAGCACCACGTCCGCATCCCGGCCGTCCAACTTCGACTCCACAATACCCACCAGCATCAATCCGTGCGCATGCATCTCCGACACCGCCTCCTCGCACGGACGCATGCCCCCTCCCGTGGCCAGCATCGGCCCCAGCACCGCGCAGTCCCCCGAGGGCAACGCCTCGAAGAAGCGCGTCACCGTCGCCTCCGCCGCCTCCGTCTTCGAGGCGGCTGACGTACACGCGAGCAGGGCCAGCGCGGCCCCGCCCACCCACACACCCACGTCACGACCCGCACGCATGGCTCAGTAGCAGTTCGAGGCGAACAGCTCGTCGTCCGCCGCGGACACGAACTGGTCGTCACACCACGCGCTCGCCAGCATGTGGCCGTTGCGCACGCAGCCGTCGTGGTTCGTCGCATCCAGCGTGTACTGCGTGTCACCCCCACAGCCACCACCACACCGGCCGAAGCAGTTGCCCATCACCTTCGGGCGCGACCAGTGGTCCGGCTCGCCGCACAGCCACGTGCTCCCGCTCAGGTAGAACTCATCCCCGCTGCACGACATGTGGTCGCCCAGCTGCGCGATCTGCTGGTTGCCCGCGAAGCTGAAGCCACCCTTGTTGCAGTCGTGCTTCGCGTACGAATACCAGTTGTACACACCCCCGCAGCTCCCCGTGAACTTGCCGTTGCAGCGCGCATAGCTGCACAACATCGTGTAGCCGCGCCCCTGCTCGCCCATCACCGTGCGCTGGAGCTCCACCGTGGAGGGATGCTGCGCCCACAGGCCCACCGCGCGCCGCAGGTACATCGCCTCGGGCGCCGCCGCGTCACCCGCGGGCAGCTCGACGCTCAGCGCGTCGTAGAGCGACTTGAGCAGCTCCCGGTCCGCGTCCGTCAGCTGCGTGTCCGCCGCGCCCTCGTCCGCGAAGCCATCCATCGTCGACACGCCGCTGGCCGGGTCCAACAACCCCGCGAGCGTCATCCCGCGCAGCCGCACCTCCAACCGGTAGACCCCCGGCTCCACCTCGAGCGCCTGGAACGACACCGCGCCACCGTCCTTCACGAAGGTGCCTCGCGTGTCTCCCGTCTCGGCGGCCAGCGACAGGCCCTCCTGCTTCACCTGCGAGCTCCCGCTCGCACCACCACAGGCCCACAACATCAACGTCGCGACCGCACAGAGCACCTTGCGCATACCGTTGCATCCCTCCGGCCAGGGGACTGACTCGACCCCGAAAGTCTCGCGGTGGTACCGGGCGCTCACGACTCACTCAAGGCCGGGTGCGTCACATCTCACGCGTGAAACATCTCGCATGTCTCACGGGTGTGCACCGACCCGGCTTCACTGTTCAACACGACGGAAGATGGGCAGTGAGCCCGCAACGCGCTCCAGCGCCACACCGTCCTCGGGAACCGACTCCTCCACGCCCGTGACGAGCAGCCCTCCCGGCGCGAGCCGCGCCACGAGCCCCGCGAGCACCTCTCGCTGAAGCGCCGGCGCGAAGTAGGTGAAGGCCACGTTGCGACACAGGACGAGGTGAAAGGGACCCTCCGGCATGCGGGCTCGCAAGTCCTGCTGGACGAAGGTGAGCCCCACCCGGAACGCGGGCGCGAGACAGGCCTCCGCCTCGGTGCCGGGGAACGCCTCCGCGGCCCACGCGCGCGGCAGCTCCCGGAGCGAGCCGCGCGGATAACAACCCCGACTCGCACGCGCGAGCAGCGCCTGGTCGGCCTCCGTGGCGAGCACCTCCCACCGTGCCTCCGGAAAGCGCGGCGACAGCCCGAGCCGCAAGAGCAGGCTCACCGTGTAGGGCTCCTCCCCCGAAGCGCAGCCCGCGCTCCACACGCGCAGCACGGAGGTGGACCCGAGCAGCGCGGGGAGCAGCGTGTCCCGCAGCACATCGAAGACCTCGGCGTCGCGGTAGAAACGCGAGACGGTGACGCGGCAGAGCGCGTCCAGCACGGCCCACTCGTCCGCGTCGGACTCCAGCCGGGCGCGGTACTCGGCCACGCTCGTGAGCCCCAACGCCGCGAGCCTGCGGCCAATGCGCTTGCACACCTGCCCTCGCACCCGGCGGAAACCCTCGGGCCGCAGGCGAAGACGCGGGCCCGCCCAGCGCATCAGCTCGATGCAGTCCTCATCCCTCACCGCGGCCTCCTGCACACCTGCCCTGGCACCCGACGGAATCCCTCGAGCCGCGGGCCCGCAAACCGCATCAACTCGACGCAGTCCTCATCTCTCACCGCGGCCTCCTGCGCACCTGCACTCGCACCCGACGGAATCCCTCGAGCCGCGGGCCCGCAAGCCGCATCAACTCGACGCAGTCCTCATCCCTCACCGCGGCCTCCTGCACACCTGCCCTCGCACCCGATGGAAACCCTCAAGCCACGGGCCCGCCCAGCGCATCAGCCCGACGCCGTCGTCGTCCCTCATCACGGGCCTCCTTGTGTTGGAAGGTCGTCCGAGAATGTCAGCAGGCCCGGGCGACGGGCGAGCACGGCAGGCCGGGATGTGGCATGACGCTCGGGCGTTTGTGTTGGAATCCCGGAGGAATCTGCCTTGAAGAGACTGACTGCGCTCACCCTGTCGGCGGCCCTGGCGGCGGCCGGCTGCACGCATGGCACCGCGGCCACCGAGCCGACCACCCCGCCTGAGCAGGCCACCGCGCCCGCCACGCCGGCTCCGGAGAAGACCCCGGCGCCGCTGCCCGCGCCCCGGACGTCGGACGTGCTCGCCGGCACCGCCGAGGCCTTCACCGCCGCCTGCACCGCCGACCTCGAGCGCGCCCAGGCCCAAATCACCGCGCTCAAGAAGCTGGACGCGCGCAAGGACGCCCAGGCCGTGCTCGCCGCGTATGACGAGGCGACGGGCTCGCTCATCGCCGCCGCGAACCGCTCCAGCCTCGCGCGCGAGGTCCACCCGCTGCCCGCCTTCCGCGACGCCGCCCGCGAGTGCGAGCAGCGCGTGGACGCCCTCAACGTGGAGATCTCCCAGGACCGCGGCGTCTATGACGCGCTGTCCGCGGTGGACCTGTCCCAGGCGGACGGGCCGACGAAGTACTGGATGGAGCGCACGCTGCTCGACTTCCGCCGCGCCGGCGTGGACCGCGATGACGCCACGCGCGCGAAGGTGAAGTCGCTCAACGAGGAGCTGCTCAAGCTGGGCCAGCAGTTCGGCAAGAACATCGCCGAGGGCGTGCGCCAGGTGTCCCTCACGCCCAAGGAGCTGGCCGGGCTGCCCGAGGACTACGTGAAGTCCCACCCGGCCGGGAAGGACGGCAAGGTGGTCATCACCACCAACTACCCCGACTACTTCCCGTTCATGACGTACGCGAAGGACGGCAAGGCGCGCGAGAAGCTCTGGCGCACCTACCGCCAGCGCGCCTTCCCGGCGAACCAGGAGGTGCTCCAGCAGCTCATCGCCAAGCGCCACGAGCTGGCCACGCTCCTGGGCTACGAGTCCTGGGCCGCGTACACCACCGAGACCAAGATGACCCGCACGCAGAAGGCCGCGTCGGAGTTCATCGACCGGCTGGCGGACGCCACCCAGGCGAGAGCGAAGCAGGAGTTCGCGGACCTGCTGGCGCGCAAGAAGAAGGACGTCCCGAGCGCCAAGACGCTCGAGCCCTGGGACCAGGACTACTACGAGGACCGGCTGCGCGCGGAGCGCTTCGGGTTCGACTCGCAGCAGGTGCGCCCGTATCTGGAGTACAGCCGGGTGAAGGCGGGCGTGATGGACATCACCTCGCGCATCTGGGGCATCACCTACCAGCGCGCGGCGGACGCCAAGGTGTGGCACCCGGAGGTGGAGGCCTACGACGTGCTCGACAACGGCACGCTGCTGGGCCGCATCTACCTGGACATGCACCCGCGTGACGACAAGTACAAGCACGCGGCCCAGTTCGACCTGGCGCAGGGCCAGGCCGGCAAGCGGCTCCCCGAGGGCACCCTGGTGTGCAACTTCGCGCGCCCCGGCGAGCTGATGACGCACGACGAGGTGGAGACGTTCTTCCACGAGTTCGGCCACCTGCTGCACGCGGTGTTCTCCGGCAAGCAGCAGTGGAGCGGCATCTCCGGCATCCGCACCGAGTGGGACTTCGTCGAGACGCCGTCCATGCTGCTCCAGCAGTGGGCGGGCAACCCCGAGGTGCTCAAGGAGTTCGCCAAGCACCACGAGACGGAGGCCGCGATTCCCGCGGAGATGGTCGAGAAGCTGCGCGCGTCGAAGGAGTTCGGCAAGGGCCTGTGGGCACGGCGGCAGCTCTTCCTGTCCGCGGTGAGCCTGGACTACTACTCGCGCAAGCCGGGCTTCGACACCACGGCGGCGCTCGTGGAACAGCAGACGAAGCTCAGCCCGTTCAAGCACGAGCACCGCCCGGGCACGCACTTCGAGCTCGCGTTCGGCCACCTGGATGGGTACTCGGCCGCGTACTACACGTACCTGTGGTCCTCCGTCATCGCGAAGGACCTGGAGACGGAGTTCCAGAAGAAGGGCTACCTGGACCGCGAGACGGCGATGAAGTACCGCCGCACCGTGCTGGAGCCGGGCGGAGCCAAGCCCGCCGCCGAGCTGGTGAAGGACTTCCTCGGCCGTGACTACGGCTTCGAGGCGTACCGCGCCTACGTCGACGCCGGGAAGTAACACGCATCCCCCGGGGAGCCCGTGTCACCATGGGCTCCCCATCCAATGGGTTGACACCTTCCCCACCCTGAAGCCTCACAACAAATCCATTGCAGACATCATCAACGCAGATGTACCCTTCGCCCGCCCATCCTGGGGCAATGAAGGGGGGGACATATGCGTCAAATCAAGTCGCACATCGCGGCGTCGCTCATGGCGGCTGCGTTGGGGCTGCTTCCCATCGCGGTCTCGCTGACGAGCGCACCTGCGGATGCAATGCATTGTGAGTTCCTTGAGCAAGGGTGCGCCAACAACGGCAACCCTGGCGGGGGTGGCTCCGGCGGAGGGAGCGGGGGCGGCGGGACAGGCACGGGAGGGGGCGGCGGCAGTGACCCCACCTATCACTTCACGTGCCCGGCTGGTTACCAAGTCTACTGCGTGGATTACCAGAACGGCACGGGCCTGCACTGCACCTGCCGCAAGATCGTCACTCCTGATGGCGGCACGCCGTAAGCAAGGAATCCACTGAATCATGAAGGCAACGATGGTACGCCTGACATTGTGCGTGGTTGGCATCACCATCGTTGCCGGCTTTGCCACGAACTGGCGATTCGGTGTTCCCCACATCGAGAACCCTGCCACAGCTGCATCTTCAACCTCAGAGCCAACACCGTCTGTGCCGTTCGGCCCGAAGCCACCTCTCCATGCCGAGAAAGGGGCGGTGCGAGACGCGCGGCGACAAGCATCCTCGGCGACCGTCAGCGCGATTCCAGCGACCCAGCAGGTGTCAGCCCCTCGTCCGTCCGAGCCCTCCTCCACGCCAGGCGCGGACAGCCTTCTCGGCCCCGACCAGCAAGCGGAAGACGCCGCGCCGGCCACCGAATCCCGGCGCTGCGCCAACAGCTCTGACTGCCCCACGGGGCAAGGCTGCGTGTTCGAACCTCGCGACAGCATCATGAGCTGTCAGTCCTCCAACTGCGCGCGCGATGAGGATTGTGCCCAGGAAGAGGTCTGCCGGCTTGCCAGCAACGTCTCTTCTGGAGCGCCCATCCATCGCTGCATGTCCTCCGGCACGCGCAAGGAAGGCGAGGCGTGTCACCACCTGTCGAGTGACCTCTCCCAGATGTGCGACAGGGGGCTGCGCTGTGTCCAGGGCAAGTGCGGACGCCCTTGTGAACTGAACACCTTGGGGAGCTGCCCCTCGGGGCAGCGCTGCGTCGCAACACCGGGTGGCCCTGGCTGCATGCCGTCATGTCGTGAAGGGCAATGCCCGCAGGGCCAGGAGTGCCTCGAACTCGACGCCGCGCCGGCATGCTTCACCCGCATCGGAAGAAACTGCCTGGATACGGGGTGCGCGGAGGGTGATGTCTGTGAGGTCGACGCGCGTCTCGAGGTCGCCATCTTCGAGTGTCGCAAGAGCTGCAGTCCCTTCAAGGCCCACAGCTGTCCCCCTGGGTCCGTCTGTGGTGCCGGCAGCCAAGGCCGTAGTGTCTGCTACCGAGCCTGCGACTTCGGCGAGCAACTCTGCCCACAGGGACAAGAGTGCTACACGGTGACGGAAGACCTCAAGACCTTTGGATGCCGACAGGTGACAGCCCCTCGGGGATGAACCGCATGTCTTGGTAATCTGGTTACCAAAGTCTCCTCGGAACAATTGAAGGAGCCCGGTGGCGCCGGTAGATTGAGCCTCGACTTCGAGGGTGGAGACGCCTCGGTCCGGAGCTCATCTCGATGAAACTGCTGCATGCGTGTGTCCTGGGTCTGTTCGTCACCAGCGGCTGTGCCACGACGTCCGCTTCACGTCAGGCGCCTCCTTCCCTTCCTGACACGGCCGCGCTGGATGCCGAGGTCGCTCGCGCCATGGCGGCGACGGGCGCCAAGGGGCTGGCCATCGCGGTGATTGACGACGGGCGCGTGGTGGTGACGCGGGCCTACGGCGCTCGCAACGCCCAGGGCGAGCCGCTCCAGACGGACACCGTGATGTATGGCGCCTCCATCACCAAGACGGTCTTCGCCTATACGGTGTTGCAGCTGGTGGACGAGAAGAAGCTCCAGCTCGACACGCCCATCTCGCGCTACCTCGACAAGCCGCTCCCGGAGTACCCGGACGAGCAGCGCTACTCGACGTGGTCGCACCTGGCCGATGACGAGCGCTGGAAGCGAATCACGCCGCGCCACCCGCTCACCCACAGCGTGGGCTTCGCCAACTTCGGCTTCCTCGAGCCCGACCAGCGGCTGCGCTTCCACTTCGACCCGGGCAGCCGGTATGCGTACTCGGGGGATGGGCTCATCCTGTTGCAGTTCGTGCTGGAGCGGGGACTCGGACTGGACCTGGGCGCG
Source organism: Myxococcus faecalis (assembly GCF_050039385.1). NCBI lineage: Bacteria > Pseudomonadati > Myxococcota > Myxococcia > Myxococcales > Myxococcaceae > Myxococcus > Myxococcus faecalis. Next base: position 5,504,345 of record NZ_CP144336.1, on the reverse strand, counting down.
GAGATGCAGAAGCGCGTGTTCGACCGCTTCGGCATGGTCAACACCAGCATGGTGTGGAGACCGGACTTCGCGAAGAACCTCGCGGACGGGTGGACGATGGAGGGCGCGGTGGAGCCGCACGACGAGCGCAGCACCGTGCGCGCCGCGGGCTCCATGGACACGACCATCGATGACCTGGCGCGCTTCGCCGCGGCGCTGGTGCGCGGTGAGGGCTTGTCGTCACAGTCCTTCGCCGAGCTGACCTCGCCGCAGCTCGCCATCACCACCAAGAGCCAGTTCCCCTCGCTCCAGGCCGAGCTGCCCGTGGAGCAGCGCCGCAAGGACCTGGCCGCGGGGCTCGGCGTGGTGCTGTTCGAGGGGCCGCAGGGGCGCGGCTTCTACAAGGGCGGGCACAATGACAGCACCGGCAACACGCTCGTGTGTCTGCCCGGCGCGCGCCGCTGTGTGCTGATTCTCGCCAACGACGTGCGCGCCGAGAACGCCTTCCCCCAGCTGGTGCGCTTCGTGCTGGGTGAGACGGGCGTACCGTTCGATTGGGAGTACGGCGACCGGGTCTTCTGGGACGGGCGCTGAGCGCTCACGCGCCGCCTTCCGTCTCCTCCGCGAGCGCGGCGTCGAGCTCCGCGCCCAGCGGGTAGATGACCAGATGCCTGGAGGGCTCGCTGCCGTGGCTCACCGCCTCCAGGCGGTAGCGGCTCACCAGACGATGCTGGAGCTTGCGCACGCGGGGCTGACGCGGTGCGAGCTCCACCAGGACGCCCTCGCGCAGGGCGCGCTGGACGGCGGCCTCGGCCTCGGCCACCGCCTCGCGGACCTCCTCCGCGTCCACGCCCTCCAGCACGTTGAAGAAGCCCTTCAACATCCGGCGCAGCTCCGCGGAGCTGCTGCGCTTCACGGACTCCACCCGCGCGCCGGTCTTCGCCACCACCCGACGCATCCTCGGGTCGTTCGCGTTCGAGCGCAGCGTGACGACGAGGTCCGCCGACTCCAGCCGGCTGACCAGTCGCACCTCCACCGGAATCTCGCGCAGCACCCGCTGCAACAGCTCCCGGCTCACGCCGTGCGGATAGATGCGCGTGGGGCGGGCCGCCGGCGCGGCCCCTTCCTCCTGGGGCTCGTCGACGAACCGCGAGGAGAACCGCGTCTGCCTGGGGCTCGCGGGCTCCGGCGCACGCGGCTCCGGACTCGGTGCCGGCAGTTCGTCAGGTGGCGGAGTGAAGGGCCCCCCGTGCTCGGGCGTCTCACCTGACACAGAGACGCCCTCGGATGCCGGTCCCTCGGGTTCCTCTTCCGTGCTCGACGCGGCTCTTCCTTCCGGAGCCACCGTGACCTGCCTCGCGGGCTCCACCTCCACGCGCCCCGACTGCGCGTCCTGCCTTCGTCGCTCGCCGCCGACGTCCTTGCCGGCCAGCAGCCGGTCCACCGCCTCCGCCATGTCGCCGTGCACACGCACCTCGTCACGGCCCACCATCTCCACCACGATGTCGAACGTGGGCGGCGACTTGCGCTCGCTCACCGTCTTCTGCGTGCGCCTGCGCCGGGCCTCGTCGTCGCTCAGCGTCACCGTCTGCACCCCGCCCACCAGGTCCGACAGCGTCGGGTTCAACACCAGGTTCTCCAGCGTGTTGCCGTGCGCCGTCGCCACCAACTGCACGCCCCGCTCGGCAATCGTCCGCGCCGCCGACGCCTCCGCCGAGGTCCCGATTTCATCCACGATGATGACCTCGGGCATGTGGTTCTCCACCGCTTCGATCATCACGTCGTGCTGCCGGTCCGGCCGCGACACCTGCATCCGCCGCGCCCCACCAATCCCCGGATGCGGCACGTCCCCATCCCCACCAATCTCGTTGGACGTGTCCACCACCATCACCCGCTTGCCCAGGTCATCCGCGAGCACGCGCGCCACCTCGCGCAGCTTCGTCGTCTTTCCCACCCCGGGCCGCCCCAACAACAGCAGGTTGCGCCCCGAGCCGATGAGGTCCTTCAACATGTCGATGGTCCCGAACACCGCCCGCCCCACCCGCAGCGTCAGCCCCACCACCTGCCCCCGCCGGTTCCGGATGGCCGACACCCGATGCAACGTCCGCTCGATGCCCGCGCGGTTGTCCTCCCCCGGCGCCCCCACCCGCTCCATCACCTGACGCAGGTCCTCCACCCCCACCGGCGTCTCGCGCAGCCGCACCACCCGGTCCACCAGCCGCGCCTCCGGCACCCGCCCCAGGTCCAACACCACCTCCAACACCTCCGAGGGAGCAAGCGCCCCCACCGCCGTCCGCAGCCCCTCCGGCAACACCTCCACCAGCAACAGGAAGTCATCGGCGACGGCATCGACACGCGGTGAAGTCATGGCGCCTCTCCTCTACCGGAACGCCCGGGGCGGCATCCATGCCCCTCCACCGCAACCTGCACCCTCCACCACCCTCCCGCACGCCCACCAACGGCACCCCGCTTCCCCTCGACCGCCCTCCTCCGACCCATGGCAGGGCACTGCCCACCCCCTCACCCTCCCCTCGGGACGGCCCCCGCGTTCACCGCCCACCGCCTCGCGCTGGAGAGGGATTTGCTTCGGCCCTCACCGAACTCCGCCTCGGGCGGCTCGGTGAAAGGGGGAAGGTGCAGTGACTTCCAGGTTTCACGAACGGAGGCGACGCCCCTGGCGCGCCCGCGCGAGCACGGGCCTCCTCCTGCTGCTCGCCGCCTGCAAGGGAGACTCGCTGCCCAAGGCCCGCGTCCTCCCCGAGCCGCCGCCCACCCACGCCGAGGGCTGCGAGAACACCTCCGCGGACCCGGGCCGCGTCACCCTGCACCGCCTCAACCGCGCCGAGTACGACGCCACCGTGAGGGACCTGCTCGGCGACACCACCCGCCCCGCGCGCGACTTCCCCGCCGATGACCACGGCTACGGCTTCGACAACAACGCCGACGTCCTCAGCCTCTCGCCCCTGCTGCTGGAGAAGTACGCCACCGCGGCGGAGAAGCTCGTGGAGAACGCCTGGGCCCAGGGCACCGTGCGCACCTGCACCCTGGACGCCACGAACCCAGAGCCCTGCGCACGCGACATCCTCTCGCGCTTCGCCCGCCGCGCCTGGCGCCGCCCCGTGACACCCGAGGAGGTGGACCGGCTGCTCGGCGCGCTCACGCTCGCGAAGCAACACGGAGACCCACCCGAGGCCGGCGTGAAGCTCGCCCTGCGCACGGTGCTCATCTCGCCCCACTTCCTCTTCCGCGTGGAGAAGGACCCGCAGGCCACGTCCCTCTCGCCCCATCGGCTGGACGCCTTCGAGCTGGCGAGCCGCCTGTCCTACTTCCTCTGGAGCAGCATGCCCGACGAGGCGCTCCTCCAGGCCGCGGAGCAGGGACAGCTCTCCACGCCCGCGCAGCTGGAGGCCCAGGTGCGCCGCATGCTCGCGGACCCCAAGTCCCAGGCCCTGGTGAGCAACTTCGCCGGACAGTGGCTCTTCACCCGCGCGCTCGCCTCCGCCGAGCCGGACCCGATGCTCTACGGCACCTTCAACGAGGACCTGCGCCAGGCCATGCGCCAGGAGACGGAGCTCGTCTTCCAGGAGTTCCTCACCGGCGAGCACAAGCTGCGCGACCTGCTCGACGCGCCGTTCACCTACGTCAACGACGCGCTCGCCGCGCACTACGGACTGCCGCTGCCCGGCAGCGCCACACCCAAGCGCGTGGACCTGTCCGCGCACCCCGAGCGCCAGGGCATCTTCGGCCACGGCTCGCTGCTCACCGTCACCTCCAATCCGGACCGCACCTCGCCCGTGCAGCGCGGGGTGTGGGTGCTCGAGCAGCTGCTGTGCTCCGCGCCGCCGCCGCCGCCGCCGAACGTCGAGGGCCTGCCGCCTCCGGTCAACCCGCTCATGACGATGAAGGAGCGCATGGCGCTGCACCGCAGCCTGCCGCAGTGCCAGGGCTGTCACCGGATGATGGACCCGCTGGGGCTCGCGCTGGAGAACTACGACCCCATCGGCCGCTGGCGGCTCAACGAGGTCAGCGGCGCGCCGGTGGACGCCACGGGGGACCTGCCCGACGGCGCCGTGCTCAACGGTGGCGCGGACATGCGGCGCTTCGTCAAGGAGGACCCGAAGCTGCCCGCGTGCATCACCGAGCACCTGCTCACGTACGCGCTCGGCCGGGGCATGTCCGAGGCCGACGCGTGCGTGGTGCGCGAAATCTCCGCCTCCGCGGAGGCCAGCGGCGGGCGGCTCGTCGACTACATCCTCGCCATCGTCCTCAGTGACTCGTTCACCTCCCGGCGCGGCGACACGGAGGCCCAGACGCCATGAGCCACAAGCGGCCACTCTCCCGTCGAACCTTCCTGCGCGGCACGGGCGCGCTGATGGCGCTCCCGTTGCTCGAGCGCATGGTCTCCACCGCCCACGCCGCCGAGGCGCCCCTGGCCCCTCGCCGCCTGGCCGTCTTCTACGTGCCCAATGGCATCCACATGCAGAAGTGGCTGCCCGCCGGCACGGGCGCCGCCTGGGAGCTGACGCCCACGCTCCAACCCCTGGCGGCGGTGAAGAGCGACGTGCTCGTCATCAGCGGGCTCACCAACGACGCGGGCAGGCCCGACGGCGACGGCCACCACGCCGCGGGCACCGCCGCGCTCTTGTCCTGCATGAAGGCCGTCAAGACGGAGGGCACCGACTTCCGCGCGGGCATCTCCATGGACCAGGTCATCGCCCGACACCTGGCCCAGCAGAAGGCCACGCGCTTCGCCTCGCTGGAGCTGGGCAACGACGCGGGGCGCGGCATCGGCAACTGTGACTCCGGCTACGCGTGCCCCTACGCCAACAACATCTCCTGGGCCGGGCCCCGCACGCCCATGGCCAAGGAGGTGCGCCCCAAGGCCGTCTTCGACCGGCTCTTCGGCGGCATGGACCCCGGCTCCACCCAGGCCCAGGTGGAGAAGCGCCGGGCCTATGGCCTGAGCATCATCGACTTCGTGCGCGAGGACGCCACGTCGCTCCAGAAGCAGCTCGGCGTGACGGACCAGCGCAAGCTGGAGGAGTACTTCACCAGCGTGCGAGATTTGGAGAAGCAGCTGGAGGTCCTGGGGCAACAGGTGCCCGTGTGCGGCGCCCAGGTGTCGCCCGTCGACAACGAGGACCCTCGCGCCAAGACGAAGGCGATGATGGACCTCATCGTCCTCGCCTTCCAATGCGACCTCACCCGCGTGGCGACCTTCATGCTCGCCAACGCGCGCAGCAACAAGGTGTACGGCTTCCTCGGGCTCAGCGGCGGACACCATGCGTACTCGCACCACCAGTTCGTCCCGGCCAACTTCGACGCGCTCTCACGCATCGACCGGTGGGAGGTGGAGCAGTACGCCTACCTCGTGCGCCGGTTGAAGGAGAGCCGGGATGCCAGCGGCGCGTCGCTGCTCGACAGCTCGATGGTCTACTTCACGAGCGAGCTGGAGGACGGCAACGGGCACATCCATCGCAACCTGCCCGTGCTCATCGCCGGCCGGTGTGGCGGCGCGGTGGGCACCAACCGACACCTGCGCGCGACGGGCCTGCCCATCGCCAACCTCTACATCTCCATGATGCGGGCCATGGGCGTCCCCGGAATCACGACTTTTGGCTCGGACGGTACGGGGGAATTGCCGGGATTCGGGGGGTAGCGCCCGACCTCGCGGCATGGACGCAAAACGTCACCATGCATGGACGGACGTCCTGACGCATCATCCTCGGCATGCGTCCGTCTTCCGTGCTCCGCGCAGTCGTCCTGCTCCTGCTCGTGTTTCCTCCCGGCTGCGCGTCGGCCTCGAAGTCCAGCGCGCGCAAGGCCGCGCCGTCCCAGCGGGCCTCCGCCAGCGCGCCCCGGGGACAGCAGGCCCGGAGCGCTCCGCAGACCCGGCCCGCGCAGCCCACGGCGAAGGACTTCGCGCGCGACATGGTGGAGGCCCACAACCAGGCGCGCGCCCAGGCGCGGCCCACGCCGAAGCCCGCGCTGCCGCCGCTCGTCTGGTCCGACGAGGCCGCTCGCCAGGCCGCCTCCTGGGCCAGGGCCTGCAAGTTCGAGCACAACCCGGAGCGGGGTGAGTACGGCGAGAACCTGGCCGCCGCCACGCCGGATGCGTGGACCACGCCGCAGGTGGTGAAGAGCTGGGCGGACGAGGTCTCCGATTACGACCACGCTCGCAACACGTGCAAGAAGGGCAAGGTGTGCGGGCACTACACGCAGGTGGTGTGGCGCAAGACGACGGCCGTGGGCTGCGCCACCGTGACGTGCAAGAAGAACTCGCCCTTCGGGGCCGACTTCCCCACGTGGCAGCTGTGGGTCTGCAACTACGCACCGCCCGGAAATTTCGTGGGACAGCGGCCCTACTGAGACGCGGTGTCGCCGTGGGAGGGTGCGTGGGTGCGTACACCTTCCGGAGGCCCGTGGCGCCGTCGATAATCGCGGGATGAACCGCTCCTCCGTCCGACGTCTGCTGGCCCTCGGTCTGCTCGTGCCCTGCCTCGCCACCGGCTGCGGCTCCGATGATGACAACGATGACGACACGCCTTCGGGGGATGCGGGGACCCCGGATGGAGGGGGCTCGGGCAGCCCGGACTCCGGTACGCCCGACTCGGGCTCCGGGTCGCTGTCGCAGTTCGCGCAGGACATGCTGACGGGGCACAACGCCACGCGGGCCTCCGCCAGGCCCACGCCGAGCCCCGCGCTGGAGCCGCTCGGCTGGGACACGGGCGCGGAGGACGTGGCGAAGGCGTGGGCGGCGAAGTGCCAGTGGGGGCACAACCCCAACCGCGGCCCCTACGGTGAGAACATCACCGCGGCCACGCCCAACTCCATGTCCACGCTGGAGGTGGTGAAGGGCTGGAGCGATGAGGCCGTCGACTACAACTACGCCAACAACTCGTGCGCGTCGGGCAAGCAGTGCGGCCACTACACGCAGGTGGTGTGGCGCGACACGAAGCGCGTGGGCTGCGCCACCGTGACTTGCACGGAGAACTCGCCGTTCGGCAGCAGGTTCCCCACGTGGCAGTACTGGGTCTGCAACTACGCGCCGCCGGGGAACTACACGGGGCAGAAGCCCTACTGAGATGCCAGGGCGCGCAGCCATGCGGAGAGGGTGTCCAGCGCCTGCCGGGACAGCGTCTCCACGGCGGGCGACTCACGCGTGACCACGGCGAGAGCGTGGTCCGCGCCTTCGATGACCTTTACTTGTGCGCGGTCGTTCGCGCCGGTGCGCTTCGACAGCCCCTGGTTGAGCGCTCGCGCCGTGAGCGCGGCGGGGGTCGTCTCGTCGCGCTCGCCCAGCAGCGCGAGCACGGGGCCTCGCACGCGTGGCAGGTCCTCGGCCGCGTCGTAGGACAGCACGTCGCGCCACAGTGGACGCTGGCGCTCCAGGAAGCGCTCCACCGTCACGTCTCCGAGTGACGACAGCGGCGTCACCGCGAGCCAGCGCTTGCGCTTCGCGCGCTGGAAGTGGAAGTCGAGCGTCTTGCGTGCACGGGCCTCGCCGCCGTCCTCGTACAGGCGCGCGTCGTGGAGCACCTCGAGGAACTCGTTCAGGTCCACCAGCTCCGGCCCGGTGAGGCCGCGCTTGCGGCCCTCGTTGCGCATGCGGTGCTGCTCCTGCTTCCACACCGCGCCGGCTCCGCCCGAGATGAGGATGAGGAAGCCCACCTCCTCCGGCGCGCGCGCCGACGCGTTCACCGCGGTCCACGCGCCTTGCCCGAAGCCCATCAGCCCCACGCGAACCGCGGGGCCCAGCCGCTGCCGCAGCAGCCGCACCGCCGCGAGGCCGTCATCCCCCTGCGCCTTCAGCCCCGGCTGGAGAGCGTCTTCGGCAGTGCGGCCGTCATCGCCCGGCCCCTTCAGTCCCGGCTGGAGAGCGGCATCGGTGGTGCGCTTGTCATCGCCCTGCTTCTTCAGCCCCGGCGCGCGAGCGTCATCGGTGGCGCGGCCGATATCACCTCGAGCTGTCCCCGCTCCCGTGGCATTCGCGCTCGTGCGTGTGGCATCGGTGGCCCGGCCGACATCCCCCCGAGCCGGCCCTACTCCCGTGGCACTCGCGCTCACGCGAGCGTCATCGGTGGCGCGGCCATCACGACCCTGCGCGCTCAGCCCCGTCCCACGTGCGTCGTAGGTGAGCACCGCGAATCCATGCTCCACCAGCAGCGCCGGATAGGGCTCCAGCGCCGCGCGAGAGCCCCGCCCCACGTCGTGCAGCAGCACCACCGCGTTCCTGGGCACTCCCGTCCCCGGCAGCCACAGGGTCGCCGGCAGCTCCGCGCCCTCCACGGACACCGTCACCGCCTCGGTGCGCACCGGCGCCGGCGCGAGCACCATCGGCTCCGCGCTCACCCCCGTGAGCACCAGCTCCGGCGATCGCCACGTGACGCGCGCCTCCGGACGGCTTCCCGCGAGCGCCCACACCCCGGGCTCCCTCGGCTCCAACCGCCAGCGCCGCCGCGAGGCGAAGTCCATCAGGAACGGGGCCGTGCCCTCCCCCGCCACCCGCACCAGCCCTCCGTCCGGCCGACGCCAGACCCCCTCGACGGGGACCGTCGCCCGGGACGCCCAGGCCCCGCTCCCGACGAGCACCAGCCCCAGGACCACCACCACGCTCACACCCAGCCTCGGCACGCCACGCCTCCGATGATTTGACGCGCGCGCGTTCAAGCCGACCCGGGGCCCCGGACGCAACACCGTGTCGCGTCCGGGCTCGCTCGTGTGGACCGCTGGACACTCCCACTCAGCGCTTCAGGTGGTGCTCCAGGAACATCGACGTCTCCGCCCACGCCCTGGCGGCCGACTGCTCGTCGTAGCGCGCCCCCGAGGGGTTCGCGAACGCATGCTCCCCATCCAGCTCGACGATGCGGTGGGCAATCCCCAGCTGGTCCAGCGCCGCGCGGAACTCCGCCACCTTCTCCAGCGGAATGGACGCGTCCCGCGTCCCGAAGATGCCCAGCACCGCCGCGCGGATGGTCGACAGCTCGTTCACGTCCGTCACCGGGCTGCCGTAATAAATCACCGCCGCGTCCAGCTCCGGCACCAGCATCGCCGTGCGCAGGGACATGCTCCCGCCGAAGCACCACCCCAGGCTGCCCGTGCGCGTGGCCTTCACGCGCGCGTCCTCCTGGAGGAACTTGTGCGCCGCCACCAGCGTCTGCCCCGCGCGCGCGTGGTCCACCGCCTTCACCAGAGCCAGCGCCTCCTCGGACGTGGTGGCCACCTTGCCGCCATACAGGTCCACCGCCAGCGCCGCGTAGCCGTTGGCCGCCAGCCGGTCCGCCCAGTGCTTGATGTGCGAGTTGAGCCCCCACCACTCGTGGAGGACCAGCACCGCGGGCAGGGGCCCCTTCGCGCCCTCGGGCAGGCTCAGGTACATCTTCGTCCCGGCCACCTCCACCTCCTGCCCCTTCAGCTCGGGCGGCGCGTCGTCGCGCAGGGTGTGCATGGCCTTGAACTCCGCCTCGGAGACCGCGCCCGTGGGAGAGGGCTCGCGCCGCACCTCCACCGGCTTGCCCCGCGTGCAGCCTGAGACCAGCAACAACACACCCAACCACAGCAGGTGACGGTGCATGAACGCTCCTTCGCGCCCTGAGGCGCTCGCATGACTGCAAACGAAGAGGGCCGGCAGGGAGCATCCCCGCCAGCCCTCCATGTGCCCACGCTCCAATGACTGGAGCGGGCCGGACTACTTCTTCTGCTCGGCGGACGGAGGCGTCGCGGGAGCGGCCGGCGCGCCAGCGGGGGGGGCCTCGGGCGGCTTGACGATCTCCAGCAGCTCCACCTCGAACACCAGCGCCGAGCCGCCCGGGATGTTCGGGGGCGCGCCGCGGTCGCCGTAGGCGATGTCGGACGGGCACACCAGCTTGGCCTTGCCGCCGACCTTCATCTTCTGCACGCCCTCCGTCCAGCACTTGATGACGCCCTGGAGCGGGAACTGCGTGGGCTCGCCACGCTTGTAGGAGCTGTCGAACTCCGTGCCGTTGGGCAGCGTGCCCTTGTAGTGCACCTTCACGATGTCCGTGGCCTTCGGGGACTCACCGGTGCCGGGGGTGATGTCCTTGAACACCAGGCCGGACTCCGTCTTGGTGGCGCCCGACTCCTTGGCGGCCTCGTCCAGGAACTGCTTGGACTTCTCCTTCTCCTTCTCCGCCTTGGCGGTGGTGCGCGCGCGCGCCAGCTCCTGGAGCTTCGGCCCGTACGTCTCCAGCTCCACCGCGGGCTTGTCGCCCTTCACCTGGGCGTTGAGGCCCGCCTTGACGTACTCCAGCTCCTCCGGAGTCATGTCGAACACGCTGATGCTCTTGCCGATGGACAGACCGAGCGCGTACAGCGTCTTCTGGTCCTCGGTCTGCGGGTTGGCCGCCGCGCCCGCCGTCGCCGTGGCGGTGGCGCCCCCGTCCTTCGCACCCTGCGGCTGGCACGCCGTCAGGCTCAGCATCATCGCAACCAGACACATCTTCCGCATGTGTTTGCCCTTCCTTCGCTTGTGGCCGCGGCGGCGAAAGCGCGCCGCCAATCTCTCGTTCCGGAGGGGCGACTTACTACAGAAACGCGCGTCCTTCCTCTTGGCGCCGCACCGCGACGCCCATCCGCCGCCCTCGTTTCATCCGGGTAGGATATTTCTCCACCCACCATCCCGAGGCCCTACGAACGCGAAGGGGCTCCGGGCTCGAGCGTCAACAAGCGCCAGGGCGGCGCAGGTACGCGAGGAGCGGCTCGCGCAGGGGGCCCAGGCGCTTGTAGCCGCTCAGGTCGTCCGGGACGGTGGCGAGCACGCGGGCCAGGCGCTGGCGGCGCTCGGGCGTGGGCACCTCGCCGGCCACCGGGGCCACGTAGGTGTGGATGGTGAAGAGGATGGCGCCCGTCTGGGGCAGGCGGCTCAAGGTCTGCCGCTCCAGGCGCAGGAAGCAGCGCTCCCCGGCGTTGTCGGGCGTGAGGCCCTCGAAGAGGTGGCGCCACTCGGGGAAGGAGCGCGGCTCCATGCACAGCCTGTCGGTGACGGTGACGGCCCAGTTGCAGCGGGTGACGGGGCGGCCCGGCTTGAGGCCCTCCAGCAGCTTCAGCGTGCCGCGGCCCATCTGCTCGGCGAAGCCCGGCACCGGCGCGTGCACCGCGAGCAGGGACTTGCCCAGCTTCTCCCCCAGGCTCCAGCCAGAGGGGAAGCAGAGCTGTCCGGCGATGAGCGGGCAGCCCTCGCGCGTGCCGTCCAGCACCAGCAGGTCCTCCTGCACCTGCCTCCCCACCCAATCCAGCGGCGCGAACGGCAGGCCGTCCTCCTGGCCCGGCGTGAAGGAGGCCGCGTCGCCCGTGAGCGTGTTGTGCCAATGCCAGCGCCCGTCGTCGTCGACCCGCAGGGTGAACGACTCCGGTGTCTGCTCGGCCATGCGCGACAGCAAGAGCCGCAACACCTCCCACTGCTGGGGCCCGGTGCCCGGCTGCGCCTGGAAGCGCGCGTGCGGGTCCTCGCCGAGCAGCGAGGCTTTCAACGCCAGCTCAGCGCGATAATGCGCTGCGTCTACTTCGATGAGTGTTTCACCGGGACGCAAGGCGCGCACTCCAAGTGCCATGGCGTAGGCGTCCTGCTCGAAGGGGAAGTAGGGCAGCACGTGGACGAAGCTCCGACCCGAGAAAAATACAGCCTGCCATTCCTTGCACATCGCAGCGCGTCACGAAACCCAGGCGCGAAGGAAATCCTCACCTCACCCTTGAGGTCGGGCGCGGGCGGGATGAGGATTCGCGCCATCCCTTGGCCCCGCCCCGCTCCGCTCCCCGTCGAGACACGAGGGGGGCATGGCCGACTCCTGGAGGAACCCTGATGAACCGTCTGTCACGTGCCGTGCTCGTCGCCGCGCTGAGTCTGCTGGCCCTTCCCGCCTGCTCGGACGACGACGAGGACCGTCAGTTCGCGAGCCCCAACCCGAGCCCGGGAGAGCCCGCGACGGACGCCGGCACGCCCGACTCCGGCACGCCGGACTCAGGTGACGTGTGGCCCGCCGAGTTCTCGTGTACCGATGCGCAGCGCAAGACGCTGACCTTCAATCCGGGTCAGGAGCAGGACCTGCAGAACGCCGTCAATGACTTGCAGCCGTGCACCACGGTGCAGCTGGGCGCGGGCACGTTCAAGTTCAACAACGCGGTGACCATCCGCCAGGACGGCATCACCATCGTCGGCGCGGGTCGGGGCGCGCAGGGCGAGGGCACCGGCGGCGCCGCCAGCACCGTGCTGGACTTCTCCAACGCAGTGGCCAACACCAACGGCCTGGACGTGGTGGGCAAGCTGTTCACGGTGAAGGACGTGGCGCTGTGGAACGCGAAGAAGGACGCGCTGCGCGTGGAGAACTCGTCCAACGTGTTCATCCAGCGCATCCGCACCGAGTGGGCGGTGGAGAACGACGAGAACAACGGCAAGTACGGCATCTACCCGGTGAAGTCGCGCTACGTGCTCATCGAGGACTGCGAGGCGTACAACGCCGCGGACGCGGGCATCTACGTGGGCCAGACGCGCTACACCATCGTCCGGCGCAACATCGCGAAGAAGAACGTGGCGGGCATCGAAATCGAGAACACGCGCTTCGCCTACGTGGAGGGCAACACGGCCATCGACAACACCACGGGCCTGGTGGTGTTCGACCTGCCGGGCAACCCCATCAAGGGCACCGACATCCTCATCACCAAGAACACCATCACGGGCAACAACCGGCCGAACTTCGCGTCGGTGACGGCCAGCAGCAGCACGGTGTCGCAGGTGCCGGCGGGCACGGGCACGTTCATCCTGGCGTCGCGCCGGGTGGAGTTCGTGGGCAACACGTGGGGTGACAACGGCTCCGTGGACATCGCGGTGCTCAGCGGCCTGGCCATCGAGCCCAACCCCATCCTGTGGTCGGCGGGCTTCTTCAACTTCAACACGGGCGATGTGTCCATCCACGACAACACGTTCCTGGGTGGCAGCGGCGCGAACGTGGACAACGGCCAGCCGGACCTGCAGAAGCGCCCGCTGGGCGCGCTGATGTTCAACCTGTACGCGTACGGCAAGGCGGTGCACGGCGTGGAGCGCGTGGAGCACGTGCTGTGGGACGGCATCGACCCGGCGCCGCGCGCCGAGGGCCGCGAGCCCAACGCGCTGAACCTGTGCTTCTACAACAACACGGTGCCGGCCACGACGAAGCAGGCGGTGGTGGACCTGGACCTGCAGTCGGTGCAGGCGTACCTGACGGCGCAGACGCCCAACCCGGCGGCGGCGTGGGCCGCGACGGCGCGCTACGACCAGGGCGCCGAGCCGTTCAACTGCCGCGGCTTCGCGCCCGCGCTGGACCTCCCCTGAAGTGAGCGGACCGAGGACGCCCGTCGCCATGCGCGCGCCGTACACGAAACATCTGGGCCTCGCCGCGGTGCTGCTCGCCGCGGCGGTGGCCGCCTGCTCCGGTGACGAGGACCCACCGGGCAACGAGCCCACGCCGGACGCGGGCAATCCCTCGCAAGGGGATGCCGGCACGCCGGACGCGGGTGCGCCGGACTCGGGCCCGGACGCGGGGCCCCCCGACGCGGGGGTGCCGGACGCGGGTCCCCCCGACGCGGGCACGCCCGACGCCGGGCCTCCGGGCACGGTGGTCATCCCGAACAAGCTGTCGGACCTGAAGCTCTTCACGGGCACGCCGGCGACGGGGGACTTCCAGCCCGTGGCGGGCAACATCCCGTACGAGCTGACCACGCCGCTGTTCTCCGACTACTCGCTGAAGTCCCGCACGCTGTACGTGCCGGACGGCAAGAAGGCGCTGTATTCGGCGAACGACGTGTTGGACCTGCCGGTGGGGACCATCATCACCAAGACGTTCGCGTACCCGGCGGACTTCCGGGAGCCGGACAAGAATGTGCGCCCGCTGGAGACACGCATCCTGGTGCGACAGCCGAGCGGCTGGGAGGCGTATCCCTACGTCTGGAACGACGCGCTGACAGAGGCGACCAAGGTCGTCGGCGGCTACGTATTCGAGAACTTCGAGTTCATCGACGCCGAGGGCGTGAAGAAGACGTTCAACTACCTGGTACCCCAGCGCAACCAGTGCCAGAAGTGCCACCACGAGGTGGACGCGCAGGACAACCAGTACCTGGTGCCCATCGGCGTGAAGGCGCGCTACCTCAACCGGGAGCACGTCTACGACGGGCAGCCGGTGAACCAGCTCCAGCACCTGGCGGCGCTGGGGAAGCTGGGCAACCTGCCTTCCGCCAACATCCCCCGCGCGCCGAACGCGTTCGACGCCACGGAGGCCACGGTGGCCGAGCGGGCGCGCACGTACCTGGACATCAACTGCGCGCATTGCCACAACCCGAAGGCGCAGCCGGGCATCACCAGCCGGCTGTTCCTGGACATCAAGACGACGGACGAGTTCAGCCTGGGCTACTGCAAGCGCCCGGGCTCCGCGGGCAGCGGCGTGGGCGGTGAGTTCGACATCGTCCCCGGAGACCACTCCACGTCCATCCTCTGGTACCGGCTGCACACCGAGGAGTCGGGGAAGATGATGCCGGAGATTGGCCGCGCCCTGCGCCATGACGTGGGCTCGCAGCTCATCGCCGATTGGATTGACGCCATGCCGCCGCGGTCCTGCAAGTAGCGGCGCGACAGTCCTGGGTGTGGATGAAGGCCCTTCGCCGCTGCCCCTTCGAGGCACGGCGGAGGGCCTTCGCCTTGTCGGGCCTCAGCGAGTCGGCCGCACCCGGCGGCGGCGCGCCGCGTCCTCACCGCCCAGCGACACGAGCATGCCCGCCAGCAGCGTGCGGGCCTCCTGCAGCGGGCCTTCGCCATGCTGGCGCTCGAAGCGCTGCTGGAGCGCGGAGCGCAGCGCCCGGGACTTCTCCACCGACGCGAGCCCGCGGGGCGACAGCGCCACCTGGCGCACGCGCGCGTCCCCGGTCTCCGTCTTGTCCACGTAGCCCAGCGACTCCAGCTCCGCGACGGACTTGGACGCCGCCTGCTGCGTCACCCCCAACAGCTTCGCCAGCTCGCTGATGGAGCGCGCGCCGCCCAGCAGGTGCTGGAAGACATGGCCGTGCGAGTGGCGCAGCCCGGTGAAGCCCGCGCCGTGGAGCTCCTCCAGCACCTGGTCGTTCATCCGCTGCCCCACGAAGAGGGCCAGGTACCCCAGGTCCAGCGACTCGGGGCGCACGTCCACGTCTTCCATCCGGCGTGACATGCGCCACTGTGTCGCATTCACATCCCGGGTTGTGCAATGCGGGTCCTCCCTGGACCTGGCCTTGTCGTCGTCGACCCGTGGGTCCTTTCGTGACATCGCCCCCCAGGACTTTCCGCAGGCGTGTCGCATAATCCCGCCCCCATGTCCCTTCCCCTCCTCGCCCGGGCCTTGGGCCTCGCCGTCGCGCTGGCGGTGCTCGCCGCGTGCCGCATCGAGTCCGCGGCGCCCGCGTCCGGCGCCGCCAACAAGCACGAGGGCGCGCCATCGGGCGAGGTCTGGGTCTACACGTCCATGTATCAGCACGTGCTGGACGCGATGGAGCCGCTCCTGAAGGAGAAGCTCCCCGGCGTCACGGTGCGCTGGTACCAGGCCGGCAGCGAGAAGGTGGCCAGTCGCCTGGAGGCCGAGCGCGCCGCGGGCGCCGTGCGCGCGGACCTCCTCTCCGCGTCGGACCCGTTCCTCGTCGAGCGGCTCGCGCGCGAGGGGGCCCTCCTGCCGTATGCGTCCGTGCACGTGCTGCGGGCCCCGCGCGCGTTGGTGGACCTGGATGCCCGCTACGCCTCCATCCGCGTGTCCACCATGGTGCTGGTGCATCGCGAGGGCTCTCCGCCTCCGCCTACCTCGTTCGCGGCGCTGGTGGATGGGAGCTGGAAGGGACGCGTGGCCATCGGCGACCCGCTCACGTCGGGGACCGCCTTCACGTGGGCCGTGTTCTGTCAGTCCAGGTACGGCGAGGCGTACTTCACCGGCCTGCGCGAGCACGGCGCGCTCGTGGCCGGCGGCAACGCGGCGGTGCTCCAGAAGGTCGAGAGCGGCGAGGCCGACGCGGGCGTGCTGCTGCTCGAGAACGCGCTGGCCGCCCGGGCGCGCGGCAGCAGGCTGCACATCGTCTGGCCCACCGACGGCGCGGTCACCATCCCCGGCCCCGTGGCCATCCTCGCCGGGACGCCGAACCCCGTGGCCGCCCGCGCCGTGGTGGACGTGATGCTGTCTCCCGAGGGCCAGCGCCTCATCGTCGAGAAGGGAGACATGCACGCGGTGGACCCCCGGCTGCCGGGCCCGCGCGAGGAGCCGGGCGTGGACGCGCTGCTGCGACGCACGCAGCCGTGGACGCCGCCCCTGCTGGAGCAGGGGCTCACGCGGGGCAGCGCCATCAAGGAAGCCTTCAGCCGGGCCTTCGCGCGATGAGGGTGCCCACGCGGTGGCTGGGGCTCGGTGCGTGGCTTACGCCGCTGCTCGTCTTCGCGGTGGGGCCGGTGGTGGCGCTGCTGGCGCGCGGGCTCGGCGCGCAGACGGGTGAGGCGGGGATGAGCGGCCTGGGCGCGGAGACGGGCGCGCTGCTCAACACGCTGGCCATCTCCGGCGGCGCGGCGCTGCTGGCGCTCTGCCTGGGCACGCCGCTGTCGCTCTTGCTGTTCCGCACGGACCTGCCGCTGCGCGGCGCCTTCACCGTGCTCTTCACCCTGCCCTCCGCCATCCCCGCCTTCATCTGGGGCATGGGGTGGTTGTCATTGGCGAGCCCTCGCGCGGGCTATCTCAATCGCCTGCTGGGCGCTGGCACGCTCGACATCCACGGCCCGGTGGGCATCGCCTTCGTCGAGGGTGTGTCCGGCCTCCCGCTCGTGCTGCTCGCGGGCGCCGCGGCGCTGCGGCGCGTGGACCCGGCGCTGGAGGAGGCCGCGCGCGTGTGCGGCGCCTCCCCCCTGCGCGCGCTGCTGACGACGACGGTGCCGCTGGTGATGCCGTCGCTGCTCTCCGGCGCGGTGATGGTGTTCCTGATGGCCGCGTCGTCGTTCGGCGTGCCGTACCTCCTGGGCGTGTCCGCGACGCCGCCCACGCGGGTGCTCACCACGCGCATCTACGAGCTGGTCCTGCTGGGCGACGAGGGCCTGGGACGCGCCAGCACGCTCGCGCTCGTGCTGCTGCTGCTCACGCCGCTGTCGCTCTTCGCCACGTGGACGCTGGGGCGCGCGGGGCGCGTGCGGTTGAGCGCGGGCAAGGGGCTGTCTCCACGGCCCTTGTCCCTGGGCCGCGCGCGGAGACTGGCCACCGGTGGCGTGGCGGCGGCCTGCGTGCTGCTGGTGCTGCTGCCCCTGGGCGCCATCCTGCTCACCTCGCTGCAGCGGGGCTTCGGGGCCCGGCTGGCGTGGGAGGAGTTGACGCTGTCGCACTGGTCCGGCGTGCTGTTCGAGCCGCGCACGCTGCGCGCCACGGGCTTGAGCCTGCTGCTCGCGACGGGCGCGGGTGCGCTGGTGTGCGGCCTGGGGCTGTCGGCGGCGCTGCTCCAGCGGGCGTGGCGTCGCCTGGGCGCGGGCGTGGAGGCGCTCGCCGTCTGGCCCTACGCGGTGCCGGGCACGGTGCTGGCGCTGGCGCTGCTCGTCGCGTTCTCGCGCGACTGGCGCTTCATCCTCGTGGACCGCGTGGCCTTCGTGCTGGCGCTGGCGCACACGCCGTGGCTGCTGCTCGTCGCGTACGCGGCGAAGTACCTGGCGCTGGGCACCCGCAACGCCTCGGAGGCGCTCGCGCAGCTGGACCCGTCACTGACGGAGGCGGCGCGCGTGTCGGGCGCGGGCCCGCTGCGCGCGTTCCTGGACGTGCCGCTGCCGCTGCTGCGGCCCGCGCTGACGGTGGCCTTCATCCTGACCTTCCTGGCGTGCGCGACGGAGATAACGATGTCCGTGCTGCTGGTGCCCGCGGGCTCGGAGGTGCTGGGCAAGCTGCTGTTCGACCTGCAGAGCTACGCGGACCCGGCCTCCGCGGCGGTGCTCGCGTGCGCCTTCGTGGCGCTGGTGGTGGCGGGACAAGCGGTGCTCGCGTTGGCATCCCGGCGCGCGACGGAGACGCGGTGATGGCGGCGATTGCGTTGCGGTCCGTGTTCAAGGCCTACGGCGCCACGCCCGTGGTGCGCGGGCTGAGCCTGGACGTCCACGAGGGCGAGCTGGTGTCGCTGCTGGGCCCCTCCGGCTGCGGGAAGACGACGACGCTGCGCATGCTCGCGGGCCTGGAGCACCCGGACTCGGGCGTCATCCGCATCGGCGACGAGACGGTGGCGGGCCCCGGCGTGCGCGTGCCGCCCGAGCAGCGCGGGCTGGGCATGGTGTTCCAGGGCTACGCCGTCTGGCCCCACCGCTCCGTCGAGGAGAACGTGGCCTATCCGCTGGTGCTGCGCCGCGTGCCGAAGGCGGAGCTGGCCACCCGCGTGCGCGAGGCCCTGCGACAGGTCCGCCTGGAGCACCTGGCCACGCGCAGGCCCCACGAGCTGTCGGGCGGCCAACTGCAGCGCGTGGCGCTCGCGCGCGCCCTGGTGGCGAGCCCCCGCGTGCTGCTGCTCGACGAGCCCCTCTCCAACCTGGACGCGGCGCTGCGCGAGGAGCTGCGCGCGGAGCTCGCCACGCTGCGCGCGAGGCTGGGCACCACGCTCGTCTTCGTCACCCATGACCAGGGCGAGGCGCTCGCGCTGTCGGACCGCATCGCGGTGATGAACCAGGGCGTGCTCGAGCAGGTGGACTCGCCCCAGACGCTCTACCGCGAGCCCGCCACCCCGTTCGTCGCGGGCTTCGTCGGCGGCGCCAACGTGCTCACGGGCGAGGTGCGCGAGGGCCACTTCCACACCACCCCTGGAGGCACGGGGTTCGCGCTGCCACCCGGGACTCCCGCCACCCCGCCGGGCCCCACCACCCTGGTGGTTCGCCCCGAGGACGTGGAGCTCGGCGAGCACGGCACACCCCTGCCCCTGTCCGCGCGCCTGTTCCTGGGCCACGCCGCCGAGTACCGCTTCCCCGTCGGCAGCACCCTCCTGCGCGCGGTGGCCCCTCCACTCGAGGTGCGCGCGGGTCAGACACTCCACGTCCGCCTGCGCAAGGTCCGCCTCTTCGCCCCACGGTGAGGCGTGGGCTCGGGGGCACCTGGATGTTTTCGGACTCATTGCCCGGGACGAACCGCTCCGGGGAGACTCCCAGCGTCACCCCCGACTCCCGGAGTCCTCGTGTTTCGCCCCATCGCCCTGCTCGCGCTCCTCGTGTCGTGCCTCGGACTCACCGCCTGCTTCGAGGACGACGTCTGTACCGAGATCTCCACCTGTGGCGGCTGCGCCAGTGAGTACGTCGCCAACGCCTGCAAGTGGTGTCCGTCCGACAGCACCTGCTCCGCGTATGGCGAGGGCAGCTCCTGCTCCTACTCGGAGTTGAAGGACGACGCGGACGAGTGCGGCGGTACGTCGAGCGCGTGCAACAGCCCGTACTCGGGCCCCTCGGCCGACCCGCAGTCCTCCTCCTTCTGCCAGGCCGCGTACCACTACGGCTGCCAGGGCCAGACGTCGCGGCGCGACGACAACTGCCGCGTGTACGCCCAGTTCGAGGCGGACAACCCGGGCATGCCGTCCTGCCCCTACTGCCCCTGAGCGATTGGGCGCGCGAGGAGGCTCGGGCCGGGTTAAAGCCGCACCCATGAGCGACTCGAACCCGAGCATCCTCTCCCACGTCTCCCTCGGCACGAACGACTTCGCGAAGGCCGTGGCCTTCTACGACGCCGTCCTCGGCACCCTCGGCTGCAAGCGGGTGCTCGACTTCCCCAACGCCGTGGCCTACGGCAAGCAGTTCCCCGAGTTCTGGGTGCAGGCCCCCATCGACGGGCAGCGCGCCAACGTCGGCAATGGCACCCACTTCGGCTTCATCGCCGCATCGAAGGAGGCCGTGCACGCCTTCCACCAGGCCGCGCTCGCGGCGGGCGCCACCGACGACGGCGCCCCCGGGCCCCGTCCGCAGTACGGCGCGCCCTACTACGGCTGCTTCGTGAAGGACCTGGACGGCCACAAGATTGAGGCGTCCTTCTGGGACGAGTCCGCGGGCGGCGCGCACGGCGTCTGACGTGGCGCCTACACCTGGCGCAGCTTCCAGCGCCCTCTGCGGAAGAGGAGGGCCGCGAGCACCGCCAGCACGGAGAAGGCCACGGTGAGCGAGAGGAACACCCCCGAGGGCCCCATCTTCAGGGGCCCCGACAGCACCCACGCCAGGGGCAGCTCCAGAATCCAGAAGCAGAACACGTTGATGAGCGTGGGCGTGGTGGTGTCCCCCGCGCCGTTGAACGACTGCGTCAGCACCATGCCGAAGGCGTAGAAGAGGAAGCCCCCGCTGATGATGCGCAGCGCGTGCGAGCCGTGGTCCACCACCACCGGGTCCGGGGAGAAGGCGCCCACCAGCGGCTGGGCGAAGGCGACGAACAACACCCCCAACGAGCCCAGGAACACGGCGTTGATGCGCCCCGCCGTCCACACGGCCTGCTCGCCGCGCTCCGGCTGACGCGCGCCCAGGCTCTGGCCCACCATCGTCGCCGCCGCGTTGGCCAGGCCCCACGAGGGGAGCAGCGCGAAGAGCACGATGCGCATCGCGATGGTATAGCCCGCCACCGCCTGGCTGCCGAAGGTGGAGACGATGCGCGCCAGCACCACCCAGCTCGTGGTGTTCACCAGCGACTGCGCCGTGCCCGCGCCCGACAGCCGCAGCATGGAGAGCATGGTGCCCACTTCCAGCCGCACGTGCTCCCAGCGCACGCGCAGCCGCCCGCTCCCCCGGGCCAGCCGGTAGATTTGGTACACCACGCCGCAGCCCCGGCCGAACGTGGTGGCCACCGCCGCGCCCATGACGCCCAGCTCCGGGAAGGGGCCCACGCCGAAGATGAGCATCGGCGCCAGGACGATGTTGATGGCGTTGGCCAGCCACAGCACCCGCATGGCGATGGCCGCGTCCCCCGCGCCCCGGAAGATGGCGTTGATGAGGAACAGCAGGAGCACCGTGCCCATGCCGCCGAGCATCACCTGCGTGTAGCGCACGCCGTGCTCCAGCACCCACGGCTCGCCGCCCATCAACTCCAGCAGGGAGCGCGAGAACACCACGCCGCCCACCGCCAGGGGGATGGCCAGGAACACGCCCAGGCCAATCGCCTGCACCGCCGTGCGCGCGGCCTGCTCCGGGTTCTTCTCACCGATGCGCCGCGACACCAGCGCGGTGGCGCCGATGCTCAGCCCCGCGGCCGCCGCGTAGATGATGGTGAGCAACGACTCCGTCAGCCCCACCGTGGCCACCGCATCCGCGCCCAGCCGCCCGACGAAGAAGACGTCCACCACCGCGAAGATGGACTCCATCACCATCTCCAGCACCATGGGGACCGCGAGCAGGAAGATGGCGCGCTTCACGGGCAGCCCCGTGAGGTCCTTCTCCGTGCCGTGCATGGCCTCCTTCAGCGACGCCCAGAACCCCTCTCGCGGCACGGACTCCCGCCCCTCCACCTGCGACATGTGTGCTGCCTCCTGGACCGCCCCGCCGAGCCTCGGGCCCTTCTGTCAGGAAGGGGCGACGGCGTCCAGGACGCCGCGGCGCGCGGCCGGCTGACCCGCACGGCGCCGAGCGGCGGGGCGGGTGCGCACGCTCGGCCTTGTCCTCCGCGCCCGGGCGGGCGTGGATGGCCGTCACCCACCCCAGACCCGGGGCCGGGTTACGCGCTGTTCGCCGTTGCACCTCCGACACCACTCCAGCGCCTCCGGGCGGTCCTTCATCGCCGAGGCGAGGTGTAGCTTGCGCCCACTCATGATGCCGAGCTTCTCTCGTTCGCTGTTCCCGTCAGTCCCCAGTCCGGGCACCGCGCACTTCCGTCTGGCCAGCAGTGCGCGCGTGCTGGGGCGCGTGCACCTGGGACCCGGAGTCCACCTCGCGCAGGGCGCGGTGGTCTGCTCTCCGGAGGGCGCGGTTCAACTGGGCGCGGGCTCCACGCTGCGGGAGAACACCACCGTCGTCGGCACCGCGCGTCATCCCGTGGTGGTGGGCGAGAAGACGACGCTGGGCCCGCGCAGCCTGGTGCTCGGCGCGTCGGTGGGCCACCTGTGCGACGTGGGCCCGGGGGCCATCCTCCAACCGGACGCCCGGCTGGGCGACCGCTGCCTGGTGGCGGATGGGGCGCTGGTGCCCTCCGGCATGTGGGTGCCCTCGGATTCCGTCGTCGTCGGCCGGCCCGCGCGTGTCGTGCGGCGCGTGGACACCGGCGACCTGGAGCGGCTGCGCGCCTCGCGCGGCGGCTCGCTCACCCTTCCCCAACAACCCCTCACCCCTTTCTTCGCCAGAGACCGCGCCGAGGATGCACCCATGGGACAGCTCTACTCCCTCCGAGACAAGCACCCGCTCGTCCACCCCACCGCCACCCTGTTCTCCTCCGCCGAGGTGACGGGCGACGTGCTCATCGGCCCCGGCGCCATCATCGGCCCCGGCGTGCGCATCATCGGCGAGTCCCACGCGCCGCTGCGCATCGGCGCGGGCGTGCGCATCCACGCCAACGCCGTGGTGCAGCTGCAACCGGGTGGCACGCTGGTGGTGGAGGATGGGGCCATCATCGGGCCGGGCTGCCTGGTGCACGGCTGCTTCGTGGGCGCGGGCACCGTGGTGGAGGCGGGCGCCATCCTCTGCGACCGCAGCCGGCTGGGGCGAGGCTGCCTGGTCGGCGCGGGCAGCATGGTGCGCCCCGGCTCGCTCTTCCCGGACGCGGCCCAGGTGGATGGCTTCCCCGCGGTGCAGACGGGCTTCTTGTCCGCGCTGCCCGCGACGCCGCCCTGGGCGCTCAAGCCGGAGGACCTGCCGGAGCTGCGCCGCGTCAGCTGAAGCCGCTCGTCGCCCGGGCATGCCGCGAGGCCCCGCCCCGCTGCCCGCTGTCGACTGCGCTCCCGCGTGCCGAGGGGCGCCTTCGTCCAAATCCTGAGGGAACGGGCCCGCCCGCGCGTGGAAACGTCCGCGCGCCTGGGGGACGGACGGAGGACCTCGCCTCGCGGCGGGGACGAACGATGTGGCAGGCGCCGGGCACCGAAGGCCTTCAGGAAATCCATCGGGGACGCCGGTACGTCGTGTTCCGCACCTGGGCACGCGATGGCCGGCCCCTCATCATCAAGCAGGTCCGCCAGGGGCCGCTCGCCGCCGGCAGCGCGCCCATGCTGCGCCACGAGCACGCGCTGCTCACCGGGCTGCGCGACACCGTGCCCGACCTCGCGCGGGTCGTGTCGCTGGAGGACGCGCCCTCGCACCCGCCCGCGCTGGTGCTGGAGGACGCGGGGCCGCACAACCTGCAGGAGTGGCTGCGCCGCAAGCCCGTGGACCTGGAGCGCTTCATGGCGCTGGCGCTCCAGCTCACCGGCATCCTCACCCGCCTGCACGAGCAGCACGTCATCCACCGCGACCTCAACCCCACCAACCTGGTGATGAGCGCCGACGGCACGCACCTGACGCTCATCGACCTGGACCTGGCCACGCGCGTCTCGGGCATCGCCCCCAGCAGTGATTTGCCCGGCGAGCTGCAGTGGGCCCTGCCGTACGTCGCCCCGGAGCAGACGGGACGGATGAACCGGCCCATCGACCACCGCGCGGACCTGTACTCGCTGGGCGCCACCTTCTACGAGCTGCTCACGGGGCTGCCGCCGTTCACCTCCCCGGACCCGGTGGAGCTGGTGCACGCGCACCTGGCCCGCGCGCCCGTGCCGCCCGCCTTCGTCAACCCCGCCGTGCCGCGCATCGTCTCGGACATCGTCCTCAAGCTGCTCGCGAAGATGCCGGAGGAGCGCTACCAGGGCGCCGACTCGCTCCTGTCGGACCTGCTCGAGGCCAGCCGGCGTCAGAACGACGGGGACTTCACGCTGGGGCGGCTGGACCTGGCCCACCAGCTGTCGCTCCCGGAGCGCCTGTACGGCCGTGAGCCCGAGCAGCAGGCGCTGCGCGCGGCCCGCGAGCGCGTGCGCCGGGGCGGAAGCGAGCTGGTGCTGCTGTCGGGCGCGGCGGGCATCGGCAAGTCCGCGCTGGTGCACGAGCTGGCGCGCGACGCGCTCCCTGGAGACCGGCTGCTCACCGGCAAGTTCAACCAGCTGCAGGGCACCGTGCCCTATGCCGCCTTCGTGCAGGCGTTCCAGGGGCTGATGCGCGAGCTGCTGGAGGAGTCGCCCCCGTCGCGCGACTTCTGGCGCGAGCGCCTGTTGGGCGCGCTGGGGCCGCACGCGCGCGTCATCACCGACGTGGTGCCCGCGCTGGAGGTGCTGCTCGGACCGCAGCCGGTGCCGCCCGCGCTGGGACCGGTGGAGGCCGCCGCGCGCTTCCACCTGCTCTTCCAGTCCTTCGTGCAGTCGCTGGCCACGCCCCGGCACGCGCTCATCCTGTTCCTGGATGACCTGCAGTGGGCGGACCCCGGCTCGCTCCACCTGCTGGAGAGCCTGTGCACGGACCCGGGCTCGCGACACGTCCTCTTCATCGGCGCGTGGCGACCGCAGGAGGTGGGCCCCGGACACCCGCTGTCGCGCCTGCTCGACGTGCTCGCGGAGCAGGACACGCTGCCGGTCCAGGACCTGGAGCTGGCGCCGCTGGAGGTCGGCGCCGTCACCGCGCTGTGCGCGGACACCTTCCAGCTGGAGCCCGCGCGGGTGGCGCCCCTGGCCCGGCTGCTCGCGGGCAAGACTGCGGGCAACCCGCTCTTCCTCACGCGGCTGTTGCGCCTGCTGCACGCATCCGGGCTCCTGCGCTTCGACTGGGAGCGCGGCACGTGGACCTGGGAGCTGGAGCGGCTGTCCCGGGTGGAGGTGACGGAGAACGTGGTGGAGCTGCTGCTCGCCGCCATCCGCCGCCTGCCCGAGCGCACCCAGTACGTGCTGGAGGTGGCCGCGTGCCTGGGGGACCAGGTGGAGCTGGGGCTCCTGTCGTCGCTCGTCGACGAGGACGAGCAGGACGCGGCCTCCGCGCTGTGGAGCCTCCTGCGAGAAGGGCTGCTCGTCCCCGAGAGCGAGCCCGCGCGCGCGCCGGCGACGACGGACGGCGCGCGGCGCGAGGCCACCTACCGCTTCGCGCACGACCGCGTCCGACAGGCGGCGTACTCGCTGCTCACCGAGGACCAGCGTCAGGCGCTGCACCTGGCCGTGGGACGCAAGCTGTGGCACGGCGCGAGGGGCGAGGCGCTGGAGGAGCGCCTGTTCGCGGTGGTGGACCACCTGTACCGGGGCCTCGGCCAGCTGAGCGACGGAGAGGAGCGCGAGCAGCTGGCGGAGCTGTTCTTCCGCGCGGGCTTCAAGGCCAAGGGGGCCTCCGCCTTCGGCGCGGCGCTGGTGTACTTCACCCGCGGCCTGTCGCTGCTGCCCGCGGACGGGGGACTTCGGCGACAGGCCCGGCTCTTCCAGGTGCACCGGGAGGCCGCAGAGTGCGCGTACCTCTCCGGCAACGGGAGGCTGGCGGAGGAGCTGCTGCACACCGCGCACACGCACGCCGCGTCCGCGACGCAGAAGGCGGACCTGTACGTGCTCCAGGTGCTCGCGAACCTCATGACGGGCAGCTACCCGGAGGCGCTCGCCGCGGGCCGCGAGGGGCTGCGCCTGTTCGGCGTGGAGCTGCCCGAGCACGGCTACACGGAGGCGCTCGCCGAGGGACAGGCGCGCGTGCGCCGGCACCTGGACGGGCGCCGGGTGGAGGCGCTGCTGGACGCGCCGATGATGACGGACAGCGCGCACCTGGCCTGCGTGCAGCTGCTGTCGGAGCTCGTCACGCCCGCCTTCTTCGTGGACCCGGACCTGTTCGCCTGGCTCAACACGCTGGCGCTGGCGCTCACGCTGGAGCATGGCAGCTCGCGCTGGGCCCCGGCCGTGTACGCCGTGCAGGGCATGCTGCTGGCGAGCCGGGGCGAGGTGGAGGAGGCCCAGGCCTACGGACACCTGGGCGTGGCGCTCGCGCGCAAGCTGGGCGACGCCAGGCAGGAGTGCCGGGCGCTCATCAGCCTCACGCTCAACGTCAACCACTGGCGCGCGCCCCTGCGCACCAGCCTGTCCCTGCTGCGCCGGGCGGTGACGACGGGGCTGGCCAGCGGTGACCTGCAGTTCACCAGCTACGCGCTCACCACCGTCGTCTCCACGGAGCTGGCGATGGGCACCGAGCTGGTGCGCATCCTCGGCTCCATCGACACCGCGCTCTCCTACTCCCGGCGCGCCAACGTGCAGGGCATGGTGGACGTGTCCCTGCTCTACCGTCAGGCCATCCGCGCGCTCCAGGGCCGCACGCGCACGCCGGCGCGGCTGGACGACGACGACTTCGACGAGAGCGCCTACCTCGCGTCGGACCGGGTGGAGCAGACCAACCTCTACCTGCTCGCGATGATGAAGCTGTTCGTCGCCTACGTGATGGGCGACCTCGACGAGGCGCTGCGCATGTCGCGCGAGGCCCTGCCCTACGTGCACTACACGCAGGGCTTCTTCCGCAACGTGGACTTCAACGTGCTCACCTCGCTGACGCTCCTGGCGCGCGCGTCGCGGACACCGCTGGAGAAGGAGGCCCTGCTGTCCCACGTGGAGGCCAACCAGCGCAGGCTGGAGGCGTGGGCCCGGACGTGCCCGGAGAACTTCCGCCACAAGCACCAGCTGGTGGCGGCGGAGGTGGCGCGGCTGGAGGACCGGGCGCTGGAGGCGATGCGGCTGTACGACAGCGCCATCGACGGCGCGCACACCGAGGGCTTCCTCCAGGACGAGGCCCTGGCCCACGAGCTGGCGGGGCGGTTCCACCAGCAGCAGGGCCACCGGCGCCTGGTGCCGCTGTACCTGCGCGCGGCGCTGGACTGCTACGTGCGCTGGGGCGCGCAGGCGAAGGTCACGCAGCTGGAAGAGGAGTTCCCGGAGCTGGCGACGCGGCTGGACCGGCCCTGGACGGAGCCCGGCGCCATCACGACGGGCCCCACGCCGCCGGGGGCCTCGCTGGACCTGCTCACCCTGCTCAAGGCCTCCGAGACGCTGGTGAGCGAGGTGGTGCTGGACCGGCTGCTCGAGAAGCTGATGGCGGTGT
Source organism: Myxococcus faecalis (assembly GCF_050039385.1). Lineage (NCBI taxonomy): Bacteria > Pseudomonadati > Myxococcota > Myxococcia > Myxococcales > Myxococcaceae > Myxococcus > Myxococcus faecalis. The sequence goes on along the minus strand of NZ_CP144336.1, from coordinate 5,477,347 downwards.
GCTTCGAGGCGGCGGGGGCCACGCGCGGGGCGCTGGTGCTGGACGAGGGCGGCAGCCTCCAGGTCTGCGCCGTGGGCGCCAGCTCCGAGCCGGTCAGCCTGGAGCGCACCCCGCTGGAGTCGAGCCCCCAGGTGCCGGTGACGTTGGTGGAGCACGCCTTCCACACCGGTGAGACGCTGGTGCTGGCCGACGCCGCGCACCAGGGCCGCTTCGTGGGGGACGCCTACGTGGTCCGCCGCGCGGTGAAGTCCGCGCTCGTCGTGCCCATCCAGCGCCACGGCAACACGGTGGGCGTGCTCTACCTGGAGAACGACCTGGCCACGCGCGCCTTCACCCCGGAGCGCGTGGGCGTGCTGCGCACGCTGTCGTCGCAGATCGCCATCTCGCTGGAGAACAGCCGCCTGTTCGAGCAGCTCCACGTGGAGGTGCAGGAGCGCCGCCGCGCGGAGCGGGCCGTGCGCTTCCTGGCGGACACGGGGCTGGCCCTGGCCGAGTCGCTGGACGTGGAGGTGATGCTGGGCAACGCCATGCGGCGCGTGGTGCCCTTCCTGGCGGACTGGTGCATCGTCACCGTCGTCGAGCGCGGCGAGCACCTGAGGGTGCTGTCGGCGACGCACGTGGACGCGCGCAAGGAGGCGCGGCTGAAGCAGATGCTGGAGCGGTACCCGGTGGACTGGACGTCCCCGCCCGCCCTCGTCCACGCGCTGCGCACCGGCCAGCCCTTCCTGCGCGAGGACGTCCCCGACTTCATCCTGCGCGAGCATGGCCATGGCCAGGAGTACATCGACACCCTGCGCGACATCGGCTCACGCGCCGCCATGCACGTGCCGCTCATCGCCGGAGGCAAGACGCTGGGCGTCGCCACCTTCGTCTCCGGCGCGCCCGGAAGGCGCTACACGGAGGCGGACCTGGGGCTCGCCCAGGAGCTGTCGCGCCGCGTGGCCGTCTGCCTGGACAACGCCCGCCTCTACCGCGAGGCCCAGGACGCCGTGCGCCTGCGCGACGAGTTCCTCAGCGTGGCCTCCCACGAGCTCAACACGCCGCTCACCTCGCTGCGCCTCATGGTGCAGACGCTCCTGCGCCACACGCCGCCCGGGCTGCCGCCCCACGCCGTGCGCGCGCTGCGAACGCTGGACGGCCAGACGCTGAAGCTGGCCACGCTGGTGGAGGAGATGCTCGACATCTCACGGCTCCAGGCCGGGCGCATGGACCTGCGCCTGTCGCGCGTGGACCTGGCGGACCTCATCCGCCACGCGGCCAGCAGGCTCGCCGAGCCGCTGGAGCACGCCGGCTGCGCGCTGGAGCTGCACATCGACGGTCCGCTGTGGGGGAACTGGGACGGCGCGCGGCTGGGGCAGGTGCTGGTGCACCTGCTGTCCAACGCGCTCAAGTTCGGCCCGGGCAAGCCCATCACCCTGCGCGCGTGGGAGGACGACGGGCGGGTGCGCGTGAGCGTGACGGACCGGGGCATCGGCATCGCGGAGGACCGGCTCGCCGACATCTTCGAGCGCTTCGAGCGCGCCGTCTCCGTGCGCGCCTACGGCGGCCTGGGCCTGGGGCTGCACCTGGTGCGCGAAATCCTCACCGCGCTCGGGGGCTCCATCCACGTGGAGAGCACCCCCGGCGAGGGCAGCACCTTCACCGTCGAGCTGCCGACCGACCCCGAGGCTCAGAAGTCCTCGTACTCCATCGAGATGACATAGGGCTTCGTGGAGCTCACCCGCCCCGCGGCGTCCGTGTGCAGCTCGCAGCCCAGCATCTGGCTCACCGGCGCGTCGAAGCGGAGGATGCGCAGCCGCTTCGCGACGGAGCCCTCCAGCCGGACGGGGTAGCCCAGCGAGCGCGAGCGCTCCAGCGTCTCCTCCGGCAGCTCGCCCGCCTTCACCTCGCCGCAGAACCCCGCGACGCGCGCCTGGACCTGCCGCTCCCTGCGCGGCGTCAGGACGCTCGCGCTCAGCCAGGAGAAGAACAGCACCAGTCCCGGCACGAGCACGAACACCAGCAGCGACACGCCGCAGCCGTACCGGCCCCACGAGGTGCCACCCGGCTTCGCCGCGCTGTCCCGTGCCATCCGCATGCTCCCTTGCGTGCCCCGGGAAAAAGCAACACCCGGGAGGCCCATGATGGCCCCCCGGGTGTCGCCGTCCAACCCCGAACCTCGAAGCTCCTGGAGCTAGTAGGAGCCCTTCAGCGTCACGCCCGTGAAGGCCGAGTAGGCGCGCACCATCACGTAGTACTTGCCCGCCGTGGTGTTCGTCAGCTGGCAGGTCTCCGCGTTGCCACCCAGGTACGGGCGGCAGTCGTAGGTGCCGGAGCCCGTGCCGGGGGCCGAGCCGAAGCGGACGTACAGGTCCGCGTCACCCGTGCCGCCGCTGGTGGCGAACGTCACGCGGGTGTTGGCCGGCACGTCCATCGTGTAGTTCACGCTGGCGCTCGTGGCGGCGGACAGGCCCGTCACCGGCACGTTGTTCTGCAGCACGTTGCCCACGGTGGCGCTCGCCGTGCCCGTCAGCGTCACGTTGGAATAGGCCGAGTACGCGTAGAGCAGGACGTGGTAGGTGCCCGCCGTCGGATTGTTGAGGGTGCACGTCTCCGTGCTGCTGCTGCCCGCGGAGCTGCACACGTAGCTGGACGTGGTCGGCTGGGTGCCGCGCCCCACGTACAGGTCCAGGTCACCCGAGCTGCCCGTGGTGGTGAACACCACCTTGGTGGTCCCCGCCGGAACCACCAGCGAGTAGTACTTCTCGTTGCCCAGCGTGCCGGAGATGCCCGTCACGGGCGTGCCGTTGGTCAGCGGGATGGAGACTGGCGGCGTCCACACGCCGTTGACCCCCACCGCCTCCCAGGCCGCCTTCACCGCGTCCTGGATGGCCTGGCTGTAGTTGAGGTCCGCGGCGGCCTGGATGGTCCACGTCTTCGCCTGGAGGAACGTGGTGCCCTCCGTGAAGATGTCCGTGTTGGCCTTGTACCAGATGCGCGCGGCCGTCTCGACGCCGATGGCCGGCACGTTGATGGTGGTGCGGCCGCGCGGGTGCGTGCCGCCCTTGGCGAGCAGCGCGAAGGCCAGGTTGGGGATGCCCGAGCTGTAGTGCACGTCGGTGCTGGACGTGTAGCTGTCGAGGTGGTCCAGCGAGACGCCGTCCTTCCTCGGGTCATCCATGTAGCGCAGGGCGTCGTTCTGCGTGTTCGGCGTCCACACCTGCTCGCCAATCATCCAGATGGCGGGCGCGGTGCTCCAGGTGCCGGACGCCCAGCTCTGGCAGATGGCGGCGAAGGTGTCCGACAGCGCCTCGTTCAGACCGCCGGACTGGCCGGAGTAGATGAGGTTGGACTCGCGCTCCGTCACCGCGTGCGTCAGCTCGTGCACCGTGACGTCCGGGTCCTTGCCCAGCTCGATGGAGTTCACGCCGTCGCCGTCGCCGTACACCATCTGGCTGCCGTTCCAGAAGGCGTTCACGTAGTTGCTGCTGTAGTGGACGGTGCTGCGCAGCTCCGCGCCCGCGTTGTCGAACGAGTCGCGGCCGAACAGCGTCTGGTAGCAGTCGTACGTGTAGCCCAGCTGCGTGTGGTTCTGGTCCACGTGCGCGTCGTTGGTGACCGCGCCCAGCTCGCCGCGGCGCAGGGTGCCCGGCAGCGTGGTGCCGTTGTTGGCCGTGTACACCGCGCGGTTGCGGGCGGTGTGGATGAGCGGGTGGCGCGCCACGACGCCCGCCTTGCCGAGCGCGTCGACGTAGACGTTGTCCACCAGGGGGATGCCGGAGGGCTGGGTGCCCGTCACGCGCACGTGCCAGGCGAGGAACAGCGTGCCCGCGTCGTCACGCACGTAGACCAGCCGGGGCTGGCCCTCGGAGGCGATGCCGGTGCCGGCGGTGGCACGGGCCGCCGCGCTCGCCGCCGCGGCGGCGTCCACGCGGGGCGTGGCGGGCAGGTCCACGCCGTCACGGGCGGAGCTGTTGGCCGCGTACACGTTGCCGTCGGGGCGCACGTGCAGCATCAGCTCACCGCCCACCACCTCCAGGCCGTTCTTCGTCTGGCGATAGCGCAGGTGCTGGTTGCCCTGGTTGTCCGTGCGCGCGCGCTGCAGGAACAGGTCGTCGGCGCGCAGGCGGAACACCGGGGCGATGTCCGTCAGCGCCGGGGCCGCCGCGAACGCCGCCTGGCCCACGCCCAGCGCCGACAGCGTGCGCTCCACCTTGCCCAGCTCACCCACCAGCGTGTCGGGCACGCCGTCCGTGTGCGCCCCCGCCACGCCCGCGCTCGGCAGCTTCTTGAGCGACTGCTGGATGTCCGCCCCCGCCTTCACCTCGGGCGCCTTCGCCTCGTCCGGCGCGGACTCCGTGGTGCCACACGCGGTGAGCGCAACACCCAAGCAGGCCACGCCAATCGTCTTCAGGACTCGATGAGCCAAACGCAAGACCTCCGGTAAAAGGCCATTTATTCGTGACACACCTGGAATCACGATTTCAAACGTAAAAGCCATTATTCATGTTTCGATATATTTCCAACCCAGACACGTCAATTTGCTTTACGTGTGAATCCTCGCGCGACGAGAAATGGCCAGCACAAGGGTAGGACAATGGCTCGAAAGAGCGTGTCTGGCGGTAGAAGTCGAGCCCGCCTGAAAACACGTCTGTCAGCGTCAGGGATTCAACGGGGTTTGAGAGGCATTGACTTCGCGCGGCTCAAGGGCGCGGCTGGGGGGGCTCGGTCGCATCCCCCTGGATGAGCCAGAGGCGCGCGGGAGGCTCCTCCCAGAAGCGGCGCAGGATGCGGTCCGTGCGGCTGTTCTGGGCCACGCGGTTGAGCTGGAGGGCGATGATTTCGCTCTCCACCAGCTCCGCCACGCGCACCACGCCCGAGCGCAGGCCGTACTCCTGCACCTGGCGAATCATGTTGGCGGCCTCGGGCGAGGCGGGGCGGAAGGCGCGCAGGTCCGCCAGGATTTTGATGTCCTGACCGGCGAGCGAGTCGGTGGCCCGCTCCAGCTCCGTCACGAAGGCCTCCATCTCCGGCACCCGGATGTAGCCCTCCAGGACGAAGCCCACGATGGCGTGCGCATTGTCGACGTCGATTCGGAACACCCGGGCTCCTTCGCCACCAGCACGCGCGTCGCGCGCCCCCACAGCGTAGGAGCCCGCTGGTGGAGAGCCCAGACACCCGGGAGTGCGGGGTGGATGTCCGGTTCAGGATTCGACGCTCAGCCGCTCGAGCAACAGCGCGAAGGCGCGGCGGGCCACGGCGTCGCGCACCTGGGCCCGGCCCCCGGCGAAGACGTGGCGCTCCACCGCCGCCGCTCCGCCCCGCCGCATCACCGCGATGAAGGCCAGGCCCACGGGCTTGTGCGGCGTGCCCCCTCCGGGGCCCGCGATGCCCGTCTCCGCCACGGCCCAGTCCGCGCGCGAGCGCTCCAGCGCCCCGCGCGCCAGGGCCTCCGCCGCCTCGGCGCTCACCGAGCCATGCGCCTGGAGCAGCTCGAGCGGGACGCCGAGCTGTTCGACCTTGGACTCGTGGGAGTACGGCACGAAGCCGCGCTCCACCACCGCCGAGGCACCGGGCACCTGCGTCAGCCGCCCGCACAAGAGCCCGCCGGCGCACGCCTCCACCAGCACCAGCCGCACGCCCGCGCTCCGGCAGCGCTCCAGCACGCGCTCCTCCAGCGACTGCTCCTGTCCGTCGTTTCGCGGCGTCACCGCGCCATCCTCGCGCGGAGGGCCGCGGGCCTCAACTCCGGGCAGGCGCGGGTTTCACGGCCAGCACCGCCACCAGCACCTCGTCCCTCCAGCGCAGGCCCACCACGCCCGGCTCGCGCTCCAGCGTCAGCGCCGGGTGCACGCCGTCGGGGCGCAGGTGCTCGAGCAGCTCCAGGGGCTCGAAGCCCGCGCGCGACAGCCGCGCCATCCACATGCGCGCCGTCTCGTGGCGCTCGCAGCGGGCCGACTCGTCCACGGTGCCCACCACGTCCTCCACCTCGCGCCCGAAGAAGCGCTTGATGGCGGCGCGCTCCTCGCCCGGCACGCCCAGGGAGTCCAGCAACTGGAAGACGTGCGTGAAGTGCCGCCACGCGTGGCCGAAGCGCTCCAGGGGCGCGGCCTGGAAGTGGTCCGTGTTCGGCTCGCACATCACCAGCGCCACGGGCTCCAGCGCGCGCAGCTGCCGCAGCACCGCGTCCCGGGCCGGGCCCTGGCTGTCCGGCGCCTCCGCCACGTGGTGCAGGGCGAACGCCGCGTTCACCACCCGGGGTCCCGACAATGCGCGCAGCCGGGCCCACGTCGCCTCGCTCAGCGCCTCCACCGGGGACTCCACGCCGATGAAGCACACGCTCGCGCCCACCTCACGGGCCACGCGCGCGGTCGTGGCTTCCGCCTGCGCGAGGCTCGCCCCGCTCGGGTCCACGCCCACCAGCGTCAGCCGCCCTGGCAGGGCGCCGCGTCGTGACAGGGATTGCAACAGCCGCACGGCCTGCCGTCCCTGGCCGATGCCCACGTCCACCAACGTGGCCTCCTCCTGCCCGCCCAGCAGCGACTCCAGCACCGCGTTCGCCAGCGCGTCGGCCGTGGACGCCAGCGGCATGTGGGCCATCAGCGAGCGGAACAAATCAATCTGCCGCTCGCTCGCGTCGGGGTGCAGATAGGGATTGCGGCTCCCCGCACCCGCGCCCGCCAGGCGATGCCTCACGGCGGTGGCGAAGAGCTGGTAGCCCAGGTCCTCGGGCACCGCGTCCACGTCCAGCATCGACTCCAGCGCCCCCAGCGACGCCGTGGCCTCGTCGACGCGTCCCGACAGGCCCTGCTCCATCGCCTGGAAGAGCAGCTGCTCCTTCTGCGCGCGCATCGCCCCGACTCCTTCCCCACGAGAAGCCCCGCGTGGACTCAACGGTAATGGTGCCCTCCCGGGCCCTCCACCCGCGCCCCACGCCCGCGCCCTTCCTCCGTGAGTTGCCACACACGCGGACGCACGAACGTGCGCCCCGGCCGTCCTCGGGACGACGACGGACTCGTACCCGGCGACCAGGACTCGTCGTGAGGGACCCACCGCACGCGGGATGCATGACTTCCCGCGTAATCGAACAAACCATTCGACGCGCCGGAGGGACGGGGCGAGGCTGCGCCCACCTGAGGACTCGCCGGAGTGACAGTTCCGCGGTCATCGGGTGTTGAAGGGGGCCTCATGCGTTCCAGACGCGGTGTCTTCCTCCCGCTGCTCGTCCTCACCACGCTGTCCGTCCTCGCGCACGCCCAGGGCGTCCCCTCGCCCGCGTCGGACGCGCGCGCCATCGAGGTCCAGCTCCAGGCCAGCGACGGCGGCACCGTGCTCTCCGCCGACGACGCGGAGCGCTTGGGTGTCACCGAGGATGGCCGCGAGGCCCGACTCCAGCCGCCCACGCTCGTCACGCCCTCCCCGGCCGCGTGGCCCGAGGGGCTGGAGGGCACGCCAGGCGAGGTGACGCTGGAGCTCCTGGTGGACGTGGAGGGCGCGGTGGCCGGGGTGAAGGTCGTGGCCGCGCCTCAGGAGCCCCGGCTCACCGAGGCCGCGCGCCAGGCCGCGGCCGGGCTGCGCTTCACGCCCGCGGTGCTCGCCGGCGCGCCGGTGGCGGTGAGGCTGCCCTTCGTCTATCGCTTCGAGCCGCCCGCACCCGTGCCCCGCTCCATCGCGAGCCTCTCCGGAGAGGTGCGGGCCCGGGGCACGCGCCGTCCCCTCGCGGACGCCACGCTCTTCGTCGACGGCGCCACCGAGCCCTCGGGCGAGGTGGGCGCGGACGGGCGCTTCACGCTGGCGCTGCCGCCCGGCGTCCACCGCGTGGAGGTGCGCGCGCCGGGACATCAACCGGGCACGTTCGAGGAGACGCTGTCGGAGGGGCAGGCGCTCCAGGTCATCTACCGGCTGCAGCCCGGCCGCGTGAATCCGTACGAGACGGTGGTGCGCGACGAGCGCCCGCGCACGGAGGTGACGCGAATCACGCTGCACGAGCAGGAGCTGCGCGAGGTGCCCGGCACGTTGGGAGACCCGTTCCGCGTGGTGATGTTGATGCCCGGCGTGGGCAGCCTCGCCTCGGGCATCAGCTACCCGGTGGTGCGCGGCAGCCAGCCCGCGGCCACGGGCTTCTTCCTCGACGGCGTGCGCATCCCCATGCTGTACCACCTGATGCTCGGGCCGGCGGTGCTCCACCCGGACTTCATCGACACCGTGGACTTCTTCCAGGGCACGCCGCCGGTGCAGTACGGCCGGCTGCTGGGCGGCGCGGTGGATGGCCGGCTGAGCCGTCCGCGCGAGGACCGGCTGCACGTCACCGCCTCGGTGGACCCCATCAACGCCGGCGGCTTCATCGAGTACCCGTTCGAGAGCACCGGCACCTCCGTCAGCGTCGCGGGGCGCCTCAGCTATTCGGCGCTGTTGATGACGCTGGGCTCCAAGCTGCTCAGCTCGGCGGAGACGGAGAAGCTCCACGCCGACTTCTGGGACTACCAGGCGCGCGTCGAGCAGAAGATGGGCCAGGGGCGGCTGCGGCTGTTCGCGCTGGGCAGCTCGGACGACGTGGGCTCCTCGCCCTCGCTCGACTGGGTGGGCATGACGGGCGGCCGCATCGTCTCGCGCTTCCACCGCGTGGATTTGCGCGGCACGCACCCGCTCGCGGGCGGCGACGCGGAGGTGGGCTTCACCTTCGGCACGGATGCGCTGGGGTTCACCGGCCAGGAGTCCTTCCGCACGGCGAGCGGCGCCATCGACTACCAGGACGTCGGTGAGTACGCGCTCGAACAGCTCACCTTCGCGGCGCGCGCGGGCTGGAAGCGGAGCTTGAGCGACACGCTGGAGGTCGCCGTCGGGGGCGACCTCGAGCACCGGCGCGCGGCCACGGACATCCGGGGCACCGGCATTCCTCCCGGCAGCCGGCCCGGCGAGACGACGGACCCGCTCAAGAGCCCGTCCTCGCTGGCGCTGTTCTCCGGCGCGTATCTCTCCGCGACGTGGCTGCCCGCGCCCGGATGGCTGGTGCAGCCCGGCGTGCGCGTGGACAACTACCACCTGTCCCCCGGCATCAACCACACGGTGGCGGAGCCGAGGCTCACGGTGCGGCGCCAGCTCACGGACGCGCTGGTGCTCAAGGGCGGCGCGGGCGTCTTCCATCAGACGCCCACGGTGCTGGTGCACCTGCCCGCGGTGGACACGTCCAGCCTGCGCCACGGGCTCCAGGAGGGCCTGCAGTTCGACGTGGGCGCCGAGTGGAAGGCGATGGAGGGCCTGGAGCTGAGCGGCGACGTCTTCTACAACCCGCTCACCCGCACGGTGGAGCTGGACCTGCGGCAGGTGGTGGAGAACCGCCGTCGCCGGGGGCTCGACACGCCGGACCCGTCCGCGAGCGGGTATGCGTACGGCATCGACCTGATGGCGCGACACCCCTTGGGGAGGGACTGGTTCGGCTGGGTCTCCTACAGCTTCCTGCAGAGCAAGCGGCGCGTGCGCTTCGACCGGTACGGGGATGATGACCGCGTGGTGGAGACGGTGGAGGGCACGCTGCCCTTCGCCTTCGAGCAGGCGCACGTGCTCAACGCGGCGCTCAGCTACAAGCTCGGCAACAACTGGACGGTGGGCACGGTGGTGCACTTCAACACCGGCCGCCCCGAGTCCGGCGAAATCACCACGCTGACGCAGCGCCTGGTGACGGACGCGGACGGGACGCAGGATTGGGTGCGACAGGACCGCGACAAGGCCGAGCGCCTGGACGCGTTCTTCCGCGTGGACCTGCGCGTGGCGAAGTCCTGGGCGATGGAGGACTTCACGCTCGACGCGTACCTGGACATCCTCAACGTGTCCGCGCGGCAGGAGGTGTTCGCGTACGACTACGGCTTCGACGAGGCCCTGCGCCCCGAGCGCAAGCCCACGCGCTTTCCCATCATCCTGCCGCTGCTCGGCGCGAAGGGGACCTACTGACATGCCGCGACTGCTTCGTTGCCTGCCCCTCGTCGCGCTGCTCGTCACGGGCTGCGACCGCAAGCCGGAGGACCCCGTCTTCGTCTACGGCCTCCTGCAACACCTGGATGGCTCGCCGCGCCCGGACGTCGCGTTGACGTTGGAGCGCACGCGCCAGCCGAGCTACGAGCACCCCGAGAACGAGGGCTTCAAGCCCTACACGGAGGCTCGCAGCGAGGGTGGGGGCCAGGTCACGCTGGAGGTGCTCCACGGAGACGCCCTGGAGGAGGGGGAGTACGAGCGGACGCAGTACCGCTTCCGGCTGGCCGCGCCGCTCGAGGCGGGGCATGGCGTCTACACGTCCTTCGTCTTCGAGGACGACGTGGAGATTCCTCCCCTGCGCCCGTGGGCGCCGAACCTGACGGTGGGGCGGGGCGCGGAAGGGCTCGCGCTGTCGTTCGACGCGGCGCCGCCGGTGCCGCCGCTGCCGCCCTCGGGGCGGTTGATGCAATGGGAGTCGGGCGATTCGCCGGACCTGGTGGCAATCGAGCCGTGGACGCCCTACCCGGTGGTCCAGCTGCATGGCCCGGGAGGAAGGCTCTGGGAGGTCCATGACGCGGCGGCGCCCTGGCGTCCCAATCCCTATCAACTGGAGGACTTCGCCGGGGTGGAGGCGCAGGTGCGCGCGGTGAGCCTGGGCACGTGGATCTTCCGCCCGCTGGCCTCCAATGACAGCTCGGTGTCGTTCCGCGTGGAGTGGCGGGGTCCGCGTGTCCCCGTGCCCGTGGGCACGTTGCACCCCGTGAGCCGAGGGGCCGCGTGCACGCCTGCTCCCGTGGGCGAGCCGTGTCCGTACACGGATGGTCTGCTGCGCAAGGTGCGCACCACGCAGGGCGAGGTGGGGTCCGGCGTGGACCAGGTGGTGCTCCAGTGGGAGGCCCCCATCCGTCCCCGGCACGCCGTCATCCGGGAGGTGGAGCTGCATCTGAGCGCCACGCCCCAGCTCCTCTTCCAGGTGGAGGGCAGCCTGGATGGAGGGAGCTGGGCGACGCTGGGGAGCGCGCCGTACGAGAACTACGACGACGACGCGATACGAGAGCCGAGCTTCTCCACGGCGCTCGACCACACGGAGGAGGACAGTCCCTATGGGGATGGGCCGCTGGACATGAAGCGTCCGGCGCGCTTCGTCGAGGTGGCGCTGACGGGGGAGGTGCCGGTGCGCTTCGTGCGCCTGCGGGTGTTCGCGGGAGGAGGCTCGTGGACGATTCCCATCTCCGCGCTCTCGGAGCTCTCGGTGTTCGAGTAGGGGCCATCGCCCTGGAGAGCAGGTTGCTGCCCGGGGGACACGTGTCGACGTTGCGCGAGGTAGTCCACATTGCCTCGAAGGAGCAGGCCCTTGCGTACGACGCCCGAGAAGAAGATGTCCCTGCTGACGGAGAACGAAGCCCAGCTCGTGCTCGCCAGCGCGCCCCGCAATCTGATGGAGCTGTCCCGCCGCGAGCTGCGAGGTCGCATCCAGCGCGCGCGGCGGCTGATGGACAAGTATGACGGCCTGGCCACGCGTCAGCGGCGCGAGGCCCTGGGCAGGCGCACGCCCACGCGCTCCAAGCGCGCCGAGGGCAACGCGAACACGCGGCGCAAGGCCACCTACTTCCGTCAGGCGCTGATGCGCTTCGAGAAGCGCCTGGCGATGCTGGACCGCCAGGAGGCGATGATGGCCAAGCGGGCCCGTGTCACGAGGAAGGCCACGGGGGCCAGGAGGACGACGAGGGCCGCGGGTGGGAACACGCGACGGACTCGGACGGCGACGCGGACCACGGGCGGCGCGCGGAGGACGCGCACGGGCACGGCGACGCGAGCCGTGGGTGGGCGCAAGCCCGTGCGCCGCATGAGCGCCGCGGGTCGCACCGCGACGGGCTCGGTGCGCGAGATGAAGGCCCAGCGCCGCAAGGGTGGGGCTCGCAAGCAGCAGGGCTTCAGCTCGATGCGGCGCGCGTCCCATGTCCAGGGTCGCAACCGGCGCACGCAGGCGCGCAAGGACTCGCGCCGCTGAGCTTCTCGGCTCACCGCACCGCCTCGCCGAACCCGACGAGGCTCGGCGAGGAAGTCGTCAGGATTGAGCGGAAGTCGGCGTGGACGCGTACAGCGCCGAGACTTGCTCCGTCACGCTCTCCAGCCATGCCCGCGCCAGTGCCCAGTTGCGAACCGGCTTCGGATAACGCCACGCGGGGAAGTCCGTCTCCTCGTCGCTGCGACAACCCGCGGTCGCGACACCTTGGGCGTCGACCCAGGCTTGCGCTTCGACTGCGAGCGACGCGAGCCGCTTGTCCAAGCCCCATGCGCAGATGACGAGCGGCGCGCCCAGCACGTCGGTGCCAATCGCCGCATTCGCCTCTGCGAATACGCACCCCAGGTCCGCGTGGGTCGCGCCCTTGCTGATGAGCGCGAACAGGTCGGCGCTCTTGGCCGCGCGAACATCGGACAGGTTCACGACCCGCACATGGGTCATGCCGACGGCCTCCATGACACGCATGATCCGGTACTGGACCGCGTCGGGTTTGGTGGGCACCAGGAGCCCCGCATGCTCGCGCGAACCGAAGCCTGGCTTCGGCGCCGATGAGCCCGGATTCATCATCACCACCAACGCCTCAGGCTGCTCGGCGAGCTTCTCGGGCGGGAGCGGAGCGAGCACCGACGGCTTGCCTGCACGAATCTCGAGCACGGCTCGCCGCTGGAAGTCGGCGCGCGCATCATCCCAATCGTGGAACAGACCCCAACAGGCGTAGTGGTTCTTCAGGCGCTTCATGGCGGCTCCCTGATGGGGGGTTCGCCGCGCTCCATCCGCGTGGGATGGAGCGCGCAGTGACGCGAGCCTCAGGCCCGCCGACGGCGCGTGAGCGCGGTGACACCGGCGAGCGAGAGCATCAGCCACAGCGCCATCGCGCCGGGGCCCGTGGCGCTGCAGCCGCCCCCCGTCACCTGGGGCTCCTCGGACGAACCCGAGTCGGGCTGGCCGGGGTTGCCCGCATCGGGCGTCCCCGGGCCGGCGTCGGGCATGCCAGGGCCCGCGTCGGGCGTCTTGGTGATGGTGCTCTCGTCCAGGTACGCGCCGCACGCCGGGTCGGCCGTGCCCTCCGCGCGGTGCGCCAGCGCGAGCGCATACGCCCCCGCGCCGAAGCCCACCATGGGGGAGTTGTACTTGTAGGTGCCATTGAGCTCGTCATACGTCTCGGACACCGCGAGGTAGTTCTTCAGCGACTGGTCCGTCACCCACTTGAGCACCCGCTCCGCGCGCTCCGGGTCTCCGGCCATCCGCTTCGCCATGGCGCCGCGCAGGCTCACGATGACCCACTCCGCGCTGTCGTACTCGCCGCCCCAGGGGCTCAGGTCCGCGCCGCCCGTGTGGTCATAGCGGTCATCGTTGCGCGACCAGCCCGCGCCCGCGGGAGAGGACAGGCGCAGGTCCAGTCCGCGAATCGTCTCGCGAGCAATCTTCCCCGCCGGGTCGAACAGCTCGAACGCGAACGCGTCCAGCACCGCCGCGTCCCAGTAGCCGCGACCCGAGCGCACCTCCTCCAGGTTGGAGCCGAGCGCGAAGTTGTGGTCCGTCAGCTTCTCCGCCATCGCGCGGCGGATGGACTCGCCGGCGTTGCGGTAGCGCGTGGCCCGCTCGGTGTCACCGACGCGCTCGGCGAGCGCGGCCGCGTCACACAGGCCGCGCGCCGCGGTGAGGCTCGTGTACGTCCACGAGCGCTGCCGTCCGTTCCAGTGTGTCTCCCAGATGGACGAGTCCGCGCGGATGAGCCCCGTCTGCGGGTCGATGAGCGCCACCAGCGCGTCACCCACCTTCGTGGACACGGTGGGCCACGTCTGGTCGACGAGGGTGACGTCTCCGGTGGTGCGCTCGTAGTGGCGCAGCGCCCAGAGGAACAGGCCGAAGCCGTCGAACTCGATGTTCGGCCCCGCCTCGTTGAAGTCCGTCTCCTCCACGCCGAAGCCGTGGTAGCGCGTGAGCGTGATGATGTAGGGCGGCATGGAGTACGGCTGCAGTTCGCGCCAGTTCTGGAACCGGCCGCTGTCCGCGTTGAGGTAGTAGGACAGCGCCTCGCGCGCGTCGGTGTTCATGCCCAGCGTGGCCATGGCGGCGGCCGCGTAGGCGCCGTCGCGAATCCATGCGTAGGTCCACTGTCCGGGCGGGAGGCTCGCGAGCACCGCGCCCTTGCCCGCGTGCTTCACCAGGCCGGGCAGCGTGGCCGGTGAGCCATTGGGGGCCTTGAAGCGCGTCGCGCGGGGCTCGCCGTCGCGGGAGAGGAACTCGCGCAGCCAGGCCTCGCTGGAGCGGACCTGGGCCATGTGCATCACGACGGCGGAGTGGCGCAGCAGGGTCTCCTCGTTGTCGGACAAGCCGGTGGGGACCTTGACGGTGTCGGTCTGGAAGGAGGCCCAGCGGGCGACCTCGGCGTCGACCAGGGCCTTGGCGTCGGAGGTGCCCACGTAGTCGGACAGCCACTGGCGCGCGGTGGCGGAGCCCTCGGGGTTGCCGAAGTGCACGAAGGCGACGCCGGCCCACTTCTCCGCGCCGGCGGCGATGTCACCCAGGTTGAACTGGTAGGCGGTGGCCCAGCCCTTGGCGGCCGAGGGCTGCGCGGTGAAGTCCTGCAGGTCCTGGCCGCCGCCGCTCTGCACCACGTTGTAGCCATTGGCGGCCCCCGTGGCGGTGGAGATCCACGCGGCCTTGCGAGCCACGGCGCCCAGGGGGCGGCCCACGACGACGCCGGCGAAGCCCTTCTCGACGAAGTCGTTGCCGCTCAGTTCCACCGTCTCGCCGTTCTCGTCGATGTCGGACATGACGCCGGGGCGGCCGTAGCCCAGGTGGAAGTTCTGGAGGGAGAAGACGCTGACGCCGGTGGAGGGCGCGGTGCCGGTGTTGCGCACGCGCAGGGCCATGACGAAGGCGGCGTGGGGGACGGACTGGGGGGCGAAGACGTAGGTCGTCACCTCGAGGGTGCCCACGCGCTGGACCATGCGCGCGAGGCCCGTGCCGCCGTTCTCACCGGAGGCCCAGGGGGCGTAGCCGCTCGCGTCCAGGTCCACGTCCTGGGCGCTCAGCCAGCGCTGGGAGCCGCCGGAGCGCAGGCCGAAGAACGCGTCGAAGAGGACATCGCGCGCGTGGACGACCTGGGGCTGGCCGCGGACGAAGACGTCGTTGCCCACGCCGTCGATGACGGGCTCCTCGGTGGCGAAGAGGTGCTCACGGAAGTGGGAGACCTTCTTCTGCTCCAGGTCGAGCATCACGGCGCCGTGGCCGTTGGAGGAGGCGAGCTTGGTGAAGGTGCGCCGGACCGCGACCTCGGCGCGAGCCTCCAGGGCGAGGCCACACAGCAGGGCAGCGAGGAGGAGGGTCAAGGCCCGGGCGGGGGCGCGACACAGGTGGGGGAGACGCTTCATGCCGCCGATTCTGGAGTGCTTCCCGCCCCAGGCCAACCGGGTACGTCGCTTCCCTGTGTCACGGGTGCCCGTGGACCCGTGACGGTGGTCCGCTCCGGCGACGAGTTGCCAGGCAGCTCAGACCTCGTCGAACCGTCCTCCCGAGATACCGTTCGCCTCCAGCGCGTCCTTGAGCTCCTCGTCGACGATCAGGGCCGCGGGCCATCCCCAGGGTCGGAACACGCGCGCATTCACGACCTTCGCTGGGTCGATTCGCAGACCGATGACCGACCGGTACTCGCCCACCCGGTCCGCATGCAGCTTGTCGTCCGCGGTGTAGAGCTGCACCTCACGGCAAGCTGCATCATCGATACAGCGAATGGTCCGAGCGACATTCAAAATGAAATAGGGGCTCGACTCTCCTTCGACCTCCACCGGGAACAACTGCACATCGTCTGGTGCCATCTCGCGGAAGATGGACGCCACACGCCCGCTCACGACAGGTGCCAACCCTGTTCCGGCAAACTCGATATCGAGCGGTATTCCTGGACGAGAGATGGGCACTCTCAGCTGCGCCTGTGGCGCGATGGGCCGCCCATCCGAGAAGATCCAGACATCCTCCAACGCCTGACCTGTCACTGACGTCGGGTCGTCGAGGTACCACCGCCCCTTGACGTATTCGTCCATGCTCAGGTCGAAGTAGCGCTGTGCCATGTCCCTACTCTTGAGCGCTCTGCACGAAGAGACCTCTCAACTCGGACCCGTCACCCATGAGACTCTATGCGCTCCTGGCAAGTTGCTCCGCCAGCGAGCTCGGCAGCGCTCCTGGTCCATGCCGACCGTGCATTCGGGGTGCTACCAATCCTGGGGCTCTCCAACTCGTGGCCCATGAGCAGTGGATGAACTGTCGGGCAATCCACACTGACGACAAGGCAGTGCGCGCAGACAGCCGGGCAGCGCTGGCGCAACCATCCCCGGAACCGCCACGGCGCGGACACTCGATCACGAGCTACAGCCCTGCTCCGCGCTTACTGCAGGTCCGTGGCCGTTCACGGCATTGAGCCGCGGCTTCTGACGCACGGCGCCTTTCCCATCGAGACACCGTAAGCCCCCGCGTCCCCTCGGGTTTCACGCGCGCGTGACACAGGGCACGCCGTGCATCGCGGCATCCGCGCGCACCGGCTTGGCGTCAGGAGACAACGGGTTGTCGCCCACGTTCGTCTCAAGACATGCGACTTCTTGCGTTCTGTGAAGTGCACGGCCCTCGGTCAACCAGGCCGAGACACGGGGGGGACAAAGGCATGATTTCGCTCGACGGGTCCACGGTGAGACTCTGGAAGACGCTGAGCTGCTTCCTCAGGGTCCTCATGACGCAGGTGCTCTACGTGGCACCGCTGTTCTGGTTCATGGAGCTGTCCCAGAACGTGGCCTGGCGATGGATGAACGGCGACTGGGGGTGGCACTACCCGGAGTCGCCGTACCACTGGTTCTCCTTCGGCAGCATGATTCTGTGGGCCGGGTGCGTGGGCCTCTTGTGGACCCTGCACTACTTCTGGTTCTACCCGCGCCGCGTGAAGGTCTGGACGCGCGTGGGCATCGGCGCCGTGGCCTGCTTCATGGGCGAGTGGTTCGGTGGCTACATGGCCGCCAACATGTTCGACCACCCCCTCCAGGTGTGGCCGGGCTCGCCGCTCATCTACGTGCACTACGCGGCCATGTTCTTCTGGGTGAGCAACGTCATCGTCTACCACCTGGTCACCGTGAACGTGGTCGACCTCACCCCCACCTACGACGCCCCGCCCGACACCGGCGCCCAGGTGGCCTGAGTCTCCGGACACCCGTCCCTCCAGGGCAGGGCTCTGTGCTGGAATGCACGCAACGCCAGTCACGCGTGAGTCCCTCGGGCTCACGTGAGGCAGCGCAGGCGCGGTTCCACACAACCTGGAGGTAGCCCCATGCTGAACAAGATGTTCATGTCCGCGGTGGTGATGCTGGTGGGCCTGATGGGCGTCGTCGCCACGAGCGGTGCCGAGGTGACGAACCTGGATGCCAGCGAGCAGGTCTGTGTCGCCGCGCACACCGCGCAGGAGCTGGTGCCTCCGGGCCCCACGGCCGCGTGCCCCTCGTACTGCGGCCCGGCCCGGGTCGCCTGTGTCGCCGGCTGCAACGGCGACACCGCGTGCCGCGCTGTGTGCCAGGACCAGTACATCACCTGCTGCGGTTTCTGAGCGTCGCCCGTTCCTCGCCGCGTGGCTTCTCGCGCGGCGAGCCAGCGACCGGAAGAACAGTCCCGCCCATGAAAGACACCCCGGGCGAACACTCGAATCGCTCACTCGAGGTGCCCGACTCAATCACTTACAGGCCAACCCGCTACGGCCAATCCGGATCGCACTGCCATCGCCCCAGGCAGACGCAGCTTCCAGGAATATCGACCGGATAGCAGCACCGCCTCCTCGTCTCCTCTCCGCACTCCGTCCGGTGCACGAACTTGCAGGGCGTATCGTCAATACACCCAGGCGGCGAGGAGGGGCACGGCATGAAGACCCCGTCGCACGTCACGCCCTGGTAGTCCGTCGTCGTGCACGTCGAGGTCCCCGTCGGACAACTGACCGAGCCCGAGGAACAGAGCGCGGTACAGACCGCGAGCTCTTGCGAGGACGACTCCAGCACCTCGCCCTCCACAGCGACCTCGGTCGACGCGCCTCCACATCCCATCACCAGACCGACAGCACAGGCCAAAACCCACCACTTGAAGCACTTCATGGCAGCCCTCCCGTTTCGTGGAGCTGTGCGAGCCAGGGATGTTCGAGCCACCCCCATCCTCGGGCAGGCGTGCCAGCCTGACAATCGTGTCCCCTGGGACCCACCCGCTCACGGCGCTTGCCTTTGCAGTTGCTCGAACGCCCCACCGGGCAACGACTCACACGCATCTTCATGCCGTGTACCTGGCCCCACTGAGCGATGCTGTCCGCCGGCCCCCTTCACCCCCAGGCACGAACACATGACCGTCAAGCGCTTGGACAACATCGGCATCGTCGTCGAGGACCTCCCGGCGGCCATCGCCTTCTTCACCGAGCTGGGCCTGGAGCTCGAGGGCGAGATGCCCGTCGCCGGTGACTGGGTCGACCGCTGCGTCGGACTCGAGAACGTCCAGGTCGACATCGCGATGATGCGGACCCCGAATGGCCCCACCCGCCTGGAGCTGACGAAGTTCCACCACCCGGCCGCGACCCACGGCGAGCCGAAGAACGCTCCCGCCAACATCATGGGCCTGCGTCGCATCATGTTCGCCGTCGACGACATCCACGACGTCGTCACCCGCCTGCGCAAACACGGCGCCGAGCTCGTCGGCGAGGTCGCCCGCTACCAGGACCGCTACCTGCTCTGCTACCTCCGAGGCCCCTCGGGCATCATCGTCGC
The DNA here is from genome assembly GCF_050039385.1 of Myxococcus faecalis. Taxonomy (NCBI): domain Bacteria; kingdom Pseudomonadati; phylum Myxococcota; class Myxococcia; order Myxococcales; family Myxococcaceae; genus Myxococcus; species Myxococcus faecalis. The sequence goes on along the minus strand of NZ_CP144336.1, from coordinate 5,458,594 downwards.
CCTGGCCGAGGAGCTCCGCTGAAGCACCTTCACCCCACCATCGCCGCGCGCCCCTCCAGCGGGAGCCTCAGCCGCGCCCGGCACCCACGTCCCTCCGGACGGTTCTCCAGGCGCAGCGTGCCACCGTGCGCCTCGGCAATCTGCTGACTCAGCGCCAGGCCGATGCCGCTGCCCTGCGGCTTCGTCGTGAAGAACGGCACGAACAGGTTCCCCGTGTCCGCCAGCCCCGGGCCCTCATCCTCCACCCAGACCTCCACCGCCCCCGGCGACAACACCGCCCACGACACCCAGACGTCGCCACCGCGCGGCTCCGCCAGCACCGCGTCCACCGCGTTGCGCACCAGGTTGATGAGCAACTGCTCCAGCTGGTCCGAGTCCCCCCGCACCACCAACGACGGCCCCGTCCGCACCGCCACGGGCTTGCGGTGCTCCAGCGCCGCCACGCGCCGCACCCACCCATCCACCTCCACGCCTCGCAACACCGGCGGCGGCAGCCTGGCCAGCCGCGCATACGCGGACATGAACCGCGCCAGCGCCTCCGAGCGCCTCGCCACGATTCCCAGTCCGCTCTTCGCGTCGTCCTCCCAATCCGACGGCCTGGGCTCCATCACCAGCGTGTCCCGCAGCGCCTCCGCGATGGACTGGATGGGCGCCAGCGAGTTGTTGATTTCATGGCTCAACACACGTACCAGCCGGCGCCACGCCTCGCGCTCCTGCTCGCGCAACGCCAGTCGCAAATCGGCAATCACCACCAGGTGATGCGGCAACCCGCCCTGACGGAACGCCCCGCGCCGCAGCTCGTACGGCCCGCCCTCCTCCGCGAAGGTGCGCGACAGCCTGCGCGGCGCCGGGCCCTCCAGCAGGTCCGCCAGCCCCACCGAGCCCGCGCCCTTCCCCATCAGCTGCGAGCGCGGCTGGCCCAACAGCTTCTCACCCGCCCGGTTCACCAGCCGCAGCGTCCCCGCCACGTCGAACGCCAGCACCGTGACGTCAATCTCCTCCATCACCTGCTCGAGCAACGCCCCCGCCTCCAGCGCACCCAGTCGCTGCTCGCGCAAGGTGTCGCCCAGCGCATTCACCTCCAGCAGCACCTCGCCCAGCGCGTCGCCCGCCCGAGCCCCACGCCCGCGCGTCGAGTAGTCCCCCTCGCGCAGCGCGGCCAACAGGTTCGCCACCGCGTGCAGCGGCCGCATCACCCGCTCGCGCACCAGGAGCCCCACGCCCAGGAAGATGCCCACCACCAGCGTGGTGAGCGTCCAGCGGACCTTCGACGAGAAGTCTCCCGTCCACACCAGCGCGAGCGACGCCACCCCGCCCGGCAGTCCCGCCAGCCACGTCAGGGCCAGCACCTGCAGGTCATGTGGCCAGGGCCCGCGCTCGCGCCTCACCTTGCTCCCTTGATGCCGTAGTACTGGAGCCGACGGTACAGCGCGCTGCGTGACAGGCCCAGCCCCTTCGCCGCCTCGCTCACGTTGCCCTCATGCCGCGCCAGCGCCCGCTCGATGAGGTAGCGCTCCACCTCCTCCAGCGTCATCTCCTCCAGCCGCGACAACCCCTCACGCCCCGCCCGGCGCAGCAGCAAATCCTCCGCCGTCACCTCGTTGCCCACCGCCATCAACAGCGAGCGCTCCACCGCGTGCTCCAGCTCGCGCACGTTGCCCGGCCACGGATAGGACAAGAGCGCCTCCAGCGCCCCTGCCGACATCCGCACGTCATGGCGCCCGTAGCGCTTGCCGTGCTCGGCCAGGAAGTGCGCCGCCAGCAGCGGGATGTCCTCGCGCCGCTCCCGCAGGGCCGGCAGCGGCACCTCCACCGTGTTGAGGCGGTACAGCAGGTCCTCGCGGAAGCGGCCCTCGGCCACCGCCTTGGGCAGGTCCACGTTCGTCGCGCTCACCACGCGCACGTCCACCCGCCGCGTCTTCGACGAGCCCACCGGGTGCAGCTCCCCCGTCTGCAGCACGCGCAACAGCTTCGCCTGCTGCGACAGCGGCATGTTCCCGATTTCGTCCAGGAACAGCGTGCCGCCGTCCGCCAGCTCGAAGCAGCCGATGCGGTCCGTCTTCGCGTCCGTGAAGGCGCCCTTCACGTGGCCGAACAGCTCGCTCTCGAAGACCCCCTCCGACAGGCCGCCGGAGTTCACCGCCACGAAGGCCCGGTCCGCGCGCGTGGAGGACGCGTGCAGCAGCCTGGCCACCACCTCCTTCCCCGTGCCGTGCTCACCCGTCACCAGCACGTTGGCGGCCGACGGGGCCACGCGCTCAATCATGCGGCGCACCGGCATCATCGCGCGCGACTCGGAGACCAGGTTCGGCAGCCCGCCCTGTCCCCGGCGCAGGTGCTGGTTCTCCTCCTCCAGCCGGCGGCTGCGCTTGAGCGCGCGGCTCAGCTCCAGCTGCGTGCGCAGCGTGGCGAGCAGCCGCGTGTTGTCCCACGGCTTCTGCACGTAGTCGCGCGCGCCGCCGCGCATGGCCTCCACCGCGCCCTCCACGCTGCTCCACGCCGTCATCACCACCACCGGCAGCGACGCGTCCTGCGCGCGGATGCGGCCGAGCAGGTCCATGCCCTCCTTGCCGGACGTGGTGTCGCGCGCGTAGTTCAGGTCCATCAGGACCAGGTCCACGTCCTCGGCCTCCAGCGTGGCGAGCGCTCCCGCGGGCGACTGCGCGGTGACGACGGTGTGTCCGTCACGCTTGAGCAGCAGGCGCAGGGCCTCCAGCACGTCGGCCTGGTCGTCCGCGATGAGGATGCGCGAGGGCCTCGCGGCGGCCACCAGGGCCGGCGACGCAGGGACGGGGGTGGGAACGGAAACGGAGAGTGATTCGGACACGGAGGTCATCCAGGAGAAAGAGAGTGCCAGAAAGGAAGGGACTCAGCCGCGACGAAGCACCGATGCGGGGTCCACGCTCGCCGCCCTGCGAGCCGGAAGCCAGCTCGCCAGCCAGGCGGTACCCAGGAGCAACAGCGCCACGCCCGCCAACACCGGAACATCCAGCGCGCCCATGCCATACAGCAGCCCTTCCATGATGCGATGGGCCGCCAGCGCGCCCAGCAGGCCCAGGCCCAACCCCAGCCCCACCCGCCGCAGCGCCTGCCCCACCACCAGCCACAGCACGTCCACGCCGCGCGCGCCCAGCGCCAGCCGCACCCCCATCTCGTGCGAGCGCTGCGCCACCGAGTACGACATCACGCCGTAGATGCCCACCGCCGCGAGCACCAGCGCCAGCACGCCGAAGGCCCCCAGCAGCACCGCCCGGAAGCGCGGCTGTCCCAAGTCCATCGCCAGCCGCTCCTCCAGCGTGCTCGCGCGCGCCAGCGCCACCGAGGAGTCCACCGCGCGCAGCTCCTCGCGCACCACCGACTCCAGCGTCCTCGGGTCCAGGCCCGGCGCCGCCCGCACCGCGAGCTGCCCGTCCGTCGTCGGCTCCTGCGCCATGGGGACGTACGCGGTGGGCTCGTGCCCCGTCTCCACCCCCGCGTACGCCACGTCCGCCACCACGCCCACCACCGTCGTCCACAGCGGGTTGCCCTGCTCGTCGTCACCTCCGAAGGAGATGCGGCGGCCAATCGGGTCCTGGTCCGGGAAGACCTCGCGCGCGAAGCGCTCGCTCACCACCGCGACCCGGGGCGCCTTCGCTCCGTCCGCCTCCGTCAGGAGCCGCCCCGCCCGCAGCGGCACGCGCAGCGCCTCCAGGAAGCCCGGCGTGGCGGCGTTGATGAGCGCGTCGGGACGCACGGGTGGATCCTCGGAGCCCTCCTTCCAGTAACCCGAGCGCGAGATGGAGCCCCCCGCCGGAAGGCTCTCGCCCACGCCCACGCCAGCGACCTCCGGACGCGCGGAGAGCCGCGCCGTCAGCTCCCGATGGAAGGCCTCCGTCCGCTCCGGCGTGTCATAGCGGCCCTGCGGCAGCGCCAGCCGGGCCACGAAGACGCCCGCCGGGTCCAGGCCCGGGTCGGACTGGTACATCCGCCAGAAGCTCTTGAGCATCAACCCCGCCGAGGTGACGAGCATCAGCGCGAGCGCCACCTCCGCCACCACCAGCGCCGCGTGCGCGCGCCCGCGGGACGTCTCCGTCGCTCCGCGCCCCAGCACCGTCGCCGGCGACAGCTGCGTGCGCTGGAGCGCCGGCACCAGCCCCACGCCCACGCCCGTGGTCAGCGTCACCGCCAGCGCGAAGACGAGCACGCGGCCATGCACCACCACCTCGCCCGAGCGGGGCAGCTTGTCGGCGCCCAGCGCCATCAACACATCGGTGATCCACAGCGCCAGCAGCACGCCGCCCACCCCGCCCATCAGCGCCAGCAGCACGCTCTCCGTGAGGAGCTGACGCATCAGCCGGCCACGCCCGGCGCCCAGCGCCACGCGGATGCCCATCTCCCGCTGCCGCGCCGCCGCCCGCGCGAGCTGCAGGTGCGCCACGTTGGCCGCCGCCAGCAGCAGCACCAGGGACACCGCGCCCAGCAGCACCCACAGCAGCAGGCTGACGCCCTGGGTGAGGTGCTCGTCGTAGCGGACCACCCGCAACCCCAGGGTGGTGTCGTCCCGCGCGAGCAGCTCCTCGCGCAGGCCCTCCAGCTCGTGCCGGGCCGACTCGAGCGTCGCGCCCTGGGCCAGCCTCGCCGCGACGGCGAAGGAGCGGAAGCCCCGCTGCGTGCGCTCATCCGACGTGGCCGCGCCCGGCAGGCTGTCGAAGGGCACCCAGACCTCGGTGGTGAGGGAGGGCGCGTCGAAGGACGGCGGCATCACCCCAATCACCGTATAGGGCTGACCGCCCAGCGTCAGCGTGCGGCCCAGCACGCCCGCGCCGCCGCCCTCCTTCAGCCAGCGCGCGTACGAGATGACGGTCAGCGGCGCGGCGCGCTCCTCGGGCGCGAAGGTCCTGCCCAGCATCGGCTTCGTACCGAAGGCCCCGAAGAAGTCCCCCACCACCACCGCGCCGCGCAGCTGCTCGGCGTCACCCTGGCCGGTGAGGTTCATCAGCCGCTGGCCGTACGCGGTCATCGAGCGCAGCTGCGTGGAGCGCCGCGCGACGTCCTCGTAGTTGGGCAGACTGTAGCGCGCCAGGGACTTCCCGGGCCGCGCGTTGGACAGCACCACCAGTCGCTCCGGCTCCGGGAACGACAGGGGGCGCAGCAGCACCGCGTCCACGACGCTGAACAGCGCCGTCGTCACGCCGATGCCCAGCATCAACACCAGCACCGCCGCCACCGTGAAGACGGGCGACTGGCGCATCGTCCGCAGGGCGTACTTCACGTCCATCGACAGGTCGCTCAGCATGGCGTTCCTCGCGAAACTCTCAGGGCTTCTGGAGCCAGCCGTCGGCGAGCTGGATGATGCGGTGGCCGTAGGCCGCGTTGGCCTCCGAGTGCGTCACCTGGATGATGGTGGTGCCCTGCTGGTTGAGCGTCTGGAACACCTCCATGATGTGCTTCGCCTGCGCCGAGTGGAGGTTGCCCGTGGGCTCGTCCGCCAACAGGACCTTGGGCGTGGCGATGAGCGCGCGGGCGATGCCCACCAGCTGCTGCTGACCGCCGGAGAGCTGCGAGGGGAACAGGTCCTTCTTCCCCACCAGCTGGAAGCGGTCGAGCATGTCGCCCACCAGCGCCTCGCGCTCGCCGCGCTTGAGGTTGCGGTAGGACAGCGGCACCTCCAGGTTCTCGGCCACCGTGAGGTTGTCGAGCAGGTGGTACTGCTGGAACACGAAGCCGATGGTGCGGCGGGACAGCTCCCCGCGCTCCTTGGGCTTCATCGCGTGCACGGCCTGACCGTCCAGGGCGTACTCGCCCTTCCACTCGGCGTCGAGCATGCCCAGCACGGACAACAGCGTGGACTTGCCCGCGCCGGAGGGGCCCATCAGCGTGACGAACTCGCCGGCCTGGATGTCCAAATCGATGTTGCGCAGCACCCAGGTGCGGCCGCCCGCCAGGGGATAGGACTTCTCGACCTGGCGCAGGGAGATGAGGGGAGAGGACATGGTGCGTGCTTCTTTCGTGCTCACTCGGAGCGCAAGGAGATGATGGGGTCCACGCGCGTGGCCCGGCGCGCCGGCAGCCACGTCGCCGCCAGCGCCACCGCGCCCAGCAGCGCCGCGACCCCCGCGAAGGTCCACGCGTCGTACGCGGCCACGCCGTACAGCAGCGAGCGCAAGAGGTGCGCGAGGCCCAGCGACAACCCCAGGCCCAGCACCACCCCCAGCCCCGCGAGGCTCAGGCCCTGGCGCAGCACCAGCCACAGCACGTCCGAGCGCGCCGCGCCCAGCGCCATGCGGATGCCCAGCTCCCGCGTGCGCTGCGCCACCGAGTAGCCGATGACGCCCGCGAGGCCCAGCGCCGCCAAGAGCAGCGCGGTGCCGCCGAACAGGCCCATGAGCAGCGCCGACAGTCGCCGCGCGCCGATGGACTCGTCCACCAGCCGCGTCAGCGGCGCCACGCCGAACAGCGGCACGTCCGCGTCCACCTGGCGCAGCTCGGCGGCGATGCCCGCGCGCAGCGCCTCCGGGGCCCCGGCCTTCGTCCGCACGGCGAGCGCCAGGTGCGAGCCGCCCAGCTGCGGCAGCGAGTAATACGCCATGGGCACCACCGGCTTGTCCAAGGCCCACTCGCGCGCGTCCTCGACGATGCCCACCACCGTGGCCCACTCGGCCTTCGGGTACCTCAACTTCAGCCGCTGCCCCAGCGCGTTGCCCTGGGGCCAGTACGCGTCCGCGAAGGTCTTGTTGATGACCACCGCCCACGCCGTGCCCGGGACGTCCGTCGCCTCGAGCAGCCGCCCCTCGCGCAGCCGCATGCCCAGCGTGGAGAGGTAGTCCGGGCTCACGGTGCGCAGCTGAACCGCGGGCCACACCTCGTCGGGGCCCTTCGTGCGCCCGTCGATGTCGAAGCCGAACGTCACCGAGCGGCCCAGGGGCAGCAGGTTGGTGAGCCCCGCGGACTCCACGCCGGGCAGGGCCTGGAGGCGCGTCAGGAGCTCGCGCTGGAAGGCGCCCTGCTGCTCCGTCGTCGCGTAGCGGTTCTCCGGCAGCGTCAGCCGCGCGGTGAGCACGCCCTCGGGCCGGAAGCCGGGGTCCACCGACAGCAGCGCCAGCAGGCTCCGGCCGAACAACCCCGCGCCCACCAGCAGCACCAGCGCGAAGGCCACCTGCCCCACCACCAACCCGGAGCGCAGCTTCCCGGAGCGCCCGCCCGCCGTGCCGCGCGAGCCCTCGCGCATCGCCGCGTTCAGGTCCGCGCGGCTCGCCTGCAGCGCCGGCACCAGCCCGAACACCAGTCCCGACAACAGGCTCACCCCACCGGTGAACAGCACCGAGCGCACCTCCAGCCGCACCTCGGCCGCGCGCGGCAACGCGTCACCCACGAAGGCGAGCAGCACGTCCGTCCCCCACAGCGCGAAGAGCACCCCCAGCGCCCCGCCCAGGAGCGACAGCAGCAGGCTCTCGGTGAGGAACTGCGCCACCAGGCGCGCGCGGTTCGCGCCCAGCGCCGCGCGGATGGACACCTCGCGCTCGCGCGCCGCGGCTCGGGCCAGCAGCAGGTTCGCCACGCTGCCGCACGCCACCAGCAGCACGAAGCCCACCGCGCCCAGCAAGAGCCACAGCGTCCCGCGCACCTCGCCCACCACCTCGTCCTCCAGCGACTTCAGGGCGATGGTGCGCTGGCCCTGCGCGTACTTCGGATGCTCCTGGGCGAGCTGCCGCGACACCCGCTCCAGGTCCTCGCGCGCCGCCTCCAGCGTCACGCCGGGCTTCAGCCGGGCCATGACCTCCAGGAACCGCGTGTCGCGCTTGTCCTCGGACGCCAGCTCCGCCGAGGGCGCGAAGGGCTTGTACAGCTGCGAGCCCGCCGGGAACGCCACCCCGTGCGGCAGCACGCCGATGACGGTGTACGGCTCTCCGTTCAGCTGGAGCGTGCGTCCCAGCACGCTCGGGTCCTCGGAGAAGTGCGCGCGCCACGTCTGGTGCGTGAGCACCACCACCCGGTCATTGCCCTGCGTCTGTTCCGCCTCGGTGAAGTTGCGGCCCAGCATGGGCGCCACGCCGAGCGTGGGCAGGAAGGAGGCGGTGGCCTCCACCATCACCAGCGATTGCGGCGTGTCCACGCCCGTCAGCGTCACGCTGTCATCCGTGTACGCCGCCACCGAGGAGAAGACGACGGGCAGCCTCGCGGCGTCCTGGTACTCCGCCACCGAGGACGTCAGCCCCTTGCGCCCCGCGCGGGCGAAGTCGTTCGACACGTCCATCAGCCGGTCCGGCGCCGCGAAGGGCGGCGGCACCAGCAGCACGCCGTTCACCACGCTGAAGACCGCGCTGTTCGCGCCGATGCCCAGCGCCAGCGCCAGCACCGCCACCAGCGTGAAGCCGGGGCTCTTGCGCAGCGAGCGCAGCGCCAGGCGGACATCCTGTAGAAGGTTTTCCATGCGTGGGGGAGTCCGCGTGTCGAAGGGGACGACGGACGGTCAGCGGCGCTGCTCGTCCTGCACGATGCGGCCGTCGAAGAGGCTCACCGTGCGCGTGGCGGTGCGCGCGTGCGCGGGGTCGTGCGTCACCATGCAGATGGTGGCGCCCGCCTTGTGCAGCTCGGAGAGCAGCTGCATCACCGCCTCGCCGTTCTTCGAGTCGAGGTTGCCCGTGGGCTCGTCGGCCAGCAGGATGAGCGGGTCTCCCGCCACCGCGCGCGCCACGGCGACGCGCTGCTGCTGACCACCGGAGAGCTGCCCTGGCATGTGCCGCGCGCGGTGCGCCATGCCCACCTTCTCCAGCGCGCGCTCCACCCGCTGCTTGCGCTCGGCGGCGGGCATGCCCCGGTACGTCAGGGGCAGCTCCACGTTCTCGAACACCGTCAAATCGCCGATGAGGTTGAAGCTCTGGAAGATGAAGCCGATGTGCCGGTTGCGCACCAGCGCGCGGTCCGTGGCGGACAAGTCCAGCACGCTCTTGCCGTCCAGCAGGTACGTGCCGCGCGTCGTCGTGTCGAGCAACCCCAGCACCGCCAGCAGCGTCGACTTGCCCGAGCCCGACGGGCCGACGATGGCCACCCACTCACCCTGGCGGATGTTGAGGTGGATGTTGGAGAGCGCGTGCGTCTCCACCTCCTCCGTCTCGAACACCTTCGTCAGCCCCTCCAGCGTGATGAGGGCCTTGCTCGGGTCCGCCTTGGGTCCACCGGAGAGCACCGCCGCGTCCTCGGAAGCGGGGGTCTCCACACTGCTCGTCGTCGTCGTCATCGCAATCTCACCCGCTCCACCGCGTCCCACGCGGCCATGTCCGAAAGCACCACCTGGTCACCTTCCGCGAGGCCCTGGAGCACCTCCACGGCATTCACCGAGCCCCGGCCCAGCTGCACCGGCACCCGCACGGCCTCGTCGCTTCCCGGCATCAAACGGAAGAGCGACATCGTCCCGTTGGGCTGCGCGCCCGCCGGGCGCCCCACCGACAGCACGTTGGCCAGCCGCTCCAGCTCCACCGTGCCCTCCACCGTGAGGTCCGGCCGCGCGCCCCGGGGCAGCTGGGCCGGCAGGGACACCTCCACCCGCACCGTGCCCTGGCTGGCCGCCGGCGCCACGCGCGCCACCGTGCCCTCGACGACGCCGTTGCGCGTGTCCACCAGCGCCTTCTGGCCCTGGACGATGTCGCGCGCCTGCGTCTCGGCGATTCTCAGCTCCGCCTTGAGCCGCTCGGGCTTCACCACCTTCGCCAGCAGCACGCCCGGCGTCACCCACTGGCCCAGCTCCAACGGCAGCTCCTGCAGCACGCCATCCTCCCCGGCGACCACCTTCATCGAGTCCACCTGGGTACGACGGAAGCGCGCGACCGCTTTCAATCGCTCCACCTGTCCGGCATGCGCGGCCAGCTGGTCCTTCATGCTCGCGGCGACCACGGTCAGCTTCTTGCGCTCCAACTCCAGCCGGCGCGTCAGCTCGCCCGCCTTCTCCCCCTGCTGCCGCGCCTCGAGCGCGGGGATGAGGTCCTTCTGGGCCAGCGCCGTGTTCGCCGACGCCCGGCGCGCGGCGTCCGAGGACTCCGCGGTGAGCGTCTCCACCGTCGCCTCCTGCGCCAGCCGCTGCGTCTCCAGCGTCATCCGCATCTGGATGTACTCGGCCTCCGCGCTCGCCAGCTGCCGCTCGGCCTCCAGCATCTGCAGCTGCACGTCCGGGTTGGACAGCTCCATCAGGAGCGTGTCCGCCTTCACCTCGGCGCCGGGCCGCACGTGGATGCGCTCCACGCGCCCCGCCGTGTCCGCCGTCAGCCAGCGGATGTACTCGGGCACCAGCGTGCCCGCGCCCTTCACCTGGCGCACCATGGGGCCGCGCTTCACCGTGTCCAACCACACCGAGGCCCGGTCCACCGACGGCGCCGCGGGGCGCAGCCGGCCCAGCCCCACCGTGACGAGGATGAGGGCGAGCGCGCCTCCGATGGCGAAGACCCAGGGCTTGCGGCGAGGCTTCTTGGCTTTGGGAATGTCCACGCCAGGCCCTAGAGCGAGCCGCGTGCCAACACCTCCTCGCGCACCAACCCCACAGAATCGTTGGAGGCAGGGCCTCCCTCGCCCCAGGCCGTGCCCGCTTCCGCGAAGTGATGTCCCAGAAGCGAACAACCGCGCGACCCGGATGCGCGTGCGGTCCGGCCCGGCAAACACTCCCCGTCTCCCGGGTGAGGTCAGCGTCGACTAGAATTGCAGACTATGCAGTTAATACCATTCTAGAGCGTCAAAATTGACTCACAGCTTGTTCCCAGACGAAGCCACGGCAGTAGGCTGCGGTGCGAATGACTTCGTCCCTGCTCGAGGCCTTCCTGGACCACGCCCACGGCGCGCCAGCACGGCCGCTGCTCACGTTCGAGCGTGAGTCGACCTCCTACGGAGCGCTGGCCGCGCGCGTCGCGGCGCTCGCCCGGGGACTTCGCCAGCGCGGCCTGCAACCGGGCGAGCGCGTGGCGCTCTTCCTGGAGAACAGCCCGAGCTTCATCGTCGCCTACCTGGGCGTGCAGTACGCGGGGGGCGTGGTGGTGCTGGTGAACACGGCGTATCGCCAGGTGGAGCTGGCCCACATCCTGGCGGACGCGGAGGTGCACACGTGTGTCACCGGCGCGGCGGGCGTGGCGGAGCTGGCGCCGCTGCGCGAGCAGCTGCCCACGCTGCAGTGGCTGGTGACGGTGGAGGCGCCCACGGTGACGCCGCCCGCGTCGCTGGAGGTCATCGACTTCGACACGCTCGTCACCGAGGGCAGCCAGTCCACGCTGGCGCTGGCGCTGCCGCGGCCCGAGGACCTGGCGGTGCTGGGCTACACGTCCGGCACCACGGGGCGCTCCAAGGGCGCCATGCTGCTGCACAGGAACCTGCTGGCCAACGTCAAGGCCGTCACCGAGGCGTGGCGGTGGACGGCGGCGGACCGGCTGCTGCACACCCTGCCGTTGTTCCACACGCACGGCTTGATGGTGGGCCTGCACGGCACGCTGTACACGGGCGCGAGCCTGGAGCTGCACCGGCGCTTCGTGGCCACCGACGCGCTGGCGACGTTGCGCGATGACACGTCGCTGACGATGTTCTTTGGTGTGCCCACCATGTATGGACGATTGCTGGAGGAGTCGCGACGCACGGGCGTGAAGCCCCGGAAGCTGAGGCTGTGGGTCTCCGGCTCCGCGCCCCTGAGCCCCCAGCTGTTCCATGACATCGAGCACGACTTCGGCGCGCGCATCCTCGAGCGCTACGGCATGACGGAAACCATCATGAACACCACCAACCCGTACGACGGCGAGCGCCGCCCCGGCACGGTGGGCTTCCCCTTCCCCGGCCAGGAGGCCCGCGTGGTGGACGTGCGCACCCGCCGCCCGCTGCCCCAGGGCGAGACGGGGGAAATCGAGGTCCGCGGCCCCCACGTCTTCGCCGGCTACTGGCGGCGTCCGGACGCGACGAGCGAGTCGTTCGACTCGGAGGGGTGGTTCCACACCGGGGATTTGGGCGAGCTCGACGCGGACGGCTACCTGCGCATCACCGGGCGGGCGCGCGAGCTCATCATCTGCGGGGGCTTCAACGTGTACCCGCGCGAGGTGGAGGAGGTGCTCGCCACCCACCCGGGCGTGGCCGAGGTGGCGGTGCTGGGCCTGCCGGACGCGGACTACGGCGAGCAGGTGGTCGCCGTGGTGGTGCCCCCGCCGGGCGTGCACGCCCCGGAGGCCCAGGCGCTGGTGGAGTGGTGCAAGGACCGGCTGGCCAGCTTCAAGAAGCCCCGCCGCGTCGTCTTCATGGACTCCCTGCCGCGAAACGCGCTGGGCAAGGTGCAGAAACACCTGCTGCGAGCGCGCCTGCGGTGAGCCACCTCGAGCGCAATATTCCGAACACACCTCACGCAAATGCGTGGCTTGCGCCGGACTTTCCCCTAGCTTTGCGCCCAGGGGCGCGCGGGTGGAATGACGTCTGGCGAGATGCGGCCCATGAGCGCGCCGAGGGCGCCTGGCGAAGGGAGGAAGGGCTTCGATGAAGCGGCTGCTCATCGTCGATGACGAGCTGGCCATCGTCGAGGCGCTCCAGGACATCCTCTCCGTGGAGGGCTACGGCATCCTCACCGCCTTCAACGGCGCGGAGGGGCTCCAGCGGATGGCGGACATCAAGCCGGACCTGGTGCTGCTGGACCTGATGATGCCGGTGATGGACGGGCGGGAGATGCTGCGCCGCATGCGCGACGACCCCGCCCTGAAGTCCATCCCCGTCGTCGTCATGAGCGCCGGGCGCATCTCCGACGAGGAGCGGCGCTCCAGCGCGAGGTTCCTGGCCAAGCCCTTCGAGCTGGACCTGCTGCTGGACACCATCAGCGAGCTCTTGGGCGGCCCCAACGGGCCCGTGCCCGGGAGCGGCGAGGGCTCCCAGGGCTGAGGCCCTCGAGCGGGACGCCGCTCAGCCCGGCGTCGCGCGGAAGAGCGTGTCCCGGTAGTACTGGAGCTCGTTGATGCTCGAGCGCAGGTCCGCGAGCGCGGTGTGCCCGGAGGGCGGCTTGCGCGGCTCGACGAGGTTCGGGTACCAGGCGCGCGTGAGGACCTTGAGGCTCGTGACGTCCACCATGCGGTAGTGCAGGTAGCGCTCGAGCAGGGGCATGTACTGGAACAGGAAGCGGCGGTCGGTGTGGATGGAGTTGCCGGCCAGCACGCCCTCGCCCAGCGGGCAGTGCTCGGCCACCAGCGCCGTCACCTCGCGCTCGGCCACGCGCAGCGACGTGCTGGAGGCGCGCACATTCTCCAGGAGGCCGTTGCGCGTGTGCATCTCGCGCACGACGGGCTCCATGCGCAGGAGCACCTCCTCCGGCTGCCAGATGACCCGCTCGATTTCCGCGAGCGGGCGCAGGTCGGGGCCGGTGATGATGACGCCAATCTCGATGATGGCGCAGGACTCGGGGTCCAACCCGGTCATCTCCAGGTCCAACCAGACGAAGCGTGGTTCACGCGAGGGCATGCACCTGCCTATAGCAGCCCGCGCGTCCGGGCGGTGCGCCAAAGCTTGGCTCCGGCGCGAGCCCCCGACGGTCCACGGCCCGTCCGCGCGCCTTCGCACCGCGAGTCCCCAGGACGACCTCACTCGCGCGCGGCGAACCCGGGGGCGTCCAGGTGGCGGGAGAACCAGTCGGCCGCGCGGCGCGCCACGTCCCCCAGCGCGCCGGGCTCCTCGAACAGGTGCGTGGCGCCGGGGATGACGACCAGGGACTTGGCGCAGAGCAGCTCGTCGAACGCCTCCTGGTTCAGCTCGAGCACGTCCACGTCCAGGCTCCCCACCAGAAGGAGCGTGGGCGCGCGCACCCGCCCGAGCGCGGGTCCGGCCAGCTCGGGCCTGCCGCCGCGCGACACCACCGCCTGGACGTCCCCGGGATGCAGCGCCGCCGCCAGCAGCGCCGCCGCCGCGCCCGTGCTGGAGCCGAAGTAGCCCAGGCTCAGCCCCGCCAGCTCCGGCCGCGCCCGCGCCCAGCGCGTCACCGCGATGAGCCGCCGCGCGAGGAACGGGATGTCGAAGCGCAGCTCGCCGGTGCCCAGGTCCATCGCCTCCTCGTCCTCGGTGAGCAGGTCGAACAGCAGCGTGCCCAGCCCCGCCTCGCGCAGGCCGCGCGCGACGGCGACGTTGCGCGGGCTGAACCGGCTGCTGCCGCTGCCGTGCGCGAAGACCACCAGCCCGCGCGCGCCGGGCGGAACCCCCAGGCTGCCTCCCAGCTCCGCGTGGCCGGAGCGGACCCTCACCTCGCGAACGTCCACGTCCAGGCTGACCTCGGTCGTCATCGCGGCGGACCTCTTGGATTGCGGGGGACTCCAGAACGCGTCACGGCTCACGACTCACATCCAGGAGCCGCCCGGGTCCGCGGACTCCAGCACCGAGCGCGAGCGCCACGGCGGCTGGCGCGAGCGCTCCACCAGGCTCTGCAGCTCCACGTCCGGGAACGCGCGGAAGTCGTCGTACGCCTCGGCCACGGTGCGCAGGCCCGGCTCCGTCTCCACGCACGACACCTGGTCAGCCTCCGCGCGCACCACCTCCAGCCCTCGCGGCGACGCCACGGGCGTGGCCATCACCAGGCGCGCCGGGTGCAACTCACGCAAGGCGACGAGCGCGGCGGCGGCCGTGGCGCCCGTCAGCACGCCGTCATCCACCAGGATGACCGTGCAGCCGCCCAGCTCCGGTTGGGCCCGCCCGCGCAGGCGCCGCACCTGCGCGTCCACCTCGGCCGCCTCGTCGGACACCAGGGCGTCGACCTCCGCGCGGGGCATGGGCATAAGGCGCAGGGAATCCGAGAGCAGGAACCGGGCGCCGTTCTCGGAGACCGCGCCCAGCGTCATCACCCGGCCGGGGATGCTCAGTCGCCGCGAGACCCAGATGTCCAGGGGGACCTCCAACGCGCGGGCCACCTCGTACGCCACCCGGACGCCGCCCCGGGCCAGCCCCAACACGCGCACGTTGGAGCCCCGGTAGGGCAAGAGCGTGGCCGCCAGCCTGCGTCCGGCATCGGCCCTGTCGCGAAAGCGCATGCGTCATCCTCCTTGCTCCCAAGGAAAAGCACGGCCCGGCCTGCTTGCGCCGGAGGGGCGACCCACGGCCCGCCTGGAGGCATGTGCCCGGGGCGGACGGCGGGGGCCCGCGCTCCGGGGCACCGGGCGCGCTAGGGTGCGGCCCATGGACCCCCTCCTCCTCACCGGCACCGCCAGTCCGCACCTCGGACGGGAGCTCGCCCTGGCCCTGGGCGTGCCCCTCGCCGACTGTCACTTCGAGCGCTTCCCGGATGGGGAGATGCACCTGGAGGTGCCCGCCTCGGTGCGGGGCCGCACGGTGGTGCTGGTGCAGTCGCTGACGCCGCCCGCGGGAGAGCACCTGCTGGAGCTGCTCCTGATGGCGGACGCGTGCTGGCGGGCCGGCGCGGCGCGGCTGGAGGCGGTGGTGCCCTACCTGGGCTACGCGCGACAGGACCGGCGCGCCCGGCCCGGCGAGCCCCTGGGTGGCCGGCTGGTGGCGGACATGCTGTCCCAGGGCCGCTTCGCGCGGGTGCTGGTGGTGGACCTGCACAGCCCCGCCCTGGAGGGGTGCTTCGACTCGCCCCTGGAGCACCTCACCGCGCTGCCGCTGCTCGCGGACGCGCTCTTGCCCAGGGTGAGCGACACGTCCGTGGTGGTGGCGCCGGACCTGGGCGCGGTGAAGCGCGCGGAGGCGCTGGCGCGGCTGCTCGGGCGTCCCTGGGCGGTGATTCACAAGGTGCGGCTGAGCGGGGACCAGGTGCACGCCAGCGGCCTCATGGGCGAGGTGCGGGGCAAGCGCCCCATCCTGGTCGACGACATGGTGTCCACCGGCGGCACGCTGGTGGCGGCGGCGGGCACGCTGCGCGACGCGGGCTGCGCGGACGACCTCACGGTGGTGACGACACACGCGCTGCTCGTGGGCCCGGCGGTGGAGCGCCTGCGCACGATGCCCCTGGGGCAGCTGGTCTCCACCGACAGCGTGGAGCCGCGCTCGGGGCTGCCCATCGAGCACAGGGTGGTGACGCTCGCGCCGCTGGTGGCCCGCGCGCTGCGGCCCTGAGCCGCTTCGCGTAGGGAGACGGAGCACACGCGGGGTGGGCCGCAAGTTCCGCCCGCGCCCCGGCGCGAGTCGGTCTAGGCTCCGGCGCCATGTCCGACACGTTGCTGACGAAGCGGGAAGCGGGGGTCCTCACCCTCACCTTCAACCGACCCGAGAAGAAGAACGCCTTCACGCATGCGATGTACGAGGCGGCCACCGCCGCGCTCCAGCAGGCGGCGACGGACGACGAGGTCCGCGCGGTGCTGCTCATCGGCGCCGGCACCGTCTTCACCGCGGGCAACGACATCGGCGACTTCATGGAGCACCCGCCCGCGGGCGAGGACAGCGCCGTGTTCCTCTTCCTCAAGGCGCTGGTGGACGCGCCCAAGCCCGTGCTCGCGGCGGTGGACGGCCCGGCGGTGGGCATCGGCACCACCATGCTGCTGCACTGTGACTACGTCATCGCCACCGAGCGCGCGCGCTTCCACATGCCCTTCGTGCAGCTGGGCCTGTGCGCCGAGGGCGCCAGCAGCCTGCTGTTGCCGCGCATGGCCGGCTACGCGCTGGCCAGCGAGCTGCTCCTGTTCGGCGAGCCCTTCGACGCGGCCACCGCGCTGCGCGCCGGCATCATCAACAAGGTCGTCCCCGACGCGAGCCTCCACGAGGTCGCCACCGAGCGCGCCCGCACCCTGGCCTCCCGCCCCGCCGAGGCCGTGCGCGTGACGAAGGAGCTGATTCGCGGCCCGCTGCGCGAGCAGACCCACGCCACGCTCGCGCGCGAGGGCGCGAAGTTCATCGAGCGCCTGGGCTCCACGGAGGCCCAGGAGGCCTTCATGGCGTTCATGTCGCGCGGCCGGAAGTAGCCCGCGGACCGCCCGGAGAGCCACGAAGGCCCTCCGGGCTTTGCGCGACACCCGCTTCAGCGCGTCTTCTGCAGCTTCGGCTGGGGGTGGGTGACGCGGCCGTCGAGGAACGACTCGACGCTCTGGGCCTGCGCGGCCTTCAGCGCCACGCACTGGTCCACCGACTCCAGCACCTGCGCCAGCGTGCGAGGCCCCCCCGGGGCCTTCTCGGCGCGCGGCGTGAAGAACTCCGCCAGCGCCTTGCGCTGCTCCTCACCGCAGAACGCGCGGCCCACGAAGGACAGCCGCCCCGCCGCGTCCTGCGGCAGGAGCGCGTCCGGCGAGTCGCCCACGAGCTTGTCGTAGTTCTTCGTCACGAAGTCGAACGCCACGCCCTGCGTCTTCACGTGCTGCGAGGCCGCGAACGCCATCCACACCGTCTCGCGCGGGTCCATCCCCTTCTCGAAGACGAGCCCCAGGTTCTGCTTCACCAGCTCCGGGTCGACGAAGCCGCTCAGCGCCAGAATCATGTCCCCGCGCCGCGAGCGGTCCTTCTCCGAGCGCACCGCCGTCAGCAGCTTCTGCTGGAAGGCCGCGTCCCCGTGCGCCGAGGCGATGGAGAGCACCGCGTCCACCATCTCCGGGTCCACCGCCGCGGGGTTGACGAGCCACTTGTCCGCGAGCCCCTTCGCCTCCGCCACCAGCTTCGGGTCCGCGCCGTCGCGGCCCGCGAGCCGGATGACGCGGGGACGCAACAGCCGCGTGTCCTCGCTCTCGCCCTTGCGCGGCACGAAGCCCAACTCCCGGGCCCGGGGGCCGTACGTCTCGCGCAGGAAGCGCGCCCGGTCCGCATGCCGGCTCTCCGGCAGCAGCCGCGTGCTCACCAGGTCCAGCATCTCCATGGTGCTCTCGACGATGACCCGGTCCGGGTCGTGCGCCGAGCGCTCCGCCAGGGCCAGCGCCTCCGAGGCCGGCAGCGCCCCGGCCAGCGCCAGCGCCCGCACGTCGCCCAAGAGCGCCACCCGCTCCGCGCGCGACAGCCTCGCCATGCCCGCCTTCGTCAGCTTCTTCGCCGCCTCGCCCGCCAGCTGGATGCGGAAGAACCCCGCGCCCTCCGCGTTGGGGAACACCCAGGCCGGGCACGTATTCGCCTCCGTCAGGGCCACCTCGGCGCGCTCGCCCTCCAGCACCGTGCACGCCTTCGCGTCCTTGTTGCCCACCGCGTACTTCACGCACACGGGCACCTTCCACGTCTGCGGCTGGGGCGCCTTCGAGCCCAGGCGCAGGTAGCGCTGCTGGGTGAGCACCACCTTGGGCTGGCCCGCGCCACACTCGAGCGTCGCCGTCACCAGCGGCGCGCCGCCCTGGTCCAGGAACGTGCTCAAGACGCCCGTCACGTCCTGCCCGGCCTCCGCCGACAGCGCGTCCAGGAAGTCCTTCGCCGTGGCGTTGGCGTGCGCGTGCTTCTTCATGTAGCGCTGGATGCCCTTGCGGAACACCTCGCGCCCCAGCCACTCCTCCGTCATGGTCAGCACCGCGGAGCCCTTGCCGTAGGTGATGCCGTCGAAGGCGTTGTGGATGTCATTGGCGCTGTCGATGGGCTGGCGGATGCGGCGCGCGGACAAGAGGCTGTCGGCGTCCAGCGAGCGGCTGCGGTCCTGCACGCGCTCCACCGGCGCGTCCCACGTCGGCTGCCAGGACTCGACGATGCGCGGCGTCACCCAGGACGCGAAGGACTCGTTGAGCCACAGGTCGTCCCACCACGCCAGGGTGACGAGGTTGCCGAACCACTGGTGCCCCAGCTCGTGCACCTGCGTCTCCGAGAAGGCGCGCTGGCGGCCGATGGAGTCCTCCTCCGGCTTGGACAGCATGAGCTGCGAGTTGAACGTCACCAGGCCCGGGTGCTCCATGGCGCCGCCGAGCAGCGGCACCGCGATGACGTCCAGCTTCTCGTACGCGTAGGGGATGCCGAAGTACGCCTCCAGCGCGGCGAGGATTTCGGGCGTCACCTTGGCGGCGTACGTGCCCTCCACGGTGCGGCCGCGCGGGGTGATGATGCGCGTCTTCACCTTCTTCTGTCCGGAGTCGGCCGCCTCCAGGAAGTCGAACGGGCCCACGCCGAAGGCGATGAGGTAGCTGGGCAACGGCTGCGTGCGGCCGAAGCGGTAGGTGCGGCCGCCGTCGGGGCGGGCCTCCTCTGCCAGCTGCGGCGTGTTGGTGACGGCCACGTTGCCCGCGGGCACGTGGAAGGTGAACTGCCAGGGCACCTTGAACTCGGGCTCGTCGAAGCAGGGGAAGACGCGGCGCGCGTCGATGGGCTCGAACTGGGTGAAGACATACCAGTCACCGCCCTCGTTCACGCGGAAGGCGCCATCCGTCTCCTTCTCGGAGGCGATGCCCTCGTAGACGACGCGCAGCTTCGCGGTGCCCAGCGTCAGCGGCTCCTTCACGGAGAAGCCCAGGAAGTCTCCCGCCTCGCTCCGGTGCACGGTCGCCTCGCGCGGCGTGCCTCCTTGCGTCAGCGTGGCCTGCTTCACGGTGAGGTTCTTGCCGTGCAGCCACACGACGGTGGTGGGCTTCGACACGTCGAGGCCGATTTCCGCGACGCCCTGGAAGGCGGAGGCCTTCGGGTCCAGGGTGAGCTCCACGGCGTAGCCCTTGGGACGCACGTCCTTGGGCAGGCGCAGCGTGGGCGGCGTGGGGGCCGCGGTGGAGGGAGCCGCGGCGGTGGTCGCCACGGGCTCGGTGACCGGCGGGGTCTGCCGGGCACCGCATGCGGACAACAGGGCAACGGTGGCCAGCGCCACCGGACGGAGCAGGTTGGGCATGGCGCGCAGTGTGTCTTATGCCGAGCAGCCAGGGTAGCGCCGAGCGCGAGTGTGTCCTTGCCGGAAACTTCACTTCGGGGTGGAGTGCCCGCGTGTCCGCCTCCGCTCCCATTTCCGACCAGGTCGTCCCGGTAACGAACGCCCAGAAGCAGCCCGCGGAGCATCTGCGCCGCATCATCGGCACGCCGCCCGGCGCGCTGGTGAAGCTCCTGACGCGGCCCGTCTTCGCCTTCATCACCTGGCTGTCGCCCCAGTCGCGCGACGCACTCGCCCGCTTCGTGGGCAATCTGGCGTACACGCTGGGCATCCGTCGCCGCGTGGTGATGGACAACCTGGCGCGCGGGCTGCCGGAGAAGAGCGACGCGGAGCGGCGCGACATCGCGCGGGGCGCGTACATCAACATGTCGCGCGTGGTGTTGGAGTCGATTCCCGGTGGGGACCGGCTGCCCGCCGACTGGGGCGAGCAGGGGGTCGTGGGCCAGGAGGCCTGGGACGCGCTGCGGGCCCGGGTGGCCACGGGCCAGGGCGCGCTGCTGGTGACGGCGCACTTCGGCAACTGGGAGCTGCTCGGCGACATGCTGATTCGCTGGGGCGTGGGCATCGACGCGCTGGTGCGTCCGCTCAAGGGCGCGCTCAACACGCGCATCGCGGAGAACCGGCTGGGCTGCGGCGCGGGGCTCATCTATCCGCGCGGCGCCATCCAGGAGATTTCGGAGGCGGTGGAGCGCGGCGAGTCGCCCTACATGCTGCTGGACCAGGCGCTGCCGGCGAAGGCCGCGGTGTTCGTGCCGTTCTTCGGTCGGCTCGCGTCCACCACGCCCGCGTGCGCGGTGGCGGCGCAGCGCACGGGCGCGCCGGTGTTCGTGGTGATGGGCGTGCGCAGCGGCAAGGGCGCGCGCTTCCGGCTGGAGGTGGAGGGCCCCATCCCGGCGCCCGCGCCCGGTGAGTGCGCGGACCCGGTGACGGAGCACACCGCGCGCATCACCGCCGCGCTGGAGCGCTGCATCCGCAAGTACCCCGACCAGTGGATGTGGCTGCACCGCCGCTGGAAGGTGCAGCCGCCCGCGGCGACGGACGCGAAGCGCTGAGGCGCGCGCGCCCGGCTGCCCCCATCGCGCGGCCGCGTGATGCCGCCGCGCGACCACCCGGGCGGCGTCCGGCACCCGCTGGGATGGACGCGAAGCGCTGACCGGGGCCCTACTCCGCCACCACGCGGCGCAGGTGCGCGCCCAGGCGCGTGACGACCTCGTAGTGGATGGTCTGCGCCCAGCCCGCGAGCGCCTCGGCGGTGATGGACTCCTCGCCGTCGCGCCCCAGCAGCGTCGCCGTCACGGGGCGCTCGTCCGGCGTCGCCCGCGTCACGTCCACGATGAGGTGGTTCATCATCACGCGCCCCAGCACCGCGCACCGCCGCCCGTTCACCAGCACGTGCGCCTTGCCCGACGCCAGCCTCGGGTAGCCGTCGTAGTACCCCACCGGCAATACAGCGATGCGCGTGGGCTCCGACGTCCGGTACGTGCAGCCATAGCCCACGTACGCATCCGCCGGCAGCCACTTCACCACCTGACTCCCGCACCGCCACGACAACACCGGCCGCAAGGACGGCACCTCGCCCAGCACCAGTCGCGCCGACAGCCGCGTCTCCGCCGACGGCCACAGCCCGTACAACGAAATCCCCACCCGCCGCGCCTCGTAGCGCGCCCGGGGCAGCACCAGCGTCGCGGCGCTCGCGGCGATGTGCCGCTGCAACACCCGCCCGGTCCCCAGCTGCGCCGACAGCAGCCCCAGCCCCGTCTCGAACGCGTCCACCTGCGCCAGCGCGTACCCCTGCTCCGTCACGTCCTCCGTGTTGGCGAAGTGGCTCAGCCCGCCCACCACCTCCAGCACGTCGCGCGCGTCCACGAGGAACCGCGTCTCCCCGGGCAGCTGCTCCAACGTGAAGCCCTCGCGCCCCAGGCCCGTGTCGATGTGGACATGGACCCGCAGCGGCCGAGCCAGCCTGGCCGCGCGCAGCACCGGCACCGCGGCCTCCCAACCACGGTCGGCCACCACCACCTCCACGCCCTCCCGCGCCAGCACCACCGCCTCCTCCGGCGCCACCGCCCCCAGCACCACCACCTGCCGGGGAGCAAGGCCCTGGGCCCGCTCGTGCTCCCGCACCCGCAGCGCGTCCTGCGGCGCGATGAAGTACAGGATGTCCACCCGCCCATGGACCACCGGCAGCACCTGCGACAGCCCGTGTCCGTAGGCGTTGCCCTTGAGCACCACTCCCAGTGCCCCCGAGGGCCCCTTGCCGCCCTCCAGCGCCCGGAACACCTCCACGTTGTGCCTCAGCGCACCCGCGCTCAGCTCCAACCACGAGGTATGAGCCGCGTCCCCAGGCCCGCCACCAATGGACTCCACGTGCACCTCCGCGACGTCGACTCCCGTCCCATACCAGCAATGGCCGGGCCAGGGAGCGCGCGGTCCAGGGGCCGCGGGCGCCCGTTTCCGGGACAGGCGAGCCCCTTGTCACACAAGGCACCCAGGCGTCCCACTCCCGTCACGAGACGGGGCAAACAAGCGTTCACTTCGGAAATGGTCGAATCTGGATTACGGGAGGGGGGTGCTATCGTCCCACGGCGTGTCCTCCCCGGACGTTTCCCTGGCCCAGGCCTTCATCGCGGCGCGAGGTGTCCCCTGCGCGCCGGAGTCGCTGCCCCCGCTTCAGGCGTTGCTCGCGCGCGTGTTGGGTACGGCGCGCGCGGCGTGGCCCGGGGTGGAGCTGGACGGCGCGCGCTTCGTCGTCCACCTGGCGCGGCTGCTCCCCGCGCAGGCCCCCTCCGAGGACGTGGAGAAGTTCCACCTCCCGGACGTCTACCTGGCGCGCGCGGCGGCCGACCAGCTCCCCTCCGCGTTGAGTGCCTTCGAGGCGAGCTTCATGCCCGAGGTGAACGCCGCCGTGGCGCGGCTGAAGCTGCCGCCCTCGGGGCTCGACGAGGTCCGCCAGCTTTTGCGCCAGCGCATGCTGGTGGGCAGCCAGGATGCCCCCGCCCGACTGGCGGCCTACCCCGGCACGGGTCCCTTGAGCGGCTGGGTGCGCGCCGCGGCGCTGTGGCTCGCGCTCGACTGGCAGCGCCAGCGCGGCGGACACCCCCAGGCGGATGATGGGGATTTGTCGCTGCTCGTCGCGCCCGGGGACGACCCGGAGCTCGTCTACTTGAAGAACACGTACCGCGCGGAGTTCAGCGCGTCGTTCACCACCGCGCTCGGCACGCTGGAGGCGCGTCAGCGCAACTTCCTGCGCATGAAGTACCTGGACGGGCTGAGCATCGACCAGCTGGGCGCGCTGTACGGCGTGCACCGCTCCACGGCGGCGCGCTGGGTGGTGGCCGCGCAGGAGTCGCTCCTCCAGGAGACGCGGCGCCTGCTCACCGAGAAGCTGCGGCTGACCGGCTCGCAGCTCGACAGCGTGCTGCGCCTCATCTCCAGCCAGCTCGACGTCAACCTCAGCCGCCTCTTGCGCTCGAAGGTGGAGTGAGCGATGCGCACGCTCTTCATCGGCGACGTGCACGGCTGCGCGCGGGAGCTGGACGCGCTGCTGACCGCGTGCGGCTGGTGCCCCGACGACCGCGTGGTGCTGGTGGGGGACCTGGTCGCGAAGGGGCCGGACTCGGCGGGTGTGGTGCGGCGGGCGCGCGAGCTGGGGATGCTCGCGGTGCGCGGCAACCACGACGCGCACGTGCTGCGCTGGCACTCGGGCCGCGGGCCCGAGGGAAAGAAGCTGGGCAAGGAGCACCGCCAGGTGCTCGACACGCTGTGCGCCGAGGACTGGGCGTACCTGGAGGCGCAGCCGCTGTATCGCCGCTTCCCGGAGCTGAACGTGCTCGCGGTGCACGGCGGGCTGGTGCCGGGAGTTCCCCTGGAGGCGCAGCGCGCGGACGAGCTGCTCAACCTGCGCAGCATCGCCCCGGACGGGACGCCGTCGAAGCGGGTGGACGGCGGCGTGCCCTGGGCCAGCTGCTGGAAGGGGCCGGAGCTGGTCATCTTCGGCCACGACGCCATGCGCGGCGTGCAGCAACATCCGCACGCCGTGGGGCTCGACTCGGGCTGCGTGTACGGCGGGCGGCTCACCGCGTACGTGATGCCGGAGGGCCGGCTCGTGTCCGTGCCGGCCCAGCGCGCCTATGTCGATGTGCACGGCTCGCCGTGAGGCAGGCACTCCGCGTCAGATGATGCCGCCGTTGGCGCGCAGCACCTGACCGTTGACCCACGCGCCGTCGGGGCCCGCGAGGAAGGAGACCACCGACGCGATGTCCACGGGCTGCCCCAGCCGCTCCAGCGGGGCCAGCTTCGCCAGCCGGTCGACGACCTCCTGGGGCTTGCCGTCGAGGAACAGGTCCGTGGCGGTGGGGCCGGGGGCCACGGCGTTGACGGTGATGTCGCGGCCGCGCAGCTCCTTGGCCAGCACGCTCGTCATCGCCTCCACGCCCGCCTTGGTGGCCGCGTAGACGGCGTACGTGGGCTGCAGCAGGCCCACCACGCTGGAGGAGAAGTTGATGATGCGCCCGCCCTTGCGCAGCCGGCGCGCGGCCTCGCGCAGGGTGTTGAAGGTGCCCTGGAGGTTGACGGCGACGAGCCGCTCGAAGGCGGCGTCCTCCATGTCCGCCACGGGCGACAGCGTCATGATGCCCGCGTTGTTGACCAGCACGTCCACGCCGCCGAAGGCCTTCTCGGCCGCGTCGAACATGCCGCGCACCTGGGCGCTCTTGCTGATGTCCGCCTTCACGGCCAGGGCCTTGCCGCCGGCCTGCTCGACGTCACGCACGAGCGCCTCCGCGGGCCCCGCGGAGCTCGAGTAGTTCACGATGACGCTGAAGCCGTCCCGCGCGAGCCGCTCCGCGACCGCCGCGCCGATGCCTCGCGATGCCCCGGTGACGAGGGCGACCTTCGAACCCTGGATGCTCATGTGATTCCTCCCGGCCGGACTTCCGTGACGAAAGCCGGGAGGAACCATGTCTTTCGCTCGGCGGGAAGCAGGGAGTGACGCGGGGTCCGCCGTCACTGTCCGCTAGAAGTCGCGGGCCTGCTTGCGCAGCTCGGCGGCGAGCCGCCCCTCCATCTCCTCGCGAATCTCCTCGCCGTAGGCATCGCTCTCGTAGAGCAGCGTCAGCAGGCGGTCTCGCGCCACCTGGTAGCCCAGGAGCCGGACCGCCGTCTCCGGGGCCTTCCAGCGGGCGACGACCACGTACCCGTTCCGGGACGCGCGAATCTCCGGCTCCGGAGAAGAGGGTTCCTCCTGGGTGTCGTCGTACGCGTCAGGCCGGTCGTCATCGTCCACCTGGGCCTCCACGAGCGGCGGCGGCGCCTCGTCCATCGCGTCCTGCTCGACCGCCACGAGCGGCGGCACGTCCATCTGCGCCTCGCCCTCCCGAGCCCCTTCGCGCGATGAGGCCATCGCGTCGTCCGCAGGAACTCCGCTCGCCTGGGCCCGCGCGGGTGCCTCGCTCCCCGCCTGTCCTCCCGTCGCCTGCGCCCGCGCTGGTGCCGCGCTCCCTGCGCGTCCTCCCGTCGACTGCTCCTGCGCGGGTGTCGCGATCTCCGCCTGTCCTCCCGTCGACTGCGCCTGAGCGGATGCCTCGCTCCCCGCCCGCCCTTCCATCGCCTGCGCCTCCACGGGAGGCGCCACGGTCACCCTCCCCGACTCCTCCACGAGCGGCGGCGAGGACATCGCCTCCGCCGGTGCTTCGCTCGTCCCGAACGCGGAATCTCGCCGCGCGGGCGCCCACTCAGCCGCGGGCGGCGACGTCTTGGTGAGCAGCCACGCCAGGTCGATGGACTCGCGGTACTTCAACACACGTCGCGACGAGCCTCGCTTCCGGGGCCGCCCGTACTTCGCGTTCAGCACCTCCACCATCTGCTGGTGCTCGTCCCGCAGGACCTCCGGGGTCGCGAAGCGCACGAACACCGAGCCCAGCTTGTCTCCCGCGAAGAGGAAGAACACCCGGGCCGGACGCTCCCCGAGCGTCGTCGACACCACCAGGTCCTCGCGCGCCGTCACCAGCGCCTCCGGGTACAGCGCCCGCACCTGCGCGCGCGACATGCCCCACTGCGTGGCCTGGAAGCCCTCGCCGCCATACTTGCCCGCATGGTCGGCCCGAATCGCCGCCCGGCGCTCGTGCACCGTCGACCCGTGGTGACGCGAACCACAGCCGCCCGCGAGCAGCAACACCACCATCCACCCGTAACGCTTCATCGAGCCCATCTCTCCGGCTCCCGACTTCGAATGACCCGGCACCCCGCGCGAGCGTAGGCCAGGAGGCCCGCGCGAGACCATGCCAGTCATCCCGGAGGAGGACCCCACCGCCGGAGGCGGACACGAGGCCCACCTCCGGCGCGGCGTCACGTCCGCTACTCCACCTCCTCGAAGATGAGCAGGCCCCGCGAGGTGTCGATGACATACACGTGGCCGTCATCCGGGATGCGCACGCCGATGGCGCCGTCGAAGAACATCAACCCCCGCGCCCGGTCCGTCGCCCGCCAGGTGTTGTAGTAGGCGACCTCCTTCATCTCCGAGGGCCGCGACACGTCCAGCACCCGCACGCCGTGCTGGTAATGGCTCAGGTAGAGCCGATTCCCCTTCAGCTCCATGTTGTGCACGGAGACGCCCGGGGTGAGCCGGTACTCGCCGACGAGGATGGGGTCCTTCGGGTCCGTCATGTCGATGGCCCGCACGTGCCCTCCCCAGTCCTCGCCGCCCTCGAAGACGCTGAGGCGGTTGTTCACGTAGTGCCAGCGGTTCGTGTGGCTGGTGGAGCGCGGATAGACATACTCCCCCACCTTCACCACGTTCGCCGGGTCGCTCACGTCGAGAATCAGCAGGCCCGCGCGCCAGTGATTCACGAACAGCCGGTTGCCCCACGCCGTGGCGTCATGCGGGAAGGAGGCCACGCTGGGATTGACGCTCGGGTCCGCGTAGCGACCGAGCAGCACCGGCTCCCGCGCGTTCTTCACGTCGAAGATGAGCGTCACCGGCGCCGGCGAGATGGACATCGCATACAGCCGGTCCATCGCCACGAAAACGGTGTGCACGTTGACCGCACCTCCGCCCGGCAGCGCGCTCACCAGCACCGGGTCCGCCGGGTCCGAGATGTCGAACACCAGCAGCCCCCGCGCCGCGCTGGCGACATACAGCGCGTCGTCCTTGGCCCACACGCCGTTCCAGTAGCTGTCCCCCGGGAAGAACACGTTCTTCACCAGCCGGGGCGCCTTGCGGTCCGCCAGGTCGAACACGTAGAGCCCGCCGGGCCCCTTGAACGCATCCTCCAGCGACACCACGTAGGCGTGGCCCTTGGTGACGAAGACGTCGGCCACCGTGCCCTGGGGCACCACGCCCTCACCCACCAGCTCCAGCTTGGAGCCCTCCGCCTCGCCCTCGCGCCGGCGGACCTTCTCCAGCTCGAAGGTGCCCTGGAACGCCGGCGTGCCACCCAGGCAGTTCACGAAGCAGCCCGTCAGCCGCGTCGAGCCCTCCGCCTTGCACCCCACCATCGACGTCCGGTACGCCCGCCCATCCGGAAGCGTGCCGCCGCGCGAGGCGAAGAAGGTGCTCTCATCCAGGCGCGACTCCGGGAAGGGCACGCCATCCTGGAACACGCGCCCGTCCTCCAGGATGCGCACCGCTCCGGTGCCCTGGCTGTTGTCGTTCGTCAGGATGTCATTGCCAATGACATGCAGGGTGAAGATGCCCGCGCCCCGCACCGCCCCCAGGCTGTCGCGCGAGCAGGCCGACAGGTCGAAGGACTCCAGCGTTCCGCACGCGGCGCTCGTACTCCCGGCGGGGAGCACCGGGCAGGCGGCGAGCGGCTCGGTGGACCAGTCCCCGTGGTCCTCCAGTCTGTGGGAGGGCCCCTGCTCCACGGGCACCTTCACCACGTCATCCAGCTCGCGGGAACACGCGCTCCCCATCCCCGCGCAGAGCAGGACCCAGAGCACGCCACCTTTCCACCGGTTCGTCATGAAGCTCCTCGTTCATGTGTTCCGGCCCCTGGACTCCAAACGTCCGGGGTCCCTCCCGCATATCGAACGAAAAGCCAGACGATTGCGCCGGCGGCGCGGAACCTTCAGGGCTGCGCGGCGTAGAGCTGCCCGCGCATCTCCCCGTAATAGGTATGCGCCTTGGTGTGCAGGTTGAAGTAGAGCACGCCCTTGCGCGCCAGGGACTCCAGGCTGGCCAGCGTCCGCGTCTGGGCAAGGAACCCCAGCTCCGCGGGGCAGCTCTCCGGCAGCCCGGGCTTGATGCCCTTCATCTCCTTGACGAAGGTGACGTTGGCGTTGGTGAGCTCCACGGACCAGCGCCCGTTGGCGAGCGTCTTCGACAGGTTGCCCAGCTCCCCGAAGTCCACCACCACCGGCCCGAGCACCCCGGGCGGCCCGCAGTGGATGTGGAACATGAGGATGTCCGCGGGATTGACGCCCGTCATCTCCACCTCCACGTAGGCCCGGGTCAAATCCTTGCTGAAGCGCAGCACGCCGTACCCGCGGGACTTGCGCGCCTCGCGCGGCGTCGAGGGCGCGGTGGCGCCCAGGCTCTTCTCCAACAGCTTGGGCACCTCCGACTCCTCACCTGGCTCCTGCGCGGGGCTGAGGAACGCCTCGTAGACGGTGAAGGTGCTCGCCCCGAGCGCGGGGTCCTTGGCGTGGGCCGAGGACACGAGGACACAGGTCGACACGAGCGACATCAGCAACGGACGCATGGCGGGCTCCAGGGCGGGGATGAGACGCTCCTGGCGTAGCGTGGATGCGAGGGCCCGCGGATGGCCGAAGATGGCCACCCGATGGCCGCCCCGCCCCATCACAGCGGCTCGAGGAACTGGCGGATGTGCGTGAGCACCTGGCGCACCTTGGGAATCTCGCTCAGGGCCTCCGGCACGCTCAGCCTCAAGGGGCGCACCCGGCCCACCACGTCCGGGAGCACCGCCACCAGCGCGTCCCCTCCCGCCGGGTCCGGCAGCTCCACGCTGGGAATCAGGCCGATGCCCTGCCCCGCCAGACAACACACGCGGACGAAGTGGATGTCGGTGGAGATGAGCGCGGGCGCCACCGGGAACGGGGCCCCCGTGAGCGTGGGCCACACGCTCGCGTCGTCACCGGGCGCCTGCCAGCAGAACAGCTCGTGCGCCTTCAGGTCCTCCACGGAGGCGGGCACGCCACGCTGGCGCAGGTAGGTCTCGCTGGCCCACAGCCCCTCGCGCACGCGCAGCACCACCTGCGACAGCCATGGCCCGCGGGGCAGCGCGTCGCCGAAGTGCGCCGCCAGGTCCACGTCCTCCAGCGACTCCGACAAAGGGTGCTCGCTGAAGCGCGCGTGCACGCGCAGCTGGGGATAGGTGGTCCTCAAGAGCCCGAAGAGCGGCGCCAGCAGGTGCGGCGGCATCCCCACCGGCAGCACCACCCGCAGGGTGCCGGAGGGCGTGTGCCCCACCTCGCGCAGCGACGCCACCAGCGCGCTCGTCTCCTGCATCATCAAGCGGCCCCGGCGCGCGAGCAGGACCCCCGCCTCCGTCAGGATGATGCCCGTCCGGGTGCTCGTGAGCAGCGGCACGCCCGCGCGGGCCTCCAGCGCCTCCACGCGCCTGCGCAGCGTGGTGCGCGACACCGCCAGCACCTCCGCCGCCTCCAGGTACGAGCCCGTCTCCGCCACGCCCACGAAGGCTCGCAACTCTTCCAGGTCCATGCCGTCCTCGCTCCGGTGGAGGCCACCGCGCGCATCTTCCCTGAAGCCCGCCCGCTCGCGCGAGCCCGCCCTCCGCGCCCGGAAGCGTCCGGCACGCGCGGCTCAGTACACGCGGCCCCCGTGCACCGGGCCCGCGCGCAGGTACTCGACGCCCTCGAGCACGAGTCGCCCCGTCGACGGCTCCACGTGGCCCACGCGCTGCCGCGTCATCCAGGACCGGTCCACCTTGACCAGGCTCCAGCCGTCGCAGTCCACCGGGGATGACCCGACGAAGCGCCCCAGGTCCAACGTGAGCTCCCCTGCGGACGTCACGGGGAACTCGACCTCCCGGGCCCCCTGTGAGGGGACCCCCACGGTCTCGAAGCGCGCGCCCGCCAGGTACTCACAGGCGGTGCGCGGGGGGCCTGTCAGCGCCGCGGCCTGGCGCGCCTCATGCGGCGAGCGCCGCTCGGACCTCTCGTCGATGGGCCCCTCGGGCCGTGCCCAGGGCAGCACGGCGTCCGCGCCCGAGGGCGCGGTCGGGTGGTCCGGCAGCACCGCCGTCACCTCCACCCTCCGGAACAGCCCTGGCTCGACGCGGACCGAGCTCGCGCGGCCGTCCTCCGCGACCACCGTCACGAACCTCGCGTGGGGGAGCTCCACCCGGAAGACGCCCTCGGTGAACGCCACCCGCCCCTTCATCCGAGGCTCGTTGCCACACAGGCCGCCCGGCAGCGTGAAGGAGACGAAGCCCCGGGCCACGGGCCTGCCGCGCGCGTCGAGCACGCGCCCCCTCACGTCAATCCCATCCTCGAAGGTGCGCATCGGCCCGGAGGGCCCCTCGACCCGCGAGACCGGCAGGTACACCGTCGTCGGCTCCGGCGGGCGGACGTCCCAGAGGGCCCCGCGCGACTGGCTCAGCCACAGCAAGAAGCCCCCCGTCACCAGGACCTGGCGCCAGGGCCCCAGCCGCCTCCACACCGCCGTGGTAGCCTGCGGGATTCCTCCTCCCTGCCTCCCAATCCCCATGAAGAAATTCCTGATGGTCGCGGGCATGCTGTGCGTGCTGCTCGCGGGTTTCGCGCTCAAGACAATGAGAGACGCGGGTCAGTTCCGTTCCATCGCCCCCCACGCCCCCGGCAGGTGCAAGCCGGTGTCGGGCATGCCCGGCGCGGAGGACCTCACCTTCCATCCGAGCGGCGAGTACGCCTACGTGTCCTCGCATGACCGCCGCGCGGCGATGGCGGCCGGCGCCCCCGTCCGGGGCGACATCTACCGCTACTCGCTCGAGGGCGACACGCCGCCGGTGCTGCTGACCGGGAGCTTCCAGGGCACCTTCCAGCCCCACGGCATCAGCCTGTACGTGGACCCCACCGGCGCGCAGACGCTCTTCGTCGTGAACCACCTCCCGGGGCACCGCAACACCATCGAGCGCTTCGAGGTGGGCAGCGACGGCCTGCTCGTCCACCGCGCCACCCGGGAGGGCCCCGAGCTCGTCTCGCCCAACGACGTGGTCGCCGTGGACGCCGAGCGCTTCTACGTGACGAACGACCACGGCAACCCGCCGGGCTTCTGGCAGACCCTGGAGGACTATCTCCAACTGGGCCAGGGCAACGTCCTCTACTTCGACGGCCAGCGCTTCAAGAAGGTCATCGAGGGCACCACGTACGCCAATGGCATCAACCGCTCCCACGACGGGGCCACGGTGTACCTGGCGCAGGCCGTGGGTCGCACGCTCGACAGCTACTCGCGCGACGTGGAGACGGGCGCGTTGACCCTGCGCCACTCGCTCGCGCTGGACACCGGCCCGGACAACATCGAGCTCGACGCCGAGGGCAACCTCTGGGTCGCCGCCCATCCGAAGCTGCTCGACTTCGCCGCCTATGCGGGCGACACCACCGGCAAGGCCCGCGCGCCCGCCCAGGTGCTGCGCCTGTCCGGCACCGACGCGGACATGAAGGTCACCGAGGTCTTCCTCGACGACGGACAGCAGACCTCCGCCACCGCCACCGCCGCCGTCTTCGGCAAGCGGATGCTGCTGGGCCCTGTCTTCGAGAAGGACTTCCTCGACTGCGAGCTGCCCTGAGGCCCACCAGAATCCGACGCGCCCCTTGTCCCCCAGTCCCGGCCGGCTTGTCCTGACTTGAGGGGCTCCCCACCCTCCGTCGTGTCGAGGTAGGGCGAAGTGTCACGAGGGGGATGGCTGCATGGGGAGTCGGCTGGGTTGGCGAGGCATGGTGGGGCTGGGTGGGCTGCTCGCGACGTTCGCGCCCTGGAGCGCGCAGGCCACCGAGCACGCGGGCGAGGACTGGCGCCCCAGTTCCGGGTACTCACTCAAGAAGGACAAGCGGCACCGCCGTCACCACGAAGAGGCCGCCATGGGCGGCTCCGGCATGGCGGCCATGTATCCACGGCTGGGCGGTCACGTGGGCTTCGCGCTGCCGCTGCTCAACATCACCGACGATGACACCACGGTCATCGGCGGGGACTTCTTCTCCCTGGGCCTGACGCCCGGCATCTCGCTGAAGCTCACCGAGCAGTGGACGCTCGACTTCGAGTTCATCGCCTTCAGCCGCTGGGACTTCGAGAAGGACGGCGAGCCGGAGCGGGTGGGCACCAGCTTCGTGGTGGACCCGGGCCTGCTCTACAACTTCGGCGGCTTCACCGCCGGCGTGCGCCTGGCCATGCAGGTGGGCGCGGGCCAGCCGTTCAACCTGGGCGTCGTGCCCATCGTCGTGAAGCCCTTCCCCATCACCGAACACCTCAAGTGGTTCCTCGAGCTGGACCTGCCGCTGTTCTTCACCGGCGCGCCGGGCGACAGCGGCTTCAGCTTCGGGCCGCAAATCCAGACGGGCATCGCCTTCTGAGCGGACCTCACGGCGCGTCGGAGGACGCGGCGTTGTTCCACCGGGGCTCGCCACGCGGGTCCTTGCCCCTGTCCGCGGAGTCGAACAGGAGCAGGTGCTTCTCATGCACCGGCTTGGGAGGCACGGGCGCCAGCACCAGCCCCGCCTGACGCAGGACCCGCGCGAAGGGGGGATGGAGGATGGCGTCGCGCCACCGCGCATCGTGGCGCTCCGCGTCCTCGGCGCTCAGCGTGACACCCGCCGCGAGCAGGGCCTGGAGCAGCTCCAGCTTCGAGGCGTCCGGGCACCTGCGGGCGTCCAGGGCCGACAGATACAGGAACGCGCCCTGGGTGGCCTTGTCCCAGCGAGCCCCATGGCTCAGCACCAGGGGAATCATGCTCGGACGACAGGCCCCCGTCGCCGCGTACAACAGGGCGCCCACCTTCCCCGCCGTGCTGGGATTCGCTTTCGCCTCCAGCAGCAGCCCCACCATCTCCTCGTCCGCGGGAGCGCCCCCCGGGCGGTTCACCGCGGCGCCCAGGGGCATCACGTCCCCCCGGCTCGGCAGGTTCGGGTCGGCGCCCTTCTCGAGCAGCACGTCGACGACCGAGCTGCTCCCCGACTGCACCCCCGCCACGAGCGGCGTGGGCAGCCGAGGCAGCTGGGCATTCGGGTCCGCCCCCGCCTCGAGGGAGCGCCGCACCAGGTCCGCATGTCCCAGCCGGGCCAGCTCCGCGAGCGGCGGCCACCGCGCCCCCGCCTCCACGAGGACCTCCACGGTCTGCAGGTCCCGCTGGAGCAACGCCCGGTAGGCGGGCCAGCGCTCGAAGCTGGCTTCGTTGCCCTTCGGCGGAACCCAGCCCGCGCCCACCGCCGCGCGCATCAACAAGGGGCTGCGGTGCTTGAGGGAGAGCTCCGCGGCCCGCTCGAGCACCCGGACCTGCACCTTTCCGCGCAGCTCGCGGCTCAGCGAGAGGGCGCGCGTGGAGTCCCGGCTCCGGAACGCCGACAGGAGGTCCGCCTCCCGCAGACACCCCTCCTCCTCCGTGTTCGCGCCCACGAGCCCCGCCTCCACCGCGGACAGCGCCTGGAAACGGGCGAAGCACCGCGCGGTCCACCCATGGGGCGGCCAGGCCTCCGCGTGCCGGGGCACCCGCAGGGAGGGGTCCGCCCCCGACGAGAGCAACAGCCGGGTGATGGCCACATCCGCCTTCTCGGCCGCCGCCATCAGCGGCGAGAGGTTCCGCGTGGCCTTGGACCTGCCCGGCAGGTTGATGCCACGCCCGGAGGCGATGAGCTCACCCAGGCGGAACCCGTCCGAGCGGAGCACGGCCTCCATCACCGGGTCCTCCGCCACCTCCACGAGCGAGGCCGCCCCGTCAGCCCCTCCCTCGATGCCCTCGGGTCGCTCGCCCGCCACGCCACAGGGCTCAGGCGCTGCCGTCGTCGCCGCGCAGAACTTCACGCCATCGCAGTAGGCCAAGACGCGGCAGTCGCGCGGATGCTGCCCGCAGCGCTCCACCGGCAAACCCTCGCACCACACGACAGGGGCCCGCGCGGTGGGGCCTCCCTCGCCGGACAACCCGCGTTGCTTCAGGACGAACAGCCCGGCCGCGGCGCCCATCACCAGACAGAGCGCCACGAGCACCAGGGCTTTCGTCACGCCCCGGCTCCGGCGGTGGGACGACCAACGGGGGGCGGCGAGGGCCATGGCTGTCATTCAACCCAATGACAGCCCGCCTTGGAAAGCCACCCCCCGGTGGAAACCTCAGCCCTTCTTGAGGAGGTTGTCCGCCACGAAGTCCCAGTTGACCAGGTGCGTGAGGAACGTCTCGATGAACTTGGGCCGCAGGTTGCGGTGGTCGATGTAGTACGCGTGCTCCCACACGTCGATGGTCAGCAGCGCCTTCTGGCCGTGCTTCATCGGCAGGTCCGCGTTGCTCGTCTTGGTGACGGCCAGCTTGTTCTTGTCCAGCACCAGCCACGCCCAGCCGGAGCCGAACTGCGTGGCGGCCGCGTTGGAGAACTCCTCCTTGAACTTGTCGAAGGAGCCGAAGTCGCGCTCGATGGCCGCCAGCAGCTCGCCCGTGGGCAGCCCGCCGCCCTTGGGCTTCATGCAGTTCCAGAAGAAGGTGTGGTTCCAGACCTGGGCCGCGTTGTTGAACACGCCGCCGTCGCTGCTGAGGATGATCTCCTCCAGGGACTTGTTGGCCTCGGCCTTGCCGTCCAGCAGCTTGTTGAGGTTGTTCACGTACGCCGCGTGGTGCTTGTCGTGGTGGTACTCCAGCGTCTCCTTGCT
Organism: Myxococcus faecalis; assembly: GCF_050039385.1. Classification (NCBI taxonomy): domain Bacteria; kingdom Pseudomonadati; phylum Myxococcota; class Myxococcia; order Myxococcales; family Myxococcaceae; genus Myxococcus; species Myxococcus faecalis. The sequence goes on along the minus strand of NZ_CP144336.1, from coordinate 5,424,077 downwards.
CATGTGCGGAGCGAGGGCGTCATGGGCGTAGGGAAGAGGGGGCAGCGTGACGGCCATGGTCAGGTCCTTTCCAGGGTAAAGGGACGAGGACACCTACCACCATCCCACCCGGGAAGAGGGCCTGACTCCAATCCATTGGCGTGCCGCCAACCTGCTGGAGCCCCCCGGCCATCCTCGGGTCAACACTTCGACGCGTCGTACGAGGGCCCGCCCTCCGGGTGGGCGGGCCCGCGCGTGGAGCGTCGCCTTTCACACGGTGGGAGGCCGCACCAGCAGGACGGGCCGCGAGGTGCGCGACAGCACCGCCTGCGTCGTCGAGCCGAGCAGCGCGCGCTTGAGCCCCGTGCGCCCGTGGGTCCCCATCACCACCGCGTCCACGCCCAGCCGCTCCGCCGTCTGCACCAGCGCGGTGACGACGTCCTGCGCATCCATGATGACCTCCGCCTGCGCGCGGCGTCCGGTGGCCTCCGCCTCGCGCGGCACCAGCGCCATCAGCCGGCCGCGCTCCGTGTCCACCTGCGAGCCCAGCTCCGCCACGGACACCAGGTAGACCTTGCCCCCGGGAGGCACCAGGCCGAAGGCGTGCGCCACCGCGTGGTTGCCCGTCTCGGAGAAGTCCGTGGCCACCATGACCTCGCGGAACGACGGCAGGGGCGCGTCCACGCCCGGCGCCATCGCCTGCGACGGGATGCAGGCCACCGACACCCGCGCCAGCCTCAGCGCGTTGTGGGACACGCTCCACATGCGCCCCAGCGCCCGGCGGTGGTGCGTGCCCACCACCAGCAGGTCCGCCTGCTCGCGCGCGGCCAGCTCCACCAGGTGGTCCGCGATGCGGCCCAGGGACGGCTCCAGCACCGTGCGCACCTTCACGCCCTGCGTGCCCAGCGGCGTCACCAGGGCTTGCGTCTCCTTGTCCAGCACCGCGCGCAGCTCCGGCGTCACCTCCGCCAGCTCCATGGGCCGCGGCAGGCCCAGCCGCCGGTACTCCTCGTCCGGCCACACCACGCGCGCGCCCACCACGTCCAGCGGGCCCCACACGCCCAGGGCGCGCACCCACTCACGCGCGGCCTCGTACGGCAGCGAGCGGTCCACGCCCAGCACCACCTTGAGCGGCCGCTGGCCCCGCGCCCACGCCTCCATGGCGTTCGCGTCCTGCACGGCGAGCAGCGGCACCTCCAGCGACTGCGCCAGCCGGTCCACCGTCCCGCCGACGCCCAGGAACGGGGCCTCCTTGCTGGGCGAGGCCGCCACCACGAGCGTGGCCAGGCGCTGGCGGGCCACGTCTGCGACCTCGGCGGAGGGCTCGCCGGTGCGCAGCTCCTGCTCCACGCGCGCGCCCTTCTGGGACAGCCGCTTCGCCTCGTCGCCCAGCGCGGCCTCGGCCGCCTGGAGCAGCGAGGGACCGAAGGCCCGCGCGGAGTTGGGGTTGAGCACGTGCACCAGGAACAGCGGCACGTTCGCCTTCCGGGCAAGCTCGGCGGCGACGTCACACGCGCGGCGCGCGGCATCGGAGAAGTTGGTGGCGCAGACGATGGACATGGGGGACTCCTCGAGTCGGCTACGGGATGGGGTTCACGCGGGCCGCACCTGCTCCACGCGCACCTCGTTGACCAGGGGCTCGCCGCGCTCGAAGGCCCGGACGCTCGCGAGCGTGGTGTGGGCGATTCTGCCCAGCGCCTCGCGGGTGAGGAAGGCTTGATGCGAGGTGACGAGCACGTTGGGGAAGGTGAGCAGCCGCGCCAGCACGTCGTCCTGGAGCACCTGGCCGGAGAGGTCCTGGAAGAAGACGCCCTCCTCCTCCTCGTACACGTCCAGCCCCGCCGCGCCGATGTGGCCGGACTTGAGCGCGTCGATGAGCGCGCGGCTGTCGATGAGCGCGCCCCGGCCCGTGTTGACCAGCACCACGCCGCGCTTCATCCGTGCCAGCGCCTTCGCGTCCACCATGTGGTGGGTGCCCGGCGTCAGCGGCACGTGCAGCGAGATGACGTCGCTGACGGCGTAGAGCTCCTCCAGCGTCACGTAGCGGGCGCCCACCTCGCGCGCGAAGGCCGCGTCGGCGACAGCGTCGAAGCAGACGACGTCACAGCCGAAGCCCCGGAAGATGCGCGCCGCGACGCGGCCGATGCGGCCCGTGCCGGCGATGCCCACCGTCTTGCCCGCCAGGTCGAAGCCCACCAGGCCGTCGAGCGAGAAGTTCCAGTCGCGCACGCGCGCGAAGGCGCGGGGGATGTGGCGGTTGAGCGAGAGCACCAGCGTCACCGCGTGCTCGGCCACCGCGTGCGGTGAGTACTCCGGCACGCGCGTCACCCGCACGTCCAGCCGCCGCGCGGCCTCCAGGTCGATGTGGTTGTAGCCCGCCGAGCGCGTGGCCACGAGCCGCACGCCGCACGCACGCAGCAACTCCAGCGTGGCCGCGTCCACGCGGTCGTTCACGAACGAGCACACGGCGTGGAAGCCCTCCGCCAGCCGCGCGGTCTGCGCCGTGAGGCGGGGCTCCAGGAAGGTCAGCGCATGGCCGAAGTCCGCGTTGGCTTCCTCCAACGCGCTCCGGTCGTAGCGATGGGTGTCGAATACCGCCAGCCGCATGCCTGCCCTCCCGCCGACGGACCGGGTGCCCGTCCTGATGGTGCTCCCTGCAACGCCCACACCATGCCCTCCTCGTGGCCCAGGCGCGATGGAGGACCGCGAAAAAACTGCGCATGCGCGACAGAGGGCGCAAAAAAGTCAGGGCACCGTGGCGGGCGGGCAGGCGGTGCCCTCGGCGTGACGTGCTCGCGGGGGGACGCGCCGGGGCCCCGCGCGGCCTACCTTTCGCAATGAGAGGCTGTCGAGAAGGAGGCGTCATGTTCCGCTGCGCGGCCTGTGGTGCGTTCAATCGTGTGAGAGAGCCCCGACCCTCGGGAAACCCCGAGTGTGGCCGGTGTCACCGGGCGCTGGACCTGTCGGGCGCGCCGCAGGAGGTGGACGGCGAGGGGCTGGACCGGGCGGTGCTGGGCTCGCCGGTGCCCATCCTGTTGGACCTGTGGGCGCCCTGGTGCGCACCGTGTCGCGCGGCGGCCCCCATCCTGGACGCGGTGGGCCGGGCCCAGGCGGGGCGACTGCTCGTGCTCAAGCTCAACACGGAGCAGAACCCGCGCTCCGCGAGCGCGCTCGGCGTGCAGGGCATCCCCACGTTCGTGGTGTTCCAGGGCGGGCGCGAGGTGGCGCGGCGCAGCGGGGTGATGCCGAAGCCGGAGCTGGAGCGCTGGGTGGCGGGCGCGACGTCGGCGCAAGGAGGCGCGGGCGTGACGGCCTGAGTCGTGCATTCGAGTGCGGCCCGCGCCTCGGCTCGGGGCCCGCGCAGGAGGGGAGTCGACATGGAGTCCGAGGCCGCGCTGCTGACGGACCTCTACCAGCTGACGATGACGGAGGCGTACCTGGCCGAGGGCCAGTGGGACGAGGGGGTGTTCAGCCTCTTCGCGCGCCGGCTGCCTCGCCAGCGCAACTACCTGGTGGCGGCGGGCCTGGAGGACGCGCTCCAGACGCTGGAGGGCTTGCGCTTCGAGTCCGAGGACCTGGCGTGGCTCGAGTCGACGGGCCGCTTCTCGGACCGGCTCTTGCGGTGGTTGGAGCGCTTCCGCTTCAGCGGGGACGTGGACGCGATGCCGGAGGGCACGCCGGTCTTCGCGCAGGAGCCGCTGCTGGAGGTGCGGGCGCCGCTGCCGGAGGCGCAGCTGGTGGAGACGTACCTGCTCAACCTGGTGCATCTGCAGACGCTGGCGGCGTCCAAGGCCTCGCGGGTGGTGGAGGCGGCGCGGGGCCGGCCGGTGATGGAGTTCGGGCTGCGGCGCATCCACGGCGCGGACACGGGGCTGAAGGTGGCGCGCGCGGCGTACCTCGCGGGGGTGGACTCGACGTCGAACGTGCTCGCGGGGAAGCGGTATGGGATTCCGCTCGCGGGGACGATGGCGCACAGCTACGTGCAGTCGCACGACGATGAGCTGGAGGCGTTCCGCGCCTTCACGCGCGTGTATCCGGACGCGACGCTGCTGGTGGACACGTACGACACGCTGCGGGGCATCCAGCACGTCATCCGGCTGGCGCGCGAGCGGGGTGAGGAGTTCCGCGTGCGCGCGCTGCGGCTCGACTCGGGGGACCTGCTCGCGCTGTCGCTGGCGGCGCGGGAGCTGCTCGACGAGGCGGGGCTTCAGCGCGTGCGGCTGGTGGCCAGTGGCGGGTTGGACGAGGAGCAGGTGGCGGGGCTGCTCGCGCGGGGCGCGCCCATCGACAGCTTCGGGGTGGGCACGGCGATGGGCGTGTCCGCGGACGCACCCTCGCTGGACATGGCCTACAAGCTGGTGGAGTACGCGGGCCGGGCGCGGGTGAAGCTGTCCGCGGGCAAGGCGCTGCTCCCCGGGGCGAAGCAGGTGTACCGGCAGGAGGAGGACGGCGTGGCGAGGCGCGACCTGCTGGTGCGGCGGGGAGACGCGGCGCAGGGGCGTCCGCTGTTGCGGCCGGTGATGCGCGCGGGACAGCGCGTGCCCGGGGCCGTGGCGTCACTGGCCGAGGCGCGGGAGTACGCGCGTCGGGAGCGTGAGCGCTTGCCGAGGGAGGTTCGGGCGCTGCAGCCAGCGAGGCCGCCCTACTCGGTCGTCATCGGGGACGGGCTGGCGCGGGCGCGGGCTCACGAGGTGGAGGTCTGGGCGACCGAGCCGTGATTCACCGAGACGTTTCGCGCGAGGGCGCCGTCCACGGCGAAGGCGCCGCTGCCGAGGAGGACCTGGGTGACGAGCGCCATGATGAGGAAGGCGACGTACTCCCAGCCTCCGCCCGGGTTGGTGAACATCCAGCCCAGGGAGGCGTGGGACGCGAAGGCGCCGAGCAGCACGGGCAGGAGCGCCAGTGACACGAGGCGGACCCGCAGGCCCGCGATGAGCGCGAGGCCGCCGAGCAGCTCCATGGCGAACACCGGCGTGGCCGTCCACCCGGGGAAGCCATGGGCCACGAAGAACCGGGCGGTGCCCTCGAGGGTGAAGATGAACCACTTGGCGCCCGCGTGGGCCAGGAACACGACCCCCAGGGATACGCGGAGCACGGTGGCGGCGAGGGCGGATGAAGCGGGATGGGATGCGTTGTCGAGCATGACGACGACCTCCGGAAGACGGGTGAGCTGACGCGACATGGAATGCGCGCCTGGCGGCTCCGGCGGAAGGTCTGTGTCGAGAACGAATCGTTCTGCTGGCAGGACAATCCCGTGCGTCGGTCCGTTCAGCCCCAGCGCGCGGGACGGAACTCCGCGGCCAGCACGTCGAGCAGGGCGCGCACCAGCGGCGCGGGGGAGCGCCCCGCCGCGTGGACCGCGTGGATGCCCACGGGCCTCGGCATGAAGTCGTCCAGGACGGTGACGAGCCGCCCCGCGCGCAGGTCCTCGTCCACCATGAAGCGCGGCAGCACCGCGAGGCCGATTCCCTCCGCCACCGCCTCGCGCAGCAGGGTGCCGTTGGCCACTGTCAGCGGACCGCTCACCGACACGGGGATGCGCCCCCGGGGGCCGTGGAAGCGCCACTCGTCCTCGGCGCGCAGGTGCGCGTAGCGCAGGCACGCATGGTCCGACAGGTCCTCGGGCCTGCGGGGTGTCCCCCTGCGCTTCAGGTAGGCGGGCGCCGCGCAGACACACAGCGCGGTGGTCGCGAGCTTGCGCGCCACGAGGTTCGAATCGCGCAGGCGCGTGATTCGCAAGGCGACATCCACCCGCTCCTCGACCAGGTCCACCAGCCTGTCGCTCAACATCACCTCCACCGAAGCCCCCGGGTGGGCCGCGAGGAAGCGCGCCAGGGGACGGGCCAGGTACATCTGCGCGAAGCTGATGGGCGCGTTGACGCGCAGACTCCCCCGTCCCGCGTCGGAGGCCCCTCGCGTGGCGGAGCCCGCCTCCTCCAACAGGCGCGCGGCATGCGCGTACACCCCCATCCCCGCGTCCGTGACGGAGAGCTTGCGGGTGGTGCGGATGAGCAGCCGCTCCCCCACCCTGGACTCCAGGCGGGAGACACGCGCGCTCACCACCGACTTGGACACCCCGAGCACCGCCGCGGCCCGGGTGAACGAGCGGTGCTCCACCACGCGCGCGAAGCACGCGAGGCCCAGCAGGTCATCGAACAGAGGCTCCGTCACGCGCGCAGGCTGCCACGGCCATACCTCAAGGACCAGATACACACATCTACACCGTATTTCCAATGCAACCAGGTGACTGTTATGCCGCCGTCACGCGGAGTTGACGTGGAAGACCGCCCGGAGCGTCGGTCCCACTTGTCACAATGCGGGCCTCACCATTCACCACGAGGAACGGATGACACGAGCAACCACAGCGAAGACGTGGCTGGGCCTGGGACTGTGCGGAGCGCTGGCGACGATGGCGGGCGCCACCACGGCGGCGGCCGAGGCGCCGCGCACCGAGGCGCGGGCGGCCTTCACCTCTCCCTGGTCCGCGGCGGCGTCGATGAGCCAGGTGCGCGCGTACCACACGGCGACGCGGCTGCCGACGGGCAACGTGCTCGTCACGGGCGGCAGCGGCTGGGGCAGCGTGACGGCGTCGACGGAGACGTACAACCCGAACACCAACACCTGGACGGCGACGGCGACGATGAGCCAGACGCGCTCGAACCACACGGCGACGCTCCTGTCCTCGGGCAAGGTGCTCGTGGTGGGCGGCCAGGGCGCCGGCACGCTGGCGAGCGCGGAGCTGTACAACCCCTCGACGAACACGTGGAGCGCCACGGGCAGCCTGGCCACGGCGCGGCGGGGCCACAAGGCGGTGGTGCTGTCGACCGGCAAGGTGCTGGTGTTCGGCGGCTTCGGGGCGACGGCGCTGAAGAGCGCGGAGTTGTATGACCCGGCGACGGGCACGTGGACGGCGACGGGTTCGACGTCCGTGGTGGCGGGCCGCGCCAGCCTCACGCGGCTGCCGTCCGGCAACGTGCTGGCGGTCAACGACGACGGCGTCGTCGGCGCGGCCGAGGTCTACAACGTGAGCACGGGCACGTGGAGCACCGCCGCGGCGGCGCCCGCGTTCTACGGGCACGCGGCCATCCTGCTGAACCAGGGCGCGGTACTGGCCGTGGGACAGGAGCAGGGCCAGTACGCGAGCGGCGCGTGGCTGTTCTGGCCGGAGGACAACGAGTGGGAATACACGTCCTACGCCACCGAGGAGCGCCGCATGGGCCACTCGCTGACGCTGCTGCCGTCGGGCAAGGTGCTTGTCGCGCGCGGCACGCGCAACCAGATTGGCGGCGTCACGGAGGTCTACGACCCGCAGGCCTTCTGGCAGCTGTCCGTGGTGGGCAATGACCAGCCCACGCAGGGCCACACCGCCACGCGCCTCATCAACGGCAAGGTGCTCGTGGCGGGCGGCACCAGCCAGGAGGAGCCCGAGCTGTACTCCTCCGCGGAGCTGTTCACCGAGTAGCCCGCCGTCTCGGCGCTGCTGCGTCCGCTCCGACGCAACCTCCCGCCGAGGTCCTCCGCGAGAAGAAGAAGCCCTGAGCCGTCACCTCACGGCTTCACCCACTCCTCGCTGTCCGGGGGCCCACCGAAGTCATCGCCCTTCCTGGGAGGCTGCCGCGAGCGCTTCACCGGCAGCCTCCACCCGCGCCGCACGGAGATGAGCCGCACCAGCGCGCCCACCGCCATGCCCGCCGCCAACGCCAGACGCCTGTGCCCCATGAGCGAGAACGCCAGACACACCACGCTCGCCGCGAGCGCGGCGATGGCGTAGTACCCGGGCTCCGGCCTCATCACCGTGGGCGTGCGCCGGATGAGCACGTCGCGGATGATGCCGCCCCCCGACGCGGTGATGATGCCAATCAACACCGCCGTCCCCGGACTGAGCCCCACCTCCAGCGTGCGCTGCGTGCCCGCCACCGCGAACGAGCCGAGCGTCAGCGCGTCCAGCATCGACAAGAGCTTCACCGTCGGCCCGTGCCGCAGCTCGAAGAGGAACGCGGCGAACGCCCCCGTGAAGGCCGCGACCAGATACGCCGGCTTCACCAACACCAGCGGAGGCCCCACCTGCAACAGCGTGTCGCGAAGGATGCCCCCGCCCACGCCGGACACGAGGCCCAGGACCAGGAAGCCCATCAGGTCCATCTTCCGACGCTCGGCCAACAGGGCGCCCAGCACCGAGCCGGAGAACACCCCCAGCAGGTCCGCCACCAGCGTCCCCAGCGAGATGACCTGCTCCTGGACATTCGGTTCCGTCAGGTCGAGTGACATGGCATGCGCGAGGCGGCCCGTCAGCGCTCCACCACCCCACTGGCAGCGTGGGGACGCCACGCGCCGCGGGCAACACACGCCGACAGGCCCAGGGACCGTCCGCACGGCGCTCCCACCCCGGCGGGCAACCTCTCGGGCGACGGCGCGACACCTCACGCCCCCGTGGACGGGCTCCGCGCGCGACAACACCTTTTGCTGAAAGCAACCCCCTCCCCCGAGCCCACGCCATGAGCCCCACCCAGCCCGCGGACCGCATCTTCGAGGGTGGCACCCTCCTCACCATGAACGACCAGCAGCCCACCGCCGAGGCCATCGCAGTCCAGGCCGGCCGCATCCTCGCCGTGGGCACCCGCGCCGACATCCTCGCGCTGCGCGGCCCCGACACGGAGGTCGTCTCGCTGCGGGGCGGCACCATGATTCCCGCCATCGTCGATGACCCGACCACCACCGACGCCGCGGCCTCCGGCGACGCCGAACCTCAGGGCACGCTCGAGCCCGGTCAGCGCGCCAACTTCGTCGTGCTCTCCGACAACCCGCTCACCATCACGCCCCGCGCCCGCGAGGACCTGCGCGTGCTGCACATCGTCAAGGACGGCGAGAGCCTCTACTTCGACAACGCGCGCGCCGCGAAGGAAGACGACGACACCGTGTTCAGCGAGGCCCTGTTCCTCGACGAGAGCGGCTGGCTCGTCTGAGCCCGCCTGCCTTCATCGCGCGAGAAAATGAAAAGACATGCGACGGAAGCGATGCGTCGTGACGGGGGGAGCGGGGTGAATGGCACCCACGCGCGAGTGGTCTATCGGAAACTTCCTCGCCGTCTACTCCGAGGGTGACTTCCTCCCACTCCGGCCGTTCTGCGATGGTGTGAAGGAACCCCGCACCGGAGAGCCTCCATGCTCCGCCATCTCGGCCCCGCGTTCTTCCTCGGCACCATGCTTCTCGGTGGCGCCTGCAAGAAGTCACAGGACCCCGTCCCCGAGACGCCCGCGGCGCCCAAGCCCGCCCCGGAGCCCGTGCCCGCCTTCTCGCTGTCGCTCCTCCAGGACGCGGCGCCAGCGAGCTGTACGTGGCTGCGTCAGGACCCCACGGGCATACGCAAGGCCCTGGCCACCGTGGAGGCGCCCTGCGCGCGGGTCCGCCTGGCGTGGAGCCCGGACGGCAAGCAGGGCGTCCTGGTGGACCGGGGCAACGGCAATGTGCAGCCGCGCGCCTGGAGGGTGGACTTCGACGCCGCCCAGGGTGTCCCGCTGCCGCTGCCCACCGAGGGCCACACGGACACGGTCGGCTTCGACGCCCGAGGGCAGGTGGTGGCGCTCGTCTCCCAGCTCGAGGGGCTGGCGCGCAAGGAGGAGCGCGGCGAGGAGTTCTTCGTCGTCGACGGCCGCAAGCTGATGGTGCCGGAGATGGAGGGCAGCAGCCCGGGCCTGGCCCACGCGTACCGCCGCGAGGGTGAGACGTGGAAGCGCATCGAGTCGGTCGCCACGGTGTACGAGACCGAGGACGCGCCGGGCACGAGCGCGCTGGCCACCGCGAGCCAGCTGGTGTCCTCCACCGTCGGCACGGACCCGGACGACCCCGTCGCGACGGAGCTCTCCGAGGGCAGCGAGGACGCCGTGCGATTGGACGCGGTGGTGAAGGACAAGGGCCATACGGAGTACGGCGCCTGGGTCTCGCTGGAGACGCATGGCGGGCCGCTGTACGCGTGGCGCGCGGCGACCGAGCTGCCGGTGCTGATGCTGCCGCTGCGGTGGGAGTCGGAGGACCGGCTGGCGGAGCCCGAGTCCCTGTCGCTGTCCCCCACGGAGGTGGTGGCCGTGCGCGTGAGGGGCGCCCTGCTGCTGGTGAGCGCGGAGGCCCACGCCCGCGTCTACGACGCGCGCACGAAGAAGCGCATCGCGTCATTGGACGACGTGCACGACGCGCGCTTCTGGCCCAAGCAGCGCACGGTGACGGCCGCCATCCCGACGGCGGGCGCGTCGGCGACGCAGTAGTCCCCTCAGGTGCATGAGCGCGCCTTCGCGTCGCCGCGACGCGAAGGCAGGGTCCCCTCCACGGCATGGCGACGCGAAGCACTGAGCGCGGTCGTCAGAGCTTGAGGGTCCCGGGTGCGAGGAGGGCCATCACCAGGGCCACGTAGCTGCCCACGCCGATGCAGCAGGTGAGCGCGGGTATCAGCAGCGCGCCGAACACCGCGGGCCCCCAGCCGACACCGTGCAGGCTGCGGTACGCGGAGACGCGGACGCCGAGGCTCCAGAAGGGCAGCACGTACATGCTGCAGAAGGGCACCAGGCCCGCGAGGTAGACGCCCTGGGCCAGGGCATGGCCGCGCAGCGTCGTCCTGAACGTGCCCTGTGCGCCCGCGACCTTGAGCACCAGGTGGTCCAGCCCCGCGGCAGCGAGCGTGAGGCCCATGCTCAGCAACGGCACGAACAGCATGCAGATGACGAAGAGGACCACGGTGACGCCGCGGAAGAGCGCGGGGTGGGTCTCGTTGTCGGAGCCGCCGGCGGGGAAGCTCTCGTAGGGGAAGGCGAGCAGGAAGAGGGTGTAGAGGAGCCAGGTGGAGAAGTAGCCCACGAACGCGGTGAGGCCGGCGAAGAGGAGCGAGTCGCCCACCGACGCCTCGCGAGACATCCGCTCGAAGGTGGTGACGGGGCGGAGCATCACCTCGACGCACGTCCTCCAGAACGCCTTGACCCAGCCCAGCTCCGCGCGCTGGTCCCACGGAAGCAGGGCGTGGGGCACGCGGGCGTGGCACGACTCGCAGACCAGCTCCTGCCGAGGACCTCGGCGCAGACACCGGGCGCACGCGAAGGCGCCGCAGCGCTCACAGGCATGAAGGCTCATCCACTGAGGATGGACGGCACACACCGGAGCGCCCGAGTCGGGCGGAGGCGAGACGACAAAGGAGGCGCCGCAGCCACCGCAGCGAAGGGCACCTGCGCCCACGGGGGCCTGACAGAAGGGACACACGAACTCGGACACGCTTCACATCCTCGCACAGTCGCAACGCTCGCAAGGCCCCAGCGGAACGCCTGCGGGAGCGCCTCATGCGCAGCGCCTGCCCGTCTGCCCTCGGTGACTCGACGAGCATGCCACCCGCTCAGAACATGAGACACGGACGCATCAACCCGTGCTCATTCCGGCACCCGCCCGGGTCATGACTCGGAGCGAGGCATCCTCGCAATGCGAGGAACGCGGGCGCATCCGCCGCGCCGCTCCGGCACGTGGCGCCCGCGCCACTCCAGCGCGTGGGCTCGCAACGAGGCGCCCGCGCGAGAGAAGAGCATGGGCGCACGAGCTTCGCGCCGCTCCGGCGCGTGGGCTCGCAACGAGGCGCCCGCGCGAGGCGAGAGGCCCATGCACGCGCCACCGTCTCCACCGCTCCGGCCCGCGACGCGAGCCCCCGCTCAGGGCGACGGACGCGGCCGCACCAGTCCGTGGTCATCCGGCACGGGGCCCGCGCCACGGTCTCCACCGCTCCGGCTCGCGGGGTCCACCGAGGGCTCCGGCCGGGCCTCACGCGCGCGTCGCGCCTGACGCAGCGCCGCCTTCGCCTCGGCCTTGTGCCCCTGCGCCTTCTCCCGCTTCGCCAGCGCCTCCCACAGCTCCGGCGACTCCGGATGCAGCGCCACCGCCGCACGCAAGAGCCCCAGCCCCACGCGCGGAGACTCCGCCTCCGCCACGCGCTTGAGCAGCGGCGTCGGCGCCAGCGCCAGCATGCCCTGCGGCGTCGCGTGGGCCTCGCGAAGATGCCCCAGCACCTCCTCGTCCCGCTTCGCCACCAGCAGCGCCTGCGCCAACGCCAACCGGGCGTCCACGCTCCTCGGGTGCAGCTCCACCGCGCGCTCCAGCCAGCGCAGCCGCCCCGCCTGCTGCTTGCGCCACGCGAAGCGCTCCGCGATGCGCAGCATCTCGTCCGAGTAGTCCGGCCGCACGTCCGGCGACAGCCCCGCCGCCTTCTTCACCACCGCCCAGCGCGGCTCCGGGTTCGACTCCTCGTCCAGCCGCTGGCGTTGCAGCTCTGGCACCTCCGCGCGCTTCCACCCCGCCACGAACCGCAGCAGGTCCGTGCGCAGCGGCTCCCCGAAGCGCTCCGTGTCCGGCCCCCCCTGCGCCTCACAGGTCGCCAGGTAGTCCGCGAAGAACGACAGCGGCCCCTCGGCCGGATACGCCAGCAGCCGCTCCGGGCCCCGCGCCTTCTCCAACGTGCGCGCCATGTGCGCGCCCACGCGGATGAACACCGACCCCAGCCGCGGGTCATGCCCACCGCGGATGCGCTCCAGCGCCGCCTTGCCATCGCGCGCAATCGCCTTGCGGTCCAGCAGCTCCGACACCCGCGCGAACGCGCCCGGCAGGTCCTCGTCCGCCGGCAGCGAGCCCGGCCCGCGCGTGGCCCACAGATGGTACGCGAGCCCGTAGCTCGCGATGCGCCCCAGCCCCTCGTACACCACCGAGTCCACCGGGTCCGTGAAGTGCGCATCCCGCCGCGTGACGCCCTGCTCCAGCACCCCCTCCATCAACCGGATGGACAGCCGGCGCAGGCGCTTCGCCTCGCCCTCGATGTTCGTGGCCAGCGAGATGACCGTGTCCTCCGCGGGGAACATCACCAGCAGCGTCGTCGTCTCCGGCTGCCCTCCCGCGTGCGCCACCAGGTAGTGGCCTCGCAGCGGATAGGTCGCGAAGCCCATGCCGTAGTCCGTCAGCCGCCCATCGCTCGTGGCCATGGACGCCTGCATCTTCCCCATCGAGTCGCGAGACACCAGCCGGTGCGACAGCACCGCCCGACCGAAGCCGAGCATGTCCCCCACCGTCCCCCGCGTCCCACCCCCGCCGAAGCGGCTGGACACATCCAGGAAGCGCGAGCGCTGGAGCACCCCCTCCTTCACCCGGTAGCCCACCGCCTGGTGCTCATCGCGCGTCGCGGTGACATCCAGGTCCGCGTGCGCCATGCCCGCGGGCTGGAAGACATGCTCGCGCAGGTAGTCGCGATACGACTGCCCGGACGCGGACTCCACCGCCGCGCCCAGCAGGTTGTAGCCCCACGTGCTGTACAGGTAGCGGGAGCGCGGCTCGAACGCGAGCGGCTTGTGCGAGAACACCGCCAGCGCCTCCTCGGTGCTCACCGCCTTCACGTTCTGGGTCGACGCCACGCCGTCATACGTGGGCACGCCGCTCAGGTGTCCCAGCAAATCCTTCACCGTGACGGTCCACTGCTTCGCCGGGTACGTCGGCACCACCGCGTGGATGTCCGCGTCCAGCGACAGCTTGCCCTGCTCCACCAGCTGCAGCACCGCCACCGCGGTGAAGGACTTGGTGACGGACGCCATGCGGTACGTGGTGCGCGGCGTCGCGGGCAGCCGCTTCGCCACGTCGCGGTAGCCATAGCCACACACCCACCGCTGCTCCCCGCGGGACACCGCGACGGACAAGCCCGCCACGGGCCCCTGGGACAGCTCCGAGCGGACGATGGCGTCCAGCGCCTTCGTCACCTCCTCGGGCAGCGCGCGCGGCGAGGCGCCGGCCTCGTCCACCTCCACGCTCTCACAGACGGACGGCAGCTTCGGCGCCGCGACCACCGGCGTCGAGACCCAGAGGACGACGGCCAGCCACCCCGCGCTTCGCATCGTCATGGCACGGCCTCCACCCGCTCGGCCGCCGGAGCCACCTGGGCCACGGGGCCCTGGGCCGGCGGCGTCTCCACCCACGCGCGCAGGAGCGCGTCCGTCACCAGGTGCCCCAGCACATCCAGCCCGCGTCCACGCGGGTGCACCAGGTCGTCATGCATGAAGCCGGACTTGTGGAAGCGCGTCAGCGCGCCCTTGCCGCCCATCGCCTCGTACAGGTTGAAGAACGCGCAGCCCTCCGCGAGCGACACCTCGCGCTCCGCCTCTACCACCGCCTCCAGGAACGGGCGCTGGGTGAAGGCCTTGCCCGAGTCCTTCGCGTCGCGCACCGCGTCCATCGGCCCCACCACCAGGCACGCGCTCGACGGCGCCGCCACGCGGGCCCGCCGCAAGAGCGCCCCCAGGTCCTCGCGCAGCGTCGCCAGGTCCGTGCGCTTCCACTCCAGGCGCTTGGACTCGTTGCCGCCCAGGAAGAACACCAGCAGCTTCGGGTCCCGCTCGGTGAGCTGCGAGCGCAGCGCTCCGTCCTCCAGCCGCGCGTACAGGCTCGCGTCCGCGGACGGGACGCCCAACATGTCCAGGACGATGCCAGGGCGCTCGTGCTGGAGCACCACCCCCTGCACCACCGCGCCCTTGCCCTCCGCCACCACGTCCACCGTCGTCGCGCCGGGCGGCAGCTCGAAGCGCGTGGAGCGCGACGCGCCCGTGCCCTCCGGCGTCGTCCGCGCCAGCACCGTGTCGCCGCTCACCACGCTGAGCGCGCCCCCGCGCGGGACGTCCAGCCACCACAGCGTGCCCCGCGCCTCGCCCTCCAGCTTGAAGCGGCCGCGCGCCTTCGCCTGGGTGGCCACGTGGTACACGCCGGTGATTCCGAACGGCAGCGGCGGCGCGCGCAGCTCGCCCAGCGTGCGCGGCGTCCAACCGCTCGCGCTGTGGCTCGCCCGGCCACGCCCGCCGTAGGGCGCCATCCGGTCCACCAGCAGCACGCCCCGCCCCGCCCCGCCGAAGCTCGCGCCCAGGTCATCCCGCAGGATGTCCACGATGCGATCTCCCGCGATGAGGGAGTTGCCGAACGCCTCGATGACGGTGGGCCGCCTCGCCGTGCCCGACGACAGCGCGTCCAGCGACTCGAAGAAGGGCGCCAGCGCGGTGCGCACGCACCCTTGCGCCACCGACGCCACGCACGGGTCCTCCACCTTCGCGCCCGGAGCACCCAGCTTCACCGCCAGCGCCTGCGTCGAGCGGGTCCGCTCGGTCGGCTCCGGAAAGACCCTGCGGGGCGCCACGGCGGGTGTCACCGGCACCGGGGTCCTCGGTGACGCCACGGCCGGCGTCGCCACCGCCGCGGGGACTGGCGCGGAGGGGGGACGTGCCTCGGAACCGATTTCACAAGCGGTCAGCAGCCCGCCACAGGCCAGGACGCGGAGCACGCGCCCGACGCCCACCCACCCGACTTCCGAATGCGTCATGCGGCATCCAGCGTAGACGAAAGCTTCCGCTCGCGCATTTTCCCGGCCCGCCAGGCCCCCTGCTCTCCGAGGGAGCCCGAAGCTTTCGGGGGCTCGCACCTTGCCCACTGGTTTCGCGCGCGCCTGCGACACACAGGGCCTGCGAGTTGGCGGACAGGCCGATGCCAGGGTCCACACGCCAACAGACTCACTTCACTTGGGGCGCCGCGTCCCCAAATTACCCGTCACTCATATGGAGAAAGCGAAAAACAAGGTAGCGAACTGGACGAGGTTCCATCGCAAGTTCGGCAGCCATGTACGCCAGCTCCGTAATGGCCGCGAGCTCACCCAGGAGGTGCTGGCCGAGCGGTGCGACCTCTCCGTGGATGCCATCCGTCGGATCGAGCGCGGGTCCTTCTCTCCCTCGCTCGACACGCTGGGCAAGCTGTCGGTGGGCCTGGACGTGTCGCTCAAGACGCTCTTCCAGGGCTTCGAGCACGAGCGCACCGGCGACGTGGCGGAAATCTGCGACTTCCTCTCGTGTCGCTCCGACCCGGAGGTGAAGCTCGCCCGGAGGGTGCTCCAGGCGATGTTCGAGGACTCGTAGTCTTCTTCGGACATCTGCCGGTGGAAACCGGCAGATGTTCCCTGTTCCCCACGGCCACGCTGACCTACGCACGCTCGCATATGTCGGGAGTCCCCGAAGGCATCCTCCTCGTCGTGGAGGACGATGCGGACCTGCGCGCCGCCGTCGTCGAAATCATCGCGAGCACGGGACAGCTCGTGTCCATGGCGAAGGACGGCCTGGAGGCGCTCACCTGGTTGGAGGTGCACGGCCGTCCCAGGCTGGTGCTGCTCGACATGGGAATGCCGCGCATGACGGGCCAGGACTTCCTCGGGCGCGTGGCGCGGCACTGGCCGGGCCTCGCCGTCGTGGCGATGACGACGCGGCCCATCCATCACCCGGGCGTGCTCGACACGCTGCTCAAGCCCTTCGACCTGGAGACGCTCCTGGAGCGGCTCCCCGTCTGGCTGCGGCTGGCGCGCGACCTGCCCCGGCCCTGAGGCGCGATTTCATTGCGCACAATGCAGTCCGGGGGCATGGTGGGGAGAGGAGCCGTCATGTCCCCGTCGAACAAGAAGCGCGGCGACGCGCTGCACCTGGACGAGCAGCTGTGCTTCACCCTGTACTCGACGGTGCACCTGCTCAACCGCACGTACCGGCCGCTCCTGGAGAAGCTGGGCCTCACGTATCCCCAGTACCTGGCGATGATGGTGCTGTGGGAGGAGGACGGCGTCACGGTGAAGGCGCTGGGGGAGCGGCTGCTGCTCGACTCGGGCACGCTGACGCCGCTGCTCAAGCGGCTGGAGTCGGCGGGGTTGCTCAAGCGTGAGCGGGACGTGCTCGACGAGCGCCAGGTGCGCATCCGCCTGACGGCGTCCGGTCGCGCGCTGCGCGCCAGGGCGGAGAGCGTGCCGCCGTCCATCCTGGAGGCCTCGGGCTGCACGTTGGAGGAGCTCCGGGACTTGAAGGCCCGCGTGCTCGCCATCCGGGAGCAGCTGGGCGCGCGGCTGGGTGAGGAGTCCTCCGCCACGGCGCCCCGGGGTCAGCGCAAGAAGTCCGGCTAGCGCGCCGGCGCGGTGCGCGTCGGCCTGCCGCCGATTCCCACCAGCTGGCTCACCAGCTCCAGCGCCTGGGTGTAGCGCGTCATCGAGGCCTGGAGCGCGAGCAGCTCCGCGTTGGACAGCCGCTCGCCCGAGGGCGCCGACTGGATGACGCCGACGAGCGCGCGCTGTCCCTGCTCCAGCTCCTGCATGAAGCGGGAGATGCCGTCGAGCCGCTCCGTGCGCTCACCCACGGGCACGGCGCGCGGCGCGCCCGCGTCACCGGGGTCCGCCACCTTCACGTTCGAGACCGCGACACTCACGGAGGACCGATTCACCGAAGAAGGACGAGGGAGTGCTGCGGTCAGCGGACGCGACATGAAGCGGACTCCTGCGGGGACGGAGTGAGGGGGAGGCGCGAGTATCCGCCCGTGGACTGACAGTCGCCAGTCGGGTGGGGACGGCGGCCTCCTCTCCAGGCACTCGATTGCGTCATACGCGGTGAATCCGTGTTCCCCACTCCTGGAGGCGGCTCACGACGTAGGCCGCGTCGAGCACACCCTCGGGTGAGTACAAGCCGGGCTCCACGGGCGTCCCACCCGTGAGGCCCAGCAGCCGCTCCACGGCGAGCGCGGCGCCCTTTCCGCTGAGACCGGAATGGACGTCCGCGTCGACCAGCGCGTGACGCACGAGTGACGGCGTTCCGTCCGCCTTCACGCCCTCCAGCTCGATGATGACCTCGTGGCCCGGACCCTGTCCCGGCGCGCGGCGCGCAGCGGGGCGCAGCGCGAAGTCCAGGCGGATGTCGCTCGCGTCCGTGACCGCCGCGAGCGAGGCCACGTCGAGCAGCGGATACGCGCGGCCCTGCCACTGCGTGCCGTCGACGCCCTGGAAGGTGCGCGTGAGGTCGGCCTCGCGGGTGGCCCAGAGGAACCGGCCCTCCTTGCGGATGAGCGGACTGGGCACGCCCTTCGCCACGCGGTCCATGTCGCCGAGCGCGGCGGGTCCGCCCACGTCTTCCTCGTCGAACACGGCGCAGATGCGGATGGCGTGGACCTTCGCCAGCTCGCGCGCGAAGTGGAGCGTGGCCAGGGCGACGGTGCCGCCCAGGAAGTGCCCGAGCAGCAGCGTGGGCGCGGCGGTGGGCCGCTGGACGTGGAGCGCGACCTCCGGGCCGATGTCGAAGACGAAGTCGGAGAAGGACACGTAGGGCACCCCCTGGTCCTGCGCGTAGCGCAGGGTCCGGAGCGAGTCGTCCTTGAGCAGCACGACGATGGCGCTGGACGTGGAGCCCGGAGGCAGGCCCAGGTCATCGCGCTCCAGGTCGATGCGCACGGCGTCGGCGTGGCCCACTTCGCGCGCGAGCGCGGACGCCTTCGTCACGTCGCGCGCGCCGATGCGGAGGGGGAGGTGCGGCTGGAGGTCGCGGAGGGCCTTCACGGCGCGACGTCCGACGACGCCGGAGCCACCGATGAAGAGGACGGGGTTGAGCTTCGATGCGTTGTTCATGACGGGATTCCTTTCGAGCAAGGGGATGCGAATCAGGAGAGGCGGCGCGTGCGGACGCCGGCTTCCTCGAGGCGGCGCATCAGGTAGGTGGGCTCGATGAGGACGTTCGGCAGGTAGAGCCCCGGCGCGACGGGAGCGCCGCCCGCGAGCCCCAGCAGTCGCTCCACGCTCACGGCCACGCCCACCGCCGTGACAGGCGCCTGCCCCTGCGCGTGGCTCATCTCGTAGCGCACGAGTGCCCGCGTGCCGTCCTGCAGCGTGCCCTCGAGTTCGAAGAGCGTCTCGACGGAGTAGGCCCCACCCTTGCGACGCCCGGCGGACAGGCCCACCACCGCGTCGAGCCGGATGGCGCGCGCCTTCGTCTCGGCCGCCAGGCTCACCGGGTCCGTCAGCGAGTACGCCTGCCCCACGTGCTCGTTCCCGTCGCCATCACGGAAGCGACGCTCCCCCGCCGCGCCGCCCACCCAGCGCCACTTGCCGTCCTCGAGGATGAGCGCGTTGGGCGCGGCGCTCGCGGCGCGCTCCAGGTCCGCGGAGGCGGCGGGCCCACCCACGTCCTGCTCGTCCAGCACGGCCCCCATCGCGATGGAGTCCAGCGTCTTGAACTCCCGCGCGAAGTGGAGCGCGGGCAGCGTCGCCGCGCCCACCAGCCAGCTGGTGCCCAGCAGCACCGCCGAGCGCTGGGGCGCGTTCATGAAGTACGCCACCTCGGGCGCCACCTCGAACAGGGCCGTGGAGATGCCCAGGTGCGGGATGCCCTGGGCCTGGGCGAAGCGCAGCGCGTTGAGCGTGTGGTCCTTCACGAACAGGACCACGGCGCTGTACCCGCGCCCCCCGGGCAATCCCAAATCCCCGCGCGACAAGTCCACGCGCACCGCGTCCGCGTGCCCCAGCTTCTGGGCCACTGCCTCCGCGCGGGCCACATCCCTCCCGCCAATCGTGATGGGCAGCTCGGGATGGAAACGACGAAGCGTCTGGGCGGCCATCGAGCCGACGACGCCCGAGCCTCCGATGATGAGGACGGGCTTCTGCGTGGGTGAAGACATGACGGGTGCGCTCCCCTGCCAGCGAAGGCAGTGGTCGAGAGGGCCGGAGGACCGGCGCGGACGGGAATTCCGACGACCCTACAGGAAGTAAGTTACCAAAAGTAGGTCCGCAACCATTTCGACCAGGACCCCGTCGGTTGCGCGCCAGGGGCGAGGCGACTAAGCCCTCAAGAGCCGTGGTGACGCGCATGAGTGAGACCTCTTCCAAGAAGCTGCCCAAGGCCCAGCGACGCGAGCAGCTGCTCGACGTGGCGGTGGCGGTGGTGCGTGAGGAGGGCACGGACGCGCTGACGCTCGGGCACCTGGCCGAGCGCGCGGGGGTGAGCAAGCCCATCACCTACGAGCACTTCCAGACGCGCGCCGGGCTGTTGATGGCGCTGTACGAGCGCACCGACGCGCGGCAGGTGGCCCAGCTTCAGGAGGCGCTCGAGCGCACGCGGCGCAAGCTGGAGGACGTGGCCCGGGTGATGAGCGCCGCGTACATGAGCTGCTACACCACGTCCGGCCCCGAGCACTTCGCCATCGCCGCCGCGCTCAAGGGGGACGGGCAGATGGAGGCCTTCCACCAGGGCCTGCTGGACCAGTACGTGGACTTCTACCAGCGCACGCTCGCGCCCTTCTGTGATTTGCCCCGGGAGGCCCTGCGCCAGCGCTGCGTGGCCATCATCGGCGCGGCGGAGGCCCTGTCGCGCGACGTGCTGCGCGGGGCCGTGGCGGAGGGCACCGCGGCCAACACGCTCGCGTCGCTCATCGTCTCCTGGCTGACCTCGCGCAAGTAGCACCGCCCGCGTCGATGTGATGCAGTCGCGCCGTGCTCGACAGCGTCACCATCGACCAGCTCCGGACGCTCCGCGCGGTGGCCGAGGAGGGCAGCTTCTCCGCGGCGGCGCGCAAGCTGGGCCTGGGCCAGCCCGCCGTCAGTCAGGCCATCCAGCGGCTGGAGAAGCAGCTGGGCCTGCGCCTCTTCGACCGCAGCAGCCGCGTCCCCCGGCTCACTGCCAAGGGCGAGGCCGTGGTCGCCGCGGCGCGCCGTCTCCATGAAGACCTAACCACCTTCCAGTCGGTGGTGGGCCGCATCAAGAGTGGCGAGGAGACGAAGCTCGCGCTCGTCGTCGACGCGATGTTCCCCACTCCCGCGCTGCTCTCCTTCGTGCGTGAGCTGGCCCAGACACATCCGGGCGTGGAGCTGACGCTGGAGGTGGAGCTGCTCTCCGCGGTGACGGAGCGCCTGCGCGAGCGCAAGGCGACGCTCGGCATCGCCGGCGCGGACCTGGACCTCACCGGCCTGGAGCAGCGGCCCATCGCGTTGTTGAGCATGTTGCCCGTCGCCGCGCCCTCGCATCCGCTGGCCCGCGTGAAGGGTGTCATCACCGAGGAGCACCTCGCCTCCGCCACGCAGCTGGTGCTGAGCGAGCGGCTGCCCACGGGCAAGGCGGGCACGACGGACCGGGGCGTGCTGTCGCCGAAGCAGTGGCGCGTCGCCGACCTGATGACGAAGCATGCCCTCATCCTCGGGGGACTCGGCTGGGGCCACGAGCCCGAGCACCTGGTGCGCGAGGACCTGAGTGCCGGCAGGCTCGTGCAGCTGCGGCTCGCCGCGTGGGAGGGAGGCCCTCCGCCCCGGCGCCCGCTCGCCCTGGTGCGCCGCAAGGGCGTGCCGCTGGGCCCGGTGGCCACGTGGGCCTCGAACCGGCTCACGGACCTGTGTCAGCTCGCGCTGTCCGCGGACCATCACACGACGTGATGCCAGGCATCATGGGCAGCGGCGATTTACACGTCGACTCCCAGCCTTACTGTTTGGGTCATGAGCACCACGACCCAGACACTTCCTCCCCCCACCGTTCCCCATGCGCCTCCCCGCGCGCGGACGCTCGAGAGCGTCCACGGCGGCGGGCCCCTGCACTGGGTCGGTGACGGCTTCCGCGTCAAGACGCTCGTCCCCAGTGGCGGCCTCACCCAGGAGCGCGTCAGCCCCTTCCTGCTCTTGGACCACCATCCTCCGTACGAGTACCCGGCCCTCGCCAAGGGGCAGCGCGGCGTCGGCTGGCACCCGCACCGGGGCTTCGAGACCGTCTCGCTCGCCTTCCAGGGCGTCGTCGCGCACCGTGACAACGCGGGCCACTCGGGCGTCATCGGCCCGGGCGACGTGCAGTGGATGACGGCCGCGTCCGGCATCCTCCACGAGGAGTACCAGGAGCAGTCCTTCTCCCGGCGGGGCGGCATCCTCGAGTTCCTGCAGATCTGGGTGAACCTCCCTCGCGCCGACAAGCGGGCCGCCCCGGGCTACCAGCCCATCACCGCGGCCCAGATTCCGACCGTCCCCATCGAGGGCGGCACGGTGCGCGTCATCGCGGGCGACTTCGCCGACACCCGAGGCCCCGCGCGGACCTTCACACCCATCACCCTGCTCGACGTCAACGTGCGCGCGGGGACGAAGCTCGAAGTCCCCCTGCCCCGTGGCTACAACGCCATGGTGCTCGTCGCCTCCGGCCGCGTGTCGTCCGGCGGTGAGCGGGCCACCGAGGGGGAGCTGGCCGTGTTCGCCAACGACGGCGAGCACCTGACGCTCCTCGCCGAGGAGGACACGCACCTGGTGGTCCTCGCGGGCGAGCCCATCCGCGAGCCCATCTTCCACATGGGCCCGTTCGTCATGAACAGCCAGCGCGAGCTGTTCCAGGCGATTCATGACTTCGAGATGGGCCGCTTCGGCGACATCCCCGAGGATGCGCCCGGCGCCACCCCGTAGGTTCAGCGCGACGCCCGTCGGACCCTTGTGTTCCGACGGGCGCTCAGCGTCCCCGGGCCCGACGCGCGGCGGCCTGTGGCTTCACGCGGGGCTCCGCCGCCCGCGTCATCGACGGCTCCTTCAGCACCTCCACCATCAACTGCCGGAAGTAGCGCGCGCCGGGGTCCGTGTGCGTGCGCTCATGCCATATCAGCGACATGGGCATGGGCGGCGTGCTGATGGCCAGGCGCAGCCGCTTGACGGGCAGCATCGCGCACAGCGCGTCCGCGGTGCGCCCCGGCATCCCTGCCACGTAGTCCGTGCGCGTGACGGCCATGCCCGCGGCGATGAAGTGCGAGACGGACAGCGCGGGGTTGAACTCCAGGCCGTGCTCCTTGCAGAACTCCTGGAAGTAGCGGTGGCCGATGCCCGGACGCCCCTGCGCGATGACCATGCCGATGTGCCGGGAGGCGTTGAACTCCTCCTTCGTCAACGTCGACCCGCGCAGGCGCGGATGCTCCTTGCGCACCAGGAAGGCCACCTCCTCCAGGTAGAGGTCCTCGCAGAAGTAGCCATCCCGCGTCGCCACCATCTGGGGCGCCAGCGCCGCGTCCACCTCGCCCGTGGTCAGCCCGTCCGAGGCCATCAGGAAGTCGATGCTCACCACGCGCAGCCGCGCGCGGGGCAGCTTCCGGGCGAAGGCCTCCACCACCCGGGGCACGTCGCAGACATCCTGGTTGTCGCCACACGACAGCGTGAAGGTGCGCGTGCTCTCCGCGGGCACGAAGCGCTGTCCATCCACCGCCACCTGCAGCTGCGCCACCGCGTTGACCACGAGCGGCCGCAGCTCCTCGCAGCGAGGCGTGGGCACCAGGCCTCGACCGCTGCGCACGAAGAGCGGGTCCCCCAACATCTCCCGCAGCCGGGCGAGCGCGTTGCTCACCGCGGACTGCGTGACGTGGAGCTGCTTGGCCGCGTCCGTGGCGCTCCCCGTCTCCAGCACCGCGTGCAGGACGAGGAACAGGTTCAGGTCGATGGCGGACAGGTTCATGACGGCACGGGCATAGCGCACGCACCGTCCTGAAGGCACCCTCAGGAGCGCTGTGCGCCCGACAACATCGCCGCCACCTGGGGGTCCAGGCGGAAGGACTCGAAGAACGCCTCCGCGTCGGCGGGCGGCTGGCCCTCCGGGTGGAGCAGGAGCTGCTGATAGAGCCGGGGCCCCACCAGGTAGAAGCGGCCCTTGAGCCGGCGCGGCCCGGAGATGCCCTCCACCTCCCAGCCCGGGAAGCCCTCCAGCGTCAGCGGCCGCGAGGACACGCCCGTGGCCCCCAGCGCCTCCAGCGCGCCCATGCTCGCGCGCGACACCACGTCGCCCGGCTTCGCCTGCGACACGGCCGACGCGGGGAAGTCCGTGTACGAGACGTAGTACGCCGTGGATGACTCCTTGCGCTCGGCGATGAACGTATGGAGTGTCACCTCGCCCACATCCGTCAGCTGCGAGCGGCGCTCCTCGCTCACCGGCCCCGGCAGCGCGACGGAGAAGCCTCCCTCCGTGGACTGGACGACAGAAGCCCTGGCGGCGGCCGACGGGGCCACCGGGGTCTCGGGCGCCGTCTGGCGGGAGGCACACGCCCCCAGTCCTCCCACGGACAGCAGGATGGCGAGCGACGCGACCCGGCGCGAATTCTTCATAATCCCTGCGACTCCTGGCATGTGGCCCGGAAGGTACGTCCGACGAGCGTCCGGCGCACCCAGCCTCCACGACACGAGCGTCGCGCGCAACGCTTTGCGTCTAGTGCAGGGCGTCCGGGCCCCCGCCCCGGGCCTCCGCGGCCGGCCCCTCGGCGCCGTGCGCCTTCTCGCCGCTCACCCGCGCCAGCCGGACACAGAAGGAGGACCCCGCCCCGGGAGCGCTCTGCACCTCGATGTCGCCGCCGTGCGCCTCCACGATTCGCCGGGCCACGGACAGCCCCAGCCCCACCCCTGGAGCGCGCTTGCCGCGCGGGCTGCCCAGCCGCTGGAAGGGCGCGAAGAGGATGGCCATGTCCTCCTCGGAGATGCCGATGCCCTGGTCCTTCACCACCAGGAGCACGTGCTCCGCCTCCCCTCGCACCGCCACCTCCACGCGGCTTCCCGCCGGGGAGTACTTCAGCGCGTTGCTCACCAGGTTGGCCATCACCTGCTCCAGCCGGTCCGGGTCCGCGCGCACGAAGAGCGGCGCGTCCGGCACGTCCAGCTGGAGCACGTGTCCGCTGTCGCTCGAGCGGTACAGCTCCACCACGCCGCGCGCCAGCTCGCGCGCGTCCCGCACCTCCGGGCGCAGCTCCAGCTTGCCCGCCTCGATGCGCGTGGCGTCGAGCAGGTCCCCCACCATGCGGTCCAGCCGCTCCACCTGACGTCCCACCAGCGCCAGGGTGCGCTGCATGCGCTCCGGGGTGAGCTGGGCCTGGCTGCGCTCGGACAGCGCGGTGGACAGCTTCAGCGCGGACAGGGGGTTTCGCAGCTCGTGGGCCACGCCGGCGAGGAAGGCGAGCTGCTGCTCCTGCTGGTGCGTGAGGCCGTTGGCCATCTCGTTGAAGGTGCTGGCCATGTCCCGCAGCTCCGTGGGCCCGGCCACCGGGGCGCGCGTGCGCTTGCGGCCCACGCCGAAGCGGCGCATGGCCTGGCTGATGTCCTTCAGCGGCTGGAGCGCGATGCGCTGCAACAGGAGCGAGCCCACGACGAAGGCCATCAGGAGCAGGCCGCACAGCGACAGACCCACGGTGTTGCCCAGGCGGCTGAGGTCCGCCGAGGCCTCCCGCGCCACGCGGGCCTCCTCCACGTTGAGCTGCACCAGTCGCTCGAGCGAATCGAGCGCCGCGTCCATCGCGGGCACCACGGGGGCCAGCCGCGTGCGCGAGGGCAGGCGTGCGGCCTCGCGCTGGGCCTGCAGGTAGCGCTCGAAGTCCTCCTCCACCTCCTGGATGAGGGTCCGCTCGGCGTCGCTGACGGCGTTGCGCTCCAGCCCGTCGAGCAGGAGGGGGAACGAGGCCTCGATGCTCTCCACGGAGCGCCCGCGGATGAGCTGGGAGCGGGTGTCCTGCGGCCCGGCGCCGCCGCTGAGGCGGAAGTGGTTGAGCAGGTCGATCTCCAGCTCCTCCGCCATGTGCAGCCCATCCACGGAGTTGCCGAGCGTGTTGGCCGAGTGGGTCTGCGCGTTCGTGAGGACGATGAGCGCGACGGCGGCGATGAGGGTGAGGAGGGCCAGTCCGCCCATGGTGGCGGCCAGCCAGGCACGCAGGCTCATGGTGTCTCCTGGAGAGTGGCGAGGGCGGGACGGGTCACGGTTCAAGCCCTCCTGGACTGGGGACGGGTGAGACGGCGGTGCCCCCTACCTGACTGGAGGAACAAGCCCAGGAGGTGGGGGATTCACCGAGTGGACAACGGCGCGGCGCGGGGGTGGGTTCCCCGCACGGTGTCAGCGCTGGCGGCGGCAATCGTGCTAGGGAGGTTTCAGCGAGGCGGGCGGGCGAGAGCCTGCTGGCCGCGCGTGAGGTCACCACCATGGACATGCTCCCCCAGCCGAGTCGTACCCTGAAGTTCGATGGTTTCTGGCGCTGGCTCCAGGAACACACGCAGTGCATCCTCCGGTGCGGCTCGGTCGACGCGATGCTGTATGACCACGACGACTTCCACTGGGTGGTGCTCGAGGAGGACCGCCAGCACATCATCCAGGTGCTCAAGGGCAAGGTGCTCGTGGGCGAGCTGGTGATGGCGGGCCGCGAGGTCACCGAGGTGAACGTGGCGCCGGACCCGGACTCGGGCACCCAGGGCCACTTCCTGGTGGAGCTGATGGGCGGTCCGAAGGAGGACCCGCAGGTGCTCTACCACTTCATCATGGCGCACGGCATCGACCCCGCGCCGGGCCACAAGGACCTCAAGCACTGAGCGCCGTTGCGCCGTGTGCTCCGTTCATCGCGGAGCACGGCGCCGGGGTTCGAGATGTTTCGCCACGGACACCGAGGCTCAGGCACCCCGAGCACCAAGCAGGACGCGCTCGATGAGCGCCACCGCGTCCCGAGCACCGTTCGCGTAGCTCGGAGGGTCGCGCCTGGGGCGCGAGTCCACCAACTCCACCGCGCGCTCCACCAGCTCCTCGGGCGTGCGCGCCAGCTCCTCGGGGCGCAGCCGCACCGCCTGTCGGTCGTAGCGCCGCGCCCGTGCGAGAGCCACCAACGGGGTGCCCGTCACCCGGGCCTCCTGCACGGTGTTGTAGCCACCCGCGCCGACGAGCACGTCCACACCGGACATCACCGCCAGCGCGGGCCACACGCGCAACGGACGCGGCGCGCCGTCTCGCACCACGTTCTTCTTCCGGGGCGCCTTCTCGGAGAGCCAAGGCCCCGGAGGCGCGAGCCACCGCACCGGAGCCTTCGCACCGAGCCGCTCCTGAAGCCGCGCGGCGATGAGCCCCGCCTCCTCCACCTCCAGCGCGTTGCCACTCCCCATCACCGCGACCAGGGGACGCGTGTCATCGGGCGCAACGCCCAGCCGCTCACGAGCCTCCTCACGCCCGAGCCACTCCTCGCGCCCGAGCAGCAACCAAGGCTCCGTGCGCACCGCGCGCGGATGCCCCGCGAAGGGCGCGTCCTCACCCGGGACGAGCAACAGGTGGAAGTCCTCCACCGCGGCGGCGATGTCGAAGCGCGCGACGTACGTGGGGTTCAAGTCGCGATGCACCAGCACCTTGCCCATGCGCAGCGAGGGCAACAGCGGCGCCAGCTCTCCCACCAGCCCGCGAGGGAACGTGTCCACCACGAGCAGGTCCGGGCGCACGCCCTCGAGCAGACAGTCCACCGTCTCGCGCATGGCGGCCTTGCCCAGCTCCGGGCTCAAGCGGTGCACATGCACCTCCGGACCGAGCACCGCCTCCAGCGGGACATCGGGCGCGAAGGGGCTGTTCGTCACCAGCGTGACGTGATGGCCCTTCCGAGCCGCGTTGCGCGCGAGCCCCGAGGCACGGGTGAAGTGCCCCATGCCGCCGCCCAGGGCGTAGATGAGCCAGCGCGCGGGAGTCATCAGCTTCCGCCCAGGTCCTCCTCGAAGGAGGCATCTTCCTCGTGGCGCAGGCTCTCGCCATCCGCCTCGGTGAAGTCATGCGGGTCCCTCGAGGAGCCGCCCCCCCACGACGCGCCCCGGCCGTAGTAGCCGTAGTCGTCGTAGTAGGTGCTCGCCTCGTCCGACTCTCCGGAGAGCACGCCCGCGCACCCCGTGCAGACCGTCTGGTCCTCTTGCGACGTCAGGTGCAGCTCACAAGCAAGCTTGCCGCACAGCTCGCACGGGATGCTCGCGGGCGCCCCACACTCGTGGGGCAGCAGGAAGCCCAGCCGCACCTGACAGCCAGGATTCGCGGAAGCGGGGCTCATGGCGTGGGTCCGGAAGGCGGCTGCTGGAGCTGGTGGAGCAGCGCCACGCGCAAGGGCAAGGACACCGCCTCGAAGGCGAGGCACGCCGCCGCGTCCGCGCGCACGAGCGCATGCGTGGAGAGCGTCGTCTTGCCCTGGGCATCGCGCAGGGACACCTTGCCCTCGCGCACCTTCACGCGCGCAATCTCCGCGCCCGGCGCGTCATAGACACGGGCACCGTCATCCTCCGGGAGCACGGTGTAGAGCAACGCGCCCTTCGAGTCGGTGAGGCGCCAGCCTGGCCCCTGGATGGCGAGGGTGTAGAGCACCTGGCGCTGCTCGCCGTCGCGCACGATGATGGCGCCACCGGACGAGCCGAGCACGTACCCCAGCGCCACGTCATCGGGACCGGAGACCTTGAGGGAGGCGCCCTTCCACTTGAGGCGCGCCAGCTCGCGCTCGTCACCGTCGACGAGCTTGGCGCCATCGTCCTTGGGCTTGAGGGAGAAGCGCTCGCGGCCGTCGCCGTCCTTGAACTTGAGCTTGCCCGGCAGGGGCACGTCCTCCGCGGAGGCGGCGGTGGTCGTGGGGGCCTGGGGAGGCTCGGAGCCGGAGGGGCGCGAGCAGCCCCACGCGAGCAACAGACAGAGGAGGAGTGGGAGGCGGCTCATGAAGCCCTCGAGGTGAGGTGCTTGCCGCGCGCCGAGGAGGCGTGGAGCACCTGGAAGAGGCTCAACAGCATCATCAGGCAGGCCCGCGTCGCGTCCGGCTCCACCTTCCATTCGGAGTCCATGTGGGCGCGCATCGCGAGCTTGTCCTCCGTCACGTCGAGCCGGGACAGCTTCACCTTGGGCGGCAGCTTCACGGCCTGCTGGGCCTGCGCGCGCATCTGGGCGAGGCCGGGGTGGCGCTCGGGCTTCACGCGCAGCTGGGCCTGGAGGAAGGTGGCGCTCTTGCGCTTGTGCTTCGTCTTGAACTTGCCGCGGGGGTTTCGCCGGCTGCGCGTACGCTTCTGGAGCCACTCGGTGAGGGAGAGGCGCAGGTGGGTGCCATCGCGCAGGCGGGCCTGGAGCGACATCCACGCATCCTCGAACTCGTTGGTCTCCCAGCCGGTGGCCGTCCTGCCCTGGCGGACGAACTTCGAGGAGTGGTCGATGGGCTGGAAGTCCAGCTCCAGTGTGACGCGCTCCTGGGGATCGATGTCCCGCAGCAGCGGGCGCAGCAGTCGGGCGGGGAGCTGGTAGCGGCGGTCCTCCAGGTCACACCGTGAGGAGCCGGAGGCCTTGAGGTGCAGGAAGACCGCCCCCACGAGCGACAGCCAGCCGAGCCACCACGCCCACCCGCCGAGCCAGGAGACCTCCGTGAAGCCGCGAAGGATGAAGGACAGGCCGACGAGGCCCGCGAAGCCTCTCAGGGCCCATCCGCGGCGACGACGCCAGAGGCGGGCCTGTTCGGCCATGTGCTCGTCGAGGTGCCCGAGTCGATTCAGGTCCTCCATCAACACGGACACAGGCGCGGTGTTGCGGTAGCACTTCTCCACGCGGAAGCGGTCGACGTCGAAGGACACGATGGGAGCTCCCCCTCGGAGCCACGGTACGGAGGCGCTGAGTGTATGGGTCGGCAGGGGGCGGGGCAAACGAGGAGGTTGGCCGGGGATGGCCAGGCGCGATAGCACGCATGACGTGGCCTCCGCGTCCGGCATCGTCTACGCATCGTTCGACCGTTTCCCGGCCCCCAAGGGGGCAGCCGTGCACATCCGGGCCTTCGTGGAGGCGCTGGGGGCGGCTTTCGGAGGGGTGGACCTGCTGGCGCTCCGGGACGGCCCCACGGCCAGCTCGGAGCCGAGGCCCCTGGTCGAGGGCGTGACGTACCACCCCCTGGAGGCGAGAGGGCGGGACCTGGTGGCGCAGGCGCTGTCGTTCCGCACGCACCTGGCGGCGTGGTGGAGGAACCGGCCGAGGGCGCGGGTGGTCCACGTGCGCTCCATCTTCGAGGGCTATCCGGTGGCGACGCGGAAGGCCGCGCTGACGGACGCGCTGGTGTTCGAGGTGAACGGGCTGCCGTCCATCGAGCTGAAGTACCACCACCCGGACGTGGCGGACGACGCGGAGCTCATGCTGAAGCTCGTCGCGCAGGAGGACGCGTGCATCGCGAGCGCGGACCTGCTCGTGACGCCCAGCGAGGTGACGGCGGAGTACCTGGTGAAGCGCGGCGCGCGGGCGTCGAAGGTGCAGGTGATTCCGAATGGTGTCGAGCTGGAGGTGTTCCGCCACGCGCCGCCGAGGATTCGAGCACCGGGGCAGCCGGTGCGGCTGTTGTACAGCGGGACGATGACGTCGTGGCAGGGAGTGCATCACGCCATCGAGGCGCTGCGGCTCTTGAGGGAGCAGATGCCCGCGGTGCTGACGTTGGTGGGGCCGCTGCGCAAGCACCAGCGCAAGGTGATGCTGGACCGGTGTGGGGACCTGCTCCTGGAGGGGGCCGTGGAGCTGCGGGAGCCCCTGCCCCAGGCGGAGCTGGCGGCGTTGCATCATGCCTGTGACGCGGTGCTGGTGCCGTTGCCGGTGAACGACCGCAACTGCGTGCAGGGGTGTTGTCCGCTGAAGTTGCTGGAGGCGATGGCGTCGGGGACCCCGGTCATCGCGTCGAACCTGCCGGTGGTGAGGACGCTGGCGGGGCCGGACGAGGTGCTGCTCGTGAGGCCGGGCTCGCCGAAGGCCATCCTGGAGGCGGTGAAGGACCTGTGCGCGAACGCGGAACTGGGCCCGTCACTGAGTCACAGGGCGAGGGCCCGCGTGGAGCGCGACTTCAGCTGGGCGGAGGCGCGCGCGGCGCTGGTGGGTGCGTACGAGACAGAGCTAGGGATGAAGCGCAAGGCCCCGGGCGTCGTGGCGAGCTGAGTCGCTGAGCCGCGCAAGCAGTCGGGCGAGACCGTCTCGATGAGGCATCGGGCAGTCGAGGCCCAACGCCGACCCGCCTGACGTGGCAGCCGACGCGAAGTGCGCGTGGATGAGTGAGCGCGAGGTCTTCCGCACCATCCCGCGCTGACGCGAAGCGCGCGCGGATGAGTCGGCGCCAGGACTTTCGAATCATCCCACGCGAGGAACGGCGCGCGTGAGGACCCGGCGCAGCACCTCCGCCTCGGCCTCGGACTGGAAGCGCTCCAGGATGCGACGGCGCGCGGCGGCGCCGATGGCGGCGCGGTGCTCGGGGGACAGCGACAGCACGTCGAGACACGCCTGCCCGAGGTGATTGAGCAGGGCCTTGGAGACGATGAAACCGTTGCGCTGATGGTCCACGGCCTCGGGGATGCCGCCCGCGTCACTGGCGATGACAGGCAGGCCGCAGGACATCGCCTCCAGCAGCGCGTTCGGCATCCCTTCCCAAAGTGACGGCTGGAGATACACATCGCACAGGCGCAGGTGCGCGGCGATGGACTCAGGCGTCTCGAGCGCGCCCGAGACGAGGATGCGAGCCCCGTCCTCGGGGTGCTCGGCGCGGAAGGCGACCAGGTGCTCGGCATCCCGAGGCCGCACCTCACCAATGACGAGCAGACACGCGGGCCGGGTGCGCCGCACCTCCGAGAGCGCGGCGAGCAGGAACGGCAGCCCCTTCTTGTGACGCAGCTCACCGGAGAAACCGAGCACCGCTTCATCCGGAGCGATGCCAAGCCGCGCGCGCAGCGAGACCTCCGCGGGGCCGGGTGAGAACATCTCGGTGTCGACGGCGTTGGGGATGACCTCCACGCGGCCGTCCTTGCCCAGCAGCATGCTCATCTTCCGGCCCAGGTCGGCGGAGGCCGCGGTGAGCACATCCGCGCGCTGGAGCGTCCACAGCAGGCGAGCGAAGTCCCCGGGCGGGAACATGTGCTGGTCCACGTCATTGCCGCGAGCGCTCACGGTGGAGGCGATGCCGACAGACGCGGCGAACACCACGGCGAGGAACCCGGGCGGTGACAGGTAGTGCCCCCAGACCAGGTCATAGCGTCGACGCGAGTGCAGATACCCGAGCACGTCCAGCGTGTGTTGCATGGACAGGTCACTGCTGCCGAAGAGCCCCAGCCGATGCAACGTGACACCGCGAGCAAACGGCGTCACCTCGCCCGCATCGTCCAGTGTGCTCA
The DNA here is from genome assembly GCF_050039385.1 of Myxococcus faecalis. NCBI lineage: Bacteria > Pseudomonadati > Myxococcota > Myxococcia > Myxococcales > Myxococcaceae > Myxococcus > Myxococcus faecalis. The sequence continues at coordinate 5,392,360 of NZ_CP144336.1, read as the reverse complement.
ACGCGCCGGGGGCCGCCGTGCGGGTCCAGGCGAGCACCTCCACCCGAGCCCCGAGTCGAGCCAGGGCTCCCGCGGTGCGGGCACCGCTGCGAGCAAGACCACCGATATCAGGCGGGAAGCGTTCAGCAAGGAGAAGGACACGAGGTGAGCCAGCCATGGGGATGAATCTACCCGGCTGGGGCTGCTTCACCCTCGTGGAATCTCACGAGCCCCGGTCGAGCCATCACTCACCACACAACAACCGGTCATCACGACGCACAAAGCCAGACGAATTGATTGGACACCCCTGGCGAATCACTCACACCATGACTTCGCCCTCACTCCCCCCGGCTCGCGGTCCGTGACTCAATCCCAGCCGGGTTGGGACGCGCTCCCTCACCGCAACCGGGTGTCATCACCGCCCCACATCCTTCGACGGGAGTTCGTCCCCACTCCTCCGCGCACGAGAGGCCGGTCGCCGGAGAAAATCCTTGGAGCGCAGCTTGAGACACCCCTGTCAGCCGAGGTCATTCGTACCTCGCATCCACTCCGTGATTCCCCTCCTCCTGGCCCTGCTGTCCTGCGGCGAGCCGGAGCCCATGTCTGACAACGGGTCGGAGACGACCACCACGCGACAAAAGCTGTCCGCGCCCGTGACGCGAGCCGTGGCGGCTGGCGCCTATCACTCGCTGTTCCTCCAGGAGAACGGCGAGGTCTTCGCCTGGGGACAGAACCTCACCGGCCAGCTCGGCACGGGCACCACCAGCAGCATGCCAGTCGCGAGCCCCACGAAACCCGTGGGCTTGCCTCCCATCAAGGCCATCGCGGCGGGCCAGACACACTCGCTCGCGCTCGACACGAACGGAGAGGTCTGGGCCTGGGGCAAGAACGACTTCGGACAAGTGGGCCTCGGCACCGTGGGCGGCAACGTGACGGCGCCCACGAGAGTGAGTGGACTGACAGGTATCCAGACCATCTCGGCGAATGGGAATTTCTCCTTTGCGCTGACCCTGGATGGCCGTCTCTGGGCCTGGGGGCAGAATGCTTCCGGACAGGTGGGCACGGGCGCGGCCAGCACCGCGGAGCCTACGCCCCGTCAGGTGAACAGCCTGCCCACCATCCGCGCCGTCGCCGCGGGCCACAACCACACGCTGGCGCTGGATGCCGACGGAAAGGTGTGGGCGTGGGGAAAGAACGACCTCGGCCAGCTCGGGACGGGGAGCACCACTCCCGCCATGGTGCTCGTGCCCACGGTGGTGACGACGCTGCCCCGAGCCAAGGCCATCGCGGCGGGTGCGGCGCACTCGCTCGCCATCGACGAGCAGTTCGGCAACGTCTGGGGCTGGGGACAGAACTCCTCGGGACAGGTCGGGAACGGGACGACGAGCACCTCACCGGTGCTGACGCCCACGGCGGCTCCGGGCGTGTTCGCGGCGACGCACATCAGCGCGGGCCATGCCTTCTCCCTGGCAGTCATCAGTAACGGGAGCGTGAAGGCGTGGGGCCTCAATGCCTCCGGACAATTGGGGCGAGGCACGCCCGGAGGTTCGAGTGGGGCGCAAGCGGACGTGACGGGGCTGACGGCCACGACTGCCATCGCTGCGGGCTATCACCATGTGGTGGCGGTGCATCCGGGCTGTCCGGTGTGGACGTGGGGCAACAACGGACAGGGGCAGCTCGGCACGGGGACGTACACGACGACGCCGACGTCCGCGCCCGTGACGACGTTGATCTTCAACACCTATTACTTCGACGGGGACATGGATGGCTTCGGGGATGAGTACATCGCCCTCGAAGCCTGTGTGGCGCCGGACGGCTACGTGGAGGACATCGACTGCGACGACTTCACGTCGACGACGTATCCGGGCGCACTCGAGCTGTGCAATGGCGTGGACGACAACTGCGACACCGTGGCCGACGAGGGTGACCCGGGCGGCGGCGACGAGTGCGCCACGGGACTGCTCGGTGTCTGCGCGAAGGGAACGAACGCCTGCACGCAAGGCACCGTGGTGTGCGTGCAGAACCAGACCGCCTCCGCCGAGCAGTGCGACAGCCTGGACAACGACTGTGACGGAGAGGTGGACGATGGAAACCCAGGTGGGCTCCAGGACTGCGCCACGGGAGGCGTGGGCATCTGCGGTGAAGGCGTGACCTACTGCACCCACGGCGTGGTCGAGTGCGTCCAGCGCTACGGTCCATCCACCGAGGTCTGCGACGACCGGGACAACGACTGCAACGGGCAGACGGATGACGGGCTGAGCTTCCAGACCTGGTACCAGGACCTGGACCGAGACGACTACGGAGTGGCGACGCAGTCGGTGCTCGCCTGCGCGCGCCCCGCGAACCACGCGGCCCAGGCGGGCGACTGCGACGACACGCGAGCGTCCTTCAACCCCGCGGCCCCCGAGTCTTGCGACGGCCTGGACAACAACTGCGATGGCCAGGTGGACGAGGGCCTGACGCGGCAGGCGTGGTACCGCGACGCGGACGGTGACGGGTACGGCAGCGCGAGCGACACGGTGAGCGACTGCCGGCAGCCGGCTGGCTACGTCGCCGCGGCAGGGGACTGCAACGATGGCAACGGCGCCATCAAGCCCGGTGCGATGGAGGTCTGCGACGGCGCGGACAACGACTGCGATGCACAGACGGATGAAGGCGTGCTGGGCACGTTCTATCGGGACGCGGATGGCGACGGGTACGGCAGCGCGAGCCAGTCGACGCAGGCGTGCTCGGCGCCCATGGGCTACGTGTCGAATGCGGGCGACTGCCACGACGGCAACGCATCCATCCACCCTGGAGCCAACGAGGTCTGCGACGGTGTGGACAACAACTGCACGGGCGGCACGGACGAGGGCCTCGCGACCCAGACCTGGTACCAGGACGCAGACGGAGATGGGCACGGCAACGCGAGCGTCTCCACGCAGAATTGCCGCCAGCCGTCCGGCTATGTCGGCAACGCCTCTGACTGCCATGACGGCAACGCGAGCATCCGCCCAGGTGCGCCCGAGGTCTGCGACAGCGTGGACAACAACTGCAACGGCTCCATCGACGAAGGGGTGAAGCCCACGTGGTATCGGGACACGGATGGAGATGGCTACGGGAACGCGTCGAATCCCACCCAGGCCTGCTCACAGCCCTCTGGATACGTGACGAACGCCAGCGACTGCAACGACGCCAATGCGAACATCCGTCCGGGGGCCACCGAGGTCTGCGACAGTCTGGACAACAACTGCAATGGTTCGACAGACGAAGGCGTGGGCCCCACATACTTCCCTGACAGCGATGGGGATGGATATGGAGACATCAACTACCCGACACAAGCATGCAGCCAGCCGATTGGGTACTCGAACAACGGCTATGACTGCAACGACTACGACGGCTCGATTAACCCAGGAACCATCGAATCCTGCTACAACGGAGTCTACGACGGAGTCGACAACGACTGTTCCGGCCTAGTCGATGACTGCTCCCAGCCGGGCTGCGAAACCACTGAAGGTGGAGAGGTGGTGGTCTGCCAATGATCCACCCAGGAAACGTTCGGCTCCCACTTGAGGCTCTCCGAGCAACCTGAAAAACCACTCGACACTGCGAGCATTTCTTGGGAACGACTACGCCAGGAAGAGCCTCAACTCCTCCTGGCGTAGACTCAAGTTCAGCTCCGTTGCCTCACCGATGCGTCTGGCCGACTCACGAAGACTCTCAAGGCGTGGTGCGACTCCGTCACCCTGGAGGCGCCCTGGAAGAATCAGAGGCGCGTTCAATGGGGCCGCCCGCTCAAGTACGTAGATGGGTAGGTCCTCAGGAACGGAATTGTGCTGAGCAGGCCAATGTTCGCCACGGGCTGATTCTACCCACTCAGAATCGACCCACCCGGTCGAACGCTCATTTCCCGCCGACCAAGACGTGGCTCGCAATCCAACATCGAGCCCTCACGACGCACAGAGCCAGATGTTCCGATTTGACACACCCACCAAATCACTCACACCATCATCACACCCTCGCTCCCCCCGGCACAGAGTCCGCAGCTCCATTCCTATTGGATTGAGACCTGCGACCTCACATCGTCCGGGTGTCATCCCCGCCCCACACCCTTCGACGGGAGTTCGTCCCCACTGCTCCGCGCACGCGAGGCCGGTCGCCGGAGAAAATCCTTGGAGCGCAGCTTGAGACACCCCTGTCAGCCGAGGTCATTCATACCTCGCATCCACTACGTGGTTCCCCTCCTCCTGGTCTTGCTGTCCTGCGGCGAGCCAGAGTCCATGTCTGACAACGGGTCGGAGACGACCACGACCCAGAAGAAGCTGTCCGCCCAGGTGAAGGTGGACCGAACCGTGGCGGCCGGTGCCTACCACTCACTGTTCCTCCAGAAGAACGGCGAGGTCTTCGCCTGGGGACAGAACTCCGTCGGACAGCTGGGGACGGGCAACACAAGCACCACGCCGGTGGCGAGCCCCACGAAGCCCGTGGGTCTGCCTTCCATCAAGGCCATCGTTGCGGGACAGACGCACTCGCTCGCGCTCGATATGGATGGGACTGTCTGGGCCTGGGGCAAGAACGACTTCGGCCAGGTGGGTCTCGGCTCGACGGGAGGACTGGTGACGGTCCCGACTCGCGTGAGTGGACTGTCGGGTATCCAAGCCATCTCGGCGAACGGGAATTTCTCGCTCGCGCTGGGGCAGGACGGACGCGTCTGGGGGTGGGGGCAGAACGCCTCTGGCCAGGTGGGCAAGGGCGCGGTCAGCACCGCGGAGGCCACGCCCCGCCAGGTGAACAGCCTTCCCACCATCCGCGCCATCGCGGCGGGTCACAACCACGCGCTCGCGCTGGATGCGGACGGCAAGGTGTGGGCGTGGGGCAAGAACGACTTCGGGCAGCTCGGCACGGGGAGCACCACGCCCGCCATGGTGCTCGTGCCCACGGTGGTGACGACGCTGCCTCGGGCCAAGGCCATCGCGGCGGGAGCAGCGCACTCGCTCGCCATCGATGAGCAGTTCGGCAACGTCTGGGCCTGGGGGCAGAACTCCTCCGGGCAGGTCGGCACCGGGACGACGAGCACCACACCGGTGCTCACGCCCACGGCCGTCCCGGGCGTGTTCGCCGCGACGCACGTGCGCGCGGGTCTTGCCTTCTCGATGATCATCATGGGCAATGGCGTGGTGAAGGCGTGGGGCCTCAACGCCTCCGGCCAGTTGGGTCACGGAGCTCCGGGAGGCACGAGCGGAGCTCCCGTGGATGCCGTGGGACTCACGGACGTCACGGCCATCGCCGCGGGCTACCACCATGCGTTGGCGGTGCGTCCGGGCTGTCCGGTGTGGACGTGGGGCAACAACAGCCAGGGGCAGCTCGGCACGGGTGCGTACACGACCACGGCGACCTCCGCGCCCGTGACGACGCTCATCCTCAACACCTACTACTACGACAGCGACATGGACGGCTTCGGCGACGAGTATGTGTCCATGGAGGCCTGTGCCCCGGTGGATGGCTTCGTGGAGGACATCGACTGTGACGACTTCACGTCGACCACGTACCCAGGCGCGCCGGAGACGTGCAACAGCATCGACGACAACTGCGACAGTGAGGTCGACGAGGGCAACCCGAGTGGCGGCGACGAGTGCGCCACGGGCCAGCTCGGTGTCTGCGCGAAGGGCACCACGGCCTGCACGCAGGGCCTCGTGGTGTGCGAGCAGAACCAGGCCGCATCGGACGAGCAGTGCGACGGCCTGGACAACGACTGTGACGGAGAGGTGGACGACGGCAACCCGGGCGGACTCGTCGCGTGCGAGACGGGCGGCGTCGGCGTGTGCGGCGAGGGCGTCAGATACTGCACCCACGGCGCCCTGGAGTGCGTGCAGAAGTACGCCCCGTCCGCGGAGACCTGCGACAACCGCGACAACGACTGCAACGGTCAGACGGACGACGGGCTGACGTTCGCGACGTGGTACCTGGACCAGGACCACGACGACTACGGTGTCGCCTCGCAGTCGATGCAGGCCTGTGCGCGCCCGGTGAACCACGCGGCCCAGGCGGGTGACTGCGACGACACGCGGGCTGCTTTCAACCCCGGCGCGCCCGAGTCCTGCGACGGCGTGGACAACAACTGTGATGGCCAGGTGGACGAGGGCCTGACGCGGCAGACGTGGTACCGCGATGCGGACGGTGACGGCTTCGGCATCGCGAGCGACACGGTGAGCGACTGCCGGCAGCCCGCGGGCTATGCGGCCGTGGCGGGCGACTGCAACGACGGCAACGCCTCCATCAAGCCTGGAGCCGCGGAGGTCTGCGACGGCGCGGACAACGACTGCGACTCCCTGACGGATGAGGGAGTACTGGGGACGTTCTATCGGGACGCGGATGGCGATGGCTACGGCAGCGCGAGCCAGTCGACGCAGGCGTGCGCGGCGCCCACGGGCTACGTCACGAACGCCTCGGACTGCCTGGACACGGATGCGTCCATCCACCCGGGAGCCGCGGAAGTCTGCGACAGTGTCGACAACAACTGCGCGGGTGGCGTCGATGAGGGAGTCCCCACGCAGGAGTGGTTCCTGGACGGAGACGGGGATGGATATGGTCGGTCGACCCTGTCGACGCGGAGCTGCCGTCAGCCCACGGGCTACGTGGCGAGCGCTTCGGACTGCGATGACTCCAACCCGACGACGCACCCGGGCGCCACCGAGGTCTGCGACGGCGTGGACAACAACTGCGCGGGAGGAGTCGACGAGGGCCTCACGACCCAGACCTGGTATCGGGACGTGGACGGTGATGGGTACGGCGACGCGAACAACGCCACGCAGTACTGCCGACAGCCGTCGGGGTACGTGAGCAACGCCTCGGACTGCCACGACGCGAACCCCAACATCCGTCCCGGCGCCTCCGAGACGTGTGATGGCGTGGACAACAACTGCAATGGCTCCACCGACGAGGGCGTCACCTCCACGTACTACAGCGACGCGGATGGCGACGGTTACGGCAACGCCTCGGCCAGCACCCAGGCCTGCACGAAGCCCGCGGGCTATGTCTCCAACGCTGGGGACTGCAACGACGGCAGCGGTGCCATCCACCCCGGAGCCACCGAGGTCTGCGACGGCATCGACAACAACTGCGCGGGCGGCGCCGACGAGGGCCTCACCACCTCAACCTGGTACCGAGACGCGGATGGCGACAGCTATGGCAATGCGAGCGTCTCCACGCAGAACTGCCGCCAGCCGTCGGGGTACGTGAGCAACGCCTCGGACTGCCATGATGGCAACGCCAGCATCCGCCCGGGTGCTTCGGAGTCCTGCGACGGTGTGGACAACAACTGCAACGGCTCCGTCGACGAAGGGGTTCAGTCCACGTGGTACCGCGACGCGGACGGCGACGGCTACGGCCACGCATCGAGCACGACACAGGCCTGTTCGAAGCCCTCCGGCTACGTGTCGAACGCCACCGACTGCAACGACGGCAGCGCATCCATCCACCCAGGCGCGTCCGAGGTCTGCGACGGCGTGGACAACAACTGCGCGGGTGGCGCGGACGAGGGCCTCACGACGTACACCTGGTACCGCGACGCGGATGGCGACAGCTACGGCAATGCGAGCGTCTCCACGCAGAACTGCCGGCAGCCCTCGGGCTACGTGAGCAACACCTCGGACTGCAATGACGGCAGCTCCGGCATCCGCCCGGGCGCCTCGGAGTCCTGCGACGGTGTGGACAACAACTGCAACGGCTCCGTGGATGAGGGCGTGCTGCCCACCTGGTACCGGGACGCGGACGGCGACGGCTACGGCTACCCGACGAACACCACCCAGGCTTGCGCAAAGCCCGCCGGCTATGTGAGCAACGCCTCGGACTGCCACGATGGCAACGCGACAGTCTATTCCGGAGCGGCCGAAGCCTGCGACTCCCTGGACAACGACTGCGACGGCTCCGTCGACGAAGGGGTTCAGTCCACCTGGTACCGCGACGCGGACGGCGACGGCCACGGCAACGCGAGCATGTCCACGCAGAGCTGCGGCCGGCCTGCCGGCTATGTCTCGGACGCCACGGACTGCAACGACAGCAACGGCATGGTCAACCCAGGCGAGATGGAGACCTGCTGGGACGGAGTCGACAACAACTGCTCCGGGACCCAGAACGAAGGTTGTGGTCCGCGGAACCCCTGCCCCGACATCGAGCCGTTCGCGTCCTACGATGTCACGTCCATGAGGATCGACTGCTACCCGTCCCCAACACCTCAGCTCCCGCCCTACAGCTGGTGAGGACACGCCGTAGGTAGGTCAACCACATGACCCGGCGTCAGGAGGACGCACCCTCCTGACGCCGTTGCGTGAATAATTCCCGCGAGCCCCCGTCCAGGGGCACGGAGGATCCACCCCTACCCCAGGGCCGGACCCCTACAGGCTCCTCCGGAGGCATTCCACACATGCACGCGCGCCCGTGGTGGGCAATCGCGCTCGCGGGGACACTCGCGGGCTGCATCGTCGAGTCCGGGCTGGACGACCCGCCCGACTGGGACGACGACCCCAGCGAGCCCAGGCCCGACCCCAGCACCCCCAGGCCCCAGCCGAGCGCCCCCGACTTCCGGGTGGAGCTCGTCTCGGGTCCCTCCGCCCTGGGGACGGGTGAGCAGCGCGTCCAGGCGCGCCTGTGCAACGACGGCGCGGGCTCCGGCATGACGGACGCGGCCTTCTTCCTCACCGCCTCCTCCGCCCCCGGCGCCTCCGAGTTCCACCTGGGCGCAAGCCCCCGCTTCTCCCTGCGCGCCGGCGAATGTCGCGAGGTCTCCGCGTCCGTCAGCGCCCGCGCCATCCCCGAAGGCGACTACTTCCTCAGCGCCCGCGTGGACCCGGATGGGCTCGTCACCGAGGAAAGCGAGGGCAACAACGTGCGCCTCGGCAACGCGGTGTTCGTGGACCGCACGCCGCCGCCCACGCCCGCGCCCACCTGGGCCCAGGCCGGCACCGGTACCACCCGCGCCCTCACCCTCCACACCGAGGCCGGCGCCACCGTCCGCGTGTACCAGGGCCCCGGCTGCACCGGGACCGAGGTCGGCTCCACCGTGGCCAACGCGGGCAACTACTGCGAGGTCCCCGTCTCCGTCCCCAACGGCCCGGGCGCCCGCTACTCCGCGCGCGCCTACGACGCCGTCGGCAACGGCTCCCAGTGCAGCCCCGCCGTCGACTACCCCTACGGCCCGGGCACGCCCCGGATGGCGCCGGTGCTGCTGAGCACCTCGCCCACGTCCCCGGGCGGGAGCCTGCAGCCCGTCTTCCACGGTCGCGCCGAGCCGCGCGTCACGGTGGAGGTCTTCCGCACCGCCAACTGTCAGGGCCCGGTGGAGAAGACGGTGACGACTGACGACATCGGCCTGTTCTACGCCCAGGTGAGCGTGGCGAAGAACGCGAAGGTGACGGTGTCCGCCCGGGCGACAGCCGCGGGTGGCTACGACTCCGCGTCCACCTGCTCCAACCCGCTCGAGTACCAGCATGACGGCGAGCCGCCCGAGCCGCCGCGCGTGACGGACGTGAAGTGGCAGTACCTGAACGATGGCCAGCAGCTCGTCATCACGGGCACCGCGGAGCCGCACGCCACGGTGGGCATCTTCGTCGACGTGGCCTGCACGGGCACGCCCACGCGCACGGTGCAGGCGGACGCGCAGGGGCGCTTCAGCACGGTGGCCCCGTTCGGTCCCGGTGGCAGCCACCGCGTGTTCCTGGCGGCGAAGGACGCGTGCGGCAACGTGTCCACGTGCGCCGAGGGTCCCGCGTACGAGCTGCGCTGCCCGCCCGGCACGGCGGACTGTGACGGCCGCTCGTCCAACGGCTGCGAGGTGGACCTCACGGCGAACCCCAATCACTGCGGCACGTGCGGCAACTCGTGCCAGGACGGTCCCTACGCGGACGGCGTCTGCGTGGCGGCGACGTGCGGACAGACCTGCGTGCCGGGCTACTACGACTGTGACGGCAAGGCGTCCAACGGCTGCGAGTCGCGCACGGTGTGCCAGCCCACCAACACGTGCACCATCGACAAGCCGAGCGAGCTGATGATCACCCACCTGTCCGTGGTGGAGGACCCGGTGCGCACGGCGCCGGGAGGCGCGTGGCACTTCGGCACGGTGATGCGCGAGCTGAACGGCGGACAGGACCCGTCCGAGCTGGTGCGCGCGTGGCTGAAGACGTGGCTGGAGAAGCAGCACGTGAACGGGCTGACGATTCCGCCGCGTCCGGAGATGCAGACGAAGGTGCTGGGGCCGTGGGAGACGCGCAGCGGCGGGCCGTCGAAGCCGCTGGACTTCAACTCGGCGCCGTTCCGGCTGCTGGCCATCGTCAACCGCATCGACCTGCGCGAGCAGGGGGTGACGGCGGGCGAGGGGCGCTTCATCTACGGCGTGGTGGCGCCCAACGGCGAGCCGCTCGAGTTCACCGTCATCCTGGAGTACGCGCTGCCGGGCACCACGCCCGAGGCCATCCAGCGCTGGGCCTCGGACTGGCATGCGCTGGGCGCGGTGAAGGTGGGCAACGCGGGCTACAACGCGAAGCTGCAGGCGCTCACGGACCGCTTCGTGAAGGCGGGAGTGATGACGGGTCGGCACCAGGGCAGCGCGCTGAACCAGATTCGCACCAACGAAATCGAGCTGGAGGAGCCGTGGGAGCTGCGCGAGTTCGTGCTGTCACCCCTGGGGCTGATGCCGACGACGATGAAGCTCACGCCGGCGAACCACTTCGAGAACACGCCGATGCTGGCCAGCTACCTGACGGAGAACTCGGCGGCGGTGCTGGAGGAGCGGCACACGGTGCCCGACAGCATGGGTGGCATCCCGTTCCTGGGGGCGCACTCGCTGGTGCCGCTGGACTTCTTCTGGCGCGCGCCGAACGTGTCGAACGAGGTGCGGCACAAGTTCTCGCTCAACACGTGCAGCGGGTGTCACGCGGGTGAGACGCAGACGGAGTTCGTCCACGTGTCCGCGCGGGCCTCGGGCAGGACGTCCACGCTGTCACCTTATCTGCGAGGCACCACGGTGACGGACCCGGTGACGAAGTCGATTCGCACGTTCGACGACCTCACGCGCCGCGCCGAGGACCTGAAGGCGCTGGTGTGCGCGCCCACCACGGGCCTCAAGTCGGTGGGCCTGGCGCCCTCCAACCTGCCGCGCGCCCGCGTGCACTGAAGCACGAGGACCCGAGCCGTCCGGAGCGCGACTTCGCCCCCGGGCGGCTCATGTCGAGGTGGAGCCAGGCGTCGCCTCGGCACGCCATCGCTCCAACAAGCGACGCCGATGGGCGGGCGAGATCTCCGCGCCGTAGGTCCGGTCGAGGAGCCCGAGCTTCCACTCGGCGGAACCCATCGTCAGCCCCTGCTCCCGTAGCGAGGCTGAGACCAGCGCACGCGCGGCGGAGAACATGTCGGCCCCCATCACGAGACGCTCTTCCCCTGACTTGCGCAGGAGCAGCGAGCGAACGAGAGCCTCGGCACGAGGCAGGGTGTCCTTCATGGCTTCACCGTCTCCAACAAGGACTCGATTCCCAGGTCCCGAGCCCAGTGCATCAGATAGGCCCAGTCCATCGAGGACGTAGCATCCACGATGTTCCGCACATCTCCCATCTGCATCTCGGACAGACTGTCCCGCGCCCAGTAAAGCTTCGAGAGTACCAGGTCCTCAGGCGAGACAATCCAGATGCGCTGTCCCTGGAGCTCGACTGTTCGCCGCCTGCGAAACTCCTCCTGTCGATACGCCGACCTCTTACGGATGACACAGTCGACCTTCACGACCGTTTCGAAGTGGATGAGGTTGAAGAGCGACTGGTGTGACAGCGCCTCGCGAATCTCCTCTTCATCGATGGAGAAGTCGGCCTGGAACAGCGAGAGAAGGACTGGAACCTTCGGAGCCTCCAGTTCGACGACGATGTCCACATCGCGAGTCATGCGAGGACGCGCGTAGAAGTTCATGGCCGTGGAGCCACTCAGCATGTACGGGATGCCTGCCTGCTCCAGCCTGCTCCCCACCAGGAGGAGGACCTTGAGGTAATCGTCCACGCGCGGAAGATAGCGCGTTCAGTCGCCGTCGGCCCGTCTTGCCCCGCCAGCCCGCTGGGCTGGCAGGCCCCACCTCCACTCCAAGCCTCACCGCCCGAAGCCACCCAGGGCCGTGCGGCTGAAGCTCGCGCCGCCCTGGCTCACCTTCACCGCGGACTGGCTGAACACCTGGAAGGCCGAGCGAATCTCCCGCTCGGACTGGCCCGGCGTGAGAATCCACGCGTCCTCGATGCCCATCTGCTGGAACACGCGCCGGAAGTTCGTGCTCCCGTCGTCGATGCCCATCGCCGCGACGATGTGGTTCTCCGCCCGCCGCAGGTCCTTCACCACCGCCGCCACGTCCTTCGCCTGCGCGCGGCTCGAGTGCATGTCCGCGCCGTCCGTAATCAACAGCGTCACCGTGCGCACCGGCACGCCGTTCGCGCTGAACTCCTGGGACTTCGCCAGCACCGTCCCCAGCAACACCACCGCCTGGTCATACAGCGGCGTCCCCTGGTCCGCGCGGTAGTTGCCCGAGTGCATCCGCACCACGTCCTCCAGCGGCCGGTAGGGATTGAGCACCTGGCCGTTCAGGTAGCGCGTGTGGAAGAGCACGCCGTCCTTCTGCTTGCTCGCCAGGAGCGAGTCGAGCACCAGGTTGTGCCCGTCACACACCGTCTTCGTGTGCCCCGACGTGGAGATGCTCCCCGAGTCGTCCGGCATCACCGTCACCAGCACCACCTCGCTGGCCTGCACGTCCTCCACCCGCACGCCCAGGCCCGCCTGGATTTGCGCGCCCAGGTCCACCACCGTCAGCGCCTGCAGTCCCGCGGGGCTCAGCACCCCTTCGGCGTGCGCATCCTCGAAGAGCTGCGTGGCCGTCCGGGGGCCTCCACTCGTCGTCCTGCTCATGTCCTGCTCTCTCTTTCTCCCTCATCGCGAGGGCATGGCTCCGCCGCCCCGCCCCACCTGAGACAGGCGCGGTCATCGAACTCTCGACAGTACAGCGGGAACTCGGTTCAGCCGATGCGCAGGTCCGGCCAGCTCGCCAGCGGGTCCGTGGACCGCACCAGGTGCATGCCCGCGTCCGCGAAGCGCTTGAGCGCCGCATCCGCCTGCGGCGTGAAGTCCGCCGCGAAACCACCCTTCCCGTCCGGCACCGTCACCGCCGACATGCAGTCCGTCAGCAGGTACACCTTGCGAGCCAGCGCCGCGTCCTGCGCCACGATTTCGCCGAGCAGGTCGTCGATGGAGCTCTTCACGCAGTGGCTCGCGGCCTGTCCGCCAATCACCACCGCGTCCGCCGTCAGCAGCGTCTTGAGGAACTGGGTGTTGCGCTGCGCCAGCGGCTGTCCGTCATGCCGGCTCATCACCTCCGGACGCAGCACCGAGTAGTTCTCCGTCAGCGGATTGCCGCCCTTCACCTCCGCCCAGGACTGCATGCCGCGCACGTACGAGTGGAACAGCCGCGCCTCCTGCACCACCCCCGCCAGCGCGTGCCCGTCCCCACCAAGCAGGCAGTGCGGCGGCCACAGGTACAGCGTGTACTTGCCCGCGCGCTCCAGCTCCTCGCAGTAGTACTTCACCTGCTTGAGCAGCCACGGGTAGTTGCCACCGCACAGCCACTTCGCCATCGCCGGGTTCGGCTTCGCCTGTCCTCGCTCAATCTGCTCGCGGGTCACCTCGCGGTACGGCGTCAGCGGCTGGTCATCCTGGTCCACCCAGAAGGACGGGAAGAAGATCTGGTACGCGAAGTGGGTGTCGAGCGTCGCCGTCACGTTCGTGAGCGTGCCCAGGTTCTTGTAGATGAACTCGGCGATGCGGCGGCTGTCCTCCACGGCGCCGCGCCCGCTGCGCCCCGCGACGTAGAGCGAGCCCTCCGGGAAGCAGAAGTCCTTCTGCACGTCGATGAGCAGCAGGTGCAGGTTGAATCCATCCGACGCGGCCGCGGTGACACCGTTCGCGCTGCGCCAGGTCCCCGCCTCCATCTGCAGCTTCCCCGCGTCCGGCCCGTAGCTGTACTTCCCCGCGTGCTCCGCCCGATAGAACCCAGGTACCGGCAGCTCCTTCACTTGCTTCCTCATCGCACGACCCCCTGTCATGTAAAGACATCCACCCGGCTCAAGCCATCCGCAGCGCGGTGAGCTCCTGTCGCCCCACCACGACCAATCCCTGACGCGTCAGCAGGAGCCGGGCTCCCGAGTCCACGAAGGGCTCCGCGTCGGGAAAGTCCCGCACGGCCTCCAGGCGCCCCTGTCGCAGCTCCAGACGGGTCAGCCCTGCGTCCGTGGCGCAGAACAGCGCCTCGCCCACCGCGCACCGTCCCGTCCCGAGCGCGCCGCCCAGCCACGAGCCATCATTCGCCTCGGCCACCGCCTGCGCCCGCACCGCGCCATCCGAGCCGAGCACCACGCAGTGATGCACCGTGCGCCCCTGCGTCTGCTCGGCGAGGAACAGCCACGCCAGCGACCCGTCGAAGAGACAGTCCGCGTCCACGAGCTGCCCCGACGGCCACGGCAGCGTCAGCCCGTCGCGCAGTCCCAGACGCTCGGCGTCGAAGACGAACGCGCCTCGGAGTCCACCCGCGCGATGGAACCCCAGCCCGAAGCGAGGTCCCACGAACAACCGCGTCTGCCCTTCCAGCACATCGCCGATGCGCTCCGGCCCGTGCACGCCGTCCCGCCACAGTCCGCCCCCCACCGCCCAGTAGCGATGTCTCGCGTTGGCCGCGAAGGCCGGGCGTCCCTCGGGAGCGTCCACCCCCAACCGCTCCCGCTCGCCCAGCGGCCCCATCACCGCCACCACGCCGTCCCGCCCCACCAGCGTCACGTCCCCCTGGAGCGCCCAGTGCAGCGAGGGGTCCAGCGGTCCTCGCATCACCACACGGCCGTCCCCTCGGCGATAGGCGCCATCCGCGTGGTAGAGCCAGCGCGGGACACCGTCCTCCACGCTCGCGTGCACCAGGACTCCGCGCGTGGCGAACAGGCGCGTGGCCGTCACCTGACCTCGCGCCGAGGTGACGGACGTGGTCTGCGCCACCGCGTTCGGCTGACACGTGGGACAGGCGCGCCGGGCGTGCTCGACACCACACGACGCGCACTGCGTGAAGCGCAGCCCCTCCAGCAGCGGCAGCGGGAAGGCGCCGCGCAGGTCCTCCACGAAGACGCGGTGGAGGTGGTGGAGCACGTCATCCGGGAGCGTCCGCATCGGCAGCGCGGGCTTCGGGTACTGCACCTCCGGATGGAAGACGGTGATGCGCTGGAGCAGCCGCCCCGCGGTCGTCGTGCGCGCGGACGGGGACTTCGGTCGGTGCACGCCGCCATGCGGCCCCACGCACAAGAGTGACTGCATCGCCGCCACGGTGAAGCCGTACCAATCACTCTCACTCGACGCCGGGAGCGTGGGCACCAGGCTCTTCCCGTTCAACCGCACCGGGTCCACGAAGCGCTCGGTGAACAGCGCGCACAGGAACCCTCCGAACTGGAAGCTGTCCGCGTCGATGAGGTGCGCGTCCGCCGCGCCCGTGACGAGCACGTTGAGGTCGTTGAAGTCCCCCACCACCACGCCCGCCGCGTGGACTCCAGCGAGCGTGTGGTGCAGCGAGCGCAGCACCTCCACCGCGCGCGCCGAGGTGGCGCCCGCGCGACGGAACGAGGGCTCACCGAAGCGCCGCAGCGACTCCACGCCATCCAGCTTGCGCATGGCGTACCCCAGCACCGTGCGCTCCTTCTTGTCCGTGGCCAGCGCCTGCGGCACCACCACGCGCCCGGGCAGCCCCGTGGGGAACACGCGCAGCTTGCGCTGGTGCTCGTCGATGCGGGCCCGCGCGGCCTCCTGCTCCACGGCGAGCCCCGTGTAGTCCGGGTGCTCAGGCAGCTTGAAGACCTTGAGCGCGCGGCCGTCCCCCAGGTCGAACACGTCCGCCTCGCCGCCCTTGCCGAGCGCCTTCGCAGGGTCCAACCGCACCTTCTTCCCCTCGAGCCAGACGTCCATGGTCTCACGCCCTCCCCATGCGACGGCGCAGCACCACCAGCGTCGTGTCATCCGGGAGCAATCCCGGCGTGCGCACGAGCCGTCGCGCATCGAAGTCGGCGCGGACCGACTCGCGGTTGAGCATCGCGAGCCTGCGCCGGAGCGCATCCGGGTTCTCGAAGTAGCGCGCCTCCGTCCACAGGCGCGACAGCGGCCCCACCCGCTCATCCCCCGACGGCATCACCACGTCCGCGAGCTTCGCCAGGTCCGCCACGCCGTCCGTGCCGAGCAGGAGCGCGTGCACGTCCTCCGTGGGCACCAGCGCCTGACGCACGAGCGGCGTGTCCTCCTCGCCGCGCGACAGGGCATACGCCAGATACGGCGGCGCGTTGTTCGGGAAGGGCCCCAGCGCATGCACCTCGCCGTTGAGGGCCCACACCCCATCCCCCGCGGAGAAGACGAGCGTGTGAGAGGGCGTCATCACCGCGCCCACCACCGTGAAGAGGAAATCCCCCAGTGTGTCGCGACCGAGCTCCCCCCGAAGCTCGCTGAGCAGACACAACACGTCCTCTCGCAGGCCGGGCAGGAACCCGGCTTCATCCACACGCTCGTCCTCCGCCAACCGCGTCAGCGCCGCCTGTGCCACCCGGCGCACCCCCAGCTGCGCCCCCAGCTCGCTGCACGGCTGACTGCCACACCCGTCCGCCACCACCGCCACCAGCCCGTGCTCGCTCGTCCGCACACACCACGCATCCTGGTTGTTGCGGCCCGCCCGAGCATGCTCCCGGCCGAGCACCGAGCCCGCGGCGACTTCGAAGGGCAACGAGGACATGGCTCTCCCCTGGCCCGCGACGCGGGCAATGGCAGACACGGACGTGGACTCGCGGAGCCTCATGGCCCCTGTTCGTGTACCTATTACACCAACATAGTGTCGAAACTACACGATGTCAACGCGAGCGCGCCTCGCCCTCCGGGGAGGGGCCTTCCAGGGGGCTCAGACTCGACTTTCGCCCTTTTGGGGTGGGATGCCCAAGCAGGGGGCCGAGAGGAGAGAGGGCTGAGGGT
This sequence comes from Myxococcus faecalis, assembly GCF_050039385.1. NCBI lineage: Bacteria > Pseudomonadati > Myxococcota > Myxococcia > Myxococcales > Myxococcaceae > Myxococcus > Myxococcus faecalis. Next base: position 5,375,353 of record NZ_CP144336.1, on the reverse strand, counting down.
AGGTAAAGAGCGGCCATCGAGACCAGCTGAGAGAGGTGTCCGGCAAGACACGCCTCTTCCAGCACCTTCGAGGTCTGCGATGGCCGCTTCCCATTTGTATGCACTGCTTCGAGTCCTGCAGCTGGTTCGGCCGGCGTTCACCGAGCCCTCGTTCCTCCGCTTCCTGGTGCTGTTCGCCGGCTGGGTGTGCAGTGGAGGCACGCACGCCGTTACCGAGGCGCTGGTGGCAGCGGGAGTGTCGGGCGTGCAGCACCATGCGGCCTTCCATCGCTTCTTCTCCCGGACGCGGTGGAGTACGGACGAGGTAGGCCGACTGCTCCTGTTGAAGCTGGCGGCATTGGGACCCGTGCGGTTGGTACTCGATGACACCCTTTGCAGTCACAAGGGGCCGAAGGTTTTCGGCCTGGGCAGTCACCTGGATGCGGTTCGCTCCACCCGGGCCATGCGCGTCTTCTGCTTCGGCCACGTCTGGGTGACGCTCGCGGTGCTGGTGCACGTGCCCTTTGCTGCGCGCCCCTGGGCACTGCCCGTTCTCTTCCGGCTCTACCGCACCCAAGCCGAGTGCCAGAGGAGGGACATCCGGCACCGGAAGAAAACGCAGTTGGGCCGAGAGTTGGTTGAGCGTGTCCTCAGCTGGCTGCCAACGGGCCCTTTGGAACTGGCCGCGGACGAAGCGTACTCATGCAGCACCCTGCTCAAGGGGTTGCCGCAGCGGCTCGTCTTCGTCGGAGCCATGCGTCCAGATGCAGTGCTGACGCGCCCGCGCGTGCACCGCTGCCGCTCGCGGAAAACGGGCCGCTGGCTGACGCGTGACGTGCCGGTGCCCAAGCCCGAGGCCCTTGCCAGAGATTCAGCACTCCCCTGGATGCGGCTGACAGCCCAGCTCTACGGCCGCTCGCAGCAGGTGGACTACAAGGAGGTAGTGGCCCGGTGGAGGAGTGCTGCCGGCGAGCGGATGCTCAAGGTGGTCGTCGTGCGGATGACAAGTGGAAGCCGCCCCCTGCGAGTCTTCTTCTGCACCGCCCCCTCCCTGTCTGCCCTCGAAGTGGTGGAACGGTATGCCTTCAGGTGGAGCATCGAAGTGCTCTTCCGGGACTTGAAGCAACTGCTTGGCTTCGCCGACTCGCGGGCCCGCCGTCGCCTGGCCGTGCTTCGCACCGCTCCCTTCGCTGGCTTGAGCTACACCCTGCTCGTCCTCTGGTACCTGGAGCTCACCGCCAGCTGGCAACAGATGAGGTGGCCTCTGCGCCCCTGGTACACCACCAAGACCACGGTCAGCTTCGCGGATGTCCTCCGCCTGGCTCAATCCTCCCTGGCCCGGGCCCGCTGGCATTCGCCGCGTCGACTTCGCGCCAACTTACGTGCTGCCTCTCGCGCCCCGCCATCTCTGGAGAGCGCGGAGTAGACCGCCGCGCTCTCTCCCTCGCTCTAAAATGGCGAAAGTCGAGTCAGAGCTCGAAGTTGAAGCCGGCCTTCTCCAGCTGCCGGTACTTCTTGTGGTCGAACCGGTAGAGGCGAGCGGCGCGGTGGGAGACGTCCTGCTCCACCTCGTCCAGCTCCTCGAGCAGGTCCATGGCGAGTATCTTCTTGCGGAAGTTGCGCTTGTCGAGCTCGCGCTCCAGGACGATTTCGTACAGGCGCTGGAGCTGGGTGAGGGTGAACTTGGGCGGCAACAGCTCGAAGCCGATGGGCTGGTAGCGCACCTTGCCCTTGAGGCGCTGGAGCGCGGTGTTGAGGATGTCCGCGTGGTCGAACGCCAGCTTGGGCGTGTCCCAGACGGAGAACCAGGCCGCCTCGCGCGCATCCGTGGCCGCGCGCAGGGTGTGTGCGCTGAGCTTCACCAGGGCGAAGTACGCCACCGTGACGACGCGGCCCCGAGGGTCCCGCTCCGGCGCGCCGAACGTGAAGAGCTGCTCCAGGTGCCCGGGGCGGATGCCGGACTCCTCCTCGAGCTCGCGCCGGGCCGCCTCGTCCAGCGACTCGTCCATGCGCACAAAGCCGCCGGGCAGGGCCCACCGCCCCTGGAAGGGCTCCACGCCGCGCTGGATGAGCAGCACCTTCAGGTCGTCGTCATCCAGGCCGAAGACGACACAGTCCACCGTCAACGCCGGTCTCGGGTACTCGTAGGTGTGGCTCACGGACACCGGGCATAGTGTCCGGAGCACACCCGAGTCAACGCGCCGCCAGCGGGAGGCTCAAGCCTTCACCATGCGCGACAGCTTGTGCCAGTCGACCAGCTGCACGCTCTCCTCGGCCAGGTCGAACTCCACCGAGCGCCGCAGGCCGATGACGTCGCCGCCCATCTGGAAGGGCACCTCGCGGTCGAAGTCCATGCGCAGCCGCTGCACGAACCAGTCGTTCATGTGCGGCAGCGGGTGCTCTCCGCGCCACAGCTTGAACATGTTGCGCGTGGCCTCCAGCACGCCCGCGCCGTACACGCGCACGGAGAGCCGGTGCGGCACCTTCTGGGCGAAGGGGAAGGCCTTGAAGCCGAAGCCCCACTCGGGCGTCGTGGCGGCGCCGGCCACGCCCGCGGGGCCCTCATAGAGGAGCGCGCCCTTCTCGCTGTTGGGCACGGGGACCACGTGGCCCTTCGCGTCCACGGTGAGCGCCGCGTCGCCCATGTTGTAGACGGACACGCGGGGGTTGCCGCCGCCGAACATGTGCCGGGGCACCGTCCGGGTGAACATCGCGGTGAGGTAGCCGCGCAGCCCCGCCTGCTGGCTGCGCAGGGGGCCGGAGGCCGCGAGCTGATCCTTGAAGTCCTGAATCATCTCCGCGTCCCAGCCGGTGCCCGCGAACGGAGCCACCTTGCCGTCCACGCGGACCAGCGAGAAGGGCCGCAAGGGCGGCAGGTCGTTCTTCATCGCGGCGATCTGCTTGAGCGCCACGGAGGGCTTCGGGGCGCCGGTGACCCGGGCCCAGGCGTTGCCGGTGCCCATGGGCAGCACGCCGATGGCGGGCAGCGCCACGCCCGCCGCGCGCAGCTCGTTGAGCAGCCCGGTGATGGTGCCATCGCCGCCGCCGGCCAGGAGGAGCGAGGGCGGGTTGGGCCGGAGCTGGTCGGAAATCCAGTGACGGGCCTCGTCGAGCGAGCGGGTGAGCGCCACGCGGGCACGGGGCAGGAAGCGCTGCACCAGGCCGCCGACTCCCTCGGAGCCACGGCGTGCGCGCAAGTTGACGAGGACGGCGATGTCGGTCATGGCGGCCGGACTTTCCCCGGGCCGTGTCATGGCCCGGTCACGGGACGCGAGGGACTCGCCCCGTGACGACAATGTGTGTCTCACACGCCCAGTGCGTGGGCGACACGTGCGCCGAGCCGCCCTCGGGCTTCCCTCCTCCCCAGCCAGGCGGCCGTGGCGACCACGCCCCCGGCGAAGAGGAGGCGGCGCAGGGCTTGCTTGCCCTTCGAGTGGTAGCCGCCGGACGCCGCGGTGCCCTCGGGCATGGGGCGGAAGAGGCTGCCGGCGGTGGCGCCCTGGCGCTCGTCCTCGAAGTGATGCGCCTCGGTGGCGCCGTTCATGGTGCGCTCGAAGGTGCGAGGCATCAGGCCGTGCATGGCGGCGAAGGCGCGGGCGGAGGGGCCGACGAGGACCTCGGCGCGAGGCTTTCGCAAGACGAGGAGGATGCTCCGGGCGACGCGCTCGGGGGTGTAGACGGGCTCGACGGGGCGCACGCGCCAGCCGGTGTAGTTGGCGGTGTGGTGCCACAGGGGCGTGTCGATGGCGGCGGGCATGACGGTGCAGACGTGGATGCCGGTGTCGAGCAGCTCCTGGCGGACGGAGGCGGTGAAGCCGCGCACGGCGTGCTTGGAGGCGACGTAGGCGCTGACGTAGGGGGCGGTGACGGCGCCGAAGGACGAGGAGACGTTGACGAGGGTGCCGTAGCCCTGGCGGCGGAACTGGGTGACGGCGGCGCGGGTGCCGCTGACGGTGCCGAAGAAGTTGGTCTCCATGAGCTGGCGGAAGGCGTCGTCGGGGGTCTCCTCCAGGCTGCCCATGAGGTAGACGCCGGCGTTGTTGATCCACGCGTCGAAGCGGCCGAAGGCTCGCACGGCCTCCTGGGCGAGGGCCTGGACGGAGGTGGCGTCGGAGACGTCGGTGGGGACGGCGACGGCGCGGACGCCCCGGGCTTCGCACTCATGGGCGAGGTCCTCGAGCGGGTCTTCGCGGCGGGCGGCGAGGACCAGGTGGGCGCCCTTCTTGGCGAGGGCGAGGGCGGTGGCGCGGCCGATGCCACTGGACGCTCCGGTGATGACGACGACGCGGTTCTTCCAGGCACGCTTCATGGGTGCGAAGTCTCCCGTGGGTGAGTGGTCGCGGCCGTGGCGACGGACCCCTTGGACCAAGATGGGGATGGAGGCGGGCGGCGCCCCGTGCCCCGTGGGGCTCCCCAGGAGGGCGGGCGGCGGAGCGGTTTCCTCGTCCGGACCGGGGGTCCCGGCGCGGGACGGGTCCGTGAGGATTCCACCTGGGGCACAGGGGGAGGGAGTCGAGGGTAAGCAGTTGAAAGCAGGGGGTTTGAAGGGGGTGAGGCAGGGCTGCTATGTGCGGAGGACTGTCCTGTGGGCAACGGAATGGGGCCTGCACCGACGCCTCGTGATGCGCACTCCAAGACCTGTCCTGCTGCCCTGGGTGGCTGCTGTCCTCCTGTCCTCGCCGGCCTGTATCGAGGTGCCGGCAATCACTCCCGTGAACAGCGAGGTGCGCATCGTCGCGCCCGCGGGAGTGGCCCATACGAATGGCGTCCTGGAGGTCCGGCTGGAGGTCGCGGGGAATGTCCCGGACCGGCTGGAGCTGCTCCGGGACGGAGAGGTGCTCGCGGTGCTGGAGCCCCCGTACGTGTATGCGTGGGACACCACGGTGGAGGCGGAGGGGGAGCACACGCTGCGGACCCGGACGGTGTTCGGGGAGACGGTGTTCGAGGGGGAGTCGCGGGAAGTGGTGGTGGACCGGACGCCGCCGAGGCTGGTGACGCGGACACCGGAGCCAGGCGCACAGATGGTCTGGGTGAAGGCGCCCATCCAGGCGGAGTTCTCGGAGCCGATGAGGGTGGACACGGTGACGAGCACCACGGTCCGGCTCACGGTGGGTGACTCGGAAGTGTCCCGGACCGTGGGTCTGTCGGGGGATGGGAAGACGCTGACGGTGTCCCCGGGCGAGGGTTATGCGCCGTCGAACCCGGTTCGACTGGTGCTCACGGAGTCCGTCGTGGACCTGGCGGGGAACAGTTTGGTTCCCGAGTCACGTGGCTGGGACTGGGTGGTTCCGTTCTGGATTCCGTGGGGGACTGGAGATGGGGCGCGCACGTCTTTCTCCAGCTATGAAACGATGGAAAGCTACGCATTCGACACCTCCGGCAACCTGATTGCCGTATGGCGCGATACGCGGTCTTCTTATAGCATTCTTCGTGTCAAACGCTTTGCAGCTGGCGAGTGGACTGACTACGGAATTGTAGCCACCAGTCCCAATGGTTTCTATGGGGACTCACTCCTTCTCACAGCAGAGGGGAACCCCATCGTGGCTTGGACAGAACTGCACGACGTCAGTTCTTTCATTATGCGCGTGCATGTCGCCCGGTGGACCGGGAGTTCCTGGGAGCAATTAGGAACAAGCGTTGAAAGCAACGCAGCAATGCCACAAAAAATGCATCCCCATCTTGAGTGGTCCCCATCTGGTCAACCAGCCATTGCTTGGAGCGAGTCGACAGGCCAGGAAGAGACGACTGTTTGTGCCGCGGTATGGAACTCAACTGAGTGGAGCCGCATCGGCGACTGCTTCAGCGCCCTATCTGTCACGAACGACTCAACAAGCCCTGTACTGCGATACAAGAGCGACGCCACTCCAGTCGTCGCGTGGATTGCCAACGAACGCGAAATCCACTCAATTTTCGTCAACGAGTTCATCAACGGCACATGGAATCAACTCCCCAGCGGCGGGCATTACATCTCACACCAGGGGCCGCGCGTCTCACTGACAATAGGGGCAGGAAACACACCCTTTATCGCATGGTCCGATGGCAGCAAAGGTCCGATCAGTCCCCTAACGGTGTCCAGATGGGTTGAGACAGACTGGGTTTCAGAAGGTGCCCAAATATTTTTCGAGGACTACACGGCTCTCAACCACGTAGTCCAGGCCAACAAGGAGGGCACTCCTTTCGCAGTCTGGTCAAACTACGTCCACGCAAACAGGACCGAAGTACACGCAGCACGCTGGACGGGTCGTCAGTGGGAATCGCTTGATGACGCTGGTCTCAACATCGGTTCTTTCAACAACAGCAGCCCTCATTCACTTCATCTGACGCGAGAGGGCGAGCTCATCTTGTCCTGGAGACAAGTCAACCAGTTCTCCCGAATGCGAGTGCGTCGTTTCAACCGCTAGTCCTCGAACACCGCATCACGTTCAGCACCTCTCTTCGCAGCGGCTCTGTACAACTCCACGGACCTTTCCGATGTCAGCTCTCCGATTCTTCATCATTCTCATCGCGGCACTTCCGGCACTCGGACTCGCGGCTCCTCGGCGCATGGTCGTCGCGAGTGGCGACTGCAAGGACGCGGAGCTGGGCAGCCAGGCCAATGCGTTCCTCGGCGCGTTGGTGTCCCGCCCCGAACAGGACGTCCTGAGCACGGGGGGATTCAGCGAGCGCCTCTTCCCTCAGCCAAGCAAGAGCTACGAGGACCTCCAGCGCCAGCTCGACTCTGCCCAGGACCACTTCTACGAAAACCGCAACGCCAAGGCCGCGCAGCTCGTCGACGAGGCGCTCCAGCAGATCAACCGGCTCCCCGTTGGTGAGACGCGCCGGAAGCTCTTCGTGAGCGCCCAACTCCTGCATGGAATCAACTACCGGGCCATGTCGCGACAGAAGGAGAGCGACACCGCGTTCCGCAACGTGCTGCGGCTTCAGCCCACGTACGCGCTCGACCCCGACTACTTCGCCCCCTCGGTGAGGCAGGGCTTCGAGAAGCTGCGGCGGGAGATGAATCAGGCTCGCAAGGTGAAGCTCTCGATACGCTCCACACTGCCGACCTCGGACGTCTATCTGGATGGTCTCAAGTTAGGCCAGTCGCCGATGACGCTCGATGTTCCGGCAGGCACCTATGACCTGACCGTGGTGAAGGGCGACGCCATCAGCTTCCCCCGGCAGATCCAGGCGCAAGGCGTGGACACGCCGCTGCTCGTCGACCTCGCCTACGAGGGCTCCATCATCGCCACGCCGTTCCCCTGTCTCACCACGACCGATGGGAGTAATGAGCGGACCCTGAGCCACGCGGTCCGTCTGGGAGGCACGCTCGGGGTCGAGGAGGTCATCGTCGTGCGCCTGGAGCGCCCCAGCAGCGGCCCCAAGTGGTTCGCGGCCACCGTGCTCAATGTCGAAGGCGGCCAGAAGCTGCGTGAAGGCGGCTTCAAGACCCAGGGCCTCGACGCTCCCGCCGAAGCGCTCTCCGCGCTCGTCGACTTCGTGACCACGGGGCGCTCCCCTTCCAACCTCGTGGTGATGAACTCCAATGGCCGCGCGCCCTGGGAACAACCCAGCACCACCGACAAGAACGGACCTCCACCGGGAAGCGGCCTGGATGTCAGCGCGCCGGACCGCCTGACGGAGGGCGTCACGGGCACTGCATCCCAGTCCACTCCAGGCCTGCGGGTGGCGTCCTACGTCCTGCTCGGTACGGGCGTGGCTGCGCTGGGTGGCGCGGGCGTGGTGCGACTGCTGGCCCAGAAGGACGTGAACGATTTGGAGAAGCGGCTCGAGAACGGACGCATCCGCTCCACGGACCAGGAGTCCCTGCGCCTGCGTGATTCCCTCGTGCAGAAGAACAACCTCCTCACGGGGCTGCTCGTCGGAGGCGGTGCCGCGGCCGCAACGGGCGCAGTGCTCTTCCTTCTCTCGCCCTCACCCGAGGCGCCTCCGCCTGTCTCCGTGGGCGTCGCCACGGACGGCGATGGTTTCTCCGCGAGCCTCTCCGGAACCTTCTGACTTTCGCGCCTTCATGACCTGGCGGCGGCCCACTCCCACGAGGAGTGGGCCCGCCGTGCCTCGCTGCGTCAGACAGGCCGCGCTTTCGCGCACGTGGCGCGCCAGCCTCGCATCCGCGGCGTAGAGTGCCGCGCATGACGCGAGCCCTACTTGCCCTCCTGCTGCTGGTCACGAGCGCTTCCGCCGCGGCCCCTCGCCCCCTCCGAGTGGACTACTTCCACACCGGCAACGCCACCGAGGAGCGCTTCAGCCTCGACAAGGTCGTCATCGAGCCGCTGCCCTGGCCGGGACATCCCCAGCGCACCATCGATGACACCAACCTCGGCAAGTATCTGTACGAGGTGAGAGATCGCGAAACGAACCAGCTCCTCTTCTCCCGCGGCTTCGCCTCCATCTATGGCGAGTGGGAGCTGACCACCGACGCGAAGAGCGAGAACCGCACCTTCCACGAGTCCCTGCGCTTCCCCACGCCCGAGCGGCCCGTGCAGGTGCTCGTGAAGAAGCGCGACGCACAGAACGCCTTCCGCGAGGTGTGGTCGCTCGTCGTCGACCCCAAGGGCATGTTCGTGGACCCGTCCTCGCCTCCCGCGCCGGGCCCGCTCCTGAAGCTCCTGGAGAACGGGCCGCCGGAGCAGAAGGTGGACCTGCTCATCCTCGGTGACGGCTACACCCAGGCCGAGCGCGGCAAGTTCGAGAAGGACGCCAAGCGGATGGTGGACATCCTCTTCACCTTCTCGCCCTTCAAGGAGCGCAAGGCGGACTTCAACGTCTGGGGGCTCGTCCCCGCCGCCACGCAGTCCGGCATCTCCCGGCCTTCCACCGGCGTCCACAAACGCTCGCCCGTGGGCACCACGTATGACGCGTTCGGCAGCGAGCGCTACGTGCTCACCTTCGACAACAAGGCGTTCCGCGAGCTGTCCGCCTTCGCGCCCTACGAGTTCGTGGAGATCCTCTCCAACGGCAACACCTACGGAGGCGGAGGCATCTTCGGCCTCTATGGCACGGTGGCATCCGACAGTCTGTGGGCCCCCTACGTCTTCGTCCACGAGTTCGGCCACCACTTCGCGGGGCTCGCGGACGAGTACTACACCTCCGAGTCCGTCTACGTCCCCAGCGAGGACCGCCTGGAGCCGTGGGAGAAGAACGTCACCGCGCTCAAGGACCCCGAGCAGATCAAGTGGAAGCATCTGGTGACGACTGGGACACCCTTGCCCACCCCTTGGGGCAAGGAGGCCTACGAGAACCACTCCAACGACATCCAGAAGCGCCGCCGCCAGGTCCGCGCCCAGCGCAAGCCGGAGTCGGAGATGGACTCGCTGTTCATCGCCCAGCGCGACTGGGAGGAGAAGTTCCTCTCCTCCCAGAAGTACTCGGGAAAAGTGGGCGCCTTCGAGGGTGCGAACTACGAGGCGCGTGGGTATTACCGACCCCAGCTCGACTGCGTCATGTTCACGCGGGACCGGGTACCCTTCTGCGCGGTGTGTCAGAGCGCGATTTCACAGGTCATCGACTTGTACGCGGGTCAACGCGGCCAGACACCCCGCAAGACTCCGTGAAAGCCTGACTTTTCAAGGGAATCCCGCGTGACATGGCGGTGTCACGCGGGCCCCGCAATGGACCCTCTCCGGGTTCGGGTGTAAGGGGGCGGGGCTACTACCTGCCGCATCCCAATGGAGGGGACCGCATGCTGAAGCGAAATTGGCTTCCAGCTCTCATGACCGCCGTGTTCGTCACGCTGGGCACGGGCTGTGGAGATGAGTGCGTCGACCAGTTTGACTGTCGCGCCGACAACGGCCAGCCGAGCGCTGGCAATGAGTGGGTCTGTGACGACGGCACCTGCAAGCAGGAGCCCGTCACCCGTCCGCCGGACCCGGATGCGGGCACGCCGGATTCTGGTACGCCGGACTCGGGCACGCCGGACTCCGGTACGCCGGACTCCGGTACGCCGGACTCCGGTACGCCGGACGCGGGCGTGACGTGCAGCCCGGCTTGCGCCACGGGTGAGATCTGCGACGTGAGTTCGGGCACGGGCGTGTGCAAGACCTGCCGTGACACGGCGACGGCCGCGGGCACCGACGAGGGCTGCTCCGCCACGACGCCCATCTGCGACCCGACGGGCGCGAGCGGCAAGGGCGTGTGCACGGCGTGCCGTGACACGGCCACGGGCAGCGGCCAGGACAACGGCTGCTCCGCCGAGACGCCGGTTTGCGACCCCGCCGGCAACAACGGCGTGGGCGTCTGCAAGGCGTGCACGGACTCCGCGACGGGCAACGGCCAGGACAACGGCTGCTCGGCCACGGCGCCCATCTGCGACGCGGCGGCCAACAATGGCGCGGGCGCGTGCAAGGTCTGCATGGACTCGGGGACGAGCCCCGACCTGGGCTGCTCCTCTCCTACCAACATCTGCGACACGGCGGCCAACAACGGCGCGGGCGAGTGCAAGGTGTGCAACGCCACCGAGGGTTGCCAGGGTGAGCAGACGTGCAACGCCACGGGCACCGCCTGCGAGGGCTGCGCGGACAACGCCTCGTGCGACCCGTCCACCCCGGTCTGCCGCACGGACACCACGCCGACGGCGTGCGTCGAGTGCACCGCGGACCAGACCGCGCACTGCGATGCGACCAAGCCGGCCTGCAACGCGAACTATCTGTGCGGCTGCACGACGAACGAGCAGTGCGCTGGCGTGCCGGACAGCGCCCGTGACTTCTGCGACACGACGGGCAACAACGGCCGCGGCCAGTGCGAGGTCTGCGTCACCGATGCGCAGTGCGCGGGTGTGGACCCGACGAAGCCCGTCTGCAACAACCGCACGGCGTGCGTGCAGTGCCTGACGAACGCGAGCTGCTCGGCGGGACAGGTCTGCAACACGACGACCAACGCGTGCGAGACGGCTCCGGGCCCGACGGCGGCGGAGACCAGCGAGCAGATTACGGCGTTCCTGAACGCGGACCCCGAGGGCACAATCAACCATGCGGTCAACGGTGCCTACGTAACGTTCATCAAGCCCGCTGTGCCGGGGCAGAACAACGACAGCGATCCCGTGGGCTTCTTCCTCCAGGCGGAGCCCAACGGTCCCGCGATGTTCGTCTCCGATGCCGCCGCACTGAGCCAAGTCTCCGTGGGAGACCGCGTCAGCTTGACCGTCACCGCGAAGGAGGTCGCCAGCGAACTCAAGGAGGCCAGCACTGTCACGAACTTCACCCGTATCAGCCAGGGTCACGGCGTGAACTCGCTCATCGTCGACCGCTCCAGCGCGACAGACCTCATCACGGGGCTTGACACCTACGCGTACGAGCTCATCTCGCTCACGGGCACCCTCACTGACAGTGGGAATGGTCAGGGAGCTGGCTTCACGGGTTATCGATTCACCACGACTGGCATGACCACGGCGGCCGATGGCCTCCGGCTGCGTTTGCCTACGGGCTTCGCACAGTCGCTTGAACTCGCCCCGGGCTGTCAGTTCACCGCCGTGGGCCCCATGTGGCGGTTCGGTGCCACCGCGCAGCCTTCAGCCTTCGCTGCCTCGGACATCACGCTCACGGAGTGCCCGGCCCCCAAGCTGGTCACTGCCGTGGCGACCTCGTCTACAGCGGTCACGTTGACGTTCGACCGCAGCATTGCCCAGGACAGCATCACCGACGTGGCCAGTCAGTTCACCTTCTCCAATGGACTCACCGCCTCGGCGTTCCAGGTGACGGGCCGCCAGGTCTCTCTGACCACAACCGCCCAGACGGCGGGTGCCGCATACACGGTCACCGTCGCGGACACCGTGAGAGATTCGAGGGGCCGTGGCGTGGTCGCGCCGAACAACACAGATGAGTTCACGGGCTTCCGCGTCAGCGCGGTGCTGCGCATCACCGAGGTTCAGCCGAACGGGCCGAGCGGCAAGGACCTGATCGAGCTGCAGGTCCTCCAGGGAGGTACTACTGATGGCATCGTGCTCCAGCAGGACGTCAACTCGCCCACGATCCTCCTGACGTTCCCGGATGTCACAGTGGCCCAGGACGACATCATCGTCGTCCACATTGCCGAGGCCGCCGCGTACGCGAGCGAGACCACCGCCAAGGACCAGTTCCCCAAGAGCGGGACGCCAGCGAACTATGACACCGCATGGGACTTCAAGGGTGGCGCGACGGGCCTCACCTTCTCCAGCCGCATCCTCCTGGTCAAGGATGCTGCAGGAACGATGCAGGATGCGGTCTCGTTCGGGCGCACAGTCGGAACTCCTCCTAATGCATTCCCAGGTAACCTGCAGGCCATCCAGGCCGCCGGTCAATGGCTGCCTGCGGACTGTGGCGGTGCGCTTTGCTCGACGACCTCGTCGCCGACGGCAATCGAGGTCTCGGCCAACTGGACCGATATCCCGACGTCGCAGGTGACGCCGGATACGGTCACCATCCGCCGCGTCAGCGCGACGGATACCAACATGGCGGCGGACTGGGCCGTGGGTCCGTCTTCGTGGGGCGTCGCGAACCCGTAGTCTGATTCCGTCTCCCTGAGACACCGGGCCGCGGTCCCTTCGGGGGCCGCGGCCTTTTTATTGGCGGGGACCCGGCAGCCTTGAATCCATGTCATTCCCGGTGACTACAGTGTCGACTGCACCACGGAGCAGAGCATCCTGCTCCGACGGACCGGAGTCCTCATGCGGTCAAGCCGCGCCCTTTCGCTGCTGCTCATTGTCTCTCTCGCAGCCTGCTCCAGCTCGCCCCCACCGAAGCTGCCCGACACGCCCGACTCGGGCCCCGGCCCTTCCGATGGCGGCGGCAATCCGCTCTCCATCCAATCCACCGCGCTCCCCGACGCCTACCTCGGTGAGTCGTACGCCACGCCCCTCGTCGCCTCCGGCGGCACCGCCCCCCTCGTCTGGAGCCTCGCCAGCGGTGAGCTGCCCTCGGGCTTGAGCATCTCCACCCAGGGCCTCGTGTCCGGCACCTCCACCACCGTCGGCACCTTCTCCGCCACCCTCCAGGTCGAGGACGCCTCCGGCACCCGCATCTCCAAGCCGTTCGAGCTCACCGTCCTCACCCCGCCGACACTCGCCAACACCAACCTGTCGCTCGGCGTCGTCGGCGCTCCCTACACATTCAACTTCACGGCCTCGGGCGGCCGCCCTCCCCTCTCCCTCCATCTCGCCTCGGGCACCCTGCCCGCGGGTCTCCGCCTCGACGCCCTGTCCCTCGTCGGTACCCCCACCACCTCGGGCACGTCGACCTTCACCCTCGAGGTCCGGGATGCCAACAACCGCTCGGCCTCCGCCGCCTTCCAGCTCACCGTCCGCGACGGCCTCACCATCACCGCCACCCACCTCCCCGATGCCTATACGGACAGAACCTACGCCCAGGTCCTCACCGCGCTCGGCGGCACGGCGCCGTACACGTGGGCGCTCGTCAGCGGGACGCTGCCTCCCGGACTGAGCCTCCGTGACTCGGGCCACCTCGACGGGACGCCCACCACGTCGGGCGACTTCACCCTCGTCCTCCGCGTCACGGACTCCGCCGGCGCCACGGACTCGCGTGAGGTCTCTGTCTCGACCTATCTGCCTCCCGCGTTCGCCGCCGTTCCCGCGCTGAGCTTCTACGTCCGCGACAACGTCACCCGCCCCCTCGAGGCCTCCCAGGGCAAGCCCCCGTACCTGTTCACCACGACGGGGCCCCTCCCTCCCGGAATCACCCTCGCTCGCGAGGGGCTCCTCCACGGCCAGCCCACCCAGAGCGGCGACTTCACCTTCAATGTCGTCGCCAGTGACGCCAACAGCCGCACCGTCTCGCGCTCCGTCTCCGTCTCCGTCTCCACGCTGCCCACCATCACCACGCAGACCCTCCCCGAGGCGACTCGCGGCATCGCCTACCAACACATCCTCGGCGCCACGGGTGGCCAGGGCACCCTTTCCTGGACGCTCGCCTCCGGTGCGCTCCCCCCGGGCATCTCCCTGTCGACCCAAGGCGCGCTGAGCGGCACGCCCTCGACCACGGGCTCCCACGCGGTCACCCTGCGCGTCTCCGACGCGAATGGCCGCACCGACAGCCGCGCACTCGCGCTCATCGTCGAGGCTCCGCTTTCCCTGAGCGGCACCCTCGCGGATGGCTACGCGGGCACCTCGTACTCCAGCTCCATCACCGCGGCGGGCGGGCGCGCGCCCTTCACCTGGAGCATCGCCTCGGGCACGCTGCCCTCGGGCCTCAGCCTCTCACCAGACAACGGGCTCGTGTCAGGTACCCTCGGCCCCACCGCCGCCTCCTCCACCGTCACCCTTCGCGTCACCGACGTCGCCAGCCGCGCCGCCACGCTTCAGGTCACGGTCTCCGTCTACGCGCTCCCCAGCGTCACCACGGACCTGCTGCCGCCCGCCACGCTCGGACAGCCGTACTCGACCCAGCTCGCCGCCTCCGGTGGCAAGGCGCCCATCACCTGGAGCATCGCCTCGGGCACGCTGCCCTCGGGACTGAGCCTCTCCACGTCCGGACTCATCAGCGGCACCACGAACGCGAGCGCCACCACCTTCACCGCGCGCGCCACCGACGCCAACGGCCGCTTCGCGGACAAGAGCCTCTCGTTCACCATCATCGAGCCACCTCCCGCGGTGACGACCACGACCCTCCCCGACGCCACCGTGGGCCAGCCCTACTCCGTCACCCTCACCGCGTCCGGTGGCAGGGCGCCCCTGCGGTGGAGCACCTCGAGCACGCTGCCCGCGGGGCTCTCGCTCTCCACGACGGGGACGCTCTCCGGCACCCCCTCCACGGCGGGCCCCCCGCGCATCACGTTCGTGGTGACCGACGACCGGAACTCCTTCGCCTCACGCGAGCTGCCACTCAACATCCTCCCCGCGGGCGTCGAAATCACCGTGGGCCACTGGAACCTCGAGTGGTTCGGCTCGGACACCCTGGGCCCTCCGAACTCCACCTCTCCGGGTGGCGCACCCGATGACCTGCAGATCGCCCACACCCGCGACATCCTCCGCGACACCGGCGCCAACATCTGGGGGCTCGTCGAGGTCGTGGACAATCAGGACTTCGAGACCGTGCTCGCGCAGCTCCCCAACCACCAGGGCTTCGTCGCCAATGACTGGAGCCGCGTCCCCAACACCGGCGGCTACTACTCCACGAACGAGCAGAAGCCGGCCATCCTCTACGACGACAGCGTCACCTTCCAGAGCGCCGAGCTCATCCTCGTGGAGAGCGAATCCCTCTTCGCCGGACGCCCTCCCCTGCGTGTCGACTTCACCCTGCGAGGGACGACCACGCCCCTCACCGTCATCGTCCTGCACATGAAGGCGTTCGCCGATGAGTCCTCATACGGGCGGCGACGGGAAGCGAGCCTCGGGCTCAAGTCCTATCTCGACAACCAGGCGCTCCAGAACGTGTTCGTCATCGGAGACTGGAATGATGACGTGGACGTGTCCATCACCACCGTCGCCGGGGTGCCGCTGGCCACGCCCTTCGAGAACTTCACCAGCGACTCGAACTACACCTTCATCACCGGGGCCCTGTCGAGTCGCCCGGAGAGCACCACCACCAGCCACTCCGACACCATCGACCACACGCTCGTCAACGCGAGCGTCGCCGGGACCTTCATCCCGGGCTCGCTGACGGTCATCCGACCCACGGGGATTCCCAACTACGGCAGCGTCGTCAGCGACCATTACCCGGTCGTCAGCCGTTATGCCTTTGGCGGAGCACCGCCGGCTGCGCCGAGGGTCATCATCAACGAGGTCCTCGCCAACGAGCCCTCCACCCCGAACGGCGACGGCACCTCCACGCCGGACCCCGATTACGAGTTCATCGAGCTGGTCAACCTGGGAACGGCCCCCGCCGACGTGTCCGGGTGGACCTTGTCGGACTCCGTCAGCGTCCGTCATGTCTTCGCCAACGGGACCATCGTCCCCGCGGGCAAGGCGTACGTCGTGTTCGGTGGGAATCGTGGCTACTCGCCCGGTACACCGAACACCGTGTCCGCCTCGTCCGGGGCGCTCGGGCTCAACAACAGCAGCGACTCCGTGTTCCTGCGGGCGCTGGACTCGGCCCTCGTGGATGACTTGAGCTACACGGCCACCGAGGACGACACCTCCATCAATCGCTCGCCCGACGCCCAGGCCGGCGCGCCCTTCGTCCGCCATCCCCAGCTCAACCCCACGCTCCGCGCGTCCCCCGGACGGCGCGCGAGTGGTTCGGCGTTCTGAGCGGACGTTGCGGCCCCTGGGTGAGCGTCTTCAGCGAGACGGCGTGGAGGAGCCGCCTCCACGCTGCTCACCCGATGCTCGTCCTCGGCGGCCCTCGCGCTCGCGCTCGGTGGAGATGTCCCGAGGTGGGCTCACCTCCACGTCCACCTCGCGCGCGACCCAGCCGCCAGGGCCGTCGTCGTAGGTCACCTTGACGGCGTCGCCTTCACGCATCGACGCCAGGCCCACGGCGTTCCCGTTCAGCCTCAACCGTGTATCGGGGACGACCTCGATGTCCTGCTCCACGCCCGCGCCGTCGCGCACGAGCAGCTCGTTGTCCCCCACCCACGTCACCCGGCCGTGCAGGATGCCCGAGGGCTCGGCGTGCCCCGAGCCTCCCACGCCCTGCGCATCCGGGCCCTTCAGGGCCTCGGGGTCCGGCGCCTTCTCACGCGAGGCCATGAGGTCCCGCCAGAACGCCGAGCGCAGCTCACGGTTCTTCGCGGAGGGGAGGCCCTCGCCGCCGCCTCCTCCCGTGTCCTCGTGAGGCTCGCAGCTCACGCCCCAGACGCCCAGCAGGAGCCCCAGCGCCCACCCCCTGACCCGGCGTTTGCGGTTCATCGTCCCGGCCTCCCCATGCGTGTCGTTCCAGAGCCGGAACCACACACCCGACGCATCCGCTGCTTCCGCGTCAACATGTGAACGCTCCAGGCAGCCGAGAACCCCTAGTCCCCACGCCCCGGCCTCACAGGTCCAGGGGCAGGCAGGCGTCCCCCCGCGCGCATGCCTCCCCCACGTGGACTTCGCGCCTCAGAACTTCCACTCCGTCTGCTTGCCGAGCGCCGCGCGCGTCGCCGCCACATCCCGCAGCGCCTTGAAGGGCGAGGCGTCGGCCAGCTTCACGACCGACTCCAGGACCGCGGCCGCCATCCCCACGTTGTCGCTGGCGATGGCGCCGTCCAGACGCTCGAAGAGCTGACGGAAGTTCTCCCGTCGCTCGTCGAAGCTGCGGTCCAGGTAGTCCATGAGCACGTCGCGCATCGCGTGGAGGTGCTCGACATCCACCCGGGATTGCTCACGCAGCCGGGTCTGCTCCGTGCGCTCCTTCTGGATGTCGCGCACGCAGTCGGCCACCACCTGGATGCCCGTCAGCACGTCCTTCAGGGACAGCTCTGTCTTCAGCGTCATGGCGTCTCCCTTTGGAGCAGGCCACGCGACTGCTCCAGCAAGGTCTCCAGTTGGGTGTTCAGGTCTCCGCCGTCGGCGAAGAGGGGCATCCGCATCAGCTCGCGCTGGGCATTCACCAGCTGCATCGCGGTGGCGAACCGGGCCAGGTGGACATCGTCCTCCGCGTCGAACCGGCCTCCCAGCGCCCACTGCGCGCCGAGCACCCCGCTCAGCTCCTCCACGCGCGTGCAAGCCCGTGCCAGCAGCGCGATGGCCGCGTCGATGGACGCGACCTGGGCGTCGAGCTGCTGTTGCAGCACCTCGCGAGCACCGTCCAACCGCTGAACCGCGTCCCGATGTCGCGCCTCGGCCTCTTCGCCAAGGTCCTTGGCGTCCTTCATGCTGTCGATTCCGTCGTACGCCTTCTTGGCGCCGTAACCCATGAGACCTGCGAGGAGGAACGCGGCGGGAATGAGCGGCAGTGGCATCACACATCTCGGCAATGAAACCCAACCATGAGCGAGGCGTCGCAATCCGCGACACCCTTCAGACCCACGCTGGGTCATGACCGCCCCGAGGGAAATACCACTCCGGGGTGAGACTCCGGGGAGCCCTTTCCCTCACGCTCGCGACTGTATCCCGTTACCATTCACTTCACGGGTAGAGACAGACGTGAGCGGTCGCCTTCCTTTGGCGCCGGGCGGGGAGCAACTCAATGGCGGTATGGATTCGGGCGCTGCCGACCCTCGTGGTCGCTGCTCAGTCAGATGGAGCCAGTGGCGCCCTGTGCTGCGTGGTCGTCCTCGGGCTGGGTGCATGGGGTGGCATCGTCTGGCTCAACAAGGTCAATGCGCGGATGAAGGCCGCGCAGCAGGCGCGGGCTGGCGTCGGACTCGCGGCTGTCACGTCCCCGACCTCGCACGACTCGTCCACCATCGCCCTGCGCTTCGAGAACGTGAGCGCGCCCCGGCTCTCACGAGGGCTCAGGGTCCGTATCGCGGATGAGCCACGGGCCATTGCGAAGAGCGCCGCCGAGCCGCTCGCACAGGCCGCCTCCACGCCGACCGCATCACGTGTCGAGCCCGCGCAATCGGCGCGCGCCGTCATCGCTCCGCCGACCCCGAGCGAGAAGCCCGTCGAGCCCGCACCGCGCACGCCTTCCTCTCCCGCTCCGACCCCGAAGCCTGTCGAGCCCACGCCGCTCGAACTCAGCGTGCTGTCGACTCCCGCGCCAACCCCGAAGCCCGTTGAGTCCGCGCCACTCGCCGAGGCCGTGCAGCGCATCGCACCCGCGCGGTCCGTTGAGCCTGCGTCCGCGCCTGATTCCGAGCCGTCGACTCCCGCTTCGCAGAAGACGGCCTGGATTGCTCCGGGTCAGTCCATCGAGGTCGCCGGTTACACGCTCAAGGATGGAATGGTCTACGTGGGCTCGCGGCTGCGCGCGGTGAAGACCCCCAATACCGAGCCGGCCCTCATCAACCCCAGGCTCGAGGTCGCCGCTCGCCCCAATCGCGGTGGACAGGGCTTGCGATACTGGCCCTCGTACTCGGACCTCTCGCCCGCCTCCCGAGCGGGCTATCTCGCGTGGCTCGCGGGTGGACGGCGTCAGCCTGGAATCGATATCGGCTTCGTCTTCCTGTTCTTCTACGGGCTGGAACGGCGCGTGCTCCACGACCTGGGCACCGAGCCCGCCGCGCTCGCCGAGGCCCGTCTCATCGAAGACGAAGTCCAAGGTCTCCTCGACGTCCACGGCGAGAACAGCTCCTTCGCCAGCTATGCCTCGGCCTTCCTCGACGTCCTGCGCGTGCACCGCGCTGGCGAGGATGGACTGTTGAAGGAGTCCCCCGAGTTCTGGCTGCGCAATGCCGGCTCCGCCTCGTTCGACGTGCGCATGGCCGCGGGCACCGCCGCCACTCGCGCGCTTCCGCTCCCCGCGGACTGGGCCCTTGTCTGGGCCGTGGAGACCCATGTCACCCGGCTGCGAACTCCCGCCACGCGTTGTCCCGAGGAGTTCCAGGCCCTCTTTCGTGCACGCTATCTGCGAGACCACGGCGCGGGCATCATCCCTCGCGCCCTGAAGGCGAAGGTGGAGGCCCGCTACAACCCCGCGAGCGCATCCTTCGGTGGCTCGGTGCGGCTGTCTTCAGCCTCTATCAACGAGGCCTCCGAGACCTCCCTCAAGCCCGTGCGCGCGCTCATCGAGGAGTGCTGCGAGTCGCTCGAGTCCTACAGTCGCTGGGTGGGCAAGAACCCCGACGCGCGCAACAGCATGAGCGCCCTGGCCCTGCTTCCTCCCGAGCTCGCGGCGTCCATCGACGGAGGCTCGGACGTGCAGGCACTCCGCGCCCTCTTGCGCCAATCCCTCGGGGACACCCCCTCCGCTCCCGTGCCCGCGACGGAACTCCTGCGGCACTGGCCCACCGCGACCCTCGGCAAGCTCAGCAAGGCGGAGGCCGTGGGGCTCGCCCAGGCCCTCGAGAAGCTGGGCCACGGCATGGAGCCCGACCCTCGCATGGGCGGCGCCGTGCTCTCCCCCGACGAGTCCGCGTGGCTCTTCCCCCTGCCCCCCGATTCACCCAGCGCCCCTTCCGCGAGCTACCTGTCCGCGCTCGCGATGCTGCACCTCGCCGCCGCGGTGGCCACCGCCGATGGCACCGTCTCCACGGATGAAGTCCACCGCATGGAGGCCCTCGTCGAAGCCGCGCAGGGACTGCTCGACTCGGAGAAGGTCCGGCTCCGCGCCCACGTGTCCTGGCTGCTCGCGCGCCCCGCCTCCAGCGCGGGCCACAAGAAGCGCGTGGAGGCGCTGACGCCCGAGGCCCGCACGTCGCTCGGCAACCTCCTGGTCGAGGTCGCCGTCGCCGACGGCGACGTGTCACCCCAGGAGCTCAAGACGCTGTCGAAGCTCTACGCCATGCTGGGGCTCGACGAGGACACCGTCTACTCGCGCGTCCACGCCGCCACCGCGTCACGACCCGCGACCGAGCCCGTCTCCATGCGACTGGCCGGCGCCCCCGAGCAGGGCTTCGCCATCCCCGCGCCAACTCCAGGGAAGGGCGAGCGGGTGGCGCTCGACATGCGCAGCGTCCAGGCGAAGCTCGCGGAGACCGCCGCGGTCTCCAGCCTCCTGGGGAGCATCTTCGCCGACGAAGACCCCGTCCCTCCCGCGCCCCAGCCAGCGCAGCCAGGGGTCGCGGGGCTCGATGCGCTTCACACGTCGCTGCTGCGCGCGCTCGTCGCGAAGCCCGAGTGGCCTCGCGCGGAGGTGGAGAAGCTGGCCAGCGGACTCGGCCTGCTCCCGGACGGCGCGCTGGATGTCATCAACGACGCGGCCTTCGAGGTGTGCGGCGAGCCCATCCTCGAGGGCGACGAAACCCTTCAGCTCAATGAACAAGCGGTCAAGGAGATGATGTCATGACGGACGCGACGCCCCAGGGACGCATCAGGCCGAAGGACCGGGACACCATCGTCCAGTCGCTGCGCGCGGGCGTCGTGCCTCGCGTGGGACAGCAGCACATCCAGGTGGGCCGGGCCGAGGAGGTCCGCGCCCTGGTCCGCGACGTGGAGCGCATCGCCGAGGGCGGCAGCGCCATCCGCTTCGTCATTGGCGAGTACGGCTCCGGCAAGACGTTCTTCCTCAACCTCATCCGCTCCATCGCGCTGGAGAAGCGGCTGGTCACCCTGCACGCGGACCTCAACCCCGACCGGCGCCTGCACGCGACGGACGGCAAGGCCCGCAGCCTCTACGCGGAGCTGATGCGCAACCTGTCCACCCGGGCCCGTCCCGAGGGCGGCGCGCTCGCCAGCGTCGTGGAGCGCTTCGTCTCCAGCGCCCTCACCGACGCCAAGAGCCGTGAGCTGAACCCCGAGGTGGTCATCCGCGAGAAGCTCGCCGCGCTGTCGGAGCTGGTGGGAGGCTACGACTTCGCGGAGGTCATCGCCGCCTACTGGCGCGGCCATGACACGGGCAACGAGGTGCTCAAGGCCGACGCCGTGAAGTGGCTGCGCGGCGAGTTCTCCACGCGCACCGATGCCCGCAGGGCGCTCGGCGTGCGCACCATCATCGACGACGCGGAGGTCTACGACCAGTTGAAGCTCCTCGCCCGCTTCGTCCGCCTGTCCGGCTACGACGGGTTGATGGTGTGTCTGGATGAGCTGGTCAACCTCTACAAGATGGCCAACACCAAGGCCCGCGCGTCCAACTACGAGCAGATCCTCCGCATCCTCAATGACTGTCTCCAGGGCAGCGCCGAGGGCCTGGGCTTCATCCTGGGAGGAACGCCCGAGTTCCTCATGGACACCCGGCGCGGTCTCTACAGCTACGAGGCCCTCCAGTCGCGCCTCGCCCAGAACACCTTCGCCGTGGGCACCCTGGTCGACTACAACTCCCCGGTCCTCCGGCTGGCGAACCTCACGCCCGAGGACCTCTACGTCCTGCTCACCAAGCTGCGGCACGTCTACTCCGCGGGAGATGCGTCCGCGCAGCGCCTGCCCGACGAGGGGCTCCACGGCTTCATGACCCACTGCTCGGAGCGCATCGGAGAGGCGTACTTCCGCACGCCCCGCAGCACCGTGACGGCGTTCATCAACCTGCTGGCCGTGCTCGAACAGAACCCGGGCGCGGATTGGAAGGAGCTGCTCGGCGGCGTGGAGCTCGCCGCGGACGTCAATCCCGACCTCGCGCCCCTGGGCGAGACGGAGGCGGGAGCCCCCGCGGCCGGAGCGGATGATGAGCTCGCATCCTTCAAGCTCTGACCCGGGCGGCGCCGCGTCGAGCGCCTTCCACCGGCTGCACCCCCAGGTGCGGCGCTGGGTGTGGACCCAGGGGTGGAAGGAGCTGCGCGGCATCCAGGAGGCCGCCATCGTCCCCATCCTCGAGGGGACCCAGGACGTCATCCTCTCCGCGTCGACCGCGAGCGGGAAGACGGAGGCCGCCTTCCTGCCCATCTGCAGCCGACTGGCGGAGGACGCCGGCGGCAGCGTGCGCGCCATCTACGTGGGCCCGCTCAAGGCGCTCATCAACGACCAGTTCGAGCGGCTCGACGGGCTCTGCGACGGACTCCACATCCCCGTGCACCGATGGCACGGCGATGTGTCCCAGGGCCACAAGGCCCGGCTGCTCCAGTCCCCCGCGGGCATCCTCCTCATCACCCCGGAGTCACTCGAGGCGCTCTTCATCCGGCAGGGCTCCGCGCTCGCCGGGCTGTTCTCCGGGCTGGAGCACATCGTCATCGACGAGCTGCATGCCTTCATCGGCACTGAGCGGGGCTGCCAGCTCCAGTCACTCCTGCACCGGGTCGAGCTGAGCCTGCGTCGCACCGTGCCTCGCGTGGGCCTCAGCGCCACCCTGGGCGACATGTCGCTGGCCGCGGAGTTCCTCCGCCCCGGCGCGGGCACGAAGGTGCGGCTGTGCAACTCCGAGTCGGGCGGCGGCGAGCTGCTCCTCCAGCTCCGGGGCTATCGCAAGCGCGCTCCCGATGCGCGCACTCCGGAAGAAGACGAGGAGCCCACGGACGACCTGCCCGAGGACGAGCACGACGTGGGAGCACACCTCTTCAAGACGCTGCGCGGGACGCACAACCTGGTGTTCGCCAACAGCCGCGCGAACGTCGAGCTGTACGCGGACCTCCTGCGTCGCATGTGCGAAGAGGCGCGGCTGCCCAACGAGTTCTTCCCGCACCACGGCAACCTGTCCAAGGAGCTGCGCGAGGAGGCGGAGGCCGCGCTCAAGGCGAAGCAGCGGCCCGTGAGCCTCGTGTGCACGACGACGCTGGAGATGGGCATCGACGTGGGCTCGGTGCAGAGCATCGCGCAGGTGGGCGTGCCTCCCTCGGTGTCCAGCCTCCGTCAGCGATTGGGACGCAGCGGGCGCAAGGGCGGCCCCTCCGTGCTCCGGCTGTATCTTCAAGAAGCGGAGCTGACGAGCACCAGTCCCCTGCCGGACCAGCTCCGGGTGCGGCTGGTCCAGTCGGTGGCGATGCTGGAGCTGCTGCTGACGAACTGGTTCGAGCCTCCCGCCTCGGGCGCCTTCCACTTCTCCACGCTGGTGCAGCAGTTGCTCTCGCTCATCGCGCAGCACGGCGGCGTCAAGGCGGGCGAGGCCTTCCTGGCGCTGTGCCACGAAGGTCCCTTCGCGCGGGTGTCACGCGAGGACTTCGTGCGCTTCCTGCGTGGGCTGGGGCAGCGCGAGCTGCTCTCGCAGTCCTCGGATGGGACGCTGCTGTTGGGCCGCGTGGGTGAGCGGCTCGTCAACCACTACAGCTTCTATGCGGCCTTCGCCTCGGTGGAGGAGTTCCGGCTGGTGGCCGGGGGTCGCACGCTGGGCACGATGCCCATCGACCAGCCGCTCTTCGTCGGCACGTACCTCATCTTCGGTGGACGGCGGTGGCGCGTGCTCGCCGTGCAGGGCGACGAGAAGGTCGTGGAGCTGGAGCCCGCGCCCGCCGGACGCGTGCCCGTGTTCGAGCCCACCGGTGTCGGCCGCGTGCATGACCGCGTCCGGGAGCAGATGCGCGCCATCTATGCCGGTGAGGGGCTGCCTCGCTATCTGGATGCGCGGGCGCTGGAGCTGCTCGCGGAGGCTCGGGCGACGTTCCAGCGATGGCGGCTCGGCGAGCGCTCCATCGTGGCCTCGGGGATGGAGGTCCATGTCTTCCCGTGGGCTGGTGACGCGGTGGTGCACACGCTGGCGCTCGCGCTCCAGGCCCGTGGGTTGTCGGTGCAGACGCTGGGGCCCGTGTTGAGCGTGGCGGGACAGCAGGCCGACGTGGAGGGCGCCCTGCGCGCGCTCGTGGCGGAGGGGCCGCCTCGAGCCGAGTCCCTCACGCGCCACGTGGAGAACATGGCGCTCGAGAAACATGACGGCTTCGTGCCGGAGGACCTGCTCGCTCGCGACTACGCCGCCCGGTACCTGGACGTCGAGGGTGCGTGGCGTGTCGCCCGGCAGGTGTTGCAGTGATGCGTCTTCTGACGAGGCCTTGTCTCCCATGAGCCTTCCATCCCAGGAACCCCAGGCTGTCGACCCGATGCCTCCCGCGGACGCGGAGGCCCTCCAGAAGGCCGCCGTCCAGGCCTTCGTCGAGTGGACCCGGCGACTGCCCGTGCCGCCTCCGAATCCGCAAGAGTTCATCCGCTCCGTGGAGCCGAAGGCGCGCAGGGCGGCCCGGCTCTACTCCACCATCACCGAGCGGCAGGTGGTGTGGAAGGAAGGCATGACGCAGGGCACTCCCGAAGTCACGGGCTTGAGGCGGAGGGCGGACAGCGTCGACCCCTGGGCCGAGACCCACGCGAGCCTTCGCGAGAGCAGCCTGTCCATCCTCACATGCTCTCCGTGCGGAGGAAAAGGCACTGTCGCATGCCCCAACTGCAGCGGCAGGGCGTTCGTCGGGTGCTCCAACTGCGGGGGCTCGCGGAAGGCCTACGGCTACGCCTCGAACGGCTCGCGACGGTTGATGAACTGCAGGTCGTGCAATGCGCGGGGGGTGGTCTCGTGCCCCTCCTGTCGCTCGGGGCAGGTGAACTGCTCGACGTGTCACGGGCGCGGCCGCGAGCAGCGTTGGCTCGAGTTCGTCGAGACGGTCCGCTTCGACTTCCTGGTGATGTCCGAGGAGCAAGAGCTTCGCCGCCTGGTGTGGACCAAGGCGGACATGGAGAAGGACGCGAAGCTCGTGGCGGAGATCAGCGCGAATGGACTGCTGTCCCGGGAGAAGCTCGCCCCGCACCTCCCCGCGAATTGGCTCCAGGAGCACTGGGGGAAGATGGTGGTCGGGTACAAGCCCCGGGAGCGCATCACCAGCCAAAGCTTCCAGGTGTTCGAGGTCCCCGCCGCGCGCGTCTCCTACTCCATCGCGGACGCGCCTCCCACGACGATTGAGTTCGAGGGTCAGCGGATGCTCGCGCCGCCTCCTTCCGTGGACCGGCAGTTCACGGCGCGCGGTCGGAAGGTCCAAGCGATGCGCGGACTCCTGCTCGCGTTGGCCCTGGGCATTCCGCTGCTCTACATCCTGCGCGGCGCCTACTTCTGGAACAGCCTGCTGGTGTTCATGAGCGTGTTCCTCGGCGCGTCCGCGATTCTGGCCGATCGCCTCGTCCAGGACTGGACCCTGGGCCGGAAGGGTCGGGCACGCAGTTGGGGCATCGGCGCGGCGGTGTCCGCGCTCCCCGTCACCGTCCTGGCGATGGTCGCGGAGCCGAGCCTCCAGGATGCCCGGCGGCACCTATCGGAGGGGCGCCTCGACAAAGCACAGACGGAGCTGCAGGCACTGGGTGAGCCCGAATCACATGAGCTCCAGCAGGCCTGGGCGGACCTCCACCTGGCCCATGCGCTCCGTGAGCAGAACGTGGACGAGGTCGTCAAGGATGCTCTCGCGATGGCGCCGAACGCTCCCGAGCGGGCGAAGGTCGAACAACACCTCCTGTCCCTCATCCGTCAGCAGGTCGTCGCGTCGCTCGAGCGCAAGGACGTGTCCTCCGCCTCGACGGTGCTGGCCTCCGCCCAGCCCGTGCTCGCGCGGAGCTTCCCGGGGGACCTCGGAGAGCTGCGCGGGCGCCTCCATGACGCGGCGCACGCGGCCTGCACCACGGACCCCTGCCGATGGAAGGCGCTCTTCGCCGCGTACACCGCCCAGCCCACGCCGAGCCGCGAGCGGCTCATCGGACAACTGAGCACCGCGCTCCAGGAGCAACTGACGCCCAGGCCGCGTCCCAAGGCCGTCACCCTGGACTGGGTCCTCCACCTCCACAAGACGACCGCGCTCGCCGCCGAGCTGGCGGATACGCCGCACGACCCACAGGTGGCGGTCCTCGCGAAACAAGCCGGCACGTGGGCCCGGGAGGAACGGGAGCGGATTCCGCTCATCGGCGCGGAGCGCGAGGTGGCCATCTCCCTGCTCCAACTGACAGCCAGCAGCCACCCGAACATCCTGTCGAAGACCACGGAGTCCGTCGCCCTCTCGTGCGAGCTGCGGGACGGCCGCTGCGTGGGCGCGTACCTGGCCGGCGCGGACAAGGAGTCCCGCGTGCTCAACAACCTGAAGCGTACGCCCGTGACGAAGGAGCTGCTCTCCCGTGTCCTGGGACATCCGGTCGAGCTGCCCGCGCCGCCCCAACCTCGTGGAGGCAAGCCCCCCACGCAGACGACCTGGAAGGATGGCCGCGTGACGCTCGTGGCGAGATGGAACGGCATCTACCTGATGGAGCTGCGCATCGGTGAGGTGAAGC
This sequence comes from Myxococcus faecalis, assembly GCF_050039385.1. Lineage (NCBI taxonomy): Bacteria > Pseudomonadati > Myxococcota > Myxococcia > Myxococcales > Myxococcaceae > Myxococcus > Myxococcus faecalis. Next base: position 5,348,832 of record NZ_CP144336.1, on the reverse strand, counting down.
CATGAACCCGAAACCTCCCCGGCTGCTCTCCGTCAGCGCGGCGCTCATGGGACTGCTCGGAGGCGCGGCCCCATCAGGGCTGCTCGTGCCCGGCATCGAGCTCCAGGTCGCCCAACCCACGTGGCGGCGACGCAACGAAGAGGACTCGCGCGACGCGCTGCTCCTCGTCGTCCCTCCCACCCACGGGCAGATACTGCTCGCGGGTCATCGCTCGCACCGCTCCCACTCCTCGCACCGCAGCCACTACTCCGGCAGCAGGAGCCGCAGCTACGGCGGCGGCTACTCCGCTCCCGACGAAGCGCCCGAGCCGCCACCCAGGCCCGCGACGGTGTCCTTCGTCGCCTTCCCCGGCGGACGCATCTTCGTCGACGACAAGCCCGCGGGTCAGGACGTGACGGCCCTCATGCGGCTGGCGGCGGGCAAGCACACCGTCCGCATCGAGAACCGCTTCCTCGGCACCACCACCGTCGAGGTGGACCTGGTCGCCGGCCAGACGGGCGACGTCACCATCGAGTGGTGAGGAGCAGACACGTGACCATGGACACCAACCTCACCTTCCGCGACGGCGCCGTGCAGGCCGTCCTCGACCTGCGCGTCTATCGACTCGCGGCGATACAGAAGTCCGCGTACCGCTTCGCCGACCGGTGCACCGCGGTGCTCGGCTCGCCCGACGCGGACCGGCTTCCCATCCGCTTCCTCTTCGCCCCCACCGTCACCGAGCGCGACGCGCTGGAGACGGTGCGCCTGTTCTTCCAGGAGCTGTTGGACCAGGAGCTGCGAGAGCAGGTGGGCGACGAGACCCGGGCCCTGCGCGCGTTGATTGTCGCGCAGGCCTTCTCACGCACCGGCCTGATTCGCCAGGACTGAGGTCGACGCACGCCATGTTCCATGACCGCTCCAGGTACCAGTCCACGAAGGGCTACCAGCTCGCGCCCCTGCGCTTCAGCCGGCTGGACGACGCCCGCTACGTCGTGACGAACGACGTGGGCGAATACGTCGTGCTCCCCCGACACGAGCTGGTCGACTTCGTCCGTCACGCGCTGCCCCCGCACCGCGAGGCCTACAAGACGCTCAAGTCGAAGCACCTCCTGTTCGACGAGCACTCCCGCGTGGCGCTGGAGCTGCTCGCGCTGAAGTACCGCACCCGCGCCGAGCAGCTCGCGAACTTCACCGGGCTGCACATCTTCGTGGTCACCCTGCGCTGCGACCACTCCTGCGCCTACTGTCAGGTGTCCCGACAGGCGGAGGGTGCCCGCGAGTTCGACATGTCACAGGAGCACGCGGACCTGGCGCTCGACTTCATGTTCCGCAGCCCCTCGCCCACGCTCAAGGTCGAGTTCCAGGGCGGAGAGCCGCTGCTCCACTTCGAGCGCATCCGGTACATCGTCGAGCGCGCCAAGGCCCTCAACCAGGTGCACCGCCGCGACCTCCAGTTCGTCATCGCGAGCAACCTCTCCCGCCTCACCGACGAGGTGCTCGACTTCTGCCGCGAGCACGGCGTGCTGCTCTCGACCTCCCTGGACGGCCCCGAGGACCTGCACAACACCCAGCGCCCCGTGCGCGGCGGGGACAGCCACCGACGCACGCTCCAGGCGATTCACCGGGCGCGACAGGCGCTCGGACCGGACTCCGTCTCCGCGTTGATGACGACGACGCAGGCGAGCCTCACGCGCGTCGAGGACATCATCGACGAGTACGTGCGCCAGGGCTTCCACGGCATCTTCCTCAGGAACATCAGCCCCTACGGGTTCGCCGTCCGCCAGCGCGCCTCTCGCCAGTACGACGTCGGGGCGTGGGTGGAGTTCTACCGGCGCGGGCTCGCGCACATCCTCCGCATCAACGAGCAGGGCTATCCGCTCCAGGAGGAGTACACCGCCATCCTGTTGCAGAAGCTCTTCTCGCCCCGGGGCTCGACGTACGTCGACCTCCAGTCGCCCGCGGGCATCGGCATCGGCGCGCTCGTCTACAACTACGACGGCGCGGTGTACGCCTCCGACGAGGGGCGGATGCTCGCGGAGATGGGTGACTTCTCCTTCCGGCTCGGACACCTCTCACACGACTCCTACGAGTCCATCATGACGTCCGACACGCTCCTCGCCCACCTGAGCGACACCATGCCGGAGGGCGTGCCCATGTGCGGCGACTGCGCCTTCCTCCCCTACTGTGGCGCCGACCCCGTCTTCCACCAGGCGACGATGAAGGACGCCGTCGGACACAAGGCGTTCAGCGCCTTCTGCCAGAAGCAGATGAGCGTGCTGCGCCACCTCATCGGCCTGCTCGAGGATGACGCCCGCGCGCGTGACATCCTCATGGGGTGGCGCTGAGCCATGCCCGCCCTGGACCTCTCCTCGGCCGGACTGAAGGCGCTCTCCACGCGCTCCATTGAGCCGTTCATCGCCCGCGTCCGTGAGCACCTGGACGACGCGCCCCTCGCCCATGAGCGGGAAGTGCTCCTCGTCCGGCGGCCCGCGCATTCACTGCCCCCGGGCTTCCGGGGGTACCTCCTGTGGGACGAGGGCCTCGTGAGCAGCAGCCCGGCCCCGGGGGACACCTACGTCCTGCCTCCGAACCTGCGCTACCTCGCGGACGGGGACGTGGTGCGCATCCACCCCGAGCGCGACGCCTTGTCGACGCTGTACCGCCGCGCCTCGCCGTCGAACACGTTCCTGGTGACGGAGCGCTGCGACAACCACTGCCTGATGTGCTCCCAGCCACCCCGCAAGCAGGATGACTCCTGGCTGCTGGACGAGCTGATGCAGGCGCTCCCGCTCATCTCCCCGGAGACGCGCGAGCTCGGCATCACCGGCGGCGAGCCGAGCCTGCTCAAGGGCCGCCTCATCGCGCTGCTCGCGCAGATGAAGCACCACCTGCCAACAACCGCCGTCCACCTCCTGACCAACGGGCGCGGCTTCGCGAACCCCGAGCTGGCGCGCGCGGTGGCGGACGTCCAGCACCCCGACCTGATGCTGGGCATCCCGCTCTACTCGGACCTGCCCGAGGAGCATGACTACGTCGTCCAGGCCCTGGGCGCCTTCGATGAAACCGTCCGAGGCATCCTCCACCTCAAGCGCGCCCGGGTGCGCGTGGAGCTGCGCTGCGTGGTCCACGCGCAGACGTACGCGCGCCTGCCCCAGCTGGCGGAGTTCATCGCGCGCAACCTGGCCTTCGTCGACCACGTCGCGCTGATGGGCCTGGAGCTGATGGGGTTCGCCAAGGCGAACCTCGGCCTGCTCTGGATGGACCCGCTCGACTACCGGCCCCAGCTCACCGCCGCGGTCCGCACGCTGAGCCGCGCGGGGCTGGAGACGTCCCTCTACAACCACCCGCTCTGCACCCTGCCCGGCGAGCTGCACCCCTTCGCGCGCAAGAGCATCTCCGACTGGAAGAACCTCTACGCCGAGGACTGCGAGCGCTGCACCCGCCGGGAGGACTGCGGCGGGCTCTTCGCCTCCGGCCTCGCGAAGCGCAGCCGGGGCATCCAGCCCTTCCTGGACTGAGCAGGGCGGCTACGCGACGGACGCCGTCCGCCCGGTGAACGGACACACCGCGTCCTCGGCCGCCAGCGGGGCGCCCACCGGCGTCAGCTTCGTCCCCTCCGGCGAGTTGTCGATGTCCACGCCGAACTCGTCACGGAACACGTCCAGCAGGTACGGCAGCACGCCGACGGTGCCCGCGCGCATGCGGTGGTGGAGCGACAGGTCCTTGTTGGTGAACCGCCGCTCCGGATGCGGCCGCCGCAGGAGCGCGTTGGTCTCCCGCTGCACGTTCTCCAGGGCCAGGAGCGCCGAGCGCTCCAGCGTCAGGTACTCCGCCACCGCGTCCGCGATGGCGTCCGCCTGCGTCCCGAACGCGTCGCCCACCTTCGCGCGCACCACCATGCACAGCCGCTTGCGCGTCGCCTCGAACACCGCGTCGTGCACGGGCGTGAAGATGTCCTTGAGGTGGACCAGCGACTCCTCCTTGAAGGTGCTCATGCCCCGCTGCGCGCGGTCGAACATCTCGATGTAGCGCGCCTCCGCCCAGTCGCGCTGGGTGGCCGTGTGCAGGCGCGTGGGCCGCATCATCTCGAAGTCCTTCTTCAGCCGCGCCCGCAGGCCGCTCCAGAAGTCGCCCTCCGTCGGCGTGACGGACTCGGCCACCGCGCGGACCTGCTCGTACGCGCGGCACATGTAGCTCCACAGGTTGAACTGGAGCGAGTAGAGCTGCAGCCCCAGCTGCCCGTAGTCCACGCCCGGGACGATGTCCTTCTCCCATGCGAAGGACATGGGCTCCTCGTTCGCCACCGGCCGCCCGTCCATCAGCGTCTGGAAGTACTCGTCCACCAGGTTCGGCGGCCCCGCGCACACGCCTCGGTTGGACAGGTAGTGGTTGTCGCGGTCCGTCACGTACAACAGCTCCGCGGACGAGATGGGCGAGTCGTAGGTGAGCGGCTCCTCCGGCAGGAAGAGCATGTACGCGGCCACCATCCGCACGCCGTCCGTCACGCGGTAGATGTTGGAGAGCACCGGGTCCAGCTGCCCGTTGGGCACCGGGTCGTTGGCGCGCATCAGCATGTACGAGGGCACCGCGAGCACCGCGCACGCCGCCGCGTGCAGGTCCCCCATCCGCCAGCGCCCGTCCGGGAGCACCGTGTCAGGGCGCAGGAACGCCTGCCGCACCGCGCGCACCGCGTGCATCATCGGCTTCCAGTGCCGCATCATCGACTTGAGCGCCGTCACGTTCATGGGCGCGTTGTTGCGATAGCGGCTGCCGGCGAAGTGGCAGGCCTTGAACTCGGTGTCCATCTTCATGCGCATCTGCTCGGGGAAGGTGTTGCTCTCCCCGATGTGCCGCCCCTCGGTGTCGAGCGCGGGGTGCGCGATGCGGTACACCGGCAGCACCGCCTCCAGGAACCCCAGCTCCAGGGGCCGGCCCGTCAGCCTGCGCATCACCTCCGGGGCGTCCGGGTTCCACCACAGGGGCTCGGTGGGCGCGACGCGCCTGGCCTCCATCGCCAGGTACTTGCGGTGGGACTCGCTCTCGAAGGCGAGCGTCGGGGCCTCGCGCGTGACGACGCCCTCCTCCAGCAGCGCCTCCAGCAGCTCCTTCACCCGCTCCCAGGGATACGGCTCACCGGTCGTCCACTTCGTGGCGTTGCCCGCCATGAAGGAGTCCTCCAGGCACAGCTGCTCTCCGAAGGAGTGCAGGTCCTGCTCCTCGATGGAGATCTCCCGGGTGCCGTAATAGATGTGCAGCTCGCGCACGCCCTCGGGCGAGGTCAGGTACTCCTTGATGAAGCGACGCCTCAGCGGCACGTACAGCGTCTCGTGAGGGTCCACCGACACCGGCACCGAGTCCTGGCTCACGCGAATGCTCCTGACGGGTCCTGGAAGAAAAACAGCCGCCAGCGACCCGTGCACGGGCCACCGGCGACTGGCTCAGCTCAACGCCACCACCTCAGAACGTGTCGAGGGGCGCGGCGATGATGACGCCACCACCACAGCCACGACCACCGGACTGCGGCCCAGCACGAACGCGCGTCTTGATCTTCATGGACTGCTCCTCGTGTGAGTGAGCCGTGATTCCCGCTTCACGCGAAGCACAAACCTCGCGGACCCGGAGTCGCAATCAGAACCAATCCGAATCTTGAGGTCAAGTTGCACCAGCCATCCAGGCACCGGTTGCGGACACGCGTGACGCGATGCCCCGCAATCACTGTCCTGCGTGCTGGAATTCCAGCCACAAAGCCATCAATACTTGAATATCAAGAATTAACAGATGTCCCGAAATCACCTCGGGACCTGGGTGTCCGAGACGGGCCGTGCCCTGGGGGCCGGAAAGACAACGACCGCCGACGGACCGTGCACGGTCCGCCGACGGCCGAGTCGCTACGACGGGAAGCCGCTCAGATGTCGAGGGGCGTGGCGATGATGATGCCGCCGCCACAGCCGCGACCTCCGCCGCCGCCGATACCGTCATCAGCCGACATGGGGCCCGCACGAACGCGCGTCTTGATCTTCATGGGTTGCTCCTGTGTGAGTGATACGGACAACCGGTTCACGCCACGAGAAGAACTGGCGGACCCGGAGTAATCATTGAAACGAGATAAAGTCTGTCAGTCAAGCCGCAACCCCATGACGCCATGCATCGTCAGCCGACGAACACACAGACCCAATCCCAACCTGGTTGGATGGGATTCCATCCCCCTGGTCGTGGAATGCATCGGATTGAGCCGGTGGCGACCGGTGGCTTCCGCCGGGGCCAGGCGGCCGGGCGGGCCGGGCCTTTCGAGCGCGTGCACGGGTGCGCTCGGGCGCTGGGATGAAGAGTGAGGGGACCTTGGCCTTGGGGTGAAGCCCTCGACGGACCCGCCGGGTCCTGCCTAACTTGGGTGGACAAGCGCCCCCGCGCACCACCGATGTCCCCCGCCCTTGAACAAGCCCCCGGGTCTTCCTCCAGCCTCGAAGGAGCGCGCTTCGCGCACGGCGCCATCCGCCCGCGTGTGGCTGGTCGAGGACAGTCCGCTCCAGCGCGCGCGAGCCCGGGAGCTGCTGGCCAGGCACCACGCGGTGGAGACGTTCGAGGACGCCGAGCAGGCGCTCGAGCGGCTCTCCTCGGGGCCACCTCCCGACGTGCTCCTCTTGGACTGGCGGTTGCCGGGCGTGTCGGGGCTGGACGCGTGCCGCTACATCCGCGAGCGCTACGATGAGGTCACCCTCCCCATCCTGATGCTCTCCGCGCGGGGAGCCCACGAGGACTTCACGGAGGGCCTGCAGGCGGGCGCCAACGACTACGTCGCCAAGCCCTTCGACGACGCGGAGATGCTCGCCCGGGTGGCCAGCCTCCTGCGCGTGCGGGCCCAGGGGGAGCGGCTGAGGGAGCGCGAGGCCCACCTGTCCACGACGCTCGCCTCCATCAGCGACGCGGTCATCACCACGGACCCGGTCGGACGCGTCCTCTTCCTCAACCCGGTGGCCGAGCGGCTCACCGGCTGGAGCACGTCCGAGGCGTGGCAGCTTCCGGTCGCGGAGGTCTTCCGCGTCGTCGACGCCGTCACCCGGGAGCCGTTGGAGAACCCCGTCGAGCGGGCGCTCGGCTCCGAGTCGGTCCAGCGCCTCACGGGGCCCGCGCTGCTGCTGCGCAAGGATGGGACGCACGTCCCCATCGAAAACAGCGCCGCGCCGATTCGCACGGGACCGAGCGCTCCCTCCGGGGCCGTGCTCATCTTCCGCGACGTCACCGAGAAGATGCAGGTGAGCCAGCGCAACGAGGCGCTCACGGAGCAGCTGCGCGCGAGCGAGGCGGAGCAGTCCCTGCTGCTCGACGCGATTCCCGTCCTGGTCTCGTACGTCAACGCGGACGAGCGCTACGGCCGCGTCAACAAGGCGTACGAGGAGTGGTTCGGGATTTCGCGCGACCAGATGCGCAACCGCAAGGTCCGGGAGGTCATCGGGGAGGCGGCCTACGCGGTGCTGGGCCCGTACGTGCGGCGGGGCCTGGCGGGCGAGAGCTTCTCCTTCGAGCAGCATGACGTGCCCTACCGGTTGGGGGGCAAGCGGGACGTGCGGGTGTCCTTCATCGCGCACCACTCGCCGGGCGGCTCCGTGGACGGCTATGTCGCGCTCCTGCAGGACATCACGGCGCAGCGCAAGCTGGAGCAGGAGCGGGAGCAGCACGCGCGACAGCTCCAGCAGCAGGCGGAGTTCGAGCAGCTGCTCATCGGCATCGTGAGCCATGACTTGCGCAACCCCCTGGGCGCCATCCTCATGGGGGCCGAGCGGCTCAAGCGCCTGGAGACCCTGCCGCCGGAGGCCCACAGGCCGGTGGAGCGCATCCAGGCGTCGGCCACCCGCGCGGTGAAGCTGGTGAAGGAGCTGCTCGACTTCACCCAGGCCCGGCTGGGCGGCGGCATCCGGCTGGAGCGCGCCCCCGCGGACCTCCACCAGGTCTGTCAGGCGGCCGTGGAGGAGGTGGAGGCGGCCCACCCCACCGCGGACGTGCGGGTGGCGGCGAGCGGCGACGGGCACGGCGCGTGGGACGAGGAGCGGCTGGCGCAGGTCGTCCAGAACCTGCTGATGAACGCGCTGAAGCACGGGCGCCCCGGAGCGCCCGTCCAGGTGGAGACGCGGGGAGAGGACTCGCAGGTGACGCTGCGGGTCCACAACGAGGGCCCGCCCATCCCAGCCTCGCGAATCCCGGACCTCTTCCAGCCCCTCCAGCGCGGCACCGACGTGGTGGACCTGGCGAGCCGCAGCGTGGGGCTGGGGCTCTTCATCGTGAAGGCCATCGTCGACGCGCACCAGGGGCACGTCGAGGTGGAGTCCACGGCGGAGCATGGCACCACCTTCACCGTGAGCCTGCCGCGCTAGCGGGCGCGGAAGGCCCGATGACGTGGATGAGCGTCACCTTGGCCAAGTCACCAGGAGACGCCTTTCTGGAGGGGCACAGGTCGACTCGCGGGGTTACCCGCTCCGTTCAGGCATCGTCGTCAGGAAGAGGTGTCACTCCAGAACGGACGATGTTCAGCCCATCGAGACGACGACCTTGCCCTTGGCGTGGCCCTTCTCGAGATGGTCGAACGCATCGGCGATGTTGGAGAAGGCAAAGACCTGGTCGATGACGACTTCGAGCTTCTTCGCGTCGATGAGGGCAGCGAGCGCTTCAAGGTCCTTTCCGCTCGGATGCATGAACAGGTAGCGGTAGGTGACGCCCGAGCGCCAGGCGCGAAATCGAACCCCAGCGCTCGCGAGCCAGAAGAGCATCGCGAGTCCAGGGCCGCGGCCGAGGTCCTGGGTCGCGGTCAGGGGCTCGGGGATGCCCGCGATGCTGACGACCTTGGCGCCACGGCGAACGGTCGAGAAGGTCTGCGTGAGGGTGTCGCCGCCGACGAGGTCCAGCGCGGCATCGTACTCGCGCAGCTCGGCGGTGATGTCCTGGGTGGTGTAATCGACGACGACATCCGCACCGAGGCGCTCGACGAGTCTCCTGCCCCGCGCGGACGCCGTCGTCGCGACGTTCGCGCCAAGGTGCTTGGCGAGCTGGATGGCAAAGGTCCCAACACCCCCTGCGCCACCTGGAATGAAGACGCGCATGCCCGGCGCGACGGCGAGCTCGTCACGCAGCGCTTGAAGCGCGGTGAGCGCCGCGAGCGGCACCGCGGCGGCCTGAACGAAATCGAGTGACGCCGGCTTCTTCGCGACGAGCTCTTCGCCCACGCACGCTGTCTCAGCGAAGGCGCCGAGCCGATGCCTGGCCACGCGAGCGAAGACCTCGTCACCTGGGCCAAACCGCGTCACGCCTTCACCGACCGACGTGACAACGCCGGACAACTCGCAGCCGAACACGACCGGAAGCGCGTAGGAGTCGATGACCCGGAGTTTGCCTTCGCGTGTCTTGAAGTCGACGGGATTCAGGCCTGCCGCCCTCACGTCGATGCGCACCTCGCCAGGACCCGGCTCGGGCGGTGGCATGTCGCGAAGCTCGGCGGCCTGGGGGCCGCCATATCGGGTGATGACGAATGCACGCATGAGGTCTCTTGCCTTCACGGAGGACCCGGGCACGATCCGGGGCTTGGGCGGCGGGGTGCTCTGCCTCGGGGCCTTGTCGCGAGCCGGACCGAAGTTTACGGTGCATACATAGGCGAGGGTGTTAACGGTGTCAACATCAGGGAAGGACAGCTACCATCACGGAGATCTCCGCGCGGCGCTGCTGAAGGCCGCGCTGGAGCTGCTCGAGACAGGTAGCGAGCTTTCCCTGCGAGAGGTCGCCCGGCGTGCCGGAGTGTCGTCCGCCGCGCCCTATCGTCACTTCGCCGACAAGCGTGCGCTGGAGTCCGCGCTGGCCGCGGAGGGCTTCCGCGAGTTGGGACGCGAGCTCTCCCAGGGGGGCGTCACCCCGCGGACGGTGTCCGATATCGCCGAGCTGGGCGTCAGGTACGTGGAGTTCGCGCTGAAGCGGCCCGCCCTCTTCTGTCTCATGTTCGGCAACGCGTGTGACGACTCGAACGATGAGCGGGTTCGAGCAGCGACTGAGGTCCGAGGCCTCGTGTCCACGGCCTTGGCGAGCGTCTTCCCGGGAGCCGACGCGAGCGCGCTGTCGACGGCGGGCTGGTCCCTTGTCCACGGGCTTGCCTTCCTTCACCTCGACGGGAAGCTCGGCACGGGGACAAGGCAGGAGGTGGCCGCTCGCGTGCGCTCCTCGATTGAGGCGATTTTTTCCGGTGGGAGCACCACTGTCGGTCGAGGGGAATCCAAGAGCACGCGCACCCGGTGATTCAGGACACCGCGTCGCCTGCCGGCCCCTGGAGCCCGTCCAGCGAGCGCGCCCAGCCCTCTTGAGAGAGCAACTCCGCGACGCGCGTCCGCACCTCCTCGCGAATCTCACGCACACGCTCCATGGGCTGGCCCTTGGGGTCCTCCAAGGGCCAGTCCATCCGCTTCAAGCCAGGCACGAAGGGGCACGCCTCCCCGCAGCCCATGGTGATGAGCCACTGGGCGCCCTGGGCGAGCTCGTCCGTGAGGTGCTGGGGCCTGGCTCCCGACAGGTCGACCCCGACTTCGGCCATCACGGCCTGGACCTCGGGATGGACATGGGTGCCCGGCTGCGTGCCAGCGGACACGGCCCGCGCCCGCGCTGGGTCAGCCAAGGCATTGAAGAACGCAGCCGCCATCTGGGAGCGGCCCGCGTTGTGCACACAGGCGAAGATGACCTTCTTCATCGGGGGGACTCCTCGAACGGGCTCTCACTGAAACGGCGAGGAAGGACCGCGCTCGTCGCCCTGGGGAACAGCCGACGTCGCAGCCACAACGAGAGGTAGACCAGGGCGATGAGGGCGGGCACCTCGATGAGCGGCCCCACCACTCCGGCCAGCGCTTCTCCAGAAGACACGCCGAAGACCCCCACGGCGACGGCGATGGCCAATTCGAAGTTGTTGCCCGCCGCCGTGAAGGAAAGTGACGCGGTCTCCTCGTAGTCGAAGCCCAGCTTGCGCGAGAGGAAGAAGGCACTGGCGAACATGACGACGAAGTAGACCAGCAGCGGAATGCTGATGCGCACCACATCCAACGGCAGGCGGGTGATCTTCTCGCCCTGCATCGCGAACATGAGCACGATGGTGTAGAGCAGCCCCAGCAGCGCGGTAGGCCCCAGCCGCGGCAAGAAGCGCTGCTCGTACCAGGCCTCTCCCTTGAGGCGGGTCAGCCCCACGCGTGTCAGCGCGCCCGCCACCAGCGGCACGCCCAGGAAGATGAGCACGCTCCGGGCGATGCTCCACATCGACACGTCGAACGCCGCGACCTCCGCTCCGAGCCACCCCGGAACGACGGTGAGCAAGAGCCAGCCGAGCACCGAATAGAAGAAGATCTGGAAGAGGGAGTTGAGGGCCACGAGCACGGCGGCGACCTCGGTGCTGCCACACGCCAGCATGTTCCAGATGAGGACCATGGCGATGCAGCGGGCAAGGCCGATGAGCACCAGGCCATTGCGGTAGTGCGGCAGGTCCGGAAGGAAGAGCCACGCCAGCGCGAACATGAGCAGCGGCCCCACCACCCAGTTGAGAAACAGGGACGTGGTGAAGAGCTTCCCTCGCGTGCGCAGGCGCCCCAGCTCGCCGTAACGCACCTTCGCGAGCACCGGATACATCATCCACAAGAGGCCCAACGCGATGGGCAGCGAGACCGTGTCCAGCTTCACCGTGTCCAACCGGCTCCCGAGGTCCGGGAAGGCGCGCCCCAGGCCGATGCCCAGGCCCATGGCGGCGAAGATCCACACCGGCAGGAAACGGTCGATGAGCGAGAGCTTCTTGACGATGTTTTCGGAGGCACGCGGCGAGGACATGGACGGAAGCAACCCAGGAAAGAGGGAGGCGCTACTTGCAGGCCTCAGGGCCGCAGGACTTCAGGACGCGCGCCACTTCGCGTTGGAGCGTCGCGCGCGTCGCGAAGGCAGAGACAAGGGCCTGCACCTGGGAAGCGCACAGCGCATCCGTCTGCGGCGCCAGCCGGTAGTAGACCCAGCTGCCCTCCCGACGTGCCTCCACGAGCCCAGCCGCCTTGAGGACGGACAGGTGCCGGGAGGTGTTGGACTGCGGAATGGAGAGGGCGCTCTCCAGATGGCAGACGCACAACTCCGAGTGCGAAAGCAGGGACACGATGCGCAGGCGCGTCTCGTCGCCCAGGGCCTTGAGCACCCGGGTCAGCGGGCGCACGTCGAGAGAGGGGCCAGAAGACATATCGACATGAACATATCCACATGTCCGCATCCCGACAATCCCCGTCGCGAGGCTCGCTCCGGGGGCAAGGGGTCGATTCGGCAAGAACCCGGTGACCGGGGGTAGGCCTCCGCGAGGGGCACACTGGGGTCACCTGCCTGAATCACACCGACATGGCGCACCCCAGCAAGCCCTTGCCGCCGCTGAACGGCTGACTACTTCGCGGACTCGATGACGTAGATGAGCGTCACCGTCGCCACGGCACCAGAAAAACCCAAGCAGGACGCGCTGTTCCCCGCTGGTGCCTCGGTTTTCGCTCGGAGACGTCATCTCGTCCCGTCCCAGGCTGTTCCCCCGTGTGCACGCTCGCTCCACCCTGGAGGGGCACACTGGGGCACATGGGGGAATCCGGCTGGAGCTCCTGGGGCCACCAGCTCCGTTCAGGCTTCGTTGTCGGGAAGGAGGGTCCGGAGAAGCTCGTCGTCAGGACCGAGAGGACGCCAGCCAGCGGGGGGCGGATTGGCGAGGAGCGACGTCCTCAATTCGCGTGCGCGCCCCTTGTGCGTATCCGGGGCATAGGCAATCCAGGGGCCAAGTGCCTTTGCGACGGCGAATCGACTCGTGTCGTCGAGCACTGTCGGCCACCCATTGGGGAGGTTCTCCCATAGCTCGCGCACGAGTTGTCCACGAACCAAGCGGGTCACCTGCTTGCTTCGCACCGCCTCGACTACCAGCCCATCGTACACCTGGACTCCCGCAACATCGTCGGGTCCAAGCTCCTCGGCCAGTGCCTCCAACGATGCGGTGGGACGGGACTCGGCAAAGGCTGTGAGTGAGTCGTAGCCGCGTTCGCGAACGCGCTCATACAAGCGGGCCTTCCAGTTGCCCTGCCACGAGCGTCCATCGGTCATCGGCTGCTCCCTTTGGAGAACTTCATCGGGATGTCGTAGCTCCGCATGCGCCCCGCGACGATGTCCAGGACCTGATTCCGCGTCAACATCCGACCTGCCGTGGTCTCGGCTTCGTGCAGGGCCTCCATGACCAGCCGATTCCACTCTCCGGGCCACAGGCGCCCCAGCTTCCAGTTCCCCCCGCCGTGAATCGCCTCGTGGTGGGACCGCTCCAGCCGGACACAGAACTGGTCGATGTCCATGTCACCCTTGAAGCCGCGCTGCTCGAACCACTCGCGGTGCTCTTTCGGCATGACGTGATGTTTTGGGGCCTCGGACATGCCCGCTCCGGCTCTGCCCGTCACCCTCATACCCCGCACCTCGGGACTGGCCCCCAGCGCTTCTCGCACGCCCTCGGGCAAGTCCTGGTGCGCTTGCGCCATCATCACCTGTCCGCCGTGGATGCGAACGGCCGCGCTGACGGCGGGGAGGGAGATGACGCCTGCCTGCACCAGCCTTCGCATCATCTCCACCCACTCAGCGGAGACGACGAGCCGCGAGCCCGCCATGACGCCCCCCGACCCCATCGCGAGGCTCATGCCAAGTGTCACCGGTGCGGCCGGAGGCAGTCGAGGCAGAGACATCTTCAGCGTGGAAATCATGGACAGCATCTCCAACACCTGCGCCGCTGTCAGAACCTTCTCACCAATTCTCATGCTCTCACGGGTATGCGCGTGGATTGCGGCAAACTCCCGGGTCAGCTTCCCCATCAACTCGGGCATCGCGGTTGCCGCCGCTTCGACTCGCTCCGGGTCGAGCGATTCGAGGTCCATCAACGTGGGCGCCATCAAGCCCTGCACCCGGTGCAGGTCCACGAACAGCTTCTCGTCGCTGCATACGAAGCAATGTCGGAGGACAGCGTCAGAGAGCTGGAGGAAGTCCACCCAGGCGGCCAGCAGCAAGGACCCGAACATCGCGGCCTGGAGCTTGGGCCCCGTCATGCGAAGTACCCCCAGCTCCATGTCCGAGTCGCCCACTTCCGAGGCCACCTCCGTCAGCCCGGTTGCACTCCCGAGCGCGCCACGGAGCCACGTCACTTGAGCGGAGCCGTGCTCGACATAGCGCCTGAACACTCCCCCATCGAGACGCCGGTCACCGAGTGCAGCAGGCCGGTCCGCCAGCTTCGAGAATGCCCCCTCAACCCCGTCCAGTGAGACCTTCACTTCGTCGATGGCATCGAGGATAGCCTGTCGCTGCGAGGTGCCGGACCGCGCTCCACCCCCGACGGCTCCGGATGCAGCCCTCGTTGCAACGCTTCGTGGCCCCACATGGCGCACAAATCGCTGCTGCCTCCCGGAGCCCGCGATGGAGGACGGGAGAGGAACGAAGGCATCGGGGCTCTCGTCGCTCGGCACATCCGCCCTCTCGGGAGGTGTCACCGCGCGCGGCGTGTAGTTCAGCGTGCGGCCACGTCCGGGAGCATGAGGCACCGAAACGCATCCCGAGGTGAACAGCACCAGCGCGAGCCACAGGATGTTAGCGCGCATGGTCCACCCCGAGGCCCACCGACGCGAAGGCGCCAGGTCGCAATGTCCCTTCCGCCGTGGGAAACAACAGCGTGCCGCCCGTCCCCATCGCGTAGAGCGCGCCCCCCAGGAACCTCCACCGGACTTCCGCCGCTCCGAGGTAGCGCGCTCCGGGCTTCCCAGCTCCAACCGCGAGTCCCTTCAACGCTACTTCCAAGCTGCGCTCGAAGAGCTGCACCGCCACACGCCCATCAACATCAGCGCGGCCCCATGAGAAGACTTCCGCGCCCACCGAGAGGTTCAGGTGCCTGTTGGGGCCCCCGTAGCTGACGGCATCCCACTCCGCGATGGCCTCTGCGAATGCGGAGTAGCCGTCCGGAAAGCGAGCATCCGCGAGCGGCACGCCGTCAGGGCCCGCCGCCTGGAAGCGCGCCAGTTCGTAGTCCGCGCCGAAGAAGCCTTGTCGGAAGCCGCCATGCTGGCGCCTCGCCTCCAGTCGCATGCGCAGGTTGAACCTGTCGGTGAGGTAGTCCACCCCGCCCCCTACGACAGCTCCCCACGCGCCGCCCTCGCCAGGACGACCTCCCCACCCGGCAATCAAGTGGGCCTCGATGTCGGAGCGCGCCACCACCACCGCCATCGCATCCAGGTGCGCAAGCGTCATCGAAGGCGCGTCACCTCCAGCTCGCCCCCAATCGTGGACAGCGGACAGAGCTAGCGTGTACCGCCCCCCCTTTTCGGGCTGGCCGAAGAAGATGTGCTCTACGTCCAGGGAGAACTCCGCACCCACCAACCGCGCTCCCAGCACGTCCGATGCGAAGGCTTCGGTGTAGAGCGGCCCCAGCGTGCCGGTGAAGATGCCCCCGGCCGGGTGGTAGTCGGGATTGGTCCGGTTGGAGTAGCGACGGACCAGATGACCCGAGAGGAGCCTGTGTTCCTCCAGCGGGCCGAACCAGACTCCCATGGGCGCGTCGTCCGACCCCAACAAGAGGCCGCGAACGAGCTGCCCCCAGTCCGAGAGCGTGTCCCAGTCCTCGCGACGCACGAGGGACCCGCCATCCTCCCCGCCCCAAAGACGGAAGCGCACGGGCGCCCCCAGGTTGACGCCGAACTCGGGGCCACCGTCGAGGATGAACGTGGGCTCCACCTGCATGAAGCCCTCGTCTTCCCCCGCGCCAGCACGAGGAAGGAACGCCAGCGTCGTGGCTTCCACGCGCGTCAGGTAGTGCCACTTGCGCGCGGGTAGTGCATCCGGGGTGGTGGATGATTCTGCCTCCGGGGCAGGGGGCTCCGAGGCACCTCCCGTCGTCGGTAACAGCAACAGCAGCAGCGCGGCCAGACAGCTTCGCTTCCTGTGCATACACGCCTCCTGTGCGTGCCCCGGAATGAGGCACGAAGAACACACGTCTCCCGGTCGGCTGGAGCGACTCGCGCCGCGCCGGTGGTGAATCCGCGGTGGTGAGGGGAAAGCCCTCTCTGCCAAGGTGAGTGAGACAGTCCGTACCCAGCAGTTTAGTGTGCAGGGCGACCCAGGCAGGGACGATGAATCCGGTGGTGGAAGAGGCTCGGGTCCGGGAGACCGAGGTGGTGGAGAAAGCCAGGCGGCGAGGCTTCACGACGGAGTACAAGCTGCGAGTGCTGGCGGAAGCGGACCGCTGCACGAAGCCCGGTGAAGTGGGAGCGCTGCTGCGTCGGGAGGGGCTGTACTCGTCGCTGCTGAGCGCGTGGCGACGCCAGCACGATGCGGGAGAGCTGTCCGCCAGCAGTCCAAAGAAGCGCGGCCCGCCGGCGAAGCTGCCCGACGCGAGCGCCCGGCGCGTCGCCGAACTGGAGAAGGAGCTGGCTCGGGCCCAGGCGCGGCTCAAGCGCGCGGAGGCCCTGCTGGACCTCCAAAAAAAGTTTCGGAAATCCTGGGAGTGGGACTGCCCAAGCCCGACGAGGAGCCTTGATGCGCGTGGCACTGGAGGCCGTTGGTGAGCTGGGCGTGGCGCCGGTGTGCCAGGCGCTGGGTCTGCCCAGAGCCACCTTCTACCGGCGAGCCCGGCCGAATCAGGAGCCGGTGCGCCGAGGCAGCCCACCGCGAGCCCTGCTACCCGAGCAGCGGGCCGAGGTGCTCACGGTGCTGCATGAGCCAAGATTCCAGGATGCCGCGCCCGCGGAAGTCTACGCGCAGCTGCTCGATGAGGGCCGCTACCTCTGCTCGGAGCGCACCATGTACCGGGTGCTCGCCGAGAACCACGAGGTGCGCGAGCGCCGCAATCAACTGCGCCACCCCAGCCACCCAGTGCCCCAGGTGCACGCGACGAAGCCCAATGCGCTCTGGAGCTGGGATATAACGAAGCTGCACGGCCCGGCGAAGTGGACGTACTTCTACCTCTACGTCGTCTTAGACGTCTTCAGCCGGTACGTCGTCGGCTGGATGGTGGCGCACCGCGAGTCGGCCGTCCTGGCTCAGAGGCTGCTGGCTCAGACCTGCGAACGTCAGGGCATTGAGCCTGGCCAGCTGACCATTCACGCCGACCGCGGCACCTCGATGACCTCCAAGCCGGTGGCATTGCTGATGGCGGACCTGGGCGTGACGAAGACGCATTCCAGACCCCACGTCTCCAACGACAACCCCTTCAGCGAGGCGCACTTCAAGACGCTGAAGTACCGGCCGGACTTCCCCCAGCACTTCGGTTGTCTCCAGGACGCCCGGGGCTTCTGCGGCGACTTCTTCGGCTGGTACAACGAGGAGCATCATCACTCCGGCCTTGGCCTGCTCACGCCCCACGACGTGCACCACGGCCTGGCTGCCCAGCGCCTCGCGGCCCGAGCCGCCGTGCTCGCCGCCGCCTACGCCACCCACCCCGAGCGCTTCCCGCGCGGCGCACCCAAGCCGCAGGCCCTCCCGACTGCCGTCTGGATCAACGACCCCGCACGGCTCGCTCACTCACAGGAGGCTGCGCAGTAATCTCTCGAACTCGCTGTCTCACTCGCGTTGACAGGTTCCGCAGGCTCAGATCGAGAACTTCAAGACGGCCATGCGCAAGAAGCGCTCGGGTGCACGCGCACGAAAGGAGGCCCCTTCACCTGCGGCCCTCCGCATGCGCAAGGGCTCGGGCCCGCCGCCCATGAGCCTCCGGTACATCAACAACGCGTTGAGCGTACTGCGCAAGGTGTTCGCGCTCGCGCAGGAGCAGGGCGTCATCGCCCACATCCCGCGCGTGAAGCTCTTCAAGCTGGGGAAGACCGCTTACGACTTCCTCACCTTCGAGGAGGCCGAGCGGCTGGTCTTCCTGGCCGAGCCCGAGTGGAGAACGATTCTCCTCGTGGCCCTCAAGACAGGGCTTCGACAGGGAGAGTTGATGGGGCTCCAGTGGAGCGACCTGGACTTGCACCATGGCAAGCTTCAAGTCCGAAGGACGGCCCAAGGGCGGACGCGAGCGGACGGTGGACATCCCACTGTCGGCCCTCGACGCGCTCAAGAGACACCGTCACCTGCGCGGGCCCTACGTGTTCTGCCAGGAGGACGGCCAGCCCCTCACCTCGAGACTGATGCGGCGCCCGCTGGAGCGCTGCTTGAGGCTGGCGAACATCCAGCGCGAACAGGGACGCATCGGCTGGCATGACCTGCGCCACACCTACGGCAGTCACCTCACCATGCGCGGAGTCCCCTTGAAGGTCCTCCAGGAGCTGATGGGCCATGCCACCATCGAGATGACGATGCGCTACGCCCACCTCCCCCCGGAGACCCGCGAGAACGCGGTCCAACAGCTCGACCGTCCCAGCCCCTCGAGACAAGCCGCTTCGGGTCACCTCACCGAAGGGGCACACTGGGGGCACCTGCCTGAATCACCGGCATGGCACACCCCAGCAGGCCCTGGATATCGCTGGACGGCTGACTACTTCGCGGACTCGATGACGTAGATGAGCGTCACCTTGGCCTGCACCGTCTGCTCCTCCGGCTGGATGGGCGTGGCGACGCGCGCGTCGGACGCCATCTCCGCCATGGCGAAGCGGGCCGGGTAGAGCTGCGGCGGCTCCGTCACGGTGCTCGCGTCCACCACCGCGCCCAGCTTCACGTTGAGGGCGGCGGCCAGCACCTCGGCCGACTTGCGGGCCCGCGCCACCGCCTGCCGCAGCGCCTCACCCTGCACCGCGTCCTGGCGCGCCAGGCCGAAGCGCACCTGGTCCACCCGGTTGGCGCCCGCCGCCAGCGCCTGGTCCAGCACGCTGCCCACGCGCGACAGCTCCGTCAGGTGCACGCTCACCACGTTGCTGACGCGGTAGCCGCGCAGCTTGGGCTCCGTCTCGTTGGGCGCCGGCGGCCCGTAGTCCGGGTACACCGAGTAGTTGCGCGTCTGGATTTCCTTGCGGGGGATGCCCGCGGACGTCAGCGCGGCGATGACCTTCTCCATCTTCTTCGCGTTCTGCTCGCCCGCGGCCTTCGCCGTCTTCTCCAGCGTCTCCACGGCCAGGTCGATGAAGGCCTCGTCGGGCTGCGCCTTCACCTCGCCGGTGCCCTCGACGCGCAGGGTGCGCGTGGAAGGGTCCACCGCGGGGCGGGCCTGGGACACGGGCTGGGCGGAAGCGCCCATCGTGGCGAGCAGGACAGCGGTGAGCAGCCAGGAACGAACGGGACGGGCGTGAAGCATGGCGCCTCCTTGGGGCGGATGGGCGGTACGGCGGGGTCGTGTTGCCGCTGCCTTACTCCCTGGGACGGCCCCTCCACGAGGACATTCACGCCCACGAGAAAGGGCCCGGCCCACCATACGGGGAGCCGGGCCCGCTCACTCGGGGAGCACGCGCTCACGGACTGGCGGACTCGCCGGCCTCGTACTCGGGGGCGGAGGGAGCGCGCGACTTCGGGCCGCGCCCCGTCACCTCGCGCACCTTGGTCGTGGCCTTGCGACGCGCGGCCCGGAGCGCGTCCCGGCCGATGTCCATCACCGCCGACACGGCGCCCGCGACCAGGTTGCCCGGCGGCGTGTCCGGCGCCATCGGATGCGGCCGCGTGGGGGCCGCCTGCTTCGCCGCCTCCAGCACCTGGCCCAGCTCCCGCAGCTCGTTCGGACGAAACGCCTTCTTCACCTCGGGGAAGAGCGTGGTCTCCTCCTCGAGCACGTGCGCGCGCACGTTCTCCATCAGCACGGAGACCTTCGCGTCGAAGCGCTCGGCCTCCGAGGGCAGCCCGTCCAGCTCCGACAGCACCCACTTCACCACGTGGTGCTCCTCCAGCGAGCGGAGCACCTCGTCGCGCAAGGACGCCGAGCGCTGGCGCACCGCCGGGTAGAAGACCTGCTCCTCGATGGAGGAGTGCACGGACAGCTCGAGCACCATCTGCTCCACCAGCTTGCGCTTGAGCTTGTGGGCATTGGGGCCCGCCTTCTCGAACCGGCGGAACAGCTGCTCCACCGTCTTGTGGTCCGCCTTCAGCAACGCGATGGCATCCATGTCGTTTGCCTCCCTGGGGCTCCGGGGGCCGCGCATCCCCTCCGTGGCGTGCACGGTCCATGACGCGGCATGTCCTGGATGGTGGGGATGACCTGCGCGCGATGCCGGAGCGACGCGCGGATGGCCTGCTCTCCCGTGTGCTCGGCGACCGGGCGACACGCTTGCCATGTCGGGCGCTCCCAGGTCTCAAGCGCGGCACCCCCGCGCTCATCCACGTGGAGCGGGCACCCCGGGAGGGAAGCGTCGTTCCCACGTCGGGCAACGCGGGCGCCGGGGTGTCCACCCGTCGTCACGAAGAGCGTGGAGGAGGCGACGCGCCGACCGCCCCCGGGGGCAATCCCACGCTGGACCACCTCTGCTCAATGTCGTGTCCGTCGGAACGGAGGGTTGGGCCCGCGTCGTTCGCGGGAAGGGAGAGGGGAAGTTGGTGAACACCGTGATGAATGAAGCGCTGCGCGTGCGCGTCGCCCGCATCGCCCGCGAAGCCGAGGACATCCTGTCGTACGAGCTGGTCGCGGAAGACGGCGGCACGCTCGCGGCCTTCGAGGCCGGAGCCCACCTGGACGTGCGCATCCCCGGCAAGGAGTCCACGCTGCGCTCGTACTCGCTCTGCAACGACCCAGAGGAGACGCACCGCTACGTCATCGCCGTGCAGCGGGACGCGAGGGGCCGCGGCGGCTCGCGCGCCATGCACGAGCGCGTGCGCGAGGGGGACGTGCTGGTGGTGAGCCCTCCGCGCAACGACTTCCCGCTGCTGTTCGCGCGCGGCTATGTGCTGGTGGCCGGCGGCATCGGCGTCACGCCGCTGCTGTCCATGGCGCGGCAGCTCCAGCGGACCGGGCTGCCCTACACGATGTACTACTGCGCGCGCGCCCCGGAGCGCGCGGCGTTCCGTGAGCTGCTGTCCATGCCGCCCTTCGCGGACCACGTGCGCTTCCACTTCGATGGGGGTGACCCGGACAAGGGCCTGGATGTGTCCGGGCTGTTGTCCACGCGCGCGCCGGGCACGCGGCTGTACTGCTGTGGCCCCGCGGGGCTGATGAAGGCGGTGCGCGACGCGTCCGTAAGGCACCGCTGGCCGTGGGAGAAGGTCCACTTCGAGTCGTTCGGCGCCGACGGCGTGGGCGCGCTCGCCACCCGGGAGGACACCGACTTCGAGGTGACCATCCGCAGCACGGGGCAGGTGCTCAGCGTGCCCAAGGGGCAGTCGGTGCTCAACGTGCTGCGCCGCAACGGGCTGCGCGTGACGAGCGACTGCGAGGCGGGCTCCTGCGGGACGTGCGTCACCCGCGTCTGCGAGGGAGAGCCCGAGCACCGCGACACCTTCTTCCAGCAGGAGCCCGCGGGCAATCAGCGCATGCTCATCTGCGTGTCGCGGGCCCGCTCGAAGCGGCTGGTGCTGGACCTGTAGACGGACGGCTCAGGCGGCCCGGCCCGCGGCCTCGCGTCGCGCCCGGGCCACCTCCGAGCGGACCAGCGCGCGCAGGGACTCCGGGTCGAACGGCTTCTCCACGCGCGGGTTCTCCACCCGCTCCAGGAAGGTGCGCGCGGTGGGCGTGAAGGCGCCGCCGGTGATGAACACCATCCGCTCCGCGACGGCCGGCGCCGCGCGCCCCAGCGCCTCGTGGAGGTCCATCCCCGTCATCTCCGGCATCATCAGGTCACACAGCACCACGTCGTAGTGGCGGGGCTCCGGTCCGCTGAGCCGCTCCAGCGCCTGCCGGGCACTCACCACCACGTCCACGTCGTTCTCGCGCGAGAGCGTGCGCCGGATGGCGCCGCTCACCAGCGCGTCGTCGTCCACGACCAGCACACGGCCTCGGGCCTGGGGTACGACGGGCTCGGACTCGGCGGGACGCGCGCCCGGAGGGGCGTCCTGGGTGGGGCCTGGAGGCGGGCTCGACATGGACACCTCGGTGCCGCCTGGGGCGGGGCGTGAAGAGGAGGAGTCCATGGCGCTGGCGGAGGCCACCGGTGTGGTGGGTGGAGACGCGGGGCCCACCGCGCTGGAGGCCAGCGTGGAGGACGGGCTCACGACAGGTGACGCGGGCTCGGCCGACGTGCGCGCCGCAGACGGGCTCGCCTCCACGAGCGGACCTGAACCCGAGGAGGGCTTCGCGGGCGACGTGGGCTCCACCGACGCGCGGGTTGGGGACGAGCTCGCCTCCGCGAGCGGACTCGAGCCCGAGACGGACCTCGAGGGTGACGCGGGCTCCGACGCGGACCGCATGCCCGAGGAGGGCTCGACGGCCGGGAGGTGTCCCGTCACGAACGTGCGTCCCGTCGTCGCGCCCGCGACCTCCGAGGCACGGTGCGCGATGGCGCTGACGTCCGACGGCGCGAAGGAGCGCTCCGTCGATGGCCGGAGGCCTGGCGCCGAGGACGGAGCGAGGCCCGACACGGCGACACGGTCCTCCGTGGAGGATTCGCGAACCGGCGCCGGCGTGTGCCCCGTGCTGGCCCTGTCGCCCGGGGACGACTCGGAGAACCTCGGCGCGGGCGTGTGCCCCGTGCTGGCCCTGTCGTCCGGGGACGACTCGGAGAACCTCGGCGCGGGCGTGTGCCCCGTGCTGGCCCTGTCGCCCGGAGACGACTCGGAGAACCTCGGAGCGGACGCACGCTCGGAGACGGCCCTCGCGTCCACGAAGGTGTGATTGGCCATGCTGGCCGGCGGGTCCCCCGCGGGCTTCGACACCTCGTGCGCCACCGTCGAGGCCGTGGGCTCCGTCGTGGACCGCCGCGACTCGGTCACCGTCGGATAGCCCGTGGGCGATGACGCGCGCTCACCCGGCCCACGCGCGGACCAGCCGCCGCCCCGCCGCGCATCCACGGCCACGCCCGCGCCCGGGGCCCTCGCGCGCCGCAGGGACACGCGGAACACCGAGCCCTTGCCCAGCTCGCTCTCCACGGAGATGGTGCCGCCCATCGCCGTCACGTACGCGTGGCACAACGACAGCCCCAGCCCCGTGCCCACGCCCACCGGCTTCGTCGTGTAGAACGGGTCGAAGATGCGCCCGAGCGACTCCGGCGAAATCCCGCTCCCCGTGTCGCGCACCTCCGCCACCACCCAGCCGTCCGCGCCCCCGCGCGTCACCAGGCGCACCTCGTTCTGCTCCGCGCGGCCCTCCGGCAGCGCCTGCGCCGCGTTGATGAGCAGGTTGAGGAACACCTGCGCCAGGCGCGCCTCGTTCCCCTCCACCCACGTGACGTCCCCGTAGTCGCGCACCAGCTTCGCGCGCGGCCGCAGCTCGCCCATGGCGATCTTCACCGCCGAGTCGAGCACCGCCCCCAGCTCCACCGGCCCCTGCTTCTCGTCGTCCGGCCGGGAGAAGGTCTTCAAGTCACGCACGATGCGCCGCACCCGGTCCGCGCCGTGCAGTGCCTCGCGCAGGGCCTGCCCCACCTCGCGCAGCCGCGTCCCCGCCGCGCGCGTCTCGCCGAGCTCGCGGGCGAGCATGTCCGACTCCTCGCTCGCGTGCTCCAGGTTGGACACGATGTACGCCAGCGGGTTGTTGATTTCGTGCCCCACGCCCGCCGCGAGCTGGCCCACCGCCGCCATCCTCCCCGCCTGGACCAGCTGCGCCTGCGTCTGCCGCAGCGTGCGCACGTTGGCCTCCAGCTCCTCGTTCGCGCGCGCCAGCTCCCGCGTGCGCTCCTGCACGCGCGCCTCCAGCCACCGCTCGCGCGCCTTCAGCTGCCCCACGCGCAAGAGGTACACGCTGACGCCCAGCATCCCCATGCCCAGCACGAACAGCGCCCAGAACTCCGTGCGCTGCCACAGGCTCGGCTCCAGCACCACGTCCAGCGACACGGGCTCCGTCCACCCGCCGTCGCGCAGCTCCGCCTGAACCTGGAACAGGTAGCGCCCGGGGCGCAGGCCCGTGTACGTGGCCCGGCGAATCTCCGCGCGCACCCAGCCGTCGTCATGGCCCACCAGCCGGTAGCGGAAGGGCACGCGCACCGCGTCCCCCGGCGTGAAGGCCGTGAAGCGGATGTCCAGCCGCGAGTCGTCCGGCCGCAGCTCCACCGGGCCTGGCGCCGACACCAGCTTCCCGTTGACCCGCACCTCCTCGATGCGCACCTCGGGAGGCTGCCGCGTCGCGCGCACGCGCACCGGGTCCACCACGATGGCGCCCTGGATGGTGGTGAACCACAGCCGCCCGTCCCGGCCCCGCCACCCCGACGGCTGCGTGTTCCCGTTGCACTCCGCGGTGCGCATGCCGTCCGTCTGGTCGAACCCCATCACCGCCAGCCGCGTGCGCTTGCCCTCCGCCACATCCTCCAGCTCGCGCCGCGACACCCGGGACACGCCCTTGTTGCTGCTCATCCACAGGTGCTCGTCCCCATCCGAGACGATGCTGAACACCGCGTCGTCGTAGAGGCCGTGCTGCGACACCGTGTAGCGGAACCACGCCCCGTCCCTCCACCGGCCCAGCCCCGTCTCCGTCCCCACCCACACCGTGCCGTCGGGGTCCGCCAGGAGCGCCAGCACCACCTCGCCCGGCGCGCCGTCCTTCGCCGTGAAGCGCCGCAGGCCCTTGCCCTCCTCGTAGCGCCACAGCCCGCTGTCCGCGCCCAGCCACAGCGCCCCGGACGCGTCCTCGGCCATGACGATGATGGGCGAGGAGAGCCCCTGCTTCGGACCGAACACCGTCACGTCGCCGCCGCGCACCCGCGCCAGGCCCTTGCGCGTGCCGAACCACTGCGTGCCCCGCGAGTCCACCAGGATGGACGTCACCACGTCGTCCGGCAGCCCCTGCACCCGCGAGGACTTCGCGAAGCGGTGCCCGTCGTACCGGAACGCGCCCGCCTTCGAGCCCGCCCACAGCGTCCCGTCCGGCGCCTCGTGCAGCGCGGTGATGACCGGGTCCGTGCCGCCCTCGAAGTCGTCCATGCGGTGGATGCGCCCGTCGCGCAGGAAGAACAGGCCGCCGCCCACCGTGCCCAGCCACACCGTGCCGTGCTTGTCCTCCAGCACCGTGCTCACCGTCTCGTTGCTCAGGCCCTCCGGCGCGCCGAACGTCGCGAACGGGCCGTCGCGCAGGCGGAACAGGCCCGAATAGGTGCCCACCCACAGCGAGCCGTCCCGGTCCTCGAGCAGCGACAGCACCTCCGCGTCCACCAGCCCCGCGCCATGCAGCGGCGCGCTGAAGCCCGCGGCCTCGCGCCGCAGCAGTCCGCCCCGCCGCGTGCCCACCCAGAGGTTGCCCTGGCTGTCCGCGAGCAGCGCGGTGACGACGGCCGGCAGCCCGTCCGACGTGCTGAAGCGCCGGGCCAGCGTGCCGTTCCACGACACCAGCCCCGCCTCGGTGCCCATCCACAGCGTGCCGGTGACGTCCTGGAAGAGCGACGTCACCTCCGAGCGCACGTCCCCGCCGGGTATCGGGAAGGGCAGGCCCCGCACCTGGCCGCCCTCCAGCAGCGCCAGGCCCGTCTTGGTGCCCACCCACAGCCGGTTGTCCCCGCCGCCCCGCGCCAGCGCGGTGATGGACATGCCCGGCATGCCATCGGCTTCCGTGTACTGCCGCGCCACGCCCTCGCCCAGCGGCACCTGCCACAGCCCGCCCGAGGTGCCCGCCCACAGGGAGCCCTCGCCCACGATGAGGTGCTCCACGCGGAAGCCCTCCAGCGGGGCCGAGGCGCCCGGAGCCCGCTCGAAGCGGCCGTCCACGTATGAGACGAGGCCCTGGTCCGTGCCCACCCACAGCACGCCGGACGCGTCCTCCGCGAGCGCCTTGATGGTGTGGTTGCGCAGCTCCGGCGTGTTGCGCTTGTCGAAGACGACGAAGCGCGAGCCGTCGAAGCGCACCAGGCCTTCCCACGTGCCCAGCCACACGTAGCCGTCCCGCGTCTGCGCCATCGACAGCAGGCTGTTCTGCGGCAGCCCGTCGTCGCTGCGCCACGAGTCCTGGCTGTACTGGGAGACCCAGCGCTGCGGGTCCAAGGCAAGGCCCGGCCATGCCAGGACGAGCCCAGCCAGCAAGACGAACCCCCCGAGCCCGCGCGACGCCGCGCGGAGCCGATGCCCTGGAATGCCCATGACGGGCCACAGTGTCCGGCAGAATCGCCCCCGAGGCCAAACCTCGGGCGTTCACCCGGAGTGGAACGTTGGCCGCCAACGGCCTCGGCGACAGCGGCGGGGGACCACCTGCCCCCCCACGACTCCCAAACTTCCCCCCGCCGCTGTCGCCTCGTACGCCACCACCTGTCGGCACCTGAGGAGCCACGCGCCCCGGAGGACCGGGGACGTGGCGTCCGCGCCGCGCATCGAGGCCCCGGTGGTGGCGGGGGCCTCGCCGCATCGCGCTGAACCCAAGATGGGAGCCAGGGGCCCGGGGCGCCACTGCGGGAAACAGACAGGAGTCACGTCCCCCGGTCGCCCCAGGGCGGCCCGTGGGCGCCCGCTCTCCCGCCCGGCGTCACGCACGCGGACGACTGTTTCCGGACGGGGACCCGCGCGAGGAAGGCAGGCGCGTCAGTCCCCCGCGGGGCCGGGCGAAGGTCTATGCTCGGCGCCCCGAGGAGCGTGGGCGGATGAGCGACGGGGCGTTGTTCTCGACGGACAAGGTGACCACCGAGGCGCGGTACCAGTGGCACCTGTGGGTGGCGGACGTGCTGGACCTGGCGACGGCGGCCCTGGTGGGCTGGGCCGCGCTGCGGGCGCTGGAGCACGAGCGGACCCCGGTGGCGATGCTCGTCGCCATCCTGCTGGCCTGGCTGGCGGTGTCGGCGGTGGGCGGAATCTGGGGCAGGACGCTGTGGCGGCAGCTGCTCGGGGTGCGGCTGGTGCACATGGGCCGCGCGCCCGGGGTGCCGCGCGCCCTGGCCCGGGCGCTCACCACGCCGGTGGACCTGCTCATCACCCCGGTGCTGCAACGCCGTCCCCTGGACACCTGGCTCGGCGTGCACGCGGAGCCGGTGACGGCGGGCGCCTCGGCGCGGCTCAAGGGGCTGGGCGCGCAGCTGCCCTGGCTGGGGCTCATCGCGGGCGCGGTGTGGCTGCTCGTCACGCCCACGCGGGCGGAGATGCTCAAGTACCTGGGGCGGACGCTGACGGGCTGGCACTGCTGCCACGGCACGCGGGACGTGACGTGGGAGTGCAAGACGTCGCTGAGCCGGGCCGTGCGCGAGGCGCGCGGAGGGCGCGAGGACGTGCGCGAGGTGGTGGCGGACTGTCCGGTGGCCGCGGAGCGCTCGGGCGGGCCGTAGCGCCCGGAAGGCGTCACTTCACCGTCGAGAAGAGCGTCCCCTCCTTGCAGTACACGCCCGCCTTGCCCGCGGGGGGCACCTGCTGCGTCTGGGGCTTGCTGAAGCGCTTCACCTCTCGCTTCGAGTAGGCGGGCACCTCTCCCAGGGTCGCGCGCTGGCGCGTCTCGATGACGAGGACGCAGTCGGTCCACTCGAACTCGTCGGCGTTGTTCACCGTGTAGGAGGTGGCGCCAATCAGGGGGTCGCGCTTCGAGATGTGTCCCGTCAACGCGCCGGACTTCGGGGGCGGGGCGGTGGCGGACGCGGGCTCCACGCCCCGCTCGGTGGGTTCTCCGAAGTAGGGGTCCTCCGCGGGGACGGCGGCGTAGAGCTTCGGGGCGGACTTGACGTCCTTGGCCAGCTTCAGGCGGGCCTGCCGCCTGTCGGTGGCGACGACCCGGGCGGTACCGAGCACCGGACGCTGTCCGTCGGACGTCGCGTCGCCCACCACCTTCACGTCCATGCCCGTCTGGAAGGCCCTGGCGCGGGCCCCCCTCACCAGGAAGGTACCGTCATCGGCGGTCAGCGGCAGCACCTGCGCGAAGTAGCCGAAGGCGGGGGTGTTGGCGGCCACGACGGGCTCCACCGGCGGCGCCTTGTCCGGCTCCGGAACCGGCTTGGGCGCAGGGGTGGGGCGCTTGGGCGGCGCCGTGACGACCTTGTCCGGCTTGGGCGTCGGCTTCTTGGGGACGGGCGTCGGCTCGGGCTGGGTCGGCCCCTGGGCGGTGGCGGGCGGTGGCGTCTGCTCGATGACCGGGGCCGTGGTGGGCGGCGGCTCCCGAGGAGGGGGCTGCCCCGGCGGCGGAGGCCTTGCGTCCCTCCCGGCCAGGCCCCCCGGCGGAGGCGGCGGCGGGGCGTCCACGGGCGGCGGGCCCTGGGGCCGCATGAAGTGCGCCGTGGTCACCGCGGTGCCCACCATCAGCAGCACGACCAGGCCGGCGACCAACGCGAACAGGCCCTTGCGACCACGCCCTTCGTCGCTCCGCGCGGGCACGGGCGCGTGCTCCCGTGACGAAGACACCGGGCGCACCGGGGCCTGCTCCTCCGGGGCGGCGGCGCGGGGCCCCGAGCCCGAGGCACTCTCGGCCTGGGGCGGGAGCACCGAGGTGTTGCCCGAGAAGCGAGGGCCGGAGCCGGACGCCTTCGCGGCCCGGGGACCGGAGGCCGACACCTCGGCGCCGGCAGGGCGCGGCGTGCTCCCCGTCGCCCCGTCGAAGACGGCCGTCCTCGCCGTGGCGGCGCCGGGGTCCGAGCCGGAGCGCAGGGTGGTGGCGTCGGTGGCCATCGACTCGCCGTGACCGGGCACGTCCGGGCGGGCCATGCCGGCCACCTGCTTCTCCCCCGACGGCGTGTCCTGCTTGCGCATCAGGGTCGGCTCGAAGCCCGCGGGCTCCACCTCCTGAGGCCCCGTGCCGTACGCGCCCGTGCCGCCGGCGACCAGGGGGATGGGCGCGGGGGTTCGGCGGTGGCTGGAGGACGAGGTCACCTTGGAGATGAGCTGCCGCTGCGCCGCGAAGGCCTCCGGGCACAGCGCGCGGACGAAGTGGCCCACCTCCTCCGCGCCCACCGCCGCGCCGGAGCGCACCAGCTCGCCGTTGAGCGCGCGCGCCAGCTCGTCCGAGCGCGAGTAGCGCTCATCCGGCTTCGTCGCCAGCGCGCGGCGCACCACCGCGTCCAGCGCCTCGTCCACGTCCCCGCGCAGCCCCGTCAGCGGCGGCACCGTGGGATGGGACATGGCCGCCATCATCTCCCCCACCGTCCCGTGGGGGATGAGCGAGCGGCCGGCGAGCATCTCCCAGAGCACCACGCCGCAGGAGTAGATGTCGCTGCGGTGGTCCAGCGCCTCGGCGCGCACCTGCTCCGGCGACATGTAGCCCAGCTTGCCCATCACCGTGGCGGGCAGCGTGTACTTGCTGCGCGCGGCGGACTTGGCCAGGCCGAAGTCGATGACCTTGACCTCGCCCTCGTACGACACCATGACGTTGTGGGGCGACACGTCGCGGTGGACGATGCCCAGCGGCACCCCGTCCGGCCCCACCTTGCGGTGCGCGTAGCCCAGGCCCTCCGCCATGCGCTGCCCCAGGAACAGCGCCACCGGCACGGGCACCTGCGCGCCCTGCACCCGCGCCTGCTCCAGGAGGTACGCCAGGTCCACGCCGGCCACGTACTCCAGCGCCATGTAGTACGTCCCGTCCGTCTCCCCCATGTCGTAGACCTGGGCGATGGACGAGTGCACCAGGTGCACCAGCACCTTGGCCTCATGGTGGAAGCGGTCCAGGAACTGCCGGTCCTTCAGCAGCGCCGGGAGGATGGTCTTCACGATGCACGGCTTCTCGAAGCCCGCCGCGCCGCTGATCTTCGCCAGGAACACCTCGCCCATGCCGCCCTGGCCCAGGGGGTGGACGAGCTCGTAGCGCCCGAGGAAACGGGAGGACTCTGTAGGTTCGGTGCTCATGGCTTCACGTGGCAGCGAAGCACCCGGACACACACGGAAGCAAGCTCCGGGGGCTCCCTCGCCTCTGTCGGACACCGCACGGGCCCGAAACAGAAAGCCGGCCGCTCCCCCTCCCGGTGTCAGACCGGTGGGGCAGAAAGGAGCGTGACGGCGCCCTCTGCCCCCGCCCCGGGGCTTGCGTCCGCCCGGCGCCACGGGGGTCCTCCCCTCCGCGTGGAGGTGGGCAAGGAGGGCGGGTTTCGGGACAGCCGCTCCCAGGGGCGGTCGGGGTCGGACGCCAGTTTGAGACACGCGGCGCGGTCCGGATGTGAACCCACGCACCTCCCGTCGGCGGCGGGCTTCGAGCGCCGTTGCCGCCCGGGGGAGGGATGCACTCCCTGGGGGCTGGTGGGGTCGTCCGGCTGGAAGCCCTCCGGCCGGGCCCCGCGAGGTCGCCCGGGATGGCGACGGAAGGAAGTGGCTCATGAAGCGCTGGGGATTCATCGGGCTGATGGTGCTGGCGGGGTGCATGCCGGACGACTCGGAGCAGCGGGACGCCCTGCGCAATGTCTGCCCCGGCATCAATGCCGGAGCGCTGCCCCAGGAGCCCCGGACGACCCAGAAGGTCGCTTCGGAGGACGACGGGCGGGAGCCGGTCATCATCCGCTACCGCCAGGCCCGGAGCGTGACGGCGGCGCGGGTGCACCAGTTGGGAGGCCGGGTGACGGCGAGCTTCCGCCACGCGCCCGCGCTGGCCGCGCGCGTGACGCCCGAGGAGCGGCTGGCGCTGGCGTTGGACCCGTCGGTGGAGAGCATCGAGCCGGACGCGGAGCTGCGCGCGACGGGGCTCGGCGCGCTGCCGCTGGGGGCGTTGACGCGCGTCGGGCTCGGCGCGAGCGGCACCGGCGACTACACCGGGAAGCTGCAGCGGGTGCAGGCGCTCGAGGTGTGGGACCGGGACGGGGACGGGGTACCGGACCCGGGCGCGGTGACGGGCGCGGGCGTGCGCGTGTGCGTCATCGACAGCGGCATGGACATGAACCACCCGGAGCTGCGCGACGCGGTGGTGGCGGCGCGGGACTTCCTGGACGGTGACGACGACGCGACGGACGGCGAGGAGGGCCACTGGGGCACCGGCCACGGCACACACGTGGCGGGCATCATCGCGGCCCGGGCGGGCATGGGGGGCCAGGGTGGACCGGTGCTCACCGAGAGCGGGCTGATGGGCGTGGCGCCGGGGGCCCAGCTGCTCGTGGCGCGGGTGCTGGACCTGAACGGCCGCACGAACATGAGCGTGGTGCTCGAGGCCGTCGAGTGGTGCATGAGCCAGGGCGCCCGGGTCGCCTCGCTGTCGCTGGCCGGAGGCCTGGCCACCTTCACGTCCGAGGACATCTTCAAGGCCGCGCTCGACGGCGGGATGCTGGTGGTGGCGGCGGCGGGCAACGAGGGCCAGTTCCTGGTGTCCTATCCGGCGTCGGACCCGTCCGTGCTCGCGGTGGGCGCGGTGGATGACCTGGACCGGCGCGTGTACTTCTCCTCCCATGGCGAGCGGCTGGCGCTGATGGCGCCGGGCGTGGACGTGCTGTCCACCTTCCCCCGGGGCCTGGGCTCGTTCGCGCAGCTGGAGCTGGGACGGGCCCGGCCCGCGTCGCGCTCCCTCTTGTATGCACCCACCGGGAACACCTGGGGCGCGCTGGTGGACTGCGGGCACGGCGGGACGCTGGACTCGTGCGGCGAGGACAGCAGCTGTGACGGCTTCATCGCCTATCTGCACCCGCACCCCTACGTGAGGCCGGAGCGGGCCATGGTCAACGTGATGAAGCAGGGCGCGCGCGCGGTCATCTTCGCCAGCGAGCTGGCGGAGGGCGGGGCGGAGATACTCTCCGTCCCGCAGCACGGCGCGTGGGTGCCCGCCGTCACCATCACCCAGGCGGCGAGCACGGTGATGGGCCGGCAGCTGGGCGCCACCACGCGGCTGACGCTGCGCCCGGTGGACTACGCGTACATGTCCGGCACCTCCATGGCCACGCCGTATGTCAGCGGCATCGCCGCGCTGCTGTTCAGCGCCCGCCCCGGCGCGACGCCCGCCCAGGTGCGCGCCGCGCTCCAGTCCAGCGCGAAGGACCTGGGCCCCGCGGGCTACGACACGGAGCACGGTCACGGCCTGGTGCAGGCGCGCGGCGCGATGGAGGCGCTCATCGGCGCCATGCCCTGAGGCGACGAGCCCGCCCGCCCCGCCCGCCCGGGTGGGACGCGGGGACGGCCGACGCGCCCGCCCTCCGCCCGCGCCTCCCCACGGGACCATGCCGGGGAGGAATGAGGACGTCACGTTGCCTTCCGGACGCTTGGAAAGGAGTCCGACATGAAGACCTTCGTGCGTATCGCGGGATGTGTGGGGGCGCTGTGGGGATGCGCCGTGGCGGCCCAGGAGGACTTCCGCCCCAGCGCGGAGCGGGCCCAGGGCTATGTGGAGCCTTCGCGGGAGGACGAGCCGCGCCGGCAGAAGGAGTCCCAGCGCGCCGACACCGGGCTGTACGCGCAGCTGGGCGGCGGCGCGGAGGGCTACACCGGGCAGCTGGCGCCCCGCATGGAGGCGGGGTTCGCCTACGGGGCCGCGGTGGGCTACCGGCCCATCCCGTTCATGGCGGTGGAGCTCGGCTACAA
The DNA here is from genome assembly GCF_050039385.1 of Myxococcus faecalis. Lineage (NCBI taxonomy): Bacteria > Pseudomonadati > Myxococcota > Myxococcia > Myxococcales > Myxococcaceae > Myxococcus > Myxococcus faecalis. The sequence continues at coordinate 5,316,447 of NZ_CP144336.1, read as the reverse complement.
CGGCAGCGTCAATGACGTGGACATCGACGGCAACGGCCGCGGCGGCAGCCTGGGCAGCGGCCCGGACGTGGTGCGCAGCGGAGGCCAGGCGCTCGTCGTCGGCAACTTCACCGACACCCGGCTGCAGCCCTACGCGGTGACGGGCCTGGGCATCGACGACTACAACATCCGCCACGACGCGCAGGGCCGCCTCTTCGGCTTCGAGGACGACACCAGCGGCTACGTGCCCGCGGGCCTGGGCCTGCGCTACCAGGTCAACAAGCTCATCACCGCCGACGCGCGCGTCAGCTACAACTTCCTCTTCGACCAGGGCTTCGCCCCCACCTCCGCGACGCCCAACGCCCTGGACGGCCGCTACATGGGGACGCTGCAGATTGGCGGCACCTATTAGGGGACGCGCGCGAGGCGTCCGGGCCGCGAGGGTCCGGACGCCTCGGGGGAGCGCGAGCCCCGCCCCTCGGCCGCGCTCACGAGGGCCGGTCGATGCCCAGCTTCGCCGCGGCCCACGTGCCCTGGAGCCACCGGGGGAGCTGGCCCTCGACCTTGCCCGCCTCCTGCTCGGTGAGCTGGGCCCGCAGCGCCGCGAAGACGCCGTGCAGCACCAGCCTCACGTTCTCCGGCTCGGCGTTCAGGTGGTTGGCCACCTGCAGGTAGAAGTCATCCCGGTCCACCTTGCCGCCCTCCCGCGCATGACGCGGGCACGCATCCAGCATTCCCCGCACGTCCTCCGGGAGCTGCTCGCGCAGCTGCTGCATCAGCCCGTCGGACAAGAGCTCCGACAGGCCACAGAACACCGCCTCCGCCGCGCGCTCGGCCTCGAAGTCCGGCAGCTGCGCGGACACCGCCGCCAGGAAGGACTTCCGGTCCGTCCCCACGCCCAGCCCCGACCACGACTGCGTCGTCTCCTGCTTCTGCATCGACATGCGCGTCTCCTCTCTCGCGCCTTGAACCGTGGGGGCGCGAGCGCTGTCCGGCAGCAGACAAAGGGACTGCGTCCCGGCCGCACGCTCCGCGCGGGGCACGAGCGTTCGTGCATTCCCAAACATGGGAATCCTGTCCGCTCCTGGGACGTCCAACCATCCCAGGGATGGGCACCATGTCTGTCTTTGATTCGAGCGATGAAGAAGACTCATCGAACCGCACGCCCGGTCGCACCGCCCGTCGACGCCGCGTCCAGAACCGCACGGACTTCCGCGCGATTTGGAGAAAACCCGGCACCTCGCGTGCGAGCGAAATGGATGGAATGAAATGTCGTCGCAATTGTAATGGGCGCGCGACGTAGGTCGTCTGTGCGGCGACCGAGCCGCCTTCTCCTTCCCCCATGAATTGAGGAAAAAATGTATCGCATCGCCGTTGCCGCCTTGATGCTCGCCGCCACTGGTTGTGCCACCACGGGAGGCGGCGGGAGCCGCGAGGGCAACGCCACGGTCGCCGGGGTCATCAAGCTGCCGGAGACCGGCCTGTCCCAGGCGGGCAACCCGTGTGACCAGCTACGCGTGGTGGTCGCTCACGCGAGCACGCCCACGGACGCGCTGGGTCACAGCATGGTGAAGTCCAGCCGCGGCAACCGCTGCTCCTTCACGGTGTCCGGCATCCCCAGCAACACCAAGCTGCAGGTCAGCGCGGTGGCGGAGTCCAGCCTGAAGTGCGATGGCGGCGCCGCGCCCACCATCTCCCCGGCGCCGTTCGAGCTGGAGCTGAAGAACTACGCCACCGGCACGCGCGACTTCGCCGTGAGCTGCGGCTCCTGAAGTCACCGTCGTTCGCCGTTCCCTGCCCTCTCCGCCCCGGTGTCGGGAGCGGAGCGGGCAGGTAGGCTCCAGGTCGTCCAGGAATTCCGGATTGATTCGCGCACCGAGGGGCGCGAAGCTTCCGGCAGACCGCCCGTGGAGCGGCGCGAGGTACCGGACCAGGCCGGGCCGCGACGGATGGTGAAGAAGGACGACCCGGTGATGATTTCGAGAAGCTGGCGCACCGCCCTGCTCGCCCTGAGCCTGGGTGGGATGGGGCTGGCGTGTGAGTCCGAGGAACCCTTCCCCACGCTGGACGAGCTGGACCAGCTGCGCAGCCTGCACTCGCTGTCGAGCCACCCGCGCCTGGACGCCACCAACCGCGTGGACGGGCTGGAGGCGGCGCGCACGCTGGGCAACGAGCTGTTCCGGGACCCGGGGCTGTCGCGCTGCGGCTCGGTGTCGTGTGAGAGCTGCCACACCGGCGAGGGCCGCACGGTGGAGACACCGACGGCGGAGGGCTGCGGCGGCCAGCGCACGGAGCGAAACCCGCCCACCGTGCTGAACGTGCGGCACAACCGCTGGTTCATGTGGGACGGCCGGGCGGACTCGCTCTGGTCGCAGGCGATTCTGCCGCTGACGAACCCGGTGGAGATGGACTCGGACGCGGAGGTGGTGCGCGCCCGGCTGCAGGCCCAGGACTCGTACCGCTCGCGCTACGTGGAGCTGTTCGGCGCGGACCCGGGCGCGGAGCCCGGCCCGGAGCTGATGGCCAACGTGGGCAAGGTGCTGGCGGCGTACGAGCGGGACCTGATGCGGGTGGAGGCGCCCTTCGACGTGGACGTGCGGCGCTTCCTGGCGGCGGTGGACGCGGGCACGGCCGAGAGCGACCCGGCGTACCTGGGCCTGAAGACCTTCGTGCGCAAGGGCCAGTGCATCGTGTGCCACAAGGGCCCGTCGCTGACGGACGAGCTGTTCCACAACGTGGGCCTTCAGGACAAGGGGCCGGGCGCGGGGGGACAGTGGGCGGTGCTGCAGTCGCTGCTGGACTGGGAGTTCAACGCGGCGGGGCGCTACAGCGATGACCGCGGCGGCGCGGACGCGCGGCGGCTCGCCACGCTGCGCACGCAGGCGAAGCAGGAGGAGCTGGAGGGCGCGTTCCGCACGCCGTCGCTGCGCAACGTGGCGCTGACGGCGCCGTACATGCACACCGGCGCGCAGGCCACGCTGGAGGAGGTCGTCGACTTCTACAACGAGGGCGGCGACCCGGACGGCACCTTCACGGGCAAGCGCACGGTGTCCATCGTCGCGCTGGACCTGACGGACGAGGAGAAGCGCGCGCTGGTGGAGCTGCTCAAGTCGCTGACCGGCACGCCGCGCTGAAGAAGCCAGGGCTCTCGCGCGCGCGGTTCGCACGAGAGCCCGCCGCGGGTGACGCGGGCCTTCAGCGCACCAGGTGGAACTCCGTCTGACGCTTCCAGGCCCAGTGCACGCGGCCCTCGGCGTCGATGGTGATGTCCTCTTCCTGGGCGGAGCGCACGCGCTGGCCGTTCCACTCGGGGACGGCGCTCGTGGCCTGCAGCTCGATGGAGTACCACATGTTCGGCATGACCTTGTGGTCACCGTTGCCGGGCACGCCCTCCTGACGGTCCCACAGGCCCACCATCGCGCCGGCGCCGTGGCCGTGCAGGCCGATGGGGTGCGAGTAGATGGTGCCGTCGATGCCCTCGCTCGTCATGCGCTGACGGGCGCGCTGGAGGACCTCGTTGCCGGTGCGGCCAGGGACCAGCTCCTCGAAGACGATGTCCTGCAGGCGGTTGGACGTCTTGAGCGCGGCCTTGAGGCCCTGGGGCACGTCCGTCTCGCCCTCGCGCAGCACGTAGCCCATGTGCTGGGTGTCGGTGTTGAGGCGCAGGGCGGTGACGCCGTAGTCACAGTGGAGCACGTCGCCGCGCTGGATGACGGGGTCGTCGCCGAGCTGCTCGTCGGTGACGCCCTGGCGCTGCACGTCCACGGAGGGCTGGAACCAGGTCTCCAGGCCCAGGTCGGCCAGGCGCTGGCGCATCCACCACTCCACGTCCTTCACGCGGGTGGTGCCGGGGGTGATGACCTGGTTGGAGAAGGCGGTCTCGATGATGTTCCAGGCGAGCTTCGTCTGGTCCTCGTAGAAGCGCGCCTCGTCGGGGATGCGCCAGGCGAGCAGGTCCACGGGCAGGCCGCCGGCGGGCTTGAAGCGCTGGACCCAGTCGGGGCCGAGCGCCTCGGCCATGCCCTCGTACTCGCCATGGGAGAGGCCGTCCGCGAAGGCGAAGGTGCGCGAGATGTCGAGCGCGATGCTCTTGGGCTGCCGCTCCTCGAGCACCTGCTTGAGGACGAGCCACTGGTCGGGGCCCCACAGCTCCGCCTGGCGCAGGCCCTGGCCGCCGTGGCTGACCTGCTGCTGCGCGCGGCGCGGCACGTAGACACCGCCCTGGGGTCCACCGCCGAGCGCCAGGCGCTCCACGCCCTTCTCGGGGCCGCGGTCATGGAACACGTAGATGGTGCGGCGGCGGGCGGCGAACGTCGTGGGGGACACGAGCGCCTTGAAGACGGGGTCCTCGTTGTACTCGCGCATGGGGACGACCCACATCTCGACGCCGTACTTGCGCATGAGCTGGGGCAGGGCCGTGTCCATGCGCTCGCGCAGCCAGGCCTGTTGCCGCTCGGCCTGCTCGCGCAGCGTGCCGAAGGGGCGCTCGGGCGTGGAGGGCTTCACCGTCGCGGCGGGGGCATCCGGGGACTGAGAGGAGACGGAGGCGCATGCGGTGGAGAGCATGAGCGGTGCGAGGAGGCGGAGGCGGGTTCGCATGGGCGCGCAGTGTGGCACGCACGGCAGGGGCCGTCTCGCGTCGGTGCGTCCGGGGCTTCGTGGGTTGCGAGGCTTTCCGTGCGGGAGTGCTCACGCAGTCGCACGTGGGCACGGCTCAGGGTGTGAGCGATGGCGCACCGAGGCAGGCTTGACGCTCGGCGCCACAGGCCGCGTCGATGCGCGCGGCGTCGGGCGGGCGCTGACAGTCGCTGTCGAGCGCGGCGGTGAGCTCCTCGGTGCGGATGCGCATGCACTGGACGCAGCCGGACCTGGCGCCCTCGGCGCCCTCCAGCGTGGGCTCCACTTGCTGGTAGCTGTCGAGGACCTGGGCGAAACAGGGCTCCTGCTCCAGCGTGGAGCCCGCGCAGGTGCGCGCGTGGGAGCACTGCGCGGTGGCCGAACGTTCGGCCCACTCGTCGTAGGTGAGCGTGGGGACGCCGTCACCACCGCAGCCGAGCAGTCCCAGTCCCACGACGATTCCGACGAGCCACCCGCGCATGCGGCGCATTCCAGCCGGAATCGTCCACGGCTGTCACCTGCGCTCGCCCCGTGAGCACGCGGGACACGTCCGTGCCACCGTCCGTCACCGCCGCGTGAGGCCCTCCGCGTGACACGGAGGCGCGTCACAGCGGTCCACGAAGCAAGGCGCGCACTGCAGCTCCCCACCGCAGCCATCCGGCACCGCGCCACACGCGCCCACGCGCGCCTCACACGTCACCGGCACGCAGCCCCCGGGCAGATATCGCTCGCCCGAGCCGAGCATGCCCGTCATCTCGTTCGCGCCCCCCACGAGCAACACCGCGCCGTCCGACAGCAGCAGCGCGTGCGAGAACCGCCGAGGCTCATCGAGCGCCGGCGCCGAGGACCACTGGCCCGTCATCGGGTTGAAGCGCTCCACGGACGTGAGCGCGCCCGTGGTGAAGTGCTCGCCGCCGAGCACCAGCACCATCCCCTCCTTCGTCACCACCGCCGCGTGGTGCTCGCGAGGCACGGACGGCGCGGCCACCAGCGTCCACAGGCCCGTCATCGGGTCATACAGCTCCGCCGTGCTCGAGGCGCGCGCCGTGGCGCCGCCGACCACGAGCACCCGTCCATCCGGCAGCGCCGTCACGGAGTGCCCCACGCGATGAGTGCCCGCCGCGCCTCCCGTCAGGCCCGCCTTCTCCCAGCGCCCCGTGGCCACGTCGTAGAGCTCCGCCTGGAGCCCGCTCGCGAAGAGCACCTTGCCCTGCCCGAGCACCACCGCCGTCCCCGCGCCTCCTCGCACGAAGCCCGGGGGCGTCGCGGGCACCCACGTGCCCGTCTCCGGCTGGAACAACTCCGCCGAGCGCAGCGGCCGACGGTCCGCGTCCGTGCCGCCCGCGACCAGCACGCGGCCATCCGGCAGCAGCACCACGGCAGGGTCATTGCGCGGCTCGGACATCGGCGCCACCACCGTCCACTGTCCCGTGGTCGGCTCGTACACCTCCGCGTCCGCCAGCGCGCTCGGCGCGGCGACCTGGGCACCGCCCACCACCAGCACCCGACCATCCAACAGGCGCACCGCCGCGTGGTTGCGACGCGACCTGTTCAGCGCGCCCGTCGCGCGCCACAGCCCCGTCTCCGGCTCGAACACCTCGCAGCTCGCGAGCGTGCGCTGACCATCATGCCCACCCGCGGCCAGCACGCGGCCATCCGCCAGCGTGACGAACGGCAACAGCTTGCGCGGCGTCAGCAGACGCAGCGGCACGGCGACGGCGTCCCGAGCGCCCTCGTCCGGACGCGGAGCGGCGCCGCACGAGAACACCAGCGCGCACAGTGCCACGCCCAGGAAGGATGTCGGAACACGTCGCATGGAGCCCACTCGCCTCGCAGGTCGAAGAGAGCCCGTGTAGCCTGACGGTCTGACATTCCAGGGATGTCCAACCTGAGTGATTCCGGACGCTTGACCCGCCTGAAGGGTCGGGCGTCAGACCCTCGCGGAGGAGGTCCCGCGAGCCGCTCAGTGGCGCACGGAGTCGTCGTCCCCGAGGGCTGGCGTGTTCACCGGCTCGGCGTCCATGCCGCGGGAGCTTCGGGGTGGGAGCGCGCCGCCGTCGTCATCCACCTCGAGCTTCAACAGCGGATGGTCCGCGTTGGCGAGGTACACGTCGTCGGCGCTGACGTAGTCCACGTCGCGGAACTCCACGAGGTAGTCGCGGCGAGGCACGGGCACCAGGCCCTGCTCGAGCTCGAAGTGGATGTCACCGACCGCGGCGACGCGCCCCAGCTTGCGCCCATCCGCGGTCCTCACCGTCATTCCCTCACGCACTTCGCCGGACTGAATCATCGGACCTCCTCGCGGCCACACCGTGCCCTCGTCAGGGAGAACCTGCGGGCACCGGGTGGCCGATGACAGTCCGAGGGAGCAGGCGAGGAGGCGCTCGCGCCAGGGCTCACGGACCGAGGAGCGGCGAGGCGCCCCACGTCAGCCCAGGGCCTCGGGCTGCTTCGAGCACGGAAGGGCGAGCGCGCCCCTCGGACATTTCAAGGGGCGGCCAGGAGCGCAGGAGCCCCTCCCCGCGGTCTGCCCTGTCCGGGGTCATGTCGGGAGGAAGGACAGCGGCCGAGAGGTCGCCGGGGTCCGCGGCGGGCGGGCGGGCCCTGCCCGCATGAAGCGCAGGTGCCTACTTTCCGTCACGGGAGGTGCGGCATGTTACTGGAGCTCTCCGAGGTAGAGGGACGCGAGCTGAAGCAGGCATTGGACACGGCGTTGCGTGAGCTGCTCGACGAGATTTCCCGGACGGACCAGCGGGCCTACCGCGACATGCTGCGCGAGCGGCATGACCGGCTGGAGCAGTTGAACCGTCGGTTGGAGATGTCGTTGGAGGGCAATCCCGTCTACGCCTGAGCGAGTGGAGCGCCAGGGCGGCGGCTCGCGGGCCATGCGCGCGAGTGACAGCGATTGGTCGTCGTGCGCGGAGGGGCGCACCTTCCTTGGGAAGGACCGAGGGAGGCCGCGCCATGATTCCGCAGAACATCCTCCAGTACCTGGAGCGTCACCAGATTCCCTTCGAGCGAAGACCGCACCTGCGAGCCATCACCGCGCAGGCGCTCGCACAGTCGCTGCACGTCAGCGGCTTCCAGGTGGCCAAGTCGGTCATCCTCCGCTCGGAGGACTCGTTCTGGATTTGTGTCGTGGGAGCGCCGGACACGGTGGACGTGGACCGCGTCGCGGAGGTGACGGGCGCGAAGGGCTTGCGGCTCGCGGACGAGTCGGAGTTCGCCCACCTCTTCCCCGACTGCGAGGTGGGCGCGGAGCCACCGTTCGGCAGGCGGTATGGGTTGCCGGTGGTGGTGGACGGGCACCTGGGCGAGGCGGAGACGCTGCTGTTCCGCGCGGGCTCGCACGATGAAGCGCTGGAGCTGCGCTTCGCGGACTTCGTGGGCGTGGAGGCGCCGTACCTCGGCGCCATCGTCCATGACCGCCCGGGAGAGGCTCGGAGGCTCCCGTTCGACAGAGAAGCGCTCCAGCCCGACTATTGAGCGAGCGCGCGGCCCGTGCGCGCATCGAAGCGGCGCAGCCTGGACGCATCGAAGCGCAGCGCGACCTCCGCGCCTGACGCCGCGCGGAAGTCACCGGGTGCACGGGCCACCAGGTGCTCACCGCCCACGTCCACGGTCACCCAGCTCTCGGCGCCCATGGGTTCCACCAGGTACACGCGGCCCGTCAGCGCGCTGTCCGTCGATGGGGACGCCATCACTTCCAGGTGTTCCGGGCGCAGGCCCAGCACCACCTCCTCCTCTGCGGCGAGTCCCAGGGTCCGGGGCTTGAGCTGGTTGATGCGAGGCGAGCCGAAGAAGCCCGCGACGAAGAGGTTCGCGGGGGCGTCATACAGCTCGCGCGGTGGAGCCACCTGCTGCACCTCGCCCTGGCTCATCACGACGACGCGGTCGGAGAGCGTCATGGCCTCGGCCTGGTCATGGGTGACGTAGATGAAGGTGGCCTGGAGTCGCTCGTGCAGCTTCTTGATTTCGCCGCGCATCTGGGTGCGCAGGGCGGCGTCGAGGTTGGAGAGGGGCTCGTCGAACAGGAACACCTTGGGGCGGCGCACGAGGGCGCGCCCCAGGGCCACGCGTTGGCGCTGTCCGCCGGAGAGCTCCTTCGGGCGACGCGAGAGCAGGGCCTCCAGGCCGAGCACCGAGGCGACCTCGCGCACGCGAGCATCGATGTCCGAGCGAGGAAGGCCTGCGACCTCCAGCGGGAAGGCGAGGTTCCGGGCCACATCCAGGTGGGGATAGAGGGCGTAGCTCTGGAAGACCATGGCGATGTCCCGCTCCTTGGGGGACATGCCGTTCACGACAGTGCCATCGATGCGCAGCGTTCCGGAGGACAGCTCCTCCAGCCCGGCGATGAGGTTGAGGGTGGTGGACTTTCCGCAGCCGGACGGGCCGACGAGTGACACGAACTCGCCGTCGGCGATGTGGAGCGTCACGCCCTTCACGGCGGCGACGCCGCCCCGGTACACCTTGCGCACATCCTCCAGGGACACCGTCGCCACGCGGCTAGGCCTCCCCGAGGCCCGGCGCCCGGGCCCATGTCGTCCAAGTCGAAGCTGTCGTCCGAGGGTACATGACCCCGGAGCATCGCCACGACACCCCGCACGGCAAGCGCGATGTCACGGCGCCGTGCACCTGCTGACAGCCCGCCTCCACCCGCCCACCCCATCCCACACTCCCAGTCAAAGCCTCTCCCGCCAGGGACAGGCCCCCGTGCTAGCGTCCGGGAACATCTGACGCGAGGCCCGTTCCATGGGCCCGCACGTCCTGACGCTTGGGGGAAACAGGCATGTCATCCGACACCATCACACTCATCAAGGGCCAGGGGCCCCTCGTGCTCCCGCAGAAGCCGCACCTGCGCCTGGCCAGCGGCAACTTCTGGCCCGAGGAAGTGGACGGCCGCGAGAAGCAGCTCACCGCGGGCCTCTTCATCATCGACACCCGCACCTCCCCCTCCAAGCAGGACCACGTGCGCGTCCACGCGTCCCAGGTCGTCGAGGTCGACGGAGCGAAGCTGGAGATCCTCGAGGTCCGGGGCGAGAACGGCCAGGAAGCCGCCATCCACCTCAAGGTCCGCTAGCACCCCGCACCGCAAGTGTGGGCCCCACGCAACTCGGGGCAGTGCCGTTGAGATAATCCAGACATCCACCACCGTCCTTGGGGGACGGCGGTCCCAAGTTCAAAGTCAGTCGCATCGAGGGGGAGTACGTTCATGAGCTTCAAGATTGGGAATGAAGGGTCCCGCGTCACCCAGACCACCCGCAAGGAAACCGAGGCGGTGCGTCCGGAGGTGAAGAAGCAGGAGGTCCGCGAGACGAAGCCCGAGTGGGCCAGCGGACGCAGCCAGGACGGGATGCTGCCTCCCAGCCGCCGCGAGCAGTTCGCCGCCGCGCTCGGACAGACCTTCCAGGCCAGCGGCGCCGAGACGCCGAAGACCAAGGACCCCAAGGCGCTCGACACGAACGTCACCTACGGCCAGGTGAAGAACGGCAGCCTCTTCGAGGCGGGCACCGACGGCACCAAGGCCCACTGGAACGACGTGCAGCAGGGCCAGATTGGCGACTGCTACCTGATGACCTCCATGGGCGCCATCGCCCGCGCCAACCCGGCCCTCATCGAGAACATGGTCAAGGGCCCGGACGCGTCCGGCAACTACACCGTCACCTTCCAGGACAAGGGCAAGCCGGTGAACATCACCGTCACCCCCGACCTGCCCCTCAACGCCAGCGGTGACCCGGCCTACGCCGGCACCCCGCAGGAGAACGGCAAGGCGGAGCTGTGGCCGGCCCTGGTCGAGAAGGCCTATGCCCAGTGGAAGGGCGGCTACCCCGAAATCGTCCACGGCAACAGCGCCAAGGCGATGGAGGCCATCACCGGCAAGAAGAGCAGCAGCCTGGACGTCGACAGCACCACGCTGGCCGACCTGGACGCGCGCCTCAAGGCCGGCGAGGCCCTCACCGCGGGCACGCACGACGACATCAAGTTCCTCGGCATCGACCTGCCGGACGGCACCGACGGCGCGCGCTACAAGGACGGCACGCTGGTGGCGGACCACGAGTACTTCATCACCGGCGTGGACACCAAGGCCGGCACCGTCACGCTGCGCAACCCCTGGGGCGCCGGCACGCCGGACATCGTGCTGACCGAGAAGGAGTTCCAGGAGTCCTTCCAGTACGCCAACAGCAACCCCACCAAGTGAGTCCCCGGGCGTCGCGCGGCTACACCGGTCTGGCGCTGGCCCTCGGGCTGGTGCTGACCGGGTGCGCCCGCGAGACGCCCGCCGTGGCGCCGTCCTCCGAGGCGGCGCCCGGCGTCATCACCCTGACGAAGAACCACGGGCCCCTCCAGGTCACGCCCCGCCTGAGCCTGGCCACGGGCAACTTCTGGCCCGAGGACACCGACGCGGGCACCCGCGAGCCCACCGCCGCGCTGTTCATCTTCGACGCGAACCTCCAGCCCCCCTCGCAGCAGCACGTGCGCGTGCGCGCGGGGCAGACGGTGGAGGCCGCGGGCTCGGTGCTGGAAATCTCCGAGGTCATCGACCGGGGAGACGACCAGCGCCTGCGGCTCAAGCTCCGCGCGCCCTGAGTCTTCCGGAGACAGCGTGAATAACCCGGGGGCCCGCGCGTCGGACGCCCACCTTCATTCCCCCGTGGAGCCCTCATGCGTCTGGTCCTCGCCCCGCTCGCCCTCGCTGGTCTGCTGCTGCCCCTGCACGCGGACGCCGCCACGCTGCGCTGTGGCAACAACCTCATCTCCGATGGGGCCACCACCACCGACGCCGTCATCAAGTGCGGCGAGCCCCTGTCCAAGCAGCGCCGCACCGAGTCCACCTCCACCAAGGAGCGGGTGCGCGAGGGCAAGGAGGAGTCCTCGACCTCGAAGACCGTCACGGTCGAGGTCGAGGAGTGGACCTACAACTTCGGCCCCAACCGCCTCATGCAGGTGGTGACCTTCACCGACGGCAAGCTGACCGACGTGCGCAGCACGGTCTACGGTAAGTAGCAGACCCTCGCGCTACACCGTCGCCGCCAGCGCCCTGCCCGCCGCGCGTCCCGAGAAGATGCACCCGCCCAGGAAGGTGCCCTCGAGCGCGCGGTAGCCGTGCACGCCGCCGCCGCCGAACCCGGCCACCTCGCCCGCCGCGTAGAGACCGGGGACCAGCTTGCCCTCGGCGCCGAACACGCGGCTGGACAGGTCCGTCTCGAAGCCGCCCAGCGTCTTGCGCGTGAGGATGTTCAGCTTCACGCCGATGAGCGGCGCGGCCTTCGGGTCCAGCAGCCGGTGCAGCTTCGCGGTGCGCACCAGCTGGTCTCCCCGGTAGTTGCGTGCCTGGCGAATCGCGGCGATCTGCAGGTCCTTGCCGAACGGGTTGTCCAGCTGCCTGTCCCTCGCGAGCACCTCGCGCTCCACCGTGGCGAAGTCGAGCAGCTTCGTGTCGGTCTTCTCGTTCATCTTCGCCACCAGCGTGCGCAGGTCCTCGGCGACGACGAAGTCCGCGCCGTGCTCCTTGAACGCCTCCACCGGGCCCATGGCCTTCTTGCCCACGGCGCGGTTGAGCACGCCCTTCCAGTCCTTGCCCGTGAGGTCCGGGTTCTGCTCGGAGCCGGAGAGCGCGAACTCCTTCTTCAAGATGGACTGGTTCAGCACGAACCACGAGTAGTCGTGCCCCGTCTTCAGGATGTGCTCCAGCGTCCCCAGCGTGTCGAAGCCCGGGTACAGCGGCGGCGGCAGGCGCTTGCCCGTGGCGTCCAGCCACAGCGAGCTGGGCCCCGGCAGGATGCGGATGCCGTGGCGCGGCCAGATGGGGTTCCAGTTTCGCAAGCCCTCCGTGTAGTGCCACATGCGGTCGCGGTTGATGACCCGTCCGCCCGCGGACTCGGTGATGGCAATCATCCGTCCGTCCACATGGTCGGGCACGCCCTGCACCATGAACGCGGGCGCGGGGCCCAGGCGCGACGGCCAGCTCTTGCGCACCAGCTCGTGGTTGCCGCCGATGCCGCCCGAGGTGACGACGACGGCCGACGCGCGCACCTCGAAGTCGCCCACCGTGTCGCGCGAGCTCTTCACGCCGCGCTCCACGTCCGAGGGCACCAACGTCATGCCCCGCACGCCGACGACGGCACCGCCTTCGGTGAGCAGCTCGTCCACGCGGTGGCGGAACAGGAACGTGAGCATCCCCTTCTTGCGCGCCTCCTCGGCGCGCCGCACGAAGGGCGCGAGCACGCCGGGCCCGGTGCCCCACGTGACATGGAAGCGCGGCACGGAGTTGCCGTGGCCCACGGCGCCGTAGCCACCGCGCTCGGCCCAGCCGACGACGGGGAACCAGCGCAGACCCTGGTTGTAGAGCCACGGGCGCATCTCGCCGGCGGCGAAGTCGACGAAGGCCTCGGCCCACTTGCGGGGCCAGTGGTCCTCCTCACGGTCGAAGCCCGCGGTGCCCAGCCAGTCCTCGAGCGCGAGCGCGTGCGAGTCATGGATGCCCATGCGCCGCTGCTCGGGCGAGTCCACCAGGAACAGACCGCCGAAGGACCAGAACGCCTGTCCTCCCAGGTTCTGCTCGCCCTCCTGGTCCACGACGATGACGCGCTTGCCCGCGTCGGCGAGCTCCGTCGCGGCGACGAGCCCCGCCAGCCCCGCGCCCACGACGATGACGTCCGCTTGCTGTCCCATCCGGAGCCTCCAACCCACGAGGAAGGCCCCGGATGATAGGGGAAGCGCGGGCGTCCGTCCGCGTCGACGTCAGGACTCAGCCGTCGAATCGCACCTGGACGTGCGCGGACGGCTCGAAGTGCAGCACCACACAGTCGCCCTCGCTCCCGTCTTCCCACGCCAGCATGGCCAGCTCCGCGGGCGCATCGAGCGCGACGATGGGGTGATGCCACACACCCCGGTGATAGTTCACACCCTCACCGGGACCGCAGATGAACGCCTCCAGGCGCTCCAGGTCCGGACCGCCCGAGGGCGCCGTCGGCGCGACGCACACCAGGTAGCGCTCGCAGCGCATGGGCAGGAACACCTGGCTGGAGTACGGGTGGTGCTCCAGCAGCTTCACGGTGAACGGCAGGGAGCGCGCCACCGAGCGGAACACCGCGAGGTTGGGCCTCGCGGACTCGCGAGCGTTCTCCAGCTTCGCGGACCAGTCGAAGCGCACCGCGGTGCCCTGGTTCGCGAGCGCGCCGGGTCCGAGCCCCGCGCTGACCACGTCACCGTAGGGAGCGAAGCCCTCGGGGGTCAGCGGCCGCGCGACCAGGACCCGGGGCACGTCTGGATGCTCACGCATGGAATGAGCATACAGGCCTCGTCGCACGCATTGCCATGGAACGGTCATGGTCAACGGGCGCCGCCCGATGCATCACGTTGTCTGTCGCACCGAGGAGCACTTCCGGCTGCCTCGACCTCGCCATGACATGGTCTCTTCACCTCGTGAGCCATCATCCCGATGACTCCGACCACACCCCCCATGCGAATCCTCCTCACCGCCCTGGTCCTGCTGAGCACGCCCGTTCTCGCCCAGCCTCCCCGCGTGTCGGCGCCGAAGACGGAGAGCTTCATCCGTCAGCTCGTGGAGACGCGCTACTTCAACAGCGGCCGGCCCACGGCCACGAGCTTCACGCCGGACGAGCAGACGCTCCTCTTCCTGCGCACCGCGGAGGGCTCGCGAGCCACCGCGCTCCACGCCTTCGACACCGCCACGGGACAGACGCGGGAGTACCTCACCGCGGAGAGCCTCCTCCAGCGCGCACAGGAGAGCCTCACCGCCCAGGCGAAGGCGAAGCTGGAGCCCGTGCGCGCCTCACCGCGAGGCCTGGGCTCCTATGCGTTGTCCGAGGATGGCGAGAAGCTGCTCGTGGGGATGTCGGGCAAGCAGTACGTCGTCGCGCGCGCCTCCGGGAAGGTGACGGAGCTGAAGCTGGGCGCGGGCGCGATGGACGTGCGCTTCTCGCCGGACGCGACGCAGGTGGCCTACGTGCGGGGCCACGACGTGTATCGCCTGGACCTCGCGACGAACACCGAGCGCGCGGTGACGAAGGGCGGCACGGAGGACAAGAGCCACGGGACGCCGGAGTTCATCGCCACCGCGGAGATGATGCGCTTCTCCGGCTACTGGTGGAGCCCGGACGGCAAGTCCTTGGCCTACACGGAGTCCGACTCGAGCGGCGTGGAGAAGCTGGTCGTCCCGGACGCGCTGAATCCCGAGCGGGAGGGACAGCGGCTCGCCTATCCGCGCGCGGGCAAGCCCAACGCGCGGGTGCGCCTGGGCATCATCCCCGTCACGGGTGGCAAGACGACGTGGGTGCAGTGGGATGCACAGAAGTATCCCTACCTCGCCACGGTGCGCTGGCCGGCGAAGGGGCCGCTGACGGTGCTGGTGCAGAACCGCGCGCAGACGGAGGAGCTGCTGCTCGCGGTGGACCCGGGGACGGGGAGCACGCGCACGCTGCTGGTGGAGAAGGACGACGCCTGGCTCACGTTGCATCAGACGTTCCCCCACTGGCTCGCGGATGGGAGCGGGTTTCTCTGGTACACCGAGCGCAACGGGGCGGGTGAGCTGGAGCTGCGCGATGTCACGGGCAAGCTCGTGCGCTCGCTCGTGCCGCCCGACGCGGGCTTCTACGACCTGGTGGGCTACGTGGAGCAGGACGGCACGGTGTACTTCTCCGGCGGCACCGCGTCGGAGGAGCGCTACGTGTGGCGGCTGAGCCCGGGAGGCAAGCCGACGCGGGTCACGAGCGAGCGCCCCGCGCTGGAGCAGGCGAAGCTCTCCAAGCGGGGCGGGTTCCTGGCATTGAGCGCCGAGGGGCCGCGGCGGATGAAGAACACCACGGTGCTGAAGGCGGATGGCACGCGGGTGGGAGAGCTGCCCTCGCTGGCGAAGGTGCCGGCGCTGCAGCCGCGCATCGAGGTGCGGCACGTGGGCAAGGAGCGCTATCCCACGTCGCTGGTGCGGCCTCGCGACGCGAAGCCCGGGGTGAAGCTGCCGGTCATCGTGGACATCTACGGCGGGCCCGGCATGGCGATGGTGTACCAGAGCATGATGCAGCACCTCACGGACCAGTGGCTGGCGGACCAGGGGTTCATCGTGGTGAAGCTCGACGGGCGCGGCGTGGCGCCCACGGCGGACGCGAAGCTGCGAAAGCCGAAGTACGACTGGCCTCGCTTGGTGCTCGACGAGCAGGTGGCCGCGCTGCGCGCGCTCGCGGCGGAGGTGCCGGAGATGGACCTGGGTCGCGTGGGAATCACGGGCGCGAGCAACGGCGGCTACATGTCCGCGCTGGCGGTGCTCACGCGCCCGGATGTCTTCAAGGCCGCGGTGGCCGTGTCCTCGGTGACGGACTGGCGCGACTACGACTCACATTTGACGGAGCGCTTCTTCGGCCTGCCCGACGAGCAGCCCCAGGCGTATGAGCAGGCCTCGCTGCTCACGCACGTGAAGGCGGGCAAGCCCATGGGCAAGCTGCTGGTAGTCCACGGCACGGCGGACGACAACGTCCTCTTCTTCCAGGCGCTCAAGCTGTCGGACGCGCTGTTCCGCGCGGGCCAGCCCCATGAGCTGCTGCCCCTGAGTGGCATGGGGCACATGGTGTTCGACCCCGTGCTCGCCGAACGCCTGTGGGAGGAGACGGCGCGCTACTTCCACCAGCACCTGTAGCCGTCGGGACTGCTGGCATACTCCACGAGCAGCCAGCTTCTCCCCCACGGCGCACCACATCGACCAGAACGAAACCATGCGACTCCGCGCTTGCGCCGCACTCCTGCTCTTCAGCTCCGCCTGTGCCACGTCGACACCAAACCCAGGAGCGCGTACGTCCCGGAGCCAGCAACTGGCCAACCTCCAACGGGCCGCGACACTACCGTGGACTGACGGAGGACGGTGCGTCGTTCGCGAGGCCGCCCACCCCTGGCCCGTGCTCGCGGAGCGGTGCTTCGCGGTGCTCGACCATGACCGGGTCCGGCTGAATGACCGGACGGGACGATGTGCTGTCGCTTCTACGGCTGCGGCGGCGCTGGGCGTCGGCCTCTGCGTCCTCGCTGCGCCCGAAATCGTCGTGGGCGCGGTGATCGTCCTGGGCGCAGTGGTGGTGGGTGTCGCCATCAAGGAAGCGTTGGATGCGTATGCGCTGAGCGGGAATCGTCCGAACGAGGACGAGGCCGCTCCCCGAACGAAGTCGGCTCCGCGAGACACCTCGGCGAATCGAAAGCCCACTCCAGACCCATCGGCACAGGACGCGTTTCCTCCTGTGCCAACAGGGCCTCGCGAACACGAGCGCCGCCCTGAGTGCAGACCCATCCCGGTTCCTCACGCAGGAGAGGACGCGCCGCACAATGCGTGCACCGACAGGTTTCCACCCAACCGGTATCCAGGCATGGACGTCCTCGTGAACGGGGTTCGCTTCGATGCGCTGCAAGTCGGCGCGCGAGTGCTCTGGGAGATCAAGACCCACCGCTTCGATACCTATAACGGCTTCATCCAGAGTCAGGAGATAGAGAAGGAGATGGAGCAACTCGGCAGGGAGCGCAGAGCAGCCACGGCCTGCGGCTACGGCTTCGTCATCGGAGTGAGCACCACGGCCCATCGGGACATGCTGGAAGCACAGGACCCCACGCTCGATATCTTCGTCACGGGGTGCTCACGATGAACAAGAGCAGAACCCTCATCGTCATCGCCTACGCCCCAGCGCTCGCGAGGCACGATGAGCGCGCGCTCGCCATCGTCCATGGCATGGAACAGTCGCTCCCTGGCTTGCGCCTGCAATGGAAGCTCGCCGGGGGCGGCCGCCCCATCGCATTGTCCGACCGTGATGCGTGGCTCACGGAGAACACCTTGGACGGGGCCTTCCCCCTCCTGTGCAACGGCGACGAGAGCTACCCCATCACGGTTTCGGGGAGGGACCGGTCCGGGCTCTTCAGCCCAGGCGGTCAGGACCAGGTCGAAGTCCATGCGCGACTGCCACTGGATGAAGGCGGAATCACCGCGGCGTCGGCCCTGCTCGAGGGCATGGCAGAGGGCGCGCGCGCGTTCTGGGGCCATGCGTCCCCGGACAGCTACGGCGCAGAGGTTGCGCGACAGTTTCGCCGCTCCCCCCAGGCCCCCGAGCGCTCTCCTCGCGGGCTTCCCATGCTCGACCTCCCGGAGAAACTCTCCGCGCCAGAGACACCCTGCTTCCTCGGGTGGCTGAACCACTGGTCCAGCGCCGCCGCCAAGCGCATCGGCTTCCCTGCCCCTACCCACGACACCGGACTGCTCTCACGAGCACGGCGCACGGCCTCGGGCGGGTGGGTTGTGCAGCTCACGGACGCGCCGCTCGACTACGACAACCCCTCCCACCTGGACGCGCTTCAGCGAGCCTATGAGCGCCTTCCCGCGATAGGTCGGCGCACGGCGTGAGTCGCGCCGGTCGGCAATTCCGGAAGCGGAAGACCCACGATGGCCTTCCGCCCCCGGGCGCTTCAAATCAGCGCAGCTTCGGCGGCAGCACCTTCAGCTGCGGCTTGACCACCTTCATGTCGCCGACGATGACGATGGTCATCGCGTCCTGCGCGAGCACCTTCGCCGCCACGGCGCGCACCTGGTCCGGCGTCACCGCCATCACCCGGCTCACGTAGTCCTTCAGGTACGTCTCCGGCAGGCCGTGCAGGTCCACGTAGCGCAGCTTGTAGATGAGCCCCGTGCGCGACGAGTTCTCCAGCAGGAACGCCCCCGCCAGGTAGTTCTGCACGTCGCGCAGCTCCTCTGCGGGCGGCGGCGTCTTCCTCAGCGTGTCCACCTCCTTGAGGATCTCCTTCAGCGAATCCCCCGTGTTCGCCGTCGTCACGTCCGCGTTCTGCACCCAGTACGCGTCCTCCACGTGCTCGGAGACCGCGCTGTACGGCGAGTACGCATAGCCCTTCTTCTCACGGATGTTCGACGTGACGCGCGAGCTGAAGTACCCACCCAGCATCGTGTTCAGCACATCCTGCGTGATGGCGTCCTCGCTCGTCGGCGGCAACGCCCTCGTCGCCACCCGCACCGTGGACTGCACCGAGCCCGGCCGGTCCAGGAACTGCACCGACTTCGCCACCTGCTGCTTCGGCACGTTCTTCACCCGCGCCGGGCCCGCGCGCCAGCCGCTGAACGCCTCGCGCACCACCTTCTCCACCTCCGCGGGCTCGAAGCGCCCCACCACGTACAGCCGCGAGCGCGCCGCGCCCACGTTGGCCTCGTAGTGCTTGACCACCTGCTCCCGCGTGTACCGCTTGAGCTGCGCCTCCGTCGCCAGCCGGCGCCCGTACGGATGGTCCCCGTAGAGGGCCTTCGCCATCACCTCGTTGGCCAGCACCTGCGGCATCGTGCGGAACACCGCCAGCTCGCGAATCAGGTCCCCCTTCAGCCGCTCCACCTCCGACTCGGGGAAGGCCGGGTTCTGGACCACGTCCGCCACCAGCGTCACCGCCTTCGGCGCGAACTCGGAGAGCACCTCGAGGCCCACGTAGGACTGGTCCTGCTCCGTGCCGACGTCCAGCTCCCCGCCCAGCTCGGCCGCCGTCTGGGCCACCTGCGCCGCGGAGCGCGTCGTCGTGCCCTCCTTGAGCAGCTTGCCCGCCAGGTCGAACAGCCAGGTCTCGTCCGCCGTCTCATGGATGTTGCCCGTGTCCACCACCAGCTGGATGGCCACCTTCGGCATGTCGCCATACGGCAACAACGAGACCTCCAGCCCGTTGTCGAGCTTGAAGGACGTGCGCTGGGGCACATCGAAGGGCTTGGGCGCCGCCGGCGCCGGCGGAGCCTCCTTCGCGGCGGGCGCGGCCAGCACCGGCCCCGCCACCAGCCCGAACACCAACAGCGAGGACGCGACGAGACGGTTGCGAATGGAATGGAAGGTCATGTTCGCGTTCCTCAGTCAGCCAGGAGCGTCTGGGGGGAAGCCGACACCGTGAGCACCGTGCGGTTCGTCGGACGCAGGTACTCGCGGGCCGTGCGCTGAATCACCTCGGGCGTCACCTTCATCAGCTCGTCCTCGAGCCGGTTGATGCGCGCCGGGTCGTCGAAGAACAGCGCGGACGAGGCCAGCAGGTCCGCGCGCCCGAAGCCGAGCATGCCCTCCACGTGCGCGTACAACCGGGAGCGCGCCTTCACCCGCGCCCGCGCCAGCGTCTCGGCGTCCACCGGCTTCTCCACCAGCTTCGCCACCACCCCGTCGATCTCCCCGGCAATCGTCTCCGGCGAGATGACCGTGTCGTGGAACAGGTACACGGTCCACAGCATGGGCCCGTTGTAGTTCCACTGGTTGCCCAGCTCGTTCACCCCGCCGCTCAGCTCGCCGGCGATGCCCTTCTTCTGCACCAGCTGCTGGTAGAGCGCGCTGTCGCTGCCCTGCAGCAGGATTTCGTCGATGAGCGCCATCGCGTAGAACTCCGGCGTGCCCACCGCCGGCATGTGATAGCCCGCCGCGAACGCCGGCCGGGTGATGCGCGCGTCCTTCTTGTCGTGCCGCTTCTCCTTCTCCTGGCGGGGCTCGGAGATGTCCGGCAACTGCGGCACCGGCGCCTTGGGCAAGGGACCGAAGTACTGCCGCACCCAGCCCTTCACCTGCTCGGGCTCGAAGTCACCCACCACCACCAGCGCCGCGTTGCTCGGCGCGTAGTACGTCTTGAAGAACGCCCGCACGTCCTCGAGCGTGGCGGCCTCCAGGTCCTTCAGGTCGCCGTAGAAGTTGTGCGCGTTGTACCAGTTGGTGTTCGCCACCTGCGGCAGGTCCAGCCACGGGAAGCCGCCGTACGGCCGGTTGAGGACGTTGACCTTCACCTCGTTGGCCACCACGCCCTGCTGGTTCTTGAGATTCTCCTCCGTCACCTCCAGGCCGCGCATGCGGTCGGCCTCGGCCCACAGCATGGTCTCCAGCGTGTTGGACGGGACGATTTCGAAGTAGTTCGTGAAGTCGAACCGGGTGGAGCCGTTGAACATGCCGCCGTTCTTCTGGATGAGGCGCGCCAGCTCCATCTTCCCCAGGTTCGTCGAGCCCTGGAACATCATGTGCTCGAACAGGTGGGCGAAGCCCGTGCGGTTCCTCGGCTCGATGCGGAAGCCGATGTTGTAATAGACGCCGACCACCGCCTTGGGCGCGGTCGTGTCGCGCGAGAGCACCACCCGCAGGCCGTTGTCGAGCTTGTAGTACTCCACCGGCACCTGGAGCTTCGGCGCCTGGGGGGCGGCCTCCACCTTCGCCGCCTCGGGCGTGGGCGGCGGGGGCGTGGGCTGCGCTGCTTCTCGTGACGCCGCGCACCCGAGGAACGCGGCGGCGGTAACCGCTCCGAGGACTCTCTTCATCGACCCTCCCTGGAACCTGGCCATGCGTCGAAACGACGAGGCCACTACGAGCCTGCGCGGGACGTGATTGCCCCGGCAGGTGAAACGACCCGCTCAGGCCACCACGAACGGGGACTGACAGTAGGAGCACACCACCTTGTCCCCCGGCAGCACGCCCGTGGCGCCCACGGGCGCGTCGCACGCGGGGCACCTGCGCGCCACGCTCTGCGAGTGGGCGAAGACGCTCCGGTGCACGTACTCGCGCGACTCCGACAGGTAGACCAGATCCACCTCCTGCCGGGCGATGCTCCTCGAGAGCAGCTCCCGCGCCTCGGGCTCCGACACCTTGAGGAGCCCGGCCACGTCGCTTTCGCGGATGCGCATCTGTGCTCGGACGAATCCAAACAGCAGCTCCCTGCGCCGTGCGTCGCGGAACGGCACCATGCCCTTCTTCCACGCGAAGCGCCCCACCCCGACGAACACGCCCGACACCAGCAGCAGCAACACGCCGTCCAAGGCCTTCTTCCCCTCACCCGGAGAAAAAATCCCCGATACCCCCACCACGCCCATCAACAGCCCGAACACGACGAGCGGCGCCCCCACCACCACCCCCACCCCTCCCAGGAGCTTCTTGAGCCCATCGGCGAGGCCCTCGGGACGAGGGTGCACCACCAGGTGGAGCGCAGGTGCGGGGGACGGCGGGGCATCATCGGAACGGCGCGGAGCAGTCATGGCGTCTCGGAGTCCAGCGGAAGACCAGGGCCGCCATCCTAGGGTCCGCGCCGCCTCCCCTGGCGCACGGAAATTCCGCGCCCGCCCAGGCCCCTCTCCACCCTGCCCGCATTCAATGACAGACGTGCAACCGCGTTGCGCGCGGCGTCACACGCCAGGCGCTCGGCCCGCACGGACGGGAAGTATCAATCCGCCCGAGGGTCCACGCTCACCCCGTCAATTTCCCTGCGGTTTTCCGCCTCGGAGGGGTGACACATCCAGGAGCCCATGGTAACCGGAACCTCCACCTCGTTGGTGGTCAAAAGGCACGTCTGACCATCGACTCACCTCTCATCCCAGGGCCGATTCCGCGGAGCCTCGCGGAGGACCCTGTCATGCAAAGCGAGGAACCGCGTGAGCGCTTCATCCAACGCGGTGCGGTCTCTGTCCGTGGGACAGCGGTACCGTGCCTTCACCCACAGGAACCTGGACGAGCTGACCACCCGGGCGGGGCTCTCCACAGAAGAGCGGCTGGCCGTGCAGGCGGTGGCCCAGGTGCTGCCCTTCCGGGTCAACAGCTACGTCGTCGAGGAGCTCATCGACTGGTCGGCCGCGCCTGACGACCCCCTCTACCGGCTGGTGTTCCCGCAGGCGGACATGCTGCCGGCCGAGGACGTGTCACGACTGGTCGACCTGATGCGCGAGGGCACGGGCAGCCTGGAGCTGGCGGCGTACGTGCGTGAGGTGCGCGCGCGGCTCAATCCGCATCCCGCCGGGCAGATGGAGCTGAACGTGCCCCGGCAGGCGAACGAGGAGGCGCTACCAGGGCTCCAGCACAAGTACCAGGAGACGGTGCTGTTCTTCCCGAAGCAAGGGCAGACGTGTCACGCCTACTGCACGTACTGCTTCCGCTGGGCGCAGTTCGTGGGGGACGCGGACCTGAAGTTCGCGTCGAAGGACATCGCGCCCATGGTGGACTACGTGCGCGAGCACGAGGAGGTCACCAACGTGCTCTTCACCGGGGGCGACCCCATGGTGATGGGCGAGGCGGTGCTGTCGCGCTACATCGAGCCGCTCCTGGGCATCGAGCACCTGGAGGCCATCCGCATCGGCACCAAGTCGCTGGCGTACTGGCCGCAGCGCTTCGTGACGGACCCGGACGCGGACGACACGCTGCGCCTGTTCGAGAAGGTGGTGGCCTCCGGCAAGAGCCTGGCCTTCATGGCGCACTTCTCCCATCCGCGGGAGATGGAGCCGGACATCGTCCAGGAGGCGGTGCGCCGCATCCGCTCCACCGGCGCGGTCATCCGCACCCAGGCGCCGCTCATTCGCGGCATCAATGACGACGCGGCCACGTGGGAGCGCATGTGGCGCACGCACCTGCGCCACGGCATGGTGCCGTATTACATGTTCGTCGAGCGGGACACGGGGCCGCAGGACTACTTCGCCGTGCCGCTCGCGTCCGCGTACGACATCTTCCAGCAGGCGTACCGCCGCGTGTCGGGGCTGGCGCGCACCGTGCGCGGGCCCTCCATGTCCGCCACGCCGGGCAAGGTGTGCGTGGACGGCGTGATGGAGCTGGGCGGTGAGAAGGTGTTCCTGCTGCACTTCATCCAGGCGCGCGACGCGGAGCTGGTGGGCAAGCCCTTCTTCGCGCGCTACGACGAGCACGCCACGTGGCTGCATGACTTGAAGCCCGCGCTGGGTGCCTCGCGCTTCCCGTGGGAAGCGGACCTGTCCCTGGGGGAGGCCGCTAACCTCCCAGGATGAGGATGGCCATGCCCAGGATGAGCACGGCAATCATCCCGGACTTCAGCGCGATGTTGGCCTCGCGGAAGAAGAGCGCCGACAGCACGAAGCCGACGATGAGGCTCGTCCTGCGCAGCACGGACAGGTGCGTGACGAGCGCCTGGGGCTCGGAGATGGCGACGAAGTAGATGAGCTCCGCCGCCACCCACGAGCACCCCACCAGGGGGATGCCCCAGCTCCACGTGAGCCCCAGCCCCCACGCGCCCCGTCGCCACATGTACGGCACGAAGACGAGCGCGGACAGCAGGCAGCGCTGGAACGCGGAGCTGGCCTGCAGCTCCAGCACCGGCAGCGCCAGCCGCGCGACGAGGAACTTGTCGTAGACGGTGGTCGCCGCCGACAGCGCGGTGGCGGCGAGCATCCACCAGAAGGAGCGGCTCTTCGACAGCGCGAGGCCCTCCTTCCTGCCCACGATGGACAGCACGTAGTACGAGCAGACGGTGAGCATCAGCCCGAGGAACTGGAGGGGCGTGAGCAGCTCGCGGAACATCAGGAACCCGCCCGCGAGCGTCCACAGCGGGCCGGACGCTCGCACCGCGCCCGCGATGGAGATGGGCAGCTCGCGCACCGCGTAGTACGCGAGAATCCAAGAGGCTGTCATCGCCACGCCCTTGGGCAGCAGCCACGCCTGCTCGCGCCACGTCAGGCCGAAGGGGTCGATGGGCACGGGCAGCGCGCCCGGAATCAGCGCGGGCACCCAGCACAGCGCGCCGAAGAGGGAGGACCACATGACGACGGGGATGACGCTGTTGCCCGTCATCGCCTTCTTCGTCCAGACGTCATACAGGCCGAGCATCACGCCCGCGCCCAGGCCATACGCAATCCACATGGTGGGGCTTTCCGCGACAAGGGTGGGCCGCCCGGGCGCTCACGTCGCCCGGGTGGGGTGCTGGCCGTGGCCTTCCGGCCGCCAGCGAACAGGGGATGCGCCGTCAGCCCTGGAGCGAGCGGAGGCCCGCGTGGGGCTCGCGAGCGACGCGCGCTGTCGGGTGCGCCAGCGGGGAGCCCTTCCAGCGCCCCGCCAGCGCGGTTCGAGCCGTGCCGTCAGCCCTGGAGTGAGCGGAAGACGGCGTGGGTTTCGAGCAGGTGCTTCGCGGACTTGGTGCCCGTGAGCACGTAGCCGGAGAAGCGCTGCCGGAGGATGTGCTGGAGCGACTCCCTCGCGGACCGCGTGGGCTCCCGCCCCTCCTCCTGGACGAGCTGCCCCATGGCGAAGGGACGGTTGACCAGGACCTGCAGCCCGTGGCGCGCGGCCAGCTCGAACGCGGGCGCGAGCGTGGTGTTCAGCGCGTTGAACGGGAACTGGAGGAACGAATACACGCCCACGTCACACGCGGCCTCGGCCGCGGCCACGTCGCTCACGCTGACGCCCACGTGACGCACCCCGAGCGTCCCCGCGTACTCGAGCACGCGCAGCACCTCGGGCGAGCTCACGTTGGCCGCCGTGGCCTTGTGCACCTGGAGCAGGTCGATGCGCCCGAGCAGCCGCACGCTCTCGTCCAGGCTCCTGCGAAGCGCGTCGTACGAGTGGTCCGTGAACGACGCCTGCTTCCCCGCGTCCCAGTGCTCCCCCAGCTTGGTGGCGACGAAGACGGAGCTGCGCTCGGCGCCGAGCCGCGACAGGAAGGCGCCGAAGCGCTGCTCGCTCGACCCATACGCGGGCGCGGTGTCGTAGCAGCGCACCCCCAGCTCGAACGCGGTGTCGAGCAGGTGTTGTCCATCCGCCTCGGTCGGAGGTGGCTCGGAGCGATAGCCCCACGCGCGCCCGAGCGAGAGCAGCCCGAGCCCCAGTCCCACCGCGCTCATGACTTCACCTTCGGGTGATAGAAGGCCTGCGGCTTCACGTCCTCGGCGCGGAACACGCCGTTGCCCAGGATGACCTGCCCCACCTCGAGCACGAGCCCCCGCGCCGTCCCCGAGCCCTTCAGTACCGCCGCGCGCGCGTCCGGGTCCACGTCACTGAAGGGCGCGCCCGCCGCCAGCTTGCAGCTGTCCACCGTGATGGCCCCGAGCAGCTGTGTGCCAGAGCCGAGCGAGCACTCGCCGAACACCGACGCCCCGCCGAGATAGCGGCCCCCATCGCCGATGCGGATGCACGCGCCGGGACGGTTGGCCTTCGCGGTGAATCCGCCCTCGCCGAACTGGTTCCCATCGCCCACGAGGATGGCGCCCGTCTCCGCGGCCAGCAGCGTGCCGGTGTGCAACACATTGCGATTCCCCAGCCGCAGCTCCGCCGTGGGCGCGCAGGTGAGCGTGACACACGGGTAGAGGACGTTGCCCTCGCCCAGCTTCAGGTGCCGCGAGATGAGGACGGAGAACGGGTCGTAGATGACGTTGCCGGTGTCCGCGAGCGCGAGCACCTCCGTCACCGTCAGCAAGCCCGCCGAGCGCCGGGGCGCGTCCAGGGCCGCGAGCAGCTCAAGCCGCATGGTGGGCCTCCCGCGCGACGGAGGCGAGGCTGGCGTGGAGCACGTCACACGGCCGCTTCGCGATGAGCCCGTCCTCCAGCCGCTCGTAGAGCCGCGCCGTGAGCACGTCGGTGAGGAACGGCGCCTCGGTCATCTTCCCCGGCAGGATGCAGATGTGGCCCGGCACCGGCTCGTGGATGGCGATGTTGAGCGAGCGCGCGGACGTGGCATCCGGCGCGAAGTCCACCTTGGTGCAGGCGACGTCGCTGTACGTGCCCGCGCTCTTCCAGCCCGGCACCAGGCGCTCCAGCGCGCGGTGCAGGTTGTCGGCGCGCTCGGGCACGACGAGGTAGTCGGGGTTCGCGCACAGGAGCGCGTCCTCGTTGAGCCCCACGACGCTGTAGTCCCCGTGGTGCATCATCGCCGCCTCGTGCGGGTCCACGTAGAACAGCCCGTGGCCGCCCAGCCGAGGCACCACCACCAGGTGGCTCTTCCAGTAGCGGATGGGCAGCTCCAACTCGAAGAACTGGCGGAACAAGTCCCGCGCGCCGAAGCCCGTCGAGTAGACGAACAGCCGCGACTCCAGCTGCAGCGTCGAGCCGTCCGCCATGACGACGGTGGCCTCCGAGCCGCGCACGTGCTCCAGGCGGGCGCCGGTGAGCACCTCGGCGCCGCCCTGCTGCGCGGAGGTGAGCAGCTTGCGGTACAGCATCCGCGTGTTGATGCTCACGTCCGCCACCTCGAACACCTCCGAGGCCCGCGTCAGGTCCGCCGACGGGAAGCGCGCGGAGGCCTGCGTCTTCGTCAGCGGCCGATAGGACACGCCCGCCTCGTCCCAACGCGACACCAGCTCCTGGAGCCGGTCCGCGTCCCGCACCAGCACCATCGGCGGACGGTCCGCGTCCTCCACCGCCTCCGGGGCGAAGGCGCGAATCTGCTCGTGGCCGTAGATGCAGCGCCGCGCCACCTGCACCGCCGCCTGCCGGTCCTTCACCGAGCCCGCGTGATAGCTGCCCCGGTGCAGCCAGCCCTCGTTGCGCGTGGACGGCCCGCTCGCCAACGTCGGCTGCTTCTCCAACAACAACAACCGCAGGCCGAGCCGCGCCAGCTTGTGGCTCGCCATCAATCCCGTCACCCCGCCCCCCACCAACACCACGTCATATCGCTGCAGGTTTCGCGTCACGGAGGTCTCCCCAAAAGGCTCGCGGCCCCCCGTCAGACAGTGTTCATGACGGAGAGTTTTCATAATCGTGACTTGCACGATTAACTTGATTTGCAACTATTGACGGTTCGCGTCTGACTTCGGAAGGACGCGCCGGGTGCGGCGTCCGGCCTCATGTCAGACATCGTCCGGAGTCGGTGGCGCGAGGCAGCCCGGAGACAACGGGCTGTCACGCTCCGCGCGACGGCGCCGCTGGCATCGCCGCCAGGAGCCCTCCCGAAGCCCCGTGGCGCACGCCCTCCGTCATGGGAGGGGTCCACCCGCGTCCGTGGGAACGCCAAGCAACGGCGCTCGGACATCCGAGGTTCCACGCCCGAGCGGGCGAAGAGGGCCACGCCGCGCCCGAACGACCAGCGCCGCCGCGCTCACGCGGCGCTTGCCCACAAGTCCCCCACACGCCTGACGGGAGCGCGCACGGCGCGACGAGCCCCAGGCGGACCGAAGCAAACACACCGGCTGCGTTCACCTTGAAATCCTTCAGGAGGCGTGAGCGCGTGCGAGGTCTGTTCAAGTGGGCTGGCTGTGCGGCGATGCTGGTGGCGTGTGGCGGTCCGGAGACGGACGAGGCGCTGGAGGCCGGCGACGACCCGGGCACGCGGCTGGCGAGCGTGACGCTCCCCGAGGGCCAGTCCATCTCGTTCCACGAGGTGCCCGACTACGGCATCGTCACCGTGGTGAAGGGCCCGCGCGGCACGCCCATGCCGGACGCGGCGGCGTTCGACGGGATGCCCATCACGGAGGTCTACCGCAAGCTGTCCGGCGGGCAGGAGCCGCCCGCGAAGCTGGTGGAGGCCGCCAGCCGCGCGCCGTCCATGCTGCACCTGACGCCCACCCGCGAGGCCCTGGCGCCCGAGGGGCCGGCCCGCAGCTCCGCCGACGTGGGGCCCGGCGGCGTCAGCCAGCAGGCCCTGCCGGACACCGCGTGGTGGTCAGCCAACTTCTGCCAGGGGCTCAACCAGGAGTACGACGCCATCTGGTGCCCGACGAACGTGTACAGCTGGGCGCACTCCGGCTGGGGCCCGGTGCAGAAGTACTACCAGGCCTGCGCCACCACGGGTGAGGCCACGGGCACGCTGTGGCTGGAGCGCTGGGGCAGCGGCGCGTGGCAGCGCCTGCAGACGGCCAGCCTGCCCAGGTGGTGGTGGACGTGCACGTGGGCGGTGGGCGCGGCGCAGTACCGCTCCGGCATCGACGCCACCGCGAACGCGCTCTTCGTGGAGCGCTACCGCTATGCCATCCCCAACATCGTCGCCAACCTGTCGGACTTCCCGAGCGACCGCAGCTACACGGGCTTCTCCGACAACCTCCAGGGCCTCACCCACGACGCCCACTACTGGTACCAGACGCGCAACGCGACGAACTTCTGGAAGGACGAGTCCACCGAGGGACTCATCGCCTGGTGGCCGATGGCGGGGCTGAACAACAACCCCGGCGGCACCTACCGCATGCCCTCGCCCTGGTACAACGCGGGCTTCCGGCACTACGGCGACCTGGTGCACGTCAACGGCTACCTCTACATCGCCATGGACGGTCCGGGGCGCAGCGGCGCGGTGGGCGTGTTCAACACGAGCATGCAGTACATCGGCTATGCGTCCCTGCCGCAGTGGGAGGGCGGCGTGGCCTTCATCGCGCACAACCCGCGTGACGGCCTGTTCTACGCGGTGACGAACCACCCGGGCTACACGGTGCTGCGCGGCTATCAAATCACGCTGTCCGGCACGACGGTGTCCATCACGCACAAGCGCACGCTGTCCTTCTCCAGCAACATCCCGCAGGGCACCTGGATTCAAGGCGGCAAGATCTCCGCGCGTGGCAACCTCTACGTGAGCGTGGGCGGCGGAGGCCAGACGTCCGGCATCTACATGGTGGACGTCGTCAACGGGTACGTGCAGGGCTACTACTACGTCCCCTACGGCTCCACCGACGAGTTCGAGGGCCTGGACCTCTGGGATTTGGACGCGGACCCGCGCATGGGCGCGCGCGGCCAGATACACATGCAGAAGATCAACATCGACCTGCCCGGCTTCGACGACGACTACTGGCTGGGCCACTACCGCGTGGATGACCCGAGCCGGCTGTAGGCGCTCAGGGGCCAATCACATCAGCGCCAACACACTCCTGCCGTGGCGCTGGAACAAAGCCTGACATATGGGCCTGGAAGACAATCCAGATTCCGGGCGCCGTCTGTCGATGACATGATTGCGGGCACACCTCGCCGTCCCATCGGAGCCTGCAATGACTCTCCCCGGTCGAGCGCTGTTCCTCGCATGTGCCGCCATCGCCTCGCTGCTCACGGGCTGTTCCGGGCCCGACGAGGCCTCCGTCGGCGCTGACCCCGCCTCCGAGGCGACGTCCTCCGAGTCCGCCCTGGCCGCGTGCACCAGCACCACCCAGACGGCGTGCCGGATGGAGGCCGGGTGCTCGTGGAACGCCGGCTGCTGCGGCGGCCTGTGCCTGCCCACCAGCCAGACCTGCCCCATCACCTGCCCGCCGCCCGAGTCCTGAGCGACGCGCGCACCGCCCCAAAAAACAACCGCGCGGTCAGCCGTCACCTCGGGAGGACTCCCGGGAGTGACAGCCGCCGCGCGGTGAAGGACTCGGAACGCCCCCCCTTCCCGCTCAGGAACCCGCTGAGGCTCCCGGAGCGTCCCGAATCACAGGGCCCGACGGGCGAAGGCCACCCCGTCACGTCGAGCCCCGGGCACCTTCCAGCGTGCCCGGGTCCTGCAACGACAGTCGCGAGCTAGTTCACGCCGACGGCGGTCCAGCTCTCCTTCACCTTCGCCACCTCGGCCGAGTCCGCGCCGTACAGGTCCGTGGCCGCCTTGATGGTGGCCGTGCGCGCCTGGGCGAACGTGGTGCTGGGCGTCATGTAGTGGGCCAGGGCGCGGTAGTAGATCTTCAGGCCCTTCTCCATCCCGATGCCGTCCTTGACCTCGATCTTGGACGTGCGGTTCGTGCCACCGTTGGCCAGCAGGTAGAACGCGTTGTTCGCGATGCCGCTGGAGCCGTGGACCTCCGTCTGCTTCGGGTAGTCCTTGTAGTTGTCGATGGAGTAGTTGTCCTTCTTCGGGTCGTCCATGTACCGCAGGCCGTCCGTGTCATCGCCGTTGGTCGGCGTCCACGCCGTCTCGCCGATGGTCCAGTTGAACTTCACGGCCGGGTTCTGCGTGGACGCGTACCACTCCACGCCCGCGCCCATGATGTCGCTGAAGGCCTCGTTCAGGCCGCCCGACTCGCCGCGGTAGATGAGGCCGGCGGTGCGCTCCGTCAGGCCGTGGGCGATTTCGTGGCCCGCGATGTCCAGCGCGGTGAGCGGACCGGAGTCCACGCCGTCGCCGTCGCCGTAGCTCATCTTCTCGCCGTCCCAGTACGCGTTGACGAAGTTCTCGCTGACGTGGACGTAGGAGACGAGCTTCTCACCCTTGCCGTCGATGGAGTCGCGGCCGAGGATGTTCTTCAGGAAGTCGTACGTCATCGCCGCGCCGTAGTGCGCGTCGACGGCGGCGCGGTTGCGCTCCGGGTCCGTGGCCTCGCCCCAGACGTTGTTGTCGTCCTTGATCTGCGTCTGGCCGCTGGCCTCTTCCTGGTTGCGCGCGTCGTACGTGGCCACGCCCTTGCCGCGCGTGCCGTCCTCGAGCGTGTACGTGCCGTCCGCCTGCTTCTTCGTCTCCAGGGCCACCTTGCCGCTGTAGATGGACGTGTCGTCCGCGGCGCCAGGGGTCGTGGGGGTGGTCGGGTCCGTGGGCGGCTGCTGCGTCGCCTTGGGGGTGATGGACAGGCCCCACTTGACCAGCTTGCCCTTGTCGCCCGCGGCGTGGTCGCTCACCTTCAGCGTCCACTCGCCCTTGGCGGACTCGCCCGCGAAGGCGCTCAGGTCGAAGTCCTGCTTGATGTTGTCCGCGCTGCCGCCCGTGCGGTTGTGCACGTCGAACGTCTTGCCCGAGGGGCTGGTCAGCGTGACCTTCAGGTCCCCCTTGTACGAGTGGGTGATGTCCAGGGACAGCTTGAGCTTGTCCACCGTGACGTCGTCGGCGACCGTCACCTTGGAGGTGACCGAGCCCTTGTCCTTGATCTGCGCGTTGGGCGTCGTGGAGACCTTCACGTCCGAGGGGGCCGCGGCAGCGCCCTTCGTCCCGGCGGCGCCCTTGGTGGCGGCCGCGTCACCCGTGCCGTGCGTGGCGCAGGGGCAGTTCTTGAAGCCGTCGATGGTGTTGAACTTCTCGTAGACCTTCCCGCTGTTCGCGTCGATGAAGTAGTTCATCTTGCGCGGGTTCTCGGTGGCCGTGGTGTCGGCGACCTCCACGCGGTACGCGGAGCGGTACTCGCCCGAGGGGTCCTTGTAGATGATGCGCTCGGAGTGCGGCTGGCGGTCCGGCGTGCCATTGAACTCCTTGAGCGCGATGTCCAGCACCTGCGCGTTGGACAGCGCGGGCTTCTGCGTGCCCAGGCCCGAGGGAATCTTGGACTGGTCACCCGTGACGCTGTCGACCTTGCCGTCCTTGGCCAGGTGCGCGACGACCTGCTCGCCGTAGACCTTCACGCCCTCGTGCTGCCGGTCCAGGCGCACGTGCGTCATGCCCAGCTCGTCCCGCTCCACGTTCTTGGGGACGAAGGAGGGGTACTGGATGCCGCCGCGCAGGCCCTGCGAGGGGAGCTTGGTGCCCACGTCCAGGTGCTGCAGCGCGGTCTGGATGGCGCTCTGCGCCTCCTTGCTGTCCAGCGCCAGGCGGCCAACGGGGGGCGGCAGCGGCTTGAGCGTGCTCTCCGCGCGGGCCAGGTCGGACGTCTTCGCGGCCGGGCCGAACCCGTCCTTGATGACGTTCGCGGCCGTCGGGGTCTTCGCCGCGCTCTTGGGCCGAGCCTCGGCGGAGATGGTGGGGAGGACCGTCGGCTTCGAACCTTCAGTGCGGCGAATGCTCATGGGGGTCTCAGGACTCCATACGAGGTGGCTGAAGAGTTATCGCGAGAATGTATCAAGAAGTTGCGCTCATCGCGAAACGAAGGCCCGCACGCACCGGGAGCCGCCGGTGCGCACGAGCCTTCTTGCTTTTCGAGAAGCCGCCTCGGGCGCGCTTCAGCTCACATGAAGTTGAAGGGCGTGGAGACGGAGAGTGTGTGGATGAGCTGGTCCGTCTCGGCGGTGGGGCGGCGGGTGAAGACGTTGAGGTAGCCGACCTCCACGGCGGAGTGGTCGCCCAGCTTCCAGCCGACGCCCACGAAGGCGCGGTTCATGTCGAAGCCCCGGCGGGGGCCGCTGTCCACGGAGTTGAGGTGGACGAAGGCCTCGTCCCAGACGATGAGCGACAGCCGCCCCTCGGCGGCCACGGGCAGCGCGCCGCGCAGCATCACGCGGGCGCGATGGGACACCTCCGTGGTGCCCGGCAGGAACCGCTGCTCCAGGCGCGCCCGCACCACCGTCCGCACCTCGCCCAGCCTCGGAGTGAACAGGAGTTGCTGGTACAGGCGGCTCTCGTTCTGGCGGAGGGCGGGGTCTCCATCCCAGACCCAGACGGGAATCCAGCCGTAGCCCAGCCACAGGGAGAGGTCCTGGGTGACACGGGTGCCGCTGGCGGCGCGGAGGATGGCGCGGGCGTCGTCCTCGCCGAAGCGGGGCTGGGCCTCCAGGTAATAGAGGAACGGCTCGGCGATGGGGCCCTGCGCGCTGACGGTGTACCAGAACTGCGCCTCGGAGCTGATGGGTCGGGCGAGGGCGGCCGGGGAAGCGACGACGCAGAGCAGGAGGACGAGGAGGCGGGGGAGGTGCGAACGCATGGTGTGTGCCTAGAGCATGAACAGCACCCGCTCAATCCGTCCGTGCCAGCGAACGTGGCCCGGACAACGAAGGGCGGACGCGGGGGGTGTCAGGCCTCTCAAAGAGGCCCGGGCCCGGGCGAAAGCAACTCCGTGCGTGTGAGGGGCGGACGCGCGGGGCGCGTGGCTTGACCCGAGGGCGCGGAGGCGTGCGACGCTTCGGGTTGCTCGCGTCGTCCCCCCACGCGCGTCTGGCCCGTCCCCCTCCTGGAGTCCCCCTCATGGCCACGAGTGCTTTCTCAGCCCTCATGAATGTCTCGCAGCTGCTGTTGGAGAAGGGCTTCGAGCCCGGCAACGTCACGTCCGCGCTCGGCCAGGTGGGCGCGGCGTTGGATGTGGACCGGGTCTACATCTTCGAGAACAGCAGCGCGCCCGACGGGAAGCTGTTGTGCAGCCAGCGCTACGAGTGGACCGCGGCGAGCGCCTCCGCGCAGCAGGACAACCCCGAGTTGCAGAACGTGCCCTATGACGCGGTGATGCCGTCGTGGGTGGAGCCCCTGTCCTCGGGGCGGGTGCTCAAGGGCGCGCCGCGCGACTTCCCCTCGCCCGCGAGGGAGCTGTTGGAGAGCCAGGACATCCGCTCGCTGCTCGTCTGTCCCATCGTGCTGGGCGGCGAGTGGTGGGGCTTCGTGGGCTTCGATGACTGTCGCACCGAGCGCACCTGGCCGGGCGAGGAGAGCCACGTGCTCCAGGCCCTGTCCAACGCGCTGGCGGGCTCGCTGCGCCACGCGCGCCTGCGCAACACGCTCCACAGCGTGCAGACGCAGTTGCGCTCCATCATCGAGCGCTGCGCCTCCACCGCGTCCTGAGACGCCGTCAGTCCGTCCGGGCGAGGCCGAGCCCGTCGAAGACCGCCTGCAGCACGAGCAGCACCCCGGCGATGAGCCACGGATAGGGGCCCCTCCGGGCCCCGTCCGGCAGTGAGCCCCGGTACAGCCAGATGCCCGCGAGGATGACGGCGGCCTCGACGGTGAAGTCCAACACGCGGTCGTCATAGAGACGCAGGCCCACGCGAGGGCCTCCGGGCCACAGCCACAGGTGGCTGGTGAGCCAGTCCGTGAGCAGATGGGAGAGCACCAGCGAGGCCAGGACGAGGCCCGCGGTGACACCTCGCCAGCGCCACCCCAGCAGGCCCACGAGCACGGCCCACCCGCTCGCCGACAGGAGCGTGTGACTCCAGGCGGTGTGGGTGTTTTCGAGGCCAGCGACGTCGACGAGCACATCCACGACATCGAGGAACACGGCGGCCCCGCATAACGCGGCGAGAGGAACCCCCGAGGGGACACGGCGCGCGGCGAGCGCGAGCCCCACGTGGCCCAGGTACATCAGCGTCCTCGTCGCGCGAGGAAGTCGAGCAGCACCACCACGCCGATGGGGACGCCGAAGCCGACCAGCAGGAGCCACGAGGCCATGGCCAGAAGCCTACCGCGCCAGGCGAACCCGAACAGCTCCACGCTGGCACACCACCGCACCACGTCCAACGGCAACTGGACGGAGCCGCTCGCCAGCGTCAACCGTGACTTCACGCGCGGGGTCTGGAACTCCAACTGGGGCAGCGCACGGACGTGGACACGTACACGGTCGAGCTTCCCTCGAGCGCTGCCTTGGCCCCGGGTGACGGGCCCGGCGGGGCTGTTCGCCGCCGGGTCCTCGTCACGGACTACCACTGGGCGGGGTCGGCGTCGGCGAAGGTGGTGCCTACGCCAATCTCGTCGAACCAGATGCTGCGGTTGGGCTGGCTGCCCTGCATGTAGCCGTCGTCGTACCAGCCATTGGCATACAGGCCGACGCGGAACTGGAAGTAGCGGTCGTCGGCGATGGTGGTGTTGAGGTTGTACTGCTCGAGCACCTTCACGCCGTCGAACCACAGCTTGTAGAAGCCCGTGCCGTCGCTCGCCCACTTCGCCTGGATGACAATCTTGTGCCACACCCCGGCCGACACCGTGGCCAGGTTGCCGAAGGTCACCGTCTTCTGGTTGCAGATGGTGCCCTGCTTCACCCGCGTGAAGAGCTGGTTGCCCGAAATCCACACCATGCTGGACGGCATGTAGTCGTCACAGCCGGTGTCGGAGAAGTCCGCGATGAATTGCGCGATGTTGTAGGACTGCGGCTGGAACTGCCAGTCCTGCTGCAGCCGGAAGGCGAAGCCGTAGAAGCCGGTGTCACCCCGGCGGTACACGTTGGTGCGCATCACCTCCGAGTGGTAGCGCCCGCCGTACGACGCGTCGTGAATCTGCGTCATCTTGAGGGCGGTGCCGCCTTCGTAGGTGACGTTCGTCACCTCGTTGACCGAGCCCTGGTGCTCCCGGTTCACCGAGCTCCACCCGGCCAACGTCCCCGTGTTGCGGAACAGCGGCGCGGCGTGGGCGACCAGCGCGAACGACACCAGCGCTGCACCTGCGATGATTCCCAGCGTTCTCGTCTTCATGGCTCTCGGAAGGGTGAGGGGTTGGGCCTGTGCGGCCTCCAGACCTCATATTCGGAATTAACCGACTAAACAGACTTGACTGTCCGAGGCGTCGACTATCGAGCGAAGGGTGGTTCCGGGGGACGGAGGGGCGGTGGGGCACTAAGGTGGGGTGCGATGAGTGACTCGGGCGGACAGGCGTCGGCGAAGCTGGTCATCGAGGTGAAGGACCTGCACAAGACCTTCGGGGACAACGCCGCGCTGAGGGGCGTGAACCTGGAGGTGCCCGAGGGCACGACGTGCGTGCTGATGGGGGTGTCGGGCTCCGGCAAGTCGGTGCTGATGAAGCACATCATGGGGCTGATGAAGCCGGACCGGGGCTTCGTGAAGGTGTACGGGGACGAGGTCGCGAAGATGGACGAGGCGACGCTGAACCAGATGCGTCGCCAGCAGGGGGTCCTCTTCCAGGCGAATGCCCTGTTCGACTCGCTGAACGTCTACGACAACGTGGCGTTCCCGTTGCGGGAGCGCACGAAGATGTCGGAGGAGGAGATCCGGCAGACGGTGGACAAGACGTTGGCGATGGTGGGGCTGTCGCATGCCACCACGCGGTTCCCGGGGGAGCTGTCGGGCGGCATGCAGAAGCG
This sequence comes from Myxococcus faecalis, assembly GCF_050039385.1. Lineage (NCBI taxonomy): Bacteria > Pseudomonadati > Myxococcota > Myxococcia > Myxococcales > Myxococcaceae > Myxococcus > Myxococcus faecalis. The sequence goes on along the minus strand of NZ_CP144336.1, from coordinate 5,280,545 downwards.
CGTGGGCTTCGCGCGCGCGGCCATCCTGCAGCCGAAGATCCTGCTCTACGACGACCCCACCGCCGGTCTGGACCCGCTCACGACGGCGTCGGTGAATGAGATCATCTTCACGGGCAAGCAGCAGTTGGGCGCCACGTCATTGGTGATTACGCCGGACGTGGCGTCGGCGTTCGGCATGGCGGACCACCTGGCGCTGATGCACGAGGGGAGAATTGTCGAGCACGGGCCGCCGGACTCCTTCCGTGAGTCCCAGCACCCCGCGGTGCAGGCATTCCTCAAGAACTACCTGCGGCGACGCGCACAGCGGGGGCGGACGACGTAGGGCCCCGTCAGGACAGGACGGGCCCGAGCTCTCACGGCGTGCAGTAGCGGACCGCGTCCAGGAACTGCCCGTCGTCCGTGGTCGCCGTGTACATCGTCGCCATGCGACGGGGTGCCACCTTCTCCATCAGCACCCACATCGCGTGCTCATTCAGGGGCATCAGCGCCAATCCTGGTGTCCGCTCCACCGGTGCGTCGCCCGGGTCTTGCGTCCACAGCCGCCCCCAATAGAGCGGCGTGTTGTTCTCCCCCGGCTCAAAGAATCTCGACAGCCAGGACAGCCGCAGCACACCGTCGTCGACGAAGGCTCCGAACCAGGGAATATAGCCGGGGGTGTCCTTCAGCCAGGTCACCGGCTGGCCGCCCTCGAACAGGTGGCCCGCCACGCGAATCCAGCGGAGGGACTCCGGCGCCTCACGGCTGCGCCACACCAACACCGGCGAGGCGAGCGGAGCCCCCGCCGACTCACCCAGGTCGACCAACTGCGGGACTGGCTCCTCAGACGTCGTAAAGGCTCGCTCCTCGCCCACCTGCTCCAACCCCGCGTCGAGTCGGCGTACCCGGACGGTGCCTTGACCCGCCCCCGACTCCTCCGTCAGCGCCACGAGGAGCTCACCATTGCGCAACCACAGCGCATTCGCCGGAGCGGGCGTCCATCCGGACGGGCTCTCGAAGAGCGCCTTGGGCGCCACGAGCACCTGCCCCTTCGAATCCACCATGGTGCCCATCACCTGGATGGGAGGAGTCAGGGGCCCTCCCGTCGTCCAGAGCACCACCAATCGGTCATGCTCGGTTGACGCGGCCACCACCGTGGGCCCGTCATCCGCGGGCCGGTCGAGCAGCCGATACTCCAGCACCTCACCGTCCGGCCCTCGCTTGGGTGCCCCATTCGCCTCGAGCGGGACGAGGTAGGCATTGAGCGGGGGCACCAGGAAGTTCTCGGTGGAGTAGAACAGCGCGGGCCCTTCCGAGGTCCGCACCAGCTTCGAGGAGCGCACGTACTGTCGAGCCGTCCCCGTGCGCACCCAGGCCATCGGCACGCTCGACGTCTCCTGGACCTCCAGGTCGTCGTCCAGCCGGAGGACGCGCGCCTCTTCAGCCCCATCGAATACCGGCACCAACACCCCCGCCTCCGTCCGGAGGCTGGAGATCTTCCCTCTCTCGTACCCTCCACGAAGGGCCGTGACGCGTGACTCCTTCGGCGGGTCCGTCACCCCATCACAGTCATTGTCCAACCCATCACACCGCGTCTCCGAGCTCTCGTAGTCCGCGCCATAGGAGAGCGCCGTGCACTCCGGCTCATACGCCCCATCCACCAGCGCGCGCCTGGCTCCCGCGCAGACACCGTGTTGCTTCTCGCAGGCCAGCGGGTCCGTGCCTGCATCACCGGGCCCCGCGTCTCCCGAACCTCCGTCTCCACGCGTGCCACCGCCGTCCTCCACCACCGTGCCCGCGTCCTCCTTCCCACCCGAAGATTCGCACCCCGCCATCGCCAGACACGACAGGACCACGCCAGACCACCAGAGCCGTGCATTCATTCACCGAAGCCTCGCACGGCATCGTGTGAACAAGCCAATCATCGTTGCGGCACGACGCCCTCGGCAAAGCGCCCGTACAGCCCAGCCCACACGCATGGAGGAATCGCAACCAGACGGGTCGAGTTCCATCGACTCGTACCGCCAGCAGCCTGGCGCTATCTCGGTGTGCCATGAATGCACATGACGCCCCCATGAATGCGGCAGGAATCCTCGCCCTGCTGCTCGGGACGGCTTGCGGCTCCGCCACCGTGGGCGGCGTCGGTAGTGGCCCAGCCACCGCGAAATGGGTGGGCCCGTCCGTTCCCTCCCCGGAAGGGGGAATGGTACAGACGGTCATCTACTACGGCCCGTGGCAATGCAACGCCACGTACATGGCTCAGTGCGAGAGCCGCTGCGCCAGGGAGGGGCATGCGCTGTTGGGTTGCATCTGGCTTGCCGACATCAAAGGAGACTGGACGGGTCGCTTCCTCGGTCTTCCCGCCAAGGCAGGCACTCGCTACGCCGTGAAGCACTGTTGCTGCAGCTATCCCGAAGTGAGCAGCGCAGAGGAGCTGCGCAGGTTCTGGGACAATGCGCGCAGGACGTTCCGGCGCGATTGGGCGGAGGAGTTCGGGGCATGGCCTCAGTCAGGCGGAAGGAACTGGCCGGGCCACCATATCCACGACCTGCTGCATGGGGGCGCTCCCGTCGCGAGGTCCAACGTCCTGCCTGTTCCGGAGGACGTGCACAAACTCCTCAATGACGCGTACCCTGCCTGCTACTCCAGAGACCCGCGGTGGCTCTCCATCGGCCCCGAGAAACCCTACGTGGACTGACGATGACGCTGGATGAACTCCTCGCCGAAATCTCTCGAGCCCATCACCCACACCCACCAGCCACCCGCGCGGCGATTGCCGACTTCGAAGCACGCGTCGGATGGAAGCTCGACGACGAGCTGCGCGCATTCTATCTGCACAGCAACGGCGCCGAGCTCTTCGAGCCCTTGCCCGACGCGCGCTACAGCATCCTCTCCCTCGCGGAAATCCGCCGTGCACGCGTCGCGATTCGCGGCAGGGACGAGGACTCGGCCGGCCCTCCCGACTGGTGGACACTCGTCGATGTCCAGGACAGCGACTATGCCCTCCTGGACGTCGCTTCCGTGCCCTCCCCCTATCCGCTCCTGGATGGCTGGCACGAGGGCTATCCACAGCGCTGTCGGCGCATTGCCTCCTCGTTCCGTGAGTTCCTGGAACGCGCACTCACGGGAGGAGACCGCATCTACTGGCTCAACGAGTAGGGCCCGTCAGGACAGGACGGGCCCGCGTCTCACGACTTCACTGCGTGCAGTAGCGAACCGCGTCCAGGAACAGCCCCTCGTCCGTGGACACCATGTACATCGCCGCCATGCGCCGGGGCGCCACCTTCTCCATCAACACCCACTGCGCCTCCGCCGTCAGCCGCATCGGCTCCAGCGCCGGCGTCCGCTCCACCGCCGCCACTCCCGGCTCCTGCGCCCACAACCGACCCCAGAATCTCGACGCGCCGCCCTCGCCCTGGGCGTACACCTTCGACAACCAGGACAGCTGCACCACCCCGTCGCCACCGTGCGCGCCGTACCACGGCACGAACCCCTCGGGCTCCTCCGTCCACGTCGCGGGCATCCCCCCATCGAACAGGCTGCTCGTCACCTGAATCCGGGCACGGAAGTCCGGCGCCTCCCGCGCCCGCATCACCAACACCGGCGACACCAGCGGCTCTCCCGCCGCCTCGCCCCGGTCCACCAACAACGGCATCGGTGACTCGGAGGCCGTGAACACCCGCTCCTCCCCCACCTGCTCCAACGCCTCATCGAGCCGGCGCACCCTCACCACCTCCTGTGTCACCCCCGACTGCGACTCCCCCATCGCCACCAATACCTCCCCATTGCGCAGCCACAGCACACTCGCCGGATACGGCGTCCCTCCCGACGTGCTCTCGAACAGCACCTTCGGCGCCACCAGCACCTGCCCCCGCGCATCCGTCACCTTCCCCATCACCTGCAGCGGCGGCGCCTGCTCCGAACCGGCTCGCCACAACACCACCACCCGCTCCCCCGTCGGCGACGCCGCCACGAACGACTCCGAGCTGTCGAACTCCCGGTCCAACACCGGGTACTCCACCAGCGCGCCCCCATCGTCCGTCCTCGGCGCACCCTCCCCATCCAGCGGAACCAGCAACGCCCGCAGCGGCGGTGAAACCCCGTCCGTCGTCGCGTAGTACAGCGCGGGCCCCTCCTCCGTACGCACCAGCCTCGCGCTGCGCGGCATCCCCGCCGCCCCACCCGTGCGCGTCCACGGATACGGCACCCCCGAGCTCCCCTGGAGCACCAGGTTCGAATCCAATCGCAGGATGCGCGCCTCGCTCGCCGAATCCAGCACCGCCACCCATACCCCCGTCTCCGTCCGGAGGCTCGACACCAACCCACCGTGCACGGACCCACCCAGCGCCGCCACCCGAGACGTGCTCGACGGGTCCGTCACCCCATCACAGTCATTGTCCAACCCGTCACAGCGCGTCTCCGACCCCTCGTAATCCCCGCCATAGGAGAGCGCCGTGCACACCGACTCATACACGCCATCCACCTTCGCGCGCTTCGCCCCGGCACAGACTCCGTGCGTCTTCTCACACGGCGGCCCCGCCTCCACCACGCCCCCGTCCGCTCCCCCGTCCGGCGTGCCCGCATCCGGCGTGCCCGAGTCCGGCGCTCCCGCATCCGGCGCTCCCGCATCCGGCACCACCCCGCCCCCGTCCTCCTGCTGCACCGCGCCCGGCCCACCCTTCGACTCCGACGAACCACAGGCCGTCATCACACACATCAACAACAACCCCATCCCCACCTGAATACACTTGGCTTGCATGCGACCCAGGTTGCACGCGACCCACCTCGAAAGCCACGACAACCCGAGTCTCGCGAAACATTGCATTCTCGGAATGCAACGCCACAACAATCCAACCACTGTCACGGAAACACCGTGCACCCCGACTGCAGACATGAACTCCGGCTGATACAAACACGAACGCCCGCGAGGGCACGGGGCTCTCGCGGGCGTCCGAAGTGTTGACTCCTCAGCGATTGAGGCCGATGCGCGGACCCGAGCCCGGCGGCACGCAGGTGTAGGTAACCTCCTGGCCCGCCGTCTTCGCGTAGTTGCGCAGCGCCGCGTCGGACACGCTCGCCGTGGTGCCGTCATCCGGGATGAAGCCGTTGCCCGACGGGCTGAAGAGGAAGCCCTTCACCCGCCCCCCCAGCGCCACCTTCGCGATGAGGTCGCACTCCGTCACGCCCGTGCCCAATATCTTCGAGGCGAACGGCGTGCGCGCGCGCTGCAACAGCAGGTCGATGCGCGGCCCCACCGCCGAGGCGTTGGTGCTCGTCAAGGTCACCTGCTGCCCGACGATGGGCGCCAGGTCCGTGTCGAACGCGAGCAACAGCTGCTCCACGTCCCGCCGCGTGGCGTCCGGGTTGTTCAGCGGGAAGCCCACACCGATGCTCGGGATGAACACGATGGCCGACAGGAAGCGCGCCATGGTGTCCACCGCGCCGTCGTGCACGAAGCCAAACCCACGCACCTGGTCCCCCTGCCAGCCGCTGTCCGGCGCCAGGAAGAAGGGCGTCGTCGGGTTACCGAACATGCCGACCTTCTGATACATGTTGCGCAGGTGCGGAATCTTCACAATCTGCGGGATGTTCTCGAAGCTCGCCATGCCATCCGTGCCGTAGAAGCCCTGCGCCGGGCTCAGCCGGTGACACCCCTCACACGTGAAGCCCAGCCCCTCTCCGAACGGGATGCCATCCGAGCGGCGTGAGCCCGCGTAGAAGTCCAGGCCCCGCTGCTGCGCCGCCGTGAGCGAGTTGTCCAGGTTGCGCACCGGGTTGGGCGGCAGCTGCACCTGCAGCTGGAAGTCGGTGAAGCGTTGCATCTCCGCCTGCGTGGGCGCGGTGGAGCGGCCCAGGAGCCCCTCGAACGCGACGATGAAGTTCATGAACGACAGGTTGGGGTCCGTGCCCGACGTGCCGAAGAAGCCCGTGGAGCGGTCACCGCGCCAGTGCATCGGGCCCGACACCACCATGCCGCGCAACGTCTGCGTCGTCATGGGGCCCTTCATCGGGTGGAAGTCCTCCACGTTGCCCGAGCCGTTGATGTGCGGCTTGAGCAGCTCCGCCGCGCCCAACAGGCGCCCTGGAATCGGGTTCTGCGTCACGTCGTCATCCGGGTTGCCCAGGTCCCACGCCAGGTCGTCCATGTCGCCGAAGATGTGGCAGCTGGCGCACGAGGCCTCGCCGTTCGCGGAGAACGTCGCCGCGTCGTAGAGGATGGGGCGGCCCTGCACCACGGAGGCGGGCTCCGGGTTGGGCAGCACCTGCTTGCCCAGCTCCGCGCGCGTGGCCAGGTCGATGACCTTCACCGCGTTGTCGAAGCGGGTCAGCACGTAGAGACGATTGCGCGCCTCGTCCAGGATGAGGCCGCTGGGGCCACCGCCGCTGACGGGGATGTAGGCCGCGCTGTTGAGCCGGGGGTTGAAGCTGTCCGCCTCCAGCGCCTGCGTGTCGAACACGCCCACCTTGCTGGAGCTGTACGCGGCCACGTACAGCGTGCGCCCGTCCGAGCTCACCGCCATGTCCACCGGCGTGGCCAGGCTGTGGTTCTTCGCCGTCCGGTCGAAGGCGGGGTCCGTGGCCAGCTTCGTGTAGTCCAGGTGCTTGTTGAGGTGACGGGGCAGCACGCTGCCGCCGAGGATGGCGGTGATGCGCGTCTCCGCCAGGTGGCCCTGCACCGTGGTGCCGCCGTAGTTGCCGGGGCCCTCGAAGCGCACGTGGTTGAAGGCCTCCGTGTTGGACACGTACACCGTGCCCGTCACCGGGTTGGTCACCATGTTGAACAGCGTGGTGCCCACCTGCGAGTACGCCGCCTTCTGCCCCAGCGAGTTCGCGTCCACCGCGAAGACGTCCTGGTCCGGCAGCCGGAAGCGCACCGCGTTGTTCCAGTTGCGCCCCAGTTCGTCCTGCCACTTGCCGGCCTGGTTGTTGTACTTCACGATGAGCGCCACCTCGGGCGCGCGGATGCCCTCGTGGTTGGTGGCGGGGCCGGGGCTGCCGCCCGGATAGATGGAGCCGTTCACCAGGCAGGGCAGGTAGGGATTGAAGCCCTCACAGACGGTCTCCTCCAGGATGGACGTCGTCTGGTTGCCCGACTTGAAGACGGCCGCGTACACCGTCTGCTTGTCCGGGCTCACCGTCAGCGCGCGCGGCGTGTCTCCGAAGAAGTTGAGGATGCGCACCGGCGTGCCGCCCAGCGAGGTGCCCAGGTTGGCCGGGTCGAACACCCAGACGTCCGCGCGGCCCACGCCCGGCGTGGTCAGCTTCGGGTCTCCGGCGCCCGGCACCGCCGCGATGGACGCGTGCGTGCGGTGCTGCCCGCGGTGCGCCGTGGTGATGAAGGCCCGGCCCCCCGTGCCCGCGAAGACGATGTCGCGCGGCTCGTCCCCCACCAGCAGCGTGCGCACCACACGCGGCGTCCCCGTGAGCGACACCACGCTCACGCTGTCCGACAGGTGGTTGACCACCCAGACCTCATTGTCGTTGCGCGCGGCGACGGCGATGGGCTCCAGGCCCACCTGCACGCGCGACTGGAGCGTCAGGCCATTGGCGCCCACGGTGAAGATGGACAGGCTGTTGTCCGGCGTGTTCACCGCGAACAGCCGCGTGCGGTCCGGCGACAACGCCAGCGGGCGCACCTGACCGCTCTCGAAGGCGATGAACGACGGCGCCGCGCTCGCGGGGGTGAAGCCGGGCGACATGACGGCGAGCAGCGCCGCCGCCGCCAGCAAGGACTTCTGGATGCCTCTGAGTCTCGTGGGAGTCATGGGGATGCCAGACCTCGGGGGATGACAGGGGGACGACCACGGCGAGAGCCCATCCCACGCCGCGAACCGCGGGGCCCCACGCACACGCCGACCCGACGCGGCGGGGACCTCCGCCGACGGAAAAAGGGCTGACGGAATGTGAGCGGGGTGGAAAAGCGTGGAGCCCTTGAACGGCTACGCTCGGACTGGTCTACAGACAGACATGATGCAATGCGTTACCAAGAGGACACACTGATGCGGGATTGAGCATCCTCACCTCCGACATGGCAGGATTCCGAGGAAGCCAAGGTATCGCTGAGCGGCCCTGGACCGCTTGCCCCATTGCGCCAATTCCCTTGGCCGAAGGCGACAACATGAGCTCTCCGGCGACCATGTTGACGAGCTGGGCCCTCGCGCTCCATCGCACGCTGGAGCTGCGTGGCCTGGACTCCCACGGGTTGTTCGTGAAGGCCGGGTTGAATCCGGGGCTGCTCGGTGACGCCAACGCGCGCTATCCGCAGGAGGGGCTGACGCGGCTGTGGCGGCTGGCGGTGGAGAGCTCGGGGGACCCGGCCATCGGGCTGGAGATGGCGCGGCAGGTGAGCCCGACGACGTTCCACGCGGTGGGCTACCGGCTCAACGCGTCCAGCACGCTGCGCGAGGCGTTCGAGCGGCTGGTGCACGCGGTGGCGCTGGTGTCGGACGCGCTGCGGCCGGCCTTCACGCGGGATGGGGACTGCTATCAGGTGATCCTCTTCGACGGCGGCGACGGGCCGCACCTGTGCGAGGAGGAGACGGACGCGGTGGCGTACCTGCTGGTGCGCTTCTGCCGGGTCGTCTACACGCGGGAGCTGTCGCCGCGCGAGGTGCTGCTGCGCCGGCAGGCGCCCTCGGACCTGCGGCCGTACGAGAAGCTGTTCCGGTGCAAGGTGACGTTCGGGGCCAACGCGGACGTGCTGGTGTACGAGCGGGCGCCGTTCGAGGTGACGCTGCCGGGGGCGAACCCGGAGCTGGCGCGCATCAACGACGAGCTCATCACCCGGCACCTGGCGAGGCACGCGGGGCAGGACCTGGTGACGCGGGTGCGCGCGATGCTGCTGGAGCTGATGCCGCAGGGCGAGCCGTCCCAGGAGAAGGTGGCGGAGCGGCTGCACATGAGCTCGCGCAGCCTGCAGCGCAAGCTGGTGGAATCGGGCTCGGGCTTTCGCGAGCTGCTCGCGGAGACGCGCCGCACGCTGGCCCTGTCCTATCTCTCCGAGCCCGGGCGCTCGGTGAGCGAAATCGCGTACCTGCTCGGCTTCTCCGACGTGAGCACGTTCACCCGCGCCTTCCGTCGGTGGACGGGACAGCCGCCCAGCCGCTTCGGCGCGCGCTCGGGGACGTGAGCCAGTTTGCGTGATGCGTGCCAATGGTGCCCCGGCCCCGGCGCCACCTCCGGGCATGGACTGCACTGCAGCCCCCCAATACAGTCCCCGCCATGACAAGGTGGACTGGAGGGTTCCTCCTCTCGTTCTCGGGCGTAGCCCTCGCTGGGTGCGCGACTGGAGCCCACACGGGAGCCGCCTCTGCGAGTCCTCGCGACCTGTACGCCCAGGCAACGTGCATGGACTCCGAGACGTGCTGCATCCAGCGCCGGGGCCCGGAAGCTTGTGGATTCACGGCCTCGGAAGCCGCCGCCCTCATGGCCGCCGCCGCGGAAGCAGCCGGTACTGCCACCAGCTCCGGAACCAAGGTGAACGACTACGTCGAGGACTCGCGCCTGCCCGAGTGGAAGAACCGGTGTATCCGGCTGTATGGGGACTGTGAGAATCAAAACTGGGCAGACCAGAAGGGGAGCTGCTTTGCATGCTTCGAGCGTTGCACTGGGGACCACGAATGGCCCTTCGACCTCTGTCGCCCCAAGAAGGGGCGATGACCATGGAAACACAGCTCGACTGGACCCCTTTTCGCGCGCTTGCACGGCGCGTTCTTCGCGACGGCGAAATACTTCCGCTCACCGAGGAGGTACGCGACCTGCTGCGACGCACGGCGCATGAAGTCGCACTCGCCGAAGCCGAGGTGGAGACCCAGGAAGGCGCGCTAGCGGTCCTGCGCGAATGCTCACGGCGCATTACCGAAGGGTCCAACCGGCTGGGCGATGCGCTCCATCGGATGTACCGCCACCAGGAGACAGGCGACTACGACAGCGCCCGCCAGGAAATGCGAGACGTGCTCGCCGTCGAAGTCGTGCCGCTCTACCGAGAAATAGCGCAAGGCCAACTCGACGACATGTGAATGCCCGCCGTGCCGCGCCCCGGTGCGAGTGCGGTGCAGTTGCTCGACCCACCGAACCCTCCGACCCTTGCCGCTTCGAAAAGCACCACCCAAGAAGCACATGCCGAACGAGACAAGGCTCGGTGCCCCCTGAGCCAATCAAGTGACTGGGTGTTCAGGGAAGAGAACCGCGAGCCCGCATCAGGTCCGCGCCATCACCGGGAAGCGGTCCGGTCCCTCGGGCAAGGACAGCCCTCGCACGAACAGGTCCGCGTCGTCGTCCTCGCCGAGCACGCGCGCGTCCGGCCACCAGCGCTCCGGCGTGAAGCCGAACCGGACCTGCTTCACGGGCTCCGCCACCAGCCGGCCCAGGTAGGGACCCAGGTCGAACACCTCGGTCGCGAAGACGTCGTCGAGGTGGAGCACGCCGTCCTCCACGCTCGCGAAGACCCACGCGTCCTCGCGCAGTTGGCGCAGCGGCCTCGCGAAGTTCGCCGCCGCGTACCAGCTCGCGATGCGCGCGTGGCGCCGCGCGCCGAAGCGCTCCGTCAGCGGCGTGCCCTCCCTCGCGAGCGTCCTCAATCCCTGACGGACCGTGGGGTCCGCCAGCTCCAGCGTCGGCGCGGGCTCGGCCGACGGTGTCACCTGGAGGTCCACGCCGAACAGGCTTTGTGCTCGTGGCGCGAAGCCGAAGCGTGGATAGAAATCGAGCACCGTCTTGTTCGCGAACAGAATCACCGGCGCGTCGCCGCAGGACTCCAGCGCCGCCTCCATCGCCACGCGCGCGAGGCCGTGCCCCCGGCGCTCGGGGACACAGCCCACCGCGCCCAGTTGATAGCCGGTGACGTCGCGGCCCTCCACGCGCAGGCACATGCGCATCACCGACGCGTTCGCCACCACGCGCCCGTCCTCGAGGATGCTGAACGCGCGGTAGTCGTCGGTCCACTCGCCCCATTCGCACCAGCGCCTGAAGTCCACGGTGCGGAAGACCCGGGGCACGTAGTCGCAGAAGGCGGTCTGCAGCGAGGGAGCATGCTGGTCGATGACCACGACTCGGGAGGTCGACATGGCGGGCACCACAGCACGAATGTCCAGGTGTCCGAAACCGCCCGTTCACGTGCCTCGCGTCCTCGCTGGACGCGCACGGTTCCCGCATGAACGCGGCTCGCGTGCAGTAGCCGACACGTGGAGCCGGGACGCGACCGGGGCGCGATTTCAACCGCGCGGATTCGCTGACAGGAGCGTGCGTGGCGCGAGCGGTGCACAAGGGCCGCCCGCGTCACCCCTGTTTCCCCCACCTCACGCAAGGAGCCTGGCATGTGCACCGACTTCCTCGTCGTCGCCTCGGATAAGAGCGTGGTCAATGGACGCAGCATGGAGTTCGGCGTCGACCTCGACTCCAAGCTGCTCGTCAGGGCCGCGGGCTCGAGGTTCGCCTCGCCCTCGCCCTCGGGACTCACCAACGGCCTGTCATGGACGTCCAGGTACGGCTACGTGGGCCTCACCGGAAAGGGGGACGTGCCCTTCATCGTCGATGGCCTGAACACGGAGGGGCTCTCCACCGGGTGCCTGTGGCTGCCGGACTCGCGCTACCCGAAGGTCACCGACAACTCGAAGGCGCTGTCGCTGGCGTTCTTCGCCGGCTGGGTGCTGGGGAACTTCTCCACCGTCGCGGAGGTGCGCGGGGCGCTCGAGAAGGGCGAGGCCCAGGTCTGGGAGTCGGACTGGCTGGCGCAGTACCTGCCGCTGCACTTCCCCATCCATGACGCCCAGGGCAACAGCCTGGTGGTGGAGTTCCTCGACGGCGTGATGCACCTGCACGACAACCCCGTCGCCGTGCTCACCAACGCGCCGCCCTTCCCGTTCCAGCTGAAGAACCTGCGCGAGTACGTGGGCCTGTCCCCGTGGGACGCGAAGAAGGTGGAGCTGGGCAGCCAGAGCTTCGCGCAGCCCGGCCACGGCAGCGGCCTGCGCGGGCTGCCCGGAGACCCGATGCCTCCGTCCCGCTTCGTGCGCACCACGTACCTCAAGAACTTCGCGCGCCCCGTCGCCAACGCCGCCGAGGCCACCACGCTCGCCTTCCACCTGCTCAACACGGTGGACATCCCGCGAGGCACCGTGCGCGCCCTCAACGAGAACACCCAGAAGGAAGAGGACGACTACACCCAGTGGACCGTGGTGAAGGACCTCACCCACAACGTGCTCAACGTGCGGTTCTACCAGGACCCGCTCGTCTACTCGGTGAACTTGAAGTCGCTCGACTTCCAGGCCGCCAACGGGAAGACCTTCGCCGTGCCCTCGAGCCCCACGTCCATCGACATCACGGACAAGCTGACGCGCTGACGTCGCATCCCGTGTGACGAAATCGGGCCCCGCTTCCCGCGCGTGGAAGCGGGGCCCGGGGTGTGGCGCGTCAGTGGATGCGCAGCGCGAGCTTGCCCAGGTGGTGCTTGCCCACGGCCTCGTGCGCGTCGCGGGCCTCGTCCAGGCGGAAGACCTGGGAGACCTCGACGTGGAAGGGGCCGGACTCGATGAGGCTGTTGAGCCGCGCGAGCACCTGGGAGTTGGCCTCGCCGTTGTAGCTGGAGACCTTGACGCCGTCGTTGCCCTTGGGCTCGGGCTCGACGCCGTTGGGGTAGGCGATGTGGCCTCCGGACTTCACGCAGGAGAGCGCCTGGTTCGTCTTGTCGCCGCCCGCGAGCACCAGCGCCGCGTCGATGCCGTCCGGCGCGAACTCGCGCGCGGCCTTCACGACGTCATCCGCGCGGCCGTCCACGACCTTGTCCGCGCCGAGCTTCTTCAAGAGCTCCACGCCGTCGGAGCCGGAGGCCACCGCGAGCACGCGCGCGCCGAGCCGCTTCGCCAGCTGCACCGCGAGGTGTCCCACGCCGCCGCTCGCGCCGTAGACGAGCAGCGTGGTGCCCTTGCCGACCTTCAGCGTGTCCTCCACGCCTTGCAGGGCGGTGATGCCATCCGCCGCCAGGACGCCCGCCTGCTCCGCGCTCAATCCCTTGGGGATGGGCGCGGTGTCGCTGGCCTTCACCGCGGTGTATTCGGCGTAGAAGCCGCCCTTGTCGTTGAGGAAGCCGAAGGCGTAGACCTTGTCGCCGACCTTCAGGTTCTTCACGCCGTCCCCCACGGCGGCGACGGTGCCGCAGCCATCCGTGCCGAGGACGTGGGGGAAGGACGTCTTGCCCGGCTTGTAGCCCTCCATCTCGCCCGCACGCTCGGAGGGGTCCCACTGGCCGATGCCCGCGGTCTCGACCTGGATGAGCACTTCACCGGGACCGACCTGGGGAACGGGGATGGTGCGCGTGTCGAGCACCTCGGGACCGCCGAAACGGTCGATGGCGGCGGCCTTCATCTGGGAGGGGATGGAGGGGTTCATGGGCGTCTCCAGGGATGGGGTTTCTTTCGCAGGCTGGGCACGGCCTTGTGGGAATGCAGAGCGAGCGACGAAGCGACGGGCCAGGGCATGTCCACACGGCCGCCGACCGGGCGCGAGAGGGGGCGGGCTGACGTACAGTGGCCGGACACGCTGTCGTGAGCCTGGGAGGCGAGGATGTCGCCGCGAACGAAGCTGCGCGCGTTGTTGCTGGGGGGAGTCCTGTGGGTGCCGTCCATGGCGGGGAGCGCGAGCGCGCCGGCGGTGACGCTGGAGGGCGTGGAGCTGCGCGTGTTCGACCGGGCGAAGGGGGCCCTCGTCGCGGTGGACGAGGCCTCCGACCCGTATGGGATGAACGTGGACGCGGTGCTGCTGGTGAAGGTGAAGGGCACGTACGAGGGCGACAAGCCGCTGCGGCTGAAGCTCACGGCGAGCGCGCCGAAGGAGGAGTCGGAGGCCGGTTCGCGCCGCGCGTGGAAGACGGCGCAGACGCGCGAGCTTCACGTGCTCGCGGAGGGCGGCGTCACGGTGGTGCCGTTCCTGCTGACGTATCAGTGCGCGTCCACCGTGAAGGTGGTGGCCACGCTGACGGGCCCCGGGGTGCAGGGGACTCGCACGCTGGACACCGCGTTCCCCTGCGCGGAGTGAGCGGGCGGACGCCCCGGGAGGTGGGTTTTCGAGTCACAGACGAGACAACCTGACGGAGCGTGGCGTGTCAGACCGGGCCGGTAGCTTTCACGCATGCCGGACATCCGACTGCCCGCCGAAGCGAAGTTCAGCAGTGAGCTGGAAGCCCTCGCCGCCCACGACGACAAGCCTCGCCCTCCCGGGTGGGCCCTGTCGCCGCGCGCCGTGGAGGCCTACATCCTCGGGAGCCCCAAGCCCGTGGGCGGCGTCACCATCACGCCCAAGTACGTGGGCGACCGGGGCCTCATCCAGGTCTGCATCGCCACGCTCGCGTCCGACCGCGCGCTGATGCTCGTCGGCGAGCCCGGCACCGCGAAGAGCTGGCTCTCCGAACACCTCTCCGCCGCCATCAGCGGCACCTCCGCCCTCATCGTCCAGGGCACCGCTGGCACCAGCGAGGACCACCTCAAGTACTCGTGGAACTACGCCCTGCTGCTCGCGCAGGGTCCCACCCCCGAGGCCCTGGTCCCCTCCCCCGTCCTGCGCGCCATGCGCACCGGCAAGTTCGCCCGCTTCGAGGAGGTGACGCGCACCTCGCCGGAGATTCAGGACGCCCTCATCTCCCTCCTCTCCGAGAAGCAGGTCTCCATCCCGGAGCTGGGTGAAGTCGTCAGCGCGCAGCGCGGCTTCAACCTCATCGCCACCGCCAACACCCGCGACCGCGGCGTCAACGAGATGAGCGCCGCCCTCAAGCGCCGCTTCAACTTCGTCACCGTCCCCATCGTCGACGACCTGGAGCAGGAGATTCAAATCGTCACGAAGCGCGAGGCCGAGCTGCGCAATGACTATCAGGTCGGCGTGCCGCCCACCGAGGAGCTGTCACGCATGCTGCTCACGCTCTTCCAGGAGCTGCGCGAGGGCGTGACGAAGGACGGCAAGACGAAAGTCCGCACCCCGGGCGCCGTGCTCTCCACCGCGGAGGCCATCAGCGTCCTCTTCAACAGCTCCATCCTCGCGCAGCAGTTCGGCGGCGGGAAGGTCACCGCGCAGGAGCTGGCCGCCTCGCTCGTGGGCGCGGTGGTGAAGGAGCAGGCCGACGACGTGAAGGCCCTGCGCGAGTACATGGAGACCGTGGCCAAGGGCCGCCCCGGCGCGTGGAAGGAGCTGTACTCCGCCAGCAAGAAGCTCCTGAGGGGCTGATGGACCTGGACCTGCTCCTGGGCGCCCACCTGTTCCCCGTGCGCCACCACTCGCCGCGCACCACCGCCGTGCTCACGCGCTGGCTCGACCACGTGAAGCCCCAGGTCGTCCTCATCGAGGGCCCTTGCGATGCCTCGGAGCTGGTGGACGTGCTGTGCGACGCGGAGACGAAGCCGCCCATCGCCCTGCTCGGCTACCGCACCGACGACACCCCGGGCTCCGCGCTGTGGCCCTTCGCGGACTACTCGCCCGAATACGCCGCCCTGCGCTGGGCGAAGGCCCACGGCGCTCGCGCCCGCTTCATCGACATCCCCGTCGGCGTCAGCCTGGGCGTGGACCGTCACGTGGAAGCCGTGTCTCTCGACGGTGAGCCCTCGGAGGACGCGGAGTCCACGTGCGCGCGCATGGAGGAACCGCTCACCGAGCGCTTCGCCCGCGAGCGCGGCTATCGCTCGTTCGAGGAGCTGTGGGAGGCGATGTTCGAGGCTCCTGACTGGACGCCCGACGGCTTCCGCCCCGTGCTGCTCGCGTGGGCGGACGTGCTCAACGCGGGGTCCCGGCCGGACTACCACCGCTGGCGTGATGCCTTCATGGCGCGCCAGGTGTTGGAGGTCATCGCGAGCGGCGTGCCTCCGGAGCGCATCGCCGTGGTGGCGGGCGCGGCCCATGTGGCGGCCTTCCTGGCCCGGGACGTGGACCCGACGCTGGAGGCGAAGCTCCCGACCGCCGTGCCCTGCGCGGTGACGGTGATTCCCTACAGCTTCCCGCGCCTGTCCGAGCAGCTCGGCTACGGCGCCGGCAACCGCGCGCCGCACTTCTACCAGAAGGCCCACGAGGCCCAGTGCGACTTCCGCCGCGCCACGCTGGAGGTGCTCATCGACTTCGCGGGACACCTGCGCATGCGCGGCTTCACCGCGTCGCTGTCCGACGTGCTGGAGGCCTACCGGCTCGCGGTGACGCTCGCGGACCTGCGCGAGAAGAGCGCGCCCGGCCTGGACGAGCTGCGCGAGGCCACCGTGGCCACGCTGTGCCGGGGAGACGCGACCCACGTCGACGACTTCCTGTGGAAGAGCGTCGTCGGACATCAGGTGGGTCGGGTGGCCAGCCGCATTGGCCGCAACTCTCTGCAGGCGGAGTTCTGGCGCGAGGTCGAGTCGCGCCGACTGCCGAGCACCGACAGCGCGGAGACCTTCACCCTGCGGCTGAACAACCCCGTGGAGGTCGGCTCCTCCATCTTCCTGCATCGCCTGCGCGTGGTGGGCATCCCCTACGCGGGCCTCGCCGCCACGGGTCAGCAGAAGGCCACGGCGCAGGAGGCGGGGGGACAGGCCGCGCTGACGCGCGTGCGCGAGTCCTGGCAGGCACAGTGGACGCCGTCCACCGATGTGGCGCTGGTGGAGAAGATCGTCCTCGGTGACTCGCTCGAGGCGGTGACGACGCGCGTCCTCCAGGACCAGCTGGCCCTCGCGAAGTCCACGGGCGCGGCGGCGGCGGTGCTGCTGGAGTCCGTCATCACCGGCTGCCCGCAGACGATGGCCTCCGCCCTGCGTGCCTGTGACGGCCACGCGACCACGGACGCGGACCTGCCCTCGCTCGCCTCGGCCTCGCGGGCGCTGTCGGGGCTCGTGGCCTATGGCACCTCGCGGACCCATTCGGCGCTGGGCGACGAGGCCGTGGCGGCGCTGTGCCAGAAGACCTTCGCTCGCGCGCTCTTGCGCGTGTCCGATGCGTGCGCCTGCGCCCAGGACGCCGTGCCCTCGGTGATGGGGGCACTGAGGACGCTGCACGAGGTGGCGCTCGCGCAGCCCCTGGCGGACAAGGCCGGCTGGCTCACCGAAGCGCGCGGGTTGATGTCGAGCACCGTCGTGCATCCGGCCACGTCGGGGCTGGCCACCGGCCTGTTGTACCTGGCCGAGGAGCTGAGTGAGTCGGAGGTCGCTCGCGAGGTGGGGCTGCGCTTGTCGCTGGCGGTGGAGCCCGAGGCGGGCGCGTCGTGGCTGGAGGGCTTCCTGCGCGTCAACGCGCTGGTGCTGGTGAAGAACCGCGAGGTGGTGCGGGCGCTGGATGCGTTCCTGTCGAGCGTGGACCCCGAGCGCTTCCGTCAGACCCTCCCGGTATTGAGGAGGGCACTGGGCGTGCTCGGTCCCACCGAGCGCCGCTACCTCCTGGAGAACGTCGTCGCGGTGCGGCAGCTCGGAGACAAGGGCCGGGCCGCGAAGACGATTCTCGCGGAGAAGGACACCGAGAAGCTCAAGGACATGAGCGCCGAGCTGGGCAAGGCGCTCGCCGACCTGGATGACCTGCTATGAGCGTGGACCCCAAGGAGCTGGCACCGGAGGACCGCGAGGCGCTCTTGCGCTGGCGGCTCGCGCTGGGCCCCGCCGCGGAGAAGACGGGCAGCTGTCCGTCGCTGCACGCGCTGGGCGCCGGCGCGAGCGCGGTGGGCGTGGGCGAGACGGAGCTGGATGCGCTGGATGACGCGCTGTCCTTCGTCTACGGCGAGAAGAGCGCCGGGTCCTCCGGCTCGCGGCCGTACATCCCCGAGTGGCTGGGCGCGCTGCGCGGCTTCTTCCGCGACGACGTGATTGCCCTCGTCCAGAAGGACGCCATCGAGAAGAAGGGCCTCACCCAGCTCCTGTTCGAGCCGGAGACGCTGCCCTTCCTCGAGAAGAACGTGGAGCTGGTGACGACGCTGGTGAGCGCGCGCGGCCTCATCCCCGAGGACGCCAAGGCGCTCGCGCGGCAGATCGTCCGCGAGGTGGTGGACCAACTGCGCGAGAAGCTGGAGTCCACCGTGCGCACGGCGGTGTTCGGCGCGCTGAGGCGCGACAGGACGAGCCCGCTGCCGATTGCGCGCAACATCGACTGGAAGCGCACGATTCGCCAGAACCTGAAGGGCTGGGACGCGGAGCACCGGCGGCTCGTCCCCGAGCGCTTCTACTTCTGGCCCAACCAGCGCCGTCACCACGAGTGGGACGTGACGCTGGTGGTGGACCAGTCCGGCTCCATGGCGGAGAGCGTGGTGTACAGCTCGGTGATGGCGGCCATCTTCGCGTCGCTGGAGGTGCTGCGCACGCGGCTCATCCTGTTCGACACCGAGGTGGTCGACATGACGCCCGTGCTGTCGGACCCGGTGGAGGTGCTCTTCAGCGCGCAGCTCGGCGGAGGCACGGACATCAACCGGGCGGTGGCATATGCGCAGACGCATTACGTGGAGCGCCCGGAGAAGACGCTCTTCATCCTGATTACCGACTTGTGCGAGGGCGGCGACGCCCAGGAACTGGTGGCGCGGCTGCGGCAGCTGGTGGACTCGCGGGCGAAGGTGCTGTGCCTGCTGGCGCTGTCGGACGGGGGCAGGCCCTCGTACGACCCGGTGATGGCGGAGAAGCTCACCGCGATGGGCATCCCGTGCTTCGGGTGCACGCCTCGCAGGCTCGTGGACGTGGTGGAGCGGGTGATGCGGAACCAGGACCTGACGTCCCTGCTCGACGCCGACAAGGAGACTCGCCATGGTTGAGGTGCGAAGGCTGGCCCCGGGCATGGGGGCCCTGACGGACATCATCCCCGACCGCGACGAGCTGTCGAAGGGCGCGCGCATCTTCGACGACAAGCAGCTCACGCACCTGTCGCGCTTCGAGAACCGGCTGTTCGCGGACGCGTCGGGCTCCGGGGCCTCGCCGTACAAGGTATCCCTGGTGTTCGGCGATGGGAGCGAGGTGAAGGGGAAGTGCTCGTGCATGGCGGCGCGCTCGCGGCTGTTCTGCAAGCACGCGGCGGCGCTGCTGGTGGCGTGGTCTCGCGCGCCCGACGCCTTCGTCACCACCGACACGGCGCCCACGGGCGCGGGCGGCCCCGCGAAGAAGAGCGTGAAGAAGGGCAAGACGCAGACGGCCGAGCTGATGAGGTCCGGCGTGGCGCAGGTGTCCACGCTGGTGCGCGAGCTGGGACTGTCCGGGGTGGCCGCGTTGTCCGAGGACCGGGCCGAGCAGGTGCGCGCGCTGGGCGAGGCGCTGCGCGCGAACGGACTGCGCAGGCTCGCGGCGCGCGCGGTGGAGGTGGCGGGGCTCTTGGAGCAGGCGGCGGCGCGCACCGGGGCGTTCGAGCCTCCCGTCTTCACGGACTTGATGGCGGACATGCTGCTCACCGCGCGCAAGGTGGAGAAGCACCTGGGCGGCGAGGCGCTGGAGGACCGCTACGTCGAGGAGCTCATCGGCAAGACGTGGACGAAGAAGGACCGCGCGCCCGTCGAGGGGCTGCGGCTGTTGGAGTACGCGTTCACGACTCGCTCCACGCCCGACAACTTCGTCATCCGCGAGAGCCGCTTCATCGACCTGGGCACGGGTGCGCACTACGCGGAGAAGCAGATCCTCCCCGCGTTCCTGCGCAGCGTGGAGCCCAAGCGCAGTCACGCGGGCACGGTGCTGGAGGGTGCGAAGGGCGGTCGGTATCCCGGCTTCGCGCCCGTGCGGCTGGACCTGGAGGGCGCGGAGAAGACGCGGGACCTGGGCGGCGCGGCGCTGCGGCGGCTCATCGAGGTGGCGCTGCCGGACGTGGGCGCGGCGCTGGCGGCCTTCCAGGAGCACCGCAAGGACGTGTTCGCGCCGGAGCTGCTCCCGGTGGCGCTGCGGGTGCAGACGCTGCTGGCGAGCGGGCAGCGCTCGCAGCTCGTGGACTCCGCAGACCGGGGGCTGTTCCTCCCGGCGGACACGCGGCTCGACGAGCCCCTGTCCGCGGCCCTGGAGGGGGCCACGCTGAAGGTGGTGCTGGGCAACGTGGGGCTGGAGGCCGCGCTGCCCACGCTGTTCCCGCTCGCGGTCCTGGTGGAGACCTCCGAGGGCCTGGAGCTGCGCGGCCTGGGACAGCAGGAGTCACCCGAGGAGCCTCGGCGCGGACGGCGGAGCGCGCGGGTCGAGGCGCCAGTCGCGGTGCCACGCGGAGGTTGGGCGGAGGCGGCGCGCGCGGCGGGCGCGTCCCCGGCGGCCATCGCGTTGGCGGAGGTGCGCGACGAGCTGGCGGAGCGGTTCTCGAACGGGCTGCCCTCGGTGTCGCCTCGCGCGGTGGAGCCCCTGGTGGCGCGGCTGCGGGAGCTGGGGTTGGAGAAGCCCGGGGCGCTCCTGGAGGCGCTGGCGCGGCGTGGGGACCCCGCGGAGCGGCTGGAGGACTTCATCAAGGTGTACCAGGTGCTGGGCATCGCCCTGGTGCGGCTGGCGGGCGCGGTGCAGGTGGAGGCGGGCGCGCTGGAGCCGGTGCCCACGCACCCGAGCATCCGCATCCGCAAGCCCGAGACGCCGCTGCTTCCGGGCGAGGCCTTGAGGAGGCGCGCTCGCGGGGAGCTGACGCGCTACGAGGCCGCGGCGCACGCCGCGCACCACTACGCGGGCCTGGGCACGGACACGCTGCTGGAGTCGCTGTATCCCGCGTGGAGCGACGGCGCGGCGAGCACCTTCGTGGTGCGCGCGGTGACGGCCTGTCCCCGGGAGCGGGCGCTGGAGGTGGTGAAGCGCGCCCTGGCCGAGCATCACAGCCACCGGGTGCATCGCACGGCCGTCCAGGTGCTGGGGCAGTTGGGTGGACCCGAGGCGCGGATGTTACTGGAAGGCCTGTCGCGCAGGCGGCATGACAGCGGGCTCGGGCTCTATGTGCGCGAGGTGCTCGACGACGTGCAGGCGCGGGAGAAGGGGCCGGAGGCGGTGGCGCGCCTCGCACGCGAGCGGCAGGAGCGGCTGCGGCCCTTCGCGCAGCGCGCGCTGACGGAGTCGACCCGCGAGGGCCGACAAGCGGCGGTGGACCAACTGGAGGGCCTGGGACTGACGCAGGCGTTTCCGGTGCTGCGGCAGGTGTTCTACGGAGACGCGTCGCAGGACGTGCGACGTCGCGCGGCCATGGCGCTCGCGTGGCTGGGGGACACCGAGGTGCTGGACCGCTTCGTCCACGCCGTGGAGGAGCGCGACACGGATGACGAGGGGGCGAAGGCGGCCGTGTATGCCCTGGGGGTGCTCGGGGACGTGCGCGGGGCGGAGGCGCTGCTCTGCGCGTTCGTGGACGGCTGGAAGCCCAACGTGGTGTCCACCGCGCTGAAGACCTTCGGGCTGGCGATGCTCGAGCCGGCCGTGCGCCTGGCGGAGACGCGGCCGGAGGCGATGGAGCGACAGGCGCTGCGCAACCTGTTCGAGAAGTTCCCGAAGGCGGCGCTGTCCCAGGCGCTGCTCGCCCGGGTGGAGGTGGCGCGCTCGCACCCCGAGCGGCTCGCCCGCTTCGGCACGTACCTGAAGCTCGCCGGCGAGAACACGCACGGCGCGGGGAAGGTGGTGGCGACGGCCCTGCTCGACATCCCCGAGGCCGCGATGGACAAGGACCTGTCGCGCACGGCGAAGAAGCTGCTCGGGTCGAAGGGGTGAGGCAGGCCCGCTCGCCGCGAGCCAGTCGCGGCGAGCGGAGGCTCGTCTCAGCCCAGTCCCACGCGAGGCGACACGTGCGGGCGCTCCAGCGACTCCAGGAAGGAGCCGAGCGCCGCGTTGACGAGCGCGGGCTCCTCCACCGTGGACGAGTGCCCGCCTCGCGGCAGCCGCGCCAGCTTCGAGCCGGGGATGAGCTGGTGGAGCCGCTCGGCCTTCGCCGGGACGGTGGCCACGTCCTCCTCGCCCACCACGATGAGCGTGGGCACGCGGATGCTCGGCACCTCGTGCGACACCGCGTTGCGACGAATCACCCCGTTGACCGCGCGCCAGATGTCGCGGCGGTTCTCCAACAGGCGCGCCCGCCACAGCGCCCGCTCCTCGGCGCGGTTCGGGTCCGTCAGGAAGTTGCGGCCGAACATGATGCGCATCACCGGGTCCGCCACCGGGCGCAGGCCGGCCAGCCGGGCGATGAGGTTGAGCAGCGTGTAGCGCGGCACGTTGGCCAGCGGCTCCGGGTCCGCGGACGTCTCCATCAAGGTCAACGAGCGCAACAGCTCCGGCCGCCGCGCCGCGATGCGCATCCCGATGAAGCCGCCCATCGACAGGCCCACGAAGTGACAGGGCCCCACGTCGAGCTGCTCCAACAGCCCCACCGCGTCCAGGTACAGCGTCTCCATGTCGATGGCGCTGACGTCCGGCACGGCGCTGCGGCCCTGCCCCCGGTGGTCATACGCGATGCACCGGTAGCGCCCTCGCAGCGCGTCCACCTGCGGGTCGAACAGCCGCGTGCTCCACAGGAGCCCATGGCTGAAGAGGATGGGCTCGCCCGAGCCCCCCGTATCCTCGTAATGCAACTCGGTTCCATTCACGGACAGCATCGGCATCGCGGTTCCCTCCCCACCTGCGAGCAGGATAGGCCAGGGCGTGACGCGACATGGCAACAGTCTTGCCGCGTTGCGCCGGCTGTCGACTCGCGGACGCCCGGCGTGCGTGCGGGCGTCCCGGGGTTACCAGAGCCCCTGCGTCTGCAGCAGCGTGCCCAGCTGGCCGGGCGTGGCGGCGGTGGCGGTGAACAGGCGCTCGGCGGCCTCCGGGGAGGGGTTCTCCCAGGACAAGAGGCCGGTGGCCTCGTCGCGGCGGCACAGCACCAGGCTCGAGCGCACCTGGTCCGCCGAGTCGAAGGACAAGAGGTCCATCAGGCCCGGGCTCTGGCTGGTGAAGAAGCTCTGCCGGCCCTTCAGGGGCTCCACGCTGGCCCGCACCAGCTGCGGGTGGAGCGAGTGGGCCACCTCGTCGGCGACCACCACCGCGCGCGCCCGGGCCAGGTAGTGCTGGAGCGCCAGGAGGCGCTTCTGGCCATGGCCCAGGTGCCGCGCCGACACGCGCGTCCCCGCGGGGCCCAGGAAGTCCAGCTCCAGCCCACCGAGCGTCAGCGACTCGTACTTGCCCTCGGGTGGCGCCTCCACCGGCACGAGCACCGCCTCCGCGGAGGTGAAGCCCAGCAGCCTGGCCGCGTCGCGCAGGAAGGGCACCGCGTCCGAGGGGACGACATAGCGCGGGGAGCCCCACTGGGCGGCCGCGAGCCGGCGCAGGCCGTCCAGGAGCGCCTCGGACGCGAGCCCCATGCCGGTGGCCAGCACACCTTCCGCGCGCCGCGAGAGGCGCAGCTCGACCTGGTAGAGCTGCTCGAAGTACGCGAGCCCCTCGTCGAAGCGGCTCAGCCCCGCGAGCGCGGACACCTCGCGCGCCATGGCGAGCAGCGGCTCCACGGTGGCGGACCCCTCGCCGGTCTTCTCCACCCAGGCGATGCCTCCGGACATGAGCACCAGCCACAGGCGGCCGGCGACCTCCGGCGCCAGGCGCTCCTGCACGACGAGCGACGCGTCGTCCTCGCGCGAGACGGTGACCTGGAGTCCCTCGCGGCGGATGACCAGCGGCCAGGCCATGTCGCGCGGCGAGACGACGATGTCCATGAAGAGCCCGGCCGCCACGGGCCCGCTCTGGGGAGGCACCGGCTCGTTGCGGACCCGCACGGTGATGTGGCCGGTGTCCGCGGCGAGCGCGTACTCCAGGTCGAACGGCTCCGCCGCGAGCGTGGTGAAGTCCGAGCTGGCCACGGCGGCGACCAGGTCCAGCAGCAGCGTCTTCCCCGTGCCGTTGCGTCCCAGCAGCACGTTGAAGGACGGGCTGAACGACAGCCGCGTGCCGGGCTTCACGGCGCGGAAACGGTGGACCTGGAGCCACTGGAGCTTGAGCATCGCCCCCGAGCCTCTCCTCGCGGTGAGCCAGGGTCAACCCTGCCCGGGACGAAACGGGCACCCACGAGAGAAGTCAAACATCGTCCCTGGTGAAGACAAACCCAGCAGCCAGGCTGCAGGAGCAATCCACTGACAGCACCCGTGCGCCGGCCCATCCACCGCCGGAGCTCCCGACCCAGGAGGGCGGCCAAGCCCCGCCATCCCCGGGAGCCCGGCTTGTCATGACAGGGCGCGAAGGGCAGGCTCACGGCTCCGCCCCGCCATGCGCCCCGCCCGTCCCGTCCTGCTCGTCCTCGTCTTCCTCGCGCTGCTCGGCACCGCCGCGGGCATCACCCTCGCGCTGCGCTCACCGGGCTCGTCGGCCCCGGCTCCCGTGCCCCGGGCCGCGACGCCCACCGCCACCCCCACGCCGGCCCCCGCGGTCCAGGCGAGCGCGACGCCCACCGTGAAGGACGCGCATCCCGCGCGCGGTGTCTACGCGGGCTCGGAGGCGTGCGGCGAGTGCCACGAGGACGAGCACGCCGCGTGGGGCAAGGACTGGCACTCGCGCGCGCTGTCCCCCGGGACGCGCCAGTTCGTGGTGGGCGACTACGCGAAGCGCACGCACTTCAAGGGCGACTCCAGCGAGGCGTGGATGCGCCGCGACGGCGAGCGCCACTTCATGCGCACCAAGGGCTCGGACGGACAGCTCGCCGAGTTCCCCGTGGAGTGGGTCATCGGCGGCAAGCGCATGCAGGACCCCGTCGCGGTGATGCCCGACGGACGCTGGCAGGTGCTGCCCGTCTACTACCACGTCACCGGCAAGGGCGAATGGGTGGACTACTCGGAGACCAAGCAGGGCGCGCTCACGCCCGAGCACCCGTTCTTCTGGACCAACTTCCGCCGCAGCGCGCAGCACGCGTGCCTGGACTGTCACGTCACCGGACTGGACGCGCGCTATGACCGCGACCAGCACACGTGGACCACCGCCTTCACCGACGCGGGCGTCGCGTGCGAGAGCTGCCACGGCCCGGGCGCGCGCCACGCCGACACGCAGGAACCCAAGGACATCGTCCAGCCGTCCAAGCTGTCCCACGAGTTGGGCTTCGCCGTGTGCGCGCAGTGCCACGGCCCGCGCCGTCCGCTCTTCCCCATCCTCGACACCACGCACCGCTACCAGCCCGGCCAGCGCTACGAGGACTTCTACCAGCCCATCGTCGTCTTCCTCGGCAACGAGCGCTCCGGCGACTACTTCACCGACGGCCGCCCCAGCACCTCCAGCTTCGAGTACCAGGCCCTCATCCAGTCCGCGTGTCATCTCAAGGGCGGCGCCACCTGCCTCACCTGCCACACCGCGCCGCACGAGCCCAACGCCCCCAACGAGCTGAACCTCCCGGACAAGTCCCAGACGAAGGTCTCCGTCGGCTCGGCCACCTGTCAGCAGTGCCACGCGGACCTCTTCGCCCGGGCCGCCCAGCACGCGCGCCACACCTCGCGCGAGGCGCAGGACTGCCTGGCCTGTCACATGCCGCCCGTCGTCTCCGGCGTGCTCGACAAGTTCGCGGACCACGCGCTGGACGTCCCCGCGCCCCAGAACACCACGCGCCACGGCATCCCCAACGCGTGCAACACCTGCCACACGAAACAGACGCCGGAGGCCATGGCCCAGGCGATGACGAAGCTGTGGCCGGCCGCCGCGAAGCGACAGGAGCGCCGCCTCCGGCTCGCGGACGCCTTCGACGACAAGACCGCCCAGACGGGGCGCCCCGCGCTGGAGGCCACGCTCGCGGATGCGAACGAAGCCCCGTCCCTGCGCGGCGCGGCGGCGAAGGTGCTGGTGCGTCGCTACAAGCGCGAGGCCATCCCCGCCCTGCGCGCCGCGCTCAAGAGCACCCAGGACAGCCAGCTGCGCACGGACGTCATCGAGGCGCTGAGCCTGGTGAACGCACGCGAGGCCAGCGAGGACCTGGCCGCCCTGCTCCAGACGGAGTCTCTCTGGGTCCGTCAGGCGGCGGCGGTGACGCTCGCGAGCTTCGGTGACGCTCGCGGCCTGTCCGCCGTGGAGGCGCTGGCCTCGAAGCCGGAGACGTCCGGGCTGGTGCAGCCGCACCTGCTGCTCGCGCAGCTCGCGGTGCGCCGCAAGGACCTGACCACCGCGGTGCGCGAGTTCGAGAAGGCCCTGGACCTGCAGCCCTACAACCCCGACGCCCTCATCCGTCTGGCCGATGTCTATGTCGTGCAGGGACAGGTGGAGAAAGGCCGCGAGCGCCTGGAGGAGGCGCTGCGCTTCGACCCGCAGAGCCGCGCGGCGAAGCAACGTCTGTCCATGCTCCAACAAGGACGCTGAGGCGCGGGACCGCTCGCGGACGAAGCCTCCCGCCGCTCCATCCACTGTTGAGCAGGCACTCGCCGGTTCTGTCCGGCAGGAGGGGCCTCGCCCCACGGTACGTGGCCGGTATCGGGTGCCTCCCCTACCTCAGGGCACCCGATATGAACGCCCTGCTGCTCGTCCTCCTGCTTTCGCACCCTGGCTCCGAGCCGGGCGTGTTGCTCGCCCAGGCCCGGCCACGCCCCGCCGTGCGACAGCGGACGCAGCCGCGCCAGCGCGTGCCCCGGGTGCTGCCCGCCCAGGGCCCTGCGAAGCCGCCGTCCGCCCAGGGACAACAGACGCCGCCCCGGAATCCCGGCGCGCCCTCACAGGCGCCGAGCACGCCCGGGCCCGGCCCCTCGGGTGACGACTCACCCCAGCCTCCGCAGCCCGAGGTGTCGGACCCGCTCCTGACGCCGATACCGCCCGCGCCCATCCAGATGAAGTCCTGGGACGAGGCGCTGGAGCTGGTGCGGCAGCGCTCCACGGACTTGAGGACAGCGCTGGCCCAGGTGGAGTCCGCCGCGGGACAGGCGCGCATCGCGCTGGCGGGGCTCTTGCCCACCATCACCGGCACCGTGGGCGTGCAGTACAACGTGCTGGACCCGGACGCGACGACGTTCATCGGCGGCGGCGCGGGGGGCGGCGTGGGCGGTGGCATCGGCGGCGGTGTCGGCGGAGGCACCGGCGACGGAGACGGTCTCCGGCCCACCCAGCCGCCCGTCGTGGGCTTCCTCTCCGCGTCCATGCCGTTGCTCGACTTCCAAGCCATCGGCGCGCGCCGCGTCGCCCGCGAGGCCCAGCGCGCCGCGACGCTGTCCCTGGCGGAGACCCGGCGTCAGCTCAGCGGAGCGCTGGCCCGCGCGCTGGTGCAGGTGGCCGCGCAGGAGCGGCTGGCCGAGGTCAACCGCGTCAACCTGCGCACCGCGCTGGAGCGGCTGGCCCTGGCGGAGCGGCGGTTGGAGCTGGGCGCCGGCACGCGGCTGGACGTGGTGCGCGTGCAGCAGGACGCCGAGGCGGCGCGGGCCCTGGTCGTCACCGGGGACGAGAACCTGAGGCAGGCAAGAGAGGGGCTCGGCCTGGCGCTGGGCATGCCCCAGGCGGTGGGGCTGGCCAAGGGCGTGAGCGTGGAGGACCTGCTGCGAGGCGCGAGGAAGGACTGTCGCCAGCTGGAGGCGGTGGACGGGCGCTCGGACCTGGCGGCGGCGCGCTCGCGGCACACCGTGGCCGAGCGACAGGTCAGCGCGGTGAAGGCGCAGTACGCGCCGTCGCTCTCGCTGACAAGCACGACGATTGCGCTCACGGTGGAGGACGACGTGGTGAACGTCCCCATCTGGAACATCGGCGCCAGCCTGCTGCTGCCCTTCTGGGACGGCGGCGCGCGCGAGGGGCGGCTGAGGCAGTCCCGCGCGGAGGCGGAGGTGGCGCGCCAGCAGGTGGTGGAGCTGGAGCGCTCCGTCACGGTGGAGGTGGCCAGGGCGCGGCGCGGCGTGGAGGTCACCCAGGCGTCGCGGGACATCTCGTCGCAGGAGCAGCGGCTGGCCGAGGAGAACGACCGGCTCACCCGGCGCAGCTTCGAGGTGGGCACCGGCACCAGCCTGGAGCTCATCCAGACGGCCGCGGCGCTGCGGCAGGCCGAGCTGGCCCTGGTGGTGCGCGAGTTCGAGTTGGAGCAGGCGCGCGTCGAGGCGTTCCTGGCGGAGGCGGCATGCGACTGGTGAGGACATGGGGCGCGGCGGGCGCGATGCTCCTGACGCTCTCGGGGTGCAAGGGCTCGGGCAAGGAAGACGGACCGCAGGCGGGACAGGCCGCCGCGGGCACGGTGATGCCCGTGCAGGTGCAGGCGCTCTCCCCCAACGAGGTGCAGGACGCCGCCGAGTACGTGGGCGCGCTCATCTCGCGCAGCAGCATCAGCGTGTATCCCCAGGTCGCCGGCTACGTGCAGGCGATACCGGTGCGGCCCGGCACCCGCGTGCAGAAGGGCGAGGTGCTGCTCGTCGTCGACCCGCGCCGCGAAGAGGCGGGGCTGCGCGCCACGAAGGCGCAGAAGGCCTCCGCGCTGGCCCAGCGCGAGTTCGCCCGGCGCACCCGCGAGCGCAGCGCGCAGCTGCTCAAGGAAGGACTGCAGAGCCGTCAGGACTACGAGCAGGCGGTGGCGCAGGCGCAGCAGGCGGAGGCGAGCGCGCGGGCGATTGAAGCGCAAATCCAGGCGCAGCAGGTGCAGCTGGGCTTCTACGAGGTGAGCGCGCCCTTCGCCGGCGTGGTCGGCGACATCCCGGTGAAGGTGGGCGACTACGTCACGCCCCAATCGCAGCTCACGTCGCTGGACCAGAGCAAGGCGCTGGAGGTCTCCGTGCAGGTGCCGGTGGACCGGGCGCGCGTCGTCCAGGTGGGCAGGACGCCGGTGGAGGTGCTGGACGAGAAGGGGAAGGTGCGGGTGTCCGCGCCCGTGTTCTTCGTGGCGCCCACGCCCAGCGCGACGACGCAGCTGGTGGAGGTGAAGGCCGCGTTCGACAACACCGTGGGGCTGCGCGCCGGGGAGCTGGTGCGCGCGCGGCTGGTGTACCAGGCGCGCGAGGCGCTCACCGTGCCCACGGTGGCGGTGACGCAGATCAGCAGCCAGTCCTTCGTGTACGTGGTGGCGTCCGCCGACGGCGGCACCGTGGCGAAGCGCACGCCGCTGGAGGTGGGCGACGTGACGGGCAACGACTACGAGGTGACGGGGGGATTGGACGGGGGCACTCAGGTGGTCGTGAGCGGCCTGCAGCTGTTGAGGGATGGCCAGCCCATCAAGCCCATGCCCGCGAAGCCCGAGGGCCAGGGCGTCGGCGGCGCCTCCGACGCGGGGCAGTGAGGGCACGGCATGTTCACCGACTTCTTCATCCGAAGGCCCATCTTCGCCAGCGTGCTGTCCATCCTCATCACGCTCGTCGGGGCCATCACCATCCCCGGCCTGCCGATTGAGCAGTACCCGGACCTGTCGCTGCCCGAGGTCCAGGTGACGGCCAACTACATCGGCGCGTCCGCGGAGACGGTGGAGAGCGCCGTCACCACGGTGCTCGAGCGCCAGCTCAACGGCGTGCAGGGGATGCGCTACATCTCCTCCACCAGCAGCAACACCGGGCAGAGCAGCATCACCGTCACCTTCGAGCAGGACCGGGATTTGGACATCGCCGCGGTGGACGTGCAGAACCGCGTCTCCACCGCGTCGCCGCAATTGCCCGCGGCCGTCAACGCGCTGGGAATCACCGTCAACAAGGCGCAGACGCAGCTGCTCATGGCCTTCGGCCTGTTCGACGCGCAGGACCGCTATGACACGGGCTTCCTGAGCAACTACGCGGACGTGTACATCCGCGACGCCATCCTGCGCGTGAAGGGCGTGGGCGACGTGCGCATCTTCGGCGAGCGGCGCTTGGCCATGCGCCTGTGGCTGGACCCCTCGGAGCTGGCGAGGCGCAAGCTGGGCGCCTCCGACGTCGTCGCGGCCCTGAGCGCGCAGAACGTGCAGGTGGGCGCCGGGCAGGTGGGCCAGGAGCCCGCGCCGCCGGGACAGAACTACCAGTTCACCCTGCGCGTGCAGGGGCAGCTCGCCACCGCGGAGCAGTTCGGCGCCATCGTCGTGCAGCGGGGCCAGGACGGCTCGCTGGTGCGCGTGCGGGACGTGGGCCGGGTGGAGCTGGGCGCGGAGAACTACGCGCAGCTCTTGCGCTTCAACGGCCGCGACGCCGTGGGCCTGGGCATCTTCCAGCTGCCGGGCTCCAACGCGCTGGAGGTGCGCGACGGCGTGGTCCAGGAGCTCGAGCGGCTCAAGCGCAACTTCCCGCCGGGCCTGGAGTACGCGACGGCGTTCGACACCACCGCGGCGGTGGAGGCGTCGATTGAAGAGGTGCTCGTCACGCTGGGCGAGGCGGTGCTCCTGGTCGTGCTGGTCATCTTCATCTTCCTGCACGGCTGGAGGAGCGTGCTGGTGGTGGCCACCACGCTGCCGGTGTCGCTCATCGGCACGTTCATGTTCGTCAGCGCCTTCGGCTTCTCGCTCAACACGCTCACCCTGTTCGGCCTGACGCTGGCGACGGGACTCGTGGTGGACGACGCCATCGTCGTCATCGAGAACGTGGAGCGCACCATGGAGGAGGGCTTCAGCCCACGCGAGGCCACCGAGCGGGGCATGCGCCAGGTGGCCGGCGCCGTGGTGGCCATCGCCCTGGTGCTCTCCGCGGTGTTCGTCCCGGTGTCGTTCTTCCCCGGCACCACCGGCGCCATCTACCGCCAGTTCGCGCTCACCCTCGCCTTCTCCATCAGCCTCTCCGCGCTGGTGGCGCTCACGCTGTCGCCCGCGCTGTGCGCCCGGCTGCTGCGTCCGCACGAGGGCCAGAAGTGGCTGTTCTTCCGCAAGTTCGACCAGGGCCTGGACCGCTTCCGCGACGGCTACGGGCGGCTGCTCCACAAGCTCATCGGCCCGTGGAAGTGGCCGGTCATCATCGTCTTCGCCCTGTGCCTCTTGGGCACCGCGTGGGTGTACCGCGCCACGCCCTCGGGCTTCATCCCGGACGAGGACCAGGGCTACCTCATCATCGCGGTGCAGGGCCCGGAGGGCACCTCGCTGGACTACACGCGGCGGGTGCTGCTGCAGACGGAGGACATCATCCGCAAGCAGCCGGAGGTGACGGGCACCTTCACCGTGGGCGGCTTCTCGCTCCTGGGCACCGGCGCCAACTACGGCACCCTCTTCGTCAACCTGCGCCCGTGGGACGAGAGGAAGAAGCAGGAGGAGAGCGTGGCGGGGCTCGTGGAGCGGCTGCGCGGGCCGCTGCTCGGCATCGGCGGGGCGCGCGTGCTGCCCTTCCAGCCGCCCGCCATCCGCGGCGTGGGCAGCGTGGGCGGCTTCGAGTTCGTGCTCGAGGACCAGCAAGGTGGCCGCTCGCTGCCGGACCTGGCCAGCACCACGGAGAAGCTGGTGGGCAAGGCCAACCAGGCCTCCATCCTGCGCGGCGTGTTCTCGTCGTTCACCGCCAACACGCCGCTGCTCGACATCCAGGTGGACCGCGAGAAGGCGCTGTCCCTGGGCGTGCCGCTGGACGCGTTGTTCGCCACGCTGCAGGTGTACCTGGGCAGCCAGTACGTCAACGACTTCACCTTCGCCAGCCGCGTGTACCGGGTGTACGTGCAGGCGGCCATGCCCTTCCGCAACGAGCCCAAGGACATCGGCGCGCTGTACGTCCGCTCGGCCACCGGGAACATGGTTCCGCTGGAGGCGTTGGTGCGCATCAAGCCCATCACCAGCGCGCAGAACATCCAGCACTACAACCTGTACCGCGCCGCGGAAATCAACGGGCAGGCGGCGCCGGGCGCCAGCAGCGGTCAGGCGCTGGAGGCCATGGAGGCCGCGGCGCGCGACGTGCTGCCGGAGGGCTACACCTTCGAGTGGACGGGGCTTTCGCTGGAGCAGAAGGAGGCGGGCGGGCGCGTGCTGCTCATCTTCGGGCTGGGCATCGTCTTCGTGTTCCTGGTGCTCTCCGCGCAGTACGAGAGCTTCGCGCTACCGTTCGTCATCCTGCTGGGCGTGCCGGTGGCCATGCTGGGGGCGCTCGCGTTCCAGAACGCGCGCGGCCTGCAGAACGACGTGTTCTGCCAGGTGGGGCTGGTCATGCTCGTGGGCCTGGCGAGCAAGAACGCCATCCTCATCGTCGAGTTCGCCGAGCAGCTGCGCCACGAGGGCCGCAGCGTGGTGGACTCCGCGATTGAGTCGGCGCGCACGCGCCTGCGCCCCATCCTGATGACGTCCTTCGCGTTCCTGATGGGCGTGGTGCCGCTGGTGCTCGCGTCGGGCGCGGGCGCCGCGGCGCGCAAGTCGCTGGGCACCACCGTGTTCGGCGGCATGTTGCTGTCCACGTTCGTCAACCTCATCTTCATCCCCGTGCTGTACGCGGTGGTGGAGTCCGCGCGCTCGCGGCTGCTCAAGCGGCACGAGCACGCACGACCTCCAGGCGGAGGCACACCGCCGCCCTCGGAGCCGCCCCGACCGCAGCCCGCCTGATGTCCATGGCGGGGCTGATACGACCCAATATCCCACGCCGGAGGGTTCGCTATCCTCCGTCGATTCATGGCCCGCTCCATGCCCCTCGACGTCCAGCGTCGTCGGCTGTATGCGCTCAAGCGCGCTCCCGCGCTGCGCCACACCAGCAACACCGTCCTCCTCCAACTGCTCGACCTGGCCTGGGACGTCGCCTGGGCGCAGGACACGGTGCTGTGCGAGGAGGGCCAGGAGGCCCACGGCTTCTTCCTGCTGTTGGAGGGAGAGCTGGAGGCCCGCCGCGACGGTGAGCTCCTGTTGACGCTCGGCCCCGGCACGCCGCTGGGGTTCGAGGCGTTGATGGGCGGCCACTACTCCGTCACCGCGCGCGCGGCCACCGCCTGCAAGGGCCTGTTCTTCCCCAGGGACGCGGTGTGGGCGCTCGTCCACGCGCGCGCGGGCCTGAGACAGGACCTCAAGCGCTTGTTGGCGCACGCCGAGCCCCCCCCGCAGCGGGACCCGCTGCCCCACGTGGAGGTCGTCACCTTCTCCAGCGAGGTGACGGGCGCGCCGCTGTCGCGGCTCATCGAGCTGGTGGCCAAGGTCATCACCCACGACTTCAAGGACCGGGTGCTGTTGGTGCGCACCGCGGAGCCGGGCACGTGCGAGCCGGCGCCGGTGAAGGGCGCGGACGGCGTGCTGCGCGGCTGGGTTCCCGCCCCCCAGCGCGGCGCCCCGGGACGGCTGGGCCTGGAGCGCCTGCGCGAATTCGCCCGGGAGGGCGACTTGCACTACGTGTTCCTCGACGGGTGCCAGCTGGCGGAGGGCGCGCTCCTGGTGGACAAGCACGTGGCCCTGGTGTCGCGCCACGAGCCCACGCGCGAGTTCCGCCTGGCGAAAGGCCGGGTGCTGCCCACCGTGCTCATCGACCCGGTGCGCCCGCCCCGGAGCGCCGCGCTGGAGGGGCGGCCCCAGGACAGGCCCGGCGCGGGCACGCACGTGTTGCAGCCGTGCCGGCTGAGGCTGGACGTGGGACGACTGGAGGGGCTGGAGGTGGACGACCGTCCGCTCGCGGCGCTGCGACTGGGCTGCGCGGAGCGGGACGCGCTGTCGCGCTGGGCACGGGCCATCACCCACCGGCGCGTGGGGCTGGCGCTCAGCGGCGGCGGCGTGTGGGGCTTCTACCACGTGCATATCTTGCGCTGGCTGGTGGAGCACCGCGTGCCGGTGGACTTCATCAGCAGCTCGAGCATGGGCTCGCTGGTGGGAGCGTACTTCTGTGGCACGGCGCTGGATGGACACAATGGCCTGTCGGGTCTGCGACGCCTGGAGGAGCAGGCCATGCGCCGTCGGCTGTCGCTGGCGGCCATGGCGGCCGTCGTCACCACGTACTCGCTGGAGCACCTGGTGACCGGGGACCTGGGCGACGTGGGGCTGGAGGAGCTGCCCATCCACTTCCTGCCCGTGGCCACGGACCTGACGCGCGGCGAGTGCATGGCGCTGGAGCGCGGACACGTGGCCCAGGCCGTGCGCGCGAGCGGGTCGGCGCCCGGGATGTGGGCGCCCACGGTGGTGCCTCCCGCACGCTACGTGGACGGGGCCTTCACCAGCATGGTGCCCGCGAACGTCCTGGTGAGCGCGGGAGCGGACCTCGTGTTCTCCAGCAACATCTTCCCCTTCGGCGTGCGCGAGCCGGCGTGGATGCCGCAATCCCGCGCGGGCCGCTTCCTGGCGAATCTCAATCCTGTCTCAAGGGCGCTGGACCTGGTCGCCAGCGGTGTGTTGCTGTTGCATCGCAGCGGCGACGCGGAGAGCTTGATGGCGGACGTGAGTTACGACATCCAGTCAGCGGACACTCCGCTGAGGACGGCGATGGAGTTCACCAAGGCGCGAGACATCCTGGAGCGCGCCGCCACGGACGAAGCCCTGGCGGAGAGGCTCACCGAGCTCAAGGCGCACTGGGAGCAGATGCGCGCGCACTGTGGCCCGAACGGCCGGCACCGCGGAGGCCAGCAGGCCGCATGATTCCCGTGAGAATCCTGGGCACGGCGAGCCTGAGACCGGGCCCCGCCGTGACGACGGCGGAGCTGTGCGCGCGCGTGGGGCGGGACGTGGCCGAGGTGATGCGCAAGACGGGCATCCACACGCGTCACTTCGCGCCGCCGGGCACCCAGGCCGCGGACGTGGCGGCGCAAGCGCTGCGAGGCGCACTGGACGCGGCGGGGCTTCCGGCGCGCGCGCTCAAGCGCATCTTCTGCGTCAGCTCCATGGGCGGCGACGTCACCACGCCGGCCACGGCGAACCGGGTGGCCGCGGCGCTGGGGCTGTCGGGCAGCTGCGACGCCATGGACCTGAGCAACGCGTGCATGGGCTTCCTGAGCGCGTTCGACCTGGCGGCGCGCTCGGTGGCGACGGGGCTGGGGCCGGTGGGCATCGTGTCAGTGGAGCTCTTGTCGCGCACCACGACGCCGGAGGACCCGCGGCCCTACCTGGTGCTGGGGGACGCGGCGGCGGCGGCGGTGCTGGGGACGGGGCGCCCGGACGAGGGCGTGCTGGGCGTGGCGCTGGGCAACGACGGCTCGCTGCCCACGGACGTGGTGCTGGAGAACCCGCATGCGACGGGCCGCCTGGAGCGGATGCGCTTCCTGACACCCAGCAAGGCGATGACGCGGGTGGCGCTGGACGCGCTGGTGCGCGCGACGCGCGAGGTGCTCGACGGGGCGAAGGTGGCCTTGCGCGACGTGGAGTGGGTGCTGACGCACCAGCCCAACGGGCGGATGCTGGACGCGGTGCTGGACGCGATGGGCGTGGAGGCCCGGCGCAGCGTGCGCGTGGTGGACACGCTGGGCAGCGTGGGCTCGGCGTCCCTGCCCACGTGCCTGGACGTGCTGTGGCGCACGAAGCGGGTGAAGCCAAAGGACCGCGTGCTGCTGGTGGGCGTGGGCGCGGGCGTCGCGCACGGCGCGGTGCTGTACCAGGTGGGGGGATGAGACGCGCCGGGGGTCTGCCCCTCGCCACGTGGCTGGGCTTCTTCAAGCTCCTCCAGCGCTACCACCGCTACGAGGTGGTGAACCTGGAGCCGCTGCTCCGGCCCGGCGCGAAGCTCATCGTCGGCTACCACGGGCGGCCCCTGGCGGTGGACCTGTGCATGCTGACGGTGACGCTGCACGAGCGCCTGGGCTACCTGCCGCACGGCGTGGCGCACGGTGCGTTCGACCGCATCCCCGGCATGCGCGCGGTGGCGGACGGGCTGGGCTTCGTCACCGGCGATGACGCGCGGCTCGCCCAGGCGGTGGCCCGGGGCGAGCATGTGCTGCTGCAACCGGGTGGCACACGCGAGGGGTGCCGCAGCTTCCGCCACCGCTACCGGGTGAGCTGGGGCGAGCGGCTGGGCTATCTGCGGTTGGCGGTGCGCTACCGGCTGCCCATCGTCCCCGTGGGTGGCAGCGGCATGGATGACGCATTCCTGGGGCTCAACGACGGCTATGCGCTGGGGCGGCGCGTGGGGATGCCCGCGCGGCTGCCGTTGTGGCTGGGGGTGGGGGCGACGGGCGTGTGGCCCTTGTCGCTGCCCTTCCCCGTGAAGATGACGCAGTGGGTGGGCGAGCCGCTCACGCGTCACCTGGCGCCGGACTTCGACGCGGGTGACCGCGCGTCGATGTTGCAGGCGCACGGGGAAGTGGCGGGCGCCGTGCAGGCGCTGTTGGACCGGGCACGCGGCCGGAGCCCCGCGCGAGTGGCAGGGAAGGCAGTGGTGAGATGAAGGACTCGGAAGGGGAGCCCCCCGATACGCAGGGGCGACGCTGGGCGCTCATCCTGGGGGTCTCCTCGGGCACGGGCGCGGCGATTGCCCACGCGGTGGCGAAGAAGCCCGGGCTGGATGTCTTCGGGGTGCACCGGGGGCGCTACGCGGACAACGCGGCGCAGGTGGAGCGGCAGGTGCGGGAGGCGGGCCGGCGCGCGCGGCTGTGGCAGGCGGACGCGTCCACGCCCGAGGCGGCGGAGGCGGGCGTCCTGGCCCTGCGGGAGGTGGCGGGGCCGCGCTCGGTGAAGCTCTTCGTCCACTCGATTGCGGGCGCCTCGGTGGGGCGCTTCCTGTCCGAGGGCGAGGACCGGCTGCACACGCGGCGCATCCGCCGGACGTTCGACACCATGGCGCACTCGTTCGTGTACTGGACGCAGGCGCTGGTGGCCGCGGACATGCTGGCGCCGGGCGCGCGGCTGCTCGGCCTGCAGAACTCCCTGGACGAGACACACCTGTCGAACACGGGGCTCATCAGCGCGTCGAAGGCGGCGCTGGAGATGTACGTGCGCTACCTGGCGCTGGAGCTGGGCGCGAAGGGCCACCGGGTGAACCTGCTCAAGTTCGGCACGGTGCTCACGCCCGCGCTCAAGCACGTGTACTCACCCGAGGCGCTGGCCCGGCTGGAGGAGGCCCACGCGCGGATGAACCCCGCGGGGCGCATGTGCACGGTGGAGGAGGTGGCGGACTTCGTCAGCGTGCTCGTGGGCGACGAGGCGGGCTGGTTCAACGGCGCCACCATCGACTACAGCGGCGGCATGACGCTGCGGCTGCTCGATTTGGTGCTCAACCCGTGACGGGCGCGGCGACGGGCTCGGGCATCCGGAAGCGCAGGCAGTAGAAGAACGGCGACACCTGCTCCTCGAGCACGTCCTCGGCGCGCGAGGGCAACAGCTCCCGGGGGCAGTGCGCGTCGCGCGTGTAGAACGTGATGGCCCGGAAGGCGGCGCGCTGGAAGAGCGAGAGGCGGCGGCCCGCGTCCAGCTGCTCGTCCACCACCACCACGGGCGTGCCCGGCTTCGCCACGCGGCCAAGCTCCCGCAGGCCCGCGGCCGGGTCGCGGTAGTTGCCGATGCCGCCCACGCTCAGCACGCGGTCGAACAGGCCCGCGCGGAACGGCAGCGTGTGTCCGTCCGCCATCAAGAGCCGCACGCCCGGGTAGCGCCCCTTGCGCAGGCGCTGCTGGCAGCGGCCCAGCATCCCCTCGCTCAGGTCCACGCCCCACACCTCCACCTCCTGGCCGGTGACGAGCTCGCGGCGGATGAGCGGCAGGTTCGCCCCCGCGCCCACGCCCACCTCCAGGATGCGCAGCGGCGTCCCGTCCGCGTGCGGCCGGAGCGCGCCCAGCTCCAAGCGCCGCAGGTAGCCCGCGCGCATCTTCGACTCGGAGACGGACTGGAAGAGCGGCGTGAGCACCGTCGTCAGCGGGTCATGCAGCGCGGGCAGCCCGTCGTAGATGACGCGCATCAGCCGGTCCGTGCCGCGCACCGCGTCCTCGCGATACAGCCGCGCCAGGCCCCGCTTCACCGGCCACGGCTCGCCGCAGCCACCGCAGCGAAGCCAGCCCCACGCCAGGCGCCCTTCCTCCTCCTGGCCGTGGAACACCAGCGTCCCGCCGCAGTCCGGACACGTCACCAGCGGGACATCCCCTGCCTTCAATCCACTAGACACCCGAGCCTCGTAGCACCTTCGCCCGCGCCACGTCGTCCCGCGTGCCCATCTGTTCGAAGCGCTCCAGTGCCCGTGTCAGGTGGGGCCCACGCGACGGATCCTCCGAGGGGAGGTGTCGCGCCAGCTCCAGTCGCGCCCGGGCCTCCTCGTACGCCGTGCCCTTCGCCATGGCCAAGGCCACACAGTCGCGCCACGCCGCGTGGGCGCGCGGCGCATCGCCGGACAGCCACGCCTCACAGCCGCGCCACAGCTTCGCCGCGGGCTCGGCGAAGGAGAACACCCGGGCGAAGCCCTCCACCGCGCGGCACGCCTCGCGAGCGCCCCGCACCAGGGACGTGTCCTTGCCGCCGTCGCGCTCCCACAGCGTGAGCAGCACCTCCGCCACCGCGGTGACGCCGAAGTAGACGAAGTGCGCCACCGACTTGCCCGCGGTGAGCTTGGCGAGCGCCTTCTCCGCCGCCGCGCGCGCGCCCGCCACGTCGCCCTCGCGCAGCCGCACCAGCGCCAGCGTGCCGTCCAGGATGATGCGGTCCGTGAGGCCGCCCTGCGCCTCCGTCCACACCACCGTCTGCTCCAGCGCCGCGCGGGCCTTCAGGTGGTCCCCCAGCCGCAGGTGGATGTGGGCCTGGTAGTGCAGCGCCCAGTGCTGCGTCTGGAGCGCCCCGCGCCGACGCGCCGAGTTCTCCAGCCAGTCCATCAGCGGCAGCCCCCGCTGGAACTTGCCCTGGTAGCACCCCACCACGGTGTAGAGCGCGCGGCACTCCTCCGCCAGCCGCAGGTCCCCCACCGAGTCGACGATGCCCGTGGCGCGCTCCAGCCACGCCTCCACCTCCGCCCAGCGCGCCATGTACGTCGCGTACACGGCGTTGCGGCACAGCACGTAGGCCAGGTCCGCGGGGCTGCCCACGCGCTCGGCCACCTCGCGCGCGCGGCCCACCCACGCCTCGGCCACCGGCCGCACCGGCACCGCGCCCGCCACCACCGCCATGTTGGTGTAGCCGCGCGCCAGCTCCGGGGACGCGCCCGCGGGCTCGCACAGGTTCAGCATGCGCAGGCCCGACCAGAGCACCGGCAGCGCCTCCTGCCCGTAGATGAACGCATCGGTGAGCCGCATGAGCAGCCGCCCCGCCACGCGCCGCACGCGCCGCCGCTCCTCGGACTCCACGCCCTGCGCGTCCGGCCGGGCGCTCTGCACCAGCCGCACCCCCATCTGCATCAGCGTGCCCACCGCCCAGCCCACGCGCGTCGTCGGCACCGGCCAGCCGAAGTGCCTGAGCGCCCGCTCCGCGTGGCCGCGGAACGCCTCCAGCTCGCCCAGCTGGAAGCGCGCCTCGGCGAGCAGCGCCTCCAGGTGGCCCAGCCGCAGCGCGTCCTTCGGGGACACCCGCTCCAGCGCGCGAGCGAGGAACGGCAGCGCCTCCCGGCACGCGCCCACCCGCAGGGCCTCCTCGCCGGCCTTCTGCGCGTACTCCACCTCGCGCGCGAAGTCGCCCGCCTCGCCCCAGTGGTAGCAGAGCGCCGCCGTGCGCGCGGAGCCCTCGCCGTACGCCGCCTCCATCGCCTCCGCGACGCGGCGGTGCAGCAGGGGACGCTCCGCGGCGGCCAGCTCCTCCAGCACGCCCTCGCGCAGCTTGTCGTGCGCGAACCTCCAGTGCCCGTCCGCCACGTCCAGCACCGCCGCCCCCGCGCAGTAGGACAGCCACCGCTCCACGTCCACGCCGGGCGCCGCGTGCCGCAGCAGCGTCACGTCCACCTGCCGTCCGACGATGGCCGCCACGCGCAGCAGGTCCCTCGAGCTGGCCGACACCTTCTCCAGCCGACGACGCACCAGCCGCCGCACGCCACCGGCGAAGACACGCTCGGGCAGCGGCATGTCGCCCAGCCGGTCCAGCCCGCCCGCCTCCTCCGCCAGCGCCCGCGCCACCTCGACCAGGAAGAACGGGTTGCCCTCCGTCTCGCGGCGCAAGAGCTCCACCAGGTGGGGCCGCGCGCCGGCCGGGCCAATCATCGACTCGCTGAGGACCGCTATCTCCCCCGCGTCCAGCCGGGGCAGGCGCAGCACGTCCAGCGCGGGCAGCTGGGCGGGCAGGCCCGGGGCCTCGTCGTCGCGGAAGCTGCCCAGCAGCAGCAATGGCAACCCGGTGGCGCGCGCCGCCAGCCGGGACAACAGCAGCAGCGATTCCCCGTGGGCCCAGTGCAGGTCCTCCAGGAGCACCACCGTGGGCTGCGTCAGCCGGGCGAAGATGTCCTCCACGACCTGCAGCAGGCGCGCCTGCGCCATCTCCGCGCCCAGGTCCGCAGGGTCCGGCACCGGCCGCCCCAGCACCGCATCCAAATCAGGCACCAGCGGCTTGAGGACGCTCGCCTCGCGGTCATCCAGCGGCGTGAGGATGGACAGCCACCGCAGCACCGGCCGCCACTCCTGGTACGGACTGCCGCCCGCCGCCACCGCCTGGCCGCGCAGCACCACCGCGCCGCGCACCAGCGCCAGGGGCCGCAGCTCGTCGAGCAGGCGCGACTTGCCCACGCCGCTCTCCCCGCCCACCAGGAGCCCGCCCCCGCGCCCCAGCAGCGCCTGGTCCAGCACGGACGACAGGAGCGACAGCTCGCGCGCGCGGCCCACGTAGCGCGCGGCCTGCAGGAAGCTCTCGCGCGTGGTGACGGACTCGGCGGGCAGCGGCCGGCGCGTCGCGGCGCACAGCGCGGCAATCACCTCGTCCGCGCTCCGGGGCCGCTGGCGCGCGTCCTTCGACACCATGCGCTCGAGCACCGCGTGCAGCGCTTCGGGGAAGTCCGCGGGCGCGGGCGGCGCCCTCCCGTCGAAGGGCAGCCGCCCGAAAATCATCTGGCACGCCATGGCGCCCACGCTGAAGAGGTCCGTCACCTCCGAGGGCGGCTCGTCCTCGAACAGCTCCGGCGCCAGGTAGCCCGGCGTGCCGCCCGGCTGCGCGCGGTGCACCTGCTCGCGCCCCACCGCGAGCCCGAAGTCGAGCACCTTCACCTGGCCGCGCGCCACCAGCACGTTGGCGGGCTTCAGGTCCCGGTGGATGATGCCCCGGCGGTGCAGGTACGCGAGCGCCTGGAGCGTCTGCACCAAGAGCTCCACCTGCACGTCGAGCGGCTGGTGGGCGCCGGCCTTCACCAGGTGCCGCGCGTCCTCCAGCAGGTCCATGGCCAGGTACGGCCGGTTCTCGGCGTCGAAGCCGTAGTCCAGCACGCTGATGACATGCGGGTGGCGCACCGAGGCGAGCGTCTGGAACTCGTGCGCCAGGGACAGCGCCAGCTCGTGCCGGGCCGCCGAGGACGGGGTGTTCTCACCCGGCGGCAGCCGCACCAGGTCCTCCACCGTCTTGTGCAGCCGCTTGATGGCGACCGGGCCCGTCAGCAGGTCCTGCGCGCGCCACACCGTGCCCGCGCCGCCCCGCCCCAGGAACTCCATGATGCGGTAGCGGCCGCCCACGACCTCGCCGTCGCCGGACAGGCGCGCGGGTTCCTCGGAACGAGGCTGTGGCGCATCGAGTGGGATGTAACGCATGTGCGGGGGGCCGCCCGCCGGCGATGATAACGAAGTTTCAGGGAATCCGGGGGGTTGGTTTCCTTACAGTGATACACGGGTTGTTACACACCCGGCACCCTCCGGACTTCCCGTTGCCCCCTGGGGCAGGAGGCCCACCCACCGGGAGTATCAGCCGCCCATGAGGCTGGCCAGGCTGCGGCCGCCCTGGACGGCGCCGAAGATGAGGGCGCCGAAGTAGATGATGGTGCCCAGGGTCATGCCGTGGCCCGCCAGGATGGCGTAGCCGTCGCGCTGCAGGATGCCGATGGCGAAGAACAGCGCGGCCAGCGCGGGCAGGGTGTTGCTGAAGGGCACGAAGCCGAAGGGCATCATCAGCAGCACGCCGGCGACGAAGAGCATGAACCCGTTGAAGCGGTTGGTGCTGGCGCCGTGGGTGAGCGCGAGCAGGCGCGGCTTGCTCAGCCGGTCCACCCTGGTGAACACGTCCGCGCCCTTCTCCAGCGCGGGCTGCAGCGACGCGCGCGACAGCATCTTCTCCTGCAGCTTGCGCGGCAGCCACGGCACCCGGTTGAGCGTCACGCCCACGCCGATGAGCACGATGAGCGCGCCGAACACGGTGGAGACGCCCGGGATGGACACGGGCAGCAGGAAGGGGAAGGTCAGGATGCAGCAGAAGAGCAGCAGGCCCTGCTCGCCGCACGCCTGCATCAGCTCGCGCACCGTGAGCGACTCGGGCAGTCGCGCCGCCAGGGCGCGCAGCGTGGTGGAGAGCTGGACCTGGGTGTCGGAGAACCGGGCGGAGGACGAAGGGGGCATCGTGGACATGGACGCCGCTCCCCTATCACGCCCCGGCGGGGGACGCTCAGCTCCAGGCGATGTCGTACACCGCTTCCTCGCCCTGCCGACGGACCACCTGCACGGAGGGGTGGCGAGCGCCGCTGGCCTCCAGGCCCGCCAGGAACAGGCCCACGTAGAAGCCCGCCACCACGACGGGGCGGCAGGTGAGCGCGTAGTGCCCGGGCCCTCGGGGCTCCAGCGTGGCCTCCAGGTAGTTGGTGCCCGTGCGCAGGTTGCGCGTCATGCGCGCCAGCATGCGTTCAGGGCCCAACAGGCGCACGGTGGTGAGCAGCGCCCCGCCGATGAGCGTCCCGCTGAAGCCCTCCACGAAGCGGCGGCCGACGACGGCGGCGCCCTCCTCCAGGGGCAGGTGGGGGGCGAGCGTGTCAGCGGCGACCTTGAGCGCGCCCAGCCACACCTCCAGGGGATAGGCGGGGGCGAGCTTGCCCTGGGTGTCGACGCCCACCTGCTTGAGCCGTCCGACGCAGCGCTCGTCGAGCTGGTCTCCCAGCGCGCGGATGAGTCCTTCGAAGCTCTGGGGGAAGACGAGCGGCTCGCGGGTGTCCAAGGCGGGCGGCATGCTAGCCAGCCGACAGCGCGCGCCGCATCCGACAGGTTGCCGGGGTCCTGGGTGGGTGGAGACATCCTCTGGTGAACATTTGTCTCGTCCCCCGGGGTGAAGCGCGGGCCGCGAGTGCCTAGCTGGGAGGGGCATGCGGTGGTGGATGGCGTGGGTGGTGGTGGCGGCGGTGTCCGTGACGGGGTGTCCCATCGCGTGCACGAAGGAGCGGCCGCGGGTGTTCCAGCTCAAGGGCGAGGTGGGCTCGCGCGGGCCGGACTTCGCGGTGGCGCTCTACCAGACGGTGGGCGTGCGCATGGCGCCGGGCAACCACCTGACGTGGACGAACAACGGGGACGTGTTCGACGTCATGGTGGAGGAGGTTCGCCGGGCGAAGGTCTCCATGAACCTGGTGATGTTCATCTGGCGGCCGGGGCGGGCCTCGGACCGGATGGTGGAGGCGATGGCCGAGCGCGCCCGCGCGGGCGTGGCGTGTCGGGTGATGGTGGACCCGTTCGGCAGCGCGGGGTTCGAGGCGGAGGTGAAGCCGAGGCTGGAGGCGGCGGGATGTCGGGCGCACCTGTTCCGCCCGCTGCCCGCGGACGAGAACCTGGCGCGCAACCACCGCAAGGTGCTGGTGGTCGACGGGCGGGTGGGCGTCACCGGGGGACTGGCCAT
This sequence comes from Myxococcus faecalis, assembly GCF_050039385.1. NCBI lineage: Bacteria > Pseudomonadati > Myxococcota > Myxococcia > Myxococcales > Myxococcaceae > Myxococcus > Myxococcus faecalis. The sequence goes on along the minus strand of NZ_CP144336.1, from coordinate 5,237,279 downwards.
CCAGGACGAGTGGCTGGGCAACGGCCTGAGTGAGCGCGAGTACCGCGACACGAACGCGCGCGTGACGGGCCCGGTGGTGGAGCAGCTGCAGCAGGCGTTCGCGGAGAACTGGCAGGAGACGACAGGGGAGCTGTTGCCGCCGGAGGACTTCCCCACGCTGGCCTTGCCGGTGCCGGGGCTGGATGGCGCGGGTGAGGGCTGGGCGGCGTTCGTGGGGAGCACGGCGAACCCGGAGGTGACGCGGGCGGAGCGGCTGACGCAGTTGCTGGTGCGCGCGGCGACGAAGCGGCTGTGGATTGCGCAGTCGTACTTCACGCCGAACGGGCCGCTGTCGGAGCTGTTGCAGGAGCGGGCGCGCGCGGGCGTGGACGTGCGGGTGCTGGCGCCGGGGGACATCAACGACCAGAAGTTCGTCACGGTGGCGCAGCGGGCGACGTACGACGCGCTGTTGAAGGCGGGGGTGCGCGTCTGGGAGTACCAGCCGTCGATGATGCACGCGAAGACGATGTTGGTGGATGACCGGTTGGTGTTGGTGGGGTCCATCAACTACGACCCGCTGTCGTTCAACGTCCTGGAGGAGGGCTCGCTGGTGTTGGAGGACCTGGACGCGGCGAGGCAGATGGAGGCGTTCTTCCTGGAGGACCTGTCGCGCGCGCGGGAGGTGGGGGACACGGGGCAGGTGTCTCGCTGAGCACGGTGGAGCGCCGTGGGGCTGGGCAGGAGGGGGCCGGTGTGCTGAAAGAGCGGGCCTCTTCCCCTCTTGTCTGTCGGAGTCCGCGCGCCATGACCGAGCCCTCCCGTCTTCTGTTCGTCGCTGGCGCCACGGGGGCCACGGGGCGCAACGTGGTGAAGCAGGCGCTGGAGCGGGACGTGCCGTTGATCGCTCACGTGCGTCCGAAGAGCGCCCAGACGGAGCCGGCGAAGAGCTGGCCGCGCAAGGCGCTGGTGGAGCTGGCGCGCGGGGACGAGCTGGCGGAGGCGATGAAGGGGAGCACGACGGTGCTCCAGCTCATCGGGACGATGCGCAAGCGCTTCGGGTCCGGGGACACGTACGAGACGAGCGACATCGGCACGACGCGGCACCTGGTGGAGGCGGCCCGGCGCGTGGGCGTGGACCACATCGTGTTGCTGAGCTCGGTGGGCGCGGGCCGGCCGGTGGGCGCGTATCTGAAGGCGAAGGCCGAGGCGGAGCGGCTGGTGCGCGAGAGTGGAATCCCGTGGACGGTGGTGCGTCCGCCCGCGTTCGAGGGCGAGTACCACCACCCGCCCGCCATCCTGCGCACGCTGGCGAAGCTGAAGCCGCTGCGCGGGCTGCGCCCGATTCACCTGGACCAGCTCGCCGCCGTGCTGCTGCGTGTAGCGGAGCGGCGAGCACCGCTGGGCGCGGTGCTCGAGGGTGACAGCCTTTGGAGCGAGGTGGCGGCGACCGGGCGGTGAGGCCCGGCCGCGCCACTTCACGCCCTGCTCGAGGCGACGTGCCTTCATTCTGCGCGGTCGCTTCGCCGAGATATGCCCCTCGACGAACGAAGGCCCGAGCGGAGGAAGTCCGCCCGGGCCTCGATGAGGAACGATGAGTCCAGCGGAGTGCCTCGGGTGGAGCCGGGCACTCCGGTGAAGCTCACACCGCTTTCTCGTCCACGAACTCGCCCAGCAGCCGCAGGTTGAACTGCTTCTCCAGCGGCTGCAGCGCCTCGGCCGTCACGTCTCCGGGCGTGTAGGTCAGGTTCAACCAGATGACCGGCAGCTCGCCTCCGGACACCTTCAGGATGGCCTTCGGGTCGAGCAGCTCATCCTCCAGCTCCTCCACCTTGTGGAACGCCTTCGCCTTGAAGCGCAGGCTCTTGCGCTGTTGCAGCAGGGGGTCGAGCGCCTGCTTGAGCGCCACGAGCCGCTCGTAGTCGTCCTTCCTCGTGCCCGCGCGATAGGGCGTCACATACTCGCGACATGCCAGCGCCATGACTTAGCTGTCCTCTCCGTTGAGCACGCGGATGATCAACTCGCGTGTGCTCTCACCTTCCCGTGGATTCACGACCTTCAGCCGCCCTTCGCTGTCGAAGATCTTAATCGATTGCCCGGGCACGCGGGTGTCCTGAAGCGCGGGGGCGTCATCCCCGATAACGAGCGGCACGTTGAATTCCAGGTGGCTGATGTTCCCCGAGTCCGGCAGCCCGGAGCTCGGCAGCCTCAGCGTCGGACGGCCGTCATCACTCCCGATGGACGGGACCTGCTCCTCGAACCCAAGCTCCTCCCGCATCCAGGCGACCCGGAACTGCAGGTCCTTGTCGGGGTGCGCCTTGCTGACATCCTCCAGGACCTTCTGCAGGCCCTTGGCGAAGCCCCCCCCCATGTAGGCATCGACGAAGGCGAAGCGCGTCTCGCCGTTGGCGATCTTCTGCTCCAGCTCCGCGCGGATCTTGTCGTAGGGCTGGGTCCCCTTGGCCTTCTGGATGGTCGTCGTCTTGTCCGCCAGCCCCGGGTCACCGTGCGTCAGCACGTCGCCGAGGAAGGCGCCGCCGCGCTCCACGACAATCATCGAGTCGGGGTTGAAGGCGTTCAGGTTGTCGCGGATGGCGGTGACCTGCGCCTGGTTGGCGGCCAGGTTCGAGTCCGAGACATACGTCTGGTAGATGCCCGCCTTGCCGTTCACCTCGCGGAAGTCCCGGAGGACCTCGGCGCGCTGCTCGGGGGTGCGGTCCGCGGGGTTCGCGTCCTGGCTCATGGGGCCCGCGGCCTGGGAGAGTCGCTCACGCATCCGCGTCATCTCCGTGGTGAGCTGGTCGGGCGTGTAGCGCCGCGTGGACAGGCGCTCGAGCGCGACCTGCTGCTCACCCGGAGTCATCGACGTGAAGAACTCGCGGAACTTCGGGTCCTGGGTGAACTGCTCACGCAGCTCCGGCGGATAGAGCCGGGGGGGCGTGTTCTCCAGGGCCGCGCGAATCCGCTCCTCGGGGGGCTTGGAGGTGTCGTCCTTCATGGCCACGTAGCCACGGCCCGAGGTCAACGAATCCACCTGCGCCGCGTGCTCGGTGAGCTGACGCTCGGCGCTGGCGATGCGCTGCTCCAGGTCCTTGAGCTGCGCGGCCGTCGCGGGCGTGGACTTCCCCGTCGCGCCGTTGACCGCCTGATTGAGCTGCGCCTGCGTGGCCTCCAGGCTCTTGAGGATGCCGTTGAGCTTCTGCACCTCCAGCCGCGACTCGAAGCCCTGCGTGCCGTACCCCGGCATGCCGGTGATGGCCTGCTTCACCTTGTCGACGAGCTGGCGCACCTTGCCGAGAGTGCCCTCGTAGCGCTGGAGGACGCGCGCGGTCTCCATGTGCGCCTGGATGTCCTCCTTCGTCGCGTCCGGGCCCGCCTCGATGTGCACCTTGCCGTTGTCGTAGCGGACCTGCGTCGTGCGCCCGTTGAGCTCGGGGTTGCGCACCACGGGCACGGGCGGACGGCCCGTGTTGTCCGTGCCCACCTCGGGCTGCGTGGGGCGCGTGTTCTCCGGGCCGTTCGTGCGCGGCACCGGGATGAGCTGGCCCGTCGCGGGATTCACGCGGAACTCGGTGGGCCGGTTCTCCACGCGGTTCTGCGGAGGACGGCCCGCCTGCTCCGGGTTCGTGGTCGTGCCCGGACGCGTGTCCGTCGTCGTCCCCGGGCGCGAGTCCGTCCCCGTCGTGGTCCCCGGCTTGGAGTCCGTGCCCGTCGTCGAGCCCGGCTTGTTCGAGCCGTTGGTGCCGTCACTGCCGTTGCTCCCGTTGGAGCCGTTCGACCCATCGGAGCCGTTGGTGCCATTGCGCCGACGACCGCCCAGGCTCACCGTGGTGCCGCCGTTGCCGCTGCCGCCCTCGGCCGTGACGTCGCGGTGGCGCGCGTTGACCTCGAAGTCCACGACACCCAGCTTCGCGCCCACCCCCAGCTCGCGGTCCTTGAACGAGCCCGTGGTGAACTGCGCGTCGACCTTCACACCCTCGAACGCGTTGTCGAAGTTGCCGTTGACCAGGTTCTTGGTGATGGTCTGCACCTCCTCGCCGCTCAGGCCGCTGACCTCGGCGGTGAAGAAGCGGCCCTCGGGGCCCGCGTCCACCGAGCCCTCGATGGAGAGGCTCGTCTCCGCCGGCCCCGCGAACGCCGCCGTCGCCGGGCTCGCGATGAACGCCAGCATGTCCTTGGCGTCCACCTTGCTCGCATCCAGCGGAATCGACGTCTCCATGCTCACGGAGCCCGTCACTTCGCCGCCGATGTTGATGCCCGCCTTGCCCTTCAGGCCGCCCGCGATGCTCGCCGCGCCGGAGCCCTCGATTTCAATCGAGCGCACCAGGTTCGTCGGCTTGCCCTTGTCGAACTCCACCCGGTAGCTCGTCGTCGCGCCGATGCTCGCCGACAGCTCCGCGCTCGCGGGACCGAACTTGCCGCCCAGGCCCGCCTCCGCCTCGGCGCCGATGTTCACCTCCATCGCCGACAGGTGGTCGAGCATGAACTTGTGGTCTTCACCGCCCGACGCGAGCGCCGCGGGTCCCTTGCCCAGGATGACCGCCGCCTTCGCCGCCTCCTCCGGCGTGTCGAACTTCATCTCCACGCGGCCACCCGCGGACACCGACGCCGAGCCCACCAGGCCCACGCCGACATCCCCCGTCACCTCCGCGGACAGCTGGTACTTCCCGTCGGCGGTCTTCTCGACCTCGACCTCGCCGTCGATGCCGGCCTTGAGGCCGACCTTCACGTCGAGGTTGCCGCTCAGCGTGATGGTATCGCCCGGGCTGTTGAGCTTCTTGATCTCGTCCGCCACCGCGCCCTCGATGGGGGCGGTGATCTGGTCGATGGCCATGTCGATGGGCTTGAGGACGACGTCCTTCGCGAAGCCCAGCGCATCCTTGGCGAAGTCTCCGGCCATCCCGGCCAGGTCCCCGAGTCCCTCGGTGACGAAGTCCTTCGCGTCCTCGTACCAGGGGAGCTGACGCTCCTTGTCCAGCTCCTTCGGCTCCTGGTCCTTCTTCACCTGGCCGTTGGCATCGACATCGAAGCCGACGTGGTCGTACTTCCAGCGGTTGTCACCCGCCTCCTGGAGGCTCTTCACCTCCGTCGGCTGGTGCTTCATCTGCAACTGCCCGTTCGCATCCACCGTGCCCGAGGACTGCGAGACGGTCTGTGTGCGATTGGCGTGGCCCTCGTCGAAGCGCGAGCCGTCCGGGTCATACCCCGTCACGGTGGTCTTGCTGGTGACGTTGCCCGGCGTCTTCTGCGACACGGCCGGCAGCGAGTCCGTCAGCACCGCGTCCTTCGGGCCGCGCGTCACCTCCTGCTGATTGCGCACCACCTGCACGCCATTGCCGTTCTTGTCGGAGGACAGCGGCTGCGTGGCCACCGACTCGGTCTTCTGCGTGGAGACCGCCGGCTCGCCCTTGGCGTTGTACTTCGTCTCCTCCGTCACCGTGAGGCTCGACTCCCCCGGCTTCAGCGACGTCGGCGAGTTGTTCGTCTTGTGGTGGTCCTCACCCTTCGACGCGTCGTTCAGCGCCTTGTTCTGCGCCGCCTCAAAGCCGTTCACCGCGTCGGCGTTGAAGCCCGGAGTCTTGATCTCCGTCTTCTTCACCTGCTTGGTCGGGATGCCCCACTCGTTGTAGTCCGTCTGCGTCGTCTGCGTCGCGGGGCCCTTCGGCGTCCCGGGACGGTTCGCCAGCGACGCCGGCGGCTTCTCCATCCGAATTTCTTCCGTGCGGCTCTGAATCTTCGGCGACGACTTCGACACGTCGTACTTCGTCATCGACGACGTGGTGGTGGCACCGGTCTCCGGGTGTTGCTGCGTCTGGCTCTTCTTCGACTCCAGCCCCGTCGTCTTCCCCTGCGCGTCCGACGTCTTCGTCCACGTCGTCTCGCCGGTGGCCCCTTCCTTCCCCTTCTCCTTCGCCGTCACCGTGGACGTGTAGCTGCCGTCCTTCTTCACCGTGACGGTGTTCCCGCTCTTCGCGTCCGACAGCGTCGTGTCGCCCGTCAGCGCGTTCTTCTTCACGTCGTACGTCGCGCCTGACGACGGGTCCTTGTACTTCTCCCCGTCCTTCAGCTTCGTCGCGTCCTGCAAATCCTTCGCGTCCAGCGCATCCAGCGACTCCGGCGGCTTCTCCCCCTCCACCGGCTTCACCGAGTTCTCCGGCGGTGGCGCCGTCGTCCCCAGCAGCTTCTCCAGCTCCCCCTTCCTCGCCGTCCCGTCGAACGCCGACACCAGCTCGTTCTTCTTCGGCTTGACGCTCTCGATGTCCTTCTGGCTGTACGGCTGCGGCTTCTTCTCCTTCACCGCCTCCGTATTCGCCTTCCCCATCGCCTCCTCGGCCTTCTTCGCCGACAAGGCCACCTGCTCCTCCGCCGCCTGCAGCTTCTTCGCCGCCGCGGCCGCCTTCTCATCCGCCGCCTTCTTCGCCTTCTCGGCCGCGGCGGCGTCCGCCTGCGTCTTCTTCGCGTCCTCCGGCTTCTGGCCCGGCTTCTCCGCTGCCTTCTTCGCCGCCTCCGCCGTCTTCTTCGCCTCCGCCTGCTGCTTGCGCGCGGCCTCCGCCGCCTTGCGTGCCGCCTCCGCCGCCTTGCGTGCCGCCTCCGCCGCCTTGCGTGCCGCTTCTGCTGCCCTACGGGCTTCTTCCGCCGCTCTGCGTGCCGCCTCTGCCGCCCTGCGTTGTGCCTCGGCCGCCGCGGCCGCGCTCGAAGACCCTGCTCCACCCGTAGGTGCCAGACTCATGGCGCTCCCCTTTTCCTTCTGAATCGACACCTCATTATCGGAAGGAGGGAAAAAACGTTCACTCCCCGGATGCGCGGCGTTCCGATCATTGCCGGGCGATGACTATCAGGCTTCAGCGCCAGACGTCCCACACGCCTGGCCCTCGGTCTGACAGCCTCCCATCAAGGACTTACAGCGACATGCCACGGCGACCGGCAGTGCGCGCCTCCAGCCCGCAAGGGATTGATTGAGGCCCCGCATATGTAGACACCGTCGAAAGACAGCCTCATCGGAACCGTTGGGGCCCCTCCATGACCATTGCCAACAAGGCCAGAACGAGCGAACGAGCGTGAAGTCCTGAACGAATGAACGGCCGCTCAGCGCATCGACGCCCTCTCACGGTGCGGTCAGCCACGGCGTCCCATCGAAGCCCAGCCCACGGGGCCACGCCGATGACCCGTCACCCGGCCCTTCGCGGGGAGGTCCGCCGTCGCCCCACGACGCGGAGGCGCGGCGGTCGAGCCGAGCCCGAAGCGGGTCGTCACGCCCACGGCACCGAGCCCTCGACGCCGTCGCGCCCCCCTTGCACGTGGCGAATGACACAAGGCATCTGCCAGCGCGCGGCATGAGAGGGATTGTCGCGTGGAGGGCCGCGCCAGGAGCCTCGTCGATGCGAGCACCGCGTCCACGCAAGCCGGCCCGACACGAGCACGGACGCCCCAAGGGCCACCGGTGAACACAGCCAGGGTCACCCGGTGGCGGATGGCGGCGGCGTGTGGGTGGGGACGCGGTAGCCTGGGACCGTTCTCATTCCCCTGCCGAGACACACCATGCTCCGTCTCCTCGTCTCCGCCCTCCTCGCGCTGTCCCTCACCGCCTGCTCGGACGACCCCGACCCCACACCCACGCCGGATGCCGGCTCGGACGCGGGAACACCCGATGGCTCGGACTCCGGAACCGACGCGGGGACGGACGCGGGCTCGGGTGACGGCGGCCCCACGCCCCAGCCGGACGCGGGCCCGGGGACCTCTGGCGGTTCGGGGAAGCTGCCCTGTGAGCGCACCGGTTCGGTGACGAGCAACAGCCAGACGTATCCGTACTGCGTCACGCAGGTGGCGGGCGCGGAGCTGAAGATCATCGAGCCTCGGGTGGGCATCGTCCCCGCGCCGATGCGTCTGGCCGTCTACCTGCACGGCGATGGGGCCCGGGCGCACACGGGGGACACCGCGCCGCGCCTCCAGGCGCCGTGGGCCTACGACAACGACACGCTCTATGTCTCCGTGCTGGCGCCGAACAAGTGCGCGTGGTGGACCAAGCCCTCGGTGACCAACTGCGCCGTCGAGGGGACGGAGGCCGACCGCGACCTCGCGGGTGACAACGCGGCCACGCTGGTGGAGGTGCTCGATGCCCTGCGCAAGGGCTGGAACATCATCAACGAGCCCATCCTCTTCGGCGGCTCCTCGGGTGGCTCGGTGTTCCTCACCGCGAGCTTCCTGCCCAGGTACGGCGACCGCTACCGGGGCGTGTACGCGCTGGGCTGCGGCGGCGAGGCGCCCTGGGGCGGCAAGATGAACTGGGACAGCACGCGCCCCGAGCTGCGCGGCTCCACGCGACTGGTCTACGCCTACGGTGACAAGGACGAGTACCTCACCGACATCCAGGCCAGCCTCACCGCGTTCCGCGGCTACGCCTTCCCGCTGGAGGAGAAGGTCGTGGCCGGTGCGACCCACTGCGCCTTCGACCACATCGGCGGCGTGAAGGACATCTGGGCGGCGGAGCTCGAGGGGAAGTAGCCCGGCGTCACGCGGGAACGCACCTGCGTCGGGCTTGAACGCGAGAGCCCCCGGAGGCGTGTCGACTCACGACGCGCCCCCGGCCCCCGCGCGTGGCCCCCGGGTTGCACCGGCACGCCCCCACGATGCGCGTCGACACCAGCTGCGACACCGCGAACTTCATCCTCGACGGTGACAAGTTCTTCCTCGAGCTGCACCGGCACATCCGCCGCGCGGAGCTGGACGGCAAGGGCGCCACCATCCGCCTGGCGTACTGGAAGGCGGACCCGTCACTCACGCTGCCCGCGGTGGACGGAGCGCCGCAGCGCACGCTCGCGCAGGCGCTCTCCTCGGCCGCGAAGGCGGGGGTGAAGGTCCAGGTCATCCTGTGGAACGGCTGGAAGTCCGAGTGCTTCGTGCCGCATCACCACTTCTGGCGCGAGGACTGGACCGCGTGGCTGGACAAGTGGAAGCACCTGCTCACGGAGTGGAAGTTCCCCGACGGGAGCCTGGAGTTCAAATACCACTCGTACGCGGGCACCACGCTGCACCCCTTCACCAGCCTCCACATCAAGATTGCCCTGTTCAAGACCTCCGGCAGCGAGGACCTGCTCCTGGGCGGGATGAACCTGGGCGAGGACTACAAGTCCGCCACGACGCATGACGCGGCCAATCACTGGCACGACGCGGCCGTGCACCTGAAGGGAGACATCCACCGCGTCGTGGGGCACTACTGGTCGGAGCTGTGGGCGGGCAAGACGCCACCCGCCGCGCCCCTCACTCCGGACAGGAGCGGCGGCGACAAGGCCGTGACGTTCGTGACGACGGACATCCAGGGCAAGAAGGCCGAGCGGGACATCCGCAAGGAGCTGGTGGGCCACATCCAGAAGGCGAAGGAGTTCGTCTACATGGAGAACCAGGCCCTGACGGACCCGGGCATCATCGACGCGCTGGTCGCCGCCGCGGCGCGCGGGGTGCGCATCATCCTGATGGTCCCACACCCGAAGGAGACGGTGCTCGGGGACTACAGCGGGTACGCGTACGTGATGAACTTCGCCTTCCGCGCCATCGCGATGGCGGGGATGACCAGCTTCACCTCGAAGAGCGCCGGCAAGGTGAAGGCCAGCGACCTCAAGGACTGCAGCCTGCGCTACGAGGGGTGGATTCTCAGCGGCCGCTCGCTGCTGCTGCCGCCGTCACCCCAGGTCCAGAAACTGGGCTGCCTGGAGAACGACACGTACATCACGGATTTGGAGAAGCGGCTGCATTCGGGGGACGACTCGCTGATGCAGTCGTGGAAGCACCCCAACCTGCCGTTCCGTCCGGCGTCGCAGTTCATGAACCGGGGCGTCCACTGGAAGCTGAAGACGGCCTGGCTGGGGACGTGGGAGTACCTGGAGAACATCACGGCCATCGAGTCGGAGTCGTTCAGCATGTACTCACCGCTGCTCAACGGCGCGAAGGGGAAGTCGCCGTATGTGCACTCGAAGGTGGCCATCGTCGACGACAAGCTGGCCTTCATCGGGAGCAGCAACTGGACCTACCGCAGCATGCAGTTCGACGCCGAGGTGAGCGCCGTCATCCAGGACGGAGCGTTCGTGAAGGCGATGCGGGAGGAAATCTTCGAGCACTGGGGCATGCCCAAGAACGTCAGCCAGTGGCGCGCGGCGGCGGAGCAGAACGTGGGCAAGACGGACGGCAAGGTGAACATCGTCCCGCTCACGCTGGCGGACCTGCAGGTCAGCTACACCAGCCTCACCGCGTGGGGCTCGTGGGCGGCGGGGAACATGATTTGAGCGGTGGGCGCGGCCCGGCGGCTCACGCCGGCACCGCGCGGGCCAGCGCCTGCCGTACCGCGGCGCGCACCGGGGCGGGGACGGCGTCTCCGGGGATGCGCCGACACAACGAGACGGTGCGCTTGAGCGCGTCGCAGGCCTCGTTGCAGCGAGGACAGCGTGACAGGTGGTCCTCCAGGCGGATGCAGGCGGCCTGGTCCAGCTCCTCCGTCAGCTCCCGCGCCAGCTCCGGACACCCCGCTTGCTGCCCCGGGCCCTCCTGGCCCAGGAGGGTGGCCAGGTGCTCGCGCAGCTGCATCCGCGCGCGATGCAGCCGGCTCTTGAGGGCGCGCACCTCGATGCCCACCACGTCGGCGGCCTCCTCGGCCGTCAGCCCCTCCACGTCCCGGAGGATGAGCACCTCGCGCTGCGCCTCCGGCAGCGCGAGGATGGCCGCCTGCAACACCTCCCCCAGCTGCCGGACCTGGGACACCTGGTCCGGAGTCGCCCCGTCCGCGGCCACCCTGGAGGCCTCGGGCGCGTCGAGCGGCTGGAAGTCCTCGGGCGCGCCCACACGACGACGGCGCAGGCGGTGGCAGTGCGTGCGCGCCACCTGGAACAGCCACGTGGACAGCGCCGCGTCGCCGCGAAACGCGTGGAGGCCACGGAAGGCCGACAGCAGCGTCTCCTGGAGGACCTCCTTGGCGTCCTCCTCCGAGCCGCACATGCGCAGCCCGAAGCGATACACCTGCTTCTCGTGACGGGTGAGGACCTCGTCCAGGGCCTCGCCATCTCCCGAGCGCGCGGCCTCCATCAACTGTTCGTCGGTTCGCGTCGACATCCGCCTCCCACCTCCTCCTCGAAAGAACGTCGGAGCCCCTGCGCGCCTTCCTGGAGGGCCCTCCCCTGCCAGCCTCGGCGAGCAGCGCCCGGCAACCGAGGCCACGGGCCCGAGCGCCCGCCCGCGAGCTCGGGCGGCCCCCCGGGCGCGCCAGCTCGCCCCGGCCTCGCTAGTAACGGATGAGCTGATACCCCTCGGCGACCAGGCGCGCCAGCTCCGCCACCCCATTGTCCACCACCTCCGCCTGGGGCTGGAGCTTCTTCGGGTCGATGCCGAACTTCTGGAGCGCGGTGCCGCACGCCACCAGTCGCACGCCCGCTGCCTTCGCGGCCTGGGCCGCCTGCCGGACCTCCTCCGGCACCGCCTTCACCGTCGGGTCCAGCGCCACCACCGCGCGGCCGTAGGTGAGCCACACCACGTCCGAGAGGTGCCCCGACTCCTTCGCGCTCCTGGCGTGGCGCAAGGCGCTGGAGAGCGTGCCGAGGTCCTCCAGGCCCGTGGTGGCCACGAAGACGAGCTTGCCCTGGGGCGCGGGCGTCCGCCGCGCCTCGGAGGGCGTCGAGCCGGAGGCGGCCAGGGGGACGGTGACGAGCGAGGTGACGAGCAGCAACACGAGGCGATTCATCGGGACGGACTCCGGCGGGAGGACTACTGGATGGACAGCAGGTGGATGAGGCCCCAGGCGAACAGGGCCAGCGCGGCGAAGCCGACCAGCCCCGCGTAGACGACGCGCAGGCCCGCGCGGCGGACCATGCTCAGGTGGGTGCCCAGGCCCATGGCCGCCATGGCCAGGACCATGAGGAAGACGCTGGCGGTGGACAGCCACGCCCGGGCCCAGGCGGGCACCACCCCCACCGTGCCCAGCACGCCCACCGCGAGGAAGCCGATGACGAACCAGGGGATGGGCGGCTCCTTCAGCGAGTAGCGCACCTTCCCGCCGACCCCGGAGACGAGCCCCAGCACCACGAGCGCCGGCGCCAGCAGCACCACGCGGGTGAGCTTGACCAGCGTGCCCAGGTCCCCGGCGTCGGCGCCAAACGTGAAGGCCGCGGCCATCACCTGCGCCACCTCGTGCAGCGTGGCCCCGGAGAGGATGGCGAGCTGCGCGTCACTCAGCCCCAGGAGCGGCCCCACGAAGACGTAGAAGAGGACGCCCACGGTGCCCAGGACGCCGCACAGACCCACCGCCAGCGTGGTGTCCTCCTCCTCCGCGCGCGTGACGGAGCTGGCGGCCACCACCGCGCTGGCGCCGCAGATGGACGTCCCCACCGCCAGCAGCGTCCCCAGCTTCTCCGGGACGCCGAAGCGGCGCGTCACCCACCGGATGCCGAGGATGCCGACGACGATGACGGCCACCGACAGCATCAGCACGCGCGGGCCCACCTTCGCCACCAGCCCGAAGTCGAGCCGCGCCCCCATCAGCACGATGCCCAGCCGCAGCACCGTGCGCGCCGCGTAGCGCGTGCCCTCCCTCCACACGGGCGAAAGCCCCAGCGACGTGCGCAGCGAGATGCCCAGCAGCAGGGCCACCGTGAGCGGCCCCACCACCTTCAGGCCGGGCAGGAGCGCCAGCGCGTAGCTGACGCCCGCCAGCGCGGCGGCGAGCCCCAGGCCCGGCAGGCGTCGGCGCCACATCGCCTGGGGTTCGGTGACGACGGTCGAGGAGGGAGCGGCGACAGGTGCGGTCATCTCATGCCCGGGTTCGTGACGTCGTGGGTCCAGCGCGGGGCTCACCGCGAGACCTGCTGGGTGCGGAGCACGGCCGGAAGGTCCTCGCCCACCGCGCGGCCCTCCAGCGCGTCGCTCAGTCGAGGCGCGCCGGCGAGGAAGCGGCGCACCGCCTCGTGCGCGTCCAGGTCGAGCACGTGGGGCTCCAGCGCGCCGGGGATTCGACACAGCATGTCCGGCGCGTCGCCGTCGCGCTCGCAGGCCGTCACGGTGTACAGGCGCGAGTCCACCACCGGCTCCCCCGCGACCTCGAGCGCGAGGACACGCTGGCCCTTGGGTGCGTCGGCGCGGAAGCGCACCGTCATCCCCGAGGGGCGCGGCAGCCATCCACCGAAGCGGTGCTCCGGGTTTTTCGCGAAGACGTTCTCCAGCTCCTGCTCCCAGAAGGCGCGCAGCTGGCGGCCGCTCACCTTGCCTGTCTTCAACTTGTTGGTGACGGGGAAGAGGTTCCACAGGTCCGCCTCGCGCACGGGCCCGGGCAACAGCGGCGTGCCGAAGCGGAAGCCGTTGGACAGGCCAATCTCGGTCCCGCCCGCGGCGCGGATGGCGTCCGCCAGCATGTTGTCCAGCGGGTTCTCCACCACCGCGTAGCGCGCGAGCGTCACGTCGGTGTGGCCCACCTGCGCCAGGAGCGCCTCGTCGTGCGTGGCGAGCGCGGCCTCCACCTGCCGCGCCATCTCGGGGTCCTCGGGGAAGCGCGACGCGGTCAGCTCGATGAGCTCCCAGCGGCGGTCCACCACCTTCCCCTCCTCGAGCCACAGGTCCAGCCGGCCGAGGAAGGAGCCGAACGCGCCGGGCTCCACCACCCACGTGCCCGCCTGCTCGATGGGGGCATAGGTGCGCTCGTGCGTGTCGCTGGACAGGTGGACATCCACGCCGGGCACCCGGGCCGCGAGCCCCACGGCCTTGGCGAGCCCCACGTGGGACAACAACAGCACCACCTGCGCGCCGTCGCGCTCGCGCGCCTCGCGCACCAGCGTGGGCAGCGCCTCCGGGCCGTCGTAGCGCAGCCCCTGGCTGTACCCCGGCGGCTGTCGACGCGGGACGTCCGGGTCCGTGAAGCCCACCACGGCGACCTTCACGCCCCCCACGTCCTTCACCAGGGAGGGAGGGAAGAGCCGCTCGCCGCTCGCCGCGTCGCGCACGTTCGCGGCGAAGAGCGGATGCTTCAGCTCACGGGCGCGCTGGCGAAGCACCTGGGGGCCGTACACCACCTCCCAGTTCCCCGGCACCGCGCCGTCCAGGCCCAGGGCGTTGAGCGGCGCGATGAGCGCGCGGCCCTCGGTGAGCGCCGCCGCGCCCGAGCCTTGAATCGTGTCACCGCCGTCGAGCACCAGCACGTCGCCACCCCGCTCGGCGCGGATGCGCTGGATGGCGGCGGACAGGCGCGCGAAGCCGCCCGCCAGCTCGATGCGCTCCTCGCCGTCGCGCCAGAACAGCTCCGGGTGCGCGCGCAGCTGCGCGTGCAGGTCGGCCACGTAGAGGACGGTGAGCTGTTGACGCTTCGAGGGCGGCGCGGCGGACTTCGGCGACGCCGCGCAACCGGAGACCAGCGCGAGCAGTGCGAGCAGGGGGCGGAACTTCATCGAGCACCTGGTGAGGGATGGCGGGTGACGCCGGGGAGGACACGCCTCATGCGTCGCGGAGTTCCCGGGCCCAATGTGCGTCCCTCGGGCTTCCGCCACGAGGCGTCCAGGCGCCCGGGGAACGGGACCGCCTCAACGGCGCGCGCCGACCGGGCGGACACACCGCAAGCGTCGCGACGCTCCCGACCAGGAGCGCTCCTCCTCGAACCTCCACCTCGGAGGAGCGCCCAGGCTCGTGCGCGGACGGGGCGCCATGCGGAGCACCTCGCAGCTTCACGCCGCGCCAGGCCCCGGGCCGAAGTGCCGTGACCCCTTCGCCCCACGCGCCTCACCGCCACGCGGACATGGGGCCCAGGTTGAAGACGTCCTGGAACCCCTGCTCCTTCAGCAGACGCTCGGCGCGGCCGCTGCGTGCGCCACTGCGGCAGTAGACGACCACGGGGGTGGTCGGCGGCCCCAGCTCGCCGAGCCTCCGCGCCAGCTCCCCCACCGGGATGTTCACCGCGCCCGGCAGGTGACCGTCCGCGAACTCCTCGGGCGAGCGGACATCCACCAGCGTGGCCCCCGCCTCCACCCGGCGGCGCGCCTCATCCGCCACGGCGGGGTCTCCCGCGCGCAGGTGTGAGCAGGCGGTGAGGACCAGCCCCACGAGCAGGGCGGCGGTGACGGCGAGGGCGACCTTCATGACGGCTCCATCCGACACCGGAGGCGGAGTGCCCCCGGGAGTGTGGGTTCAGCCCGGTCAGAGCCAGGACGGCGGCAAAAGGATTCAGCGCCCTGGCATGCGTCCTGATTCCCGGGGGGCGCGAAGGGCCCGGGTCAGGGGGCCAGGCGGGCCAGCGCGGCCAGGAGCACGTCGGGCTCGAGCTCGGAGACGGCGAGCGAGGCCCGCGCGTCCCCACCGGGCGCCACGCAGATGCGCTCGCCCACGGGCCCTCGGGTGCAGCGGGGGCCATCGCCCGCGAAGCGCGCCGCCTCCTTCGCCGCCTGCGAGCCCGGCAGGGGCAGGAAGAGCGTCATCGCCTTGCCTCCCTCATGTCGGTACAGCAGCGAAGCGGAGAGCTTGCCGTGCAGTCTGCAGCGCCGCGCGCCCAGGAGCGTCGCCCCGGGCACCACCGGCACGTCCACGGGGTAGCCCACCTCCCGCTCCACCCACGCCTTCACCGCCGCGGGGTCCGAGGACTCGAACTCACAGGGCGTCACGCGCGAGAAGGCCTTGAGGTGATGCCGCTCCAGGTCCATCGCCAGCGCCTCGTTCATCCCGCCGGGCCAGGACGTCCACAAGAGCCCCACCGACGCGAGCGCCACGGCCACGCCCGCCGCCAGCCTTCGCGAGGGAGAGGCCCACCTCGGGCGCGGCGCCAGTCCGGTGACTCGTCCCGCCAGCGCCAATGGAACCGGGGCCTCCATGGCGCGCTCCGCCTGCAGGGTCCGCCGCAGCGAAGCGTAACGGGACGCCTCCCGAGCACAGCCCGCGCACCGGGGCAGGTGCTGCTCCACCTCGCGTCGCTCGGATGCCGAGGCCTCGCCGTCGAACCACGCGGAGAGCCGCTCCTGCCAGCTGGGGCTACAGGCTTCCATGGGACTTCTCCTTCTCGAGGAAGTCGAACACCGCCAGTCGCGCCCGTGCCAACCGTGAGCGCACGGTGCCCACCGGGCACCCCTGGACCTGGGCAATCTCGTCGTAGCTCAGCTCCTCGACCTCGCGGAGCCACAGCGCGTCGCGCCACTCGGGCGCCAGAGCGTCGAGCGCCGCGCGCATCCCCTCGCTCAAGGCGTGCGCGTGCAGTTCCACCTCGAGGTCGGCGGAGGGCTCGGGCGGGAGCGGCTGACCTCGCCCACCCTCCAGCACCTCCAGGCGGGGCCCCAGTCCACGCCGGGAGTTGAGGAACACGGTGCGTTGTACGGCGAGCAGCCAGGCCTTGAGGCTCGCGGGTTCCTTCAGTGCGCCTCGCTGCTCCAGGGCGCGCGCCAGCGTCTCCTGCACCAGGTCGTCGGCCTCCACCGCGCTGCCCGTCAGCCGTCGGCCCACGCGCCGCAGGGCGGGCAGGTGCTCCAGGGCTCGTTCGATGAAGGCGCGGGCGCTCACGGCAGGGAAGACACGGCGACCCGGGTGGGAAGTTCCCACGATGGAACGAGGCATCGCTTTCACGCCCGGCGTATCAGGGGCTCACGCCCTGGAGTGCGAGCACCGCATGCCGGCGAGGGACCCGGCCAGGAAGGAAGCAGGCGTGCGCGAGGAGGAGTTCCTCCACATCCTGGAGAACCTCCACCCGCCCAGGCTCCGAAAGACAGACATCGCGCTCCCCGCCAACAGCACCTGTGGAGACAAGGCGACCGCGCCGCAAGGGTGCGAGGCACCGACAGGCGCGTCGCGGTCCCACTCAAAGCCTGCAATTGCAAGGGCCTGGTCTCGACGACGCCGCGGGGTGAGGCTGCGACACCGCGACGGCCATGCACGACCAGGCCTGGCTCCAGGACCTGGCAACGGCACACCTCGATGCGAGCGGCAGCACACCACGTGCGGCCGTGACGAGACCGGCCCCTCGCGAGCAGGAACGGTGTCCCCCCGACGCGACGAGCATGGGGCCCATGCCGCGACGAAAAGGACCCTACCAGCCCCCTCTGACAAAGCGCGGGGGCGAAGCGACTCCGGTATCACCGCGTGCATCGCGGTTCGATGCCGAAGTTTCATTCCCATACAAATACCCAGACACGCCAATCAATGTCAGACCCGCGCGATATGAATCATCTCCAGCGGCGCCATTCCGGACGCCGTCTCAACGGGACATCATTCATCCACATGAAAAGCTCATTGTTTTCCCTGGGTCTCCTGGTCGGACTGACGGGGGCCGGCTGCGCGGGCCTCGAGGAAGGCGAGGCGCTGGAGACCTCCGTGGCGGAGGACTCCGCCTCCCAGGTCATCCAGGGACTGAACACGCAGGTCACGGGGACGAGCCCGGTGACGTTCGTCACGTCGTCAGGCAATGTGACGAATTCCTACAACCAGTCCGCCACGACGGTGGTGGCCTACACGCGGGATTCAACGACGGGAGCGTTCACGGCGTACCCGGGCTCGGGCGCTGCGGACGGCAGCATCTCCGTGCCCAACGTCCCTTCCGGCCGCATCTACCTGAGGGTGGGCTCGCGCTTCCTGGTGAGCACGGGCCGCACGTTCGACCTGGGCTCCACGGAGTGGGGGCGCAATGGCCTCTTCCCCTGGCAGCCGACCCCCGTGACGGTGTCCGCGTCCGGCCTGTCTCCCTGGCAGTCGGGGGACTACCTGGACATGTACTCGTTGAACCCGGGGGCGTTCGGCTACCTCTACGGCAACGAGACGGGGTTCCCCCAGGCGGGCGCGACGTCGTTCTCCGCGCTGAGCTTCGACTACGCCAACATGACCAACCCCGTGTTGCTCAACCACCTCGCCTTCGGGGATGTGTTCTCGCTGGCGCAGATGCGGCTGCAGTCGAGCCCCATGGGCGTGCCCTACCGCTCGATGCACAAGGTGCTCGAAGCGAACCTGACCCATGCGGATGGCCAGTCGACCTCCGTCAGTGGGACCTTCACCCAGCCCGCCGCGACGGGCACGTTCTCGGTGGACTGGAGGCGCTCGGCGTTCGACGCCCTGCGCACCCAGGTGAACCCGAGCGCGGTGAGCACGTACAACGAAATCTGGATGTCCGCGCGGCCGGCCGCGGTGGGCCAGGCGCTCGCGTCCATCAGCGGGCCGCCGCTCCTGGTGAAGCTCAATCCTGACGCGCTGAAGACCGATATCGTCACGGGGAGCATGACCTACAACAACCCGTTGCCGGCGACGTGGCAGAAGGTGGCGTTGGCGGCCGCGGGCTTCACGAAGACGTACGCGCTGGGGACGGCGACGCCCTTCACCATGAGCGTGGACATCCGCGTGGACCAGGAGGCGAGCGCGTTCTCCGCAGCGCCGGTGCAGCCCCTCATCGGGCCGGTGCAGGCGCCGCTCGTCAACACCCGTGGCGCGTTCCAGACCCTCACGGGCGTGGGCACGGACGCCTCGCTGCGCTGGTCGAAGCCGCTGATTGGCACGGCCACGAACTATGTGGTGAACATCTACCGGCTGGGCACGAGCAACGGCGCCACCACCGCGACTCGCGTGACGTCGCTGCACACCGACCTGCAGAGCGTGTACCTGCCGCCGGGCGTGCTCCAGTCGGGCCAGACGTACTTCGCTGAAATCCAGAGCTGGTACCAGCCCGGCTCCGACCTGGCGACGAGCCCGTTCAAGCGCGCCCTGCCCCGCGCCCGCGCCAGCGTGCTCACGGGGACGTTCAGCCCGTAGGCCGTGAAGTCGTGGGGAGGGAGGGATTTGGATTCCCTCCCTCCCCGTGGTTCGTGTCGAGCTCCCGACTCAAGGCGAGGAGAGCGGCTCCGCCGTCGTTGAGCCGGGGCTCCGCGCCCCCGCGCTCCCGCGCGCCCATGGCAGGCGCGCGAGGAGGAAGCCGCCGAACATCGCGGCCACGAAGACGAGCACCTGGGGCGCGCCGCTCGCCACCGAGGTGAGCGCGGGACCAGGGCAGTAACCGCCGAGCCCCCAGCCCACGCCGAAGAGGGCCGAGCCCGCCAGGAGCTTCGCGTCCGGCCTGCCCCGGAGGAGGTCGGGGAAGCGCGGGGCGAACAGCGGCCGCCCGCGCCGGAGGATGAGGGGACGCAGCGCCGCGTGCACCGCGATGGCGCCGCCCATGACGAAGGCGAGCCGGTAATCCCAGTCGCCCGCGACGTCGAGGAAGCCCTGGACGTTGGCCGGGTCCGTCATGCCGGCGAGCCCCAGTCCGAGGGCGAAGATGAGACCGCTGAGGAAGGCACTGATGAGAAGACGCATCGGGAGTTTCCGTTAGAGGACGTGACGGACCACGAAGACGGTGAGGGCGCCGGTGGTCATGAAGGTGAGCGTGGCCCAGAAGGAGCGCTGCGAGCCTCGGCTGAGACCGCAGACGCCGTGACCGCTGGTGCAGCCGTTGCCCAGCCGCGAGCCGAGGCCCACGAGCAACCCGGCGCCCACCAGCACCAGCGTGCCGTGGGCGCCCAGGGAGGCGGACGCGGGGAAGGTCTCGGGACGCAGCCAGACGAGCAGCAGCCCGCCCGACAGCAGCCCCAGGAAGAACAGCACGCGCCAGGCGACGTCACCGCGCACGGGGGCCAGCAGCGAGCCCACCACGCCGCTGATACCGGCGACCCGGCCGTTGGCCCACAGGAGCAGGGATGCGCTCAACCCGATGAGCGCACCGCCGAGGAGAGGAAGCAGGAAGGAAGAAGCCATGTCACGTGAGAGCCCGTGCGTGCCGGAAAGGATTCGCGCGGGCGTGAAGAATCCTTTTGGAACGCGTCGGGCTCTCACCCTCAGGAGGCAACGACATGATTTTCCGACAACTCTTCGATGCGGAATCCTCGACGTACACCTATCTCCTCGGCGACGAGGCCACGCGCCACGCCGTCCTCATCGACCCGGTGCTCGAGCAGGTCGAGCGCGACCTGAAGCTGGTGGCGGAGCTGGACCTGACGCTCACCCACGTCTTCGACACACACGTCCACGCCGACCACGTCACCGCGTCGGGCGTGCTGCGCGAGCGCACGCAGGCCACGGTGGTGGGCGGCGTGGGGGGCGCCAGCTGCGCCAACCTGCATGTTCGTCACGGGGACGAGGTGCGCGTGGGCGAGCTCGTCTTCCGGGTGCTCGCCACGCCGGGGCACACGGACGACAGCCTCAGCTACCTGCTCGGGGACCGCGTGTTCACGGGGGATGCGCTGCTCATCCGGGGCAACGGCCGCACGGACTTCCAGAACGGGAACGCGCGGCAGCTGTACGACAGCCTCACGCGCGTCCTCTTCACCCTGCCCGACTCGACGCTCGTGTATCCCGGCCATGACTACCAGGGGCGCACGGTGTCGAGCATCGCCGAGGAGAAGCGGCACAACCCCCGCGTGGCGGGCAAGAGCGAGGCGGAGTTCATCCACATCATGGAGAACCTGAACCTGCCCAAGCCGCGAAAGATAGACATCGCGGTCCCCGCCAACCGGGCCTGTGGACACACGGAGCCCGCGCCCCAGGGGGCCTGACGCCCTCACGGGCGGGAGCCATGACATGACGACACCGATTCCCTATCGAGACATCACACCCGCGCAGCTCGACACGCTCGCCCCGGGCACGCGGCGCATCGACGTGCGCGAGCCGGACGAGTTCACGGGGCCGCTGGGGCATCTGCCCGGCGCCGAGCTCGTCCCGTTGGACACGCTCGAGCGCGTGGCGGTGACGTGGCCCCGCGAGGCGCCGTTGCTGCTCATCTGCCGCTCGGGCGGGCGCTCCGCCCGGGCGGCGGGGCTGCTGGCCCGGGCCGGCTTCCAGCACCTCTACAACCTGGCGGGCGGGATGCTCGCCGTGCGTGAGCCGCTCCCGGGCTGAGCGCGCGTCACGGAAGGACACCATGGAACTGCTCGGCTTCTCATTGGCGGCGTTGATGGGGCTGTCGCTCGGCCTGCTTGGCGGCGGCGGCTCCATCCTCACCGTCCCCATCCTCGTGTACGTCCTGGGCTTCGGCGCCAAGGAGTCCATCGCCATGGGCCTGGCGGTGGTGGGCGTCACGAGCCTGGTGGGCGCGGCGAGCCACTGGCGCAAGGGGAACGTCCGGTTCCGGGCGGCGCTCCTGTTCGCGCTGGTGGCCATGGCGGGGACCTATGGCGGGGCGAGGCTGTCGGCGCTCCTGTCCGGGGCGACGCAGTTGCTGCTGTTCGCGGCGGTGATGCTGGTGTCCGCGTTCTTCATGTTCCGCAACGGCCGACGCGACGCCGCGAGCGCGCCCTCGCCCCACAAGGCGCCCGTGCCCGTCATGGTGCTGGCGGCCCTGGGGGTGGGCGGGCTCACGGGGCTGGTGGGCGTGGGGGGAGGGTTCCTCATCGTCCCGGCGCTGGTGCTGTTGGTGGGGCTGCCGATGAAGCAGGCGGTGGGGACCAGCCTGCTCGTCATCGCGCTCAACTCGCTGGTGGGCTTCGCGGGCTACCTCGGCCATGTCGAGGTGCCCTGGGGCGCGCTGGGTGTCTTCACGGCCATCGCCGTGGCCGGCATCCTGACCGGCACCTGGGCCTCCCACTTCGTGTCCCAGGCCACGCTGAAGACAGCCTTCTCCGGCCTGCTCGTGGTGATGGGCGTGTTCATCCTCGTGAAGAACCGCGAGGCCCTGATGAGCGTGGGCGAGGTGACGCCCACGTCCGTCGGCGCGGCGGTGACGGGCGCCTCGGGCGGGCACTAGCGGCGCGGTCCGCGAGCGGCGTCATGGTGGGCGGCGTGGTGCGATGCAAGCCGCTCAGTTCCTCCCGTAGACGCGGCGCCGCTGGAAGCGGAAGAACCCCGCGGCCTCCTCGCGCGCGAGCGTCGGTGCCTCGTGGCCGAAGTACTGCTCGCGCAAGGAGCCCAGTTCGGCGTCCAGGGACTCGGTCTGCCCGAGCCGCGAGAGCAGCGCCTCTCGCGCCTTCATGTACGCGAGCCCTTTCTCCCAGCGGGCATCCTTGTACACATCCTCCGCGGCTTTGCGTGCAACCTGCTCTTCGGAGTAGCCCATGCGTCGCCGGATGTCCGCGAGGGCGGCCCGTCGTTCCTCGACCGGCATCCCGACGAGGTGGGCCTGCACCGGCTCGAGCCGGAGGAACAGCTCCGTCGCTTGAGAGCGCACCAGCTGCGCCTCCGTCTTTCGCGGGTCCACGCCAGCGATGGTGGACAGCCGGTCGAGGAACACTGCCTGCTGAGCCTCGAGCGAGAGCCTCGGGTCCACGTCGAGGAGCTCGCGTCGCTTCGCCTCCTCCTCCTGGCTGAGGGCCTGCGCCTCCTGCATCCAGCGCGCGGATACCTCGGCGGTCGGGTCCTTCGGTGTCGGTCCGGAGTCCTGCCTGACGGTCCGCCGAGGCGCTTCCCCAGGGGACGACACCGGAGCAGGCACGGGCCGCGACACATCTTCCTGTGCGACCGGCGCGTCCCCACCTCGGACGAGGGAGAACGCGCCAGCCGACAGGAGGGTGCCGGCCGCGAGAAGGACGATGATGTTCCCGCGCCGACCGAGCATCAGAGCCGCGGCTCCAGCTTGGACCAGATGAGGTTGGCGATCTTGTTCGAGCCCGAGGTCGTCGGGTGGACGCCGTCGGCCTTGATGTCGGCGTTGGTGATGGCCGCGCGGGGGTCGACGAAGTCGCAGTCGACGACGGCGTTCGCGCACGCCGTGCCGAGAATCTGGTCTCCGTAGTCGACGGCCTGGTCGAGGTCGCTGGCGTTGAGGAGCCCGAACTTGGTGCGGTAGTAGCCGAGGTAGACGACGTCGGTGACGCCGCTGGTGGACATGTCGTTCAGCAGGTCCGCGACCTCGACGTAGATGTCGTCGATGTAGTCCTTGCAGCTCTGCGACAGGCGGCCGAACTCATACCACTGCGTCTTGCAGTTGTACGGGTCGGCGAGCGCGATGGTGGGGATGAGGATGTCGTTGCCGCCGCCATCCATCACCACGATGTGGCTGTTCGGATTGTCGGACTCGGCGAGGTCGAACTGGCCGCGGACGGAGGGGGTGATGACGCCACCTTCGATCTCCGCGCCGGAGGTCGTGTAGTTGCGGAACGTCCCACCCGCCTTGGCGTGGAGGGCGGTCTGAATCTCCCCCGAGAGCGCGAAGATGGAGTCGCCCAGGAACACGACGTTGTTGTTGTTCGCGTTGGTGATCCACGGGGCGCTCATGAGCTGACCGAGGCCGCAGCCGACGAGCAGCATGGGCGTCGTGATGACGAGGGCTTGTGCCCACCGGGGCAGACGCGCGCGACCAGAGACTTGGAACGCCTTCATAGGGTGCCTTCCCGCCAGCAGGGCTCGCCCGCCGACGTGCCGTTTGGGGATACGTCCGTGATTGCTCCGTCCTCCGGACTTTCCGGATGACGTCCGATTCGCACACAGGATTGATTCGGAAGTCAAAGCTGAAAATTGCCAATAAGCCGCAAGGACGGCCCTGCGAAAAATTTCCAGAACCATTGGGTTGGACCTGTTCGCAGCGTGAAACATGCATCTGTGTGACAGGGCCGAGAGTGGAGCCACGGCTCCGGGGACCACCGCCTTCCGGCATCACGGCAAGCAACGGTTCGGCTCCGGCGACGGCTTCGGCTCCGGCGACGGGTGCTCAACGCCTTCCGGCATCACGGCGAGCAACGGCATCATCACCGCCGCGAAGGACGCGGGCGAGATTGGGTGCTCAACGCCTTCCAGCATCACGGCGAGCGGCGGCCTTGTCCGTCGAGGGTCCGGTGTCCGGTCTATCGAAGCGCTCAACGCCTTCCGGCGTCACGGCGAGCGGCGGAGTCCCATCAGAACCTGACGCCCGAGGAACGGGCGTGCTCAACGCCTTCCGGCATCACGGCGAGCGGCGGGGCTACAAGGGTTACGTGGACCTCGCCTATCGCTCGGGGTGCTCAACGCCTTCCGGCATCACGGCGAGCGGCGGCCCTACTCCCACATCGACACCGAGCAGACGGCGCTGACGTGCTCAACGCCTTCCGGCATCACGGCGAGCAACGGCACGAACTCTGGCGGCTACACCAATCACTCGGTGTGCTCAACGCCTTCCGGCATCACGGCGAGCCGTGCCCGAAGTGCGCGGGGCCCATGGAGGTGCTCAACGCCTTCCGGCATCACGGCGAGCAACGGAGGAATTCGGCACGCACAATCTCACGACCACGGAAGGTGATCAACGCCTTCCGGCATCACGGCGAGTAACGGTTAACCTGTGTGGCGGCTGAGTAATGCAAAAGGTCTAGTGCTCAACGCCTTCCACCATCACGGCGAGCAACGGCGAGTCGGGAAAGAGACTCGCGCAGGAAAACTCCAGACAGTGCTCAACGCCTTCCGTCATCACGGCAAGCGGCGGCGATGACCTTCGGGTACGGCAGCAAGCAGTATGGATTGCGCTCAACGCCTTCCGGCATCACGGCGAGCGGCGGGAGCACGACGCGGCGCGCATGACGGCGCACGGGCTCCTGCAGTGCTCAACGCCTTCCGGCATCACGGCGAGCCCATGAAGCCCCAGGGGCCCTCCCACCGGGCGGCTCGCCGCGCAGCATGCGGCGCAGCTCGCCGGACATACCGCCGACACCGACGGCATCCGCGCCGCCCAGGACTTGACTCCGACGCGCGTCCGTACGACCCCTTGGGGGCCTCGCTTCTCTCTCACATGTTGAGCGGGGCACCCGACCTGTGAGCGTGTTGGCGCACGCTCCAGGTCACCTTTCTCTCACGCGAGCTGGCGAACACCGCCGCGCCCCGTCCTCTCAGAGCCCTACGGACTACCTCACGCAGCGTGGCGCGCCAGAATCCGGCTCGCTGGTGGACTCCGCGCGGCCTGCAACATCCCTTCCCGGCAACCAGCCCGCTCGTCGCGACCGCAATTCCCATCAACCACTCTGCTCAGCAACACCTATCTCGCGAAGCATCGAGGGCCCATGCCCCCGGTCCTTGACTGAAGCGGCGCGCGAGTTCTCGCCCTCGGCATTGAGCGCCCCGACGGCGCGTGGCACGTCTGTCCATACTCCCAACGGGCCGGGACGCCTGTGACTCTCGTGGTCAACTTCCCTGTCCGGTTTGCAGGCCTGTCAGACTGAACAGGGACCCTCTGTGCTGAGCGCCCCTGCTGGGGCCTGCCACGGAGGCATCCATGGGCATGCATGGGAGTTGGGCCGTCGTCTTGCTGCTGCTGTTGCCCGGTGCCGGAGGGGCGCAGGAGGCCGTCACCCCAGAGGACTTCGACGCCACCGTGCGCAGGCGGGAGGAGGCCATCTCCGACAAGTCCTCCGGCGAGGAGGAAGAGGGAGAGGCTCCGCCCGAGGAGGCGGCTTCTGCGCCCGCGGCGCCCGACTCGGCACATCCGATGACGAACCTGCTGCGCATGGACGCGGCGACGTGGACGTTGCTGCCTCGGAGGGGCGCGGGCACCGAAGAAGGCTTCGTGCAGGTGGAGCCCATGGTGGCCTTGGGGAGAGGGGAGTCGTTCCGTCTCATTCTCGGGGCGCCGGTACGGCTGAGACTGTGGGGCGGAGGTGAGGGCGCGGGCCTCGTGAGGAAGGAGGACTGGGACACGCTGTCCGACTGGGGGCAGGTGGTTCGCCTCTTCATGGTGGGCGGAGACACGCCCGATTCGGTGTGGCTGGGGATGATGGAGGGCTACTCCCTGCTGTCCGGGCACCTGGTGCGGCGCTACGGCAACCGCAGCAACCCCGACTACCACCCGGCCGGCGTCATCGCGACGGGGACGCTGGGGCCGGTGTACGCGGAGGCCTTCGCCTCGGACGTGCTGAGCGCTCGCCTGGCGGGGGCTGAAGTCGCCCTGGACGTGCAGCACGTCCTCTTCGGTCGGCCCGCTGTCCCGGGGCGGTACACACTGGCGCTGTCGGCGGTGCATGACTGGGGGCGGGTGGGCGGCACCTCGCGGCCCATGACGCTGGCGCACCTGGACGCCACCGCCGTGGTGCTGCGGCGCGGGCGCAAGGGGCAGAGGGTGGAGGCGCACCTGCTGGGCGGGTGGGGCGGACGCCCGGGCGATGGAGGGGCCTGGGGCGCGGTGGTGGGCGTGGGCGTGGATGCGCTGACGTCGACGGTGGACATGCGCGCGCGCCTGGAGGCCCGCCTTCAGCGAGGAGGCTTCCGTCAGGGCGCCTTCGGCCCGGACTACGAGCTGGCGCGCTTCCAGGTAGCGGGGCCGGCCGCCGTGCCGCTGGCGGAGGCGTCCTTCCGGGAGGGGGCCTCAGCCCATGGGGAGGTGATTCTCGGTTGGGACGCGGTGCGGCTGAGTGGCATGCGCCAGCGACACCTCTTCCTCTCCCTGGGCGTGGAGGCCTTCTCGTGGGGCCGGGTGGACGTGGACGGGCGAGTGGAGGCGCAGCTCTTCCACCGCGACCTCACGGTGGGCGTCGGCGGACTGGCGACGGCCATGGGGCAGACCGGAGCGCGCTACGTCGTCTCGGGAGAGGCCCGGTGGCGCTTGCTGGGGGGCAACCTCTACGCGCTGGGGCAGGGCGGCACGCTGCTGTTTCCCACGCCGGAAGGGACGCTGCGGCCGGGAGCCTTCGCGGCGGTGGGGCTGGGGGTGGACAATGCGCGCTGAGCGACTGCGGTGCGGCGCGGAGGGCCTGGTGCTGGCCCTGGCCCTCCTGACGTCGGGGTGTGCCTCGCTGCCCTCACGGGCGGGCCCTGGAGGCACCCTGGCTGCCGCCTCGGGCGCGACGCCCCTGGTGGCCTTGGGGCGCGGTGCCGTCGCGAGTCTTCCCGAGGACGCCGCCCGCGAGGACTTCGACGCGGAGTCCGCGGACGGACCGCTTCTGCACCGCCGCCGGGCCACGCCGTCTTCCCCGAATCCCGGCGGAGGAGAGACGGCGTCCCTGCGAGTGGTGGGGGCCCTGACAGGTGTGTGCGG
The DNA here is from genome assembly GCF_050039385.1 of Myxococcus faecalis. NCBI lineage: Bacteria > Pseudomonadati > Myxococcota > Myxococcia > Myxococcales > Myxococcaceae > Myxococcus > Myxococcus faecalis. The sequence continues at coordinate 5,210,431 of NZ_CP144336.1, read as the reverse complement.
GGACGTCCCCTCGGGTTGGCCGCACCTGGACTCGGAGGACGAAGTGCTGGCGCCCTTCCTCGGGTGCACCACGCCAGCGGCCTTCCTGGCCTTGCAGCGTCATGCGGACATGCCCCGGCTGGTGGCGTCCCTCTCGGACTGGAACGCCGTCCGGCTGGGCGCCCTGGGCCCCCTGGAGGCCGAGGCTGCCCGCGTCCTCCTCAAGAAGCGCGCGGCCTTCCTCTCCACCGCCGTGGAGAAGCACGGCCTGGCCAAGGCGGAAGTCCTCGCCCTCTTCGTCTTGCACACCTCTCACGACGACGAGGTGCGGCAGTTCTTGCGCCTGCTGGCCGAGGACAAGTTGCTGAAGCGCGCCCTGGGGGCCATGGAGGTGGTGCGCGAGGAGCTGAATCAGCGGGGCATGGCCCTCACCGACTTCCCGGAGCGGGACTTCCGCGCGGGCGACATCGCCCGGGGACTGGGACGGGCCGCGGATGACGTCGCGGTCTCCATTCCCCTCGTCGGAGGAAGCCGGAGCGCGGATGCGTCCGCGCTGTCCGCGCAACTTCCACCGCCCTACCGGGTCGCATACGAGGAGGTGGAGAAGGCGCAGTACCTGGGGGCCTTCGCGCCGGGCAACGTGGCCCTGGCGTCCTTTGATTCCCTCACCTTCGGCGTGCCGCTGGGCTTCTACCACCTGGCGACGGGGACGGCGCAGGGCGGGGCCTCCCTCTCCAAGGGGGAGTACGAGGAGGCCACGCGGCAGTTGGCACCCGCGGCCCTCATGGTGGGCTTGTACGCGGGAGGAAAGGGGGCGCGCGCATTCCGAGAAGGCGGCCTTTCCAGACGGGAGGGGGCTCGGCTCCAGGCGGTGGTGCCTCGCATGGAGGCGTTGAAGGCGGTGCTGGAGCGGTTGGAGGCGCGAATAGGAGAGAGCGCCGTGGGGGAGTTGGCTCGCTACTTCCAGAAGAGCCGGGAGGCAGCACTCCTGGCTGCGGAATGGGGGGATGCCGCAGCCCTGGCCCTATACGAGTCGCGGGGCAACGTGCCGAAGGCTCGGCAGGCGATGCTGGCCGTCGCCAACTCCGACCGAGCTGGGCCTGCTTCCACGCAGGGTCGTGATACTCCAGGTGGTGGAGCCTCGGCCGACAAGATGTTTGGTCGCGAGACCGCGACATCCCGGCAGGGCCGAGTAGAGGTAGGAAGTAAGGTAGATGCCAAGGACATCAAGGGCGCCCGACCGCATGGACCAGATGGTCGTCCTGGGCATCCTGACGCACATGGTGTCAGCCGGCAAGATCAGGCGAACATCATCAACGACCCGAAGTCGACGCTTTATCGCGGGACCAATGCCAATAATCGCCCTGTTGACCACTATCATCGCGATGGGACGACGGTTGTTACCGAGCAGGGGGAGCCGACACGCGTCATCACTGCGTTTGGTACTCTCGCGACGAAGGACAGTCGAGGCCGTCCAATCAGCCGCGGGACGGGAAAGCCGGCGAACCCTCTCCCCAGTGGTGGTCCTTATGAGAAGTTGCGTTGAGGTTCTTCTGATTGCAGTGGAGGTTGAATGATGATGGATGTGGACCTGTGGTCGGAACACGGCAGATGGGTCGAGTCGTTATCGACATTTCTCGGTTGCCACCTGCAGACCGTTCAGGGGAGTGAAACAATCGGGGTTGATACTGCCTCTGCGACACTAGAGGGAGTGGTTGGGGCACGACATTCTGGGGTCGTGGTTGAGCTTGTCGTGAAGCTCTTGGTGACCCGGAACGATGGCGATGTGTCGGTCTGGGCTCTTGTGTTTTTCTTTGTTGACAGGCGACGCGTCGCAGAGGAAGGAAAGTGCTGCCTGGCCGTGGAATGGCGTGAAGGGCAATGGAGTCGACGTGGCTGGGAGGCAGATGACAGTGGCGAGTGGGAAGGGCTTGAAGTGCTTGAGTAATGTCTGGTTCAAACTGCGTGAGAGCCCTGTCGTGGACTTGTTGAACACAGCCGGCACGAGGGGTGGTGCGGATGGTGGGACAGGAGAATCTGCTCGTCACTCTCGGCGACCCGCAGGCTTGATGCGGCTGCGGAACCTGTCAACGTGAATGAGACAGTGAAACTGAGAGATGAGTGCGCAGCCGCCTGTGAGTTGGGGAGCTGCGCGGGGTTGTTGATCCATACGGCGTTCGGGAGGGCCTGATGTTTCGGAGGGCCGTGTGATGGACCTCCCCATCGGATCGCTCGCGGTCCGTTTGGCCGACCCCCTCGCGGTCCATGACCCCGGTCCCTGACACCGTGAGGAAAACGCTCGGGATGGGCGTCGTAGGGCGCCGCGAGGCAAGAATCCGAACGAGGGAGTGGAGGATCGCTCAACGCCTTCCGGCATCACGGCGAGCGGCGGGTAGAGTGGCGCGGAGAGCCCCTCCTCCTTGATGGGTGCTCAACGCCTTCCGGCATCACGGCGAGCGGCGGTTCGGCTCCGGCGACGGCGACGGCGACGGCTCCGGCGACGGGTGCTCAACGCCTTCCGGCATCACGGCGAGCAAAGGTGACCCTCATCACCGACGCGCAGCGGATGCTGGAGTGCTCAACGCCTTCCGGCATCACGGCCAGCAACGGAGAAGGGCAAATGGCCCTATGAGAAGTGCTCCCGGTGCTCAACGCCTTCCGGCATCACGGCGAGCAACGGACCGGCCGCCTCGCGACGGACGTCGGGATCTACGTGCTCAACGCCTTCCGGCATCACGGCGAGCGGCGGCATTCGGAGAGGCTGACTTTCCTCGGCTTCGACGAGTGCTCAGCGCCTTCCGGCATCACGGCGAGCGGCGGCAGGACGGCGCCGCCGCGAGGGGTGCCCAACCAGGGCAGGTGCTCAACGCCTTCCGGCATCACGGCGAGCGGCGGAATCCCTGTGGAATGATAAGAAATATCGTAAGGCACGGTGCTCAACGCCTTCCGGCATCACGGCGAGCGGCGGAAGAAGACGTTCCGGCCGCATGCTTTGCCCCGTCACCGGTGCTCAACGCCTTCCGGCATCACGGCGAGCGGCGGTTGCCCCTCGCGCGGCAATCCGAGTCCACCATATGCCCAGGTGCTCAACGCCTTCCGGCATCACGGCGAGCGGCGGTGAGGAGAGCTGACGAATGTCATTCAAGACACTTGACTGTGCTCAACGCCTTCCGGCATCACGGCGAGCGGCGGCCGAGGAATGCCTCTCTCACAAGAGAACAGAAGAGAAAGTGCTCAACACCTTCCGGCATCACGGCGAGCAGCGGTTCCGGCCGAAGGTGTGGAACTACAACGAGGAGGTGCTCAACGCCTTCCGGCATCACGGCGAGCGGCGGTCATCGCACCGTCGGGGCGTCTGCTCATGATCGAGGTGTGCTCAACGCCTTCCGGCATCACGGCGAGCGGCGGCTCGCCAAGGCCGAGCAGACCATCGCCGAGCACAAGTGCTCAACGCCTTCCGGCATCACGGCGAGCAACGACGTACGAAATCGACGAGGAGAAGGACGTGGTCTTGTGCTCAACGCCTTCCGGCATCACGGCGAGCGGCGGTTCACCCCAGCTCTTTGAAAATCGAATATGCAGGTGCTCAACGCCTTCCGGCATCACGGCGAGCGGCGGAGGTGCGGCTCAGTCCCGGCGTGTCGTCACCTCCCCCCGCATGCTCAACGCCTTCCGGCATCACGGCGAGCAGCGGGTTGACAGGGTTATATGCGGATCCGGTTCATCCGGCTGTGCTCAACGCGTTCCGGCATCACGGCGAGCGGCGGGGCCAGAACGACTTCCCTGCTTACTGGCCCACACAAATGTGCTCAACGCCTCCCGGCATCACGGCGAGCGGCGGCCAAGGATGGTCACGAGGTCGTCCAGTTCCGCATCTACGAGTGCTCAACGCCTTCCGGCATCACGGCGAGCGGCGGCTGGACACCCCCGTCGAACAGGCGATTGATTACATCGCGTGCTCAACGCCTTCCGGCATCACGGCGAGCGGCGGTCGACTGCCTGTGCAGGAGGGGGCACAAGCCATTCCTGTGCTCAACGCCTTCCGGCATCACGGCGAGCGGCGGCACGCATTGTTACTTTCATGGGCGACGCCCTGGCCAAGTGCTCAGCGCCTTCCGGCATCTCGGCGAGCAACGGCTGTACGACGAGTGTTGGAAGTTGCTGAAGGGCCCGTGCTCAACGCCTTCCGGCATCACGGCGAGCAACGGCACCCCGAGCGAGTGCGTAACAGTCAAGGAATTTCCACAAGTGCTCAATGCCTTCCGGCATCACGGCGAGCAACGGGTTCCATTCCATGGATGAGAACGATCCGCATCTAATGTGCTCAACGCCTTCCGGCATCACGGCGAGCAACGACTAGGCGCGAGTCGACTTCATCAACGCCTACCTGTGCTCAACGCCTTCCGTCATCACGGCGAGCAACGGGTGTAGCAGATGGTGAGGTTTTCGGCGCATCTTGGAAGTGCTCAACGCCTTCCGTCATCACGGCGATCAACGGCGCTGCGCGAGGACAGGCGCCGCGAGTTCCTCTTTCAGTGCTCAACGCCTTCCGGCATCTCGGCGAGCAACGGCGGGGAGGGTGGGACTCACAGCCTCAGAGTTATAGTGCTCAACGCCTTCCGGCATCTCGGCGAGCGGCGGACCAACGCTCGCGAGGACATCGAGAGCATCACCGGGTGCTCAACGCATTCCGGCACCACGGCGAGCGGCGGTCCCTGAAGCCTGAACCCGACCACCGGAAACCCCCAAAGTGCTCAACGCCTTCCGGCATCACGGCAATCGACGGTGGTCCCGGTGGAGGGGATGCCCAAGCACTTCGGCAAGGAGTACTCAACGCCTTGCGGCATCACGGCGAGCAACGGGTACCCTCGTCATCATGTCGTGTGCCGACTAGAGGGTGCTCAACGCCTTCCGGTATCACGGCGAGCAACGGAGCGTGCCGTACTTCACCCCGGAGTTCTGCCCCAAGTGCTCAACGCCTTCCAGCATCACCGCGAGCAGCGGTCGACGTGATGACCGAGGTCTTCGCGCAGAAGGTCGAGTGCTCAACGCCTTCGGCATCACAGCGAGCGGCGAAATCACTCTGAGACTCAAACATCTATTCATTTGACAAAGAGGAACCCATAACAACACGAGAGACGCTGTTCTTCCATCACGAGCGTCCGCAGCATCGAGTCCATCAAGGAGCGTCACGCCGCATTCGCCCCCCGAAGTCCTCCCTCAGAAGCCATCCACCAGGCGTCGGAGCAGTTCCTCAAGACGATCCTGGAGCTTGGGGCTCTTCACCACCCCTCGAAGCGTCTGGGCGCACTCCATCCGCACCTCATGTGACAGGGGAAGCAACCTCGGTCGCCACTGAGCGTCGAAGTCCTCGAGCACCTTGCGCTGCTCCGTCTTCGCCACCCGCTGCGCCACAGCCCACGCATTGAACGCATCCCGCTCCGGTGACGGCCGAGACACCGCGCGCGGTGGATTGACCACCACGCTCCCCTCGGGCACCAGCCGCCCGTATCCCGAGGCCGTCTTGCCCCCCACGCCAAAGTCACGCAGCGCCTCGCACAACCGGTCCGCGGCCCAGCGCAACAAGCGGAGCGTCTCCACATCCGCCCCCGGGGCCACGCTCAGCGCCACGAGGAAACGTCCCCCAGGACGCACCGACAGGAACGCCACCGGGTTCGGCGACTCGTAGTCGTTGGGCCACGACTCCGCATTTCCGTACCAGCCCCGCTGGTGCACCGTGAGCACATCGCGCGCCAGCATCCGCGGCCCTTGCTTCTTCTCCTTGTCCCAAGCCGACACCCACGGCGCGTCGTGGAAGAGGACCTGCCCCACGCTCGCCTTCTGGCCGAGCCGTTCATCCCCAGGCACACCGAACAGCCGACGACTCGCCTCCGCCACCTCGGCGGGCTCGAAGCTCGCGCGCAGATAGGCCGCGAGCACGCCCTTGAGCGAGGAGCCCGGAATCACCGGCACGCCCCAGGTGTGATGCAGCGTCAGCCCCACCCCCGTCGGCGAGGCATTCCCGTGCCCCGCCAGGAGCCGCCCCGTCGCCCGCATCTCCACCGAGGCCGTGTGCCACTGCGTCAGCGAGCCGCGCCACCGGCGGTACGCCACCCCGTAGTGTTCCGGCTCCCGCGCCCCGTCCATCCAGCCCAACCACCTCCGCCATGGCGAGCCGCTCTCTTCCTTCTCGTCGTCCTTCTGGGGCGCGTAGCGCTCGTGGGCCAGCCCCGCGTGACTCGGGCCCGTCGCCTCGAAACGGGGGAGTGTGGCCAGGACCTCACGCACGAGGAGCCTCCTTGAACGTGGCCTGGACCGCGCGACGGAACCACACCACCAGCCGCAGCGTCTCGCGCGTGGCCAGCATGTACTCCTCCAGCCCCAGCTTCCGCACGGCGCCGGGCAGCGTCTCCCCCGTCAGCGTCGAGGACAGTCCCGGCAGCCGCGCCTTGCCGAGCACCTTCGCCAGGTCCTCGAGCAGCAACATCGCGGCGTTCGTCTCCTTCGGGTCCCGCTCCCGCTCCAGGAACGTGAGCGCCGCGGCCAGCCCATCCCGCAGCACCGACGCCCCCAGGCCATGCACGCGTGGCTTGTAGTCAGGCCGGAGGTCCGAGGGGACCGCCGTCACCCGGGCATACGCATCCGTCGCCCGCTGCTGCTCTCGCGTCACGCCGCTCATCGCCGGGCCTCCGCGCCACCCGCCGTCCACGACAACAGCCGGCACCACCCACGCCCCACCGTCGCCTTGCCGCCCAACTGGAGCATCGTCCCCTGCCCGCCGAGCGCCGCGTCCAGCACCGCGCTCGCCGCCATCGCCTGCTTCGGACTCCAGGACGGGGACGCCGCCATCACCCCCATCAGCAGCGTCTCCGCCGGCAGGCTCTCCTCCGTCCAGAGCTGCCCCTTCGCGGCCGTGCCCGTGTCCGGGTCGATGCTCACGCGGGTGTCCACCTGCATCGCCGTCTCCCACAGGAAGCTCATGGTCTCGTCATCCACGAGCACCAGGCGCCGCGCGAGCAGCTCCCGCTCATCACCGGGCAGCGCGCGCTGGAGCGCCTCCGCCCAGGCCCCGAGCACCGCGTCGTCCTCGGCGTCCACCTCCAGGTCCAGGTCCTCGAGGTAGACACGCGCCCCGCCCGCCTGCTCGTGAAGACAGACACAGGACTTCAACGAAGCCACCCGCGCGCGGTGCTTCTTCAGCGCGGGGACCGGCGGAGGCGCCTCACCGCCTCCCTTCCGTCCACCCCAGTCCCGACGCGCCAGTGTCAGCAGCAACGGCGACGTCACCAGCGCGAACGTCCCCACGAAGCTGCGCACCGGCAGCGCGAGCAGCCGCGCGTCGCCCACCACCAGCGCCCCCGCGTACTCGCTGGGCTCGTCCCCCTCGGGCCCGTTCTTCGCGCGCCGGGGGCCGAAGACCGCGTCGGTCCGGACGGTGTCGCTCGCGCTCGCGTCACGCAGTACGCCCTTGAGCGACGAGCCGGGGATGATGGGGATGCCCGTGGAGCGCATCCGCATCAGCGGCAGGTCGATGACTCCCACGCTCTGCCCCGTGCCGACGTGCAGGGGGGACAGGGCTTGCAGCAGATAGGCTCGGCTTTCCATGCTCACGCTCCACACTCCGGGGGCAGTTCCCAGACGCCGGGCAACACCTGCCCGAGCGCCTCGTCGCGGCCGCCGCCCCACGAGGCCAGCCACAACGCGCGCAGCTCCTCGGTGGTGAACTGGCCACCACCGACCTTCTCGAAGAAATAGACAGACCCCGCCGGCACCCACCGCCGCGTCGCCCGGGGCTGGCGCTTCACCATGTCCCACGCGGACACGTCCTGCGCTCGAGGCACCAGCGCCGCGCGCAACACCACCCGCCCCTCCACGCCAGGCAACGCGCCCACGTACTCGGGCTCGCCACCTTCCGCGCACGCGAAGCCATCCGGCAGCCACCCGCGCTCGAAGCTCGCGGGCGTCGCCAGCACCAGCTTCAAGCCCATCGAGGGCTCGGGCTGGAAGTCCTCGGGGCAGGCGAACAGGTCCACCGTCGAGCGCTCCACCTCCGTCAACCGCCTGCGGCCTCCCAGCCCCAGCACGCCCGACGGGGAACCCGTCACCGCCTCGCCCTCGGGCTGCCTGCAGCGCACGCCCAGCCCCCACTCCACCGCGACCGGCGCCGCGCCCTCGCGCCTCTCCAGGCGCAGCAGCTCCACGACCTGGCGCGAGTGCAGCATCGTGTCCTCCGCGGTCTGCTTGTCGGGCGCGATGGCCACGTGCACGTCGGTGCGATGGCCGGGCCCCGGAGTCGCCGGCGCCGCGATGTCCTTGCTCATCAGCCACGCGACCATGTCCGCCTCGGACCAGAACGCCGGCGCATCGCCCGAGGGCTTGCCCATCCGCCCCTCGTGGTCCGGCCGGGGGTGCCACAGCGCCTCGCGCGCCCGGTCCTCATCTGGACCGAGCGAGGTGATGACGCCCTCCGAGTCGGGCCACCATGGACGCAGTCGCTCGACCCACGCGGGCTCGCCGTCCTTGCCCGCCACCACCACCGCGTCCGCGGGCGCGGGCCACATCCGGTGGCGCGGGGTGAAGGACGTCTCCCCCAGGTCGCGCCGCAAGGCGACGAACCCCGTCAGCGCGAGGCTCGCGGAGCGCCGCTCCCACGCCTCGGGCGTCAGCCGGACACCTGGCTGATTCGACATGAGGTCCTGTCCCCACGCGGCGCGCAGCGCGCCTCGCACCGTCGTCGGCAGCGGCCACGGATGCGAGTACCCGCGCCCCACTTCACTCGTGTACCAGCCGCGGCCATCCTTCACGGACAGCCCGTCGCGCGGCAGCAACGCGAAGCACTCCTCACTCATGCGCCACCTCCCTCTCTGAGCTCCAGTCCGCGACGCGAACGCTCGAGCGTCCCCGCCACCAACATCCGGTCCACCCACGCGAGCAGCTCCGCGTGGACCGTCTCGACACACTCCGGCGGCTCCTCCGCGAGCGCAGCCAGCCCCACGTCCGTCAGGGACAGGGCCTTGTCCTCCCGCTCACGGTCCTCGGAGTCGCGAGCCCGCCCCTCGGCGCGCGCCAGGATTCGCGACACCTCGGCCACCAGCACTGCCGCCTGTTCCTCCGACGACGTCTCCGCGGGGAAGCGGCGAACCATCGTCTCCACCTCGTGCACCTTGCCCAGGGGCAGCCGGTCTCCCCCCAGCAGCGCCATGTCCTGGGACAGCCGGGTCAGCGGCTCCACGGCGGCGCCCTTCGGTGTCCAGCTCGCGGTCCACAGCCGCTCGCGCCCCGCATGCTTCGCCACGAGGACCGCGAGCGCGTCGCGCCCCGCGTCCTTCGCGGCCTTCTCCGCTCGGCGCCCCAGAGCCAACAGCTGCCCCAGGCTCTCCATCACGTGGCCGATGCCCAACCCCACCGACAGCGTGGGCACGGACGCTCCGCTGACAGGGGCCAGGTGCTTCGAGAAGGCGGCCGCCAGCGCCCGGGCACACTGGAGCGCGTCCGCCGGACACACGAAGGCCAGGACGTCATCGCCCCCCGCGTAGACGAGCATCCCGCGGTAGCGCGACTGGACGATGTCTCGCGCATCCGCCGTGAAGCTCGCGAGCGCGTGGGAGACACGGCGGTGCGCCTCGATGCCCCCGTGCTCCGCCAGCCGTCGGAGCAGCTCCCCCATCCGGTCCCCGTCGGCGACGAGGCAGGCCACGTAGGGGTACGGCGCCACGGACATCGCCGCGAGCAGCGGGCGGATGTGCTCATCCGCGAACCGCTCGGCCTCCTGCTTCGCCGCCTTGGGGTCCTCACTCCACTCCGTGAAGTACGGACGCCAGCGGTCGGGAAGCAGGAGCTGGCCATCGAACGGGAAAGCGTTCACCCACGCCAGGTCCGTCCGGTACACCGACGTGAACCCGCGATGGTCCGCGCACGCGCCTCGCAGCGCGGAGAGCTTCGGGCCGTGCTTCTTGCTCGCCGTCTCCAGCCACGCCGCCAGCCCGATGCTCGGCACCGGCACGAACTGGTCCGGCTCGCCACCCGCGCGCTTGAGCAGCCCCAGCGCGTCCAACTCCTCGCGCTCACCGATGCGCAGCCGCTTCCACTCGCCACTCCGCGGACGCTCGCGCTTCAGCACCGACGCGCGTCCACCGTCGAGGCTCGACTTGTGCGTGCCCGCCGGAGGCGCCTGGGTCCAAGCCCTGAACTCGCGCAGCCCCCGGCGAGCCTCCAGCGCGGCCTCGGCCTCCTCGAGGGCCGCCAGGTAATCACCGTCCTCCATCGGCGCCCAGGCCGCGTGGAACTCCAGGAAGGTGTCGAGCTGCTCGTCCGCCCACGCGTCCGCGCCCTCCGCGAGCAGCGGCCCGCCGCGCTCTCGCACGCGCACCCACTGTTCGCGCAGCGTGGCCCGAGCCGCCTTGCGCGCCGCGCGGGCCACCTCGGCCGCATCACCCTTCACCACCGCGAGGACCTTGTTGGGGAAGCCCTTCACGGCCTCGGCGTCGGCCAGGGCCTGGTCGGTCCTGGTGACACGCCCCGAGGGCTTCGGCGCCGCCGCGTCGAGCTGCTCCGGATGCGGGAAGATGAGCTCGGCGCCCGCGTCCCGGAGCGCGCACGCCATGGCGCGGCTCAAGGAGGAGAGCAGATAGCTGCCGAACCACAGGTCGCGCGTGCGTCGGGCCTGGGCGATGAAGCCCTGCACCGGGCCGACCTTGAGCACGAGCACATAGGACTGAGTCGTCATCGGCTTACGCCTCCCGAGCCTTCTTCGTGTCACGCAGCCAGTTGAAGAACGCCTCGCGCAGCGACGTCGCCTCGCGCAGGGGCGTGAAGAGCGGTTGGTCGTCCTTCGCGCGCAGCACGTCGAAGCCCGCGCGTGTCGCGTCGAGGGGACGGTTGGACTGCACCAGGAGGACCTTGCCGCCCTCGGGGTAGCCGCGCTCGAGCCACAGCGCGATGGGCTCGAAGCGGCCGTTGGCCAGCGGCATCGCCTTGACGATAAGCGGCGAGGCCAGGCGGTCCTTCGGCTCGCGCTCCCGGTCTCGAACCCACTGGAGCTGCATGTGCTTGGGCTCGGGGGGAACGTGGTTGTCTTTGGAGTCCCGCTTCCCCTGCTGGAAGTGGACGACGATGGGCAGCCCGAAGCCCGCGCGTGGCCACGCCGGAGTCCTCGAGTACGCCGGGCGCGGCGCGTGCTCCTCGGGATAGGTGCGCGCGTGGTGACGAATCTTGTCCGCCTCCGGCCAGTTGGAGCGGCTCGCGCGGTTGTCCCCCGTGGGGCTCGGGTTACGGGCACGCGCGCCCTGGATACCCGCAGTGCCCTGGCGGAACGCGCGCAGCCAGCCCAGCGCCTCCAGCCAGGCCTTGCTGCCATCGACCGTGGACTCGTCCCGAGGCCCCCGAAGGAGCCACGCGCCGCGCAGCAGGGGCAGGTCGCGCGGAGCCCCCGCGAGCTCGGGCTGGAAGAGGGGCACATCGCCGAAGAGCCGGCGCAGCTCGGCACGGGTGGCGTTCTTCGGCAGCCATTGCCGACACTGCTCCTCCGTGGCGAACGTCACCGTGCCGCAGCCACGACGGGGCCGTGAGCCATACCCACCGAAGAGCACCCACGCGCGCAAGGCGTGACGGACCTCGTCAGACAGCTCGCCCTCCGGAGCGCTGACCTCCAGCGTGAAGCGCAGCCCCGGCTTCCACCGAGGCGCGGCCTCACCATTCTTCGGAGCACGAGCGGGCCAGAGCGCATAGGACTGCTCCTCGCCCAACGAGACGTCATCCGGGTCCTGCGCGGAGACGGTGACGGCGCGCACGCACAGGTCCACCTGGGAGCGACAGGGCTTCTCTTCGCCCAGCGTCATCCCGCCCCACAGCTCGCGCTCACGCCGGGCCAGCTCGAGCCGCTGATGCTCGCCGTAGGCATGGCCATACAGCGCGCGCCACCAGAAGCGCAGGTGTCCGCGCAGCGTGGGCACTCGGATGGGGTCCACCTCGGAGAGCTGACGCGGGACAGGCGCGCCCCCGAGGATGGGCGTGACAGTCTTCAGGTCCACGGTGAAGGTCTCTCGCCGAGGGCCCGTGGGCAGTCCGCGCCTGGGGCGCGGGTCCTTGGATGGCTCGGGCAGGTTCAAAGAATCAGGGCACACCTCGGCTCCTCCTCGACCCGCCAGGGCAGGACGGTGATGGGGGTGAAGACATGGGGCGACCTCGCCCACGGGAAAGGGCTCACGACTCGCAGAGGGGCTTCGGGCGGCCGCGGACGGCTGAGCGCTCCCGGAGGTGGTGGATGAAGCGTGGGCTGGAGCGTCGGTGCACATGTCCACCGAGGAAGACGCCAACGCCGCGCGCCCCCCTCGCGGCCTCGTGCGCTTTTCTCCTGTGCGTCCAACCCTACCTGAAAGATGTCAGACCTGGATGTTACCTCTCAGGTTCAACATGAAACCCATCTTCGACCTGGTGCTCCGGGGGCTCGTCCAGCGCCATCCAGCGCAGTTGCTGTTCCTGCTCTTCGGCGATGAGGCACCACGCTTCGTCCGCGCCGCGGACAGCAGCCTCCCCCAATCCGAGCGACGCGCGGACGCGGTGCTCGTCGTGGAGTCGGACTCGGAGCGCTTCGCGGTGGAGCTCGAGCTCCAGGCACAAGCAGACCCGGACTTCGCACGGCGGCTCCTGGACTACACCGTGCGCGTGCACCTGCGCGAGAACCTCCCGGTGTTGCCCGTGGTCATCCTCGTGGTCCCCGAGGCCGAAGGTATCCGCCCACCCTACGTCATCCGCTGCCAAGGACAGCCGCGACTCACCTTGGATTTCCTGGTGGTCCGGTTGTGGGAGGTGGACTTCTCGCAGCCGGCCCTCCAAGCCGCCACGCCGCTGTTGCCACTCTCCGTCCTCGATGCCCGAGCAGGGCCCGAGCGAGCGACCTGGGCGGAGACACGCATCCGACAGGCCACCGACCTTTCTCCACGGGAGCAGATGGACTTGCTCGTCGTCCTGGGTACCCTGACGTCACGCCGCTTCGGAAGTGAGCAGCTCACTTCATCGTTGAGGAACATCATGATGGACTCGCCTTTCTGGGATGAACAGCGCGCGCTGGAGCGCGCCCGGGACCGAGCTCGGACGCTCATCAACTTCGCGCGCGTCCGGGAGCTGACGTTGCCCCCGGATTCACAGGAGCGACTGGCGGCACTGGGCGAAGCCGCGCTGGACCAGCTCATCATCCTCGCCTTCTCCCACCCGGACGCGGCGCTGCGCACCCTGCGCGACGCGACCCGGCCCCTATGACTTCCGAGCGCAGCCGTGGCGAGGACATCAAGCCTTCAACAGCGCGCTGAGTCGCTCGACCAATTGCCCCTGCTCGTCCACGGTCGAAACCGCCTCATACAGTGCCTCGAGCCAGTCTTCTCCCTCGCCCAGCGCATAGGCCAGGGAGGCAAAGGCACGGGCCTTCGAGAACAGCTCCAGGGCCTCGGCCTCCGCTCTCCCGTCCTCGTCGCACCGGGAGAGATACGCCTCATCAAGCCGCGCGGCACGTTCAGCCAGCTCCCGTCGCAGGGCGGGCGTCGCTGAACCACCACTCCGGATGGTCCCCAGCGCACGGCTGGCGAGAGGGTCCATCACCCTGGAGTGACTCAACCCCATCTCACAAGCCGCCACCAAGGCCGCACGTCGGTTCGAGGATGGGGCTTGCAAGAAGACTTCCGCGAATCCGCGAGCGACAGCATCCAACCGATAGCCCTTCTTCACCGACCCACTCCTTTCAGCGCAGGGCCAGTCTGCCGTCGCCTACGCCGGGCTCGCCAGCTCCCTCGGGCCGCGCTGCCAGCTCCCCACGCCGACACGCAGGCGCGTGGGCAGGAACAGCCCGCACCCCATGTGCCGCCGTCCGCCCATCCCCTGCTCCTGCAAGGTCACTGAAGCGCACGCGGACAGGTTGCTCAGCGTCAGCCCGTACCCAATCACCTTCTTCCCCGCGATGCGCACCACGCGCCGCCGCCCCACGTGCACGGTGGCCTCGCACTCCAGCGTCGTCAGGGTCCGCTGCACCGCGCTCCGGAAGCTCGCGTCATCCACCGCGTTCTTGAACGTCACCAGCCGCGAGGACAGGGACACCGGCGCCTCCAGCGGAAATACCCGGGGTGCCCCCAGCGTCACCTCGCCCCCGCCCACTTCAATCGCCGAGCCGCCCAAGGGCATCCACACCGGCAACGCCTCCGTCGGGCACCGCACCCGCAGCGTCCCATGCCCCACCAGCAGGCTCTTCCCGCTCGCCCGCGTCCCCCGCAGGTTGAAGATGCCGACGTCCTTGCGCTCGTGCAGCCCCGGCAGCCGGTGGGACAGCGCCGAGAACAACGCATACCCATGGTCCAACGGAACCCCACCGCCTCGCGCGGGGTAGACGAGGTCAATCACTGACATGTTCATCCTCGATGGCCCCGCCACGGCGGGACCGGCCTGCGGGGAAGTCCTCGTCCGACACCCTGGACGAAGGGGTACTCAGGTGATGGCACCCGCCCACGCATGGAACGCCGGCGCGACGCCACGGGCCATACCTCTCGAAAGGCAGCCCAGGCACGTCCGATGCTCGGAAAGCAGGGGTCATCACGCAGCTCCACCCAGGAAGACGCCAACGCCACGTCGTCCCCTCGCGCCCCCTCGCTTTTTTCACCGGCCCCGCTCAGCGCCCTCGCCGCTTCGAGGCCCGCGCCGCCCCCTTCGCGCGTGGCTTCGGCGCCGCGTCCTCGCCTCCCTCCTGGAGCGCGATGCGCCGCGCGACCTCCGCCGCCGCGCGGACCTGCGGCGCCAGCACCTCCCCGGGCCCCTCCTGCCCGCCCCAGGATGACGGCGTCCCCAACTGCCGCAGCACCGCCCCCTCCAGCTCCGGCGCGTCGAACGAGAAACTCAGCGCGGGCAGCGGCGCGCGCGGCTGGTCATAGTCCGCCGAGGTCAGCTTCCCCAACCTCACCCCCGGCACCTCGGGGACGACGCCCAGCGCCTCCGACTTCCCCCGCTGCTTCGTCGAAGGCGAAGCCGGACGCCGCGCGCCCGCCTTCCCGCTCCCGCGCGTGGCCCGCAGGGCCCCCAGCACCTGCTCCTTCGTCCTGCCGCGAAGCTCGAACAGGAGGAACGGGTCGCGGTCCAGCGCCTCGCCGAGCACATAGTGCGTGGCGGCCACGTGCTTGCACGGGTCTCCCCAGTCCGGGCAGGAGCAGCTCGTCACCAGGTCCTCGCGCCGCTGCGGGAACAGGCTCACGCCCGCCGCGCGGAACACCACGTCGATGTCCTGGGGCATCGACCCCGCCAGCAGCTCCGCGCTGTACTGCGCCTTGCCGCCCATCCCGGCGATGGCCTTCGTCCACACGTCCTCGTCGAGCTGTCCCAGCTTCAGCGAGATGACATAGGGCCGGGGCCGCGAGCCCGTCACCTTCGCGGTGACCTCGCCCCCGCGGATGACCAGGTCATGCGTCCGCCCGGCCCGCGCGTACGTGCGCCCCCGGGCCAATCGCCTCGAGTCCCCCGCCAGCACACGCTCGAGCGCCTCCAACCAGCGCTGGCCCCACCACGTCACGCCGGCCTTCTTCATCTTGATGCCGTGCTCGGGAGGCGGCCGCTTCGGCGCGGACGTCCAACCCCAGTCATTCCAGCGGCTCATGACGCCACCCCCTTCCGGCGCGGCGCGCGTCGTCGGGGTGCGCTCGGCCCGGGCGCCTCGTGCTCCTCCGCCTCATCCGCGACGGCGCCCGAGGACAGCGAGAACAGCTCGCGCAGCGCCGCCGTGTCCAGCTCGGTCACCCAGTGCTCGCCCGTGCCCACGACGCGCTCGGCGAGCCTGCGCTTCTGCTCGAGCAGCGTGTCTATCTTCTCCTCGACGGTGCCCGCGCACACCAGCTTGTGGACCTGCACCGCGCGCGTCTGGCCGATGCGGTACGCGCGGTCCGTGGCCTGGTCCTCGACGGCGGGGTTCCACCAGCGGTCGTAATGGAAGACATGGCTCGCCGCCGTCAGGTTGAGGCCCGTGCCGCCGGCCTTGACGGACAGCACGAAGACGCGCGGGCCGCGGGGCTCCTCCTGGAAGCGTCGCACCAGTTCGTCGCGCGACTTGCGCGACGTGCCGCCGTGCAGGAACAGCACCTCCTGCCCCAGCTGCTCCGACAGGTGCGTCACCAGCCGGTCTCCCATCTCGCGGAACTGGGTGAAGACGAGCGCCTTGTCCCCCGCGGACAGGGCCTCCTCGAGCATCTCCGTCACGCGCGCCAGCTTCCCCGAGCGCCCCGGCAAGGGCCCCGACTCGCCAAGGTACTGCGCGGGGTGGTTGGCGATCTGCTTGGTGAACAGCAGCAGCGCGAGCACGCGGCCCCGGCGCTCGATGCCGTCGGCGTCCTCGATGCGGCGCAACTCCTCATCCACCACGGCCTTGTAGAGCGAGGCCTGCTCTCGCGTGAGCGTGCAGACGACCTTCATCTCGTTCTTCGCCGGCAGGTCCGCGATGATGTTCGGGTCGCTCTTGAGGCGGCGCAGGACGAACGGGCCGGTGATGCGGCGCAGGCGCTGCGCGGCGTCCTGGCTGCCATAGCGCTCGATGGGCAGCGCCAGCTCGCGCCGGAAGGTCTCCAGCGGCCCGAGCAGGCCAGGGTTGGCGAACTCGAGGATGGACCACAGCTCCGCGAGGCGGTTCTCCACCGGGGTCCCCGTGAGGGCGAAGCGCTCGCTGGCGCAGAGCGCCCGGGCCGCGCGCGCCGTGGCCGAGGCGGCGTTCTTGATGTTCTGCGCCTCGTCGAGCACCACCGTGGCCCAGTCCACGCGCGCGAGCAGCTCGGCGTCGCGGCGCAGCAGGCCGTAGGAGGTGAGCACGAGCGAGCCCGGGCCGCGCGGGAGGTCCTTCACCGCGCGAGCGCGCTCGGCGCCGTAGTGGGGCGTCAGGCGCAGCGAGGGGGCGAAGCGGGCGACCTCTCGCTCCCAGTTGCCCACCACGGAGGTGGGCGCCACCAGCAGCGTGGGGCGCACCTCGCGCGGAGCACGCTCGAGCCTCCGGAGCAGGAACGCCAGCACCTGCACCGTCTTGCCCAGGCCCATGTCGTCGGCCAGGCACGCGCCGAGCCCGAGCGACGCCAGGGTGTCCAGCCAGTGCAGTCCACGCGCTTGATACGGCCGCAGCGTGGCGCGCAGGGCCTCGGGGGCGGGCTGCGCGGTGGTGCCGCCCGAGCGCAGCCGGCCCAGGCGCTCCTCGAGCGCGCCGGTGGCGAGGACGGTGACGGGGAGCTGTCCGTGTCGCGTCTCTCCGAGCAGGGCCACGCGCACGGCCTCGCTCGCGGACAGGTGGCCGGGGCCCTCGGCGAGGTGGCGCTGGATGGCGTCGAGTTCGTGGGGATCCACCGCGACCCACGCGCCACGGAAGCGCACGAGCGGGGCCTTGCGCTGGGCGAGCAGCGCGAGCTCGCGCGCGGAGAGCGGCGTGTCGCCCAGCACGGCGTCCCAGTCCACGCGCAGGAGCGAGTCGAGCCCCAGGCCCGAGGTGCCCTCGACGACGCCGGCGGTCTGGACGCTCGCGCCTACGCGCATGCGCAGACGCAGGCGGCGTCGGCCCGAAGAGGTGAGCTCACCGGGGACGATGACACCGAAGCCCGCGTCGGCGAGCAACCGAGCGCCCTCGGAGAGGAACGTCCACGCGGTGTCGGGTTCGAGCAGGAGGGCCTGGGGACGCGGGCTCTCGAGCACGAGGCCGATGGGGGAGAAGAGCCGGGCGGCGCGGCCGAGCGCCTCGAGCAGCGACTCCTGCGGGTCACGGAAGGCGCGGCCGAGCTTCTCCAGGTGGCGTCCGCGGGTCTCCCAGACGTCGGCGGCGGACACGAGCAGGCTCGGGTCATCCGGGGCCTGGAGGTGGAAGCTCAGCACGAAGGGCTCGCGGTCCGCCGTCGGAGGCTCGAGCCGGAAGCAGGCGCGCAGCCGGTCCCTCGCGCCGAGCGCGGGCTCGCTCCAGCGCGTCAGCTCGTCGACGACGGAGCGCTCGGCGAAGCCCTCGGGGGCGAAGTCGCGGCGAGGCCCGGAGAGCGCCGCGCGCCAGCGCTCGTCCCATGAGGCCGGGCGACGCGAGGTGGCGCGAGGAGGCAGCGAGGGCCCACCGCCGCGCGCGGCGCGAACGAAGGCATCCACGGTGGCGTCGAGGAAGGCGCGCAGCAGGGCCTCGGGGGCCCAGACGGAGGGAGTGGGACCGGCGTCCACGGGGACGGCGTGGGCGGCGGCGGGCATGCTCCGGGCAAGGGCGACGACGCGGCCGGAGTCCTCTGCGGCGGAGAGGGCCGCGGCCCAGCGCGCCTCGATGCGCTCATTCCTGCGCAGGAGGGTGGGCGCCACTCGCTCCCGCGCGATGAGCTCCAGCGCGAGCTTGCTGGCGAGCGTCCAGAGCGCGAGGGAGCCGGGGAACGTGTCGACCTCGGAGGCGGGCACCACGGCGAGTCGCTCGACGGTGGCGGCGAGCGGCAACGTGTGTCCCGCACACTCGCGCGGTCCGTCGGGCGTGACGAGGAGGGTGGAGGATGCGTCGCCCGAGCCGCGCAGGTCGGAGAGCACGCGAGGGAGCGGCTCGGTTCCCCAGAGGAACAGCGACTCGACGTCGGGCAGGAAGACGAGGGGCATCGGGCTGGAATGTAAGCCCGAGTCCTTGGGGCACCAGGACAATGAAGCGGAAGCAGGCACCCGGGTCATCGGTCCGACCCCTGCGTCCAGGCCTCGGGGTGGTGACTGGAGACATCAGGGGATGGACAGGAGACATCAGCTGGCGTGCGCCGGGGTGGGGTCCCTTTCCCCACAAGTGCCAGTGCGTCCTGAGAGCGCGGGAGGGGGGCCCGGCTGGCGTGGAAGTTGCCATGGAGCCTTGCAAGTCACCCTCGACGCGCCATCCATCCCCTCGACGACAGGAGTCTCTCCGTGAAAGGCATCAAGCTCGGCGGTTTCAAGAACCCCTTCAGCACCAAGGGCCCTTCGGGCACTGGGAGCGACGCGAACAAGCCGAGCGCCCCGCCGCCCGTCGAGACGAAGCCCGCGCCCACCAAGCTGAACTCCGTGCAGGACGGGTTCGACACGCAGGGCAGCAAGCCCTCGTCGAGCAAGGTGAACACCCCGCCCACGAAGCAGCCGGGCAAGGACGTCACCTCGTCGTTCGGCGCCAACCCGCTGGGCCACGCGGGGCAGAACGTCCTGAACTCCTACAACATGTTCCCGAGCGGCGCGCCGCAGGGCGTGGCGCTGCCGACCGCGCAGAAGCCCTTCGTCAACGCCAGCGACTCGTTGGTGTCGCTCAACGCCCACAAGTACCAGAACAACACGAACCTGTCGCTCTCGCCCGCGGGCAGCCCGGGCGTCCCGGCGCACTACATGCATTACCTCTCGACGGGCGAGGGCAAGTTCGCGGGCATCCAGGGGGTGCCGCTGCATCCGCGTCCCGGCGAGCCGAACATGGTGGTGACGGGCGCGCTCAACGGCTGCGCCGTGCATGCGCTGCACGACACGAAGAACAACAACCTGTCCTTCCTGCACCACGCGGACTACTCGAAGAACGGCAAGGCGGAGCTGGACGGCTTCCTGTCGCAGCACCCGAACCTCAAGCCCGCGGGGAGCTACACGCCCAGCGACTACTCGCACCCCACCGGCAAGCACAACCTCCCGACGGGCTCCACGCCCTTCATCCACTACGCGCAGGGCCCCTTGGGCCAGCCGGGCCAGTGGATGATTTCGGGGCAGCTCAACACGTACAAGAACGGAGGCACGCCGGGAGGCCGCCCCGAGCTGATGCTCCCCACGGACATCCCGGGTGGAGCGCTCCAGTCCGTCCCCGTGACGCTGCCCTGAGGCTGTGACCTCCGGGCCTCACACCTCGTCGAAGCGTCCTCCCTGGATGCCATTCGCCTCCAGGGCGTCCTTCACCTCTTCGTCGACGATGAGCGGTACGCGCCAACCCCACAATCGGAACACCTTCTCGGCGCCGACCTTCGACTTGTCGATTCGCAACCCGATGACGGAGCCATACTCTCCAATCCGGTCCTCATAGTCCTCCGCCGTGCGGAGCTGGACCTCTTCGGAGGCTTCGTCGTCGATGCAGCGGAGCTGTCTGGCCACGTTGAGCAGGAACCAGGCCTCGCTCGTCCCCTCGACCTCCACGGGGAAGAGCTGAACATCGTCGGGCGCCAACTCTCGGAAAACGGACGCGACTCGTGCGGAGACAATCGGCACGAGGCCCACTCCCGCGAACTCGATATCGAGCGCGGTTCCGGGCGTGCGCACCGGCAGACGCAGCCTCTCGGAGAGTTCGACGGGAACACCGTCCGAGAACCGCCAGACGTCTTCAACTTCCCCGCCGTCCAGATGGGTCGGGTCCCCGAGATACCAGCGCCCCTTGACGTACTCGTCCGAGTTCAAATCGAAGAACCGTCGCTCCACGACTCACTCCTCGGCGCCCTTCACGATGAGCTTCCGTAGCTTGGACCCTTCCCTTACGAGATCCCGCGCAATCCGAGCAAGCTCCCTCTCGAGCGCGACCCGACAGGCCGCGACGGAGCCGCATCGGCATGAATCACGACGTCGCCACGTGCTCAACGCCTTCCGGCATCACGGCGAGCGGCGGTCAGCTATCCGGATCACGTCATCGCGACGATGCGCAGGTGCTCAACGCCTTCCGGCATCACGGCGAGCGGCGGAGGAAGCGGAGAAAAAAGAGAAGCTCGCGCCGTTCAAGTGCTCAACGCCTTCCGGCATCACGGCGAGCGGCGGCCTGCTGAGCGTCACGAAGGATCCCGCGATTCGGGCCACGTGCTCAACGCCTTCCGGCATCACGGCGAGCGGCGGCTGGGTATCCTCTGGTTGGCGTGCACGGACTCCCCGGGTGCTCAACGCCTTCCGGCATCACGGCGAGCGGCGGCCAGGTTGCGGACGGTAAGTTCAACGTCTGCCGTGCTCAACGCCTTCCGGCATCACGGCGAGCGGCGGACTTCGAGTCCCGCACCGAGCTGCACCACCTGCCGTGGTGCTCAACGCCTTCCGGCATCACGGCGAGCGGCGGTGGTGATCTTCGACAATACCAGTAACCTTTTCGATTATGTGCTCAACGCCTTCCGGCATCACGGCGAGCGGCGGTCGGCGAGTCGATGACGGTGCGTGAGCAGCACTACGTGTGCTCAACGCCTTCCGGCATCACGGCGAGCGGCGGGGGCGATGACGACACGGCTGAAATCGTCAACGAACTTGTGCTCAACGCCTTCCGGCATCACGGCGAGCGGCGGGATAACTGACTTACGTCAAGGCGCGGGTCGACTGTGCTCAACGCCTTCCGGCATCACGGCGAGCGGCGGACTGGGATGAGCCGCGCATCTTCGTGACGGGCCGGTTCGGTGATCAACGCCTTCCGGCATCACGGCGAGCGGCGGCGGGGTTCGATGCGGTGAAACTGCTCGCCCTTCTCGTGCTCAACGCCTTCCGGCATCACGGCGAGCGGCGGAAGGATTTTAAGTTGAAGGATGGTAGCAACATCTATCGGTGCTCAACGCCTTCCGGCATCACGGCGAGCGGCGGCTTCTAATATTCCATATGCTTGGGCTGTAGTTAGTGCTCAACGCCTTCCGGCATCACGGCGAGCGGCGGACCGAGGGAGTACGAGGAGTTGAGCAGGGAGTGGCGAGAGTGCTCAACGCCTTCCGGCATCACGGCGAGCGGCGGCGCGACTCGATGACAGCGCCACGATGGCCGACCTCCGGTGCTCAACGCCTTCCGGCATCACGGCGAGCGGCGGGGCGCCTGCTGAGGGCATACGGTGACAAGCGCATCGGTGCTCAACGCCTTCCGGCATCACGGCGAGCGGCGGTTCCATGGCAGCGAGGTGGCCTATTGGCCAAACGGTGCTCAACGCCTTCCGGCATCACGGCGAGCGGCGGACGGATGTGATCACTTCACATCGCAGATTCTCACCCCGTGCTCAACGCCTTCCGGCATCACGGCGAGCGGCGGGTGGTTGAAGAGCTGGAAGAAGCAGAAGGAAATCACGTGCTCAACGCCTTCCGGCATCACGGCGAGCGGCGGCAGGGGACTCCTATCCGAGGTTATGATGGCTCACTGGTGCTCAACGCCTTCCGGCATCACGGCGAGCGGCGGTCCGAGACCCCCTTTGTGAAGGATGCTGACAAGGTTCGTGCTCAACGCCTTCCGGCATCACGGCGAGCGGCGGCTTGCCTGCTTGGCTCCTCCAACATGACGAAGTAGTGCTCAACGCCTTCCGGCATCACGGCGAGCGGCGGAACTCCCATCGTGGCTGTGGTGGGGGCGAACTTCTACAAGTGCTCAACGCCTTCCAGCGTCACGGCGAGCGGCGGTGGCAACGACTGACTTCTACATGGCTAAGACTCTCAGGTGCTCAACGCCTTCCGGCATCACGGCGAGCGGCGGTCCATCGGGGCGAACGTCACGCACAGCGTTGACGGGTTGTGCTCAACGCCTTCCGGCATCACGGCGAGCGGCGGGCCCGAGCTGTGTACCTGCAACCGGGCCGTCATGTGCTCAACGCCTTCCGGCATCACGGCGAGCGGCGGTCTTCGAGGCCTGCACCGAGAACCACGGCCTAGTCATCCGGTGCTCAACGCCTTCCTGCATCATGGCGAGCGGCGGTTATGGCCGCGATGAAGATGCAGGAGGGTAAGCACGAGTGCACAACGCCTTCCGGCATCACGGCGAGCGGTGGTGGGCCAATTTGCATTGGATATGGCTAAGAAAGAAGTGCTCAACGCCTTCCGGCATCACGGTGAGCGGCGGCTCCAGCGGCTGGACGGGCGGCGTGCCGCGCGCGGAGGAGTACTCAACGCCTTCCGGCATCACGGCGAGCGGCGGCCGTGGCTGGCCCTCCTGGCGGTGTTGGCCGTGTTGGTGCTCAACGCCTTCCGGCATCACGGCGAGCGGCGGATCTGGAGTTGTTGGTCTACAAGGCGCTCCGCAAGGTGCTCAACGCCTTCCGGCATCACGGCGAGCGGCGATGACTTGGGAGCTGAACACGGGAGGCGACTCGGAGGGTGCTCAACGCATTCCGGCATCACGGCGAGCGGCGGAGCCGCCCTGGAATCCCAAACGATTCCGCCCTCTTACCACCCCCGTTTTCAAGCACCCCCACCCTGTCCACGAACTCCAACGCCAACGCGACATCCCACATCACCCAACCCATTGAAATCCCTCACCCATTCCCCCATTAAGCACCTATTCACCTGTCAAAGAGCCCCAACCCCGCGTCACCCCACGACTTTTCACCCGCCTCAAGCTCCGCGGCCCTCGCCACGCCGAGGTGCTTGAATGTCCAATCCCACACATCGGTCGCCCGCACACTCCTTCGCCCCACCCGCACCATCACCACCTCCACTCAGCGAAGTTCCTCACGCCCACCCCGAAAACCCATGACAGCACCGCGTCCTACAGACAGGACCACGCCAACCCCTTCAAGACAGACACCTCCAACAACAATCACCCCCTCCCCAAGCCGCAGGCCCCTCACCCCGTCTGCACCGTGAGCACGGGCACATACCGTCCATCCAGCGCGAGCTCATGCACCACCACGGGCCCGACGGCGTTGAGCCGCTGTCCCAGGAACAAGGCACACGTCGAGGGCGCGTAGAGCAACAGGTGCGTCGTCCGCACCCGGTACTGGCTCCGCGCGCGACGAATGAACTCCCGAGCCTGCACAGCGAACGACACCGCGTCCCCCGCCGAGCGCACCGCACCGTCCCCAGTCCCCTCCTCCGGCTCCAGCACCAACACCGCGCGGTGGACACCCGGGTGCTCGACCTCGAAGCGCTCCCGCTCCGCCCCCGCGTCCCCCGTGAGCTGGAACACCACGAGCAACGCCTGACCATCCGGCGCCCCCTCGCGCTCCACGGCGCGCAGCCTCCGCTCCGAGGCCCCCACGTCCGAGCGCCACAGGAACGTCTCCCCCCGCGTGAACTGCTCGGCCCGGAGTCGGAAGCCCGCGGCCTCCGAGAACTGCGAGCCCACCGCCAGCGACACGCTCAGCGGCACCTTCCCCCGGACATCCACCAGCGCCCCCTCCGCCCGCTCCATCAGCCGCTTCCGAGCCGCCCGAAGCTCCGGCCACAGCCGCTCACCCCACACCGCCTCCTCCGGATGACGCCGCGTGTCCCGGTCGAAGCATCCCGTCCAATCCAGCTCCTCCGTGGGCGGCGGCCCCTCCCACCTGCGCCGCGCCCACCCATGCACCCACAGGCTCACCGTGGGCCCCTCCTCCAACGGCGCGAACAGCTCCCGAGCCCGCAGGAACGCCACCAGCGACTCGCGCGTCACCCGCTTCACCTCCCCCGAGCGCTCCACCCATTCGCGCATCGCATCGAGCACGATGGCCCTCGGGTTCACGCCCTGCCGCAACCCGAGCCCGTCCATGCGCCAGTCGACCTGCTCCTCCAGGTCCCGGATGCTCGCGAACCCCAACCGCAAGCGCAGGTCCCCGAGGAACGACGCCATCTCCTCGGGCGTCGTCTCGCACCGCTCGGCCCACCGCGAGCCCCCCTCTCCGAACGCACCAGGCCGAGACTCCGAGAAGAACTCCGGCGCCAGCGAGTGGTCCCGGCCCACCAGGTAGCGCCCGAGCCGCTCCTCCGCCCCCCAGTTGCTCACGAGCCACACCTCCACGGGCCCTCGGGCACGCAGCGCACGCCAGCTCGTGAAGAGCTTGTGCAGCAACGGGCGTCCCTTCCCGCGCTGCGCCTCCGTGAGCGAGTCCAGCGAGTACACCTCACGGTGGTCCACGTGCCACTTCACCTGCACGAAGCGGCTCGCCACGCCCGAGCCCTCGCGCGCGTGCAGCGTCACGTCGTCCGCGGAGCCCGCCTCGGGATGCTCCAGATAGCCGTGCTCGAAGGGACACTCCGCGTCGAACAGTCGGAGCAGCTCGTGCCAGGCGTACAGGTACTGATACCGGTCTCCCTCGAGCCGGGATGCGCTCTGCTCTCCCATGGCGGACCGCGCTCCTTCAGCGGGACTGAACCAGCTCGCGATGACGGTTGAAGAACTCCTCGAAGAGCCGCCGCATCTCGTCCTGCGCGTCCTCGCGCGGCTTCTCGCCCCAGCGGCTGAGCGCCTCGAGCACGCGCTTCACCCAGCGACGATCCGGGTCTCGCACCAGCTTGCGCTGGAAGTAGACCCCCGTGATGAGCTCGTCATCCAGGTCCACGTCGAGCAGGTCCACCCGCTGCTGCGAGTACGTCTCGAACGGGTCCGGCGACGTCTTCAGGCCGGCGATCTCCACCGTCGCGCGCTCCAGCTTCGGCGCGGGTCCTCGCGCGGAGGTCAGCTTCAGCGCGCTGAGCCGGCACACCTGGAACATCCAGATGAGGTAGCGGCGCAGCCGTCGCTCGGAGAGCGTCCGGATGGGCGTCTCCGGCTCGAACATGCGCAGGCTCTCCATCGCGTTCCAGATGATGCGCTCCATCGTCCGGGTCTCACCCTCGCCCGCCACCGTCCCCTCCTGCTTCGACTTGCGCCACTCCAGCGCCACCTCGATGGAGATGGCGTCCGCGTCGAAGTCCGCCGCCTCCAGCACGAAGCCCGTGCGCCCGCTCCCGCTGTAGGTGTACGAGGTCAGCCCGCCCTGCTGGACGTGGAAGACCTCGTGGACCATGTACAGCCGGACGCACTCCTTCCAGTCCTCACTGCCCACGCGGTCCTTCAGCTCCTTGAGGGCCAGCAACATCCCCACGTCGAAGCCCCACTTGCCCTCGAAGTGCCGGTAGATCTCGATGGGTCCGGTCGACGGCGCATCCTCGACGGAGCCGCGCACGAAGTGCGTCCGGTCCTGCTCGCTCAGCTCCGACAGGAGGTCCTGCTGCGCGGGCTCGGACAACCAGGACACCAGCTCCTGGTGGACCTTCCGCACCTCGCCGAGGACCTTCGCCGCCACCGCGAACTGCGCGGTCGTGTACTCCACCGCCAGGGGCGCGGTGCGTCCGGCCTTCATCTCCTGGACGAGCAGGTACTGCCTCCGGTCCGCGTCGTAGTGGTGGAGCCACAGCGGGAGCTGCGTGTTCACGTTCACCGCCGTGCCCAGCGCGGCGGCGAAGCTCCCCGGGCAGTCCATCGCCAGCAGCACCGACGTCGCGCCGCCCAGCCGCTCGTGCAAATCCCCGAGCACACCGCGGAGCTGCTCCGCCGCGCGCGACACCTCCGCGGGGCTCTGGATGGCCGCCGGCCCAGGCCCACGCACCGGGCGCACGCGGACCTCGGCCAGGAGGTTCGCGCCATGCTTCCTGCGGAACGCCTCCAGCGCCTGGTCGCCGATGGCGCGAGTCACCTCCACGACGAGCGCCACCACGCCCGAGCCGCCCTGCTTCGCCTTCGGCAGCCCCTCCACCTCGAGGAAGTCCTCGGACGCTGCGGCCATCGTCCGGTCGAAGCCGAGCGACCACTCGCCGCTCCCGGACTGCTGGTACACCCGGAGGCGACGTCGGGGCAGGCACGAAGCCAGGTGGAGCATCAGCTCCAGCGGCGCGCAGCCGAAGAGGTGCACCGACAGGTGGTCCAGCCCCAGCTCCTTCTCCTTGCTGATGAGCGCGCTCGCGAAGCGCTCGTTCTCGAGGAAGGCCCCCGCCCACTCCTCCCCCCGCGGCGAGCGCACGCTGAGCTTCTCGTCGTACGGATGGAGCACCGCGCTGGCCACGTCGCGATAACCCTCCAGACCCTCACGCGTCAGCGTCTGGCGTGCCGCGTCCTCGATGACGGGCCGGTCGTGCTCGTAACGAAGGATGAGCGCCTGGGTCCTGGCGTTGATGGACAGCTCCACGTTCGACATGTGCGCACCTCGGTTGACGTCGTCCATCGAGGAAGACGCCAACGCGAAGTGGACCCCTCGCGAGCCCGCTCACTTCTCTTGCGAGGGCTCAGGACCCCCGCTTGCGGTAGACGGGACCGAAGAGCTTCGAGAGGCGCTGGTGCGCCTGCTCCGGGTTCGACGTGCGCTCCTGGGAGGCGAGGTGCACCTCCCGGATGGCGTTCTGGAACAGATTCCGAGCCGCCTCGCGGTCCCCGTCGTCCATCCGAGCATCCACCGCAACGCCCAGCTTCGCCGGGTCACGGCAGGTCTGCATGACGCGCTCCGACAGGTGCCGGAAGAGGAGTTCGAGCCGCTCCAGCAACGAGCCCTCGGGTGGCTTCGGGAACGCCGAGTAGCACATCGCCTCCAGATGGAAGGAGCGCAGCGGACTGTTGTCCCGAGCGCGATTCCACTGCTTCACCAGCTTGATGAGGGGATTGAGTCGCCCCAGGGCGAGCCGGTCCGCCTGGGCGCAGACCTCCTGATGCACCTTCGGATCGGTCCGAATCCACGCGCCCGTATCCCGCTGGGGAATCAGGTAGCCCCCTTGCTCATGCGCGAAGGCCGGCACGACATCGACGCTGATTCCCGAGGAGAAGTCGATGCGCAGGGAGTGCCGCTGGAGGACGGGCGGCGTCCGCTTCGGCCACTCCGCCTGGAACACCTGCCGCACCTCCCGCAGCAGGTCGTCCGCGGTGCGCGACCCACGAGGTGGTGGGACGACGACGAACACATCCACGTCGTGCAGCGGACGAAGCGCCGTCCCCCGCTTGAAAGAGCCCGAGAGAAACTCTTCCACCGAGAACAGTCGCCTGCGCAGGACCCCACGCACCACGCCGTGCTGACTCTCCACGTTGTCGACCTCGGCGGGAGTCAGTTCCTGCTCCTCGACGAGCCTCTGCATCGCCTGCTCCACGGTCCACATGTCGCACCTCTCCCACTCGGGAAATCCCAGCAGGGAGAGAGGACGCCAGGGCGGGCTCAGTCCCTCGCGAGCGAGTCCAAGGACCTCGCCACGTCGACCATCTCGGGCCGCTGCCCCGGCTTCTTCGCGAGCATGGCTCCGAGCAGGACCCGAAGGGGTTCGGGAGCCAGCCCCTCCAGGCGCGCGAGCGGCGGGGGCGTGAACGCGTGAAGGAAGAACAACCCCGAACGCTCACTCGCACTGAAAGGAGGCGCTCCCACCAGCAGACGGAAGCCCAGCACCCCCAGCGCATAGACATCCACCTTCGCGTCCACGCCCTTGGGACTGGTCCACTGCTCGGGGGCCATGTATTCCCCCGTCCCCAGCAGCGCATCCCTCGCCGTGGACACGAACAGCGAAGGAGCCTGTGCCCCCTCTCCCGGGATGAGGCGCGCCAGGCCCAGGTCGGTGAGACGGACCTCCAGTGCGGCAGGTCCGGAACAAGCCATGAGGACGTTCTCGGGCTTCAGGTCTCGATGGATGACGCCCTTCTCGTGCAGGAAGTGGAGCACCTGCGCGAGCTGGCGCAGCACCTGGACACCTTCCTCCAACGACAGTCGGCCACCTCGCCGCGCGAGGAGCTCATGCAAGCTCACCGGGAGCCACTCCAGGACGAGAAAGGGGGGCCCGTCTTCCGTGGGCGTGCCCATCTCGAGCGCCTCGACCAGATACGGATGGCGCAGCGACAGGAGCGCCTCTGCTTCGTTCTGGAACCTCGCGACCAGCTCCGCCTGAAGACTCGCGCTCTGGCTCAGGGTCTTCACCGCCACCCAGCCATCTCCATCGAGCGCACGAGCCCGATAGACATCACTCGACCCGCCCACCGCGACGAGGCTGTCGATGACGTAGCGCCCCCACTGCATCCCGTGGAGCGGCATCAGCGCTTCCTGGATGGGTCCAAGGCACGCAGTTGGTCCATCCAGTGGAGCATGCCCCGGAGCTCTTCTTCGCAGTCCGGGTAGCCCTTCACGAAGGCTTCGACCTCCACCGTCCCGCCTGCCTCCAGGAGCCGCAGGTACTTGGAGAAGGCCGCGTCCACCTCGTTGCGCTCCGCGGCTGCCTCGGTGGAGAGCGGGTCCTCCAGTACCGGCTCATCGGCCATCCAGGCACGCAAGGCGCGCACCCCACGCCCCATGAGGCTCTCGACCGCCTTGGGCGTCCTGCCCATGTGCTCCGCGATGGCCTTCACCGGGTGCTCATCGAGATGGAACATCTTCAGGGCCTGGTGCTGGTCCGGCTGATGACCTTCCAACCACTGGAAGCCGGAGATGAGGCGTCGCCACTCTTCCTGGAGTGCCGTCACCTGGCTCGGGCTGCGCTCCTGCGCCTTCACGCCGAGGAGTTCTTCTCCATCCAGCGACACCGTCGCCGTCGCGTCGCGCCGCTTCCGGGTGCCATGTCGATAGGTCCCGATGGCCTCGTTCCTCACGATCTGACGGAGCCAGGCCCACCACTCCCCCTCCGTGGTCCCCTGGAAATGGTCGAGCTGTTGAAACGCCTTCAGCAGGGAGTCCTGGGTGACGTCCGAAGGACGCGCGCCGACCTTCTCGACCTGGGCACGCTGTTTCTCGGCCCACTGGGACACCTGTCGCAGACAACGGCTCCACAATTCGTCCCGCGCGGCCTTCTCCCCTTCTCGAACCCGCTGCAACAGCGCCTCGAAAGACCACTCCGACAAAGAAGGCTCGGCCATGCGCATCCCCCACGTCACGGTTTGAAACTCTCGCACGCCAGGGCATTGAAGCGCACGTCCTCCGGGTCGCGCGCGACGAACTCATGGACCAGCGCACACCCCTCGCTTCGCAGCGCCTCCGCCTGGTCGGAATCCCCTCGCCGAAGCGCCAACGCCTCGGCCCCACGCAGGGCCTCCAGGAGCGCCAGGGCGAATCGCTTGCTCGTGGGCTCCCCCCTGACCAGCTCGCGCCCGGAAGTCACCGCGGCCGTGTAGCCCACCGCTGCGTCCGTCCAGCGGCCCTCGTCAGAGGCCAATCTCGCGCTCCAGAGTCGGACCCACTCCAGCATCCACTTGCGGTGATGGTCCCCGGCATGCGTGCTCGCCTCCTGGATCATGAGCATCATGGCCTCATCCAATCGAGGGTGCGCGTCCGCCAGGCGCCCCGCCCGTCGCATCGCCTCCGCCTGATACGCCAGGCCCTGCGCGTAGAGGGACGCGCCGTAGTCCGGGTCCTGCGTGGAGAACAGCGGAACGGCGCGTTCGAGCCAACGCAGGGCCTCGCCCGCGCGTCCCTCGGCGAGCTCCAGGTCCGCCAACTCACTCAAGCCCACCGCGGAGTCCCGGTCTCCGGAGACCGAGCGCGGCACAGCGGCACGCTGCGCTTCGAAATACTCGACGGATTGCAGGAAGAGGGCTCGCGCTTCGGACAGTCGCCCCGCCGCCAGGTCGACCTTGCCCTGCTTCGATTGATTGAAGGCCCACTGCATGCGGTAACCCTCGTCTCCAAAACCGAGCGCCTCACCTTGGGTCAGGAGGTTCCTTGCGTGGAGGAGGTGCGCACCTGCGACCTGCAGCGTGTCATTCAGGAAGCTCAGGTCGGCCATCCGGTGGGCAAGCTTGATGCGTTGCCAGAGGACCTCTCGCCGCTGCTGCTCCTCCTCGGAGAACCCCTCCAGCGAGTCCGACAAGCCACGTAGCAACGCCCGTCGGACCTCGAGCGTGTTCGCAATCCAGCTCAACTCCCAGTCCGCGTCGGAGACGATGCCTTCCGCGGAGTTCATGATGCGGTGGAGGTTCTGGTCGGCGCGCTCGCGCTGCTCCCACGCCTGCACCGTCACTCCAAGCATCACGACCACGGCCAATGAAGCCGCGGCCACCAATGCGCGGCCGGTCCACACCCGACGCCGCTCCAACCGGCTCGCGGCCTGGAGAAATGCGTTCGCGCGAAGACTCAGCCGATGGACACCCCGTCCAGGGGTGCCGACACCGCCCCGGTAATGCGTCAGCATCGTTCCCCGAGGGAGCCACTCATTCGGCCGCGCGGCCTCTTCCCAGTTCCGTGCGGCGACCTCGACGTCCGCGCGCACCTCCAGCTCTCGCCGCTCCTCCTCCAGCCACGCGACGAGCGAGCGGACCCGCTGCAACAGCGTCTCATGCACCAGGTCCACACGTTGGGACTCGACCTCGGCCCCTCCGGACAGGAGCACCAGTCGTGGTCCGGGCTCACCGCCCGCCACCCCGGACAGCCCGCTCAGGCGAAGCAACGCTTCTTCGGAGAGTGCATCACCTCCCGCCTCCGCCAACACCTCGCTCCTGGGACGAGGCCGCCGCGTGTCCTGCACGCCACGTCCCACCTGGACCAGGGACAGCAGGATCCACTTCGCACGCTCCCGGCCCTGCTCGCCCAGGCTCGCCAGCAGTTGCTCCGCCTGCTGGGACAGCGCGCCGCCCACGCCTCCCATCCGGTCATAGTGCTCGTGCGTCAGGGGCGCGCCACCGCTCAAGGTCCACAGTGAGCGCAGCGCATGCCCGAGCAACGGCAGCCCGCCGCCCTCTCCCTTCGCGTCGCGCACCATCCGCTCCGCCAGGCCTTCACTGAGCTGCATCCCCGCCTGGCGCGCCATCCCCTCGACGACCTCCTTCAGCGCCGCTTCACCCATCGGCAAGAGCGGGAAGCGCATCGCTTCTTGAAGCTGGTGGGGAAGCCTCGGCAACTGCTCCAGCCGGTGCAGGAAGTCGCTGCGCAAGCACGTCAGCAGCCGCAGCCGCCCCTCCCCGGACAAGGCAGTGACCAGCAGCCCATCCAGCACCGACTGCTCGGCGCTCCCCGAGGTGAAGAGCTCCTCCAGCGGTTCCACGACCAGCAGCATCAAGCTGTCTTCAGGAACGTTCGTCTGGACGAAGGTCCGCAGGCCCTCGGGCCCGCTTCGCAGCCCTCGCTCCACCGCATCCACATCCCGCGTGGGGAAGGCCGTCACGAGCGCCTTCGCGAGGCTCCGCACCGGCTCATACGACGGCCTCGCCACGACGACCACCCAGCGCGGCAGCCCTGGCGGCGGTGGCTCACGGAGCCTCGGCAGCACGCCCGCGTGCAGCAGCGAGGACTTGCCCACACCACTCGGCCCTTCCAGCGAGACCCAGCGCCGCCCTCCCGAGCGTGCTTCGTCCAGAGACTCGAGCACCCTGCGCGTCTCCGCCCCGCGCCCGAAGAACAGCTCCGCCTGCGACTCATTGAAGGACGCCAGCCCCGGCACGGGACAGACGTCCTGCTCCTGCGCCCAGGGCCGGAGCAGCATGTCGCGACACCGCGCCATCGTCGGGCGCTCCTCGGGCGACTTCGCGAGCATCGACGCCACGAAGGTCGCGAGCGCCCCCGGAATCGTCGGCGCCAACTGCCCCAGGAAGGGCGGCGGCGTGTTCACGTGCGCGGAGATGACCTCGACCATCTCCTCCGACTCGAAGGGCCGCTGCCCCGCGAGCAGCTCGAACAACATCACCCCCAGGGAGTAGACGTCCGCGGAGACCTTCGCCGAGGAGGCACTCCGGAGCTGCTCCGGTGCCGTGTAGTGATAGGTCCCGATGAGCACGTTCTCATGCGTATGGACCTGGGTCGCGGCGACTCCGTCATCACGGTACGGCGGCAGCTTGGCGATGCCGAAGTCCAGCAGCTTGACCCGATATCCCAGGGCCGAGCTCGCGTCAGTGCAGAGGAACACGTTCTCCGGCTTCAGGTCCCGGTGGACGATGCCCTTCGCGTGGATCTCCGCCATCACTCGCGCGACCTGCGCGCACAGGGCCAAGGCCGTCTCGCGCGGCACGCGTCCCGAGTGCCTGCCCATCCACTTGCGCAGGTCCTGGCCGTCGAGCAACTCCATGACCAGGAACACCTGGTCCGCCTGCTTCTCACAATGAAAGGCTCGCACCACATCCGGGAGGTCGAGCTTCACCAGCGCGCGCCCCTCCTGGAGGAAGCGCGCGACGACCTGCGGCTCCCTCGACGCGTCCCGGGACAGCAGCTTCAGCGCCACCAGTTGTCCGGTGTTCTCGTTGACGGCCTCGAACACCTCACCCATGCCTCCGGAGCCACACTGCCGCAGCAACCGGAACGGACCAACCTGGGACGACGGAGCACGGAGCATGGGATGCGAAAGGATTTACTCCGCCAGGCCTCACCCGAGGAATCCCCCGCGCGGGGGCGGGTCTCTCCCACCCCGTGCGCCCTACTCCTTCACCGCCCCCGCCGTGAGCCCGGACACAATCCTCCGCTGGAACAACACGGTCAGCACCACCAGGGGCAGCGTCGCCACCACGGAGGCCGCGGCAATCTCTCCCCACGGCTCACGGTACTCGCTGGCGAACAGGCTGATGGCCACGGGCACCGTGCGCTTCTCCGGCGTCGTCAGGAACGTCAGCGCGAACAGGAACTCGTTCCACGCGAAGATGAACACCAATATCGCCGTCGTCGCGAGCCCCGGCGCCGCCAGGGGTAACAACACCCGCCGGAACGCCTGGAACGGCGTGCACCCGTCCACCCTCGCCGCCCGATACAGCTCATCCGGCAGCTGCTTGAAGAACGACGTCAGCACCCACAAGGTCAACGGCATCGCGAACGTCGCATAGGGCAACGCCAGCCCCACCAGGCTGTCTCGCAACCCCACCGCGCGCAGGATGAGATACAGCGGGCTCACCGTCGCAATCGGCGGGAACATGCTCACAGCCAGCGCCGCGCTCAACAGCAGCCCCTTCCCCCGGAACTCCAGCTTCGCCAGCGCGAACGCCGCCGCCGAGCCCACCACCAGGCAGAACGCCGTCGTCAGCGCCGCCACCACCAGCGAGTTCACCACCACCCGCAGGAACGGCCGCCCCCACAGCACGCTCGCGTAGCTCTCCCACGTCAGATGCGACGGCCACGGCCGGGTCAGCTCTCCGTCTGGCCACAGGCTCGTCAGCACCTGCCAGAAGAACGGCCCCAGGAAGAACGTCAGGAACGCCACCACCGCCAGCGCCGTCCCCAACCCCACGCGCTGTCTCATCGCGCCCGCTCCTCGCGCCCCAACAGCCGCAGCCACACCGCCGCCAGCACCACCACGCACAGGAACGTCGCCACCGACAACGTGCTCCCGTACCCGAAGTCCCCCGAGCGCATCAGCGTCTTGTACGCGTAGATGCTCAACGTCTCCGTCGTGTTCGCCGGCCCGCCCTCCGTCAGCACGTAGATGGCGTCGAACACCCGGAACGCATCCAACGAGCGGAACAGCACCGCCAGCAACAGCGCCGGATTGAGCAACGGCAGCGTTATCGACCGGAAGATTCTCCACGGTGAAGCCCCGTCCACCCGCGCCGCCTTGTACAGGTCCTCCGGAATCCCTTGCAGCCCGGCCAACACCAACAGCGCCACGAAGGGCGTCGTCTTCCACACGTCCACCAGTATCGCCGCGTGCAGCGCGTACCCCGGCGCCCCCAGCCAGTTGATGTCCTGTCCGAGCAGCAAGCGATTGATGAGCCCGTAGTCCGGATTGAACATCCACGCCCACAGCCTCGCGCTCACCACGGTGGGAATCGCCCAGGGCACCAGCACCGAGGCTCGTAACAAACCTCGCCCCGGGAAGGACCTCTGGAGCAGCAGCGCCAGCGGCACCGCGAGCAGCAACTCCACCGCCACCGCCACCGCCGTGAAGTACGCCGTGTTCCCCAGCGCGGCCCAGAACCGCGCGTCCCCCAACAGGTACGCGTAGTTCCCCAGCCCCACGAACCTCCGCTCGCCGAAGACGAGGATGAAGCGGTGCAGGCTCAGCCACACCGCCGCGAGAATCGGGTACAGCGCCACGCCCGCCAGCACCACCACCGCCGGCGCCACCAACCAGTACGCCTGCCGGCGCTCCCGCTCCAGCGAGCCACGCACCGGCTCGCTCATCGCGCCTCCCGCTCGTGCGCACACAGCAGCCGCATCCATCCACCCGAGGCACGGCCGCACCGAGCCCACCCCACCGCGAGCCCGCTCATCGCCCCTCCCCCATCAGGTGGTCCACCTGCTTCTGCGCCCGCCCCAAGGCCTCCTCGGGCGTGCGAATCCCCGCCACCGCCGCGGAGAACTCGCTCTGCAACACATCCGAAATCAGGTTGTAGTACGGCGTCACCGGCCGGGGCCGCGCGCGCTCCACCATCTCACGCAGGCTCGCGATGAACGGTGAGCTCTGTTTCAACCTCGCATCGTCATACACCGCCGCTCTCGGCGGGTTGCGCGCGTAGTGCACCGCCAGCACCAGGTTCGCCTCCGGCGACGTCAGGTGCGCGATGAGCTTCTCCGCGAGCCTCCTGCGCTCCGGTGACACCCGCGCGTTCACCGCGAGCTGATACCCACCCAGCGTCCCGAACCCAGGCTCCCCACTCACCGTGGGCAGGGGCGCCATGCCCACCTTCCCGCGAATGGGCGAGCCCTCCTTCTGCGCCTCGCTCCACGCATACGGCCAGTTGCGCATGAACACCGCGCGCCCCTCCTGGAACACGCGCCGCGCCTCCTCCTCGCCGAACCCCATCACCGTCTCCGGAGACACCCCGCGCGTCAGCAGCCCGCGCAGATACCCGAGCGCCTCGCGCCCCGCCTCCGTGTCCAACAACACGCGCCCGTCCTCCCCCAACGCCTGCCCACCGTGCCCCCACAGCGCCTCGTACACGTTGCAGCTCAGGCCCTCGTACTGCCGCCCCTGCCACACGAAGCCCTGCACCCCCGGCGCCTTCGCCTTCGCCTCCAACGCGAACCGCTCCAGCTCCGCGTACGTGCGCGGCGCCCGAGGCACCAAATCCGTCCGGTAGTACAGCACCCCCACGTCCAGGTACCACGGCACCGCGTACGTCCTCCCATCCACCACCACCGCCTCCACCGGCCCCGGCAGGAACTCCTCGCGCAGCCGCTCGGGCGGGAAGGCCTCGGACAGGTCCGCTATCCACCCCGCCCGCGCGAACTCCGGCACCCACACCACGTCCGCCACCAGCACGTCGAAGTCCGCCGCCCCCCCCTCCAACGACGTGAGGAAGAACTGGTGCGCCAGGTCCGACGAGTTCGGCAACGCCTCCGTCACCAACGTCACCCCGGGGTGCGCCTCCTCGAAGCCCGCCAAGAGCTCCCGGAACGGCTCCGGAGGCCCCCACAGCGGCTGGTACTTCAGCACCAGCCGCGCCCCCCGCTCGCGCTCACCCTCCCCGCGCCGACACCCCAGCGCCACCAAGACGAGCCCCAGCACGAGCGAGAAGAAGAACGGGCGAGCCATGGGAACCCGGCATGAGCCCCTCCCGCCCCCCCACCGTCAACACACCCGCACCGCCCCCGTTCTCACCCGAACACCCCGGCACCACGTAATTCGTGTGCATGTGGAGAAAAACGTCTCCCTGGAACTTCGGGCACACAACTCGGGACGTCTGTTTGCCTTCTGCCCGGGAGCGGGCGTTATTCTTCGGACAGACAGGACCTCTGGGTGGGGGAGCACATGGCGGAGAAGCCTCGGGAGTGGAAGTTCGGCGCGCACCGCGTTCGCATCGAATCAGCCGACATGGCGGTGGCGACCTTCGAAGGCCCCATCACCCTGGACGACGTGAAGCGCACCTCCGAGGTCTACGCGGAGCTGTTCACGATTCTGGGCCCCTACTACATCGTCGCGGAAATCGGCCGCTCCCAAATCGAGGCCGCCGGCCGGCGCTACCTCTCCGAGAACAACAAGAGCGAGTGGTTCAAGGGCTGCGTCTACGTGGGCGCCGACATCGTCCAGAAGACCTTCGGCAAGGCCATCTCGCTCGCCATGCTCTACACAGGCAAGACGAGCTTCGACACCACCTTCGTCGACACCCTCGCGGACGCGCGCACCTGGGTCGACCAGCACCGCGCCCGACAGCAGCGCAAGGCGGGCTGAGACGCGAGGCCCGGCTGTGTGCCGGGCGACACCCCCGCTGTCCCATTCCAGACCCAGGGTCGTCCTCAAGTCGCGGTTTGAAGGCGAAGACTGGATTCTCGCTCCCGTGGGCCACGGGTTGTATGCTTGTGTGGCCAGCTCAGAGGGAGTGCCCATGCAGCAACAGGAATGGAAGTTCGGTGCGCACCAGATTCGCCACGAGCAGCAGGACGTGCTGGTGGCGGTGTTCAGCGGCATGCTGAACCTGGAGGACATGAAGCGGGCCGTTGAAATCTACAGCCAGGTCGCCAAGGCCGGCCCCTACTTCATGATTGCGGACATCGGCAACTCGCAGCTCCAGGCGGAGGCGCGCCGCTACCTGTCCGACAACAGCAAGCCGGAGTGGTTCAAGGGCTGCGTCTACGTGGGCGCGGACATGGTCCAGCAGACCTTCGGCAAGGTCATCTCCCTGGGCATGTTCCTGACCGGCAAGACCGAGTTCAAGACGGAGTTCGTCAAGACGATGGCCGAGGCCCACGCCTGGGTGGAGCAGCAGCGCCACGCCAACGTCCGCAAGAGCGGCTGAAGCTCGCCGCACCCGCCGTCCGTCTGGCTTTCGTGGCGGCCCCCTCCCCGGGGCCCCCGAGGCCACCCCTGGTGACACCGCGGTCGAGCCCGCTCGCGCTCCCCGGCCGTCCCTCCCCTGCCTCCCTCTTCCTCAGAATCCGAGCCGACTTGCGGCCGACGGGGCCCGCCAACCGTCTGAAATCCGGCACATTTCAGGAATAGCGCATCTTCCCGCCGTGGACAGAGGCCAGCCAGACTATAAAAATCCTCCCCCACTGGCTCAATAGTCGGGAATCGTTGTATAGGCGGTCACTCCAGAGCCTCCAACTCGCCCGGTAATTCCCTCGTCCTGGCTCCGGACCGGCTGTGCCCCACGCCTCAATCAACCCATGTCCGAGCGGTGAGCTGGGGGGCCCGCGCTCGAACTGCGAGTGACACCATGCCCGTGACGGTTCAGAAGCAGGAAGAGACCGGAGTCCCGGCCCACGCCCCGACAGGGCGCTGCCCCCACCTGGGCGCCCAGTACAACCCCTTCGCGGGGCCGCACGTGGACAACCCCCACCCGTTCTTCGAGCGGCTGCGCAAGGAGGAGCCCGTCAGCTTCAACCCCATGCTCGGCATGTGGTTGGTCAGCCGCCACGACGACATCCTCCAGGTCCTCAAGGAGACGACGCGCTTCTCCAACCGGGACATGCTGGTGAGCGGCACCCAGCTCACGGAGGAGGCCAAGAACATCCTGTCGCAGGGCTTCCCCATCGC
The DNA here is from genome assembly GCF_050039385.1 of Myxococcus faecalis. Lineage (NCBI taxonomy): Bacteria > Pseudomonadati > Myxococcota > Myxococcia > Myxococcales > Myxococcaceae > Myxococcus > Myxococcus faecalis. The sequence continues at coordinate 5,172,509 of NZ_CP144336.1, read as the reverse complement.
CCACGTGCTCTTGGGCATGGACCCGCCGGACCACACGCGCCTCAGGCGCCTGATGAACCGGGGCTTCACCGCGCAGCGCATCGCCGGGATGGAGCCCTTCATCGAGAAGATGGCGCGCGAGCTGATTGGCCGCTTCGCCAAGGACGGGCACGCGGACCTGGTGGAGCAGCTGGCCTATCCGCTGCCGGCCCACGTCATCCTCGGCGTCATGGGCGTGCCCCAGCAGGACGTGTGGAAGATAAAGAAGTGGAGCGCGGACTGGCAGTCGCTCACCTTCGAGCACGTGCCCGCGGAGAAGCAGGCGGAGATGGCGCGGGGGGTGCTGGAGTTCCAGCGCTACTGCGTCAACCTCATCGAGGAGCGGCGCAAGGCGCCCCGTGAGGACCTGACCAGCTACCTGGTGGAGGTGGAGGCGGACGGCGAGGCGCTGAGCGTGCACGAGCTGGTGATGGCCATCGGCGCGTCCTTCCTGTCCGCCGGCCACGAGTCCACCACGGCGCTGATGGCCAACACCTGGAAGCTGGCGCTCGAGCACGGCCTGTGGGGACGTCTCCGGGAGGACCCGGAGCTCATCCCCAAGTTCATCGAGGAGGGCAGCCGCTTCGACTCCGTCCAGCACGCCATGATTCGCACCGCCCTGGAGGACGTGGAGGTGGGCGGCATCCAACTGCCCAAGGGCTCCCGGCTGCTGCTGCTGTACGCGGCCGGCAGCCGCGACGAGTCACTCTGCCCGCACGCGAACAAGCTGGACGTGGACCGCGAGAAGCCGCCCCAGCACCTCACCTACGGCCGCGGCATCCACTTCTGCCTGGGCGCGCCGCTGGCCCGCCTCCAGACCCAAATCACCACCCGCATCCTCGTGGAGGCCGTCGCCCACCCGCGCCTGGTGCCCAACCAGGACTACGGCACGTGGCAGAGCATCGTCCTGCGCCAGATGCGGCACCTCAAGGTGGAGTGGGACGCCACGCCTTGAGCCCGCTCACGCCTCGCGCGTGACAGCTCCCATGTCGTTGCCCGGGGCCCTGTGGACCTTCATCGGTCTCCAGGGCCCCGCGCATGTCTGGCGTCTGACTTCAGTGACCGAATCCCTCCCACCAGAGTCCAATCACACCCGCCTGGGGCTTCAAAAGGCAGTCATTGTTGACCCCCAAGGGGTTTTCGCGGACTGCTTCTGGCTGTTTGAAAAGGGCGTGCGTACGTTACAGAGAGAAATTTCTTGCCATACTGGCCGTTCTTGCGAGAAAGAGTCCTGGAATACCCCGCTTGCTCGTGAAACGAAGGAGCCCCCTCATGTACGCCGAAGTCGTTGACGAGGCGGATGTCCAAATCGCGCGGCGCGTCGACCGCCAGGCGCTGTCCAAGCTGACCCGGGAGATGTCGCGGGTGAGCAATGCTCGGGCGGTGTGGGCGCTCGCCTCCCAGTGGCTCGTCATCGTGGCGGCGTTCGCCGGGGTGGTGTGGGTGGACCGGTGGTGGGCGTGGCCCATCGCGGCGCTCATCATCGCCACGCGGCAGCACGCGATGCTGGCGCTGATGCACGAGGCGGCGCACTACCACTTCCTGTCCAACCGGAAGGTGGGCGACGTGGTGGCGGACTTCCTGTGCGCCTTCCCGCTGAACATGACGACGGCGGGCTACCGGCACCAGCACATGGAGCACCACCGGTACGTCAACACGCCGCAGGACCCGTACTGGGCCTCCATGCAGGACGACGCGTCCTGGCACTTCCCGCGCACGCCGCTGCGCGCCGCGGCGGTGTTCGTGGGCGACGCGCTGGGCCTGTACGCGCCCAACCACCTGAAGGTGGTGCTGCCCTGGACGTACTGGGGGCGGCTGTTGGGTGGCGCCAGGCCCCGCATCAGCGCCGCCGAGCACGCTCGCTACTGGACGTACGTGGCGCTGCTGGTCACCACGCTGGTGACGACGGGCGCGTGGCTGCACTGGCTGCTCCTGTGGGTGCTGCCCACGACGACGGTGATGATGGCGTTCTTCCGGATGCGCGCCCTGGGCGAGCACCCGCTGGACATCGAGCCCAAGGGCGACGAGACGCGCGAGACGCGCGACGTGAAGGGCACGCTGCTGGAGAACTTCTTCGTGGCGCCGCTCAACTGCAACTACCACCTGACGCACCACGCGTTCCCGTCCGTGCCCTTCTACAACCTGCCGGTGATGCACGACGCGCTGGACCAGGCGGGGCTGCTCGAGGACGGGGTGAACCGCTTCGACACGTACCTGGGCAAGCACAACAGCCTGGTGCAGTACCTGACGCGCACGCCGGGCTCCGGGTTGGAGGAGTCGCTGCCCGCCGCGCCGCCGCCGCAGACCTCGGGCGTCCGGCTGCCGCTGCACTCGTAGCGCCCGGGCGCGCGCTCGCGGCCTCCCTTCAGGGGAAGCGGCGCAGCGACGTCCAGGGGAAGGGCTTCCAGAAGGGCGTGGCCACCGCGTCGGTCTCCAGCGGGAACCAGGGCCCGGTGTCCCCTCCCCCTGACAGGATGTGGAAGTCCTGGGCGGGCATGAACCCCTGGCCCAGCAGCGCCACGCGGCGGCCCCCCGCGTCGGCCGCCACGTCCAGCACCAGCACCGCGTGTCCCGGGCTGCCGCCCAGCACGAAGAAGTCCCCGGGACGCACGTCGTCCTTCGTGGGCCGGCCCTTGGCGCCCTCCAGCGACAGCGTGCCCGCGTACATGAAGACCAGGTCCAGGTAGGCGCGGAACGCGCCGCGCGAGCTGTCCGCCGCCGCGCTCTTCACCCACGTCACCTTGGAGCCGGAGATCCTCGCCCGCTCACCGGAGGCGTACTTCGTCCACGAGGCCAGGTGGCCGCTGGTGAAGCGGTAGGCGATGCGCTCCTTCTGGTTCGCGGACCACAGCCACTCGGCGTGCAGCCGGATGACGGAGTCCGCGCACTGCTGGAGGTTGGCCGTGCCGATGTCCAGCTCCGCCACCGCGGCCAGCCGCGCGTCGTCCGCGGGCAACACCTGTCCCCCCTTGAAGTGCAGCACGGGTGTCCCCGGCGCGCGCAGGGGCAGGCCGCGCAGCCACGCGGCGAACGTGCCCGCCTCCACGCCCACTCGCGTGTAGCCCTCCGGTGGGGGCACGGCGAGGTCCAGCGGACGGATGCGCGCGTCCTCCGACAGCCACGTGTAGCGGGCGAGCTCCTCGCGCGTGGGGGCCCGGGGCTCGGCGTCGGACACAGGGGCCTGGGCGACGGTCCTCGTGAGCACTTCGCCTCGCACGTCCAGGGACGGGGCGGCGCCGGCGAGGCCCGGGCCCAGGAGCGCGGCGACCAGGAGCCAGGAGCGGCGAGGGAGGACGGACGGGTGTTCGGGGGCAATCACGAGCGTGGGACTCCAGGAGGCTTCGGGGCTCTTGCTGGGAGGATTGTCGCCGGCCGGAAGTTCCCTCGCAGCCCTCGAATGCGGGGCGGTGAGGTCGCCTGCCCTCTGTCCGGGTGACGACCAGTGGAACGACGACAGCCCGTCCTCCACGGCAGGTGCGTGACCACGGGCGAGCACTACCTTTGCGAGAAGATGCGCCGCCAGGCGAGCCTCGTGCTGCTCAACATCCTGTCGCTGTCCCGGCTGCCCATGGCGGTGGCCTTCATCCTCGTGCCCGACGCGATGGTGCGGGCGACGCTCGTCGTGCTGGCGGCGCTGTCGGACTTCCTGGACGGATGGATTGCGCGCAACAAGGGGCTGGCCACACGGCTGGGCGCGCTCATCGACCCGGTGGCCGACCGCGCCTTCATGGTGACGGCCATCCTCGTGTGCTACCTGGACGGGCTGGTGTCCCTGCCGGAGGTGCTGCTCCTGCTCGTGCGCGACATCGGCACCGCGGTGGGCTTCGTCGTCGCGCGAGGGGTGCCCGCCCTGCGGCGCGTGGAGCTCAAGGCGCGGATGCTCGGCAAGGTGGTCACCTCGCTGCAGCTGCTCGCGCTGTTGTGCGTGCTGCTGTTCCCCCCGGCGGTGCGCCCGCTGGTGGCGCTCATCGCCCTGCTGTCGCTGGCGTCGGTGGTGGACTACACGCGCGCGGTGCTGCGAGCCCGGATGAAGCCTCGTGAGGCCGCGCGGCCTCCCGTGGGCGACGGGCATGGGACGCGGGGGACGCCCATGCCCACGGCTCGCAAGTAATCAGCCCGGGGGCGGCGGGGCGGAGTCCTCCGACTCCGCGAGCCCCAGGATTTGGGCGCGCTCGGAAGCCACCGCGGCGCGCTCACCCTCGCTCATCTCCGACCAGACGTCGTCCAGGTCGTCCAGCAAGGCATCTTCCTCGGGCGAGCCACCTTCCGGATGTCGCGCTCGCACATTCGAGACTTTGCGCAGGAGTGCGCGGTATCGGTCAAAGGCCGTCATGACGGGAACCTCCCTTCGTGCGACGACGAGGCTGGGAGCGGACGACTGACGCGAGCGGACCTCGCGCCCTCAGTCCTCGGGGTCCTCCTTCCGCACCACCGAGATTTCTATCGTCTCGTGTCGGCCCACCATGTCCACCACCGCGTAGACGCGGTCTCCCGGGTCCAGCTCTCGCACGCCGATGCTCCGACCCTCCCGCAGCACGCGCGTCCTGGGGCCTACCTCCAGCGTCAGCGCCTCACCGGAGTCCTGTCCGATGACGACCTCCGGCGGCGCCACCGAGCGCACCACGCCCGAGTACGTGGCCTTCACCACCGCGGTCCCCACCGGCGCCGGCAAGGTCGTCCCCGCGGGCGGGACATCGCGCGCCGTCCCCGTGCCGTCCTCGGGGCGCGGCTGGGTGCCCGAGCCGCCCGTGCCTTGTGCTTGAGCATCCGTGCCTGGTGCTTGCGCGCCCGTGCCTTGGGCCTGGGCGTCCGTGCCGCGCGGCGCTCCCGCGTCCACCTGGGCCCGCAGCCTGGAGACCTCCTGGCGCAGCTGGCGCACCTCCGCGCGCAGCCCCGAGATGCTGTTCCACAGCTCGGACACCTCGCCCGCCGAGGGCGCTGCCTGACGCGAGGGCGCCGCCACCGCCGAGGTCGTCTTCGGGGCCTCGTTCGACTGCGCGTTCGCCGTGCAACCCCCGCCGCACAACAGGACGCAGAAGCCCGCGACCGCCACCGCCATCCCAGCCGCTCTATGACGCATGGTCACGGCCTCCCTTCGTCCTTGGAAGATGGGGCCTGCCCACCCATGGACAACCAGCGACAGGGCAGGCCGGCGCACGGGGAGCAAGCCGCCGGGAGTGCGCCCCTTCGGCACCAGGCACGGCAACACACCTGCCTGCCGCCGCGAATCGGGCGATAGTGCGGCCCCACCCCGGCTCCGGAGCACGGCCATCACGACGAAATCCCCCGAGGAGACGCCCACCCAACCCGGGTTTCGTGTTCCGAACTGGCCCCCGCCCGCCAACGCCCTGAGCGCACCCGCGCCGGAGCTGCTCGCGCCGGTGACGGGGGTCCCCGCCGGCACACCGCTCCAGCAGAACCGGTTCATCACCGAGGGCTACACGCGCCTGGCGCGCACGCTCCAGGAGCTGGTGGACCCGGAGTTCCATCCGACGCACGGCAGCCAGGCCACACCCGGTTGGTTCGCCTTCGCCATCCATGCCTCGCACGAGGCCGGCAAGGGCATGCTCGGCGCGGCCATCGCCCGGCGCATCATCGACCTCGCGCAGGGCGAGCCCCTCCCCAGCCCCGCCCGGACCTATGACCGCATGGGCCTCACGGGCACCGCGCGGAAGGGCGCGGAGCAGCTCTCCGAGGCGCTCGGTGGACATGGCCTGCCCCAGGACGCGGCCACCGCGCTCGGCGCGCTCGCGGGGGCCATGAACCTGGAGCCGCTCGGGGACCCGCGCACGCTCTGGGCCACCGCGCATCGCTTCGCGCGGCTGTTCTTCCAGGCCCCGGGAATCCTGCCGCTCGACAAGGCGGAGTCGCTCGCCATCACCCTGGAGCGCATGCTCAACGAGGGCAACGTCGCCATCTTCACCGACATCGGCGGCGCGGCCCTGCGCTACCTCGACTGGAGACCCGACACGGGCGGCGTCACCCCCGAGCGCGTGCTGAGCGACTTCACCCTCGCGGGCGCGAAGCCCGACGAGTCCCAGCACGCCTTCACCGTCCTGCAGGGCCTCACCCACGAGAAGCCCGCCCCCTCCGACTTCGCGCGCCGCTTCCCGGGCATGTCCGCCATGAGCCTCGTGGTGGCCGGCTTCGCGCTGCTGGAGCGCGCCCGACAGTGCCCCGGCCCCGCCGCGCGGGATGCGCTCATCCAGGTCGCCAACAACTGCTTCGCCTGGCGCGAGCAGGCGGACGCCGTGCAGCCCGCCTTCACGCCTCCCGAGCGGCTCCCCGGTGAAATCTCCCGCGCGGACCTCACCCTGGCGATGACACCGCTGCTGCGCCTGGAGCTGGGCACGGTGGCGTGGAACTTCGCCGACTACGCGGCCACGCAGCGAGACCGCGACTCCAACCCGCTCACCTCGAAGCCCACCGAGTACAACTGGGCCCTGCTCGCGGACCGCTGGCCCGCCATCCTCACCGCCTTCGAGCTGGGCTACCGCCACCCCTCGGCGCTCTGGACGCTCCCCACGCCCTTCACCTCCGGGGACGACGAGGTCCGCCGTCGGCTCGGCTGACGCGGCGGCGGCCCGCTCCGGCGCGCGTCGGAAATGCGCGCTGAAACTTCCCGCGCCCTCGCCGCACTGAAGGGACGCCGGGCCACACGCGCCCGGCCCCTCGGTGGCTCGGGCCGACCGCGCCCGGGGTGTGTCTTCATTCCGGGAGTCGCGTCGTGCACAAAGCATCCGTGTGGGTGAGCCTCGTCGTGGGGCTCGTGTTGGGGTTCGTGGGAGGACGCACTTTCGCGCCCGTGCCCGCCAAGGTCGCGGAAGCTCCGCGCGCGCCGTCCGCGGCCGCGGCCCCGCCCTCCGCCCGGCAGCGGCCTCCCATCTCGCCCGTCGTCTACAAGGTCCCCGTGGATGGCTCGCTCGTCCAGGGCTCCGAGTCCGCGCTCGTCACGCTGGTGGAGTTCTCCGACTACGAGTGCCCCTTCTGCTCGCGCGGCCACGGCACCGTGAAGCAGCTCCAGCAGCGCTACGGCGACAAGCTGCGCCTGGTGATGAAGCACCTCCCGCTGGACCGCCACCCGCGCGCCCGGCCCGCCGCCCTCGCCGCGCTGGCCGCCGGGGAGCAGGGCAGGTTCTGGGAGTTCCACGACGTCCTCTTCTCCAATCCGCGCGCGCAGCAGGAGGAGGACCTGGAGCGCTATGCGAAGGAGCTGAAGTTGGATGTGGAGCGCTGGAAGAAGGACCGCGCGGACCCGAAGCTCGCCGAGCGCGTGCGCCGCGACGAGAACCTGGCCCGCCTGGTCGGCGCCACCGGCACCCCGGCCTTCTTCGTCAACGGACGCTTCATCAACGGCGCGCAGCCGGTGGAGGTCTTCACCGGCGTCATCGACGAGGAGCTGGCGAAGGCGGAGGCGCTGGTGAAGGGCGGCGTGCCGCGCGCGGAGGTCTATGCGCGCACCATCGAGCGCGGCGTGGACCGCCCGCCCGCGCCGCCCGCACCCGCGGAGGGGGCTCGCCAGCAGGTGGAGGTGGGCAAGGCGCCGTCGCGCGGCCCCGCCAACGCGCCCGTCACGCTGGTGGCGTGGTCGGACTTCGAGTGCCCGTTCTGCTCGCGCGCCGTGCCCACGCTCAAGACGCTGGAGAAGGAGTACGAGGGCAAGCTGCGCGTGGCCTTCAAGCACCAGCCGCTGCCCAACCACCCGAACGCGAAGCTCGCGGCCGCGGCGTCCCTGGCGGCACATGAGCAGGGGAAGTTCTGGGAGTTCCACGACCTGCTCTTCGCCAACCAGCGCCAGCTCGGGCGACCCGCGCTGGAGGGCTACGCGAAGCAGCTGGGGTTGGATGTGGCGCGCTTCAACCAGGCGCTCGACTCCGGGAAGTTCGACGCGGTCATCGCCGAGGACTCGCGCGAGGGCACGCGCGTGGGCGCCGGGGGGACGCCCACGTTCTTCATCAACGGCCGGCCCATCCTCGGCGCGGTGCCGGTGGACCAGTTCCGCCGCGTCATCGACGAGGAGCTGAAGAAGGCCGGCGTGGCCACGCGCTAGCGCGCCTGCGTGCCCCGCGTCACCGCGCCGTCACGGCGGGGGCGCGGGGCTTGGGCACCAGGAAGAGCAGCCGGCCCTTCTGCTTCATCATGCCGGCGGCGAGCTCCGCCTGGGAGCCTCGGCCCCAGAAGACATCCACGCGGCCCGCGCCCCGGATGGCGCCGCCCGTGTCCTGGTTGAAGACGAAGCGCGACAACGGCCGCCACTGCACCGAGCCGTCCGCCATCCGCACCGGATGGTCCGTGTGGATGAAGGCGAGGCCCCCCTTCGGGAACAGGCGCGCGTCGGTGGCGATGGAGCGCCCCGGCGTCACCTCGCGCCCCAGTGAGCCCACCGCCGCGCCCGGCAGGAAGCGGAAGAAGACATAGGACTCGTTGTAGTCGAGCACGCGCTCGCGCTCGCTCGGGTTCGCCGCGAGCCACGCGCGCAGGGCCTGCATGGACATCTGCTCGCGAGGGATGGCGCCTTCCTGGATGAGCAGCGCGCCGATGCTGCGGTACGGGCGGCCGTTCGACGCGGCGTAGCCCACGCGTCGCTCGGTGCCGTCGATGAGGCGCAGCGTGCCGCTGCCCTGCACCTCCATGAAGAACAGCGACACCGGGTCCTTCACCCACGCGAGCTCCAGCTTGCGCTCGCCCAGCTTCCCTCCGCGAATCTCGGCGCGGTTCCAGTAGGGGACGACGCGCCTGCCCTCGAGCCGGCCGAAGACGCGCTCGGAGGCGAAGCGCTCCGCGAAGGGCTCCAGCGGGACTTCGATGAGGTCGTCCGGCGCGGAGAGCACGGGGATACTGTACTCGGCCGTGGGCGCGAGGCTCGCCTCGATGACCGGCTCGTAATAGCCGGTGAAGAGCACCGTGCCGTCCTCGCCGCCCGCGGACTCCAGCAGCTCGAAGTCCTCCATCACCGCCTTGGACACGTCGAGCGAGGACATGCCGTCGGTCAGCCGCGCGCGCAGCCGCTCCAGCGCGGAGACCAGCTCGCCGGCCGTCACCTCGCGAGGCCCGTAGACGAAGCGGTGGTCCACGGGTCGGGTCCGCAGCCAGCTGAGGCTCTGGTCCAACGCCACGCGCAGCGACGCCGGGTCCGCGTCGTCCATGAGCGCCACGTTGGAGGCGAGCTCGGCGACCAGCGCATCTTGCGGACGCGTGACAGGGGGACGGGGCGCACGCGCGCACGCGGCGCAGACGAGCAGCAGGCACAGCAACCCAAGGCGACGAGAGGACCGGGTGGGCATCACCCCTCGTACCTACTCCAGCCCGTGCACGGGCGACACTTCCGGACAGCGCCGTGCCGGGAAGCCACGGGCCGCCGACGACACGTCCCAGCCCTCAGCGACGGGGGAGCCCTCGCGCCCGGACCCGCGCCATGCACCGGGCCCGCAAGCCGTCCACCCCGGCACGCAGGCGAGCAGCCCCTGGCGTCACCGCGCGAGCATCGCCCCCATCCTTTCCGCACACGTCGGGCGCGGCCATGCCGGCCATGCCCTCGGGAGGATTCATCGTGAACGCAAGGAAAGTGGCGAGGGTGCTCGGATGGGTGAGCATCGGACTGGGTTTGAGTGAGCTGGTGGCGCCCGGCGCGCTGGCCCGCTTCCTCGGCGTACGACGAGGCACCGGACTGCTGCGCGCCTATGGCCTGCGCGAAATCGCGGCGGGCGTCGGCATCCTGACCCGCGCCAATCCCACGCCGTGGGTCTGGGCACGCGTGGGAGGAGACCTGCTGGACCTCGCGAGCCTCGGCCCGGCGGTGAAGCACAGCCCTCGCAAGGAGAACGTCGCGGGCGCCGTCGCCTTCGTCCTCGGCGCCACCGCCGTGGATGCCTGGTGCGCCCGACGACTCAGCGCCTCGAACGTCTGACTCGAACGCCTCACCGCCCCGTGAGCCGCGCTCCGGGGCGGTGTCGTCTCCGCGTCCCGCGCCATCGCGACGCAGCTCCGCGTCGAGGTCCAGCACGGAGGTCCGCCGTCGTGCAGCGCCTCGCGCCCTGCGAACCTCATGCGCGGGCTCGACCTCTCTTCTTGCGGACCGGAGCCGTGAGTCGCCGTCCCAGGTGGGCGATGAGACTCCGACGACCGTCGTCTTTCCGGCAGGGGCTCCCTCCCCGGAGACAACGGCTCCTTGCCCGGGGAAGCGACGGCACTGCTGTCCCCCGGGCCCAGCATCGCGCTCGGGCGGCGCACCGACACGGCGCCGTGGTGGGTGAATCGGAACCTCCTCACACCCGGCAACGACCTGAATCCCGAAGTGCCCGCGTATGGAAGGATTGTCTCCCCTCCCCCGCGATGACACGCCTCGGCATCCTCTTCCTGCTGCTCCTGGGTGCCCTCCCGGCACGGGCCTCGTCTGCCGACGAGCCCTCGGCCCTCGTGGCTCCCACCCTCGCCCAGGACGCCCCCGCGCGCTTGCCCGAGGGCCAGGTCCTGGACGCGCCTGTCTCCGTGGAGCTGGAGCTGACCCTCGACGAGGCCGGCGAGGTCGTCGAGGCCCGCGTCGTTGGTGAGCCGCCGGTTGCGCTCGCCCGCGCCGCGCTGCACGCCGCGCCCCGCCTGCGCTTCCACCCCGCCACCTCGCAGGGCCAGCCCGTCGCCGTTCGCGTCCCCTTCGCCTACCGCTTCGAGCCCCCTCCCGTGGAGGACACCCGCGCGGTGCTCACCGGCCGCGTGCGCGCGAAGGGCAGCCGCAAGCCGCTCGCCGGCGCCATCATCCGCACCCACACGGCGACGGTCGAAGCCGACGCCCAGGGCCTGTTCCGACTGGAGCTCCCCCCCGGCGAGCACGCGCTGAAAGTCACCTCGCCGGGCCACCGCCTGCTGTACCTCACCGAGACGGTCGAGGCCCGACAGCGGCTGGAGGTGCTCTACACGCTGGAGCCCCTCGCGGTGAACCCCTACGAGACGGTGGTGCGTGCGGACCGGCCGCGCACCGAGGTCTCCCGCGTCACGCTGCACGAGCAGGAGCTGCGCGAGGTCCCCGGCACCATGGGCGACCCGTTCCGCGTGGTGATGCTGATGCCCGGCGTGACGACGCTCGCCTCCGGGCTCTCCTATCCCGTCGTCCGCGGCGTGCAGCCCGCCGCCAGCGCCTTCTTCGTCGACGGCGTGCGCGTGCCCTTCCTCTACCACCTCATGCTCGGCAACGCGGTGGTGTACCCGGACCTCGTCGAGTCCCTCGACTTCCAGGTCGGTGTCCCATCCGCGCGCTACGGCAGCCTGCTGGGCGGCGCGGTGGACGCGCACGTGAGCCGGCCTCGCGAAGAGGGCCTCCACGGCAGCGCGTACGCGGACCTCATCCAGGCCGGCGCCTTCCTGGAGGTGCCCATTTCCGAGACGGGCACCACCGTCGCCGCCGCCGCGCGCGTCAGCTACACGGGCCTGGTCATCACCCGCATCGTCAACGCCGTCAACGCGCCCTCCTCGTACACCGCCAGCGACGGCACCGTGTACCGCGACGCCGGCGAGCCCAAGGTCTACGCGGACTACTGGGACTATCAGGCCCGCGTGGAGCAGCGCGTGGGCCAAGGGCAGCTCCGCCTCCTCGCGCTGGGCACGTCGGACGCGGTGGGCCTCACCGCGCGCGAGCCGGAGACGGGCGACTCGGGCGGCGTCGGCCTGTTGTTCCATCGCCTGGACCTGCGGGGCCGTCACCCCCTCGCGGGAGGCGAGGCCGAGGTGGGCCTGACGCTCGGATATGACCGGCTCGGCCTCGCCTACAGCAAGGGCATCCGTCAGCCGGGCTCCTACGAACTGTCGCAGGGCAGCGTGGCCCTGCGCGCGGGCTACACGCGGGAGCTCTCGGCGGACCTGAAGCTGGAGCTCTTCAGCCACGCGGAGCGCCGCGAGGCGAGCATGCTGGCCATCGGCCGGTTCCGCCCCGTGGGCCCCTTCGACGGGAAGGACGCGTACTCGCGCCCCGGTATCCTGGGCACCTTCGCGGGCGTGGGCACGCAGCTGACGTACGCGCCCTCCGCGCGCTGGGTGCTGGTGCCGGGCCTGCGGCTCGACAGCTACCACGGCTTCGGAGACCGGACGCGGCTGGCGCTGGAGCCCCGGCTCGCCGTGCGGCACGCGCTCACGGAGAGCCTCACGCTGAAGGCCGGCGCGGGCCTGTATCACCAGCCCGCCACCGTGCTGCTGCCGGTGCCCGCGGGCGAGATGCTCGCGCTCGAACGCGGCCTCCAGCGCGCGGCGCAGTTCTCGCTCGGCGCGGAGTGGCGCCCCCTCAACGGCTGGGAGGTGACGGCCGAGGGCTACTTCAACCCGCTCCTGCGCACGCTGGAGTTCAACTTCGAGGACGTGCTGAGCAACCTGCGCCGCCGGGGCCTCGAGGCCGAGGACGTGGAGCGCCACGGCCACAGCTACGGCCTGGAGCTGATGGTGCGTCGTCCCCTGGGTCGCCGCTGGTTCGGCTGGCTCACGTATGGCTTCAACCAGAGCAAGCGCTTCGAGCGCTACGCGAAGGTGGGCCCGAATGGCGAGGAGCTCGGCATGGCCGAGGGCTATCTGCCCTACACCTTCGAGCAGGCGCACTCCATCAACGCCGCGCTCAGCTACCGCTTCGACTTCGTCACCCTGGGCGCGGTGGCGCACTTCAACACCGGCCGTCCGGAGACGGGCCAGTTCGGCTACCGCACCATGCGCGAGGGCGTGGGCGCGGACGGCGAGCCCGAGTGGAAGCCCGTGGGCCGGGGCGCGGTGGACCGGCTGCCCTCGTTCTTCCGGCTCGACTTCCGCGCCTCGCGCACCCTCGTCTTCGATTCGTTCCTGCTCGACGTGTACCTGGATGTCTTCAACGTCACCGCGCGCAGCGAGGTGCTCACGCGGGACTACGGCTACGAGGGTGAGGACGGCCAGCCCGTGCGCCTGAAGCGCAAGGACTTCGGCATCCCGGTGATTCTGCCCACGCTCGGCGCCAAGGGGACCTTCTGACATGCACCTGCGTCACGCCCTGCCCCTCGTCCTCCTCGCCTCCGGCTGCGCGCTGGAGCCGGAGACCCCCGTCTTCCTCTCCGGCACCGTGCTGGAGACCGACGGCACGCCCTGGCGCGGCGGCCCGCTCACGCTGATGCGCCCGCGCAAGCTCCCGAGCCCCAGGCCGCTCCCGGGCGAGCCTCCCACCGGCCAACCCACGCTGGCCTACGAGCCGTGGGCCCAGGTGACGCCGGACGCGGATGGCCTGTTCCTGCACGAGCTGTCCGCGCGAGACACCGGCGCGGACCTGCTGGAGCGCCCCTCCCCCTGGGCCGACGTCAAATCCTTCCAGCTCCACCTGCCCCCCGTGGACGGCGCGCGGGACTTCCTCGCCCTCCACTTCATGCTGGACGTGGACGTGCCCCCGCTGCGCCGTTGGGACAGCCGCGTCCAATCCCATCCAGACGGTGGAGGCGTGAGGCTGTCGTGGGTGGACGTGCCGGCGCTGGCGGACATCCCCCCGCATCTCTACGCGGTGCAGGCCCGCGGTGAGTGGGGCGTGGTGTGGACCCAGGACACGCGCTCCGGTGAGGCCTTCCTGGGACCGGAGATGCTGGAGGACTTCGCGCCGCCCTTCGCGTACGTGCAGGCCCGCGCGCGGGGACAGCGCTCGTGGATCCAGAGCTCGCTCGAATACACGGACGTGCACGAGGCGCCCCCGGTGCCGCTGCCCTTCACCGGCGTCGTCCCCGTCAGCCGGGGACAGCCCTGTGAGACGGACGCCGTGGTGGACCCGTGCCCCTTCACCGACGGGAAGCTCGAATCGAAGCGGGTGCCCATCTCGCGCTTCGGCTCACTGGAGGATGAGCTCGTCTTCCGGCTGCGCGAGCCCACCCGCCCGCGACGGGTGCTGATTCGGGGCCACACCGGCACGCGCCCCCAGGAGGTCTTCCACGTGGAGGGCTCGCTGGAGGGCGGAGCCTGGGTGGCGCTGGGCCAGAGCGCCCCGGCGCCGGAGCTGGGAGACGCGCCCTACACGGATGACGTCAACACGCAGTTCTCGTTCGAGCGGGACGTGGACATCCCCCTGGCCGGGGGCGCGCCGCTCGTGGACAAGGTGCGGGTGTACTCGCTCGGCACCGTCCCGGGGCTGCCCACGCCGTCCCGCGGCTACTTCACCCAGCTGCGCGAGGTGTCCGTCTTCTGAAGCCGAAGCGACACCCCGCGCGAGCGGGGCTCACGCGTAGGGGTTGTAGAACCGCGCGAAGGTGGCGCGCGCGAAGTCGCCGAAGGTCATCCCCGGCTGGAAGGCGCCCACGCGGACCTCGGCGGGGTCCGTGCCCTCGGGCGGCCGCAGGTGCTCCTCGTTGTCGGGCTGCATGAAGACGGCGAACGTGGAGCGGGAGATGTTGCGGCTCGCCGGGTGGGCCAGCGCCTGCACCGCGTGCGGCGTGGAGCGCAGCAGTCCCCCCGTCACGATTTGCGCGCTCTCGCCAATCTGGAACGCCAGACAGTCCTTGGGGATGACGACCTTGCGCTCCTCGCCGGAGCGCGTGCGCACATAGAGGCCCGCGTCCGGGTCCGGCACCGGGATGTCCTGGCGCGTGGGCTCCGGGGCGCCGGGCTCCGCGTCGAAGTACATGGCGGGGCACAGCGCCGTCAGCGAGCCGTGGTCGCTGTGCCAGCCGCACCACGAGTCGCGCGTGCGCGGCGTCGCGTCCTCGTTGATGGCGAAGTAGTAGAGCAGCCGCGCCTTGCACGCGCGCGACTCGCGGATGGTGCGCGTAAGGCTCGCGTCCGGGGACAGCCGCTCGCCCAGCTTCGCCTTCACGTAGCGGTCGCACTGCGCGGCCACCAACAGCCCCACGTCCACCATCTTCCGTCCCAGCGACTGGAAGGCGGGGCGCAGCGCGGGGAAGTCCGCGTCCGGCCACACGTTGGGCAGGTAGTTCTCCGGGTACTTCTCCACCAGCGCCGGCGCCACCGCGGGCGCGTCGTACTGGGGATTGTTGTAGTAGGAGCCCTTGAACTCGTCGAACTGGCCGGGCTTGAGGACCTCCTTGCCGTGGCTCCAGCCGAACGAGTAGCTGCTGCGCTCGTGGACGTAGCGGTCCTTCACCTCGTTGGGGAGCGCGGCGAAGCGGAAGCCCAGCGGCAACAGGCCCTGGCGCAGCTCCACCAGCCCCGGAATCCCCCGGACGATGAGCAGGCCGATGCCATCCGGGCCATACGCGCGGGCGATGTCCGCGGACAGGTCCGCGCCCTCCACCAGCTTCGCGTAATCGAGTACCACCACCGCGTCCTTCGCTGCCGCCACGTCGCTGCTCATCCCGAACGCCTCGTCTGTTCTCCCCGGGCCCCACCCCCCAAAGCCATCCGGAGGCCCACAGCATAGCGCAGCCGCCATGCCGTGGATTCCCCGTCCGTCAGGAGACGGGCCCCAGGCGCTTGAGCAGCGAGCCCAGGGTGTTGAAGTCGATGGGCTTCACCAGGTGCGCGTCGAAGCCCGCTTCCTTTGAGCGCAACCGGTCCGACTCCTGGCCGTAGCCCGTCACCGCCACCAGTTGGAGCCCGCCGTCGGGCCGCTGGGTGCGCAGGTGCTTCGCCAGCTCGTAGCCGTCCATCACGGGCAGGCCGATGTCGAGCAGCGCCAGCTCCGGGCGGAACGTGGGCGCCACCTGGAGCGCGCTGGGGCCGTCGTAGGTGACGCGCGTCTCGCAGCCCAGCATGTCCAGGGCCTCGGCCAGCACGTCCGCCGCGTCGCGGTTGTCGTCGACAATCAGCACCCGGTGAGGCATCGGGACCACCTCCCGCGGCGAGGCCGCCTCATCCGTGGCCACCGTCGCCGAGGCCTCCACTCCCGCCTCGAGCGCGGGCAGCCGCACCGTGAAGGTGCTGCCCTGGCCCCGCCCCTCGCTGTCCGCGTGGAGGGTGCCGCCGTGCTGGGCCGCCAGGCTCCGGGCGATGGCGAGCCCCAGGCCCAGGCCGCCCTGCGAGCGGTCCAGCTCCTGACGCTCCTGGAAGAAGAGGTCGAAGATGCGCGGCAGCATCTCCGCGCTGATGCCCGTGCCGTTGTCGCGCACCCGCACCACCAGCGCGTCCCCCTCGCGCGCGCCCTGGACGGTGATGCGTCCCCCGGGCTCGGTGTACTTCGCCGCGTTCGTGAGCAGGTTGGAGAACACCTGCGCCAGCCGCGTCGCGTCCGCGTCCAATGGCAGGCCCTGGCGCGCCACCTCCACCGTCAGGTGATGGCCGCGCTGCTCCAACAAGGGACTGGCCAGCTCGATGGACTTCGCCACCACCTCCGCCAGCTCCACGCGCTCGCGCCGCAGCACGACCTTGCCCCGCGTGACGCGGGACACGTCGAGCAGGTCATCCACCAGCCGCACCAGGTGGTGCACCTGCCGCTCGATGACGGTGCGCTCGCGCTCCACGGCCTCGCCGCCGCGCAGCCGGAGCAGTTGGAGCGCGGTGAGGATGGGGGCCAGCGGGTTTCTCAACTCGTGGCCGAGCATCGCCAGGAACTCGTCCTTCGCGCGGCTGGCGGACTCCGCCTCGCGCCGGGCGTTGGACAGGTCCGTCACGTCGAAGGCCACCACCACGATGGAGTCCACCTGACCGGCGTCATCCAGCATGGGCTGGTAGACCAGGTCGAAGAACCGCTCCTGCGGAGGCCCGCCCTCGCCGGAGATGATGGTCGCCCGCAGGGAGCGCCCGATGTACGGCTCGCCGGTGCGGTAGGCGTTGTCGAGCAGCTCGAAGATGCCCTGGCCGGCCAGCTCGGGGAGCGCCTGGGCGATGGGCACGCCCACCACGGACCGGTTGGCGATGAGCCGCAGGTAGCCCGCGTTGACGAACTCGTAGACGTGCTGGGGGCCGCGCAGGATGGCGATGCCCACGGGGGCGAACTGGAAGACGCGCGTGAGCATCCTCCCGTGCGCCTCCTGGATGGCCTGCAGGCGCGCCTTGGTCAGCTGCGTCTCCACGCGCGCCATCAGCTCGCGCGCGGAGAAGGGCTTCACCAGGTAGTCGTCGGCGCCGGCGCGCAGTCCCTCGATGCGGGCCTCCTCGCCCGCGCGCGCGGAGAGGATGGTGACGGGCACGTGGCGCGTGCGCTCATCGGCGTGCAGCTCGCGCAGGAGCCCGAAGCCATCCAGCCCCGGCATCATCACGTCCGTGAGCACCAGGTCGGGAGGACGCGCGCGCGCGGACTCGAGCGCCGCGAGACCATCCGCCACCGTCTCCACCTCCCAGTAACGGGACAGGAGGGACCTCAGGTACTCGCGCATGTCCGCGTTGTCGTCGGCCAGCAGGATGCGCGCGGAGCCGGGGCGCTTGTCCTCCGGAGGCACCTCGGTGCCCACCTCGAGCGACTCCACCTCCAGGCCCCCCGGCAGCCAGCGCAGCGCCTCGTTCACGAAGGGCGCGGCGCCCAGGGCGGTGGAGGCCCGCGTGTCGCGAGCGCCCAGGTGCTCCTGGGGCAGATGGGCGGTGCCCGCGGGGATGCGCAGGGTGAAGGTGGTGCCCTGGCCCTCGGTGCTCGCCACCGACAGCGAGCCGCCGTGCAGCCGGACCAGCTCGTGCACCAGCGCCAGGCCGATGCCGGAGCCCTCGTGCGTGCGCGCGCGGGCGCCCTGCACGCGGTGGAAGCGGTCGAAGATGCGCGGCAGCTCCTGCTCCGGGATGCCGATGCCCGTGTCGGAGACCTGGAGCTGGACCTGGCCGTCCACCCACCGCTGGGAGATGGCGATGCGGCCCTCGAAGGTGAACTTCAGCGCGTTGGAGAGCAGGTTGAGGACAATCTTCTCCCACATGTCCTGGTCGACGTGGATGGCCTCGGGCAGCGGGGCGCAGTCGATGTCGAAGCCCAGCCCCGCGCGCTCCAGCGCGGAGTGGAACGCGCTGGCCAGGCCCGCGGTGAGGGCGGCCAGGTCCACCGGCTCGTAGCGGGCCTGGATGCGGCCGGCCTCCAGGCGGGAGAAGTCGAGCAGCGAGTTGACCAGCTTCAAGAGGCGCTGCGCGTTGCGGTGGACGGTCTCCAGTCCCTCGCCGGACAGCGCGCGCGCCGACGACGCCAGCGCGTCCTCGGTGGGGCCGAGCATCAGCGTCAGCGGGGTGCGGAACTCGTGGCTGACGTTGTTGAAGAAGGCCGTCTTGGCGCGGTCGATGGCGGCCAGGGCCTCGGCGCGCTGGCGCTCCTCTTCGTATGCGCGCGCGTTGGCGATGGCCGTCACCACCGGGTCCGCGACCAGCCGGAAGAGGGCCAGGTAGCGCTCGTCCAGCAAGCGGGTGGGACTGACGCCGGCGACGAGGAACCCATACGGGTGCGACTGCCCCGAGCGCGCCAGCGGCAGCACCACGGCCCGCGAGAGCACCACCCCGCGAGGGCCACGGGGCAGCACACCGAAGCGCGCGCCCAGCTCCTCCACGAGCACCTCGCGGCCGGTGTGCGCGGCCTGCGCGAAGGGCCAGGTCTGGGGCGCGTCGGGCATCGGAGGGAAGGGACAGGACTCCGGCTTCGCGGGGCCCGAGTAGCCATCCAGCCCGCTGGAGCCCACGCAGCGCACCTGGGTGGCGTCGTCGTCGAGCAGGTACAGGAGGGTGAAGGGCAGGTCCTCGCCGTAGGCGGAGAAGATGCGCGCGGCCGTCTGGCAGGCCTCCTCGGCCGTCTTCGCGGAGGCGGAGCTGGTGGCCAGCTCGCCGAGCAGCTTGAGCTGGCGGTTGTCCTGGACCTGCTCGGTGGTCTCCTGGACGGTGACGAGCACACCGCCGACGCCGCCGCCCTCGTCGTAGACGGGGCTATACGAGAAGGTGTGGAACGTCTCCTCGACGAAGCCGCGGCTGTTGATGAAGAGCTGGAGGTGCTCGCTCCAGGTGGCGGGGCCGCCCTGGCGCACGCCCTCCGCCATGGGGCCGATGACGTCCCAGATCTCCTGCCAGATGACGGACGCCGGGGCGCCGAGCGAGGCGGGGTGTTTCATGCCCAGCACGGGGCGGTAGCCGTCGTTGTAGATTTGAAGGAGCTGAGGGCCCCACCACAGGAGCATGGGGAAGCGGTTGCCCAGCACGACGCCGACCATGGTGCGCAGGCTGGTGGGCCAGCCCTCGAGAGGGCCCAGCGGGGTCTGGGACCAGTCCTTGGAGCGGACCAGGTCCGCCATCTCGCCACCTCCGCCAAGGTGGCCTTCCAGGAATGCCGCGGCGCGCTTCGGGGGGGAGTCCTGCTCGGACATCAGTGCTCGGAGGAAAAATGGAAGTGGCCTGCGCTTCTAGTGTCACGTCCACAAGCGTGCAATCAGTGACGCTGGAATGCTCTGCTCCCCAACACTTCGCAGGTAAGTCGTCTTCCCTCCAGGCGAACGGGCTCGCCGGCGTGGTGTTCTCGGCGAGCCTGGATTCCGCGTCCCGGCCTCAGATGAAGTAGTCGGGGAACAGGTCCTCGCCGGGCACGGACTGATACTTGTCGAAGTTCGTCACGCCGTCGGCGCGCAGGACGTCCTCGTCGATGCAGAAGTTGCCCGTGAAGCTGCGGCTGGGCTTGGTGAGGATGGCGTACGCGGCGTCCGCCATGATGTCCGGCGTGCGGCTGCCCTTGATGGTGTCCTCGCCGCCCAACAGGTTCTGCACCGCCGCCGTCGCGATGACCGTGCGCGGCCAGAGGGCGTTGACCGCGATGCCGTCGTCACGCAGCTCCTCCGCCATGCCCAGCACGCACATGCTCATGCCGAACTTCGCCATCGTGTACGCCACGTGCGGCGCGAACCACCGCGCCTCCATGTTCAACGGCGGCGAGTTGTTCAGGATGTGCGGATTGCTCGAGCGCTTCAGATGCGGGATGCACGCCTTCGAGCACACGAACGTCCCACGCGTGTTGATGCTGTGCATCAGGTCATAGCGCTTCATCGGCGTGTCCACCGTGCCCGTCAGGTGGATGGCGCTCGCGTTGTTCACCAGCACGTCGATGCCGCCGAACGTCTCCACCGCCTTCGCCACCGCGGCCACGACCTGGTCCTCCTCACGGATGTCCACCGCGATGGGGAGCGCCCGACCGCCCGCCTTCTCGATCTCCTCCGCCGCCGTGAAGATGGTGCCCGGCAGCTTGGGGTGCGGCTCCGTCGTCTTCGCGGCGATGATGATGTTCGCCCCGTCCCGAGCCGCACGCAGCGCAATCGCCTTGCCGATGCCCCGGCTGGCCCCGGTGATGAACAGCGTCTTCCCCTTGAGTGTCGTCATGCGCGCGTCTCCGTGGGTGGCACGTAAGGTCTGCTTAAGAACTCCCTGGGTATAGCGATTCTCGAGCCCGAGGACACGGGCTGTTCGGGCCGGACCCATCGACCCCCAAAGAGGACTCGCGATGAGCAACCAGGACACCAAGACCCTCACCTCGGCCATCATGGGCCGCCGCAAGGTGCTGCGCGGCATGGGCCTGACGCTGGCGGCGATACCGCTGGTGCAGGTGCTCGCCTGCGGCCCCGAGGACTCACCCTCCTCCGGAGGCGACGCCGACTCGGGCTCCACCCCGGACGGAGGCACCGGCGCCACCGCCTGGGCCACCGGCGGCACCGCCGCCATGTCGGGCACCTACGCCGACCCCTTCACCGACGAGTCAGGCACCCCCTGCGCCCTCACCTGCGCGGCCACCCTGGGCCCCTGCTACGCACAGACCCTGGTCCGCAAGGACATCAGCGAGGGCCACGACGGCCTGCCCGTGCGGCTCGCCTTCCGCATCCTCGACGACCAGTGCCGCCCCATCCAGGGCGCCTCCGTCGACATCTGGCACGCCGCCCCGGAAGGGCTCTACTCCGGCGAGGACGCCAGCACCTTCTGCACCTCCGATGACCCGTCCGCCACCAGCGCCCGCTGGTTCCGCGGCGTGCAGGTCACGGACGCGGACGGCCGCTGCGACTTCGACACCTGCTTCCCCGGTTGGTACAGCAGCCGCACCGTCCACATCCACTTCACCGTGCGCCTCGGCGAGGCGGAGTACGTGACGTCACAGCTCTTCTTCGACGACGCGCTCAACGACGACATCATCAACCACCAGCCGCTCTACGACACGCGCGGCCCCCGCGACACGACCAACGCCAACGACAACGTGGTGTCCGCCGAGTCCGTGAACGACTACCTCTTCCAGACCGCGCGCCAGGACGACGGCGCCCTGCTCGCGTGGAAGACGCTCATCATCCGCTCCTCGCTCGACACCGCGCAGTGCCAGATTCCCGGAGGCAACGGTGGCGGCGGAGGCGGGCCGCCTCCCGGCGGCGACGGCGGCATGGGTCCGCCCCCGGGCTGGGATGGCGGCATGGGACCTCCACCGGGCCTGGACGGCGGCACCCCGTAACCACCTCGACGAGCGCGCGAGGCGTCAGCGCCTCCGCGCGCGCTCCAGCTCCTGCACCAGCAGCTCCGACACGCGGCGCACCCGGGGGATGTCCAGCGCCGACTTCGCGCAGATGAGATGCAGCTCGCTCTTCGCGTAGGGCCCCAGGTCGATGTCCAGCTCCACCAGGTTGCGCTCGCGCCGCGTGCTGAACCGGTGCGGGACGTGCCCGCACACCGTGGCGCCCACGCCCGCCTCCACCGCCGACAGCAGCACCAGGTAGTTGTCCGAGGTGAAGGCGGGCGAGAAGTTCGGGATGATGGACTCCAGTTGCGGATTGGGCGGCACGGCCTCGTACGGCGGCGCCCACGCCACCCACGGCAATTGCTGGAGCGTGGGGCGCCTGGGCAGCTTCTCCTTGAGCGCGCGCGAGACGAGCACCGCGTTGTGCACCTCCAGCGTGAACAGGCACGTGAGGTCCGCGTTGCGCGTGCACTGGGTGCGCAGCGCCAGGTCCGCCTCGCCGCGTCCCAGGTCCGCGTACTGGATGGTGGACTGCACCTCCAGCCGCAGCCCCGGGTGCTTGCCCGCCACGTGGCTCGCGAAGGGCGCCAGGAAGTCGAAGCTGAGGAAGGGGCTCGCCGTCACGCGCACCAGGCCCCTGGGTGACGAGTCGCTCGACTCCGCCGCGCGCTGCAGCTCCCCGGCCCACTCCGCCATCTTCCGCGCCGGCATCACCAGCCGCTCACCCGCCGCCGTCAGCGCCGCGCCCTCCACGCCGCGCCGGAACAGCTTGGCGCCCACCGCGTACTCCAGCGCCGCCAGCCTCCGGCTCACCGTGGGCTGACCCACG
Source organism: Myxococcus faecalis (assembly GCF_050039385.1). Lineage (NCBI taxonomy): Bacteria > Pseudomonadati > Myxococcota > Myxococcia > Myxococcales > Myxococcaceae > Myxococcus > Myxococcus faecalis. The sequence goes on along the minus strand of NZ_CP144336.1, from coordinate 5,150,361 downwards.
CGCAGCCGCTTCGCCGCCGCGCTGAAGCTGCCCGTCTCCGCGATGGCCAGGAACAGCCGCGCGTCCTCCCAGGAGATATCCATGAATGCATGGCTTCATACCAGAATCGCCATTTTCCATGCAGGAGCGCATCGCTACCTTGGCCCCCATGAAGAACGCCAAGCGCATCCTCCTCGTCGCCGTCGCCGTCCTGTTCGTCGCGGCAACCACCCTGGTCCTCGTGGGCGCCGCGACCACCTCGCATCCCCACCAGCGCTCGACGCTCGGCGCGGCGCGGCCCTCGGCGGAGCTGCTCGCGCTCCTGAGCGAGCCCGGCCCGGTGGAGCTGGAGTCCATCGCCTCGGCGGACTGGGCCGTGGACCGCGGCGGCCTCGTCAACCTGGGCCACCCCACCGCGAAGTCCGCGGGCCTGGTCGACGGCGACGAGCCCATCCAGGTCTTCTTCCACGCGCTGCGCCACCCGACGAAGGGGCTCTACATCGTCGACACCGGCGTGGAGAACGCGCTGCGTGACGCGCCCGAGCAGGCGGCCCTGCGCGGCCTGCTCGCCGACGCCATGAAGGTGAAGGAGAAGATGCAGGTGAAGCAGCCGCTGGGCGCGTGGCTCGCGAAGCAGCCCGGGCCGCTCTCGGGCGTGTTCCTCACGCACCTGCACCTGGACCACCTCACCGGCATGGCCGACGTGCCCGCGGGCACGCCCGTCTACGCAGGGCCGGGCGAGACGACGACGCGCGCGTTCCTCAACGTCCTGACCCAGTCCATCGCGGACCGCGCGCTGTCGGGCAAGGCCGCCGTGTCCGAGTGGACGTACACGCCCGACACGGAAGGCCCCTTCGACGGCGCGGTAGACATCTTCGGCGACGGCTCCGTGTGGGCGCTCTGGGTGCCGGGCCACACGCCGGGCAGCACCGCGTACCTGGTGCGCTCCACGAAGGGCCCCGTGCTGCTGGTGGGCGACGCCAGCCACACCCGCTGGGGCTGGGAGCACGACGTGGAGCCGGGCACCTTCACCGCCGACGCGGCGCGCGGCCGCCAGAGCTTCGAGAAGCTGCGCGCCTTCGCCCAGGCACACCCCGAGGTGGCGGTGCGCCTGGGTCACCAGCACTGACGCCTACGGCACGTCGAGCGCGTGCTGCTTGAAGAAGTCCCACATGAGCGTCGTGGCGTCGGGACCGGCGGGGTCCGCGAACGGATAGCGTGAATCCCCTCCGGGCCAGGCGTGGTCCATGCCGCGGACCTCCAGCTTCTGTCCCACGAGCTCACCGCCGTAGACGTAGTTCTTCACCGTGTAGTCGCGGCCCCCGGCGGCGCGGAAGGTGGCGGTGCTCGTGGGCGTGCCGCGGACGCTGTCGTTGGCCACGCCGTCGTCGCCGTAGTCGCTGGTCTGCAGGAACTGCTTCATCGCCTGCTCGCCGTTGAGGGGGTTGACGACGCTGTCCTCGGTACCGTGCATGACCAGCACCGGCACCGTGCGTCGCGGCCGGCCCGAGCACGTCCACGCGTCCTTGCCCCGGTCATCCGGCGAGTAGATGCTGCCGAAGAGCATGGCGAAGGCGGTGCCGGACACCGTGGTGGCCGCCTTGTACATGGCGCCCGCGCCCACCATGCCCGCGGCGAACACGTCCGAGTAGCAGGCCATCAGCGTGCCCGTCAGCACGCCGCCCGCGGAGACGCCGCCCACGTACACGCGGCGCGCGTCGACCGAGTACTGCTGCTTCATCGCCTCCACCATGCCGACGATGAGCGCCGGCTCGCCCTTGCCGCGCTCCATGTTGGTGCCGAGCATGAAGTTCCAACACTGCGTGGCGTTCACGAACATCGCCTGGTTCGGATACAGGACGAGGAAGCCCTCCGCGTCCGCCTTCTCGTTGAGGCGCGTGAGGCCCGCGAACTGGTCCGGGTTCTGGAGACAGCCATGCAGCGCCACCAGGAGCGGCCTGGGCGTCCCGGGTTGATACCCGGTGGGCACCCAGAGCTGATAGCCCCGCGCGCCCGAGGAGCCCACGTGGATGCCATGCACCCACGAGCCGGCGTGGGCGGGGGCCCCCACGCCGAGCGTCACCACCACCGAGAGCAGCCACAGCGACCGCGAGAGTGCGCCACCACGTCGAAGCATCGACATCGTCCAGCCTCCTGTTTGGGGAGCTCGCTCAAGGCCCGGCGCGAACGCCAGGCGTGGCACCGGCGGCGGCGCCATCGACCTCGCGGAGGAAGACCTCCACCGCGTCACACAGCGCCTCGGGCTGGTCCAGCGGCGCGGCATGCCCGGAGTCCGCCAGCACCGTCAGGCGCGCGTCCGGCAGCAGCTCGACATACGCCTGCTTCGAGGCCAGGGGCGTGTAGTCGCGCTCGGAGTGCACCACCAGCACCGGGCAGGTGATGTCCTTCAAACGAGACATCACACTCCACCCCACGAGCCCGCGCGTGGCGCGCAGGTAGGCATCCGGCGCGTTGGCGGAGAACGCGGCGATGGCTCGCTGACGCAGCGACTCCTGCTCCGGCTTGGGGAACAGCTTGGGCGCCAGCACCCTGGCCAGCCCCGCGGGCCCGAGCAGCCGCAGCAAGGTCAGCCGCAGCGCGAACTCGAACTTGCGACGCAGCGTGCGGGCCACCAGCTCCGGCCCGCTGTTCACGATGACCAGGCTGCGCACCAGGTCCGGCCGGTCCACCGCCAGCTGGAAGCCCATCATCCCGCCCATCGACAGCCCCACCACATGGACCTTCTTCAGCCCCAGCGCATCGCACAGCGCCGCGACGTCGCGGGCGAACAGTGGCACTCCGTACGTCCCAGGGGGCTTCCCGCTCGTCCCATGCCCCCGTGCATCTGGCACCAGCAGTCGGTAATTCCCTGACAACCTCGGTGTCACCAGCTCCCAGTCCGCGCCCGAGGAGCCAAGGCCGTGAAGCAGCAAGACCGGAATGCCGTGCCCAGACTCTTCGTAGTGAAGAGACGAATCCGCGAGCTGAAGCGTGGACATCCAGAACTCCTGGCGCGAAATAACAGCAGTTCCCCACACCCTAGCTGAATGAACGTTCGTTCATCAACCACTGACATGAGCCCACCGACCCGCTCGCGGCTTCGCGCCCATCCGGCGAGCCTTCCACCTTCCGCTCCGTCGGACGGCACCCGTCGTCGCATCCTGGAAACCGCGCTCCAGCTCTTCGCCAGCCGCGGCTATCACGACACTTCCATCCGAGACCTGGCCAAGGTGCTGGAGCTGCAGCCGAGTGCGCTGTACGCGCACTTCTCCTCCAAGGAGCACGTGCTCGCGGAGCTGGTGCGCATCGGCCACGAGGCCCACCACGACGCGCTGCAGGCCGCGCTGAAGAGCTCCGGCCCGGAGCCGGCCGAGCAGGTACGGGCGCTGGTGCGAGCCCACACCCGGACCCACGCCCTGCACCCGCAGCTGGCGGTGGTGGTCAACGAGGAGCTGTATGCGTTGACGCCGGAGCTGGCCGAGCCCGCGGTGCTGCTGCGGGACAAGTCCGCCGCGCTGCTCGCGGAGGTCATCGAGCGGGGCGTGGCGCAGCGGAGCTTCTCTCCGCCGCATCCGCGCGTCGCGGCGGCGGCCATCTCCGCGATGGGCGTGCGGCTGCCCTACTGGTACGAGCCCGGGAGCGCGCTCGACGTGGACACGCTCGCGGACCTGCACGCGGAGCTGGCGCTGCGCATGCTGGGAGGCAGTGCGGCGTCGTGAGCTGAGCGCGGGGTGGTTCGCGGCCTCCACCCGTGAGCGCGCTGCCTGCATCGACCGCACGAACCGCGCACACGAAGAAGCCCGCCTGAATGAAGCCAGGCGGGCCGTGACTTCACTCCGACGCGCGTGACAGCACACCTCTCGCGCGGACACGGTTTCACTCCACCCGATGCGGCCTGGCTTGCCTCGAGCAGACCCGGTCGAACTCGCCGCTCCCATGGCTCACAGGTGAGGACGGCACGGGACGAGCTGTCCTTGCGAGCACAGCGCCGGGTCCGCATCCGCCAGACGGTCATGAGAAGCTTCACCTCCGCGCGTCGCGGAGCCACTCACGAAGTCGAGCCGGTCCAGTCGCCTCCGCACAGCCCTCGCGGATGCCCCAGACACACGGGACAGCCACCCACGGAGTCGACACAGCCCGGGCGCGACCCGCGAATCACTCACACCGAGGGACACCGGACGGCTTCCTTCAACAACAGGCAGCCCTGTCTGCACGGTGGCGATCGACACACCCGGACACGACGCACCGAGCGAAGCCGGCCAGGCCCAGCAGCCCTGCCTGCACGGTGGGGCGGTCGACACACCCAGACACGACGCACCGAGCGAAGCCGGACCGCGGCCCTTCAGTCCAGCAGGTGCGGGTTGCGCACGACGAGCAGCCCCGCCTGCACGGTGGCGGGATAGTCATTGAGGTGCCCCGCGGTGTGGAGCACCGTCGTGTCGCGGCTGCCCCCCTCGCTCAGGGCCTGGTCCACCTTGCGCTCCCCCTGGTTGTACGCGGCGAGCGCCAGCCGCCAGTCCTGGTAGCGCGCGTGCAGGTCCGACAGCAGCGTCGCCGCCGCCTGCGTCTCCCGCGCCACGTCGAGCCGCTCGTCCTTCGTCGCGCTCACCTCCAGCCCGTAGCGACGCGCCGTCTCCGGGATGAACATCCACACGCCCGCGCCACGCATCCCCGGAGCGAGTGAAGGCCGCCCATCCGTCTGCGGCATGTTCGTCACCGCGGACTCCACCACCGCCACCGCGAGCAGTCCCTCGGGCAGCCCCTTCGCCTTCAGCGTCGACGTCATCGCCGCGCGGTGCGTGCCCAGGTTCTCCAGCGCGCGCTTCATGAAGGCGCGGCCCTTCTCGGTGCCGATGAGCTTGTTGAGGTTCTCCACCACCTTGTCGTCCACGACGATGGACACATCCCCCTGGGGCTGACTCGTCCGGGCGAGCGCCTCCACCTCGGCGCGAGTCACCGTGCGCCCCTTCGCCGCGCCTTGCGCGAGCACGGCCACGGGGAGCAGCAACAGGGCCAGCGCGGCGAGCAGCGCGGGGACGGCGTGGGTGCGACGGGGACGCGGCTGGAACAGCATGTGGATTCTCCTCTGCGTGGGATGGGACATGCCGGTGGCACCGGCGGGAACGGGCTGGGCGCCCGGGAGTCGGAGCGCCGCCTGGAGCAGGCAGCGCGCATACGCATGGGCCTGTGCGCGTCCACTGGCGACCAGCGCCTCGTCACACGCCAATTCCTGGAGTGACGCGAGCCAGCGCGACAACACGTGCACCGCCGGATGCCAGAAGAACAACCCCGTCAACCACAGCCGCCCCAGCGCCAGGTGCGTGTCGCGCTGACGGTGGTGCTGCAGCTCGTGCAGCACGGTGAGCCGGAGCGCCTCCGGGTCCTCCAGCAGCGCCGCGGGCACCACCACCCACGCGGACGGACGCGAGCCCCAGCGGGGGAACCACGCCGAGAACGCGGGCGTCCCATCCTCGCCCAGCACCACCGCCACCCGCCGCACCGAGCGCACCCGAGGAAGCCGCTCCAGCCGTCGGAGCAATCCCTGGTGTCGCCAGAGCGCCCGCCCCAGGAAGAGCGCCACGCCCACGAGCCACGCGCCGGACAATCCCATCCACACCCCGACGGGCACGGCGGTCGCCTGCGACGCCGCGGGAGCCGCGTTGCCCACCGCGCTCGCCGTCCACACCGCCGACGGGAGCCGCTGCGCCTGCCGCGCCACGGAGCGCTCGAAGTCGAACAGCGGCCCCGCGGGAGACAGCGCCCGCGCGCCCATCACCAGGAGCGGCAGCGCGAGCGCGAGCAGCAGCGCCCCTCGCCCCACCTTCAGCGCCTGCCGCGCCGACAGCGCCCACCCCAGCCGCGCGAGCACCGCCATCGCGCCCCAGGCCAGGAGCAGCGCCACCGGCAGCACCAGCGCCACCGCGAGATACAGCGACACCAGCGCGCTCATGGCTTGCCACCCTTCGCCTTGAGCAGCTTGCGGATCTGCTCCACCTCGTCGGGCGCCAGCGGCACCGCCTCCACCAGCCGCGCCACCAGCGCGGAGGGCGTCCCGTCGAACACGGTGTCCACCAGGTGGCGCAGGCTCTGCGCCTCGTACGTCTCGCGCGGCAGCGTGGCCGAGTACAGGTGCCCCCGCCCCTGCTTGCGGCTCACGACGACACCCTTCTGCTCCAGGATGCGCAGCACCGTGGACACGGACGTGTACGCCAACGCGCGCTCCGGCGGCAGCGCGGCCAGCACGTCCGCCACGCTCACCTCGCCCTGCTTCCACACGATGTGCATCAGCTCGAGCTCCACCGGCGTCAACGGCCGGGGCGCCTCGGGCTCGGGTTGTCTGGCCATGGAGGTCCTCCGTGGCCAGCAAACTACTAAGACATTAGTTCTTCGTCAACTAAGCCCTTAGTTCGAACCGCCGCGCCGCTTCCGGGTGGCTCGCTTCACCAGGGACAGGAGCTCCCGCAGGCGCGGGTCCTCCACGGGCTCCACCAGGTCCACGGTGTGTCGCCGTGTCCCCTCCTCGACGGTGAGGGTGTAGCGACGCCGGTCCGCGCCTTGTGCGCCCGCGCCGCCCACCACGCGGGGCAGCGCCTGGAAGCGCGTGTCGCGCAGCCCCTCCTCCAGCGCCCGGGCCTCCTCGGCGGGGAGCGCGTCCAGCTCCACGCTCCTCGGACGGGCGAGCCCGGGGAAGGCCCCAAGCCCGCCCTCCTGCGAGAGTGTGATGCGTGTCGACATGGCTCAGGCTCCAGCGGGCTGCGAGCCCTGGCTCCACTGCGACACCGACACCCTGTCGCGGGTGACGCGCAGGCCCACCTCCTCCCAGGCTTCCTTCACCGCCTCCTCCACCTCGCCCGGGCCGTACAGCCGCGTGGCGGCGATGACGGTGATGCGCGCGAAGTCGGAGAAGTTCGTGTCCGGCAGGATACGAGGGTCTCGCATCGCCTCGTACCAGACGCGGCCCGCCCGCTCCCACGCCTGGCCTCCCAGCCGCAGCGCCGCCAGCACGAAGGCGCGGTTGGGGATGCCGGAGTTGATGTGCACCCCGCCGTTGTCCTCCCACGTGTTGACGTAGTCGCGCATGTGTCCGGGCTGCGGGTCCTTGCCCAGCACGTCATCGTCGAAGGCGGTGCCCGGCTCCTTCATCGAGCGCAGCGCCCTGCCCTCCACGGCCTCGCCGAGCAGCCCGTCGCCGATGAGCCAGTCGGCCTGGTCCGCCGTCTGGCCGAGCTTCCACTGCTTCACCAGCGAGCCGAAGACATCCGACATGGACTCGTTGAGCGCGCCCGCCTGCCGGAAGTACCACAGCGGCCCCTCGTCCTCCGTCACGCCGTGCGACAGCTCGTGCGCGATGATGTCCAGGCAGACGGTGAACCGGTTGAACAGCTCGCCGTCACCGTCGCCGAACACCATGCGCCGGCCGTCCCAGAAGGCGTTGTCGTAGTCGCGCCCGTAATGGACATACGCCTGCAACGGCATCCCATCCCCGTCGATGGAGTTGCGCGCCAGCACCTCCCAGAAGAAGTCATACGTGGCGCCCAGGCCGTCATAGGCCTCGTCCGCCGCGAGGTCCCCGCATGGCGCCTGCCCCTCCGAGCGCACCAGCGTCCCGGGGAAGGCCTCCTCGCCCTTCAGGTCGTGGATGCTCCGCTGCCGCTGGGACTCCACCATCATCGCCGGCACCCGTCGGAGCGACGGCGTCGCGGCGGCCAGCCGTCCCCCGGCGAAGCGCAGCGCCCGGAACGTGCTGTCCGTCGCCACCGTGCGCAGCGCCTTCACGCGCTGCTGGGGCGTGCCGTTCTCCGCGATGGAGCGCAGCAGATACGGCGGCAGGATGCAGTGGATGGAATGAACGTGTCGTCGTGCTCCGCGCGTCCTCATCGGTGTCCCCCCTCGTGGGCTTTCCAGCCGTCAAGGTAGGGACACCGCCCGGGCTCCGGAGCCCGGGTTACACGGGCTCGCACGAGGGGCCGGGGACACACGGGGCGCCACGCCGCGTGCCCGTCAGGAGGGAGTCTGGCGCACCCCTCGGCCTCCCACGGGGTGCACCCGACTCCAGCGTCACACGCCCAGCGCGTCGCGCAGCTCCGGCAGCCGCTCCGCCTTCACCGCGCCGAACACGAAGCGGTCCGGCCGCAGCACCACCACGTCCGAGCCATGGCGCGAGAACCAGTCGCCCAGCTTGCCGGTGATGTCCTCCACCGCGGGCACCTCGCCGCCGTGCTCGCCCGCCGACTGGACGGCGAGCAGCCGCCCACCCAGGGCCTCCGCCAGCCCGCGCGCCGCGGCCAGCTGCGCCGACGGAGCGTTGGCGCGGCACAGCACCGCGAAGTCGTTGCCGATGGCGTCATCCAGCAACACCTCCTGGCCGGACGGCAGCCGCACCTTGGGCTGGATGAAGTACGTGCCCTCCGCGGACTGCGCGCCCTCGCGCTTGCCGCCCAGGTAGTAGCCCTGCTCGTGCATCGGCGGCTGCTTGAACTCGAAGCCCTGGATGAAGCGCCGCACCCGGGGGATGCGCTGCAGCGCGCGCATCACCATGTCCCGGGCGCTGGCCACCCAGCGGTTGCGCGCGAGGAACAGGTGCCCCACGCGCACGCACAGCTTCTGCACCGCCTCCACGTGCGGACGACGCTCCTCCTCGTAGGTGTCCAGCAGCGACGCCGGCGCCAGCCCCTGCACCACGCGCTGGATCTTCCACGCCAGGTTGGACGCGTCGCGCATGCCCGACACCAGGCCCTGGCCCATGAAGGGCGGCATGGTGTGCGCCGCGTCCCCCAGCAGGAACACGTTGCCGTCGCGCCAGCGCGCCGCGTTGAGGCAGTGGAACGTGTACACCTGCGCCCGCTCCACGCGCACCCGCGCCGGGTCGATGTAGGGCTCCAGCAGCTTCTTGATGGTCTCCGGGCGCTCCATCTCCTCGCGCGTCTCGCCCGGCATCAGCATGAACTCCCACCGGAACTGCCCCACCGCGCCCGTGGCGACGAAGGCCGGACGCTTCGGGTCGCACACGAAGCGGCACAGCTCCGGCGCGTCGCCCTCCACCTGCCCGGACACCGCCAGCCACGGCTCGCCGTACGCCCGGCCCGCCATCTTGATGTTCAGCGCCTTGCGCACCGGGCTGCGCGCCCCGTCGCACGCCAGCAGGAAGCGGCCCCGCACCGTGCGCGTCTCACCCTTCTCCACCAGGCGGTAGCGCACCGTCACCCCGGCGCCGTCCTGCTCCAGGGACTCCACGCTCGCGCCCAGCTGCAGCGTCACATGCGGGAAGCGCTCCAGCCCGCCGCGCAGCACCCCCTCCACCAGCGGCTGGTGGAAGAACCACAGCGGCGTGTACCCGAAGCCGAAGTCCGCCGAGCTGGTGTGCACCTCCGCGAAGCGCTTGCCCGTCTCGCCCACATACTCAGCGAAATGGTTCTGCCGCATGTCCTTCTGCAGCTCGGCGCCCAGCCCCGTGGACTGGTAGATGCGCAGCCCCTCGTCGTCACACGAGAACGCCCGCGGTTGTCCATGCGGCGCCAGGTCCTGCTCCAGCACCAGCGTGCGCACCCCCAGGGAGCCCAGCAGATTGCTTGTCAGTGCTCCCACGGGACCGCAGCCGCTGATGATGACATCGACCTCCATGTCGGCCTGCTGCTTGTCACAAACCATTGCGACCCCCGTGGTTCACCAGTCTGGCTTGATTCATAACGAACGAGGTGTGACCAGGGTGTGACCGCACAGGTCGATTCGCAATGCCGTCCGCTCGTGACGGCGAGCTGCCGTGTATTGGGAATTCGAGCCGCACCGCGTGATGGAAGCCACCCGCCTGGGTTAATCCCTACCCGCGAGGGAGCCTTCTGTGCGACGTGTTACGTTAGGCCAGACACCAGACGCTCCTTCCCTTCTTGGAACCTCGGAGGCCATGGCAGGCGACGACGCGGCAGAGACGCAAGTCTTTCATCTCGCGCTGCTCGGCGAGGCCCGCCTGCGGCATGGCGGCGCCCATCTGCCGTTGGAGCGGCGCACCGCGGCCGTGCTGACATGGCTGGCATTGGAAGGGCCCCATCCGAAGTACCGCCTCGCGGGCCTGTTGTGGGCCGAGTCGAGCGAGGCCACGGCCCGCAACAACATGCGTCAGCTGCTGCGCCGGCTGCGGCTGTCGGTGGGCGCGGAGCTGGTGCAGGGCTCGGACGTGCTGTCGCTCGTCGAGGGCGTCACCATCGACGCCGCGGAGCTGCAGGCGCACGTGCTGGCCGGACGTCACGCCCAGGCGCTCGCGCTGGAGGGCGTGCTGCTGGGCGCGCTGGAGTTCGACGACTGCCCGGAGTTCCAGGCATGGCTGGAGAGCGCGCGGGAGCGGCTGGACAAGCTGCGCCGCCGCGCCGCCTCCGCGGAGTCCGAGGCCAAGGAGCGCGCGGGGGACTTGTCCGGCGCGCTGGTGCTGGCGGAGAAGCTGCTCGCCATGGACCCGTACTCGGAGGAGGCGTGGCGCCGGCTGATGCGGCTGCACTACATCGCGGGCGACCGGATGGCCGCGCTCAACGCCTTCGAGCGCTGCCGTCGCCTCCTGCGCGAGGAGCTGGACACCCAGCCCCTGCCCCAGACGGTGGCCCTGGCGCGGGAGATTGAGCGCGGCCCCGCCACGCCCCAGCCCCCGCGCGGCGCCCCGGCGAAGCTGCCCCTGTCCGTGCTGCGCCCGCCCGTCCTGGTGGGGCGCGAGCGGGAGTGGGCGCGGATGGAGGAGGCCTGGGCCGAGGGGAAGACCATCTTCCTGAGCGGCGAGCCCGGGGTGGGCAAGACGCGGCTGGCGCACGACTTCGCCGCCTCGCGCGGCGTGCACATGGTGCTGGAGTCGCGGCCCGGCGAGACGCACGTGGCCTACTCCACGCACGTGCGCCTGCTGCGGCAGATCATGGCCCGGTGTCCGGACACGACGCTGGCGCCGTGGGTGCGCCGGGAGCTGTCGCGGCTGATGCCGGACATGGTCGGCACGGAGGGGCCGCCGCCGCCCATGGTGGACGAGGCCGAGCGCAGCCGCTTCCTGGAGGCCAACTGCCTGGCCATCTACCAGCTGTGCGCGGGGATGGACGCCATCGTCGCCGACGACCTGCAGTACATGGACGCGGCCACCGCGGAGTTCGCGCTGCTCATGCTCTCGCGCCGGCACGACATCCCGTCGGACGGCGTCTTCCCCCGCTTCGTCGACACCTACCGCCGCGGCGAACTGACGCCCATCGCCGCCGCCTGCATCCAGCAGCTCGTGGAGGCGGGGCTCGCGGTGGTCATCGAGCTGGAGCCCCTGCACTCGGAAGCCGTGGGCACGCTCCTGGGCAGCCTGGAGCTGGCGGGCGCGGAGGGGCTCACGGACAACGTGATGCGCTACACGGGCGGCAACCCCCTGTTCATCATGGAGGCGCTGCGGCACCTGCTGGAGTCCGGGGGCCTGGAGCGCGGCTGGCCCGAGCAGGTGCACCCCTCCGGCCGGGGAAGGGACCTGATTCAGCGGCGGCTGGAGCGGCTGTCCGCGCCCGCGCTGCAGGTGGCCCGGCTGGCCGCCCTCGCCAAGACGTCCTTCGCGGTGGAGCTGGCCAGCGAGGTGCTGGAGATGACGCCCATGTCGCTCGCCACGCACCTCTCCGAGCTGGAGGCCGCGCACGTGCTGCGCGGCGAGCGCTTCACGCACGATTTGCTCTTCGACGTGGTGCGCGAGGCGATTCCCCCCTCGCTGGTGCCGCTGCTGCACCGCCGGCTGGCCAGCGCCCTGGAGCAGCGCAAGGCGGCGCCCGTCGTCGTCGCGCAGCACTGGCTGGAGGGCAAGGAGCCCCAGCGCGCCGCGCCCTTCCTCGTCGCCGCCGCCAACGCGGAGGCCTCCGCCTTCCGCCACATGGAGGCCGCGCTGCTCTACTACCGCGCCGCCACCGCGCTGGAGGAGGCGGGCGCGCTCGACGAGGCCGCCCGCGTCAGGGCCCGCGCCCGGGGCATCCCCAGCGCCTGAAGCCCCGCTCACGCGCGGCGCTTCGGGGAGCGGGGCACCTCCCGAAAGCCCGTGCGCCGCTCGGCCGCCACCTCGCGCGCCACGTCCACGAAGGCGCGCAGCGCCGGTGACACCCGCGCCCGGCTGGGGAAGTAGAGATAGAAGCCGTCCACGTGGGCCGAGTAGGGCTCCAGGACGAGCCGCAGCGTGCCCCGCCGCACCCGCTCCGCCACGTCCGGCTCGAAGGCATACATCAAGCCCAGGCCCTGCTCGACCAACGGCAGCAGGCCCTGGAAGCTCGTGGAGATGAGCGGCCCGCGCACCGGCACCCGCCAGCTCTTCGCGCCGCGCTCCAGCTCCCACTGGTAGAGCGCCCCCGTGGTGTTGGAGCGGATGCCAAGACAGTCATGGGCCAGCAGGTCCTTGGGCTTCTCCGGGACGCCCCGGCGCTCCAGGTACGCGGGCGCGGCGACCACGACGAAGCGGTAACCCTCCGACAGCCGCACCTGCACCATGTCGCGCTCCAGCGACTCGGACATGCGGATGCCCGCATCCAGCCCCTCCGCGACGATGTCCACCATCGCGTCCTCCACCCGCAGCTCCACCTCGATGCGGGGGTGGCGCTTCAGGAAGCGCTCGAGCATGGGCGTGAGCACGTGGGACACCGCGATGCTCGGCACGGTGAGCTTCACCGAGCCCGTCACCTCGCCGGGCTCGGCCGCCGCGACCTTCAGCGCGGCGAGCGCCTGGTCCACCGACGGGCCCGCCCCCTCCAGCAGCCTCCGGCCCGCCTCGGTGAGCGCCACGCTGCGCGTGGTCCGCGTGAGCAACGCCACGCCCAGCCGCGCCTCCAACTGCCGCACGCTCTGGCTGAGCGAGGAGGCGGACACGCCCAGCTCCCGCGCCGCCACGGCGAAGCTGCGCTTGCGGGCCACCGCGAGGAAGGCATTCAGGGCATTGAGTGGGGTGAAGGCCATTCGGAAGTTTTCCTACACAGCCCCTGTGGATTCCACAGATTTCCCCCCGGCACGCGCATGCGCATAGTCCTGGAGCAAGAGGTCTCCCCTTCTCCCAAGGAACGAAAGCCCATGACCACCGTACGCGGCTACGCGGCCCAGGACGCCCGCTCCCCCCTCGCCCCCTTCCAGTTCGAGCGCCGTGAGCCCGGCGTCGACGACGTCGAGCTGGACATCCTCTACTGCGGCGTCTGCCACTCCGACATCCACCAGGCCCGCGACGAGTGGGGCGGCTCCATCTTCCCCATGGTCCCCGGCCACGAAATCATCGGCCGCGTCACCCGCGTCGGCGCCAACGTCACCCGCTTCAAGGCCGGTGACGCCGTGGGCGTCGGCTGCATGGTGGACTCGTGCCGCGCCTGCACGTCCTGCAAGGACGGCCTGGAGCAGTACTGCGAGCAGGGCGGCCCCACCGTCACGTACAACGGGCGCGAGCGGAGGAGCCAGCAGCCCACCTTCGGCGGCTACTCCAGCGCCATGGTCGTGGACCAGTCCTTCGTGCTGCGCGTGCCGGACACCCTGGACCTCGCGCGCGCCGCGCCCCTGCTCTGCGCGGGCATCACCACCTGGTCCCCGCTGCACCACTGGAACGTGCGCGCCGGCCAGCGCGTGGGCGTCGTCGGCCTGGGCGGCCTGGGCCACATGGGCGTGAAGTTCGCCCGCGCCCTCGGCGCCCACGTCGTCGTCCTCAGCCACTCGGAGAACAAGCGTCAGGACGCCTTGCGCCTGGGCGCCCACGAGTTCGTCGTCTCCTCCGACGCCGCGCAGATGAAGGCCCGCGAGAACTCCTTCGACTTCATCCTCGACACCGTCTCCGCCCAGCACGACCTCAACGCATACCTGCGCCTGCTGCGTCGCGACGGGCAGATGGTGCTCGTCGGCGTCCCGGAGAAGCCCCTGGAGCTGGGCGCCTTCACCCTCATCGGCGCCCGCCGCAACCTCGCCGGCTCCATGATTGGCGGCATCCGTGAAACACAGGAAATGCTCGACTTCTGCGCCCAGCACGAAGTCGTGTCCGACGTGGAGGTGATTCCCATCCAGCAGGTGAATGACGCCTACACCCGGATTCTCCGGGGTGACGTGAAATACCGGTTCGTCATCGACATGAAGAGCCTGAAGTAAAGCCTGACGCGCCGCAGCGGTGCGCGATGGGTTCGGAATTCTCCGCTGCGGGCGTTCGCGCGGGCTCCGCTGCCTGGAAGCAGACACTGGGCTGCCCGAGCGGACAGGTGCCTGCTTGGTCTCGGGTTCACATTCTCAATTCATGACTACGACACTTGAGCACGCCGGTTACAACAAGATGACGATGCTGTACCCCGAGGAACACGAGCTCCAGACGCCCACGCAGTCGCTGAGAGATCCTCACTCGGCCGCCAAGCTGCGGCTGCAGGCGAGCCTGTGGCTGAGCCGCGCGCAGCGCGAGCTGCACGACGCCATCTTCCTGCGCGACGGCTCCGACGAGAGCCTGGAGCGCTACTGCAGCGCCCGCGCGGAGCTCGACTCCGCGGAGGCCTACGCGCTGATGGTGGCCAAGGCCCTGCTGCAGGCCGGGTGAGCCACGCCGGCGCGCGCGGGGAGTCCTCTTCCGCGCGCGCCGCTTCAGCTCGCGGCGCCCGGTGAGCCGGTGGACACCGGGACGGGCGCGGGGGCCGGACGCTCGCTGTACGGGAAGTAGTCCTTGAGCTTCAGGAAGTGCTTCTCGAACAGGTTCCAACTCACCAGCGCGATGCCCCACGACAGCACCGCGGCCACGACGTAGAACACCAGCTGCATCGGGAAGTCGGAGCCCGCCACCTGCTGCAGCGGCGTCTTGAGCACGGTGCGCCGCAGGATGGCGTCCAGCGGCGAGTGCACCAGGTAGATGGCGTAGCTGTACTTGCCGTACGTCAGCAGCACCCGGTTGGAGAAGACGCGGTGGAGCACGCTGCCCGGCTTCGCCGCCACCACCCGATACACCAGCAGCGTGTAGAGGATGCCCACCGCCGTGTAGCCGCCCGTGCGCACCACCGTCTTGAACGCCGGGCCCATCGGCAGGGCAATCATCGCCGCCACCACGGGCAGGGCCAGCCACGGCGCCCAGCGCATCCACGGGAAGGCCGCCAGCCCCTTGCCCTCCGGGTGACGCAACGCCAGGGACAACAGCGCGCCCAGCGCGAGCGAGTCCACGCGGCAGAACGTCACCACGTACGTGCTCTCCTCGCTGGCGCCCGCCAGCGTGAGCCCCACCCGCACCGCCACCGCCAGGGCGATGGTGCCCAGGCACAGGCGGATGGCCCCCTTGTACGAGACGGCGGCGATGAGGAACGGCCAGACGATGTAGAACTGCTCTTCAATCGCCAGCGACCACACCACGCCGAGGATGGGGTGCGTCGTGTCCACCCACAGCTGGTAGAAGTTGGACAGGTAGAGCAGGTACCAGACAGCGCCGTCCGTGGTGATGCGCTCGTCCAGGTTCAGCCGCCCCGCCAGCGACGGCAGCACCAGGAACGACACCGCCAGCGCCGCGTAGTACAGCGGGAAGATGCGCAGCACGCGCCGCGCGTAGAAGTTGCGGAAGTAGTACGTCTGCCCCTTCGCCTCCCACAGGATGCCGGTGATGAGGAAGCCGGACAGGACGAAGAACAGGTCCACGCCCGTCCACCCCGCACCGGCCAACCACCACGTCGCCTTGCCCGCGACGCTCTGGTCGCTCAGGTGCGTGGTGTGGAAGAAGACGACCAGGAGGACCGCGAGCCCTCGCACGCCGTCGAGCACGGGCAGGTGCCCATGCAGGCGCGGAGCAGGCGCCGCCGACGCCGCGGCGTCAGGACGGGCGAGATGGGAAGACATGGGATTCTCATACCAACAACGTCAGTTCCCCAACAAGGTTGGCTCCCGGCCCTCGTGAGCGGGGCAGGCGGGCACCCGCGCGCGCCGGATTCGACGGGTCGGCTGAAACTCCCGCGCGTCTCGTGACACGGTGGTGGCGTGGCTCTTCTTTCCGCGGTGAAGATGGTCCTGGTGGGTGCGCCCCCATCCGACACGGAGGGTGAGCGCCGCCTGTTGCGCCGGGCCCGCACCGGGGACCCCGCCGCCTTCCGCACGCTCTTCGAGCGGCACGCCCCCGCCGTCTGGCGCTTCCTGCGCGACGTGCTCCGCGACGAGGCCGCCGCCGACGAGGCCACCCAGGAGACCTTCGTCCGCGCGCACGCGAGGCTCGGGGCGCTGCGCGACGAGGACAGGGTGGGCGCGTGGCTGCTCGGCATCGCCCGGCATGTCTATCTGGAGTCCCGCCGCACCCGGGGGGTCCACGTGGACGTGGAGGACGAGGAGCACGCCGCGCACCTGGAGGCGGTGCTGCCCACGCCGTCACCGGAGGACTTGTTGTTGGACCGGGAGCTGGAGGGGCTCCTGGCCCAGGCGCTCGGAACGCTCAACGAGGAGCGGCGCGCGGCGCTGCTCTTGCGCATCGACCATGGGCTTCCCTACGAGGAGATTGCTTCGGTGATGGGCTGGTCGCTGCAGAAGGTGAAGAACGAAATCCACCGCGCGCGCCTGCGCCTGCGCGAGCAGCTGGCCGCCCACCTCGGAGGAGGACACCCATGAGCACGTGCCGCGAGAGCGAGCTGGACGCGCTGCTGGCCGGAGAGCTTTCACCCGAGGACGCCGCGAGGGTGCGCGCGCACGCGGACGCCTGCGCTGCCTGCAAGCACGCGCTGGCGTGGCAGCGCGCCGAGCGCGGGTGGATGGCCCAGCGCGCGCGCCGCGAGCCGCGCCGCCCCGCCCTGAGCTTCGAGGCGCTCGAGGCGCGCCTCCACGCCCGCGCGACGGCGCCCGTCGTGCGTGAGCCTCCGCGCGAGGGCGCGTGGCGACACTGGGGGATGATGCTGATGGCCGCCACGGCCGCCGTGGCCTTCGTGGGGCTGGTGCTGCCCCGGGGCGGCGTGAGCGGCGCTGGCGTGGACGAGCCCTGGAGCCGCGAGGTGCTCGTCACCGGAGGCGTGGAGGCATGCGAGGACGCCGCCGCCGCGCTGGAGGCCCGGGTGGGCGCGTGCCTCATCGCCTCACCCGTGCTGGCCCTGCGTCGGGACTAGGTCCGCTTCACGGCGCGGGAGGCGGGCAGATGCGCCGGGCCTCGTCCACCGCGGCCTTGGCCTGCACCAGGCCGTGACCGAACTTGATGTCCTTGCCCGCTTCGCCCAGGTCCAGCGCCGTCTTCTCCAGCACCTCGCGCACCTGGACATGGGTGAGCCTGGGGCACGCGCCCAGCACCAGCGCGGCGACGCCCGCCACGTGCGGCGTGGCCATGGACGTGCCCGACTGGCGCAGGTAGTCCAGGCCCGACACGTCCACCGTCACGTCCTGGCCCACCAGGCCCTTGAGCGTGTTGGCGTTGACCAGGGTGACGGACGTCGTCGGCACCCAGAAGTCCTCCGGGTCGGTGAGCGTGAAGTTGCCCGCCCCGTCCTCGCTGGTGTTGTTGCCGACGACGATGGCCTTCGCGCCGGCGCGGATGGCGTTGAGCGCCTTCTCCTTGAACAGGATGCCGCCGCCTCGGTCCACCAGCGCGACGAAGCCGTCACAGGTGGCGCCCTCGCCGCACGACGAGACGCGCTCACCCAGGCCGCAGTACACCATCCGCCCCGCGTACTTGCCCACGCCGGTGTACTCCAGCGGCTCGGAGGCGAAGCGCGTGCCGCCCACGTCCACGTCACCGTACGGCGCGCCGCCGACGATGGTCGCGCTCAGGATGCCCACGCCCGGCGCCACCAGCGACACGAAGTCCCTTCCGTACTGGGAGAAGGGCGCCCACGCGTTGTTCGCGTCGATGGCGCCCACGGCGATGACGTTCTCGTAGCCCGCGGGGTAGGACTTCTCCTCCGTGCCCCGGTTGCCCGTCGCGGCGATGGCCACCATGCCCGCGTCGAACGCGCGCTGGAAGGCCGCCTCCTCCGTCTGCGAGGGCGCGATGGAGCCCAGCGACAGCGACGCGATGTGCGCGCCGCGCTCGATGCACCAGTCCATGGCCGCGATGACGTTGGACGTGTTGCCGTCGCCGTTGACGTCGAGCACGCGCGCCACCAGCAGCGACACGGTGGGCGCCACGCCCGCCACGCCGTTGGGCTCCTCACCGGGCCGCACGTGCGCGCCCGCGCCCAGCTGCGCCGCGATGGTCGCCGCCGTGTGCGTGCCGTGACCGCCGCCCCACTTCAGCACGCCGCTCACGCGCCCCTGGTCCAGCGGCTCGTCGTCCCCGTCGAGGAAGTCCTTGCCCTCCAGGTACGCCGCCGCCAGCTCCGGGTGCCGGTTGTCCCAGCCGCTGTCGATGATGCACACCTTGATGCCCGTGCCCGAGGGCGCGCCGTCATCCAGCACGCCGTCGTTGTTCGCGTCCCAGACCTGGGGCGCCTGCACGCGGTGCAGCCCCGCGGTGTACTCGCCCGTGGAGCCGCTCGTGTTGGGCAGCACGCCCTGCAAGAGGGACGGGGACAGCGGGCTCGGCATCCCGAACGCGCGCACCACGCGGTCGGGCTCCACGCGCAGCACGTCGGGGTCCTGCTCGAGCGCCCGGCGGGCCTCGGGAGACACCTTCGCGGCGATGGTGTTCAGGTGGGGGAAGCGGCGGTGGACCTGGGCGCCCACGCGCCGGGCCGACTCGGTGAGCGTGTCCAGGTTGGACACGGCGCTGGCGGACACGCGGGGGCGGAAGGTGATGAGCACCGGCTCCGCGCCATCCTCGCCGGCGAGCGGGTTGAGCGACTGACGCGCGGTGCCCGGCAGCGACAGCGCCTCCGTCCCGGGGCAGACCTCCTCGGAGACCGGGGGATCCCTGTCGGGGACCTTGGTGCACGCCACCGCCCCACCGAGCAACCCGAGCCAGACCCAACGCTTCATCGTCATTCTCCTTGAACGCCCCGGCGAACGGGTAGGTACGGAGGGCACCCCGGTCCGGATTCGACGGCCGGGGTGAACGAGAGGACACCGCTTCCCGTTCCCCACGCGCAAGTTAAGCACGCCAGCCGTCCGGCTGCTCGCGGGCCTGTCAGGCGGAGGACGACTGTCTCGGGGCATGAGACACGCGGGCGTACGGCGCTGGACGGACGCTCGTTGTTTCGCCCGCCTTCTCAGGATTCAGCGCTGTCGATGCCGAAGATACGCAGCGCGTCGGAGGCGTACGTGTCGAGTTGACGGCGGGTCTCGGCCTCGTCCCAACCGAGTCGGGGGGCCATGACCTCGGCGGCCACCTGGGCGGCGCCGCGGCCGAGGTCCCGGGTCTCGAAGGCGACCTTGAGTCGACGGATGAGCAGGTCGGAGAGCGTGTGCACCAGCTCGTGGGTGACGCCCCACACGGCCTCCGCGGCGCGGTAGGGCAGGCCGGGAGCGAGCGGGCGAGCGAGGGAGGCGTCCTCGCGGGTGAGCGCCCAGACGCGGCGCCAGCGGCTGCCGTAGGCGCGCACCAGGTGCGTGGCGGTGGCCGCGTCCCCGACGACGTCGCGCGCGGCGGCGAGCTCGGCGTTCAGGTCGGGGATGTCGCCGCCGGGCAGGGGCAGGGACTCGGTGGGGGCCTTGCGGCGGGGCTGGCCCAGGTGCTTCTCCACGGCGTCCACCACGTCGCGCGCCATGACGCGATAGGTGGTGAGCTTGCCGCCGCTGATGGCGAGCACGCCGGTGGGGCTGAGGTCGATGTGATGCTCGCGGCTGGCGCTGCCCGCGTCGGTGGTGCCGTGGTAGCCGCTGGCGGACAGGGGGCGGATGCCGGCCCAGGCGCTCACCACGTCCTCGCGGGTGAGGTGCGCCTCGGGGAAGAAGGCGTTGGCGGACTCGAGGAGGTAGGCGACGTCCGTCTCGCTCGCGCGGACCTCGGCGGGGTGCGCGCGCGTGGAGGTCTCCGTGGTGCCGATGATGGTGAAGTCGTCGGCGGGGAGGACGAACATCACGCGGCCGTCCTTGGGGGACAGGAGCGTGAGGGCGTCGTGGTTGCCCAGGCGCTTGCGAGGCACGGCGACGTGCACGCCCTTGCTGCCGCGCACGGCGTGGGCGTTGCCGTCGGGGGCATCGAGCTTGCGGATCTCATCGCTCCACGGCCCGGTGGCGTTGACGATGGCGCGCGCGCGCACGGTGAGCTGCTGCCCGGTGAGGTGGTCGACGACGATGGCGCCGCGGGCCTTGCCGTCGACGACGTCGAGGCGTTGGACGGAGGCGTGGTTGAGGACGACGGCGCCGGCCTCGGAGGCGCCGAGCGCGTTGGCCAGGGTGAGGCGGGCGTCATCGGTGGCGGCGTCGTAGTAGCGGGCGCCGCCCTTGAGGCCGTCGGTGCGCAGGCCGGGCTCGGACTGGTGGAGCTGGTCGCGGTTGAGGCGCTGATAGCCCTTCACGTTCCGGAAGAGGGAGAGGGCGTCGTAGAGCATGAGGCCCGCGTTGAGCTTCCAGCGGGGCACGCGGGCGCCGGCGTAGACGGGCCACACGAAGGCGAGCGGGCGCACCAGGTGGGGTGCGAGCTTGAGGAGGCGGCGGCGCTCGATGCTGGACTCGAAGACGAGGCCCAGGTGACCGTGTTCGAGGTAGCGCAGGCCGCCGTGGATGAGGCGGGACGAGCGGCTGGACGTGCCGCTGGCGAAGTCCTCTCGCTCCACGAGGGCGACCTTGAGTCCGCGCAGGACGGCGTCGCGCGCGGAGCCCGCGCCGGTGACACCGCCCCCGATGATGAGCAGGTCGAACTCCTCGGTGGCGAGGGCCTTCAGCCGCTCGGAGCGAGGCTTCGTCGGCGGAATGTCCCCCTCTGCGGACAACTGGCGGAGCGCTACGGATTCAGAACGCACACGCATATTGTAATGACGGTCCGCCCTGGGTGACACGGGAATCAATGCGCCGCGTCAAGAGGGACACAGCACCCACATCCCGGGGGCGGGTGCGGTGGACAGTCTCCCTGGGGGAGTGACAGGTGGGAGGCAGAGGGCCCGTTCCCGGGGGACCTCGGCGGCGGACCGGTTGAGCGCGGTGTCCGACGCCTGCATCGGGGACTCGGCGCGGGTGTGCGGCGGGGGTCTCGCGCGCAGCCGGGTCACCCACATGCGCTGGGACACGAAGCGCCGGGGCGGCCGCGCACGAGGCACGTCCCGACGGGCTGGGAACACCTGCTCATGCGGCGAAGGAGGCGCGTGGAGGGCCCGATGTTTGCGATTGGCTTTGTGTTCGCTCGGCGCGCCGACACCCGCGAGGTGACCGCGCGGCACGAGGCCCGCGGTTCGCGAGGTCGCGCTGCGTGAGCATGGAGTCGGCGCATGAGCGGGCACGAGGACTGGGGCGAGCGGCACGGGTGTGCTGCCTTGCGTGGGCCCGGGAAGCCGGGTAGGAGGCGACCACCCCCCTGCCCTGTCGACCAGCGCCTTGCTGAATCCCCACGACCGACGAGACCTCGCGAGCCTGGGCCTGATGGTCCTGGTGTACGGGCTCGCGGTGGCGCCGGTGCTGCACGCGGTGGTGGGCCATGGTGGCGCGGCGCATGTGCACAGTCACGGGGGTCAGGCGCACAGCCATGACGCTCCGGACGAGAGTGGCCTTGCGCCGAAGCCCACGCGTCAGTCGCCTGAGACGGGACATGGTCCGGATGGCCACAAGCACCTGACCGGCTCGGTGGAGCACCTGAGCGTGGTGGCGGCGACGTGGGTCGTGGCCCTGGTGCCGGTGGTGCGGTGGGTGTCGTGGAAGCACGAGTCCGTGCATGCGCCGACGCGGTTGCCGGGTGTGGCACTCCGGCCGACGGCGATGCCGCAAGGGCCATAGGTCCACGGCGCTCGCGCTGAAGCGAATCCATCGAACGTGAGCTTCGGACCTCCGCGCGCCGGGTGTGCGCGATGAGGTGGCGGAGTCTTGCGTGTCATCGCCCCCCATTCATGACGGTGGAGGGTCTCCATCTTCGAGCCAGGAGTGTCACGCGAGAGCCGCGTGCACGAGGGCACGAGGACCGAGGCGACCTGCCGTGAGTGTCCTTCATGTCCACGAGTGTCGTGACCGTCGCGCTATCGACAGGTTTGTGGGTCCTCTGTGCACCGCTGCTCGCGGTGGCGAAGCCACGTTTGACGCTCGGCGAGGCAACCATGCCCTCGGCGACGAGCGCACGAGCGAGCACGAACCTGTCCGTGGTCACACGCGGCGCGCCAACCTCCGGCGCACCATCCAGGGCCACGAGCCACGCAGCACTCGCCAGGCGGACCGTCGCGGCAACGACGCCGTCTGCGGAGTCTGCCGCGAGTCGCTTTGCTCGCGAAGCGCTTGCACCGGGAGCAGACAAGTCGTCGACGGAGCAACACGCGAGCCGTGCCGTCACCGGAGCACCTGTTCCGACGGCGACGCCGCACGCACTGAACACAGCGAAGACCGCTCCCCCCACCACAGTGCCCCTCTCCACGCCCCCAGTTCTTCACGCGGGGCTGAACACCGAAGCGGCAACCCCGGCCGCGCGGCTCCGCACCGCCACCCAGCCCTCGCAAGCAGCACCAGGCGCGACGCAAGCGATGACATCGTCCGAGCAGCTCCGCATCGCCACCCAGGCCTTGCAAGCAGCACCGGGCATGACTCAAGCGACGACATCGTCCGAGCAGCTCCGCATCGCCACCCGAGCCTCGCAAGCAACACCGGGCACGACTCAAGCGACGACATCGTCCGAGCAGCTCCGCACCGCCCCCCAGCCCTCGCAAGCAGCACCGGGCACGACTCAAGCGACGACATCGTCCGAGCAGCTCCGCACCGCCCCCCAGCCCTCGCAAGCAGCACCGGGCGCGACTCAAGCAACGACATCGTCCGAGCAGCTCCGCACCGCCCCCCGAGCCCCGCGGGCAGCACCAGGCACGACTCAAGCGATGACATCGTCCGAGCAGCTCCGCATCGCCCCCCAGGCCTTGCAAGCAGCACCGGGCGCAACTCAAGCGACGACATCGTCCGAGCAGCTCCGCATCGCCACCCAGGCCTCGCAAGCAGCACCGGGCATTGCAGCCACGACACCGTCTTCGCAGCCCCCAATCGCCAGCCCTCCTCCACAAGCAGAACCGAGCGCCGAAGCGACCACACCGTCCGCGCAGCCCCATATCTCCAGCACTCCCGCGCAAGCAGCACCGAGCGCCGAAGCGACCACACCGTCCGCGCAGCCCCATGTCTCCAGCACGCCCGCGCAAGCAGCGCCGAGCGCCGAAGCAACAACACCGCCCACGGAGCCTCAAGCCCATCAGGTCCCACAGTCCGAGCAGGACGCAAACAAGCCCCCACGCACGGAGCCGAAGACCCACACGGTGGTCCGAGGCACACGGCCTCCACAAAGCGCCTCGGAGCTCACCCTCGGCCGGGACATCCTGGACGCGGCGCCGCGCAGCGGAGCCGTGGACCTGCTCCGCGCCGTGCCGGGTCTCGTGGCCTCGCAGCACAGCGGAGAGGGCAAGGCGCACCAGCTCTTCCTGCGCGGCTTCGACGCCCTGCACGGACAGGACGTGGAGCTGACCGTCGCGGGCCTCCCGGTGAACGAGGTCAGCCACATCCACGCGCTTGGCTACGCGGACCTCAACTTCGTCATCCCCGAGGTCGTCCAGGCGCTCGAAGTGACGGAGGGCTCGTATCGCGCGGCACAAGGTGACTTCGCCGTCGCCGGCACGGTGCGCATGGACCTGGGCGTCAAGGAGCAGGGCGTGCACCTCGCGGGCACGCTGGGCCAGTACCGCCAGCGGCGACTGGTGGCCACCGTGCGTCCGGGCGAGGACCCGGAGACGTTCGCCGCGGTGGAGCTCGGCGAGGCCAGGAACTACGGCGCGCAGCGCGGCTATGGCCGAGCCTCCCTGCTCGCGCAGGCAACGACGAGACTCACCGACGGACTCACGTTACGAGCCCTCGCGGGCAGCTACATCACCCGCTTCGACTCGCCCGGCGTCGTACGCGAGGACGCGCTCCTCACAGGTCAGCAAGACTTCTTCTCCGCCTCCACGCCACGGCAGGGAGGCACCGTCTCCCGGCACCAGCTCCTGCTCGGAGTGGACCTCCCCCGCTCGGGTCAGGGCCGCACGAAGCTGGAGTTCTTCGGAATCCTCTCGGACCTGCGGCTGCGCAACAACTTCACCGGCTTCCGGGTGGACGAGCGAGGTGACGGACTCGAGCAGACGAACGACTCCATCATCCTCGGAGCCCGCGCCGAGCACCGCCGCACGGTGACGATGTTCGGCCGTCCCGTAACCCTGGAGCTCGGCCTGGGCGCCAGGCGTGACGGCGTGGAACAGACACAGCGGCGCTACCGCGAATCGGACGGCACCTTCTTCTCCGACGAAATCGACGCCCACTTCACCCAGACGGATGTCTGGGGTTGGGCCGAGGGGCGCATGGTCCTCGGCCGCTGGGCGCTCCGAATCGGTGGCCGCGCGGACGCGCTCGGTGTCGAGGTCTTCGACGCGCTCGCCTTCCGCGACCCGCGCTTCTACGACGGCCAGGGCTACTCCCGCAGCGCCTTCGGCGTGCACCTGGGCGCGAAGGCGGGCCTCGAGTACGCGCTGTCGGACGACGCGACCCCGTGGCGACTGTTCGCCAGCTACGGCGACGGCTTCCGCTCGCCCCAGGCACGCAGCCTCTCCGAGGGAGAGCGAGCCCCCTTCGTGTCCGTGCACGGCGCGGAGGTCGGCGCGCGCAAGGACGGGGAGACGTGGGCCGTGCAGCTCAGCGTCTTCGGCTCGCAGGTGGAGAACGACTTCTTCTTCGACCACACCGTGGGCACCACCGTGTACACGGGCGAGACCCTCCGCTCGGGAGTGACGGCGTCGCTCCAGGCGCGCCCCGTGCGAGGCCTCGTCGCGGCGCTGAGCGGCACCGTGGCGCACGCCTACGTGACGAGGACCGACACGCTGCTCCCCTACTTCGCGCCCTTCGTCGCCAGGGCGGACGTGGGCTGGGAGCATCCCCTCGAGTGGGCCTGGTTGGGCGCCGAGCCCACCCTCTTCACGGTGGGCACGGGGCTGACGTTCCTCGGCCCGCGCCCGCTGCCCTTCGACGAGAAGAGCCGCTCCGTCTTCCTCACGGACCTGGACCTGGGCCTGCGCCGAGGAGAACTGGGACTGAAGCTGGAGGTGCGCAACCTCCTGGACGCGCGCTGGCGTGACGGCGAGTTCGTCTACAGCTCCCGCTTCGACCCGAGCGCCCCGGCGAGCCTCATCCCGGCCCGACATTTCACCGCGGGGTCGCCTCGAATGGCCTCGCTCACCCTGGAGGTCCATCTATGAATCGCAGACACATCCTGAGGGGCACGGTGGCCGTCGCGGCCCTGCTGCTCGGCTGTGGCAGCGAGGCCGAGCGCCGCGTCTTCACCGTGGAGTCCACCGCGGCCCCGCTGTCCGACACACCCAACGAGCGAGGCTGGCGAATCACCCTCGACGCCGCGCACGTTTCCCTGGGTCCGGTGCGCTTCTTCGAAGGCCGAGTGCTCCTCTCCCGCACCTTCGACTGGTACGCGCTCCTCGGAGGCACGGCGCACGCGCACCCGGGCCACTACGCGCCGGGAGACGCCCTGGGCGAGTTGCTTGAGACGCACACGGTGGACCTCCTGAGCGGAATCACCCCACTGGGCACCGCGAGCGCGGTGACGGGAGAGTACGGCTCGCTGGAGCTGACACTCGCCACCCCGACGGCGACCACCGACGCGCAAGGCGTCCTGAGAGGCCACGCCGTGCGGCTGGTGGGCACGGCGACGAACGCGGACGGAGGTCAGGTGCGCTTCGACGTGGAGGCGGACCTGCCCAAGCCCGTGGCCGGAGTGCGCTTCGAGAAGTCCCTCGGGCTGGAAGCGGGCCGGGTACGCATCACCGTGGACCTGAGGAAGTGGGTTGACCGCATCGACTTCGCCACCGCGACCGACACGGACGCGGATGGCCTCTACACCTTCCCCGCCGACAGCCAGGCGCGCAATGCGCTGATGCGCGGCGTGGAGGACACAACCGCCTACGTGGTGACGTGGGAAGAGGGAGCCGCGCAATGAAGAACTGGATGCTGGGGTTGTCGTGCCTGGGACTCGTCGCCTGCAGTGATGGGACGGGCAACGTGATGTTCACCACGTACGGAGAGGACTTCATCGAGAAGCAGATTCCTCCCGCGGTGGGCGATGAGGCGGGCTTCACCGACGGGTGGACGGTGCGCTTCGACAAGTTCCTCGTGGTGCTCAGTGAAGTGACGGTGGAGACGCACGACGAGGTGGCCGCGAAGCAGACGCAGGCGCGCGTGTTCGACGTGCACAAGCCCGGCCCCGTCGTGGTGGAGAGCTTCAAGGACCTCCCCGCGCAGAAGTGGGACCACATCAGCTTCGCGATGGCGCCGGTGGCGGACGCGGTGGCGGGCAACGCGGACGCGGCGGACGTGACGCTGATGAAGACGGAGGGCTACAGCGTGTACGTCGCCGGCCAGGCGACGAAGGACCGCGAGACGAAGCGCTTCAACTGGGGCTTCACCACGAACACCGTCTACGAGCACTGCGAGAGCCCCGAGCTGGGCGCGGGCGTGACGGTGCCCAAGGACGGCGAGGAGACGGTGCAGCTCACCATCCACGGGGACCACCTCTTCTTCGACGACCTCCAGTCACCGGACGCGAAGATGCGCTTCGACGCCATCGCCCAGGCGGACAGGCTGGGCATCGCCGGACCGGATGGCGAGGTGACGCTGGAGGAGCTGGCCGCGGTGGACCTCACGGAGCTGCCCATCGACCAGTACGGCACGGGCGGCGCGGCCAACGTGCGCAACCTGCGCGACTTCGTCACGGCGCTGGTCCGCACCGCGGGCCACTTCCGGGGCGAGGGTGAGTGCGAGCCCCGCGCGCGCTGAAGCACTTCGTCCCACGACACGGCGGCGCGGTGAGCACCCGTCGCGGAAGCGACACACCGCGCCGGCCGTGATGGCTTACGGCTCCCCCTCCACCGGTGCTGGTCCACCGGGAGCGGGGGCCTCGCGCCAGAAGGGACCTCAGTGCTTCGGCGTGTTCGAGCCTGGCTGCCCGCTCCCCGGAGCGCCGCCCGGGATGGTGTTGCCCGGGCCCTTGCTCGGCGCGTGCTCCTTGTTCATCTGATTGGCGCGGTTGTCTTGCGACGACTTGTGCGCGGGGTTGTTGGGATTCTTGGAGTCGGAGCGCTGGTCATTGGCGCTCGGCATCTTTCCGCTACCCTTGTTGCCCATGGGCGAACCTCCGGCGTTCCCGAGCGGGAGTGCTCGAGAGGGCCGCACCGTAGAGAGTGACCCGGCGGTGGACACTCGGGCGGAGGGCTCGCCACGCTGTCCTGAAGCGTACGTCCGGGTGTCGGTGTGGCGGCGCTGCGGGCCGTCCCTCGTCCGTGCGGGGATGTCGGGACGCGCCTGAGTGCCTACCTCCTTGGCACGGAGGTGATGGGCGTGAGGACGATGACCTATGAGCGCAGCGGCCGGACGAACACGGCGGCCCAGGCCTTGCGGTTGACGGGACTCGAGCACCTGTCGGTCCTGGAGCAGGGCGAGGTGGTATCCGAGCGGGAACTGACGGCCCATGAGGTCCGCACGTTCATGCCCCTGCTCGAGCAGGTGGAACACCAGCCGGCACCCGTGGTGCTCGTACCCCAGGCGGGCGGTCCCGACGGGCTCGCCGTGACGCTCGCGTTCGAGGACGAGGAGTCTCCTCGGGTCCGACTGGCCACGGAGCGCCTTCCCGCGAAAGGCGCGGGCCCGCTCTACGACCTCCTGCTCTGGGAGCTGGACGCCCTGCTGACGCGGGAGCTGCACACCCGCGCGCCGCGCCATGCGCACGTGGTGTTGCCCCACGAGCTCCGCCAGGAGGAGTAGTCAGAGGGCCGCGTCGGCCGCGGTGGTCGAGTCCTGCAAGGGCAACCGGACGATGAAGGTGGAACCCGCGTGGGGCGCGCTCTCCACGCGGATGTCGCCCTGGAGCGCCTCGACAATCTGCCGGACGATCCAGAGACCCAGCCCGAAGCCGCCGTAGTGGCGTTGGGACACGGCGCGCTCGAAGCGTTGGAAGATGCGGGCGTGGTCCTCGGGAGCGATGCCGATGCCTTGGTCCTTCACGCTCAAGCGCGCGTAGCCGTCCTCGCGCGTGACGAGGACGTCCACGGGCTGCTGCGCGCCGTACTTGAAGGCATTGGACAGCAGGTTGGTGATGACCTGCTCCAGCCGCACGCGGTCCCAGTGGCCGACGAGGGGCTCGGACACCACGAGCCGCACGGGGCATCGCGCGCCCGCCGCGTCCTCCTGGACGCGGGACACCATCTCTTGAGTGAGTGACGACAGGTCCACCCGCTCACGATGCAGGTCGAGTCGACCCGCGCGGATGCGGGACACGTCCAACAACGTGGCGACGAGCTGGTGCAGCTGGGCGACGGAGCGCAGCGTGGACTCGACGCGGCGACGCACGAGCGAGGCCGTGGCCTCGGAGCCCATCGCCGGCGCGCCGCGCAGCAGGAACTGGAGCTGGAGCTGGACGGAGGTGATGGGGGTGCGCAGCTCATGGCTCGCGATGGAGAGGAACTCGTCGCGGGACTGGACCACCTCGCGCAAGTCCCTCGCCAGGTCCTCCGCGGCGCGCCGGGCCACCACCAGTCCCGTCACCTCCACGGCGACGGCCATCACGCCCTGGACGACGCCTCGGGCATCACGCCAGGGCTGCCAGCTGAAGTCGTGGAAGCGCTGCTGTCGGGAGAGCGCCGGGGTGACGTAGGGAGACGCGGAGGCCAGGGGCACCTCGCGCCCGGAGAAGGGCTTGCCGTCGCGGTAGACGTCATCGAGGAGCCGCAACATGCCGGGGTCCATGGCGGGCTGCAGGTCGCGCAGCGGCTTGCCGATGGCGTGGGCATCCACCTCCAGCAGCGCGCACGCCTGGGGATTGAGCAGCTCACAGACATGGTCCGGCCCACGGAAGACGGCGATGGCGACGGGGGCCTGGAGGAAGAGTGACTCCATCCGCTCGCGCTGGACCTGGGCCTCGGCGAGCGCCGCGTGCTCGCGTTCGAGCAACCGCGTCCGCTCGAGCTCCAGCTGTCGACGCGCCGTCGCGTCGCGGAACACCCACACGGCGCCGAGCTCTTCGTCATCGGCCCCGCGAAGGGACACGGTGCACTCCTCGATGGGCAGCTCTCCGCCGTCGCGTCGCTTCAGCGCGCGGGGCCACTGGGACCACGTCTTGGGAGGCGCCGCCTGGCGCAGCGGGAAGGAGCCCGACTCGGGGCGGGAGCGCAGCACGTGTGAGAGGGGAACACCCAGGGCCTCCGCCTCCGAGCACTGCAGCAGGTGCGCGGCCGCGGGATTGAGGTAGCGCACGACGCCTCGGTTGTCGGTGGCCAGGACCGCGTCGTTGAGGCTTCGCAGCAAGTGGGCTTCCAGGCCGGAGGACGGCGCGGGTGTCACGAGCGAGGGCGCCGTGACGCGCTCTGGTACCTGTACACGTCGTCCCGCCAGGAGGGAGGCAAGCGCCCCCACGATGAGGAAGAGGGCGACGGTGCTCGGCGCCGAGGGGCTCGCTGGCGATGCGGGACCGAGCATGAGGAGGAGCGTCCCCACCAGGGTCGCCAACCCGGCGGGTCCCACGCCTCCGGTGAGCGCCGCGAGCAGCACGGCCGCGAGCGACAGCAGGAGCGCCGTGGCCCCAGGCAAGACGAACCACCACGCGGCGAGCCCCGCGAGGCTCACGCAGAGGACGGCGAAGCCGTAGCGAACCCACGCGAGGTGTGTGGGAAGAGCCGAACGGAATTGGAGAGCCTGCGCACGCATGGGACGGCGTCTCGCATCCTGGACAAAGGCTTCACACAGTGGGTGGAGGGCGCACCGGGAGACGCTCGGGCGGCGCCCCGCCGATGTTGATCTTCACCTGGACGCGCGGTGAAAGGCAAACACCGGGGGACAGGCGACAGTCGCCCCATGTGGGTTGTGACAAAGCATGAACAATAAGCAGACGAGCAGGCTTCGGTGAGAGAAGGCGGCACGGCAGCGGTGGGTGTGGTTGCCGACCGCCCCGTCATCTGTGAAGAGAGAGACATGAAGCGTGTGCAGTTCTCCGTGCACCGCACGGTGGGAGAGGCGCGGCTGCTGGCGGGGACGCTGGAAGCCGAGGGAATGTCCGTCCAGGTGCGCGGCGAGTCGCTGGCCCCGCTGACCGGAGAGATTCCGAGCGGCGAGACGTGGGTGGAGCTCTGGCTTCATCCCGAGGACGTGGAGCAGGCGCGAGCCGTGGTCGCGGAGCTGAAGGAGAACCAGGAGGAGGCCTCGCGCACGGTGGAGTGTCCGGGCTGTCGGGAGGAGAACCCGGGCAACTTCGAGCTGTGCTGGAGCTGCGGGGTCGAATTGCCTCGAGGCCTCCGGCCGCGACTTCGGGCAGTGTGAGCCGCGCCAGCGGCTGGGCGAGAACGGGACGTGCGGCGGATGGAAGCAGAGCGACAGCAACCCCTCACCGAGGAGGTGCCAGCCGGGAAGCGACGGCGCTGGCGGGTCGATCAGGGCCTGCGCGGCATGCTGGTGGTGTGTGGCGTGGCGTTCCTGATTCACCTCATCCCGCTGTTCCTGCCCAGGAACATGCCGGAGCAGGAGCTGAGCATCGCTCGAGCCACCCCGCTGCCCGAGCAGCGCGTCAGGCTGCTGCTCCCCTTGCGAGAGCATCCGAAGGCGACGGCCGCGGAGCTGCGTGAAGCCGCGGAGCTGCTGCTCGACGGCGCCCCGGCCGAGGCACACGAGCTGGCCCTGGCGGCGGAGCGCCGGGAGCCCGAGGCAATGGAGACGCAGCTGCTGCTCGCGCGCGTCTGTGAAGTGGAGCGGATGGAGCGCTGTGTCCGCACGGCGTTGGAGCGGGCGAACCAGCTGGCGCCCATGGACGCCCGGCCCGACGTGTTCCGAGCGGAGCTCCGGGAGCGGGGTGGCGACACGGTGGGCGCATCCGAGGCGATGAAGGCCGCGTTCGAGAAGGCCCCGGGAGAGCCGCTCATCGGGCTTCGTTACGCGCGACTGCTGAGCGCGGCCCAGCGGCCGTCGGAAGCGTTCGCGGTGCTCATGGCGCTGCGGGGAAAGGTCCCCCTCGCGCGGCTGCTGGTGGAGCAGGCGCTGGTACTGCGCGCGGCCGGCCAGGGAGCGGAGGCCGTGGCGGTGTTGCGCAAGGCGACGCTGGAGGACCCCAGGCTCTCGCTCGCTCACTTCGAGCTGGGGCTGGCCTTGTTCCGCCTGGGAGATGTGGACGGTGCCCAGGAGGCTTTGAGACAGGCGGACCGACTCGACTTGGGAAGCCCCAAGGCCTTGGCGGCCCTGTGCGCGATGCAACTCGAGGCGCGGCGCATCGACGACGCGAGACTGACGCGGATGGACCTCGAGCGTCGCTTCTCCGGACGGATGGAGCTCATCCGCCAGTCCTGCAGCGTCCCCTGACAGGGCGCGGGGCTCAGCGAGGCTCGATGCCTCGAATCTGCCGGAGCATGCGCGCGGAGGCCTTGACCTCGTGGTCCACCGAGCCATCGACACGCTCGGTCCGCACGACGGCGAGGAGGTAGGGCAGGGCCTCGTCATCGCGCTCCTGCTGGAAGAGCAGCTCTCCTAGGGCGAAGCGGGCCCGGGTGAGGAGCACCAGGTCCTCCTGGGCGACGGAGGCGTCGATGGCGTCACTGAGCGCGGACTCGGCCAGCTCGGGCTGGCCCCGGGCGAGGAGCTCGCGCGCACGTTGGAGGTGTTCCTGGACGTTCATGGCAGGACGCCGGGGAGCTGCGAGGGAGGGACGACGGGGGCCACTCCGAGGTAAGGGTAGGCCCCATGGACGAGTCGCGCATCACCGAGCTGGAGCTTCGCTACATGCAGCAGCAGGAGACGCTGCAGGAGCTGAGCGACGTGCTCTATCAGCAGCAGCGGGTCATCGAGGCGCTGCGCGTGGAGCTGGACCTCCTGAAGAAGAAGCTGGAGGCCGAGCCCGGGCTGGTGGACGCCCGTCAGCAAGAGCGTCCACCGCACTACTGAGCCTCAGAACTTGTAGCCCAGGCGCAGACCGATGACGGGGTCGGGGTCCAGGTAGCCCACCTCCACGCCGATGCTCGCGGCCTTGCCCTGCAGGCCGAAGCCGAAGGCGGCATGCGCGCGAAGCGCATCGCCACGGCCCATGACAATCCAGGGCCCCACGAGTCCTTCGACGTAGACCCCCGCGCTGGCGATGTTCGCGCGGAGGACGACATCCAGGGGGATTCCCACGTCGTTGCCATCGGTGATGAGCGAGGCGCCGAAGCGAGCGCCCACCGAGAGAGGCCCCGCGAGCCGGCCTTCCACGCCCAGCAGGAAGCTGAAGGCCGCGCTTTGATCAATCCAATAGTCTGCCCCGAGCCCGACGCGGACCGTGGCGGCATCGGAGCGCATGGGCGCGACGAAGAAACCGGCCGCGAGCAGGACACCAAGCGAGGGACGAAGCAGCTTCATTCAGGAGGCTCCTCTTGCGTGGGGGGAGCGCCACTCAAGCAAGCCCGGTGGACCGAGGCCAGTCACACGAGGCGTTCCCGCTTCGTTCCCCCACTTTTTCACGTCCATGGGTCAACAACAGCGGAACAGCGACAGCCGGAGCGGACCCAGTCGGCCCTCTGTCAGGGACCAGTGCGAGAGCAGGAGCACCTCGGCGTCGCGCGAATCCTCGCGAGCGAGCAGCGGCGACGAAGTCACCTCGTCGTTACGACGCGGGGATGAGAGCGATTCGCTACCACGAGATAGGCGGTCCGGACGTGTTGCGGCTGGAAGAGGTATCAGACCCGACCGCGGGTCCTGGCCAGGCGCGAATCCGGGTGAGGGCTGCGGGCGTGAACTTCGCGGACACGGAACGCCGTCGAGGCCTCTACGACGCCACGGCCCCGCTCCCACGAATCCTCGGAAGCGAGGCCGCGGGGGTCGTGGACCAGGTCGGCGAGGGTGTCGACTCACGATGGGTCGGCAAGCGAGTGGTGGCCCTCGCGCAGCAGAGCTATGCGGAGTTGGCGACGACTTCGGTGGATGAGCTCCTGGAGCTTCCCGAGCACGTCTCCTTCGAGGAGGCAGCGGGGCTCCTCGTGCAGGGCCTCACGGCCTGGCATCTCCTCTTCACGTCAGCGCAGGTGCAGCAAGGTCACCGGGTCCTCATCCACGCCGCGGCGGGAGGCGTGGGTCTTCTCGCCATCCAGCTCGCCAAGACCTTGGGAGCCGTGGTGCTGGGGACCGTGTCGAACACGGACAAAGCCGCACTGGCGCGAGAGGCAGGCGCCGACGAGGTCTTCGTGTACGGAGGCTCGGCGTCAGTCTCGGATTGGGTGAAGCAGGTGACGGGAGGCAGCGGAGTGGAGCTGGTGCTGGACTCGGTGGGCGCCAGCACCTGGGCGAGCAGCCTCGAGTCGCTCGCGCCCTTCGGCCACCTGGTGGCGTACGGGAACGCCAGTGGTCCTCCGCCGGCATTCGAGGTGGAGGCGCTCTACGCGAAGTCGCTGAAGGTCAGCGCGTACTGGTTGCGCACCCCGCACCCGGCCGCCCTGCAGCGCCAGGCGCGAGAGGCATTGGGTCAGGCCCTCGCGGCCCGACGGCTTCGGGTGAAGCTGGGGTTGGTGGTCGGGCTGGAAGACGCCACCCAAGCCCACCGGCAACTGGAGTCCCGCGCTACCGTGGGCAAGGTCGTGCTCCGAGTTGCCTGAGCCATACCTCGGACCCTCAGCGCGAACTTCGCTGGGGGTTTGATATGTGTTCAGCGATGGGAGCTGGAAAAAAGAAAAGCCCCCGTCGCACGAGGCGACGAGGGCTTCTCAAAAAGAATCCGGCAGCGACCTACTCTCCCACGCGGTTTCCCGCGGAGTACCATCGGCTCTGGAGGGCTTAACTTCCGTGTTCGGGATGGGAACGGGTGTGACCCCTCCGACATTGCCACCGGAAAACAAGAGACAGTGCATACGAAGGGTAAGTTGCAGCATTCTGCGAGTATCAAGCCTCGCTGTGCTTTAAAGAAGTTTCTTCCGGGTGAATGCGAATGCATTCAAGCCTCGGCCTTGGCCCCGAGTCCCTTACTCCCCTCGAGGGGGCGCGCAAGAGATAGGGGGAAGTAAGCCGCTCGACCAATTAGTACTGGTTAGCTCAACGCGTTACCGCGCTTACACACCCAGCCTATCAACGTCGTAGTCTTCGACGGGTCTTCAGGGGCTTGCGCCCGGGATACCTGGTCTTGAGGTCGGTTTCCCGCTTAGATGCTTTCAGCGGTTATCCAATCGGCACATGGCTACCCAGCGATGCCTCTGGCGAGACAACTGGTACACCAGCGGTGCCTCCAACCCGGTCCTCTCGTACTAAGGTCAGAGCCTCTCAAGTATCCTACGCCCACAGCAGATAGGGACCAAACTGTCTCACGACGTTTTGAACCCAGCTCGCGTACCGCTTTAATTGGCGAACAGCCAAACCCTTGGGACCTGCTCCAGCCCCAGGATGCGATGAGCCGACATCGAGGTGCCAAACCTCCCCGTCGATGTGAACTCTTGGGGGAGATAAGCCTGTTATCCCCGGAGTACCTTTTATCCGTTGAGCGATGGCCCTTCCATTCAGGACCACCGGATCACTATGACCTGCTTTCGCACCTGCTCGACGTGTCCGTCTCGCAGTCAAGCTCCCTTATGCCATTGCACTCGCCGCCCGGTTTCCAATCGGGCTGAGGGAACCATCGCGCGCCTCCGTTACTCTTTGGGAGGCGACCGCCCCAGTCAAACTACCCACCAGACAGTGTCCCAATCCCGGCTAACGGGACATGGTTAGACACCAGAAATCAACAGGGTGGTATTTCACCGTTGCCTCCACCGAACCTAGCGGCCCGGCTTCAAAGGCTCCCACCTATCCTACACAGTCAATCCCTAGTGTCACTGTCAAGTTATAGTAAAGGTTCACGGGGTCTTTCCGTCTTGCTGCGGGTAAACTGCATCGGCACAGCTATTTCAATTTCGCTGAGTCCCTCTCCGAGACAGCGCGGAAGTCGTTACTCCATTCGTGCAGGTCGGAACTTACCCGACAAGGAATTTCGCTACCTTAGGACCGTTATAGTTACGGCCGCCGTTTACTGGGGCTTCGGATCATCGCTTCGCCTTGCGGCTGACGAATCCCCTTAACCTTCCAGCACCGGGCAGGAGTCAGACCCTATACGTCGGCTTGTCGCCTTCGCAGAGTCCTGTGTTTTTGGTAAACAGTCGCTACCGCCATTTCTCTGCAACCTCTCTCGGCTCCAGCTGTACGCCTTCACCTACCAGAGGCCCACCTTCTTCCGAAGTTACGGTGGAAATTTGCCTAGTTCCTTGGAGGAGAGTTCTCTCAAGCGCCTTAGGATTTTCTCCTCACCCACCTGTGTCGGTTTACGGTACGGACACCCTGCAAGCTCCCTACGGGACTTTTCTTGGAAGCAGAGCATCGACGACTTACCCCTTACGGGGCGCCATAAGGTCTCGAGGATAGCTGCCGCGCCTTTATTCGTACGCGACACCCCTACGCCTTTAGACTGACACAACCGCCGGTCAGCTCGTCTAGCTTTCTCCGTCCTCCCTTAGTTCAACGCTTGCAAGATGGCGCGGGAATATTAACCCGCTTTCCATCATCTACGCCTTTCGGCCTCGACTTAGGTTCCGGCTAACCCTGGGAAGATTAACTTGACCCAGGAAACCTTGGGTTTACGGCGAGGGGGTTTCTCACCCCCTTTATCGCTACTCATTTCGGCATCAGCACTCCCAACCGCTCCAGTCGCCCTTTCGGTCGGCCTTCGCTGCAGTTGGAACGCTCCCCTACCGCCATACGCTTTACGTATGACCCGAAGCTTCGGCACTAGTCTTGAGCCCCGTTACATTTTCGGCGCGGCCTGTCTTGACCAGTGAGCTATTACGCTTTCTTTAAAGGATGGCTGCTTCTAAGCCAACCTCCTGGTTGTCAATGACCTGCCACATCCTTTCTAGTGTTCACTTAGACTAGATTTGGGGGCCTTAGCTGTCGGTCTGGGTTATTCCCCTCTTGCCAATGGACGTTATCACCCACTGACTGCGTCCCGGGCTAACAATTACTGGCATTCGGAGTTTGGTACGGTTTGGTAATCTGGTGAGACCCCTAGCCGTTCCAGTGCTCTACCTCCAGTATTGAATTGCCCGAGCCGATACCTAAATATCTTTCGGGGAGAACCAGCTATCACGGAGTTTGATTGGCCTTTCACCCCTACACACAGCTCATCCCAGAAATTTTCAACTTTCATGAGTTCGGTCCTCCATGCGGTGTTACCCGCACTTCAACCTGGCCATGTGTAGATCACCCCGCTTCGGGTTATAATACACGCAACTAATTCGCCCTTTTAGGACTCGCTTTCGCTCCGGCTCCACCTATCGGCTTAGCCTCGCTACGTATATTAAGTCGCCGAATCATGATGCAAAAGGTACGCTCTCGCTCTGGCTTGCGCCGTAGAGCTCGAACTGCTTGTAGACATGCGGTTTCAGGTTCTTTTGACTCCCCTTGCCGGGGTTCTTTTCACCTTTCCCTCGCGGTACTTGTTCACTATCGGTCGCCAAGGAGTATTTAGCCTTACCGGATGGTCCCGGCTGATTCAGGCAGGATTGCACGTGTCCCGCCTTACTTGGGTAACCCACTCAGCTCCAACCAGCTTTCGCGTACGCGACTATCACGCTCTTTGGTGCCCCTTTCCAGAGGCTTCCGCTAGCCAGTCAAAGTCCTACCGTGGACCCGCTACCCCGACGCCACTTTCGTGACTTCGGTTTGGGCTTCTCCCATTTCGCTCGCCACTACTTTGGGAATCACTCATTGTTTTCTCTTCCTCAGGGTACTGAGATGTTTCACTTCCCCTGGTTAGCTCCTTCCTACCTATGTATTCAGTAGGAGGTAACACCGCTATTCGCAGTGCTGGGTTTCCCCATTCGGACATCTCCGGATCAACGCTTGGTTGACAGCTCCCCGAAGCTTTTCGCAGCCACCCGCGTCCTTCATCGCCTCTTGGCACCTAGGCATCCACCGCACGCCCTTAGTAGCTTACTTGCCCTAATCTCTTGTCCAACGCCCGCCTCCCGGCGGATTGTCGAAACTCGAAACCAAGGCCCAGACCCCTGCTCTTCGCAGCAGGCCCGGAAGATTCACTTCTAATTCGCTTGTAGAAACACCGCCTCTCACCTCGCCTCCCGGCGACGGCTTCGGCAGTGCTTTCTGCGAGAACTTGTTACTCAGCAGAAATTGCAACTTACCCTTCGTATGCACTTGTCAAAGAACGCTTCCCACTCGAACTGCAGGGAAAATCGTAGTGGAGCTGATCGGAATCGAACCGACGACATCCAGCTTGCAAAGCTGGCGCTCTCCCAACTGAGCTACAGCCCCTTAAACCAGGCCATCCTACCATGCTGGGTGCGTCACCACTTGCCCCTCTCGACTTACGTCTCGAGGAAGTGGTGGGCCTAGGTGGACTTGAACCACCGACCTCGCGCTTATCAGGCGCGCGCTCTAGCCAGCTGAGCTATAGGCCCAGGGAGCTACCGCGTCGATTCTTCCTACAGCGTCCTTCATTCTCAAAGAGCTGGTGCCGCGGTTTCCCGCGCACTCAGTCCTTCAAAACCAAACAGCAAGCCCGAAGAAGTCGAGTCGGATTGGACTCGGAAACGTTGACCTGGTCGACCTGACGCAGCCCGAAGGCTGCTGGCATCGCCTACTCGCACCGAAGTGCGTGTCCGATGCCCGGTCTCCTTAGAAAGGAGGTGATCCAGCCGCAGGTTCCCCTACGGCTACCTTGTTACGACTTCACCCCAGTTACCGACCACTCCTTGGGCATCTCTTGGTGAGATGACTTCTGGAGCAATCGACTCCCATGGTGTGACGGGCGGTGTGTACAAGGCCCGGGAACGTATTCACCGCAGCGTGCTGATCTGCGATTACTAGCGATTCCGCCTTCATGGAGTCGAGTTGCAGACTCCAATCTGAACTGAGACCGGTTTTATGCGATTAGCTCCCCCTCGCGGGTTGGCAACGCTCTGTACCGGCCATTGTAGCACGTGTGTAGCCCTGGTCATAAAGGCCATGAGGACTTGACGTCATCCCCACCTTCCTCCGGTTTAACACCGGCAGTCCCTCTAGAGATCCACTTGCGTGGCAACTAAAGGCGAGGGTTGCGCTCGTTGCGGGACTTAACCCAACATCTCACGACACGAGCTGACGACAGCCATGCAGCACCTGTCTCTCGGTTCCCTTGCGGGCACTCCCTCATCTCTGAGAGATTCCGAGGATGTCAAGACCAGGTAAGGTTCTGCGCGTTGCGTCGAATTAAACCACATGCTCCACCGCTTGTGCGGGCCCCCGTCAATTCCTTTGAGTTTTAGTCTTGCGACCGTACTTCCCAGGCGGAGAACTTAATGCGTTAGCTACGGCACCGCGGGGGTCAACTCCCACGACACCTAGTTCTCATCGTTTACGGCGTGGACTACCAGGGTATCTAATCCTGTTTGCTCCCCACGCTTTCGCGTCTCAGCGTCAGTTACCGTCCAGGTGGCCGCCTTCGCCACCGGTGTTCCTCCCCATATCTACGAATTTCACCTCTACTTGGGGAATTCCGCCACCCTCTCCGGCACTCAAGCACGACAGTTTCGGGCGCACTTCCTCAGTTGAGCTGAGGGCTTTCACACCCGACTTGTCACGCCGCCTACACGCGCTTTACGCCCAATAATTCCGAACAACGCTTGCACCCTCTGTATTACCGCGGCTGCTGGCACAGAGTTAGCCGGTGCTTCTTCTCCCGGTACCGTCAAGCCGTAGCGTGTTGGGCTACGGGTTTTCGTCCCGGTCGAAAGTGCTTTACAATCCGAAGACCTTCATCACACACGCGGCGTTGCTGCGTCAGGCTTTCGCCCATTGCGCAAAATTCCCCACTGCTGCCTCCCGTAGGAGTCTGGACCGTGTCTCAGTTCCAGTGTGGCTGATCGTCCTCTCAGACCAGCTACCCGTCGTCGCCTTGGTGGGCCATTACCCCGCCAACTAGCTGATGGGCCGCGGACTCATCTGGTTGTGATAGCTTGTATACAGAGGCCACCTTTTCCCTCAGTCTCCGAAGAAACCGTGGGCTTATCCGGTATTAGCCAATCTTTCGACTGGTTATCCCGAGCATCCAGGCAGATTATCCACGTGTTACGCACCCGTGCGCCGCTCTACTAAGGGTTGCCCCTATTCGCGCTCGACTTGCATGTGTTAGGCACGCCGCCAGCGTTCGTTCTGAGCCAGGATCAAACTCTCCAATTTTATTTTGAAGGTTGAACCGGCGTCAGCTGAGGCCCGGCTAAGGAACCTCAACTCGCTGATTCACTACGAGGCCCTGCCGGTATGCGCTTCTCAGCACTCCCTGACTGGGGCCTTCTCAAAGATTGACTGCGGTTTCCGCAATCCTTCTCTTCTTCTTGGGCTTGCTATTTGGTTTTCAAAGACCGAGTCGCTTGTTTCCACCGCGACTTCTTGCTACCCTGCGTCCGCCTTCGACTTCTTTCCGGCGTCAGCGGGGCGCCCCTTCTATTTCATCTTCGCATCCGCTGTCAACCACCCAGTTTCAGCTTTCTTCTTTGCTGCTCTCCCGAAGTCCTCAGCGCCGCCCAGTGGCTTCCGCTGCTTTCTTCCGGAGGGGCGCGGCTTCTACCTCTTCGCCGCGTCCCGGATCAACCTATTTGGTCAGATCCGTTTGATTCTTTTCGTCCGTCCCGGTGGGCTGCTGCGTTCACCGGTTCGTCGAGGGGCGCGGCTTCTATCACCACCGCGTTCCAGGTCAACAACCTTCGTCGACCTTTTTCTTCCCCCGTTGTTCGTTTCCCCGGGGCCGGAGCGCCAGGGCGACGAGCAGGGGTCCAGTTACTACCTCGTCACATCCCGTCCGTCAAATACCGGATGATCCACCCGGCGGATTTTCCGGCCCGGTCTATTGGGGGAACCCGGGAGGCCCTTGCGCCCCATCCCCGAATCGTCCGGCTCGTCGCTCCGGCTGCCCCTCGACGGGTCAGCTCTCCTTCTGACGGGCCTTCGACTTTTGGAGCTTCTTCATCTTGTCCAGGATGAGGGTGCGCTTGAGCGAGGACAGGTGGTCCACGAAGACGTGGCCATCCAGGTGGTCGATTTCGTGCTGGAGGATGTGGGCGATGCGGCCCTCCGCCTCCAGCTCGTGCCACTCCCCCGTCCGGTCCTGGTAGCGGACCTTGACCTTGTGGAAGCGCGGGCACTTCTCCCACTCCCGGGGAACCGAGAGGCACCCCTCCTCCAGCTTCACGGGCTCCTTCTTCTCCAGCACCTGGGGATTGACGATTTCGAAGGACGTCCCGTCCTCCCGCCCCACCAGCGCCACCCGAAGAGGCTCGCCCACCTGGTTGGCGGCGATGCCGATGCCCTCGGCTTCCTTCATGGACTCGGCCATCTGCTCCAGGAGCGTCTGGAGGGCGGGGCCGAAGTCCGTCACGGGCTTCGTGGGAGTGGTCAGGACCTTGTTGGGCCAGATAACGATTTCGCGAGCCATGGGCGCAATCTGCCATGTGCGCCCCACCTTCGCCGCGCCATTCCGCATGTCCCTGGAATGATGGACCCTGGCCAGACCCCAGCGCCCCATCCGTCGGGGCCCCCGCCCCGTCGGAGGCCCGCCTCCCAGCGCGGAGGTCCCCAGGTCTGCTAGACCTCGGCGCCATGCACCCGCACGCTCAGCTCCTCAACGACTTCTACTCGGCGTTCCAGCGCCGCGACGCCCAGGCCATGAACGCCTGCTACCACCCGGATGTGGAGTTCACCGATGAGGTCTTCGTCGGACTGCGCCACGCGGGCACCACCTCCATGTGGAGCATGCTCTGCGAGCGGGGCAAGGACCTGGAGCTCACCTTCCGCGACATCCAGGCCGATGACCGCTCCGGCCGCGCCCACTGGGATGCGAACTACACCTTCTCCACCACCGGCCGGAAGGTCCTCAACCGCATCGACGCGGAGTTCGAGTTCCGCGACGGCAAGATTGTCCGCCACCGTGACCGCTTCGACTTCTGGGCCTGGTCACGACAGGCGCTCGGCCCCGCGGGACTGGTGCTCGGATGGACGCCCCTCCTGCGAAACCAGGTCCGCGCCCAGGCCCGGAAGACGCTCGACAAGTACATGCGCGAGCGGGGCACCGCCGCTCCCTGAGCAGCCCACCTCACCGGCCCCGCTCCGGCGCGCCGCTCGACCCAGGGCGCGCCTCACACCGCCGGTGGCCTCAGGGGCGTGACGTCGGGCGCCACCCACGCCGTCCTCGCCTCGGCGGAGTCGAGCGTCTGCTTCCGGTAGTGCCTCGCCAGGAGCGTCGCGTCCAGCAGGTGCGGATTCTCCTCCAGCAGCTGCTCGAGCGACCGGGCCTCGGGGGTGAGCTCCATCGCCACCTGGACCAGCTCCATCCACGCCCGGGTGAGCGTCTCATGGTACTTGCCCGCGGCTCCAAGCGCGGCCGCATAGCGCTGGATGAGCGCTCGCACCTGTTGGAGTCCACGGTCGAACCCCTGCTCCTCGCGCAGGCAGCTCCAGGCCAACCTCAGGTGCTCGCGGTGCCCGAACCGCTCGCCCGGATACGTGGCCGAGGCCACCGCCGCCACGAAGGCCGCGTCCTCCAGCTGATTCCAATCCTCGCTCATGTCGACCGGGTCCTCGTCCGCATTCGCCTCGGGCTCTCGGACGGGTGCTCCTCCCGGTCGACCTCGGCGATGGCCTCGAGCCCCGCTCGCAAGCTCTCCACGTCCTCTTCTCCCAGCTGCCCCAGCACCACCGCCTCCAGGGCCTCCAGGCGCCGGTGCACCCGCGTCGCCAATGTCCGCCCCGGCCCCGTCAGGGAGACCTGGAACGAGCGCCGGTCCTCCGGCCGCGCCTCCCGCTTCACCAGCCGCTTCGCCTCCAACCGGTCCATGTAGCTGGTCAGCGTGGAGCGCTTGTGGCCGAAGGCCGCGTGCAGCTCGCTCAACGACGTGTCCCCCGCCTCCAACAGGTACGCCAGCAGGTGGGCCTCCCCCTGCGAGAGCCCCAGCGGCGGCGCCGCCCCCTCCAGGAACAGGCCGATGCGATGCGTGGCCCGGTGCACCTCGAGAACGAATCTGAGCCGCTTCATGATACTCGCGCAACAATCATTCCGGTTTCGGAATTTCCGAAATCGGAACGAATGTGCCTCCCGGTCCATGCCGGGGCCCGCAGAGGGTACACGGGGCACTCGAGCCGGGACGGCGCTCCCGGGCGCGGGGAGCCATCACCGCGGGAGGATCCTCCGTGCTCCAGGACTCAGGGCGTGGGGGCCTTGGCTCCCGCCGCCTTGGGCGGTGGGCCCCGGTAGGCGAGGAGCGTGTAGTACGAGCCCGTCGCATACCCCGGCAGCTTCTTCGGGTTGAACGAGCTGGTGCTCGACACCGTGCCGCCCACGTAGCCCGCGGGCATCTCCACCAGCTTCAGCGCACACCCGGCGAGCACCAGGCCCGCGACGGGGACGTCGTTCGACACCACGTTGCAGGTGCCCGTGGCCGCGAAGGTCCCCTCCGGGAGGACGAAGCGCATGTGGGCCGGCACCTGGTTGCCCGGCGCCAGCGGCGTGCCCGGCGTGATTCGCAGACAGGCCGTGGCCGTGCCCACGCTCTTCTGCCCCAGGTCCACCCACTTGCCATCCTGCTCGCGAGCGCGCGGCACGTAGATGCCCGCCCCCAGCTTCACCGTCGCCTCGAACGGCGCCGCCGCGCAGGCCGCCGCATCCGCGGGCTTCGTCGCGTCCTCCTGCGTGCGGAACTGGAAGACCTCCGACTCCGCCCGCGCCTCGAACGCACCCGCGAACATCAACGCCACCACTGCGTCGTGCCACCGCGCCATCGGCACCTCCGTCGAGAGTCCACCCTCCTAACGGCGCCCGGCCCTCCCGTCCGGGCGCGCCAGGACGGCTACTGCCAGGACAGCGTGTACTCAGCGTCGAGCGGCCCCGTCTTCTTGCCGCTCACCCGCACCTGCTTGCCACCGACGGCCTCGATGACCGCCTGGAGCACGCCCTCGTGATAGGCCGGCGTCATGAAGTCGCGCTTCATGGAGAAGACACCACTGGTGTCTCCCGTCCACGTCACGCCACGCTCACCGTAGCTCACCGCCGCCTTGTAGCCCGAGTGCAGGTTGCCCAACATGCGCTTCGGGCTGTTCGACGCCAGCAGGAGCAACGTCTTGCCCGCCGCGGAGGACAGGAAGTCCGTCGTCGCCTGCACGCCCATCCGCCGCAGCGCCGCGTCGAAGCCACCCAGCTTGGGCCCCATCACCTGCGCCGCCGTGAAGGCCAGCCTCAGGTACGCCTCCACCGGGTAGTTGAAGAAATCGACGTACTTCTTTTCTCCCGCAGCGGCGAGGCAACGCTGCACCGCGGCCTCGCCATCGAGCACCCTGACCGCGCCAAGTACGCCATTGAAAAACAGTCCTCGCGCGGTGTCGTCGCGCGTCGCCAACGAGACGCGCTCCTCCAGCTCTCGTGCGAGTTGGGGTTCGAGCACGTCCAACTTCAAAGCCATGTCTGCCATCAAACGGTGTCTCCATGGGGGGGAAGGAGGCACCCGAAGTCTACAGCCGAATGAGCTGCGCGCCGTAGTGGATGTTCGCGCCAACGGCCGCCACCAAAACGATGTCCCCTCCTCCGAGGCGAACCCGCCCGCACGCCAGGTCCTCCGCCAACAGGATGAGCATCCCCGCGGCCGACGTATTGCCATACAAGTCGACATTGCAGGCCACCGCCCCCGCGGGTAGCCCCGCGCGCGCCACGAACGCGTCCATCACCCGCTTGTTCGGTTGATGAAAGTAGTACCG
The DNA here is from genome assembly GCF_050039385.1 of Myxococcus faecalis. Taxonomy (NCBI): domain Bacteria; kingdom Pseudomonadati; phylum Myxococcota; class Myxococcia; order Myxococcales; family Myxococcaceae; genus Myxococcus; species Myxococcus faecalis. The sequence continues at coordinate 5,106,621 of NZ_CP144336.1, read as the reverse complement.
CTTCACCTCACCCTTCAGGTCGGGTCGGGGACTCAACACCGCGTCCAGGCACTTCTGCATGTACTCCGGATAGCTGCGCGCCACGCGGAAGCCATCCACCACGAAGGCCATGTCCGCCGGACGCGAGCGCCCCGGCTGGTAGGGCAGCTTCAGCGTCCCGCCGCCCTTGCGGATGACCAGGTCCCCATGCGCGTTGCCGGAGAACGAGGCGAGGATGCCCGCACCTCCCGGCGCGTCCTCCTTCGTCTGGAGCACCACCGCGCCCGCCCCGTCTCCGAACACGTACATGGACAGATAGCCCTGCAGCGTCTTCGCCCGCCCGGGGCCCGGTGGCAGCTCGTCCTGGTACACTTCCCGGTTCACCAGCGGCGAGGTGAAGGCCGACGCCACCACCGCCACCGTGCGGAAGCGGCCCCCGTCCATCATCTTCTTCACCAGGTCCAACACGTACGTCGTGCCGCCGCAGCCATCGTCCACCAGCAGCGCGAACGCGTCCTCGCGCAGCCCCAGCCGCTGGTGCACCGCCATGGCGTCGTGGTTGAAGTGCGGCGCGTCCGGCGTGCACGTCACCACGAACAACGCGTCGAGCTGCTTCGCGTCCACGCCCGAGCTCTCGAGCGCCTTGCGCAGCGCCACCTCGCACATGTCCGTGTTCGTCGCGGGGTAGAAGTGGCCGTCGTCCTCCGGCGGAGGCACCGCGCGCCCCGTCGCCTCGTCGAAGTCCCACAAGAACCGCCGCTCACGGATGCCCAGCTTCTCCTCGATGCGCTCCGCCGGCCACCCGGGGATGGCCTTCGCGATGCGCGCGTTGCTCACCCGCCGCGAAGGAACAAATGCTCCGGCACCGACGACACAGACATTGGGTGTCATTCCATGGCCTCGTTTTTTCACAGCCACGCCGGATGGGAGGGATTCCCTGGCCCACTGCATCGAGCAGGATTCACGCCAGATACGAAGCCCTTGAAATGACGGCCTCTCAACCCGGAAGCCGCTTCACTCTTGAAGAGCTTCATGGAGCCACGCGCGCTCAACCCACCGGATTTATAGGGAGGACCGTGATGCTTCAGAAATGAAGCGTCTTGCTGCGGAATTGAAGCAGCGCCGGCGATACATTGACTTCAGGTGCGGCGCCACTCCACTCGACGCGGCATCCCGGAGACCAGCAACGCCAGGGTTGCGAGTGATTGCGCACTCCGAGTGCCGAGACATCTTGGACCCATGGCACTGGACACGCCAGGGCCTCCTGGGGTTCCCGGCGGAGGCCCGGGGATTTCCCGGATACTTCCCGGGGCGCGTGGGAGCATGCCAGTGTGCGCCTCCGAAAGGCGTCGCGGGACCGCGCACTCCCAGAGCGGAGGCCCGGTCGACGAATGGGTCGTGCCCTCGCTCGAGTCCCTCCCCCGCCGCTGGCAGCCCGTCCTCCGGCTGGTGCTCTTCACGGCCGCGTATGCACTGGGGGCACGGCTGGGCGCGGTGCTGGCGTTTCCTCCCGAGCACGTCTCCGCCATGTGGCCCCCCAGCGGCGTGGCGCTCGCGGGGCTGCTGCTCACCCGGCACCGCGAGTGGCCCGCGCTCGTGCTGGCCGCCATCCTGGTCGAGCCCTTCGCCGTGGGCGCCTCACACGGGCCCGTCACCTCCACCGGCTTCGTCATCGCCGCGGGCAACCTGCTGGAGGCCATGGTGGGGGCGCTGCTGCTGCGCCGGGTGGTCCGCTTCCACCCGTCGATGGACCGCGTGCGCGACGTGCTGGGGCTGGTGGGGCTGGGCGCCCTGGGCGCCACCCTGCTCAGCGCGAGCCTGGGCATGAGCATGCTGCTGTCCGCGCAGCGCCTGGCCCCCGCGGACTTCTGGCCCGCGTGGCGCGTGTTCTGGGTGGGCAACGCCATGGGCGTGCTGCTCGTCGCGCCCCTGCTGCTCACCTGGACCGCGCGAGGGACCAGCGGCTGGAACCGGCAGCGACGACTGGAGCTGGTGGCGCTCCTGCTGCTGCTCGGCGTGGCCACCCACTGGGTGTTCCGCATGCCGCCGTCAGCCGCGCCTCCGGCCACCTTCCATCCAGTGACGTACCTGACGTTCCCCTTCCTGCTGTGGGCCGCGCTGCGCTTCGAGGCCCGGGGCATCACCATGGCCGCCGCGGTGATGTCCTCGGTGTCCCTGCTGCACACCGCCCTGGGCAACGGCCCGTTCGCCCAGTTCGCGTGGCACAACGACAGCCTCACCTTCCTCCAGTCCTTCCTCGCCGTGGCCAGCGTGTCCGGACTGCTGCTCGCCAGCGCCCTCAGCGAGCGGCGCCGCGCCCAGGAGGAGGTCAGCCACCTCAACCAGGAGCTGCGTCAGTCGCTGCAGACGCTCGCCGCCACCCAGGCCACCCTGGTGCAACGCGAGCGCATGGCCGCGCTCGGCGAGCTGAGCGCCACCGTGGCCCACGAGGTCCGCAATCCGCTGGGCGCCATCTCCAACGCGCTCGCCGCCATCCGACGCCTGACGCCCCAGATGGCCACCGGCCCCACCGGCTCCCTGATGGACATCATGGACGAGGAGGTCGAACGGCTGGCCCTGCTCGTCAATGACCTGCTCGACTTCACCCGCCCCGTCGAGCCCCGGCTGCGCAGCCAGTCACTCGGCCCCGTGGTGGAGGGCGCGCTCGTGGCGTCGCTGCGCTCGGGGGCCTCGGGCATCAACGTGTCGCGAGAGCTGGACGAGTCCCTGCCGCCCATCGCGCTCGACGCGCACCTGCTCCACGTGGCGCTCACCAACCTGTTCACCAACGCCGTGCAGGCCATGCCCGCCGGTGGCAGCCTGGTCACCCGCATCGAGACGGATGTGCGCTCGGGCACGCCGCACGCCCGGCTCACCATCTCCGACACCGGCCATGGGATGACGGACGAGCTGCAACAGCGCATCTTCGAGCCGTTCTTCACCACGCGCGCCAGCGGCACCGGGCTGGGGCTCGCCATCGTCCGACGCATCGTCGACGGACACCACGGCGAGGTCATCGTCCACAGCACCGTCGGACAGGGCACCACCTTCACCGTGTGGTTGCCCTATGCCGGGGAGACTCGCGCCGTGGCTTGAGGGTGCGGCTCTCGGGGCGGTCGACCTCACGCCTCCTGGGTTGCTTCACACGGGCACCGCGCTCGACGGTACCCGTGCGGACCGCTCGACGCTCAGAACGGGATGTTGTCGTCGTCGTTGGGCGGCGGGACGTCGTCCTGGTAGCCACCACCACCGCGGCCGCCGTAGCTGTCGCCACCACCGCGACCGCCACCATAGCCGCCGCCCTCGTTGCCACCGCCGCCGCCCTGCTGACGCGCCATCTCCGCCTCGATGGCGGAGAGCAGCTGGCGCTCCTTGTCGTGCCAGCGCGACTTGCTCGGGTCGTTCAGCGAACGACGCGCGCCATTCGCGTAGAACTCCAGGTCCTGCATGCTCGCTCCCGCGACGGGCGCGCCCTTGCTGCGGCCGTAGTTCGGGAACACCATTCCGTCCCCGCCACCGCCGCCACCACCCGCGCTCGGCGCAGACCGACGGGGCGCCGCGGAGGCCGCGTCCGGCGTCGAGCCGATGGACAACTCTCCCATCCGCAGCGTGAAGCCTTCCTCGCTCCTGAACGCCGTGCCCACGCGCACCTGCTCCACGCGACCATCGGGGCGCCGCACCGCCACCGTGACTGGATAGCCTTGCTCACTCATGGCGCCCGAATCCCATCCCTCCCCCCAACCTGTCAACGGCGGCGAAATCGCCCTGTCCGCCAGCCACATGCCCGCCTGGTGAACGCCCTCCCACCTCCGCGTCCCAGGCACCTGCTCGCCGGCTGAACCCCCCTCAGCGCGCACCTCGGACTCCATGCTCGGACCGGGGACCGCAGCCGTTCCGGAGGACCTCGGTCTCACGTCGCCACCGTCCCCGCGGCCGTCGCGAGCGCGCCCCTGCTCAGGTTTCGTGGAGACAGGCTCGGGGGGGTGCCCACGTGGAGGGGAGTCCCCCCGGAGTCAGCGCCTCCGCGGGATTCGAGAACCTCGACACATCGTGCGCCCGGAAGCAGCCGTGCTCGCGCCGACCTGGGGCCACTGGGGCGAGGGCGACGCGCGCCTTTCACCCTGCTCTCGAGGCTCGGGCTTCTCACCCTGGCGTCCCGGGCCGTGACGATGTCGGGGCGCGCCACGCTCGTCCCGTCGCGGCGCGTGCGAGCATTCCGCGCACGGGATTCAGGGCACCCGGGCTCGGCCTTCTGCCCCGGCCTCCTTGGCCGTGACGAGGTCGGGGCGGTCCACGCTCGTCCCGCCGCGGCGCGTGTGCGCATTCCGCGCTCGGGATATGGGGCGCCCGGCTCGGGCTCATCGCCCTCGCTGCCGCTGGCACGCTCGGGACACACGGCTCGCATGGCGGCTCATCCGAAGAGCCGCTCGATGCCGTGAAACAAGGCTCCCCTCTCGAGGAGCCCGGTCACCGGGAACTTGTGTGGGAGCCGCGAGACGTCCGCGGCGGGACTTCAGACCAGCGACGCCTGCGCGCCCCTGCCGCCCTTCTTGCGACCGCGCTTGCCCTTCGCCGGCTGGGCCTCACGCAGCGCCTTGCTCGCCGCACGGCCGCGCGGCAGCTTCACGTCCTGCACCGACTGCGGCTTCGCGTCATCCACCCACGCGGTGGGCCGACGGTCCGTGCGCATCAGGAGCCGCAGCTTCTGGTAGTGCGCCGAGCAGTAGCCCTTGGAACGGCTGGGGCGCTTGCACCCGATGATGGCGCACGAGCGGGAACCCTCCGCCACCCGGGCCCGCGTCGCCGCGCCCTTCGTCGCCACCAGCGGCAGCTCCACCTGCGCCGCCGGCTTACGACCCGGCTTGCGGCCCCGCTTCGCCGCGGGCGCCGGCAACACCGACGACTGCCGCGCCGCCACCGGCCGCACACCGGCGACCGCACCCAGGCGGCTCGTCAGCGGCGCCAACCGGAAGGTCACCGAGCGCAGCATGTCCAGGGCCTCGAGGCCCTCTTCCAACCGGCTCACCGCCTGCTGCAAGGGCACGAGCTGCGTCTGCAACTCGCGCCGGAACATCTCTCCAAGCTCATTCGCAATGGACATGTGACGGGAGGATATACGCCGTCCTGGGTTCCCGGCGGGAAATCCGCTGCACGGCACGCGCCAAGCGTCGCCTCCGAGCGGATTTCCGCCTCCGGCCCCTCCAGGAGGTCCTGCTCCGAGCGAAACCCTCCGACTCCAGGGCCTGGTGAAACGTCTCCCTGAAACAGTTTCAACCCTGGGCGCAGGTCAACGGCTCGGGCCGCGGCGTCACCGGGTCCACCTTGCGCACCGACGTCGGGAGCTCGAACAGCGAGGCCCCCGCCCTGGGGCAGCCCCCCGCCAACGACGCGAGCGCCCACACCAACAACACCGTCAGCACCACCGGGTGACCCACGACACGTGCCTCCTCAGGCTCGGATACCCACCCAGAACGCGGCGGACCGTATTCCTTGGCCTCCTGGGGATACGAACGAGCCTAGCCCAAGGGTCTGACCCGCCCTGGAGGGAGGGGGAGCGAGCGGCCCGGGTCCCCCGCGCGGCCACTCCGGGTGTTAAAGGAGGCCCAACATGACCTTGGCCCCTCCTCCCGTCCGCTTCCGAGGCACCGACTCCTACCTCACCCACGAGGGCCTCCAGGCCGCCGTCAATTGTGCCCTCACGCTCCAGCGCCCCCTGTTGGTCAAGGGCGAGCCGGGCACCGGCAAGACCCTCCTGGCGGAGGCCATCGCCGAGGCCCTGGGACTGAAGCTGCTCACCTGGCACGTCAAGAGCACCACGCGCGCCCAGGACGGCCTGTACATCTACGACACCGTGCAGCGCCTGTATGACTCGCGCTTCGGCGACGGGGACGTGAAGGACATCCGGCGATACATCCGCATGGGCCCTTTGGGCGAGGCCTTCGCGTCCCCCGAGCGCGTGGTGCTGCTCATCGACGAGGTGGACAAGGCGGACCTGGAGTTCCCCAATGACTTGCTCCACGAGCTGGACCGGATGCGTTTCCGCGTCACTGAAACCAACGACGAGGTGGCCGCGAAGCACCGCCCCATCGTGGTGATTACGTCCAACAACGAGAAGGAGCTGCCCGACGCGTTCCTGCGCCGGTGCGTGTTCCACTTCATCGACTTCCCGGACGCGGACCTCATGCGCCGCATCGTCGACGTGCACCACCCGGGGCTCGACGCCGCGCTCGCGGAGCAGGCCCTCAAGGTGTTCTACGAGCTGCGCGCCCTCTCCCGCCTGCGCAAGCGGCCCTCCACCAGCGAGCTCATCGACTGGATCACCGTGCTCAAGGCGCAGGGCGTGACGGACCTGAAGCTGGACGAGCAGCTTCCGTTCCTCGGGGCGCTCCTGAAGAAGGAGCAGGACCTGGTCTCCGTGGCGGAGGCCTTCGGGCGCGGCCGGCGCACGCGCGCCTGAGCCAGGAGACGGCATGTTCCTGCCATTCTTCTACGAGCTGCGGCGACGAGGCGTGAAGGTGGGCGCGCAGGAGGCGCTCGCCCTGGCCGGCGCGCTGAAGGCGGGGCTGCACGACAGCAGCCTCGACGGCTTCTACCACGTGGGCCGCGCGCTCCTCGTCCACTCGGAGACGCAGCTGGATGCGTTCGACCAGGCGTTCCTCGCGCACTTCCAGGGCGTGGAGACCGCGGGCCTGGAGCTGATGCAGTGGCTGGAGGACGCGCGCGAGCGACCCCAGCTCACGCCCGAGGAGCAGGCGCTGCTGGAGGCGCTGGACCCGGAGGAGATTCGCCGCCTGTTCGAGGAGCGCTTGCGCGAACAGAAGGAGCGCCACGACGGCGGCAACCGGTGGATCGGCACCGGCGGGACTTCACCGTTCGGGAACAATGGCTTCTCGCGCGGCGGCATGCGCGTGGGTGGCAAGGCCGGTGGCAAGCAGGGCATGGCGCTGATGCAGGCGGGGGCGCGCAAGTACGCGGGCTACCGCGATGACCTGGTGCTCGACACGCGGCAGCTGGCCGTGGCGCTGCGCAAGCTGCGCGCGTTCGCTCGCGAGGGCGCAGCCGAGGAGCTGGACGTGGACGAGAGCATCTCCGCCACCGCGCGCAACGCGGGCGAGCTGGAGGTGGTGACGCGTCCCCCGCGCAGGCCCAACACGCGCGTGGTGCTGGCGATGGACGTGGGCGGCTCCATGGACCCGTACGCAGCCACGATGAGCCGGCTGTTCTCCGTGGCGAGCCAGGCGACGCACTTCAAGGAACTGCGAACGTATTACTTCCACAACTGCGTCTACGGAAAGCTCTACGCCACGCCGCAGCTCACCGGCGGCATGACGGTGCCGGAGCTGGTGGCGCAGGTGGGAAGACATCACAAGCTCATCATGGTGGGTGATGCCTCCATGGCCCCGTACGAGCTGGGCATCCGCACCGACGCGGAGGGGCGCTACAAGGCGGACGGGCTGGAGGGGCTGACATGGCTGATGCAGCTGGCCCAGCACTTCGAGCGAAATGTCTGGCTCAACCCCGAGCCCATGGGCGCGTGGCGCACGGGCTCCATCGCCACCATCGCCCGCGTGTTCCCCATGTTCTCCCTCACCGTGGAGGGCCTGGGTGAGGCCGTGGCCCACCTGACACGGGGACGCACGGTGAAGGGCGCGATGGCGCGGCGGTAGGTGGATACAGACCCATTCGGGTCAGGTCATTTTCGCCTCGGGCTGGCGTTCCAGCAATGCCAGTCCATCGTACCGCGGTCGTAGTGTCTGCCTCTTGCGCGACACTCCCAATGACAGTCACACTTGCAATGAGAGGGCTTTCCACGGCCCTCCACGCTGACTTCGTCATCGAGTCGAAGAGGGGGACACCATGGAGCACCACGCGAGAACCGCGAATCGATTGCTGTTCCTGTTGTGCGTCATCTTTTCCTCGGGTGCGTTCGCACGCCCCTTTGACTTCTTCGCCATCTATGAGCCGACTGCGGGCTCCAGCTCGGCCAAGGTCATCCGCCTCAAACTGAACGAGAACGCCCTGCTTCCCGATGGCGGCGAGGGCTATGCGCTCGACCGGCTCATCGTCCAGTTCGAACCGGATGGCGTCTCGATGAGCGCGACCTCGATCTTCAACCGGCTTCGATTCACCGTGGACCTCGGCTCTCAGCAGACGACCACGGTCGTCCGCACCGAAGACATCGCGAAGCTGCCCGAGCGTGAGCACACCCTGGTGCGCTGGCGCGGAGATGACCAGCCGGACGCGGTCGTCGCCGTCAAGATTTCACTGCAGGCCATCTACTCGAGCGACTTCCTCTGCATGCAGGAGATGGAGCTCTTCCATCACGCCAAGCCTGGGCAAGCCGAGATGGGCTCCGGGTGGCCCATGACGCCCCCACGCCCGAGCACGGTCCGGCGCAACACGGCCAAGCCCCCAGGCACGGACAAGAACAACGACACAGCCAAGACCCCAGGCACGGACAAGAACAACGACACGGCCAAGACCCCAGGCACGGACAAGAACAACGATACAGCCGAAGGCGACGACACGGCCAACGACGAAGACCCCGACAAGAATGAGCTGAAGAACCGCCGGTGGATCCTCACACAGGGAGGTGTTCCCATCCTCTTCTCCTACTGCAAGACCTCCAAGGGAACCAACACGAACACCTTGATTGATTGGAGGAAGGCCTACGAGATGTCGAAGCAGGAAGCCAAAGCCACCACATCCTCCAATCAAGAGCCATCGGCGACCTCTTCGGAGCCCCTCACCTTCCTGATGGGCGACCCCGACAAGGTGAAAAACGCCGACCGACTGCGCGAGGCGCACAAGCGCGCGCTGTCCGACCGCATCGTCGAGCAACTCAACGACCGCTTCTCCAGCTTCGGCCGGACCGTCGTCACGGACACTGACGAGCCCTCCTATGACAACGTGCTCGTGCAGGTTGCGAGCACCTTCAAGTTCTCGGTCATCAAGAGCGCCGGTTCCCTGATGCTCATCGAGGAGTCCGGAGGAACGGTCGAGCGTCTCGCGAACCTCATCGACCAAGACTCCGATGTCTCGCTCTCTCTCGACCGTCCAACCTGCCTCCAACTCCCGCCCGCCGCGCTCATGAACAACCCCTGGGTGTTCGAGCTGGAAGTTCCCGATGGCAAGGACGGCAAGACGCGCAGGGCAAAGACCGACCTGGACTTCCACCATGGCTGCAACCGGATGATCATGGTCCCCTGGAAGGACTTCCTCAACCAGCGCGTCACCTTTCGCGTCATCTATCGCGTGCTCGGAAACGAGGACCTCGTCGTCTTCAAGGACTCTTTCTGGGTCTACAACCTGGGGCTCATCACCACGCTCCCGGTCGTCACCGAAATCGTCGCCGCCGCCCAGAAGGCCTCGGCCGCCGACGTCGAGGCGACTTCCAGCATCCCCGTCTCCTTCGCCTTTCCTGTGAACGACAAGAAGCTCCGCAACGTCGCGGTCGCGGTCACCTTCCCGTTCACACTGAGCGTCAACACGCGCGACTACCCGAAACTCGCGGACTACGTCGCTCTCGCCCCTTCTGTCTCTGTCATCGGTGGAGGCACCACCCCGTTGGACGAGGCCAACGAGCCACCTCCCACGACGAAGGACGAAGAGAAAGACCAGGGTCCCAACTCACGCGTGGGCATCGGCGTGGGCGTCAACCTCTTCCGCGCATTCTACTTTGGCTACACATGGGCCCCCTCGGACGGCGGACGTTATGTGCTCGTCGGGATTTCCGTCCCCGAACTCCTCCCTCTCTTCAAGAAGGCGCTGTGATGCGAGCACGTCCTCGCCCAGGTCCAGGACCGCGATGCCTGCTCTTGTTCGTCGTCCTGGGTGCATCCTGCACCAAGCCCTATTTCATCGCGCCAGGTGTTGCGCCTCCTCAGCCCGCGGAACCTGCCGAGACGACACTCACGCTCGCTTGTGATGCACCTCCGCTGAGACTCCTCCTCCCGGCGGAGGGCAGCGTGCGGTGGTTCGGGCCCATCAAGGCACGCGTCATCCTGACGGAAAGAAAATCCCCGAAAGAAGAACAGAAATCCCTGCCTACCTATCTCGAGTGCGTTCCGCCCGTGCCCTGCCAGCTCCCGGTTCAAGAGAACTCCGTCCTCGAGTTGAGTGTCGGCAAGCTGGAGAGCGCCACACATGAATGGGGCATGCTCTGCATCCGCCAGAAGTACGAGTGCTCCCCTGACTGCGTCCGGGGGAAGGGCCGCATCGATGTGCGCATCAGTTGCCCGGCGACACGCTTCGCCCTCTACGAGAAGTACGGACGCATCTCCGCGCCGCTCCCCGCTCACCTCCCGCTCGACATCACCTGCAGGCCTTCACCCGTGGACCCCACGAAGCTCGACTGCAGCCCCATTCTCGTCTCGTTGGACAAGGGGCCACTCACCGTCTCCGGTGCGCTCCGACTCGCGACGGAGCCCAACGACGTCCAGTCCAACGACGTGCTGGTCTTCAAGGCCGCTCCTGACGCCAAGGGGATGGACCAGGACGCGCACCTCTGCCTCCACGGCATCTGCTCGAATCCCGCGTACTTCCTTCCCCTGCGCGTCGACTTCGAGCCCCCCACACCAGTCCCACCCAAGCCCTGAGCCACGGCACCGCGACACAACCTCGTGCGCGACCTCCTCGGAGCCAGCCCCCGCCCGCTGCCACATTCCGTGTGACACGGGCGGGGCTCAAACCGTCGGGCCTCCCTCTCAAGGGCCAGAAAATCCAGGGGCTCGTGGACTGCCGGACGGCGAGCGGGCGGGCCTGGTCCTTTCGTGCGGCGCACCGGCGCGAGTTCCGGCATGGTGCGCCCCACGATTCGCCGGAAGCTCGAGGACCTTATGACCACCGATACGCAGGACCTGCTGAGCATCAACACCATCCGCACCCTCGCCATGGATGCGGTCCAGCAAGCCCACTCGGGTCACCCGGGGGCCCCCATGTCCCTGGCCCCCGTCGCCTACCAGCTCTGGCAACAGGAGCTCCGGTACGACCCGTCCCACCCCATCTGGCCGGACCGCGACCGCTTCATCCTCTCCAACGGCCACGCGTCCATGCTCCTGTACGCCCTGCTCCACCTGGCAGGCGTCAAGCGCGTCACCCGCGACTACAAGGTCGAGGACGCCCTCAGCGTCTCGCTCGAGGACATCCAGAAGTTCCGCCAGCTCGACTCGTCCACCCCCGGCCACCCCGAGTACCGGTGGACCAGCGGCGTGGAGACGACGACGGGCCCCCTGGGCCAGGGCGTCGCCAACAGCGTGGGCATGGCCATCGCCAGCCGTTGGATGGGCGAGCACTTCAACAAGCCCGGCTTCGACATGTTCACCCATGACGTCTACGCCATCTGCGGCGACGGAGACCTCATGGAAGGTGTCGCCTCCGAGGCCGCGTCGATCGCCGGCCACCTCAAGCTCGGCAACCTCTGCTGGCTCTACGACTCCAACCACATCTCCATCGACGGCAGCACCGACCTGGCCTTCACCGAGGACGTCGGCAAGCGCTTCGAGGGCTACGGCTGGCGCGTCCTCCACGTCCCCGACGCCAACGATTTGACGGTGCTGGGCGAGGCGCTCCACACCTTCAAGACGCTGCGCAACAACCAGCCCACCCTCATCATCGTCACCACCCAGATTGCCTTCGGCGCCCCCAAGCTCCAGGGCTCCTCCAAGGCCCACGGCGAGCCGCTCGGCGACGAGGAGATCAAGGGCACCAAGCGCAACTACGGCTGGCCCGAGGACGCGAAGTTCCTGGTCCCCGACGGCGTGCGCGAGCGCTTCCAGGAGCGCGTGGGCGCCCGCGGCAAGCAGCTGCGCGAGGCGTGGGACGCGCGCTTCGTCGAGTACCAGAAGCAGTTCCCCGAGCTCGCCGATGAGCTGACGCGCATGCAGCGCCGCGAGGCCCCCAAGGGCTGGGACTCCGAGCTGCCCACCTTCCCCGCCGACGCCAAGGGCATGGCCACCCGCGAGTCCAGCGGCAAGGTGCTCAACGCCGTGGCCAAGAACCATCCGTGGCTCGTGGGCGGCTCGGCCGACCTGAACCCGTCCACGAAGACGTACATCACCACCTCCGAGTCCATGAAGCCCGGCGAGTTCAAGGGCCGCAACATCCACTTCGGCGTGCGCGAACACGCGATGGGCTCCATCGTCAACGGCCTGTGCCTCAGCAAGGTGCGCGGCTACGGCGCCACGTTCCTCATCTTCAGTGAGTACGAGCGCCCCGCCATCCGCCTGTCCTCGCTGATGGAGCTGCCCGCGCTCCACATCTTCACCCATGACTCCATCGGCCTGGGCGAGGATGGCCCCACCCACCAGCCCGTGGAGCAGCTGGCCAGCCTGCGCGCGATTCCCGGCCTCATCGTCCTGCGCCCCGGCGACGCCAACGAGGTCACCGAGGCGTGGCGGGTCATCGGCCAGCAGAAGAGCCACCCCGTGGTGCTGGTGCTCACCCGCCAGCCGGTGCCCACGCTGGACCGCACCAAGTACGGCGCGGCGTCGGGCGTGGCCAAGGGCGGCTACGTGCTGGCGGACGCGGCGGGCGGCAAGCCGGAGGTGGTGCTCATCGGCACGGGCAGCGAGGTGCAGCTGTGCCTGGACGCGCACGACAAGCTCACCGCCGAGGGCGTCGCCTCGCGCGTGGTGAGCCTGCCTTCGTGGGAGCTGTTCGAGCAGCAGTCGCAGGAGTACCGCGACAGCGTGCTGCCGCCGAACGTGCGCGCCCGCGTCGCCGTGGAGAAGGGCGCCGCCTTCGGGTGGGAGCGCTGGGTGGGCTTCCAGGGCGGTATCGTCGCCATGCGCAGCTTCGGCGCGTCCGCGCCCATCAAGGCGCTCCAGCAGAAGTTCGGCTTCACCGTGGACAACGTGGTGAAGGTGGCCAAGGACACGCTCGCCAAGAACAAGGCGTGAGCCACCGCGCGTCCCGCGCGCGCCTCTGAAGAAACGAAGGGCCCGGACCATCCCCCAACGGTCCGGGCCCTTCATGCTTCTGTCCCTCGGTACCGCATCAAGAATGGGGCTCGGGCCATCCCCCAACAGTCCGAGCTCCCGCTGCCCCCCTTAAAGAGGGGCGCTCCCACAAGAAAAGGCTCCCGAACCATCCCCCAACGATTCGGGGAGCCCGAGGGCTGGCTCCCCCTATGTCGGAGCCGCCCGTTTCAAAGTCATCGCCAGTCCGCGGGGGCCCCCCGGCTCCGGTTGCTCCCGCGTCCCAGCTCAAGTGCCTCCCCCGTCCCCCTGTGCGGCCCTCGCGCCACAGTCCCGCCGACGCGAGGTCTTCACTGCATCGTGCGTGCCGGCTCGTGGTGCCGCGCGCGTCCGTGGCGCGGCGGCGCTCCCTCCGCCGCGCCAGGCCGCGCGGTGTTCGTGAATCAGGCGGCGATGATGCGCGGCGGGAGGACGGGCGTGCTGGCGCGCTCCATCTCCTTGAGCATCTTCTGGAACTCCGTGTTCGCGATGCCCGTCTCGCCCTTGGCCAGCGCGTCCGAGGCGTACTTCCCGTAGAGGTCCACGACCTTCTTCGCCTCGGGCGAGAGGCGGTCGTAGTTCTGCATCGCCCACTTCTGGAAGTCCGCGTGCTCCACGCCCGCGCCCTGCCCGTCGAAGTCACCCGCGCCCTGGTTGATGGCGTCGGTCAGGTCCTTGCCGGAGATCTTCCCGCTCTTGCCGTCCAGGCCCTCGAGCGCGGTGCGCATGGTGTCGTCGCGGAAGGTCTTGTGCTGGGACGCCTCCTTCACCGCCGCGTCCAGCTCGGCCTTGTCGAGGCCACCGGTGCCCGACTTCATGGCGTGCTGCTGGAACGTCTCCAGCACCTTCTGCGCCTCGGGCGTCATGCGGTCCTTGTTCTTCTCCGCCCACTTCTGGACCTCGGCCAGCTCCTTGGGCGTGGCGCGGCCACCGTCGGACACACCCTTCTGGATGGCGCCCAGCATGTCCTCGCCGGAGATGGGGCCGCTCTCCTTGTCCAGCTCCCCCATCGCCTTCTTCGCGCTCACGTCACCGACGCTCTTGAAGTCCTTGAGCATCTTGTCCAGCTCGCCGCGCGACAGGTCCTTGTCCCCGGAGGCCATCGCCTTCTTGGCGTGCTTCTCGAACTTGCCCAGCACCTCCTTGGCCTCGGGCGACAGCTTGTCCTGGTTCTTCTTCGCCCAGTCCTGGAAGGCCTTGAGCTCGTCGCCGGTGTTGTTGTCGCGGTCCTTCACGCCGCGCTCGATGGCGCTCGACATCTGCTCACCGGAGATGGGCTTGGGCAGCGAGTCCAGCTTCGCCAGCTGCTTCTCGGCGCCCTTGTCGCCGATGCCCTTCATGTCCTTCATCATGTCGCGCCAGTCGCCGTCCTTGTGGCCGTTGGCCTGGCGCTCGGCGGCGAACTTGGAGAAGCGGTCCATCACCTGCTTCGCCTCGGGCGTGAGGCGGGCCTGGTTCTTCTCCGCCCACTCCGAGAACGCGCGGTACTCGCCTCGCGCCGCGTTGCCGTCACGGTCTCCCGTGCCGCGACGGATGGCCTCGGTGAGCTGGTCCGCGGTGATGGGGCCCTTGGTCTTGTCCAGCTTGTTCGTCTCGCGCAGCGCCCCCGTGTCCAGCGGGCTCCACTCGTTCGGCAGCGGGCGGTTGGCGACCCCACCGCGTGAGGAGCCCGCGTCGAAGCTGTCGCCACCGGCGCGGCCGTTCTGGCCCTGCTGCTTCATCGCGTTGCGCAGCTCCTTGAGGAGCTTGTGCTCGCGCTCGAGGACGCGCTCGAGCTTGCCTTCGAGCTTCTCCAGCTTCGCCTCGGTGCGGTTGAGCTTCTGCAGCGCGGGCTTGAACGTGGTAGCGATGGCCATTTGGGGTCTCCGTCGTGTGCCGTGGTGAGCACCCCTATTGCGCGTCCCGTGCCACAGACGCCTACCTTCACTTCTTCTTTATTTTCAGGGAGTTACGGCGCACCTCGGTGGAGGTGGGGGGTGGTGACACCTGTCACCACCGGTGACAACAGTCACCAGCTGGAGGCCCGTTGGGTGGTGACTGGAGTCACCGGATCCTCGCCCTGCCTGTCAAAGAGCCGCCCCCGCCCCCGTGTCCCGGGACGCACAGGACATACGGACGACCCTCGAAAGCAGTTTCATGTGCCGGACAGCGAGCCCTGCTCACAGGCCGCCGCGCAGCTCCGACTCGCTCCACAGCGCGCCGTCCCGCTCACGCAGCAGGAACACGAGCCGGCCCTGGTGGAAGCCCCGCACCGGCGCCTCCGGGTCCGGGAACCCCGTGGGGAGACGCCAGTCCGGTGGGTTCGTGCCGATGAGCGGAATGGAGCGCTCGCGACGCAGCTCGCCGACCTCGTGGTCCGTGAGCGGACGCACTCGCGCCCAGGGGAGCAGCTCGCGGCCCGTGCTCAGCACTCGCGTTCCGGGCTCGGGGTCGGACCAGGGGCCGATTCGGGTGCGGCGCAGCGTGGACAGGTGCGCGCCACAGCCGAGTGCTCGACCGAGGTCTCTCGCGAGAGAGCGCACGTAGTAGCCGCCCCGGCAGGTCAGCGTGAGGCGGCTGGTGCGCGGCAGGTCGTGCGAGAGCCAGCTCGCGGAGTGGAGGTACACGCGCGATGGAGGCAGCTCGACCACTTCCCCCCGGTGTGCCTTGCGATACGCGGGCTCGCCGCCGACCTTCTTGGCGCTCGTGGCGGGCGGGACCTGCGCTCTCCAGCCGAGGAACGGGGCGAGCGCGGCGTCGAGCTTCTCGGGCGTCAGGGATGATGTGTCCCCCTGGGAGACGGGGCGGCCATGCAGGTCCCCCGTGTCCATCTCCGTGCCCCAGATGACGTCCGCTTCGTAGGTCTTGGGCACGGCGTGCAGCAGCTCGAACAGGCGCGTGGACTGTCCCACGAGGATGAGCAGCAGCCCTGCCGCGAACGGGTCCAGCGTGCCGCCGTGACACACGGGCACGCGCTTGCCGGGGACGGCCCGGGTCTCCTCGAGGAACGACTGCACCACCGAGAAGCTCGTGGGACCCACCGGCTTGTGCACGCGATAGAGGCCCGGCGTCATGAAGCCACCCTGCACGGAGGATTGCGCTTGCGCGGAGTGAGGGCTGACACGCTCGGAGACCCGGGGAGGTGGGCAGCATCGCGCCTGCCGGTGGGGGGTGTCACCGGAGAACGGCGCCGCCGTGGACTGGGGCTATGCGAGGAAGTCGTGGGCGACCACGGAGCGCAGGTGCTGGAGCGCCACCGCGTGCGGGAGGGCCTGCATCAACACGTCTCTCGACCATCGTGCCACGGGGTTGCGGAGGTAACGGAGTGACCCGGCTCGCCGGCTCATGTCGGCGACGTGCTTCGTGCGGGGCCGGCGCGTGGCCTCATAGGCCCGCAGGGCTCCGCGCAAGTCGCCGCCTTCGCGCAGGTGCTTCGCCAGGACCAGCGCATCCTCGATGGCCTGACAGGCCCCCTGCGCCAGGTCGGTCACCATCGCGTGCGCGGAGTCTCCCAGCAGCGTGACGGGCCCTTCTCCCCAGCGCGACAGCGTCTCCAGGTCATGGATGTCCGTGCGGAGGATGTCCGACTCGCGCGTGGCCTGGACCAGGGACTCGACGGGCGCCATCCAGCCACGCACGTGGCGCAGCACCGCTTCGCGATGACCGCCCTCCTCGTCACGTCCACCCTCGGGGGCTCGGGCCATGAGGAACCAGCACATCCGCCACGTCCCCTCCGGACCCCGGCCGAGATGACAGATGCCGAAGCGGGTCCCCTGGCCGTAGAGCTCGAACTGACTGCCCTCGGGAATCATCTCCGTCGGGACAGTCACGATGCCGCGCCATGAGGTCCGACCGCTGTAGCGGACTCGCGACTCCGGGCGCAGTTGTTGGCGGATGACGGAGCGCAGGCCATCCGCTCCGACGAGGCAGTCACCCCGCGCCTGCTGACCGTCCGCGAACTCGACACGGACCTCGTCGCCCTCCACGTGGAAGCCCGTGCATGCCGCCGCCATCCGGACGTTCTCCGGTCCGAGCGCTCGCAACAGCACCTGCTGGAGGTCCGCGCGGAGCAGCGTCACCGTCGGCTGCCCCAACTCCTCGCAGAGCGCGTTCACGTCGAGTCGCGAGAGCACCTTGCCGTCCCACCGGTGCATCACCGTCTGTCGCCACCGGGCTCCCCTCCGAGCCACCTCGTCGGACAGCCCCAAGAGAGAGAAGGCCCACATCGCGTTCGGCCAGAGGGAGAGCCCCGCACCGAGCGCCTGGCAGTCCTCGGCGCGCTCGTACACCTTCACCCGGAGCCCTGCTCGACGGAGCGCGAGGGCCGCGCACAGCCCACCCACGCCGCCACCCACGATGATGACTTCACGCGCTGGCACGAGCGACATGCCTCCTTCTCAGGAACGGTTCCGAAGCGGCTCGACTCTATCGCCCACGTGGACTTGTGGCTGGCCAGGACATCAGGCGCGCTGATTGACGGTGTCACTCACGGATGTGGGATGTCCGCGCGGGACTCGCGGCTGGTCATGGCCTCGGGCGCACGCACGGACTGATGGAGTGTCCACGAGCGCGGCGGGTGGAATGAGGATGGGCTCACGCATCATCGTCGGGCTCGTCCTCATCATCCTCCGAGCGTCCCTCCACCTGCGTGGCGCCGTCTTTCTTCACCAGGTACACGGGCTCGCAGCGAGTGGCGCTCGCCACGGTGCGCGCCAGCAGTTCCGCGTGCGTCGTCACCCAGACCTGGGAGGTCTTCGACGCCTTCGCGAGCAGTCGGCCCAGTGGCTCCAGCAGGTCCGGGTGCAGGCTCGTCTCGGGCTCGTTGAGCGCGAGGAACGCGGGAGGACGCGGGCTGAGCAACGCGGCCAGCAGGCAGAGGTAGCGCAGCGTGCCGTCGGACAGCTCGGCCGCCGCCATGGGGCGACTCAGTCCGGGCATGTGCAGGAACAGGCTGAAGCGGCCCTCCTCCGAGCGGACATCGAGCCTGGCGCCCGGGAACGCATCGTCGATGCCTTGGTCCAGGGCTCGGTCGTCCCCGATGTCGAGGATGGTCATCAGCGCCGCCGCCAGGTCCGCGCCGTCATGCGCCAGCACCGGCGTCCTCACACCCACGCGAGGATGACGCATGGGCGCGTCCGGGTCCGTGCGGAAGTGATGGTAGAAGCGCCACGAGGCGAAGGTGCGCTGAACCTCCGACAACCGAGGGAAGCGGTGCGGCTCACCCAGTTGGTCCAGCACCGACTCCGCGCTCCAGAGGTGGGTGGGAAACACCACCCGCTTCCCATCGGCGTCCCGCATGAAGGCCGTGCGGTCCTTGCGCTCCATCAGCACCACCTTGCGCCCTCCGGAGAGAGCCCACAGGTGCTCCGTCTTCACCTCAGGGTCCAGGCGGAAGGGGTCCGGCATCTTCGGGACAGGAGGAACGATTCCGCAGGTCAGCTCGTACGCAAGCTCGCCCAGTTCCACCTGCACCGACAATCGCACGGGCTTCTTCGCCATGCGCGGCCCGGCCCACAGCACGCTCGGCGTCCCACCCTCCTCCGCGAGCGTCCGCGCCAGCCTTCCCTCCGCGGCCACCGACAGCAGATACAGCGCGCGGTACAGGTTCGTCTTGCCGCTCCCATTGGCGCCGACAATGACATTCATCGGCCCGAGTTCCATCGAGAGCCGGCGCACCGAGCGGTAACCCGATATCTGCAAACGCGTGATGGGCATCGAGCGCCCACCCTACCGCGCCCGCCTCACGCCGCAACCCGAACAGTCCGCAGGGGCGGCTCGCACTTCGAAGTCGCGACACACCGCGCACATCCTCGCGCCACCCACCACCACGAGCCACTCGTGGCGCCGAGTCCACATCACGCGGCAATCACTTTCCCATCCATGCGCCATGCCCCTCGCACCGCGACGTATCCGCGGAGGTCGCCACGCGCGACCTCTCCCCGGCCGAGGTCCACGGATGACTCACCCTCCCCGCTCACACCGACTCCTGACGTCCCTCTGTGTCCTCACCCTCGCCCTGTGCTCCGGCTGCGACGACGACGACAAGCCCCGCCGCGCGGCTCCTCCCGACGCGAGCGAGTCGTCCCAGGACGACGCGGGGACTCCCGACGCGGGCACGCCCTGGCACGGCACCGCCACCCCACTCGAGGAGCGCGGCAACTGGGTGGACCCGGGCCGCTCCTCCGCCTGCGACTTCGACACCGCCGACGCCTCCACCTCCCCGTGCCAGGAGCCGTCCCGCTTCGACGTGTCCTCGTGCGACCCCACCGCGCTCGCCGCCCTGGAGCAACACGGCATCTACATGGTCGACCTGCGCACCGAGCGCACCCTCGGCGATGGCGGTACCCTGGCCACGGGCGCCTTCACCTCGTTCCGACTCAGCGAGGACGGCACCCAGGACACGATGATGGGTCAGCCCCTCCTCACCCGCGACACGCGGGACGGCGGGTTCTCCCTCGTCTCGCG
This sequence comes from Myxococcus faecalis, assembly GCF_050039385.1. Taxonomy (NCBI): domain Bacteria; kingdom Pseudomonadati; phylum Myxococcota; class Myxococcia; order Myxococcales; family Myxococcaceae; genus Myxococcus; species Myxococcus faecalis. The sequence goes on along the minus strand of NZ_CP144336.1, from coordinate 5,087,242 downwards.
CACCGTGACGAACACCACCACCACGCTGAGGGGCTGCGACACGCTCGCGCCGGACCGCATCACCGGCTGCTTCGCCCGCTGCTTCGGCGCCGGCGCCATCCAGAAAGGGACCTTCACCGCCCACCGCGTCGCGAAGTGGTCCGGTGAACCCGAGTCCTCCGGCGGATTGACGCTCCTCTCCGAAACCCACGTCGCCACCGGTGAGCCCGTGGACGTGTACGTCGCCAAATCCCACGCCTACGTCGTCTCCATGCGACGCCACAGCCGCAACGGCGGTCTGTCCGTCTACGACGTCAGCGACCCTCGGCACCCCATCTTCAAGACCTCCATCAGCCTCCCGCAGGACAACCTGTGGAACGCCGCCTGGGCCCACGGGGACGCGCTCTACATCGCCAGCGCCGACTCGGGCACCGTCGTCTACGACATCTCCAACCCCGCCGCGCCCGGCTTCGTGCGCAACCTGCCCTCCGGCACCTACGGCGTGCACACCCTGCTCGTCGATGGCCAGCGGCTGTACGCGATGGCTCCGGAGAGCGGCACCTTCGTCTACGACGTGACGAACCCGCTCGACCCGGTGCTGCGCACCCTCATCTCCCTGCCCGAGCCGCTCTCCCTCGCCGGGCCCCACGACGCCTTCGCCCACCAGGGGCGCCTGTACATCAGCAACGCCAATGGCGGTTACTCCATCATGGACGTCACGGACCTCGAGGACGTGCGGCACCTGGGCCAGTTCGTCCACGGCAACAAGGCCTTCGCGCACCACAGCGCGGTGGGCACCTTCGCCGGCCGCACCATCGCCTTCGAGGGCGGTGAGGGTCCCGGCGCCCACCTGCGCGTGCTCGACGTCACCGACCCGGCGCACATCGTGAAGATTGGCGAGGTGCGCAAGCGCAACGTCACCTCCATCCACAACCTCATCCTCCGCGGCCAGACGCTCTACGTCGCCTGGTACCAGGAGGGCCTGCGCGTGTTCGACGTGAGCACCCCCACGAGCCCCCGACAGGTGGCGCACCACAACACCTATCGGGAGACCGACCCCGAGCGCACCGACAGCCCCTTCACCGGCGCCTACGGCGTGCGCGTGCCCGGGGACGGGCACGTCTACGTGGTCGACTCCTCGCGCGGGTTGCTCATCTTCGACGAGCCCTGAGCCCCCTCCGGACTCAGCGCCCGCGGACGTGACGCAGCAGCTTCTGGTACCGCGCGCCCTGCTTCTGCTCGGAGACCTCCGGCACCTGCACGGGCGCGCCGGCCCAGTCGGACAGCCGCTCGAAGAAGAACGCGCGCTGCGGCTCGGGCAGCGCCGTCAGCGTCCCGTAGAAGCCGATGCCCTCCGGGTCCACGATGCGGTACGCGTCGTTCCACGGGCTCACGTGGAACGCGGAGGCGCTCCACGGGCTGAGCGCGCCATCCAGGATGAGCACCTGCTTCGCGTGCAGCCGCGCCCATACCTCCAGCGACAACAGCGGCACCGGGTTGTAGAACTTCGTCACGCCCAGGGGCGGCAGGAACGTGGGCACCTGTCCGCCCGGGTAGCGCAGCAGGTCGCGCAGCTCCGCCTCCGGATACAGCGGCGCGCCCAGCTCCGTGGCGCTCTGGTAGCTCTCCGGCTCACCGAACGTCGCCAGCGCCTGGTCGGAGAAGATGTACGCCGGGCCCGCCACCAGGTCCACGAAGCCGAACAGCTCCTCCGCCGACACCGTGGGCTCCGGGATGCTGTCGCAGTCGTACGGCGCCAGCCCCAGGTACTCCCAGAAGTTGAACGACAGCCGCACCACGCTGAACTCCAGCGACTTGTCCACGCCCAGCGTGTCGAAGGTGAAGCCCCACTCCACCTGCGCCGCCAGCAACGGCGCCAGCTCCTCACGCCGCGCCAACGCCGCGCGCTGCACCGCCGTCAGCTTCGTGCGGCACGTCGCATCCCCCACGTTGCGCAGGAAGTGCGCGGCCCGCGCGTCCTGCAAGCCCAGGCTGTGCCGCTCCGCGTACGCCAGCGTCCCCTGCACGTCGTTCGGGAAGTAGTAGCGGTGCAGCAGCGCCGCCGTGCCGCCCCGGAACACGCCCGTGGACAGCCACCGCCCCGTGTAGAGCGTCTTGAACACCTCCACCACCCGGTGCGCGTCCGCCGCGGACTGCCACACGTCCAACAGGCGCCAGTCCCGCGAGGCCGGCGTCGAGGTGCCGTAGAAGCGGTGCTCCACCGTCACCTGGTTGCCCTTGAGCAGGTCCACCGGCTCCGCGGCGATGGGCTCCGTGAAGAGCTCCGCGCCCTCCGTGTCGATGACCATCGGCGCCGTCGTCGACCGGTGGAACAACGTCATGCGCTGCAGGAACTTCTCTCCGTGCGGACGGCGATGGTCCGCCGGCTGCTCGAAGTCGAGCGTGAAGAAGCGGAAGTCCTCGAACTGCTCATCCCCCAGAATCGTCACCCCCGGCAGCGCCTCCAGCCGCGCGCGGATGTCGTCGTCGATGGCGCGCCCCGCCTGCCCCTCGTCCTCGGGCGCGCCCGCGGGCCCCGCGTCACCACACGCTCCCAACAACGACACCACCAGCGCGCCCACCACGCCCCGAAGCCGATGCCTCCGTGCCAACATGTCTCGCTCCTCTCGATGGAAACCCTCACAGGGGTGCCTCAAACTCTCGAATCGAGAGGGCCACCGTCCAGAACGTGGCGGGTGGTGCTCAGCGAGGGACGCGCGCGGGAGCGTCGTCGCGGCCCCTGACGAAGTCGCACGACGGCGGCAACGCGTAACCGTTGACGGCGACGGCGTTGAAGGCGGTGGCGTTGGAGCCCAGGCCGAAGCCCGCGAAGGCGCGCCACATGCGGCAGACGTCCTCGCCTCCGTGCAGCGTGTGCGCCGCGCTGATGATGGCGTCGCGCGTCTGGAGGAAGGAGGGGTTGCAGGGGGCGCGCTTCAGGCCCTCGACGAAGTACAGCAGCATGCGCTGGTTGCCCGCGCGGCCCTGGGCGTCGTGGAGGTTCGCGTCGAAGCCCCACTGCGTGACGAGCGCCCAGTACACCTCCCACAGGGCCTGCGCGAACACCGCTCCCACGCCGTGGGGCACGGGCAGCGTGTTGCTGCTCTCGTAGGTCCAGGTGTTGCGCAGGGGGTCCAGCGTGTAGGGCTGCGGACGGAGCCCCGCGCCCGTGATGGCCTGGTTCAGGAGATAGGTGCCCACGCCGCGCGGCGTGTTCGCGGTGTCGCCCGGGCGCGCGGTGAACACGAGCGCCAGGAAGTCGCTGAGCCCCTCGCCGGGCTGCTGGCGGTTGGTGAGGCACGAGACGATGGAGGGCCCACCGACGAGCCGGTTGGAGACGCCGTGGCCGTACTCGTGGGCGATGATGCCGCTGTCGAGCGAGCCGTCCCGGTCCGGGTCCGGCGCGGTCCACAGGTAGAGCTGCATGCGCGGACGCACCCCGTCCGGCGGCGTGAGGAAGTTGGCGTTGTTGATGCCACCACCGTCCTGCGCCTCGGCGCGCACGTCGTCGTTGCCCAGGCCGCCCCGCCCCAGGTTGTTGACCTGGAAGTTGCCGGCCACCTCGTCGAAGCCGTACGGGTACAGCACGTCGTGCAGGCGGTTGTTCCAATAGAACAGGTTCACGACGGACGCCGAGACGTACGTGGACGGCGCGCCCGTGAGGTCGAGCGGGAAGACGCAGTCGAGCCTCACGCCACAGTCCGGCTCTCCCGACGTGGGCGGCAGGTTGTTCGCGTCGCGGTCCTCGTACGCATGGACGTTGTTGCCGCGCGGCGTGGTGTACTCCGCGCCCGCGACGCCGTCCGTGTCGTGCCAGCCGTGGGGTGACGCCTCCGTCGCGCGTCCATCCGCGGGCGGCAGCGGGGCCGTGTGGTGGGGGCCCTCCACCGGCATCGGGTAGACCTTGTACGAATCGCTCGCGACCTGGTCGAAGCGCGTCCAGACCTCGCCCGTCTCCGCGTCCACCGTCAGCTCGTAGGCGTGCCGTGCATCCAGCGTGTGCACCAGGAAGCGCCACACCCAGCGGGACTCCCCCCGACGCAGGGGCAGCACCGCGAGCGACGCGTCGATGGGCTCGCTCGACAGGCCCGCCACCTCGACCCGGGTGCGCCGCGCCGGGCCCGGCTCCGCCTCGAGCGCTCGCGGCGCTCGGGCCAGCGGCACCCCCAGGTGCTTCGCCGCGCTCCGGACCGCCTCGGCGGCGCCCAGGCGAGGCGTGGCGCCCACGAGCGTCGACTCCACCGAGGGCTGCAGGTCGCTGTGCACCGCGAGCACGCGCCCCTCGCGGTCCACGTTGAGCTGCAGCCGCGCATTGTAGACCTCGACACCGTTGTACCTTTGTCGCAGATACAGGTGCGTGGCGCCGCTGGGCCTGGAGTAGACCCGGTCAGCCACCTCCAGGTCCGCCAGGTCCGCGAGCTCCAGGCCCAGGACGTCCAGGTTGCGCTGGACGAACGCCAGCCCCACGGCCAGAGCGTCTCCCGGCGCGGGTTCGGAGAGCGCGCCCACCAGGTTCACCAGCGAGCGCACCCGCCCCGTCGAGGGGTCCACCTCCACGCGGAGCTCCGGCACCGCGCGACGCAGGCGGGCCTCCGCTTCACCTTGGACCGCGGAGACGCGCCGGCGCGGGCCCGCGTTATGCGACAGGCGCGCGTCGTGGTGCCGCTCCGTCGGGTCCCGCGGGGTGATCGCGCGGGCGGAGGGAAGCCAGAGCACTCCCGAGACCAGCACCGCGCAGACGAGGGACTGTCGGACATCACGTGAGGACATGTCGTGTTCCTGGGTCGCGACGGAACAGCCCCGACATGGGGCGGTCGCGCACCGGGAGGAGACACGCGTCACCCGGAGGCCTCCAATGCGCCCCCGCGTGACTTATCGACTTCCTGGCGGAAGCCCCCGGCGACGCGCGGACTCAGTCGTCATAGAGGACACTCCACTGGTCATCGTACGTCTCGGGTTTGCCCTTGGGGCGCAGGTGCGCGAAGGACAGGGTCACCTCCACCTCGAACTCGCGCTTCTCGGGAGGCGTGCCCAGGTAGACGTACTTCGTCCTGTTCTTGATGCAGGCATCGAGCATCCGCACGGACGTCTTGGGGAGGACGTGGCCCCGCATGCCCTCGCCGTTCGCGTCGAACCGCGCGTGGAGCGTGAAGCGGCGAGGGATGGTGCCGTCCCGGAGGATGGCCTCCTTGCCGCAGTAGTCGTACTGGCGCAGCTTCTTCGCGAGTTGGAGGGCGCCCCAGGCCTCGTTCGTCCTGGGCATCGGCGGAGGCGGCCGCTTGACGGGCTTCTCCACGATGATTTCAGGCACGGGCGGCGGTGCCTCCACAATGGGAGGAGGCGGCGGCGGAGGCGTGACGATGGGGGGCGGGGGCGGCGAGACCGGCCTGGGCGTGACGACCCGGGGAGGGGGCTCGTCGTGAGGCGACAGCGCCAGCATCAGGGTGGCGGCGAGCAGGCCGCCCGTGAGGCCGATGCCCAGCAGCCCCCAGGCGACGATGACCTTCGTGTCGTTCGACGACCTGGGCGCCGGGACCTCCTTCCACCCGAGGGGGAGGGGGTTGTTCGAGGGCCGGGGCCGGTCCGCGCCGCAATGGCCGCACGTCGACTCACGCTCCACGGACTTGAGGAAGGGGGCACCGCAGTTCACACACCGAAGACGGACTCTGGCCACGGCCGAAGTCTACCCCAGGGTGCGTTCGTGCCCCAGGCGCCGTTCACCGGGGCTCGCCCAGCGTGCGCAGGAAGAACAGGCCCACGTCGTCCCGGGAGTAGCGACTGGCCGCGCCCCGCGGGGAGTGGGGCTCGCCAGGCATGAGCAGCAGCTCGAAGCGCTTGCCCGCCTTGATGAGCGCGTCCGCCATCCGCATCGTCACCGAGAGCGTGGCGTTCACGTCGCTGGTGCCGTGCATCAGCTTCAGCTGTCCCTTCAGCTGGTGCGCGAGCGCGAGGTTGTCGCCCGCCGCGTAGCCCTGGGGATTCTGGTCGCGCAGGCCGAGGTAGGGCTCGTTGATGATGGCCTCCTCCTCCAGCGCGCCCGGCGCCACGGCATAGCCCGCCTTGAAGAAGTCCGGCGCCGTCAGCATGCCTCGCAGCGTGAAGTAGCCACCCCACGAAGCCCCATGGAGCCCCACGCGCTCCAGGTCCATCCACGGACGCGTGGACGCGGCCTGCTCCAGGCCCGTGACGTAGTCGGGAATCTCCGTCTGCCCCACGCGGCCGTGGTTCGCGTCCTGGAAGGCCTTGCTCCGTCCGGGCCCTCCGCGCGGGTCCAGCAGCACCACCACGAAGCCGAGCTGCGCGAGTGCGCTGGCCGTCAATGACTCGTAGTTGCCGATGTAGCTCCATGGCACCACCGAGAGGAAGGGCCCCGCGTAGATGTGCGCGATGACGGGGTAGCGCTTCTTCGGGTCGAAGTCGCGCGGCTTGTAGAGCACGCCGTGCAGGGGCGTGACGCCGTCGGCCGCCTTGACGAGCAGCGGCTCCGGCTTCGTGCCGCCGAGCGCCTCCAGCTCGCTCGCGTCCGACGTGGTGAGGCGCACGCGCTGGCCTCCCTTCACGGAGACCAGCTCCCGGACGCGGGGCTGCGTGCGCGAGGACCAGGTGTCGACGTAGTACTGGCCCGAGGGGGACGGCGTCATCCGGTGCATCCCCGAGCCCGAGGACAGCCGCGTCAGCGCGCCGCCCTTCAGGCTGCCCCTGTAGATGAGCTGCTCGTAGGGCGCGCCGCTGTCCGCGGACGCCAGCACGTAGAGCGCGTCACCGGTGGGCGCCACGGACACGACCTGATGCACGGGGAAGGCGCCCCGCGTCACCTGCCGCACGAGCTTCCCCGCGCGGTCATACGCGTACACGTGACGCCAGCCGTCGCGCTCGGACATCCACAGGTAGCCGCGCCCCGAGGGCAGCGCCGTCACCTGCTGCTCGAAGCCGCCCACCGCGAAGTCGAGACCCGCGACGAACGTCTCCGGACGCTCCTCGCGCAGCACGTGCCGACGCTGGGCGCTCCCCGGCGTCACCGCGGTGAGGTCCAGCCGCTTCGCGTCCCGCGAGAGGTGGAGGCACAGCGCCTCCGTGCCCTCGGGGTTCCAGCCGGCGAAGAAGTCATACGTCTCACCCTCGACGGGGGCGACGCGCGTCACGCTCCCCGTCGTCACGTCAACCAGGTGCAGCTCCGAGCGCGGCAGCGGCGTCCCCACCTTCGCGTACGGCACCGTCGTCACCTTCTCCAGCGCGGTGGCGTAGTCCACGACGGGGACCTGGTGCACCGCGCGCGTGTCCTCGCGCCACACCACGAGGTAGCGACCATCCGGCGACCAGGCTCGCTCGGGAATCCGCCAGTCGAGCCGCTCCTCGCCCTTGCGCTCCACCACGGTGGCCCCGTCCGCGCCCAGCACCGCGAAGCCGCCCTCCTTCCGCACCGCGAGCGCCCCTCCCCGCGGCGCGAGGACATGCTCGCGAGACAGCGTCAGCGCGGCCCGGTCCTGGGGCGACAGCCGCGTGACCTTGCCTCCCGACAGGCCCAGTCCGAAGGTCTTCCCGTCGAGCTGGAACACGATGCCCTGCTCATCCGGCGCCAGCGCGACGTCGTGGAAGCGCGGCGCCGTGACGGGCTTGCCCAGGAGCGCGGAGAGCTGGCGGCGCAGCGCTTCCCCGGACACGAGCGGCTCGAGCTCGCCCGTCCTCGCGTGCGCCAGCACCCACGTCCCGCCGTCCTTGCCCTCGCGGGCCCAGAAGACCACGCGGTCTCCCTCGCGCAGCCACCGGGGCGGCACCAGGCTGTCCCGCACGAGCTCCACGCGCCGGAGGTACCGGTCCGCCAGGTCCAGCCTGGCCTGGGTGCTCGTGTCCGGGACGGGCGCGAAGACCGGACCGGGCGGGTCCGCGAGGACGGGCGTACCCGTCAGCGTCGTGAGCATCAGGGCGAGGAAGGAGAGTCGCATGCACCGATGCTAGGGAGCCGCATCCTTCACGACCAATATCTCTTTCAGCACCCATCCAGACGGATATCGTCTCGATATGGAATTCCGCCAGCTCCAGCTCTTCATCGCCGTGGCGGAGGAGCTGCACTTCGGACGCGCCGCCGCGCGCATCGGCATGGCGCAGCCGCCGTTCAGCCAGCAGATCCGCCGGCTGGAGTCCGAGCTGGGCGTGGAGCTGCTCACGCGCACCAGCCGCCACGTGGCCCTCACCGCCGCCGGGGCGCGGCTGTTGGAGGAGGCTCGCGCGCTGCTCGCCCGACGCGTGGACGCCACCCACGCCGTGCGCGAGGCCGCGAGCGGCGAGTCGGGCACGCTGCGCGTCGGCTTCGCGGCGTCCTCGGCCTTCGGCGTGCTGCCGGACATCGTGCTGCGCTTCCGCACGCGCTTCCCCAAGGTGAAGCTGGAGCTGGATGACAGCGAGACGCTCAACGTCGGCGCGGCGCTGGCCTCGGGGGAGCTGGACCTGGCCATCCTGCGCGCGCCCTTCCGCCACGAGGGCCTCACCGTGGAGCGGCTCCTGCGCGAGCGCTTCGTGCTCGCCCTGCCCGCCCGTCACCCTCGCGCGAGGCAGCGCGTCGTGGCGCTGTCCTCGCTGGCGCACGAGCCCTTCGTCCTGTTCCCCCGCCACTCCGCGCCCGGCCTGCATGACCTGGTGACGAGCATGTGCCTGGCGGCGGGCTTCTCCCCCAACATCCGACAGGAGGCGCGCTCGTGGCCCTCCGTCGTCGGCATGGTGGAGGCGGGGCTGGGGCTGACCATCGCGCCCGCGTCCTCCCAGGCCCTGTGCCCCAAGGGCGTCGTGTTCCGCCCCCTGAGCGGCGCGCCCGGCCACGCGGAGCTGGTGGTGGCCTTCCCTGGACGGCGGCCGTCACCCGCCGCGCAGCACTTCCGCGCCCTCGCCCACGAGACGGTGGCCCGCTCGGGGCGCGACACGTCGGACTGAAGGCTCAGGACGCGGTGGGCCCACCCTTGCGGCGACCCTTCCTACGGGACGGGGACTCCGTGTCGTTGGCCGCCACCTGCGGGCCCAGGTTGAACCAGAACGGGCACAACAGCGGCGGCGCGCCGCCTCCCTCCGGAGCGGAAGACCCCTCCTCGGGGTTGAGACACACGGGCCGCGCGGCGACCCTGCCTCCTCGACTCGCACGCGTCGCCATCAGCGACACCGCCCGTGCTGTCCCGCTGCTGCGCTGAAGCATGGGCACGCAACCGCCCCTCGGGGAGCAGCCCTCGAAAGGCTTGCTCCCGATGAGTCCCTCATCGGCGTCGGCATGCCCCGGAACTACCCAGATGACAGTTTCCTGTCAATCCATTCGCCCCACGAAATAGAGAACGTGCGTTCAGCGCACCCCTGGCGCCATGCGTCGCCTCCATGCGGCGGGTGTCACACCATGCACGCGACGGAAGAGTCGGATGAAGTGCGTCACATCCGCGTAACCCACCCGGTCCGCGACGATGTCCACGCGCTCGTCGGTGTGGCGCAGCCGGCTGCGGGCCTCGGCCATCCGACACTCGAGAATCCACTCGCCCACGGTGCGGCCCGTCTCCTGGCGCACCACGCCCGCGACGTGTGGCGCCGAGCGGCCCAGCTCCTTCGCCACCTTCGCCAGGGACAGGGGCTCCAGGCAGTGGGTCTCGATGTACGTGAGCGCCCGGCGGCTGAGGCCCACGGAGGCGGGCTCGGTGAGGGCCTCGGGGGAGGCCATCCGCTCCAGCTCGATGAGCACCAGGCGCAGCAGGGACAGGCTCGCCTCTTCGTTGCCGCGCTCGTTCCGGGTCTGCTCCTCCTCCATCAGCCGCATCCAGCGCAGCAGGCGGCGGCGCTGCACGCTGGTGGGACGCAAGACGGGGTGGCAGCCCGCGCGCACGCGCAGCAGCGGCCCCAGGCGCGCCTCGCGCTCCTCGGCGTTCGCGGAGAGGGCCTCGGGATAGAAGCCCAGCCCCAGGCCCTGCGCGTCCGAGTGCTCATGGCCATGCGCATCTCCCGGTGGGATGAGGTGCACGTCGCCCGCGCGCAGCACCAGGTCCCCCGCGTGCCGCACGTGTGACTCGCCCTTCAACACCAGGACGATGGCGGCGTACGCGTGGACCCTGGCGCGGGGGGTGACTCGCAGGGGCGCCACGGGCCCCAGCGTGCCGACCCACGTGAGCCGCCGCTTCTCCTCGAAGTCCTGGCGCAGCGTGGAGGGGGGATGCACACAGGACTGCTCGGTGGACGCCATGGGGTCGTTCTCGTAGCGGTTGGCGGGGCCGGGCTCAAGCCGGCGTCAGGCCGGGTGCGCCAGGCCCAGGGCGTCCATGTTGAGCAGGTGGTTCAGCGTGTAGGCCGCCATCGCGCCCGCCGACGCGGCCACCAGGGCCCCTTGAAGGCGCGTGGTGAGGTCTCCGGCCGCGTAGATGCCGGGCACGGAGGTCTCCAGCGTCGGGCCCACCTTGACGAAGCCCAGCTCGTCGAGCGCGAGCCCCAGGCCCTGGACCAGCGCCGTCTGCTTCTGGGGCGGGTGCGCGAAGAGGTACTCCTGCGGCACGCGGGTGCCGTCCTCCAGCTCCACCGCCTCCAGGCGCTGGCCATCCTGGGTGGGGATGAGGCCGCGCACCTTGCCCTCGACGACGCGCACCTCGGCGCGGCGCAGGGACTCACGCTGCTCGGCGGTCAGCGCCAGATGGCCCTGGGTGTAGAGCGTGAGGTTGGAGGTCCAGCCCTTCAGGAAGAGGGCGAAGTCGACGTACGGGTGATGGGTGTTCTCCTGGGGGACGAGCACGCCCCAGCCCCGGTCCCGAATCTCCCAGCCGTGGCAGTACGGACACTGGAAGACGCTGTGCGCCCACAGCTCGCGGAAGCCGGGCTGGTCCGGCACCTGGTCCACCAGGCCCGTCGTCAGGAGCACCTTGCGGGCCTCGACGACCTGGCCGTCGCCCAGCGTCACCTGGAAGCGTGTCCCCTTGGGCTCGATGCGCTCGACGCGCACGTCGCGCACGTCGACGTCGTAGGGGCGCAGCTGCTCGCGGCCGATGGCGCGGAACTCCGCGGGGGGGATGCCGTCCCGGGTGACGAAGCCGTGCATGTGCTCCGCCCGCTCGTTGCGAGGAGCGCCCGCGTCGCACAGCAGCACCCGCTTGCGGCCCCGTCCCAGGATCAGCGCGGCACTCAGGCCCGCCGGGCCACCCCCCACAATCACCACGTCCTTCACCTGTGTGTCGTTCATGGTGAAGAACTAAACGGGAGCCCTCGCTCGCGGGAGAGCGCCGATTCAGGGCGAATCGGCGCATCGTCGGGTCGGCCCGGCTCCCCGGCCAGGCGTGCGGGTCAGCGCCTGCTGGCGTCGGGGGCGTTCGGGATGTGTCCCCGTGGACACCGGGCGTCCCGCATCCGCCGTGGTGGGTGGGGGCGAACACAGGGCACATCCCCCAAGACGTATGGCGTTCACCACTCCGCGGCGGCGTGCGCTTCCCGAGCGGACGACCTCATTCCTACAATCCTGGAGCGGGAGCTCGCTGGCCGGCGCGTGGCTCTCCACCCGGGAGGTACGCGATGCGGCCCGCGCTGCTAGCGTCGATGGCACTGCTCGCCTGTCTGGCGACGGGCTGCGCGTCGTCGGATGAGCCCCCTTGGGATGGGCGCTACACGCCGCTGGAGGAGCTCGGCGACTGGAGTGACTACGGGCCGCTGTCCGTCTGCGGCGTCGTCGAGAGCGGGGCCGCGTGCGGCAGCCTGGAGTCCTTCGACCTGTCCGGCTGTCGACGCCACACGCTGGAGCAGCTGGAGCGCATGGGGGTGTATCGCAGCCTGCTGCGCATCGATGCGCGCAACGGGGCTCCCGCGCGCTTCGTGCCCGTGGGCGGGGGCTTCAAGCTGAACGCGGCGGGGACGCCCGAGCAGGTGCAGGGCGCCAACGCCGTGGCGGGCGTCTGGGACGCGCGGACGCTGTTCATCGCCAGCCAGACGCCGGATGGGGGTCTGTTCACCTTCGCGGGCTGCAACGCGGTGAACCCTCGCGTCGTCACGGGGTGCTTCACGCGGTGCCGGGACGGGGTGCTGGTGGAGTCGGGGACGTTCCGCGCCGAGCGCGTCACGCGCTTCCAGGGCGAGCATGAAATCTCCGGCGGGATGCGGCTGGTGTCCGAGCGCGCGGTGGGCCTGGGTCCGGCCGTGGACGTGCAGCTCATCGACCGCCATGCGTATGTCATCTCGCAGGACCGGCGTGGGCGGCCGGGGGGGCTCACGGTGTTCGACGTGAGCGACCCGGCGGTGCCGCTGCGCGTGGCGGAGCTGAGCACGCCAGGGGACACGGACTGGCGGGGCGCGACGTTCAAGGGCGGGATGCTCTACGTCGCGAGCGCCAGCTCGGGGGTGGTGGTGCTCGACGTCTCCGTGCCCTCGGCGCCGGTGCTGGTGCGCCGCGTGTCCGCGAGGGCCTCGCCGGGAGTGTCGATGGTGAGCGTGGACCGGGACCGGCTGTATGCCGTGTCCACGGACGCGGCGGTGGGCACCTTGATGTTCGACATCAGCGAGCCCGCGGAGCCGCGCTTGCTGGAGCGCATCGTCTCCGGCATGCGCATGCCGGACCAGCCGTCCTCCCGGGGCCCGGTGAGCTACCAGGGCCGGCTGTATGTGAATCACCGGGGCGCGGGGCTGCAGGTCGTCGACGCGCGCGCGTCCTCGGGGGTCCGGGTGCTGGGGCACTACACGTATCCGTACGCCAACAGCCGAGCGAGCGCGGTGGGCACGTTCGGCGGGCGCATCGTGGCCTTCGAGAGCAGCCTGGGCATGGGGGCGCGGCTGCGCGCGCTGGATGTCAGCGAGCCGCGGCACATCGTGAAGATAGGGGAGTACGGCCTGCGCGCCGTGGTGTCCCCGCGAGCGATGGAGCTGAGGGGCTCGCGGCTGTACGTGACGTACCACCAGGAGGGGCTGCGCGTGCTGGACGTGAGCAACCCCACGAAGCCGCGCGAGGTGGCGTACTTCAACAGCTTCCGCGAGACGGACCCGGGACGCGGGGACTCGATGGAGGAAGGCGCCACCGGGCTCCAGGTGCCCGGGGATGGCCATGTCTATGTCGTGGATACGTCACGCGGACTGCTGGTGCTGACGGAGCCTCCGGGGGAGTGACGCCGCTCACACCTCGATGCGGTTGCGCCCGTTCGTCTTCGCGCGATTGAGCCGTGCGTCCGCGACGCGCAGCAGCGCCTCCATCGTCGCGCCGTCTCCTGGCGACTCCGCGATGCCCGCGCTCATCGTCACGCGGAACGACTCGCCGCCGTCGCCGTCGAAGGTCATCTCCGCCACCTCCGCCATCGTCCGCGACAGAATCGCCTTCGCGCTCGCCGCCGTCTCCCCGAGCAGCCCCACCACGAACTCCTCCCCTCCCCAGCGCCCGCGCACGTCCTCGCGCCGGAACCGCGCTCCCAACAGGCGCCCCAGCCGCGTCAGCACCCGGTCCCCCGCCAGGTGCCCGTACTTGTCGTTCACCCGCTTGAAGTGGTCCACGTCCAGGAAGCACAACGACAACGGCCGCTGCTGACGCTGCGCCTCCGACAGCCTGCTCCTCACCCCCTCGATGAACGGCCGCCGCAACATCAGCCCCGTCAGCGCGTCCCGCTCCGCCCGCTCGCGCGACAGCCGCGCCCGCTCCAGCCGCGCCTGCACCCGCGCCCGCAGCTCCTCCTTCAACACCGGCTTGGAGATGTAGTCGTCCGCCCCCGCCTGGAACGCCGCCAGCCGGAACTCCAACCCCAGGTGCGCGGTAATCAGCAACACCGGCAGCTCCTGCCACGCCGGCATCGACCTCAAAATCCGACACAGGTCGAAGCCGCTCGGCCCCGGCATCTGCACGTCCAACAGCAACAGGTCCGGCCGATGCTCCGCCAGCGCCTCCATCAACCGGTGCGCGTCCCCCAACCCCACCACCTCAATCTGTTCGCTCGCCAGCGCGTGCACCAGCGCGGCGATGGCCTCCGGGTCGTCGTCCACCACCAGCACCCGCGAGCGCTCCGGCCGCCGCGCCGCCACCATCCGCTCCGCCGCCGCCGCGAAGTCCGTCGCCGTGAAGGGCCTGGGCAGGAACAACGAGCCCCCCGCGTGCGCCGCCGCCACCCGGTCCTCCAACCCGCCCGACACCCCCGTGAACCCCAACGGCAACGAGCCCAGCCCCTCCGTCGAGCGCAGCTCGTGCGCCGCCTGGATGCCGCCCATCTCCCCACCCAGGTGCATGTGGATGAGCACGCCGTCCACCCACTGCCTGCGCGCCAACACCACCGCCTCGCCCGCCGTGCGCGCCGACAACACCCGCACCACGTGCGCGCGCCCCAGCCGCTGCGCCTCCTCGAGGACCGCCGGGTCCTCGTCCACCACCAACAACACCCCCTCCGTCGGCAACACCGCCGAGGGCCCCTCCTTGCGCGCCGGCGGCGTCACCTGCACGGACGCCGTCGCCGCCAGCTCCCGGAACGTCACGTCCACCAGGCCCCAGTCCCTCCCCGCCCGGAGCGCATCCTCCAGCCGCCCCGCCGCCAGGCTCACCTCCGTGAAGCCATAGCTGCCCGCCGTGCCATGCAGCTTGTGCGCGACGACGCCCGCCTCCTCCAACGCCGCCCCGTCCCCCGCGCGCGCCGCCGACAAGAGCGCCTCCAGCCCGCTCACCTTGTCCTTCAGCCGCGCGCCGTACTCCTGGTTGAGCGCCACCAGGCTCGCCGCCAGCTCGTCGCGCACCAGGTCCACGTCCGCCAGGGCCCGAGGCCCCGCCGGCGCCGGCGGCAACGCCTTGGTGAAGAGCTGATTCACCCAGAGGTACAGCTCGTCCGGCCGGTAGGGCTTGTGGATGATGCGCGCCACCTTGAGCTGACGCGTGAGCAGCTCGTGGCTCTTCAGGTCCTTCCAGAACGCCGACGCGAACAACACCGGCAGGTCCGGCTGCTGGCCGCGCAGCTCGCGGATGAAGTCCGCCCCCGTCACCCCCGGCAGCAAGCCGTCCACGATGGCCGCGTCCACCGGCACCTTCGCCAGCACCGCGCGCGCCTCCGCCGCCGTGCGCGCCGTCTCCACCCGGAAGCCCTTCTCCCGGAGGAAGGCGCACACCAGGCTCTGCAAGTCCTTGTCGTCCTCGAGGAACAGCAGCGTCTTCGCGTCGGTCATGAAACGGCCCTTGTCTCCAGCTCGCCGTCCTTGCCGGACAGCAACTCGTGCAGCAGCTCGCGCACCGAGGCCACCAGCTCCTCCTCCGACGAGCGCGCCTTGCTCAGGTGCCGCGTCATCCCCAACGTCAGCTGCCGCTGGTCCGCGCGCGACAGGTCCCGCCCCGTGAAGACGATGAGCGGCGTCGTGCGTCCCCGTCCCCGGCGCAGGATGTCCACCACCTCGAACCCGTCCAGCCCCGGCAGCCCCACGTCCAGCACGATGAGGTCCGGCGGCGTGCGCCGCGCCAGCTCCACCGCGCTCTCCCCATCCGCCGCCTCGAACACCTGCACCCGCCCCAGCCGCTCCAGCCTGGCGCAGATGACCCGCCGCGTGGCCACGTCGTCGTCCACCACCAGCACCCGCGCCTGCCCCGGTCGCCGCATCGCGTGGCGCAGCGCGCCGAGCAGCCCCGACTCCTCCAAGGGCTGCGACATCCAGTCCACCACCAGCGGCGTGCCCACGCCCTCGCCCTCCGACGAGCGCCCCGACAGCGCCACCACCGGCAGCGCCCGCGTGCGCGGCTGCTCCCGCAGCGAGCGCACCCAGTCCAGCGCCGGCCCATCCGGAATCCGCGTGTCCAGCACCACCGCGTCCGGCAGATCCGCCTCCAGCACCTTCTGCGCCTCCGCCAGGCTCACCGCCCGCACCACGCGGTAACCCTCTTGCGACAGCAACCCGCGCAGCAACGCGGACAGCTCCCCATCCGCCGTGGCCACCAGCACGTCGTGCCGGCTGGTGTCGCGCGCCGTCGCCGCCGCCACCACCGCCGGGTGCGAGCCCGACAGGGGCCTGGCGGCCTCCAGCGTGAAGGTGAAGGTGGAGCCCTTGCCCAGCGCGCTCAGCACCTCGATGCCGCCGCCGTGCTGGTTCATGATGGCCTGCGAGATGGCCAGCCCCAGGCCCGTGCCGCCCTTGGAGCGGGTGTCCGAGCCGTCCAGCTGCTGGAAGCGCGCGAACAGCCGGTCCTTCTGCTCCTCGGGGATGCCGGGCCCGGAGTCCACCACGCTGAAGCGCACGCGCCCCGGCACCTCCGGCAGCACGCGCACCACCACCTCCGCGCCGCCGGTGGAGAACTTCACCGCGTTGGAGACCAGGTTCGTGAGCACCTGGATGAGCCTGTCCCGGTCTCCGCGCACGCGGGGCGACTCCTCCACGTCCGCGCGCAGCACCACGCCCGCCGCGTCCGCCACGCCCCTCAGGCCGCTGAGCGTCGCCTCCACCAGCTCTCGCGCATCCAGCGAGGCGAGCTTCAGCTCCAGCATGCCCGCCTCCATCTTCTCCAGGTCGAGGATGTCGTTGATGAGGCGGATGAGCCGCTCCGTGTTCGAGCGGGCGATGCGCACCATCTCCAGCGCCGGCTCCGGCACCTCGCCGACGATGCCGCCCTCGAGCAACCCCAGCGAGCCGCGGATGGACGTCAGCGGCGTGCGCAGCTCGTGGCTCACCGTGGAGACGAACTCGTTCTTCATCCGCTCCACCTCCTTGCGCTCGGTGATGTCGCGCACGAAGGCGGTGAAGCGCGCGGGCCCCTCGCCCGGCACCCGCACCAGCGTCAGCTCCGCGGGGAACATGCTCCCGTCCGCGCGCAGGCACGGCGACTCCAGCCGCGTGGCCACGCCGGACGTCTCGCCCAGCGCGGCGGAGACCTCCTCGCGCTTGCCCGCGGGCAGCGAGGCCGGCAGCGCGAGCCCCAGGAACTCGCGCCCCACCGCCTGGGCCGCCGTGAGCCGGAAGACCTTCTCCGCCGTGGGGTTGAGCTCCAGCAGCCGCCCCGCCTCGTCGATGAGCAGGATGCCGTCCGGCGCCGCCTCCAGGATGGCCGCCTTGCGCGCCTGGGTGGTGCGCTGCGCCTCGCTCGCGGCGACGAGCTCCCGGCCGCGCTGCTCCACGCGCTCCTCCAGCGCCGCGTTGAGCGTGGCCAGCTCCCCGGACGCGCGCGACAGCCGCACCAGCACCACCACCACGTACGCTCCCAGGAGCAGCGACGCCGCGAAGAAGACGACGCGCGTGCGCTCGTTGGCCACCTGCGCCCGCTCGTGCAACTGGATGAAGGTGCCTACCAGCCGCTCCGCCTGCGCGCTGGCCGAGCGCTCCAACAGGGCCTGCATCGCGGCGTCCGCCCCTGGCTGCTCACCCCGGGCCTGGGCCGCCCGCGAGCGCTCCAGGAGCAGCCGGTTGTCCTCCAGCGCGCCCAGGTACGCGTCCAGCGACGAGGCCATCACCCGCGCCTCCTCCTCCGACAGGAAGGGCGGCACGTCGCGCAGCGACTCCGCGCGGGCCTTCAGCGCCGCGAAGGCCTGGGCGTGGGAGCCATGGCGCTCGGGCAGCCCCAGCCGCTCACGGAGCACGTCCTGCTCCAGCTCCGCGCTCGCCAGACGCAGCTGCTGCAGGCCCGTGCGGTACGCGTCGATGCGGGCGGTGCCCCAGGGGCGGCCCACCACGAACAGGGCGCACAGCACCAGCAGGGCCCCCACCGCGAGGGCGACGGAGCGCTTCGACAGGCGCGTGCCGCTCACTCCGGCACCAGCTTGCGAATCTCCTTGGGCAGCGTCATGGGGTCGAAGGGCTTGCTGATGACGCCCACCGCGCCGAGCCCCAGGTAGCGCTCCACCTCCTGCTTCTGGACCTTGGCGGTCATGAAGATGATGGGCGTGCTCGACGTGGCCGCCTGCTTGCGCAGCTCACCGAAGGTGGTGGGCCCGTCCATGCCCGGCATCATCACGTCCAGGAGGATGAGGTCCGGCAGCTCCTCGGCGGCCTTGGCGAGGGCCTCGGCGCCCGACGCGGCGAGCACCGTGTCCCACTTCCCCACCCGGCTCAGGCTCAGCCTCCCGATGGCGCGGATGTCCTCTTCGTCATCCACCAGCATCACCTTGCGAAGGGTCGTCATGGGGGCGGACCTCCTCTGGGGGGGTAAGGGTGTGCTAACCCACGTGCGGGGAACCTGGGGAGTGGACGTCTGTCCAGGGTTCCGCGTCGGGGATTCAACACCCGACGCCCGCGCATTCCCAGCCTCCCGGCGCCGGACGCCTAGCCGGTCGCCTTGCGCCGCCGCGCCGGACGGGCCTGCTTCACCGGGGCGGCCCGGGGCGGCATCACCGACACGACGGCGTTGACGACGCGCGACACCGCGCGCAGCTGCGAGGGCTCCAGCTCCCGGAGCTTGCGCGTCATGCGGCGCAGCTCCAGCGGGTCCTCGCGCTCCGGCTTGCGCGTCACGGGCGTCAGCGGAGCACCACCCCGGCCGACCCCCAGCAGCGTATCCGAGGAGACCTGGAGCACGTCACACAGCCGCTTGAGCGTCTGCGTGCGAGGCAACATCCGGCCACGCTCCAGCCGGCTGTAGACCTCCATGGCCATGCCGACGCGCTCGGCCACGTCGCTCTGGGTGAGGCCCAGCCGCAGGCGAGCGGTCCGCGCCGCCCCTCCCAGGATGGCCGCGAGCTTGTGGTCGACGGGCTCACGCATGATGGGGGCAGCGTCGCACGGCGCGCGGGGGAGGCAAGTTTCCCGTCCCCTCAGCGCCGCCGGAGCGCGAGCGCGCCCTGGACCACCTGCACCACGGCCCTGAGCGCCTCCGGCTCCAGCGCGCGCAAGGAGCGCAGCAGCCGCCGCAGCACGGGCGGGTCCTCCACGCGCGGGCCCACCGGTCCACGGACCGCCACGGGCGCGCCCTCCGACAACCCCAGCAGCGCGTTCGCGTCCATGCACAGCACCAGGCACAGCCTGCGCAGCGTGGTCACGCTGGGCAGCACGCGGCCGCGCTCCATGCGGCTGTAGACCTCCATGGCGATTCCCACGCGCTCCGCGACGTCCGCCTGGGTCAATCCCAACCGGGCCCGCGCCGCCTTCGCCGCCGTCCCCACGGTGATGGCCAGTTCCTCGTTCATGGTCCCCGCGCCTCTCGGGCAGTTTCCCTACCACATCGTCCGCGTCACACCCTACCTCATGAGAGGGACAGACTACCCAAAAAGGAGGCCGCCATGCTAATGACGTCAGGGGTTGACCAAGGTCATCCAGATTCGCTGTCGGGGTTTCGGATTCCCGAGTGGGATTCGACCTCGAAGGTCTCGGGTCTGGTGATGCCCTCATGGGTGGGGACAGACGGAGAGGATGGGACGATGAGCGACCTGGAGGCGATGCACCCGCTGCTGCTCCAACCGTCGGAGCAGCTGGGGGCCCTGCGCATCATCCGGAGGCTGGCGACCGGGGGTTACGGCGCCATCTTCCTGGCGGAGAGCGAGACGAAGGGCACGGTGGCGCTGAAGTTCGCGCTGGAGGGCCCCTCGGAGAACGACGAGGCGCGGGTGGACGCGCGCACGAAGCGGGAGGCCCGGCTGCTGATGCACCTGGCGCACCCCAACGTGGTGGAGCTCCTGGGCTACCGGCGCTGGCCGGACGCGCACCGCGGCTACCTGTACCTCATCATGGACTACGTGGAGGGGCCCACCCTGGCCAGGTGGGCCACCACGGAGAAGGCCACGCCGCGCCGGGCCGCGCAGGTGTTCGCGTCGCTGGCGCTCACGCTGGACGCCATCCACGGCGCGGGGGTGGTGCACCGCGACCTCAAGGGCAGCAACATCATCGTGCGCGCGTCGGACGGGGAGCCGGTGCTGGTGGACTTCGGCTCGGGGGACCATCCGTGCGCCCCGTCGCTGACGGAGGACCGGCTGCCCCCGGGCACGCCCAGCTACCGCAGCCCGGAGTCGCTGCGCTTCTGGATGGGGCCGCGCATCCCGGGGGCGCGCTACCGGTTCGCGCCCACCGATGACCTGTACTCGCTGGGGCTGGTGCTGCACGAGGTGCTCACGGGCACCTTCCCCTATCCGGCCCACCTGCCGCCGTCCGCGCTGCTGGCCAGCATCGAGTCGGCGCGGCTGCAGCTGCCGTCCGTGCTCAACCCGCGCGTGCCCCGGGTGCTGGACGGCATCGTGCTGCGGCTGCTCGACAAGCACGCGGGCGGACGGTTCCAGAGCGGCGCGGAGCTGTTCGGCGCGCTGAGCGCGGCGCTGGAGCTGGCGGACGACACGTGGGATTCGCCGCTGTTCCCGCCCCGGCCGCCGCACGAGGCCGTCACGGAGGAGGACGAGGCCCTGTTCGACGGGGACGAGGAGGGCCGGGAGGTGCGGCAGTGGATGCGCTGGCCGGACTGGCCGGGCGCCAGCTCCGCGTCGGGGTCCGCGCGCACGCCCTCCACCGAGCCGGTGGCCCCGCCGGTCGCTCCCTGGCGCTCCTGGCTGCGCCGGCGGCTGCACGTGCTCAAGGGCGCGCTCAAGCCCTGGCGCGGGCAGGACTAGGCATTCAACACCTGACGTCCAATGGTTGTCGTCCAACCTCGGATATTCCATCACGGCCGGCTTCGTGTTACCTGGAGCATCCTGTAGCGCCCAACTCACTTCCCAGGTTGAGAGGCAGGCCATGACGACGCCCGACACGACGACGGAGGATTCTCCCGGAGGACCGCGCCGGCCGCGGGTGCTGTTCAACGTGGGCGGCACGGTGTTCGAGTTCGTGCGCAAGCTGGAGGTGCGCTCCACCGGAGAGCTGCTGATGCTGGTGCGGCGACGCTACCGGGACGGGCAGAGCGGCCTGGTGGTGGTGAAGCGGCTGCGCAGCCCGGCCACCTTCGTGGAGCGGCGCAGGCTGGTGGAGGAGGTCAGCCTGACGTTCCGCTTCAAGCACCCCAACATCGCGCAGGTGCACCAGATGAAGGTGTACCGGGGCGCGCCCCACGTGGTGATGGAGTACGTGGAGGGGCGGTCGCTGGACACGCTCTTGAATCTGACGGCGATGCGGCGGCGGCCCGTGTCCCCCGCGCTGGCGGCGTTCGTGGTGGCGGAGGTGGCGGACGCGCTGCACCACGCGCACCTGGCGGTGGATGACTGGAACCGACCGCTGGGCATCGTGCACCGGGACGTGAGCCCCCGGAACATCCGGGTGGGGACGCATGGGGACGTGAAGCTGACGAACTTCACCGTGGCCTCGTCGCGGCTGGTGGGGCGGGAGGAGACCAGCCGGCCGCTGGTGAAGGGCGACGTGGCCTATGCGTCACCGGAGCTGCTCCTGCGCGCGCCGGGGGTGGATGCGCGCTCGGACCTGTTCTCGCTGGGGTTGGTGTTGCTGGAGCTGCTCACGGGGCGCCACCCGCTCGCGGTGGAGGACACGCCGCCGCCGCCATTGCCGGAGGGGCTGACGCTGGAGGCGCAGGGGCCCACCTGGATGCCGGTGGACGAGGTGGCCGCGCGGATGACGAGCCTGGAGCCGGAGATGGTGGCGCGGCTGGTCGCGGACGTGCCGGAGGGGCTGGCGGCGGTGGTGCTGCGCGCGCTGCGCAGGGCGCCGGAGGAGCGGTTCCAGACGGCGGAGGAGATGGGCTGCGTGCTGCGGGGATGGCTGAGCGTGCACGCACCCGGGTATGGGCGCCACGCGACGGCGGAGGAGATTTCGCGGGTGGCGATGGAGGCGACCAGCCGGCGCAACCAGGCGGAGCTGCTGGAGGGCGGGCTGCATCCGGAGGACCTGACGGCGGAGGAGGCGTCGGTGCCGCTGGAGCCGGGTGGGCGCGCGGAGGTGGATGCCGAGGGCTCGCTGGCGGAGGAGGCCGCGCGGGTGTTCGGGGTGCCGGGCAAGCGCGGGGTGACGCGCGCCCGGGTGGAGGAGCCCGCGCCTCGCGACGGAGAGGAGGCGTGGTGGACGTCCAGGGTCGAAGCGGAGTCGGTGGCCACGTCCATTCGGAGCGGGGCCGTGGACGCGCCGTGGCCGGAGGAGGACGTCACGCCTCCGGGCGGGAGCAAGCCGCTCGAGTCGGACGACGAGCCCGACGCGTCCTGAGCGCGTGGGGCTACATCCTCCCCGCGATGAGCATCGTCAGCACCAGCGCCGCGAGCACCGCCAGCACCACGCCCAGCACGCGCCACGCGGAGATGGGTGACTCGCCGAACACCACCTCCGCGTCCTGGCCATGCACCAGGACGCGGTACGGCTTGCCGCGATAGCGATACGCCAGCACATACACCGGCAGGGCCCACCGCGTGGTGCGCAGGCTCGACAGGACCACGGCCACGCGCACGTTCCGGTAGCGACGGCCGGGGATGTCTCCGCTCGACTGCACGTGATCGCTCGCGAGCCGCTCCACCGACTGGAACACCCGGCGCCTCGCCCCCGAGCGCGTCGCCTCGAAGCGCTCGACGCTGGCGTCCTCCGGCCCTCGCGCCTCACCCACCGCCTCGTCGAAGCGGTAGTGCGGCGTGAGCTTGTCGCACTCGTCCATCGTCAAGCCGCGCGACGCGGCGACCAGGATGTTGGAGAAGTCCAGGTGCGTCTGCCCCGCGTGGGGCGCCCAGTCCGAGCGCCGCGAGCCCGCGTCCGAGTCCGCCGTCCAGCTCACCTCGACGCCCGCCTTGAACACCCACGCGGGCCACCACATGGGCCGCATGGACTCCAGCGCCGCCTCCTCGGCCAGCCCCGACGGCCGGAAGAAGGCCTTGCGCCCCAGGAAGCGCGACAGCGCCTCGCCCGCCACCGACGGCTCCACCGAGAAGGGCAGCCACCCCTGCGCCTGCTCCACCGGGTCCACCGTCATCTCCACATGCGTCACCGCGCCGCAGTAGTCACACCGTGGCGCCCGCGCCTCCACCGAGTACTCCACCGACGCGCCACAGCTGTCACAGCGCACCACCCGCGCGCGCTCGACGACGGCCTCCTGCCTCGGTGGCTCCGGCGTCGCGAGGCCACACACCGGACAGCGCAGGTCATCCACCTCCAGCTCACACGCGCACCGCTCGCACGGCGACACGCTGACGGCCGCGCTCATCGGCCACCTCCCTGGAAGAAGAGCCACAGGCCCAGCACCCCCAGCAGGCCCACCACCACCGCCGCCATCACCTTCCACACGGACAGGGGCGCCTTCCCGTGCACCTCGCCCGTCTGTCCATTCACCAGCACGCGCAGGGGCTCCGCGTCGTCCGCGTAGCGCACCGCCAGCACCCAGACCGGCAACAGGCACACGTCCAACGACTCCCAATCCAGGTGGCTGTCGTGGCTCAACTCGCGATGCGAGTCCCCGGGCATCAGCGCCGCGAGCCTGTCCAACAGCCGCGCCGACACCTCCTCGCGCGCCTTCTCCAGGCACGCCTCGAACGTCAACGACGGCTCCTCCGCCACCCAGCCGGACACCAGCGCCGGCGTGTAGCGCGCGAGCCCTCGCAAATCGAACGGCTCCAGCGCCTCCAGCTCGTCGTTGTGCAAGCCATTGGACGCGGTGACGAGCACGTCCGCCACATAGCCGGAGACCTGGCCGCTCAACGGGCGCCACTCGGTGCGCGTCACCATGCGCGTGCGCGTCACCGTCTTGCCGTTCTCCGTCGTCGTGTAGCGCTCCTGCTCCTGGTAGTTCTCACCGATGGAGGCCTGGAACCGGGAGGTCGCCAGCGCGCTGTAGAGGTAGGCGGGCACATAGACGCCGTGCACGTCCCCCGGCTTCGCGTCGCGAATCCCCGAGCGACAGAAGCGGCTGCGCGAGCGCAGCCAGTGCGACACCTTCTCCCGCGCCGCCGCGTGGTTCAGCGAGAAGCCCAGCGCGAAGCGCGGCTCGGGCACCCCGGGCGTCGACGGGCGCTCCACCACGGAGGGCGCGGCGCAATACGGGCAGCGCGTGGTGCGCAGCGAGGGCTCCAACACCAGCATCGCGCCACACGACTGACACCCCAGCCGGAGCCTCGGCTCCGTCAGCGCCGCGGCCGGCTCCTCGTGCCCCAATGCCATCACCCCACTCCTTGTCGAGGCGAAGCGGACAGGCGCTCGCCCGCCCGCTCGCCGTGCGGACTTCTGCGCCACGACGATAGCCGGGTTGCCGGAGGCATTCCGCGTCATGACTGTATCCAGACGGAGGATTCCATCATGGCGAAGGACCCGCGACGACAGCCCGCCACCCAGCCCGCCGAGGACTTCTACGGGCGCCCCACCGGTCCCCGGGGCGAGCCCGCGCCCCGCGAGGAGCGTGAGCCGCCCCGCGTCCCGCCCTCCACGCCCGACGACGAC
This sequence comes from Myxococcus faecalis, assembly GCF_050039385.1. Taxonomy (NCBI): domain Bacteria; kingdom Pseudomonadati; phylum Myxococcota; class Myxococcia; order Myxococcales; family Myxococcaceae; genus Myxococcus; species Myxococcus faecalis. Next base: position 5,063,068 of record NZ_CP144336.1, on the reverse strand, counting down.
GCGCCCGAGCGTCACGGACGCGCCCACCCCATCGACCCCGCCGAGCGCACGCCGGAGGCCATCCTGGACGACATCCCGGACGGCGACGGTCCCCGCAGCGACGCGGGCACCAATCCTCTTCCCGACCTCTACTGGACCGCCTTCCCGGGCAGCCTGGAGGAGGAGAAGGACTGACTTCACGGCCGGCCCGAGGGGGCTTTCCCGAACCCTCCAGGTCCCCTCGGGCCACGGCCTCTTCTCGATTGAGTGTCTGGCGACCCCGCGCGCAATCCCTCACGCCCCGTCTGGAATGTCAGCCCCTCCCTGTACTGTGTGCTCATTCGCCAGCACATCCAGGGGGAGGAAACTCCATGGCGGAAGTCCGTGAGCTGCCTCGTGTATCCGTGAACAAGCTGGGTGAGTACCTCACCGCCACCCCGGCTCGTCGCAAGCGCATCATCTACGACCAGAAGCACCCGCCCGAGCAGCAGTATCTGCGCTACCCGGAGGCGTCGCTCGCCATCACGGACTTCCTGTGTCGTGACCTGGACCCGGCCATCCTCCGCGAGCACCAGCGCCGCTTCGCGTGCAGCGTGCCTCAGTCGGAGTTCGAGGCGCAGCGGCTGCATCTGTGCTCGGAGGCGCTGGAGCGCTTCGCGGACCTGGTGCCGTGGCTGGGGCTGGAGGACACCATCATCAGCCCCGTGGGCGCCGAGCCTCCCGTGCTCGAGATGGCGGGGGTCACCATCAGCGTGCGGCCGGAGGTCGTCCTGCAGCGCATGGACCGACATGGCAATCCACGCGTGGGCCTGATGAAGCTCTACTTCTCCAAGCACCATCCGCTGGATGAGCGCTCCGGGCAGTACATCGGGACGATGCTGCAGCGCTTCGCCGAGCAGCACCTGTGTCAGCTGGGTCCGTCGGACCACCGGATGGTGCAGGTGGTGGACGTGTTCGCGGGCACCCTCTTCACCGCGCCCCGCGCGCATATCCGCCGACTCAGTGACGTGGTGCTCGCGTGTGAGGAAATCGCGGAGCGCTGGGCCGTCCACTGAACGAGCATTCGCTGCACGGCGTCCGCGCTCGGGAGCGTGGTGGAGGATTTCAGTGGGCTCGCGTGAGTCGTGAGACACGGTGAGTCATGTGAAACATGACGCTTCCCGGGTTTCCGGGCGGGGCCTACGCTCTGGCGTGCCGGTCGATTCGGCGACCGGCCTCACCCCTACGGGAGACGCATCATGAAGAGCCACAAGGTGAAGACTTTGAAGGAGCTGTTCGTGAAGGACCTCGCCCGCATCCACGGAGGCGATGGCAGCGCCACGTCCACCTCCTCCACCGAGACGCAGAGCACCTCGCCCCAGGTCTCCACCACGCAGGCCTGTTGCGAGGAGAAGAACGACCCCTGCTGCTAGAGCGCGGTCGTCCTTCGGTTCGCTGAAGCTCGCGCGTGTCTCCCTTGCTTGGGGGCACGCGCGTTTCGTTTCGCGGGGGCCCGTGTCGGGCCCTCCGGTCGGGGGGCGTGTCCGGTGCAGGGCGGCGCGGGTGTTGGCTCGTGGGAAGTCGGTGCGCGGGGCCGATGGGAAGCGGACACTCGGGTGGGTCCGCGTGGGTGTGGCGGGTTGGTGGAGCGCGGGGCCGTCACCAGCGTGCGCCGCATGGCGCATCGAGGCATGGACAACGGCAAGGATGAGGCGCGGGGGGCCGCCGCTCGGCCCGGGATGGAGACGGCTCGGCCGGCGGATGCGGCGCCGCCTGGGTCTCGTGAGCGGAGTGAGTCCGATGTGTCGGGCTGGAACCCCGCTCGGGATGAGGCGCCTTCGTCGCGGGAGGGACGCTATCACCGCGCCGCTTCGCTGCGCATGGCGCAGCCCCGGACGGCGGTGGAGGACCGCTCCGACGAGGCGTGGGCGAGCGGAGGTGTCCAGGGCGGACCCTATGGACGCGATGACCGGGATGACCGCTACGCCACGGGCGTGGGGCCTCGGGCGCGCATGGGGACGCAGGACCAGGAGCTTTCGCCCCAGCCCGCGGACTATCGGTCGTGGAACCGGGAGGGGTACGGCGGCGAGGAGTCGCGGATGCGTGGGGACGCGCCGCGCTCGGTCTCGGGTTGGCGGGCTCGCGAGGAGGCGCCGCTGCCGCTGGAGACGAGCACGCTCCATGAGCCGCCGCGCCGGAGCGAGGGACGCGCGTTCCACACGGGCGATGTCGACACGGAGCTGGGGCTCGCGCAGGAGACGCTCGAGTTCGAGGCGCGCTCGCACGTGAGCCGCCCGGGTGAGCGCGCTGGGAGCGGATGGCGTGACAGTCGCGACCTGGCCGCGCCGTCGCGTCGGCACTCCGACCCGGAGCGCGCAGAGGGTGGATGGCGCGGCGCTTCGCCCTCACGTCAGCACTCCGATTCGGAGGGTGGCGTGCGCGGCGGTCGCGACCTCTCCGCGCCTTCGCGGCAGCACTCCGATGAGGGCTGGCGCGAGGAGCGAGAGATGTCCGCGCGGTCGCGTGAGCGCTCCGGTGTGGTGCGTCCGGAGGAAGGCTCACGCGAGGGCCGTGAGGTGTCTTCGTCCTCGCGAGGAGGTTCTCGTTCGGAGCGCACGTCCTCGTCTTCGCGTGGCACGTCTGGCGTCGAGCGCTCGGAGCGCGCCTTCGTCGCGGACCACATCCGCGAGGACCGGAGCCAGGACTACCGCGCACCGCCGCTCGGCATGTCCAAGCGATGGCAGCGGGAGCCGCTGACGGCTCGCGACGTGATGACGCGCAACGTGCGCTCGGTGCGGCGTGACAGCCCGCTGCGCGAGGTGGCTCGCATCATGAAGGACGAGGACTGCGGCGTCGTCCCCATCGTCGACGAGCAGGACCGCCTGGTAGGGCTCGTCACGGACCGGGACCTCGCGCTGCGCGCCTTCGCCGGTGGCAATTCACCGGAGCAACTGCGTGCCGCGGACGTGATGACCGAGGACGTGGAGGCGGTGACGCTCGACGAGAGCCTGCATGGTCTCATCGACATCATGGCCCGCCGGCAGATTCGCCGGCTCCCCGTCATCGAGCGCGATGACCGGCTCGTCGGCATCATCTCGCTGGGAGACATCGCCCAGCGCGCCGACGCGGACGAGGAGCTGCAACACGCCCTGGAGCGAATCTCCGCGCGCCGCTCGTTCTGGACGCGGCTGCGCTGAAGTCACCTCGAGGAAGCGGAGCTCACGTCGCCATCAGTCGGCGGAGCTCCGCGTCCTCGACCCACCACACGCTGGACACGGGAATCACATAGAACCCCTGGTCCGCGAGCTCGAGGAGGACGGGCGGAACCCAGCCGTAGACGAGGCCGCCGTGGACCTCTGTGTAGTCGCCCTTCCACTCGCTGTCGTGCGCGAACCAGGTGTCCCAGCCGGGGATGTCGTAATCATCCAGATAGCCGTTTGACGGCTGCGTCGCCGCGCCACACAGGTCCGAGTCGAAGTGTGTCGCGAACACCCGCCCGCCCATCAAGTCTCCGAGCGGCGGCAGCGGCAGCTTCAGCCGCTCGAGCGCCCGGCGACGTCGCTCGACGATGAAGTCCACCGCCTCCGCGGGCACGGCGGGCGCGCTCAACAACTGGAACACCAGCGTGTCGCCGTCATGCCCGCAGACCGGCGGCATCAGCTCCACCGAGCGCGTCGTCACCCCGGCCCTGGCGGCCTCGGCGCGTGGCAGACACCACGCGATGGTCTCCGCCAGCCGCCGCTTGAATCCTGTCACCATGCGCGCCTCCTCCGTGCGTCAGGGCCAGTAGCGCTCGGCGGACTTCAGCGCGGCGCCATTGGAGCCGTGCCCGCCAATCACCAGCACCGAGCCATCATCGAGCAGGGTCGCCGTGTGTCCCGCGCGCGCCGTCGGCAGGGCGGGCCGGAGCACCCACTCGAGCTGGTTCGAGTCGAAGAGCTCCACCGTCGACAGCGAGTCATAGTCCGCCTCCGAGCCCCCCACCACCAGCACGTCCCCCGACTTCAGGGTCGTCGCCGTGTGCGCGAAGCGCGCGTCGAACATCGCGTCCATGGGAATCGGGGTGTTGCCGCTGCCCTCCTCGGTCGGAATCAACTCGGTCGAGGAGAGGGCGATGACGGAGCCCGCGCCATCCCCTCGCTTGCCGCCCGTGATGAGCAGCTGCGCGGCCGCCTCGCCCTGCCCTATCACCGCCGCGGCATGAGCGTGCCGAGGCTCCAGCAAGGGACCACCGGCGACGCTCCACCCCTCCCCTGGCGTGTACACGTCGTAGCTGCCCTCGGTCCGACTCGCGTTGTAGCCACCGACCGCGAAGACCCGGTTGAGCACCATCGTGACGGACAGGACGTTGCGCTCCGCGCGCATGGAGCCGCTCCCGGTCGACCAGGTCCCTCCGAACACCGCGTAGCGCGCCGAGTCGCCGAGGCCCGTCTCCCCGTTCGCCCCGCCTCCCATCACCAGGACCTCGTCCCCGTCCGGCAGGAGCACCGCCCCGTGGCTCGCGCGAGCCGATATCGGCAGGTCCGGTCGGGGTGAGGTGCCCGAGGCCGGGTCATAGAGTTCCACGCTCTTCGTCGGAGTGGCCCCCGCGCGGCCGCCCACCACCAGCACCTTCCCTCCGGAGATCAACGTGGCGGTGTGCTCACCCCGAGCCACCTGCAGGGGCGGCAGGCTCGTCCACGAGCCGCCATTCCGGGGGTCGTAGAGCTCCACCGAGGTGAGCGCTCCCGTCCCACTCGCGTTCGAGAACCCGCCCACCACCAGCACGCGCCCATCCGCCAGCAACGTCGCGGTGTGCCCCGTCCGCGCCGTGTTCGGCGTCCCCGCCGCGTCCCATCGGGGACGCCCCGCGTCGGGACCTCCGTCAGGGCCCGCGTCACCCGCGTCGGGGCCTCCGTCAGGGCCCGCATCACCCGCGTCGACACCTCCGTCGGGCCCCGCGTCCCCGGCGTCTCCTGCATCGTGGGCGCCCGCGTCCGCGTCACAAATCTCCGGGTGCTCCCGGCAGAAGCGCGAGGTCCGCTCCTCCACGTCGACGCACGAGACGACGGCCTGGAGGCCGAGCACACACGCCACCGCCACCACGAACCGCATCCCCGTCCTCACGGCCACCTCCCGGACACGAAGGCGGACGTCCCATCCGTCCCCACCGTCAGCGCCAGCGGTGCCCGCGGCGCCCCCAACAGGTACATCCCCGTCCCCACCCCCAGCCCCACCACGCCACCCACCAGCATCCCCACGCTCACCGACTGGAGCGACCGCGCACGCGACGCCACCTTCCGCGCATCGTCCCGGGAGCGGAGGTCCGGTGAGGGCTCATCCAGCTTCGACTCCTCCCGCGACGCCAACCACCACATCACCCCGCCCCCCGCCGCCAGCGCCCCGCCCACGGCCGCCGGAATCCACGCCCGCTCGCGCAGGGAGACGGCCCGCCCGGACAGCGCGCCGTCACCGCCAGGCAGCACCCGGTCCGAGTTCCCCGTCGCGGACTCGTCGTCCATGCGCGCACCCACGCCCTCCCCGTCCTCCTTCCTCAACGGCTCGGGCCGCTCACCCCGCGCCGCCAGCTCCGCGAGCACCTTCTGGCGCACCGCCTCGAAGCGCGTCCTCAGCTTCGGCGACACCGCCAGCGGCAGCTTCGCCTCCGGGTCCAGGAAGAGCGCCGCCTGGAACGCCGCGTCCGCCTCCTCCTTCCCGCGGCTCAGCTCCGCCAGCACCACGCCCTCGTAGAGCGACACCGCCACGTCGTCCTCGGGCCCCTTCGACACCTTCTTCGCCCGGGAGATCTGCTCCAGCGCCCGCTCGTGCTCCAGGTCCTCCACCAGCCGATGGATGGACAGCAGGTAGCGCTTCACGTCCGGGGACACCTCCGCCCTCGACCCGAACGGCAGCAGACACAACCCCAGCAACAGGACCCCGACCCCCACCCTGCGAGCCCAACCCACGCAAATCCTGCTCATTGAGATGGATTCCATTTCCAGGACATCCATGCTCGATTTCCCCGAGGGGTACAAGAGGCCCCATGGGCTCTCACGCCCCGGGAAAACGTCAAGGGCCCCGAGAGTCTCCACCGAGTGGAGACCCGCGAGGCCCTCGAGCCGAAGCCGTCACTCGCGCGCGCGTCACCGCGCGCCGGACGTCACCGCACGCCCGTCACCACCACCGCGTCCGTCGTCTCCGTCACGGTGAACTTCTTCAGGGGCAACGTCGCGGGCCCTCTCGTCACCGCACCCTGCAGCGTGAAGGTCGAGTTGTGGCAGAAGCAGATGTAGTCCTGCTCGGCCTGACGCGCGGACACCTCGCAGGCCTGGTGCGTGCACAGCGCGTCCACCGCGGACAGCGAGCCATCCGAGGCGCGGGCGATGAAGATCTTCTTCCCGTAGCCGCCAGGGACGCCCTCCACGAAGCTGCCGTTGTCCTTGAGCGTGGGGAACTGCGAGAAGGGCAGCCGCACCTCGCCGTTCACCGCCGAGGGGAAGCCGCCCTGACCCGCGCGCAGCTCGATGGTCAGCTCGCGGTTGCCCGGGTTGTACGTGGAGGCGAACTTGCGCAGGCCCACCGTGGCCGGCCGCTGCGTCACCGCGCCGTCGATGGGGTTGAACTTGGACAGGTGGCACGGGCACACCACCTCACGCCCGTCGAAGCCGAGCGGGCACGCGGCATGGGTGCACAGGTTGGACAGCACGGAGAAGGTGTCCTGCCCGGAGTGCGTCACCAGCAGGTCCGTCTCCTCGCCCGCCACGCGCAGCGTGATCGCGCCGCCCACGCGCTCCAGGTCCGGATAGCGCGAGACCTGCAGCGTCACCACGCCCGCGTCGCTGGCCGTCACGTCCGTCACCGGCGCCGGGTCGATGTCCGGCGCGCAGCCCGGCAGCGCCGTCGCGGCCGCGCCCGCCGCGCTCGTTCCGAGGATGCCCTTCAGGAAGCCACGTCGCGACGTGCTCACGTCCCCTCCACCACGAAGACCAGCTTGGGCTCCAGCACCAGCTTGTCGTCCACCTTCACCATGAGCAGCGACGGGCGCTCGATCTTGAACTGCTCCAGGCTGACGGTGAACGAGCCCTCCGTCGTCACCTCCGTGGCGGACTTGAACAGCACCGTCACCGGCACCTCCACGCCCTGCTTCTCCCCGTGGAAGAGCAGCTGGCCCTTGAGCGTCACCTGCACCTTCGAGGGGAAGGTCGCGGGCAGCTTCACCCCCGTCGCCACGCCCTTGAAGTCGACGATGGGGTGCTTGGCCACCTCCGTCACCTCCCACATGTGCTGGTCGCGGTTGGCGTTGCCGGAGTCGAAGTCCTTGATGTTGGCGCGCACGGCCACCTGCAGCGTGCCGTCCGCCTTCAGCAGGGCCTTGCCGTCGCTGGGCTTCGCGGTGCCGACCACCTCGTGCGCGGGGTGGTGCAGCTTGTAGGTGAGCGTGCTGGCGTCCTTCTTGAGCGCGTACGTCTTGGCCCCCCCCTGGGCCAGGGCGGGCACGGAGAGCAGCAGGGTGGTGAGCAGCGCGAGTCGTCGAACGGTCATGTCCGTCTCCAGGAGATGCAGAGGTCGTCCCTCCGAGGCCAACGGCGCCCGGGGGGAAAGATTCAGAAGAAGAGGGTGAAGATGCCGGCCGTGACGGCCCCGAGCGTGGTGTAGCCGACCACCTGGTGCGCGGTGGCCAGGTCCGTCTCCGACAGCCGGCCGAAGCGGTCCGTGGCCATGATGCCGAGGATGATCTGCGCGATCATCCCCGCGGTGGCCAGGGACATGAAGAGCTTGTGGAAGGAGATGGTGTCCCACTCGGCGTTCTGCTTCTCGAAGGGCTCCGGGGCGAGCAGGCCCAAGAGGCCCACCGAGGCGAAGACCACCGAGGTCCCCACGGCGAAGCCGCGGTGGAGCCCCAGCAGGTTGCGGTCATCGCCGCCGCCGCGGAACGAGTCGTTGAACTGGAGCTGGCCAATCACCGTGGTGGTGACCAGGCCCGCGGCCAGCGCGAAGCCCAGGCCCTGGTGCAGCTTGAGCATGGTGCGGCGCCGGTCCAGGCGCTTCTGCAGCTCCGGGTCCACCTGGGCGGCGGCGACGTCCTCGGCGGGCTCCAGCAGGTCGAAGTCCAGCGAGGGGTCCTCCGCCGGAGCGGCCTGCTCCTCGGCGGGGGCCTGCTTCGTGGGCGCGTCCTTCGCGGGCGGGGACTTCTTCTGTTGGGCCTGGGCGGTGGTGGTGGACAGCAGCGACAGGATGACGAGGACGGCGGCGAGGCGGTTCATCAGTGGGTATCCGTGAGGGGCTCGTGGCGGAGGGGCGGACAGGTGCGGCAGGGGTGCCGGGGGCCTGCTTCCATCATGCCGACGTGACTCACGAAGAACCCGGAACCGATTGCAAAGTCGCCGCAACGGGGACCGGCCAGGGGTTTCGTGGACGCGATGTGGAAGACGAGAGGCGGCCGGAGACGGCCTGCATGAGGGGACCCGAACGAAACCTCCCAACCAGGTGGTGACCCCGGAAGCATGACTCCGAGGCCCAGGGGCGACGGTAGCGCCACACTCCGCGTTGCGGAAGCCGCATGACGGGCGGCGGACTCTGTCCGACAGCCACCTTCCTCCGGGCTCGGGGTCGGAAGACCCCGGCCGGTGTGTTCACTGCCCGCGCAGGGGACTGACGGGCGCCCGACAATCATCCGCCCGGGGCCGGAAATCCGGCTCCGGATGCGTTTCAGTGGAGGCAGCCCGGGGTGTCACCTGCGCCATCGGGCAGCCGCGCATGGAGAAGCATTCGTCCGTCAGCCTCCGCTTGCCTCCTCCCGACGAGGGCCCGGGTCCCAGCGTGGAGCTGCTGGCGGAGAGCCGCCGCGCTCGCGCCAGCGCCGAGCTCGCCAGCGCGCGCATGCGAAGTCTGCAGTCGCTCACGCTCGCCCTCTCCGGCGCCCTCACCTCCGAGGACGTCGCCCGCGCCGTCGTCGTGGAGGCCGTGCGCACCCTGGAGGCCCAGACCGGCGGCCTCTACCTGCTGGAGGCCCGGGGCTCCACCCTGGAGCTGGTCCACACCGTGCGCTGCCCCCCGGCCATCGAGGCCGCCTTCACCCACGTCCCCCTGGGCGCCAACGTCCCCGTGGCCGAGGCCGTGCGCACCCGCGCGCCCCTGTGGCTGTCCGACTTCGCCACCCTGGCCGAGCGCTTCCCCATCGCGGCCGACCCCGCCCGCCCCGAGCACGGAGACCTGTCCATCGCGTGCCTGCCCCTCATCGCCCGCGACAGGACGGTGGGCTGCCTGGCCTTCATCTGGGGCCGCGCGCACGACTTCGACGAGGAGGAGCGGGCCTTCATCGACATGCTGGCCCAGCAGGCCACCATGGCCCTGGAGCGGGCCCGGCTGCTCGCCGCCGAGCGCAGCCAGGTGGAGCGCGTGGGCCTGCTCCAGCACGCCACCGCCATGCTCGCCACGTCGCTGGACCTGGGCCACACCCTGCGCGGCGTCGCGCTGGGCCTGGTCCCCACCCTGGGCGACTTCTGCATCATCGACGTGATGGGGCCGGACCACGAGGTGCGCCGCACCTTCCACGCCGCCACCCCCGAGTGCGCCGGCCTGCTCGCCGCCAGCCACTGGCGCCCCCCGGAGCGCCCCGGCACGCCCATCTGCGCGCTCGCCAGCGGCCAGCCCGTCTTCGCCCCCCAGGTCGACGCGGCCTGGGTGGAGTCCACCGCGTGCGGGCCGGAGACGCTCGCCCTGCTGCGCACCCTGGCCCCCACGTCCTGGCTGTCCGTCCCGCTGGACACGCCCGAGGGCGTGCTCGGCGCGCTCACGCTGGGCCACTGCCTTTCCGGCCGGCACCACACGGCCGAGGACCTGGAGCTGGCGATGGAGCTGGCCCGCCGCGCCAGCGCCGCCGTGCAGAACGCCCACCTGTTCCACCAGACGCAGCAGGCGCTCCAGCTGCGCGACGAGTTCCTCGCCATCGCGAGCCACGAGCTGAACACGCCGCTGACGGCGCTGAAGCTCCAGCTGTCCCGGCTGCGGCGCATGTCCTCGGACGGGGAGGTGCGGGCGCGCACCACGTCCGCCGTGCAGCAGGTGGACCGGCTGGGCCGGCTGGTGCACGAGCTGCTGGAGGTGGCCCACCTGTCCGAGGGCCGGCTGCACCTGACGCCCGAGCCCGTGGACCTGGTGGACGTGTGCCGGGAGGTGCTCACGCGCTTCACCGAGGAGAAGGAGCGCGCGGGCGCCACCATCTTCCTGCGCGCCGACGGCGCCGTGTCCGGGCGCTGGGACGCCTCGCGCGTGGACGGCATGGTGACGCACCTGCTGTCCAACGCGCTCAAGTACGGCCTGGGCCGCCCGGTGGAGGTGGAGGTGGCCTGCATCCCCGGAGACCTGGCGCGACTGGTGGTGAGGGACCGCGGCATCGGCATCCCCGCCGAGCAGCTCGCCCACCTGTTCCAGCGCTTCGGCCGCGCGGTGCCGCTGAGGCACTACGGCGGCTTCGGCCTGGGGCTGTGGTTCTCCCGTCAGGTGGTGGAGGCCCACGGCGGGCACATCCACCTGGAGAGCTCACCGGGGCTGGGCACCACCGTCACCGTGGAGCTGCCCAGGACGCCGGAGACGGCATGAGCCCCAGGCCCGCTCACGCCGGAGCGGTGGAGGGCACCTGGGAGCGCTGCGCGGTGCCGTGCGCCAGCTCCTCCCCCAGCGCGTGCGGGTCGAAGTACGCGTAGAAGCGGCGGATGTGCTCGCCATCCCACTCCAGGATGGAGACGCCCTCGTAGGCCACGGCCGCGCCGTTCTGCGCGGTGCCATGGGACTCCCACTCGAGCGCCACCCGGTCCCCCGCCTCAATCATGTTCCGGAAGGACGACTTCACCTGGCGCAGCGTGGCCTTGTACTCGCGCCAGAACTGACGCGCGCCCTGCTTCCCCTTGAACACCCGGGAAGAGGCCAGGTTGCTCACATGGGCATCGTCGCTGAAGAGCGCGACGAGCGCCTCCAGGTCGCCGTCCTCCTCCAGGCTCGACAGTGCCTCCACGAACCGCTGCGCTCGCTCCGTCGCCATGCGCGTGTCCTCGCTCGCCCCTGGGTGGAAGGGGGCCCATGGAAGGAGACTGCGCATGCGCCATCCCGGGTGCCTCCCCCTCCCGCCTGCCCTCCGGTGCGACGGGGGAGCTCCGGTCAGCACGCTGTCCAGGCACTCAGGTGCCCCGGGCCCGGGACCACTCCTCGCGGTTCCAGCCGTTGCGCAGGTAGCGTTCACGCCTCGACTCGGGGAGCGCCTCCCAGGCCACTCCCCGCGCCAGCTCCGGCGGCGTGTCGAAGAGGCCCACGTGCTGGCGGTCCACGGCCTGCGTCGCGCGCTTCGCCGTGAGGCCCTTCATCTCGTAGCCCAGCCGCAGCTCGGCCTTGTTGCCCTGTCCCTTCACGTCGACGAAGACGCCCCCGCCGAACTCCGCCTCCCTCAGGTTCAGCTTGCTGTAGCTGCCCGCGTGCTTGCCCACGCCGACGGACAGCTTGAGGTCGCCGTCCGAGGAGTGGCTCACCGAGAACAGGCCCAGGTCCACCTTCACCTCCGACTGGAGCTGGCCCTTCGAGTCGCGTGTCACCTCCAGCCCCACGGGTCCGCCCTTGAGCGCCACGCCGCCCGAGGACTTCAGGTCCACGCGGCCCCGCGAGTCGAGCCGTGCCTCGCCGCCCACGAGGAGGTGGTCGTGCTGCAGCTCCGCCTTGCCATTCAGGGAGAAGGTGCCGCCGGGGCGCTCGCCGAGCAGCTCGCGCTGACGGGCATTGATGGCCTGGTAGACCCAGCCCGTGGACCCCGCGGTGCCCACCGCCAGGCGCCACTCCTTCGCGAGCGCCTCCCGCCGGGGGTCCTCGCGCGACAGCCCCAGCATCGAGTCCGACAGCCGCGCCTCCCGGGGCGGGCCCAGCTTGCGCAGCTCGGGGAGGCCCTGGGCCTGCTCGACGGCCTGGACGTAGCGGCCGAGGTAGGCGGCGTGGTCGGCCAGGTACGTCCTGCCCGCGGTGACGGCGTGCTCGCTCACGGCCTGCCGCAGCGAGTCTGGCAGGGCCACGTCGTGACGGAAGAAGGCGGGTCTGCCCGGGTAGCCCAGCGGCCCCGACGCGGGCTCCCCCGCGAGCCGCTGGAGCATGCCCTTGGCGTGGGCCTGCTCCAGGAAGGACGCACGCGCCTCGGGGGTCTGCTCGGCCAGGAGGGTCTTCAAGAGGCCCTCGCGCTCCATCCGCTCCAGGGTGGCGCGGTAGCCCTCCGGCGGGAGCTGTCCCAAGAGCGTGTGCACCGTGCGCACGTCCGCGTCGCTGACCGTCCAGTCGCCGAGGCTGCGCGTCAGCCTCGCCTGGAGGTCCGGGTAGACGTCCGCGGGGACCTCCGCGCTCCGGGCCCGGAGCCTGCCGCCCAGCGCCGTCAGCTCTCCGGCCGACACGGTGGGGCCGGTGTCCCGGGACGTGCTCCCTGGCTGCGGAGGGGACGGGGACTTCGAGGTGGGTTCCTTGAACGGCTGCACCGCGTTGCGCTCACGGGCGGCCGGGGTGGGGGGATGAGGAGGGGGCCGCGCCGGCGTGGGCACCTCGTCAGGGACCAGGTCGAGGGCCAGGGCGTTGCTGCCTGCTGTGTCGATTCGGGACATGCGCTCGCTTCCGCAAAGGGGACCTCCGGCCGCACTGCACCGGGCACACCAGGGTCCACTCCGAGCGGCGCGCGGGCCCTCGGCGCCTCACGCCATCGCCAGTTCCGGACGTGAAATCTCCCGGCACGGACGTCCTCGCGCGCGAGGTCGGCGCGAGTCAGGCGACCACGGCGGCGACGGCCCGGGAGTCGAGCGGCAGCTCCAGCGTGAAGGTCGTCCCGGTGCGATCCCCGCTCTCGATGCTCACCCGTCCACCATGGGCCTGGGCACAGCCCCAGACCAGGGTCAGCCCCAGGCCCCAGCCCTTCGAGGGCCCCTCGCGCGCGGAGCGCGTCCTCGAGAACGGCTTGAAGAGCAGGTCCTGGTCGGACTGGGAGAGGACCCGGCCCTCGTTGTGGACGGAGACCCTCGCGCCTGAAGCCGTCCGCGCGACGGTGAGGGTGACGGGGGAGTCGCTCGCGCCGTACTTCACCGCGTTGCTGGTCAGGTTCCAGAGTGCCCGGCGCAGCTCGTCCTCGCTCCAGAAGCCCTCGACGGGCGCCTCGGCCACGAGGAGGAAGCGCTCGCCGTGGATGGTGCTCAGCTCCTCGATGACCTCCCGGGCGATGGCCCGCAGGTCGCACGGCGCGAACTGGAGCGAGAGCTGCTCCCCGGCGCGCAGGCGGTTGGCGTCGAGCAGGTCCCGCACCATGCGGTCCGTGCGCTCGATGTTCTGGTCGATGCGCCGGGCCAGGTCCCGCCGCTCCTCCATCATCTCCGGCCGGCGCAGGAGCAACTGCGCCGCCACCTTCGCCGCCGACAGCGGCCCCCGCAGGTCATGGGCCAGGACGGAGACGAAGCGCTCCCGGAGCACCCGCTCCTCCTGCAGGGTGTCGACCTTCGTCTGCAGGTCCGCGTACAGCTTCGCGTTGTCCAGGTGGATGGTGAGCCGCTCGCCCAGGGACTCGAGCCGCCTCCGCTCCCGGGCCGTGAAGTCGCGCGACGCGGCGGCGCCGACGTACAGCACGCCCCTCAGGGCGTAGTGCGTGGCCAGCCGGATTCCCAGCAACGAGGAGAGCCCCTCGCGCCGCAGGTCCTCGCTCACCGCCATCGGCGTGGCCTCCGCCTCCTCGCCCGAGCCGGGGTCCTCGTCCACGACGCCTCGAGTGGTCGCGTATCGCGCGAGGGCCTCCATCGCCACGCCCGTGGAGACCACCGTGCCAAGACCGGGGAGCGGGGTCTCCTTCAAGAGCAGGGCCGCGCCCTGTCCCCCCAGCGCCTCCATGATGAGCTCGAGGACCTCCCTCAATCGCTCCTGGAGGGAGGCGGCGTCCACCTCCAGGGCCTCGTTGGCCACCTTCTGGATGAGCCGCAGGTAGCGCTTCTCCGCCTGCTCATCCTCCCGCATGTGCTCGCTGAACAGCGCGATGACGCTCGCCGAGGCCGCATGCAGCTCACCGAGCAGCCGCTCGACGTCCTCGACGTCGGGCCGCGCCTGGGGCGGGGCCTCGGCCCACATCCTGGAGATGCACCTGCCCAGGAGCGCGAACTCCTCGACGACCTCCGCGACGTGGAACCCCTGGCGGAGTCGCGCGGCCACATGGCCCTCCACGTACTTGCGCCGCTCAGCGAAGGTGGTGGCCGGCGCCTTCGCGTCCTCCGCGAGCGAGGCCAGATAGGTCGGCATGATGTTCTTGAGCTCGGGGGCGTCCAGGTCTCGGGCGGAGGCGGCCCGGGTCGCCTCCTCGGTCCACAGCCGGACGATGGCGTCGTAGTGCCGGTGGATGATGTCAGCGATGCGGTTCATCGTGTGGCCCCATCGTTCTGCCGCACGGAGACGCCATCCCGTGCATTCCTGGAGAGGGGATAAGGCCTGGGCCTCCCGGAGGTGAGCGGGGAGAGCGCCGGGCCCGCGGACCACCGTTCGCTGGCATACACGCCCCGGGGAGGTCGCGACGGGTGCCCGAGTGGGGGAGGGCATCCCGCCCCGAGGACCGAGGACCCATCCCCGAGCCCCCTCGGCGGGCGAGTGGCCCGCCGCTCCATGTCCGCGGCCGCCTCCGTGTCCATCCTCAAGAAGCTCAACCTTCCCCTTTCAAGCTGTCCTTCTCGCGAGTCGCGCGGCGGGCCGCCCGAGGTCCGCCATGCCTTCGTACACGGTCGACATCCCGCTCCATCTCCACCACGCATACTGGCAACTGCCCAATGAGATGCGCATGGCCGTCGCGCTGCATCTGCTGGCGATGGCGGAGCTGGCGCCCCGGAGATACTCCGCCGTGGACGGGGGGCCGAGCCGCAGTGACATCGCCGGCCTGGACGCGGGCGAGCACCTCGTGGAGCTCGGCGGGCTCTGGTTCTCCTATCGCATCACCCCTCAGGAGAACCTCTTGCGGTTGCTGGATTTCGGGGGCACGACGCGGGGTGTCTCCGCCCCCGCGCCCTCCACCTGGAGGAACCACCTGCTGGACCAGGATGTCTGGACCAACGAGGGCGGCGGCAGCCATGCCCTGGCGCGGGGTGACGACGTGGCGGGGACCTGAAGCCTCCCGCGCGCGGAGCACGCGCGTGGGCCCGAGCGGGCGTGGCCTCCTCTTCAGTTCATCGTGGAGCCGCGCAGCCGCGCCCTCAGCACAGCGGCCTCGTCCGTGTCGCGCAGCACCACCAGCGTCTGCACGTAGTACGCGAGCGCCCACAGGTTCTCCTCGGGAATGGCTCCCTTCCACGTCGGCATGGCCGCGCCGCCCACGCCCGCCGCGATGACCCGGTAGAGGTCCTCGCGCTGACGCTCGGGAGTGTACGGCGCGCCTTCGATGGTTTCTCCCACGGGCCAGATAGTGCGCAGGGGCTGGAAGAGGAAGTCTGGCGGGAGCACTTTCTGCGTGCGCGTGGGCTCGCCGTTCGCGTCCACCTCCACGGGGTGGTCGGACTCACGGACCTGCGCGGTGTAGGGGTCCACCTTGGACAGGTCCACGGCGCGACCCGAGGCCTTCTTCATCAACGCGGCGAGCTCCGCGCGCGGAAGGTACGCGACGTGACAGCTGGCGCAGCCCGCGTTGCCCGCGCCCGACACGTGGTAGGCGACGCGGCCCCGCTCGATGGCCTCCGCTTCACGGCCTCGCCATGGGTCGGGTGACATCTCCAGCGGCTTGCCCGGAGCCTCTTCCTTCCAGCGAGGGCTGAAGGTCTTGAGGTATTGCACCACCGCGTCGAGGTCCGCGTCGGGCACGTCCCACGCGAACATCGGCGTGCCATGGAGCCCTCGTCGCAGCGTGCGCTTCAGCGCCTCGTCCGTGGGCAGCTCTCCGACGGAGACGCCGCCGAACTTGAACAGTCCCTGACGGAAGCTGCGAGGCACGGGCCGCATGCCCCGTCCCGCCGGGCCCTGTCCGTCGCCCTGCGCTCCGTGACAGGAGGCGCAGTAGTACGCGTACACCGAGTGCCCACGCACCAGCGTCTCCGCGGAGAGGACGCGGCCGTCGGCGAGCTTCAGGGGCTCGAACGTGGGCGAGCTCTTCGAGCGACACCCCGCGAGCGACACCAGGAGCAGCAGGGCCGACAGCACACGAGAGGTCATGGGAGGTACACCGCGATGAAGAGGAACACCCACGTCACCGTCACGAAGTGCCAGCCCAGGGCCCAGGTCCGCCACGAGGCTCGCACGTCCGCTCCGCGCAGATGACGCCAGCAGCAGGCGAAGAGCCCGACCTCCACCGCGAGCACGTGCAGCGCGTGCAGCGCGGTGAGGCCATGGAAGGCCGACGCGGACACGCCGCTCTCGGGGATGCGCAGGTGCTCGGTCCACCAGGCCCGGTGCATCCACATCGCCTGGAGCACGAGGAACCCGAGCCCCGCGGCCCACACTCCCCAAGTTGCCCACAGGGGACGAGGGCCCTCGCGGCGTGAGCCCAGGTGCAGGGCCGCGCTCCCCGCGACGAGCAGGAGCCCCGTGAGGCCCAGACCCCACGTGGGCACCCGCGGCGACGGCCACGCCTCGCGCATCCGGTACCAGCCCACCGCGAACACGAGCGCCGCGAAGAACATCGCCCACGCGGACAGGCCCAGCACCGTGCCGAGCCACTGTGTGGCCTCGGCCCGGGTGTCCGCTTCGGGCCGCGGGCTCATGACGTGCGCTCCAGGAGGGGCAGCGGGCTGCTGATGGCTGGAGACTCCGCGGGCAGCGCCTCCGCCTGTCCCACCCAGTCGCGGCCCAGCTGCTCCAGCACCTCCGGCTGGGACAGGGCATGTGGCCCGCGCAGCACGACGGGGAGCTGCTCGAAGTTCTCGTCGCTCGGAGGGCTGGCCGCGCACGTCCACTCGAGCGTGCCCACCTGCCACGGGTTCGCGTCCGCCACGCGCCCGCGCCAGAGCGTCCACACCAGGTTCACGACGAACAACACCTGCGCGGCCCCGAGCAGGAACGCGCACGCCGTGGTCCACTGGTTCAGCGGCAGCAGGTGCTTCAGGTACGTGTACTGGTACGGGTCATAGAGCCGGCGCAGCTGTCCCGCGTAGCCCGCCGCGAGCTGTCCGCCGAAGACCCCGAGGAACAGCACCGCGCTCGACACCACGTGCGCCTTCGCGAGCCCTTCGTGAAGCTGTCGCCCGAACATCTTGGGGAACCAGAAGTACAGCCCCGCGAAGACCCCCAGGAAGCTGGCCGCGCCCATGGTCAGGTGGAAGTGCCCCACCACCCACAGCGTCCCGTGCAGGGGCACGTCCGTGGCCACCGCTCCCAGCGCGAGCCCGGTGATTCCGCCCAGTCCGAACACCCCCATCGTCGAGAGCGCCGCGAGCATCGGCGAGGTCAGCCGCACGCTGCCGCGCCACAGCGTCATCAGCCAGTTGAGGAACATCACCTCCGCCGGCAGCGAGATGAGCAGCGTCAACACCATGAACGTGCGCCCCAACAAGGGCGACATCCCGCTGGTGAAGAGGTGGTGCGCGTAGACCAGCCCGCTCAGCGCGGACACCACGCCCATGGCCCCCGCCGTCAGGCGATAGCCGTGAGCGGGCTTGCGGCTGAAGAAGGACACCAGGTCCCCCACCATGCCCCACGCGGGCAGGATGAGGATGTAGACCTCCGGGTGGCCGAACAGCCAGAACAGGTGCTGGTACACCACCGGGTCCCCGCCGCCGCCCACCGCCGCCGCGCCCGCGATGAAGAACTGTGTCCCCAGCAACCGGTCCATCAACAGCAACACGGTGGCGGCCGCCAGCACCGGCACGAAGAGCACGTTCAACACCGACGCGAAGAACAGGCCCCACACGGTGAGCGGCAGTCGGCCCCAGGTCATCCCGGGCGCTCGGCATCGCGCCACCGTGACGACGAAGTTCAGCCCGTACGTGAAGGCCGAGACACCCGCGCACAACACCGCCACCGTCACCAACGTCTGGCCCAGGCCCGGGGTGAACGCGGTGGTCGACAGCGGAGGGTAGGCCGTCCACCCCGCGCTCGCGGGCCCCAGCCGCACCGCGAACGAGAGGAGCACGAGGGCTCCGCCCAGCGCGTAGACCCAGAAGCCCAGCGTCGACAGCCGGGGGAACGCGAGCCTCCGCGCGCCGATGGCCAGGGGCAACACGAAGTGCCCCAGCGCGCCGAAGAGCAGCGGCGTCACCGCGAAGAAGATCATCACCAGGCCGTGCATGGTGAAGACGGAGGTGTACGTGGGCGGCGTCAGCGCGCCTCGGGACTCGGGCAGCGCCCACGCGAGCCCAGGCACGGGCTGCCCCGGCCACGCCCACTGCCAGCGGATGAGCAGCGCCAGCAGTCCGCCCAGGAGGAGGAAGCCCAGCCCGCTCCACAGGTAGCGCCGGGCCACCTGCTTGTGGTCGACGCTCACGGCGTCCTCCAGTCCCAGCCCCAGTGGGCCGCGACGTCGTCCGCGTCGTACGCCTGGAGCGCCTGTCGCCCCGCTTCGCGCAGCCACGCGGCGTACGCCTCCGAGGACAGGGCGCGCAGCTCACCGCGCATCCGGTAGTGGCTGGTGCCGCAGTGCTGGTAGCAGGCCACCTCCCACGTGCCCTCGCGCTCGGCCTGGAACCAGGTCTGGTTCACGCGGCCTGGAATCGCGTCCACCTTCACGCGGAAGTGCGGCAACGAGAAGCCGTGCACCACGTCCGTGGAGACGAGCTGCACCCAGACGGGGACGCCGGCGGGGACCCGCAGGTCGTTCCACGTCACCACGTCATCGGGCGTGTTGAAGCGGCCGTCCTCGCCCGCGTAGCGCGCCTCCCAGGACCACTGGTGCGCGTTGATTTCGATGCGCACCGTGCGCGGGTCCTCGGCGGGGACCTGGAGGTTCCACAGCACGTCCCGCAGGTAGCCCTCCGAGCCCACCAGCAGCGTCCCGTCCACGATGAGGAACGTGGTCAGCGCCAGGCCGAGGACGAAGGCGATGGAGCGCTTGGTGCCTCCGTCCGAGGCCGCGCGCTTCGCGCCCCGGAAGCGCCACACCGCGATGAGCATCCATCCGAGCGCAATCGCCGCGAGGCCCGCCTCGAAGCGGTGACTCCACCCGAGCAGCGCGTCGATGCGAGGGCCGTGGGTGCTCGCGTTCTCGGGCAACGCGAGGGTCTTCAGCCCGGAGGGCGCTTCCGTGTCCGTCGAGACAGGGGCGGACCCTTCGACGGGGGTGCTCATGTCGGGTCCTTCCGGGTGTCCTCACGGCTGGCGCGACGCACGGCCCACACGCCCACGCCCAGGACCACGAAGGGCGTGAGCATCAAGCCCACCACGAGCAGCACCGAGCGCACCGCGGACTCCGGCTCCCTGAGCGAGCACGTCGCGCAGGCCCAGGCCTCCACGGGCAGCAGGGCCAGGAGTGCCAGCGCGAGGGCCGCGGCGGCGTGCGCCTGGCTCGCGACACATCGACGAGACGTGGTGCTCCGTGAGGGCTTCATGCCCGACATCGAAGACCGGGCGGTCCACCGGCGCCAGCCGCCTCGAGGGGACTCGCCGCCTCGGCCTTCCTCGGGCGTCGGGTGGAAAGCCAGAGGCGCGGTGGCATCTCGGAAGGACTCATCGTCCCGGCAGTCCTCCCAGGTTGGGGCGAGCGACGGGCGCGCAGAGGCGCCTCGAGGAGGCTCGTGGCCTCGGCCTCCTCTGGGGATTGAGCGTGGCGCGGTTGCGTTTGTTCGGGGGAACTCGTCGACCCAGCCGTCCTCGGGGCAGCACGCCGGTCGAGCCTCGGACCGGACGAAGATGCCTCTGCCCGCTCCCGGGAGGCGGGATGCGGCTCGTCGACCCTGGTTGGAGCGCTCACCGTTCATCACCGCCCTCCCGGCTAGCACGCGGGAGTGACCGTCTCAAGCCGAGGCCCCCTGGGCTCGGCTGCCCACCGGGGTGACCTGCCACCGGCTACACCTCGCGAGTAGGCGGGTTGGCCCCTGCGACACCTCGGCGCTTGTGCGCTCCCAGGCCTTTCGTTAGTCCCAGGCCCATGTCCGCCGAATCGCCCCTCGCGCTCCCCCAGGCCCGTCTCACCCAGCGCCCCGCCTTCTGGGCCGGCCTGGCCGTCATCGCCCTGGGACTCACCGCCGCCCTGGGCCTGTCCCTGGTGCGCGGAAGCAGCGAGCCGCTGCCCCGGCTCGGCACCCTCCCCGACTTCTCGTTCACCCGGCAGGACGGACAGCCCTTCGGCAATGCCCAGCTCCGCGGGCACCCCTACATCGCCAACTTCATCTTCACCCGCTGCCCCACCATCTGCCCCGCGTTCACCCGGAAGATGGCGCACGTGCAGAAGAGCACCGACGCCCACGGCACGGGCCTCCAGCTCGTCTCCTTCTCCGTCGACCCGAAGTACGACACCCCCGAGCGCCTCGCCGAGTACGGCCAGACGCACGGCGCCAACTTCGCCCGCTGGAGCTTCCTCACTGGCGACTACGCCGTCCTCCAGGACGTCATCGTCCAGGGCTTCAAGGTCAGCATGGGCCGCGAGGCCGGCGCCCCCGAGGATGACCTGACCTCCATCTTCCACGGCTCCCACTTCGTCCTCGTGGACTCGAAGGGGGAGATTCGCGGGTACTACGACAGCGCCGACAGCGACTCGACGGACCGGCTCCTCGTCGACGTGAAGCGGCTGATGCGCGAAGAGGCGTGAGGCGAGCGGGGCCCGTGGATCCGGGATGATTGATCCGCGGAGCGGCGCTCCCATCGCGCGTGTGAGGCCGCCAGTTCGCCGCTCCCCTCCGGCCACGCCACGAATCACCTGGCCTCGCGAGCCGGGTGGACTCAATCACTCACAGTATGACTTCGGGCTCCCGATTCTCGAGGAATGAGGATCATCCGGCCCGCCCTGCCGCGTGAGCCGAGCCCGAGCGACAGCTCGACCCTCGCGGGTATCGGCCCGTCCGAAGCGCAGGCCGCGCTCCGCATGGACCCAGGACGGGCCCCGCCTCCTGCGCGGGACCCGCTCCCGTCTCCACCCCGTGAAGCCGAAGGGCCGGCCCCGCGTGGCGGAGGACCGGCCCTCGTCGCATGCCCACAAACCGAAGGGCCGGCTCCTCTCGCTCGGAGGACCAGCCTCTCGCAGGCACAGCAAAGCCGAAGGGCCAGCGCCTCCCTCTCGGAGGTGCGGCCCTCGTCGCATGCCCACGAACCGAAGGGCGGCGCCTCTCGCTCGGAGGACCAGCCTCTCGCAAGCACAGCAAAGCCGAAGGGCCAGCGCCTCCCTCTCGGAGGTGCGGCCCTCGTCGCATGCCCACAAAGCCGACGGGCCGGCCCCGCGTTGGCGGAGGACCCACCCTCGTCACCTGTCCACAAACCGAAGGGCCGTCACCTCTCTCGGAGGACCGGCCCTCGTCGCATGCCCACAAACCGAAGGGCCAGTCCTCTCTCGGAGGACCGGCCCTCGTCACATGCCCCGCAAAGCCGAAGGGCCGGCCCCGCGTTGGCGGAGGACCGGCCCTCTGGCTTGCCACCTCATCGCGCCAGGGGCGCGAGGTGCCTTACTCGATGAAGGCGGCGTGGCGCTGCGCGATGATGTTCTGCACGTTCTGCTGGCCGAGGACGTTGTCCGTCCACGCGCCCACCTTCTCGGCGCCAGCGCGAACCTGCTCGGCGACCTTGGTCACGTCCTCGATCTTCGAGGTGGCCTTCGCCAGCGCGCCGATGCCGCCGATGGGGCCCTCGCCGACCAGCGACGTCACGCCCTGCTTCAGCAGGCCGTCCACCACCGGGGCCAGGAACTTGCCCACGTAGGGGATCTTGTTGATCTGCTCGCTGATCTTGTTGGTGATGGGCTCGATGATCTCCGAGGCCGGCTTCTTCAGGAAGCCCAGGAGCTTCTCACCGAACTTCGCGATGCCACCGGCGATGCCGCCGACCTTCTCCGCCGCGGTGCCAACGGTCTTGATGACGTTCTGGAACAGCTTCGCGGGGTTCAGCTTGTCGAACAGGCCCATGGTGACACCTCAAAGTTCGCGGGGGACGCGGAAGTTTTTTGGGAGAAGGAAGACTCGAAGTGATTCTCGACAGGGCGGCTGAATAGTTTCCGCCAGAATTTCCGTGAGAATTTCTCCGGACTTCCGCCCCCCGGGGCAGGACCTCAGGCCCTGCCACCACCGCCCCGCTTGATCTGATCCAACATCGCCTGCCGGGCCGCGGCGTCCTGGTTCCCCCCCGTGGAGGGAGCCTGGGTCGTCGTCGACGGAGGCGCGTCCGCGTTCAGGGAGGGCTTGCCCGCGGTGCCCGGGGTGGACTTCTCGAACTTGGAGTTGTCGAAGTCCGGCGCCGACCCGGGCAGCTCGCCCTTCATGCCCCGGATGAGCAGATCCGCGGCCTCATCGGAGGTCACCGGGGTGATGCCGTTCTTCTTGAGCTCCTCGTCGGGGACGATGTTGAGCTCCGGCTCCAGGTCCTTGTCCTGCGCGTACTTGAGGACCAGCTCGACGTAGTCCTCCAGCTTCATGCCGACAGCCTTGGCGATCTTCTTGGTGTCCGCGTCGTTCAGCAGCTCGGCGCGAACGACCTCGATGGGCCGCTTGAGCCCGCGCTTGGGCTTGGCGGGGGCGTTATCCTGAGACATGTGATGCTCCGACGAAGAAAGGACGTGGGCGAAACTCTAGCCCAGTTTTTCTCGTTCACACATTCTCGCCCCCGCCTCCCCCTGACGACAGCGCCGTGAGGGCTCGCTGGTAGGTCTCCAGGTCCGCCTGGGAGAAGAGCACCACCGTCACCTTCTCCAGCTGGGGCAGCCGCCCGAGCGCCGCCCGGATTTCCCGGAGCGCGATGAGCGACGCCCGCTCGATGGGGAAGCGATACACGCCCGTGGAGATGGACGGGAACGCCACCGAGCGCAGGCCGTGCTGCTCCACCAGGGCGAAGACGCTCTTGTAGCACCGCGCGAGCGTGGCCTCCTCGCCCCGAGCCCCCCCGCCCCAGACGGGCCCCACCGTGTGGATGACGTGGCGGGCGGGCAACCGGTAGCCCTTCGTCAGCTTCGCCTGGCCCGTGGGGCAGCCATGCAGCAGGCGGCACTCGGCCAACAGCTCCGGCCCGGCCGCGCGGTGGATGGCGCCGTCCACGCCGCCTCCGCCCAAGAGCGCGCTGTTCGCCGCGTTGACGATGGCGTCCGCGTCGACGCGGGTGATGTCACCTCGGATGAGCTCCAGGGTCATGGCCTCTCCTCTTGCCACGGGTGGGCCACGGACGACGCCTCCGGCGACCGCGCCTGACTCGAGGCGCGGCGGGCCGGGAGCACGGGTCCTCAGCGCGGCGAGGCGTTGCGAGGCGCCGACTTGCGCGTGCTCGACACGGGCTTGCGCGCCTTGGGGAAGGTGCGCGTCACCGTGCCGGGGCGGCGGGCCTCGGCGGCGGCGCGGGCCTTCTCCTCGGCGGCGCGGGCGGCGGCGGCCTTCACCGCGAGCTGCTCGGCCTGGAGCGCCCAGCGCCGACGCAGCAAATCCCGCAGGCCCTCCTTCTGGAGGTCCACCTGCGCCTGATGCAGCCGGTAGTGCAGGTCCTCGCGCAGGGTGCCGCGCGCGAGCGCCGCGTCCGCCGCGCCCGACACGCCCACCACCACCTTGGGCCGCTCCTCCTGCATCTGCAGGCAGCGCAGGATGAGCCCCTGCGCCTCGCGCCCCAGCTTCACCGCGTCCGGGATGAACACCACGCCGTTGCGCTGGCGGAGCGCGTTGGCCAGGTCCGCGGCCTGCCGCACCTCCACCAGCTCCACGTCGAAGCTGCGCGCGGCCTCCTGGGCCCAGCTGCGTCGCTCCTCCTCCGTGCCTCCGTGGATGATGAGCGAGGCACGATTGCAGACGAGCTCTTCTTCTCGGTAACCGCTGAGCGTCACCGGCAAACCCCCTGCTGCCTGAAGCGTGGAGGCCGGATTCTAACGCCCCCCCGGGTCCTCCATTCAACGCCCCGGGTATCCTGGCAGGTGGGGCTCGGAGCGACCCACCTGAAAGCCCTTTCATGTGTACCTGGGTGACAGCTGTCTCGGGGCTGTCACGAAGCAGGGACCACCATGACGGGGCGACGGCAGCGCGCCACCAGCTCCCGGGCCACCACCACGGGCAGCGCGTCCGGGGCCTGGGAGGGCACGCCCGACGTGCCCAGGCACACCAGGTCCACGCCCTCGCGCTCCGTGGCCTGGCAGATGGCCAGCGCGATGTCCTCCCCGGACACGCCCTCCACGCTCCAGCGCAGCGCCCGCGCGCCCTCGTCCCGGGGCACCAGGTCCCACAGCCGCTGGAGCGTCGCCTCGTGCTCGCGCGGGGGCTCGGGCAGCACGCCGGAGTGGTCCATGAAGCCCGTCTCGCCGAAGCGTCGACGGTGCACGTGCAGCAGGTGCACCCGGCCTCCCGGCCCCACCATCGAGCGCGCCTGGGTGATGGCGCGCAGACACGCGTCGGAGAAGTCCACCGGCACCAGCACGCTCCTGGGAGGCTGCGCGCGACGGGGCTCGCGCAGCGTGTCCGGCACGCACACCACCGCCTGCTCCGCGTTGCGCAGCACGCCCGCGGACACCGAGCCGTGCCACCAGCGCTTCACCGGCCCCTGCGCGCGCATGCCCACGACGACCAGGTCCGCGCCGCGCGAGAGCGCCACATGCAGCAGGTGGTCCGCCGACCGCCCGAAGCCCGGCTCCAGCACCACCTCCACGCTCCCCTCGCCGAGCAGGTCGCCCACCTGCTCGCGCACCTCGCGCAGCAGCACCGTCTGCACGGCGGGGTCCAGCGCCTCCATGTCCCGCAGGCCGGGCTCCAGCACCTCCACGTGCACCGGCGTGTGGATGCCCAGCCGCTCGCGCGCCTCCAGGGGCGAGCACACGTACGTGGCCAGCACGTCGCACGGCCCCACCCGGCGCAGCTCGCGCAGGAAGCCCACCGCCGCGTCGGCCGTGGGGGACAGCGGATCCACGCCCACCACGACGAGCAGCCGCCTGCGTCCGCGCATCCAGTCCACCAGCGCGTCCGCGCGGCGCACCGACAGCACCGGTCCGCAGCCGTGTCGGGCCAGCCGCTCGGGCAGCGAGGCGCGCCGCCACGCCGACGTGCGCCAGCCCTCCGCCGCGGCCACCACCCAGCGCGAGTGCCTGCACTCCTCGTCGGCGAGCACCGCCTCGGTATCCGAGCGCACCCGGCAGCTCACCCGGCCCGGAGGCAGGTGCAGCCGCTCCGCCTGGGCCTCCAGGTCACGCTGGGCCTCCCGGCGCACGGCGTCGGTGAGGGGCTCGCCGTCCATCACGCCCACGAGCAACAGCGGCTCCCCCAGCCGCGCCGCCAGCGCCGCGGCGACCTCCACTTCGCGGGACTCCCGCGCCATCAGCGGGCTCGCACAGACGATGGCCATGGCCGCCCTCCTCGGAAGGGATGGCCGAGACTCCACCCCTGGAGGACAGATGCGCACGCCGCGCGCGGACGGGGCCCCCTCGGCGGACGGGGAGGAGCGCGGGGACCACCGCACGCCTGCTCCCCTCACACCGCGCGGACGCCTGTCCGGACGGCTACTTCACCTCCGGCCGAGGGTGGCCGTCGTGGTTGGTGTGGTCCTGCTCCTCGCCGTTGCCGCCCCGGTCATCGCTCTTGCCGAACGTGGCGAGGAACACCTGCTTGCCGTTGCTGGTGTAGCGGTAGTGCCGGCCCCACGGGTCCAGGGGCAGCGCGGGCAGGTACTTGGGGACGAGCAGCGGCTCCAGGTCCGCCTCCTCCGGCAGCACGTTGCCGTCCGCGTGGTAGCGGTTCAGGGCGTCCTCCAGCACCGCCAGGTCCTGATGGATGCGCTCCGCGTGCACCGCCTTCGAGCGCGTCAGCGCCCCCACCAGCACCGCCCCGACGAGCGCGACGGCGAACACCAGCCCCACCCAGAGGACGGGGGAGCGGCGAGAGGGCGGAGGGTGGGCATCGGAGGCGGGTGCTGTCATGCCCCCACCCTACCCGTTGAGACGCCCTGGGGCGCGAAAGACTTCGCGTGGGGCCCGGCGGCTAGAGGGCGCGGTAGAGCGGCACGGGCTGCTGCTTGCCCTTCAGGCGCACGGGAGGCAGGTCCTCGAAGGCCGTCTCCCGGGCGTCCACCAGGTCCCGGGTGCGCTCGCCCACCAGGATTTCCCCGGGGCCGGCCAGGGCACACAGGCGCGCGGCGACATTCACCGCGTCGCCGATGCAGGTGTACTCCGAGCGCACGGTGCTGCCGATGTTGCCCGCGACGACGACGCCGGAGTTGATGCCCACGCCCAGCTCGAGCACCAGCGGATGGCCCTCGCGCCCGTTGGCGGCCCACTCGGCCTCCGCCTCCACGCGCAGGTCCGTCATCGCGTCCATCATCATCTTCGAGCACTGGAGGGCACGCAGCGCGTCGTCCGTGCGCGCCACCGGGGCGCCGAACACGGCCATCAGCCCGTCGCCGAGGAACTTGTCCAGCGTGCCGCCGCACGTCAGCACCGCGTCGGACAGCCGGCCCAGGACCTGGTTGAGGACCCCGACGACCTGCTCGGGAGGCAGGCTCTCCGCCAGGCCCGTGAAGTTGCGGATGTCCGCGAACAGCAGCGTGACTTCGCGCTTCTCGCCGGTGAGCACCACGCCGTCGGCGCTCTTGAGGATTTCATCCACCACGGCCGCGGACGTGTAGCGCGCGAACAGCTTGCGCATGCGCTCCGTCTCGCCGGTGCGGCGCACGACGCTCTCGATGCGCGCGGCGAGCTCGTCCATGGACGCGGACTTGTTGACGTAGTCGTCCGCGCCGGCGCGCAGGCCGCGCACCTTCTCCGCCTCGCGGTCGTTCGCGGTGAGGATGATGACGGGCAGCCCGCGGGTGGGGCCCTCCTTGAGGCGGCGGCACAGCTCCACGCCGTCCAGGCCGGGCATCTCCAAATCACTCAGGACGATGGCGGGCTGAAGGCGGCTCATGCCTTCGAGGGCCTCGAACGGGTCCTGGAAGCAGAGCACCTCGTAGCCCAGGGCGACGAGGCCCTCCTGCACGAAGGCGCAGGCGAGCGGGCTGTCATCGACGACGACGACGCGGCGGCGCCCGTCGATGAAGGGGCGGGGGTTCTCCTGGCGGCCGGCGATGCGGTTCTGCAGGCCCAGGGCCTCGTAGATCTGCTTGTAGGTGCAGTGGCCCAGCTCCACGAGGATTTCGCCCAGCTTGCGGCCGTCGCGGCGCTGGCGGGCGAGCGCCTCCTCGAGTTGAGCGAGCGTCACGTACTTGAGGCCCACGAGCAGCTCGCCCAGCGCGGGCTGGGAGGGGCCCTTGTCGTGGTGCAGGCCCAGGGCCTCGCCGAGCGCGTCCTGAATCTGCTCCCGGGTGACGTAGCCGAGGGAGATGAGGGCCTCGCCCACGCGCTGACCGGTGAGGGCCTGGAGGGCCAGGGCCTCCTGCACCTGCACGGGCGTGACGATGCCCAGCTTGAGCAACAGGTCACCGAAAAGGGGGCTGGATGCGCTCATGTGGGGGCGGCCTTCCGCGTCCAGGAAGCCAGGGACGCAAGGACCGCAGCGTATCCGACCTGCCCCCGGTCCGGGAGGACTCCCACCACCGTGACCAGGCCCCTCACGTCCGGAGCGGGCGAGGCATCCAGGACCCGCCCGCGTCGACGCTCAGCGCGGGGCCACGTCCGGTAACGGCAGCTCCACGGTGAAGGTGGAGCCCCGGCCGGGCTGGCTCTCCACGCGGATGCCGCCGCCGTGGGCCTCGACGATGCGCTTGGTAATCCAGAGCCCCAGCCCCAGACCCTTGAAGTGCTGCGCGGACTCGGTGCGCTCGAAGCGCTCGAAGATGCGCTCCTGGTCCTCCTGCGCCACGCCGATGCCCTCGTCGCGCACCGCGAGCGCCGCCACCAGCCCCCGCGCCTCCACCTGCACCGTCACCGGCCGCCCCGCGCCGTACTTCGCCGCGTTCGACAGCAGGTTCACCAACACCTGCTCCAACCGCAGCTTGTCCCAGTGCCCCAGCACCTCCACGTCCGCCACCAGCCGCACCTCGCTGCCCGCGCGCGCCAGCTCCTCGGACATCCGCGACACCAGCTCGCGCGTCAGCGCCGCCAGGTCCAGCTCCTCGCGATTGAGGCTCAGCCGCCCCGCGCTGATGCGCGACACATCCAACAGGTCGTCGATGAGCAACCCCAGCCGCTGCCCCGCCCGCGCCGCCTTCTCCGCCCGCTCCGCCAGCCCGCTCGCCGCCATCGCGTCCTTCGCCATCCGCGCCAGCAGGTGGATCTGCAGCTGCAGGGCGTTGAGCGGCGACTTCAGCTCGTGCCCCGCCACCGACAGCAGCTCGTCGCGCGCCTTCACCGCCTGCGTCGCCGCGCCGTACAGCCGCGCGTCCTCGATGGCCAACGCCGCCCGCGCCGCCAGGCTCTCCAACAACGCCCGCTCCTCCGCCGTGTACTCGCGCCCCCGCGCCTCGCGGATGACCCCCAGCGTCCCCAACACCCGCCCCCGCGCCCCCAGCGGCACCACGATGAGGCTCTGCGGCCCATACCGCTCCAGGAATCCCACCCCCTCCGGCGAGCGGTCCCCCCGCAGCTCCTCCGCGCTCAGCCGCGGCACGAAGAGCGTCTTGCCCGTCGCCACCACCCGGCCCGACAGCCCCTCCCCCACCCGCGCCGGGTCCCTCCGCAACGCCTCCTCCAGCACGCCACGCGCCCGCGGATCCGGATGGTGCGCCGCCACCACCTCCAGCTGCTCCCGGTCCTCCCCGAGCAGCTGCAGCACGCACCCACCCCCCAGCGCCTCCGACACCTTGCTCGCCAGCACGTCCAGCACCGTGGGCAGGTCCAACCCCGCCTCGGCGATGAGCTGGCTGACCTGCACCAGCACGTGCAGCCGCGCCGCGCCCCGGCGGCTCTCCTCCTCCGCCGCGCGCGCGTCCCGGAACAGCCGCGCGTTGTCCATCGCCAGCGCCGCGCGCCGCGCCAGCTCCTCCGCCAGCGACACGTCCGTCACGTCGAAGGGCGCCCGCTCCGAGTCCCGCACGAAGGTCAGCGCCCCCAGCGTGCGCTGCCGCGCCACCAGCGGCGTGAGGATGACCGTGCTCGCGCGCCAGGACGCGCCGGGCTTCGCGTCCCCGGGCGCTCGCGTCCCGCGGGTCTCCAGCCGGGACTGCCCGCTCGTCAGCACCCGCGACAGGAGCGACGGCTGCCCCGCGTCCAGCGGGAAGCTGGTCAGCTCCAACACCCGCTCCGCCTTCTCCGGGTCCGCGTGCAGCACCGCCAGCCGGCGCACCACGCCGTCCTCGTACGAGTCCACCGCGCACCCGTCCGCGAAGTGCCCCAACGCCAGCCGCGCCACCCCCGCCACCGTCTCCTCCCAGCTCAACGAGCCGGACACCAACGCGCTCGCGTCCGCCAGCAGGCTCAGCCGAGCCCCCAGCGCCTCCGCCTCCAGGCGCGCGGTGTGCTCGCGCTCGTACAGCCGCGCGCGCTCCAGCGCCTGCCCGCACTGCCGCGACAACCCCACGAGCGACGCGCGCTCCAGCGCGGAGAACGCCTTCTCCCGCTCGAAGCCGAAGGCCAGCGTCCCGAACACCCGCCCCTCCACGAACAACGGCAGCAGCGCCAGCGCGCGGGGCGGCCCCTCCCCCAACGGCCCCGCCAGCGTCGGGTAGCGCTCGCGTATCGCCGCCACCGTCTCCAACCACACCGGCGCCTCCGCGCGCTTCGCCGTCTGCGCCAGCAGCTCCTCGCCCCCTCGGGGCAGCTCGCGCAGGGGCTCCACCAGCGCATCCGGGACGCCCACCGCCGCGACGAGCTCCGAGGCCGCGCGCCCCTCCGCCGTCAGGTGCACGATGCCCGCCGTCGCCTCCACCGCGGGCAGCCCCAAATCCAGCACGACATGGGCCACCTCCTCGCGCGTGAGCGTCTGACCGAACGCCTCCGTCACCGCCTGGAGACGGCTGAGCCGCAGCACCTCCGCCTGCTCCACCTCCGCGCGCGCCCGCGCCACTGCCTCGCGCGTGCCGACCACCGCCCACTCGCGCTCCAGCGCCAGCCCCGCCAGTCGCGCCTGCAATCCCAGCCGCGCCAGCTCCTCGTCCGTCGGCACCCGGCCCTCGGGCAGCACCGCGCACAGCACCCCCACGCCGCTGCCCGGCTCCACCCCCGCGAGCAGCGGCAGCGCCACCAGCACCTCCCGCTCCGCGTCCAGCGCCACGTACGGCAACAGGCCCCCGTCGATGTCCCGCAGCCCATCCAGCAGCCGCTCGCCCCGCGCGCGCGCGGCGTCGACGGACAGCCCCGGCGTGACGAGCACGTGCGCTTCGCTTCCGTCCTCTCGCCAACACATGAAGACGTCGGACACGGCGAGGGCGGACGCGGCCTCACGCAGCAGCGCCTCCAGCACCGCCTCCACGGACGGCGCGAGGGACAGCCGCTCCAACGTCCGCGTCACGCGGTCCTCGGCGGCTCCCCGGTTGCTCTCGGGCACCTTCATGCCCACACGTCCCCCCAGCCAAGGCCCACCGGCGGGCCCCACCGCGAATCCCCAGTGTCCCATGTCCGCTGTGCTCGCGAAACCCGCGCGCGCCTTGTACCCGGGAACAAGTCGTCCGGGCGTTCAGTGGACGAACACTCGGCCCTCAGTGGGCGAACACGTTGAAGAAGGCGAAGAAGATCTCCAGGACGATGAGCAGCACGATGACCGCCTCCAGGGTGTGCGAGCGGTCGATGTCCACGTCGCCCTTGAGCAGGCCGTACGTCTGGGCGAGCAGTTGCTGCTTGCGCGTCACCGAGCCCTGCCACGCGGGGATGCGCATGCGGCGCACCGCGGCCTCGTAGACCTTGGCCAGGTAGAAGTCGCCGATGATTTTCAGGCTGTTGTCCACCCGCTCGATGAACTCGTTCAGGTCCACCAGCGTGCCCAAGGTCTGCCGCGTCAGCGTGCGGTACGGACTGCGGAACAGCCGCGTCCACCCGTGGCGCTTGGCCTGCACCTCGTCGTGGATGCGCGCGATGTGCTCGTCCAGCTTCTCGTCGAAGTAGCGGAACTCCAACAGCTGCGCGTTGGCGATTTCGAGCAGGTCCGGGATGTCCCCGGAGCCCGACGGCTCGTAGACGAACGCGCTGTTCCAGTCGATGACGACCAGGTCCTTCACCGTGTAGCTGAAGCGCACCTGGGTGACGGCCTCGCTCTCCCGGCGCGACAGCGGCGTCTCCCCGTTCTCCCCCAACAACAGCCGCGCCAGGTCCGCCTTCTCCAGGAGCTCCTCCGCCGTGGGGTTGCCCCGGATGCTCTCCGCGAAGATGACCGTGTAGCTCTCGTTCTGGTCCCACAGGTGCGCGCCCTGCACCGCCGGCGCAATCGTGCGCCGCACGCCCTCCACCCAATCCAGCGCCAGGTCCTCCAGCGCCTGGCTGTCGTAGAGCTCGTCCGCCACCCGCGTCAGCTGCTCCAGCGACGTGCCCGGCACCACCGGCACCCGCAGGATGATGGACGCCGCGCCATGGTCGAACAGCCGCGCGGTGGCATCCACCGTGACAGGACCGTCACGAAGCGCCAGCGCCCGGCGCCCCAACTCATACGCCAGCGGCGGATTGGGCAGCTGCAGGTACTGGCCATTCTCGCGCGACAGCTTCAGCCGGCGGGTGTCCTCCGAGACGGCCCTGCGCGCCCGCTCGAGGTTGATCTCCTCGGCGATATCGAAGGTCCGGTAGCACAGGATGTGCGCCTTCTCGAAGAGCAGGGGAGACTCGGCGGCCATGGTGCGCTGAAGCCTAGCCGCTGCCTCCCACCCTTCCGCGCGCCAGGTGCCCTTCCTCGCCCGCATGTCCGGGAGGCGTCATTCCACCCACGGCCACTTCACGCGGGGCCCCCGGGGGACCACCCCACCCGTCCTCCCACGTCACATTGTCGATGTTTCAGCGGCCGAAGCCTGTCACCCCCGGCTTCGCCTCATTCCTCTCACCCTCTTGGATGTCAGGACAGGCGCGCAACGCCTGCCATGACCGGGGCCGGGGGAAGACTCACCGCGCGGGAGACGGGGGCCGGGCGCCGGGCGGGAGCAGCTCCGTGCGCACATCCCACAGCTCCGGGAAGAAGCGCAGGTCCAACGCCTTGCGTAGGAAGGACACGCCCGTCGAGCCACCGGTGCCCTGCTTGAACCCGATGATTCGCATCACCGTCATCATGTGACGGTAGCGCCAGAGCTGGAAGCGCTCCTCGGTGTCCACCAGCTTCTCGCACATCTCGTACGCGTCCCAGTGCGCTTCGGTGTCCTCGTAGATGCGACGGAACACCTCCACCACCGCGGGGCTCTTCTCGTACGGCTTCTTCCAGTCGCGCTTCGCGTGGTCCTCGGGAATCGCGTGGCCCTTGCGAGCCAGGTAGCGCAGGAACTCGTCGTAGAGGCTGGGGGACTCGAGCAGCCGCTCCAGCTCCCCGTGCACGTCCGGCTGGTGGCGGAAGGGTCCCAGCGCGTTGGCGTCCTTGTTGCCCAGCAGGAACTCCACCGCGCGGTACTGCCAGCTCTGGAAGCCCGACGCGGGCCCCAGCGCGTCACGGAACTCCAGGTACTCATTCGGCGTGAGCGTCTCCAGCACGCTCCACTGCTCGA
Organism: Myxococcus faecalis; assembly: GCF_050039385.1. Classification (NCBI taxonomy): domain Bacteria; kingdom Pseudomonadati; phylum Myxococcota; class Myxococcia; order Myxococcales; family Myxococcaceae; genus Myxococcus; species Myxococcus faecalis. The sequence continues at coordinate 5,030,536 of NZ_CP144336.1, read as the reverse complement.
AGAGCATCCGCTGGATGTTCCCCACCCGCGCGAAGATCTTGAAGGAAGGCTCCAGCCGGTCCGCCTGGACATAGCGGATACACGCGCTCAGCTCGTGGATGAGCAACTTCATCCACAGCTCGCTCGTCTGGTGCTGGATGATGAAGAGCAGCTCGTCGTGGTGCGGTGGCTGCGAGCGCGGAACCTGCGCCGACAACACCCGGTCGAGCTGTAGGTATTCACCGTACGTGGTCCGTCCGGCCAGGTCGGTGATGATGCCAGGCTCCAGATCTCGTTTGTTCATGGGCCCGGGCATTCATGCCCCTGCGAGCCCCCGCGGGCAAGACTTCCCGTACGGGCGTCCCTCGAACCCTCTCCCGACGACGGAGCCTGGGTTGACGAAGGTGCGCGGTCACTCTCTGCCCGGGCCGGGGCAGCGTGCCGCTGTTTAACCGTTCGCGGCTTGCGCTGCTGCTGCCAGGGCCTTCGACGCGGCGCGGCCACGCGGAAGCTTGATGTCCTCGACGCTGTCAGCGGGGGCGTAATCCACCCACGCGGAGGGCCGGCGGTTGGTCTTCTCCAGCATGCGCAGCTTCTGGTAGTGCGCCGCGCAGTAGCCCTTGGTCCGGCTGGGCTTGCCGCAGCCGACGATGGCGCACGCGCGCGAGCCATCCGCCGCCGCCGCCGCGGGCTTGCGACCCCGGCGCTTGCCACCCACGGGGGCCGCCGCGCTCACCGCGCCACGCGCCGCCGCCGCCGGGCGACCCACGGCCTTGCGACCGGGCTTCGCCGCGGGCAGCTGGGCGCCGAACAGGGGACCCACCACCTCGGCCAGGGGGGCCAGCCGCTCCGCCACGTTGCGCAGCGCATCCAGGTCCGCCGTCCCGGACTCCAGGCGGGAGACCACGTCGCGCAGCGGCTTGAGCTGGACCTCGATTTCGTTACGGATCATGTCCCGAAACGCTTTATCCACGGACATTCGTTCAATCCTCGTCTTGGCTAGTCTGGGTGTTGAAGGTCTGGAAGGGGGAGTTGATTTGTGAAGCCGTCCATACCCATACCTTCCAATTTAGGATTTGTCTAAAGGAAGCGATAAAAGGTGTGACTGAAGGACGTATCACCCCCCCCGCCGTCCCAGGTCGGGTCCCATTCCAGTGAGGCGGGAACGGCGCTCAACCCTCCCAGCGCAGGTCATCCAGGAAGGGTCCGGAGCCCGAGAAACCGGCCTCGGAGCCCGAGGAGCACGTGTCCCGCCGGCACCGGGACAGCTCCTGGGCGAGCGCCTGTTGCTCGCGTGGAGCCATCACCGCGGTGAGCCGGGGCAGCAATGAGGACTCCACTTCTTGGAGATGCGCGACCCACAGGTCCTCGAGCGTGAGGAAGCGGGCCTGCCATTCCGCGCTCTGGAGGGGATGCTCCTCCAGCTCATCCAACAGCTCATGCATGGCCTGCCGATCCCCGGCCTGCTGCCGACCCCGGGCACGCCCCTCCACCCGGGTCACCCAGGGCTGAAGACAGCGCTCCTCCAGCCAGAGGTGGTGTCGCAACAGCGCCACCAGCTCCCGCACGACACCGGATGACCCAGACTCATCGTCACCCGCGCCCAGGGCCTCGAAGCGCTCCTCGAGCTCCCGGTGCTGCTCGACGAGGATGTCGAAAGGGCCTCCCATCCCTGAACCATCTGCACGACGGGGCAGGCAGACAACCAAAGGCGGGCTTCATCCTCACATTATCGAAACTCAAACGATGGGTGGATCGAACGTTCGACAGGGGTGAAACAACCACATGGAATCGTGCCGTATCCGGGGGCTGAAAGCCCATGGGGGTCGACGCCAAGCGTTGCCTACTCAAAGCAACCTGGGGGGTGGGCCGGGAGCATCCCCCCGGGGACGGTGCGTGGGTTTGGGGCGTCTGGGGACATGGAGTCCAGGGGCACGACTGCCCGGCCGGTCCGGCTGACGTGGCGCCCGGGCGTCTCCATGATGAGTCTCCGTGGAAGCCTCGCTCGCCACCGTGCGCAGGGCCGTGTTCCGCCTCGCCGAGCGGGGGGCGGCGCTGTCGGCGCTCTACCATCGCGCGCGACTGGTGGGGGCCGAGCACGTGCCGACCCGGGGCCCCGTGCTGTTGGTGGGAAACCATGGCGTCTGGGGTTACGAGACACCGGCCTTCTTCCACCTGCTGCACCGGGCGACGGGACGCCGGGCGCTGGGGCTGGCCGAGCGCGGCTTCTTCCGCATCCCCGTCATCCGCACGGTGTTGCCGTGGCTGGGCGGGGTGGAGGGGACGAAGGACAACGCGCTGGCGGCGCTGAAGGAGGGGGCGCTGGTGGTGTGCTACCCCGGCGGCGCGCGCGAGGTCTTCAAGCGTCCTCCGGGCCGCTATCAGCTCCGGTGGGAGCAGGCCCTGGGCTTCGCGCACGTGGCGGCGCGCGCGGGGGTGCCGGTGGTGCCCTTCGCGGGCTTCGGGGTGGATGACACGTTCCTGTTCCCCCCGGGCGAGGCGAAGCTGGGCGTGCGGCTCACCGACGAGGAGAAGTACCGCGTGCCCCTGCTCGTGGGGTTGGGGCCGCTGCCCTTTCCGGTGCGGCTGACCTTCGCGTTGGGAAGCCCGCACATGCCGCCGCCGGCCGGTGCGTCCGAGTCCCGCCTGCGTGCGTTTCGCGACCGGGTGGCCACGAGCGTGCACCGATTGATGGTGAAGGCCCGCCATGCTTGAGCCGCCCTCCTCTTCCCTGCAGCGCCGTCGCGCGGCACCGCTCGTCCCGGACGTGGAGGACATCCCCTCCGGCTACGAGCGACTGGTGTGCGAGGAGCGCCCGGTGAAGGGGACGTCGGTGCGGCTGTTCACCTTTCCCGACGGCGACACGGCCCCATCGCGCACCGTGGTGTGTCTGCCGGGCCTGGGCGCCAGTGGCCGCTCCTTCGCGCCGATGGAGCCCTTGTCCCGCCTGTTCCGTCTGCTGTTGTGGACGCCGCCCCTGCACACCCCGGCCACGCACTCCCCGCTCGCGTGGAACCTGGCCGTGCTGGACCATGTCGAGGCGCGGCTGCCGGAGCGCTTCGCGTTGGTGGGCTCGTCCTACGGGAGCCTGCTGTCCATCGCCTTCGCGCTGGCGCATCCGGAGCGGGTGCGGGCGCTGGTGCTCGTGTCTCCCGTGGCCAGCGTGCGTCGGGTGAGGCGGCTGGCGGTGTCGCTGTCGACGCTGGTGCGCGCGCCTCGGCCGCTGGCGTACCTGGTGGCGCCCATGGTGGCGCGGGTGCTGGGGGGCGCGCGGCTGCCGCCCGAGGGGCGCGCGGAAATCGTGCGCGAGGCGCGGAGGCTGACGCCCCTGGAGCTCTTGCGTCGACTGAGGGACGTGCTGGCCGCGGACTTCCATCCCCGGCTGCACGAGCTGCGCGTGCCCACGCTCGTCATCCAGGGCGGCCGGGATTTGCTGGTGCCGCCCGAGGCCGCGGTGGACGTGGCCCGGCACATCCCCGGAGCGCGGCTGGAGCTGCTGCGCGACGCGAGCCACCTGCCGTACATGAGCCACCCGGAGGCGTTCAACGCCCTCGTGGGGGCCTTCCTCGAGGAGTATGGGGTCGCCCCCCGGGAGCTGCGTGGATGAGCGCCATCGCCGAACAGTGGTCTCGCGGAGCGCTGATGTTCCTGTCGCGGCGGACGGGCCTGAAGGACTGGGCCACGCGGCTGCCTCCGCTCAAGAAGCTGTCGCGGCGCTTCGTCGCGGGCGAGACGCTCGACGAGGCGATGGACGCGGTGAAGGCGCTCACCGCGCAAGGGCTGTCGGCGTCCTTCGACCACCTCAACGAGGCGGTGAAGGACGCGGCGGAGACCCGCGAGGAGGTGCGCGAGTACCGCCGGCTGCTCGCGCGCATCGACCAGACGGGGGTGCGGGCCAACGTGTCGCTGAAGCTGACGCAGTGCGGGCTGCTGCTCGATGAAGCGCTGGCGCTGGAGAACGCGCGACAGGTGGTGGCGGACGCCACGTCACGCGGCTCGTTCGTGCGCATCGACATGGAGCACGGCGCGGTGACGCAGGTCACGCTGGACATCGTGCGAAAGCTCCACGCGGAGTTCGGAGAGCCACACGTGGGCGCGGTGCTGCAGAGCTGCCTGCGGCGCACGGAGGCGGACACCCGCGCGCTGTGCGATGAGCGGGTGCGCATCCGTCTGTGCAAGGGCGCCTATCTGGAGAGCGAGGCCATCGCCTATCCAGACAAGGCGGACGTGGACGCGAGCTTCGTGCGGTGCATGAGGGTGCTGCTCGACAGCGGCGTGTATCACGGCATCGCCACGCACGATGAGCGGATGATTGACGCGACGCTGGAGCACGCCGCGCGGCGCGGGCTGCCTCGCGGTGCGTTCGAATTCCAGATGCTCCACGGCATCCGCGCGGACCTGCAACGACAGCTCGCGGACCAGGGGCATCCGGTGCGCGTGTATGTCCCGTACGGCCGCCACTGGTATCCCTATCTCATGCGCCGCATGGCCGAGCGCCCGGCGAACCTGGCCTTCGTGCTGAAGAACCTCGCGCGAGGTTGAAGCGGACACCGCCCCCCTCGTGGCCGATTGAACAGACGTCCCGTCCGCGAGTCGTGAGCGCTCAGGATTCGCGGGCCGCGTGCGTCCTCCTCCCACGGGAATTCCTGTCGTCCCGCCACCACGACGCCGTGCCAGGACACCCGGGTGCGCCGCACCCGGCAGGGGGAAGCACATGGCCATCATCCATCTCCGATTCCGGAGCCGTGCTCGCGCGTGCGGCGCGCTCCTCTTCGCCCTCGGGCTCGCGTGCGCGGGAGGCGGCACGGGCGGCTCGGGTCGACCCGACGTGTTCGTCGAGCAGGACGCGGCCCGACTCCACGAGGCGCGGCAGGTCGCCGTGCGCGTGGCGGCGCTGGCCGGCACCGTGCGCGAGGTCGGCGCCAGGCTGGAGCTCACGTTCTGGTCGGAGCAGGGCGCGCTGACGCTGGTGGGCTACCAGGCCCAGGAGCGCGGCGGACGCGCGGGCCGTCCCGTGGACGCCGCGGAGCTCCAGCGGCAGGTGGCCACGCGGCTCCTGTCCACCACGCGACAGCCGCCGGGAGAGGTGGTGCTGACGCTGGAGCGCGGGGCCTCCTCGTGGCGGGTGGAGCCGCCCCTCCTGCTCCCGGCCGAGCGTCCCCTGGGAGCCCGCCGCGCCCCGGGCCGACGCGAGGCCGGAACGCCCGAGCCCGGCGCCGTGGTGGAGGGCCTGAAGAAGCTGCTCGCGCCGGTGCGAGTGCCGGCGGGAGGCAGCGCGTGGGCGGACGTGACGGTGCGCCTGCGGGACGGCCGCGTGGTGGGCTGGGGGCTGAAGGACTGGCGCGAGCTGCGGGGTGGCCGGGACGACGCGACGCGACCGGTGTCCCGAAGGGTGCTGGAGGAGACGGCCTCCGTGCTGCTGCTCCATGCGCCGGCGACGGGGGAGCGCTCGCTGCAGCTGGGGCTGCGTCTGGTGCACGAGCCGGGCGCGGCGGCCGCGGGCGGCTGGGTGGAGGTGGCGTCCCCATGAAACGACACGAGCCCCGACGCGCGGAGGAGACTTCCAACCGTGCGCGGGGCTCGTGGGTCCTGCCGACGACTGCCGACTAGAAGTAGCCGCCGAGCGTGGTCGCCACGCCGAACGTCACGTCCACGTCGTCACCCAGGCCGATGGCCAGACGGGGGCCGGCGCCGATGAAGAAGTGGCTGGTGACGTGGTACAGGAACGGCGCGTAGCCATCCAGGATGACGGTGGACGCAGCCCCCGTCCCGTCCTGCGTGGCGATGATGTCGTCACCGACGAACAGCGTCACGCCGGCCTTCGGCCACACGGAGATCTTCTCCGCCAGCGCGATGTTGTAACCCACGCGCCCGCCGATACCGAAGGCGGCCACCGTGTCTCCCTCACCGAAGAGCACGCGCAGCTGCACGTTGGCTCCGACGGAGAGGTTCTCCTTGAGGAAGTAATCGGCGCTCGGCGCGATGTGGAAGTAGCCGTACCCCGCACCCTCCGTCGTGTAGCCCAGGTTACCGAACGCATCCGAGCTGACGACAATCTGCCCGGCGTTCCCGAAGCTGCCCGAACCGCCACCCGTCTCCTGCGCGCTCGCCGTCGACGCCACCATCAACCCTGCCGCCACGGCCATCGCCTGCCACTGATTTGCCTTCATGAAGCGTCCCTCCGTTGCGTTAGCCCGCGGTCATTCCCGGGCGCTCGGCGGCCCCTTCTAGTCAATGGGCGAAAGCGTGCATCCTTTTTTCGTTCTTCATGTGTCGGCTATCGCATCACCACTCCTTGAGAATTCGCGCAGGAGCGTACGACCAGGGTCCCGTGGCCCCGGAGAACGGGGAGTTGGCGGAGGCCTCCCGCGGTGGGCGCGCGCGGTGGGGCCCGGCGTGAGACATCGCTGAGACACGGCGCGGAGCACACGCGTCACGCCGCGAGCCCGCGGACGAGAAGGCACGGCCGGGCGGAGGAGTCATGGTTCCCGGCCGGCCTCCCCATTCGCGAAGTCCCGCGCACCAGGCGGCCCTGACCGCCCGGGAGGAGTGCGCGGCACGAAGCGTTGGATAGCAATCACCGAGCCACCCGCGCGCCCGGGCGAAATCAATCCCTTGTCACCCCGGGGCCCTCGGCGGACGCGCGGAGGTGGGACCCGCTCATCCCAGAAGCGAACAGTCTTGCAATGATTGGCATGACTGACGTTGCCGTGCTTCTTTAGGATTCCAGCAGGTGCCCCGTTCGCGGTGGGAGGGGACCATGCCTCGAGTGCGCACGCCCGCGGTCGCGGGCTCCTTCTATCCGGCCCAGCCCTCCACGCTGTCCACCCAGCTGGACACGTGGCTGGAGCAGGCGCGTGTGCCGGGGGACGCGTCGCCCGCGGCGCTCATCGTCCCCCATGCCGCGTATGTCTATTCCGGCGGGGTGGCGGCGGCGGCCTACGCCACGCTGTGGCCGCGCCGCGCCGCGCGCACGCGGGTGTTGCTGCTGGGCCCCAGCCACTTCGTCCCCCTGCGGGGCGTGGCGTATCCGGAGGTGGACCTGCTGTGCACGCCCCTGGGGGACGTGCGGCTGGACGAAGGGCTGCGCGAGCGGGCCATGCGGCTGCCCCAGGTGACGGCGTCGACGGGAGCGCACGAGGCGGAGCACGGCTTGGAGGTACAGCTCCCGTTCCTGCAGCGGGTGCTGGAGCACTTCACGGTGCTGCCGCTGGTGGTGGGCCGGGGCGCGTCGGACCAGGCGGCGCAGGTGCTGGAGGCGCTGTGGGACGAGGACGTGCTGCCCGTCATCACGTCGGACCTGTCGCATCACCTGCCCTACGAGCAGGCCGCGCGGGCGGACCGGGTGACGGCGGCGCGGGTGCTGTCGTTGGAGGAGCCGCTGGACGCGGGGAGCGCGTGTGGCGCGGAGGCCATCAACGGGCTCTTGCGCGTGGCGAAGCGGCGGGCGCTGCGGCCCCGGATGGTGGCGCTGCGCAGCTCCGGGGATGCGTTCGGCGCGCACGAAGGCGTGGTGGGCTACGGGGCCTTCGTGTTCGACGCGCCGTGAGTCAGTCGTCCCAGGAGAGGGTGTACTCGCTGTCGAGCAGCGACGTCTGGCGGCCCCGCACCTGGATGTCCTGGGCGCCCACGGCCTGGAGCGCGCCCTCGAGCATGCCCTCGTTGTAGGCGACGGGGGTGAAGATGCGGCGCATGTGGATGCGGCCCGCGCGGGCGCTGGTCCACTCCACCACCAGCTCACCGAAGTCGATGGCCATGCGGTAGGCCTCCGGCAGCATGTTGACCAACTGCTTCGGGTCGCCGCCCACCTGCTGACGCACCTCCGAGCCGAACATGGAGTGCACGAAGGCGAGCGTGCCCTGGACGCCAATCTGGCGCATGGCCTCCTCGAAGCCGCCCAGCTGGGGCGCGAGCAGGTGGGCCGCGGCGAAGAACAGCCGCATGAAGGGCGGCACCGGGTACAGCTCGGTGGGGTCCAGGTCCGCGGGCATGTCGCCCGCGTCGACGATGCGCTTCACCGCCTGCTCACCGCCCAGGAAGCGCACGGTGTCGAGCACGGCGGCGAAGTGCATGCCCCGGATGTGCTCGGAGGGCTGCACGAGCGCGAGCCGCGCCTCCAGCTCGCGCTGGACGTCCTCGGGCGTGTTCCAGATGCCGCGTTCCATGAGAGCCGACCTCCACCGTGAAAAAATCCGCGCGGAATGCTCGCACAGCTTGCTCGCGCGCGCGAACTCCTTGGAGGGCTCGCACCCGCTCCGCGTGGAGCACGAGCCGACGTGTGAGGTCGGGTGACGCCCTCGGCGGAGCCTCCAGCGCTCTGGGTTCAGGAACCAAGGGGGCCGGCGGCACGGGGGGTGGTGGAGGCTTCCTCTTTCCGGAGCTTCGCGTCGAGCAGGAAGTTGCCGAACGGCACCAGCGACGCGCCGAACGCGAACACCACGCGCGAGAAGGACCAGCGCAGGGCGATGGCCACCTCCATCAGCGCGAAGAGGTACAGCACGAACAACAGCCCGTGGGCCATGCCCGCGAAGCGCACCGCCAGGGGCATCCCCGCCGCGTACTTCAGGGGCATCGCGATGAACAGCAGCGCGATGAAGGACAGGCCCTCCAGCAGGGCCACGGCGCGGAATCGTCCAAGAGGGGTCTTCAGCATGAGGGTCTCCTCGTCCTCTCTCCCACCCCCAGGCCTGTCCGTCCATGCGTCAGTGTGACGCACCCGGTGGCACGCTCGCCCGCCAGGTGTGCCCGGCGCATACCCCGCCGCCTTCGAGCCGTGTCATGCCGGGCGCTAGAATGGACGGCGGGCAGGACGTCGGCGTCCACCCAGACCCACGAGGGGGGAACATCATGTCGGGAAACGACAAGCTGGAGTCCACCATCCAGGTGCCTCGCGCGGACCGGAAGGGGGCGAAGCTGGTGCTGGAGCGCCCCTCCGGCACGCTCAACACCGTGGCCATGCGGCTGGTGGTGAGCGGGAAGATGCAGGGCCAGGAGCGGCGGCAGCTGCACTCGGCGACCTTCGCGGGAGAGACCACGCTGCCCCTGCCGGATGACTTCCTGACCAGCGCGGCGCAGGGCTTCGTGCGCGTGGTGTTCTCCGTGGCCGACCCCGCGGGCGTGGGGGCGCGGTTCCTCCAGCGCGCCTCGCTCGTCTTCGAGAAGGGCGGCAAGGAGGCCCTCTGGGATGACTTCTCCCTGGAGAAGGGCTCGGTGGCGGACTTCATCACGCTGACCTGGACGGTGGTGGAATGAGGGCGGCGCTCGCGCTGCTCACGGCGCTCTGCGCGGGGGTCGCGAGTGCCCAGGCCACACCGCCGAAGCCGAACACGGTGGAGCTGGACTTCCCGAGCATCCTGCGCGGCGGCTCGGAGGCGGCCGCGGGGTTGGATGTCGCCACGGCGGGAGAGCTGGTGCACCCGGCGAACCCCACGGCCCTGGTGGCGAGCCTGCGCGGCGTGGGCGCGGTGCTGAATGGAACCCAGGCCTCGTTCGCGCTGCAGTTCAATCCCTACCTGCTCACCGAGGGCTTCGAGCGGCTCTACTCGGAGGCCGTCGCCTCCCGCAATTCGTCGCTCGTCACGCGGCTGCTCCAGGACACGGCCATCACGCTGGGCATCGGACAGGACACGCCGTTTCCGGACGCGGCGCCCCAGAAGGGCCGCTTCGCCACGGTGATGGCGGGTGTGTCCATGGACGTGCTCGGAGAGCGCAGCATCTACGGCGCGCGCTACAGCCAGTGCATCGCCAACGTGCTGGCGGACCCGACCCTGTACGAGTTCCCCGACAAGCCCCTGCCCGGGGACTACGACAGCGAGGACGACTTCAAGAAGGCGGACGCCGAGTACCGGGTCGCGATGGAGGCCACGCGGCAGGCGGGCATCGCGCGAATCCGACAGGGGCTCCCCGCGTGCACGAAGGAGTCGCGCGCGTCGTCCAGCGCGCTGTTCCTCTCGGCGGGGGGACGCTGGGTGACGCCGGGGCTCGAGTCGCGGGACGGTGATGGCGTCGCCATCCAGCGCGGGTTCGGCGCGGCCACGTTGGAGTTGTTGAGCCACGCGGACGCGAACCTGGAGGTGGCCCTGCAGGTCCGCGTGCTGCAGGAGCGCGCGCGGCCGGAGCTCTCGATGGAGAAGTGGGTGGACGTCGGCCTGTCGTTCGGCGTCGCGTCGCCGCGCTTCCAGCTCAAGCTGGAGGCGACCCAGTCCCTGCTGAAGCTGGGGGGCACGGAGTCGAGGCGGGCCAGCGTGGTGGCGAGCACGCGGGTGCGCCTGGGCGACAACTTCACGGTGGGCCTGGGCGTGCAGGGACAAGGCGAGGACATGTCCGATGCGCTCGGACAGATTCGCCCCAGCCTCGTGCTCGACCTGGCGGAGCTGCCCACGCTGCTCCAGTCCGTGCCGACGCCGAGGTGAACCGTGGCTCACCGTGGCGGCAGCGAGACACCGTGCCGCGCGAGGTCCTCGGGGGTGTTGACGTTCACCAGGGAGCGCAGCGTGGGGTCCACCGCGCGCAGTGCGCTCTCGGGCAGGACCCGGGAGCGGAAGCGCGAGAGCAACCGTCGCAAGGACGGGTCCTCCGGGAGCAGGGTCCTCCAGTGGGGCGCCAGCTCGGCGCGATACACGGCGAGGAGCGGCTCCATCCGTCCCTCGGCCTCGAAGCACACCGCGTCCACGTCCTCGCCGCGCGCGGCGAGCAGCACCCGCAGCGCCTCCAGCGACACGAAGGGCATGTCGCACGCCACGGTGACGACCCAGCGCGTGCGCGACGCCGTCAGCGCCGCGTGCACACCCCCTGGAGCGCCCTTGTCCGGGACCGGGTCCGCCACCGTGCGCAGGGCATATGCCGCGTAGGGAGCGGGGGCGTTCGCCACCAGGAGCACGTCGCCGAAGTGGGGGGACAGCGCGAGCTGCCGTGACAGCACGGTGCGCCCCTCGACCTCCAGCAGTCCCTTGGGCACGCCCGACAAGCGACGCCCCTGACCGCCCGCGATGATGGCGAGCGTCACGTCCGGGAACTCGGTGCCAGGGCGGGGGGCCATGAAGAAGGGCGCGTGTCCGGCGGAGGACCGTGGGGCCCGCGCGGCTGGAGCATGACATACGCCGGGGGCCTGTCGCGGACAGGTCCCGCGCTTCCACCTTCGGCTCATGGCGCAGGCCATCTCCGGGGCACGTCTGCGCTGCTCATCGTGCCGTCGGGAGGCCGACCATCGTGGCCTGCAAGGCCTCCCGACAAGCGCACCGGGCGCGTCCCTCGGAAATCCCTCACCCAACACCCCGTGGAGCCACCCGCCAGACAGGATCCGCAACCCGACCGCGGGCCCCCGCGCCCGGCGAGGTGTCCATCCATCGTGGTCCGCAGGGCCTCCCGACAAGCGCACCGGGCGACCCTCGCTACTTCTTTTGAGTCAGGTGCCTGGTGAGTCTCATCCTGCCCAGCACTCCGTCCGATGAACTTCGCATCCGCCGGTGTCGTGGTCTTCCACGCCTGGCCTCGCGTCGAGGCATCGCCCGAACCACCCTCCGGACGCCACGGCCAGTCCCCTGGCGGTCACCCGCCAGCCAACGCCCTCCGGATGACGCACCGGCCCACGTCGTGTCCGGCAGGCGGGCAACCGTCACGGGGTACGATGGACAAGGCGCCGCTCCCTCGACGTAGTCTGCGCCGCGTCGATGCCGCTCACGTCCCTTCACACCGCCCGGCAGGCCGCGCTCGAAGCCCTCTCACCGACGGCTCCCGAGTCCGTGCTGCTGCTCGACGCCCACGGCCGCTTCCTCGCCGAGGACGTCCGCGCGGTGCGCTCGCTCCCCGGCTGCGACAACTCCGCGATGGATGGCTGGGCCGTGCGCGCCGAGGAGACCCGCGGCGCCAACCGGGACCGCCCCGCTCGGCTCCGGGTCGTCGACACCGTCTACGCGGGCGCCCTGCCCTCACGCGCACTCCAGCCCGGAGAGGCGGCCCGCGTCTTCACCGGCGCGCCCGTTCCCTCCGGCGCGGATGCCGTCATCCGACAAGAAGCCGCGCGCGCGACGGAGGACCATCGCCACGTGGACCTCTTCATCACCGTCCCTCCGGGCCATGACATCCGCCGCACGGGCGAAGAGGTGCTCGCGGGCTCGCTCCTGTTCAGCGCGGGTCAGCGCTTGAGCGCATCGGTGCTCGGGGTCCTCGCATCCCAGGGGGAGACCCACGTGCGCGTGAGGTCCGCGCCTCGTGTGGCGGTGCTCGCGACGGGGGACGAGCTCATCCGCCCGGGCCAGCCCGCGCTCTCGCATCAGGTATACGAGAGCAACTTGATTCTGATAGCGGCGCTCGCTCGCGAGGCCGGCGCGGACGTGCGCCACCTCTCCCGCGCCCGTGATGACGAGCAGGCGCTGCGCGAGTCCATCGAGCACCTCGCGCCACAGGTCGATGTGCTCATCACCACCGGTGGGGCCTCGGTGGGAGACAAGGACCACGTCAAGCGGGTGCTCACGCGCCTGGGCGCGCGCTTTCTCGTGGACGGCGTGGCGCTCAAGCCGGGCAAGCCCGTGGCCGTGGCGAGGTTGGGCACCACCGCCGTCGTCGTGCTGCCGGGCAACCCGGGCGCGGCGAGCGTCGCGTTCGACCAGCTCGCGCGGCCCCTGCTGCTCCGGCACCAGGGAGTCCTCGAGCTGCGCCGCCGTGTCCGCGCGCGCCTGTCCGAGCCGCGCCACAAGCAGGCGGGCCTCACGTACCTCATCACCGCCCTGCTCGAACACGACGACACGGGCGCCCGCGCGGTGCTGCGCCCCCAGGGCGCCGGACAGATTCTCCAGAACGTCCAGGCGGATGGTTGGGCCGTCCTGCCTCCAGGCCAGGCCGACTTCGCCGAGGGAGACGTGGTCGAGGTGGAGCTGTTCGACCGTCCGACACATGTCGCCGTCGACGCCCCCACCGGGGGACAGCCCACATGAGCCGCGTCCCCACCATGCGCATCCACGTCGCCGAGGACGACCTCGCGCGCCGCATCCGCCCCACCCAGGTCGACGCCACGGCTGCGGGGCTCCACCCATGAGCCGCGTCCCCGCGGTGAGCATCATCGGCTGGTCCGGCGCCGGGAAGACGACGCTCCTCGCGCGCCTGCTCCCGGAGCTCGCCTCGCGCGGCCTGCGCGTCGCCGCCGTGAAGCACTCCTCCGACGCGCACCCGCTCCACCGCCCCGGCAGTGACACCGCGCGCTTCCAGCGGGCTGGCGCCGTGCTCACCGGCTTCGCCACCCCCGAGGGCGTCCAGCTCACCCACGACCCGGCCCCCGCGGACAGCCTGCCCACGCTCCTCTCCCGCCTCGTCGGACGCCTGGACCTCGCCCTCGTCGAGGGCTGGAAGGACGGCCCCCTGCCCAAGCTCGAGGTCTGGCGCGAGGGACTCGGCCCACCCCTGGCTCCGTCACGGCCCGAGGTCTTCGCGCTCATCACCGACTCGCCCCCCCCGAGTCCCACCAGCCCACGAGTCCTCTCCCCCGAGGACCTCGGCGCCATCGCGGACGCGGTGCTCGAGCACCTGCGCCCGCCCCGCCCCGAGCCCCTCTCCCCCGCCGACGCGCGCGGCGTCGCCTCCAAGCCCGTGCGTCGCTGGAACGGCGCCACCTTCCAGCCCACCGAGAACGACGCCCTCGCCGTCGAAGAGCCGCTCGAGCTTCGCGTGAATGGCGAATCACTCGTCACCACCATGCGCACCCCCGGACACGACCGGGAGCTCGCCGTGGGCTTCCTCCTCGCCGAGGGCCTCATCCGGGGCGCCGAGGACCTGGGCACCCTCGCCCACTGCGGACGGCCCGGAGAGGAAGGCTGGGGAAACGTGCTCGAAGTCACGCCCGCCCCAGGCGTCTTCCTCGACCCGGAGCCCCTGCGCGCCACCCGTCGCGGAACTCTCACCACCTCAGCATGTGGAGTGTGCGGGAGGCGCAGCGTCGAGGACCTGCTCACCGGCTGCACGCCCCTGCCGCCAGGCCCCGTGCTCTCCCCCTTCGCCGTGGCCCGCGCCACCGAGCGCCTGCGCGACGTGCAACGCAACTTCGCCCGCACCGGAGGCGTCCACGCCGCCGCCGCGCTCGACACCGAGGGGCGCCTGCTCGCCGCCTTCGAGGACGTGGGCCGACACAACGCCGTGGACAAGGTCGTCGGCGCGCTCGTCCTGGCGGGCACACTCCGCGCAAATCTCGCGCGCCCCGCCGATTTGACGCGTCAGCCCGCGCTCCTCGCCGTGAGCGGACGCGTCAGCTTCGAAATCATCCAGAAGGCCGTCCGCGCCCGAATCCCCGTCGTCGCGGGCGTTTCCGCGGCCACCACCCTGGCCGTGGACCTGGCCCTGCGTTCCGGCGTGACGCTGGCCACGTTCGTGCGGGACGGCCGCTTCAACGTCCACTCCCACGCGGAACGCCTGGCGGGCGCATAAACCCATGAAATCCCGGCGCACGTCTCGCATGCATCCAGCCCCCCCTCCACGCCCGTACCCCTTCACGTCAGACCGGCACCGTAGATGCAGTATCCCGCACGGGCTCCTTCGCAGCGGGGAAGCGAAGGGAGCACTCCCGGTGTTCGCTGGGACCCCGTGAGATGCGACGAGAGTCGGATGATCCAAAGATTTCACACCATGTCACGTCTTACTCACGGTGCGGGGGGTTGCAACGCACCGCACAAGCATGGCAAAAAGCAGTTCTTTCCGACTTGAAGATTTTCAGCCTCAACGGCAGCCTCTATCTGGACTGAACACTCGGTCGAGCAGGTAGAGGGGGGTGGACACGATGAGCAGCGCAAGTACTGGTGCGGCGGTCGGTGCTCCTGGGTCGGCATCCGCTCAGGGCAACGTGGGGGTCGTCGCGGCGGAAGAGCAGGTTCCGGGGCCGAAGCTGGCGCCTGGCTTCGCGGCGAAGTTGAACCTGACGGTGGACCTGGTCCTGATGACGGTGGTCCTGACGGCCTCCGCGTGGATGGACGGCCAGCTGCGGGCGGAGCCCGGGTGGCTCTTGCCCGCCGTCGTGCTGGCGTCGCTGGTGGTGTGGATCATCACCGGCACGGCCCTGTGCCTGTACGACTCGCGCTTCGCCGAGCGCAGCCGGCTGGACCACGTCGCGCTGGTGTCGGTGACGACGCTCGCCGTGGTGACGGTGCTCGCGGTGGCGAACCTGGCCCTGCCGGAGACGCTGAAGGTCCCGGGCCTGGCGCCCCTGCTCATCCTGTTCTGGCCCGTGGCGCTCTTGCTGCGCCTGTTCGTCTTCCGTCCGGTGGCGGCGCAGGAGCGCCCCATGGACGCGGTGCTCATCGTCGGCACGGGGGCCATGGGCCGCTACTCCGGCGAGGACCTGACGCGCCGCGGCCGTCGGCAGATTCTGGGCTACGTGCGCTTCCACGACGACACGGGCTCCATCGGCGAGCTGCCCTCGAAGGTGCTCGGCACGGTGGATGACCTGGAGCACATCCTGCGCAACACGGCGGTGGACGAGGTCTACATCGCGGGCAACACGCTCAAGCAGGGCGAGGCGATGCAGGCCGCCATCAAGCTGGCCGAGCGCTTCGGCGTGCCCTTCGCGCTGCCGGCGCACACCTTCCGCCTGGACCGCGCGCGCCCCGTCGACAGCCGCGCGGTGGCGGACGGCTTCCTGCACTTCGCGGCGGTGAGCCCCAAGCCGCACCAGATGGCGATGAAGCGCCTGTTCGACATCTGCGTGTCCGCGGTGGCGCTGTGGATGCTGCTGCCGCTCCTGGGCTTCGTGGCGCTGATGGTGAAGCTCACGTCGAAGGGGCCCATCTTCTTCAAGCAGTACCGCGTCGGGCAGAACGGCAAGCCGTTCTACATGCTCAAGTTCCGCTCCATGGTGGTGAACGCGGAGGAGCTCAAGGAGAAGCTGGCCGCGCTCAACGAGCAGTCGGGGCCGGTCTTCAAGATGAAGAACGACCCGCGAATCACGGGCATCGGCCGCTTCATCCGCAAGTTCTCCATCGACGAGCTGCCCCAGTTCATCAACGTGCTGCGCGGGGAGATGAGCATCGTCGGCCCTCGGCCGCCGGTGCCCAGCGAGGTGGCCAAGTACGAGACGTGGCAGCGCCGCCGGCTGTCGGTGCGCCCGGGCCTGACGTGCATCTGGCAGGTCTCCGGCCGCAACCAGATTTCCTTCGAGGAGTGGATGTACCTGGACATGCAGTACATCGACCACTGGACGCTGACGAGCGACCTGCGCCTGCTGCTGCAGACGGTGCCGGTGGTCATCACGGGTCGCGGGGCCAGCTAGGCCTCCAGGCGACCTGACTTCCCGCGGGGGTGGCATTGACGTGCCGCCCCCGCTCGTCTTCTATGCACCCGGGCCGTCCGGCCGACGCCGGGAGCGCCCGACTCCCCACCGTGACTACCCACAGCGAATCCTCTCAGCAGAACGCCCAGGAGCATGAGCGCTCCCACGAGGCGATGGGCGCGGTGCGCAACGGCCTGCAGCTCGGCGGCTCGCTGCTGGTGACGTACGCCATCGCCTTCGGCATCCGTCCGCTGCTGACGCACTACCTGTCGCCGGAGGCCTTCGGGCGCTTCAACTGGGCGGACAGCTTCTCCGCCATCTTCTTCATCGCCACGAACCTGGGCCTGGAGATGTACATCCGCAAGGAGGTGTCGCGCAGGCCGGAGCACGCCAGCGACTTCTTCGGCGCCTCCATGCTGCTGCGGCTCATCCTCACCGTCGTGCTGATGGGCGCGCTGTCGCTCGTGATGGCGTGGCGCGAGGACCCGCCGGAGATGCGCGCGCTGGTGTACGTGTTCGGCGTCGCGCAGTTGCTCGTCATGTGCAACGCGTCCATGGCGGCGCTGCTGCACGCCAAGGGCAAGGTCGCGGGCCTGTCCATCTCCAACGTCGTCACCAAGGTGGTGTGGGGCGGCGGCCTGCTGGCGGTGGGCGTGCTGGGGCTGCCCTTGCCCTGGCTCGCTGTGCCCGTCGTCGCATCGGAGGCCATCAAGCTGGGCATCGGCTGGTACCTGGCGCGCGTGCACATGGGCCTGGTGTTCCGCGTGGACTTCCCCGCCACGTGGAAGGTGTGCAAGGCGGGCCTGCCCTACTTCCTCACCGCCGCGGCGCTCGCCACCAACGGACGGCTGGACATCATGATTCTGGGGATGCTCGGCAGCCACGAGGAGGTGGGCTGGTACTCCGCCGCGTGGAGCATCTCCAACGTCACCTTCGCGCTGAACCCCGTCATGGGCTGGGTGCTCCTGCCGCTCATGTCGCGCGCCGCCGCGCGCTCGGAGGAGGAGGTCAGCATCATCGCCCGCCGCGCGCTCGAGGGGACGCTCGCCGTGACGGTGCCCATGATGATGCTCATCGTGATGGGCGCGCCCTTGTGGATTGGCCTGCTCGGCCGCGACTACTCGCTGGCGGTCAACCTGCTGCGCCTGCAGTCGCCGCTGTTCGTGCTCGCGTTCGTGACGATGACGTGCGGCGCGTGGCTCACCATGACGAACCGCGAGTGGTGGGTGACGGGCACCAGCATCTTCGGCAGCCTGCTGCTCAACCCGCTGCTCAACCTGCTGCTCGTGCCCTGGCTGTACGCGAAGTACGGCGACGGCGGCGGCGCGGCGGGCACGGCGATTTCGCTGCTGCTGATGGAGGTGGTCATCACCATCATCATGCTCGGCCGCATGGGCCGCTCCGCGGTGGACCGGCGGCTGCTGGTGCGCGTGGCGAAGACGGCGGTGGTGTGCGTGGCCATCGTCGCGCTGGACCGCACGGTGCTCGCGCCGCTGTCCGACTGGCCGCGGCTCATCGTCGAGGCCTCGCTGTACGTCGTGGGGGTGCTGGCGCTCGGCGCGGTGAAGCCGGGCGAGGTGCTCGCGGTGGTGAAGCTGGCGCGCCGCCGAGGCAACCCCGAACCGGAGCCGGCCGTCGTGGCCGTCGCCCCCGCGCCCTGAAGGAGCCCCATGACCTCCCCGCTCCGCTCCCTGCTCCGCCCGGCCTCGCGCGTGCTCGCCACCGCGGGGCTGGTGCTCGTGGCCTCCGGCTGCACGGGGCTCGGCAAGTACACCTGGGTGGACGAGTACCAGGAGAAGCCGCCCCCGCTGGACGCCAGCTACCGCATCGCCGCCGGCGATCTGCTCAACATCCGCGTGTGGAACCAGGAGTCGCTCACCACGCAGGCGCGCGTGCGCGACGACGGGCGCATCAGCCTGCTGTTCCTGGACGACGTGGAGGCCGCGGGCCACAGCCCCGCCATGCTGTCGCAGCAGATCCAGACGCGGCTGAAGGACTACATCAACCACCCCGTCGTCACGGTGGCGCTGGAGATGCCGCGCCCCATCAAGGTGACCATGGTGGGCGAGGTCAACCGCATCGGTCCGCTGGAAATCGATGTGGGGGCCAGCCTGCTGCAGGCCCTGGCCGGCGCGGGCGGCTTCACCGAGTACGCGCACAAGGACCGCATCTTCGTCATGCGCCAGGACGACGGGCAGGCGCCCGTGCGCATCCGCTTCCGCTACCAGGACCTCATCCACGCCGAGGGGCGCGCGCCGTCGTTCCGCCTGCGCCCCGGTGACGTGGTGGTGGTGGAGTGAGCGGTGCTGGGGGCGGCGCTCACCGCGATGTGGCTGGAGGTCTGTGGGGCCTCCGTCTCCTACACCGCGTCGGTGCGGGTGGACTCGCGCGTGCGCTCCAACGAGGACCCCGCCGAGGACGCGCCCACCCTCGCCGCTGACACGGACTTCACGCCGATTCTGGGCCTGGAGCGGCGCGAGGGGAACACGTCGCTCCAGCTGGACTACGCGCCGCGCATCAGCCTGCGCGAGGTGACGGCCAGGGCGCGCACCGAGATTCAGCACATCGGCCGCTTCGCCGCGCTCTGGCGCCCCGAGCGGGGCCTGTCGTTCCGGCTGAGCGAGGAGCTGGTGCTGGGCAGCGTGAACCTGCTCACGCTCGACGCGCTGCCCTCGCTGGACCCGGACCCCATCGACCCGGACGGCCCCATCCGGCCGCCGCAGGGCGGAGGTCCGCTGCAGCCCCTGCCCGAGGCGGACACCGTCCACTTCCTCTCCTCCGCCACGTCGCTCACCGGCGAGACGGGCTGGCTGGGGCGGCGCTGGCAGCTGTCCGGCACCACGGGCTTCACCGTGAGCGGCGGCCTGGACGGTCCCGCGCGTGAAGCCGTACCCCTGCAGTACGGCCCGCGCCTGGACGTGTCCCTGAGCCACGCGCTGTCCCCGCTCAGCGCCATCACCACCTCGGCCGCCGCCACCTACGCGCGCTTCTCCACCGGGGCCAACAACACCGTGGTGACGCTGACGGAGAGCTGGACGGGCCGCATGACTCGCCGCACGGGCCTGGAGGCCGGCGTGGGCGCGAGCATTGTCCACACCGTGACAGCGGCCGGCGGAGTCGAGCCGGACCCGGCACCTCGCACGGAAGTGCTGCCCAACCTCACGCTCGCGGTGGGGCACCGCATCCCCTCGCGCACGGCGGACTTCGACGGGCGGCTGGGCGTGCGCGTCTCCCCCTTCACGGACCGACTGACGGCGCGCGTCTATCCGCGCGCGGACCTCACCGCGACGGGGACGTGGGCGCTGGGGCCCCGGGTTCGCGTGGGCACCACGGCGGGGACGGCCTTCGCGGTGGGCGGGGCCACGGGTGACAGGTTGGTGTCCGGCGGGGTGACGGCGTCCTGGATTCTCAACACCTGGATGTCGGTGGACGCGGATACCCGGGGGACGTGGAGCCGCTCGCCCGAGTTGCCGGCGGCCCGGTTCCAATGGGCGGCGGTGCTGGGCCTGTCGCTGCGGCAAACTGGTATCCTCTGAGCCAAAGCGAAGGCCATGGCGAAGCTCATCCTGATGTCCGTCCTCATCCTCACGATTGCCCTTCCCGCGAAGGCGGCGAGGGACCCGAATCCGTCGCGAGGACTGAAGAAGGCCATCCTGTGGGTGATCCTCTTCAACGCGGCATACACCTACGGCGTCATCGTCTGGGTGCCACGGCTCGGCTTCCACTGAGCGCGACTGAGAAGAAAGGCTGACGACGCAATGGAGCCCCAAATGCACACGGTCCTCCTGGTGGAGGACGCGCCCTTCTTCCGGAAGATGCTGGGCGACTACCTGCGTGCCATGGGATTCAAGCAGGTGGTGGAGCTGCCCAACGGGCAGGCGGCGCTCAAGCACCTGGCGAGCGCGGAGCGTCCGGACCTGGTGTGCCTGGACCTGACGCTGCCGGACATCTCCGGCTACGACTTGTGTGAGCACATCCGCAAGAACCCGGGCATGACGGACGTGCCGGTGCTGGTGGTGAGCGCGCGGGATTTGCCCGAGGACAAGGCCCACGCCGAGGAGGCGGGCGCCAACAGCTACCTGGGCAAGCCCTTCACGCAGGAGGAGTTCTCCAAGCGGGTGAAGCACCTGCTCAAGAACGCGCCCGTGAGGAGGACCTCGTGACGGCGCCGGCCCTCGGGCCTCGGGGCCCCCGGGCCGCCCCCGCCGCTCCGGCGTACACGCCCGAGCGCGTGGAGACGAACGCACCGTCGGACCTCATCGACTGGGGCTTCGCCATCGACGCGGTCTTCTATTTGAAGAACGCGGTGCTCAGGCATTGGTTCCTGGCGTTGGTGGTGATGGCCGCGGTGTCCGGCCTGGCGGCGGGCGTCACCAAGATCATGCCGCGCAAGTACCACGTCGAGACGCGGATGCTCACGCAGCGCAACTTCATCATCGCCTCGCTGGCGAACCCGGGCCGCTCCATTCCGGTGGACGCGGACCAGCCCACGCGCGCGGCGTGGGAGATGGTGATGAAGGCCGACAACCTGAAGGCCGTGGTCCGGGACGCGAAGCTGGTGGAGTACTGGGAGCTGCAGCGCTCGCCCATGAGCAAGCTGAAGGAGAAGCTCTTGCGCAAGCCGCCGCCGCCCATGTCCGACGAGGACAAGGCGGACGCGCTCAGCGCCATGCTGGAGCAGTCCATGCTGGTGATGGTGGAGGGTGGCACGGGCACGGTGACCATCGGCGTGGACTGGAGCGACCCGCAGCTGGCGCTCAACATCGTCGAGGCGGCGCAGAAGAACTTCCTGGAGATGCGGCAGCAGGCGGAGATGGGCGCGGTGGCGGAGGCCATCACCATCCTGGACAAGCAGGTGGTGGACGAGGCCGAGGGCATCAAGCAGGCCATCGCGTCGCTGGACGCCACGGTGAAGCGCGTGGAGGCCAAGCGCAAGCGCGAGGAGGCCAAGCAGAACAAGGGCCGGGGCGGCGCGGCGGCGCAGGCGGCGGGCGCCTTGGGCATCAACACGAACCACCTGCTCGCGCAGATGCGGTTCATGGTGCAGACCAAGCGTCGGGCCATCTCGGACGTGGAGGAGTTCCGCGCGCGGCGGCTGACGGAGCTGCGCAACCAGCTGGCCGAGCAGCGCGTCATCTACTCGCCGCAGCACCCGCTCATCACGGACCTGGAGCAGCGCATCGTCGCGCTCCAGGAGGACTCGCCGCAGCTGGTGGCGCTGCGCTCGGAGCTGAACGAGCTCATCAACGAGTACATCCGCAACGGCGGGGACCCGGGGGAGCTGGAGCAGGGGACCACGGGCGGGCCGCTGTTGGGCGCGGCGGCGTTTGGTGGGCCCGCGACGGCGGACAACCCGGAGGTGTCGGTGGCGGCGGACCGGGTGCGGATGCTGGTGATGCGGCACCAGGAGAAGATGCGGCGGCTGGACCAGGCGAAGACGGAGCTGGAGATTTCGCGCGCGTCGATGAAGCACCGCTTCAGCGTGCTGTCGCCGCCGACGTTCCCGGAGAAGCCGTCGAAGCCGAAGGTGCAGCTCATCCTGGCGGCGGGTGTGGTGGGTGGCATCGCGATGGGCATCTTCGCGGCGGTGGCGCTGGACATCATCCGTCGGCGCATCCTGGAGAAGTGGCAGGTGGAGCGAATCCTGAAGCTCCCGGTGCTGGCGGAGCTGGAGCGGCGCTAGGGCGCGTGCTCGGGGGAGACAGTCGTGACGGTGTGGACCTGGGTGGACCTGGCGCTGTGCGTGGCGCTGCTGCCGGTGGCGGTGGCGTGCGGCTATCTGCTGCTCCTGACGGTGCTGTCGTGGCGGCGTGCCGCCCCGGTGCCGCCCGCGCCCACGCGCAAGTTCGACGTGGTGATTCCGTCGCACAATGAAGAGCTGGGCATCGCCCGGACGGTGGCGAACCTGTCCGCGGTGGACTACCCGGCGTCGCTGCGGCGCATCCTGGTCATCGCGGACAACTGCTCGGATGCGACGGCGCAGAAGGCGCGCGAGGCGGGCGCGACGGTGCTGGAGCGGCAGGACACGCAGAAGCGCGGCAAGGGGTACGCGCTGGCGCACGCGTTCGAGTTCAGCCAGCAGGACGGCTTCGCGGACGCGGTGGTGGTGGTGGACGCGGACACGGTGGTGTCGCCGAACCTGCTGCACGCGTACGGGCGCAGGTTGGAGGACGGGGCGCACGCGGTGCAGGCGCACTACGGGGTGATGAACCCGACGGCGTCGTGGCGCACTCGGCTGATGACGATTGCGCTGGGCATGTTCCACAAGGTGCGCTCGCTGGGGCGCGAGGCGCTGGGGGTGTCCTGCGGCCTGCGTGGCAACGGGATGTGCTTCACGCACGCGGTGCTGCGCGAGGTGCCTCACGACGCGTTCAGCGTGGTGGAGGACCTGGAGTACGGCATCCGGCTGGGCCGCAAGGGGCACCGCGTGCACTACGCCTGGGAGGCGGAGGTGCAGGGCGAGATGGTGTCGGCGGAGAAGCAGAGCCGCTCGCAGCGTCAGCGCTGGGAGGGTGGGCGCGCGCAGATGCGCAAGCTGCACGGGTGGCCGCTGCTGAGTGATGCGTTGAAGCAGCGCAGTGGATTGCTGTTGGACTTGTCGATGGACGTGCTGGTGCCGCCGTTGAGTCAGTTGGTGCTGGCCGCGGTGGGCAGCGCGGTGGCGGCGTCGGTGCTGGTGTGGCTGTCGGGTGGGACGGCGGTGTGGGCCTCGGCGGTGGCGGGCTTCGGGCTGATGAGCCTGGGGGCGTACGTGCTGCGCGGGTGGTGGGTGTCCGGCGTTGGACCGCGAGGGCTGCTGGACCTGGCTTGGGCGCCTGTGTACGTGGTGTGGAAGGTGGGGTTGATGTTGCGCGGCCCTGGCGCGGAGAAGCGCGGCGAGTGGGTGCGCACCGAGCGCGAGGCCGAGCGGCGATGAAGTGGTGTTCCTGGGAGTGACGCGCGTCACTCCCACGTTCGTGAGGAAACGATGATGAAGCCTTGAGCCTCTCATGCGGCTCGGGAGCCGTCGGTTCTGGACGCTGCCCGCCTCTCTCGCTGCTTCGAGGTGGACGTCATGAAAGCTTTCATCGGTGGAGTGCCGTGGGTGCTGTTGTTGCTGCTCGCCGCTCCGGCGTGTTCCCAGAGTGCTCGTGATGCGCGCATCGTCGACACGACCGCGAGCGTCGACGAGAACCTGGAGTTCCTGAAGCGCATCGCCGTTGCACGTCCGCGAGGACGCGTCGATGCGACTCGCGCTATCGAGTATCTGGCTGAGGTGGCTCCAGGAGCCACGAACGAGCTCTCGACTCAAGCCGGCCCCCTCTCCCCCAACATCCCCGATACACACTACGGCATCACTCGAGGTGGGCTCGTCATGACCTGGCGAAGCCCTGAAGCGCCGACGCGACCACCTTACGAGTGCCTGGTGTGTCTCTGAAGCGCCGCTCCAAAAGATGGCGCGCGGCACGCAACCTCGTCGTGCGAGCCCATGACCTCCTGCCCGTGCTGAAACCATGATGGGGCCTGGAGCCTCGCGTGCGATGCGAGGCCCGCTCCGTCTGGATGATGGCCACCTCTCGATGCACCGAGGTGGACCTCATGAACGCTGTCATTCCACGACTGCTATGCGGGCTGCTGGTGCTGCTGGCCCCGCTGGCGCTCGCCCAGAACAGCAACATCATCGGCACCGTCATCGATGTGAAGAGCCGTCAGCCTCTTCCCGATGTCGTCATCACCGCGACGTCGCCCAGCCTCGTGGGTGAACGTAGCGCCGTCACCGACGCCAAGGGCGAGTACCGCATCCCTCAGCTCCCTCCGGGCGTCTACACCGTCCGGTACGAGCGGCAGCACTACAAGCGCTACGAGCGCGGGGACGTGCAACTGAGGCTCGACAGCACCCTCCGCATCAAGGTCGAGATGCTCGCCGATGACGCGCTCATCGTGCCCATCATCAGTACTCCGCCGACCCTCGGCCCGGGCTTCACCACCACGGGCGTCAACGTCGACCAGGAGTTCATCAAGCGCATCGACAAGGCTCGGCCTCCTGAACCGTCGCGCTCCTTCGAAGCACTGGCGGAACTGGCCCCGGGCCCCGCGCACGACGCATACGGCGTCCCCCTCAACGGGCAGGTTGCCGTCGCGAGCCCTCCACCCCAGCACGACGTCGCCCCCGCCCTGCCCGGCATGTCGATGACGCTGCGACTCCACCCAGTTCCCTCGCGCCAGGCGCCCACCCAGCCCCACCGCGACGAGCCGATGACCCGCTCGCGCTACTCCGACATGTACTTCAAGGGGTATGGGGTGAACCCCACCGTCAACACGGAGGAGGAGCGCTTCTCCACGTTCTCCGTCGACACGGACACGGCCTCGTACGCACTCACGCGCAGCTACCTGAAGCGCGGCGCCATGCCGGATGCGCGCGCCGTGCGCGTGGAGGAGTTCGTCAACAGCTTCGACTACGGCTACGCGAGCGCGAAGAGCGCGCCCTTCGCCGTCCACGTGCAGGGCTTCCCCTCCCCCGTGCGCAAGGGCTACCAGGTGCTGCGCATCGGCGTGAAGGCTCGCGAGGTCTCCCGCGCCGAGCGCAAGCCCAGCCACCTCGTCTTCGTCGTCGACGTGTCCGGGTCCATGGCCATGGAGAACCGGCTGGAGCTGGTAAAGCAGTCCCTGCGCATGCTGGTGTCGGAGCTGGACGAGCGCGACCTCGTGTCGCTCGTCGTGTACGGCTCACGGGCCCGGCAGGTGCTCCCGCCCACGAGCGCGCTTTACACGTCGCGACTGTTCAACACCATCAACGGGCTCCACACCGAAGGCTCCACCAACGCCCAGGCGGGACTCGAGCTGGGCTACCGCATCGCCGTGGAACACCTGCGCGAGGGCGGCATCAACCGCGTCATCCTCTGCTCGGACGGCGTGGCCAACGTGGGCATCTCCGACGCGGATGGCATCTGGGAGAAGGTGAAGTCGCTCGCGGCGCGGGGCATCACCCTGTCCACCGTGGGCTTTGGCATGGGCAACTACAACGACGTGCTGATGGAGCGGCTGTCCCATGTCGGCGAGGGGAACTACGCCTACGTCGACGAGCTGAAGGAGGCCCACCGCGTCTTCGTGGAGAACCTCACGGGCACGCTCCAGGTGGTGGCCAAGGACGTGAAGCTCCAGGTGGAGTTCGACCCGAAGGAGGTCTCCCTCTATCGGCTGCTCGGGTACGAGAACCGCGCGTTGACGGCCGAGCAGTTCCGCGAAGACCGCGTCGATGCGGGCGAGGTGGGCGCGGGCCACTCGGTCACCGCCCTCTACGAGGTGAAGCCGCGCGAGAACGCCCGGACGCTGGGCACGCTGCGCATCCGCTACAAGTCGTCCGAGGGCGGCAGCTCGAAGGAGCTGGCGACCCCGTTGCCCCGAGCCACCCTGCGCCCGAGCTATGCCCAGGCCAGCGAGTCCACCCGACTGGCCTACGTGGCCTCCGCCTTCGCCGAGAAGCTCCGAGGCTCGTACTGGACGCGGCCGCTGACCTACGACTCCCTCCTGGAGCTGTGGAGCGGGGTGGGTCCGGAGCTGAAGGAGCGCGAGGACGTGCAAGAGCTGGGTGACCTCATCCGCCGGGCCGGGGGCCTGGACCGGAGGGTGGACCCGTTCGAGGCCTTCGCCCCCTTGCGGACCATGGACTTCGACCGTCCGCCCTCGGGCTGGTGAGTGGGGCTTCCCGCCCTGTCGACCCGAAATGACGCCTTGGGTCGTATCTCCATCATGTCCAGGGCCTCGCATCATGACCGAGCCATGATGAACCCGGGGACCCGCGCGGGAGATTCTCCCCTCGTGGTCCCGGATGATGGTGTTCGTTCTCCCGAGGCCTTGGAGTCGAGCACGTGACGCCCTTCCTTCGCGGTGTGCTGTGTGGACTCGTGTGGATGCTCTCTCCGGCCGCCGGGGCACAGGAGGCCGGCCCGAGCGTCGAGGCACAGGCCCCGGCTTCGACCCAGGCAACGGAGGCACCGTGTGCCACGGTCGAGGAGGAGGCTCCGCCCCGGTCGCAGGTGATTCGCAAGCCCAGCCGGCCGGTCGTCACGCTCGACGCGGGGCGAAGCGCCTGGCCTGTCGAGACGTTGCGCCTCGAGACGGGCGGCCCGACGGTGGACGTGGGCTCGATGACCACGGGCGTGCGGGTGGACCAGGAGTTCCTCCAGCGCATCGCCGTGCGTCCCGCGGTCACGGAGTCGCACGAGGCGTCCGGAGCCACGCGGGAGACGTCGGCCCTGGAAGACGCGCTGAGCGGAGCTTCTGCACGGCGTGACACCGCGGAGCCCGAGCTCCGCTTGCGGCGCTTCCGGTCCCTCGCGGAGCTGGCCCCGGGGACTCCCGAGCAGGTCGTCCTCGAAGCCTCGGAAGGACGCCACGCCCAGGAGCCCGAGGCACGCGTCGTGAGTCGCTGATCCGCGGCCCCCGACCCGAAGGCCCCCGGAGCTGAGTCGGCGGCCCACGTCACCACGATGGGGAGCCCCATGCCGGAACGGTGATGGAGCGCGGAGCCGAGCATGCGGTTCGCGTCAGCCCGAGCCGGGAGAATGGCTCCTCTCCCCGAGCCACACCGAGGCCGCCTCCGTGCTGACGCACTACGTGCCCTATCTGCTCTGCATGTTGGTGCTCATCGTCACGGTGCCTGTCCTGACCCGAGCGGAGAGCCGCGAGTACGCGCCACCGCCGGGAGTGCTGCTGGGCATCGTCATCGACGGAGACAGTGGCGAGCCGCTCGTGAGGGTGAAGGTCAGCGCCAGCGCATCGGGCCACACGGGGGCCCATGTGACCTGGACGGACCCGGCGGGGCGCTATCGGCTGCCCTTGCTCCCCGCGGGGACGTACACGCTGCGGTTCGAGCACCCGGACTACGCACCCTCGTCCCGCACGGACATCCTGCTGCGAGCCAACGGCGCCATCCGCTCACGGGTGGCACTGCGCCCGAGCAGCGGTTCCCAGGCCCGAAGCCCTGCATGAAACTAAAATTCTGTTTAAGTTTCGTGCGGTGACGGGCCCGATTTGGCACGAAACTAAAATCCAACTTAAGTTTCGTGCATGACGGGCAAGCGCGAGCAGGCGCCGGACTGGAATCGGCTCTTCGAGTTCGCCTTGGGACAGGCGGGCCTGTTCACGACGAAGCAGGCGGCGGAGGCGGGTTATTCGCCTCAGCTCCTCGTCCACTACCTGCACATCGGCAAGGTGGTCCGGATCCGGAGAGGGGTGTACCGATTGGTGCACTACCCCCAGGGCCAGGACGAAGCACTCGTCACCGTGTGGCTCTGGTCGGAGCAGCAGGGCGTCTTCTCACACGAGACGGCACTCGCCCTGCATCAGCTCTCGGACGTGCTGCCCTCTCGACTCCACCTGACCCTTCCCACGACGTGGAAGCAACGCAGGCTTCGCGTTCCTCCCGGCGTCGTCATCCATCACGCCGCGCTCGACGATGCCGAGCGCACCTGGCCCGCCGCGGTGCCCGTCACTTCGCCCCTGCGCACCCTGACGGACTGCGCGGCCGCCCAGCTCGCTCCAGACCTGCTCCAACAAGCCATCGCGCAGGCCCTCGAGCGCGGACTCATCCGCAAGTCCGACCTCGCTCGCATCCAGAAGGCGAGCGTGGCGAAGGCGCCGCGGACACGATGAGCGTTCGCCGCTACCTGACCGGCGACGCCTTCAGAAATGCTCTCGAGCAACGGTTGAGGAGGAACGCCTCTCACGGGGACGACTTCAACCGACGGCGTCAGCTCCTCGTCTTCCACCGCTTCCTCGCGCGTGCGTCCCAGGTCTTCGCGGACGCCATCACCCTCAAGGGAGGACTGGTGCTCGAGCTGAGGCTTCAGCGAGCACGCACGACCCGGGACGTCGACCTGCGTCTGACGGGGGACCCACGCGACCTGCTCGCGCGCATCCAGCAGGCAGGCCAGTTGGACCTCGGAGACTTCATGCGCTTCGAGCTCCGGCTCGACCCCCACCACCCCGACATCCAGAACGAGGGAGTGCGCTACGACGGACGTCGGTTCCGCGCGGAGTGCCGAATCGAGCGAGACCTCTTCGGCCAACCCTTTGGTGTCGACGTGGCCATCGGAGACCCGATGCACGGAGCACCCGAACTCATCGAGGTGGAAGACACCCTCGGCTTCGCCGGCATCCCTCCGCCCAGGCTCCACGTCTATCCGCTCGAGACGCATCTGGCGGAGAAGCTCCACGCCTATACGCTGCCTCGCACGCGGCCCAACACCCGGGTGAAGGACCTCCCGGACCTCGCGCTCCTGGGAAGCATCCGCCCGCTCGAATCGAGGCGCCTGCGTCAGGCCCTCATGAGGACCTTCTCCTTCCGGAGGACGCACGGCCTCCCGTTCTTCCTGCCCTCGCCACCCCCCGAGTGGCACCGGCCCTATCAGGCCATGGCCACCCAGGACGGCCTGCCGTGGAAGACGCTCGACGTGCTCACGGAAGCAGTCCGCGCCTTCCTGGACCCTGTCCTCCTCGACGAGGACCTCGATGCAGCCTGGAGCCCCACGGCCTGGACGTGGACGTCCAGGCCCTGAGGAACACGGCTCAGTCCGCCAGGGGCATGCCCCAGTCGGGCTGCCCGCGCTCGCCCAGCACCCATCGGTACACCTCCAGCACCTGCTCCGCCTTCGCCTTCCACGTGAAGTGCTTGAAGATGCGCTCCCGCGCCCGCTCCCCCATGGGTCGAATCACCGACGGGTCCTCGACCAGCTTCGTCAGCACCCCGCGCACCCGCGCCACAATCTCCTCCGGCGTCCCGATGGGCACCGCGAACCCCGTCGCCGGGCTGACAATCTCCCCCGGACCGCCGTAGTCCATGACGATGGGCACCAGCCCCAACGCCATCGCCTCGCACACCACCGCCCCGCCGAACTCGCGCACGCTCGGGAACCCGAACACGTGGTTCTTCGCCAGCCGCCCCTGCAGCTCCTGGTGCTTCACCCACCCGGCGAACGTCACCCCGGACTCGATGCCCTCCCTGGCCGCCTGCGCCTTGAGGTTCGGCATCTCCTGCCCGTCGCCGATGTACTCCAGCACCACCTTGCCCTCACGGATGAGCGGCGCCGCCGCCTCCATCAACATCGCCATGCCCTTGTACGGCACGAAGCGCCCCACGAAGGCCACCCTCAAGGGCAGCTCCACCGGCCCCTCCGACTTCGCCGTCCCGAAGCGCCGCGTGTCGATGGCGTTCTCCGGCACGTACACCGTCTTCCCCTGCCACTCCGGCGCCACCTGGCCCCGCGTCGCCCGCGAGCCCGTGATGATGGCCGACGCGTTCTCCCGCGTGGACTTGTAGAAGGGCATCAGCTTGTACGCGTCCCGCACGTAGCTCAGCCACTCCTTCTCCCGCCGCCGCGCGCCACCAAACCCCTTGGGCCACGGCAACCCGCCGTTGAGCGGCCCCATCACGAACGGCACCCCCGCCGCCTTGCAGCGCCGCGCCAGCGTGCTCGGCGTCGTCGGGCTGATGGGCGTGTAGCGATGCACCAGGTCGAACTCCCGGGCCTTGATGCGCGCGCCGAAGCGCTGCCACAGCACCTCCTCGAAGTAGTAGTACGGCAGCACGCTCAACGCCGTCGCCGTCGTCCAGCCCACGCCCGCCTTGCCCCGCAGCAGCTCGCCCACCTTGTCGAGCGGCTTCTCCACCGGCGTCGAATCCAACGCCGTGAACTGCGAGCCCTCCTGCACCCCCTGCTTCAGGATGTTCTCCCGGTTGCGCACCTGCGTGACCAGGTGCACGTCGGCGACCTCGGTCAGCGCGCGGTAGAGCGACCAGCCTTCCAGCGGGACACTCACCCAGTCGGGGTTGCACAGCTCGGCAATCAGGAGGACGCGTGGTCTGGGAGCAGGCATACGTGAGGCTTCATCTATCCCAACCGGCCCGCCAGATGTAGCCTCCCCTCCGTCGTGACGTACGCCCCGGACCGGCCCTCCTACCTGCGCTTCGTGGCGCTGCTTGGCTTCCTGGTGCTCGCCACCGTGGGAGGGGCCCTCCTGCACCCTGTGGT
Organism: Myxococcus faecalis; assembly: GCF_050039385.1. NCBI lineage: Bacteria > Pseudomonadati > Myxococcota > Myxococcia > Myxococcales > Myxococcaceae > Myxococcus > Myxococcus faecalis. The sequence goes on along the minus strand of NZ_CP144336.1, from coordinate 5,000,299 downwards.
CGCTTTGGCCCCAGTGCTGCTCGTGGCCGTGCTGTGGCTGGTGGTCAAGGTCCCCATCCGCTACCCGGTGATGATCGTCACCTACCTGGTGCTCGCGGTGGACTACGTCCCGGAGCGGCCCCAGTCCGGGTTCTGGCCGTCCCCCCTGCACCCCCTGGGGGAGCTGCTCTTCGCCCAGCTCAGCTACATCACCAAGATTGGAGCGCTGCGCTTCCCGCTGGTGGACGTGCTCATCGTCGGCCTGTTGGGCCTGGCGATGTACCGGCGGGTGACGAAGTCGAAGATCGACCCGCCCGCGCTGCCCATGCCCCGGCCGCTCATCGCCGTGGTGGCGCTGTCACTCATCGCCATCCTCTTCATGGAGGTGCGCGGGGTGATGCGCGGCGGGGACTTCAAGAACTCGCTGTGGCAGTGGCACCAGGCCGCGATGATGCCGTTCATCGTCGCCATGTTTCACTACGCCATGCGCGGCCCGGAGGACTGGCCCATCTTCGCGCGCACCGTCATCGCCGCGGGGCTCACCAAGGCCGCCATCAGCGTCTACTTCGGCGCCATCGTCGTGCCGTCCATGGGCGTCTTCGTCGAGTACACCACGTGTCACTCGGACTCGATGACGTTCAACTTCTGCCTGCTCGTCGCCACCATGCGCTTCCTGGAGAAGCCCAAGGGGGCGCACGCGCTGCGCGGGCTCTTGCTCATGTTCTGCATCTTCATGGGCATGGTCTACAACGACCGCCGGCTCGCCTACGTCAGCTTCGTGGGGTGCCTGCTGGCCGGCTACCTCATCACGCCCTGGCCCGCCATCAAGCGCACCTTCACCCGAGGGCTCGTGCTGCTGGCGCCGCTGATGCTCGTCTACTTCGCGGTGGGCTGGAACGCGCGCGGCGGCGCCTTCGCGCCCGTGCACAAGGTGCGCTCCCTCATCGACGGCGAGGGCGGCGAGGGCAACCTGGACTATCGTGACATCGAGAACCTGGACGTCATCGCGACGTGGACCCAGTTCCCGCTGCTCGGCACCGGCTATGGCCACGAGTTCCTCGAGCCCATCCCGCTGCCCAACATCGCCTTCGTCTTCCCCCAGTACCGCTACCACCCGCACAACTCGCTGCTCGGCTTGTTCGCCTTCGGAGGGATGGTCGGCTACACGGGCGTGTGGATGTACCTGGTGGTGACCATCTTCCTGGCCGTGCGCGCGTACCATCGCTCGCACATCGCCGAGCACCGCGCCGCCGGGCTCATCATCGTGGGCTCCGTCATCTGCTACATCAACCAGGTGTTCGGAGACATGGGCATCATCTCGTACATCTGCACGTTCGTCGTGTCGCTGTGCGTGGTGACGTCCGGCAAGCTGGCCGTCGCCACCGGCGCATGGCCCATGCCGCACACCGCCCTGGTCCCCCCCGCGCCCTCCGCGCCCGTGCCGCCTCCGGGCGCCATCATCCACACCAACCCCGAGGACACCCAGGCCCCCGCGCTCGCGAAGCACGGCTGAGCGCACGGCACTTCAGTCTCCGCCCGACAGGCCCACGGTGAAGCCCTCCGCCGTCAGCGCCACCGACTCCACGCGCTCCAGCGCGGGATACGAGAAGCCCGCCTGGGCCTTCAGGAACACCGCCGCTCGCGCCGCGCCGGGCAGCCCCGGCCCCTTCGTCGCGAGCCCTCCAGAGCGCCCCACCGCCGCCGTCGCCAGCATCACGAAGACCCGCGCCGCGTCGTCGCCCAGCACCTCGCCGTAGGCCTCACCCGCGGCCTCCAGCTCCTCGAACGAGCGCGCCAGGTCCACGCGCCGCACCAGCACCACCCACGCATCCAGCACGCGCCACAGCGTGTCCACGCCCAGGTAGGCCATCGCCGTCGCGGTGAGCAGCGCCGCCAGTCCCTTCGACACCGGCTCGGGCAGCGACCACAGCATCAGGTACATCGCCACCGAGGACGTCAGCGTCGCGCGGAGCGCCACCGGGTCCCCCACCCCCCGCAGGGACTCCGCCGTCTCCTCCCAGACGTCCTCCATCGCGATGGCCAGCGCCAGCGCGTACTTGCCATCACTGCCGAGCAGCGGCCCCTCCTCGAGCAACCGCAGACAGTCCCCCGCGCGCAGCTCGCTGGCACACCAGCGGCCGTACCCGCGCGTCAGCGTCTCGTCCGCATACGACTCCAGCAGGTGCGGTGAGGTCTCATCCGCGCCCTCTTGCACCGCGTGGAGCCTGCGCCCTTCATACAGATACACGCCGCCCCGCTCCGGGACACCGAAGCGCAGCCGCGCCTCCCGCAGCGGATGCGCGAAGGGCCTCACGTCCCGGGCGAGCTTCGTCATCGCCTCCTGGAACGTGTCCTCCCCCAGCTCCACCGGCCCGGAGTCCTCCTCGACGGGGAGGTGACGGACGGACGCTCCCGAGCCCAGCTCCAGACGAACGCTCCGCGTCGTCGAGCACCCCGTCACGATGAACAAGCACAGACACAAGGACACAGCCCGACCACGACCCATCTCAGCCCTCCGGCATGGGCGCCGAAATCACCTGATGGGTTTCACATACCAACCGACTCCGACATCCCACGCCGATGCGACACGTGTCTCACGCATCGCCCGCGTCACGCCCGGCCCGGGCGCCTCAGCTCACGGGCCGGGGCAACACGACATGGAACGTGCTGCCGCCGCCGGGCCGCCCCGAGGACTCCGCCCAGACGCGCCCGCCGTGGCGCTCGACGATGCCTCGCGCGATGGCCAGCCCCAATCCCAGACCTCCGTACGACACGCCATGCGCGCGTCCGAAGCGCTCGAAGATGTTCTCCAGCCGGTCCGCCGGAATGCCCAGCCCGTGGTCCAGCACCTCCACGTGCACCCACCGGCCCTCCTCGCGCGCCCGCAGGCGGATGTCCCCTCCGTCCGGCGAGTAGCGCAGCGCATTGGACACCAGGTTGGAGAGCACCTGGTCCAGCCGCTCGCCATCGGCGCGCAGCACCAGCCCCTCGGGGGCCTCCACGTGGATGTCCCGCCCCTCCGGCAAGGGCTCGAAGTGCTCCGCCACCTCGTGAAGGAGCGCGCGCACGTCCACGTCTCCCTCCTCCAACAACAGCTCCCCGCGCTGCAGCCGCCCCATGTCGAGCAGGTTCTCCACCAGCCGCGCCATGCGACCCACGCTGCGCTGGATGCCCTCCAGGGCCCGCGCCACGTTCGGGGTCTGCTCCTCCCCCGCCTTCTTCCTCGCCAGGTCCGCGTAGCTGCGCGCCGCCTGCAGGGGCGTGCGCAGCTCGTGCGCCGCCAGGGTGAGGAACATGTCCTTCGCCTCGTTCGTCGCGCGCAGCGTCTCCACCGCGCGTCGCGCGTCGTCGATGTCCGTCGCCGTCGATATCCACCCGACCAGCCGCCCCGCGCCATCGCGCTCCGGCAGCGTGCGGCACAAGAACCAGCGGAACTCGCCATCCGTCGCGCGCCGAAGCCGGTACTCCTGCTCCTCCGGCATCCCCGAGCGGCGCAGCACCTCCCACGTCGCCTGGACCTTCCCCAGGTCATCGGGATGGAAGCAGCGCAGGTTCTCCTCGCGCTGGCGCCCCTGCTCCGCCGTCAGCCCCGCGTAGTCCAGCCAGCCCCGGTTCGCGTAGCTGATGGTGCCGTCCGCCAGGAGCGCCCAGACGAACTGCGGCATCGAGTCCACCAGCCGGCGGAAGCGCAGCTCGCCCTGTCGCTCGAGCATCCGCCGCTCGCGCTCCCACAGCGCCGCCTCCTGTCGCTGCAGGGCCCGCTGCTGGACATACAGCGCGACGAACGCCTCCGCCTTCCAGCGCAGCACCTCCGGGTGGAACGGCTTCACCACGTAGTCGGCCGCGCCGGACGCATAGCCGCTCACCAGGTTCGCCTCATCGCGCCCGTGCGCGGTGAGGAAGATGATGGGCGTGTACCGCGAGCGCTCACGCTGCCGGATGATGCGCGCCGTCTCGAAGCCGTCCATCCCCGGCATCTGCACATCCAGGAGGATGAGCGCGAAGTCCTCGCGCAAGAGCCACCGCAGCGCCTCCGGCCCCGAGGCCGCCTTCACCAGCTTCTGGCCCATGGGCTCCAGGATGGCTTCCAGCGCCAGCAGGTTCGACGCGTGGTCATCCACCAGGAGGATGCTCGTCGTCCGTGGCTCCACCCGGGCAGGAGCATGGGGGGTGAGTTGCTCGGTGCCTTCCAAGGCCATTCCTCCCTTCCCTCCCTCCGTCAGACCCCATCGCTTAATCAGCGCGGCTCCAACGGTCAGCCCCCATGTAACTCCCCGGTCCGGCCCCTCACCGGGGAACCCCGCGCTCGGACGCCTGGACGCCCTGCCCCGAAGGCGCCCGCCCGCTTCTCCTCCCAGGGTATGGAGCCGACGACGCGGTGGCACGCTCCGCCGTCCCTCCGTGACGCAGGCGCAGGCCGCCCATGAGGGACAGGGAGCGGCGGACAGGGGCCCGCCCGCCCCCCTGCTTTCGACTACCCCGCCGCGCGCTGGAGCATCAGCGCGAGCATGTCCGCGCTGCGCTCGCTGCTGAACTGCGTCTCCACCTTGCGCCGGCCCGCCTCACCCAGCCGCTCGGCCTCGCGCGGATTTCGCGCCACGGCCTCCAGCTTCTCGGCCAGGACAGAGGGCGCCTGCGGCGGCACGAGCATCCCGTCCACGCCGTCGTCCACCAGCTCCTTCACCCCGCCCGCGCCCGTCACCACCACCGGCGCGCGCATGGCCATGGCCTCCATGATGGCCACGCCCAAGGGCTCCTGGAGGCTCGCCAGCGCGAAGATGTGCGCGCGCTCGATGCCGTCGCGCACCACGTCCTCGCCCACCGCGCCCAGCAGCGTCACCGCGTCGCCCAGCTTGGACTCCGCGAGCTTCGCCTCCAGCACCTTGCGGTACGTGGTGCCACCCGCCTCGTCCTCACCCGCGATGGACAGCCGCGCGTCGATGCCCTTGGCCCGCAGCATCCCCACCGCGTCGATGAGGTCCGCGTGCCCCTTGCACGGGTTGAGGCGTCCGCACGAGAAGAGGCGCAGCGGCCCCTCGCCCGTCCACGCCGCGTACGGCGTCGAGCGGTTGAACTTGCCCAGCTCCACGCCCATCGGCGCCAGCTCGATGTCCTTGGGCAGGCTCCCCGCCAGCTCCTGGTTCACCTCGCCCAGCAGCTTCTTGGTGATGACGAACGCGAACCTGGCGTGCCGCCACTTCTCCCGCTGGTTCGGCCCGTAGTCGTCCAGCGGCCCGTGCAGCGTCATGCTGTACGGCAGCCCCGACAGCAGGTTCGCGAACAGCGCCACGTGCGCGGCGTTGGCGCACGAGTGCACGTGCACGTGCGTCCACCCGCGCTCACGCGCCAGCGACGCCAGCCGTCCGCCCATCACCGCGAAGGCCAGCAGCCGCGCGCGGCCCTTCGCGTCCAGCCCCTCCGCGCGGGCGATGGAGGCCAGGCACCGCGCCCAGCCCGTGGGCATGGCGCGGGCAATCTCCGCCACGGCCTTCACCACGCCGAGCGGCCCGGGCGGGGCCAGGTACTCGGTGCGGGCCATGGCCTCGCGCGCCCAGCTGTGGGAGATGATGCGCGCGGGCGGCGGCTGGGTGGAGACCAGCTCCGGCGTCACGCCCTTCCCGGGAAGGGCCTGCAACTCTCGCCAGAAGAAGATGTGTGTCTGTCCGGGAAACTCGGGGATGAGATAACCAATCTTCGGCACCTGCTTTCCATAACACGCCCGCTCCCACGGCCCCACGGGGAGGGCCCGGAAGCCCCCGGACTCATTGGGGCAGGTCGCAGGGCACCCGCTCCCCCGCCCGCCCGCCAGGTCATTGGGTCGACACCGTGCGTTGGGCTATACCGGGCGGCGCTCCATGGCCGATTCCAGCGCACCGCCCTCCACCTCGGACGCCGAGGTTCCCGACAGCACCGTGCCCTCACCGGCACTGCAGCGGCTGTGGTTCGCCCTGGAGCGCACCGGCTGGAGCTTCCTCACCGTGGTCCCCGCGCACCCGGGCGCCCCCGCGCTGGAGGCCGCCACCGCCATCCTGGAGGCCGGCGCGCCCTACGCGGCCACGCAGAAGATCCACCTGGATGACGCCATCGGCCTGTCCCCCGCCGAGGCCCCCCGCCGGGTGCTGGAGCTGCGCGAGCGCGTGGCCCGGGGCGAGCGCGTGGTCGCCGTCATCGACTCCGTCCTCACCCGCCCCGCCAGCCTCCCCGTGGCGCTCGCCGCCGACGGCGTCCTCTTGTGCGTCACCCTGGGGGAGACGGACTTCGGCTCGGCGCGCAAGACGATGGAGTTCATCGGCCCGGAGCGCTTCGTGGGCAGCGTCACCTTCCCCCGGCAGAAGAAGGGCCGGGGTCTTTTCTCCCGCCAGAAGAAGAAGCCATGACGCCCTCGGACGCCTCCACGCCCCGCCTCAGCGTCGTCGTCGCCACCTACAACCGACTGCCCCTCATCACCCGGCTGCTCGGGCAGCTCGCCCAGCAGACGCTCCCGCCCGAGCGCTACGAGGTCGTCGTCGTCGATGACGGCTCCAAGGAGCCGGTGAAGGCTCCGCTCGACGCGCTCGGCGAGAGCCTCCCCTACGCCCTGCGCGTGGAGGTTCAGGCCAACGCGGGCGCGGCGGCGGCGCGGCACCGGGGCGTGCTCGCGGCGCGGGGGGACATCGTCCTCGTCACCGACGACGACATGCAGGTGGAGCGGGACTTCCTGGAGCGGCACCTGGCGCACCACCCGGAGGGCTCGCGGCACGTGGTGCTGGGCCGCATCCGTCCGGACCCGTCCATCGGCGACATGCCGCTGTTCGAGCGCTGGTACGCGTACCTCAACCACCGCATGGCGGAGGAGCTGTCCACCCCCGGCGCGCGCGCGCACGGCAACCACCTGTACACGGGCAACGTGTCCTTCCACCGCGAGGACTACGTGGGCGTGGGCGGCTTCGACAAGTCGCTGGGCCAGTCCGAGGACGTGGAATTGGGCGTGCGGCTGGAGAAGGCGGGCTGCGCGTTCGTGTTCGCCAGCGACGCGCACGTGCTGCATGGCAGCGACCACGTGTCCTTCGAGCGCTGGCTCAAGCGCGCGAACCGCTACGGCATGTTCGACACGCACGTGGCGCGCAAGCACCCGGACGTGCGCGGCGTCAACCCGTGGCGGCTGCTCTTCGAGACGAACCCGCTGGCGCGCCCGCTGCTCGCGGCCACCGTCGTCGCGCCCGAGGCCACGCGCGTGCTGACGGGCGCGGTGATGAGCGCCGCGAAGGCCGCGGACAGGCTGGGCCTGGAGAAGGCCGCGTTCGCGGGCACGTCGGTGGTGTACGGCATGGAGTATCTGCGCGGCGCTCGCAACGAGGCCGGCGGCTGGACGGGTATCGCCCGTGAGGTGGTCCGCTACCTCCAGGGCGGGGGGAACCGATGAACTTCCTGAAGTCGAAGCGCTCGATGATTGGCGCGCTGGTCTCCGATGCGATGGAGCTGGCCCGCGCCGCTAATGGCCACACCGACGCGAAGTCCGTCGCCAAGGTGGTGCTCACCAGCGACTCGTACCGCATCACCGCGCTCAACCGCGCCCGCGAGGCCGCGCTCGACTACCACATCCCCCTGGTCAACCACGTGCTGCGCGTGGCGCAGACGGCGGTGCTGGGCATCGAAATCGGCAAGGACGTGACGCTGGGCAAGGGCGTGTACTTCGTGCACAGCCTGGGCATCGTCATCGGCGGGGACGCGCGCATCGGCGACCGCGTGCGCTTCTACGGCAACAACACCGTGGGCACCGCGAAGGACAACGGCTACCCCGTCATCGAGGATGACGTGTGGATTGGCGCTGGCGCTCGCATCCTCGGGCCGGTGCGCATCGGCGCGCGCTCGCGCATCGGCGCCAACGCCGTGGTGCTGCAGGACGTGCCGCCGGACAGCGTGGCCGTGGGGATTCCCGCGCGCGTCTTCCCGCGCAAGGACACGGACGACGTGGTGCTGTGAGGGCCCCCAGGCCCGGGGGAGTCGAATCCATGGAGGCAGGTGTGAAGGGTGCGCGGAGCAAGGCGGGCGCCGCCGTGGTGGTCTGCACGCTGGCGGTCGCCGGTGGCTCGGTGGCGCTGGCGCGCGGCAGTGAGCCCGCGGGTGAGGTGAAGCCCGCGGTGGGTGACGCCGCGAAGCCGGGCGAGACGAAGCCCGCGGCCGTCGAGGCGGCGAGCACCGCCCCGGTGGTCCTCTACGACGGCGGCCTGGGCCAGGGCTGGAAGGACATCGGCTGGGCGCCGCGCGAATTGCCCAAGGGCGCTCCGGCGCGCATGCGCCTGTTCAACTACGGCGGCTGGATTCTCTATCAGCCCAAGCTGTCGGGCAGCTTCGGGGCGCTGTCCCTGCGCCTGAGCGCGCCGGAGTCCTACGGCGAGTTCCTGGAGGTGCGGCTGGACACGCCGGGCGCGGTGTCCTTCCCGCGCGTGCCCATCACGGCGGACCTGCAGGTGCGCAAGGACGGCGAGTGGGCCGACATCGTCATCCCCATGGAGCTGCTCAACCCCAAGGGGGAGGCGTTCGACCGCGTGGTGCTGCGCGCGTCGAAGGACGTGGGGCGGGACTGGGTGCTGCTCGACAAGGTGGCGCTGGTGCCGCTGCCGCCGGACGTGGCCGCCGCGCTGGCCGCCGGTGGAGGCCGCACGGGCAAGGGCAGCGGGCGCGACACGTCGATGACCATCGACTGCACGGCGCCCGGGCATGACATCAGCCCGCTCATCTACGGCATCGCGCTGGACGGCCTTCGCGAGAAGAAGGACCAGCACCAGTACAAGCTGGGCGCGACGACGCGCCGCTGGGGCGGCAACCCCACCTCCCGCTACAACTGGAAGCTGGGCGGCGCGTGGAACACGGCCAACGACTGGTTCTTCCAGAACGTGGACATCGGCCTGAGCTACACGGACTTCCTCGAGTCCAACCGGAAGAACGGGATGAGCTCCGCGCTCACCGTGCCGCTGCTCGGGTGGGTGGCCAAGGACACGCGCTCGGTGGGCTTCCCGGTGGCGACCTTCGGCCCGCAGCGCGGCGAGGACAACGGCTCCGGCAACGGCGTCACGCGCGACGGCACGCCGCTCAAGCCCGGGCCTCCGTCCCAGACGAGCACCGAGGCCTCGCCCGAGTTCGTCGCCGAGTGGGTGCGCGCCATCCGCGAGCGAGATGCGGCTCGCGGCGAGCGCAGCGTGCACATGTACATCCTCGACAACGAGCCCATGCTCTGGAACTCGACGCACCGGGATGTGTTCCCGGAGCCGTTGACGTACGACGGGCTGTTGTCGCGCACGATTGCGTACGGCACCGCGGTGCGGAAGGCGGACCCGGACGCGCTCATCGCGGGCCCCGCCGAGTGGGGCTGGACGAACTACCTCTGGTCCGCCGCGGACTTCGCGCCGGGCAAGGCGCCGCACTCGGACCGCCGCGCGCATGGGGACGTGCCGCTGCTCCCCTGGTACCTGCGGCAGCTGCGCGAGCACGAGAAGAAGACGGGCGTGCGCATCCTGGACGTGGTGGACCTGCACTTCTACCCGCAGACGAACGTGGGCGTGGGGTTGGAGGGGAACACGGACCCGGAGACGAACGCGCGGCGCATCCGCTCCACGCGCGCCTTGTGGGACCCGACGTACAAGGACGAGTCGTGGATTGGCGAGCCGGTGCGGCTGCTCCCGCGCATGAAGGAGTGGATTGCGCAGAACTACCCGGGCCGGCGCATCTCGATTGGTGAGTACAACTTCGGCGCGTTCGGCCACATGAGCGGAGGCCTGGCGCAGGCCGAGGCGCTGGGCCGCTTCGCGCAGGAGAACATCTACTCCGCCTACTTCTGGCAGTACCCGACGAACGGCAGCCCGGTGTTCTGGGCGTTCCGCGCGTTCAGGGACTTCGACGGGCGGGGTGGCCGCTTCCAGGACGTCTGGGTGCCGGCGAAGGCGGAGGAGGGCACGAGCGTGTTCGCCTCGCGCAACAAGGACGGCACCAAGGTGGTGGCGGTGGTGCTGAACTTCGACCCGGACCAGGCGGCGCAGGCGCGGGTGAAGCTGAACGGCTGTGGGACGCTCGAGAACGTGCGCGTGCTGGGGTACTCGGGCGCGCCGGGCGGGTTCCTGCAGCAGCCGGCGGGAAACCATACGGCGGCGGGGCTGACGCAGCGGCTGCCGCCCTACTCGATGACAGTGCTTGATTTGACGGTGAAGAAGCCATGAGTACCGCGACTCCGGACACGAAGCAGACGACGCCGTTCACCACGGGCCACCCTCGGCTGAGCATCGGCCAGCTGACCATCGACCAGCTCACCTTCGAGGAGGCGGTGCTGGAGATTGGACGGCTGGTGGACTCACGCCAGGGTGGCTACGTGTTCACGGCCAACGTGGACCACGTGGTGCTGGCGGAGGACAACGCGCAGTTCCGCGAGGCGTACTCGCGCGCGGCGATTTCGGTGGTGGATGGGATGCCCATCGTCTGGGCGTCGAAGGCGCTGGACGTGGCGTTGCCCGAGCGCATCGCGGGCTCGGACCTGATTCTGCCGCTGATGAAGCTGGGGGCGGAGCGCAAGTGGCGGGTGTACCTGTTGGGCGCGGGCCCCGGGGTGGCGGAGAAGGTGGCGCGAATCGTGGGGGAGAAGTTCGGGGTGGAGGTGGTGGGGTGGGATTCGCCGATGGTGCGCACGGACGCGGGGGACGCGCAGAACGACCCGATTGTCGCGAGCATCCGGGAGAAGGACCCGCACCTGCTCTTCGTGGCGCTGGGCAGCCCGAAGCAGGAGGTGTGGATTTCGCAGGTGTCGCAGAAGCTGGGCCCCACGGTGGCGATTGGCGTGGGGGCGGGGTTCGACTTCATCGCGGGCACGGCGAAGCGCGCCCCTCAGTGGATTGCCAAGGCGGGCTTCGAGTGGCTGTACCGCCTGGCCAATGAGCCCAAGCGCCTGTGGCGCCGGTACATCCTGAATGACTCGCGCTTCGCCACGATTCTGGCGCGCGAGCTGTGGAAGCGCACGGGCGGGAAGCCGGAGTAGGCGATGGACGCCTGTCCGAAGCGGCGCGCCACCCACGCGCCGCCTCGAGCACGTCACGTCACTCCCCCAGGCTGAGCCGCAGGCCGTAGGGGATGGTCTGGTTCTTCGCCCAGCCCGGCTCCACCTTCACCTGGTCGTCGCGCACGAGCGTCGCCGAGTCCGAGCCGTCGAACGACACCGCGTCATCCACGCCGAGCTTCACCAGCGCGTCGCGAATCTCCGAGAGCGTCTTGCCCGGCTTGGAGCCGTCCTCCTGCGCCACCACGTACGTCGTGCCCGTGTCCCGGTCGTAGCCGACGATGACCTTGCCAACCTCCTTGCCCCGCTCCTCCTGCGCACGGAAGCTCTCGTTGTTCCGCTGCGTCAGGTCCCCCGCGAACGCCCCGGGGTCTCCCTTGTCCGGCGCCGCCGCGTCCGTGCCCGGCTTGTACTGATTGCCCACGCCGTACGGCGTGCCGTCGATGATGACCGGCACCGCGCCACCAAACGCCAGGTTCGCGTCCTTCGGCGGATCCCCCTGCCCGAACTTCATGCCCGAGTCCGTCCACGCCGCGTAGAAGCGGTCCGGATCCGAATTTCCCGCAATCACCTCGCCGTTCTTCACCACCTGCCCCACCGGGTTCGTCCCCCACGCGGCGAAGTCGTAGAAGCTCGTGTTGACGATGGTGTCACTGCCCGGCTGCTTCCCCGCCGCCTGCGCCTCCTCGGTGAACGACGGCGAGAGCCCGAGCACGTCCGCCACACTGCCCCCGTTCTCCACCAGCGACGCCTTCGGGTTCCTCATCGCGACGACGTGGAGGCCCCCGTCCTCGAACTCCACCGGCTGACGCGGGTTCGCCTTCAACGTCTCCGACACCGACACCGCCAACCGCTCGCCCTCCTCGGGCGTCGTCGGCAGCTTCAGCTGCTGCGTGTCGGCCGAGCGCCGCGCCTCGCGCTGGAGCACGTCCACCGTCGCGCCCTTGCGGCTCAACGTGATGTCGCCGTTGCCCGGCAACGCGTGCCCGTCCGTCCCCGCGCCCGGCAGCCGCGCGTACGACGCGTCGTCCACCACGTGGATGCCGACGCCGCGCGCGTCCAGGTCCTCCAGCGCCTTCTTGCCCTCGGGCGTCGAGCCCAGCTCCGTGCGCAGCCGCTCCACGGACGCCTTGTTCGCCGCGTCCGCCAGCTCCTTCGTCTTGGCGGCATGGGCCTCGAGGATCTCCTGCCGCAGCCCCATGTTCTGCGGCAAATCCTTGGGCGGCCCCGCCTTCACGTGCGCGTCGTAGCGGTCCCACGCCTGCTGCTCGGCCGGGCTCGCGTCCGCCACCATCATGTTCCGCAGCTCGGGCGACAGCTTCGCCTTCTCCAGCTCCGCGGCGCGCTCGGGCGAGCCGGGCGGCGTGTCGAAGATGCGCTGGGCGTCCGTCGCCGGCACGCTGCCCACCTCCTGGTACTGCGGCTGCGCCTTCTTGTACGCCTCCATGGACTCGTACGACTGGTTCGTCGTCGGGTCCAACACCTGCTCGCCCTGGCGCACCACCACGTGTCCCGTCTGCCCCTCGGCCCCCGGCCGCTGGTCCTGCAGGAACACCATCTCCGAGCGCGCACGCAGCTCCGGCGATGCCTTGTCCACCCAGTCCGCCGCCACATCCAGGCAGTTGACCTTCCCGTCCTTCGCGTCCTCCGTCAGCAGCGTGGAGCCCTCCGCGCTCCCCGTCGGCGAGGGCACGTTGCCCAACAGCTTGTCCATGCCCTCTCTGCGCGGCGCGGCGTCGAACGACGACACGTCCGACGTGGCGGCCCTCGGCTTCACGCCGTTGACGCTCTTGTCGTCGAACGGCTGCGCCAGCCCCTGCTGCGTCGCCAGCACGTTCGCCTGACCCATGGCGCCCTGCGCCTGCCGGGCCGTCCGCGCCGCCTTCTCCTCCGCGGCCCGCAGCGCCTCGTCCGCCTTGGATGCGCGCTGCTCGGCCACCTTCTGGGCCTTGGCCGCCGCCTCGGCCTCCTTGCGAGAAGCCTTCTGCTCCTCGGGCGTCTGCCCAGGCTGCTGGGCCTGCTGCTTCGCCTTCGCCGCTTCCGCGCGAGCCTTCTCCTGCGCGAGCCGCGCCGCCTCCGCGGCCCTGCGGGCTGCCTCCGCCGCCTTGCGCGCAGCTTCCGCCGCCTTGCGCGCAGCCTCGGCCCGCTGCCGGGCTTCCTCGGCGCGTCGTGCCGCGTCCGCTCCAGATGCCCCCGAGGACGAACCTGTCGAAGAGCCACCCCGAATCGACGTCGTGCCGCCCATCAGTCACCCCTTTTCGGAAATCGAGACCGTCTACCGATTCTCGTTCCTACGAATTCCGGAGTTCCTAGGGACGCTCGCCGAGCCCGATTTAGTTGCCCGCGAGACAGGACCTCGCGTCGAACGGTCGTTGCGTATCGTGGCTTTCCACGAGGCGCAGCAGCCCGCGCAGCCATCGTGCGGGCCTCGAGACCGAAGAACGACCCCGCGCGCGATGCTGAAGACGCTCGGCACCGCCACGAAGCAGCCCCTCCGGATTGTTTCCAGAACGGAAACAGTGCTCTTCCCAGGAGCCCGTTTTTCGCCCCGACCCGAATCCGTACTGTTCCCCTCGTCAACGCCGCACACCGCGCCGACGCGGTGAACCGAGAGGGAACACGTCATGAGCGCCACCGTTCAGCAGACCCAGGGCCAGCCGGATACCATCGTCCTCATCCACGGCATGTGGATGACGCCGCGCAGCTGGCAGGGCTGGATTCAGCGCTACGAGAAGGCCGGCTACCGCGTCATCGCCCCGACGTGGCCGGGGCTGGAGGGCGGAGTCGAGGCGCTGCAGAAGGACCCGACGCCGCTCAACAACCTGGGCGTGAAGGACATCGTCGACCACTACGAGCGCATCATCCGCGCGCTGCCCACCCCGCCCATCCTCATGGGCCACTCGTTCGGCGGCGCCTTCGTGCAGCTGCTGTTGGACCGGGGCGTGGGCGCGGCGGGCGTGGCCATCCACTCGGCGCCCGTGAAGGGCGTCTACACACTGCCCTTCACCACCATCAAGTCGACCGCGTCGACGCTCCTCAACCCCGCCAACGTCAAGCGCCACGCGCCCATGACGCCCGAGCAGTTCCACTACGCCTTCACCAACACGCTGACGCAGGAGGAGTCGGACGAAATCTACCGCACCCAGTACATCCCCGGCTCGGGCCGGGCGCTGTTCCAGGGCGCGCTGGCGAACCTGACGCCGCGCTCGGAAGTCACGGTGAATCTGCGCAACGACGCGCGCGCCCCGCTGCTGTTCCTCTCGGGTGACCTGGACGTCATCCTCCCGGCCAGCATCCAGCGCGAGAACGCGAAGCGCTACGCGAAGTCGAGCGCCGTCACGGAATACGTGGAGGTGCCCGGCCGCTCGCACTACACCGTGGCCCAGCCCGGCTGGGAGGCCATCGCGGACCAGGCCTTGAGCTGGGCCGTCGAGCACGCCGCCGCCCGCAACTGAAGTTCCCTGTCTTGAAGAAAACCCGGGGAGTGTCCCCACGCGCGTCACCCATCGACCCAGGGTCGACGCTCCCCGGAGGATTCGGGAGTTCCTCACGGCGCTCGTCGAGGCAATCATGTGGAGCCCCGTGCGTACCCACCCGGTCATCGCGCGAGTCCCCCAGGAATCCCCATCCATGTCCCGACTTCCGTCTCTCCGCCTCGCCGCCGTGTCCCTCTCGGGCACGCTCGCGCTCGGTCTGCTCACCGGCGCGGCTCCCTCCAAGCCCCAGACGCAGTGGCTGTCGCGTCCCGCGGAGGCCGCTCGCGTGGCCCGCGTGGAGGAGAGCCTGCCCGCCATCGCGCTGTCCGGTGAGACACCGCGGCACCTGTCGCTGCCGCAGTGGATGGAGCTGTACAAGGTCCCCGGCATGAGCATCGCCGTGTTCGACCAGGGCAAGCTCGTCTGGGCCAAGGCCTACGGCGTCAAGCACGCTGGCGGCACCGAGCCTGTCACCATCGACACGCTCTTCCAGGCCGCGTCCATCAGCAAGCCCATCACGGCGATGGCCGCCATGCACCACGCCGAGAAGCGCAAGTGGTCGCTCGATGAGAACGTGAACGACAAGCTGGTGTCGTGGAAGCTGCCCGACAACGACTTCACGAAGGAACAGAAGGTCACCCTGCGCCGCCTGCTCTCGCACACCGCGGGTACCACCGTGCACGGCTTCGGGGGCTACGCGGTCGACGCGCCCCTGCCCACGACGCGGCAGATCCTCGACGGGGAGAAGCCGGCCAACACGTCGGCCGTGCGCGTGAATGTGGTGCCCGGCACGCTCACCCGCTACAGCGGCGGCGGCACCACCATCGTCCAGCAGTTGCTGGTCGACCAGCTGAAGAAGCCGTTCCCCCAAATCATGAAGGAGACGGTGCTCGCGCCGCTGGGCATGAAGGACAGCACCTACGAGCAGCCCCTGCCCGCGTCGCTCGCCTCGCGCGCCGCCACCGGCACCACCCCCGACGGCAAGCGCGTCCAGGGAGGTTGGCACGTGTACCCGGAAATGGCGCCCGCGGGCCTGTGGACGACGCCGTCCGACCTGGCGCGCGCCGCGCTGGAGATGTCCAAGGCCACCCAGGGCCAATCGAAGCGCGTGGTGTCGCAGGCCATGGCGAAGCAGATGCTGACCCGTCAGCCCGAGTCGCAGTCCTTCGGCATCGGCTTCTTGCGGAACCCGGGGCAGGACTGGTTCGGCCACGGCGGCGCGAACGAGGGCTACCGCGCCCTGCTCGCGGCGTTCGCCGAGTCCGGCAGCGGCATCGTCATCATGACCAACTCCGACAACGGCTCGCGACTGTTCGAGCGCCTCATGGCCAGCGCCATCTCCGTGTACGGCTGGAAGGGCTACACCGTCGAGCCCGAGCACCCCTCGATGACGGTGGACCTGCTGGTGCGCACGAAGAGCGTCGAGGACGCCATCGCGTGGTTCAAGGCGCGCAAGGCGGAAGCGCCCCAGGACGAGAAGCTGTCCGCGGACGTGCTCAACGAGCTGGGGTACTCGCTCTTGCGAGAGGGGCAGCAGGCCGACGCGCTGAAGCTGTTCGAGGCCAATGTCGCGCTCTTCCCCCAGGACGCCAACGCGCACGACAGCCTGGGTGAGGGCTACGTCGCCGCGGGTCGCAAGGCCGAGGGCGCCGCGAGCTACCGCAAGTCGCTGGAGCTCAACCCGAAGAACGACAACGCGCGCAAGGTGTTGGAGACCCTCGGCGCCGCGACGACGAAGTAGTCCGCCCGGGGTGTTACCGGGGCGAAGACGGTGCTCTCTTTCCTGGAGCCCGTCCTTCGCCCTGGCATGCATCGGTATTGTTCCCCTCGTCAACGATGCACACGGTGACGGCGGCCTCCTCGGCCAGCATCCAGCGCGAGCACGTGAGGTCGCGCGGCGGCCGACGAGCGCAATACCGTGCCGCTGGGAGACCCTCGCGGAGCAGGCCGTCGAGAGACGGAGGCTCCTGTCCTGAAGGAACCCCGTCGAGGGCCCCTCAGGCGCGTCACCTTCGGAGTCGACGCGCCGCGGAGGGTGGAGGGCACGTTCGGCTTCGTCACCAACGAGGCTCTCGCGGTGCCGCGCTCCGAGCCGACTCGCCCCCGAGGAGGGCCCGTTCGTCAGTGGCGAGCTTCGTCACCCATGAAGCACTCGCGGTACCTCGCTCCGGACCGCCCGCGCACTGAGTCGCCCTCCATCATCGACCCTGCGCTCCATGCGACGGGTTGGCGCGAGGCCTGACCCGGGAGCGCGTCGACCGCGCACTCCAGCGATGCGCTCCATATCCGACTACAGGCCCGCGGACTCGCTCAACCGCGCGGCCTGCAGCAGCAGATAGTCGCGCTCCGGCAGGCTCGTGGTGCGCTCGGCGGCCTTGCGGTAATGCACCACCGCCTTCGCGGGCTCACCGGCGCGCTCCAGCAGGTGCGCGCGGACCGCGTCCAGCCGGTGGTTCCCGGCGAGCCGCCCGCCCTTGTCCAGCACGTCCAGCAATGTCAGCCCCGTGCGAGGCCCGTGCACCATCGCCGTCGCGATGGCGTGGTTGAGCGCCACCATCGGGTTGTCCGTCAGTCCCATCAACACGCCGTAGAGCGCGAGAATCTGCGGCCAGTCCGTGTCCTCGGCGCGCGTCGCCTCGTCGTGCACCGCCGCGATGGCCGCCTGCACCTGGTACAGCCCCAGCGAGCCCTTCGACAGCGTGGCCGAGATGAGCGCCACGCCCTCGGCAACCATCGCCGCGTCCCAGAGACTCCGGTCCTGTGCGTCGAGCGGAATCAGCTCTCCCGACGTCCCCGTCCTCGCGGCCCTCCGCGCGTCCGTCAGCAACATCAGCGCGAGCAGCCCCGCCACCTCGCCGTCCTCCGGCAACAGCGTGTGCAGCATCCGTGTCAGCCGGATGGCCTCGCCCGACAGGTCCGTGCGCAGCACCTGGGCCCCGGAGGTCGCCGCATACCCCTCGTTGAAGATGAGGTAGAGCACTTGCAACACCGCGCCCAGCCGCTGCGCGGTCTCCTCCGGCGTGGGCTTCTGGAACGGCACCCCGGAGGTGTGGATGCCCTGCTTGGCGCGGCTGATTCGCTGCGCCATCGTCGCCTCGGGGACGAGGAACGCCCTGGCGATCTCCGCCGTCGTCAGGCCGCCCACCGCGCGCAGCGTGAGGGCAATCGCCGAGGTCGTCGTCAGCGCCGGGTGACAGCACATGAAGAGCAGCGCCAGCGTGTCGTCGCGCCCCATGGACTCGTCCCCCATCACGGGCAGGACGAGTTGGAGCTCCGGCGGCACCATGCTCACCACCAGCTCCTCCCGGTGGCGTCGGGCCGCCTCGGCGCGCACCTGGTCGGTGATGCGCCGGGAGGCCACCTGGATCAGCCAGGCGCGCGGGTCCTCCGGCACGCCATCGAGAGGCCATTGCATCGCGGCCGCGAGCAGCGCCTCCTGGACCGCGTCCTCCGAGGCTCCGAAGTCACGGAACCGTCGGAGGATGGCGCCCAGCACCCTGGGCGCGTGCTCGCGCAGCAGGGACTCGATGGGGTGGCCTGCTGGGGACTTCACGTCAGAGGAACTCGGGAGGAGGACCGCTCATCACCTGCCGGACCTCGATGTCCATGTTCATCGGCTTGCCTGCGAGGCCCGGCGCGGCGGACGCCTCGGCGGCGATGGCATAGGCGCGCTCGGGGCTGTCCACCTCCACCAGCCAGTAGCCCACCAGGAACTCCTTCGACTCGGGGAAGACGCCGTCGGTGATGGGCTTGCCGTCCGCCCCCGCCTTCACGCGCTTCGCCTGGTCCGGCCCGGCCAGCCCCTCGGCCGCCAGCAGCTCTCCCGCGGAGGAGAGCTTCTTCGCGAACGACACCATGAACGCGATGTGCGCCCGGATGTCCTCCTTCGGCCAGTTCATCATCGCGTACGGGCCCTGACCGGCGTGGTTCATCATCAGCATGTACTTCATGGGTGGCTCCCTCTTTCCGTGTCGGCCGCGCCCCGGAATCGGGGTGCGTTCACCCCTATGTCGAAGCTGCGGAGAACTTCTCGACATGCCTCCGAAAATACCCGGCGATTTCCGCAAGCCCTCGTCATTCCAGGGGAGTCCGTGCCCCTGGAAGGGATGAGGCTCAGAGCACCTTGCCCGGATTGAGGATGCCGAGGGGGTCCATCGCGGCCTTGAGGCGGTGGTGCAGGCGCAGGCCCTCCTCGCCGAGCTGCCGCCCCAGGAAGGGCTGCTTCAGCGCCCCCACGCCGTGCTCACCGGTGATGGTGCCGCCCAGGTCCAGCGCGGCCGCGAGGATGTCATCGAACGCGCCGCGTGCCCGGATGAGCGCCGCGGGGTCCTGGCGGTCGAAGACGACGGTGGGGTGCATGTTCCCATCGCCCGCGTGGCCGAAGGTCCCCACGAGCACCCCGCGCTCGGCGGCGATGCGCTCCACGGCGGCGAGCAGCTCGGGGATTCGGGACAGGGGCACTCCCACGTCGTCGAGCAGCGTGGCGCCTTGTCGCTCGAGCGCGGGATAGGCGAGGCGGCGCGCGGTGAGCAGCAGCTCGCCCTCCGCTTCATCGGTGGAGTGGGTGACGAAGGTCGCGCCCGCGGCCTCGCAGACGGCCGCCATGGTCTCGATTTCCGCCACGCCCTGGTCGCCGCCCGCGTCCGAGCGCGCCAGCAGGAACGCGGCCGCGTCCACGTCCAGGCCCAGGGGTTTGTACGCCTCCACGGCGCGGCAGGTGGCCTGGTCCATCAGCTCCAGCATGGACGGGCGCGTGCGCGCCATGATGTCCGTGACGGCCGAGCCCGCGCCCGCGAGCGTGGGGAAGGTGGCGACCAGCGTCGTCGCCCTGGGGGGCTTGGGGCGAAGGCGCAGCGTCGCCTCGGTGATGACGCCGAGCGTGCCCTCCGAGCCGACGAACAGCCGCGTCAAATCGTAGCCCGCGACGTTCTTCACGGTGCGCCCGCCGGTGCGCACCACCGAGCCGTCCGCGAGCACGACCTCCAGCCCCAGCACCGCATCCCCGGTGACGCCGTACTTCACGCAGCACAGGCCGCCGGCGTTGGTGGCCAGGTTGCCACCCAGGCTGGAGAACTCCCAGCTCGCCGGGTCCGGCGCGTACCAGAGCCCGTGCGCCGTCGCGGCCGCCTTCACCTCCGCGTTCAGCACGCCCGGCTGCACGACGGCGAGCATCCCCTTCGCGTCGACCTCCAGCACCCGGTTCATCCGCATCAGCGACAGCACGATGCAGCCCTCCAGCGCGTTGGCGCCGCCGGACAGTCCGGAGCCCGCGCCCCGAGGCACCACCGGGACCTTGTGCGCCGAGGCGACCTTGAGCACCGCGCGCACGTCCTCCGTGCAGGTGGCGCGCACGAGGACGCCAGGGGTGCCCGCGGGGGCCCACTCGGCTTGATCACGCCGGTGCGCCTCCAGCACGTCCGCGTCGGTGACGAGGGCATCAGCGGGGAGCACGGCCGTGAGCTCCCGCACCAGGGCTGCGTTCGTGTCCTTCGTCATGGGGTGCCCTCGCGGCCGCGTAACGATTTTTGAAGCCGAGGCGCCGTTTCTAACGATTTCCTGGGCAAAAGCCCTTTCTCTAACGATTTCTAAACCCGGTGCGGAGCACCTGCCGCCGGCTCCCGCGCCCTGAGCCTTCGACGCGCGACGCCCACGGCCCCTCGCGCGGATTCGGCTAACCTCCGCCTCACGCGCCATGGCCGAGGACGCCTCCACCCCGACGACATCTCCCCGGCTGTCCTTCCCCCGGCTCCTGCTCGTGCGCCTCTGGAGCCTGTGGCTGGACGCGGTGAACCGGGCGGCGGACCTGGCCGTCCTCGTGTGGCGCCCACGACTGCTCGGCCCCGCGCTGTCCCTGTGGCTGCGCGAGCTGCTCGTGTCGCCCTACCGGCCGCGTCGCTCCTTCGAGGTGGTCCGCCTCCTCCAGTCCAGCGGCCAGGGCTTCGACGAGCTGATGTACGGCGAGACGCCCGTGCACACCGCCCTGTCGCTCTTCCAGCGGGCCGGGCTCACCGCCCACGGCCACCTGGTGGACCTGGGCGCCGGACGCGGCCGGGCCCTGCTCGCCGCGCGCTGGCTGGGCGCCAGGGCCACGGGCATCGAGCTGCTCGAGGAGCACGTCACCCTCGCCTCCGGCCCCCTGTCCCGGGCCGGCGCCGTGCTGCGCCA
Organism: Myxococcus faecalis; assembly: GCF_050039385.1. Lineage (NCBI taxonomy): Bacteria > Pseudomonadati > Myxococcota > Myxococcia > Myxococcales > Myxococcaceae > Myxococcus > Myxococcus faecalis. Next base: position 4,979,659 of record NZ_CP144336.1, on the reverse strand, counting down.
GGGCGACGCGGCCCTGGCCGACCTGGGCGAGGCCACCCATGTCCTCGTCAACTGGACGGCCCTGTCCCCCCAGACGCGCACCCGACTCGTCGCCCGCCTGCGCACCTGCCGCCCCGGCACCCGCGTCCTCACGATGACGCGCCCCATCGAGGCCCCGGGCTTCACCGTGCGCTCCCGACACCGCGCCCTCTTCACCTGGGGCCTCGAGCCCGTGTGGATTCACGAAGTCCCGGACTCCACCGCCCAGGTCCCGACTTCCACCGCTTGAGAATCCCCGCCCGTCCGAGGGAGTGGGCGCACCCGACCCTCCAGTGGCTTCCTCTCGTGGGCCTTACTGTCTAGTCTCGCCGGTCCGATACCGGCCGGCAGGACCCGGGCGCGGTGCGTCCCTCTTTCCGTGCCGGATGACCCGGGCCCCGGACCTCCCCCTTCCGGGGCCCCACAGGAGCAGACTCAGATGAAGGCTTGGATGGCCGTGGCGATGCTGGCGGTGGTTCCCCTCGTCGGATGCGGTGGCTCGCGTGAGCTGAACCGCGCGCGCGCCGAGACGAACGTGCTGAAGAAGACCACGGAGGAGCTGCGCTCGGAGAACGAGGCGCTGAAGACCAAGGTGACGGAGCTGGAGGGCGAGGTGGCCAGCGTCACCAAGGAGCGCGATGACCTGAAGGCCGCCGTCGAGCAGGCCGCCGCCGAGGCCGCCGCCGCTGCCCAGTCCGCCGGCAAGAAGCGCAAGAAGTAGTCGGGGGACCCGCCGATGACCGGGGCGCGCACCCAGGCGGTCCATGTCCACGACGGCTGCGACGTGTACGTGGGCCGGGCCTTCCGCGCGTGGGCGAAGCCTGGCCCCACCAACCCCGTGCCCGGTCGCTTCGGCAACCCCTTCAAGCCCGGTGGCGTCGGCACCCCGGGCGCCCTGTGGAAGAAGTACTTCGCCCCCTGGGTCGCCGGGCTGCCGGGCGCGGAGCCACAGCGCATCCACGAGGAGGCCCTCCGCCGCATGGGGCCCAACGTGGATGCCTTCGAGTCCTTCCGCTGGTACCTGGAGCTGCGCTCCCGCCATGACGCCGCCTGGCGCGAGGACGTGCTCGCCCTGCGCGGCAAGCGCCTGGGGTGCTGGTGCAAGCCCGGCCCCTGTCACGCCGACGTGCTGGTGTCCTGGCTGGACTCGCGCGCGAAGCGCTGAGGCCCCTCGCGCCGGTGTCGACATGTCGGGCTCGCGCTCCGACGTGTCGGAAGCCGTGTCGACCCATGTGTCGGAGGCCGTGTCGACGGGGTTCTCCCTCGGAGGACCGGGCTCGGGGCGCGCGGCACACGCGCTGCAGTGAGGGCAGGCACCGGGGGCACACGAGGCCCCTGGCCCATCCCTTCCCATTGGAGTGCGCCATGCCCGAAGTGAGCGTCGAGAAGCCGACCCAGACGAAGCCCGGCCCCGAGTCCACCGAGAGCCTCACCGCCACCATCGTCAACCAGACCTCGGGCGACCTGGTGCTGGTGAAGTCCATCACGAACCAGCAGTGGACGCAGCCGCCCCCGAGCGTCATCCCGTCCGGACAGTCCGGCCGCTTCATCAGCCCCGGTGACTTCAGCAACCCCTCCACCGGCTATGTGGTGTACCAGGCGTCCGCGGTGAACAACGCCACCTTCACGCTCAACTGGGACATCCCCTCGGTGGGTCCCAACAGCTTCAGCTGGCCGACGACGCCCGGGCTGGTCGCGAACGAGAGCGGCTCGCTGAGCGGCTGGAACATCTCCGCGTCCTGGTTCGTCAGCGCGGGCTGAGGCGCGCGGGCGGGCCCGAGGGCCTCATGCTCCCGACTCGGCTAGCATGAGGCCCCGGCCACCATGTCTCCGACGCTCGCCGATGTGTCCACCGCCGCCATGCCCCAACGCGGTGGAGGTCCGCAGGGGCCTCGCCTCGTGCCCGCGCTGACGCTCGTCTCCCATCCCGTGCCCGCGCGCGTCGGAGAGCGGCTCCGACTGGATGCGCTCGTGGCGGGACGCGAGGTGGCGCTGTCTCGCAACGCGCCGGACTTCACGCGTCCCGGGTCCGCGCTGGGACAGCCGCTGAACGACCCGTTCATCAGTCGCAAGCCGTTGACGTTCGCCCCGGGCTCGAAGCCGGGGAGCGTGCGGCTGACGTGCACGGCCGGTGGCGAGCGCGTGGTCATCGCCGGCTCGGCGCTGGAGGGCACCTGGGAGCTGTCGGAGGCGGAGCTCCTCCAGGGTGTGCCGCTCGAGCTGGGCGGGCGCGTGGTGGTGCTGCTGCACCTCATGGACGCGGCGGAGGGCTCGGCCACGGTGGACACGCTCGGCATGGTGGGCGAGAGCACCGGGGTGCGCCGGCTGCGTCGACACATCGAGCGCGTGGCGGACCTGGATGTGCCCGTGCTCATCCGCGGCGAGACGGGGACGGGCAAGGAGCGCGTGGCCCAGGCCATCCATCAGCGCAGCCGTCGACGCGACGGCCGCTTCCTCAGCGTCAACCTGGGCGCCATCCCGAAGGAGCTGGCCGCGGCGGAGCTGTTCGGTACGCAGAAGGGCGCGTACACGGGCGCGGCGCAGAGCCGTGAGGGCTTCTTCCGCGCGGCGCATGGGGGCACCCTCTTCCTCGACGAGGTGGGCGAGGCGCCGCCCGAGGTCCAGGTGATGCTGCTGCGCGTGCTGGAGACGGGCGAGCTGTATCCCGTCGGCGGCACCACGCCGGTGGCCGTGGACGTGCGGCTGCTCGCCGCCACGGATGCGGACCTGGACGAGCGCATCCGTGATGGGCGCTTCAAGGCGCCGTTGCTGCACCGGCTCGCGGGCTACGAGGTGCATGTGCCTCCGCTGCGCGAGCGGCGTGAAGATTTGGGCCGGCTGTTCTTCCACTTCGCCCGTGAGGAGCTGGCATCGCTGGGCGAGGCGCACCGGCTGGACAACGAGGACGCGTATGCGGCGCCGTGGTTGCCCGCGCCGCTGGCGACCCGGCTGGTGCGCTTCCCGTGGCCGGGCAACATCCGGCAGCTGCGCAACCTCGCGCGGCAGCTCGTCATCGGCAGCCGGGGTGAGCCGACGCTCCACGCCGAGCCTCGACTGGAGCATGAGCTGGAGGTGGCCGCGGCCTCGACCCCTGGGGCCTCGGTGTCTTCGCCCGAGCCCGTCGCGGAGCTTCGGGCCCCGGCGACACCACGTCGCAAGGCTTCACAGGTGACGGAGCAGGAGCTGCTGGCCGCGCTGCGCGAGCATGCGTGGGACCTGAAGGCCACCGCCGAGGCGCTGGGCATCCCCAGGCCGTCGCTCTACGACCTCATCGACAAGAGCCCGAACCTGCGCACCGCGGGCGACCTGCGCTCGGACGAGATTGCCCAGGCCCACGAGGCACACGGCGGTGATTTGGACGCGATGGCCCGAGCGCTGGAGGTGTCTCGCAAGGCGCTGGGCCGGCGCATGAAGGAGCTGGGCCTGACACCGCGCGGGGAGTGACACACGCTCCCGCGTGGCACGGTGCATGCTGTCTCCGCGTGCATCGCGACATGTGTCGATGGGAGGGAACGTGAGGAACGGAAGCTGGGTCCTGGGAGTGTTGCTCGTTGCGGGCTGGGCGGCGTGCGCGTCACGGACGCGTGAGACAGTCGGCGCGCCGGAGTCGAACCCACGGCAAGCACAGGAGGACGGCCTGCCCCGCTTGCAGCAGACCGATGGAGGCTGCGCGGTGGACCCGTGTCTGGCGGGAGACTCGGGCTGTCTGGGCATCGCCGTGGAGACCGGGAGCGTGGGGAAGCGGTTCGACCCGAGGCCCGGCGCGAAGGGCTGGACGCTGTGCTCCGGTCAGGGACTCGAAATCACCTCCGACCTGGACAAGGACCTGTGCATCGACCTGCGCGACGTGCGCTCGACCGCGGATGGGGGCGTCGTCGCCCTGACGAAGCTGCGGAGCAAGAGCGCATGGTCCGACCCCAACCTGCCCTCGGGCGAGTACTGCCTGAGCATCTGTGACGACAAGGACGACCACTGCGCGCAGGGCTGCAAGGACTCCGACTGCGTCACGGATGACCAGACCATCCGCGGCAACCTCGATGTCGTCACCAAGGTGCCCCAGCCCACCGAGGAATCCGACTGAAGCGCCCCCTCACCGCGACTCCGCCACGGAGAGCAGCGGACTCCACGCGCGCGTGAGGTGCGGATTGTCGCCGAGCGCGCGGGACAACAGCTCGCGCGCCTCGGAATGGGTGCTCCCCGTCTCCGTCGAGGCCAGGAGCAACCCGGCGCGCAAGGCCCGCGCTCGTGGCCACGTGGGCCTCGCCGCGAGGACCTCCTGCGTGAGCACCCGCCCACGCTCCAGCCGCCTGGCGTCACTCGCACCGGGCCGCTGTCCCCATGACAGACAGAAGCGCGCGAAGGCCAGGCGGTGCTCGGGCTGGGTGGGCTCCAACGCGAGGGCCTGTTCGAACGCATGCTCGACCTGCGTGAGCGACTCCGCGTCTCCCTTCGCGAGCGCCTCGAGGGCCAGCGCCTCGCCCAGCTCCCGCCACGCCTGGGCCTGCTTCGGATTCAGCGTCAGCGCGCGACGCAGGGCCTGGACGGCCTCCGTCAGCACCGGCTCCACCGGCTGTCGCCGCGCGCGCCTCCACTCGGCCTCCGCCAGGAGCGCCGTGCCCAGGTTCATCCACGGCGGGGCCAGGTCCGGCACCTTCTCCAGCGCGTCCTTCAGCGCGACGCGCGCCGCCTTCACCTCGGCCTCGGGAGAGCGCCCCTCCAGCACTCGCATCCGCGCGCGCCACGCGTGGACCTCGCCCACGTTGTTCTGTCCGTAGCCCTGGGCCGGCGCCAGCGCGATGGCCTGCTCGAACGACTTCAGGGCCTCGCGCAGCGACGGCTCCGGGTCTCCCCCGCGCTCCCACGTGTCCTTGGCCTGCTCGAACCCCACCGTGCCCAGGCCGTTGTGCAGCGGAGGCAGCCTCGGGTTGATGGCCACGCCGCGCAGATACGCCTCACGGGCCCGCAGCAACGTCGGCCTCACGTCCGCGCCCGAGTCGCGCTGCCTCGTGGCCCGCGCCAGGTGCACCTCGCCCTCGTAGAACCAGGGCACCACGTGCGCGGGGTTGAGGGTGCGCGCGCGCTCCAGGGCGGAGGCGGCCCTGTCCAGGTCCTCCACGGGGCTCGGCGCCCGGGGATTCGTGGCGCGCGCGAGGTACTCGGTCCCCAGGTTGATCCACGCCTCGGGCCGCTTCGCGTCCAACGCGACCGCGCGCTCGTGCGAGTCGATGGCCCGCTGCCGATAGGGCAGCGAGTCGCCCCCCACGCCGTCCTCGTGGTCCGCCCACACGCGGAACACCTGCCCGTGGTCGGCGTGGAAGTCGTAGTCCCACGTCTCGGGGCTCGCGCGGTCGAAGGCGGCGACGGCCTCGCGCAGGGAGTCCCGAGGGTCCAGCCCCCTCTCCTGCCGCAGCCGGGCCCGCTGCCAGTGCACCAGGGCCAGCTCATGCAAGCCCTGGAGTCGCAGCGGCGACAGCGCCATCGCCCGACGCGCCGAGGTCAGGGCCTTGTCCAGCAGCGGCTCCACCTCACCGCCCCGCCGGGCGTGATGCTCGGCGAGGCGCCGGTGGAAGCCCGCCTCCAGCTCATGGGCCTCCGCATCGTCCGGCGCGAGCAACAGCGCCTGGGACACCGCCGCCATGCCCCGCTCGTAGTGAGGCGCCACCTCGCCCTGGCCATACAGCGCGAGCAACAGCGCCCAGCCCTCCAGGCGCGCCCGCGCGAGCGCCACGGCGGGCACGCTGCGACCGATGTCCGCCGCGTGCGCATAGGCGCGCCGTGCCTCCTCCAGGTCCGCGAGCGCGCCGTCCCGCTGTCCCGTGTTCCAGCGACTCGCGGCCCGCGTCACCAGGATGTCCCCGCGCAGCAACGGGGCCTCGTGGAACCAGGGCGGTCGCGAGCCCGGCGCCTCCAGCTTCGCCAGCGCCTCGTCGAGGCGGTTCTCCAGGAACGCGAGCAGCGCGGCCACGTACTCCGGAGAGGGGACCTGGGCCCCTTCGCTCCGGCGCAGGAAGTCGCGCGCCGTCTCACCGAAGCGACGGGTGGCGTCGTGGAGCCGCTTCGCGCGGGTCGTCTCGTCCCGGGTCCGCTCGGCGTCCAGTCGCGCGCGCTGGTACAGGTGGCTCAGGACCAGGGCCAGCGAGTACGCCACGCGCGGCTCGGTGTTGCCCGCCCGCCACGCCGCATCCAGGTGATGGTGCGCGAGCAGGTCGTCCCCGAGCGCGAGGTGTGCGCGCCCCAGCGCATAGTGTCCGGGGCCATCCGCCATGGGCCCCGCCTCGCGCATCGCGGCCTCCAGCTCACGCATGCGCTGGCGCAGGGCCTCGCGGTCCGCGCGCGTGTCGTGCGCGGGAGCGATGCCCGTGTAACGGACCTGGGCCTCGATGCGCTCCACCTGCTCCGTGAACCGGCGGGCCAGGGCCTCGCGCTGGGAGACCTCGCGACGGGCGAGCACCCCCTGCCCCAGCGCGAGCGACACCACGACGAGCGCCCCCATCCCCAATGCCACGGAGCGACGGTGCCTGCGCAGCCACTTGCGCGCGCGGTAGCCCGGACCGGTGCGCGCGAGCACGGGCGCGCCATCGAGGAAGCGGGACAGGTCCTCCGCCAGCTCACGCGCCGAGCCGTACCGCGCGGAGCGGTCCTTCTCCAGGCACTTGAGGGTGATGGCCTCCAGGTCCACGGGGATGTCCGCGTCCAGGGCCCGCGGAGGACGCGGCTCCACGGTGGCGATGTTGCCGAGCACCTCCAGCCCGTTCTCACCCGGGATGGGCGCGCGCCCCGTCAACAGCGCGTAGAGCGTGGCGCCCAGGCCGTACACGTCCGCGCGGCGGTCCAGTCGGGTGACCTCCCCTCGGGCCTGCTCGGGCGACATGAAGTGCGGCGTGCCGAGCACGGTGCCCGTCGCGGTGGCGCTCTCCTTCCAGTCGCGCGCGAGCCCGAAGTCCATGACGTACACGGACAGCTCGCCGTCGGCGGAGCGCTCGACCAGGAGGTTGGAGGGCTTGAGGTCGCGATGGATGAGCCCGGCGCGATGCGCGGCGTGCACCCCCTCGGCGGCGTCGCGCAGGACGCGGGCCTTCTGCTCGACGCCGAGCGACTCCACCAGCGACTGGAGCGGCAGCCCGTCCACGTAGCGCATCGCGATGTAGACGCGCCCCTGGACCTCGCCGACCTCGTACACCTCGCAGACCCGGGGATGGGAGACGCGCGCCTGCGCACGGGCCTCCGCGACGAACCGACGCGCGAGCTCCGGCTCGTCCCCGCGCACGAACTTCAGCGCCACGTGACGATGCAGCCGCGCGTCCCACGCGAGGAACACGCGGCCCATGCCGCCCTGGCCGAGGAAGCGCACGGGGGAGTAGCGCTCCCAGCCCGGCACCGGGAACGCGGGCACGTCGACGTCGGCGTCGGCGTCGGCGGGCACCCGCCCGGGTGGCACCTCCGCGCCGAGCCTGTCCGAGGCACCCGGCGGGCTCCCGCCTGGGAGGCTGAGCGTGTCGTCAGCGGCCGGCGCGCCTCCAGGGCGTACGTGGACGACCTCCGCCGCGACAGCGACAGCGCCCGCCACGGGAGCCCCTGGCGTCAACGGCTCGCGACGCTCGAGCGCGGGAGTCACGGACGCAACCGGGGAGGCCCCTGGGGTCACCGCCGCCTCGCGCCCGTTCATCGCCGAGGGCACACCGTCCGCTCCGGCGCGCCCGAGCCCGGACGTGGCCCGCCCGCCCGGCGCCGCGAGCGCGCCCGCCCGCGACTCCACCGGCTCGCACAGCCGCACCAGCGACGCATACGTGTCCTCGGAGAGCCGGCCTCGCGCCCGGAGCAGCTCCAGGGGGCGCTGTCCCAGCCGCGCGGCCTCGGCGCGCAGCACCTCCACCTCGTCGCGAGCGAGGAGTCCCTCGGCGACCGCCTGCCGCAGCTGCGCTTCGTCCTGCTCGCTCACGCTCGCGCGCTCCTCGGGCCCGAGGCCCTCCCCGCGAGCCTACCGAAATGCGCGCACGCCTCGCGCGTCACACCGGGATGTCCATCCACGGCCGGATGGGACGCTCCTCGCGGAACTTCTCGATGACCTCGCTCATCTCCCACGGCGTCCGCGTGTCCGCGAGCGCCTCCAGGTACAGGCACCTGCGCGCCACCGCCGACAAGTCGAACGCCCAGTACATGCTCATCAGCGGGTTGATCCACAGCGTGCTGCCCTGCGTCCGCACCGTGCGGTGCACGTCGCCGTACTCCCCCTCCAGCGCGGACACCACGGAGAGCGAGACGATGCTCGGGGCCCTCGGCATCCGCTCACACACGAACGACACCGCGTCCTTGTACCGCGCCACCTCCGGCATCGACTCCAGCAGCGCGGTGACGCCCAGGTAGCCCCCGTCCTTGCTGAGCGCGGCCACCGACTCCAGGAAGTGCGCGTGACAGACCCCGTGGTGCCGGTCCACGCCGAAGCCCAGACACACCACCAGCTTCGTCATCTCCGGCAGCGCCTGCACCGCGCCCAGGCTGGAGATGTCCTCCACCGGCGTGCCCAGTCCGACCTCATCCCCGCGCATCAGGATGTCCGTGCCCCCATCCACCAGCACCACCGCGTCGAACCCGAGCCGCGCGTGCAGGGACGCGTACGCCTCCCGCACCGGCGCCACGCCGCCCCGGTCCAGGCAGTGGATGGACACCTCCTCCCCCTGACGCGCGAACCAGCGCGTCAGCCACCCCTCCGGGAAGTAGTGCTCCGGCCCCGCCGTGGTGGCGTCCACGCGGACCACCCCTGGCGCCGTCCACTCCCCCTGGACGGCCTCCAGCCGCGTGAAGCTCATGTTCGCCAGCGACACCGTCTTCCCCTGCGCGCGCAGGCGGAAGTACAGCGGCAGCCCGCTGAACACGTCGAAGCCTCCACCGCCCCCGGCGATGAGCACGTGGCGGGCGGAGGCGAGTCGCTCGAACAGCGGAGAAGTGCACAAGTCCACGACGGGAGCTCCCTTCACCGGGCCCTGGAGCATCACCCACAGGGCGGCGTACCGACACCTCCGGTATATAGCGCCGCCATGTCCACCCTCATCCTCAGCGCGAAAGAGCTGCGCGGTCTCTACACCGTCGAGCTCGGCCTCCAGGCCGTCGAGAAGGCCTTCCGGGCCCACGGCCGTGGCGAGTCGCTCATGCCGCCCAAGGTGTACCTCTCCCTGCCGCAGTACGACGGCGACTTCCGCGCCATGCCCGCGTTCCTCGACGGCGCGGCCGGCGTGAAGTGGGTCAACGCCCATCCCCAGAACCCCAAGAAGCACGGCCTGCCCACCGTGCGCGCCCTCTACATCCTCAGCGACCCGGACACCGCGTCCCCGCTCGCCATCCTCGACGGCACGTGGCTCACCGCGTGGCGCACCGGCTGCGCCGGCGGCGTCGCGTCCAAGTACCTGGCCAAGCCCCAGCCCCGCACGCTCGGGCTCGTCGGCTGCGGCGTGCAGGCCCGCGTCCTCATCGACGCGCACCGCGCCCTCTTCGGGGAGCTGGAGCTGCTGCTCGCCGATGCGTCCGACGCCGCCGCGAAGGCGCTCCAGGCCGAGAAGGGCGGCCGCGTGGTCAGCCTCCAGGAGGCCTCCGGCGCGGACATCGTCTGCACCTCCACGCCCTCGCGCACCCCGGTGGTGAAGCGCGAGTGGGTCAAGCCCGGCGCCCACATCAACGCGATGGGCGCGGACGCCCCCGGCAAGCAGGAGCTGGACCCGCGCATCCTCACCGAGGGCCGCGTCTTCATCGACGACACCGAGCAGGCCCTGCACTCCGGCGAGGTCAACGTCCCCCTGCACGACGGCCTCCTGCGCGCCGAGCAGATTGCCGGCACCCTCGGCGAGGTCGTCGCCGGCAAGAAGCCCGGCCGCGCCGGGGAGGAGCTCAGCATCTTCGACTCCACCGGCCTCGCGCTGCAGGACGTGGCCCTCGCCCGCGCGCTCTACGACGTCGCCCGGGCCCAGGGCGTCGGCCAGACGCTCGACATCGTCGGCGGCTGAGGTCCGGCACTTCCGGTCCCCCCTCGCGCGAGCAGACCCTCTCGCGCGAGGCCGCTGTCTCCGCTCGAGCGCGCCCTGTGCTCGCGGCCCCGTGACGGGGGCGTCACGGAAGTCCCACTTGCGGGTCCTTTCAGACCACTCCGGGCACGCCGCCCTCCCACGAACGGTGGGTGTCACTTAAAACCCCGTTATCACTGAAACTGTCCGATTTTCGGCGACTGGACAATTTCAACCACTGTGGAGTATTCCACGAATACGCGCTGCCTGTGGGGGGGGCCAAACGACATCCTGGAGGAGCTGACCTGGGAGGATGACCTCGAGTCATCCGCCCGGAGAGGCCGGATTGCGTCCAGGCGCCCCGGAGGTGACGCGCCCAGTGCCAATGCCTGGCACCGGCCCTTCGCCTGTCCGGAGACCCATGTTCCACCCCGCCTCGTCGCGGCGTGTCGCGCGTCCGTCGGCCCTCGTCGGCCTCGTGACGCTGCTGCTCGCCTTCCTGTCCACGCCTGCCTCCGCGCAGACGCAGACCAACGCCCAGGCCACCCAACGGGCCATCAACTTCCTCAGCTCGGATGTGGCCACGTGGGTGTCGGCCAACGGCTGCGCGGCATGCCACCGCGTGGGCGCATCGACGTTCGGCCTGGCCGCGGCGCGGGCCAACGGCTACGACATGAGCGTCGTCGTCTCGAACGGGCGGACCAACCAGTACAACCTGGAGTTCCTCGGCCAGCGCATCAAGACGGAGCAGCTGGCGAACGGCTCGTGGATTCACGAGGGCACGTCGTTCCGCAACGAGAAGACGTCCTACTCCACGTTCGGCCTGGCCGGGTACGACCAGTACGTGTCCACGCAGTACAGCGCGGGGCTGGTGGCGGCGGCCAACTGGGCGCTGCTCACGCAGGAGGCCAGCGGCCGGTGGCCGTCGGACCACGCCAACTTCCCGGTGGACCACGGCAGCGTGCCCACCACCGCGCGCATCATGGTGGGCATCGCCCAGGCGAAGCAGCGCGTGGACCCGGCCCGGGCCGCGCAGTACCAGACCGCCCTGGACCGCGCCGCCGCCTACCTGCGCGCCAACCTGGACAACGCGGACCAGTCCGCCACGGGCAACGGCATGCCGTACACCTTCCAGGTGGCCTGGGCCGTGGTGGGCCTGAAGGCCGCGGGCCCTGGCCCCTCCAACGTGAACACCACCGCCATCGACACGCTGGCCAACCGGCTGCTCACCCGCGCCTCGCCCGGCAACCCGGGCTGGGGTGACCTGCCCAACACGGCCGCCAACGACATGTCCACCGGCAGCGCCATCTACGCCCTGTGCCTGGCCGGCCGCGAGCCCGCCACGGACCCGCGCGTGCGCAGCAGCATCGAGTGGCTCAAGACGCGCCAGTCCGCGGACGGCAGCTGGCGCACGGGCTCGGCCACGTTCGACATCCCCACGACGTTCGCGGCGCTGGGCCTGTCCTGCTACGGCGACTTCAGCGTGCACGTCACGGTGGTGGGCGAGGCGCGCAAGGAGCTGGTCATCGGCTCGCAGCAGGGCCAGCAGACGACGTTCACCTTCAACGTGAAGAACCACGGCTACCAGGCGGACACGTACACGCTGAGCACGTCGGGCGGGCTCCCCGGCTGGGCCTCCTTCCCCAACCCCGTCAGCCTCTTCCTGCCCGCGGGCGGCGAGGGCACCGTCACCGTCACCGTCAACGCGCCGGCGAACCTGCTGCCCGCGCTCACGAGCGAGTTCACGCTCACCGCCACGTCCGGCGGCGCCCCGGGGGTGTCCGGCTCCGCGCGCGTCAACGCGTACACGCCGCCCCTGCCGCCCGTCACGGGCCTGGCCACCACGACCACCATCCAGGCGCCCGCGGTCAACGCGCACATCACCATCGGCACGGGCAACGTGCTGTCGGCGCGCGTGCGTGACGCCAACAACAACCCCGTCGTGGGCCCCACCCACGGCGTCGTCACGTTCTACGTGGCCGGCGTCCCGGTGGGCGCGGACGCGGACGTCAACGCGGACGGCCTGTTCACCTTCGACTGGGTGCCGCCCTCGGACGCGTGGACGGTGACGGGCGCGCAGGACTTCCGCGCGGTGTACTCGGGCATCGAGCGCCAGGCGCCGCTGTCCAACCTGCTGGGCAGCACCGACGCGCGCACCGTCATCATCGACCCGTTCCCGCACCTGACGCCGTCGGTCACCATCGGCAACCCGCCCGCCTTCACCCGCGAGACGACGCTGGACATCTGGGGCTACGCCACACCGCGCGCGCCCGGCGCGGTCGTCACCTACGCGGCCTTCATCATCAACGGCGCCACCGTCATCCCGCTCACGCCGGGCAACGGCGGCCTCATCTACACGACCATCACCCTGCAGGAAGGCCCCAACATCATCCAGCTCACCGCGCGCGACAGCTTCGGCGGGGTGACGACGAAGCAGGTCAACCTCACGGTGGACCGCGTGCCGCCCATCCTGACGGTGCAGTCGCCGGTGAACGGCGCGGCGCTGGGCCAGCTCAACGTGACGGTGACGTCGTCGGTGCAGGACCAGACGCCGGTGCGCGTGGAGACGCAGTGGGTGGCGTCGTCCATCCTGGAGTTCGGCAACGGCACGGTGGAGCACACGGTGCCCATGAACTACGGCGACCAGGTCATCCTGGTGCGCGCCACGGACAGCGCCTTCAACGTGACGGAGAAGCTCGTGTTCATCTGGGTGGACCCGGGCACGCCCGTCGTCTCCACCAACCCCGGTGACAACCAGCTCTTCGGCGCGCAGCCCAACCACCAGCTGACGTACACGGTCAACGTGCAGTCGCTGTCCGCCACGACGGTGCGCATCAACGGCGGCGCGGCGCTGTCGGTGGCGCGCGGCGGCGGCGCGGTGCAGAGCACGCTGACGCTCAGCCCGGGCGTCAACAACCTCTCCATCGTCACGCTGAGCGAGACGGGCGTGTCCACCACCACCACGCGTCGGGTGAACTACGACGTGCAGGCCCCCACCGCCACGCTGCTGTCGCCCGCCTCGGGCGCCACGGTGGGCGGCACCATCACCCTGCGCGCGCGCGTCACCGACAACTTCGGCCCCATCACCAACGTGGGCTTCAGCCGCGACATGTCCGGCATCCGCCCGGGCACGCAGCAGTCCAATGGGGACTGGACGGCGACGCTCGACACCACCGAGCTGCTGGACGGCTCGCACACCGTCGACGTGTGGATGAGCGACGGCGTGGGCAACTCCACGGTCCAGCGCTTCAACTTCTTCGTCGACAACTGATGCACCCGTAGGTCCGGGGTGGCCTCTTCGCTGGAGGCCACCCCGTTGCTTCGTGTGGGCCCGAGTCCTCGTGGCCCCTCGCCGGACCGCTCAGCCCAGCAGAAGGGCCAGCTTCTCGTGGCCCTTCTGCCGGGCGCGGTCGGCCGCCGTCTCTCCCTCCAGGTTGCGCAGCGACTTGTTCGCGCCCGCGGCGAGCAGCACCTCCACCACGTCCTGCAGCCCGTTGCGCGCCGCCGTGTGCAGGGGCGTGTTCCCATCCAGGTCCGGGATGTCCGGGTTGGCCTTGCGCGCCAGCAGCGCCTGCACGCTGCTCACGAGCCCCATCCACGACGCGAGGAACAGGGGCGTCGCGCCGGACGCGTCGCGCGCGTCGACGTCCTGCGTGGGCCGGTGCTCGAGCACCAGCGCCAGCGCCGCGAAGCGCTTCATCGCCGCGTAGTGCAGCAGGTTCTGCTGGTCCGGCGCCACGGGCTTCGTGGTGTCGAGCCCCGTCTCCAGCATCGCCTTGATGACCGAGGGCGGCTGCCCCAACCCCACCGCCATGGACGCGGGCGTGACGAGCACCTGCTCCGGCGGCGTGCCCAGGTCCACCCACTCGTCCAGCGGCGCGCCCGCGGCGACGAGCGCCAGGACGAACTCCTCGGGCAGCCGGTGCAGGAGCGCCTTCGCCAGCGCCGTCTCACCCTTCTGGTCCTTCGTGCCCGGCTTCGCGCCGTGCGCGAGCAGCAGCTTCACCGCCGCCCCCGCCATGTGCTCGCGCTCGCCCTTCTTGTACCGGTCCCCCTCGCGCTCGCGGTACAGCTGCACCAGCAGGTGCAGCGGCGCCATGCCGGACGGGCCCACCGCGTCCGGGTTGGCCCCCGCCTTCAGCAGCGCCTCCGCGATGCCCAGGTGGTGCGTGCGCAGCGCCAGCTCCAGCGGCGTCACCGACGCCTTGGCGCTCACCCCGTCCGCCTTCGCCCCCCGCGCGAGCAGCACCTCCACCGCGCCCAGCGCCTCCGGCGACGTGCCGCGCACACAGGCCTGGTGCAGCGCCGTCCACCCCTCCTCCTCGTCACTGCCCGCGCCCTGCGCCGCGTTCACGTCCGCGCCCGCGTCCAGCAGCACCGTCAGGATGTCCCGCGCCTTCGTGCCCGCGCGCGAGGCCGCCATGCCGAGCGGGGCCCGACCGAACCCGTCGCGGACACTCCAATCCACCGTCGCGACCTGCGTCTTCACGGCGGCGACATCGTCCTGGGAGATGGCTTCGAGCAGCGCTTGAGACATTCGAGGGTCGTCCTTCCTGTCCCCACGCGCGAGAGCGACGAGCACCGGGATGGGCCACGAGATGGGGCGCGAGACAGGCTGTCTTCCTCGCATGTTTCAGCGCGCCCGGTCAGCAGCCAACCGCGATGACACGACGCATCCATCACCGCGAGCAGTGCACACGGACCTCACGAGTCCGGACACACCCTGGAGTCTGACATTGTGAGAGCCCCGTCTCGCGAGCCGCGAGAGCCACAGGGCCCGGCGCCTCGCTCGCCCACCGAGGCGGGGCTCGGGCGCGTTACACAATGACTGTCATTCGGGATTCCATGGACAGGAGGAATCGACTCGCGGATTCCCGAGCAAATCCCCCGTGCTCACCCAGTATGCCGCTCTCGCGGACACCCTCCTCATGACCCGGTGCTGGGTCTGATGACACCTTCTACACCTGCCCTGCGGGCAGGCGCGAAAGTGCGGGCTCCTTTGTTTGTGATTGAGCGCGTGCCGGTCATGATTCGTCCCGGGCGCCGAGTCTCTGGGCGTGCACCGCGCGCGGGCCCGGCTCCATGGGAACACGTCCGATGTCCATCCGCGCGCGCTCGCTTCGTTCCGTCTCGTCCTCGCTCTGGGGGCTCGTGCTCGTCACGCTGCTGTCGGCCACGGCCTCTCGCGCGAACGAGCGCGTGGCGGCGGCCCAGCGCGCGCTCGACTTCGTCAGCGCGGACGCCGTCACGTGGACGAAGGACCAGGGCTGCACCTCATGCCACCGCCACGGCGCCACGCTCTTCGGCCTCACCCAGGCCGGCGCCAACGGCTTCGACCTGGACACCGCCACGACCAACGGGCGCACCAACCGCGAGAACATGGAGCGGCTCGCGCGCGATTTGCTCGTGGGCCAGGACGCGAGCGGCTCGTGGTCGCTGGAGGGCGTGCACTACCGCAACGCGTACACCAGCTACGCGGCCTTCGGGCTCGCGGGCTACGACGCGAAGGTGGGCACCCGGCACTCGGAGGCGCTCGCGCGCGCGGCGGACTGGGCCGTGAGCACGCAGGAGCTGAGCGGGCGCTGGGTGGAGGACTATCCGCTCCGGCCCGTGGGCGCCTCCAACATGGGCGTCACCGCGCGGCTGATGACGGCGCTCGCCCAGGCCCGCGTGCACGCCGACCCCGCTCGCGCCGCCCGGTACCAGGACGCGCTCCGCCGCGCCGCCGCGTACCTGCGCGAGCACCTGAACGACCTGTCGGAAGGGCCCTTCGACGACGCCCAGCGCTACACGTACCAGGTGGCGTGGACGGCCGTGGGCCTGAAGGCCGCGGGCCCCGGTGAGCAGGGTGAGAACACGGCCGCGCTGGAGTCCGTGGCCACGCGGCTGCTCGCCACGCGCACGCTCGACGATGCGCCGGGCTGGGGCAGCCTCGACCAGGAGGCCCCGGACGAGACCTCCACCAGCTTCGCCCTGTACGCGCTGTGCCTCGCGGGCCGCACGCCGGAGCAGGAGCCTCGCGTCGCGCGGGCGCTCGAGTGGCTCATCTCACGGCAGGCCGAGGACGGAGGCTGGGGCGTGGGCACCTCGCGCCACCCGGACATCCCCACCACCTTCGCCACGCTCGCGCTGTCCTGCTTCCCCGACAAGGGTGACAGCGTCAGCGTCACCGTGGACGACGCCGCGAGCAAACCCGTGGCCCAGGCCCTGCCCCATCCCCAGCGCGTCACGTACACGCTCTGGGTCCTCCACGAGGGCGCTCGCGCGGACACGTTCACGCTCGAGGCCTCGGGCGGGCTGCCGGGCTGGACGGCGACGCTGGACCGCACCACCGTGACGCTCGCTCCGGGTGAGCGGACCTCCGTGACGCTCTCGGTGGGAACGCCCGTCGAGCTCGCCCCGTCCCTCACCTCGGAGGTCCAGGTGACGGCCACGTCGATGAGCAGGCCGGGCGTTTCGGGCGCGACGTGGGTCACCGCGTACACGAATCCTCCGCCTCCCACCGAGGGCCTGGAGACCACCACCACGGTGCTCGCGGGTGCGCAGCTCACGGTGGGCCGGGACAACCCGCTGTCGGCCCGCGTGACGAGCGCCGATGGCTGGCGCGCGCGGGGCCCGGGACAGGGACAGGTCACATTCCAGGTGGCCGGCGTCACCGTGGGGACGGACCACGACGCGGATGGGGATGGGGTGTACTCGGTGGTGTGGCGGCCGCGAGGGGGCTGGGAGGTGCTGGGCGCCTCGGAGGTGCGCGCGGTGTACTCGGGCGTGACGCTCCAGCCTCGCGAGGCGAACCGCCTGGGCAGCAGCGGGACACGCGCGGTGGAGATTCTGCCATCGCCGGACCCGCTGCCCTCGGTGACGCTGTGCGGACTGCCCGACTTCATGGGCGAGACGAGCCTGGGCGTGTGCGGCTTCGTGACGGCGCTGGCGCCCGGGGCCACCATCGAGTCCGCCGCGTTCATCCTCCACGGTGAGCAGTACCCGGTGGTGCCCGAGGAAAGCGGCGGCTTCGTGTGGACGGAGCTCCCGCTGCGCGACGGCCTCAACGTCATCCAGCTGGTGGCCACCGACACGTTCGGCGGACGCTCCAGCCAGCAGGCCACGGTGCGCGTGGACGCGGTGGCGCCTGGCATCACCGTGCTGTACCCCGCGGAGGGCTCGATGGTGGGCTCGCTGCTGACGGAGGTCCGCGTGTGGGTGGACGATGCCTCCCCCGTGCGCGTGGAGACCAACTGGGTGCACGTCACGGAGGTGCCCGCGGGCGGAGGACTGGTGGCGCACGAGCTGGCGCTCACCCCCGGGGCCAACGAGGTGCTGATTCGCGCCACGGACGCTGCGGGCCACGTCACGGAGCACGTGCTCACCTTCTGGGTGGACGCCGAGGCGCCGTGGCTCGTGGCGGGCCTTCCGGACGGGTGGCTCGTGGGGCCGCAGCCCGGGGACATGATGGACTACGAGCTGGCCGTGTACTCGGAGTCCGCCACGCGGGTGGAGGTGACGCCCGGCGGGGGCACGTACGAGGTGCCGCGCGGCGGAGGCGTCTTCGTGGCCCGGCTGCCCCTGGTGCCTGGGGACAACGTCTTCACGATGGTCGCGACGAGCGAGACGGGCCTGAGCACCACCCTCACCCGCGCGGTGCGCTACGACGACACGCCCCCGCGCGCCCAGCTGCTCTCACCCGGACCGGACGAGGCCGTCTCCGGCATCGTGGTGCTGGAGGCCCGGGTGACGGACGACGTGAGCGGCGTGAGGAGCGTGGCCTTCACGCGGGACGGCTCGGGCATCCGCGCGGGGACGGACCAGGGTGATGGCGTGTGGACGGCGGAGCTGGACACGCGCGAGCTGCTGGACGGCCCTCACACCGTGGAGGTGTGGATGGAGGACTCCGCGGGGAACTTCATCATCCAGACCTTCCCCTTCGTCACCCGCAACCAGCCGTAGCGCGACGTCAGCGCGGCAGGGGCGTGGCCACGTAGTCCGTCCCCTGGTCCGCGTGGCAGCCGTGGCACGTGTCGTGGCCCCGGCCGTAGTAGTTGTCGTCGTAGTTCGGGCCGAAGCCCTCGTAGAAAATCCAGGTGTCCTTGCCGGTGCCCTCGGCCACCTTGATGTCGAGGGCGTGGCCTCGCGTCGTGCGGCCATCCGACTCGAACAGCTCCTTCACGGTGATGCTGCCCACGGGGTGGACGCGGTTGCCCTCCGCCATGGAGCGGGCCAGCACGTCGTTGAAGAACACCCGCACCCGGTCGCCATGGGAGCGCACCGAGCGACGGGGCGCCGGCTCCGCGAGCCACTCCCGATAGCGCCCCTCCCGCACGAAGGCGGTGATGCCCGCCTCGGACGTGTCCAGGCCTCCCACCTCCCCCAGGCCCTCGTCGACGGAGGACGAGGGTCCACAGGCGACCAGCGCCAGGAGCACGGTGCACGGCAGGGAGGAGGGACGCACGTGGGGCCTCGTGAGGAGAGGCGCGGACCGGAGCCGGCCCGCGCGGGGACACCCTCGCTACGCCGGGACGTGCCCGCGGGTTACAGCCCGGGGATTTCCGGGGGTTTCATCCACGGCGTGACAGGACACGACCTGTTCCATCACTGAATGTGGTCCCTCCCTGTTAGGTTCGTTACCCAGGAGGTCGTCAGCCAGTGTTCCAACCCTACCCCCGGGTCATGTCGATGATTGCCCCCTTTGCTCCGTGGCCCGTTGCATCCCCCATCACCCGCATGGCCCACAGCCCCCGAGGCGCCCCATGACGACGGGCCATCCCCTCGCGCTGCGTCCCGGGATGAAGGTGGGCCCGTGGCGCGTCCGGGCCCGGCTGGGCCAGGGCGCCTTCGGCGCGGTGTTCCAGGTGGAGCAGGGCGGGCGCCTGCACGCGCTCAAGTTCGCGCTGCGAGGACCGGGCAGCGAGGACCTGGACCGCACGGACGCGCGCGCCGTCCGGGAGCTCGCGTGTCTGCTGCACGCGGTGCATCCGCATGTCGTGCGCGTCTGGGCGCACGGGCGCTGGCCGGATGTGAGGACGGGGTACCACTACGTGGTGCTCGACTACGTGGAGGGCGCCACCCTGGCCACGTGGGTGAAGCGCGAGGCCCCCTCCGCGCGGCGGGTGGCCCGGCTGTTCTCCCAGCTCGCGTGGACGCTGGGGGAGCTGCACTCGCGCCACGTCTTCCACCGGGACCTCAAGCCCTCCAACATCCTCGTGCGCGCCTCGGACGAGTCGCCCGTGCTGGTGGACTTCGGCAGCGCCAACCACGCGGAGTCGCAGCCCCTCACCGAAGGCCCGCTGCCTCCGGGCACGCCCCAGTACCGGAGCCCGGAGGCCCTGCGCTTCCACCGCGAGCACCACGCCCAGCGCGCCGCGCGCTATGCCTTCCGCGCCACGGATGACCTCTATGCGCTGGGCGTCTCGCTGCACGAGATGCTCACGGGCGCGCCGGCGTTCTCGCTCACGCTGCCGCGCGAGGTCCTCTCCGAGCACATCGAGACGCGCATGCCCGCGCCCGCGTCCTCGCTGAACGAGCGCGTCCCGATGGAGCTGGACGCCATCACCCAGCGGCTGCTGCGCAAGAAGCCCGAGGAGCGCTTCCAGGAGGGAGGCTCGCTGCACGCGGCGCTGGAGGCGGCGCTGCGCTCGGCGACGCCCGAGTGGGACCGGCCGCTGTTCCCACGGACTCCGTCACCCTCGGACTCCGAGGCGACACGGAGGAAGCTGTCACCGGACGACGCCTCCGAGAGTCCGTGGCCCGTGCGACTGGCGCGACGGCACCTGCGACATGCGACCTCGTCGGGAGGCTCCCGTGTGGGCCTCGGATCCGAGGACGCCCACCCGCACGAGCACAGCGTGGATCCACGTGAGGGTGCGCATCTCCAGGCGGGGGCCTCTTCCGCGGTGGCCCACCCGCACGAGCACTCCGTGGACTCCCACGAGGCGGTGCAGCCCCACATGAGGCCCCCTTCGGAGAACGCCCGCCCGCACGAGCGCGGCGAGGAGCCCCATGGGGCGGCACGTCGTCGTGCGAGGCCCCCTTCCGAGGGGACCCTCGGGCACACCGCGGATCCACATGAGGCGGCGCGTCGTCGCGCGAGGACGCCGTCCGAGGGCGCTCACTCGCACCCGTCCCCCTCCTCCGAGGGGAGGCGCGCCCACCCGCGCTCCACCCCGCCCCGAGGGAGTCGCGCGCCCCTCCGTCGCATCACTCCGACCGAAGAGGCGCTCGCCCTCGCGTGGCTGCGTCGGGTGGACCCGGCCCACTGGAGCCGCGCGCGGAAGCTCTGGGTGGCGGGCACGTGGCTGGGCCTGTTGTTCCTGTTCGGGGGCACCTTCGCCGCCCTGCGCTGCACCCTGGAGTCCACCCTGGAGAGCGCCGCGCACCCCGGCGCCACCCTCCAGTCACCCCGCCCCGAGCGGATCCGCGACCGGCGCCCGTGACGGCCTCCTCGGCGATCCAGGTCGGGAGCATCCCCCCCCGGCCCCTCCTCCAGCGAACCCACGAGGCTCGCGAGGAGGGCGCCGTCACCCACGGCCCCGTGCACCGGGGCCGCGAGGCGTCACTTCTTCTTCTGCTGCATCGCCGAGGCGACCAGGTTCATCAGCTTCAGCTGCACCGGGGACAGCTTGCGCAGGTTGCGCATCAGCCGCCGCATCTCCGGCGTGTCGTCCTCGCGGGCCTTCGCGCCCGACTTGTCCTTCGCGGGAGGCGGCGCCGCCAGGTCATCCCCCAACCCCAGCAGCTGGTGCGGCGGCACGTTGAGCACCACGCACAGTCGCCGCAGGTTCTGCACGCTGGGGAGCATGTGGCCCCGCTCCAGGCGCCCGTACACCTCCGACGCCATGCCGATGCGCTCCGCCACATCCGCCTGCGTCAGTCCCATCCGCACCCGGGCGGCCCTCGCCGCCGCGCCCAGCATGCTCGCCAGTTCTGTGTCCATGCCTGTGTCAGTCGTCCACGAAAGGAGGGGCCGTGCTCCAGGCACCCCGAAGGCCCCTGGATAACCCTGAAGGTCGGGTACTTTCACCATACCTTCAGCGTTTTTTCAAACACGCGCGACGCCTCGCGTCGCACCCGCCCGCGCCTCTGGTGGCACCCATGCCACGCGCTCTGGTGAGCACCCGCCTCACGGCGCCGACGACGGTGTGCTCTCCGCGATGTCCATCAACGCGCGACGCCGCTCCGCCGCCGTGAAGAGCATCGCCAACGGCAGCCCCAGGAAGACGGCGTGCAACACGATTTGGGCGAACTGCGGCACGTCGAGGAACCACGGGTAGTAGCCACGCGCGACGAACTGGAAGTCCACCAGCCACACGCCGATGCCGAACAGCATCCCCACCGCGGCCTGGAACTCCCAACGCCCGCGTCCATCCGGCGGCAGCATCGCGTCCAGGAACGAGTAGAACAGCCCGACGATGGCGGACACCGTCAGGTGCATCCCCACGCCCAGCATCACCAACGTCCCCAGCGGGTAGTCCTCGCCGAAGGCCCGTGGCCCCAACACCACGCTCGCGGACATGCGCACCGGCCGCCATGGGCTGTCACCCGAGGCCAGGGCCATCACCACTTCCGCGAGCGCCAGCACCACGCCCGCGGCCACTCCGAACAGCAGCCCGTTCGTGGCAGACCAGGGGGTGTACCGCCTCCGTGCCGCCATTTGGCTTCTCCTTGTCCGGGGCCGCTGTCCGCCCCTTGTGTCAACCTGAGCACGTTCGCCATCCACGGGCAGCCAGCGCACGGCGACGGCTCGGGATGTCGCCTCCCCCTCGGGCACGCGGACGGCGCTCCAGGGCGGCCCTGGCGCTCGCCCCGCCCCCGCCTGGACTCGCGAGCCCACGCCCGCTCGCCACCTGTCGTTTCTTCCGTCTCCCAGGGCGTTGTTCGGTAACTCCTTCAGGCTCAAACCACCTCCCCCGCACCCATGCTCCGAGTCCCAGGCGACATCGCGTGGGCACGGCATTGGCATAGGGCCCTGGTCGATGCCCGCGCAGCTTCGCCAGCGTCCGCAAGGACCTCATCGGATCCACTACTCGCCCCAAGCGTGGCGAGAGGTGGGCCGTATGAGCGCGGAGGCCTTCGGCGAGCTCCAGGGCGCGCTGGAGCGGCTGGGGGACGCGTCCGTCAGGGGGCCGTTGCCGGAGGGCGGCGGAGCGGGGCGCCACCGGCTCTCACGCCACGGGCTGGTGCTGGGCTACGCGTGGGAGGACCGCTCGCGCACGCTGACGCTCTTGTCGCTGGAGCGTGAGCCGTGAGCGCGGCCGGGCTCACGCGGCGATGGGCAGCATGCTCCGCACCGCGTCCAGCAGCTCCTCCACGGAGAAGGGCTTTCGCAACAGGCTGTTGGCCCCCGGGGGGATGTCCGTCGTCACCGCGGTGAGCACCATCACCGGCACGTTGCGCAGCCTGGCGATGGCCTTGCGCCGCTCGAGGAACTCGTGTCCGTTCATCTCCGGCATCATCAGGTCGAGCAGGATGAGGCTCGGCACGTAGCGCACGTCCGTCAGCTCCTCCATCGCCTCGCGGCCGTTGCAGGCCACGGTGACGTCGTAGCCCTCGCCCTCGAGGATTTCCGCGATGGCGGCCCGGATGTCGTCCTCGTCCTCCACGACGAGCACGGTGCGGTGCTTCGCAGCACTGGACATGGCACGCAGCATAGGGGCCCCCTCCCCCTCGCGGCGACCGGGGGTCCTGTACGACGCGGGGATAGTGGACAGAACTGCGCGCGGCCCGCGGGGAGGCCAGACGCCCCGCGTGCTCCAGAAACGTACATTCCAGCACGGGGGACTCGGGCCCTGGGGGCCTGGGACTTACCTCCTCGCCCAGGCACTCCCTAGGTTGAGTCCGCCATGTCCCGCACGATGGGCCGCTCGACGACAGCACCGACAGGGGATGGAACGAGGCCGGCGTGGAAGGCGCGCGCGTGGGCACAGCTGGAGGCCGCGCGCGCGCGGGTGCTGCGCATGCTCGCCGGGCTGCCCGAGCGGGTGTTGATGAACCAGCACTCGCCGCTGATGTCGCCGCTCATCTGGGACGTCGCGCACGTGGCCAACTACGAGGAGCAGTGGCTCTTGCGCGCGCTCGGGGCCCCGGCCCTGACGGACCCGGCCTTCGACACCATCTACGACGCCTTCCGACATCCCAGGAGCACGCGCTCCACGCTCCCGCTGCTCCCTCCCGAGTCCGCCTTCGCCTACGCCGCGCGCGTGCGCGAGGCCGTGCGCGAGCACCTGTCCGAGCACGTCCCCGAGGACGGCGACACGCCGCTGCTCGCCGGGGGCTACGTCTTCGGCATGGTGGCGCAGCACGAACAGCAGCACGCGGAGACGCTCGCGGCCACGCTCCAGTTGATGACGGAGGTGGAGTACCGCCTGCCGCCGGTGCCCGCGCGCCCCGCGCCCGCGCCTGTCTCGCGACACCCCGTGCTCATCTCCGGCGGCGTCGCGCGGCTGGGCAGCACCCACCCGTGGGCCTTCGACAACGAGCGCCCCGTGCACACCCGCGAGGTGCGCCCCTTCTTGCTGGACGCGCACCCCGTCACCAACGGCGAGTACCAGGCCTTCATCGAGGACGGTGGCTACGCCGAGCCGCGCTGGTGGCACCCGAAGGGCTGGGACTTCGTGCGCGCGGAGGCGCTCGCCCATCCGCAGTTCTGGCTGCCACAACAGGCGGGACGCTGGCTGCGCAGGCGCTTCGGTCAGGTGGAGCCGCTGCCCTCGGACGAGCCCGTGCAGCACGTGTGCTGGTACGAAGCGGATGCGTACGCGCGCTGGGCCGGCAAGCGCCTGCCCACCGAGTCCGAGTGGGAGCGCGCCGCGCACGGCGCCTGCGACGTGGCACGCGAGCACCCGTGGGGTGACGCACCTCCCACGGCCGCGCACGCCAACCTGGGCGGAGACACGTGGGGCCCGTTGCCGGTGGGCAGCCACCCCCAGGGCGTGAGCGCCGAGGGGGTCTGGGGCCTGCTGGGCGACGTGTGGGAATGGACGGCGAGCGACTTCCAGCCCTACGCGGGCTTCGGCGCGTTCCCGTATCGCGAGTACTCGGAGGTGTTCTTCGGCGAGGACTACAAGGTGCTGCGAGGAGGAGCGTGGGCGAGCGCACCGGTGGCGGTCCGCAACGGATTCCGCAACTGGGACTACCCCATCCGCCGGCAGATTTTCGCCGGCTTTCGTTGTGCGTCAGAGGCGTGAGGAGAGGCGATGAGCTCGATGGTGGAGGCGGTGGAGACGACGACGCTCGAGGAGAAGCCGAACGGCTTTCCCGGGGTGAAGGTGGAGGTCTACGTGAGGCCGGGGGACGCCCGGCGCGCGCTCAAGCAGGAGGTGCTCGAGGGGCTGTGCAACACGCCCAAGGAGCTGTCGCCGAAGTGGCTCTATGACGAGCGCGGCAGCCAGCTCTTCGACGACATCACCCGCCTGCCGGAGTACTACCCCACGCGGCGCGAGCGCGAAATCCTGCTCGCCCACGCCGGGGACGTGGCGCGGCTGAGCGGCGCGACGACGCTCATCGAGCTGGGCAGCGGCACCAGCGAGAAGACGCGCCTCTTGCTGGACGCGATGGAGGAGGCGGGGCAGCTGTCGCGCTTCGTGCCCTTCGACGTGAGCGAGTCCTTCCTGCGCCGCGCGGCGGGGACGCTGGCGCGCGAGTACCCGGGCATCAGCGTGCACGCGGTGGTGGGCGACTTCGAGCACCACCTCAACCGGCTGCCCCAGGGCGGACGGCGGCTGGTGGCCTTCCTCGGAGGCACCATCGGCAACCTGAAGCCCGCGCAGCGCGCGCGCTTCCTCGCGGAGCTGTCCTCGGGCCTGCGCCCCGGTGACGGCCTCTTGCTGGGCACCGACCTCATCAAGGACCGCGAGCGGCTGTACGCCGCGTACAACGACAGCGCGGGCGTGACGGCGGAGTTCAACCGCAACGTGCTGCGCGTGCTCAACCGCGAGCTGGGCGCGGACTTCGACCCGAACGGGTTCGAGCACTTCGCGCCCTTCGACGAGCACAACCGCTGGGTGGAGATGCGCCTGGTGTCGCGGCGCGAGCAGACCGTGTGGATGCAGTCGCTCAAGCGCCGCGTGGACTTCGCCGCGGGCGAGGTGCTGCGCACGGAGGTCAGCTGCAAGTTCGAACAGCACCGCGTGGAGGCGGAGCTGGACGCGGCCGGGCTGGGGCTTGCCGCGTGGTGGACGGACGAGGCGGGCGACTTCGCCCTGTCGCTCGCGCTCAAGCGCGGCTGAGACGTCCGGACTCGGACTCGGGCCTGGGGTCGGGTGTCACCCGGCCCTCGGGCCCGAGGGCTTCAAACACCGGAGCGACTAGCGGCGCGGGTTGCGACGCGAGGAGACGCGCACGGGCACGGGCTGCGCCACGGGGCGCGTCCACGCGTACCAGAGCGCGGCCAGCACGGTGACGGCCAGCCCGCTCGCGGCGAACAGCCGCTCACCCACGGGGCTGAGGTCCACGGTGGCAAGGTGGAGGGGGAGCATTCCGGTGAACGACATGCGGGGACTCCTTGCTGGGCGCTGCGTGGAGGTCCTGGGATGGGTCGGGGTGTTCACCCACCACGGGCCGGGGTAACGACAAGGTTAAGGACTCGCGACGGAATGGGGAAGTCCCCACTCCATCCTTCCATAATGCGTGGGACGCTTGGCGCTCGCGGAATGTTCAGGACCGCGCCACGCCTGCTTGCTTCCGGGCGTCACGCCGGACTCGCCCCGGACAGCTCCCGCTCCTGGGACAGCCGCGCCAGCTCCACCTTCATGCACCGGTCCTGCACCACGCGGATGCCCGCGCGCGCGAGCTTTTCGGCCGCGGCGTCATTGCGGATGCCCAGCTGGAACCACACCGCGTGCGGCTTCTTGGCGAGCAGGTCCGCCACGTGCGCGTCGATGTCCTCCGGGCGACGGAACACCTGCACCAGGTCCACCTGTCCGGGGATGTCCGCGACCGCGCGGTACACGGGCCGCCCGAGGATGGGCTCCGTCTCGCCGTGCACGGGCACGGGCACGATGTCGTAGCCGTGCTTCTGCAGGTACGCGGGCACCGAGTGCGCGGGCTTGTGCGCGTGGCTCTCCGGGCGGATGCCCAGCACCGCCACCCGCCGGGAGCGCGTGAGCACGTCCCGGACGCCCGCGTCGTCCTCGATGAGATTCGCTCTCCAGTCCATGACCACCTCCACCACGAGCCGCCGTGCATCGGAGCCGCTTCCGGGTGGCAACAGCCCACCCGCGAGGTCCCAGTGCCAGCGACAGACGCGCGCACGCGCGCCGCGTTGCGCTCGTGGGGGGTGCGAGTGGAACGGGGCCTTCCTGCCCGCTTGCTCGAAGGGGCGAGCGCAGTCTCCGCCCGCGTCGTGCGGCTCGCACCGAGGGAGATGTTCCACGAGGAGCAGTGGCAGTGCGTCGAAGGGCGCGTCCCGAGGAGCCAGCGTCTCGCGCCCACCCACCGAGGCATGACGCCGCGTGGGCGGAAGACTCGCGGTGATGAGCGGGACATCGCGCCCGGGGGGCCCGGTGCGCCGTGAGGCTCAGCGCGGCTGCGCCGCCTGGACCTCGATTTCGCGGCACGCCTCGGTGGCCAGCCGCACATCCTCCGGCGTGGCCCCCGGCAGCGTCGCGCAGAGGAACAGGTCATTGCCCACGCGGCGCGCGCCGAACAGCGCGGGCGCCGCGGCGCCGACGCCACCGTCACCCTGCTTGGGCGCCAGCGTCACGCGGAGCAGCGCGTAGGTGTCCTTCTCCTCTTCCTGGTCGAGGGACACCTCGAAGTTCTTCGACTCCGCGCGCACCCGGTCGGCCAGGTCCTCCACGGAGGGCATCTCCTCGCCCTTGCCGCGTCGCAGGTCCACCCGGAGCACCGGGCGGCCAGGAGGGCCCGCCTGGAAGCTGTCATCGGGAGCGACCTGCGCGGACCAGCCCTCCGGCAGCGGCACCTTCACGCCCGAGCGCGAGGTCTGCTCCGGGGAGGACGCGTCGGGGGAGTCCTTCCCCCCGTCGCAGCCCTTGCACCCGGACAGCAGCGCCAGCACCACGCCGGACGCGATGTGCCTGGCGCGCCGC
Source organism: Myxococcus faecalis (assembly GCF_050039385.1). Classification (NCBI taxonomy): domain Bacteria; kingdom Pseudomonadati; phylum Myxococcota; class Myxococcia; order Myxococcales; family Myxococcaceae; genus Myxococcus; species Myxococcus faecalis. The sequence continues at coordinate 4,952,610 of NZ_CP144336.1, read as the reverse complement.
ACCGGCTACTTCTTCTCGCCGCCAGGAGGAGGAGGACGGGTGTTGCCGCCCAGGTTCTCCATCTTCAGCGAGCCCTCGAAGATGACGCCCCGGTCCATCGACAGGGACGGCGTCTCCAGGTTGCCCTTCACGCGGCCGGGCGTCTTGAGCTCGATGATCTGCGTCGCCTTCACGTTGCCTTCGACCTGTCCGTTGATGATGACGGTGCCGGCCTGGATTTCGGCCTGGACCTTGGCGCCATCACCGATGACGAGCACGTCCTTGGTGATGATCTGCCCCTGGAACTTCCCGTCGATACGGACCTGCCCCTCGAAGGTGAGCTTCCCCTCGAACTCGCTTCCCTTGCCCAGAAGCGTATGGACCTCACCAGAGCGCTGCGACACGGATTCCTCCTCCCGCTTGAACAAGGGCCTGCTGGGTGCTTCGTCTTTCTTCCCGCCAAGGAGCGCCACGCGCTACTCCTTCCTGAGCAGCTTCAACAGCCGGTCCAGGTCATCGTAGGAGAAGAAGTCCACCTCGATGGTGCCCTTTCCCGGGCTTCGTTCGGTCAACCGGACCTTCGTCCCCAATCGACGTTGGAGCTCCTCCACCAGGGACTTCACCTGCGGGCTCTGCTTCGGCGGCGTCTTGCCCGCATCCTTCTTGCCGTTGGAGCGACTCTGCTGGACCAGCCGCTCCGTGTCACGCACGGACAGCTTCTTCTCGGCCACCTGCCTGGCCAGGTTCTGCAGCTCCGGCAGCCGGGGCACGCCCAGCAGCGCGCGCGCGTGTCCCATGCTCAGCGAGCCGTCGGCCACCATGCCCTTGACGTCCGCGGGCAGGGCCAACAGGCGCAGGGCGTTGGCCACCGTGGAGCGCTCCTTGCCCACGCGCTGGCTGATCTGCTCCTGCGTCAGCTTGAACTCGTCGGTGAGGCGCTTGTAGCCCTCCGCCTCTTCAATCGGGTTGAGGTCCGCGCGCTGGAGGTTCTCGACCAGGGCCAGCTCGAAGGCCTGGACCTCCGTCACCTCCTTGACGATGGCGGGGACCTCCTTGAGGCCCGCGGCCTGGGACGCGCGCCAGCGGCGCTCACCCGCGATGATGCGGTAGCCGTCCTGGTCCTTGCGCACGAGGATGGGCTGGATGACGCCCTGCACGCGGATGGACTCGGTGAGCTCCTTGAGCTTCTCCTCGTCGAAGTGATGGCGGGGCTGGTCCTTGTCCCGGTGGATGGACTCAATCGGGAGCTTGAGGACGCCGGCCTTGAGCGCGGCCTGCTCGGCGGCCTTGCCGCCACCGGGAGCGGCCTGGGGGATGAGCGCGGAGAGGCCGCGACCGAGAGCGCGTTTCTGAGTGTCTGCTTTCACCAAGACATGACTCCGGCGCCGTGAGTCGACTCACGGCGGGCATGGGCGGCGCGAGCGGACCGGGCGTGACGGTGGCGCACGACGCGCGGCAAGATTTCAGGCCACCCGACGACGAGGCGCCTGACGGGGGGACTTGGGGGTGTCGCGCTTCATCAACTCGCGGCCGAGCGCCAGGTAGCTCTCGCAGCCCTTCGACTTGATGTCATAGAGAATGATGGGCTTGCCGAAGGACGGGCACTCGGACAGGCGCACGTTGCGCGGGACGACGACCTGGAAGACCTGGTCCTTGAAGTAGCCGCGCACCTCTTCCACCACCTGGTGGGCGATGTTGGCGCGCGCGTCGAACATGGTGAGCAGGATGCCCTCCATCTTCAGGTCCGGGTTGAGGCCCTGCTTCACCAGGTCGATGGTGTGCGTCAGCTGGGAGAGGCCCTCGAGCGCGTAGTACTCGCACTGCAGCGGGATGAGGACGGAGTCCGCGGCGGACAGCGCGTTGAGGGTGAGCAGCCCGAGCGAGGGCGGGCAGTCGATGATGATGTAGTCGAACTCGGCGGCGAGCGGACGCAGGGCGTCGCGCAGGCGGAACTCGCGGTTCTCCTGGCCGACGAGCTCCACCTCGGCGCCGGTGAGGTCGGGCGTGGCGGGGACGACCTGGAGGTAGCGCAGCTCGGTGGGGTGGAACAGCTCCTTCATGGGACGACCGTTGAGGAGCGCGTCGTAGATGGTGCCGTGGAGCTTGTCCTGCTTGAGGCCCAGGCCGCTGCCGGCGTTGCCCTGCGGGTCCATGTCCACCAGGAGCGTGCGGCGCTCGGCGGAGGCCAGGCTCGCGGCCAGGTTGATGGCGGTGGTCGTCTTGCCCACGCCGCCCTTCTGATTGGAGATGCAGATGATTCGACCCACGAGCCCCATCCTCTCTCATGCCTGGCGAGAGCCAGGCGCCGTGCGTGATGCGGTGCACGGTTGCACGCTGATCCCGCTGCTAACATGCGCCTCGGTGTCGGATCAAATTCGCGGCGCACGTTGCGCGAACGCTTCATCCGAGGGCCTGCCAGCCTTCCAAACGGCCTGATTCCGAAGACTTGGAAGAGCCGTCTTCATGCTGGAGAACCCGGCGAGCGGTGCCCTGGCATCCTGGGTCCACGGTGCCGCAACGGGCTCGCTCGGATGCCCTCCTTATAAGGAGGCGCGTGCGGCTACCTGAGGCGGGTGCGTTCGCGTTGGAGCTCGGCGCGCAGGCGCGTGATTTCGTCGAGCAGGTGCCGTACGTCGTCCGTGGCCTGGGTCCAGAGGTGCAGGGTTCCATCGAGGCCGACGACATCGAGTGCGTCCATCGCGGCGACGTAGGACTCGGACAGCTTGGGGTCGTGGTCGCGGAGCGTGCGAGCTGAGTCCTCCATGTCGGCGAGGACTTCTTCGCGCGACGCGGCGGGGAGTGACCGCCAGCTCTCGATGAGCAGCGCGGACTTCCATCGCTTGGAGATGTCGGACAGCGTCGCGTCGTCGTGGGGCGGCATGGGGTCTTCCTTCCTTCCGGAGCGGGTGGCCGCGCGTGGACGCGGGGACGGGAGGAGTCCGGACACGAGGTTCCGCGTGGAGCGTGGGTGGGTGTTTCCGTCACGCGAACCGGGCGGGCGTTCCACGCGGAACACGATGACCTTTCGGCGCGCACCTCGAGCACCTCCTGAACGAGGGCCTGGCCTCATCACGTGAACAGCGCAGCGTGGCTCTTGAGGGGAGTTCATGTGAGGTTCGACGAAGCCCGCGGCCGGCTTCTCGAGCTGCGTCTCACCGACGCGGCGCCACGAGGACCCGCCTTCGCGACGTCCACCCGCGTTTCAGACCGATGTCGTGACAGGTCGCGCAGACCTCGGTGAGGCCCGTCCCCGCGAAGCTCGGTTCGGCGCGTCGACGTGAGCTCACGCCACTTCGGACCGAGGCCGCGCGATGGACGGCTGAGCCTTGATGCTCCGCATCCGGGTTCCACATGGAGCAGGAGCTGGGTTCCATCGACTTCGTGCGGCTTGGAGTTGCGGTCGCGTCCCGCCTGGACTGGACCTCAGTGTCGCATCCGAGCTCCACCTGGACCCGAGGCCGACGGGTATCGACTTCTCGCGGCACCCCACCGAGGCCCGGTCGCGTGTGGCTGGACCTTCCTGTCCCTCATCCAGGTTCTACGAGGACCGACCGCCCATCGCCCTCCCCCTGGTTCGCGCTGATGCCGCATCCGAAACACCGGCCTGCATCACCTCATCCACGTTCACGCGGAACGGGGACCCGCATCTATCGACTCCTCCTCGCCGCCACGCATCGACGCCGTGTCACCGCTGGCGTGGACCGTCATGCGCCCCATCCACGGGAAGCAGGGACTGACCTCTATCGACGTCTCACGACTTCGCGGGGACGCGGCATCCGAACCCGAGCCCTGCATCGCGAGCATCCGTGCTCCACCTGGAACAGGGACTGGCCTCCGCTGACTTTTCACTGCTTCGCGGTGATGCGCCCCTGAGCGCCCAGACATCTGAACGTCCAGACATCTGGGCCTGTGCCGCGCGCATCCACGCTTCACCTGGAACCGGGCTGGCCATCCATCGGCCCCCATCACCACTTCGCGCCGATGCCGTTCGGTCACCGCGCGCCTTCATGTCCCGCCTCCACGTTCCACGTGGAACGGCCAGACCACCTGTTGGCGTGTCGTGCCGCGCATCACCGCTGCGACGTCGTCATCCGCTCACCTCGCGGTGCGCATCCGGGTTCCACGAGGCACACGTCCCAGCATCGCCAGCTTCTGGCGTGCTGCTGGTCGGGGCGTGCGCGGACTCATCCCGTGGCGTTCCACGTGGAACGTGGTTCGGACTTCCGCTGCTTCGCGAACCACTCCGCGCCGATGCCACACCACGCCCGCGACAGCTTCGCGACGTCCCTGCGTGTTCCACGTGGAACGGTGGAGTCGCATCGGCGCCTTCTCGTCAGCCTCTTCGCCGCGTTCGAGCAGGACATGCCTGGGGGTCTCCGCTCCGCGCTCCGCGTGGACCACGACACGGTCCTCCACGGTCAACCCAGGTGACGGCCTGCGCGAGCACCACCGCGTGACGCTCATCCGCGTTCCACGTGGAACGATGGAGTCGCCATCGATGCCTTCATGGATGTGGTGAGGGACAGTGTTCGACGAGATGGCATCCGGGCCTCGTTCCACGTGGAACACGACATGGTCCGCCACGCTCAACCCAGGTGACGACCTGCGCGAGCACCACCGTGTGACGCTCATCCACGCGGAACACGGCACGACCCTCCACGCGCGAGCCCAACTGGCGCATGCCTGAGCACGCCTTTTCGATGCCCATGCGTGTTCCAGGTCGAACGGTGGAGTCGTCATCGAAGCCTTCATCAACGGGGTGGCTTGCTCGGTCCGACCGGACGGCATCCATCCCGCGTTCCACGTGGAACGTGGTTCGACCCTTCATGGCTCGAACCCAGGTGGCACCTGAGCGAGCACCCGCTCGCGATGCGCATCCACGTTCCACGTGGAACACGAACAGGTCCCCACCTGCCGTCCCCATCGCGCCACATCGATGGGTGCCTGAGCGCGCCCATACTGGCCATCCACGTTCCACGTGGAACACGAACAGGCGTCCACCTGCTTCTCGTGATGGGCGCGCACCCGCCGGCTTGAGCCCATCCTCGTTCCACGTGGAACATGAACAGGCGCCCACCTGCTTCTCGTGATGAGCGCGCACGTACCCGCTCGCGGGAACTCATCCACGTTCCACGTGGAACACGAACAGGCATCCACCTGCCTCTCGTGATGCTCCACATGATGAGCGTGCACGCACCCGCTGGCTGAAGCTCACCCTCGTTCCACGTGGAACACGAGCCAGCGTCCACCTGCTTCCCGCGCCTCTTCACATCGATACGGGCAGCACCTGCGGAGCCTCTCCACGTTCCACGTGGAACACGAACAAGGCCTCCGCCTGCTTCTCGTGATGACCGCGCGTCCCGCTGGCTGAGCCCATCCTCGTTCCACGTGGAACACGAACCAGCATCGGCCTGCTTCCCAGTACCTCTTCACATCGGTACGGGCAGCACCTGCGGAGCCTCTCCACGTTCCACGTGGAACACGTGGGGTCGCCGCATCCGTCTTCGAGCTTCGTGGCGATGCGACCTCGGACGCGATGCCACCTTCTCCGGCGCATCCACGTTCCACGTGGAACTGCCATCGCCTTCACAGGTCTCCATCCACGTGCACCTTTCGCCGTTCCTCGCGTGGCCGCGCCTCGCTCAACCGTGAGCCCGGACGAAACCCCTGCCCTTCTTCCTGGTTCGTGCTGGAGCCTCGGCAGTGACTCGCACCTTCATGGCCTGCCTCCACGTTCCACGTGGAACGACCGACTCGTCGGCTTCCTTCATCGGGCTTCTTCGCGGTGCTCATCCACGTTCCACGTGGAACACGACATGGCCTGGCGCGGGACAGCTCCACCTCATGGCGACAAGGCGAGAGGAGTGCGCGCGCGCGCCGCATGCGGGTGCGCGTTCCACGTGGAACACGGCATCGCCTCGTGCGGACCGCTTCACCTCATGGCTGCGCGACCAGCGCGACGACGGCACGCGCCGCATGCGGGTGTGCGTTCCACGTGGAACACGGCATGGCCTTGGTGTGGACCGCTTCACCTCATGGCTGCGCGACCAGCGCGACGACGGCACGCGCCGCATGTGGATGTGCGGTTCGAACTGGAACACGGCGTGGCCTCGATGCGGACGTCTCCACCTTCGTGGCGGTGAGACCCGCGAAGCGCCGGCACACGCCGCATGCAACTGCACGGTTCCACGTGGAGCAGGCCATGGCCCTGGGCGGAACTCTTCACCTCCGTGACAGTGAGGCCCACGAGGCGCCGTCACACGCCACATGCGGATGCACGATTCCACGTGGAACAGGACGTGGCCTCGGGGCTGAGCTCTTCACCTTCGTGGCGGTGACGCCGCCGGCACACGCCACATGTGGATGCACGGTTCCACGTGGAACAGGACGTAGCCCCGCGGCGGAGTTCTTCAACTTCGTGGCGGTGAGACCCGCGAGGCGCCGGCACACGCCACATGTGGATGCACGGTTCCACGTGGAACAGGACATGGGCTCGGTGCGGACGTCTCCACCTTCGTGGCGGTGAGGTCGCTGGCACACGCCACAGGCGATGCGCCGTTCCGCATGGACCACGGCCTCGGCGCGGACCTCTTCCCCTTCGCGGCTTCGGGGTCAGCGATGCGCCGGCACACGCCGCATGCGGATGCGCGTTCCATGTGGAACGCCACGCGGTCCCCGGATGCCCATCGGCCTGCGTCACTTCCAGCGTGGTGAAGGCACGAGGACTGACTTCTGCTGCCCGGCCCCTTTCACGAGGAAGTTCGTCGACCTTGTCGCCCATCGAATCGGTGGGCATCGCGAAGGTGTCGACCTCCCTCAACCGAGGCCCACCTGCATGGCCGCATCGCGTTCCACGTGGAACGCCTTGTGGTCATCGGCGGACTGCTCGACCTGCTTCGTATCCATCCGGTGGAGGCCTGAGTCTTCGTTGCGGTGTCTACGCCTCCCGCGAAGACGGCCATCCACTCGCCGCACCCTCTTCCGGTTGAGCGCATCGTGATGGTGGGGACAACCACCGGCCACAGGTCGCTGCTGCCCGTTCCGCGGTCGCGGACCGAGTCGAACGCGAACTGGCATCGGCCCACTTCTCGAATCGTCACCGAAGGCACTGACGGCGCGCCTCCGCTTCATGGACCGTGGTCCCGCTCCACGTGCAGAGAGGCCTCGCATCCACCGACCGCAGTCCCGGACCCGACGCATGGGACCCGGCGGTCTCCACACCAGGTCAGCGACTCGGTCCGCATCCGCGTTCCTCACACGTGGCAACCCGCTCTTCGAATCGCTGCACGAAAGCGTGGGTGGCACTGTCCGGAAACGACTCGGTCCTCATGTTCGGCGACCCGTCATCAGACGGCGCTTCGAACCGCTGCGAGCAAGCAAGGGTGCCGTCGTTCGGGCCCGCAGTACTGCCAGTTGGAGCAGGGCCCGGCTCGCACGGCTGCTCGTCGACTCTCCGCTGCGACATGGCCCCCATGCGACAGACCGAATCCCTCATCGGTTGGCTGAAGGCACGGCCGCATCAGCTCGAAGGGTTGAGGCATCCCGCGCAGCCGAAGCTCGCTCACACGCGTTGCACCTGGCCACACAACCCGTCGGCTTCAACCCTGCTCCGGATGCAGTGGTGCAATCGAGCCCTGGGCCGTCTCCACCGAGTCGTCGTGCTCGCTGCGCGCAGTTCCTCCATCCCTCCGCTGCTGACTGCTCCACCCCGTCGGGGAGCATCGACTCATGCATGAGTCAGTGGCCAGCGCGCTCACCTCTGGGGGACCTCATCGAGTACCTCGCGCGGCGGTGTTCCAGCCACTGTCTCGAAGGGCGCGGATTGGCGGGACCTCACCGCGGCTGCACAGCAAGCACTGGCTGACGAAGTCTTCACCGCCACCTTCGAGGCTTCATCCCAGACCACCTCATCGATAAGGCTCTTGCGGCCCTGTCGACCTCTCGGCAACGCGAAGTCAGGCAACGCTCGCATGCTCTCGACGCGTGCCGTTCGACGTCGCACCCGGCGCACCGCACCCCACCGAATCCAACGGAGCGGATGCACGCACGCATCCCGTGTTGGACTCCGAGCAAGGCACTGCCCGGCGCTTCGGAGCACAGGCTGGCGTGTGCGTCGATGCAGCGAACCGTGGGCTCCTCGCATGTGCACCGATTCACTTCGGAGAGCGCTCGTCACCTCGGCTGCCCGGCTTCAACACGCGTTCTCATCCTCACGGAGACGATGCGCGTCCAAGCCGCGCTCACCCGGGTGCGTGGAGCGCACGAACACCTCACGCGGCATCGACTCACGCACGCTCGCGAACACCTGCGCTGGAGCCGCATCCACGCGAGCAGTGACGCATCACCGAGCCGACGCATGCACCGCACTACCGCGTCCACTCACCTTGATAGAGCACCACGCGGTACCCATCCGGGTCCTCGAAGGTCATCCCATTCACGTCCCAATAGGGATTGTGTGAGCGCACCGGTTCGAAGCCCGCTTGCACCATGCGCTTCACCCTCGCCTTCCACTCGTCCCGCTGCGGCACGTAGAAGACAAACAGGTGTTCCTTCGACGGCGCACGCGGAGCCTCGTGGCCTCGCTCCACCGTGAACTCCAGATGGTAGGGCAGGCCGGGACAACCGAGCATCACGCCGTCGAAGCCCGCGTGGTCCTCGAAGCCTCCTCGCAGCTCGAAGCCGAGTCCCTCCCGATAGAACCTCACCACGGGCGCGAGACTCCGCGTCGGGCGCGCCACCCTCATCTTGCCCATGTCCATGCCAGCTCCATCCTCTCGTCGAGGACGGCATCCACCCGAGTGACAGCGGTGATGCGCGCACCACGCGCTCGACGAGGTGCGGTCAGCATGGCGCTGTCCGGCATCTCCAGGTTCCCGAACGGCAATGCGATGGCAGGAATCCACCCCATCGTCAGCGCATCACCCGGAAGAACGGCGAGCGAGCCTGACGCCAGACGCTCGCCGTGCACTCGACCCTGAAGGTCCTACCCACGACTCAGAACTTCGGAGGCACGTGCTCCACGAAGTAGGCCTGCTTGTGTCGAGGCTCCGCGTCGTACGCGGTGGCGAGCTCCCGGGCGCGCGTCTCACTGGAGAACACGGCCACCTCCGCGCGATTGCCGTGCTCATCCTGTCGGACCACGGCCCAACCCTCACGCGGACGCGGCGGAGGAACCGGCGGTGTTCCACGCACCTCCACCGCGTACCACTGCTTGTGCGCCCGCGCTTCCAACCTGCGCGCCAGGCACTCGGCATGACTTCGCTGGCCCATCACAGAGACATCATGGCGATTGCCCGTGTCGTCCTGCCGGTACACCGCCCAGCCGTCCTTCGCGCGAGGCTCGTCGGCATCCCATCGCCACACCACCTCACCCCGCCACCAGTCGAGGTGCGCGAGCGCATGGTCCAGTTCGTCCTCTCGCGCGATGACTTGGAAGAAGCTCTTCACTTCCAGGTATGCGACGACGAACTTGAAGCCACAGTCCGCGCGCCAACCCCAATAACGAGTGGGTCCCCATCCGTCGCCATCCGCATCCCGCTGATGCGCGGGCCCCCAGCGTCGCTCGAAGTCCGCGAGCGGGACTTCCGCGGCGGCGACAATGAAACGATTCGAGGGCTCGTCATCGCCCCACACCACGGGGCGGTCCGTCGGAAGCGGCTTCATCCAGGACACCTCCACCTCGAACCTAACGTCGACATCCACGGTCTTCAGTAGGGGCCCCTCACTCCGGCGACGACCGCTGAAACCTCACAACAGTTGCTCGAATGAGCGCTCGGTCCACCCCAATCCATCGCAACCCGATGACCGTTGTCCGAGGCGCCCACTCACACACACGACTCAGGAGAAGGGCCTCACAACCCCTCCCCTCCCCCACCGTGCTCAGGGGTTCAGCGCCTTCCACTTCCTGGTGGGTTCCACGAGCAACGAGGCCCGGACTCGGTGTCGAGCGCGGGGCCCTCGAGCGCCCGTTGAATGGCGCGCTCGAAGACCTTCATCCGCCGGGAGATATCCATCTTCCAGGACGTCGCGGGTCGAGGAGCGCGGCCCGCATCTTCCGGGACGCATGGTGACAACCCTGCGTCACCGAAACGATTCCGAGCTCCGCGGGTGGATGGGAAAACCATCAGTACCGTCGCTCAGACGGAGTCGACGACATCTCCGTGGCACGCGATGCAACCGGCCAACGTGACGTTCGTCGTGAGCCCCCCTACCGTGTCGAGGACGAGCGGGAAGCGGCTCACTCAAGAGGGAGCCTTCTCCCCTCCCCTGCCCTACCGCCGCGCGAACACCGCGACCTGACGCTCGGCGCCGGAGAACGGCAGCCGGTACGCACGGGCGGACACCACGCGCAGCTCGCGCTCCTCGGCGCGCGCCGCCAGCTCCACGTCCGTCTGCGCCTTGCCGAGCATCGCCACCACGCGCCCGCCCTCCGCCACGTACGCGGGCGCCAATCCCAACCAATCCGGCAGGTCCATGAACGCGCGCGCAATCAGCAGCTCCGCGCGGGGGATGCCCTCCGTCTCCGGCTGTCCCTCCGCGCGCGCATGCAGCCCGCGCACGCCCTGCAACCGCAGGCTCGCCGCCGCCGCCTTGATGAACGCGACCTTCTTGCCCACCGTGTCCACCAGCGTCACGCCGAGCGACGGCAGCGCAATCTTCAACGGCAGTCCCGGGAAGCCCGCACCCGCGCCCAAATCCAACAGCGACGCCGCGCCCGTCACCTCCGGCAGCACCGCCAGCGAGTCCAGGAAGTGCTTCTCCAGCACCTCCTCCGGCGCGGTAATCGCCGTCAGGTTCACCTTGGCGTTCCACTTGAGCAGCTCCGCCATCAGCTGCTGCAACCGGGGCCCCACGTCCTGCCCCACCGACACGCCCAGCGCCTGGCAACCGGATGCCAGCAGATCGTCGAACCGCGTGTTATCCACAGCCCCTCCACAGCCGGCGGAGTCTCAACCCCCCGGAATCATTCAGGGGATTTTCATCCCCAAAGTTTCCCACACGTTATCCACACCCCCAGTCCTGATCACTCCAGGGGGTGTCCGTCCCCGCCGCCCGAGGGCCCCGAGACGCGCTTGAGCGCCACCAGCAGCAGGGACACCGCGGTGGGTGTCAGCCCTGGAATCCTCCGGGCCTGCCCTACCGTCGAGGGCCGGTGCGAGGCCAGCTTCTCCGCCGCCTCCTTGCTCAGCCCCCGCACCTCGCCGAAGCGGAAGCCCTCCGGAATCCGCCACCGGTCCGTGGCCTCCGACTCGCGCGCCGCCGCCCGCGCGGCCTGGGCGATGTAGCCCTCGTACTTCACCTCCACCTCCACCTCCTCGGCCACGTCCTCCCCCACCGAGGGCCAGTCCGCCCTCCCCTCCCCCAGCGCCAGGTACGTCACCTCGGGCCGCTTCAGCCTCGCCGCCAGGCCCGTGCGCTTGAGCCGGGTGACCTCCTCCGTCACCGCGCGCTGCCGTGCCTCGGCCCGCTCCAGCGCCTCGCGCGGCAACAACCCCACGCGGTGCCCGTGACGCGCCAGCCGCAGGTCCGCGTTGCCCTCGCGCAGCTTGAGCCGGTGCTCGGAGCGGCTGGTGAACATGCGGAACGGCTCGTCCACGCCCTTGGTCACCAGGTCATCCACCAGCACCGCGCCGTGCGCCTCGTCGCGCCCGAGCACGAGCGCCGGCTCGCCCTTCACCCGCAGCGCCGCGTTGAGCCCCGCCCACAGGCCCTGGAAGGCGGCCTCCTCGTAGCCGGAGGTACCGTTGAGCTGCCCCGCGAAGTACAGGCCCGCGACGGACTTGGTCTCCAGCGTGGGGTGCAGCTGCGTGGGCGGCGAGTAGTCGTACTCCACCGCGTAGCCGAAGCGCACGACCTCCACCTTCTCCAGCCCGGGGATGGTGCGCAGGAAGTCGAGCTGCACGTCCGCGGGCAGGCTGGTGGACAGCCCCGCCGGGTACACGAGCGGGGAGTCCGGCCCCTCGGGCTCGAGGAACACCTGGTGCCGCTGGCGGTCCGCGAAGCGCACCACCTTGTCCTCCAGCGACGGGCAGTAGCGCGGGCCCCGGCCGACAATCTCCCCCTGGTACAGCGGCGAGCGGTGCAGGTTGTCGCGCAGCACCCGATGCGTCTCGAGCGTCGTCTGCGTCATGCCGCACGTCACCTCGCGCTGACGTGGGAACGGCACTCCGGAGGCCTGCTCCACGCGCGTGCGCCAGGAGAACGGGCGCGGCGGGAAGTCACCGGGCTGCGGCTCCACGCGGTCCCAGTCGATGCTCGCGCGAGCGAGCCTGGCCGGCGTCCCCGTCTTGAAGCGGCCCAGCGTGAAGCCCAGGCCGCGCAGCGAATCCGACAGGCCCTTGGCCGCGTCATCCCCGAGCCGTCCGCCGACCTCCTTCTTCTCGCCCACGTGCATCAGCGCCTGGAGGAACGTGCCCGTGGTGAGCACCACCGCGGACGCGGCCACGTCGGTGCCGTCGCCCATCCGCACGCCCGTCACCCGGCCACCCTCCGTCACCAGCGCGGAGACTTCGCCCTCGCGCACGGTCAGGTTCGGGGTGTGGAAGAGGACGTCCTGCATCAGCGCGGCGTACTGCTCGCGGTCGCAGAGGATGCGCGTGGCCTGGACCGCGGGGCCCTTGGAGGCGTTGAGTATCTTGAAGTGCGTGCCGGCCAGGTCCGCCACGCGGCCCATCTGTCCGCCGAGCGCGTCCAGCTCGCGCACCAGGTGGCCCTTGGCGGTGCCGCCCACGGCGGGGTTGCAGCTCATCACCGCGGAGCGCTCGCGCTTCAGCGTCACGGCCAGCGTCGAGAGTCCCAGCCGCGCGCACGCGAGCGCCGCCTCGCTGCCGGCATGGCCCAGGCCCACCACGATGACGTCGTACCGGAGTCCCATCGCTCACGAGGGTCGCCGGAGGGCCACCGGGCCTGACCGGGCCCGAGCATTCCGTCATGGCGCCCCGAGCACCCTGGCTCCGGGCGCGCCGCGACCGTGCGTGTCCGTATGTCTCCGGCGGACGCCCTTGGCAAGCAAAGGGAAGGTTTACGGGAGCGCGCGAGGCGGGCAGTGGGAGGGGTTGAGGAGCTGCCTGCCTCGCGCGCACCGGCCATCCTCCGTGAGGTTCAGTCCCGTACGACGGGCTTCCCCCCTCGGCCTGGATGGCGAATCCAAGAATGTCGGGCGGGCCTCCTCGGGCTCGCCGGTCCTGCTGCCAAAGCGCCTCGCGTCCCCGCGCGGTCGCTCCAAGTCCCCCTCTTCACGAGGAGGGCCCATGCCCCCTCGGTGGTTCGTCGCCCCTACTGGCGTCGCACACACGGAGGGCGGGCCTTGGCCGTGCGGTGAGGGCGCTACGGAGAGCTCGAGTCTCTTGGGAGGCCCTGCTCCCCCGTGTGCGCGACGGGGATATGAATAACCGGAGGGTCTGACATGCCGGCTTCCGCCGGGCGGGGCTCCTGGGGATGGAGGTGGGAGGCGGGCGCTTCCCCGGAAGCCGGCCCTTGGGAGGCTGGGATTGTTCGCGGCGGGGAACACACCGTTGACGGTGGGGAGTGCTGGTCAGCCGACGTCCACGCCGCTATCCACACCGCTCACGATGAAGCCGCTCCGAAGTCCTCCCCGACACGTCGTCCCCCGCGCCGCGCGCGAGCGACCGTGCGAGGCCCGGAGCCCCGATGGACGCGCACGCCCCACGAGGGCGCGCCTCACGCTCGAGTTGGCATGAACCCGCTCACCAAGAAGTCGCCCCCTTCGGGCACGCTGTCGATGGAGCTGCTGCTGGGGACGCTCACCGCGTTCGCGCCGCTGTCCATCGACATGTACCTGCCGGCGCTGCCGCGCATCGCGGAGGACCTGCACTCGTCGGCCTCGGTCATCCAGCTCACGCTCGCCTCGTGCTTCGCGGGGCTGGCGCTGGGGCAGCTCTTCACGGGGCCGCTCATCGACCGCTTCGGACGCACGCGGCCCTTGTACGTGGGACTGGCGGTGTACGTGCTGGGCTCGCTGGGCTGTGCGCTCGCGCCCTCGGCGACGGCGTTGGTGGCGATGCGCTTCTTCCAGGCGTTGGGTGGGGCGGTGGCGCTGGTGGCGCCGCGCGCGGTGGTGCGCGACCTGTGGTCCGGCGCGGACGCGGCGCGGACGATGTCGCGGTTGATGTTGGTGGTGGGCGTGGCGCCGGTGCTCGCGCCGCTGTTGGGAGGGCTGGTGCTTCAGTACACGAGCTGGCGCGCCATCTTCGTGTTGCTGGCGGGCATCGGCGTGGTGGCGCTGGTGGCCACGGTACGCGTGTTGCCTGAGACGGCGCCCGCGCACTCGGGGCCGCGCAGCGTGCGCTCGCAGTTGGGGGCACTCTTGAAGGACGCGGACTTCGTCGGCCCGGCGCTCGCGGGCGGCTTCGCGTACGCGGGGATGTTCGCGTACATCGCCGGGTCGCCCTTCGTGTTCATCACGCTGCATGGTGTTCCGGAGCAGGACTTTGGTTGGTTCTTCGGCGCCAACGCGGTGGGGCTGGTGGCCATGGCGCAGCTCAATCGCAAGCTGCTCGGCGTCATCCCGTTGCACCGGATGCTGCGTCTGGCATTGACGTGGTGCTGGCTCACGGCGCTGGTCGTCCTCGCCGTGACGTGGAGCGGGGCAGGAGGCCTGTGGGGACTGGCGGCCGCGCTGTTCCTGTTCGTCCCGACGATTGGCCTGGTGGGACCCAACTCGGTGGCCATCGCGCTGGAGCGGCATGCCGCGCACGCGGGGCTCGCGTCCGCGCTCCTGGGCGCGCTTCAGTTCGCCGCGGCGGCCACGGCGTCGTGGGCGGTGAGCGCGCTCGATGACGGCACCGCGCGTCCCATGGGCGGGGTGCTGGCGGCGGCGGCGACGCTCGCGTGGCTGTGCGCGTTCCTGCGGCATCGCTCGGGCGCGGCGAAGCCGGAGCCCACCGTGGCGGCGTGAGCCCGTAGCCCGCACGGGACACGGGCCCGTCGCAAGAAAGCTTCACCTGAAAAGGCTAACGTCGCGTGTGGACCGCCGGGTTCCCGCACCGACGTGGGTCCGCTCCTCCATCCGCCTCGCGGGAAGAGGTGCCAGTTCATGGACAAGAAGGACAGGCTCGACCGCTCGTGTCTGCCGGAGGGCGTCTCATTCGACCGCAAGGAGGGGCTCTATGCGGTGCTCGGTCCGGAGGACCGGGTGGTGCATCTGGGAATCTACGAGGACGGGCAACGCAAGCCCGGGACCTGGGCCCTGGATGTGGCACCGGATGGGAGCTGGGCCCGCGTGGAGAGGAACACGGTCCACGAATGGGACCGCTCCGCTCCGGGCCTTCCCTATGACGAGGAGAAGTCACTGGCGGCCTGGGGTGTTCCGTGGCTCCGCACCATCGCCAGCGAAATGCAGGGACCGCGTCCCGGCATCAACCTCCAATGCTCGTTCTGCGAGAAGTACTTCCGCGAGGTGAGGCATCTCATCGCGGGCATCAACGTGAAGATCTGCGACGAGTGCGTGGGCCTGTGCAACGACATCATCCAGAAGGAGAAGCAAGACGCCTCGAAATAGGACGGTGTCGAGGTCCGCCTCCACGCCGCTCCTGATTCACGCCACGCGGACATGAAAAACCCCGAGGCGCCGTGCTGGCACCTCGGGGCGGGTGACGCGAGAGAGCGAGTCGTCAGGTCATCACTGCGCTACCGGGACCTTGGCCTTCTTCTCCGCGCCGACGAAGTCACCGGACTTCACCTGGGTGACCTTGGTCCAGTCCACGTGTCGCGCCATGGCCTGGCGCACGTCCTCCGGCTTGAGCTTCGCGAGCTTCTGCTCCAGCTCCGCGTCGAACGCGAGCGTGCGGCCCAGGTACAGGTAGCTGGCGAGCCTGCGTGCCAGGCCCCCGTCCTGCGCGCGTCCCGCCTGACGGTACTCGAGCAGACCCGCGCGGGCCTTCTCGAGTTCCTCGGCGGAGTAGCCCTTCTGCAGCGCGCTGGTCACCTCTTCACGCATGGCCAGCTCCAGCCGCGACGCGTTCTCCGGCGCGTAGATGGCATACGTGATGAACGTGCCCACCGCGTCGATGTCACCGGGGTTCAGGCTGCTGGCGACGCCGTAGGACAGGCCATCCTTCTGACGGATGCGCGTGGCCAGCCGCGAGTTGAGGAAGCCGCCACCCAGCACGAAGTTGCCGAGCATGAGCGCGGGCCAGTCCTCGTCCTGGTCACGCAGTTGCAGCGTCTGTCCCGCGTAGTAGTACGCGTTCGCCTTGTCCGGCGTCTCCAGGACCAGGGCCTTGGCGCCCACGTCGTTGAACACCTCCGGCACGCGCTGGTACTGCGTGGGGCTCTTCCAGCCGCCGAAGAGCTTGCTCGCGACGCCCGTCAGCTCCTTCGGGTCGAAGTCACCCACCACGGCCAGCTCCGCGTTGGAGCCGCCGTAGAACTGCTTGTGGAAGGCGCGCGCCTGCTCGAGCGTGGTGTTCTTCGCGCCCGCGATGCGCTCGTCGAGCGTGGGCACGTAGTACGGGTGGCCCTTCGGGTAATGGCCCGACAGCGTGCGCCAGAAGGCGATGCTGCCCTGGGTCTCCGGCTCGCTGCGCTGGGCCTCCAGGTCCGCCAGGCGCTCCTGCTTGAGCAGCGCGAACTCCTTCGCGTCGAACGCGGGCTGGCGCAGCACCTCCGCCACCAGCTCCAGCACCTTGGGGAGGCTGGCGCGCGGGCACTCGATGTTGGCCGTGGCTCCGGACAGGCCACCGTCCACGCTCACGCGGGCCTTGAGCTTGTCGAGTTCGTCCTGCAGCTGCGAGCGCGTGCGCTTCTGGGTGCCGCGCATCAGCATGCGGCCCGTGTACGCCGCCGCGTCCGCCTTGCCGCGCAAGCTGGCCTCGGTGCCCCAGTGGAAGGACAGCGACGCGTTCACCATCTCGCCGCGCGTCTTCTTGGAGAGCAGCGCGTACTTCATGCCGCCGGGCAATTCACCGCGCTGCACGCGCGCCTCCACGTTGGCGGGGGAGGGGTCGAACGCCTCGCCCTGCGTCACGGCGGCGCGGCCCTTGTAGCCCTCCAGCACCTTCGCCAGGTCCACCGGCGCCGGCATCTCCGAGCGATCCGGCTTCGCCGTCGGCACGAACGAGCCCATCGTCCGGTTGGAGGACTTGAGGTACGTGGTGGCGACGCGGGTGACGTCCTCGGGCTTCACCGCCTCGATGCGGTCGCGGTGCAGGAACATCAGGCGCCAGTCGCCGGTGGCGGCCCACTCGGACAGGCCGATGGCGGCGCGCTCGGAGTTGTTGAGCGTCAGCTCCATGATTTTGAGGAGCGTCGTCTTCGCGCGGGTGACCTCCTCCTCGGTGAAGGGCTTGCGAGCGGCCTCCTCCACGTTCTTGATGAGCGCCTCGCGCGCGGGGCCCAACGGCTGGCCTTCGCGCAGCTCCGCGCTGAAGCCGATGACGCCCGGGTCGCGGAACTGGAGGTTGTACGCGGACACCTTCGCGACCTTCTTGCCCTCCACCAGCGACTTGTAGAGCCGGCCCGAGGGGTTGTGCCCCATGGCGAGCGTCAGCACGTCGATGGCCGCGAAGTCCGGGTGGGCGCCCTCGGGTACGTGGTACACGCTGGCGAGCATGGGGTTGTCGCCCACGCGGCGCAGCGTCACCTCGCGCTCGCCGTCCTGGGTGGGCTCGGCGGTGTACGTGGCGGGCACGGGCTCGGCGGGCTTCTTCAGCTTGCCGAAGGTGTCCTGGATGTAGCCCAGCGCCTTGGCCTCGTCGAAGCGGCCGGCGACGACGAGCAGCGCGTTATCCGGGCGGTAGTACTTCCGGTAGAAGGCCTGGAGCCGGTCGATGGGGACGTTCTCCAAATCCGAGCGCGCGCCGATGGTCGACTTGCCGTAGCTGTGCCAGATGTACGCGGCGCTGAGCACGCGCTCCTGGAGGATGCTGCCCGGGTCGTTCTCACCGGACTCGAACTCGTTGCGGACGACCGTCATCTCGCTGTCGAGGTCCTTCTTCGCGATGAAGCTGTTGACCATGCGGTCGGCTTCGAACGAGAGCGCCCACTGGAGGTTCTCGTCGGTGGCGGGCAGGGTCTCGAAGTAGTTGGTGCGGTCCAGCCACGTGGTGCCGTTGGGCCGGGCGCCGCGCTCGGTGAGCGCCTGGGGCACGTTCTTCGTGGTGGGCGTGCCCTTGAACAGCAGGTGCTCGAGCAGGTGCGCCATGCCCGTCTCGCCGTAGCCCTCGTGCTTGCTGCCCACGAAGTACGTCACGTTCACGGTGACGTTGGGCTTGGTCGGGTCGGGGAAGAGCAGCACGCGCAGGCCGTTGGGCAGGCGGTACTCGGTGATGCCCTCCACGCTCGTCACGGGAGAGAGCGAGCCGGCCTTGGGGGCGGGGGCAGCGGCCTTCGCGGCGGGGGCGGGGGCCTTGGCGGCGGAAGGGGAGGGGGCAGGGGCTTGGGCCCAGACGGGCTGGCTGGCCACCAGCATCAGGGGCGCCAACAGGGAAAGCGGGGTACGACGCTTCATGCGGTCCTCGCGGGTCTTCAGGAAGTGCACGGCGCTTCTAACCCGGCACACCCCCTCCGCCATCCCGGAAGCCAGCACTTCCTCCAGGAAGGCGTCCTCGGTGTGACAGGCGAGGGGGCGCGCTCCGGGGGTTCGCGGCGGGTTCGTCGCGATTTCCGGTGACTACCCTTGAGGTTGTCTACCGCTTTTCCTCCATGTCAGGTTGGCTTGGTAGGGTGCCTTCCACCTGGAAAGCGACATGGGGTCGCTCGAAGGAGGACGTCGAGATGGCGCGCAATGACGGTGGGGGACTGGGGCCGATGTACCAACGGGAGATGGAGGAGTTGAAGGAGCGCCTGCGCAAGGCGCACGAGGACTCGCTCGCGGCCATCGCGAAGCTGTCGCAGCACATGGACAGGACGCGGGTGAACCTGGACGCGCTGGACCGGAGCCACGCGGACTTCAGGCAGTCATTCCAGGCGGTGCAACGGGAGTACGGCGAGCTGAGGGAGATGGTCCACGAGCATCACGTGGTCATCGGGGAGACGCGACAGGAAGTCAGCGGACTGAAGGGCGACGTCGGCGGGCTGCAGCAGGACGTCAAGGAGATCCGGGTCGACGTCCATGAACTGAAACAAGACGTGGCTCTGCTCAAGCAGAGGGTGGAGGCCTTGGAGGTGAAGGTCCACGCCCTCGAGCGGAAGATGGAGGTCGTGCATGCACGACTGGAGGGCATCGACAGAAGGCTCGATGCCATCGACTCCCGACTCGGCATCCTGGAGACCGGGTGTCAGGCCATGGAGGTCAAGCTCCAGCGCTCGGACCGCCTCTTCGAGGAGATGAACGAGCGCATGGACCTCTTCTCCCGGGACCTCCGCGTCGTGCGCGCGGGCTTCGAGGAGTCCGTGGAGACGCTCGCGAAGCTCGCCGCGACCATGGGCATCAACGCCTCGGAGATGCGCCGGGGGTTGTTCCACGTCAACGAGAAGGTGTCCCGGCTCTCGGTGGAGCAGGACACCACCAACAAGCGCCTCCAGGCGCACGAGAGCATCCTGACGAAGCTGCTCAAGAACTGACCCCGCGATGACACCGTGAGGGGAACTCCACGCGGTTCCCCTCACGTCGGTGTAGCGTCGCCCCTCAGGTCCGCAAGGGGCGACGCATGAAGCTGGTGCTCATCTCCGATACGCATCGACGACACGAGGAGCTCGAGGTCCCCGTGTGCGACGTGCTCATCCACGCGGGTGACTTCTCCCGCCGAGGCAAGCAGGAGGAGCTGGAGTCCTTCCTCGGCTGGTTCTCCCGCTGTCCGGCACGAGAGAAGGTGTTCGTCGCCGGCAACCATGACTTCATCTGCGAGCGCGACCCGCAGCTGACGCGGAGGCTCGCGCACGAGGCAGGGGTGCACTACCTCGACGACGAGGAGGTGCTCGTCCGAGGCCTGCGCGTCTGGGGCTCACCGGTGACGCCCCGCTTCGGCGGCATGGCCTTCAACCGCGAGCGCGGCGCCGACATCCGCACGCACTGGGACCTCATCCCCGAGGGGCTCGACGTGCTCGTCACGCACGGTCCTCCCAAGTGCCTGGGGGACCGCACGTTCCTCGGCGCGCACGTGGGCTGCGAGGACCTGCTCGCCCGCGTGAAGCAGGTCCGTCCGCGCCTCCACGTCTACGGACACATCCACGAGTCCCCGGGCGAGCAGTCCCTGCCCGACGTGCCGACACGCTTCCTCAACGTGTCCAACTGCCACCTGCACCCCTTCGGCATCCGTCCGCCGGTCGAGGTAGAGCTGGACGCGCTGCCCTAGGACGCGCGCTGTCCCCGGAGGAAGTCCTCCACCTCGCGCACCTCGTCGGCCGTGAGGCGGAAGTCCCCGGCCTGGATGAAGCCATCCACCTGCTCGGCGCTGCGCGCGCCGACGATGGCGCCGGTGACGACGGGGTTTCGCAGCGTCCACGCGATGGCCACCTCCGCGGGCGAGCGTCCATGTCGCTGGCCCACCTTCCGGAGCAGCTCCACCAGCTCCAGGTTGCGCGTCAGCTTCGGCTCCTGGAAGTCGGAGCTCTTGCGGCGCCAGTCGTCCTGGGGGAAGGCCGCCACGCGCTCGCGGGTCATCGCGCCCGTCAGCAGGCCGGAGGCCATGGGCGAATAGGCAATGACGCCAATGCCGTGCTGCTCACAGAAGGGCAGGGTGTCCTTCTCGATGTCGCGGTGGATGAGGGAGTAGGGCGGCTGGAGCGACGTCGGCGGCGCGATGCCCCGGATGCGCTCGAGCTGCTTCGGGTCGAAGTTGCTCACGCCCGCCCAGCGAATCTTCCCCTCGCGCTTCAGGGCCTCCATCGCCTTCCAGCCCTCTTCAATCTCCTCCAGCGACTCCACCGGCCAGTGGAACTGGTACAGGTCGATGGCGTCCACCTTCAGCCGGCGCAGCGAAGCCTCGCACTCGCGGCGCACCGAGTCCGCCTTGAGCACCTTGGAGATGCGCCCCTGCGCGTCCCAGACCATGCCGCACTTGGTGAAGACATACGGCCGCTGACTCCGGCCCTCGAGGGCGCGCGCGACCACCTCTTCCGAGTGCCCCAGTCCATACACCGCGGCGGTGTCTATCCAGTTGATGCCCGAGTCCAGCGCGCGCCGGATGGCCTCGATGGACTTCGCGTCGTCCTGCGAGCCCCAGCCGAACTGCCAACCGCCCCCCCCAATGGCCCAGGCCCCGAAGCCCAGGGGGGTGATGTCCAGGTCGGATGACCCCAGCTTCCGCGTCCGCATGCGCTCCTCCAAGTCTCGTACGGGCCCGCACCCGGGGCTCGGGCAGCCTGTCACCTCGAGGCCCCTGGAAGAATGGGGATGCGAGGTCCGGGACGCGGGCCCGGGACGAGCGCCCCGTCGCCCGGCCCCTGGAATGTCGCTCGGACGGCGGGGTGACACGAAGCGGCGTGCAAGCATCGGCGCGCTGGCCCGTTAAGTAGTAAGGACCGCTGCAGGATTCGAGTCCCTTGCGCGGACCAGGAGCTTCCTCGGATGAAACGCTTTCTCATCGGCGCGCTGGCCTTCATCGGCGCGATGTCCGTCCTCTTCGTGGTGGGCCTGGTGGCCCTGGTGGTGCTCGCGTCCTCGAGCCGCCCCAGCGTGCCGTCCAACCTCGTGTTGGAGCTGGACCTGTCGCAGCCGCTCGCGGAGAACGTCTCCGCCGACTCGCTGGCCGGGGCCTTCGGCGAGGACCCGCTCACCGTGCGCGACGTGGTGGACGCGCTGGAGAAGGCGGGCGAGGACTCGCGGGTGAAGTCGCTGGTGGTGCGCGTGGGCACCAGCCCCGGCAGCCCCGCGACGACGCAGGAGGTGCGCGACGCGGTGAAGGCGTTCCGCGCCAAGGGCAAGAAGGCCATCGCCTACACGGACTCGTTCGGCGAGGAGGGCAACGCGACGGGCGCGTACTACTTCGCGTCGGCCTTCGATGAAATCTACATGCAGCCGTCCGGCAGCGTGAATGTCATCGGCCTCGCGTTCGAGACGCCCTTTGCGCGCGACGCGCTGGCGAAGCTGGGCGTCAAGCCGCGCTTCGACAAGCGCTACGAGTTCAAGAACGCGGTCAACAGCTACACGGAGCAGGGCTACACGCCCGAGCACCTGCTGGCCACGGAGCGCTTCGCGGGCAGCCTCTACGGGCAGATGGTGCGCGGCATCGCCGAGGGGCGCGGGCTGAAGGAGGAGGAGGTGCGCGCGCTCATCGACCGGGCGCCGCTGCTCGCGCCGGAGGCGGTGGACGGCAAGCTGCTCAACGGGCTGCTCTACCGCGACGAGGTCTACGCCGCGCAGAAGGCCGCCGCGGGCGAGGGCGCGGAGCTGCTGTACGTGAAGAAGTACCTGGAGCGCGCGGGCCGGCCGAACACCACGGGCGACACCATCGCGCTCGTCTACGGCGTGGGCACCATCTCGCGCGGCCGGAGCGACTCCAGCCCGTTCGGGGAGCAGGCGCTCGGCGGCGACAGCGTGGCGGCGGCGCTGCGCAAGGCGGCGCAGGACTCGCAGGTGAAGGCCATCATCTTCCGCGTGGACAGCCCGGGCGGCAGCTACGTGGCCAGCGACACGGTGCGCCGCGAGGTGCAGCGCGCTCGCGAGGCGGGCAAGCCCGTCATCGCCACCATGGGCACGTACGCGGCCAGCGGCGGCTACTACTTCGCCATGGACGCGGACAAGATTGTCGCCCAGCCCGGCACGCTCACGGGCAGCATCGGCGTGTACACGGGCAAGTTCGTCACCGACGGCTTCTGGGAGAAGCTGGGCGTCAACTTCGACACGGTGGCCTTCGGCAAGAACGCCACGCTGGCCAGCTCGGACGCCGACTACACGCCGGAGCAGCAGGCGCGCGTGGACGCGGAGCTGGACCGCATCTACACGGACTTCACCACGCGCGCGGCGAGCGCCCGGAAGATGCCGGTGGAGAAGCTGCAGGGCCTGGCCAAGGGCCGCGTGTGGACGGGCGAGGACGCGCTGGAGAACGGGCTGGTGGACGCGCTCGGCGGCTACCCCAAGGCGCTGGAGCTGGCGCGCGAGGCCGCGAAGCTCCCCGCGGACGCCAAGGTCCGGGTCGAGGAGTACCCGCGCAAGAAGAGCCCCGCGGAGGTGCTGTCCTCCATGCTGGGGGAGACGGGCGACAACAGCGACGACGACGCCTCCGCCACCACGTCACTCTCGACGCCGTGGGCGCCGCTGGTGGAGGCCACGCGCGTGGTGCACGAGGTGGGCGTGCGCATGGGTGTCTTCGCACCCGAGCGTGGCTCGCTCCACGCGCCGATGCCCCAGACGCGCTGGTAGTCGTCCGCGACACGTCAGGACATGTCCGCGCGTGCCTCATGGACGCGCGGGCGTGATGCCTGGACGCCTGGCCCCGAGGTGCGTGAGTCCTTCCCGCCTCGGCGCCTTCGCCTCTCACCGCGACAGACCTTTCGTGGACGTGCTCCGTTTCAATTCGAGACGTGACGGCGCGTCATGACGGGTGGGGCATCGGGCCCCTTCCTTGCAGGTGTCGCGGACGTGGAACCATCTGTCGCGGCGGAGCAAGCCGCGCGGGTGGTGCGGGCGTAGAGAACACTCAAGTTTCCGGGACGCATGCGTTCCCAGGGGCAGGGGGCCGCCGTGGGGGGCCTGAGGAGCAAGGCATCATGAAGAAGCGACTGGGGGACATCCTGCTCGAGCGCGGGATGATGGATGCGCTGCAGCTCCACTCCGCGTTGGCGTACCAGCGCAAGTGGGGGGTTCCGCTCGGGCAGGTGGTGGTGGACCAGCGCTTCTGCACGGCGCGGCAGGTGTTGGAGGCGCTGGCGGAGCAGGTGGGGATGCAGACGGTGGACCTGGACGCGCAGCCTCCCGAGGCGGCCCTGGCGCGCCTGATTCCGGAGCGCGTGGCGGAGACACACCGCGTGGTGCCGCTGCGGCTGGAGGGACACGCTCCCCGGGACACGCTGGTGGTGGCCATCGCCGCGCCGGCGAGCCTGGCGTCGGTGGACGCGGTGAAGAGCGT
Source organism: Myxococcus faecalis (assembly GCF_050039385.1). Classification (NCBI taxonomy): domain Bacteria; kingdom Pseudomonadati; phylum Myxococcota; class Myxococcia; order Myxococcales; family Myxococcaceae; genus Myxococcus; species Myxococcus faecalis. The sequence continues at coordinate 4,928,662 of NZ_CP144336.1, read as the reverse complement.
GACGGGGCGGACGCGGGTGGTGGCGAGGCTGGCCACGGACGCATCCATCCGCCGCGCCATCGGCCGGATGTACCGGGGTGAGACGGAGAACGCGCCCCGTCGTCCTGGCATGGAGGGCTTCTCCCTGCCGGAGGCGGACGAGCAGATGCCCATGGTGCTCAGCGGCAGCATGGCGGAGCTGACGACCATGGCGCCGCCGGTGGTGCCCTCCGAGGGTGAGCTGCCCTTGTTGTCCTCGCTGGAGGAGGAGACGGCGCGGCCCCGGCCCGTGGTGGCGGCGGTGCCCCGGCCTCGCACGCCGTCCCAGACGAAGCTGCCCACGGTGACGGCGGCGCCCGCCGAGGCGCTGGCGCAGGTGCTGGTGTACGGCTGGGGCGCTCAGGCGGCGTCGGGGCTGGTGCGGGTGCTGACGGGGGCGGGCTTCACCGCGCGGGTGGCGAGCACCGAGGAGCTCCTGGCGTCGAGCGAGGCGCAGGTGGTGGTGGCGCCGCTGCCGTCGCTGGAGGCGCTGGGCCGGAGGGTGGGCGCGCAGGTGGTGGCCGCGGGCAAGACGCCCGAGGTGGACCTGCCCCGGGCGCAGGCGGTGGGAGCGCGGGGCTTCGTGGCCGCGCCCGTGGACGCGGAGCTGCTGCTCAGGACGGTGCGTCGACTGGCCAGTGCGCCCGTCGACGCCACGTTTCTCAGGCGCGCCAGCTGAGGCGCGTGGACCTCACGGCACCGCGGAGAGCATCGCGGAGACGTTGCCCAGGGAGGACTCGGGGAGCCACAGCGACTCGAGCTCCACGGGGGCGGAGGTGAAGGGCTCGGCGCGCACGAGCGCGTCCGAGTCGTAGCAGCCGGTGAGGAGCCAGCCTCGCTTGACGCGCTGGTAGGTCTCCAGCGTGCGCGCGGCCGGGTCCACCAGCCAGACGTGGGAGACGCCCTGGCGCGCGTAGAGGGGCAGCTTGCGCGTGCGGTCCAGGGCGACGGTGGACGGGGCGAGCACCTCGCAGACCCAGTCCGGCGCCAGGGTGAGGAAGGGCACGTCCGGGTCGAGGGGGGACGACACCCGGTCGCGACGCCAACCCGCCACGTCGGGCACGAGCACGTCGGGCCCCAGGCGCAGCTCGGGGGCGCGCAGGAAGCACCAGCGTCCGCTGCCACCTCGGCGCCGGTCGAGTTGCTCACCCAGCTCCACGCCCAGCATGAAGGCGGCGCGGGTTTGAGCGGGCGTCAGCCTGGGAGAAGCCACGAGCTCCTCGTCCAGTATCTCTCCGACCCAGCCCGCGGGCAGGGCCTGGAGCATGGAGTGGTTCGCCAGGTGGATGATGCCTTCCGTCACAGCGCCTCCGAAAGTGCGGCGGTTGAGGGCGGCATTCTAGGGAGGGGTCTGACACGGCCTGGGCCGTGCGGCGGCGCGTCACTTTCCGATGCAGAACCGCTGGAAGATTGCGTCGATGAGCGCCTCGGAAGCGGAGGTTCCGGACACCTCGCCGAGGGCTTCCAGGGACAGGGCCACCTCGCCGGAGACGACCTCCAGGGTGGACAGGCGCGACGCGGCTTCCGCGCGGGACAGCGCCTCGGAGGCGCGACGCAGGGCATCGGCGTGACGCTCGGACACGAGGGCGACCGCCGAGGGCGTGCCGCCGCCCCACAGTCGTGAGAGGAGCGCTTCACGCAGGGTGTCCACGCCCTCGCCCGTGAGTCCGCTGACGCGGAGGCGGGGTGGGGTGCCCCAGGGCGCATCCGCTTCGGACGTGACAATCGATGCGCTCGTGGCAGGAGCTCCCGGAGTCGAACTCGACTCGGACGACGCGGTGCCCGCTGACTCCAGGACAGTGCTGGCACGGGTACGTGGGGCCTTGGCCCTCGAAGCGTCCGAGTGCACATCCGCGACGCGCACCTCGGGCATCACCGAGGACCGCGCCTCGACATCGCACTTGCCGTCGACGCGCAGCACGGGCGTGGCACCAGCCTCGGCGAGCCAGCGCTCCGCGTCCACCTCGGCCGTCCCCGGCGGCAGCACGAGCACGGCCAGGTCCACGCCCGAGAGCAGCTCCCGCGTGCGCGCGATGCCGAGCGCTTCCACGCGCCCCGGCGTCTCGCGCAGGCCCGCAGTGTCGAACAGCGTCACGCCCAGGCCGCTCCACTCGACACGGGCCTCCAGCGCATCGCGCGTCGTCCCGGGCTCGTCGTCCACGAGCGCACGCGCCTCGCCCACCAGCCGGTTGAACAGCGTGGACTTGCCCGCGTTCACCGGCCCGAACAGCGCCACGCGCGCGCCACGTCGCACCAGTCGGCCATGGCCCGCCTCGGCCATCAGCGCGTCCGCCTGCGCGCGCAGCGCCTGGACGCGCGAACCCGCGTCCTCGTCCGCGCCCTCGGCCTCGTCCGGGAAGTTGAGCACGCCCTCCAGGTCCGCGTGCAGCGCGCGCAGCGGCTCCTCCAAAGCACGAACCCGCTCACTCAGCGCCCCGGACAATCCGGCCGCGGCCGCGCGCACGGCGGACTCCGAGTCCGCGGCCACCAGGTCCGCCACCGCCTCCGCGCGCGTCAGGTCGATGCGCCCGTTGAGGAACGCCCGCCGCGTGAACTCCCCCGGCGTCGCCAGCCGCGCGAGCCCGTCCTCCAGCGCGCGCGCCAGCAGGAGCTGCAACAGACGCGGACTCCCATGCGCCTGCAGCTCCACCACGTCCTCGCCCGTGAACGACGCCGGCGCCCGGAAGTACAGGAAGAGCCCCTCGTCCAGCGCCCGCCCTGCCGCGTCCACGAAGGCCGCGAGGTACGCGTGGCGCGGCGTCGGCTCCGCGGGGATGCCCGGCGCCAGCCGACGGCCCACTTCCAGCGCGGCGGGACCCGACAGCCGGAGGATGCCCACGGCCCCCGCGGTGGGCGCGGTGGCCAGGGCGACGATGGTGGGGGAGACGGACGTCATGTCAGCGGAAAACCGGCGGCCGTTCGGCACGCTGACGGGGACTCGCATCCCCGGCAGCGCTCGAGCCAGACCTACCGAGGCCCCATCGGGGGCGTGGAGCCACGGGCGGCCTTCTCGACGGCCTCGCGGTTCTCCTCGATGTACTTCTCCACGGCCGCGTCCTCGATGTCCAGGTCCCGGAGCACGCCCGGGTAGACGAAGCGGAAGGCGGGGGACTCCTCATCGCCGCGCAGGCGGAAGCTCATCTTCAGCACCGCCGCGCCGTACAGCTTGTCCTTGAGACCCTTCGCCTTGCCCATGCACGCCCTCACTCGTCGAAGTCGTCCTCGTCATCGTCCGGCAGCAGGCTCCGCTTGGGCAGCGGCGCGGGCTTCTCCGGCGTGAACACCACTCGGCGGTTGCGGCCCTCACCCTCGGCCGCGACCTTCAACCCCACCACTCCTTCTACCGCCTTCAGCACCCGCGCGCGGTCGTCCTGCTTCATCGCGACGAGCGCGTAGAAGCGCCCCAGGCTGGCGGACTTCTCCGCGAGCTTGCGGACCGCCTCTCGCAGCGCGGCATCCTCCTCCACCGCCAGCGTCCGCTCGTCCCCGTCCGCCTGCGCCTTGGGCGCCGCCCCACGCTGCGCCGGAGCCTGCTTGTCCGCCCCACGCTGCGCCTGCTGCTTGGCGGGAGGGGGAGGCTGCGCCGCCTGCGCCTTGGGCGCCGGAGCCGCCGCCTGCTGCGCGGGGGCCTTCTCCACCGCGGCCTGAGCCTGCTGCGGCTCGCGACGCTGCCGGGGCTCCGGGTGCGCGCCACAGCCCAGCACCACCCAGCGCCGGTCGACGCCCGGGCGGTGCAGCATCTTGTTGAGCAGGAACTGGAGCGAATCCAGCACCTGGCTGCGGCGGCCCTGCTCGACGCCGGGCGGAGGCCCCGCTTCGAAGTGCAGGGCGACGGACAGGCTGCCGTCCGCCGCGTCCTGCATGTCCAGGCGGGCCGGGAAGCCCATCAGGCCCAGGATGTCACCGAGGAGCTTCTCCACGCGGGGGCGTAAATCCGCGCCCCCGGCAACGGGAGCCTGCTGGGAAACCGGCTGCTCGCTCACTTGCGCTTTCCTCCCGCTGTCGCCACCGCCGGCGTACCGCCACCCGCCTGCGGCTTGTTGCGGTCCAACCACTTCCTCAACCCGTACTGCTGCGCGATGGAGAAGATGTTGTTGGTGAAGATGTAGAGCGACAGACCCGCCGGGTACTGCAGCAGCGTCAGCGTGAAGATGCCGGGCACGAACCAGGTCATGATCTTCGCCTGGGTCGCATCCATCATCTGCGGCTGCATCTTCTGGGTGATGATCATCGACACGCCCAGCGCCAGGGGCAGCAGGTACGTGGGGTCCTTGTAGGTCAGGTCCCGCCAGATGGGGCCGAAGAAGGGCTCGCCGTACAGGTCGAAGCTGTTGCGCAGCGCCGTGAAGAGGGCGATCCAGACTGGCATCTGGATGAGCAGCGGGAGGCAGCCGCCGAGCGGGTTCACCTTCGCCTCCTGGTACAGCTTCATGATTTCGAGGTTCTGCTGCTCGCGGTTGTCCGCGAACTTCTTGCGAATCTCGTCCATGCGCGGCTGGAGCTTCTTCACCTCTTCCATGCTGACCATGGAGCGGTAGGTGAGCGGCAGCAGCACCAGCTTCACCACCACGGTCAGCAGGATGATGGCCACGCCCCAGTTGCCGGTGAGGCCGTGGAAGAACTTCATGATGCCCAGGAGGATCTTGCAGATGACGGCCCAGATGCCGAAGTCGACGGTGTCCTCGAGCTTCGGGTGGAAGGTCGCCTCACCCAGGCCCACGGCCTTGCGCAGCTCCGGCCCGGGCACCACGGCCATCAGGTCCGGGTCCTTGGGGCCCAGGTAGCCGCCGAGCTTCAGCGTCACCGTCTCACCCGCGGCCGCGCTCAGCGGGAAGGCCACGGAGACCTGACGCGCGGTGGGCGTGGCGGCGAGGATGCAGCGGCCGGGGCGGGGGCCCTCCAGCGGATAGAGCGCCGACAGGAAGTACTGCTGGTTGATGCCGAAGTAGTGAATCTGACCCTTGCTCTTCTCCGCGTCGAGCGCGTCGTCGCCCGGGTTCATGTTGTGGAGCTTGTCATCCACCCAGCACGCGGAGCGGCTCAGGTTGCCCACGCCGCCGAAGAACGACGGCGCGTGCTCGAAGTTCGGGTCGATGGCGCGGCCGTAGTGCACCAAGAGCTCGCCGTTCTGCGCCTGGCCCGACGTGTTCTTCACCTGGATGGTGTACGTGAGCTCGAAGCCCTCCTTCGGCCACTGCAGCACCTTCACCACCTCCCACGGACCCTGGCGGCCGGTGAAGGTGAGGGACTCCACGTCGCCGCCCGTCTTCTCGTCGACGGCGTAGGGGACGCCGGCGCCCAGGGGGCTCTGGCCCTCGATGGTGACGGACAGGGGCAAGGGCTGGTTGGGCACCGGCTGCGCCAGGTTCATCTGCGGCGCGGGAGGCACCTCCTTGCCGAGCAACTGCTGGTAGCCCTGGGCCAGGGTCAGCGAGTGCTGCTCGCGCATCTTCACGCCCTGCAGCTCGGCGGACGTCAGGCCCGCGCCCACGGAGGAGAACCGGTACACGGACTCCTTGCGGTGCGAGTCCACCTGCTTGGCGGGCGGAGGCGGGGTGGCCTCGGCGACGGTGCCGCCCGGGGAAGGCGGGGTGCCATCACCCGGGGAGGGCTGCGCGGCCTGTGCGGGGGTGCCAGCGTCCTGCGTGCCTGCGGCCGCCACACCCGCGTCATCGGCGCCAGGGGCGGCCGGCGGGGGCGGGAACAGGAACATCCATCCGGCGGTGACCGCGAAGGAGAGCAGCAGGGCGACCAGCAGCCGCTTCTGGGAGTCGTTCGACTGGGGCGAGAGCGGATCGTTCATAAGTGTCCCTCCCCGCGGGGGAGGGTGCGGCAAGGGGTGAAGACCCCGTCAGGGCACCGGGTCGATGCCACCGGGGTGGAAGGGCTGGCAGCGCATCAGGCGCCACACGGTGAGCCAGGAACCCTTGAACCCTCCATGCTTTTCCAGCGCCTCCATGGCGTAGGTGGAGCACGAGGGATGGAAGCGGCACACCTTCGGGAGCAGCGGCCCCAGGAACCTCCGGTAGAACCGAATGGGCAGCGAGATGACGAAGGCGAGCGGGCTCATCGGGGAGGCTCCTTCGGCTTCGGCTCGGCGGCCGGCGGGAGCCGCTGCAGCTTACGGGTGACACCGTCGAAGGCGCGCGACAGCGCCACGAAAGAGGCTTCCTTCGCGGATGAGCGCGCCACCAACACTACGTCCAGGCCCTGGGGCCATTGCGTGCGCCGCTTGCGGAACAGCTCCCGCAGCACACGCCTCAGGCGCGCTCGCACCACCGCGTTTCCCACCTTGCTCGACACGGTGAGGCCAACACGGGAGTACGCCCGGCCATTGCGCTTGTAGAGGGCGAGGAGGCAGTCGGAAGGGAGCTTCTGCCCGCCGTCCTGCACCTCGAGGAACTCACGCCTGCTGAGCAGGCGAAGGGCCTTGGGGAAGCGCTGGTCTGCCGGGCCCTCTCGGCCCGGCGTCGCACCCTCGGCCCTCACACGCGGACTCGCTTACTTCTTCGCGGCCGACACGACCAGCCGCTTGCGGCCCTTCGCGCGGCGGCGCTTGAGGACATCGCGGCCGGACTTGGTTCCATTGCGCTTGCGGAACCCGTGGGTGCGGTTGCGGCGCAGCTTCGACGGCTGATACGTGCGCTTGGACACGGCTCGAACTCCTTGATGAGGGGTGGCGCCTCCTACGGCTTCGGCGCGACCTGAACTAGGGAAAGGGCCGGGTCCGTAACCCCATTTCCGGGGTAAGTCAACGGAGGACCACCAGGACCGCCCCCATTTTCCAGATCCAGGGAACGGATTCCAGGCCTCCGAATCCTCCCGGGAGCGACCGCCCGCCCGGGTGGATCCATCTGGAGCGGCCGAGCACGCCTCCGTTCGATCAACCCGGGAGCGGATCCGCGCGCACCACTTGAAGGAGCCGTGACAGGGCTCCGGGCGTTTTGCGTTCCGTACTCCCAGTCAATCCCCGCGGGCGGAGCCCCAGCGGTTGGGGGGAGGGAAGCGGATCCCCACAACGACCCTGACCCGGCACGTCCGTTGCCGATTCGTGAGGTCCGGAAAAGATCCTTCAGCGGCGCCACTTTGGGTCGATAGCTTGATCCACCTGGACCCCTCTGTTAGCACCGCCGGACGCTCGCAGTCCCGCCCGCTTTGCACGGTTGAGACACACTTGAACGCCCTCGCCCAGGCCTCCGCCCCCCTTCCAAGCGCTGGAATTCTCTGGAACAAGTTGCTGGAGGCCATCCGTCAGGAGGGCCGTCAGTACGCGCTCCAGTGGTTGGACCGGGTGCGCGCGCTGGAGGTCCGAGACAACGCCCTCGTGCTGGGTGTCCCCGACCGCTTCTTCCGCGACTGGGTGGACGACCACTACCGCGGATTGCTCGAGGGACACCTGGCCCGGATGGGCGACGGCCTGTCCTCCGTGACCTATGAAGTCGTCGAGGGACTCGTCCCCGACCCCCAGTTCCCGCCCATACCCACCGTGAAGGTCAATGTGGGCCGGCCCTCGCGCCTCAACGGCCGGTTCACGTTCAGCACCTTCGTGGTGGCGGACAGCAACCAGCTGCCGGCGGCCGCGGCGCAGGCGGTGTCGGACAAGCCGGGTCACCACTACAACCCGCTCTACATCTACGGCGGCACGGGCCTGGGGAAGACACACCTGCTGCAGGCGGTGGGCAACCACATCTGGGAGAAGGACCCCTCGCAGCGCGTGGTGTTCCTCTCCAGCGAGCAGTTCACCAACGAGTACGTGGAGAGCGTGCGCGAGCACCGCATGACCGACTTCCGGCGCAAGTTCCGGGAGGAGTGCGACGTGCTGCTCATCGACGACATCCAGTTCCTGGGCAAGCGCGAGGAGACGCAGAAGGAGTTCTTCTACACCTTCAACACGCTCTACGAGCTGGGCAAGGCCATCGTCCTCACGAGTGACACGGTGCCCGCGGAGATTCCGGGCCTGGAGGAGCGGCTGCGCAGCCGCTTCACCATGGGCCTGATGACGGACATCCGCGAGCCCACGTACGAGACGCGCGTGGCCATCCTCCAGAAGAAGGCGGTGGCGGAGAACCTGGACCTGCCGGACTCCGTGGCGCACTTCATCGCCAAGCACATCCAGAAGAACGTGCGCGAGCTCGAGGGCGCGCTGGTGAAGCTGTCCGCGGTGCACAGCCTGACGCGCCAGCCGGTGACGGAGGAGTTCGCCGCCGAGGTCCTCCGCGACATCCTCCCCGCCCAGCACGTGGTGGACGTGGAGGCCATCCAGCGCGAGGTGGCCCGCTTCTACAAGGTCACCGTGGAGTCGCTGAAGGAGGACCGCCGTCACAAGGCCCTGGCGCACGCGCGGCAGGTGGCCATGTACCTGAGCCGCAAGCTGACCAAGAGCTCCTTCCCTGAAATCGCGTCGCGCTTCAGCAAGGACCACTCGACGGTCATCTCCGCGGTGCGCAAGGTGGAGGGCCTGCGTGAGTCGGACCCCACCGTGAAGCGCGAGCTGGCGGAGCTGGAGCTGCGGCTCGGCGGGCACTGAGCGCCCACCCACCGTCGGCCACCGCGTCCCACACACGGTACGACCAGGAACGGGCCGCGCGCCCGTATCCCAGGTGCCGTGACCCCTCGACTCAAAGGCCTGCTGACCCTGCTCGCCGTGCTGGCGGTGGTGGGGCTGTGGAGTCTCGAGTCCGCCAGGGACGCGCCCCGTGCGCGGCCCTCGCTCGCGCCCGTCCCGCCCGCACCGCGCTTTCCACCGCCGCCCGTGCTGACGCCGCCCGTCATCCCGTTCGGGGTGAAGGGGGCGCGGCGGTTGCTGAAGGCGGGGCTGACGCACCGCTACCGCTTCGACCTGGACACGCGGACGGCGGAGCAGCTCCCCGGCGCGGAGGCGGGGCGCACCTGGCGCCACTCCGGTTGGAGCGGAGAGGTCGCCGTGGCCTACGCGGGCACGGAGGGTGGGCAGCACTTCTTCGTGGCGCGGGTGAAGCCCACGTGGGTGGTGGACGCGGAGCCGCTCGTGGAGGGAGCGCTGCGCGACTTCCGCGCCAGCTTCGAGCGACCCGTGTACGTGACGCAGGACGCGCGCGGACGGGTGGTGGCCGTGCACTTCGACCCGTCGGTGGGTGCGCGGGCCCGAGGCTTCATGCGGCGGCTGGTGGCGGCGACCCAGTTCGTGGCGGAGGAGGGGCGCGCGTGGACCGCGGAGGAGGAGGACACCACGGGCGACTTCGAGGCGGAGTACCGCGCGGGAGGCAGCGCCCACACGTACGTGAAGACGAAGCGGCGCTACCTGCGCACGACGGTGCCCGTGTGGGCGCCCTCGGGACCTCGTGGGCCGGGGCTCGTCGTTCCGAGGCCACGAGGGCACTGGGACTTCACGCTCGACGCGGACGGGCTCGTGCGCGAGGTGACGGGCTCGGACGTGGTGGAGTCCGGAGGTGGCGCGACGGGGCTGCCGCTGGTGCGCCTGGAGACGCGGGTGGCGATGACACGCCTGGGCTCGGAGCAGCGCGCGGCGAGCACGCTGAAGGACTTCCATGCCGCGCGGTGGAGCGCCGAGGTGCTCTCCGCGCCGGAGACCTCCCGGCCTGTTCCACCAGATGGTGGAGGCGTGGAGCCACCCTCGTCGAAGCTGATTCAGATGCTGGCACGCGCCCTGGCGAAGCGGGAGCCCCTCTCACCGGAGCTGACCCACGCGTTGGCGCGGGACGTGACCGCGACGGCGGGAAGGGTGGAGCGGCCTTCCCGCGAGCTCGCTCGGGCACTCGCCCAGGCCGTGGGGATGACGACGGAGCCCGCGTTGAAGGACGCGGTGGGACAGGCGTTCGGCGCCGTGGCGCGAGGCCTCGAGCGCACCGAGCCTGCCCGCGCCGCCGAGCTCGTCGATGGATTGCTTCGTCGCTGTGAAGCCAGTCGACTGGACGCACGAGAGTGTCTGCACGTGCTGGCCCAGACAGGCTCGTCCCGAGGAGAAGGCTACGCTCGCAAGTCGCTCGCGAACACCTCGCCCGAGGTGCGCGCCGCGGCGGCTCGGGCCCTGGGCGCCATGAAGGGCGCGAGCGTGGAAGCCCTGCTGGACGAGGTCCTCCTGACGGACAAGGACGCCGCTGTCCGCGAGCAGGCCGCCGCCGTGATTTCCCAGCGCGTCTTGGGCCCGCATCTGCGCACGGTGGCGCAGTGCCTGCGCACGGAGCCCGAGCCCCGCGTCCGCGCCGAGCTGGTGCGGATGCTGGGCCAGGTGCTCACCGTGGAGCCCCTGGCCCCCGAGCTGCTTCGCGACGTGGCCGCGCGCGACGACTCCGAGGACCTCCGTCGACTGGCCTCGTCACTGCTCGCGAAGCCGTAGCCCTTGGCCCCTCAGACGTCCGGAATCCACAGCGCTCGCAGGTCCGCGGGGAGCTGGCCCATCACGTCGTCGGCCTCGCCCTCGGAGATGTGCTCGCGCACCGTGACGAACACGGCACGGCACAGCCGCTCCGCCTCGTTCGGCGTGGTGTCCAGGTCGTCCGCGACCATCTGCACGAACTCCAGCATCTTGAACTTGCGAGGAGGCAGGCCCTCGTGACGCGGGCACCGCTGCAGCATGTCCCGGACCTTCTGGGGAAGCTGCGCCTCCAGGTGCTTCACCTCTCCGCCCATCAGCCGCTGCTCCAGCGTACAGAGCACCGACTCCGCTGCCCGCTCCGCGAGCGCCCGGTCGACGCCCGCCCTCGCCTCCAGGTCGCGGAGGAAGAACGCATACGTGCGCGACGTCCTCGACTCGTGCCGCTTCGCGCGCAGCTCCTCGCTCGCACGCCCGTCCGCCGGCTGCTGTTGCCCCTCGGTTTCATTCGCCATGTCGTGGCCCTCCCTTCTCCCTCACCGTGACCACCGGCGGAGAGGACGACACGGGACCTCCGCCCTTCGCCGGGGCGACATGCCAGGGCCCGGACGCATGGCGCGCCCGCTCCCTCAGGGCCAGTCGACGAACACCCGGTCGAACACGACCTGCAACACCGGCCGCCACAGCACCAGCCCCCACAGCGCAATCGCGCCCAGCCCCAGCGCGATGCCCGCCAGCGCCTGCCCCCTGCGCCCGATGGGCGGCCTCGCATTGGCATCCACCGCCCGCAGGCCGAGGACGCCGAGCACCAACGCCATGGGCACCATCAACGGGAAGAACACCGACGAAATCCCCGCGGACAAGGCATGCCTCGCCAGCGGGTTGTTCACCTGGAGGTTCCACAGCCGCCGCAGGTCCTTCTCGGACACCTCCACGCGGAAGAAGAGCCGGGTGCGCGTGTCGAGGAAGATCTGCAGCGAGGAGATGAACATCAGGAACGCGGCCACCAGCGCTCCCGGGCCATACAGCGACGTGGCCCAGAGCCCTCCGACGACGGGCGTGAGCACCAGGCCCGGCCTCGCCCACGACTGTCCCAGGAAGAACGCCACGCCCACGCCCACGGCGCCGAGCAGCAACGGCACCAGCCTCCACTCCTCCAGGTACATGGCCAGCGCCGCCAGGCCGACGAGCAGCAGCGTGCCGCCCGCCACCGTCCACGCATTCGCGTCACGCTGGCCCCAGCGCTCCTGGCGGAAGACCTCCAGGTAGTTCACCTCCGGCCGGGCCGCGCAGGTGGCGCAATACAGCACGCCCATCACCCACGTCGCGCACGTGTCACAGGTGAACGCGCCACAGCGCTGACAGGTCGCCCCCGCTTCCTCCTCGGGATGGACCGCGCAGCGGGGCACGACACCGACGGAGGAGACCATGGCCCCAGTGTGACACGACGGGCCGGACAGCGCGGCCACGAGTCACGCCGCACCTCGCCCCGCCCGAGCGCGGCCCTCAACAGTTGCGGCCCTCCCCCCATTCCCCCGGTCATTCCTTGCCCACGCCCCGAGGCACGCGTGCTAAGCGCGAGAGGTGATTTCCTGGCACGAAAAGCCCCCGGAGGAACCTTGTCCCGAATGAAGGCCCTCGTCGCCGCAGCCCTCGTCCTGTTCGGGCTCCCGGCGCTCGCCCAATCCCCTCAAGAGGCGAAGCCGTTGGAGCCCGGGCGCGAAGCGCTCGCCATCCCCTACGAGAAATACACCCTGCCCAACGGACTGGAGGTCATCCTGTCCGTGGACCGCAAGCTGCCCGTCGTCTCCGTCAACGTCTGGTACCACGTGGGCGCCTACCACGAGCAGCCCGGCCGCACCGGCTTCGCCCACCTGTTCGAGCACATGATGTTCCAGGGCTCGCGCAACGTGGCCGACGACGTGCACATCTCCATGCTGGAGCAGCTGGGCGCCACCGACCTCAACGGCACCACCAGCTTCGACCGCACCAACTACTTCGAGACGGTGCCCACCCACCACCTGGAGACCGCCCTCTGGCTGGAGAGCGACCGCATGGGCTTCCTGCTCGATGCGATGACGCCCGAGAAGCTGGCCACCCAGAAGGAGGTCGTGAAGAACGAGCGCCGCCAGGGCACCGAGGCCGCGCCGTACGGTCTGGCCCGCGAGGCCGCGTGGCACGCGCTGTTCCCGCTGCCGCACCCGTACCACGGGGACGTCATCGGCTCGATGAAGGACCTGGACGCCGCCACGCTGGACGACGTGAAGGACTTCTTCCGCAAGTGGTACGCGCCCTCCAACGCCACGCTCGCCGTCGTGGGTGACTTCGACGTGGCGAAGACGAAGGCCCTCATCGAGAAGTACTTCGGCTCGCTGCCCAGCCACCCCAAGCCCACGCGGCCCACCGTCGCGCCGGTGAAGCTCACCAAGCCCGTGGTCATCCGCCACGAGGAGCGCATCGCGCAGCTGCCGCTGCTCTCCATGCAGTGGCTGACGCCCGCGTACTTCGAGCAGGGCGACGCCACCGCGGACGTGCTCGCCACGGCCCTGGGCACGGGCAAGGCCAGCCGGCTGTACCGCCGCCTCGTGCTGGACAAGCAGCTGGCGCAGAGCGTGGACGTGACGCAGCAGAGCCAGGGCGCGCAGTCGGTCTTCACGCTCAACGTGGTGGCCCGGCCCGGCGTGTCCACGGACACGCTCCAGAAGGAAGTGGACGCGGTGCTGGAGGACGTGCGCAAGAACGGCATCTCCGCCGAGGAGATTCAGCGCGCGCGCACCCGCTTCGACACGCGCACGCTCGCGGGGCTGCAGTCCATCGGCGGCTTCGGCGGCAAGGCGGACGTGCTCCAGAGCTACAACCACTTCGTCGGCGAGCCCAGCTACGTGGCGCAGGATTTGTCGCGCTACGAGACGGTGACGCCGGAGGCGGTGAAGCAGTTCGCCAAAGAGACCCTGAGCCCTGATTCACGCGTCATCCTCCACGCCGTGCCGCCCGCCCGGAAGCAGGCACCCGTCGAACCGAAGGAGCGCCGCTGATGCGCCGCCTCATCACCACCCTCGTCACCGTCTCCCTCGCCGGCTGCGCCAGCCAGCAGAAGCCCGCCGCAAGCGAGAACCCGGCCACCCCTCCCCAGGCCACGCAGCCCGCGGCACCGGCGGACGCCGAGGCCTTCCGCGCGACGAAGCCCGAGCCGGGCAAGCCGCCGGAGCTGGTGCTGCCCAGCTTCCAGAAGGCCACGCTCGACAACGGGCTCACCGTGCTGGTGAGCACCCGGCGCGAGCTGCCGCTGGTGTTCGCGGGCATCACCTTCGCGGCGGGCAGCGCGCAGGACCCCGCGGGCAAGCAGGGCCTGGCGGACCTGACGTACCGCATGCTGCTGGAGGGCGCGGGCACCCGCGACACCGTGGCGCTGGACAACGCCTTTGGTGATTTGGGCGTGTCCCCCTTCCAGGATGTCGCCGCGGACGGCGCCCAGGTGGGCGTGCGCGTGCTGACGCGCAACGTGGACGCGGCGCTGGGGCTCTTGTCGGACGTGACGCTGCGGCCCACCTTCGCGCCCAAGGCCTTCGAGCGCAGGAAGAAGCAGCAGCTGGCGGACCTGGTGCGCCGGCTGGGACAGCCCACCGCGCTGGGGCAGATTGTCTTCCTGTCGTCCGCCTTCGGCAGCGCGCACCCGTACGGGCACTCCGCGGCGGGCATGCCGGACACCGTGCAGGCGCTGTCGCTGGAGGACGTGCAGGGCTTCTACAAGAAGCACGTCGGCCCGGCCGCCGCGGCGCTGGTGATGACGGGCGACGTCACGCTGGACGAGGCGGTGGCCTACGCCAAGAAGCACTTCGGCACCTGGAAGTCGCAGGCCACGCTGCCGGCCGCGCCGCCCACGCCGAAGCTCGTGAACCGCGAGCAGGTGCACGTGGTGCCCAAGCCGGGCCTGGACCAGACGGTGGTCATCATGGGTCGGCCGGCCATCGCCGCGGGCAACCCGGACGAGTTCTCGCTGGAGCTGGCCACCACCGTGTTCGGTGGCTTCTTCGGCAGCCGGCTCAACATGAACCTGCGCGAGGACAAGGGCTACAGCTACGGCGCGGGTGCCAGCCTGGATCCGCGGCTGGGCGTGGGGCCTCTCACGTCGTATGCGTCGGTGCGCTCGGACGTGACGGGGCCCGCGGTGAAGGAGGCGATGGGTGAGGTGACGGGGCTGAAGTCGCGGCCCATCACCGAGAAGGAGCTGGAGGCCGCGCGCGAGGGCCTCATCCGCGCCTTCCCCGGCGCCTTCGAGTCGGTGGAGGGCCTGGGCTCCAGCGCGTCGCAGCTGTTCCGCAAGCGCCGGCCCATGGACGAGTTCAACCGCACCGTGGAGGGGCTGCGCACCGCCACCGCCGCGGACGTGCAGCGCGCGGCCGAGAAGTACCTGGACCCGGCCACGCTGCAAATCGTGCTCGTGGGTGACCCGCTCCTCATCCAGGAGCAGGTGTCGCCGCTCAACCTGGGCAAGCTCGTGCCCGTGGAGCCGGACACCCAGCCCGGCGTGACGCGCGCGGGGCCGTAGTCTCCCAGAGTCGCTTCGCTCCGCCCGGTGTGTCTTGCGGGCGGAGCACGGCTCACCCGACGCGGCCTCGCTCGCATGAGCGGTCGTCCCGCACGGCGTGAAGCTCGCGGGGACGTAGTCCTCGAGAGCCGCTTCGCTCCACCCCGCGTGTCCTCCGGGCGGAGCACGGCCCACGCGATGCAGCCTCGCTCGCGTGAGCGACCGTCCCGCATGGCGCGCTTCACGGTCGAGCCTGTCTCGTCAGCGCCGCGCGACGCCTCCGCGAACCTCGGGTGAAGAGGCGCTGACGCCGCGTCAGTCGCCCTCCTCGATTTGTCGCTCCAGCGAGCGCTCACGACCGCGCCGCTCGCGCTCCAGCTCATCCGCCTCGTCGATGGGGCTGCGGATGTCGGGCACGTCGCCGCCCACGGGCGCGTCACTGTCGAGCGCGAACTTCGCCTCCTGGGTGCTGTGGATGGAGTCCGCCGCGTAGAGCGGCCGGGTGTCATCCGCCTCCAGACCGCGCTCCACGCGGTCCTTCGCGAAGGTGGGCCGATGTCCCGAGGCCTTGCCACCCTTCGAGGGGTCGTTCTTCTTGTTGTCGGTGCCCATGTGGCGCTCCTCGCGCGAAGGGCGCGAGGTGCATCCCCGCGCCCACTCCCCATGGGCTCAATGTCGGAGCGACGCGGGCGCACACCAAGCTCCGGGCGACAACAGCGGGGCCCGGCCGCATGCCCGGTGGACGGGCCGGCTCACGCCCCCGTCATCGGCGCGAGCGGCGGAGGCTCCACCACCACCTGCATGGACAGCGCGGTGTGCTCGGCCTCCCAGCGCAGCCACAGCTTGGGCCGCGACGTCTTCGAGCGCGCGGGCTCCACCCTCAACGACAGCCAGTTGCGCTCGCGCAGGTAGCGGCTCTTGCCCACCGGCAGCATCTCCGTCTGCATGTACGAGGGCAAATCATCCACGGACTCCTCGGCCAGCATCCGCATGCCCATGAACTGGAGCATGCTCGGCGGCGGGTGGACGATGCCCGACGACGTCACCTGCTCGATGGCCGCCTCCGCGAGCCCCGCCGGCACGTGCTCCGGGTTGCGCGAGCGGATGAGCCCTCGCGCCCCCACGTGCACGTCCCCGGACACCACCGTCACCGCGCAGCACGACGCCTTCGCCAGCTGGAGCAGGTCCACCATCAACCGGATGCGCTCGCCCCGGTGCGCCACCGACTCCCACTGGTCCAGCATGTCGTCGTGCATCTCGGTGTCCCCGCCCATCGTCTCCACCGAGGGCCCGAAGCGCAGGTGCACCAGCGGCACCGACGACAACACCAGCACGTGCCGGGGCTTGTTCGCGCCCCGCCTCGCGTGCTCCTGGCGCCACGCATCCAGCGTGTGCCACTGCTCCGGGCTCATCACCTCGTGCGCCATCTTCCCGTTCGTCTGCCGCCGGTACGTGCGCCCGCTGCGCAGGTCCAACGCGAGCACGTCCACGTCGCACTCGGCGCCCGCGAAGCGCACGGACTGCAGATAGTGCCCCTCGCAGGGCCTGCGACGCGTCGGCTTCTCGGAGCCTCGCAGCGCGCCCAGCTGGAACGCCTCGAACGCGAGCGCGGCGGCGCTGTAGATGGACTCGAACCACTCGCAGGCCTGCAAGGACTCGTGCGAGCCCCAGCCGTCGAAGATGTCGTGGTCATCCCACGTGAAGAGGCCCGGCACCCGCGCCAGCATGGGGGCGATGCCCGCCGAGCCGCCCCACCGCTCGCAGTACAGCTCCACGTAGCGCGCCAGCATCTGCTCGTGGAAGCCCTTGGGCGGACCGAAGTCGCGGTTGAGCTTCTGCTCCAGCTCGCGCTTGCGGAACTCCACCAGCGGCTCGTGGTCCAGCAGCGAGTCCGCGTACACCTGGTCGCCGCCACCCAGCAGCAGCTCGAAGCCGCCCTCCGTGGGCTCCTCGTGCTGGGCGAGCATGTCCATCCAGCAGCCGAAGGGCCGCTTCATCCGCATCACCGAGCTCCACGTCTTCGCGTCGCTCGCGCCGTTGCAGGAGAAGAAGGCCGCCTTGGGCAGCGCGCCCCTCGCGGGCACCACCACCGTCCCCAGCGAGTCCTGGTTCCACGGCCGGGGCGGCTGGTGCGGCGCGGAGAAGTCCACCTCCTCCAGCACTTCGCCCGCGTCCACCGGCTCGAAGCGGTACGTCACCCGCCGGGCCTTGTCCTCGCGCGCGAGCGTCACCTCCCAGCGCCACAGCAGGCCCGCCGCCCGGCCCTCCAGCGCGGAGAAGTCCGCCACCCGCCGGGGAGGGGCCACGACGGTGTCCGGCAGCACCGTGCCGTCCGAGGCGCGCAGGCGCAGCTTGGGGAGCTTTGCCGCGTCCACCGCGTCCGCCGACAGGTACAGGTTCACGAAGAACGACCACCGGTCCTGCGACGGCTGGGTGGTCGTGTACAGCATCGGCCCGAGCAGCTTCTTCATCCACGCCCCCTCGAGATGCGTCAGGGCCGTGAGCCCCGGATTCACGGACTTTAACCCGTGAACCCGAGGAGGGTGCGCTCATGCCGGGAGTGTGTCCCGCGTCCCCAAGTTGCCCACAGGGGCTACTTCGCGAGGAAGTCGAGCACGGCGGCGTGGAACTTCTCGGGGGCCTCGAGGTGGGGGATGTGGCCCACGCCGGGCAGCTCCACGAGGGTGGCCTGGGGGATGGCCTGGGCGGTCTTCTTCCCGAGCTGGGGGTACTGGCCCATCGTCGCGGCGACGTCGGCGGGCACCTTGCCTCGGCCGATGAAGGTGCGGTCCTCCTGGCCGATGACGACGAGGGCGCGCGGCTTGACCCACGGGAACTCGTGGACGACGGGCTGCTCGTAGATCATCTGCGACGTCCGGGCGGCGACCTGGGCCAGGCGCGGGTAGTCACCGCCGAGCGTCTGGCGGTAGAGGACCTGGACCCAGACGTCGTACTCGGGCTTCCACTTCACGTAGTACGTGTGGTGGTACTTGCGGGTGGACTCCTCCGTCACCGCGAGCTGCTCCTTGTAATAGGCCTCGGTGGGCTGCCAGGGGGCCTTCTCACGGTAGTCCTCGAGGCCGATGGGGTTCTCGAGGATGAGGCGCTCGGTGGCCTGCGGGTACATGAGGGCGAAGCGGGTGGCGAGCATGCCGCCCATGGAGTGGCCGAGGATGACGGCCTGCTTGATGCCGAGCGAGTCGAGCACCTGCTTCGTGAGCGACGCGAGCGTGTGGAAGCTGTAGTGGACGTCGGGCTTGGACGAGCGGCCGAAGCCGAGCTGGTCCGGGGCGACGACGCGGAAGCCCGCGGCGGTGAGCGCGCGAATCGTCGGCTCCCAGTAGGCGCCGAAGAAGTTCTTGCCGTGCAGGAGCACCACGGTGCGGCCATTGGCGCGCGCGGTGGGCTTCACGTCCAGGTAGGCGAGGCGCACGTCCTGGCCCTCGACCTTCGTGGACAGGTACTGCACGGGGAACGCGGAGGGCAGGCCCTCCAGCGCGGTGCCGAGCGGCTCGACGGGGGCCTTGGACTGGGCGAGGGCGGGAGGAGCCGCCAGGAGAAGGGCGGACAGGGCCAGGACGGATGGACGGATGGACATGCGCTCCTCGGGAGGGGGTCGTCAGCGTCCGTGTGTAGCGCGCGCGTCGCCGGGACGCAGGCCCTTCGGCACCTGAACCGCCATTCATGTCCGGAGGTGGACCCCGGGCACGGCCTCATCGTGGAGCGGGCGGGCACCCGGGGTGCGGGGGCTCAGGCGCGCGAGTCGTCGAAGCTGCGCGGGCTGAGCAGGCGCAGCGTCAGCACCAGGGCCAGGAAGATGACGCTGGCGGTGACGGTGACGAAGCGCACGCCCACGCGGTCCGCGAGCGCGCCCAGGGCCCAGACGCCCGCGGCGTACCCTCCGCCGAGCACCATGCTGTAGAGGCTGCTGACGCGCGCCTGCATGTCGCGGGGCACTCGCGAGGTGGCGAAGGCGTGCAGGCCGCTCATCAGCGTGAGGTAGTTGGCGCCGAGCAGGAAGATGACGGCCGCGGCCACGGTGAGCGTGGGCGACATCCAGTACACCGCGGACACCACGCCGATGGACATGGCGGCGAAGCCCAGGAGCTTGCGGTGGCCCAGCGCATCCGCGAGGGTGCCCACGACGACGGCGGCCACCACCGCGCCCGCGCCCTGGCAGGCGACGAGCAGCGACGTCGCGGCGGCGCCCTGGCCGAAGACGTTGATGGCGAAGACGGGCACCAGGCCGATGAACGGCGCCACGAGCGCGGCCACGAACAGCGTGCCCCAGAGCACGCGGGAGATGTCCTCGTCCGCGCGGGCGACGGAGACGCCTCGGGTGATGCCGGCCCACAGGCTCTCCTTCGTGTGCGGCGTGTCGCGCGAGGGCAGCGTCACGCGGGACAGGGCGATGAGGCTCGCGACGAAGGACAGCGTGTTGATGAGCAGCGCCCACGACGCGCCGCCCATCTGGAGCACCAGCGCCGCGAGCAGCGGGCCCACGATGCGCCCCAGGTTGTACTGCGCCGAGTTGAGGCTCATGGCGCTGTGCAAATCACGGGGCGGGACGAGCTCCGCGAGCATCGCGGAGAAGGCCGGGTTCGTCAGCGTGCTCGCGCAGCCGTTGAGCAGCGTGACGACACCGACGATGGGCACGGTGAGCTCGCCGATGAAGGCGAGCACGGTGAGCACCGCGGCCAGCACCAGCTGCACGGCGATGCCCAGCGCCACGTAGACGCGGCGGTCGAAGCGGTCCGCGAGCGCGCCGCCGAGCGGCGACAGGATGACGGAGGGCAGGAAGGCGAGGGCGACGATGCCGCCGGTCCACTCGGCGCGGCCCGTCTCCTGCGTGACGTACACGCCCATCGCCACCGTCTCCATCCAGGTGCCGATGTTGGAGATGAGGGCGCCCAGCCAGACCGCGAGATAGCCGGGGTGTTCGAAGGCGCGAAGCGAAGAGAGATGGGGCAGTCGAAGTGCGCGCACGGCGAGTTCCTTGTACCGCACACGCCGACGACGCGCGCTCGCGAGCCGCGTCATCATTGGGGCCGCAATCACGCGGGTGGCAGAGGGGCCAGCAGCCAGGCTTCAGCGTGCGGTGGATGACGAAACCACCGACGACGCTCGCCGCGTCTTCGTGACACACAGTTCGCGCGCGGCGCGGGCGGCACAGTGCCTGTGTACGGGTTCACTCAGTGTTTTTCGAGGAAGCTCCGTGAGTTTCCGCGTGCGCGAGAGTGCGCGCCTGTCGGGACAGCGGGGCTCGCGTGCGGAGACGGGCGCGCAGTGACACCGTGGCTTCGATGAGGAGCAACGAGTCACACGGATTGCACGTTGCGAGGATGACGAGGCCTCGTACCGCCCATGCGCTCCATTCATCGAGCAAAGCGGGACGTTCGTCGTGACACGGTGCCGTGCCTCCACCACCCGCGGTCGGCACGCGGAGCAACGCGCGACTCGTCGCGGCGGAGGACGGCGCCGAGCCTCCGAAGGGCTCGGCCTCGCGACACGACCTGGAACGCGCTCAGCGACGCACGGGAGCGGAGCGCGCGGAGACGGGACCCTTCCCGCTCGGGAGGATGGTGCCGTCCTCGGAGATGCGCGCCGCCGAGCCGGGGAAGTCCTCGGCGGACAAATCCCTCAGCAGCTTGATGACGGCGCCCTTCTCGTCGGGGACCGCGATGCCCTTGTCCACCTGCTTCGTGGCCAGCACGCGGCCGCCGGTGAAGGCACCCTCGCGGTCCAGCTCCACCTCGAGCACCATGCCGAGCCCCTGCGGACCCTTCAGGTTGAACCGCCCATAGGTCGCGAAGTTCCCCAGCGAGTACGCGATGAGGCGGCCCTTGTAGAACTCCATGCCGCGCACGACGTGGGGACCGTGGCCGATGACCACGTGCGCACCCGCGTCCACCATCGCGTGCGTGAAGAGCCTCAAGTCACCTCGGTCCTCGCCGAAGAACATCTCACGGCCCTGCGGGACATGCAGCGCCTTGCCACCCTCCGCGCCACCGTGGAAGGAGACGATGACGATGTCGTGCTCGACGGCCGCCGCGCGCACCAGCGCCGTGGCGGTCTCCGTGTTGTTGAGGTGGTTGCACGAGGGCGACGTGTGGAACGCCACCATGCCGATGCGCAGCCCGTTGCGCTCCACCGTCGCCACCGAGCCCGGCGGCCCGCTCCACGCGATGCCGAGCGCATCGAGCGTGGCCTCGGTCTCACGACGGCACAGCTCGCCGAAGTCACCCGAGTGGTTGTTCGCCGTGGACGCGAGGTCCACGCCCGCGTCCTTGAACACCTGGCCGTAGGCCGTGGGCGAACGGAACGCGTAGCAGTTCCTGGACGAGCGGCACTTCTTCGTCGAGCCGTTGTCGCACAGCGGGCCCTCGACGTTCGCGAAGGTGACGTCCGCGTCCTCCATCAGCGAGCGCACACCGGCAATCACGCTGCTGGCGCCATCCGGTGGCAGGTTTCCCTCGGGGACGGTGGTGCCGAGCATCATGTCGCCCACGGCGCGGATGCGGACCTTGGCATCGAGCGGCGGGGGAGGGCGGTTGCTGGCGACGGGTGACTGGTTGAGCTTCGCCTGGAGCGCGGCCTGCCCTCGGGCCTGGGCCAGCGCGGTCTCGAGGTCCGGGTGCTCGGGCGCGAGCTTCTGGACCTCGGTCCACTGCGTGAGCGAGTCCGCCCAGCGGCCTTCCACCGAGTACGCCCAGCCCAGCTCCCAGCGACAGTCCACGCGCGTGGGCAGGGCCTTCACGCACGAGGACAGCTCCTGGATGGCGACGGGGGTGTTCTTCTGCTGGAGGGCCTCGAGGCCACGGGCATAGTGCAGCTCGGCGGCCTCGGGGTTCGGGGCGAACGAGTCACCCGAGCTCAAGGCCAGGACCGCGGCCTGGAGCGCACCGGCACCGGCTCGCGCGGCCGCGTTCCCGATGTCCGAGAGACCTCCCGCCGCAGCGGGCTGCACCGTGGAATCGGTCGACGAGGGGGTCGAGGAAGCCAGGGCCACCGGAGCTCGCGAGGTCGTCGAGACCATGACCGAGCGTGCTCCCGCGCTCATCACGTCGGCCACGCTCGACGCGCTCAGTCCGGAGCGCACCGCATGCGCTCCCACGCTCATCACGGCGGAGGACGCGCTCGGTCCCGGGCTCGCCATCCTGGCGCCCACGGCCATGCCCCTCACCACCGCGCGCGCTGACTCCTCACCGGCGCGCTGAGCGGCGTTGGCGAGCGCCTCCACCTCCCACGCGCTGCGCACGGACCGGGAGCCGGCCGAGGACAACAGCTCGGCGCTCCGGCCCATGGGCGTTGTGGAGAACTTGTGGGCGGCGTCGGGCACGAGCTCCGAGGAGGGGCCCGATGAGGTGGCGAGCGCGAGCAGGACGAAAGCGGACGGGAGCATGGCTCGGGCATCTTACGAGCCTTGGGGCCCTCCAGGGACAGCCCCCGTGTGCCTGTGACTTCAGCGGGCAGGCGG
The DNA here is from genome assembly GCF_050039385.1 of Myxococcus faecalis. Lineage (NCBI taxonomy): Bacteria > Pseudomonadati > Myxococcota > Myxococcia > Myxococcales > Myxococcaceae > Myxococcus > Myxococcus faecalis. Next base: position 4,906,327 of record NZ_CP144336.1, on the reverse strand, counting down.
GCAGCCCCGCCGACCCACCCCGCCCACGCCTAGCCCAGCAGGTCCAGGAGCCTGGAGCCCCGGCGCTGACGTGGCAGCAGCTTGAATCGCCGGAGCTCCTTTCGCTTCACCTTCGACTCCACGGCGCTGTGCACCGACAAGCGACCCGGGCCCCGCAGGAGCAACCCGAGGGCGATGGCGCACAGGGCGAGGTTGAACTCGAAGCCGCCCTTGGTGTTGTCGAAGCCCTTGGAGCCATGGACCTTCGCGATGGCGAACGCCTGGGTGACGAGTACGGCCACCGCCGCGGGTCGGGTCGCGATGCCCAGGATGGCGCCCACGCCCGCGAGGACTTCGGTCACGCCCGTGGCCAGCACCAGGGGCCTGGCCGGCTTGAGGCCGAGCTGTTCGAAGAAGCCCGCGTGCTGCTCGGTGCCCTCCTTGCGCAGCTTGGCGATGCCATGCACCACCATGGTCGAGCCCAATGACAGTCGAGGAGGCAGCAAGGCCGCCGCCTTGAGGAGGTCCGGTTGCTCGGTCAGCGTCACGGAGTTCATTCCCTGTTCTCCTTGCTCGGGGGCCACGGGCCCGTCCGGGAAACCTGAGTACGTTGGGAACGCTCCATGCCCCCGGCACCCGTGCGCCGGCGCACCTCCCTCGGTGGACGACCGGGCCTTCGACCGCTCCGTCACACAGGGATGAACTTCGCGCCCGTGGGCTTCAGCCGCTCCAGGGACTCCTTGATGTCCTCTGAGACGATGAGGGCGATGTCCCAACCTTCCGTGCGGAAGATCTTGGCATTGCCCACCTTGGAGGGGTCGATGCGAAGCCCCATCACGGATTTGTAGTCACCCACACGGTCTGGCTGGCCATGTTCGGGCAGCCAGTAACGCACCTCTTCGGACGCTTCGTCGTCGATACAGCGAAAGCGCTTCGTGACAACCAGGATGAGGTACTGGTCCGGCTTCCCCTGGATGTCGACTGGGATGAGTTGCACGTCGTCCGGAGCCAACTCCGCGAAGAGCGAAGCCATCTTGATATGGACGACGGGCACCGCACCTGTGCCCGCGATGCAGAAATCCAACGCCTTGCCTGGCTCGTTGATTGGCATCGAGAGACGACCCTCGACTCGGACAGGCTGTCCCGCCGTGAAGACATAAGGGTCCTCGATCTCATGACCCTGCGCGTCCTGGGGATCTCCCAGGTACCAGTACCCAGCTCGGACGTCCTCGTTCAGCCTGAAGTAGCGCACCCGTGGCATGGTGAAGGCTGTCTACCTCACTTCCCCTCCGTCACGAGCCTGTGGAGTTTCGTTCCCTGGGTCGAGACCTCGCTCGCCAGTTCCTTGAGTGTAGCGGTGAGTGACTCACGACAGGCCACCACGGTGCGGCACCTGCGCGTCGCATCCCGAAGTCTTTCGTGGACGGCCATGTGGTACTCCTCCGGGTGAGGCCCTTTGTACCCCTCGACACGCACGATGTTCTCGGGGTCCTTCAACTCCATCCCCGCCTTCTTGAAGATGTCCCTGAACCTCGGGGTCCATGGGCCTCCACGAGCAGCGGACTTGCTGTTCTTGTTCGTCGCGAGGTGATGCTTCTCGGTGCGCCCGCTCCTCGACTCCGAGGACGCCATGGCGACCGCGTGAGGCGCCAGCACCACCGTGAAGCCCTCGGCCGACATCGCCACCGAGCGCACGCTGCCCACCGCCATGTACCGATAGCCCGCCTGCGACTCCACCGCGACCGCCGCCTGCGCCGAGCCCGGCAGCCCTGACGCCTTCGCCGCCAACCCCGCCGTGCTCCCAATCGCCGCCGTCGCGAGCATCATGAAGACTCGCGCCGAGTTCTCTCCGAGCACCTCGCCGTACGCCTCTCCCGCCGCGCTGAGCTCCTCGAAGCTCCGCGCCCGGTCCGCCTCGCGCACCAGCACCACCCAGCCATCCAGCACCCGCCACACCGTGTCCACGCCCAGGTACGCAATCGCTGTCGCCGTCAGCAGCGCCGCCAGACCCTTGGACACGGGCTCGGGCAGCGCCCACAAGAGCAAGTACATGCTCACGGACGCCGTCACTGTCGCCAGCAACGCCTGGGGGTCCGTCGCATCCTCCAGCGCCTCCGCGGTCTCCTCCCACACCGCGTCCATCGCGATGGCCAGCGCCAACGAGTACCGGCCGTCACTCCCCAGCAACGGTCCCTCTTCCAGCAGGCGCAGACAGTCTCCAGGCTGCGACTTGCGCTCGCACCAGCGCCCGTAGTCCCGTGTCAGCGCGTCATCGGCGTACGTCTCCAGCAATCGGAGTCCTCCGACGTCCCCGTCCCCGCGCGGGATGAGCTTGAGGCTCTGCGGCTGGTACTCGTACACGCCACTTCGCTCCGGCACGCCGAAGCGCTCGCGGGCCTCTCTCAACGGATGCTCGAAGGGCCTCACGTCCCGAGCGAGCACCACCAGGGCCTCTTCGAACTCATCGTCGTCCAACTCCACCGGCCCCGCGTCCTCGTCCTCGAAGGGCACGTGGACCTCTGGCGCGCCCTCGCCTGAGTCCAGTCGGACGACCCGCGTGCTCGAACAACCCACCAGGGTCAGTGCCAACAGCCACACGATGAAGCGATGCGCGCTCATCCAGCCCCCGTGCACATGACCTCGCGAGACTCGCGACGCAATAGCAGGGCGGTCCGACGTGCCATCGCACCGTCGGTCTCGGAATCACAGCCTCGGCCACCAGGTGGAGCTACGCCTGCTCCGAGAGCGGCGGATCCATGAGCGCGGCCACCTCCGCCGAGTAACCCCCAGGTCCCTCTCCGTGGACCACGAGTGGCGGACGCACGGTGAGGCCTCGGTCCCTGTCTCGCACGGCCTGCACCAGGAAGCGCGTCGCCGGCGCCTCCACCCTCGAGTGCACGAAGCGCAGCACGCGCGGATGCAGCTTCGACTGCGCCAGCAACCCGAGCACCTCCGCCGCTCGCGCCGCCGGATACACCAGGCTCACCAGTCCCCCAGGAGCCAACGCATACCGCGCCGCCGCGACCACGTCCCGGGCATCACACGCCACCTCCGACTTGGAGATGGCGCGCTCGTCATCCGGACTGCGCACCCCCGCATCCGCCACCCGGAACGGCGGGTTCGACACGACCTGCACATACCCTCCACCCGTCACCTGCTCACGGATGCGCCGCAAATCCCCGAGCACAGGCCGCACCCGGGACTCACAGTCATTGAGCGCCACGGCCCGCGTCAGCCGCGCATGCACCGCGGGCTGCACCTCCAGCGCATCCACGGGCCCCAGCCCGAACTGCTTCACGAGCAGCAGCGACACCACGCCGCTGCCCGCACCCAGCTCCAATATCCGCCCCGAGCCCTGCGGGGACTCCGTGGCCGCGAAGGCCGCGAGCAGCACCGCGTCCAGCGTGAACCGATACCCATCCCGTCGCTGGAAGACGCGCACGCCCGAGGTGCCGATGGAGTCGAGCGTCTCGTCCGGGCCGGGCTGTGAGGCGGAGTCAGTCACGGGGGGGACGCCATGCTCGCATCCTCGTCGAACAGGCGTCCACCCCGGGGACCGCCTCACGTCACGGTGTGTACACGACGGTCAGCACCGCGTTCGCCGAGTCCCGCACGAACAGGTACTGCGTCGCCGTCTGCTCCTGGCTGAAGCGCAGCCGCAGCTGCGTCCTGCCCGCCACGTTGATGGCCCCCAGGCCCGCCCCGCTGAAGTCCGCCGAGGCCCGCGCTCCACTGGTGAAACGCTCGATGCTCGCCACCGCGCTCGCGTCCGCCGCCGCCGCCCAGTCCGCGCCTTCCGTGGACGCTGCGTTGAACGTGCCGGACTTCACGTCGATGACCAACGTGTTCCCCGCCGGCGTGGACCAGGGGTCCCCCGAGCCCGACGAGTAGCTCACCGTGAGGAACGCCCGCGTCACCGTGGCCCCGTCCGGAAGCGCCGACGTGTCGAACGAGAGGAAGGAGCGGTTGTACTTCCCATCCGTCCCACGCCCGAGCGCCAGGTTCGTCAGCGTCCCGAGCACCGCGCCGCTGCCATCCGCGTTCGCCTTCAGGTAGCCGTCCTCCGCCGCGATGCTCGTGAAGCTCACGGTGACGGGCGTGGGAGGCACGCCGGCATTGTCCACCGTGACGCTCGTGTCGTTGTCCGTCGCCGCATTCCCCGCGGCGTCATAGGCCCGGGCCCCCAGCGTGTGCGCGCCGTTCGCCACCGTCCGGCTGTCCCACGCAAGCTCGTACGGCGCCACCGTGTCCGTCGCCACCGGAGCGCCGTCCACCAGCAGCTCCACGCGGGCCACGCCCACCGCGTCCGTGGCACTCACCGTCACCGTCACCGTGCCGCTCACCGTGGCCCCGCTCGCCGGAGACGTCACATCCACCGTGGGAGGCGTGGTGTCACCGCCCGGCTCGCCGCCGCCCCCCGTGAGGCCGAAGAACTTCGCCTGGTGGTACACGGAGCACAGGTTCACATCCGTCACGTACGCGCCCACCGAGCCGCAGGCCGTGGTGCTGCCCGGGAAGTTGAACTGCGCGTCGAACGCCACCGCGTGTCCCATGCCGGTGAGCTCCCACGTCTCCACCAGCGCCCGACCCGCGCCATCGCGATAGACCTTGTGCGGAAAGCCGCCCACCGTCTCCGTGGTGTCCGGCGTCTGGTCGATGCCGTGCACGTTCGTCCACTGCTCCATCGCCTCGGTGCCGTTCATCGGGCGCACCGTGAAGTCACTGGTGCCGTACCAGATGGACACCGGAGGACGCGGGCCCGCGTAGCTCGGGTAGCCACCGCGCGCCAGGTCCCCCCAGGCCGCGGGCGTCTTGTCCAGGCCGCTCATGCACGTGAAGGCCGCGTTCACCGACGTGGAGCAGCGGTGGGGTCCGCCCGCGTTGATGGCGCCGGCGCTGAAGACATCCGGGTAGACGGCGAGCAGCGAGGACGCCATGTAGCCGCCCGCGGAGAAGCCCGTCACGTACACCCGCGACGCGTCGATGGAGTAGGTGGCCTTCATCGCGTCCACCATCTGCTTGATGGACAGCGCCTCGCCCGCGTCGCGCGTGGTGTCTCCGATTTCGTACCAGTTGAAGCAGCTGGTCCCGCTGTTGGCGCTCTGCTGCTGCGGATACACCGCGTAGAACTTGTAGACGTTGGCCGCCGCCGTCCAGCCGCCCAGCTCCATGCCCGTCGCGTTCTGCGTACAGCCGTGGAGCACCACCACCAGCGGCGCGTTGGCCGGCATGTCCGAGGGCACGTGCCGGAACATCAGCAGGTTGCCCGGGTTGCTACCGAAGCCCGTCACCTGGGTGAGGGCCTGCTCGGAACTTTCGAGCACCGAGTCACCCGAGAGGCCGACCTCGGTTCCGCCACAGCCGAGCGCGCCCAGGCCGAGCGCCACGGTGAAGGTGAAGCACGTCGAGGAGAGTCGAGAACGCCACGACGACATGGTGCCTCCCGGGCCGTCGAGGGGAAGGGGGATGACGGCCGCGAGCGGCAACGTGACTCCCCCGCACAACCCTGATTCAAGGCGCGCCGCGTCGCCCGGTCCCTGAAACCTGAACCAGGGTTCATTTCAGCGCACCGCGTCGGGCGCCCTGGAACCTGAACCGTCCTTCAGCTCACCTTCACTCGGAGAACCGGTCCGGACAGGCCCGTCGACGGATTGTTCTCCCGACGTCAGCGGTCACCCGCGAAGAAGACGACCTCGCCAACATCGATTCAGGGCCGGGGCCATCCGCGATGGACAGGGCGGGGTCGCAGGAGTCCGCCCCGGTGGGCTGCTGTCATCCCGTCACACCCGTAACCCGCGCCCGGCATGAGGCTCTCCGCACGTCCCACGGAGGCACGCGCCCCGCCCTCCCGAACGATGGCGCGGACAGGGCCGGGGCATCCACCACGAGCCCCGGCCCAGCACACCGCGCCCGGACCTCAGGCCTTCGGGCGCCGTGCCGCCAGTCGCTCGGCCACGTCGAGGACGCGGGCCTCGATGCACACGTCATCCAGGTGGTTCGCCTCCACCAGGCCCGTGGGGCTCGTCACGTTCACCTCGGTGAGGTAGTCGCCAAGCACGTCGATGCCCACGAGCAGGAGCCCGCGCTTGCGCAGCTCCGGCTTGAGCCGCTCGCAGATCTCCAAATCGCGCGCCGACAGCACCGCCTTGTGGGGCGTCCCCCCGGCGGCCATGTTCCCGCGGTGGTCGTCCCCGGACGGCACGCGCAGCACGCCGCCCACGGGCTCACCGTCCACCAGGATGATGCGCTTGTCGCCCTGTCGGCTCTCCGGGATGTACGCCTGCGCGACGACGGCCTCGCGGCCTCCGCTGGTGAGCAGCTCCACGGCGGAGCGCGCGTTGCGGTCCCCCGGCGCGAGGAAGAGGATGCCCTTGCCGCCGAAGCCATCCACCGGCTTGAGGATGGTGCCCTGCGCGTTCCTCGCGATGAAGTCCAGGAGCACCGGCAGCTCCCTCGTGATTCGCGTGTCCGGCATCAGGTCCGGGTAGCGCAGACTGAAGAGCTTCTCGTTCGCGTCGCGGATGCCCGCCGGGTCGTTGATGTAGACGGGCGGGCGGTCCCCACACAGCTCCACCAGCTGCGTGGCGTGCAGGAACTCCGCGTCCACCGGCGGGTCCTTGCGCAGGAACAACACGTCCACCGTCGACAGCTCGCGCGGCGCCTCGTCCAGCACGTCGAAGTGCCGTCCCAGCTCCCGGCGCACCGTGACGTGGCGCATGCGCGCCTCCGCCACCCGACCGTTGAAGCGCAGCCACCCTTGCTCGAAGTAGACCACCCGGTGGCCCCGCTTCTGCGCCTCCAGCATCAGCGCGAAGGTGGAGTCGTGGTCCACCCTCACCGTCTCGAGGGGGTCCATCAGGAAGCCAAGGGTGAGCGGGGCCATGGGTCTCGAAAGGAAGGATGAGGGGGCGCGAAGATAACAGGCCCCCTCGTCATCGCAGCGGATTCACACCCCTCAGGGCAGGTCCTGCCAGCTCTCGAATTTGCTCACCGTCGTCTCCCCGGCGCTGATGACCACGGGCAGGGAGCGCGACTTGCCCTGGGGGTCGACGATTCTCAGCGTGTGCTTGCCCACCGGCACGGAGACCCCCAAGAGCGGCGTCACGCCGAGCTTCTTGCCTCCCAGATACACGGGCGCCGACTGCCCCGTGATGTTGAAGGTCAGCTTGCCCGTGGCTCGCGAGGGCCTGGTGCGCTCCGGCTTCGAGCCCTCGTCCGGCGGCTCCCCCTGCGCGCCGACGTTCCTCGGCGCGGGCTCCGGCTTCGCTCCTGGAACAGGTTCATCGGGGCCCGGCCCCAGGTTCCCCAGCATGGCCCCGGGCTGGATGGGACGCAGCCTGGCGTCCTGCGGCTCCTCCTCCCGCACGGGCACCATCGTCGCCGAGTCATCCAGCGCGCGGCTCAGCTTCACCGCGCCATAGATGCCTCCGCCGAGGATGCTCAGCAGCACCAGCCCCCAGAGCACATTGGACCGGAGCTTCTGCGCGGGCGTGAGCTCGTCACCGTCCAGCGGCGGCGGCGCCTCGGTCTTCACCGTCGACACCTTGCGCGAGGGCTTCTTGCCGCCCTTCATCGGCGTGTTGCCCGACCGGGGCGTGGCCATCTCCTCGCGCACCGGCAGGTACGGCCCGTCATCCCCGCGCAGGGCGCGCTTCGCGGAGTCCACCATGAGCGAGCTGGCCGTGCCGTCCACGCTCTCCAGCAGCGCGCGCGTGGCCGCCATCCGCTCCGCGAACATCTCCTTCATCAGGGTGGCGCGGTGCTCCGCGTCCTGCATCAGCGTCCCCGCCGCCGCCTCCAGCGCCCGCGCCATGTCCCGCCCGTTGGCGAAGCGCTTCTCACGGCTGCGCTCCAGCGCCTGCATCACCACCTTGGAGATCTGCTCCGACACGTGCGGCGTGACGTGTGAGGGCCAGGGGATGGGCGCCTCGAGGATCTTCATCATCTCGTCGCGCTCCGTCCTGCCCGCGAACAGGCGCGCGCCGGTGAGCATCTCGTGCAGCATCACCCCCACGGAGAACAGGTCGCTGCGCCCATCCAGCTTCTCGCCGCGCACCTGCTCCGGGGACATGTAGCCGGTGGTGCCCTTCACCGTGCCCGCGTGCGTGCGCTCCAGGCTGTTCTTCGCCTTGGCGATGCCGAAGTCGAGCAGCTTCACCATGCCGTCGTACGTCACCATGATGTTCTTCTGGGCGACGTCGCGGTGGATGACGGGGCTGGGCTCGCCCGAGGGCGCGGTGAAGGTGTGCGCGTAGTGCAGCGCCATGCAGACGTCGCGCGCCACCGACAGCGTGAAGCCCAGCGGCACCGGGCGATGGTGGCGCAGGCACGCGCTCGTAATCTGGTTCAGGTTCTGCCCGGCGATGAACTCCATCGCCAGGAAGAGGCCGTCCTCCTCCTGCCCCAGGTCGAACACCTGCGCGATGTTCGGGTGGTTGAAGGCCGCGGTGATGCGCGCCTCGTCCAGGAACATCCGCTCGAACTGCTCGTTGTCCCGAGCGTCCGGCAGGATGCGCTTCACCACCACGTACTTGCGGAAGCCACCCGGACCCGAGGTGAAGCCGAGGAACAGCTCGGCCATGCCGCCCACGGACAGCTGCGTGACGACCTCGTACTTCCCGATGCGCTCGCCCCGATAGAAATCGATGGGTCAACCCTCCTCGCCAGCGCCCCGCCACCGGAGCCGCAACGCCGCCGAGGATAACAGGCTTGTATGGCGCGGACCTGCGGTGAGAACACGCCGTCACCCACCGTCTTCCCGTCATCCACCACGAGCCTGTGGATGGCCTGTGGACAGCGGGGGGATGGCTGTGGAGAAACCCCGGCGTGGATCAACCCCTGTGGGTGGCCGGGGGAAACCGCCAATTTACCCACATGTAGCATCGCGCGAATTCGTCAGTCATCCCGCGAGCTTGCTGACTTGTCCCCAACTCCGTGCCCTCTACTTCTTCCACCACTTGATCAATACCCCATCTCCCTTTTGAAGAAGCAGACGGTGCCTGTGACTTGCGCCTGTGGATGAGCGCCACACGGCTGTAACACCCTGGCATCCGGGCACGCGGGCGGCGCCCACGGCGGCACGCGGGCCTCCAGGCGCGAAGCCATCAGGAGCCCACGCCGGCAGGCCTCGCCAGGCGGCCGTGGAGGGCCCTGGGGCGCGCGCCGGGCCTTCGCGGGCACACCGGGAGCTTCCCAGGTCGGAACAGGGCGCCAGCAGGCGCTGGGGGCCTTGGGCCTTGGACGCTCAGGTCAGCGCGGCGCGCAGACGCTCGAGGAGGCCGGGCAGGGCCATGAGCAGTTCACGGTCCGTGTGCTCCAGGGCATTGCGGAGGATTTCGAGGTCCTCGGCCGAGCGCTCCGCGTTCACCATCCGCTGGAGCATGCGCAGCCGCTGGTTGCGCAGCACGAGGCGCGCGAGGGTGTCCTCCAGCTCCTCGCCGAGCGCGTCATCCAGCTGCAGGTCGCGGCTGATGAGCTCGCGCAGCTGCTCGACCAGATAGGTCAGGTCCCAGGATTCTTCGTAGCCGGCCCGTCGAGACATTGCTTCCACGCATCGCCGGGCTCAGCCCAGCGCTCGAGCCCGGGAGAGCCCGGCCAGGGTCAGCCGGGCACGGGACGGGTCCATCTCCACGGTGACGTGGCACTCGTCGAAGTCCAGGTTCAGCGCATACGGCTCCGACGCGGGCAAAAGGCCGCGCTCCTGGTGCGCCAGCGCGGCCATGCGGAAGAGCTCCGACAGCAGCGCCTGCCGCGTCTTGGGCGTCAGTCCGTCCACGGTGCCTTGCAGGCTGCGTGGGATGAGCACGGTGAAGGCCTGGGAGGACGTAGAGCCCGTGTCGGCGACGGAGGTCATGCCCGCGCCGATTGCGAGAACCGTACCTTTCCTGGATCCAACCATTCCGCGCGGTTGGAGTGGGTCGGCCGCGACCGTCTGAAAAAATCACAGGGTGTTCGTGGCCGCGGTCTGAAGTGTCTTCGGGAAGGCGCGCCTTCCGGGCCTCCACCGGCTTCCATTACCCGAGTGGATGAGGATTCCGTCCGACGTTCATCTCTGCGGCGAGCTTGCGACTTCAGGGTGCTGGTGGCGCGGCGTCCGCCGCGGTGTCCGGTGAGGGCCCTGGGGAGGTCCTGGAAGTCGTCACGCAGGGAACGTGTGTCGCCACGTGCTGGCGTGAGCGCGCCGTGACGCGAGCGTTCAGCAGCCGAAACGCGCGGGCCGCGTGGGAGGCGATGGCGGACAGGCGCGAGGTGCTCACCCCTCGCATCACGGGGAGCCCGGGGCTATACGCGGAGGGCTGGAGTCCGGGAGGCACCCATGGCGCGCGCGACGAGCACAGGCGGGGCGGGGTGGGCCGTCATCGTGATGGCGGTGGTGTTGGGCACGGGGCTTGTCGCGTGCCGCGAGGACCCGTCGCTGGTGGGCGCGCAGGGTCGGCTGCGGTTGTCCGTCGACCGGCTCGACTTTCCCTTCGCGTATCCGGGTGGCACGCGTGAGGCGGAGGTGCGCGTGCTCAACGCGGGGCGCGCGCCGCTGGACGTGACGTGGACCGCGGTGGAGGCCCCGTTCTCGCTGGTGGAGGGGCTGCCCTCGCGCGTGGGGATGGAGGAGGTGCCCGTGCGGGTGCGCTTCGGTCCCCGGGCCATCGGCACGTTCGAGTCGCGGCTGGTGGGCACCGCGTCGGATGGAGGACGCGTGGAGCTGGTGCTCGCGGGCGAGGCGCGGCCGACGCCCGACTGTGTCCCGGTGGTCTGCGCGACCTCGACGTTCGACCCCGTCACCGAGCGCTGCGTGGAGACGGTGTCGCCGGACGGCACCGCGTGCAACCCGGGCAGCGCGTGTCTCACCATGGCCACCTGTCAGCAGGGGCGGTGTCGAGGGCAGGAGCGGCCGTGTGACGACGGCAACGCGTGCACCACGGATGCGTGCCATGCGCTGGATGGGTGCCGCTCGGTCCCGGCGCCGCCGTGTCCCGGGGGTGGGCCGTGCCAGGTGGGCACGTGCGACCCGAAGCTCGGGTGCGGCCTGGCGGATGCGCTCGATGGCACCTTCTGCGGGACGGAGCGCGGCTGCGACGCGGCGGACGTGTGCATCGAGGGCGCGTGCGCGCGGAGGGACTTGCCGGACGGCTTCGTCTGCGCGTCGGCCAGTCCGTGTCAGGCGGAGGGCCGGTGTCGCGGGCCCGTGTGCGAGCGCCCCGCCGCGGTGACGCTGGCGCCGGACTGGAGCCTCGACGCGGCGGCGTACCCGCGCAACCTGCATGATTTGCTGGTGGGGCCCGAGGGGGACGTGACGCTGTCGGGCTTCTACGAGTCGGCGCTGCTCGACGCGGCGGCGCCGACGCCCATGCTGAGCCGGGACGCGGCCCGGCGGTGCATGCTGTGGAATGACCGGCTGTTGTGCATGGATTTGCCCGAGGACGGCACGGTGTCGCTGATGGAGCGGTACACGGGGGTGCCTCGGTGGACCTTCACGCTGGGGGACGCGCGGCCGGACATCCGTCAGCGCACGGAGACGCTCTTCCTGGCGCGGCTGGCGGTGATGGCGCCGGACCGGCTGGCGGCGCTCTTCGAGGCGTATCCCGCGGGGGAGCGGCGCGAGACGTTGTGCCGCATGTACTTCCTGGTGGTGTTGGACGCGTTCGGACAGATGGTGTCCGCGCAGGAGCTGACGGACCCGCTGTTGTCCGAGTGCAACCACCCGCACCCTTTCGGCGTCGTGTCCGACGCGGCGGGGGATTTGTATGTGTCCTTCTCGCAGACGCTGAACGTGGGGGCGCCGCTGCATGCGGGCGCGCCTTCGTTGTTGATGGCGTTCTCGTCGGACGGGGTGCCGCGCTGGCGCAAGTCCCAGGGGCAGCGCGCCGGAGAGCTGGCGGTGGTCGACGGGCTGCTCTTCGCGGAGCGGGGCGGGCAGGCGCTGCGCACGGCGGATGGCTCGGTGGCGGGGACGATTCCGCAGGTCTTCGGCCGCGGGGTGGCCACGCGCGAGCGACTGGTGCCGAGCGCGCCGGGCACGACGGTGAATGTCGGCGACGAGGGCAACGCGCCCGCGGCCACGCAGCTGCGGGGCTTCGCGCTGCCGTCACTGAGCCCCGTGTGGACGTACTCGCTTCGCTCGGGACAGTCGCTCACCACGAAGGAGCTGCGGCTGGCGACGTGGCCGGAGACGCCGGGGCTGCCACCGAGGACGCTGGTGCTCACCACGGCGACGGATGCGGACGACGCGCAGCTGCTCGTGGGCGTGCGGGTCTCCGACGGCAGCGAAGCGTTCCAGTGCCGGTTGGACTACCAGGCGCGCACCATGCCCCAGTTGCTGGAGCTGGCGCCGGGCGCGCTGCTGATGATGGATGGGGCCGAGACGTGCGGCGAGTGCGACCCGCCGTTCGCCTCCAGCCAGGCGCGCTTCCAGCGCTTCCCGATGCCGGGATTGCTGCCCGCGAACGAGCCCTGGCCCGGGACCTTTGGTGGGCCGGGACACGACCATCACGAGGGCGCGGCCCACTGAGCCTCGTAGTGGATGCAGCCCAGGGGCGCGCGGGACGACGAGCTCCAGCGGAAGGTGCCGATGATGTCCACGCGGGTGGGGTCCACGCGTGAGGGGAGGATGCGGAACTCCACGCCGCGTCCCACGGGGGGCAGCACCAGCCCGTGCCACCTCAGCGTGCCGCCTCGCAGCCGGATGCCGCCGTCGTCGAGCACCGACACGTCCAGCGCCAGGTCGAGGCCGTGCTCGACGAAGACCTCGTGGAGCTGGTTGCCACGCAGGACGAAGTCCGAGTCGAAGCTGCGCAGGGCTCCGTCGCAGTACAGCTCGCGGACGAAGTGCATCGAGCCATCGGCGCGGCGGAAGGTCCGGAAGCGTCCGGGGAACGTGCGTGCCCCGTGCTCGAAGAGGCCCTGGCCCGACAGTCGCGTCGCGACCCAGGCCAACACCCGCGCGGTGCGCGAGGAGAACGTCACCGAGGCGCGCACGTTCCAGGCGCCCGGGTTGGCGTAGAAGCGGATGACCCGCTCGTCCACGCGGGACACCTCCGGGCCCATCGCGCTCGCGAGCAGGGACCAGGCATCCGAGGGTCTCGTGCGCTGTCCCCGATGCAGCGCCTTCACGCCCCGCCGGTACACTCCCGCCGCCGTCCACGCGGTGAGGAAGCTCGAGAGCAGCAGCCACGCCGCGCGGCGCTCGCCGACGAGGCCCGGGGCCCGATGCCAGCGCGGCAGGCACAGCGCGCGCAGCGTGGCCCAGGCGTAGTGACGCAGGAGCACCCAGCCCGCGCTCGTCAGCCGCACCACCGAGAGCGCGAGCCCGTGCGCGATGGCGCTCTCCCCGGGCACCGCGCCCGCCAGCGCGTGCTGGTCGAAGAAGCGCGCGCCCAGCGTCATCTCCACGTGCTGGACGAGCAGGCGCCACAGCGGCTCGCGCTCATGGGCTCGAGCCTCCTCGAGGAACGCCGCCTCATGACCGAGCTCGCGTCCGCGCGCGACATCGACCATGTGGGCTTCAATCCATCGCTCGTCGCGCACCTCCATCGGCAGGCCCTCGGCGCATGCGCTCGCATAGGCGCTCCACTCCGGCGTGCGAGGCAGCCCGGTCTCATCCACCGGCATGACCGCGGCGCCCAGACGGGCGAAGGGCTCGGACACGCCCCAGAAGCGGCCCAGCGTCACGGCGCTGGCCGCGAGCAGGTGCACCTGGGCCATGCGGCATGGATTCACCCGGTAGAAGTCCGCGAGCAGCCCGAGCGACAGTCGACAGGCGCGCTGACGCAGGACGAAGCCGTGCAGTGCCTCAAGCGACGAGTGGGGGAGGGCGTCCCGCGCCTCGACGAGCTCCTCCTCGTGGAACGTGTCCTTCCACGAGGCTGCTCCCAGGTCATGAGGCAGCGCTTCGCGTGCCTCGGCAATCGCCGCCGCTTGGAGCGCGCCTTCTCGCGACGTGGCCTCCGTGGCATGAGGCATGGCTTCGCGTGCCTCCGCGAGAGCCGCCGCTGCCCGGAGCGCCCCCTCTCTCATCGGCTCATGGGCGTCGGCGTGACGCGCCAGACTCGCCACCCGCGCCTCGAACGTCCTGGCTCCCACGCTCACGGCGACACCTCCACCAGGCGCGCCCCCGGAGCCGGCGCCGTGCCACGCGCCCCCCCACCCAGCCAGCTCCGCGCCGCGTCCGGCGCAGGCTGCCTGCCCAGCGTCCGCGCGAGCACGAACAGCGCGAACCGCCACCGCGAACGCCCTCGCTTCGTGGCCTGTTCATCTCCCGCGCACCACCGCCGCAGCGTCTCGAATCCCCACTCCGTCCCCAGCCGCATGATGGGACGGAAGAGCACCGCATCGAGCACCTCGCCCAGCACCCCATGCCGCGTCTGGTAGTCGAACACCGTCTTGAAGAACGTCCCCTCGGGACGGCGCTCGTACAGCCACACCCCGCGCCCCCGCAGGATGGGGCTGCGCCAGTCCTCCGAGCCGAACTCGAACGTCGAGCGCACGTTCGGCGTGTTCGCCAGGTAGCGCCCCCACCCCACGATTTCGAGCCCGAAGCCCAGGTGCGTCCCGTAGTCCATCCAGTGGAACCCCCGAGCGTCCTGCTCCGGCAGATACCGGATGGAGGTGAAGCGCACGTCCCAGGCCACATGCAGCGCCGGCTCCTGCGTCCGCTCCCACACCACCTCCACCGGCGCGGGGATGAGCACCTCCGCGACAATCCTTTGGAGCGCGGGTCGACGCGTTGGCACCCCCGTGGCTCGACGCATCGCCCACCACCGGCCCGCGTCCCGGGTGAAGGTGATGAGCGCCGTCACCCCCATCACCGTCATCAGCGCGCGCAGCGCCACCGGCACGTCGGCAGGCTCCCACCGCACCCCCGTGGGCAGCAGCCGGTCCCCCCACACCGCCTGGAACGTGGCCATGAGGTACAGCCCCACCAGCACGCTCAACACCACGTGCGCGAAGTACTCCCCCCGGGGCAGGCCCCCCTGCGGCGCGCGGCTGTCCTTCTCCTCCCAGACGTCCGCGAAGGCGACCCCGACGTCCGCCGCGTACAGCACGACCAGCGCCCCCAGCGCCCACCCCTGGAAGCGCACGTGCGGCACCCAGAGGAACTGCAGCGCGTAGATGAGGTGCCGCGCCGTGTGCCAGAAGACCTCCCGCTGGCACTCGGCGCGCTCGTGCAGCCGGCCGCGCCAGTGGTGGAAGTAGACGACGTCGAAGGCTCCCAACCATCCGATGACGAGCAGCAGGTAGAAGGCGACGTGCATGCCCACGCCCCGGTGCAACGCCGTGGCCAGGGCCACCCGCCCTCGCAAACCTCGGAAACGTCAGGGATTCAGAGGATTCAAAGCGAAGGTCCGTCAACAGCGTGGACAGCGCCGACAACGGGCGTTGTCATCCCCAACTTCTCCACAACGCTTCCGGGTGTGGGCGGCCTTCACCCGGGCTCCGTGCCGGCGCGTCATGAACGGCGCTTCAGGTGTCGGCGGTCCGCGACCCGCGTCGCCAGAGAGGGTCCGGGCCCGCTGTCAATCACCGACCTGGGGTCTCCGCGCGATTTTCCCGGACGGATGGTGAACGAGGGCCCGTTCAGCGCCCGTCCTGACACGACACCCCCCGCGTCACCGACCCTGCGGGTGGACATGCCGCGCGTACCCGATATTCTTCGCCCCATCGTTGCGTTGAAAGACGTGGACGTGTTCCACCTTGCCCACGCGAGGCCTGACCGGAAATGCCCCCCTGGGTTCCGGCGCTGGTGTGGAAGGAGTGCGGTTGCCCGGACGACCTTGGAGGTCCGGCGTGCGGCGGCTCCGTTGCAGTGTGGGGGGTCTGCTCGGGCCCCGGGGGGAAGAGATTTCCCTGGGGCCCGAGTCACCTCGTCCCTGCCTACGGCCGCGCCTTCGCCGTGCCCGCGGGCGCCTTCGCCACGAAGGCCTCCAGCCAGGTCACCTCGTCGCGGGTGATTTCCATCAGCAGCTCCTCCGTCAACGCCGCCACCGGCCAGCGCTCCAGCGCCGTCTGGTTGAACGTCTTCAGGGTCTGCTCCAGCGCCTCGATTTGCTTCAGCGTCAGCGCCCGGCCCGCCTCGTCCCCCATGTCCTGCGCCCCGCCGCGCACCAGTTGGAAGCCCGCCATCCGCTCCACCAACGTGGGCTGCCGCACCAGGCTGGCGCCGATGTCCCGGGTGATGCGACCCAGGCGCTTGAGTCCCTCGGGTGACAGCGAGCCCCGCGTGCCCACGTTGCGCGTGCGTAGGATCCACGTGCCCCGCTCGCCCAGCACGCGCTTGGACACCGCCATCGCCGCCGCGCTGGCGTCCGGCACCCCCACCTCGCGCAGCAGCTCGCGCGAGCGCACGTAGCCGTCGTGGAAGGACGTCTCCCGCCAGGCCGGCAGCGTGGACAGCTTCTCCAGCGCGTCGATCTCCGCCGCCGTCAGCTCGCTGCCGGACTCCGTGTCACCCAGCAGCAGCAGCAGCTGGAGCTGCATCGAGCGCGGGTGCGCCCGGACCAGCGCCTCCAGCTTCTCGCGGAAGACGGTCCGCGCCCGCTCGTACTCGGACTCCGGCAGCGCCTCGCCGCGCAGCGCGTCCCGCACCGCCACGTAGAGGTCCGGGTCCTCCAGTCGGGGCACCTGGTTCAAGAGGAACAGGGCCTGCTCCGGCTCCAGCTTGCGCATGGCCAGCGCCAGCCTCAGCCGGGTGTCGTCGGACGTGGCGCGCGCCCACGCGGCCTTCTCCCAGTCCGCCAGGGCCGGGTCCGGCGGCAGGGGCGTGGCTCCCGGCAACAGCTCGCTCTGCCGGAAGTCGGGACGGCCCAGCTTGTCCCACGCGTCGCGGAAGGCCTGCTGCCAGGTGCCGGCGTCGGGCGCGCGCCGTCGCTCACGCAGCGCCTCCAGCAGCGCCACCTCGGGGCTCCCAGGGGCCTCGGCCTTCAGGCGCTCCAGGACCTCGGCGGCTTCCGGGTCATTGCCCTCCTGCAGCGCCAGGCACACGTGCACCAGCAGCGCGGGCGCGAAGCTCGGGGCGAGCATCGTCGCCTCGCCGAGCGACTCGCGGGCCTTCTTCGAGTCACCACTGGCGGCGAAGCGCGCGGCCCGGTCCGTGTGGCGGAGGACCTCCGGCGACGCGGTGTACTTCACGGCGCGCGGGCCCTTGGGCGCGGGGAGCTCCGGGTGCGCATGCCCGTCATGCGGCCCGTGCTCGTCATGCGCGGGGCTCGGCGCGCGGGCGCTCCGGACATAGAGCGCGCCTCCCGCGGCCAGCGCCACCGCCAGCCCCACGCCACTCCACACCGCGGCTCTGCGTCCCGAGGTGCCCTGCGAGGAAGGTGGAGGAATCGGGTCCGTCATGGCGCGGCTTCTCCGGGGGTGGGGGAGGCCGCATTCCAATCGGCCCCGCCCCGTCGGAGCAAGGTGGCCCTCTTCCCAGGTGGGAGTGTCCTTCCCTACCCAGGTGGAAGACGCCGCGCTTCGCGCGGGCGCAAGGCCCGCCGTGCCTCAGTCCTTCGCGTAGAGGACGCGGCTGCCGCCGCTGGCCTGGACCTGGGTGCGGTCGGGACGGGAGACGCACTTCACGGTGGTGCCGCCGCTGGCCTGGACCTCAAGGCTCTCTGACGGGTCCGCCTCCACCTGCGCGCCGCCGCTGGCCTCCACCTCCAAATCCTTCAGGCCCGCGAGCTTCATCGCCTTGACCACCGCCCCGCCGCTGGCCTCGATGTCCAGCTGCTTCGCGCGCCCCTCCAGCTGGACGGTGCCCCCGCCGCTGGCCTCCAGGTCCAGCTTGCGCGTGTCGATGCCCCGCAGGTCGATGGTGGCGCCGCCGCTGGCCTCGATGGAGAAGTCCTCCGAGGTGGCCACCTCACCCTGCGCCGAGCCGCCGCCGCTGACGGAGACCTCCTCCAGCCGCGGCACGGTGATGAAGAGGCGAACCTTGCCGCCGTTGAACGCGTCGCGGAGGCCCTTGCGCTCCACCTTCGTGGCGAGCTCGCCGTCCTCCACCTCGAGCTCCAGGCGGGACAGCAGGTCCGCGGGGCCCTCGACGCGCACGGACTTGGGGCCCACCTTGAGCTCGGCCTTGATGCCGTGGCCCACCTCGATGCTGTGGAAGTCGGGGACGTCCCGCGTCTGCGCGTCCCCGGCCCAGGCGGCTCCGGCGAACATCATCAGGGGGACGAGCAGGGACATCCGGGCGGTCTTCATGGCGTGCTCCCAAAGGGCCGTGGAGCCCGGCAGGGGCTCCGTCATGCCGGGCTACGCACCATGCCGGGAACGATTGCTACTGACGGGACAACATCTCGAGCGGCACCCTCATGGAGGTGGTGTCGCCGGGCTTGATTTCGACCGTCAGCTTGAGTGCCCTGCCTTCCTCGTCCACCAGCTTCAGGGTGTGCTTGCCCGAGGGCACGTTCACCTTGAACAGCGGCGTCTCCCCCAGCAACTGCCCGCCCAGGAACACCTGGGCCTGGGGCTCGGTGCTCAGCGTGAGGAAGCCCGGCTCGCTGGTGGCCGGGGGAGCGGAGTCCCGGGGCTGGGTGCGCTTGTTGGGGGTGCGCGGCGCCTTGGCGCGCGGCGAGGACTTCTCCTCACTCACAGGGGTGGCGGTGTCCGCGACCTCCGTCTCGGCGGGAGCCTCCGGCGCGGCCTCTTCCGGCGCGGAAGCGGGGGGCCCCACCGGTTCGGGCGGTGGCTCCACGGGCCTGCCGGCGAGGGCACCCTGGGTGGGAGCGCTCTCCACCTTGGGTGGGGGTAGGGGCCCGGGCGTCTTCACCTGCGCTGGAGGCAGCGGCGTCACGCGGGGCGCGAGCCCCAGGAGGGGCCGTACCCGGTTGGAGACGACTCCACCGTCGAGCCCCAGTCCCACCACGGCGGTCCCCATCGCGAGCAGCACCAGCACGGTGGCCAGGACCTTGAGGCCGACCCGGGAGCGCGCCGCGGAGACGCCGTTCAGCGTGTGGACATGGGAGTCGTTGTCCTCGGCCTCCGCGAGTGGGGGGGGCCGCCGGTTCTCCTGGAAGGAGCGCGCGGGCTTGGTGGTGGCCTCCAGGTTCGGGTCCGGCGTCTGGAAGGACGCGGGCAGCTGGGCCTGGGTCCTGCGACGAGGAGCCGGGGCGCGGCGGGACGGGCCCGAGTCGGAGGAGGAGAGCGAGGCCACGCGGACCATGGCGGTCTCCTCGTTCCGGGCGGGCGGCATCGGAGCGGGCACCTGGGCGCGCGGGGCCTCCATCGTCCGGCCCGAGCGGGGACGCGAGTCGTTGCGCAGCGTGGTGTCGTCCCCTGCCGAGGGGCGCGAGGGCGGAGGAGGCGGCGTGCGCGCGGGCCCGGGGGACGGCGCGGCGGAGCGCGTGGAGCCCGAGGTCGTCAGCGCGGCCGGCGGAGGCGGCGTGCGCGCGGGCCCGGGAGACGTCAGCGCGGGGCGCCCCGGCTGGGTGCGGGCCGTGTGCGTCTCATCGTCGGGAGGCCGCGAGGGCAGCGTCTCCGAGGGAGGCGGCGGACGCGAGGGCTCGTGACCGGCGCCCCGGCTGCCCAGCTTCTTCTGGGGCGGCGCCCGGAGCACGGCCTTGCGAGGAGGCTCCGGGTCCGGGGGCGGCGGCGGTGGAGGCGTCGTGGGGAGCGCCGTCGTGGTGGCCCGGCGCGGCGTGGGCTGGGCGCTGGACTGCGGGCCGGACGACTTCACCGTGGGAATCGTCCCCGAGGCCCGACGCGGCATCGGCGCCGAGTCCGGGGGGCCGGAGGTGGTGTTGACGGTGGGAGGCTCGGGGACGTCGGGCGCGGTGGGGGGACTGCCGCCCATGGCCAGCATCTGCGCGACGTTCGTCTCGCCGGTGACGTCGCCCGAGGCGGGGCCGGCGATGAGGAGCTGACGGGTCTGCTCGCGCCGGTCGGCGAAGAGGCGGCGCATCACCTCGCTGCTCTGCTCGGGGTGCCAGATGAGCGGGCCCACCGCGCGCTCCAGGGCGCGGGCGAACTCCAGCGTGGAGGCGTAGCGGTCCTCGCGCCGCCTCGACAGCGCGCGCAGGACGATGGCGTCCAGCTCCGGCGGTATCTGCTTGTTGGCGCGAGAGGGCGGCGTCACCTCGCACTTCAACACCGCGTTCATCATCGCCTCGGCCTGCTTGGCGTAGAACAGCCGCATGCCGGTGAGCAGCTCGTGCAGCACCACGCCCAGGCTGAACAGGTCGCTGCGCGCGTCCAGCGGGTCGCCCATGATCTGCTCGGGCGACATGTAGCCGCTGGTGCCCTTCACCATGCCCACCGCGGTGCGGCTGGCGCGCGCCAGGCTCTTGGCGATGCCGAAGTCCAACAGCTTGGTGACGCCCTCGTACGTCACCATGATGTTCTTCTCGGCCACGTCCCGGTGGATGACGGGCGAGGGGTGGCCGAGCGGGTCCGTGAAGGTGTGCGCGTAGTGCAGCGCGACGGCCGTGTCGCGCACCGCCATCAGGCTGAAGCCCATGGGGATGGGGTGGTTGGCCTGCCGGCACGCGCGCGCCACCTCCACCAGCGTGGCCCCGGGCACGAACTCCATCGCCAGGAACAGCTCGCCCTCGGCGATGTCCAGGTCGAAGACCTGGGCGATGTGCGGATGGTTGAACGCGGCCGTGACCTTGGCCTCGTCCAGGAACATCCGGATGAACTCTTCCTCACCCCGGATGTCCGGCAGGATCTGCTTGAGCACCACCAGCTTGCGGAAGCCCGCGAGCCCACGCTGCGACGCGAGGAAGATCTCCGCCATCCCGCCCGTGGACAGGCGGCTGAGCACCTCGTACTTGCCCAGCGACCGGCCCCTGGAGGCATCCGGCGCGAGCGGCAGCGTCGTCCCACTCATCGGAAGGCGCCGAATCTACACCGGCACCCGGACGGACGCGAAAGTCGCGGTCGAAGAAAAGTCCACGAATATCGACATCACGCCGACTTCAACGAATTCTTGATGTCGGGTTCAGGTGCGGCGTGCCTGCGGGGAGCGGCTGCGGGAAGGGTGGCGGCGAGGGCGTTGAGCAGGCGCAGGTCCGAGCGGGACAGGCCGCGCAGCGTCTTGCGGAGGTCCACCAGGGCGGTGGACTCGACGCGCGGGGTGGGTGGAGGGCGCTTGCGACCCGGGGGTGTCTCGATGCTCGCGTCCAGGGCGAGCAGCTGATGGGGCGGCACACGCAGCACGGTGCACAGGCCCTTGAGGGTGTGGAGGCTGGGGAGCATGTGGCCGCGCTCCAGGCGCGCGTACACCTCGCGGGCCACGCCGAGCCGCTCGGCCACCACTGCCTGCGTCAGTCCCATGTTCCTCCGGGCCGTGCGCGCGGACATGCCCAGATGGATTCCAAGCTCGGTCTTCATTCTTCGTCCGTCGTCAGGAAGGACGCGGAGGCCCCCTCGCCACCGCGAAGGGGCGACCCTACTCCGCGCCGCTCGCGGGACGCACCCACCGTGAAGACTTCCAGGGTGTGCCGTGATGTGTGTCCATGCGGCGCGGGTGGTGTTGGCGCGAGCGGCTGTGTGAAAACCGAGGGGCGATTCGCGCTGGCTGAGGAGGGTGGGGCATGGCGATGAAGACGGTGTGGTTCGACTTCGAGAACACGCGGGACACACCCGTGGAGCTCGTCATGGAGCCATGGGGGATGCCGTACACCGTGCAGCCTGGCGGCCGGCTCGACATCGCCTGTGAGGGGCCGGAGGAGGGAGAGCTCCAGGTGAAGCGTCAGGCGGAGGGTCACGTCACCCTGTTCGCCTGGGCGGGGGCCACGTACCGGGTCCTGGAGGGAGGCAAGGAGGTCGACGCCAACGACCTTCCCGTGCCCGGCCTGCCACCGGGGCTCTCCACGAAGCAGTTCGTGGAGACGCTGTTCGGTTCGGTCGAGCAGCGCCGGGCGATGCGCGACGAGCCCGAGGACTAGGGCGTCAGGAGAACGGGCCGCCCCGCGTCCGGGCCACCGTTCTCATCGTGTTTCGCGCGCTGTTCCCAGCGAGCCCAGGCTCCTCTCGTGAGCCGGCCTCCGGACAGCGCCCCCTTCCCACTTCACATTCCGCGCGTCCGTGTCGCCCGTCCCCGCTGGGACCTGGGCTAAGACGCGCTCCAAGGTTCCATGGATACTCCTGTTTCTCCCCGCACCGTCACCGGCCGCATCGATGTCCACCCGAGAGGCTTCGGCTTCCTCACCGTGCAGACCCCGGGCTCGCACGAGGTGCTGTCCGCCTTCATCCCGCCCCCGGACCTCAACCCGCTCTTCGCCGGCGATATCGTCACCGGCACCGTGACGGCCGCCGCGGACGGCCGCTGGACGGCGAGCCACCTGTCGCTGGTGGAGCGCCCCCGCACCCGCGTCTATGGCGAGGTCGTCTCGCGCAAGGGCGCCCTGTTCCTGCGCATCGACCGCGAGGTGGGCAACGCGGACTGGGTGCTCGACGCCGGCGCCACCCGCGTGCAGCACGGCGACGCGGTGGTCGCCTCCATCGCCGACGGCAAGGTCGTGCTGCTCTACAAGGTCGAGGCCGGCGAGGACCGCTCGCTCGAGCGCATCATCGCGCGCCATGGCCTGAGCAAGGACTTCTCCGCGCAGGCCCTGGAGGACGCGCGGCTCGCGCGCGAGGTGCCCCACGCCGTGGGCTCCCGACGCGACTTGCGCGACGTGCCCACCGTCACGGTGGACGCGCCGTCCACGCGGGACATCGACGACGCCATCTCCGTGCTGCCCGCGGGACCCGACGGCGCGCTGCGCCTGCTGGTCTCCATCGCCGACGTGGCCGAGCGCGTGAAGGAGGGCACCGTGCTCGACGCGGAGGCCCGCGAGCGCGCCACCAGCGTGTACATGGCGGGCCGCGTGCTGCCGATGCTGCCCGAGTCACTGTCTTCGGACTGGCTGAGCCTGGTGCCGGGACAGGAGCGGCACTGCCTCACGGTGGAGCTGCGCATCGACCCGCAGGGCCGGGTGACGGCGGCGGACGTGTACGAGAGCGTCATCCGCTCCTGGGCGCGGCTCAACTACGACGAGGTGGGCGCCTTCCTCGACCGGGGCGAGGTGTCTCCGCCCATGGAGCCGGTGCGCGAGGTCATGCCGTGGTTCCGCCTGGCCTCGGCGCGACTGGCCGTGGCCCGTGGCGCGCGCGGCGGCATGGAGTTCGCGCGAGATGAGGCGCGGTTCACCTTCGACGCGTCCACCGGCGCGGTCTCCGGCCTCGTCTCCGAGCGCCCCACGTCCGCGCACGGGATGATTGAGCGCTTCATGGTCGCGGCGAACGAGGCCATCGCCACGTGGATGCTGGCGCGCGGCCTGCCCGGTGTCTTCCGCGTGCACGAGCAGCCGGACCCGGAGCGGGTCGCGGACCTCAACGCGTTCGCGGAGCACTCGGGCTTCGCCGCGGGCTTCGGACGGGAGCTGACGCCGCTCGCGCTGGCCGCGTTCGACCGGCAGATTGTGGGCGCCGCCGCGGAGCCGGCGCTGCGCTCGGTGCTGCGCCGCTCGCTGGGCCCGTCGCGCTACACCGTGAAGCCGGGGCCGCACTTCGGCCTCGCGGCGCCCCTGTACCTGCACTTCACCTCGCCCATCCGTCGGTACGCGGACCTGGCGGTGCACCGCACGCTGAAGGGCTACCTGCACGGGCGCCGCGACTACCTGGACGAGGACCCGACGGTGGAGTCGCTCGCCGCGCACATCAACATGCGGGCGCGCTCGGCCAACCGCGCGGAGACGGACCGGCACCATGTGCTGGAGGCGCGGTGGCTGGCGGGCCACGTGGGCAAGGAGTTCTCCGCGCGCATCGTCCGCGTGAAGCCCTTCGGCCTGGTGGCGCAGCTCGACGGCATGCTCGCGGAGGGGACGCTCCCCGCGGAGGGACTGCCCGGCGGCCCGTTCCGTCCGGACGCGCGCGAGCTGTCGCTGGTGGGCAAGGAGCGCGCCTTCACCGTGGGCATGCCGGTGACGGTGAAGGTGGCCTCCACCGACGAGCAGCTCGGACGCGTGGAGCTGGCGCTCGTCGGTTAGACACGGGGGGCGCCTCAGCCGGCGAACGGGAGCCCCTCTGTCTTGGACGAGAGGACGCTCTCGCTCACCCAGCCGACGAGGCCCGTGGAGGACTTCACCAGGAAGGCGTGGGCCTTGACCTTCTGGTTGCCCTTCACTCCGCTGGGCACGGTGACGGGCACGGCGAGCAGCACCTGGATGGCGGAGCCCGTGGCCAGCTGGGCGACGGGCTTCGACGTCGTGCGCTGCTGGAAGATGGGGAAGGACTCGCGCACCTTGGCCTCCTGCCCCACGAAGTAGAACTCCTGGGGCACGTGGTCGAGCTTGCCGGCCTTCGCGTCGAGCACGTACTTGTCGACGCGCGTCCAGAACGACTGCCACGTGCTGGAGAGGATGATGTTGTTGCCCTTCGCCTCGATGGGCGAGCGCACCGAGCCCAGCGACTTGAGCGCCTTGCCATCGAACGCGTAGAGCGTGCTGGCGCTGTCGTGGTCCGTCATGCCGGTGTGCACGGCGACCTCCTTGTGCTTGTCCCCGCTGTCGATGTCGACGATGACGAAGCCGTGCACCTCCGCGTCCGAGCGGACGTTGACGGTGGCGGCGCCGACCTTGAGCAGGTAGCCGAACCCCTTGGGGCCCTCCTGGGTCTCCAGCGAGATGTCCTCCGGCTTCCCGTCGCCGTTCAGGTCGATGGACGCGGCCTTCACCAGTGGCTCGTCCCCCGCGAGTGCGAGCGGGGCGTGCAGCAGCGCGAAGGACGACAGGGCGATGGTGGGGAGGAGCGACGTCTTCATGATGGAGATGACCTCGTGAGGACCTGGGCGTCGGGTGAAGGTGCCGCGCGGCGCGCATCGTAGCCTCGCCCGTCCTTCCCGAAGGGCTCCATGCGCCGGTGTCACGCCCACGCGCGCCAAAGCGGATTCACCCGCGCTTGTTGAAGCGGGCCGCGTTGAAGGGATTCCAGCTCACGCCCACGCGCGCTGGAGCGGACTCACCCGCGCCGGCCGAAGCGTCCCCGGAAGTGCTTGTCGAGGAAGGCCTCCGTGCTCGCGTAGGCATCCTGCGCTCGCTGGGACAGGGGCCGCGCCGGGTGGGCCTGGGCCGCGCGCCGCGCCCGCTGCATCACCGAGCGGGGCGCGTCCGGCGTCGTGCCCTCCGGCAGCTCGCGCTCCAGGGTCGCCCTCAGCGCATGGGCCTGGTCGACCACGCCGAGCGCCTCCTCCAGGGAGACCTCCTTCTCGGCGAGCGCGGCGAAGAGCTGGCAGTGGTACCGGCGGCAGCTGGAGGGCCGGTCCGCGTACACGGCGCAGGTCCGGCCCTCCAGGGCGCCGCAGTGCTGGGCGAGCGCCTGGGTGCCGTCCTCACGGCGCGCGAGCGGGACCCCGCGCCGCTCAAGCGCGGTGGCCTCGTCGGGCTGGAGCGAGACGTGGGTGAAGAGGCTCCCGTCACAGCACATGCCGCAACGGAGGCAGAGGGTGGACAGGGGCATCGTCTCCCCCTAACGCGTCCGGGCACGTCGTTCCATCTCGACGAGGCGCGGAAGGTGCCCCCGCACGCCTGCCCGTGGGTCGGGGTGCTACCTCCAGGGTGGCCAGGTACGTCCCCCTCCTCCGAGGGAGCCGTGCGCGGACCCGGGCCCACACCGGACCGGGTCGAGAACCTGTTCAGGCGGGCAACGAAACAGTGTCCATCGAGCCCGGGAAGCGCCCTGTGCCGCACGGTTCATCCGAGCCCCTCGGGCATCCGCGACCCCGGCGCCGATGTCGAGGAGGTGACGGGGAGCCTGCCCTCGTGGGCGGACAAGACTCGATACGTGCCGGGATGGGTGAAAGCGGACCCGACGGCGAAGCGGTGGGTGTGTCTGGCTTCCGCGAGGCGACTTGTCCCTGAATCCCAGGGGGTTGGCGCGCCGGATGTGGTTCCGCCACGCCTGTACTGTCGAACAAGTTCCCCGCCCCGCAGGAGTGGGCAGGCTATATGAACCCCGGTTCACCCAGGTGGTATCCGTACCGGGGGACTGCTTCCTTTCGCGCGAAGTCGTACAATCGACTCCCTTCTCACAACGGAGCTGGCATGCAGGCGGACACACGGGACGGGACGCGCGGCCGGGAGTCGGTGCTCGGCTACCGGGTGGGGACGGAGCTGACCGCGGTCGCCTCGTTCGGCGATGGTGACGCGCCGGGCCGCCTGGTGCAGCTCTCGCTCGAGCACCTGACCTTGCACCTGGACTCCAGGTCCTTGCCGAGCCCCGGACAGGCCGCGTCGGTGGTGCTGGGCCAGGGTGAGCGCTGGGCCACGTCGCTGGCCGCGGAGGTGACGGAGGTGCGCGGCGGCAAGCCGGAGGTGAGCCTGCGCTTCGTGTCGCCGCCGCTCGACGCGGGCCGGCGCATCGTCACGGTGCTGGAGGCGCTGCGCGACAACGGCCTGCTGTTGCCGCCCGAGACGCGGCCCGTGTGGAAGGAGCGCATCGACCGCAAGGAGCGCGTGCTGCGCATCTGCGAGGCGCTGGTGGGACGCCAGGCGCGCGGAGTCGCCCGCACGCCGCAGGGCCAGAAGGTCCCCGTCACCGCCGTCCACTTCGACGCGCACAACGGCCGCATGGGCTGGCGCTTCGAGGGGCCGCTGCCGCAGGGGCCCTTCGTGCTGGAGGCCTTCGGCTACAGCAGCGTCGTCCACCTGGAGATCCACGACGCGCGCGAGGAGGCCGGCTGGGTGATGATGTCCGTGCCCACGGAGGTGGTGCGCTACCGCCACCGCTGGCTGCGCCGCGCCCCGCCGAGCAGCCCGTGCACGCTGTCCTTCGACCACCCGCTGTGGCCCCAGGTGCACGTGCGCCGGCCGGTGTTGGATTTGTCCTACGAGGGCCTGGCCTTCATGACGGAGCCGGGCGAGGACCTGCTCTATCCCGGGCTGCGCCAGCCGGTGCTGGAGGTGGCCATGGAGGGCATGGCGCCGGTGCGGCTTCGCGCGGAGGTGCGCAACATCTCCGGCACCGCGGCGGGCCGTCGGTGCGGCATGTCCGTGCGGCCGCTGGACGCCGAGGGCGCCCGCGCGTGGCGCGCGCTGGTGGAGGCGCAGATGCATCCGTCCACCCGCGTGGAGGGTGACTGGGGCGACGCCACGTGGAAGCTCTTCCAGGGCTCGGGCTACTTCGGGCTGCCGGGCAAGTCGCCCGAGGACTTCACCGAGGAGCGCCCCTGGTTCGACGCCACGCAGGAGCGGCTGGAGGGCCGCACGCGCCTGGGCTACCGCGTGGTGCGTCCGGCGGGTGAGTCGCTGGAGGCCACGCTGTCCGTGGTGAAGCCGTACGAGGGCACGTGGATGGCGCACCAGCTGGCGCGTCAGGCGGTGCCCGGTCAGCGCAGCTCCGCGCGCGAGGCGCTGCGCGACATCTACCTGCGCGGCTACGAGCCCACCCAGGTGGACCCCGACGTGAAGTGGTTCATCGCCTACTGCGAGGCGAACGTGCGCTGGGTGCGCTTCACCAAGTTCGACTTCGCCAGCTGGTACGAGCACACCGGGCAGGCCAGCCTCACGCCCTTCCGCCTGATGGAGGCGGAGGTGGAGCGCGACTGGGACCACCCCGAGGACGTGGACGTCGCCGTGCCCACCGAGGCCGAGCAGGCCCGGTTCTTCCAGGAGGTCGAGCGCACCCGCCCCGTGGCGTACCGCGAGGCGCTGGACCTGGTGCCCGAGCGATTCGAGCTGTCGCGCGCGCGCACCAAGTGGGGCGAGGCGGGCCTGGGCCGCGAGCGCGAGCTGCGCGTGGCCCGCGTGGACGGCAAGGCCGTGGCCTTCGCGGTGATGGAGTCCGCGCAGCCGGGCCTCAACCTCTTCAACGTGCTGGACGGCGTGCGGCTGGTGACGCTCACCGACGACGCGCAGCCGGAGACGCAGCGGGCCCTGCTCGCGCTGCTGGCGCACGCCGCGGAGTGGTACCGCCCGCGCGGCCGCCGCGTCTTCGTGCACTACGTGGAGTCGGCGTGCGTGGAGTACGTCGAGCGCGCCGCCCTGGCGGATTTGGGCGAGGGCAAGCTGT
The DNA here is from genome assembly GCF_050039385.1 of Myxococcus faecalis. Taxonomy (NCBI): domain Bacteria; kingdom Pseudomonadati; phylum Myxococcota; class Myxococcia; order Myxococcales; family Myxococcaceae; genus Myxococcus; species Myxococcus faecalis. The sequence continues at coordinate 4,878,379 of NZ_CP144336.1, read as the reverse complement.
GGATCATCTCCTCCGCGCTCCTGCCCGAGTTCCTCGAGCACCTGTGCGAGGCCACCACGCCCCGCGTCGCCTGAGACGACGAAGGCCGGGTGGCCCGAGATGGCTCCACCCGGCCCTGTGTGTGCTTCAGGTCGGCCTCACACGAGGCCGACAAGGGCCTACTGCACGGACATGCGCACGTAGTACGTCACGCCGCCGATGTCCTGCGTCTTGGCCTCCTCGTGCTTCGGGTCCTCGAGCACGGCCGCGAACTCGTACTGGACGAAGTCGTCGGTCTCCTTTCCTTCCTTCCACTCGCGGTCCCGGAACTGGAGGCCCACGGGGAACTCCTGCTCGGGCTCCAGCCGGATGGCGATGCGGGCCTTGGTCGGGTCCGTGACTTCGAAGCGCGTCTCGCCCACCTGCTCCAGGCCCTCGATTTCGCCGCCCTGCGCCTTCAGGTGCTCCATCAGCTCGCGGCCCAGGTCCACCACGATTCCGCCGCGCTCGAGCAGCGGGCGCTTGGCCTGTACGGTGCGGTCCTGGAAGCGCAGGTTGAACAGGCGGCCTTCCGTCAGCGTGTTGCGCAGGATGAACGTGGCCTCGGAGAAGCCGAACGGGATGAGGTTCACCACGTTGGTGTTGCGCCAGATGATGTTGTTGTTCTGGCGGGTGTTGTGGTCGGGGTTGCCCAGCTCCGGGTGCGTCATCGGGTCCTGCCGCGTCACCAGGCGCGCCAGCAGGCAGTAGTGGCCCGCGGCGGCCGGGTTCCACTGCACCACCACCTCGTCATCCGCGCCGGCCGGCAGGTGCACCACCTTGGCCTCGCCAATCTCCACCCAGAGGTTGGGCCACGAGGTGCTGGTGGCCGCGGCGGTGCCGTACACCTTCACCATCACGTTGTGCGCGTCCACCGTGCTGCGGTTGCGCACCTTCACGTGCACGAAGTTCGGCTGGCCGGCCTCCGGGTTCTCGTGCGGACCGGGCGTCGCCGTGGTGCGCACCCAGATGTCCTCGCTCTCCCACATGCCGTTGGCCGCGGTGGCGGCGTCCGGCTCGGCGCCCGTGTCCCACGGCTTGTCCTTGCCCCACACGTCCGTCTTGCACGCGGCCGGCACGTTGAAGCCGTTGACGGGCGCGGTGCTGGCGGGGCCCACCGAGTTGGCGTCCACGCCCAGGCCGAAGTCGGCGAAGGCCGTCCACAGCCGGCACACGTCCTCGCCGTTGTTCAGCGCCGTCGCGGCCGTGATGATGCCGTCGCGCACCTGGGTGAAGGTGGGGCCGCAGGGCGTGTTCTTCAGGCCCTCGTTGAAGTACAGCATCATGCGCTGGTTACCGGCGCCGCCCGCGGCGTTGTACAGGTTGGTGCTGAAGCCCCAGCGGTCCACCAGCGACCAGTAGGCCTCCCACATCGCCTGCGCGAAGACGGAGCCCACGCCATGCGGCACGGCCATGCCGTTGATGCTGGCGTAGGTCCAGTTGTTCACCGTCTGGTTGGTGCTGTAGCGCTTGGTGCGGATGCCCAGGCCCGTGGTGGGCTGGCCCATGGCGTAGGTGCCCATGCCGCGGCCCTGCGGCCCGGTGTCCGTGGGGCGCGCGGTGTACATCAGCGCCAGGAAGTCGCTGATGCCCTCGCCCGGCTGCTGGTTGTTCTGCAGGCAGTTGGCGTTGCTGGGGCCACCCACCTGCCGGTTGGAGATGCCGTGCCCGTACTCGTGCACGATGATGCCGCTGTCCAAATCACCGTCGCGGCGGGGGAAGGTCTGGTTCCAGACGAACATCTCCATGCGCGGGCGCTGCCCGTCCGGCGGAGACGTGAAGTAGGCGTTGTTGAGGCCGTAGCCGTCCTGCGCCTCGGCGCGCACGGAGTCGTTGCCCAGGCCCCCGTTGCCGTAGGTGTTGTGCTGGAAGTTGCCGGCCGCCTCGTCGAACCCGTACTGGTACTGGATGTCGTGGATGATGTTGTTCCAGTAGAACAGGTTGGTGATGGCCGCCGGCTTGTACGTCGACGGGTCCTGCGTCAGGTCCAGCAGGAAGCTGCAGGTGAGGCCGGTGCCGCAGTCGGGCTGCAAGAGGGGCGGCACGTCGGCGTTGGCCGAGTCGTCGTAGGCGTGGACGTTGTTGCCGCGGTGGAGGGTGTACTCGGCCCCGGGGATGCCGTTGGTGTCGTGCCAGCCGTAGGGTGACGCGATGAGGTTGGCGGGGTTGAGCAGGCTCAGCCGGCCGTCCATGGGCGGCAGCGGCGTGTTGTGGATGGGGCTCTCCACCGGGCGCCGGTAGACGGAGTACGCGTCCGACGCCGTCCAGTCGAAGCGCGTCCACACCTCGCCGGTGTTGGCGTCCACGGTCAGGTCGTAGACGTGCTTGCTGTCGGGCGTGTGGACCTGGAAGTTCCACACCAGGCGGGCGTCACCAGGGCGGATGGGCAGCAGCGCGAGCTCGGCGTCGATGGGCTCGGTGGACAGGCCGGACTGCTCCACGCGGGTGCGCTGACGGGGGCCGTCCTGCTTCTCCAGCGCGCGGGGCGCGGTGGCCAGCTTCAGGCCGAGGTGACGCGCGGCGCCGGTGACGGCGGCGGCGGCGCCCAGGCGCGGCTGGATGCTGGCGACGCTCCGGGCGAGCGACGGCAGGAAGTCGCTGTGCACGCTGAGCACGCGGCCCTGGCTGTCGACGTTGATCTGCAGCTGGCCGTTGTAGAGGGGCAGGCCCTCGTGCGTCTGGCGCAGGTAGAGGTGGGTGATACCCGTCTGCCGCGAGTAGACGCGGTCGGTGACCTCCAGGCTGGCCAGGTCCTTGAGCTCCAGGCCGAGCAGCTCGTACTGGTTCTGGACGAAGGTGAGGCCGACGGCGAGCGCGTCACCCTTGAGGGGGGAGGTGAGCGCGCCCACGGGGTTGACCAGCGAGCGCACCAGGCCCGTGGTGGCGTCGTGCTCCACGCGCAGCTCGGGCACGCTCTTGCGGAGCTGGGCCGCCTTGTCCTGCTGCTTCGCGCTGAGGCCCTGGCGCAGGCCCTGGTTGTGGGCGACGCGGGCGTCGTGGCTGCGCACGCCCTCCGAGCCTTGGACGACGGCGAACGCCGAGGGCGCGCTGCAGACGCCCAGCAGCACCAACGCCTGGGTGAGGCGTCGGCGGAAATGACCCTGTGACATGTTGGAATGCTCCGCGGTGAGGGCCGGTGGGGGATTTGAAAACCCGGCGAGCCCGCACAGAGCAGTGGACGTGCCAACGACGCCTTCCGGGCCAACACCGGAAGCGCTGTAGCGTGGGCCGTCACAAAAACGGCGGATTCGTAGCGGAAGGCGTCACGGATGACGGCGGTGACTTCGCCGTAACTTCTGGAGATTCCTGGGGTCCAGGTCGAACCCCCTCCCCCGATTCATGCGACGACCTGGGGGCGTGGAGCCGCTGAGCGGCCCCACTGCGCCACGGTGTTACAGCCCGTCGTCCTCGTCCGGGTCGGGGTAGGACTCCAGCTCCTCCTCGACCTCCTCGACGCGGCCCTTGCCGTGCTTCTTGCCCTTGGACTCCTTGGCGTCGCCGCCGTGGCCCAGGTCCGCGTCGGCGCCGACCACGTACCACTGGCGGCCCTGCTGGATGCGGCGCAGCACGCCCTCCTGCTCCAGCGCGGCGAGCAGCTTGGCGAAGGTGGCGAAGCCGTACTCGCTCTCGTCGAAGTCCGGCTCCTTGCGGACGATGGTCTCCTTGATGAGCGAGGGGTTCACCGGGCCCGTCGCGCGGGCCAGCAGGTTCTGCACCACGTCGCGGGCAATCTGCGGCACGTCCGACTTGGCGTGGCCCTTGTTGCCCGACGGCGCCTGCTTGTCGGCCTCCGCCTTGCCACCCTTGCCCCCGGCATCACGCCCGTGCCGGCCGCGCTTGCCGTGCCCCGCCTCCTCGGACGCTCCACCGTGACGACCCTTCTCACCCTTCTCCGAGCGCTGACGGGTGCGCAGGTAGATGAACTCGTCACACGCGTTGACGAACAGGGGGGAGGTGGACTCCTTCACCGCCAGCCCGATGACGGTGCGGCCGTTCTCGCGCAGCTTGTACGCCAGCGGGCAGAAATCACTGTCGCCGGAGGCGATGACGAACGTGTCGATGCTCTCGCGCGCGTAGCACAGCTCCAGCGCGTCGATGACCAGGCGCATGTCCGCGCCGTTCTTCCCCGCGCGCGTGGAGGGCGGCACGTCGATGAGCTCCACGCCGAACCGGTGCAGCCCAATCTTCGCGTCGCTGAAGCGCGACCAGTCACAGTAGGCGCGGCGGAAGACCACCTTGCCCTTCTCCAGCAGTCGGTCGAGCGAGGGCTGGAGGTCGAAGTTGGAGGCGCTGATGCCTGTATTGGTGACGAGGTTCTCGAAGTCGAGAAAGAGGGCGATGCGGTGCTCGTTGGTCCGACCGTTCACGTGAGGCCTCTGCGGTATGGCGCCCCGGCGCGTCTTCCGTCCGGAAGGGCGCCCGCCGGGCCTTGCGGGTGCACCCTAGCCTGTTCCCACCGGCATGGGGCGCGGGTGTTCGCCGGCTGAACACTCGGGCCACAGCGTCGGCCTGTCCTTCCGGGAGGTGGCCGGGGCGCCCTCCAGGCGTGAGCGCCGGGGCGTGACCTAGCTTCGGGCAAACGGGTCGAGGACCCCCCAGCCGGAGCATGCGTCATGACACGAACGAGGTGGAGTCGCTGGAAGAGTTGGGCCCTGGCGGTACCCGCCATGGGCGCGCTGCTGGTGCCCGCCGTGGGCGCCGCGGAGATACCCAACCATGACTCGCGAGAGTTCCAGCAGAGCCAGATTGAGACGGACAACACCACCACGCGGGCCTCCGTCCTGCCGCCCCTCAACCTGGGCGGCATGATTGGCGTGGACGTCACGCCCACGCAGGGCCAGGTGCCCATCGTCCAGGGGCCCAAGGTGGACACGCTGCCGGACCCCAAGCGCACGAAGCAGATCTCGGGCGAGGTGGTGGAGCTGGGCAACGACGTCCTCTACATCCAGGAGGACCAGCAGGGCGCCGTCATCCCGCTGGACCTGCAGGCGCTGCGCCTGACGCAGACGCCCCGGGAGGGCCAGAAGGTGGTGGCCGACTACCAGGTGGAGAACGAGACGCAGAACCTGGCGACGGCGCTCCAGGGAGAGAAGTGAGCGCCGCCTGCTTCAGGCACCACTCCGGGGGAGCCGCCATCCAGCGCGCTCCTCCCCCGGAAGGAACGGTGTGACTACTTCGCCTTCTTGCCGACGACGGTGTCCGGGCGCGCGTTGTCGCCGTACTTGCCCGCCGCGTAGTCGCGCGCCATCTGCTCCAGCGTGACGTGCGGCACCTTCTTCGCGTGGCCCGCCTGACCGAACTGCTTCATGCGCTCCTCGCACACGGCCTGCATCGCCGCGCGCGCGGGCGTCAGGTAGTAGCGCGGGTCGAACTCCTCCGGCTTCGCGGTGAACGCCTTGCGGATGGCGCCGGTGATGGCCAGGCGGTTGTCCGTGTCGACGTTGATCTTCCGCACGCCCGCGCGGATGCCGCGCTGGATCTCCTCCACCGGCACGCCGTAGGTCTCCTTGATGCGCCCGCCGTTGGCGTTGATGATGTCGCACAGCTCCTTGGGCACGGAGCTGGAGCCGTGCATCACCAGGTGGCAGTTGGGGATCTTCTTGTGGATCTCCTCGATGCGGCTCATCGCGAGCACGTCACCGCTGGGCTTGCGCGAGAACTTGTAGGCGCCGTGGCTGGTCCCCATCGCGACGGCGAGCGCGTCGATGCCCGTGCGGTTGACGAAGTCCACCGCCTGGTCCGGGTCGGTGAGCAGCTGGTCCAGCGTCAGCTTGCCCTCGGCGCCGTGGCCGTCCTCCTTCTCGCCCATGCCGTGCTCCAGCGAGCCCAGCACGCCCAGCTCACCCTCCACGGACACGCCGAAGCGGTGCGCCACGTTCACCACCTCGCGCGTGACGGCCACGTTGTACTCGTAGCTGGACGGCGTCTTGCCGTCGTCCTCGAGCGAGCCGTCCATCATCACGCTGGTGAAGCCCATGCGGATGGCGCTGATACACGTCTCCGGCGAGTTGCCGTGGTCCTGGTGCATGACCACCGGAATCTCCGGATACAGCTCCACCGCGGCCTGCATCAGGTTCCGCAGGAACAAGTCGTTGGTGTACTTCCGCGCACCGCGCGACGCCTGGATGATGGCCGGGCTCTGGGTGGCGCGCGCGGCCTCCATGATGGCCTGGATCTGCTCCATGTTGTTGACGTTGAGCGCGGCGACCCCGAAGTTGTTGGCGGCGGCGTAGTCGAGCAGGGGACGCAGGGCGATGAGCGGCATGACTGTGTCTCTCCGTGGCGGATTGGAAGAAGTGAGTGAGGGCGCCTGAGTTAGCACGGACGCGGCGGCGGACGCCCCCAAAAGCTCGCCGGCCGCGTTCCCCAGCGGACGCTGTCAGCGACTGGCCACCGGGTGCAATTGGACCAGCAAGGGGAGGCTCGCCGCGCGCTCCATCAGCCGGGGCTTGGGACGCACCGCCACCGGCACCCGGGACGCACCGAGCATTTCCAGGTCGAACACGTTGTCGCCGAAGGCCGCGTACAGGGGGCGCTGGGTGCGGGCCCTGAGGCACGTCACCTTGCCGGGGCCATAAGGGATGGGCGACACCACGTCCGTCCACACCACGCCGTCGCGGGACTGGGGCGTGCTCGCCACCACCTGCTCGGGGGGGATGCCGACGACGCGCGCGGCGGCCTGCACCACGGCCAGCGGCGAGGCGCTCACCACGTAACAGGGCACGTCGTGCGCTCGTGCCCACTCCAGGACACGGTGAACCTCGGGGTGGACGCGCTCGGCCACGCCGTGTGACTCCACCACGCCGCGAGCGAAGGCGGACAGCGCCTCGAGCGTCCAGCCCGCGGCCACCCAGGTGGCCATCTCGCAGATGTCCTTCTCCGGAATGCGGCCGGCCTGGAAGGCGGAGAACATGCGGCGGGCCAGCGTGCTGGGGCTGCCCTCGGTCTCCAGGCCGTAGTGGGTGGCGACGGCCGTGAGGCGGGGCCGCACGTCCTCTCGCACGGCGTCGTGCCCCGTCATGCTCATGAACAGGTCATCGCCGACGTCGCCGCTCCACAGCGTGCCGTCTCCGTCGAAGGCCAGCACTCCGCCCGGCGTGGCCTCCCGCTCGCGGGCGATGCGCTCCAGCGTCTGCTCCACGTGCTCCGTCTTCATGGCGGACATCCTGGCCGCCCATGCGCGCGCGGCCAACCCCTGTCTTTGTTTTCACGCGGAGGTGACGCGTCCTGCGTGACGCCGCGCGAAAAGCGCCGGGGAAATGATGACTCACCGACGGATTTTCAGGACCCCCGTTGAGACACCAGCAGCGGGGATTCGAAACGTCCAAGGGGGGACGTTTCATGCCGTTCGGGGGAGCGCGCATGTCCGGTCTCAATCTGAAGGTCCTTCCAGGGGAAGGCCCGGATGTACGAGAGGGTGCGTCCGAAGTCGCGACGGAGGGCGTCTCGAGGGCGGAGGACTTCGTCCGGGGACGCGGCATCCGGTTGGTGCGCGAGGACGGCACGGCGTTCCTCGACGCGGCGTCGGGCACCTTCAACGTGCCGCTCGGCTATGACCACCCGGAGGTGGTGGAGGCCGTCGTCGAGCAGCTGCGCCGCATGGCGCACGCCAGCTCCTCGCTGATGGCGGCGCAGGCGAAGCAGGTGCTCTCGGAGCTCCTCGCGCATGCCCCGAGTCACCTCACGGCCGGATGGATGCGCGACATCACCGGCTCCACCGCCAACGAGTGCGCGGTGCAGGTGGCCCAGAAGGCCACGGGAAAGACAGACGTGCTGAGTCTGTTCCTGTCGCATCATGGGCAGACACAGTTCACCACGGCGATTTCGGGCAACGCCTTCCGGCGCAAGGGCTTCCCGGAGGCGGTGTCACCGCACTCGGTGAAGGTGCCGGCGCCGTACTGCTACCGGTGCTTCTACAAGGCGAAGTACCCCGGCTGCGGGATGCTGTGCGTGGAGCGCATCAGCGACTTCGTGGAGTACGCGAGCAGCGGCTCGGTGGCGTGCATGCTGGTGGAGCCGGTGCTGGGCAACGGCGGCAACGTGGTGCCGCCGCCGGGCTACTTCCAGGCACTCAACAAGCTGTGTGAGGAGAAGGGCATCCTCCTCATCGCGGACGAGGTGCAGACGGGCATGGGGCGCACCGGGCACCTGTTCGCCTCGGAGGCGCTGGGCTTCAAGCCGAACATCGTCACGCTGGCCAAGGGGCTGGGCGGCATCGGCGTGCCGGTGGCGGCGGTGCTCTTCGAGGGCGCGCTGGACGTGCTGGAGAGCCACGAGCACTCCTTCACCTCGGGGTGCAATCCGGTGGCGCTCACCGCGGCGTCCGCCACGCTGAAGGCGATGACGTCCGGTCACCTGCTGGCGAACGTGCGTCGCAACGGAATCATCCTGGGCGAGCTCTTGCACACCCTGGCCACGCGTCATCCGTGCGTCGGGGACGTGCGGGGGCTCGGGTACATGTGGGGGCTGGAGCTCATCCGCGAGGATGGCTCGCCGGACGTGGAGAAGACGCTGGCGCTCATCCGCGTGGCGCAGGAGCGCCACCAGCTGGTGCTGCGCGGCTCGCGCTACAGCTTCGGCAACGTGGTGAAGGTGCGTCCGCCGCTCATCGCGACGCAGGACGACCTGGAAGAAATCGTCGCGCGGTTGGGCCGCGCGCTCGCGGACGTGGGCTGACTCGAGGGGGCGTGTCACATGCGGGCATTGGTGTATTCAGCGGCCTGGGAGCTGTCGCTCCAGGAGCGCGCGGAGCCGGCGGCGCCGGTGCGGGACGAGGTGCTGGTGCGCGTGCGCGCCACCGGCATCTGCGGCACGGACCTGGGCATCATCGGCGGCGAGTACGCGGCGAAGCCCGGGGTGGTGCTGGGCCACGAGTCCTCGGGTGAGGTCGTCGCCGTGGGCCCCGCCGTGCGCGACGTGCGGGTGGGGGACCGCGTCGTCATCGACCCGACCTTCTTCTGCGGCCAGTGTCGGCTGTGTCGCTCGGGTCGGCAGAACCACTGCGAGCGCAAGGGCGAGACGGAGACGGGCGTCAGCGCGGACGGGACGATGGCGCCCCTGCACAGGACTACGGAGCGCTTCCTCTACACGCTGCCCGCGCACGTGGGCTTCGAGGAGGCGAGCCTCACCGAGCCCTTGAGCTGCGCCGTCACGGGCGCGAACCAGCTGCGCCTGCGGCCCTCACTGCGCGCGGTGGTGCTGGGGGGCGGACCCATGGGCGTGCTGTACGCGTGGGTGCTGTCGAGCCTGGGGCTGACGGGCACGTTGGTGGAGCGCGCGCCGGGGCGGCGGGAGCTGTGCCGCGAGGTGGTGGACCGACGCTGGGCGGTGGCCGAGTCACTGGACGAGGTGTGCGCGCGCTACGCGAGGGACGCGGCGCCGCTCGACCTGGTGGTGGACACCACGGGCCGCATGGCGGGGGACGTGCTGCCCAGGCTCTCGCGCGGCGGACAGCTGTTGCTGGTGGGGCTCAAGCGTCACGAGGTGCCGCTGGACGTGGGCGCCATCGCGGACCGGAGCCTGTCCGTGCAGGGCTCCATCGATTCGTTGGACGGCAGCTTCGCCACCGCGCTGCACCTCATCGGCTCGGGCGTCATCCCCGCGCGCCGATTGGTGTCGCACCAGCTTCCGCTGACGCGCTTCCGGGAGGGATTGGCGCTGGTGGGCTGCGACGTGGACGCGCGGCGCCAGGGCGCTCCCGCGGGCGCGCTGAAGGTCGTCCTCCAACCCTGATGCGAGCGAGGCCCACGCACATGATTCACGGACTGCTGATTGAAGGCACGGACTACGCGGGCAAGACGACGGTGTGCAAGCTGTTGGGCGCGAGCCTGTCGGCGGCGGGGCTGCCCGCGCGGCTGGGGCACTGCTACGTGCACGACCTGCCCATCCTCGACCACTTCCTGGCCGAGGCGAAGCTCACGCCGGACCTGCTGCGGATTGATTGGCTCTACTCGGCGAACATCCTGCTGGACCTGGCGCGGTGTCATCGCGGGCTGCCGTCGGGGTTCCTGGTGCAGGACCGGCACTGGCTCAGCCAGGTGGGGCGCAACCGCTTCTTCCATCCGGAGGCGGCGGGGCTGCCGAGTCAGCTCATCTGGGATGAGCACCTCCCGTTCGCGTTCAACTACTACCTGACGTCCACGCCGAAGGCGAAGCGTGAGCGCTCGCTGCTGCGTCCCTCCAAGTCGGTGCGGGACACGTACCTGCGCGACAACCCCGAGCGTCACCAGGCCTACGACGAGTTCCTCGTGTCGCTGCTGCCGCCCGAGGAGCGCTGGGTGGTGGTGGACACGAGCGAGCTGCGGCCGGAGCAGGTGGCCGAGCGCATCGCGACGGACGTGCTGCGGCGGCTGCATGCGGAGGCACCGGTGCGTCCGGTGGTGGCGCGCTAGGTGGCGACGGCGGGGGAGCGACGAGGCCCGAGGGGCGGGCAGGCAATGCGGACACGGGGTGGTGACATGGAAGTGCTCGTCATCGGCAACAACACGGTGGACATCGTCTTCTCCACGCGCGAGGCGCTGGTGACGGACGGGAAGGTGCAGGCGGACGGCCTGCGCTTCTTCGGCGGCGGGCAGGGCGCCAACGTGGCGGCGATGCTGGGCGCGCTGGGGGTCACCACGCGCTACTTCGGTGTCTTCGGTGGGGGGGACTTCGGGAGGCTCGCGCGCGGCTCGCTGGTGGAGGCGGGCGTGCGGGTGGAGGGCAGCCTCACGGTGGCGGACTGTCCGCAGCACACGGCGGCCATCGTGGTGGACACGACGCACGGCACGCGCTCGCTGGTGATGCATAAGGACGCGCGGCTGCGGATGGACGGTGTCCCGGTGGAGGCCGCGCCGATGGATGCGTGTGGCCTGGTGTACCTGGACGGGCACGAGCCCGCCTTCTCGCTGGCGCTGGCGAAGCATGCGCGGGCGCGGGGGCTGCCGGTGTTGGCGGACGCGGAGGTGGCCGACGAGGCCCGGCCGCTGTTGCCGCACCTCACGAGCCTGGTGGCGCCTGGGAAGGTGCTGCGCGAACTGACGGGGGAGCGGGAGCTGGCCTCGGCCGCGCGGGCGCTGCTGGCTGGAGGGCTGCGCGTGGTGGTGGGCACGCTGGGCGCGGAGGGGTGCGAGGGGTGGACGTCGGATGGAGAGCACCACCGCGTGTCGGCGGAGTCCTGCGAGGTGGTGGACACGACGGGTGCGGGGGATGCGTTCCACGCGGGCTACATCGCGGCGGCGCTCGCGGGGCAGGGCTTCGGTGAGGCGCTGCGCTTCGCGACGAAGGTGGCGGCGGTGAAGTGCGGTGTGCCGGGACCCCGCGCGGGAGCGGACCGGCTGGCGCTGCTGGGCACGGCACTGGGCGCGAGCGGGGGCGCGTCCTCTTCGCTGCTGTAGCGGCGAGGCGGACACGAGGCAGGGTCATGAAAGTCATTGTCACGGGAGCGAGCGGATTCCTGGGCCGTCGCCTGATGCGCGCTCTGCGCACGAGCGGAGCCCAGGCCGTGGGGACCTGGAGCACGACGCCGCGCGAGGGCCTGGAGCGCCTGGACATCACCGACGCACGCGCCGTGGACGAGGCCTTCGCGGCGGGACGCTTCGACGTGTGCATCCACGCGGCGGCGCGATGCAATCTCGATGACTGCGAGCGGCACCGGACGCTCGCGTCGACCACCAACGTGGTCGGCACGGGCCACGTGGTGGAGGCCTGCCGACGCACGCGCACCCGTCTGCTCTACGTGTCCACGGACCACGTCTTCGACGGCGCACCCACGAGCGCGTACGTGGAGACGGACGCACCCCGACCCTTGCAGCACTACGGCGTCACCAAGCGGGAAGGAGAACTGCTCGCGCTGACACTCGAGGACGCGCTGGTGCTGCGCGTGCCCCTGCTCTACGGCCTCGCGGGGCCGGACGAGAAGGCCACCTTCGTCACGTCCACGCTGGAGCGACTCGCGGCGGGCCAGCCCGTGTACGCGGACGGCGAACAGGTCCGTTACCCGGTGCTGGTGGACGAGGTGGCGGCGATTCTCGCGCGCCTCGCGGGGGGAGGCGTGCACGGCGTGCTGCACTTCAGCGGCGCCGAGGCCACCACGAAGTACTCGTGGGCGCGCCGACTGGCGCATGCCTTCAACCTGGACGTGACGCTGGTGCACGCGCGCAAGGAGTCGTCGCTCGCGGCGCGTCCTCGCGACAACCGGTTGGGCTCCACGCGGCTGTCCGCGCTCGGGTTCGAGCCACCGCTCACGCTCACGGAGGGACTGGACGTCCTCCGTCACCAGCGGGAGGCGGCGCGATGAGGGGGCCCGTGTCGGAAGGAGACTGGCGCGGCGTCGTGCGCGACGTGCGGGTGAACGGCCACCGCGTCACCAAGCGCGCCACGCACGGCCGGGACAAGCTCCTGCGCGAGGTGGCGTGGCTGAAGGCACTGCCGCCCAGGGCCGTCGGGTACTTCCCGCGGGTGCTGGAGGTGCGCACGGGGGAGGGCTGGGCCGAGTACGACATGGACTTCTGCCCGTGGCCGGACATGTCGCGCGTGCTGGTGGACGGCACGCTGACGGTGGACGAGGCCATCTCGGGGACGCGGAGTCTCCTCGGCTTCGTCTTCGACGTGCTCTACGCGGACCATCACCGGCCGGCGCCGGAGGACTTCTTCCACGTCAGCTACGTGGACAAGTTCTGGCGCAGGGCGAGCGCGGGTCGTGGCATGTCCGAGCGCTTCGACCGGCTGTGCTCAGCGGAGCAACTGGACATCCACGGCCGGGTATACCCGAGCGCGGCGTCCCTGATGCGCGAGCTGCAACGCGACACCGTGTTGCTCGCGCGACTGCGTCCACCGTGCCTCGGTCGGTTCCACGGGGACTTCAAGTACGACAACGTGCTGTTCGAGCCGGCCACGGGACGCTTCCTGTTGCTGGACCCGCGCGGCTCCACCGTCACCGGGGACTCCGACAGCGACTACATGGAGGACCTGGCCAAGCTGCGCACGTGCACGCGGGGGCTCTACGACCTGGTGCGCGCGGGCGCGGCGCGGGTGAGCGAGGACGAGGGACGCATCTCCTGGGAGTGGGCCGCGTGGGCCGGGCCCGCGTTGCAGCGCTTCGCCGCGCTGGACGCATGGCTGGTCGACGAGCTGTCCGTGAAGGCCCGCACGCGCGGGGACGCGGACTGGCGCGTGCGCCTGGACGTGCTCATGCCGCTGCTGCTCCTGGCGAACGCCCCGTTCCAACTCGCGCCCGTGAATCCACGGACCGAGGACATCGCGCTGGTGCTGCACGCCACGGGCGTGCGGTTGCTCGCGGAGGCGCTGGAGTTGCACGGCACCCGGGACCTGGGGGTGTCGCCATGACGGCGAGCGAATCACTCCTCCGAGGCCGCCTGGAGGAAGCCGGGCAGCACTTCACGCAGCCCCGCGATGACCGCCGCGGCCACGAAGGCATGTCCCACGGACACGAGCGTGGGGCGCACCGCGCGGATGAGCGGCGGCAGGTGACGCCGGTCCAGGTCATGCGCGGCGTTGACCTCCAGCCCGAGCTGACGCGCGCGGTCCGCCGCGAGCGCGAGGGCCTCCAGCGCACGCTCCCGCGTGGGGGTCTCGAAGCCCTCGACATACGCACGGCAGTTGAGCTCCACCGCGGCGGCGCCCGCGCGTGCGACGAGGTCCACGGCCGCTGGCTCCGGGTCCACGAACACGGAGATGCGCGTGCGTCCCTGGAGCGAGCGCACCCAGTGCGCCAGCCGTGCCTGGTCATCCTCCGCGCGCCAGCCGCGCTGCGTGGTGAGGTGCTGGGCCTCGAACGGTGTCACCACCCAGCAGCCGACGCCGGGCGTCCGCTCGAGCAGCGCGCCCAGGTCCTCGCGCAGGTCTCCGCCCACGTGCAGCGAGGCGCGCTCGTCGCGGATGACCTCCAGTCGCGCGAGCGCGGAGACGTCCTCGGGCTTCACGTGCCGATGGTCCGGCCACTGGTGCACGAGCAGCGCGCGGCAGCCGCCGTCGACGAGCGCCCGCGCGGCCTCGCCGAGGTCGGGGACGGCGCTCCCACGCGACGAGCGCAGCAGCGCGACCTTGTTGAGTCCCACGCGAAGCACGGGTGTCGAGGCAGCGGCACGCATCCACGGTCCTCCGGATTCCAGGGGACCCATCCTCGCACGGGCGTCGCGCGGGGACTCGTTCGATTCAGGCGGTGGGGTGTGGCCGCCACAGGTGCAGCACGCAGCACGTAGCACGCAGTCACAACCGACACATCAAGGAGCATCACCATGAACAAGCCCCGCAGCGTTGCCATCAAGCTGTCCGCCGACACCATGAAGTGCGTCGTCGGTGGCGCCATCACCACCACGAACATCCCCGTCGTCACCCTGCCGGGTCCCATCGTCACGGGCCCGGTGGTGACGGGTCCCATCCTCGAGGGGCCGGGCCGCGTCTTCCCGGTGCTGTGATTTCGCCGGTGAAGGCTGACCGCGTGGGCCGTTGAGGCTCATGCAGGGGGGCGCGGGCCGCCTGGAAACGGGCCCGCGTCGTCCTTCCTCTTCTTTTTTCCGATGTGGCGGCCCTCATGACGCAGCCTTCGCGTGACGACCTGGTGGACCTCCTGGGTGTGGACCTGGGCCAGCTGTTGGCGCTCGAGTCCCTGACGCCCGCGCTGGAGGCCGCGGTGTTCCTGTCCGGCTCCCTGGTGGAGGGCATGGGCAACGCCTTCTCCGACATCGACGTGTTCATCGTCGGCGGGGGGGAGCCGAAGGGCACCAGCCTGCACAAGGCGGGGGAGGCGCTCTTCTCCGTGCACATGCTCGGCAAGCGGCGCGTGGACTTCGAGTACTGGAGTGACGCGGCCGTGGAGCGGCTCGCCGCGAAGCTGGCCTCGCTCGACCTGAAGGAGGGGGGGCCGGACAACGTGATGATGGAGCGGCGGATGACGGAGGACGAAATCGTCTTCCTCCACCGCGTGCGCACGGGCGTCGCGCTGATGCACGACAGCCGCCTGGAGCGGCTCCGCGCCCGCTTCGACTTCCCTCGGCTGTCGCGGTGGTTGCAGGAGGTGAAGATTCGCGAGGTCGACGACGCGCTCGAGGACCTCTACGGGATGATGGAGCAGCCGGACGTGGCGCTGATGCGCGCGCGGGAGCTGCTCAACTCCACCTGCGACGCCTTCTGTCACGCGCGGGGCAGCACGAACATCCGTCGCAAGTGGCGCACCAGAATCCTGGGGCAGCTCGCCGCGAGCGGTGACGCGGAGGCACGCACGTTCGAGCAGCGCTTCTGGGAGCTCCAGTTCCCCGACGGCGCGCGGCTGAGGGCGCAACCGGAGGCGCTCAAGGCCTATCTGGAGACGTGCATCCGGCTGTGCAACCAGCTCACGGATGTCATCGAGGGATGAGCGCCATGGACCTGCTCGTTCCCGTCACCCATCTGCGCGTGCGGCGGCGCCGCGCGGAGGGCCAGGTGCACCTCATCCTGGACAACTACTACTTCGACCTGGACGAGGGCACCGATGCCGTCTGGCGCGCCTGTGACGGCGTGAGGACGGTGGTCCAGGTGGCCGAGGTGCTGCATCGCGAGCGGGGCTGGGACCTGGAGCTCGCGCTCGCCGTCACGCGCCACACGTTGGGCGCCTTCGTTCAGCAGGAGCTCGTCTCGCTCGTGGCTCCTCCTTCTTCTTCCAACCCTTCAGCAGGCGGTGAGAACCATGAGTGACAGCAACGGCCACCTTCCCATCATCGGACGTGCCTGGCATCCCTCGACGCGTGAGCCCGGGCCGCTGCATCCCGCGATGCGGCTGTCCCTGGCGAGCTGGGTCCGTCCCGACGGGCTCGCGCGGCGCGAGCTGGTGCTCGGTGGGGCGCAGGGCGAGCCCTGGGAGGTGATGACCATCGACAGCGAGAGCGCGGAGAAGGCCTGGCGCGTGATTCCGCTGTTCGACGGGCAGCGCACGCTCTCGGAGCTGGCGCGGGAGACGAAGCTGGGGCTGGAGCTGGTGTCGTCGGTGGCGCAGGACCTGTATCACCGCGCGGTGCTGGTGCAGACGAGCGCGTTCGAGGTGGACGCGCTGGCGTACTACGAGCACCTGCGCTCGCTGGCGGGCATCGCGCAGCAGCGCTGGGGGCCGTCGGCGATGTTGCACCGGTTCTGGACGGGGCCGGTGTCGCGGCGCCTGGCGGTGGGGTACCTGCTGGAGAACTACCACTTCGCGCTGGCGGCCTCGTCGCACCAGAGCGCGGCGGTGGCGTCGCAGCCGACGGAGCGGCTGAAGACCATCCTGAGCGAGCACCTGTCGTTCGAGTACTGGCACCACGCGTGGTTGAAGCGCGGGTTGCTCGCGGCGGGGTTGACGGAGGTGGATTTGGAGCGGGCGTCTCCGCTCATCTCGATGCAGGCGCTCATCAACCACCTGCGGTGGTTGGGCATGGCGGATCCGCTGTCGTACTCGGCCTGTATCGGCGTGGGGGAGGGAGACCCGACGGCGCTGGCCACGGTGGGGAAGTTCTGGGAGCGCTTCACCGAGCACGGGGTGTTGCCGGTGGAGGCGTACGGGCCCTTCCGGGACCATGACGTGGGGGACTGCAGTGATGACCACGACCAGTTCGGGCGGGAGCCGTTCGCGGACTCGGGGCCGTTGACCGCGGCGGACCAGGCGCGCATCCGTCGCAGGCTCATCACGTTCTGCAGATTGACGATGGCGTACCACCGCGAGCTGCTCGACTTCTACGGTCCGGACGAGGGGCCGCTCGTCTTCACCGTGGAGGACTGAGTGGCGGCGCCATGAGCGTGCTCGCGGACAGCGTCGAGACGTTCTCCCTGGATGCACGACGTGTGTCCGGGGTGCTGCGCATCCTGCCGGAAGAGGTCCGTCGACATCTGGAGCGCGCGGGGCGCATCCGTGTCTTCGCGCCGCAGGAGCTGGTGGCGGCGCGAGGGCAGCCGTGTGACTCGGTGCACCTGGTGCTCGAGGGGATGCTCGTGATGGGGCACCTGGGCGCGAGCCACGGTGCGTTCCTCCGGGTGACCCACGTGGCGGCGGGCGAGCTGTACGGCACGCACGCGCGTGACGCGGGGGCGACGCACGGGTTCGATGTGGTGGCGAGCGGTGGTGCGAGGGTGCTGGAGGTCCCTGGCGCAGCCTTCACGGAGGCGCTGGCCCTCGACGAGACGGGCGGACTGAAGGCGCTGCTGTGCCCCGCGCTGCGCCGGGCGTTGCTGGACCTGTTCGTGGAGGACGTGGAGCCGGAGGGCGCGCTGCGGCTCGCGGCGTGCTTCAGGGAGAGCACGGTGGCGGAGGGCACGGTGCTCATGCCCGCGGGGGCCACGGCGGCGGAGTGGTGGGTGCTGCGCCAGGGCTCGGTGCGCTACGGCGAGCGGGCCCTCGGGCCGGGCGAGGACTTCGCGCTGGATGCGCTGCTCCTGGATGCGCCCGTCTTTGCCGCGGCGACGGCGCTGGAGCCGAGCACGCTCTTGTCGGCGCCCCGAGGGGCCACGGCCGAGGTGCTGCTGCGCTTCCCGGGAGTCCGCCGGGCGCTGGGGCGACGGGTGGCTCGCAGCAGCGCGCAGTTCAACCGCTGGCCGCACGTGGTGCTCACGGATGTGAGCGCGCCACCCGAGGTGCCCGCGGAGGAGGAGTCCTCCCTGGAACTCCCCGAGCGACCGAATTCCGCGCCGAGCTGGAAGCCCGTGCCGTTCTACCGACAGCAGGAGCACATGGACTGTGGGGCCGCGTGCCTGCGCATGGTGGCGCGGTACCACGGCCACGAGCTGGACTACCCCTCGCTGATGAAGCTGGCGGGCGTGAGCCGCTACGGCACCAGCCTGTTGGACCTGTCGCGCACGGGGGAGCAGCTCGGGTTCATCACCACGGGCATCCAGGCGGATTGGGAGCTGTTGCGCTCGGTGGACCTGCCGGCCATCGCGCACCTGCAGGACCGGCACCACTTCGTCGTGGTGTGGCGGGTGACGCGCAAGGGTGTCGTGGTGGGGGACCCGTCGTTCGCGACGCGCACGATTCCGCGAGAGGCGTTCGAGCGTTCGTGGAAGGGGATGTTGCTGCTGCTCAAGCCGTCGGACCGGATGACGACGGCGGTGGCGCCGCTGGCCCCGAAGCAGCGCGAGCAGTCCGCGCTCGGGCGCTTCTCGGTGCTGCTGCGTCCCTATCGCTGGGCCATCGCGGAGCTGGTGGGGCTGTCGCTGCTGTTGCAGGTGCTGGCGCTGGCGTTCCCGCTGGGGAGTCAGGTCGTCATCGACCGGGTGTTGATGCGCGCGGACACGGCGTTGCTCGACGTGCTGCTCGTGGGGTTGCTGGGGACGGCGGTGGTGTCCGGGGTGTTGTCCTATGCGCGCAGCTACCTGGTGCTGGAGGCGTCCACGCGCATCGAGCGCGACGTGGTGGAGACGCTGTACCGGCGCATCCTGGATGGGGCCTCGGGCCTGTTCCAGCGCTTCACGACGAGCGACATCCTCAACCGGTTCCTCGAGGTGGGGTTGGTGCGCGGGTTCATCGTCGACAACGCCATCGCCATCACCATTGACGTGGCGTTGGTGTTGAGCACGGCGGCGGTGCTGACGCTGTACTCGCCGGTGCTGGCGGTGCTGGCGTTGGCGCTCATGCCGTTGCACCTGTTGGTGTCGGCGGTGGTGGGGCGGCAGGTGCGCAACCACACGGTGGCGTATCTGTCACAGCATGACCTGTACCAGACGCACCTGATGGACTCGTTCAAGGGCTTCGAGTCGCTCAAGGCACATGCGCTGGAGCTGCCCTTCCTGCGCACGATGCAGCGCCTGTTGGCGCCGTCGCTGCAGCACGGCTTCAAGGCGGCGATGCACGGGGCGATTGGCGCGAGTGTGTCGCAGACGTTGGACCTGATGGGCAGCGCGCTGGTGCTGTGGGTGGGCTCGAAGGCGGTGCTGCGAGGAGAGCTGACGGTGGGAGCGCTCATCGCGGCGACGCTGTTCGCGCGGCAGATGAGCGGGCCGTTGGTGCGACTGGCGACGCAGTGGCGGGACTACCAGCGGGTGCGAGCGCACCTGGAGCGGGTGGGGGCGGTGCAGGACGTGGCGGGGGAGGGGGACAAGCGGGCCTCGGCGGTGTTGGAGCTGCCGAGGGTGAAGGGGCACCTGCGGTTTCGCGGGGTGAGCTTCCGCTATGGGAGTGGCAGGGAGTCCAACACGTTGGAGCGGTTGGACTTGGAGTTCGCGCCGGGCGAGGTGGTGGCGTTGGTGGGGCCGTCGGGGTGTGGGAAGAGCACGCTGGTGCGGCTGCTGTTGCGGTTGCATGACCCGAGCGAGGGGACGGTCTCGATTGACGGCTACAACCTGCGGGACGTGACGCCCGAGTCGGTGCGTGGGCAGATAGGGATGGTGACGCAGGAGACGCAGCTGTTCTCCGGCACGGTGTTCGACAACATCGCCTGTGGACGTCCGGTGACGGAGCAGGCGGTGGTGAGGGCGGCGCAGCTCGCGGGGGCGTACGACTTCGTCACGGAGCTGCCGTACGGGTTCCAGACGTTGGTGGGGGAGCGCGGGTTGACGTTGTCGGGAGGGCAGCGGCAACGGGTCATCATCGCGAGGGCGTTGGTGACGGACCCGCGCATCCTCATCTTCGACGAGGCGACGGCGGCGCTGGACCCGCTGGCCGAGCAGGCGATTCACGACCGGCTGCGAGACATCGTGCGAGGGCGGACGACGCTCATCATCAGCCATCGGCTCCAGACGTTGCAGCACGCGGACCGCATCGTGGTGATGAACGAGGGGCGCATCTCACAGATGGGGACGCACGAGTCGCTGATGTCGGCGCAGGGCAAGCTGTACAGCGCGCTCGCGCAGGCGACGCCGAACTGGAAGCGCCATGGCACGGAGGTGGGGCATGGCGGTGAGTGAGGACGCGTATCGCGAGCTGCTGCCGGTGCTCGACTTCCCGAGGACGCGGCAGGTGTTGCGGACGCTGTACCTGGTGTGCGCGGGGCTGGCGTTGCTGGGCTTCGGCGCGTTGTGCTTCATCGAGCTGGACGTGGTGGTGCGAGCGCAGGCGGTGGTGGCGCCGGTGGGGGAGACAGCGCGAGTGCAGGCACAGCGCTCGGGGGTGGTGGCGGACATCTCGGTGCGCGAGGGGCAGCCGGTGGAGCAGGGAGCGGTGCTGCTGCGCCTGGATGACGCGCAGGTGCGGACGCGCTTGAAGCTGCTGGAGCAGCAGGTGGCGGAGGCGCGAGGACGGGTGTCGATGTTGGAGGCGCTGGTGGCCTCGCGAGCGGACGCGTACGGGGTGCAGGTTCGCGTGCGGAAGGCGACGGCTGTGGAGACGGTGGCGAGGCTGGAGGCGGCGCGAGCGCAGGTGAGCGCGAAGGAGCGAGAGGCGGAGGCGCGAGCGAGGGATGCGCGGCAGGCCGAGCAGCTGAAAGCGAAGGAGTTCGTGGCGCCGGTGGAGGCGGAGAACGCGGCGACGGAGGCGGAGGTCGCGCGCTCCCAGGTGGAAGCGGCGAGAGCGGCGGCGCGCGAGCTGGAGGCGAGCCTGGGGCGGCTGGAGTTGGAGCAGCGGGGGTTGGAGGGGGACGCGAGGGTGGCGTCGTTGGCGGACGGGGCCGCGTTGGCGGCGGCGAAGGTGGAGTTGGAGCGGTACGAGGGAGAGCTGGAAGAGACGCGGCTGGAGGTGGCGAGGTGGGAGGTGGTGGCGCCGCGAGCGGGGACGGTGCAGGGGCTGACGGTGTTCGACCGGGGAGACGTGGTGCAGGCGGGGAGTGTGTTGGGGTTGGTGGTGCCGTCGGAGGATGCGTTGGTGGTGCGCGCGGCGGTGGCGTCGGAGGGAATCACCTTCCTGCGAGAGGGGCAGGCGGTGCGCATCAAGCTGGACGGCTATCCGTTCCAGGATTTCGGTGTGTTGTTGGGGGAGCTGTCACGCGTCGCGGGGGACACGACGCGGAGGCAGGACGACACGCTGGGGGCCTCGCCCTATCGAGTGGACGTGAGGGTGCCGGAGGCGCCGCGTTCCACGGCGGGAGTGCCCGTGAAGCTGCGTCCAGGGATGACGGGCACAGCCGAGTTCGTGGTGCGCCGCGAGCGACTCGTCTCCGCGTTGATGCGCCCGCTGCGGGGCGTGGACAGCCTGGGGCACTGACGGGTTTGACAGATGTTATACGGCTGTTTAAATCAGGTTGGCGAATTTAGCGATTTTGAATCGAGTCGAGTGATTCAAACCCCTGAATAAACAGGGATTCCTTTGCTGCTGTAGCGGAGTGCCCGCATGCTGACCAACCTCGACCACCCCGTCGCGCTTCCTCCCGAGAAGCGCCCTATCGCCGAGCAGATCCATCGGCAGCTCACCCAGGGAAAGGCCGCGTCAGGGGCTCGCCCGAAGTCGCCGGTCCTGCTCTTCCCGAACGGCGCTCAGGTCGAACTGCCGCCAGAGGCCGCGGAGTTGCTGCGCACGCTCTTCGCCGCGCTTGCCAAGGGAGAGCCGGTGAGCATCGTGCCTTCGAGGAAAGCGCTGACCACGCAGCAAGCAGCGGACTTTCTCAACATCTCACGCCAGGGACTCGTCAATCTGTGTGAGTCCGGGAAAATCAAATACACCCGAAGCGTCAAGCATCGACGCATCCTTTTCGAGGACCTCCTGCGCTATAAGCAGCAGCGGGACGAGGCAAGGGCGAGTGGTCTTCGAGAGCTCACGCAGCTCAGTGAAGACGACGAGGATTACTACAGCTAGGGCCGGTCGAAGCACGCCGGCCCGCTGCGGGGTGGGGGCGTGTTCCCAGCGGTCTTTCGGGTGTTCATCGACGCGAACGTGTTCTTCTCGGGAGTGACGCGCGACACCCTGTTGCGCGTCGCTTCGGCCGGTCTCATCCAACCGTATTGGAGTGACCGCGTCCTCGAAGAGTTCCGACGGAGCCTGATAGCGAAGAGGAACCGCACCCCGGAGTCGATCGACAGGACGCTCGCCCTGTTGGAGCTGCATTTCCCCGACTCGAGGGTGACAGGCTACGAGCACCTGGAGCCCAGCATGAGAAATCATCCGGGGGACAGGCATGTCGCCGCCGCGGCCTTCAAGGCGCAGGCGCAGGTCCTGGTGACCAACAATCTGAAGCACTTCCAGAAGGAAGACCTGCCCGACTTCATGGAGGCGCAGTCCGCTGACGGCTTCCTGCGGAATCTCTTCGACCTTGATAGTGAGACGCTGCTCCAGATTCTCCGACAGCACGCCGAGGAGAAGAAAAAACCTCCGCAGACCTTCGAGCAGCACCTCAATGCGCTGTCGAAGCCGCTCCCGGGTTTTGTTCAGGACGTGCGCGACTATCTGCGCTTGCTCGACTCCGACCCGGATGGAAGCGCATAGCGCGCTGCCTCAATCCCTCGCCCTGCGAGCCTCCTCGAGCAGGCTCAAGTCCACCAGCCCGCTGATGTCCGACGCGGGGATGAAGTGCAGCTCCTGCGCATGCCGCGCGGCCGCCGCCAGCGCGGAGCCCACCGGGTCCAGGCTCGGCTCCAGCCGTGAGAACGCCCCCTGCAGAATCGGCGGCTTCAACGGCTTCTTCGTCAACTGCCCGAACGCCGCGTTCACCGCCGTGGCGAACGCCTCCGGCTCCTGCTCCCACCGCTCCGTCAGCTTCACGTGCGCGCGCAACAGCGCGACGATGCGCGGCCGCTGCGTCTCGATGGCCTTCCGCGTCGTCACCACCACCGTCGTCGGATACCGCCCACCCGGCCACAGCGACTTCTCATCCACCAGAACCTGCCCGCCGCCCCCCGGCTCCAGCAGCATGCGCGTGCCCCACGGTTCGGGCACCCACGCGCCCTCGATTCCCCCGCGCAGGTACTGCACCAGGATGTCCGAGTTGCTCAGCGGCACAATCTGCAAATCCCCCGTGCCGTCCAGGTTCGTCTCGATGCCCTGCTGCTTCAACCAGTAGCGCAGCGCGATGTCCTGCGTGTTCCCCAACTGCGGCGTGGCCAGCTTCTTCCCCTTCAGCTCCGCCGCGCTCTTCGCCGTGCGCGTCACCAACACCGCGCCCCCGTTCACCGCGCCCGCGATGACCCGCAGCTCGCGCCCCGCCTTGAGGAACGTGTTGATGGACGGCCCCGTGCCCACGTAGGACACATCCAACGAGCCCGCCACCAACGCCTCCATCGCCGCGGGCCCCGCGTTGAACTGCTTCACCTCCAGCTTCCCCACCCCAGGCTCCGACGCGAACGTCCCCTCCGCGTTCCCCACCAGCGCCTGCGCATGCGTGATGTTCGGGAAGAACCCCAGCCGCAGCGCATCGTCAGGCCCTCGCGCCGACTCGCGCTTGCACCCGACGCCCATCAACACCACGACCGCCAGGAAACGAAGAAGACGCATAGGCACCCAGCAGAAGGACGCGAAGCCAGCACTGGCAACACGTGTCACGACACGAGCGTCGGGCGCTTCACATCGCCGGCTGCAAACCCCAGCGCCGGCGCAGCCGCCCCTCCACCGTCTGGAAGAAGACACGGTCCACCGTCACGCCGATGAGCACGATGGCCACCATCACCGCCATCACCTGCGGCACGTCCATCAGCTCGCGCCCCACCGTGAGCAGCTGCCCCAATCCCCCGGACACGAACAGCAGCTCCCCCGCGAGCAGCGCGCGCCACGCGAAGCTCCACCCCAGCTTCAACCCCGTCACGATGCCCGGCAGCGCCGCCGGCAGCAGCACCCCGAACTGGAAGCGCAGCCCGCGCACCCCCAACGTGCTCGCCACACGCAACAGCTGCGGGTCCACTCCCTGGATGCTGTCCTCCGTCGCGATGGCGATGCCCAGCACGCTGCCCATCACCACCACGAACAGGATGGCCCCGTCCGTCAGCCCGAACCACAGGAGCGCCAAGGGCAACCAGCAGATGGACGGCAGCGCCTGCAGCCCCATCACCACCGGCTTCACCGCGTTGCGGAAGAACGCCAGCCTGGCCATCAGCAGGCCCAGCGGCACGCCGATGCCCACCGACATCACGTACGCGCGCCCCAACCGTCCCAATGAGCGCAGCGTCGCGCCCCACAGCTGCCCGCCGGACGCCAGCCGCCAGAGGCTCTCGGCCACCGTCATCGGCCCGGGGAACAGGTACGAGGACCAGATGCCCATCCGGGCCACGCCCTCCCACACGCCGAGCAGCAACAACACCAGCCCCAGCTTCTGGGAGTAGTTCTTGAGCGCCGAATCACGCTTCATGGCTCACCTCACCGGACGAGGCAGTCCCGCCACGGGCAGCGCGGCGGAAGGCTCCTGGGCGCGCGGGGGCTCGGGCTCGGGCTCGCTCTCGCGCTCCACCTCGCGCAAGAGCCCCTGGATGTGGCGCACCATCTCCGTGAGGGCCGCGTCGTCCGGATGACGCGGCATGGGCAGGTGGACCTCCAAATCCCTCACGATGCGCCCGGGCCGCGGAGCCATGAGCACCACGCGCGAGCCCAGCATCAGGGCCTCGTGTACGTCGTGCGTCACGAACACCACCGTCTTGTGCGTGCGCATCCAGATGGACTGCAACAGCTCCTGCATGTGGATGCGCGTCTGCGCGTCCAGCGAGCCGAACGGCTCGTCCATCAGCAGCACCGTCGGGTCCACCGCGAGCGCCCGCGCCAGGCTCGCGCGCATCTTCATGCCGCCGGAGAGCTGGTGGGGCAGCGTGTCCTCGAACCCCTGGAGCTGCACGCGGCGGATGTACTGGTCCGCGCGCTCCTTGCGCTCGGCGCGAGGCACCCCCCGGGCCGCCAGGGCGAAGGTGATGTTCCCCCGCACCGTGAGCCACGGGAACAGCGCCGCCTCCTGGAACATCAGGAGCCGGTCCGGCCCTGGCCCGCCGATGCTCTGTCCATCAATGGACACCGTGCCGCCAGTGGGGCGCACGTGGCCCGCGAGCGCGTAGAGCAGCGTGGACTTGCCGCAGCCGGACGGGCCCAGGAGGCAGACGAACTCACCCGAGCGGACGTTCAGGTCCACGTTCTTCAAGGCCACGACCTTGTTGCCGTAGCGATGCCCCAGCTGGGTGACGGAAATCTTCGCGCGCGCGGCGCTGACGTCGGCCGGACGCAAGAAGCGCAGCGAGCTTCGCCATCGGCCGAGGAGGGCACGCAGCATCGGCCACAAGCTAGGCACATGTACGCAAGACGGAAGGGGGTGTGGGCTGCCTCGGGGGCACCCGTCACCCTGCTTCCTCGCTCGCCGGGAGGGGAGTGTCGTCTCCTCCACACTCCGTCATCGGCCTCCGGACCTCTTCGCCGGACGTCCGAAAACTAGGGATGCCTCCGCCGCTTGCTTTCCGCGCCTGCTCGACCGCCTTAGACCCGGGGGCATGCTGAGTGTCGTGACCGATGTGCTGGGGGACCTGGTGGTCGGGGTGCTGTCGGTCTTCGCGAAGGACAAGCGCGGCGGCGCATGGGCCCTGGTGCTCTACCTGCTCCTGGGGTTGGGGCTGGGGGGCCTCAGCGCGATGTTCTGGCCGGAGCCGCTCGTCGACGACTTCGAGGGCGCGCTGCTGCTGGGGTTGGCGTCACCCATCCTGGCGGGCGCGCTGGTGGCGGGCTTTGGGGGCGTGAGCGTCTGGGATTGGCGCTATGCGTTCGACCGGGCGCGGTTCGGCCTGGGCTTCGGCGTGACGCTGGGCGTGGGGCTGGGGCGCGTCATCGGGTTGCTGGTGTCCTAGCGTCCGGAACGAGGGGGGTTCCTTTCCCGGGGGAAGCTGGGGGAACCTGCGCGCAATGCACGTGGGGAGATATCAGCTCGTCCGCAAGCTGGCGACGGGCGGCATGGCGGAGGTGTTCCTGGCGAAGGTGGCCGGGCCCGGGGGCTTCGAGAAGACGCTGGTGCTCAAGCGCATCCTCCCGCACCTGGTGGAGGACCCGTCCTTCGTGGAGATGTTCCTGGAGGAGGCGCGGCTGGTCGCGCAGCTCAACCATCCCCACATCGTCCAGATCTTCGACTTCGGTGAGGCCGAGGGCAGCTACTTCCTGGCGATGGAGCTCATCGACGGGCCGAACCTGCGCCGCTGGCAGCGACAGGCCGCGTCGAGAGGACGCCCGCTGGCGCCCAACATCTGCGCGAAGGTGGTGGCGCTCGCGGCGGAGGGGCTCGCGTACGCACATGACTTCGCGGACCCGGGCACGGGGCAGCCGCTCGGGTTGATTCACCGGGATGTGAGCCCGGACAACATCCTGGTGTCGCGGCAGGGCGCGGTGAAGGTGGTGGACTTCGGCATCGCGAAGGTGGCGGGGCAGAAGCACCGCACGCAGACGGGCATCGTGAAGGGCAAGGTGGCGTACATGCCACCCGAGCAATGTCAGGCGGACCCGCTGGACCGGCGCGTGGATGTGTATGCGCTGGGGGTCGTCCTGTATGAGCTGCTCACGGGGCGGCTGCCCTTCGAGGGGGCCACGGAGCTGGCGATGATGCAGGCCATCGTCTCGCGTCCGCCGGTGCCGGTGAGTCGCCACCGCGCCGATGTCCCGAGCGCCTTGCAGGCCATCATCTCCACCGCGCTCGAGAAGGACCGGGAGAAGCGCTATCCCGACTGTCGCGCGCTCCAGGCGGACCTCGAGCGCTTCGTGTTGTCGACGGGCGAGCCCGTGGGCGCGTATCAGATTGCGCGGTCCGTGGAGCAGGTGGTGGAGGAGCGCGCCACCGCGACGCCCGCGCCCATCACGAACCGCGAGGCCGAGCGCACCGCGCCCTCGGGCCCCGCGCGCGAGAAGCGGGCCGAGGCGAGAGACGCGGCCGTGTTCGAGCAGACGACCCAGCGGCGGCCTCACAAGGACGTGGGTGCGACGCGCGGGAAGAAGCGCGTGCCGGCGGCTGTCGCGGGCGCGGTGCTGCTCGTCGCCGGTGGTGGCTATGCGCTGCTCGGGAGAGCGCCGTCCGGGCCCGTGGTGCCCGAGGTGTCGGTGAACAGGGGTGTCACGACGGAGGCACTGCCCGTTCCCTCCGACGCGAGGCTCGCCGAGACGACGCCCACGGAGGGAGTGCGACCCGTGCCTTCCGAGGTGAAGCCCACGCAAGGAGAACAGCCCGCGCCCTCCGGCGTGGAGCTCTCCCAAGCCGAGGAGGCCGCGCCACGGCCGACAGAGCCCTCCGCGCCCGAGGCGGACGATGGCCTCCTCGCACCCGTGACAGGCAACACCGAGGGCACGGAGCGCAAGGGCGGCTCCGCGCGAGCGGTGACAGGGACGGTGGAGTTCCGCATCCGCCCCTATGCCGTCGTGTATCTCGATGGCAAGAAGCTGGGCGAGACGCCACTCGGCATCATCGACGTGGCCGAGGGCAACCACACCATCACCGCCGTGAACTCACGGCTGGGCAAGCGCGTGACGCGCAGCTTCGAGGTGAAGGCGGGGACCGCGAACGTCTTCAAGCTGAACCTGACGCAGGAGTGAGCGACTTCGAGGCCTGTCGAGTGCTCGGGCGAAGTCCCCACTCGCGGACCCGCCGTGGAAGGTCTCGACGCGCGCCGGAGTCGCGCATCGCCCTCCCGCCAGCGCACGCCACCCCGCGCTACGGCTCGTCCTTCTTCGCCACATCCGGGGACGCGGGAGGAGGCTCCTCGGGCTTCTTCTTCGAGCCCATCACCGAGTCGAGCGCCGAGCCCAGCGCGTTGCCGACGTTCTTCCCCAGCGTGGACCCGGCGGCGCCCAGCTTCGAGCGCAGGTCCTTCTTCTGCGGCGCCTCCGGCTCCGGCTCGGGCGCGACGGGGGCGGGGGCTGGCGTCTCCTGGACCGCGACGGCTGGGGGCACCTCGGTTTTCGCAGGGGCCTCGGGCTCCTCCACCTTCGCGGGAGGCGCGGCCGCGGAGGCCGTGCCCCGCTGTTGCCGCACCTGCTTGCGCACCGACTCGAAGTCCCGCTCCACCTTGGGACCCGTGGCGGCGGGCAGCACGGCATCGGGCTTCAGGGACAGGCCCGCGCGGAACTCCTCCAGCGCCTGCTTCCTGCGTCCCAGGTCCGACAGGACCAGACCCCGGTAGAGCGCCACCTCGACCTGCTCGTCGGGGGTGGAGGCCACCTGCCTCGCCTGGGTCAGCCAGTGGAGGGCCTTCTCGTACTCCAGCGCCTCGTACTGCGCGCCCGCGCGCTCCATGCGGCGGCGGAACGGGCTCACGTCCTCCGCCAGGGCCAGCCCTGGCGCGAACCAGGCCCACAGCACCATCACCCATGCCCCCCAGCTTCTCAGGTTTCTAGACGCTTCCATGTCTGGCAACGCTAACACGGAGTCCCCGGACAGGAACCGGCCCGCCCCCGGGGCGATGTCCACCCGTGCTCACGTCATTCCGAGACGCGGGCCGCTTCCAGGCGCCGGTGCATCCGCGTGCGCCACGCGAGCCACAGGCTGAACACGAGCAACCCCACGCCCACGCCGGTGAAGGCGCCGCCCACGCGCAGCGAGGAGCGCCGGTCATCCCGCGTCACCTCCAGCGACTGCGTGGCGGGCGAGGCGAGGTAGCGCTCCACCTGCTCCTTCACCGCGGTGGCCTCGCTCTCGACGGTGGCCCACTGGGCGAACAGGGGCAGCTTGCCCTGCGTCGTCATCAGCTCCGGCCGGTAGATGGGCACGGACTTGCGACGGGCGCTCTTGGTGCGCTCCACCTTCACGGACTGAATCGCGTCCAG
Source organism: Myxococcus faecalis (assembly GCF_050039385.1). Taxonomy (NCBI): domain Bacteria; kingdom Pseudomonadati; phylum Myxococcota; class Myxococcia; order Myxococcales; family Myxococcaceae; genus Myxococcus; species Myxococcus faecalis. The sequence goes on along the minus strand of NZ_CP144336.1, from coordinate 4,849,800 downwards.
CGGCAGCGTGGCCACCGGCTCGCGCGTGAGCCAGCCTGACTTCGTGAGCGTGCAGGGGCCGCCCGGCGCGCAGTGCAAATCCATCCGCGACTTCCCATCCAGCAGCCACAGGCCGAGCACCAGGAACGGCAGCGCGAGGATGAGGAACGCCACCGTCCCAATCGCCGTGGAGCGGCTGGCCAGGGGCTTGTCGTCGTCGATGGGGATGGCGGGGGTGGGCTCGCTCACAAGCTCCACTCATAGACCCGCGGGCCCCGGCCCGCAGCGGTTTCGTGCACCCCTCGCGTCGGAAAGAAGCCCCCAGGCGGCGAGCGAGCGGGCGCACCGCGCCTTCCACCCCGAGCCCCCTGGTGTCACGGCCTCCGGGTGAACACCTCAGACAGGATTCCGCACCCGCCTGTCGCAGGAGCCGCGCATGAAGGCCGTCGCCGTCTTTCCCGGGAAGCGAGCGGTGCGCGTCATCAACGACGCGCCCGAGCCCCAGCTCCAATCGCCGACACAGGTGAAGGTGCGCACCCACGAGGTGGGCGTGTGCGGCACGGACAAGGACATCGTCTCCTTCACCTACGGCTCGCCGCCGCCCGGCCTGGACTACCTCATCCTCGGCCACGAGTGCCTGGGCGAGGTCATCGAGGTCGGCTCCGCCGTGAAGGGCGTGCAGAAGGGCGACCTGGTGGTGCCCCGCGTGCGCAGGCCCTGTCCCCACGCCATCTGCACCGCCTGCCGTGGCGGCCACCCCGACTACTGCATCACCGGCGACTTCACCGAGCGCGGCATCAAGGAGGCGCACGGCTTCTGCTCGGAGTTCTTCGTCGAGGACGTGGCCTACGTGCACCGGGTCCCCTCGGAGCTGCGTCAAATCGCGGTCCTCACCGAGCCCCTCACCATCGCCCAGAAGGGCCTGCGCCAGCTGGGCCACATCCAGGAGCGCCTGCCCTGGAGGCCCGCGCCGGGGCGCGCGGTGGTGCTCGGCGGCGGACCGGTGGGCCTCTTGGGCATGCTGGCCCTGATACGGCGGGGCTTCGCCACCACGGTGTACTCGCACAAGCGGCCGCCCAACCCGAAGGAGGCCATCGCGGGCGAGGTGGGCGCGCCCTACCTGTCCACGCAGGACGTGTCCGCCCAGGAGCTGGTCCGCCGCGTCGGCGCCGCGGACGTCATCTACGAGGCGACGGGCGTGGCGAAGGCCACCGTGGACGTGCTCGGGGCGCTGGCGCCCAACGGCGTCCTCATCCTCACGGGCGTGCCGTCGCACGGCGAGGAGCTGACGGTGGATGGGGCCGCGCTGCTCAAGCAGCTGGTGCTCCACAACCAGGTGGTGTCCGGCACGGTGAACGCGGCGGCGCTGGACTTCGACATGGCGCTCGAGGACCTGAGCCACTTCCGGGCGACGTGGCCCGGGGCGGTGGAGCGGCTGCTCACCGGACGGCATCCTCCCGAGGCCTTCGTCGACGTGGTGAACGGCAAGGTGTCGGGTGGCATCAAGAACGTCATTTCCTTCCGTTGAAGCGAGGTGCGCATGGGGGTGGGAAGAAAGGCGGTGGCGGGGGATTCGGTTCCCATCGAGGACCACGGCGTCATCGGCGACCTGCGCACGGTGGCGTTGATTGGGAACGAGGGCACCCTCGACTGGCTGTGCTACCCGCACTTCGACAGTCCCAGCATCTTCGCGTCGCTGCTGGACCCGAAGAAGGGCGGCCACTGGAGCATCCGCCCCGAGCGGGACGGCGTGCTGCGCAAGCAGTTCTACTGGCCGGACACCAACGTGCTGGTGACGCGCTTCTACACGGCGGAGGGCGTGGGGGAGCTGGTCGACTTCATGCCCATGGAGCACAAGGGCATCAAGCAGGTGCGCGAGGTCATCCGCCGCGTGCGCGTGGTGCGCGGTGAGCTGTCGTTCGAGATGGAGTGCTTTCCGGCCTTCAACTACGCCCGGGACTCGCACCAGACGCACCTCATCGGCGGAGGGGCGGCCTTCGAGTCGAGCTCGCTGCAGATGACGCTGTCGTCCTCGGTGAAGCTCGAGCGGGCGGAGCGGGGCGTCACCGCGCGCTTCAAGCTCAAGGAGAACCAGTCCGCGGTCTTCTCGTTGCGCGAGGGCCTGCGCAAGTCGTGCGAGGACCTGGTGCACGACCACGCGTCCTCGGAGTCGCTGTTCCGCGACACGGTGGACTACTGGCGCCACTGGCTGTCGAGCTGTCAGTACACGGGCCGCTGGCGGGAGACGGTGCAGCGCTCGGCGCTGGCGCTCAAGCTGATGACCTTCGAGCCGACGGGGGCCATCGTCGCGGCGCCCACGTGCAGCCTGCCCGAGTCACCCGGTGGCAGTCGCAACTGGGACTACCGTTTCTGCTGGCTGCGCGACGCGGCCTTTACCGTCTACGCGTTCCTGCGCATCGGCTTCAAGAAGGAGGCGGCGGCCTTCATGCGGTGGGTGGAGGCGCGGTGCGCGGAGCACGGGGACGGGCCCCTGCCGCTGATGTTCTCGCTGGACGGCAGCCCGGTGCCCCAGGAAGAGGAGCTGTCGCACCTGGAGGGCTACGGCGGCGCCAGGCCGGTGCGCATCGGCAACGCGGCGGCGGACCAGCTCCAGCTGGACATCTACGGCGAGCTGATGGACTCGGTGTACCTGTCCAACAAGTACGCGGCGCCCATCTCCTACGACTTCTGGATGCACCTGCGCCGGTTGGTGGATTGGGTGTGCGAGCACTGGAACCAGCCGGACGAGGGCATCTGGGAGATACGCGGAGGCCGGCGGCACTTCGTGTACTCGAAGCTGATGTGCTGGGTGGCGCTGGACCGGGCCATCCGGCTGGCGGACAAGCGCAGCTTCCCGGCGGACCGGGCGCGGTGGCTCGCGACGCGTGACGCCATCTTCGAGGAGATCATGGTCCAGGGCTGGAGCGAGAAGCGCGGCTCCTTCATCCAGGCCTATGGGAAGGACACGCTGGACGCGGCGAACCTCTTGATGCCGCTGGTCTTCTTCCTGTCGCCGGTGGACCCCCGGATGTTGTCCATGCTGGACCACCTGCGTCAGCCGCCGTCGCAGGGGGGCCTCGCGTCGGACGGGCTGGTGTACCGCTACGACGTGGAGGCGACGCTGGACGGCATCCCCGGCAGCGAGGGGACGTTCAACCTGTGCAGCTTCTGGTTGGTGGAGGCGATGACGCGGGCGAACTCGGCGCGGCCGGACCTGCTGGAGGAGGCGCGGCTGATGTTCGAGCGGATGCTCGGCTACGCCAACCACGTGGGGCTGTACGCGGAGCAGACGGGCATGGGGGGCGAGTCGCTCGGCAACTTCCCCCAGGCGCTCACCCACCTGTCGCTCATCAGCGCCGCCTACAACCTGGACCGGACGCTGGGGCGCAAGGACTGACGGTGGGGCTCCAGGAGGGTTGGGAGGCGGCTTGTCCTGTGCGAGCATGACGAGCGCATGATGAACCACATCGACCGCGTTCTTGGAGCGCTCGACCGCGGCGGTCGTGCCTGGGTGATGGGCGCTCCCGGGTCTGGGCGCTGGGAACTCGCCCAGACGCTGCAGCAGCTTCCGGAGCGCACCCATCTCCTGCGGCTCCCTCCGATGATGGAGACGGATGGCGCGGTCCATGGGCTGCTCCAGGCGGCGGCGGTGTTGGGACAGGAAGCCCTGAGCGAAGCGGCTCATGACAACGAGCCCCTCCAGGCGCGTGCCAGGCGAGTCGCCGAGCAGCTCGCCCAACGGCAGAAGACCTTGGTGGTCTACCTGCCGGACTCCTGGACGTTCCATGCTCGGGTGAAGGACGCGACAGGGCTGCTGCTCGTGCAGCGGGCGCTGGAGTTGCTGGAAGGGCTCGCCTCCGCGAAGGACTTGAGATGGGTGGTGATGACACCCTCGCTGCCCTCACCCCGGATTCCACTCTTCCTTTCGGCCCTGTCCCCTTCCAGCCGGATTCGACTGTCTCCGCGAAACGTCTCGCGCTCCGTGCTCGACGATGATTCGCGGTGGGGAGACGCGGCGCCGGCGGCTTCCAGATTGGGGCGCGTGATGGGCGCGCAGGTCGAGCTCACCGAGCCGCAACTGCGCATGATGGTCTGCCTGGTCCAGATGGGCGAGGACCCCAGAACGCTCCTCCGACAGGTGGAGCCTTCGTTGAAGGCAGGCCCTCATTCCGCGGTGGAGGTGCTGAGGCCCCGGTTCGAAGAGGTCTTGCATCGCCCCGAGAACCAGGCCCTGCGTCGAGGTTGGCACCGAGTGCTCCAGGCCCGGTTTCCGATTCCCCTGGAGGAAGCCCGACGACTGACAGGGTTCACGGAAGAACGTCTGTCATCGATGCGCTCTTGTCTCGGGACGAGCGCTGATGAACTCCAGGTGGATGATGGTGTCCGCGAGTGGTTGTTGGCGGTGACGGCGGAACCCGAGCAACACGGGTCTCCGCCCGATGCGCATCTGGCCCTGGCCGAGTTCCACGAACGAAGGGATGGTGCCCTGAGCGTCGAACTGGCCCAGGGGCAGCAGGTGCTCCACTGGCTGGAGAAGGTCCACCACCTGGGGCACTCGGGGAGACTCGGGGCCGAGCGATGGGCGAAGTTGAAGCTCACGAGCCGTGAGTTCTTCTGGGACCGCGCGCGGGCGCTGAGCATCGAGCAGCGTGACTTCATGGGGGCCGCGGACGTCTACGAGCGGTGCCTCGAACAGGTCGATTCCGAGGATGCCTATTCCTGGCACTACCTGGGCTTCAACCTGGACCGGGCCGCGCAGAAGCGAGAGAGAGCGGAGGAGGCCTTTCGCAAAGCGGTGGAACTGGACCCGACCAACCCCTGGTGGAATGGACGGCTCGTGACCTTCCTCATCGAACAGTCACGCTTCCGGGCCGCTGACGGTGAGTGGGAACAAGCGCTGGAGCGCGTGGACCCGGCGGGCACGGTGGTGCGTGAAGGCGCCGCGCTCGCCTTGAACATGCATCGCTGGGTGGTGACCAGCTGGCTTCAGCGTGGAGAGGTCGCGCGTGCTCGCAAGGCCTTCGACACCATCCCGCTGGAGGTCGTGGAGCGTCAGGAGGTACTCAAGCGGCTGCGACAGCGCCTCGCGGACGCGGAGGAGGCGGTTCAACTGGGGGAGTCCGTCTATCCGGCGAGCGTCCCGGTGACCCTGCGTTGGAAGAAGCCCTTGTTCCTGGATGTCCGCAACGAGAATGGCTCGACCTTGCGAGAGTGGTTCCCTGGGAGGGTCGTCCATGCCAGTCGACACGAGGTCCAACTGGTGGTGGCGACTCCCGAGGTCGACCCTCTGGAAAGACAGGTGGTGAGCAAGACGCTCTCCCGGGAGCAGTGGGCCCATGCGGCCCGGACCCAGGCTCTCCCCAAGGAGGACACCTTCATCGAGGTGGGCACCTACGAGGATGAGGCGCTGCGTATCGTGTTGGTCCCCGCGGAGGAAGCGCTCCTGCGGCAGCGCCCGTGGATGGACAAGGACTCGCTCCGATACCTCCGGCGGTGGGGATGAGCTCGACGGCTCCTGTGGAGGCACTGACCCGGTTGAACCGGGATTGGCTCCACGTGTTCGTCGTGGGGCCTGGCCAAGGTGAAGGCATCGCGGTGGCGCTTCCCGGGCAGGGGTGGCTGCTGGTGGATGGGTGTTCCACGGCCGAGGGGCGCTTCCCCCTGGAAGAGGTCCTGAAGCGATGGACACTGGGGGCCGGGGATGAGGTCGAGGCCCTGGTGCTCACGCATCCCCATGAGGACCACGTCGAGGGAATCGCGGAGCTTCTCGAGACGCTGTCCATCAAGCAGGTCGCCGTCGCGACAGGGAGCACGCCGGGAGCGACGTTGGTGGCGTCCACGCAGGCCCTGCGCCGAGGTGCCGCGGGAGGAACCACACGCAACCAACTCCTGGCCGCGAAGGTGATAGCCGCGTTCGAGGCCATCGAGCGATGGGAGAGCACCCGACCTGGAGGCTTGCTGGGGCTGTCGGATGGCCAGGGTCTTCAAGTGAGCACGCAGGTCCAGGTTCATGCACGTTCTCCAGACGCGGGCGGGGTTGGCCAGTTCTTCCAGAGCCCCAACCTCGCGAGAAGGCTGCGGTCCGCCGCCAACCATCTCAGCATCGTGTTGGAGGTGTGCTTCGGTTCGCTCCGGCTGGTGTTGACGGGGGACCTCCCTTATCTGGAGTCGAAAGGGGGCAGAGCCGTGCCCACGGGCTGGGACTCCGTGATGCAGCGACATCCCCAGCTCGGGGATCATCATGGATTCAAGGTGCCGCACCACGGCTCTCCCGAGGCGATGCATCCCGGCTGGATGAAACCGGGCACGGCGTCTGCCCGCTCCTGGCTGGTGACGCCCTACAACAGCGCGGGGCTGCCTCACCTCGCGAGGATGGATGGGCTGCCGACCTTGCTCGAACACCAGCCCGAGATGCTGTTGACGGCTCCTCCCGTCAGCAAGCGACTGCAGGCAGCTCCCGGGCCGGGGAACCAGGTTCGACTGGTGGACTTGGTCGCTCGCGTGGCCAAGCTCAAGCAGGGCCGCTCCTTCCTGGACGGAGGCACGGTCATCCATCCCGGGAGTGCGCTGGAGCCGTTGGACCCTCTCTGGTGTATCGCTTTCGATTCGAAGGGGACTGTGCAGGGTCGCTGGCATGGTCGCGCGGCCCTGGCCGTGAGTGCCTGAGGTTACGTCCCCAGGAACTCCGGCCAGGCCCCGGGCGCCAGCACGCCGATGACCTTGATGCTGGGCTGCCCCGCGCGGCCCACCGCCAGGTCCAGCCCGGTGAGCAACCTCGGGTCGTCGGCGAAGTGACGCTGCTTGCGCTCCACCAGCGCCTCGAAGCCCTCGAGGAACTCCTTCCGGTCCGGGTGCGCCAGCCGCCGCAGCGTGGCCCGGGCATGCTCCACCCAGCCCTTGCGAGGCTCCCATCGGTCCTGCACCACGGCGTTCCACGTGGTGAGCGCCAGCGCTAGGCGCGTGAACGCCGCGGACTCGTCCAGGAACCCACCGCTCGTGCGCTCCAACAGCGGCTGGGCGAAGTCGAGCAGCGACTCGGACACCTTGCGCCGAGGCACCTCGCGCGCGGGCTCACGGACCTTCTTCACCCGCGCACCCGGCAGTTCCAGGAACTCACCGAGGTCGCGCTCGCCCACGTAGTGTCCCGTGAACAAGGGCAGCGGGACTTCCAACCGGACCTTCACGTGGAAGTCCCCCACGCTCAGCTCCTCCTCCACACGCGTGTCCCCAGGCCTCGCCCGCGCCACCGCGCGCGCCACCGCCGCCGCGAGGAGCACCTCCCTGGCGTCGGCCAGCCGCGGCTTGTTGCGCGCGACGCGCAGCAGCTCCGGAATGAAGGGGATGCCCGTGTGGTGCTGCACGGCCTTCGAGGCCCAGTCCGGAGTGTCCTCGAGCGTCAGTCCCAACGCCTCCGGGAGGAGCGCCTGGACACCGGGCCGGTTGAACTCGGTCCGCGCCATGCGCTCCGCGGAGCCCGGCTTGTCGAAGAGGGAGAGGCCGTACTCGGAGCCGCCGTTGCCCATGACGGACACCTCGTGGGTCCCCTGGAGGCTGCCCCCGAGCGAGACGAGGAAGAGCTCCTCGTTGCTCCAGGACTCCCAAGGCGCGGCCCGGATGAAGTCCGCGGAGGACTCCACCAGGGCCGCCATGCTGCCGAGAGGAATCCTCTCCTCGCGACGGGCAGGCCCCTGGAGGAGTTGGAGCGCGAGCAGCGCGCGAAGCCTGCTGATGGAGGGAGGAGTCGGTCGCGAAGTGAACCCCAGTCCCTTGGCGCTCCGGGTCAGTCGGCTCTCGCAGTAGCACCGCGTGCCCTTCAAGACAGGCGCGAGCTGCGCGAGTCCCTCCGCGTCTCGCACCGCCATCATGGGGGGCAGCACCTCGCCGTCAGCGCGCACCGCGACATAGAACGACGCCGCGCCATCCTGGGTCGTCTCGATGGGGCCGAGCTTGAAGACATAGGCGGACCCTGGCTCCAGCTCCTTCTGTCGCGCCGAGCCCCGTCGCTTGTTCCGTCCCACGAAGTCCAGGAACGCGCGGTGGTGGGTGGCGCCGAAGAGCTCCTCCGAGAAGTCCAGGGCCTCCTCGGGGTCGAAGGCCGGGCGTGACAGCTCGAACAACTGACCATAGAGCCGTGGCGCGAGTCGTCGCAGTTGCCGACGACGCACGGCGGCGTCCGCCTCGGGCGGCAAGGACTTCAGCGCCGGGCGGAGCTTCTTCAAGAGCGGGGCGCGCTGCTCCTCGGTGACGGACATCACGCCACCGGTGAGCTCCAGGTGGTCGTCCGCCGGCATGGCCCAGGTCGCCAGGAGGTCCCCGGGCGCCACGGCGTGGGTGAGGAGCTTCTCCCGGACGTCGAGCGTCTCATCGAGGAGCAGGTCACGCAGGCGCAGCCCCTGGTCCCGCCAGACCTCGACGACCTCGAAGACCGAGCACCAGGAGGACGCCAGTCCCTTCAGGATGACGCGCTCGGCGCGAGACAGTCCCAAGCCCGCGCGGGCGAGCTGTCGGTCGGCGAGCGTCTGCCCTTGGTCATCCTCCAGCCCATGGAGCCGCCAGGCGAGCAGCGCCGCGTCCAGCCACGCGAAGCGCACAGGGTCCCAGTCCGCGGGGAAGTCCGCGCGCGCCCGTTGCTCTTCCTTGGGCTCGGCTCGCGCCGCGGCCTTCAGGTCGGCCAGGACACGGTTGAAGGTCTGGGCGGTCCAGGTCGTCATGGAGCGATGCTACGCACGAGGTCGCGCTCGGGCCATGTGCATCGACCCGGAACCCCTGTTCGCCACGAGAGGGCTTGCTCGCCTTCGAGGACGGCGAAGAGAACCACTCGTCGTCGGCCTCCGTATTGAGGGAGAGTGACCCCCCACCGCGTCTGGTGGGTGTCCCTCTCCCCAATCCCGCTCATGGCCGAACCGACCGTCTCCGCTCCCTCGTCGTCCCCCGCACCGCGCGCGCTCGTCGCCCGGGGGCTCAAGGCCGTCATCGCCGTGGTGGGCCTGGTGGCGCTCGCGCTGGTCGGGGTGCGGCTGCGCTACGGGGGAGGCGAGCCGTACCCGGACGTGACGGGCATGCCCCTGCTCCCGGACAGCGCGCTGGAAGAGGTGGTGCGCAGCCCCGAGCCCATCGGCAACGTGGCGGTCTCCTCCACGGGCCGCGTCTTCTACACGCTGCATCCGGAGAGCCGGCCCCAGGGCGCGAAGCTGTTCGAGTGGGTGGACGGCAAGGCGGTGCCTTTCCCCTCGGAGGCGGTGCAGGCGCGGCTGTTCGACACGGTGCTCGGCATCACCATCGACCGGCGCGGCTGGCTGTGGACCATCGACCACGGCAACCACGGGCTCGGTGTCCCCCGGCTGCTCGCCTTCGAGCTGGCCACCGGCCACCTGGCGCACGAGTACGACGTCCCGCCGCAAATCGCCCCGCCGGGCTCGTTCCTCCAGGACCTGCGCGTGGACGCGCGCGGCCAGACGGTGTTCATCGCGGACGTGGGCTTCTGGCGGCGCTCCCCGGCGCTCATCGTCCACGACGTGGCGACGAAGGAGTCGCGCCGCGTGCTGGAGAAGCACGACGCCGTGTTCCCCCAGGACTTCATCATCCGAAACCCCATCAAGGACATGGTGTTCTTCGGGGGGCTCGCCGCGCTCAAGTGCGGCGTGGACGGCATCGCGCTGGACCCCAGCGACGAGTGGCTGTGGTTCGCCGCGATGAACCACGACACGATGTACCGCGTGCGCACCGCGGACCTGAAGGACCGCTCGCTCGATGACGAGGCCCTCGGCACGCGCCTCCAAGCCGTGGGCAGAAAGCCGCTCAACGACGGGCTCAGCGCGGACACCGAGGGCAACGCGCTGGTGACGGACGTGGAGCACGGCGCGGTGCTGCGCATGAGCCCGGAGGGACGCCTGGAGACGCTGGTGAAGTCCCCGCGCCTGCGCTGGGCGGACGCGCTCAACCACGGGCCGGACGGCTGGCTCTACGTGGCCGACAGCGCCATCCCCCACCACATGCTCCAGTCCAAGGCACACATCGCCGCGAACGCGCCGTACTTCATCTACCGCTTCAAGCCCGGCATCGGCGGCATCGCGGGCATGTGAGCCGCCAGGCAAGGCGGGCCCGGAGCTCGCGCGGCCTCCGGGCCTCCTGCCGAATCACTGCACGTTGAAGTGGTAGTTGTTGCCGAAGTTGGAGTCCCACGCCTGGCAGCCCCAGCGGCTGGTGTTCTCGAACCAGATGGCCAGGTCTCCGCGCGTGTTGAGCGGGATGGACGGCGCGGGCGGGTTGGGCGTGGAGGAGAACCCCGCCACCCAGAAGCTCTGCACCGGCCCGTTGTTGAACTGGTAGTGGCCCGTAATGGTCCACCCCGGCGTGGTGGCGTTGATGTTGCCCCGGCACTGCGTCAGGCGCGACACGTCGAAGACGATGCTCGCCGTGGCGCCGAAGGGCAGGGGGTTGGATGACGCGAACACGTTCCAGCCCTGCGAGGGTGACTGGAAGGTGATGCTCGGCGTGGACTGCGACCAGGCCACCGAGGCGACGAGCAGGGAAGCGGCGGCCAGCAACCAGCGGACATGACGACGCAGCAAGGCGTGACTCCTTGTCGAGTGGGGGACGGCACCTGGGATACGGAGCGCGCCCGCGACCTGGCGCGCGGCTTTGCTCCGCCTCGGGCCCCGGAGTCTTCTACAGTCCCCCCTCCCACTCCTTACGCTCCGCGCCATGGCCGACTTCAGACCCGCCTTCTACCGACTCGCCGTCCGCGTCGACGCCCGCTATGACGCAATGAGCCGGAGCCTCCGCCGCTCGCTGGGCATCGCCCCGCCGCTGCGCATCCTCCCGTACCGGGGCCACGGCACCCCCGAGCGCGCGGTCATCAAGGCGCGCGTGCTGGAGGACCGCCACATCCAGCCGCAGCAGCGACGCCACACGGTGTGGAGCAGCGCGGTGGCCTCCTACAAGCGCTACATGACGCGCGAAATCGCCGGCGCGAAGGTGGCGGTGCGCTGGGGCGACAAGCGCTGGGAGGGCACCACCGACGAGGAGGGCTTCCTGGAGCTGTGGGTGCCCCCGCCCGAGGGCGTGCGCTCGGGCTGGCACATGGTGGAGCTGGAGCTGCTCTCGCCCGAGCCGGAGGGCGTGCCGCGCGTGGCCGCCCCCGTGCGCGTGGCCGGGACGAGCGCGCGCTACGGCGTCATCAGCGACATCGACGACACCGTCATCGTCACCGGCGTGACGGACCTGCTCAAGCGCGCCTGGGCCCTGTTCCTCACCGAGCACCGCGTGCGCCTGCCCTTCCCGGGCGTGGACGCCTTCTACGCGGCGCTCCAGGCGGGCGCGGACGGCCAGGGCGACAACCCCATCTTCTACGTCTCCAGCAGCCCCTGGAACCTGTACGAGCACCTGGACGAGTTCCTCGCCCTGCACCACATCCCCACCGGGCCGCTGCTCCTGCGCGACTGGGGCCTGTCCAGCACGGGCTTCGCCCCCGGCGGCGGCCACGGCCACAAGCTGGAGAAGATTCGCGGGCTGCTCACGGACCTGGACCACCTGCCCTTCATCCTCATCGGCGACAGCGGCCAGGAGGACGCCGAGCACTACCGCACCATCGTCCGCGAGTTCCCCGGCCGCATCCTCGGCGTCTACATCCGCAACGTGCCCGGCCACCCCCGCCGCGCCCGGGAGCTGGAGGCCATCGCCGCCGACATCCGCGACGCGGGCAGCCAGCTGCTCGCCGTGGACGACACCACCAGCGCGGCGCGTCACGCCGCCCGCTCCGGGTGGATTCAGTGGAAGGAGGTCCTCGAGGTGGAGGCCCACCGCCGCGAGGACTCCGAGCGGGGCCCGGGGTGAGTCAATTTCAGCTCTGACGGCAAATTATCGTTAAGGCTTGAATTCGGACCTGCAACTGTGGCAGAGGCGCGCCTGATTCTCCGGTCTTTCCTCTGTTTCCACACCCCTGAAGGAAGCGAGGCCCCCGTGGCCAGCAGGTCCATTCGTTTCGCCGGACGCTCCCCGCGTTGGTACCGGGTGCGCGCCATCGCCCGGAGTCCGAAGCCCCCCAGGCTCCTCTCCTGCGCCCCGCGCGCGCGCCCACGCCCTCCGGCGCGCCCTCCGCGCGGCAAGGCCCGGTGCTCCTGGTGGACGGCGAGGTCCACCTCGGCGCGCTGAGTCGGGGCCTCAGGGCAGGGGACGGGCCCCGGGGAACTGGGCGGCCCGCGTGGCGCGCTCCATGATTTCGCCCTGGGCCCAGCGCTTCTCGCCGCCGGCCGGTGGCACCAGGCGCTTCCAGGTGCCATCGGCTTGCAGCTCCCACGCGTGGGTGTTGTCCGCGAGGCTGCGCTCCAGCGAGTCGCGCACCTGCGCGGCCAGCGTGGGGTCCTCCACCGGCGCGAGAATCTCCACCCGGTGGTCCAGGTTTCGAGGCATCAGGTCTGCGGAGCCGATGTAGCAGCGCAATTCCTGTCCCCGCTCGAAGAGGTACAGGCGCGCGTGCTCCAGGAAGCGGCCCAGCGTGGACACCACGCGGATGTTCTCGGAGACGCCGGGCACGCCCGGGCGCAGGCAGCAGATGCCGCGCACGTTGAGGTCCACCTTCACGCCCGCGCGGGACGCGTCGTAGAGCGCGCGGATGATGATGGGGTCCACCAGCGCGTTCATCTTCATCTGGATGCGCGCGGGGCGCTCCAGCGTGTGCGCGACGACGGTGGCCTTGATGTGCTCGAGCAGCCCCTCGCGCATGGTGAGCGGCGCCACCAGGAGCTTGCGGAAGCTCTTGGGCCGGCCGAAGCCGGTGAGGTAGTTGAACAGGTCCGCCACGTCCGCGCCGATGTCCGGGTCCGTGGTGAACAGGCCCATGTCCGTGTAGAGCCGGGCCGTCTTCGGGTTGTAGTTGCCCGTGCCCACGTGCACGTAGTGCCGCACCCGCTCGCCCTCGCGCCGCACGATGAGGATGGCCTTCGCGTGCGTCTTGAGCGACGGAATCCCATACACCACGTGCACGCCCGCCTCTTCCAGCGCGTTGGCCCACTTGATGTTGGTGCGCTCGTCGAAGCGCGCCTTGAGCTCCACCATGCACACGGCCTGCTTGCCGTTCTCCGTCGCGGTAATCAGCGCGGGCACCAGCGGGGAGCTGTCCGACGTGCGGTACACCGTCTGCTTGATGGCGAGCACGTCCGGGTCCGCCACCGCCTCCGTGACGAAGCGCTCCACCGACGAGCCGAACGAGTCGTAGGGGTGGTGCACCAGCAAATCCCCCCGCCGCATCGCCGCCATCACCGTCGTCCCCTCGGGCGCGTCCGAGTCCGGGCGCAGCCGGGGCTGGGTGACGGGCGTCCACGGCGGGTCCTTCAGCTCCGGGAAGCCGGGCGCGAAGGCGATGGCCTGCAGGTCCCCCAGGCCCAACAGCCCCTGCTCCTCGTACACCTGCCGCGACTCCAGCCCCAGCGCCTCCACCAGCGGCTCCAGCAGCTTGGGGCTCATCCCCGCCTGCACCTCCAGCCGGATGACGTCCCCGAAGCGCCGCTGCCGCAGCTCCGTCTCCACCGCCTTGAGCAGGTCCTCCGCGTCCTCGGACACGGTGAAGTCCGCGTCGCGGGTGACGCGGAACAGGCTCCAGCTGAGCACCTCCATGCCCGGGAACAAATCTCCCAGGTGCTGGGCGATGACCTCCTCCAGCGGCACGAAGACGTTGTTCTTCAGGGGCAGGAAGCGCGGCAGCAGCTCCTTGGGCACCTTCACCCGCGCCACGCTCTCCTCGCCCGCGTCCGGGTCCCTCAGGAGCACCGCGAGGCTGAGCGACAGGTTGGAGATGTACGGGAAGTGTCGGCCCAGGCCGATGGCCAGCGGCGTGAGCACGGGAAAAATCTGTTCCTTGAAGCGCTGGTCCACCTGCGCGCGCTGCTCGGCGTCCAGGTCCTTGGCGGAGAGGATGCGCAGGCCCTTCTCCGCGAGCGCGGGCCGCAGGAGCTTCTCGAAGATGGCGCTGTGGCGCTTGCTCTGCTCGAAGATGCCCTCGTGCAGCTTGTCCAGCGTCTGGCCCGGGGACGCGCCGTCGGGGACCAGCCGGGCCACGTTGCCGCGCACCTGCTCGTGCAGGCGGGCGACGCGAATCATGAAGAACTCATCCAGGTTGCGCGCGTAGATGGCCACGAACTTCAGCCGCTCGAGCAGCGGCTCGTCCGCCGACTCGGCCAGCTGGAGCACCCGGTCGTTGAAGGCCAACCAGGACAGCTCGCGGTTGAAGAAGAGCCCCTCCTCCGGGTCGGTCCCCGCGGGCAGGACGTCTCGCTCCAACGGCTTCTGGGTGCTGCGTCCGGCGGCCCCTCGCTTCGCCATCTCTCACGGCTCCTGGGTTCCTACCTCGGCGGGGGATGTAGCAGGACGGCAACCCCCGGATTGTGAACTTCCGTGTCACGAAGGGCAGCCCCTCCGCCCCCGATGTAAGGCCTGGGAAGGCGCCGGGCAGGCGTTACCGGACAGGACGCGTGGAGTTTCTTGCATCCGGGCTGTTGGAACGGCATGTCAGTCGACGTGAGCCCGACAGAGAACCCGCCGAACGCCGCCCTGGTTGCCGAGCCAACGGATTCGAGCAACCTCTTCACGGCCTTCCAGAAGGAAGGCAAGGCCTCCAAGGGCCGCTGGGCCGTGGCGCTCGTCGCGGCCCTCATCCCCGTCACGCTGGCGGTGGGCTTCTGGGGGCTGGCCCGCGAGCAGGAGAACACCTTCCGCGTCGTCACGCCCCATGGCTTCAAGTCCATGCATGGGGGCATGACGTCGGACCAGGTGGTGGCGCTCCTGGGCCGGCCCATGACGCGCGAGCAGGACGCCACGGGCGCGGACTGCTACCGCCACGGCACGCCGTCGATGGAGAAGGAGTTCTTCCTCGTCTATTCCGTCTGCTACCAGGACGGGAAGCTGAAGGACGTGAAGCAGCAGAAGTTCTCCGCCTGGTCCGTGGACCCGGAGACGGGCAGCTTCGAGGCGCCCTCCGGTGGCGAGGCCCCGTCCTCCCCCGCGCAGGCGCCCGCCGCCCCGGGGACGACCCAGGGCTGAGCGCCCACGCCCGGGGTGTCGCCTGACTGGACGTGAAGTGCGACCCAGTCGCATGATGCGGCCATGCGTCGGGCGTCTCATCCATCCATGCTGGGCCCCGAGGGGCTGAACCGTGCGCTGGAGCATCTTCGCGCCTTCGTGCGGCGCAAGGGGCTCAAGAGCTCGCTGGTGCGCGAGTCGGTGGCGCGCGCGGCGCTGGAGCACGTGGGGCACTTCACGGCGGAGGAGCTGGTGCGCTCCGTGCGGGAGCGGGGCGCGGAGGACGTGCACCCGGCCACCGTCTACCGGGTGCTGCCGCTGCTGGTGGAGGCGGAGCTCATCCACCAGACGCTGGTCTCCGGCGGCGAGGGCCAGCGCTACGAGCGCGCCTTCGAGCGCGAGCACCACGACCACATCATCTGCTCCTCGTGCGGCAAGGTGGTGGAGTTCCACTTCGAGGCCATCGAGCTGCTCCAGAACGACGTGGCGAAGAGCCTCGGCTTCCGGCTCACCGGGCACATCCACGAGCTGTTCGGGGTGTGCTCGGCTTGCGAGCCCCTCGCCAGGACGTGAGCCGGCGCCTCCCGGATGGACGGCCCCGGGCTTCTATGCGACTGAATCGCAAGATTGCCCCCAGCATCGATGCTGACGCTCCGTTCACCGTGACGCCCCCATGAGGCCGGTGCGAGCGCAGCCGATGCGCTCGTCCGCCGGAGGGTTCCATGACCGCGACCGTCAATCTCACGGGTGTCCCGGAGACCATGCTCTGGACGCTGCACAACCGCGCGACGGAGGCCCGGCGCGCGGACACGTTCCTTCACGACCCGGCGTGTGTGCGCATCTACGAGTCCATCACCTACGACTTCGAGCGCAGCTTCGGGAAGGCGGACGGCTCGCATCCGATGCGCTCGCGGGTGTTCGACGACGTGGTGCGGCCGTGGATGGCGGCGCATCCGGGCGGCACGGTGGTGGAGCTGGGGGTGGGGCTGGAGACGCAGCTGCAGCGGTGCGACGACGGGCGGGTGCGCTGGGTGTGCGTCGACGTGCCGGAGGCGCTGGCGGTGCGGGAGCGGTTCCTGCCGGCGTCGGAGCGGTGTCGGCACGTGCCGAGGAGCGCGCTGGACCTGGCGTGGCTGGACGCGGTGGACGCGTCTCAGGGCGTGTTCGTGAGCGCGCAGGGGCTGCTCATGTACTTCGAGGAGGCGGAGGTTCGCCGGCTGCTGCTGGCCATCGTCGAGCGCTTCCCCGGGGTGGAGGTGATGTTCGACGTCATCCCGCGGTGGTTCTCGAGGAAGACACTCCAGGGGTTCCACAAGACGAAGCACTACCGGGCGCCGCCGATGCCGTGGGGGGTGAATCGCGATGAGGTGGAGCCGCTGCTGCGCGGCTGGAGTCCGCACGTCACGGAGGTGAGGTCGGTGTCCTATGGCCTGTATGCGCGGGGCGTCGGGGGCGCGGTGTTGCGAGGGTTCTCCCAGGTGCCGGTGCTGCGGAACCTGCCTCCGGCCATCGTGCATGTGAAGACGGTGGCGCCGTGACGGCGGCGGTGAAGCGGTTCGACGACGCGGGGCAGTACGAGCGGGAGATACGCCAGCTGTTGCCGGGCTACGACGTGCTGCACGCGATGCCGGCGGCGGTGCTGGGGGCGATGCTCGGGGAGGCGCACGTGCGCTGCGCGCTGGAGGCGGGGCTGCCCAGGGAGCGCGCGGAGACGCTGCGGGGACGGCTGATGGGAGGATTCCATCTGCTCACGCGGGAGCGGCTCGACGTGTTGCTCTCGGGCGCGGGGCTGAAGGTGAAGGCGGAGCTGTTCCGCGCGTTCGGGATGGTGGGGCGCGTGCTGGAGCGCGAGGCCTGAGCCGCGGGCCGCTGACTGTTCACACGTGAGCGCGTCGACGCTCCTCGGGTGGGGGTGCAGGCGCGACCCGCGTGACCTCACCTTGTGCGCGCGGGGCGTGGGCGAGCCTGTGTCCTGCCCGGAGGGGGGCGGGTGTGGGGCGGCCGTGGACGTTCTTCCAGCGCGTGGGCGCTGGTTTCATCGCGGCCCTGCTCGTCGCGCTGGTGCTGACGTGCACGTTGGCCGTGGAGCTCGTGTCCGCGCGCTCCAGTCGCAGGGCGAACCTCCTGGAGCTGTCGATGGACCGGCTGGAGGTGGAGCGCCTGCGCAGGGCCTTCACCGACAAGGTCTCCAGTGAGCGGAGCGTCGTCCTGTCCGACGACGCGTTCTTCGCCGAGGACCGGGTGCGCGCTCGCGAGCGCTTCATCGTCACGCACGAGCGGCTCGTGTCTCGGCTGGTGACACCGCCCGCGGCGACGCTGCTCTCGTCGGCGCTGCGAGCGGAGCAGGAGCACGAGCAGGCCGTGCGGGAGTGGGTCGCCATCCACGCCACACGCGCGCTGCACTCACGACGCGAGGCCCTCTTCGAGGAACGGGCCAGGGACACGAGGCTGCGCACCTACGCGACGCTCCATCAGCTCACGACCCGGATGGAGTCGCGGCTGGGCACGAGCCTCCAGTCCGTGGTGGAGACGGAGGAGCAGGTCCTGCTGCTCTCCCTGGTGACGATGGGCCTGGTCCTCACGCTGGTCGCGACCTCGGGAGGACTGTTGCTGTCCCGGCTGCCACCGCCACGTGTCGAGGCCAGCCCCCCGCGAATCGAGCCACGCGTCGAGAGCGTGCAGGGCGCGAGTGGCGTCTCGGAGAGAGGCGACGAGACCGCGCGTCCCCGCACCAGGGCCGGCACCTTCTTCTTCGCGGAGGCGCTCATCGACTCATTGCTCGACGAAGACAGTCCATCGCGCGGTGACGCCACGAGACCCGGCGATGTCTCCAAGACCACACCGCGCGAAAGCACAGAGGTGGACCCCCGGTCCGCGCTGAAGGTGGACGAAGCCGACGCGCACGAGATGATGGCGCGCATCGGCGTGAGGGCGCACGATCTGGGCATCCCGTTCGACACCTTGCAGTGGCTCCTGCGCGGCTTGGAGCGGGTGGACCCCTCCTCGGAGCCGGACCGCGTGAGGGACGGAGTGGGGCGCGCGCTCGAACAGTCACGCCGCCTGGGTCAGTTGCTCCTGGACCTGTGGGACGTGTCGAGCCAGCTCACGGGTCGCCAGGTCGCGGAGCCGGTGGACCTGTCACACCTGGCTCACGAGGTGATGGAGCGCTTCACCGAGTCCGCGGCGCAGGCAGGCAGCCCGCTCCTCTTCGACGCGGAGCCGGGGCTCGTGGGTCGCTGGGACCGACTGGGCTTGGAGCAGGTGCTGACCCACCTCATCGCCCACGCGCTGGAACTCGGAGCGGGGCACCCCGTGCGGCTTCGCGTCGAGCGCGTGGGACGCACCCGCGCGCGAATCGTGGTCGAGGGCATGCCCCTGCCCGACGGTGGCGCCGGGCTGGGTCGCCACCTGGTCCAACAGTGGGTGGACTCCCACGGAGGCACCCTGCGCATGGAGGGCACCTCCGGGGACGGAGCCACCTGCACGGTGGAGCTGCCGCTGCTCGAGCAGCCCCTGGAATCAGCCCCCGCCTGAGTCCCTTCAGAACGGGTGGACGTGCTCCTCGGGCGGCGTGACGAATGACCGGAAGGCGGAGGTCTCCGTGTGCTTCTCGCGCGACTCCAGCCGCTCGAACTCCAGCGAGTCGTGCGCGCAGAACACCGTCACCTCATCCCCGTGCAGGCGCTTCCATGCGCGGTTCAACTCGAAGGGTTCTCAGTGGCTAGAGTGTTGAAATCATCTCCATTATAGAAATGGCTCTACGTTGCCAGTGAGAGTCACTCGGTAGGAATCACCTGGCTGTGCTGTTTCTGCCACTTTTTTAATCTGAGGCCATACTTTGAGAAGAGCGATTGCGTAGTCCCATAACTTTTGGTCGCCGAAGCCCTTCACTAGAAAGAAGGCAGTAAGCTTCGACTGCTGCAATGCCAGTCGTTCGTGCGGCTTGGATTTAATGTTTCTATCGGCTGTTACTAGGATCCAACCTTGCTTTCCGACCGTCGGAATCCATGTTTGATCCGGAGTCTCGACTGGGAATTCTTCCTTTAGGGCCCGTACGTCCTCTTTGAGGACGCGCAGTATCTCCACCAGTCGGTGGGATATGCAGTGGTCAAAGAAGAAGGTCACGCAGTTCGTTGCTCAAGCGAGCACTCGAAGGAGATTGCATCCTGAATGGCAGCGACAGGTACATCGTACCACGCGGCAATGTTCTCCTCTGATTCTCCGGCTCTGTGTGCGGCATAAAGTACCGAGGTTGGTACGCCGAACTTTGCGACTATGGGTGCTCCGAAGGACAGACGAGGGTCCAACACGACTCGCTTGTCTTTGCCTAGGGGAAACCACCTGAGCAACTGCCCTGCTTCAGAATACTCAAGCTGCTTAAGAAATGGATCCATCACTTGAGCGAAGACGTGCTGACGACGCACAAGATCAACCATGTGCTCATCACCTTCTGCATCTGCGGCTGTCGTAAAGATCCGCTTTCCGTCGGTGGAGAACTTTCTGAAGCAGAAAGGATGGTCTACTCCCCCGTACATCTCAGCGGCTACTTCTGCAGCACGTCGGATGACGGGCATGCTGACGCCATGCTCGCGAAAGTCGCGCACAAAAAGTAGTTCAATAAGATCGGGGAAAGAGAGATTGATCGTGCCGTCGATCTCTTCAAACTGTCCCCGGAAAAGAGGAGGCGATGAGCTACGTTGTCCACGCCTACCCCTGAACTCGTAGCCTTTGACGAGGCGCTTCACCCTGTCTGATTTCATGCGGACAAGGCGCGCCGCTTCCTTGAGGGAGTAGACCCCCACGTTAAAGCGTGGTGCTTGCTCGTCAATTGCAGTGGCCATCAGACGCCCAGTGTCCTAGCTAAAAATGTGCCTCCCTGTCGAGTTCACCACAAGGACCCTGTAAGTAGCTGAAAACAGAAGAAATTTAACCTACTGATTATGTCCCGTTCATTAGGGAGGGTCCAGAGTTTTGGGGGCGAGGTAGGTATGACCCTCCCCTGTCTCTTGCTACTACGTGGCTTCCATCTATGAGTCTGTGAACCGGAATATCCCCCACCGATTGTTGGAGTCAGCCCCGCCTGAGCCCCTTCAGAACGGGTGCACGTGCTCCTCGGGCGGCGTGACGAATGACCGGAAGGCGGAGGTCTCCGTGTGCTTCTCGCGCGACTCCAGCCGCTCGAACTCCAGCGAGTCGTGCGCGCAGAACACCGTCACCTCGTCCCCGTGCAGGCGCTTGAGCTGACGCAGCCGTCGCTGGTTGTGCAGCCGCATGGGCCGGTCCTTCTCCATGAGCCGTTGATACGCGCGCAGCCCCGGCGTGCAGCGATAGCGCCCCGAGTCCATCTCCCCGTGGAAGAAGTACGCGTCGCCCGCGTGCAACAGCCACCCGCTCCCCGAGCGCACCGCCACACCCGCGTGCCCCAGCGTGTGCCCCACCAGCGGCACCAGCAGGATTTCGGGCGGCAGCCCCTTCAGGTCGCGCACGCAGTCGAACCCGAACCACCGCTCACCCACCTGTCCCGTGGGGTACGTCACCCAGTGCGACTCGTGCATCCACTGCTCGGGGCGGTAGCGCTGCCGGTCCAGCGGTGACGTCCGCGCGGTGGCCGCCAGGTACTCGTCCGCGAGCAGGTGCACGCGCGCATGCGGGAAGTCATCGAGCCCACCCGCATGGTCGAAGTCGAGGTGGGTGAGGACGATGTCGCGCACGTCCTGCGCCTTGAAGCCCATCCGCTCGATTTGCCGGATGGCCGTGGCGCCCTCGTGCAGCTGGGGCCGACACAGCATGTCCAGGAAGAGCGGGCTCTGACGGACCTGGGGATGGAGCACGTCCTGCAGGCCGAAGCCGGTGTCCACGAGGATGAGCCCGTTCGCTCCCTCCACCAGCAGGCAATGGCAGGTCAGCGCCGCGGGACCTCGGAAGCCCCGGCGCCCGTCCATGAGGCGGCCCCCGGGTGGACACAGGGTGGTGCAGTTCAGGTGATGGATGCGCATGCCGACACGTCCCAGGCCGCAAGGCCGCTCGAGTCCGTGTCTAAGGTGGGACGTGCTTCACGGACGAGGAGCCCGGGCTGCTCGCCGCCTGGAGCGCTCGCTCGTCCGGGAGACCTGCGGCCATGAGCCCGGCGCACCTCACGGGCGACCGGCCCCTACAGGTGCTCCAGTGGGTCCGCCGTGCGCTCCTCGCGCACGTTGCCCGTGTGGAGCGTGGAGGCGGGCTCGAAGAGCAGCACGTGGACCTCCTCCTCCGCCACGGGCCGATGCTCCACGCCGCGCGGGATGATGATGAGCTCGCCGGGTGCCACCTCCACCGTGCGCTCGCGCAGCTCCATGCGCAGCTGGCCCTGCAGCACGAGGAACAACACGTCCTCGTGCTCATGGTGGCGCCACGCACACGGGCCCGACAGCTTCGCCAGCCGAACGTGCCGCCCGTTGAGCTCACCGATGGGCCCGTGCTCGGAGAACAGCGCCAGCTGCTGCGCCAGGTTCACCTTGCCGACGGACGGCATCGAGGGCGCGTCGCCCACCTGCTCACCGTCCGCCACGTTGGTGGGCTCCACGCGGCGGCGCGAGTCCCACCGGGGCGGGCGGGCAACGGGGACGGTGGGGCTTCGGGTGGGCGCGCTCATGAGGACGAAACCTTTGCATCCTCCCCATGGGATGTCTGTCTTCATCCCCGGGCATTGCCTCTCACGGACACCCCGCGCCCGCTGGGGTTGGGTATCCGACGAAGCGAGGCCCCCGCTTCAGTCGGGATAGAACATCGGGTCGCGCGTGGTGACGAACGAGGAGATGACGGACGCGACCTCCTCGGGCAGGCCGGTGAACTGCACGCCCACGCCCGGCATCAGCTCCGGCATCTTCGGGTTGGCCTCGCGCACCCAGCGCACCACGCCCGTCACCTTCATGGGGCGTCCACCAGGCAGCGTGAAGTCCAGCTCCACCTGCGTGCCGCGCGGCACCGCGTCCACCGTGGCGATGAAGACGCCGCCCTCGCTGATGTCCATCGAGAAGCCGGTGAAGAAGTTGGAGTCGCTGCGCATGTCGATGGACGTGTGCATGCGCACCCGACCGTTGCGCCGCGCGTCCGCGCCCTCCGAGCCGGAGGTCCGCGAGGGCGCCGAGGGCAGCGGCTGTCCCTTCTCGCGCGCGGCCTGGGCCGCCTTCGCCAGCTCCGCCTGCCGGGCCTTCGCGGCCTCCTGCTGACGTGCCTTCTCCCGCGCCTGGGTGGCCTCCTGCTGCTTCAGCGCGGCCTCCGCGTCCGTCACCGCGCGCGCCACCCGGGCCGTCTGCTCCTGCTGGATGCGCAGCGCCGCCTGCACCTCCACGCCCATCCGCCTGCGCGCCTCCAGCGCCTTCTCCCGCGCCTCCAGCGCCTTCTCCCGCGCGGCCTCCACGTCGAGTGAGGGCACGGAGGATGCCTGGAGCCTGGACGCCTGCTCGCCCAGCTGGGGGTCGGCGTCGGGCTCCTGGTGGGCGCGGGCCAGCGCGGCGCGCACGGCGTCCAGACGGCTGGAGAGCAGGGCCGCGTCGGCCAGGGCGCGCGTCACCTGCTCGGCGAGTCGGGACTCCTGGGTGGACAGCTCGCTCTCGGCGCGAGCCAGCTCGGCCTCACGGAGGCCCGAGGCGGGCGCGCGGGAGGCAGGGGACGACGAGGTCATGTCGTGGGACTCCGGAGGGGGGCCACTGTAGCAGGCCCCCCGGAAAGTCCACGTGCCACGGCGTGTGGGTCAATCCGCGCCCTTGATGCAGGCGACCGGCTTGAGTCGGTGCGCCACCCGGGCGAGCCCCGCCATCTCCACCGTCTCCAGCACGTCATCCAGGTTCTTGTAGCAGGGGCCGGACTCGTCCAGCGGTGTCTGCCGGGTGTTGAGGATGATGCCGGCCTCGGCCATGCGCGCGTCGGTGGCGTCCTGCTTCAGCACCCGCCGCGCCTCGCCTCGGGACAGCCGCCGCCCCGAGCCGTGGTTCACCGAGTAGATGGACTTGGACGCGCCCTCCTCGGCGAAGAGGATGGCGCTGCCGGTCTCCATGGAGCCGGGAATCAGGATGGGGTGGCCGGTGCCCTCCCAGGCCGTGCGCTTGAGCGCGGGGTGGCCGGCGGGGAACGCGCGCGTGGCGCCCTTGCGGGCCACGAACCTGCCAGCCTCCTTCTGGATGAGGTTGTGCGAAATCTCGTAGTAGACGCTCGCCGTCCCGCCGAACACGTCCTCGAGCGCGGCGCACACGGCCTCGCCGATGATGAGCCGGTTGGCCACGGCGAAGTTGGCCGCCATGTTGTGCAGGTTCCAGTACTCGCGGCCCAGCGCGCTGTCGGCGTCCAGCCACACGAAGTCCTCGCTGCGGCTCTTGAGGCCCAGGTGCGCGGCGCCCTGCACGAAGAAGTGCTTGGCGATGTTCCAGCCGAAGCCGCGGCTGCCGGTGTGGAGCATCACCCAGACGCGGCCGCTCTCATCCACCTGCATCTCGGTGAAGTGGTTGCCGCCGCCCAGGCTGCCCAGCTGGCCGCGCTTCTCGTAGGCCCGGTCCGGGATGTCCACCCGGTCGTCTTCCACGGGGATGAAGTCGCGCTCGGTGACGGCGGAGCCTCGGCCCAGGGCCTTGGCGCCGTGGCGCACCACCTCCGCGAACGAGCGGTCCGACACCCGGCGCTGGTGCTGCGCGCGGCTGGCGCCCACGCCCACGGCGATGCGGCGGGTGACCTGGTCGATCCACTGACGGCGCTTGACGGGGTCGGCGACGTCCTCGGCCATGAGGGAGGTCTGCAGCTGCACCATGCCGCAGCCGATGTCATAGCCGGCGGCGGTGGGGAGCAGGACGCCGTCGGTCTCCACGACGGTGCCGATGGGCACGCCGTAGCCCACGTGACAGTCGGGGGTGACGGCGACGCGGGTGACGCCGGGGAACGACGCGGCGTTGACCACCTGGTCGAAGACGGTGTCCTCCAGCCCGGGGACCTCGGGGCCCTCGCCCCACAGCAGCTTGTCCGAGAGGAACAGGTCCGCGTCGACCCGCATGCTCTTGGTCTTGGGCAGGACGTAATGGCCCTCTGCGGCCTTCTCCAGACGTTGCTTCCAACTCATGGCTTTCCTCCCCGGACAGGGGTGAACACGCGCGAGCGACGCAAACGTCCGGAACAAGCTGACTGTCCGGACCGGGTACGCCAGGGACCACCGAGGATGCGGGTGGAGCGGGCGGGAAGGCGAGCGAAATCCGGGGGTTTCCCTCGGGAGGAGCGGGACGCGACGCGGCGCGTGGGAGGGGCCTGCCCCGGACCTGGGGACGAGGTGAGGGGGGTGGTGTTGTTGCCGTGCGGACGCCCTGGACGCATCCTGGTGGGGTGGTGCGGCGGGTGCGCGCACACGCGGACGTCCGAGCGAAAGTCGGCTCGCGTGCGAAGCGTGGCGATTGGATCGGCTCGGGGCTTGCCGCATTCCCTCGCCAGTCCCATCCATTTCCCATCCAGGTAGGGGGTGGGTGATGGGTTTCCTCGGCGGGGTTTTCCTGGCGATGGCGTTGCAGGCGGTGCCGGCGGATACGGTGGCGGGTCCGGTGTTCAATCCGTCGATTTGCGCCAAGAAGCGGGTGGACGCGTGTGGTTGTCACCACGTGTATGGGATTCGGCACTGCCACCCGAACCGGAAGGGTGAGCACTGCGAGGCGCCGGTGAAGGCGCAGGTGTCGGAGGAGAAGGCGGAGGCGCAGGCGGTGGTGGAGAGCCGCGAGCCGGAAGCCACGCCGACGGAGCAGGTCCCGCCTGCCCAGGTGCAGCCGGCTCCCGAGAAGAAGCGCTTCGACCCGAAGAAGTCCGTGCCGATGTGAGGCGGGACGGGCAGGGCCTCCGGACGTGAGGCCCTCCCCCGCGTCCAGTGACGGTGAGCCAGGAGGCTCGGGCCCGTGGGGCTCGAGCGGTCCGGCGCGGCTGTGCGCGTACTCGGGGTGGGACGGGAGCTCGGGCGGTGGAGTGCTCCAGTGAGTCCGACTCGTGAAGGGGCTCCGGAGTGCGCCGAGGTCCAGGTCCGCCCGATGTGGAGAACTTGTGGAGCGCGAGCGGACCTGAAGCCACGATGTCGCGAGCGTGCGCATCCGCATGCGTGATGCGAGAGCCCGCGCGAGGCTGTGCATGCACGCGTCCACGACAGGCGTGAGGCCGCGTCAGCGCATGGGCGCCACGGAGGTCAAGGCCAGGTCCGAGCATGCGTGAGGCTGCGTCGGCGCATGGGCGCCACGGAGTTCACGGAGGTCGCGGCCAGGTCCGACCAGGCGTGGGGCCGCGTCAGCGCGTGGGCGCTACGGAGGCCACGGCCAGGTCCGACGCGGTCAGACGGGAGTCTTCGAGTGACTCGGTCGCGAGGGTCTCCGCGCGGCTCAAGGACAACGGACCCTCGGAGCGGATGATGACCCAGCGGGACTGAGGCGAGACCCTCAGCGCCACCGCGTTGGGACTGAGCCAGCGCAGCTCGGGTCGATACGCCGTCACGGGATTCACCGTCACCGGTCCCCCCGTGGTCCACAGGCTCGCGCTCACCTCGACCCGCTGTGGCTCGCGAGAATCCCGCGCGCTCAGCGCCTGCGCCGGAGGCGAGACCCGTGCCGTGGCCTGAAGCGCCTGCGCGGGTGACGCGGTCGGGGGCGACTTCGCCCGAGCGCATGAAGGGTCGGGAGCCCCGGCCGTGTGAGGCGCGGTGCCCGTCTGCGTCCACCGAGGCTCGAGCGTGAGCGGGGCCTTCGTCGTGCTTTCGTGACCGTCGGGCTGACGCGGAGCAGACGCAGCCTGGGGAGCCGAAGGCGCACCGGCCTGCCGTGAAGCGGTACCCGCGCCCATCGGCCGCGCCTGATTGCGTTCCGTGGACGGAGCACGAACAGCGCCGCCCGTGTTCTGCGCCGCGCCGCGCGAAGGCGTCACAGGCGCGGGAACAGTCCGCGGAGCCTCCACCTGCCGAGGCGCCACGGCACCCCGAGGAGGAAACGACGTCAGCGTCCGCGCGGGAGCCGCGGGCACGGGCAACCGCTCCCCCACGAGGGCGAGCTCATATCCACGCGGCGAGGAGACCTCGGGAGCCCGTGTCTCCGGAACAGGAGGAGACGACTTCGGCGACCGTGACGCGGGTAGCTGGATGGGCGTCGACGCCAGCAGCTCCGCGAGGAAGTCCGCGGTAGGCACCTCATCGAGCAGAATCCCCATCACGGTGGTGGGCGCGGGCGTCGCCACGGGCTCCACGTCGATGTCGATGGACACCTCGTCGACCAGGTCGAGAACAGACGACTCATCGTCATCGGGCACCGGCGGAGCGCTGGGCGCCACCAGGGCGCGCACGCTCACCGGAGCGATGGAAGGAACCGAAGGCAGCGGTCCCCGGACCCGAGCCTCCTCCGCCGCGCGCAACACGAACGCGGGAGGAGGAGGCGGCGGCGTGCGCGTCCTCGACTCCACCCGAGGCGCCTCCTTCTCCACGGCGAGCCCGGCCACATCCCGATAGAGCCGCTCATCCTCCAGCGCCGTCGAGGGAGGCACCGGCGCCTGTCCCAACCGCGCGAAGTCCGAGGTCAGCTCCGCATCCCGAGGGTCTAGCTCCAGCGCGGCGCGCAGGGCCGCGCGGGCCCGGGCCTCACATCCCTGCGCGAGCAGCAGCGACGCCGCTGTCCGATAGGAGGCGATGGCCGCGCGCAGGTTCCCCGCGCGACGACACGTCTCCGCGTGTTGCACGCGCGCATTCGGGTCCTTGGGCACCAGGCGGAGGATGCGCTCCAGCTCCTGTGCACACTCGCCATACCGTTCCTGGAGGAACAACGACCGCGCGGATTCCTTCAACGCTCTCAACTGGGCCCGCGCGTGCTCGCTCATCGTCCTGTCCTCCGGAACGGATGCCCTGCGGGGGAAAGCAGGGCCCATGCCGAGGCGCGCGCACGGCCGCGTTGAATCCACTGCTCATCGGAGACACTGGCCCATGGCGCGAAAGCCCGTCTTCGGGCGAGCATCACCCCCGGACTCCAGGCAGGCCCGTCAGGCCTGGAGACGCGCGAGGACTCCGAGCGAGCCTGTAGAAAAGGCGCCCCGCGCTGTAACAAGGAAAGCCACCGCACCGGTGGGTGTTCATCCCGAGGCGTGCATGTCGAAGCAGCCGAGTCGCTCCCACCTCTTCCTCCAGCACCTGCCGCCCCAGGCGCGGTGCTACGCGGAGGTGCCCGGGCTCGACGCGCTGTTGGACTCCTGGCTGTCCATCGCGAGACAGGCGTGGCCGGACGTCATGCTTCCGGAAGAGGACTTCCTGCGCCACGTCGCGACCCGGCTGGGCCCCAGCGACGAGCCCGCCGCGACACTCGCCGCGCTGCCCGTGGCGGACCTCTATCTGGCCTGCGCGTGTGCACGAGGACTGCCCACCGCGCACGCCGCGCTGGAGCGACATCTGCTCCCTCGTGCGGCCAGCGCGCTGACGCGGGTGCGAGGTGGCGGCCTGGACACCGCGGAGGTCCTCCAGCAATTGCGTCAGCGGCTCCTCGTCCCCCAGGGTGACGCCGAGCCGAGAATCGCCGAGTACCAGGGCACGGGCCCGCTGGCCGCGTGGCTGCGCGCGGCGGTGGTGCGCACGGCCTTCAACCTCCAGCGCGCGGAGGGCCGACGCGCCAGGGCCGAGGAGGACGCGGAGGCGGAGGGCTCCGCGTGGGTGGAGCGAGGCGGAGCGGGCGGTGACGTCGAGCTCGACTACCTGCGCCGCCGCCACCAGCAGGACTTCCGCGAGGCCCTGGCGGGAGCGCTGGGGAGCCTGTCCCCGCGCGAGCGCACCGTGCTGCGGCTGCACGTGGTGGAGGGCGTGAGCCTGGAGCGCATCGGCGCGATGTACCAGACGCACAAGTCCACGGTGTCGCGCTGGATTTCACAGACGCGGAGGACGGTGCTGGAGGGCGCGCGCGAGCGGCTGGCCGAGCGCCTCCAGCTGTCCGCGGACGAGCTGCGAAGCCTGATGCGGGTGGTGCACAGTCAGCTCGACGTGAGCCTCCTGGGGCTGTTGAAGGAACCCGGTTAGCCCCCCGCGAACTTTTTCGCGGCCCGCGTGCAACACGTCCTGGTGGCCGGTGTCACCCCGATGAAGGCAGGCGAGGACGCCTCGCTCTCATCCTGAAAGGACCCGAATCATGCGGAACGCACTGAAGAAGCTGGCCCTGGTGGCGCTGACGGTGGTGGGCACGACGGCGCTGGCGGAGGAGCGCATCGAGCTGAAGGTGGGGGACAAGCACGTCATCACCGTGAAGGACCTGACCCGCGTGGCGCTGGGGAACAGGGAGACGGCGGAGGTGAAGACGCTGGGGGGCGGGAAGCTCGAAATCACGGGGCTGGAGGCGGGCACCACGCGGCTGCTGACCTGGACGCGCGGTGGGCAGCAGGGGGACTACGCCGTGGTGGTGACGGACCCCGAGCAGGCGGCCGCGAAGTAGCCCGAGGGACCCGCTGCCTTCCCACCAATGAGGGCAGCGGGGATGATGTGACACGCGCCCATGAACCCACCGGCCTCTCCCATGCCCGAGGTGTGCCCGGACGAGAACGTGCTCGCCGGCTTCGTGAGCGGTGTGCTGTCGGGCGCGCGGGTGCCGGAGGTGGCGGCGCACCTGGACTCGTGTGAGGACTGTCGGGCCCTGGTCGCGGTGGTCGCGGCCGAGGCCTCCTCACCGGGCGCGGGCTCGCTCACGCGTCCAGACTCGGAGGGGATGTCGACCCGGGGAGCACGCCCGTCCCCAGCAGAGCGATTGCCGGAGGGCACGAAGCTGGGGAGCTACGTGCTGCGCGAGCTGCTGGGCGAGGGCGGCATGGGCGTGGTGTACGCGGCGGAGGACCCGAGGCTGGGGCGCAAGGTGGCGGTGAAGCTCTTGCGTCCCATGCGCGAGGGTGTCGAGACGGAGAGCCGCGCCCGACTGCTGCGCGAGGCGCAGGCGATGGCGCGCCTGTCCCATCCCAATGTGTTGCCCATCTTCGAGCTCGGCTCCGCGGAGGGGCGGGACTTCCTTGCGATGGAGTGGGTGGAGGGCCCGACGCTCGCGGGCTGGCTGCGCGAGCAGGAGCGTCCCTGGCGCGAGGTGCTGGAGATGTTCCACGCGGCGGGCCTGGGGCTCGCGGCCGCGCATCAGCGAGGGCTGGTGCACCGGGACTTCAAGCCCGCCAACGTGCTGGTGGGCCGGGACGGACGTCCACGCGTCACGGACTTCGGGCTCGCGAGGAGGTGGCGGGAGCCAGCGGCGTCGAACCCCACGACGGGCGACCTCACCACCGCGCCGCTCGGCGTGGACGCGGAGGAGACCGCGCTCACCCGCGAGGGCACCGCGCTGGGAACCCCCGCGTACATGTCACCCGAGCAGCGGCGCGGGCAGCCCGTGGACGCGAGGAGCGACCAGTACAGCTTCTGCGTCGCGCTGCACGAAGCGCTGTATGGCGAGCGGCCCGGACAACCGACGAAGCACGGCGCATCGGTGAAGAAGCCGCCCCGACTGCCAGGCCACGTGCGCGCGGCCGTGGCGAAGGGGCTCGCGAGTGAGCCCGAGGCCCGTCATCCCTCGATGGAGGCGCTGCTCCAGGCGCTCTCGAAACAGACACCTCGCGAGAGGGTGTGGTTGGGCTGGGTCGCGGTGCTGGGCGTGGGGGTGCTGGGCGGGGCCGGGGCCCTCTGGTGGAAGCCGGGTACAAAGCCGCCACCATCGGTGCAGGACGCGACCTTCATGGCGCAGGTCGAGGAGGCGAGGAGGACGGGCGGCAACACGTTCTTCCCCATGGTGATGGGCACGCCGCGCGAGCTGAGAATCGAGGGACTCTCACGCATCGCCATCGGTCGCACGGACCTGGTCGACATCAAGTCGGAGCCCGGCGTGTTGCTGCTCACACCGCTCGATGTCGGCGCGGGCCAACTGCTGGTGTGGACCCGCGACGGAGAGCGAAAGCTCTACACCGTGTCCGTCACCCGCGACTGAAGCACGGTGTCACTCAGCGCGCGCCGCGAGGGGCCTGCCTCGCCTGACGCGGTGTCTCCTGTCCGAGCAGCCGGTACGCGGCCTGACGATGTTGCTGGAGCTGGGGCAGCAGGTTGTCGAGCAGCGCCTTCAGCGACGTGTTGCTCGCGAACTGCTGCTGCGCGGCCATCACCTTGGCGATGTCCATGTCGTGGTCCCCGACCATGTCGGCCAGGTACGCGCGGTCGAACGGGGTGCCCTGGAGCGCCTCCAGCTTCTTCATCGTCGCGTGCTCGGCCTCCTGCATCGCCTGGGCGAGCGTGGAGTCCGCCTTGGGCTCCTCGAGCGTGAGGTTCTTCGACTTCGCATACGCCAGCAGGTTCTCGTCCGCCTGGCCGTGCTCGCGCTCCATGCGCGCGCCGAAGTCCTTCACCGCCTGGGACGCGCCGTTCTTCTGGGCGAGCCGTCCCATCTGGACCTCCATCTGGTTCGCGTGGTGCAGCTCCGCCAGGAACGCCTTCTCCTCGGTGGGCACGGGCAACAGGCCCCGCTGCATCCACTTCGCCGCCTGGGCGTCGCCCTGCCCCGAGCCGCCCGTGCCGGGCTGTTCATCCCCCAGCTTCTGGAGGTCCTCACCGTGGTCGATGGCCTCCGATTCGCCCATGCGAATCATTCCCTGACTGTCACCGGTGCCATTCTGGGTGGCGACATCGTCATCCTGTGCGCCCGCGGCGCCGCCCAGCACCAGCGAGCCGACCAGCATCCAACCGCTCCATCGCTTCATCGCCTGCCTCCGAGAAGTGTGAATCCGAACCTCTCGAAGGTGGCGACGGCGAAGCAGGCGCGGCCAGGGCACGACGGCCGGACGGACGAAGGCTGGGGTCAGGGCTCGGCGAGCAGGAACAGGGCGTGCGCGCTGGCGATGGGGCGGGTGCGGTCGTCCTGCCAGGCGTCGACGCGCACGTTGGCCACGCGGCGGCCCTGGCGGGTGATGATGGCGCGCGCGAAGGTGTCCTGCGGCTTGCCCGAGCGCAGGAAGTCCACCGTGAGCGAGATGACCTTGGGCACGCGCGGCGTCTCCGTCTTCAAGAGCAGCTCGAAGATGGAGGCGGACTCCAGCAGCGCGCCCAGGGTGCCGCCGTGCAGCGCGGGCAGGAAGCTGTTGCCGATGAGCATGGGCTGGTAGCGCATGCGGCACATCATCTCGCCGGCCAGGTTCTCCACGCCGATGCCCATGAATCGCGTGTAGGGGATGGCGTCGGTGAGGCGGCTGTACTCGCGCGTCTTGCGCACCTCGAGGACCAACTCGGCGATGGCGGAGGAGGGCTTGGTGTCATTCATGGAAGTCATTCCTCCGTCAGCATGAAGGTGCCCTGCGCGGAGGCCACCGGGTGGTTCTTGTCGCCCTGATGCACCAGCGCTCGGACGAAGGCGACCTGGCGCGTGGTGCGGTAGCACTCGGCCACGGCGGTGAGGGTGACCCCGGGGCGCGCGGGGCGCAGGTAGTCGATGCGCAAATCCAGCGTCACCATGGGGGTCATGCGTCCCAGCCGGAGCATGACGGAGGTGCCGCACGTCGCGTCGATGAGCGTCGTCACCGGGCCGCCGGCGATGACGCCCGTCTCCGGGTTGCCGACGAGGAAGTCCGCGTAGGGCAGCTCGACGGTGGCCTCGGTGGGGGCCACGTCCACGAGCTTCAGACCCAGCGCGTGGTTGTGGGGAACGATGTCCGAGTAGAACAGGGAGCAGCGCTCCATCCGCCCGGCCTTGTCTTCGGGAAGCTTGAAGTCGTCCGACATGGGGATGCGGATAACAGAAACGTCCCGGGATGGCGCGTGACGAATCGCGTCGAGCCCTCCGCGGCCGCTCAGGAAGAGGCCTGGCTGTCCCCCTGTTCACGTCGCGCCGGGCGTGTCCCCGGGGAGCCGGATAGTGTGGCGCCCCGCAAGGCCGTGTCTCGCACAGTCCCCCCACACGAGGACCTCTGGTGAAACGACTGACCTCCGCTCTCTGCGCCCTGCTGCTCGTCCCGGGCGCGCTCGTCGCCGCGCAGCCCGCGCAGACGCCTCCCGCCGCCCGGCAGGACCCCACGCCCCCCATCCCGGTGAAGAAGGATGACGCCGCCCGTGAGGCCGGCCGCGCCGTGGAGGTGGACCCCAACGCCCCGTCCGACACCGAGTCCGCCAAGGCCGACAAGGACAAGGACGCGTGGAAGGTGGACGCTCCCGGGTTCCCGGCGAAGCAGGTGTCCATCGACGTCTCCGAGGGGACGTGGATGAACGTGGACGTGAGCCCCAGCGGGGACGAGCTCGTCTTCGATTTGCTGGGGGACATCTACGTGCTGCCGCTGGCGGGCGGCGAGGCGCGGGCGCTGACCTCGGGCGTGTCCTGGGACATGCAGCCGCGCTTCAGCCCGGATGGGAAGTCCATCGCCTTCACGAGTGACAGGG
This sequence comes from Myxococcus faecalis, assembly GCF_050039385.1. Classification (NCBI taxonomy): domain Bacteria; kingdom Pseudomonadati; phylum Myxococcota; class Myxococcia; order Myxococcales; family Myxococcaceae; genus Myxococcus; species Myxococcus faecalis. The sequence goes on along the minus strand of NZ_CP144336.1, from coordinate 4,817,420 downwards.
GCGGGGGCGACAACATCTGGGTGATGAAGCGGGATGGCTCGGACGTGAAGGCGGTGACGCAGGAGAAGTTCCGCCTGCTCAACAGCCCCGCGTGGAGCCCGGATGGACAGTTCATCGTCGCGCGCAAGCACTTCACGGCGCGCCGCTCGCTGGGCGCGGGCGAGGTGTGGATGTATCACCGCTCCGGCGGCGAGGGCGTGCAGCTCACCGAGCGCGCCAACGAGCAGAAGGATTTGGGCGAGCCGGCGTTCTCCCCGGATGGCCGCTACGTCTATTTCAGCCAGGACGTCACGCCGGGCCGGACGTTCGAATACAACAAGGACCCCAACGGCGAGATCTACGCCATCCAGCGGTTGGACGTGGAGACGAAGGAGATCGACCCCTTCGTCACCGGGCCGGGAGGCTCCATCCGTCCGACGCCGTCGCGCGACGGCAAGCAGCTGGCGTTCATCCGTCGGGTGCGGACGAAGACGGTGCTCTACGTCACGGACGTGGCGTCGGGGGCGGAGCGCCCGCTGTACGACGGGCTCGACCGGGACATGCAGGAGACGTGGGCCATCCACGGCGTGTACCCGACGCTGGCGTGGACGCGTGACAACAAGGCGATTGTCTTCTGGGCGGGCGGCAAGCTGCAGCGCATCGACGTGGCGACGAAGCAGGTGACGCCCATCCCGTTCCGGGTGAAGGGCACGCGCACGATTTTCGAGGCGGTGCGCTCGCCGCGGGCGGTGGCGCCGGAGCGCTTCAACACGAAGATGCTGCGCTGGGTGCAGGTGTCTCCGAAGGGGGACCGGGTGGTGTTCCAGACGCTGGGCAAGCTCTACGTGAAGGAGCTGCCGGGTGGCACGCCGAAGCGGCTGACGAAGCAGGACGACCACCTGGAGTTCTACCCGTCGTTCTCACGGGACGGGCGCTCCATCGTCTACACGACGTGGGACGACGAGAAGCTGGGCGCCATCCGCGTGGTGTCGGCCACGGGCGGTGAGGGCAAGGTGGTGTCGACGCGGCCGGGCTACTACGTGGAGCCGGCGCTGAGCCCGGATGGCAAGTCGCTGGTGTATCGCGCGTCGGGGGATGGCTACCTGATGCCGGGGCAGTGGAGCCGGGAGACGGGGCTGTTCGTGCAGCCGGTGGCGGGAGGCACGCCGCGCAGGCTGGCTCGGGATGGCGAGCAGCCGCACTTCGGTGTGCGCTCGGACCGCGTGTACTTCCTGCATGTGGAGTCGAAGGAGAAGGAGGACGTGCGCTCGCTGAAGAGCGTGGGTCTGGACGGGAGCCAGGAGCGCACGCACGTGACGAGCGCGGAGGCGACGGAGCTGAAGGTGTCTCCGGACGAGCGGTGGGTGGCGTTCCGGGAGAACTTCAACGCGTTCATCACGCCGTTCCCCAAGGGGGCGAAGGCGGCGGTGGTGGGGCCGGACGCGAAGGCGTTGCCGGTGGCGAAGGTGAGCCGCGACGCGGGCGAGTACCTGCACTGGGCGGGCAACAGCCAGGGGCTGCACTGGGCGCTGGGGCCGGAGCTGTTCACGCGGGAGCTGAAGCAGGCGTTCACCTTCGTGGAGGGGGCGCCGGAGAAGCTGCCGCCGGTGCCGGAGAAGGGCGTGGACCTGTCGTTCCTGGTGAAGGCGGACGTGCCGGAGGGGACGCTGGCGCTGGTGGGTGGGCGCGTCATCACGATGAAGGGTGACGAGGTGTTCGAGCAGGGCGTGGTGGTGGTGAAGGGCAACCGCATCGTCGCGGTGGGGCCGGTGGGCAAGGTGCAGGTGCCGGCTGGGGCGAAGGTCGTGGATGTGAAGGGCAAGACGTTGATGCCGGGCCTGGTGGACGTGCACTGGCATGGGGCCATGGGGGTGGATGGGCTGATGCCGGAGCAGAGCTGGGTGCAGGCGGCGTCGCTGGCGTATGGGGTGACGACGTTGCATGACCCGTCGAACTCGTCGGAGGAGGTGTTCGCGGCGAGTGAGCTGGGGAGGGCGGGGGCGTTGGTGTCGCCGCGCATCTTCTCGACGGGGACCATCCTGTATGGCGCGGCGGGGGTGGGGTATCGCGCGCCGATTGAGACGCTGGACGATGCGCGCTCGCACCTGCGGCGGATGAAGGCGATGGGGGCCTTCAGCGTGAAGAGCTACAACCAGCCGAGGAGGGACCAGCGGCAGAAGGTGCTCCAGGCGGCGCGGGAGCTGGAGATGCTGGTGGTGCCCGAGGGTGGCTCGTTGCTGCAGCACAACCTGACGATGGTGGTGGATGGGCACACGGGCGTGGAGCACGCGATTCCGGTGGCGCGCATCTACGCGGACGTGAAGCAGCTGTGGGGGAAGAGTGGGACGGGCTACACGCCGACGTTGGGGGTGGCGTATGGCGGCAACTGGGGTGAGAACTACTGGTACCAGAAGACGAACGTCTGGGAGGACGAGCGGCTGTTGTCCTTCGTGCCGCGGCGGGTGGTGGATTCACGCAGCCGCCGGCGGACGATGGTGCCGGACGACGAGATGAATCATTTCGACGCGGCGCGGACGGCGAGGGAGCTGAATGAGGCGGGGGTGAACGTGCAGCTCGGCGCGCATGGACAGCGCGAGGGGCTGGCGGCGCACTGGGAGCTGTCGATGTTCGGCCAGGGCGGGATGAAGCCGTTGCAGGCGCTGCGCGCGGGGACGCTCGGTGGGGCGCGTTATCTGGGCATGGATGGGGAGATTGGCTCGCTGGAGGAGGGGAAGCTGGCGGACCTCATCGTGTTGGACAGGAACCCGCTGGAGGACCTGATGAACAGCCGCTCCGTGCGCTACACGATGGTGAACGGGCGGCTGTACGACGCGGCCACGCTGAACGAAGTGGGCACGCGGCAGCGCCAGCGCGCGAAGTTCTTCTTCGAGAAGGACGGCAACGAGGGCTGGAGTCCCAAGGCCAGCGCGCATACGCACACGCACTCGTGTGACTGAGTGAAGCGTGGCGTCACGGTGAGCCTCGGTGCGGGAGCTGCGTGGACCCGCACCGGATTCCTCCTCGAGGGTGAACGACTGGAGCCCGGTGGACATGACTCGGGACCGGGGCTCACTGGGATGCACTGCCGTGAACTGGGACGCTCCGGGTTGCAACACAGGAGGCGTCACCATGCTGAATCTGATGAAGCGGTTGGCGGGAACGTTCGTGCTGATGATGGCCGTGGGCTGCGGACCCATGGACCCTGCCGAGGAGACGGCGGCTCCCGAGCCTTCACCTTCCGCCGACGCTCCGACTGTCGAGGCCGCCGGTCTCCCTGAGTTCCTCGCGTGTCTCAATCCGGCGACGGAGCAGGCTCGCGCGTGCATCGTGACCTGCGTGGAGTTCTCGCCCGTGTTGAGCCTCGTCCCCTGTCTGGGGAGCTGTGGGCTGCAGCTCACCGCCATCACGACGTGTCTGCCCGCGCTGGCCCTCTAGCGCACGGCTTCTCGCGCGCATGACCCACGACGGGCTCCGGAACGAACCTCCGGAGCCCGTCCCTCACGTCAGGGGATGAGCGTCAGCACCAGCGTCTGCGTGCTGGTGTACTGGGCGAGCCCCTCCGGAGAGGCGCAGGCGTTCTCCAGGTCCGCGACCACGAACACCAGCGTCCGCACCGCCGTGGCCCCCGCGTACTTGCCGGACACCACGGTGCCAATCTGCTGCGTGGTCCGCGTCGTGGTGCCACCTTGAACGACGACCTGGGTGAGCGAGAGCTGCGACGTCTCGCCCGTGTTCCACGTCACCGTCACCGAGCCTCCACTGATGCCGAGCAGCGAGTCGCAGGTGTAGTTCCTGCGCAGCGCCGGAGCGAAGCCGGTGGTGCCCGAAATCACCGGGTCCGCCAGCACCGCGACGCAGTTGGTGAGCGTCCCGCTGCCGGACACCGTCGTGTCCCGGGGCTCGTTGGTGATGGGCGGCGAGAAGGAGATGGTCGTCGTCCCGAGCAGACAGGTGACGGTGCCGAGCAGCGGCGCCTCACTCGACTCCAGCGCGGACTCCTCTTCGAGCACCGGGCTGCCCTCCGTGCCGCAAGCGGAGAGCGCGCCGGAGACCACGATGAATGCCATGAACCACAGCCAACGAATGTGCGTGTGCATGTCCACCTCGGGGTTGAAGGTGGAACCACGGTAGTGACGGCCGGTGCCGCGCCGCCGCCCCGTGCGTCGACCGTGATGGCTGTCGAGCAATGGACGTGTACCCAGGTCCAACGGGCGATGCGCGCCCCGCTCCGGTGCGGGCTTGTCGTGCGGGCCCGCACTCACTCCATCACGGCACTGGCTTGGACACCGCCGCCCCGCACTTCGCCTCGTAGCGCTGGAGCCGCTCGCGCAAGTCCTTGCGGAACTCGGCCGAATACGCCTCGTGCAGCATGTCCACCGCGCGGCGCTGGAAGCCGACGGCCTCCGCGCACCGGTCCAGCTGGAAGAACAGCGCGGCCTGGACCGCGAGCCCGAACGGATTGCCCGGGGAGAGCTCCACCGCGCGCTTCGCCGAGGGCAGCCCCTTCTGCGGCTGGAGCGTCATCATGTAGTGCTGGGCGAGGCTCGTGAGCATGCGCACGTCGTGCGGCAGCAGCCGCGCGGCCGACTCGCGCGCCTGCTCCAGCGCCTGGGGCTCGTCCTGGTCGCTCAGCATCTCCGCCAACAGGTCCCACCCGCGTCCGTCCTCCGGGTGCGCCTTCACCAGCTCCCGAGCCCGCGCCAGGTGCTCCTGGCGGTTCGAGGACAGCTGCGTGGCGAGCACTGCGGCGCTCACGTTGGTCGGGTCCTCCGTCAGGGCCTGTGCCAGCTCGGCGCCGGCCTTCTCCTTGCGCTGCGCCTGGGTCAGCTCGCCCGGGGCGCGCAGGAACATGAGCCCGCGGTTGGCGTGCACCTCGGCGCTGCCCAGCTCCCGCACCGCCACCTGGGTGGACACCGCCGGCAGCGGCAGCGTGAGGTACGCCGAGCGCCCGCTCATCAGGTACGTGCGCAAGTCACCGCCCAAATCACTCACGCCCTGGAAGGACTGCGCGAAGGCGCGCTGCGGGTCCTCCGCGCGGGCCAGCCGCGTCTGGAACGCGTCGAAGCGCTCCGGGTGCATGTTGATGAGGTAGTGCACCCAGAGCCACGCGGAGGCGTAGTGCTGCTGGCTCTCCGCGTCGCTGAGCAGCTCCTTCTGGTCCCACTCCCACAGCTCGTCGATGCCGAGCCAGCCGTTGCGCGTCACATAGTTGCGGCTGTTCGCGTTCACCCGGCCGAGCACCGCCTCGCCCGTGCTGGGCTTGATGTGCGTGGTCTCCAGGTACTGCGCCAGTCCCTCGGCCAGCCAGCGCGGCTGCCGCAGCAGGACATGCTGGCTCAGGTAGTGCGCCAGCTCATGTGTCTGCAGTTGCAGCTCGGGGCCGTTGTCCAGCAGGTAGCCCTCGCCCGACATGACGAGCAGCGGGCCACGCTCCGTGGTGGACACGAAGCCGACGTAGCGGCCCTGGGTGAACTCCGCCAGCTCACTCGTGTTGCGCAGCAGGATGACGTCGAGCGAGCCCGGGGGATTGAAGTCCGTGCCCCACGCCAGCAGCAGCGCCCGGCGCAGCTTCTCCAACTCGATGGCCGACTTCGCCGCGACCTCCGGCGACAGGTCCGTGTGCATGCGGAAGTGCTCGCTCCTCACCTCCGACCAGGCCCGACCCCCCTCGCGCGGACACAGCGCCCGCGAGCCCGCGCAGCCCGAGAACACCAGGAGCCCCAGCAATCCCACCCACACCTTTGACATTGGCATGTGGGGCTTCTGGCACATCCTCTCCACGATTCCCACGGACCCCGGGGAGGGTTCATCCCTCTCTCATGATGAGTCCTTGGAGCCCATACAGAGACATCAGGGGATGGGAGGCTTCGGGCTCAGCGAGGAGGCCGGTTGGCGTTGCACTTGCGCTCGAAGGTGCGCAGCCGCTCTTCCATCGCCTCGCGGAAGTCGGCGGTGGTGGACCCATCGAGCAGGTCCCGGACCCGGTACTGCAGGCGCTTCGCCTTGGAGCAGCCATCGGAGCGGAAGGACAGGAAGGCCAGGGACGTCAGCGCGGCGGGGCTGCGAGGGTCCAGCTCCAGGGCGCGGCGGGCCGTGGGCAGGCCTTCCTCCAGGTTGCCCGTCTCGTTGTAGCTGTCGGCGACGCGGACGAGGGTGGCGACGTCATCGCGGGCCAGGCTGGTCGCGCGTCGTCGCGCATCCGCCTGTGCGCCCGGCTCGAGGGACGGGTCCAGCAGCTCCGCCAGCAGCATCCAGGCGCGCGCATCGTCGGGATGGTCCCGCACCAACGCATGGGCTCGCTGGAGCTGCTCCGGCGTGTCCTCCGACAAGCGCACGGCGAGCGTCGCCGCGTCGACATGGGTCGGTGCTTCGCCCAGGGCTCGCTGGACCTCGGCGAGCGCCTCCGTCCGTGCGTCCTTCCCAGGCGCATGCATCAGGACCCGCGCGCGCAGGACGTGGACATCGGCGGAGCCGAGTGCGCGCGCGGTGACCTCCTCCGGGATGGCGGGGAGCGGTGACGCGCGAGGGACATACCGCTCGCGAGAGGCGTGCTGGCGCACACCGCTCCGCAGCGCGTCCAGGTCTCCGAAGGTCGTCTCCCACGTGGCGCGTGAGTCCTCGCCCTGGGCCAGCAACGCGAGCCACTTGCCGAAGCGCGCCGGCTGCTCCTGCGCGAGGAAGTGCACCCAGAGCCACGCGGAGGCATCGCGCCACTGCTGCTCCTCGGGGCTCGGCTTCAGCACATGCTCCTGTTCCCAGAGCGCGTCGATGTCGAGCCACCCCTTCTCGCGGACCCGCTCCAGGCTGGGCGCATCCTCCCGCCCCAGCACGGCCTCGCGGGTGCCGTGCTCGACGCGCACGGTCTCCAAGTAGCGGGCGAGCCCCTCCGCGAGCCACCGGGGGCGGCTCTGCAACACGCGACGGCTCAGCTCGTAGCCCAGCGCGCGGGCCCGCGTCCTTGCTCCTCGCTCCGAGTCCTCCTGGGTGATGACGAGCAGCGCCCCTTCGGCGGACCTCGCGGAGAAGCCACCGGAAGTCCCAGGGACGAGCGCCTCCAGCTCGGCGGCGTCGCGCAGGAGCACGACGTCCATCGAGCCGGGGATGTCCTCGTCCCCGCCCCACAGCCGCGACACGGCGCCGCGGAGCGTCTCCAGCTCGAGCGCGGCTCGCGTGGCCTCGTGGGGCTCCACGTTCGTCAGGACGCGGAAGTGTCGGCTGCGGACCTCGGTCCAGACCGCGTCATCCTCGCGAGGAGACGGCGCGCGCGTGCTCGCGCAGCCCGACACCATCGCCAGCATCCACCCCACCCAGAGAACCCGGAATGCCATCCCGGATTCTTGTCACGGCCGCGAGGTGGGACGCGAATCATTCCTTCGCGGGGCCACCCAGGATGCGCGGCGCGGAGTGAGGCCCCGTCATCTTTCTCAGCGCTCGACGGTGATACTCCCTCGACCCGAGTGAACGGTGGGTGGGCCACCGCTTCGACTCCAGCTCAGTGCAACCATGCAGTCCGGGAATCCGGTGAGGGAGGGGGAGCGGTCCATGCTGTGAGCAGGTGATTGCAGCTCCGCGAGGCGGTAGCCGCGAGGCATGAGCCCCTGCTTCCCGAACGACCTGGGGATTCCCGTGAGGTGGACCTTGGAAACATGGTCCAGCAGGAGTGCCACGCCTTCTCCTGGTTGGAAGCGAGGGAGCTTTTGATTCGCGAAGGGGGTGATGAGCCAGAAGGGCTCATCCGTGGGTGAGGAGCGCTTCAGCAGCTCAGGGTGCTGCGCATCTGTGGAGCCATGGTGGGCGACCTTGAGGGCTGCATGCCTTGGCACATTGCTGTCGAACGCAAGAACGTTGCTCCATCCCTGTCCCGGGTTCTCCACCATGTCGGAACCCAACACGAGTCGTACCCCCTCCCATTCAACCTGGAGCACGGTGGAGATGCAGTTGGCATCGAAAGCCTTCCCCGCCGACCATCGTTGGAAGGCTTGAGTCCGTGCCCCGGGCGCAGGCGCCAGCACCTTGACCCGGGCTTCTCCCAGGGCAATGACCTCCCCTTGCCGGAGCTCCAGTCGACAGGCGGGGAAGCGTTCCCAGCGGTCGAAGATAGCGCTGATGGCCTGTTCCGAGACCGCACCGTCGTAGTACCGGGTCAGGCAGGTGAGGTCGTCGCGTGTCTCGTGCGTGGACCACACGAGCCCAATCCGTGGCCAATCCTTTGGCTCCGTGTCACTTGTCGCCGCGTCAATGACCTCGGACACGCCCTTGGCGTGGTCGAGATGCGGATGCGTCAAGATGATGAGCGATGGGACCGCGCCGTAGTGGTCCATCAACTGCTGCCCATAATGCCTCCCGCCCACGGAGCACCCGTCCATCACCAGCCAATGGTTGGGGGGCGCCCGGATGGCCACCAGTTCCCCCATCCCTGGTCCGAAGACGAAGAGTTGCAGGGCGTCGGTATCAAGCGCCGGGAGGTCCACGCCGCAGATACCTGTCAGGAGGAGGGAAGAGGTATGGCAGGTCTACATCCTCGAAGGGGATGACGGGATGGCACCGGAGGAACTCGGTCTCCCCATGGAACTTGATGACCTCCACGAAGGTTCCAGCGGAGGGGAGTTCCTCACGGTCCTTCGTATCCAGCGCGAGCGCCTGGTACTCCTCGATGCTCAGGTCCCTCCAGACGAACGAAGGCTCCTCGCGAGGGGACGGTGGGAGCGCCATCCGGAGATGGACCTCGGTCGAGCTGGCTTCCGCGATACGCCCCGGAGCCCAGTGCTCGACCCGCGCGCTGTCCGCGGCCCTGTGCAGCAGATGCGGACCCTTCCACTGCTCCTCAGGCGAGATGTGCGGGGGGAACACCTCGTCACCCGAGGCCGCGACCCAGAGGGCGTCATGCAATCGTCTCAACGCTCGATACCAGGGGAGCCCTGGGCGTAGCTGCAGGGGGACGTCATTCAGTACATCGCGGGCGAATTCGAGCTGGCCCCGATGAAGAAGGAGTCGTGAGAGCGCTCCGTGAAGCTCCCGATAGAGAGGTTCGTTCAGCGAGGAGCCGGAGGGGAGCAGCGCATCGAGGGCAGCCTCCCAGGCGCTCCTCGCCTCTCGCACCCTGCCTCGCGTGACGAGGAAATTGATGTGCCGGCCGTGGTACCAGACATGCGAGGGGTTTGCCCGGATGGCGCTCTTGAAGTGCGCCTCGACCTGTTGAGGGCTCTGCGCGAGGATGTCGAGGTTGTAGCCGAGATAATGGTGGGCGTAGGCATCGTCCGAGTCATGGGCGAGGGCACGCTTGTAGGCATGAACCGCCTCGTCATGACGACCCTGCTGGCTGAGGACCTTCCCCAAGGCGTCATACTGCTCGACGAAGAAGAGGGAGCGCTCCAGGAGCTTCGTGGCGTCACCTGCGTGGGTCAGGTGATGGATGACCTCGAGCTCATGGCGTACCGCGGCCCGGACCTTGAACTTCTCGTTGGAGTGGCGGTAGCGCGCGTCGTGGTATCGGGCCGCTTTTCGATGCGCCTGGATGCGCCCGTGGGAGGTCAGCCACTGCCAGCGGGTAGCCTCCTGGGCGATGGACTCATGCAGGAGCAGGCCTTCCGGAGGACCGAAGAGGAAGGTCTGACGCAAGAGACTCTGACAGCGTGAGGAGAGCTCACCAGCGCCCATGTCATCGAGTGCTTCCAGGTCGAAGGGCACCCTGAGGAGCGCCAGACGCCCGAGGACCTGCTTGAGGTCCGTGCTTTCCGCTCCCACCTGTTCGAGCAGCTGGCCGATGAGCTTGTGCAGGGCATGGCGCGGACCGGCGGCCTTGATGGGGCTGGTACCGGTGGCGACGAGCCCCACGCGCAACCGCAGTTCCAGCGGAGACTGGTCCGTGAGGAGGTCTCCTCCGGCTGCCAGCAACTGCGCCGCGGCGGACGCGAGGACAGGGTCCCAGTTGTCGGGAGAGAGAATCTCCGAGGGAGCTGAGCGCCGGGCGACCTCGACGACATGTGCTTCTGGAAGCGTGCTGGAGGTCGCGACGACCTTCCTGAGTCCCTTGATGTTGAGCAGGGTCCGGGAGAGGTCCGCGGCGCGGTCCGCGAAGACCGAGGAGAGTGGGCCTGGGCTCGTGTCGAGGAGGGGCTCGTCGAAGAGGACCAGCGTCCGGGGAGCGCGGCTGATGAGCTGATGTGTGACGTCCTCGAGCTTCCCCTTCCAGCGGACGTCGTTGCGCTTCACCTTCTGGAGGAGCTTGTTGTCGTCGAGCTGGGCCGCGAGCTCCACGAGCGCCACGAGCCCGGAGTCAAGGCTCTGCTCACCCTTCGGCGGCGCAATCAAGACGACATCCTTGAATGCGCCGAGTGGGCTCGACGCGAGTTCTCTCAGCGCCGATGATTTCCCCGCGCCGGTCTGCCCCGACAGCACCACCGTGTTCGCGCCGTCATCCAAGGCCTGTCGAACCTGGGTGACAGCCTGTCGGACCGAGAATGGAGTGACCTGCGTGCCCACGAAACCTCCTGTGACGCGCTTCTATCATGGGCCATCCACCCTCACCTCGGCCAGGTGGAGCGAATCCGCTCAGGACCCGACGCTCTCTCTCTCCCTCCACTCCAGGGACGGAACAACGCCTGTTTCGTAAGGCTATCCTTGCTTGTCGCCACCCAGGATGCGCGGCGCGGCGGCGCGGTGGAAGCCCTCGTAGGGCTTGGAGGCGCTGGTCTCCTCCAGCGGAAAAATCTTGGTGTTGCAGGACGCGCCACCGTCAATCTTGATGACCTCGCCGGTGATGAACGCGGCCACGTCCGACAGCAGGAACACAATCGCGCCGCTCACCTCGGCCTCGGTGGCGAGCCGGTGCAGGGGCACCTCCTGCTTGAGCATGGGGATGAGCGCCTTGACGCCCTCGTCCTGGTAGCTGTCCATGCCGCTGGAGGCCACCCACCCGGGCGCCACCGCGTTGACGCGCACCCCGGCGAAGGCCCACTCCACCGCCGCCGTCTGCGTCAGGTTGAGCATGCCCATGCGCGCCGCGCCCGAGTGCCCCATGCCCGGCATTCCGCCCCACGCATCCGCGAGCATGTTGACGATGGAGCCTCCCGTCTGGCTCATCGACTGGTTGAACACCTCGCGCGCCACCAGGAAGCCCCCCGTGAGGTTGGTGGCCACCACCGCCTCGAAGCCCTTCTTCGAGATGGCCGACAGCGGCGAGGGGAACTGCCCGCCCGCGTTGTTCACCAGCCCGTGGATGCGCCCGCGCGCCGCGACGATGCGCGCCACCGTGGCCTTCACGCCCTCCTCGTCGCGGATGTCCACCGTCTCCAGCGAGCACTCGCCGCCGTCCTCGCGCAGCTCCGCCGCCACCTTCTCCAGCTTGTCCGGCTTGCGGCCCACCAGGATGACGTGCGCGCCGAGCGCCGCCAGCTCGTGCGCCGTACAGCGGCCGATGCCGCTGCCGCCTCCGGTGACGATGATGTTCTGTCCCTTGAACAACCCCGGCGCGAATACGGAGCGGTAGCCCATGTGCTCTCCCGATGTGGCCCCGCCCGAGTGTCGTCGGGGCGTGTTGTCGCGAACGTCGCGGCCCGTCAGTCCTCCGCCTTGCGCCCGGACCGGGGACGCAGCGCGTCCTCCAGCGTGAGCGCCCAGCGGTGGAGAATCTTCTTTCGCCGCGCGCTGTCGTCGCGCAGCAGGTTCGCCAGCCCCAGGCCGCGCACCAGGTCCAGCGTCGCCTGCACCAGCTCGCGCACGCCCGGCTCGCGCTCGTCCACGCCGAGCAGCGACACCGTCAGCCGGTGCACCTCCCGCCCCACCTTCGTCTCCACCGGCACCAGCTGCGAGCGCAGCTCCTCGTCCGTGCTCGCCGCCACCCACAGCTGCACGGCCGCGACGAACAGCGGGTGCGTGTAGAAGCCCGCCAGCATGTGGAGGATGCTCTCCGTGCGACGCTGGTCCGCTGGCAGCCGGGCCGCCCGCCGACCGAGCTCCTCCATCTGCTGATGGCCCACGTACTCGACCGCGGCCGCCACCAAATCACCGCGCGTGGGGAAGTGGTGCTGACAGGCGCCGCGGGACACGCCGGCCCGCTCGGCGATGACCGTCATCGTCGCGCCCGCCCACCCCAGCTCCGACAGGGCGCTGATGGCCGCCTCCATCAGTCGCTGCCGGGTGACGCGGCTGCGCTCCTGCTCCTGTCTTCCTGTCGCGGCCGGTGCCTCGCTCACGAGGTCAGCTTGGAAGCCGCCCTGGAAAAAAGCAAGCGCGCTTGCTTTTTTAGACATGGCCTCCCACACTGCTCCGCATTCAGGCAGGACGTGGAGAGCGCATGAGCGAGTCCCCCCTCCGTATCGGCAACGCGTCGGGTTTCTACGGTGACCGGTTCTCGGCCGTCCGGGAGATGCTCGAGGGCGGCCAGCTGGACGTCCTCACGGGCGACTACCTGGCGGAGCTGACGATGTTGATTCTCGGTCGGGACCGGATGAAGGACCCGGCCACCGGCTACGCCAAGACCTTCCTGCGGCAGATGGAGCAGTGTCTGGGATTGGCGCTGGAGAAGAAGGTGCGCATCGTCGCCAACGCGGGAGGCCTGAATCCGGCCGGGCTCGCCGAGGCGCTGCGAGCGCTCAATGACAAGCTGGGACTCAAGGCCCGCATCGCGCACGTGGAGGGGGACGACCTCTCCGGCAGCGCGGACGCGCTGGGTCTGGGCTCGCCCATCACCGCGAACGCGTACCTGGGCGGCTGGGGCATCGCCGAGTGCCTGCGCGCGGGCGCGGACATCGTCGTCACCGGCCGCGTGACGGACGCGTCCCTGGTGGTGGGGCCGGCGGCCGCGCACTTCGGCTGGAAGAAGGATGACTGGGACAAGCTCGCGGGCGCGATGGTCGCGGGCCACGTGCTGGAGTGCGGCACGCAGGCCACGGGCGGCAACTACTCCTTCTTCAAGGAGATCGACGTGCGCCGTCCGGGATTCCCGCTGGCGGAGGTGTTCGCGGACGGCTCGTCCGTCATCTCCAAGCACGCGGGCACGGGCGGCGCGGTGACGGTGGACACGGTGCTCGCGCAGCTGCTCTATGAAGTCACGGGTGCGCGCTACGCGGGGCCGGACGCCACGGCCCGCTTCGACTCGATTGCCCTGACGGCGGACGGCAAGGACCGGGTGCGCATCAGCGGCGTGCGCGGCGAGCCGCCTCCGCCCACGGTGAAGGTGTGCCTCAACCACCTGGGGGGCTACAAGAACGAGGCGACGTTCGTCCTCGTGGGCCTGGACATCGAGGACAAGGCGCGGCTCATCCGCGAGCAGATGGAGGCGGCGCTCACGCGCAAGCCGAGCGAGGTGCACTGGACGCTGGTGCGCACGGACCGCGAGGACGCGGCCACGGAGGAGCAGGCCGCCGCGTTCCTGCGCGTGGTGGTGAAGGACCAGGACCAGAGACTGGTGGGCCGAGCGTTCAGCGGCGCCGCGGTGGAGCTGGCGCTGGGCACCTACCCGGGCTTCACCATGACGGCGCCGCCCTCGGATGGCGCGCCGTATGGTGTCTACACGCCGGCCTATGTCGACGCGAGCAAGGTGGAGCACGTGGCGGTGCTGCCCGACGGCACGCGCACCGCCATCACGCCGCCCGCGCAATCTCAGGCGCTGGCGCCGGTGGAGCCGCTCCCGTTGACGGAGCCGCTGTCCTCGGGGCCCACGCGCCGGGTGCCGCTGGGTCGGCTGGTGGCGACTCGCAGCGGTGACAAGGGCGGCATGGCGAACATCGGCGTGTGGGCGCGCTCGGATGAGGCGTGGCGCTGGCTGTCGCGCTTCCTCACGGCGGAGAAGCTGAAGGAGCTGCTCCCGGAGGCCGCGGCCTTCCCGGTGGAGCGGCACGTGTTCCCGAAGCTGCGCGGGTTGAACTTCGTGGTCGATGGAATCCTGGGCGAGGGCGTGTCGTCGTCGACGCGCTTCGACCCGCAGGGCAAGGCGCTGGGCGAGTGGCTGCGCTCGCGTCACGTGGACATTCCCGAGTCGCTGCTGCGCGAAGGAGAGGGGTGAGGCCGATGCCGAGAATCACTTCCAAGGTCAACCCGGGCTCGGAGACGTTCCAGGCGCAGCGCGCGGACATGCTCGCGAGGCTGGGCGAGCTGCGCGGCGTCGAGGCCAAGGTGCGCGCCACCGAGGAGAAGGCGCGCGAGAAGTTCCACAAGCGCGGCCAGCTGCTGCCCCGAGAGCGGCTGATGATGCTGCTGGACCGGGGCTCGCCGTTCCTGGAGCTGTCCACGCTGTGTGGCTACGGCTACCACGACGACAGTGACGGCTCGCTTGCGGGCGGCAACAGCATCGCGGGCATCGGCTACGTGTCCGGGGTGCGGTGCTTCGTCTTCGTGAACAACTCCGCCATCAAGGGCGGCACCGCGTCGCCGTGGGGTGTGCAGAAGGCGCTGCGCGGGCAGGCCATCGCGCTGCAGAACAAGCTGCCCATGGTGTCGCTGGTGGAGAGCGGCGGCGCGAATCTGATGTACCAGCAGGAGATCTTCATCCCGGGCGGAGAGACCTTCTACAACCAGGCGAGGATGTCCGCGGCGGGCATCCCGCAGGTCACCGTGGTCCACGGCTCCAGCACGGCGGGCGGCGCGTACCTGCCGGGCCTGTCCGACTACGTGGTGATGGTGAAGAAGAAGGCGAAGGTGTTCCTCGCGGGCCCGCCCTTGCTCAAGGCGGCCACGGGCGAGGTGGCCACGGACGAGGACCTGGGCGGCGCGGAGATGCACGCCACCGTCGCGGGCACCGCGGACTACCTGGCCGAGGACGACGCCGACGCCATCCGCATGGCGCGTGAAATCGTGTCCAAGCTCGGCTGGAACGAGCGGCTGGCGGCGCAGGCGAAGGCGCCCTACGCGGAGCCGCTGTACTCGCCGGACGAGCTGGCCGGCGCGATTCCGGCGGACTACCGCAAGCCGTATGACTGCCGCGAAATCATCGCGCGCATCGTGGACGGCTCGGAGTTCACGGGCTTCAAGGACGCGTACGACGCGCACACCGTCTGCGGCTGGGCGAGCCTGTTCGGCGGGCCCATCGGCATCATCGGCAACAACGGGCCCATCAGCCCGAAGGGCGCGACGAAGGCGGCGCAGTTCATCCAGCTGTGCTGCCAGTCGAACACGCCCATCGTGTACCTGCAGAACACCACGGGGTACCTGGTGGGGACGCAGCCGGAGCAGGGCGGCATCGTCAAGCACGGCTCGAAGATGATTCAGGCGGTGGCGAACGCCACGGTGCCGCAGGTGACGCTGCTGGTGGGCGGCTCGTTCGGCGCGGGCAACTATGGCATGTGCGGACGTCCGTTCCATCCGCGCTTCATCTTCGCGTGGCCCAACGCGCGCACGGCGGTGATGGGCGGCGAGCAGGCGGCGAAGGTGATGTCCATCGTCTTCGGAGAGAAGCTGGCGCGCGAGGGCCAGGTGGTGGACGAGGAGGCCATCCGCGCCTTCACGCAGCCCATCGTCGACCAGTTCGACAAGGAGTCGCATCCCTTCAACGCCTCGGCGCGGCTGTTCGACGACGGCATCATCGACCCGCGCGACACGCGGCGGGTGCTCGGGTTCGTGCTGTCCATCTGCCGTGAGGCGGAGGCGCGGCAGGTGAACCCCAACAGCTTCGGCGTCGCACGCCTGTGAGAGGAGCGGACGGGATGGAGCGTTTCAACAAGGTCCTCATCGCGAACCGGGGTGAAATCGCGGTGCGGGTGATTCGCACCTGCAAGCGGCTCGGCTTCCGGACGGTGGCGGTGTTCTCGGAGGCGGACCGGGGCGCGCCGCACGTGCTCGCCGCGGACGAGGCGGTGCCCATCGGCCCGTCGCCCGCGAAGGAGTCGTACCTGGTCATCGAGAAGCTCATCGGCGCGGCGAAGGCGTCGGGGGCACAGGCCATCCACCCGGGCTACGGCTTCCTCTCCGAGAACGCGGCCTTCGCGCGCGCGTGCAAGGACGCGGGGCTGGTGTTCATCGGTCCGGACGCGGAGGCCATCACGCTGATGGGCAACAAGCGTCAGGCCAAGCTGCGGATGATTGCGGCGGGCGTGCCGTGCATCCCGGGCTACGAGGCCTCGGACGCGGACGACGAGGCACTGGCGAAGGAGGGCGAGCGCATCGGCTTCCCGCTGATGGTGAAGGCGGCCGCGGGCGGCGGTGGTCGCGGCATGCGACTGGTGCACGAGGCGTCGCAGCTGAAGGCCGCGCTGAAGGGCGCCCGCTCCGAGGCGACGAACGCGTTCGGCAGCGGTGAGCTCATCCTGGAGCGCGCGGTCATCAACGCGAGGCACGTGGAGATTCAAGTCTTCGCGGACGAGCACGGCAACGCGGTGCACCTGGGCGAGCGCGACTGCTCGGTGCAGCGGCGTCACCAGAAGGTCGTCGAGGAGAGCCCGTCACCCGCGGTGCACCCGCTGCTGCGCGAGAAGATGGGGCAGGTGGCCGTGACGGCGGCCAGGGCGATTGCCTACAAGGGCGCGGGCACCATCGAGTTCCTGCTGGCGCCGAACGGCGAGTTCTACTTCATGGAGATGAACACGCGTCTCCAGGTGGAGCACCCCGTCACCGAGCAGATTACCGGGCTGGATTTGGTGGAGTGGCAGCTGCGGGTCGCCTCCGGTGAGAAGCTGCCGCGCGCGCAGGAGGACATCACCTGGACGGGCCACGCCATCGAGGTGCGGCTGTGCGCCGAGGACCCGGCGAACCAGTACGCGCCGCAGGCGGGGAGGCTGCTCACGTGGCGGCTGCCTTCTCGTGAAGGCGTGCGCATCGACCACGGCGTGCGCGAGGGGCAGGACATCCCGCCCTTCTACGACTCCATGCAGGCGAAGGTGATTGCGTACGGCGCGGACCGAGAGATGGCGCGGCGGCGGCTCGTGGAGGCGCTGCACGAACTCACCGTGTTCGGTGTCACGACGAACAAGGACCTGCTGCTGCATGTGCTGGAGGATGGCGCGTTCCGCTCGGGGGCATACGATACGGGCTTCATCGGCAAGCACGCGGACGGCGCGACGCTGGAGCGGCTGTACCGCACGAGCACTCGCGAGCGGGCGCTGGCGGCGGTGGCGCTGTTCCATGACGAGGCGCTGCGGCTCTCCAGGACGAGCGGAGTGGATGCCTCGCTGGTGAACTGGAACACGGCGTATTCGCACGCGGTGACGATGACGCTCGAGGACCGGAGCGGCGAGGCGAAGGTCTCCGTGCGCCCGGTGACGTCGGAGCAGTACGAGGTCGTCGCGGGTGAGGAGAGGCTGGAGGTCTCCGTGCTGGGCCTCGCGGAGGGTGTGTTCGATTACGCCGTCGCGGGGGCTCGGGGGCGTGGGCGGTATCTGCGCGCCGGGGACTCGCTGTGGCTGGACCTGGGCTCGGGGGCGCGGTGCCTCACGGACGTGACGTTCCGTCCGCCGAAGTCGGCGGAGGGCGCGGGGACGGGACGGCTGCTCGCGCCGATGGACGGCCGCATCCTGCGCGTGGAGACGAAGCCCGGGGCCACGGTGAAGCCGGGGGACGTGCTCGTCGTCCTGGAGGCGATGAAGATGGAGTTCCAACTCGTCGCGGACATCCCGGGCACGGTCGAGGCGGTGAACGCCTCGGTGGGTGGTCAGGTGAGCGCCAAGGCGTTGTTGGTGGTGCTGACCCCGGAGGCGAAGCCGAAGGAAGCGTGAGGTCGCGAGCAACGGAGGCTCGCATCGTCGAGACATGGACGCTCGCCGGGCGTCCGTGTTGCGAGGGCGTGGGGTGGGCGGCTACTCCGCCCGTCCATGCGCGCAATGGTGCTTCCCCGCTTCGGCGGTCCTGAGCTGTTCGAGGTTCGTGATGTCCCCGCTCCGACGCCGGGCCCCGGGCAGCTCGTCGTCCGTGTCCTGGTGTCGGGCACCAACCCCGTGGACGCGAAGCTGCGGCACGACGGCTCCTGGGCGGGGCTGAAGCCGCCCGTGGTCCTGGGCTACGACGTGTCGGGCGTCGTCGAGCAGGTGGGCCCGGGCGTCACCGACTTCAAGTCGGGGGACGAGGTCTTCTACACGCCCGAGATTTTCGGCAACCCGCATGGCTCCTACGCGGAGCTGAACCTGGTGAGCGCGAGCATCGTGGCGCGCAAGCCGGCGAGCATCTCGCATGAGGAGGCCGCGGCGATTCCGCTGGCGGGAGGCACCGCGTGGGACGCGCTGGTGCGAAGGCTCCAGGTGCAGGTGGGTGAGACGGTGCTCATCCACGGCGGCGCGGGGGGCGTGGGCACGTTCGCGGTGCAGATTGCGAAGGCGGCGGGCGCGCGGGTGCTGGCGACGTCGGGCCCGGGGAACCTGGAGCTGCTGCGCGAGCTCGGCGCGGACCTGGCCATCGACTACCGCAAGGAGGATGTGGCGCAGGTGGCGCTGCGGGAGACGGGTGGGAAGGGCGTGGACGCGGTGTTCGACACGGTGGGCAGCAACATCGTCCCGAGCATCCCCGCGACGCGGGCCTTCGGGAGGCTTGCGACCATCCTGGATGTGAAGGGGGATGTGTCGGGGATGTACCCGCGCAACCAGACGTTGCACGGGGTGTTCCTCACGCGCGAGCGACGTCGGCTGGAGGAGATGACGGCGCTCATCGAGCGGAAGCAATTGCGTCCCGTGGTGGACCAGGTGCTGCCGTTGGAGAAGGTGGGGGACGCGCACCGCCGGCTCGACTCGGGGCACGGGCGGGGCAAGGTGGTGCTGACGGTGGCGAGCAAGTAGTCGCCTGTCACGAGGGGCCTGGGTGGAAGCTCAGGCCTCGCGCCGGTGGCTCAGCGCGAGGATGGCGAGGCCGATGACACAGAGCGCGGCGCCCGCGGCGCAGACGCCCGTCCAGCCGGCGTGGGTCCACGCGGTGGTGCCGAGCCAGGAGCCGGCAGCGCCGCCGGCGAAGTAGGTCACCATGTAGAGCGTGTTGAGGCGGCTGCGAGCCTCGGGGCGCAGGGCGTAGACGCGGGTCTGGTTGGAGATGTGGTTGCCCTGGGCGCCCAGGTCGAGCAGCACCACGCCCAGGGCGATGCCCCACAGCCAGCGCCCCAGCGGCCACATCACGACGAAGGACAGCAGCAGCACGCCGATGGCGAACATGTTGATGCGCCGGCCTCCGTGCGAGTCCGCGTAGCGGCCGACGACGGGGGCAATCAACGCGCCCACCACGCCAACGACGCCGAAGAGCCCGGCGACCTGGGGACCGTAGTGCTCGGGGAGACTCTCCAGATACAGGGCGAGCGTGGACCAGAAGACGCTGAAGGCGCCGAAGGTGAGGGCGCCGAGCACGGCGTGGATGCGCAGCACGGGCTCGGTGCGCGCCAGGTGCACGAGCGAGCGCATCAGCTCCGGGTACGGCATGGCGGCCACGGGCGGCTGCGAGGGCAGGGTGAAGCGCAGCACGAGGGCGAGCAGGAGCATGAAGCCCGCGGCGAGCCAGAACATGGCGCGCCAGCCCAGGTGGGTGCCCACGAAGCCGGCGGCGGTGCGCGACAGGAGGATGCCGATGAGCAGGCCGCTCATCACGGTGCCCACCACGCGGCCGCGCTGCGCCGCGGGGGCGAGGTGCGCGGCGAAGGGGACGAGGAGCTGTGGGACGACGGTGGTGGCGCCCACGAGGAAGCTGGCGATGACGAGCCAGGGCAGGGTGGGGGCGAGCGCGGCGCCGACGAGCGCGAGGCTCACGAGCGCGGACATGGTGACGATGACGCGGCGTCGCTCCAGGCTGTCGCCGAGCGGGACGATGAGCAGCATGCCCGCCGCGTAACCGACCTGGGTGAGCGTGGGCACGAGGCCGAGCATCCCGCCCGAGGCCCCGAGGCCCCGGCCGATGTCTCCGAGCAGGGGCTGGTTGTAATAGAGGTTGGCGGCGGTCGCGCCGGAGGCGGCGGCCATGAGCCACACGAGTCCGGGGCTGAGCGTGGCGTGCGGCGATTCGGAAGGTGCTGACGTGGACATGGCGGACGCGGCGCACTCTCCACCCGGGGGCAGGTCGGGTCCAGCGCCGCGTGCGTGACGTCATGCTCGCTTGCTCTGGAGGTGCCACACACGGTCCGAGTGCGGGCCGGTATAGGCTCCCGCGCGTGGTGCGTCCTGAAGGACGAGAAAGAGGAGCACGTCCATGCTCCACCAGACCTGCGGGTGAGAGTCCCGTCCGGGTAGACACCGGAGTGCCCGGTAGCAGGCCCCAGCCGGTCGCCGAGAGGCGGCAGGCCACAGCGGGGCGTCAAAAGCCTCCGACAGGGAGGGAGCAAGAGCACGGGCCGCAACATGAAGTGAAGCCTGCCGCCTCGACAGAGACACAATGGGAGAGCCGAGCCGAGCATGTCACGGTGAAGGCCAGGTCCGCTGCGGACGAGTCCGGGTGTGAAGCAGCGGAACTCCCCGGGGTATGGGGCGCGGCACGTGTTCAAGGAGTGGTGGGGAACAGGAGAGACCCGACTGCGCAGCCGTCGTCGCGGCAGGGCCCCGCGTATAAGCCGAAGGCGAAAGCGAGGGGAGTGCAGCGGGAGTCCGAGGGGGCCGTAGTACCGATGAGGGGCGTGCAGGACAACGCGCCCGGAGGGAAGGGCCCCTGCTTGAGTGGTGCTTGGGTGGGAGGTAAGCGCGAGGGCATGAGCCGCCACGGCGGCTCCAATCTCCCCGGTGGACCAGAGTCCACCGACAAAGTTCGACGACTCCAGCGCAAGCTCTTCGTGGCAGCCAAGCGGTGCAAGGAGCGCCGTTTCCATGCGCTGTATGACCGAGTCCACCGGAGTGACGTCCTGTGGGAAGCGTGGGAGCGGGTTCGACGCAACAAGGGCGCGGCTGGCGTGGATGGAGTCACGCTGGCGGCGGTGGAGCGGTACGGCGCGCAGCGGCTGGTAGAGGAGCTGGGCGAGGTGCTGCGAGCAGGAGCGTACAGGCCGCCCGCGGTACTGAGGCGGTACATCCCCAAGGCGGACGGGAAGCGAAGGCCGCTGGGCATTCCGGCGGTGAAGGACCGCATCGTGCAGATGGCGGTGAAGTTGGTGCTGGAGCCGGTATTCGAGGCGGACTTCCTGCCGTCCTCGTATGGCTTCCGGCCTCGCCGAAGCGCGTTGCAGGCCCTGGAGCGCATCCGGGAGGTAGTCAATGCCGGATGTCGCCACGTGCTCGACGCGGATATCCGCGATTACTTCGGCAGCATCGAGCATGAGCTGCTGATGGAGCGGGTGGAGCGACGGGTGTCGGACCGCAGGGTGCTCAAGCTGCTGAGGCAGTGGCTGAGTGCGGGAGTGGTAGAAGAGGGCCGGTACTCCGAGACGGTCTCGGGGACGCCGCAGGGCGGAGTGGTTTCTCCGTTGCTCTCCAACATCTACCTGCACTTCTTCGACAGCGTGTGGCAGCGGCAGTGCGCGCGGGTAGGCGAGCTGGTGCGCTACGCGGATGACTTCGTGGTGCTGTGCAAAAGCCGCGAAGCTGTCGAGGAGGCTGAACGAAGAGTGCGAATCATCTTCGAGAGGCTGAAGCTACGACTGCATCCGGAGAAGACGCGGCGAGTGGAACTCACCGAGGGCAAGGAAGGCTTCGACTTCCTGGGCTGTCACCTGCATCAACGCATGTCGGGCAAGCTGCTGGAGGAGCGTGGCCTCAAGCGCTACTACCTGCACAGATGGCCGTCAGCGCGGAGCATGAAGCGGGTGAGGGCCCGGGTGAAGGAGCTGACGAGTCGTCAGCGGTACGGGGTGAAGGACGTGCGAGTCATCATCGCCGACCTGAATCCGGTGCTGCGAGGGTGGGGCAACTACTTCCGCAGCGGGAATGCAGCCCGGAAGTTCAATCAGCTCGACTCCTACGTGTGCAGGCGGCTGCACCAGTTCATGGTGAAGCGCAGGGGAAGGAACCTGCGAGCCGGACAGGCTCACGAGTGGAATCGGGAATGGTTCTGGGGACAGGGGCTCCACCGATTGCGTGGGACGATTCGTTACCCGAAACCGTGCATGCTGCACGACAACACTCTCGTTAAGCCGTATGCGGGAAAACCGCACGTACGGTTTGAAAGGAGGCGGGTGGAAACGGGCCGCTGACCGGTACCGCGCCACCCATCTACCAATGGCTGGAGTCCCCTCGTCTGGAAGTCTGCCTGTCATCGAGATGTCCCCGCTGTTCGACGCGTCCCGCTCCGAGGCTCGGAAGCAGGTGGCGCGTGACATCGAGCAGGCGTGTCGTGACACGGGCTTCTTCTACGTCTCGGGGCACGGTGTGCCCGACGTGCTCCTCGCGCGCATGGAGGAGCTGAGTCACCGCTTCTTCGCGCTGCCGCGTGAGGCGAAGGAGGCGATGGACATGGCGCGGGGTGGCGCCGCGTGGCGAGGGTGGTTTCCGTTGGGTGGAGAGCTCACGTCGGGCAAGCCTGACCGCAAGGAGGGGCTCTACCTGGGCACGGAGCTGGGGCCCGAGCATCCGCGCGTGAAGGCGGGCTGGCCGTTGCACGGCGCGAACCTGTGGCCCGTGGATTTGCCGGAGCTGCGCGGCGTGGTGCTCGAGTACATGGACCGCGTCACGCGCGCGGCGCATGCGCTGATGGAGGGTGTGGCGGAGAGCCTGGGGTTGGAGCGGGACTACTTCCACCGTGCGTACACGGCGGACCCGACGGTGCTGTTCCGCATCTTCCACTATCCGGCGGAGCCGGAGCCCGTGGACGGTGAGGAGCGCTGGGGCGTGGGTGAGCACACGGACTATGGGTTGCTGACGCTGCTCGCGCAGGACGCGAACGGTGGGCTGCAGGTGAAGTCGCGACGGGGTTGGGTCGAGGCTCCGCCGATTCCCGGGACGTTGGTGTGCAACATCGGGGACATGCTCGATCGGCTCACGGGAGGTTGGTATCGCTCCACGCCGCACCGGGTGAAGAACGTGAGTGGGAGGGACCGGCTCTCGTTCCCGTTGTTCTTCGACCCGGACTTCGCCGCGGAGGTGCCACCGCTTCCGAACGTGGCGGTGGATGAGGACCGCGCGCAGCGCTGGGACGGCGCGAGTGTCCACGCCTTCAGCGGGACGTATGGGGACTATCTGTTGGGGAAGGTGTCGAAGGTGTTTCCCCAGCTCGTGCGGCGGGTGCTGTAGCCTCGGTTTCGCATGGCTACAAAGCCCCAGCCCTACACGACGCTCCCCGGTGCGCGGTTCGAACCCCTGGCCACGGAGGAGGGCCTCGAGCGCTACGACCTGCTCGAGGTCAGCGATGATTCGGTGAACTACGAGGACCTCTTCGGCGGAGGGGACGTCAACTTCGTGGTGCACGAGGGCACGCTCTCGCTGAGGGGTCCGACGTACGTGGGCAATGAGTACCCGCTGGTGTGTGTCGTCGAGGGAGATCTCATCGTCGACGGTCCACTGGTGATTCGCGACGTGGGCGTCTACGTGCCGCTGTGGATCAAGGGCTCGCTGATTGCGAGAGACCTGTTGATGAGCGACGAGTCCCAGGTGTTCATCGAGGGGGACCTCAAGTTGACGGGCAACCTCGTCACGAACGTGACGGATGCGGCGCACCTGGTCGTCCACGGCGAGGTGCAGGTCGGCGCGTGGCTGCGCCCGAGTCAGCGTGGCGCCGTCTATCTCCCGGAGTCGATGCCGGACCCCATCGAGGGGGATGCGCTCAAGGAGAAGCGGGTTCCCACGCTGAGCTCGTCACAGTCCTGGGTCGAGCACGTGCTGTCGGGACAGCGGCTGCTGCGCGACTGAGGAAGCTCAGGCTTCTTCGTCGGGCAGGAGCGTACGGAGAAGCTCGTCGTCGGGACCGAGTGGGCGCCAACCCGTGGGGGGCGGGTTGGCGAAGAGAGCGTCGCTCACCTCGCGTACACGCTGCTCGTGCGTTTCAGGAGTGATGCCGAACCACAACCCGAGTGCCTTGGCGACCTTGAATCGGTTGTCGTCATTCATCACCGCGGGCCATCCGTCGGGAAGAGAACCCCATAACTCGCGCACGAGCTGTCCCCGTATCAAGCGCGTGACCTGGTGGCTTCGCTCCGCTTCGGCGACCAATCCGTTGTACACCTGTATCCCAGCAATATCGTCCGCACCCAATTCCTGAGCGAGCGCCACCAACGATGCCGTGGGGCGGGCCTCGGCGAAGGCAGTGAGCGAGTCGTAACCTCGGTCACGAACGCGCTCGTACAGACGGGCCTTCCAGTTTCCTTGCCAGGGATGCCCGTCGGTCATCGGCTTGCTCCCTTGGTGAACTGGATGGGGATGTAGAAAGCCTTCATGCGCTCCGCGACGATGTCCAGGACCTGATTCCGCGTCAACACTCGGCCTGTGAGGGCCTCGGTTTGGTGCAGAGTCCGCATGATCATCCGATTCCACTCGTCGGGCCACGTGCGTCCCAGCTTCCAGTTACCACCACCATGAATCGCCTCATGGTGGGCCTGTTCCAACCGGACGCAGAACTGGTCGATGTCCATGTCCCCCTTGAAGCCGCGCTGCTCGAACCACTTGCGGTGCTCTCTCGGTAGGACATGGTGCTTCGGCGGCTCGGCCATGCCCGCGCCCGCTCTGTCCGTCACCCGCATGCCGCGCACCTCGGGACTGTCTCCCAGCGCCTCACGCACGCCCTCGGGCAGTTCCTGATTCGCCTGGGCCATCAGCACCTGGCCACCGTGGATGCGGACCGCCGCGCTCACCGCCGGTGAGGAGATGACGCCCGCCTGCACCAGCCTCCGCATCATCTCCACCCACTCCGCGGAGACGACGATTCGCGAGCCCGTCATCACTCCCCCCGAACTCAGCACCAGTCCCGCGCCCATCGTCATGGGCGCGGCCGGAGGCAGCCGGGGCAGCGACATCTTCAATGTGGAGACCATCGCCGCCAGCTCCAGCACCTGCACCGCCACCATCACCTTCCCTCCCACCTCCATCGCCTCGCGCGTCTCCCGACGAATCCCCTCGAACTCGCGCGTCAGCGTCCCCATCAACACCGGCATCGCTGTCGCCGCCGCCTCGATGCGCGCGGAGTCTTTTGACGCGAGCTCCTTCAGTGAAGGCTCCATCCGCCGCTGGACCCGGTCCAGGTCCACGAACAACTTCTCCGACCCGCACACCGCGCAGTGTCGAAGCACCGCGTTCGCGAGCTGAAGGAAGTCCACCCACGTCGCCGCCAACAGCGCCCCGAACATCGCCGACTGCAGCCGAGGCCCCGCCATCCGGAGCAGCGCCAGCTCCATGTCCGGGTCCTCCACCTCCGAGGCCTCGCCCATCCACACCATCGCGCTCCCCAGCTCGCCACGCGCCCACGTCAGCTGCCGCGTCCCCTGCTCGAGATACCTCCCGAACACCCCGTCGAACCCCCGACCCCCGAAGTCCGACGGGCGCTCCTGGAGCACGGCGAGCGCCGCCCTGCTCTCACCCAGGGACCCCTTCACCTCATCGACGGAGTGCAGGACCGCGCCATGCACCGACGCCACGTCCTCGCGCCCACCCCGCGTCGAGTCCTCACTGAACCTCTGGTACCGCAGCAGCCCGTGGTCCTCGGAGGCACAGCCCATCACGAGCCACAACACCACCACCATCCATCGCGCCATACCCATCCCAAAGCAAAGGGCCCGTCACCCACCCGGATGACGAGCCCGCTCCAACCCAGACGAACAGCCGCTTCAGCGCGACGTCGGCGCCTCACCTCGGGGAATCATCCGTCCCCCGAGCATCGTGATTCGCTTCGCCGCCAGCCGCTCCCGGGCGTCCGGGTGGATGTCCTGCGGCGTCCACTTCAGGTCGTGGTCGAACTCCACGTGCACGGACTCGACACCCTCCTGGCCCGTGAGCCGCTGCTCGATCTCCCGCATGAAGTACGCGGCCATCATGCACATGGGCGAGGTGATGTGCAGACGCACCGTCACCTTCCCTTCCTGATGAACCACGCTCTCGATGAGCCCCATCTCCCCGATGCCCAGCGGCACGCCCGTGGCCAGGCTGCACGGGTCCGGAATCCCCTGGATGCGCTCGCGCAGCGCGCTCTCCACGGGCGTCACGGCCGCCCTCCCTGGTAGCTGTACGGCTGGATGTTCCCCTTCGCCTTCTTGCGCGCGAACTCGTCGTTCGCGATGCGCTTCTTCACCGCCTCCACGTCCACGCCCGCGTAGCGCGCGTAGTTGTCGCAGAGAATCATCCGCTTCACCTCGGGCGTCACCTGCATGCCGCACACCTGGGTGAGCTCCTCGGGCAGCTGGAAGTCGTTCCAGAACTTCTCCAGCGCCGGCTGCGGGTGGCTGAACACCGTGCCGGAGCCCCACATGATTTTCGCGGGGCCCGCCCACTTGAGCAGCTGCGCCAGCGACTCGGCGAACCAGCGCTCGCGCTTCACCAAGAGCGCCCCCGTGACCTCCAGGTTCACGTACACGTTGGGGAACAGCGACAGTTGCATGCCCGTCTCGTCCAGGAACGCCATGCCGCCGTGGACGATTTCGAAGTTCAGGTCCGGGAACGCATCCGCCGCGCCGCCGATGTCGTCGACCTTGTACGCCTCGATGGGCACCGCCCCCATCGGCAGGCCCTTGTGCACCGCGATGTTCTTGATGCCCAGCTTCTGCGCCCGCTCGAACAGCGGGAACGCGATGCGCGGGTCATCCATCCGCCAGCCCGTGTGCTTGAACGAGTCCCCCAGCCACGCCGCCGGATAGAGCTTCAGGCCCGTGGGCTTGAGCTCCTCCACCTGCTTCTCCAGGTCCTCCAGCGCCGCCGTGCCCCGCAGCGGGTCCACGCCCGCGTACACCAGGAAGCGGTCCGGGAAGCGCCGCTTGATGTCGAGCGTCTTCTCGTACGAGCACAGCCCGTCCGTGTAGAGCGTCTGCAGCGGCAGCACGTGGTGCACCGCGAGGTCGACGTCGCTCTCCACGAAGAGGATGTGGGCCAGCTCGTCCACGGACCAGTCCTTCATGAACTGCTCCGGCTTCACGACACGGTGCGTGTCGCCGGACAGCCCCGAGTGCAGGCCGAAGATGAGCTGGGCCAGGGATTCGGCGTACTTCCCGGCACGCCAGTTGGACGGGTGCAGGTTGTACGCGTGCGTAACCGCATCGATGACGAATCCGCCGCCAATCACCAGGGAACTCCCTTCAGGGGCGCGCCGGGACATCCGGCGCGGTGGTTTCACTCCAGGCCGGAGACATCACCGTCAACCCCGACGGCCAATACCTCTCCGACCAGCTGCTGAATCATCTGCGCGTCGAACGGCTTCTCGATGCGCGGGTTGGGGATGCGCTCCAGGAACTGCCGCGCCCGGGCCGTGTACGAGCCGCCGGTGATGAAGATGAAGCGCAGGCTCAACCCCGGCTCCCGCTCGCGCACCCGCTCGTAGACGTCCATGCCGGTGATGCCCGGCATCATCAGGTCACAGAAGATGGCGTCGAAGGGAGCGCCCGAGTCCAGCTTCGCCAACGCCTCCTCGCCGCTGCTCACCACCGTCACCTGGTGGCGCTTGCCGATGATGCGCGCCAGCGAGCGACCCACCGCGGGCTCGTCGTCGATGACCAGCATCCGGCCGGCGCGCTCGGACGAGGGCGGCAGCAGCACGGGCACCTCGCGAGGCGCCGCGTCCGCGGGCGCGGGGGGCAGCAGCACGGTGAAGGTCGTCCCTTGGCCCGGCTCGCTGCGCACCGTGATGTCGCCGCCCAGGCCGCGCATGATGCCGTGGCAGATGGACAACCCCAGGCCCGTGCCCGAGCCCACCGCCTTGGTCGTGAAGAACGGGTCGAAGATGCGCGCGAGCACGCTGGGCGGCATGCCGCTGCCCGAGTCGCTCACGTCCACCGCCACGCCCCCGTGGGGCCCCGGGCGCACCCAGAGCGTCACGTGCTGGTTCGTCGGGTCCCCCTCGGGGATGGCCTGCGCCGCGTTGACGACCAGGTTCAGGAACACCTGCCCCAGCCGCGACGCGTCCGCGTGCACCAGCGGCACGTCCTCGTACTTCTTGATGACCTGGGCGCGCGGGCGCAGCTCGCTGGAGGCCAGCTTGAGCGAGAACTCCAGCGACTCGCGCACGTCGAGCAGCTCGCGCCGCTCCTCGTCCTGGCGGGAGATGTACTTCAGGTCCCGGACGATGTTGCGCACGCGGGTGGCGCCTTCGTGCGCCTCCTTGAGCAGCTCCACCGTGTCCTTCAGGGTCATGGACCAGCTCGGCGCCAGCGCGCCGTCGGGCAGCATCCTCCCCAGCTCGCCGCCCAGCCGGTGCATCGCGTCCAGGGCCGACTCCAGGTTGGCCATGACGTAGGTGAGCGGGTTGTTGATTTCGTGGCCCACGCCCGCGGCCAGCGTGCCCGCGAGCACCATCCGGTCCGATTGGAGCAGCTGGGCCTGCATGCGCTTGCGCTCGGTGATGTCGCGCGCCATCACCACGACGGCGCCCACGCCGTCGAAGTCCACGGGCAGCCCCGCGCTCTCCGCGTCGAACCAGGTGCCGTCTCGGCGCAGGTAGCGGATCTCGCGCAGCGGGGCCAGCTCGCCCCGGGCCACCACCGCGTGCACGCGCTGGCGCACCATGTCCAGGTCGTCCGGGTGGACGATGGTCCAGATGGACCGGCCGATGAGCTCGCTGGCGTGCTCGTACCGCAGCGCGCGCAGCAGCGTGGGGTTCACGTAGACGAAGCGCTGGTCGCGGTGGACGAAGATGACCTCGGGCGCCGTCTCGATGAGCTTGCGGAAGCTCTCCTCGGAGCGGTGCAGGGCCTCCTCGGTGCGCTTGCGCTCGGTGACGTCCTCGAAGGCGAACAGCCGGTAGCGGGACTCGTCGCCGCTGGCGCCCATGGGCGTGGACAGCCGGCGCAGGGTGCGGCCGTTGGTCAGCTGCGCCTCGTCCGCGTGCAGCGGAGGCGGGGTGTCTGCCTCCGTCGGGGAGACCAGGCGCAGCACGCTCGCCGCCTCACCCGCGCGCAGGCAGTGGCCGAGCACATCCTCGTGGGTCACCTGCCCCTTGCGGATGGCGCTCTCCAGCGACTCGATGCCCCACAGCTGGCAGAAGCGGCGGTTGGCGTAGAGCACCGCGCCCGTGCGCACCTCCACCACGTAGAGGCCCAGGGGCAGGCTGTCGCTCATCGCCCACGGCGGCAGCGGACCGCCGGGCTCGGAGGTGGTGGGGCCGGGCTCGAGCGCGGGAGGCGACTCCAGCCTGCGCACCGTGCAGTACAGCGGGCCGCCCACCGCGGAGCAGGCCACGCTCCACACCAGCCACGCCCACGTGCCGTCCCGACAGCGCCACCGGCAGGAGAAGCGGGTGGTGCCCATCCTCCGCGCCAGCGACTCCAACCGGGAGTCCACCTGGGCGAGGTCCTCGGGATGGATGAAGCCCCGATAGCCCTCCAGCCGCAGCTCCGTGGGAGACCAACCCACCGTCACGTTCCAGGCCGGGTTGGCTTCCAGAATCCGTCCCTGCGAGCCCAGCACCGCGAACAGCTCGGTCGAGAGCTCGAAGAATCGGTGAGCCCACTGCTCCATCAACATTGCGTTCCTTCGACGTCCTGAGGCTCGACACACCACGGCCCTGGGGGGAGGTCATGGCGTCGCTGGGGTGCGTGACGGGGACTAACGTGCCTTCAGCGACATAGACACCATTTCTGGAAAAAATGCATGTCCGTATTTCTTTGACCCAGGGGAGTGAGTGGGTGCCCGGGTGCAGGGCAACCACAGGGCCGAGCCCTGACGGTGGGGCTCAATTCCTGTCGCATTCCTGGAACCGCGCGAGCGCTCAAGTGGGGCGGCGCAACAGATAGAAGACGTAGCCGTAGGCGTGGCCATGGTGACGGTAGAGGTCCGTCTCGCGGTGGGCGCCGGCGATGACCTGGCGGAGGGTCTCGTCGGCGGTGGGGGCGAGGCGCCGGGCGCGCTCGAGCAGCGGGGTGTAGTAGTCATCCCACCACGCGGAGGGCGGGAGGGTGAAGGTGTCCAGCACCTCCATGCCCGCGGCGAGCGCGGCGGCGCGGTTCTCCTCGACGGTGCCCATGGTGGGGTAGCCCTCGGTCCAGAACTCCACGGCCTCGGCGGGGCGGGTGTCGGTGAGCCAGGTGCACTCGGTGATGGCGGCGAGGCCGCCGGGTGCGAGCAGGGGCCGCCAGCGCGTGAGGCCGGGGCCGAAGCCCAGATGGTAGATGGCGCCCTCGGACCAGAGCAGGTCCACGGATTGGTGGGGGAGGTCGAGCGCACCCATGTCCTGACAGCGTGTCTGGATGAAGGCTTGCAGTCCTCGCGCGCGGGCGTCCTGCTCCAACTGCTGGAGGAAGGGTGGGTGGAGATCCACCGCGAGGATGTGGGTCCGCAAGGCTTCTGCGAGCGCCAGCGTCTGTCTTCCGTTGCCGCAGCCCAGGTCCACGACGCGGGGGGCGGGTGGCAGGGAGGGGAGGCGTCCCAATGCCTCACGTGTGCAGGCATCACTGCCAGGGCCCAACCGTGGCAGGTCGCTGTAGAGGGTGAAGAAGGCTTCGTCTGTCGTCATGGGCTCGTTCTTCGCTGAAGACCACAGTTGCCCACCCGTGGATGGCGCTGTGGCTGTAAAATTGAACCACTTCCTGGGAAAAGATTGTCCGCTTGTACGCTGAGTGAGGTGCCGGGCTTGACGGCGTTGCGAATGATCTTCAACATGCCCGCCACGTTTCCTCCCAAAGAGTGAGACGCAGCGGCGGCTATCGCCTCCCCCAAAAGCGATACCGCCGTATGAAGTCCCAGTTGAGCCCCGCGCGCCGCGTTCCCCCTCTCGGCGCGCGGTGGCCCCTGGGATTCTCCGAAATCCTCTCCACCTTCACCAGGCAAGCGTCCGTGACTCGCACGGTGCGTCGAGCGCATCTGGCTTGCGAGCCCTGAGGGCCGGGCGGAGAGTGGGCGCCTCTTCCGGAGGTCCTCTTGCCCGTCTCCACGCTCATCCTGTCGTCATCCCTGGCGCTGCAGCTCGTGTCGGGCGCCGCCCCCGCCGCGCCCGCGAAGCCCCAGGCCCCCGCGAAGTCCGCCGCGCCCGCGAAGAAGGCGTATGCGCCGCCGCTGGCCGTGGCGGAGAAGCTGGTGGGCCCCGCGCTGACGGAAGGACACTCCTACGCGCGGCTCGCGGAGCTGACGGATGGGATTGGCCCGCGCCTGTCGGGCTCCGAGGGCGCCGCCGCCGCGGTGCAGTGGGCCCTCAAGAGCTTCAAGGCCGACGGCGTGAAGGCATGGACCGAGCCCGTGAAGGTGCCTCGCTGGGTGCGCGGCGAGGAGCGCGCGGAGATTCTCCCTTCCGCCACCACGCGCGGCCATCCGCTGTTCATCCTCGCGCTGGGTGGCAGCCCGCCCACGGCCCCCGAGGGCCTCACCGCCGAGGTGGTGGAGGTGACGTCGCTGGAGGCGCTCGCCACGCTGGGTGACTCGGTGAAGGGGAAGATCGTCTTCTTCAACCACACCATGTCGTCGCCCGCGGACTACGGCCGCTTCGCGGGGCTGCGCGGCCGAGGCCCGGCGCTCGCGGCGAAGGCGGGCGCGGTGGGCTCGCTGGTGCGCTCGCTGGCCACGGCGTCGCTGCGCACGCCGCACACGGGCTCCACCCGCTTCGATGACGAGGGGCCTCGCATCCCCGCCGCGTCGGTGACGACGGAGGAGGCGGACCAACTGCACCGCCTGCTCGCGAAGGGCCCGGTTCGCGTGAAGATGGTGCTCGGGTGCTCGGAGCTCCCGGACGCGGACTCGCACAACGTGGTCGCGGAGATTCGGGGCCGCGAGAAGCCGCAGGAAATCGTCCTCATCAGCGCGCACCTGGACTCGTGGGACGTGGGGACGGGCGCGCATGACGACGGAGCGGGCGTGGTGATGGTGATGGAGGCCGCGCGGCTCATCGCGAAGCTGCCCCAGGCGCCCCGGCGCACGGTGCGGGTGGTGCTGTACATGAACGAGGAGAACGGCCTGCGCGGTGGCCGCGCGTACGCGGAGGCGCACGCGGCGGAGCTGTCCAAGCACGTGGCCGCCATGGAGATGGACTCGGGTGGCGGGCGGCCGGTGGCGGTGAGCCTGCGCTCTGGGCCGGGTGGCAAGGAGCTGCTGGAGCCGTGGCTGTCGCCGCTGGTGGCGCTCGGCGCGGCGCAGTTCTCCCCGCGCGAGGCCGGGGGCGCGGACATCAGCCCGCTGCTCCCCGCGCGCGTGCCGTTCTTCGGCGTGGAGGTGGACGCGAGCCGCTACTTCGATGTGCACCACACGCACGCGGACACGTTGGACAAGGTGGACCCTCAGGACCTGGCGCGGAGCACGGCCGCCACCGCGTGGGTGACGTATGCGATGGCCGAGTCCCCGGACACGCTCGCGCGGCCGGAGGCTCCGGCTGCGCCCCCGGGTGGCGGGGCTCCCATGGCCGCCCCTGCGAAGGCCTCGTCGGGGCACTGAGCAGGAGTGGGGGCTCGGGATTCCGAGCCCCTCCGTGGCGCCTGAGGGGCTCCAGGGCCGGTGACTCAATTTTGTCGATAATCACGAGATAGCTATCAGCGGACTGGCTGATTGCCATGAATGGTAGCAGTATCGACAAAATTGAATGAAGCCCGATAGACCCCACTTCAGGGAAGAGTTCTGGAAGGACCCGCCGACGCTTCCGGCGGGCGTGGAGCTGGTGCGTCAGGAGGGGTTGATCATCCCGCGGACCGGTCCGGGAGGGGAGTCGGCGTATGACCTCGCGGAGGTCCGACTTCCGGAGGCCAGGGTCCCGGTGCTGTTGAGCTACCGCGCGCCCCTGTTCCCCGCGCAGGTGGTGGCCCAGAAGGACAAGCTGCTGTCGCTCCGCGAGCAGCTTCGTCACCGGGAGACGGACTTCGACAAGCTGCCGACCTTCCGTGTGCCGATGCTCGTCACCGACTCCGCGTCGCCTCGCGTGGTCGAGGCCTGCGCGAACGAAGAGCTCGCGCTGGTGGATCAACGCGGCACGTTCTTCCTGCGCACGGGGAGCACCTTCATCCGGATTCAGGGGCGCGGCTCCTCGAACCGCGTCCCTCGCGAGCCGGTGTTCCACGGCAAGGGCAGTCGTATCGTGCGCGCGCTGCTCGAGTCCCCCGGCCGTCGCTGGACGGTGCGCGCCCTCTCGGACCAGACCCAGACGAGCTACGCGTATGCGCATGGGGTCATCAAGCGACTCACCCAGGAGGGACTGGTGGACGTCGGTGGCGGCGTGCGCCTTCGCGAGCCCGTGGGTCTGCTCAAGACGTGGATGAAGCACGGACGTCCCACGGCCATCTCGAAGGAGGGGTTCAACGCGCCCTCCACGACGTCCCAGGCGCTCGAGGCGGGGTATCGGAGGCTGAGCTCCCAGGGGATTCGCTCCATCTTCTCCCTGGCGAGTGCCCTTGAACCCGAGGAGCGGTTCGTCTCGGGGCTGCCCCACGGGCTCTATCTCTCCGGTTCGCAGGAGGCGGCCATCCGCGCCTTCGAGCTGCGCCGGATGACGCCGCACAACTTCTGGATTCTCCGCGCGGAGCCCTCCGCGGAGACGGAGGTGGGAGGCATCTACTTCAGTCC
Organism: Myxococcus faecalis; assembly: GCF_050039385.1. Taxonomy (NCBI): domain Bacteria; kingdom Pseudomonadati; phylum Myxococcota; class Myxococcia; order Myxococcales; family Myxococcaceae; genus Myxococcus; species Myxococcus faecalis. The sequence continues at coordinate 4,784,025 of NZ_CP144336.1, read as the reverse complement.
GCGCGCCCTCCCGCATGGCCCGGGCGTGGCGCTCCCCCAACTGGCCGTGGACTTCCAGCACAGCGGCGGGCGTGGTGAGGAACAGGCGGACGAGCTGCTGCGTCGCTTCGCAAGGTCGTTGCCGCTCGTCGAGGACTTCGAGTGACCGACGAGGAGCGGTTCGACGAAATCCTGGGCGAGCTCCGGGAGCTGTTGCTCGACCTGGGAGCGCTGTCGACGCCCGTGATGCTCATCGGTGGACAGGTGCTCGCGTTGGAGTCGAAGCGCCGCGGAGGCTCGGGGGTCATCGCCGTCGAGACGGACACGGGCGTGGCAGTGGAGCGGGGGTTCTCGTTCGAGCCCGACCTGCTGTTCGACATGGACGGCTCGGAGTTCATGGCGGGCCGGCTCCCCGAGGTCTTCTCGGGACGAGGCTTCTCCCGACGCTCGAAGGGTTACCGTTGGTCGAAGGACCTGCCCAGTGGTCAGCGCATGGACCTGGACCTCTTCGCGCCAGGCGATGTGGAGGTCGACGCGCTCCCCACTCAGATGACGCCGCTGCTGGACTCTCGCGTCGCCTTGCGTCGGAGCCAGCAGGTGTCGCTCACCGTGGGCGGAAAGTCCCTGGCGATTCTCCTGCCCGACGCGGTGGGCTTCCTCACGATGAAGGAGCGCGCCAAGCGCGAACATCGTCCCGAGAAGTCCAAGGACAGCTTCGACATGTTCGTCTACGTCAAGCTGGTGGGCGCGCAGTCCACGCGCGAGGCGCTCGACTCGGCGGGTGACGAGGGTGAGCGGCTGCGAGCGCGGCTGAAGACGCTCTTCTGGAGCAGGGACGCGGCGGGCGTTCGGGATGTCCTCACGTACGCGTCGCAGCATTCCTCCGACGAGCAGGAGTTGTTGGCGCAGGCCGTCGTCGACCTGTTCGACGAGCTGTGAGGTCCACGCACACTCGTGGGGGGGCGGGGACAGGCACCCGCCCGCTCGCTCTCCGAGGTCTCCGTTGACGCTCCGGGTTCGTCATGGTTGCTTCGCGCCCGGCCCGGCTCGGCCCGCCGGGGGGTGGTGAGCGCCTCGTGAAAGTGAATGCCGGAGACTCGCGAAGCCTTCGCGACCATGCCTTCTCCTCCGTGGTGGGCTGGCTCGCCGTGGAAGCAAGGCGTCTGCCCAATCCCGTGCCGCTGCTGTCGGGCCTGTGTGAACGGCTGACGGCGTGCGGTGTGCCCGTGTCGCGCGCCTCCATCGTCCTCTTCACGCTGCACCCGCTCCTGCACGCCCGGAGCTTCCGCTGGCGCGTCGGACATGGCGCCACCGCCGAGGTCCACCCCCACGGCCTCCAGCACCTGCCCGCGTTCTCGAAGAGCCCCTTCAAGGCCCTGCGCGAGGGGCTGCCCGTCATCCACCGCCGCCTGGAGCAGCCGCTCCCGGACGGCGACTTCCCCATGTTCACCGAGCTGCGCGCCGAGGGGCTCACCGAGTACCTCGCGCTGCCGGTGTGCTTCAGCGATGACTCGCGCCACGGCGTCTCCTGGGCCACCTCCGAACCCGGGGGCTTCACGGACGCGCACCGCGCCCTGCTCCACGAGCTGCAGCCCATCCTGGAGCTGGTGCTGGAGGTCTTCGCGCGCAAGGACATGACGGGCGTGCTGCTCGACACGTACCTGGGCCGCGACGCGGGGCGCCGCGTCCTCCAGGGACAGATTCGGCGCGGCGACGGCGAGACGACCTCCGCCGTCATCTGCCTGAGCGACTTGCGCAGCTTCACCGCGCTGTCGGATGCGCTGCCCCGTGACGCATTGCTCGAGCTGCTCAACGCCTACTTCGAGACGATGGTCGGCGCGTTCCACTCGCACGGCGCGGAGGTGCTCAAGTTCATGGGCGACGCCGTGCTGGCCATCTTCCGCATCGACGACCACGCCCTCGTGGAGGACCGCTGCGCCGCCGCCGCGCGCACCGTGCACGAGGCGGTGCGTGCCAGCGAGCAGGACAACGCCTCGCGCCGCCGCAGGGGCCTGCCCACCTACGAGTTCGGCGCGTCGCTCCACGTCGGCGACGTGATGTACGGGAACATCGGCGCGTCGGACCGGCTCGACTTCACCGTCATCGGCCCGGCGGTGAACCTGGCCAGCCGCATCGCGGGCCTGTGCGCGGGGCTCAACGAGCCCGTGCTCCTCTCCGAGTCCTTCGTCTCCCACTACCGTGGCGACGTGAAGGACCTGGGGCACCACCCCGTCAAGGGCGTGCCCCACCCCGTGCGCATCTACACGCTCGACTCGGAGTCCTCCGCGCTCACCGCCGCGTGAGCCCGGCGCTGTCCGGTCCGTGGTGGTGACGCCCGGCACACCGCCCCGGCGCCCTCGCGCACTGGCGTGTGTACCGGCGCAAGGCCCGGTCCGCCTCCGTGCTCGTTGCGCGCCGCCGAGCTCATTCCGTGGGTGCCGGTGCCCGCGCGCGCCCGCGTTGCAGGGGTTGTTCGGGCAGCCGCAGTGTCACCAGGAACGCGAGCAGCGCGACGAAGATGGCGCAGCGGTACACCGCCTCCACCGCCCGCGTGAAGGACTCCTTCAGCGCCAGCGCTGTCCGGTCGACCGCCTCCAGCGTCCGCTGTTCCTTCGCGTCCACAGTGGAGAGCGCTGACGCCGCGGCAGGCTGCTCGCGCGCATCGGAGGGCGCCGTTTCCTTCGCACGTTGCTCCCGTACCTCCGGGCGCTGAAAGGCCTGCCGCTCGGCCTCCAGCTCCGCGCGCACGCGCTCCTTCACCTTCTCTGCCTGGAAGGCCGACTGCGCGGGGCCCGCCTCGCTCCCGTCGACACCGGGCACCGCGGACGCCAGCTCGGCGCGCAGCTTCGGCGGCAGTCCCTCCGTGGCGCTCGCCACGCGGGTGCCCAGCTGATGCGACAGCGTCGTCGCGAACACCGCGCCGAGCAGCGCCACGCCCAGCGTCATCCCGAGCTGACGGAAGAACGTGGCCATCGCCGTGGCCACGCCGATGCGCTGGGGTGACACCGCGTTCTGGATGGCCAGCGTGTAGAGCGGAATCGACGGTCCCAGGCCCACGCCCACCAGGACCATCTTCACCGTGACCTCCGTCTGCGTCGACGTGGGCGTCAGCGTGAACCCCATCACCGTGAAGCCCACCATCAACACCACCAGCGAGCCCAGCATCAGCCCCTTGTACCGGCCGATGCGCGACACCAGCTGACCGCTGAGGATGTTGCCCGCCACCACGCCCAACGTCAGCGGCGTCAACGTCAGCCCCGCGTGCGTGGCCGACAGCCCCACCACGTTCACCATGAACAGCGGCAGGAACACCACGCCCGACAGGAACACCGCGCCGATGACGAACACCGCCGCGTTCCCCAGCGCGAACGTCCGGTCCTGGAACAGCTTCAGGTCCAGCAGCGGCTCCTGCGCGCGCCTCTCCTCGCGCAGGAACAACACCGTCCCCGCCGCCGCGAGCGCGAACAACCCCAGCACCTGCCACGAACCCCACGCCCAGCCGCCACCGTGCGCCACCTGCTCCGCGCCACGCCCCAGGCTGAGCGCGAGCAGGAGCGGCACCACCGCCAGCGCCAGCAGCACCGCGCCCGTCACATCCAGCCTCCCGCGCGAGGCCCCCGGAGGCTTGAGCGCCGGCATGCGCGAGAGCACGAGCGCGAGCGCCACCGCGCCCACCGGCAGGTTGATGAAGAACACCCAGTGCCACCCCAGCCGGTCCGTGATGAAGCCTCCCGCCAGCGGCCCCACCACGCTCGACAGGCCGAACATCGCGCCGAACAGGCCCTGGTACTTGCCTCGCTCGCGCGGCGGATAGAGGTCCGCCACCACCGACAGCGACGCGGTGAAGAGCGCCGCGCTGCCCACCCCCTGCACCGCGCGGTACAGGATGAGCGTCAGCGTCGAGCGCGACACGCCGCACAGGAAGCTGCCCAGCAGGAACACGACGATTCCCGCCGCCAGCACAATGCGCCGGCCCAGCAGGTCCGACAGCTTCCCCCACACGGGCACCATCATCGTCGACGCGACCAGGTACGACGTCGTCAGCCACGGATAGAGCGCGGGGGAGATGCCCAGGTCCGCCTGGATGGAGGGACCCGCCGTGGCGACAATCGTCTGGTCCAGCGCCGCGAGCAGCAGCCCGAGCAGCGCGCCCGACATCGTGAACACCCTCTGTGCACGGGTGAACGTGAAGGGCGCGGCGGCGGTGTTCGCGGCGGACGGAGCCATGGTCTGGAGGCGTCCTCCGACGCGGAGCGCCACCGATGAAGGTGACGCCTGCGCGCGGGATGCGCCAGCGCTCATGCACGGCAGGTTGCTCGTCGAACATCCCCGCGCACCGGCAGACGTCACGTCCCCGCGCGTCGAGCGCGCACCGGCGCTTCGCTTGACAGTCCGAAGAGGCGAACAGTACATACCGCCCCATGTTGGTGCTCGGACCTCGGTCCGAGCTTAAAAGGGAACCCGGTTCGAATCCGGGGCTGCCCCGCAGCGGTAAGTGAGAACGAGCCTCGTCATCCGCACTGGTTCCCCTGGGGAGCTGGGAAGCGACGAGTCGTAGGAAGCCGGCCCCCAAGGCCGAAGCGCTCACGAGCCCGAAGACCTGCCCGCATCCGACCGTGGGAGAAATCCACGGACGGTTTCGACCTGGAGCCGCGTGGGACGGCCGGAAGGTTCGAGCGGCGCTCGTGCCTCGACGGGCCCTCACGCACGCTCGACTTCTCCGACCTCCATCCCCCGTGTCTCCAGTCGCCCGTGGGGGCGAAGGTCGGTCCGTGGGCTCCAGTCGGGGCCTGGTGTGCGCTCACGCGCGCATCGTGACTGCCCTTCTTCCACGCGGGAGCCCTGTCGGGCGACCTCCGGTCGTCCGCGCTGCGTGGAGGACGGACGATGCGGGACGAAGCCAGGCACACGGTGCGCTACCCCCAGGGGAACGTGCTGCTGCGCAATCTCGCGCGCGACTTCCCCGTGGTGACGCACGGCCAGGGCGTCCACCTCTTCGACGCGAGCGGCAAGCGCTACCTCGACGCCTCCGCCGGTGCGCTCGTGGCCAGCGTGGGTCACGGCAACCGCGAGGTGGCGGACCGCATCCATGAGCAGCTGCTGCGCGTCGCCTACGTCAACGGCACCCACTTCACCACCGACGTCACCGAGGCGCTCGCCACGCGCCTGTGCGCCCTCGCGCCCCAGGGGCTCACGCGCGCCGCGTTCCTCGGCTCGGGCTCCGAGGCGGTGGAGGCCGCGGTGAAGTTCGTCCGCCAGCTCTGGGTCGAGCGCGGCCAGCCCCAGCGCGGCAAGGTCATCGCGCGCGTGCCCGGCTACCACGGCAACACGCTGTACGCGCTCTCGCTGTCGGGGCGGCCCCACTACAAGACCTTCTTCGGCCCCCTGCTGGCGGAGGTCGTCACCACGCCCGCGCCGTACCCGTACCGCTCCGGGCTGGAGGACTACGCGCGCGACGGCGCCGAGCACTACGCGCGGCTGCTCGAGGAGACGATTCGCCGCGAGGGCCCGGACACCATCGCCGCCTTCATCGCGGAGCCCGTCATCGGCTCGTCCGCGGGCGCGTCGCCTCCACCGCCCGGGTACTTCGAGCGCGTGAGCGCCGTGTGCCGCGAGTACGGCATCCTCACCATCGCCGACGAGGTCATGTGCGGCTGCGGGCGCACCGGCCGCTTCTTCGCCAGCGACCTGTTCCACTTCACCCCGGACGTGCTGGTGCTCGGCAAGGGCATCAGCGGGGGCTACGCGCCCTTGAGCGCGCTGCTCATCCGCGAGGAGCACCTGGAGGAGCTGTGCCGGGGCTCGGGCGGCTTCATGCACGCGCAGACGTACCTCCAGGCGCCCGCGATGACGGCGGCGGGGCTGGCGGTGCTCGACTACTACGAGCGGCACGACCTGGTGGCCCACGCCGGGCGCGTGGGCGCGCACCTCCAGCGCCGCCTGCGTGAGGCGCTGGGCGCGCTGCCACATGTCGGCTCCGTGCAGGGCGTGGGGCTGATGGCCGGCATCGAGCTGGTCGAGGACACCGCGAGCAAGCGCCCCTTCCCACGCGCGCGCAAGGTCATCGAGCGACTGCTGTCGGCGCTGTTCGAGCGGGGGCTGGTCCTCTGGTCCAACACGGGCCACGCGGACGGGACGAACGGGGACCTGCTCATGGTCGGTCCTCCGTTGGTCATCACCGAGGCGGAGGTCGACGAACTGGTCGACACGCTCGCCCGCGGCATCCACCACTTCTTCCAGGAGGCGTCATGAGTTTCCGCATCACCTACTCGGTGCTGGAGGCGGACCTGTCCGCGCTGCACGCGCAGTTCGACGAGGCGCTCGCCGCCGTGCGCTCGACGCTGGGCGGAGAGCTGCCGTCGTGGCTCGGCGGCGAGGCGTTCCGGAGTGGAGACCTGCTTCAGAGCCGCAACCCCGCGCGGCCGGACGAGCTTCTCGTGTCCGTCCACCGCACGCCCGTGGCCGAGGTGGACCGCGTGGTGCGCGTGGCGCGCGAGGCCCAGCGCGGCTGGGGCGCGACGCCGTGGCAGGAGCGCGTGCGCATCCTCCGCCGCGCCGCGGACCTCATCTCCGAGCGGCGCATGGAGCTGTCCGCGCGCATGACGCTGGAGGTGGGCAAGAGCCGGCTCGAGTCGCTCGGTGACGTGGAGGAGTCGGCGGACCTGCTGCGCTACTACGCGGGTCAGCTCGAGCAGGCGGAGGGCTACTCGCGGCCCATGGCGCGCTTGTCCCCCAACGAGGACACGCGCAGCGTGCTGCGGCCCTACGGCGTCTTCGTCATCATCTCGCCGTTCAACTTCCCGCTCGCGCTCGCGGCGGGGATGAGCGGCGGCGCGCTGCTCGGCGGCAACAGCGTCATCCTCAAGCCCAGCGAGGAGACGCCCTGGTGCGCGGAGGGCCTGTACCAGGCGCTCGTCGACGCGGGCCTGCCTCCGGGCGTCTTCCAGGTCGCGCACGGCGAGGGCGAGGCGGTGGGCGCGGCGCTGGTGCGCCACCCCGGCATCGACGGCGTGTCCTTCACCGGCAGCAAGGCGGTGGGCATGGAGCTGCACCGGCGGATGTCCACGGGCCGCGTGCGGCCGTGCCTCCTGGAGCTGGGCGGGAAGAACCCCGCCATCGTCTGTCGCGACGCGGACCTGGAGGCCGCCATCGAGGGTTGCTTCCGCTCCGCCTTCGGCATGTCCGGTCAGAAGTGCAGCGCCCTGTCGCGCATCTATGTTCACGAGTCGCTCTACAACGCGTTCACCGACGGCCTCGCCGCGAAGGCGCGTGACGCGCGGGTGGGTGACCCGTCGCTCGCGTCCGTCTTCACCGGCCCCGTCATCAACGCGGCGGCGGTGAAGCGCTTCGAGCGCGCGGTGGACGAGGCCCGCCAGGACGGCGCGGTGATTGCGGGAGGTGGACGTCCCCGTCTGGAGGCCGCGCTCGAGGAGGGCCACTTCGTGGAGCCCACGGTGGTGGCGCTCTCGCACGGACATCGCCTCATGCGCGACGAGCTGTTCCTGCCCTTCGTCGGCGTGACGCGCTTCTCGACGTTGGACGAGGCGCTCCAGCGGGCCAATGACTGCGACTACGGCCTCACCGCCGGCATCTTCAGCCGCGATGCCGAGGACGTGGAGCGCTTCATGGCCCAGGCCGAGGCGGGCGTCCTCTACGCCAACCGCCGCACGGGCGCGACGACGGGCGCGTGGCCCGGCGTGCAGTCCTTCTGCGGTTGGAAGGGCAGCGGCGGGTCCGGCAAGGGCGGCTGCGGCCCCTACTACGTCGCTCAATTCATGCGCGAGCAGGCGCAGACACGGATGGGCTGACGCCCTCGACAGGAGACCCCCATGACCATGCTCCATCCCGAAGTGAAGACCGCCCTGCCGGGGCCGAAGGCGCGCGCCATCATCGAGCTGGACCAGCGCTTCAGCTCGCCCTCGTACATCAAGGAGTACCCGCTCGTCGTCGAGCGCGGCGAGGGCCCCTGGGTCCACGACGTCGACGGCAACCGCTTCCTCGACTTCATGGCGGGCATCGCCGTGGCCTCCACGGGCCACGCGCATCCGCACGTGGTGAAGGCCGTCCAGGAGGCCGCGGGCCGCTTCCTGCACATCTGCGGCACGGACTTCTACTACGACGCCTTCTCGAAGCTCTGCGCCAGGCTCGCCGGCTACCTGCCCGAGATGGGACCCAAGAAGGTCTTCCTCACCAACTCCGGCACGGAGGCGGTCGAGGGCGCCATCAAGCTCGCGCGGCACCACACGCGCCGCCAGTACATCGTCGCCTTCAAGGGCGGCTTCCATGGGCGGACCTACGGCGCCATCTCGCTCAACTCGTCGAAGGTGGCCCAGCGCGCCTTCTTCGGGCCGCTCCTGCCCGGCGTCATCCACGTCCCGTACGCGAATCCGTACCGCTGTCCCAACGGCTGCGCGCCGCAGGCGTGCGGCGACGCGTGCAACCCGGCCCTGGCGCTGGAGCGCGAGTGGTTCGTCAACCACGTGGACCCGCGCGAGGTGGCCGCCATCTTCGTGGAGCCCATCCTGGGCGAGGGCGGCTACGTGGTGCCCCCGACGAGCTTCCTGAAGGAGCTGCGGCGCATCTGCGACACGCACGGCATCCTGCTCGTGTTCGACGAGGTGCAGTCGGGCATCGGCCGCACCGGGCACATGTTCGCGGCGGAGCACTTCGGCGTGATGCCGGACATCCTGCTGTCCGCCAAGGGCATCGCCTCCGGCATGCCGCTGGGCGCCATCATCGCGAAGGAGTCGGTGATGACGTGGCCGCGCGGCTCGCACGGCAGCACCTACGGCGGCAACCCCGTGTGCTGCGCGGCGGCGCTCGCCACGCTGGACGTGGTGGAGGGGCTGCTCGACTCCGTGCGCGCCACCGGGGCGCTGCTCCAGCGTGGGCTGCGGGAGCTGCAGTCACGCCACCCCGTCATCGGCGACGTGCGCGGCGTGGGCCTCATGGTGGGCGCGGAGTTCGTGGACCCCGCGACGCGCGAGCCCGCGAGCGCCTACGTGGGCGAGCTGGAGCAGCTCGCGTTCCGCAAGGGCCTGCTGCTCTTGTCGTGTGGCAAGTCCACCATCCGCTTCGCGCCGCCGCTCGTCGTCGGTGAGCACGAGGTGGCCGTCATGCTGCGCATCCTCGACGCGTGCCTGGGCGAGCTGTCGCTCGACCTGTCCAGGGCCGCGCCCGCCCGGGCCGCGGCGGGGGTGAAGCTGTGAAGCCAGGGGCCGTGGACAAGCGCTGCTCCATGCGCGAGGCCATCTCGGCCAGCGTCAAGGACGGCAGCTCCATCGTCATCGACGGCTTCACGCACCTCATCTGCTTCGCCGCGGGCCACGAAATCATCCGCCAGGGCGTGAAGGACCTCACCGCCATCCGGCTCACCCCGGACCTGGTCTACGACCAGCTCATCGAGGCGGGCGCGGTGAAGAAGCTGGTCTTCAGCTGGGCGGGCAACCCCGGCGTGGGCAGCCTGCACGCGCTCCGCCGCCGCGGCGAGGCGTCCTCCTCCGAGCGGCTGGAGCTGGAGGAGTACTCGCACTTCGGGCTGCTCTCGCGCTTCCTCGCCGCGAGCGCGGGGCTGCCGTTCTGGCCGCTGAGCAACTACCAGGGCGCGGACATCGCGCGGGTGAACCCGGCCATCAAGACGGTGCGCTGTCCGTACACGGAGCGGGAGCTGGCCACCGTGCCCGCGCTCCACCCGGACGTGGCCATCATCCACTGCCAGCGCGCGGACATGGAGGGCAACGCGCAGGTGTGGGGCCTGCTCGGCTCGCAGAAGGAGGTGGCCTTCGCCGCGCGCAAGGTCATCGTCGTGGCCGAACAGATTGTCCCCACCGAGGTCATCCGCAAGGACCCCAACCGCACGCTGGTGCCCGGCATCATCGTGAGCCACGTGGTGCACGAGCCCTGGGGCTGTCACCCCAGCTTCGTGCAGGGCTTCCATGACCGGGACAACGACTTCTACGTGAAGTGGGAGGACATCTCCCGCAAGCCGGAGACGTACCGCGCCTGGCTGGAGGAGTTCGTTTACGGCGTGAAGGACCGTCAGGGCTACCTGGCGAAGCTGGAGACGGGGTTGCTCGACAAGCTGCGCGCGAAGGCTCGCGTCTGCGAGGGGGTGGACTATGGGTACTGAGAACAACGTCTCCACCGCGTCCGAGCGGATGGCGTGGCGCGCGGCCCAGGAACTCCACGACGGTGACGTGGTCTTCGTGGGCATCGGCCTGCCCAACCTCGCGTGCAACCTGGCGCGGGCCACGCATGCGCCGGGCCTGTTCATGATCTACGAGTCCGGCGCCGTGGGCGCGATTCCCGAGCGGCTGCCCGTGTCCATCGGCGACCCGTCGCTCGTCACGGACTCGCTGGCCGTGGTGGGGCAGGCGGACATCTTCCAGTGCCTGCTCCAGCGCGGGCTCATCGAGGTGGGCTTCCTGGGCGGCGCGCAGGTGGACCGGTGGGGGAACATCAACACCACCGTCATCGGCGACTACGCGAACCCCAAGGTGCGCCTGCCCGGCAGCGGCGGCGCGTGTGAAATCGCGGTGCACGCGCGGCGGCTGCTCATCGTCATGCGCATGGGCCCGCGGACCTTCGTGGAGAAGTGCGACTTCATCACGAGCCCGGGCCACCGGATGAACGGCAGGACGCGCGCGGAGCTGGGCCTGCCCGGCGGTGGCCCCACGCGCATCATCACGGACCTGGGGGTGCTCGACTTCGACGCCACCGGCGAGGCCGTGCTGTCCGAGGTCTATCCCGGCGTGACACCCGAGCAGGTGCGCGCCGCCTGTGGCTGGCCGCTGCGCGTCGCCGACTCCGTGCGCACCACGGGCGAGCCCGACCTGTCCGTGCTGTCGCTCCTGCGCGAGCGACTGGACCCGCAGCGCCTCTATCTCTGAACGCATCCCCAGGAGCCCCTTCCCATGGCAGAGGCCTTCATCGTCGACGCGGTCCGTACCCCCATCGGTCGATTCCGAGGCGCGCTCAAGGGCGTGCGGCCGGATGACCTCGCCGCGCATGTGCTGCGCGCGGTGCTTGAGCGCAACGCATTGGATGGCGCGCGCGTCGACGAGGTGTTCCTCGGCTGCGCGAACCAGGCGGGTGAGGACAACCGCAACGTGGCGCGCATGTCGCTGCTGCTCGCGGGCCTGCCGCACTCGGTGCCCGGCGTCACCGTCAACCGCCTGTGCGCCAGCGGACTGGAGGCCATCATCCAGGGCTGCCGCATGATTCGGCTGGGTGAGGCGGACATCGTGCTCGCCGGCGGCGTGGAGTCGATGACGCGCGCGCCGTGGTCCATGCCCAAGCCCGAGGACGGCTTCCCCTCCGGCAGGTGGGAGGCGTGGGACACCGCCCTGGGCTGGCGCTATCCGAACCCGAGGCTCGCCGCCCTGTTCCCGCTGGAGCAGATGGGCGAGACGGCGGAGAACGTGGCCGAGCAGTGGGGCATCGCCCGCGAGGCGCAGGACGGCTTCGCGCTCGCCTCGCACCGCAAGGCCGTGGCCGCGCAGGCGGAGGGCCGCTTCGCTCGCGAGCTCATCGCCGTGGACGTGCCCCAGGCGAAGGGGGCTCCCGTGCGTGTCCAGGTGGACGAGGGGCCTCGCGCGGACACGTCGTTGGAGCGGCTGTCCGGCTTGAAGGCCGCGTTCCGCGCGGGAGGCAGCGTGACGGCGGGCAACTCCTCCACGCTGAACGATGGCGCGTCGGCGGTGCTGCTCATGAGCGAGGCGGCGCTGAAGTCCTCGGGCGCCACGCCGCTGGCGCGCTTCGTGAGCAGCGCGAGCGTGGGCGTGGACCCGCGCACCATGGGCATGGGGCCGGTGGGCGCGTCGCGCGCGGCGCTGGAGCGCGCGGGGTGGAGCGTGGACTCCGTGGACCTGGTGGAGCTCAACGAGGCCTTCGCCGCGCAGGCCCTGGCGTGCATGCGCGAGCTGAGGCTCCCGTCGGAGAAGGTCAACGTCAACGGCGGCGCCATCGCGCTGGGGCATCCGCTGGGCTCCAGCGGGGCGCGCATCGTCACCACGCTGGTGCACGAGCTGGGGCGTCAGGGCGCGCGAAGGGGCCTCGCCTCGCTGTGTGTCGGCGTGGGGCAGGGGCTGGCGCTGACGGTGGAGCGCTGATGCGAATCGAAGACCTGCGTCACGAAGCCCGGGAGGAGCGCTTGTCCGCCACGCTGCACATCTACCCCGCGACGGAGGCGATGCCCTGGCACTACCACTTCGATTGCCCACACGGGCACGAGGAGTCCGGCACGCTCGAGTCGCTCGACGCGCTGGCGGACGTGCTGCGCCGCTGGGGCCGCCACCTGGTGGACCTGCCGTGGACGGTGCTGCCCACCTTCGGTGGCGCGGCGCCAGCCCGCACCGAAGGGGTGTGGAGCTGGGATGACTCGCGCGTGCTCGTGGGCTCGGATGTCCACGCGCTGACGCTGTGCCCTCGCGAGCAGACGTAGGGCGCCAGATGCCCTTCATCCGGCAAGCATCGCAAACGGGGCCGCGACGGCGGACATAGCCTCTTGCGCCTCACGACTCCCGGCGGGGGGCGCCTTGCGCCGGAGCGTTCGAGAGGAGCGACCATGTTGCGTCTGTCCTTCGTCGTATCGGCCTCCATGCTGTTGGCTGTCCTGGGGGGGTGTGACGACCCGGACCCCAGGCCCGAGCCCGAGCCGGGCCCCGAGCTGTCCGAGACGCCGCTGTGGCAGGTGAAGGGCACCATGACCGAGGCGGGGGAGTGCTTCGGCGGCTCGGTGGCGCTCGCGGACTTCAATGGCGATGGCCAGAAGGACCTGGTGGTCGGCTCACAGCCCTGTCAGGTCCTGCTCGGCGCCACGCGCCACCCCGGCGGCGTCTACATCTTCCCGGCACAGCCCCCATACTTCGCCACCGAGGCCGCGTCCGCGCGGTTGTCTTGGCCGAACACGCATCCGCAGACCTCCGGGGCCAACCTGCGCGTGAAGACGGGCGAGGTGAACGGGGACGGGTTCGCGGACCTGCTCATCCAGGGGCGCTATGGCAGCCAGGTCTTCCTGGGGCAGGCGGACCTGACGGCGATGCTGGCCGCGCCAGCCTTCCGCTCGCCGGGCAACGGCCTGTTCCTCAACAGCGTGCTCGCGGACCTGGATGGAGACGGGCGCGACGACCTCATCGTCAATCGCTCCACCGAACAGCGTTTCTATCGGGCGACCCCGGGCTCGGAGGAGGGGCTCTACACCCTCGTGAGCTCCCGCCCGGGCTACTACTTCATCGAGGTGGTGGGCGACCTGAACGCGGATGGCGCCGACGACGTGCTCATGGGCCTGGAGACGGGCGGTCGCGGGTACTTCCTCGGCTGCAAGGCGGGCAGCACGTTCGCGTGCGAGGGGCTCCTGTCCGCCGAGCCCCTGCGCGAGGAGACCTTCGCGAACCTGGCCAACTGGCTCCCGGACCTGAATGGGGACGGGCACCGGGATGTCCTCGCCATGGCGGACAACGGCCCCATCTCCGTGCACCTGTCCGAGTCCGACGGGATGACCTACTCGCCGACCGCCGTCTGGTCCACGCAAGGGGACCCGGCCTTCATGGCGATGGGCAGCCCCCTGCTGGCCGTGGGGGACGTGGATGGCGACGGTCACCGGCAGGACTTCGTGCTGGGCGCCCTGGGCCGGCTCTACTTCTTCTCACCCAAGGAGGACCTCTCGCAGTCGCTCCACCCCGTCTGGGCGTGGCCTCGCGCCGACACCATTCCCAACGGCTATGAGAACTACCGGCGCTACAGCGCCGCGAGCCCCGGGGACCTCAACGGCGACGGCTTCGACGACCTGATTGTCGCCTCCATCCCGACCGGGGACCTGCTGGAGCGTCCTCTCGGGGACGTGGCCGTCTTCTCCGGAGGGCGCGTGCCGAAGTCGCCGGCGGAGCCTCCCCACCTGATGGCCGCCACGTCCTGCGGCCTGAACCTGGACCCGGTGAGCGGCAAGCCCGACCTCACCGTGGACCAGGACGTGCTCGAGCGCACCGCGCACGTGTCCTGGAAGACCTTCGCCGCCGACTCCTGCGAGGTGCAGGAGCAGTGCGTGATTGCGCCGGGGCGCCGCAAGCTCCTGCGCTTCAGCACGTCCATCATGAACCTGGGCAGCAAGGCCGCCATCTTCCCGCCCATCGAGGAGAACCCGGACATGTATGTCTTCGATGAGTGCCATGGGCATCACCACCTGTCGAACTTCGCCGCGTACGAGCTGCGCGACGCCCAGGGGAACCAGGTGATGTCCGGCCGCAAGCAGGGCTACGCGCTGGTGGACGTGCAGAGCTACTGCGCGGACGCGGAGCCGTGGAACTACTACGAGCCGATGGGCATCTCCGCGGGCTGGTCGGACATCTACTCGCTCGACGTGCCGTGCCAGTGGGTGGACGTCACGGACGTGCCGGACGGCACCTACACCTTCCAGGTCAGCGTGGACACGCGCGACATCGTTGACGAGGGGACGGTCCACCCCAACACCGTGTCCTTCCCGGTGCGCCTGGAGGGAGACACGGTGACGGTGCTGCCGTAATCCTGCGGGGCCATGAGCCCCGAGCGCCCGCTGTACCTGGACCACAACGCCACCACCCCCGTGGACCCGGAGGTGGTGGAGGCCATGCTGCCTTACCTGCGCGAGCACTTCGGCAACCCCTCCAGCGGCCACGCGTACGGCCGTCGTGCCCACGCGGCGCTGGAGGAGGCCCGCTGCAAGGTCGCCGCGCTCATCGGCGCGAGGCCCGACGAGGTGCTCTTCACCTCCGGCGGCACGGAGGCCAACAGCCTGGCCATCCGAGGCACCGCCGAGGCCCGCGCGGACCGGCGCCACCTGCTCACCTCCGTCATCGAGCACCCCGCCACGAAGCTGCCCTGCGACGCGCTCGAGTGGCGCGGCTGGCGCGTGACGTGGCTGCCCGTGGACGCACAAGGGCGCGTGCGCGTGGAGGACGCCCGCGAGGCGCTGGACGCGGCGGGCGGCGAAACCGCCCTCGTGTCACTGATGCACTCCAATAACGAAACGGGCGTGCTGCAGCCGGTGGCGGACCTCGCGGCCCTCGCGCGTCGTCATGGTGCCAGCGTGCACACGGACGCGGCGCAGTCGGTGGGCAAGGTGCCGGTGGACGTGACGGCGCTCGGCGTGGACCTGCTCACGCTGGTGGGCCACAAGCTGCGCGCCCCCAAGGGCGTGGGCGCGCTGTACGTGCGACAGGGCACGCCGCTCCGGGCCGTCACGCTCGGCGGCGGGCAGGAGCGGGGGCTGAGGCCCGGCACGGAGAACGTCCCATACGCCGTGGGGCTGGGCGTCGCGTGTGAGCTGGCGGGCCGGCGGCTCGCCCAGGGCACCCAGGCGCTGCTCGCGCTGCGCGAGCGGCTGTGGACCGGACTGCGAGACGCGGTGCCGGGGCTGGCCCTGAGCGGGCAGGACGCCGAGCGGCTGCCCAACACGCTCAACGTCCGCTTTCCCGGGGTTCGGGGTGGGGCGGTGCTGGCGGCGACGCCGGAGGTGGCCGCGTCCACCGGCTCGGCGTGCCATGACGGGGGCGAGACGGCGTCGCCCGTGCTCCGGGCCATGGGAATCCCGGAAGCGGACGCCCTGGGGGCGGTGCGCTTGTCCCTCGGACCGGACACCACCCAGGAAGAAGTCGCGCGGGCGGTGGTTGTGCTCGCGCGCGGGTGGAAGCAGGTGGCGGGCTGAAAACTTCCGTGCAATCACCCGACCTCGTCCGGCGTAGGGCGTTCTACCGGGGCAGGCCAACGGTGCGGCGCCACCCACCGGCGCGAGAGGGTTTCACGTGAGCTTCAGGGTCGACGTGTGGGAGGGAGGGCGCATCGCGCTGTTCTCCCTGCGGGCCAACCGGCTGCGCACGGTGCTGACGACGGTGGGCATTGGCGTGGGCGTGTGCACGCTGCTGGCCATCGTCGGCATCATCCAGGGAATCAACCAGTCCTTCGCGGACCAGCTCGCGCAAATCGGCGCGAACACGCTCCAGGTGTCCAAGTTCCCCTGGACCATGCGTGGAGACTGGTGGGAGTACCGCAACCGGAAGAACCTGTCGGCGGACCTGGTGGAGCCCATCCTCCAGGCCTCCGAGCACGTGGTGGCCGCCGCTCCGCTCTACTACGACCGGGTGGAGGCGCGCTTCCTGGAGCGGCGCATGGCGTCGGTGACGGCGCTGGGGACCACGGCGGACTACGCCATCATCTCCTCGTTCACGGTGGACAAGGGCCGCTTCCTGACGGAGGCGGACGTGGACAACCGGGCGCAGGTGGCGGTCATCGGCGCGGAGCTGGCGCGCACGCTGTTCCCGGGCCTGGACCCGGTGGGCCACCGCATCATCCTGGGCTCCAAGCCCTACCGCGTGGTGGGCTCGCTGGAGGCCAAGGGCACCATCCTGGGGGAGAACCAGGACACGGTGGTGGTGGTGCCCTTCCGCACCTTCCAGGCGGACTTCGGCAAGCGCAACTCGCCCAACATCGCGGTGTCGGTGGACTCGCCGGACAACGTGCTCAAGGTGCAGGACCAGCTCACCGTGGCGCTGCGGCGTGAGCGCAGGACGCCGCCGGAGGCGAAGGACGACTTCGCCATCAACCGGCCGGAGCAGCTGGCCAACATGTACGCGCAGCTCACCGGCGCGCTCTACGGCGCGGCCACGGGCGTGGGGCTGATTACCCTGCTGGTGGGAGGCATCGGCATCATGAACATCATGCTGGTGTCGGTGCGCGAGCGGACGCGGGAGATCGGCGTGCGCCGCGCGCTGGGGGCCAAGAAGCGCACCATCATCATCCAGTTCCTGATGGAGGCGGCCAGCGTGTCCGCGGTGGGCGGGACGCTGGGGACGGTGGTGGGGTTGGGGCTGGCGAAGACGGTGTCGTTCATCACGCCGCTGGCCGCGACGGTGGAGCCGTTGACGGTGGCGGGCGGCGTGGGGTTCGCGGCGATGGTGGGCCTGCTGTTCGGCATCTGGCCCGCGGCGCGCGCGGCGAACCTGGACCCGGTGGAAGCGCTCCGCCACGACTGAGGACGACTGCCCATGATGGCCTTGCTGGACACCTTGCGGCTGGCGTTCGGGACGTTCGTCTCCAACCCGCTGCGCTCCTTCCTGACGCTGCTGGGCATCGTCATCGGCGCCACCACGGTGGTGTCGATGATGGGTCTCATCGAGGGCCTGCGAATCCAGGTGAACGAGAACCTGTCGGAGCTGGGCGCCAACTGCTTCCAGGTGCAGCGGCTGCCCTTCGGCGCGGGCAACCTGTCGCTGGCGGAGCTGTCGCGCCGGCCGCGCTTCACGCATGAGGACCTGGAGGCCATCCGCGAGCTGCCTTCGGTGCTGACGGCCGCGGGGGAGGACTCGTCCGGTGGCCTGAAGGCGTCCACGCAGCTGCGCGAGTCGCGGGCGAACGTGAGCGTGTGGTCGGGGACGCCGGAGTACTTCCAGACGAACTCCGTGGTGGTGGCGCACGGGCGCGCCTTCACGCAGACGGAGTACCTGGATGGCAGGCGGGTGGCGGTCATCGGCCCGGACCTGGCGGAGACGCTGTGGCCCTCGCTGGACCCGCTGGGCCAGTCGTTCCGCCTGAAGGGGCGCAACTTCATCGTGGTGGGCGTGCTCAAGCGCAAGGGCGGCTTCCTGGGCGGCAGCGGCCAGGACAACCAGGTGATGACGCCGCTGACGGCCTTCCGTCCGCTGTTCGGCGTGCGCGACTTCCGGGTGAGCATCCAGGCGACGTCCGCGGAGGTCGTCAAGCGCGCGCAGGACGAGGTGACGGTGCTGATGCGCCGGCGTCACAACCTCAAGCCGCTGGAGCCGGATGACTTCTTCGTGTTCTCCAACGAGAGCTCCACGGAGATGTTCAACAACATCTCGCAGGTGATTTCGGTGGCCAGCTTCGGCGTGTGCCTCTTGTCGCTGCTGGTGGGCGGCATCGGCATCCTGAACATCATGCTGGTGGCCGTGACGGAGCGGACGCGGGAGATTGGCATCCGCAAGGCGCTGGGCGCGAAGAAGCGGCGCATCCTGGCGCAGTTCGCCACGGAGGCGGTGGTGCTGTCCCTGGCGGGCGGCCTGCTCGGCGTGGCGCTGGGGGTGGGGCTGGCGCACCTGGCGCGCTGGGTGCTGGGCCTGCCCACCGAGGTGCCGGGCTGGGCCATTGGCCTGTCGCTGGCGATGAGCAGCGGCGTGGGCCTGGGCTTCGGAATCTATCCGGCCGCTCGCGCCGCGAAGCTGGACCCGGTGGAGGCGATGCGCACGGAGTAATGCGCCACCTGGCGCCGAGCCGTGTCTGGTGAAAAGGGGCCCGCCCGCGAGCGTTTCCGCGGACCGGGCCCCTTCCTATTCCACGCGCGAGGGCGTGGGGACTACGGGCAGGGCGCCGTGCAGATGAGCTGGCCGGTGATGGGGTGCTTGTAACAGAACGGCGCGCACTCGGACTTCGGGGCGGGCTCGGTGGTGAAACCCGTGGTGACACCGAAGACAGCGGCGGCGGCGGTGAAGACGACGGCAACGCGGAGGTGCTTGAGAGCCTTCATTGGGGTGTGTCTCCAGACAGCGTGTCCGTACGGCCCGGCAAGAATGGCGCTGGGTGTAATTAATGACAACTAAGAAATTGAGAACATCTCTGCGCGTGTGGCTTTGCTGGTGAGACACGCACAACGCGCGCCGGTGAGACATCCTGGATTGGAGAGGGATTGCGGCGCGCTTGTAACTATCGCGTGGGTTGGTGCGAGCGGGGACCGCCGCCGGCCCACTGGTAGCCGAGCGTCGCGCCGGAGCCGACGAAGGCCAGGGCGATGAGCTGGCGCACGGCCTGGAGGCGGGTGCTGGGCTCGGAGAGCTTCGTCAGCAGGCCGTCGACGGCGGCGGCCAGGAGGGTGCCCGCGGCGGCGCCAGCGAGGGCTCCGACGTAGGCGTCGGCCCTGTCCTCGCTGCGGCCGAACGCGAGCTCGCCCAGGCCCCAGGTCCCGAGCGCGGCGAGGGGCGGGGTGAGCAGGAGGCCTCCGCCGACGGCCGCGACCTCCAGGTCCATGAAGCGTCCGCTGCCCGGCGTGGCGGGGCGGAAGAAGAGCAGGCGCGAGGGCAGGTAGCCCCCGAGCATCCCCGTGGCCGTCTGCGCGCTCGTGGCGCCCAGGCGTGTGTCCCCGCCGACGCGGGTTGCGCCCCAGATGCCGGTGAGCGGTAGCAGCGCGAGGCCGCCGTGCGCGACCCAGGCGCCCGTGGAGAGGGGCGCGTCCTCGGGACGGGTGGGCTGGTACGTGCTGCTCGCGCCGAGCGGAGGCGGGGTGGTGGGCTCCAGCCGAGAGGCTCTCAGCGGGACATCGGCGCGGGACTCACGGGGCGCGACGAGGCTCGCGCCCACGAGGAGCCAGGTGCTCAAGAGGACGAGATGTCGTGACATGCGCGCTCGGGCCGTGAGGAAGAACGGGAGGGTGCTCACGTGGATGCACCCGCTCCACCTCGTTCCGGGGCCGAGTGACGTGCGTCACACACTGTCCTCGCGCCCGGGTGTTGTCCGGTGGACGCCGTGCGCGTGCGCTCGGTGTCACCAGACAGGTGCCGCGACAGGGGAGCGCCATTAGCTTCCCAAGGTGAAGCTGGCCTGCTCCGTGCTCGTCGCGTTGCTCGTCGCCGGGTGCCCTGCTCCGAATCATCGGCACGACCTCCGGCTGCGCGCGCTGCCCACCGCGGCGGATGAGACGCGCTCGCTGGCCTTCTTCCAGTCGCTCGGCGTCGCGCTCACGCCCGGCCACCTCGTGGAGCTGGTGGAGAACGGCCGGGTCTTCGACGTGCTCGACGAGGAGATTCGCGCCGCGCGCTCCAGCATCCACATCGCCAGCTACATCTGGCGCCCGGGTGAGCCCTCGGAGCGGCTGGTGCGCGCGCTGCGGGAGCGACAGCCTGGGGTCGCGTGCCGCGTGCTCGTGGACCCGCTGGGCAGCGTCAACTTCGACTCCGTGGGCATCGCGCTCGCGAACGCGGGCTGCGAGGTGCGCATCTTCCGTCCCATCCAGGGCGCCATGCCCTCGCTCGACGCCGCGCGCATCAAGACGCGTCTGCACCGCAAGCTGGTGGTGCGCGATGGCGAGGTCGGCGTCACCGGGGGCTTCGGCATCTGGCGCAGCTGGCTCGGCGACGCGGAGGGGCCGGAGTACTGGCGCGACATGAGCGTGCGCGCCGAGGGGCCCGCCGTGCGCGAGATGCAGGTGGCCTTCGCGCAGAACTGGCAGGAGGCGGGCGGAGACTTCCTTCCACCCGAGGCCTTCCCGGAGCTCGCCTCCCGAGGTGCGGCCCGCGCGGGCTTCGTCGCGAGCACGCAGAACCGCTTCCTCTCCGACGCGCGCCGCATGACGCTGCTCACCATCGCCGCCGCGAGGCGACGCCTCTGGATTTCAAACTCGTACTTCATCCCCTCCGACGCCATCGGCGACATGCTGCTGGAGAAGGTGAAGCAGGGCGTGGACGTGCGCGTGCTCGTGCCCGGGCGACATCACGACATCGCGCCGGTGCACGCCGCGCAGCGCGCGTCCTACGCGAGGCTGCTCGAGGGAGGGGTGCGCATCTGGGAGTACGAGCTGTCGATGATGCACTCCAAGACGATGCTCGTGGACGAGGACCTGTCCGTGGTGGGCTCGACGAACCTGGACCCGCTGGCGCTGAGCACCTCGGACGAGTGCTCGCTGGTGGTGGAGGACCCGGCGCTGGCCGCGTCGCTCGCCGCGGCGTTCGAGAAGGACATGCTCCACTCGCGCGAAATCCACTGGGACGGCTGGCGC
This sequence comes from Myxococcus faecalis, assembly GCF_050039385.1. Classification (NCBI taxonomy): domain Bacteria; kingdom Pseudomonadati; phylum Myxococcota; class Myxococcia; order Myxococcales; family Myxococcaceae; genus Myxococcus; species Myxococcus faecalis. Next base: position 4,763,294 of record NZ_CP144336.1, on the reverse strand, counting down.
CGCCGGGGACTGCTGCAGCGGCTGGGCGAGAAGCTGCCGTGGCTCATCGGCGACTATCTCTGAGGCACACCTCAGAACCGGAACGACGTGCCCAACTGGACGAGGGGCTCCTCGGCCTCCCACGATTCGGTCCGCGGCGCGGCGGCGGGGCTGCACATCCCGAAGGGGCAGAGCAGGATCGGAGGTGGATAGGTCGTCCTGCGTGTCCGCGTGGACTGGACGCCCACGCCGAGCGACAGGTGCCACCGGGTGCTCAGTGGATGGGAGTAACCCACGAGCCCGCCGAAGGAGCTGCGACTGCCGAACGTGTCGTCGCCCACGGTGAACAGGGTGTAGCTCGCCTGCGCCGCGACGAAGACACCTTCCTGGAACGTCTCGCCGAAGAAGACGCGGCTGCCCACCTGCGCGCCCACGAGGTTGATGTCCGGGCCGAAGTGGGTGCCGCCGAAGAACGACAGGTGCCGGAAGGGCTGATGCTCCATGCTCACCATGAGGAGGGGGAACTCGGCCCGTGTCCGGTCGAAACTCCAGGAGTGGCCTCGCGCCCCGACGTTCACCGCCCAGTTCCGGGACTCGAGGTTGGAGGGCGCGTGCCCGGAGGGGCGCGGTGGGGGGCTGGTGTCCCCCTGGGCTCGGGCGAGGAGGGGCAGGGCGACGAGTCCGCTCAGGAGGCCGTGACGCAACGAGCTCAAGTTCATGGTGGCGTGGCCCCAGGGCAAAGGGTGTGCCGGGCGCAACCCGGCGGGATGACAACCCCCGGGACGCGCGAAGTGAGCAAGCCGGTGCACAGACGCGAAGCGCGCTTCGCGAGGCACCGCGTCTTCCAGGTGGCGATGCCCACCGGCGCCGGGCTCAAGCTCGACGAGGTCGGCGCCGTGAGAGGGCGGAGGACTCGCGGTGCGTCGTCGGACGCGCCCCAGACAGTGACGCGCCACGCGTGGTAATGGCTGCGGGCATGAGCACCCAGGACGTGGTGGGGCGGGCCCTCATCCGAGAGATACGGCCCGAGGATGATGTGGCGGTGGGAGAGCTGCTGGTCGAGGCCTTCACCACCCAGTACGCGAAGAAGCTGCCGGAGGTGGTCTACACGGAGGAGCGCAAGCGCGAGCTGCGCGACGTGGCGGCTCGGCGGAAGATCGCCTCGCTCCTGGTGGCGGAGCTCGATGGCGAGGTCGTCGGCACCGTGGCCCTCTTTCCTCCCGGCGCGCCGGGCTCGGAGGCGTGGCTGCCTCGCGCGGCGGACCTGCGTGGGCTGGCCACCGCGGTGAAGGTGCATGGCACCGGCCTGGCCCGGCCGCTGCTCGATGCCGCCGAGGCCCTGGCCCGGCGCTGGGGCGTGGACGCGGTGTGTCTGCACGTGCGCCGGGGCGCCGTCGGCGTCGCCCGCATGTACATGTCCCGCGGCTACGTGCGCGAGCCCGAGGGCGACATGAACCTGCCCACGGTGTTCCTCGAGGCGTACGTGCTGCGCCTGAAGTAGCCGTCGCCCGGTGGCCGCCGCCCTGATGACCCCCGTCATCAGGCCCTCGACGGCGGTCACCAGGAGCGCGCCGGCCTCGGCCCCCGGAGTCGCGGACCTCCTCTGTGATTCCAGGGGCTTGGCGAGTCACCGACCCTGGCACACCTCGTGCTCAAGGCACCTGCATCGGCTGACCTGGCTCAGCCCTCGCAGCCCAGCCCCCGAGGACCTCGTCATGGCGCTCTCCCCCATCTCCCGCTCCGCCGTCTCCCCTGTCGCCCCCTCGCTGTCGTCCCGCGCCGAGTCGGTGTCGCAGGCGGCGCGGCCGACGCCGATGAACGCGCCCTCCGCCCAGTCCCTCTTCCAGAAGGACGGCTTCGAGGTGGGCGGGGGCCTCAAGAGCGCGGAGGGACTCCAGAAGCTGGTGAAGGTGCTCGCCTCGCAGCTGGAGGTCCTCAATGAGCTGGCGCAGGTGCTCGGTGGCGCGCAGGGGCAGGGCGGCACGGGCGTGCCCCCGCTGAGCGGCGCGCAGGGGCAGGGCGGCACGGGCGTGCCTCCGCTGGGTGGCGCGCAGGGGCCGGGCGCGCTCGCGGGCTGCGCCGAGACCTCCGCCGCGGCCCCGTCCCCGCAGGTCCCGAGCATCGGCGCCGAGGCGCCGTCGCCTTCGGGCAAGGCCGCGGCCCCGTCCCCCGGACAGCCCGCGGAGGCGGTCGGCGCGAAGCAGAAGGTCTCCGACTCGCAGGGCGCGAAGAAGGACGGCAACACGCTGTCGCTGCACAACGACGGCGACAAGCCGATGACCATCCAGTTCACGCCCAACGCGGGGGAGAAGGCGGTGGACCCGGTCACCCTCCAGCCGGGCGAGAACCGCACGGTGAAGTTCCCCGAGGGGTGGTCGGGCAACTTCCGCAGCACGTCGGGCGACGGCAAGAACGCCACGCTCGGTGAGGTGAAGTTCGACGGTGGCTTCGGGAAGACCTACTACGACGTCAGCTACATCGAGGGGCACAACACCGCGATGACGATGCAGCCCGCCAGCGGCGGCCGGACGTCCGGGACCCTGGAGAACCTGCTCTCCTCCGCGCCCGACGCCGTGAAGGCCCGAGGTGAGGACGGGTCGGTGTATGGCATCAAGAAGACCACCACCTCGGAGGTGAAGGACCCGGCGGTGGTAGACTTCTTCCGCAAGCACGTCGGCGCGGACCAGGGTTATGTCATCCCCACCGACGACGCGAGCACGCTGGGCAGTGGTGACAGCAACCTGGTCGTCCGCTTGAAGAACCTCACCTGAGTCCCACCGGCGCCGCGCGCGCCGGCCGTGTCCCCTCCATGAGCGTCCGCCTCCCGCCGAATGCCCCCCGCCCCGGAGTCCCCCCTCGGTCCGCGAGGGAGGAGGCGGCGCGAGAGCAGGCGAAGCCCGCGGAGGCGAAGAAGTCGGACAAGTCCACCCAGGCGAAGGGCACCGGAGGCAAGCCCGCGACGGGTGGGAAGACCGGGGCCCGCCCCGCCGAGGGTGAGCAGGCGCAGCAGGGCGCGCAGGGCGGCGTCCACCGCGACGGGATGGATGCCGGCGCCCAGCGCGGCGGCTCCGGCGGGCTCGAGGGCTTCACCCAGGGCGGCGCGGAGGCGCTCGGCACCGCGCCCCCGACGGGCACCTCCACGGGCATGGCGGCGAAGCCCGCGCAGGTGGCGACGCCCACGCCTGCGACGCAGCCGCAGCCGTCCACGCGCGCCGAGCAGCAGGCGCCTCCGACGCCGCAGCAGCCCGCGCGTGAGTCCACTTCGGCCCAGGCTCCGCGCGAGCGGGACCTCGCGGAGCGCGCGCCGCGCGAGGAGACGCCGGCCTCGCGGGAGGGCCGCGCGAGGGTGCGCGCCGCCGTGATGGACCGGCTGATGCGGGGCTACGCGGACCTGGAGGCCAAGCTCTCCCAGTTCGTGCAGGCTCCGGGGCGCCATCAGGGCGTCGTCACGGTGCCCATCATGATGAGCGAGAGCTCCGTCACGCTCGAGTTCTGGGCCGTGGCCGCCGGGACGGCCGATGACCGGGCCTTCCTGGCCGAGGTGCTCGGGGTGCCGGCGAACGTGGATGACGCGTACCTGCTCGAGCTGTTGCGCGAGGAGATCCACCTCGCCTTCGACGTGTTCCAGCGCTCCGAGCCGGGCAAGCAGGCCCGCGCGGCGTACGAGGCGGTGCTCACGCGCTACGACGCGGCCCGCATCCAGCCCGTCATCGAGGGCCACGACGCCGGCCCGATGGTGTCCGAGTGCGCCCGGCTCCAGCTGTCGTGCGAGCCGGCCTTCACCCGCTCACTGCTCCTGTCCCCGCTCCAGCTCGCCGTCGCGCGCTTCGCCGACGAGGGCAGCGCCACGCAGGTGATGGTGGCCGGGCTGACGCTGCAGCAGCTGGGCTCGCTCGTGGGGCACCTGCGCACGCTCAACCCGCTGCTCAGCAACGCGCAGGTGCGCAACCTCCTGTTCCGCGCCTCCACGGATTTGAAGCTCGCGTTGCGAAAGCCACTGGGTGACGCGGAGGTGGAGCGCGTGCAGGAGCTCGCGAAGCAGCTCCTCCGGCTCCAGGCCGTGGAGTACCTCCACGTCTGAGGAGCGACGCCCACGAGGGACATCGCCCGAGCGTCGTGCACTCCGGCGCGGGGCGAGGGAGGCGTCGCGCCGACACGCGTGTGACGAGGGTGCCCCTTGCAACGGGAGCACGCCGCCCGCGCATTGCGCGGGGCAGCGCGGCTCCAGCTCGGCCTGCTCAGCAGAGGCGTCGCGCCGGCATGCGGTCGGCTCGAGACGCAGGTCCCGCTCCGCGCGTCAGTCCGCCAGCCTTCGCGGCGAGCGTGACGCGCGGCCCAGGTAAGGCCCTCCGCTCAGGAGGACTCGCGGGCGAAGGCGCCCCTGCGGGAGCCGCCGCCATCGGAGTTGCCCAGCGCCGTGGCAATCTCGCCGCCGCGCTGCGCGCGCTCGGCCTCGGTGGTGCCCTCGGCCTTCTCGACGACGAGCATGCCGCCGCCGTTGTGCTCGCTCCAGGCGGTGCCCACCGCGTCCTCGAGCGCCCCGGCGTCCATCTTCACGCTCTTGCCGGTCCCCGGGTCCTTCACCGTGTAGTTGCCCTGCGCGTCCTTGCCATCGACGGTGACCCAGTGCGCGCGGCCCTTGCCCGCGTCCTTCGCGTTCGGGTCCACCTTGTTGGAGTCCACCAGCACCGCGGCCTTGCCGTCGCGCGCCAGGGCTTCATCCATCAGCTTCTTGTCGAAGGAGCCGGAGGCCTGCGTCACCGCCGCGCCCTCATGCGCAATCATGTTCGACAGCTCGTGCGGCGTCGTCCCGTCGCCGTTGGTGAAGCGCGACTCGAGCGAGTCCATCGTCTCCGTCGACGGCTTCGCGCCCGTGGTGCCCTTGTCCTTGCCCAGCATCACCGCCACCGCGGACCCGCAGTTGGAGTCCTTGGTCTGCTGGAGCACCGAAGCGCCGTCCGCGGGCCCGCCCAGCTGGGGCACCTTCATGGACGACAAGTCACTCACGCAGGCCACCTGCTGGGGCTGGGTGGCGGACGCCGTGCCCACCGCGCTGGCCAGTGCACCGAAGCGCTGCACCCACTCGCTCAGCTGCGCCTCCTGCGCGCCGTACGCATCCGTGGGCGCCTCCACCGGCGTCACCTCGGGGGCCGCCGCCGTGCCCGTCCCGGATGCTGCGGCCCCCGGCGCCGGCGTCACGTCGACGCGTGGCTGCTCAAGGGTCCTCACCAGGGTCGGAGAGAGGGGGATGCGCACGGGGGGCCTCCAGGGACAAAAGGGGTACGTGGTCATCCCACTCTAACCCGAAAGTCCCTCCGCGTTAAGAGTCCCGCCCCGTATCCAGGTCGTGCTTGCGCAGCAGTTTCTTCAAGTAGACACGGTCGATGTCCGCCTCGCGGGCGGCCCGGGAGATGTTCCCCTCGCAGCGCTCCAGTAGATTTTTCAGGTAGTCGCGCTCGAAGCCCTCGATGAGGCGCTCCTTGGCTTCCTTGAAGGGGAGGTCCAGCTCGACCTTGGCGCCCCCCTCCTCGCCGGAGGACTCCAGCTCCGGCAGGGCCTCCTCGCCCAGGTTGACCACCTGCTCCACCACGTTGCGCAGCTCGCGCACGTTGCCGGGCCAGGGGTACTGGGCCAGCAGCGCGCGCGTCTGGACCGACAGCGCGCTGGGCGCCCGGCCCGTCTGCTTGAGCATGTGGTCGATGAGCGCCGGGATGTCCTCGGGGCGCTCGCGCAGGGGCGGCAGGCTCACGCGCAGCACCGCGAGCCGGTGGAACAAGTCCCGCCGGAACTTCCCCTGCTGCACCGCCTGCTCCAGGTTCACGTGCGTGGCGGCCACCACGCGCATGTTCACGGAGATGTAGTCGTTGGCGCCCACGCGCTTGACCTGCCGGCGCTCCAGCACGCGCAAGAGGCGCGGCTGCAGCTCCAGGGGCAGCTCGCCCACCTCGTCCAGGAACACCGTGCCGCCCTGGGCGCGCTCGAAGGCGCCCGCGCGGTCCGTCTGCGCGCTGGTGAACGCGCCCTTCACGTGGCCGAACAGCTCGCTCTCGATGAGCGTGGGCGGCACGCCCGCCAGGTCCACGATGACGAACGGGCCCTTCTTGCGCGGGCTCTGCTGGTGGATGGCCTCCGCGCACAGGTCCTTGCCCGTGCCCGTCTCGCCCTGGATGAGCACGTCCGCGCCGCCGGGGGCCAGCCGCTCCAGCAGCGTGAAGGCCTCGCGCATCTTGCGGCTCTGCCCGACGAGCGCCCCGAAGTGGTCCTTGTCCGACAGCAGGACGGCGCGCTCGCGCGTGTCCTCGGGCATCAGCTTCAGCTCGGTGGTGCCCAGGGTGATGACGGTGCCGGGGCGCAGCTCCAGGGACGTGAAGCGCAGCCGCTCGCAGAACGAGCCGTTGTGCGATTCCAGGTCCGTGGCCACCACGTGCTCGTCATGCACCTCCAGCCTCAGGTGCTGTCGGGACACGGCCTTGTCCGCCAGGACGATGTCGCACGTGGGCGCCTTGCCCACCACGTGCGTGCCCTGTCGGAGCGGATGCACCTTGCCGGAGTCCGGACCCGAGAGGATCCGGAGCACCATCTTCACCTGACCCGCCCGTCCGCGCGTCAGCGTGGCCGTGGCATCCAGGTTCGCCTCTTCCTCGTCCGGCGGCAGCGACACGAGGGCGGACGCTAGCACGCCCCGGCGGGGGTGCCACCTTCCACGCGTGTCACCGCTTCCGGGGGCGCACCAGCGCGCGCACCGGCCGCGCGGCCTTCTTCTCCTCGGGCAGGGAGGCGAGGAAGCCGTCCACCTCCCCCGCGCGCTCGGGCAGCTCCGCCTGGGTGAACCACCCCTTGGCCCGCGCGGCCTCCTCGCGCGCCTGGGGCACCTGCCCCGTCCGGGCCAGCGCCTTCGCCAGCGCGAAGCCGGACTCCGCCAGCGCGTCCGGGGGCGCGTCCGGGAAGCCCACGGCCTCGCGCAGCGGCTTCACGGCCTCGTCCGCGCGGCCCAGCCCGAGCAGCGCCTGGCCCACGCCGTCCAGGGAGAACTGCAGCTTGTCGTCGCCCGCGGGCAGCACCTTCTGCTTCATCGCGAGCGCGCGCTCATACGTCTTCAGCGCGTCCTCGAAGCGGCGCAGGCCGAGCTGACACATGCCCAGCTCGTCGAGCGCCTCCGCCAGCTTCAGGTTGTCCGCGCCGTAGATGGCCTGGAGGATGTCCGCCGCCGCCTGCGCGTGGGGCAGGGCCTTGTCGTCCTGCCCCTGCTCGCGCAGCGTCATGGACAACAGGCCGTGGCGCCGGGCCACGTCGGGGTGCTGCGGGCCCATGGCGGCGGTGGTCTTCTGGAGCGCGTCCTCCATCAGCCTCAGCGCGAGCGCCGAGTCACCGAGCGAGTTCACCACGTGCGCGAGCAGGAACGTGGTGCGCGCGCGCTTGGGGTGCTCCTCCGGCAGCGCCCTCGCGTAGAGCGCGCGGGCCTCCTCCACGCGCGCCTTGGCCACGTCGTACTGCGCCTGCGTGATGGCCAGGTTGGCTTGATTGACGCGCACGTCGCCCAGCAGCACGGCGTCTCCGCCCATGCGCTCCAGGGTGGCCTCGGCCAGCTCGCCCCAGCGCGCCGCGGGCTCGAAGTGCTCGAGTCCATCCTCCACGAAGAGCAGCTTGTTGAGCGCCGTCACCTTCAGCCGGTCCGCGTGGCCGGCCTCCGCGTCGAACACCGCGCGCGACAGCAGCTTCGCGGCCTCGGCGGACTCGCCCGTCTGCTCGAGCAGCCAGCCGTTCAGGTACCGCGCCTCGGAGCGCAGCGGCAGGTAGCCGGTGGCCTCGACGGGGGCCATCAGCGGTTGGATGGCCTCCAGGGCCTGGGGGTGTCTGCCCGCGTCCATGAGCGCGCGCACGTGGGAGAGCTTCTCCTCCAACAGCTCGATGTCCGCGCGGCGCAGCGGGTCCGAGGGCCGTCGCTGCGCCGAGGCCAGCGCCTCCGCGTCCTCGCACTCCCACAGCGAGGGCAGGGCGAGCGCCGCGTCCAGCGACTTCTCCACCATCGCCGCGTCCGCGCTCGACAGCAGCTCCACCGTGGCGCGGAAGTCCTTGCGCCGACGCTCCAGGCACACGAGCTGCCGGTCCAACTGCTCCTCGGGCTTCACGCCCTGCACCTGGGTGGCCTCGCACGCCTGCACGCGCTGCTGCTTCCACGCCTGGGCGTAGTCTTCCAGGGCGTGCGTCACGCGCTCGGCCATCGCCTTCGCGAAGGGGCGGCCCGTGGCCTCGAACGCGGTGGCCAGCTTGTCGCGCGTGGAGGACGACCACGCCTCGTCCATCTGCGCGCCCGCGTCCACGCACGTGCGCGACTGGTGCCACACCGCGCCCGCCGTCAGCGCGAGCGTGGTGCCCAGCGCGCCCGCCGCCGTCGCCCACCGACGGCGCTGCAGCCGGTGGTGCTCCTGGGACAGCGCCTCCAGCAGCGCGGACATCGAGGGGAAGCGCTGGTCGGCCTCCAGCGACAGGCCGCGCAGCACGGCGTCGCGCACCCAGCCGGGCACCTTCGAGTCGCGCGGCGGCTCGCGCACCGCGAGCGGAGGCGGCCGCGTGGAGGAGGTCGCCAGGGCGCCCCGGGGCGTGGCGAGCGACTCGGTGCGCCCGCCGGCCTCGACCATGCTGGAGATGACGTAGGCGCGCACGCTCCCCGGGTCGAAGGGGCGCGCGCCATAGAGCGCGCCGTACAGCGCGGCGCAGAAGCTGAACTGGTCCGTGCGCCCGTCCAGCGTCGCGCCCCGGAACTGCTCCGGGGACATGTAGTTGGGCGTGCCCACCAGCGCGCCATGTCCGGTGAGCGTGGTGTCCAGCATGCGCCGACCGGAGGCGAGCGTCTCGCGGGTCTCCTCGGGGAGCGGGTCCTCCTCGCGCAGCTCGCCGATGGGACGCGCCAGGCCGAAGTCCATCACGTACACGCGGCCCGCGCGGCTGATGAGCACGTTGGCCGGCTTGAAGTCGCGGTGCACCAGCCCCGCCGCGTGCGCGGCCTCCAGGCCCCGGCCCGCGTCCACGTAGCGCGTGAGGATTTCGCGCCACGAGCGCGGCGACTCCTTCAGCCACGACGCCAGCGTGCCGCCGTCCACCAGCTCCATCGCGACGAAGACCTGGTCGCCCCACATGCCCACGTCGAACACCGGGATGACGTGCGGGTGGGAGACGCGCGCCATGGCCTGCGCCTCGCGCAAGAGCCGCGCCCGCGCCTCCTCGGACTCGTCGTGGCGTCCGTCCGGATGCAGCAGCTTGAGCGCCACCTTCCGGTCCAGGTCCGGGTCATAGGCCGCGTACACCACGCCCATGCCGCCCTGGCCCAGTCGGCGCAACAGCACATACCGGCCCACCTGGGAGAACGGCGGCGCCCGGCGGCGCGCCTCGTCCGGCCCCGTGGCGGAGTCGTCACCGTGGGAGCTCGAGCCCACATCCCGATCTCCAGTGCCATAGGAGCGCGAGCCCGCACCTCGGGCCCCCGTCCCGTGGGAGCCCGCGCCCGGGACGCCCGCGCCCGGGACGCCCGCGCCCAGGGACGCTGTCCCCTCGAGCTTGTCGCCCGTGCCCAGGGACATCGTCCCCTCGGGCTCGCCGCCCGTGCCCAGGGACATCGTCCCTTCGAGCTTGTCGCCCGTGCCCAGGGACATCGTCCCCTCGTCCGCGGGGGCCGGGACGAGCGACATCGTCCCCTCGTCCTCGCCGCCCGTGCCGGCGGAGCCCTCGCCCCTGTCGCCTGTGTCGTTCTTGGTCATTCCTGGCGCACCCTTCCCCCGAGTGTACCCAAGCTCCTTGGGACTCCCAGGTTCTCGCCGCCTCGCGTCAGTCGCCTGGCTGCTCCAGGACAGACGCGCCGACCGGGCGCGAGGTGTCCGCCGGGACCTCGTGCCCTCGGGTGAGGTCGGAGCACAGGCCGCGATGTGGGAAGGTCGCACCTGCGCGAAGGTCCCTCCAAGACCCCACGTCGACGGCGCCCAGGTCCTTGTGCCCACGCGAGGGAAGGCGCGAGCCTGGGTGGGCCATGTCCATCCGCAAGGACTACGTCGAGCGTCTCATCGAGCAGTTCGCCGCCGCGCTGGCGCGACTGCTCAAGGCCCGCCACGAGAAGCGCTTCGCCGACGCGGCGGCGCTCATCCGCTCGACGGCGCTCGACACGTTGGGGATGGAGTACGCGGCCCTGCTGATGGTGGACGCCGCGTCCACCGCGCGCCTGCTGGGCGACCCGCTGCGCGTGAAGGTGCTCGCGCGACTGGTGGCCGAGGACGGCGAGCTGCACCTGGAGCAGGGCGACTCCCAGAGGGCCACCGAGCGCTTCGAGTACGCGCTCGCGCTGTATGCCGAGGCGCGCCACCTGGGCCTCCCCCATGACGCGGAGGACTCCGCCGTCCTCACCCGCCTGCGTGCGTGGTTGGGTCCCGGCGCGAGCGCTTGAAAGACAACACTGTCGCCTGAGTCCGCCCGCACCCGTCAATGAATGACGCGGCGCGGCCCATGACGCCATGCATTGAAGACCCCATGGGATGCCTTTGCGGGAGGCGGTCCTCTTCCCGACAGGTGGAGTGCTGGGGTGCAGGACAGTCGCCCGGCATTCTGGCGGGCGGCCCCGGGGGTGGGTTGCGGTGATGTCTGTGTTCGCGGCTACGATGAAGCGCACGTCCTCGTTGCCATGTCTGGGGTGTGCGCTTGTCGTTCGTCGAGCTTCCCGAGAGCGTCGTTCCGTGTCGAAACCTGGTGGGAGGTGAGTGGCTGCTGCCGCCGGGCGCGACGCTGCTGGATGTCCGCAGCCCCTACACCGGCACCGTCATCGGCCGGGTTCCCCTCACGCCCGCGGACGGTGTCGCGCAGGCGGTGGAGGCCGCGCGTCCCGCCGCCGCGCTGTGGAGGAGCCTGTCTCCGCGCGAGCGCACCCAGCCCCTGTTCCGCTTCCGGAGCCTGCTGGAGCGGGAGCTGGACCGGCTGTCGAACCTCGCCGCGAGCGAGGCGGGCAAGACGGTGGCGGAGGCGCGCGCCGGCGTGCTCAAGGGCCTGGAGGTGTGCGAGTTCGCGCTGTCCCTGCAGAACCTGGACAGCGGCGCGCACCTGGAGGTGAGCCGGGGCGTCACGTGTGAGCTGCGCCGCGAGCCCTTGGGCATCGTCGCGGGCATCACCCCGTTCAACTTCCCGGCGATGGTGCCCATGTGGCTGTTCCCCATCGCGGTGACGCTGGGCAACGCCTTCATCCTCAAGCCGTCGGAGAAGGTGCCCCTCACCGCGTGCGCGCTGGGCGAACTGATGCGCGAGGCGGGCTATCCCCCCGGCGTCTTCTCCGTCGTGCACGGCGGGCGCGAGACGGTGGACGCGCTGGTGGAGCACCCGGACGTCAAGGCGCTGGCCTTCGTGGGCTCGTCGGCCGTGGCGCGGCAGCTCTACGCGCGCGGCGGTGAGCGCGGCAAGCGCGTGCTCGCGCTGGGCGGCGCGAAGAACCACCTCATCGTCGCGCCGGACGCGGACCCGGACCTCACCGCGCAGGCCGTGGTGGACTCGTTCACCGGCTGCGCGGGCCAGCGCTGCATGGCGGGCAGCGTGCTCCTGGCGGTGGGCGACATCGAGCCCTTGCTCCAGGACATCGCCCGGCGCGCGGCCCGGCTCGAGGTGGGCCCCGGCATGGGCGCCATCATCGACAAGGGCGCGGTGGAGCGGCTGGAGACGGCCATCGCCCGCGCGGCGTCCGAGGGCGCGCGCCTCACGCTGGACGGGCGCGGCAAGCGTCCGGCGGGCGAGCAGTGGGCCGGCGGCAACTGGCTGGGCCCGTCCATCCTGGACGACGTGCGCCCGGACATGGAGGCCGCCAGGCGCGAGCTGTTCGGCCCCGTGCTGTCCATCATCCGCGTGCCCACGCTGTCGGCGGCGCTCGCGGTGGAGAACGCGTCCACCTACGGCAACGCCGCGTCCATCTTCACCACCAGCGGCGCGGTGGCGCAGGCGGCGGTGGAGGGCGTGCGCGCGGGCATGGTGGGCGTCAACGTGGGCGTGCCCGTCCCGCGCGAGCCGTTCTCCTTCGGCGGCACCGGCGAGTCGCGCTTCGGCCACGGCGACATCACCGGCGTCTCCAGCCTCGACTTCTGGACGCAGCTCAAGAAGGTCACCCGCAAGTGGTCGGCTCGCACCGACGGCTCGTGGATGAGCTGAGCGTTCCTCCCGCACGAGCTCCAGTCGCGCCCGCAAGGAGGGCGCTCCCATGGCAGACAAGAAGCCCGTCAACTCCATCCGTCTCACCTCCCATCCGGATGGCGACACGCCCAGCGTGCCCATCCGCTGGGGCGAGGTGGATCCGCTGCGCCGGGGGCCCGTGGTGGCCACGCTCACCGAGCCCGGCCACCGCAACGTCATCGGCACGCACGCGGGCTCCTACGCCGTCTACCGCGCGCTCGCCGTGGCCGCGGGCATGCTGCCGCAGGACCACCGCGCGGACCTGAAGGACACCTCGCCCGCCGCGGAGATTGGGCCGCATCCGTCCTGGAGCAACCCCGACCGCATCGTCTCCCTGGACCCGTGGGGCGCGGTGGCGCCGCAGGCCTTCCGCCCCTTCTACGAGCAGGGCGTCGACTTCCGTCCCACCATCGCCGTCACCCGCGCGCACATCAACCTGCCGGAGCTGCGCGACGCGGTGGAGGCGGGCCGGCTGGTCCCGGACGGGGACCTGCTCACCGCCAACGGCGACATCAAGGTGGTGAAGGCCGCGGTGGACCCGGTGTGGCACCTGCCGGGAATCGCGCGGCGCTTCGGCCTGACGGAGAGCGCGCTGCGCCGCGGCCTCTTCGAGCAGACGGGCGGCATGTTCCCGGAGCTGATTACCCGCCCGGACCTGCACGTCTTCCTGCCGCCCATCGGCGGGCTCACGCTGTATGCCTTCGGTGACATCCGCTCGGTGGCGAACAAGGACATCCCGCTGGCGGTGCGCGTGCATGACGAGTGCAACGGCTCGGACGTGTTCGGCAGCGACATCTGCACCTGCCGGCCGTACCTGGCGCACGGCATCGAGGAGTGCGTGCGCACGTCGCAGGCGGGCGGCGCGGGCATCATCGTCTACCTGCGCAAGGAGGGCCGCGCGCTGGGCGAGGTGACCAAGTTCCTGGTCTACAACGCGCGCAAGCGCCAGGAGGGTGGCGACTCCGCGGCCACGTACTTCCACCGCACCGAGTGCGTGGCGGGCGTGCAGGACATGCGCTTCCAGGAGCTGATGCCGGACGTGCTCCACTGGCTGGGCATCACCCGCATCCACCGCTTCGTGTCGATGAGCGACATGAAGCACGACGCCATCGTCCGCTCGGGCATCGAAATCCTCGAGCGCGTGCCCATCCCCGAGGAGCTCATCCCCGCCGACGCGAAGGTGGAGATGGAGGCGAAGAAGGCGGCGGGCTACTTCACCAAGGGCCCCGTGGCGGACGCGGCGGGACTTGCGCAGGTGAAGGGACGGGGCCTCGATGTCTGAGCGGCCCCTGGCGAGGACGGACGTGTCCCCGGCCGTCGCGTGGCTGCGCACCCCCGCGGCCATCCGCGAGCGCTGCCATCAGCTGCTGGACCTGGGGCTCGCCGGGAAGCTCACGCACTTCCGCGTGGAGCCCTCGCGACTGCCGGCCGTGGTGGACACGGTGCTGGCCGTCACGCGCGAGGCGTACCCCACGCTGGACATCCCGCTGCACAGCCGCTGGCGTCACTTCGACGCGGGCGGCGTCAAGCGCGTGGAGGAGCTGGAGGCGCGGCTGAAGGGCGTGTCCCCCGAGGAGCGCGCGCGGGCGAAGCTGGACCTGGCCGTGGTGAGCGTGCTGCTGGACGCGGGCAGCGGCCCGAAGTGGCGCTACCGCGAGCAGGGCGGCGGCACGTGGGCGCGCTCGGAAGGCCTGGCGGTGGCCAGCTTCCGCATGTTCATGGACGGCGTCTTCTCCTCGGACCCGGACCGGCCGCTGCGGGCGGACTCGGAGGCGCTGAGCCGGCTGTCGCTCGACGCGCTCGCGCAAGGGCTCCAGGTCACCGGGGCGAACCCGCTGGACGGGCTCGAGGGCCGGCTGCACCTGATGCACGGCCTGGGGCGCGTGCTGCCCAGGCCCGGGACGCTGTTCGACCTGGTGGTGGCGCAGGGGCGCAGCGTGCGCGCCTCGGAGCTGTTGGGGCACGTGCTGGAGCAGCTGGGCCCCATCTGGCCGGGGCGGGTGATGGTGGACGCGGTCAACCTGGGCGACGTGTGGCCGCACTCGGCGCTGGGCCCGGTGGAGGGCGTGGACGCGCTGGTGCCCTTCCACAAGCTGTCCCAGTGGCTGACGTACTCGCTGGTGGAGCCGCTGGAGGAGGCGGGGCTCCGCGTGTTGGAGCTGGACGGGCTCACCGGCCTGCCCGAGTACCGCAACGGCGGCCTCTTCGTGGACCTGGGCGTGCTGGTGCCCCGGGACGCGCGGCTGACCCGCGAGGCCCTGCACCCGAGCGAGGAGCCCATCGTCGAGTGGCGCGCGCTGACGGTGGCGCTGTTGGACCGGGTGGCGGCGCTGGTGCGCGGCCGGCTGGGGATGAGCGCGGAGGAGCTGCCCCTGGGCAAGGTGCTGCAGGGAGGCACGTGGACGGCGGGGCGCAAGGTGGCCGCCGAGGCGCGCCCCGGCGGTGTGCCGCCCATCCGCGTGGACAGCGACGGAACGGTGTTCTGACAACCCGCAGATTCGACGAGGGAGGGACGCAATGGAGTTCCCCAACTGCACCGTGGTGGACCATCCACTGGTGAAGCACAAGCTGACGATGATGCGGCGCACGGAGACGAGCACCGCGACCTTCCGCTCGCTGCTCCAGGAGATTTCGCTGCTCCTGGCGTACGAGGCGCTGCGCGACCTGAAGGTCCGCGACGAGGACATCCAGACGCCCATGGCGCCCATGCGCGCGCCGATGCTGGAGGGCAAGAAGCTGGTGCTCGTCGCCATCATGCGCGCGGGCCAGGGCATCCTCGACGGCATGCTCCAACTGGTGCCCTCCGCGCGCGTGGGCCACATCGGCCTGTACCGCGACCCGGAGACGCTGACGCCGGTGGAGTACTACTACCGCGTGCCCGGGCAGCTGGCGGACCGCGACGTGGTGGTGTGTGACCCGATGCTCGCCACGGGCAACTCCGCGGTGGCGGCGCTCCAGCGCGTCAAGCGCAGCAAGCCCGGCTCCCTGCGCTTCGTGTGCCTGTTGGCCTGTCCGGAGGGCCTGGCCAACCTGCGCGAGCACCACCCGGACGTGCACGTCTACACCGCCGCGGTGGACGAGAAGCTCAACGAGCACGGCTACATCCTCCCGGGCCTGGGCGACGCGGGCGACCGGCTCTTCGGCACCAAGACGTGACGTGCGCCAATGCCTGTCATGGATGACCCCGGGTTCTTCTTGAACTCAGGGGCGTCCGTGTCTGGGATTGTCGCGCCCTCGACGTCCCGAATAGCCTCGCATCCCTCCTGGGGGCCGTGAGCCCATCCCGGGCTCCAGCCCGCCTCGGGGGGACGAGGGACACGATGATGCGCGGACGATGCGGCTGGGGCTGGGTGGCGCTGGCATGTCTGGTGGGCGCCTGTGACGTCGAGCAGCCGGTGGACGAAGCGCCGCGGGAGGAGGTCTCGCGGGCGGCCCTGGCCCCGCCGGAGCCGAACCACGCGGACGCGGTGGCCGTCTCGGGCACGTCGTCGTCGGTGCTGAACCCGGGCGCGGCGGTGGGCCCGCCGGACGGCATCGCCGCGACGCTGCCCATGGACACCACGGCGGGGCTGATGCTGGACCTGGGCGAGGGGCAGGAGGCGACGGGGATGCTGACCGTCTACTACCGGGGCCCTCGCGAGGTGTCGTCGCAGTCGACGGTGCTGTTCCTGGCGGTGGACGGCAGCTACCTGTACGGGAGCACGCTGTACGTGGTGCCGCGGGGTGAGGGCACCTTCGAGTGGACCGTGTGGAACGGGCAGACCATCCCCTATCGCTATGTGCTGCTGCGCGGGGCGGCCGAGGCGCCCATCCTGGTGGACGCGGTGCGGGGCCTGCGCAACCCGGTGTGTGGCGACGGCGTCATCGACGGCTCCGAGGAGCGCTGTGACGACGGCAACCAGAGCTCCGGAGATGGCTGCAGCAGCGTCTGCTGGCCGGAGGCCGGCTATACCTGCTCGGGCGAGCCGAGCGTCTGCGCGGACGTGGACGAGTGCGCCCTGGGCACGGACACCTGCGCGCCGGAGCAGGTCTGCGTCAACACGCCGGGCGGCTTCCAGTGCCAGACGCCCGCGTGCCTGCCGCCGAACCTCCCGTGTGGCTCGGCCTGCGTGGACCCGAGCAGCTCGAGCGAGCACTGCGGCGGCTGCGGGAATGCCTGTGGTGGGGGCGCGGCCTGTCAGGCGGGCGCGTGCGTGGGCACGTCGCTGCTGCAGATTTCAGCGACCTGGAGCCGGCCCGGAGACGCGGACCTGTATGTCCGCACGCCGGGCGACAAGCTCATCCACTACAACAACCGCGGACCGGACGCGCAGACCGAGTACGGCGAGCTGGACCGGGACGAGGTGACGGGCACCGGCCCGGAGAGCGTCTTCTGGGCGAATGGCCGGATTCCGCCCGTGGGCGGCTACCGCGTCTGTTTGATGGCGGTGGGCTTCTCTCCCCAGCCGAGCCCCTCGAATCCCGTGGGCTACACCGTCCGCGTCCGACGCGCGGGCAGGCCGGAGGTCGTCTACACCGGCGCGCTCACGCAGCTGCCCTCCACCTGGGGCTGCGACTGGGGCGACCCCGCGGTGGCGTCCTTCGGCATCCCCTGAGGCTGTCGCCCCGCGGGGGCGCCGGGCCGGGCATGGTGAGTGTTGGCCATGTCCCAGCCCGGGCTTCGCTCGAGCAGGGCGCGCAGGCGTTGTCGGCGCACCCCTCCGCGAACGAGGTGGAGGATGGGACCACCGTCGCCGTGCGCAACCCGGACGCCGCCCTGGGCGCCCCCGCCGGCCTCGTCCGAGTGCACCGAGGACAGCGAGGCCCGCATCCGGGACCTTCACCTGGTCTGCCTCGCCGTGACGTGAGGTGCCTGGGCTCGCCCGAGGACCACCGGGCGGTCCCTCGCCGAGTCAGGGGACACGGTGTCTGGGTGGAGAAGGTTGCCCTGGGCAACGATGTCTGGCTCCGCTCCCTGTCAGGGGCCAGGATGCGTGCCCGCGCAGGGGCCGACATTCGAGGCGGAGGTATCGAGGATGCGAACGACGTTCATTCCCCGGGGCCTGTCCATGCGGCTGGGGTGGGTGTTGGCGACGGCGGTGGTGGTGGGTTCGGCGGGGCCGGCCCGGGCCGAGAGCGAGCCGTGTGACTGCGTCACCGAGCGACAGAGCGTGGTGTCGGAGAAGCCGTGCCTCATCATCTCCACCTACGTCACGTGCGGCACCAGCCGGGTCCGCAACGCGTGTGACGAGCCCGTGACGCTGGTGGGCTGGCCGCTGGCGGGCTGCGAGGGCGCGACGGTGTGCGACGAGGAGCTCCTGCCGAACGAGGAGGCCTCCTTCTACTTCGCCAACGACCAGCGCGCGGACCCGCTCCAGAAGGGGCAGGTCGAGGAGCGCTTCGAGGAGGAGCACTACGTCGTCTCCGTGGACGGCCAGGAGCACGACGTCGTGGTCTCCGCGAACGTGGCCTGTGTGTCGCGGGACACGCCGTCGGGCGGCTGTTCCTCCACGTCCACGGGCGGAGGGCTGCTGCTCGGAGGCGTGCTGGCCCTCCTGGGCGCGGTGCTCCGCCGGCGCCGCGTCGCGCGCTGAGCCGGTTTCGTGTCTGTCTTTGATTGAGGGGAGAGGTCCACCTGGGTGGGGTCTCCGGGTGGACCCGTGGGTCTGGCGCGAACCCCATCATCGTGTTTCGAGAAACATGTGTCTGCCGTGTTCTTGAAAAGAGAGACATGGCGGGTGTTCGTGTCTCGGAACGTGACGTGGGGGCGAGGGGTGTGTCGACTGTCTTTCGCCAGGGCGAGGTGTGGCGACTGGCATGTCCGCTCGCGCACGGCGCGGGGGGCTGCTCGCGGAAAATCGCCGCAAGAAAAAGCCGTCGTGCGTTTCTTGGAGTGAGACGGAAGTCCCCACCGTCATCTCCCTGCACGCGGGCTTTTCCGTCCAGCCAGACGAGCGGAATGGAGCAGAACATGAAGGTCAATCGTGGTGTCTCGGCGTCGCGCTGGTTGAGCGCGGTGTTCGCATTCGTCGTGGGTGGTTGTGGCGTCGCGCTCGAGGAGGACACGTTCCCGACGGAGGATGTGGTGACACGGGAGCAGGCCCTGGCCCCGAACTACGCGAACGCGGTGGTCCAGAGTGGCGTCACGCTGGTGGCCAATCCGCAGAACGCGGTGGGGGCGCCGGATGGGCAGACGGCGAACTTCCTGAGCCTGTTGGGCGGCGCGCTGACGCTGGACATGGGGCAGGGTGAGGAGGGCACGGGGCCCTTGCGCATCTACTACCGGGGGTTGTCGCTGGGGGTGGTGGTGCAGGTGGAGTTCCGGCGCGCGGACATGAGCGTCATCGCCACGGGGCAGGCGCAGCTGCTCGACGTGGGCGTGGGGACGCACTCCGCGCTGGTGCCGTACCTCCAGCCTGCTGCCTACCGTTACGTGACGCTGCGTGGCGCGTTGCTGTCGCTGTACCAGGTGGACGCGGTGGAGGCGACGGGGGGCGCGACGGGCGGGATGTGTGGGGACGGGATGGTGGGGACGGGCGAGCAGTGTGATGACGGAGGCCGGGTGGCGGGCGATGGCTGTGGCGCCACGTGCCAGGTGGAGCCGGGCTACACGTGTCAGGGCCAGCCGAGCGTGTGTCACGACGTGAACGAGTGCACCAACGGCACGGCGCAGTGCTCGCCGAACGCGTACTGCACGAACACGCCGGGCAGCTACACGTGTACGTGCCGGCCGGGCTACACGGGCAATGGCTTCACGTGTGTGGACATCGACGAGTGCGCGCTGGGGACGGACAACTGTGGGCCGGGTGAGCAGTGTGTGAACACGCCGGGGGGCTTCCAGTGCAATCCGCCGAGCTGTCCGTCGCCGAGGGTCCAGTGCGGCCAGGTGTGCACGGACTTGTCCTCGGACCCGAACAACTGCGGCTGCTGCGGCAACGTCTGTGGGGCGGGGAAGACGTGCTCGTCGGGGGTGTGCGTGGGGGGTGGCGGTGGAGGGGAGCCGCTGCGGTTCACGGCGACGTGGGGGCGGGACGGCGACGCGGACCTGGTGGTGAGGACGCCGACGGGGAAGATTGTCTCGTATGGGAACCCGGGGCCTGGGCCGAGCACGGACCAGGGGCGGTTCGAGGGGGACGTGGCGAGCGGGATGGGGCCGGAGAACGTGGCCTGGTACGAGGGGACGATGCCGCCGGCGGGGACGTACGACGTGTGCCTGAAGGCGGCGAACTTCCACCCGGCGGCGAGTGAGGCGACGCCGGTGCACTACTCGGTGACGGTGAAGCGGGCCGGGCAGGCGGACCAGGTCTTCACGGGGGCGCTGAAGCGCCAGGACGTCGGCGACGAGTGCCACCCGAAGCACCACGCCTACGTCGGGTCCATCGTGGTCGCGGGCTCGCACTGAGCGGGTGACACTACTTCCGGCGCGTGGGCACGGTGCCTGCGCGCTGGAGGGGCTCAGGGGGTGTACTCGAAGCCCTCGTAGTCGAAGGCGCGGGAGATGGCGTTCAGGTCGGCCTCCGTGCCTCCACACTCCGTCACCACGGCGCGCCACCGCGTGGACACGGTGGTCTTCATCTGGGTGATGAGTCGGCTCGCTTCGTCACGGGACAGATGGGGCGGGAAGGGATTCAGAAATCGTCGTCCAGCCGGCTGGATGCACGAGCCCGCGTGGGCTGGTGAGCGGCTTCGAGTGTCTTGCCTTCCTCGTCCCGGTCAGGGGATGCGAGATTCACGAACTCACGCTCGAGCCCCAGGGCCCACAACACCACGAAGTAGGCGCTGATAGCGGTGGTGGGGCTGCCCTCTTCGAGGCGCTTGAGAGTGCCGAGTGCGAGCCCCGTCTTCTTCGCGAGGTCTGCTTGCTTCATGCCTCGACGAAGCCGGGCGCGCCTGATGTTCGCTCCCAGGGCGATCACCGAACGGGCCACGGCGAAAGGCATCGTCTCCTGGGTCAGATTCTGGCGAGGCATGATTTTGGGCCGCTGATTTCAGTTCGGGTGGAACCAGTCTAGGAGCTTTCGGCGCGGGTTTTCATCAATCTATTGAGTATAATCCGGGTTTGTGGTCAATAGATTGGCTTCGCCAGCGCGCCTGCCCGCTGAGCGGCACAAAGCCGAAACGCTGGGACGGACGAACTCTGTCTCTTGCGAGGCGAGGACTTCTGATGAGTCGCACCTTCCTCCAGGGGGGATGTTCAGCGTGAGACCCGTGGACGGTCCGCAGCACGGCGAGATGAGGCCGCGCTGCCGGATTGATGGGATTGCGGTGCGAGACGCGCCTAGGACCGTCAGGCCCGTTCTCTCCGGACGGGCCTGACGGGAGTCGATGCACATGTGTGCGAATCGTGGCCTGTGGATGTGTTTGTTGTCGGTGGTCCTCCTCTCGACGTCCGCGCGAGCGCAGCTCGTGCAGCTCACGTGTCCGGGCACGGAGGCGACGCACTACGAGCCGGGCGTCACGCAGACGCCCCGGACAGTGGCCTTCACGGGGCAATCCACGCTGGGCCCGTGCGTGGGACTCCCGCTGGGCGTCATCTCCGCGAGCATCCAGGTGGTGGGCTCGGGGGTGCTGAGCTGCTCGCTGGGGTCGTCGACCTTCTCGATGCGCATCGACTGGAATGATGGAACGTGGAGCAAGGTCGAAGGCACGTCACTCATCAACGCCCGGCCTGCGGGAGAGATGGTCATCGTGCTCACAGGCAAGGTGAAGGAAGGGCGCTTCCTGGATGCGACGGTGGTGCGCACGCTGACGCTGCTTCAGACGGACCTGACGGCGTGCTGGACCCCCGAGGGCGTCACGGATGTCGCGGGCGTGGTGACGTTGACCGTCACCAAGCTGCTCTGACGAGGCGCGGGCGACACTCGCCGAGTCGGAACGGACTTCCTCTCATCACCCAAGAGAGACACCGGATGAAACACCGCGTCGAGCCGGCGGGTGAGGGGGATTCGGTGCGGGTGGTGGGCCTGGACTAAGCTGTCGGGCGTGCCTGCGCCTGTCTTGTTGTTGGTCCCCTTGCTGTTCGCCACCGCGCCCACCCACGTCGAGCTCGTGTTCGGCGGGGATGTGATTCCGCATGGGGAGGTGAAGACGGTGGCGCGGCTGCACGCGCGCAACGGCGCCGAGCCTCCCGAGGGTGGGCCCGCGCCGTCGCTGAACAACGACGGCTGGGACCACGTCTTCGGCCCCATCGCGGACGTGCTGCGCACCGCGGACATCGGCGTCTTGAACCTGGAGACGCCCGTCACGGACAACAAGAAGGCGGTGACGCGCGAGCTGCTCTTCAACGCGCCGTCCTCCATGGCCCGCGCCATGGCGCGCGCGGGCGTGAAGGTGGTGTCCACGGGGAACAACCACGCCAGGGACCAGCTCCCCACGGGCCTGGTGGAGACGCTGCGGCACCTGGATGCGGTGGGCCTGCGTCACACGGGGACGGGCGCGACGAGGGACGCCGCGTGGGAGCCCGTCTTCATGGACGTGCGAGGCATGAAGGTGGGCTTCCTGTCCTTCACGCGCTGGCTCAACGGCTTCAGCAACCCGAAGGAGGCCGAGGCGCCGCACGTGGCCTTCGTGCCCTACCCGCAGCACCGCTTCCACCGGGGCCTGACGACGGACGAGGTGACGCAGAAGGTGCGCGAGCTCTCGGCGCGCTGTGACGCGCTCATCGTCCTGGTGCATTGGGGCGTCGAGTACGCGGACAGCCCGCACCCGGACGACCGCAAGCTGGGGCAGGCGCTGCTGGACGCGGGGGCGCTGGCCGTCGTGGGGCATCATCCCCATGTGCTCCAGCCGCTGGAGGGCTACACCACCGCGGACGGACGGCGAGGGCTCATCGCGTTCTCGCTCGGCAACCTGGTGGCGAACCAGGACCGCTTCTATCTCCACGCGCCCAAGCCGAAGAAGGGCATGGCGGGCGACAAGCGAGACTCCATGCTGCTGCGAGTCTCCCTGACGCGTCCGAGCCCCAAGGCGCCGGTGGTGCTGGGCGACGTCGCCGTGCTGCCGGTGTGGATTGAGAACAACGCCGTGGGCCGCAAGCGCAAGGAGACGCGCAACATCCAGCCGGTGCTCATCGACCGGGAGCTGGAGGCGGTGACCGAGCGCCTGGCGACGCTGGCCGCGCGGCCCGCACCGCAGGACCAGGAGACGAAGGAGGAGCGCGCGGAGCTGGAGCGTCGGCTGGACGGCTCCCGTCACCGCCGGGAGCGAATCCTCCGAATGCTGCCCGAGGGCTTCGCCGTCGCCTCCCCCGCGCTGCGCCAGCGCGCCACCGCGTACGTCCCACCGGCGTACGTGCCGCCCGTGTATGCGCCCACCGTGGTGGCGGAGCCCGCGGGCCCCTGAGTCGCGACGCGGTGCATCAGCGTTGCGTCAGTCACGGCATGGCGCCGACTGGCTTGAAGTCAGGGTGGGAGGTGTCGCTAAGTGGGGGTTTCCACCTGAAGGGAGTCCCCCATGTCCCGTCCGCGTCTGCTGCGATGGTGTACCACCTTGGTCATGGCATCCGCGTTGTCCTGCGTGCCCGTCGAGGAGGGCGAGAGCCCCCAGGCGCTCGCCGAGGTTGAAACAGAGAAGACGGCGAGGCTGGCAGGCGTGCCGGGCTTCGCGGAGCTGCACCACCACATGTTCGCCGAGGAGGCGTTTGGTGGCGGTTGGTTCCACGGCACGGTGACGGACGCGCTCACGCGGTGTGACGGAGGGTGGCCGGAGAGCGACCACGCGCGGGTGCGGATGGACTTGAGCCACCTGCTGAACCTGTGTCCGAACTCGAGCAACATCGACCTGCGCGGGGTGCCGGTGTTGTCGCAGCTGTTCGGCGTGGCGGGCGCGGTGGGCTCGGAGTTCCTGGGCAAGATTGAGGGCACGCAGGGCGACACGGGCCTGCACGACGGGCGGCGCAACCCGAACAGCGAGTGGCCGCGCTGGGACACGATTGCGCACCAGCAGTCGTGGGAGGGGTGGCTGCGCCAGGCGCACCAGGGCGGCATGTCGCTGGTGGTGGTGTCGGCGGTGAGCAACGGCTTCCTGTGTGACGCGCTGCCGCCGCAGAACCGCACGCGGGCGTGCGACGAGATGACGGACGTGGAGGTGCAGCTGCAGAAGGCGCGCGACTTCGCGGCGACGCGGGACTGGGTGGACCTGGCGCTGACGCCGGCGGACGCTCGGCGCATCATCGGCGAGGGGAAGCTCGCGATGGTGCTGTCCATCGAGACGAGCAAGCTGTTCGGCGCGAAGGACTGGCGGGCGGAGCTGGAGCGCTTCCACGGGTTGGGGGTGCGCACGTTGCAGCCGGTGCACCAACTGGACAACCGGTTCGGTGGTGCGGCGCCGCACAACGCCATCTTCCAGGCGGCGCAGTTTTTGGAGAACTGTCACATCGACTCGGACTGTGGGCTGACGGTGGGCGGGAAGACGTTGGGGTTCGACGTGGATGGGAACTGCAAGAACACGAAGGGCCTGACGGGGGAGGGGCGGGCGCTGGTGCAGGCGATGATGGACAAGGGGATGCTCATCGACCTGGCGCACCTGTCGGAGAAGGGCATCCAGGATGCGTACTCGGTGGCGGAGACGAACAAGTACTACCCGCTGTACGTGAGCCACGGACACTTCCGCGAGGTGATGAACGGGAAGCTGGCGGAGAACGAGAAGACGACGCCGGCGTGGGTGGTGCAGATGTTGCGGCGCACGGGCGGCATGTTCGGTCTGCGCACGGCGCATGACGAGACGCGGACGTATACGAAGTCCGGCGTGGAGAACAACTGCCAGGGGTCGACGCGCTCGTTCGCGCAGGCGTACGAGTTCGGCCGCCAGGGGTTGAAGGTTCCGATGGCGTTCGGCGCGGACTTCAACGGGTTCATCCAGCAGACGCGGCCGCGGTTTGGAGAGAACGGGGCGTGCTCGGCGGGGTTCGAGGCGGAGGCGGACGCGCAGGCGCGTCAGCAGGAACTGCAGGGGCCTGGGCGGCTGGGGACGGCGTTCGACGAGGCGGGGCTGGCGCACGTGGGGTTGTTGCCGGACATGGTGAAGGACCTGAGGAACCTGGGGGTGAACACGGCGGGGCTGACGGGCTCGTCGGAGACGTTCATCCGGATGTGGGAGCGGGCGTCATTGCCGCGGGTGGGGATGGCGGACCCGGCGAACGACATCGACACGTCGGGGGTGGCGGCGTGGGTGAAGCCGGAGGACCGGGAGGCGGCGTATCCGACGGTGTGTGGGAAGCACTACGCGCCGGACAGCAAGGACATGAACGAGCAGTGCCGGTTCGACGACGAGTGCCTGACGGAGCAGTGTTCGTCGGTGGTGTGCAGCCTCATCAAGGGCCGGTGTGTGTGCAACGGGGACGAGGACTGTGGCGGGGTGGGGTACTGCCAGAAGGACACGCCGGGGAATCCGGCGGACAACGACTGTGTGCCGAAGAAGGCGGACTGGGTGTCGTGCAGTCGGGATGGGCAGTGCCAGTCGGGGGCGTGTGGTGGGTGTGCGAACGCGGTGGGGTGGTGTTTCACGCCGGACTCGAAGGGGTACGGGGAGACGTGCAAGTCGGATAGGGAGTGCAGGACGGACCGTTGCAGCGCGGACTGTTACCTGAATCCGACGGGCAGTTGCCTGTGCGACAGCGACTCGCACTGTGGTGCGACCCAGTACTGTGGCTGGGGGTTGAACTCGGGCAAGTGCCAGAACAAGAAGGGCCGAGGGGCGGCCTGCGGGTCCGGCCGCGAGTGCCTGTCGGGCACGTGTCGGTGGTCCTTCACGTGTAAGTAGGCGAGAGCCTTGGGGATGCTGGGGGCCGAGGGGCCCCTGGTGTCCCTGGGTGCGCGGATGTGGCGCTCGGAACCTTGGAATGCTGGGGAGCGGGTGGGTGGTGGGGGAGCCAGGACGGCAGGGTGGGACTTTTGCCGGGAGGCTGACGGCAAGGGGGCATGGAGTACGAGGACAGCGCCAGGGGGCGGAGGGGTGCGGTAGAGTGCGGCCCCATGCGTCGCATAGCCCTATTCCTGTTCCCGTTGCTGCTCCTCGCGTGCTCCAAAGAGAAGGAGCGAGCAGGGACCTCTCTTGTCGTCAACTACACCCCGAGTTTCAAGAAGGGGTGCTTCGTCATCAAGGTGAATGATGTCGGAGACTCGGGGGACGGGAGGGAGTCTAAGACGATCTCCGAATTGACGGGAGAGGGGAAACTGGAGGGGAAACTCCGGGTGGGACTCATTCGAAAGGATGAGTGGCCAGCGAAGGTGAAGGTCACCGTCACGGCGCACGAGAAAGATTGCTCTGGGGCGGTGGTCAACACGCGCACCATTGAAGAAGTCGACCTCGGGGAAGAGGGCGTTGCTAAAGACAGTCCGTACGAGGTGACGCTGGTAACTCCAGACGATGACGAGGACGGGTTCGTAGCAAAAGCGGATGTCGGTACACCAGGAGCACCTGGTGGTACGGACTGCAATGATGACAAAGCGCAGCGCGGCGCCGCGATGTATCCAGGCAACGAAGAGGTCTGCGACCAGATTGACAACAATTGTGTCAATGGCGTGGACGAAGGTTTTCCTGTGATGACCATCTTCCGAGATGGGGATGGGGATGGGGTTGGCGGGGCGCGGTTCGAGCGCTGCATGCCGGCAACTGGATATGTGACTGTCGGCGGTGATTGTGACGACGACGACCCCGTCAGGGCGCCCAATAAACCTGAACTCTGCGACGATGTTGACAATAATTGTAATAATGTTGTGGATGAAGGCATTGATAAAAATTGGTACCAGGACAGGGACGGGGATGGTGCGGTTGAGCTGGCTTCGCGCAAGATTCAATGCGAGCAGCCAGATGGCTATATCCGTAAGCCTCAGGATGTGGACTTTGACTGCGATGATGATGATCCGAACAATACGCCGGGTAAACTGGAACGCTGTGATAATGCCGACAATAACTGCAATGGGGTTGCTGATGAGCGGTTCACGACAAAGAACACGCCATGTAACAATCTGAGCTGTACTGGGATGTGGGTCTGCAAGTCGGACTTCTCGGACGTGGAGTGCACCGCAAAGCCGCCCAGGATGTTCTATCGGGATAGAGATGGAGATGGTGATGGTGACCGCGCAGTTGGCGCGTTGGACGAGATCTGTGAGGGCGAGACTCCGTCGCCGGGATATGTGGAGACCGCCCATGGAGATTGCGACGATAAGGATCCCGCTAGGAGTTCACTGCTTCCGGAGGTGTGCGATGCCATCGACAATGATTGTGATGCTGACGAAGCCGTGGATGAAGGCTTGTCGTGCAATGGCACACTGAAGGATGTGGTTGACTATCACACGGGAGGGGACTCTCACGACTGGAGGACCGTGTCGACAGGGCCGAATGGCTATCCGGTGTGGATTGCAGGTCGAGGTGGAAAGCTGGCGGTGCGTAAAACGGCCACATCGAAGTTCGAGAGCTTCAGTCATGGGGACGGGACAGGCGCGACGCCAGATGGAAGCCCGCCGGCCAAGCCCGGGGACGGTTGTACCGACCGCAACTGGACGGCATCTTGGGTCGCCTCCTATGGCCACGTATTCCTGGCGGGAGAGGGAGGGATTGTGGCCATCCATGATGGAAGTACTTGTGTCGGCACGCCAGGAAGCATCAGTACGGCGAATTTGACAGGAATCGTGGGGTTCGAGACTCCTCCGGCAACTACCACTTTGTATATCACCGACACAGACGGTCGTTTGATCAGGTGGGTGGTGGGAGGGACGCCAGCGTTTACGACGCTGCATGATAACACTATTAATTACTATGGTATTCACGGACTGACTGCGAGCGCCTTGCTGGTGGCTGGTAGAAGTACTGGTAGCGATGCTGGTCAGGAGTTCGTGTCCTATACCAATGAGGTGCCCTCCTCATTGCATACGACTTTGCCGGACAATGCCTCTGGTTTCGCGAATGCGGTGTGGATGGGTCGAGCCAACAAAGCATGTGCGGTGGGGGATGGAGGATTGGCGTGGCGCTGGAATGGGGCGACGATCTGGACTCAGGCGGAAGCTTCGGGAACGAATGTGGATTTCAGCAGCGTGGTGATGAGGTACGACGCGCAGAATCCGGCGAACCCGCTGAACGACCAGTGCTACATCGTGGACAAGGGAGCGGCGGGCAAACTGCGTCGGCTGACACCGTATGGCTGGGCCAGTCCGATGACCCTGTTGCCTGCGAACCGGGCCAATGTCCCTCTGCGTGACATCGCCCTCACTGCGTCGGGAGACATCTGGATCGTGGGAGACGACGGTCGGGTCTTCCACTACCCGGAACCGACAACGCCATAGCCATCGGGCCTGGCCACGCTCTGGAAAGTTGCCCTGAGCGTGGCTTCTTGGATGGAATGCCCTATCCTGGGTTTTGGGGATATCCGGGTCAGAGATTAAGGTCCAGGCATGACCAAGTCATGCCTGTGGGGGGAATGCCTGGCGGTCGTCCTTTGTGTGTCCGTGGTCCTGCCATGGGGCACCGCCAGCGCATCTGCCGAAGTCCAACGCCATCTCGCCGAGGCGAAGCGCCTCTACGAAGACCTCGAATATGAGGTAGCCCTGGAGCGGCTCCAGTTCGCCGCCCGGTTGCCGCTTGATGAGGGGGAGACGGTCTCCCTCTCGTTGTTGAGAGGCATCATCCGCGCCGACATGGGGAAGTGGGAGGAGGCACGGGCGGACTTCCGCTCGGCGCTGCTGACCCGTCCCGATGCGCAGCTCCCACTGAAGGTCTCCCCGAAGGTGTCGCTTGAGTTCGAGACGCAGCGGCAGGGGGTTCGCGATGAGCTGGCTCGGGGAGGTCTGAAAGTCCCTCAACGTGGGGATGGGAGCGTGGTGGTCGCGGGCCAAGAGGCCAGTCGCCCAAGCTTGATGCCAGAGGGAGATACCTCCGGTTCATCCCAGTCTCCCGATTGGGCCTTGAACTCCGCGTCCGAAGAGGATGAGCGTGGCCTTCGGGTTGCGGGGCGACGAGTGCCGCTCTTGAGCATGGTGCTGCTGGGGGCTGGGGTGGCGGCGGGTGGGGCAGGGGCGGTGTTCGGGCTGTCCTCTCGCGGCCAGGTCGAGGATGCGCGGGCCGCGCAGGCTTACGAGGACTTGGAGAGACACCACTCCCGGGCCCAAGGTAGTGCGACGACGGCAAATGTCCTCTTCGGTACGGCGGCGGCTGCGACCGTTGGAGCCCTGGCTACGTGGCTCCTGATGGGCTCCACCGATGAGTCCGTGGCCCAGGGAGGTGCGCGATGATCCGCATGGGGGGATGGGGTGTTGCCAGCCTGCTGGTGCTGAGTGGTTGTTCCGTACCGAGTCTCGAAGAGCTGGCGGGGGAGCGGACCGTTCGTGTCACGGTTCAATACACGCCGAGCTTCAAGACTGGGTGCATCGTAATGCGGACCCAGGATGTGGCGAACTCAGAGAATTTCACGGAGCAGACCATTGGAAGCGACCTGCTCGCGAGAACGTCGCCGCCACTGGTGCTCAATGTCCTCCGGCCAGGGAATTGGGGAAAGAAGCTTCAGGTCACCATTACCGCGCGCGAGCAGGGCTGTGGTGGCAAGCCGGTGGATGAGGTGGCCCTGCCAATGGACCTTTCGGGAAATGGGGCCAAGCCAGGGACGACGGTGACTCTTGTGACCCCGGATGAGGATGGGGATGGATTTGTCCCTAGTTCGAGCCAGACGGGGAAGGGTGGCACGGACTGCGACGATGGGGATGCGATGAGGAACCCCTCTCGGCAGGAACTCTGCGACGACAAAGACAATAACTGCGTGGGCGGGGTCGACGAGGGGCTGCCTCTCGTGGCGATGTTCCGCGACTTGGACGGAGATGGGGTGGGGGGCGAGGCGATTCAGCACTGCGCGCCAGCGGCGGGTGTCCGTGGGTACGCGAACGTTGGCGGAGACTGCAAGGACGACAACGAGAACATCGCTCCCGGCAAGACTGAGGTCTGCGACAACAAAGACAACAACTGCGACGGGCGTACCGACGAGGGCTTCGACAAGAACTGGTATCTGGACGACGACGAGGACGGGGTTCCGCGAGCAGGTGCCACCGTTCAATGCGACCGGCCTGGGGGCAAGTACAAGAATTATCCTTCGGGCCCGCCGTTCGACTGCAACGACGGCGACGCCAACAACGCGCCGGGCAAGACGGAGTTTTGCGATAACGGCGACAATAACTGCGATGGGAACGCGGACGAGACCTTCGACACGAAGGGGGATGCCTGCACCAACCTGAGTTGCACGGGAATGTTCGTCTGCAATGCCGCCCAGAATGGTGTCGTGTGCGATGCACAGCCTCCGCGGATGTTCTATCCGGACAAGGATGGAGACTTGGATGGAGATCAAGGTGCGACGGCGGACGAAATCTGCGTGGGTGAGCCTCTCCCCCAGACGGGCTGGGTTGAGAATTCTCACGGAGACTGTGACGACGTAGACCCTGCCTCACGCCCGGGGCGCCCCGAGGTCTGTGATGGCATCGACAATGATTGTAATGGTCAGATTGATGAGGGCTTGACGTGCGGAGGCACGCTGAAGCACGTGGAGAACTACCACGTTCGATTCGGGTCGGGTGACCATGACTGGAAAACGGTCGCGGCACACCCGAGCGGCTACCCAGTATGGATTGCGGGTCGAGGTGGCAAGCTGGCGTTGAAGAAGAGCGCCGGTGCGAAGTTCGAGAGCTTCAGCTTTGGGGACGCGACGACGCAGCCAGGGGACGGTAGCGCGCCTGCGAACCCAAACAACTGTGGGAATCACGATTGGTTTGCTTCTTGGGTGGATCCCTCTGGGAATATCTGGCTGGGTGGAGAAGGTGGATGGCTCGCTGTCCACACGGGTACGAGTGGATTTACGTGTTCTCCGGGGACTACGCCAAGTGGCGCGAACATCACAGGCCTGATAGGCCTCCCGGGGTTGAATGGATTGCCGGTGCTCTACATCACGGATAGCACGGGCCGGCTGTATCGGTATTTACCAGGGTCTCCCACGCCGTTCACCGAGTTGGACGATAACGTCAACTTCTACGGACTGCATGGGCTGCAAGAGGAGTTCCTGCTCGCGGTGGGTGGCAACACGGGAAGTGGCAGTGGGCAGAGGTTCCGCGGCTATGCAGTGACACCTGGGGGAGCTGCGACACCCACAAGTCACTCACACGCGCCAGGAAATACAGCGGGTTTTGCTAGGGCTGTGTGGATGGGGGCCGCCAACAAGGCATGCGCCGTAGGGGACAACGGGGCTGCGTGGCGGTGGGATGGCGCAGAGACCTGGAATCGGGTTGACGCACCTGGGGGGGCGAATGTCCCCTTCACCAGCGTGGTGATGCGCAGTGACTGGCAGGGTTCGCCGCAACACCTGTTGGCGCACCAGTGCTACATGGTGGATGGAAGCGCCAACGGCAAGCTACGTCGACTCACTCCGTACGGCTGGGCCAAGGGACCGGACCTCCCTGTCGCCACGGCAACCGTGCCCCTGAATGACATCGCCATCACCGCGTCCGGAGACATCTGGATCGTCGGTGAGGACGGCCGCGTCTTCCACTACCCGGAACTCTGGGGGCCCTGACCCCCAGGCCCACCGTCCCCGGGTCGCGCAGTGACAGGCCCGGGGACCGTGCTCTCCAATTCCCGCAGCGGAACCCACCGCCCAAACCCCGCTCCCCCATCCTTCCGCCGCCCAATCCGCTGCGCCGGGTAGATCCCCCGGTGGCCCGTCAACACATACGCCACCGTCGACACAATCATCACATGGGGCAGGACCCCTGCCCCCACCAGCTCCACGGCCATGATGGACAGCGCCAGGGGCGTATTCGCCGCCGCGGCGAACAGCGCCGCCATGCCCACGGCCGCCCCCAAATCCACCGGCAACCCCAGCATCCGCGCGAGCACGTTCCCCAAGCTCGCGCCGATGAAGAACAGCGGCGTCACCTCCCCACCCAGGAACCCCGTTCCCAGCGTCACCACCGTGAACGCCAGCTTCCACGCGAACGCTGACACAGGGAGCCCCGGGTCCTCGAACGCCCGAACGATTCCCGGCACCCCCAACCCCAGATACGCATCCGTCCCCACCCACAGCCACAACATCACCACCGCCGTCCCACCCATCGCCATCCGCAACGGCAACCACGGCACCCGCCGCTCCAGCACCGCCTTCAACCGGTGCAACCCCTCCACGAACACCACCGCCACCGCCGCCACCCCCACCGCGAACACCAACCACTTCCCAATCACAGTCACGGAGAGCGGCAACGCCCCAGGCACCGGATACACCGTGTGCTGAATCCCCAACCCCCTCGTCACCACATCCCCCACCACCGAGGCCACCAGCGCCGGCAACAGCGCCTCGTACCCGAGCCGCCCCACCACCACGACCTCCAACCCGAACACCGCCCCCGCCACCGGCGTCCCGAACACCGACCCGAATCCCCCCGCAATCCCCGCGGCCAACAGTTCCCGCCGCAGGTCCGCCCCCGCCCGGAACCGGTGCGCCACCCAGTCCGCCAGGCTCCCGCCCATCTGCACCGCCGTCCCCTCCCGCCCCGCGCTCCCGCCGAACAGGTGCGTCAGCACCGTCCCCACCAACACCATCGGCGCCATCCGCAACGGCACCTGCGCATCCCCCGTGTGCACCGTCTCCAACACCAGGTTGTTCCCCCCACGCACCGGCCCGCCCCACCGCGCGTACACCGTCCCCAACACCCACCCCGCCAACGGCAGCGCGTACACCAGCCCCCCGTTCGCCTCCCGAAGCCGCGTCGCCTCCTCCAAGAGCCACAGGAACCCCGCCGACGCCACGCCGCACACCACCCCCACCAGCGCCCCCAGCACCAGCCACTGCCCCAACACCCTCGCTCCCGTCGTCCACCTCACTTGTGCTTTCTCCCGCTGTATTGAAACACCGTGAAACACCGCGTCATCCGTCGCGCCGCGTCAGGAATCAGACACCCCAAGCCCTCGTGGGACAAAGTTTCACGCATTCCTCGAATTCTGACTGAGCGCGTTATTCCAGTTTGCGGGTGATTCGCGAATCGACGGCGTGTACGGTTCGGTTTCCCCCTACCTCCCCCCGTGGGAAGAAGAAGAGAGCGGGCATGTTCTTCCGTCGCAATGGGCTGTCCTTCGCGGTTGTCGTGGCCACCGCAGCGGTGAGTGGTAGCGCCGTGGCGAGCACCATCAACCAGAACACGTCGTGGACCATCGACCGGTCCACGTCCACGACGAAGTATCGCGTCGTGGCGTACGGCGACTCCATCTATGCGGGCTACAACGGTGGCATCTCCGCCGTCGCGCGCCGCGCGGCCCCGGTGGTGCAGGGCGAGTACCTGGCCAAGACGTGGAACGCGGACATCGAGGTCATCCGCCGCACCAAGTCCGGCGCGAAGGCGGACGACATCTACAACAACAAGATTGTCTCCGAGCGCTCGTACATGCAGACGGCCAACACGCGCGCCGTGATGTTCGAGATGTGCGGCAATGACTACCTGCAGGCGCGCAGCGCGTTCTCGGGTCAGTCCGGCACCTGTGACTACAGCGGCCTGGAGGCGGCGCTGGCGGCCTGCACCACGTACACGGAGCGGGCCATGCAGGCCATCAACCAGTACGCGACGTCGGCCAAGGTGAAGATCGTCTCCAACATCTACTACCCCGGCTTCGACGCGGACAACGTGCAGACGTCCTGCCGTGACTCGGCCACGGGCGCCACGGTGAACAAGCAGGTGAAGTTCCTGCCCCTGCTGGCGCGCAGCAACTGGCGCACGTGCAACCTGGCGGCGAAGTACGGCTTCCAGTGCGCGGACTCCTTCGCGGAGATGATGGCGGCGGACTACGACAGCAACGGCGACGGCCAGGTGGACTCGGCCGCCCTGCGCTACGTCGCGGGTGAGACCGAGGCCGCCTACGTGGCCCGCATCACCGGCGCCCTGCGCTCCACGCTGCGCGACGCGAACACCCACTTCGTCAACGCCAGCACCAGCTACGACTACATCCAGTCGGACAACACCCACCCGACCTATTTCGGCACCACCATCAGCGTGAGCATCTTCTCGGGCTCGGGCTCCGGCACGGGCGCGCCCCAGTTCACCGACACCCAGGTGGTCAACGGCAAGAACCCCGAGTGGAACAAGACCGGCCACGAGCGCATGGGCTGGGAAGGCTCGCGCTTCAACCCCGCGACGCCGTGATGTCAGCGCCCGCTCCGCGCGGGTGAGCCGCTGAATCCCAAGGCCTCCGATGCTCGTCCGAGCGTCGGGGGCCTTCGTCGTTCCAGCCAGCCCCTCACGACAGGAAGCGCAGCGCGGTGAAGGCCATGATGCCGCCGTAGTACACGAGGCGGCAAATCCACTCGGCCCCTCGGCGCACGCCGCGCGTCCACGAGGGAAACCACTTCGCCGCCGCCAGCGACAGTCCTTCCGCCACCGCGCGCCAGAAGACGGCGATGAGCAGGAGGCTCAGCGCGATTGGCGCGTAGTAGCGACCGAACGAGCGCAGGTACGCGGTGAGCCCCGACACCTGGTACTCGCCGAACGGACCACCGAAGGCGATGTACTGGTGCGCCCGGAAGAAGATGCCCGCGGGCACCAGCGGGAACACCACCAGCTTGAGCAGCAGGTGGTACCAGCGCTTCTTCCACAGCTCCCGCCGCGCCCGTCCATAACGCACCAGCGGATGGGAAGCGGCCTCACCGAGCGAGCCCTCGCGGCGTCCCAGCGCCACGAGCAGCGGCAGCGCGTCCTCGACCTCCAGGCCGTGCCCCAGCGCGCGTCCCGACTTCATGCGCACCACGAGCCCCGGGCCCGGCAGCGGCAGTCGCCACGGGCGCACCGCGTCCACGACCTCGAGAGGAACCTCCAGCCGCGCGCCGTCTCGCAGCGTGAGCGTGAGGCCCGTGGCGCCCACCTCGAGCGTGGCGCGGGCCCGGGCGCGCATCCCCGCGACGAGCACCACCGGGAGCCCACAGCCGAAGACGAGGCCGAGCAGGAGCGGCTGCGCGGTGAGCGTCTGCGTGCCCTGGAGGATGTCCGACATCAGCCAGGTGGTGAAGACCAGCAGGCAGGTCATCATCACCAGGCGCGCCGTCACGGCCACGCCGCGTTGCGCCGTCGTCCAGGCGTGGAGCGTGAAGCGCTCGGGCTCGGCGGTGGGCGTGGAGGAGGGGAGGGCGTCGACGGAGGAGAGGCTCATGGGGCGCGGGGTCGCCGGGGGCAAGTGGCCACGTTGCCTCGGCGAGAGGCTGTCCGTAGCATACGCAGCGCGGAGGTCTCCCGGCGAGCATGCGGCCGCAGCAACCATCTCCTGAACGCCGTGTCGACCGTGACGGTGTCACCCACGTGGCCGCCTCGCGCCCCTCCTCGGGAGGTGGCGTGGCGAAGTGGCTGGTGGGCGGTGCGCTCGTCTTCACCGTGCTGACCATCGTGGTGAGCCTGTGGTGGAGCTCCTCGGCGGTGGAGGTCGAGGACCCGCCCTTCGTCGAGGCCCCCGCCCCCGTCATCGAGCCCGCGCCCATGGTGGCGCGCGCCCCGGTGCCTCGCGCCGCGCCGCGAGCGGCTCCCCAGGCGCCCGTCGCCATGGCCGCGCCCATCGAAGAAGCGCCGCCGCCCGCGCCGGAGCCCGACATGCCCTCGGAACAGCCCACGGGGCTGCAGCTGTACAAGCGTGGCACCAAGCCCCTCAAGCGCGGCCTCGTGGTGCCCGAGGACTTCGAGCTGCCGCCCGGCTACGTGCGCCACTACCAGTCCACGGACGAGGGTGAGCGCGTCGAGGCCATCCTCATGTTCCACCCGGACCACAAGCCGGTGGACGCGAACGGCCAGCCCATCCCCATGCCGGAGAACCGCGTGGTGCCCGAGGAGCTGGCGCCTCCGGGCATGCCCGTGCGCATGTTGGAGCTGCCGAAGTCCGACGAGTCCAAGGACGCGCCTTGAAGCTCGGCCGTCTGGAGCCCTCGCCCGGAAGACACCTGGCCGACGCGCTGGTCGCCGTCGCGCTCACCACCGGGGCGCTGTGGGCGTTCTCGTCGCTCGTCTCGCCGTGGACCGCGCTGGGCTGGGTGGCCCTGACGTTCTGGCTCGCGGCCGTGGACCGCGCGCGCTCGTCGAAGGAGGCCCTGGCGCTCGGCGCGGGGCTCAGCGTCACGTTCAGCGCCACGGTGTTCCAGTGGTTCCCCGCCGCGCTCCAGGGCTACTCGGGCGCGCCCCTGTGGCTGTGCTGGGGCGCCATGCTGCTGCTGGCGCCCGTGTTCCAGCCCCAGTTCGTGCTCACCGCGCTCGCGCGTCACCTGGCCCGCCGCGCCGTGGGCGAGCGCGCCGCGTGGCTGCCCGCCATGACGAGCATGCTCGTGTACGTGGGCGCCGAGTGGCTCGTGCCCAAGCTGTTCTCGGACACGCTGGGACAGGGCTTCGTCTACTCGGAGCGACTGCGACAGTTCGGCGACGTGGCGGGCGCGGCGGGGCTCACGCTCGCGCTCCTGGCGGTCAACGAGTGTCTGCTCGGCGCGGTGCGGGTCTTCCGGGCCCGTGGTGTGGCGCGCGCGCTGCGTCCCCTGGGCGCGGCGGTGGTGCTGCTCGCGGGGCTCACGGGCTATGGGGCCGTGCGGTTGACCCAGGTTCGCGCGGCGACGGACGCGACGCCGGCGCTCGTGGTGGGCGCGGTGCAGGCGAACATCACGAACTACGAGAAGCTCAAGGCGGAGATGGGCGCGTACGAGGTGGTGCGCACGGTGCTCGACACGCACTACGCGCTCTCGGACGCGCTCCTGCGCGAGGCGCCGCTCGACGTGCTCGTGTGGCCGGAGACGGTGTACCCGACGCCCTTCGGTGTGCCCAAGAGCGAGGCGGGCGCGGAGCTGGATGCGGAGATTGCCGGCTACGTCGCCGCGCGGAGCGTGCCGCTCGTGTTCGGCTCGTACGACGTGGAGGACGGCCACGAGTTCAACGCCGCCATGTTCCTCGCGCCCGCGGCGCGCGAAGGCGGCTCGCCCGAGCGCACGGTGTATCGCAAGTCGAAGCTCTTCCCGTTGACGGAGTGGGTGCCCGCCGCCATCGACTCGCCCACCTTGCGCGAGTGGCTGCCGTGGACCGGGCGCTGGACGCCGGGCCCGGGGCCTCGGACGCTGCCCCTGCGCCGGCGGGACGGACGCGTGCTGAAGGTCGCGCCGCTCATCTGCTACGACACCGTCTTCCCCTCCTACGTCGCCGAGCAGGCGCGCCAGGGCGCGGACCTCCTGCTCACGCTGAGCAATGATTCATGGTTCACCGGCACGCCCGGTCCCCGGATGCACCTGACGCACGCCATCTTCCGCAGCATCGAGACGCGCAGGCCGCAGGTGCGCGTGACGAACTCCGGCGTGTCCGCGCTCATCGACGCAACGGGTGCGGTCCTCTCTGAAATCGGCGACGCGCAGCGAGGCACCCAGGTGATGCGGGTGCCCGCGTCGCCCGGGCTGTCCACGCTGGCGCTCGCCTGGGGCCACTGGCTGGGGCCCGTCGCGCTGGTGTGCGCGGTGGCGCTGCTCGGCGGCGCGGTGCTGGGGGCTCGCGGCTCCCGGCGCTGACGGCGGACTCTGCTCGCTTGAGGACACTCGGGGCTGGGGTCCGCGTTGCTGCGTGACACATCCGGGTGACAGTCCGACGGCGCCCGTTGTCGGCACGGGTCGTCGTCACTACACGCTCCGCGCGGCGCAACCTCGTCCTCGGAGTCCCCTCGCGATGATTGTCGGTCGGAGTCTGTCCTGGCGCATCATCCTGCGTTACACGGGCATCCCCGTCACCGTGCACGTCCTCTTCGCGCTCGCCATCATCGTGGGCTACCGCGTCTATGACGCGTCCTGGATGGCGGTGCCCGCGCTGCCCGTCACCGTGCTCGCCGCGGCGCTCGGCGTGCTGCTCGCCTTCCGCAACAACTCCGCCTACGACCGCTGGTGGGAGGCGCGCACGCTGTGGGGCGGCGTGGTGAACTGGTCGCGCTCCTTCGCCCGACAGGTGCTCACGCTGCTGCCCCGGCCCGGCACCACGCAGGAGCCGCTCTCCGAGGTGGAGCTCGCCGCCGTGCCCTCGCGCCTCTTGCGCACCGCCGTGGACCGCCCCGGCACCGTGAGGGGCCCGCGCGCGAGTGACGGCGCAGTACGCGACAGGTTCGGCCAGGCGCGCATGCCCACCGACGCCAAGGTCTCGCTGGAGCACATCGCCAACCTGGAGTCTCCACCCGAGGAGCAGCGGGGCATCATCACCAAGATGGTGGAGAGCATCACCGAGGACGCGCGCGAGCTCGTCTACGCACAGATGGGCTTCGTGCACGCGCTGCGCTGCCACCTGCGCCGCCAGGACCCGCTGCCCGAAATCGTCCGCTTCTTCCGGCCCGCCGTCCTCGAGGCCCTGCGCGAGGAGCAGAACATCCCCTCCGCCATCCTCCTGTGGATGGCCACGCGCCTGCGCCGCATCTACGGCCAGGTCTCCGACCCACAGAAGGTCGTCTTCCTCCACGTCACGATGGACCGCACGCTGTCCGAGATGACGAACCTGCTGGGCGCCTGCGAGCGCATCAAGAACACGCCGCTGCCCCGGCAGTACGACATCCTCCTGTTCGTGATGACGCGCGCCTATCTCGTGCTGCTGCCGCTCGGCGTGGTCGAGGAGCTGGGCTGGCTCACGCCCCTCGTCACCGCCATCATCGCGTTCCTCTTCATCGGCCTGGATGCCGTGGGCCGCGACATCGAGACGCCCTTCGAGGACGACGTCAGCGACACGCCGATGACGGCCCTCAGCCGGACCATCGAAATCAACCTGCGGCAGATGCTGGGCGAGACGGAGCTGCCCCAGCCCGTGCAGCCGCAGAAGGGCCTCTTGTACTGAAACCAGCTCCCCGAATGGGGCCTGTGAGGGCGGAGCGTCACACCCCGGGCCCTCGCGTTGCGGCGGACCCACGCGCGGCGTATACCCGGAGCATCGTGTCCGGACTGTCCCGCATCCTCACGCTCGTGTTGCTCGTCGGCTGGCAGGTCCTGGCCAGCGGCGTCGCGGGCCTGGGGCACTACTGCGAGAAGCAGGTCGCGACCCGCGCCACGAAGTGCCGCTGCCACGAGCACGAGAAGGAAGGCGGCCACAAGGCCTCCTCCTCGCCCGACGGGCCGGCGCTGAGCTGGAACTGCTGCGAGGAGCCGCACTGGGACTTGCCCGCGCCCACCGAGGCGGGCGGCTCCAGTGGCGCGCCCTTCGTCGTGGCGCCCCCCGTGCTGCTCCCGGTCGCCTGGGTGTCTCCTCGTCCGCCGGAGTGGGTGCCGCAGCGCTCGCTCTCCTGGTGGCAGGTGCCTCCCGCCCAGGGCCCCCCTGTCTTCCTCCGCGTCCGCACGCTCCTCATCTGAGCGCTCCGGCGCGCGGTGACGTCGTGTCCTCCCTCGGGAGTCACGCGATGGCCGCCTCGTGCCCGGGTTGCGCGCGTCCGTGGTGTCCACGGAAGGCGTGCCGCCCTCGGAGTGTCCCTGAGGAGCCGGGTGCGCGAGTCGTTCGCTCTCTCCGGCATGGCAGTCAGTCGGTCTGAAGAATCCAGAAGAGCGAAGCCATGGACATGATTTGGGAGCTGATGATTGGAACGGTGCTGCTGACGCTTCTCATCGTGGTGATGACACCGGCGATGTGGAGCTCGCGGCTCAGCCTGCGTGAGAAGCAGAAGAAGCCCGAGGGCCCGGGCCCCAAGACCTGAGGCCCGTCACCGCGCGAGGAGACACGGCCACCTTCCAACGCGTGGCCGTGTCCTCCGTGCGCGTCAGAGCCTGCCGGCCTTGAGCTCGCTGACCAGGTGCGCGCTGGCTCGCACGGCCAGGGCCATCATCGTCAGCGTGGGGTTCTGCGGTCCCTGCGAGGGGAACGCCGAGCCGTCCATCACGAAGAGGTTGGGCACGTCCCAGCTCTGGTTCCACGCGTTGAGGACCGACGTGCTCGGGCTGGTGCCCATGCGCGCGGTGCCCACCTCGTGGATGGCCATGCCCGGCGTGGAGAGGGTGTCGTTCACCTTCTCCACCGTGAAGCCCGCCTCCTTCATCATCTCCTGGCAGGCGGCCACGGCGTCCGCGCACATGCGCAGCTCGTTGTCCGAGTGACGGCACTCGATGTGCGCCGCGGGAATCCCCCAGCGGTCCTTCACGGTGGGGCTCAGCGTCACGCGGTTGTGCTCGCGCGGCACCATCTCCCCGAAGGGCACGAAGTGGCACGAGTCCCCGAAGGTGAACACCTGCACGCCGTAGCCGCGTGAGAAGCCGTCCTCGGGGGAGGTGACGTTGCGGAACTGGGGGATGTACGCCCAGCTCTGCTCGGCGCGCTGCTCGGAGGCGGGCAGGTTCATCTTCGCCTCGATGCCGAGCAGGTACGTGTGGTCCATCAGGTTGCGGCCCAGCTGCCCCGAGGAGTTGGCGAGGCCCTCCGGGAACGCGGCGCTCTTCGAGTGCAGCAGCAGGCGCGTCGTCTCGATGGTCCCCGCGGCGAGCACCACCACGCGGCCATGGGCCTCGTGCGTCCTGCCCGTGTCGGAGTCGATGTACCGCACGCCGGTGACCTTGTTCGTCTTCGGGTCGTGCAGCACCTGGTCCACCACCGCGTGCGTGCGCAGGGTGAGGCGGCCCGTCTTGAGCGCGGCGGGGATGGTGACGGGGGCGCCCGCGGTGCGGCGCACGACGACGCGGCGCTCGGGCCAGCGGCGCTCCACGCGCTCCTTCAGGCGCTGCTCGGCCGGGTTCATCGCGATGGACGCGGCGAAGATGGAGTCGGGCAGGGTGTCCAGCCCGTCCGTGTTGCCGTGGAGGCCCATCCACCGCTCCACCGTCTCGTAGTGCGGCGCCAGGTCCGCCAGCGTCAGCGGCCAGTCCGGGCCCTGGCCGTCGCGCCCGCCTGCTTTGAAGTTGAAGTCCGACAGCCGGTAGAACTGCCGGCCGTGCGCCTTCACCGAGGTGCGTCCGCCCACCTGCCGCGCGCGAATCCACGTGAAGGGCGCGTCCTTCGGCGTGGTGTACGGGTTGTCGACGTCATCCACGAAGGCGTGCGGATGGAAGGGCCACGCGAAGGTGGTGGACTGCACCGACTGGCGCTGCTTGCGCGCGCTGTCCGTCTCCGCCTGGTAGCGGAAGAGCTTCTGGCGGACCCGGTGCATCACCCACAGCAGCTTGTCCGCCTGGTTGCTGCGCCCCGCCTCCAGCACCAGGACGTTCAGCCCCGCCTCGGTGAGCTGCTTGGCTGCCCAGCCACCACACGCGCCGGAGCCCACCACCACCGCATCGAAAGTCTTCTTGGACGTGCTCACAGCGACCCGGCGAGTGCAAAGGGGATGCGCGGTGTGACTCACCGCGAGTTGATGCGGCGCAGTGTAAGCTGCCGCGCGCGAGCTTGACCATTGGACGCCCGCCTGTGTCGCGAGTGACTCGCGTGGGGCTCGGGCGAGCAGCCGGGGGATGCCCGGGGAAGGTGTTGCATGAAGTGGCGGCGAGTCGTGGCGGCGGTGGTGGTGTTGGGGGTGCTCGCGACCCTGGCGCTCTTCGCGCGTGCGCTGCGGCACTCGGAGGCGTACTTCCACTATCCCCGGGTGGCGCCGGAGCGCCCCGCCGACTTCGCGGACGCGCAGGACGTGCGCCTGTTCACCTCGGACGGGCTGGAATTGCGCGGGTGGTACGTGCCCTCCAGGAACCGCGCCGCGGTGGTGATGACACACGGCCTTTCCCAGACACGCGCGGATGTGCTGCCGGAGGCGCGCATCCTGCGGGACGCGGGCTATGGCGTGCTGCTGTTCGACCTGCGCGCGCATGGCGCAAGTCAGGGCGAGACGTCCACGTGGGGCGATTTGGAGCGGCGGGACGTGCGGGCCGCGCTGGAGTTCGTGCGGGCCCGGCCCGACGTGGACCCTGCGAAGGTGGGCGCGCTGGGGTTCTCGATTGGCTCCGCCGCGGTGGCGGAGGTGGCCGCGAAGGACAAGGACGTGCGCGCGGTGGTGCTGCTGTCCCCGTTCAACACGCTGTGGCTCGCGGCCGCGTATGACTTCCGGCGCTTCGGTGTCATCACCCAGACGGGCGCGCTGGTGCCGTTCTGGCGGCGCGGCATCCAGCTGGAAGAGGTGCGCACCATCGACGCGGTGGACCACATCCGGCCCAGGCCCCTGTTCATCGTGATGGGGACGGAGGAGTCCGGTCAGCCACTCGCGGATGAGCTGTTCGCCCACGTGCG
Source organism: Myxococcus faecalis (assembly GCF_050039385.1). Classification (NCBI taxonomy): domain Bacteria; kingdom Pseudomonadati; phylum Myxococcota; class Myxococcia; order Myxococcales; family Myxococcaceae; genus Myxococcus; species Myxococcus faecalis. Next base: position 4,721,976 of record NZ_CP144336.1, on the reverse strand, counting down.
CGAGTACGCGCGGACGTGGCGCATCCAGGGCGCGGGGCATGGCGGCTTCGCCACCGTGGAGCCGACGGAATATCCCCGCCGGCTGCGCGCCTTCTTCGACGCGGCGCTGCTCGCAGGCGGGGAGGGGAGCGCGGCGAATCCCGCGCCTTGAGCCGACGGGCCCGGAGGTGAATCACCTACCGCCGAGCCCGCGACCCCAGCACTTCAGGGCGCCTTGGGCGCCGCTTCCTTCTCGCGGGCCTCGAGCTGCTCCAGGCTCTTCAGGAAGGCGCGGCCCTTGGTCTCGTCCGTCATGTAGACGAAGGCGGCCATGCCCTTGAGCTGCTCGAGGGACTCACCCTCGCGGCCGGGCTTGCCCTTCTGTCGGTTGTGGATGGCCGCGCGCAGCCGGCGCACGACATCGCGCGGCACGCGGGCGGAGGCCACGCCGTCACGGACCCTGTTCACCACCAAGCCCGTCACCTGCTGACGCGTGCCCTTGCGGCTCACCCGCGTCTTCTCCGGGTGCACGCGGAAGCCCTCGGACTCCACCACGTCCTTCACGCGCGCGAGCAGCACGGCCACCGGCGCACCCTGCGCGCGCCGCGCCTTGGGCTGCTTCGTCTTCGTCCACGAGAACGTCAGGTCGTCCGCGTAGCGCGTGTAGACGAAGCCCAGCTTCTTCGACAGCGCGGACAGGCGCTTGTCGAGCTTGAGGCACAGGGCGTTGGTGATGCCCGGAGACGTAGGCGCACCCTGCGGCAGCGAGCGCGGACCCTTGGCCACGTAGAGCGTCTTGCCGCGGAACTGCACCGCCTCGCGCGGGGCCTCCGTGGACATCAGCGCCAGCAGCGTGGACGTGTTCTCCGGCAGGCCGCCCTTGCGCAACAGGCCCTTCACCCGGCGCCACGTGACGGAGGGGAAGAAGTCCTTCAGGTCCACCTTCACCACGACATCCGCGCTGTGGTGCGCGAGCGCGTTGGTGAGGATGGAGCGCCCCGCGACGAAGCCGTGCGCCGCGCCGTGCACGGGCAGTCGCTCCACCACGTTGGACAGCACCCAGCGCTGCGCTTCCTTCAGCTCCGGCTTGGGGGACGTAATCGTCCGCGTCCCGCCGTCGCGCTTGGGGATGCCCCAGCTGATGTAGTGCGAGCCGGTGTCCACCTCGCGGTGGAACGCGAACCAGCGCAGCTTGGAGACGCTCAGCCCCAGCGCCTTGGCCAGCGCCTCCGCGGAGCCCAGCTCGGGAAGCCCGTTCGCGCGAGCACGCTCCTCACGGTGCGCGATGTCGAACTTGTCGGAGCCGCCTTCCTCCTCCCAGTGGACCCCGGCGCCCAGGTGTCCCACGTGGGTGGCCTTCCAGGCCTCGTGGGCCTGGCGCCCCAGCGCGCGACGCTCGGCCGCCTCGGCCTTCTTCTTCTCCTTCCAGGCCGTCTTCTCCTTTTCCGAGGCGCTGGAGAAGTCGAGCTCGCCCACGGCGAGGCCGCGAGAGACCAGCTGGGCCTGCGCCCATTCCTCGGCGCCGCCAGCCTCGACGATGGCCTTCCAGCGGGTGAGCAGTGCCTCGTGCGCGGCGCGACGGGCCTCGCGTTGGGCGAGCGTGTTGGCGGACGGGGCCTGGGGCGCTGGCGTCGCGACGGCTTGCGGCGCGGCAGCGGGGACGAACGACTCCAGCCTGGCGGTCATGTCAGCACCTTCGAGGGGGCGCGGCGGCTTCGGACGAAGCGGCTGTCATTCGCGAGCAGTCGAGGGAGGCCAGGAAAGCACCACCATCTCACCTGGGGCACGGTAGCCTCACCGGCTCTCCCCTCCCATGCACTACGGCCGGGGTGGGCAAACGGCGGTCGCGTCGTTGGCTCCGCTGCCCACCCCGGCCGTAGTGCATGGGAGGGAGAGAGCCAAGAACAGGCTACCTTGCGGAGAGTGTCCTGCATTCAAACCGGAGCGGCGCAACGCCGCTCCCGCGCTCGAGGCGCTCAGGCTGATGCACTCCAGACCTCTCTCGGCTGCTCGCGCGTGAAGCGCGCTTCATCGTGTCTTCCGTCGCACCTTCCCTGTCGGCCGCCTTTGAAGGCGACCGAGCCGTGGTTGAGGGTTTACACCAATGACGAGGCCGCGTCGATGTAGCCGTCGGCCGAAAGCTTCTCCAGGCGCGTGAAATACGCGGTGCGCGCCTCCACGTCCGTGTCGAACCAGAGCCGCTGGTGACGCGCTTCGCCGGTGCGAAGGCCCCACTCCACGGCGACCACCTGGCCATCCAGGGAAACGCGGTACACCATCTCCTGTCCGCTCTCCGCGTCGCGGCGCACGTACGAGCGCGTCTCCGCGCGGATGTGCTTGCGGCCCTCGGGCGTCTGCCGGAGCGCCTCCTCCTCGGCGCGGCGGCGCGCGTAGACCAGGCGCAGCGCGAGCTGGTGCTCGCACGGTCCCTCGCGCATGCCGGAGCGGCGGAAGTGCGGACACCCGCAGGACGCGTCCTTCACGCGGCCTTCCAAATCCAGCGTGAAGCTGGGGAAGAAGCTGCGCACGGCCTCGCGGTCCACCACTTCTCCGTGGATGCGCGTGCCCTCGCCCACCATGTCATGCACCTTGGTGAGCTTGACCTCGCCGGCGCCCGGGCCGCCGTCGCCGAGCAGGCGGTGGGCGCGGGCCTCGCGCTCGCTGCCGAAGCGGATGACGGACTCGTCCACAGGCGTGGCCATCAGCTCGCGCGGGCGGTACTTGCCCTGGGCCACGTCGAAGAGGACGCGGCCGCGCAGGCACTCGAGCTGCAGCGCGGCGCGCACCTGTTCCTTCGTCGCGCCACCGGCGGCGGCGACCAGGGGCTCGAAGGTCTGCGGACCGTCGGCGCGCAGCTTCCCGCGCAGCTTCTCGGCCAGCCCTTCCGGCACCGCGCGGGGCATGAGCACGTCGAAGGCCGCGGCGGAGGACCAGCCGCTCTCCGTCCAGCCCGTGAGGCCCATGGTCAGCGTGGCCTGGCCCATGTCGATGACCCAGAACACCGGCAGGCCCGGACCCATGAGCTGCAGGCGCACGGACTTCGCATGCGGCAACAGCCGCGCGAGCGCGACCAGCCGCTGACGGCCGAACGTGCGCACCACCGCGGGCGCGGTGCCGGTGTACTTGCCGCCGTGGCACTCGAGCACCAGCTCCCACGGCTCCAGCACCAGTCGGGGCGGAGCGCCGGGGACCAGCTCGAAGCGCAGCGCGCGCGGGGCCTTCTTCGCCTTGCGGGTGCGCAGCGCGAAGAGGAGGTTGTACAGGTCGATGGGCGCCAGCTCGCACGTGTTCGCGGGCAGCGTCGCGGCGGACTGCACCTGGAGGAAGCCGCGCAGCCACGCGTGCGGCACCTGCACGTTGCGCGGCTCACGGGCCTGCTTGGCGGGCAGCGCGACGTGGGCCTCCAGCGACACGGGCAGGTAGGTGCGCAGCCGGTCCATGCGCGAGAGCAGGTCCGACGGGACGTCCAGGAAGGTGGAGCCGTGCGCGGCCTCGCGGCCCTCGAAGAGGCTGTTGTCCAGGGACAGGCGCGCGTAGGCGCTCTCGTCGCGGGAGAACACCTCCAGCGAGACGCTGTCCGGGTCCACGGTGAGCACCGGGTCCAGCACGGCGTCCTGCTTCTGCTCACCGTCGAGCGCGTTGTCGAGGAAGGCCTTCTGGGCCTCCCAGATCTGCGCGCTCGCCCGCTTCCCCTTCTTCATGAGGTACGCGAGGTACGCGGTGCGGTCCTTGCCCCGGTAGCGCAGGTCGCTGGCGAGGATGCCGAACGTGGCGGTGAGCGCGTCGCGGAACAAGGACGCGTCCTTGAGGCGGCCTCGCACGCCGACGGTGCCGCGCGAGCCCTCCAGGGCCAGGAGCACGCGCGAGGCGTCCGCGTGGGACTCCACGTCGCTCGCGGTGGCGTAGCGAAGCTCGACGGGGTGACGGGTGGCGGTCGTCACGACGGGTTGCCTTCCTTCCGGTGGTTCTTCGCGCGCTCGGCGGCGCGACGTGCACGTTTGTGGGCGCGCCAGGCGGCCTTGCGCAGCTCCACGGACTGAGACTTGTCGAAGGCGGCCGTGTGCAGCAGCTTCGCCGCCTCGTCACCGCCCAGCCGGCCCATGCCGGCCCAGGCTTCCTGCTTCACCTCGGGCTTCGCGCTCTGGGCCAACGCGGCCAGCGGCGCGAGATTCCCCTGACCCAGCAGCGAGGGCTCCGCGAGGCGACGACCCTCGGACGTGGCCAGGGCCTCGGCGGGGACCTTCGCGCCCGTGGGGCCCAGGGCCACCGGGTCGAACGGCTTCACCTCCAGCGCCCAGGCCGAGGCCTTCTCGGGGGTCAGCCGCGCCAGTGCATCCGCGGCCGCCGAGCGCACCCGGGCGTCCGGGTCCGTCAGCGCGCCCTTGAGCACGTCCGCGGAGGCGGCGCGCTCCTTGTCGTTGGACAGCACGGGCGTCGAGGTGTCCTGGCCCTGGAGCTTCAGCGTGGCGCCGGCCGTGCCCAGGCGGGACAGAACGCGGGCCGCCTCCTGACGCACGGTCGCGGGAGAGCCATGCTCACCGGCCTTGAGGATGTCGCGCGCGGAGTCGGCGAGCCCCGCCGTGCCCAGCCGCGAGCCGGCCCACAGGATGCGCTCCCACGCGGAGGCGAGCGCGGTCTTCTTCGGGCCGGGAGGCGTGGCCGCCCAGTCCTTCGCGGTGCGCCGCTCGGAGGTGACCAGCGCGCGGGACAGCGCCGCCAGGTCCACCTGTCCGGAGGCGCGCGCCTCGCCGGTCCACGTGCCAATCAGCAGGGCCGCCTCCTGGCGGGCCTCCGCCTTGTCGTGCTCCAGCAGCGTCACCGTCTCGGGCACCGGCAGCGCGCCGCGCCGCGCGAGTCCCCGACGCAGGCTCAGCCGCAGCTCCTCGTTGGTCAGCGTGGCGAGCCGGGGCACCAGCAGCGCCGGGTCGCCCTCGCGGGACAGGTACGTGACGGCCGGCTCGGAGATGTCCTGGTAGCGGCTGGCCACGGCGAGGAACTCGACGCGGGTGCGCTCCTTCGGGAACAGCTCGTCCAGCGCCTTGCGCGCCTCCTTTCGGAGCAGCTCCGTGGAGTCGTCCAGGATGGTGGCGAGCGTGGTCTCCGCCTCCACGTCCTTGAGCTTGCCCAGCTCCTGCGCCGCCGTGATTCGCACGAGCAGGTGGGTGTCCGTGTCGAGCAGCAGCGCCTCGACCTTTACCCGGGCGCGCTCGCCGCCGATGGCGCGCAGGCCCTTCACGCCCGCCTGCTGGAGCGAGACGTCGGCGCCCTCCACCGCGGCGGCCTCCACCTTCTCCTCGACGCGGCGGCGCTCCTCGCCGTCCGGCAGCCGGCCCGCGAGACGACCCAGGCCCTCCACCGCCGCCCACACCATGCTCGGCTCGGTGGGCGCCTCGGGCATGCCACCGGCGGCCACCGTCTCCAGCTCGCTCAGCGCCCGCGCGTCACCCAGCGTGCCCAGGGCGAGCAGGGCGCGCTCGCGCTGACCGTCCTCACCGGCGCGCGAGTACAGCAGCAGGGGGCGCAGCGCGCTCACGCCGCGCAGGTGCGCGACACCCTCGGCGGCGGGCAGCATCAGCTCGCGAGCCCCACCGCGCAGCACGTCCTCGAGCGGGCCCACGGGGGCGGCGTGCTCGATGACGCGCTTGGAGTACAGCGACACGGCCTCGGCGCGCACCGTGACGTCCCGGTCGTTGAAGAGGCTCACCAGGACCTCGGACTGGCCGGCCTCGGCGCCGTGCTCCAGCTGGCGCAGGGCCACCTGTCGCACCGCCACGTCCAGGCTCTTCACCGCCTGCCGCAGGAAGCGCAGCGCCAGCGTCGCGTCGCGCTTCTTCACGTCCGCGCCCGCCACCTGCATCGCCGCGGGGACACACGCGACGCGCACCGCGCTGGTGTCGTCCTCCAGCACGCGGCGCGCGAGCACGTCCAGCGCCTCGGGGCGGCGCGTCTGTCCCAGCGCGTCCACCAGCCGCAGCCGCTCGTGCGGGTCCGTGGACACATTCAGCCGCGCGGCCAGGGCGCTCACGGCGGAGGGCGTGGCCAGTCGGGCGAGCGCCTCCACCGCGCGCCTGGCGACGGCGGGCGTCTCCGAGCGCAGGAACGAGGCGAGCACCTCCACCGCGCGCTCGTCGCCGCGCCACGCGAGCAGCTCGGACGCGCGCAGGCGCAGGTCCTCGTGCTCGCTGGACATGGCCCGACCCAGCGCCTCGGTGACGCGCGAATCGTTGGCGCCGGCCAGCCGCTCGATGACGCCGACGCGCAGGTCCGCGTGCTCGCTGCCCAGCGCGGCCAGCAGCGGCTCCAGGCTGCCGGGAGGGCTGAGCTTCTCGAGCAGCTCGAACGCGTAGCGGCGCACGTCCGACAGCGGCGAGTTGAGCGCGGCGGTGATGCGCGGCTTCGCGGCGTCCCCACGCTCGGCCAGCTCGTCCAGCGCGATGCGCGCCACGTCCGGCGACAGCGAGGCCAGGGCCAGCGAGAGCGGCTCGTCGCTGCCCGCGGGGAACAGCTCCTTGAGGCCGGTGAGCGCGGCCTTGCGCACCAGCTGGTGCGGGTCCTCCAGGGCGCGCAGCAGCGCGGCCACGGCGGCGGGCGTGCCCGCGTAGCCCTCCTGGGTGAGCTTCACCACGCGGTCCACGGCGTCGCGACGGACGCGGTGGCCCTCGTCGTCACCGGCGGACACCTGGCGCAGCAGACCCACGTACGCGCCGAAGGCCAGGCGGCGCAGGTGCTGACGCTCGGCGTTCGTGGCCGCCTCGGGCGAGGAGGTCTCCGGCGTGCCGGGCTTCGTGGCGGAGAACAGCCGGCGCAGCCAGCTCTTCGCGGGCGTGGCCTGCACGGGCGACACGTTGGGCGCCGTCTCCGGCTTCCACGGGGCGTCCAGCGAGCTCGGCCGGGCGACCTTCAAGGCCTCGCGGAAGTAGTCGAGCGGCTTGTTGCGAAGCAGCAGCACCTGGGCCGCCGCGTAGCGCTGCTCGGGCTGACCGCTGGAGAGGGCCTCGGCGAGCCCGACCATGCGCCTGGCGCGGTCCTCCTCGGAGGGCCAGTCCTTCATGTCGCCGACCTTGTCGGGCTTCGGCGGCAGCAGTCCCTCGACCAGGTTCGCGCGGTACGCGTCCGTCTCCGTGCGCAGCTCCAGCGCGCGGGCCGCGGCGTAGCGCACCTCGGGACGTCCGCTGGACAGCGCGCTGGCGAGCAGGTCGGGCGGCTCACCGCGACGGGTGGCGCGCAGGTCCCGCGCGAGGACGATGGCGAACACCATCTCCTGCACCTCGCGCGCGCGGTCCTCCAATCCGTGCAGCAGGCCACCGTCGCCCTCGGAGCCCAGGGCCGCGAAGGAGAGGATGGCGCCCAGCCGGATGGGCAGGTGGTCATGGCGCAGGTTGCCGGTGAGCACCGGCAGCGCACGCGCATCACCCAGGCGCGACAGGCCGTCCGCGCCCCACGAGCGCACCGCCACGTTGGCGTGGCTGAGCGCGTCCAGCAGGTAGCCCTCGTCGCCCCGACGGCTGGCGGTGGCGAGGCCGCGCGCGCCCTGCTCCTGCAAGTCCCCCAGCTCGCTCGTCAGCAGCGTGGTGGCGAACCAGGACAGGAGCCGACGCGAACCCAGCGTCGCGAGCGCGCGGGCGCCGCGGATGCGCAGCGGGATGAGGAACGCGGGCGGGTACTGCCGCTCCAGCTCCTTGTCCATCAGGTTGCGCATCGGCTCGATGATGTCCTCGGCCCCGCGGGGCGCGAGCAGCTCGGACGCGCGCACGCGCACCGGCAGCGAGGCGGAGGACAGGCCCGCGAGCAGCGGCCCGTTCTCGCTCGGAATCAGCTTGTCGAGCGCCTCCAGCGCGGCGACGGCGACGTCCAGCTCCTCATCCTGCACGCGCTTGAGCAGTGGCGAGCGCAGGGGCTCGGCGGGCGCGTGCACGGAGCCCTTCGCGGCCAGCACGCGCAGGGCGGGGTGCGTCGACGCGAGCGCGGCCAGGTGTGGCTCGGGCTTCTCCTTGCCCACCAGCTTCACCCACGCCTCGTAGGCGGCGGTGGCGACGCCCACGTCGCGGTCCTCCACGGACTTCTTCAGCCGCTCCTGCGCCCAGCCCTCGGCGCCGCGCTGCGCGAGCACCTCCACCGCGCGGCCACGCAGGTCCGGGAAGCGGCCCGCGAGCGCGCGGTCCAGCGCCTTCTCCGGCACCTTCTCGTTCCACGCCCACAGCGTGCGGAACGCCTCTCCGCGCACCTTGGCGGACTCGTCCTCCAGCGCGTCACCGAGCAGCGGCTCGGCACCCTGCGCCGTGGCGCCCAGCTTCACCAGCCGGTCCAGGCCGCGCACGCGCACGTCCTCGTGACCGGAGCGCAGGGCCGCCTCGGCGGAGGCCAGCGGCGCCTCCGCGTCCAGCGCCACCACGGCGTCGAGCGAGGCCGCGCGCACGTCCGCGTTCTCGTCGTCCAGCATCCACACCAGTCGCTCGCGGGCGCGAGCGTCCTGGAGCGCCTGGAGGGCGGCGGCGGCCTGACGGCGGATGGCGGGGTCCGGCTCACGGGAGAGCTGCAACAGCGCGCCCAGCGCCCGGGCATCCCCCAACTGCGCGAGACCCCGAGCACCCCGGACGGCGGTGTCCGGCGTGCGGCAGGCCATGGCGGCCAGGAGCGGCTCCAGGTCGCTCTCCGTCAGCGAGGCCCCCACGGCGCCCTGCGCGGGCATCGCGTCGCGAGCGGCCTGCACGTCCGCGTCCGTCAGCGCGGCCGTCTGTCCCTGCCGCGAGCGCTGCGCGAGCCGGCGCGCCACGTCCTTGGTGGAGCGCGCGAAGTCCTCGTCGCGGCTCTCCAGCGCGTGCGCCAGGGCGCGGCGCTCCAGCACGCGGATGGTGAAGGCCACCCGGCGCACGTCCGCGTCGGCGTCATCCAGCGCGCGGGCGACCAGCGGCTGCAGCTGGGCGTGACCCAACAGGCCCGCTCCGGCGATGCGCACCAGCACCTCCACGCGCAGGCGCGGCTGGCCCCGCTCGAAGGCGGCGCGCAGGGGCTCGGTGTCGGCGGGCGCGGAGACCTCGGACAGCGCGTCCAGCGCGGCCAGCCCCACGGTGGCGTCCGACTCACCGAGCTTGCTGGCGATGAGCGCGGGGACCAGCGGGGACGAGCGGCCCAGCTTCGCCAGGCGCTTGAGGCCCGCCACGCGCATGTCCACGAAGCGCGACTCCAGCGCGGCGCGGGGCGCGGCCAGCGGCGACTCCGTCTCCAGCACGTCGAGGGCCTTGAGGGCCTCCTCGCGCACCTGGGGATGGTCGTCGTCCAGGCGCTCGCGCAGCTTCGGACGGGCGGCGACGCGGCCCTTCTCGCCCAGCTCGCGGGCGGCGAGCCGGCGCACCTCCGCCTCCTTGTCCGTGGAGAGCACCTGGAGCACGAAGTCGAGCGCCTCCGTCTCCTCCAGCGCCACGGCCTCGCGCACGGCGGCCTCGCGCTTGGGGCGCCCCGCCTTCAGCGACTCCGTCAGCACGTCGAGCCCGTGCCGCGACACGGCCTGCCCGTTGGCCGGCTTGCCGTCCGTCTCGATGCCGAAGCGGAAGACGCGCCGGTCCTCGCCCGCCGTGAAGATGGCGCCCAGCGACGTGCGCGCCTCACGCGGGTTGCCGGGCGCCACGAACACCAGCGCGTTCACCGGCTTGCTGCCGCAGTCCAGCGTGCGCGGCTTGCGGCGCTCATCCAGCCGCCACACCTTCACCTTGCCGTCGCTGCCCGCGGACCAGACGCGGTCTCCGGGCTCCTCGTCGTCCTGCGCGGCGGGCGTGGGCGGGAACACCAGCGCGAGCACCGCTCCGGCGTGACCGGAGTCCTTGTCGCCGCGCACCTCGAACTCCACCGCGCCCACCAGGTACCAGAAGCGCACCTTGCCGTCGTCGCCACCGGAGGCGAGCCGGCCGTCGCGCGGCGTGAAGGCCAGCGCGCGCACCGCGCCCTCGTGGCCCGCCATGTCCCGGCGCTCACCGGTGGCCTGGGTGAACGAGCGCACCACGCCGTCATCACCGCCGCACGCGACGAACGTCCCGGACGGGTCCACCGCCACCGCGCGCAGGGGCTGCGGCGACGCCTTCCACTCGTGCACCTTGCGCGCGCCGTCCCACTCCCACCCGCGCACCACGCCGTCCGCGCCCGCGCTGAACAGCACCTTGCCGTCGGGGCTGGAGGCCAGCGCGGTGACGCCGCCCGGGTGCGCGTCGGTGAGGCGCGTCTGCACCTGCCCGTCGGAGGCGGTGCCCAGGCACAGGGTGCCGTCGGACAGGGCCGCGGCGAAGCGCTCGCCCGACAGGGCCAGGGCGCTCACGGCGGAGGGGAGCTCACTGCTCCACAGCACCTTGTTGGAGGCCAGCTCGTACGCGGTGAGGCGGCTGGGCGCGGACGCGCGGGCGCCGCCGAGCAGCAGCACGCGGGGGTTCGCCGCGAGCGCGCGGAGCTTTTCGATGTTGCCGATGGCGAGAACGGACATGAAGTTCTTTCCGGGGCGCCCGTCGGGCACCCGTGACGCTGGGAATGCCGACGCTCAGAAGCCCCCGAGCTGCGCGCTCGGATGCGCGGTGCGCAGCTGGACCAGGGACGCCAGGCAGCTCTGCCACTCACCCTTCGCCATGGAGCCGGTGAACTCCCCGAGCACCGGCGCGATGACCCGGGCGAAGCTCTCGTCCTCCAGGCCCAGGTCTCGCACCAGCTCGATGACCCGGCGCTTGGCGACGCTGGCCGACAGGCGCTTCTGCACCTCACCCTCGCGCGCCTCCTTGGCGCGGCCCGGGGGCAGGCCGAAGAGCATCTTGCGCAGGAACTCGCGCAGGGCCGGCACGTCCGCGAACGGCGCGCCGCCCCCCGTGGCGGGGGCCTCCTTCGCGCCCGCGGGCTTCCACCCCTCCGGCAGGTGCGTGGGGCGGTGCTTCTCCCAGAGCAGGCGCACCGCGAACAGGCCCACCTCGCGGTCCGCGCTCTGCATCAGCCACGTCAGCCGCTCGGCGCCGCCCAGCCTGGCGTAGTGCCGGCGGATGAGCTCCACCGCCACCTCGCGCGTGCTGCGCTTGGTGCTCTCCGTGAGGGAGAAGACCTTCACCGGGTCCAGCTCCTCGGGGTGCAGCACGTAGCGGGCGTCCGCGCCCTCCTCACCCGCGCGCAACAGCGCGTCGTAGGCCAGGTTGCGGATCTCCTTCGCCTCGGCGTCCGCCAGCTCGTACACCCGCGTGTGCCAGCCCCACGCGCGCAGCTCCGCGCGGGTGACGGCGAGCGCGAAGCGGCGCACGTCGTCGCGCGCGTCGAACAGCGCGGGCCACAGCTTCTCCGGCGTGTACGCCTTGCGCGGCGCCTTGGGCTTGATTTCGTACGACTTCGACTCCGGCTGCTCCGGCCCGATGAGGGGGTGGTGGCAGCGCAGGTACGTCTGGGCGAACGCGCGCACCGGCACCGGCTGCTTGGCGCCCAGCGCCAGCTCGAACAGGCGCTCCAGGCCCGCCGCCGCGTCCCCCGTGTCGCTGAAGTCCGCGGGCGCCACGTACTCGAGCAGGTAGCGGTGCGCGAAGTCGTGCAGCGTCGGGTCCGCGCGCCGCGCCAGCGCCAGCAGCCAGGGCACCGTGAGCTGCCGCGCGGTGAACAGCTTGCGGTTGCCCAGGAGCGCCAGCGCCACGTGCCGGTGCTTCGCGCTGAAGACCAGGCCCTTCACCTTCTCCACGTCCAGCCCCGGCAGGCTGTCCGCGCGCTGCAGCCACGTGGCCACCTGCGAGCCGATGCGCGGGTGCGCCGCCTTGTCCAGGAGCCACTCCGGACCGATGGCCGCCGGCGCGTACGACGACAGCGCCTTCACCACCAGGCCCTCCACCGGGTACGGCTTCTTCGTCAGCCGCGGGTCCTCCAACAGCTCCTTCCAGAACGCCACCGGCATCTCCCCGGCCGCGTACTTGGACTGCACGTACCCCTTGGCCCAGTTGAGCTGCTCGGACGTGCCCAGGTACATGTCCCGCAGGAAGCCCGACGTCAGCTCCGCCCGGTCGAACGACTGCTCCAGCGACTTCGCCGCGAACGCCGCCGTGGCCTTGTAGGGCAACAGCCGCCCCAGCAGCTCCATCCCCAGCTCGCGCGGGTTTCGCTTCTCCAATGTGGCGGCCGCGAAGGACTTCACGTCGTTCTCGCCCTGGGCCACCAGCTCCACCAGCCGCTCGGCGGACAGGTCCTGCGCGTGCGCCCGGGCGTACTCGATGGCGTACGTGCGCGCCTTGCCACTGGGTGACATCAGCAGCGCGATGACCGCGTCGTGCAGGCCCAGCTCGCGCAGCTTGCTCTGGTGGAACTCAGGGGTGCCCTGCAGCGTCTCCACCAGGAAGTCGTGGGCGGTCGCCAGGGGACGCCGCGCCAGCCGGTCCAGCCACGCGGGCGTCACCTTGCGCAGGCTCTCCGGGAAGTCCTTGCGCAGGCCCTGGATGGCGAAGCGCGCGGCGGGGTCCGACAGGCACGTGTCCAAGAGCCGCATCAGCGCGTCCGGCGAGCGCTTCCACGCCTCGGTGAAGGCGCGCTGCTTCACCATGTCGCCCGGCGGCTGGATGCCGAAGGAGCCGCCCGTGTAGTTGCCCGTGCCGTGCGCCCAGATGTGGTTCGCCACCCAGACCGAGTACCAGGACGTGTCCTCCTGGTAGTGGCGCAGCACCTCCACGGCGAACTGCGGATACAGCTCCGGGACGGCGGCGCCCAGGTGACGCAGGTAGCGCCACGCGCGGCGGCGCAGGTATTGGAGCGTCCCGCCGGAGACCTCGTGCTTGTACGACTGCCGGCGCTCCACGTCGAAGCGCCACGCGAGCACGCCGAACAGCTCCGCGTCGTGGTTGGCCTCGGCCAGCTTGTAGATGCGCTTGAGCCCGCCCCACAGGCCGAACTTCAGGTCCGCGCTGGCCGCCAGCTCCAGCAGCACCGCGCGCGAGGCGTGGGTGTTCTTGCGGTACAGCGACACCAGCAGGTCCGCCAGCGCCAGCCGCGCGGGCTGGGGCACGTCCTTCTGGGCCAGGAAGCGCTGCCACGCGTCCGCGGAGGCCTCACGCCGTGAGGCGCTGTCGTAGCGGGCCTGCGCCTGGGCGAGCGAGCGCAGCAGCTTCTCGAAGGTGAAGGCGTCCTTCGGCGGGGCCTTGCCTTCCTCCGGCTCCGGCTCCGGCTGCTCCAGGAGGGCAAGCACGGCATCGGCCAGGTCCGGTGACTCCGCCTGGGCCAACCGCTCGAGGTCTGCTGCGTTCAGCGCGTCGCTCGTCGACATGGGCCAGGGGACTTAGCACATGCCGTCACTGCTGGCAGTGTGCGCACGCCCGTCGTCTGGACTTCTCGCTTTCGGATGTTCCGCGAGTCGCAGGAAGCCCTCAATCCACGATGTCCACGCCGGTGCCGAACAGCGAGCGATTCTTGCGGTTGTCGAAGTAGGTCAGGTCCACCAGCAGCGCGCTGGCCAGCACCAGTTGACGCAGCCGGCCGTCGGTGCACGAGGGCTGGAACTCCAGGCTGAAGTTGTCCGCGTCGCTGAAGGTCTCCTGCAGCAGGCCGCTCCACTTCTTGCGGATGACGGCCACCTGCTCGCCGCGCTGGAGGATGCGGAACGTCCACGGCTTCCAGAAGGGCCCCTCCACCGTGGCCAGCACCGCGCCGGTGGGCGACACGATGTCGAAGCCCCGGCCGAACAAGCGGAAGCGCTGGACGATGTCCCCCATGGGCCGGCCATCCCACGCCGTCACCTCCGCGCGGGCGAAGAAGATGTGCCAGGGCAGCTCCACCGCCATCGCCAGCGTGCCGCCCACCGTCATGCACTCCAGTCGGGCGCGGTAGAAGGGCCAGAAGTTCCGCGCCAGCCGCGACATCCAGCCCTCGCCCGTCTCGCCCACGTACACGGTGCCACGGCCGTCCTCGCCACAGACCTCGTACTTGTTCTTCCCCTCCCAGCCGATGAGGATCTCCAGCGTCTCGCGGAACTGGCGCATGCGCAGCGTGGCCGACGTCAGCACGGCCTCCAGCGACAGCCGCAGCTCCAGGCTCATGTAGCGCGGGTCTCCGGGTGCCCCCTTGCCCGCGAGCGCCTGCGCGGGCTCCTCGGGAGCGGTGGACGGCGCGTCCCGGGGCTCGGAGCGTGCCTTGCGCGCGCCCCAGTCCAGCTCCAGCTCCGAGTCGGTGCCCCACCCTGGCTTGTCACCCATGGAAGCAGGGCTTAAGCGGCATCCCGCGCGGACGCAAACGCCTCACTCGGACTCCGAATCCTCCGCCACCTCGATGGGCTCCAGGGGGTGCCAGGTGGGCTGGACGTCGAGCGTGACGGCGCCGCTCGCGGGCAGGTCCACCTCGCCCCGATGCACCTGCTCCCGGCGCGTGTCGAAGTTCAGGCTGCTGAAGAAGAACGTGTAGTGCCCGGCGGGCAGCTCCTCGAACGTGGTGTCGGTGTGGGGCCAGGACTGGACCGCCAGCCTCCGACCCAGCTGCTCCAGCTCCAGCAGGGACTTGGGCAACGGCACGTCGCCGGGGAACAGGTAGGTGTTCAGGATGGCCACGCGCTCGTTCATCATCATCGTCCCCCGCGCGGGGAGGTTGAGCTTCAGCGTCGTCGTGCCCGCCATCTCCTGGAAGTGGAGCACCTTGCGCTCGCTCGGGCCCAGGCGCACGCGCTGGGGGAGGAAGCGCACGGAGTCGCCCTGGAAGCTCATGTCCTCCCCGGGCGCGACGGCGTACTCGCCGGGCGGCAGGCCCGAGACACGGAACGTCCCGTTGCCCCGCTCCACGTCCAGGGCGTCCTCGGGGGAGAGCAGGTTCACCACCTGGACGTGGGTGTCCACGGGGCGGCCCTCGCGGTCCTTCACGGTGCCCTCCAGGCGCGCGCCGGAGGCCATGCGCAGCTCCAGCGGCGCGCTGCTGTCGCCCACCTGCTCGCTGAGCGGCAGGTAGTCCGGATGGGTGAGCGTCAACACGAGCGGCCCGGGCTCGAGGGGTGGGAGCTCGAAGGAGCCATCCGCGCGGGTGATGGCCGACGCGAGCGAGGGCCGCTCCTCGTCCAGGTCCTCCGAATCCTCGTCCCGGCGCGCCCCGGTGCCAGGCGACTTCACGTCCACCTCCACGCCCACCACCGGCGCGGAGGTCCGCGCGTCCAGCACGCGGCCGCGCAGCCGACGTCCGGCCTTGAGCACCACGTCGCCCAGGTCCAGGTCCTGGCCCCGGGGGACCTCCACCTGGCGCACCACGCGCGTGAGCCCCGGGGCATCGAGGGTCAGCCAGGTGGTGCCCGGCTGCTCCAGGGACACCTGGAAGGCGCCGTTGGCGTCACGGTAGGGCACGTCGTCGATGTTGAAGCGGGTGACGGGTGTGCCGTCCTCTCGCACCAGGCGCCCGCGGACTCCGCCCACGTAGCGCACCACCAGCCTCAGGTCCGTCACGCCCGCCTGCGCCTGCACGCCCGAGATGCGCCGGGGGTCGTCGACGTCTGTCGCCTCGTCCGCGCCGCGCAGCGTGTAGCCCGCCATCGTCAGGTCCACGCGGTAGCGCCCCGGCGACAGGTGCTCGAGCGTGAAGCGCCCGTGCTCGTTGGACTGGGCCTGCGCGGGAGGGGGCAGGGGCGCGTGGTGTCCGAACCGTCGCCGGCCCGAGTCGGGCTCGGTCAGCGGATGGGCGAAGACGCTCGCGCCGGGCTGGGGCGTGCCGGCCTCGTTCACGACGAGCCCGGAGATGGACAGGCCTCCGTCCATCCGCACCGTCACCGTCTTCGTCTCGGTGGCCGTCAGCGTCACGTCGACGGTGGCCTCCCCCACGCCGCTGTGCTCGAGCGAGGCGCGCAGGACGAACCGGCCCGCTGGCGCGCCCTCCAGTCGGAAGGCGCCCTGCGCGTCGCTGCGCACCCAGATGGGCACGGGCTCCTCCTGGCCCGCGGGCGTCAGCGTGATGGCCACGTTCGGAATCGGGGTGTCCTTCAGGTCCACCACGGCGCCCACCACGCGCGCGCCCGGCTGCATCACGACGCGGACGTCCTGGGCGGGCGCCTCCACTTCCAGGGTGGTCGCGAGGAACCCCGGCACATCGGGCGTGAGCCGGTGGAGGCCGGGCGAGGGGAGGTTGAGCACGAAGCGCCCCGCGTCATCCGTCAGCGCGTCGATGACCGGCCCATCCGCGAAGGGCGCGTCCGGGTCTCCATGCTCCAGGTCATGGGGCTTGCCGTCGCGTCGGCCCTTGGGCTGACGCAGCCACTTCATGGCGGAG
Organism: Myxococcus faecalis; assembly: GCF_050039385.1. Taxonomy (NCBI): domain Bacteria; kingdom Pseudomonadati; phylum Myxococcota; class Myxococcia; order Myxococcales; family Myxococcaceae; genus Myxococcus; species Myxococcus faecalis. The sequence continues at coordinate 4,705,779 of NZ_CP144336.1, read as the reverse complement.
AGGGTGATGTCCGGCAGCGGTGTGCCCGCCGGGTCGACCACGATGCCCTCGATGACGAAGGCGCGCTCCATCGTGAGCTCCACGGGGGGCGTGCGATGCGTGACCTCCACCTCGGTGGTCTCGGTGGGAAGGAAGCCCTTGGCCGACACCGTGAAGTGGTGGGTTCCCAGCGTCGCCTCTTCCAGCTCGAAGCGCCCGTTGGCTCCCGTGACGGCTTCCGTGTCGGTGTAGACGGTGCCGCGTGAGTTGGCGAGCACCGTGGCGCCCTCGATGGGCTGGCCCGCGGTGTCGCGCACCACGCCCGTCACCCGCACGAGCGTGCCCAGGCGCACCGTCACCTCCGCCTCGGTCTGCTCCTCGTCGAGGGTCGTCTCCGCCTGGCCCTGGTGCTGTCCGTGACGGGCCTTCAGCACGTAGTCGCCCGGAGGCAATCCCTCCAGGACGAAGCGCCCGCGCGCGTCCGTCTCGGCGGTGACGCGGGTGTCGACGACCTCCACCTGGACGTTGGCGACGGGCTGCTCGTCGAGGAGCACCTGGCCCACGATGTTGCGGGGCCGGTGGAGCACGATGTCCTCCGCCTCCAGCTCATCGGGCGAAATCGCCCGCATGCACGGACCGACCCGCTGGTCGTCGTCCACCTGGAGTCCGTAGGTGCTCGCGGGCAGCGGGCCCAGCGTGAAGCGGCCGTCGCCGTTGCTGGTCGTCTGGAAGAAGCGCGAGTGTGCGGTGTGGAAGAGCGTCAGCTTCGAGCCCGCCACGGGGCGCAGGGCCTCGTCCACGACGCGGCCGGCGAAGACGACGCTCGGCTCGAGCACCAGCTCCACGTCCTCCGTTCCTGTCGTCACCTCCGTCGCCAACGCGGCGCCCTTCGCGCCCACGGCCCACAGCGCGACGGTGCCCTCGGGAAGGTTCCGCACCTCGAAGGCGCCCTCCGCGTCCGTGGTGACGCGCGCCACCACGGGCGTGTCGCCGCGGCCCGCCTGGATGAGGTCGCGCAGGGTGGCGAGCATGTCCGGGTCCTCGCACTCCGCCGCGGAGAGCGGGGGGTCGACGTCGGTTCCACAGGGGCGCAGCGAGAGCGACTCGCCGGGGAGGGCGCGCGAGACGGAGAGCTCCACGCCTGGGGCGGGGCTCTTGTCGGCGGCGAGCACGCGGCCGCGCAGGCTCAGCGTCCCGCGCACCTGGGCCAGCGGCGCGCTGTAGGAGGGGGTGACGGAGGCCGGCGAGGTGGAGGGCTCGGGGGGCGACTCCTGGACGAGGACGAAGGCCGCGCCCAGGGCGAGCACCGCGAGCGTGAGCGCCAGCACCAAGGGCCTTCGCATGGTTCCCTCCCCGTTGGAGGCCCACGGTAGCAGGGCTTCCGGCAGGAAGTCGCCAGGGGCTCAGGCGCGGGTGGAGAGCGCTTCCAGGCGGGCCTTCTCGGCGACGATGAGGTCGCGGACGTGGTCACGCAGCGCGGCGACGTCCTGGAAGCCCGAGGGGTCCACCGGAGGCATCACCTGCACGTGGCAGTGCGCGGAGGTCTCCAGCACCAGGCCGTGCTTGGGAAGGGTGCGCGCGGTGCCGGTGAGGACGATGGGGATGATGGGGCACTGCGTCTTGAGGGCGAGCGCGAAGGCGCCGTCCTTGAAGGGCTTGAGCTGGCCGTCCTCGGAGCGCGTGCCCTCGGGGAACATGAGGATGGGGACGCCGCGCGCGAGCCACGCCTCGGACTGGGCCAGCATCTTCAGGATGCTCGCCTTGTCGCCACGCACCAGCGGCACGTAGCGGTTGAGGTGCATGTTCCAGCCGATGAGGGGCAGCTTGAAGTTGGCGGCCTTGGAGACCCACTTGAAGGGGCGGTACAGGCCGAAGAGCACCAGGATGTCGCCGAGCGACTCGTGGTTGGACACGAGCACCGCGGCGCCCTTCCACGGCAGGTGCTCGCGGCCGTCCACCTTCAGGTGCCACAGCGGATTCACGTAGAAGTAGAGCTGCGCCCAGAAGCACGAATACAGGTGCAGCACGAGCCCGTTCCGGTCGAAGGGCGTGGTGAGCGCCCACACCACGACGGCCCCGAGGAAGAGCAGCAGGCTGGAGATTCCGAGGAACGTCCAGAAGACGATGGAGAACAGGAGTCGAATGGCGCGCAGTGTGCCACAGGCTCGCGAGGGGGAAAGCAGGGAGTTGGGCGCGCCCGTCATCCCGCTCTGCGCGTGGTGGAGGCTTCGTGGGCCTCGAGCACGAGCAGGCGCGCGCCCTCGGCCTCGAAAAGGGCGCGCAGCCAGGGGTGACAGGTGAAGGCAATGACCTGTTGTTGCTCGGCGAGCCGGGCGAGCAGGTGGATGGCGCCTCGGGCCCGCGTGGGGTCGAAGTTCACCAGGATGTCATCCACGATGAGCGGCAGCGCCCCCCGGGTCTCCCCGAAGTCGCGGACCACGGCGAGCCGGAAGGCGAGGTAGAGCTGCTCACGGGTGCCGCGCGAGAGCTGGGCGGCGGGCCAGTCGCGCTGACCGTCGCTGACGCGCAGCTCGCGCTCGTCACCGGCGGGGATGAACACGCGGCGGTAGCGGCCCTCGGTGAGCAGCGCGAAGTGCTCGGAGGCGAGCTGCACCACGCGGGGCTGCTGCTCCTCCTCGAAGCGATGGCGGGCGCGGTTGAGCAGGGCGAGGGCCAGCTTGTCCTCGGCGTAGCGGGTGGCGAGCTCGGCGACCTTGGCGCGGAGGGTCTCCTCCTGGATGCGCAGGCGTGAGAGCAGGTCGTCGTTCTCCCACTGTTCGAGCTGGTTCTGCGTGGCGCCCTGCTCGGTGAGGACGTCCTTGAGCTTCGACTGTGCCTCCGAGTGACGCGAGCGCACCTGTTCCAGCGTGACGCGCAGCCCGTCCGCGCCGCCGAGGGAGCGGAGGGCCTCGCGGACCTGCGCGTCGGAGAGCCCGGTGCGCGCCTCGATGCGCTGGGCCAGCTCGCGGGTCTGCCGGACGAGCCCGGCGTGGCGGCGGGCCTGCACGGCCCGACGACGGAAGGTCTCCTCGTCACCACCGCCACCTTCGTGGAGCAGGGCGGCGAGGGCTGCGTCCTCGGCCTGACGGAGCGTATCGAGGCGCGCCTTCTCCTCGCGCAGCTCGCGACGACGCTCGTCCACGGCGCGCCGCTCGGTCTCGCGTTCACGGTCCGCGTCGAGGGCCGAGTTCACGCTCGCGACGAGTGCCTCCGTGGTCCTGGAGGAGAGGAGGTCCTCGTCGTGGAACGAAGCACCTCCGTCGAGCGCCGGAGGGATGCGAGCCGCGCGGAGGCCCGTCGTGCTGGACGCCGTGAGGGTCACGGGCGACGAGGCCTCGGTAAACGCATCGCGGCTCGACGAGCCCGAAGCGTTTCGCAAGGACGTGTGTGAGTCCGCCGTCCTGGTGAAGTGAAGGGCGCCTTCGTGGGTCGGAGTTCCGTCTGGCGACGCCGGACCCGTCAGCGCGTGGGTGCGCTCCGTGCCGCTCGCGGCGAGTGCCACGGGCGTATTCAGGGACAAGGACCCGGTCGGCGCATCGAGGCCCGACGAGACGGACCCCGCCTGGGTGCGCCCGGACGCGTTCGTGAACAGTCCCCTCGTCAGCTCATGGAGCCGGTTCACCACCGCCGCGCAGGTGTCCTCATCCGCGTTGACGGCGGCCTCCTCGGCGCTCACGTCCTGCCATCGCTGTCGGAGCGCGGAGGCCTCCCGCCACAGCGTCAGCGCCGCGGGCGCGGGCAATCCCGAGGGGAACTTCCGTGACGCCAGGCACACCGCGAGCTCGGCGTTCAGCGTCGCGAGCCGCCCCTCATGTCCACGCAGTGTCTCGCCCGCCTGTCGCTCATCACGCGAGGCCACATCATGGCTGGCACGCAGCACGTCCCGCTCGCGCAGCAGCACCTCGCGCCGTCCCGCCTTCTCCAGCAGATCCGCCAGCATGCCCTCGCGCACGGTGATGTCCGCGAGCGTCGCCAGCGGCGCGAGCCCCGCTTCCATCGACGCCGTGAGCAGCTCCCGATGCAGCACCTCCTCGCGAGCCGCCAGTCCCGCGAGCGTCGCGCGGAGCCGCTCCTCCGTCTGCTGTCGCTCCCGCAGCCGCGCCGCCTGCGCCGCGCGCTCCACATCGCGAGCCGACTCCACGCGCCGCCGAGCCAGCTCCACCAGCCCCGTGAGCAGCAGCCCACCCGCGAGGCACATCGCCCCCGCCGCCGAGCCACCCATCAACCACGCGCCCACGGCCAGCGCCACCACGATGGCCGCGGCCGCCGGCACCCACCACACCGGAATCACCGCGACGTTCGGCGCCCCAGGCCCCACGCCGGAATTGCGAGAGCCCTCGAGCTGTCGCCGGGTCTCCTCCTTCTTCTCCCCCAGCCGCTCCAGCTCACCGCGCACATCGCGCATCCGACGCGAGCCCGCCTGCTGTTGCCGCACATGCGAGGGCCGCACATCCGGCAGCTCCGCGAGCTCCGCCTCCAACCGCGCGAGCACCCCATCCAACCGCTCCCGCTCGGAGCGAGCCCGCCCCCAGGCGGCGAACGACTCCCGCCGTCCCGTCTCCTCCGCCTCCAGTCGCGTCGACAGCGACTCCAGCCCCGCGCGAGCCCCCGCGCTCAAGTCGAGCCCCATCAACCCCACGCCATCGACGCCGAGCCCCAGCTCCTCCAGCGACATCTCCACCTGACGCCGCTTCACCCGCAGCGCCGCACGCCGGGCCGGCAGCGCGCGAATCCGCTCCGAGTGCTCCGCATACGAAGCCAGCGCCGAGCGCAGCGCCTCCTCCCGCCCCTGCACCGGCGAAGGCGTGGACAACCGCGTCAACTCCGCCTCGGTGGACGACAGCTTCTCCGCGAGCCGGGCCACCTCACCGCGATAGCTGCGACTGCGCTGGAGCGCATCCTCCAGCCGCGCCTCGCCACCCTCGGGGAAGGTCTCCAGGGACGGCAGGCCCTCCAGCTCCGCCCGGGCCTCCGCCAGCGCCGTGACTTCACTCAGCGCCGAGGACAGTCGCTCCAGCCGCTCCAGCTCACGCCCGTCCTCCAGGACCCGAGTCTCCAGCCCGAGCAGCTCTCCGCCCAGCGCCTCCAATCGCTCGCGCTTCGCGAAGTAGAGCGCGGGCCGGTTCCCCTGCTCGCGGAGCTGCTCCTGGACCTCCTCCAGCTCACGGAGCTTCACGTTCAGCTCGGGGTTCGTCCCGCTCGGCTTGTAGAGCCGCTCGGCGCTCTTGCTCAGCGCGGACATCGCCTCCGGCAGTCGCCGGGCCCCGCGCATGCTCGCGGCCACCAGCGCATCGGAGGCACCCCGAGCCTCCGTGAGCTGCTCGAAGCCCGCGAGCTCCTCCAGCCGGAAGGCGAAGACATCGAAGTACAGCTCCCGCGTGACATGTCCCCGCGCGTCCTTCAGGCGCTCCTCGGACACCGGCTCGCCATCGGCCCCGAGCACCGTCAGGCTCTCGGCCTTCCGTCCGCGAGGCGTCGCCATGCGCCGCACCGTCAACGGCCCCGTCGCCGTGAGGAGCCGCAGCTCACCGCCGAAGGGCGTGTCCTCCTCCGAGGGCGCATACCGCTCCGGATGCCCGCGCTTCTCGAAGCCGAACAGCATGGCGCGAAGGAAGGCGAGCAGCGTGCTCTTGCCGGCCTCGTTGGGCCCGTACATCAGGTGCAGCCCGGGGCCCAGCTCCAGCGACAGCTCGGAGAAGTGCCCGAAGCGTCGCACCCGCAGCGAGTCGATGCGCAAGCCTGGCTTCATGCCCCGTCCTCCTCGTGCAGCGCCTCGACGCCCAGCAGGCTCGCGCGGGACACCCACTCCTTGCGAGGCGTCTCCAGCACCTCCACGCCCAGGCGCTTCAGCTTCTGTCCCAGGCTGCCGAGCGCCTCCTCCTCCCACAGGCGCGTCAACGCCCCCGGGTCCTCCTCCAGCGCGCGAGCCTCCTCCAGCAGCGTCCGAGCGAAGCCGCCCTCCGCCGTGAGCGCATCCCAGTCCAGCTCGGGACGGCTCGAATCCCGCAGCGACTCCAGCAGCACCGGAGGATGTCCCGCCGCCAGCTTCGCGCGAAGCCCCTCCTCCAGCTGCGAGAGCGCCCCCGGACGCACCAGCTCCCGGTGCAGCGGCCCGCGTCCCGTGAGCACCACGCGCACCGCGTGCCCGTCCAGCTCCTGGGCACACGCCGCGTCCACGGCCTCGCTCAGCGTGCCCATCAACCCATCCAGCGTGGCCACGCCCGTGAGCGGCACCTCCACCCGATGCCAGCGCACCGTGTCCACGGGCACGAAGCGCCGCCGCGTCCCGCCGTCCTCCACCTCCACCAGCACGCAGCCGCGCTCACCGGTCTCCAGCACGTGCCGGCCCTGCGGATTGCCCGGGTACACCGCGAGCCCGCCGCCGGGGAGCGTCAGCTCGCCGCGCGTGTGCACGTGTCCCAGCGCCCAGTAGTCCAGCCCGCGCGAGCCCAGCCCCGCGGGAGTGCAGGGGGCGTAGTTCGCATGGCCCTCGGCGCCGCCCAGGTTCGCGTGCAGCAGGCCCACGCTGAAGCCCTCGCCGGTGCGACGGAAGCGCGAGGACAAATCATCACGCACCTCCACGTCGGGATACGAGACACCCTGCACGCGGCACAGCCGACGGCCCTCGCGCCGCACCTCGGCCTCCTCCCAGTCCGGGCCGAAGACCTTCACCGAGGACGGCAGCCCGAGCGTCCCCGTGTCGCCGCTGAGCGGATCATGATTCCCGTGGACGATGAACGCCTCGATGCCCGCGACGTGCAGCCGCTCCAGCTCCCGGCGCAGGACGAGCCGCGCGCGCACGGAGCGGTCCTTCACCTCGAACAAGTCTCCGGCGAGCAGGAGGAAGGTGACGCGCTCGCGCAGGCACAGGTCGACGATGCGCGCCAGGGCGCGGAAGGTTGACTCCTGGAACCGGGTCAGCAGCGGGCCGTGAGCGGCGATGCCGCGGAAGGGAGTGTCCAGGTGCAGGTCGGCGGCGTGGACGAACTTGAAGTGCATGGCGGGCCCCGCACCGTACCTGAAGCACGGCGCGGCTCTCGTTTCCAGCCCGCAGGACGCACGCGCGATGTCCGACAGTCGCGAGGCGGCTACTCCTGGGTGACGTCGAGCCTCCGCCACGCGAGCTGTAGCGTGCGAGACATCGTGCCACTCGCGGGGATGTCCAGCTCCTCGGTGTGGTAGCGACCGAGCGCGTCGGGCGTGAGGAAGAAGACGGTGACCCTGCCCTGCGGGACATGGGCGAACACCACCTCGGTGTCCCCCATCTCGTAGGAGCCGGAGAAGCCCTGGAACATGACCTGGCGGAGCGCGGTGGGGCTCGTGGGTGGAGGCACGCTGCCGGGCACCAGCGCCATGTCCACGCCCTGGTCCGTGGGCACGCGCAGCCTCACCGTGGCGCCGCCGGCTGCGGGCTTGAACTGCACGGACACCTCACCGCTGGCGGGCACGTCCACCTGCTGTGGCAGGTAGGCCAGGGTCCGGCTCTGCCGACCGCGAGGCTCCATCCTCAGCGTGTACTTCCCGGGGTTGAGCGCGCTCGCCTTGCCGGCGCCGTTCTCCAGGACGATGGCGCCCTCGGCGCCCGGGCCCTGATAGGAAACGAAGCCGTCGATCTTCTTCCCCTGCGCATCGCGAGCCGTCACGTTCAGCCGCGCGCCGGGGTCCATGCGCACCGTCACCTCGGTCTGCGTGGCGTTGATGGGGACAAGTTGTTCGCGGTAGCGCTCGTGCAGGAACAGCCGGAGCGTGAGGGGACGGGCTTCCAGCTTGCCCAGGTCGAAGCGGCCGTCGCGGTCCGTGGTCTTCAGGACGAGCTGCCGGGGAAAGTTGATGCCCTCGTCGCGCAGCTCGCTGTCGAGCGCCACCAGGACGTTCTCCGCGGGCTCTCCCGTCGTCGCGTCCAGCACGACGCCCGTGAGCGCGCGGCCCGCCTCGAACCGGATGTCCCCCAGGTCGACGTCGGCAGACGCCTCGCCGCCTTGCACGGCGCGAGACACGGTGGGCAGCCCCTCCGCGCTGAAGACGAACTGGGCGCGTCCCACCGTGGAGTGGTTGGGGAGCGAGAAGGTCCCGTCCTCGGACTCCAACTGCTCCGCGTTCACGCGGAAGCGGGGGATGGGCGCGCCGTCGGGTCCGAGGAGGCGACCTTTGACGTGCGAGTGCCGCTTCATCACGAACCGGGCCTGCTGCGTGTCCGCCTGGATGAAGAGGTCCTCGGAGCCCGTCGCCGCCGGGCTGGAGGAGGGCGTGGAGCGCTCCGGCAGCAGGGTGTAGCCGTGCTTCGTGGCGGCGAGCCTGTACCCGGTGGCTTCCAGGTGTCGGAGCACCGCGCGTCCGTTCGCGTCCGTGCCGACGCCCGAGGCGAGCCGATGCATCTCCGAGTATTGCTCCTCGGAAGTGGGGACCAGCGGCTTGGCTTGCACCAGGGCCTTCTCCACGGGCTGTCCGGAGGTGTCGACGACGAGCACCTCCACGGAGCGCTCCTCGGGCAGTCGCATCGTCACCTTCGCCACGGCGCCGTCGCGCACCTCCACCTCGGCCTCCGCCTTGCGGTCCACGCTGGGGGACGACCGCCTCGCGAAGATGCGGTAGCGCCCGGGGGCGATGCCCTGGCGACGGAAGACGCCCTGGTCATCCGTGCCCATCGTCTCCAGCGGTTCTTGGGCCTCATCGCCCGCGTCCACCCGCCCCAGGACCACATGGAAGCGCGGCATGGGTTGCCCTCGTGAGTCCGTCACGGTGCCTTCGACGGTGCCACCGGCGCTCAGCGTCAGGAGCACGTCCTTGGCGGGGGCGGGCGTCGACAGGTTGAATGGGACGAAGCGCTCGCTGAAGGTGAGCACCTTGTAGTCACCGGGCTCGGTGGCATCGAGCACGAAGGAGCCGTCCTCGGCCGAGAAGGTGCTCTCCTGGGGCTCGAAGTCCCCGGCGTGCTCGACGATGCGGTGCAGGTCGAGCTTGATGCCCGCGAGCGGACGTCCCGCGCCGTCGACGACGCGGCCGGTGACGGACGTGGCGCGCGTGAGGGTGAAGTCCTGGGAGCGCATGTTGGAGGTCATGACGCGCTCTTCGCCACGGAACATGTCCACGTAGCCGTCGGCCTCGATGGTGAAGTCCCAGCCTCCGGGGGCGACGGGCCCCGCGCGGTAGCGGCCGTCCGGGCCGGTGAGCGTCTCCATCTCCTCGACGCGTGAGCGGTCCGTGGAGCGGAGCTTCACGCGGGCCTTGGCCACGGGGGCGCCCTGGTCGTCAGTGACGCGTCCCTCGACACCGAGCGCCTCACCGAGGTTCAGTGTCACGGGGGACGAAGGCGTCTTGCCCAGCTCCACCAGGGCGCGTGCGTACTGGCCTTCGTGTTCGGCGGTGAGCCGGTAGTGACCGCTGCCGGGCTCGAAGGTGAAGCGGCCTTGCGCGTCCGTCTTCGCGCGCAGCGGCGGCCTGTCCTCCATGACCTTCTCGCGGGAGGCGAGCACCTCCACGTCCTTCACGGGAGCGCCATTCGAGAGGACTCGCCCGGTGAGCGTATGTCGACGGCTCAGGCGGATTTCGTGAGGCTCCTCGCGGAGCTGGAGCCAATCGAGTGTCGGACTCCAGTCCTGCTTCGCGGCGAGGACGACGTAGGAGTCGAAGGGAAGGGGGCCGAGCTTGAAGTGGCCCCGGGCATCGGTGGTCGTGTCGAAGAAGCGCGTGTTGCGCCAGCTGGCGAGCGTGATGGCGACGCCGGGCACGGGGGCGCTGTCCTCATCGAGGACGCGACCGGACATGAACAGCGGGTCGTCGAGCATCAGTGGGACGCCGCTGCTCCCGGCGGGCACACCCATGCGAGTCCCCGCGCCCTGGGAGGAGAGCGCGAGCAGTGTCTGGGGGCCTTCGGGCAGGCCTTCGAGGACGAAGGAGCCGTCCTCGGAGGACAGTGTCTCCGCGTGCACGGGGGCCTCGCCCTGACGAGCGAGCAGCAGGGAGACGAGGATGCTCTCGGAGGCGGGCATGCAGTCGACCAGCATCCGGGTCGCCCAGGGCTCCGGGCTCAGCGCGTCGTGACGGGAGAGCAGCTCCTTGGGGCAGAGTGTCGCGGACAGTGTCTCACCATCCTCGGGCCAGGACGCGGAGACGCGCGCACCGGCGACGGGCTTGCCCGATGTGTCCACGACGGTGCCGCGGAGGGTGAGCCCGGCACTGGAAGGGGGCAGGGGAGCGGACGTGCGAGGCAGCGCGTCGTGCGCGGCGCGAGCCTGTCCCGTGGGCGCGCGAGGAGGAGCCGAGGGCTCACCGCTCCACGGCCGCGACACGAGGAGCACGAGGACTCCGATGACGAGGATGCTGCCCCCCAAGAACCACCTGCGCATGTACGAGCTCCGGCTGCTGACGTCGAAGCATCAGGATAGCAGCCGGAGCCCCACGGACCTCTGGGCAAGTCGCGCGTGGCCGTCACCCGCCGGGGGAGATGCGGACCGTCACTTCATGCTGCGAGGCATCCACCTGCACGGCCTGCGTGAGGACCTTGTCGTGAACGCTCAATCGGAGCGTCAGCGGCCCGGCGGGGACATGGTCCAGATTGAAGCGTCCGTCCTTGTCCGACCTGGAGTGGGCGAGCATCCTGGAATGGCGAGAGTATTCATCGCCCTCGAGCCATTCACTCAAGAGCATGACCTCAACGCCCTTGACGGGCGCTCCTGTCTCCGCGTCGAGCACCACGCCCCGAAGCGCTCGGCCGGTCTCCAGCCGTATCTCCCCGAGGTCGACGTCCGGCCCGTCCCAGCCACCCAGCACACCGCGCTCCACGGAGGGCAGGCCCTTCACGCTGAAGATGAAGGGCGCGACCTTCACGTGCTCATGATTCTCCAGGGAGAAGGTTCCATCGGGTGAAGTCACGGGCATGCGATTGACCTCGAACTCACGAATCGGCGCACCCTCGGGACCGACGAGCCGGCCTCGGACATGGGTGCGCCGCTTCATCACCAGCCGCACCTGCGTCGCGTCTGCTCCGACATGGGCCTCGTTGTCTTTCGCGGTGACCCCTGTCGAACGCTCAGCGCGCAGTTCATGGCCCGCGAGGGTTGCGCTGAGAGAGTAGGTCTCGAGGCCCAGTCCTCGGAGGATGAAGCGTCCATCTGCATCGGAGGCGACTCCCTCCGGGATGCTCACGCCGCAACCCCACTTGAGATTCATCTTGTTGAGGCCTCGCCCGGCGGGTGCCTCGGCGCGCACGAAGACGCCGCGCAACGGAGTCCCGCTGGAATCGACGACGACTCCTTCCAGGGTGCGAGGCTCAGGGAGTCGTAGCTCCACCTTCGTCACCTCGCCCTCTCGCACCTCCACTTCGGTCCAGGTCGCCAGGTCCGCGCTCGGTGTCAGCGCCTCTGCCCGCAACTGGTAGCGTCCAGGTGCGACCGCCTCATGTGAGAAGCGGCCGAGCGGGTCCGTGTCTTCATTCGCCAGAGGTTGATCGGGGTCGCTGAATTCGAGGGGGACCAGGTAGACGGTGTACTGGGCGAGCGGGAGCCCACGCGCATCGGTCAGGGTTCCTTGCACCGAGCCCCCCGTGCTCATCGTCACGAGCAGGTCCTTCGCGGGCGCTCTCGTCTTCAGATGCTGCGTGACGAAGTGGTCGCTGCGTGCGGTCAGCACGAAGTCATGGGGCGCGGCCACATCCAGGACGAAAGCGCCCTCGGAGTCCGTGTACGTGCTCCAATCCATGTGTAACAGGTAGTCCGGTGAGTCCTCCAGGGAGAGATAGGCTCCCGCCAGGGGACGTCCTTCCTTGTCCACCACGCGTCCCGCGATGGAGATGGCGTCCATTAGCGCGAAGTTCATGGGGCCCATGCCGTGCGCCAGCTCGACGCTCGGGTCGCTGTTGTACGAGTCGATGTATCCGGGGGCATCGATGGCGAAGCGCCAGCGGCCCGGCTCCACGGGGCCCAGGCGGTAGCGTCCATCCGCGCCGGTGGTGATCTCCAACGTCTGTTGAGGGCTCTGTTCAGGTGTCGCCTTCACGCGTGCGCCCACCACGGGCTCTCCCCGAGCCTCGCCGACGATGGTTCCCTCCACGTACAGGGCGTCGCCCAGGTTCAGGACAACCTCGGGCGGCGACTCCGCGTCCAGGCTCACCCGAGCGAGCGCGGCGAGTCCCGCCTGCTCCGCGGTGAGCACATACGTGTCCGCGCTCAGCTCGAACGCGAAGCGCCCCTCCGCATCCGTTCGCGCCTCCGAGCGGCCCCCGTCCCGTCTCCAGTCCTTCGGGCTCGCGATGACCTCCACACCCTCCACGGGCACGCCCTGCAACACCACGCGGCCCGTGAGCGTGCGCGGTGGGTACATCCGGAGCTCGAGGCCCGGGGAGGGAAAGAACTCCGAGATGAACCTGGGGCGCCAGCCCTCTTTCGTGGCGAGCAAGTGGTACTTGCCGTCTGGCAGGGGACCCATCTCGAATCGTCCCCGCGTATCGGTGCGCGCGTCGAAGAATCGGGTGGTCTGTGCGCTCACCATCAGCACGGAGACTCCTTCCAGGGGCTGGTCGTCATCACCCACGACCTGTCCTGAGAGCTTCTCCCGGGACTCGAGGGCCAGTTCCACGCCTTGACTGCCCGCGGGCACGCCCGTACGCAGAGCGGCCCCTTGCTCCGAGATCGCGAGCACCGCTTGGGGGCCCGAGGGCAATCCCTCCAGGACGAAGGTGCCATCCTCGGCCGACAACGTCTCTGCGTGGACGGGTGACTCGCCTTGCCGCGCGAGGAGCATGTCGAGGAGGTCGTCGTCGGAGGCGGAACTGCAGCCCAGGAAGCCCTGTCCGTGCGAGGGCTCGCGCGACAAGGCCCTCTTGCGTGACAGGGACTCCGCCGAGCAGGAGAACGCCGAGAGCGTCTCTCCCTCCTCGGGCCACGACGCAGACACGCGCGCCCCCGCGATGGGCCTGCCCGAAATGTCCACGACGATGCCCCGGATGGAAAGCCCGGTGCGCGGGCGGGGCAAGGGAGGAGACCTGCGTGCAAGGGCACCTGACTCCGGTGCGGACACGCGTTGGGCAACGTCCGCTTCCCGCCGAGTCTCCGACGGCGCGTCATCCCCCCACAGCACCCAGCAGAGGAGCACGAGCACCCCGGCGGTGATGCCTCCCACAATCCATCCACGCATGACGGGCTCCGGTGGTCCGACGTCGAGGCGTCAGGATTACGACCGGTGCCCCCGCGACTTCCTCACGACTCCTTCATGACTTCCTCACGGCTGGCTCGCGGCGACCCCGAACGTCCGCCAGACGGGCCGCACCGAGTGAGACATCGTGCCGCTCGCGGGAACGTCCAGCACCTCCGCGTGGTACCGGTCGTCCTCGGGCCCCATGAAGAAGAGGGTCGTCTTCCCCGTGGGCACATGGGTGAAGGTGAAGACGTGCTCCGTGTCGTCCCCTCCAAGCTGCCCTTCCTGTCCCAGGCTCATCCACCGCTGGAGGTCCTCGGAACGCTCGGGCAGCGGCGGGGTGCCGTGGACCAATCGCAGGTACGTGTTCTCGTGGAAGGGGGCACGGACCGTCAGCGTGGAGCCCCCGGTCACGGGTTGGAGGAGCACGGACACCTCCCCACTGTCGGGGACCTCCACGGCTTGCGGCAGGTAGTTGAGGGCGCTGTCCTTCTTGCGCGCCCCTTCCGCCTTCAGCAGGTAGCGACCCGGCGTGAGCCCTCCCATCTCCATGCGGCCCTTGTCCAGGGTCGCCCAGTCCGAAAATCCCTCGGGCCCCTGGACGGTGACGGTTCCGTCGAGCGGCGCACCTCGGAGGTCCACCGCCTTCGTGAGCAGGCGCGCGCCGGGCTGCAGCCGCACCGTCACCTCCTGCTGCGAGGCCTCCACCGTCACGCGCTCCTCGCGGTAGTTTCCGCGCTGGCTCACGAGGAGCGTGAGCGTCCCCGTGGTGACGGGCCCCAGCGCGAAGCGCCCCGCTTCGTCCGTCAGGCTGTGGATGGCGGTCCGCTCGTTGACGTGCACCTGCACGTTGGCGCGAGGCAGGGGCGCTCCCGTGCGTGCATCGACCACCACGCCACGCACCCGCCGTCCCGCCCCCAGCCGAATCTCCCCCAGGTCGACATCTGGCCCGTCCAAGCCGCCCTTCACGTCGCGCAGCACCGAGAGCAAGCCCTCCGCCTCGAAGGCGAAGGTGGTGATACCGGGACCCTCACGATTGGGCACCGAGAAGGTGCCATCCTCGGACGTCACCCGAATGGAATCGACGTTGAACTCGGTGACGGGTGCGCCCTCCGGTCCGACGACGCGTCCCCGCACGTGGGCATACCGCTTCATCACCAGCCGCACCTGCTTCACGTCGGCAGGGGCGACGACCAGGCCGTCCTCGAGGAGCACCCCCGTGGATTGCTCCGGGCTCAGCGCGTAGGCCAGGTGCAGGGCGGTGAGCGAGTGCTTCTCCCGCCCCATCCCTCGAATCAGGAAGCGTCCGTCCGCGTCGGTCTCGACCCCGTTCGGTGGCCCATGGCGATGGCGCGAATGGATGAGCACCAGGCCGCCCTGGGGGTTCGGCGCGAGCGAGTGGGCCCGGACGAAGGCCCTGCGGATGGGGGCCCCCGAGCCATCGACGACGATGCCCTCCAGGTTGCGCTGCTCGGCGAGCCGCAGGTCCACCTTCGTCACCTCGCCCTGACGGACCTCCACCTCGGTGGAGACCTCCTGGTTCACGCCGTCCGTCACCTGCTGGGCCACGATGCGATAGCGCCCCGGAGGAACGCCCTTGCGCGAGAAGCGTCCCTCGGACGTCAGGCCCCGCGCGGTCAGTATCTCACCCGGCTCTTCGGTCTCCAGCGGAGCGACGTACACGGTGAACCCGGAGAGCGGCAGGCCCCGGGCATCGGACAGCGTCCCCTCCACTTCGCCACCGGCGCGCAACGTGACGAGCACATCCCGAGCGGGAGCCGTCATCTTCAATCGCTGGGTGACGAAGCGATAGGTCTGCGGGATGAGCTCGTACTCACCGGGGGCCGATGCATCCAACACGAACGCACCGTCTGGGTCGGTGAGCGCGGTCTCCTGCGTCACGTAGTCCACCGGGTCCTCGAGCCCGGCCTGCTCCAGGTTCAAGTGGATGCCCGCGATGGGATGGCCCGCTTCGTCCACCACGCGTCCGGAGATGGAGGCGGCGCGCTCCAGCGTGAAGTCATGACGGCTCGAACCCGGAGTCAGCTTGAGCTCCTGTCCATGGGGCAGGTCGATGTACCCGCGAGCCTCGACGAGAAAGTCCCACGGGCCCGGCTCCACGGGGCCCAGTCGATAGCGTCCATCGGTGCCCGTGGTGCCCTTCAGCTCGCGATGGGGAAGCAGCTGGGAGGTCGCTGTCACGACAGCCCCTGCCACCGGTTCGCGTTGAGTCGCGCCGAAGACCGAGCCCTCGACATGGAAGGCCTCTCCCAGGTTCATCACCACCTCGGCAGGAGGCGTCTTCTCCACCGTCACGCGCGCGAGCGCATGGCGCCCTTCCCGCTCCGCGGTGAGCACATACACGCCCGGGTCCAGCTCGAACGCGAAGCGCCCCTCCGGGTCCGTGCGCAGCTTCAGCGGAAGCTCCCCCTCCTCACGGGTCGCGACCACCTCCACGTCCTTCGCGGGGGCGCCCGAGGACAGCACCCGACCGGTGAGCGCGCGTGGCCGCGACATCCGAATCTCCAGGTGCTTGTCCAGATAGAGCTGGTCGGCGAGCACGGGAGGCCAGCCCTCCTTCGTCGCGAGCACGACGTGGCTGTCCGCGGGGAGCGGTCCCACCTCGAAGCGTCCCTGCGCATCGGTGCTCGTATCGAAGAAGCGCGTGTGCTGGTGGCTCACCACCAGGATGGAGACCTCGGCCAGGGGCGCGCCGTCCTCGTCCACCACCTGCCCTGACACCCGCGGGCGATGCTCGACCAACAGCTCCACGTCCTCGCTCCCTGCGGGCACGCCGGGTCGCGAGGCCGCGCCCTGCTCGGAGAGCGCGAGCAGCGTCTGCGGTCCCGCGGGCAGTCCCTCCAACACGAAGGTGCCGTCCTCGGCGGAGACGGTCTCCGCATGGACGGGGGACTCGCCCTCTCGCGCCAGGAGCAGCGAGAGGACGGTGTCCCGGGTCCTCGGCAGACAGTCCGTGACGTTGTCCTGGCGCGTGGTCTCCACGAGGAGCTCCGGGTGGGCGCCACCCTCCCAGGGGCACGGCAGCGTGGACAGCGTCTGCCCGTCCTCGGGCCACGACGCGGAGACGCGAGCGCCCGACACGGGACGACCGAGCCGGTCCACCACGGTGCCGCGGATGGACAGGCCCGCGCTCGAGGGCGGCAGGGGCGCGGACGTCCGAACCCGCCTGGCGCGCTCGGAGCGGGTGCGCGACGCGGAGGCGCGCTCACGCGTGGGAGAGGACTCCTCGGCGCGCCACCGGCCCCAGGCGAGGAGCACCAACAAGACCGCGATGCATGCCCCCACAATCCACCCGCGCATGAAGACTCCGGCTGACCGACGTCGCGGCGTCAGGATAGCAGCCGGAGCCCACCTCGCGCGGAAGGCGCTACCGCATCTGGCCGCTGCCCGCGTCGGTGCCCTGCATCTGCTGGCCGTTGCCGTAGTTGCCGCTGCCGCCGGTGCCCTCCTGGTGCTGCAGGGCATCCCGGTTGCGACCCGAGCCGCCCATGGCCCCCGAGTTGTCCTCACGGCTGCGCTCCCGGCAGCCGGTCGCCATCAGCGTCGCCGCCACCGCCACCACCGTCATCCATCGCGTGAAGGTCTTCATTTCGTGCCTCCTTTCAGGCTCGCCCAAGGCTGGGGGCGCACCTGGCGGGGCGCACGATGGACGCGGACGCTCGGCCCCACGACCGCCCCGGACCCGGAGGCCGCCTGGGGTGTCTCCACGTCGCGAGAACCGTTGCTCAGTCCTCGCGACGCAGCACGAGCAGGCCGTACTCGAGTCCGCCATCCATCAACGCCTGCTGGAGCCGCAGGTGCTCGCGGCGCGACTCGCTCCGGGCGAGCACGCGCGAGGGCGGCTGTCCCGGTGTCGAGTAGCGCTCATGCGCGAGCAGCTCCAGCGTGAGCGACCAGAACCCCACCGCGCGCCCGGACACGTCGTCGCGCACCTCCAGCTCCAGCCCGGCCGCGTGCGCGGCGGACAGGTACTCATCCACGGCTCCGATGCGCGTGCGCCAGTACCGGTCGAACGGCGCGGCCAGCTCCGGTCGCCCCAGGAAGCAGTCCGCGATGGCCAGCACGCCGCCGGGACGCAAGAGCGCGCGCACCCGGCGGAACCACTCCGCGCGAGGCAGGTAGCTGCTGCTCTCCACCGCCACCACCGCGTCGAAACACGCGCGCCCCGGCACCGCCAGCGCGTCACAGTGCATCGGCTTCACCCGCGCGCCCACGCCCTCGATTTCGGCGAACGTGCGCACCAGCTCCACGTGCGAGGGCACGTTCGTCACCGCCGTCACCCACGCCCGATGCGCGGAGGCCCAGTACAGCGCGCCGCCGCCCAGGCCGCAGCCCACGTCCAGCACGTCGCCGCCGTCGGGGAAGCGCCCCACCGCGCGCGCCAGCTCCGCGAGCAGCGCCTCCTGGGACGCATGCACGCGCTCGCGCACCAGCGGCTCGGGCTCGCCGGGTGGGGGCACGTCATCCACCAGGCCCACGTGGAAGTGCACGCGCGGACCGGGGCCATAGCGGCGGAGGATTCGCTCGGTCTTCTCTTCGTAGTAGGCGGCCACGGCGTCGTGGCGGGCTTCGGACCGTGGGGGTTCGACCCTCATGGCTCCACCTCCGGAAGAATGGGTTCGATGCGTCGCAGCGCCGCGTCCAGGCAGCGCAGGTCCTGGGCGCGCAGCGACTCGGCGGCCTGTCGTGCCCACGTCACCACCGTGAGCCGGTCCTCCACGGGCATGGAGGTGAAGCGCGTGTCCTTGGAGCGGATGTCCTCGGCGACATGCGCCGCCACGCCCAGCGCGAGCCCCACCTGCACCGCGCGCCCCTCCAGGCGAGTGCCCGCCCACAGCACGCGCAGGTACGCGGCCCACTGCCTTCCCGCGATGCCCTCCGCCACGCGGCGGAACAGCGGCGCCGTCCACTCCCGCGCGCGCACCTCGAGCGCCTGCGGTCCCGCGGCGAGGGCCAGCATCCGCGCGCCCTCCTCCAGTGCATTCACGGGCACGCCGGCATGGGGCTCGGCGAGCGTGGCCCACGCCAGGTTCTGCAGGAGGAACTGCGCGCAGGGGCCCACGCGCAGCGGCTCGTCGTAGTAGGTGCAGTCGCCGTCGATGAGGTCATCGGCGAGGTTGCCCGCGCAGAAGCTGAGGAACAGGCCCACGCCGCGCGCGGTGAGCATGGAGCGCTCCAGGCCCGCCTCGGCGCCGGCCTCGTAGAACAGGGGGAGGGGACCGGGCTGCGCGGCCTCGAGCGCGGCGAGCACATCGCGCTCCGACGCGTCGGGCAGCTCCAGCCGCCGAAGCACCCGCAGGGCCTCCTGGTACAGGGCTCCTCCGCTCATCGGTACTCCCTGGGTAGGAACAGGCGCAGCAGGGCTCCGCCGTCGGGGGCATTGCGTCGGTGCAGCTGCCCGCCGCTGGCGCGCAGCAGGCACTCGCTGGTGTACAGGCCCAGGCCGGTGCCCTCGGGCTTGGACGTGTAGAGCTGCTCGGCGGGCACATCGAGCAGCGCGCTGGGGAAGCCCGGCCCGTCGTCGGCGATGACGACCTCCAGCCGTCCGCTGAGCGGCTCCACGCGGGCCTGGATGCTCACCCGGCTGGCGCCGCGCTTGCCGTCGCCTTCACACGCGTTGAGCACCAGGTTCTCCACCACGCGGCGGAGCGTCGTGGCGCCGCCGCGCATCATCGCGCGCAGGGGCTGGCCGGGCTCCACCGACAGCTGGATGTCCACGTCGGGGAAGCGCAGCCCCACGCTGGCGCGCACGCCCTCGAGCAGCGCAGGCAGCTCCACCGGCTCCGGCTCCGAGCCGACGTAGCGCCGGCCCTTGGCGCGAATCTCGGCGACCATCTCCCGAATCTGGCGGAGGCTCTCGTTGAGGGTCCTGAGCAGGTCCTCATGGTCGGCGCGGCCGTGGCCGCCGCGCTGGGTGCCCATGAACGACAGCATGTCCGCCGCGGTGGCCGCGGACATGAGGGCGCTGTCGAGCTCGTGGTGGTGACCGAGGATTTCCCCCAGCGCGCGCGACAGCCGGCCCACGTCCTGCTCCTGTTGCTCCAGGAGCTGGGCCTGCACGGCGGCGCGCAGACGCTCGGCCTCCGCGCGGGCGCGGTCGTGCTGCACGGCGAAGGTGCCCAGGTACAGCTCCGCGGTGAGGGCGGCGGGGCCGATGACGCCGAACAGGCCCAGGTGCTCGTCGCTGTCGCGCAGGGGCAGGGCCGCGAGCAGGGCCACGGTGGTGCCCAGCGCGAGGAAGGGCTGTCGGGGCGTCACGCGGTGGAGCCGGCCGTGGAACGCGGTGGTGAAGAGGAAGAGCGAGGCGATGACGGTGGCGCCCTGCAGCTCCGACATGGCCATCAGCGCGGCGAGGAAGAAGTGCAGGCTCGTCACGCCGAGCACCAGCCACACCCAACCCCACGTCTCGAGGTGGCTGCGTCGGCGGTGGACGGCGGAGAAGAGCAGGCCGCTGACGAGCATGGGGGCGGCGCACAGGAGGCCCTGCGCGAAGGGGATGCCGAAGGTGCGCTGGGCGCCGGGGGCCCACGCGACGACGGCGAGCACGGCGAGCACCACGGTGGTGAGCACCCACCAGGGGCCCACGCCGGCGGCGGCCAGCACCTCGCGAGGGTCCTGGGCGAGCGTCCAGCGGCGGAAGGCGGCCGTGACGGCGCCACCGGTGGGGCGAGGGCTCATACGGTGGTGGTCAGGGACGAGCCCGCCACTTGCTGGAGCAGGTTGACCTCGCGCGTGGCGTCCTCGACGCGCTGGCGCAGCTCGTGGACGAGCGAGGCGTGTCCGCGGCGCGTGACGCGCACCTCCACCTCGCCGCCGGCGAGCAGGTGATGCAGCGCCTCGAGGACGGGCTCGAGCGCGGGGTTGAGCCCCACCGCGCCGCCGGGTCCTTCCACGGCGCCGAGCTGTTGGATGCGCAGCAGGTAGTCGTTCACCGCGCTGGCGAGCGGCACGTCGACGCGCCGTGGTGCCCAGGTGTCGTGGTCTGCCTGCATGTCGCTCTCCCCCGGGCGCGTGGTGGCGTCCTCGCTGCGATGGTGGGACTGGGGCGGAAGGCGCCGCGGGTGGGGCGTCCGCCTGGGCCCGGTGCACGCGAAGGAGCACGGGGCCTCGCATCCGTCGCCGCGGGAAGCGGGGCGGAGGCGCACGTGGGGGCTGTTTCGATGAGGTCGCGCGAAGGCATGGAGACGCACGGGTCTCCGGTGGTGCGCGTCGACGGCTGTCGAGACCTCATGCTGGTTGCCCCCCGCGAACCAGTCAGGCGCGCGGCCATCCGGCGTCGCGCGACAGGCAGCAAAGCGAGCCGTCGCCGAGGGGTCAAACGAGGCCCGTCGGGAGTGTTCTGTAGTCCGCGAGGGCCCCACCCCGAGGGGCGGCGGTGTGACGAGGGGAGGACGGGTGGGTGGGCCTGGGGAGCGGGGACATCCGGGCGGCCGGGCGTGGGGTGGAGGTGTGCTGGGCGTCGAGCCATCCGCACCGTTGCCGGCGGGGGTGTCGTCATGGCCAGGGTGAAGCAGGTGAGCGAGCAGGTGGCGCGGGGCGACGTCGAGCGCGTCTACCACGAGCTGCGCAGGACGATGCGGGTGACGGGGGTGGACGTGTCGTTGCGGACGTGGGCGGCCTGGCCGCGCTTCTTCGTGGCGATGTGGGAGGCGATGGGGCCGAACGTGGAGACGCGGGCCTTCGAGGAGTCGGCGTTGGAGCTGTGGCAGCAGACGCTCGACACGACGGTGGCGTGGGACGAGCTGGGGGCGTGGGAGGCGGCGAAGCTGGGGCCGAGCCAGCGCTTCCACGTGCGCGGCGTGCTGGAACTCTACGAGACGATGCTGCCGAGGGTGACGTTGATGGTGGCGGCGGTGCGGCTCGCGTTGGAGGGGCAGCGGGTGGGGCGCGGGGAGTCGCCGGGAGTCGGTGAGCGGCTGGAGCGGGGCGCGCCCTCGCGGATGGCGGCGATGGAGTGGGTGGCGGAGAAGCCGACGGAGCCGGGAGTGAAGGCGGTGTTCGCGGACATCGTGAAGACGGTGGGCCCACCGGGGGTGCCGGGGGAGTACCGGGCGCTGGCGTGCTGGCCGGGATACCTGGAAGCGGCGTGGCGTCGGCTGAAGCCTCGAATCGGGGACGCGTCGTACCAGCAGGCGGCGGAGGTGCTGCGTGAGTCCGCGAGGCGGCGAGCGCGAGAGCTGCCGTACGTGGTGACGCTGAGCCGCCAGCGGGTGACGGCGCTGGGCGAGGACGCGGACGCGGTGCTGAAGGTGACGGAGGCGCTGGAGCGACGAGGCACGGTGTTGCTGCTGAACCTCTCGCAGCTGGTGCAGGACGTGCCGGACATGCTGCGCCAGCCGATGCCGGGCGCCGCGAGGCTGGTGCCGGACTGGGTCGCGGCGGAGGAGCTGCGATGAACCTGCGCGATGCGCGGCGGAGGTGGCGTCTCTTGCTGACACGCACGGTGCCGCGGCGAGGGTCCACCCCTGCCTTCAGGAGACGCGGTGATGGCATGGGCACTGGCCGCGCCGCCTGGTGACGCGGCGAGTGACGGACCCGGTGGTGGCGGAAGCACCGCGATGGGCTGTCGTGGTGCGAGGAAGGGATGGTCGTGCCTCTGGATGGCGCAAGCCGCGACGAGGTGCATGACGGAGCCGATGGCGACGGAGGAGCAGCGATGAACTGGCGCGAGTGGCAGGGGCGGCAAGAGGTGATGGAGTCGGGTGGCCACTTCGTGAGCTACGTGGACTGGGGCAAGGGGCCGCCGGTGGTGTTGCTGCACGGCATCCCGACGTGGAGCTATCTGTGGAGCGGGCTGGCGCGAGCGCTGGCCGCGTCGCACCGGGTGCTGGTTCCGGACCTGTTGGGGTACGGCTTCTCCGACCGGAGAGACAGGTTCGACCGCTCGGTGACGCGACAGGCGGAGGTGCTGGAGGCCTGGATGGAGCGCCTGGGCGTGGTGGACGCGGCGGTGGTGGGGCACGACGTGGGAGGCGGCGTGGCGCAGCAGCTCGCGGTGCGCTACCCGCGGCGCGTGAGTCGGCTGTGTTTGATGGACAGCGTCTGTTACGACGCGTGGCCGCTCGCCCTGATGTCGCAGCTCGGCACGCCGGGGATGGCGAGGAAGCTGTCACCCGAGCGGATGACGAAGCTGCTGCGATTGGGGCTGAAGAAGAAGGGCTTCGTGAAGGCGCAGTCAGCGGAGCTGCTGGAGGGACTGCTCGCGCCCTACACGACGGAGGTCGGCTGGGTCTCGCTGTCGCGCAACGCGGTGGCGCTGAACACGAACCAGACCCAGGAGCTGGCGCCGAAGCTGGGCCAGCTCGCGGTGCCGACGCTGGTGATGTGGGGCGCGGAGGATGGATTGCTGCCCGCGAAGTACGGCGAGCGCCTGGTCTGGGACATCCCGGGTGCGCGGTGGATGCAGGTGCCGGACGCGGGGCACTTCGTGATGTGGGACGCGCCGCACACGGTGGCGATGGAGCTCTTCCGTTTCATCGAGGGCGCCTCTCCGGTGAACCATGCCCAGGTGCGCACGGTGGCGGAGGAGCTCTGGGGCACGCAAGCGCCCGTGGCCTGAGTCGAAGCGGAGGGGCGAGTGTGTTGGTGCTCGCGCGCGGAGCGTGCACGCGCTAGAGGGCGCGGCATGCGTGACCGAATCCAGGCGGTGCTTCGCCAGTTGGCCCAGTCGTCCGAGCTCGAGGCTCGCTGGCTGCACACCCTGTCCCTGATGGAGTTCATCGGCGCGAGGAAGATTTCGCGCACGGTGGCGGACCGGCATCCGTCGTTGAGCGTGCTCGAGCACCTGGCGGACGAGACGCGCCACGCCTTCGCGTTCAAGCGCCTGTCCGTCGAGCTGGCGGGGACCGAAATCACCACGTTCCTGTGCCCTGAGGGCGCGGGCCGCTATTTCCAGGCGCTGGACCACGAGCTGGCGAAGTGGGCCACGTCGTACACGGGCGCGCCGGACGTGTACCTGCACTACCTGCTCACGACGACGGCCATCGAGCGTCGCGCGATGGTGCTCTATCCGCTCTACAAGGCGGCCACGCGCAGCCCGAGCGTGAAGGAGGAGCTGGGGCGCGTCGTCACGGAGGAGCAGGGCCACCGGCGCACCATCGAGGACGCGTGCGTGGCCAAGCTCTCCGCGGTGGGCGCGTCACTGGACGACGCGCTGGCGCTGGAGGAGCGGTTGTTCGGGGCCTTCATCGAGGAACTGGAGTCCGTGGTGGCGAGCGAGCTGTCCGCCCTGCCCGTGGCCCTGAGCGCCACTGGCGCACCTCGGACCTACTCCGAATCCGAGGCCTGAGCCGCCGCGTCGTCCTGGGTGAGCACGAGCTTCTGCTCGTGCCACCGCGCGCGCAGGTTCCGAGCCTTGCGCGCGCGCTTGCGACTGAGCTCCACGCCGATGGCCTCGAGGCCCATCGCGTTGGCCACGGCGAGCGCGGTGCCATGGCCACAGAAGGGGTCCACGACGGTGCGCGTGGGGGTGTGCTCGAGGATGAAGCGGCACGCGAGCTGACACGCCTCCACGCCCATGCCGCGGGTCCACGTGACCTCGCCCGCGTCGGGGAGCACATCGGCGGTGGACTTCCCCAGGTCGACGCGGATGCCGCGAGAGAAGCACAGCATGTGGGAGTACGCGGGCCGACCGAAGGTCACGGTGCCGGGGGCGCGGCGGCAGACGACCTTGTGCCAGAGCAGCCCCAGTCCCGACTCCTCGGCGGCGCGCGAGACGAGGTAACCCTTGTCGACCCAGAGCCCCTCGTCCTTCACATCGGTCTGGTAGAAGATGGCCACGCCGTCATCGGGCACGCGCGACATGACGAGCGCGGCCGCGCGGATGAACCACGCCTTCCACTCGGTGAGGGACAGCGTGGGGAACTCGGACGCATCCGGTAGCGAGGCCACCGCCGAGCAGCCCGTCAGGATGGGTTGCGCCGCGAGCCACGTGAGCGCGTCCTCGCAGTGCACCGTTCGCCCGGCCGTGGTGTGGAGCATCCCCTCTCGTTATCACTCCACGAGCCAACCTCACACGTACCGGCGGCGAATGCCTACATGGGAATCTTGAGCCGCTCCCGGGTGTCCTGACTTGCTTTCGCTCCCGTACATTAATTCAATGCCGCTTTATCCTTTTCGTCCGGAGAGACGACATGCCCACGATTTCCTCAACTGACGGGACTTCACTTCACTACCGAGTCATCGGTGACGGGCCGCGCACGGTGGTGTTGGTGCACGGGTGGATGGTGTCGGGTGCGGTGTGGGACGGGCTGGTGGAGCGGCTGGACCTGACGGGGTTGCGGCTGGTGATTCCGGACGCGCGAGGCACGGGGCAGTCGGGCAAGGCGGCCAGCGGCTACACGCTGGAGGGCCTGGCGAGGGACGTGCTCACGGTGGTGGACGCGGTCGGTGCGGAGCGCTTCACGGTGGTGGGGCACAGCATGGGTGGGCAGCTGGCGCAGTGGGTCGCGTCGGAGGTCCCCGCGCGGGTGGACGCGCTGCTGCTGCTCAACACGGTGCCGGCGTCGGGGTTGCCGCTGCCTCCGGACGCGGCGGGGCTGTTCCGCACGTCGGCGGGAGACCGCGAGAAGCAGAAGACCATCCTGGGGCTCGCGTGCAAGAAGCTGCTGCCGGAGCAGTTGGAGGTCTTGTTGAAGGACGCGGGCGCGGTGAGCGCGGCGTCGATTGAGGGCGCCTTCGATGCGTGGACGAAGGGTGGCATCCAGGAGCGGCTGGCGCGCATCGCGGCGCCGACGTTGGTGGTGTCCACGGATGACGCCTTCCTGCCGCCGGCCTTCTTGAGGGAGGCCGTGGTGGCGCCCATCCGGCGCGCGCGCATGGCCCACATTCCGGGCCCGGGTCACTATCCGCACGTGGAGCACCCCCAGGAGACCGCGGCGGTGTTGTCCGCCTTCCTGGCCGGCTCCGCGCCCGCCTGATTCCGGCTTCGAGGGAGGCATCACGATGGCCTGGAGCATGTCCTTCGACTACGACGCGCCGAACGATGTCGTGACGGCGAACTTCACGGACTGCGTCCTGGTGAATGAGGAGGATGTCCTGCGATGGCGGCGTGAGGTGGAGGTGCACCTCGCGCGCTACGCGGGCTCGGGCAAGGTGGACCTGCTCATCAACCTGGATGGGTTGGTGGTGAAGTTCACCGCGGGCCGGGTCTTCGGCAAGGAGCGCCGCGAGGTGCTCGAGCGCTACACACACCGCTCGTACCGCTTCGGTGGTGACGAGATGACGCGCATGTTCGTGCTCACCAGCGGCGCCATCAACGGCGCGGCGGTGAACCACTACCTGACGCGAGACGAGGCGCTCGCCGCGCTGAAGGCCGAGCGCGAGGCCTTGCGTCAGCGGGGCCCGTCTCCGTTCGGCGGTGGCTTCATCGGCGGCAAGGTCTGAGGCGCGAGGGCCCGCGCCCGGCGCATCACCTGTCGCACCTTCCTCCCAGCACCCATGGATGGACGCTGGGAGGACGCTCTCCATGGGATGTGTGTCATCGGCCTGACGAGGACCTGCCTCGTGGGGAGGTGTGGGGCAGGAGCCGGGCAGGCGGTCCTGGCGGGGAGCGTGGCCGGTTGCTTGGGAGGCCGCGTGCTTGTCGATATCGTGTGGCACCCGACATCGCTGAGAGGACGTCACCATGAACCGAGCGAACTCGATGCGCCTGGCCCTGCTCGCTGGCGCGCTGGTGCTGTCCGTGGGGTGCCATCTCGAGGAGCCCTTGGGGGTGAGCCCGGAGGCCACGGGCTCGCTGCGCGTGGTGACGGTGTTGCCGCGCTCGCTGCCATTGGACCAGGTGGCGAAGGTGGAGGTGACGGTGACGCCGACGCAGGGCGAGCCGGTCTCGACGGTCCTCGAGGGCGCGGGTGACTCCTGGGGCGGACTGATGAGGAGCCTGCCCCCGGGCCGCGTGGGTACGGTGAGGGCGCGGGTGCTGGACGCCGCGGACGGGGTGGTGGGAGAGGTGAGCGTGGCGGACGTGGAGCTGGAGAAGCACCGTCCCGCGCTGCTCGTGCTGGTTCCCCATCGGGTGAATCCCTCGTTGGGGAGCACGGCGCCCATCATCGATGCGGTGGTGGGCTCACGCGCCGCGGTGTCTCCGGGAGAGTCCATCCGGTTCCGGGTGGTGGCGCGGGGCGCGGAGCCCTCGGAGACGCTGACGTATGCGTGGGAGGCGGTGGAGGGACAGTTCGCCGACAAGGGTGTCTCGGATGCGGAGTGGACGGCGCCGCTGCGCCGCGGGCCGGATGCGTTGACCTTGAAGGTCATGGGGGCGCAGGGGGCGGTGTCCACGCTGCGGTTCTCCGTGGACGTGGCGCTCGGGGGTGGGTGGGGAGCTGCGCACGAGGCCTCGCTGGAGCGCGACCCGGTGGTGACGGAGCTGGGCGTCCGGCCGGGCTCCCAGGTGCGAGTGGGCACGCCGGTGGAGCTGGAGGTGACGGCGGTGGATGACGATGGGGATCTGCTCTCCTACGCGTGGACGTCCACCTGCGAGGGCGAGTTCGAGGACGCGACCTCACCGACGACGCGCTTCACGCCGATGGAGGCGCCCCAGGTCGCGTGTGACAATTGCCAGTTGAGCGTGAGGATTTCCGACAACGCGACGAGGGCCTCGCAGGTGCGCTCGTTGAATCTGTGCGTGACGAACCCCCAGCCGCCGACGCTCACGGAGGTGACGCAGTCCTCCGAGGACGCCTTCGCGGGGCAGCTGGTGCGGCTGTCCGCGTCCGCGACGGACCCGCAGGGGGAGCCGCTGACCTTCGCGTGGACGGCGAACACGGGGCTCCTGGGGAACATGGTGCGAGGGGCCGGAACGGGCTCGGCGGACTGGGTGATGCTGTCCTGCGCCCCGAGGGATGTGACGCCCACCATCACGCTGACCGTCACGAATGCCTCCGGGTTGAGTGTGACGCGAGTCCTGGTGGTGGAGTGGGAAGACCTGTGGTGTGACGAGCATGCGCCGTGTCCGGCGGTGTTGGGAGCCTCGACGGTGACGTTGACGGCGGACTGCACCACGGCGCAGACGGTGTGGATTCCGGACGGGTACACGCTCGACGGTGGCGGTCACGTGCTCACGGCGGTGGACCCTCGCGACGGCCGCTTCCGAGGGGCGGTGTTGAGCAGCCTGGGGACGACGGCGCATGTGAGGGACGTGACGGTGGCGGCGCGAGGGTTGTCGGAGCTGACGTGTGACGCGGGCTCGGCCCGGCTGCGCGGCATCCTGTTCGACGGCGCGAGCGGCTCCATCCTCGACAGCGTGGTCCGGGACGTGAACCAGAAGGAAGGGGAGGGGGGCTGTCAGGAGGGTGTGGCCATCGAGGTGCGCAACGCGCGCGACGCCGAGTCGGTGACGCACGTGGAGGTGCTGCGCAACCACGTGGTGGGCTACCAGAAGGCGGGCATCGTCGGCACGGGCAAGGTGGAGCTGAACCTGGAGGACAACCGTGTCGAGGGCGGTGGGCCCGTGCCCTTCATCGCGAGGAACGGCATCCAGTTCAGCGACGGGGCCACGGGGCGGGCGACGGGCAACCGCGTGACGGGGCACGCCTACACGGGAGACTCCGCGGTGGCCTCGGGCATCCTGGTCGCGGGCGGGGCGTACTACGGGTTCGCGCTGTGCGAAGACATCGTCCTCTTCGAGAACACGGTGGAGGACAACGACGTCGGCATCAATCTGTCTCAGGGAGAGGCGGGCGGAGGGCCACTGGCGGTATCGACCCGGCTCCAGGTGTCGCGAAACACCGTGACCCACCGCGGGCCGGTGACGAACGGCTATCCGTACCAGGCGGGCATCTCCGACCTGGGGGGCGCCAACGCCATCAGCCAGAACAAGGTGAGCGGGCCCGGGTATGACCGAGGCACGCAGCCTGGGGCCACCTTCGATGTGGACGTGGTGGCGGGCGCGGCTTCCCAGCTCTTCTTCATGAGCCCGGCGCGAGAGACCGCGGTGGGCCGATGCTCGGAGGGGCTGGTGGTGCAGAGCCAGGACAGTCGAGGCAACCTGTCCGCACTGGCGGCCCCCTCGCTGACGCTGGAAGGGACGGGACCGGCGGCGGCGGGGGTGTCCCTCTTCGCGGATGCGACCTGTACGACGCCGCTGGCGACCTCGGGAGACGGGTGGTCGCTGGTGCTGGAGAGGACGCAGCAGGAAGCGACGTTCTAT